>NZ_JASJUU010000009.1:199051-202601 GCF_030125375.1 Pseudoalteromonas umbrosa | reverse complement strand
GTTGTACAATGATTTGTATATAATAGAACTCAATCGAAACACAGACATAACTTAATAACTAATTGGAACCGTGATATGAACACAATGAAAAATGACAACCTTGAAATCGTAACAGGTGAAGCACACATTCAAGAGCTTGCTGACTATATCCTTGATAACAATTTGTATGTTAGTGAAAAGACATTGAACTATTTGATCTCTGTAACAGCGCAAGTCAAAACTGTCCAAGAATACCAACGCTATATTCGCTATTCACTACTTAAAGAAAATGGCGAGCCTGTGGCACTGTGTATGCTTGTAGAGCAGTTTGAAAAGAGCATTGTAGACGAGGTGAAGGGGTTGCATTACTTTACTGATAGTTTCTTCTCTGTGTTCGTTAAAGAAACGCACAGGGGCAAAAACTACGGTGATCTAGTGACTAAATCACTGGCTGATAACTGGGATAGTTATTTGAGAGAGGTATTTATGACGCAGTACAACCGCTTCTGTATCTTGGCAGACAAGCGAGGCGCTAATTATGCGCGTAAATTCTTCACTGTACCCGTTGTATGCGGAGAGTTTCCGACGTGTAAAGGTCTTAGACGTATTGTCTCTATCGCTAAGGGCGAACCGATATGTGAAGAGATTGCTGTCAGTAAGAAGTGGTTAGACACTGCGAAGACTATCCGTAAACAATTCTGGCGCGCTTACCAGTGCGCCTAAGTAGGCACTCCCTTTTTCACTTTGCGCTTTAAGCGCTTTTTTAATACCTTCCTCTGCACCATTGATGTACAACGATTAAAATCTGTATTTTGTACCATTGCCCTGTTAATTCTGATTTGCGATCTTACTGTTTCACCCCCGTGTGACTAAAAACATGATTTTTAATTTTTTCTTCGCACCATTGCGGCCATATTGTACGCGGGTTTGTAGTGTAATCCTCTGCTGCACAGGCGTTTTTAATGAAATTACCTATTGCGTTGTACAATGATTTGTATATAATAGAACTCAATCGAAACACAGACATAACTTAATAACTAATTGGAACCGTGATATGAACACAATGAAAAATGACAACCTTGAAATCGTAACAGGTGAAGCACACATTCAAGAGCTTGCAGATCTTATCTTAGATAACAAATTATATATGCGTGAGAACACACTTAATTACTTAATTTCCGTTACTGGAAAAGAAAAGAGTGTTGCTGATTATCAGCGTTATGTACGCTATTCATTACTTATGAAAGAGGGTAAGCCCGTTGCACTATGTATGCTAGTAGAGCAGCGCACAGGCGAAGTTATCGAAGAAGATAAGGGGTTGCACTACTTTACAAATTGTTTCTACTCTATTTTTGTTGTGCCTGAGCACAGAGGCAAAGGGTTTGCGGACATGGTTGCGCGTTCTTTGGCTGAGAATTGGAATACATACTTTCGTGAGACTTTCATGACCAAGTATAACCGATATTGTATTATGGGTGACTTGCGAGGTGCTGCCATCGCGCGTAAATATTTCAATATCCCTATTGTATGTGGTGAGTTCCCTATTTGGGAGGGACTGCGCAGAGTGGTTGCTATTGTTAACGGTGAGCCGCAGCCTGAAAACTTAGAGGTTGATACTATCTTCCTTGATACCGCTGAAACAATTAACGCTGAATTTAAGCTTGCTTACGAGCAAGCTTAATTCCCCTTTCCTGCGCTCTCCCCGCCCTGCTGAAGCTTTTCAAAACTTAACCTATGTCTTGCAATGAGACTTGATAAACTCTCGTTATAGCCCCTTCTAGCGCCTGCTGCGCTTTTTTTTGTGACACATTACAATGGTGTGTACCAAAATATAACACCACAGTGTGATCGTCCTCTACCATGAACCCTGTTGTTAGCCTCACCAAAGTCGACTCTAATGAAAAACCATGCTGTTTAGCCCTTGTACAAAGCTTGGTAAAAGAAAGCTCTTGGGGGAAGTAAACTCGAATGGTTTTTTCTTCAAGGGTGTTAATTGCGCGCCTGAACCGCATGACAGGCGGGTTATTGTCTATGCTCATTTGATTACTTTGTTGTTATTTTCTGTTTTTTAAAAGCTGAATATTCGTGTGTTTTTCTGTGTTGCAGAACATTAGCTTAATGTTGGGCACAATCTTAGAGGCTATTTAAGGCTGATGCAATAGGTTTCGTTTTATGGGCATTAATCTTTTGATTTATCTGCTACTTATAGACTTTTATATTCAACGTATTCAAAGCTTGCTTGTTCGTGTTTATGAGGCTGTGAGCTTGCAGGTGTTATCTGGTAAGTGGGCGCTAATGATGACTTTTTATGGTATAGCCTATGGCATTGTGCAGAAGAAGCGAAAGTGTGAAAGGCTGGCATGTTGCCAGCCTTTCTGTGTGAGAAAAGTTACCAGCTTTTCTCTAGGCTTATACTATGTTTAATATAGTAATTAACCGCTTCACAGCACTAATACTAGTGTCTTTGCTTTTATTTTGCAATCTACTCATAAAAATTAAAAATAACAAACAAGGCTGTGTACAACGAATGGTGCGATTTTTTATGTCAAAAAACGCTGCGTTGCAGCGTTTTACGCTTGACTTGAAATCAATTTGTTGTACAATGATTGTGTGTTTAGGAAAGATACTCTTAAACATTTATTCGCAGTAACTACCAATTACTGTTCTTAATTTAACTGGGCGCATGTACCGCTTCACACAGTGCATGATGAGCGCCCTATCATTATAGGCTTTACTATTATGTTTAATCTGATACTAGATTTTTTGATGATTGCTTGGAATCACTGTGCAGAATTTTTTGCAATATTTGCTTGGCTATTCCCTTTAAAACAACGTAATTTTTCTTTTGGGAAAAAGCACTGCAAAGAATGCAAGTGTGAAAAGTGTACCAAGGAATCACACGATAAACTTGAAGATGACGAAGCAGACAAGGGCGAGTAACACGCCCTGATATAAGGGTAAGTTCTTTTAGAGCTTGCCCTTTTTTACTTGCATGTGCGCACCATTGGGGTTTGGTTGATCCTTACTGTATTGCCTATAAAAGTCTAATGGTGCGTGTGTATTTCGCTCAGCCAGAGTTTGCTTTGTTATAATTTGAATGGTGCAGTAAAGTGGGTATGCAGCCCTCCCCTATCCTGTTGCTTTATATTTTTTTTTGGCTATCCGGTTTAAACTGGGTTCGATATCAATGTCATGTATTAAATTGTATTAGCTGATGGCTCGACGAGCTGCGCTAGTTGGGGGTTGTTAGGTATTTCCCCCGTCGTCTTGCAAAGTTCTATTCACCAGTCATTGGCCACTCAGAGGTGATTGGTGCAGCTATAAGTTGCTAATTGCTTGAGGTGATACTGTGACGTATGCTTAGTGAAGGAAATATGTTTGTGATTTTCCTAAGTGATTAATGTAACGGTGAGCGGCTGGCGCAACTTTCATAGTGACTTTAATAGTTAGTTATATTGGCTTGGAAACGAGACTGAATTAAGTTCTCTTGGTCTTGGTCTTGGTCTTGGTCTTGGTCTTGGTCTTGGTCTTGGTCTTGGTCTTGGTCTTGGTCTTGGTCTTGGTCTTGAGT
>NZ_JASJUU010000009.1:198171-198953 GCF_030125375.1 Pseudoalteromonas umbrosa | reverse complement strand
GTTCAGTATTGAGTTCAGTATTGAGTTCAGTATTGAGTTCAGTATTGAGTTCAGTATTGAGTTCAGTATTGAGTTCAGTATTGAGTTCAGTATTGAGTTCAGTATTGAGTTCAGTATTGAGTTCAGTATTGAGTGTTTCCGTTATCTTTTCTAAATATAGCAATAAAACAAGATGTTAATTTGCCAGCAAGTCGCTTTCTTATCTCGCTCACTTTATTTGTTTATGGCAAATGGCATTAAAAAATGCTTGTGATGAGTTGAGCTATTTTAAACAATGACCTAATGACCTAATGACCTAATGACCTAATGACCTAATGACCTAATGACCTAATGACCTAATGACCTAATGACCTAATGACCTAATGACCTAATGACCTAATGATCTCCTACAATGAATAGTGCTTTGTGTAAGCTGCTGGTGGCTGGTGGCTGGTGGCTGGTGTAGCTCCTTAATGTAAGAGGTTGAATTGTAATATCAATAGCTTATTGGTCATTAGCTGTAACGCGGTATTATTGTTTTTACACTTCACTCGCACAGCCTATGCCAATGCTTTATATACTGTAATGTTTTATTTTTACCAAGCTTGATCCTATATGGATTGGCTGGTTTTATTATTCGAGAAACCTTTGCCCTGCCATCATAGTCACTAATATTTTTAAGTTTACTATGCGGTATTTCCCTCGACTTGTTCTGTGATGTGACCTGAGGTCACAATTGAAATTGTATTCACTATAGAACTAGATCTGATTTGTGCCCCGAGGGCACTCCATACGAGTCATTC
>NZ_JASJUU010000009.1:155717-198073 GCF_030125375.1 Pseudoalteromonas umbrosa | reverse complement strand
TCAATATAGGTCACTCAATATAGGTCACTCAATATAGGTCACTCAATATAGGTCACTCAATATAGGTCACTCAATATAGGTCACTCAATATAGGTCACTCAATATAGGTCACTCAATATAGGTCACTCAATATAGGTGGCGCTGATGCTTCTCATGGTTACGTGTAAAGTTGTTCACCAGTGGTGGTCCTTGGCGCTGTTTGAGTAATACGCCTGCCGCACAGGCGAAAAACTTACATACCTATTAGTCTGCTTCTTGCACTCAAAATCTTAGCTATGTTTGTGAGATGTTCGCTTCTTCGCTTGTGGCGCAATGGTTTACTTAATTGCTAGGGCGTGCGATGTGTGACCTTGGGTCACATTAGCTGAAACCGTTTTGTAAGTTAATTGCAGGTAATACACTACATGCTTATGAATGCTATTTGAGTTTTCCCCCTGCTAGACAGGTAATTATGTGTACCTATATGTATTCCATTTGTGGTAGGCAAAGCGGTCTATAAGTGCAGCCAGTCTTAGCTTAATTCTCCTCACTTTGTTGTGATGCAGGTGCTTAGTTGTTCGTCTGAATATTTTTTCATTGACTGAGATTGTATCAAGAAAAATATTTTAATCTTTTTATATCTCTATTTTTATGGCTTTAGCATCATCAAAAAGATCATCCGAAACGCTTATAAATTTACATCAAATGTAATATTACTCTGTGCCGTAGCAGGTTTAAATTAGTACACCTAGAATATAAGTATTCGTTTTACATTAGTGCTAGGGGTAAATATTTATATATTAGTTGATAACTCTATTAAGTTGGTTACTAGTTTTCAATCTATCATATCTCAATACATTGCTCACTTATGCTATCTGGCTTGGCCGCCTAAGTGGTTTAATTTAGGGTGCTGACTAAGGTGAGTTTTAATGGGGCGCTTTCACTAAGAGTAGCCGAAAGGTCGTGTTGTTATCTGGTGGTTAGGTTTTGTGTAGCCTATGAGAGCTGGCTTAGTTTGGGGTGGGTGCGTAGTGTGTGCCCTGGGGTCACAAGGTTCGCTTTTACAATCTTAGCTAGAGTAACGCCTTATTTATCTTATACGATGATGTGTGACCTCGGGGCACAATTTGGTTGGGCGCTTATCAGAATGCGCTCTTGATTAGCCTATCTTGCTGTTATTAAATGTTTTATATGGTGCGTTTCAACCTAGGCGGTATCTCTATCCGGAATGCGCTTCTGGAATCCCTGTATTTTTTATCGTTCTTAACTGCGCTTCCCTGCCTGCTGCTGGCATATTCTAAATTCTACTAGCCTCTGCCTGTAATGCCTTTTAACCATCTTACTATTATAAATTTACGTGCTAGTGTGCCCCCGGGTCACACTCTTATATGTCGTCATGTGTCTAATGCGAACAGTCCTATTTGGCGATGCGCAGAGCGCCTTTCTCATGGTGCTTAAGCCAAACCCTCTAACTGGCAGTTCACTTTAATATCACTTTTAATTCTATTGCAGACTATCACTTTGCATGTAAATGAAAAAAATAATATTGATTAAGGAATGGCTTTTACATCCTACTATATCTGAAAATACTAGATTCTAATCTTGATAAAAATTTGCATACCCACTTTATAAAGTTTGAGTATAGAGAATCTTACTCATAGCATGGATTCTAAAAGTGGTTTTATATTCCATACTCTGTACTAATAAATGTGATATCAAGTTTTACTATAATGTATGTACTATTACGCTTTTAGAGATTTTCTGTATTCGTTTTACTTTGTGCCCTCGGGTCACATTGGCTTAAGGTATATTTGTGCCCCGAGGGCATGCAAATATTAAAGTTTAGATTTGTGAACGCTAAGGTCAAAATTGTCCTGTGCGTTGCTCAATGGTTTTTTTAAACTTGCTTTCGAAAATTGAGACTGCTGTTGATGGATTACAGATCGCATGTTGCATACTGCAAAGCCGCAGTATGGTGGGTTTACTTTGTGTTATTACAAAGTGTGGGCTCTTTATTATGATATGAGACTGGTGAAGGATTATATTGACGAAGGGGCAAAGTGAGCACATGCCCCGAGGTCACATTGTATTATTGATAATGGGGGAGGGGAGTGATATTCAACTTTCCACATAGGACTTTGTGACCCGAGGGCACAAACTATGAGTGTATACACTTTACTTTTTAGTGACAAAGCAGAGAGTGTTTTTTATCACTCTGTTGACGGTGTCAAATTTGGTTTTGTTGCTTTTTTTATATCGGAACGCACTGTATTTCATTTTTAAGTTAAGTTTTTAAGATGCTTTAGGCTGTACTTTTATACTATGAATTTTATATGTATCTATATGATACAGCTTGTAAATTTTGTTTTTTTGGACTAGACCGAGCTTGAGTATATTTTCGAGGCGTTAAAGCTTTTTTAAATTTTGGTCACAATTGTTAAAGCGACAATAATAAGTACTCATTATGCAGATGCGGCTCTTAAATAGGCGGGATTGTGTATTTGTGCCCTAGACTAAATGTACTGTGCGAGAACAACTATCAACAATTGAACATAATACAATAATATGAGAGGGGGGATTGTGTTTAGTTTGCGATGTTTTTTGATAGAAAAAATAAAGCCCTAAACTGATTTAGGGCTTTAGCTACTAGATTAATTAGTTTCCGTATGGGGCTTCACTGCGACCTTGGCGGCGTCTTGCGCCATCTTTGCCGAGTACTTTAAAGCCTTTTTTTACATACTCTTCTACTTCATAGGCATGAACTAATGAATAGCTATTCTTAGAAGGGTGGGTCATGGCAATTTGTGGCATGATGTAATCTTCTTTATTGTTGATTCTTGCCGCTGCAAGTAGCTTTGCTTTACTAGATTGGAAAATCCATTTTTTTGGGTCATCTTTATGGGTGTTTTTGTCTTCAATATAAGGGATCTGAGCTGGGATGAAGTGACTGTAATAAGTGACTTGCGCGTGTCCCTGTGCTGCGGCCATCAAGTGGTGCTCTTCTGGTTTTGTCACTTTTGCTAACATCACAGCATTTCTGATTGCAGTCGATTTTTTAGGCGCTTCCACAATAATGCTTTTATCGCCCTCTGAGGTTGGGAATGTCACTGTGTAAAAGTTGCGACGTTCACGTTTACCTGCCATTTTGGCTTCGTTTAGACTGCGAGTTTCGATTGAATCAAAAAGTGATAAAACGTGCTCGATACGTGTTGTCATTTTTATTCCTCAATTTATTTATCAAAAAGGTAAAGTGGTTCACGTGCGGCGTTTGAACCGTATACTTTAAAGCCGTCAGCCAAAAAGTCTTGTGCATGCCAAATGGGCGCATTTTTGATCTGGTAACCACCTTGCTCATCTGTGTGAACGAAAATCAGGTGATGCGGTGTACTTGGGTTTGATTTACGCAGTGCATTGTTTTTCCTTAACAGGCTACTGGCTTCTTTACCCAGTTGCTGAGCAAACTCCGTGGCCGCTTTGGCAGTAATAAATGGGGTATCAGCAATACGTAACTGTGCACAATGCTCAATATGTGTCACGGTTGATGAAGGAATGGTATCAAGGTTTGCTTGCTGTGCTCCTAGATGTGGTTCAAGTGAGAGTAAGTTGAGCTTGGCGAACTCGCTGGCATCCTGTCTGCTTTCCGCTTCGACGATTACTCGAATGGGTTTAATGATGCCAAACTCTGTGGTGATCACATCCAAGGAGACTTCCCAAAAATCGCGTACTGTGCTTGTTGGTAACAGTGGGATCACTGCTTCATTTAGGTTGGTGCCTTGGTTTGGTAGATGACTACTAAAATGCTCGTGCTTGGCTGGCGCGCTGAAGGTTTCAAATAACGCGCGTAATTGCTTTGCTTTCATAGGGGTCTGCGTCTCGTTATATACTAATATAAAAAAGGCTCGTCAATTCGAGCCTTCATCTACTATTTGGGGGAAAGATTATCTTCTAGTGGGTTTTTTACGCCCAACAGCGGCTCTTTTAGCTATTCTCGATCTTTTTGGATCTTTCTTTTTAGCCACATATTTGCCTTTCCTGCGACGGTCAACCTGCACTGTATACAGCTCTTCCCCCTCTTTATCATTATATTTATCCGCTTTCTCTTTAGCGGCTTGGTAAGATGGATTGTCTACTTTTTTATCATATGCTCTTTGTCTCTTATAACGGTTTTCGATAAGTGCATCCCTTTTGCTTTCTAAAGCACCTTTCTGTTCTTCTGTATTTGTATGCTCAATCTCGGCATTGAGTGCAGAAATTTCTTGGTCAAGGGCTTCAATCTCTTCATCAATGAACGAATCCTCATCATCAAGGTCTTCTAGATCTGCATCGTGTGCAACTTCAGCGTCTGCTTCTGCGTCATCTGAGTTCAACGTATCTACTGCTTCTGTTTCTGTGTGCTCAACGTCTGACTCTACGGCATTTACCGTTTCTACTTCTGTATGTTCAGCGTCTGTTTCTACAGCATCTGCTGCATCAATTAGTGCGTATTTATTTAATAGTTGACCAATGATTGTCTTAGACATCATCTCATTCCTCTATGTATACATGAATAATCGTTTAGTGATGACTAAATAGGGCATTTATATCTGTGTCGTCGCCGATTTGGCTTGCTGATAACTTAGCTGCAAGCACATAACTATCTAGTAATTCAGAAGTTATACTATCGCACAAACAAGGGTTTGTGTGAAGTGTTGTACAACAAAAATTTAAATTATCGTTGTACACTATATATAATTTAGTTGAGTAAGCACTCGATTAAAGTGTCGGTCACCGCATTGCATATATGCTCGCTAAAATGAGGTGACTGTGCTGCATTACTGGCCAGTAAAGATGGAAACACATTGAGCCAATTATTGGCGTTTTTATCCAAACTTTTTTTCACTAACTCTATTACTGACTCAGGCAAGTTTCCTTGCTTTACGAGCGCTTTAATCAGTGGCAGTAGGGCGCGTCTGTGAATAGTCGGCAGTGTTGTCAGCGCTTTCATGTCATCTAATAATGTTGGCTGTGTTGCTTGCCAGCTCATCATGGCTTTTTTGGCAATATCACGCACATCTGACAACGAGCTAAAGTGCAGTGCAGCCCCAGCTTGCAATACTTCTCGTACGACCGCAGGTAGTGTGCCATAAGGGTTTTCAGGGTGCCAAGTAAATTGTGTGTTGTCAGTTATATCCAAATTAGCACTGGCCTCATCACTGATAGTTTCCCAACGGATCAGCATTTCTTTGTATAGTTCGGCCAGATCACGAGCTAATACCGTTTGTGCTTCTGTGGAGTCATCATCAGGTAAAGGAGCAAGTGAGGCCGACTTGACTGGTGGTGTCTCTTCTTGAGCGACTATCGGTGCTAGTTCATTGAGTATGCGCTGCTGTTGAATATTCAATCGGTTCATGATGGACTCGGCACGAGGTAAAATTAATTTGCCCTGTGCATCCACTTTTACGCTTTCATTGTCGATTAACATTCGCTTGAAAATCCCTGTGACATAGGCATAAAAGTCGGGGGCATTACTGTCTTTGCCCTTGGTAAGTGCGATGATTTGAGCATTCTTCCAATACGTTTCAACATGTTCAATATTTAGCTCTAAAGCTTTGGCCACATTGGCCACAAAGTGGTTTACCATATCTCAGTCTCGATTACTGGTTTAAAAGAAGGAGCTGTATATAAACAACTCCTTGAGTTGAACTACAAACATACCTCGGGCAAATGGCTGCGAAGCTGTGCGCGCAAACCATCCGGTAGGTGATGTTCTGTATAGCGTTTTAGCTCCCAATCGGCTCCCTCTGGTGCGGCTTGGGTACTTTTGTACAAGCGAAGTCGTTCGCCTAATAAATCTTTACCCTGTTGGTTGTACACGTCACAAACAAAATCGTCAACAGAGATAAATGTTTTCTTATTAGGATTATACAGTAAGCCATCAACTTCATGCAGCACGAAAAGCGTATGTTGCATGAACGACATTAACTGGTTGGCAAGCTGTGAGTAAACGACGCCTGAGTCCTGACCTACTTCCAAGCGCATGACATAATGAATATATGCTTCATGCGCTGGTTTGTATGCGTTGGTCCACAAGAGTTTGAGCTTTTTGTCTAGCAGAGGATCTTGTGCCAGTGATGCCAGGCATTGTGCTTGTACATCTGTGGTATTTTGTATCAGGGCTTGTTTGGTCGTTGCACTGAGTACCCCCTCAGGGCGAAGTTTTTTTTCAAGTGCTAATAACCATGTAAACCAGCAATCGTAGACGGTTAATAAAATCTCCTGACTGGTTGTTTGAAATGGACAATCAGCCCGCATGGTTTGATTAATCGCAAATGTTTGGTGTGCTTTAAATGCTTCTAACCACTTACTGGTGGTTAGACTAAACGCTATTTTATCCATAGCGTCTCTCCTTAGCTCAGAGGCTTGTTGAAGCGAGAAACCGATGTTGCCATGAGTAAAGTAGACAAGTTACGGATCTCAGATTGAATCACCGACAGCTCTTTGAGTGGATCAGCCATGCGATCTTCTGAGCGCTCTAGCCAGTCTAAAATTGAGCGTTGTGTGGTTGAGTGCAAAGACTTTGAGATACTCTGTACTGATTGCTCTGCTAAAGTAAGCTGAGCCTGCAATTCACGCATTAACTCTTCACTGTCTTCGCGTCCAACATCAAGTTTTTCAACCTGCATTTTTACGTCATTGACAATGGCATGAATGTGACTGATGGTGACAAAAGTGTCGTCCAGTTTTGTAGCACGTTGTTGCCAAGCGGGTAGCGCTTCATCAAGTGCTTTAAATAATGGCACGAGCTTGAATCTGTATAGCGCAACAAAAGCGACGAGTGTGATACAAGACAATAATACATCGATTTGCATCTCGACTTCGCCGGCGGCGTTAGGTTTAAAAATGAAGCCCAGTAGGGCTTTTAACATCTCTTCGAACACTGGTGAACCCTCGCGATAGGGCCATAAGGTGTTGTGCCCTTATGGCTGTTTACTGGTTTAGCCTCTGGCCATAACCAATGTCAATGCAACATCGCTCAGGAGCGGATCTGCAATGTCACCAGCTTTAAGCATGAGGCGGTCGCCTTCTTCAAACACAGTCTCAGGGTAACTTGCCGTCACCGCGCCGTTGGTATTGAGCGTAATAACGCCAATAGGGGTGTCATTTTTTAATAAGGTGATACCGGATGCACTATTTGGTGGCGTTATCACCTTGGCGACGCAGTTTTGAAAGTTTGCCTTAAGGGTCAAGCGCTGCGGTGCTTTAAAACTTATCAGCTCTTCACCTGATGGAATACCGCCATCAATAAAAACAGACAAATCATAAGACTCGCCGATCAGTTCGCTGAGGCGATCGCCCTCAGCCGCTCCTAGAAATCGGTCATATAAGACCGATGTGTGTCCGATAAAAACACTGTCCGGCAGTATTTCTCCGGATTTACTCCATCTAAGATATTGGTACGTGGTAGCTGATGGCAGTACCTTCGTATTTTCAAACGGCGCGGCGGCGCGACCTAGCACCATAATGGTTTGTATATCTTCCCATGTGCTGTTGTCATTACTGCCTTGCAATGTGATGACAATGTCTTCTTCGATCACCGTATTGTGTTTGACGCCGAGGTAACTTATGACTCTTGGCTCGTCAAAGCTTAAGACGGTATTTTCGGCCCAGCTCTGCTCTCCGTCCGGTTGTCCTTCGTTTGAATGGAAAATGTCATCTTTCATCACGGCGTTAGAGTAGATGGATGACATGTTTCGGATCACCGTCTCTATCTGACGGAGGTCGCCACGATCACCGCTGAGCACTAAGCTGTTTTTATTGCCTATTTGCTCATCAAAGGCCTTGTCATCATTGTTATTCAAACCGGCGCCAAGCAATTCACGTAAGGCGCCTTGTTTTGTCATGATGTAGCGTTTTTTGGGCTCTAAGATACGTTTGACACCATCTTTACCCATCAAAAACAGTTCATGGAGTTTGTGATTGCCAGGCATAAGTGTCTCCTTAGACTGTATCAGTGCGCTCAAAGCTTAATGTGACAGAGATATCTTCTAACGCCACATCAGGTGTTGTCGGGGCTTGCAGTGACAGCCAATCTCCAGCTTCGATAAACGTTTCTTCAATAGGGCTAAGTACCACAGAGCCGTTTGGCTGTAAGGTCGCGGTGCCTATTTCGGTATCATTGTGTTTGATTGATAAAATACAATCGGCGCTGGGCGGTATGCGCGTATTAAAAAGAAAACCATCAAAGTTATTGCGAATCTTGAGTTGCTTAGGGACTGCAAACACGTATAAATACTGGTCTGAGTCGAGCTTACCTTCAGCATACAGGCTCAGATCATATTCTTTTGATACTAAGCTGGCTAAGTTACCGGCTTTGTCCTTTTCAAAAAACTTCGAAACAGAGATATCTTGCAGGATAAAGATAACGCCGATTATCGGTGCCTCATTAACCCCTGATCCGAGTGGCTCTCCTTCTACAGGCTCTGGTGGTGGGGTTAAAGGACCTTGCTCAATTTTAAAATAACGGTATTTAGGCGCAGATCTGTCTACGTCGATGGTTTCTGGCCTATCAGAAGTGAACGTGTGGGAGATGGTTTCGCCAATGAGTTCAAAATCGACATTATCGTTACTGCCATAAAGCGTAAATGAGACGGATTGTTCAGGGCTGCCAATCAATTTTACTTGCGAGCAATATGCTAATCCGCCGACGGAATATACCGCTCCAGCAGTTACCTGAGAAGAGGTGGCAACGGGCGTTACCGTATACATCTCATTTTGGTCCACGGTGTTGTTAAATAACACGGATAGATTTCGCGTGATGGTTTCTAGCTGTCTCAAATCCCCTCTATCACCAAGTAGGACCAATGCATCTTTGTCGTCTACATAGTTGTTAAATTCGGTTGTGTTGTTGTTGGGGATTGTTTTAAGCGCGCCAGAGCGGGTTAGCGCATAACGCTTTCCCGCTTCAAGTTGTGTCTTACCGCCACCTTTTCGGATGACGAATAAATCTCTGAGCTTATTAATTACAGACATGTTGTCTCCTAGGTTAAACGCTTTAAAAACATTAAGCGGTAACGATTTCTAATTCGTCATTCGCAGCAAGATCAACCAAGATTTCAATGGTATTTTGGTCAATGATCTTGTATTCGTTTTTACGCAGTAATTGACGGTTTAAGTACACGGTCACAAAGTTTGGCTTAATCACAATGACTTCTGGTAAACCATTAATATCATTTGATGTAAAAGTATGTGTTTTGTCAGACTCACCTGTGACATAGACAACATTTGAGTGCTTCATGATCATTTCGGATGCAATTTGTGCGACAAATTCAAATTCTCCGCTATCAGCATTTTTCTTTCTGACGACGGTTGAATCACCACTGGTATCAAACCAGATATCGTTGACACCTGCCACTTCGGCATTGGGCTGATCATCACCTCCATACACAATGGTTTGAGAAAGGTTTTCACCTGTTGCACTTTTACCACTGCGCAGGTTGGCGACTTCAACATTGGTAAAGCTTTGTGCCGGATGTGATTGCAGATCTTCAATAGGGGGGGCATCAATGATGTCACGCCAATGTACTTCGGTGAGTTTTGCTTCTAAATCAGCAAGACGTTGGGCTGTAATTGCAGGGTCCACGTTATTTTCAAGCGCGTATTCTAAAATACCAATACGATCGGTGTTTTGCTGGATCCATGTACTGAGGTTTGTGCCCCCAACAGTGACCCCTGACGCATCGAGGATAACATGCTCATTAGACACCTTAAGGTGCTGGTTTAGCATGAGCTTTTCAGCATATCCATCGGTGGTTTCAAGTCGTGGAACCCAGAGGTCTGAGTGTGCAAATACCACCACTTTTCCTTTCATTGATGTCGCCAAATTGATTTCAAAGTGGTTATCGTCAACAAAGTCGGCATTGGCGGGCATCAATCGGCCGGTATGGTCGTACACAAAGTATATGAGATCTGTGGTACCGTAGTTATGTGCAATTCTCCATTGAATTGAAGGTACGGCCTGATAGTGCACATGTGACGACTTTCGGTTAGTTAGTGGAAACCAAGTTTCAAGACCGCCTAAAGCTGCATAAATGTATAAAATACCCTCTACAAGTGCAAATTGACCTGGGTAGGGGTTAATTGGAAATTCTGACATATCATCAAAACTCAATGCAGAATTTTTATGCATCCGCATATGAGTTTGTACAATCAATTCTTGCGCTGACATAACATCTTGTTCCTATTGAAATATTTTAAAATTAGGGTTAAGTTCTCATGGCTCAGTTCACATCTTTTGGAGCAGCCAAGTTTGCTGTGTTCGCCGTGTTTTGGAATAGTTCAGCATCAACACCAAGTATCTGTTGTACAACATCTCTATCGTCATACCCTACAGCCACGTTATACATTAGGTTGAGCAGTTCATACTGCCTTTGGATAAAAATAAGCTGTTCTTCTAATGAGAGTTGCTGAATATCTGGGCTTGCCAAATCGTGATCAAATTGCTCAAATTGCTTTTTTAGTTGGCTTATCCAACCTGACAGTTGCAGATTTTTAAAGTTAGTTTCACTAAGCATAAGGTCTCGCCTTAGCCGTATTGAGTTGCTGATGTTGACGTTCGAAGCGGCGTTTTGCCTGTTGCAGTACTGGGTCTTTCGATTGTAGTTTAAGAACTTTGGCGTAATCGATTTGACCTTCCCCTAGGACTAAGCGCTCCAGCCTTTCATAGTAGCGCTTTAAAAATGTCATCGCTTCTGAGAGATCAGCAGAGGTCACATCTCCGGCCACGATGGCTGCTTGTACTTCAGTTAAAGCTTCTCCAAGGGCGTGTAAGACCTCACTTTTTGTACGCAAGCGTGATATGGGCTTGCGGTAGAACTCAAACATTATCATTGTGCAATTAATCTCATAATAAAAAGGGACGGGCACCTGCGCACCTGCCCCTTATACGATAGCTAAAGCTTATAGGTCAAACATGACCTTAAGCCGTTGGATCTGTGAAATCACGGATCGCTTCAATTGCTACTTTTACGCGTAACGGCGCGGTTAAGTTGACGGTCAACTGGTTGTTGCTGTCTTGCGTAACCAATGCTAAGTCATTATAGAATTTGCCATTATCTTCACGTTGAACCCACACAGTCACATTGACATGCTCAGAGTTTAAGTTGTGCTCAATAACGTGCGCTTCAGACTTTTGAGTTGCGTTGTTCCATGAATCATAGACATATTTATTGGCATTCAGCTGTGTAACTACGTTTGCAGTATCTTGCGAAGCTTTAGTTAAACCTGCATTTACTGCCGTATCCAATGAAACAAGCGCAGCAAAAATATCAGTTGTATCTTTAAGATAATTTGTTGCAGATACGTCTGGCATTGCACCACTAACAAGGAGACCCACACCGTTGCGAATTGCAGTATCATCTGTAGCACGATCAGTCACTTCCTGACTAAGTTTGCCATCAATTTCTAGCGCCTTGTCATTAAGTAGTTTATCTGCTCCTTTTAATGACAGTGCTGTTTTGATGACATCTGCTGTTGGATCTGCGATGTATTCGCCATTGGCTTCAAGACCTGCGCCTGTTTGAACAGCATCTAACTCTGTTTGAAGTGCAGTGTCGCCCGCTTCACGGTTCGAAACTTCCGTATCAAGTCTGTCTGATGTACCCTTAAGCTCAGTGTCTAGCTTAACTGTTGCACCATGGATGCTTGTTTCACTTGCGATATAGTTCGCCGCAGTAGCTGCTACATAGTTGCCTTGGTCGTTAAGGCCAGCACCAGCCTGCGTTAGGTCAAGCTCAGCTTGTGCGTTACCAGTTGCATTCACAATGTCATCAGAAACTTTTAAGCCGGTTGCTGACTTTACGAGGGTATTACCATCAACTTTGATTTCAAGCTTAGCCGCCGCACCGGTAGAGTCTGTAACACCATCTTCTGTCGTGAATAAGCCTGCGCCAAAGTCAATGCCTATTTCATCATCAGGTGTTTCAGTGATACCTGCACCAAAGTTCAAAAATAGTTCATTACCATTTTTTGAAATACCTGCGCCTGCAATTACTTGGCCTGCACCTGAGAACTGCTCGAAGTTTAGCTCTGTCAAACCAATATCAATCACACCATCAGTGACCAATACATAACCATTGTTTTGACCGACAGCGCCTTCTTCAACGAATGTGAACATACCGCTAGAGACTTTGGCGTCGGTATCTGCATCAGTAGCGCGTGTAAAAACAGCTGTGACATCAGTACCACTATCGTTTAGTGTTAATGCAACAGTGTAAATACCGTTATGAATGGCTGAAGCGGCTTCAACACCATCGATTGATGCTGTGTTTTTAACCAGTACGCGATCGCCATCAACCAATGAGATACCATCTAATAGGTAAGTGCTATCGCCGTTATCTTGTAAGTCACCAGCAAGGTTGTTGATAACAGAGACAGATGCAACGCGACAAGAGTTTTTAACATCAAGGCCAGTTGCTACAGAGTCAACATAGGCTTTGTTTGTTAAATCGTTTGCATCTTGTGGTGCAAAAGCTGATTTGACAGCAAACTCGCCCATATTTAGGTTGCCTGACATGGTATCACCTGCTTTTAACAGGTAATTTGTCAGCGCTGTGTCGTTTGCAGTCTTGTATGCTTGTAGGTCATCATCGATAGACTTAGCTTGAGCATCTAGTAGTGCATCGGCATCTTTTAAACTCGCTGTGCGCGTTGCCGCTGTAAAGTCAGCTGTTTTAAGGTAATTAGAGGTTTCATCTGGCGTATAAGCACCGGCTGCATCAAGGCCTGCTGCGGCTTGAGTAGCGTCAAGTTCATCTTGAATTGCCTGTGATGATACAGAGCTTGCTTCTGCATTTAAGTCGATTTGGTCGACCATTTTATCAAGGGCGTCTTTGAGGGTACCACGGTCAATGCTGAAGATACCCTTGGCACCTGCTTTACCCTGATAACCAACCTTGATAGCGCCTTCGTTGTCAGCCTGACTTTCTAAAACGGTACGTGCTTGCTTTTCATCATCGATGGCTTGTACGATCGTATCTAGAGATTTGTCTAACTGGCCAGCTTCAACTGAAAAAAGTGTATTAGTACCTGTGGCGCCGTCATAGCCCACTTTGCTTGCACCAGAACTCTCAGCGACTGTTGAGCTTAACTGTGTCAAAAACTCAGCGAAAGCTTCTTTATCTTGGAACGTAAGTGTCTTTTGTGCACCGCCGTCGTCTGTAACAGACATGCGATACACTTTTTCAGTACCATTGTACCAAACTCGACCTTCTTCAGGCGCAACCGGATCGGCTGCCAAGTTTTCAATAACGAGGTTTTCAAATGCAGCTTGTGCTGCAAGCGTAATACCATGATAAATTGGGTATGTCATAATAAAGTAGATCCTTGCGGTGTCAAATTAAACATAAAACTCAACGTCTACCCACCCGGAATATGCTTCGGTGAGCTTAACCACAAAACTCGTCTCATTGACAACTTCGATAGAAGCAAACATAGGAATACCCAAACTATTGTACAACCTTTCTGTGAATGATGCACCTATGAATTCATGTTCTATAACCCAAAATTGTTGAGGTGAGTTAAAATGGTAACGTCGGTGAATAGGTGGACGCGAGTCACCAAACCAAGCAAGCAATGCTTCTTCCAATCGTGTATCGAGCGTTGAGCTCATCTCAATGTTGACGATATTAGGGATGGTTGTGGCTACTAAGTTATCCAGCTCAAGCTGCATTGTTTCATTAACTGAGTCTTCAACCAGTGCTGGAATAACGGTTTGTAATTGCGTTGTGATCTGTTGCTCGACTATAGGCGGAGTCAGCGCTGCAACCGTATTTTGCACTTCAGTGTTGATCAGTGGTAATACGGAAGTATTTAGCGTATTAGTGATCACCTCTTCAGCTCTTGCGTCAACGCGACCATCAATTCTGGCATCGATGGCTGTTGTTATTTGCCCATTTTCAGTTAACGCGTCATTTAAGTTGGTTAAAAACTCGGTTCTAACACGCCCTGGTAGCGCATTATCAAGCGCATTTTGAACTTGTTCAGGTACTAATGTGGGTAATTGTAGCTGTAGTTCATTTGTGACATTGCCGGTTAGATTATCAAGAATGGTATCTTGGGCTAAAGTCGGAAAAGCCTCAATAATCGAGCTATCAATGGCGGTTTGTACATGTTGATTTATACCTGTCCAAATTGTATCTGGATTGAGGTTGCCTAAGTTGGCTTCAAATTCAGCTAACGCAGCTCTAATTTGACCATCGGTCTGTGTTGCGCTTACGCCTTCAATTAAGTTCCAGATCCCTTCTTGGGTGACGGTTTCCCCAACAACAGAAGCAGAGATGGTTAAAGCCTGAATGCCTGCTTGTTCTGATACGAGTGGCCAAAGTGTGCTGCCTGTAAAATATTGGCCAAGAATAGCGTGAGTCTGGTTATCTGCTTGATCTTGAACGAGCGGCCATACACTGTCAGAGGTAATGCGCAGATCGAGTTCTGCGTCGATCGCCGTGGGGAGTGTCGCATCTAGATAGCCACTTACTGTGTCCTCAAACGTCAGATCTAGATGATTCTTGACTGCCAAAGGCAGTTGGTTACTAACCTCGCTATTGACACTACTGGGCAGCGTTTCGCCGAGTGTTGTTTCAACTGTTTGAGTGACTGCTGGGGCGAGGGTCGTTAAGATTACTTCACTGTTTTGTTCTAGCCCAGTGCGAATCGCGGTGGGGAGTTGTGCAGCGAGCTGAGCATCTACAATAGGCCCTGTTAGGGTATTGATACTATCTGGGAGCTGTGCATCTAGCAACTGCGTTACTTGTGTTGGCAGTATTGCGTTAATCAACGCGACTACGTTATCTTCAGTTAAGCCGCCTGCGCCTATATTTGCTATTTTTTCATCAATTTGCGCTGTGAGCTCTTGGCGCACAGCATTATAGAGCTGGTCCAGTGCAGGGCTGACCGCTTCAACTGCGATACTGCCAATATTGGGGTAAATATTGTTATCAGCATAGCTTTCTATGGCAAGGGGTAGGCGGGTATCAATGATGCCATTCACTTCTTCAAATGTTAGGCCTTGTCCATTACTCAGTGCGGCACTGATCCGCCTATCTATTTCTGGCAGTAAGCTATTGGTTGAATATGTATCTAAAAGGGGTGTAAGTTGTTCGTTCAGTAAACTCGGTAGTGCTATCGGTAGCTGAATGCGAACTTCATTGAGTATGCTTTCTTGCGTGGTATTTTTTATGTACTCAACTGCAAAGGTTAGATTTTGGTCTACATAATCCTTTACATCACCGATGGTCGCTGCGGAGCTTAATTGTACTTGATCAGGCCAAGTTGCAAGGTTATCAATATCCCATAGAGAGAAGGTCTCTGCTATGACTGGACTCAGTGAAAAGCTTACCCGCTCTTGTCCTGAAAAGTTAACCTTACTTTGAAAGCCGACATTACTACCCGCACCAAGCAGTTGCGAGAATTGACTATCGACGTAAGAGACCACTGTGCCTGCGTTAACCGCACGTAGAGCTTGGACAGGGTCTTGGATGTCAACACTGAACTCAAGGATGACATCGGAATCAAAAGCAAAATAGTGCTGACCATTCCATTCATAGTCCGCAAAGCTATCTAGTCCTCCTGAACCATAATCTAAACTTGCCATTCACTATCTCTCATTGTTTGTTAAGTGACTGCCAAAGCGGTCACATCATCAAAGCTCTCAATCATCATTGTGGGCTGCCAATTTTGGCAGCCCGATCTCTCAAAGGTTAGCCGCGCGGTGTGCTAGGATACAATTTGCGTAATTCGCATAGCTCCAAGTCATGGCGGTAACAACAAGAGTTAGAGTAAGCAACTTCCCACTCTGTTAGGTCTTTTTCTGTTTCAAAAAAGAATCTTCTGTTTTCAAATTTTAGTAATACACAACCTTGCATTTTCATATACGCCGCAAGGCCAAGACGATGTGTGCTGATCACCATAAAAGGCTCCTTCAATTCAATTCGGTTTAAAAAGATTACGTCTCACTTTCACATTTACTACGCGCAATCATTTTTGCGTGACCTTGGCGCATATCGCCCTCAATCTCACTACTTATACAGGATATAAATCCCGTAAAGTTTTCGTTTTGTGTCGCTCGTGCCTGCACCAGTTGGTAGTGATAGTCGAAGCTGTATATTGGTAAAACCGTCTGCGGCATTGATGGCTTTGTTTGCCTCGATGCCGTACCATGTATCGCTATTGTCTAAGCGTACTTCTACCATTAAGTCTTCGTAGTTAGGAATGGTTGAAATCCAGAACCTACGCGGCTTGTTATCCCGATAATATTTACTGGTTACCCCAAGGCGCTGCGTCACAAGTTCTGCGTGGCTTGTTGAGGTGTCCAATGTGGCATTATAAGGTTCTATTGTACAATTATGAGTTTCATTGAGGTCCAACATTGATTGATCCTCAAATGTAATGAGCTCTAGTAGCGGTAGCCCAGATGACAAGGAAACATAAGTTGAATAACTGTATACAAGGTAAGGTATAAGCAGTAAATCTCTGTTTTCCATTGCTTTTTCAAGCATCTTAGCATCGACCATGGGTATGCCGTTAAACCTGAGTTGGTCGTTCGCGTCTGAGTCTAGACTATCGAGGGTAAGTTGATTAGCATGACGGTGGTCACGGCTGCCCACCTTTGCTGGGATCACAACGGTTTTTCTATTTATGGTCATGTCTCAATATTCTCGATGTCTCATCAGTTTCGTACAATTTTTACAGCTTGCAGACCGAGCTGTCACGACGGTTTATACCGAACAGTAAAGTCTACTCAATCTATTGTACAACGTTTGCGTTGCGCTAAGCTACCGAATATCTGCCGCAAACTGTAAAAATCCTACTTTAGTTATGCACGATAACATAGCCATTAAATGTTCTTTGCATTGGGTCTCCTTGCGCTGGTGTATAAATAAAACGCAATGTGATGGTATCGCTGCCTTTGGTGAATATGACACCGCCGTCAAACCCCTCCCAGCGCGTTCCGCCATCTAAAGAGTATTCAATGTTTAAATTGTTGGTATCTGGCAGCATAGCAACATGAATTGCATTGGCTGTCGTGCGTTCTAACAACCTGTGTTCTATGGTTGTGAGGATAGGCGCTTCAGTACCGCCGGCGGTGAGGTCGACTCTAAATGGCGCATGTTGCAAGCCTTTTGAGCGCTCAATATTAATGCCTTCGGTGGTCTGGAAGTCATCAATGACAGCGTAATCCAAATTAAAGCGCTGCGCGGCATACGAGGCATAGGCGCGCAATAGCATGGCATTGGTCTCGCCATCACCGCTTGGGATCACCTTGCCTAAACTATCAGGATCACCGATTAAACTGCGCGTTTCAGGTGCATTGGCTTCAATCAGTTTGTTATTGACGTGGCGTTCTTGTGCGGCGAGCTTACCGTATAGTGTTTCTATACGTTGCATGCTGGGATATTTGATGGCAGCGCCTGCGACTAACTGACTTGGCATCAATAAGTTATTGTAAGCCATGATTATCCACCAATATTCAGTGGAACCAAATAACTTGTATGCAATGACATCAGGGCGGCCTTCATCTTCAACGATGACGTACGTGCCTGCCATCGGCAGCTTGTTTAACTCAACCAGAAAGTGGGAGTCTAAGATGTCATAAACTGCGCCTTCGGTGTCGAAGCGGATCAGTTTTTCAGGCGCATAACGCTTTTCAGTTTGTTTGTTGATATCAATGTAAAACAATATCTAGTCCTCCAATACCAACCACACTAACTCTGCGCTGACTTCTATTGGTTGGTCGTATGGATTGGCGATTTCAAAATAAAACTGGTCGTTTGGAAAACGATCTTTGTTTGCAAGAGTTGGGTGGCGGTTGTTGCCCCACACAGTGCCGAGTGTATCGAATACTCCACCCTCGTAGCTTAAATAATTTGGGTAAGCCAAAAATTCAAAGGGATTTACATCTGAGAAATCACTGGTACTGAACACCCTGACTAAACATGGCTCGCTCACACTGAGCTTGAGTAGGGTGATCGATTTTCCCATGGACATACGTAAGCGTTCGTACTGCTTTGGGTAAATGATCCCCGTTGTAAATCTATCCTCACGCCGGTACGCGGCACCACTGCCACCACCGTTACGGGATATTTGAAAATCACTTAATAATGCCATTAAAAACCTATCTAAATGAGTTCTAAGATGGAAAAAGGAAGAGGTAAGCAAGTTGGCTTACCCCTCCCGTTTAGGTTTAATTTAAAGGCCAAAGCTTAGTATGCCATGGCTCTTAAATTTCTAACGACAGGGCGGTTTAAGGCATCGCCAGAGAGTTTGAGCAAGATACGTGTTGATTCATCGCTGAGCTGTGTTTCTTTGTATTCCCAGTCATGAACATTGGTATCAAGTTGAGTTTTCTCTGGGTTGATCATCTCAACCCACTCGTCTTTGCCACTCACTTTAGTACGATAATATACCTGTACAGTTGCACTACCAGGAAGTTCGGCTTCAAACTTCACTGACAGCGTACTGTTATCACTGCCTGCGGCAAAAGTACGGGTACAGTATATGGCCTTGTCTTGCTGCTTACCTATCATCATGAGCAGCTCTGGCCACACTATAGGCGATATTCTCTTATTGCCTTTAAGTTTCGCTTTAACAGAAATTGTCCCCTTGATTTTCTCAGTTAGGCGCAGTGGTGCATTTTCTGTCATGTCGTAGCTGATATTGTCCTGATCAGTAAAGGTAATCACGACATCACTGTCATTACTTGGCCTTAATGCACCTCCAACGACCATAGCATCTGAGAAACCTTCGTTATCAAGGTCTAAGGTTGCTAAGTCAATTTCTCGTTCCGTGTTGACGAAGTCTGCACTGAGCAAGCGGAAAGTTAAGTCAGCTGACTGGTGCGGTGTCCATGTTGTGGCGTTTGAAGATGATAGCATCACCCCGATTTGGTAAGCCTGTGCACTGATCACTTCACCGTCTTCACTGACACCACCTAGCTCTGCGATGGCCATTTCGTGATCAGGGTCGTCCGTCAGTACAACGAATGCGTACTCTGTACCTGCCTCAACAAATGTTGGATCAAATTCAATTCGTGTCCAACCAAACTTGTTAGGGTTTTTATAAGACTCAGGCTTTCCGTCTACCATAGGATCTTGAAGATTGTGCTTTTCTGTTTCATACAGTAATAAATCTTCAGGATTCAGGCGCACTTCAGCGATGGTTTTGTCAGGAATACCAACCGATGTCGTTCTTAGCTGAACCACAATTTGGTCTGTTCCTATGGTTGTCATCTTAATATCCACACCTGCAACATAGTGGTCTTGATTTAGGGTGAACGTTTGTGCAAGTGGGTCCCAGCGTTGGAAACCGCCAGTAAACTTAGTTTGCCACTCTTCAGTTGTAACTGTGCCTTTACCAGTAAAGCTGGCTTGTGCGGTAATTTGTCCTGTTGAGTCAGTAACTTCTACCAGTTTACGGCCTGCCGTGAAGGTATCACCTGGGATTGGGATGATCCCCTTAACGACGCCATTTTGGTCAGCTTTGACTTCTGTCTGACCATCGATTGGCTGTGGTGTAATTGGTACATTATCAAATTTAAGTTCTTGGATAGTGGTATTTGGAATAAACCCTTCAATGGTAAATTCTATGTCCAGCGCACGAAGGAATTCTAATGTGCGTGTTGTTTCTCCAATTTTTGCTGAGCTTACGTTACCACGGAATCTAAAACCAAATACACCATGGTTCACTACGGTTGAATTGATTGAACCACCAGACTTTAAGTTCATCTTGGTTTCAGTCCAGATATCAACAGCTGGGATCAGCGTCATTTTAGCTGGAATTGGCTTAAATGCCGCATATGGATTCACCTTCATTGAGCCTGTCATCTTGGTTTGCTCAACGGGGTTGCCCTGATCTGTTAGAACAGTATGCTCATATTCCAATGTCCATGGACTGGATTCCTTGCTCTGGTTCAAGCTATTTGGGGACATCTGTATCGGCAAGACCAGTTCTTCGCGTGCAGGGTTGATAGTTGCGCTGACTTTGACATCATCGTTCTCTTTCAAAAAGTCTGCTTCAGCCCCTAAATCGCGCATATCATCATCCAGCATTGGATCAACAAATAAGCCATGCGTTGCGGTTGGGGCACCACGTGCGGTATCGTTCTTTAAGCGCTCTAGTGCTACCAGATCATATAGGTCATAAATACTTTGCTGCATCTTGTTCAAGTCTGACATTTTAACCACTTGAACACCGTCTAACTTGACGTCAGGGCCTTCCCACCAAGTGTGGTACATCTCCGCCAGTGACAACGACTTGTCTGGCAAGCTAGGTGCTTTTGGCTGAGAGAATGGTCTTGCCGCACCGCGCGCGTGCGTTAAACGCCCTTCGGCATCCAGATATAGACGGTCAATGCGCGGGATACGCCATCTATAGTCTACATCCATGTATAGTTGGTCGCCTTGCAACTCATCGATTTTTGCAACTTTGACCTGCATGTTATTAGGGCTATCAGCAGGTGTGATGGTTTCTGGAATGCTAAAGCCTTTTCTATCGCCAGTTAAAGTAATGGCGTCAGTCACTTCGGTATTGTAAATGAAGTCGACATAAAACTGAGAGCCTTGAGGTAGGCTATCTGAGAGCCATACAAGCACCGACTCTACGACACTGTTACCTATTTGCTTGTAATCCCAGTCATCGCCTTTTAAAAATTCCCTACCGTCGCCACTGTATACTCGGGTTATAGCCTGTACAGAAGACACGCCTAACGGGTTTTCATTCACATCGCCAAGTAGTGAGCCTGAGGTTGATCTTCGCTCTAACTTAAGGCCTGTTACTTTGACAGGAGCGATAACTTCAATGACTTCTTCAACTGGACCAAAATCCAGCACTACGTCCATTTTATTTTCGCTATCGGGAATGAAGGCAACTGGCTCTGCGTTTGTGGTATAAGTCACCGCTGTATTTTCAACGGGCATACGGTGATCATGTAGGACATTGATTTCTCGACCACCAACGTGAGCTCGACCACTTGAAACTGAGTAAACCGTATTGTCTTGAGTGTCATCCCAATTAAAGCTATCTAAGCGAACATTTAAGCCATTCACAGCATAGTTGCCGTTTGCATCGACATCATAGCGCATAATTTGGCCAATGATTTCTTGTGCTTCGTCAGAGAGCAGGGCTTCTTCTTCTAGGACTTTGCCATCAGAGATTTTATAGACTTCATAGAAGGTACTTTTCTCTCTATCAACGTCTGGGTCGGTTGACATGCCCCATTTAACACTTGCCTCTGGCGATGTTAAATCTTCTCCGCCACCCACTTCTGCGCCTGAGTTATCAACCCAAACACCCCAACTAATGACGCTTGACCCCGGTGCTTGAAAGTTTTTCTTTTCAGGCACATACAACACAGCACCGTTCACATAGATTGCTGCCGCTTCTGCGCTGACCGTAATGTCCCCGCCTTGTGGGTCTTTAGACGTGTAAATTGAACCGCCAGATAAAAGCTGACCGTTACGCAGCAGGGCGTTACCCAGTCCTTTTACCCATTGAGCCACCGCTTTGATGAGTTTTGGGTGTGCGTCTGGGTCCATATTATGTTCGTCGATATCAACCGAGTCTTCATACTGGAATACAAATAGGTCGCTGATGTTGATATTGGTCAGGGTGACGATTAAACGCAGTGAAATACTGCCGTCAAAATAATAGGTTAATGCCTGTGAAGGCTGGCCCAACGCCAATAAGAATTCTTGCGGTGTGTCATCACTAGACTCACCAAATAAGTAAATCTCACCGATTTCTTTATCTTCGTTTGTGGCATTAGGTGGGATATTACAAATAAACTCGATAGAGTTGTCTGAAATGACCCGTCTTGAGGTGACTGGGGCTTCAAACCACAGTGTGCCAACGGAGTCCGTATCACGGCTCGGTGATAGTGAACCTTTGTTGGTGGAAATCGCAAACTTAGTCGGGTAGATATTCCAACCTTCTTTGTTTGCAGCATTGATGGTCTGACTCAGACCCTCATTTGTTATGACTCCAATTACGGCCATGCTCATTCCTCTGCTAATCATGCGTTGCACATTGGTATTGTACAACGCGTATCATGTCTCATTACTTAGTTAAGTATACAGTATCAGTCTCTATCGTTGTACAATTAGATGATCACTGTTCTAAATTTACGAACTCTTGGTAAATCACGGGCTGTGCCCTGTAGTTCTAACTTAATGCGGATAGTATCCCCGCTAAGCTCGTCAATCTTGTAACTGCGCTCAATAAAGCCTTCATCTTGATTTACACTGCCACTGAGAGGCAAGTCTTTCCACTCACCGCCCGTAGAGTAAAATGCTTTCACGGTTGAGTTCAAACCGGTGCGCGTTTCAAAGCTTACACGGACATCGACATCATTGCCAAGTGGAATATGCTTTGTAACGTACTCACCTGTTTCAACAACACCGGCACTGACTAGCGTTAAGCCTGTAAGGACCGTGGGTGATTTATCTGCTGTGCCTTTGAGCTCTATTTTCGCGTTGGCTTTACCGGTAATTTTGTTTGGCAATGAAGTGATCGAATCTTCTTTTAAGCGATATTCGGTGCGGCCATCAGGCATAGTTAATACAATTGCGGCATCAGTCAGTTCATCTACACGATCCGCGGTAAACTGCGCGTGAATTAGGTCGGCTTCAAATAAATCGAATGTGCCCAATGCGTAGCTGCGAGTGTGTGATGTGTATGTTGCTTCATGCAATCTAAAGCGCATATCGGTTTTTTGATGCGGTGTCCAAGTGGAGGCATTTGATGATGATAACAGTGTACCAATTTGGAATGCTTGTGCTTGGATCCACTTATCGTTACGTCTGTCATATTCGCCAAGCGTTGCCACCTCAACTTCCCATAGCGCGTCATCAGCCATGAGGATGAAGCAATATTCAACACCGCGCTGTAACCTGATCGGATCAAAGCTAATGCGTGTATGCTGATTATTATCAACATTGCTTACTTCGTCTAATTCAACGCGTTGACGGCGTAAAATATTTGGGGTTGGAATGCCGTTTTCACAAGTGCGAATATCGAGCGTCATCGGTGTTTCGCCTTTGACTTTTACCCACACATCGACCGCAGCTAGGTCGACATCACGATCGAACGTGAATGTCTGTGCCAGTGGGTCATAACGCTGGTAGGTGACCAGCGTATTGGTAATGATATTTTGGACTTCTGTGATCTCTTCTGTGCCTTGACCTGTGAAGGCAGTCTGGGCAATTGTGCCCAGCTCACCTGTCACACGGACTTCGTGTGTACCAGCACGTTGTTTAGCTGGTATTTTGAAGCTACCGCGAATAGCTCCTTTCTCATCTGCAATAAATTCTGCCATTTCTCTAATACCTACTCAATCTTACCCAATGTTGCCTGCGTTTGTGTGTGATAGCACTTCAAACGAACAAGGTTGGCTATAGGACACAAAGCCCCATGCACACGGCGATTTAAATACTTTCAATGCTTCGTGATCGTCGATGTCGAATGTATATGCACTGCTTTCATCTAGCAGAAGCTCTCCCATCTTTGAGGTGAGCACTTTAAAGCTTGTGCCTTTACGAATAACACGGATTGTGGTGCCTTCAGGGAAGGTAGACCACACGCCTTTTTTATCTACTGAGGCAAAGCGATTTTGCTCTTCAAATAATGAGATAGCCCCTGTTTGACCAGCATTGACTAACAAGCGCCAAGCGAGTTTGCCATCACGAGTAGCACGTACTGCGCTCAGTGTGTGGGTTTGGCCATTGGTTGTGATGGAAGCCAAGACTAAGCCTATCCAATCATCATCGCCGTTGGTGCCGCGGACACGCACTGTGGTATCAAAGTTATCGAAAGTATCTCGAGAAGTTAATGTCACGTACGTGCCACTGTTTGCACCGTAATTGACGCGTCCACCTTTTAAGCTCCAAGGTGTCAGTTCATTTGGGCGAGGTCCATTGGCGTGGAACGACTGGCGTACCCAAGAGGTAATGGCTTCACTGGCACCGTCATAAAGCGGACGTGTATCCAAGTCACTATTGTCACCAACCAGTAAGGTGGTATCCAAAGGCGGTAAGCCAAATGAATCTAATGATGGGGTCACATCCGTTGAGCCAAATCGAATATCCGTCACTTTTTCACCCGGCTTGAATCCTGCGATTTCAAAACTGACACGCAGCTCGCGCAGGTACGGTAACTCATTGTTACGAGTTAACGTATTCTGACGTACGGTGCTGCCAGTGGTACGAGTGATGCTGCTTGCATTGGAGTTGAAGCGGCTGCGGAATGTTGAGGCTCTCACCATTTCACGACGGGTACGCGTTTGTGTGATAGTGGTTCTCAAGTTATTTGATACCGTCCAGTTATCTAGTGCTGGTGATAGCTTGATAGTTGGCGGGATCGGATCAAAAGCAGAGTATGGATTCACCTTCATCGATGATGTCGAGAAGTTTTGTTCAAGCACTGTGCGTAGTGAATACGGCAGCATGGCAATCCCATTTGGTGCATCGGCTTTGCTGATGTCCTTGGTGTCCATTGTATGTACATCAGAAGATAGCGTTAACTCACCAGCTTCGGCATTCACCATCGCGGTTTGAATTGCACCGCCGTCACGTTGGCTGTCATCGACAAATGCATCGACAAAAATGCCGCGCTTTGGACGAGGGTCATCCCCTGAGGCCATTCGTGCAATACGCTCTTCGGCAACCATATCAAACAGATTACTGATGTTGTCGCGCATCGCATTGAGGTCATCGGCTCTGACAGCGACTACGCCTGTGTTCTCAACCGCGGGGTCAATACCAGAGGTCCAATGCTGACCTAGTTCAGCCAGTGCTAAGGTGCCTGCTGGCGCTTTGGGTGCCGTCAAGGCACGTGTATCCCCTTTACCTTTGATACGACTTAAAGAGCCATCGCGCTCTAAAACAATTAAGTCTTTACGCGGCAGTAGTGCCTCGTACTCTACGTGGAAGTTAGAGCCGATGATTGCGCCTTCAAATGTAAAGCCTGATTCAAGAACCTGATCTTCTGGTAGTGTGATTTCTTGAATATATTCGAAATCAACTGTGTAACGTGAGCCTGGAGGTGGCTCTGCGCCCATCGGTGACCAATCTAATAGCCCGCCTCGGATCTGATAATCTCGCCCTTCTAAGAAAGTCGTAGTCCCGTATTTGACGCTATGGACCGTCAATAAATTCTCAGTTAAGAAATCAGAACCACCGGCACTTGTGCCATTACCGCGCTGTATACCCAGCGTTGAGCGCTTTGAGTAGGTCACTTTAACTGGTTTTTGTGTCGCGATAGGTTGGTTATCTACAACCACACCCATTTGGCCCTTCTCATCAGGCAAGAAGCGGTGTAACTCAGCGACAACGCGCTCAGTATCTGGGTCAAAATTATAGGTGCGTTCGGTGATCCTTGGTAGGTCAACTTCGCTGCCATCGATATGCGCTTTACCTGCCCCGATTTGGACGATGTAATGGTCATCACCTGTTTGCGCAATACCGACATTCATCCCATGCACAACATAGCTGCCATTGGCTTCACGATCATAACGTACCACGCTGCTGTGAACAGGTTCTTCTTTGATCACCCCTTCGGTTAAGGTCATCAGGAAGCCATCTTGGATGATGTGTACTTCGTGGTATGCATCACCTGCTGGGTGATAGCGGGTACCCCAAACAAGCGTTTCTTCGTCTTGATCGTTTTTGCCTGTCCAAATACCAACAGAAATTTTGCCGCTCAAAGGGATAACAAAACTGGCACCAGGTACGCGCTTTAGAATGCCGTTGTGGTAGAACTTTGCATCATCAATTTGCGCAGTGCCTGCTTTGCGGTCGATATAAATTGCACCGCCACTAGAGACTTGGTTGTCAACTAAGATGGCGTCTCCCAGCGATTTTATCTGATCAGAGAGCGCGCCAAATAGTTCTTGGTGGGCATCTTCGCTGGTGTTGTGATCTTCAATACTACGGTGGCCCGCGTATTTGATTTCAAATACTTGAGACGCTTGCACATTGGCTAAAGTCACATGCATACGCAGTGTGATAGTACCATCTTTGAAGTAGGTGATGGTTTCAGTTGGTTGACCGACGGCTAGTAGGAACTCCGACTGATCTTCTGAATTTTCACCAAATAGATAGATTTCGTTAATGTGTTGGTCTGTCTCAATTACCTGAGGCGGAATGGTACAAACAAACTGGATTGTGTTTTCAGATACGACTGTTTGATCACTAATTGGCGCTTCATACCAAATTAGTTTAGTGTCTTCACGAGTCGGTCGTAGTTCTCCACTGTCAGCTGATATACCAAATCGAGTTGGATGAATAGCCCAGCCTTTACTGCTGGACGCTCTAACCGATTCAGTTAAGCCTTTATTAGTGACAACGCCTACAATGGCCATATAGTAGTTACCCCTCTTCTCAAAGCGTACAGGGGGTGGCAGGCGTGCCACCCTGATATCTCGTCATTAATTTCACAGAATGTACGTGCGTTGTTGAAACGCACTACTTATAAAGATTGTACAACGGTGCCTCTTGCACAGCAATGAAAAACACCATGCAATGGGGTGATTGAGGTGGGTTTATAGCAATGATATCCCTTCTAGAGCGCTGCCTGCTATGGTGACAGCGCTAGATTATAAATAACATTGTACAATATTATGGTGCGTCGTTAATATCTCCGGTAACCTGTCCTTCATAGGCTTGATCTAACATACCGCGCATCATCAACATCATTGGCGAGTGGCCTTGGGCTGGCACACTCTGTTTAACAAAGCCTTTTGTGCCATTGGCAACATGAAAAGTAAAGTTAATTGCAGACTCCGTTGCGACCTGCTTAAACTCCATACTGATTTCTCTATCCACCAACCCGCTGGTTTCGACGACGATAGGGCTATTGGTATGGCCGTGATATCGGGTATGGCCGATACCTGTCATACCGACAATGACCTGTGTGGTCGTTTGTCCTTTGACTTCCATGTGCGGCAGTACGTTGAAACCCGTATTTAATGTTTGGTCGACCATTTGATAGGTGACATCTTCTTGCACACTGTTAAAACTGACTTTGTATTCGCGCTCTGTCAAACCACTCATGCCAGCCATAACCGGTGAGGCGTTAGACGCATGAATGGTTTGATAAGGCCGAATAATTGGGGTGATAACCAGCGGTGAAGATACGGTACCATTGACAGTCTGATGGGTCAGAACGTTATAGCCCGTTTTTAGACGTTCGTTGACAAAATCGATGATCAACGCAAAGTCAGTCATTAAAGGGTAGACGTATTGGCGTAAGAACAAGCGCAATGCTTGCAAACTGTTGCCATTGAAATTAGCCTGATTACGTAAGTCGACTTCAGCACGATAGGTCATTTCTGTGACCGTTTCGCCTGTCGGGTCATCTTCCCACCACTCAATGAGCTGCACGTAGTCCCGTAGTTTGAGTAAATCTAGCATCAAATCGACGCCTTTACGTGAGCCTTTAAGTTGGTGTATTACAGTGATAAAAGAGCGGATCAAGGCGACATCAAGGGCCGTCATACCCAGTGCATCAATTAAATACTGGTAACCGTATTCATTAACCACTTGGGCATTTCGTTCGCGACTGAGGTCTAGTTCTACGGGATCATGACGTAGGCCATCTATGCCCCAATCAAAGCCGTCTGCGGTGGCATGCACCTGATAGGTAAAGTCGGGCTCCAGTGCATAGAGGTCGGACTCTCGCAGGTTGCTACTTTCATAGGTCAAGCCAAAGAGGGGTTCAACTATTTTTTCTATGGGGGCTTGTGTGCCGTGGCGCAGCCCTTTAAAAGAGAAAGCGATAGGGGTTTCGCACTCTATTTCATAAAAACAGTTTTCCTCAAAATAGCCCTCTTTCATGTTGCGAAAAAGCGGTGTGATCTGTCTGATGGTGGCATTATGAATATTATTGGCGTCGAAGATCTCATCGATACTTTCGAGTGATAATATTGGCGAGGAAAACTGGTGTTTACCCACAGCAAAACTAAAGTCGGCTTGCTCGCGAACAATGAGCGGCTCAGACATGTACAGGGTGGGGGTCACCTCTGTAATTGCTGGCGCACTTCGGATCTGAAAAGACTCCTTTGCAGGGGTTTTTGCCAACACGAGATAGGTGGTATATTTATCTCGAATAGCTTCTATCTGTCGTGAAACGTTTTCTTCTCGCCGATAAAAAACGTGTTCCAGTGACTCGATACAATCTTTTAATAGTGGCTCATCTCTTAGCCGCTCAGGAATTAACCCATGTATATCAATTAAGCGTTCTGTCATGTCGTCTCAATCCCGTTAAATATTATACCGGCTGTACTGGTGGGGCGGTTTCTTCAAAGAAATCGCGAGCTGTGTCGAGCAATTGTACACGTGGCTGAAACTCATAATATTGGTTCCAAGCAATGTTCAGCGGCTGGTATGTCTCAAGTTCTTCATCGGATAAATCTGGATTTGGCGTAATGCGCACACGCACAGCCTTTGCATAGTGGAGCTCGTTTCGGATGGCGTCTTCAATGTCGTATAAATCGACGCGCTTACCCAGCTTTCGCTCGAACGGTTTAACCGATTGTACGACATCGTCTACAACTGAGGCTGTGGATATTAAAGAACTGCGTAGCACAACTTGAACATCAAGTTTTATTTGCTCTCGATTACCAGATGAAAGCTCAGGGGGTTTGACACCCATCGGGCGATTTGCTGCATTGGCAATGTTATTGCGCACCGCTGTCAATTCAGCATCAGTGAGGTCTTTATCACTATCTAGAATATATGCAAGGGCAAGGTTTGCAGAGTCCAAATCACGGGCATTGACATCAATGACATTGGGTAGCTCTTGCTCAAGGCGTTTCATATAGTCATCGCGGCCGCGAATGACTCGACCTGTTTCGTGACGAAGTGGAGCTTTTACTTGGATCTCTTCTACAGTATCAGGGTCTTGATAACGCAGACCGGTTTGTAGATTTTCTAATGAGCCAATAGAGATATTGGTATTGGCCAGTTGAGGTTTGACGATTTCTTTAAGTGGGATATAGATGACTTCAAGCTCATAACCTGCTTGGAAGCGATGTTCAGGCGCTAAGTAGTCATTCATTGCCATGATATCGAGTGAGCCATGGGCATTCGTCAGACAGACATATTTACCGTGGATCAAATCAATCACATCCTCACTGTGTGGGACTATTTTTCCGTTGAGTTTGAGATAAAAGTGGTCACTGATCCCTTCTTGAGTGTAGCGCAGTATTTGCGGCTTGTGGCTGCTGAAAATTTGGCTGGTGGTTGCCAAGTTACCAATCACAGCTTCGACTTTTGAGGGGATTGAATTACCGCTGCTTGGTGGATCTAATGTGTAATCCTGCGTCGATAATATATCGTATACGCCCGAGTCATCTTCGTAATAACCAATTTTGTCTAAACGTTTAATGTTGGTAAGGGCATGGGCGTGAACATCTATAGATAAGCCAGAGTTATTACCGCGATACGCTGAGTAACCTAGCGGGGCAGCAATTGCGCGTGCTGAGCTAGCAAGGACAGTATGAGTCAAATACGACTCACGTCGGTTAGCAACCGCTGAATAGGTGGTAAAAGAGCCTAAACCGGCAAGCAGCTCAAGAATGATTTGTCCGGTACCAAAAGCATAGAAGTCTTCCCAAGCCGCATCTGTTTCGGCATAGCGCTCTTTGAGCACTTTTTTCAGTTCATTTAAGATTTCTTCATAACTGAAGCTTGTTTTATTTATCATATCAGACATCTTCTACCCCTTATCCTGCACCTGTGGCTGTACTTAATGAGTCATTAAACCTGAACTGGCGATCACCTAATCCTTTAATTTTGTAGTGCATTGTTAAATTATAAGTATTGTTATCAGGCTCTGGGTCAACCGTAATACGGACAATTTTAACGCGTGGTTCCCACTTGGTGATGGCGGTTTTAATCCGAACTTGGAGCTCTAAAGCAACATCATCTGTGATCAGCTCGAACAATAAATACTCTATGTCTAGGCCATATTCTGGGTGATACACCCTTTCCCCTTTACGCGTGCGAACTAAGTTATACAGCGCTTGTTGTACACTGTCTTCATCGGTAACACGTTCTTTTGAAAAGGGGTTGGATTGATTAACATCACTGTATAATGACATTGATATACACCTTCTATTTTATCAATTAGGTCGTTAATACCGTCGCAGCGGAGCTGATAATACTGCCCGCCATGGCACCTGCAACGGCATCGCCAAGTCGTGCTGCACCTGAGCCTTCCGTGATGGTTAAGCTGGAACTACTGACCACTAACCCCGCATGCCCACAAGCACCTACGACAACATCACCAAAGCGAGCTTTGCTCATCCCTTCTGCCGACACCGTCGCGGCACCTGTTACAATTACGCCCACCATTGGGGTTGGGGTTTTGTGAGCAAAACATACGCCAGCCCATGCATCACCTAATCGCGCTGCGCTCATCGCGTTAACCTAAAGTCTCAATTAGTAATAGAACAATTGTACAACACTTGGGTGCATGACAGCACGCATTTAAGGGACTTTGTACAATTAGTAAGGAACTTGTTGAATATGCTGCAATTTAGCTGCTGAAGGAGTATGTGATTTGGGAAAAAGACGCCCTGTAAACGAGGGCGTTGTTTTAGATCTGATTAAATTGTCTGATTAAGGTCTCATAGTTCATACGAACATGACAAAATATTAAGAGATAAATGTTGTACGTATCCTCTTTTTTACGAATTTCGTACACCAATCGGTAATCGCCTTTGATCATCTCTCTAAATTGCAGGTCATCAAAGTAGGCGCAGGCTTTGCCACTTTCTGGCATGGTTTCTAGCTGCACCTTCCAGTTTGTTATTGCTGCTTTGACCCTGTCTCTTGCGATGCTTTCACCTTGTGAACGGGCACGAAAACGAATGGCGCTTTTAACTTGTTCTTGTGCGTGTTTGGTTATAGCGATATTTACCCGCATAAAATCCCTGTCTTAAATGTCGTTTAAAAAGTCATCAACAGAGACTGTGTTACCTTCGTCAATGTCTTTTCGAGCTTGTAGTAACAGCTCCATAAATGCCATTCTCTCTTGCTGGTGTTGGTAGGCTTCATGGGTTTGCACAACCAGTGACTCTTTACCATTTTGAGTAACAAACAAGGGGCTGTAGCCTAATTCATCGGGTAAGCTTGCGGCTTTGGCTTTCATTTCGCTGATGGTTGCTATATTCATATGAACTCCAAAATTAATGTAATTGAGTAGTCTATATTTAGACTGTGGTCTGAATATAGACCGATCGTAGTAAGGTGTCAACCATCGGACTAAACTTAGACTTGTCACGGTATGGAAGCATTAGACATGATATTAATATCAGCTAATATCTAATATTAAACTAATATTTTATGTTTTTATTAGTTTTTATTAGTTTTTATGTTGACTTAACTAATATATTAGATTAATATTAGTACCAGTTAAACAACATAAGGAACTATATGGAAGAAGAAGAACTCAATAAAACAAAGCTGGAGCTGGAGATTCAAAAGCTTGAACAGGAAATTGAATCCCAGCGCCGAAGCGAAGTCCGAGAGAACATAAGATTGGCGTTTTACGTACTCGGGATCATCGCAGCGCTTATCATAGCATGGACTAAGCTCCCATTATAGGGGGCTTTTATTGATTGAGGTGAGTGAAATGAAAATGCAATTAAAAGACTATACGCCCGTGCTTTGGGCGTTAGCGGGCGTAGCGGGTGCGTTACTTATGTATTGGGTGTTTGGCTAATGGACGACGTGCAAATAATAAAACAAGATGGTAAGCCTGCATTTGCAGTTGTGCCATATGATGTATGGATATCGATGACGGCAAAACAGCACAAAAACACCAGCGTGCCGATTGGTGTAATTGCCCTAAAGGATAAGCATAATTGTAGTTTGATAGCGGCGTGGCGGCGTTATAAAGGTTTGTCGCAAAGTGCATTGGCAAAGCAGATTGGTGTAGGTCAATCCGCGCTATCGCAAATGGAAAAAGTGGGCAACCAAGTGCAATCAGACACGCTGAAGAAAATAGCACAGGCGTTGGAGCTAGATGTCGAGCAGCTGCAAGATTATGGCTTGTGACAATGAAGTGGGCAGGTTGCGCTGTGCTACCTGCCACGCTTAATTTACGCTTCGTCACTGCGTGAGACAATATGAAAAGCGATGCCTTTTCCTAGTGATATAAATCCAACGTTTTGCGTTTTTAGTTGCGCGCGAGCAATTTGCAAGGTGTCAAACTTATCCGGTACATCAATATCTGCGGCGTGCACCGTAAAGAAGGTATCATCTGCCACTAAGCGCATGGCGACGCCTTTGGTCTCTGCCCATGTTTGAAAGACTTGCTCACTGCTATGGTCTGTTTCTGGTTCATATCCGGACGGTGCCAGCAGTGTATTTGGGGCAAATTCAAAGCGAGCCAGCCCAGATGTTCCACGTTTCAAAATACAAAGGTAGTTACCATTTTCCAAGGTTCCGAGGATCATGCCTGCGGCGAAGCGGTGAGTGGCTTCTGAAGCAATATTAAAGGCCAGCTCTCCTTGCCATGATGTGCGGCTTAGCGCGTCGTGTTCTATAACACCGCGTTCCATGGGACTGTCGACACTGATGGCGACAGAGTTGTTGTCTTGCCATTGCCATGTCGCTTGACGAGCAAACCAAGTGTCTGCTTCATAATCGTGATCAACGACTGGGTCGACCGTGGCATCGGGTGTGTCATTACCTACATTGCCAAGACCTCCGTCATTTAACTTGTCATCTTCGCTTTGCTGTTTCTCATCATAGCGAGCCATATACTCTTCCAATTTATCGCGGCTAGCGCCTTGCGGCATTTTTTCTTTGGCTTCGTTGATACGGGTTGCGAATTGATTTTGCTTTCGGGTCTGTTCACGGATGGCAAAGGGCAATTGGCCGCGTGGGATTGTGCCTGCTTTTAAATCCGCAGCAAGGTCGGTGGCTAAGTCATACGCTTGTGCAACATCTGGGTTATGTACAGCGGCCGCCTCAAAGCAATCAGAAAACATCGTAAAGTGCTCAAGTACACTGCCGATCATCATCATTACTTTACTGACCTTATTCATAATATCTTGTGCCAGCTGTGCGATGCTTTTTGCAACTGCGGCGATGCCTGCAACCAACTCATCAAACACGGATAATGCTTCTGTGGCTGCGGCGATGAGCTGGGCGAGCTGATCACATGCGCGGTCCATAATTGCCCGCTCGATTGCATTAATGGCGTCAAGGAACTCTTGTAATAAGGCCCCACTGGTGATGTCTTTCATCAAGCCGCATACGCCGCCAATTAAGCTTTTTGCGGTAAAGTCTTCTTCCAAGCCTGCGGCGACAGAAAAGATCTTCATATCACTAAATTGCTCTGCAAATTCTGACATACTTAGGGTATTGCTGTTCTCACTTTGCGATACCGAACGCTCTAGCTCTGTCAAACTCATGCCGCATGTAGCAACAGAGCTGTTGTTTATTGCCGTAAGTGTGCCGCGTGCCGCTGCATAGCTTTGGGACATCCCATTTGGAATAGAAGGTAACATAATTATCGTTCTCTCAGTCTCATATTAATGACAAAGGCAGTGATCTTCTGCCTTAGTTCTCTGCAATGGTTGGTGCGCTAATGACCACCATAGATCCAGCCTGTACAGTATTTACTGAACCAGCATTTGTAGTAAGGTTACTGCCTGCATTGACATCGACATTCATGCCGGCATCTTGGGTCAGATTTTGGCTTATCTGATATGAGGCATTGCCTCCGACAGTATAAGACATATCGATACCCACATCGCTGGTCAGGTTTTGCCCGATTTTCCAATCTGTGTTGGCCCCGACGTTTATCCAAACATCATTGTCGATGACCCAGTCCATTGACTCAGTAACGTGCCAGCCACGATTGGTATTGGGTAAGTGGCTGGAGCCACTGCCACCTTCAACCAGCATAAAACCGACGTTGGTGGTATCGGATGCATTGACCTCACCGACCATGGAAATTCCTGTGACCTTTAAGCTGCCGTCAAAGCTGTCGCCACCCAAGGTGCTGATCCCAGTCTTGACGTTGCCTGACCCGCCAAAGTGGTTTCCGCCACTTTGAAAGTGGCCACCTGTCACCGATAAGTTCCCATCGGTTTGTGTGCCATATAACTCCATGGCAGACACCTCATTGAGGTTGATGTCGCCGCCAATGACAACATCACTCAAACGGATATGGCCGCATTGTGCGCCTTGCAAGGATTTAGCTAAAGAGCCCCCCTCAATGGTCAATGAACCTTCAATGGCGTGCAGGTCCACGCTATCGCTGGTGGCTGTGAGGAGCTTTAACGTAGTACTACATTTGGTTAAGCGCATCACACTGGTTTTGCCCTCAAAGCTGCCTTGTTCAATGTCGATGACACTGTTTTGTGCATCAAGGCATATACCGTCACTTTTGAGCGTTGAATTGATGCTTTTAAAGTTGCAATTTTGCAGTTTGATAGCTGCACCGCCATCCTCGCAAGTGAGGGAAGATTCAACCAGTCGGATGGTGGCCTTTTGTGCATCACCGAGGGGGCCAGCTGTTTTGACTTTCGCACGATGCAACGACAACACACCATCCTCGCCCATGATGAGGTTTGCGGCTTCGCAACTTGATTGATTGCCCAGATGGATCCGGCTTTGTACAGGGTCGTTTAATAAGCCGCCAGTGTCTGATGTTGCATTGACTTGTGAGTGCGTGGCCGATAAAACTGGGCGTTCAACCTCATCAAACAACCAAGTTTCAAAGCTTAAAATACTGCTGTGTAAAATCACAGCAATGTGCTTTGCGTCATAGGCAAATTTTTCTGTGGCGGTGATATCACTGTTGTGGTGCTGGGTGAGCACTTCGGTACATTCATCAAACGTGACTGCTGATGACTGTGTCATGACCAGCGGCGTGTGATGCCACTGGAATCTCAGACGGTCGCTGCGGTGTGCAAAATAATCCCCCACAGCGCGTACCTTACAGCCGCCGGTTAGCGCGATACTAAAGCGCAAGTCTTCACAGTTATCAATGTTATTCTCGGCAATCCAATCTTTACTTTGCTGGAGTCGAATAACTCCTTTTTTACAGTCGCTTAAATTGCCATTCCATGCACTGAGTCCGTGCAGGCTTAAATAAAAGTTTTCCAGATCTTCAACACGCTCCAAATTACTATCAATTAAGATAATGCGTGCTTGGCCTGTAGTGTTATTGTCGGCATCCTCCAGTGCATCCCCAGAGAGATGCCTAACGCTCGAATTAACCAAGATAATAGTACAGATGCTCTCTACCTCGAGGGTGTTTAATGTGCACCCGACAAAGCGAAATGTCCCATCTTGATCTGCGGTAAAGTTTCCACTTTTGCCATGAATTGAATAGCTTGGGTATTTAAGCGTCCGCTCACTGGCATAGACATCATCACCATCTTCCTCGTTTAAAACGGGCTTGGTCATCATGTCTAAGGAGCTATCAATCTCCAATTTATGCGGCTTGAGGTCGGCAGGGTAGGGGTTATTGTCAATCACCCCACTCTCGACATCACGTCTGTGCAGCTGTCTATTTTCGTGTGCCATGATCACCCAACTTTATGCCATTAGACACCGACCAAACAACGTTGATACGGTGCATGTTGTAGGAGGCATTTACACACGCCAGTATGTGTTTAAGGCAGTGTAAAATTCGGTATTTCATCGTGTGTTTATCCTCCTGTTTTTTCAATTGCTTCCGCGATAGATTCAATGAAACTACCAACGCCATGACCATCGGCAAGGCTGTTAACATCCATGCCGGAGCTAGAAAGCAAACTCAATGCATCTTCTGCATTGATGGTTAAAGAAGGCGTATTGATACTTACCCCTTCTGGGCTAACGGTGGCCTCTAATCCACCAAATTTGATGAACAAGCGCTGATTTGGTCGGTCTATCTCAATGATGGTGCCATGCGGATCTGTGATTAACTGAGTGCCATTGACAGTGTTGTGATAGTGCAAGCTGCCATCTTGTGAACGTGTTTCTTTACTTGAATGACCATCGCGTTTATTTATGATGAACTTATTTCCCATCCGGTCTTGATGACCGTAACGCTCAGGGTATTCAGAGTGAAAATCTTTGGGACGCGATTTTCGATTGAGCTTGCGCCAGCGGTAAATTGGCTGATAGATGTCTTGGGAAGGGAACTCAACTAAAATCGTCGAGCCCACTTCAGGCACAATGATGGCTGAGCCATCGTCTAAGGTACCATGCTCGGCGGGAAACTGTGGCGAAACCCAAGGTAAATCATCAATGCTAATGTAAGTAATGTCCAGCAGGCCTTTAATAGAGCACTTCACCCGCCCCAACATACGGGGATCATCGTTTTTAACCACTTCGGCTTCAAATTGCTCACGTAATTCATGGCGTGGGCGCAGCCAATCAGCCTGTTTGAGTAAGCCCATTATCGCACCTCCCCTTGAATATCAGATAGGGTTTCACGGCTTAACTGCACCGTAGTGACCACCTTGTTTTGGCTAAATTTACGACTTAATTTTGAGATCAAATACAGTCCGGTAAATGGGTTATCAAACTTTTCTGCTGAGCTGTCTACTTCTGAGAAGTACACGAGGTCGAGTACCCGCATTTGTTTATGGAGCCTGCTGTCATAGTTCAACGTGACAGAAATTGTGCTGTACAATCCCAGTTGCGTCGTATTTTGTTGATAGGCATGCCAGTACCTTGGGTACATATTATCGTTAACATAACGCGGTTTGCCTTTGCGGCCATGCACATCGGAATGGCGTGGAAATGCGGAAGCCTTCGCCAATTGAGGACTAGACTGCTCTAGTACTTCTTCGTATTCGCTGAGTTCCTGATCGCGCATATCAAGCGTATTGCCATACCCTAGCCAATGGTTCATAAACCCTGAGTTATTATCAACCGTGTAATCACCGTGATACCAAATTTTATTGCCATCATCTTCTGCTTCTTCGTCGGCGCGTTGGTGAAACTCCCAAGTTGGTTTTGCCCCTTCCTCTTTGACGATGGTTTTTAAATCTCGCAGGCGAAATCGCCCATCTGTGGTGATGGCTATCATTGGGAATGAGTCGGGTAAATCTGCGTGCATCCACGTATTTGCAATGAACTTTTTATCTGTGATAGCACCTTGAAGCCAAGTCATCCGATCTTCTGATTTTTTGACGTTTGAATCAATGTAGTCGGGTCCGAAATGGTCTTTGGCAACTTCTAAAATCGCTTCTACAGCTGACATGTTAGAAAAAGCGCGTTGTTTATGGGTGATCAAGTAAGCGGGCACATCATAGAGGCCGGCAAAGCTGATTAAGTATTGATGATTTACTCGTGAGGTGGTGACGCGAGTCAGCATATAACGGGTATCTATGGTGTCGTCTTCATCATCTTTACCAATGCTGTAACTGATGGTCACTTTATTGCCTTCATGAAATAGGGCACGCACATTCGGGTCATCGATTTCGATTGCGCCTTGCAACATAGGCAAGCCGACACCTGCAACTTCAATCAGTTCTAATCCCTTTAGATTGAGTGGGTTCGTTTTAAGTTCTTCCAGGCCATCTATTACTAAGTTGATCTGGAATAGGCCATCTACCTTCAACATACATCAAGTCTCATATAATTTATTTTCGCCTAATTGGCGCTAATTAGTTTTATTCTACCATTAAAGTATTGTACAAGGGAGGTGGGTAATAAAAAAGAAACCGAGTTAAGGGGGACAGAGCTAACTCGGCTTTGAGGTCGCTGTTGAGTATGAACTCGCGCACACCTGTTCAAATCAGACGGGCAAGCATAGGGCATACCTGTATGATGATGGTGCCGACTAACCGAATCGAACGGTTGACCTACTGATTACAAGTCAGTTGCTCTACCTGCTGAGCTAAGTCGGCAAAATGAGGTTACGCAATGCGCAAAGCTAGCTGTTATCTTGATCTGGGTGCGACGTTCGGCCGCGCTGATACAAGTCTTTCAGTATGTACACAGTACAAATGCCCCCGATATAGGCATTTAAAATCATACTGGGTACTAGGGCTTTGTCCGCATAGACAATAAAGCCTGAAATACAGCCAAAAATAGTGAATAAACGTAACATAAATTCGTTACGTGTTGAAAATGCAATCATTGCTGCTGCCATAGACAGCCAAGCCAATGCCTCAACAAAAGGTATCGTCATTACTGTGGTCCAAAATAAAAACTCAGGTTGGAGTTTTGGGACAACAGTGATGTCCTACTTGCTTTTCCCTGTTTATCACTAAAAAATAAAGCCAAGTGCATACTTGGCTTTATCGACATGAAGGATTATACGCAAAAACACATCGTTGTACAATGGTTGGGTGTTGTTTGGGCTCTTTTTTATCGCTTTTTTTCAACCCACACAAAGGTATTTTTATCTTTTCGGCTTAATCCCTTTTTTTTCATCAGTTCAGCATATTGCAGTGAATTGCGCCAAGCTTCTGCGGCGCGTGTCACCCACAGTACAATATCTTGAATAGTATTAACTTTTGGTAGCTTTTTACTGCCCATAAGTCGAAGTAAATCTTTGATTCGCATATGCCAAAATTCGGCTTCTCTTGGCAAGGTGCCTGCAATAAATTTTGTTTGTAACATGCGGCGTTCATCTAATCTAGTGCTTTGGGCTATCACAAATTCACTGATCGTTTGTCGTTCTGACATTTGGTTATGTTCGTCTAGGTTAGATGCTTTAGCTGATAGTTCTTTGTATTTATTGATGATCTGTTGTGCTTTGTTCATATCTGTACCTTAAAATCTGAGTTGCCAAGCGCTGACCAGTGCCTTTCTCTCTTTGGCGGGGATCGCATTAACGATACTGGCTAGGGGCTCGTTGAGTGTGACAGGCTCCAATGCCTGTGTTTGCTTGGGTAATGGTTCTTGTACTGCGTGTAATAGTCTCTGCAAGGCATCGTTCGAAGGATCTTGCGAGTGCAGTTTATTGAGCTCCAAGAGGGCAATTAAAACCCAATCTGGACGTTTGTGTTTCAGTGCCAGCGCAACCGCAGCGTATTCGGGTTGATCAGCGCGCTTGAAATAAGCGTGTAGGGCGTCCAGCTGAGCACGTTCACTGTCGGCTTCATCTGATAAAGCGACCAAGGCCTTAGCACTCTTTTTACAGCCTTTGGCTTTGGCGATCAGCTGTAGTTGGTAAAGTGCTGATTGCTGTTGAGTTTGCGCCATTTCTAATTCAAATGCTGTTTGCTCAATTTCAAGCGCCTCTGCCATCGCATCGTCTTGCGTTGTGGCATCCAATTGCGCAATTTTTTGGGCAATGCCTTGTAAGCATTGAATGGTTTGCTCAAGCGCTTCTAAGTTTCTAAATACACGGGTTTGATCTAAAGTTGCAAGCTGTTCACGCTGTGATTGCACGGTCCATTCGCCATGATGTCCTTGGTGAAGTGTATAGCGCGTTTGACGTACTTGAGTGGTATAAAATCTGGTGTTGTTTTGTTGTGTCATAGACACTTGCAATGAGGTGGTGTCCCCCATGGTTTTTGCGTCATCAAATTTGGTAAGTAATTGCGCTGCTCGGCTCATCTTTAGTCTCAATCTTAGGTCGTTGTTTAAGCATTCCAGCTTAGCAACAAAGACTAAGCCAGTCCTTAACGTGCAATTGTCTGTTATTGGCGAGGTGGACGAGACTCGAACTCGCGACCTTCGGCGTGACAGGCCGATATTCTAACCAACTGAACTACCACCCCAAATAACAGATGATCAATGGTAAAGTCATTGAATAGGCTATATTTTATATTATCGTTGTACAACAGGTCAATGGCGTTATTACAAAAGGCGCACGAAGCCTCACTCACGGTATTATTTTATGAGCAAGGCGGGCTGAGTTATGAGGCTACTCGTTGCCATAAAACAGGTTGGTGATATCATCAGCATACAGCATACGGTAAGAGCTAAACGTGACGGTGACATTCGCGTACAGCGGGTTCCCTGACGGGGTCACCTCTTTGCTCATTTCTGCGGCGACATCATCGATGAGCAGCCCATCAGCTTCAAACCATTTACCGATTTTAAGTGTGGCGGTATTTTCCGATGGTGTGTTTTCGCCAAACTTTGGAATGTATCCCATAGGAGATTTCATACCAATGCCGAATTCGACACCAAATATCGAGAACTCGCCGCCAGAGCCAGTTGGATATAAACAGCGTAACAGCTTGCTGACATCTTTACGTACGTCAATTCGATCATTATATGCAAGGAGCACAAAGCTCACAGGAAACTGTTGCGGCTCGCTTGATGTCCAGTGCCGGACTGTTGATGCTCGTGAAGTGGTCGACCCGCCTGGAATTGAGGCGCCAAATGAGTTTATAATGCCTGAAAGACCTGAGATCACGTCATTAAGCGTACTCGACTCCCCAGTTTCTTTTCCTTCCCATGTCGCAGAGCCCTGGATGGTAAAGTTTTCGGTTGTAAACCCAACGATTGTGCCAATGTCGCCGGAGGCAACTGCTGCTTCTGGCAGTACAATTGACACCTTTGCATTTCCAAACTGGCCCGAAGCCAGTGCCTCGATATCGAGCGTATTATTTTCTGTTGTCATGTCAATTCCTAATCAAAGAGTATAGAGTTCATTATCGCAATACCGGTATCATCTACATGAAATGACCCTTTCTGCCCTGAACTTGAAGGTTTCGGTCCACCGCCACCTCTTGGCATCGTTCTCACTGGTGCAGGTCGTGAGGCTGAAACAGTGCGATTGTTACTCGCCTTGCCAACAGGTGCTTTTGCTGCGCCAGCGAGTTGCGCTTGTACATTGGGTGACAGGAGAGTGTCACTGAGCAATGCCGCGTCTTTAAGTGCGGGTGGTAACTCTACATGCGCTACCAGCTCACTGCCGTTGACAGTAGGTTGTGTAATGGAGGCATTGTTAGACGAGGCGGTTGTTGCGTCTAAGCCTTTATTTTGCGTATCAGATAAAAGCTGCTGATATTGAGCTGTTGAGATCGGGCGGCTGGCAATATTGGCGCTATTTGATTGCTCATCAACGGGAAGCAGTCCCGAGTTTTTAAGTGTGCTAAGGGTGCGCTGTGTGATGGCAGAAACTGACTCATTTTTACCTGATGATAAGCGTTCAGCATTGAATGCATTGCTGCTTTCATTGGCGATTGCCATGGCGTTGTTCAACCCGGTTGTAGAGACTGCTGTCGATGAAGATAGCTTACCGTTACTTTGAAAGTCGTCGCCCATAAACAGTGTGCCGTTATCAGCTTGTTCAGAAAGCACTGGATTAAAAAATGTACCATCTTTGGCAGCAATACGGTTAGAGCTGTCTGGCGATGACGTCATTAAATGGTTGATCCCTGTTGCCATCATGCCCAGAGGCGTGAAAGAGGCGGCTGTTTTGGCTGCATCCATCATACGGCTAGTTAATGAAGGTTTTTCCCCCTCAGTTGTTAAGCTCGCTGCCCCTGACTCATCTGAGCTGAATAAGTTGCTGGCCGTCGTCGCCATCATGCCCAGTGGTGTGAAAGAGGCGGCAGTTTTTGCTGCATCCATCATACGGCTAGTTAACGAAGGCTTGTCGCCTTCGGTAGCCAAATTAGTCGCACCGGAGTCATCTGAACTGAACAAGCTACTTGCTGCGTTTACCGTCATGCCAAGTGGTGTGAGAGAGGCGGCGGTTTTTGCTGCATCCATCATGCGACTGGCAATGGAAGGCTTGTCACCTTCGGTAGCCAAATTAGCCGCACCGGAGTCATCTGAACTGAACAAGCTACTTGCTGCGTTGACCGTCATGCCAAGTGGCGTGAGAGAGGCGGCGGTTTTCGCCGCATCCATCATGCGACTGGCAATGGAAGGCTTGTCACCTTCGGTAGCTAAATTAGCCGCACCGGAGTCATCAGAGCTGAGCAAGTTACTTGCAGTGGTGGCCATCATGCCTAGTGGGGTATAGGAGACAGCCGTTTTCGCCGCATCCATCATGCGACTGGCAATAGAAGGCTTGTCGCTTTCGGCTGTTAAACTTGTCGCACCGGAGTCATCTGAACTGAACAAGCTACTTGCTGCGTTTACCGTCATACCCAATGGCGTGAAAGAGGCGGCGGTTTTCGCCGCATCCATCATGCGGCTGGCAATAGAAGGTTTATCTCCTTCGGCTGTCAAGCTGGTCGCACCGGAGTCATCTGAGCTCAGCAAGTTACTTGCAGTGGTGGCCATCATGCCTAGTGGCGTGAAAGAGACTGCGGTTTTTGCAGCATCCATCATGCGGCTGGCAATAGAAGGCTTGTCGCTATCCGCCGTAACTGTTGCAGCGCCAGAGTCATCCGAACTGAACAAATTACTTGCTGCGGTGGCCATCATGCCTAGTGGCGTGAAAGAGACTGCGGTTTTCGCAGCATCCATCATGCGACT
>NZ_JASJUU010000009.1:0-155620 GCF_030125375.1 Pseudoalteromonas umbrosa | reverse complement strand
ACTGGCAATAGAAGGCTTTTCATTTTCCGCAGTGACTGTTGCCGCACCAGAGTCATCCGAACTGAACAAATTACTTGCTGCGGTGGCCATCATGCCAATCGGTGTGTAGGAGACTGCGGTTTTCGCAGCATCCATCATGCGACTGGCAATAGAAGGCTTTTCATTTTCCGCAGTGACTGTTGCCGCACCAGAGTCATCCGAACTGAACAAATTACTTGCTGCGGTGGCCATCATGCCAATCGGTGTGTAGGAGACTGCGGTTTTTGCAGCATCCATCATGCGACTAGCAAGGGAAGGTTTGTCGCCCTCGGTTGCTAAACTTGTCGCACCCGATTTATCTGCGCTGTCTAATGCAGCCTTGTTGGGTGATACTTGCGCAGTTGTTAGCGCAGCTTTCGTCGCGTCCGTCATTCGACTGTGCAGCGGCGGTGTACCGGTGGCTTTATTTAGTGTTTGGTGCTGCTGTACAAGCTGCGCAACTTTTTCATCTGGCAGTGACGTACCCGGAGCAAGGGAGGTGCTGGCCAATGCCGCGCCGGTTGCTAAGGTCTCTGGAGATGGCAATGCATCTTCGTTGAGCACTTCCATTGGTACATTCGGTACAGCAATTTCACTATTTGCTATTTTTTCGCTTGAGCTCGGTAGGGCTTCCTCTTCATCGTCTCCAAAACCAAACCAGCCACCCACTGTACTGCCAAGTGAGTGTATGCCGCGCGAGACTGAGCCACCATCGAGCAAACCAAAAGAGACATCGGAGATCAGGCTGCCCGCAGCAGATGACATCTTTTGGCCTAATGATGCTTCCTGCCCTTCTTCTAAGCCAAAATTCTCCCCAGCACTGTTCCATCCATCATAAAGGCTGTAAGCTGCTGAGCCTGCCAGTACAGCGGCACCTAGTACAGGGTTCAATAACATCGGGGCGAGTTTTGCCGCGCCTTTTGCTATGCCTTTTGCTGCGCCTTTAAACCCTCTTTTCCCCGCACTTTTTCCTGCGCTTTTTCCAGAGCCAGTTGATGGCCCTGGCGGCGTTCTTCCAGCCGTTGATGGACCGCCGGTGCTGCGTGTCGGGAACTTACCACGAGTGCCACCTTTACTGCCGCCTCTACCACCGCCTTTGCGATTACGACGACTTCGTTCACGATCAAAGTCCTCTTCTTCTGGGCCAAAATCAACGAATTCACTGGCTAAGTCTAAGAGGCCAGCTCCGGCATCCAAGATACCGCCGCCGCCACCGCCTAAGATGGAGGTGGCAATACCGCCGACGGCAGTTGATGTGGTTGCTGCTGTGTTAGCGACCAAACTACGTACCCGTCCACCACGGGTGCCTCCTCGGCGTCCACGTCGACCAGTTTCAACGTCTTGGCGGCCCATGCGGTCTTTACGCTTGTTGCGTCGGCGACCGCCCATTAGATCGCCGAGCTCACTGCCCGCTTCAAACAATGCGCCTAAAATACCACCTCCGCCAAGCAGGCTGGAAAATATTCCTTGATCAGGGAGTGCCGCCTCAATGCGGTTTAGCGTTCTGCGCATCTCTTTGATCAGCAGCATTTCTTGAGCGATGACGTCCATTTCCTTTTCGTTCAACTTGGTTGTTGAACCGACTAGGGCTTTGCCATCATGACCTGCCAACGGATTCGTTGATAGCTGCATCATAGGCGATAGCGCTTTGCTCATCATTCCTTTTTGCGCAGCACCCCGACGTTGGCTTTGTCGTTGGCTCTTTGCTCTAGGTGGGGCTAATAAGTTTGGTTGCTGATTTGCCATCCCCATTGCCATTGGCGTCATCATCGGGGCGGCCATTGACATCATTACCGGCGATGCCATCGGCATCATTCTACTGCGACTTTGCATCCGAGTCGCAGCGCGAGAGGCTGGCATCATCGGCATGGCCGACATCATTACACCACCGCGTCTCATGCTCGCACGTGTCATTCTGCCCCTAGGCATACGCCTTTGTGGCATCATCATCATTGTACGCGAGGACATGCCGCTTCTGGCTGTATTTAAACGAGATAGATCTTCACGGCGGTCATTATTGTTGGTTGTATTTGACTTTGCGTTAGTTGAAACAGACTGCACAATCTGTTTTAGCATGTCGTTGGCTTGTGCAGATTGCGTGACGAGTTTGTCTAGTGCGCTATTTGCATGTGCTTGATCTGTGTCGCGCTTTTTAAAAATATCAACTTGCTCAGCACTTTGCTGGCCCGCACTTAGTCCTTCAATCGGAGTTGTTGAACTGATATTTGAGTCTCTGGTGGCGCGATAACCACCGTTATCATCTTTCTCAACCTCGCTATATTCAACATCGTCTGACGCTTTTTTATTTTTTTGTGCCGACTCTGCTGTACTTTGCGTGTCGGTTTGCGTTGGGTCGGATTGAGGGTCTGTTGGCTCTGCCTTGTTTTGGAGATATTCTTCAATGGGTTCAGCAAGGCTACCTAAGCCAAGTGAGCCCAGTGCTGTTTGAATTAAATCGGCGCGTAAACTTTCAGCGGTTGTTTCCCCTAAGATCCGTAAAAAGCTCTTATCTTGTTGCTCACTGTCGGATGCTTGCTGATCAGCGTCCTCCCCTTGGGCTTTTTCTGATGCTTCCGCTTCTCTTTCAGCACGTTGGTCGCCTTTTTCCCTGATTGAATCTGAGACCACTTCTGTTAAAGAGGACATACCAAACACGCCAAGTGCAGAACCTATCAGATCTTCACGCATGCCAGCTAGGTCACTTTGCATCAGCTTAGTTAAAAAGCTGGTACCGCCACTTTGTTCTTCAGCTGCGCCACCTGCGCTGGCATTTTTCTCTGCACGTTCTTGTGCCGCTTGCTGCTTTTGCGCTTCACGCAAATCAAAGTCACGCTGCTTATTGTGTTCTTCTCGTGTGTCTTTGTCATGATCAAGCTGTGCTTGTGCTTGCTCGTGGGCTTTGTCTGCTGCGAGGGCTGTTTCTTTGTGTTGTCGACGTTGCTGATCCGTTTGTGTGGATTGGGCTGCCACTAAGTCGTCAAGGCTGTATTGCAGGCTGCCATTCTCTGCGGCGACTGTTTGTAAAAGACCAACAATGTCATTGAGTTGTTTGGTTTGATAAACATTGAGCCTAGCATCTTGCTGGGCAAAACTTCTCAGTGCCTGAATGTCGGTGGCCGAGCCAGAAGCAAATTTACTCAGTTCGGCCAATTGAGCCAACATCAGTGACTGTTGCTTGGTGCTATCGGCTTGTTCTATTGCTTGCAAATATCCGCGACTTAACTCATCTAAAGTGAACGGTTGCTGGGTTTGGATGTCACTAAGCTGAGTTGCCACGCCCTGTAGAGTACGTGCAGTTTCTGAGACTTCTTCTGAGGTTAAAGGCAGCGCTGAAACCAGTTTGTTGAGGGCATCGCTTTGTGAAAAAGCATTGCTGGCAATACTGGCAACATCTTCGCGAGCAAATGATAGGGCATTTAACTGTGCCACTAACTCGGCAAGATCATTTGCGATCTTGTCTGAAAAGGTGGCCGTATCTTCAATCGGCTGTGCCAATGCGGCTAACTGTGTGCCTAAAGAGGCCGATAAGTCTTCGGAATTAGGCACAGATGAGTCTGCTGGCTCAATAAGTTCGCGGACTTTAAAGCCAGATTGAGAAAGGCGTTCAGCCGTTTGAGAAAAGCCAGTAGGCATAGTCTATTCCTCTGTATGAAAGAAAAATAGATCCGAGCCGTTATTGACCCGAATCTAAGTATTTTGCCAAGCGTTGCTGCAAGAGAATAGCTGTACCATAATCAAATCCAGCTAGTTCAGCTGGCGACATGACGCCTTTAATCGCCAAACCGAATTCGACTTCCAGCAGCTGAGTCAGATTTGCGAAAGGGTGTGATGATGCTGGCCTCGTCGTCCAGCGCCGCTAAAAATGGGGTGTCACACGCTTTGCATGTTGCTTGCGCAGGTTTTAAGTCATGGAACAAGAGTTTGTCGATCTCACCTAACAAGGCAGCATCTTCACCCAGTGCACCATGGAATAACGTTTGAGCTTCTTTGAACTCAATAGATGATGTCATTGCCGCGATGGCCACTTCATCTTCTTCTAAGCCTAAGCGAGATAACGTTTTATATTGCCCTAATGTTAAAGGCATAAACTTCACATCTTGACGGCCACAAATATCTACAATGATAGGCAGTTTCGGGGCAGGTAAATCGTCAAACACCAAGCCTTCCCAGCTAAACTGATGTCTCACTGGTGCGCCGCAGTTTGGACAGCCCACTGATAAAGTGAATTCAATCGCGTTCATTGTGGTTAAACGGCGCAATAGCGAGATGTAGATGAAGTCAAAAAAGGTTAACTCGTCTTTTTCCATACCAACGATATGAATACCGCTGAGGATCTGGTCGATACGCTTTGACATGGTCATCTTACCTTGTGATTGCGAAAAGCTTTTCACTTCACCAAAGGTATAAGGTTGGTAGTGGATTTCCACACCGTCAGGATAAGCTTTGCCCATAGATGGCAAGCCTGTCACAGTGACCGCTGTAGATGGGAGGTTTCTGTTTTCAGTCGACGCAGTTACTGGCGTCATTGTACTATCGTTAGACATAAGGCTCACTCTCAATGATTACTGACTAAAATTAGGCGTCTTGCTCTGTTGCTGACTCGTCAGCTAGTTCCGTTTCCTGAGGAATGCTTGTGCTCACCTGCTCAGTTGATTGATAAATCCCCAACGTAAGATAACCTAAGCTTTTTAAACGTTTTTCTTGGCGTTTAGCTGAGTTTTCGCTGGCGACCCACTCAGTTTGTATTTTTGCTGAGGGAATACGGTTTTTGTATAGCAGGACAAATTTTGCGTACTCTAAGTTACTGGCAAATGTACCGTGCTTGGTGTTAACTGTAAAACGTTGTTGCGTCATGATATTGGTCTCCAAAGCAACTCACAATTGTCGGCCTGAACGGCTGACGGTCTCTATTAAATAAATTGTACAATTAAGACGTACTTATCGTAAGTCTTAATTATTTTAATTGTACAATGATTTTTATGTTATCGCATTAATGCCCGACACTGGTGTGCACACCGAGTACTTTAAAGGTCATATTGTATTCATGGCTGCCCGCTTCGCTGTGCCCTTCGAAATCCAATGGGCCATCTGGGATGACCCAGTATATTTTATCCGATAGTAATTCATGTTGTGCGGTGAACTTGCGTATTTGCAATAAGCGCTTCGCACTTTCAGCTGTGGAAATGGCTTGGCCGCCGTTAAGGATACCGTTGTTTATCCAATCGCTGATCCAATAGGTAATTGAATGCTCTACATCGTCGTAAAAGGATAGGTCTATGGTGAATTCACTGCTGCTCAGCGGCACGGAATAGGTGGAAATAAAGCCCTCAATTTCGTGGTTATTCAAGGTAGCTAGGTTTTCAACCACTGAGGTGGCGGGAAACCAGTCCGTAAAACGACCTATGGGGTTTTTATTTTTGTCCATTAATTTGGCGTCCCACAGGTGGTCCTGTGCAAAATCAACACTTCTGAGGTGTTCCATTTTTAACGGGTTTTCTAGCTTGGCCATTACAGTACTACCTAATAATCAAAGCGGGGTTATCTACCTAAAAAGGGGCGTACTGTAAGTACTCCCCTTGTCTTTGGTCATGGCGTTCGGTGGTTAGCCACCTGGGCCTGCACCCATTGTGAAGTAGTCATAGCTCAGAGTCATGACTGGACGCATGATATCTGATGTATCACCACCTAGTTCACCACCCCAATCCATACCTTCTAGGTACGCACCGATGATCTTATAGTGCCAAATGACTTCGTCTTGCTGGTTTAAGCGATGTAACAAGAAGTCAGTCTGGTATTCTGCACGTTTGACCTGATAGCCAGAACCTGACTTCCAAATCGCTTCACGCCAGTTATGCAACATAGTGTGCACTGTGTTGTCCACGGTTTCTGCCATCGTTAGCGTGATCACGTGATCATCATCACTGATACCCGCTTGCTTGATGTGGTGACCACGGATCTGAATGTCGATACTTTGCACTGCACTTGTTGGCAATGAACTAGACAAACAGCGTACGTTGATGTCTTCTTGTGACGGGAATGCGACGCCCGATGGTGCTGCAAATTGTACGTCCCATTTGTACAATACAGCAAAGTCATCTAATTTACGGATGTCTTCAATATTAAGACCTGCCATTTCAGGATTCTCCTATCTAAAAATTAACTACGATTACTACGCAAAGCGCCGTTAGGCGCCAAGTAGCTGCTCAGCTAGGCCGAAATCCAGACCCGTCGGCAAGATAGCCGTCGTGAACGGGATGTATTCCACCGAGCGTGTCGGTTTAACGAATAACCACAGGTTCATGCGACCTGCGTCAACGTCGGCATCCGAGTTGTTTGTTTCATCACAAACCACTTTAAAGTCTGTCACACCGCGGCGTGCTTTAATGTTGTTCATGTATGAACTGACCATCATTGAGGCAATAGAGCGTGTTGATGGATCGTTCAGCTCGAATAAGAAGCCTTCCAATGCGTCGCGGATCGCCGGTTCGATGGTGATCAACATCATGCGTACGTTGATACGGTCAAGCGCACTCGGTACGGATGACAAGGTCTTTTGACCCCAGATCAAGACACCTTTACCCGCTGCAAAGCGGATTGGGTTAATGCCTGCATCGTATAATAAGTCCATCTCGCCTTTATCGAAGCGACGGCGTGCATCAAGCACTTTAATCACACCGCGATTAAGACCTGCTGCTGGATACCATACTTCAGAGTTCATCGCTGTATTGCTCAGCGCTAACGCTGCGTACGCTTCAGGAGAAACATAGACACTGCGGTTATTGAACTTGTCGTAAATCTTACAGTGCGGGCTGTATAGTGCGCCGTAAGAGCTGTTAGCATTGAGTACTAGGTTGCGGTAGTCTTTGATTTCATTCAGGTATGAACTTGAAGACTCTGCGCTGTAAGGTGTTGATAGCATTGCGAAACAGTCTTTACGCTTTTCAGCCAATGCCAGTAACGATTTTTGATATGAAGGGATTGTGTAACCGCCGTCCATCAAAATTGTTACAGGGTAGCTGTCTGAGTTTTCTAACTCTTTCAACGCGGCTTGCATATGACCAGCCATTACTGGGCCACCTAAGTCACCGCCTGCCAAGTGTTGACCTTCGAATACGTCCGCAGGTTCACCTGTGTAGAATGGGTTTACAAAAGCGCGAATGTAGTCAGAACCCTGTACTTGGTTTTCGATGAAGATGTTACGGTTAAAGCCGTCAACGCCGCTTTCATCTAGTGAACAAGTGAATGACTCACGAGGGTCACGCTCGTTATCAAGGTAAACTTGCAGTTCGAACGTATTTGGCGTTTTTGCGATTTGGCGGAACAGAGACATCTTGATGTCGCCATCGCCTTGGTCAGCAAGTGCAATGTACTCATTGTTAGCCATTTTCTCTTCTGACTCAGATAGCCATAAATCGCCGCTACCGTCGCGTGTAACCCAATAGGCCGTATCCGCTTCGATACCTGTTGGTAGCGCGCCTGTGCTGCCGTCTTGCTTAACAACACTAAAACGAACCACACTGCCTGTGCTCCAAGTTTGCGTTGCACTTAGGCTGCCAGTTGGGATCATTTGGCCTTCGCCATTGTCTACTAAGTTAAAAGTAACTGTCTCGACTTGGCGGAAGTTATGTACTTGAATGCGAACACGATCACCCCATTCACCTTGATCGGCCGATGTGATGATAAATGCTTCTTTGTCGTCTGCTTCAACAGCGTCTAGTGCTTCAAAACCTGCGCTAATCGGTGCTGTTGCCGCTTCTTCGCCAATTTGGCCAACTGCCGCTGCTGAAAATTTAGCACCGTCGCCTAATACTCGGCGAACCCAAAGTTTATCGGCACCACCAAGATATGTCAGTGCTGAGAAATAGGCGTTATCAAAACCGATTTTAATCTTGTTATCGATTGTATAGCGGTTTAGAAACATGTTTTCGTTAGTTGCTAGCTGTGGCTCTAATGCGCCACGCTCTGCGCGCGGAATTAGTACCGCAGCATAAATACCTGGACCACCGCCAACGCGCTGGGAAAGGTCGATTTCTTTTAAAATTACTTGTGCTGATGACATCTAGGAAGTCTCCACTTGATTAAGTCAGATAGTTATATCGTTATACAACGGTGGTTACTTGGCGCGAACGCCTTTAGGTAATGCCCCAAGCTTTGATGGCTCGATAGACTTTACTTTGTCACGAGGTGCTAAGATAAGCGCTTCGCCGTCGTATGAAATAGTCACTGGGTGGTCAAGAGTGGACACAAGCGTCACCAGTTTAGGTGTAGCTGATTTTTTAGCCATAATGCTATGCTCCAATAAACATAAAGTAAAATAAGGTCGCGATTGCGCGACGGCGCAGTGCCTAGACTGCTTACTCAGATCACATAGCTCAGGTCTCGATGGGCGCAGTTCGTGCACCGATAAACAACCCCCGAAAAAAGTTGGGGTTGTTTAAATAATTGTACAACAAATTTCAATCGGGTTGCTAGCGTGTATTTTCATCAAATTCAAAATAACTGGGTTCGCGATGCAACCTATGGTGCTAATTCGGTGGGCGGCAGCTTATTGGATATGCAGCTGCACAGCGCCTCCGGTGAAAATGTTCTGTATTTGGGCAATCTTAGTGCCGGTTGATACGACGAATGCACCGCTGACTTTGGCTTGTGCACCGATTGTTTTGTAGTAACCGTCTTCGATGGACAGTTCAAAGTCTTGTAACGACTCCCACTGTACCTTGTATTCGAGGGTGTCGTCTAACTCGGGAATGTGCACTTCAAAGCGTTTTTCATTTTTCACCGCAGAGCTGGTGGTATAGAGCATTTCAAAGCGTTCAAGTTCTTCCATTTGAGTGGTGACATATAAAAAACGGAAATCAAACTCTCCCAGCAGCACTTTAACTTGCTCCATAGCATCTCCTTTGGGGTGAAGCACGCGATGGCTAGTGCGCCGAGCATAAATTTCACTGCTTCTGAGCGTACTGCGGTTAAAGAGTAATAAGGGCAGGGCCGAGGGGTCGACAATTTGCTTCTTCTCGTTTTGCGCCCGCAATGACTCAAGGCCATCGCGATAGCTCAAGTTCGGCTGGTACAGGGCCGTTGCATTAGGCAAATGACCGCCCAGTTCTTGCAATAAGCGCCACACCACCATAGAGGGCGTTGAGTAAATATCAATTTTATTTGCGGCCATGGCTTTCCTCTTCTTCAATTGGCGTCAGGTACGTTTTTGTCAGTAGCTCTTCGGTGATCCCCAAGGTTTTTTCATGTAGCACTCGGTATCTAAATACGGCACCATCAGCTCGTGTAAAAGTGAGCTTGTCATCAGGCAATAGGTCGTTATTAGAAAAAACTTCCACCGCTTCAAACCCGCCGATGTTATGTGTTCCCGCGGCGACCCAATCACGCCTAGGCGGGATAATAATGGTTTCAAAGGTCTCTTCACGGTACTGTGTTGATTCCGATGTAACGCTGAGCTCACCGGCCATTGCGCCATACACTTCCTCGATAGCAGCTTGTACCGTGACTTCTTCAACGGGAGCTGGCTCGGGAGCAGGTTCAGGGGTTGGATCTGGTGTCGGTTGTGCTGTGGGCGATGAAAGTGAAATCGCGCCGCCGTATAAGCTGCCCATAAACCCCGCTGGTGCACTGGGCACCGGTGGCGTGTACGCTTTTTCTGGCTCTGGCTCTGGCTCTGGCTCTGGCTCTGGCTCTGGCTCTGGCTCTGGCTCTGGCTCTGGCTCTGGTGCTTGGACAATGTCTGCCTTAAGGTCGAGTGACGGCGCTGCATCTGCGTCTTGCTCGATGGCCACTTGACGCTTGACGGTGACGGGGACCCCAAACAGTTTGATCAAGACAGGAAGACTATTGCGACTCCAGCCAGCAACAGCCCCCTCTATTGCGTTGTACAACATAAAAGTAGTACTCCTAAATAAAGTTTCTAAGTCTCAGGCTCACAGTTAGGTATTTTCGTTCCCTATTTGTATTTTAAACGTAAACGGGTGCCCCGTGAAGCCTCGTCGCGGTACGATTGGACGCACAGTGAAACTGTCTTGCCCTTCGTAGCCTATGGCGGGAGTGTAGCTGAGCCTGTCGTACATGGGCATGAATTCCTCAACGCGCAAAGTCCCGAATTCTGGCGTTCGCACTACTTCAAATGAACAACGAAACTTTTCTGAAAAGTCTTTCTCTAGTTCTTTTTGGTCAATAAAGTGCAAATCATAGTATGTGCGCTGATAGCTGTAAGACCAGTACTCAATTTGGCGGTGCAGCCATGAACTACCTGGGGTAAAGCGTGAATCCTTGGTGTGATCTAAAAATGAAAACCACACCTCTTGGTTTTTCTTGATGGCGGTTAGATAGGGGTCGAAAATTCGCACATAAGCTGGACGTCGGTTTGGCTCAACCGGCGCAAACATGGTCAACATAAGCTACTCTCTCAGTTCAATTAATTTTGTGGGGTCAAGCACCAGCATGAGGCCGCCACATGTGCGGCGTGCCACACCCGTGATGGCTGGGTTATTGCTGACTGAATAAGGCGCAATATCGCGCGGCGACAGTTCAAATATATTGCCAACAGCGGTGACTGACAGTGCAAATGGCTGTGGACTGACATCAAAGATCACAAAAAGCCCGCCTTCATCTGCCTGTGAGCGCGGATAATCGACTCCCAATTTAATGACGCCATTGATCACACTTAATACCTGATCTCGAAAGTAGGTAAAGCCCTCAATGCTCTGATCAGTCAGGTTGCGTGCCGTGACCGTTTGTCTTGGGATCAGTTCACGAATATATTGTACATTGATCGCAAAATCTTCATGGCCTATCTTCAGTGATAGCCATTGTGCTTGTTGGTCGACAGTGCGCACCATGCCTACCTCTTATTTGTGGTCTGCTAGACCACGTGTCTCAATTTAGTTAAGTATCTAGTTTAAGGTATCCGGCTGTGGTTGTCATGAGCTGTCTCGACTCATGCAATGAGGTATGTGTTTTGGGCAGGGTAGTTGAGGGGGAGTTGAGCACAATGGAGCAATTACCTTGTTTGCCCCTGTTTACATCTATAGACAAGCGGTTTTAACGCGCAGATATCGTCTAGAATATAAGGGAGTGCCATGTCCTTGTGCGGTTTATTCATATTAAATGGTTTGATTTCCTTTTAACATGTTTAGTTCTTCGTCGGCTAGATCAAAGTATTGTGCAACATTATGCTTATCAAATGTCCCTGAACTGAGGGCTTTGGCCATTTTTGAGTAGGCTCCCATAAACCCTGTAACAAGTTCATTTTTATTTCTTCGGCCCATCAATGTTGCGTCAAGTTCAGCCTGCTTCGACGCGATTAATAAGTCAAAACATGGCACGGTAATGGCTATAGCTAGGTTGCCATCAGGTCTTTTAAAATGCGCCAATGCCATCCCTTGATACCACGCACGAGAGCGCCACTTATCGGTATTTTCGGTCTCGGCGGCATCGGCGATGCTGTCGCCGATACGTTGCAGCCTCGCTGCTAAATTGGCAGGGTCATCATACATTAGCACTTGCAGTGCCGGTGTCAGTGACGCATGACTTTTGCAGGCCACTTGATGCCTAGCGATATGCATTTCCCGCAGGGTTTGATAGTAAAGCTCGCCGACTTCATCCCCAAAATCAAAGTTATTGACGATGTCATTTTCGTTAGGAGGGCGAATGTCGTCCAGAGTATAAGGGAGTGCCATGTCCTTTTCTGCCATAGGTAGATAATTCAATACGTTAACTTTATCCTATCTGGGGCAGGTTGTTAGGTCAATGGCTATTGGCGCCGGTCGAGGTATCTGAGTTGGGGGAGGAGGCGTGGGCCCCCATCAGATTAAATGGTCTTAGCGCTGTGCTTAATCACGGTGCGCTCAGCTTTTGATAGGTCAAAATATTGAGAAATGGCCCGACGATTAAAATTCCCGTTGGCGATATCGAAAGCTAATTTTTCATATATGCTGGTAAGCAGAGGGATTAAATCGCCCTTGTCTAATCTTCTCGGTAAGTTTTTATAAGATGAGCCATGTTCTTTGCGCACAAATTTGTCAACATCAGATAAGGATATGTCGCTGTCATAGGACTGCCTTTCAGCACCAAGCGGCCATATCAATAACGCCTCGTACCAAAAGTCTTCTGTCCACCCCTTGGTATTGCTAACGCGAGCTGCGTTTTCGAGCCATTTACCTATGTCGTTAAGGTGCTTTGGCAGATTGAGCGGATCTTGGTATATCAAGACTTTTAAGACATGAGAAAGGGCTGGTTTGGTTTCTTTGGCAACGCTTTTTTTAGCGGCTTGGATCTTACCTTTGCCCATTTCATATAAGACACCCGCTTCTTTGCCAAACCCGAATTGCGCAAGTACTTCAGCTTCATCTACATGGTGCTCAGGTGTATGAAAGCGCTGCAAAATGCACTCAGCACGTGAGTAGGTTGGTGATATATCTTGCTGGTGCAGGTTGAGCTCTGCGGTACACTCAGTTGTTCTCTTAGGTCTCATTATTAATACCTTATCGGCCGCATTACGCGGTAGGTTGTCGTCGTTAGATTCAAATAAATTTTACTAAATAAGCAGGTGTCTATCTATAATGTCGCTTTATTTCATTAGGTTAAATATTCAAAGGGTTGTACAAGGGGAAACCCCTTGTACGGGTGACTTAGCTGATGTTACCCCAAATAATGTAGTTATATTCCGAGTCGCCCAAGGTATAGCGACGGTATAACCAGCTACCATCTATCGGATCACGATATAAGATGGGTTCAACGACGCCGTTGCGGATCGCTTCGGTCATGGCTGCCCGTGGTGAATAACTACCGCGCGCTTCACCTGACTGAATTTTGGCGATGAGCTCTTCACGGTACTCAGTCCGTAAATCCCGTAGCCATTGCATCAAGTCAATTTGCACAATACCTGCCTTATAGCGGCGGAAATCTTCACTGCGGAACTTGATGGGTAAGTTCACATCGACACGGTCATGGAATGGCAGCGGTTTGAGTAGCGAGTAATCTATGCTGTCTAGAACCGTTGCCATATCCACCGCATATTCAATGAAGAGTTGATCCGAATGAGCAAGGTTAGTCTGCTTATAGCGGTCGATGATGTCCATGGCACCCAGCTGCGCATCGGCAATGGTCGCGTATTTGGTCACGTCTTGCGGCTTCATCATCTTGTAATGCATGTTGGCCACCGGATCGCTTAATAAGTATTGCTCATAGGCTTGTCCCACTGCATTGACCATGTCTTGGTAGCTGGCGTATTTAGAGTGAATAATGCCACCTAGGTCTTTGCCGCCAGCGGCTTGTCGATAGGCATTGTCAATTTGCACATCGCTTAACCCCATAGCTGTAAGCATCTTGTATAAAGAGGCAAGCCCTTGTTGGTATTGCTCATACATGCTGTCTACTCGCTGGGCGCTGTCTTGCTCTGACACCAGTTTGTTAAACATTTCCTGATCGCCAAGCTGTGTTTGCACCTGTGCTGCAAATTGGGCGCTTTGGCTCACATTGCCTTGTGGGTAGGTCTGATACAGGGCGTTATCACCAAGTTGATATTGTTTCAGGCGCATATAATGGGCTTTAGAGACCTCTTTCGCTTGAGCAAAAAACATATCGGCTTGGGTGGTGCTTAAGCCAGCTTGTAATAATGCGTTATACACGTCTGGTGAGACCAGGTTAGACTGCACCAGCTTGTTATATAGGGCGCTGTCATTGTGCAAGGTCTGCTTATAGCTGTTAAAAATATCCGAGTCTGATTCAAGCGCTTGTCGTAACGTGTGGTAAAACTCCGTCATACTCTGTGGTTTTTGTGCATACCATTGATTGCCAAACCAGCTGTCGCGCATGATACGAATGACCTCGTCATGGTCTTTGGTTGACAAAGCAACACGCTGTTGTTGGTAATCCCATCGATTAAGTGCAAACTCGGATAAGTCTGCCATCCACTGCTGGTACGCTTGGCTCTCACTGGGCGCGGCGAGACGCTCAAAATCAAGCTTATCCGCTATCTTATTAATGGTTTTTCGCAGCACGATTTCGATTTTTTTACCGATACTCGACACATTTTGAGGATTTATGCGCTTCATATCGGTAACGCGAACCTCAGATTGCGGCTTGATGTCTTTGAGTCCAATAGGACGGCGGTTGATCAAGTTATACCCGCGTCCATCTCGGCGCAGTGCCAGCCAAAACTCAGTTGAGGTGATATTTCTAATTGGCGTATAGGTTTTTTCTGCGCTGTGACCCGCAGGCACGCCTAACGGCAACGCTAGGCTGTAGCGTGTTTTAGTAGGACTAATATTCGGAACAATATGCTTTTTGATGTCTGTTGAAGTCGACATGCTGGACAAGCGTGTTTGACGGTAATCAATCTTGCGTGTCATGTAGCGGCTTTCGCGCAGTTGGATATATGCCGCGTCTGATAAAGGCGTACTAAGCAGTTGCAGTTGTTCAAAGGTTAAGCGATGCGAGAATATCTCAAAACTTTGCAGCTTATGGAAGTCCTGAGTTTGCTGCATCAGCTCAGGTTTGATGCGAATAAAATGCCTGTCGACATGATCCATAGCACGGATGTTATACAAGGTGATCACATCATCAACTTTCACCTCTGTTCCTAATGCTTTAGCTTGGTCATAGCGCCTATGAACGGCCACTGCACTGAGGCGCATTTGCAGCGTATCAATGGCTGTTGCACTGAGGCTTGCAAATGACTGAGCCCAATTAGGCTGCGTGGCATTGTTAAGGGTGGAAGTGTACAGCACAGACCAACGATCCGCTTCAACCTTGACTGGTAATCTATCACTGGTCACCTGCTGCGCAAAATGCGCATGAGGTGCTGCAATATCCACCTGATGCAGAAACTGCGCCCATGCCATAGTAGATACTCTGAGTGACGGTGGCACAGGTAAAATGGCTTGTCGGTACGGACGGAAGCTAATCGCTGTATCCTTGATGACGGCCTGTACCCATGCGTTGTCGAGAATGCGCACCGGTGCGCTAGATGGGTCGTCGAGCTGATGGTAATGGCGGTAACTAAACGCGGACTCTAAAGTATGCGTCATTTGACGCCAATCAGCTGCTGTTTTACTCACCTGAGGTACAGTGGCTTTTGATATTGGAAGGTAGTGGCTGGTGTTGATTGCTAATGCCACCTGTTTTAAGACTTCAATCCAGGACTTTCCTGTCATTTTCACATCAAACCCAGAGAAAGACGCGGTTTGATGGTAGTGTGTACTGCTACTCACTTTGTGCTCGTGGGCTTTAATCTGTGCCGCTGGCCCAGAGGCAAACCCGGTTTGCTCATCTAATTGCAAGAAGTGCTGAACAAGGCTGCTGAAATCAACATCATCGCGTGCTTTTGTCCACGCATCACCGACTCGATGTACTGACACGGCGCTGGGCTTTCTCAGGGTATGATATTGACCAGAAGCTAGGTTACTATGAGGAGCTTCCGCCACCCAGTCATCTTTTACAAGGCGCATAATTGGCCCGCTTGGATCTTGCAATTGGTAATAGTGTCCATGGCCTAATAAATCGACATGCTCACCTGCTGTAAGCCAATTGTCCGCGTTGATATGTACTGAAACGGTGCGCGGAACATGCAATTGATGATAGCGGCCAGCATGAATGAGATCGACTTTTTGACGCATTTTAACCCAGTTTTCACCGACCAATTCAACGTCAGTGTGTGCCACTGGTAAAGCTTGGTGGTATCGGCTGGCATCTATGCCCAGTGCGTGAGTTGATATGTTGCGCCACGCGTCGCTTTGCTTACTGATGGTCAAAGCGGCTGGGGTTGCTGACTGGCGGTACTCACCTGCCTCGACCATATTTACTTGATTAAGCATTTTAGTCCATGCATCACCGAGTACCCGAATAACCGGAGCGGATAAGCCATGTGTCTGTAAGTAACGCCCAGACTCAACATTAGGTAAAACAGTTTGTGACTTGAGCCATTGCCTATCTGTGATCTGCACCTCTGTGTGATTATTCTCCAGCTGACGTATGTCTATCTGATCTGCTTTGATGGCCCCTGAACTTTGTTGTTTTGCCTGATCTATCATGAAGGTATTTAAATCATTGCTGAGATCTTGCTGATAGTGTTTGTTCACTGCACTGTTGCGCAAGCCCAGAGATAAATGTCCATAGTCTTGCAACCAGTTTGGTAGTCCATGGGGGAATATATGGCGGAATTTAGGGAACCAATAGTCTGCCTTTGGTGACAGCACATGGCTGAAATCTGTTAACTCTTCAAATTGGATATGTTGCAAATCAACGTTACGTCTGACTACTTTCATCGCGACACTTTTTAGGCGCATTGAATCGACATGAGACCACGGGGTTAATGGGATCATTTGCGTGACATTGCGCAGCTGTGCTTTACGGCCATTGATCAGTTGCAATGACCCTTCAACATGGAAATCATTCCTTACTAAAGTCAGTGCATTTGGCTGTAAATGAGCCATGTAGGTGGTGTGTAACGTTAGTCCCTGAGAATGCGTATGAATGTTGACTTTTTTCATTTGCATGTGGCGTCCAAGGGCATCGGTGTACATGTTTACTTTTGCCTGCTTGTAACGCTCGGAGGAGGCTTTTGCTGTTTTGGTTGAAACCAGTGATAGACGCATATCGAGGGCTTTTTGCAGTGCCGTGGTTTGAAACCTAGGCTTAAACCCATTGAGTAGTTTGTAGCCAATAACGTGAAGTAGCGGATGATTTAAGTGGCCTTCTTTAACCAGTAAAGTTGCATGCAATTTGATAAGCGGTTGCATGATCTGCATGGTAACATCGGCCAGTGTAAACTCACTGCCAAAGATACGCGCATTGGCATCAATTTTATGCAGGTTTTCAGTTGATACACGGATCAGCTCAACGGCTGCTTCCATGGTGTTAACCGTGAGGTTCGCACCTGTCATGTCGCTTAGGTAATTTGACCAGCGGATCACCACAGATTCAATATGCTTCAATGCGATACTATGTGGATTTGCTACCAGCATAGCAACATTATTAAGTGCGCTGCTAAACGGTGACTCACGGTGCATAAACGCACTTAATTGCTGAGCAACGGCTTGACTGCGTGCCATATGCAGGTCGATACGTTGGGTAATGCGATGACCAGCTAAGAAGTTAAATAATACCCCTTGCTCGGCAACATTGAGTGTACTTTGCTTGTGATAGCGGGTTTCTATTTCACGCAGTAAATATTGGTCTCGGGCATGGAGTATGCGATTACTCAGTTCAGTGGCATACCCAGTCATTCTTATTGGGTTTATCTGCTTAGTTTTGGTTTGCACTTGCTTGGCCACTGAGGTGTGCATTTGGCCTAAATAGTGCGTCTGAACCCCTGCAATTTTGGTGTATGCAAGTCCATCTACTGTGGTATCAGGTGACATGGCGATGCTGGTCACGACTTGGTTTTCTATGGTACGGCGCAGTGTCTGATATACGATGGCTTGCTCAGTTAGTTGACTTTGTAACGCCGTGCTTTTTACGGTTTGCGCTGTCGCTTGGGCTCGCGAGTTGGCTTTGTAGCTTGCCATGTCAATGCGGTCTACCCAATATTTTACAGCGGGCTGAGTAGACAATGAAATGGCCGCTGCGCTTTTACGTGTCATACCATCTTGCATAATAAAGTGGATGGCTTGTTTTGACAGTCCTGTACGGGCTAGTCCCGCGCGAGTTTGTAAAGTAGAGGCCGACCAATTTGCTTTAGTAAATGGCTTGTCATCACCCTGTGTGGAGAGTGATTTGGCGCTGACTAACTGGATAAGGTCATTGAGTTTTAAGCCGACATCATCTAACTTAAAATTCATTAATTCAGAAATGGTTGCATGGTTTTTGTCCATGCGTGTAAACACCGATTTTGGTATTGCATTGAGATGCGAAAACGCCCAGTCAACCATCTGTGATTGCTTGCTCCCAAACCAGTCATTGGCATTGTAGTACAGCGCCTCAGAATTGAGTTGAGTGGCTGCTTGTCGGCCAATTTTGAGTTGAGAAATTTCCGCATGAAGGGCTGTTTCTGGAGCACTGAAATGCTCGCCAAATAAGCGCTTTAAGCCCGCATCAATCACCATATTGAGTTGATCGGTTAACGGAGAGTTAAGCGACTTGGACATCTCAATTGGCTTGGCTTTTGATGTGATCATCGCCGGTGTATTGATGAGCTTTATCAAGGCTTCGTAGTCGGTTCTGCCTGCCACTACATCCATGCCAATGGCTTTGGGCAGGGTGGATTTGAATTGGCCGGTTAGGGCAAACATATGCTGTGCAAATGTGCGAGTGGGGCCTTGTTCAATTTGCAGCTTGGCTCTGTTTTGTAAACTGCTAAATGAAGAGGTCAAAGTAAAGGTTTGCGCTTGATTTGCGCTGGCACCCAAGATGTCTTTACGTGTCGTGAGTGTGACCGCGCCTTTGTTTGAACCCATAAAGGCACGCACATCAAATTTAACTTTGCTGATCAAGCTATGCATGTAGGGGCTGACAGACCAAGTCAGTATGTTGATCGGCGCAGAGAACCCAGAGTTTATGCGCAGTGCAATGCTATTACTGTGTGTTTTGGTTTCACCCAATGCAAACGGGACCACGTCAATTTGCGAAGAACGTGGTTTTGGCAAAGTAAAACTCAAAGTGCTGACCTGAAAGTGCCCACTGGCAAGCTTATTGAGCCTTACTGTACTGTCATCTGAAGACATCCGCGTGAGTGCAAATGGTACGACTCGTGCACGACTTGCTATTAGACTTGTGACACCGCTAATCTCAATATCGGAGACAAATTTTTTGATCGTATGGTTGGTGTAAGCCAATTGCTGCGCTTTTGCCAGTGTTGACACATAGACTTTATTGCTCATGGTTAATTCATCACCGGCGTACCACTGTGCCCCAGATCGCATCAGGTAATTTACTTTGGATGCTTGGATCGTGGTTGTGCTCGACGTGATATCAAATATTGACTGCTGAAAAGCTGTCGCAGCTTCGCGAAATAGTCGCAACGCAACAATAGATACCAGCAACCCTTGTTGATCAGAAGTAAAACCCATATCGTCAGCGTAAGATGAGCGTAATAAGGTTTTATATAGCATCTCAAGGGCCGTTGAATATGATTGAGCGGGGGCCATGTTGAGATCGACATTATCCGGCAAGCTGCTGGTTAAGTATGCTGCGGTTAAAAATTTAACCAGTTGTGCGGCTGGAATTTCTCTGTTTTCGATCACCAGTTTGATGACTTCGGATGCGGCGTTGTTGATCCGTGACATCACAAAGCGCATGTCATCAGCCCCATCAGCTGACAATAAGGCTTTGGCGAAGCTGATTTTGTCAACATCAGATTCAATCGACCAGCTGGATAATACCTCATAGAAAAGATCGGTAAAGTCATTGGAACCTTTGACCTGATAAAATGGCACCTGCTGTGCTTGAGGACTGCTGCCCCCTTGCTGTAGTAGCAGGTTAATACGGCTAGTCTCTGAAGTATTGCCTACAATAGCTGGGTCTAGGGGCTGTGCTGGCGCGGATGTTTTTGGTCCATTAATCCCAGCCATTGGCTCAACGCGCGAGGAGGCACTTAGGCCACGACTGTTTAAAATGGTATCGGCAAGCGCACCTGTGGTGCTACCGGTTAAATTGAAATCAAAGGTAAGCGGCGCTTCCATCATGATGCGGTCAAGTGCATAGCGAATGGTATGCTTAAGTGTTTTCAGCGTATTTTGATTAGTCACAAGGTAGCTGATGTAGTCCGCGATATGTGACTTATTAGAGGGCATTTTAAATAGAGTAAGTAACCCTTTTGCTTGATGCAAAGAGAGTGTACCTAATTTAGCAAAGTTTTGCTTTAAGCTAGGTGTAAAGTGATAAGCGCTCACTGGATAAGCAAAATTAGGCTCAGCTAGCCCAGCCCCACGGCTGGTAAGCAGCAGTTTAACTGATTCTTTTGAGGCCAGCGAGAAGCTGGCTGTGGGCGCAGGTGATAAAGCTTCGCCCACTTGCAGTGCTAGATGGCGTAGTTCCGCGGCCCCGATACGTGTTGATTTCAATGTTCGGTGACTGCTGGCCGGTGCACCCAACCATTTATCAATGTCATCTTTTCCAGCCCATACGCTGTGGCTTGCATACACGTCTGGTGATTGTGCGAAGGGGGCTTTTGCTCGCCATGAAAAGTACTGTTGTGCCAGCGCCAAACGATTGGTTTGTTTATATTGTGCCTGTAGATACTGCAATACGGTTTCACCGCGATTTGATTGTGCAGGTGTTGCAGTAGTGCTGCCGATAAAATCGGATGTCTGTTGGATAGCTGCCTTGACCGAGTCGAATCCAGATACTAGGCGACGACGGGTAGGCGTGTAATACTGTATATCAAAGCCGAGCACATCTCTTCGCGAGTACACTCCAGCCACATGTAGGCCCTCAAATGCTTGAAAAGGCGTCGTATATCGAGCACCTTGAATGAGCTCATTGGTCGCAATGACAGCACGCTTATCGCCGGTATAGGTGGTGTTTTGTGCCGCAGCACTGCGGCTCGGGTAGCTTGCCCCATAAGTTGCCTCATGGCCAAAATGTAGGGTATTCGAGATAAACTCATATTGCCATGTTTGCTTAGCTAATCGACTAGCAAAGGCGTTCAATCCTAGGAAATATTGCACATCCGCATAGGTCATCACATTGTGATATGTGCGAGATGCAATGGTTGACTGCATCTGTGCGTGTGGCAATGCGCGGCTAAAGCTTGTATCTGTTTCAAAGCCAGAAGCACTTGGCATTTGCTCAGCCCCCAATTGCTGTGTCTTTGCAGAGTTGCGGGCATGCATGGCCATTTTGATGATGGGGTCTATCAAGCTGCCTTGTGCACTGTGTAGTCCTCTATTGGTATTTTTATGTAGGCCTGAACTCAATTGTCGATCTAAAAAGGCAAAAGTAGAACGTGTCCAGTTTCGTGTATGAGATGACTGTATTTCAAAGGCAATATTTCCTAGCTTAAAGTGTGCAGATTGACGCATGAGGTTGTAGTTCGCATCCATGGTGCGCACGGAAACTGTACTGCCCAATGCAAAGTGTTGTTGCGGTGCGTCAATTGGCTTATCCATGGCCATGTGTGTTGCACGCATATCATGACTTTGCGCGTTGTTTTGGTATAACCCATGGGTAGAGTGAACGTCACCTAGTGCAGCTACTGCGTTGCTGCGGGCTGAACTTGAACGTAATTGTTTTACTCGATACGTGTCCCAAAACCCGCTAGTAATACGTTCATGACGCACTTGGTCAACGGCAAAGCTCGGAACCTCAGGGGTTTTTGCTGGGTCGTTAGTGGACATATAGCAGCGGACTTGATATCCCAAAATTTGGCCATGTTCGGGCATGGTAGGTGGCTCAGTGTGCCATGGGGTAAAGTCTGAGCGGTTGGATTGAGTATCGCGGTAATGGAGGCGGAACTCCGTCAGTACAGAGGTGCCAGTTGGGATCACCGAATACACCGAGGGGGCAACGTTTTGAATGACCCGAGTTGGCTCAACCTTAATGATGTCAGACACAAAGCTACCCACCCAAAAGCCGCCTGCTTCGGTGGGATTGGATAAAAATAAGCGCGCATTGCTCTGACCATCAAACTGATAGTCTATGCCTGTCATTTCTCCGACAAGAGATTCGTACATTACGATTTCATCAACGGGTTCATAGACATGCAAGCTGCTTCTAAAATGCAAGCCATCCATGGTGTTGTATTGGCGCTCAAGCCTTAAATTTTCGTTGGTTACCCAAGCGGCTTGTGTGGCGGTGGTTGTGCCATGCTCATCTTCAACATGTAAGACACTGCCATCACTGACCACTAACAGCGGGTCGCCATCATGGTTTAAATTAAAGGGCTGGCTGAAGTAGCGCTCCCCACCGACGCAATCATGGGTGCTTTGCAGCTTAAAGTAGTCGGCTTTTTCTTCAAACATGATCACAGTTTCAGGTTGCTCACTATTGTTAGCGGCATTATTTTTTTCAATTGACTGGATCACCGTTGAAGTTGTCTCTCCAAGCGGCTCTGAAATAGATACCATATTGATGGTAAATGTACCGTGCCAAGTCTCGTAGTATCCGACTTTTTCGACAATTTTAGGGTCGCTGTTAAGCTCATTGGTTTCAACAATGTAGATGTCGACTAGGGCTGAGTTGGCGAGATCTAAGCAATACACTTCGCCGCTGTTTTGCGAGGAAAAGAGGACTAAGGCATTGTGCGCGTAGGTGTGGTCTACGGCAAAGGGTAGTGGGACTTCTTCGACGGTGAAATGGTCAAATGAGATAAAATAGACTTTATCCTGTGCAACGGCAACAATACTGCGCGAATAGGCAAGCCACATTACATGGCGAATGTCATGTACGCCATCGACAAATCGATAGGGGGCAAACACTAACTTATCATCAATGCCTTTTTGGACATAAAAAATATCGATATGATGATTATTTGGGCCAACCACCCAGAGTAAATCCTCTGCCCAAACTAGGTCGCTGGCTGGATCTGATAGCTCGACGGTTTGAATATGTTTGAGGGTGGGGCTCAATACTTCAATGTGCCCTTGCTCTGTCAGTACCATCACCACTTCTTTGCCGTCTAAGACACCGCTAATCACGCGTTTAGGCGACGCGATTTCAGTTGCATAGACTAGGTCGTGATGCATCGGCGTCACAGCCACAACATAATTTTCCGTTTGGTTGTGTAAGTAGACTAGGCCTCTGTCGTCGGGAATGACAGGGGCAACAAGTTGTGTCTTTTTACTCGACCACCAAGACCACTTTTGGTCCAATTCGTTCACAAATGCCCGCAGTTGCAGGTGTTCTATGCTATCTCTTACGCTCAAACTCGTCACCGTCTCAATGAAATCGCCGCATTAAAAAAGGCGGTTTTAGGCTCATTCTCTGTCTCATATATACATACTATTGTACATGGCAAAGCCATACCTAGCTAGTTTTGTACAATGATTTGACTGTCGAATTTTTAGGGTGTTGCATAGTGCAGAGCAATAAAAAAGCCCGCACTTGGCGGGCTTTAAACATAGGTAAGGAGGTTAGTTATTTTTTACCTTTACTTTGTATTACAGACTCTGGAATGCCTGTTTCTACAAGGTGTAGCATGATCAACTGTGTGTTGTATGGTCCAGTCGGCTGGATCGCAACATAGCGGCGATATAGTTTTTCGCCCGTATCTTGTGATGTTTCACCGTACACGTGGACGTTGACAGGCAGACCTGAGCTGATCACATCAGCTGAGGTGAACGCTACCATGTCCATTTCAGACTTAAAGCGGAATCTTGCTGTGTTAAGTCGAGATGGGAATAAGATAGCATAGCGCGAGCCGGCCTTTTCGACACTGGCAACACCGATATCACGCATTTCGATACGCGCCTGTTGCTGGCGTAAGTTGACGATGGCATTGGCATCGCGGCCATTGCGCCATGCATCAAGTTGACGTGACGGGGCGTTGACGTCTTTTTCACGGACCACAAAGCGCTTCACACAAATGGCACCGTTTTGCGTTGCATCCGAAATAGGTACATTGTTGGAATTTGCATAAGTTTCAAATGCTTGCTGACGCTGTGGAGTACGTTGATTGACTTCGTTACTGATCCCATACAGTGCAAAAATCGGGTTGCGGCTGCCTACTGGCTCTGGGTCACGAAGTGGCTCACCACTTGATTGGTCAACTGGGCGCTGCACCACAAACCAACTTTGCGTTGGAGGATCACGGTGCTCATCACCTTCTAACCAAACACACAAGAAAATACCGTAATCGGTGACCGCGCCGCGCCAAGATACAGGGTGTGCTTTTAGACGACCTTTGACCACTGAGGTATCAAAAAACGCACCTGCGCCACTTTCAACGCGTTTTGGCATATTATTTTCAACGTACTCATATTCATCTTCAGGGCCTAAATTGCCTGATGTGACGCCACGTGAGTCTTCAATAACATTGCCATTTTCTGAGTCGCACTGCATCATCGGTGTGACTTGCACATTGATGTTACGATAGCTGTATCCATCTGCATGGTGCATTGTCTCGGTAGACATTTTCAGCGCGATTTCTTCTCTTTCGAATAAGTTGGTTGCATCACCCAGTGGCTTTGCTAAAAACGAGTAATCGCTTTGGGCTGTAAACTTATCTACGGCATTTGGGAATTCGTGTTCGATTACCCAGCCACACTCTTTTTCTAGCCAACGTGCAATATCAAACAATAGGTTGCGCACGTCACTATAACCATAGTTAACATAGCTTTTTACTTCGACTGACATTTTCTCACCTCATTAAATTTGTTGATCTTTGATGGTGCCAAGGCGGCCGCCATACCAGCGCATTAACATACGCATGCCAGTGTTGAACTTACCGGTAGAAGGTAAGCCTTTGTATAATCGGGTTGTCGATGTCCATTCGCCGCCACCGGCAACGCAGGCTGCTTCGTTGCTGTGGCCTGTTACAGAGCAAACGCCTTCGTCGTACATCGCAAACTCAGACAGCGCCCCGTTACTGATCACATCGGCAGAGGTGTAACCGATCAGGTCGGCTTCTTCTAAGTACAAATAACGTTGCGTAGTTAAGCCCGACGGTACTGTGATCACATATTCGTAGTCTTCTGATACTGCGACTTGCTCATATGTATTAAGTACAGCGTTGGAATCTGGAGAATCTTCACCGGCAGTTAATTCTTCACTAGGTCTGTGCACGTCAGACTCGCGTACCACAAAGTACATCGCATTTTGTGTCTTCTCATGGTAGACACCATACATGCAAAACAGCGGACAGAATGACTTGTTTTGGTCAATTAAAGGCGCACCTGTGTCTTTATCTACTAGGCGCTGAATATTGAGCCAGCTGAATCTATGGCCTTCATTGGTTTCATATTGGTCAACCGCTTGGTCCCATACTGCCAATACAATGCCGTGATCTGATACCGTTAATGCATAAGACAATGGCACGTTCAGTGCGCCGGCTCGTGGGTCTAGTGCATCACCGTCCTCGTCAAAAGCATATTTGGTGACAGGTGATAATGTATAACGGCTATTATCATAGATTTCAACACCCACGTTATTGATGTCATCTCTGCCTTGAACAAAGTCTTTCAGCTGCTTTACTGCATATTCTTGGAAACCCCAGACGCCATCAAAATTTGTGTCAGGGATGAATTTACCTCGCCAATCATCTGTATATCTCCCACCATCATGATCTTTAATTTCGATTTTCCAGCCATTCAGCTCTGGGTAACTGCCCTTATAGGTAAAGGCTACTTGCTGTGCCAAACCATTTTCATCGCGTAGTGTTTCATCGATGGCTTCGTCATTAATTGACGGTGGTAGTTCGCCTTCAACTTTATATGTCTGATAGCGCTGACCAGACATGTCAGCATCGGTTAAGCCGCTTTGACTTCTAATATATAAAGTACAGTGCTTTTCTTCGTATAGCGGCTGCTTGAGTATGTGATCATAGTCTGATTGTGCAGGTGGAGATGTAACCTTACCCGATGTTGGGTATACCGCGTTTAAGTCAACTTCATCAGCATTGAGCATCTTAAACCACTTTAGCTTAATCTCGTAGGTAACGCGGCCTAATTCATCCATACCAGGTTTTGGAATAATACCTCGACTGCCCCACTTTTGCTCTGGTCCGGTATTACCTGATATTGGCGTTAGATTCCATAGTAAGTTACCAAAATCATCAATTTTTTGTACTTGAGTGACTTTCGTATGATAGATAGCACGGTTTATAAAGCCGTTTTCTTTATACGCATCATTGGTTTTTCGGTGGCCGACAAATCCAAGGGTACCTTCTGTGTCGACTTTGTCAGCGATATAGGCAGTATCGGGTGGAATATATGGTATTGCTGGCGCTCTAGGTTTTGTCCAGTCAATTTGTAGCGGTGTAGTGACATTGATATGGCCCATACCGTGACCAATGTCTTTTTGTGTGTCAAAGCGGATCACCCAAGGTTGTTTCGCTTCAACGCCGTCTACACACGCATCTACATTCGATGTTGCTTGCACAATGATGACATCATTGTCCGCATTGTTCGGGTCATTAAAGTCTAAATCACTATAATCTGTTGGATATGTGATCTCAAATGCATTGTTATCTTCGCCATCGTAAAAGCCTGTTAAGTCTTTAACCACAGACATAAACAGTTCTCTTGGCGTCGCAAAGCCGCCACGGGTGACGGAATACGGCTTGAATTCTGCCATTCTCATTTCCTCGTTACTTAAGTCTCAGCACCATAGATACGGCGTTGTTGCAAATCTCAGGTGTTCTATAAATTGTACAACGGATGAGATCCGATTGTACAACGAAGACTTCAAAAAATCTAAAGAAAGCCGTCTAGCAGAGTGATTGCCAGACGCTTTCATTTCAGTGTGCTTTTTAGACCGCGATTAATTCTGTGGCGGCGCGTCAGCGTCTATCTCAGTTAACATTAACACCGTCATATTCGTGTTGTACGAATTATTGGGTGTTAACGCCGTGTATTTACGATAGCGCGCTTGGTTTTCCATGACTTTGCCTTCGCTGTCTTTGTTACCTTCATTGTAAACATTGACCTTGATGGTTAATTGCGGTGCAATCACATCACTACTGGTGTAGGCGATCATATCTAGGTCGTGTTGGTAACGAAAACGCTTAGTATTGAGCCTATTTGGATACAAAATCACGTATTTTGCACCGGCCAATACAAAGCTGCCTTGGTTTGTGGTTTCTGAGCTGGCACGAAACTCGACACGTGTTTGCTGCTGCACTTCATTTAACCATGCGTTTGAGTCACGGGTGTTGCGTGTCGCATCTTCTGGGTAAGTCGGTTTAAGTACATCTTTTTCACGCACTGTGAATTTTTGTACAATCCCTGAAAGTGGCAAAAGTGACACAGGCGATGCCATACCGATTGGCACCTGACCGTCCATATCATAGGTATAAATGTCGCGGTCTGCTGTGTAACCGTATGAATCATAAATGTGCTTGTTGTAAATTCCATACATACAAAACACGGGGTTACGGCTGCCTAGCGGATCTGGGTCTTGTAGTGCGTTCCCTGTTTTTTGGTCAACTGGGCGCTGTACGCAGATCCAAGATTGTGTTGGTGAGTCGCCTGCTGATTGGTCATCTGACTCCACCCAGTAAGCGAACACAAAGCCACGGTTACTGATCGATAGGCGGTAACTCATTGGGTATGCGCGTAGCATGCCGTTGAATTCACGTACATCAACAAAGTTGAGTGTTTTCACGTTGAAGCCATGTGATGGCTGTGGCGCGTTTTTCACCGAGTTCACCGCAGATGATGCACCGATGACCACAACGTCACGGTAATTGTGTGGAACTGTGTGCGGAGATTCGCCGACGTGTCCACAGGTATAGCCACGCAAGTTTGGAATGGCTTCGTCGTAGTCATCCCCTAATTGCAGTGGCGTAGCAACCTGAATTTGACAGGTATACTGACTATCGGCTGTGATGCGGATCCGCCATGGCTCTTCGTCGTGCAAATTGTTGACCGCGTCAGTTGTTTCTAACACAGCTTCAATATTTTGCGGGTTTTCAGGGTTAAAATCGATCGGCGTGCGGTTCACCTGAGTGAAGCCGCCAGCGATCATCTGTGCTATCCAATCGGCAACCATTTCTCGCACGTCAGTAAAACCATCGCGTGTCACCGTTGTTAAAAATTGCGAGTCACCACTGGTCAGTGGCGCTGCCATAGTTGACGTATAAACGTCACCGTTAATATTCAATGCCATGTATCAATCCTCTCTTAATGGCCGCCAGCGGGGATGATGCCCGACACACCGATGTTGTCTTGGGTCATGATCGCATTGTTGTACCAGCGCATAAGAATACGTAAACCCGTGTTATATTCACCCGTTGCACGCAAGCCTTTGTAGCGCTTCTTGGTGCCATCATCGTACATAGACAGCTCAGCGATACCATCTTGAGAAATGATGTCTGCCGAGCAATAGCCCATCAGGTCCATCTCTTCTAGGTACATGTAACGCTGTGTGTTTAAGCCCGAAGGAATCGTCACAACATACTCGTAGTTTTCTGTTACGCTTATCTGTTCAAGTGGGTTGATCAACGCCACACTGTCGCGGGTGTTAATCGTTGCATCTAAGTCTTCACTTGGACGGTGTACGTCAGACTCACGCACCACAAAATAACGCGTTTCATTCAGTGTTTGGTTTTGAATACCATACATACATACCAGTGGTGAGTGGCTTTCAGCCTGATCAACCAAAGGTGCACCAGAATCTTTGTCAACCAGACGCTGTGCTGCAAACCAGCTGTGACGACACCCTGTGTGGTCGTATTGGTCAGTGGCTTCTTCCCAAATTGCCAGCATGATGCCGTGATTAGAAACAGTCAGTGCATAAGACATCGGAATGTTTGGCGTGCCTTGTAGCGCAACTTGTGCCGTATCTGGATATTTGTTTTCAAATTCGCGTTTTGCGTCATACAATGGACGACGACAGAAGAAGCCCTTGTCTTCGATTTCTAAGCGCAGCGCATCGTTAGGATCACACCAAGCTACTTGCTTATCGATAACCGGTATACGTCGGCCTAAAAAGCCCAACGTACCTTCTACAACAGGGTCGTCATGTACGCCGCCTTTGTTTGGTGGCGTGTAATCATAGAGCTGCCAGTCGCCTTGAGCTGGTTTATACAGCTGAAGCGGGGTACTGATATTGATGTGTAAATTCCCCACCTCCGGCGCCTTGTCGTTGCGGTCCTCACGACGGTTGTTGTGGCTTGGGTGGCACTGTTTGCCAACGCCCGCATCAAAGCGGATGATCCAAGGTTGCGGCACAACATCCACGCCATGGCTGGCGCGTTCTGGATCTGGGCCTGCCAATGGGTCAACAAATCCGGTTGCTTCAATCACAAATACCGACGAATCAAACGACGTTGGGTCGCTTAAATCAGGGTTATCTGAAGGGTATAAGAGTTTGAATGCATTCTCTGACGCCGAAGGGTCGTCAGGGTGTTCATAATAATTCGTTAAATCACGGACAACCGACGAGATCAGCGCTTTTAGCGTAGTGAAACCACCACGTTCAATGCTGTACGGTTGGAAATCCGCTCTAAGTTCAAATGCCATAAGTGTATAACTCCGTCACATGGTCAGTGCAATTAATCGCCAAGTATCATGCTCACGCGCAGCGCGGCCTAGCCTCATTGTACAATGAAAGTTCGGTGTATTACAGCCAGATTGTACAATGTGTTGATTATCCTACTCGAAACATCACGCTGATCCCCGCGTTGTCGGCTTCTGTACTGACCATACTGTGATAAATTCGGCGGGAATTAAAAACTTCCATAGTTAAATTTGCGTTTGCTGAAACCAAATCGGTATTGGCAAACCCGATGATGTCGAAAACGCCTTCGTAGCTAAAGCGTTCGGTTGAGAAATTGTTTGGAAACTGAATGATGTAATCTCGGTTTTCAGCAATTTCTTTTAGCTTAACAGTGTGCATCACACTGTTGCGGTTATAAGTGTTATCAATAGCCGTTGTCGCAGGTGCTGGTACTGGAATATCACTTTCTCGGACCAGCAGTTGCTTGACCTCGGCATTAAAGCGATTAAACGTCCCACTGAGTGCCAGAATTGGGTTGTGCGTAGTTGGAATGACTATGCCAGTTTCCCAGTCCACTGGTTTTTGAATACACAGCCAGCTCAACTGTCGTTCAGGGCTATCAACGACCGCGTGTTCCCAGATGGCAATGGCAAAGCCGTGGCTATCCGCGGTAAACAAAAAGGAAAATGGGCGGTTGTATTTGCCATTGGTATTCATTGAATCTCGACGAAACCAATAGCCCAACTCATTAGGTGTATCGGAGGTATTTAAACTGCCCACTGCCCGAGAATACAGCTCACCGGTAACATTGTTGATTTGTAGTGGCGTGACAACATTAAGTCGGATGCGCTTATCATCGTCTGAGAGTTCTAAGCGCACTAACCATTCTTGCTCGTAAGACATTACATCTAGCGCAATACGCGGTTTGAGCAGCAAGACTTTGCCGTCTTGCTTGGCGGCAACATCGAAGTGATAGTTGGCCTTCTCTTGCAAGATGTCAAAGACTTGGCTTAAATCGACTAGACCGTGGCGAAACACGCTAAACATGTCGCTATTATGCCTCTTTTTTCTTGTCCGATAACGCCACTAGCCCCGCTTTTTTCAGCTTGCTCAGCTGTACGGTGACGGTGGCAAATTGGATTTGGCCGCCATCTTCTCTTGGGAAGATCTTGTGCGCAACTGACGCTTTTACTTTGTACTTTTCTCCAGCGAACTCTTGTTTTACCGCAGGGACCAGTGCGCCCTCTGCCCAAGTCACCATATCTGTTACAAACTCTTCGCCATTAGATTGGCTATTTACAGTAACTTTCCATTCAAGGTCGTCGCTGTTGAGTTGACGCAGTGAAGGGTTGAGCGATGGCCAATCCCATTTCATCATGACGTTAAATTCTTTGATCTTGCTTTTTAGGTAGCTGTTGATGCGCGATAATGTCTTTTGTCCCGCTTCTGTAATCACTAGATCTTCTAGTCCTTCATCAACGTTAGACAACGCACTATTCTGGTTTATTAGTGTGTTATAGCGCGCAATGATATTTTGTGCTCGTGTCATTTTCACAGTCTCTTTATTTTGTTTGGTTGCTACGACATCATTGCCGTTAGCCAGTTACTTGATTCGTCCACGACGCTTCTGACGTGTTCACGTATTTCGGCACCGTTAATCATAATGAATATGATGGTCCCTGATGATTCTTGAGCGTGGTTGATCACGGTTTTGTATTTACGTGCAATTTGCTCTCGAAACACTTTCGAAAATTCGATGTTCTGCAAGCTACCAAATAAGCGGGCTTCACTGAATGCAATGAGATCCATAACATGTTTATAGCGGTAGCGACGGGTGTTGAGGTTATGCGGGTAGAAGACTTTAGCGCTATTTTCTTCGGTGAAGTAGTTCACCTCAGCATCGGCATGGGGCATGATGGCATTTTCCATGCGCATAAAGCGCCAAGCAGGCTTAGATTTGGTTGGCACCACCACATCAGACTCTCGAACAACAAACTTGTTACGCTTGTGACCTTGCCCGTTCTTGATTTCATAGGCGGCAAAGACAGGTGACATTTCACTGACCAGTGGTTCTCCTGACTCAGGGTCGACGGGGCGCTGAACACACAGCCAGCTGAACCAAGAACCATCGTGCCATACGCTGGCATCATCGAATGTCTCTTCGTAGGTGAAAAACACAAACCCTCTATTTGTTAGAGTTAAAACAAATCCCATAGGGTAAGCGGGTGCTGACTTACTTAGGTATGTTCGGTCTATAAACGGGATACCTGTGTTACCGATATCACTGCCAATGACACCGACATGATCCCAGCCAAGTAGTTGCTCATACTCGCCCAGCACCTGTGTCAAAAACCCTGTATCCGGCAGTTGAAGTGCAGGGGCCACATATATGCGACATTGATTCCACTCTACTTTAAACATGATACGCCATGAGTGCTGATTGCCAGTTAACATGGCATTGCCCTCTGGCATGACTTCAAGTAAGCAAGAAAAAGGCACTTCACTTTCAAGTAGTTTCGGGTGGATGATAAAATTATTATCCGCTTGCTGTATGGTCACAGATTTGAACATGCCTGTTTCGACCATGTCAGTGACAAGGTCTTTCATCATGGTGATATGACTTTGATAGCCACTTCTGTGAAATGAAAACGCCATTTATTCTGGCCCCTTTGCAGCGCTTTTTCTGGGGTTGAAATCAATGCGAGTGGCGCGTGCGTTGACCCATTTTATGGTTGTTAAACGCAAGGCTTCATGTTCAATGTTGCTGGCCGCTGCTAGGGCGCTCATAAGGAGCACGGAGCGTTCTGCTGGTGTTAAGGTGCTGTGTTCTGTGGTTGCGCGTTGTGCCAATGATTTCACATAGCGCGCAAGTGTAGAATCAACAGCAAATGATAATGCCATTCTTCATGTCTCCTAACAGACAGTCTCAACTCGGTATCGATAATACAATTATAACTAATTGTCTGTGTGTTTAATACTATCACGTAGAAAACATTGTACAATGTGTTTTGATTGTATTAGGCAGTGCGATAGTCAATCATTGAGCCAGCCTCTGGCTGATATCAAGGCGTTAGCGGCTGATAATCCCTGTATTTCTGAGTCGTTCAATCAAAGCCAGTAAATGTTTGCACATGCCTGGTTGCTTGACCTTGTTGCGCTGTGGACGATTGTTTGTCTTGCGGCGGTAAGGCGGAAACTTTTTACCAAAGAGGGCATCATGCTTGTTGTTCCACCATGCCCAAGTATGAGTGTAGTCAGTGCATGAGCAGCGTATACGCACGTCGTGCTTTGACATCTTGGGTTTCTCAACATACACCCGTTTGCCATTCACCTCAAAAGGCAGGCTAAAGCTGCCGCGACGACTGTCAGCAAACTCGACGCCTTGAAACATGATAACCGCGCTATAGCGTGAGCTAGATTTGGATTCACTATTAATGGCGGCACTGAACATCAAGGTTTTAGTGCCCGCAGCATAGCGTGAGTTTTCCATCCGTACATATCCATCTGCGGCCTCTGCACGGTCTCTTACGGCCTCGGTGCCGCGAATGAGTTCTACAATTGTGGTCATGGTTGTCTCAGTCTCGATATAATTGTGAGGGGCAATCGCCCCTCATTGGCTATGATTATTCACCCAGTGCAAGATACCAACTCGACTGTTCGGTTAAGCGCTCTTTGGCGTCATTGACTTTGTCTTCTCCTTCAGACACCAAGTCACTGGCGTCCATGGTGACGGGTAGGTCATTGAGCGTAAATGCGCGTCTTGAACGTCCAAGAGACATCAAAAAGAAGCCCACTAATATGTCAAAAAAGATATCGTCAGAATAATCAATGCTGTCTACTTCGGCGTGTGTCACCAAGTTTTTGTCATCCTTTCTGATGTTACTCAGTGTATGGTGACGGTGCATGGTGACGTCATAGAGTCCCGCAGTGCCTGACACAGACAGGATCGGCTTGTTGTATTCCCAAGGTATTTGGCGAGGTCGGCTGGTGGCAAAGTAAGGGTCTGATAATCCACCGGCATTGCCGTAAATAAAGGCCGCAGCACTTTGCATATTACTGGTACTTGAGTCGCTGACTGGCACCACGCGGGATACCCATTCAGGCGTAAACCCTAAGCTTTGATCGGTCAAATCTAATGCAGCATTTACGGTTAAAGTTTGGCGGTCTACCAAGGGACGATATTTGCTGTAAATCGCGAGGGCGCGTTTGACTATCAAGTGGAAGCGGTGGCGGTTTATCTGCGTGGTTTCAAGCTCTCCAACTATGAACTCACCACTCTCGGTCATTACATAGTCGATCAATTCGTCTAGTGTCATATTAGGCTCCGTTACGAGAAAAGGCGCAGTCAACAGCGCCCTTTATCAACATACTGCCCGAAGCTCTTAAATTGGTTTACTTAGCGTTTGCTTTACGGTTTAAAGTAGAGCGACGCGTGCGCTTAGTAGCCGCTTTAGGAGATTTCGAGGTCGATTTTGCTTTCGTCTCAGTCGGTGTCTCAGCCACGTTTTGCTCAGCCTTTTGCTCAGCTTCAGCAAGTTTTTCAGATGCCTTTTGCTTGGCCGCTTTATTGCTTTCAATGACATCCATTGCCGCTTTTGATCTGGCTAGTGCAAAGTCATTCGCTTTCTTTTCACGCTCTTTGGCTTTATAAGCCCCTGAATTTTCCTTCGGATCAGATGTTACAGTGTTGCCTGAATGTTTGCGCACTACTGAGCCATGTGTCGCTTGATAGCCTTCCATTGATAAGTTAAAAGCGCGTATGTATGGTGCCAGCTCAGTATACAGCTTGTCATCAAACTCTTCTGATTTCTCACCCGGTGATAAAGTGATCACTTTATTGTGACTTTTGATCGGGAATGAAACACGACCTTGGGTATTATTGATTAAAAACATAATTCGTTATCTCGTCTCAATTAAAATAGGCTTATTCAAAGTAAGTAGCATTTAACATTGTACAACACTTTTGTAGGTCGTAAAAGTGCTGTACAAAAAGTGACAAGCAAGTTATCACTTAGACTCGGTTGCTTGATCTGGCTGCTCTGTGCTCATTTGCTTTGATAATTTATCAAGTTCTTTGCCAATGGCCAAACTCAGATGCGCTAGTAGCGCAACGACTTTTTTGCGCTCTTTATCGTCTAATGTATCTAGTAAGGCACCTTTTTTAACTTCATCGTGGGCATTGGCAAGCGCAAATAGCACTTTACTAAAACAGGAGATGAAGCCGTCCGCTCCTTGTTCGGTCAGTGCGTCTAGCAAATTCAGCAGTGCTTTGTCTGGGTTGATCTCAACCAAGATGCGCTTGTATTTGGTTGCAATACGGCGATTATTAGCCCCTTGTGGCGCTTCATCCCATAAACCAATATCGTTTAGCACTTGCTTGATATCATTGACTAAAATGTTTTCGATGCGCTGTGCAGTTTGACGCATATCACGTGTTGCAGCTTTGAACTTACCGTTGGATTGTTGCAGCTTTTCTGCTGCGGCATTGAGTAAGTCAAAGTAGGTCATCAATGTACTACTCCAGACTATCCCACTTTCGTTGCCAAGCAACCAGAACACGGCGTCGTTAACATCTTTTTGTGCGGTATTCAGCGCAATTGCGCCGCCGTGTGACTCATCTAACTCACTAAAACTAAATAAGATGTTATCTTGAACTGGCACTTTTTTATCGCTGAATTGATAGCGGATATCGGCTTCCACAACAGGCTGCGCACTGTGTGCTTTGATATTGATCTTACCCGTTGCTGCGGCGGCGTTATTGACCTTAATTACCTGAGTAAATGTTTGGTGCTCGCTCCAATCAAAGTAATCGACATGATCGCGTTGTGTGTTGTAGAGCGGGGCACTACTTGGGGCCGATTGGGCTTGAGTAACTTGCGGTGCCGTTGCACGAGGTTGACTGAATGGCGTATGGGTTAAATTACACAGTACAGCAGTGGTCGTGACAATGTCATCAAAATAACTGCGCAGGGCTTTGTGATAGCGATGTAGGTTTGAGTGGCTGCATAGCGCTTTGATTGAAGTTGCCCAAATCGTCAATATTTCAACAAGTTGGTCCAAGTACGCCCGACCATGAACGGCATTGACAAAGATGTCCTGTACGGCTCTGGCTGCTGAGTGATTGAGGTTGTGGGTTGGACAGTCTTTTATGCGCACTAGCTCTGCGCCAGCAATACTGAGTGCCGAAGACAGCTTTAATTGGGCCGTTAATAAAGCGCGATGCAATGTTACAAATTCGTCTTGCCCCTGCGCTTGATAGCCGCGTGCACGCACTGCTGAATTGGCTGCAACTGTTAATAGTTCTGCAACCGACACAACACGCAGTATTTGTTGTTGATAGTAGTCTGGGTTACTTAACGCATGCAGCAGTGATGCATCCTGATGAAACTTGACGCCTTGTTGGGGCTTCTGAATATGCTGGGTATTTAGCTGTTGGACTAAATCTTCAAATAAAGTGGCGACGTGATCAAGCGTGCTCATAGTGGCTCCATTTCTGTGTCTCAAATTAATGATCGTTTTTTATCATTGTACAATCGTTATTATATCCACAAATGGCGCTATGTTTCAGCAATTAATCTAATTAATTTCACTGGCAGGGACGCGTTGAGAAGTGCTAGAATGCAGCCGAGTTTAAACGCTCGTAATTGATACTTAAGAAAAATTTATAAAGGGGAACACCCAATGAAGCATATTGCGATGTCTTTAGCACAAGCAAAAACAGATTCACTGCTTGATGATATGACAAAACACACGCGTATCGGTCTGACAGGCGCTCAGCGCACCGGAAAAACCACCTTGGCTGAAAAGTACAGTGAGGCAACCGGTTTACCATTTATCAGTACCCAAGCTTCGCAAACCTTGGCCAGTGTAGGGTTTAATTCAGAGGCCACTTATCACAATGATTTTACTGCACGCTTAGATGCGCAAAACTACTTGCTTGATCATGCCGATAAGCAATGGAGCGCGCATTCCGGCGGGTTTATCACCGATAGGACGCCGATGTGCATGGCCGCTTATACATTGGCAGACATAGTGGCCACTACGGAGCTGTCTGAGCAACACTACACGCGCCTTATTCAGTATATAGACCGCTGTAAGTTGATCACCATGAAACACTTTGATTTGCTTGTGAATGTCAAACGTAACCCTGCCATTACACTGACCGAAAAAGCGGGTTCTGCTCCTGCTAAGCCACACCATATTTTGCACGTTGAAACGCTGTTGTCGAGCTTATTGAGTGAGTTACGTGTACCGACTGATGGCGAGCCGACGATACGCCATGCGATTTTATCTGGTGACACCGAGCAAGGTCTGTGTACTCAGCTTGATGGGCTGGCTGAGCACAATCAAACCAATGCTTTGGGCTCGTTAGAAAACCATGTTCGTAAAACCTTGATGGACCAAGAAGGGGTGACCTTCAAGTTGGCTGAACTGCCTTTTTGTGCTGATACTGTGGTGGTGCGTGTGGCTTGGTTACATAGCTTGGTCGTGAGTGATTTACTGCATTGGTTAGACGCGGCGTTGACGCGCATCAATGACAGTCCCATGTTAGATGCCTTAAACCATACCTTGTACCAAACCGTTGATGTGACGCGGATTGCTAATAAATAGAAGGTGTTTTTAATAGTATAGAGAAAGCCGGTGATTACCGGCTTTTTTGGGACGTGAGTTCGAGCCGCCCGAGTGTTGCAAGCTTATCGGCAATATCATTACCGATGGCGGTAAATTTATCCCAGCTTCTGGCGGGAAAGTCAGCGGCATTACGGTGTCCACGGCAGTGGTGCCAAGTCGGCTTTAAGCCTTGGCTAGCGAGCAAAAATTGCTGCCAGTACGGTAAGTTCTTCACCCCTTCAAAGTGCCTTGCTTTCCAGCCATCAAGCCACTGTGTTGCGCCTTTAACCACATATTGGGAGTCGGAAATGATATGGAGCCGAACTTGCCCAGTGCTAATGTCATCAAGCTCTTTGAGCTGCAATAAGGCGTGATTCACGGCATGCAGCTCCATTTGGTTATTGGTTGTATTGGGGTGATTACCACGCAAACAGCTCAGATAGGCCGAAGTGTCTTCATCGACCAGTAAAAAAGCACACCCCCATCCACCAGGTCCAGTTGAGTCGACTTTGTTACTGATTTTATCGCGTCTATAGACCACACCACCATCGCAAAATAGATACAGCGCGGGTCTAGAGTAGGCACGTGGCAAGGCATAAGCGAGTTGCTCCGCTAATCGCTCTGGGTCCAATGCAGTGCGTAATTGCTGACAAGTTGGGTTGCGCTTTGCCATGATTTATCTACGCTTTTTACGTGCTTTTGCCGCCGCTTTTTTATTTGCTTTAGTGGCGGATGACCGCTTGTTACGGGTAGTACAAGACATAATCCGCACATTTTGTGCAGCCTGCATTGAACGTCGATATTCACCCACGCGCAGACTAAGCTCACCCGGCGAGGTATCCTGATAAGGCTCTGATAAATGGTATTTGGTTTTGTATGCCCCTTCGCTTATTACGCCTACGCCTTTGGATAATTCAGTGTCGTTGTCACAGGTGGCAACATATAGAGCATGGTAACTAAACGTTAAGACAAACCCGCCATCTATATCTGCAAGAGCGGCTTCACAATATGATTGGTCAATGGCACTTTGATAAGCCACTGGGTCAACGCCACTAAAATCACACCAAGAGCGTTTTCCATCGCTATGCTGCACGTAGGTATAGAATGAAAATAAACGGGTACTTTGCGCCAAGTCATCGATGGCACTGGCCACCACATCTTCACTGGGTAGTTGGGCTTCACCGGCATGATTAATCAATTGGAAAGCCAAGTAAACACGCTGCTCTGTGGTGTTGACGCTCAGTCCAACACAGAACTGATCAAAGAGCGCGCTGGCTCTGGCCAAGTGATGTAAATGTTTGGCTTGTGCATCGGTTGTGTGACCTGCGGCCAACAAGTGGGACATGCCCATATGCCACGAGTCTATACGGCTATTAAATACCGCATCAAGCTTACTGTTATGCATTGCACTGATAAGTTGTGCAGTGCTTATCATGGGTTTTGCTTTACCTCTCGGCATCGGGTTATTTATTGGCGCTTTCATCATAAAGCGTCCAGCATGCTTGTTTGCCATTGCGCGCTGTACGTCAGCGACTTGTACAGAAGAAAGGGACATAGTTATTCTCAATTCACTTATCTATCAGTCTCAATTATTTTTGTCTGACCCCAATGGAGTCAGCACAAAAATATAGGGCAAAACCTGTTACAGTGCAAGCTTTTAGGGACTAAAGGTCAGTGATTATTTTTGGCGCTTGTGAGGCCTCCGCTTTTGTGATGTCTTCTAATACGCCTTGGATCATGGCGTCGAAGTCATATTCTTCGCCATCGGCAACCCGACGTAAACGTACCATATCATCGCGCAGCCGACCGTGGTTAATCATCATTATAATGGCATGTCGAGCAATACTGATTAGGGTGTCATCGTTTGGTACAAACACCACGCAAGTTAGCTTTTGTTTAATATAATCAGTAGGGTAAGGTAATTTATCGCAAAAGATAATGTCGCCTACGCGTTCCGCTTTTGGCGCATCTGGAATTATGTTTGTCATACTGTGTTACACCTGTATTGTCATCATCAAGATTGTGTTTTACATGATAAGTGCCACTGGAACGGCGACTTAAAATAAAATTCATTGTACAATTCGATTGGTTGGTTTTAAAACACATATTGTACAACATATTGAGGGGTTATTAACGATGTCAAACGGTGAAACCACGCTCTTACTAGAACTTGAAAAGTTCTTAGGGGAAGAGTTAAGCGTTGATAGTTTAATGCGTGACGCGATTGCGCTCAGTGCTGAGCAATTTGGTGAAGCCAATACAATTACACAGTTGCGGTTTTTAGCGGATCTTAAAAATGCATTGGGTGATGAGGCGCTACCTTTCGCTGTAGGGTTGTTGATGTCTTTACCGCATAGGGAGCCAGATTGGCGTATTTTACTGGCTGAGCGTCAATTACCTGATCTGGTGAATGCGTTGTCATATTTTGCACCGGTGCAGGTGGCACAAAACCAGTTTAAGACGGCCTCGAACAAGTGGAAGGCAGAGGTTGAACAATTAATATTGGCACCTGATTATGTCAAATTACTCTATTTGGCTTCTTTGGTTAAACGCGTTGTTGATAAAGACTGGCATAACTTTTTACAGCAGCAGCAGCTGGTTGAGCGTGCGTGTTTGGCAGCGAGCTTACTAGGTGAGCACAATGAATCATTGCAGACATGGGTGAAACTTTTGCACGCGACCTGTGAGATCAGCTATAAATCAGCATCGCCAAAGCGCGGCACTCTTAATTTGAGTTTAAGTTAGTTAGGTGAAAAAACCTCAGGCTTGGCTGCCTGAGGTTTTAGTACTTACACTGGGCGTTGATTGAAGTCGAGGAAGAAGCGCTCATAGGCTGCATGGCCTATGTAAGTCAATCGAGTTTGTCCTGTCGTATTGCCATCTTCATCTATGTCATCTGAGACATAAAAAACGCCTTCAGCAAATTTGATCAGTGATGGGATGTTATATCCGCGCACATCGGAGGGGGACGTGACCATATCAAAAACGCGTTTTTGCTCATCGGTGTTTAAGTCCAGCGTAATGTATAAGCCTTTGCCGCGTTCTTGCAATGCTGTTGCTTCATACAAGGCTGTACGTAAGGTGAGTCGCAGCGCATCACATTGGCTTTCGAGCGTTTTAACATTGTCTAGTGCAGCGAGCTTGAGTAAGCGAGTGTAGACTTGACCGATGTCATTGATGTCGCCATCAGACATTTGCGCTAAGATAGCCTCACGCTCGGCAGGAGTTAGCTGACTGACTTTATCAGCGGCATCTTCCAAGATCTTTTGGTCAATACCACCGCCTTTTAAAATCACCTGATCAACGAAATTATGTAGCCATGGAATTTGTATTCCGCTGGCAATTTTGGTCGGTGCCGACGCGCCTACTTGGACGCCTTCGCCGGTTTTGTAAAGGTAACGGACTTGGACATCATAATAGACGTAACGGTCAAAGATTCCGCCCGCAGTATCTTCTATAGTGAAGTAGTTAGGTGTCGCTGGGTCATAAACGTCACGGTCAACAATGACTTCACGTGGCGAGGCTTTGCTCAGAAGTTGGTTAATAACTTCAAAGCGTGGCTCGATATTATCTGGCACTCCAGACATATCATGGGTGAGGATGTTATACAGTAATTTGTAGTCATCAGAAGGCTTAGCTATCGACAAATTATTTAGATCTGGCGGGACGATTGCGGCACCTGCGGTCGTGAATACGCCTTCGGTAAAGCCCGCTTGCTCTACGCCATCAACAAAGAGTTTAATGCCGTAATAGTAGTCTGTGCCTGATAGAAGCCCATCTACATAGAGCGTTTTATAGTTGTATTTGTCACCGTCATCATAGGACGCTTTGTGCACCAAAATGCTGCCACCAAATTTGTAGGGGACGAGTGTTTTGGTGTGTGCTTCATCAAAAGAAGTGCCTGATTGATCAAGTGCGTCTTTTGGTGCCACATAAATAGCCAAGTAGGTTTCAGGTAATAGCGCTTGGTCTTTAAGCACCTCACGCAGCGCCTGCTGGCCTTCAAAACCAATTAGCGTAATGCCATGGCGCATCAAACCGTCGTATTCAGGCTGCGGATCTGCAATCGTGGCAACGGGGTTTGAAGCATTCAGAAAAGCATTTAAATCAAGAATCATTATGCAGTATTCCTTAGTCAAAGAGGTCAAGCGGTGAGGCTTGACCTACAGTCAGATGGCGAGTTCTATTATGAGAACAGGATTTCTGCACGGTCTCTGTAGACAGAACCGCGCACTGTTACATGGAACTTATTTTCTGCGATTTTATTGGTCTGTGTATCGACAACGGCACCAAGATAAAATGCCTTGTCTAACCAAGTGTAATAGCTTGTTGGGATGCCTTCTCGGTAACCTTGTTTGGTCACGAAAGTAAACGCTTCTTTGAGTTCAGGGTCGCTTAGATCCAGCATTTCAGCATAGCTTTCGTCAATCTCGCTATAAAGTGCAATGCGGCGTAAAAACTCACGAATTTGTGAGAATTTTATAGCCATAGTTTGGAACTCTTCTACGGCGACGTCACGTGTCATATCGTAAAGAAGTGATGCGACACTTGAATAAGACCCTGAATTTAATGCACCACGTAACTGGTCACGTACTTGTGCATTATCAAGGATATTTTGTGCCAAATCTGCAACTAGTGTGTCTTCGACTTGTCGTCCTTGAATGACCGTTTGGTCAACAAAGTCTGACAACCAAGGCAGCATAAATGGCTCAGCTGTGACCACTTCGTATTCACTTGCAGAGTCAGCTTTACCAGCTTCAGCTTTACGAGCGCGCACACGGATTTCATAGTTAACGTAGCGGCGCATATTCTCGGTCGTTGGTGAGAATGTGAAGACTGGCTTGGCATCTGGATCAAAAGTGAAGTTGGAGGTCAATATTACAGTCTCGTCATAACTCATTTCAGGCATTTTCGCCTTTGTTGAGTCGATGACTTCTAGTACAAATGTGTCTGTATCATCAGTGACAGCAGTATCAATCGTGACTTTTACGGCACTGCCTTCTTCAACTTTTTTGATGGTGACACTTGGTTTACCAATTTCTGTACCCTCTAAAGCGATAATATCAGAAGATGTTAACCAATCTGTCTGAGGTTGCTTATTGAGCACCAGTTCAAAAGCATATTTATAGTCAATGCCAGCAGGTAAGCCTGAGATCTCAAACGCAGCGTATAAAGTGCTGCCACTTTGGGATTGGATCAGTTTACTCAATGGAATACGACGAGCTACTAAGGTGTCATCATAGTCACCATTGTCGAACTTATTCTTGTCAACGCCATTTGCCGTTGCGTTGCGATTTGGTACTAAATACACAGAAAGATATGAGTTACTGATGTCTTCTTTTAATGTAATAGCGTTATCTGACGCATGTTGACGTATTGCTTGCAATAGGAAGTCACCTGATGCTAAAGCGTTTTCAAGCGTAAAGGTAACAGAGTGCAAACCGTGCGTGTTTACTGATGATGAAGTTGCGTTAACAAATGTTTCCGCAAGCACTGATTTCATGGAAAATGCCATGCTAATAACTCCTAGGTGTTAAGTTAGGTTTATTGCTGTCTCATAGCCGGTTCACAATCGCGATTGTGGGCATTCTCATGTCTCGGATAAAGAAAATATCTTCTTTACGTGTTCTTTGTAATTCTACTATTTTTATTATCTTTGTACAAAGGGTAGCGATGGGATTGGGTGAACTTCATAGTATCGATTTATTGTGCTCAGTGCCGTGATATAATTATCAATTAAGTGAGCCAGCTCTCTGATCTGCCTTTGTTTTTGCTACATTTGCATAACCAGTATCACGACTTTCAGCCGTCATTATGTAACACCAGGTACTGTTATTTAAACGGACTAGCAGCACCGATAATGTTAAAGCAAAAAGAATATTAAGTATTTTCTTTGGCATCATCGGCACAACCACACGTATTATTGCAAATACAGACATCCCCACATGCAGGTGTTACTGCGCGGTGAGATTGTCTATCTTGCTGTTGTTCAACAAGTTCTGTGAGCTCGGCTAGTACTTTTTCAAGTCGGGTCATATCAATTCTGCTTCTTAATATAAAAACATTATACAATGATTTTGGCATTCTGATTAGGTTAAAGCAAGTACTTCATTGCTTCTCTTTTAGTCATAAAAAAGTAGCTAGCCTAGCGCACACTATAAACGTTTATTCTGTAATTGGTTTGGGCTGTGGTACAACGCTCACCGCAAATTTGGCCCCGAATTCACAAAATGACTGTGTCCAACCTGACACTTTTGCCATTTGGGCTTTGACATCATCACTGGCCGCATCTAGCAACATGAGTAGGCGCTTATCACCCATGATCAAATCATGTTCTCTTTGCGTAACATCTTGATTTGTAACACCTGATATAAGTTTTAGTACTTCTGGTAAGTATTCAAACTCAGGCATTTCTTTCTCAATTACAGCGTTAATTGCAGGCACGCTGAATAGCGCTCGGATCTGTCCATTAGGAAATACAGTCATTATTATTCTCTCAAAGTCTCAAATTAAATTGCTCACCTCTAATACAGGTGGCCCTAACTGGGTGTTTTCCTCAGTTAGGGCCAACAACATAACAGCTAACCTAGCCTGTTGTCTAGAGCAGTGCGTGTAATAAACTGGCGCGCTCGTGTTTTGACAAGATTTGGCTAGGCGCTGATTTTTTCGTTAAGTCCGTAAATAAGGCCATACTTTCCTTGTCGATAAACCAGCAAAAGTTACCAACTTCAGCTTCGATAATCACGGCAAACTCGCCCATATAATCGCAGCGGTAAGCTTGATCCTTAAACCGTTGTGTCAAAGCCAATAGTAGACAATCTCGGTCTCGCACTAACAGTGACGTCGTTTGTCGCAATTGCAAAATTGTATGATTTGCTTGTGTTCTAAGCTCCTCACTTTGTTGCAAAGAAGACTGTACTTCTGGCAGTGATGTTACTTCAAGGACACGTTGCATTATCGAATAGTCACGACTGGCGGGAGACCAATCGAAACCCAATTTATCAAGTGCTGTTTTTAGTGCAGCCTTTGCATAACTCGCCTCATCGCTCAGCATTGTGTTTGTATATTCAAGACGTTTGACCTCTGCAAATAAGTTTGCAGCGTTTTTTAGATCAGCGTTTGAAGGAGCGTAAGCCATGTAACCTCCGTTATATGTGAATTGACCGCATTCACATCACGCAAGTAACGCAGTTACACAGTTCAAGGTCATAGTCGTATGGCAATGGCCTGCGCACTAATTAACGAAAAAACCGTGTGTCTTAATGTCTCATATGCGCAGCTTTGGGCACTTAAATATCGTCATATATGACGGGAGATAAGTAAAACTGCCTGCTTAAATCAGGGCTCTTTGGTCGTGCTTTTTAGTCAAGCAATGACCAGAGAATATGATTATTCACAGGATGCAGTCTCAATCAATGTGGGGTAAATATCTAAGTAAAAGGATAGATACACACTTGCAAGTCTAACACATTATTCTATGTTCAGAACAGCGATTAAATTGGCGAGGTCAGATTTATGTGCGTTTAATAGGTCGTTTCTGGCTTGTGACCAGGGCATGCAGCAACCTTTGCTGATCTGACAAGCGGCTTGGGTGTGTTGCTCATGGGCGATAGTACAACGATATAATGTATGACCTGTGTCGAGGTTTTTGTGGGGGTGTAAAAAACGACATTGCTGTGCTGTTTGGTCAAGCTCACCGACAGGGCACAGGTTGGTTTTACAGCAGCCACCACTGCGAATACATTTGAAAAAAAGCGTTTCATCTCGCACGGATAACAGGCCGTGTTCGGCCTGTAAATCCAGTTCGGCTTGGCTTGGCGACCAAAGCTCAGGGGTAATTTCGCCTATCATAATGTCGCTTATGATTTACCCAAATAGGCGTGACTGCAAATGCTTAGAACCTTGTCTCTATCAATTAAAGTAAATGCGTTGTCCTGCCCTTGTAGTTCAAGTAGTACTGAACTGTCGTCATGCTCTGCAATATACCCAGTGAGACTGATGTTGTTAGCAAGGTAAATGCGAATAAGTTGACGCTCACTTTGCCACAATTTAAGGGTGTTTCTTCTTAGTTGGGGTTGTGTGTTTAGCATGGTATTTCCAATAAAAATCAATTAAATACGTTTTTAACTGCGGCTTTTAAGCTGCCCATTAAGCCACGGTTATTGGGTTTTTCTGTGGTTTTTGTTCCTTCACTGCTATTCCAAACTAAAGTACTGTCGCTGTGTGCCAATACTTGGTTTTCATAGACGGTGACATGGGTGGGCACGGCTAATTCACCGGCTAAAAATTGGTTGCCTTTCTCTGTCAAATGATAGTAGCCATTACCGCGTTTACCCCGTTCAATGAGCCCCCAGTAGCGCAGCTTTGCGGCATCTCCACGGGTACCTGAATGACAAGTTGCGTCTTTGAGTATGGTTTCTAAATGAAATTCACGTACCACACAGTGCTGGGTGTGCATTTGGACAAGTTGCAGTGCATTGATCATTGAATGCGTCAGAGCGCGTTTGTAGGCACGTTTCACTGCATGACAGCAAGGGCATTTAGTTTTTAAGTCGGCATCGAATTCGGCATACATTTTTGCCTGTGCATCGGCTATTGTTAATTTATTGAGTTGTTCGTTCATTGTTTTTTCCAAGGTTATCCATTACACCAAGATTGCTTTGTGCCACCGTAATATTCGAAGGCTAAGCCCGCTTCAATCAAGCGTCGAGAGAGCGGGACGCCATCGACTTTCACGTCCGCTAAAATTCGAAAATACTTATCGCGTTGCAGGTTGTGTAGGGTGATTTTTCCACTGGAAACGAAATCAAAAGTGAAGTGCTTAGCTTGTTCACCAAGGTTTTTTTCTTCTAGGCATTTGTAGCTGCGGATCTCTGGCGTATCGACGCCATGAACACGCACATTGATGGCTCTGCCGATAATATGAGGCCAGCCTGCAATGTTTACCTTGATGGTGTCACCGTCGTAAACAGAGACTAACTCACTGACGTCCACAGATTGCTCGTAAATGGTATTGGCGTGCGTTGTGCTAACGCCCATCATTATCATTAGCGCAGCCATAAACTTGGCTGAGCTTTTTACTCTGCTCATTGTCTCACTCCCAGTCGCTCACGCGCATTCTCATTGGTAGATCATTGTACAATATAAAAGTGATTGTTTGTACAATATTTTATAATATACTGCGGTTGTGAGATTTTGATACCCGAGGACTTTATGTACGCCGTGATCTATGACACGTATTATCGAGATACCCCTGAGCGCATTCAGATGAGTGGAGTGGTGTCGCTTAAAGATGTTTGCCGATTGACATTATGTGCAGAATTTAAGGCCGGACATGCCCCTGAAGAGGCCGGAGACTCGCGTCGACCGCCGTTAAAAGCAACACTGGTATTTGCTGGTGAGGCTTTGAAAGACTTGCTGTTTAATAAACGTCATACCGAGCATATGCCATTTCAGGCAGACGATATTCGTGCGGCGCTGCTTGCCTGCGTGCACGTGTCGACCACAAGTAAGCGCTGGCAAGATTTACACGTCACAATCGGTGAGATTACTCGTGGCTCGGTCAGCTTGGAATTACGCGCCAATGCTTTGACTCGTATCGTGATGACATTGGCTCTGCCGCTTGGGGTATTGGATGCACTGCTCAGTGCTGTGCTTTATCTTGAGCAGCACCCCAAGATCAGAGAGCTGGTTTTGACATGGCCGGTCAGCAGCTATCGCAATATGATACAGGCCACTGCGACAACGCTGAATTAAGGGCTACTGAGTGAGCATCTGTGCAATGTTCGGATCACCTGCAAATAGATCGCTACTGCGCACGACCGTGTCCTCCCAGCGCCAACCTAGTTTAAATAGAGCGGGTAAGTGATAGACAAAGTAACTCGCCGCTTCAATGACATTACTTGGCAGTTGCGAACCGGTTAGGATTTTATGTGCCACTTCTGGCGTCCCTTCGATGCGAAATAGCGGAATGTCATTGGCTTGAGCTTTACCGCCAAATGGAAGCACTTGAAACAACCCATGGATTGCGCCGCGAGTTACTGTGCAATAACTATAATGGCCAAGACTTTGCCCCTGTGTGCGCGCGAGGTTGGTCGCGGCTTGTAAACAGCAGTGCTCAAAGTCGCGACCCGCGAGGGCTGCATCACCGACAATACGGACCGCTTGGCTACCTAAATGCACTTTCGGATCTGTCAAAGCAGGAGACTCGGTGGTAATGACATGATTTGCTTGGGCATAGCTTTTTTCGAGGTTGGTTTTGCGCTGCTCGTACACTTGTCGCAGTGCGGCGAGCTTTTCATCGAAACTTGCGTCCAGTTTAACGCGTTGCTCACTGATGTCCTCTTGCATGATAAGTGCTTGGTCAAATCTCATCATGCATCACCAAGCTGTGATAAGGCGGCTGTTGATATTGGCGCTGGCGGTCATCTCAGCAATTTCCCGTGCCTCTCGTTTGCAATAACGGCCAAACATCGAGTCTCGTAAATACTTCATGGTTCTGGCAACCATCTGGGGTTCACTGATCTCGGGGTTATTATGTAGCGCATTTTGCGTGTATTCGTTAATTATATCAACAAGTTGCTTTTCAGATATTTTACTTGGTAGCACTTGTGATAAGACGGAAAGCTCATGCTCTAATTTATTCAGTTTTTGTCCTTTTGTCTCGCCTTGAGTGCGGAAATGATGGTTGTTTAGGGCAATGACGCGGGCATCTTTTATTTCATTCTCAACCATTAAACCACAGCGTAACTGATCTCGTGGTGATGCCAAATGAGCGGGTTTATATAGGGGCTCGCCGTCCTCTGAGAGGCCAAGCAAGGTGATTTTAGAGCGCTTTAGCGCAAGGTCTAGTCGCTTTAATATACATTTGACAGAGGCTGCATGTTCTTTGTGTTGTTTTTGTAGCGCCTCTAGGGTGTCTATCAAAGAGACCGTAGATTCGGTACTCATCGTTGTACAATTCTCTGTATTGAAAACCGTACTATGTACTAAATATATCAATAGTTCAATGGCACAAATTTATTTGTTGTACAATAAATCGAAAAGACACAGCAAAACATGCTATGCTATTTGAAGCTTCTCTATTGCTACGTAGGGGATTTCAGCGTAATATTCAGTCGGTATGCGGTTTTTACATATTCTATCGCATGCTGCGTGAGACTTAGGAGTATCTTTATTATGAATACAAATTGGCTAGCTAATGCATTTGTTTCGACGGAAGAGACGACCACGTTCCTCCATGAAGACCAATTATCATTTGAACTTTGGACAATCGTCACGACCGAGACAGGTAACATTGTCCCTGAGCGATTAAGTAATCAAGTGGCCAGCTCGTTTGAAGAGGCGGTGGCAAATTGGGTTGAGTTATTGGGCGAGCAGGAGAGGTTTGACTCGCTATCTATGACTTACAATGGGTTTCCTGTTGTCCCGTCGCGTGATGAAGCATTAAAAGTGGTTCAACAATTAAGCTTTAATCTGTACTAAGTTCTGGATAAAAATTATAACCATTGAGACTTGAGAGAAATGAAACAATATCAACAATTAGCGCAGCGCATCCTCGACCATGGACACTGGATAGAGAATTCGCGCACGGGCACTCGTTGTTTAACCTTGATAGGTACAACGTTGGAATACGATTGCTCGGGGCCTGAATTTGAGATAGTCACAACGCGTAAAGTGCCTTTTAAATTGGCCGTTGCTGAGCTGCTTGGCTATTTACGCGGTGCCACTTCTGCAAAGACCTTTCGTCAGTTAGGCACCCGCTCTTGGGATGCCAATGCCAATGAAAATAGTCAGTGGCTTACGAACCCGAATCGTCAAGGTGAGGATGATATGGGCAAGGTGTACGGGGCGGTTGCCAAAGACTTTGGTGGCATTGATCTAATCAGAAAAGTGTATGATAACCTTAAAAATAATTGCGATGACCGCGGGGAAATCATCACATTTTATAAACCGGATGAGTTTGATAAAGGGTGTTTACGACCTTGTATGCACACACATAACTTTGCCCTTAGCAATGGCACCCTATATCTAGAGAGCTATCAGCGCAGTTGTGATGTACCGCTGGGCTTAGCAGGGGCCAATACCACGCAAGTACAGGTGTTATTGCGCTTGATGGCGCAGATCACTGGGCATCAGGCCGGTCGGGCGCGTCATCATATAACCAATGCTCATATTTACGACAACCAAGTTGAATTGATGCGCGATGTACAATTAAAGCGCTCGCCCCTCCCTAATCCGAAGATTTGGATAAATCCCGATATCAAAACGTTGGAAGACGTTGAGACCTGGGTGACGACCGATGATTTTAAATTGGTAAATTATCAATCCCATGATGCGATCCGTTACCCGTTTTCTGTGTAGCTGATTTTTTAGTCAGACTCCTAATTATGTTAAGTTAGCGGTATCTACCTTTTAACCCGTTACCCTAATGGACATATTGAAAGACGCTGCGCGCTAACCTGTTGTGCATAGACCGCATTGCAGCAAAAGATAGAGACAACAGATATGCATGACATACGTTGTACAATAAGGCAAAATAGCGTGCAACTGAGACATGACACAGTCGATACAGGATTGTGTGAGTATGAGACCGAGAAAAGTAGGACATTATGAGTCTAGAAAACAAAGTAGAAATGCTTGGTGTAGTAACACGGACAAGCAAAAAGAAAGAGCTGGAAGTGATTGCCTTTGCAGATGGCCGATACCCTGCGGGTGTACGTAAGATCACACAGGTGAAGTTAGAAGATACCCTGTGCTTTAGTCGCAAGGTCAAAATGATGGAGCACATGATGTTGAGCGCATGGTTTAACCAGTATGATCCTTCCATCCCTTTGGGCAGACAGGCACTGGTGGTACTTATCACGACGGATTCTCTGAGTTTAAAAGGGCATTTTGAAGTTGAGCCACTGGGTCATGGCAGTATTACCGATTTGGATGGTAAGCCTATCCACTTGCCAACCGCGAACCTATCGACTCGTAAAAAGCTTTATGCAATGCATTGGGACCATATGCGTGGCTTAGTGCGCAGCTGGGAACAGTATCATGCGGAAAAGTATGATGAAGAAGCGCTTGAGTCTGCACAAGCTGATCCGATTGCAGAGGCTGGCTAATGTTGTTGATAGTCCAATATATCATATTTACGCTGTGGGTTGCCTGCATTGCTTTGTATATCGTTGAGGAAGGCAAGTCGCGTGACGCACACGCCTTTGCCAGTCTTGCAGCACTTTGCGCACCGCTGATTTATTTTTGGCGATTTTTAAAATGGGGATATCAACTCAGAAGAAAGGGAGCGGCGTGCTCGTCGCGATGACTTCTTTTTGAGCGCAAAAAAGCCAGCGTTTGCTGGCTTGTTTGTTCTAAGTGTCAGGGGTTAACAGGTTCGATACGATATTGATACCACTGTGTTTAGCTATTCTCGCAGCCTCTTTAAGTAGTGTTGTGAGCTTTTTTTCATCTCCATTAATGGTCAGTAAGATGCCATATTGCCGCGGTTTGATTTCACGCTCAATGTGGGTACTGGCCATCAATGGCTTGTCTTCAAACACTTTATCTCGAATAAAGTCGGCAGTTGATTCAACTGCTTGCCAGCGTGCTTTTTGTTGCTCTATAGATAGCGACTTTGGACTCGCCCCTTGCGGTACAACCGCTATCATGACGAAGTGCTCGTTGCTTGCTAAGGTATTATTATAAATCATTATTTTACCCTCTTGTGGGGAGTCCTTGTGCAACTGCTTGGCCAAGGACTGCTCATGACAATTAAGCTAGGTCGTAAACGACTTGTGGAAACTCTTCGCTATTGTATTGTGCCTCTGTGGGAAAGTTGCCATCTTGATCTGGCAGAACAATTTGCACGTAATCAGGGAGCGGCGCACGGTTGTTGTGATACGCAGGGTATGCTTCATAAAAGAGTTCTGCCTGCACCACTAGTTGTTCAAGAAGGGCTTTAGAGCGTGCCAATGGTCGCAATTGTAGATTAAGTGATAGCTCTCCAAACTCAACGGTGAGCGGGGTTAATGCGTAACCGTGATTGGTCCACTTTGTCCACACTGCTTTCATAATTTCTGCCGACGCATTGTGCGGGATCGGCAAGGTCACGACTAAATCAGGTAAGCTTTTTTTCGCCAGCCCTATGGTATACGCAGATGCCTCCGTTACGCCCATCACAGCAAAGCCATGTTTATCAATCAAGGTGGTAAATGAGGCGCGCATTTGTTCTGTACGGCGGATCAGTTCTTCTTTACTGAGGATCTCTTCATGGGTGGGATCTGTGGTATCTGTTAAATTATGGCTTATCTCAATCATCATTCTCTCCGTTCAATCTAAATTTGATGTATGGCGCGATAGCGCTTAGTGGTTAACTCCGTCACATCGGTCCACCAGTGAGGGTCTAGACTTTGCGTGGACTGTGTGCGCAGTTTGGTTTTTACTTTATCGAGCAGCGTGTTAAGCGTTTGGCTGTCTTTTAAAAAAGTACGTTTGTGTTGCAGTATGCGGCCATCCAAGGTCAGCACTTGTATCCTGCGCCCATGTTCTGGTCGAGTGGCTGAGGGCACGGCTATCACATTAATTGCTTTGCAAAAAGACATATTTGCTGCGATGAGATGGGGAATTTTGCTTACTGAGGTTTAGCATCATTTTTGGAATGAAGCAGGTTTGCAGTACGCGGATTTTATAGGCGATATCAGCGGCGTAATGTGGTACGGCTTCCCAGTTATGGCCTGCGTTATAGCTGGCCCAAATCTTACGCCAATTATTGTCACCATGCACAGACTTCCAATAGTCTAGCTCCATAATGGCATGAGATGCTGCAAACTGAATATCATCCATCAGGCGCTGCGCTAAGATGTTCTTGTTAAAATTACTGGTGACACCTTCGCGGCGTGCGGCATAAGTTAGGTGCGCATGAAACACCCCAAAAGAGGGATCTGAATAGTTTACTTTCACTTTACCCGCTAATGACTCTTTCCACGCAATGGCCGCCAAAGAATATCCATAGCCATGATCTAAGCCGAGGTGAAATGCATTGAGCAAGGTGTGTAATTGCGATGCATCCAATTGATGCAGTTCATCACAGCGGTACGCAGCTTCCGATGTAAAGCTTAATGCGCCGATCAGGAAAGTGGCGACCAAAGGAAGCTTAATACGACGTATAAACCGCTTTTGTTTCTGCCGTCTTGCATACTGCTCAGCAGACAATATGACATTCATATTTATGCCTAACACGTTATCTAAGTTCAATTAGGCTCTGATGGTAGCGCACAAGTTGGTGCTGCGCAATACTTTATATTTTAATTGATTGTACAACCATGATTAAGGCGACTCGTTATATTTCCTCAGCATGGGTTAACGCATCCGTGGCCTGTGCTTGATCTCGTAAACGTGCTTCTAATTCATCGATCAGCGCATCTAAATAAGGAACGAGCACCACATACTCTTGATGCAAAGTGGTCGGCTTGTTGACTTCATCGAGGTATTTTTCATATGTGTTTTGTGCTTCGTACACAGTGTACGGGATGGCCCCTGCTTCATGCTCTTCTCGCCCTTGCCAAAAAGGTGTAAGTAAAGACCCACTTACTTTTAATCCGTCAACAATAAGTAAGTCAGCTCGGGTCGTTGCCAGTTCATGCGCATCGCTGAGTAAGTCGTGCCAGCGGGTAGTTAAGTCTGGCCAAAGGGACTCATCAATCACTTCTGAGTCGAATGATAGCTGTTTTACCATGCCTTGTTTTCTCACGCGCTCCGCGGGCACCTCTTCATCGCCCACAATGTTGGCGTAATACCATTTTTCGCCGACTTTGATCACCGGCTCTGTCTCGCCTGTGGCCGTTCTAACGTAAAAAGCATATTCTACGCGATGTGAATGACGCTTTAAAATGACCTTAAGTTCTGGTCTGGCATCAAGTCGAGCGATGCGCTCAATAAGCGCGGTCGCACTGTCCCAATGTGTATTTGACATGGTTTTACCTCAAGCTAGTTTATACAAGTATGCGCTGCGCAATTACAACTATTGTACAACGCCATATGTTTGGCTCGCAACCAAGGCAAAGTGCAGGGAAGTTAAGTTGCATTTGCGGCGGCACGTGCGATCGTGAGTAAATCATCGAAACTTTGCAAAGTATGGCCCCCTAAAGCTACCTGATAAGGCTTGTGGCCTAATTGCGTGCCGATGGCATCAATTATCTGTTGTACTGCGGTTTCATCGATATGATAGGCCCCAAGCCCATTGCTGAGGGTGACATGACTGACACCCAGTTGTCTCATGAGCGTATAGTATGTGGTACTTTCAAGTGTATCGTGATGTGTGCGTGTATACATGGTCTCTCCGTCTCAGGGTTACAGGTCAATGCAAAGTTATGATGTGTCTCTTTTTTAAACATATTTAACTTACTGGTTAGGATGCTGTGGGTCAATAGTTTTAATTTTAATCACAGGCTGGGAGTAGGTGAGAGGTCGTGACAGCAAAAAGCCAGTAAACACTGGCTTTTTGGGGGAATTAAACCGATTTATAGCTTTTAACTGACTTGCCCTTGACGCCTTTATATAGCGCGGCGCTTAGTTCTTTTCGTCTGAGGTTTGTAGTGCCTTTTGCAAAGTCTGATAACAAGTCTTGATTATAATAAAAAATAGCGGCAAGGGCCTTGAGGGCTTTTCTTGACACCTTATCAGGACGACCTATTTTTTCAATGTGTACTTGGCCGCCATCCATATAGGCTGTGTAATAAGACCCTGACTTACTCCTACTGGAGATCTGGTCCATTTTCATTAGTTTTAGTCTGACCTTTTTGGCACTGCCCGAATGCCAGACATTGATTGACCAGTCCCCTTTGAGCTCTTTACCAAGGCCGGCAAACGAAAACAGCTCTCTGTCTGATTTTGCGTTACTGCTGAAACTTGCCATTTCGTGAATGGCAAACAGCTCAAATAGGTCGCTTGTATCTAATTTGTTCAATAACTTACTAATGCGCGTCTCAAAATGCATAGCATTGTCCTTTCATAGTACAAATATATTATATTGTACAATGATATTGAAAGAGCGTCAGCCATGATGTTTCCGATCAGATAATATTATGCTCAACCAATGGTTGGCCTTTGACACTGTGATAGAAAATCTCACTGATGTCTTCATCAGCAAGGAATAGTTTGCTCACATCGCCCAGTGTGAAGCGCGCGATAAAATCATAGTTATAGTGCATGATGGTAGCAAACACGCGCAGGGCTTGTTCTGATGCATGGTTTGGCTTGCCAACGGCGGCGACTTTAACCTGACCATTTTCAAAATAGGTGCTGTAGTAATTCTGTTCGTCTTCTTCGACGAGAGTAAACTGGTCAAAATGAAACAATTTTAGCTCCGCATGCTCGGTTGCATCTTCACTATATACAAGAAGCATTACCCAGTCGCCATCAAGTAAAGTTTTAAAGTTGTGATAAGAAAACAGTGCTGCATCATCTTCTGAGTCTGTTTTTATAATAATCCCAGTCGCCATCGGGTATTCTCTAGGATGATTCTCCCCCGTGGCCGTTTTTGGGGTTTGCCAAACAACCATCTCGTCATCTTTAATGTCTATGATGTCTTTCATCGATTTATTCCTTTTGCTTGCGCCGCAGTGAGTGTGATGCAGAGTATTTAAGCGCGTTAATTAAGCAGCTAAGATAATTAAAATATGCAATGAATGCAACAAGGTATATGCGATGGATGGGTTATCAGCACGGTTGAATTTAGGCACTTTTACTGAGCACTAGGCAATATTACGGGCAATAAAAAAGGCAGCCTAAGCTGCCTTTTAATAAGTTAGTTCCCTAACTTCATTACACTAGTTTAATCTTAGTGATGAAGTTTGGTACTAGTACGTCAATTGCACCCCAAACAGCCGCAGCTTTTTGGTTCATTAGTGGGTTAGAACCATGAGGTAGTGCACTTGTTACGACTAGTGGCATGTATGGTGCTGATACTAGTGCGCTTTCGAAGTTTGACTTACCTTTGTAAAGTGCAACTGCTTCATCTGGGTCCATAACGTGCTGGTTAGGAACACGGATAACTAGGATACCGTCTAAAGTACCGAAGATGTGTGGACCGATAGCCGCGCCGTCAGATAGCTTGTTGAAGCCAGGTAATGTGCCGATTAGTGCACATACGTTACGACCTGCAACTAGTGCAGAGATTGTACCGCGACCAGCGTTACCTAAGATCACTGCTTCAGCTTGTGCTAGTGCATCTTTGAAGCCTTGCTTGTGCTCAGCGTAAGAAATACCAGAAGGTGCTGCTTTTTGGAATGTTGTTACACCTTGCGCTTTAGCAAGTAGCATACGTGTTGCTGCATTCATCTGCTCAGAGTTGATAGCTGCAACTAGGTCTTGTGCTACTTCGTCCTCTGCAACCATGCCGAAACGACGACGTAGTGCGTAAGACTGCTGCATACCGATAGTATCTTTAAGTGCCCATAGACGTGCTGTTACAGTCTTAGAAGTAAACTTCATTAGGATCTTAGGAATGTCTTCCGCAGACTCATAATCAGTTTGGTACGAAGCTGTGATCGCGTGACCTTCGTCTGGCGTGTTCTTAAGTACGATTTTCACAACACCTAGGTTGTAATCGATAGTACCTTGAATATCGAAACCGATAAGCTGGCCTGAACCATTGTCAGTTGCAACTAGACCTAGAGATTCAATTTCAATGCGCGCAGAGCCCGCACGAACTGGTGCACACGTTAGTGTGAAGTTGTACTCAGTTGTGTCTTTTGCTGTTTCATTGTGGCCTTCACCAACAATTGCAGAAGACGCATAACCGTCAGCTGCGAAGTTGTCACCGCCCATTGGGCCGCTTAGAACGTCACCAGCTGTTACTGAACCTTTTGTTGTCGCAGCAACGATGTTCTTGTAGTAGATTGTGCTTTGCTCTTCGTCGATTGGCTGAATTGAAGCAATCGCAGAAAGTGGAGATGTACCGTAAGCAACTGTAAGCACTTCTAGTGCAACGTCAGGTAATTTACCTAGTTGACCGATAGTGCCATCTTCTTCACAAAGATCTTTGTAGATTTCGAAGTTTTCTAACTGCTTACCAAGCGCATAAACGTCGTTAGACGTGATTGAACGTACTTGTGATAGTAGTGATTTCTTTTCAAGCGCTTCCATGAATGGCTTGTACTTGTCGAAATACTGTTCTGCACCGCGGTCAATACGTGCGCCAATTGCGTTTTCATTTAAAGACATGGTAGTTATCCTCATTTGTCTCAATCACACCGTTGTAAAAATATGTCTGTGTATTACAACTTTGTGGTGTTTTTATTTGTCACTTTGCAGCTGCCAACATGACAACTGCACATCATTTGGTTTCGAGTATTAGTTACAGCTCTCGAATAAGCTACCAACAGTCATATTGATACTGTTGTCTTCAGCACTGATGTCTTCTTCAGACAACTCAAGCGTTTCAACTGATACTGGGCTGAATTGATTCATTAGGGTCTCAGTAAGAGAACCTGCACGAGAGCGTCTAGGCGCAGACTCAGCAATTACTTCGTCTTCTTTCTCGTCTTCATCTTCATCCGTATCTTGGTCGTCTTCGTCATCTGCATCATTTTCGTCTGCATCATGCGTTTCAACGTCATCAGCTTCTTGCTCTGGTTGCTCTTCCACTGCTTCTTCTTCTTGAGCTGGCGCTTCAACTTCAACAACGTCTTCTTCGCGCTGCTCAGCTGCTGCGTGGCTTGCTAGGCGAACTAACATGTCACGTGCTTGCTCTTCACCAAATGACTCAAGCATTTCTGCTACGATATCAGTCGGTGCATTTGTTTCAGACGCTAATTCTGCAACTTGTGCGTCAAACTGTTGCTGACGGATAGACTCAGCCATCTGCTCAGCACGCTCGATCAGCTCTTCAATTTGAGAAACTGTGCCTAGCTCAATGTATTGTGCTAGTAGCTCAGTTGCTTCCTCAAGTTCAGCTGGTGTCGCGACAGCTTGATAAGCTTCTAATAGGTCAAGTGCTGCGTTGATTTCTTCTACAGTGCCTAACTGTGCGTATTGCTCAGTTACGCTTAACGCTTCATCAATTGATGCTTCGTTGTCGTCTAAGAACTTCTCAGCAACTGATAGTGCGCCTTCAATCGCTTCTACCGTACCTAGTGCTTTGTAAGCAGCTAATTCTGCTTGTACAGCTTCTAAAGTACTTGCCTTTTCAACCAACTCAGCGTGCTCTGCTTTTAACACATTGTAGCGGTCAAAAACCTCTGCAATGGCTTCAACAGTGCCAAGTGCTTGGTACTTAGCAAGTTCTTCGTTTGTTGCGTTAACGTCTGTTACTTGCGCTTCTAGTTCAGAAACAGTGTTAGTTAACTTTTCGTTTGTGCTGCGTAGCTCTTCATTCTCGGCGTAAGAAGCAGTTAAGTCAGTTTCAACTTGTGCTTTCTGACGCGCAAGCGCTGAGATAGTAGCCGCAGTATTATTTGCGCTCATTTCTCTTTCCTCAGAAGGTGTTGATGGGTCAGCGGTGACTACTTGTGGATCTGTGGCTTCACCGAGCAGTGAAGTGTGGATCTTAGTAGCCTCCTTATCTAAACTTTCGACTAGTTTTGGAATGGCAATAGGCACGCCTTGCACGCGAACAAAATCAAACGTTTCTAATTCGAAACTGTTTTCATCGATTACCGGTGCATTGTCACGTTTCTCGTTGCGGAAACCGCCATAGCCTCGGCTAGATACAGGAAACTGTACCCCGCCTCGAAGGTAAGCGTTTAATGCTCGTCCAGATGGAGTGTTAAGGACAAGGATTTCTCCCATGCCTACGCCTTGATCATCATCGATCCACAGACGAGCCACGCGGTGGCTTGCCAAACCTTGAAGAAGTGCTTCATCGTCCAGCTTCTGGGAGTGGCCAATGGTCCCAAGCATAGTGCCGTTCGCCATTTGCTCACTGTTACGTTCGATTGCCTTTTCCCATAGTTCACGCGTGTAATAGCGGCCGTTGCGGGATTTCCCGTCAACGAGGAAGAAAGGTCCAACCACGCGGGCTAGAATATTCTCACCGTCAACTACACCTGCGTTTGGCGAGTCGTCAGAAACGCTAGCTTCTAGCGCTTCGTGGATCTCGTACTTTGTTTCAGGCAGTTCAAACGCATCAACGAAGAGATCTCGTTGTGACATGCGTTACCTCATTAGTTCAATAAAAAATTTAAGAGTTGTTCAAGCGTTCTTTAAACGCTTGTAGAAAACTTAACTCATTTTCACTCATTGTACAATGTTGCAGTGTGCTTTGTACAACATTTATGTAATTTTCTGAGTGTCCAACCTCAAAAAAAGCGGAATTGATCGCATTTGGGTGTGTTAAGCACATGAGCATCTCAAATTCATCGTCTGAAAGTGATACAGAGTGCGCTTCCACAAGCAATTCGCCATCGCTTTGCTGCCACCAACGCTGCTCGATTTCTAATAATGCAGGGACCACATAGTCCATCATGATCCCCAAATCGCGCTGCTCTTGAATTGATTGGTAAGTTTCATTTTCAATATACAAGTGGGTACGCATGCTAGACACCGCTTTAAGCAAGGTTTCTCTGAGCATTTTAGAAGACTTTGTACCACTGCTGGTAATACGAAATGCTAAAAAGCGGCCCATTTGCCTATGTAGTCGCTTACCACTGGTTGAGCTATGAAACTTCTTAATTCCTTTCATAAACGCTTTGCGATTGTGTCGCCAGTTGCGCTTGGCTTTTTTTGACAATGCCGCTTTTTTTGCGCCGCGGATGAGTCCTGAACGACGCTTAACAAATTCATGGATTTCCGTTTCTGGGATGGATGTCATGTCCGTATCTAGCGCATAGCCTAGTTCACTTAAAAAGCTTATGCGATCCGCTTCTTCTGTTAAACGCATCATGGTTGTATTTCCTCATCTTGATTATCTTGCTGTGCCTGTGCCTGTGCCTGTGCCTGTGCTGAGGCGGGTGTCTGTGCCACTTCGTTGAGCGTCCCAGTCTCATCTACTACGGTGGCGTGCTCTGACTGTGTACTGTTGTTGTTGGTTTTCGCAGCTTCGCTGTGCTCTTTATTAACCTTCACTTCTTCATAATTGATCTCATCGCCAACATCGGCGGCCACTTCTTGAAGCTTGCTGGCTAATAGTTTGATCGCTTCATCTAAAATCGCATCCTTGGGAATATCAGACTCAGTGGCGTCAGAAGCAGAAGACGTCTGCTTTGCATTTTGGGTCTGTGCTTTATCTTGTGTCTGCTCATTGAGAGATTCTTGCAATGGCAAGATAAATGATCGGTTACTACCGAACAACGCCATTTGGCGGCGCATCCAATCTGAGAGGGCTTCAAAATCAATGCGGCCGTTAAACTGTTCGCTGTCGTTGAGTTCGGTCATAAACATCCACAGATCGGAGACCATAGAGTTGACCTGATCGGCAAATTCAAGCTTATCTAACTCATCAATGTTGACCACTTCATTACGAAATACAACGTGAATATCTTGCGGCAATACTTGTATGCCTTTTGTCAGTAAATGCGCCATTGCCAATTGCTTTGCGCCGTTGGCCAATGCTGCTTGGATGGACTTAATCTTGCGCAGGTAACGGGCGTGACGCTTTAAAAATTCGCCTTTGGACTCGGACGATTCACTGCCAAATAACAGCTCTGGCGGTACGCCAATCGTGGCACAAATGGTTGCTCGGTTATCGCGAATATTGCTGAGCATGTCATCTGCGGTACGGTTTTCTTTGACATCGACCGTTTGCAGATTGCCTTTGTCTCCCAGTACTGGCACACACTTGGTACGACCGGCCGTGGATAAAATCGAGCCGACATCGGATAAATCACCCGAGCGCTTATCTAATGACGTTTTATTGTTGAGTAGCTGCTCATAACGTCGAGAAATGGCAAAGGCTTCTTTGGGTTCAGTTTGCGGTGGCACCGATACGCCAACAATGGAGCCTGTGCTGAGCTGATGCAATTTGCTGGCTGGGACCAGTGATTCCAACAGCTGTAATTCTTTGAGTTTAGATTGAACGCCGTGCAGTAATGGACGGCCAACACGTATATAACTTGGTAGTTTCTTTTTCAGTGCTTCGAGATCTTTGTCTTTAACGCCAAACTCTTCACCTAAATCAATGCGCAGTTTACTGCGTCCCAAAGCAAAATGCAGATGGGTGCTGGCCGGCTTTATCAAGATGCGGTTAGTTTCGCGCACCAAGTATTTTTCCGGTAAGCCATGGCGATACAAGGCAACAATGTTTTCTTGTTGTACATCGTCGCTGATGGCCACAACACCTTCTTCTGGGTCAAGGTCCATCGACAAGGTGTAATCGCCATAGCTGAGTAAATCTAAGGTTATATCTTCAAAGATTTGGTCTAAGTTTAAGCGTCTTTGCAGCAGTTTAAGCTCATCATCCACCTCTTTGCGCGGACTTTGCAGGTGCACAATTTCACCGGTCATGATATCAGCAACCAAGGTTTCATCGGCGACTAGGTTAAGCAGGGCATCGACTAAATAATATTTTTGCACATGCTTGAGTGACTGCGAGTAAGCGCGTTTGGTATCCGAGGCTTTGGTAAACGCAGATACCATGGCCATCGCTGCCGAGCCTGTGAGCTCAGAGCGGGACATCTCGCGGTCGACCATTTGATCTTTTACAGCATCACGAAATCGGTTCAGGTGCTGATTTACCAGCTCACCGGCGTGATCGTTGGTGGTCCTAAATACGTTATCTTCATTTAACGAGTCGAACGTAGGTACATTTTTGGAATTATATAGCTCAGACATCTCGGCCTCCGATATATAAATCCCGAAGTACAGTTACACTTAACAGCGTCATCATACTGGGGTGTCTCCTAACAAGTGTTTAGGCTGACTGTCTCATTCAGCGTCTCAATCGTTGTAATAACCTGTACCCCAAAGGGCACAGCTTTACAGACACAGAGTCTAACAGCACTTTCGTTGTACAACAAGATGGTGTCGTATATTTTATGCTTGCTAAGCGTATGTTATGACAATACTTTTTAATATCTTTACAGAGAGGGGAGTTTGGTACTGCGGCGTTTGGCTGCGCCGCAGTGGATTATTGAGCTGGGCTCATTGCTTACCACATATCACCGGGCTGATGAGACAGTAAGCCGGTGAAGTCATCCATAAATCGATCGTCACGGTTGTCTAAAAACGACGCATAGGTTGACTCATTATCAACCGTGCTGGTGTCGCCTAACATGCCTAAGATATCTCGACCGGTGACCCCGCCTTCTTGTGCCATCGCCTGATAGGCATTCCACGCCGCACCGCAACAGGCATCGGCCAAGTCTTTAGAGCCCCGAGAGCCATCAGGGTTCTCCATAGGGTGGTCAATTTTGTGTCCCAAATCCATGATGTTTTTTAGTTCTGTTTCTAGCAGTGAATGCTTAGGCAAATTAAGTCGCCCCGCTAACAAAGCCATTTTAAAACTGTCGTAGGGATCGCGCAGCCTATCTACAGACTCTATGGTTGCCTCGAATCCGGCAAGCTCTAAATCCTGTCTAAGGTTACGGGATTGATAACCATCGGCGCTGACCTTCGCAATTGGGTAGCTAAATTGATTGCGCAGCAAAAATAAAAACTCTTTGATTTTGTAAAATGGGATTTCTTGTCCTGCTTTGGCCTCAACACAGACTAGCCAGTCAAACATATAAACCGGCTCTCTGGTTTCTTGTACTGAGCCGTCTAACACATTCGTGTGCTTACGTGTGACATAGCCCGCCACATAACAGCTGGCGATACCCAGTTTATCCTTGGTTAGACCAACGTCGATATGAATGTATCTCGGCTCGCGTACTTTGAGCTTTAACGCCGACTGGTCTAGATAGTTGATCAATTGGTCATGTGACTCGTAAAAGTCCAGCTGAATGATTTCTCTGCGCACTGGGTTGGCTTGGGTCATTGCCTGACCGATCCGCTCGGTAGAAGGGATAAACTTGTGTGCAGACCAGGTGCCTTTACCCGCTAAGTCTTGCAGTGATTTATAGATGTCTGACTCGAAATTCTGTTTTAATTCAACTGGTACATCGATGATCAAAGTATCATCCAGTCCCACAATTTGCTTGGCGTTAGTTAAAATAAAGGGGTCGCGGGTCGATGAGCCGATAAACACTTTGAAGGTTTCACCAGAATAACGCCCGCGAAATGCGTGGACTTCCCACTGGGCGTAATCAAACACTCTGACATCACGACGACCACGCCCTTTGTCAATTTGCACATCTAAAAATGAGTTGGAATCTTTGCGTGATGAATCGAGCCAAATTCGTCCAGCCCAAGAACCCGTTTTTGAAAAGGCCGTACCAAAGCGTGAGTCTTGTCGACTTAGTACACCGTTGTAGTTGTCCTCAGCTTGTCCTTTAATGGCCTTTTGGTCATTAAGTTCGGAGAGGAGCGCGCCGGCTACCGCTTTACCCAGTAAGTCATTTTTGCGTGAGGCTGAAATGGCAGTGATTTTCTTTGGAAACATAATGCCTTTGTCTTTGGCTTTTTCCATTTGCGATAGGAAAAATGGCGAGGCTTCCGCCAGCTCTTTCCACTGCGATAAAAGGTTTTTTTCGGCCAGATCTTTGGTCGCCGACACCATGGCAAACACAATCGGATCGGTCTTTAAAATACCAAAGGTCTTATGCGGGTTTTTCAAATGCAACATGCGGCAAGCATCGTACATATTACCTGCTAATGAAAAGGTCGATTTACCCAGACCAATGGCACCGGTGATCATAATTTCACGATACGGTGAGTAAAATGGATTCGCGTAAATCTCTTCAAGTGCGGCACGCCATACTGGGAATAAGTTTTCACCCAATACGTCGCCCATATAATCGTTGTTAAAAATAAACTCTAAAATGGTCGGCGGCGTCGACTCATATCCTGACATTTGCGCCAGAGCATTCATCGCTTGCTTATAGCCAAAACCATCGACAAGTTGTCGGGCTAATTGTTCTCGCTGTCTGTCTATAACAGGGTCTAGCTTATTCGTTTGTAGCACGTTGTCTCATTCCTCACATTTGCCGCGATTAGGCAAAAGTACCGCCGACTGCCGACGGTACAGTCTCATTTCTTTTTCGGTTCGGGCATACCCGCAGGTCGCCTTGGTTTGGGCGGTTTTTTATTGCGCATTGCTTTACGTGCCCCTTCACGGCGACGCTGAATTTCACTGTTGGTCATTTTGACACAACTCCCTTTGACCAGTTTATAGCCTTTGGGGCATGATTTTTTTACTTCACCGCGTTTGGTGACTTTTATGATTGGGTCCATTGTTAGTACGCTCCAAATTGGATTAACACCTCACCGCTCATACGCTATAAATCAATGTCAAAATCAGCCAATGGGTCATCTTTGCCGCCTAGGCTATCATCGCCCCAAATGGCTTGCTCTTGCGCTGATAATTCAACGTCACTCAACATCTCAATGTCTTTTTCATCTATACAGGGGACATCGTCATCAGTTGGATTTTTTGGCAATAACTCGGAGAGTTCAAGCTCACTACTTTGCCCCATTTCATCGTGCATGACTTCATCCCATTGCTGTGCATCAAGCCCTGCGCTGGGTGACCCATTGCCGCTAGATTCAGAGGCTTCACTGGCAGTTTGCGGTGCCTGCAACTGAGCCTGTTCCTTTTGATATTCGGCACGCGCTTCATCAATGATGGCGTTATTAGAGGCGACCCGCTGACGCTCGGCTTCTTTGCGCCCTTCATCGTCTAATAAGTCATTAGGTAAATGCACGGGATTGACTTGTGGGATGTCCACTTCTTTACTGGTTGAGATCTGTTGTCCGAGTGTGGAAACGCGGCGGAAGATGTCGGTAACCACCTCACGGGTGCTGTGATCAGATTCATCGCCATCGGCATGATTGCCACCAGATACCAAGTCCGTGATCTGTTCTTGCAGCTCTCCCACATTGACCGTCCACATAGATTCTTTCACATACTTTTGAGACACCTCGAGTGAAGTACCCAAAAGTTTGTACATATTAGTTAACTCTTTGGTGGTCATTTGGGCTAGTCGATCTGGGGTAGCCAGTTGCTGTTCAATCATATTCATGGCCCGATCAAGTCGTCCCATGCGTTTAATATGTGACTCGGACATCCCCAAAATAGAGAGCTTGATCCCCAAATCTTTTAAGTCATTCGCAGGCAGAGCTTCTTCTCGGCCCTTATCTATGATGTCGACGGCATCCGTCAGGGCGTGACCGCTGAATTTATGGTCGTGTAAATCAACCGTTGTATAAACGTGGCTTTGCTCTTCTTGTGGGTTTTCCACCTCGTTGTTGATCACAACTTTTAAACTGGGTTTATCATCACTCATAAGGCGTTCTCTTTATTTTACTGCTACCTCGGCGTCGGGGGCCGAATGAGCGTTGTTTGTATGTGTTGTAATTTGCTCTAAAAACCCTTCAGCCAAAAGCGCTTCGGCTTGTGCTAGGGCCTTTTTGATGGCTAAAAACTCTTGACTACGAAGACCGTGCACTGTGCTATTTTGAGCACTGAGGCGACGGCCTTCCTCAGTGCGAGCACCTGTGCTTTGTCGCCAAGGTTGATGTTGATTAACAGCCGCTTGACGCTTTTTTGATACGATTGAATACCCCATAATCCCCCGACTTTAGGCCTGCTTTTTATTACCAATTGTGCTGTGAGCCGACGGGCTATGCACTTTATTGGGCAGTGTCTTCGGTGCTTGTTCGCTAACTTGAGACAAGGTTTCTAACGTTTGTCTTGACGCGCTTTGGGCTCTCAAGCCAACATTGAGAATGGCATTAAAAGCTTTGGGATTAGTTTGCTGTAAACTGGTTTCAACACACAGCTGGAACACTTGATCCAATACCAAAGATTGTGTCGCCAAAACCTCTTTGAGTTTTTCAGGCTCTTCGGATAATGCTTTAAGCTCTTGTGTTACTTGCTCAAGTACAGTGCCTAGTGAGGCATCTACGCCGTAGCGTTTGGCGACCAAGGCTTGAATGGTTTTACTGCCATTGGCAACTGACGAGGTTGACGCTTGTACGGCAGCTTTAGCCAGTTGGTTTTTGGGGACGGTCATATTACTACCTCACTACTACTAAAACGGGCCACATCGTGGCCCGTGACTAAACTTAATTGTGCAGTTAACTGAAGAATTAACCCCAGTCTAGTTGGTACTTCAAAGCGAAGTCCTGCGGAAGCATGATGGGTAGACCCATATCACGCGCTTTTTTAAGTTTAGTTGTCGAGCCAGTAGGGTTTAAAGTGACAACCGTTGTGGTTTTCTTTGTAACACTGCTGCCCACTTTGCCACCTTCTAATTCGATGATGTCTTGTAAGTCAGCGTCTCTAAATTCGGTGAATACAATCACTTTGCCGTCAAGTATGCCCGATGATGCGGTTATATCCGTCAACACCTTCACGTCAGCGACTTCCTTTATAAACGCGAGGAAGTTAGGCCAACGCTGCATAAAGCGTTGTGCACTCTCAACTGTAAAGTCTTCACCGTCAGCTATTCGTTGTACAATTGTGTCATTATAGGCGATCGGCTGCAAGTCTGTTAACTCTGGGGCAGAGCAAAGTGCGCTCTTTGACTTCGCTTCGCCAAACCCTCGACCAAACACAGCAGAGGCTGCCATCAATTTGTACAAGGGCACTCCCTGTGTTTTAACTTGGTGTATTTGGGCATAAATACTCTCTGCTGAACGGGTTTTGATCCCCTGTACATCAATCAAGGCTCGGATATCCAAAGCAAGAAAATCCTTTAAGCTGGTGTAACCTTCTTGGTAGATCCGCTTCACTGTCCCAAGCTTCATACCCGCCATGCCCATGGCAGTTAAAACATGGGAAATCTGTTTTATATCAGATTCTTGAGAGGACTCCCCAGCGGGTAAAACTAACTCTACGCCACGTTCATCCCATTCGTAAGCGCGTTCAGGAAACTGCATCTGCGCACGTTCGGTCACAGCAAAAATATCAGGGATCACATCTCCAGATCGCAATAGCACCACCTTCGCACCTGGGCCAATCCCATCGCGTTCAATGGCTCGGGCGTTTTCGCCATGGCACCAGTTGTATGTGGCCCCACCGATGATCACAGGTTGGATCTTAATCCGTGGTACCCACACATTGTAACGAGATAAATTCCATTCGATATACTCAACTTCAGTGCTCGCCATTTGCTCTGGCAGCGGCATTTTAAAGGCTGCCATATGAGTTGGGTTACCCTCTGTCACTAAACTATGCTCAACATTGGCTGTGACAATTAAACCGTCTATTTGAAATGCGCTGCTGGCACGTCTAGCGGTATAAATCTCTTCCAAAGAACGCATAAACTGCGCTTGTGTGGACTTTGATACATTTACACACTGATACCAAGCAGTTTTAAAACCGCGTTGCTCTAAACGCTGCATTTGCGCTAGAGGCAAGGCGTCCAAGCTCGGATAAGCAAAGGCGATAAATTGCAAGTATCCTGTATTTTCATCACTGTCTAACTTGGCGGTCATTCCTGCAACCATATGACGAGCTGAGGTTTTTTTCTCAATATTATGCACATTGCTGACGCTGGATAGGGCGTTAAAATCGTTTTGTGAGAGGATTACTTCGCCTTTGATCACCTCGCCTACAGTCAGTGGAGGTAAAGCGAGATAGGGTAATAAGTGGTCCCAATTTGTTCCTTCGTTACCGTCGCCACGGCTTGCAAAGTGATGGCCGCTTTCATCGCGCCAATATGTGCCACTAAGTCCATCTAACTTGTCGCTCAATACAAATTGAGTGGGAGCATCGTGCTTTAAAAACTTGCCGACAAAACGTTCGAGCCCTTTTGTCCGTGCTTTAATTTTATCGGCGCTGCCGCTGTAATAGGGTAATTGCACGGTGTCACCTCTGGCGCTAGCTCCAGTATGGTGATCAAGTGCAATGCCTTGGGCAACGCTTAGTTCACGTAGTACATCATAGTGACTATCAGCGAGTAAGGGCTCAGCAGTATTGTAGTAAAAATCATCTAAAATAGAGATTATGTTAAGTAAGCTGTTTTTTGTTGTGTTTTGCACTGTTGCCGTAGCGTTTTCAACAAATTCACATAACCAATCAAAGACTTCAGAGTGATCCGCAAGCAAGGTGCTCGCCTGTGGCGATAGGGCATTATTCATCATATTATCCGTCCGTTCATACCATTGTACAATGGTAACTTGTCTCATTTATTTAGCATTGCATATCAATGCAATGCTAGCTATTATACGTGCACAAAATTGATACGCAATCCCTTATGGGGCAGTGTTTTATATTATTTGAGACGAGCAAGTTAACGCGCAAATCATATGATTTATTTCGCGTCTAGACATTGCAAGAACAGAGAGAATCTCGGCCAATGGCACGCAAACTTAAATTCGATATTTTAGCCTTTTTAGAACTACATGGTGTTGATTACAGAACATCTGGTAAAAACTGCGCAAAAGGACACTGTGTCGTGTCTTGCCCAATGTGTGAAGCCGAGGGTGACCCAGATCCCTCTATGCATATGGGGATAGAGCTGAGTTCTGGACATTGGGGCTGTTGGCGCTCCAGTCATCACCGCGGCAAAAAGCTCACGAGCCTGATGACCAAGCTCACCGGAATAAGTTTTAAAGAGGCCGCACAATTGGTCGGTGATGCAGCTGAATCAGTAGATAAAGAAGAGTTTGATGCGCTTGCACAGTGGCTCAGCGGGATAGAGGAGCAGGCGAATCCTGCGGTTCAATCTCCCCCGAAAACCCTGCCTATGCCGAGCAGTTTTAGACCGATCACGGACAGTCGTTTTGCTCAGCCATTTCGCCGTTACCTTGAAAAGAAACGTGGTTTTCGACGTCAAGACATTGATAAAGTCATCAAGACGTATGACTTAAGATATTGCGTACAATCAGGCAGTTGGCAGCAACGCTTAATTTTACCTATCTACCGTGATAACAAATTAGGCACCTACACAGGTCGCTCTGTAGACCCAAATGAACAGTTGCGATACAACTCTTTAAGTAAGGATAAGTCTGTGGTCAATATCAAAGAGACCATTTATGACTATGATGGGCTAATGAATACCACAGGGCGAGCATTGTTTGTTGTTGAAGGGCCGCTTGATATGCTTAAAATGGATTTTTATGGACGGGCATATGACTGTCGCACAACCTGCTTGTTTTCGAAAACAGCCACGCCCGAACAAATCGCTGATTTGTACAATGTGCACCGCAACTTTGCTTATGTGGTGGTGTTGTTAGATGCCGGTGAAGCCAAATCTGCCAGTGCGCTGCTCGATGAACTATCGCTCATTCCAAACTTGATGTCTTTAGAGATCCCTTATGAAGGTGTTGATGACCCTGCGGATTTATATCCCAGTGAAATTGCTGAGATATGTTCAGAAATCTAATCTCATGACTGGGTGGCACGCCACCCAATAGATGTTACAAAGATACTTTGTATTGCTGCCTTCTCGCCGCTGCTGCGGCTTCACGGCGTTTTTTATAGTCTCGTGATCTGCGCTCACGCTTTTTACTGTCATCGCTGCGCCCCTCTTTGACAATCCCTGACTTACCTGCCACACGTTTTTGCAAACTGGCAAAGACCACCATGTGTAATAACCCTGATTTGATGTAAGAAGGAAATTCACAATCGAAGAGCACAGGGGCTTTGTCTAACCAATTAATCATGGTGTTAACGGTAAACACCACTTTCAACTCTTTAAGTGATGCACCGATTAAATTGGCGGTAATGGTATAAAACTTATAGCGCTCAGCTTCTGTCAATTCGTGGCTGCCAGTTGCTTCATCTAAAAACTGATCAAATGCGCGCTGCTTTTCAATGAGGGCTTTAGCTTGCTTGTCTTGCTGGGCCAACAGCAACTGAAAATTTTTAGCACGATGGCGAGTCTCTGTGTACAAGTAATCTGTGATGGCGCTATAGAGCGACTCACTGCGGCTAAATTGCCCACCGGTATCTACTTTTGTCACCTTGTCACTGGCAACAAACTTCCCACCAGTCATGGTAGCAACCAGTTTTCCTACCGCTTGTAGCTCTTCGTGGCTCAATGCGGCTAGCTCACTTTTTAACTCTGTAGGCACACTGACTCGCGTACTTCTTCTTGTCATAACACTTGCCTTATCGCAGTGCTGTGCAAACTGAGTTGCACAGTATCATTGTTTCGATTATAGGCAGTTATCTTACTGTAAACTAAAGAGTATGTGAAGGTGAAAGTGGCTGTGCGCGAGCATAATTGCGCACAGTGTTGGCCGTGACTAACGCTTTACATAGGCGCGAAAAGAGTAGGGGAATTGGTTTGTTGAGTCCGCAGGCATGATCCCTCTATCAACCATCTCAACGTAATCGTTAGGGATATCAAAACGAGCCCAGCCTTTTTCTGTGGTGGCGTCTGGCAAACTTGTAAACATGGTTGTGAGCCATATACGCTGTACATTCACCGCACTGAATGCTTGCGAATAAATAGACTCCCCGCCAATGATGAAGAGTTTTTGATGTTCAGCTCGATACGAAGGTAGACGCAGCAATAAGTTGTCAAAACTTGAAACTATCAGTGCTTTGGGCTCATCTTGGTCAGATAAATTCCGGTAGTTTTCTAGCCAAGTCTCAACTTCCTTGGTGTTTTTGGTCATGATCACATTTAAGCGATTAGGCAATAATGCGCCAATACTATCTAAAGTTTTGCGCCCCATCACCACCACATGACCCTCGGTCAGTGTTTTAAAGTGTGCAAGATCAGCGCTTTGCTTAAACGGTAAGTTACCATGTGGGTCGCCTATCCAGCCATCTGCGGTCGCGCCAACAATTACATCAAATTCTAACGCCGACTGCGTATTTACTTGTGAAGTCATATCTCGCCTTATTATTTTCGTTGTACAATTAAAAATACAACCGGGCCCAATGATGCATATAGTCAGGCCTTATCTCGGTCTCAAATCATGATCATTGTACGTCGTCCCAGAAGCCTGTCAATGCATAGGGGAAATCAAATTGATGGGGCGTAAAATAGGGGACATGCAGATAAAGGACGACCCGCAAACTGACGTTTTGCGGGCCGCTTTTGAATAATAAGACTTTTAGTGTTAAAGCTAACCTATCTACCCATAAAGCCTTGTTGCTTAAGGGTTTTGCTTATCTAGGCTTGCAACTGCATCTTAGCAAAAGAAGGGCAGTCCTGCTACCCTTATTCGCGAAAACTTTCATTTTTTTGTACAACGTTATATACCACCAGAGATCTTCTCTCTTAAGTTAGGGATAAAGTCCTCTGATGAATACTCGCCAATCACTTCTTGGCATGCCCAATGCTCGCCAGCTTCGGCTTCGACCAGTAATGGTACGTTGATAAAATCAAAGTCTGACAGACACATAAGCTCCGCGACAAACTCGACGGTGTCTTTCACTTCATCTTCAGGACAGTAAAAAGTGATGTCATCGTGGATATTAACCGCAGGTTGAATGCCTTCTTTGACCATTCTATTCATTGCATCCACCACGATGTCTGACGCCGTGCCTTGTACTGGGCTGTTGACTAATTGGTTGTATGACAGCGGCCCATGGCGTTTGCGGCCGGTCATGGTCTGTACGTAGCCGTTGCGCTTGTAAAAGTCGACCATCCTATCTTGATAGCGTTTAACGCCCGCAAAGGTATCCCAAAACTCATCGTATAAAGGTTGGATCACATCCGTTGGGATCTGCAATGTACGCGCACAGCTAAACATGCTTGAGCCAAAGAACAGAGGGAAGACCCACTGGTTTTTAACGCTGCCACGAAAGGCTTTCATTGCTTTGATGTCATCGAGTTTGTCTTCTCCGCCAATCACGCTGGGGTAGGCTGTGGCAATCTTTTTAGCCCATGCCATATGCACATCATAATTATCCCACAAAGCACGACAGAAGTTTTCATCATGACTGATCATACCCCATACGCGGGCTTCAATTTGGCCGTAGTCCACAGAGACGATGTGATGGCCCTTAGGGCAGCTTATGCCTTGACGCACTTTTTTACCGTCACCTCGCTTGGGAAAGTTTTGCGCATTGGGATCTGAACTAGATAAACGCCCAGTCCCTGTGCGGTACAAGTTAAAGCTTGCGTGTAGCTTGCCATCGTCATGAACCAGACCTTTGCGCTTCCCTTTTTTGTCCAACGCTTCATTTGAAAAGGTCCATGCATCTACATAAGTCGACATGATTTTCGTCAATTTACGTAGCTTTCGAATGATCCCCGCACTTTCCAGTCCTGCATTTTCAAGCTTCTCCATCACAGAGTCATCGGTCGAAGGCTTGCGATTACCAAAGTTGTCCTCCACCATGACCTCGGGGCGCTGAAGCATGTCCTTGTACAATACCAATAAATCTGCTGGAGAAGAGTGCTGAAGCTTGCCTTTGCGTCGCCCATAGCGACTGTTGTATTTTTGAATTTCGTAGACTTCGTCTAGGCTTGTTTCTAGCTTGGTGATTTCTGCAATGCACTCTTGGCGGAAATTAGCGAGCCACTCAGAGTTGATGTTGAGGCCGACTTGTTGAGTACGTGCAAGGGTCGCGCAGCTGCGGATCAAATGGCCATGCACCCACTCAGCGTCTTTATCGCCATCAATGAAGGGCCACAATCGTTGTTTTAATAAATACGTGTATTTGGTGTCCATGCCATTATATAAAAGCAGCGTGTGCAAGTCGGCTTTAAGTACGTCCCTGGTATCCACGCTAGTTAGCTCTTTGAGGCGAAAACCTAGGTGGATTTGACACAAAGCATCAAGGTTTAAAACTCCTTGACGGACATCTAATACATAGCCCATCGCCATGGTGTCATCCCATGGTGAGTTCAATATATTATCTCCGTAGAAGTAACTTAACCATTCTTGTTCAAAGGGCAGGTTATGGGCAATTTTACGGGTTTTCTTACGACGTAAAAAACGCCTCAGCGCTTTTTCTATTCGCGCTCTTTGGCGAGTATTCCACCCCTTGGGGTGGTTCACAGGAAATGCGATAGTATGGTCGTCGGTGCCAATGGCAATCGTTACTACCTTGCTTTGATTGCTATAAGGACGCAGCCGTGTGGTCTCGATGTCGATGCCCACTTCTGGCCAAGTCCCCATTTCTTCGAGTACCGTTTCTACGCGGGCCAACTCCTCATCACTTTGGCCCATGATGATTTCAATGTTGTCTTCATAACCGCTGGTGACTGGCTGAGGCGGGTTTTCCGCTAAGGTTCCTCGCTGAATGCCACGGCAAAAGCGTTTGATATCTTGAATAAAAGCACGCTCATATTCATTGATTTCTTTTTGTCGTTCTCTGCGCGTGCTCGCGACATAGTCGACAGAATACAGCGGAAAATACCAAAACGAATGACCCTTGTAGTGGCATAGTACCTGACGACCGCGCCAAGCCTGTATATCCCCTTCACCTAAAAAGTGTTTTAAGGGCGCATAACCCAAGCCCAATACATAAGTTGGACGCTGCGCTAAAAAGTCTTCATCAAAACGACTTCGACAGGCAACCCCTGCGTTGGCCGCTTCGTCATTATCGGGGGTCGCGCCTTGCACGAGCGCGTGTACGGTGATCTTGTTTCGTAACCACCCCGATGGCAACGCACTTTTTAATTGTAGCCACTTAGAGCCTGTTAAAAACTCACCTGCACGCTCATCAATGACCGCTGGCCTGTCTATAACGAGCGCAATATCATTGTCGAGCTCCCCGCGACAAGTCATCTTTTCGCAGGTGTCTTTTAGCGGACAAACATGACAGCCGCCTTTACCTAATGTGCGCATCGGTACCTTTTTATCAATACGCTTTTTCTTTCTGTCTCCAAAGAATGAACCGGCCATGTCATTACTCCACTGAAATGATGTGTGTGGTGTGTGCGTCATTTCTAAATACAATGACCTGTCCACTTGCCCAATGACCTTGATTTAGGACTTTAGCTGCGCGAAGTAGGTGGTTGGGATTGCACATCACTTCGAGTTCTGGGGCTGCTCCCCCTTGCCAGTGATCAACCAAGTCATGCTGCTGTGTCTCTTGCGCTATAATCACTTCTTGCGCATGCTTACCTTCTCGGATGCTCAGGGTTTCTTGGCTTTGATGCTTGTTGACAGCGATTTTATGAATACCCGCTGCGCGTTCAAAGATGGCGATCAGTTCATCATCTACATCAAACCATGCCTGCTCGTCGGTGTGGGGCATTGCCTCTGCAAACACTTCTTCATAGGGCATAACGTCCACATCTGGGATCTCCACCATCAACCAACCATATCCGTCACCAAAGTTACAATGCAAATACGTTTCGCCAAAGCTCATCGTGACCTTGCCGTTATGACCATCAAAGAAATGATTGTACAATTTTAGGAATTGCTTACAGAAATCATTTGGCAATAATACTAAGCTTGGCTTGAAGTCCCCAGTATTTGGGCAAGTTGTACCTTCTACTTCCACCTTAGTCAGGGTCTGATCATCTGTGCTGTACAATGTCAGAGGCTTACCTTTTTGAAACGACAGCGCGACGGAACCAAAGACATCAAAAAAGTATTGTGTATCAATACTTAGCATCGCCGAGGACAGCGCCTCGCAAAATCGGGTATCGACTTCCATTGAAAAACACGCATCATGGGTCAAATGCAGGGGATTGAGCACAAACTCATCGGCACTTTGCGATACAAATGCCATTTTAGAGCGTCCTGCTTTTAAAATGAGATTGTCGCCTTGCGCCTCAAATGTTACTTCACCACTGCGTATGGTACTCACACACTTATTCAGTGCGTTGCCCGGTATGGCGGCACTAAAAGGGGTTTCTAAGGCAATACCAATGGATATAAAGTCGTTGTATGCAAATACACAAGTACCGGTAAAACAGTAGCTTTGCATAATGGGTAAGATATTATTCACGCTCACAGCAGGCTTCACCAACTGTAACGCCTCTTGCAGGTCGTCAGTTTTGCAGCTCATAGTTGTCTCTTTGTCTCAATTATTGATAGCTTCTGACGCTTAAGCGCCATAGCTTTATGCTTTATTTAACCAGCCCGTCGCTTGTGCGCGTCTGGATTAAGTCATTCTATCAGAAGTTATTTTAATTATAAACGCCTGTGAGGCAGTGAATTTTATCTTATGAAAATGAGCAAAGAAGGAACAAAAAAGGCCTTTTTAAAAGGCCTTTTATTGAATGATTAGAGAATAAATTGACCCCCAGCAGGATGTATTGTGATCGCGTGAGCCTGGCTGTAATCATTATTAACTGTACAATCAACATAACTACTATCAGGTAGATTCGTGTTATCAGTCGCCCATGTGCGATAGGCTTGTGAGTCTAGCTTTACTCCATATTGCTTTCTTATCGTAGGCAACGTTTCACCTTCAGGTATGTACGGAAGCCCCATCGTAAGGTTGAAATTATTATATGTATAGCGGATAAAGCTCGAATCCACTTCATTGGTAATGTCCAGAGGCTCTCTGAGTACCTCACGCCCTTTTTGACGCAATACGATGTCACAGCTGACGATCGAACTAATGTCTCCTTCACGTCCTGCAAACCACGTAGCGCCGACATATAGCTCTGAGGTAATATCGCCAAAATATGAGTGAGCAAGTAAGCGTACTGGCATTGGGCAAATAACCTGAGTTGGGATCCCCGCCAACTCTGGATTTGCAATCGTTGGCTGGCCAATCCCAAATCGCTTGCCACTCTCCGATTGGTAAACTGTTTGGGCCATACCACCATATTGACCTATGTTAGTGCCTGCATACTGCTCACCAGCCATACTGCATACATAAGCATAAGAATAGTTAGCATAAGCCATTGTTGAAACTGCACTGGCAAGTAATCCAGCCGTAAATAAAATTACATTCATTTTTTGCATGACTGTTAGCTCCTTTAAAGTGTGTCTCTGTATAACGAATAAGTACCGCTGATGAGCTTAAGATTATCGGCCTCCGGATCTGCGAATCGACAAACAGGTCCAGCAGAGCCATAGGGCTTATGTGGGAACTGACCGTGGTGCGTGTAGCTCATTGTGAGGGTTGATATTTTTTTACCATCGATCATTTCATGCGCCCAGTGGGGGTCGTTAATGCGCAAAGACACATTGCGATAACTACTGTACACGTAGCAATAATCCGTTGATTGACCACCCAAAAACCTGTTAGCTGAATAGGTCATTCTCACAACCGTAACCGAATTACCCCTCAGTGAGCCTATACATGCAACATGGCCCCGATGACCATCAAGCGGGGTTTTTATCGCAATCGCGCCTTGTGCATCATAATAGTTGCGTACGGGACTCTGACAAGCATCTGTCTGATACTGATATAAACCAGCATAAGCCTTTGGAGCATCGTGCATGTCATCAGTGATCACTATAAATTCATCGAGAAACATTCGAGCATTGACGTCTGTGCGATCAATAGAAACACTTTGTATTGCTTTATCCGAATGAAACCCCCAAAAAATGAAGTTCTTAGATTGATATACCATATGAGATGTGCGAGAAATATAGGAAGTACCGTCTTGATATGTCAGGGTAATATTCAGACTCGATAAACCTATCTTTACATCAACTGCTTTAAAACCGAAAGACTTCACAGGTGTATTAAACGCCAGAGTTAGGTCGTTAGATGTCCCTGTAGAATTGAATAACTCAATCGCAGTTTGTCCCTCAGTCGATACACCTTCTAATGTAGAAAAGAGCGACGTCCCAGAAAGTTGTGCAGTTACATCACCGAAACTAACCTGCTGTCCTGAGACGCTCTGCTTGTCTGTAAATTGCTCAAAACTTTGGGTCACTGCCGAAGATGAGACTTGAGCCTTAAAGCGTGATGCTGCATCAGCAACAGCGCTTTCACCCCCTCGTGCAGTTTGTCCAGCCAGCGCGGGGAGAGCGCTGAGTATCAGTATGATAGAAGTAGCAAATAACGCTTTCATTTGATGTTTCCTGATCTTGTTTAAAAGCGGGTTTCTTTTTGTTTGAAGCCCTTATCCTTGTCCTCATAACACTGGTATTTTAAATATATATCACATGTGTTTTGTCATTTTTCACTTGTGGGTTTTGTCTTAAAATACGTCGTTATCCTATGCTACAACACAAATATAATATCCATTATTGTGTGCAGCGCGGCATAGTATACCTGAATTGTTGTACAATAAAAGAAGTAAGCTAAGCTGACCTTAATGGCTCGCGCATTGGCCTTGTTACGTGGTTACCGCTGTAAAGGGGAATGGGAATAAAAAAGGCCTTTTTAAAAGGCCTTAAATCGGGTGGTTAGAAAATGAATCTGCCTGCCGCAGGCAAAATCGTGATCGCGTGAGCCTGACTGTAATCATTATTAACTGTACAATCAACATAACTACTATCAGGTAGGTTCGTGTTATCAGTCGCCAATGCACGATAGGCTTGCGAGTCTAGTTTTAATCCGTATTGCTTTAATACCACAGGAGACGTTTCTCCTTCAGGTGTGTAAGCAAGACCCAAAGAAATATTATAGTTCCAATATGTGTAGCGGATAAAGCTCGAATCCACTTCATTGATAATATTCAGAGGCTCTCTGAATATCTCACGTCCTTTTTGACGCAGTACGATGTCACAACTGACAATCGAACTAATATCCCCTTCACGTCCAGCTAGCCACGCAGCTCCGACATATAATTCAGAGAGAATATCAGAATATTGCGAGTGAACAATTGAACGGACTTGAACAGGGCATATAACCTGAGTTGGGATCCCCGCAAACTCTTCGTCTGCAAGCGTAGGTTGACCTAATCCGTATCGATTACCCGCAGCATTTTGCCAAACTGTTTGGTCCATACCGCCCATTTCACCGGTTTTGGTGCCCGTATACTGCGCCCCAGTCAAGCTACAGCGCATCGCATACGAAGAGGCAAAAGTAGACGTTGATACGGCACTAGCAAGTAATCCAGCGGTCAATAAAATAGCATTCATTTTTTGCATGACTTTTCACTCCTTTAAAATGTGTCACGGGTTACAGAATAAGAACTACCGATCAGCTTCATGTTGTCCGCTTGCGGGTCAGCAAACCGACAATAAGTCGCTGCATAACCGTATGGCTTGTGTGGGAACTGGCCACTGTGTGTGAAGCGAATCGTCATGGTAGATACCTTCTGGCCATCAATCACTTCATGACCCCAGTGCGCAGGACTGATACGCATCGTTACATTGCGATAATTATTTCGCACAAAGCACCAATCTGTCGATTTATTACCTAAAAACCTATTCGCTGAAAAAGACGCTCTGATCACAGAAACCTTGCCGCCTTTTAACGAACCAGTACATGCGATATGGCCATGATTAATGTATTGACCAAGTGGCGTTTTAATCGCTACTGCGCCATTCTCATCCATGTAATCACGCGGAGCGACTTGGCAGCTATCCGTAATATATTCAATAAGTCCCTCATTTGAGGTTGGATCGCGATACACACTCTCCCCAATCACCACGAACTCATCGAGAAAAACTCTATCCTGTACGTCTGTGCGGTCGATGGAAACACTTTTTATGGCTTTATCAGCATGGATACCCCAAAAAGTTAAGTTGTTATACACATGAACCACTTCTGGTAAGTTAAAAGTGGCTGATGTGCCATCTTGATATGCAACCTGAATGTCAAGATTCGCAGATCCTACATTCACATCCACGGCCTTAAAACCAAAAGACCTGACAGGCTTATCAAATGTTAAAACAAGATTTGATAAATCGATTGAAGTCAGCCCTGCCGTTGCTTTGCCTTCCAATTTAGAAAATTTTGAGGCGCCAGATAGCTGCGCTGATACGCCGCCACTGAAGTTGATCCGCTGGCCTGTTACTGATTGTTCATCAGCAAATTGCTCTACACTGTGATGCAGCATTTGCGATGATGCATAAGCACTAAATTGTGATGCTGCAACGGCAACATTATCTTTTTTGTGAGTTGTTCCCCAGTCTATGTCTCGTGCATATACGATGGTATCTTCAGCCAGCGCGGGAAATGCGCTTAGCATCAGTACGATTGAAGTAGTAAATAACGCTTTCATTTGATATTTCCTGATCTTGTTTAAAAGCGGGTTTCTTATTATTTGAAGCCCTTATCCTTGTCCTTATACCACTGATATTATGAAAATCAGCCACGCACGCATTATCAATATTTGCTTGCAGGCTCAATTTTAAATTACAGCAGTGAGGTTGTGCGACACCACAAATAACATCTCATTTATTGTGTGTAGCGGGATATAGTATACCTGAATTGTTGTACAATAAAAGTAGTAAACCACAACTGTCTAAGTAGCTGGTTCGCAGTGCTTTTAGTCGATCTATTATCAAGAAAAGAGCGGTTTTATTTACAGAGAAGGGAGGCGATAAAAAAGGGCCATATTGACCCTTTTGCATATATAAAATTCGTTACTTTTTAGATTTGAGATGCTTGATCACCGCCGCTTCTAGGCGCTCGGTATACTCGGCATCCATACTGTCATCGTATTGCACTAAATCGCTGACATTACTGATGGTTTCTAAATGGTCTTGATCGATCAAACCAATAGACTCGAAGTACTCATACGCGCCACGCAAATCTGACAACTTTGGCGACCAGGTGCCTTTTTTCGCATCCACGCCCAATTCAGCCATGATGGCCGCAACTTCATCCCAGCGGATCTCTTTATCAATTAAGATAAGTTTACGCATGGTTGCAACCACACCGTATGGATTGGCGCTGATACTGGTGGTGCGGATGGAGCGTTTCTTGGCTTTTTCTTGTGCTTTGATGCGTTCAGCTTCTTCTTTGGCCAAACGCTTAGCTTCAGCTTTGGCACGTTTTTCTGCCTCAGCCTGCGCTTTACGTTCAGCTTCTTTCGCAGCCTTACGCTGTGCTTCCTCTTCCGCTAGACGCTGAGCTTGTGCCTTGCGCGCTGCCTCAGCTTCAGCCTCTGCCACACGCCGTGCTTGTTCTTGTGCTTTACGCGCCGCTTCTTCTTGTGCTGCCGCATTATCTAAATTCAGCTCGTTGAGTGCTGCCTCAGCTGAACTAATATCTGTATGAGAAAGATTCGCTAAATCAGCTAACTCTTGATCTTTAGGGCTTAAAACTGGCTCTGCTTCTCTGCGTCTGCCTCGGCGTTGACGTTTAGATACGCTTGGGAACATTTGCGCAAGTTTGTCAGCAACGTTAGGAAGAACCGCTTGTGCATTGAGCTTAGATTCAATCACAGCCGGTAAAGCGGTGTCTGCTGGCCACTGCGTTAACGCCCAGCCCACAGTTAATATGTCTTCATCATCTCCAGCATTATCTGGCGCTGGGAAATCTGAAAACAGCGATGCTTGTGCGCCTAGGTCGTTCGGATTAAGTTCCAATTCAAAAATATCGCCGACGTTATCTGTCCATTCCTTAACGGTTGAAATAACCTTAGCACGCTCTGCTGACTCGCGAGCACTGCTAATTAACGCGTTATATTGCGCATCAGTGAGGCCATAAACAAATGCGTCGTAGACTTTACCACTGACGATCTCAGGCGTATCTGTGCTTTGAATGAAGTAATTACTATCACTTTCGTCGGTAAGCATGGGCAGTACTTCCAACGCAGCATCTAAAACGTAATTAATTTTATCGGTCATTTTTGGTTATCCAATTTTCGATGTAATCGCCTGCGTTACAGCGATTTATTAAAGGCGAATTGTACAATAACGGATTTTTCATAGAAGTAAAACCTTTTTTCAAGTTTGTACAATGGTCAATTTTTTGCGCTTAACTTTCATACTGTTTTCTGAGCAATTGCTTTGCAGAGGCCAGCGCTGTGTCGTACTTTTTACCTAAAATCCGCTCTACTTTATGGCGCTTATCCTTGGCAATTAGATCGGAGAGCGATTTTATACCAAAGTTGGAAAGTTTTCGGATCAACATCACGCCAAGCCCCTCCACCTCTATTAACTCGGCGACAGACTGTGTTGTACCATTTTTGAAACGCGTTTCCAGCAAATGCCAGTAACCTTCTGGACGTTCCCAATCACATGCTTTGGCAATTTGTCGCATCGCTTGGAAGATACGTGAGCTGTCATACTTAAAGCCTGATAAACGCGTAGCGGGGATCACTTTACCACTGATATGGTCGTACAAGTCTGCTGTCAGTGCCGTTGCTCGCACGCTACGTAATTGCTTAAGCAACTCTTTTTCGTACCCCTCCACTTGCTTGGCCTGCGCTTTGGGAATGTAATCTAGGTTATAGCTCGGCGCACCACCCACAGCGTAAGACATCGCCAAGTCATTTTCCCAAAGGTCATTATCAGCCACATCTTGCAAAGCACGCCACCAGTGAAATACATCTTCCGGTTTGTAATACCAAACCGCAGACACTCTGCCGATATCGGTGATCAGCAAACGCCCGCCAGTCTCTAAAAGCATGCGCGTCATCAATAAATCTCGTAATACTTTATCCACGACGCTTTGCTCAACCTTACCCTGAACAAATGCCAAAGAGCGACTGAACCACTTTTGCACATCCTCTCGCTTGGTGATAGCGCCTGAATCAACCTCTGCAAGAATATGAAAGCCAAGGGTCGATTCATCCACCAACTGTGAGTCTACTTCTCGCAATTCTTGAATACGGCTTTGCCACTGGGGTGGGTTATCACAGATCAGCAAACAATGTCCGTGATATTTGTTCAAATACACCTCGTCGTGTTCTGCAAGCCAAGTTTTCGCTTCCTCTACACTGTCAGCTAAGATCACTTTGTGATGTGCTTTTAAATCAGCCATTGCTGTTTATCTCCAAGGCGCTATTAATTTGTTTTGACTGTCGGGCGACGGCTTTTACCCCGCACCCTTTGACGTTGACTGCCAAGGTCTTCAATCAAAGATTCTACATCGATATCAAAGGCTCGGCGTGCTCTGCGGGTACGTCGTTTAGGAGCAATATGAGGCTGCGGTGCCTGTGACTTATCACTGCGTATATCAATGATTTGAGCATCTGCGATATTGTGCTCACCACTCTCTAAAAATCGCAATGTCAGACGGTCAAAACTCGACTGTGAATAAGCCTGAGCATCTGGCGTCTGGATATAATACTCAGGAGGCAGTGCACGGCCAGCACGGCCGGCCATTTGATGTATATCCGCAAGATCAACAGGGTTGATGCCGCGCGTTGTACCAACGATGATGGCATTTTTTGCCGGAACGTTGACGCCCCAAGCGAGGGTGCTAGTCGCGACCAAGACACGGATTTTGCCAAGGGGATCTTTAAATTCGCGTTCAATGCGCTTTCGGGTATCCTTTGGCGCATCGGCATTATGAAACTCTGTGACCACGCCCTCGGCACGCAGTTTACGCACTAAGTCTTTACCTGTGGTTTTATCATGCACAAACAATAAGCACTTTTCATCGGCACGCTCTGGCGCCAACACGGCTTTGACGGCCTCTTGAATTTTGGCCTGTTGATTGCGTCGGTAATCTCCCTGCTCAATGTACTGCGGGAAGTGCCATGTCAGTGGGGTTGGACGCCACGGTGAATTAATCACTTGGGTTGTTTTGTCATTGAGCACACTGAGCCATTTTGCGAAATCCATCACATTAGGCATGGTGGCTGACATAAATAAAATACGGGCTTTTGGGTTTAGCGCTGTGAATCGCATCAATCCTGCTTCCACAGCATGGCCTCGCGCTGTACCAATGATATGTGACTCATCGACAACGACCAAGCGCACATCATCTATCCAAGCACTTTTCTCCGAGCCATATTTACGAGTGCGCGAGTCGAGCATTTCAGAGGTCACACACAGTATCTCTGACTGATTCACCTCGCGCGCGCGACTTTCGGTAAGCTGGTAATCACCAGTCATGATGCCAATGTCATAATCGCGGCCAAATGTCTCCGACCAATCTTCATATTTTTCTTGGGTCAGTGCGCGCAAAGGCGAGACGTAAACAACTTTCCCACCGGTGGCCAAAGTTCTCGCCATACACAATTCTGCACAGACGGTTTTTCCTGATGACGTCGCTGTACCCAACACTAAATTCACATCACTTTTATGGATGTTATTGGCCAGCAGCGTGCTTTGCACACGATTAAAATGACTGAATGGGTATGTCAAAAGCTTGAACGTACTGGTGGGGATCACATCGGCATCACTGACCAATGGCAAACCAACACCCGATTGGCCATCCACTTCTGTGACATCGCCAAAGGTCAACGTACCTTCGGCACTGGCAGATTGCTTGTTGTGGCTGGGCGTCTTTGCCAAGGCATCTGGCAACATGTGTCCTTCACGCAGGAAGTATTGCTGACTAGGGGCATCGAGCTCACGCAGCGGGTGAATCTTTTCTTTTGCTAACTCCTTACCAGAGCACACAAAATAGTCACTGCATGATTTCATTGGTCGACCCGCATTGATGCGAATGGTTTTGTGAGAACCACATTTAGGGCAAAACTCAAGTTCCGCGTAATCAATAGATTGCTTGTCTGCCAACCCTTCGAGGGTGTCCAGCATACGCGCTTCAAAGTCACTGCCAGATTTGATACCAGGGTCGTATTCTTTGACTATCATGTTCGATATTGGATCAAATGTAATCAAACGAACGGCATCTGCCTGAAATTCCAAATCAACATTAAACCCGCTCACTAGCCAGTTTTCACAGCGTCCATCCAGTGACTTGATCACAATTTGGCGGTCACCATTAATCGCAAGCGTAACATAGCCCCACCGGTTGGAGGTCCAATCTAGTTGAGCATAAAGCTGATTTTTAATTTTTGACATAGGCTACGCAATGGCGCAAGAGGCTAGAAACATAGCGTGTAAGATAGCAGCAAATACCCTGCACCGCAAGTGTTTTGTACAATGATTTAAGTTTTTGCTCCAGCTTTTACCTGTGCTCAACAGTCCGCTATAACACTGAGATACATCAGTAAAAATAAACACTTTATATTGACAGAAAAGGGGAGGATGGGGATAGAAAAGCTCTCCTTTGTACAAAGGTTAACACCAAGATAAAAAGTGCGTAGCCACATTAAGTTGAAATCCGTTAGGCCGCAGTGCACATGCTTAATTTTTAGTAACGATTGTGGTACATTGCGCACAGCACTCAGTGAAACGCTGAGGTCACTCAAGAGTGCATAACAATGAGACTAACGCCCTAACAAACGTCGTTAGGTGGCTGGCAAACACAGATAAATATACCGCATCAAACGGATATCGCCGTCAGCAAAACAACTCAGTAATGATTAAATGAACTAGGTAGAGATATGATAAACCCAAAAGCAATTGATGGCTTTATTCGCGCCCCAAGAGACGACTGGCGATGGATAAAACAAGCATCGTTAGAAGAATTAACAGAGACACTCAGTGACGTTCCCGTACATACCCAACCCTATAAACATCAATGGGCGAGTATTGCGCTCGGTGTGTCCAATCCCGCATTTATGTATTTTTTGGATATGGGACTCGGCAAAGCCTTACATGTCAACGAACGCGTACTCACGCCAACCGGATGGCGAACCATTGGCAATACCATGGTCGGGGATACACTGATCCACCCCTCGGGCGCACACTGCCAAGTTGAAGGTGTTTATCCGCAAGGTAGCCTTGATTTGTTTTCTGTGCACTTTGATGATGGTACCCGCAGTATTTGCTGTGCTGAGCACTTATGGTCACTGTGTGATGACACAGGTCAGATTACCCAAACACTGGAACTAAAGCACTTTATGGGACAGGTGAATAAAGGCATTAAATACCATGTACCTTTAGTAGCCAGACATATTGATTTTGCGGGCAATGACGACAATATGGGCAGTGCAGCACAGCGCCTTAAAGCCATGGCGGTCAGCACAGATATTGAACAGTCATTGTACCTTGCTCGTTCGCTGGGTTACTGGGCGAGTGAGTCCAAGTATAACGAAATTTTGGTGGATGATACGCGACGCCATAAAACCATAGTGAGTGTAAAGCCACACGGTCACAGCCAAGCAGTCTGTATTAAAATAGACCGAGAAGATGGCTTGTTTATTACCAACGACTTTACCGTTACACACAACACTAAATTACTCCTCGACTTGTTCATGTATCGCCACGCCCGAGGTGAAGCAAAACGCGCCCTTGTATTGGTTCCTAATTTCACAAATATTCAGTCTTGGGTGGATGAAATTCAAGTTCATCAACCCACGCTTAAAGGAGTCGGACTTGAAGGTTCTGCCAAAGAGCGCCGCGCGCTGTTAGAGGCCGATGGCGATGTTTGGATCATTAACTACCAAGGCCTACAATCCTTAGTGACCACCACAGAAAACCGCCGCCGAGTCATAGATCATGAGGCTTTGCAATACACAGCCGATAAGTTTGATATGGTCGCGATGGATGAAATTCATAAGTGTAAAAACCCTGAGTCTCTGACATTTGAGATCTGCGATGCTTTGTGTGAATCCGCACGCTTTCGTTATGGACTCACCGGCACCCCATTTGGCCGCAACCCAATGGACTTGTGGGCACAGTTTTTCTTAATTGATCGGGGTGCGTCATTGAGCCATCACCCGCAAATTTTCAAAGAAACCTTTTTTGATAAAAAGGTCAATCATATGGGATTTGTTGATTGGGAGTTTAATAAAAATAAAAAGCGTCTGCTCAATCGCATGATCCAAAACCGCAGTATTCGTTATCGTGATAGTGAATGTATGGATTTGCCAAAGCAAACCTTCATTCCCGTACGAGTTGCCATGGGAAAAGATGCATTGAAATACATGCGTGACATGCTCGAAGAAATTCAAGCAAACGCAATGGCTGGGGGGATGGATGAACGCCAACAGGTAGAAAATACGTTTATCAAAATGCGCACCTTAGCATCAGGGTTTATCCGTGTTTATGAGCTCGATGATGATGGGAAAAAAACCAAACATTACGAAGACATTATTTTCAAAGAGCAACCAAAATTAGACGCCCTAACTGACCTGATTGGCTCTTTACCTGAGGGAGAAAAAATCGTTATCTTTCATGAGTTCATCGCCACAGGAGAGATGATTGAAGGCGCGTTGAAAAAAGCAGCTATTCCCTATCTGACCCTCAACGCACAAACCAAAGACAAAAAAGCATTCTTACATGACTTTCGTGAGAACCCTAAATATATCGCTGCGGTCGTCAACTCAAAATCAGGTTCAACCGGACTGAACTTGCAAACGGCAAACCACATGGCATTTTATGAGTCTCCGGTGTCGCCAATTGAAAGACAGCAGGCCGAGAAACGTACCCACCGTGGCGGGCAAAAAAAGCCATGCTTTTACTACGATTTAGTCACTATCAATTCGGTAGACGAACGGATCCAAGACTTCATCAAAGAGGGTAAGGATTTAATGACCGAAATCGTCGAGCAAAAATCAAATATGTTATTGGGCATGATGGACAACATGGTCAATGATGAAAAGCAGCGCAGAAGTAAAAAGCGCTAAGTGAATTATTCGCATAAATAATGAGACAACGATAAATGGGACTATTAGACAGGGCACGTAAAAGTGCAGAAAAACCTGATGATTGGGTGAGCACATTGATGCTTGTTGATTACTCAAGCTTGCTTTACAAAGGGTTGAGCGTCAACGCACAAATGATGTGCAAGGGATTGTATACCGGTGGTTTGCTAGGCTTGACCGATCAACTCGGTACGCTGGTACGGGAGCACAAACCTGAGCACATGATAGTGTGCGCTGATGGTAGCCCGTACTATCGTAAAACACAGGTATTTGAACAATACAAAGAAGACCGTAAGCGACGCAAGCAACAGTTTCCCGATGAAGCCTATGCCCACACGCGCCAACTGGGGGATCAATTTTTAAAAACAGCTGGGATAGCAGTTTGGCGAGAAGCAGGGTGGGAAGCCGATGATTTATTTGCACTGGCCGTCAAAGCCCTGCACACAGACTACGATAGAATCTTAATCGCATCTGCGGATGACGATTTGTATCAATTGTTCAGCTATGACAACGTCTATCTTTGTAAAAAAAATGGCCTGTATGGCCTGCGTCATTTTCAAGCTGAGTACCCAGATTTAACGCCTGAGGACTGGGTGATTTTTAATGCCATCAAAGGCGGACATAATAATTATAAAGGGATCAAAGGCATTGGCTCCGTCAAAGCGCTTGAGATCATGCGCGATGATGCATTACTTGAAGCAACCTATCAGCAACATAAAGAGCTCATAGATGTTGGCTTACAAGTTTGCTCTCTGCCGCTCCCGCTTTCCTCGCTAGAGGCGGTGACAAATTACCCAATCACTCCCAAACCCTGCGCCCCTCAGTACGATGAACTTGCAGTAAGAACCTTTTTAAGGCAACATGGCATCCGACCGAAACCGACTCTGGGACAGGCACTTACGCATCTTTCTGGCTTTTAGCCAAGTGCAGTGCAGGCGCATTAAGCGCGCCCGTTCCATTTGTACAATGATATATCGTTGGTAGTCCGCTTTAATCGGATTATCAACACGCAATGAATAACGTGAGACTTTGATGAATAACAAAAAGCTATCTGACAACATGCAGGTAAATATCCTGTCACTTTTAATCTTTGACCCTGAATACAGCAGTACAATTCACAGTTTAATTGACCCAAATTATTTAGATAATCGCGTCATGCGCGAAATTTGTCGCGAAGCGCAAGCTTATATCAACCGCTATAAAACACCGCCTAGCGAGCACATCGCGGATCTACTCGAAGATAAACTGAAAAGTGAAAAAGCCTCAATTAAAAAGATGTATGAAGACATCTTGTATGATTTGTTTGAGCAGCGCGAAGCCATTAATGGCGAGTTTGTTATTAATTCTCTGCGTAGTTTTATCCGTGGTGCCCACTTAAAGAAAGAGCTGGCCAGTGCCGTTGAGCATTTACAAAAAGGCGACATTGAACGCGCTGAACTTAGTGTACATCAGGCGCTGCGACTACCTGATGCGTCCCTTGACTTAGGGATGTTCTTCGGCGAAGACCTAGAGCGCACGCTGTCCTTTCTCGAAGAAATGACAGACTGCTACCCTACGGGTATCCCTGATTTTGATAAGGCGGGTATAGGTCCAGTACCTAAAGAGCTATTCATAGTGATGGCGCCGCCGAATACCGGTAAAACTTGGTGTCTACTGAACTTCACCAAGTTTGCATTGCTGGCCCGTAAAAAAGTGCTTCACCTGACTCTAGAAATGCACGAAGGCAGAACGTCACAGCGTTATTTGCAAATGCTGTTTAGTATTTCAAAAAGAAATTCAGATGTACCCGTGGTTGAATTAGAAAAAGATGATGAGGGTAACTTACTGGGTATTGCGCCTGGCCATATTGAACGTCCCACATTGGAAGGCAATGATGGGATCCGCCATGATTTAATCAAACGTTTAAAATATCAAAAGCGTATGCCTTTGGTGATTAAACAGTTCCCTACCGGCCAACTCACCGTGCCCATGCTTGAGTCTTATTTGGACCAATTAGAACGTCACTGTAATTTTGTTCCTGATATGGTGGTTATCGACTATGCCGACTTGATGAAACTGGATGCTTCTAAAATGCGTGAAAGCTTAGGTCAATTGTACAAGGATTTACGTGGTATTGCTGTCGAGCGCAATCTTGCCATGGTGACCGCCACACAAACCAACCGAGATGGTGCCGATGTAGGGGTGATCACTGAAAAACACGTTGCAGAAGACTTTTCTAAAATCGCCATCGCCGATAACATCATTTCATTGAACCAAACCGAGGCTGAACGCACATTAGGTTTGATGAGGGCCTATGTGGTTAAGGCGCGAAACGATGAAAAAGGCTGGCAAGTTCTGATGACTCAAGCGTATCAAGCCGGTCAGTTTGTACTCGACAGCGTGCGGATGAATGACAGTTATATTGAACATATTGAAACACTGAGCGGCGCACAAATGGCGATGAATGAAGTCGATTAATACAGATAACTCGCCAATTAGTAAAAGAAGAGCCGCAAGGCTCTTTTTTAATGCCTGCTTTAAGCGCTTTTCTTGCTTACTTTGAGTCATCGCCTTATATACAAAAGAAATCGCCCAGAAATGCCGTACACGCAGCCTGAGCGGTAAAGGCTGCCACAGTCTCTCGCGGCAATCATATTTTAATGGTTCAAGATCAGATTGATGCCTAGTGAAGCAAAGTGTTTTATTTCTCTATTTGCAACCAAAACCATGTCAGACTTCAATCACACTAAGCGTAGCTTAGTGGGGTTGTGTTAGGTTCGCTTGCGAACCTAACTCCATCTGGTTGTCAGTAATAAAAAATAGGTTCATTGTTACCTCACTTATATTCTTTCTAGATCTTACTTTCTTAATATACTTTCTAAATAATCTTTCCACCTTTAAAAATTCCGCTGCAAGCCACATAAAATCTAGGCTTGCGTTTTTACTGTGACTATTCAATCACGCACTTTGGACTATTCGATCACGCAATTTTGCCACGCTGTGACTATTCGATCACGCAGCCTGTCTACTCAATCACGCAGCAATCTAAGCAACACACACTGTTTTTCACCTTCATATTGGCAGCGAAAATATCGAGCCTCAGGCATGGTCTTATCATGATTTTTATGGCTGTGCCCGATAAATACTTGCAAGCTCATAAATATGCTGACTTTTTTCTGGAGTTTTACTGAATTCATCGTTATTATTTTTCAGCTGCGTGATCCACTTTGAACACGCACAGAGATATGAGACTTTAGATAAAATCAGGCGCAGACCTGATAGATGTGTTAAAGACCAATTATGGTCTGATCAATGAGACTGACGAATATGAGTTTATTACCAACCAGCTCGGTAAAAGCACCGCTGGTGCCCTGTGCACCTTACAGTGAGAACTATACGACGCTGACAAAAAAAGGGCACACCAAATCAAGTGTGGCTCAAACCAATATTAATTTTTTAGATAAGCCTTTATTTATTCCTTCACGTACTCTGGTTGACCCAATCACTGGCGCAAAAACCAAACTTGACCAATGTCGTTACTATAACGACGGCAACGGTTTTGAAATTCAAGCCATGGTGAATACCGACTTAGAGGCGCAAGGCTTTAAATCATTTTTTGGTTTGCCTTCGTTTTTCGATAAAAAAGTACTGTATATGTTGGGTGCTCATCTGCCCGTTTTTGACGTCGATTTAGCCACGGCTAAAGAGTTATTAACAGCAGACAAAGACGGCTTAATCCGCACCGTTGAAATTACCAACATTCGCGGCTTTTTACGTAGTATTGGTACCTCAACCTGTGGCAAGCAAGTATTACATTTGAAAGAAGCATTACTGCGTTGGAAAAACTTAATTCTCAGCTTTCACAATAACTCTCTGACAGTGTCAAACGGTAAAGACGGTGAGGTCGTGCGCACCACAGTTGAATCAAAACGGATCGAAGTGCTAGATCGCATTGAGTTCATTGAAGCCCGCAATGGCAAAATCCAATCGATCAAAGTGACGTTTAACACCAACTTTTTAATTTGCAACAACGATAAATTTTCACGCCGTGTTTCTCTAGATGTTTTTTGCAGCTTATCACGCCCCACTGCGGCGCGTTTATATGAGATCTTAAGTAAGAATTTCTGGGGCACGTCTGGGCGCAAAATGTGCCGACGTACACAAGCTCCCAAGTGGAGTATCAACTTAACTAATCTAGTGGCTAAGATGGGCTCTAAGTTGGATAGAAACGCCAAAAGTACCATCACCAAGGCCATACAAGAAATTAATGAAAAAGACCCGTCGATGCTGTTGCGTGTAGACTTTCGTAGTGGCGCTGAAGGGCAAATTGTGGTTGATTTTATTCGCTACAAAATAACTTAAGAATTTTGCGGGGGAGTGACTTCGTCACTCCCCCTTTGTGTTTATTCAACTTTTACCTCTTGTACTGCCAATTAAAACGCGGCTTCGCAATGATGCAAAAACCTAGCGCGTTAACGTGGTTTTGGTTGTACAACATAATCAATCATTGGAGTAGAGAAATGAGTAATGTGATTATTTGTAATGATGACAACTTAAAAGAAGAAATCAATGAAGGGCTTGTGTTAGTCGATTTTATGGCCACCTGGTGCGGCCCGTGCCAAAAGCTTTCCGTTACTTTGGATGAACTGGCAGACGATCTCAACGGGGCAGCCAAAATTGTCAAAGTAGATATTGATCTATCACCTGAGTCCACAAAAACTTATGACGTGCGTGGTATACCAGCGTTATTTGTTTTAAAACAGGGAAAGATTGTTGAGCGCTTAATGGGCGTAAAATCAAAAGAGGTACTCGCTGGCTTATTAGCCAAACACGGAAGCTAACTGAATAGCCGTTTTTGAGTGAGTAAAAAGGGGAGTGAAATGCGTAAGGCGAACCTTACGCGTTTTCTTTTAAGTACATACGCTCTTGAGAAGTCACAGAATACAAACGCTTTGCTTTCTCTGTCATCTCAGCTTTTTCAAAGATTAAATCCAATAATGGAATCAAATAAGCACTTTTCGCTTCATCATCAAGGGATAGCATTAAATCAAACAACCCGCCTTCGTGGCTAAGTTGTGTTTCGACTTCACCTAATAATTGGATAAGTAACGTGGAGATTTTTGCACGTGGAAGCAATCGCTTTACATCAACGTCTTCTACCGTAATCGTAACGTTTTCGCCTTTAAATTCACCACCTAATGCTTTAACACTAGGCGCTACGGCATCTTTAATTTGCTCTAATCGCGCGTTAATTTTATCTCGCTCTTGAACGAGGCGACCTGCTGCATTGACGACACTCGCAATCTGTTTATTGCTCGCGGCTTCTGGTGCAGACTCTGCCGATGTTTTGATTGATGTTCCAAGGACCTGTGCAAATTTGGCAGCGTTGTCTTGACGGCCACTGTGTGTCGTGTTGTTTCCGTTGTCTACTAAAGCATTAGCCATGGTTTATTCTCTTTTTCTCATGTGCCTCGCTGTTATTTAGGTACGGGCACCTCTTAATAATCCGTCAGATCCCATTGAGATCCAACCCTTAAAAGCATCCTACGTAAACTGTAGTCTTACTTTCTAATTATTTCCTTTTTTATTCGCGAATTTCTCAATTTGATCTCTTACAATGTAAACTTTAAGTTAATAATCTCGTTTACCTGTGAATTGGTCGAATCTGAATTCGTTGTGTGCACTTTACCGATTCAGTAAAATAACGTCAACCCCTGAAACCCTGCGCTACAGGGTTTAACCTCGCTTAATGTAACTATTTTTTTGCATAAACCTCATGTTATATTCACGTAAATATACTGATCAAAAAACCTCCCAAAGCCGCATAATATCAACGCCGCTCGCTGTTGTTCATTGTACAACAGTGAGTTCATTTTTTATTCATCAGTTGTAATAAACTCATAGAAAAATTTTTTTACTATGAACTTGAATTTACCTCATGCAGGAAAGATTAAACGATTTTAGGCCAATTTTTCTCACAAAAACCCAGTAATTAATACCACTTTTCGGAACTTGCGAAATTGATTATACCAAAAATTTAAATTAATGATTTTTCGCCCTAACGCTTAAACACAAAATTGTACAACGATTTAGATTAAACAAATAATTAACCTTTTGCATACCTACCTAGTCTCCTTGCATTTTTATATCTAGCCGTTATGCTATTGCAACACGATTTGGCGCTAATTGACTGTGTAACAGGCGGTTTAGCGTGCCAGCTAATTGAACAAAGAAATACATAGGAATTATATGAGCGATCTATACAATGTGCTACGACCTACAGAGCTAAACGAAGTGATTGGGCAGGATGCCGTGGTCACGTCTTTGCGTATTCTACATGATTCAGGTCGATTGCCACACCTGTTTTTATTTACAGGTAATTCAGGGGTAGGAAAAACCACATTAGCACGTATTATTGGCAATCAGTTACTATGCGTCAAGCCCGCGAATTTACTGGAGATAGACGCAGCTAGCAACTCAAAAGTAGACGATGTTAGAGCGCTAATGGCGCAAGTGAAAAAGCGTGGTTTGGTCAAAGGTCAGAAGAAAATGGTCATCATCGATGAGTGCCATAGACTCAGTCCAAGTGCATGGGATGCGCTGCTTAAAGATACAGAGCAACCACCCGAGCATTTGTATATTGCTCTTTGTACAACAGACTATGCAAAAGTGCCTAAGACCATAAAAACACGCGCAACAGACTACCACTTGAAAGAACTGAGTACTGATGACCTCATTGACCTTGGTGAATTTGCGAATAACCATTTAAATGCAGATCTGAATGAAAAAACTTTAATCAGGTTAGCCAGAAAAGCTGAAGGTTCAGCGCGTAACATGCTCACTTTAGTCAGCAAAGCAAGCACAGCAAGCTGCAAAGATGAACTGGCTGACTTATTAGAGGACGGCATGGCACCGAAAGCAGAGTTCATCAAGCCAATGCGCTACCTATGTACCGCCACAAACGTGTCTTTTAAAGGGGCGATGGCACTCATCGTGCCTTTAATCCAAGAGGGTAACACCCCAGAGTCTATCCGTTTGGCCAGTATCAATTATGCCGCCAAAATGCTCCGCAATAGCAAAACGTATAGCAGTGATGCAAAAGCAGGACAATTACTCACTCTGATCGATTGCTTCAGCACAGCCATGGTCGGGGTAGATGGCGAAGCTCTATTGTACAAAGCTATTGCGGACTTCGCCTACTCTCTTGAATAACAAGTGTTTTTAAGGATATTTTCGATGATTTTTTTAAAAAATACTTGCTTGGAAAAGACGACTGCGTTACATTGAATTGGCTGCTCAACTAGAGCACCGAATTGAGATGATGATACCGAGGCTTTACCCAATATACGGTAAGCCACAACAGTGAGACAGTCCGTAAGGCCATTTGATGCCGAGCGTGAATTGAGGACATAAACGTGAAACTTTCAGAGATTTTTGAACGCTATTCTATTGACACTTTTCGTGCGTCATTAGAAGTAGACAAGCATCGTTTAGATGACATGTTGATGCAACAACCTATGCTGCAACAACGTATTTCTGAAATGGCCGCCGAAGTTGCCTCAATGCGTGACTCTGCAAAAGAGCGTCTCGCTCGAGTCGACGCCCAAGTTGCAAAGCGTTTACGCAAACAATTGCTAATAGAAGAGGGGAAGTCTTCTGAAGCAAGAATCGATCGAGAAGTCCCACTGACTCAAGAACACAAGGAAGCGTTCTACATCTACAATGAATTGTGCACACTCACGGCCCAGTGGGAAGCATTAAAGGACAGCTTTCGCAACCGTGCCTTTATCATCCGCGATTTAGTGAGCTTATACACAGCCAATTTTTTCACCGATACGAGTTTTCGCTCAGAATCAAACCCACAAGCTGTCCAAAGTTTCGAATATAACCAAGTTCGCTCGGTTATTGCACAAGGACGCCGTGCTCGCAATCAGCTATCGGGCATTGAAAATGAAGTAGAATTACTCGCCGATGTCGATGACAAGGAAGCCAGTAATAAGAAAATTGGTAAGCACCTCGATACTCCGTCTGCCCAGACCGATGAAATACAAACGCACAGCGATGATAAAGCACTTAGCCCCCGCGAACGAGCCCGACGTCGTCAGGCGCGCAATCGCAGAGGGTCACGTGTGACAGATTCCCTATTCGAAGAGCAAGCTTAACGCAAACTGTTGAAGCAGCCCGAATATTTGATAGGTAGCACACCCGCAAGCTGTAGCTACCAACTAATTGATACTAATGAGATTTTGAAAATGGCTAAATTTAAGTACAAGCGCCGCGGTGCTGACAATGTGAAAAGACGTATGAACCAATCAGCAACAAACCGCGATGGGTTCATCAGTGATGACGTCAACATGTATAAAGTAAAAGACGGTGACAACCTGCTGCGTATTTTACCACCGACATTCGATAACCTAAATGGTACAGAAGCTGAACATTACGGCTTAGATGTTTTTGTTCACTACGATGTGGGTACAGACGGCAGCTCGTTTTTATGCTTAGAGCAGAACTATGGCGAACCTTGCCCAATCTGCCAAGCACGTTTGGAAGCCGAAGCTGAGGGCAATAAAGAACTGGCCGATAAGCTTAAAGCACGTAAGCGCGTGCTCATGTATATCATTGACCGTGACAATGAAGACGCAGGTCCTTTGGTCTGGTCAGCACCTTGGACAGTCGACAAAGACCTATCTATGCGCTCTTTTGATAAGCGCTCGGGAGATATTTTCTACCCAGACGACCCAGAAGAAGGTTACGACATTGAATTTGCACGCACAGGTAAAGGCCGCAACACCAAATACGAAGGTGTTCAATTAGCACGCCGCGCGACACCGTTACATGATGATGAAGACCAAATGGATGATTGGTTAGAAAAGATCGAAGACACGCCACTCAATGGCCTATTGATCAAACCGCAACCAGAGCACATGGAACGTATTTTTAATGCGGGTATGGGTATGGCTAACCCAGCTAAAGAGGAAGAAGAGGAAGAGCGCCCTTCACGTCGTCGTCGCCGTGATGAAGAAGCGCAAGAAGAGAAACCGTCACGCCGTCGCCGCTCAGAAGAAGATGAGACGCCTGAAGAAGAACCAGCTACGCACGGCGAGCCACAGGAAAGTGGCGAGCCGAAGGACCTTGATGACCTAGAGTACAATGATGTACAAGAGATGGACCGAGATGAACTAGAGTCATTAATTTCAGAAGGCGATTTGGATGTGCCTGACTACGAAGAATTAGAAGACGACGAATTGGCTGCGGAGATCTGTGCAGAACTAGGTCTGAAAAAGCCACGCAAACGCAATAACGCGGTGCGCGATAAACTAAGAAGCATGAGAGAAGATTAAACCATCACATTGAACTAGGACCAAAGCCGCTACCGTTCGTTGGAGCGGCTTTTTTTATCCATCCAAACCCACGACTGGAATATAAAATGGCCGAAGATAAAAAAGCAACAAGCCGATTAAAGCGTAAATCAGCTACAGAAAAAAAAGTCGAGACAGAGACAGTGATAGACCAAGACGTAATGGCAGATGATGTCGCACAAACACAAATCAATAGCTCTTATTTTACCTCTGATAAATCCGGAATAGATTTTATCCCATCTGGCTCTACCACCTTAGATGAAGTACTTGGCGGTGGCTGGGCCGTCGGGCGTATTGCCAATGTAGTAGGCGATCGCTCCGCGGGTAAAACATTGGTTGCCACAGAGGCTGCTGCGAACTTTAATCAACTGTGGCCGGATGAACCCATTTTTTACTTAGAAGCAGAGGCCGCATTTGACGCTGAGTACGCCGCAGCCATGGGCATGCCCGTAGAGGCTGTGACCTTTGTCGAGATGTTTGACGACGCGGGTAACGCAGACAACACCGTGGAGTTTTTATTCGAGCACCTGCAAATGCTGATAAAAGCTCGCGCTGATGGCGACATGAAGTTTGAAAAATGCTTATATGTCGTAGACTCCCTAGATGCATTATCCGACCGCGATGAAAAACAACGTGATAATGACAAAGGCTCTTATGGCATGGGCAAGCAAAAGAAACTATCTGAAATGTTCCGCCGCATTGTCGCAGAGTTAGAAAAAGCGGGGATCACGTTATTAGTGATCAGCCAGATCAGAGAAAAAATTGGCGTGACCTTCGGAGAAAAGTATACCCGCTCTGGTGGTAAAGCATTGGACTTCTATTGCTCACAAATTGTCTGGCTTGCTGAAATTGGTAAGATCAAGCGCACCGTGCGCCGCCAAGAGCGTGTAGCAGGGGTTAAAGTCAAAGCTAAGTGTAAGAAAAATAAGGTTTCACTGCCGTTTCGCGAATGTGAGTACTCTATTGAATTCGGCTATGGTATCGATAATCTAAGCTCTTGTTTGGAGTTTTTAAAATCCACAGACTCACTGGACGAGCTGACAAAAACCACCGTGACCAAAACCGCCTTAGCCAATGCAGTGAAAAAAATTAAAAAGATGGATGATGACGAGTACTACGAGGTGATGACAGAAATTACCGCCTTAGTGAAAAAACGCTGGCGTGAGATTGATGACTCTTTCTTGCCTGAACGCAGTAAATACGGCCGTAAACGACTTAAATAAGTATTGTACAAGGGTCACATCTGTGACCTTTAAAAATAAGGAGAATAATCGTGACAAATGACATGCAGCAAACGCAACACATTCACAAAGTACTATCTAGCTTAGCCCAGGGTAACCCTGTGGATTTAGTCAAAGGGATTGTCATTGGCTATGACGGCAATGGTAACTTGCGTTGGTATAATGCGGATATGACCACAGAGGAGATTGTCGTTGCCTGTGAGCTAACTAAAGCTAAGACCTTGGGATTACTAGCTGCCAATGAGGTGCCTCACGCCGTTGCACGCCAAATGGCGGCACGAGACCAAAAAGCGCAAGCAAGTAATGAATAGGGCAGAATATGGCAAGAACGATTAAAGTATTAGGCATAGACCCTTCAATGAGTAACTTTGGTTTTGTCTTGGCTGATGTTGATCCCCTCAGCGGTGACATCATCGCCACGCCTGAGCTGAAGTTAGTTCAAACCAGCCCAACCAAAGAGAAAACCATCCGAAAATCAAGTGATGACTTGAGGCGTTGTCGCGAGCTGTTCAGCCCTCTGGCTGCAATGGTTGCAGAAGCTGATATCGTTTGCTCAGAGATGCCTCTGGGCAGTCAAAATGCCTCAGCAATGAAGTCGGTGGGCATTTGTCTAGGGTTACTCAGTACCATCGACAAGCCCTTTATTCAGGTCATGCCCGAAGAAGTAAAACTTGCCGCGGTTGGCAGCAAAACCGCAACCAAAGCGCAAATGATTGAGTGGGCCTATCAACGTCACCCCGATGCCAATTGGTTGCGTAAAAGCAAAAAACCAGATGCGCCACTGACGGCCAAAAATGAACATATCGCCGATGCCGTCGCAGTCATCGCCGCAGCCACCAAAACAGATCACTTTAAATTGATGTCTGTTGGCTTTAAATAATCAAGACAGATTGATTTATATCGTGTTTTAAAAGAGCCTACGGGCTCTTTTTTTGTTGTGCTTGGGCGGTAAATTGCGTGTCAAAGTGGTTGCAGCTCAGCGCAATACGACGTATGCTAGATGGGTAACTAAATGAGACTAACGCTGACAAACAGCGACAAGAAGGCAAACTATGGCATCTTTACTATTGGCCGACTTGCACTTTACCGATAAAGCCAAAGACGAATACCGTTGGGCACTTTTTCCTTGGTTAAAAGCGCAAGTTGCAGAGCATAACATCAACACAATTTACATATTGGGCGACGTGACAGATGCAAAAGACCGTCACAACGCCAAGTTCACCAACCGCTTGATTAATGAGCTGGTCGATTTATCCCTCGACGCCCAAGTCATCATCACCATGGGAAATCACGATTATCTTGATCCAACGACGCCATTTTTTGGCTTCTTAGATGGAATGGCAAACATAACCTATGTCAAAGAGCCTATGGTCCATCACGACCCAGAACTCGGCAAACTATTACTGTTACCGCACAGTCGAACACCAGAAGCCGATTTTGGCCACTTTAACTTCTCAGAATATGCTGCGGTGTTTGTCCATCAAAGTGTGATCGGTGCGATTGCCTCAGAGTTTTATGAGATCTCACATGGTTTAAGCCATCACTTTTTTGATGACTCACACAAAACATGGGCCGGTGATATTCACTGTCCACAGCGCCACGGTAAGCTTGAATATATTGCCAGCCCTTATCATGTGCACTTTGGCGACTTATTTGAGCCTCGAGTAGTGATGCTCGAAGACGATGCCACGACCATCGCCAAAGAACTCTACTTTCCGGCACCACAGCGTGTCACCCTCAGAGTGAAGGATGTCGATGAACTAACCGATTATGATCTTCAGCCTGGCGATCAAGTCAAGGTCCACCTCACTCTGGCGCAAAGCGACGTGCATTTATGGAATACTTATAAAAAACGCATCAAAGCGCATTGTGTGAAAAATAATTGGCAATTTCACGGCTGCCAGTTACATGTTGAGAAATTGGCAGTGTCGCAAAAGCAAAGTGATGCGCATACACAGTCCGCCGCAGAGCTTAAAGCAGTGGCGTCACCACAAGAAACTTTACTGCGCTTTGCCAAAACACAAGCACTCCAAGGTGAGCTGCTCGACAAAGCCAAGAAACTAATGCAATCCGTTGATTAATCGAACAAAATCAGGGTGGTTCCGGACAATTTTGACCTTTGTCCAGAATGCGTAAAATAACTTCTTGCGTATCCCCCTGCGGCATTGCATAATTGGCACATCTTGAAGCTTCCATGGAGCGACAAGGTTTAATATGAGACTTAAGAAAAGCTAACTGTCATCGCTTATCGTTCGGATATATGAATTTTATTTGAGACGAGAAAGACAGGATTTAAAAATGGCAGCTTCTAAAAAAGATTTGGCAGAAATGATTAAAGCGGATTTTGCCGCGGACAACATTAATATTTCTACCGCAAAATGCAGTGATATGGTAAATACCGTTTTAGGTGCTGTGTGCAACGCCTTAGTAAGCGGTGAAGATGTACGTGTACAAAACTTTGGTACGTTAAAACTAACGCGTCGTAACGCCCGTATTGGCCGTAACCCAAGTACAGGCGAAGCAGTGCCGATTGACCCGCATTTAACGGTTGCTTTCACACCGGCAGAAGGCCTAAAAGAAGAAATTAATGAGAAAAATAACGTAGCAGATTTCAAATAAGGAAAATTATGGTTAATGCACAGCCAAAGGCAGGCCAACACGGATACATTACGCTTGCCCTGATGCCAGAAGATGCGCAACTTATCGTACAAAGGTTAGAAAACCTCGGTATCAAAGATGCGATCCCAGCACAGCACTTGCGACTTGTTATGTTGTACAACACACAGGAAGCGTTATCGCTTATGCCTGAGACTGTGCATATTGCGTTTGCCCAAGGCGAAGCGCAACTGACAGGGAAGTTACCACACAAACAACTGGTATTACCGCTACAAGCAGATACCGTTGTACAGCGCTACAATGTGCTCAGGGAAGAAATGAATAAAACGGATGAAGGGACGATATTTACACCGTTTTTGACCTTGAAAAACGACGCCTCTGCGGGTGACTTAGACCGCATTGGCGAAACGCTCAGTGGCATGGCAATGCGTTTTTCAAATGAGTCTATCTTACTCTAAAAATAAGTGTTTTTTACTTTAGTATCAGGGACGTAAGAGGTAAACCTATGGTTTACCTCTTTTCATTTTAATGCTCATCGCTAATCTTATATCCCACCCATACGCAGCGCTTGCCCTAGCAATCGGATCTGGTAAACTAACCAAACTGACGGCGACACAAGCGAATACATCGCAACTCGCGCGCCTTTAAGTTGATACTAGAGATATTAAATATGAAATTAAAATCCTTGTTTATGGAAGGGTTCAAAACCTTTGCACAAGCACAAACCTTTGACTTTACAGAGTACCCAGAAGACGGCTTGTGTTTTGTCACTGGCAAAAACGACGTAGATCCCGAATTAGGTGCCAATGGCACCGGAAAGTCTTCACTGTTTGACGGCCTGACTTTGGCTTTTTATGGCAAAACCTCACGGGGCCTTAAAGCGGGTGATGTTGCAAGCTGGCAAGTAGCCCATGCACTTGAAGATAAAGCCCGAGATTTAGAGTCACAGGGTAAAAAACGACCAAACCAAAAAGCCCTCACGCCCAGTGTGACCAATCGCGTGATATTTGAAAATTACAACGGCGATCTTTGTACAATAAACCGTCGTTGGAACCCCAATGTATTGACGCTACAAATAAATGACTCCGCTCCAAAAAACGTGGACCAAAAACAGCTCGATGCGCTGATCGGGTATACATTTGATGAATTTTTACAAGCCGCTTACTTCTCTCAGTTTCAAGCATTGTTCTTAGATATGAGCAGCACTGAACGCGCTGCACTGGTCGCCAAAGTGTTAAACTTGGATGTGTGGGATAAGTACTCAGATGAAGCTAAAAAAGACGCCGATCATGTGAAAGATAAACTCGACACTGGACGTGCCGCCATTGAACGCATCAAAGGTCAGCTCGATGAATTAGAAGCCCAAGATTTCAGTGAGCAAATTGCCCAATGGGAAGCTGAACACACTCAGACACTCACTCGCCTCAAAAAAGATCTGGCCGAGCACCAGGCCACATATCAGGCAATTCAAGATGCCATCGAAGCAGATAAACGAACACTTCAGACACATCAAGAAGCGTTAACACATCATCAAGCGAACTTTGAAAGTCAACTAAACAAGCAATCTCAGCCACTTTATGAAGAGCGAGATAGGGTGCAAGAGGCGCTAGAAGCGCAATTAGATAAAGCCAGCACTGAACTCACTGCGCTAGAAGACACGGAGTTCACGCCACCTCAACAAGCGCAACTTAAAGATCTCGAGTACCAAGCAAACACAATCACCTCGTCCATCGCAAAGCACGAGCAGGCACTGGAAAGCATTGATAAGCAAATCATCAAACTCGAGCAGCGCGAGCAAAAGGTCCAACGCCTTGAAGGTGATTGCTCAACCTGTGGCCAGCCAATAACGCCTGCACAAGTTAACCATGAACTGGCGATATGTGAAGCACAGATCGTTGAATTAGAGGCGCAAATAGACACTGTTGAGACCGCCTTGCGCAAAGATAACCGAGCATTGCGTGCCAATAAAAAAGCCCGAGCTGAGCTGTCTGACGCCGTCAAGCAAGCCCATGATGCCCACCGTCAAACATTGCGATTAAGCCGAGACAAGCTCAAAGGAGCGCGCCGGGATTTGCAAGAATCAGAGCGGGACTTTGCAAGTCGTATCAAGCACATAGAAACACAAGCTCGTAAAGCTTGCCAAACTCAGCTCAATGAACTCAGCCGACAAGTCAGTAATTCAGAGGCCGCATTGGCCAACGCCCAAGCTGATGCAAAGGCATGGTCACGCATTGAACATGATTTAATGCAACATATTGCGCACAGTGAAGCACAAACGAACCCCTATCAATCCCAACAAGAAAGTCGCCAAGCCCGCCTCGACAACTTAACTCAAACACGCCAAGCCGCCTTCGAAGAATTAGAAGAGATTGTGATGCAAGAACAGGCTAGTCGCTTCTGGGTTAAAGGCTTTAAAAGCGTCAAATTATTTGCTGTTAGCGCCGCATTAAACGAGTTAGAAGCCGAGGTGAACAGTGCCTTAGATGGATTAGGATTAGGCGGTTGGTCAGTGGAGTTTGATGTCGACAAAGAAACCAAAAAAGGGACTTTATCAAAAGGCTTTTTTGCTTTTATCAACAGTGCAGACAACCTAGAGCCTGTTAAATGGGAAGCATGGTCAGGGGGAGAGTCTCAGCGCTTGCGTCTTGCTGCCAGTCTGGGCCTTGCAAATATGATCAGAGCATCTAAAGGCCTAGAGCTACCTTTTGAGATTTGGGACGAACCCAGTCAATGGATGAGTGACAGCGGCATAACTGGGTTACTGGATGTATTGCAGCGTCGCGCACGTCGTCTAAAACGTCAAATTTGGTTGATTGACCACCGAGGGCTTGAACACCCTTTTGATGCCGCCATTGAAATTACTAAAACTTATAACGGGAGTACCATAAAAAATGTCTCACAGTCATTCACCGGTGTCAGCACCCGCTACTAATGGGCATGATTTAGCAGCTCGTATCGCTGAATTATTAACCCAGATAGACACGGTTAAAGCCGAATATGCCACTTTAGATAAACGTGCCAATGAAGTCGCAGGACAATTGGCACAACGCTTTCCTGTATACGATGAGCTGTACATGAGCGCCGCCACGGAATACAACCGGGCACAAGCTGATTTGGCGCGCACCAAGCAAGCAGACACTGAACCAGATATCCCTTTGGATGACGCTGAAAAAGCCTCCACGCCCAATCAAGCGGTGCGTTCTGAGCTGTCCGGCAGCACCCACAATGCGCCGATATCAGTGAACAAGTTATACCGACGTATTGCTCAACTTGCCCACCCAGATAAAACAGACGATAGCAATAAACATACGCTGTTTTTAGAAGCCAAAGAAGCCAAAAAACAGGGCGTGTTATCCGAGCTTATCCGCATTTTAGCCTTGTTAACTGGCGATGAGACGAGACCGGAGCAGCTCAGCCAGCATCAAGGCCAAGATGCACTGGCAGAAAAATTATCCCGAATCAATGTATTGCGAAAAGAACTAACCCTATACAGATCACAATTAATGCAATTGCGAAACTCACCGATGGCACGCATTGTCGACTTGATAAGTACAAACACAACGCTGTCTATCACGAAAGCCGAAACCCTATATAAAATGACAATTTTACAGCGTGTCAAGGAGTTGGAAACCAATACATCAGGTATACGCCAAGATATTGCGTTTCAAAGCAACATGAATAAAACTTGAGAAAATAGGCTCTAATTATTGTACAATGTTTTCTTGTTTGAGCTGAGTGACGTCTGAGAAGTGAGCAAATTTTCATTGCTTCAAAGGTATTCATGTATGTTACAAAACAAGAATTCACCCACATTTGGTGATCAGCTTGAGGTCAATTTAAACACCTGTGAGCTGGTTACCAATGCCACAACTTGGCGGCACATCTGGTTTGTGCAGCGATTTTTATTGCACGGTGCTGATGTATTGATGCAAACTGCAAGTGTCACGAAACACAAGCCTCATACCCTGTTCTCATTGTTACACGCATTCGAGCACAGCAGCACACAAGCTTGGCAGTGGCTTGATAAGGCCAGTCCCTTAGTTCGCGCTTTAGTTGCCAATACACAGAGTTGGTTAGCCCAGCACCGCGCATCACAGCAGAGCCTGCTTAGCGTATGGTTACAAGAGATCCACAGGCGTTGCCTCACGCACGATCAGTCAAAGCTGCTTGCACCCGAAGTCGATGCCTTTACTAAAAGTATGGAACGCCTCTCTTTTGTTGAATTCGGCAGTGTCGATTACCACAAGGCTCTAGCAGAATTAAAACCTGCACTTGAACACCACTATGCGCATAATCGCCATCACCCAGAACACTTTTCAGGTGGGGTTATGGATATGACCTTAGTCGATTTATTCGAAATGTATTGTGATTGGTTAGCCAGTTCATTGAGAACCAAAGATGGTGATATTTATCATTCGTTTGAAGTAACGCAAAAGCGCTTCAACTTGTGTGATGAAGTAATAACTCTACTCAAAAACACTCATGAAGCGCACTATCTAGAACAATACCGCCGTGATCCGATGGAGTTTAGCTCACAATCACAGCACAGCGGAATTAAAGCTGCTCAATAATGGCGAGTTTATTCACCAGTCTGTGCAGCAGCTTCAGCATCTTTGACCGCTTGCTCTAACATTTCATCAAAATTAACTGGCGCAAGTAACATCTGCGGGAAGCCACCGTGTAACGCAAGCTCAGCAATATGATGACGAGCATAAGGATATAGTTGAGCAGGACAATGAGAGCCCAGTAGTCCAACTAATTCTTGTTCGGTGTACCCTTCAATATCGAAGATCCCCGCTTGTTCGACCGATGCCTTGAACAAGCCCTTTTCAGGATTGTCCATATCGGTCACACTGGCAATCACCTCCACCACGACTTCGTAAGTAGAATCACTGAGCTTATCTGCACGGGTCTTTAAGTCAATTTCAATGGCAGGTTTCCACTCTTCTAAGAACACCGCAGGTGTATCTTCAGTTGAAAATGTGCTGTTCTTAAAATAAATCTTCTGTAGTTCAAATTTATATTCTGTTTGTTGTTCAGACATGGTTTTACTCTTTCATAGTTTGATTGTTAAATTCATGCAGCGCACTAAGGGCTGCAACTCTGATAGCGTTTAGTTCCTCGACCATACACAGGCGTAAATCTTTGTCTTCACCTGCTAGATCAAGGGCAACTTGATGAGATGTCAGCATGGCAATTTGCTTGTCTAACTGTGCTTCTGGCTGTGCATTTGCAACATACAGCTCCACTTCTAGGGCGATGGATAACCCATAAATGGACAAGTTGGGCCGCACCGTTTCAAAGTGGGCGATTAACACTTCACGTAGCGTCATCTGGCAACTCCTCAAGCATCAGGTGTCCACGGTTATTCACACAGATCCCCAAAGCCTCGCGCTGTGCGAGTTCTTGCATCACCAGCTGCTGATATAAGGCATGGTCTTCACCAGCCATTTCTTGAATCGTCTCAATGTTATCTAGTAAGGTCCAAAGTTGCTGGATTGCACTGCGTAGCCGATTGATATTCTTTGATTTATCGACTCGCTCTGCGCCGTTTAGTGCCAGCTTTTGTTGCTGAAGGTTAGTCATCGAAATACTCTCCGTGAAAGCTCACCAACTTGTCTTCAAACTTTTGCCATAATTCAAGGTCCCAAAGATCAACCTCAAAGACTTGTGGCTCACCTGTCATCACGGCCATCGCAATGACACCGTGGCGAATGTTGGTACCATATACTTCGTTATGCGCTAATGCGTAAAACAGCAGCTGAACAAAATAATCCGTAATGTCTTCACGCTTTTTCGGTGTGCGAGCTGTTTTATAATCCAATATCACAGGCTTCCCCTGCCAGACACCAACGACATCGGTGCGACCAGCAATTCGTAGCGTCGGACTGTACAAAGGCACTTCCAATGCCCAGGTTTGTTCAAATCGTCCTTTGAGGAGCTGGCATAATTCTTTGACTGCGCGTTTAGCAAGCGGGTGCAATTTACTGGCATCTATCGCTTCGTGTCTAAGATAAGCTTCCATCGTATCATGCACCAAGGTGCCATATTCACTCGACTCGTCTAAAGTCTCTTGGGCCTGCTCAGCGCCAACCGCCTCTCGCCATTGTGCCAATGCTTGTGCTTTTTCAGGATCTTGGGTTTTGCCCAATAACGTGGTGATCGATGCAAAGCCGCCTGCTGGCGTATCATAAACACGGCCAGTGGATAAGGTGCTAGCTTGTAGCTCTGTGTAATCAATTCGTTGTACAAAAGGTGGCGGTTTAGGCAACACAAACGCACTCACTTTATTACGTGTGGAGCGTTTCAGTCGACTTCGCCTCGCACTAGTCATCACGAGTATAGTCTCAAGTCTCAAGTTATTATCAGCGCTCATATTATCCGAGCTAGATAGAATAATCCAGCTTAATTGACGCTAGAAACACAGGGATACCTTATGCCATAATTCATGCGTTTTATTTAATTGAGACCGTGAAATGCTAGACACAAACAATACAGTGCCCTTTGAGGCTGTGCCTGTCGAACAGGTCAAGCAAACCATACACGATGCGCTTGAGCTGACATGTTATATGGACGATGGATACCAAGCCTCGCAGTTTATTAAGCAACTCCCTATGGAGCAACGCTATCAAGCCTGTGACGCCATTCTTGAACACCATGAACAGATTGTCGATGAGGCGGTGAGGGAGTATGCGCGCAAGTACGTTCCTTCACAATGTGAGACGCCTGAGGGGATGGATAAAGTACTCTCTAAGTTACTTGAAGAGTTTGAATACTCTTGGCTTTTTTCGACCTATCCGCAATGCTATGTACGCTCTTCCTTTAACCCTAACTGGGAACCGCTGTACTATTTTGCGATTCAGATGTTACCCATTGAGCAAGCCGTACAACTGGGCGTATCAAGGTATGAAGAGGACGAGATCCCACAGTACAAACGAACCTATGGAGACTCAACGCTCTGTATCTTCAGTGAAAGCTTGGTTGAAGTCCCTCAGAAACACTAGAATTATTGTACAATAAAATAAACTATTAACTAAATGAGACCAATGTAATGCAAGATAAAACCCCCCGTTGCCCCCACTGCCAAAACCTGACGGTGATCGGCACAGTAGCTGGCAAAGCAGTTGCCGTATGTACTTATTGTGACAACGGTTTTGCGGTTGCTCACAGCAGTTTTGATAGCCTTATCACACTGCCTTCCCAGCAAGTCACCCGTGCGCAAATTGATCAAGCACTTGAAAAAACACTAAGTCATGTACAAGGCATTGCACAAAGCAAACAAGATGAAATCGTCACAACCGAAGCGTCTCTCAATGAGGACCCAGAACAACGTACTGAAGAAGAGCGACAAACCGCCGCTAATCTGCAAGCTCAGCGCATGATGTTTGCAGGGGTGATCCAAGGAGCGTCTTCATTTAGAGACGTATTTGGCAAAATATTAGGCCTGCCAAACACCACCTTAGCCGCTAAAACAGACTAGCCTTAATCCCTCTAAAAATCTGCCTACGGCTAAAAATCCACAATGTTCATAGGGACTTGCGGCGTAGGCATTTACTTGCATTTATCGCTTGACTAACTCTTTGTAAAAAGTAAAACTACGTGCCAACAAAGTGAGCGTACCAAACTTAGGCGCATGCTTTGACTGAATTAAATTTGATACTAAAGATAAAAAAGGAAGCGTTAAATGCTTGTACAAAAACGCGACGGTTCTACCGAACAATTTGACCTTGCCAAGATTAAACAAGTAATTGGTTGGGCAAGTCAAAACCTCCAAGTTAATCCCCTGCAACTTGAGTCAAAAATTTCTGCGATTTTTAATGATGGGGTAAAAACAGAAGCAATTCAGGAAAACCTGACGTATGCCGCACTGTCTATGACCACGGCGGAAGAGCCACATTGGTCTTATGTTGCCGGTCGTTTACTGATGATGAAGCATTGGAAAGAAACCGATGAAACCCGCCAAGGCCAAGGGTTTGCAAAATTCGTACACAGTCAGGTAGACGCGGGCTTATATGCCCCCCACATCATTGAACACTACAGCGATGAAGAACTCAATTTAGCTGGTCGTCTACTCGCTCCAGAACGCGATTTAGATTACGACTTTGCAGGTGCAGACAAACTCATCAAAGGGTATTTGGTCAAGAACGAGACACCGCAAATTGCTTATTTGATGTGTGCACTATTAATTAACTCACAAAGTAAAGAAAAGTCGCTTGAGTTTGTACAAGACCTCTACGATGGATTAAGCTTACGCCGCCTTTCTTTGGCCACGCCATTTTTACGTAATTTACGCCGCCCAGAGGGTAATCTATCGAGCTGCTTCATCATCTCAATGAACGATGATTTAGACTCGATTTTTGACAACATTAAAAACTTTGCACGTATCTCTAAAGAAGGGGGCGGATGCGGTGTATTACTGTCGAACATTCGTGCTTCAGGCTCTTGGGTTCGCGGCCGTAAAGACACATCTAAAGGCGTTATTCCCATTGCTAAACTGTTTAATGACACTGCAACCTATGTAGACCAAGGCGGCACACGTCAAGGGGCTGTGACGCTCGCGTTAGATGTATGGCATGCGGATATTCATGCATTTTTAGAGATGCAAACAGAAGTAGGCGACCAAAGAGCAAAGGCGTTTGATGTATTCCCTCAAGTTGTCACACCGGATTATTTCTGGGAAGTCGATGGCGAAAATGGCGACTGGCACCTGTTTGACCCTTATGAACTACGCACGGTATTAGACATTGATCTGGTCAATTGCTTTGGCGACGAGTTTGTCAAAAATTACAAAGAAGCCGTTAAAGCATACGAGCAAGGTAAGCTGCAAATAGTCACGGTCGTTAAAGCACGAGAGTTAATCAAAGAGATCATCAAACTACACGTAGAATCAGGGCTGCCTTATCTCTTCTACAAGTGCACAGTAAACCGCCTTAATCCCAATAAGCATACCGGCATCATCCCGTGTGGTAACTTGTGTGTAGAGTCTTACTCAAATGTGTTGGCCGATGAAGAAGCCCATACATGTAACTTGATCTCTGTAAACTTGGCAAACCAGCCAGATTTCTTCGCGCTTGAAATCTCTTGTCGCACCGCAGTACGCGCTCTGGATTACGCGATTGACCTCACCGCCACGCCGATCCGAGAGTCTAATGTCCACAACAATAAATACCGGACCATTGGGGTAGGTGCAATGGGCCTCAATGACTTCCTTGCGGCGCGCAACACCAACTATGAATCAGGCATGGACTTAATCAATGAACTATTTGAAGAGTTCGCTTATGCGTGTATTTCTGAGAGCATTAAAATCTCTGAAGAGCGCGGCGCGTTTGAAGCCTTTCAAGGTTCTATGTGGGACACCGGCGAGCGTATCGAAGAGTACGCTAAGCATGCCTCAGATCCATCGCGCTGGGAGAGCTTACAAGTGGCCATTAACAAACATGGGATCCGTAACAGCCAGATCATGGCCATTGCTCCGAACACGTCCAGTTCCATTATCCATGGCTGCGTCGCATCCATTTTACCGGTTTATTCTGCGCTATTTTACGATGAAAGCAATCACCGTGCAGTACCGATTGTCCCTCCTTATTTGCATGAAAACCCATTGGGTTACAAGGCATATAAGCACTTTTCAAAATATGTCATGAATGACATTGTGTCCACAGTACAGCGCTGGGTAGACACTGGTATTTCGTACGAAATGACGTTTGATCTCAACAACGACCAAGAAGATGCTTTCTACCGCTATCAAGCGCTCAGAGATGCGTGGAAAAAAGGCATTAAGTGTATTTATTACACCCGCAACGTTGATTTAGATTCATCGTGTACGGCATGCGCTAACTAAGCTAAGCCTCCCGCGCAACAAGGGGCACAGGCCCCTTTTTTACCACCCAAAATAAACCTAATTGAGACGGATGATATGAGCGAAACCAGCATAATCGACCAGCAGGCATTTACTAATACAAGCACGCAAATTGAGAACCCAGAATTTAAAAAAGCGCGACTATTTAACCCAGACGGCACAGACGAGCTAACCGAACGTAAATTGATTGGCGGTAATTCAACGAACCTGATCCAGTTAAACAATACCAAGTACAAATGGGCAACTAAGCTAAAAACCACCATGTATGCCAATTTCTGGATCCCGCAAAAAAACAGCCTTCAATCAGATCGCTTTGACCTGTTGACTGAGGACCAAAAAGAAACCTTTACAGGGATCTTGAGTTTCTTAATCTTTTTAGACTCAATACAAACGGCCAACGTACCAAACATCGCTGACTACATCACCGCACCTGAAGTCAAAATGTTACTGGCCATTCAAACTTTCCAAGAAGCGATCCACGCAGACTCTTACCAATATATTATTGAGTCAGTGATCCCAAGGGAATTGCGCAATGGTATTTATGATCGCTGGCGCGACGACAAAATTTTATTTGAAAGAAACAAGTTTATTGCCGGAGAGTTTCAAGCCTTCTTAGACAACCCTACTGAGCAAGGATTTAAGCGCGTGCTCATTGCCAACTACTTGCTAGAAGGTCTGTACTTTTACAATGGCTTTCAGTTTTTCTATTTGCTGGCAGCACAAGGCGCGATGACGGGCGCGTCACGCATTATCAAGCTGATCAATAAAGATGAATTGACCCATGTGACTTTATTCCGTCACATCATTTCAGAGACCTTTACAGAAGCGGATCATGATTGGGTCATTGAGATGACCAAAAAAGCCGTCGACCAAGAAGTTGCTTGGGCGCATCATATCATCGGTGACCGTATTTTAGGTATGGATAAAAAATCATGTGAGCACTACACCAAGCACTTGGCAAATCGCCGCTTAGTGGCCATAAAAATTGACCCAATTTATGAAGGCGTAGAAGAAAACCCTTACCGCCACTTAGAAGAGCGAGCTGATATGCACGGTGAAGGCAACGCCAAAGGCGGCTTCTTTACTGACAGCGCATCATATAACCAATCTAACGCCGTTGGCGGATTCGATAAGTTTTAATTTTTTCAGTCACAACCAAAGCCGAGTCATACCTCGGCTTTTTTAGTTTAGGAAACCACTGAACCATGACCAAACAATGTAGTGCAGGTGTAGGGCCTTTTGGTCCATTTAATGCTATCTCACTCGCGCCTATTAGCCATAAAGACAGAGCTGCGGCTGGTATCATCGGGCTAGAAGTTCAACCAACTTACACTGTCGCGCCGCTTGAAACCCTCTGCCAGCTGCTGACAGAGTCGCAATATGTTTGCCAATCAAATGGCGCAGAAACTGCCATTGCACGTCTACAAAAAGCGGGCAGAGCCTTTGACTTAGCGAGTAGACAATTTGGTGATCCTTGCCAAAGCACACACCAGGGCCAGCATTTAAGAGATATCGGTACACTGCTCGATAAGCTGATCGAAAACCACAATATGCACAATGACCCATATACGCACGGCATGCGAGATGGTATGCGTCTAGTCAGACAGATCCTGACAGGAATAGATGAGGACAACCTCTCGACTTTATCTTCCAAATAGCATTGAGCAAGTGCAGAGTAAAGCCTGCACTTTTTCTTTTAACGCTAGTAACCGTAGAAGCTCGCCCACTTCCCTAAAGTGCTGCTCCCCGCTTTATGTGAGCGAGATGAACGTCTTTGACCCGATGGCTTTAAGCTTTTATCCCAAAACGCCTCGTATTGGCTGAGCATCTCCAAAGCAAACAGAATATGTGTACAAAACCCAGCATGTTGCTCTGGATTCATATCGGGATAATCATGCGACTTGCTGCGCTTTGCATTGCGGCCGAAATGTGCGCCATGCGCCTTATTCGCCTGCGCAAAAGTATATTGATAATCCAGACAACCACAGTGTACTTTGATTTTAGTCGTCTTACTTAACGGCTCGACATAATACAGGTCATACAGCTGGGCTTTCGCCGCCTCTAACGCTTCAGGGCTATCGAATTTGTCCTCATTTTCAACATACCAACGGTCCAAGTCTAACTTATCATCACGCAACATATATACCGGCGTCATGCCCGCATACTTTTTATTCCCTTTATCTGTCGGCTCAACACGATACGTTTTAAGATTTGTAAAACGTAGCTTGGGGGAATGGATGGTGGCAATGTCTTTAGCGACCAGCGCATTATCTGAGCGCCCTTTAGCTTGTAACCTAAAGCTAATCGTCAACTCTTTACCGCGCTTATCTAATTTCCACTGCGGCTCTTCTAAAGACACCATATCTAGATAGTTATCTTTGGGGCTACGGAACGCATTTGCAGAGTCAATCAACTTATCAATGCTCAATGCTTCATGTAGCGGAACGTCAATGTCTCGCTGGTACACGAGCGAATGTAAAGCCTGCTCACAACTGAGCAAAGCCTGCTTTGCTGGCGTTAGATAATTCATTCGTAATCCTTATTATCTGCGCGATGTCGCTGCGGCGCGGCCAAGCGCTGTATGCCCTGCCATGACTTTGCCATCGTGACATCGAATATCCAGACCAATCGCACGCGCAGAGCGTCCACATACTTGCGGACCAGCAGGCCCATTAGCAGGTTTTAGCTTCGCAATTTTTAGGCCTTTCGGGTTTTTATCACTGGCTGGCTCATCTTTCCACCCGTCAATTCTAAAACGCTGAGGTGGCGCACTGCGGCGCAATGCATTCGGACGTTTAGACGCCACTACAGCATTCGCAGCAGAGACGAATCGCCCATTTTTACCGTGATACGGGTTGCCGACGCCATTACTCGGCGTTGGATTTTTATGTGTCGAGGCACGCTCTAACAGCTCAGTGTAACGCTCAACAATACTTATAGCTCTATCCATTTGAAGTTCCTCACATCGTCTCAAATTACTGGACTATAAACAAATTAAACCATTAAAGATTGTACAAGGCTGTAGATTATATTGTCACGCCCAATTTGAGCTACAGTTATCTCTCCACCAAACCATCTCATTGATATATGTCATAAAATGTTACTTTTTATTTGCTAAAATCGCTTGTAACTCACTACATTGCAGGAGATTATATTACGCAACGCTACACTAAAATATGATCTGTGAGAGGCATAAAAAAATAATAAACCTGTCACAAAAAACCTAAAGCTACTGAATTTATTAAAGTTTATTGTAGTTCATAGATAAATTAACGTCATATACGTGCTTGACAATCTACGTATTTGAGGCAAAATGACTGCGCGCTAACAGATAAGCGTTAAAACTTACGATGCAAATTGCACAATAGTAGCGCAATAAATATGAAATAAAGCGTTGTATATTAAATTTACTATATGATTAAAAATACTATTTATTAAGCAACGTAACACCAGTTAAACAGTGCAATGCCTGTTTATAGATGAGATATTGAGACGAAGAGAATAAAGCAAATGAAAAACATCCTAGATCAAGCCGCCAAAAAAGCCACCCTATTTCATATACGAACAACTGAAAATATCACATGGGAAAAACTTAATTCTATGGCTTATCAACCAGATACAGCACTAGATGGCAGTAATAAAAGAATGGGCTTAGTACATCCGTTGTCAACTTTAGATATTGCACCAGAAGCGGACGTATTAGAAAAATTCGATGGAGGCTTTATAGGTACATTGCGTATCGATTCTTCAGTTATCACCGCAACAGCGATAAAACAAGCTGCCGCAGTTCGTATTAAAGAAAAATCTAACCAATTGCCACCGGGTGTTAAGCTATCAAAAGAAGAGCGCGAGTCCATCACCATGGCTGTACGCATGCAATTATTAAAAGGCGCAGCTGAGGTGACTACCCATGTCCCATTTATCATTGATCTGGCCAATTCACGTTTAATTATCTTCTCAACGAAACCTGATGTACTAAACGCCATTACACTTCGTATCAATAACATGTTTTCTGCCGAGCTTGAACTACTTGAATATTCATCTTTTGCAGTGAAAGCTGACATTTTAAATATTTCAGCTAAGCTACTGGAAAAACTAAAGCTTTACCATGAATCTCACGTTGCAGATGCACAAGAGGTGACCTTTAATCACTGCCCAGATTTGAGTTTTGGAATGGGTATGAAGCTCATTTCATTAGATGATACCTCAGGCAATCATGGTAATTTCCCCTCTATTGATGTCACCGATGACAGCTTGGGTAACCTGATCACGCGCGCAACAGGTATCGAAAAACTCGGTTTATTTTTGGTACATAATACCTGTGATTTAGAATTTACTATCAACTCTAAACTGCAATTTGAAAAACTTGGCCTTGCAAGTGTGCTACTAAACGGTGTCCAATCGGACGATCAACAAGACCCAACGGGTGAAATCAGAGCAACCGCTCAGATAATCGCCGACACTGTTAATTTTATGCAGAAAAATGTAATCAATTGGCTTGGAATGTCCGAGCACATCAGATAAAATGTTACTCATACGTCTCCCTAAGTGACTGTATTGTAGACATTTAGGGATTGACTCAGTGTGAAGAGATGCACTTTAAAATAAAAAAAATTAATCGATTAAGATTTGAATATTTAAACTTAGTCAGGTTGTATCCACCCTCAAGGGTCGGGCTGATCGACATAGCAGCTCGCGTGTTATAGGGCGTAACAAAATTGAAAGATTTGAACTCTACTCAACTTAGAAAAAATGTACATGCTGCCGCATTAAGAGTTAGTAAGGTATTTCAGGGAAGTGCGGCGCTTGATGCAGCGCACTCAATTGAAAGCCGATGCGATTCTCGAGGGGCAAACGAAGTAGGTGCTGACTCATTAACGCCAGTTGATGAGCGCATACAGCAACTCTCGGCTGAGCTTGGCGAAGCATTTGGCTTTATGGGCCAATATGAAGACGAACTTGTCACAGCGCGACGCGAATTGAACGCCAAAGATGCTGAACTGGCCTCACTAAGGGCCGAGTTAGCTGAGGCGAAGGAACGCATGGGAGTCGCAACAACAAATACTATCACCACACCAAGCAATAAATTGGATAAAGACATAACCCAAAGACAACGCGAAGTGATTGCAACCTTGGATAGCTTAGTTCAAGAAGGCAACAGCTGCTTCATAAAAATCTTCGAGACATTAGAGCCAATACAACAACTATTACAAGACGGCCACTCGTTGATCATAAATAAAAACACCTCTCAAGGTGACAACATATTGAATTTATTAGAGCCTTTAATGACTTATATGGAAAACTACCAACTTAGTTTGGTCAAGGTAAATGGCAAATTAGTTACAGAATAACAGCTAAAAGGGGAAGCATAACGCTTCCCCTTTTAGCTGTTATTTCTTCATATCTCACACGAAACCAACTTCAAATCGACTCACTCTCATATTGAGAAAAATTTAAAAAACACCAGTATCTACCACAGTAAGAATATATATCCTTAATAATCACGCTTTAATCCAAACCTAATTTAATCTTAAACATTGATTTTAATAAAAATTTATCCATTTAATAGTAATTTTAAAGATCAAAAAAAGTTTCATTTCTATAAATAACGAAACTTTTTGTGATCCTTTTCATCTATTCATGATCTATTTATCTGCCTAAATTAAGATATCAGATCAAAAAACATCGAAACAAAAATCAATGCACAAAGAATTTAAGTGAAAATATTAAAGTAAAGTGGCTGCTAGCAAACTTATTTAACAAAAAAATTCACTATACAATGATATTAAAAGAAAGGTATACCGTTCAGAAGATGGGTAACTTAAAATAATAAGCACAATACCTTTGATCCCACTGTAATCATACACGTGTCAGGTTGTACAATAAAAATTTGTGTTGTTCAAATTAAGTCCGATACTAAAAGCCTCTCCGAGAGAGGCTCATATTCAAGCAGTCAAATTTACTGTGCAATCAGTTGTACTTTATAAGGTTTTACCGTACCTGATCCAATATAATTACAAAAGACGAGGTTTTTATCATGTGCCGTTCGCTCTTCTTGTCTGGCATTGCAGGCCGGTGAAATAAACACATTTGTTGGAGAGCGCCCTAGATAAATAACTTCTAATTCATTATTCTCAGTTAGTTTCCACGCACAAGCCGAACTTAGTGATACTGGCAACTCCACTCTAAAAGCACACAATAAGTCATTAGTGCGCGAAAAATCGATATATAGCGTGCTGTCAGCAATACGATAATAAAATGCGTCATCGGCGTGCTTCACTTGTTCCAGCACAAGTACCGTCGCATCGGCTTCACTCACATGGGATACAAAAGGATCTAGGTTATTATGCCCTGTCACCTTTAAATACCCACAGTCCTCACCATCTTCAGTAGCTAGCTTAATTTTTACTTTGGCGTTTGCATGTAACATCATTATATTCTTTTTGAGTTTTCAGTACTGAATTCCAGCTTAGTAAGCAAGGTGTTGAAAAGATATTACATTTCATTACAAGGCAATGCTCTTAACTGCTTATTATATATAAAGATATGCTTTTAAAGTGGGATATATCCACTAAGAAATGAACGGGGAAATGTGCGCTAAAAAATAAAAAAGCGTATCAACGGATACGCTTAATAATGTAATGGATTTGTACAGTGTATTTTAGTTTGTCGACTGGGCGTTGAGTTCTTCCATCGATTTCCCATCCATCACTTTGTCCCACAAAGCAATATGGATAAAGATCGTTTTGATCTTTTCAAATACCTTGCTGTCTTCTGGCAACTGAGTACGTACGCGAGTAATTAAATCTTGTAACGCCGCAACACCTTCATCAGTGAAACGAATAGGTAACGACACACTTTCACCGCTGATCAGTTTGGTATCTTCGGCTAAAATCGCAACTCCTTTATTGACATTGTCGACCAGTTTCATCTCATCCGCGGTCATATCTTGGTTGCCCTCATCATCGAGTAATGGCAGCTCCAAGCGTGATACTACATGACGTTCACGCAAGCGCACCACGGCATCACTCACATACTTGTTACGGCTGATCTTAGGTTGCTCATCCGCGACTGCATCAGTCAGCAAGGTATGTAGTTTTTTCGGTATTCTCACTGTCAATCGGCGGCTGATTGCTTCTGACTTAGGGCTTTGCTGAGCCAGCAAATGTTTACGGCTTCGGCTACGCTTGACCATTATTTAGCGCTCCCATCAGTATTATGTTCTTTAATAAATTCTTGTATGACGTTAAGTGGATTACTAGTCGCTGCTAAGCGGTCAATTAACATGCTCGTCTCATGTGAGCTATTGGTTAATATACCGGCTTCACTTTCCATCGACTCCCAAGCACTGATTAAGCTTTCACGGTAGCGGATCAATTTCTCGTCGCCCAAAGCTTCTCCTCGCTCTGCATTTAAACGATGTAACATCGCCGCATCTTCAGTTGTTACTTTGCCCTTTACTGCCACAACCATACACATCATTTGTAAAAATGAATACTGCCTTGATGGCTCTGCATTTTTACCTTTGGTCACGGTCATTGCGTAAGTACCCAGTTTTTGCTGAGATTCTTTGGCCATTTTTTGTGTCACAACCTTAGAGTGTTTTTCAGGACTCAACTGAACCTCACCCTGGGGCTTAGCACCGTTGAGTAATTCTAAAGCATCTAGGGCTTTTTCTTTTAAAATCTCTGGAATATCCGTCATGCTAAAGTTCACATCATCCGCTTTTGCAGCTGAGGCATAGACAAAAGCAGGGGTGATATCGCAGCCTAATTCACTGGCAGCGGTCGTTAATTTAGCACGTAATTCATCCAGTTTTTTGACACTGGCTGACGCTACTTTGCAGATCCGAATAAAAGTGGCCGCTTGTGGGTGCGTCGCTATATTCACATAGCGTCTGGCGTTGCGAGAAACTACACGACTCTCGGTATCTCCACCTGCACTGGCAAGCGCTGGCGCATATAAACGAACCAGCTCAGCAACGGAGCACTTCTCAACCGCCTCTAAACCGTCACGCTTAATATGCGCGTGATAAAGCTTTCGCACACCATCAATAATTTGATCCGCATCAGGCTTTTTAGATTGGGTGTTTTCCGCTAATCGCAGCTCCTCACGGCTATAATTCACTTCAGCCGATGGCTCAATCGCCGTGCTGTCTTCGGTAAATTGTAATACTGCACGCTTGCGACCAAACATGTAGTGTGAGCGCAGACGCTTTTCACCAGAAACTAACTCTACGCGTTCTGGTTGACCAGTTTTTTGATCATAAACCAAGTAACCCAAAGGCGGGTGGATCTGACCTTTTTTCTGAATACTGTAACCAATGTCAAAAACATCAATCAAAGTGGTGCGCATCACACGTGCACTTTGGTCATCCAGTTCATCATTATCTGTCATTTCAATGATGATATCTGACCAAACCTGATCCACATATTCAACGCCCGATAATTCCTCCCAGTTATTTGGTAAGGGAGGCAGTACCTGTAAGTAACGCTCAAATGAAATACCAAAATCACGGTGATTATCTAAGCTGCTATAGACTTCATTGACATTCACTTCAATGAACATAGCTGACTTACTCTTGGCCAGTATCTGGTGCAACTCATTCACATTGTCTACTGACAAAGTACCCGTGTTGCTGCCACTGACGGCGGCTGGCTCGGTTTCAAGCAAAGGCGTCGCTGGTGTTTTCAGTAACTCAGTAGTCTGCTCTACAACCTCTGGCGTTTCAACTTCTGTCGATGGCGCTTGTTCAACATGAGCGGTTGCAGGTGTTGGCACGTCTGCTTGTATAGGATTCGCAGCGACCTCAACAGGCTTTTGCTCCTCTGGAACTGAAGCTGAAGCAGCTTCGGATGTCTTATCTTGTGTTTCAACAGAGGTCGGTTCAGGTGCAACAGACGCAGGTTCAGCAGGTGCTTGCTCAATAGGGGTGCTTTCGCTACTTTGCTTTTGCTGCTGCGCAAACAACTCTCCGAGGTTCCCCATGGAGTTCGATAACTCTTGCGCCGCCTTACCCGCTGCGCCTTGCAGTGGCTTCATTTGGCCTTTTAAAGCCGCCTTTCTGCTGAGTTTTTTTTGTCGTGTTTTATCACTCATGGGAAGTCCTTATGCGTTCGCCTTTTTCTTACCTTTAGCTGCGCCAGACGTTGCAGTTGACTTGGTCGTTACAAATGGGTCTTTTGGCAGTGGTTCGCCTAAAATTTTGTCATGTAAATGGTTCATCACACGAACCAATCTATCACGGGTTGATTTATCCGCTTTGGTCGTACGGGTCGGCAATACCAATTTACGAATATCTTTAATGTACTCTTTTTCAGCGACGATACGCTCATCATCGCTCAGCTGTAACATATGTTCTTCATCATAAGGCGGTAACGGTGTGTTACGACGCTTATCAATGATGTTAGCACGCGGAAACTCATGGCTTTCAGGAAGCGCGCCTAAAAACTGGTTGTTCCAAACTACATTTTCTAACCACGTACGCTGCTCGTTCGTCAAACGATTGCTGCTCAATGGATTAATAATGGTTGTCATGGTGCGTGGGCGCTCGTCAGAGTTTTGAGCCCCGAAGCATGAATACGCAACTGCTGACGCCGCTGACAATGTATCGTTTGATGGTTGTACTGGGACGATCATGTGATCACACAACTGGTAGAGTGCTTCATGTAATTCACTGTCCAGAGGCGGCGCATCAAAAATGATCGCATCATAGTTTGTCAGCGCACCGGAACTGTATAACCAATTTGCCCAACTTGCATACAAGGCGCGTGCATTGTAGTTTTCAGCATGAGTTTGAATGTGTTTTAAGCGCTCACCGTCTGCTGGCAAAACATCAACGCAACCACCTAGCGGGTTAAGCTCGGTTAGGCACTCAATCTCGCCATCAATAAAGGTTCCGTACGGCAGCACAGGTTTACCATCTTGCTCCATCACTTCCGCAGAGGAACTGCGCGCTGCGAACTGATCACCTTCTTCGTAATCTGGGTGGATGGGCGGAACCAACAACTCATTTGGACGCACACCTGTCTCTGAGAAAGCATGGCTAGTTTGACCTGTCATGCGCTCAGTCAAACCATAAGCCGTCGATAAGTTAGCTTGACGATCGACATCAATCAGTAACACACGTTTGCCAGCTAATAACGCAAAGCCTTCGCCTATATTGAGCGTGAGCGTTGTTTTACCTGTTCCCCCTTTACGATTCGAGAGCATGCAGATGGCAGCACGGTTTTCTCGTTCGACCAAAACCTTGTGGATCTCGGCGGGTAAAAAGCGCTTTGCGAAATTAGTCATGTGTTAGCTTCCCATAGAGAATTATTCTTATAAGTACAGCTAGTTGAGCAGGTCAATTAGCTTGCACCGCAGTGATTTTCATACTAGTGCATACATTAAGCACTTGCAAGTATTAACCACAAGTTATGACCAATTATTTTGACAATAAACAATGACCACCAAAAGTGCGTGCAGACTAAGCCCTTTATTTATAAGGCTTTTAGGGTTTTTAGCTGGAGTAAATTCGGGTAATATTAAATTAGAAATAAGCAGTTTAAATAACACGATACAATGAAAACACAGACATTGGCGGAATTTGATTTTGGTAAATCAAAACCTCGCTCACACACCCGCGAATACCGAAGTTGGTATTATTTAAAACGCAAAGCACAGCGCCAAAGTATACCTTTTCAAAAATCATGGCGCGAGGATTACGAACAATTCAAAGCCGATGTTGGAGAGCCCCCCAAGCCAACAGGTTATCAACTGGTGTTACGCCAACCTGAACAAGGTTATATTTGGTCAAATGTATTTTGGATATCCAACAAGCGAGTAAACAGTCACAAACCGCTTGTATGGCTAAAATACAAACGTCAATTTCATGAAGTCAGTCAATTGGCAGAATCTTTTGGCGTCACATTATCTGCCTTTGAACGGTGGCGTGGGCAAGGGTGGTCAGTCAGGAAAATTGAGGCCCACGCAAAAAAATTATATGAACAAAAACAGCATAATCAGTGGGCATTGCGTCGTGCTGGCCAAACGAAACCTAACCCTAATGTATAAGTCTGATTCCAATTTAAGTGAATTTCGTTGTACAATTCAATTATGAGACGAACAACTCCCGTTCTGTGACCTGAGTAAGCTAGGATAAGCTTTATGTTGACTGTGTTTCATGTGGCCTGCGCCGCATAACGTTAACATCAAAGAGAGGTCACTATGACACAATCTTACCCATCGGTCTTTGAACAGGTATTTGAAGTACTCCTTGAATTTGAAGGCTATATGAGTGATGACAAACACGATGCAGGAGGTCTAACAAAGTACGGAATTTCGCAACGCGCTTATCCGTCACTGGACATTGCCAACCTGACCATCGACGATGCCAAACGCATCTATTACACAGACTATTTTTTAAAGGCTAAATGTGACCAGCTGCCCACAGAGTTGGCCTGCCACGTATTTGATACCGCAGTAAATATGGGGGTTTCACGGGCAATCCGCTTTATGCAAAGAGCCATTAAAACCACTGCGGATGGCATTTTTGGTAAAGGCTCTCGCGCCGCATTACAGCAGGCTTTGTCAAATAGGGGCGAAACCAATATTGCACTAGATTACCTGTCTTATCGTTCTGTCTTTTACAGCCGAATTGTACAACGCAATCAAACTCAACAAAAATATCTTCGCGGTTGGCTACGCCGTACATACCGCTTACAACAATTCATCTTGTCTGATAGACAGAAATAAATGGACGACTTTAGCTATGAAATCAGAGTATACTATTAGCAGCATCACTGAGAGTGACTTAGAGAATGCCTCAGCGATTTTTGAAGATTTAATATCACAGCACGCACCGATGGCACACTATCTTTTTGGCTGGGTTGATGCGCGTAATTGTACAACAAAATCAATTACCTCGCTCGTTCACGACATTGAGTTAGTAGACGGTACTGTGGTTCACAGTGTATACCCCAGTGCACACGCTTGGGTAGCATTAAACGAAGACAATACACGTTACGCATTTGAGCAAGTCGCCAAGCTGCGGATCAGTCCAAAGCAAGTGCTCATGGATGTGCCTTGGCAGGTTACAGGCTGTTAAGCAGCGTAACGACTAAACAAACTTAAGGGTGAGAAAGCAAGATATGATTACCGCTAACATTCTAAACAGCTCAGGCGAGTTTGAAGCAATACAAAGCGCACCAGAGCAGCTCAATGCATTGAGTGTACCAGCTGCGACCCGAGGCAAAGAGCAGCTCATGATTTATACCAACTTTGCAAAGGTTTCTGATCTGGCCGCTGTTAAGCTGACATTTTTAATGGCAGATCCGAAGGTCAATGCAGGTGAGCCCTTTGTTATGTCAACACTTAACGGGGCAACGGTCGTCCCTATGGAGATGAATATAGTCACCGCAGGTGCGCTGCGTATTCCGATCCCTGTGGCATCGAATGAACGCGAAATCATCATCAAAGCTGACATAGTAAACGGTGTTGTAGGACAAGATAGTTTTGAATTCTGGGTATCGTTAAACACCTACCAACCAGTCAGTGGCTTGATACAGTAAGGAGTTCAGTATGCTTACACATTCTATCTCTCAACAATTCTATGGCTCTGGAGGAGGCGGTCAAACGCTCAAGACCATTCAGCTCACCCATGTCATCAGTGATGATGACCCTGCGCAAATCGAAATCCCATTAGGGGGCTTATTACAAGTTGGCGCTGGCGTGAATGCAACTTTAAATGGATTGCGTTTAGAACCTATTACTGATTACGCATTGCCTGTAGTGCAGGGGAATGCCACATTTGTCACCAAATTACCAAGGGTTGAATTGCACAGCGGCGATAAAATCGTCATTGATGCAACTTTAACCTCATAGTATCATTGCATATGGATGCTCAGATTATCTTTGCATCCTCATTCCTTGAGACCTGAGACTGAGTGGATTCCTAATCATTTTATGGAGACACATTTATGTCTAAAATTCGCGCGAATACGCAGGTTATCACCGCTTCTATCGACCGCTCGCTGATTGATACTTCATTTGAAGCAGATTTAGTTAAATTTGCAGATGACATCACAGCACTGGGCACTAACAAGGCCGATATTACATACGTTGATGAAGAGATCAGAAAGCTAATTGATGGCTCACCTGATGCACTAAATACGCTGAATGAGCTGGCGGCGGCACTTGCAGATGATGCAAACTTTGCGACCACAGTGACAAACAGATTTACTGCACATGAAGACCGGATCTCAGTCATTGAAAACGATATGGGCTACATCAAAGAAGCAGACCTTGTACGTGGTGAAGTAGCGGCGGGTGCGGTAGACGGCACAAACACGGTGTTTAACGTTGCGCGCAGGCCTCGCGTAGGTTCTGTCATGGTCTTTAAAAACGGCGTTGCTGATTTTAACCCTGACATTACAGTAAACGAATCTGCACAAACCATTACGTTTGCAGAGGCGCCTCAAGCGGGTGATAAAATTCATGTGTGTTATGAAGCGATACGCGTCGCATCATAACCATGTGATTTTACGTTAACGAAGCCCAGCTCTTGCTGGGCTTTTTTTTGCACTTGAAAAGACTCTATTAATCCAACACACATCATTGTACAATCTATGAAAATTGAGATACTGAGACCTAAGTTATGACCGTTTTACCACTGCATGATCTGCTTCTTGTTAAGCGCACATCAGAAGATCCCAAAGAACGCCGTATACAGCTACTTAAACAAGATGAGCCCAAACCTAACCGTGGTGTCGTACTGCAAGTAGGTCCAGGCAAACAGCTTGACAATGGAACCATCCGCCCAGTATGCGTAAAAGTCGGTGATACCGTGGTATTTCATGAACCTTATCGGCCCCATATCGAAATCATCGATGGTCAAGAAGCCTTGATCATTACTGAGTCTGACCTAATCGCCAAATTAGTGCCTTAAAGGCAGTATCATGGGTTATTCATCATTATACTCATCAAACTGAGTGATAGCGAAATGTGCACCCACCACCTCCTCAAGCTCAATAGCCGCGGAGTCATCTTCTCCATGTACTGCAAGTACTGTATACACAGCGTCTTTTTGTAGATGTTTGCGGCCATTTTGTACATAAGCAGGTACAAATGCGAAAGTAGGGTGTGAAAATACCACCCGTGTGCCCAATACAACGTCAGGCGTCAGTTCATTATTCATAAAGTCTTTATCGTTTAGGCCGCTGGCTTGCCACACTTGCAGTGCCTATCTCGACAATGTCTCATCGTCGTTATACCTGCAAGTTAGTTAATACCTAGTGTCAATCTTCTGTACTGCGTCAGTATTCAAATACAGAATTAGCCGTGCTTGTAAAACTGGGCTGCCAGCGATGTAATGCATGCAGCTTATCAAGGTCTGCTTCATAGCCCATCAAGCACAGAGCGGCGCGATCATATCAGAAATATAGGTACAAAGCATAGAGGGAAGGCAATTAAATTCTCTCATACATCACCACGACAAAAGCATTACTTCGGGCTTTGCTCTACCTGCACGATGAGCCAATATAGAAATATAACTGACTGTTTAAATTATATAATTCCCTAAAGGCCAGAACTCAAATATCGCGTAGACAAACCAAATCAGCATGTTCAAATACTCACTCACCCACGGGCTAAGCCCACTTTAGCGTTCACTCACTCATGCCGATGTCGTCAATATGATAAATACTTAATTTTCATCAATTAAACCCATAAAAATAATTCATTGTACAACCAAAATAGTATTTTACTCTTGTAAACACTCTAATTTTCTGCGAAAGTACAGCCAATCAGATGTAAGTCTGTAAGAGTTGTGCGGCTTTTGGAGTTGTACAATGAGAATTGAGACGATGATTGAGGGCTTGCCCCGAGGATTTAAAATGAACAAATCAGAGTTAATCGCTGCGGTTGCTGAGCAAACGGGCATCACCAAAGTAGCAGCGGCTACTACGGTAAATGCGGTATTTGATATGATCACCACAGAGCTCAGCAAGGGTTCAGGTGAAGTGAAGCTGTCTGGCTTTGGTAATTTTACCAGACGCCATAAAGCGGCGCGCGCCGGTCGAAACCCACAAACTGGTGAAGCCGTGGCTATCTCAGCACGTGAAACAGCCAACTTTGCTGCGGCAAAAGCGCTCAAAGAAGCCCTGAATAGCTAATATTTTTCTTGATTTGCCCTTGGGTGTTAGTCATGTATGGGAATAAGTACGCCTACCAATACAGACAACCCACCAAAAATTTGCCTATCTTGAACCGCGCTATCATATTCTAAGTATGTACAAGGCTCTCCTACTGCGTTGCACAACAAGACATTTGAAAAGCGCATTAATAAAGCCTATTATGTAGCCCAAAGAACTATGTAATAGGCTTTTTCATGTCTTCTGTTGTCGACCAACTCGCAACGTCATTATCGCAGCACAAAACAGCGCATGCCCGCAATCTCAGTGTATTACTGACTATGATACGACATGAACGGATCATCTCGGACCCTGATTTAGCAAGCTTGCTCGTTTATGCTGGGACTGATGCCATTAAGCAACAACAGCAAAAGCTTAGAGCATACATGCTAAAATACGATTATTCACCAAGCTCTGTTGCTTCGTATTCGAGTCGTTTGAAAAAGCTCATTAACTATTATCAAGATCACTGCTTAAATGACGCGCTGCCCACTCAGTTAAGCATCGGAGAAAAGCTGTCTCATTTAACGCGCAAACAACTTGGCAGCTGCTCTCAAAAAGCACAATTAGACTATTTGCATACCCATAGCGGTATTCCAGTACCAACACTAAAGCGCTGGATGAGCAAAGGCTCTAAGCCAACCAAAAACCACCATGATGCATTAACTCAACTGGCTCACCACTTTAATGTCTCGCCCCATTACTTGTCTGTCGCGTCGAGTAACTTGGCTGCCACAAGCACCTCTAAAATCGCACATAATGCGATTCAAGCCTTACCCAAAGTAAGCTGGGATGACAAAGTACAGACTCAAATAGAGCGCCTATTGTTATTTAAAACCAAAGCACGTACGCCTGCGCTATCACATGCCTCATTTAAATTAAACCGACGTGAAGCTCAAGCACTCATCGGTGGTGGCCGATGGACCACAAACGCAGATGGCAGTAACGCGTCTGCACGCAATTTTGAGCGTATGCTAGAGCGCTACTTTCGCTGGCTATGTGCAAACTTTGATATCGAATCAACTGCGCTTGATCTCAGTATGCTGCTAGTGATCGAGTACCTCGAAGCCTATGTGGATGACTGTTTAGAAAGTGAGTTTTACGCAACTTTGCAAACCACGCTCAATTTACTGTCAGGGCTTATCGATCCTATGCAAGGGTATTTGACCCGTTATCATGCTCCGGTCAGTAGTTTTACACTCAACGACAAGGTGCCCACAGAAGCATTTGACAATCTCACACTGTGGCTGGAGCAGGCCAATTACCTCAGCAGTCAGGTCAAAAGCTGGCAACGAGATGTGCGTCATCTTATGGCTGAGTTGCAACATGATGCCGACGATGCCGGTAAGCGTAACATTGGTTGGTTACTGGATGGCTTTGATGCCACGCTAGAACAAAGCGTCAGTGATATTCATCTTCTCGCCCAAGATTTACTAGAGCACAGTAAAAAGTGCACAGGTGTCAATCGCATTGCGCCTGCTCAAATCAGTTTATGGTTGCTGCTGAGCTTGGAGGTACCGCTGCGCATATCCAACTGGTGTGCTTTGCAATGGTTGGACAAAGACAATGGCAATACGCCAGCTCTATTTGAGGACAAGACAGGGCTGCGCATAAAGGTCCCTCGCAGCTATTTAAAGAATCGACGCGGGCGAGAAGTTGAGGCCATTGATGTGCTGATCAGCAACCCAAAAGTAACCACACTACTTGCTTTACTAAAACAAATTCGCGCCGAGTCTGGTATTCATTCAGAGGCTCTATTTGTTCAAACTCGGGCCAGTAACCAGCGCGCTCTGGGCGATCCCTATCAACGTACTGCACTTGCTAAATCTGTACAGGCATGGACAGCTCGTGCTGCTTTTACACGCTGGCCGGAACGCAATGTTGGTCGTGGTATAAACCCACATGGTATGCGCCACTTTGTTGCTAGTTATGTGTTAGACAGGACAGGTGACTATCGTCTTGCAGCGACCAGTTTGATGGATAGCGTCGCCGTGGTGATGAATGTCTATGGTAAAAACGATCACAGTTTAAACCAAAAAAAGCTCTCAGAGCTGCATCAATCACAGTTAAAGTCTTAATTGAAAGAAGTGTTTGAGCGGGCGACAACTCTATCGAAGAGTGCAATAGACGCCCTATGCATCGGCTTTAACCAGCGTTTTGTCTTGCTGTGATAGGCATGCGTTTAGTCGAATTATCAGCCTTACTCTGCCTGCTCGTGGCATATCTTAGAGTGTGCCTAGGTGTTTTTAGCTTGGGGGTTTTCGGCTCAGCCAGCGAGGCTTTATCTACACTTGCTTCAAGTAAGCTACATAGTTTGTAGTTTTCAGTGACTAGCTGGATCCGTTTTGGCTTTTTCTTTCCTGCGGTAATATGGCCATGATGGCGTCGCTTAAATGCGTTAAATAATTCATCCGGTATATAAGGTGCGCCATACACCGCTGGATGCAATGCACCTGAGCGCTTGTTTTTTAACGCAAGCGCCTCTATCGCCTGCGGGTCATTGGCAAACCTCACACATAACTCGACAAATTTTGACTTGAGATTAGCGGCTATTAAAGACTCTCGAGTCAATTCATTGCGCACGAGTCCCAATACCGTCTCGCGCAGCGCCCATTCTTTATACGCCCATGACTGCTTTTTGTCTTTACGCCGCACTAGCCCTGACAACTGCATTAAGTTATAAATAAATTCCTGACGACTTAAGCAACCATCCGCTTGTCCGTCTAGCCCAATACGCGCGGCGTTTACCCCAGCCAGCATACAATTGACTCGGTAATTAATAGAACGCGCTTCAAAGTGCAACGCCTGGATCACTAGCGCTGGCGGATAGCCTTTGCTTTGATAGTGTTTGATTAGCTGCTCCCGAATGCCAACAGACCATGGCTGGCTGTTTTTACCAAAGTGCATGGGAAAGTGTCTAAGTAAGTCTTTTTTCAGTGCAAACAACGCCCCCTCATAGGCAGCTTGATCCGCATAGAGTGGCTCTGTGGTATGTGGTTCAGCACTTGTTGCTTGCTCAGGGAAAAACAAGTTCTTATGATTTTTCATGGTTTTTTCCTTTCATTTGTATTTGAAAAAACGGGCTGAGCCCGCTCAAGACGCACGCGAAATTAACCCCGCGCCACGTCATCTCCTTTTTCACCAAGCAAACTATGATTGCTTGCTGAGGGATCAGTACTGCCAAACCCACCCTCGCCGCGTTGTGTTTGCGCCAGCGACTCAACAATTTGCATCGCGGGAGTGACAATTAAAGGCCTAAGAACAAGCTGTGCAAGCGGTTTGCCAAGTAACTTGCTGGGCTCGAATGTGGCTAAGTCTTCAGCTACTTTGAGCGTGACAGCAAGCATCACTTCACCGCGATAACTCTCGTCGATGATCCCAACCGCATTGGCAAGCATAACTGGGGTTTTGGATATAGAACTGCGAGCAACTAAATCAAAATAAAAGCCCATAGGCGGTGCAACCGCAAACCCACACCCGAGTAACCAAGTATCGGCTCTAAGCTGCTTAACAACCCGGATCGGCGTGACATCTAACCCTGTGTCTGTTGGATGTGCACGTTCAGGAAGCACAGCATGGTCATTGAGCAACTGTATCTGTGGCACATCCCCCACCATAAAGTACGGGGCCTCAGGTGCAGGTAATGCCAGTGATCCCGCTGGTAAATGCTCAACATCCTGCATATCTTGATGTGCCACTTGTACATCATGCGCATCAACCATTGCATTGATCAAGTCACTGACCTGAAAGTTATCATCCGCAGCAAAACGAGTTTGATTGGCCATGATCGAGTCATGTAGCCCAATGGTCAAACTCAATCTCAGTTCCTCACTTGCGATCGGTGCCTCTAAAATGGCATCAACAGCCGAATCAAGCGACACGTTTTTTGGCCAAGTCACTTCTTTTAAAATTGCGATGAGCTGTTCACGCATTTCATTTTTTATTACCATGAGTGGTCTCTCTATTTCTTTAGTATCAAATTGGCAGCATTGCTGCTCGATTATAAAATTATCATTAGTATCAATTTAGGCCGTGCCAAACATGTACTGTAAGTACCAGTTAAAAGCAGCCTGTCAGTCTCTATCGTCTCAATATAGGCAGCTAAAATGTGTACAAACTAGGTTGTCCCTAAATAAGCTGCTGCGCAGGATAATACGGTGCATTTCACTTGGTGTAAAGCTTTAAAAGTTCTTTTTTAGCAATGACTTGTCAATCACAAAGAAATGATTGTACATCACTGTATTAGCTAAAATTAAAAATCCACTAAAGGTACAGTTATAGATAAAAAACAATTAAACATTGTACAAACATGAGTGGTTTGTTTCGTGATGTTTAAAAGTTATCCTCTATTTCTGTGGATAGATGTGTACACAAGGTGTGCACTGGTTTGCAGGACTAAGTAACCCGTGGTGAGTACGTAAAGCTAGGTGCGCACTAAGCTGAAGCACAAAGCTTTAAAATCAGGTTTCGCGTGCCAAGCGCAATAAAGATCCACTTCACACAGGAGCGCCTCTAATATATGCATAGACTGAGTGTATTGCTGCTGACAATGTGCCATTCTCGTTGCCTGCTCGGATAGGGATAAGTCTTTCAGTAAGGCGGGATCTAGCTCCTTCATCAAATCTCGACGGGCTTTTTTCATTTCACGATGAATTAGTTGTAAGTCATGATTCCATCCCCCAGCAACCTCCTTAGCAGCCCAAAAAGGGCTATAGATCCCCACAATATTCGATGCATGTACTTTATCATCAAAAGATTGGCATAAGGATTGTAGATGCGCTTGGTTTTGCCACACTGCACGATAGCGATCCAATTGGCCATCACGATGCATAAACTTAAGCGTCTTCAGCGCAATCCGCGTTAACCCATAGCCAATATAGCCTGAGCCGCCACAGGGATAGCAGGGAATCCCCTTATTATCTCGATTGTGTGTCACACCCAAACCATCACACCGGATGCATTTTTCGCCATTGATATTGAGCTGTTTTAACCGTTTAATCGCCAAATCTTTAGCCTGCTGATGGGTCACATCAATATCAAGCAATGTACAGATGGCCTGCACTACTTTCATTGTGGTTCTCTTTGTCTCATTCGTTGCAACGTAAGGTAGTCACCTTGGTCTCGTCACATTGACAGTATCCTACCCACAGTCATAAATCAACTTCATTGTACAATTTAAAATAAAGCGACTATGTATTGGCGGCTTCAATTTTCCTTATTGGCTTTACGGCTTCTTCCACCACTTTACGCTGCTAGCATATCAATAACTCTTTTTTGAAAAGCATTGCACAATTAGGACAATCCCAAAACAACTTCAGTGTGCTCTGTCAAATCACAAAGAGACATCTAATTGATCGATATAAAAAAGTTACATTTGTTACACCTGATGAAGCCGTGTAACCCAACCAAATATCACGCGTAATAAACACTATATATTTATTACAATTTAGTCATCTAAAACCAAATTATTAAACTGACCTTGAAAGGGTGTACTCCCTTTATTTGGTCTGGTATAGTTCGAAACACAGTGCATCACAGGCTTTTTCGTGCGTGCACATCGTTGAAATATATTGAACTATAACAATAATTGGAAATATAAAAATGAAACCTTTAGCTGTGACACGCTTGGGACTATATCTGCTGGCAGCTGCAATTTCCGCAGCCATCGTTGTTATGCATATGGGTTGTATTGAAGGCTGTCCGTTGTTGCTGTTAGAAATTGCAAATACCACCATGCTGGCTTTTTCGATACTCGCATTGATCACACTCTATGATATGACCCCCAAAGCACAGGTTAATCGACTTCTGTTCACCGTATTACATGAAGCAAGAAGCAGTGCGGCAAAGTCAGTCACATTTGTGGTTAATAAAGATGAACGCAGATTGTATGTTGATATCGATGATAGAACTGTGGTTCCTATGTGCCATTATCAATTGGCACCGCGATTAGCTAGTTTAATAGCCGGTAAACACAACGTCGACATTTTGCCCCTGAGGGATGGTAAATCCCAAGCTTACTTTTTCACTGGAGAATACCCTATCCCTCGGACATAACCCAGTTGTACAAGCCCATCTATATGCAATAAAAAAGCTGACTTAAAAGTCAGCTTTTTTTCGCTCAGTCGGTTAACTGAGTAAGTCCACTTTAAAGCCCTGAGAATCCAGTAATGTGCTGATATAAGTACAACGCTTGCGCAGATTGACTTGCGTCATCCCCAGCTGATTTGCCAACACACCAAATTGAGCTCCCTTTGATAGCCCATGCAGCAGATCTTGATCAGGTTTACCTAATTGACAAATCACCCGCTTAGGAATATCCACCCCATTAACTTTTAACACGCCTTTTTCTTCAGTTTTTTGTATTGATTTCTTGTGACGGTTTTTCAAAGTCTCTCGGCGCGATGGGGTTTTATTGAGTACTGCGTTCATATCACTGACAGTAGGCGCTTGCTTTGCAACACTTTGAACGATTGATTCAGGCACTGCAACTGACCCTTGAGGGAGAGCCGCTTCAGGCTGTAGTTCAGCTTCGGGCTCTGACTTTGGCGCAATTTCCTCACTGAGTGATTGGCTCTTTTGCTCAGCGCTATCCCCCTCTTCTTTAACCTGCTCTTGGCGGGAAGCCGCGCGCTCATGCTCTAACGCCAAATCATGATCGCGCTTCTCTCTTAGCTGTTGCTGGCGTCGCTTCTGATATTGCTCTATTGCATGGTTGGTCGCCAACGTTAAAATCACTGCCATCGGATCGAATACGATAATTAAAGCAAAAATAAAGAACTTCACGGCATCTTGTACATCGATACCAAACATCGCCGCAATATAAATAATTGGGCCAACATGAGCATCGGCTTCCATCTTTTGCTTTTGCAAAGCAGCCATTGTTTCTTGCAAAGCTTTACGCTGCTGCTCTAATTGCGCAACTTCCTCAGCATAATCAGCTCTGAGCTCCATGCGTTTGGTTATATACTGTGGCGGCACATCAGCAATGGTCTTATTGATCTGTTCTAGTCTTTCATTCACCTGTAAAACCTGCTTTTGATTAGCTTCTATGGTAAATGTGACTTCTTGCAATTTTTGCGTCGACTCTCCGTAACCCATAGATAAAAAGCCAAATATACCTAAGCTGGTGACAATCATCAGTACGCCTATCGCGCCGATCAGGTAGGTTTTCATTAAAAACCCTGTTGTCTCCCAAGTGCGATAGACAAAGCTGGCCGCCACCAGCTTACCGAGCTCTAAAGAAGAGCCCATGACAACAACTGGCCAATAAGCCGCTGAAAACATCGCAGCCAGACCGATCACTGAAAAGTAAGCGGCACTGCCTGCTATCGCCACAGAGGCGATGATCAAGACAAGTATTAATCCCATTTCGGGGTCTCCTTTAAATTTACTAATTAACTGCGGACTTAACATTCGATTAAGCCCTAAATACCTTTAACCAAATGTCGGGATATGTTTCTTTGCCCGCCCAGATGGCTGATTTGGAGTGATGGTTTTCAGTGTGGCTTCATAGGCTTGCACAAATGCGAAGTCATCAAGCTCTGTGCCATAGTCACTCTGTGATAACACCAAGGTATTCACTCGACTTAAAGATTGCTGTACCGGCATTCCAGTATCGACTTCAACCTTCTCTAGTACTGCCTGCACCCTGGCGCGCAGCGCTATCTGGGTTGACTCTTGTTTGTACCCGCTAGGGAACAGGAAATAAATTGTACCTGTGGTATTGTGTAGCCAATCGCTCAACTCATCGCTGCTCGGAAACCCCTTTACCATCACAAAAGCTCTGTTTAGTTCCTTGATATAACACTGTTTAAACTCAGTCATACGCCTGCCCATTCAATTGATGCAACGCCCCATCTAAACGCATTAATTGGTCCTTGATGGCCTCCCTTTCCATTTCTAGTGCCCCTTTGATCACCTCTTTGGCCTTACTCAGCCAAGTGCGTTTTTCTCTGGATAAACACACGGCAAAACACTCGTAGTGATAGCCACCTTCTGGGGTCTGGGGATATTTTCGGCGATAATATACTGAGTTTAAGGCGACACTGTTCATAAGCGTTTCGCCGTTAACCAACTGCTGATATTCATTGTGTGCATGCATCGTATCTAACAGATCTTGCGGCCATAGCACAGCGCTGTTTTGCTCAAAGGGGCGCAGCGCCCCGTTGCCACTTAACGTAAAAATAGCACTGTGTACATTTGTGTCTTCTTGATAATGGCCAGCACCTGAGTTGTCGAATGCCACTTTGATCACCGATACCTGTTTAAACACCTCAGACAGCGCATACAAACTGGTTGGTTGTACATCGGTGAAAGTTGGTTCACCGTACACACCGATGTAGCCTAAGTGGTCCAACATAGGCTCCCCTTTTTCATTCTTACCGCAGGTTAACACCACAATTTTAGCTTGCCTGCGCTCTAACAGCTGTGAGGCGTGCTCTAACAAAATCCCTTTAGGGTTAAGAACTGGCTCGCCTTTAGTAAGCTGCACATTGATTGGGCGAGAGTGGGCGAAAACGCCATCTCCGCGCCGCTCCAAATCAACGCTATATAATTCAAAATCGTACTGATTCACTGACATGATGCATATACTCCGCGATATATCAGAGACAGGCCACAATGCCCATCATTCTCGTCTCAATTAACAACCATTGTAACATGCAGCCTTGTACAATAAAAAACACAAAAGCCCAGCATAAAGCTGGGCTTGGCAATAAAAATATAACGAAGTTTATACTACAGGCGGTGTTTCTTTTGCGACCACCTCGTCATAAGAATGTCCCACATATGGAAAATCGGCAATAATCGCCATCATTTGTGCTTTGGCATCGGACCAATCGCCTATGAGGTTTGGAAAACACAAGGCCATTTGATCATTAACCAACCTGATAATATGGGTATTGGGATCTAAATGCAGATCAGATAGAAACACGGCATTATCTGAATGGCTAGCACCGGTACTTACCATGAGATATGATACCCCTTCAGGCAAACTGTTGATGTCAAGCGGCGCTTGCCCCTGCCAAAGCTCATCTGGCCATAAGGTAATATCTTCGCTCGAGTAATGTTCATATTTATCAACGACCAAATATGCCTTTGCCACTGTCCCAGCATTGCGTACCTCTTCACTATACGCGCGCTGGGTATCAAAAACCAACAAGGGCACATATGGCGTCATTGGCCGCTTATTTTGGTGATCAAGCTGATAAATCACAGCTGCTGAAGCCGCGCCAGTTTTCTGTCTCGCATATAACTGGCCCAAGTCAAACTCCTCCCCTAGAGGAGGAAAAACATTGCCTTTCCAACTGGTTTTACCGACAATTGAATGCAGAATCGTACCCTGATCATCGGTCAATACAAGCAATGCCGGTTTTTCCTCTAGGTATCGCATGTACTTGTCATTTGGATCTGTACGGCTGTAGCTCTTTTGGCTATGTTGAAGCAGTGATTCAGACTCATAAAACGCTGCGGGATGTACCATCAATGTCATTGTTCATCATCTCCTGTTAGGTTATTTGGCACTGTGCTCGCAGGCTAATTGGCGAGATCACCCCAGAAAAATCATACCCTTTCGAAAGCTCTAAAGTCGCACCTGAACCAAAACCTCCCACAGTGCCCATGGCCAGAGGTCTGCGCTCTATATAGCTAGTGTTTAAGTAACTGACAACCCCAGCATTAATATTGGCGTCTGGCGTTTTAACATTGCACTGGGTAAATACGGGAGCATTATGATTTTTAGTCAAAAAGAAAAAAGTGGGGGCTTGCTCACCGACCCATTTACCTGCTGTGACATAACCCTTAAGTGCGTTTAGTTCACCTGATGACAAAGTATATTCATTACTCACACTAAAACTGATGTCTGTTAACCAACTCAAATCAGCCTGAGCATTCACTGGCACTGCGGTAAAATCATCTCTGTGACTGGCTGGCTCTTTTCCTGCGGGATGCTGCATGCCTGACATTTTGGCATGAGGGCCTACTGAGCCATAGCTTGAGTCACTTTTTCCACTTGTGATCAAACTCATATAACCACAATATCTTGCGGGCATAGACAATCCTACATCACTATGACTCTGCCCTTTTTTATCAAAGTACATACCATAATAAAACTCAGCAGGTGTCGGCACACGCCCAGTATAAAAGTGAAAGCGCAACGTAAAGTCATTAGCGCCATGTGTAACTTGATTTAAGTCTTCTTGTCGATAAAAAGAGGGAGAAAATGGCCGCATCGCCATTCGCTGTAGCTCTTCGTTTGATAATAACGAATTGATATCAAAAGTTTCGGCCATGGTTTAAACCTATTATTCTCGGTTAGACCTCAGCCTAACCTGCCATCGGGGTGCAAAAATACAGTGTTAATCCACTGCAAGTATCTCAGTCTCATTACATACATCTTTATATGGTATTTATTGTACAATAAATACCATTCATTTAACCATTAATGGGCGATTAACGAACCACCTTCATTGGGATCCTCAAGGTATTGTTCTCCAAGTACAAAGGTCGACCTAAACGCCAACTGTCTAAGCCTTCAAATTCTATGTCTGCGCCACTTTGATAGTCACCCACCGTACCCACGGCATAAACGACAAATTTGCCAAATGACGTGCGAAAAGAATAGCTATTAGCAATAAAATGCGCAGCAATAGAGTTTGTCATCATCAACAAAAAGCTTTGCGGCTTTTCATTATTGGTCGGTGTTGGATGAAACATAGGGTAATATATTTCTTTGTGACTTTCAGGCCAGTGCAGCAGTAACTCTCCTTCGTCATTAACACTACTGTGAGATGGAGGCAATACATAGCCTGCGGACGCCTTATTCACACTCGGTATACGCGGACCAACAAGCCCAGATGCCTGGTCATTCGGCTTAAACTGAGCAAGTAAAGCGTCGGGCTCCAAATGTGAAAGCATAAAAAACATGTCGTATTCACCGCCACTGCGATGACCAGAAGAAGGACCTGACATATAATTACCGCGCACAGTAGAGCAGATGGAATGGATAAAGTTCGAGTTTACCCAGTAGTTTTTACGCATGACGTCCTCCTTAAATCGGGATTGTTAATTTAGTAAAGTCCCGGCCACGCGCAACTTTACCCGCTTGACTTGGCACCACCAGTTGTAAAAGCGCACTGGGATCTGGCGCGGACGGCGTCGACAACGACCCAACAAAGCGTACTCCAGCCGCCGTTAAGCTTACACCTTGCAGCTGCCCATCAGACTTATCAGCAATCACAAACCAAGTCGGCTCATGTGGTAACTCAGGGGAGAGTGCTTCGTTATGTGCAAACGTTGCCCCCAGCCCCAAATAAATGCGCAAAACATGCTCCGGGTTATCCCAATCTACATCCCAGTATGCGGCATGGTCTTCGCCGATATGACCGAGTGCCGCAGTATCGTGAATACCGCTCGGTACTGCCGCCCCTTCAAACTTATGAGTGTAAATCGGTGCCGTATCATAGCTTGCAATCCAATCATCTAAACGCCCGGAAATATGTGCGTGCATTTGCGTATGACTGGTTGCTTGAGACAATTCAGGCAATGGGCCTTTAAACGTCAATACCCGCTTGTCAACAACATACCCTTTCATGGCCGTAAATAGCTGAAACATCACATTCCAATTATTGTGCTTCATGCGCCCTCCTCTGCGGTGTAAGGGGTATCACGGAAGATTTCCGTCTGCGTGCCATAAGCGCCATTGTGGCGAATATAGTGTGTTGGCTTGGCGCGCAAAAATAATGGGTCGACACCACTAAGTGTTGCCTCACCAAAATCTTTGTCAAAACTGCTTGGACCATAAGCCGGTAAGTGATGATCTGCATCCCATGCCACAGGTTCAAATAAGCTCTCTGAGGGCATTTGTGCGTTAAGCATAACCGTGTTGCTATTTTCTCCAAGTTTATTTGTCAGCAAACGTTGGTTACTAGCCGATTTCTCGTAAAATTGTACCTTATTGCCATCATATACATGCATCGCCAGTACGCGTTTGTTGAATTGTACCGCATTGCTTGTTTTTCCATCGTTTGAACTAATACGAAGATGGCCTAGCTGAAGCGTAGATTGTGTTAATTTTTCGACCATAAATTGGCTGGTAACGTTTGCCGATTGCCAAGTTTGCACTTTAGCCGCAGCTTGGTTCACTACAAATGTGTCGGTATAGCTAGCATTAAACCAACCTTGAGCAGGAGTATGACGAAGACCTCCGCTTATCTTGGCTGGGAATACCTGTTTATCTACACCTAGCTTTATATATCTCCACGGATTAAGCTGCGCATCCGTTGCTAATGGGCTAATCAAACTATTGAGCTCTTCAGTCTGCGCAAAGCGCGCAGATACACTGAAATTCATTGATACAGAACCACCAACAAAGTTGCTGACTGCAACCCCAGCGAACGCATTAAACTCACTTTGATTCATCATCACCGAGCTATTGGCCACTTTAGGAGTGGCCGCGATTTCAGAAGGAGCCTTGCTTGGTGACATACGAACCCAATGTGCCGAATTAAACTGAGCTGGCTTTTGTAAGCCATCCCAAGTGGCACGCAGTATGACACCGCGACGTTTTAAAACTACATGCATTGTTTATCCTGCCTCGTAAGGGTACGTTGCAATTTTATCTTGCAGTAATGGAGTGATGTTTAATACGGTTTGCTGTGACGAGTTCAGCGTCATCCCTGTCACTGCCTGGTGAGAAAAAGCCAATGAAGGGTGGTTGTAATCCGGTTTAACCGCGATTGCTTTAGGGTCATTAATATGGGCACCAACCGCCCCGCGGGTACCCGTCAGTACATCTTTTGTTGACGAGGTAAACCAGTACGGATTGTACTGACCATTGTCTTTGTGATGTGACACGGTTTGTATCCACAGCAAAGTCCCCTCTTGGTTATTAAGCAAATGATTCAACGCACCGCGCTGCTGATTTAACTGAAACTCAAAATGTTCAGCACTGGCAGGGTGATGCCATGTGTGGTCCTCATGCTTACCTGTAATTCCCTTTGGGCTGCTCGCCAATGAAAAACCCAGCTGAAAAGTACCTGTTATTGCTGGTGTCACCACATTTTCAAATTCCCCTAACACCGTCAACTCAGACAAGCGCGCAAGGTTTAAATAATCAGGACGCTCTTGCCAATATGTAGGGTTATCACTTGGTCTTATCAATAAAGTATCAAGCACCACCTCTTCTACTTCTTGGATCACCAACAACCGACTGTTTGACATCAGTTCAGTGCTTGGCCAAACCCTTTGATCAACATGCCAACGCATAATGTCATATCCTCTGTTCTATTCATTGCTACTGCACAAATAAGGGGGCTATCCCCCTTGGCAGTCTTATTCGGTTGGTAAGTTGTAATGTAATGTTTCCTTTGCCACGATTTCATCAATGTCTTTGCCAATCCATGGGAGCCCATCAATAATGGCTTTCATTTCTGCTTTAGCATTAGACCAATCATCAAAGGCATTGGTAAAATAAATATCCAAATAAGGGTCGGCAGTTTGCACGCTTCCATCGTTGACATTGAGTACCGTATTGGTCAAACGGACCGTGGCCGATGACGTCACATCACCAACGCTCATTTCTAAATAAGTGACATTGGTTGGTAGTGTGTTCAGGTCCAACGCCTGCGTACCATTCCATAGCTCCGATGGCCATGCGCTAATTTCTGTTGTTGAAAATTGCTCCCGTGTATCGGCAATTAAATATGCTTTTTTCGCCGTGCCGTTGCGGCGGATCACTTCGTTAAAACTGGTCGCGGGCGTAAAACGCAAAGCCGGATAATAAGGCGTCCAAAGGCGCTCTTTGTTAGTCCCCAACGAGTGAATCGTTGAAGTGGATGCGGCGCCGACCTTGTGGCGAATAGCGAGCGGGCCCAAATCAAATGACTCATCTAAGGAAGCCATATCATTATGCTCCCACCCCGTACTGCCAACTATCGAGAGTAAAATATTGCTATCAGCATCGGTTATTAACAAAAGAGCAGGCTTGCCTTCTAAAAAACGCGCATACTCAATGTTAAGTCCACCAACTTTATACTGGTGTTGTATTGTTGCTTCAGTGGCATGGGTGGATTCAGATGCCCACAATACAGCGGGATGTACATGTAATGTCATAGAGGACTCCTTCTAAAGTTAAGCGACAGGGTTGCACATGATGCGCAGCGAAACTGGGCGCACAAATCCAGATAAATCATAACCTGAGGCTAACTCCATCATCGCCCCCGAGCCCACAGGCCCGACACTACCCATAATGAGTGGCCGTGAAGATTCATAACTATTAGCAATATAGTTAACCGTGCCAACTTTCACCCCAGAAACTGGCGGCAAACCCGTCTTAACTCCGGTGTATTTATGGGGGGGATTAACCGACTTTGAAATCATCACGTAAGTTGGTGCCGCATCGTGAACAAGTTCCCCGGCAGCAGCAACAACTCGTAAAGCATCTAAATTACCGCCGTATATATCATATGTCTTATTCGCGCTAAAAGACCAATCCATCATCCAGCTTAGATCCGCTGCGGGATCTTTTGGCACAGTGACATAGTCTGTACTTGCATGTTCAGGTACTTTTCCTTCTGGATGTTGCATTCCCGAGGCTTTAGCATCTACCTCTAACGCACCGTAATAATCGTAAGTTTTTCCATTCCCAGCTATGTAAAAGTGCCCGAGATACCGCTCAGCGAGCGTAAGGGACTTAGTCTTATGTGTGTCACCGATTTGATCAAAATACATACCATATAAGAATTCACTGCGAGAAGGCATTTTCCCTGTATAAAAATGAAAATACAGTTCAAAATCGTACCCTGCCAATCCACTTTTTGACGTTTTGTGAACATGTCCAGGACTGAATGTACGCATTGCGATGCGCTGTAGCTCTTCGGTTGGAATAAGCGTCTTTATATCAAATGTTTCAGCCATTGATAAAAACCTATTAAGTAAAGGCTCAGTCAGAGTCGACTAAGCTGTATAGAATTACATTCCGTCAGCCGCCTCACTGTGCGCCTTTGACGTGCTTATAACACATTTCTCACATTATCCAGCAGCTCTGGAAAGGTCTCATCTATTGATGACCAGCTTTGCTGACCACAGTATCATTGTACAATAATATTAGTTAATTTATCTACTTCTCTGTGCGCTACTCACACAGGGTTTGATACGCTGTAATCCGTATACTCAATTTCTGCCGCATCCATTTTTTGCTTGCACGCGGTAAGTGCGGCATTGATCTCTTCCTCACTGTGAATATCAAAGCTAAACGAGGCTTCATTTTGCACAATAAAACGTGACAACTTGACTAAGCTTTGTCCACTTAACTGAATGTCGGGGTTATCTCCACCATGTTCGAGTTTTATCCAAGCCACTTTATTGTCTACATCCAGCTGCTCAGGCGTTGCTAAGGTTAATGCCTCGAGTGTTGGCGCACCTTCTAAGGGTTGTGCCATATTACTTTTCGTTTGTACAAAGTAGCATTGCGCCACTTCACCAGCTTGCAACACCGTAGAGTGGAAGAGCACTGTTTTGCCTTCATTGAGCACACCAGAGCTATCCGGCACAGGTCTGATCCGACAGTTTACCCGAGGTTTAGTCATCAATAGATAATCATATTGCAAAGTGGGGTAATGAGACTCGTACCAGCCTGCTCCGCGACCGAACCAACGTTTGCGTCCGGTAAATCCAATGAGCGCATCAGGGCTATCCTTATCTATGATTTCAGGCTGTTGTACAATCTCGGCATCGACTTTGACCAGCAATTGCGATTGCGCATCGTAAAATACCAGATATCCATATCCAACCACGGCTTCGAGATAAGTACCATCGGTTACCACACTCCCCGTGTTTGACAGTGCGGTTAAATGGGCCAAAGAGGATTCGGTCGAAAAGCTAAGCTGGCTATTTTTTTCAATCAAATCTGAGAAAGGCTGACGTTGTTCAAGCGTATCCAATTTAAAATACGGGTATGACATAGGTTAGTTTCCTGCTGTGGTGTTTAGTTTCAATTCTATTTTTCTTACTTTAAGTGCTTCTAAAATATAGTAAATAAAGTGTTTTGCACCGCCATAATACAAGTTTACCCAGGGGTAGAGCGGCTTCCACCAGCCATCCTCTAACCAAATATTAGCTGGGCTACCCACTTTACCAATCGTTAAAGGGATCATGCCTCTAAAATCTAAAACTCGATCTTGCTCTGAGTATAGTATCGCTCTTTCTTCTCCACCTGGTCGTACATATGTACGAGTATTGCAGGAGTCGGATGCACGACCCAATAAGGCCCACTGTGCAGCCAAGCCCCGAGGAGGCGCGTTACGGTGCACGACACTTCCGGTATGACGCAGCTCTATATTTCCTCTTTGCTCACTAGGGATAAGATGAAATGAAGAGCGCGCCAGCCCCTGATCTGCATTGCCCAACAAATGGCTTGCGACCTCATGGGCGTCCACCCAGTCTGAGGGCTTCAACTGGAACACCCCCATGCATTCGGACAAGAAGGTGCGCGTATGATCTACCACCTTATTACTCCCCCCATAGTCTGATACACGGTATGTTTGTATACCAAACAACACCTCTTGAGGCGTCGGCGGCGGCGTATTCATTAAAAATATAGCCAGTTCACCAGCTTCAAGGAGTTGGGTTAAATCTTTCCCTAAACTGTTTATTGGATTAAGTGCAGATTTAAAACCGCTCGAAATAGTTACACTCATTCTCCTAAGCTCCTTGAGATAAAGTAGTTTTTGCTCCCAACTCGATTTTGTGAATATCAAGATGGTCAAGTAAGTCGCAGCGATAACGCCCTGAATTGCCTTTCCAACTTGCAGTATGCCAAATCTCGGAATGCTGACTGTCCGCCATCCAAATATTAGCAGTGCTGCCGACCTTCCCAACTGATAAAGGCACCATGCCACGGAAATCCAAAATTCGGTCATTTTGCGAGATCAACTCGCCATGGCTAGCGTTACGAAGGTGCCTAAACCATGTGCGCCCTAGTAAGGAGTCATTCACTCGACCTAATAGTGCCCACTGTACAGGACGCTCAAGCAAGGTGAGATTTCTATGCCTTATTTCAAATGAATGACGGACTGTAACAGCATCAATATCCTCTTTAGGCACAAGGTGCATCATGCTCTTTGTATCTGGATTTTGACTTAAATTTAGTAATTGATTGCGCTTATCTGAAGCAAGCGCCCATTGCTCTGGATTGAGCGGAAACACACCTGCACATTCTTGCATCGCCGTAATGGTCATATGTACAATGCGACCACTTGAGCCATAATCCGTTACATTGTAAGTTTGCATTCCTAATAAGGCTTCTTCAGGGGTTGGCGGCGGTGTACTCATCATATATAGCGCTAATTCTCCCGCTTCTAACAACCCATTTAGATCTTGTTGCAACGTATTTATAGGATTGAGGTTTTGCTTTAATGCTGCGGATAATACTAGGCTCATTGACCTACTCCTCTTTGTTACTTGTCGGTGTTAAAGTACGGCGCTGCTCTATTTTTTTAAATCTCGATATCAACTTATAAAGTGTTGATCGGGTTTAATACCTGCTTAAACCCAGTAGACATCGTGACACTCATTAGTAAGCCGTCTCACTTCTCATTGGCAATGCCGCCCACGTTTCGACATCACTTTCAAAACGCTCAGATACACAGGCAACCTGAGTAATATCCATGGTAATACTTGCCACCTCAGTGGCTGCGTCAGGTGCAGTTTCGTCATATTCCAATTTAAAATCTGGATAAGGGTGACCAACCCAGTTCTCGGGTATATCTGCTAAACTGCGCTCTTTAACTTGGAAGGTATAACGCATCAATGGCCATTCATGAAATGAAGAGCCATTTAAATGCATCATATGCAGATAACCAGCAAAAGATGGGTAGGTCGTGCCCTGATCTTTTAGCCATTTCAAGATATACGTACTAAATGTGCCAGAGATGGTGAACTCTACACGGTTATTTCGACATATGATTGGCCCCATTCCCTCACGCAAAGTCGTCACATCGGGCAGTTCAGCGGCATCAAAAAATTTGTTGTACTCTTCAAATGGCCTAAGCATGGCAGTGCCCACATATTGAAATACATGACCAATATTGCCCTTGAAGTCTCGGTCGATCCGCGCATTCGTGTACGTCAGTGAACGGTGCCCGCCCGTTACCGTATCATCACCCCAAGTTCGATTATTACCTGTATTATGATGATAGAACAGGCCCGTGTAAGGAAAAAAACCGTCATTAAATCCGGTCATGCAGCGCATCATCATTTCTGAAACTAATTGCGGACTGTAATATGCCACCTGTGCCCCCTTAATGAATTGGCGTGATAAATTCAATGACATCCAATGTTGGATTGTCAGCAGTTAAAGCATTAGATGCCAAAACCAGTTCTGCATTTGGCTCAAACTCTACCCCAACACGATGTGCCACATAACGACTGCGTGCCACTGGGTTATCCGACACCCACAGTGTTAACATCCAATGGCATTGCTGCGTGCCATGTGCTTGATGGTCAAACTGTATTGTGACTTGATTGTGCTCAGCAGTCCCTGATAAGCCCACTAAGACACTTTCGGTACGCAATACATTGTCCTTTAAATCAGGGCGAGTCTCCCAATACATCACAGGGCGTTTCTCTTCATGATTAGTCCAAGTAAATTGCGCCAATAATCCTTCTGTCTTACCTAAAACCAAAGAGTGTAAACTCGACGTCGGTGCATCTGGTGCAATATTTTGTTGCTTCCATTGGGTCTCTAAAATATCCGCAAGCACGTCAAACTCAGGCAAGTCGCCGGTCATTAAATACGTCACTTGCCGATGCTCTTCAGTATTAAAAGCATATAAACTACGCAGTGCGTTACAACTTTGAAAACGTAAGTGTTTACTAAATTCCACAAGGGTCTCCCTAACCAAAAACAGGTAAATACACTTCTAGGCACTCTAAGGTTAACTGTGAAGTGCTCACTAAATTGTCACTTAATACCACCTCAGCAGTTGGATCACTGGCAGTCCCTACTCGATTGACTATCACATGTGTGCGTTCATTAACTAAATCCGTTGCTGCATTATTGAGCAGTGTTATACTCCAGGTAATAGGCTGCGCCGACGCACTGATCTGGCTATGGCTCGTCGCAAGCGTAAAACTCGTTGTCGGTGGCGTTCCGACAAGCCCTTTAACCATGTTATGAACCGTTGAATTCGCAACAGCCTCTGTCACTTGCTCGTTGGCCAGTGCCACTGTCTCTTCAGAGCGAGCCCATGAGTGTGTATTCATAAAATTATCAACATAGCCAAGTAGCTTGGCGTTGAGTGTACTCGTTGGATCTGAGGGTAACTTTCTGTCTCTGATCCAATCATCACGCATGTACAATGCCAGCTCGTCGTTTGTTGGTGGCTCGCCCCGCATAAAAAAAGTAGGGTTGGTATAATCGGCGTGCTCTCGTTGTACAAAGGATGAAAGCGTGTTTATTAACTGATGCCGTACAATATTAGAGGCTTGCATGGTATTTCCTTGATTAAATTCAGAATGATATCGCGGGGCGTATAACGCCTTTTTATTACTGTGCTGGCGCTTCTGGCACTGGCGCTTCTGGCGGTGGCACCACAGGCGCTTCTGCACGCCATCCCGTCACACATATATGAGTATTAGTCGTGGCTTGAAGACGGTAGCGTCCTTTTGGCAAGTTTTCATGGATCACCTGATATTCTGAAGAGTTAAGCTGAGGCAGCTCAAGTTCAAAAGGCTGGTCACCATCTAACTTGGTCAGTTTTCCCACTGTATAGTTATAGTGAATATGACCCTTAAACGAGACTTTTGCATCTTGCGTCAAGGTAAAGTCCACATACTCGTTTATATTCTGGATCCAAGCGCCATGAGCATAACTATCCACCCCGCTATTCAATCTTTCAGTCGTATCAACAAGTTTATTTCTGGAGTTAAATGCATTAACAGCAACAAGATGAGGCGTCAAGTCATGCTCGTATTCTGTGGGCACATCAAATCGCTCCACTTTAAGCTCATGCATGTCAAACACGCTATAATAAGAGAATAAATCAAATCGAAACGCGCGATTTGGGGCCAGTGACACAGGATTACACAGCAATGTAGTCATATATGTTCCCTCGACATAGACCATGACTCGGCCGTCAGGCATATAATACAACTCATATTTTTGCGCTTTATGAGTTGGGATGGCGCTTGCCGTTTTGCCATCAGGCTTATTACGCTCCGAGATATTGAAACACGCGGCGATATAGTGAGAGCCAGTATCGGTTGAGATGCAATGATTCCCTGCTCGGTCATCGTTATATTCCATAATTGGTCGTGCAATGCGCCAGTCCTCATCGGCAGGTACTAAACGTAAGTTAAACTCATAGGGCGGTGAAACTTGAGTGCCAGAATGCATTCCTAATAGTTTGATAGTAACCTTAACGCCCTCTGTATTTGAGGCAGGCCAACTGAATGTTTTATCGGAGCCACCATAGACAAAATGACTGGCCTTTGCTGCACCGCCCTTAAAATAAAGTCCCTCATTGATGTCTAAAGGCGGATGTCGTCCCGTATCATCATAAAGATTAAATGAGTCATACCAATTGCCTTGCGCCATCAAGTCAAGCACTGTGCTTTTCATAACCGGCAACTGAGGCATAGGGCCTAAGTCAATGTGCTCAACCCCATGCAATATCTTGGCGGTGTAAGCGGCGACTTCATTAAATCTGGCAGACAACTGATTAACCGCTTCTCCCACAGGGTTGTCTGATGGCATACCTAAATTGAACCAATCAAGGTCAATAATAAAGCGATTGTTTGGCTTTAATAAGGCGCGTTTGTCGTCATCAATTTTGAAAGAAAAGGTACCACTCACCCTATCAAGCTGCTTGGACTCCCGATATACAAGGTGAGAAGCCCCTGTTTCATTGACAAAACCAAAGCTAATTACGGTGTTTGAATTTACAGTCACATTACTGCAATCCCAACGTAACCAAAAGCGCCCTTGGCTCGCCAGTACCGCTTCATTTAGTACCGCAGCAGACTCGCCTAGTCCAAAGGTCCCAGTACCGCCTTGCGACAAACCGATTTCATCAAGTTCGGCGGGCACATTAAAATCCAACCCGATCAAATACCACGCTTTGATGTTATGTGTATGCTCGTCAATCATGCTATGTGCATTTTTAACCGGATTATACTCAAGACAATAACGCATTATCTTGCTGTCAAAAGTGGCATGCTTAACTCTATGATGGCCAGTACTTAAAGTATCTCGAGAGCGCAGGTATGACTCATTAGCATACTCTTTTATTGGCGTTGCATTGTGCATTAGCCAGTGTACCGCGATGACATTTTGGTCGTTAACACCGATTAAGGCAACATCACTAGAAAAGACAGTTTTAGCGTATCGAGCTGCGGTGGTGCGGCCATTTTTTCCCGCAAGATAACGCTTGATATGATTAAGAGACATAGTTACAGACCATCCTTAATTTTAGGGTTAATGACCAAATCCTGCATACGGATCCTCAAACGTGAAGGTACAATTTGTCTGTAAGCGTAGCGAGTTAGGCCTTTTTGCGCACCATGGCGCAATACCAGGTTTGCGGTCGGCTCATCTTCAATATCACCAACCGTGATATAATACATATAATTCGCGGTTGCTCGGCTCGTATTGATATACACATTATGGCCCTCTCGAGTCAAAGTAGATGCACTTCGTCGGGACTCAGCGGTTGTATTATCAAAGATCATATCGGATCTTACCGATGTGGTTGTACCAAAACACACTAACCCCCAAGTCGCACGATGATTATCATTACCGTTCAATGCAACTAATTTGCGCTCTTCCATATCGTAATGCTGTGTAGGCCCATGTAAGCCATAAGACATCCCTTTTGGGAACACCATATTGACGATGTCATTTGGGTCTGTGCTTAACTCCGACTCACGATTAGGCATGTTGTAATAAGGGGTTGCTTGCTCATCGATCAATCCTTCCCCTTCACTGCGGTGATGTTTTAATTTAGGGTTTAGAAGCAAAGGCGCTGAACGGTTGCCATTACCATACTTATCTAATGTCACCATGCCAATAAATGAGTAGTTTGCGTAATATCCAGAGATTAAATAGTGATTGTTTTCAAGCTCTTCACGTGTGGGACGACGACCAGCGAACAGGGCAATGATTAACTTCCCATTATTTCGCCAAGCGGTCATGGTGTCTAATAAGGTATCGCGTAACCAATCTGGATCACCAAATGATCCGCTGACCAACGACATGGTAGGTTTTTGTGAGCCGAGTGCCATGGCGGCCTCCTCCCGTTATCAAGGTTTATATTCACAATCGCACACGCAACTCGGTCTTAGCCGCTTTTAGGCTCCAAGATAATAGAAACAGGGATTAAAAGAGGCTCAAAGCAGTCATTGTATTGTACAATTTGGCAATAAAAAGTGTCAATCAAATACATTGTACAACAAATTTTAAAAATAACTTCTTGTGCCCTAAGGTCACATTGCGATCGCTAAGATCAATATGATCAAACGTGCCCTCAGGTCACGATCCTCATGGTTTAAGTGTATTCTGATACTGGCGCGTGACCCGAGGGCACATACTGCACGCACTTCTATATGGTCAGTTCTTGTGAGCACTTTTTGAGTGCACATTGGATAGACACTTACCCATGTCACGCTTCAGTATAATCATTAAAAATACCTCATAAAGTTCAATTAACATATAAAAAGAACCGTTGTTTATACCGTTGTTTAACCAGTAATACATTAACTATTTTCTGATGAAAACCAATGCACCCTGTGTTTGTTTATACAGCATTGTTCAGCTTACAACAGGATTAGAACAGCGATTAGTTTAATTGCTACTTTATAAAAAATAGCTAATTTAGCGTTAAAACACCGGTATTGTACAATTTAAGACTTAAAAACAGGATCAAAAGATGATTTGGAAATGAAAAATTTATAAGTTTTGAAAAGGTAAATATCACGGCTTTTAAAGTGGCTTTTGAGGAATCATTAAAACTCGCTGAAGCCCTTTAAAAATAAGGGTTGCGAGGGTTTTATATCGGTTTATTTTAAGGGGAATAGCGGGCCTTAGGCCCCCACTTAAAATGGCACAGGTAAACCTTGAACATACAAGCAGGCGCATATCATTACAACAAAATGCCTACATCTGTCTTTGATGAAGACTGGCAAGTAGGTGACGAACCCGCTTTGCGTTGGTTTTGCCGTGCCTGTGGAGAAACGGATGAACTCACCGATCATCAAGCCAGTGGTAAACCGCAATATGATCCATTGCGCGAAGTCACAACACGCAAGGATTATATGCAAACAATCAATACAGGTGAGTGCTCATCAACGACGCATGGTGTTTATTTCACCCCTAATCTATTTTACAAATGGCGCAACCAAAAACAATTGTTTGGCTTTGTGGCCCATTGGATAGAGATTGATACCAAGAACCACAATGCGTTAACACCACAAGCATCACAGAGAGTGCTTGATGAAGTCGCACAGGTACTGTGGCTTGCAGATATTCCTATGGCGACCAATATTGTCACAACAGGTTCTGGTGGTGTGCACTTATATTGGTTATACGACTGTGCACAACTAACGCAATCAGCCAAGCATAGGGAAATATTGATCACACGCTGGCGCGAGATCAGTCGACAATTGACATCTCGTTTTGATGCTCAGCGAAAGCAGCTTGGATATAAAGACTGGTTTGTTGATTTTGCAGCTTCGCACAACCCTTCAGGAAATATGCGCTTACCGGGCTCGTTACACCATAAAACTTGGCGCAGCGTCGACTACTATCGTGGCGGTAAGACTTTTTCTCCTCAAGCCTTGGTTGATGAACTAGGGCTAAAATGGAAATATCCCAAAAATGCGCCAGCCTCTTTAGAAAAAGGCAATAGCGTAAATAGCAAGCCCAAATCCCAATCAACCCAACGCCGTGCGAGCGAGATAAAACCCAAGCTCAACACAGCCCAACAAGTGCCTAAAAAGTTACCAGGTATTGCCCAAGGCTATGACAGCATTGGACAAAAATGTTGGCTAACTCAAATAATTACACAATGGGTCCAATACTTATCGAAAGAACAACCAAACTTAAAAGGTCAACGTGATCTCACTGCATTTCATTTATTCAATTGTGCAAATAGAGTAATGGACCCCTCTGCCGCATGGCAGTTTATACAGGAAATAAACCAAAAATATATCGGTCTTTCAGCGCAGGAACTCAAGTCTTACCTCAGCACTGCTGCAACAACAACCTATTACTATGGGTTTACACGCTTGAAAAAGATATTAAGCGACGAATTAAAACTGCCAATAAACTTTACACAAACACGTAAAAAGAAAACCCTCAGTGCAGGTCAAAAAGCAGCAAAACAAAAAATGGCAGCAAGACACACAAACAAAGCAAAGGCACAAACAACACTGGATAAACTCTGTAAAGAAGTAACCCAATATATAAAAAACAACAACTTAAGCCTTTACCAAATCAAGGAATCGCCAAAACTAAAAACAAACTTACAGAAGAGATCACAATTATCAAAAGCGACCTTTTATAGATATATTGACAAAGCAATACAACAAGCAACAAAACAAATAAAAGTTAAACTCAATGACCTAATAGCCCTTAGCAAAACAACTTGTCTCAACCGCTACAGCCATTCCTATAACGCCTTGGCGAAACCGTATTTTCTTTTTGGCTTGGTTGGTACATCTTCATGGTTTTTATCTCGTTTTAATGGCCTTTATTTCAAACCTCCTGATTAACCTTTTGGCCTTGTACAATGGTTGTTCTTCTCTATTGCGCCGCAGTGGTATTGATTATATAATCGCTGAATAATTATAAGACTAATCTAGCTGAACACTGTATGTGTTGATAGTTATCGAGGACCTTTAATGAGCCGACGTCAAAAACGAGACTTTAATCTTAGCTCAGATAATCATTTATCTAATCTTCAAGAGAGTTCAAGTTCCTCTATAGAATCTATTGATAAATCTACATCTTTGCGTAAATCTCGACGGACTCGCCGTGACTTTTCTGCTATGCCTGTTACTGAAGAGAAGCCACAAAGCAAACGTTTATCTGGTACGCTTTCATTCAAACGTCAAGGCTCTACAACTGTGGTCCAAGCGGCTGACTCTAAACTTTCATCTCTAGAGTCTTCTAAGTTGCATACTAAGACACGGCGTGAACAATATGAGTTGTTAGATCCTCGTCGCTACGTTACTGAGTCTAATAACATTTGGATTGGTAAAGAAGATTGGGCTTTGTTGCTTAAAAAATATAATACCAGTGAACATCGCTCTGTGTTGATCCGTTTACTTGAGAAAGTTGTGCTCGATAACGGTATGTCTATGCCAACAAGAGAAATAACGAGAGACGCGGCTTGGAAAAGTTTTCTCGATTTAAAACGTGCCGATTTTAACGACTTTATGGCTGGCTCCAGAACGGATTCTCGATTTACATATCAACAACCTTTAGGCATGTTAACCATATTGGCAAATAATGTTGGTAACTTCGCTGGTGACTATTTCTTTCAAGATATTCGTTGGACGTGTCGCGGCAGTTTAGCCGATTCTCCTGCTGAGTCTTGGAAAGATCCTAAAGTATTGCGCTCTGTTTTTCATCGTTTGTTGGATAGCTCCGAAGCGCTTGTTTCTCGAGATACATTGAGAAAGTATGTTGGTATACGCCGTTATATTCCAACGCCGGACAGACCATTTGTTTCTAAGGCTCTATTTGATTATTTCCAACCTGAATCTGTTCTGGATCTTAGTGTTGGCTGGGGTTCTCGGTTATTAGGGTTTGAAGCCGCTGAAACGCCCTTGGTATATCATGGTATTGACCCTGATAAGCGTATTGTTGAAGCCAGTCGTAAATTGGATAAATTTTGTCGTCAAACGCGTAAAACAGTATCTATTTATAGAGAGGCTGCGGAAGATTTTTCTTATGAGTTGATTGACCCGGTTGATATGATCATGTTTGCGCCACCGCCTTTCAATAATGAACGTTATACCAAAGATCAAGATCAAGCGTATATTCGCTATCCTTCAATTGATGATTTCCTTGATGAGTTTTTGAAAAAGACCATTGTCAAAGCATGGGATTGTTTAAAAATCGGTGGTACGTTGGTGATTGAATTAGGTGACTTAAAAGCCCCTAAGTTTGATGATTTTAATGCGCGTACAGGTGGCCGTTACCGTTTAGTTGAACCACTTATGAGTATAATTAAGCGAGAGCTACCAGATGCTAAGTATATGGGGACGATTGGCGCTGGGGTAGCCAGTGCGAAACCATCTGCTAATTTTGACGCCACTTTACGAGGCGATCCTGCTTGGATTTTCACTAAGCAATCTTCTCAAAAGGCAGCTTCTTTATTGCTTGGAAAGAGCAAAGCAAAAGAAGTGTATCATGAATTAAATGCTGACTAAGCTGATCTACATAGGACTACTTTTAGTATCTTAAGGGCATAACTGCCCTTTCTCTTCGGTTGTACATTACTTATACCGACTTATAGTGTTGTACAATAAACCCGTCTTACTATATTCTTTGCTAACTAAAAATATTGTCACAATAGCCATTTGTTTGGATGCAGTGCCTAGATACATTTTGGTGTTTCGGCTATTTGAGGTCCATGGGTCAAGGTAAATTCATACTGAGATATATCTTTTAAAGCGCTTGATGGTGACGTGATGCGGTGGCAATACGTCGTCTCAAGGTACCATAAATAAGAACTTAAAGATGGGTTTGAAATAAAAGCCTATGAACGTGAGGAACAAATGTAATATAAATCTCACAAAATAAAGCTTTTAACTAGTTCTTTTGGTTGTTTTGTTTTTTATTTTTAATTCTTTATTATTAATTGTTTTTTACAATGGACTAACTTTATTGCTCTGGTAATAGACGATTAGTCGCAGATATTCGAACAAGCACTATGTTGTAAAACAGCTATTTGTTTGTGTGAGATGGAAGGATAACTATATGGCACAGGTAAAGAGGTTGCATTTTTACGAGGAATTCTCGGGAGCAGCTGCATTTTTTGAGTACTTCGAGGCACTAGTTGGGGAAAGTGGTCTAGATCTGGAGGCGTTAATGCATGCTCATGCGGTTAACATTGCTGGTTTTGACTCTCTTAGGTCTTATATAGACTATCTTGAAAGTCCACAAAATCAGTTTGCACACTTAGAATTTGCGTTCGAGGGAGAGCAACTTGCTGAGATTATCGTGCACATGCGTCGACAATGTGGTGCTCAAATAACGGAGCCGAAATGTTTTTCCCGTGATTTAAATGCGGCTGTTACATATAGTCTCACGTCATCAAGATGGGGTGGGCGCTTGTTCATTGATTGTGTCTTTGAGGTGGTTGAAACCCTATTTTTATACCTAAGTGAAAGTCACTATACAGATCACCCTGAGTTATTATCACAGCGTGATAACTGGTATGGTAAAAACTTGTTTTTCGACACATCGGTCAAACAAATTATTAAAGAATACAATAGCCCAGAGTTCGCTCTTGGCATCGTCAATTGGCTTCAACAGAGCGCGCAGCTTGCTTTTTTCGAGCACAATCAGCCCGTAGCGCAGTTGTGTGAACTGTCCTCACAGATTATTGGCAATGGAGTTGCAATAGCCTTAGAGGTTCTGATGACGCGTCTAAGATACAATGCTGATTTATCTGTCGATGATGTGGCTGCACTGCGAAGGACGTTACAAGTACATTTTGATCAGGAGTTTCAAGCTCAAGCGGCGACTTTGATTATTACGCAAACGTATTTGTCATGTTTAGATTGCTTGTCTTTAGGGTTATTAGAAGAGGTGCCCAATGACAATATGATGGACGGAACAGGTATTGAGCTAAGGGAAAATCACGTAGTTCATTAGGTTAGCTTGATGGGCGACGACGAAACGGTAAATAAGGCACTATCACGGTTGGCTTAGCTGTTAGGATCAAATTAGATGGGCAGTCAATTTCTCATATGACTGCGCGCCCATACGTAACGTGTCTGTAAGATCTACAGTGTTACATTGCTAAAGAAGTGATCGCTCCTCCTCCTTTAACGACTTCAATATGTACTCGGTAGTCGTTTGGGTTCAGGAGTAAATCCACTTGATCTACACTTCTTTCTACTGTCCATTCACCTGAAATATGCCGTTCAAGCGTATGTCCTTCACTTAGTTGCTCATTTAAAAATAAAGCGCGTCTTACCTCTGGGGACTTACAATTATCTAAGATATCCTTCCACATCTTTAAACCTCTAAAGTTCTGATTAAACAGTTATTATGTGCACACAGACTCCTTTTTGTGTGCCGCTAATTGTAAACATTGCAATAATGTTTCGGATGCATTATTGACATACATCTTTGACTTGGCAATGGCGTGAAAGCTTAATCTTATGTAAGATATTTCTCACACCTATATAATACAATTGCATGATTTTCGGCAACTTGTTGCCATATAAGGGATATTTTTGTTTATAACAGCTTCTGCGCTTTTGATTAAATGGCGTCAAGGAGCAATGTACAATGATCCTAATCTTGTTTGTTTGGTTGAAAAATAGTCAGTTTAATCTGTCCTATTTATATTTAAAAGAGCCTAATTCAAATAATTCTTTTAATAGAAAAATTTTCACTCTGGTAAATTATCAACCTATTTGCATGATAAATATACGTGAATGATTAGATTGGACCTCGGCTGTTAGAGCTTATTCATCTTGTATTTTAGTGTTACCAGCTTGTATTCGACTGTGTACTATCATAGCTTTTCGGCTATTAATATGTACATATTATTAATGTCATGCATATTATTCTGTAGCCGGTTCCCTTTATATTTAAGATAAAATCATCGAAGGAATGGCCGTTGTGTACAGCTGATGTTGTATTCTATGAAGTTTAGTGTGGGCTAACCTTAGTTCTGTTTTTATCATAATTTCCTCATTTATTTTTATTCATGGCCTTTGACTGGCTGCTGAGTTTTTCTTGATATGCATATACAACGAAATCATTGCATTACAACTCGGTTAGAGGCCAATTATTTTGACCTACCGTTTATTAGACCGCAATTTTGCAAACTAATTTCGTATCAATATAGTTAATCTAAGTATAAGGGGGTACAATCCCCTGCATGCTAGGTTATATCAACTAAAAAAGTTATGCTAACATAGCATTTGGTTACATTAATAAATTAATAAATACTGGCGTGAAAACAATTGTTTTATCCGAATTTTTAGGTGTTACATAAGCAAAGTATGCCGACTAGATAAGGTATGCTCTTTGAGTGTCACAAAGGTGTGGTAACATCAACCGGAAGTAGAAGGGCATGTTTTAGTTTTGAGTGAAACCTCACTACAACTAAGTTGGGTATAAAGATATTTGTCCAGTTTTGTGTGGAAAGCTTGAGGTTTAACATATCTAATACGGATTATTAATTTACGTAAAGTCTTTTAGACCTGAATGAAAATTATGATGCAGTACCTAATAAAAAATAAAATAAAAGAAGGACAAGAGAGGAATGTTTGAAACTTGGCTAAGTTTGGTAAATATCATTGATACAGTAGACAACATTATTGTAGGCGCTTTGGCTGCTAGTCTAATTATCTCATGGAAAAATATAGCAGCACGCTGGCTGTTAATGATTTATTTTTTATTGGAATGGGCTGATTTAATACTGAGCGATTGGTCTCGTACCATGCCAATAGGCTTTTATGCTTGGTGCATGTTGCTCTGTGTGGTTTTTGCGGCTGTGATTTGGTGGCGTCATTTGATCGCCTACCGTTTTCGCCAATTTGAATTTTTCAAGCAAGTATACTTACAGCATAAATACACGCAATTGGACAAGAGACTTATTTACATTTTTGCATTTACTTTTGTGGTTAATTTGGTTACGCTAATTGAAGTTTACCTATATAGTATATGGGTTTTACAAGATGCATGGTTTAAGTTAAATGTACGAGATGTATTGCATAATGCTGCTCAGATTGCAGTTTCATTGGTGTGTCTACATTATGCTTACTATGCCAGGCGATATTAAACGAGACTAAAGAGAATTTAAAATGAAAGAGTTGGACAAAGGTGATTTAAAGCGTGTTTTTGGTGGTTCAGGTGGTGGAGCTCAGAGCCCAGCGCTTCCGCCGCGTTAAAAAATACGATATTCGTGTGATAAATCGGCTTTTGTCCAATAAAGATATGTATTTGATACTGTAGAAAAGGTTTTATTAGCCCATTATTCATGTTGTGAAACATGAACCCTCTAGTGTTGTACATTGATTTATCACACCATTACGCTTTGTGTTTAATCTAAAAGAATACTTAGCTGACAAGAATATAATTTGTTATACAATGAATTGGGTTTTTCGTTTGGCTTTAGGACTGAGATGTCAAAAAAGGTTTGGCTTAAAGTGCGTTATTTAAAGTTAATCAGGCTCTTAGTATGCTGCATCTTGCTGTGCTTTATCTCTGGGCTGCAACCTATATTGTTTAAAATCGGTGTTTTGACTTATGCCTATGGAGTACCATTACCGCTATCTAGTGGCTAAGTCCTTGAGCTTAATCACGCAGGTTATCTGCTTTTTATTTGCTTTACCTCAGTGAATGCCACCATTCATCCCAATTAAGCATTTATCTTCTATTACCCCATCACAGAGTAAAGTTGCGCTGCATAAGTTTGAACTAGGGAGTCGTTCAAAGACCATGATGACAGCTCGACGTTCGCTATTTATTAAAAACTTAGTTAGAGTGTCAAAACGGCGTTTCAATGCGTTGCGCTGCTGGGGCGTTGGTGGGATACGGTAATCCCGAATAAAACGGCCGTTGAAAAACACATCATGTCGCTGCACTGATTTACTGTGCTCAATGACATGAGATGAACACATTTTTAGAATGTTTTTAATGTCTGAGACATGCATAATTGTCAGGTCTTCACCGCAATACTGTTGGATCACCTTCTCTACCAGTTCGGAGTTTATTTGCACATGTCCGCCATTAGCGGCACGTACCATCTTACCGTGTTCCATAGTCGTATCATAATCCATCAGATATTTTAGAACGGGCTTAGAAACTTGAATTTCAATCATTACGCAATCGCCTAAACAAACTATGAAGTGATAAAATATTGTACAAATTTAGTATGAAAGCCCCTGTGATGCAAGCGTTTTCTGCTGTTTGGCTTGATGTGTAATACCCCGCTTTATGACTGAAAAATAAGGCGCTCTGCATGAAAAGAGTTAGTAATTTTCTGACTTAAAATCGTTGTTTTTAGAGTAGCTGTCCTTGCTCATAGGCTGCTTAAGCAAGGATGTCGTTCCACAAGGAGCAAAAAGAGGCTTTTTAAAATAGCTTAATTAAATCTTGATCCAAAGCTTTAGATACTTGATTTGTCTATACCTAACATGGTGATATATTAACCTGACCGGTCACCTTTTATGCATTTAGAATTCGTGTTTTTGGCGATGGATTGACACGCTATGCTAGGCATTTATAACGCACCATTATATGTGTTGCTTTTGTGAAGCTGCGTTATGTACTGTGATAGTCAATAAGCGCAGCTCAATTGTGGCGTATTGACTCAGTGCACAAGCACCATTGAGCTTAGACGCAAAATAGTCGTTTTTAATGTAAGGTTCGCGGTGCTGACAGCTGTGCACTTAATGCTGTTGAAATTTTATAGCTGGTATCTATCAAAAAGACCAGAACTTCATCTGAGCCTGCTTCTGTTTGCCGCAAATAGCTGCCAGCAGTACGAAAAACACTATCATAGATCAGCTCTTCTAATTGCTGTTGATCACCAAACAGCATCTCTAATCCGACGTTATCTAGGTGGCTTTTGATTAAGGGGGTTCCCTCTTCGCTAAAATAGCCCTGAACGCATGGAGAGTCAACACTGAGTGTTTTGATAAACCCTTCAAGCTCTGGTTGTAATTGCGCACGGATCAAAGCGGTGATTTCGTCTGAATACGCTAGATAGTGTGTCATGATGGCTTTCCTTAAAAGTCGTGTTTCTGAGTCTCAAATTCGGCTACTAGTATATTGCTTTGTTGTTTTTGATCAAGTCATTACGTTGAAATTCTCTCGCATGCACTGAGTTTGAGCCCTGTTAAAAATTAACTCGATGTACAATGATGTTGATTTTTCTATGATTCAAAAAAACGATTTTTAATTTTTTCTTCGCACCATTGCGGCCATATTGTACGCGGGTTTGTAGTGTAATCCACTGCCGCACAGGCGTTTTTAATGAAACTACCTGTTGTGTTGTACAATGATTTGTATATAATAGAACTCAATCGAAACACAGACATAACTTAATAACTAATTGGAACCGTGATATGAACACAATGAAAAATGACAACCTTGAAATCGTAACAGGTGAAG
>NZ_JASJUU010000006.1 GCF_030125375.1 Pseudoalteromonas umbrosa | reverse complement strand
TAGAACTCAATCTGTACGAGTGCCCACACAGATGATTGCTTCATATTTTTAAAGAACAGTGTAACTAACCCTTGGTTAGCTACCGCAGCGTTGCTGCGAAGTGGAGCGCCATATTAACCGCCTCACTTTTAAAGTCAACTAGAAAATTTAATTTTCTTTCTTTCGAAAAAAGTTAATCTTTCAGTTTGGCTTTAACCTTCACTTTGGTTTGCGTTTTCTCTCGCATCCCGCCGTGTCAGTGGGTGCGCATTATAGGGACTTAAAATGTTTGGTCAAGCCTTTTTATAAAATTTTTTATACAAAGCAAAAGAGGTAGTTTGCAGATAAAAATGATTACGTCAAAGTGGGTAAATTATGTGGATATAAAGGAAGCTGATATTATCAATAATAAATGAACGCAGGCTTCAAACTGCGCTCTCTATTCAGGAGACTTACTATAAAAAGCCGCTATGAATTGCTTTATCACTTAATGGCCTATCGCAGTGTCATAAAAGTAATGTTTGCGTTTTAATTTTAGGTCACCGTTTGTCACGATCTCCATTGCGCCTTCATTGTCTAAAGTTACATTGAAGTCTGTTATCCCTCTTTTAACATCAAGCTTCATTTCCAGTTCAGCTGCTGACCAAGACTGACCAAATCCAACTTGTAGATCTTCCAAATGTTCAACCTCTTCAGATAATCTATAAGCCGATCCAGGAAATATTTGCGTTAAAGTTAGCGCTAAAATTTGTTTCCCTTGGCACAAAAACGCAAACATTGGCGTTTTGGTTTTATTAATGAATGTAACTGTAACTTTTGCAGCCATAGCGTTTCCCTCAAACTGAATAATCTATGTGCAACTATAGGGAGATTCAGATTAAAAGCAATTACGGGGCATTACAGCTAGATTGTAATCACCCATCAAGGGCTGTATTTCAGTGAGTCACAGGTATTGTTTCGGTTTCAATGCAACACCCCTTTCATTTCCCACGAACCATATTGGTTTTTTATTAAATAAATATCTTCAACATCATCATCAATAATCAACTGCACAGAAGCCAACGCTCCCTCAATTGACATGACCCTTACATCCAGCATAGATATATCCTCTGCTTGACCTGTTTCTCCATCTTTTTTATTCTTCTTGATGTTACCGCCATCTTCAATCTGCTCTTGCAAACTATTCGCAATTAATGAATTAAAGTGGTTTCTTATGATTTGCTCGACTTGCAAGTGATCGTTAAATGAATTGGCTTTACTGACATTGCTGGCTAAAAGTGAACTCAGGAACATCACTCTCATTAATAACGCCATATTATTTCCTTTATTTGTCTGCCCAGCTATGCGCGCAGGCACAATTGTAATAAACTCGTCCCTGTTTACTTTATACTCTACATAGACTTACTTTTTGTACTTATGATTTTATGAAGCTAGAACCAATATATTCTTATAAAAAATAAAATCATAAAAATCATTACTTTAACTTTAGTCATAATTCAATATGTACACTAGTAGTGCATCACAGTGTGTTGCTTATTATGTTGCAATAATCGAGGAAATTAATGTCTACTGCGGTTTTACAAAACACTACCAAGAATACAACGGTCGTTTTAGCGCTTATCATGGCAATGCTCGTATGGGGTTCAAGTTGGATATCTGGAAAAATTATTGCAGATATGGCGCCCGCTGAAATCACAGTCTTTTATCGTATCGCACTGGCTACCATTAGTATGGCACCTATTTTATTTCTGATGCATAAATCTCGGTTGCACAAACTTACTTTCTCTCGACAAGCCTTATTTTGGTCCATTCCTGCTGGTTTATTGATGGCGGCCTATAATCAATTCTTCTTTTTAGGGTTGCATGACGGGTTACCAGGCAAAGGAGGCATGCTTGTTACCACAACAAACCCTATATTTACCATTATTCTTAGTACTTTGATTTTACGTAGCACACTTTCTAACACACAACTCATAGGCTGTATATTGGGGGTCGTTGGTGGGCTCTTTATGATTGAAATTTGGCTTTTTGATGTCGCTCAAATACTGGCATCGGGAAACGCTTATTTCTTATTAGCCTCTTTAACATGGGCTTTTTTAACTCTTATCAGTAAACAAGGTACTAAATTTAGCGACTTTCTGACGTTCAGCACATTGATGTATTTTTGGGCAATGCTTTTGAGTTATCTATTCGCATATGACTTATCTCCAATCAGTAATATAGCAAACTATTCAAGTACCTACTGGTACCATATGCTGTATCTGTCAATTATTGTGGTTAGTATCGCCACCAGCATTTTCTTTTTTGCCACTCAGCAATTAGGGCCGAGTCGTTCTAGCTCGTTTATTTTCATTGTGCCGGTTACTGCTATGGGCATGTCGATATGGTATTTCGACGAACACCTAAGTTTAACCATGTCTTGTGGCGTATTATTAGCTCTAAGCGCCGTTTATTTGCTTAATAAGCCCACAAAACTTAAATCGTAACTTTTCGGGTGATGATATCTTTGAACATCACCCAGTCTGCAAAAAAGCTGTAGAGTGGATATTGAAAAGTTGCCGGTTTGTTGTGTTCATAATAAAAATGTCCAAACCACGCAAATCCATAGCCACATATTGGCAGCGCAAGTAAGAGTGCCCAATATTGCGTGATTAACATAGCAATCAATATCGCTATAACCAACGAAGAACCAGCAAAATGCATTCTGCGGCAATGCTTGTTTTGATGTTCTTGCAAATAAAACTGATAAAACGCTTGGAAGCTTTCAAATTTTCTTGCCATTCTTATGCCCCTTTTAAATGTAAAGCTCACATAGTGAGCTTTACATTTAATCATCAATTATTACGTTTAACTATTACTCAACCACTTTTGCCGTGAAAAAGCCGGATAAAAGATTGGAATAATAATAAGCGTTAAGAGTGTTGAGCTCACCAAGCCCCCTATTACAACTGCTGCAATTGGTTTTTGAAGCTCCGCTCCCACTCCATGTGATAACAACATAGGAATAAGACCTAATGCTGAAGTAATAGCAGTCATCAACACTGGACGTATACGCACACTTGCACCACTTAGCACCGCACTATAAATATCTTTATCACGTTCTTGTTTATTAATGCTCTCTACCATCACGACCCCATTTAAAATAGCTACACCAAACAAGGTAATAAATCCCACGGAACTAGCAACTGATAGATAGAGGCCAGAAAAATAGAGCGCACACACCCCACCTACAACGGCTAGTGGGATAGTGATTAGTATCAATAAAGCCTGTCTAACTGAACGAAAAATACAAAACAGCATTAAGCTGATTAATATCAACGATAAAGGCACTATCATAAGTAACTTCTGTTGAGCACGCTGTTGACGCTCAAACTGTCCTCCAATCATGACTGAGTAACCAGCAGGAAGAACAACCTGCTCTGCTACTTGCTCATAAATATCAGATACAACACTGCCCATGTCTCGGCCCTCTATATTCGCCTCGATAACGACACGTCTTTGCACATCGTCTCGCCTAATTTGTGGTGTGCCTGTCGTTATCGCCACGTGAGCGACATCGCCTAGCCGCACCCATTCTCCACTCGGCGCAACTAATATTAAATTTGATATTGCTTTGGGGTTGTTACGAAATACTTTGTCTAAGCGCAGGTATATGTCATATCGTTCATTACCATTGACAATTTGGCCCACATGCTGGCCTCCGACACCTTCATTAACCACTGACATAATATCTGATACTGTCAAATTAAATCTCGCTAGCGCCTGACGGTCTGGGGTGATTAAAAGTTGCGCCTCACCATTAACTTGTTCCATCGCGACATCTACAGCCCCCTCGATTCGTCGAATAACGGCCTCCACTTCCGTTCCCTTTTGCGCCAGAACATCTAAATCAGGCCCCATTAATTTAACTGCCAATTGCGCTTTAACACCCGATAGCAGTTCATCAACCCGTGTTGCTATTGGCTGAGAGAAGTTAAGTTGTATGCCGGGAAACACAGCCAGCTTATGCTTCATGAGTGCTTGAAGTTCAGTGCGATTGGATGCACTTTGCCACTGTTCAATTGGTTTAAGCCCAATATAAATTTCTATATTATTAACCGGTTCTGGGTCCCCGCCAATTTCCGCTCGGCCAATCCGACTAAGTGCGTAAGTGACTTCAGGTATCTCTAGTAAATATGCTTCAAGTTTTGGCGCAACCTCAAGCGCCGTTTCTAAACTGGCCGATGATGCAAGCGTAACACGTAGATTAATCGTGCCTTCTTCTAACTCCGGCGCAAATTCAGTACCTAATTTAGTCGCTAAAAAAGCGCTTAGACATATCAAGCTGATTACAGCGACTATGAAAGCTTTACGCTTATCCATCGCTTTAACCAAACACGCTCGATACATAGCCTCTAATCGAGCCGCAGCTTTATTAGGTCGAATGGATATGCCACTTCGATAAGCAATACAGGCAAGCGCTGGGACAAAGATCAAGGCAACGATGACAGCAAACGCCACCGCTAACATGATGCTAATAGCCATAGGTTCGAACATTCTGGCTTCAACGCCCTCAAAACTGAACAATGGCATAAACACCAGCAAAATAACTAAAGAAGCAAAGAAAATAGAATGTGTCACCTCTTTAGCTGCAAAGGACACAGTGGATAACACACTGTTCTGGTTATTTTTAATATCATCACCTTGCTCTTGAAGCTTTCGAACGATATTTTCAACCATCACTACCGAGCCATCTACTAGCATACCAATAGCAATGGCTAACCCACCCAATGACATTAAATTAGCCGAGATCCCAAGCCACGTCATTGTCATTAGCGCCATACCTATGGACAACGGAATGGATATCAGCACCAATAGCGCCGCCCTTAAATTTAATAAAAATAACGTCAATACAAGACTGATAAATATAAATGCAAGACCCAATGCACTAGCAACCGTTTCTACCGCCTTATCCACTAAGTCACTCTGATCGTAAAATGGCATAATTTTTACACCTTTCGGTAAGGCTTGCTCTAAACGCTCTAATCTTTCATAGATAGCATCAATGGTTTCTTTACTATTGGCACCTGTACGTTTGAGTACAATCCCTGACACAACCTCACCCATCACCTCTACTTCACCAAGGTTATTTCGCCGAGTCATGGTCACCGCACCTTGTCGAATTTCAGCGCCGATCTTAACATCTGCGACGTCGCCAACATGTATCGTTGTGCCCTCAATGACTTTAACTGGGACTTTACTAATTTGCTTTAGACCTTTCTCACCACTGGCAAACCATCCAGCCCCACGGATCACTAACTGCTCTTGCCCTCTCTCCATATACCAGCCACCCGCGTTCACATTGTTTTTTTCCAGCGCGGCTTGAATATCTGACTGCCTAAGTTCATAAGAGAGTAACTTCTGCGGATTAAGGTTCACTTGGTACTGCTTTACCTCACCGCCAAATGACAATACATCGGTCACGCCATCAACTGGCATAAGTATCATTTTTACCAACCAGTCATTTAAACTTCTCAGTGCCATAGTGTCGTAACCAGAGTCAGGCTCCGATACGATTAAATATTGAAATATTTGTCCAAGACCTGAGGTGTTTGGGCCTATATCTGGTATGCCTATACCTACGGGGATCTGCGCTTTAGCCTGCTGCAACCGTTCAAAAACAAGCTGTCTAGCAAAATAAATATCAACCCCTTCTTTAAAAGCAACAGTTACGCCTGACAGCCCCGTTTTTGATGTAGAACGCACTTGAGCAACATCCGGTAAAGCATACATCACAGCTTCAATCGGGTAAGTGATCAACTGTTCAACTTCATCTGCACCTAGCCCGGGCGCTTCCGTATTTATGACTACCTGAGTGTTTGTTACATCAGGAAAAGCATCGAGTGATAACTTTTGTGTCACAGTAATGCTTGCAAGCATAAGCGCGAGTACACCAACAAGTATCAAATAGCGGTTATTCAATGACCATGAAATCATATAATTCAACATAAACGAGCTCCCATCAGTGGTTATGCGGGTCAAAGTTACTTTTGGCTAGCTCTGAGGCGATAAAAAATGCACCTCTAACCGCTAATCGACTGGGGCTATCTAAACCATAAATCACCCGATGTTTTCCAATTTGAGCACCTAAACGTATCTGAACAGGTTTCAATGCACCATCGCTCTGTTCTACAAACACAACCCAATTTTGTGCTTGGTCTCTGACCACAGCAGACTCTGGCACCAGCATAGCTTGCTCAGTTGAGTGCATTGTTAACTGCACCTCAACAAACATACCAGCATGTAACACATCATCTTTGTTATCTACTGATAATCGGATCACCTTGGTGCGAGTAATGGGATCGATTGTATGAGTTTGCTGGATAACCTCGGCAGCGTACTTTCTGCCTTTAAACAACACCTCGGCTTGGTCTATATTGTGTGGGTCTATATCTGCCTTAACGGGTAACTTCGCCTCCACCCACAATGTACTTTCATCCGCTAGCATCATCAGCGCATACCCTGCTTCAACTCGCTGCCCTTGTGAAAAGTCGTCATTGAGCACCACACCAACTTGCTGCGCAATCAAGGCGTATTCACCCAAGGTCTCATTCGCTAAGCTATGTAAGCTTTTAATCGCAGAATCACTTAACCCAAGAGCAATAAGCTGACCGTAGGCGGCATCAAAGCGGGTTTTTCCTGCTAGCTTTTCGCTTTCACTGACCGCGGTTCCTGTCAGTTTCGCCATTCTCAGCCACTCACTTCTCGCCAACCGATATTCAGCTTGCGCGCTAGCCACCTCTTGACTAAACAGTGTCACCAATTTTTGACCTTGAGATACTTTATCTCCCAATGTGACATGACGATTTACCACAACAGAATCAGTTCTAGGAGAGACTATATAGCTGGTATAGCCGTTTGCTTTCACTTCAGCTGACGCAGACTGAGTTACTTGGTAATTAGTTTTTTTGACTTCAGCAATTTCAATACCCACGATACGGCGTTGTTCTTCATTGAGTACCGCATATTCATTTTTATGTTGACGAGTGTCATCGTTGTCTAGGTTTACATCGACGTGATGATAGTGCTTATCCTCTTGATGGTCGTGATCATGATCTGCTGTTAATGCACACACCGAAAAACTAAAAAACCCGGTAAGAGTTACCACCACTAATACATACCTTGTATTTAAAATATTCATAATTTAAACCTCCATTTACCCTCCAATACACTCAACTCATTCTAGTATTGGATGATAAAAGTCACGCACCAGCTCACTGCACACCTACCAAATAGGTGTACACACTGATGTGGGACATAACGCAACATACTGTTTGCGCTAAAATTATGTTTGTCATTTGTACACATGTCACAATACTCAGCAAACATGTGCTATGAACAAACGCCTAATTAATGGCTCACTAAACACGCTCTAAATTCAAAGCGAACAAGTGAAAAAAGGGGATTTAAGAATAGATTGGAGGTTTGTATTTTGATTCCGCCCTTCTGCGGATACGTGTATCGGGTGTATTCGCCACAACCAGAGAAGTCATGAGCGTAGCATCCTCTTGCCAGTGTCGGCTAAGCCAAGAAGTATGACTTCCAGAGCAATGGCCACAATGATGGCAATCCTGTATAGCATGACCATGCTCATCGAATTCTACTGTATTAGTTACTTGAAGATCGTGTTGATGAGAATGTGTAGACTGAAGGTGCTTTACATCAACTAAATGTACATCGGATAGAGATGCCACAAAAGACACCGACTGCAATACAATCACGGTCACAAGCACCCAATAAGCCAATATCCGACAATTCAAACCTAGTACCTTAGCATGATAAATTAGTCGTAAATATAATCATTGACCGAATTAAAGTCAATCAAGTCAAGACTAAAAAAACAAATCTAAATCATTGTTATGTAATAACATTATTGATTTTGTTTGTGATTAATCGAACAGTAATAGCTATTCACAGTTCGTTGTACCACACGAGGCCTTGATATGGCTTGGCTTTTAAGCTATCAAGACGACTTTGCAATGACCCCACATGCAACTCCAACTTATGTCCATCTGGGTCAAGAATATAAAGCGATTCACCTTCACTGCGATTCTCTTGCCAAGTCTTTATATTAAGCTCTGATATGTTACGGCGGAAGTTCGTTAGCTCAACTCGATCTACATTCAAAGCAATATGGGTATAGTCACCTTTAGTACTTAAAGGGCTATACGGTATGTCACATAAAGATAAACATAACCACAAATCGCCCAGTGATAAAGAGGCACCATTTTCCCAACGTACATGTGCTTTAGCGCCGAGCAAACGATAAAATTCAATCGACAAAATAAGATCTGATACTGACAAAGTAATATGGTTTACACCCGTTATCATACAGACAAACTCAGTGACTTTTTCATCACAACCACATGATAGCCCTTTGAATGCGTCTCAAACATTGGCTCAAAGCCCAATTGACTATATAAACCGCCATCCAATTGCTCTGTCTGCAAGTAGAGCGTTTTAATCTGCGCTAATTTCGCTTGCGACACAACATAAGACATCAGCCTTTTACCAATCTGCATGCCTCTCATTTGCGCGTCCACATACACTCCACCAACCCAATGTTCATATTGTGGGTAATCATCCATTTCTCGAATTTTTAGTTCCGCAGCCGCAACTAACTGATTACCTATCATCGCGATAAGAACTTTTGGTAACGCATTTTTATTTAATGAATTTTTTAGTTTTTCAGTGAGCTGATCTAAAGTGTAGCGACCACTTTGCTCACACCACTGTGAGTAATACCAACGGGCGACTGTAGGCAGGTATTCCGGTTTATCTGCTAAATAATAAAACACTAATTCCTTGTTCAATATTGACCCCTTCTATTTTTATGCCAACCACTTATACATGATATAACTATCAACAAACCCCAAGTGAGGGTGACGATAAGCGTTCGGAATAGTACCAATGACCTCATACCCCAACTTTTTCCAAAGCGAAACCGCAATTTCATTACTCGAAACAACTGAGTTAAACTGCATCGCCTTAAAACCAAGCGCCACAGCCTGCAGCTGTGAGTGCTCACATAGTTTTCTTGCTAACCCTTTACCACGGGCTTTCGGTGAAACCATATAACCACAGTTGCAAATATGATCGCTGGGGCCCATCGCATTGGCCTTAATATAATACGTCCCTAATACTTGTTTATTTTCAACATACACAAACGCTTTTAATGGCTGCGCACACCAAATTTGGTAAGCTTCTTCTTGTGACATATTAGGATGATATGCATAGGTTTCTTGCTGTAATATAATCTCTTTAAACACAGGCCAAAATGTCACAAAGTCTTGCTGTGTCATCTCTCTTATCATATTACTCTCCTTCGATAGACTATGTGCCCTTCATTGGTTGGACATCTTACTTTACAAAAAATGAACCGAAGATCAATACAAGTGTGGGTATTAAAGAGGACAAATGGATAAGAAAAGTAAGCCTGTATCATCAACAGGCTATAAAGCTATATTTTACTGTGTTTTGCGTTGCTGCAGCCACCGGTCTAGACAATTTGCAAATTGCTGTTTCTCACTTTGGCTCAAAGGCGGCGGCCCACCGGTTTGAACACCACTACTTCTCATCGTATCCATAAAGTCACGTATATTTAAACGCGCACGAATATTTTCAGTGGTATACATTTCCCCTCGGGTACTTAGTGCAAGTCCGCCCTTTTCTATGACTTCTGCCGCGAGAGGAATATCACTGGTGATCACCAAGTCTCCTGCGCTCATGCGCTTCACGATTTCGTTATCTGCAACGTCAAAGCCTGCACTGACCTGCAACTTGCAAATATAAGGAGACGGTGGTGTTTTCAAATATTGATTTGCCACCAAAGTGACCGTCACCTGAGTGCGCACCGCTGCACGAAACAAAATCTCTCGAATTACGACAGGGCACGCGTCTGCATCTACCCATATGGCCATGATTTGCTCCTACAATCACTGACTATTTCAACTGAGCAAAATCATACGTGCTTTTGGCTCAGCTGAAAACATCTCACCATACTATAAAGTAAATTTAGACAGCAGTACCTCTTGCTCGTGTGATTGCGAAGCAAGCTCTTGGCTCGCTTCGTATTGCTGACTAGAAAAATTATCAACCTCAACGCTAATATCATTGATATTCGCGGTATTTTTATTTATCTCTTCAATGACAACACTTTGCTCTTCAATCGCAGTCGCAATTTGAATATTGCGATCCATGATGTCTTTTACCGACTCAGAAATTTCATTCAGCATTTGCGTCGCATGCTCTGTTTGCTCAACACATAACAAAGTTTTGTCTCGACTTGCCCCCATGGCATTTTGCACCTGATTTGACGAGACCTGTATTTGTTCAATCATACTTTTAATTTCTGTTGTCGATTCTTGCGTTTTGGTCGCAAGCGAGCGCACTTCATCGGCCACAACTGCAAATCCTCTACCCTGCTCCCCAGCCCTTGCAGCTTCAATCGCGGCGTTAAGCGCCAGTAAGTTTGTTTGCTCAGCAATACCATTAATTACGGATAATATATTTTCGATGCTATGACTGTATTCAGCAAGTTGCGTACTCATTGCATGGGACTCGTTTATCTCCTCAGATAACGCGGAAATCTCTTTTTTTGTTTCTAAAAAGACCTGCTGACCATCTCTAGTTTTGTCATTAACCGTGGTAATAGAGCTGGCCGCATTTTGAGCACTACCCGCTATTTCACCGGAGGTTGTACTCATCTCATGCATAGCTGTTGCTAAACTTTCTACCAATCCGACCTGCTCTTGTAAACGAGAGCTTGATTGAGTCGCCAATTCTCGGGCTGCTTCACTACTTGATACCACAATATCGGTACCATGTTTCACTTGTGAGACTAACTGATGGAGCGACCCTAAAAATATATTAAACTGCTGCGCGACCTTACCGCACTCATCATCATTTTTAATGGTTAAACGCTGAGTCAAATCACCACTACCCGATGCGATGTTGGTAATGGCAGCTTCTAACTCTTTTAGTGGTTTTAAAAGGTGTATCGCGAGCGTTCTGATTGTTAATGACCCTAACACAACGGCAATGATTGCCAAAACAATCGTATTCAATGTCATCTTGTTGAGCACTTGATAAACTTTGTCTTTATCAAGCATTACCGCCAAATACCATGCATTACCATACTGATCATCCAGTGGGTAGTAATACATGATTTTGTCTTCACCACCGACTTCTACTTCAATCACTGTTTTTGACTGAGCCAGAGAAAGATTAGGCGAAATGTCACGTAACGTTTTGCCATTTAAATCTTTTTGCTGATGAGAAATGATTTCTCCTTGCTTATCCACTAAAAATGCAAATCCAGTTTCGTCAAAGTCAACCGCATTGATACTGTTAGCGATGGTCGTTAAGCTTAGGTCTCCACCGATCACGCCTTTAAACTGGCCTTGATAATTGATTGGAGACACTACCGAAAGTAATAGCTCACCCGTTGCCGCATCCACATAAGGGCTAGTGAAAACCGTTTTCCCTTTTTGTTTTGCCAATGAATACCAAGGACGTTGGCGAAAGTCCACACCAGGAGGATTCTGACGGTTTGGGTTGTTTGACCTAAGTCCTGTTTCCGTATCCACAGTACCAAACGCCAATAGGAATGAGGTGCTAAAATAAGGCGTGTTTAACGCTTGCTGAAAATTTTCTACACTAAATTCAACATCTAACTGTGTCTTTACTAAGTGTACTTGTGAGGCTTTTTTCGACAGCCAGTTATTAATGCTGATCGCCAGCAGCTGAGTAGTGTCTCCCACATAAGCAGCCGTTTTTTGCTTCATTGAATCATTGATAAACCAGTAAGTAGAGCCGCTGAATACAATAATGATGATAAACACCACCAGCGCAGAAGCGACTGAAAACTTGGTTCTAATCTTCATAGTTACTCGCCAGAAAAAAAATCAGTCAACATCGCAAAGTGTTGTCTATAATTCGCTTTATCGCAACTAATTGGTTTAAAGACTATGAAAACAGCGAGCCGTTCTTTATTTGCTCTTTTGCTATCTACGTCATTTGCATATCCGGTGATTGCAAATGATAACCGTCCCGTCACCATGGATGACATTAAGGCACTTGAAGCCCAGCTTGCGGAACTCAAACGACGATTTACTGCGCAGCACCCAGAACCTGAAAAACCAGCAGACACCAGACAACCTACCGCCACCGCCAAAACAGCACCAAAACCTGTACCAAAAGCGGCAGAAAAACCTGTAACGCATAAGGTTGAGGTCTATGCGACCATGCGCCCAACCTATGGACGCATCGAAGACAACGGCGAAGATACATACGATGTGCGTGACGCATTATCCCACGCGGGGATCAAAGCCACCCACAGATTTAATGATGACTGGGCCGCAGAACTACATGGTGAGTGGAGTATCGACATTCAAAATACCGGTGAGTTTGGCCGCTCTCGTCGCGCCTACACCGCCCTAGTTACCCCCGTCGGGCGCTTTGGGATTGGTAAACAGCGACCTGCGCAGTACTTGTTTATTGCTGAATACGTCGATATTTTTAATCATGCAAACAGTCCTTACGCCTATGATAACGAAAGCCTATTTTTCGTTGACAACTTGCTCAGTTACCGCCTTGACAGTGGTCCTATTACTTTTGTAGCTGTTGCACAGTACGATGGAGCAAATAACGAAAACTATGCAGACTTGTTCAATGCTGGTGTCAGCTATGATAAAGATGGGCTACATGCTGCAATCACCTACCAAATGAATGATGTCTACGACCAGCAAGTCAGGCAAGGAGAAAACTCCATCTGGGCAGGCTCAGTAGCCTATGATTTTACAGACCGCTTTTACGCTGCAATCGCCTATCAAGATAAAACGTATGAAAGAAACAATATCGCAGACAGAGATGGCTCAACACTTGATCTTTCTTTTGCTTATAAACTGACAGAGTTTTATAAGCTAAAAGCAGGATTTTTTGATTTTGACGACGGTTACAGTGATAACGACCCAGCTAATCAGAGCTACGATGGTTACAACGTCACTTTAGAATGGATGCCAACGCCACCGCTGCGCGTACACCTTGAATACCTCACCAAGTCGTATACGAACGACCAAGATTTTGACTCTTTGTCCGTTGGCTTCAGATATGACTTTAGAACGTCGATAAATTACTAGAACCCAAAGAGCCTCTGTTACTCACGATACAGGGGTTCTTTTATCCATTCATAGATCAAAAAAGTCACATAAACTATTGATAATCATATTTTACGCCCCATCATATTCAAATCATCAATACCAACATAAATCATCAGCATGATCCAATACGACGCACCCACAACACAAGAAGACGCATTGCAAATTCAAACATCTTTAGCCAATACCGTCATTATGACTGATCAATTCAATGAGATTGATACAATCGCAGGCGTGGATGTTGCCTATGATGAAGACAATGACCAAGTGGTTGGCGCAGTGGTACTATTAGACGCAAAAACACTGCAAGTCATCGAGTCATGTAGTGTGGTAGAGACCATCAGCTTTCCTTATATACCAGGGTTATTTTCTTTTCGTGAAATCCCCCCGTTAATCAATGCCATAAAAAAACTTTCGATGTTGCCAGATTTAATCGTCTGTGATGGGCAAGGCATCGCACACCCTAAGCGTTTTGGTATGGCAAGCCACCTTGGTGTGCTTTTAGATATTCCCACTATTGGTTGTGGTAAAACCAAGCTGATCGGTGAGTATGAAACGCCGGGTGCATGCAAGGGCAGCATGTCTGATTTAATGCATGATGAGACTATTATCGGCAAGGTGCTGCGCACGCAAAAAGATATCAAACCGGTTTTTGTCTCGGTGGGGCATAAAATAAGTATTGAAACAGCTGTGCAATGGATTGAAAAGCTCACTCCCAAATACCGTTTGCCAGAAACTACTCGACAAGCGGATCAACTGGTCAATCGCAGCTTAAAAGCACTGAAGGCTTAAACACCCATAAATTATCACACTAGCGTTTTTGATTTTTTCGCCATGCAGCAGGCGTTTGACCAATATATTTTTTGAATTGGCGAATAAAGTGGGTGGTATCACTCCACCCAAGTGTTTCTGCTAAATGACTGACAGGCTGTGAAGTATGTAGCAGCTGTGTACACGCCTGCGATAAGCGCTTTTGTGTGATCCATTGACCAACCGTATGCCCCGTTTCTTGTTTAAACAATTGGGCAAGATAAGGAGGCGTCACATGAACCGCCTCACTTACTTCATTGAGTCCAATAGATCGTAAATAATTGGCTTGTATGAACGTGAGCGCCTTTTCAACCTTCTCGTTATATTGCGAAGAATTTGCGCCACACGAGACAGCCAAACTGAGCTCATTCAACAACAAAACAACAAAGCTGCGCTGCACTTCAAGGCTCAGTTTTTGTTGTTGAGCCGCAATCAGTTCATAAAATAGAGTTGAAATGAAGGCATGCCGGTCCAAGCTCGCCGCTTTCACGGGCAACACGCCTTTTTTCACCTGCTCAAAAGAAGTCAGTAAATCACTGTCGGCTAAACCCAAGCAATCAGGGCAAAAACTCAGCCATAAAACCTGCAGGTTTTCACCTGTTAACAGCGTATGAGGAACGCCTGGCGGCACAATATTAAATGAGCCAGGCTTAATGTGATAAGGCAGGCGATGGGCAATGGTCATTTCACCAGATACGATAAAAGTCAGTACACATTCCGCATGTGAGTCATGCTTTTGCTCTGTTAGCGTCTCAAAAAACGCCTCGCCAACGGCCAATGCATGCATACTGTTACCCCACTTTTTGAAAAGCTTAAAAAAAGCCGATTTTTACTAAATTCTATCAATTATCGTCCAATAAATTTAGCTCTAGAATAGCCCACATATTAAAACACGCATATTTAGAGGTATATTATGGTTGACTCTCCAATGACAATAAACTTTTCCATTGCTTTGATGGGACTGACATTACATATTCTGATCTGGGAAAAGCTGCCTGATTGGGGAACGTGGTTTAACACGCTCGTCGATAAACTCCCTAAGCCACTTGCTTACCTTTATGAAGCTTGGCATTGCCCATACTGTTTTGGTTTTTGGGCCGCCTTAGCGCTGCATGCACTCACTCAGCAAGCAACCTTACCCGCGCTGCAAAATATGCCTGACTTTTTAGGGGTAACAACAATACCTATAGCCTGGTTTTTGGATGCATTGGTGAGCGCCCTCTTCATTTACGTAGGCAGCCTACTATTAAAAGCCCTCGCAGGCCCTGCACTAACAGGTCACCAAAAAATGATGGCGTTTAAGCAATCTCAACAATAAGTGCATTAAAGTCAGAAAGTAACTAACCTTTATTAATAAACCAAGCTTGCGGCACTGATACTGCCGCTTTTGGAGAGCTAAACAGATGTCCTCTTTATTCACTACGCAAAGACTCTGTGTATATCATTGCCAATCTTTATTATCAAAGCCAAATCATGCTCAGCAAATTACGCACATACTCACCCCTGCTGTCACTGCATTTTTACCTAAAGAGTGGCAATCACCACCGCTAGATGAGCACGCAGTGCAATGGCTCAGTGACAAGCTTAAAGAAGCAGACATATTCATAGCGATGAGCAGAGAAACCACACTCAAAGACCGCACTCTGCCAATTGGATTAACCTTATTCCACCGCTCTGGTGACACAGCACACATAGGGTATTTGATCGCTGAACAAGCTTGGGGACAGGGCTTTGGCAGCGAGCTTTTGTCTGGGCTAATGACTTATTTAGCATACACCACCAGCATTAAAACCGTATTTGCTGGAGTGGACCCTCATAATAAAGGCTCTATTCGTGCACTTGAGAAGTGTCACTTTCATCTCGATACGACAGCGAAAGACGGACAAAATGCCTTTTATGTCTATCACTTTTAGTCCCTCATAAAGCTTGTGACATTGACGACCATTTGGTACTTTCCCTGCGTCAGTCTGTACGCTTAGGAATACTCTTGCACTCACTTAATCGCCCACTCACTCTCACAACAGATACCAATGTCATCATAGAGCGACTCTATCAAGACTATTTAGCCCTTGATGAAGACTACCAAACACTGGTGCAAGTGCTTGCAGTGGTTTTTAAGTCGGCGTCTACCATAAAAATAAAGCAAATATTAAAGCGTTTAACAGAGCGAAAAGTCATCGCACAAGGTAGGCCTGTTTCTGCACTTAGCTCAGAACTGACAACGCTATTAGAAGCAAAGCAGCTGGCTATTATTGAGCACCTCAATGTGCGAATAAACCCACTTATCGCTAACCATGTAATTCAGCATGCACAAAAGCTTGGGCGATTGTTACCGATATTAAAATATGCAGAAGAGTTTATCCCGGTGCTCAATGCCTACGAGTGGGAGCGAGACCCAGAAGATGAAAACCGTCTCACTCGCGACTTTTTGTTACTTGGCCAGCTACCTAAAGCAAAAGCACGATTGGCTTTTCACAAAAACCCGCAAATAGTCAACACACAAAATAACAGTGCACTGGTGCAGTTTGTTTTTTACCCATTCCAACTGGATACGTTTGCTGAGTTACCAGAAGAGATGCAATACCAAGCATTTGCAACATTACTTGCGAACCAAAAACAGTTTGGTATCAATAACCATGTTGCGCTTGAGCTGCTTATTCAAGCGCAAAAGCACTGCCCAAATAATCGAAACTTGCGCTTTTTGCTCAGTGAAACCTTGTTACTGGATAACCATGTACACCAAGCACAACAATTAATAAAACCCAATGATATAACCAGTTATGCGCTGCAGCTGAAAGCTAGCTTTTTACTGCTTAACAATCAAAGCGAGCATGCATGTCAGCAATTTAATAGTGCGCTTCAAGCACAGCAAAAATATTCCAAGAAGAAAGCACCCTATTTAGACGGTATTTTTGGCTGGCTCCACCTCATTGCCCTTTTAGCGTCAGCGTCAAGTAACAATGATCATACTCAGCAAGCCATGTCCCTTGCCAGTAATCAGCTATCCGATAAAAAAGGGAATAAAACAAATTACTATATTGGCCAATTATTTGAGTGCTTGAGTGAATCTTTATTGACTGCGGCCCCCTTTATTAGCCAGTTTGTAGAGCATGAACGGGACTTGCAAAATCGCCCTTTGGATTATTACGCTTGTCAGCTCTTTTCACTACTGGCGCTGCACTGGTGTAAGCAATCGCTCAATGAGCAACATCTTGAAAGGCTGCAAGCATGCCGCGCTTTTTTTAGTAACGCGACATTGAGCTTATTCACAGGCATTGCCGATCAGTTATACACCTCTGTGACAAACGGACATAAAGAGAGCGAGCTGAGTCTTAACTTCGCAACACTTATTCAGCAGCAGTCTGAATGGGATCTCGCCCTAGATAGATTGCTCGCGCTTGCGCCAAAAGAAGCCTTATCAGATAACGCTGACTCAACAGCCAGTGAACGCTTGATTTGGCTACTTGATATCGCCAATGGTAAAGCTTCGTTTCAAGCAAAAGTGCAAAAACGCCAACCTCATGGTTGGAGCAAAGGCAAAGCCATCCCGCTTGAGACGCTATATCAAAATCAACAAGATTTGACCTATTTAACGGCATCAGATTTGGCCGTTATCGATGCCATGTCAATAGACAAACATTGGCAAGACACCACCTATCACCTAAATAGCGTTGAAGCGCTTCGTGCGGCAGCACTCGCACCCAATGTATTTACTACCAATGATTTGAACGAACCTCTGGACATCATCGAGTCTCCAGCACAACTCGCCATCACAGCATGTGGGGAGCAATTGTTGCTTAGCTTGACTGATTTACCCGAAGATTTTGCAAAGTACTCAACGGTCTATGCCATAAAGCACATAACATCGCATCAATATGTATTCACTTACTTTGATAAGCAACACCTTAAAATTGCGCACATCATTGGTGAAAATGGCTTACTTATTCCAAAACAAGCCAAACCAAAATTGATTGCCAGCATCGCAGCTATTGCGCCGCTACTGAATATTGCCTCTCAAGTAAGCGACATAGAGATCGGGTTAGAAACGGTTGAGCCGCAAGCTCATCTCATCATTAATGTTAGCCCTTATCAACAAGGACTAGAGTTTCATTGCCTGAGTATGCCATTTGGTGACTTGGGACCCGCATTCCATCCAGGTGTTGGCAATGCAAGTATCAGTGCTGAAATTGAAGGTAAGCGAATAGCCACGAAACGCAACTTAGCGCAAGAACAAGAGCTGCTCGACAGCTTAGATACTCATTGTCCTGCCTTTTTAGCCATGGCTGATAACCGCTTGTGCATTGCTGATTTACAAGATGCACTTTGTGCCCTTGAACAGTTAGAACTAGGCTTGCAAAATTCACCGCCCCTACAGGTTAAAATTCGCTGGCCCAAAGGGAAAAAAATCAGTTTATCGAAGCCTTTAGAATCACAACATTTGCAGCTGGCCATCTCAAAGAAAAACCAATGGTTTGACCTAAATGGTGAGCTAAAAATAAATGACCAACAAGTCATCGAACTTAAAGAACTACTAAAACTGGTTGAACAAAGCCATGGCAGATTTATCGAGCTCAGTGGACAGCAGGTCGTCGCACTGTCTCACGCCTTACATGAAAAGTTAGTACAGCTCAATCAAAGTACAGAGCAAGGTCGCTTTCACCCGCTTGCTAGCCCAATCGTCTCTGAAGCTGTCACAGGTATGCGCATGAAAACCCTGCCTGCTTGGGAAGAGCAATCACAAAAAATGTATCAGGCCAATACGCTTAAAGTAACCCCACCAGCTGATTTAAACGCAACCCTGCGCGATTATCAGCATACGGGCTTTGATTGGGCCATGCGTCTAGCGCATTGGGGAGCGGGTGCGTGTCTTGCCGATGACATGGGTCTAGGTAAAACACTGCAATCTCTGGCTGTGCTACTCGCAAGGGCAAAAGAAGGGCCCAGCTTAATCATCGCGCCGACTTCGGTATGCTTTAATTGGCAGCAAGAAGCAACGAAATTTGCCCCCACACTCAGATTAAAATTACTGTCACACTATGGTGCCGGTGACGCCCGAACAGCATTGTTTGCGCAACTCAAAACGCAGGATGTCGTGATCATCAGTTATGGATTATTAGTGCGCGACATTGAACTGCTCAAAAGTATTAATTGGTCTTGTATCGTGGCAGATGAAGCACAAGCCATCAAAAACCCGCTGTCACAGCGCGCCAAAGCAGCCTGTGCACTCAAAGGGCAGTTTAAAATGATCACCACAGGCACGCCTATTGAGAATAACTTGGTAGAATTATGGTCATTATTTCGCTTTGTTAACCCCGGGCTATTGGGTAATCTCAAGCGCTTTTCTGAACGGTTCATCCAACCCATAGAGAGCAAAGAAGACAAACCAATTGCGGCGCGCTATGCACAGCAAAACTTAAAAACCTTATTGCAACCGTTCATTTTAAGACGCATGAAACATCAGGTGCTAACGGAGCTGCCGCCAAGGACAGAAATCAATGTCCCGATCCAACTTAGTGATGAAGAGCAAACCCTCTACGAGGCACTGCGTCAAAACGCCATTGCCAATATCGCACAGGCCAATGAGCAACAAGATTCGGGCTCTCAACACCTTGCGATGCTAGCTGAGTTGACCAAACTGCGCCAAGTCTGCTGTAACCCCAACTTAGTAGCCCCAGAATTGGGTTTAAGCAGTGCCAAATTAAACAAATTAGATCAGCTATTACAAGAGTTGAGAGAAAATGGCCACAAAGCACTGATCTTCAGCCAGTTTGTGGGCCATTTACAGCTGCTAGCGCAACACTTAAAGACACGCGATGTGAACTATCAATATTTAGATGGTTCAACGCCTGCGGCGCAGCGCCAAGCACGTGTTAATGCATTTCAACGCGGCGAAGGTGAGGTATTCTTAATTAGTCTCAAAGCAGGCGGCTCAGGGCTTAACCTCACGGCTGCGGATTATGTGATACACATGGATCCTTGGTGGAATCCAGCGGTTGAAGCACAGGCATCAGATAGAGCACATCGTATTGGACAATCTCGACCTGTAACCATTTATCGCTTGATCGCACAGCAAACCATAGAGGAGAAGATCATTGCCATGCATGAGCAAAAGCGCGACTTAGCGCAGCAGCTATTGAGCGGCCAAGATACAACTTACAAACTCTCAGTAAAAGAAGTGCTAGAACTACTTAAAGATACCCTCTAAAACCCTTTCAATATACGCTTTGAAAGAGCAGGCTGTTGCCTGCTCTTATCTGACATTTATGGATATGTCACCGTCAATGGAGTAAGTTTTAAGGTGCCATTGAATGAATCATATATCCCGGTCATCGCAATGCTGCTCGCTTTGTTTTTCGCTTGATACTGCGCTTCGGAGTAGCCATTATTCAGTGCGTCTTCAAGGCTGCCAAGCGGATTTCTTTGTATTGCGAAGTTATACAAAAGGTATGTATTGTAATCACGTACGAACGTACCATGACTTAGAAATTCACCATGCTCTACTGGGATATCCCATGCAATAGTCGACTTCATTTTGCCCGTGTCTGCGTCCACGCTACGGCTTAGCGTCATAAATTGTGACAAAAAGGCTTTACTATCTGGGTGTAATGCACCTAACTGAAATGGCTCAGACACACCTGCATTCCATACGCCAATGTCTGTTGCCATCACCTTCATATCCGAGGTTATGTCTTCCTTATAAAGGATAGATGAAACATAGCCATCTAAGGTTAATTGACCTTTAAATGGCAGCGCGATACCCATTGTATCCCATCGTGCATCATCGGCCCTTGGATGTTCATAAATAGAATAATCACAATTGTAGTAACGACTATTAAGACAATACACAATGTCGTTTTCACCATACTGCATTTCCAAATCACTTGGGTGTGCGATAGTTAACTCATAAGGCAAACTAGTGTCAGACTGATGATTAACTAGCTCTAATAAAGCTTGCTTGTCATACGTTATTTCACCGATCCGGTCTTCCTCTACACCATTAACGTTATGAAGGCTGATCAACCATATTGCGAGTTCCCCCTCCTGATTTAATATCGCCGATACTTCAGAGAGCGGTATGTTGATAGCCCATGCAAAATTATTTTGACGCTCTGGGCCATATACTTGGCCACACATTAAAGTGTGATCACCCCAATACACGTCAGCATATGCATATGTCAGTCCGTCACCACCAGCAAAGCGGGCCGTCAGGTTTTTCCCGCCCCCGCTTTCGGTGATGTCAAAGCCCAAAAATCTTACACCCGATTTCTCACTAGACTGCGTGTTAGCAGTATTGGTTAACATACTGTCATGTCGAAATTGTTTTGACTCAGGCTGCATTGCCCCCCTTGGTCCACACATATTATCTACCTGTATGACCTTTGATTGTCCAAATGCCGAAAAGCAAAGAGCAAATAATAACAAAATACCCTGTAAATATTTCATGTTCAGATCCTTGTAAATATTACGATTAAATATGTCTGCGCAATTATTACTCAACTTACGCTTATATAGCCTATCTCTTTAATTAAAACAAAACACCTAAAATTTACACAAAATATACATTTAAATTAATACTATTCTACTAAAACGCCCTTTACCTAATGATTAAGTGTAATATTTTTGTAATAGACTTGATTGGGAATGTATAGATAATCAGCAAAAACAACATTTGCAAACGGCTAAATTGTGATCATGCATACCATAGGTATCATCGGAGGTGTTGGACCCAGTGCCAGTGCTCAGTTTTACTTGACCCTACAGCAGCACGCTAACCACCTAACTCATAGACCGCATATTTTACTAGACAGTCTACCCATACCTTTTTGTTTAGAAGAAAACATATTAACGAAAGGGGCAAGGCTAGAACCCTATAAACCACTCTTAATTGAGTCTGCAAAAAAACTCGCCAAAGGCGGCGCAGATTTTATTACTTTACCTTGCAACACACTGTCTTGCTTTATTAGTGAGATTCAGTCTCACGTACCTGTCCCAGTATTAAACATCATTGACCTTACTGTAAAATCACTTGCTCACAATGCAGTCGACAAAGTGGGGTTACTCGCAACCTCTCAAACCATACAACAGAGCTTATATTTAAATACGTTGAGTGAACATGATATTTCACTAGAGCTGCCAACCTCATTTGAACAAAAGCAAATAGATCAATTCATTCTCTCTCAAGTATCAAATGCACAGGCATTAAACTCTGATTACACACCGCGTACCTTACTTTGTATTGCTAAACGTATGATTGAAAGTGGTGCTGAGCAAATTATTCTTGGCTGCACCGATCTGCCGCCATTAACAAATAAACCAACCGTAAACCCTATCTCCTTGCTCGCGCAAGAAAGTTTACGCTTAATCTCAAAACCACAAAAAACGGCTTTAACCTCATGACTAAAGAACAAAATCTCATCGAAAAAATGACCAGTAGAGCCGCTCATCTTGACTACAAAGCCTTTAGTCTTGAGTCTATTGGCGGCATTGATGTATTAGTTGATTACCTTCATCAGGCCTACTGTGAAAATGATTCAGTTGTGCAATTGGGGCATGTTTGCCCGCACTGTAAAGGCAACGAGTTTAATGTTAGCACCGAGACATATCGCGACAAAACACACTGCCCTATTTGCGATACGCCGCTAGTCTCTTTTTGGAGCAAACCCCGTACCCAACATTACTTTTCATCTAAGAGAAATAGCTTAGGCTATCTTGCATTTGACCAAGGAAAACTCATTGGCCTCATTTGGGGGTTTCCAAGAACACTACCAAGCAATACCAAACCCGGCTTGTATGCGGATATGATAATTATTAATAAGAAATTTCATAAAACTAAGCTCGGCATGGGCATAATATTTAAGTTAACTGAGCATTTCTTAAGTGGCGCAAAAGCACAAGGTTACTGTCATATGATTGGCAGAACACAAATCACTAATGCACCGCTTATCAGCGCATTTAAACTTATAGGTAGCAAGGAGGTAGGCCCAGATCCCAGTGACCCCAAAACAAGAACACTGTGGTCTTTATCATTGGTTTAAGCCCTACCAATTGCCCGATTTAGCTCTGATTGTAAGATCTTCATACTTTTATTGTTGAAATTTGATTCACTTATTGAAACAATAAACAACAAAATAACAATGATTTTTATTTGCATGAGCTTTCTCGCTATTATCCCCATATGGACAGCATCTCTATTACTGTACCTATCTAGCCCTAAGCAGCGCCTATTAAAACAGCCGCTTAATAAACTCATGGGCTATATCGTAGCAACCATACTGTATACTGTTGCGAATATACTTTTTGCACTGGCTTTCCCGCTTGTATCGGCACTTTTAGCGAGCCTTGTAGTGCTCATGCTGGGGTTAGTCTCTGTGACTATCCTAGCAGGTAAGTCAAAACACCTATTTATATCGGTATCAATTTTACTCGTTGTACTTTGCACAACAGTTGGAGGGACACTCTATGTGGCCTAAAACCATTCTTGGCTTTTTTTCAGGGTTATTTATTTCAATCTCTTTGGCACTGAATACCAATTTAATTTTGCCTTTTGCAGAAGATACACGTTTGCTCATCGGACTTATTTTAGGCTTCCCAATTTGGGCAGGAGTTATGGTTTGGGTTTATGCATTTGATACCGCTCTTAAGGCTGCAAAGCACATGCTTTTAATTCTGCTGCCTTCAGCACTTCTCAACGTCATTTTACTGGTGTAACACAATGAAGAACCAAACTTTAAAGACACTTACCAACGCACACGCATGGATTGGTCTCATCATTTCATTTGTTTTGTTTATCGTTTTTGTTGCTGGCTCTATTAGTTTATTTCGTGAAAACATTGAGACATGGGAGAAAATATCTCTAATAGGTGAACATGCTCCACATAGTAAGAAAGTATCTTATGACACAGTGATGGCGAAACTCGATGCGCAATATCAAGTTGATACCCATCACTTATTTTACTTGTATGAACCTACAGAGCGAAACCCTTTCATGCAAGTATACTTTGCCGTTGAGCTAGCAGAGCCTCATCCCGAAACTGGCGAAGATCATAAAGACATGTACCTACTACTTGACCCAGTTACTGGCGATATCATTGCGGACGCAAACGAGTTTCAATATGCAAACTTTGTGTATCACCTTCATTATGATTTAGGCATCGGACGAATAGGTCTTTATTTTGTAGGTATTATCACTTTATTCTTTTTTGTCGCCTTGCTTAGTGGTGTAGTAATACATTGGCGCAAGCTATTTAAGAATTTTTATCAGTACCGTTTCGGCAAAAATAAAGACAAATGGCTTGACGCACATAACTTAATAGGGACCATGGGGCTGCCATTTCATATTATGTATGCCTTCACAGGTTTAGTGTTCAACCTTGTGATCATCTATCAAATCTCATACGCGCTTATTTTGTATCAAGGTAGCCAAGAGAAGGTACTGCAAGCCGCAGGGTTTAACGAGCCCCATATTGAAGAAGCTGATAAACGCATGCCAATGCAAGGTATCGATGCATTGTACCCAAGAGCCATGGAGGAGCTGGGTGATGTTAAGCTCAGACTAATGATGATAGAGCATTTTGGCGATGAAAACGCGGTATTAGTGTTTATGGGTAAAAGCAATGACGAATTTTCTAACGAAGTGGATGTACGTTATACACTTAAAGATCAGCAGCAAATATATATCACCACAGACAACTATGATAATAACTTACGCGGAGGCCTTGCGACGATTGCCAGCTTGCATTTTGGCGACTTTGCTGGTTACGGGATGCGTATTGCTTTTTTCATCCTCGGATTAGCAACCGCTTATGTGATTATTACAGGTAATCTCATGTGGATAAGCAAACGCGCCAAACAAAAGAAGCAAAGTAAACGCAGCCTTACCTTTGTTACTCGCTTAACCTCAGGGGCATTTATCGGTTGCATGGCTGCTATTGCCTTAGGCGCTGTTGCAACAAAAGTGATCCCGCTTGACCTAGCTGGTCGCATGACCAGTATTCAAGCAATTGTATATATGAGCTTTTTTATCAGTATCGTTGCGTCGTTGTCCATCAAGCAACAACCGATGTTTTGTCACTACACCTTAAAATTATCAGGGCTGTTATATGCCTTAGCTGCCCTACTAAATATTCCAAGTTACCTACAATTTAGTGGTGTGTTATCAAACATGATATTGGTGGATCTTGTGATCGTCGATGTGATGTTAATCTCAATTGGCAGCTTATGTTGGTATGGCGCATTGAAGTTTGCGAAGAAAACAGAGCAGGTACAACAGGATATTAGACAGCCTGACTCTGAGTTAAGTACTGCACCTTAGCGACAACCTACACTAACTAAAAAGCCCAGCTGATCAGCTGGGCTTTTTAATTTTTTGGGAGTTACTATGAATTACTCACATTTTTTATTAATGTTTTCTGCGTTTAATTCGGCCAGTAGCTTCCATGAACTCGTGGTTACCAACGCAAGCGTCCATATGACCAATCCCACAACCAAATATAACGCTTTATCAATGCCAAGAAATAGTAGCACGGCAACAATACCGAACATCAAATAAGTTAACATCGACAAGAGGTAAATCTTACTCGCTCCAGAGACCTGTACGGTATAATCACACTTGTCTTTAAGTTCAATATGCAAGCCTCTTGCTGTGATAACAAATGCATAGAGTGCCACTAAAAATAACGGCATGGTTGTACCTAATAGGCCAGCTTTAGGAATAATAAAAATGAGTGCAAATATCACCAGAAACAAAAAGGCTTTAAAGGTGTGCTGCGCCAATCGTTTTACCCGAACAAATTCGGGATGATTGAGCAGTTCATGACGCAAAGATAAGCTCACGAAAAGCAAGCCTGCAAACGTCGCACTGACTTGTGACAAAACAGAGTAAAAGTCATGCCAAGTCTCAATAACGGAATTAAAATCTACCAAACTACTTTCCTTAATGCTTCGGGCTATTAATTGCTTATTTTTACACAATCCTAAAGCAAAAAAAGATTAATAAAAAGCCAGTAGACGAAGTAATTCAGTGATTTATGCAAATAGCAGGCGTATTCACACACCTGCTAAAAGTTGTTTTTATAACGCATCTCCTGCACGATTTATGGCATCAAATTGATGGCCATCAGGTCCGCCATCACGAAGCGGAATTAACATATTAATCTCATTACTACCAGCCAATGCTTCTGGGTCAGTTAACGCGTGCAAAAATGCTGCAAGGTAGCTTATTTGTGTCTCGGTAAAACCTCGAATAATGGCATCACCCCCCCTATCAGAGGCTGCGCGGTTTTGTGCATTCAGTTCCAATACATACTCCCCAGCCTCGCCAACAACCGTGGCACATTGCTCAGCGTTTAAGTGTTGAAATTGAGGTAACCCACAGGTTTCACGCTCACCATAAAAGCGCTCCAACGACCCGGTCACATCAGAATAATGCTCAATGACACGCTCTAATGAGGCAAATACACCTTTGTCTCCATACGGCGCTGTGATACCCACATTTAATAAACTTGGCATTCTAAATTGGTTTTTAAAGTTCCCATCCGCAACACCGTGTATTCCAATTTGCGGGTATAATGGACCACGAGTGCGCTCAGGTGTAAACATCACACCATCGTGGCAATTTGCACAGCCTGCAGCGGTATAAAAAAACAGGGCTCCCCGTTTTTGCGCTTCACTGAGTTTTTGCTTCTCGCCATCGATATAATCAAAAAACGGATTATCTATGAACATAAATGATGCTTGATAAGCTGCCATAGCACGCGCGATACGCAAAAAATTTATCTGCTCATCGCCAAACGCAGCTGAAAAATGAGGCTTCCAATTATCAGATAAGCGTAGTGCGATAAACTCCCGATAAGCTTGAGGCGATTCAAACCCGCTTGGGTCACCCATTTCTGCAGCTGCGGTTATCGGAAAATGAGCCTGTGCCATCAACAAACGTAATGGATCTGAACTTTCTACCTCTTCATTCATCAAGCGCGTCACATCAAGTTCTGGTGTTTGTATATCTGCCGTTGAGACAGTCCCCACCTCACTATCACGGTTCGCTTCTCGTAACCGTACCCGTTGATCCCAAAACATACTGTCAACCCAAAGTGCAGAATTACATATTGGTGGTGAGTTTCTGCCAACAGCAGGAACCGTCTGCCCATCACTGCGGCCCAATCCCAAAACATCAGCATCTTCTGCATTCACACCAATAGATAGCGATAAGCCATCACTGCCGCAACCTTGCGCAGGGTGATGGCAAGAAGCACAGGAAGTATCAAAGTTCTGACTTAAGGCTTTGCTAAAAAAAAGGCGTTTACCAAGCTCTATCATTTGACTATTTTCTTGACGACGATAGCGCGCCACATAAGCCTGCATATCTTCTAAGCCCGCTTTGAGCGTATAATGCTCGATCAGCTTATCCATACAAGCATCCAGCTCCTGCGCTGGTATAGCATCAAGATCATTAGTGCCGCAGTGATCCACCAGCCTAGCAATCCCCACTCTGATCACAGAACCATTACGCATACCATCATTGGCATCATCGGTGAGTGTTTTTACACTATCAATATTGGAACGCTGGCTGATTTTTCTACCCTGATCTCTTGCCACAGCCACGACATGATAACTGTGCTCAAAATTAGGACTAGCTGACGTATCAACAAAAAAGGTCATTTTAGTGCGGCCAATGCGTTTGCCATCACGAAACACGCGATAACCAGTAATGCCTGCAACACCGCTAGGTGCCTGCCAACTCAGCCCAACTTCAGTTGCTGAGTGCACTTTAGCAATCAGCTGAGAAGGCGCTGAAGACTCTATGGGTACGCTGGCATGAAGCCATGATGCCCATATTGTCAAAGGGATGAGTAACAGTAGATTTATCGATTGACGGTAGCTTTTTCCAAACATTGCAGTTCCTCCATAACGACTACCAAGATTTGTTGGGGTTATGTCGGTAGCCTACTCGGATTTCCACACATCTATCCCGATAATAAAAACAACTTTATCAAAATCAGGAAATTAGCTGGATATAGGCCACCAATACTGACTATGAGCATGAAATAAGGAAAAAATATGGATAAATTTAAAATAACCAACACTTAAGTGCTAACTTTCACTTCAAAATAATAAATTGAGCCACTGAAAAGTATCAGTGATTTTGCTGGTGATTATACCTTTAAGCTAGCCTGACCCTCGCTAATATGAAATAATTACCTCACTTGGAAACTAACGTTTTATAGATTGTTAAATGGATTTAAACTATCCCATAGAGTCTGCCTTCTTAGTCTTATCGCTGTTATTTACCATTACTCTAATACCCGCCAAAGTTACTATTCAATTTATTGGTGCCGACTACAGCAATATTTTGCGCTGTGCACTCGCTGTATTCATTGCCACAATCACGACCCTGTATGCAATCAGTGCGATTGATCATCTGATCGGAGTCATATTGTCATTCACTTGGCTGGTCTTTATTTTTAATCGAATTTTAGGGATGTCTAAATCTTGGAGTAGTCTATTTACAATTTGGCTGGTACTCATTCAACTTGCGGTATTGCATGGTTTAGATAAATATGGCTTTTTGTGGTATCAAACTGCAAGTCGACTTGTTTAATACCACTTTTTTCAGAAATTCAAAATTGATAGCACTTAATCAATACGACCACTTTTATTTATGAATTTATAGTCAAATTGTATATAAGATTGGTTTTCAGCTTTTGAAAAATCGTTTTTATCCTGAGTAGCTAAAAAGGTGCGGTAATCATTCAATGATGTAGGTGCTTGAGGGTAAGCCATCAAACTAATTTGAAACGATGACAACTCATTAAACTCAATACTATCTAACGTAAACGCGTTCCCAAATTGAAACTCTGGTATCTTGCCCGCCGTTTCCCCTGAAATATGCCATTGATAGCTCTGACCTTCACTGGATGAGAATGAAAATTGCCAGTCGACAAGCTTTAATCTGTCATCTAATGCACTGAAGTCATAACTAAAGCTAAAACTATTGCTGTTATGACCAGATAAAAATGCCTGACCTAAGTCATTATCTAACCCAACAGGCGTTGTAAAGCTCACCTCCCCTTCAGAAGAAATTGCAGATTCTGAGTAGCTTGAACGCATCAATTGGAAAAGATCTAAATCGGTATTATCACCAACTTTCACGGTATACTGCGAGTAATCCACTAAATCTGGAAAAATAGCATTTGCGGTGAGTGCAGGCATATTAAACAATAAATGATAGCTATCATCCTCTTGCTTTCCCTTAGTGTAGGAGGCAATGACTATGTCAGCGTCATCATCTAAATTTGGTGTCGAAACCGCGACTCCATCGTAACTAAAATTTTCGGCTAATAACTGAAACACTTGAGTATTTGCATCTGCATTCGGTTCAACATGGGCTAGTTTAACGATCTCTTTATCACCAGACACTACTGCAAACGGAATATGCTTTTCATCTCGGCAAAGATGCGCTTTTTTCAAAGACTCGCCTAATGGCGCTTTATATGCGTAATTCAAAAAAGTTGAATCTAGACCTTTAGTTAACATCTTATAATCAGGGTACGTCAATGCCGCATCTTCTACATCAACAAGATAGGTCTGACAAGGTATTACCGTGATTGCACTACATTCTTGCGGAGAGTCAAATACCATGCTACCCAAATTGACATCACCTGATATATCCATATGTGTATATACTTTTCGCAACGTACTACTGTCTTCTCGTTCACTAATGTCTACAACAGATACATGTTTGGCATCCTCTGGAATATCCCCTTGAAAATTGCCATTTTCATCTGGATTAGTAGTGGCAACAACCGCACCGTTTTCATCATGAAAAATGATTTCAATATCAGTTTGGCTATCTGCTGTGGAACACCCACCAAACACAGCATTGAGCGTCACAGAGCCCAGCTCTGGGGCTGGTACTATGGGGGTAACTTTAACTGTATCATCATCTGAAGAATTGCAACCCGATAGCGCCATAAGCATCGCACTGGTAACAAACGCATGTTTTAGATCTATTTTTTTCATTTTATTTCCTTTTAAAACAACCGAGTAATTATAATAAAAATCGGAACAACCTTAGCACGCAGGCCTCTGGAAAAAAGTTAACAAATGTTACTCTATGCTATTATTTGCAACTTAAAAATCCGAACTACAGCGTCCATTGTCCGCCCCAATTTACTGTCCGCGTACTGTCCGGTGTCCGTCCGCCCCCTTATTCCTCCCATAACAAAAAACAAAAAACAACAATAAATACAGCAACTTAAAAGTTGGCACATAGCTTGATATAGGAATAAAAACGACATAGCTTCAAGGAGTCGGACACCATGATCCGCAATACATCTCAGCAGGACAAAGTAATCACAAAGAGATCGACCAACAAAAAATGGATGCTTTCAAGCATTGGGGCCATTGGACTTATTAGCGCAGTGGCGTTCTCGTATGAAAGCTTCTCTACACTCTTATCGGCAGAGCAAGTGGTATCAACACAACAGCTAAAAACAGCTCAGGTGGTACGTGGCGATATGATCCAAGATATACGTGTTGAAGGCCGCACCCTTGCCGCCGTCAGCCCATCACTGTATGCCATTGCTTCAGGTACTGTGACACTACATGTCAAAGCTGGTGATACCATAACTAAAGGACAAGTATTAGCTAGCTTAGACAGCCCAGAATTGCATAATCAGCTGCTTCAAGAAGAAGCCACATTAAGACGCATTGAAATGGAAGTAAAGCGTCAACAGATCGCTATCAAACAGCAGCAATTAGATAATACACAAGACATGGAATTAGCAAAAGTCGAACTAGAAGCCGCACAAAGTGAAATGGCCCGGGCCAATGCCAGTATTGAGAAGCAAATTATCTCCAAGTTAGAACTAGAACAAACCATGGTCGAGCTCAAACGCGCTGAGCTCAATGAACGTCATGCAATCGATAGCTTAAAACTTTCTCAAGAGCAACTTAACTTTGAATTACAAAGCACCCAACTTGATTTAGATAGACAACGCCACCTGGTAGCTAACTTGCAAAGACAAGTTGATGCGCTCACGCTAACTTCGCCACTAAGCGGTATTGTGGGCAATTTAAACGTCCAGCAAAAACAGCATGTGCAAAGGGATAGCGAGTTGATGTCTTTAGTCGATTTAAGTGAACTTGAAGTGGAAGCTTATATTCCAGAAAACTTAGCGGATGAATTGGGCATTGGGTTAACTGCAAAAGTACAGATCAACAATCAATACTTCCCTGCAACACTTATGGCCATCTCTCCAGAGGTAGAAAATGGGCGTGTATCAGGTCGCATACGCTTTGATGAACAACCAAAAAGCTTAAGACAAAATCAACGTGTTAATGCACAGATCATTATCTCCCATAAGAAAAACATACTCAAAGTTGACCGTGGCGCATTTATTGAAACAGGGTCTGCCTCAACAGCCTATAAAATAAGCGACGGCAGTGCCCACCGAACTGATATTCAGCTAGGCGTAAAAAGCATCAGAGAAGTTGAAATCAAAAGCGGCTTGCAGGTCGGTGATACCATAGTAATATCTAGCCTCGCACCATTTCAACAAGCGCAACAAGTCATACTAAGTGAATAAAAATAAAAGGATAAACCCATGCTAAAAATGAATAACATCAGCAAAATTTACCGCACAGACTTAGTCGAGACACATGCACTGAGTGGTGTTAACCTCACAGTAGATGAAGGCGAGTTTATCGCTGTGACCGGTCCGTCAGGATCGGGTAAAACAACCTTTTTAAATATCACAGGCTTACTAGAGACATTTGAGGAAGGTGAATATATCTTGGATGGTGAAGATGTCAGTCAGCTCTCAGACAAGCACCTATCAAGACTTAGAAATGAAAAAATTGGCTTTATTTTTCAGGGCTTCAATCTAATTGCGGACCTTAACCTATACGATAATATTGAAGTCCCATTAATATTCCGTGGTATCAATCAAAAAGAGCGAAAGCAACGCATTGAAGAAAGCCTTGAGTTGGTAGGTCTAGGTAGCCGTGCCAACCACTACCCCGCCCAGCTAAGTGGTGGCCAGCAGCAACGTGTCGCCATTGCAAGGGCACTTGCAGGTAAACCACGATTTTTACTCGCCGATGAACCAACAGGTAATTTGGACACCATGATGGCACGTCAAGTCATGGAGCTATTGCAAGATATCAATCGTCAAGGCACCACACTTATCATGGTGACACATGACAATGAACTCGCACAGCGCGCGCACCGTAATATCCAGATCTTAGACGGTCAAGTCAGTGACATTGCTAAGAGCCAACTTACAGATTTAGCGGTATAGGTGAATATATGAAAGACGCTCTTCACCTTGCATGGCAAGGGTTTAAACAAAAATCCAAATTAACAACCTTGATGATAGTCAACCTCGTCATCGGCATTACCTTGTTGCTCACAATGAGTACCATCATAGATCAAAGTGGCCGCTCTGCGATGTCACACAAGCTACACGAGCTTAATCATATCAGCCTTAACTATATGGACAGCGAATTTGACAGACGCAATGCACTGAGAACACCGCCAATGACTTACCGTGATGCGCAAGCGCTATCGATGGCGTTTGAGAAAAAAGAAGTATCATTGGCAAACCTGAGCTTTAATTACACCACGTCATTTATTTTGGATCTCAGTGATAATAGTGCAAGACCACTGGACGCCACTGGCTCCGCAGTAGATGATCACTTCTTTGCAATCATGGACGCACCATTTTTGTTTGGCAGCCCTTGGCCTAAAAATATGAATGACTCAGCAATTATTGTGCTAGAGAAAAAAGCCAATGATCACTTATTCGCAGGTCAAAACTCTGTCGGTAAATTCGTCGTGATCAATAATCAACAGCTAGAAATCGTCGGTGTTATAGATTTATCGCATCACACTTTTCGTTTTCAAAATAATAGCTTTAGTAATAGAGAAAATGATCTTGCCTTTATCCCTTTAGATTATGCTGTGGCAAATAACTTGCCTCGAGTTGGCTATATGCCATGTATGACTAAAGAAGAGCCGCTACGCACCGAGTTCCGTCAGTCAAACATGACGGGGTTAAAAAGTGCGGAATGTGGTTTTTTGCATGCTTGGGCACAAGTCAGCACTGATAACGCACAACAACAAGTAGACGAATTAACACTATGGCTTAGGAATTATACCCAACAGCAAATGAGTCAAGGACGCTTCCCACACAGTGAGCCTTATTATGTCCAATCTTTAAAACTATTACATGACACTATTTATAGCTTTATGGACTGGGAACGTGTCTATCTCAATTTTGCTTATCTGCTTTTTGCCATCACCTTGGTCAACACCGTTGGGATTTTACTAGCTAAAAACCAACATCGTGCAAAGTTAGTATCTTTATACCGAGCGCTCGGTGCAAACCGAATGTACATCATCAAGCTACAAGTCATTGAGCTATTAATCGGTGCAACCATTGCCATTACTTTAGGCTTAGTAGGCGCACAGTTAGGCTTATATGTCATGTACCTTTTAGCTATGTATTCGATGGATTACGTCGGTGTTGCAGAGCAAGTACAAAGGCTTTACAACATGGATATTTGGTTTGCTTTCAAAGCAGCCCTTAGCATTTATGCCACCATTTTGATTGCCGGCTTGTTCCCTATCATCACTGCCAGCCGCATTGCGCCTGCATCTCAATTAAGAGGATAAATTTATGGCGATTAAACATATTTTAAAACTAATTTTAAAGCATAAAAGTATCTCTTTGCTGATCACCTTGCAAATTGCCATCGCAGTGACCATTATCGGTAATACCAGCTTTATTAGTTACCGTACTTTGCAAAATTGGCTGATCCCCTCGCATATGGCTGAGCAGCAGATAGTCAATGTCTATACCCGTGTTTTCGATAAAAACCTTGATAAAGGCGCTCTCATTGAGCGAGATTTACAAACCCTACAGTCCATCGCAGGTGTTGAGAGCGTTAGCTATGCCGCAAACGAATTAGTGCTAGCAACAGTGAACGGGCGTAATTTTGCTCACGCGACACTGGATGAAGATAAGCAGGGAGAAAACATTGCGCTTTTTGCACAAACACCCGGAGGGCTTGAAACGCTTGGTATTCAGGTGACTGAAGGTCGTAGTTTTTACGATACAGAGTATATATTCGGTCACGCTAGTGAAGGTCAAAGAGCAAGTGTTGTGATGATAAGTAATGCGCTTGCTGCCGCTTTATTTCCTGAGCAAAGTGCACTTGGGCAAACCGTCTATCTTCATAACAACCGTCTTCCTTATCAAGTTATTGCGACTTATCAAGACATGATGTTAGGTGAAGTAGCGGCCTACACAAACAGCTGGTATCACTCTGCGATTATTCCAGAAGCTCACTTTGGTACTAACAGCCAAGTAAACTATTTGGTCAAGGTAACGGAAAATACCGACGATGCAATCTTTGAAACCATTGAGAACAAACTGTTTGAAGAAGAAGGCCGCTTAGTTCAGCAAGTAGAATTTGCAGCGCGTGCCAAAAAACGTCTATGGGATGGCCGAAGTACCTTTGCATTTATTATGATGGGGATCAGTGCCATCGCTATCCTCGTTACAGGTGTTGGGATCATCGCACTGGTTTCATTTTCCATCTCTGTTCGGAAAAAAGAAATTGGCGTACTGCGAGCCTTGGGCGCCTCTCAAGCCAGAGTAATGAGAACGTTATTATTAGAAAATTCAATCTTAGCCATAGTGGGCATTACCTTTGGTTTATTTGCAGCCATGTGGCTTAACCAATACTTTGTAACCAACCTGCGTATTCAAGGGTTGATAGTCCCATGGCTTGCTGCGGCCGTTGCCCTCTGTGTTTGGGGGCTAAGTGCCTCAGCTGTCTATATCCCAGCGCGAAAAGCAGCTAAAATATCTCCAGCACAGGTTACAAAAACCAGTTAAATAACAAGCCGGTACATGGTACCGGCAAAAATAACGATAAGAATATGCAAAACAAAATACTTGTGATTGACGACAATCAGGACGTTATAAAAGCACTTAAGCTGCTATTTTTACTCAATGACATTGACTGTGATGGCGCAACAAGCCCAGAGCAAGGCCTCGATATGCTCAACAACCAAGCTTACGACCTAGTCATCCAAGATATGAACTTTACCCAAGACACCACCTCTGGCGCAGAAGGTCAGGCGCTTTATCAAGCGATCCGTTCCTTAAACCCTGACTTACCTATTATCCTACTCACCGCTTGGGCAAATTTAGAAACCGCTGTCGCACTAATTAAAGATGGGGCAGCCGATTATTTAGAAAAACCATGGCGAGAAGAAAAGCTACTCAAGTCAGTTACTCAATTACTCGAAATATACCGTCTAGAAAAAGCACAATTCCAACAGCAAACACAAGCCCGAAACCGGGCAAATAAACTGGCAGAACACTATGACTTAGCAGGTCTTATCTATGCAGATCCAGCCATGCTTAACTTGTTGGAGATCGCGACCCAAGTCGCGCACTCAGACGCACCAGTGCTCATAACTGGACCCAATGGCGCTGGGAAAGAAAAAATAGCTGAAGTGATTGTCGCCAATAGCGCCTACCACAGCAAAGCTTTTATCAAAGTGAACGCAGGTGCGCTTCCTGCTGATTTAATCGAAGCAGAATTATTTGGTGTTGTCGGTGGCGCCTATACTGGGGCAACTAAAAGTCGGATCGGCAGGTTTGAAGCGGCTGATGGCGGAACCTTATTTTTAGACGAAATAGGGAACTTGCCGCTGTCTGGACAGCAAAAGCTATTGCGCGTGTTACAAACGGGTGAATTTGAACCCGTAGGCAGTAGCCAAACAAAAAAAGTCAATGTGCGTGTACTGAGTGCGACCAATGTCAATTTAACGACTGCAATTGCGCAGGGCACATTCCGAGAAGATCTCTACTACCGACTAAACATGATCGAGTTGAAGTTACCTGCACTAATGGAGCGACCAGAAGACATTATCCCTCTTGCAAATCATTTTATAGAGGATAATAAACAACTTAGTTCAGGTGCTGTCAATGCGCTAAAACGTCATACTTGGCCGGGTAATGTCAGAGAACTACAAAATGTGATTGGCCGTGCACAGTTACTCGCAAAAAGTGACCTCATTGAAGCCACTGATCTAGGGCTGAAAACTAAACCAGCTAATTCTGCAGCCAATACCGAGCTGTCAGCGCAGGATATACAAAGCGCATTAAGTAGCCATCGAGGCAATGTTACTCATGCAGCAAAAAGCTTAGGACTCAGTCGCCAAGCAATGTATCGACGTATGGATAAATTTGGAATAGCGCGCTGATGGACACACCTTTCACGTCTTTGGCTGGAAAAATGGCCGCACTTTGCACAGCCTTTATTGTACTTGCAGTGTCAATTCAATCTGCTTTTATTTTTATAGGTGCACCCATCTTAGTTGCACTTCCTCTCTCATTATTGATCACTTTGCCGTTTATGTTTTTTTGTTGTGAGTATATATTTCAACAACACAAAATCATTATTGATACACTAACAAATGGCCTAAAAAGTCTTTATGATAATGACTTTTCTATCCGTATAGCGGCTCAAACACACTCGGAGTTAGGCGCAGCTGTTCACATGTATAATAAGCTCACCAAACGGTTAAAAAAGCAAAGACAGACGCTTAATCAACGAGAGATATTACTTGATAGCATTGTACAGGCCTCACCCATTGGCATTGTATTAGTAGACCCTTACAAACACATCGTTTACTTTAATAACGAATCCACCCAGCTATTACAATCTTCAAAACTTGACGGTATGACCTTACATCAATGCTGTGAAAACCTTCCTCCACAACTGCAAAAGTCAATTATGCAGGCACAATCAGGCTTAATAAGCTTTGAACACAATGACGCGAAGCAGAGCTATTACCTCAGTTTTAAAACAGTCACCTTTAACCACCAGCCGCATCAATTAATGATCATCAAAAATGTGTCTGTAGAATTAGGGCAAGAAGAACTGCATATGTGGAAAAATGCCATTAGGTTAATTAGCCATGAGCTGAATAACTCATTGGCCCCCATAAGCTCGCTAACGTCATCAGCCCAAAATATGCTCAAGAACAATAAACATCTCGATTTGCTCCCTGATATATTGCAAACGGTCGACCAAAGAGCACAAAATTTGAGTGAATTTATTGCACAATATGCGCGTTTTGCCCGTTTGCCCAAACCAAACCTTGACTACCATGCAATCAAGCCATTACTCGATCAGGTAAGTGCGCTATATTCATTTAAGCTACTTGATTCATTACCTATCGAGCACGCTTATTTTGATAGTACGCAAATTGAGCAGGTATTGATTAACATCTTAAAAAATGCCCATCAGTCTGGCAGCGACCCCGAACAAATCGCCGTTAAAGTCGTAAAAGATTACAATCGCCTTCGCGTCGCCGTCGTCGATCGCGGTTCGGGGATCAGCAACGGTAACCTTCATCAAGCACTCTTACCTTTTTATTCGACTAAACCTGATGGCAGTGGGATTGGCCTCAGTTTGTGTAACGACATCATTCATGCCCACCAAGGACAACTCAAATTAAAAAACCGAGTGCAAGGGGGCTTGATGGTTGAATTTGATATCCCTTTAAGAGACACTCAGTGTCATTAAGGAGCAAGCGACACAGTATAATAAACTAGCCTATACAAGGGATTTTATCATGTTATGTTATTCTCGGTTTTGGGTCGGTATTGGTGCCTTGGCACTCGCTGCCTGCCAAACTACAAAAACAAATAGTACGCCTCCCTCTGTTCAAGTTCCGTGTTGGCTACAAAAGCCGGTGTCATCACAACAAATCGGCTTTATTGGTACAGCTGCGCCATTCAGCGCAACCAAAGATGGCTCCATTTTAGCCAGCAGACAAAGAGCAGTATCACAGTTTACACGATACTATGGACTCCCTAATGCCAATGAAGATATTGAACAACTGCCTGCAGAGCAAAACAGCTTAACGCTTAAAAACGGTCAAACCTTATACTTCTCAGAACCATACATTACCTCGGATACCCTGTATACATATGTCAGCACTCAGCCAATTATTGAGAGCAGTAGGTGTAACGCAGTCACATGTAACTTCAGCTTATGTGAACCTAAATGGCTATGTAGCGGGGAGAATAACCATGTCATCGGAGCAAGTTATTATACAGCCTCTGCCCATCAACAACTTCCGATGACTGCTGAGAATGCAAAAGCACTAGCTGGTTACCTCGCCCAAGCGAGCGTCAACATGCAAGAGCGCTATGCCGAATCATATTCAAAACAGCAACATAGTTCTCACTTCTCCCGAGATGGCGAAGTTTTAAGCAAAAAATATCAGAACTCTTTACTTTTGACCCAAAGCTGCAATTATGGCTCAACTGTTTTTGCTGCCTATCAAACCCACTTATCTTATGCCCCTCAAGTTTCACAGCAAGCTTGGCGAGGTTTACAGCAGTATCAGGGTAGAAGTATCGTAATGGGTAATTTCGGCGAAGATGGCACTATCGCACCTGATAATTTAATAAGCAGCGCCATCAAATATGCTATCCGAGATGCATTAGTTGAATTAGCAAAAAACAAAGGAATGACAATATCAGCCAGCAGTACATTACTTAATAAAGATGGCAGGTATTTTATAAGCACAGCGCATTTTGATATACAACAAACCGTCAGTGGCCAATTGTTAGATTTACAAATAAACTATAAAGAAGGGTTTCCTGTCGTTTACGTATGGCTACTGGAAGTTAATTCCTAATAAACAAATACCATCATAATCAGTCAAGGCGCCACAGCGCCTTGATCAAAACGTGTTAGCTACCACACCGTAGAGTTAGCCCCTTACAATCATATGCCGTATTTTCATCTTCTAAACCTGAGAAATCAAGAATACTATACCCACCATCTGAAGGCGTTGATTGGCTCTGATTACTCTCGTCACACTGGCCCTGCTCTTGCCACATATTAGGCTCTTGGGAAGGACTTACTCCTTTATTCCAATAATAAGCACTATAGACTTTTCCTTGATAAGTCACGAGCTCACCGCCATTGTAAGGCTTATTATGATACCAACTTTGTGGACATGCCGGCGTTTTTCCTGATTGCAGGTAAGTAAGTGCTTGTGCAAAGTTTGGTAGGCCATGACCATATACACTGTCTTTACCAGAAAGCCCTAAATCATGACTAGTCGCTTTTAGTGCATCAATAATTTGTGATCTACTCCATGTGGGGTTTTGTGACCAAAGCCTAGCAATCCCCCCGGATATAATCGCTGTTGCTTGAGAAGTACCAGCACCAACGACATAATCACTGTGATAACTGCTAATAGCTATAGACATATTTGAACTATCACTGATCATTGGCCATTGATGCACAAGTAAAGTAGGGAATTCAGTGTAATAGTCAATTCCTTTTAATCGACCATCTGGGTGTTGTGGGTAATTGATAATTAGTGCCTGTCCCCCTGCAGCGACACAACTCGACTGTGCAAGACTTAAAGCCTGACGAGCTTCATAGGAGAGTGTACGCTGTGTCATTTGTTGATGCACATCATCAGCGGATAATGTATAGACACATTGCTCAGGCAATACGGCTTGCATTGAACGACTACTTACCCCAATGTCTATTTGTGTGTAATGAACAGAGTCTGATACTGAACCACTGTGCTGAATCACAACTTCCTGAACTGCATAGTGACTGCGGTTTGCTGTAGAAATGATTTTACTACCAGGTGCAACAAAATCGATATGCTGGTTAGTTGGCGAGAAAGCGGCTATTGTACCATCTGTTTCCAAAGCACCTACAGATAAAACATTGTGATACGATGCTGGGTAATGTAACGCATCGTTATGCCTGCCCTGCTGCTTTTTCTCAGTTGTTCCATGATTACCAGCGGCAGCAACAAAAATAAGGCCTCTGTCATAAGCTAACCTATCGATAACAGACATTGTCATTGGAGAGAACTGCTCTCCACTAAGCGACATATTTATCACCTTAGCACCTGAATTGGCGCATACTTCAATTGCCTCTATTAAATTGCCTCCCCAAATTGCGGAGTTTTTACCATTAGCTGTTTTAATTAGCTTATGCACTTGAAGACTTGCTACGCCGTCGCTGAGCGCTCCTTTCACCCCAATGCCATTGCTCTGAGCTGCAATAATGCCAGCCATATGCGTGCCATGACTAAGTGCATCCTGATCCCAGAACCCAGCGTAAACACTATGATAACCATGAATATTGACAGGTAAATCGGGATGGTTGCTATCCACACCAGAATCAATAATACACACTGAGATATCATTTGTTGCTGTGGGAAGTTTGCTAATTGATGTTGCTCTCAACCAATACGGCTCTAGTTCACTATGTGCTAGCGAAGCCATGTTATTAGTTGTAGCATTAAAATAATCTAGTGAATTGCTGCTTAAAGAAAGACCATAATCAGCCTCAAATATCACGCCATCAAGGTGACTTAACTCACTTACCTGTTGAGCTGACAATGATCCCTTCGCAATCACTTTATCACCACTTTGCCCAATTACCTTTAACCCGCTCAGTATTTCTTGAGATAGTTGTCCATTTTTGAATTGCACTAAGTAAGCATTGTCCTGGTTTTGATTTTGCGCCATAGCGCTGAAACTCAAACTTCCAAATACACTTAAAAAAACTGCACTTCTTTTAAAAAAATCCATACTAACTCCTAGCAAAGCTATGTTTATATTTTTATTTTATTTATCCTTAAACCTCTGTTTTTTGCTGAACTTAATAATTAAATTCTTACAGTGCGAGTACTTCCTTCATAAACCATATTCCTCTCGCGTACAGCCATTTTCACTTACGTCGAGTGAAGCAAAGTCATCTATTCACTTCAGAGCGAGTTTATTACACTTGCCCTTTAAGATAATTGTTAAATTCGAGATATAGCTATTTAAGACTCTTCACAAAAATGGATAAGCTGCACGCAAGACAACTACAATTTATTCCTATCAGCGCTTCTTTCCTACACAATTCGAGACCCCAATCTTAAATAAAAAACAGGTTTTCAATTGTAAAAAACGCCAATTTGGTTAAAAAATAACAAATCAGACCATGAAAAACAAAAAATATGTGGATTTATTAAAATATTCATAGTAAGCAACTTAGCATAATAGATAGGATATTGACTTTTTCGAAAATGTCGAGAAAGGTAAGCTAAAAAATTTCATAAATATGAATAATATTCATTAGACCAGTACCTTTTTCTGGTGTATTGGTTTTTTTATCGCATTTGTTATTTTTTATGCAAATTGGGCGTTTTAATAAGATATTGATGTACAAAACTTGACTCTTATGTACATACAAAACGCAATGGGTTAAAAAGAAATAACTAAGAACAGTAATGGTCGTGCGACAAACGATTTACTAAAAAGAGCAAAAAATAATGCACATTCTTCTATCTGATAAGCGCTATACATATAGCCCCCAGTTCAGATTTATAAAGCCAAAAGATAGCCAAAAAGTAAAAGTTAAATTTGCCAATGATTTAATACTTGCACTCGGTTATAAGTTCAAAGAGCAGCGCAACTATTTTGAAATGGCGGCAGAAGCTGCTTTCATGTCTTTAAACCCATTAGACAGACAACAAAATCAGTTTTTTATCGAACTAGATTTGGTTACCAGCAATCAGGAAACCGTTAACTTACAAGAAGATAGCACAAGTGTTGGGTTAGGGTATGCGTTGAGCTGTGCGCTGGCATATCGTTCCCATATAAAAAAACCAGCAAATATCTCTGGTACTTGTTTTGCAACAGGTGAAGTTTCACCCAGTGGTAACGTGCATGGCATCGGTCACATTAACAATAAAGTAGAAGGTGCGCTTTATGCGATGACACACAGGCATAACGGCCCATTTGTCATTTTTTACCCGCGTGCCAATACTGATGAAATCAATGAAGCCTTGGCTCGCGAAGTAGAATTACTAGGTGGAAAGCTTTCACCTGTTGAGCATATAAACGAAGCCCTTCAACTACTTCTTGGTGACGACTATGATGGTGCACAGCAATCAGGTTCATTAACGTTTAAAGGCTTAAGAAGCTTTGAGCCACACGATGCTTATTACTTTTTTGGCCGTGACAAGCTCACTTCAGAATTATTTGCACTATTTAATGAAAAACCATCACTCATCAAAGTGCACGGTGTTTCTGGTAGTGGTAAATCAAGTTTAATAAAAGCAGGGTTATTACCCGCAATCAATCAACAAGAAGAAAATGTCCATTGGCAAATTGGGTTACCTAAAGATTTTGACAATAGTGCAGCTTTATTAAAGCACTACATATGCTCTAACGATGCAGGGTTTGAGTCGGTTTTAAAAACCATGTCTGTCGGTCTAGATCAATTCATCAACGAATTACTCAATTTAAACACAACATACTTAGATGAATTGGCACTCCACCTTAGTGCACATAAAAAAACTTACATTTGGTATATTGACCAGTTTGAAGAGATTTTTGAGATAGAGCCACAGAATAGCTTACTACCCAGCCTTGCTATACTATCCGAACATACGCCATTAAGAATCATTGTAAGCATTAGAAGTGAGTACTTACACAATACTGATATGGTGGGGAGGGATTTCTATGTCCCTCACAGCCTAACTGCTGATGACTGGCTTAAAATTATTAATAATCAAGCCACGGCATTGGGAATAAAACTTGAAGAAGGACTCGCGCAAACAATTCAAACCGAAGCGCTAAAGTTGTCTCATGCCCTACCCGCTGTAGAGTATCTACTTGCACAAATGCATGCACTGGCGATTGATAGCGATCAACCTAAAGTGCTCACTTTCTCTCAATACAATCAACTTAATAAACTAACGGGCGTTATCTATAGACAGGCTGAATATATTCTCGGTCAATTTGAACCACTTACAGAGCAATTCTTTGAGCTATTTATTGGCGTAAATATCAATGGTGCTTGTTATTCAAAGCATGTCGATTTTATCGCGCTTGAACAAGAAAACCCTCAGCTACTCGAGCTAGTCAATGCACTCATCGAAAAGCAACTCGTTATTCGTCATCAAGTCCATAAGCTACCACCTTATGTAAAATTAACCCATGACTGTTTAATCACGATTGCCGAAGAGCGTTCCCTCGACCAACAAATTTGGCCTCGCTTTTATATTTGGTTAAGTGCCAGAAAGGAGTACCTCCAATGGCTGCATGGAATAGAGGCAAAATATAAACAGTGGAAAAATTTTGCATCACAACCAGAAGAGCAAAACAACTTCACGCTTGGCAAGCATGAGTTACATGATGGTATCAAATATCTAAGTCAGCCTGGCACAATTAGCCTGCAGTCTATTAAAAATTATATTCTTGCATCACAAAGCTTTTATCAAACCGTACTAGAACACAAAAATAAAGCCCAAAAAAGGCGTATTTTTACAACAAGTATACTGTTTGTCTGTGCTTTAAGTGCTGCTTCTTTTGCATATTATCAAAAACAACAGGTGGTATCAGAACAAGCAAAAACAGCACAAGCGCTATCCCACCTTAAAGACAATGTGTTACTCAATATAGATGCAATTGAACCTATACTGGCTCAATATTTACCAACGTTTCAGCGCAAATATCTGAATGGTCATATTACGAAGCTAGTTTCTAGTGTCGACGATATACCATTAGATGACATTGATAAGTTAAGGTTATTGCTTATTAAAGTAAAAATTTTACGCCAAGATGATTCTACCCACATAGGAGAAATACAGGAAATCCTGGCAACGTTAGATAGCAAAATTAAAAATATTAATAGTAATAACCCAAAAGAGCTACAACTTGCCGTTTCTTTCAATTATGAATTCGGTGCATTATTGATAAAACAAGGTAGAAATGAGGAAGCTGAAACCTACTTAGAGCAAGCACTGATACAAGTTCAACAATTGCCACACGATGCAGAATTAATACTAACTAAAGCAAGGATAATATCCCAGATCGCATTCATGGCACTATGGGCTGGCGACATAAACCTTGCAACTGAAAAGTACACAGAAACGTTACACCTACTTGATACTCAGGTACCAACAGAAAATCTAGAGCAGGCCTATAACATATTAAGAGTAAATACATATAGAAATTTAGCCAAGACAACTTCCTCTGAACAACAAGCAAGCGACTATTTATTGAGAGCAAAAACCGCTCTAGAAAAACAGCTATCTACAGATCCAAATCACCTCAATTCTCAATACAACTTATTAAGAGTTTATATTAACTTAGCAGAAAACAGTAGCAACAGAGCAGAAACTGACAAGTACTACAACCACGCCAATGAGCTAGTCAAACTGTACTTAATTAAAGATCCTGACAACATCTATGTACAAGTCGCTCAGTTACTCTTAGCGAGTAGATTAGGTACTAACCAGTTAAAGCAAGGATACCTAGTCGAAGCCCAAACCTATTTTCTTGAAGGGCTAGATATAGCCAGAAAATTACGAGTATTAAATGAGGACAACATAGACTGGCAGGGCCATAGCATCGAATTATATATGGCCTATGGTGACTATTTAAAGCAAACCAACCAAATAGAACAAAGCGCACAATATTACGAAAAAGCGCTAAAAGCAGCTAAAAGGTTATATAACCAAGATAATAAGAATCTGGACTTTATTAGTTTGCTTCAGGGCGCGCACTCAAAAATTGCCATTCATTTATACAACCACGGCGAGAAAAAATCTGCACAGAGTCACCTTGAGCAAGCGAAAGAATATGCCCTGTACCTAACACAAGTGACCCCGAGTAATCTGGGTTATCAAGTCAGCTACAGGAAAAAGCTCTTTAACCTAGGCTATATCGCTTCAGAAATTGGTGAAACTGAAAATGCATGCAATTACTTTGAGGCTGGGAAGACTCTTTCGGAAGAATTCCTGCAGTCTCATACTAGCATCCAATGGCAAAAAGCAAAAAATAAGTTTGAACACTATCTAGAATTATTGCAATGTAACCAAAATGGCAACAATCCTTGATAACATTAGTTAGGAATACAAATTCAATATGCTGAAACTTATAGAAAAGTTGTTATATCGCAATCTGTTTTCACGCTATTCCTAATAAAGTTAAAGAATCGAATGATAGAAAGGATACAGCAACAATCAAAGGGGGTATGGATGTGGTTTGATAACAAACAAGCCGTACAAGAAGCATATAAATTTATTAAGTTTTTACTTCGAAAAAAGTCGATTACTGATCACAGAATTGACACCGAAGCACTTGTTCAAGAGACATTGTTAAAAGTGATAAAAGCGACAAAGCAAGAGTCTAACCATAGTTTAGAGTCTGAAAAAAACACACAAAAACTCAATGCACAAAGTGACTTTAACCATGTTTTAAAAGCTTATACATATCGTGCTTTTGAAAGCGTCTATTTGGATATGGGGAGTAACGTAACGTATCGAAAAAAGTCAGCCTCGGAACAGGCCAAAGCACCTGAAGAGGCTCGCTCGGTACAAATTATTCACTTATACGAAAGTAATAATTGCTCAGATGGGTCAAGTAGTAATATTTATGAATTAATGCCAAGTGATCAACCCTCACCTGACCAAATTACAAAGATGGACAAGAATGCTCGATTATTTATCAACCTTTTATTGGAAACGATCGCGCAAGAAGAAGACAAACAAAAACAAGCATTATTTTATGACTTTTTCTCACTGTCTTTTCGACAAAATGCACTTACACAGAAACAACTGGGAGAGCGCCATGGCTTCAAAGGTAATGCCGCTATCACTTATATTTCAAGGTTTGTTAGTAAACTATCAAAACGAGTCGAAGAATCCGGTTTGAGCCTAGAGATAGGAAGCAATCCGCAGGTTGACTTCGACATATACTTTCTCACTCACAGCAATAAATTTAATGAGACGATATCGGTATGAATAAGGTTAAGATCACAGACAAGGTATTAGAGTCGCTTGAAGATCACCTCATTGCAAAATCAATTACGGAGTTTGAAAATGCGCAAGAGCAAGAACTCACTCCACAAGAGGTCGCAATTATTGAGCGAATCTATAATCAGCAAAAATCAACACAAAAAATCACTCAGAATTTAGATTTTGAAGTGCCGCTATTAGCTGCGAGCCCAGAATTAAAGACATCAGATAAACCATGGTGGGATTTTGATACCATTATCAATGATACTTTCCAACTGGCGGTCTTTAGCTCATATGAGCAAGATCTGAGTGAAAATGTAGACTTTGAATTAAACCCCCTGAAAGGTAAAGAACGTGAGTTCAATGACTACTTTGATACATTTAGAGGGACCAAACAAGGCATTAGAATTTACTGGGCAAAAAATAGCAGACAAGTTGTTATGGAAGGGGAACTTGTGCATTCATTCGAAGGCGACTGTGTAAGCGGCCATGGCAAAATCATTTCAAGTGAATACTTTGGTTCAGGACACTTTAAGCTCATGTTGGAATTTTTTTCATTGCCTAACTAAAAAGGACTGTTAGGTAACCGTTTAAAATTATACTGACTCAAATATAAATTTAGTAAATTACTTCTATTGGCTGTGAATTAACGAATCAACGGGGTCTCACCCGTTGATTATTCACGTTTTACGCTATGCCCTTGATAAAAATAAAACCTAACGTTTATATAACCAGAAAAAGGGTGATAGCTTCTTAAAAAGGGTGTTTGTAATCGTGAAGAATAAAATGGTGCCCGGGGCCGGACTTGAACCGGCACGCTGTTACCAGCGAGGGATTTTAAATCCCTTGTGTCTACCAATTCCACCACCCGGGCATCGGATGTCTACTTATGTAGAAACTGTGGAAGTAAATGGAGGCGGAACCCGGAGTCGAACCGAGGTAGACGGATTTGCAATCCGCTGCATGGCCACTCTGCCATTCCGCCAAACTCTAAAAGAGTTGGAGCGAGTAACGAGGTTCGAACTCGTGACCTCGACCTTGGCAAGGTCGCGCTCTACCAGCTGAGCTATACTCGCATTTACACTTACAAGTAAGTGGTGCCCGGGGCCGGACTTGAACCGGCACGCTGTTACCAGCGAGGGATTTTAAATCCCTTGTGTCTACCAATTCCACCACCCGGGCATCGGGTTTTGCAAAAGCCAACCTTAATATAAAGTTGGAGCGAGTAACGAGGTTCGAACTCGTGACCTCGACCTTGGCAAGGTCGCGCTCTACCAGCTGAGCTATACTCGCACAATAAATGGTGCCCGGGGCCGGACTTGAACCGGCACGCTGTTACCAGCGAGGGATTTTAAATCCCTTGTGTCTACCAATTCCACCACCCGGGCATCGGGTTTGCTTTCGCATGTGGATTATATTGAGAAAATGGAGGCGGAACCCGGAGTCGAACCGAGGTAGACGGATTTGCAATCCGCTGCATGGCCACTCTGCCATTCCGCCATTCAATCAGCATCAAATTTGGAGCGAGTAACGAGGTTCGAACTCGTGACCTCGACCTTGGCAAGGTCGCGCTCTACCAGCTGAGCTATACTCGCAACATAAACTTAAGCAACTTAAAGTGCTTTAGCTACATTTCGTTTTGATGACTGTTGTCTCTCAACACGGACGCATTCTACAGAACTTCTTGATTGCGTCAATATAAAAAATGAATGTTTTTAACTGTTTGCTTATTTTTTATCTAAACCGTACTGTAATTGCTCAATATCAATTAAGATTTGAGCAATTCACCCTTAGCAGCAATCAAATATTGCAGCATAGACACTATGGTCAATAAAGTCGCGGTAGCTAAAAGAATATAACTAAGCATCAACATCCACGGTGAAAACTGCCAAATTAAGCCAATAATTGCCAGCATCTGGGCTGCAGTTTTAAATTTACCCAAAGAAGAAACGGCAACGCTCGCTCGTTTACCAAGACCAGCCATCCATTCTCGAAGTGCTGATATAACAATTTCACGGCTAATAATTACAACTGCAGCAAATGTGATCCATACGTTTTGATAATGGGCTGCAATCATTACTAGCGCAACGCTTACCATTACTTTATCAGCAACTGGATCCAAGAACGCCCCAAATGGCGTAGACTGATTTAATTTACGTGCAAGATAACCATCTAAAATATCCGTGACCGAAGCCAACCAAAAAATAAATGCGGCAGCAAAAAACGCCCATGAATACGGCAAGTAAAATACCACAGCAAAAACAGGGATGAGAAACAACCTAAATGTTGTTAGTGTGTTTGGAATATTCCACATAACTACTTAAAGAATTCTTTTTTTATATGTTCGCATGAAGTATCAAGCTTTGTCATGCAAATGGTTAAATATCTTTTCAGCCAACTGCGGACTGATCCCGGGTACTTGCCCCAATTGTTGTATATTTGCAGATTTAACGCCCTGTAACCCTCCTAAATACTTCAATAACGCTTGACGACGCTTATTACCTACTCCACCTATTTCTTCTAATACAGACTGAGTACGCTGCTTTTGCCTTTTATTGCGATGTCCGGCAATCGCAAAGCGATGCGACTCATCCCGAATATGCTGAATTAAATGCAGTGCGGGTGAATCACTTTCTAAGTTTATTGTCTTGCGACCTGCGTCAAACAATAATGTTTCCAACCCTGGTTTACGACTAGTCCCTTTGGCAACGCCGATTAGCATTGGCATCTTTTCTAATTGCCAATGCTCAAAAAATGCTTCAGCTCTTGCCAACTGCCCTTTTCCTCCGTCAATAAAGATAATGTCAGGTACTTTAGACTCATCTGTGACTTTTGAATAACGCTTATTCAATGCAAAGTCCATTGCTGCATAATCATCCCCCGGTGTAATTCCAGAAACATTATAACGGCGATACTCTTTTGTATTGGGTCCTTGGGCATCAAATACAACACATGATGCAACAGTATTTTCCCCCATCGTATGACTGATGTCGAAACATTCCATACGAGTAATATCTACTAAACCGACAGCTTCCTTCAGCAAAGCATAGCGCTTACTGACAGCATCTTGTGTGCTTTGCTTCACCATAATACTATTCATGGCATTTTTTGTTGCCAGTGCTAAATAATTAGCTCGCTCAGCACGAACATTTGATCTTACATGCACCTTACGTTGCGCAAGCTGTGTAAGCGCCTCTGTCAGCTCTTTTTGCTCAGACAACTCAAATGGCAACACGATGTCATTTGCAATTCGTGCATTAGAACCGTTAGACACATAATACTGTCCCACAAAAGAGGTTAAGATTTCATCTTCTGATGAGTCCTTTGGTACCTTTGGAAAATACGTTTTACTGCCTAAAATTTTATGGTCTCGGATCATCAGCATGTGGATTGCAGACAAGCCATTACGCTGTGCAAAACCAATCACATCCATTTCTGCAAAATTACCAGCAACAGATTGTTGTTCCTGCATTTGTCTTAGCAGCGCTATCTGGTCTCGATACTTAGCGGCCGCCTCAAAGTTGAGCGCCATACTCGCACTTTCCATTTTGCTCACTAAAGACTCTATAACTAAATGTGACTTGCCGCTCAAAAACTGCCTTACTAAATCGACTTGCTCGGCATATTCACCATGCGAGACTTTATCAACGCACGGTGCTGAGCAACGTTTTAGTTGATATTGCAAGCAAGGCCTGCTTCGAGCTCGATAATAAGCATCTTCACATTGACGAACAGGAAAGATTTTTTGCATTAAGCGCAGGCTTTCAGATACCGCTGCGCTGCTAGGAAAAGGTCCGAAATACTCCCCTTTTTGTTTACGAGCACCACGATGAAATGCAATCCTAGGGTGTTTATGATCTGTAAGAAGAATATAAGGGTACGATTTATCATCGCGGAGTAGGATATTGTATCTAGGTTGATATTTTTTAATTAAGTTATTTTCGAGTAAGAGCGCTTCGGTTTCAGTATTTGTAAGTGTAACCTCAATATTATAAATGTTACTTACTAAAACACGGGTTTTACTATCAGGGATATTAATGCGAAAGTAACTGCTTACTCTCTTTTTTAAGTTTTTAGCTTTACCAACATAAATCACCTGGTGTTCTTTATCATACATACGATAAACACCAGGCTCAGTAGACAATGTTTTTAAAAACGATTTGTGGTCAAAATCTGCCATTCAAATGAATTTGATTATCGAGAACTATCAATATCAATCATTTTATGACGAATTGCTAAATGAGTCAGCTCTACATCACCGCTAACGTCCAATTTTTCAAACATTCGGTAGCGATAACTGTTCACTGTTTTAGAACTCAAGTTCAATCGCTCAGCAATGTCTTGCGCTTTCTCACCTTTAGTTATCATCAACATGATTTGCAACTCTCGGTCAGACAACGACTGGAATGGGTTTTCATCCACTTTACCGCTAAACTGTGCCAATGCTATTTGCTGTGCGATTTCAGGCGCAATGTAACGCTGACCTGAATTGACTGAACGGATTGCATTGATCATTTCGTCAGGACCCGCGCTTTTTGTTAAATATCCATGTGCGCCTATTTGCATCACTTTGCTTGGAAATGGGTCTTCACAGTGCACGGTAAGTACAATCACCTTTACATCAGGGCAATAACGACAGATTTTCTTAGTCGCTTCTAAACCACCGATCCCAGGCATATTCATGTCCATTAATACGATATCAGGTTCATTTTGGCGGCAAAAAGTAACCGCTTCTTCCCCAGTTTTAGCCTCTCCGACCACCTTGAAACCACGTACATCATCTAAGATACGCTTGATCCCAGTCCTTACAAGTTCATGATCATCAACTAAAAGTACGTTAATCAATGGAACATCCTCACGCTAGCCCTTGGTAAAAAATCTATTCGATATGCTTTGCGAGATTAACATATAATTCCGCAAAGCATAATCTGTTACATTAAGCCAACCTATCAATATAAGACTATATTACTAGATTTTCAGTTGACTACTCTGCTTTTTCAGAGAACCGGTTAACCCACAGTGCAATCACACCATCACCCGTTACATTACAGGCAGTACCGAAGCTGTCTTGTGCAAGATAAAGTGCAATCATCAGTGCAATCGCACTTTCATCAAAACCAAGCATCGACGTCAGCAAACCTAGCGCAGACATCACCGCCCCACCAGGTGCACCAGGCGCCGCAATCATAACAACCCCAAGCATAAATATGAACGGCAACATTTCCAATAATGATGGAATTACCATCGTTGGTGATAAAAACATTACCGCCATGGCACATGTCACAATAGTTATCGTTGAACCAGATAAATGAATTGTAGCACATAAGGGAACAGAAAAGTTTGCAACTTCTTCTGATACACCATTTGCTTTACTCGCTCTCAATGAAACCGGAATAGTTGCTGCACTGGACATGGTACCAATTGCAGTAAAGTATGCTGGCAGCATATTTTTGACCAATTCTAACGGGCTTCGTTTCAACATAAGACCAGTTACAATAAACAATGTTGTTAGCCATAGCCAATGCATACCAACTGCAGCCACTAATACCACACCGAATGTACTAAGTGTATCAACAACCGTGCCAGCAACAGCCATTTCAGCAAATACACCTGCAATATAAAACGGTAATGCAGGAATTATTACTTTAGCCAACAAAGCATCAATCACATCTCGACCTTGATCGACTACATCTTTCAATTGGCCTAAGTTTAATTGACTAATTCCAATACCAAAAATAAACGCAGCTGCTAATGCAGTCATTACACTCATAATTGGTGGAATTTCTAACTGAATATACCCTTTCAGTTCAGCGCCTTTAGAGGCTTCATAGACGATGCTGCCTTCAAAGAAACCAGTGGCAAATAATACGAGTAATACAGCAAGCGTACCGGCAATTACCGTAGAACTATATGCAAAACCCACCGTCTTACCCAAAAGGTGCCCAGATGTTTTAGGTAAACCGGCAATACCAGAAGCGATAAAAAATAAGATAATCAAAGGAATTGTAAAGCTAATTAGCTGGCCTATAATCACTTTTGCTGTATATAGCAGCTCAGTCAGACCCAAAGGCAAGTACAAACCTGCCAAGATACCGCCTAGGATACCGGCGATGAGTTTTATTATTAGAGACATAGTTTGCCCGATCTACATTTAAACCAAACCCCTTTTTACCAGCTTTTACCTCATAGGTATACAAATACGATACTTTAAGTTCAGTGTGTTCACTTGATTTCACCTGATATTAACGCTATTCAACGATAATGAATTGTTGCTTTTATACTATTATTATTAAATTAACGCCCTAAAGTTTCTGCGAAAAAAATCACCTATCATGTTTAGAAGTACCAGTCTTACATGTGCTTTGCTGTTGTCGTTTAATATTGCAGCAGCACCACAAGTCATTGACATACCTTATATCGCACAATCCGCTTCCATTGACGGAGAAATCAATGAGCCAGTTTGGCAATCAGCAAAAGAAATTACAATAAACAATGTCACTTGGCCTCATGACAACACACCAAGTCCAGTATCAACAACCGCATACGTATATGAAAATGGCGAGGCACTCTATATCGCTTTTATTGCCAAAGATGCAAAACCAGAAGAAATTAGAGCCCATTACAGGGATAGAGATAAAATTTGGAATGACGATTTAGTTGGCATAAAAATAGACTCATTGAATAACCGTCAAAATGCGTATCAATTTTTTATTAATCCCCTTGGCGTCCAGATGGACTCAATTGAAAATGAGCTAACCAAGAACGATAACGCATCATGGCATGGTATATGGTCAAGTAAAGGAATGATTGTAGAAGATGGTTACCGCGTGGAGGTGAAGATCCCGCTACGCGTTCTCAACTTCAATGATTCACCAGGAAGGAAAACAATGGCGATGGAGTTTTTGCGCTTTTTACCAAGAAGTGAGCGCCTGAGAATTTCCAATATGCAGCTAGATCACAACAACAGTTGTTGGATATGCCAGATGCCAGCGGTGAGTGGCTTTGCTTCTGCAAAACAAAATAGCAATCTCACTATTACACCAGCGCTCGCTGTCACACACACTCAAACTCGTGATATTGATGGCGCAATTGTCCCTGACTTTGAGAGTGAAACAAGTTATGACCCCGGATTGGATGTTAAGTGGGCTGTCACCCCCGACACCACGTTAAATTTAACGCTCAATCCTGATTTTTCTCAAGTCGAAGCTGATACTGGACAACTGAGCATCAATAATAGTTTTAGTTTATTCTTCCCTGAAAAGCGTGCGTTTTTCTTAGAAAACAGTGACTATTTCTCGTCACATCTCAACTTAGTCCATACACGTAACGTATCTGCGCCAGACTATGGGATAAAGGCCACCAGTAGCAAAAGCGGACATACGTTTGCTGGTTTTATTGCCAATGATGATGCAACACACGTGTTGATACCTGGCAACCTTGGCTCAAGCATCGTATCTCTTGAGCAAAAAAGTGAAAACGCTGCTTTTAGATATCGCTACGATAAGGGAGATGAACTCTCGGTCGGTGCCACCAGCACGTTAAGACAAAGCGAAGACTACCAAAATCAACTTGTAAGTATTGACGCTAAGTATCGCCCTACCAAACACGATACCATTAAGTTACAGGCCGTTGGCACTGATACGCAATATGACCAACACTTTATAAATGAGCTATGTGATGATGACCCTATCGACTCCTGCGATATTAACGAAAGTGTTTTACGTGTCCAAAACCAAGGCGAGCAAAGAGGTACTGGTTACTACGCCAGCTATGAGCACAACCGTAAACACTGGCGAGCATTTGGCTCCTACCGCAACTACGACAGTGCGATGCGTGCTGACTTAGGCTTTGTTTCTCAAGTGGACTTCAATAAATTCGTGACCGGATTTGAGTATCGCTGGTATGGAGACGAGAGCAATTGGTGGAACCGAGCAAATTGGTATAGTGATTGGGATATCACTCATAACGAAGATGGCGAGCTACTAGAAAAAGAAGTACAGTCTAATTTCAAGGTACAAGGTCCACTGCAAAGTACCATTCAATTTGGATTTGACCACAGAAAACGTACTGGCCAGCGTCATGACGAATCACTGCTCAATATCGATGGCAATACAGATATGTTTACCGAAAACTTTCAGTGGATGTATTTAGAAATGAAGCCCAAAGCAGGTGTATTTGCAGGCCTAACACTCAACACTGGTAATAAATTAGATATTGCGAATAACCGCTTAGGTCAGAGATATATTGTCAAGCCTACACTCGACTTCAGTTTAGGCCGCCATTTTGAAGTCAAGTTACGCCACACCTATGAGCGATTAGAGCATGAAGGCGACAATGTCTACACAGCGAATTTATCTGATGCAAGATTTACTTATCAATTTGGTATCAACAGCTATGTGAGATTAGCCTTGATCAATCTAGATATAGAACGCAATCAGCAAAAGTATATCGACGATGTTGATAGCCAATACAAAAAGCTAAGCACACAATTATTATATGCATATAAGCTCAACCCAGAAACTGTGCTATTTGTTGGCTACTCTGACAGCGGCTATAAAGATGATGACCTAAGTAATATCACCAAAGACAGTAAAACCTTCTTTGCCAAATTCAGCTATGCGTGGCTGCGTTAAATTGCCAAACTCTTAATTCCTCATGGTAATTAATAGTTTGTTTTTTATTCATTATAGCTATAAGCTTTTTTAATATATCTTATAGCCATTCTTTACTTCTTGTTTTGCTATATGACCAGTAAAGTGTGGCTATATTAAATATTACGAATAGTCCTAAGCTCATTTCAAGGGAACATTATGTCTAAAGTATTTTCAGATAACAGCCTAGCAATAGGCCAAACACCAATCGTTAAACTTAACCGTGTTACTGGCGGTAACGTGTACGCAAAAGTTGAGTCACGCAACCCAAGCTTCAGCGTTAAATGCCGTATCGGCGCTTCTATGATTTGGGAAGCTGAAAAACAAGGTTTACTTGGTGAAGGTAAAGAACTAATCGAGCCGACTTCTGGTAATACAGGTATTGCGCTGGCTTTTGTTGCTGCATCTCGCGGTTACAAACTTACATTAACTATGCCAAATACAATGAGCCTTGAGCGTCGTAAGCTATTAAAAGCATTAGGCGCAAATTTAGTACTGACTGAAGGTGCTAAAGGTATGAAAGGCGCAATTGAAAAAGCGAACGAAATCTTAGCAAGCGACCCTGAAAAGTACGTACTTTTACAACAGTTTGAAAACCCAGCTAACCCGAAAATCCACTTCGAAACAACAGGTCCTGAAATCTTTGATGCACTAGAAGGTAACATCGATTACTTCGTAGCAGGCGTGGGCACTGGTGGTACTATTTCCGGTGTGAGTCGTTTCCTAAAAACTGAAAAAGGCCTTGATGTTAAATCTATTGCTGTAGAGCCAAGTGACTCTCCTGTGATTTCTCAAACACTTGCTGGAGAAGAAGTAAAACCTGGTCCTCACAAAATCCAAGGTATCGGTGCAGGCTTCATCCCTGGAAACCTAGATTTAGAATTAATTGATGGCGCCGAGCAAGTATCTAATGAAGACGCAATCGCGATGGCACACCAATTAATGAAAGACGAAGGTATCCTAGTAGGCATTTCTTCTGGTGCTGCAGTTGTTGCTGCAAAGCGTATCGCAGAAAGACCTGAAAATGCTGATAAGAACATCGTCGTGATTCTACCTAGTGCAACTGAACGTTACCTATCTAGCCCAATGTTTGCTGATGAGTTCAGCGAGCAAGAACTAGTTCAGTAAGCAAAAAATAAATCAAAAGGCCAGCAACTCGCTGGTCTTTTACTCTCACCACATTCTCTTTCACCTTTATCAAGATCCTGACTAGACTAAGTAAATAAATAATACACATATCTGCGATTCTTATTCTATGACCTTGCTTTGAGAAGTAATTACGTTATTAGCCATCTAAATCAGTAACGTCATAAAGCTTTGTTCAAAATATGTTTTAGTCGACTTACTCACTCTCGACGCAGATACTTAAATAGAAAACGCAGTGTATATGAATAGGGTTAGTCAAATGAAGTTAGTAATGAGCTTAATTTTCGGCTTTTCGATTCTGTTTTCAACGCTTGTGAATGCAAATTTACAAGTCGGCTTCTTTAAGTCTGGGCAATACCAAATGATTGCTGGAGAGGCATTTAAAAACGGCTATTTATTCAGTAAAAACTCAACAAAAGAGCAGCTTCATCTGGTCACGCTAGACTGGCCACCTTATATTGGGGATCAGCTATGTAATAAAGGTTGGGTGTTTCAGTTTACCGTCGCTTTATTAATTGACCAAGGGTACCCTGTTTATGTCGAGTTTTTACCATGGGCCAGAGCAGTCAAGGCTGTCGAGTCTGGACAAGCAGATATTTTGTTCCCAGAATACTTCATCGAAGATGCTTCCCCCTCTGATAACTTTCCAAATAAGACCAGAAGAGAGCTACTGGCATTATCGAATGCATACCCTGGTGGAGAGATAGGCTTTATTAAACGCCGTGGCGAGCGCGACAAGTTTAAAGGGAATCTCAATGATCTAAAAGGGACTACCATAGGTGTGGTGAGAGGCTATCAAAATACACCTGAATTTGACGCTATGATGGACAATGGTGAATTTGTGATTGTCAAAGCCGTGGATGACCTACAACTGGTTAAGCTATTGGTAGGCAAGCGGGTTGATCTGATCATTGGGGACCCTAAAGTCTTGCGCTTTACTGTAAGTTATTCAAACCTTTCTAAATCAGAAAAGGTCACCCTGTTACGTGCACTAGAAGATGTTGAACCTGCGTTGCGCTACAACAATCTATTTTTTGCCTTGAGTAAAAAGAAAGGCAATTGGCGCCAAGTACTCAACGATATTAATAAAGGCTTATATATTTTTAATAACAGCGGAGAAACCGAACGAATAATCGAGATGGGAAGTTCTGAATGTTATTAAGCAAAAAGCGGTATTTCACCGCTTTTAAATACACTCTGTACACCAGCTTTGCCTGATGTGTAGTCGTTAGTTGATCCCGATATACTTGTGCACTTGAATTGATAAACGCCAGTTTTTCTTGACGCACGTGTCTATAGCCAATTTAGTTGCTTTGGCTTTTTGACTTATCGGCTGCAAGTAAATCAGTTTAGGTGTCACCCCTGTTTGCTCAAACAAGGCTTCTAGTTCATCAATGTGTTTTTGCATGGCAACTGGGTGTTTTATCTCATCCGCTCTTTGCATCGCTGACGTCAATACGTCATACCCGCCACGCATATTAATTTTCGGAGAAACCGTCACCCAAGTTTCTTTCGGTACCAATACCTCAAATGTACCACTGGTCTCTACCTGAGTGGTATAACCTGCATCATGCAGTAAGTTACACAGTTCATTCAAGTCATACATACAAGGTTCACCGCCGGTGATCACAATATGCTTTGCTGTATAGCCACGCTCTTCAAATTGAGTAATTATCTCTTGCGGTGTAGCATTCGCCCACCATTCTGAGTCTGCTTTTTTCTCAACCGTTTTTTCCAAGCTTACCAAATATGTGGGGTTCACATCCCATGTCTGCTTTGTATCACACCAAGCACAGCCCACTGGGCAACCTTGTAAGCGAACAAAAATAGAAGGGGTGCCCGTAAAGCTTGCTTCACCTTGGATGGTTTCAAAAACTTCATTAATCTTGTACAAAACAGCTCCAAACTACTCAATATATTTTGCGAAAATAACCTGCTAAAATTGTCATTTTTTCAGCGGCCGTGTAGTATATCGCGCCCTGAAGCAAACCTCTATTAAAATCGAGGCAAAACCTGAGGCATTTATCCGAGGTATCTCTTATGAGCGAAAAAGTCGTTGTTATCTATTCTGGTGGTATGGATTCTTACACCGTGCTAAACAAAGCCCTACAAGAGGGTCATGAAGTCTATGCGCTGTCTTTTAATTATGGACAACGACATGTCAAAGAGCTTGAAGTCGCTAAAAATGTCTGTGACAGTTTAAACGTAGCACATAAAATTGTTGATATATCTGCAATCAACCAACTTCTTGCAGGGTCATCGCTAACCGATGACATCGAAGTGCCAGAAGGTCACTACGAAGAAGAAAGTATGAAAAGCACAATAGTGCCTAATCGCAATATGATCTTACTGTCTTTGGCAGTGGGCTATGCGGTATCTTTAAAAGCTAATAAAGTTTTTTATGGTGCTCATTCAGGCGACCACGCCATCTATCCAGACTGTAGACCGGAATTTGTGAAAAAGATGGATGATGTGTGCCGTATTGCAAACTACGATGAAGTGGAAATCGTTTGCCCATATTTAAACAACACTAAAATTGATATCTTAACTGATGGCTTAAACATGGGATTAGACTATAGCAATACATGGACCTGTTACAATGGCCGTGAAAAAGCTTGTGGTAAATGCGGTGCATGCCAAGAACGCTTAGAAGCATTTGAGCTCAATAATGCCACAGATCCGCTCTCTTACGAGTAAAGCATACTGATTTTGCTATGCCCTAAATACGCAGGGTATAGCAAAGCCTCCCATTTCCCTCGCTTCAACCTTTCATTTTCTCTTACATTTAATCTGACACTTGTCACTATACTCAACACAAATATCGGCTATGATTAAGACAATTCAAGTTAAGGAGATTGGGCTTATGTCTGGTACAACTATGGTGTTTTTAATCGTGCTTGTTAGTGTCGGATTTGGCGTGATAAGCGACCTATACGGCAAGTACTTACAAGCTAAAAAACAAAGCGGGATTAACAAACAAGAGAGCGATCAGCTCAAAACTGAACTCGCACATTTAAAAGATCGTGTTGCTGTCCTTGAAAGGATCGTAACGGACGAAGGCTACCAAGTAGACAAAAAAATCAAAAGCTTATGAATTTGCATATCGCCAGCAATGTCACTGGCGATATGAAAATCTATTTAGATAAACTCGGTAGACCAAAAAGTAGTTTAACTGGACCTGAGCGCTTAATTATCTCATATCCCACATAGCACCCCGTCACAGTGAACAAAACAACCAATATTCCTTCCCAAAGGATTGATATACCATAGGGCTTAAGCCAAGCAGCAACAACCATAATCAGCGTTTGATGTAATATATACCAAGGTAAAATAGCCCCAGTTGCATACTCCAGCTTATTGCTAGACTTATCCAAATGCTTGGCCCCATAGCCAATCAACATCAATATCCAAGCCCAGTCATTGATACTGAATATCACGCCATACAAGCTCTTTACCCATATGCTCGTATCGAAGTGTTGCGCGAGTCCATATAAAACCCCGTGCTTATCCATAATAATAAAGCTATATCCCACTATGGCGAGTATCAATAAAGTATGGCGCTGCGCAATCACGCTCGCTTTAAATCGTGGCAATAACGCAAAGCAATACCCAGAAAAGAAGGCGAAAAAGTACTTGCTATGGTTATACCAGTCATCAACCAATGCATGTGTTGAAGGGTAATTAGCTCGCAAACTGAACCAGACATAAAAAATAAAGCTGACTGCAAGCACAAATGCAAACGCTGGCGATAATCGTTTCAGACATGAATGAAATACATGGTGAACGGGAAGCAGTTTAAAGATCAGCAACAAACAGACACAATATGTCCACAAATAAGCTAAAAACCACAGGTGATTCCATGTTAATAATCCGATGATAGATTGATATTCAGGTAACAGCATCGTATTGGGATTGATATAAGCGAACCAAAATTCAATGAATGTCATGTCTATCAGGCCCTTGCCAGACGCTTCTAGATACAGTTGCGGCGCAACCACGATATACATGGAAAATACCAGCGGTATAAACAAGCGGAAAAATTTCGCCTTAAAAAGAGCCCATGCCGACATCTTCCGTTCGCAGTAAGCAAATACAACCCCCGAAATAAAAAACAATAAAGACATACGCCAAGGGTTAGTTAACAACATCAAATCTTGTAACAACACTGAAGTGTCCGCGCTTTTAATATGAAACGCCCACCCTTCTACATAGTACATCCCGACGTGATATAAAATGAGTATTGCAAACGCCCATACTCTTACCCAATCTAGATACCACTGCCGAGAAAAATTCGACTCAATCACACATCCTCCGATTACATTAAGGTGTTTATATGTTTAAATAATGCCCCAAGTAAATCACCTAGCTTATTGAAATACATGAATATAGTGATGAGCGGTGGAAATTAGGGATAAGTTGAGATGTGGATAACAAAAATCATAAAGCAACATACAACTTGGTGTGGCTATGCAGCCATTGTGCTCTACGTTTTGATTAATAACACCATCAATGCATTTTCAACTTGGACAGAACACAATAGAAGTGGAACACCAGTCATCCAACTTTGGGAGCCCTTTGTATGGCAATATTCAAGCGCCCTATCTTTATTCTTGTTACTGCCTGCTCTATTTATTGTTTTTAAGCGATTTCCGCCTCGTGCGACTGGGATTTTGAAGCAGATCACTATTCACATCAGTGCCTCTTTTTTGTTTTCTATCTGTCATGTGCTGCTTATGGTCTTATGCCGACACGGCGTATACACCTTGATTGGAAGAAGCTATGACTTTGGAAATTACTCCACTGAATTTATTTATGAGTGGCGTAAGGATGTACTTACTTACATTAGTATCCTTGCCTGCTACCACTGCGCAAAGTGGATAATTAGCACACAACTCAAAGCGCTTGAACACCAAGAATCCCCTGCCCCAATCACGCAATTTATTGTTAAAAAACAAGGTAGCGAATACCAAGTCAAAGTAGCCGACATCCAGTGGTATGAAGCATGTGGTAACTACGTTAATTTACATAGCCGAGGCCGAGTTTACCCATTGAGACACACACTAAACCGACTATGCTCTGAATTAGAACATAGTCATGTGACGCGTGTTCATCGCAGTTTCGCCATCAATGACCAAGCCATAAGGTCAGTGCGCTATACATCGAGTGGCGATGGCGTGATCACCTTAACTTCAGGGGATGAAATTAATTTATCAAGGCGATATAAAGAAGACTTTAGAAAAATATACAAAGCATCTCTGTAGAGAAAATAATATGGTATTCCAAATATAAACAAGATTGTAAATGTTAAAATTAACCACAAAACACGCCAAACCATTTAATTTTATTAATTATTTGCAACCAGGTAGTAGCACTATCTTTCTAATAAAATAGCCAAAAGTTAGAAGTTATAAACTATAACAAAAATGAATTTAACGACGCATAAATTACTCTTTAGTATCCCCTCCTCTATAAAGAATTAGTCTCATTCATTGAGCTTCTCAGAATACCGAAATCAACTCGCTAGGATATACAATGTTAAAACCAAGCTTCTTGGCAGCGTCAGTCAGCCTGATATTAGCTTCTGCACCTGCTTTCACATTTAAGGCACACGCATCATCAAGCCAGTCTCCTGAGCTAAAACCAGAAGTCATCGAAGTCACAGGTACCAGACGAAGCTTACGCAGCATAGCTGAAAGCACGGTACCCGTAGATATCATCAGCTTAGATGAAATTAACAGCTCTGGTCAGCTTGAATTAAGCCAAGTATTGACCACACTTATTCCTAGCTTTAACTTCCCTAATTCACAACTAGCAGATGGCACAGATCATGCCCGCCCAGCTGTTTTAAGAGGTTTGGCACCAGATCACACCCTCGTACTAGTTAATGGTAAGCGTCGTCACTCAAGTGCCCTGTTAAATTTAAATGGTACTGTGGGCCGAGGCTCCTCTGCTGTTGATTTAAATATGATCCCAACTGCGGCGATTAAAAGAATTGAAGTACTGAGAGATGGCGCAGCAGCACAATATGGCTCAGATGCGATTGCCGGTGTCATTAATATAGTCTTAAAAGATGCTGACGAAGGCGGTTCACTCAACTTTACCTATGGTAAATATGACACCCAAATGGCAGGGGCAAAACAGTTAGAGCGCGTATATCAAGGTGATGATGGCGAGCTAGCATTCGAGCTTGGTGAAGATCGCCGCATCAGCGACGGTAATACAGGTACCTTAAGTGGAAATGTCGGCCTGCCTCTTGGTAATAATGGATTTGTCCATTTAAGTGCTGAGATGCGTAACAAAGCGCCTTCTAACCGTTCAGGATTTGACCCACGAGCACAATATGCCAAAGACGATGCGGGTAATTTTGACCCTAGAGAATTTGATGCCGAGCGATATAACCACAGGTTTGGTAAAGCGGATATAGAAGATGTCGCTTTCTTTTATAACGCAGGATATGACCTTAGCGATACATTATCGCTATACTCTTTTGGTAGCTACTCAGAACGTGAAGGTAACTCAGGCGGCTTCTTCCGTCGCCCACAAGATGGCAGAAACGTTGTTGAAATATACCCTAATGGATTTTTACCACAGATCACTACGCAAGTAGACGACTTTGCTGTTGCAGCGGGTATCACATCTCATACCGCAGGTTGGGACTTAGACAGTAGTTTTAACTACGGCCGTAGCCAATTTAGCTTTGGTGTCACTAACAGCTTAAATACATCAATGGGTGCAAAAAGCCCAACAGACTTTGACAATGGTGACTTAGTCTATGATCAATTAACGCTGAACTTTGATGCTAAAAACAGTATTGATTTAGGTTTATATGAGGAAGTATTCATTACTGTCGGTGCTGAATATCGCAATGAGTCATACCAAATTAAAGTCGGTGAAGAGGCCTCTTACCTCACTGTTTTAGATGCGCAAGGTATCCCTGTTGCCGCAGGCGGCGCACAAGTTATGGCCGGCTTTTCACCAGCCAGTGCGGTTGATGAATCTCGTCACAACATTGCTGTATTCACAGAGCTAGATACCTATTTAACGGCAAAATGGAACCTTGTTGCTGCAGCACGCTTCGAAGATTACAGCGATTTTGGCTCTACATTGACTGGTAAACTTGCCACGCGTTATGAGTTTAATGACGCCTTGTCATTTAGAGGTGCGATTAGCACAGGATTTAGAGCCCCATCACTTGCGCAATCAACATATAAGTCCGTCAGTACTGTATTCGAAAATGGCATACCAAATGAAGTGGGCCTATTTCCTGTAGACACACCAGCTGCGCAAGCACTGGGGGCAAAAGCACTCGATGCAGAAGAGTCAATCAATTTCACAGCTGGTTTTATTTATACTCATGATGCTTTCAGCTTTACTGTCGATGCATATCGAATTGATATTGACGACCGCATTGTATTATCAGAAAACTTAAGCGGTGATGCTGTTGAAGACATTTTGAAAAGTGCGGGTGAGCATAATGTGCAGCGTGTAAGATACTTTACAAATGCCATTGATTCCCGCACACAAGGTGTCGACATTGTAGCAACTTATAGCTTTGACTTAAGTACCTTAGGTGAACTGAGCTTAAGTGCGGCTTTGAATCTTAACGATACAGAAGTGACGCATGTTAAAGACAACCCTGCTGAACTTGCTGCATTGGGTGATGAGTACCAGTATTTCGCTCGCAGAGAAATTGCACGCTTCGAAGATGGTACGCCAAAAGATAAGCTCAACCTCGTAGTCACGTGGCAATACCAAGATTGGACAGCTACTTTAAAGGCAACCCGCTATGGTGAAACAACAGATTCATCAAGTACGGTAGAAAAAGATGAAGTGCTAGATGCAAAATGGATAACAGACTTAGAAGTCGCTTATCAAATGACCCAGCAATGGCGTATTGCTGTTGGTGCGAATAACTTATTTGACCAATACCCGCAAGATACTGTTGGCAACATTGGTTTTAGTAACTTCAACCAAATTTTCCCATATTCAGCGTTTTCTGCGTACAACACCGATGGTCGATTTGTATACGCAAAAGCATCATTTAATTTTTAATATGCTTTTTGTCGCCAGTATCACCTGCTGGCGACAAATCACCAACCCAGTATAATAACTTCCCCCAAAGTTTCTAGTCACCACACCAGTACTTTGTCTAAAAATCATACTTGATTTTTCTGTTTAAAATATGTTATCAAAATATTGGGGTAAATTTTTACCTATGGAAGTCTGTTCTACCCCACAAACCATAAAAATTTAAATAATATAGAAGGAAACTAATCGTGAACTTAAAATTAAATAAGAAGAGTATTAAAAAGCTCACTTCAGATATCAATACGCTACCAAAAGCTGCAACACCTAAAGTAGGCGCAGGTTTTGGCGATACAGACTTATGCAATACTGTTGGCGTGTGCTGGACACAACGAGGTCCAGGCAGACCTTGTGAAATTTACTCTCACGACTGCTAAATTTAAATATGTTTAATTACGTGCACTAATTGAACTCTACTGTGCAACATAACTAAAAACCGCGGAAAGCGCGGTTTTTTAATTACCTAAAAAAATCACTTACTGTCTATAATTAATAAATGCGCTTAAATATTAAATAAGTACTGAGTATTTTATAAAGGCTTAAAGAGTAAAACGTCACCGCTTATGTGTTTTATACCTTGCAAATAAATACGGAGTTTAAGCGAAGTTTTAAAATTGAGATTCCAACTCTTTAATAAAAACGCTCGGTTCACTAGGAGACATAATATAGGCTTGGCGTTTTGCACGGGTTAAAGCCACATAAAATAAACGTCGCTCCTCAGCATTTGGGTAGGCCTCTAGCATGGGAAGAAATGCTTCAATAATTTGGTCCTTTTGACGCACTGCTGGCACAGAGCTTTTATCTAATCCTGTTAGAATGGTAAAGTCAGCTTCTTTGCCCTTCGCCGCATGAAATGTCATGGCAATAATATCAAGCTGTGCATACTGATCATTTAACAACATAAGCTCTTCTTTAGAAGGAAGCTGCTTATGGTAGCGAGCAAGGATCATGACCGATGTATGCCCCGAATGCCGCATTGCTATTTGCTTAATCACTAAAGTATAAGCGTTCGCCGACATTTCTGGTGTGATCACCACAGAAGGCACATCGGGAACACTCTGCGCACGGACTTGTTTGACAATTTGCTGCGGGTTTTGGCACACAAAATGACTGGCCAAATCGAGTAAGTCTTGACCGTAGCGAAACGTTTTATCCAATTGCATGACTGTAGAAGAGCCAAAGTGATGCGTAAAGTTTGTAGTCAGCCCAAGATCTGCTCCATTGAAACGATAAATCGACTGCCAGTCATCTCCAACAGCAAATAAATGACTTCGTGTATGCTGTCCTAACAACGCCTTGACCAACTCAGCCCTGACTAAAGAAATATCCTGAAATTCATCGACCAAGATATGCACCCAAGGACTCTTGAAACGTCCCTCTTTGACATATTTAGTCGCACGATTAATCATGTCATCATAATCAATCGTCTGTTCATTATTAAGATACAGTTGATATTCCGTGATAACAGGGCGAAATACACTGAGCAAATCTTCAAATTCTGTTTCTAAATTTTGTAGGCTGCCAAGGCTAGAAGCCTGCTTATACAAACTTATAAGATCACTAAACTGCTTAACCAGTCGCACCACAGAGCTTGCAGAAAAATCCACCTCGCTCTCATTTTTCTTATATTCAAAGTGCGCCCTCAATAACTGCAATAATCGTTGCTTATAAGCGCGGTCTTGGCAAAGAGACACCAATGTATCGTGGATAAATTGCAGCTTCTTTTTTTCGTTATGACACAACTGAGAAAGGGTCGGCGGCTTTCCTTCCACTTTACCTAAAATATACGTTCCTAGACTGTGAAACGTGCGGCAAGTAGCAGAAAAATAGGCATTTTTAAGCCTTTGCTGCATTTCATCGGCTGCGTCTTTGCCATAAGCGAGCATTAATATTTGTTCGCTGTTAGCCAGTTTAGCGTTCAGTAAATAACCCACTTTTGCGATCATCACACTGGTTTTTCCCGTACCAGCACCAGCGAGTAACAACTGTCTTTCATCAACAACCACACACGCTCTGCGCTGAGCCATGGTCAATGGCTTGGATGCGACTGAATCAAAGTAGCCTTCATAATCACGCAGCTGCTTTTTTATATAGGCTTCTCTAAACTCATCTATATCTTGCTGCTGCCATGTGTGTACTTCTTCTAAAGTGAAGCGAGTTTGAGCGAGATGTCTTTCAAAACGTTTGTCTAGCGACCAATTCAACCAGTAACCTGCCAACTCTGATGTCATTTTTTGCGCTGTAAGCAATAAGCCGTGAGACAAATAACGTTTTTCCAATAACGACTCAAGTTTAGCGATGCTTTGCGTCAACTTATTAACGTGAGAGCTTAACCAGAGTTTTTGTAATTCAAATTGTGCTGCATCTAAATCACATCCTTGGATCCGTATTTTAAAGCTAGACTCTGGTGTAAAAACTTGAATTTTAGGTGTAATTTTACCGAGCAAAATAGCTGGAGGCTGAGATTGAATTTGCCAAGTGTACAGTTTTTTTACCGATTTAGTCTCAATCACGATGCCTTTGGTGGAAATCGACATGGCACTGATCCCATCCATGAGTCGTGATAATGTATGAACTGTAAACTGCATTAAATCTACTGAAGAAGCTGAATATAAGTCAGAGTTTAGGGGAATCTAAGAGGACTGTCATTGATTATTCAATGCCATTGAACAAATAAAGAGTAACACCGCACTTTTGCCCAAACAGCAAAAGGCCAGCAGAAGCTGGCCTCTTATAAGTTCCTTAATCTAGCCAAAAGTCTTTTCTAAACTTAAGACCAAACTCGCTGCGGTCATTACTGCGCATAACGCCAACGAAGCCAGCTTGTTGTAAACGACCAACGTCATAGACTTCGTTGAATACGTTTTCCCCGTATAAAGTAACTTCTGTATCACCTTCGCTATTGGCATAAGAGATGTTAAACCCAAACAGCTCGCGAGACTCAATGAATTCATTTGGATTATTCACTGATTGACCTTGCATATCTGAACGGTAAGAGTAACTAGCGTTAACAGCTACTGTTGCACCTGAGTCAAGGTCCATAAAGTAGGAAGGCGCAACCATAACAGTCCAACGCGGAGTCAATGCAGGTGCGTTCCCCACTGTAATACCTTGAACACCATCATCAACGTGCGTGATTTCTGAGTCCAGATAACCCACTGAACTGCGAATACTGAAATCATCTGTTACAGCCACTGTTGTCTCTAGCTCAATACCTTGCGCACGTGATTCACCCGCATTTTCAATATATGTGTTGAACCCATTTGACGGATCGTTAAATGGCAATGCCAAGTCAGTGTAATCAGTGACAAATAGAGCAACCATCATAGACACACGATCATGCACCTGACCTTTAAAACCAACTTCGTAGTTAAGTGCCTTAGTCTCATCGAATGAAACAAATGCATCAGCCCCACCAAATGGACGCGGCGGGAAGCCACCACTTTGGTAACCTTTTTGAATTTGTGCGTATACGTTCATATCACGATTTAATTGATATGCCGCATTCACGTCCCATGTCACTTCATCAAATTCAGCTTCTGCATTTTTTGCGAAGTACGTAAAATCAGCTTTTGCCTCTTTAGAGTCCTCAGAATACCTCAAACCACCACCTAAGCTTAATCGCTCAGTAATATCAAAGCTTGCGTTAAAATAAGCGGCATAAGAATCTGTTTCTTGCTCAATACGGAAAGAACCCGGTGCTGACGGTGTATTGAACGGGCTATAAACATAAGGTGCCGATGCTGTGAAACCATCTTCATTGAAGTAGTACAAACCAGATACAAAGTCCCAAGAATCAAATGTACCATTTAACTGAAACTCAACTGAGAACTGATCGGCACCGCCTTCTTCAGGGAATTCAGATAAATGCAGTGGCGTACCATCATCATCAAGGCCACCCGTATAATCAGAGCTACGCTGACTGGTGATAAATTTAACCGCATATTCGTCATTAACTTGCCAATCAGCAATGACCGAAGCGCCCCAGCCTGAGTAATCTGTGCTTTCAATACCTTCTACCGTTGAACCTAAATCATCAGGGTTCTCAGGTAACATGCTTGCCTTTAACAAAGGAAAATCACCATTATTCGGGTCATTCGGATCAAGGCCACCAGTTACTTCAATAGTATAAGGTGATTGACCTGATTCATTCTCTACCGCGTCAAGGGCAACATTCAGACTAAAGTCACTGCTTGGCTGCCACTTCACAGCTAAACGGCCACTCATTTCTTGCTCTTCACCGATTTCTTTTTCAGGGTTTGCTAGATTAACAGCATGACCAACACCATCTCGCTCTTTGTAAGATGCATTAGCTGCAAAGCTCCACTCATCATTAAGCGTTTGGTTGGTATAAATATCACCACCAAGTCTGCCACGAGAGCCTACTTTTGACTCAACGCGCACAATGTCTTCACTACCCGGCTTTTTCGTAATGATATTAACCGCGCCACCCAGCGTATTGCGACCATACAAAGTACCTTGAGGTCCACGTAATACCTCAACACGTTCAATGTTCGGTAAAGATAAGTTCGATCCCATTTGACGACCTAAGTACACACCGTCAACATATACACCCACGCCTGGATCTGTCGTAATAACATGGTCTTGAAGACCTATTCCGCGGATAAATACGGATGCATGGGCTGCGTTACCCACACCGTAACGGGTAATATTCAGGTTAGGAACAAATTTACCAATATCATCTAGATTACTCATATTGCCTTTTTCAATAGCATCCGAGCCGATCGAGGTGATCGCTGTTGGTGTTTCAAACAGGCTTTCAGTACGTTTACGTGCTGTTACCTCTATTTTTTCAAAGGTCGTATTTTTAGCCTGAGTTTCTTCAGCTGCAAAGGAAGGTAAGCTCACTGCTGTTAAAATTGCAGCGCTTAGCGCAGATAGACCAACGCGTGGTAAAACTGTTGTCATAAAATCTCCAAAGGAATCGCCGTGTGTGTTCAGCCTGAGGGAGGCTGTTCGCTCATATCTGCGTAAAAAGCAGACATAAAAAAAGATGCGTAATACGCACCTCTTTCCTCTGGAAGGTCATTATACTCATTTAATGTATAAAACGAAATAAAAACTTCATAAATATATTAATATGCAAATTTATTACCATTTAAAAACCAGGTATTTACAAAGCAATAAAAAACTAACGAACTTATAGCAAGACTGAAAATAATAATTTGAAAATGCGCGACAAGACAGAATTAAACGGTAAGAAAAAGTAAATTTGAAGCGCTGGAAACAAAAAACCCGCAGCATAAGCTACGGGTTTATTATTTGGTGCGAATGGGGGGACTTGAACCCCCACGAGCATAGCTCACCACCCCCTCAAGATGGCGTGTCTACCAATTCCACCACATTCGCAAATCTTTTTAGTTTGGTACGTCCGAGTCTTCGTTAGAAGCTGGTACGTCGGTCGCTGCTGGGGCAGTAGTTGCCGCAGGAGCCTCAAGGTTTTCCCATTGGTCAGTTTGTTTAATTTGACCTGCTGTAAGATTACCCAGAGCAATACTTAACACGAAAAACACGGTTGCAAGTACTGTCGTTGTTTTTGTCATAAAGTTGCCTGCACCAGACGAACCAAAAACGGTTGCTGAAGCACCTGCTCCAAATGAAGAGCCCATGTCGGCACCTTTACCTTGTTGAATCAAAATCATTCCAACTAACGCTAAAGCAACGACTAAGTAGACAACCAAAAGAATTTCGTACATTTACTTATCCTTTTGCACTCTCACAGATACATGTAAATGAGTCAGGTTTAAGGCTCGCGCCTCCAATTAAACCACCATCAATATCTGTTTGTGCGAACAATAATTCACTATTACTTTCATTAACGCTACCACCATACAGTATCTGTAGCGTTTGTGAAACTTCAGCGTCATACTTTGACACTAAATCTCTTATAAACTTGTGTACCGCTTGAGCTTGCTCTGGGGTTGCTGTTTTACCAGTCCCGATAGCCCAAACAGGCTCGTATGCTATCACAGACTTAACCAGTGAAGCTATACCTAATTTGTCTATGACAGCAATTATTTGTGCTGCTACGACTTCTTCAGTCTGCCCTTGTTCTCTTTGGCTTTCTGTCTCACCAACGCATAATATTGGTGTTAATTCATTTGCCTGAGCTTGAGCAAACTTATTGGCTACATCTTCATTTGACTCACCAAAAATACTTCTTCTTTCAGAGTGACCAACTAGTGTGTACTTCGCACCTAGTGACTTAACCAAAGAAGCTTGAGCTTCACCAGTGTAAGCACCTTTATCATACTCTGAAACAGTCTGCACACCAGCGACCACGCCTGACGCGACCACATTACTTAATAGTGCAGTTGGTGGAATAACAACAATTTCAACATCTTGATTATTGACGTTTTGAACTGCGTTTGCAATTGACTGAACTAGTTCTACTGAACCATTCATTTTCCAATTGCCCGCCACTATAGGCTTTCTTTTCAACATTCGATACTCCGCGTCAGAAAGCGGGTGAGATACTAACGTTACTCACCCAAAGTTACAAGAAAAATTTTACTTTTTTGGTTTAATTGCTTACAGATTCAACAACTTCTGCAATTTGCTGAGAGAAATCCATCACTTGCTTCTCTTGCTCAGCCTCAACCATGACACGTACTACCGGCTCTGTACCTGACTTACGGAGTAGCACTCTTCCCTTACCATCAAGTTTAGCTTCTACATCTTTTACAGCAGCTTGTACTGCTTCATTACTAACAGGGTCTGTGCCCTTGGCATAACGTACATTGATCATATTCATTGGATACTTGGTAAAACCAGCGCCCAAATCTTTAAGTGTTTTATTTTGGGCAACCATAGCTGCCAGCACTTGCAAGCTAGAAATAATGCCATCACCGGTGGCTATCAAATCAAGATTTAATACATGACCAGAGCTTTCACCACCAATGTTCCAGCCTTCTTGAATAAGCAGCTCTAGCACATAGCGGTCACCAACTTTACTGCGTAAGAAAGGAATATCTTGCGCTTTAAGGGCATTTTCCAAGCCCATATTAGACATAACAGTCCCGACAACTCCACCTTTAAGCGTGTCGTTAAACTTGGCTTGTAGTGCTGCAATATACACAATATCGTCGCCGTCAAAAACACGCCCGTTATGATCAACCATCATCACGCGGTCACCATCACCGTCATACGCAATGCCCACATCAGCTTTGTGTTCCAGTACTTGGCGCTTAAGCGCATCTACGTGTGTTGCACCACACTGCGCATTAATATTTGTGCCGTCAGGTTCACATGCTGTCGCAATAACTTCTGCACCTAGTTCTTGCATGACCGAAGGCGCTATATGATACGTAGCACCATTGGCACAATCCAAAACTATTTTTAACCCCTCTAAAGAGTACTCTTTAGGGAATTGGCTCTTACAAAATTCAATGTATCTGCCACTTGCACTATCCAAGCGACGTGCCTTACCGAGTTGTTCAGAAGGTACACACGTCATCGGCTCATCAAGCATGGCTTCAATTTCAAGCTCTACAGCATCATCTAATTTTTTGCCATTACCGCCAAAAAATTTAATTCCATTATCGTGATAAGGGTTATGTGATGCGCTAATAACAATACCTGCCTCAGCTCTGAAAGTTTGCGTTAAATACGCAACAGCTGGTGTTGGCATCGGGCCAAGTAAAACCACATCAATACCAGCCGCAATTAATCCCGCTTCTAGAGAAGTTTCTAATAAATAGCCAGAAATTCTCGTATCTTTGCCGATGATTACTTTTTTCGTGCCCGACTTAGATAAAACTTTGCCCGCAGCCCAACCTAACTTTAAGGCAAACTCTGGTGTAATAGGAAACTCACCTACAAGTCCTCTCACGCCATCTGTGCCAAAATACTTTCTTGTTGTCATTTAATTACTCCATGCTTTGCTGCAGACCACACCTGCAGCACATCATTGGTTTCTTTTACATCGTGAACGCGAAGAATATGTGCGCCCTGCTGTGCACACAATAAAGCACCAGCTAAACTTGCCGGCAAGCGCTCACTTGTATCCCGATTTAATAAATTCCCGAACATTGATTTACGCGACAACCCCGCCAACACAGGCAAATTAAAATCTGCAAATTTATGAAACTTACCAAGTAACTCGAAGTTGTGTTGAAGCGATTTTCCAAAGCCAAAACCTGGGTCGAGTATTAATCTAGAACGATCGATCCCAGCCTCTACACAGGCATCAATACGCTTATGAAAAAAGTCTTTAATATCATTTATAAGATGCCCATATTTAGGTGCTTGCTGCATCGTTCTAGGCTGACCCTGCATATGCATCAGGCAAATGGGTGCATCTGGAAATTGCGAAGCGACAGATAAACACCCTTCTTCGCGTAAAGCGCGAACATCATTAATAATATCTGCACCAGCCAATAACGCTTGGCGCATCACTTCAGCTTTGCTGGTATCTATCGAAATAACACAATCTGACTGCGCTCTTATTCGTTCAATAACAGGAATAACGCGCTCAAGCTCCTCGTCTAACGTAACATCAGACGCGCCAGGTCTAGTGGACTCTCCACCAATATCAAGAATAGTTGCGCCCTCTTCGAGCAATGAAAGCGAATTTATGACAGCGCTATCATTTTTGTAGTTCTTGCCGCCATCAGAAAATGAATCTGGAGTTGTATTTACGATGCCCATTATATGCGGGCTAGAAAGGTCTAAAGTGCGACCTCGGGGTAATGAAAGTTGAAACATGTGTTACCTTCCTGCTAATTGTATCTAAGCATACTTTAACTGGCCCTTCCAGATTATTGATTAGATTCACTAAAAATAAAGTTAGCTAGAAATAAACAGGTGTAAAGTAAATAAAAGATACAAAAAGGCCCCGAGAAAGCTCGAGGCCTGAATTCCTACAGTGCTATTTTACCTTTGATTAAGGCTTATCATCAAGCTCTGTATTTGATTGAGATGGAATTTCTGCACTAGATTCTTCAACTTGAGTTGCTGAAGCACCACCATTCAAACCACTATCTTGGTCTGGCTTACGGTCATGTGCATCTCTTGGTGGACGTACCTCTTTACGCTCCATCAAGTCGTCAATTTGTCCTGCATCAATCGTTTCATACTTCATTAGCGCATCTTTCATTGCATGGAGTATGTCCATATTGTCTTTGAGGATTTGTTCCGCTCTATCATAGTTGTTGGTTACAAATTTCTTGATTTCAGCATCAATCAATTTTGCTGTCTCATCAGACACACCAGCCAATCTTGAGCTACCACCACCCATATACATTTCGCCTTGCTCTTCCATGTACATTTGTGGCCCTAGTACAGGGCTAAGACCCCACTGTGTTACCATCTTACGGGCAATATCAGTTGCACGTTCAATATCATTACTTGCGCCGGTCGTTACTTTATCATCACCATAGATAATGGCTTCAGCTATACGACCACCATACAAGCTAGATAACATCGACTCTAAGTGTTCTTTTGAATGACTAACGCGATCTTGCTCAGGCAAGTACATAGTCACCCCAAGTGCACGTCCGCGAGGGATTATAGATACTTTATAAACAGGATCATGCTCTGGAACTAAGCGTCCAACAATTGCGTGACCTGCTTCGTGGTATGCCGTCATTTCTTTTTCTTTCTCAGACATCACCATTGATTTGCGCTCTGCGCCCATCATAATTTTGTCTTTTGCAGCATCAAATTCAGCCATGCTCACTTTGCGTTTGTTTCCGCGCGCAGCGAACAATGCAGCTTCATTTACCAAGTTAGCAAGGTCTGCACCTGAAAAGCCTGGTGTTCCACGCGCTATCAAAGATGCCTCAACATTTGAGTCTAATGGCACTTTACGCATATGAACGTTAAGAATTTGCTCACGGCCTCTAACATCTGGCAAGCCTACAACAACTTGACGGTCAAAACGTCCAGGTCTCAATAGAGCTGGGTCTAAAACGTCAGGTCTGTTTGTCGCGGCAATCACGATAATACCTTCATTGCCTTCAAAACCATCCATCTCGACCAACATTTGGTTTAGTGTCTGCTCACGTTCATCGTGACCACCACCCATACCAGCTCCACGCTTGCGTCCAACGGCATCAATTTCATCGATAAAGATTATGCATGGCGCTGCCTTTTTAGCTTGCTCAAACATATCTCTAACACGCGATGCACCAACACCAACAAACATCTCTACAAAGTCTGAACCAGAAATTGTAAAGAAAGGCACTTTTGCTTCACCAGCAACTGCCTTCGCAAGTAGCGTTTTACCTGTACCAGGAGGACCTACCATTAATACCCCTTTAGGGATATTACCGCCAAGCTTCTGAAATTTTGACGGGTCACGTAGAAAATCAACAAGCTCTGTTACATCTTCTTTTGCTTCATCACAGCCAGCTACATCGGCAAACGTCGTTTTGACTTGGTCTTCACTCATCAAACGAGCTTTACTTTTACCAAACGACATTGCGCCTTTACCACCACCGCCTTGCATCTGACGCATGAAGAAAATCCATACACCGATTAACAGCAACATTGGGAACCATGAAATGAACACATTCGCCAAGAACGATTGCTCTTCTGGTGCAACGCCTTTCACGTTTACATCATTTTTTAGCAAATCATTAATTAGGTCTTCATCATATAATGGCATGATTGTTTGAAAACGTTCACCATTACTTTTTGTCCCTGAAATAGTACCAGCCGTACGATCAATATTTGCTTCTCTGATCGCCCCACTGCGTACTTCTTTTACAAACTGAGTGTAACTTGTTTGACGATCAATTTGCTCGCCACCATTGAAACTCTGAAACACAGTCATAAGCACTACTGCAATGACTAACCAGAGAATTAAGTTCTTCGCCATATCGCTCAAGGGGTTAACCTCTTGTATCCAATTTATTTAAAATCATCTTTAATGCACCTCAACTGTACTACAGTTTGTATCCTGTCGCCACTATATATACTTCACGTGATCTAGGTCGAGACGCTTTTGGTTTACGGATCTTTACAACTTTAAATGCATTACGTACTTCTTGTACAAATTGATCAAACCCTTCCCCTTGGAAAACTTTGACTGCAAAAGCACCATTAGATTTCAGCACTTGATGACACATATCTAAAGCTAGCTCAACCAAATACATACTACCAGCTTGGTCTATCACATTGTTTCCACTCATGTTTGGTGCCATATCTGAAAAAACTACATCAATATTTTTTCCACCAATACGATCTAACAATGCCTCAAGTACGCTCTCTTCACGGAAATCGCCTTGTAAAAATGCAACACCCGGCAACGAGTCCATTGGGAGAATATCACATGCGATAACCTCTCCTTTATCACCAACTTGCTCAGCCAAATACTGCGACCAACTTCCTGGTGCAGCTCCCAAATCCACAACATGCATACCTGGGCGGATTAATTTGTCTCGCTGTTGTATCTCTTCAAGCTTAAATACAGCCCGTGAGCGATAACCACGCTTTTGTGCTTCATGAACAAAAGGGTCATCTACATGCTCTTTTAACCAGCGTTTAGAACTCGCTGAATGTTTTTTATTTGCCATATTCACTGTAACTCATTAGTAATCTTCTTTAGATGGCGTTAGAATAACGAGAATTCAAGCCTTAATTTAGTAAATTGTACCAATATGACTTTATCAAATAAACAAAAGCAGCACCTGAAAGGGTTAGCTCACGCTCTTAAACCTGTCGTTTTACTCGGTGGTAACGGCTTAACAGAGGGCGTATTGTTAGAAATTGAACAATGTTTAGAAATCCATGAATTGATCAAAGTTAAAGTCCCTACTAATGACCGTGAAACCAAGCAACTGATTTTCGATGCCATTATCCGCGAAACTGGCGCGCATAAAGTTCAATCGATCGGTCATATTTTAGTACTTTATCGTCAGAGCGATGAGAAGAAAATTATTCTTCCTCGCAACTAATCATTATTTAATAGAGCCGCTAACGCGGCTCTGCTCCCCTAGCGACTGCAATTGCGTCACGAATAAAGTTTGTAGTTAGCTGATTAATAACACCACTCTCTGCGTTAAGCAGTAAGCTAAACCCAATTCCCAAATATGGGATCACAACGACGTCTGTTCTATAACCTTGTACCCAGCCACTATGGTAATATAACGTTTCGCCTTCAAAATCATATATCCGCCACCCCAACCCGTAGTGTGCATGATCAACATACTTGCGCCATACTCTGCGCTTGAGCTCACGTTTTGTTCGAGTGAATGGGCGAGATTGAATCGTTAAAGCATCTAGCGATAAAACACTCGGGTATGCGCCCAGTTGTGCCTTCAACCAAGTGACCATATCTTCGGCGCTTGCATTAACACCAGCCGCAGGCGCGACTTTGTAATAATGCTTTTTAAGTCTTGCAGTATGCCAGTTCTTTCTCCCTTTAACATGCGGCAATGCATAGTTATCATTGCTCGTCATGTGTTCAAACCCAAGGCCAGCATCTTTCATACCCAGTGGCTTAAACATAAATTCATTTAGCCAGGTTTCATAACTCAAACCAGTAGCTTGTTCAATGACATTACCGACTAAACTGAACATAACATTTTGATAGCCATAACAAATACCCGGCTTACAAAGGCTCTCAACTTTCAATAGCCTAGGGTAAATGTCCTGGTAGGACATTCGCGATTCAATAAGATTGTCATAGGCATTGGGTACTAAACCACTCGAATGGCTTAATAAGTGATAAACTCGCAATGTGGAGTATTGACTATCTAAGAAGATTGGCAGGTAGTCAGCAACATACTTATCCAAATCTACACGGTTTTCAGCTGCCAATTTAGCCGTCAGAGATCCTGCAAATGTTTTCGAAACCGATGCTAATCGAAAACGAGTTCTGCCATTAACTTTCTTCCCGTTTTTGACTTTAGTGCGCCCGTAACCTTTGGCTAAGTCGCCAAACTCCATATGGGTGATACTCAAAGCTGCACCCGGTACCGATTTTTCTTTTAGTTTTCGCTGTACTTGCTTAGAATAGTCGTTTACAAAATGCTCCCACGCTTTGGCTCTGTCTATCTCATTACTTTTTACAGGCTGAGATAAAACCATCAACATTAAGCATTTTGAAAATATAAATAGTGACTTCATAATGACTCAGTTCATTAACACGCGATGTTATGGTATCACGTAAGTCGCTGTCTCACGACACAGATTGATTTAAACCGCTAATCTTTTTGTAGAATAAAAGTTACATAATATAACTAGTTACAATCTTGAACATTTTTAGACTATATGTGACTCATGATTACAAGGTAGAATTTAGCACGGTGACTTTACATGATAATAAAGAAAAGTAATTTGAGGTATTTAATAATGCGAGTAATCATAGGCGCTATTGCTTTAACAGGGCTTACAGGTTGTATGCTTTCACAACCACTTGCACCTAAGCTGCGTATGCCTCCAAAACCACTATTACAAAAGTCTATATTCCAAATAAGCTACAGCAGTGAATTAGAATCTGCCCGTATAAAATCGGTTCAATTGCCTGCACATCCCGTCAAAAAATTAGATTCCGTATACATAGATACAAATAAAGTCACAATCACGGATGAGCTCCACGATGCGCTAGTTAATATTTTAAGCGATAAGGGGCTAATTGTTGACAATCACGAAAACACAGATTATCGCCTGATCATTCAGCAAGTCGATCTTACCTTTGGTAAAGATAAAATTTATGTTTTTAACAAACCAACCAGCGACCATCCATACATTACGAAAATATCTCAGACCATGCCGACAAAACAATGTAGCAATATAGTTGTTTCTTTGAGCATGCGATTGACGCACAACCAATCATCGGATGTTGTTTGGTTTGCTAAATCCTCTGTGGATAGCGCTGGATTTCAAGGCATACCCATGCAGTATACATTCACTGAAACACAACGTATCACTAACGAAAAAGATATTATTGAATTTATTGCAGAACAAAATACTGATAAAGCTAGGCAACAAAGGTATCAGACAGCAATTAATATCCCAAAGTACATCGTGAAACCGACGCAAACACCACTTATCAAGGTCGCTGGAGCATGTGAGAAAGACGAAGTCAGCGCACTCACTACTAAAATGCAACTGAAACTAACGAAGGGCCTTATTGATAAGTTAAACGTGCAATAATCAACAAACTCATACACTTCATTACATTTTTCGCGCCGACAATAATTATAATTGGCGCTGTTGAAATATAAAGTTAGTATGATTGTATCAAAAGTAAGCGCTACATTTGGGTCTGCGCTTATGCGATTTAAAGGAGCTTGTTTATGGAGCAATACGGAACTATTTTACTGGTAGAGGATGATGAGTCTCTCGCACAATGGGTTGCCGATTATTTAAATAATCAAGGTTATAAGACACAATGCTGTCATCGAGGCGATGAAGTTGTGGCGATGGTTAAGCAATTCAACCCAGACTTGGTTTTACTTGATATCATGCTGCCGGGACAAGATGGTATAAGCGTATGCAGGGAATTAAGGCAGTTTTACAACAAGCCTATTATCATGCTTACAGCAAAAGATGAAGAAATGGATGAAGTCATTGGCCTTGAAGTAGGTGCAAGTGACTATGTAATAAAACCAGTGAGGCCAAGGGCACTCTTAGCAAGAATAAAAGCTAATGCTCGCGCAGCGCAAGATTCAAGCAATGTAGAGCAAAAAAATAGTGCGCTGTTGTCTGTCGGCAACCTTAAAATTGACACACAATCACGAAAGGTGATGGTATCTGATAAGGAAGTGGTTATCTCAAGTGCTGAATACTTACTGCTTCATTTCTTAGCCTCTAATGCCGGCGAAGTCGTCTCAAGAGATGCTGTATTTAAAGCAACTAAAGGTCGCGAATATGACGGCCTTGACCGGAGTGTAGACGTCCTAATTTCAGCTTTGCGTAAGAAATTTGATGACGACCCACAGAACCCTGAAAAAATTAAAACAATTTGGGGCAAAGGATATTTATTGGTGCCATCTGCTTGGTAGTATTGAGTAGCTTAGTATCATAGCTAGGCTACAACGATCCCAGATACTTGATATCTCTGTTTAATGCAGCTCTACGTTACTCTCATTGGAGCTAAATAATGAGAAAGCTATACCTTTCATTACTAACCGGTGTGATCATCTCTATTATTCTTTTAGGATGGCTCATCGATACGTTCAGTGAGCAAACCACACCTGACGAAGACAATTTTTTTTGGCAAGCTAAGTTACTTGTTGGTATTGCGAACCAAGCTGGAAATACTCCCACTTCAGAGCGTACGAACTTTATTAAGCAAGCGGGTGAAGACTTTGATCTTAAAATCGAATATCACTCAGGAACCTCTTTGGCACTGCCTTCTGAACTCACAGAGCAAATGCATCGACCTCAGGGCCTACTGATAGATTCTGACGAAGGGTACTTTTACTTACTAAAATCTACACCCGCGATCAAACCCGATTACATAGAATTACAATTAGAAAAACCACCAGAAAGCAATAGTTATGATGTACTACTTACCTTAGCTTTTTATTCCGGTGTTTGTGCATTTATGTGGTTTGTACTGGCACCACTCGCAAAAAGACTATCAGTACTTACTCACGCAGCAAAACAGTTTGCAAGTGGAAATTTAGACACAAGAATCGAAGTCAATCACTTTACTTACATTAAAGATGTTGAACTCACGTTTAACCGAATGGCTAATCAAATTGAAAAGCTGCTTGCCGAAAACAAGCTAATGGCCTCTAGCCTGTCACATGATATAAGGACCCCAGTTGCCTGTTTAAGATTTGGATTCGATGCTGCACTAGAAGAAGATGATATTGATGAGATACACCATTTGCTTGAGCGCATGGAAAAAGATTTAGATCAAATGGAAGATATGCTTTCCAGCTATCTATCGTTCGCTACCTTGGAACAAAAATCTCACCTATTGAAGTTTGAGCCCATTACGTTAAAAGGTTACATCTCGGACATTGTCGCCCAAATGCATCCTAAAATGTCAAAAAACGGACTTACAGCAAATACCTCAGTGCAGCCTGACCTCATAATGGAAGCGGATCTACATTGGCTAGCTCGTGCTGTTTCCAACCTCCTCAGTAATGCCTGTGATTTTGCTCACATGCAATTATTTATCAGCGCAAAATTACACGACCATGAAATAGAAATTACCGTAGAAGACGATGGGCCGGGTATAGAGCCTGAAAACTGGAGTAAAGTTTTTAATCCATTTTTTCAAGAACAAGGTCACCGTAACAGAGCCGGAAAAAGTTATGGCTTGGGTCTTGCAATTGTTTTGAAAGTTGTCGACTGGCATCATGGTAAAGCTTCTGTAAGCCGCTCTGAGCTACTCGGAGGCGCAAAATTTACATTAATTCTCCCCTGTAAAGCAGTCTCTCAAACTGTACAGAGTGACTGACAATAACCATTAGACAATCGAAAATAGTGCAAATAAAACAGACAGTTGAGAAGGCTTTTAATAAGAAATAATGGATACTGAACTCTACGCTACTTTTTCCACCAAAAACTTGTGCCAGATCAGTGCAGATAAACCTTTTTATTTCGCCTCAATTACAGTAGATTGTTGCGGCCGTCTTCAAAAAAAGAGAAAGATAAAAACATGAGCAGTATTCGAGGAGAGTTTAGTTCTCGGTTTGGATTTATAATGGCTGCTGCAGGATCTGCAGTAGGTCTAGGCAATATTTGGGGGTTTCCCACACAAACGGCAAGTAATGGTGGAGCTGCGTTTGTACTAGCCTATTTAGTGCTAGCTTTTTGCCTTGCATATCCGGCTTTGATGGCTGAACTAGTGATTGGCCGTCATGGTCAAGCAAATGCAGTAGCCTCTTTACAAAAACTGGCAAATAACTCGGCACAAAAACGCTTTGCGTTTATCGTTGGTTTCGGTGGTATTATTTGTTCAGGCTTAATTCTAAGCTTTTACGCAATCGTAGCAGGTTGGATGTTCAGTGCAACTCTGGAGCCTATCGCAGTAATTAGCGGTAGTGAATCGGCCACCTCATGGCTTAGTGAGCAGTCATTATCAAGGAACCTGATTTTTACAGCCGTATTTATTCTTCTCACTGTCGCCATTATTAGTAAAGGTGTTGAAAACGGTATAGAAAAATGGTCAAAACGCCTTATGCCTGCGCTATTATTCATCCTGTTTGCATTAATTGGGTATGTATTAACTCAAGACGGTGCAATGGAAGGAATGAAGGCGTATTTAGTACCAGATTTCAGTTCAATCTTAGATCCAAACTTATTAGTTAGTGCGCTTGGACAAGCATTTTTCTCATTATCACTAGGTACCAGCGTGATGATCATTTACGGTTCTTACATCAGTAAACAAGAAAATTTAGTTTCTCTTGGCGCTTATGTTACGCTTATTGATGTATTCATTGCATTTGTTGCAGGCATGCTGATCATACCAGCCATGTACGTTGCACAGGCGCAAGGTGTCGAAATATTCTCACAAACAGGTGAGCTACTTTCTGAAGATACGCTTGTTTTCCAAGTGCTTCCTGCTTTGTTTGACAGTATGGGCGGCATCGGTATTTTTATTGGCTTTGCTTTCTTCGCACTGATGAGCATCGCTGCACTCACCAGCTCTATTTCAATGTTAGAAGCACCGGTTTCCTATGTAGTTGAGAAATTCGCTCTTGCACGAGTTCATGCGACAAGGCTAATAGGTGTGATTGTCAGTGTAGTAAGCGTCACTATCATATTAAACTTCAACAGCTTGTTTGGCTTTGTAGTGCAAGTAACAACACAATTTTCTCAACCGTTAATCGGCATGCTGTGCTGTATCTTCGCAGGTTGGATCTGGCACAGAGGAAAACTGCTCAATGCCATAAAAGAAGGTAATGAGTCTGTAGAAAGCAGCTTCTTTTGGAAGATTTGGCCTTGGTATATTAAGTTTGTCTGTCCGCTGGCAATCGCCATAGTCTTTATTAATTCACTATAAGAAAGGCGCATATGCGCCTTTCTTAATTATCTTATTAAGCTAAATATTACTGAGTGTATTGCATATCAATGTGCTCAATACCATCTTCTAGATAAGCTGCACCTACACTCTTAAATCCAAGTTTTTGGTAGAAAGCTTGCAGGTAAGTCTGGGCAGATATTTCTATCTTTTTATCTGGGTAGTGAGACTGGCAAGTCTCGATAGACTTTTGCATCAAGGCATATGCGATACCATCGCCTCTTGATGCTGGTGAGATTAAAACGCGTCCGATTGCAGCTGCACCATTACATTTCAAATAACACCGAGCGTAAGCTTTAACTTCTGCATCATCACACAACAAAATATGCTGTGTAGATGACACTCGATCTATTTCATCAATTTCTGGGTAAGGGCATTGCTGCTCAACAACAAAAATATCAACGCGTAGCTTAAAGACAAGAAAGAGCTCATCATGACTGAGCTCATAGAATGATTTGGTTTTAAACTCTGTCATTGGCGACATTGTGCTTTAAATTAAGCAAATAATCGTTCTAACTGGTCACAAATACGCGACAAGTTGACTTGATCATGTTCAATCGTTAAATCTACATAACCATCACTTCGAAAAGCACGGTCCAGCTCAATTAGTACATGAGTTTTATGAGCTTCAGGTACAAAGGATAATTCAACTTCTTGTAATCCAAATACCGAACGACTGCTTGGACGGTATTCAATTTCTTGGTAGCAACCCGAAATTGACTGGAAGCTTGAAGCACGCAAATACCCTTTTTCAACATCTGCTTTAACCAATTGAAAACCAAGTTTATCCATTGCACTCAACACTGCTTTCACCGCTTCATTAGGATAGACATGCAGTGCATCTTTATCTGATGGGTCAAGCGCTAGATCTATATCTAAGCCAGTTTCAAGCCAAACATGACAATGATTGTATGGCGCATTAATTTGCGTTATTGGTGTTTCAGAGTGCAGGCGCGCTTCAAAAGGAATTACTTTTTGCTCACCAGGAGAGATTGTGAACTCTTCTGGAAGACGCCACTTTTCAATAACATGGTTTGTGAAATACTCGCCATCATCATTCTCAACCTTTACCTTGGTCATTAAGGCGAGCTCTAAACCTGAAATTTCTTGTTCTACATCACCGCCCATCACGATAATTTGTGCTTGAAACTTTTGACCAGGGTGTAAATGTTCCGTTTCTAATACAGTATCTACTTTTGCTGCACCTACTCCGACAGATGCTAAGAGTTTTTTAAACATCATTACTCCTCTCGAGGATGTTCCGTTAAGGCATCTTAAACACATTTATTACAGCTTGTCAGTGAAAATCTGTCTATTTTTGATAAATATAGCCTTGTTGAATACATCAAGTACATCATGCTGCACACTTTTGTCCAATATAGATTCATAAACTAGCTCGATTTGATAGAATCGATTCACCAAACACTACCAGCGTAACTTATGGAACTACTTTATTTTGCAATTGCTTTCGCGTGTGGTTTTTCAATTTATCAATTAAAGCTACCACCTCTGATAGGATTCTTGATGGCTGGGTTTATTCTCAACCTGATGGGCCAACAAACAACACCTCTGCTCTCTCAATTGGCTGACCTAGGTGTCACAATACTGTTATTCAGTATCGGGTTAAAATTGCGAGTGAAAAACTTGGTAAAGCCGCAAGTATGGGCCCCTGCAACTTTGCATATTGTTTTAAGTAGTGCCTTTTTTGCCTCTCTATTACTGCTTTTATGTGTCTTCAATTTACCTCTATTCAACGAACTTGACTGGCAAAGTGCTTTACTGGTTGGCTTTGCTTTTAGTTTCTCCAGTACTGTTTTTGCTGTAAAAGTGCTTGAAGAGCGTGGTGAAATGGCAAGCTTACACGGTAAGATAGCCATTGGTATCTTGGTTATGCAAGACATATTTGCAGTCGTCTTTTTGGCGATCAGTACCGGAAAAATGCCAAATATTTGGGCACTTGGGTTAATCGCTGGTTTATTTGTGTTTAGAAAAGTAATGTTTTGGGTGCTTAGTCGTTCCAAACACGGGGAGCTCTTGCCTCTATTTGGCTTTTTCTTTGCATTGGTCGTCGGCTATCATGCCTTTGAATTTGCAGGCCTAAAAGGCGATCTAGGCGCATTGATCATCGGTATGATATTCGCACCACATAAAAAAGCCAGTGAGCTTGCAAAATCCCTACTGAACCTTAAAAACGTGTTGCTTGTCGGGTTTTTCTTAAATATCGGTTTAAATGCCAGTATTTCGTTAAACGCCTTCCTCATTGGCTTGCTGCTCGTATTGGTATTGCCTGTAAAAGTCATGCTCTACTACGTATTGACGAATATGTTCAGACTGCGCGCACGTACTTCACTACTCAGCGCCTTTACACTCTCAAATTACAGTGAATTTGGCCTTATCGTCTGTGCTGTGGCTGCAAGCTCTGGCTTGATTGCACCTGATTGGCTTGCTGTTGTCGCCATCGCAGTGTCAATTACGTTTATTCTGGCCTCACCATTGAATAAACGCGCCAATGAAATATACGTCAAATTTGAGCATATATTGCAAAAATTTGAGAGCCCGAAGCGCCTTGAAGAAGAGCTACCCGTTAATTTGACCGACACACGGATCGTCATTTTTGGTATGGGCAGAATTGGTACGGGTGCTTATGAAACGATCCACTGCTCTCATCCTAATTCGGTTGCAGGGATAGACATCAAACCCGAAGTGGTCAACAAACATATCAAGCGAGGCCGTAGAGTGTTACTCGCTGACGCAACAGATCCAGACTTTTGGCAACGTGTAAATCACTCTAGTGTCGAAATGGTTATGCTGGCCATGCCAAAGCATATGCAAAACATTTACGCATTAGAGCAGCTTCAAGCGTCTGGATATACGGGACAAGTAACTGCCATTGCCAACTATCCGGACCAACAAAAGGAACTGGAAGACATGGGTGTGCATTCAACTTATAACTTCTATCTTGAAGCTGGTAGTGGTTTTGCAGAGCACGTAAAAGAAAAATTATTCTAAATCCCCTAAATAGTTCTTAGAACCCTTAAAAGGTACTAAGAACTATTTTTATTTCCCTGTCATATAGTTACATCTAGACGTCCAAAATCTTCCTCGTTTTTTAGCGCTTTTTGTAATAGTGCGATTTACAAAACTTTACATCGAAGTTAGTAATTAGACATCGAAACAGAGTACACTGGCTGTGTCAGTTAGAGAGAGCATCTCTAATTTTTTGTACTTAAATCTGATACTTAGTATCCTCTTTTGGGAACATTCGAGGATTCTAGCAAGAATATTTATGAGGGTTTGCATGAGCAAGAATAAGTTAAATTCGCACTTTCCAGCAGCAGTTGATGACGTCAATGCAGGCCCGTTTGCCGATATACAAAAACGCTTAGATGATATCCAAGACTCGGGTATGACAGCGCTGGCAATTCGTAATATTTTATTTCAGAAAATGTTAGATTTACATGCTGTGCCTGACGATCACTTTTTACGTAGTGAATCGACACCAGAACGTTTAGATGACCCAAGCCTGATTGCAAAACTCAATGATCTCGGGTTTTATCGCGCATCTACACGCGTCATGCACTAAGCAACCGCTTTTTGGAGAGCCTACTCTCTCCTAAAATAGGCTGGCCATGCCCGTCGCCAGCCTACCTTCTTTCCTACTGATTATCTTGCTTTTTCCGAATAAACCACTTTGGTAGAAGTACCTTAAATGCCTCAACCACAGGCTTATAATAAATCGCCCACAAAGAATCATGACCAGCGTCATATTTACCAACACCAATAGAAATACCTTTAGCCTCTGAAGCGCGTATTAAACTCCCAGCCATACGGTCCCATATAGCAAGTGCTGAGCCAATATTTGTATCAAAATGCTTAGGATTGTCACTGTGGTGAATTTGATGCTGTGCAGGGCTAATCACCCACCCTTCCAGTTTATCACCCCAACTAAACCAAATATGTGAGTGACGGAGATTCGAGCCACAAATGTTAAACACAAAAACAAATACATTTGCGCCCAAAATATCAAACATACTAAGCGCTGAACCAAAAAAGAAATAACCAAGCCCCACCACAATTCCCTGTGTAAGTGCCATACGGCAGGCGTAAAAATAACTTTCTACAGGATGAGAACGATAAATAGTAAATGGGGTAAGCACCTTAGCCGAATGGTGTACTTTATGAATTTCCCATAAAAAAGGGATTTTATGTAATGCCAAATGAAGTAAATAGCGAGTCAAATCATCAACAATAAATAGCATCAATGTAAATACACCAACCACAATAAACGGAGGCCATTGCAGATGGAGGGACGGACCAAATAATGTTTCAAGCGCATCAGAAATACCAATAGCTACTGGCACCATCGTCAGCACAATAGGCGTAAAAGTCAGTGCTTTAATGATTCGATTAATAACAAACAATCCATAATCTTGCTTGGCGCTATTGTGAAGCCAAACCGACCGAGGAAACAAAAAGTGCCAAAACCCCTTAAGAGAACGTGACTGGTTAGTTGCATAATAAACGAAAGACGCCATCACCACAGCCGATGCTAAGTACAGCCAAAAAATACGCTTATTGGCATCAACTAAATATCCTGGCAAGGTAGATACACTTTGCCAAATCGTCTCTATCATTAAACTTACTCACTCCAATTTTATTCAAAAAAGGCCACGTAACGCGGCCTTAATAGTGTTAAAACTGTTTACTACAATATCAATTAAAACTGATATTTGTACCCTACTGTAAGCTGTCTAGGCTTACCTGGGCGCGCACCGTATGGTCTACGGCTCACAATTTTATCTTCATCAAGCAGGTTATCTACTTTTAAGTATACTTGACCGTAGTTATCGAAGTCGTAGCTTGCTGATAAGTCAACTGTTGTCGAAGATGGTACTTCTTGCCCTTCTAGGTAAAGAGTAAACTCTTGCGTCCCCTCAGTCCAACTTCGGCCCGCAGCTTCTGGCATAGCGCCAATGTACTTAACTGCCAAAGATGTACGCCACTTCTCCGCGCTCAAGCCAATATTAAAGCTCACCTGATGCTCAGGTAAATATGGCAGTGGATCGCCATTTCTTACCTCACCCCATTGGGCGAAGGTTGTACGGCGATCATTTTTAAACTCACCTTTGGTATAGGTGTACACCAAGCTGTAAGGTATATCTAATTGTAAGTTTAAAGGATAACGCTGAGAGAACTGCGCTTCAAGACCATATACATGGGCTGCGCCACCATTAAACTCTGCATCTTGTTGCGTGCTATCTCCGCAGTTAGACTGACCACAGCTTTCTTTTAAATTGCTATAGTCGTTGAAAAAGCTCACCACTTCAAATTCAGTTACGCCATCGTTAAATCGGCCGCCAAATTCATAGTTTGTGCTTTTTTCAATTTCAATTTCTGAAGATTGTGCTGGCGATGCTGGTGAAAAACCACGGTGAATACCAAACAATAAACCTGCATCTTCACTCAGCTGATAGAAACCACTTAAGCCTGGTAGCCAGATACGAGTTGTTTTATCAAGCCAATCATTTGCATTATTATTATTTTGGTAATGCATGTCCATAAGCTCACCACGCACACCCACACCTAAAGTTAAAGCGTCAAACTTCACTTTATCTTCAACATACACAGATAAAGCTTCTGTGTGTTCAGTGTTAAGAGTTGTAAAGCGCTTACTGTTTTCAACCAAGGTTGAAACGCCAGATTTCATCTCATAGCTTTCTTCAAAGTGCTTACGTTCAATCTCATCTTCGTGGAGTCTCACACCAAACGACAACTCATGAGCAAAATCAAATAGTTTGAATGTAAAGTCACCATCAATTTGCAAGCCTTGAGAGTAGTATTCTCTATCGTTTGTACCCATGGTTAAAAAGTTTGCTGCACCAGGTACGATTGAGTCTTGCTCACCTTTTAGGATCTCAAACAAACGGAGATTATCTTCTGCCTCTGGATTTAACAAAATTTCCTGAGGTGATTTACCTTCAATGCTATTTAACTTCAGCCACGCGCGTTCGTAATCGTTGCGATACAAACGTGTAGTTAAGCTCAAGTTGTCACTACTCATACTATGCGTAAACATCACCTGTTGATGTTCAGTGTCCATTTCAGCAGGTGCTGTTGCAGCGTAACGACGATAAGGGTTTTCTGCAAAATCAGCTTCTGTTAAACCCAAGTATGTTTCGTCAGATACTTCGTCTGCATAGCTCAATTTCAGACCAAAATTATGCTCAAAGTCTCCTTGTTGTAACCGATAGTTAAACTTGGCTAAGAAGTCATTTTTATCAAACCCCGTATCACCACCACCATCAAGCTCTTTAAAGCCATCCGCTTGAACGTTAACAGCTTCAAATAAAAAGCCAACGTTGTTCACTACTGAGCCAAAATAACCGTGCGCCTTAGTATAACCATCACCACCAGCAGCAATATCAATTGCACCTTCAGTAAACTCAGGCACTGAACGCGTCACAAGATTAAGTGCACCCGCGATGGTTTGTGGACCATGCTTGATAGCAGCTGGCCCTTTAAAGACTTCAACTGCTGTCATGCGGGTTGTTTGTGGGAAGTAATAGGCCGCTGGCGCAGAATAAGGTGCAGGGCCAATTAAAACGCCATCTTCCATAATCGTAATTTTTTTACTGCGCTCTGGCGTCACACCACGAAAACCAATATTCGGACGAAGCCCATAACCGTCTTCTTCACGAATATTCACACCAGGTACAGAAGAAAGTACGCGATGTATATCATCATACTCGTACTCGCCTAACTGCTCTTCTGTAAGTAGTGTCGCAGAGCCAGCTTCTGTTCTTAGCTTGTCATAGTGACTGATGATTTGAATGTGTTCAATATCATCTTTCGCTGCTTCTTCAGCGTAAGCATTTGGTAATGCAACAGCAACTGCCATTGCCAGTAATGATTTATTCATACGAGTGTACTTAGTCATTATCACCTGCCGATGTTTGAGGTAGTTCTAAGGCTAGCTTATTGATGAAGTCGTTTTTAAGCTCATCGGTCACATCTTTGACCTTGTCATGTACGTTCGTTACAGAAGCCGTATCGTTTTCAACCGCGTCTTTTAAAGAACCATCGATTGCCAATAATGCAGCTTCCGCTTCATCTAACCCAGTCAACATACGTTGTTTCACATCAGAGCCTTGCTCTGCATCTAAGAAGTCGTCAAAGCCGAGAGTATTATCCGCGTTACTGCCTTCTCCGGTAAAAATCTGTCTAAATGCGCGGATATTAGCAAGTAAGTTTTCTTTTGAATGCTCAGAGATGTCAGACTCCACATCCTGTGGACAAATATTAGAACCACAACTGTTCGTAAATAAACCCAGTGGCTCACCTAACTTTTGATCTTTCAGCTCTTTGGTCATATAAAATAAGGCTTTTGAAATTTCATTCAATGCAGTATGTGCTGAGTCAAATTGTGAACCTGAATTGCCCGCATTAATCAATTGACTTGCAAAGCCACTGTCGCCTTGCCAACGAGATAAGATTTCAGCACTGTTATCTACAATGTCGCCAGCAACCGTGCTAGCAAACTCACAACGTGCAACTTTTCTCTCATTAATGGTTTTTCCGTTCCACGGCGTTAGTGCATCATTAACAGTCGTACAGTTATGATCGTAATTGGTATTAAATAACGCATGTTCAATCGCGATCAGACCTTTGCGGTCAGTGGTACGGTTTTTAATATTATACGGATTATTTGCATTGCCATTAATGACACCATCGTCATGATAAACAATATCTAAGTCAATATTACAAAGTGCCCCACCTGCAGGCCATGAGTAAATATTGCCCTTTAGCTCCTTACCGTTAGTTAAGATTGGGCCAACCTGCATCATTTCAACGTATTGCCAACTGGCCATCGCTGCTCGCCAACTGTCTTTCGCTTTTTCATGTAAATCAGCAGACTCTGTGCTTTGCGCTTTTTCAGCTACACAGTACTGACCTATTTGCGTTTTCTGTGCTTTGGCAAATTCATCAAATTGAACAAGTGCTGGTGTGAGGACATTATTTACCAAATTAGACACTAACGCGGCTTCATCAAAAGTCGTTGGTGTCGTTGGTGTTGTTGGTGTGGTTGGTGTGGTTGGCGTCGTCGGCCCATTTGAACCATTAGCACCAGCAAACTCCGAACCTGCAGTGCTCGAACTACTCTCACCACAGCCACTTAAAAGCAATGTGACAGCAACAGCCACCGCACTTAAAGGGGATAAGACTCTCATTATGTCTCTCTTAATTGATACCTATAAATACAACAAAAGGTTAGCTACATACGTAACTAACCTTTCTTTCATTAACGAAGTAAGTTATTACCACTCAGCAACATTTTGCTCATCAAAACTGTAAGCTTCAGCAATAATAGCACGTGCTTTTTCTAGATCCTTGATGTAATCAGGCACGTCAGCAGCAGCTAGCTTAGGCGCATCACCCATAAGAGTGTGAATTTCAGCAAATTGTGCAGGTGTCACTGGTGAATGAGGGTTGAATTGGAAGTTCAATGCAAAGCCTTTCATCTCACCCCAGTATTTTGCAAGCTTCTCGAAGTTACCTGCATCAAAATCACCAGATGCAATCTGCGTTAGGTTGCCATCTTCTTTAGCAATCGTGTAGTTGATGTAGTGAATAACCGTTGCAGCAATTGATTTTTCCCAGTTAAGAAGCGCTTGGTCACGGTACATCTCAATCTTCTCTTGATCTTCAGGTGACCAATCTGCAACATTCTTTTCAAAGTTGTCGGTAATTAATTTACGACCTTGGATGAATGCAAGTTGTGCAGCACCAGAGAAATCAGTTGGGTTAGCGTTGCCTGCAGTACCTTTATCACGCTTAGAGGCATTTGTAGAGTTACCGAAGTTGTACTCTGTTAGAAGGTCAATAGTGCCGTTTTCATTTGTGTCGTGGAAAGCAGCACTTGAGATCTGCTCATCACTGTACTCTAAATAGTGAGTTGCAGCACCGAAGTAACCATAACCTTCATCAAATTTGTGCTCAAGCTCAGTATAAGACTTACCGTCAGCAAGTTTTGTATTGTCTGCAGACTTTTCACCGATTAGTAGCTCATCAAGATAGTCATCTGCACCTTGCGAAAGCGCCACAGCACCATTTAAATGCTTTTGTACTAATTGAACAAGGTCTAAACCTTCTGGCGTGATATATAGAGAGCTCAAGTTGATCGTTGTGCCATTATGTGTTGCTGATAACTGCTCACCATTTGCAAACTTTTCAATTTGTGCATCAATTAAATCTAAATAATGAAGTACTAGACCCTCAGGTGTTGACGCTTGCTTACCAAAGTCAGTCCAACCAACCAATGAGCCGTCGTCTTGCCACGCCTTGTTCATGTAAGTTGTATCGCGACCTGCAATTTTACCGCCTTCACCAAGTACTTTCTTCACTGAAGAAATTAAACCTAACGTCGTTTGCTCCGCAGTGTCTGGAAGGAAATCCAGTTTGTTATCTAAAAATGCAACGTCACCGTCTTGAGGGTTAAGTAGTACACGTGCTTTTGCTACGATATCTCTTAGCTCTTGTGCATCATTGATACCATCAGTGCCCGTTTTAAGCGTACCTAAAAGCTTTTTAACTTCTAAAATGGTTGCTTGACGAGAAACTTGGCCTGAATATGCAACAGATGAGTCACCCGCTGTGTTTTTAAACTCATATACGTTTACACCAGCAACAGCATCGATATCTGAGATAGATACAGTGATCTCTTGCTCGACTTTCTCATCAGCTGAATCTGTAGCTGACACTGTTAATGTCACTTTTTGTTCAGCTTCTTGCTCGAAGTTTAAAGTATTAGCAGCTTTAAGTTTTAGCTTACCTTCAACAATTTCAAAACGACCGTCACTAACAGTGTAAGTTAATGCACTTGCTTCATCGCTGTCATCTTCAAAAACAACACCTGTAACTTCAGCGCCTAATGTATCTTCAACAATTGATGCGCTTTCAGCAGTAATCGTTGGCGCTTTATTTGAAGGCGTAGTTGGAGTTGTTGGTGTTGTAGGTGTTTCTGGAGTTGTTACTGTGTTGTTATCGCTACTAGAGCCACCACAACCGGTTAAACCAACTGTTGCTGCTAAAACTGCAGTTGCAAGCAGAGACTTTCTTAATGCCATTAGACGTCTTCCTATGAAAATTATTTGTATTTGCATTTTCTTAACGGGACAAAGTATACACTTACCTAAATAGCAATCAATATTATTTGCGTTGTCAAAAGTATACAAATTGACAGGTAGAGTTAAGACTAAATATAGAAGAGAAAATGAGAGTCAATAGCATTAAATCTGAAATATTTTGTAACAAACTGTTTTAAAAGGGATTTAATAAATAAAATACAAATTATAGAATATTTTGTTATATATTTTTCACAGGGTTTGGTTGATTTATAGTTCGAAAAATTCGAACTATAAAAATTACCATGCTTCTTTTACAAAGAGATATCCTTGACGCCAAACAGTTTTTATCTTTTGTGGGCTAGTAGCATTATCTCCAAGCTTTTTACGAAGACAAGAAACTCGTACATCTATAGTCCGGCTGTTGGCTTGATAATCTTGCCCGATGATCTTCTCATAAATTTCCTCGCGACTAACTACTTTAGGGGCTTTAGACGCCAATAACCAAATTAGATCAAATTCGTGCGTTGTCAAACTCACACGCTGATCCCCAAGCAACACTGTTCGCTCTTCTCCCTTTATGGTCAATTCGCCAAATGACAGATCTTTGCCATTAATGCAATTATGCTGCAATTTAAAGAGTTTGTACTTTCTGAGCATAGCATCAAGACGCGCGCGCCAAAGCCGAGGTTTGGCATGAGTCGCAATCACATCATCAGCACCGAGTTCAAGCAGTAAGCTCTGAATATCATCATTGTTGTCTTCTACAGATACCAAAACCGGTACTTGATAATAACTTTTTAAAGTATTTATGGTGTCGAATTTTGCGCTGGTAGCGATAGTCTGATCAATCACAATACTAGTTACCATTCCTTTACGACTTTTTTGATTAACATGGTCTAAATTTTCTAAAACCATCGTTTGCACATCAAATCCTTGATCTTGAAGTGCAGCTTGTGGCACAGCCAAACTGTTACTTTTACTCTCTGCGATCAGTACGGTATGCACTACCTACCCCTGTTCAATACACCTTATTTTTTGCGAGTCTACTCCTCTTACCTGAACATCAGCTTTACGAATTAAATATTCCTAAAGATACTGAAAACAATTTATTTATTACCGGATCTTGAAGTCGTTTTTTCTTTGTCACTAAGCCAATATCTATTTCTTCAGATTGCAAATTTAATTGCTGAACTTGGTTTTTAAATGGACTTTGTGACAAAACGATCTCTGGAATATATGCTACACCAAAACCCAAACTGGCCATTGCAACCATGGCTTCATGCCCAGATATATGCGCATACACTTGAGGCTGGATCGACATACGTTTAAAAAAATTGTCGATTCTCTCCTTAAGCACTCCTTGCTCTGGTACTATGAAAGGCAACTCTCCCCATGGCAAGTCACTTTTATTATGCTTATCCAACAACTCCGTTAAGGGGCATGCCATTGTTGGAGCAATAAAAACCAGCCTAGAACGGCCTATCGATTGATACTCAAGCCCTTGAGGGAGTGAGGCAGGTTTAACCGCCACAGCAACATCTGCCAAATCACCTTGTACTTGAGAAAGAGAGTAAGCTGGATCGCCCGTCATCAAATTTAATTCTACTTGAGGAAACTCCTTACGGTAACGCGCAAAAAGATCATAGATAAAGCTATATGATGCTGTAACAGAGCAGTATAGACTAAGCTCTCCCGTTAATGGTTGAGAGTCATCTTGACATTCACTTTTAAATTGACGCCAACTTGCTAATGTTGCTTGCGCATAATGAACGAATGCCTTGCCTTGAGGTGTTAAAGAAACACTACGGTTATCTCTAATAAAAAGCGGTGCGCCTACCTCATTTTCTAACTGCTTAATTTGACGACTTAATGTCGGTGGGCTTATGTAGCAGCGCTCACTTGCACGTGAGAAATGCAACGTGTCTGCCAAAGCCAAGAAGTAGTTAAGTTGTTTATGATCCATCTATGGGTTCTACATTTCAAAATATGAAATACAATAGTTTAAATATATCATTTTACGCAAGTACTAGATCTCACTATCTTAGTTTTAACACAAACAAATCACATTAAGACGACAAAGCAGGATCTGACATGGCGAATTATTTCAACTCTTTACCATTACGTGAGCAACTGGCTCAATTGGCACAATGTAAGTTTATGGACCCCTCAGAGTTCAATGACGGTGTAGACGCATTAAAAGGCAAAAAGTTGGTGATTGTAGGTTGTGGCGCGCAAGGGCTAAACCAAGGCCTTAACCTGAGAGATTCTGGGTTGGATGTATCTTATGCTCTTAGACAATCTGCAATAGATGAAAAAAGACAATCATTTCTTAATGCCAGTGATAATGGCTTTGTTGTTGGTAACTACGAAGACCTCATTCCAGCCGCGGATTTAGTACTCAACTTAACGCCAGACAAACAACACTCAGCCGTTGTAACAGCAGTGATGCCCATGATGAAACAAGGTGCAACACTGGCTTATTCACACGGCTTTAATATTGTTGAAGAAGGTATGCAAGTTCGAGAAGACATTACAGTAATCATGGTTGCGCCTAAGTGCCCAGGTACTGAAGTAAGAGAAGAATATAAACGTGGTTTTGGTGTACCAACCCTCATTGCTGTTCACCCAGAAAATGATCCCGAAGGCAAAGGTTTAGCACAAGCAAAAGCCTATGCAGCTGGCACAGGTGGACATAGAGCGGGTGTGCTTCATTCATCTTTCATCGCCGAAGTGAAGTCTGATTTAATGGGCGAGCAAACTATTTTGTGTGGTATGTTACAAACCGGTTCACTTCTGTGCTTTGATAAGATGGTTGAACAAGGCATCGCGCCAGACTATGCGTCTAAATTAATTCAATATGGCTGGGAAGTGATCACCGAAGCGCTCAAGCATGGTGGCATTACAAATATGATGGATAGACTGTCTAACCCTGCAAAAATCAAAGCGTTTGAACTCAGTGAAGAGCTCAAAACGATTATGGCACCACTTTATAACAAGCATATGGATGACATCATCAGTGGTGAATTTTCCAGTGGCATGATGGCTGATTGGGCAGAGGATGATGCGAAGTTACTTACATGGCGTGCTGAAACAGCTGAAACCGCTTTTGAAAAACAAGCTAATACTGAACAGCATATATCAGAGCAAACGTTTTTCGATAAAGGTATTTTAATGGTTGCTATGGTCAAAGCGGGCGTTGAGCTGGCTTTTGAGACTATGACCGCTGCGGGGATCATCGAAGAGTCAGCTTACTACGAGTCTTTACACGAAACGCCACTTATTGCTAACACAATTGCACGTAAAAAACTTTTCGAAATGAATAGAACCATCTCTGATACCGCCGAATATGGGTGCTACCTGTACAACCATGCTTGCCTACCACTGCTGAAGCCATTCATGGAGAATATTAGCAGTGACGTAATCGGTGCAGGTTTAAGCAATACTGACAACTATGTTGATAATCAGAAACTTATAGCTGTAAACAGCGCAGTTCGGAACCACCCTGTTGAGGTTGTTGGTACAGAATTGCGAGGCTACATGTCTGCCATGAAACGAATTGTATAAACCAGTTCGCTTGTTAGAACCAAGGCCCAACAGTGAAAACTTTGGGCTTTTTTTCATACATTTAAATGAGAAATACAATAAACTACCCATAAATTTATACGACATAACGAATAAATCTATATGTGTTAATTATTGACCATGTTAGAATTATCGCCACGCGGTAATCAGTTTCTGTAGGTTAAATGAGTAACACAAGCTTTACAATCACTCAAAAAATCACCATCCTAGGTAGTGCAACAGCAATATTAGTTGCAAGTTTAATTGGCTTTATTTCGATTTATCAATCCAAATCTATGGTTGAATCTAGAATGCTCGGCTCTGAGCTGCCAAGTAAAGTCGAAAGTATCACAAAGTCTCTTGAGCAAGAAATTGTCGTATTAAAAAATGCGGCAGAGCAACTTTCTAGTAATCGATTCATACTTGAATCAGCTCAAAATGGTCAGTTAAACGAAGATCTGTTACTTAACGAACTAAAGAGACTTCAGCAACAATATGGCTTAGCTACAGCGTCTTGGGCAAATAGACAAAACAACAAATACTGGAACCAAGACGGCTTCTTACGCGTACTAAATATGCAACAAGATGGATGGTTTTTTGCTTTTACTCAAAGCAGAAATGCCTATTCAATTAGTATTTTTCAAGAGTCGCCTGGCGATGTGAAAATGTTTGTTAATCATCAGCAGACCAATGGTATTGGCCTTGCAGGCCTTGCCAAAAGCATTGATGATATGCAGCAAAAGCTTGCTAACATGCGTATTGAGCAAACTGGGTTTGTCTTTGTGGTCAATCAAGAAGGCCAAGTACAACTCCATCCTGATGCCAGCTTAGTCGCGAAATCGACACTTTCTGATTTTTATGGCGCACGATCAGCAAGCGAACTTCTGAATAACTCACGATTAAATATCTTGAAACTAACCGCAAATGAGCAAGCAGTACTCGTTGCAGCCCACCGTATTCCAGAAACAGACTTATACGTCATTGCACAGGTGCCTCAGCAGGAAGTATTCGCTCAAGTCACAGAGCTACAATGGCAAATAGTCACTTTCGCGCTCATCATTGCCTTCGTAGCGAGCGTGTTTAGTGTATTGCTAGCACGAACTTTAAGCGCGCCATTGTTAAAAATGGCAGACGTATTCAAGCAATTAGGCAGTGGTGATGCAAACCTAAACTATCGCGTACCACGCTCTGAGCAACCTGAACTGGCTGCACTTGGCGATGGTTTTAATCAATTTATTGGCAAAATAGATACTGCAATAAGCAAGGTTGCGACAGAAAGTAGAGATATTCGCGCAGCCAGTGAATTGGTTTTTGAACAAACACAACGTAACTCTCAATCACTAGACGAGCAAAAGAATCAAACCATTTCGGTCGCAGCTGCGATTAATGAAATGGCAGCAACGGTTCAAGAGATTGCAGGCAGTGCAAACAACACAGCCAAGCTGACGCTGGCAAGTAAAGAAAGCTCTCTAGAGGGTCATCATTGCGTGCAAACCAGCCAAGAAACCTTAATGGAGCTGGCAACAGATATTCAAAACATGGCTACACAAGTAGAAACGCTGGCAAGCAAAACACAATCTATTGCCAATATCCTAGATGTGATCAGAGCCATATCAGAGCAAACAAACCTATTGGCGTTGAATGCTGCCATCGAGTCTGCCAGAGCTGGTGAGCATGGCAGAGGGTTTGCAGTGGTTGCGGATGAAGTACGCGCACTAGCTAGCCGAACATCTCAATCAACAGATGAGATCCAAGCAACAATAACCGAGCTAACTGCGGCTTCTGACTCAATCGTAGAACAAATTGCGCTGTCATCACAACAAGCTGAACAAAGTGTCTCTCAAATGCAAACATCTGTTCAATTGATGGATAAGATCACTGAAACGGCTAACCAAATCAATGATATGACGACACTAATTGCAACTGCAACAGAGCAACAAAGTAATGTTGTTGTCGATGTAGGTAGAAGCATAGAACAGATCAGCGTGATCAGTGATGAAGTAATGAATGATCAGCTCAGCACGGAACAAGCTATCCAGCAGCTAGCTGATTCTGCCAAGGCATTAGACAAACTGGCTGCGAGTTTTTAGAATAAAAGCTCAATAGTTGAGCAACGCTTTGTAACAATTTTTCCTTTATTTACTCCCAGGGTTCGCTAGTCTTGTAAGAAAGGGCTGTGGGAGTAACTATCATGAAAATACAATTTCAAAGCGTTGTTTTAACTTTGTCATTAGCAATATCCGGCATCATGCTAAGTGGTTGTCAGACTACCACTTCAGTCAACCCCGATAATCTCTCTTTATTGAACAATGCCCCATTTGAGACATTAGAAGTTGAATCACAAGCGGATATTTTTGTCTTAGATGAACAAATTATTCGCTCTCTCAAAAGTCACTTTCGGCAAGATGACCAGCATGAGCTAAAACATGCACAGCTCCTCATGCAGTTTTTACTAGAAAATGGCGACGCGTCACTTTCATATATGAGCGATGCCAACCTTACTGCATCTCAAACTTATCAAAATCTAAACGCCAATTGTTTATCGTTATCGATTTTAGCGTATAGCTTATCAGAGTTTCTAAATCTACAGGCTGAATTTCAAAAAGTGCATGTTCCAGAGTATTGGGCGACAAGCCGAGGTTACAATTTTCTCAGTGGTCATATTAATTTAAAAATCCACGAAGACAGAGTACGGTATTACACTAAGCAAGTACTTCATACAGCTCCGAGAACACTCACGATTGACTTCGACCCAAATAGTCGCCGCCAAGCTTTTAAGACGACCCCTATTAGCAAAGAGCGTGTCACAGCAATGTTTTATAACAATAAAGGCGCGCTCAATATGGTTGATGGGAATCATGACCTCGCCTTCAGTTACTTTCAAGCTGCAATAAAATTGGACCAAAACTATACGAGCGCTTGGGCAAATCTAGCAATACTTTACCGCATTGCCGGAGAGTTCGACACCGCTGAATCTTTCTATAATCAAGCCATATCATTGGATCCAAATAACAACACAGCAAAAGGTAATTTGGCTGTTCTATACGATTTGACTAACCGAAACAAACAAGCTCAAGAAATACGAGCTGCCCTGCATCAATATAGAAAAAATAACCCCTATTATATCTTAACGCTTGGCAATCAAGCGATGGAAGAAGGCAAGCTCAATAAAGCAATAAGGCACTATAGGAACGCGCTTAAAATTAACAGTCAATTACATGAGGGCCATTTTGCGCTAGCCAAAGCTTACTTCGCAAAAGGCGACTTAGTACAAACAAAACGTCATATGAAACGTGCACTAGATCATGCGGAATTCGAACATAATCAAAAACAATATAAGGGTAAACTGGAGTGGTTAGATGCAGTGGCTAAAAATTAGCCTTATTACAATATTATTGTTTGGACCTCAAGCGAATTCACTTGAGCGAGATATGCGGGTATTAACGAGTTCTGAGTTTGAAGGAAGACCATCTGGCAGTGAGAAGCCGCATCGCAGTGCCTACTACATTACGCGTCAATTTGAAAAATTTGATTTAGAAGTTCACTTTCAAACCTTTAAATTTGAATATGGCTTTTTCGATATAGCTGTAGGGCATAATGTCGTTGCAATACAACCGTGTAATCGCACACCTTGCCAACTACCTATTGTGATTACTGCTCATTATGATCACTTAGGTAAGCGCGGTAACAGGCATTATCCCGGCGCAAATGATAATGCTTCAGGTGTTGCTGTCATGATAGACATTGCTAGGCGATTACAGGGAATGGATATTGTCAGAGATATTATTTATGTTGCAACGGATGCTGAAGAAAAAGGGCTCCATGGTGCGAAAGCATTTGTACAAAAGCTTGGTGAGCAACAAGTTTATATGAATATCAATCTAGATATGCTCGACTTGCAGAAAAAAAACCAACTGTATGCGCTCGCCTCTCGAACACTCAAGCCCTTAGAAGCACAAATTGAAAAAACATTTATGGAGACGCCCGTTAAATTTAAATTGTTTTTCTCAGCCAAAATCATGGCGAGAAGATTGGCAGCCCCCCAAGTTGACTGGCTCAGAGCGAGTGACCACTACCCTTTTTACAGAGCAAATATTCCATTTATTTACTTCGGTTCAGGTATGGATAAAAACCATCACTCTGTCAAAGACTCATTGGACAAAATCAATTTCGAAAAGCTTACACAAGTCTCAAGTGCGATCACTAAGTTTGTACTTACGCTGGTATCTGAGTCTGACATAGCCGCCAAAACTAATTGACGCTTTTTCGCTTTTGTCAGCTGCTTTATTTTCCATTCAAGCTTGGCAGCTTCTACTTTTGTTAAATTTGATATGGCAATAACAAACGAAACTGGGCCTTTTCCGCGTAAGCTTTTAGCACCAGTGCCATTATTATGCTGATTTATTCTACGCTCTAAATCGTTGGTGATCCCGGTATACCAATGGCCCAGCTTATTTTCCACGATATACAAATACCAAGTTTTACAAGTATGTTTACTTTCATTCAATTTAAATTTCTCAACTCTAGAAACTTTTAACAATTTGCGCAGTCGAAATGCACAATCTACTTTACCTTCTTAGTGCAATCTGTATCATTCGTAATAACCTAAAATAAGGATACACATACATGCAGTACAATAAACCCCTTTTGACTTGGCTAGTCGCCGCCACAATGACTATATTTTTGTCCGGTTGTTCAAGCTGGGTTTATAGGATTAATGTGCCTCAAGGCAACTTTTTAGAGCAGTCCGATGTAGACAAGCTTCGAGTAAACATGACTAAAGAGCAAGTTATGTTCGTCTTAGGGACACCTGTTGCAAAAGATGCATTTGACTCTTCAAAATGGCACTATAAATATGTGTTTAACATAGATAGAGAGTCTGAAGTTCGTAAAAGTTTAGTGGTGCACTTTGAGAATGATAAACTACTAAAACTCACTGGTGATTTTGAAATACCTTCAGAGTTTAATACACCATTAGATAATTAACACATCACTTGAGATGGCAGGCATTACCTGCCATCAGCACAATCTATACCGTCTTGCGACTAAATAGTGACCACAGCTAAGCCCATTACAACGGTAAAAATAGCTTGAATAAATAAACTAACCCAACTTAATGCCCCCAAAAAGCGTAAGCTTAGTGGCAACTTAGCTGTTGGGAAAAGTCGACGGCTCTTTAATAGCCGCGCTATGGCAAAGATGAATAGAGTGCAACTTGAAAGTAATAGCACCATAGAGAGCTTATTATCACGCCCTACATCCAGAAAAAGTACTAATTGCAAAGGTAGTAACAAGACAGTCAATGCTTTTAGCGTATAGACCCTAAAAATCCGCTGATATTTAGCTTGTTCACTTAATTCAATAATACCGCGCTTTTCTAAATACTTCTTTGAATTGACTGATTGATTCTCTGTTGCTAATCGATATGGCGTACAACCTGATGCATCTGCAAGACGAGGGTCGACTCCCATATCCTCAACTAACTCAAGCATTGGGCGAGAATTTGACAGGACCGCATAATGCATGAGGTTTCTGCCTAAATCATCCAAGGAGATCCCACAATGGAACTCCTTGAGTGCTTTTGCTGCACTAACAAACCCCTTTTCAACGATCCACATCATCGCTGATTTTCCTGTACTATCAGCACCGAGCCCTCTCGCCCCTTTCTCAATTAACGACAACATATTTGATTGCTTTGCTGCACCTGACATTACTTGCTCTAATAGTGCGTTATCAAGTATCTGTAATCGTTCTTCTTCATTGCACAACAGAGTCAACAAGCCTTCGCAATCATGTCCTTCATTTAGGTTCTTAACAGCCTCAGCTTGAGTAAGTGCCATATTTTCCAACACATCTTTATAGCAAGCTTTCAAACAATCACGGCTATCTTGCCCACCCAAAAGCCATAGCTCGCATGTCTGTGAAGGAGAAAGTACAAACCCATTAGGGAGTAGCCAGCATAAAGTTTTAAACTGCTTATACTTCAATAACAAATCGACAAAAGATATCTTGTTTTGAATTTTAGCCTGTGATGCAATACTGGAGTACTGAGATAAACAACCAAGCAACTTAACGGTGAGCTCATCTCGACTTATACCTGCTTGTTCAATATGGTTAAGAAGTTGCGTCACGTAATGGTGTTGCTCAGCATCATAGTCATCAATATGTTGAAAGAAACAAGACTCAAATGGATCTAAAGGTTTTAACCAGGCCACATAAAAAATGGGCGGCAATACTTGAGAAATAACGCCTTGCTCATCTTTCACCACTTCACATTCAGGCCAAGCTTCTAGCGCATCGAGAATAAACGCGCCATTATCTTCAACAAGACCTTTTAGCAAAAGAGGAAACTGAGAGGGCCAAATTAAAACTTGCTCCATGGGTGCACAAACCATTTAATTAGTAATATCAAAATAAAATGTATCAAAGGCCACATTTGCCACAGCCCCAGACTGCAGAATGATACCAAGTGTAAACATAAAAAGCTGCGAATATCTCACACTATTTACAACTATCCTCTTGCAGCCAGCAGCGACGGTATAAACTCGTACAATAGCAATGATTTTAGTAGACTATGGTAATCAATAAAAAGATACGTGTTAGCCTATGGATATCAGATTTATCTAAGCTGAACACAACAAGTGGAGCCATTATGGAAAAGCTAGAAACTTGGAAAGTCATTCTGATCATTGTCGCCGTGCTAGGCTATATCATAGGTAATATTATGTTGCTCAAATACGCCAATAAGTTTGACGTAAAGGGGAAAATCGACAAGCAACTCAAATCAAATGAATTGGAAGACAATAAAAAAGGCCAAGCCGAAGACACTGATGACCCGAAGTAAGCAGTGAGTACCACAATGTACTCACTGCAAATAGCTAAGCTAGCCTACAAGCCAATGCGCCATCAATGCAATGACAGGTAAAGTCACTAAAGTTCTTAAGATAAATACCGCAAAAAGTTCAAAGATGTTAACTGGAATTTTGCTGCCCAATAGCAACGCACCCACTTCAGACATATAAATCAATTGCGTTACGCTCAGTGCAGCAATGATAAAGCGCGTTACATCACTTTCAATATTACTCGCTGCTAATATTGATGGAATAAACATGTCAGCAAAGCCGACCACTATAGTTTCTGCAGCTTTGGCAGCTTCAGGCACTTGCAACAGCTCTAAGTATGGAATAAATGGCTGACCTAAAAACTGAAAGATTGGTGTTTCTTCTGCAATGATAAGTGCAAATGTGCCCACAGCCATGACAACAGGTAATACAGCAAACAACATATCCAAAGCATTTGATACGCCTTCTTTCACGGTGCCTTTTACACCCGGTGCATTATGTGCTTTTTGCAGTGCAACATCGAGAGCATGACCAAATAATGTTTTCCCTTCTGGCACAGCTTCAGAATCTTGGTTATGTGTTGAGCCATCGACATAGATATCTTTTTTAAAGCTTAGAGGCGGAAGCCTTGGCACAATGATCGCGGCCACCACACCAGCCGCACAAACGGTTAAATAAAATGGTGCAAATAGATGCTCTAACTTGACCTGACCAATTACCACCAAGCAGAAAGTAATTGAAACTGCAGAAAACGTGGTGCCAATGATGGCAGCTTCTCTTTGTGTATAGTGTTTGTCTTCATACTGACGCGACGTCATTAAAATACCGACACTGCCATCACCTAACCATGATGCCACACAGTTAACGGCACTGCGCCCAGGCACACCAAATAATGGTCTCATTACTTTTGTAAGCAACGTACCGACCAGCTCCAATAGACCAAAGTTAAGCAATAAAGGTAATAGGAGGCCAGCAAACACGAAGACAGAGAATAATACCGGTAATAAATCGTTTAAAACTAACGCCCCAGTTCCACTGGAGTGAATTAGCTCAGGACCAACTTTAAAAAATGTCATTAAGATAAATAACATGCCAAAAAGTCTGGTGACAACCCAAATCCAGCTCACATCAAATAAATGCCTGATAAGGTCATTCTTTATTAAAATTGTTGGCTTAAATAGCTTAACAACGACACTGAGAACCCCGGTTATACATACGATGCTGACTATCAGTGCATGTATAAAGGGACTCGTTAAGCTTTGCAATTCTTTTGCTAGTACAGCAATTGGAATTGTCATCGCATCCCCTATTGCGACAGGGGTCATAAACAGGAATACACCCACGAGTGACGGCACTATAAAAGCAAACCAAGTTCGCCAATTTACCGAAGATGCTTGCGTTGTATCTGACATCATTTCTAAATCCCAAAAAAAAGAAAAGAGCTGTCGCTCTTTTCTGAACTACTTTGCGGTTTGTAATTATATACTTAGTCCGCGACTGCGCAGAGCTTCTACCAGCCCTTGTTGAAGTGCTTCCATAGTTGCAGCATCAAGTACATTGCCTTGTGCGTCAAACCATGTCAGTGAAGTTTGCTCATCATCTGTGACACCTACTTTAATAGTGTAATCACCATCTTCGAGTGTCAGTGTCGTCTCTTCTTCACCCCAAATAGAGTCCCAAACACTGTTTTCGGGCGCTTGGTATCTCACTAATACTTCATTTGAGTCTTCTTCTATACGAATAACTGTAAAGTTTACTCGCTCAAGGAAGTTTGACAAACGCTCCATCACAGACACTCTGTCTGCAAGAGTTATCAGAGCTGCGTTACCTTTGTTGTCAAAACCGGAGTCAAGTGACAATACCCCTTGCTGTTTACGCAGCTCTACTTCTAATAAACGATATCTATAATCAAACTCAGCAACTACCGCATTCAATGCACGCACTTCTAGTTGCTGTTGTAATAAAGGATCTAATGCGACTTTATCACTTTGATAGTCTAATAACCTTGCCTCAAGTGATGCTGTACGCTGATGCTCTTCTTGCGACAAAGTAAACTCAAAGCGCTGCTTTGATACCTCAGTGACAGTTTCCCAAAACCAGCCTTCTTCCGCCTTAATAATTGAATACCAACCAGTCGCAATCTTACCGTTCGCACGGTCATCTACACTGATAGAAGTTTGGTTATTTTGAAGTACACCTTCAACAGCTTCCCAAATGAAAATATCAAGCGCTTCAATACCATCATTTTTATCAAAATAGATACGTGCGATATCTTCTTTATCTTCGGCCCAACTACCTTTAGCAAGTGTAAGTACTTGCTGAGGCGGTCGAAAGCTGAGGGGGTCAGCATCATTTTCATAAACAGCAACATTCATTTGAAATTCTTTATCTTGAAAAGGTTGCTCGAGATCTGCTGGAACTTGCACAGCCTCGTGGACACGATAGTTTTTCTTATGATGCGTGTCATTGGTGAAAACACTACAACCTGATAAACCGAGTATAACGCCGAACGTTAGCGCTTTAGGGACCCAATACTGCACTAATAAAACTCCTTAGCAAACCCACTATATAATTATTCTTTCACTTAAGATTGAGGAATGCTGAAATGGTTCACTATCAGCCATACTAATTTTCTAGAGAGCTGACAATTAAATTTCAAAAAATCCGCACTATGTTACTTGGCAAACTCAGCAAACACAAGAAACACGCGCTTGAATTGTCTGATCCATAAAACACTACAAACGTAGTGTCATGTAGGACTGGCATTTAATCTATGATAATATGCGCCGCTATATAATTTTAATATAGCCTCTATGACTCACTTTGGCGCAAGCTAACTAGGACGTCGGTATGACTACTTTTACTTCACATCAACTTGTTTTAACTGCAATAGGGGAAGATAGATCTGGTATTGTCAGTGAACTTACTCAGCTAGTCAGTGAGTGCAACTGCAATATCATTGACAGCCGTATCGCCATTTTAGGCAATGAGTTTACATTTACTATGTTGCTCTCAGGGGACATCGCCGCGATCAGCAGAGTTGAGCACACCCTGCCATCTAAAAGCATGGAACTAGGCTTACTCACCATGATGAAACGTACCTCTAGCCACACAGAAAACAACTTCAGTGCGGGTTATACGTTGGAATATACCGGCATTGATACACAAGGTACATTGAGCAGAGTAACACGCTTTTTCGCTGAGCAAAATATCAGCATCTGCTCGCTCAAATCCGATACCTTTGAGGAAGACAACGAGCTACGCATGCGCTGCGAGCTGGAATTTAATACCCCCTCAGAATTAGATTTTGAACAATTTAAAGTAAAGTTTGAAGAACTATCTAGTATTTCAAACGTACATTATGTTTTCAGACGCATTCGCTAAGGATCATTAATGAATACATTACAAGCAGGTGATAATGCACCTAGTTTTACATTAGAAAACCAAAATGGTGAAACTGTTGCACTGAGCGCACTGCTCGAGGCAAATCAGGTTTTAGTTTATTTTTACCCAAAAGCACTTACTCCAGGTTGTACGGTCCAAGCTGAACAGCTTCGAGACCACAAAGCGCAGCTTGCTGAGCTTAATACTGTTGCAGTTGGTATTAGTCCTGATCCGGTTAAAAAACTTAAAAATTTTGAGACTAAAAAAGAACTGAACTTTGACCTTTTATCTGATGAAGACCACGCCATCGCAGATGCATTTGGTGTTTGGGGCCTGAAAAAGTTTATGGGTAAAGAATATGATGGTATTCACCGTATTAGTTTCTTAATTGGACAAGACGGTGTAATCAAGCACGTATTTAATAAGTTCAAAACAAAAGAGCATCATCAAGTGGTTATTGACCACCTGTCAGCTCAATAATTAAAAAAACCCAGCTTAGAGCTGGGTTTTTTATCGCTATCGCTTTGGGACATGTTAAGCTTGTCTCGCCTCAAGCATAATGCGTTTCATATCTCTAACAGCCTTTTCTAAGCCGTCTATCGCTGCACGCGCAATAATTGCGTGGCCAATATTTAGCTCATAAATTTCAGGCATCTGAGCAATTGGTTTTACGTTATGGTAATGCAAACCATGTCCAGCATTGACGATAATGCCAATAGAGTCTGCATATTGCACACCTTCACGAATGCGCTCAAGTTCTGCACTCTGCTCACCGTCTGATTCAGCATCAGCGTAAGCACCTGTGTGAATTTCAATGTAAGGTGCTTTTGTCGCTTTAGCAGCATCAATTTGTGCTTTATCAGCGTCAATGAACAGTGAAACTTTGATGCCCGCTGCACTTAGCTTTTCAACTGCATTACTTACTTTTTCGAAATTTCCAGCGACATCCAAGCCGCCTTCTGTGGTCAACTCTTCACGCTTTTCTGGGACAAGGCAGACGTATTCAGGCTTTACTTCGCACGCAATGTCCAGCATTTCATCTGTAACGGCGATTTCAAGATTCATTCGCGTTTGAATCGTCTTCGCCATAACATACACGTCACGGTCTTGAATGTGTCGACGATCTTCTCTTAAATGAATGGTGATACCATCTGCACCGGCATGCTCTGCAACGGCCGCAGCATGTGCTGGATCAGGGTAACTTGTACCACGAGCTTGTCTTAACGTCGCAATATGGTCGACATTTACACCTAATAAAATATCTTTCATTACTCTACCTTGGTTGAAAAAGTTCTCTGCTTTTAAGTGGCTTATTACCAAGCAAAGGTTTTAATAAATAACGGCTTAATGCCTTAGCCTGCCGCCGCGATACCAAGGAGCTATATTCTCCATGGGCGATAGCAAGCAGGGTTTGTCCAGAAAAGCTGCGCTGGATATCATCACTGGGACAAAAGCCAACTTCTCTGACAAATTGATAATAATTTGCTTCCTCAATGGGGGCACCAAACGCATCGTAATCAAATTCAATGCCAACCCCGAGCTCATGTAAAAGCTGAAACTCATAACTACGCAATATTCCTTCAATTTGTTCACTATTTTCAGCTTTTTTTAGCTGCTCTTCATGCGAAACAATTGCCAAAGTATTACCAATATCATAGAGCTGCTTAAGATGCTCTCGATACAAGCAAAATACATGATCAAGGGGTTCATTTACAGGGATAATGCGATGGGACAATTCGTTAAGATAAAAAGCACAGTATAAATCTGTGCCTTTGAACATCATAGGTGGAGACTGGATCTCAAAATCATTTAAATACTTTAAATCATACTTGCCTGCGTAACGTACCAGCAAACAAGTAAAAGGCTGCAAAGACGCATTTTGACGTAATGCACGTTTACCTTTGATCCTAGCCAACATAGACAGTTGACCGACGCCTTCAACGAGCATATTTAACATCACTTGCGAATCTCTATAAGGTCGCCGGTGGAGCAAATATGCTTGCCGAAAGTCACTATCCAATCAGTCTTCTCCGTAACCTAAGCTGCGAAGTGCACGTTCATCATCAGCCCAGCCAGATTTAACTTTTACCCAAAGTTCTAAAAATACTTTGTTATCAAGCATGTCTTCCAAATCACGACGCGCTTCGCGACCGATAACTTTAAGCTTCTCGCCTTTATTACCAATCACCATACGCTTTTGAGATTCCCGCTCAACCAAGATCAACGCATTGATCTGCCAAACGCCATTGTCTTGCCATTTAAATTGCTCGATTTCAACGGTTACTGAGTATGGAAGTTCGTCACCCATAAAACGCATTAACTTTTCACGGACAATTTCCGCAGCCAAAAAGCGCATTGAGCGATCTGTAACATAGTCATCTGGAAAATAGAACTCACACTCTGGAAGACGATTTCTAACCTCTTCCTTAACCATATCGATATTTTTACCAATCTTCGCTGAAACTGGCACAATACCAACAAATTCGTGCTGCTCACTGAGCCACTGCATATGATGCAATATCTCTTCTTTTTCTTTAACTTGGTCACTTTTATTCATCACGACCAAAACAGGACGGCCACTGTCTTTTACCTTTTTAAGAACCATTTCATCATCTTGGTTCCAAAGGGTGCCTTCTACCACAAAGATAATTAGCTCAACGTCACCAATCGAACTGCTCGCTGCGCGGTTCATTAAACGGTTAATGGCTCGCTTTTCATCAATGTGCAGACCTGGTGTATCCACGTAGACTGCTTGATAATTGTCTTCAGTATGAATACCCATAATTCTATGGCGTGTCGTTTGCGGTTTGCGAGATGTGATACTAACCTTTTGCTCAACAATTTTGTTAAGCAAAGTGGATTTACCTACATTTGGGCGGCCAACAATCGCAATCATGCCGCAGTGGGTGTTAGGATTCATCTTTTAAAATCTTCAATGCTTGCTCTGCGGCTTTCTGTTCAGCTTTACGGCGTGAACTACCCACAGAAATAATACTATCCATACCCTGTACAGTACACTCAACCGTGAATGTCTGATTGTGTGCTTGCCCTTTTGTATCAATTACCTGATAGGCAGGTAAAGGTAGTTTTCTCGCTTGCAAATACTCTTGCAACAACGTTTTAGGGTCTTTCTGGTTGTGGCCTGGAGAGATAGCCTCTAAACGGCTTTGATACCACTTAAGTACAAGCGTCTTACAGGTCTCGATGTCTGAATCAAGAAACACCGCGCCAATAATCGCTTCTACCGCATCAGCCAAAGTCGACTCTCTGCGATAGCCACCACTTTTAAGTTCACCAGGACCAAGCCTTAGGTAATCTCCTAAACCAAATTCAACACCAAACTCTGCGAGTGTTTGACCACGGACTAAAGTTGAACGCATACGGCTTAAATCGCCTTCACGTGCTTTAGGAAACTTATGGTACAAAGCATCTGCAATAACAAAGCTTAAAATAGAATCGCCTAGAAATTCTAGGCGTTCGTTATGCTGACCTTTATGACTACGATGCGTCATTGCCTGTTCAAGCAATGCTTGCTCAGCAAAATCGTAGCCAATCTTTTTATATAATTCTGTGACGTTCTTTTTCATTGTTACTGAATGTTACCTAGGCGTTCAAAACGAACCCCTGTTGGAACCCAGCCTGGCAATAAGCTATCTGGACCGTTTTCAAAATCAAAACTCATCCAGATGAATACAGCTTTTCCAACTAAGTTTTCTTTAGGAACAAAGCCCCATACGCGGCTGTCCTGACTATTGTTACGGTTATCGCCGACAGCAAAATAGCTGTCTTCTGGAACGACCCACTCATCTCGGCGAGTACCAGGTTGCTGGTAATAACGCTCCGACAGTTCCAGTGCTTTCGGGTTAATTAAAATATCATGTTCAACATTAGGTAGAGATTCTGTCAAACGTACTAGTGGCATAGAGCCTTGTTTGAATTCATCACGATTAACAATTTCAACGTCAATCTTATTGAACTCTCCACACGCTAGTCCATTTCGGCTTTGCTCGCCCTCTTCACATTTTGGATGAATGAACAGCTGACGATTGCGATAAACAATACGATCGCCAGGCAAACCGACAATACGCTTGATAAAGTCAATACGCTCGTCCAACGGGAATTTGAATACAGCAATATCACCGCGCTCTGGGTCACCAACATCAACGAGTTGAGAACGCCAAACCGGGTCTTTAATGCCGTACGCATATTTTTGTACCAAAATAAAGTCTCCATCCAACAATGTTGGCATCATTGAACCCGACGGAATTTGAAAAGGTTCAAAAATAAATGATCGAAACACTGTAATTGCCGCAATCATTGGAAAGATAGACTTTGCACTATCAGTTATGGCAGGCACTGGTGCTATCTGGTCAATCACCTCTTGATCAAGAGGCTGCTCCGATGCGCCTTGAGCAAGCGCAATACGTTCCTTACGTTTTGGTGCATACACTAAATGATCTATCAACCAGATCAGGCCCGATCCCAAAGTTAACAGCACGAGAAAGACCGAAAAATAACCTGCCATAAATAATAATTCCTGTTACTTACCTACTTTTAATATTGCAAGGAACGCATCTTGCGGTACTTCAACGTTACCTAATTGCTTCATGCGTTTCTTACCTTCTTTTTGCTTTTGTAATAGCTTCTTCTTACGACTCACGTCACCACCGTAACACTTCGCGATTACGTTTTTACGTAACTGCTTAACAGTAGTACGGGCGATAACATGGTTACCAATTGCAGCCTGAATCGCAATATCGAACATCTGCCTTGGAATAAGCTCTCTCAATGCATCAGCAAGTTGACGGCCTCGGCTTTGTGCGTTGTCGCGGTGTACAATGATCGCAAGTGCATCCACTCTATCACCATTAATCAAAATATCACAGCGAACCATGTCAGATACTTGGAAACGCTTGAAGTTGTAATCTAATGATGCAAAACCACGGCTAGTCGATTTCAATTTATCAAAGAAATCCATGACCACTTCAGCCATAGGTAATTCATAAGTCACTGCAACCTGATTACCGTGGTAACTCATCTTAGTTTGTACACCACGTTTCTCAATACACAAGGTAATCACATTACCTAAGTATTCTTGTGGCACTAAGATGTTGGCTTCTACAATCGGCTCTCTGATTTCTAAGATGTCATTAACCGGTGGTAAATCAGACGGGTTATCGATTTGAATAACACCATCTTTGGTTTCAACTTCATAGACCACGGTAGGCGCAGTGGTGATAAGGTCCATGTCATATTCACGCTCTAGACGCTCTTGGATGATTTCCATGTGTAGCATACCTAAGAAGCCACAGCGGAAACCAAAGCCTAGTGCCGTAGAGTTTTCAGGCTCGAAGAACAAAGAAGCGTCATTCAAGCTCAATTTATTCAGTGCATCACGGAAGTTTTCATAATCATCTGAAGAAATTGGGAACATACCTGCATAGACTTGCGGCTTCACTTTCTGGAAGCCCGGCAGTGTTTCTTCTGCTGGCGTTTTTGCAAGGGTTATCGTATCACCAACTGGTGCACCATGAATGTCTTTAATACCGGCGATGATAAAGCCCACTTCACCACTCGTTAGCACACCTGTCTCGGTTTGCTTAGGCGTGAAAATACCAATTTTATCTACGATATGAACTTGATCCGTAGACATAATTTTGATTTTTTCACCTTTACGTAGTTGGCCATGCTTAATACGTACAAGTGATACAACCCCTTGGTAAGGGTCAAACCATGAGTCAATGATCAGCGCTTGTAATGGCTTATTCACATCGCCTTCAGGTGGTGGGATTTCCTTTACAATCTCTTCAAGAACGGCATCGATACCAATACCGGTCTTCGCACTACACTGCACAGCTTCTAGCGCATCAATACCTACAATTTCTTCGATTTCTTCTGCAACGCGCAGAGGGTCGGCCTGAGGTAAATCAATCTTATTCAGAATTGGAACGACTTCTAAGTCCATTTCAATTGCTGTGTAACAGTTAGCAAGCGTCTGTGCCTCTACACCTTGACCTGCATCGACAACTAATAATGCACCTTCACAGGCAGCCAAAGAACGTGATACTTCATAGGTGAAGTCAACGTGTCCTGGTGTGTCGATAAAGTTTAACTGATAGGTTTCGCCATCTTGTGCTGTATAGTTCAAGGTAACACTTTGCGCTTTAATCGTAATACCGCGCTCACGCTCGAGTTCCATTGAATCCAGTACTTGCTGCTGCATTTCGCGGTCTGACAAGCCACCGCATACCTGGATTAAGCGGTCCGAAAGTGTCGATTTTCCATGATCTATATGGGCTATAATTGAAAAGTTACGGATATGCTTCATATACTGGATTCTAAACTTCTGTTATTCACAAATAGAGATTAAACGCCGATTTTACAATTTATTTGACTTAATCACCATCTATTTGCGTGACTGGAAGGCTAATTGGATAAATTTTTATCACTTTCACCTCATGTTTAAGGGTTTGTCCCTTAATTTTCGCTATCCAAAACCCAAAAATCGCAAAACCAGCTGCAAACCCGATTTGGCCGAGTTCCGAAAGTGAGAATATCAGTAGCGCACTAAACATACCTATAAATGCCATGATCAATGGCAACAGATAAATCCAAAGCGCATGCTGGACAACTTTGCTGTCATCGAGTGCGAGCTTTACTTTCTGCCCAACACGCAGTTTTTGAGAGATGGAAATGGGAAATGCTTTTTTATGGGTACCAAAAAGCTTACTAAATACTTGAGAGCCGCACTTACCATTGCAGCCCTCACAGGCGGGTTTTTGTTCTGAGATAAGCCAAGCAGTGTTCCCTTTAAGCTCAGACACGGTAAGTGTTTGCTCAATCATAGGGAACGCTTTACTGATTCCGCAATAGACTTGGCGGTTTCTACAGGCACTTTACCAACAACAGAGACATCAAATGCACCTGCATTGTGAACATATACTGTCGTTGCACCTGAAGTCAGCGCCCCACTTGCACGTTGACCGGTCAATGGTCTCTGCACAAACACAGATACTTCCACTAATCCATCAGAATACAGAAAATAGTCTGCTAGCTCATTATTCAAGTTTAATTTATGTCTGTCTGATTTAAGTAACTTAAAGCCATTCGGTAACCAGCCAATCTGCCAATTATTCTGGAGCTTGGAGTGTCCATCATCTGCTATGGCTGAGACAGGGACCGGTAATGTTTTGCTTTTCAACTCTAGCAACTGACCAGCAGGTTTTTCAGTCACTGAAATATGCGTCAATTGTAACTGCTCAAGCACTTCTGCACGCTGGTTTACGTATGCTGCTTTAAGTAACAACGCAGATTGTAAATCAACCCAGAGCCAATAGTTATACTTACTTTCATCTTTGGCGACTAATCGAACAAGCTGAGCCGGTCGCCCTGCAATACGCTCTTTACCACCTAATACAAAATCATAACTTGCGTCAAGCGCACTGATGTCACGCAACAATGCCTCAGGGATAGGCCCGTCAATCACATCTGTGCTTAGTGAATATGGTTCAGTTTGTGGCTCAAAATAAGTAACCACATCATCGACTCTGACAACCTCAAGCCCTGCACCATTTAACAAGGTCAAAATTTCTAAATCAGTTTGTTCTACCTGACCATGCAACCATCTATATGGTTCCATGCCTTTACCTTTGACAACAACAAACGATGCATCAAAGTTTCGCTCTTGTACAGCCAAAGACATATCTTTAAGTAACTGCCTTGGGCTTATATTTTCATTGGCGTATACCTGAGTAGCCAGCAACATACTCAGTACAACCGAGAGCCATTTAATCAAGGTTTAATTTTCCTCTTGTTTATCCTTTTCAGCTTGGTTGGTATTTTTTGATAAAGCATGCGCCATTCTTGACTGACGTTGATGCTCTAATACCAAAGCGCCTATTCGTTGCTTTTGCAGCTCTCTCACGCCTCGTTCAGCAGACTGCATTGCAGGCTCAGAAGACAAGCTTACCGGTGCAACAGTGCCCGTTAGTGGAATAGATTGTAACACAGGGGCCTGTGCATCAATGCTGTTTTGTGGCATAAAATTATTCACACCAACTACAGTACATAAAGCAACGCTAGCCGCAATGGCAACTTGGGACAACGGACGACGCCAAAACGACATCTGTACGACATTACTCTCGTGCTTCTGCTGCTGTGAAGTCGTTTTTTCTTCAGTCATATTGTAAACAGGTTCATCAGCAATCGCAGCTGCAACACTTGCTGTAATATCTATGCAAGGCGCTGCCTGTTCTTTTTGTCTCATTACATCACCGATCAGTGCGTAACGAGCAAACTTTTCTGCGTCTAGCTGAGCTTGGTTCCCTAAATTGAGTTCACGCTCTGCATCTAATATCTCAGACGTCATTTGCTCATTGTTTACATCAAACTTTGACTGCGTCATTTAATCTTTACCTATGAGTGGGTTAATATTTTTATCTATGGCTTCACGTGCCCTAAAAATTCGTGACCTGACTGTACCGACAGGACACTCCATTACCACAGCGATTTCTTCATAACTCATTCCTTCGATTTCCCTTAAAGTAATCGCTGTTTTCAAGTCATCGGGCAACTCTTCTATTGTTTTAAAGATAACCGCTTTAATTTCATCACTTAAAAGTAAGCTTTCCGGTGACGCATTAGATCTTAATTGATCAGCACCATCATAAGCTTCGGCTTCTTCAGCATCGATATCACTAGCGGGTGCTTTACGACCCTGTGATACCAAATAATTCTTAGAACAATTCACCGCAATTCTGTATAACCAAGTATAAAACGCGCTGTCGCCACGAAAATTAGGTAATGCCCTATACGCTTTGATAAAGGCTTCTTGAGCCACATCAGCTACGTCACCTGAGTTAGACACATAACGAGATATCAACGCTGCCACCTTATTTTGATATTTGGCAACCAGAAGGTTAAAAGCGTTTTTATCTCCTTGCTGAACTTTTCTAACTAGTTCTAAATCCAAATCCTGCTCGTTCATTCGAGCCGGTACTCCTCTTTGTTATTACTTATATTCGCGCAGTGTTGCCATCATTTTACAGCTAGTCTGACTGTACCATGAATAAAAAGTTCTGTTTTTTTAATATTTTTTTTAAAATACTTCGTATTACTTCGTCTCAGACGAGACACAACTACAAATTTTATTTCGTACCTGTGTCCTTTATTGATATATGATAGACGCTATCTTTGTAGTTGTAATAAAACTTTAAAAGCTAAGAACCACTAACATGAAGAAAAAAATGCAGCATCAGACAGATGTGATTATTGTCGGTAGCGGCGCCGCCGGACTCAGCCTTGCTCTTTCTTTGGCAAATCACTGCCAAGTTACTGTCATCAGTAAGGGGGATTTAAAGGAAGGGTCAACATTGTACGCCCAAGGTGGAATCGCTGCAGTATTTGATAAAAAGAACGACAGCATTGAGTCTCATGTAGAAGATACACTCAAAGCAGGTGGTGGATTGTGTGACAGAGAAGCCGTTCACTACACTGCATCCAATGCAAAAAAATGTTTAAAATGGCTCATCGAACAAGGTGTGCCGTTTGACATGGAATTTGATAGCAAAGGAAAAGAACGCTATCACTTAACTAGAGAAGGTGGACATAGTCACAGGCGTATTTTACATGCTGCCGATGCAACGGGAAAAGCTGTACAAACTACGTTAGTCGAGCGCGTACTTGAACACGAAAATATTGCCGTACTGGAGCAATACAATGCTATCGATCTCATTACTAACAAGACTGCTGATAGTAAACGCGTAAACGGTCTATATGTTTACAATCGTAAGCATAACTGCGTTGAGTCTATTGCCGCCAAATATGTTGCTTTGGCAACGGGAGGCGCGAGTAAAGTTTATCTCTATACTTCGAACCCGGACGTTTCGAGTGGAGATGGGATCGCCATGGCATGGCGTGCAGGCTGTAAAGTCGCCAATATGGAATTCAATCAATTTCACCCAACTAGCCTATATCACCCTGAGTTGCAAAACTTTCTGATCACCGAAGCAATGCGTGGTGAAGGCGCTCTTTTAAGACGCCCAGATGGTTCTCGCTTCATGCCTGATTTCGATGAGCGAGAAGAGCTAGCACCAAGAGATGTCGTCGCTCGCGCAATTGATTATGAAATGAAACGCTTAGGTGCAAACTGCGTCTACTTAGATATTTCTCACAAAAACAAAGATTTCATAATCGAACACTTCCCGACCATTTACGCAAAGTGTTTAAGTGTGGGCTTGGATATTACTAAAGAACCAATCCCGGTCGTACCAGCAGCACACTACACCTGTGGTGGTGTCATGACTGATTTTAACGGTAAAACAGATATTGATAATTTATATGCAATCGGTGAGGTTGCATACACGGGGTTACATGGGGCAAATCGCATGGCAAGTAATTCATTACTTGAATGTATTGTCTTTGCCCACGCAGCAGCACAAGACATTCTGTCAAATATTGATATCCAGCCAGAAATCAACACTCTATCACCTTGGGATGAGAGTCAAGTAAGTGATTCTGACGAAGAAGTCGTTATTACCCATAACTGGCATGAGCTAAGACTATTTATGTGGGACTATGTCGGTATCGTGCGCTCAACAAAAAGACTGGAGCGTGCACTAAGGCGTGTAGAACTGCTTCAGCAGGAAATTCACGAGTACTACGCTAATTTCCGTGTCAGCAATAACTTATTGGAGCTACGTAATCTCGTCCAGGTTGCCGAGCTTATTATTCGTAGCGCACTCGCTCGAACAGAAAGCCGCGGTCTTCACTATACTTTGGACTTCCCTGAACAACATGATAAACCAGAACCAACAATTTTAAAGCCTTAGTTTATCGCACTTGCAATGCAATGCGACTTAAATGACACCAACTGTCAGGGTCCATTGCATTGTCAATAAACATCAGCCTACGCTTTTCACCAGTCTCACTATAAAGGTCAAAGGTAACTATCGATGCATATTTTTGTGCGTTTCTTATCACACCTTCAAAAATAACCTCATTATATGAAAGCTGTACCCAAGCATCTTGCTCTATTAGTATTAAATCACCCGATACAGGCATAATTTGGGCTGTGTGCTTTAAAGAAAATAAATACCCAACGTAGCACAGCGCGCTGATAGACCACCACATGAAGGGAAAGATAAGAAAAAGAATAAAAGCCAATGAAGTGAAGCAGACCACAATTATCTTGTGGTCCAGAATATTGTTTTGAAAAGAGATACTAAACGCGGACTCTATCAAGGATAAATTTCACCATATTTTCAAGGTCAGGGTGAGGACACTTTTCATGGCCCATAAACCACGCAAACAAATCTGGGTCTTCGACCTCTAATAAGCGTTGAAAGACAAGTTTGTCCGCATCACTTAACTGATCATAAGCTTCGTCAACAAACGGCTCAAGCAATACATCTAACTCTAACATGCCACGGCGACAAGCCCACTTAATGCGGGGTTTTGGATACAATTGCTCCATATTGCTCAACTACCTCTTATTTTGCATATAAACATCTCGTGAGGCAGTATAACCGATACTAACTAATCAGGAAAATGAGTTCGTACTTCTATTGCGCTAGCGCAAAACCAACTGCACTGTATAACCCATAATCATTGTTAAGAATTATTGTCATTTGATCTTGCTTTTACCTATCTCAGCACCCATTTATCAGGTAACATTATCTAAATTATTTACTCAGGATCAGCTTGATGGCCACAGTATACAAACTCCCTCTTCGCTTGCTTTCAGTATCCGGGCAAGACAAACTTAGTTACCTACACGGGCAAGTTACCCAAGATATTAACCTAGTCCAAGAAAATAATTTTTTATGGACAGGTCACTGTAGCCCAAAGGGTAAGCTATGGGCAGCACTGCGTGTCTTTCGCCTTGACGATGCTTTTTGCTTACTAGGCTCAGAGCCTGAAGCCGAGGTTGCCTGCCGTGAGCTAGGTAAGTATGGTGTATTTGCCAAAGTAGATATCAAGTTAACTGAACACCTGTGCTTCGGTGTGCTAGCAGATGCCTATGATGAAGTATGTCAGGCACTTAACCTACAGTTCGAAGCAGATAACAATGCATGTCAATTTGCGTCAGGTAAAGCGCTAAAACTAGATGATAGTAGCCTTATATTAATTTTTGATAAAATTGAATCTTTACCTGAGTTGTTCAACATCGAGCAAGATGCAAGTGCCTTTCAAATTCGCGATATTTTGGCAGGAGAGCCACAATTAGGCGAGCGTGGTATCGATGAGTTCGTTCCACAGATGATCAATCTGCAAGCTTTAAATGGTATCAGCTTTAAGAAGGGCTGCTATACTGGTCAAGAGACAGTAGCGCGAATGCGTTATCTGGGCAAAAATAAACGTGCTATGTTCATTGTTCAAGGTCAATCTGACACGCAACTTGATGCTACAGATCTTGAAATGCAATTAGAAGAAAATAACTGGCGTAGAGCAGGTAAAGTCATTCATCAAGCATATGACTCGAAAACTAAAACATATTATGCACTCGCAGTCTTACCAAACGACTTAGAAGATTCAGCAATATTGAGGCCTAAAGACAACGACTCAGTATCGCTAAACATCAAGGCATTGCCTTACTCTATAGAAGATAATTAACGGAAATACTATGAAAATTGCTCAAAATGCAGTGGTAAAAATGCATTATGCTGTTTTGGATGATGACCAAAACACCATTGACAATACGTTTGACGAAGAGCCTCTTGAATTTATCATTGGCACAGGCTTTTTAATTGAAGGGCTAGAGAACGCCCTCATCGATAAGCAAGCCGGTGACAAAATTAGTGTGACTGTGCAGCCTGAAGAAGGCTACGGTGAGCGCAATGACAATTTAACCCAAGCTGTACCTAAGAGTATGTTTGAGGGCATAGAAGTTGAAGTTGGCATGCAATTCCGTGCAACAACAGATGAAGGTGAGCAGGCGGTTATCGTCATAGGTGTTGAAGACGATGAAGTGATCGTCGATGGCAACCACCCACTTTCAGGTCTTACACTGCATTTTGACGTAGAAATACTAGATGTGCGTGAAGCTACAGCCGATGAGCTAGCACATGGTCATGTGCACGGTACTGGCGGTTGTGGCCACGACCATTAAAAAAAGCGCCTATTCGGCGCTTTCTTCTTGCTTTACTTTTTCTTTCATTGCAGCAAGTAAACCAGCTTGATCTGACGTCCCTAATCGGTACTTTGTCCCATCAACCATGCTTACTTCTACAGCTTTAAAACCAGAAACGCTATAAACCCAACCGTCATGGGAAATTCGTATTCCAACCCCATGTCGAAAAGAGTTGGTAACCGCACGTACTTCCTCGATATCATCAAACAAAATCGTTTTCTTTGCGACTTTTGGCCCGAACCACCAGCTAAGTTGCTGATTCTTTGTATCAACTTTAATAGTTAAACCATAAAATGCGACAGCAACTAGTAACAAAATCACACCAAATGAAATAACACCGACATTTGCGCCGAGCAAAACTAACCCAATTACAACAAAAATACCTAGCCAAGCTAGAATTCCCCAAATAGCCCATGCGAGCTGTGTCTTTTGATACATATTGCCTCAATTAAAACTATACACAAAGGTCACACCAAACTCGGTGTCTACTTTACTTTTATCTTCTTCAGGGTCTGAATTATACCGATAAGTATAAGACACTTTAAGTGACAACCCTTCAATCACTTGGCTAATCAAGGATGTTTCAGAAAAACTTCGATTACCGAGACCAGAAACAGATCTTTCATAGCTAAAGTCTTGATTAAAGCGAGTTCGCTTCGAAATATTTCGCTCCCACTGCAAAGAAGCACGTAAAAGATACCCTTTTTCAGTTCTTTTTTCGTGAGGCATTAACTCTGTTTCATCATCAACGCGATAAACTAAAACACCTGGCCCAACATGAAAATCAACCGTGTTTTTCCGCCCCTCGAAAATACGATTTCCATAACCAACTACAAAGGTACTAGTATATTTTCTGCCGTTGAATTCATCAGCTTCGTAGTCTCCATAAAGAAAAAAAGACTCGTTATCTATACCAAATTTATAACTAGTTTGCGCCGAAATAAAGTATCTCGATGCCGTCTCATCCTTAATGCCCGTTTCAGTATCTGTTTCATCAGCGTAATGGCTATCAATCTTAAACTGATTTCGCCAATATCGAAAATCTTGGTAAAGATTCCCTTTTAACTTAAATGAGGAGTTGTCGGTATTACCACTATTGGAAATAAACCCAAACTCTACATCTCCGTATAAAAATTCACCTTTATGTAACTCATGGATTTCTTCTTCTGACAGCTCACCATATTCATGGAAGTCTTCAAATGGATCAACCGCATAGACCTGCATACTGCACAATGCAGAAATAAAAAGGAATAACTTCACACTTCTCACTACACAATTAACTCTTTACGATTGCTTCCAAACAACATGACAAAATGGTGCATCTAAATCTCTGCTTATCAGGACTTTAGCAAATACTTCATCACCATCATCAAATTCAATACCGATTATCACTTGCACAAAATGCGCTTTCTCAGCTTCTTGTTCAAATGCGACAATGTTTTGCCAACTGTCATCAACATCAGCCTCTTCGATAAAGCCAAATTCTTCTCTGTGCTCATTAAATAAATCAATATCTTCTTGTGACAAATTATCTGGCGCCAACTCAAGAAAAATATCGTATGCCTGATGTGTTACCTCTTCTACACTGCTTAATCTGACCGTCATGTCCTCACCCCTTACTAAATAAGCACTTTAATCATATCAAAACCTCTATTTTTTTTTCTACATAGATAGGGTGTAATAAATGAATTTAACGCCAAATAACCACTTTCCAAACCATATTTTGGACTTAACCTGTCAAATACCTCAACAACTACACTTGCTTGTACCCATAAAACAAATAACTGGAAGTGTTAGTTTTTTTACTCTAGTCTTTACCAAAAAGAAAAATAATAAAACCTCGGAGCCTTTATGGTGCACTATGAAGTTACTAATGACATAGCTTGGGTCACACTACAGCGTCCAGAAAAGCAAAACGCGCTGTCTTTTGAAATGTTTAAGCAGCTAGATAAGATCATAAAAGTAATCCGCTCAGACCATAGTATTAGAGCCGTTTTTCTTCAGGGAGAAGGTGAACACTTTTGCGCTGGGCTCGATGTCAAAAGTGTGACTAAGCGCCCAATGCAAATCTTAAAGCTTTTAGCCAAAATACTCCCAGGAAACCAAAATTTAGTACAACGCATTGTGCTTGGCTGGCGAACACTGCCTATTCCCGTATATGCAATTTTACAGGGAAATTGTTTAGGTGGTGGACTACATATAGCACTCGGCGCTGACTTTAGAATTGCTAAATCAAATACCCAAGTTGCCATTATGGAATCAAGGTGGGGGCTTTGCCCCGACATGGGTACGAGCATCATTATCCCATCCTATATACGCCAAGATAATGCTTTACTCCTTGCTATGAACGCTGAACGTATAAACGCACAACGTGCACAAGAACTAGGTATTATCACAACTATCACTGATGAACCGAAAAAATATGTTGAGCAACAAGTCGATGCGCTACGTCATCACTCACCCGATGCATTAGCAGCAATCAAGCTACTTTATAATCAAGCCTATCAGCAGCCCTCACGTAAATTATTATGGTTAGAAACCTGGTATCAAATTAAATTGTTAAGTTCAAAAAACACTCGTATCGCCATGAAAAATGGTGTAAAAAATAGTGACACTCAACCTTATCAGAAGCGTACGAGATGGAAGTAATCTCAGCTTGCTTATTAACTTGTCAATAAAACGCCGTGCAACTATTTAACGCTCTTTTCTCTATGCTCTGTATCGTGGTTTGCCTTTACAGTGCCAAACTGCTCGTCGCACTCACTGCTCTGAATATTCCAGCGCCTTTAGTGGGATTAGTGATGCTCTTTATTTTGCTGCATTGGCGTATTATCAAGCCACAGAGACTCGCACATACCAGCCAATTTTTGATTAAATACTTGCCACTATTTTTTATTCCCGTCGGTGTTGGATTTATCAGTGATTTAAATACAATAACGGACAACTTACTTCTAATAGGCTTACTGCTAACACTATTACCCTGCCTAGTATTAATCCTTGTTGGTAAGCTCGCGTCAAAAGGAAAGTATCGTGATTAGTATGCTTGTTTGTTTATTTACAATTTTACTTTTCATCATAGCGAGAAAAATACACCTTACTTGGCCCAGCCCACTATTAAACCCAGTATTAATCTGTATTGCATTAATTAGTGTGTTACTGCTCATTTCTGGGGGCAGTTACGACAATTACTTTCAGGCGAGTATGCCAATTGACTGGTTTTTAGAACCCGCAGTCGTCGCGCTTGCCTATCCGCTCTATCAGCAATATGCCTATATTAAACCCGTTTTCATGCTGCTGCTCGTATGTACCTTCGCGGGGATTTCGTGTTCAACGGTTATCGCGTATACGCTGTGTACTCTTTTCAATGCAAACGACGTATTGATGAGCACCATGATGGCACTGTCTGTGACCACCCCTATCACCCTACTGATCACAGAATCTTTAGGTGGAATGCCAAGTGTCGCTGCAGCCATGGTCATTTTAATCGGTGTGTTTGGTGGTGTATTTGGCATGCACATCCTAACACGACTAAAAATCACTCAGCCACAGGCCAAAGGGATTGCATTGGGTGTAAGCTGCCACGCCATTGGGACTGCCGCCGCTATGGAACATCACCCTTTAGCTGGGGCATTTGCATCAGCAGCCATGATTTTAAGCGCACTTATCAGTGCGTTTTGGGTTCCTGTATTATTTACTATACTCAATCACCTGAACACTTAGTTAACTCACTCTATAGATCAAGGAGCAACGCTTGATAGAGCAAGAAATCGCCCAGTTTGAAAAGTACTACGATATGATCCGCACATACTTGCTCACTTACAGTATGCAATTACTTGCGGCTATTTTGATATTAATTTTTGGTTTATGGCTTGCCAAAAAGTTGGCTGGTGCAACGCATACGTTGATGGCACGACATGATATCGACATCACCCTAACAAACTTTGTCGCTAACGTCGTCAAGGTCATTGTAGTGACCATGTTCATCATCATTGCCTTAGGTAAAATCGGCATAAGCGTAACGCCGTTTGTCGCAGCCATAGGTGCCGCTTCACTTGGTGCAGGCCTTGCAGTGCAAGGTATGTTATCAAATTATGGCGCTGGACTTGCACTCATAGCAACACGCCCCTTTGTTGTGGGAGATACAATCTCCATTAAGGGCGTCAGCGGGCAAGTGAAGTCAATTGAGCTTGGTCATACTATTTTAATCAATGAACAAAAAGTCGAAATCACCGTACCAAATAAACATATTATTGGTGAAGTGCTGCACAATTCATTCAACTATTCACATGTCGAAGGTCAAATTGGTATCGCTTATAGCGCCTCAGCCGACGCCGCCATTTCGGTGATCGAGAATATCCTCAGCAATTATGAGGGAGTGGCAACAGATCCCGCGCCACAAGTGGGCATTGAAGGCTTTGCTGACAGTGCAGTTACCATCAGCTATCGCTATTGGACACCAACTATTTCTCTGATTGAAAACAAGCTCAACGTTAATTTAGCGATTTACCAAGGCATCAAGGATGCCCAAATCGAAATCCCATTCCCTCAGCGTGTTGTCACTGTTAAATCAAGCGCAGCAAAGTTCGACTGAGCTTGAAGACAGTCAGTGGCACGTGCCACTGACTCACTGCGTTTGCGTACATCGCCAAAATAAAAAAGCCATTGATTAACCCTTAACATAGCTCTATGCTGGATACGTTTTGTTCACAAAACATACAACATGTAAGGAGAAAAACAATGAGAAAAAGCAATATGAGCTATTTGCTCGGTAGTAGCGTGCTGCTGCTATCTAGCATGCAAACCCTAGCTGCAAACTGTACAGGTTTAGCCACTTGGCAAGCGTCTGAAGTCTATCGTGCTGGAGATCAGATCAAGCACTTAAATAGCGCGTTTGAAGCAAGATGGTATAGCCAAAATGAAGATCCTCAACAAAATTCTGGGGACTATCGAGTTTGGAAAAATTTAGGGGCTTGCGGTGGCAACCAAAACCCAGAAATAACCCTATTAACCCCTGCTCAAGGAAGTGTTTTTAAGCAAAATGACAGCGTTGTCTTGTCGGCAAATGCATCCGATGCTGATGGCGCGGTCGGGCAAGTCGAGTTTTTTATCGATGATGTTTCAGTGGGCTTTGACAATCAAGCGCCCTATCAAATTAACTGGGTCGCACAATTGGGCCCGCATGTCGTCTCCGCAGTCGCAACAGATGATCAAGGAGCGATTAGCCAAGCAAGCTCCGCGAATATAGAAGTCAAAGAGACTAGTAATAATACGCCGCCAGTCATTGAACTGAGTTCACCTAATAATAATGACCAGTTTACGCTGGGTGATGTGGTACGTATCACAGCCACGGCAAGCGATACCGATGGCTCGATTGCTAGCGCATCAATTTCAGTCAATAGTACTGAGGTTGCTACATTTGCCAATGGCAATATCGCTTATGACTGGGTTAGTGACACAACAGGTCAAGTGCAAATTAAAATCTCAGCCACCGACAACAGCAATGCAACTAGTGATACCATGGTTAACGTTAAGGTCGCTTCTGCCTCGCAGGGGGGCTGTGCAGGTCTCAAGTCCTATCAAGCAGGGCAAGCCTATCAAAATGGTGAACTTGTCTCTCATAACAATAGAAAATATCGTTGTGACGTCAGTGGCTGGTGTAGCTCAAATGCTCAATGGGCATACGAGCCTGGTGTCGGACAACATTGGTCTGATGCGTGGAGTGATTTAGGCATTTGCGCCATCGCACCTGAAATACGCTTCATTTCCCCACAGCCAAATAGCACTTTATTGCAAGGGCAAGCCACAGAAGTATCAGTGACAGCAAGTGATGCAGATGGCTCCGTAGCACAATTAGATGTCTACGCCGGTCAAACCTTATTAGGTAGCTTTACAAGCGGTACAGCCACGGTCAATTGGCAGCCTTCGACACTGGGGGCCGCCACGTTATCTGCTAATGCCACCGATAATGAAGGTAATATCGCTACCCAGCAGATCCAAGTAAACGTTACAGACAAACCTGTTGTTATTGACTTAACCTCACCCACTGCGGGCACCCAATATGTGATTGGCGATACAATAAATATGAGTGCCCAAGCGCAAGCCCTCACCGGCACCATTAGCAGTGTAGATTTTTACGCCAATGGTACGTTGCTCGGTAGCGACACGACATCACCATACACTTGGACTTATACAGCCTCAGTCCTCGGTAATCAAACTCTGACAGCCGTTGCCAAAGATAGTGCTGGCAATCAAGCAACAAGCTCAGGGACAAGTATCTCTGTCATTGACAAGCCGATAGGTAAAACACATAAGCTCATTGGTTATTGGCATAACTTTGTCAATCCAGCAGGTTGCCCCATCCCATTGGCACAAATGTCGCCTGCATGGGACATCATTGATATCGCTTTTGCAGAAAATGACCGTAATTCAGATGGTACGGTACACTTCAAACCATTTGAAAAAGACATACGTTCAAACTGTCCACCGATCGATCCTGTGCAATTCAAAGCTGATATGAAGGCACTGCAAGCTCAAGGCAAGATATTTGTTTTAAGCTTGGGTGGCGCAGAAGGTACAATCACGCTCAACACTGATGCTGACGAAGCAAAGTTCGTTTCAAGCCTCACCAACATCATTCAAGAGTGGGGGTTTGACGGGCTAGATATTGACTTGGAGAGTGGCTCGAATTTAGTACATGGTTCACAGATACAAGCGCGTTTACCTAGAGCACTCAAGCAAATTGAGCAAAACATGGGCGGGAATATGGTCCTCACCATGGCCCCTGAACACCCTTATGTTCATGGCGGAATGATTGCTTACACCGGCATTTGGGGTGCTTATATTCCACTTATTGATGCACTGAGAGACACGTTAGATTTACTCCATGTCCAGCTTTACAATAACGGCGGACTACCTAATCCATATGAGCCAGGTAGTGCACCTGAAGGCTCTGTGAATATGATGGTTGCTCACGCCAAAATGCTTATTGAAGGGTTTGATTTAGCCGATGGTACGCGTTTCGCACCACTGAGAGACGACCAAGTAGCAATTGGTTTGCCTTCAGGTCCAAAATCGGCAAATTCAGGACAGGCCCCAACTGCAAATATTATCGCAGCATTAGACTGTCTGACAAAAGGCTTAAGTTGCGGAACGATTAAACCCGCCTTTAACTATCCCAAGTTCGGTGGTGTGATGACCTGGTCTATCAATTGGGATAAGTATGATGGATATAACTTCTCTAAACCAATTGGCGATAAATTAACGCAAATGAATCAAGGTAATTAATTACATCGAGTAATTTGCCTCTTAATATTTATAACACCTAACGCCTGATCGAATTTATCAGGCGTTTTATGTTTTCAAAGCCGCTACAGTTACTTGAGCATGCAAAGCTTATTAACCACTCACCTTGCCCTTAAACGGACTTTTTTTTCATCTAGAAAAATATTTTCTATTCCTTTGAACTATTCTTTGTCTTAACAAGGTCTCTATCACGTGATTCAATAACAAAGACTTAAATTATGACAGGACTCAGATCACTATGTAGCCCCGCCATTTCATTCATGGCACAACTTAAGTACAAAACTAAAATTAGCCTTGTATTTGGTATCTTACTCTTACCACTGGCATTAAGTCTGTTTTTTTTAAATTCCACGCTCACTCATTCAATAAAAGTGAGCCAGCAGCAACAAGAAGGACTTAATTTATATCCCAAACTGCTAGAAAACATCATTAATGACAGACAAAAAGACAACCAAAGGCTACTCGCTCAAAGCGGCTTTTCAGTCAACACTCAAGCCTCTAATACCCCTTTAGAACAGGTGTCTATCGCATCAAAGCTGGCCATTGATAACGATTTAAGTCGCTCTTACTTAAATCGCTCATTAGTCGAGTCATTACCCAAAGTTGTCTATCAAATCAATGATATTGCCGAGCAAGCAAATGGTATTATCAACCGTGGCAGATTTACGCCAGACTCCTTTATTGCACTGTCTAACCTCAATAAAGCGCTCCCCATTGTCAAATCACAGCTACTCGACAAACTTGAAGTTGCAGCCATAGAAAGCCCATTTGTTAAACAGCAGCTATCGACCCAAATTAATGCGCTCAACTCAGCGCTCGACAGCTACCAAAGAGCGATTAAAACCAAATTACTCGACCCTGATGACATTGAGTTAACCGCCAATGCTTTTTCAACAGCTCATCGTGATGTTCAGCGAAAAACGCAAAATTTAGTGGAAGCAGCCCTACCCACACTTAAAGCGATGCTGCAAGAAAAGCTTGAGCGCGAACAAACAATTCGCAATTTGGTTGCAGCCGCTTCTATTCTAAGCTTAGCGGTTGCGCTTTACCTGATGCTAGGTTTCTATTTTGCGGTTGTTGACACAATTTCAGAGTTTTCACTCTCAGCACAAAAAGCCGCACAAGGTGATTTACGCTCTCGCGCTATATCACAGGGCAATGATGAGCTTAATGATATTGTGGGGCAATATAACCGAGTTTTAGATGCATTCACTGAGTTGCTAGGAGATGTGCACAATACCACCAGCGATTTACATTATGCGACGGACAAACTCAGCCACATTAGCCAAGATACTCGCCATGATGTTGCTCAGCAGCAAATTAAGATTTCTGGGATCCATACTGCGTTATCAGACATGGCTAACGCCGCTGACTCTGTTGAAACCTCAGCGCAGCATGCCACGGAGCTTGCCAGTGCAGCAGCAGATCAAGTCAAACAAGGTAGCCTGAATACTACTGAATTAGCACAGCATATGACAGTGTTACAAAACGAATTTGAAGAGAGTAGACAAGCACTAGATAAATTAGCCCAAGATAGCCAAAACATCAGTAAAGTCAGCCTAGGGATCAGCGAAATTGCAGAGCAGACTAACCTGTTGGCGCTTAATGCGGCTATTGAAGCTGCTCGAGCTGGTGAGCAAGGAAGAGGGTTTGCCGTTGTAGCTGATGAGGTTCGTACCCTAGCCAAGCGGACTCAGCAACAAACAGAAGAGATCCATACCATCATCAAATCGCTACAAAATGCGTCCAACGATACCCAACAAAAAATGCTCAGTAGCGTTGAAAAAATGGAACGAGGCGTCACTGCAGCCAATGAGACAAATCAAATACTGAGTGCTGCAGAGCAAAGCATGAGTGACATAGATCAACAAGGGCATGTGATCCGAGAGCTTGTGCAACAACAAACGCAAGCGACGCAGCAAGCACTTTCCGAGTCTAGTGAGATAAGTGACCTCGCTGAACATACTTTAGGCTCTGCCGAGGCCACACAAGACGATGCACATCAGTTAAGTAGCATGGCCGCTAACTTAAAATCTGCGATGAGTCAGTTTAAAACTTGACGATCATTGGCAGCTTGGTTTCGGATCAAACAACTCTGCACGTAGCGGAAGTTGAATCGTCGGGCCACAATGTGGTGCTGCTTGTTTTCCTGTTTTCTTATTCACAAATGCCCATTTAACTCCCGCAGGTCGTTCATCAGCTATGGCCTGTGGGTTTAAGGGCTTAAGATAGCGGATATAGAGTTCAAGCGCCCCTGTACCGCCTGTTAACTTAGTTGGTTTGTTATCATCGCGACCAACCCAAGTAACAGTAACTGTATTATGATCAAACCCTGTAAACCAGCTGTCTCTCATATCATTACTTGTGCCTGTTTTACCAGCCAATTGAACAGATGGAAAGTGCTTGTTTAAACGCTTACCAGTGCCACTTTTTGTTACTCTTTTTAAACCATACTTAGTCATGTAAACAGAGGCAGGATCAAATCTCTTTGCGCTTTTTAGTTGATGTTTATAAAGCGTTTTACCACTGGCATTGGTGATCGCAGAGATACTTGTTAACTCGCTGTACTTACCGTTGGCAGCTAGAGTAGTATACATCTGAGCAACATCCAAACTTGATAACTCAACAGCCCCTAATAACATCGAAGGATAAGTAGGAATCTCGCTGTTAACACCCAACTCTGTCATCGTACCTGCGACTTGATGCACACCCACATCCAGTCCTAGATTGACCGCAGGGATATTTAAGCTTTTACTAAATGCCTCATATAGTGGTACTGGACCTCTGAATTTGCGATCAAAGTTTTCTGGCGACCAAGTTTTACCCGCGGAGTCTGTAACCTGTAATGGCGAATCATCAAGCAATGTTCCTAAAGTGTAGTCTTGCTGCAGTGCAGTTAAATAAATTGCGGGTTTAACTAAAGAACCGACGCTGCGTTTAGTATCGAGTACTCGGTTAAAACCCGAAAAGCGCATTTGTCGACCTGACACTAACGCAGATACACCTGCTTTTTCCGTATTCACAGAGACCATCGCCACTTCTAAACCGGATATGCCAAAACGACGTTCCAAGTATGGAAGACCAGAATTGATGGCCTCTTCCATCGCACTTTGCTTTTGTAACTCAAAGTATGTAAATATGCGAACGCCGGCATGGATCACATCGTCATTTGGCACCAAATCCTTCAACTCACGGTTCACCAGTTCAAGATAACCTGGATAGGATTGCAGTAAGCTTTCTTTTAAAGGCTGAATCTCAATTTTTCGATTCAAAGATTGTCGATATTCAGTCGTCGTAATAATACCATTCTCAGCCATCAGCCTAAGCACCAAATCTCGACGTTCCATGGTTCTTTCTGGATATCTGCGCGGATTATAAAATGACGGACCTTTTACCATAGCGACTAATAACGCAATCTGATCGAACTCTAGCTCATCTACCGGTTTAGCAAAGTAGAATTCAGACGCCAGCCCCATCCCGTGCACACCCTGATTGTATGCCTGACCTAAATACACTTCATTAAGATAAGCCTCTAATATTTCATCTTTGCTGTAACGATAATCTAAAATAAGCGCAATAAAAGCTTCATTGATTTTTCGAACCAAAGAACGCTCTCGAGTGAGGTAAAAGTTTTTAGCAAGCTGCTGCGTCAGTGTACTACCACCTTGCACCGTTCTACCCGCACGAATATTACTATATAGTGCACGCATGATTGACCAAACAGAAACACCATGATGTTCATAAAAGTTGCGATCTTCAACAACTAACAGTGCTTGTTTTAAAACACTTGGAAACTTTGCAAGAGGTACAAATTCTCGGTCCTGGTTAGTCTCATTACCAATTCGCGCAATTTGCACCGGCTCCAATCGCTCCCCAGCGATGCGGCGACCGCCTTTATCGACAATATTAGCGAGCTTTTTTCCTGCAAAATTAAGTGTAAATACTCGGGATGATTCAGCACCTTCATAAAACTCAAATGCACGACGGAAAATTGTTATGGTGCGTCCTTGTATTAAATATTGACCTGTCCTATTTATTCTATTCACTCTTGAGTAATTAAGTCTCTCTAGCTCCCAAATAACTTCTTGTTCGGATAAGTACTGATCTGGATAAAAGGTCATGGCGCGCGCATAAACCTGAACAGGCAGTTGCCATTTATTGCCTTCAAACTGCTTACTTACTTTCGCATCTAGATACACAACATACATGGCAACCGCACAGCAAACAGCGAGGCCACCTTTCCAAAATAGCGACCAAAGCGTTTGTAATACTCGAGATTTTAAAATACCTACACGTTGCTTGAACGAGAGCTTTTTTGAGTTTGACGATTTTTTTTTCGTAGTGCGTTTCGGTTTTGGTTTATTTGCAGGCGTACGTTTTTTCTCTGACATTTACCGGAGCGATATTTACCATAATTACAATGATGCTAGAGTAACTTAGATTAACAGCCACTGAAACCAAAAAAGCAGGCTAACGCCTGCTTTTTTAACTGCTTAAGTATTAATGATTTCGTATTGTGACAAATTCTGGGTAAGCATCCACCCCACAGTCATGCTGATCCATGCCACTAAGTTCTTCTTCTTCCGTAACACGGATCCCCATAGTCGTTTTCAATAGTGCCCATATCAAGTATGAAGTGATAAAGACAAACCCAAGAATTGAGACTAAACCAATCAATTGTGTGACAAATTTTGCGTCGCCATTTGAAAACGGCACCATCATCACACCCAAACAACCGCATACACCATGAACAGAAATAGCTCCAACTGGGTCGTCTATTTTCAGTTTATCCAACGCCACAATGCTAAATACCACCAAGCTTCCACCTAACGACCCGATAATACACGCGAGCAGAGGCGTCGGAGAAGCCGGCTCCGCGGTAATGGTGACAAGTCCAGCCAATGCACCGTTTAAAATCATCGTCAAATCCGCTTTCTTCCACATAATTTTACATACGAGTAAAGCTGATATCGCACCTGCAGCGGCAGCTGCATTGGTATTAAGCATGATTTGACTCACTGCAATGGCATTTTCTTTATCTGCTAAGAACAGCTGCGAGCCGCCATTAAACCCGAACCACCCCATCCATAGAATAAAGGTACCAAGTGTCGCTAAAGGTAAGTTAGAACCTGGGATCGGGTAAATCTCACCATGTTTACCATACTTGCCCTTTCTCGCCCCTAACAACAAGACCCCAGCTAATGCAGCAGCCGCCCCCGCACCATGAACAATCGCAGAGCCTGCAAAATCAACAAAACCCAACTCAGATAAGAATCCAGCTCCCCAACTCCAATAACCTTGAATGGGATAGATAAGCCCAGTCAGCACCACAGTAAACAATAAGAATGCCCACAACTTCATGCGTTCCGCCACTGCACCAGAAACAATAGACATCGCAGTTGCGACAAAAACAACTTGAAAGAAAAAATCAGACTCAAGCGCATGGTCAGCATCAGCTGACGCCTCACCTATCAGCGCACCAAAACTTGGCACAAACCCGCCCTCAGTGTTACCAACGTACATAATATTGTAACCAATAAGCAAATACATAGTGCAGGCGATTGCATACAGTGCAATATTTTTAGTTAAGATCTCCGTGGTATTTTTAGATCTCACTAACCCTGCCTCTAACATGGCAAACCCTGCCGCCATCCACATTACCAACACGCCCGATATGAGAAAGTAGAAAGTATTGAGTGAAAATTGTAATTCTATAATTGTGTTTTCCATCAGATTGCACCTCAGATTGCTTCTTCGTCTAATTCACCGGTGCGGATCCGCACGATTTGCTCTAGGTCATAAACAAAAATTTTGCCATCACCAATTTTTCCGGTATTTGCAGCTTGTGTTAATGTATCCACTACCCGTTGGCAGTTTTCACTGTGCGTTGCAATCTCAAGCTTAATTTTTGGTATAAAATCAACTTGGTATTCTGCTCCTCGATACAGTTCTGTGTGGCCACGCTGACGACCAAATCCTTTCACGTCAACGACCGTCATGCCTTCTATACCGAGTTCAGCGAGTGCTTCTCGGACTTCATCCAATTTAAAAGGCTTAATTATCGCACTTATCATTTTCATTGTTGGCCTCCAAAGGAGTGTGATTCCTGTTGATGATGCCATACACAATCCAACCTTTATGCCAAAAAGATTAGTGCTTATTTATCAGTGAGGTATGAAAAAAATAGAAAGGTATTTAGCGAAAAGTGCACTTAGCTGGTGCACTCTTCTAGGATTTGATTTGATTTGGTGCAAGCTGTCACTGCACTATTACGACCTTGTGCTTTGGCTTTATATAGCGCTTTATCAGCATGTCGCATCACTTCACTCAATGTCGCAAACTCACATTTTGCGATACCAATACTCAGGGTGCAATGTAGGCGGTGTTCATCGACTTGAAAAATGTTCTCAGCAAACTTTCGACGAAAAACATCAAATTTGATCTTTGCTTTTTGCACATCACTTTCAGCAAGTAAAACAGCAAACTCCTCTCCACCGACACGAGATACTAAACTATCGGAGAATGACTCATTCAGTAAATGAGCAACCTGAGTGAGGATACTATCACCACCTAAATGGCCATATTTATCATTTATTTCTTTGAACAAGTCTAAATCTAATAGGGCTAAGCAACTATCTTCCAGCCCTGATTTAAGTAATCTATCCATCTGCTGACAAAAATAGCGGCGGTTATATAAACCTGTTAGATAATCACGATGTGCATAGTCTTTAATCTCGGCAATCAGGTTTAATTGCTCCATTGTTTGCATAACACGGCAATGGAACTCCTCGTTCATAAATGGCTTCATTAAGAAATCATTTGCACCATATTTTATGAACTTTGCAGAGAGTCCATGCGTCCCAGCACCGGATAGCCCAACAATAGCTAAATCATCACGTCCACGGAAGTTACGTACTGCTTTAACCAATTCAAAGCCATCCATCGTAGGCATGGCATAGTCGGTTAAAAGAAGCTTAACCTCATGATCAGACTTAAGCATAGTAAGTGCTTGCTCACCGTCTTGAGCCTCAAAAACAGTGAATAACTGCTTTTCTAACATCTGTCTCATAACAGCACGACTGATCATAGAGTCATCGGCAATCAATGCTTTACAGCCTTGATTACGCAGCAAACGGCTTACCAATTTGATGGCATACAAGTAGGAATCGCGATTATCTTTAATCACATAATCAACGACCCCCATTTCAAGCATCTGCTGTCGGCTATACTCATCGATCTTAGAGGTCAAAACTACCGTGGGGACATTGTGACTTAAAGTTAACTGGACGACTTCTGCATCCATTGCATCAGGCAATGTTAAATCTACCAAGGCCAGTGTGTAGCTATTGCTCGCAAGTAACGCTTTACTTTCCTTGAGAGACCAAGCAAAGTCTATATCGACACTTAAATGTTGTGATGCCAGATGGCGTAAGATCTGTTGGACAACCTTACTATCTTCAACAATCAATACTTTTTGCATGGAAACTTTCTCTAGTGACTGCAATGAGAAATGTAGCTAAACAAGTATTTAACAGACTTAAATACTTTAATACTACAGACATAAGGGTGAAATATACGCGATTTTTGTGACAAAAAAAACCTGCACCGCCCCTAAATGGTAAACAAATTGTAATGGGCAGCAAATATTGCGAGTTAGTCTCATTGACTTTGAAATCAACGTTAAAAACGATTTAAATGTAGGCGATAAGTGAAAACACGAGGAACCCCATGGCAGCAGTACCTAAAATAGTATCTAGTTTACTACTACTTTGCGTCAGCACATTCAGTGTTGCTAATAGTAATCAACAAGGCACATTAAGCTTTGATATAGATCATCAAGTCACCACAAAACACAAAGCCACGATTAATGGCTCAAAAATAAACTATACCGTCTCGACTGGCACACAGCCTTTATGGGATGACGAAGGGCACCCAATCGCATCTTTACACTACACTTACTATAAAAAAGACAAAGTGAAAGATATTGCCAAGCGTCCATTGCTCATTTCATTCAATGGTGGCCCAGGCTCTGCGTCCGTGTGGATGCACATTGCTTATACTGGCCCGCGAGTTTTAAAAATTGACGATGAAGGATATCCACTTCAACCTTATGGACTAAAAGATAACCCTTATTCCGTTTTAGACACCACAGACATTGTTTTTGTAAACCCAGTAAACACTGGTTACTCACGAGTATTACCTGATAAACAAGGAAAAATGCCGAGCAAAGACTTTCAGAAAAAGCGTTTCTTTGGTGTTAACGCCGACGTTAAATATCTCGCAACTTGGCTAAATACATTTATTAATCGTCATGACAGAGCGTTATCACCTAAATTTTTAATTGGTGAAAGCTACGGAACAACTCGCGTTGCCGGACTTGCACACGAATTACAAAACCAGCAGTGGATGTACTTAAACGGTGTGATCCTAGTTTCCCCAACAGACATCGGCATCAAACGTGACGGCCCTGTAAAGGCAGCTAATCGACTACCTTATTTTGCGGCAACTGCTTGGTACCACAATGCACTAAATGATCAGCTACAAGATAAAGACTTACTTGAAGTATTGGAAGAGGTTGAAACCTATACACTGAACACTTACCTACCAGCGCTTGCTAAAGGGGCTATGATAAGTAGTGAAGAAAAACAAGCTGTTATAACGCAAGTTTCCAAGTATTCAGGATTAACAGAGCGGTTTGTTGCACAAAATAATTTAGATATTCCAACTTCTGCCTTTTGGAAAGAGCTGCTTCGAGATAGAGAAGTTACACTTGGTCGACTTGACTCAAGATACTTAGGTATCGATAAACGTGTCGCAGGAGACATACCAGATTACTGGCCTGAACTCACGTCATGGTTACATTCTTTTACCCCTGCAATTAATCACTACTTCCGCCAAGAGCTGAATTATAAAACAGACATAAAATACAATATGTTTGGCCCCGTTCGTCCGTGGGACAGAACTAAAAACACGGTAGGTGAGCGCCTAAGATTAGCGATGGCTCAAAACCCATATTTACATGTCATGGTTCAATCTGGATATTACGATGGTGCAACCAACTACTTTGATGGTAAGTACAATTTATGGCATCTAGATCCAAGTGGTAAAATGAAAGACAGGCTAAGCTTTAAAGGTTACCGCTCTGGCCATATGATGTATCTACGTTATGAAGACCTTAGATTATCTAACGAAGACCTAAGAAATTTCATCATCCAAGCATTACCTCAAGCAAGTGAAGCCGCTAAATACTAACTTTAGCTGTGATGTGGAAGCGTTCTTCCACATCACATACGTTGAAATAACACATTATTTTATAAAAAACGTACTCGCCACTAGGTATACTAGTTCCTCAGTTGTAAAAAAAGCATCTAACAAAAAGCTTTATATCATTGAATAGATTAATTCAATGCTTCCGATTACTTTTTGGGTATACTCTTCATATTAGAATAAAATGAGATTGTCTATGAGTGATCAGTTTAGAGTTGTCTTTGTTGGGTTTAACGCCGACACAGATAGCCACAATGCCATGGAAAGCCTAGCAACTAAGCTGGGCGTGTCAAAGCAAAAAGTTGTTTCATTTACTCAAGGGAAGCCCCTATTTGGCACCGCTGAAAAAAATAAATGCTTAAAACAAGCTAAACTCCTGGCGATTTATGGATTTCAAAGTAAAGTGCAAGCCGTGCAAAGCAGCATGACAAACTCGCCTCCAGTTAACAATGCTGCTAATGAACGTGTATTTGAAGCACTTGATTACATCACCAGTAGCCTGATCAGAATCGAAGAAAAGTTAGAAGAACTTGAACAACGAATCGATGGACAAAATAAAAGTAGTGAAGAAAAAGAAGATGGTGAATGGCAAGATGACGAGTTATTCGATGAACTTGATTTAGATACAGAGCCCAAGCCAAGGTCAAAGAAGCTTTTATACACGCTGTTAGCCGTGCTATTCATTTTACTTATTGTACTCGGATTTAGTTTGGCTTTCCCTGAAATGGTTCAGTTCTAATGAAAAAAAATTCAAGTTCAAACACGAAAAAGGCGGAAACACGCAAAAAAATTCGAAGAGAAATAAGAATACAGCGAAACGCTCTTGATGAAAATTTTCAAACTTCTGCTGAAACCGACCTGAGTATTAATTTTTTTCAACACGAATCACCTACTAAAAACGCCGCAATAGGGATCTACTTACACAACGATGGAGAGCTTAGAACTAACCTTTTAATTCAATCACTTTGGGATAAAAACATTCAAGTATATCTGCCCGTAATCCACCCCTTCAGTGGCACTAGTTTACTGTTCCAAAAATATGAAAAAAACTCAACCATGATTCAGAACCGCTATGCTATCTTAGAACCTAAATTGAATTGCTATGAAATTTGCCCAATTGAGCAACTAGATTACTTGTTGATGCCGTTAGTCGCTTTCGACGAGCATGGTAATCGATTAGGCATGGGTGGTGGCTATTACGACAGAACGTTAGCTAACTACTATTCACAAGGGTGGAGAAAGCCCAAATTAATAGGGTTAGCACATGACTGCCAAAAAGTTAGTGAATTACCAATTGAAGCATGGGATGTACCTTTGCCTGCAATACTAACGCCTACCCAATATTATCAGTGGTGTGAATAGAACCCACTGGTAAAAAATCTGCGCTTAAGAGTGTAATTTATTTTCATACAATTCGAGTGTTTAAGCGTATAATCTCAACTTAATTAAAGACAACAAAGTGATTACGTTATGACACAAGATGAAATGAAAAAAGCTGCAGCATGGGCAGCGCTTGAACATGTAAAAGAAAACACCATTGTAGGTGTTGGAACAGGTTCCACAGTCAATCATTTTATCGATGCACTTGGTAGCATCAAAGATGATATTAAAGGTGCGGTTTCGAGTTCAGAAGCATCAACAGAAAAACTAAAAGCACTCGGTATTGAAGTCTTTGAGCTTAATGATGTTGCACAATTAGATGTGTATGTTGATGGTGCTGATGAAATTAACGAACATGGACACATGATAAAAGGCGGTGGTGCTGCGTTGACCCGTGAAAAAATCGTTGCCGCGGTTGCTGACAAGTTCGTTTGTATTGTCGATGAGAGTAAACATGTTGACACGCTGGGTAGCTTCCCATTGCCGGTTGAAGTTATACCAATGGCACGTAGCTTCGTTGCTAGAGAGCTATTAAAGCTTGGAGGCGACCCAGTATATCGCCACGGCGTCGTCACTGACAATGGCAATGTCATTTTAGATGTACATGGATTAAGTATCACGGATCCAAAAGCGCTGGAAGAAAAAATAAACCAAATCGTCGGTGTTGTAACCAATGGGCTATTTGCTCACCGTGGTGCAAATACCGTAATTACAGGGACACCAAAAGGTCCACAAACTAGGTAATAGGAATGAGTCATGAGTAAGGTATCTTTGTCTAAAGATAAGATTAAAATATTATTGTTAGAAGGCGTGCACCAAAGTGCAGTCGAAACATTAAAGCGTAATGGATACAGTAATATTGAGTATCTCAAGACATCGCTACCTGAAAATGAGTTAATTGAGCGTATCAAACATGTTCACTTTGTCGGTATACGCTCACGTACCCACCTTACGGAAACTGTCTTAAATGCAGCTGAAAAACTCGTTGCTGTTGGTTGTTTTTGTATTGGTACAAACCAAGTAGATTTAGATGCAGCAAAACGTCGTGGTATTGCCGTATTTAACGCGCCATTCTCAAACACACGTTCGGTTGCAGAATTAGTACTTGGTGAAATCTTGTTACTCCTTCGCGGTATTCCGAAGCGAAACGCCATGGCACATCGCGGTCAATGGTTTAAATCTGCTATTGGCTCTTTTGAAGCTCGCGGAAAAACCCTTGGTATCATAGGCTACGGCCACATAGGAACACAACTCGGCATCATGGCTGAAAATATCGGTATGAAGGTAGAGTTTTATGACATAGAAGATAAGCTCACTCTTGGTAATGCACAACAGGTACAAAACCTTACACAGCTGCTACAACGTGCAGATGTGATCAGCCTACATGTACCAGAAACACCGCAAACTAAAAACCTGATTGGTATGGCTGAAATTGAAGTCATGAAACAAGGTGCGATCCTTATCAATGCATCACGCGGAACCGTTGTAGATATTGATGCCCTCGCAGAAGCTCTACAACATGAAAAACTTGCCGGTGCTGCCATTGATGTTTTCCCCGTTGAGCCGAAATCAAATGATGAGGAGTTTGTGTCTCCACTTAGGGAGTTTGACAATGTCATTTTAACGCCGCATGTGGGTGGCTCTACACAAGAAGCACAAGAAAATATCGGTATTGAAGTGGCGGGTAAATTAACCAAGTACTCAGACAATGGCTCCACTGTTACAGCTGTAAACTTCCCAGAAGTATCACTGCCAGAACTGTCTAACCGCAGCCGTTTATTACACGTGCACGAGAATAGACCGGGTGTGCTAACGCAGATCAACCAAGCGTTTGCTCAACATGGCATTAATATCGCTGCTCAGTATCTGCAAACAGACGATTGCATTGGTTACGTAGTTATTGATGTAGACAGTGACCACTCAGAAGTTGCGCTAAAAGAACTAAGCGCTGTTGAAGGGACGATCAGAGCACGTATTTTACACTAAATGTTTAATACATGAATTGACAAAAAAGCCGGTAAACTGCCGGCTTTTTAATGACTGAATAAACATGTCATGCAAAATAAAAAAAGCTGCTTTAAAAGCAGCTTTTTTTCAGGGTCATTTCTAGGCATTAAGCCATGAAATCAACACCTTCTTTAATGTCTTTTTCAAGAGTAGCTAACATGTCGTCTTTTGCTTTTTGTTCAAAAGCGCTTAGCTCGCCGTATGGTAATAGCTCTTCAACGCCATTTTTACCAAGACGGATAGGCTGTGCAAAGAACTCTGCATCGCCAGTGTTACCTTCAACGTACGCGTACTCAAATACGTTTTCTTCACCTTGAAGACCTTTAACAAGTGAGAAACAGAAACGAGCTGCTGCTGCACCCATTGAAAGCGTTGCAGAACCGCCACCCGCTTTTGCTTCAACAACTTCAGTACCTGCGTTTTGGATACGCTTAGTAAGAGAAGCAACTTCCTCATCAGAGAACTCAACACCTTCAACTTGAGAAAGAAGAGGTAGAATAGTTGTACCAGAGTGACCACCGATAACAGGTACTTTTACTTCTGATACGTCTAGGCCTTTAAGCTCTGCAATGAATGTTTCAGCACGGATAACATCTAGTGTTGTTACACCGAAAACGCGTGCAGCATCATATGTGCCTGCTTTTTTGAATACTTCACGTACAATAGGTACAGTGCCGTTTACTGGGTTTGTGATGATACCAACAAACGCCTTAGGGCAGTTTTTAACGATACCTTCAGCCAGAGTTCTAACGATACTCGCGTTCACATTGAACAGATCCGCACGGTCCATACCAGGCTTACGTGGCATACCAGCTGGGATCAAAACGATGTCAGCGCCTGCAAGAGCAGGATCTAAATCATCTTTACCGTAACCTGCAACTGACACAGCAGTTGGGATGTGAGAAAGATCTACAGCAACACCTGGAACAACTGGTGCAACATCGTATAGTGCTAGCTCAGAGCCTGCAGGCAAACCGTTTTTAAGCAGAAGAGACAATGCTTGACCGATACCACCAGCGGCACCTAATACAGCAACTTTCATTATAATTCTCCATATATTGAAGGTAGGAATTTTGTGTGCTGTAAAGATAATGAAAAGCGAGGGTAAAGACAAATTTATCCGCATTATTTTCAAGATTTTTTCGACTATAGTTGTAAACAAGAGACAACTTTGTCGCAATTTGCCTTTACGATATACCATGAAAATTACTCCAGCGTTAAAATTTGGGTAACTGTTGGGATTTGTGTAAAATCGGGCAACCAAAATTAATAGAAGAGATGTATATGCAAGCGCAAGACAAACAAGAAGCCTTAGTTAAAGCCTTTAAAGCACTTTTAAGAGAGGAAAACTTTGGCTCTCAGGGCGAAATCGTTGATGCGCTGAAAGATCAAGGCTTTGACAATATAAGTCAAAGTAAAGTATCAAGAATGCTGAGCAAATTCGGCGCGGTTCGCACCAGAAACGCCAAACAAGAAATGGTTTACTGCTTGCCAGCAGAAATGGGTGTACCAACAGCAAAAAGCCCGCTGAGACAGCTTGTTATCGATATCATGCACAATGAGATGATGATCATTATCAGAACCAGCCCCGGTGCAGCGCAGCTGATCGCTCGTCTGCTAGACTCTTTAGGCAGTGCAGATGGTGTATTAGGCACAATCGCAGGTGACGACACTATTTTCATCGCACCCGCGAAAATATCTGAGATTGACGCGACTTTAGACAAAGTAAAAACCTTGTTTGACAACGTTTAAACTTAACCGTCAGCCATTATTTGCGCCATCTCTTTCAAAAATTGTAAGGATGGTGCAAAAAAAGACGCCCCCATATCTGCTTCAGAATAATCTAGTAGTGGATCGTAACACTCTTGCCCTGATAACAAACCGAATCGGCTCATTAGTACCGTCTCAAATGCATTTCCGTGAGCTGCACAACTCAGATTAATGCTACCTTGCTCAAACACATCCCCAAACGGCATACTCTGATCCAACAGCAGCACTAGCCCCTGTGCATCTTTAAGCTCTGCACGACTAGCATGACTAAATGCCACTGTCGGCTCAATCAGCTTATTATCTAAGCGCGTACGGCCCATCAGCGCCTCTTGCTCATCAATTGCAAGTTGCTGCCACCTCGCCAAATCAAACTTCACTCGCTGAATATGAATGTAGCTACCTTGATGATCTAGTCCTTCGGGGTTATCAACTAACGCGACTTGACGCTTAAAGCGACCGTGTGGTGCCTCACTGGCGTAAATAAAGCCGTTAAAATTGCGTCCATCCAAAAAGCGAAAACCACGCACGTGCGCGACAAGCTCAACACAGCCTCCCAACATATGTAAAACACTTTGCGCAAATAGATGATTTACATCTTCTCGATCTGAGCGTATGACATAAAGCAAATCAAAAGGCTGACTATGTATTAAGTGATCGGTAGAACGAATATGAGGAAAGCTTTTTAGTTCAGGTGGTATAAATTCAGGATAGATATGAGGCCAATATTGGGCACCAATAGCAACGAAGCTACTAAGCATAGATTCAGAAAATCTATCACTTAACTCATCTTGCAGTCGCCCAGCTTGCGCTAGTGCTTCTCGCACAGCTTCATCCTGCCCTTCAAGCACATTGAAGAATAAATGTAAGCCATGCAAGTTTGCCTCTGCACAGATCCCCGATTGCGGCTGGGCCATACCTTTTCCTTATAGTTTATCGCTCTAAGAAAAGAAATTTACCGCATGGGGCTTAATTTTTAAAGAGATAGGTTTAGACAAATCTAACGGTTTGTCAGCAGGCTTTGCTATTTCTAGCTGTTGACCCTGTAATTCGATGGCATACAAATACTCAGTACCCACAAACCTCTCTTGATTCACTTGGATCGCACCATGGTCAGTATTATACAATTCGATGTGGCTCGGTCTGACAAATATTTTCCCCTTATCTTCAGCATCATTTTGCTGAGTTAATGAGTTCACTTGCCCAAATTGAGTGCTAAATGCTCCATTACCGGCATGTGTTGCATCTAAATAAATTCCCTGCCCCAAAAACTCTGCAACCACTTGGTTTTTTGGCTGATGGAATAATTCAGTTGGACATCCTAATTGTGCTATTTGGCCTTTGTGCATAATGGCAAGCCGATCGGAGAAGGCAAATGCTTCGTCCTTTGAGTGACTGACAAAAATCGCAGATACTTTTTGGTCTTTAATAATACTTCGTATGTCACTGATAAGTTGAAAGCGCACTTGTGCGTCTATATTCGAGAAAGGCTCATCTAAAAGCAACAAGCTAGGGCGATAAGCCAGCGCTCTTGCAATGGCGACCCTTTGCTGCTGACCGCCGGATAACTCATGTGGGAAACGTGCGGCATAGGCACCTAAATGCACCAGCTCTAACATTTCAGACACACGAGATTGCTTTTCTGCACGGCTTAACTTTCCTAGCCCAAATGCAACATTTTGCGCTACCGTCAAATGTGGAAATAAAGCATAATCTTGAAACATCATGCCGACATTTCGATGTTGCGGCGCTAAAAATATGTTTTCACCGTTAACTTGCTTTTGGCCAATTTTAATGATGCCTTGTTGCGGCCTGATAAGTCCAGCAATGGCTTTAAGTGTGGTCGTCTTTCCACACCCACTGGCGCCCAACAAGCAGACGATTTCATTTTCTTTTACCTGCAAGTCAAGGTTGTCGATCACAGCATGACCGTCATAACTGTATTGCAAAGATTCTATAGCTAGGCTGTACATTATGTTTGCTGCTCCATTGAGCGGTTAACCAAATAAAGCGGGATTAACCCAACCAGTACGATAAACAAGGCAGATATTGATGCTAACTCTAACTGTTCATCGCTTACAAACTGAAAAACATGGGTTGCGAGCGTTTCAAAATTAAACGGCCTGAGCAGCAATGCTGCCGGTAGCTCCTTCATGCACTCAATAAATACCAATAAACCTGCGGTTAATATACCGCGCTTTAATAGAGGAATATGCACGCGACCCAATGTTTGTAGATTATTTTTCCCCAAAGATGCACTCGCCATATCAATACTCGGGCTGATCCGTACAAAGCTCGCTTCTACCGCGCCCTGAGCTATGGCGTAAAAGCGCACCACATACGCAAAAACGAGGGCAAAAATGGTACCACTGAGTAACAGCCCGGGTTCAAATCCAGTGCCATCCAACCAACGGTTTAAATAGTCATCAAATAATGTGAGGGGCAGTAACACCGCGATAGCTAAAACGGTTCCTGGCAAGGCATACCCCATACTCGCGACCTTCCCAGGAACGCTCTTGGTTTTTTGCTCGCCTATGCGCTGATAAAACACCACCAAAATACTAAAGAAAATAGCGATGGCGCTGACATAAAGGCTGATTTTTAAACTTTGCCACGCATAATTAAAAAACGCGTCATTCCAAGCCTGATCAAAGTAACCAATCGCGTAACTGGTCAATACACCTACAGGGACAAAAAACGCGACAATCAATATAAGACTACAAAAACCTGTCGCCAACCAGCCACTTTTACCGTTCAGTTCATATAGGCTGGTATCATTTACACTACTCTGACGCTCATGTACGACCTTGCTTTTACGACTCATTTTTTCTAGTGATAATGCGATGAAGAGAAATAGCAACATGATGCCTGAAATTTTTGCAGCAGCAGTGAGGGAATAGTAACCAAGCCAAGTATCATAAACAGCGGTGGTAAGTGTACTGACTGCAAAATAATGCACTGTAGCAAAGTCCGCCATCGTCTCCATGCTTATTAAAGCAAGTGCAGCAACAATGGCACCGCGGGATAAAGGCAGACTTACTTTGAGAAAACTCTGAAATGGTGATAACCCCATTAACTGACTGGCCTGAACCAATTTGAAGGACTGCTCTCTGAGTGCTGTTTTAAAGATTAAGTATAAGTAGGGGTAAAGTACCAAAGCTATCATCACAATAGCACCGGGCAAAGTACGTATATCGAAGAACCAGTAATCATCAGGACTTGTCCAGCCAAACCAGTCTCTTAGAAAAATCTGTACAGGGCCTGCATAATCCAATAAATCTGTATACACGTAGGCTATTATGTAGGTGGGCATCGCAAGTGGCAGCATTAAAGCCCATTCAAACATTCGCTTACCGGGGAAATGACAATATGCTGTTAACCACCCAAGGGGCAGTGCAATTAATGAACTCAGTAACAATACCCCAGCAATCAGCCAAATAGTATTACTGATGTAGTCCCAAAGAACTGTATCCCACAAATGTGAGAATACTTCAGATTCTCCTTGTAATGATTCAAAAATGAGAAAAGCCAGCGGGGTCGACAGGCATATGCCAATCACCCACGCTGTTATCTGCCAATTGGACAGTTTAATTTTTAGCTGCATTAAAGGTCAAATTTTACCTCATCGATTAGCTTTAGAGCCAATGGACGGTATTTACTAATTTCAGCAAGTGGCAAGCTGTCTTCCTTAAACACTCCCCATGACGCTACCATTTGAGATAATTCGACGCCCGGCTTAACCGGATATTCCATATTCGTCGATGCGTACATATTCTGGGCCTTATTGTCCGTCATAAACTCTATGAGTTTCAAGGCATTTTCTTTATTTTTTGCATACTTGGTTAGAACTACACCAGATACATTTAAGTGCGAGCCGCGATTTTTTTGGTTAGGGAAGTTAATGTAAACTGACTCAGCCCATGACTTTTGCTTTTCATCAGCCATCATCTTTCCAAAATAATAGCTATTACCTAATGCAATATCACACAAACCTTCTTTAACCGCTTTAACTTGAGCACGGTCATTACCTTGAGGTTTACGTGCAAGGTTGTTTTTAACCCCGACCAACCATTCTTTAGTTTCAGTTTCACCGTGATGCGCGATCATAGATGCAACTAATCCTAAATTATACGGATGCTTACCAGAGCGAGTACAAATTTTTCCTTTGTACTTTGGGTCAGCCAGCTCTTCATAGCTTAGTGACTCTAACTTACCAAGTCTTGCTTTTGATGAGTATACGTTACGCACACGTTTGGTCAGCGCAACCCATTGCCCCTCAGGATCTCTAAAAGATGCTGGGATATTTTGCTCAACGGTCTTACTTGCGATTTGCTGCGTAAGGCCAAGGTCTTCTAACTGGATCATTGCGCTGAAATTTGAGGTTAACACTAGGTCTGCACGTGAATGCTTCCCTTCTCTTTTAACGCGTTCAATTAAGCCTTTTTTTGCAAAAACAACATTTGTTTTAATCCCAGTCTGCTTTGTAAAATCATCAAGGATAGGTTGAATTAAAAACGGTTGGCGAAATGAGTAGATATTTACTTCATCGGCTGCAAAAGCTGGCATACAGGTCACAGCGGTCAATAATGTGGCGATAGCTCGTTTCATGAAGACTCCAAATCCAAACAATTATTATTATCAAGTAATTCTAACGCGATTATACATAAATTACAGCCCGCTGAGTGGGTGAACAAAATTATTATTACCGCATAAAGACAATTTATCTGTAAGAGATTTCTCACTCTGTCTGTAGATATCGAGTAATCTACTCCTGATTTAACCGCCCTCAAATAAGGAACCTATTGTTATTTAATAAATTTTATATCTCAAATAGAAGATAGTCCTTTTTTGATAATCTTCAAGCCAATGTATTAATGCTCAGCACAGCATATAATTTAACTGTCTCTTGGGGAGAGGCATAGCAGGGAAAACGGATGTGATAGGCGCAACATGGATTGACCCCCGAATGGAGTATGGAACTAGGATTATGATGTATTTGCAGGACGCAAGTATTTAAGTAAGGATGTTCAGATATTCAGGATGTCAGGACTAGATGGAATTAGGAAGGGTAATGGATAAGCCCATAAGGAATAATTGCAGGGTAATGTCAAACAATGGATACGTTTGATGCAAATGAGGATGGGATCAGGATGATCCAAGTGGACTAGTACAGGATGTGCAAGAATTCGCAGAACCAAAACACCAAGCGAATTGTATGGAAATGAATTAGGGAGTTGAGTTATTCAACATAGCAGGATGCTGTTTAGAAGATTCCGTCAAGCGCGGCTCGAAAGAGTCGCGCTATCTTCATGTTTATATGTCAGAAAACTTACTTCGTTTGCCTCGTAAATACGCATCTCTAAAATCAATAAAGTGCGATGTGAGATTTTCAGCCGCTTCCGTTTCTCCATTTTCTTCGAGTACCACACAAGCTACTTCCGCCGTACCGAGCTGGTGCTCATGAGGCGCAACCCTTAACTTATAATTTGACAAACTTTGCGGAGAAATAGATAACACTGGGAATTGATCCAAATACGGGCTCTTTCTGAACATTTTCTTAGCTTCGCGCCACGTACCATCAAGAAAGATAAACAGCGGCTTTTTCCCCTCTATACGCTCTACTTTTTTTATCACCCGCTGTGGTTGTACATTTTCTTCGGGAAAAACCACAATAGGCTGATACTGAGGATTCTCTAACAACGCAATCAATGCGTCGCTCGGCTCTGTTCGATCCCATCGAAATGCATAGTTATCAGGAACAATATCTGCGATTAAACGCCCTGTATTGGATGGCTTAAAACTTTCATTGTGATACATTAACAAGCACACTGCACTTGAGCACTTAGCCTGCTTAACGCCAGCGCAAATACATAAAGGCTCCGCGAGTAAACAAGTCTCACATCGAGTAAGTTTTGAACCCCGTGCTTTGAACTCTCTTTTAGATTCAGAAATTTGCTGTGCACGAAGCGCCAATACAGAGTTACCCAAAATATTCTCCAAACAAAAATAACGCAGTATTGTACCAAGTCTAATAATAAAAGGATAAATCAATTACCATGAAAGTTAATCAGACAAATCGACTCAAATATCGACTACTCACTCCAGACGATGCCCACCTGCTCTTTCAATTAGATCAAAATCCTGCTGTGATGCAGTTTATCAATGGCGGCAAGGTCACGAGCCAAGAAGACATAGACTCAATATTCATACCTCGACTCAAGCAATTCTCTAACTCAGACAGTGGATGGGGATTATGGGGCTGCTTTTTACAACAGAGTAACGACTTTATCGGCTGGATCCTAGTGCGCCCTATGGACTTTTTTACAGAAAAAAGAGACGACTCCAATCTGGAAATAGGTTGGAGATTTATGCAAGCGAGCTGGGGCAAGGGCTATGCAACAGAAGCCGCAAAGCAGATTGCCGATGCCATAGCCGAACATAAAGTCGCTACAAAGCTTACAGCCTTAGCTCACCCAGACAATCAAGGCTCAATTAATATCATGAAGAAAATTGGCTTGGAATACCGTACAAAGGCTATACACACAGAACCTTTGGGCAGCGCCGAAGTGGTGGTTTACGATAAAAGTTTTGACTAATCACACATCAAAAATAATGGGGCTCATATCGCCCCATATCAAGTTACATAGATAAATAGATGACCAAGAAGGCCCCTAGTGCAAGTCGATAAATTACAAATGGCAGCATACCCATCTTCTCAATAACCTTTAAGAAAAAGTGAATACATGCATAAGCCGCAAAGAATGACAACACAGCGCCGGTAGCAATATCCGCAATATTAAACTCATCTCCTTCAGAAATAAGCTTATAAGTTAGATAGCTGCCAGCAGCAGCAATAACTGGAATTGACATTAAAAATGAAAATCGTGCTGCACTTTGCTTGTTCAGGCCCATCAGTAAGCCTATTGTCATCGTGATCCCCGAACGAGACGTACCTGGAAGTAGCATTGCAATGACCTGAGACAAACCAATGCAAAGCGCCATCAACCAGTTGATCTGGTATATTGTTTTTATTTGCTTCGCCGTTTTATCTGCATACCAAAGTAACAAACCAAAACCAATGGTCGTCCCTGCTATGATCCAAGCATTTCTTGAGTACTCTTCAACCAAATCTTTGGCAAAATAACCAATCACCAACGAAGGTAATGTAGCTAATAAAATAAACCAACCTAATTTGCTGTCATCAGTTGTCCCTTGACTGCCAAAGGATTTAAACCACGCGGCTAGAATTTCACTTACTTCTTTGCGAAAATAAATGATCACTGCAAAGAGAGTCCCAACGTGAACCGCAACATCAAATGCTAAGCCTTGATCTTGCCAACCAAAAACCTGCGAAGGTAATATTAGATGAGCAGAGCTCGAAATTGGTAAAAATTCAGTTAAACCTTGGATTAAGGCCAGAACGATGATTTCAATCAAACTCATTGTAAATTAGAACTCCACTTTCCATAGTTTTTGGCTAGGGTTATGATAATTTTCCCAAATAGATGAAATTGTCTCACCTGTGGTTGGGAGAGATATGTGCCCGCCGACTTCAGACAGAGGCAATAGTACAAAAGCGTTTTTTGTAATTTCGTCCCGAGGCAACTGCGCAGGTTGCTCACAGATCAAATCGTCGTAAAGTAACAAGTCGAGATCTAAAGTACGGGGACTAAACTTTTTATCCCCTTGTGTACGACCGTTATCACGCTCAATTTTTTTGAGTAAGTGACAAACTTCATCCACTGACATTTGAGTTTTAGCAGCAAATACCGAATTGAAAAAGTTTCGTCCATTAAAGCCCACCGGCTCGCTCTCATAAACATTTGAATGCTTATAATCTGGGAAGTGGTCGATTAAAGCCGTCAACCCATTTTTAAAATGCCGCTCCCGATCTACATTGGAACCAATACTGATATAAATCTCTGACATGCTATTTTTTCCGATATATTTCAATGCCAACAGTAGATGCTTGTGCAACTGCTGCAGGTTTACTGACTTTAATTCGAACATCACTGACAGTAAATTCAGCCAAAATCATACTAGCCAATTTTTCTAGCAAGGTTTCCAATAGCTCTACTTGAATTGATTCAGATAAACCAATCACTCGTTCGCTAACTTTTGCGTAATCTACGGTAAGATTTATATCGTCAGTTTGCGCTGCTGGGGTAATATCTGTAGACATTTCAATATCAAAATAAAGGCTTTGTTTACTTTCTTTCTCAAAGTCGTAAACTCCTATTATGGTCTCGACGTGTAATTGCGAGATATAGACCTTGTCCATGTATACTCCTAGCATGACTAAAACGGGGTCGGCGAATAATATTAGGCCGTGTAAAAAGAATCGCGATCATAGCCCAAAACAGAGCAATAAAAAATAAGGAAGCTTGTGTTAGTCATTTTAATGTGTATTTGTGCTTATTTATTTGGTTCTATTTCCTCAGCAATTTTAATATCAAGATTGTTCTCTTTGCCTGATCCCCGCTTTTCAGGTTCGAATAATCCCGGCGCTACCAATGTATTGCGAATTGGTGGAAAACTGCCGGCGGCACTGGTACTTATTTTCGATGTTTTAAAAGGCACTATTCCTGTTTGGGGTGCTTACTTTTTAAATATAGAACCGATTTGGTTAGGTGCAGTCGCTGTGAGTGCTTGCCTTGGACATATTTACCCCATTTTCTTCCACTTTAACGGTGGGAAAGCGGTCGCCACCGCGTTCGGAGCTTTATTACCCATTGGCTTACATTTAGCTGGCATGCTCATAGTAACATGGCTGCTTGTTCTTTGGGCTTTTCGCTTTTCGTCCCTTGCAGCTATTGTGACAGTCACCGCAGCGCCGTTTTATACTTGGCTTATAAAGCCACAGTACACGCTCCCGGTTGGCTTTTTAACACTGCTTATTATTTTCCGTCACAGAGCAAATATCTCTAGGCTCCTCCAAGGAAAGGAGCCTAAAGTTGGGAAGAAAAACACTGAAAAAAATTAAGAAATCGCAGGTAGGCTATCTAAAGGCCAGCGGGGTTGGGTTTTCATATCAAGTGGTGCTGTATGACCTGCCTTTAAGCGCTGCATACCAGCAAACGCAATCATAGCTCCGTTATCAGTACAGAATTCAGTACGAGGATAATAAACACGTCCTTTCATCCCCTGCATCATACGCTCAAGCTTTGTTCTCAGCTCAACGTTAGCGCTAACCCCTCCAGCGATGACAAGGCGTTTTATGCCTGTTTGCTTTAACGCGCGTTTACACTTAATAGCCAATGTATCAATCACAGCAGTTTGAAACGCATGTGCAATATCAGCCTTAGTCTGTGTGTCATCACCCTCATTCTTTATCGTGTTTGCAGCAGCCGTTTTAAGACCACTAAAACTAAAGTCCAATCCAGGTCTATCTGTCATTGGCCTCGGGAATACAAAACGCTCAGGTACTCCTTGTGTCGCAAGCTTTGCGAGCAATGGGCCGCCAGGGTAATCTAAACCCAGTAGTTTCGCAGTTTTATCAAATGCCTCACCTGCGGCATCATCCACTGACTCACCCAATATTTCATACTCGCCAATTCCAGCCACTTTAACCATCATAGTATGCCCACCAGATACCAAAAGCGCTACAAAGGGAAACTCTGGTTTGTCATCTTCTAACATGGGTGCAAGTAAATGACCTTCCATATGATGCACAGCAACTGCTGGAATATTCCAGCCAAATGCCAACGAACGCCCGATTGAAGTACCAACCAGCAATGCCCCTACCAAACCAGGGCCCGCGGTATAGGCAATACCATCCAATGACTCTGGACCACAGCCAGCCTGCTCAAAAGCGGCTTCGATCAGTGGAATAGTTTTACGTACATGATCTCGAGAGGCCAGCTCTGGGACGACGCCACCATAATCGGCATGTACTTTCACTTGACTATAGAGCTGATGTGCAAGCAAACCTTGTTCATCATCATAAATGGCGATGCCAGTTTCATCACAGGAAGATTCAATACCTAAAATACGCAATCTTATTCTCCACTACACTTTTTACTACACATTCTCAATAGCCAAGCCAATGTTAGTTTGACCATCAATTATCGCTTGCGCTTTTAACTGTTTAACGCTTTCAGAAGAAATTCGTCCCATCTTTTCAACAAAGTCGATTAGCTCACCCAATACTTCAATTTCATATTGCATCAATGGGTGTTCACGAACCTGTTTATTATCGGGGATAATATCTTCTTGGGCGAAAAGAAATTCGATATATCGCGCCACGGTGGCTTGCGATATTTTCGCGACATTGACGAATTCTACGTCATCTTTGGTCATGATCCCTTGGATAAAGCCCAATAGTGCAGTTGCAACATCTATCGCAGGGTATGTACCAAACATATCAAAGTCGGATAATTCGGGTACATTAGGTTCAATTTTCTCAATTTGCTTCTCTAAGCTGATTTTACTTTTTGGTAGTAACAGCTTTTCCCAGCATAAATTCAATGCACTTCTGAAAACTTGCTCGTCACCAAACCCAGTTGCTTCACTAAATAACCCATAGTTTGGTGTCATTCTTTCCAAAATAGCAGCTGCAAGAACCGCTTTTTGTAAATAGTTCAGTTCACGAATGCGCTGAAAGTTGTTTGCTTTACTCATACTCTCTTCCACAGTGCCAACAATACTCGAAAGCTGAGCCATTGAGCTCATTGCAATGCTGACATTGCCAATCTAATTTCGATTTTTTCTGGTGGTAGTTTACCAATATTTCTTCGCCAAGGGGCAACTTTATCGCTGGTACAAAGATCTTAATGGTATTATCAGCAAATGGAAGCTCCCCCAGAGTAGATGATAATGCCTCCCCTTGCATAGTCGTCTTGATACGAGCTTGATGTAATAGACCATTCACAAGATGGGCTTCAATCATATTATCAGTGCTAAAGACACAGCACCATTTATCTAAATCATTAACCATCGCACTCAATGTTAATTTTGCTATCATAAACAATATTGTAGTGTGTAAATTGGAAGAGCTCTATGACGCTTACCACCCCGGGGTTATTATTCCCTGCTATTTCGTTGCTATTATTGGCTTATACGAATCGCTTTTTAGTACTTGCTCAGTTAATCAGAGAGCTCAATGCACGTGAAGGAGATACTTTGCGCCCGCTGGTTGTGCAGCAAATAAACAACTTAAAAAAACGTATTAAACTAATTCGTTTAATGCAAGTCTGGGGAGTTTTTTCATTTATTCTCTGCACGCTCTCCATGTTCGCTCTGTTTATTGACATCAGTTTACTCGGAATAGTGCTATTTGGTGCCAGCCTTTGCTGTCTAGTTGCTTCTCTTATGCTCTCTCTTTACGAAATCCATATTTCATGTGATGCAATAGAAATTGAACTCAATAATATCGAAAAAAAGCCGATGCAAGAGTAAGCAACTCGTTTCGACCTTACTATACTGAGATTATCAATAGTTGAAGGTGGGTCATGTGTGAGCGGTTTTCTTTTTTCAAATGAGCAACTAAGAGAAGAAGCATCACAACCTGAAGAGCGCGCTTTTTGGGATGTGCTAGTCGTTGATGATGAGGAGGACATTCACCAAGTCACCAAATTAGTTCTTTCTGATTTTAAATTTGAGGATAAAGCATTACGTTTCCATCACGCTTATTCAGCCAAACAAGCCATGGAAATCCTAGAGACTCAAGATTGCATATCAGTCGGCCTGATTGATGTAGTCATGGAGAGCAACCATGCCGGTCTCGATCTCATTAAGTTCATCCGAAATGAAATGGCTAACCATGACATTCGGTTAATTCTTCGAACGGGTCAACCTGGTGAAGCGCCAGAAGAATCCGTAATACGTGACTATGATATCAACGACTACAAAAATAAAACTGAACTTACCGCGGTAAAACTAAAAACTTTACTGTATTCAGCGCTTCGTTCACACCGAGATATTCAAACCATCGAACTTCACAAAAAAGGGCTAGAACGCATCATTGCCGCATCTTCTAGCTTTTTAGAATGTGACAATGTGCAAGATTTTGCATCAACTATCCTAGAACATGTTGCACAAGTATTGGGGCTATCTGATTCAGAGATATACTGTGCTGCAGCAACCAACAAACAAACGGACTCTGGCTCTCAATTCAAATTATTAGCAGCGTCTGGAGAAGGTATTGAACCAAGCTCAGATAAAATTCCGAGTAACGTAAAAAATCTATTCATCGAAACTCACAACAGAAAAACTTCTTGCAAGTCATGCAATGAATATGTCGGCTATTTTACCTCTAAAGGCGGGCTCGAAACCATGCTATATGTAAGTAAAAAAAGCTCTCTTCGCAGCACCGATTGTCAACTTCTTGAATTTTTTGCAAATAACATTGCTCTGGCACACGACAATATAAAACTGCGTGAAACTGTCAAAGAATCACAGCGTGAACTTTCATATATTTTAGGTGAAGCGGTAGAAAAGCGCTCAAAAGAAACTGGTTCACACGTAAAGCGTGTCGCGATGTACAGCAAATTACTTGCCGAATTATCAGGCATTAATAGTTACAAAGCAGAAATAATAAAAATGGCATCACCATTACATGATATCGGGAAAATAGGTATTCCTGACGTGATATTAAACAAACCAGGTAAACTGACCAATGATGAATGGGAAATAATGAAAACACATGCGCAGCTAGGCTATGATATCTTGAAAAAATCAACGAATGAAATATTGCAATGCGGCGCAACAATTGCCCATCAGCATCACGAAAAGTGGGATGGTTCAGGTTACCCTCAAGGATTACAGGGCGAAGATATTGATATTGTAGGAAGAATTACCGCTATTGCTGATGTTTTCGACGCATTGGGAAGCAAACGGTGCTATAAAGCCGCTTGGTCGTTAGAAAAAGTACTTGACGAGATAAAATCTCAAAAATCCAAGCAATTTGATCCCAAATTAGTTGATTTGTTTATAAATAATCTGGAACAATTCATTTTAATCAGGGATACCTATCCCGACTAAAACTTTGTAAGCGAAATGTAAAAAATTCACTTGGATGTTTCCTGAAACTGTATTAGTATTAGGAAATCAACGTCATGATTGCATTTTTGTTGAAATAAAAGGAATTTCAAATGAGATTTGAACAACTTGAGCAATTCGTTGCTCTTGGCAACCTTCGTCACTTCAGACAGGCTGCCGAACAAACCCAGATAAGTACATCGGCTTTAACGAGAAGTATACAAACTCTGGAAGATGAAATTGGGTGTGAGCTAGTAAAGCGCTCTACACGCTCAGTAAAACTAACCGAACAAGGTGAATTATTTCTCAATTACTGTAAAGCGACCCTAAGTGAACTGGACGTCACGAAAAATACGATTAAACAAAGTCTATTTGGCAGAGATCAACAAAAGTTGGTCGTTGGGTATACAGCCAAAGCAAGCGAAATTGTCCCTATGTCATGCGGCCGATTCTTAGCAGACTCTCCAAATGTAAAAATTGAGATGCAGCTGCTAGATGAACATGAATTGACAAGAAAGCTTCAGCTAGGTGAAGTAGACATTAGTGTCTATTTATCATCTGCAACTAGCCTTATCAGTGATATTCATTTACCTGATCAGCTGATTTTGTTTGTATCAAAGCAACACCCTCTTGCTCAGCAAGAGTGTATACGTAGAGGAGAGTTATCACAGTACCCAATGTACAGCTGTTTCTCGCAATCTAAGCAAGTGCAGAGCATGTTAAACGAGTCTGTGGAAGGTCTTAATAAGTCAACAAGTGTGAAAATAGGGAATATCACTCAAGTTATTGACGGACTTAAAAACAGCCAAAGTTTTGCTATTGCAAGTATTGAACACTCGAAAACGATTGCACAAGACCCTGAGTTAGTCCTTTTAAAGACCAACAAAGACAATAGCCATGAGCAATTAGTTATTAATACCAACCACCAACTTAGTGGAAACAGTCATGTAAACAGCTTACTTCAATTGATTGAAAAGACAGCAGCTCAATTGCAAGTAAATGGTGCGCCAGTGCATTCTTGATTCTTTTTATACTCGACGCGCTAAGCCCACACTTTAGAGGTGTGGGCAAAAGCACCTAACCTAAAGTCACACCAATAAATAACGTTAACCCTACATAGTTGTTATTTAAAAAAGCTTTAAAGCATGCCTCTCTATTGCGCTCTACAATCTCATGTTGCAAATATACCAACATCAGAGTTGCAATAGTAAATGCAACCCAATACCACGTACCTAACATGAAATAGACCCCGACTATCAACATGCATATTAAAAAGCATATATTTAATAATGCAATAATGTGTCTATCCCATTTACCAAATAAAATGGCGGTCGATTTAACGCCAATCTTAATATCATCATCCCTATCCACCATGGCATACATCGTATCGTACGCAACAGTCCAAAGTACATTTGCAACAAATAACAACCATGCAACTAGAGGGACTTCGCCTGTTGCTGCCATAAAGGACATAGGAATGCCCCAGCTGAATGCCGCACCTAAAACTACTTGAGGCAAATGCGTATATCGCTTCATAAATGGATATAGAGCAGCTAATATGACTCCACCGACTGACAGGGCAATTGTTTGCCAATTTAAAGTCAGTACTAATAGGAATGATAATAAGATCAATAAAAAGAAAAGTGTCAGTGCTTCTTTTTCAGAGACAGTGCCTCGCGCTAATGGTCGCATTGCTGTTCTTTTCACTGAGCCGTCGACTTTTCTGTCAGCATAATCATTAATCACGCAGCCTGCACTGCGCATCATAAACGTGCCTAAACCAAAAACAATGATATGTAAAAAGCTTGGCATGCCTTCAGATGCTATCCACAAGCTCCACATAGTCGGCCACAACAATAAAAATGTGCCAATGGGCTTATCAGTTCGCATCAATTGTTTGTATTGGGCAACATTGGCATATTGCAACGAAGCTACTTTCATTTATTTAATCTCATTGTTAAAAATTTCGCATACCAACACTTTAGCAGAGCCTTTAGTAAATACGCTGCGTCTAGCAAAGATAGGACCATGCTGTGCGCCGAGTAAGTCGCATAGCTGCATATGTGAGTGTCTGTCATCTACGTAACTTACTTCCAACTCCCCTCTATGCCAAAGCGACTGTTGGAATAACTTTTCTCCAAGCGGTTGTTCACCTAGATTCGTCAAGCCTTGTTCGTTTGCCCCCAACAAAATCCAACTTTGCGCATAAACATGAGGCTGATCATCACAATACAGCAATACTTGTCGACATACAGCTTGTTCAACCTCATTTTCAAGTACTTTTGCAATATTCGGCGGCAGCATCAAATACTGCTCATCGATAACTTTTACTTTAAAGCTGTTACTTTGACTTTTTAGCAATGCCGTTAAGGAGCCTTGCTCAATCAAACGTTCATATATTTTTGAAGGCACTTTATCGACAACTTCGTCGTAGCCCCCCCACTGAAAATCTAAAGAAATAGGATGTTTTAACAATGCAATAATTCAATTAAGACTAAACCGCAACCATAATAGCAAAGCTTAGCAATCCAAAAAAGTTCATGATTATCTAAATGCCGGCTGTTCATGTTTAAAGTTTAAGTATAAACTAACCATATTGTTGATATTTAGTTACGTATTTTCAGACGATTATGGTTCGCACTCTTTTATTATTTATGGCGTTAACGGTCAGTGTTGCAAGCTTTAAGCTTAAAGCAGAATCAAATGTTGGCTATTACGGTTTTGAGCCAGATATCATTACGAACTACATTGGCCAGTCCAATAAAAAGCTTGGCTACGTGCGCGTTACCATTGACTTGATGCTAGATGACATTGCCAATATCGCTGTAGTCGAGCACCACACACCTTTGCTAAGGGATGCGATTGTTCAAATCTTAAGTAAAGAACCAGAAGAAACGATAAAGTCTCTTACTGGCCGAGAAGAGATCAGGAAGCGCTGCGCTGAAAAATTGAAAACACTGCTCAAAGATGAAACTGGACAAGAAATTATCCGAGAAGTTTTATTTACGAAGTACCTTTACCACTAGTTTGATACATCACCGCGGCAAGGCTCATTCCTGTTAGTAGTCCAACTAAGTGGGCCCAGTTTGCCATACTGATAAATAGCACATCTGTAAATCCTAAAATCATCCACACTAGCATAAAGCCGATCATGGGTTTAGACAAAATAGCCTGCTCATCTTTATTAAAATATGAGTAGATCCAGCAAAAACCCATTTGTGCATACACAACACCGCTCAGACCGCCAAAGTTCTCATCTACTAGTAAAAACTGCGCCCAATTGCTCAATAATGCACTGACCGTGAAAATAGATAGCAAAATTATAAAACCTGCTCGGTTGACGATTTGGTTACCCAAAAAAACCCACCAGCTTAAGTTAAACAATAAATGTACCGCACCAAAGTGCATAAAAGCAGGTGTTAGCCAGCTCCAAGGGTGGTTTATGTCAAATTTAAGCGCTTCGAATACAGCCGATGGCGTGAAGTAATAAAAACTGATGTAGACAAGTAAAGCGATGATTGTGACAGCCTGTACGAGCCAGTTTAGACGCACAAAACGCTGAAATAAGTTTAGCTGTGTGCCTTGATATTTTAATACCCCGTCTGTCTCACCCACTTGCCAAGAGGCATTGCTATACTTTTCATGATAAGGGTTATCGAGAAACTCTTGCCAAATCGCTTGAGCGGTCAACAAATCATTCTCTTGTACCCACACTGACACAGTTCTTCCATCTTCACTGTGTAACTTACTTTCTACCCCAAGTGTTCTTAGGTAATCAACGGCTCCTTGAACCGCTCTAGGGTCTGAAAAGGAGCCAAGTAGCTTCATTTTTCTACATGTTCCGGAAGTGTTTGCTCCCATTGAGTAAAGCCGCCATCCATACTATAAACATCTTCAAAGCCTTGCTCGACTAAATAGTTTGCAGCATTTTGAGAGCTGATCCCGTGGTAACAAACTATAATGATAGGCTGTTCAAACTCTTTTTCCTGCATAAAATGGGCTAAGTTTTCATTCGAAAGGTGCTCTGAACCAGGAATGTGTCCCGCTGCAAACGAGTTAGGGTCGCGAATATCTGCAACAACTACGTTATCTTGTGCGATTAACGCTTGTGTTTGTTCAATACTAATATGTTTAAAAGCCATATCTCTCTCATTAAAAAAGCGGCTCAATTAATACAATACCTTATACAAAGGAAAGTACAATTTAAAGCCGCCTGTTGGACTTAAATTACTTTGTCCAGTCTAGGATCACTTTACCTGACTGGCCTGAGATCATTGTATCAAAGCCTTGCTGGAAATCATCCACATTAAATTCATGGGTAATGATGGGCTCTAGGTTCAAACCAGACTGAATCAAACTTGCCATCTTGTACCAAGTCTCGAACATTTCACGTCCGTAAATGCCTTTGATAACTAAGCCCTTAAAAATGACTTGGTTCCAATCAACAGCCATATCACTTGGTGGAATGCCCAGCATCGCAATTTTACCACCGTGATTCATATTGTTCAGCATGCTATTAAATGCAACCGGTACACCAGACATTTCTAGGCCTACATCGAAGCCTTCAGTCATACCCAGCTCTTCCATCACATCTTCAAGGCTTTCGCTTGCAACGTTGACCGCCTTAGTGGCGCCCATTTTACGTGCAAGATCTAGTCGATATTCATTCACATCAGTGATCACAACGTGGCGCGCGCCTACATGTTTAGCAACCGCTGCGGCCATAATACCAATTGGACCTGCGCCAGTGATTAATACATCTTCGCCTACTAAATCAAATGATAAGGCAGTATGTACAGCATTACCAAATGGGTCAAAAATCGATGCTAACTCATCTGAGATATTATCTGGTATTTTAAATGCGTTATAAGCTGGGATAACTAAGTATTCAGCGAATGAACCTTCTCGATTAACACCCACACCTATGGTATTACGACATAAGTGTACTCGACCTGCTCGGCAGTTTCGACAATGTCCGCATGTAATATGGCCTTCACCAGAAACACGGTCGCCAACGGCAAAGCCTCGTACCTCTTGGCCCATATCGACGATCTCACCCACATACTCATGGCCAACGACCATAGGTGTTGGGATCGTATTTTGAGACCACTCATCCCACTTATAAATATGGACATCGGTGCCACAAATTGCCGTTTTGCGGATCTTGATGAGTAAGTCGTTGTGCCCCATTTCAGGTTTAGGCACATCGGTCATCCAGATCCCTTCTTCAGCTTTCAACTTGGATAATGCTTTCATAATATTCACTCGTTAGAAAGTAGGTGCATTAGCACCTAGCAATTAAATCACACCTAAATCTTTACCAATGCGGATAAACGCTGTAATCGCTTTGTCCAATTGTTCTTTAGTGTGCGCAGCTGAAATTTGCGTACGAATACGAGCTTGACCTTTTGGCACCACAGGGAAAGAGAAACCAATCACATAAATACCTTCAGCTAGCAATCTATCTGACATTTCTGCTGCCACTTTTGCATCGCCAAGCATAACAGGAATGATTGCATGATCTTTACCTGCACATGTAAAGCCCGCCGCTTCCATCTCGCTGCGGAAGTACGCTGCGTTTTCCCATAGCTGGTCACGTAATGCTTTACCGTCTTTAAGCATATCAAGCACTTTGATAGATGCTGTCACGATAGATGGCGCTAGCGAGTTAGAGAACAAATATGGACGAGAGCGCTGACGTAACCACTCTACAATCTCTTTTTTACCTGATGTGTAACCACCAGATGCGCCACCTAGTGCTTTACCTAAAGTACCTGTGATAATGTCAACTCTGTCCATAACGCCACAGTACTCAGCCGTGCCTGCGCCATTTTCACCAACAAAGCCAACTGCATGTGAATCATCTACCATAACAAGTGCATCGTACTTATCCGCAAGATCACACACTGCTGCTAAGTTACAGATAACACCATCCATTGAGAAAACACCATCAGTTGCTATCAGCTTAGTTTTAGCACCAGCTTCAGTCGCGGCAATCAACTGCTTCTCTAAATCAGCCATGTCATTATTTGCATAACGGAAGCGTTTAGCTTTGCACAGACGTACACCATCAATGATAGATGCATGGTTCAAAGAATCTGAGATAATTGCGTCTTCTGGGCCAAGAATCGTTTCAAACAAGCCAGCGTTAGCATCAAAGCATGATGAGTATAAAATCGTATCTTCAGTTTTTAAAAACTCACTGATTTTTTCTTCTAACGTCTTGTGAATATCTTGAGTACCACAAATAAAGCGTACAGATGCAACGCCAAAACCATGATCAGATAAACCGCTTTGCGCTGCAGCAATCAGATCTGGATGGTTAGCCAAGCCTAGGTAGTTGTTTGCACAAAAGTTAATAACGCTTTCACCCGTTGATACAGCGATTTCTGCTTGCTGTTGTGATGTAATAATGCGTTCTTTTTTATATAAGCCTTCAGCTTTCACTTCTTCTATTTGTTGTTGAAGTTGGCTGTAAAATGCCGCTGATCTCATGTAGAGTCTCCATTGGTTGCACGGAGTGTGTACGCCTAATTTTGCTTCTGAGGTGAACACACGACTATGATGCCTCGAATACTGCATGATTTATTTAACTCAATGCAATGTCGTTTCGATTCGATAGACGTTGAAACTCAGGTTAAATCAATTAAAAGGGTACACACCAAATGAAAAGTCATACTCAAGCCAATTACCCACTTGTTGTATGAATGAGTTAAATTACTTGAGTATATTTTAAAAGGTTCGCAAGCTAAATGCACGGATTGTGATTATCTTGTTTTATATGAGCGTAAAGCTAAATGGGCGTTAACCTAATTTTTGCGGCAACTGCGCCAAAGAGTCACAAACAAAATCTGCAAATGATTCATCTTCAGCAGTGAACTCTTGTCCTGAACGCACCAATATTTTGGTTGCCACTCCTGCTGCAATAGCAGCTTTCATATCTGAAGCCTTATCTCCAACCATGATGCTGTTTGTAGGATCAATATCATGCTCATCAATCGCTTGTAATAGCATGCCAGGTTTTGGCTTTCGACAATCACAATCACGCAAGTACTGCGGTAGTGCTTTTTTGGGGTGATGTGGGCAAAAGTAAACGCCCGCGATGTCAATACTATGCCTATTAAACTGTTCACACATCCACTGCGTTAAGCGCTGGAACTGAGCTTCATCGTAATATCCGCGACCAATACCAGATTGGTTCGTCACCACAACAAGCTTATAGCCTAATTCTGTAAAGTATTGACACGCTTCAAACACACCGTCGATGAACTCAAAGTCTTCAATGGCATGAACATAAGCATGATCATGATTGATCACACCATCTCTATCTAAGAATACTGCTTTAGATTTCATAATTTCTCTTGCTGAACTACTTTATCAAACATCGCTGTTACATCATCAACACTAATTTGTGCCATTAAATCTGCGCCTTTTACTCGAGTGCCCCAGGGCAACTCACTGGCCGACTTGCCTTTTTGTTGCAGTAAACTTTGGTGATATACCTCAACAACATATTGCTGATATAAGTATGGCCCTGTTCGCTTTGGATTGGAATGTGCATATAAGCCAATAACTGGCGTGCCCACCGTCACTGCCATGTGGGCAGGCCCTGTATCAGGCGCAAGTACTAACTTTGCTTGTTTAAGTACACATAAAAGGGTTTTCAACCCAGTTTGGCCCACTAGATTTAAAATCTGACATTTTGCATGCTCAATAATGGCTTGACTAAGACTGACTTCTAACTCAGTTGGGCCTCCGGTAATCACAACCTGAAAGCCTTGCGCTGTGGCATAGTCTGCAAGCGCTGCATAACGCTCTGGCAACCAGTTTCGCTCTTTTTTACTCGCTGCTGGTGAAATAACAAACACTCGCTCAAGACCGTGTAAAAGCGCTTTTGCCTGTCCCTCATCTTCTGATGTATAAGGCATACTCCAAGTTGGGTCTTGAGGCTGTACGCCAATTGCCCGAGCGAAATGATGAAAACCCTCTAGGACATGTGGCTCGGTTTGGCCAGTAATGCGTTGATTGACGACTAACGAGTGCAACTCTTTGGAACGCGCGCTATCAAAACCAATTTTCACCTTTGCAGGAATACACAGCGCCGCAACATTAGACCGAAACGCAACTTGCATATGCAGCAGCACATCAAATTTTGTGCCCTTAAAGTGAGTCTTTAAATCCTTAAAAGCCGCTTTGCCGCGTTTTTTATCAAACACCACAAATTCAACACCCGGTAAATCGGCCAATAACATCGCCTCTACTTTACCTATTACCCAAGTTATTTTCGCTTGAGGGTGCGCGCGTTGAATCGCTTGGACGGCTGACACTGCATGGCATACATCACCAATAGCCGATAATCGAAGCACGCAAATAGAAGAAATTGTTTTTGACACTCGCCTTACCCAATCAGTTTAAGAGCTCACGATCTTAAATTAATCGTCTCGATTTGCAACACTTGTGCATTTCCCTCTTGAGAAAAAATCGCTAAACTTGCGGCATATTTCCACTTTGCTAGCCACTTATGCTCAAAATAGACAATACCGGCAACCGCTTCATATTAATGCCACAAAATAGCGTATTAAACATTAACCATAACTGGTTTGATGTCGAATATTGGCGGAAAAAAGACGCTATCGTAAACAGTAAGCTTGGTCGCGCGCCGGCTTGGTTTATTCAATATCAGAATGGAAATATTGCCGTACTAAAACATTATTGGAGAGGCGGCTTAATAGGCAAAGTATTGAATGATCAATACCTATTTTTAGGCTTGGAGAAAACCAGAGTATATAAGGAATTTAAGCTTCTTTTAGAGCTGAAGGCGTTAAACCTACCTGTGCCAGACCCCATTGCGGCATATGTTGAACAAGCCTATGGTATTTATCGTGCTGATATACTGACACAAGCTATCCCAAGCGCACAAAGCTTGTGTGAAAAGCTACAACAAAGCCACTTATCAGAAAGTGAATTAGTGTCCGTCGGTCAAACCATTGCTGATTTCCACCGCCAAGGTGTTTATCATGACGATCTCAATATCAATAATATCCTTTTTGATGGACAGGATAACGTCAATTTAATCGATTTCGATAAAGGCGAGATTAGAGCCATAGATAAAACATGGCAACAAGATAATATTGATAGGCTTGCGCGTTCTTTTAAAAAAGAAGCCGGCAAATGGCCGACTTTCTTTTTTGATGATTCACACTGGCAAGTACTGCTTCAGGCTTACAAAAAGCACTTGAACATTTAACCCTTGCTTAAACGTGCTTTTTTAATAATATTCGAGGTTGAGCAACCGTCTAAAAAGGACAATACCTCAACCTGACCACCTTGTGCCAAAACATGATCAGCACCCGCGATCTCCTCGACTTTATAATCACCGCCTTTGACAAGCACATCAGGGCTTATCGTCGCAATTAAATTAGCAGGCGTATCTCCTTCTACTTCCTTACCAAAAGGAATCACCCAATCAACAGACGCCAAAGCTGAGATAACCATCGCACGCTCGCTTAAAGGGTTAATTGGCCTATCAGCTCCTTTCAAGCGTGAAATGGATTCATCGTTATTCAACCCAACAACTAAGCGATCTCCCATCGCTTTAGCTTGCGCTAAATAACGCACATGCCCTGCGTGTAAAATATCAAAACAGCCATTTGTAAACACTATTTTTTCGCCATTTTGCTTAGCAAACGAAATATGTTGTAGCACATCTTCAAATGGTGCCTGATAATGCTCGCCTGTTTCTTTCAAGTACTGGCTCAATTTCGCACTCAACTCTTCCGGTGTCACTGTGGCTGCGCCTAGTTTCCCAACCACGATACCCGCTGCTAAATTCGCCATTTCAACAGCATCTTTGGCATTCATGCCCGCGCCTAACATAGTCGTGAGCGTAGCAATAACCGTGTCACCTGCCCCTGTCACATCACTTACTTCAAGTACTTGTGCAGGGAAGTCATGCTTTTCACCCTCAGATATAAGAGACATCCCATGTTCAGAACGCGTAAGTAACATCGCATTGATGCCCGCTTCTGAGATTAACTGTCGAGCACTTTGAGTAATTGCAGCCTCTGAGCTGACATCACCACCTGCGAGCTTAAATTCATTTAGATTCGGCGTAATGAAATCGGCCCCACGATATAACGATAAATCACTTAACTTAGGATCAATAAGTACCGTTTTACCTGCACGTTTTGCAATAGCAATCATTTCAGAGATATTAGCAAGTGCGCCTTTGTTATAGTCAGAGAACAATACATAGTCATATGCGTCAATTACTTGCTCAAGCTTTTCAGTAAGAAGCGCACTGTGTTCTGGTAAGAATTGCTCTTCCATGTCTAAGCGAACAACTTGCTGGTGACGACTAATCACGCGCATTTTTGCAATGGTTGGTAAATTTTCTACGCTAACTAACTGAGAGTCGATATTCTCATCTTCTAAGATACCATTGAGCTTTCGGCCATTATCATCTTGACCAATCAAACCAAGAAGACCAACTTTACCATCAAGGTGTGCAATATTTTTAGCAACATTGGCAGCACCGCCCGCTTTGTCATCTAAACTACTTACTTTAACGACAGGCACAGGGGCTTCAGGTGAAATCCTACCAGTATCACCATGCCAATATCTATCTAGCATCACATCACCTACAACAAGCACACGTGCATTATTCAGGTTTTGTAAGGCAGCTAAATTCATTTGCTTTGCTCCGCAATTAGAAGGTCAACCGCTTCACAAAGCCAATGACCAATAAACATATGTGCTTCTTGAATACGCGCAGTTTCGTCGAAATTAATAATAATTGGCAATTTAGCGATGTCTTTTACTTCGCCACCCTGACGACCAGTTAAAGCCACTGTATAAGCACCAATTTCATTTGCTGCAGCCAAAGCTAGATTAATATTTTCACTAGTACCTGACGTTGTTAGTCCTATGACTAAGTCTTCTGGTTTACATAAGGCTTGTACCTGCCTCTCAAACACAGTATTAAAATGGTAATCGTTGCTATGAGCAGTCAGTATTGAAGTATCTGTCGTAAGTGCGATTGAAGCCAGTGGGCCTCGCTCTAGTTTATAGCGCACGACAAACTCAGCGGCAAGATGCTGTGCATCTGCAGCGCTGCCACCATTACCAAACCATATAACCTTACCACCAGAAGCAAGCGCTTTTTGACACGCTTTCAGAAGAGCTATCGACTCTTGATGATAATTCGCCATATTCGCAAATAGTGCCATATGGCGTTCCAAACTGTCTAAGTAGCTATTTGCAATTTGTTCATTAACTGACATAGTGAACCTTAAAATTCTTACAAGTCCAAAAGTAGGGCTCGTTTTTAATTATTACCCGTGTATTACCAGTATACATTGACTGACAGCCAAGTGTAATTTTCTCCAAAGACATCTTTGCCCACAGTTAAGCTTGTTTCTAGCTGATAATCATCGACTTTTCTAGAGTTAGAGAGTTGAATTTCATTTTGCTTCTCATATTTGTACTCAGCATCATCTTGGTTTTCTACTGTTGTCCACTTTAAACGCCATAGAGAGTTAAAGCTTTCGGCATATGTGAACTCTACTACCTGACTTTCCGTTGCTGCGCCGTGATTAAATACACGATGATTACTAGCAAAGTGACCTAATACAAAGTCATTTATGCTATTCCCCTTAGTTAGATAGATATGATGAACATACCAAAGTTCACTTATGTCTGAAAACTCATAACGTAAAGAGATATCTTTTGCTAATTCAGGAACATAAAAACCGAAATTCGTTACAGAGTTTCCAAATAAATAATTTTTATGCTCTCTAGTATCTTCCCCGCCATGTTCGATGTACCACTCTACAGGCATATACCAATTTGTTTTTAATGATGTCGTGACTGTAGCCCATTGGTCACCAAGCTCCTTGTCTGTACTACCGGTAAGACCGTTATTATCATTTCCCGCTGGGTCAAAAAACGCTTTTAATACATCTTTCCCTGATACTTTTCTCGGCCCACCACCAAACTGCATCATGCGATTAATACCTATTTTCCAGTTTTCAACGGGCTCAAAACTTAAATGTGTCCCCGCCAACTTAGGTGTACCATCATGACTTTCATTTTGATAGATAATCCCTTTTTCGACATGTTCAAGCTCTGCATAAAAAAGCTCAAAGTCGAAATTCCACCAATTTTGAAGTGGTGAGTTTAACCCTAAAGAAACTGAGAGTGGCGTTTGTGCATTTGTTGAATAAACTTGCGCTGAGTGTTTAAATGGCGAAAACCAATGCTCCTTGTACCCTAAATTAAGCTGTAAATTCTCTCCGCCCAGAGCGTAAAAGGTATTGTAGGGTACGAGTCGACCCGCTTCTACACGATACTCTGCGCCTAATTGTAATAAAGAGTGGTCGCTACCTCGATAGATTCCATCTAACGAAATTTCCGCATATTCGTTCGAATAATTGCCACGATCATTCGCAATTTTCTGCTCTTCTCCGGAATCCACTCGTAATTTTATTCCTTTGCGTGTAATAGCATCTTTCTGAAGGTAAGGCGCAATTCGAGTCCTAATGCTTGCTTGCAAAGCGGGGTCTATATTGCCAAGTTTAATAATATGTTTGTTAATTTCAGTTACGCGGTATGGTTTACTCATCGGCGTTACTGCCGTCAGCGTAAACATTTTCTCAATTTGATATTCTAGGATTTTATCTTTTCCAATAGGAAGATAAGCTGTCGGCATAGCCAAGGCTGATATAGAACCCAAAGACAGAGATAAAGAAACTGAAAACAACAACTTTTTATAAATTGACAACATTTTATTTCTTTCAAAAACAATTAGGGGCGAGCATACTAGCAAATTAAGTGCTTTTGGGCACGTCTCGATATGTGTAAATTTGTTATTGTCGTTTCCATTCATCAGTAATCACGTTACACTGCGCTTTTATCTATGTCCTGATACCATGACTCGATTTATTTACTCACTCACCTTATTGCTACTTGCACCGCTTATTGCGTTTTATTTATATCACATCAGAGGCAAGAAAAACCCAGGTTATAAGGCACACTTTTCACAAAGGTTTGGCACAGTGAGTTCACATTTGCCACAAGAGGCAATTATTATTCATTGCGCCTCAGTTGGTGAGGTATTGGCAGCGGCACCTTTAATCAAAAAAATACAATGCCAGCACACAGCGCATCCCATAATTATTTCGACGAACACACCAACTGGTAGAGCTGAAATTAATAAACAATTTAAAGAATCAGTCCATACCTGTTACCTGCCTATTGACTTGGGTTTTGCAACACGTCGGTTTATAAAGCGTTTGAAGCCTAAGTTACTTGTCGTATTAGAAACTGAGCTTTGGCCGAACCTATTTCACTACGCAAACCAAGTTCAGTGTCCAGTTGCAATTATCAATGCACGGTTGTCTGATAAATCCTTGCGCGGGTATCAAAAATTTTCTTCACTCAGTAAAAGTATCATGGACAACATCACTGTGCTTGCTAGTCACAACGATGAAGATGCTAAAAGATTCATAAAGCTGGGGCTCAAACAGAATAAAGTCATTACGACTGGGTCTATTAAGTTTGACGTCACCCTCAGTAATCGTGAAATAGAGCAATTGAAATTATTGAAGTCTCAACTAGGAGATAGACCTATTTGGATTGCAGGCTCAACACACCCAGGTGAACATGACCAAATCATTGAAGTACACAAGCAATTGCTGGAGAAAACGCCTACAGCGCTTCTAGTCATTGCGCCTCGTCATCCTGAACAGTTTAATCCTGTCGCGGCTTTGCTGACAGAGTCAGGCCTCAATTTTAGCCGTCGAAGTGGGGAATTTGATGCAAACAACCCAGTTTTGTTGGCAGACACCCTTGGCGAGTTAAAATTTCTTTATGGCTGCGCTGACATTGCATTTGTCGGTGGCAGCTTAATTGAGCGAGGTGGTCACAATCCACTAGAGGCCGCAGCAAGCTCCATCGGCGTTTTAAGCGGGCCGAGTACCTATAACTTCTCTCATATCTACCCGCAATTAATCGCAGCAAACGGTGCACAAATTTGCTCAGATAAAAACGAATTATTTCAGCAATTAAGTCTATATTTACACGATAATACTGCCGCGAAAAAGCTAGGGCAAAACGCACACACTTGCCTTGCAAGTAATCAAGGCGCCATTAATCGTACCCTAGATGTTATCGATTCACTATTGGAGCAGTAAATGAGTGAACACATTAGCAACGCGATGAAAAACTGGGTCAGTAATGTCATCGTTAAATATAACTTTTGTCCATTTGCCAGAAAAGAAGTGGAACAAAATGCCATACATTACTGTATCAGCGAGGCACTGAGTCATGACGATGCCGTCATGGATATGTTGGAACAATGTTTTGAGTTGAATCAAAACCAAGATAGAGAAACCACCCTACTTGTTTTCTCTAATGGTTTCAGCGATTTTGACGCCTTTTTAGATTTAGTCGATTTAGCCAACGCGATGCTTTGCGCGCAAGGCTTTGAAGGGATTTATCAAATAGCTAACTTTCATCCAGATTATGTCTTCGCAGATAGCGATGAAGACGACCCCGCAAACTATACTAACCGTGCGCCATACCCTACTTTGCACTTGATCAGAGAAGATAGTATGGCTGAAGCGCTTGAAATGTACGATGATCCTGAATCTATACCTGACAATAACATTCGCCTAGCTAGACGTAAAGGCGAAGCATTTTGGCAACAGTTACTGGCTAGCTGCATTCACAAAAAGTAAGGCGTCAAATATGATAACTGCGCTTATTCAGCGCAGTTATTGCAGAGTGGCTTTATTTTTTCACCCACTTGCCATTTACTTGAATGAAATGCCCAGAAGAGGTCTTCTTATAGGTTTTTTCTGCTGCAAGCTTTTCCACTTGTGACAAACTAATACCGTTTTTCTTTGCCAACTGCTGATACTTTGCTTTGCGTTTTTTATTAATATCAGCGACCAGTTTCTTCACATCACCTGATCCCTTAATAACGCCTAAATAGCCTGCTGAGGTTTCACCGACCATGCCTTGTGATTTAGCTTCATTAATCGTCAAAGCCATCACCGAAAAGCTCATACATGCCGCTGCGATGGTAGTCAGTATAATTTTTGCTTTCATGTTCTCACTCCTTAGAATAATTCACTGTCGTCACTAAACAAGTCGTCTAGTTCTTTGTCTACTTTAACACGGATTTCGTGGTCAACTTTTACATTTAAATTGATGGTAATTGGCTCTTTTGTCTCTACCTGAACTTTATGAGTACAGGCTGAAGTAACCAAGACCAGCATCAAAGTTAGCATCCATTTCATGCTTTCTTGCTCCTATTAGTTTAATGCTTTTTCAACTTCTTTGGTGATTTCATCGCTCAATCGCAATGCCCTAAATAACTGAAAAATATTCTCTTTGTGTGTGTAATTAAAATTAATTGGCTGCCCCTGCTGCTCGTTCACACCCGTAATTTGTACAGCCAAGTCAAGCCATCCATCCGATGACATATTCACGTCGCTGGTTAGCTTCTCTATGTTTAACCGCTCTAACATGCCAAAAGCCGTTTCCAAACTTGGCTGCTGAGCCTTAAGCGCTTCCACAGATTGATTATTCTCAATGCTCAATAAGCCAACATCTATGTTATTTAGCTTGCCGCCATGAATTTCCAACGCGCCATCAACAACAGTTACAGGCAGTTGCCCATAAACACGCCCACTGAGTTCGACACCTGCGTTTTTAGCTGCATGGGCTATTACAGCCAACTCCCAATCTTGTGCTTCAACCAGAAAACTCTGATCTTCCTCGGATAAACTGATCTGCTGAGCACTTAGCTGACCATCAAATATATAAGCACTGATATTGCTCAACATGGGCTTTGAATCATAAGATGAGAGACTCGCTTGAAAGTTCTCAAGCACTGCCCCAGAGCGGATCTCTCGAATACCTATCGGTGACTCTTCAATGACCAACTGTTGGCCCTTGATCATGCCGGTGATTGGCATATTCAAACCACTTAAATAATGGGAATCGTATAAGATCCCCCCTTCTTCTAACGTCATATCAAAATGGTAGCTTTGTTCTGAAACATCCCCACTGATATTGGCCGAAATTGTCCCTTCACTTAGCTGTATCTTTGGATCAAATTGTTGAATGATAGGCTGTAGCGTTAAAAAGCTTTGTTCAGGTACCGAAACATCAACTTCGTTTAGCTGTGGCCCGACTTTATGCTTTATCAATACTTCAAGCTCTTCCAAGTGTAAGACATGGTCTAAATTAAATTGCTCATTAAAGTTCCCTGAAGAGGTCACAACCGCATTTCGAAAAGAGAGTTGAGGAGTGGCAACTAACCCAAGATGGGTTTCACCATCAAAGTGAATACTCGTTTCTACATTCGCTAATTCACCTTTAAACGTCATGCTCTGTGAAACATCTTTCCCTCTTAGTTCACCCCTTTTAAATGAGCCAACGTCCATATTAAGTTGACCTTTGAAGTGTTTTAACTCATCAGTATTAAGCTTACTCTCCAACCAAATATGCTTTCCAAGCGCCTCTTCAAACCTGTATCGTTCCACGCTCACTTGAGTATCAAACACATCCACTTCAAATGCCTGAAGCGGATCCGCTGCCAATATACTCAAGTCAGCACTTAAACGCGTGCTTAAATTCAGCTCTGTATTGTTCAGCAACACTTGTGTATTTTTTAGCTCACCCATTGATGTTTGAGTTGCTAGCTCAAGATTGATATTTTGGTCAAGCATGCCGACCAAAGTAAACTCTCCTTGGCTAACCAAATCTTCGATTGCTACTTCATTCACAAGATTTAACGCAGCACTACTTAACAACCAATCTCCACTTGTTGATACGTGATTGCCTTTGGCAGATAACTTTGCTTGGATCTCTAACCAGCCAAATTGAGGGTTCTGATGACTCAGGTTAATATCTATCAACGCACTTTTTTTCGGCACAGCAAGTCGTAGGTTCTTTAAAGCTATATCAGTCACACCATTTTGATCTTTGATGCTGAGCGAAGGTATTTCCACTTTCGCCAGCGTCGCTGTAAATGGCTCAGGTATAAATAGTTGCCAATCTGTACTCACTACCTCTGCGGGTAAAGACTGCTGGAAATCTGTGAGCTTTCGGCAAGACTTGCCATTTATTTTCACCTGCAGCTTGGATAAATCGACGTTAGCTAAGAGTAAGTTTAAATTTAGCTGACTCACCAAACCACCCTTTATATCCGCCATCATATGGCAATCCGCCAGACTGGCATCCAAAATACTCGCTTGTAAATTGGCCCTAGAATCAATTTCAACACCGTCAAATGTAAAAGATAATAGCCCGGATAACGCCTTTATTTGTGTTGGTAAGTAAGGCTTAAATCCTTGGCTAGATAAATCCGTTTCAACACTAATTTGATCCGGCAACAAGGCAACGAGTGCAGATACATCACCATCAATACGAAATCTATTGAGTTCTGATTCATTGATAGAAAAAGAGAGCGGCTGCTGCAATTGCGGCGACTTAATATTCACATCTTTTATCGTCAACAACGGTCGGTTTTCAACCAGCGGTAGCAACAACTTTTGCAATGGCTTTGATTGTTGCGCAGACGGTTCAGTAATATGCTCAATCTGCAAATGCTCTACCAAAAGAGCATCTGGTGTCACCGTTACCTCTTTTGCCGTGATATTTGCTTGTGTATGTAACAAGCACGCTTTACTGATGTCGACTTTGGTAAACCCTGCAATTGACCATTCTAAACAAGTTAGCTCACCCTGCTCTTGCGTTAAGTAGTGATCCGCCACCATAAGACTCAAAGGCATCCGAAATATATACAAAGAGATCAGCAATAAGCAAAAGCTTATCCCTGCATAAACTAAAAAGCGCCGCATGCGTTCCTAAACTAACTTTTCATCAAAACAATGAGTTTAAGCCATCACGCTCACAATGTAATGTAGAAGAGCGTAAGAAGTTGTAAAATTAACAAAAATACCTGATAGGTTATCGCTGCAAGTATGTAACAGCCTGCTTGTTAGCCATAATTAATGCCATCATATTTTTTTGAGAAACAAACAAAAAGGTCACCAAAGTGACCTTTTGTGGCATTAGTCAAGTTCAACTAATACTCTAACATAAATATAGTCCCCAAATTCAGCTCTATGGCGAGATTCCCCCCTTGCAATAAAGTCTAACAACTTGGCATATGTTTCACTGTCTTTTACATTGCCTTTATATCCATATATGTAAGCACCAAGCTCTTCTAACTTAGTCTCTTCTACTGGCAGAGCAAATACATCACCAAAGGAGAGCTGCGGAATAGTGCCCTTAATACCACCATTTATCTTCCAGTCGTAACGAGTCTCTGTATTATCACTGACCAAATAGCTATATCTAAATTCGACGCGGGCCAAGTCCTCATTTATTGCACTGAAGTCATAAGTCACGTTGTCTCTGCCTGAAACGCTCATTACCTCATCATTCAAACTATCAGATAACAATGGTATTTCATTCACGCCAAACTCATGCTCAGTATTCGCTCTGCTTCTGGCCGATTTCCACACCTTGAACCTAGCGGTATCAGTCGTGGTTTGATTGAACTCTACTTGGTGGTAGTAACTGTGCTCAACTGCATCAGGGAAAATATACAGCGGCATCGTTTCATCTGTTGCTTGCCTTTGATTAAATACCAAAGAAGATGCGTCTGTTGCAGCACCAAAAGCACCGATTATTTGCGCACTGGCACTGATTTGTTTATCCACGATTACGCCATTATGAGTGAAGTCCGCATCAGAGATTACTATTGTTTGAGGGCTTGTTGGTAACGAGATAACTGCGGCTTTTGCATCATTATGCTCACGTGATATCGCTGCTAAATATAATGTGTCACTACCATCACAAACGGCTAAGTTACCGTTGGATGGCAAAGTGCTATTCGAAAGTAGAAAATACCCATTTTTTGTTAAGGTTAGCGCCGAATCATCGACACGATACATCTCACAGCTACATTCTGTAGATGTTTTAAAATAGTAAGTTCCTAAGTTTTCTCTATGCTCAATATCTAATTCTGTCCGAATATATTTATACTCACCGTCAGCACTGTCGCTCACTTCACCAATAACAGAAAGGTGCTTTGTACCTACCGGCAGCTCTCCTGAAAAATCGCCATTCGAATTCGTCTTTGCAGACCCTAGAGATGCCCCATTCTCATCGTGAAATACAATATCAACTTGCTTAGGTTGATAATTCGAGCACTCTTGAGATTCTGCTCTTAAAGTAATTTTTTGTGCTTCAACTTTGTTAACTGGTGTTTCAACGGTTGTATTATTTTGTTGAGCTTGCCCACTTACTTGATTATTGCTGTCTCCCCCAGAAGACCCCCCACAAGCTGACAGCGCAAATGTGATTGAAGCAGCTAGCGTTGTATATAAAAGCTTTTTCATTACTTCTTCCTTTATTGTTATAAATCCGAATGTTTCTAAAGTGTTGCCAATTTACACTGAATCAAACTCACCATACACATAGGTTGGCAACTTATGATTATTTTTATGCACAGAGCTATATACCCCAGCGCTCTGATATATGTGTTTAGTACACGCTTTAGCTACGTACTAGTTATAACGATACTAGTCTTAAAAAGGGGCTACTATTTAAAATAAAAAAGTCACCGAAGTGACCATTTCTAAAGCTCGTTGAGGCAGTGCAGACTCATTCGCCCTGAAGCTAAGGCCCAGTGCGTTACGGAACATACGCATCCACGGGCTGTGATCGTTCCACTCTCATCAAAGGTAACGCTGCCAAGAGTTAGCTTTCTTAAAACAATAAAAAAGGTCACCGAAATGACCTTTTTTCATACTACAGAGTTCTCAATTAACCCACGTTCTTACGTGCGTTACGGAACATACGCATCCATGGGCTGTCCTCTTTCCACTCTTGTCGTGGGTAACGCTGCCAAGAGTTAGCTTTCTTAAAACAATAAAAAAGGTCACCGAAGTGACCTTTTTTTCATACTACAGAGTTCTCAATTAACCCACGTTTTTACGTGCGTTACGGAACATGCGCATCCATGGGCTGTCCTCTTTCCACTCATCTGGGTGCCAAGAGTTAGCCACTGCACGGAATACACGCTCTGGGTGTGGCATCATGACTGTTGCACGACCATCCGTTGATGTAATACCTGTAATACCTTCTGGTGAACCATTCGGGTTATTCGGATATTGCGTCGTCGGCTTACCAAAATTATCAACGTACTGAACTGCAACTGTGCCAGATTCTAGTGCCGCCTTAACTGCTGCGTCGTTTGCAAACTCAGCGTGACCTTCACCGTGAGATACTGCGATTGGCATGCGAGAACCAGCCATGCCTTGGAAGAATACTGACGGGCTTTCTTGTACTTCAACAAGACTGAAGCGTGCTTCAAAACGCTCTGACTTATTGGTTACAAAGCGTGGCCAGTGTTCAGTGCCAGGGATAAGCTCTTTCAGAGTAGATAGCATCTGACAACCGTTACACACACCTAAGCTGAACGTATCTTGACGCTCAAAGAATGTTTGGAACTGGTCGCGTGCCATGTCATTGAATAAGATTGACTTAGCCCAACCTTCACCAGCACCTAGTACGTCACCGTAAGAGAAACCACCACATGCTACGAGCCCTTTAAACTCTTCTAGCGTTAGGCGACCTTCAAGGATGTCACTCATGTGTACGTCAACTGCTGCAAAACCTGCACGGTTAAATGCAGCTGCCATTTCAACGTGTGAGTTAACACCTTGCTCACGAAGGATTGCCATCTTAGGCTTAGCACCTGTTGCAATGTAAGGTGCTGCAACGTCTTCGTTAAGATCGAAGCTCAATTTTACGTTAAGACCAGGATCTTTTTCGTCAAATTTCGCATCAAATTCTTGCTTAGCACACTCAGGGTTATCACGAAGTGCTTGCATCTTGTAAGTCGTTTCAGCCCAAATAGTACGTAGTTCAGTACGTGTATTTGCAAGTACAACTTCGCCGCCACGGTTGAAAATAACTTTATCTTCAGTGTTTAGTGCACCGATAGTGTGGCTGATTGAAGTAAGGCCGTTATCAGCCAACACAGCTTCAACAGCTGCCAAGTCGTCGTTGCGAACCTGAATCACTGCACCGAGCTCTTCGTTGTAAAGCGCTTCGATGTCAGAGCCTGTTAGGCCATCAAGATTAACCGTTACACCGGTGCGACCTGCGAATGCCATTTCAGCGACAGTTGTGAATAAACCACCGTCAGAACGGTCGTGGTAAGCAAGTAGCTTCTCGTCAGCGACAAGTGCTTGCATCGCGTTGTAGAAGCCTTTTAATAGCTCTGGGCTATCAACGTCAGGGGTCTTGTCACCTAGTTGCTTGTAAACCTGTGCAAGACTTGATGCACCCATGCGGTTTTGACCGGCACCTAAATCAACTAGGATTAGGCTTGAGTCACCTTTATCAGTACGAAGCTGAGGCGTGACTGTTTTACGAATGTCTTCAACACGACCAAATGCAGTGATAACTAGAGAAAGAGGCGCTGTAACTTCTTTGTTTTCACCATTCTCTTCCCATTTAGTCTTCATCGACATTGAGTCTTTACCAACTGGGATAGTTAGACCAAGTGCTGGACATAACTCTTCACCTACAGCTTTTACTGCTTCGTAAAGACCTGCGTCTTCACCCGGGTGACCCGCTGCTGCCATCCAGTTTGCAGATAGCTTAATATTCTCAAGACCACCAATGTTTGCGCCAGCAATGTTCGTTAACGCTTCAGCTACTGCTAAACGTGCTGAAGCACCGTAGTTTAGAAGTGCTGCAGGTGTGCGCTCACCCATTGACATGGCTTCACCGTGGTAAGTGTCAAATGCAGCAGCTGTAACTGCACAGTTTGCTACAGGTACCTGCCAAGGACCAACCATTTGGTCACGCGCTACTAAGCCCGTTACCGTGCGGTCACCAATCGTGATAAGGAATGTTTTCTCTGCAATTGTCGGTAAACGAAGTAGACGCTTCGCTGCTTCCTCTACGTCGATGCTCTCTGTTTTAAGTGCTTCACCTTCAACTTGCTTTGACTCTACGTCACGGTGCATTTTAGGCGCTTTACCAAGCAGTACTTCAAGCGGAAGATCGACAGGGTTATTATCGAAATGGCTATCAGCAACCGTTAGGTGACGCTCTTCTGTTGCTTCACCGATCACTGCGTACTGTGCGCGCTCGCGCTTACAGATCTCTTCAAAACGTGCAAAGTCTTCTGCTGCTACAGCAAGTACATAACGTTCTTGTGATTCATTACACCAGATTTCGTGTGGTGCCATGCCCGGCTCATCGTTCGGGATATTACGTAGTTGGAATTTACCACCACGGCCACCGTCATCTACAAGCTCAGGGAATGCGTTTGAAAGACCGCCCGCGCCCACATCGTGGATAAACGCGATAGGGTTTTCGTCACCTAGCTGCCAACATTTGTCGATAACTTCCTGACAACGACGCTCCATTTCTGGGTTTTCACGCTGTACAGAAGCAAAGTCTAAGTCTTCATTTGACTGACCAGAAGCCATTGATGATGCAGCACCACCACCCAGACCAATGTTCATCGCAGGTCCACCTAAAGCGACTAGTTTAGCGCCTACTGGAATTTCACCTTTTTGAACATGCTCAGTACGAATGTTACCAAGACCACCAGCAAGCATGATTGGCTTGTGGTAACCACGTACCTCGAAGCCGTTGTGACTGTTTACTTTTTCTTCGTAAGTACGGAAGTAACCAAGTAGGTTAGGACGACCAAATTCGTTGTTGAACGCAGCACCACCTAGTGGGCCGTCAATCATAATATCAAGTGCATCAACGATGCGACCAGGCTTGCCGAAGTTTGTTTCCCACGGCTGCTCAAAACCTGGAATGCGAAGGTTAGATACAGTAAAACCAACAAGACCTGCTTTTGGTTTAGAACCACGGCCTGTTGCACCTTCGTCACGAATTTCACCACCAGAACCAGTAGATGCACCAGAGAATGGGGCAATCGCAGTTGGGTGGTTGTGGGTTTCAACCTTCATCAAGATTTCAATGTTTTCTTGATTGTAGCTGTACTCGCCTTCTTTATTTGGGAAGAAACGACCCGCTTTAGAACCCTTCATTACCGCTGCGTTATCTTTATAAGCAGACAGTACGTTTTCAGGGTGCGTCTCGTAAGTATTCTTGATCATTTTGAACAGCGACTTAGGCTGCTCTTCACCGTCGATTGTCCAATCGGCGTTAAAAATCTTATGACGACAGTGCTCTGAGTTTGCCTGTGCAAACATGAATAGCTCGATGTCGTTCGGGTTACGACCTAGTTTTGTAAAGTTTTCTACTAGATAGTCAATTTCGTCGTCCGCTAATGCAAAGCCTTGCTCAACGTTTGCTGTTGCAAGTGCTTCACGGCCACCGCCAAGAATGTCAACAGATGACATTGGGCGCGGTTCTTCAACGCGAAATAACTGCCCTGCGTCCTCTAAGTTGCTATGTACAGACTCTGTCATGCGATCATGAAGTAACTTAGCCACATCCGCTAATTGCTCTGCGCTTAGTGCGCCCTCAACATAGTAAGCGATACCACGCTCAACACGGTGAACCTTATCTAGACCACAGTTGTTCGCGATGTCAGTTGCTTTTGAAGCCCATGGAGAAATAGTTCCAATGCGAGGCGTCACTAAAATAAGTGTTCCCTCAGGCTTGTGCTCGACGGCGGTAGGCCCATACTTTAATAACTTGCTTAGCTTGTCGAGTTCTGTCTCTGAAAGGTCAGCTGTTACATCAGCAAAATGCATAAATTCAGCATATACGCCTGTAACAGGTAACTCTGCATCCGCGCAGCTTTTAAGGATCTTTTGGACTTTAAAATCAGAAAGTGCAGGTGCACCACGTAGGATTAACATAGATATTTCATCCGGGGTTAAGGATTGAACGATATTTTGGGCCGCTATTATAGTCGAATTGACGCACAGATTTAACTCAAAATTGTCATTTATCGAAAAAAACCCGCTTCACAAATGGGTATATACTTGAGAGCATACATTTAAAAGTTTGAATTTACTTTTAAAGCACACCATCATCGAGTGCAAACACTCTGTATCTTATAGAGTTAGTCAGCAACTTAATAAGTTTCAAAATGGAAAAGGCATGGTACAAAACAAGCTAACGGGTTTATTAAGCATTCTTATATTAGCCCTATTACTTGCAGGCTGTGATAGAGCACCACCGAGCCAGCTTCAACAAGTAAAAAATAAAGGAAGGCTAAATGTTGGAATTTTGGTCGGGCCTGCCACTTATTATCAGGGTCATAACGAAGAAGAAGGCTTTGAATATGAACTTGCTGGTATGTTCGCCGATGAACTGGACGTTGAGCTTAATATCATCCCCTTTTTCAATTTAGAAAAACTTTTTGAGCAGTTAGAGCGAGGCGATGTAGACATCATCGCCTCTGGAATTAGTTATCACCCAAAACGCGCCGAAAACTTTCGCTTTGGTCCTTTTTATCGATATATCAGTCAAAAGTTGGTTTATAAGCAAGGTAAAAAACGTCCTAGACACTATGGCCAACTCTCTGGACCAGTAACTGTGCTTGCCAATAGTCATCATGTTCTTTCGTTACAAGCGGCAAAACAAGATCACCCTGAGCTACAATGGCAGACGACCCAAGCCTTAGATCAAGAAGAATTACTGCAAGGGATTTTAGCCGGCGAAATTGAATACACCATTGTGGACTCTCACTCCCTTTCGCTGTTTCGTCGCTATCACCCAAACCTAAGTATCGCGTTTTCTGTCACTCAATCGGATCCAATCGCTTGGGTGATGAAAAAGCAAAGTGATGACTCACTGTATGCCTTACTTCTGCCATTTTTTGCAAAAATCCAAAGCGACAACCAACTCGCAGCATTAGAAGAGAAATACTTCGGTCATGTCGAGCAGTTCAATTACGTGAATACAGTGGCTTTTGTCGAAGCCAGTAAGGAAATACTGCCTAAATACGCATCTTGGTTTATCGAATATGCGCAAGAACATAAAGTTGACTGGCGGTTACTTGCAGCACTGAGCTACCAAGAGTCTATGTGGAACCCAAGAGCAAAATCTCCCACTGGCGTTCGCGGCATCATGATGCTCACTCAAAGCACAGCCAAACGTGTTGGTGTTAAACATCGGCTTAAACCGGAACAAAACATCCGTGGCGGCGCAAAATACCTAGCTAACTTAATTTCAAGGGTGCCAGAGGACGTGTCTGATCCAGATAGAACTTGGTTGGCCTTAGCTGCGTATAACGTAGGTATGGGACATGTAAGGGATGCATTAAAACTGACAAAACAACAAGGTGGCAATCCGAATAGTTGGGCGGATGTTAAAAAACGACTACCACTACTGACTAAAAAACGCTACTATCGAAGTACAAGATATGGATATGCGCGTGGCGATGTTGCTGTACATTATGTCGATAATATACGCCGCTACTTCGACGCTCTAGTCTGGTTAGACGAAAATGGAGCGCTCCCTTTCAGTTCCGGTAATTAACGGCATCCCAGTCTCGTTGTCATAAGCCTGTCATACAAAGCAGGTATTTCTGTCACGCGTAATACAGTTTTTCTCTCACATTAAGGAGGTTCAGATGCTAAGAAGACGTCGAACTCATCAATTTAAACGTAACATGCGTAATACGAATCCAAATCGCCGCCGTGTCATGCTAAAAAACATACATAAAAAAATTCTCCTGCGCCGCCGTATTTATTCCCTATTACAGCTTGCCGCAGATGCTAAAACGGCTCAATCTTGAGCCGTATTTCCAGCTTGTAATTTTCGCGCTTTTTTTGCCGCTTTATGCTCTTTTCTTCTACGTTTAAAAAAATCAGATAGCTTTTCACTGCACTCCTGAGCAAGTACACCTGAGACCACTTCTGGTTGATGATTTAATTGTGGTTCTTGCAACAAGTTCATTACCGAGCCCGCCGCACCAGTTTTAGCATCACTTGCACCATATACTACACGCTTGACTCGGCTATGTACCAAAAGCCCAGCGCACATTGGACAAGGTTCCAAAGTGACATACAAGGTGCAATCTACTAAACGATAATTTTGCACACGCTTACCCGCTTCGCGAATAGCCATCATTTCTGCGTGTGCAGAAGGGTCATGACAACCAATTGAACGGTTCCAACCAGCAGCAATGAGTTCGCCACCTTGGACGATGACTGCACCAACCGGAATTTCATTCTCTGCTTCCGCTTTATCAGCATATGCCAACGCTTGGCGCATCCAATATTCGTCTAATTCTTGATGATTCATACTAAAACTAACAAAGTAAATATGTGATTAAGTATACCAGCTTGCGCTATAGAAACCCCTTGGTTACAGAATTATTGCTAAAATTACCAAATTACCATGGCTCACTAATATAAAATTAGGCTATAATTCGCCGCTTTTTTTATTTAATGAGCTCAAAACACACGGGTAAAACATGAAATTTCCGGGACACCGTAGGCATAAGCATTATTTTCCTGTGGAAGATAAGGACCCACTTATCAACCACTTAAATGCTGAAGATCGCTTGAAGCGTAATTATATTTGCGGCATCGACCAAATCGTTGTCGACATCGAAGCTAAAGTCGACCAAGCTTTTTTGGATGAATTCCACCTGCAACGTGGTATGTCACAAGTCATAGACAATGATGTCACCAATGCACTTTATGAACGTTTAAAACGTGATGACATGATTGACTACGAATTTGCTGGCGGCACCATAGGCAACACCATGCACAACTATTCGGTACTGGCTGACGATCGCTCAGTACTGTTGGGTGTGATGAGTGAAAGTATTGAAATCGGCAGCTATGCGTATAAGTTTTTATGTAATACATCAAGCCGCGTCGATCTAGACCACCTTCAGCCAGTTGCCGGTCCCATTGGCCGTTGCTTCACACTGATTGATGATAGTGGTGAGCGTACCTTCGCTATCAGCGCAGGTTTAATGAACTACTTGCGTCCTGAGTCGATTAGTCAGTCATTAATTGAAAACGCGTCAGCTTTGGTGATCAGTGCTTATCTCATGCGTACAAAAGGCGATGAGACAATGACACAGGCAACCATGCAAGCCGTTGAGTATGCTAATAAAGCAGGTGTGCCAGTGGTATTGACCTTGGGCACTAAATTCTTGATTGAGCAGGATCCACAGTGGTGGGCTGAGTTTGTTGAAAAGCATGTTGATATTCTTGCGATGAACGAAGAAGAAGGCGAAGCAATCACGGGCTTTGACGATCCACTCATGGCCGCAGACAAAGCACTTGACTGGGTTGACTTAGTTATCTGTACGGCAGGCCCTACCGGTTTGTACATGGCAGGTTACGTTGAAGACACGATGAAACGTGAAACCGAATACCCTCTGCTGCCGGGTGCTATTCCTGAGTTTAACCGCTATGAGTTTTCTCGCGCTATGCGTAAGTCTCATTGTGATAATCCAATCCGAGTTTATAGCCACACAGCACCTTATATGGGTGGTCCAGATACCATTAAAAATACCAATGGTGCCGGTGACTGTGCGCTAGCTGCGGTATTACATGATTTGTCAGCAAATGTTTATCACCGTTTGAACGTACCAAACTCTGCCAAACACGAACAGGCTGCAATCACCTATTCGTCACTTGCACAGATCAGCAAATATGCAAACCGTGCAAGCTTTGAAGTACTGGTTCAACACTCACCACGATTATCTCGTGGTTTACCAGAAAGAGAAGACTCACTAGAGCAATCTTACTGGGATCAGTAGTTTAATTTGCGCACACACTGTGTGCGCAAACTATGCTGCGTTAGAAAATAGCTGTTCCGAGCTCTTCAGCAAGAAACTCTAACGCGGCAATTCCTGCAACTGAATTCCCCACTTTATCAAGGCCCGGCGACCAAACAGCTATCGTAAAACGCCCCGGTACCACCGCAATAATGGCCCCAGACACACCCGACTTTCCTGGCATACCAACTCGATAACCAAAATCTCCTGCCGCATCATACAAACCACTGGTAAATAGCAATGAGTTAAGTTGCTTGATCTGTTTGGCAGGCAAAATTTGCTGCTGTGTTTGCGTGCATACTCCACCATTGGATAAATAAGAAAAGCACTTCGCCAACTCAGCTGCATTCAATTCAATGGCACAAAAATTAAAATATGACCAAAGCACCTCTTCAACTTCATTGTTGAAGTTACCAAATGACTTCATTAAATATGCCATAGCTGCATTGCGATAACGATGCTCATACTCAGACTGTGCAACCACTTTGTTAACGCCCAATTTAGGGTTACCAGTTTGCATTCGATAGCTTTCAAGCATGGTATGAATAGGTGCACTTAAACGTGAGTAAAGCGCATCACAGGTCACAATCGCGCCCGCATTGATAAATGGATTTCTTGGAATGCCATTCTCAAACTCTAACTGTGTTAGTGAGTTAAAGGCAGTACCAGAAGGCTCCTTACCCACTCTGTGCCATAGCTCATCACCGTAACGCTGCAATGCCAATGTGAGTGTCATGACCTTTGAGACTGACTGCACAGTAAATTTCGCCTCGCAGTCTCCGGCACTATAGGTGTCACCACTTTGCGTTTGAATAGCAATAGCAAACTGGCCTAACTGCTGCTCAGCAAGGGCTGGAATGTAATCAGCAACTTTACCATGGTGCAATATAGGCTGAACATGTCGTACAGTTCGCTCTAAAATAGATTGATAGTCTGTCATATCAAAAATGCAAAATTCACAATGAGCGGAGTGTAACAAAAGCACTATCACCCGGCCATAAAAAAGCCGTTGAAAACGCTGTTTTCAACGGCTTTTAAATAAATAAGTAATAACTTACTTCGCAAATAAATCTTTGATGTTTGCGAGGTCTGATTTACCTTCAATCAATTCATCTGGTGTTAAACCTGATAGTTCATGTGGGAACACCAACCACTCATCAGACTCATGAATGTAGTAGTCTGGCGTCATAGGTACTTTTTTGTTTGCTGGTTTATAGTACGGACAAGCAACACGTATATCTTTAGGCAAGTTTAGACGCATCAACTCTTCAAGCTTTTCCTTCAATGCGTAAATACTGCGGCCGGAATCAAATACATCGTCAACAATCAATAAAGAATCCCCGGCATTGGCATTCTCAATGATATAATGTAGACCGTGCACCTTAATCTCTTTCGACTGCTTGCCAATCCCATAATATGAAGAGGTACGCACCGCGATATGATCTGTTTCTATGCCTTTATAGTCATAGTACTCTTGCACAGCAATACCAATTGGCGCACCACCTCGCCAAATACCGATGATAAAATCCGGACGAAACCCATCTTCATACACTTGAGCCGCCAGACGAAATGAATCCTCTAATAGCTGTTGCGCTGTGATATAGCACTTATCAGACATAAAAACCCCGTATTGTCAGTGCGAGTGGCACCTAATCATGTGTCACTCTGAACAAGAATAACTTATAACCGTGTATTCTAGCTGAGTCGGGTAGAAATTGCTTGCGGTACATCAGAGTTTTTACGACAAAATGACGGAAAAAAGATATTGAAAAGAAAAATTGTAGAAAGATTATTAACGTTGATTAAATCATGAGCGGGCAGAGCCCGCTCACCACCAAATTATTCTGACGTCTCTGCTTCTGAGTCGTCTTGTTCAATTAACTCAATTTCAAAATTATCAACGCGTTGTAAACCTCGAGGTAATTTATTACCACGACGACCACGCTCACCAAAATAGTGCTCTAAGTCTGAGTTTTTGAGCGTTAATTTACGCTTACCTGCATACAAGGTGACTGCACGCCCGTCTGGCACAACAGCAAGTACTTTAACAAACTCTTCTCGCGCTTGTACCTTGGCACTTGGAATTGAAATGATTTTATTCCCCTTACCCTTAGCAAGTTTAGGTAAATCTCTTAGCGGGAATAAGAGCATGCGACCTTCATTTGAGATGGCCATACAGCGATCAGTCGCCACATCATTCACCGAGATAGGTGCAATGAGCTCAGCTCCCTTAGGAATACTGACTAGCGCCTTACCATTTTTGTTTTTACTGACTAAATCATTAAATTCAGCAATAAAACCGTAACCTGCATCGGTTGCCATCAAATAAAGCTCTTGCTCTTCACCCATTACGACATGTTCAAAGTTCACACCCGCGGCAAGGTTAAAGCGCCCAGTCATAGGTTCCCCCTGACTTCTTGCAGAAGGCAAACTGTGTGCGTCTGTGGCGAATGCGCGGCCCGAGCTATCAAGGAAGACAGCGGGCTGATTGCTCTTACCTTTGGCTGATGCTTTATAAACATCTCCTGAACGATAATTTAAGCCTTCAGCATCAATATCATGGCCTTTAGCAAAACGCGCCCAGCCCTTTTCAGATAATACAACTGTGACCGCTTCAGATGGAATTAAGTCTTTTTCGCTCAGTGCTTTTGCTTCTTGACGCTCAATCACAGGTGAACGTCTTTCATCGCCATATAATTCTGCCGCTTCCTGAATTTCTTTTTTCATCAAGGTCGACATCCGGCGCTCTGAACCTAAAGTGAGTTCAAGCTTGTCACGCTCTTTGCTCAGTTCGTCTTGCTCACCGCGGATCTTCATCTCTTCTAGCTTCGCCAAATGACGAAGTTTCAGATCCAAAATGGCTTCAGCTTGCGTTTCTGATAAACCAAAACGTTTTATGAGCTCCGCTTTTGGATCATCTTCATTTCTAATGATTTCAATCACTTCATCAATATTCAAAAAGGCAATCATCAAGCCTTCTAGAATATGCAAACGCGCTAATACTTTATCTAGGCGATATTGCAAACGTCTGCGTACTGTCTCACGGCGGAAGATCAACCACTCAGATAAAATCTGTTGTAGATCTTTAACCTGAGGGCGGCCATCTAGTCCGATCATATTGAGGTTTACACGGTAGTTTTTCTCAAGATCTGTGGTGGCAAACAAGTGCGCCATTAACGGCTCAGACTTCACCCGATTGGAACGAGGCACGACGACAATGCGCGTCGGGTTTTCGTGATCTGATTCATCGCGTAAATCTGCAACCATAGGCAGCTTCTTCGCGGTCATTTGCGCTGCGATTTGCTCCAGCACTTTTGCACCCGACGTCTGGTGAGGCAGCGCTGTAATAACGATTTCACCCTGCTCTTCATGGAACACCGCGCGCATCTTAATTGAGCCACGACCCGTTGTGTAGATTTTACGGATATCGTCTTTTGGTGTGATAATTTCCGCTTCAGTTGGATAGTCTGGCGCTTGGACAACTTCTAACAACTCTTCTAGCGTTGTTTTTGGCTTGTCTAGCAACATACAACAGGCAGAGGCTAATTCATTGACATTATGCGGTGGAATGTCAGTCGCCATACCAACAGCGATACCCGTAACCCCATTTAATAAGATATGTGGCAGTCTCGCTGGCAATACTTGCGGCTCTTTCATTGTGCCGTCAAAGTTAGGCACCCAATCCACTGTACCTTGGCCAAGTTCTTTAAGTAATACCTCAGAAAACTTAGACAAGCGCGCTTCGGTATAACGCATTGCCGCAAATGATTTAGGATCGTCAGCAGCACCCCAGTTACCTTGACCATCGACCAAAGGATAACGATAAGAGAATGGCTGCGCCATTAATACCATGGCTTCATAACACGCGCTGTCACCATGTGGGTGGTATTTACCCAATACATCACCGACTGTACGTGCTGACTTTTTATATTTTGCAGCAGCTGATAAGCCCAATTCACTCATCGCATACACGATACGACGCTGTACAGGCTTGAGGCCATCACCAATATGAGGCAATGCCCGGTCCATGATCACATACATGGAGTAATTTAAATAGGCGTCTTCAGTAAAACGCCCCATAGGTAATTGTTCTATGCCCTGTAAAGAGAGGGCCTGTGGATCAGTCATGACACACCTTACTTCTTGTTATACCTCGGCTTTATCGCCATGTTGCTCTAACCAAGCCTTTCTATCACCAGAGCGCTTTTTCGCCAATAGCATATCCATCATTTCTAATGTTTGCTCTTGCTCATCCAATGTAAGCAGAACCAAGCGACGAGTATTCGGGTCCATCGTCGTTTCACGCAATTGCATTGGGTTCATTTCACCCAAACCTTTAAAGCGTTGAACGTTGACTTTCCCGCGTTTCTTTTCGGCCTCAATACGATCTAAAATGCCCCGTTTTTCATCTTCATCAAGGGCATAAAATACTTCTTTGCCAACATCGATTCTAAATAGCGGCGGCATAGCAACGTACACGTGACCAGCTTGTACCAAGGCAGGGAAGTGCTTGACAAACAGTGCACACAGCAAAGTTGCAATGTGTAGGCCATCGGAGTCAGCATCGGCAAGAATGCACACCTTGCCATAACGCAGCGTCGATAAATCAGTTGAATCAGGGTCGATACCAAGCGCGACGGAAATATCATGCACTTCTTGTGACGCAAGGATCTGTCCTGAATCAACTTCCCATGTATTCAATATTTTACCGCGCAGTGGCATGATGGCTTGAAACTCTCTATCACGCGCTTGTTTGGCAGACCCCCCCGCAGAGTCACCCTCTACTAAAAATATTTCTGAACGCTCAGTTTCACTACCGGAGCAATCTGTCAATTTACCTGGCAATGCCGGCCCACTGGTGACTTTTTTACGAACTACCTTCTTCGCTGCACGTAAACGCTTTTGCGCATTACTAATACAGAGTTCAGCTAATAACTCTGCCGTCTCCGTATGCTCATTGAGCCATAAACTAAATGCGTCTTTCACTATGCCTGACACAAAGGTTGCGCATGAACGCGACGACAGTTTTTCTTTAGTTTGACCAGCAAATTGAGGGTCTTGCATCTTAACTGATAAAACGTAACTACATTTATCCCAAACATCATCTGGCGTTAATTTAACACCTCTTGGTAACAAGTTTCGGAATTCACAGAACTCTCGCATTGCTTCAAGCAAGCCTTGCCTTAGGCCATTAACATGCGTGCCGCCTTGCGCAGTTGGGATCAAGTTCACATAACTTTCAGCTATCGACTCGCCTCCCTCAGGTAGCCAGTGCAGTGCCCAATCAACCCCTTCTGTTGAGCCACTAAAGCTCCCAGTAAATGGTGATTTAGGTAGCACTTCTAAATCTTTTGCACTGTCACTTAAATAGTCTTCTAAACCAGATTCATAATGCCATTCTTGCGTTTCTTTGGTTTGCTTGTTAATAAAACGAATACGTAAGCCCGGACATAAAACAGCTTTCGCTTTAAGTAAGTGGTTTAGCTTGGTTAAAGAGAAATTAGCAGAGTCGAAGTAGCTCGCATCTGGCCAAAATTGCACAGAAGTACCAGTATTGCGTTTACCCACGCTACCAGTGACTTCTAAATCCTGAACTTTATCACCGTTTTCAAAAGCAATTTCATACTGTTGGGCATCTCGCTTAACAGTGACCTCGACTCGCGTAGATAAGGCATTCACAACAGAAATACCTACCCCATGCAAACCACCAGAGAACTGATAATTTTTATTTGAAAATTTACCACCCGCATGGAGCTTTGTCAGAATCAATTCAACACCAGGGATACCTTCTTCAGGGTGAACATCCACGGGCATGCCTCGACCGTCATCAATCACTTGCAAGGAGTTGTCTTCATGCAAAATTACATCAATCTTGCTTGCATGCCCTGCAAGTGCTTCATCGACACTGTTATCAATCACTTCTTGACCCAAGTGATTGGGTCTAGTGGTGTCTGTGTACATTCCAGGGCGGCGTTTAACCGGCTCTAAGCCATTCAACACCTCAATGGCTTCTGCGTTATAATTTTGCTGACTCATAAATGCTACTGACTAATTTTAGTTCTAACTGTTTTATTTAATTTTAAGATAGTTGGCAATGCGACTAAAGTGCCTCTCAAAGCCGACGAAACTATGGTCACCACCAAACTCTATTATTGATGGGCAGTCTCGGTAATAGTTCACAGCCTCTTGATAAGGTAATACTTCATCTGCTGTTTGCTGCAATAGTAAAAGATTGCTCGGCATTGATGGCTTTGCAATATACATACGTTGCAATGCACTCATATGCTCTATTGTAAGTTCATAATTCAATTCTTGGTAGGGATTATACTGAGGACCAAGGTAATCCCATAGTAATTTGTCCGGTCGTACTGCCGGATTGACCACTACCGCGCGTAAATTAAACGTTTGTGATAAGTATGTGGCAAAAAAACCACCCAAAGAACTGCCAACCAGCGCGCACTCATCATCAATCATACTTTCCAACTGAAGCATTGCAACGCGCGGATCATAATGTAACCGAGGAACGAGGTATTCACAACGGTCTTTAAAATACTCTCCCAGTTGCTGCGCTTTAAACGACTTCTCTGAACTATTAAACCCATGGATATAAATTACTTTACTAACCATCTTACCTCTGTCTGCACACCTGCCTGCGACCAATTGATAAGTCGATATCCAGCTCCCAAGTCTTGTTGCTGCCAATCACTGGTATGTTTCGTAAACTGAATCGACGTCGCGGGGGTTGCGTAAATAGGGAGATCTCTGAAATTAAATCCATATTCATTGTGTACATGACCATGAAAAAGCGCCAAAGCATATTGAGAATCGACCAGCGTGTTCAACAATTGCGGACCATTTTCCAACATATGCTTATCTAAATAGCCTTGGATAGATAATGGGTTATGATGACAAAAGACAAGGCTTGGAACAGTACACTGTTGTTTTATTTCAGATAAATGCTTTTCAGTTATCCAACCTGCTGGGGTTTCACCTTTGCTATTCACTAACAAGATTTGGCCCAACTTAAAACTCATTTTTTTCGCTGATACTATTTGCCCTTGGCTTATTTCATTTAAATACGCGATGTCATCATGATTGCCCGGTAACCAAAATACAGGACATTGTAACTCCGACTCACTCACTAAGGTCGCAAATAATTGATAAGAACCAAAAGTATGATCTTGGGTAAGGTCTCCACCGAAAATCACGGCATCTAAATTTTGCTGTGCTAAATCGACCAGTACGTGTTTGAAGTGCTCGGCCGTCTTAACTGAAAAATACTCGCCACCTGCATGCTCAAATAGGTGTGTGTCTGTAATATGTGCAAGCTTTAACTGTGTTTGGTCAAAGTAATACGCTTCATTAAACCAATCCATTATTCACATCCCAATCAAGAGGTACGCGACCACTTTCAACACATGCCAACAGCCAGTCTCCTAAAAACGCATTAAGCTGATATTTTTCATCTTTATGGTGCATACTCGGATTCGGGTAGCGGTATGATGGCTTCACACGTTGATGGTAATTATGCTGATATACTTCAGCGACTTTTGCATCATGATATAACCTCACGGCCAACTCAAATTGCCCTAAGTGACTGCTCAAGCTATGCTGCTGAGTAATTTTGATGTCTGTCGTGTATTTTTCTACATTGTCTATTGAAATGAAGAAATCCATTGAACCAATTTTAATTTGGCGACGCGCCCCTACCTTTTCTTCAGGCAGCACCTTAAGTGCCCGTAAATAGTTACGCTCGCACAAGGTGATGTACTTTGGTAAAGACTGAACATAACCTCGATTTACTGCGTTTCCGTTATGCTCTTTATGGATTAAGTCAGACAAAGCGACTCCCGTTTACTACTTAAATGACAACTTGGATTTGTTTAGCGCTAACCATTGTAGACTAATCACCGTCGCAGCGTTATCTATTTCCTCTGATTCTAACCTGCACATTGCCTCATCAAATGACATAATATGGGTTTTGATATCTTCCCCTTCTTCAGGTAAACCAAAAGTGCCCCCTTGATAGTCTTGCAAATTAACTTGTGCAAGATATAGATACAATCGCTCAGTTGTGCCTCCGGGGCTGGATAAATATGAACACATGTAATGCAACTCAGAAAGTTCCAAACCGGCTTCTTCCTGTGCCTCTTTGCGAGCAACTGCTTCTAAATCATCACTGCCTTCAGCCATCCCAGCAATACATTCTAATAACCAAGGCGAGCTTTTGGTTGCTAATGCTCCAATCCGGATTTGCTCTATCAATAGTATTTCGTCACGAACCGGATCATAAGGCAGTACTGCAACCGCATGCCCTCGCTCAAGAATTTCCCTTCGAATTGGTTCACTCACGCCTCCAGCAAATAACGCATGTTCAAAAACATATTCTTCTATCTTGAAAAAACCATCATACAATACCTGGTTCGGTGATGCCTTTAGCATCACATGCTCACGACTGTATTGGTTAATTTCTTTCATATTTCATCCTACATTCATCAAAAGGGGTTTAATCTAGGCTATTTTATCCCCATATTGCTCTTAATTAACGTGAATATACTTAGCGTGTGAACTTGCTAAGTATTATATTCTGTTACACTTGTTTTGCCTTTATCTCTGGTTAGCCGTTGGGATTTTGTTTTAAAACAAGGTAACATGCTGACATCAAAATTGTCTAAGGACTGCACAAATAATGAAAAAAACCATTTTATCTATGCTGGTTGGCTTGAGCTGTGCTTTGTCAAGCAATGCCGCTAACGCAGAAGACTTATTACAAGTATACGATATTGCAACTGCAAATGATCCTACTGTTTTGCGTGCAAAAGCAAGCGCGGATGCACAAAAATATGCACAGGACAGCGCACTTGGCGAGTTACTACCCTCTTTAAATTTAAGCTTTAGCTACTCTGATACAGATACGACTGGCGCACCTAATTCACAAACCGATGCAACTGGCTACCAAGTGATGGACAGCTGGAATGATTCTTTCGGCCGTACTCTGACACTGAACCAAACCATTTTTAACATGGGTGTTTGGGAAAGCCTGACAATTGCAGAGAAGCGTGCAATGCAGTCAATAACACAATACGAACAAGAGAAGCAAAATCTGATTGTTCGCATTGCTCAGGGTTATTTTGATGTCTTAAGTGAACTTGATAAATTAGAGTTTGTCCAAGCTGAAAAACGCGCAATTGAACGTCAGCTAGAGCAAACCAAACAACGTTATGAAGTCGGTTTGACTGCAATCACCGATGTACACGAAGCACAAGCTCAGTTTGACCAATCAGTGGCCAATGAAATTGTTGCAACGAATGACGTGGAAACAGCCCGTGAAACGCTGCGTACGATTACAGGAAAATACCACTCGAAGCTGAATGCTCTCAATACTGATAAATTTTCTACAGTTAAACCAAATCGAAAATCAGATGACTTCATCGATATTGCGAAAGAGAAAAACTTAGCACTACAAGTTGCAAAAGCATCTTTAGAAATTGCAGAAGATCAAATTGACTTAGCACAAGCTGGCCACTATCCAACTCTTTCACTGACAGCGACTCATGGAGATTCGCTCGCAAACTCTCCAGGTAGAGAACTTGCACCACGCGGCGATTCAACAAACATCTCCCTAAATCTTAATGTACCTATATACTCAGGTGGACGCACTGTTGCTGCAACCGATCAAGCTCGAGCACTTTATGTTGCCGCAAGCGAAGATTTAGAAGCATCAATGCGTAACGTGACACGCTCTGTTATCACGTCATATAACCAAGTGATGTCAAATGTTGCAACTTATCGCGCACTGGAACAAGCGGTTGTTTCAGTGGAAAGTGCATTACAAGCGACTGAAGCTGGTTTTGAAGTAGGTACTCGTACAATCGTAGATGTACTAGTTAGCACGCAAAACCTTTATAGAGCAAAACGTGACTTAGCTAACTTACGTTATAGATACATTGTTTCAACTCTACAGTTAAAGCAAGCATCTGGCGAATTAAGCCGAGCAGATTTAGAAGCGATCAACAGAGGCCTTCAAGCTGCACTTTAATTGCATTCAATATCAGATCAGCATTTAGCTGGTCTGATATTTCCCACCATTCTCCGCCGCTACTTGAGCATCACAGCTGTTATCGATAAACTACGCTCTTTTATAGCTGTACGAGAGTATTTCACTTGGTCCATAATCCAACATTTAAACTGCAATTTTTAGCACCTAAGTTCTGGCTAACTTGGATCGGTGTTATCGTTTTATACTCTTTATCTTGGCTACCACAAAATGTGCAATTCATGCTTGGCAAACTGCTGGGTCGAATTGTGCATCGCTTTTTGAAAAAGCGTCGTAAAATTGCTGAAGTCAACCTCAAACTGTGCTTTCCGGATATGGACGAGCAACAGCGAAATGCCATGGTATTAAAAAATATGGAAAATACTGGTATCGCTACATTTGAAACCGGTATGGCTTGGTGGTGGCCAGAATGGCGTGTTAAGCGCGCTGTCGGATCTATTTCAGGGTTAGAACACTTTGAAACAGCGCGTAACAATGGCAAAGGTGTTTTACTCCTTGTGCCGCATATGCTGCATTTAGAAATGTTAGGAAGAGTACTGGGAACGAATACTCAGGGTATTGGTTTTTATCGTCCCCATAATAATCCCCTCATGGAATACTTCATGACTAAAGGTCGATTGCGCTCTAATGAATTTTTGATTGGCAAACGAGATGTGAAAGGGCTACTCAAAGCACTGCATAATAAAAAGGTATGTTATTACCTACCAGATCAAGACTATGGTAGAAAGCGCTGTGAATTTGCACCGTTCTTTGCAGTACCCGATGCAGCAACAACAACGGGTACATTACTATTTGCTTCTAGTCAAAAGTGTGAGACATTGAGCTTAGTTGGTTTACGTGATAAACAAGGTAAATACCATATTACTATTCAACCTGCGATGGCTGAGTTTCCAAGTAATGATGAAAACCATGATGTCACACGCGTAAATAAGCGAATGGAGCAATCGATAATGGAAGCACCTGATCAATATATGTGGCTACATAGACGCTTCAAAACACGACCAGATAAAGATGCGCCTTCGTATTATTAATAATTGAATAACAACGTCGAACTAAAATAATGGCTAGAAAAAATAAAAAACGAATATCGGCAATGTGGTTTTGGACTAGGCACCTTACGCTGGGCGCGATATTAGTGTGGGCAGCGTATTATTTTTTATACGGTAATATTCCAAAAATGGAGTTCAAGGAAACGACCAATGCCGCCGCCCAAGGCCTTTCACAGTTTTACGCTAATTACAGAAACCGCGTTAATGAACGTGACACTGAGCGAGAAAAGTTTGTCATGGATATTGGTAAACCCACTTTCCCACTCGATGATGCACTTGCTCAACGCGGACTAGTCGTAAAGCCAACTCACCAGAGGTGGACGGGAGAGAGCCAACCTCGCCGTTTTGAAATGGGTAATACTTTAAAAAGTGTGCTTACCAATTACGCGCAGCAAGAAGATATCCAACTATTTTGGTATCTGAGTAAAGATTATGTTGTAAAACAAAACTTTCGAGTTGACTCCGATTTTGTCAGTGCCCTGTATCAAGTCGGTCGTGCCATCAATGATGATTTCGAATTCGAGGTATACACCTTTTTCTGCCACCGCCAACGTGCGGCTGTGATAACTGAAAAGCCCTCCGTCTTCGTGCGTGAAAATTGCCGCAGACTAACGAACTAAGTTCTGATTTTAAGGCCTACTACTGCAAGTAGGCCTGCCAAATTTCTCTTACATATTTGCTTTGCTCAGACATTAGTGAAGCATCCACTGTTTTACCTGAACTATTCAAACTATTAAGGTGATAATGCTCTCTTAGTTGACAATAAACCTGTGTAAGCGTGCTTTTTTCATCACTACTTATGACCGACTCTTGGCTGGCCAGTTCGAAGATCCGAATATTGTCCGAGTAGCGTGTCAAAGCTTTATAGTCATAAGCGAATGCCAATACCAGATATTGCGCTAAAAACTCAATATCCGTCATACCACCTAGGCCTTGCTTTAAATCAAACACAAGCGAAGAGTCTTGAGATAAATGTTGGCGCATTTTTTCACGCATTGTCACAATATCTGATTGCAACTTTGCTGTATCACGCTGCTGACACAAAATATCATGTCGTATCGTATAAAAGCGTTTCGCCATCACTTCTTCGCCTACTATCATACGCGCCCTCACCAGTGCCTGATGTTCCCATGTCCAAGCCTGCTCACGTAAATATTGGTGATAGCTTTCAATATTAATGGCAAGTAAGCCTGAATTACCTTCTGGCCTCAATCGAGTATCTAGTTCATATAAAATCCCCGAAAGCGTACGGGTATTAAATAAATGCATCAAACGCTGCGCCATTTTAAGATAAAACTGTCTTGAGGCGATTGATTTATCACCTGTCGTTTTACTCTGGCCATCGCAGTTGTGAACAAACACCAGATCCAAGTCAGAGTCGTACCCCAATTCAAATCCACCGGCTTTACCATATGCTATCACCGCAAAGCCTTTTGCCTCTGATGAAGTCCCCTGAGGTGCACCATAGCGTACTGTCATTTGCCCCCATGCAATATCAACGGCTTTGGCGACTATTGATTCTGCTAAAGCCGTCAAGTGATCGCTCACTTTCATAATATCTAACACCCCTGTTGCATCCGCAGCTGCTATTCGCAATTGTTGTGTTTGCTTAAATTGACGGAGCGCTTCCATTTGCAGTTCAAGGTCTTGAGGATCGATACGCAAAAAATACTGTTGGATTTCATTGTAATATGCATTAAGTGGCAGCGGGCGATAAAGCACAGCAGGGTCAATAAGCTCATCTAGCAAAATAGGATATCGTGCAATCTGCTGTGCAATCCATGCACTGTGAGAGCACAGCTTAATCAGCTGCTTAAGTGCGCCTAGATTTTCATAAAGCAGCTCTAAATAAGCAGTTCGAGAAGCGACTTTAGAAATCACACCAAGCACACGCTCTAACACTTGCGGTGAGTTTAATGGCGTAATTTCACTAAGTACCAAAGGCATTAACTTATCAAGCACATCACGCCCTCGCACACCGATCTGTTTTTTGGTTATATCTGTGTAAAAAAGATTCAAAGTGTTTTGCCACAAGGTGTGCGCTTGCTCACTGAATTCAATGTCTAGATAGCTCACATCCTGATATTCCCAAGCAGATATAAAGCATGCTTTTAACGCCTGCGTATCATGGGGCTCCTCACCAATCACCTGAGAAAACTCAGCCCTTATCTGGGCTTGAGCCTGTTCAAGATAATCCACCAGCTGCGCATATTCTGGCAGGCCTAACAATGCGCACAATCGGTTTTGATTCAGCGTGTCATCTGGTAAAGTTTGTGTTTGCTCATCATTAAAAGCTTGCAAATACTGCTCAACACGACGCAGTAACAAATACTGCGATTTCAATCCTGATGCTACAGAGCTCGGGATCACCTCTTGTCGCGCTAATATACTCAATGCACTTAATAGTGATGGGGTCTGCAGATCAGGTTCTCGCCCACCTCGGATCATTTGCAACGCTTGAACAATAAACTCAACCTCTCTGATCCCACCAGCACCTAATTTAATGTTATTGATCAGCCCTTTTCTTCTCACTTCTTGCGCTATCATATGTTTCATTTTGCGCAGCGATTCAATCACAGAAAAATCAATATATCGGCGAAATACAAAAGGTTTGATTAACGCTTTAAACTCATCCCAATACTGGTTTGGCTGACCGAGTAAGCGCGCTTTGAGCATCGCATAACGCTCCCACTCTCGGCCTTGATCTTGATAATAATCTTCCATCGCAGAAAAGCTCATGACCAGCGGGCCGCTTTCTCCAAATGGCCTTAAGCGCATATCAACCCTGAATACTTGTCCATCAGCCGTTCGCTGGTCAAGCGCAGCGATTAACTTTTGGGCCACCTTCGTATAAAAAACTTGCGCTTCTATACTGCGGCGCCCACCTTGCGTCTTCACCGACAGTGGATAGGTAAATATCAAATCAATATCAGATGAAAAGTTAAGTTCCTGTCCGCCCAGCTTTCCCATACCCAACACAAGCATGGGTAACGGGGATTGCGCGTCATCCAGTGGCATACCATTGCTTTTAGCGACTTGAGTACATGCCCATTGATTAGCACTATCAATGAGTTGCTCACTGAGTTTCGATTGGTATTCAATGCTGTCAGCAATATCGTTACCCATCACCAAATCAAGCCACATCAGTTTTAACCAAAACCGCTTGCGGTAAATTCTTAATTGAACAAAGCACTGTGCCTCTGTTAACACTTCCAGCTCGCCTGTCAGTGCTGGTTCTATATCTCTGCAATTCATCGCGTTTTCATCAAGTAACCAATCCAACCACTGTGGATGTTGAGAGAGTATACGATAAGCGAAGTCACTGAGTGCCAATAGCCTCAAAGCTTGTGGATTTAAAGCTTGTCCTGGAAATAGCTCAGTAAAACGCTGCTGCGCTAAAGCTGTTAACTCGGGACTTAATTGGCCTTGTTCCATAGAAAAACCTCCAGTGATTTATGGCTCATTTGTTGTGCGATGTTATAGTAACGCTAAATAACAACAACCTTACACTGAGCATGAGTTACTTGTCTTTAGAAAACAGCAATTTTTTGACCTTTTTAAGCGGTTTACTTCTCGCCTTTGTGGCATTAATGTGTCTGAGAGTCACGGTTCAAATGCGTGCCAAAATGCATTTAAAAAAAGAGTTAGCTCAACATGACAACTTTGCGCTAGGCATTAACTATGCAGCAAAAGTTGCGGTGTTATGTGCAAGCACTGGATACTTTTTTGGTCACTTAGAGACATTTGAATTGTCACAGTTACACACTCAGATCGTGCTACCACTTATACTGATATGGTTCTTTATCTATATTGGCCAAGCAATTCATAGGAAGTGGATCCTATACCGCTTTAACGAGACACAAGCCATCCTCAAACAAAACGTCTGCGCAGCGCTTGTCGATTCTGGCATGCTGATAGGCAATTGTATTTTGGTACTTGGCTTGTATCACTGGTTAACGCCAAGCTCACTGCAAGCGCTACTTATAGTGAGCATCTGCTTTTTGTTTTTACAGGGGGTCTTTGCACTTGATAGCAAGATACGTGAATCTCGATTTGCGAGAAAAAATCAAGGCGCATCTTTACAGTATAATTTTAGTTTGGCCAATACTTCGATAGGGATCCGCTATGCTGGAAAAACGATTGGTTTAGCACTGGCTATTTATGCAGGATTACACAGCGCACCGAACTACCCAGATAAAATCGTTGATAACCTACTCACCGTGGTCATACATTCTATTTTTATGTGGTTTTTATTGTACATATTTAGTCGTTTAATGGTCGTCATTGTGCTGCCAAAAGTAGATATAGGTCTAGAGGTTGACCACCAAGATAATATTGGGGTCGCCTGCTTAGAATTTGCTGTTTTTTGTAGCATGGGCTATTTACTAATAAACATGTTTTCAATTTAAACGCCTAACTAGATTATGGATATCTTAATTCTGGAGACTTACGTCCTTGAAATTAGATAACTTTTTACTTGTAGACAGCAACTGGGAGTTCAGTCAGGAATTTGTAGAGTTTGTTAAATCTCTTGCCCCTGACACCCCCAGTCAATTAATTATCGCTGGCGACAATACAAAGCAAATGCTCAAAATGATGTTTAAAGATCAAATCAAGGATTACAGTTACTGTGACTTTGACAATGAGATAAGCGTTTCTGAGCTTGCAACGTACTTACATGAGCACCACAAGATCCAAGGGGTGCTCATATATGCGCTCGACTACAATCTAGCTGACGAAAAGCAAAAATTTATCTTCAATTCACTGCACGCAGAACGTTACACCATTGAACAATTAGCCAATGGCTACGATTATCACCGAGTAAATGACGCTTTTAACAATAACCACCTAACGTGTAACTCTAGTCTAGCGGCAACCAAGCACGATACATTTAGCGAATTTGTTGTATTGAAAACGGATACCACAGATTAACGCTGTGACGCCATACTCAATCACCAGTCATGTTCTCTAGACTCATGGCCACGAAAACCTTAACATGAGCGCATATTCAATTGAGACGTTCAACACTATGCGAATTCCACATATTTACCAACCATCGGACTTAGTCATTAATCAACCGACGACTTTAGATGAGGATGCTGCAGGGCATATTGCGCGTGTACTCAGAATGAAAGAAGGTGAACACGTCAGTCTGTTCAACGGACACGGTGGTGAATACTTAGCAAAGATCACCACTATCTCAAAAAAAACTGTCGAGGTTACCCCTTTCGAATTTGTCGATAAATGCGTCGAGTCACCTCTAAAAGTTCACCTTGGACAGGGTATTTCTCGTGGTGATAAGATGGACTTTACTATCCAAAAATCAGTGGAGCTCGGTGTCAGTGAAATAACACCATTATTTACCACTCGATGCGGTGTGAAACTCAGTGGCGAACGGCTGGCCAAAAAACACCAGCAATGGCAAAAAATTGCGATTTCTGCGGCCGAACAATCAGGCAGGAACTTCGTTCCTATCGTGCACCCGCCTATCTCGTTAGAGCAATGGTTAAGTCAACAAAGTGAAGAACTAAAACTCACTTTACACCCAAGAGCAGATCACTCTATCAAGACTTTGCCAGCACCGGAGCAAGGTGTGCGCTTTTTAGTTGGGCCTGAGGGTGGCTTTACTGATGACGAAATGACTAACACAACAGAGCAAGGGTTTATCGACATAAAAATTGGACCTAGAGTGCTACGAACTGAGACCGCTGCATTAACTGTTTTAAGTGCTTTACAGTTACAGTTTGGAGATTTGGCCCTTTAAATCCGTTTATAAGCCCTCATATTATAGTAAGTTAGCAGTCAGTCATGGTGATTTGGCTGCTAAGCACTTATTCACTTACATCGAAAATAACACATAAGGTAACGGCGATGGCAGTCAAACTTGGAATAGTTTCAGATCCAATCAGTGGTTTTAATATCAAAAAAGATACCGGTTTTGCCATGATGATGGCAGCTCAACAACGTGGATTTGAGCTGTATTACATGGAAATGGACGACCTGTACATGTACCAAGGTGAAGGCCGAGCAACAGCCGCAAAAGCCCGTGTGTTTGATGATGAGAGCCGTTGGTATGAATTAGAAGATAAGCAAGACATCGCATTAAGTGACCTTAATGTTATTTTGATGCGCAAAGATCCGCCTTTTGATACTGAGTATATCTATGCAACCTATATCTTAGAGCGCGCAGAATTGGCTGGCACCCTAGTTGTTAACAAGCCGCAAAGCTTAAGAGATGCCAATGAAAAGCTTTTCACTGCTTGGTTCAGTGAGCACACACCTGACACACTCGTTACTCGAAGCGCAGCGCAGATCAGAGCCTTTTTAGATAAACATCAAGATATTATTTTAAAACCGCTCGACGGTATGGGTGGGGCTTCTATTTTTAGAGTGCAACACAACGACCCTAACATCGGTGTGATCTGTGAAACACTGACAGAGCACGGTAGCAGATTTGCGATGGCGCAAAATTATATCCCTGAAATAAAACAAGGAGATAAACGCGTATTAGTCGTTGATGGCGAAGTCATTCCTTACTGTTTAGCACGTATCCCACAAGGCGGCGAAACACGTGGTAACTTGGCCGCTGGTGGTCGTGGTGAAGCAAGGCCTATCAGTGATAGTGATCGCACAATTGCAGAGGCAGTTGCACCTACTCTAAAAGAAAAAGGGTTACTCTTTGTAGGCTTAGATATCATTGGCGATAAGCTAACTGAGATCAACGTGACCGCACCAACTTGTGTTAAGGAAATCGAAGCTGCGTACGATATATCTATTATGGACAAGTTTTTTGATGCGATTGAAGCAAAACTCAACCATACTGAAAGTTAAATTATAGAAGGGGTCTCGCATGCAATCATTAGCTAATCACTTCCTTATCGCAATGCCTAACTTGCAGGACCCGATGTTCAAACGCTCCGTTACCTACATTTGTGAACATAACGAAGAAGGCGCAATGGGATTGATAGTAAATCATCCCATTGATGTAACTGTGGGTGAATTGCTCGATCAGATTGAAATCGATAATGATAAGGACAGCAGTGCTGCCGAGCAAACGGTTTTTGCCGGTGGGCCGGTGCATACGGACAGAGGGTTTGTGTTACATACGCCCAAAATAGGCTATGCCTCAAGTAAAGAGCTCAGCTCAGACATCATGATAACGACCTCTAAAGATGTGCTTGCATCCCTTACCTATCATGATAGCCCTGATGCTTTTATCATTACGCTCGGTTATTCAGGGTGGGAGAAAGGCCAGCTGGAAAAAGAGATCTTAGAGAACTCTTGGCTTATTATTCAAGCCGATCCGGAAATTATATTCAGTACGCCACCAGAAAAAAGATGGGAAAAAGCCGTCAGTATGCTGGGCATAGATATCGCACAGCTTAGCAACCAAGCAGGACACGCATAACAGAATGAGTAACAAAAAACCAAAAACCCCAAAAGGTCAACGCACCGTAATGGGGTTTGATTTTGGTACAAAAAGTATTGGTATGGCCATAGGCCAAGAAGTCACAGGTACAGCAACCAGCCTAGGAGCTGTAAAGGCAAGAGATGGCATTCCAAATTGGCCTGATATTGAGCAACACGTAAACGACTGGAAACCCGATTTATTAGTGGTTGGCTTGCCTCTCAATATGGATGGCACCAATCAACAAGTCACCTTTTCCGCAAAGAAGTTCGCTAATCGTTTGCATAATAATTACCGTTTACCCGTTGAAACACAAGATGAGCGCCTTACAACAACAGATGCCAAAGCTAGGTTGTTTGATCAAGGCGGTTATCGTTCTTTAGCAAAAGATAACGTTGATGGTATGTCTGCGGTGATTATCTTAGAGAGCTTTTTTGAACAAATGTGGGATGAAGAGTAGCTTACTCTTCACTTTCTTGCACATTCAATTGTTTATATTTGGTCAGATCAGGGAGTAATCCAGCTTGACGATATGCATCTTGGACTCTCCCCTGTTTACGAAGCTTTTTTAGACCCTTCTGGAGTGCGATAAATGCCCGCTCACCATCAGGGTGTAACCTTGAAACCACAAAGTGTCGGCTACTATCAAGTAAAATAACCCACTTTGGGTGAGACACTAAGTTGATGTTCGCTAATCGAAAGTCATTCCCTAATACAGGCATTAAAGGGATCAACATAAAATCAGCCCACTGTTTATTCACAATTTGAGCTTGAGAAGGCCAGTTAGGCTCATCCACCAGCTCTTTAAGAGGCAACCGACTCAGCGTGTACCAATCGACTGGCCAACGGCTTGACGATACGGCTGTAAGCTGCTGCAAATCACTTAATGTTTGAATGCGCTCCATTCGTTTATTGTCTTTTGCATAGTAGATCCCTGCAAAGAATTCACCTTTGCGGATCACCGGATCGCTTACAAATAGCTTATCTGCTTTGAGCTGTGCTTCTTCATACCAATAAGTATCAAAGCTCAATAGCTGCTTACCCTGATCAAGTAAGTTGGAATCTCGGAAATTAACATTACCGGGGCGATAACGAAATGGTTTGTTAAAGCCACCAAGGAGAAGCGCTTGATGCAATAGCACCATATCAATGACATCTCGACGCACAAATTGTCCACCAAAATTATCTACTTCAAGTGGTGAGCGCCCTGATAATAAAGCCGTGTAGTTCATATATACATCGTCTCTGATGTAGATATCCACATAGTCTGATTGAGCCCAGCATATATTGACTAGGCTCAAATAATAACAAGCGATAAAGCCCAGCAGCTTAGTTTTTCTTGCTATCCAGGCCATCAATGGTAACCCCTTGCAAAAACCCAGCACCTTTTTGCTCGTTATTTTGCAGCTTGATCATCAAGCGTAAGTCATTGGGTGAGTCAGCATGATGGAGCGCATCGGCATAATTTATACGTTGTGCTTTATACAACTCGAACAGCGCTTGGTCAAAAGTCTGCATGCCCATCTCTTTGGACTTAGACATAGTTTCCTTAATTGAACCTATGTCTCCTTTTTTGATTAATTCAGCAACCATAGGAGAGTTTAGTAAGATCTCAATGGCCGCAACCCTGCCTTCCCCTTTGGAAGTTGGTACTAATTGCTGAGCAACAATCGCTCTCAAATTCAGCGCCAAGTCGTATTTTAATTTATCATGCTTTTCTTTTGGCACAAGATGCATAATACGGTCAATGGCTTGGTTAGCATTATTGGCATGCAAAGTGGCGACACATAAATGACCCGTTTCTGCAAAGCTCAGAGCATACTCCATAGTTTCTTGTGAACGAATTTCACCAATCAGAATTACGTCTGGCGCTTGACGCAAAGAGCTTTTCAGAGCGGCCTCAAAGCTTTCGGTATCAAGTCCTACTTCCCGTTGCGTAATAATACTTTTACGGTGTTCATGCACAAACTCAATCGGGTCTTCGATAGTGAGAATATGACCTCGCTGATTTCGGTTACGATAGCCAAGCAAGGCAGCCAACGACGTCGATTTACCCGTGCCCGTACCACCTACAAATAAAACCAAGCCGCGCTTAGACATGATCACATCAGTCAATACCGAAGGCAGGCCGAGCTGATTCACATCTGGTATGTCTGTCACGATACGTCGAATAACCATGCCAGCACAATCTCGCTGCCAAAATGCAGACACACGAAAACGACCCGCATCATTGGCAACCGCAAAATTACATTCTTTTTCAGCGTGGAACTGCTGCCTTTGAGTCTCTGACATGGCAGACTCAACCATGGCTAAAGCGCCATCGCTGTCTAATACATCCTCATCCAGTGCACGCAACTCACCATCAATTTTTGCACTGACTGCCAACCCAGATGAGACAAACAAGTCCGACGCTTCTTTGTCTACCATCAATTGTAAATAATCTATTAAAGCCATACGTTAAAACCCTGCTGCACCAAACTGGTTTTTATCATGCGCTTTCGCGTGCGCATCTTGCGTTGTGATCAAACCGTGATTAACCATATTCATCAAACACTGATCCATCGTTTGCATGCCGTGCAGTGCACCCGTTTGAATCGCTGAATACATTTGCGCAATTTTATCTTCACGAATTAAGTTACGAATTGCCGGTACACCGAGCATGATCTCATGAGCGGCAACTCGTCCACCGCCCACTTTTTTAATTAAAGTTTGAGAAATAACGGCTTGCAAGGACTCAGATAACATAGAACGAACCATGTCTTTCTCTTCACCAGGGAAAACATCGATAATACGGTCAATGGTTTTAGGTGCCGACGTAGTATGGAGCGTGCCAAACACGAGGTGACCAGTTTCTGCCGCAGTCATTGCTAAGCGAATAGTTTCCAAATCACGTAACTCACCGACCAAGATAACATCAGGGTCTTCACGCAACGCGCTGCGCAGTGCCGCATTAAAACTATGCGTATCTCTATGCACTTCACGCTGGTTTATCAAGCTCAACTGATTTTGGTGTACAAATTCAATCGGGTCTTCAATAGTTAGAATATGATGATGTTTGCAACTGTTGATGTAATCCACCATAGCAGCAAGCGTAGTCGACTTACCTGACCCCGTAGGACCTGTCACCAGCACGAGCCCACGTGGGTTATCAGCGATTTTCTTAAAAATATCCGGCGCCCCCAAGTCATCCAGCGTTAATACCTGACTTGGAATGGTACGAAAGACTGCTGCAGGTCCTCGACTGGTATTGAAGGCATTGACACGAAATCGCGCTAAATTTGGTACTTCGAACGAAAAATCCACCTCAAGATTTTGCTCATAGTCCTTGCGCTGGTTATCATTCATAATATCGTAAATTAAGCTATTTACGTCTTTCGCTTCTAAAGCGGGAATATTTATGCGACGTACGTCACCATCCACGCGTATCATCGGGGAAACTTCCGATGAAAGGTGTAGATCCGACGCTTTATGTTGCACACTAAAGGCTAATAATTCAGTAATATCCATCTATGACTCCACTACGAGCAAATAATAATATGGTTACAATAGCAGAACGGCTAAATAACGCCTACGATCGCATCACAAAAGCAGAGCAAAATAATCAGATTTCTGATCCTGTTCAGCTCTTAGCTGTATCTAAAACGAAACCCATTGAACTAATCCAACAAGCTTATGATGCTGGGCAGCGCTTATTTGGTGAGTCTTATGTTCAAGAAGCCGTCGACAAAGTAATACATTTCAAAAACTATCGCGACATTGACTGGCACTTTATCGGGCCAATTCAATCAAACAAATCTCGGCACATTGCTGAGCACTTCAGCTGGGTGCAAAGTGTTGACCGGATAAAGATTGCTAGGCGCTTAAGTGAACAGCGTCCAACCAACTTAAAGCCGTTAAATATATTAATACAGGTAAACATCAGCGGTGATGAGAAAAAATCAGGCTGCATGCTAGAAGAGCTGTCTGAACTCGCTGAATTTATAGAGAGTTCGAAGCAGTTAACTTTAAGAGGTTTGATGACTATCACCGCTCAAACCAATGACGAAACCCAGCAACTACAATATTTTCAGCAAATGAAAGATTGCTTTGATAAACTAAAGACCCAATATCCTAATATCGATACACTTTCTATGGGTATGAGTGGTGACTTAGAACCAGCCATCTCAGCTGGTGCCAATATGGTAAGAATTGGTACTGATATTTTTGGAAAAAGACAATAAAGGCCAAACACAGAATATGTCTAACAAAACAATTGCATTTATCGGCACAGGAAACATGAGCTATGCCATTATTGGCGGTATGCTAAAAAATGGATTCAACGCTCAAAATATTATTGCAACTAATCGCAATCAAGCAAAACTAGAAAAGGTTGCAAGCGACTTCGCAGTGCAAACAACCAGTGATAACCTAGATGCCATTGCGCGTGCTGACATTGTGGTGCTTTCGGTAAAACCGCAGATGATGGAAGCATTGTGTGACTCTTTCAAATCAGCAAATCTTGATTTACGCGATAAAGTAATCATTTCTGTTGCCGCGGGTATTACTATTTCACGTTTAAAAGACATGCTGCAATGTGACACCAAACTCGTTCGCTGTATGCCAAATACCCCATCACTGGTCGGCCTCGGTGTGTCCGGACTCTTTAGTCAGGATATTGATGATCAGGAAAAAGCATTCGTTGACACGATTTTTAGCGCCACAGGCATCACGACTTGGCTCAAAGAAGAAAGTGAGATCAATGACATCATTGCTGTGACAGGCTCTTCTCCTGCTTATTTTTTTCTGTTTATGCAGGCGATTGAGGAAAAAGCCCGTCAGTTAGGATTTGATGAGCAGCAAGCGAGGCAGCTTGTGCAGCAAACAGCGCTGGGAGCCGCCCAAATGGCTGTCTCGCAGCCAGATGTGAGCTTAGAACAGTTGCGTGCAAACGTCACCTCAAAAGGAGGCACCACTCATGCAGCTATTGAGTCAATGAAAGCCAATCAACTTCCTCAAACCGTGGCAGATGCGATGGATGCTTGTATCGCCCGTGCTGAGGAAATGGAAACACAAATTTAAGGACCCTCTAAATGAGTGCAATGCATTTTTTAATTGAAACCGTTTTTAACCTGTTTTTAATGGTCGTACTACTGCGCTTTTGGATGCAGTGGGCACGCGTCGATTTTTACAACCCGGTTAGTCAAGCTGTGGTGAAAGCAACCTCATTTGCAGTGAACCCCCTACGTAAAATTATCCCTGGCTTTGCAGGCATAGATGTGGCCTCTTTGGTCCTTGCATTTATCGTCGCAGGTGCCAAGCTGTCTGTATTAATGTTGGTGTTCAGTGGCTACTGGGACCCAGCAACAGCAGCGCTTGGTGGACTGTTAACCTTACTTAAAGAAGCATTTAGTTTGGTTTTTTGGATTTTGATTATTCGTGCCCTTTTAAGTTGGGTAGTACAAGGATATAACCCTGCCGCCGCTGTATTCGAGCAACTAACAGAGCCACTGTTACGCCCAGTAAGAAAAATCATTCCTCCTCTAGGTGGGCTAGACTTATCTATTATGGTGGTGCTGTTTGGCATGATGTTCTTACAACGTTTGGTCATGGATTTTATGCATTAAGCATATGTGAGTGAGGTACTATGCGAGTATATCTTTTAGCAGTTTTACTTTTAGTGATTTCCTTTACAGGCCATACGCAAGATTCGGAGTCTGGGGGCCAGTTCAAGAGGTTAGGTAATTGGGAAGTGCATTACATTGCCTTCCCATCTACCTTTATCCAACCTAGTGTCGCCAAAGCATATGGTGTTGTGCGCAATGAAAATAAAGCGTTAATCAACGTTTCTGTTCTAGCCACAGATAAAGCAAAAACAGCACAACAGGTGCAAATTTCTGGATTTGCTAAGAACTTATTGGGAAATAAAAAACCGCTTACCTTTAAGCAGGTCGTCGAGGGTGACGCCATTTATTACCTCACTCAACTTGATTATTACAATGAAGATGTTTATCGCTTTGAGCTCAGTATTCAACAAGGCAATGAACATCAAACCTTAAAGTTTCAACAAAAGTTCTACGTAGATTAAAAAATATGACAAAACAAATCGTGCTGGCCACAGGCAACCAAGGCAAAGTAAAAGAACTCGGCGGTATGCTTGAGTCTCTGCAAATAGAAGTATTACCTCAAAGTCAGTTTGAGGTGTCAGATGTGGCAGAAACCGGCACTACTTTTGTGGAAAATGCCATCATTAAAGCCCGCCATGCAGCCAAAGAAACCGGGCTGCCAGCCATCGCTGATGACTCAGGTTTAGAGGTTGACGCACTTAATGGCGCACCTGGTGTGTATTCAGCTCGTTTTGCTGGAGTCGGCGCAAGCGATCAGCAAAATATTGATAAATTACTCGACGCTATGGCAAGTAATGACTATCGCACTGCTCGATTCTGGTGTGTATTGGTATATATGCGCCATGCTGAAGATCCAACGCCCGTGATCTGCCAAGCGAGCTGGGAAGGCACCATCGCCAACTTGCAGCATGGTGACGGTGGTTTTGGTTATGATCCTGTCTTTTGGGTCGAAAGTTTACAAAAAATGGCCGCAGAGCTAACAAAGGAAGAAAAGAACGCCATTAGCCATAGAGGGAAAGCACTGCAACAATTAATGACCCACTTTAAGAGTACCCTGTGAATCTCCCTCCATTAAGTTTATATGTGCACGTGCCTTGGTGCGTGCAAAAATGTCCATATTGCGATTTCAATAGCCACAGCCAAAAAGGCACTATCCCTGAGCAAGAATATATTGGTCACCTTCTAGACGACCTCAAAGCAGATTTACATCTTGTACAAGGTCGAAAGCTACATAGTATCTTTGTTGGTGGTGGTACACCTAGCTTACTTTCTGGTGATGCGTATGTGTACTTGCTCGAACAAATCGAAGCATTGATTGGTTTTGAAGATGATATTGAAATTACTTTAGAAGCTAATCCGGGTACCGTTGAAAGCGATCGTTTCAAACATTATGTGCAAGCCGGTATTAACCGCATATCAATCGGCGTACAAAGCTTGCAAAGTGATAAACTCAAAGCGCTAGGGCGCATTCATGGCGAACAAGAAGCCTTAAATGCAGCAGCTGAGGCACATGACGCAGGTTTAAACAGTTTCAACATGGATTTGATGCACGGTCTACCAAATCAGACTATTGACGATGCATTAAGCGATTTACGACGAGTCATCGAATTAAATCCCCCCCATATTTCTTGGTATCAATTAACCATTGAGCCTAATACCCAATTTGCGTCTAAGCCTCCAAAATTACCAGAGGATGAAACCCTTTGGGCAATACAAGAAGCTGGTCAAACATTATTGGCAGAACATGGCTATCAGCAATACGAAATATCTGGCTACGCCAAATCTAATTATCGTTGCAAACACAACTTGAATTACTGGCGCTTTGGTGACTACCTAGGAATTGGCTGCGGCGCACACGGTAAAATTACGCTACCAGATCAAAACCAGATTTTACGTACTGTCAAAGTCAAGCACCCAAGAGGCTATATGGATCTCACGAAACCTTACTTGTATGACAGCTGGCATGTCGCACCGGAAGATAGGCCCTTTGAATTTTTTATGAATACTTTTCGCCTATTAGAGCCAACACCTAAATCTAATTTCACTGCGTATACAGGGCTGCAAGAATCTGAAATAGAACAGCAATTGAACCACGCAATTAGCTTAGGGTTATTAGAGATGCAAGGTGATTCATGGTTTGTAACAAATAAAGGACACAGGTATTTAAATGACCTGTTAGAATTGTTTGTCTAAATTTAGGTGACATGCAGTACGGATATTACTTAGCTAAAATATGCATTAATGCATATTCTAGCTGTAGCTCGCCGCTTAGCATATAATGGCCTACACTGAGGTTTATCTTCAGTTAGACTAATGATGTCTACAAGATTTAAAAAGAAAAAAGGGTAAAACATGCGTAAACTTACCATCATCGCTGCTGCAATATCAGCAACGTTACTGGCAGGCTGTCAGCAAACAGCTGAGCAACCAAAACCAGTCACTCCTGTGCAACAAGTTGTTCAAAGTGAAGTAGAAAAAGCAAATGCGTTATTTGAAGAGTCATTTAATCGCAGTGTAATGCGTAGTCCTATCTACCAAACCTACCTAGGTATCAAAAAAGACTATGATAAATGGGATGACGGCTCTGACGCACGTCAACTAGAAGATCTAGAGCTAGTCAAGCAAGACCTTGCTGCTATTAATGCCATCGACAGAAGTAAGTTAGACCTGCAAACTCAAGTAAGTTATGACCTATTTAAGCAAGGTTTAGAAGAAGAAATCGAAGACTTTAAATGGCGTCGTTACTCTTACCCTGTGAATCAAATGTTTGGCACTCACTCGATGATCCCTGCATTTTTGATTAACCAACATCAGATCTCTGATGTGAAAGATGCGAAAGCTTATATTGCTCGTTTAAACGGCGTAACCAATGTCTTCGACCAACTCATCGAAGATTTAGGCAAACGCGCTGATGCGGGTATTATCGCGCCTAAGTTTGTATTTCCTCATGTTATCGAGTCAAGCAAAAACATCATCAAAGGCGCGCCATTCGCAGCTGGCGATGATTCAACATTATTAGCTGACTTCAAAAGAAAAGTCGCAAAATTAGAGATTTCTCAAAGCGAAAAAGACGCGTTAATTACGCAAGCAAACAACGCTTTGACATCTGCTGTAAAACCAGCTTATAGCAAATTGATTAGTTATTTACATAAGCTTGAAAAGCGTGCTGATGATAGAGATGGCGTATGGAAGTTCCCTGAAGGTGAAAAATTCTTCAATGTGGCACTTGAACGTACAACTACAACTAAACTGTCAGCTGCAGAAATCCATAAAATTGGTTTAGAAGAAGTAGCTCGTATCCATGACGAAATGCGCGAAATCAAAGAAAAGGTTGGCTTCAAAGGTGACCTTAAAGCATTCATGGAGTTTATGAGAACAGATAAGCAGTTCTATCTACCAAATACCGAAGAAGGTAAAGCTAAATACCTTGCTGATGCCACAGCTATGATCGACAACATGAAGTCTCGCCTTGATGAACTCTTCATTGTAAAACCAAAAGCAGACATGATTGTTAAGCGTGTAGAGGCATTCCGTGAAAAAGCTGCAGGTAAAGCGTTTTATCAGCAGCCTACACCTGATGGCTCTCGTCCAGGCATTTACTATGCAAACCTGTATGACATGGAAGCGATGCCGACATACCAAATGGAAGCTTTGGCTTACCACGAAGGTGTACCTGGTCACCACATGCAAATTGCAATTGCTCAAGAACTTGAAAATATGCCTAAGTTCCGTAAGTTTGGCCGCTATACCGCTTACACAGAAGGTTGGGGTCTATACTCTGAGCTAGTACCGAAAGAAATGGGCTTGTATGAAGACCCTTATTCTGACTTCGGTCGTCTAGCGATGGAGCTATGGCGTGCATGTCGTTTAGTTGTTGATACTGGTATCCACGCTATGAAGTGGACGCGCCAAGAAGGTATTGATTACTATGTAAACAACACGCCTAATGCTAAGTCTGATGCCGTTAAAATGGTTGAAAGGCATATTGTTATGCCAAGCCAAGCAACAGCATACAAAATCGGTATGATCAAAATTGTTGAGCTTCGTGAAGCTGCTAAAAAAGAACTGGGTGAAAAGTTTGATATCCGTGAATTCCACGATGTTGTACTTAAAAATGGACCAGTTCCACTTAACGTACTAGAGCAATTCGTCGATCAATGGGTTGCGAGCAAAAAAAGCTAACCCCCCACTAATCGAAAAGACGTATTAGCTAAAATAATATGCAAACAAGCCCCGCCATGCGCGGGGCTTTGTATTTTCACTTCCCCGCCTAGCTTTTGTGTCACTAGGTTATAAATAATACTTAAACCTAACCCTATACCACCTTGATTTCTTTGTGTTGTGATAAATGGCTCGAAAATAACAGGTAATAACTCTTTATCTATACCTTTACCATCATCTTTAATATAAAGGTGTATATAATCGTTTACGACCAAAGCTGAAATAACTATGTTAAGTAATTGACCTTCTTTTTTTGCATGCTGAATACAGTTACTGAGGCTATAGGTAAAAACTTGAACAAATACATTTGGGTAACTTTTGAGCATTAACTGCTCTGGAATTTCTATCTCCATATGGTAATCAGGCGCGCTTAACTCATGTTGATAGCAATCAAGCACACCACTCACAAGAGCCTTCAGGTTGAACTCTTGTATCTCATCATATTCCTGTTGTACCGATACTTTTTTAAAGTCATCAATTAAAGAGGCTGTCCTCAATAAATTGTTTTCTAGTAGAGACAGTGCAGACTCAGCCTCTGCTATCAAGTTTGTTAATGTCTGCTTTTGCAACTGTCCTGATTCCAAGTCCTTTTTAAGCACTTCAACTTGCTCTTTCAGGTGAGATTGGCTAGTAATTGCCACACCTAACGGCGTATTAAGCTCATGGGCAAAACCGCTGACCATATTTCCTAAACTGGCCATTTTCGCCTCTTCAATCAATCTTTGTTGAGCTGCACTTAGACGTTCCAGCAACGTTTCTATAAATGCAAGTAAACTATCCAAATGATGGGCTATTTGAGCAATCTCGTCTTCTCCATCGATATTAACGCGAATCGAAAAATCCTCATGCTGTGCAACGTTTTTGAGTACACGGCTGATAGAAATAATATGCTCAGAAATACGGGTATTAAGAATGTACAACAAAAGCAGGCTAAAACAGCTAATAAGTACAATGATCACAAGACATGTGAGGATTAAGTTTTGCTTCTCAGTCAAGTCTTCATTAAACAGTTGTTTTGATACAACCTCAAAGTGGCTTCTGATTGAGAGTTTTAATTGATGTAATTCAGCCCTGACGCCTTGACTGTGATCTAACCCTTGCTTCTGCAACACACTAATATAAGTCTTAAATCCTTGTTGATACTGGTTTAGTATAGACATCAAGTCCTGCGACTTTTCGGGAAACTGGGTAGTAATGAGCAGCTCTGTCCGAGCTAATAGATCTTGATGTATTAATAAATAATTTGGGTCGAGTCGCAACAAAAAATCTTTTTCTCGACGCCGTAATTCAAGCAAAAGTATTTCTAATTGTGGGTGTGAGGTTTGCTTGGCAATATCTTGTAACGCATGTGCTTGCCGTCTAAAGTTACCGTAAACGCCCTCCTCTTTATCGTACCCTAATAGCGCTTGCATTGAAGCAAGCTGTTCATATTTAAGAGTAAAACGTTTTACTTCCTCATCTAACTTAAACAATAGATCTAGATCTCGTTGTTGGGCAACTAACATACTGAGCAAGACACTGTAGCTTTCTCTGTAAGAGAACCTATCATCTTCAATGGAAGATAGACTATCTCTTTGACGCTCTATCAGAAAGCGCTCTTCTTGGTCAAGTAAACGCTGGATCTGTGTTTGTAGTTGAAACAGATGATCATTTAACAGTCTTGTTTGCTGCAACTGATCATACAGAAACCAACTCGCAACAATGATCACGATAGCAGAACCCACAGCTGCTGTTTTAAAAAGTAAAAGTGACTGCCTTAACTGCACAATCTTCCCCAAACTATATTTCGCCCCAACTAAAGTTTAGTCGAAGAAAATTATTATGGTATTCATTAAACTTTTTCTCAAAAGTGGGCATTTCAAAGTCATATTATCTTTTTATGAACTATTTTATGCCAACAATTGACATCATTGTTTTTGACTACTGCCTGCGAGAAACAAAATGGAAATTTTCATAGCCCTATTCGTATTATTGATACTCATAGTACCTGCTGTTATTTATACAACCTACATACAAATGTCCACACGAAATAAAGTACGTCTTGCTGACTCTATTATTTACATGATTAGACACGACGAACCTGTCAAAATCGATATGGAAATTCTCGAAGGGCTTAAGCTTTCCCCAAAAGAGAAGAGTTATCTACTGAGTGTTTATAAAGCGCCAATAAAGCTACAAAAATAGCATAAAACTTAAAAATCAAATTCATTAAGAGCGATTTTTATAATGTAAATGCAGGCATTAATATGAAGTGTAAAATATTGAAATAGAAATAAAAAAGCCTCAGAAAAATCTGAGGCTATAAAAAGTGGTACCAGTGGGCGGACTTGAACCGCCACGCCCGAAGGCAACGGATTTTGAATCCGTCATGTCTACCAATTCCATCACACTGGCATCATTTTTCTTTAATCTTCTAACTTGGAGAAGATAAAGAAAAACCACTTTGAGCTTAGGCTTTTTTTATTTGCCCTCGTCTCTATGCCCTGCATTATACAAATATGTGACAGCCCCGCAAGCAGTTTTTTTAATAAATATGTTCAAGTGCTGTGTATTTGACCAAAATCATAAAATATCGAGGTTTTATCAATTCGTGCCTATATTATGTGTAGAATATTGCGATACAGTTTTATATAGGTTTTTAAATGTCTGCTTTTCCTCGTGCTGGGTTTAATAGAAGGGTTGCATCGTTAATATATGATGCGCTCGTTGTTATTGCTTTTGCGATGCTCACAACAGTGGTTTTCTTGGGCTTGGTTCAAGGTATGATATCTCTAGGCTGGTATTCGCTAGAAGGTCATGAAGATGTTTCTGCTCTCATTCAATCAACGCCAGCTTTGTATTACAGCCGCTCATCTTTGCTTGTTATAGTGTCAGTATCTTTCTTTTCTTATTTCTGGACAAAGAGCGGTCAAACAATCGGTATGAGAGCTTGGCGACTTAAAGTACAAAACCCCAATGGTCAATTGCTAACTTGGCCTCAAGCTATACTGAGAAGCCTGGCAGCCTTATTAGGGTTGGGGAACTTACTTGTTCTCTTTGATATTAAGCACAAACGCGCATTACAAGATTTGCTATGTAGGACTGAGGTGCTAGTACTGAGCAAAGAAGAAAATAAAAAAGTTTACGATAGTTTAGATTAGGACCTCAAAAAAGGCGCCATTGGCGCCTTTTTATTGTCTTCGCTGTAAAAAATACATCGCCACTAATGTAAAAATAATACTCGGCATGACCGCGCCAATAAACGGCGAGAATTGATATACCATCACAATAGGACCAAACACCTCATTACTCAAGTGGAAGATCAATCCAGTCACCACACCCATTATAATTCTTGCACCCATGCTCACCGAACGTAATGGTCCAAAAATAAATGACAAAGCAACCAACAACATAACTGCTATCGTAACTGGCTGCATTACTTTTCGCCATAACGCCAATTCATAATGGCTGGTGTCTTGCTCATTTTGTTCAAGATATTTTAAGTAAGATAATAAACCGGTAAAAGACAAAGACTCTGGTTCAAATGAGGCAACCCCTAGCCTATCAATGGTAAGTTGAGAACCATATAGCTTTGTTTGTGCATAATAAGTACTAACCTGCTTGTCACCAATTTGTACTTCTTCTACTGCTTTAAGCATCCACCCCTTCTCAGAAGTGATAGCGGATTGTGCTCTGGTTATTTTTTCTAAGTTTAAGTCATCAGAAAAGTGATATATATTTATGTTGGTCAGCTCACCTGATTTTTCAACATTGGCTATATTGATAAAATTATTACCATCTTTTGCCCACAGGCCCTTCTGCGCATCATAGACTTCTCCACCATAAATCGCCTGATTCCTTAGTTGTTTGGCAGTGCGTTCTGCTTCTGGCGCTCCCCACTCCCCCAAGGCCATCATACATATTGCTAGAATGATCGCGGTTTTCATTACTGACCCAATAATTTGCAATCGTGACATACCAGCGGCTTGCATAACCACTAACTCACTGCTTGAGGCCAACGCACCCAATCCAGTCAAACCACCTATCAGCGCAGCCATTGGAAAAAACACCACGATATCACTTGGCACACTATATAAAGTGAATAACAGTGCATCAGACACTTCATAGGTACCTCGACCGACAGAGCGAAGCTGCTCGATGAACTTAATGAGTGTATTTATGCCGACAAATACTAATAATGCAAAACTCGTAGTTTGCAAAATACTTCGACCTAAATACCAATCAAGCATTTTCATCATGCGACTACCTCCCTCTTTCTCAATATAGATCTAAGCCATACTCCGAAAGGTCGGCCTTTGACGATGAGGTAAGTACCGATGAATAAAATTGATAAATGGATCCACCATAAACCCACTGAAGGCGGTATCTTGCCCTCTGCCACCAAGTACTTACCAGCATTGAGTAAAATAAAGTACCCTAAGTAAATGCCAATTGCAGGCACCAGCTTAGCAAACTTACCCTGCCTCGGATTCACAACACTCAGCGGTACAGCTAATAAAGTTAAAAGTAAAATAGAAATCGGCGTTGCAATGCGTAATTGGAATTGTGCAATTGACTCTGGAGTATTGAGTTCCAACAATCGACTAGAAGGGAGGTCTTCTAGTTCACGTCTTCGACGTTCAATTTCTTGCTCTTGGATCTGAACCTGATAACTGCCAAACTCTGTTTTATTTAATGCTTGGCTAAACCCATCCGTTTCATAGCGTTTGCCATCTTTCAAGAGAAGTTGTTGCTCCCCCGATTCCCCTTCAGCAACTTCCCCTTGTTGCGCATAAACAATTCGAGCAGCATTGTTAGATTCTTTTTCTGGCAGCTGAGCTACAAAAACTTTATTTAAAACAGAGCCCTGCTCACTGGTGTTGTGAATAAACACAACCGCTTTTTCATTGCCAGTTTGCTGAAAACGCCCCGCTCGTAATTGTGTAAGACCGGACTCTGCATTTGCTTGTTCACGTAATTGGTTTTGTTTTTCACCCGCCCACGGTGCAACGTATAAACTCACAGCAGCGGCAATTAATGCAACAAAGAAACTCGAAATAAGCGTGACGCGAACAACATACCACTCGCTCACACCGCACGCCTTTAATACCGTCATTTCACTATCTGCGTATATCCGGCTATACGCCAGTATAATGCCTAGAAACACACTCAATGGCAGAATATATACAGCTAATTTAGGTAAATTAAGCGCTAAAAATGACAATACGAGTTTTCCTGGGATTCCTCCGCCCGAAGCTTCAGCTAAGATTTTGACAAATTTTTGTGATAGAAAAATCGTCATTAGAGTAAGGAAAACGGCGACCTGCGATTTTAAAACTTCAGCAGTCAAATATCGAAAAATTAGCAATGTTCGCCCCTATAAAACGTCTCATTTCACTGGAATAGTAGGAAATTTTGAGTAAACTGGTTATTTTAGTCACTTTATTATATGCCATCAAAATCAAATATCCTACTAGTGCTGCTGCACTAAAGTAACTTAGTTAACTTGATGTAGTTTGGCATTTAAAGTTTGAAATGGCATAACTTAGACTTAGGAGTCGCAATGGAATTCAGCGTTAAAAGTGGTAGTCCAGAAAAGCAACGCAGTGCTTGTATTGTTGTTGGGGTGTATGAACCACGACGTTTATCGCCAGTTGGTGAGCAGCTGGATAAAATCAGCGAAGGCTATATTTCCAATTTATTGCGCCGTGGTGACCTAGAGGGTAAACCAGGGCAAGTATTGTTATTACACCATGTACCCAATGTATTAAGTGAGCGTGTATTATTGGTTGGTTGTGGTAAAGAGCGCGAGCTTGATGATAAACAGTACAAACAAATCATCTCTAAAACTATCAATACCTTAAATGAAACAGGCTCTATGGAGGCTGTATGCTTCTTGACTGAGCAACATGTCAAAGGTCGTGATACTTACTGGAAGGTAAGACAAGCAGTTGAGACCACACAAGACTGTCTATATACATTCAACCAGCTGAAAAGCAAAAAAAGTGAAGCGCGACGCCCGCTACGTAAAATAGTCTTTAATGTGCCAACTCGCAGAGAGTTAACAATTGGAGAAAGCGCCATTGAGCATGGTTTAGCTATTGCGGCAGGTGCAAAACTATGTAAAGACGTTGCTAATATGCCACCGAACATTTGTAACCCTCGTTACCTAGGTGAGCAAGCTGAGCTGTTAGCTAAAGAGTTCGATAACGTCACCGTTAACCTCGTCGGTGAAAAGGAAATGGAAGAGCTAGGTATGCATTCATACCTAGCTGTTGGACGTGGCAGTGAGAATGAATCTGTCATGTCGGTGATCCATTACAACGGCGCATCAGAAAAACAAGCACCGGTTGTATTTGTTGGTAAAGGATTAACTTTCGATTCAGGCGGTATTTCACTTAAACCAGGCGAAGGCATGGATGAGATGAAGTACGATATGGGTGGTGCAGCTGGTGTACTTGGTTTAATGCGCGCGGTTGTAGAAATGCAGCTGCCATTGAATGTCATCGGCGTTTTAGCTGGCTGTGAAAACATGCCAAGTAGCCGTGCATACCGCCCAGGCGATATATTAACAACCATGTCAGGTCAAACTGTTGAAGTACTTAATACCGATGCAGAAGGCCGATTAGTATTGTGTGATGCGTTAACTTATGTTGAAGCGTTTGAACCTGAAACGGTTGTGGATGTTGCCACCTTAACTGGTGCCTGTATTATCGCACTTGGTCATCATGCATCAGGTTTACTATCAAATCACAATCCACTTGCACATGACTTACTTAAAGCGTCAGAACAAAGTGGTGACAGAGCTTGGCAGTTGCCACTTTGGGACGATTACCAAGAACAGCTAAAAAGCCCGTTTGCAGATTTCACTAACTTAGGTGGACGTCCGGCAGGCACAATTACTGCAGCTTGCTTCTTATCAAAGTTTACCAAGAAGTATAATTGGGCACATATCGATGTTGCAGGCACAGCTTGGAAAAGTGGCGCGAATAAAGGCGCAACAGGCCGTCCAGTGCCAATGCTAATGCAATACTTGCTAAATCGTGCAAACATCACTGATGGTTTACAAGATTAAACTTTTTGAGTAAATACTCACGAGATCTTTGGGTAAGGTTAAATAACTCGCCCTAAGGTCTTCTGTAGATTGATGAGAGCCGTATTCTGTGTCAGAATGCGGCTTTATTTTGAACGCTGGACAGGCACAAAGTATTTTTACTTTGTACGCTATATTCAGTACCGAAGATAAGTCACATGCCATGTCAATCAACGCACAATTTTTAGTGTTAAAGCATGACCAAGAGCCTAGTCATCAAGTTCCGGCTCATTTTGATCTTGCAGCGCGAAGTGCTGCTAAACTGTACCGTGCTGGGCAACGAGTTTTTATATACGTGGATACGGTTGAAAACGCCCATGCAATTGATGAACATTTGTGGCAGTTCGATGCTGACAGTTTTGTACCGCATAATCTACAAGGAGAAGGCCCAAAAGGTGGCGCTCCTGTGGAAATTGGCCAAATGCCCCCAGTTGGGCGACGTACAATTCTGATAAACCTTGCCACACATATCCCGGATTTTGTCCGACGATTTGAGCAAGTATATGACTTTGTCCCAGTCGAGCCAATGGCCAAACAGGCCGCCCGGGAAAGGTTCAAACAACTGCGCGCTATAGGCGCCAATATTTCAACGAAAGAAATTGATAACTAAAGTATTTTTTAAGGTTCTGTGTAATGGATAAAACCTATAATCCACAAGATATTGAACAGTCTTTATACCAAGACTGGGAAGAAAAAGGCTACTTTAAGCCTTCTGGACAAGGCGACGCATACTCTATCATGATCCCGCCGCCGAATGTCACAGGTAGCCTGCACATGGGCCACGCATTCCAAGACACCATAATGGACACCCTCACTCGCTATCAGCGTATGAAAGGTAAAAATACTTTATGGCAGGTGGGTACAGACCACGCTGGTATCGCAACTCAAATGGTTGTTGAGCGTAAACTTGCAGCTGAAGAAGGTAAAACAAGACACGACCTAGGTCGTGAAGAGTTCATTGACCGAATTTGGCAGTGGAAAAAAGAGTCTGGCGGAACTATAACAAAGCAGCTTAGACGTCTTGGCGCATCTGTAGATTGGGACCGTGAACGCTTTACAATGGATGAAGGTCTATCTGAGGCTGTTAAAGAAGTATTTGTTCGCCTATATAAAGAAGACCTGATTTATCGTGGTAAGCGCTTAGTAAACTGGGATCCAAAACTTCACACTGCGATTTCTGATCTAGAAGTTGAGAACAAAGACAAGCAAGGCCACATGTGGAACCTGCGCTATCCTCTTGCTGATGGCGTTAAGACCAAAGACGGTAAAGACTATATCATCGTAGCGACAACTCGCCCTGAAACCATGCTAGGTGATACAGGCGTTGCAGTAAACCCAGATGATGAGCGCTATCAAGATCTTATCGGTAAAGAAATTTTACTCCCTATTGTTAATCGTCGTATTCCTATCGTTGCCGATGAGCATGCAGATATGGAAAAAGGCACAGGTTGTGTAAAAATCACGCCAGCGCACGACTTTAACGATAATGAAGTTGGTAAACGCCACCAGCTTCCAATGATCAACGTATTCAACAAAGATGCCGCAGTACTGACGCAAGGTGAAAGCTACACCTTTGATGGTAAAGAGCTTGCTTTAGATGCGCCAATTCCTGAGCGCTTCCATGGTTTAGATCGCTTCGATGCAAGAAAATTGATCATCGAAGAATTTGAACAGGCAGGTCTATTAGAGAAAATTGACGACCACAGTTTAACCGTGCCATATGGCGACCGTTCAGGTGTTGTCATTGAGCCGTTATTGACTGATCAATGGTATGTACGCGTAGCTCCTCTTGCTGAACCTGCAATCAAAGCCGTTGAAGACGGTGACATTCAATTTGTACCAAAGCAATACGAGAACATGTACTTCTCTTGGATGCGCGACATTCAAGATTGGTGTATTTCACGCCAACTTTGGTGGGGTCATAGAATTCCAGCTTGGTACGATGCTGACGGTAATGTATACGTAGGGCGTGATGAAGCCGAAGTACGTAAAGAAAATAATCTAGCTGATGATGTTGTGCTATCACAAGATGATGACGTGCTTGATACGTGGTTCTCTTCTGCCCTTTGGACTTTCTCTACTCAGGGTTGGCCAGAAAATACTGAAGACTTAAAAGTATTCCATCCATCAGATGTACTTGTCACTGGCTTTGACATCATTTTCTTCTGGGTCGCTCGTATGATCATGATGACGATGCACTTTGTGAAAAATGATGATGGCACACCACAGGTTCCATTTAAAACGGTATACGTTACGGGCCTTATCCGCGATGAAAATGGCGATAAGATGTCAAAATCAAAAGGTAACGTACTAGATCCACTTGATATGATTGACGGTATTGATCTTGAGAGCCTAGTAACCAAGCGTACTGGTAACATGATGCAGCCTCAATTAGCGAAAAAGATTGAGAAAAATACGCGTAAAACATTCGCAGACGGCATCGAAGCGCATGGTACAGATGCACTGAGATTTACCCTTGCAGCAATGGCTTCAACTGGTCGTGATATCAACTGGGATATGAACCGACTAGAAGGGTACCGTAACTTCTGTAACAAACTATGGAATGCAAGTCGCTATGTTCTGATGAATACTGAAGAACAAGATTGCGGTTTCAACGATGCGCCAAAGCAATACTCACTGGCAGATCGCTGGATTTTGGGTCAGTTCCAAAATACTGTTCAAACATTTACAGAGCATTTGGACAACTACCGCTTCGACCTTGCGTCAAATACGCTTTATGAATTCACATGGAACCAATTCTGTGACTGGTATCTAGAGCTAACTAAGCCGGTATTATTCAAAGGCAATGAAGAGCAGCAACGTGGCACCCGCCATACTCTGATCACAGTGTTAGAAGGCCTACTTCGTCTCATGCACCCATTGATGCCTTATATTACTGAAACAATTTGGCAACGCGTTGCACCATTGGCAGGTATCGAAGCAAATACCATTATGTTGCAGGCTTTCCCTGAATTTGACGCAAACATTGTGGATGAGCAAGCGATGGCTGACCTAGAGTGGGTTAAGCAATTCATTCTTGCGATTCGTAACATTCGTGGCGAAATGGATATTAGCCCGAATAAGCCGCTTAACGTGCTGCTTGCAAATGTCAGCGAGCAAGATCAGCGTCGCCTAGATGAAAACCAAGCATTCCTGAGTTCACTGGCTAAGCTAGAAGCATTTACAGTGCTTGCGAATAAAGACGATGCGCCTGCATCTGCAACTGCATTTATTGGCGATTTGGAAATCATGATCCCGATGGCTGGTCTGATTGATGTCGAAGCTGAGCTTGCTCGTATTGCAAAGCAACTTGAAAAAGCAGAAAAAGGCCTTACACAAGTAGAGAAAAAGCTAGCAAACGAGAAGTTTGTTAACAATGCGCCTGAGGCTGTGCTTGCAAAAGAAAAAGCGAAACTTGCTGAATTCAGTGATGCTAAAGCTAAGTTGCTTGAGCAAAAGTCTAAGATTGAGTCACTTTAATTAATAAGCGGCTTCATAAAAGCAAAAACCACGCTTAGTAGCGTGGTTTTTTTGTTCATTACTCAGTCACAACATAATATAAAGTTTGAAGCCGCAACCTCTTCAATGAGATTCAAAAATATGCTGTTATTAGTATGAGAAATAATTATATTTTTAATATCTTTCCAGCCTAAAGTTGCTCAAACAAGCTGTCTGTACTGAGTCCTTCATGCTGTAATATATCTTTTAGACGACGCAACGCTTCAACTTGAATTTGTCTTACCCGCTCGCGTGTCAATCCAATTTCTCGACCAACATCTTCTAACGTTGAAGGCTCATACCCCAATAAACCAAATCGTCGTGCTAATACTTCTCGCTGCTTCGGATTAAGCTCACCAAGCCAATCAACAATATGTCGATTGATATCTTTGTTTTGCACTTCACTTTCAGGCTCATAGCCTCTTTCATCTGCAATGATATCCAATAATGCCTTATCGTTATCACCACCGATTGGGGTATCAACTGAGGTGATCTTCTCATTCAGACGCAGCATTTTACTGACATCTTCAACCGGTCTATCTAAGCATTCTGCGATCTCTTCGGCTGTCGGTTCATGGTCTAGCTTTTGAGTCAGCTCTCTAGCGGTTCTAAGGTATACATTAAGTTCTTTAACAACATGTATAGGTAAGCGAATGGTGCGGGTTTGGTTCATAATGGCGCGCTCAATGGTTTGGCGGATCCACCATGTCGCGTATGTAGAAAACCTAAAGCCTCTTTCAGGATCAAACTTCTCTACAGCCCTGATTAAGCCTAAATTACCTTCTTCAATTAGGTCAAGCAGTGCTAAACCACGATTGTTATAACGACGGGCTATTTTCACCACTAGCCGTAAGTTACTTTCAATCATTCTTTTACGAGAAGCCTCACACCCTTTAAGGGCTTTTCTTGCAAAATATACTTCTTCTTCGGCACTCAATAATGGAGAAAAACCAATCTCTCCTAAATATAGTTGAGTTGCATCTAAGTTCTTGACTGTCTCATCTTTTGCAAAGACGTCTTCATCGCTGTCAATGTCTTCCAAAAGTTCTTCGTTAGGACCGTCTTCATCCACCCCGTCAAACTTATCGTCTAATTCCGGGTTCACTTTACTTTTCTGTTTTGCTGTTTGAGCCATAAGCATCCTCCCAAGCGAATAAGTGATAGTGTTCCATCAATACGTCGATACGCTATTTTTTAGGCAGATACCTAACAGGGTCTACAGATTTACCTCGATACCTTACTTCAAAGCGTAAAGCCACCGAGCTTGCATCCGAACTCCCCATTTCGGCAATCTTCTGCCCCACTTTAACCTGCTGCTGCTCTCTTACTAGCAATTTGGAATTGTGGGCATAGGCGCTAAGATAATCATCTGTATGTTTCAAAATAATTAAATTGCCATAGCCTCGTAATGCACTCCCTGCATAAACAACAATGCCACTTGCCGCAGCTTTTATCGATGTCCCTGTTTTATTTGTGATCTGTATTCCCTTGTAGCCATTTTCTTTAATAGAAAAGCGTCTTGTCACTTTACCTACTGCGGGCCAATTCCACCGTACCTCTTTATTCAACAAAGTATTGGTGTGATTGGTTTTTTTACTGGCTTGACTTTGAACATACTCTCGTTGCTTAGGTGGATCAAGCTCTTTTTTTGAGGGTTTGTTATTTAAAGGTTTATTAGTTGTATATTTTTTGGTTTTTGCTGGTGCTGTTTTAGTCTTTTTGTTAGATTTTTTAGGATAGGTTAATAAAATAGTTTGGCCGGGGAAAATGGTGTAAGGAGGCTTAATTTTGTTGATTTTGGCAACCGTCCGTACATCTTTATTTGCACTAAATGCAATGGAAAATAATGTATCACCTCTTTTTACTTTATAGCGGTTATTTTTTATATGAATTTTTTTTGACAGCTTGGTCTTACCTTTAGTAAGACTAACTACAGGCGCTGGCTTATGGACAGATGAACAGGCTACCAATGAACTGCATAGTATACCTACTATAAAAAAGTTCGCACTTTTCACCCACACTCCATTAAACCCCATTATCTAATTACATATGTATACTTAAACCACTAATAAAAGACAATTTATCAGGGTTGCAAATATATTTCCTCTATTATTTATAAGATTGGTCCAGCAACAAGCGGAACAAACTTTACAGCTGCAATGTCCTGTCTAGTTATTTTCCCCCCTTGATTAACAAACAACGTTAATATCTGTTCCTCAACTCCAACGGGGATTATCATAGCGCCGCCATCATCTAATTGTGCAAGAAGCGACTCGGGAACACTAGACGCAGCCGCCGTCACTATGATGCCTTTGAAAGGCGCTTTAGAATGCCAACCCAGCCAGCCATCGCCATGTTTCATAGAAACATTATACAAATCGAGTTGATGAAGCCGTCTCTTAGCTTGCCATTGAAGAGCTTTTATTCTCTCTATACTAAAAACCTTGTCAAACAGCTGTGCTAATATGGCAGTTTGATATCCAGAGCCAGTCCCGACTTCTAAAACATTATCATGAACACCAACCTGACGTAACACCTCTGTCATTTTTGCAACTATATATGGCTGAGATATTGTCTGTCCCTGGCCTATAGGCAAGGCAGTATTCTCATATGACTTATGCTTTAATACGTCGTCAATAAATAAGTGCCTTGGGGTATTGAGCATAGCCCGCAAAACAACTTCGTCTTGAACCCCTTGCGCTCTCAAGTTGGTGATTAATTTATCAGCACTGCGTTGATAGTTGTTAAACAAAATAATTACTCCTGAGACGACAGCCAAGTAGCTAGACGTTCAAGGCTCTCATGGGCAGTCATATCAACTGTTAATGGTGTAATAGCAGCATATCCTTGTTTCACGGCATGAAAATCCGTCCCTTCCCCAGCATCACTCTCTGTACCAAGTGTACCATACCAATATATATCTCGATTCCAAGGATCTGATTGCTTAGTCATTGTATCGGCTTTATGTCTTGCGCCAAGACGAGTTACCTGAATCCCCTTTAACTCAGATAAAGGGATATCAGGCACATTAATATTTAATATTTGATCTTTTGGTAGTGGGTGGCTGTCCAGTGCCTTAATAATTTTCAAGGTGACTGCAGCTGCAGTTTCATAATGCGCTTCCCTTTTAGAGCATAGAGAAACAGCTATCGCAGGCAGGCCCAAATGACGACCTTCAGCTGCGGCTGCAACAGTACCAGAATACAATGTATCATCGCCTAAATTGGCGCCATTGTTTATTCCTGCAACTACTAATGCCGGAGGCTCGTCACAAAGCTGGTTTACTCCGAGATGAACACAGTCTGTGGGTGTACCATTGACTGAAATAAACCCATTTTCCAATGTGCTCGTACGTAATGGATTCATGAGTGTTAAAGAGTTACTCGCACCACTACAGTTCCTATCAGGCGCAATCACGGTCACATCAGCTAATTCACTGAGCGCTTTGTAAAGCACCTCAATTCCCTTTGCACTTACACCATCATCATTGCTCAGTAATATCTTCACGCTTATTGCTCCCCAGATTCTTGGTTATCTCTCAAGCTCACATCTTTATGTTTGATCAGCTCTCTTAGTACAGAAGTCGCATAGCACCCTTTTGGTAAATCAAAGCTTAACTGCAAGGTTTGACTGTCGATGGTTTTAACACTGAGCGACTTAGGGATCACTCTTAAGCTTCTTCGCTCATTTTTCAAACCCAGCTCCGCAAGCCCCTGATGCCAAGAAGTATGCTCCTCCAACCAAGATTTCTCTACCTCAGTAAGTCCCTTCTCTCCTTTACCAACTAGAGGCGCAGATAAAAGAATGTCACCTTGGTTTAAACGCTCAACAACATCGTCGTTTAAGTCATCTTCAAAAAATGCGTTGCTGCCTGACAATAAAAAGACTTCTCTGTGCCAAGTTTTTGCTAAACCATGCTCTTTTACTCTTTTTGACACTATTTGATTGAAAATATGCGATCTCGCAGCTGAGATCACTATGCCTCTGAGCTTTTTGTCACGAATATGTTCACCATTAAATAACCGCTCAGCCATCGTCAAATTATGGCCATCATGACCAAATCTCTGCTCTGCAAAATAATTTGGCACACCTTGCCTGACTGCATTTATGCGAGAGAGTACATCCAAGTGGTTGGTGACATTCCTGAGCGTTATCACAAAGCGATTTCCACGATGGCAACCAGTTTTTAATTTTCGGTTATGTCGCACTTGTTTAATCACAACCATAGAGTCCGAGTTTAACTGCGAAAAATCTATGTGTTTTTTGATCGGGACCGGTACGCTAAACCACTGTGTGCAGACACCATGACGATCTTTTAGTCCAGCATAACTCACATCTCTTGGGGCAACGCCTGCAAATTTAGCAATTTGCTTGGCCAAAAACGCAGTATTTTCTCCGCGTTTAATGATCTGTAAGCAAACATGCTCGCCTTCACCTGTGAACTCAATATCCAGTATTTCTTCAACTACAAAGTCTTCTGCTGTTTGCTTAAAGTCACCTTGAGATAGAGGCTCTCCATAAAGGTAATTTAGCGAAGCTATAGCATCAATCACTTAACTATCCCTTCATAAGTAGTACGACTGCATGACTTGAAATGCCTTCTTTGCGGCCTTCAAACCCAAGCTTTTCCGTTGTTGTCGCTTTGACATTAACTTGATTGAGTTCAACTTGGCAATCAGAGGCTAAATTTGCTCTCATTGCGTCAATGTGCGGTCGCATTTTAGGAGCCTGAGCAACAATAGTGACATCAATATTTCCTACTGTGTAGCCCATTGTCGTTACTTGCTCGATCACTCTTCTTAATAAAATACGGCTATCTATGTTTTCAAACTCACTATCCGTATCTGGGAAATGCTTACCTATATCGCCTAACGCAAGTGCCCCTAACAATGCATCGCAAAGAGCATGAACTGCAACATCGCCATCGGAGTGTGCAATAAAACCTTGTTCAAATTCTATTTTCTCGCCACAAATTACTAAAGGCCCTTCGCCGCCAAATTTGTGTACGTCAAAGCCATGACCAATTCTAAACATTCTCAATACTCTTTTGCTGTTGTGCCATTAGAAAACATGCCAACGCATGATCTTCTGGCGTGGTAATCTTTATATTGTCGGAGCGACCCGAAACTAATGCTACAGGCTGCCCAACCCTTTCCATTGCTGAAGCTTCATCGGTGATCATCGCCCCTTCATTCAACGCACTGTCCAGTGCACTCAAAAGCGCTTGATAAGGAAAAAGTTGAGGAGTTAAAGCTTGCCATAGTTGATCTCTAGGCACAGTCTCTTCTATGTGCATGTCGCCTTTTTTAATTGTGTCCTTCACTTTGCTTGCAAGTATTCCGCCTTCACCGGTACCTAAGCAAGATACAATCAGTTTCTCGATATCTTTAATATCGACAAGCGGCCTGGCAGCATCATGCACTAAAACCCACTCCGGAGGGTGTGCTTGCATAGACTTTAAAGCATTAAGCACCGAATCAGCCCTTTCTTTGCCACCAGATACACGGGTTGTATTTAGCTCAGTTAAATCTAAACCATCGAAGTACCCATCGTCTTCGCTCACTGCAACATAGATATGGTTAATATGTTCAACTTTGGATAACTTTATTAAAGTATGCTCTAGGATGGTCTTTTCACCAATTTTTAAATATTGCTTTGGGTGATTAAGTCCCATTCTGGAACCCACACCAGCAGCAGGAACAACTGCAGCTAATGATATTGCTTTATTCATAATGCTTCTTAGGTAGTACGCGGATAAAAGTTTCATTTGGCTTGATCATGCCTAGCTCATGCCGAGCCCGCTCTTCAACGCCTTCTAAACCTAATTTTAGGTCCTCAATATCTGCTTTAAGTAATTTATTTCTTTTTAGTAATTCGGCATTCATTTGCTGATGGGTATTTACCGTTTCGGTGATCCTCCGATAGTCCTGCAAACCATGATGGCCAAACCACAGCTTATACTGTATGTAGGCACACAGGCAAAATAGCGCTAACTGAAAAAAACGCATAAAATATACCCTACTAAATGAATGATGTAGTCATGTCGACAACAGGATAATTGTCAGCCTGATACTAGTTTCTTTTTTGCTACATTGCGCCAGTTGATACTACTTGCAAGTAGCATTTCTCTTAGGCCAAGTAATCTCGGTGTTATCATTTTATGATATTGCCATCGATGACCACAACAGGCGGCTGTCATTAAAGCTTTCGTCGGTTTGAGTATGCTTATATGATCATTGTCTAAGCAATGCCCTTCATTGGCGAACCAACCATATTGATTGCAATGTATTTGTGATTGATTCACTTGATCTATCATATCAATACAAAGAATGGTTTCATGGTCCTGATTAATAGCAACTGGCACAACGAGCCCCACTTCAGCTTGTTTTTCGAAATAGAGCCGAATTTTATCAGGTGTTTGCGATGGAACCCGCCTTTGTGTGGCCACCCAACATCCATTATGGCTATCCAACTGAAGAGGCACTTCACCTAATACAATATGCGTTGCCGCACGTTCAACGTAATAAGGTAAACTGCTTAACACTCTTTTCAGTCTGCTCGGATCCGCTTCAGTAGATAAGCGCGTAATTTCTCGAGTATAAAATACATTGACAAGCTCAGCGTAGACAAGCCTTAAAGCCTCATCTTGCCAAATAGTGGTCTGTTGCTTGCCTGTATTGTACTCTCTCAAAATCCCTCCCATTAAGGGGTTTTATATCACGGCGTCATACCTGAATACAGTCAGTCTATTAAATATTATAAGCGGGGTCTATTTTCATTTCGGACGTTTACCAAGTTTAGCTTCGCCAGTCTCTAAAAACTGTACAGCTGCATCTCGTTTCTTACCAAGTAATAAACTGCCATCAACTAAAAACATAAAGTTTTGCCAGCAACGCTTGAATACGCCAAACTGTGTCTCGATAACATGATCTCTGGAGAGACAAAAGTAGACTGTTGTATTATCTTCCCACTGCAAATATTCAGTGATCTCTGATGGTAATAGAGGCTCGCCTTCTTCCCACTTGCCTTCCCAATCAACCACTTCCTCCCAGTTGTCTTCTTTACCAGCCCAGTCTGTCGGTGTAAAAAAGTCAGGGTGATCTTGCTCTCGGCTAACCATAGTACTCCAAAGAACAGCTGCACGCTGCGCTGTCATCGGCTTAATCTGGGCCAAATCCGCGTCGTCAATCGGGAGGTCCTTATGCCTGAAAACCCATGCTTTCTTGAAATCGCCAAGCGCAATATAATTCATGTATTAAAACCTTATTTCATAGATAAACGAGCATCTGCGCTCGTCTTTTAATAAGCCAATTATACCCAGTCATATGAGGACTCAACAATGCCTATCGAACTTAAAAAAGGGATATACCGCCATTACAAGGGTAAAGAATACCAAGTGTTGTTTATTGCAACCCACAGTGAAAGCGAAGAAGCCCTGGTGATCTATAAAACGCTGTATGGTAATTATGACCATTGGGCAAGGCCTTTGAGCATGTTTGTTGAAGATGTCACTATTGACGGTAAAACACAGCCTAGATTTCAATTTGTGCGAGAAGAATGATATTTGGTAGTGAAAATGGAAGTGTGGCAAACTGGTAACATGATCTCCTCAGACCACAAGAAACAATGTTCAAAGGCACAAGCAACTATATAGCAACAGCAGCACTACAACAGGCGGTTAATGCCGCCATTCTATTAGAGAAACCACTACTAATAAAAGGTGAACCAGGTACTGGTAAAACCCTATTAGCAGAAGAACTCGCTCAAAGCTTAGAAACTGAACTGATTCAATGGCACATAAAGTCTACCACTAAAGCTCAACAAGGGCTTTATGAGTACGATGCGGTATCACGACTTCGTGATAGCCAACTGGGCGACGAACGTGTTCATGATGTAAATAACTACATAATAAAAGGCAAATTGTGGCAGGCATTTTCAGCGAACAAGCGTCCCGTTCTTCTTATAGATGAAATAGACAAAGCCGATATCGAGTTTCCTAATGACCTGCTGCTCGAACTAGATAAAATAGAGTTTCATGTTTATGAAACGCAGCAACAAGTAAAAGCAGACACCCGACCTATCGTTATCATTACGTCAAATAATGAAAAAGAGCTGCCAGACGCCTTTTTACGCAGGTGCTTTTTCCATTACATTGACTTTCCATCTATTGAAGAGATGAAAGCCATAGTGGATGTTCACTTCCCTGATATAAAAGCAACGCTACTTAATCAAGCATTGGAGGTATTCTTTAATTTACGAGAAATTAGAGGCCTTAAGAAAAAACCCAGTACCAGTGAGTTACTCGATTGGTTAAAGCTATTACTTGCAGAAGATATTAATGCCACAACATTACATGACAAAACACACCAAGGCGGCCTTATGCCATTATTTGGAGCTTTGTTAAAAAATGAGCAAGATGTGACCTTGATTGAAAAACTCGCTTTTATGAGTAAAAGATAATGCTGATTGAGTTCCTGTTTACTCTTAGGCGACATGGTATTAAAGCAAGTCTAAGGGAGCTGCTAGATTGTCTTTCAGCGCTAGAGCAAGGGCTCTGCTTTGGTAGCGTCGATGATTTTTATACGCTCAGCAAAGTGATATTTGTCAAAGATGAAACTTTGTTCGATAAATTTGACCGCGCGTTTGCTGACTATTTTCAAGGTGTAGCACAAGTAGACCTTGCCAATGCAATACAGCAACAAGCCTTACCTGCAGACTGGTTAAGAAAAGACTTTGAGAAGCAGCTCAGCGAAGAAGAAAAAGCCAAACTGAAAGCCTTAGGTGGGCTAGATAAACTTATGGAAACACTTAAGCGTCGCCTTGAAGAGCAGCAAAAAAGACACGCAGGTGGTAACAAATGGGTAGGCACAGGCGGCACATCTCCCTTTGGGGCATATGGATATAACCCTGAAGGCGTGCGAATTGGCCAACATGAAAGTCGCCATAGGCAGGCCGTTAAGGTATGGGATAAGAGGCAATATAAAAACCTCGACAAAGATGCAGATCTCAGCAGCCGAAATATGAAATTGGCAATCAAGCAATTGAGAAAATTCGCCCGCAGTCATGAGAGCGAAGAGCTTGATCTCAACAACACCATAGAGGCAACAGCAAAACAAGGCGGTCTACTCGATGTTAAAATGGCCCCACAAAGACACAATGCCATTAGCGTACTCATGTTGTTCGATATTGGGGGCTCAATGGACGACCATATCCAAATATGCGAACAGTTGTTCAGTGCTGCTCACTCGGAGTTTAAACACTTAGAGTTTTACTATTTTCACAATTGTGTATATGAGCACGTCTGGAAAAACAATGAGCGCTTAAACGATTCCTTACTTGATACCTATCAACTCATTCATAAATTCGGCAAAGATTACCGCTTAATCTTTGTTGGTGATGCGACAATGGGCCCTTATGAAATTACCTACCCAGGGGGCAGTGTAGAACATTGGAATCAAGAACCTGGTAGCGAGTGGTTAAAACGACTTACAGATCATTTCGATAAAGTTGCATGGCTGAACCCACAGCCAAAAGATTACTGGCCGTATTACCAGTCAATAAGACAAATTGATAAATTGATGGAAGGCAGAATGTATCCGCTCACTTTAGAAGGCATCGCCCAAGCCGTTAAAACTCTTACTTAGTTCGGTATTTTTATAATTCACAAGCCCATGCAGTTCGAACTCTCATGGGTTCAATTTCGCGTTAGCACCCCATTAAGCATTGTCTTTTTTGAAAAGTAGGGAAATATTAATAATAGTGAGCAAGGTGAATATCGTGCAAAAGGTTAGCGACAGCGAACGCAGTGAGTACGCTCTTTTTGTGCAAGGTGAAGTGAGCTATTTTAGTTGTTGCCGAGGGACTTAAACGCAAAAAAACCGCTGCATTTCTGCAACGGGTTTCTCTTATTTGGCGCTTTTGGTGCGCTACGCAGTAGAATGTCCTACTTTCACATGGGAAAGACTCGCCGTCCGCCCCACACACTATCATCGGCGCTATCGTGCAAAAGGTTAGCGACAACGAACGCAGTGAGTACGCTCTTTTTGCGCAAGGTGAAATGAGCCGCTTTAATCGCTGCCGAGGGACTTAAACACAAAAAACCCGCTGCATTTCTGCAACGGGTTTATCTTATTTGGTGCTTGGCAATGTCCTACTTTCACATGGGAAACCCCACACTATCATCGGCGCTATTTCGTTTCACTACTGAGTTCGGCATGGAGTCAGGTGGTTCCAAAATGCTATGGTTACCAAGCAAATT
>NZ_JASJUU010000005.1:127101-271603 GCF_030125375.1 Pseudoalteromonas umbrosa | reverse complement strand
CGCCGATGATAGTGTGGGGTTTCCCATGTGAAAGTAGGACATTGCCAAGCGCCAAATAAAAGAAAGCCCGATTCGAAAGAGTCGGGCTTTTTTGCGTTTAAGTCCCTTAGCAGCGATTAAAACGGCTCATTTCACCTTGCGCAAAAAGAGCGTACTCACTGCGTTCGCTGTCGCTAACCTTTTTCACGATAAGCGTAAAGTGAAGGGGAGCAACCTTCAAAGGTTTTGCCCTTTACTCTTTTTAAATATAGTCCCTTGGCAGCGGTTAAAACGGCTCATTTCACCTTGCGCAAATTGAACGTACTCGCTCCGCTCGCTGTCGTTGCATTTTGCACGTTAATCACCTTGCGCAAAAAGAGCGTACTCACTTCGTTCGCTGTCACTAATCTTTTGCACGATAATTATATTGTCTACCTATGAAAATCATATCTTACTCATATCACTAAATGTCCCTATATCTTGAGTGTGTTTAGTAGAGACAATTTGTGAGACTATTATTAATAATGATATTTGAATTAATGTGATTGCGGAGCACCATTGTCTCGATTTAATGATATTTACGATAGAGCATGTGAACGTAAAGGTGGTGAGGCCAACTTACGTGTTTTGTTGAATGAGCCACTTGAAAAAAGTGTACTTAGTACGTACAGCGATGATTTATGGTTAGAAGAGTTTACTAGAAAAATCTTTCAATCTGGTTTTTATTGGTCGGTTGTCAATGCTAAGTGGGAAGGATTTAGAGAGGTTTTCTGGGATTTTTCCGTTGATAAATTACTTTATATGTCTCCTGAAATGTATGAACAGCGTGCTCAAGATGAACGTATTATTCGTAACTTTAAGAAAGTACAAAGTATCGCTATTAATTGCCATATGATTTATGAACTGCAACAAGAGCATGGATCTTTTAGTAAGCTGATAGCAAATTGGCCTAGCGAAGATATCATTAATCTGTGGCTACTGCTTAAAAAACGAGGTAATCGCTTAGGTGGCAATACAGGCCCGTTTGCTCTACGTGCACTCGGAAAAGATACTTTTTTAATGACAAAAGACGTGGAGACTTATTTACGCGCAAATGGTGTCATTGATGGCGGACTACAATCGTTGAAATCACTAAAAGCAGCACAACAACACTTTAATGAACTTCAACATGCAAGTGGCATGTCATTAACAGCACTTAGCCAACTTATTGCTTTTAGTATTGGTGATAATGCAATTCAGAGTACTTAAATTATGTTTTATTCAAGATATGCCGTTATTGGTGAGCAATTTGCTGTTCCTGCAGCACCAAACGTTTTTGATAACGCAACTTTAGCCCTATTTAATACCTCACTTAACAGTGAGCTCGGTTTGAATTGGGATGATGATACCGCATCATTATATTTATCTGGTCAGCAGCCTTTACCTGACTCTCACAGTGTATGCTTAGCATACTCAGGTCACCAATTTGGTCAATTTAATCCTACTTTAGGTGATGGCCGAGCTCATTTGATCGGCTCTTTTACAGCGCCGAACGGCGATGTAATCGATCTGCAGCTAAAAGGCTCTGGTACCACCGTTTTCTCTCGTGGCGGTGATGGCCTATGTGCAATGGGGCCAGCGGTCAGAGAGTTTGTCATGAGTCACGCTTTAACGGCTCTTGGCGTCCCATCGACTCAGTGTCTCGCTGTACTTTCAACGGGACAAACTGTTTACCGCCAAGGGACTTTACCTGGTGCTGTCGTTGCAAGAATTGCTAAGAGTCATATTAGAGTTGGGTCATTTCAATATCTGGCTTTACAGCAAGATGAGGATGCCATGCTCAAGTTGCTTGAAAGCACAATGAGAGACATGGGATTAGAGGTGAGTGAAAATCGTGACGATAATATTTTTACCTTTTTCCAATACGTATGTGATGCGCAATGCGACTTGATGCTTAAGTGGTTACAGGTAGGCTTTGTTCATGGAGTGATGAATACCGATAACACCCTAGTGAACGGTGAAACAATTGACTACGGCCCATGCGCTATGATGGAGTCATTTTCATTTAATCGTGTATTTAGCTCAATCGATAGACAAGGCCGGTATGCCTTTGGCCAACAGCCTAATATGGCAAGTTGGAATTGTGGTCGATTAGCCGAATCACTTCTTCTCTTATTCGCAGAAGAGCAACCTGCAATTGAGAGATTCTCTGCTATGTTAGTTGGCTTTTCTGAACGCTTTAATCAAGGCTATCAACAGCTATGGCGTAATAAGTTGGGTTTACTTCAAGCCCAAAAGGGTGATCAAGATTTAGTCACGGAGTTACTTGAACTGATGACAAAGCATCAGCTTGATTATACAAATACTTTTGCATCATTTACTGCTGCTAAGTTACATAAGCTGCAAGCGCAATTTCCGATCCCCAGTGAATTGCAAGAGTGGGTTGTCAAGTGGCAAGCAAGTACTGCGCAGTTTAACGATGGTGAAGTTGCCGCAATGATGATGCGACATAATCCGGCAATCATTCCTCGTAATGATTTAGTAGAGGAAGTGATCAATGATTTTTATCAAAAGGGCAAAAGCGAATTATTAACTGAGTGGCTAGCTGCGTTGAGCTCCCCATATGAATACACTTCTTATCCAGACAAATGGCTGCAATCGCAAACGAACTCAACTCATTACCAAACTTTTTGTGGTACTTAAATGCAGAATCCAGAGATGACAGGGCCATTAACTTGGAAAGAAATTCAGAGGCAGGTGCTCAAACATAAAAAGCCCCTGGTCTACGCTCATATCATTGCACTGTTAGCGGCGCTGGTCAGTGTACCTATTCCCTTGATGATGCCCTTATTAGTTGATGAGGTGCTGCTAGCAAAGCCAGGTGTTGCTGTTGAATTTATGAATGGCTTTCTACCTACAGAGTGGCATGGAGCAACAGGCTACATACTTGCCATTTTAGCGGCTGTTATGCTAATGCGTATAGGGGCTTTATTATTAGGGGTTGCTCAGTCTCGCCAGTTCACCATTATTGGTAAGGATGTTTCGCTGAATATCCGCCAACGCTTACTTGGTCACTTATCTCAGGTGAGACTTAAAGAGTTTGAAACACAAGGTGGTGCAGCGATTAGTTCGCGATGTGTAACTGACATAGAGACACTAGACGGTTTTATTAGTCAAACAATGTCGCGCTTTTTAATTGGACTGCTGACTATCATTGGAACGGCGATTGTATTGCTATGGATCGACTTTACACTCGGGTTAATTATTTTGACGCTAAACCCTGCTGTGATTTATTTCTCGAGACAATTTGGCAAACAGGTTAAACATTTAACAAAAGAAAAAAACAATGCATTTGAAGCTTTTCAAACAGCATTAGTTGAAACTCTTGATGCTATTGCCCAGCTTAAAGCCATGCGCCGTGAACACGGGTATTTTGACAATGTACTCACTGCGGCAAAAGATTTGCGGTATCACTCTGTCCAATCACAATGGAAAACAGATGCCGTTAATCGTTTGAGTTTCACAGTGTTTTTACTCGGGTTTGAGGTATTTCGTGCCATTGCGATGTTAATGGTGGTGTTTTCAGGCCTTTCTGTTGGTCAGATTTTTGCTGTGTTTGGTTATTTGTGGTTCATGATGGGACCCGTCCAGGAAATTCTCAGTATCCAGTACTCTTATTACAGTGCCTCTGCGGCGCTACAGAGGCTAAACCAAGTGCTGGACTTTGAGACGGAAACATCGAATGATGCACGTACAGAATCAGCTCAGCAAGTATTCGAAGCAGATAAAATTGGCATTGAGTTTAAACAGGTGAGTTTTGAATACAATGAAGGTCAGCCTATTTTACACGATGTCAGCATGCATATTCCTAAGGGGAAAAAAGTGGCCTTGGTTGCTGTCTCTGGCGGTGGAAAGTCGACCCTTGTACAGCTTTTATTAGGGCTTTATGAGAAATCCACAGGAGACATCCTGATTAATGGTATTGCAGCTGAAGACATAGGTTATGACCTCATCAGAGAAAACGCAGTGACTGTGTTACAGCAGCCTATCTTGTTCAACTCGAGTATCAGAGAAAATTTAAGCTTAGGTAAGCCATGCACTGATGAGCAGCTTTGGCATGCTTTGGAAATTGCAGAATTGGCAGATAATGTTAAAGAAATGGACGGAAAGCTGGATGCCATTGTTGGCCGTAATGGTGTCAAACTATCGGGTGGCCAAAAGCAGAGGCTAGCGATTGCACGTATGGTTGCAGCAGATCCTAAAATGGTGATTTTGGATGAGGCGACTTCGGCGCTCGATGTGGAAACAGAAGCGCGTATCCATAAAAATCTCAATCAATTTTTGAGTGGACGCACGACTTTGATCATTGCCCATCGGCTTAGCGCAATCCGTCAAGCTGATATTATTTACGTGCTAGATGACGGCTACGTCACTCAATCAGGCGATCATCGTACATTAGTTGAAGAAGATGGTTTATACCAAGTTTTATTTGGTCATCAAGGCTAGGCTCAGCTTTAATTATTAACTAAAAATACTTATTTAGTGTTAAGTAATTATTAAGACATCGACTACTATTATCTTGCTATCAAATTTAATAAGTCTGGATTTTAGAGGGAAACAGCGATGAAACTTAAAATGCTAAGCGTAATTGTGGCAATGGCAGCAGCAACGTCTTTACATGCGAAAGAAGTTGAAGAGGGTGTATACCTAGGTGTGTTTGGAGATTACTACAACGCAGATTGGGAGAATATCAGAGGTGTTGGCAATGGTGGAGTCGGCATTGATGACTCCACTGGATGGGGTGCAGAACTTGGCTACAGGTTTAACAAGTATTGGAGTGCGCGCATCGAATATGCTGATATGGATTTTGATTTAGAGGGTGCCGGTGTCGGTTCTCAAGATGGTGACCGTCTTGGTATCGATGGTCTTTACCACTTTAATGGCGGCCCTTTTTATGCATTGGCAGGTCTTAAATCGATAGATATTTTTGATAGCAACTTATTTGCTAATGCAGGTGTAGGTTATCGTCATCATTTCACTGATAACTTGGCCGCTAATTTTGAAACTGCAATTTATCAAGGCTTAGAGCGCAGCTATACCGATGTGGGTGCAAAGCTTGGTATCAACTATATGTTTGGTAAAGCGTCAAGTAGTCCGAAAAAAGTTGAGCCTGCACCGCAACCAGCACCTCAGCCAGTTGTGGTTGAAAAGCCTAAAGACAGCGATGGCGATGGCGTATTAGATAGTAAAGATAGATGTGCTAATACACCTATGAGTGATGCAGTCGATGCTGCTGGTTGTAGCTTATATGAAAATAAAGAAGTCACGGTGAGCTTGTTAGTTCGCTTCCCGAATAACAACTCTCAAGTATCTCAGCAGTATTTAGATGATATCAACTCAGTTGTAGAGTTTTTACGTGCACACCCTGAAACAACGGTTGTACTAGAAGGCCATACTTCAAGTCTAGGTAAAGCCGACTACAATATGTGGCTATCTAAAAAGCGCGCTGATGCCGTAGCGGCGCAGTTGGTCGAAAAAGGCATTGCGCAATCACGTATTTCAACCGTAGGTTATGGTGAAGAGCGCTTAATGGATAACCGTAATACTCAAGAAGCACATACAGCTAACCGCCGTGTTGAAGCGAAGGTCATTTCGGTGGAAAGAGTAAAAGTGAAGAGGTAATTCCTCTTTATATGGCTGAATGACAAGCGTTGTTCAGCCATTATTGTATATATAACCATTAAATCTGTAATTTCTCCCTTACCTCTCCATTCATGACATTGATATCGAGTATCTTTCGCTGTCACAACTTGCAAGATTTTCATATTGGCAAAAAGCTCTTATAATCAAGTGGCTAGATTAAAAGATAAGCAGTCATAAACAAAACTACTAAAATGCTTATTAAAACACGTCACCAAGAGGATATCACCGTGCTTCAAGAGTACCGAAATCATGTTGAAGAGCGTGCGGCAAAAGGGATAGTACCTAAGCCGTTGGACGCACAGCAAACCGCAGATTTAATTGAGTTAATAAAAGCACCACCGATAGGTGAAGAAGCCTTCCTTTTAGACTTATTGGTCAATCGTGTGCCACCTGGAGTGGATGATGCTGCCTATATCAAGGCGAGTTTTTTGGCTGCGTTAGCAAAAGGGGAGGCAATATCACCGCTAATATCTAAAGCCTATGCTGTTGAACTGTTGGGCACTATGCTAGGTGGCTATAACATTGCGCCCATGATCGAGTTGCTAGATGAACCAGAGCTTGCTCCTATTGCTGTTCAAGGGTTATCACATACTTTATTAATGTTTGATGCATTTTATGATGTAGAGGAAAAAGCAAAGGATGGTAATGCATTTGCGCAGCAAGTACTTGAGTCATGGGCACAGGCAGAATGGTTTACACAAAAAACTGCGGTTCCTGAGAAAATCTCTGTCACGGTATTTAAAGTGACGGGTGAGACTAATACTGATGATCTGTCACCTGCGCCTGATGCTTGGTCTCGTCCAGATATTCCGTTACATGCATTAGCTATGTTGAAGCTTGCACGAGATGGTATATCTCCAAATAAAAATGGTGAAATAGGCCCTGTTGCGCAATTAGAATCATTGAAAAGCAAAGGCCTGCCCTTGGCGTATGTCGGTGATGTGGTTGGTACCGGATCTTCGAGAAAGTCAGCGACTAATTCAGTACTTTGGTTTATGGGAGAAGACATTCCTTATGTTCCGAATAAACGGGTAGGCGGTGTGTGCTTAGGTGGAAAAATTGCCCCCATTTTCTTTAATACGATGGAAGATTCTGGTGCACTACCGATAGAGCTACCTGTTGAAAAGCTCAACATGGGCGATCAAATTGACATTTATCCTTATCAAGGGGTAGTTAAGCGCTTTGGTACTGACGAGGTGCTCTCGCATTTCACTTTAAAATCGGATGTTATTTTAGACGAGGTTCAAGCCGGTGGACGCATTCCACTTATCATTGGTCGAGGCCTAACAGACAAAGCGCGAGCGTCACTTGGTCTAGACGCTGAAACTATTTTTAAAAAACCAGCACAAGCAGATGATACTGGCAAAGGCTATACGCTAGCACAAAAAATGGTGGGTAAAGCTTGTGGTGTTACTGGTGTTAGACCTGGCCAATATTGTGAGCCGACAATGACTACTGTTGGCTCGCAAGACACTACTGGGCCGATGACCCGAGATGAGCTGAAAGATTTAGCCTGCCTTGGTTTTTCAGCGGATTTAACCATGCAATCTTTTTGTCATACCTCCGCTTATCCAAAGCCCATTGATGTAAATACCCATCATACTTTGCCGGATTTTATGATGAATCGTGGCGGGGTGTCGTTGCGACCAGGCGATGGTGTGATCCACTCTTGGATCAACCGTATGCTTTTACCTGACACGGTGGGGACTGGCGGTGATTCACATACCCGTTTCCCATTAGGGATTTCTTTTCCGGCTGGCTCTGGTGCAGTTGCCTTCGCCGCTGCGACAGGTGTTATGCCTTTGGACATGCCAGAGTCTGTGCTCGTACGTTTTAAAGGTGAGATGCAAGCAGGGATCACATTGCGAGATTTAGTGCATGCCATCCCGTTTTACGCGATTAAGCAAGGGCTACTCACCGTTGAGAAAAAAGGCAAAGTAAATGAGTTTTCAGGCCGCATTCTTGAAATTGAAGGGGTTGAGCATTTAACGGTTGAGCAAGCCTTTGAGTTGTCAGATGCGTCAGCCGAGCGGTCTGCGGCTGGGTGTACCGTAAAGCTGTCACAATCCTCTGTTGAAGAGTATTTGAATTCCAATATTGTGATGTTGAAGTGGATGATCTCAGAGGGCTATGGAGAGGTGCGTACAATAGAGCGCCGGATTGCAAAAATGCAGGAATGGCTCGAACATCCGCAGCTTATGGCTGCAGATAGTGATGCTGAATACGCCCATGTACTTGAGATTGATTTAAACGACATTAAAGAGCCAATTTTATGTGCGCCGAATGATCCAGATGATGCACGTTTGCTGTCTACCGTACAAAACGAGGAGATCAATGAGGTCTTCATAGGCTCTTGTATGACCAATATTGGCCACTTCCGTGCAGCTGGTAAATTACTTGATAACTTTAGTGGCCAGTTGCCTACGCGCATGTGGATAGCGCCACCGACCAAAATGGACAAAGATCAGCTTACAGATGAAGGGTATTATGGCATTTATGGTCGAGTTGGTGCGCGTATTGAAACACCGGGATGCTCTTTGTGTATGGGTAATCAGGCGAGAGTAGCAGATAAGGCGACGGTGGTCTCAACGTCAACCCGTAACTTCCCTAATCGATTAGGAACAGGGGCAAATGTATTTTTGGCCTCTGCAGAATTGGCGGCAGTTGCGGCGATCATAGGTCGATTGCCGACACCGGATGAGTATCAAGAATATGCGACAAAAATTAACGCGACAGCTGCGGATACTTATCGTTATTTGAATTTCCACAAAATGTTACATTATACAAAGAAAGCAGACAGTGTGATCATTCAGCAAGCGGTATAATTGCTTAAAAAAGCTCGTAATTTACGAGCTTTTTCTCACGCTTATTGATAACCCTATTCCTTCTAAACAATATTGTTAAGCTCACCTATGTCCTTGACTATAAAGACCTCTGTACTAATGTTTATATCATTCGCTGATGTCTAATCGTCAGTGTAAATTTGTTTCTATAACCTGTATGCAAGGAAGAGTAATGTGGTGCCTTGTGATACAAGACAACAACATTATCGGGGAAAGTCATGAAATATACTCTTGCCTTACTGGGGATGTTTAGTAGTTATACGTTTGCAGCAGCACCTCTACCTTCTTATAGCGAAGTTCGTTTAGGATTTGAAAGTATCGACTATAGTGAATCCTTATCGGATGTCGCTGGTTTTGGTCAACTGTCTCAGTCAATCACCGTTACTAACCCTGCGGTGAGGCAGTTGTCGTATACAGGTATAGATGAATATTGGGGATTTTATATTGGCAGTGCTGCGACCATCTCGACGGAAATCGATCAGGAGGTATGGTCTTTAAAAGACTTTGGTGCTATCCAACAAAATGATTTTAAGGTCAAAGCCAATGAGCTGGCATTTACCGCCGCATATAATTATCAACGTGCTATACAGCTTACATTTGGCATGAAAATATTCACCTCGAGTTTTACTCGCTCTAACTTTAAATTTGTTAACCCCGGCGCAACTCGATTTGATGATGCGCTAAAAGCATTGCCACGCGAGGAAGGCGATCCAGTCCCTCGCTTTGATTTACCAGGACAAACGAAAGATGGTGACGATGTTCTACAAGATAACCCAGCTTCGCTACTGCCTGTCATTTCAGTCACAGAGGATCAAATGGGACTGTTGGCTACATTAGGCGCCCGTTACGATAGCAAGCTTACTCATCCTGAAGAAAAGCTTAGCTGGTATATTGAAGGCGAATTAAGTACGCCAGTATATAGCCGTATTCAGAACACCCAATTTGAGACAACAACACTCACGGATACTTTTAATGGTTGGGGTGTAATGGCCAGAACGGGGGTCAGATATCAGCTAGTTGAGCATATTGCGGTGATGTTTGGTGTCGATGCGTACTACAAAGAGCGAGATACTGTGACCGAAGAAGTGAACGGTCGACGTTTGCGTGTCCCTGAAATAGAGTATACTAATGTCTCTCTGACCGCAGGATTACAATGGAGTTACTAATGCGAATGAAGTTTGGCTTAGTGTTTGGGGCTGTGTTATTTAACATAACGGGGTGTAAAACACTAGATTCAGTACAATCAATAGGTGGGTCTTCACCCTCTAATGAACAAGTACAAGCGGCATATAGTCGTGCCGAAGCTGCTTATCAGGAAGCACAGCAGGCAATGTACTTGGCTAACACTGAGTCATTGATTGACTATGACCGTGTACGCGTTCAAAAAGCGCAAAAAGAATGGCAAGAACTTGAGGAAAATTTTGCTGATTTAAAAGCGAAGCCATTTGAAGCGCTAGATAGTGCCTCGTTCTTTTCTTCTCAAACTGTCAGCGGTGAGATCATTGAACTTAGCCAAGAGGTGCTGGCTTTAATAGGTGGGGCACAGGCGGCAAAGAACTTGATTCTATCTGTTTTAGAACCTGTTCGTTCTCACTTTGCTGTGCTAGATAAATTTGCAGCGCAAGAGCACTTTCCTATTCGATATCGCAAATTAAATGAGACCCATAAAAAGTATCGTGCGATGCTAGTTGATGGTAAGCAACCCGAAGTTGAAGCAGAGCTAGCTGATTTTAATGCCCAGTTAACGGCATTAGAAGTCAGTGCCGTTGAGCGCTATTACTTAGGTGAGATCTTGTCACAATTGCGTACTATTTCGGCATCGCCAAAGGCTAAGGTATTGCCTAGCGTTGCGCTAGATGCGAGTAACACCAGCGAATATGCCAAGGTATATATTCGAAATAACGTCCGTGACTATGAGCAGATTGAAGAAAAGGTGCGTCTAGCTAAATTACAGTTGCTTAGAGTAGATAGTCTTTATCAAGAGCATCTTGCACGTAAAGAGGCGCTGCAAAAGAATCAAGTTGAGGCCCAACTACTTGAATTGGAAAGTCACTTATTGGCCTTAACGGAAAAAGCGGGTTTAGGCGATTTACGTCACTTGAGCTTTGCTGAGCAATTGTCTGCGGTGAAGGATAAGCTCTAATTTAATTGCCGTTTTGGATGAGGTGTTAGGCCGGTTTATTTTGGTTTAGCACCTTTTATGCAATAAATAATCATGCACTGTGTGTGCGTGATTAAGCAAAAAAAACACCTTCTACTTTAGATGTGCTAGTTACCAAAATTAAAACATTTAGCATTTTTAATCTAACATATATTTTTATTGGGTATATTTATCCTTGTTTTTTGATAAAAACAAGTTATTCAAAATCAAAATTTCCATCCAAATAGATTAAGATCTCTGCCAATTTTACATCTACAGGCAAGAGTAAGCATGACAGCAGTAAACAACCAGAATTTGCTTCAACTTCGTTTTATTCAACAATCACATATTGATTCAGTTAAACCGTTTTTTTCGCGTTTGCCAGATAACCCTTATGCTGATGGTGCGTTTCGTAAACGCCGTTACTCAGTATTGAAGTTTGCCGAAGGTAATGTGTCTATTCAGCCTACAAAAGCATTTGTACAAGATGATTCGATTAACCACTTTCAAGGTAATGTGGAACGCGTGTATGAAAACTTAGAAGCTGAGTTATTGCAAAGCGATGGTTTTAAGCACCTGCTGTCTGAGTTTAAAGCAATGACAGGTGTTGCAGACGATGCAGATATTGAAGTACATCAGTTTAGAATGTTGGCAATAGAGAGCGATACACCACCTGCTCCAGAAGGGATTCACCAAGATGGCTTTGATCATGTATGTGTATGTGGCGTGTCTCATGAAAACATTGCTGGTGGTGAGCTCCTTGTTTATGAGCACAAAGAAGCCGAGCCATGTTTTAAGATGGAAATAAAAGATGGCCTATTTGCACTTGTGAATGATCGTGAAGTTTGGCATAACGCCACTCCGATGAATAAACTCAATGCCGACCAAGTTGGCTACTTAGATTGTTTTGTATTTACAGCATAAAGAGGTCCACATGAACTTAATGCCAATCCGCCGTCAGTTTCCCGCTTTAATGCAGGAAGTTTCTGGTGTTTCACCAATATTTTTAGATGGCCCGGGTGGCTCACAAGTACCGCAGTCGGTCTTAAGTGCAATGTCTGCATATCTAGGTTATTTTAATTCAAACCTAGGTGGTGCGTTTTTTTCGAGTGATAAAACGGTTGAGCTAATGAGCCGCGCAAGACAGTCAGTTGCACAGCTGCTCAATGCGCCAAGTAGTGATCAAATTGTCTTTGGTGCGAATATGACGAGCTTAACGTTCAGCTTTAGTCGCGCAATATCAAGGCAGTGGCAAGCTGGAGATGAAGTGATTGTGACCAACGCGGATCACTATTCAAATGTATCTTCTTGGCGTCAAGCGGCTGAGGACAAAGGTGCCAAAGTGCATGCTTTACGCATCAATGAATCAGACTGCACACTGGATCTGGATCATTATGCGTCGTTACTTAACAGCAACACCAAGCTGGTGGCTGTGACGTATGCATCAAATACCACAGGCTCAATTAACGACATTAAGCAGATCATTGCTATGGCACACGAAGTGGGTGCTCTGGTATATGTCGATGCCGTGCATTTTGCACCGCATGAACTGATTGATGTACAGGCATTAGATTGCGACTTCTTAGCGTGTTCAGCTTATAAGTTTTTTGGTCCACATGTTGGTATTGTTTATGGTAAACGTGAACATCTTGAAGGTTTTACACCTTATAAAGTGGAGCCTGCAAAAGACGTGATCCCCGGACGTTGGGAAACGGGCACACAGAGCTTTGAAGGTTTGGCTGGTGTTATCGCTGCGATTGAATACATTGCCTCTTTGAGTGACTTGCCAGAGTCTGAGCCATTACGAGTGAGATTAGAACAAGCATTTGCGAATTCAAAAGCACATGAAATGGCTTTGAGTCAGCACTTTTTAACACGACTTGGTGAATTTCCACAGATCAAGCTGTTCGGAATTGACGACTTATCTCGCCTGAGTGAGCGTACTCCGACATTTGCTTTGACGTTTGAAGGTTTAGAACCACGCAAAGTGTCAGAGTTTCTAGGTCAGCACCATGTGTGCGTATGGGATGGGAACTTTTATGCGCAGGGTTTGTGTGAGCAATTAGGTGTGATGGACAAAGGCGGTGTAGTGCGCATTGGCTGTATGCATTACAACACCATTGAAGAGCTAGATAGGCTGTTCGAATTGTTCAGAGAACTGCTCAATTAAATTCAACTAAAAAAGGATGCGTCAGCATCCTTTTTTAGTTGGATACGAACAATTTCAATGCTTAAGCAAAACATTTTACTATGTCATACCTAGCAGAGCGTGTGTAATGAAATAATGTACGGATTGAAATCATTGATTTTAAACTGAGTTGGTGGTTATTTATTGATCAGGGACGTGGTCGCCCTATTAAAAATAAGTACAACATAAAAAGGAAATAATGATGAAAATTACATTGAATAAACGTTCGGTTAAGAAATTATCTACTAACAATAAAGCGTTAAACCCTGAGCAAACACCTAATGTAGCGGGTGGTATGTACGCAAGCTCACCACATGTACCTGGTTGTATTTCTTACAACGGTTGGACATGTAACTCTATGTATAACTGTTAAGCAGTTATTGACTACAGGGCTTTAGTGAGCGCTGTAGTCATTATGAGCAGCTTAGAGTTTTTCTTCGATAAAATGATTGAGCTTGTGAATACGCTCACTCATGCCAGCAATAATTTTGTCTTTGATTTTTTCTCTTATCACCGCCGGTAATTTGGTGAGTGCTTCAGAAGTGATGGCCAATACGATGGTATCTGATATGGCTTGAGCACTGGTGCTGCGTTCTCGATTCGATATGAATGCGCCTTCACCGACAAACTCACCAGGCCCCACGTGGCCGATATCTATATGACTTTTCTCTGCGAAAATCCGAAGTTCGCCAGTTAAAATAATGTATAAGCGACTATCTTGCTCAAAACGTTTAAATGCGTAGCGGTCTTTGCTGATTAAATATAAATGGCTAAACGACTCTAACAAAACCTGCCGCTCAGCGAGGGTGAACTCAGAAAAAAAGTCTAAGCGGTTGATTATTTCAAGTTGTTTTATCGTCGTGATGTTTTCTAACAGCTTCATGCTTGGCCAATCATTCAGTCATTTTCTAGCATATTGCGCTCTTTGAGCTTTCTGGTCAATGTATTACGACCCCAGCCTATTTTTAGTGCCGCATCTTGTTTGTGACCGTGGCAAGCTGCGAGTGCAGATTTTATCAGTCTCGTCTCTAACTGGGCTTGCACTTGAGGCCATATATGGTCTTCTCCCAGTCTCAGTTGCTGATCTAACCAAAGCTGAAAGGCATCAAGCCAGTCCTGATTTTCTTCAAGCTTAGCTGTATTGCTAGGTTGTGCAAGCTCTGGCGGTAAGTCTTGTGGGCCAACCATATCTCCTGGCGCCATGACGGTTAGCCAGCGGCAGGTATTTTCTAATTGCCTGACATTGCCTGGCCAATGAAAAGCACACATATGCTCTAACGCTTTGTCTGTTAGTACTTTGCTGGGGACTTTGAGCTCTTTAGCACTTTTAGCCAGAAAATATTCAGCCAATTTTGCGATATCAACACTTCTTTCTCGAAGCGGTGGGATCCTTAGTCTCACCACATTAAGGCGATGAAATAAGTCTTCCCTAAATTTTCCTTCACTGACCAGCTTTTCTAAATCCTGATGCGTCGCAGCAAGTATTCTGACATCAACTTTGACACTTTGGTGGCCGCCGACACGATAGAATTCACCGTCCGCAAGTACCCGCAGTAAACGCGTCTGTACATCGAGCGGCATGTCACCAATCTCGTCTAAAAACAGTGTACCGCCATTGGCTTGTTCAAAGCGTCCTCGGCGCACGCTATCGGCACCTGTAAATGCGCCTTTTTCGTGTCCAAAGAGTTCAGATTCAACTAAATCTTTTGGAATAGCAGCCATGTTTAGCGCAATGAAAGTGTTATTTTTGCGAGGGCTGTGATTGTGTAGGGCACCTGCAACGAGCTCTTTACCTGTCCCTGACTCGCCATTGATGAGTACGCTCATACTCGACGCAGAGAGTTTGCCTATGGCTCTAAACACCTCTTGCATGGCAGGCGCCTCGCCAATAATGTCTGGTTGGTCAACCGTTGCATCCTGCGGTTTGCTCTTGGCGTTTTGTTGTGCCGCGCGATAAGCTCTATCAACAAGGGAAGTGGCTTCTTCTAAATCAAACGGCTTTGCAAGGTATTCAAACGCGCCTTTTTGAAATGCATTCACGGCAGAGTCAAGATCAGAGTGCGCAGTCATGATGATCACTGGCAAAGATGGGTATAATCGATTCACTTCCTCGAGTAAGGCCATGCCATCGATGCCTGGCATACGTACATCAGACATTAAAACGGCAGGTTGACCATATTCAAGAGCTGTTAATACGTCTTGTCCATTGGCAAAACTTTCAGTTGCAAAGCCAGCTCTCGATAGCGCTTTTTCCAATACAAAGCGAATTGAGGCATCATCATCGACTAACCACACACTTTTCATTAATTTGCTCCCTAACTTTCTTCAAAGGGTAAGTAGATACAAAACTCGGTATGTCCCGGCCAACTGTCACACTCAATAAACCCCTTGTGTTGCTCAACCAAGGTTTGTGCGATTGATAAACCAAGTCCAGATCCACCTTCTTTATTGGTGACCATAGGGTAAAAAAGCGTCGCTTTTATCGCTTCATCTATACCTGGCCCATTATCGGCGATTTTTATTAAGAGTGCTTTTCTCAACATTAACTTGCCGCGCCGCACTCGGTGGCAAATCCGCGTGGTGACACGTATCTTGCCTTGACCTTTGAGTGCTTGCTGAGCATTTCTGACGATATTAAGCACTACTTGTTGTATTTTTGACTCATCAACGTAAATATCTGGAATACTCGGATCATAGTCCTTTTGCAAAGTGATGCTATGTTCAGTATCTAGTGCACTGAGTTTCAATATAGACTCAAGCACTTTATGGATATTACACAGCGTTCGCTTTGGTAGTTCATTTGGGCCCAAAAGTCTATCTACGAGCTCTCTTAAGCGGTCAGCTTGTTCTATGATCAACTGGGCACATTCATTCCGTTCTTGTTGGTCTACTTCATACTGCAATAATTGCGCCGCTCCGCGTATACCTCCGAGAGGGTTTTTGATTTCATGTGCTAATCCACGAATGAGGTTGCGGGCAGCCTGATATTGATGTGCTTGATTGAAGGCTTTATCAAAGCGAAGCTCTTCATCAATGCGCCTGCATTCTAGTTGAATATATTGGCGGTTGTTGTGGTTGAGCTTACGTGCGAATAAATTGATGGTACTGGCACGATTATCAATGAAGACAACGTCTACCTTATGTTGTTGGCAGTCGATACCGTCTTCAAGTACATAGCGTTTAAGCCTTTTTAAGTCGATTAAATGGTGGTGGAAAATACTTTCAAACGGCTGCTCAATCAGCCGTTTCTGGCCTAGTCCTAAGAGTTCACTAGCACTGTTGTTGGCATAGTGAATTTTAAAGTCTTCATCGAGTAAAATTATCGAGGTTGACAGATTTTGCCAAAGTTCAGGCAGTATTGATGAGTTGAGGTGTTCCATTATGGGTCGCCTTGCACCAAGTTGGTGCATATTAATCTAACACAAAAAAACCGTGCTTGCTGTTGTTATTGGTTGGAGTAATCAAATGTACTGTTTTATAAGGTTATTGATTGGCTCTGGCTTTATGTAGATAAAAAATCGTTTCATCACTTTTTGTAACGATATTTCCTTTAGAGTCAAATACCATAAGTTGTAAGGAGTGTTCACCACGCTCGACATTACGCAGTGCAAACGTGATCGTATGTTGCTTGGGACCTGTTGGTTTACCATCCAAAAATAGCTGTACAGTGAAGTCTTTCGCAAATCTTGGAGTGATCTGCCCGCTCACATACACACTACCGGTATTATCTCGTAACGTTTGCTTGTGATTGGGGGCGATAATTGACGCTTTGTACTGTTGCTTGGATTGATCCTGAGTACCACTGCCCAGTACTGAAGTATCGGTTGCTGGCATGGTTAAAAAGTGGGTATTAATTTTAACTTCAGTTGCGCCTTTTTTTGGCGTATCCGAATACACCCAATTTCCCTTGTCGTCTTTCCAGCGATATACTTTTTTGTCAGCGAACGCTGTATAGCTTGCTAGGCATAATATTATCACTAACCACAGTCGACTCACAGCAACCTCACTTTACTCAATTCAATCGTGCCAAAGCGCATCATCATTGTCAGATTTTCAATTATGGCGTCAGTGCGAACACTCACCGTTTAACTGTAGAGGTTTTAGCACGGTTTTGCCATTAAAAAAGCCCGCAAAAGCGGGCTTGAGAACACATATGATTTAAGCGCGCAGTGACATTATAAAATGCAGTGAATATTGCGCATAGATAGATAACTACCTCTATTCACTACAAGTAATTTGCGAATTAAACGCTATAGTACATTTCAAATTCAACTGGGTGAGTTGTCATATTTAGTTTTTCAACTTCTTGAGACTTAAGCGCAATATATGCATCGATTAGGTCATCTGTGAAAACACCGCCTTGTGTTAAGAACTCACGGTCAGCGTCAAGTGAAGCCAATGCTTCTTCTAGAGATGCTGCAACAGTTGGGATTTCAGCTGCTTCTTCAGCTGGTAGATCGTAAAGATCTTTATCCATTGCATCACCAGGGTGGATTTTGTTTTTAATACCGTCAAGGCCAGCCATTAACATTGCAGAGAAAGCAAGGTAAGGGTTCGCCGTTGGGTCAGGGAAACGTACTTCGATACGACGTGCTTTCTCTGAAGGTACTACTGGAATACGAATTGAAGCTGAACGGTTACGTGCAGAGTAAGCAAGCATAACAGGTGCTTCGAAGCCAGGTACTAGGCGCTTGTACGAGTTAGTAGACGCGTTTGCAAATGCATTGATTGCTTTAGCGTGCTTGATGATACCGCCGATGTAGTAAAGTGCATCTTCAGATAGACCGCCGTATTTGTCACCTGCGAAGATGTTTTGACCATCTTTACCTAATGACTGGTGACAGTGCATACCAGAACCGTTGTCGCCAACAACTGGCTTAGGCATGAAGGTTGCCGTTTTACCATAGTGGTGTGCCATGTTGTGGATAACGTACTTCATCTCTTGGATTTCGTCCGCTTTGATAACCATGGTATTGAAGCGTGTTGCGATCTCATTTTGGCCCGCTGTTGCTACTTCATGGTGGTGTGCTTCAACAACCTGACCGAATTCTTCAAGTACTAGACACGTCGCACTTCTCCAATCTTGTGAAGAATCAACAGGTGCTACTGGGAAATAACCGCCTTTTACGCCAGGACGGTGACCTGTGTTGCCATCGTCGTAGCTCTTGTCAGAGTTCCAAGATGCCTCTTCTGCATCGATAGAGTACATCGAACCTGACATGTCTGTTTTGTATTTAACATCGTCGAATAAGAAGAACTCTGGCTCTGGACCGAACAGTACTGTATCGGCGATACCAGTAGAGCGCATGTAGTCTTCAGCGCGCTTAGCAACTGAACGTGGGTCACGCTCATAGCCTTGCATTGTTGCTGGCTCTAATACGTCACAACGCACGATCATTGTTGTTTCTTCTGCAAACGGGTCAAGCTTCACTGTACTTGCATCTGGCATTAATACCATGTCTGATTCGTTAATGCCTTTCCAACCTGCAATCGAAGAACCATCGAACATTTTACCGTCTTCAAAGAAGTCTTCATCGGCTTGATGATGAGGGATTGAAACGTGTTGTTCTTTACCTTTAGTGTCCGTGAAACGTAAATCTACAAACTTTACTTCATTCTCTTTAATAAAATCTAAAACCGATTGTGACATGTGTCCTCCGACTCGTGGGTTATTTTTTTGCTGCAATAATTTGCTTAACTGCGCTGTTATAAGCGTGATCTGTGCCAAAAATATAACTTATTGTAAAATATGGTTTATTTTGTTTTTGATGGTTGAGGGTGGTGCGATTGACCTAAATTAGTGCACCACATCAGTACGCTATGCACCATTGTGGTGCAGATTGTGTAAGGGGATATTGGCTGGTTTATTCCAACCACTCTAGCACGTTAAGCGAGTATAAAAATGCGGGGCTCGCATCGCTAGATTTGGACAGCAATACGAGCTCACAGGTTAAGCATAGTCCATTTATATTACCCAGGGGTAAGATAAATAAACCAGCCGCCATGACAAACCAGATACAACATCTCAGGAAGGAAATTATCATGATATTGCATGCTGATTGACGGCTGGTTTGAGACATGGTTACGCGCCTTTTAAGGCGTATTGTGCAGGCTGGCGAATAATGCTCCAAGCTGACAGTAAGGTGATACCCACAACTAGACTTGCTATCAGGACCACAGGTATCAACCAACTCCAGATATTCATCATTTGCATGATGGGTGTAGATGCGGCACTAAAGTAACCGATAAGTAATGCACAGGTGGCCGCAGCGGCTGCGATTAAAAAGGGTTGCATATTTTCTGTCAGTACCAGTTTGAAAATTGCCACAGGGGTTGCACCAATTGACATTCTAATGCCTAGCTCATAGCGTCGTAATGCAATGGCATAGCTAAATACGCCGTAAATACCAATACCTGCTAATATCACCGCAACCACTGAAAGCACGATAGTAAAAATACTGGCAACGCGCTGTGATTTAAGGTGCGAGGATAAAATTTGCTCTGTGGTTTGCAAGTCATAGACGCGTATTTGTGAATGTACTTGCGCCAGTAAATCATTGATACTTTGTCTAGATAGCTGCGCGTTTGGTTTGGTTTCGACAACAACAATAGGGTATCCAGTATTCACACGAGGGCGATAGGTTCTAGAAATTGGTGGTTGGTTTGGTAAATTCAAATTACCGACGATACCTACTACCGTGATAGGGTCACTGGAGTTGCGTCCATATAACTTTGCACCAATTGGGTCTTGCCCAGACGCTTTAATCATTTCAGCCATAAATTCATTGATGATCACCACGGGGGCTCTATCTCTGGCCTCAGCATCGGTAAAATGACGCCCTTGCTTTAAGCTTAAGCCGAATGTTTCAAAATAAGCGCGTGTTCCCCAGACGCGTTTGTGTGACACGATAGGCTTATCCATACCTGGTTGTAACTGTGATTGGTATGTAGAGAACTGCTCCAGCCAATAAGAGATAGGTGGATAGCTTCCGACACCGGCACGCACGATGTCACTGTGCTGGTTAAGTCGCTCTGTTGCTTCAAGCACCAGTGTGGCGCGCTGCTCTGGTGACATTTCAGTGAGTAAAGTGCCAACGTTTAAAGCAATCTGTGAGGTATTTTCGGTATTGATATGCGTTGGGGCTGTGAGCTGTGCCCAGCTTTGTTTGAAAATACTCACACATAATACAAGCAGAGAGATGCAAAAAAATACCTGCATTGAAACCAGTACTTGGCGTGTGTGTTTAGACACTTGTACACCAGAACCTTTACCACTGCTTTGCAATGCACCAATAATGGCATTGTAATTAAGCTGCTTGCTGACCACCCATGCGAGTGCAAAATTAAGAACGAGTGTTAAGGCAATCGCAAAGAGCACTGTGTTCATGTTGAGGCTTAGTTCATCTAAACGTGCAAGTGGGCCTGCATAGCCAGCTTTTAATAAACCTAAAATAAGGCTCACGATACCGGTGGCAACAATGAGTGCGGCAGCGAATAGCAAAGATAATTCAACCAGTACTTGCTTGAATAAGTGGTGAGGTTGCGCACCTAATGCGGCTTGAATAGCAAAGGCACGTTGTTGCTCAACAGCGCGAGATAAAACGAGGTTGCCAATGTTACTGAGGGCAATAAGCAGCAGTACCACACTGCCTGCGAGCATCATGACACTGGTATTGCCTGCATCGCCAATAATACGTGATTTGTAAGTGGTAAAACGCCATTTAACTTCAGTATTTGCTACTGTGGGATCATCAGCAACCGCTGCTGGGTAGCGTGCCATCACCCAGTTATTGAGTGCGAGCTGAGTACGGTTTATATCCGCATCTTTGGCCAATTTACCAACCAAGTGAACCTGGTTTGAGGAAAATGTCCAAAGCGGATCTGGGGTATCGCGATAGTCGTATGGAAACCACACATCGGTGCGCCAAGTGGGGGTTGCTAATACAGGCTCAGCGAAGTGTTCAGCTGTGACGCCAACGATGATAAAGCTGATACCTTTGAAAGTCACAGAGCGGTAGAGTACTTCACTGCTCCCACCAAAGTGTGTTTGCCAGACATCGTATGAGATAATGGCAACAGGTTGATTGCTGTCGAGCCCTTCCTCGTTAGTAAAGTGACGTCCTAATGCCAGTGGCGCATCGATGATCTGCATATATTCAGGTGTGATGGCGCCTGTGTTGAAGGTTGGGCTGTTTGGTAAGCTTTGCTCAACATCAATACTGATATTGTGTAATGCAAAAGTCTCGATACCTGGATGTTTATCTTTATAAGCTTCAACTGCGCCTAAAAAGGGCAGATAGTTTTCACGCTTCACTTCACCGTCAGCCAGCAGTTGGCCTTGGACTAAGAACAGCCGATCCTGATCAGGATAAGGCAGTGGCGCTGCGATGATTTGGTAATTAAGGTTATACATCGCCACCATCACACCTAGCGTGACACCCAAGGTCATGATGATGGTTAGTGCATAGCTTTTTACTCTTGCTAGGCTTTTGATTGCGATTAATAAATTGTGTTTCAACATAATGGCACCTACTTACTGTGCAAGTGGAATTTCAAATGCATGCTTGGGGTCGCTATGCTCTTCACTGTCGATGATTTTGCCATCGAGCAAATGGAGCTGCCGAGTCGCCATATCGGCGTAGCGTGGATCGTGCGTCACCATACATAAGGTGGTGCCTTCGATATTGAGCTGCTGCAACATGGCCATTACTGCATCGCCGTTGATTGAATCGAGGTTACCCGTGGGCTCATCGACTAGCAGCATGCTCGGCTGTCCTACCAACGCTCGGGCAATGGCAATGCGCTGTTGTTGACCACCGGAAAGTTGGTTGGGCTTGTGGCTCGCACGATGGCTCATATCGACTTTGGCAAGGCAAGCTTCCACGGCCTGCTTGATCTGCTCTTCTGGCATGGGTTCTTTGCGATATCTAAGCGGTAGTGCGACATTGTCATAGACCGTCAGTTCATCAATCAGGTTAAACGACTGAAATATGAAACCGATTTTCTCGTTGCGAATATATGCCGACTGCGCCAACGTCAGTTGGCTGACTTCTTCTCCTTCAATTTGGTACTGACCAGAACTGGGCATGTCTAACAGCCCTAAAATAGAGAGTAACGTCGATTTACCACAGCCGGACGGACCACAGATAGAGACAAAGTCTCCGCGATAAATAGTGAGATCTATGCCTCTTAATGCATGGGTTTCCATTTCTTCGGTGCTGAATACTTTGGTCACGCCTGACATTGTTAATACGCTTTCTTTCATGTCTAATTCCTTTTTTTTAATTCTTGTTATTGAGTTCAAAGTAACGTGATAGCCTTATGCTCACTGTGCTGCGTCATATCAGAGAGAATGACACGCTGGTTTTCTTGCGCACCTTGTAAAATTTGCAAGTGTCGACCTGCGTCCTCGCCAAATCGTACTGTGGTTGCTACAGCTTGATCCCCGTCAATGATGTAAAGCTCGGTTGCGCTATGGGCTTGTTTATTCGCTGGTCGCTCGACATATAAAGCGTTGCTCAATTGATTTGTGAGGATCTCTGCTTCTACGCTTAATTCTGGTCTAGCCGACTCAGGTACTCCCTCGGTAAACGACAGTTCAACCTCGATAGTGCCATCTTGTACTTGTGGCGTGATCCGAGTAACGGCAGCGGGAACGCGTTCACGGCGAGTATCGATAGTTGCTGGTTGTCCGACTTTGATTTGCTCCGCTTTTGATTGCGGTACGCGGATCAACGCTTGTAAGTCTGAGTTGCTACCTACTTGCGCTAACTCTTGTCCTGCCGACACGCTTTGACCAAGCTCAACCGCGAGGCGTTGGATAGTGCCGCTGATCCCCGCCGTGACTTCGAGTTGCTGAGCGCGTTGCTCTAATCTTGCCAAATTTGAGCGAGCTTGGTTGACCTGCTGTTGAGATATTTCGATGTCTTCTTGGTGTAATTGTGCCAGTTGCGTAATACGTTGACGCTGTAGTTCGGTACGCGCGCCGAGCTGTTGCTCCTCCAACTCTGCAGTTTGCACGTCGATGGCTGGGATAACACCTTGGTCACGAAGCACTTGCTGCGCTTGCCGGCGCAGCACCAACGATTGATATTCGCTCTCCAATTGTGCTTGTGTGGCTTTTTCTGACAAGCGCTCTCTTTGGTTGGCAAGCTTTTGACGACGCAAATTAGCTTCTTGTTCTTCAAGTGCCATGCGTGCTGTTTCAATCAACTGCTTCAGGTCGGGATCTTGCATTCTTAAAATCACAGAATCTGGTGTCACAACCGCACCTGGACGTAGCAGTATTTCACTGACCGTAGCACTACTTTGTGCAGTTAACAGTTTTTGTTGGTTGGAGCGTAGGACGCCATATCCATCTACTTGGATAGCTAGATCACCTCGCTGAACTGTTGCGACAATTAAGCTGTTTTGTTGCAAGCTGGTGGAGCTCGATGATGATGTGAAATGAAATACACCGCCTAGCACAGAGGCACAGACGACCATAGCCGTGATTTTTCTCTTGAGCGAGTGTTTTGGCGTGACTGTTTTTGATTTTGCGACGTCCATATTTATCTTTATTATTTATTAATGATGCAAAGGATTGAGCAAGCCATATGCCAAATTTTAAATTGTTGTTTTTAAATGATTTTATTTCTTTTCTCAGGTTGGCTTGATAAAGCAAGGTCCGAAACCGGACTTTGCTTTATTAAATTCGGACGCTTAGTGAGTGGGTTGTGCTAATGTGATGACAGCACTGGCACCCCGCTTATCATCTGCGCGATTAACCAATTGCAATTGGCCATTCATTTGCTCTGTCAGGTGCTGACATAACATTAAGCCAATTCCTTCACCGCGCTCCTTAGTTGAATAAAAAGGCACAAACAGGTTATCGGGGTTAATGAGTCCATGACCGTTGTCTGTTAAGCAAATTGTCGCAGTGTGATTTTTGAGTTTCAGAGATAATGTGAGTTGCGGTGTGTCCGAGCAGGCTTCCAATGCATTCTTAGTTAGGTTGATAAGTACTTGCTTGAGTAATGTGACATCGCAATTGAGCGTGAGGTGTTGACCTTCTAGTTGCCAATTTGCCTGAGGATATAAAGCGATCAGTTCCATACAAAGCTGCGAAAAAGGCTGATCTGTGGCCTTTACCGTGACGCTTTGCTGTAATTGTGCATAGCGTTTTACGAATTCAGCTAGGTGCTCACAGCGTTCCACAATGATATCAAAGGCAGCACTATCTCGCTCATTGCTTGCCCTATGCCTGAGTCTCTCTAACATGGTACTGACTGGGGTGAGAGAGTTGCGGATCTCATGGCTAATAACCCGTATCAATCGCTGCCATGCTTTGAGCTCTTGCTCTCTCAACGCTATTTGGATATCCGTCATCACCAACAAGTGATAAGTATGGCCGTTATGATTAAAGTTACTGTGGCGTACTTGCCAGCGTTGTTGGCGCTTTTCATCTTTGAAATGCCAATCAGGCTGGTTACCTAAGCCGAGTCGTGCAGCACTGGTAAAGCGTAAGGTTTGCCAAGGTTGGTTGAATAACGTCGTACACGCTTGGTTGCCGAAGCTCAGTTGCAAGCGTTCATCAAACACCAATATTGGCGTGTTTAATTGCTTTACAAGGCGAAAAAGCAAGATTGACTCTTTGTCTTCATTGTTTTTTGCTGTAAGTAAGTCATTACTTAATTGATTTAATTGGTGATGGAATTCACCAATGATACCTGTGGTAAAGCGGGCTTTTGCTTGTTGGCTAAAGTCTTGTTGTCGGCAAGACTCAAGCTGGGTTGTACTGCGCAAATAAGAGGATTTTACCTGTGTGACTACATGGTTGAATATCCAAATAGTTGTCCCTAACCAAGTGATTAAACAACTAATTGTCACAGCATTGGAAATGGGGTGTGGCTGAGAAAAACCAAAATGCCAGCAAACTGTGAGTAAACTGATTTGCACTAGGATGAGCAGCAGGCACTGTTTTTTCCAAAAGCCTTCTAAGCTATTATTCTTCCAGCGCATATTTTTCTAACCGTCGATACAGTGCTTGTTTGGTGATCCCTAGCTGCTGTGCTGCCTTGTTTTTATTGCCCGAAAATTTACTCAATGCCTGCTCAATTAAATGTCTTTCGGCTTGTTCTAATGTCATCTCAGGGAGCGAGTCGATGACGTTGCTGATTTGTGCATTTGGCAAGTGCAGGTCGGTGGCGAGAATGACACCTGTATGGCAAAGTAGCACGGCTCTTTCCATTAAATGGCTTAGTTCACGCGTATTACCGGGCCAGCTGTATTGTATCAGAGCTTGCTTCGCGCAAGGGCCAATCGTGACATCCAGCTTGTTATACTTATTACCATGTTTTGCCAAAAAGTGCTCGGCGAGTGGCACAATATCATCAACCCGTTCTCGCAGTGCAGGGATGGTAAACGCGAATGTATTAAGACGGTAATATAAGTCCTGTCGGAATTCACCTTTGGTAATGAGTTGCTCAAATTCAGCATTGGTTGCGCTGATCAGTCGCACATCACTGGTTAGGGTTTTGCTCGAGCCTACCATTTCAAATTCGCCTGTTTCGAGCACGCGTAGCAGCTTGGCTTGCTGCGCAAGTGGCAATGTGCCTATCTCATCTAAAAATAAGGTGCCTTTGTCAGCTAATGCAAAGCGGCCTACACGCTCAGCTTTGGCATCTGTAAATGCGCCTTTAACATGACCGAACAGTTCGCTTTCGAATAACTGTTCTGGAATAGCAGCCATATTGAGCGAAATAAACGGTTGTGTGTTTCGCAAAGACTGGTTATGAATCCAAGTAGCAATGTGGCTTTTCCCTACGCCGTTTTCACCAGTTATGAGGATATTAGCATCCGTTTGGGCCACGGCGCTGAGCTGGGCCATTAATTGCTGCATTGCCGCGCTTTGCCAAATGGGTTCATCCCCGTTTGGTGTAAGCGCTTGACTGAGGGCGGAGTTACTTTTTTGTAGTCCCGATATTTTCAGCTGTTGCTGAATCACTTGTTCAAGACGTTGGTTTTGCCAAGGTTTTTCAATAAAGTCGACAGCGCCTAGCTGCATGGCTTGCACCACTAAATCTGTGTTCGACCACGCAGTCATGGCGATCACTGGAATATCGATGGCGTCACGTTTGAGTCCGCGTAAAAAGCGCAGTCCTTCTTCGCCCGAGGTAGAGTCGAGATCAAAGTTCATGTCGAGCATGATCAAAGCAGGGTGGGTATGGGAGAGAAATTCATGTGCTTGTACGGGGTTTTCGACTTCTTCGACTTGATAGCCGAAATCTTCCAGTACAAATCGTGCCGCGAGTCTCACCTCCCGGTTATCTTCCACAATCAAAATCAGAGACTGTGACTTCATATATCGTTCCTTTGTTTTTCTTTTTGCCCATTTTGCTATGGGCTTGTGACGCAGTTTAGTACTTTGTACAGGAACAAACAACAGGCAAAAAATCAGCGGATTTAAGTAGTAAATTGCAGTAAAGAAGAAAAAAATCCTCTGGATAAACTTTCATCTGTCACATTATTAGGGGATAATACGCGACCTTTAATTGTGGAACGGTATCTTAGGTGCGCAATTTTGCGTGGATCGACTAGGATCACTGAAGGCCAACTTCTCTGAGTAACAGTAATGAGCATTGAAAAGTTAAGAAATATTGCGATTATCGCACACGTTGACCATGGTAAAACTACCCTAGTCGATAAGCTGCTAGAACAATCTGGCACATTAGAGACACGCGGTGGCAACGAAGAGCGTGTAATGGATTCAAATGATATTGAAAAAGAGCGTGGTATCACAATCTTGGCGAAAAACACCGCCATTGAGTGGAACGACTACCACATCAATATCGTAGACACCCCGGGACACGCCGACTTTGGTGGTGAAGTAGAACGTGTACTATCAATGGTTGATTCTGTACTTCTACTAGTAGATGCACAAGAAGGTCCAATGCCTCAGACGCGTTTCGTAACGCAAAAAGCATTTGCTCTTGGCCTTAAGCCTATCGTTGTTATCAACAAAATTGACAAGCCAGGCGCACGTCCTGACTGGGTTATGGATCAAGTATTTGACCTATTCGACAACCTAGGCGCGACAGATGAGCAGCTAGATTTCCAAGTTATCTACGCATCTGCTATCAACGGTTGGGCGACACTTGATCTAGACGAACCGTCTGACAACATGCAACCTATGTTTGAAGCGATTGTTGAGCAGGTAGAGCAGCCAGACGCAGATCCAGCTGGCGACTTCCAAATGCAGATCTCTCAGCTAGACTACAACTCTTACATCGGTGTAATCGGTGTTGGTCGTATCAAGCGCGGTACTGTTAAAGTAAACCAGCAGGTAACAATTGTTGGCGCTGATGGTAAAACACGTAACGGTAAAGTTGGCCAAGTACTGACTTATTTAGGTCTTGACCGTCACGAAGCGCAAGAAGCGCAAGCGGGCGATATCATTGCGATCACAGGTCTTGGTGAACTTAAGATCTCTGACACAGTCTGTGATGTAAACGCAGTTGAAGCACTACCTGCACTGTCTGTTGATGAGCCTACAGTAACAATGACGTTCTCTGTAAACACGTCACCGTTCTCAGGCCAGGAAGGTAAGTTCGTGACATCACGTAACATCCTTGAGCGTCTTCAAGCTGAGCTTGTACACAACGTAGCACTTCGCGTTGAAGAAACAGATAACCCAGATAGCTTCCGCGTATCAGGCCGTGGTGAACTTCACTTAGGTATTCTAATCGAAAACATGCGTCGTGAAGGTTACGAGCTAGCTGTATCTCGTCCAGAAGTAATTCTTCGTGAAGTAGATGGCCAGTTAGAAGAACCGTACGAAACAGTAACAGTTGACGTTGAAGAAGAGCACCAAGGTTCTATCATGGAGCAACTTGGTCTTCGTAAAGCAGAAATGACTGACATGGCACCAGATGGTAAAGGTCGTATCCGTATGGACTTCATGATGCCTTCACGTGGTCTTATCGGTTTCCAAACTGACTTTATGACGTTGACGTCTGGTTCTGGTCTAATGTACCACACGTTTGATCACTACGGCCCACACAAAGGCGGTAACATTGGTCAACGTAAGAACGGTGTACTTATCGCAAACGCGGCAGGTAAAGCACTGACTAACGCACTATTCAACCTTCAAGACCGTGGTAAGCTATTCATCGGTCACGGTGTTGAAGTATACGAAGGTATGATCATCGGTATTCACGCACGTGATAACGACTTAACCGTTAACGCGCTTAAAGGTAAGCAGCTAACGAACGTTCGTGCATCAGGTACTGATGAAGCGCAAAACCTTGTGCCACCAATCGTAATGACACTTGAGCAAGCACTTGAGTTCATCGATGATGACGAGCTGGTAGAAGTAACGCCTGAAAGCATCCGTATTCGTAAGAAGCTATTGACTGAAAGTGAGCGTAAGCGCGCAAGCCGTCAAGCTAAATAAAGCTTAATTTCGAATATAAAAAACGCCGCATACTTCGCGGCGTTTTTGTTTATGTTATTTTACTAAAATAAACCGTATTCTTCCGTTTCTATTGGCGCATAATCTTTTAAGTGCTCCGGCCTAAAAATCGCACTTGGATCCAATACCAAGCTGTGATTATCACCTTGCTTGATCAGCCCTTTCATCATTTTCTTGGTTTGCGGGTCAATATCAAAACCGACATTGGTCATCTCGTGTAATGGTTTAATATCTGACTCATCACAATGAATATTGTCTTCCACTTTATCCACTAACAGCCCTATGTGTGGCTGCTGGCCATTTTCCGTGGTAAAGACGATAATCGGCTTGTGATCAAGAATAATTTGATCTCTGGCAGACTCAAACAGTCGGATCAATTTAGTAAAGGTTGTGAGCTTTTCTTTCTCTAGTAAGGCGATTGCTTGCTCTTTTAGGGCCTTGCTGGACAAGGCGAGTATTTCATCGGCGATAGCATGTAAGCGAGTATGTGGCTCTTCAAAGCGCGCTAAAATTGCTTTTAGGTCTTCATTATCTGTTTTGAAGTTATAAAACCATTTGCCAAATTCTGATTGCTTGGGATCTCTGGCTTGAGTGAAGGGGACGTCATTATGCACGCTGATCTCAAGCTCTGAGAGCCACGCTTTTTGGTCTTGCTCTCTTTGCTGTAACAGTTCAACCAAAGATTGGTTGGTGTCATATGAAGATTGGTTATTCAGGATAAGCCCCAGATCAAAGATTGGGGTTGGTGTGCCCATGTAATCTTTAACCCCCAAAAAGCTCGGGTTGTCATTGGGCAATGAAGTGAGGTTTCCTTCATAGCGTTCGGTCAATAAGATATCTAAAATTTTGAGTGATATTGTTTTTTTTCCTACTCGAAAATTGATCAGGTCCATGTTTGCCTCAAACATTAATTGCTTGAGCTAAGCATAGATCAATATTTTAAATAAGACCTAAATACCGGGCGCTGTGAGGTGCTTTTTTGTTGCTGGTTTAACAGCGATTGGAGCGCTTTATCTGTGCTTAACGTATGGGGCATCGCGGTGGCGATACACGCGGATAGTTTGGTGTAGTCGCAGTGCTGAAGCGATTTTGAAAATAAGTAGGCATTTACAAACCCTTCAAAGGATTGGTAAGTCACGGTTTGCTGATGTGTTTTTGATAAGCTGCGAAATAAGTTGCAAATGTCTCCATGACACGTATTGGGATCGGGCAAGACTTCGGTCACCATCACATGAGCGGGCACCGTGATGTCAGCAAACAGAGAGGCAGATGATACAAACGAAACGCTGGTATAGGTGCCTCTAAAACCACCTCTGTGCGCTTGATTGATAAACGCAGCAAGCGGCTCGTAGGTGCCAATCATGGCAATGGCTGTTGCTTGTGTGGTTAATATCTGTGTCAGCGCTTTTGCGACATCATTGGTATTGCGACGAAAACGTGCGATGACAACAGGTTCAATGCCTTTGTCTTTAAGCGCTTGGCGGTGACTTTTTTCTAATGTGAGGCCAAATTCATCTGCTTGAATAAACAACGCAATTTTTGTGTGTCCAAGTTCATCGACAAGATAGCGAACTTGCTCTTGGGCTTCATCTAAGTAGCTTGCTCGGAGTTTAAAAATAGGGAACCCCGGGTTTTGATATAAGAATTCGGCGCCAGTGTACGGCATCAATAATGGCAGCTGGTGGCGTTTTAAAATCTCTTTGATTGCATGTGTGGTGGGCGTCCCCATGTTGCCGATCAGGGCATCGATGTGCTGATGCCTGATAAGGTACTGCGTATTATCAACCGCGCGGCTCGGCTCATAGCCATCGTCGAGTGCAATGAGTTGAATATGGGGTTGCTTCGTATCGGATTGTTGATTGGCGTAATTAAAGTAGAGCTCATGACCTTGCTTAAGTTGCTGGCCAATATGACTGGCAGGTCCGCTCAATGCGACGCTCATGCCTAATTTAATGTGTGTTTTGGGTTGTGCCGCAATCTGCGCGGATACAATGAATAACGTGCTAATAAGGGCCGTTTTTACGAGTAATTTCAGCATAAACTTCCGATAACAGTGACTGATAGGCCAGCTGTAATTGTTTTTTAGACTCTAATTTAAGTGCTTTGGCTAATTCTTTTGGCTGATGTCGTTGTAATAATAGTTGAATTACCTGCTGTTGAGCAATCCTTGAAAGCGAATTTATGATGCTGGGCTGTGTTTTTATAACTTGCTGTATTGCTGGTGCAATTTGTTGCTCTGTGGCTGCTTTAGTGGCCAGGTATGCCACTTGCTTATTCAGCTGTTCAGGCAGCTCTCTGTCGGGAAGCGTGGTTAGTAAGCTGCGAACAAGCGTCCAAGGTAACTTAGCGTATAGACTGCTCAGTGCAAAGAAAAATTGCTCAGCAAAAGCATCTTGCTCTGCGTTAAGCGCAATTTTGCTATTATCATGTACAACCAACACTGCAAACTCACCGCTGGCTTTATCTTGCTTAAAACCTAACTTCATTGGTTTAAAGCCCAGCTGTTGCCAGTAATTTTGAAGCTGAGACTGCGCGCCAAAGCTGCTGCCAAAATAACTAACTTGGCTGTTTAGCTGTGCCATGACGAAGCGAATTAGCTCGCTACCAATGCCCAATTTTTGGTGTGATGGTGCCACCGCAATACGCACGATGCGTGCGCCTTGTGCGGTGCAAAACTGGGTGTTGCCTAAGAGTTGAGTAAGCTGTTGCGCCATTAAATGACCTGCTGGTCGGCGCTCACCCAGTGCAATTTTACTGGCAAGCTCAGGTGCTAAGTTACCCTCTAAACCGACTAAACATACTGCGACGGGGTGCTGATTTTGGTTGACGACAAACAGTCGGTGATTGGGGCTATCTAATAGCTGCCTCAAGTCATTGACTGATGTTTGATAATGCGCCAAGACCAGTAAAGCAAAGATTTGCTGCAACAAGGTTTCATTGTGAATAAGCGTGTCGCGACTGATTTCGCTGTATTCGAGTGTGCTCAGTGCAGGTTCTATCGCTGAATATTGACTGTCGAGTGCCAGCAGTTGGCGCATATGTTGCTCTAATGGATCACCTGCGCCATAGCGAATAGGTTCTTGGAGATGCAAGTCTAAAAAGTGTGGATGCTTGGCTTTGAGATGCGCTTTAAAACGCAGTGTATAGCCGCGGCCATTACCTTCGTAACCTACTAAGGTGCTGGCAAATATAATATTGGGATATAAAGTGAGTAACTGTTTTAAAATTGGTACCGGTATCGCAGCAGCCTCATCGATGAGCAAGAGGTCGCACTGAGGCTTGGTTGTGAGCACAATATCAGGGGGTATGTAGGATAATGTCTGAGAATGGTTTTGATTCACCGCTGGCACAGTGAGGTCAAGGGCCTGCGCATAGTGTTTAAAGCCATTTTGTACTGCTCGGCGTTGCTGTGCGCATAAGATAACCTGTTTGTCAGCGAAGGCGGCGGCAATTAATCCGAGTGTTGCTGACTTGCCGCGTCCTCTGTCCGCACTGAGTAATACTGGCGTATTGGATTCGCGTTGAAAATGTGCTGTGATGAGTGCGACTAGGTGTGTTTGAGATTGTAGGTCTAAAGTGGATTTATCTGCGCAGTATTGAGCGGGAAGATTCGCCTCGCCTGATTCATTAATTAGCCAGCAGTTTTGTTGTTGGACTTGGTGTGCAAAGCGTTTTAAAAAGGGGCTTTGTGTAGCCTGTTCGCCTTCAGAGAGCCAGCGTGTCAGCGCTGGATCACACCAAGATGCTAGAGTTGATAATTCTGGCAGCAACAGTACTAGCAGCCCACCGGATCTGACTGTGCCAGTGCATGCTGCGAGCTTATTAGGGACTACGCCGCTGTATCCATCATACAGTACAAAATCGAACTCCTGACCTAGGATTTGGTGCAAGTGCTGTGGCCAAACAGCATTGTCCAAGGTGCTATCATCACTCAAAATAAGCTGTTCAGTAGAGTGAGCAAGGCGTTGAAAGTACGCTTGCCCCCAGCTTCTGCTGCCACAAAGTAGCAGCAGTTGGCGGTGCCTTGCGTTTTGCAACGCAAGGAGTAATGAGTCGAGATTAAATGGCTTGCAGTCTTGCATAAGCCGTTACCAGCCACTTAGTACCGACGTCGTCAAAATTGACCTGAATACGAGATTGCGCACCAACGCCTTCGTAATTGAGTACGGTACCTGCACCAAATTTTGCATGCAGCACACGCTGCCCAAGGTTGAAGTCGCTGTCTTCAAACGCGGCGTGGCTGACCGATGCGCTGAAGCGATTGGTGGCAGCTGGCCTAGATACTTGAGTTTTAATGCGGATCTCTTCAGTGCAGTCTTCAGGTAGTTCACGCAAAAATCGAGATGGGCTATGGTATTTCTCTTGGCCATACAAACGACGACTTTCAGCATGACTGATATACAGCTTTTGCATTGCGCGAGTCATTCCGACATAACACAGTCGGCGTTCTTCTTCTAAGCGCCCAGACTCTTCATGGCTTTGCTGTGACGGGAACATGCCTTCTTCTACACCCACCATAAAGACCAGTGGAAATTCTAGACCTTTGGCCGAGTGCAGCGTCATCATTTGCACAGCATCTTCGTGTTCATCAGCTTGACCTTCACCAGACTCGAGTGAGGTATAGGCTAAGAAGCCTTGCAGTGGCGAGCTAAACTCTTCTTCTACCGGCAGCTCAAATTGGCCACACGCATTGATCAATTCTTCTAAGTTCTCTACTCGGGCACGGCCTTTTTCACCTTTTTCAGCTTGATACATGGCTAATAAGCCTGAGTGTTCGATAGTGGTTTTGGCTTGTTCAGCCAGTTCGAGTTCAACCAGCTTTTCATCTAGCTGTTCAATTAATTCAATAAATCGTGTTACTGCTGTGGCTGCACGCCCTGTCAGATGTTGCTGCTCGATGACAGCTTTGGCCGCATACCATAGTGGTAGAGATTCATTGCGTGCACAGTCACGAATATGACTCAGCGTTTTGTCGCCAATACCACGAGTCGGTGTATTGATCACACGCTCGAATGCGGCATCATCGTTACGGTTGCTGATCAGGCGCAAGTAAGAGAGCGCATCTTTGATCTCTTGACGCTCGAAGAAGCGCATACCGCCGTAAATGCGATACTTTAGGCCTTCTTGTAAAAGGGCTTCTTCCAGTACACGAGATTGCGCATTATTTCTGTACAAGATGGCGCAGTCTGTCAGTGCATTGCCATCTTGTAGCCAAGATTTAATTTTGCCTACGGTAAAGCGTGCTTCATCTAATTCATTGAAAGCGGCATAAATGGAGATTGGCTCCCCTTGTGTGCCATCTGTCCATAGGCTTTTCCCCATTCGTTCTGAGTTATTTTGAATGAGGGCATTGGAGGCTTTCAAAATAGTGCCTGTCGAGCGGTAGTTTTGCTCAAGGCGAATGGTATCGGCATCAAAGTCTTTTAAGAAACGTTTGATGTTTTCAATTTTCGCACCACGCCAGCCGTAGATACTTTGGTCATCATCACCGACGATCATTATGTTGTTGTCACCACCGGCGAGCAGGCGCAGCCATTGGTATTGAATGCTGTTGGTATCTTGGAATTCGTCTACCAACATATGCTTGAAGCGTTGTTGATAGTGGCGCAGCAGTGTCGGTTGTTGCTGAAGTAATTCGTAGCAACGCAGCAGGATTTCGGCAAAATCGACCAAACCAGCTCTATCACAGGCATCTTGATAGGCCGTATAAACGTTCAGCATGAGTTGCTCACTGGCATCATAGGCTTGAATGTCTTTGGGGCGTAAACCTTCATCTTTTCGGGCACTGATATACCAACTAAGCTGCTTGGCAGGCCATTTTTTCTCGTCAATATTCATTGCCTTGAGTAGACGTCTGATCATGCGCTGCTGATCGTCTGAATCTAGGATTTGAAATGACTCAGGTAAGTTCGCTTCTCTGTGATGGGCGCGTAGAATACGATGTGATAAGCCGTGGAAGGTGCCAATCCACATACCGCCAACTGGACTTTGCAGTGTTTCTTCAACACGAGTACGCATTTCTTTGGCGGCTTTATTGGTAAAGGTTACAGCAAAAATGCTGTAAGGAGAGGCGTGCTCTACCTGCATTAACCAAGCGATACGGTGCACCAGCACTCGTGTTTTACCAGAGCCTGCGCCAGCCAGAATAAGCATATTGCTGAGCGGTGCAGCAACCGCTTCACGCTGCTTGTCATTCAAGCCGTCAAGTAATTCAGATACGTCCATCTTTGCGCCTATTTCGAAAAGTGAGGGCAAAGTATACCTAGCGTCGCATTTAAAGCCCAGTTTTCAGCGAGTATTTCAATCGCTTAAAATATAACTAATTGAAAATTAATTATATTTAATTTCCACTTCACTGTCTTTTTATACAGTTTTTAGCCTAGAATTTGCTTTAAACGTTTTTGCATTTCTTGGACTAATAAGTCGGGCTGAAACTTAGATAAAAATGCATTACACCCGACTTTCTCCACCATAGCTTGGTTGAAACTGCCGCTCAATGACGTATTGAGTATGACATAGAGATCTTTGAGCCTTTCGTCATTGCGTATTTCATAGGTAAGTCGATAGCCGTCCATGACCGGCATTTCAGCATCAGTGATCACTGCCATCAGTTCTTTGTTAACGTCAATGCCTTCATCTGCCCAGTGCTTAAGCAGATTAAGTGCTTCTTGGCCATCTGTTGCCGGAATGATCTCTATGCCAATTTGCGCCAAAGTATCAGAGACTTGACGGCGAGCAGTGGCCGAATCATCTGCGTGAAGAATTTTGCGTCCTTTAAATTGATTTAAGATACTCTGGTCGAGTACGCCCTCTGGGATCTCGATATCGTAGTCAATGATTTCAGCAAGCACTTTTTCCACATCGATAATTTCCACAATGTGTTCGACCCCTTCACGTTGGACCTTGGTTAATGCCGTCAAATAATGATTTCGGCCGACCGTTTTTGGAGTTGGCATAATGTCTGACCAAGTGGTATTGACGATGTGATCCACTTTACCGACTAAAAACGCTTGTACGGTACGATTATATTCGGTGATTACAAGGTTGCTGTCATCGTCGTATTCAGTAGGTGGCATGCAAATCGCTTGTCGCAAGTCTATAACGGGGATGGATTCTCCGCGTATATTGGTGACACCTGCAACCTTAGGGTGGGCGTTAGGCATTTTGTTTAAATGAGGTAGTTTAACGACTTCTTTTACTTTAAATACATTCAGTGCAAACAGGTGTCTACTGTGTAAATGAAATAGCAATAATTCAAGCCGGTTTTCACCTACCAACTGTGTGCGTTGATCAACTGAAGCTAACACACCCGCCATACTTTCACCTCATCATCTTGCTGCTTTTCAAAGTATACACATATAACAGTAAAAATTACGAGTTCTTTACCTCAGTCAACGTACAAATGCCGTATTTACTGAAAAATATAGGATAAATTAATTTTTTGCCTGTAAAGCATTGACTTGTTTATTTACTGATAGATGATGTCATGCAGGGATAAAAAGATAGGATCAGGATAACTAATGCCAATTGTCATGAAGCGCATGCTGCTACAAATCCAAAGTCACATCAACCGAGCAAGCTGGCAAGTCCTAGTGTTGGCAACAGTCAGCCATATGTTATTGACGTGGGGGCTGTTATGGCTGGCACAAGAGCAAGCGTTATTACCTTTTAGTACATTCGTTTATTACTATGTCGTGACTACCTCTACGGTGGGCTATGGGGACTTGAGCGCTGCGTCTGAGTTTGGACGATGGGTTGTAACCTTGGTGCAGATCCCATTTGGTTTAGCGCTGTTTGGCGTTTTATTAGGGAAAGTTGGACAAGAAATTACAATATGGGTGAAAAAAGCAATGAAGGGCGATAAAGATTTCTCACATCTACATGACCACATCATTATTTTTGGTTGGCATTCAACCAGAACGGAAAAGATGATTGAATTTATCTTGGCAGATAATAAGCGTATTGAGCGACGGATCATTCTTGCCGTACAAGAGGAAATGGAGCACCCATTATTACGTTACCCTCAAGTAGATTTTGTGCGCTTAGCAAGCTTTACAGATGATACAGAATTATCTCGCGCCGCTATTCAGGAAGCCGATAAGATCATTGTGGATGGTAAAGATGATGATCATACATTCACCACTGCGCTAAAGCTCAGCCCAATGGTGAAAGACACAGCACATATCAGTGCCCATTTTATTGATGAAACCAAAGCACAATTACTGCGCGTGCACTGTGCGAATGTCGAGTGCTCAACGGCTATGTCTGCTGAAATATTGGTGCGCTCTATGCAAGATCCCGGCTCTAGTCGTATACAGGAAGAGCTGTTATCGACTTTGCGAGGTGACACGCAATTTAGTTTGCAAATTCCGCGCTCGCTGGCTGCGTGTGAATTTGGTCAGTTGTTTATGTTTTTCAAAGAGCATCACAATGCAACTTTATTAGGGGTTGCCCATGACCGAAGTGGTCAGGATATGGATTTAAACCCACCGCTAAATTATGCCCTCAAAGGTGGGGACTTTATTCACTATATTGCGCCGCAGCGGGTGTTAGAAAAAGAGGTGGCTTGGGAGCAGTTATGACCGAGTTGATGTTAATGGTTGGGATGGTATGCCTTTACTTAGTGCCTATTGCGATGGTGGCTGGTAGTAAACGCTCTAAAGGACACGAGAAAAACGGCTGGTTGATAGGCACCTTGTTTTTCTCATGGGTTGCATTGCTACTGTACGTTACAATGATCCCAAAAACTGGGCGAGTGAAAACTCGCCGCAAAAAACACAGTTAACTTATCTTTTAGACATCGCGATGATGTGAAGCCACTCAGTTTCTGTGACTGGCATGATGGAAAGCCTACCGGCTTTTTTGAGTGCCAGTTCAGTGATGGCATCCTCTGCTTTAATGGCTTTTAGGGTCACTTGAGAAGGTAATTGTTCGACATATTGCACGGTGACACCTATCCATCTTGGGTTCTCAGGGGATGATTTAGGGTCGTAATAATCACTACTGGCATCAAATTGATACGGGTCTGTTTGCGCCCCCTCGGTCACTTTAGCGATACCGACAACGGCTGGTACTTTACAACTTGAATGATAAATAAAGACCTTATCGCCCACCTGCATCTGGTCGCGCATAAAGTTACGCGCTTGGTAGTTGCGAATTCCTTCCCAAAATGTGCTTTGCTCAGGTGCGTTTTTTAAATCATCGAGAGAGTATGCATCAGGTTCTGTTTTGAATAACCAATAAGCCATTATAAGTACTCAATTAAAAGTAGATTAGTGTATTATTATCACTAATCGCAGTAACTACAATGGTGAGGTGACTTATGAGTCAGGTTTTACAGGATTTACTTGATTTATTGAGTTTGGAAGAAATTGAACAGGGGATCTATCGCGGTCAAAGCCAAGATTTAGGGTTCCCACAGGTCTTTGGTGGGCAAGTGATGGGACAAGCCTTGTCTGCAGCGAAATACACGTTACCCGAGGGCCGTTATGTCAACTCTCTGCATTCTTATTTCTTGCGCCCAGGCGATGCCAGTAAACCCATTGTATATGATGTAGAAAATATTCGTGATGGACGCAGCTTCAGCACAAGACGAGTGAGTGCAATCCAATACGGGAAACCGATTTTTTATATGACGGCGTCGTTTCAAGGTGATGAACCAGGTTTATCCCATCAATCTGAAATGCCGGTTGTGCCAGAGCCTGAAACTCTGAAATCTGCGCTGCAGTTTTATCAAGATAATGCTGAGTTGATCCCAAAGGCACTGAGACCTAAGTTTACCCAAGAAATGCCGTTGGATATGCGCCCAGTTAATTTCCAAAATCCGTTTCAGCCACAAAAGGCGGCAGCTAAGCGTCACGTGTGGTTTAAGGCTAATGGCACCATGCCAGATGAAAGGCGTATTCATAATTATTTGTTGGCTTATGCGTCTGACTTTGAGTTTTTACCAACAGCTTTGCAACCTCACGGTCTATCATTTATGCAGCCGAATATGCAGGTTGCGACGATTGACCATGCGATGTGGTTTCACCGTCCATTTAGATTAGACGATTGGATGCTTTACAGTGTAGATAGTCCAAGCGCAAGCAATGGTCGCGGTCTGGTACGTGGGCAGTTCTTTAATCGTCAGGGTGAACTTGTGGCATCCACGATACAAGAAGGGGTGATGCGCCAACGATAAATCGGCGCATCGGTAACGAATTTAAACGGTATCGTTAATAGATTGCCAGATCCGCGCCGGCAGTAGCTCTGTGAGGAATGCTTGCAACTCTTCAAGCTCGGGTTCTGCATTGATGGTCTGCTGCTCTGAAATACTGATAAAGCCTTGTTCACGCAATGCGTTGATGAAGTTGCTCAGTACTTTTTTGTCAAAAAACTCAGGGCTCTTTATCCCATGCAGGGTCCCTAAACGATTGGCTAAGATGTCACTTTCCTTCTCTAAATCAGGACGTTTGATGCCTTGATTATTGATCACGAGACTGCTGGTGATGGCATAGCGCTCAAGGGTTAAGTGACACACCTTACCTAACATTTCTAGCTTAGCGAGCGCGCGATTGTCTTTACTTGCAACCGCCTGAACACCGTCAAAAGTAATTAAATCATGCTGCGCAAAGCTTGCTAGGATATCCTTAACATAGCCACTTGGCATAGGGGTTAAAAACCACTCTTTTGCAAATAGCGGATAAAGCTTTGAAAGTTTTTGCTCACACTCTTGCGTGGTCATACTAAAGCGATTAAATAGCATTTGTGCCAGTACACTAGGTACTGCAAATAGATGCAAAATATTATTACGATAATAGTTGAACAGTGTACGCTCTTTCTCTTTGATGGTGATGATGTCACCTAACCCATCTTGCAGTACTTCAAATTTATCGAGTTTAAGCGCATGGGCCAGCAGCGCTTCAGCATCTTCATCTGGTTGGGTAACATGTGCATTATATTTGGCGCGCTGTTGCAGTGCCAAATAAAAGCGTAGTTGCTCCAGCAGCTTTTGCTTACTCAAAGCAAATTGCTCATTACTGAGTAAGATGGTCGCAAGTACATTAATCACGTTCAAAGCAGCACTGGCGTTGATGTTCGTCATGATTTGGTCGGCGACGTTGGCGACTTGGTTGTTAAGCCACTGTGGTTTTGGTGCGTCTTCAGCACTGATTGCTTGGCGCCAATCGGGTTGGTGTTCATTTAAATACTGGTTTAGATTGATGGGCTGGCCAAAGTTTAAATACCCACGTCCGTAGTTACGTAAGTTCTTAATGGCTTTGAATACGCCTAACACAGATTCATTTTTTTTATTGTTACCAGCGAGCTCTTTGAGGTAGGTGTTGATCTCCATAACGTGCTCATAACCGATGTAAACAGGCACAATCGAAATAGGTCTATCTATGCCTTTAAGCATAGATTGCATGGTCATGGCTAACATACCTGTTTTGGGTGGTAGCAATCGACCTGTACGGCTGCGGCCGCCTTCAGTGTAAAACTTGACTGAGTAGCCTTTAATAAATAACTGACTCAAATACTCTTTGAAAACCGCAGAATAGAGCTTATTACCGGCAAATGAGCGGCGAATAAAAAACGCGCCTGAGCGACGGAAAATACCGCCTGCTGGGAAAAAGTTCAGATTGACACCAGCGGCAATATGAGGTGGCACCAAGCCTTGGTGATAAATGACATAAGTTAGTAACAAGTAATCCATGTGAGAGCGATGACATGGTACGTAAATGATTTCATGTCCCTTATCTGCCAGCGATCTCACTTCATCGGCGTTTTTGACTTCAATCCCGTTGTATAACTTGTTCCAAAGCCAAGTCAGTACACGGTCGGCGACACGCACCATGGCATCAGAGTAGTTAGCTGCGATTTCATCCAGTAGCTCTTGGGCGTTGAGTCTTGCTTCATGATGGCTTAAGCCTTTTGCTTTCGCTTCTTCAGCAATGGCCTTTTTGATATTGGGCGCGGCGAGAATAGAGTTAAACAGGGCTTCTCTGGATGGGAGCTTAGGTCCAGTGGCGGCAAGTTGCTGACGACGGAAGTGGACACGGGCTACACGTAGTAGTTTTTGCGGTAGCTCTTCTACATCGGCTTTATCATTCATTAATTGCTCAACGGCAATGGGTGCCGAAAAGCGCACAAGACTATCTCGGCCTGAAAACAAAACGACCAAACCTTTACGAAGCCAACTAGGCGTCAGTGAATGACTCAATAGCGTCCCAAGTCCTGGTTTTTCTTTACCTGGATCTCGACCCCAAAATACCGAAACAGGCAGGATTTGTGCTTTGATTTCGGGATTGGCCTTAAGTGCGTGAAATATGTCTTTGCTGAGTTGTAGTGCGTTACTAGGTTTGGCAGATTTAGAAAACAACGGCGTTGGATTTTGCATCGCAATAAAACGCGGCACTTCGGTATTGCCTATATTTTGCGATTGCATCGGGCTTGGCAGACCAAGCTGTTGGCACATGCGATCAATGGCTGCGAGATCGGAATGGGAGTTTAATCTCGTCACGTAAAAAGTTGGCAGGTTCGGATCAAGGCCAAATTGCTCGATTGGGTTTTCTGGCAACAGCTTACTTTTAACTAAAAGCCAATTAGTCCAGCGTGCAAGCACGTTGAGACTTTGGGATATAAAGCGCATATACAGTACCAAATAATAATTTTTGTAATAGAATATCAAGGATTCACTGGACTGACCATGGTCCAGTGCTGCCCTGCGTTGTATCGCCTGTAGCCGAGTTACGATGTTTGAGGTACCACCAATATGAAACCAAGGTACGCTAAACGTTGTTAAGTATAGCTAAGGCGAGTTTAAACACAGTTATTTATTATGACGTTAGCCTTTTAATGAACTTTAACTAAGCACTTGGTTAAGGCATTGTCGTAGCACTGAGTTTGGCGAAAAAATAAGATATCACAATGCGACAAATTTATTGCATTTAATTGTTGCATTTATCACCAGTATCATTATAATGTGCGAACTTTCTCGGCTTCTGGCCGCTGAAAGTACAAATGAAAGTCTGGATTTCAGACTATTAAACAGGAACTCCGATTTGGAGTTCGATGGTAGAAATAAAAGAACAACCGACTTCTTAGGTATTTTAAGATAGTTTCGGCGGTTTTTTTATGCTCTTTTTAAATGCTCTTTTAATTGAGGTTTAAGAATGTCAAATCAACGCATTCGTATTCGCCTAAAAGCTTTTGACCACCGTTTGATTGACCAATCAACGGCGGAAATCGTGGAAACTGCGAAGCGCACTGGTGCTCAGGTACGTGGTCCAATCCCACTACCTACACGTTTTGAGCGTTTCACTGTATTGATCTCTCCGCACGTAAACAAAGACGCGCGTGATCAGTATGAAATCCGCACCCATAAACGTCTGATCGACATCGTAGAACCAACTGACAAGACTGTAGACGCTCTAATGCGCCTAGACCTTGCTGCTGGTGTTGATGTTCAAATCAGCCTGGGTTAATCGAAAGATTAGAGAGGTTTTAGGAAAATGGCATTAGGTCTAGTCGGTCGTAAAGTGGGTATGACACGTATCTTCACTGAAGATGGTGTATCTATCCCTGTGACAGTTATCGAAGCGACGCCTAACCGTGTAACTCAGATCAAATCTGACGCTACAGACGGTTATAACGCGCTTCAAGTTACTGCAGGCGAGAAAAAAGCAAGCCGTGTAAACAAACCAGCAGCGGGTCACTTCGCAAAAGCTGGCGTTGAAGCGGGTCGTGGCCTGTGGGAATTCCGTCTTAACGGCGGAGAAGGTGAGTTTGAAGTAGGTTCAGAACTAACTGTTGAACTTTTCACTGAAGTGAAAAAAGTAGACGTTACTGGTACTTCAAAAGGTAAAGGTTTCCAAGGTGGTGTTAAGCGCTGGAACTTCAGCATGCAAGACGCTACACACGGTAACTCTCTATCTCACCGTGCTCCTGGTTCAATCGGTCAAAACCAGTCTCCTGGTAAAGTTTTCAAAGGTAAGAAAATGGCCGGTCAAATGGGTAATGTTCGTTCTACGACACAGAACCTTGAACTAGTTCGTGTTGACGCTGAGCGTAACCTGCTTTTAGTTAAAGGTGCAGTACCTGGCGCTATCGGCGGCGACGTTATCGTTAAACCTGCTGTTAAAGCATAAGTCCTGGAGATTTAGTGATGGAATTAGCAATTAAAGGCGCTGGTGCGCTTGAAGTTTCCGAAGCTACTTTTGGACGTGAGTTTAACGAAGCATTAGTACACCAAGTAGTTGTTGCTTACGCAGCAGGTGCTCGTCAAGGTACTAAAGCTCAGAAGACGCGTTCTGAAGTACGTGGTGGTGGTAAGAAACCATTCCGCCAAAAAGGTACTGGCCGTGCACGTGCTGGTACAATCCGCAGCCCAATCTGGCGCAGCGGTGGTGTGAGCTTTGCAGCTAAGCCGCAAGATCACAGCCAAAAAGTTAACCGTAAGATGTATCGCGGTGCGATCAAGAGCATCTTATCTGAACTAGTTCGTCAAGAACGTCTTGTTGTTGTTGAAAACTTCGGTTTAGAAGCACCTAAGACTAAAGAGCTAGTAGCTAAGCTTAAAGAGCTTGAGCTAAAAGACGTATTAATCGTGACTGAAGAAGTAGATGAGAATCTATTCCTTTCATCTCGTAACCTGTACAAGGTTGATACTCGTGACGTAGCTGGCATCGACCCAGTAAGCCTAATCGCTTTCGATAAGGTTCTAATTACTGCTGGTGCTGTGAAGCAACTTGAGGAGTCATTAGCATGATCAGTGAAGAACGTCTTTTAAAAGTAATTCTTGCTCCACACATCTCTGAGAAAAGCACTATCTCTGCTGAAGCGAACAACACTATTGTGTTCAAAGTAGCAAAAGATGCAAACAAAGCTGAAGTAAAAGCAGCTGTTGAAAAGCTTTTTGAAGTAGAAGTAACTGGTGTTCGCACTCTAAACGTTAAGGGTAAAACAAAGCGTACAGGCATGCGTTTCGGCCGTCGTTCAGACTGGAAGAAAGCCTACGTTACTCTTAAAGAAGGCAGCGAGCTAGACTTTGTCGGCGGCGCCGAGTAATAAGGGGAGTTAGAATTATGGCACTTCAAAAGTGTAAACCAACTTCTGCGGGTCGTCGTCACGTCGTTAAAGTGGTTAACCCTGATCTACACAAGGGTAAGCCATACGCTCCGCTACTAGAGAAAAACTCTAAATCAGGTGGTCGTAACAACAACGGTCGTATCACGGTTCGTCACATCGGTGGTGGTCACAAGCATCACTATCGTGTAATCGACTTTAAACGCACTAAAGACGGCATTCCAGCTGTTGTTGAGCGTCTAGAGTATGATCCAAACCGTAGCGCAAACATCGCTCTTGTATTATATGCAGACGGTGAGCGTCGTTACATCATCGCACCTAAAGGTGTTAAAGCAGGTGATGCAATCCAGTCTGGTGTTGATGCACCAATCAAAGCTGGTAACACATTACCAATGCGTAACATCCCAGTAGGTACTACAGTACACAATGTTGAGCTTAAGCCTGGTAAAGGCGCTCAGATTGCACGTTCTGCTGGTGCATATGTACAGATCCTAGCGCGTGAAGGCCAGTACGTGACTCTACGTCTACGTTCAGGTGAAATGCGTAAAGTTGAAGCGGATTGTCGCGCAACTATCGGTGAAGTAGGTAACGCTGAACACATGCTACGTTCACTAGGTAAAGCTGGTGCTAACCGTTGGCGTGGTATCCGTCCTACAGTTCGTGGTGTTGCCATGAACCCGATTGACCACCCACACGGTGGTGGTGAAGGTCGTACATCTGGTGGTCGTCACCCTGTGTCTCCATGGGGTAAGCCTACTAAGGGTGCTAAGACACGTAAGAACAAGCGTACTGATAAATTTATCGTACGTCGTCGTACTAAGTAATAGTTGAGGAATTGCCATGCCACGTTCTCTCAAGAAGGGTCCATTCATTGACCTACACTTGCTGAAGAAGGTAGAGAAGGCGTTGGAAAGCGGTGACAAGAAGCCTATCAAGACTTGGAGCCGTCGTTCAATGATCATCCCTAACATGATCGGATTGACCATCGCTGTCCATAATGGTCGTCAGCACGTACCTGTATTCGTTACAGACGAAATGATCGGTCACAAACTAGGTGAATTTGCACCTACACGTACTTACCGCGGTCACGCTGCGGATAAGAAAGCTAAAAAGCGTTAATCGGAGGATATGATGGAAGCATTAGCTAAACACAAATTCGCCTCTGGTTCGGCGCAAAAAGCACGTCTAGTTGCTGATCAGATCCGCGGACTTCCGGTTGATCGCGCGCTAGAAATCCTAGCGTATAGCCCAAAGAAAGCGGCTGTATTGGTTAAAAAAGTACTTGAGTCTGCTATCGCTAACGCGGAGCACAACGAAGGTGCTGACATTGATGAGCTTAAAGTGGCTAAAGTTTTTGTAGACGAAGGTCCTACAATGAAACGTATTATGCCACGTGCTAAAGGACGCGCAGACCGCATCCTTAAGCGTTCAAGCCACATCACTGTTGTGGTTTCAGATAGCTAGGAGATATAAGTAATGGGACAAAAAGTTCATCCTACTGGTATTCGCCTAGGTATCTCAAAGCCTTGGGTATCTACTTGGTACGCGAATACAAAAGATTTCTCTGAGCAGCTTTTTGGCGATCACAAAGTGCGTCAATACCTTACTAAGGAATTGAAAAACGCTTCTGTGTCTAAAATCGTTATCGAGCGTCCAGCTAAATCTATCCGTGTAACAATTCACACAGCTCGTCCTGGTGTTGTTATCGGTAAAAAAGGTGAAGACGTTGAAAAGCTTCGCCAAGCTGTAACTAAGCTTGCTGGTGTACCTGCACAAATCAACATTGCAGAAGTACGTAAGCCTGAGCTAGATGCTCAATTAGTTGCTGACGGTATCTCTTCACAGCTAGAACGTCGTGTTATGTTCCGCCGCGCTATGAAGCGCGCAGTACAAAATGCAATGCGTCTAGGTGCTAAAGGTATCAAAGTTGAAGTTAGCGGTCGTCTAGGCGGCGCTGAAATCGCACGTTCTGAGTGGTACCGTGAAGGTCGTGTACCTCTACACACTCTACGTGCTGATATCGATTACGCAACTTCAGAAGCTTTGACTACTTACGGCATCATCGGTGTTAAAGTTTGGATCTTCAAAGGCGAAGTTATCGGTGGTCTTCCACTGAAACAAGAGCAAGAGAAGCCAGCTAAACGCGCACCGAAGAAAGCTAAAAAAAGTGCTAAGTAAGAGGTAGCGACTAATGTTACAGCCAAAACGTACAAAATTCCGCAAGGTACACAAAGGCCGCAACCGTGGTCTTGCTACTAGCGGTAACAAAGTTAGCTTCGGTTCTTTCGGCTTGAAAGCGACTGGCCGTGGCCGTATGACTGCTCGTCAAATCGAAGCAGCTCGTCGTGCTATGACGCGTCATATCAAGCGTCAAGGTAAAATCTGGATCCGTGTGTTCCCAGATAAGCCGATTACAGAAAAACCGCTTGAAGTTCGTATGGGTAAAGGTAAAGGTTCTGTTGAATACTGGGTTGCTGAAATTCAGCCTGGTAAAGTACTTTACGAGATGGAAGGTGTTTCAGAAGAGCTTGCTCGTGAAGCATTCGACCTAGCTGCTCGTAAATTACCTTTCAAAACAACATTTGTAACTCGGACGGTAATGTAATGAAAGCTAGCGAATTGAAAGACAAAAGCGTAGAAGAGCTTAAAGCTGAACTTCTAGAGCTTCTTCGTGAGCAGTTCAACCTGCGCATGCAAGCGAGCACTGGTCAGCTAGCTCAAACTCACGAGCTGAAAAAAGTACGTCGCAATATTGCGCGTGTTAAAACGGTTATCAACCAGAAGGCAGGTGCATAATGAGCGATAAAATCCGTACTCTTCAAGGTCGTGTAGTTAGCGACAAAATGGATAAGTCAATCGTTGTTGCTATCGAGCGTCAGGTTAAACACCCGATCTACGGTAAATTCATCAAGCGTACAACTAAGTTGCACGCACATGATGAGAACAACACAGCACTAGCAGGTGACGTCGTGACTATTCGCGAATGTGCGCCAATCTCTAAGAAAAAATCTTGGACGCTAGTTGACGTGATTGAACGTCCTAAGAAAGCTTAATTTTTAATTAAGTTGACTTATAAAAACCCCGGCTAAAGCCGGGGTTTTTTCGTTTTAAGACTTGCGTTTATACCTTCTTAGTTTCATTCTAAGGTGCTGAACTTTTTTAGAAAATAAACCTCCAAACATAAACAACGATAGAAAATTAAAGGATTATGTAATGCACTCTACGCGAGTGGCTGTGTTGGGCTCTTTGACCATTCATGGTGTTATTGGGTGTTTGTTATTTTTAGTCGCCCCGACAGCGCCTGTAGTAAAAAATGATAAATCGCTTAAAGTTTATATGGTGACAATGAATGAACCGGATAAATCAGCTACAGAAGAAGAGGTTGTTGACGCTGATGTGAGCGAAGTCGTAGATACCCCTCCTGTTGAAGAGAAAATAATCGGGCCTGAGCAAGCTGAAGAGGTCATTGCGGAGCAAGCATCCGCGCAGCCGAAGAGTGTGCAAGACCAACCCTCACTCGAATCAATTCATGAGCAAAATACTCCTACAGCTAATAAAGTAAAAGTGATTAAGGTCAACCCCTATAAAGGTATTGAACAGCTAAAGCAAAAAGAGCAAGAAGCTTTTTTTGGCTCTCGTCAGTTTGATAAACAGACTGGATCGCCAGCTCTAAGAATGAGCACGCCAAAAGCGCACACACAGTATTTATCCGGTGAAACCGAGGTGATTTATCGCAGTCAAAATAAACGCTTGGTGAAATGGAAAGGCAAGTGTTATTTATTTGATGATTCGTCGGAGATGGCACAAGCAGGTTTGCCTTCCTCTTCAGGGAGGCCTTGTCCAGGTGAACTCTCTAATAATGAAGTGATGTTAAAGCAAGCACTGGATAAGTATCTTAAATAAGTAAGTGTTAACTTTTTGACTTTAACTTGAGGTAACTCAGATAAAACCACCCTGATACACATCCTGCAATTGGAAGCGTGAGCAGTGCAACCCAGCCACTAACATAAAAGCCCACCAATATCATGGTGATATCATAGTTGAAAAGTATACAAGGTGTATCGCCCCGCTCATTGACGACGCACGTCAGTGAGTTGGATAAAAGCTGTGCAAAGAGCATACTGAGAATAGGCGCAATCGCAATGATTGCAAAGATCACAGATAATGCTAAATAACGTTTAGGTCTGAGCATACTTTTTCCTTGCATTGCTTTTTTGCCAGTGTGAAACAGTGCGACTGTGAGTGCAATCGTTTTCGCATGAACGTGAGGCAATGAAGTGGAATAGGGGGCCCACAGTTGCTGTAGGCCGAGTTTTTATATCACTCGTGAAAAGCGAGTATTCTTAATTTGTTGCTGTAAATAGGCGTCAAAGCACATGCAAATGATCCGAATGAATAAGGTGCCTTTGGCTGTGACAGTGATGGCGTTTTGGTCGTTGATCACTAAGCCATCTGTTTCCAAAGGTTCGAGAGCTTGCAGTGCCTGCGCAAAGTATTCATCAAAATCGATATTAAACTGGGCATTGATTGCTGTTTTATCTAAGTCGAAATGGCAAATAAGCTGCTTTATCACGGCGGCACGTATGAGGTCATCTTGGTGTAAAGATATCCCTTTACTGATGGCATTTTTTTGTTCAGACACCGCTTGGTAGTATGGCTTAAGATCTTTCTCATTCTGTAATATGGCATTACCTATCTGAGAAATAGATGACACGCCTAAACCTAATAAATCACAGTTACCATGGGTGGTATAGCCTTGAAAGTTTCTGTGTAGTTGACCTTCGCGCTGTGCAATTGCAAGCTCATCATCTTGTTTTGCAAAGTGATCCATACCAATGTATTGGTATCCTGCCTGTGTCATGCGCTCAAGTGTCGCTTTGAAGATGGCCAACTTTTGTTCTGGTGTAGGCATATCATGCTCTTTGAGTTTACGCTGAGCGGCAAATCTGTCTGGTAAATGGGCGTAATTGAAGAGCGAAACACGATCTGGCGCTAACTCGATAAGTTGCTCTATAGTGGCTTGGTAGGTCTCGGGAGTTTGGTGTGGCAAGCCGTATATCATGTCCATATTGATGGACTTGAATCCGAGGGCTCTTGCTTTGTGCAAGACCGTGAGTACTTCATCTATTTGCTGTGGACGATTCACCGCAGCTTGTACTTGGTCATTAAAGTCTTGCACGCCAAAAGATACACGATTGAAGCCAAGTGCTTTGAGTGACTCCAGCATGCCTTCAGTTAAAGAGCGAGGGTCTATTTCAATGCCGCGTTGCGCAGTATGAGTAAAGTCAAAATGTTGCTCAAGAGCGTCGATGAGCCGATTCATTTGCTCAGCAGTTAAAAATGTCGGTGTGCCGCCACCTAAATGCAATTGCTCAATTTGATAGTCCTTAAATAGGGGCGCTTGAGCAGCAATTTCTTGAAGTAGATGGTCAAGGTACACATCGGCTTTAGACTGATGGCGCGTAATGATTTTATTACAGCCACAGTAATAGCATAACTGATGGCAAAAAGGGATATGAATATACAGCGACAGTGCGCGATTGGCAGAACTGGCAATGGCGTTGGTTAAATCACTTTGTGTATACCCGGAAGCCAATGACAAAGCGGTGGGATAAGAAGTATATCTTGGACCAGAAATATTGTATTTCTGGATCAGGGAGTCTTCCCAATGAGGTAGTTTAATCACGATCGCACTCAAATAAAATTACACAGCCTAATTATAGGTGTTAGTACAACAGCAGAGTTTGATCTGACGCAACCGGGTGTTTATTAGGCAATACAACGTGTGCTGTATTGCCTAATGAGTAGCTAAAGTTGGTAACGCTTGGCGGTGGTAGCAAGTTCATCTGCTAATGTTGCCAGCAATGTCGCATCATTTGAGGCTTTTTCTGCCCCTTGTGCGGTTTCTTTTGCTGTGCCGGTGACATCACGTACGCCTTGTGAGACCTGCTGTGTCACAGCATTTTGTTGCTCAGTGGCACTGGCAATTTGAATGCTCATGTCACGGATCGCAATCACAGAATCGGAAACCTGCTGAAGGGTTTCTCCCGCTTGGTGAATTTGCTCGGCCGTGGTTTCTGCATTCTCTACATTACTGCCCATGAGCTCAACTGAGCGCTGTGCCTCCTGTTGCAGACGAGAAATCATGGCCTGGATTTCTTCGGTACTTTGCTGAGTGCGGCTAGCAAGACTGCGCACCTCATCAGCAACAACGGCAAAGCCTCTACCTTGCTCACCAGCTCTCGCCGCTTCAATTGCGGCATTGAGTGCAAGCAAGTTGGTTTGATCGGCAATGCCTCTGATCACATCTAGGATAGAGCCGACAGACTGAGTCTCCTCGGCAAGCTTTGAAATCGTTTGGCTTACATTATCAATGTCGGCTTTGAGCGTTGTGATTGACGTGGTGGTTTGTGCCACTGCATTTAACCCATGCTGAGAGGATTCTTCTGCGGTAGTGGCGGTATCTGCAGCAGACTGCGTACTTTGCGTAATATCTGCGACGGTTTGCGCCATCTCATCCATTGCTCTATCGGTGTTTTCTAACTGCGACATTTGTTGCTCTGCACCTTGCATGGCTTGTGTGGTGATGGCGCTCATATTATGTGCGGTCGCGGTCAATGTATCGGTAGATTGATGGATTTGCTCAATAAAAGCCCTCAGGTTGGTCACCATTTCGGACATGGCTTGGTAAATGCCACTGCTATTTTGACTGTGATCGAAGTGCACAGTGAGATCGCCTGAGGCAATTTTTCTTGCCATGGCTTCGATTTCTCGTGGTTCACCACCAATAGGTTGCTTGATGATTTTACTGATAAACCAGCTAAAGAATAGCCCGCAGACAATGATAAGTATAGCAAGGGTGATCACAGTAAATTTGGCATTGGCACTGGCTGCTTGCACAATCGGTCCAAGTTCATCTTGGGAAGACTTGATATCGAGTTTGATATTTTCAACTTGGGCGGCGACGTCAGGGCCAATTTTATCAAGTACTTGGGTAATTTCAGTATTACGCTTTATGATGACTTGATACACCTCTTCCAAACCTGCTTGATAGGCCTCAAGGGGGGTGATGAACCCTTGAGATTGACCTGTTTGGGATAGCTGAAAAAACTGCTTAGCTTGGCGGTTTAACGTGCCCAAGGTATCTTTTGCTAATCGGTAGTCTCGCTCAGCATTGGCCACTAAGAATTGGTTTGTTGATAGCCGGCCTTGTTGTAATAGACTTCTAAGCGCACTGATTTTATTCACCTCTTCGATAGATTGGGCATTATCCATCATGGTCCGCAGTTTACCATCTAGCTCAGGGCCATATTTGTTCAATGTGTTATGAACAATTTGATGGCGTCGCTCATACAAGCTAATAACCTGTCTAAAGCTGCCTTCATATTTTTCCATTTGCTTTTGGCTGTGTGTGATGATGTTCAGTTGAGAGGAGTTAGTATACTGTGCTTGCGCGGTGTCGAGGAGGGATTTAAGTAGCTCGAGTCGCTTGTCAAACTGGGCTATATTGGCATCGCTTTGGTGTTTTAAATATTTTATGGCCTGTAATCTTACCTCTAATAAATTTGCTTGAATTCGTCCTGCTAAATTGCTGTCCCTTGCTTTGGTACGATATTCGACAAAGTTGTTGTACCCGCTGTTTAGTCCCCAGAAGGCGGTAATAGATAATACGATTATCATCAATATCATCACGCCAAAGGCGCCGTTTAATTGTTGGCTGAGTCGCCAGTTTTTTATCATATAACACCCTAGAAGCTACATTGAGCTATGAGTTGATCTGCACAGAAATACACAGTGCCACATATTAATATACTTGTTTTCTACGATTTTATTATTAATTTGACGAAAAAAAATACCCATGTAAAGCGTTTTAGGTGAAATTGTTTGATTATGATCAACAGTTATCTTTAATTCATTAACGATTGATATTTAGTGAGTTTCGTTGCAGGTGAGGGGATAATTACTCATTTTAGTATGTATTTTATTCACAATACTTGGGCGTTAACTTGAAAAAAATTTAAGGTGGGCGAGTACGGCGCATTTTATGCACCGTACTTAAAATGGTTAAAGTTTAAACTGATTGACCGTCGCGTTGAGGGCTTTGGCTAAGTCATTTAAGTCTCTAGCTTCATCAGCCAGTAGGTGAGCATGATTTGCCGTGCTATTAACTAAGTCATTAATCGCGGTCAGGCTGTTATTAATGTCTTCCGCCACCACAGTTTGCTCTTCTGTTGAAGTCGCGATTTGGTGACTCTGATCTTGTACCGTGTTAACCGACTCAGTGATATTACGCAATGCATCTAACACTTCTTGAGTTTGCTCAACTGAGCTTTGCGCTCGCTCCTGACCCTGTTGCATCATGGTTGACGCTTGCTGTGCAATTTGCTGCAATCGCGAGATCATATTACGAATATCATCTGTTGACTCTTGAGTGCGACTTGCAAGGCTTCTAACCTCGTCCGCAACAACCGCAAACCCGCGCCCTTGCTCGCCAGCACGAGCCGCTTCAATCGCTGCATTTAAAGCCAGCAGGTTCGTTTGCTCGGCAATACCATTGATAACATCAATGACTGCGCCGATATTACTGGTCTCTTGCTCTAAGCCTGCAACAACTTTGGCTGCTTCACCAATGTGGCTGGCGAGCTCCGTCATCACTTCTTGAGCTTGACTTGAGCGCTGAGCACCATCGTTGGTCATACTCTGCACTAAGTCGGATGCGCGATTTGTTTCATGGGCATTACGAGATATTTCGGTTACCGTTGCGGCCATTTCCGTTACAGCTGCGGAAACGCTGTCTACTTGCTCTTTTTCTTGCTGGATTTCATCATTGGTATTATTTGAGACATCACGCAGCTGAGCTGAGGCACCGCTAAGTTGTTCTGCTTGCGCTGCGGTGTCGATCATCATGGCACGCAACTTATCGATGAAGGTGTTCATATGCATAGCTAGCTGCCCCACTTCATCTTGACTTTCAATATTGATGCGACGAGTTAGGTCACCTTCGCCAGAGGCAATATCACGCATAGTGTCTGTTAAAGTAATGATAGGGCGTGTGATCATCTGTGCAGCAAGTAAAATCATGGCGACAATGATAGCTAAAATGACTATCACTGCTGTCACTGTGCTCATTACTGCTTCATTTACGGGTTCTTCAATTAGACTTACTGGAATTAGAATACCCACATGCCAATCAAGTACCGGTGTATCCAATTTTACGCTGTTGAACACAACATAATATTCTTGACCTTGCAATGTCACGGTGGCATTGCCTGCGTCTTGGCGATCAATTAAACGTGTTAGTTCGGTAAAGCCGAGTGTATCTTGAAATTGCTGTTCAAGACCTGCTAAACCTTCTTTACCGCGAGGGCCTGCGTCTGTTGTAGATAGGTTGTGCCCAGTACGTTTTGATAAGTGAACTACTTTGAGTTCGTTATCGAGTAAGAAGCCGTAGCCTTCACCATCAAATTGGATCTCTTCGACCATGGCATTGATTTTGTTTATTTGTAAGTCGACACCACCGACAGCGACCAGCTCGCCTTGCTTATTATAAACCGGCTGTTGAACAACGGCAGATACATCACCTGTGTTGATATCTACAGACAGTGCGCCAACATATAGCTTGCCGTGATTCAGGGCATCTTGCCACCATGGACGTTTGTATGCGTAATAAGGTCGGCCATCAGAGAAGTTTGAAGTACGTTCGTTTTCCTTAAAGTACTCACCAGTGCGTGCTGACGCCATAAATGCAGACAGAATGTTTTCATCGCTTTTACTGATACGCTGAAAGTCCTCGTTGACTTCATCATAGCCTTTGTCACCAGCTAGACTTTGCTCTCTAACTGAGTAGCTATCAAACCAGTTGACATTATGAGGGTTGGTGACAAAGGTTTCGACCACTTTGCCATATTGAGCGAAAAATGACTCCATAGATAGTTTTTCAGAGTAGATATAACTCTGTGCTTCACGTTCAATACCTTGACGTGAGATTGTTGCGATATGATTAACAAAATAAGTGGAAGCCAGCATCAATAACACAGAAATTGTGCCACCGATTAGTATGAGAATTTTTTTACGAAGAGATAAGTTTTCAAACATGACATATTCTTTTTATTGGGACAGCGCTAAGGTAATAAAACCATATCTCATTTGATATATCTAGCTAATTTGGGCAAGGTACGTGTACGATGAGATAAGTAGCCTTCATCATATCGTTCCTAAAAACATAAAAAAATAGTAAAGAATCATCATATTGCAGTAGCTAATTTATAACCAAAAGCTGAGTAGATGTTGATGGTATTTTTAATTATGCTGTACTAACATTATGACCTAATTTAGGTAAAATTAAGAAAATATGATGAATAATAAGTTAGTCGTTTTAGGTGCAGGTTGGCTTGGTAGCGCATTAGTTCGAGATGCTAAAGCGAACGGTTGGCAGGTTCAAGCGACACGCACAGAAGAACATATCGACGAGGACATCAAAGTATTTCGCGTGACTGACTCAGTACTTCATCACTCGATTACATTGGATGATGCATATTGGGTGTGTGCTATACCACCGCGGATGCGTCAAAGTGAAACCTTGTATCTAGAAACATTGCGTTTAGCACTGGAAACTGCGGCATCACTGAAATGTCGTGGTTTTTTGTTATGTTCCTCAACCGCAGTTTATGGTACAGAATCGGGTCATTTTGATGAGCAATCGCCACTGGCACTAAAAGACACCACACGTCAGCAGATATTGCAAACTGCAGAGCAAATGGTTCGTGAACAAAATGGTAAAATCGCGCGTTTAGCGGGTTTGGTCGGTCCAAGTAGGGAGCCGGGCAGGTTCATCTCAGGAAAACACTTATCAAGCTCTTCGCAGGCGCTGGTTAATATGGTAGATCAGCAAGATGTGGTTAATGGACTTTTGTGTATTATATCTAATTGGCAGGCAGCAAAGCCTATCTACAATATATGCCATCCAGCTCATCCGACTAAACAAGATTATTATCAGAAACACTGTACGCAATATGGCAGTGAGCCCCCCAGCTTTGCCAGTGACGAGTCTGTGGCAAGGGTGATTGATGGTGCGCTAATCACAGAGTTGGGTTTTGAGTATCGACACGATATTTAAGCAGCTTCGCTTTACTTTTTGAATGTTAGATGGCCTCCAAGCCGATACTTACTGCCTGGAGAGATCAGTCGAGCAAAACTGACAATACCTTGAGATGACCAAGTCCGGCGAATGACTTGTAAGCAAGGCTCCTCATTAAACATATTCAGCCATTGGCATATTTCTTCATTAGGCATAATCGCTTCGACGGTATGCCTTGCTTCGGTCAGCGGTGCTACTTGGGTTAGGTATTCGTGCGGCGTTAATGCGGTAAAGTCTTGCTGTAAGTACTCAGGTGCCAGAGCCGGATTGACAAAGCGCTCCTCAACCTGAAGTGGTTCATCGTTTTCATGGTGGACTATCACGCTACGATATACTTGACTGTTAATTTCAACCCCAAGTGCGATAGCTATCGGAGCAATTGCAAAGATTGACTCCAGAGATAATACCACACAGGTATAGTCACCACCGCGCTGCGCAACTTCATCAGCAATGTTACGTATTTCCAATAGAGAAGACTGAGATTTAAAACTGGCGACAAATGTGCCTAAGCCCTGACTTCGGGTAAGTATGCCTACTTCAGTGAGTTCACTCAGTGCTCGTCGCGCGGTCATGCGGCTCACCTTAAATTGATCGGATAGCTCATTTTCAGAGGGGACACGTTGATGTTCTAGCCACACTCCAGCTCGGATCTGTTCAATAATATGCTGTTTGATCTGTGCAAATTTAGGCTGTTCAGTCACTGTCTGCTACCGTGTAATAAAAGGTTAGTCATAAAGGTGGCACAGTCATCTTGTATATACAAGTATTCTTGCTAAACTTGTATTAATTTTCTCCAACTGAGTGTAGACAGTGATTGAAGTAGATTTAGTAATAACTGATGCAAATATTGCCACAATGGATGAGCAGATCGCAGGCGCGTATGGCGTGATTGAAAATGCGGCTATCATGTTAAAAGGCGATACGATTATATGGCTTGGTAAAACATCTGAGATGCCAGAGTTTGACGCATTAGCGACCCCAGTAACATCCGCAAAAGGGGCGTGGCTGACACCTGGTTTGATTGACTGCCACACTCATATTTTATTTGCAGGCTCTCGTGCACAAGAATTTGAGCAGCGTTTGAATGGAGTATCTTATCAGCAAATCGCGGAGCAAGGCGGTGGTATTGCAACAACAGTGAAAGCGACACGTCAGGCCTCGAAAGAAGATTTATTCGTGGTTGCTAAGTCACGCTTAAATGCTTTGTTGAAAGAAGGGGTCACAACGGTTGAAAGCAAATCGGGTTATGGTCTTGATACAGAAAGTGAGCTTAAATTACTCGAAGTAAACCAAATTTTGGATGAGCACCATCCTATCCAAATTCAAAGTACGTTTTTAGGTGCTCACGCCCTGCCTCCAGAGTATAAAGGCAATAGTGATGGCTATATCGACCTTGTCTGTGACGAAATGTTGCCTTTGGTAGCACAGAGCGGTCTTGCTGATGCAGTTGATGTATTTTGTGAAAATGTTGGCTTTAGTCATGCACAAACAAAGCGCGTATTTGAACGGGCCACTGAATTAGGTTTGAAAGTGAAATGTCATGCGGAACAGCTCTCTAATCAGCACGGTAGCGAGTTGGTTGCTGAGTTTGGTGGATTATCAGCAGATCATATTGAGTACCTAGATGAGCGCGGTGTGATGGCAATGGCTAAATCAGGCACGGTTGCAGTGATTCTACCTGGGGCGTTTTATTTCCTAAGAGAAACTCAGCACCCACCAGTCGAGTTATTGCGTGAGCATAACGTACCGATCGCCATTGCCAGTGATTTTAACCCAGGTACTGCGCCGTTATGTTCATTACGTTTGATGCTGAATATGGCATGTACACTATTTAAAATGACACCAGAAGAGTCGTTATTAGGCGTGACGAGACATGCTGCGAAGGCACTCGGTTTATCTGATAGAGGTGTGCTTAAAGTGGGGGCAAAAGCGGATATTGCGATGTGGCAAATTCAGCACCCGTCAGAATTAAGTTATCAGTTTGGCGTAAACGATCTGTTAAATCTGTGGATATCGGGTAGACTTATTCAATATTAATGGTCTGTAGTGGTCGTGTGATGGCTAGATTTTTGTTGTTAAATTCGCTTATTTTTATATCGAACATATGCTGGGTTTTTCCTGCTTTGAGTGCAACAACGCTAGCCGACTTCTCTACAAGTCACCTCTTAAACTCACCCCTGTCTGTGGCATTTTTGGCAGGTATAGTGGTGAGTTTGAGTCTGGTTGCGGTTGCATGCTCTAATTTTGCTATCAATCGAATACTACATGCTTTGCTTGGTGCTGGCGGTTTAGCTGTATTGGCAGCAGAGGGTGATGGCGCGCTTTATTGCCTTGTATTCGTATTGTTAGTAAATATATGGCAAAGCGACCGAATAGGGCAAGGAAGGCATATTGTCATTTGCGCCTTGTGCGCGGTTGCAGCAACCTTGTTAACCGTAAGTCACTTTTGGTGGCACTCCCCCAGCATTTATGTGGTATTTGCTCTGTTACCCATTTTCATCAGTGAACTATTTATTGATACGCCTCAGAGTCATGATAAGGCGCCTATTGAGCCTAATAATGTTGCCAATACAGATATCTTAGGATTGCCTGACCGCGCAGGTATAAGAGAAGCGTTCAATGAATATCGTGCTAGAGAGGCAGGTACTGCCATGCTGGTGATGGTGAGATTAGAAGGGTTTCAGCAGGTTAACTTCCATCTTGGTCGTGAGTTTGGGGATTTGTTACTTGCGCAATCAGCAAATCGCATGAAGCAGCACCTGCAAAGTCATGATGTTATGCCTATTGCCATGGGCAACGACGTAGAGCGTTTAGCGCATTTAGGCGGCTTGCATTTTGTATTCGTATGCAGCTTGGCACATCAACAACATCTCCATGAGCATTTATGTGCGGAAATAATAGAAAGCACGCTTAAACCTTTCAATGTTGGTAACTGCATTATTGAAGTCAGTGCTAGAGCGAGTTATGTCAACTGCGATGAAGAGCTTGGTCAATTTGATGATTTATTGACGTGCGTGTTCTTAGCATTGGACAGCAGCCCAGAAAATACCATTGCACCGTATCAGCAAAAAATGCAAATAGATCGTTTAGAGCAACAAGCGAGACTTGCAGAGTTGGCACATATAGATTTTAAAAATGAGTTGGAGTTGTATTTTCAGCCTGTGGTGCGAAATGGTGATGGCGATATTGAATATGTAGAATTACTGTTGCGATGGCAGCACCCCAAGCAGGGGATATTAGCTGCAAGTAAGTTTATTGAGGATATTCGTATTGCGGGGCTTGCGTTGCCTTTAGCACAGTATGTTATAGAGCGTGCAGCTGAAATTGCACTGGCACTTAGAGTTGAAGGGATCCAGATGCCACTGGGCATTAATTTATTTGGCCCTGAAATGCTACATGAAGAGTTTATTGAGTTTGTTGATAGGATCTTAGTAGAACACCAATTAATGCCTAGCGATATTATCATCGAGTGCCCATCGCAAATGTTTACCACACTTGATCAACAAGGCGTTGCCATGGTGGCGAGGTTACGCACTATGGGCGTAAGATTGTGTGTGGACGGTTTCGGTGAATCACCTTTGCTGCTGGCAAAACTACCTAAATTAGAAGTGGATTATGTGAAACTTGGACGCTCATTAACGACGCCAAATCAAAACCAAGGGAATTTTAAAGCTGTTGTGCGGGGCATTGTCGAGATGCAAAATGTCCAAGAGTGTAAGGTGATCTGTGAAGGCGTCGAATCACAGGAGCAGCTACAGTTCGCGCAAAATCTTAATGCATTCGCAGCGCAAGGTTATTTGTTTACTCGGCCTTTGAGTAGTATAGGTATGATAAGTTGGCTGAAGCAGTGGCGCTGGGAACATCCTTTAGAAGATAACTCCAGCACCTTTGATACTAACTAGCTTTGTCGTGCTTTGAGATAGCTGCAGACCAACCCAGATAGCACTTGCCCTGCTTCAATAACACCTTGTTGCTCACCTTGAGGGTGGTTTTTTGGGGCCGCTTCGCATAAGTGTAAATATCGCGTGTTTGCCTGCTTGGCACTATGATAAACAAAGTGTTCAGCATCATTCACACTAAACCCACAGTTGGTGTAAGCACTTACCGGCATACCTGAAATTGCGTCAACATCTACTTCAATACCTAAAGGTAAGCTTTGCTTGAAGCGGCTTGTTGCGACCTTTATTGCATCCGTTAATGAGGTTTCCCGAGTCACTAGAATGTCTTGGTATGTGGTGTAAGTAAATCCCGCATTTTGCAGTGATGCGATGATGGTGTCATTGTTTTTTTGCTCATGCATGCCTACGACGTGGTAATCTGCAAGATATCCTGATTGGTATGCATAGCTAAACCCGTTACCTGAGTGTCGACCTTCAATGGCTCTAAAATCGGCATGAGGGTCGAAGTTAATTGCTTGGCATGCGCCTTGTGAGCTGGTGGATAGCGCTTTGAGTAAGCCGTAGCTGTTATTATGACCGCCGCCAATTAATATAGGTTCGAGGCCAGCATCAAAAATGGCTTGAAGGACTGCACTTACACGTTCATCTAGCGTTTCGCAAAGCGCTCTTAATTGAGCTAGTCCATCAGGCGTGGCGTTATCTGCTGATCCGCTCTGCGCTTGCAGATCATGTGTAATGATTTCCCCCAATAGCAATACATTGCTAGGCGTGAGAAACTGATTGCAGGGTAAATTTAGAAAACGTTTTAAAAATGCCTGCCAGCCATCAGTCGCGCCACCATTACCACAATTACCGCGAGGACCAATGTCTTCGTTGACGGCGACCAGCACGTATTTAATGCCAAACTCTGAGGCATCTTTTAAGGCTTCTGGTAGAGGAGACTGTGACTTTAAAAAAGACAGTGATTGCCAAAATCGCGTTTCATTCTCTCTAGTTGCGGTGTAGTGGTTGATATTTGATTCGTTGTAAATCTTAATCCAATTATGTGCAGTCATGGTAATTCGAGTGTTAAAGCTGGTTAAGTTAAAGCGCCAAAAGGGTGCACTAAATAGGCCCCCTTTTGATGATGGAAAAGTTGAAGTTAAGCGTCGTCTTCGTCTACTTCGAGTAAGAGCTCTTCGGCAGAGATAACGATGCCTGTCGAGTCAGCATAAAGAAAGTCGTCATCAAAGAAAGATACGCCAGCAAAGTTAACAGGGATACCTTGTACTCCAGCACCTTCGCTATCTGCCCCAACAGGAATGGATGCAATGGCTTGTATACCGATTTCACACTCTTCTAGCTCTTCTACATGACGGACTGCACCATATACAACAATACCTTGCCAGTTGTTCTCTAAGGCCAATTCAGCAAGATCAATATCGATTAATGCGCGGCGTGTTGAACCACCCCCATCAATCAATAATACTTGCCCAGTTCCATCTTGTTGCAGTACCTCAGCTATCATTTCATTGTTTTCGAAACACTTAACCGTTTTAATTCGACCACAAAAAGCGTGCTGGCCACCAAAGTTAATAAACATTGGCTCAAGTACGTCAACGGCGTCGGCGAAGTGATCACATAGATCAGACGTGCTGTAATCCATCATAGTATCCTCAGAGAATGGCTAAACTGTTGTCAGTATACTCCCATTAAGAAGCTGCGCAATGCTTTGAATCAACTTACATAATTGTGTCACAAAAATGTCGCGTTATTGTTATTAAGCTCTTCTAAGCTGAAATTGTGAACAAATGTAAGCAACTAAGATGAAAGCACAAATAATTAAACTAGATACAGCCTTATATTTTGCGCTGTATAAGCCAAAACGGCGCAAGTGGTTTAACTGGTTGATGTTAATGCTATCTAAAAGTGGCAATGGCGGGCTGTATGTCATTTTAGCGTTATTAAATGCCTATTTTATGGGAAAGGTTGGCAATACTTTTGTGCAGACGGTATTGCTGGCATTTACCATAGAACGGCCTTTGTATTTTTTATTGAAAAAATATTTTGCCAGAGTGAGGCCTTGTGATTGCTTGGCAGTTAAAGCCATGCTTACACCGAGTGATAAATTCAGTATGCCATCAGGGCACAGTGCGGGTGCTTGGCTGTACGCAACCTGTTTGATGGAAGTCTATCCTGTTCTCACTATTCCATTATGTGTGTGGGCAGCCGGTGTGTCCTTATCTCGAGTGTTGGTCGGGGTGCACTATCCAATAGATGTCATACTTGGGGCGTTGATGGGCAGTGGATGCGCCATGTTGGCCATTGGTATGTTAGGAGATTTATGAGAATTCTATATGGGATCCAGGGGACTGGTAATGGTCACATTACACGCGCACGTGTGATGGCTGAGTGTTTTACTAAACTCGGTATTGATGTTGACTATTTATTTTCTGGACGAGACGAAAGTAATTACTTTGACATGGACGTATTTGGCCAATATCAGGTGCGCCGAGGCTTAAGTTTTGTCACAAAAAACGGCAAATTAAATTATCGTGAAACGGCAAAACAGCTCAGGCCTATGACATTCATTCGTGATGTAAGGCAACTGAATATTAAACAGTACGATTTGGTTTTTAATGATTTTGAGCCTGTGTCTGCATGGGCGGCTAAATTAGCTAAAGTACCTGTGGTGGCGATGAGTCATCAGGCTGCTTTTTTATCTCCTGAGGTGCCCTTATTTGGTGCGGGATATATGGAGCGCGCGTTGATCCGCTGGTTCGCGCCTGCCAACGTGCATTTAGGTGTGCACTGGCAGCCTTTTGCGAAAAATATTTTGCCTCCTTTTATTTCATTTCATGGCTGTAATAGGGCATCTATTGCAAATAAGGTGCTGGTATATTTACCATTTGAAGACTTAAATAGCATCGTTGAGTTATTGGGTGACTTTCCCGATAGAGAGTTTTATTGCTATCACCCTGATGCAACAGACAAATCATTAAATCATATCCATTTACGAGCCCCTTCACGTACAAGGTTTTTAGATGATTTAGCCAGTGCGTCGGGTGTGGTTGCCAATGCGGGCTTTGAATTATCCAGTGAGGCGCTTAAGTTTGGGAAAAAGCTGTTATTAAAACCATTACAGGGACAATTTGAGCAGTTGAGTAATGCGATGACGTTGCAATCTCTTGGATTGGCGGAAGTGATGAATTATCTAAATTCGGAAGCATTAGGCGAGTGGCTTGAACATCCAGAAGGCCAAATAATTGATTTTCCGTCTGATGCCACTCCTTTAGCTAAGTGGTTAGCTAATGGTCAATGGCAAGATTACGGGAGTTTGCACGATAGTTTATGGCAGCCAATCCTCTATAACAGGAACAAAGTTGCATAACATGTAAAATCTTTGAAATATTTTTGCTTAAACATGTAGATTCGATTTCGGCGGGTGATGAGTTTGGCTATACTATATTGCAGGTTCTGTAATAATTAGGTAACTGTATGGCTCTACTTGAAAATCTAACCATTAAAAGGCGTTTGCAACTTAACGCCGTTGTTGTTGGTGTGGCATTACTGGTGATGTTGGCTGTGATCATCACTGAAGCTAATACAATGCGCCAATTGAATGAGACTATTCAATATGCAGAAGAACTGGATGTTCATGAGTTATCCATGCGCAAGTATGAAAAAAACTTTCTTTTTTATAAAGATGTAGCTGCACTGGATAAATACGAAAAAGAATATCGTTTACTTAAAGAGAAAAAAGCCAAGCTTGAAGCTGTGTTTATCAACTTTAATATTGATTTAGGACAGCTTGATCAGTTCGAAGGGCTGGTGACGCAATATCATAAAGAATTTAATCGCGTCGTTGAGCTGCAAAAGACCATTGGTTTGCATCCAAAAGATGCGCTTTACGGCGAGCTAAGAAAAGCAGTACATGGAGTAGAGACATTATTAAAGCAAAAAGAAGATTATAAGCTTTTGACCACCATGCTACAGTTACGACGTGCCGAAAAAGATTTTATGCTGCGATTAGATACTAAGTATCTAGGAAAATTCAACAAACATATAGACACTTTCGAATCCCAAATTAGAGAATCAAGCCACGACCGTGCCTATCAACAGGAGCTAATTAGATTGCTGGGTGTATATCAGACGAAGTTTAAAGGGCTGATTGATGCACAAGTTGAACTTGGGGTAGATTTGAACAGCGGCGCATTGGGTGATATGCGCAAAGTGGTTAAAGAAAGTGATGCAGTTGTTGTCGCCATTGTTGAGCAAACTAAGCAAGAAATCGCTGACAATGCTGAATTTGCTAAAACGGTCGCTATTCTTATTTTTGTTGCCGCGGCTGCAATCGTGATGATTTTAGTGTGGTCGACGAGTCGTTCTATTATTCGCCCGGTGGAGCGTGTATATCAAACTATTGAGCGTATTCGACGTGAGAATAATCTAGGTATATTGATAGAGCAAAGTGGCAATGATGAAATTACCATTATGACTCGTGACTTCAATAGCTTAATCGAAGACTTTAAAAACCTGATTTCAGATGTAAATCGTGCACTAGTGACGATTAACGATGCAACAGAGCATTTATCTGCAACAACGGCGCAAACCAGTGCAGGCATGAATGAGCAGCTTCACGAAGCGGATATGGTAGCAACTGCTGCGACACAAATGCAGGCCACCATTCAAGATATCTCACATAATACAGAAGCCGCTGCGCAAAAAGCGGAGTCGACAAATAGCAATGCGCAGCAAGGGCGCAGCGAAGTAACCTCAACCATTGACCATATTATGGCATTATCTCATTCTCTTAGTGGGGCATCTGAAGTGGTCGGTCAACTAGAGCGAGATGGGGAAACCATTGGTTCTGTATTGGATGTTATTCGCGGTATTGCAGAGCAAACAAACTTACTGGCACTCAATGCGGCAATTGAGGCGGCACGTGCTGGTGAGCAAGGTCGAGGCTTTGCCGTGGTTGCGGATGAAGTTCGTTCACTTGCGCAGCGCACACAAGACTCAACACAAGAAATTGAAAGCATTATTTCAACACTACAACAGCGTACTCAAGACGTAGTGAGTATTATGGAAGAGTGCCGTGGACAGAGTAATGAGAGTGTCGAGCAGGCAGAGCGTGCTGGCGAATTGCTGGGGCTTATTACTGAAGATGTACAAAACATCATGGATATGAGCACGCATATTGCGACGGCAATTGATGAGCAAAATCAGGTTGCATCAGAAGTGAATAAGAATGTTGTGAAGATTAGAGACATCGCACAGGGTGCTTCTGAGCATGCTGCTTCGAATGCGCAAAGTAGTGAAGAGTTATCTGAGCAGGCCCGTGCACTGCATGACGCCATTGACAAATATAAAGTATAACCTCGCGAGCGCCTAAAGTGGATTTAGGCGCATCACCTACCTTTGACCATTTCTAAAGTTTTAAAGCGATGATTATATTGCTGTTTATTCTGTTACCCTAAGGTACAAACTTGATGGGTACACTGTCTTTACTTTGTAGGTGTGCTGCTACTTTATCTTGATATTGCTGCCAGAGTTGCTCGCGGTTATTACATAATTTACGTAGATACTGCCAGCTGAACAGGCCTGAGTTATGGCCATCATCAAAGCACAGCCTAACGGCGTAGTGACCAACTGGCTCAATGGTCACGATTGTGACGTTTTGTTTATTTAATACCAGCTGCGTTTGCTCTGGACTATGGCCCTGTACTTCGGCAGAGGGGGAATGGGTGCGCAAAAATTCAGCACTCATAGAGGCGTGAAGATCATCGTCGAATGTAATGTCGAGCAGTTTGCTCTGACGGTGATAATGGAGTTTAGTGACTTGATACATAAAAATGAGGCCAGCTTTGCTGGCCTTGTCTCCAATTTATAGGATGAAGCGGCTTAAGTCTTCATCTTGGACGAGTATGTCTAGGTGCTGTTCAACATATTTAGCATCAATGGTCAGTGACTGACCTGATTTCTCTGACGCGTCAAAAGAGATTTCTTCCATCAGTTTTTCCATCACAGTGTGAAGGCGTCGTGCACCGATGTTTTCTGTTTTCTCATTGACCTGCCATGCAGCTTCTGCAATGCGCTCAATTGCATCATCAGTAAAATCGACAGACACTTGCTCTGTTTTTAACAGAGCTTGTTGTTGCTCAGTCAGTGAAGCGTGAGGCTCTGTTAGAATGCGTTTAAAGTCTTTAGCTGTCAGCGCTTCTAGTTCAACACGAATAGGTAAACGGCCTTGTAGTTCAGGAATAAGATCTGAAGGCTTTGCCATTTGGAAAGCACCTGAAGCAATAAACAAGATGTGATCCGTTTTCACCATACCGTGCTTGGTACTGACTGTTGAGCCTTCAATTAACGGTAGTAAATCACGTTGTACACCTTCACGGCTGACATCTGGTCCAGATGCTTCACCACGCTTACAGATTTTGTCAATTTCATCAACAAATACAATACCATTTTGCTCAACCGCGAAGATTGCTTGTTCTTTAAGCTCTTCAGGGTTAACCAGCTTTGCAGCTTCTTCTTCAATAAGCAGTTTGAATGCTTCTTTGATTTTCAGCTTACGATTCTTTTTCTTATCGCCTGATAAGTTTTGGAACATGCCTTGCAGTTGGTTGGTCATTTCTTCCATACCAGGAGGAGCCATGATTTCAACTTGCGGTGATGTTTCAGCAATATCGATGTCGATTTCTTTATCGTCTAACTGGCCTTCGCGTAGTTTCTTGCGGAAAACCTGACGTGTTGAGCTATTTTCAGCTGGCTGTGCTTCGCCCCATGCGTCTTTTGCTGGTGGCAATAGCGCATCAAGAATGCGTTCTTCTGCCGCTTCTTCTGCACGGTGCTTGTGTTTTTTAGTTTGCTGCTCGCGGGTCATCTTGAATGACACTTCAACTAAGTCGCGGATAATGGTTTCAACTTCTTTACCCACATAACCCACTTCGGTGAACTTAGTCGCTTCCACCTTGATAAAAGGCGCGTTGGCAAGCTTGGCTAGGCGACGAGCTATCTCGGTTTTACCAACACCAGTTGGACCAATCATCAGAATGTTCTTTGGGGTGACTTCAGCGCGAAGATCGTCATTAAGTTGCATGCGACGCCAGCGGTTACGAAGTGCGATAGCAACCGCTTTTTTAGCCTTGTCTTGACCAATGATGTGCTGGTCTAGCTCATGAACGATTTCTCTAGGTGTCATTGCTGTCATGGATTTTCCTATTACAATTCTTCGATGGTCTGGAAGTTGTTAGTGAATACACAAATGTCACCGGCAATCTTCAAGCTTTTCTCGACGATTTCGCGTGCACTTAAATCAGTATTTTCAATTAGAGCAGTGGCTGCTGCTTGGGCAAAGTTACCCCCGCTGCCGATAGCGATCAGGTCATGCTCTGGCTGCACCACATCACCATTACCTGTGATGATCAATGATGCGGTTTCATCCGCAACAGCAAGGAGCGCTTCTAGTTTTCTCAGTGCGCGATCTGTACGCCAATCTTTGGCCATTTCCACAGCCGCACGTGTTAGGTGTCCTTGGTGCATTTCTAATTTAGTTTCGAAACGCTCAAATAATGTAAACGCATCGGCTGTACCGCCAGCAAAACCAGCTAGTACTTTACCGTTGTAAAGGCGACGCACTTTCTTTGCGTTGCCTTTCATCACCGTATTGCCAAGAGACACTTGGCCGTCACCGCCGATAACAACTTTGTCATCGCGACGAACGCTTACGATAGTAGTCATAGTATTCCTTAAAGAGGCCTTTGCCTCGGATAATTATATCAATAAATGCATAGATGAGGGCTGTTGGGCTAAATTCAAGTCCAGCCCCAAATTCCACAATCAACGATTTTAATACGCTGTAGTCTATTCTTGTCGCTTTCAGCATCACGCTTCTTATCATAAGGACCTAAACGAACACGGTACCACACGCCATTGCTACCTTCGGTACGGCGTATTTCAGATAATAATCCAGCAAATGCGATGCGGGCCTTGCGTTTCTCTGCTTGCTCGTAGGTTCGAAATGAACCACATTGCATTTGAAAAGGGCCTCTTGATTTGATGACTTTCACCTCAGCTTCAACTTCAGCTGTTTTCATGTCATCGATAAAAGAGGGCGGGCGTGGTAGCTCTTTTTTCTCTTCGACTACAGCGACAGGTTCAGCCGCTTTTTGTGCCTGCTGTACTTTGGCAGGATCTGCATGTTCTTTGATAAACCACAGACCATAACCAAAGCCTCCTATAAGCAGCAGAGCAAAAACAGCAAGGACTTTAGGAAATGGTTTTTGTACTTTTGGCTGTGGTTTTTTTTGGCCCTTTTTTTTGGGCGTTTTATTTATGTAATCGTGTTGTGCCATAACAGTTAATAGGTATCCATAGGATCAACATCAATATTCCAACGCACGCGTGTTGCAAGCTTGTGGTTGCTTATATATTCCTTTAATTGCATGAGATATTGATGCAAAACATTACGTTGTGTTGCTTGTATATGTAATTGATAGCGATACTTTCCTGCGAGACGTTCCATAGGCGCAGGGATCGGCCCCAGCAATTGTATACCAGAGAATGGCTGAGCAGGAACCAGATCAGATAAAAATGTCATGACTAAGTGTGCCGATGTTGCTTCTGCTCTGATTAATGCCAGATGTGTATAAGGAGGCAGCATGGCTTCTTGGCGCTCTGTTAACGCATATCGAGCAAAGTCCTGATAGCCATTGTTAACTAAATCTTGCAGCAGGGGGTGTTCAGGAAAGTGTGTTTGCAATATCACAGTGCCTGGCTCGCCACTTCTTCCTGCGCGGCCTGACACTTGTGTGATTAATTGTGCCATGTGCTCTGTGGCTCTAAAATCGCTGGAGTACAGGCCACTGTCTACATCTAGAATAATGACTAAGGCGACATCAGGGAAATGGTGTCCTTTAGCCAGCATTTGCGTGCCAATCAAAATTTGTGCGCCACCTTGATGTATTTTTTCAAGGGCGCTTTCTAAGCTGCCTTTACGCCGAGTTGAATCTCTATCAATCCGACTCACAGGCACGTCGGGAAACTGTGCAGTCACAAACTCTTCGAGCTGCTCGGTACCCAACCCTGTTGGCATAATTTGGGTGCTACCGCAATCAGGGCATTGATGGGGGACATATTGTTGTTCCCCACAATGATGGCACACTAAACGTTGCATGGTCTTATGATACGTTGCACTGGTACTACAATGGTGGCAATCGCTTAACCAGCCACACTCATGGCAGATAAGCGTAGGCGCAAAGCCTCGACGGTTAAGAAACACCATGGCTTGCTTGCCCATTGATAAGGTGCGTTCAATGGCTTTTAAGCTGGTATTAGCAAACCCGCCTTGGGTTTGTTGTGCTTTCATATCCACTAATAAAAACTGATTATCTTGACTTGTTTGTGCACGCTTACTGAGTGTGAGCAGTTGAAACTTGTTATCTAACGCTTTTTTTAATGTCTCAAGCGCAGGGGTTGCGGTGCCCAAGAGCAATGGACATTGCGCTTGGTGTGCTCGATATGCTGCCAAGTCACGGGCATGGTATCGCAAACTATCCTGTTGTTTAAATGAATGGTCGTGTTCTTCATCGACGACTATCATGGCAAGCGATTTAAAAGGCAAAAAGATACTTGAACGGGTACCAATGACGAGTGCTGTTGTCGCTTGTTGTGCACGACGCCAAGTATGTAATCGCTCATTATCAGTCAAGTTAGAGTGCCACAAATCAATAGGCAGTCCTGGGAAACGGCGTTTAAATCGGTTGACTGTTTGTGGGGTTAAACCAATTTCAGGCACTAGTACCAAGGCTTGCTTACCAGCACTGAGGACTTTTTCTAAACACTGCAAATAGACTTCGGTCTTACCACTGCCTGTGACCCCTTCGATTAAGAAAGTACGAAAACCGTCTGTATGATTGATGGCACTGCAAGCTGTTGCTTGTTCTTCATTAAGTAGGGGTTTGCTACCAACAGACAGTGCCGTGTTTTGCCATGACGTATCTGTGCGCAACTCTTCGCGGATCAGCTGTTTTTCTAGCAAGCCCTTGATTTGTGCTTGTGTAAAGCCCAGCGTTTTGAGCTCCGTGTGTGTCGCATCTCCAGCGGTGCGCAGCTGTTCAAGCAGTGCTTGTTGCTTTTTGGCTCTCAGGTTTCCTACTTCTCGCCCTTCATCAGTTAATGTCAGCATGGGAACTTGCGTTTTATCGACATCTTGGCCATCACGCAGCGCGCCCGGCAAAGCGGTAAATAAGGTTTCTCCGAAAGGGTAGCAGTAATAGTGACTAATAAATTCTAAAAATTTTAAGTGCGAGTCATCTAAAATAGGCGTGCTATCGATAACGGACTCAATCGGCTTTATTTTATCTTCAGGAACATCACTGTGCGTTTTGAGCTCGGTCACTACCGCTATGCAACGTCGATTCGCAAACTTGACCCATACGCGACCACCAACACAAGGGGTCATCGTGGTTTGATAGGTGTAATCAAAGGTTTTGTGTAAAGGGACTTTTATTGCGACCGCTGCAAATGGCATGTGCTCTCCAAGTGATCCGCCTATTGCGTAAAGCATGAAAGTGAATTGGGCTGATTATACCTTATCGTCCTATGCTTGTGAGGCTAAATTGTGGAGAGCGAACAGGAATAATAAAAATCCCCATAATAACTAATTTATTGCTTGTAGTTTGTACATGAAAGTCCTAAAATACGCGTCCAATTTATTTGTATAACGACGTATGGTGCCAAACTTCGGGTTTGGAGAGCGATACGGCCTTAACTAGAGGTTTCCTATGAAAGACGGTATTCATCCTAAGTACGAGACGATCTCAGCAACTTGTTCTTGTGGTAACAAATTCGAGACGCGTTCAACTCTTTGTAAAGACATTCACCTAGACGTATGTTCTGCATGTCACCCATTCTACACTGGTAAGCAGAAGATCCTTGATACAGGTGGTCGTGTTGATCGCTTCAACAAGCGCTTCGGTGCGCTATCTGCTAAGCGTTAATAACGACTTAGTCAGCAAGAGAAAGCACCTACGGGTGCTTTTTTTGTTTTAGAGTCACTCAATTATTCCCTATAATAATTACCTTCACCTTTTTCTCTTGTATTAAAAATCACTCTCAACTTGGTATTGTATTAAAAAGTTGCCATATTTGTTCTATAACATAGTTAAAACAATAGATTGTTAGCATAATAAATCATCGCATCTGTGACCTAGTTTTTATTATTACTAGGTTAGTATTGAGTGTTTAAATTCACCTTGGTTATGAATAGTTATGCGAGTTGAATTTGTTATTAAAGTCATTTAAATGTCACTAAATGCTGCTATATTTCTTTAAAATTAGATTAATGTTGTAATTGTTGTTCTAAGGGGATTTTATTGGTTTTTTTGCATATAAATTGATCTATTGTAGCCCTATTTAGTTTGTATATGCGTTAATTTGTTGCATTAAATATTGATGAAAAGTGGCTTAAAAGTCGCTAAATTACAAAAAATATCGGCTAACAGGATAGACCTGATAGTGCTTGAATTAATTTTCAAAAAAGGTATTGTTTAAAGCAGTTAGCGAATTTTTATCTCACTCTCACTTTTAACTTCTCGTAGGAAAAAATCGCGTCATGTCAGATTTACGTGAAAAAGCATTACATTACCACGCACACCCCGTCCCAGGTAAAATCAGTGTTGAGCTGACAAAGCCAGCTGAATCAGTGAAAGATCTTGCCCTAGCTTATAGTCCAGGCGTTGCAGAACCTGTACGTGAAATTGCAGCAGATCCAGCTAATGCATACCGTTATACAGGTAAAGGTAATATGGTAGCTGTAATTAGTAATGGTACTGCTATTCTAGGCCTTGGTAATTTAGGTCCATTGGCGTCTAAGCCTGTAATGGAAGGTAAAGCACTTTTATTTAAGCGTTTTGCTGGGTTAGATTCAATTGATATTGAAGTGAAGCACAATACAACTGAAGACTTTATCAATACAGTTGCAAATATTGCAGATACATTCGGTGGCATTAACTTAGAAGATATCAAAGCACCAGAGTGTTTTGAGATCGAAAAAGCTTTGATTGAGCGTTGTGATGTACCAGTTTTCCATGATGATCAACACGGTACAGCGATTGTAACGGCTGCGGGCATGTTAAATGCGCTTGAAATTCAAGGCAAAGACATCAAAGAAGCAATCATTGTTTGCTTAGGCGCAGGTGCTGCTGCTATCGCATGTATGGAGCTATTGATTAAATGTGGTGCACAACGCGAGCATATTTATATGCTAGACCGTAAAGGCGTTATCCATACACGTCGCGATGACTTAAATGAATACAAAACGCTGTTTGCCAACAATACGGATAAGCGTACGCTGCAAGATGTCATTGCTGAAGCTGATGTGTTTGTTGGTGTATCTGGCCCAGACTTATTATCACCGGAAGACCTGAAGTTGATGGCTGATAAGCCAGTTGTGTTTGCATGTTCTAATCCTGATCCAGAGATCAGTCCAGAAGTGGCACATGGTGCACGTGATGATTTAATCATGGCAACTGGCCGTTCTGATTATCCTAATCAGGTTAATAATGTACTGTGTTTCCCATTCATTTTCCGTGGTGCGCTCGATGTGCGTGCGACCGCTATTAATGATGAAATGAAGATTGCCGCAGTGGAAGCGATCCGCAGCATTGCTAAAGAGCCTGTGCCTCAAGAAGTATTGGTTGCAGCAGAAGTGGATACGCTAGAGTTTGGTTCAGAGTATATTATTCCAAAACCAATGGACCCACGTTTACTACCTCGCATAGCGAAAGCGGTGGCACAAGCTGCAATCGATTCGGGTGTAGCGCAAATTGATATGCCAGAAAATTACATGGCCTAATCACCAGATACAAAAAAGCCTCACATTAGTGAGGCTTTTTTTGCTTGAAAAAACTTAGTCTTCATTGATCTCTGGGATTTCTAAGCCCATTTTTTCCATGATTTCACGAACTTCCGCAGGGATCTTTTCAGGATTATCTTTTCTTAAATCTTCATCGTTTGGCAAAGGTTGCCCTGTAAAAGCATGAAGAAAAGCTTCACACAATAATTCACTGTTTGTTGCATGGCGCAGGTTATTGACCTGTCGACGAGTCCTTTCATCTGTCAGTACTTTAAGTACATTCAGAGGAATTGAAACCGTGATCTTTTTGACTTGTTCTGATTTTTTACCGTGTTCTGCATAAGGGTGAACATATTCACCGTTCCATTTAGCCATAATTGTGTACTTGCCTCAGTGTTTACCTTGGATGCAAATAAGACTGTATTTTGCGCGCTGAGTGAACTGCAGACGGTGTGTACTTTGCACAAAGTTTATACATGTGCATTGTACAGGAAATTGGCAGAATACTCGGTCTTTTGCCATATTAGGTCAAAGATCCAGTCTTATTGACATCCTATATCGCTTTCGTGGCGAAATTTTATCGGTTTGAATAAGATAGTCAAATACTAGTTATTTGGCCATATAGAAGGATAAATGTTTTGACATCTTTAAATTGTTCATCTAACCTTTTAGACGTCTAAACATCCAAGTATCTAGGTGACCTATGAGCCAAAGTAAAAAGTCAACGATTGCCGTAAGAAATGGTATTGATGCTGACAAGCATCATGGTGCAGTTGTGCCTCCTCTTTATTTATCCACGACCTATTCTTTTGCTGATTTTGATAAGAAGCGAGATTATGACTACGGTCGCAGTGGTAATCCAAATCGCGATATATTAGCCGATACGCTGACTCAACTTGAGGGCGGTGAAAAAGGCATTATCACGGCAACTGGCATGGCCGCAGTTCATTTAGTCACACAGTTGTTAAATCACGATGATACATTGGTTATTCCACATGACTGTTATGGTGGAAGCTATCGTTTATTTACATCGCTTGAAAAGCGTGGCTTATTAAAAGTAAAAGTACTTGATTTGACTCAGCCTGACAGCCTTGCGCAAATTGCAGAGATTGCACCTAAGATTGTTTGGATAGAAACACCGAGTAACCCGATTTTGCGTTTAACAGATATTGAAGCTGTCGTTAATGCTGCACATGGGTGTGGAGCTTTGGTTGCGGCGGACAATACGTTTTTATCTCCTGCATTGCAAAACCCAATTGCGTTTGGTGTAGACATCGTTGTCCATTCAACCACTAAATTTATTAACGGACACTCAGATGTTGTTGGTGGTGCTGTGATCGCACGCACTCAAGAGCTTGGTGATGAACTTGCTTGGTGGGCGAATAATATCGGGATCACAGGCTCGCCGTTTGATAGCTACTTAACGCTGCGCGGTTTGAGAACGTTGAAAGTACGCTTAAAGCAACACGAACAAAATGCGTTGGCGATTGCACAATATTTGGAGGCATCGCCATATGTTGAGCAGGTATATTATCCTGGCCTTGTTTCTCACCCTCAGCACGAACTTGCAAAAAAGCAGCAGCATGGCTTTGGTGGCATGGTGAGCTTTGATATTAAGGGGACTTTGAAAGATTCTGCGACATTCTTAACCTCACTATCTCAGTTCTCGCTCGCAGAGTCTTTAGGTGGTGTTGAAAGCTTAATTTGTCATCCTGCGACTATGACCCACGCAGGGATGGACCCACAAGCTCGTCTTGAAGCTGGCGTTGGAGACACATTGATCCGGATTTCGGTCGGTATTGAAGATGTAGAAGATTTACTTGCTGATCTAGAGCTGGCTTTTCAAAAAGTAAATAGCCCAGAATCAGGCTGCTCAGACAGTGCCAAAGATTTTAAATTATCACCTGCACATACGGTTTTATGGTAAGAACATGACAAAAGTAGTACATAAATTTGGTGGCTCAAGCCTGAGCTCAGCAGCGCGCTATCAAGCGGTTGCAAATATCATTTTGGGCCAATGCCAAGCAGGTGATTGTGTTGTTGTTTCTGCGGCTGGTAAAACGACTAATACTTTGGTCAAGCTATGGCAAAGCTATGTGCAAAAAGATGACAACGGATTTAACGACATCTTATTGCAGGTAGAAAATCATCAAAATCAACTTCTAAGTGAGCTGTTTGATAGTCAACAAGCGAATGCATTATCAAGCCAATTAAAAGATGAATTGCAGAGCATTGCTAAAGCGGCAAAGGGTGACTCATTGCATGAGGCGACACTGTTAGCACATGGTGAGATTTGGTCAGCAAGATTATTAGCTCGATTGCTCAGTACCTTAAATGTGGAATCACAGGATGTGGATGCAAGAACACTGTTCACACAGCACCAAGGTCAGTTATTGCATGCACAAAATAAGCAAGCCTGTCTTGCGCAAATTAAGGCGGATAAGATTTACGTTGTGACTGGCTTTATTGCCTCTGATTGCGATGGAAAAACGATTACGCTTGGACGCAATGGCAGTGACTATAGCGCAACTTTACTCGCCAACTATGTTGATGCCAAAGCTGTTTCAATTTGGACTGATACTCAGGGCGTATTTAGCACGGACCCTCGTAAAGTGAGCTCTGCAATAAAATATCCAAAAGTGTGCCGTGTTCAGGCCAACTTATTAGCACGCCTTGGCAACCCTGTACTGCATGCTAAGACACTCTCACCATTAAAAGACACCAATATAAAATTACAAGTGCGCAGCAGCTTTGACCCAGAAGTGGTTGGTACGGAAATCGTCAAGCAAGGTTACAGCAAAGACAAACGCTTTATCACCACTTTTGATGAGTTAGACTTGATCCGTGTTGAAGGGCTAGCTGTTGGCGAAGTGCGCACCTTGAGTCAGTTAATACAGCATAGTATTCATCACTTTAACAAAGGTGGTGAGGATTATTTGCTTGTGCCAAGCAAGGACACCCACGCTGTTGCGAGTCATTTAGCCGGACGAGGTAATATTGTTGAGTCACATCTCAGAGGGCTAGCAATTGTTTCGCCGAGTCATGAAACGGCGCATTTAACCCAGCAGGCTGCGACTGTGTTAGAACAGCAAGATGTAGTTGTACGTTTTACTCACAGTGATGGTAGCTATGCCTTGTTTTTAACAGATCAATCGATAGACAGTGATGTACTGGCTATTTTACATGATAAATTAGTGAACAAAGGCCGAGAACTTGCTGTGATTATTGCTGGGCTTGGCAATGTTGGAGAGGTATTTGTTGAGCAGTGCCAAAAGCAAGTTGAAAAGCTCCAGGCAACATTTGATCTTAAAGTTGTGGCATTGGTTCGCTCGAAAGAAATGCTGTTTTGCCCAAGTGGTATTAACATTGGAAGTTGGCAGCAGCAGTGGCGTAGTGAAGCACAAGCCTATCAGCCAGAAGATTTACTAGAGCGTATTGGTGAGCTTGATTACGAAAATAAGGTGGTGATAGATATTACTGCCAGCGACGCCTTTAGCAACATGTATCCAAGTTTTGTCGCACATGATTGTCACCTGATCAGTGCCAATAAATATGCAGGTACAGCAGAGCAAACTTGGTATGGTAAGTTACTTGAGCAGTTGCAAGAACGCAATTTACATTGGCGGTATAACACCAGCGTTGGTGCTGGATTACCCATTAACTTTGCCCTAGCAGATCTTCAAAATAGTGGAGATACAGTGACTCGTATTGAGGGGGTATTCTCTGGCACGCTTTCGTGGCTATGTAGCAGTTTTGATGGTAGTAAAGCGTTTTCAGAACTGGTTTTAGAAGCACAGTCAATGGGTTATACGGAACCAGACCCTCGAGAAGATTTATCTGGACGAGATATGCAGCGCAAACTGCTTATTTTAGCGAGAGACTTAGGTTTGCAGCTTGATGTTGACGACATCGCTTTGGAGCCTTTAATGCCAGTGCATCTGGCTGACGGTAATTGGGATTCGTTTTTAGCCAAGCGTGAGGCGCTAGATGAGTTCTACCAATCACGTTATGAGCAAGCACAGTCTCAAGGTAAAGCTTTACGCTATACCGGCGCACTAGAGGTTGATGCACAAGGTAAAGTCAGTGCGAAAGTAGGTATTGCCTATGCTGAAGCTGGTAGTGCGATCGCGAACCTAACGCCAGGTGATAATATATTTGTGATCACCAGCCAATGGTATGAAAGTAATCCATTGGTCATCCAAGGTCCTGGTGCTGGTAAAGAGGTGACAGCTGCGGGCATACATTCAGACTTGTACTGGTTAACTCAAAAGCTCAAATAGCTGTACCTTGTGATTTATTAAATAAAAGGCCATGCTTAGCATGGCCTTTTTTATGCGGTTAGAAGAGCTCTTCTGTGGCTGGTAAGGAGTCTTCAAATGGGGTACTGCTACCAGAATCGAGGACATATTTTGTCGGTGCAGTGCCGCGCTCAAAATATTCAAAGCGACTGGTATGGTCATTTCTTTCACTTAATAACCCTGTTTTCAAATCAATTCGAATTGAAACCAGTCCTGGAGGTGGCTCAATTGGTGCTAGGGGTTCATCTTTAAGTGCATGTCGCATGAAGCTTACCCATGCCGGTTGCGCGGTGGTTGCGCCTGCTTCTGCGCCGACGATTTGCTTTTTACCAAGGTTACTATTGTAGGCGGCTCGTCCCAAAGGCTTGCTGGCATCATCAAAGCCCACCCATACTGTAGTTAACAGATTGCGGTTAAAGCCTGTAAACCAAGTATCAACAGCATTATTGGTCGTGCCTGTTTTGCCTGCTAGGTCCTTACGTTTTAACGATTGAGCGCGCCAGCCTGTACCTGTCCAGCCCGTTTTATGCCGCCAGCTGCCTCCGCCCCAAATAGCACTTTTTAGTGCATCAGCCACTAAGAATGCATTTTTTTCGGAGATGATTCTTGGGGCGCATTGATATGGGTCGGTCTCTAACTCCTCATCGCTGCATACATGTAATGGTGTTGCAGTACCAAGCTCATTGCCAAATGCATCTGTAAGTCTGTCAATGAAGTAGGGCTCAATCAAGTGGCCACCATTGGCAAAGGTACTCATGCCCCTTGCCATCTCCAATGGTGTCAAAGCAGCACTCCCCAATGCAAGAGATTCACTGCGCACGAGATCAGCATCATTAAAACCGAATTTAAGAATGTGGTCTGCGGTATTATTTAGCCCGACACCACGCATAAGCCTAATTGATACGACGTTCTTAGACTGCGCTAAGGCTCTGCGAATACGAATAGGTCCACTGTAGACATTTGGGCTGTTTTTTGGCCGCCAAGCAACGCCTAAGCTATTGTCCCAATGATTGATAGGTGCATCATTTATAATGGTTGCAAGTGTGTAATCACCTTCGAAAGCAGCTGAATAAATGAATGGCTTAATGTTAGACCCAACTTGGCGTTTGGCCTGAACAGCTCGGTTATATTGGCTTTGCTTAAAACTATATCCACCTACAAGCGCTTTGATTTGCCCATTTTGCGGGTTAAGAGAAACAAGTGCACTGGCAGGCTGTGGTAATTGGCTTAGCATCCATGTTTGATCAATGCGACGAACCCATACTTGCATCCCTGGGGTTAAAATATCTGCCGCAGTTTTTGGAGCATGGCCTTGACGACGTTCGGAAATGTATGCACGCGCCCAGCTTATGGATTGCCAGTCTAATGTAATGGTTTCACCTGATTTAAGGACAACCTCTGCAGATTGCTCCCCAAGTGCTGTGACGACTGCCGCATGAAGCGGATCAATTGCTTTGACTTTTTTAAGTCGTTCAGTGATTTGTGAAGTAGTCCATGGGGTTTCTTCTGCTTGCCAGTATCGAGCACTTGGTCCCCTGAAGCCATGTCGCATATCATAATTATGCAAGTTATTAACAAGCGCCTGTTGCGCAGCAGCTTGTGTACTGGCATCGACTGTAGTGTAAACGCGAAAGCCTGAGTTATAAGCTGTATCTGCGCCATATTTTTCAACCATATAAGCGCGAACCATTTCAGAAATGTAAGGGGCATATAACTCAATTTCAGCACCATGGCGTTTTGCCGTGATTGGCGCATTGATAGCGTCTTGATACTCAGCTTGTGTAATGTACTTTTCAGTAAGCATGCGGCCTAATACGACATTACGTCTTGCTTTTGCGCGAGTTGGGTTACGTATTGGGTTGAGTGCCGAAGGAGCTTTAGGTAAGCCAGCAATCATCGCCATTTGTGGTAACGTGAGCTCGCTAAGTTCTTTGCCATAATAAACTTGTGCAGCAGCGCCAATACCAAATGAGCGATGACCCAGTTCAATTTTGTTGAGATATAGCTCAAAGATTTCATCTTTGCTCAGTAAGCGCTCTATATGTAAAGCAATGAAGATTTCTTTGACTTTACGGATATAGGCTTTTTCTCGCGTTAAGAAAAAATTTCTTGCCAATTGCATTGTGATGGTACTTGCGCCTTGCTTTTTTTGGCCCGTACTGACTAGGACAATAAAAGAGCGGACGATACCTATAGGGTCAATGCCAAAGTGTTCATAAAAGCGGTTATCTTCTGTCGCTAAAAAGGCATTGAGCATGGGTTCTGGAACGTCGTCGATTTTGACTGGTATGCGGCGCTTTTCACCAAACTGATTGATCAGTTTTCCATCGCGAGTGAATACCTGCATCGGGGTTTGTAATTGCACGTCTTTAAGGACTTTGACACTGGGAATATCTGATTTCACATAGAAATACAAGCCGACCAGAATCAGCAAGCCAAAAAGGCCAAAAACGAAAATAGTCTGTAATAATCTTTTTAATAAATTCACGAATTTATCCCTAGTGAGACTCCCAATTACAAATGGACGCTGTTAGTATATCCTGATTAAAAAACGATTAATAACTTTTGCGTAAATTCTTCTACCCGAACAGGTGTTAAATAATGCACTGTTGTTGTTTGGTAAGTATAATGCATAATACTTATGGCGTATCAAATGTTAATTCCTAATTTAAAGCGCCAATATAACGACTAGAACTTATACTTGGGTAAATTGCATGTTCGATCAAATATTTAAAAAGCACGCCCCTATGATGGTTGGAGTAGATATCGGCTCGCACTGTGTAAAAGCTGTGCTTCTTGCTGAGTCAAGTGCAGGGTACCGAGTTGAAGCGGTTGCCATTGAGCCTCTGCCAAAAGGTGCGATGAAAGAACGTGCGATTCAAGATATTGAAGCAATAGGTCGAGTTATTGCTAAACTAAAAAAAAGATTACCTAAAGGCACTCAGTTTGCATCGGTTGCTGTTTCTGGACAAACCGTTATCACAAAAATGATATTTATGGATGTGTCTTTAACAGATGCTGAATTAGAATCACAAATCGCCATTGAAGCGGATAGCTTAATTCCTTATCCACTTGATGAAGTCAGTCTGGATTTTGAAAAATTATCCGTCAATGAAGCAGATCCATCTAAAGTTAACGTCTTATTGTCTGCAGCACGTACAGAAAGTGTGCAGGCGCGAGTAGGTGCGTTGGAGGAGTCAGGCTTAAAGGCAAAAGTTGTTGATGTTGAGAGCTATGCGCTGGCACGCTCAGTTGATGTATTGTACGAGCAGCTACCATCTGACGCCTATGACAAAGTTGTGGCAATTATTGATATTGGTGCGGTCGTGACTTTAATTAGTGTGGTACAGTCGGGAAAAACACTGTATACAAGAGATCAAGTATTCGGTGGTGAGCAATATACTAATAGTATTGTAGCTTATTATAATAAGACCTTTGATGAAGCTGAGCTAGCAAAGACGACAGGGGACCTTCCACCTAACTATACTTTTGAGGTTTTGGCTCCATTTCAAACTTCTCTCCTTCAGCAAATAAGGAGAGCATTACAAATGTTTATGACAACCAGTGGTCATGATCAAGTGGATTACATTATTTTGACTGGCGGTACCGCGTTAGTCGAAGGCTTAGATCGACTCTTGGTCGATGAATTAGGTGTGCATAGCATCATTGGTGATCCATTTGCGAATATGGAAATAGCTCCTAAAGTTGATAGAAGTGTGCTTAACCGTCATAGTGCGCAATTCTCGATAGCAACGGGACTGGCTTTGAGGAGCTTTTCTGCATGCCACATATAAATTTACTTCCATGGCGAGAACAACAGAGGCAGGCATCTCAGCAAAAGTTTCTGTCTATTTTGGCTGTGATTGTCGCGACAAGTTTGGCTGTAATGTATTTGATGGGAACATTTTACGACGGATTAAGACAAGGTCAGGAAATTAAAAATCACTACTTGCAAGGTGAAATAGCCAAATTAGATAAACGTATTGGTGAAATTGAAGGTCTAAATAAACAAAAAGAAAACCTTCAGCGTCGAATACGGCTCATTGAGGTGTTGCAAAGTAACCGTAATTTGGGTACTCAAATTATTGATGAAGTGGCCAGGGTAGTCCCTGCAGGTGTTTATTTAACAAGTTTAGAACGCACCGAAGATATGATTAAAGTAGTGGGGCGTAGCGAGTCAAATAATCGATTGTCACAAATGCTCCGAGCAGTAGAATCCTCTTATTTACTGGAAAAACCGGTTATCCAAGGCATTGTTGCAGGGAGCAATGATGACCGACTCCTTAGCGATTTTATGATGCATTTTTATGTTAAGTCATTTGAGCAAATGGAGCAGGAGCGTCAACAGGCTGGTAATGCAGAGGCAGGAGTACCGGAATCGTGAAACTTGATATCAAATCATTACAAGAAATCGATTGGAATGAAGTTGAGTTAGATAATATAGGTGAATGGCCTTTACCCGTTAAGATACTGTGCTGCACCATGGTGGTCCTTATTATGCTCATTGTTGGCTATACCATGCTTGTCTCTTCATCTATCGATCGCTATGAAGCCGCTGTAAATAAAGAAGAAGAACTGCGCAAAAGTTACCGTATAAAATATGGTCGGGCAAATAATTTAGAGTTATACAGGCAGCAAATGCTCGATATGGAAGATCAATTTTCTCAACTATTGAGAAAGCTGCCAACATCGAATGAAACGCCAGGGTTATTAGATGATTTAACGTATGTAGGCACTTCTAGCGGCTTAACATTTTTAAAGATTGGTTGGTTACCGGAAGTGAAAAAAGAGTTTTATACGGAGTTACCGATTAATCTTGAAGTTGTGGGCAGTTATCATGAGTTTGGTGAGTTTGTGAGTAAAGTGGCTCAGTTACCAAGGATAGTGAGCTTGCATGATTTTAGAATTGAAAATGCTGGCAATAACTCGTTAGTTTTTGGTGTAGTAGCCAAGACATATCGTTATGAGCAAGGAGGAAGCCGATGATGCGTCTGGCTCCTTTGGTGCTTCTGATATTGCTTTTATCTGGTTGTAATGATGATACAGCAGAGCAAAAGGAGTATATCGACAGGGTACAGGCCAGTGCAACGCCTTATATTGACCCCATTCCAGAAATGATGAACTTTGAGCATTTTCCGTATCAAGCATCTGAGTTGCGAAGTCCATTTGTAGCACCTCAGCCAGAAGTAATTGAAAATAGACTAGTGCAAATAAAAAACTGTCTTCATCCTGATCCGGAAAGAATGCGAGACCCACTTGAAAAATTCCCATTGGATAACCTTGTCATGAAAGGCATAATTGCAACTAATATAACAACTTGGGCATTGATAAAGGCGGCTGATCAGGGTTTATATCGAGTTAAAGAAGGACAATATATGGGGCTTTATCATGGTGAAGTGGTCGGTGTCCACTCTGATAGAATTGAGTTAATGGAGCTTATCCCTGATGGCTCTGGTTGTTGGAAAGAGCGACTCACAACAGTTGAGATGCCAGAAGCTGGTGAAATGGGCGCGAGTGAATAATAAAAAGGTGATACGACTATGACGCGCAACCTAGCAAATAGTTTTGCGAAAACACTGATTGGCGGAGTATTTTTAGGGGCTTCAATATGCTCTCATGCGATCCCTATGCTCTATGATGTGCGCTACAATCCGATAGCTTCTGGTGAAACAGAGCTACAGTTGGTATTTGATGAGCAGCTTGAAGGAGAGCCTCAAGTTCAAGTTTTAAATGACCCTGCGCGTTTAGAATTGTTTTTTAAAGATGCCGAATTTGAAGAAAGCTTGAAGCAGATGTCGATTGGCAAAGCTGGGATCCATGCTATTCAGAGCAATATGGAGGCTGGTGGCTTCAGGATTTCCATTATGCTTGAAGAACTGAAACTTTATAAAACCAGCGTAAAAAATAATCTGGTATATTTGCAAGTATCCGACAAGCCAATTCCTGACCCAAGCGCTGATGAAAAAACAAGTCAATATATCAATGGCATTCAAAGTATTGATTTTAAGCGCACCAGTGAAGGTGCGGGACAAGTATTAGCATTTTTACAGTCAGCACAAAGTGCGATTGATGTGCAGCAAGTTGGCGATAAAATCATCGCAGATTTTCATCATATCAGCATTCCTGATGAACATTTATACGAGTTAGATGTCACAGATTTTGGTACGGTTGTAAGTAAAATAGAAACGTTTAGAGAAGATACTAAAACGCGCATGGTTATTGAGCCGAGTTCAGCGTTTAAATTTAACTATCAACAGCTAGATAACATATTTACACTAACGGTTGAAAAAGACACGACAGAGTTTAATTTTGGTGAAAGCAAATCTTACCAAGGGCAGCCAATTACATTAAACTTTCAAGATATTCCAGTTCGTTCTGTCCTGCAAATCATTGCAGATACAAACAATTTTAATTTGGTCACCAGTGACTCTGTATCTGGCAATATCACCTTGCGGTTAGATGGCGTACCGTGGGACCAAGCACTTGATGTAGTGCTTCGAGTTAAAGGCCTGGATAAAAGAATGGAAGGGTCTATTTTAATGGTAGCACCTTCTGAGGAATTAAGCGCACGTGAAGCGAAAGAGTTACAGGCAAGAAAGCAAGTCGAAGAATTAGAGCCTTTGTATACAGAATATATCCAATTAAATTATGCAAAAGCACAAGAGTTCTCTGACTTACTTAAAACGGATGTCAATTCCATAATTAGTTTGCGTGGCAGCGTTTCTGTTGATACCAGAACTAATACCTTGTTGATAAAAGATACGGCACGTAGCATTGAAAGTATAAGACGTATGGTTGAAAAGCTGGATGTCCCTGTAAAACAGGTGCGTATTGAATCTCGTATGGTCACAGTGACAGATAATATTCAAGAAGACTTGGGAATACGTTGGGGATTCAGTGATCAGCAAGGGAATGATGCTTTGTCGGGTAACTTAACGGCAGCTGATCTGCTTTCAGGTGGTACGATACCTGGCTTAGAAGACAGGTTAAATGTCAATTTACCAGCACCAGCAACGGCTGCGAGTATTGGCATGCATATCGCGAAACTGTCTGATGGTACGTTGATCGACCTTGAATTATCTGCATTAGAGCAGGAAAATAAAGGGGAGATCATAGCGACGCCGAGTATTACAACAGCGAACCAAAAAACAGCGCGCATAGAACAGGGGACCGAGATCCCATTTGTTGAGGCATCATCCAGTGGTGCGACAGCCGTAGAGTTCAAAAAAGCGGTTTTGAGCTTAGAAGTTACACCGCAAATTACGCCGGACAACAAAATTATTTTAGATTTAATTATCACTCAAGATACGCGAGGTGATACAGTACAAACCGCAAATGGTCCAGCTGTTGCAATTAATACTCAGCAGATACAAACGCAGGTTTTAGTTGATAACGGTCAAACTGTGGTGCTTGGTGGCATATACCAACAAGAAACGACAAATGCAGTGAGTAAAGTACCGCTTCTTGGGGATGTCCCCTACCTTGGTGTGTTATTTAGAAACACCAAAGAAATTAATGAAAAGAAAGAGTTGTTGATTTTTGTCACGCCCAGAATTATGAATGATAATTTGTAATGGCGATAAATTAACAAATAAAGGTGGAATTTACGCCTTTTGACTTGAAATGTTGAATAGATTACTGAGATAATCCCCTCCTTAATTTTGGGGCCAGGTCGTTAGGCGGGGTTTTATTTCAAATTTTAGAGTTCGTTTGTACTAAAAAGATATGGCTGAGAAACGTAATATATTTCTAGTAGGCCCTATGGGGGCTGGTAAAAGCACGATTGGTCGTCACATTGCTGACCAATTACACCTTGAGTTTTTTGATTCGGATCAGGAAATTGAGCGCCGCACTGGTGCTGATATTGCCTGGGTCTTTGATATCGAAGGAGAAGAAGGTTTTCGTAAGCGTGAAGAGACTGTAATTTCAGATTTGACTGAAAAGCAGGGCATCGTTCTGGCAACAGGCGGTGGCTCAGTGATCAGTAAGGAAGTGCGTAACAAACTGTCAGCTCGTGGGATTGTAGTATATTTAGAAACGCCCATTGAAAAACAAGTGGCTCGAACACAGCGAGATAAGCGCCGTCCTTTATTACAGACTGGTGAAGACTCAAGAAAAATTTTAGAAGATTTAGCTGAGCAACGAAACCACTTATACAGCGAAGTTGCTGATATCGTTGTACGCACTGATGAACAAAGTGCGAAAGTAGTCGCAAATCAAATTATAGATAAGTTAGATTTTTAATTGCTAATATAAAAGGAGGGTGTAGTGATGCTTGAATTGAATGTGGATTTAAACGAGCGGAGCTATCCCATCTATATTGGGCAAAACCTACTATCTGATAAAGGGCGGTTGATTGAGCATATTGGTCACAGTCGCCCAGTTATCATAAGCAATGAAACTATTGCTCCTCTATATCTCGAAGTCATTGAATCACAGCTTAGAGATTTATCCCCTCTACATTTTATTATCCCTGATGGTGAACAGTACAAATCACTCGAGTGGTTTGAGAAGATCTGTGCATTTTTACTTGAACATAACTGTGGTAGAGATACTTGCTTAATCGCCTTAGGTGGCGGTGTAATTGGTGATCTTACTGGCTTTGTTGCCTCTGCATACCAACGTGGTGTGCCTTTTATTCAAATACCAACGACATTGCTATCCCAAGTGGATTCATCGGTTGGCGGCAAGACGGCGGTCAATCATCCTCTTGGCAAAAATATGATTGGTGCTTTTTATCAGCCTAAGGCTGTATTTATTGACACCAACTCACTAAAAACCTTACCAGCTCGAGAGTTCGCTGCCGGCATGGCTGAAGTGATAAAGTATGGATTGATCTATGATGCTGCCTTTTTAACGGTGTTAGAAGACAGTGCGGCTCAGTTAAAAGCACTTGATACACAGAGTTTAAATCAAATCATTTACCGCTGTTGTGAAATTAAAGCAGAGATAGTTGCTAAAGATGAAAAAGAAGCAGGGCTGCGTGCACTGCTGAATCTTGGGCATACATTTGGTCATGCGATAGAAGCACAAATGGGTTATGGCAATTGGCTGCATGGGGAAGCAGTCGCGGCTGGTATAATGTTAGCTATGAGGCTTGGACTGCAGCGTGGTGATATGTCTGAGTACGAAGTTACACGTATATGTAACTTGCTTGAACAGTATGAGCTACCAACAGCCCCGCCTGAAGAAATGACGTCTGAGCAGTTTATCCATCATATGCGCAAGGATAAGAAGAATAAAAAAGGCAAAATCAGATTTATCTTGCCAACCTCGATGGGAGAATGTGCATTAGTAGATGATGTATCTGATGATAATGTAGGTCATTTAATAGGGCGGTAATGCAGTCTCAAATATTGCCAAGTCGCGCTGCCTTGGTAGATAGAATTGCAATGCAATTCGAATATGGGCAGAGCTTAATTTGTTTGGTCGGTAATTCAGGCTTAGGGAAAAGCTATTTAGCAGAGAGCTTTATTACCGACAAATATAGTGACTTTTCTAAAGCGTTTATCCAGCTTAGCGCACACTCAAAAGATGTAGATATTATTCGCCAACTCATGGAGCATACTTTCCGTGCACCATTAGTGGATCAAAAGCTTTCTCTGACTGAAAACTTTTTTGTACTCAATAGTGAGCAACCAGCGGAGCCATGCTTATGGGTGCTTGATGGTGCTAGGCATCTCAGTGATGAACTAATAGCTGAACTGCAAAACTTAGCGACTCGTGCGCCAAATACACTCTACATATTAGTTACAGCACAAGCTCCTAATATGTTGCCCAATGCGTTAGATATTCATTTAGAGCCATTATCTAATGCAGAGTCCAAGCAGCTGATGAGAATGTTTTTCTCAGAGTTGCCTCCCGAAGATGACCCTATATTTGCAACATTTCTCAGTGAAGCAAGGGGCAATCCGAGTGTATTGCTCGATTGGCAACAAGCCGAACAACAGCTGGATTTACGGGAAAATATGCCTTCAAAGGGCAAGCAAAAGCACTTTTTTATTGGTGCATTCTCATTGGTCATTGCTTTATGTCTAGTAGCATTACTTTATAACAAACAATTACTCGATATGCTGCATATCAAGCAATATGTGGCTGAACAACCGTCAGAATTGCTGTCAGAGCCTACAGTGTTAGAAGCTAAAGAGGTACTTGATGGGCAAGAGAGTGTTGTACAGGTGACCCAAGCGGAAGTCCCTAATAAGAAAAGTCATACAGATAACCAAGCTGTCACAGCGATATTGGACGCGCTTCTTACTTTACCTGATAGTCCTAGTTCTGGTATTGAAGGAGAAGTTGTAGGAAATGAAGCCTCAGAAACTGAAGTAGAAGGTGTTGATGTTAGCTTTGACGAGGGAATTCAATCACAAGTAATACCTGATGAAGTTAAGCAAAAAATTAATCAGCCGGATACAGTAACTGATGGCCCGTTGGAAGTGTCTCAGCCTATTTACGAGACAAAGACTAAACAGATACGTGGCTCAGAACACGATAATATATGGTTTTTATCTCGCTCTGATTCTGAGTGGACGATACAGCTTCTCGCCGTCACGGACAAAAAGGTGGCTAGTGATTTCATTAGTCAGCATGCGTTAGCGAATTTTAAGGTTGCTGAAGTGCTCAGAAACGGCCGTACATGGTGGTTTGTAACATTGGCACCGTATGCGAGTTTAGAAGATGCAAAATTGGCACGGGCTAAGTTAACGTCGGATTTATTGGCTGCGAAGCCTTTTTTTAAACAGATCTCTCAAATAAAGCAGCAAATCCAACAGTCACAGTAAAAAAAATAGTGTAAAATCCCGCTACTTTTGGGTAATTAGATCGATCATGCAAAAAAAGACCAGAGCCTTTCTTAAATGGGCAGGTGGAAAATATAGTTTAGTGGAAGAGATCACTAAGCGATTACACAGTGCAAACAGTGAGGCTGATACTTTGGTAGAGCCCTTTGTTGGCGCTGGCTCTGTGTTTTTAAATAGTAACTTTAAGCATTATATTTTGAATGATATCAATGCTGATCTGATCAATCTGTATAAAGAAATTCAGCGTGCTCCAGATGAGTTTATCGGCGATGCTAAAAAGTTATTCGTTGAACAGAATAATTGTGCAGATGCATATTATGAGTATCGAAAACAGTTCAATGAATGCGTCGATGTATATGAACGTGCGATCCTCTTTTTGTACATGAATCGACATGGCTATAACGGTTTATGTAGATATAATCTTAAAGGCATCTTCAACGTGCCTTTTGGGAAATATAAAAAGCCTTACTTTCCTGAAAATGAGTTATACCATTTCGCTGAGAAAGCTCAGAGTGCGACATTTACTTGCTTAAGCTATGAGAAAGTGTTTAAACGCCTACCTGATAATTCGGTGATATATTGCGACCCACCTTATGTGCCGCTTAGCAAGACGGCTTCTTTTACGAGCTACGCAAAAGGCGGCTTCAATTTAGATGATCAAGCACAGCTCGCTAACCTGGCTGAACAGGCTGCTTTTAATGGTGACAAGCCTGTGTTGATTTCAAATCATGATACTGTGTGGACGAGAAAAATTTACAGTGAAGCAAATTTGGATGTGATACAGGTCAAAAGAACCATTAGTCCAAAGGGAAATGCACGAAATAAAGTGAATGAATTGATGGCCTTGTATAATAAGCCTTTATCTCGCGATTAACTGCCATTTTCACCGGCTAAAACAATACCGTTTACAAGTAATATGAGTCCGACAACGAATAAAATGACAAAGAGTGTGCCTACGACTAAGTAGGGCCAAAAGTGTGTATGAGTGAAGTCGTATTGATATTTTTTGCTGCTCTGAACACCGAACATAGCAGCTAGGACGCTTTGAAAGATGCTTAATAAAGTCATCATAACGCGTCCTGCCAACTTATTAAATGTCAGAAATTCTAGAGCTATCTTGTTGATCGTTAGAGCCTATTAAAAGCTCTAATAGATCTAGATAGTGAAACTGAGCATTGCTACTTCCACCAGTTAACCAAGCGTACCAACTTGTGTGTGCTTCACGTTTACAATGTTGATTATTATAATTATAAGATACGTCAACGCACTCACATGAATTAGCTTGTGCCAGTTCAATGTTGTCATCCCCAAATGAGAACACACCAATTGAAATTATGGCCGCGGATGCTAACAATACTGTCCGTGTTTTTAGCCATGTTACCATAACCATCCCCTCAGCGATTAGCTATTCATTAATAGTACACTATGGATATTTATTAAACAATCGATTTATCTATTTTCTATGTTAGTTACTCGCAAGTTGTCAGCAGCGCATTCGTGTATTTCTTGGATAAATTGGGGTAAAGTAGCGACGCAACTAATTTTTAGGGGAACTCATGTCTTTATCAAAAAATGTACAATCAGAATTTTTAATCGCACCATCTATTTTATCCGCTGATTTTGCGCGTTTGGGTAGCGATGTAGAGAGAGTCATTGAGGCTGGTGCAGATGTTGTGCATTTCGATGTCATGGATAATCATTATGTCCCGAACTTGACGTTTGGTCCGATGATTTGTGAAGCGCTCAGAAATTATGGTATTACGGCGCCGATTGATGTGCATTTGATGATTAAGCCAGTAGATGCCCTTATTCCTAGTTTTGCTAAAGCAGGGGCGGATATCATTACTTTCCATCCAGAAGCAAGTGAGCATGTTGATCGAAGTCTCGCATTAATCAAAGAGCAGGGCTGTGAAGCAGGTTTAGTGTTAAACCCTGCTACGCCATTACATTGCTTAGATTATGTCATGGACAAAGTGGACCAAATTTTATTAATGTCTGTGAACCCTGGCTTTGGAGGACAAAGCTTTATCCCCAACACCCTTGATAAATTGAAACAAGTACGAGAGCGCATAGATGCTTCGGGAAGAAAAATTCGGTTAGAAGTGGATGGCGGCGTTAAAGTGGATAATATTGCGGAAATTGCAGCAGCAGGGGCGGATATGTTCGTTGCTGGGTCGGCAATCTTTAATCAACCAGATTATAAAGCAGTAATTGATGCAATGCGTCAAGAATTGGCCAAGGTGCGCTAATGAAGTTACCAGGTATATTATTTGATTTAGATGGCACGTTAGTGGATAGCGTGACAGAGATGCACTTAGCCTTGAACTTAGCGTTATCAGATGTGGCTTTTCCAGTGGTATCACAAGGGCAAGTACAGCAGTGGGTTGGCAATGGCATTGAAGTTTTAGTTAAGCGCGGTTTGAGCTGTAATGTCGAGATTAACCCTAACTTATCCGATACGCTTATTGAGCAGGCAACTGAACGTTTTAAAGTACATTATCAGGCGTTAGTCGGAGAACATGCAGAACTTTATCCTGGTGTTGAAGTCGGTTTATATGAACTGAGCTCGTTGCCAAAAGCTATAGTGACAAATAAAAGTAGAGCATTTACATTACAGTTGTTGCAAAAGCTTAACATTGAAAAGCATTTTGATGTTATTGTATGTGGAGATGATGGAAACAAAAAGCCAGCTCCTGATTTGTTGCAGCTTGCCTGCGAGCAGCTGGGGATCTCCACAACAGAAGCTGTGATGGTGGGCGACTCCAAAAGTGATATTTTAGCTGCGCAAAGCTCCGAGATATCCGTGATTGCTGTAAATTATGGATATAATCAAGGTGAAGTTTTATCACAGTTTAATCCACAGTACCTCTGTGAGCAGTTCTCAGATATAATTCCTATTTTAACGAACCAAAATTGATATAAAGGAACAAGATGACAAAACCAGTAGTATTAAGTGGCATTCAGCCAACCGGTGGTATGACAATAGGCAATTACGTAGGTGCCATAAACCAGTGGCTTAAGCTACAAGAAGATCACGATTGTTTCTTTATGCTAGTAGATCTTCACGCCATCACGGTGCGTCAAGACCCTGCTCTGATGCGCGAGCGTGTTCTTGACGGCATCGCAATGTATACAGCGTGTGGTATCGACCCAGAAAAGTCAGCGTTATTTGTTCAGTCTCAGGTTCCTGAGCATGCACAGTTAAGCTGGGTGCTTAATTGCTATGCGCAGATGGGTGAGTTGAACCGCATGACGCAGTTCAAAGATAAGTCTTCAAAGCATGCAAACAATGTTAACGTTGGCTTATTTTCGTATCCCGTATTACAAGCTGCAGACATTTTAATTTATCAAGCTGATCAAGTGCCTGTAGGTGAAGATCAAAAGCAACACCTTGAGCTAACTCGTGATATTGCGACACGTTTTAACAATATTTATGGTGATGTATTCAAAGTACCTGAGCCGTATATTCCAGAGTTAGGTGCACGGGTAATGAGTCTGCAAGACCCGTTAAAGAAAATGTCTAAGTCAGATGAAAATCCAAATGCATTTGTGCTTTTACTCGATGAACCGAAAAAAATTGAGAAAAAACTGAAAAAAGCAGTAACGGATTCTGACGAGCAGGCGCGCATTTATTTTGATCGTCAAGAAAAGCCGGGCGTATCAAACTTATTAACTTTGTTGTCTGTTGCAACGGGTCGTTCGGTCGATGCATTGGTACCAGAGTATGAAGATAAAATGTATGGGCACTTGAAAAAGGATACAGCTGCAGCGGTTGTTGAAATGCTAGAGCCTATTCAATCACGTTTTCGTGAGATCCGAGCTGATCAGACATTACTCGATAATATCATGCGCAGCGGCGCAGAAAGAGCAGGCGAGCGTGCTGAAAAAACGTTAAAGGCCGTTTATGACGCAGTAGGATTTATTCCACGCCCATAAAACGATATACAATCGAGATCAAAAGCCAAAGTGTTTATAACGTACTTTGGCTTTTTTAGTTTTAGGCATTAATTAGCGTGTTACGCAGTAGATACCTTGATTAGTTTTACATGCATCTCCTGTTGGACATGTTCTATTTCTAAAGGTCGTTGTTGCAGGAGTAGGCCAAGAACCTGTACCACCCGCGATATGCGGCGTGTTTTCATTAGGTAGTAATCGTTTATCTTGTGATAGTGCCTTTAGGTGCTTTTTATTTAGTTTCATCATTATTTCCTTTATTTAGTTGTATCAAAAGAGCACTAGATTGGTTGAAATTTAGACTAAAGTAAAATGATATAAATTCAAAGAGCTATAGAGAAGTGGTTTTGAGAAATAATAGAAATCTTATCGGGGGAAAAAAGAGTGGCGAGACTTCACCACTCTTTAGCAAGTAAGTCTCAGACCTACCTACTCTCACGCAATTTTTTAAAGTTCAAAATAGTTAGTAAATAGTTTATATAACTCAGTGCCTTGATTGACGCTTGCTGAGGCAAAATGCAAGATAGCAATGGCATCATGTTCAAACTTAATTGGGTTTAGAGCTTCACCTTGCACATATTTGTCCATCCGTAAAATATTCACTAAGGTATCACCCGCGTTAATGTGCTCGCCCAAAGGTGCAACATACTCAACCATACCACCCATAGGGGCGTAAAAAGTTTTATAGTTTTTTAAGTAACAAGCATAACGGTTCATTGATGCTGGTTGATAGTCACCTTCTAGAATAACCTCTTTGTAGGTTAGGTAGCTGAGTATGCTGTTTGCATCAAGTTGCGCATCTTGTAAGTCGATTTGCTCTTGAGAACCTAGCTCTACAGTAAAAGCTTCGTTGATCACATCGAATTGCCGACCTTGTTTTTTGAGGGCTTCACTTAATGCCCACCAAGGGCAGAAACAGGCTTCGTCCATCGCCCCGTCAAACTCATTGGGGATCAGTAATGTATGTGGAATATTGAAATAGGCTGCACTGGCTTGCGCGTACTCAGGGCAATATAAATGTTTTGAAGAGACAGGGCCCGTATGTAAATCTAATACGAAGTCAGCTTCATGGGCGAGGCGCTGTAAATTAACCGCGATACGCATACCTGTATTCATTGTATGCAAGGGCTGGTTAAGTAGTTCATCCGTTTTTTTAATTAATAAATTTTTAAATTCATTGCGGATCTCTTGCTCAGAAGACTGTGCATGATGTATCGCAAACTCTTCTACCAGATGCGTATGGTCATGATACATGCGGTTCCAATTTTCACCTGTGATTGGATCAAAGCGACCTAAGGTAAACTCTCCTGACTTTTGATTGCAGCCAATTGGGTTTGCGTAGGGAACCAAGGTGATAGAGCCTGATAGACGCACTGTTTTAAGCTTTTCTAAAAGTGCATAGATCACGGCATTACCTTGCACTTCTGCACCATGCATATTGGCTTGTATATAAACATGAGGACCAGTATTTCTATCGCCAACTGTAAACACAGGGATAGACATAGCTTGACCATTTGCAAGCTCGGCAACTTGAATTGATGTTTGATTGATCTGATTCATGGTTACCTCAAGTAATTTTCAGGCGTTAATGGTGGTCTAACACATCGAGTTTGACCTGATTGATAAACGTATTCGCTGGGCAGCGTGTGGCACAAAAAATAAGGCATACTTTCAGTGAAGCCGTAAGCACCACATTGGCTAAATACAATCCAGTCATGCTCATTGATATCCTCTGGCAATACATGTTCACCGAGGTGATCTAGTGCAGTGCAAAGAGGGCCATGTAAAGTAAAAGGCACTGAATCATGTTCACTGTCACGCAAGAGTTTGGCTGGAAACGCCTGTGTAGTAACCGCTGGGCGTAAAATATGGTTGATCCCCCCAGCCAAAATCAATTGATTACTGCCGTAGTTCTGTTTTTGCTCGACGACTGGGTTAACATAGTAGCCACATTCTCCGACTGCGTAGCGGCCAAGTTCCATCCATAGCTCATCAACTTTAGTTTGTGTTTTTATGTGTTCTAAGCTGGTTAATATTGCAGGCCAATCAATATCAGGCTGATCTTCGCGATACGGGATACCTAAACCACCACCGAGATCGAGCACACGCAAATGAATATTAAGCTGCTGAGCAAGGGTTAGTAGTGGATCCACCATTTGCTGCCAAAGCGAGGATAATTTTTCAGCGTCAAGCATATTTCCCCATTGGAAAATGTGTAAACCGACAACATCTAAATTTGGAAAGTCAGTCACCACAAGTGAAGACCATTCTTGTGTGCCTAAACCGAAGGGCGTCAAACTATCTCCACCTAGTGGGTTCTTCTCGTTATCAGGCCAGCGCAGTTGAACGCGAAGTAAAATACGCAATCTTGTATTGTGTCGCTTGGCTGCTTCTTGCAACCAAGCCACTTGATTGAGGCTCTCGGCGACAAAGGTGTTGACACCTTGGGTTAAGAAGGCCTCAATTTGACGTTTGGACTTTGCAGGTCCTGTGTTGAGTACGCGCTTTGGGTCGATACCTTGTGCGAGCACTTGCTGTAATTCACCGCTGCTTGCAACGTCAAAGTTAAACCCAGCCTGATCTAGTGTTTGGATAACACTTGACAGCGGGTTTGCCTTAACGGCATACCATAGCTTCACTACGGATTGGTCGGTTAATTGCTGCAGGTGACTGCGCAAAGCATCTAAGTCATAAAGATAGAATGGCTCATGCTGGCTCTGTGTCAGAGTGGTAATGGCACTTTTTACTGGCGTACTCAAAGCAGGCATTAGCGAAGCACCTCTTCTAGCTCAAGTGCTGCGTCACTTTGATCATCGCGATACTTAACAATCAATGCGCACGAAAGATTGAGGCCTTGCTGTTGAGCCCACTCACCTTTCGCAGGGCGAGAACCCGGAATGACGATGGCGTTTTCAGGGATCGCTTCACCTTTGTCTAGCGTGCGTTCGTTAACACAGTCATAAACAGGAATGCTGGCTGAGAGGCGAACACCAGGTGCTAGTACAGCCCCTTTTTTAACGACTACACCCTCAACAAGTACACAGCCCGCGCCAATGAATGCATTGTCTTCGACAACAACAGGGCTGGCACCAACTGGCTCCAGTACACCGCCTACTTGTACTGCCGCACTTAAGTGAACATTTTTACCGATTTGCGCACATGAACCAACCAAGGCATGACTGTCTACCATAGTGCCTTCATCGATGTACGCGCCAATATTAACATAGGCTGGTGGCATGATGATGGTGCCTGCTGCGACGTATGCACCACGGCGAACACTGCTCCCACCTGGCACCATTCGTACGCCAGCGTCAGCAGCAAAGCCTTGTGGTGCTAAGTTATCTTTATCAACAAAGCCACCTGGGTACTCGGTGTTTGTGCCATTTCTAAAAGCTTCTAAAATTCCTTCTTTGACTTCGACATTTGCATGCCAATTACCTTGCTCATCCTGTGTTGCTGCGCGAACAGTGCCGTTTTCTAGATTATTTAATAGGGTTAACCAGCTCATGATACTTCTTTAACTCCAAGATAAAATTGTTGAATTTGCGGTTTTAATAAATGTGGTGTCACTGAGTTCTAAGTGTGTCAGTGGTGGGCGCAGGCGCGGTGTTTCTAGCTGACCCTGTAAGTGCATTAACACTTTGATAGGGACCGGGTTAGCAACGCTAAATAAGCTATTTACAGCATCTGTCCAGGTGGTAAATAAATTTGGAAAGGTGCCCGCCAAAGAGCGTTTTACAAATTCCGCAGTTTGCTGTGGCCACGCGTTGGCAGCAACAGACACAAGACCAGTAGCTCCCGCTTGCGCAAAGTAAGGCATCAAGCCATCATCACCACTATAAATAGCAAGCTCTGGAGAGGCCTTTCTGAATGATTCAAATGTGGCAATGTCGCCACTTGCTTCTTTGAGTGCCCATAGATTTGGATGTGAAGACAAGTTTTCAATTACATTTGGGCTAATTGAAACGGCACTTCGACTCGGTACGTTATATAACATGCAAGGGTGATTACTCGCATCTAACAGGGTTTTGAACCAGTGAGTCAGGCCGACGTTGCCGGGTTTTGCGTATAAAGGTGAACCAACTAAAAATGCATCGACAGGTTGCGCATTACAAAATTCAACCCACTCTAATTGGAGTGCGAGATCGTAACCGCCTATAGCGACCATCAATGGAACACTGGGTGAAAGATCGCAGACAAAGCGTACGATATCACGTTGTTCTTGTTGAGAAAGTGCAAGACCTTCTCCTGTGCTGCCAAGTAACAAAATACCGTTGCCAGCTGCTTGTTGTGCATGCACCAGCTGCGTTAATGTTGCATAATCAACGTGATTATTATCGTCGAATGGCGTAACAAGCGCGGTCCATAACGGGTAGTCAGATAAGTTGTATTTAGATTTCATCTCTACCGAACTTAAATGCTGCTCGGAGACGTGGGACATAAGATATGAAGTCCAGCTTCCGAACAATTAAAATTCGAAGAGCAATGGACTTAAAATAGAAAAAGGCTTGGCCTTAATCTTTCTAAGACCAGAAGCTCTCCACCAAATATGTTGGTGACAGTCGCAGGGATTCAGCCCATGCGCCCGAAAAAATCAGTCAGCAAAAATGATCTCTTCTCGGCGTTACTTCCCCTCACTAGATGTCGACGGAGTTTGCTCTCCTCAACCTAGCTACCTGAATAACGCACCTCTTCCAGCCCTCAAAACAGCTTGTAAAGCTATTTTGCGATATTAGGGTCAGCGCAAATTGAAACATTTTGGCCATCTAGGTGTCAAGTATCAATCTGTAAAAGATGAAAATTAAGCTACACTTGGATATAAAAGCTGTGTGCTACATTATTGTTTTTTGCATCCTACAAGGAGGCAATCGGTTGCTTAAAATACTGAAAACCTTTCGTTTTAGATACATTCTTGCCATTTCTATCATGATGATAGTGATCACAACTGCTATGGCTACGATGCAAGTGCTGTTATCCCAACAAGCGGCCAGTGCTCGGGTAATTAATACTGCTGGGATGCAGAGAATGCTATCGCAAAAAGCTGCATTGCTATTAGGTGCTGAATACATCAGGCAGCATCCCGGCACATTTGATGAGCAGCAATTGCTGCATGACACATTGAGTACGATGGCTGAGAATCAAGCTTTTTTACTGCAGCAATCTGAGCAAAGATATGTCCATTTATCACGTGATTTACAGGCGTTTTATTTTCAGCAACCCGCTGCTTTAGCTACGCGCGTAGAACAGTTTATTGTATTGGTTGAATCTGCACATAAACAAGCTTTATTAGGTCAGTTAAAAGTAGAGCGTCTGATCCAGGTCCAAACTCGTGCTAGTGAGCTCTTGGTGTATTTAGATCAAGCGGTGACGCTGCATGAACTGGTTGCGACAGATAAGGTTAAAAAGTTACAAAATGTTGAACTCTTTATTTGGATTTTTGGCTTATTAATCTTGATATTAGAAGCGCGTTGGATTTTTTACCCCATGGAGCAAAGCATTCAAAATAAGATTGCACATTTACAGAAGTTACGCTTAGAAGCAAACCGTTTAAAGCGTAGTAAAAGCGAGTTTTTGGCCAGAGCAAGTCATGAAATGCGTACGCCATTGCAAGCGATAATTGGCTATTTAACGTTGTTTAAAGAATCGGCGAAAGCCGCGCATTTGGAAGTTGTTGAGCATGCGGCTAAGCAGCTTAATATTTTATTATCGTCGATAGATGATTATAACGTGCTATCGGAGCATAAAGACATTAAGTTAGAGAGCAAAGTGGCGTGTCTGTCAGAGACCATTTCCCATGCTGTGGCGATTTATAAGCCGCTGCTGCAACAAAAGTCTCTTTTGTTTAACACTGACTTAGGTGAAGGGCTCACAAGACCTGTGATGTGTGATCATAATCGCACCGCTTGGTTGGTTGGACAAATTTTAGATAATGCCGTGAAATATACGGAATATGGCGAAGTTAGCTTAGAAGCTGATTGTATTGTGACAAAAAGTGGCGAAGGCATTTTTAGATGTATCATCTCTGACACAGGCCCGGGTATTGCGCAGTCACAAGCTAAAATCGATGAAGAGGAAAACTTTCAAGGCATGCAATTAGGTCTAACGCGTGCGCAATTAATTGTCACTATGCTTGGCGGGAAAATTGTATTCAACGACAATGTGCCCCATGGTACGCAGGTTTTGCTTGAGTTGCCTGTTGATATCGCTACACCATCACCGGCAAATTCAGCCATAGAGAGATGCAAAATACCTGTTTTGTTGGTGGAGGATAATTTACTTAATGCCCGCGTTGTCGTGACTTTACTTGAAAAGTTGGGATTATCAGTCGTGCATGTAGTGAATGGGCAGGAGGCGTTGTCTGAACTGCAAAAACAAGACTTTAGCCTAGTTCTGATGGATTTAAATATGCCTATCATGGATGGTTTTACGGCGATAAAAATGATCAGACATAATCTCGGGCTTGAAGTGCCGATATTAGTGCTTACAGCGAACACGTCAGAGCAAGCGGTTAGTCGAGTCTATGAGCTCGGAGCCAATACACATTTGTTTAAACCAGTAGATCTACAAGCACTGCAAGAGAAAGTTGAAATTCTGACTATGCCTTCAATGGCTAGTAATACACTTTAAAGCTGTTGCTAAAACATAGCGGCGGGTGCACAAGGTCGCACCCACCTTATCTGGTTTAAATTCGTTTAATAGTAAAGCCTTGCGCTCTTAGAAGTGCGATGAGACCGTCTTTTTTTGGTAAATGCAGAGCACCGACAGCAATGAAATGTGAGCTCTTTTTCATGTCCGGCAGTAACGTCCGCACCCAAGTATGATTACGGTCGATCACTAAAACTTGCTCTGCGAGGCGTGCATATTTTGAGCCATCAAAGCTTAATTCATAGTAGTTCGCCAATTTGCTGTCGTTACCTGTTTTCCATGCGTTAATCATTTCTTTTATAAAACTATCGGAATCCTGCATTTGCGATAGAGTTTGTGTGACCATTTCATCACTGAATATGGCGACATGACTGAACATTTCCAGCTGTTGTTCAAATACTTCTAACTCTTTAATCTTTTTATTATGTTGATTGGCATAGGCAATTACCTGTTTATCAATTCCATATGTGTCACTAAATCCAGACTTTTGGTATTCAAGTTGCACCATAGTTAAGATAACAGTCCATGCCGGCATACTATCGAAAAGTGCTATATTGATATTGCGTTTGGAGAAATAAGCCTTAAGCTGCTGATAGACCTCTTTAGAAAGTGCTTGTGGCAAGGGCCTGCTACTTGAGTTGGCGATAAATGCTGCTGTTCTATTTTGGATTTCAAAAGGTGAGAGTGCGCTGATATTAAGTTCAACAACAGTATGGTCAGATTGCTCTATTGCGGTTTTAACTTTATCAGGTAGACCCTTCATACTTGGATCCCCAACATGTACCGTGCCGAATAGGTAAGATGTTACGCCATTTTTTTCGACACTCCAAAGCGCAGGAGAGGCGTAACTCATGGTACTAAAAAGCACTAATAAGCAAAATGAGATAAGTAACTTGAAAGGCAAAATTTGTTTCACTGCGGCGGTCCTTTTTAATCTTGGAGTCAACATCATAATCAATTGCTGATGTAAATCACAAAAATTTAATACAAAAACATGATGCGCATAATTGTCTTCGATATTTTTGAGACGCCTTGCCATATCCAAAGTTATTCAAGTCGAGTTAAATATTTAATCCTTTTTTTGTTGTTTTTTAGGTTTTATTTTTCTTTATTGTGGTTTTGTGACATTTATTTAGCATAGTTTTTATGGTTGACTTGTCGGCTATCGCGGGTTACTAATAGAATAAAGCACAGGCAGTAAGAATCGTTCTGCCGAAAATGGCATCAAGCACAGTTTAATTTTGGATTTAGATTTATGTTACTAACAGCAACGCTACTAGTCGTGATTATCAACGTGGTGATTATTATTACCGCGGGGGCTTCGTAGTGCTGTAAGAAAAGAATCAGCTGAGAGCCCCCCGCACTGAAAAGTTCGGGGGGCTTTTTCGTTTTAGGGCAAAAAAACAGAGCAAAGGGCAATGAGCAAAACAATGACAGGCGCACAAATGGTGATTGATATCCTTGTTAAACAAGGTATTTCAGACGTATTCGGTTACCCCGGTGGGGCAATTATGCCGATTTACGATGCGCTTTATGGTGCACCACTGAAGCATTATTTAACGCGCCATGAGCAGGGTGCTGGATTTGCTGCGGTCGGTTATGCACGCAGTACAGGTAAGTTAGGGGTGTGTTTTGCCACCTCAGGGCCAGGGGCTACAAATTTGGTGACCGCATTGGCAGATGCCATGATGGACTCTGTGCCCTTGCTAGCTATTACAGGCCAAGTACCCACAGCGGCGATTGGCTCAGATGCTTTTCAAGAAGTGGATGTGTTAGGCATGTCGCTGTCTTGCACCAAACACAGCTTTATGGTCGAGCGCCCGGAAGAGCTCGCTGAAGTGCTTCAGCAAGCGATGCACTTGGCTGTCTCTGGACGCCCAGGTCCCGTATTGGTTGATATTCCAAAAGATATACAACAAGCCTTGGTGCCGTTTTCGCCATGGACTGCGCAAGTACAGGCTCAAGACGAACCTGTTTTGCATGAATTGGGTTTAGCCAATGAATTGCTACAACAAGCGCAAAAACCAGTTGCTTATGTTGGCGGTGGTGTTCACAGCGCCGATGCTCAGCCTGCTTTGATGGCATTTTTAGCACAGACCAATATGCCAGCTGTATCGACTTTAAAAGCCCTTGGCAGTGTGTTGCCTGAATACGAATATGACTTAGGTATGCTTGGTATGCACGGCACTAAAGCAGCGAACTTAGCCGTACAAGAGTGTGATTTATTGGTGTGTATCGGCGCGCGCTTTGACGACCGAGTTACTGGTAATTTGGCTAAATTTGCCTCGAGAGCAAAGGTGATACACCTCGACATTGATGCGGCTGAAATCGGAAAGCGTAAGCCAGCGGCAGCGTCATTGGTGGCCGATTTGAATACCTCCTTACCTTTACTCAAAGGCACATTAGCACCAGCAGCATGGCGAGCACACATCAGCCGCATGAAACAAGAGCATGCTTGGCGATATGATTACCCAGGGGAGAAAGTATTTGCACCGTATTTACTGAATAAGCTCAGTCAGGATGTCCCTCGAGATACTGTAGTTTGCTGCGATGTTGGTCAGCATCAAATGTGGGTCGCGCAGCATATGAAGTTTGCCCATCCGAGTAATCACCTTAGCAGCGGTGGCGCAGGCACCATGGGGTTTGGCCTGCCAGCAGCCATTGGCGCAAAAATAGCGCGTCCAGACAACATGGTGATCACCGTATCTGGCGATGGTTCTATCATGATGAATATTCAGGAGCTGGCCACCATCAGAAGAAACAATCTTGCGGTTAAGATTGTGATTTTAGATAACCAAAGACTAGGTATGGTGAGGCAGTGGCAAGAGCTATTTTTCTCAGCGCGATATAGTGAAACAAATTTATCTGACAACCCTGATTTTGTGCAACTTGCTGCTGTATTTGGCATTCCAGGGCAAACCATTACTCACGCATCTGAAGTCGATGGTGCAATTGAACAACTCGTAAATAGTGAAGGGCCTTACATCTTACACGCGTGTATTGATGATAAAGAAAATGTATGGCCACTGGTTCCGCCGGGTGCGGCAAACGATGAAATGTTAACGGAGAATACACAATGAAACATCAATTAACTGTAGCTGTAAAAAATCAAAGCGTGGCTGTTGAGCGTTTCTTGCGTGTGGCACGTCACCGTGGGTTTCGTTTGATGCAGCTTCAATTAGAGGGCCAGGATGAACTCTTTCATGTCAAAATGACGGTAGATAGTGACAAGCCTATCTATCTATTAACGTCACAATTAAATAAGCTAGTGGATGTGCAATCGGTTGATTTGCATACATTACAGCAGCAGGCAATATAACAAAATTAAGGTTTATAAGAATGACACAAACATCTGAATTAATTTGGCACAACGGCGAAATGATCCCTTATCAAGAAGCAACAACGCACGTATTGAGCCACGCTCTGCATTATGGCAGTTCGGTTTTTGAAGGGATCCGCGCATATGAAACGCCTAATGGTCCGGCTATTTTTCGCCTAGATGATCATATCCAACGTTTATTTGATTCAGCAAAAATTTATCGCATGGAGATCCCTTTTACAAAAGAAGAGATCAAAACAGCGTGCAAGCAGGCAGTAAAAGAAAATGGTTTTAGCAACGCGTATTTAAGACCGTTTGCCTTCTTAGGGCATGTTGGTTTAGGGCTTAATCCAAAATCGCATCGTGCGGATGTCACTGTGGCAGCAATGGAGTGGGGCGCTTATTTAGGTGAAGATAGTTTGGCACAAGGTGTTGATGTTTGTGTGTCTTCATGGAGTCGACTTGCCCCAAATACAATGCCGACAGCGGCAAAAGCCGGCGGTAACTATCTATCATCTCAGCTGATTTCAGGTGAAGCAAAGCGCAACGGTTATGTAGAAGGTATTGCGCTAGATGTGAATGGCTATCTGAGTGAAGGCGCGGGCGAGAACTTATTTGTGGTTAAAAAAGGCGTGCTTTATACACCGCCCACAACCGCTTGTATTTTACCAGGTCTGACGCGCGACACGATTATTCATCTAGCCAAAGAGCGAGGTTATGAAGTACGTGAAGAGCCGATTGCCCGTGAAGCACTGTATCTTGCTGATGAATTTTTCATGGTAGGGACTGCGGCAGAGGTGGTACCTGTGCGCAGTGTTGACCAAATTCAAGTGGGTGAAGGTCAACGTGGTCCTATCACAGCAGAATTACAGCAAGCCTATTTTGATTTAGTTAAAGGGCAATCAAGCGATCCTCAGGGCTGGTTAGATTACGTAAACAGCTAGTACTGAGAGTATATATTTTTTGGGAATGAGGGTTTACCGAGCATCGGTATTTAAATAAAAAGGGGTCAACATGGCTAAGTTACGTAGTAAAACAACGACTGAAGGACGCAAACGAGCAGGCGCAAGAGCGCTTTGGCGTGCGACAGGAATGACGGATGAAGATTTTCACAAACCGATGATTGCGGTCGTCAATTCGTATACACAATTTGTACCTGGCCATGTTCACCTCAACCAACTGAGTGATTTGATGGCGGATGCCATCCGTGAAGCTGGTGGCGTACCTCGTGAATTTAATACCATCGCGATTGATGATGGTATCGCCATGGGTCATGGCGGGATGCTGTACTCTCTACCATCAAGGGACCTCATCGCGGACTCGGTAGAATATATGGTAAATGCACACTGCGCGGATGCCATGGTGTGTATTTCAAACTGTGACAAGATCACACCGGGCATGCTATTAGCGGCTTTGAGGTTAAATATTCCCGTTATCTTTGTATCGGGTGGGCCAATGGAAGCGGGTAAAACCCGTCTTGCAGACATTGACTTAAAGTTGGACTTAGTGGATGCCATGGTAAAAGGCGCGGATCCAACGGTCAGTGATGAAGATTCTGAGCAGGTTGAGCGTTCTGCGTGCCCAACATGCGGCTCGTGTTCAGGTATGTTTACCGCTAACTCAATGAACTGTCTGCTTGAGTCTCTAGGCTTGGCATTGCCAGGCAATGGCACGACCCTTGCGACGCATAAAGACAGAGGGCAACTATATAACGGTGCCGCAAAACGTATTGTTGCGCTGTGTGATGAATATTACCGTCAAGATAATGAAGCGGTTTTACCGCGTAATATTGCCAATCAAGCGGCGTTTAATAACGCGATGACACTCGATATTGCGATGGGAGGCTCATCAAATACGGTATTACATATTTTGGCTGCCGCGCAAGAGGCGGGTGTTGATTTTGATATGGCGGACATTGACCAGTTATCAAGAAATACGCCTTTCCTATGTAAAGTAGCACCAGCTACGCAGCAGTATCACATTGAAGATGTGCACCGTGCTGGTGGCATCATGGCGATTTTAAATGAGCTGGCAAAAGCAGGTAAGTTAGATCTGAGTGTGGGCCACGTGGCGGGTGGTACATTAGGTGATGTCTTAGCGCGTTGGGATGCTAATGACAGCAATAATGAAAAAGCGCAAAAGTTTTATCGTGCAGGCCCAGCGGGGATCCGTACAACGCAAGCAATGAGCCAAGAATACCGCTGGGATACATTAGATTTGGACCGAGAAGGCGGGTGTATTCGCAGTGCTGAGCATGCATTTCGTCAAGATGGTGGCCTTGCGGTCTTAACCGGCAACCTTGCCCCTGATGGCTGTATCGTTAAAAGCGCTGGAGTGGTAGATGAAATGTTGGAATTCACAGGCCCTGCTGTGGTGTATGAATCACAAGATGATGCGGTTGAAGGGATCTTGGGTGGCCAAGTTAAAAAGGGCGATGTCGTGGTGATACGATATGAGGGGCCAAAAGGTGGTCCGGGCATGCAAGAAATGCTTTATCCAACCAGTTACTTAAAATCTATGGGCCTTGATAAAGATTGTGCGTTACTTACCGACGGCCGTTTTTCTGGGGGCACTTCAGGTCTATCAATTGGTCATGTATCACCGGAAGCTGCGAGCGAAGGCACATTGGCATTGATTGAAAATGGCGATTTGATAGCGATTAATATACATACACGTGGCATTGATGTGTTACTCGATGACACTGAACTTGCACTGCGCAGAGAGAAGCAACTTGCGCGTGGTAAAGAGGCATATAAGCCTGTTGATCGCGAACGAGTCGTGACGCCTGCATTAAAAGCATACGCATTGCTTGCAACCAGTGCAGACAAAGGAGCTGTGCGTGATTTAGAGAAATTAGAGGAGCTCAGTTAGCTATGGTGGCACAAGAGCTAGATTACTTTCGGGCTATTATCCAAGCGAATATGGCCCCTCTGGTGAAGCAAACGGATGTGAGTCACTTAAAAGGGTTATCGGAACGGCTCAAGCACCAAGTTTGGCTTAAGCGGGAAGATCAACAACCTGTTTATTCTTTCAAACTCAGAGGCGCATTCAATAAGTTGCGCCAACTGCCTGCGCATTCTCATGTGATCACGGCATCAGCAGGTAATCATGCGCAAGGGGTGGCACTGAGTGCTGCTCACCTAGGTCATCAGGCAACCATTGTTATGCCTGTCACGACCCCTGAAATAAAAGTGAATGCAGTGCGTAATTTGGGCGGACATGTTGTATTACATGGTCACCACTTTGATGCAGCGAATACGTATGCGCAATCTTTATGTCAGCAAGAAGGGGGCGTGTTTGTGCCACCGTTTGATGATAAAGATGTGATTGTTGGTCAGGGAACGGTTGCACGTGAAATGATGCAGCAATTAGACAAGTTAGATGTGGTGTTTATCCCAGTTGGCGGCGGGGGGCTACTAGCCGGCATGGCGGTATATATTAAATCTTTGCGTCCGGATATACGCGTAGTTGGCGTCGAAGCAACGGAAAGCGCGTGTTTGCATGCCGCAATGCAGCAGGGTCAACCGGTAGAGTTGGATCAAGTAGGTTGTTTTGCTGACGGGATCGCGGTGAAGCGGATCGGTGAAGAAACATTTCGACTTGCGCAGACGTATTGCGATGAAGTGATACTGGTCTCAACCGACGAAATTTGCGCCGCAGTACAAGATATCTTCGTTGAAACGCGGGCAATCGCGGAACCATCAGGTGCGGTTGCGTTAGCTGGGCTAAAAAAGTGGAGTATGGCACAGAGCGATTCTGAACTTTCTTTAGCGGCTGTACTTTCTGGGGCAAATCTCAATTTTGATCGTTTGAGATATATTGCTGAGCGCACAGCGCTGGGTGCAAAAAGTGAAGCGTTATTTGGCGTGACCATTGACGAGCAAAGAGGTAGTTTCAAGCAGTTCTGCCAAACATTGGGTGGGCGAGCGATCACTGAGTTTAACTACCGTTTTGCCGGTGGCACAAAAGCACAAATATTTGTCGGGGTTGGACTAAGAAATGCAGAGCAAGAGCTACAAGAGTTGACATCAAGTCTCTCTGAAAATGGATATGAGTTTACCGATTTGTCGGATAACGAGCTGGCCAAATTGCATATTCGTTATATGGTCGGTGGCAAGCCGCCTGTTGAGATCCAAGAGCGATTATTACGATTTGAGTTTCCAGAGTACCCTGGTGCACTGCTCAGGTTTTTAGAGACTTTAGGCAGCGAATGGAACATCACTTTGTTCCACTATCGTAATCATGGAGCTGCGAAAGGTCATGTTTTGGCAGGGTTTGAAATGGCACCGCAAGAGTATGCTAAATTTGAGGAGCATCTTGGGCGTCTGGGATACGATTACCGAGATGAAACAAGTAACCCATGTTTTTCTCAATACCTTAAATCTGAACAAGATTTTGCACGTAAAGTGGGATGAATTAATTACAACTCCTGTTCTTTCTGTCCTTTGACTTCTATATTCATTGATAGATTCTCTAAGGACAGCCTATGCTTCGTTGCTTTTATTTATTTGCCTTCATTTGCACCAGTGTCCATGCATCTGTACTAGAGCCTGTCACACTTCAACTTAAGTGGGTCCACCAATTTCAATTTGCTGGTTATTATGTTGCCAAACAAAAAGGCTTTTATCGACAAGCAGGGTTAGACGTGAATATTGTCCCTGCACAGAAACACCAGCCTGATGAACAGTTCAAAGTACTTTCAGGCCAAGCTCAATTCGGTGTTACACATTCGGGGTTGTTAGATCAGCGTATGCAAGGAAAGCCTTTAATTGCTTTGGCTGCGATTTTTCAATCTTCGCCTTATTGCTGGATGGTTCGCGCTGACAGTGATATTTACTCTCCAAAAGATTTCCAAGGCAAAAAAATTAGTCACTTGGGGCGTACTGAGGGGGCTGAGTTGGTATTGATACTAGAGCGTGCAGGTATAGATGTGAACCAATTGCCTATTTATTCAGGTTTGTCTCCTTTGAAAGATTTTAAATCAGGTCAGTTTGATGCGTTGCAAGTGTATGTGTCTAATGAGCCATTTAAAATGGCACAGCAAGGTATTGCAACACGTCAGATATGTCCAAAGCATTATGGCATCAATGTTTATGCGGATATTTTATTTACCTCTGAAGATGTTTATAAGTATCGACCTGAAATGGTCTCTAAATTTCGCAGTGCAAGTTTGCGAGGGTGGCGCTATGCGCTGGCGAATTTAGAGGAAGCCTTGCAAATCACTAAGCTTTACGCGACACAAAAAAGCTTTGAGGAGTTGGCTAATGAAGCAGATAAATTAGTCCCTTTTATAAAAGCGCCCGGGATCCCAATTGGCAATATGTCTCTGGCTAGGTGGCAGTGGATAGCGCAGCTATATCATTTAGATATTGTGGCTTTTCATGAGCATAAAAATGCGTTTTTATATTCCGAAGAGAGCATCAATGATATCAATTGGTCTTGGATGCTCATTTTAGCTATCGTGATGAGTGTACTTTGCATCCCTATGTATGTTGGCTTGGCACTGCAAAGAAAAAACTATAGTTTGACGGACTGACGAGAAAGCGAGCTAGAGGTTTTCTATCATCATGATGATAGATTACAATAAGACTACTTGTAGTAACTACTAAATTCCATGATCTCGTCTTATATAACACATTTTCAGTCGCTTGATAGACTGCTCCATGAAACACGCCAGTATTGGCAATTATTAGCCTTTGACCATCTGGTCACGCCTTGGCCTGAATTAGATGAGTATTTATCGCAATTAGATGAGCAAACGGTCACTACACTGGACATGGATCAAGGTGCATTACAGCAAACTTTGGCAAATTACATTCCGCAGTTAGCCGAGATAAGTGAGTTAACACAGATCACATTGACTGAACGTCCACGCACTGAGCTGCCTTTTTGGTTAAGTAATGGTATCAAAGGACGTAAAGTTGGACAGTTGCAAGATTTTGTTTCTGCACTGAATGAACAGCAACTTCCAGTATTGGAGTGGTGTGCAGGAAAAGGGCACTTGGGCCGGATCTTAGCTTATACGGGTGTACCGCATGTGGACAGTATTGAACTACAAGCACATTTATGTGAGCAAGGAGCACAGAGTGCTGCGCATCAAAAACTCGATATGACGTTTCACTGCGCTGATGTGTTGAGTGACCCTGTGAGTCATCATTTTAAAGCCGCGCAACATGCGGTGGCTCTGCACGCTTGTGGCAAACTACATCAGAACTTTATGCGTGAAGCTGCTAAGGTGGGCTGTGAGAAAATTAGCTTATCGCCTTGTTGTTATCACCTGTTTACCAGTGATGAATACCAACCAATGAGTGAAGAGGGGCAACAAAGTGCGCTGCGTTTAACACATAATGACATGAAGCTAGCGTTACAGGAGACTGTGACCGCACCGAGTAGAGTGGCAAAGGTACGTAAAAAAGAAGTACTGTGGCGATTAGCTTTTGATGCGCTGCGACGGGACATTACTCAGACAGATCATTATGTCAGTGTGCCGTCAGTCAATAAGGCTATTTTTTCTGGAGAGTTTTCTGATTTTTGTGTGTGGGCAGCAAACAAAAAAGGTATCGAATTGCCTGAGCAGATAGATTATCAGCGCTATTTATTACAGGCACAAACAAGGCAAAAAGTGACCGAGCGCATTGAGTTAGTTCGCCATGGTTTTCGGCGTGCGATTGAATTGTGGCTTGTGCTAGATAGAGTGTTATATTTGCATGCAAAGGGGTATGACGTGACGCTAGAGCAGTTTTGTGAAAAGTCACTGACACCAAGGAATTTATTGATACAGGCAACCAAACGCCAGTAGCATGAGGAAAAAGAATGTGCCAAAAACACAGCAATCACTTAGCACACTTATTGGAAAATAATCGTCAGTGGGCAGAGCGCACGCGGATACGTGATCCTGAGTTTTTTAAGACTTTATCTATGCAACAAAATCCCGATTACTTGTGGATTGGCTGCTCTGACTCGCGAGTGCCCGCAAATGAAATTGTTGACCTATTGCCCGGTGAGCTGTTTGTTCACCGTAATGTTGCCAATGTGGTGGTGCACACGGATCATAATTGCTTGTCAGTGATGCAATATGCGGTCGAGGTATTAAAAGTTAGCCATATTATGGTTGTAGGTCATTACGGCTGTGGTGGTGTTAAAGCGGCGCTAGAAGAAGCTAAGTTTGGCCTAATAGATAATTGGTTGAGACATGTCGTTGATATTAAAGAAAAGCATCAAGCATTGTTACGTGAAGTCACAGAGGCTGAGCGCAGTGATGTATTGTGCGAGCTGAATGTCATCGAACAAGTACGCAATGTTTGTCGCACAAGTATAGTGCAAGATGCGTGGCAGCGTGGACAACAGCTAAAGGTCCATGGCTGGGTGTATGGATTGGCAGATGGTCTACTGAATGAGTTGGTGCCAGATGTGAGCTCTCAATCTTGTTTGGCAATGAGCTATGAGCAGGCCTTGCTTTCGTTAGTCACACGTCATTTAGATAAGCCGTCTGAGCAAACTGGGTAATGCGGGTGCATTAACGCCAAGCACGTTTAAAAACGTGCTTGATGTACTTTTCAAAACTTAAAGTCTTACTCAGCGTCGCTTTGCTTGTCTAGTTTTGCTTCTAATTCTGCTACTTTGGCTTCTAGCTCAGTGAGCTTTTCGCGTGTTCTGATTAAAACTTTACTTTGAATATCAAACTCTTCACGACTGACAAAATCCATTTCGGTCAATTTTGTTTGAATTGCCTGTTTGGTTTTCGCTTCGAAAGTTTCTGCTAAATTACGCACACCTTGTGGCATGTTGCTTGAGATCTGCTTTGCGATCTCTTCGATTTTTGCTGGATTTATCATGTCAGTGCCTTATAGCTAGTTGATAGGCAATATCTTACCGTAAACAAGAATATCGATAAATGCATTTTAATCTCTGTTACGTATCTAAATATGTTTACGTTTAATCACGATCAAAACATTGCAAATTGGTATTGTGACATGAATAAGATAAACTAAGCGGCTCCAGTTGCTCAGGGTACACGCCTTTTATGAAACTCAATCCCAAACAAGATGAAGCCGTTAAGTATATTAGTGGCCCATGCCTCGTATTAGCAGGGGCAGGCTCGGGGAAAACCCGTGTAATCACGAATAAAATAGCGTACTTAGTACAGCAGTGTGAATATAAAGCACGCAATATTGCTGCGGTAACATTCACCAATAAAGCGGCCAAAGAGATGCGAGAGAGAGTATCTCAAACACTTGGGAAGCAAGACGCAAAAGGACTGTGGATCTCTACGTTTCATACCTTGGGTTTGAACATCATTAAAAAAGAAGTCAAAACATTGGGCTTCAAACCTGGCTTTTCATTGTTTGATGACCAAGACACCAACCAATTGCTATCAGAGCTAACAGAAAAAGAACTCGAAAAAGATAAAGATTTGCTCAATTTATTGAAAATGCAAATTGGTAACTGGAAAAATGATTTGATCTTACCTGAGCGCGCCATTAGGGAAGCGCGTGAACCGCAAAAAGCGTTGTTTGCACAATTATATGCACGTTATCAAACTCAGCTTCGCGCATATAATGCCCTGGATTTTGATGATCTGATCATGATCCCAACCTTGCTCCTTGGCAGCTCCGCAGAGGTGAGAGAACGCTGGCAGAATCAGTTTAGATACTTGCTGGTGGATGAATATCAAGATACCAATACCAGTCAATATCAGCTAGTTAAGTTGCTAGTAGGCGAGCGCGCTCGCTTCACTGTGGTAGGTGATGATGATCAGTCAATCTATTCTTGGCGTGGTGCCAAGCCGCAAAACTTGGTGTTATTGAGTAAAGATTATCCGGGGTTGAGGTTAATTAAGCTAGAGCAAAATTACCGAAGCGCTGGGCGCATATTGAAATCTGCTAACATCCTAATTGCCAATAACCCCCATGAATTTGATAAAAAGCTATTCAGTGAATTGGGTTATGGTGATCCACTGCGTGTAATAGCAACCCGTGACGAAGAACATGAAGCCGAGCGGGTGGTGGCTGAGATTATTTCACATAAATTCATGAAGCGTACTAGCTATAAAGATTATGCCATCTTATATCGCGGCAACCACCAGGCGCGTGTGTTTGAAAAAGCCCTTATGGCTAACCGTATTCCTTATAAGATCAGTGGTGGCATGTCATTTTTCGCTCGCAGTGAAATTAAAGACATCATGGCTTATTTACGACTATTGGTAAACCAAGATGATGACAATGCATTTTTACGTATCGTCAATACACCAAGACGCGAAATTGGTCCTGTGACGCTCGAAAAGTTAGGCAGCTTAGCCAACGATAAACATATTAGTTTGTTTGAGGCGTGTTTTGACCCTGAATTGACACAGCGTTTGACGGGTAAAGGTTTTAACGCCTTGGCAGGTTTTGCACGTTGGATCGTGGAGTTGAGTGACCGCGCTGTAAGAGGTGATACGCTCGAAGCTGTGAAGGATATGATCCGCGAAATCAATTATGAGACCTATTTATATGAGTCTTCAACCAGTGCGAAAGCGGCAGAGATGCGCATGAAGAATGTCTCTGAACTGTATCGTTGGATCAGTGATATGCTGACGGGCGATGCAGATAATCCGCCGATGACATTATCTGAAGTAGTAACGAAGTTAACCCTCAGAGATATGCTAGAGCGTAATGAAGAAGAAGATGAAAGTGATGCTGTACAACTGCTGACTTTGCACGCTTCAAAAGGTTTGGAATATCCGCATGTCTTTATGGTGGGTATGGAAGAGGGGTTATTACCGCATCAAACCAGTATTGATGAAGATAACGTCGAAGAAGAAAGACGTTTAGCGTATGTCGGGATCACCCGAGCACAGCAAACTTTGACTATGACCTATGCCAAAAGCCGCCGTCAATTTGGTGAACAGATCACCCCAGAGCTGAGCCGTTTTGTACAAGAGCTGCCACAAGATGATTTGCAATTTGAAGGCAAAAAAGCAGTGGTATCTCAGTCTGAACGGATGGAGAAAGGTCAAGCGCGTGTCGCTAACTTACGCGCGATGTTAAAACGTTAGTGTTTCTTGCTCGTCAATGCCTGTGCTGTTTTGGCGAGCGCTCTTTAAATTTTGTTGCTTGCCAAAAAACAGTTTTAGGCCATGTTTTTCCAATAAACTTCTGAAGTTTAAGATGGCTGGTCCCTTAGCAATCACTTGTATGGCTTTTAATTTGGTGATCGCCAATATCCCTTGTAGCTGAATATCATAGCTGTTTTGCTGTAAAACACGTTTGCTAAATACAGAACTCAATAAGACATATTTAAAATCGATACTACTTAAGAAAGCGAGGTCACAGCGCTCTTTGGCGAAATCATTAAGGCCAATGTTTACCCCTAATAGTGGCAGTTCTTTGAGATTTTCTAATTGCACACTAGATGCATAACGGACTTCACTTTCATCAAACATAAGGCAAAGCTGGGTACTGTTGTGAGCAAGCATCTGTTTAAGTGTCGCATATGCAGATGATTCTAGAACAATGGTTGAACACGCGAATAACACGTCTTGATCATAGTTTTGGGCTATTTTGAGTGCTTTTTCCAGCAAGCCTAATTCAATGTCTAAATGCTCATCTTTAGCAGCTGCAAATTTTTTTAGTACATCAAAACTTGTGCTACCAAGCACCGGATGCTCACCAAATGCTTCTAAGGTAATTATTTGTGTTGAGTGGTTGGTAAAATCGACCACCTCTGTACTTCTAAAGTGCGTAGGTAGCGCTGTTAAATGGTGTTGCTCTTCAGGCTTGTTGTTGTTACTTGTAGACGCAGTTAATAATGGATGATAAAACTCATAGCGACCTCGCCCAGCATTTTTTGCGTAGTACATCGCAGCATCGGCATCACGAATGATCTCGTCGGTATTTTTGTACTTCTTATTGCTGTAAGTAATACCGATACTGGCACCACTTTGCATGCAAACACCTTTCATACAAAACGGCTGTTGCATAACGCGAATGAGGCGCTTTGCTACGTCTTCAGCTTGCTGTTTATCAGTCAGGTGGTCCAATAATATAACAAACTCATCACCAGCGAGACGCGCAAGTAAATCGTGTTCACGAATACATTCTGCAAATGCGGTACTGACCCAGATTAAAAACTGATCGCCAGCTTGGTGCCCCAGCTCATCATTGATCACTTTAAACTTGTCTAGATCGATAAATAATACTGCAAAGTTATGCTCAGGATAACGTTGATATTTTTGCAATGTTTTTTCTAGTTGAGTCAAAAATAAACTGCGATTAGGCAATGATGTGAGTGGGTCATGATGTGCGTCATGATAGAGTTGCTGTTCAATTTTTTTACGCTCTTCAATTTGCATTTGTAGGTGCAAATTGGTTTGTCTGAGCGCTTTTGTCTTCTCTGCAACGCGATGCTCAAGTTCTTGGTTACTGGCTTTGAGTGCTTGGTTAGCTAAGTGAGTTTGTAGTACTGAGGCGATTTGATTTGATACAAAAGAGATCAGCTCAACATCTTCATGATTGTATTCGTATTCATGGTTATATGCTTGGCAAGCAATTAAACCGATCACCCCTTTGGCCGTTTTCAGAGGTGCGCCTAGCCAACTTGTTGCGGTTTCTAAGTCGTCGTAATCAGGTGGACGTTTTACTACACCGCCTTCAATTAAGATTGCTGCACGATTGGTGTCGATAAGCTGACTGCGCTCGGTGGTGATCACCAGTTCACTGTACCCCTTGGCAAAAGGCCTCGGGCGATATTCAGTGACTTCGTCGACACAGTAGGGGAAGCTCAACCAATTTGAGCCGGTATCGTGTAAAGCGATATAGAGATTGTTGGCAAAGGTAATGGAACGAATGATTTTATGTACTTGCTTGTACACATCATCAATGTCGCTAAACTGAGTTGCCAACTCAGAAATCTTAAATAAGATTTGCTGTCGCTCTAGGGCGCGTTTACGTTGCTCAATCTCTTTATTGAGTGCATCGTTACTCTGCATCAGCGCACGTGTGCGGATCTTTACTTCTGATTCGAGTAGCTCACGTTTTTTTACGCGTTCAATTGCCGTTGCTAGGTATAAAGACATCACCTCAAGAAGCTCAATTTGGTGTTCACTGTAAGCTTGTTGAGGTTGATAGCTCTGAGATACCATTACGCCAATGATGTTTTTATCTCGGAATATAGGTACACCTACCCAATGTTCAGCAGGACTACCTAGGGCTTTAAATTTGCAGTCATCGATCATTTGCTGCATTTCATATTTGGTTAAATACAGCACCTTTTTGGTATTAAAAACATAGCCAGTAACCCCTTGATCAAAATGATGTGATTCATGTAATGGCACAGAAATACCATCCTTTTCATCAACAAAATAAGAGAGCTCAAGTGTCTGGGTAAACTGGTTCTGCAACACAACATAGAAGCTTTTACTGGGTAGATGTTGCTCTAAAATACTATGAATAGCGGGGTATAAAAGGGTTAGCTCGGCAACTGTACTAGCCTGCTCAGAAAGCTGTATCAAGGCATGTTGCAAGTGATAGTTTTGTTTGTATTTTCTCAACAAGGACTCTAAGCGTCGATTCTTACGAGTCAGCTTGCGAATTGCAACGTCGTTTGGATCTTCCAATGATAAAACCAAAGGCTATTATTGTTTATTTATTAAACTTTATATTTTCACTTTTGACTAGAGGGGTCAAGTGCAAAATGTTAATTCAGTTACTAGACAAACATTTTGCCCTAATAGAGACAAATATGCGAGTATTTGTCTCTATTTTTTAAACGGTTTTATTTAAGCATGAAGTCGATAGCGGCTTGAATTTCTTCGTCACTACAGTCCATACAAGTGCCTTTTGGCGGCATTGCATTGAATCCATTGATGGCGTGGTCAAGCAGCACGTCTGAACCTTTACTTAAACGTGCAGCCCAATCATCCGCTGTTTTTGGCGCACCCAATGCACCTGTCCCATGGCAAGCAAAGCAAGAAGCTTGGTAGATTTGCTCACCAGAGCGTGGTCCGGATGGTACTGCGGCTGCAGTGTCTTGTGCACCCGCTAAATAGACTGAACCTATCGGCGCTAATCGCTTTTTGATGGCTTCTTCGGTTAGAGAATTATCATACGGCTGGGCAACGGCGGCCGTGGATAGCATTAAGAGTGCTGCTGACAGTTTCTTCATTTACCTTGCTCACTTCAAATTTAATGTCTTCGATCACGAAGCACGACGGATGACGGTTCCTAATTGAGTATAACGTCACCACCAAATTAGTTAAAATTTAAACTTGATCTTAAGCGTATAAAAAACATCTTTTATTGCGTTAGGGCAAAGATTTGGTCGTTTATGCTTAAAACCAAGCAAATTTTTTGTGAGCAAGTAATTGCGCGTTTAATCGATCAGTTGTGCGAGGCGTTTTATTGCTTTTTCTATGCCTGCTGACGCTTCAACGATGTTACTTGCCAACATATAAGCAGGGGTGCTAATTACTAGTTGCAGCTCGTCTACAACGATGTCGGTAACAGCACATTCTACGTGCTCAGCGCCGAGTGCATTCACTGCAGCGGCAGTGTCAGCATCTGTACCAATGGTGGCTTTTGTACCTGGTTGATGAATATGGCCAATCAGAGCTGGTGCGATACATAAATACGTTATCGGCTTATTTTTGCTGTTAAATTGCTGACAGATTGACTTGAGTGATTCAAGCACTTGTGACTCTGCGCCTTTGAACGCAAAATCAGATAAGTTTTTAGCAACGCCAAACCCGCCCGGGATCACTAAGGCAGCAAAATCATCCACGTTAAGCTCTGCTAAATCTTGAATTTCTCCACGTGCAATACGCGCAGCTTCAGTTAATACATTGCGAGATTCGGCTTGCTCTTCACCTGTTATATGATTAATAACATGGTGCTGTTCAATATTTGGGGCAAAGCAGCGGTATGCAATGCCTTGCTGTGCTAGATGAAGCATGGTCAATACAGATTCATGGATCTCTGCACCATCAAATACTCCACAACCACTAAAAATGATTGCTACTTGTTTCATTTCTTATCTCCTAAGGCTTATTGTGCCTGCTATATTCAATGTAAGACGACCAACTGTGAAAAAAAATATAAAGGATCTGCTTTGATCTTTGATCATTTATGTTAGTATACGCGTCCGCTCGAAATAACGGGTCGTTTTATCACCAGTTTTCTATGGTGAAAAATACATGAGTTAATACATTTCCACAAATTCGTATTTTATTGTATGAAATTTAGTTTGTGTATTTTACTATATTTATCATTACGTTGTATGTATTAGAACACTAGCTTTAATTTATTGCTGGTGCCTTTCTTATGTTTATCTACAAAGTTATCCACAGTTTTTCCTTGTTAAGTTTCATTGCACTCCTCTCGTTTTATGCTATGCCTTGTGGCATCCTTAGCGAGTTATTCAATTTCATTTATTAGGATCCAAAAATATTATGCCTCAGATCCCAGAAAACCCTTTAATTTTAGTGGATGGTTCTTCCTATTTATTCCGCGCTTATCATGCGCCACCGCATTTGACTAATTCTCAGGGGGAAGCCACTGGCGCAATCTATGGGGTAATCAATATGCTTAAGAGCTTACTTAAGCAATTTGATCCTAGCCATATGGTCGTGATATTTGATGCTAAAGGGCCAACGTTCAGAAATGACATGTACTCTGAGTACAAGGCAAACCGACCGCCGATGCCGGATGATTTGCGTACGCAGATTGAGCCGATTCATGAAATCATAAAAGCAATGGGTCTGCCACTGGTCAGTATTGCAGGGGTTGAAGCAGATGACGTAATTGGTACTTTCTCTCGTATTGCTTCTGAGCAAAAGCGCCATGTTCTGATAAGTACAGGCGATAAAGACATGGCTCAGTTAGTTAATGAGCATGTGACGTTAATCAATACAATGACTGATACGGTTTTAGATCCGGCAGGTGTAGTGGATAAGTTTGGTATCGGTCCTGAGCTGATCATTGATTTCCTTGCCTTAATGGGGGACAAGGTCGATAACATTCCAGGCGTGCCGGGCGTTGGTGAAAAAACGGCATTGGCAATGTTACAGGGCCTAGGCTCAATTACCACGCTTTACGATAACCTAGATGAAATTGCACCACTTGGTTTTCGTGGCTCAAAAAGCATGGCGAAAAAGCTAGAAGAGCATAAAGCACAGCTTGAGCTTTCATATGAGCTAGCGACCATCAAACTTGATTGTGATGTTGAAGAAGATCTCGATACATTCAAGATCCAACCGATGGACAAAGATCGCTTGGTTGAGCTATACGGTCAATGTGAATTCAAACGATGGTTGAGTGAACTACTCGATGGTAAATCAGCAGCTGATAGCAAAACGCCAACGGCTGTCGAAGCACAACAACCTGAGATTGAAGGCAACTATGAGACAATCTTAACGGTTGAGCAGTTAAAAGTTTGGGTTGAGAAGCTCAAGGGCGCAGATGTGTTCGCCTTTGATACTGAAACCACCAGTCTAGATTACATGCAGGCTGACTTGGTTGGTATGAGCTTCGCGGTTGAAGCTGGTGAAGCGGCATATTTACCTTTAACCCACGACTATATGGGGGCGCCTGAACAGTTAGATAAAGGTTTGGTGTTTGAACATTTACAGCCGATCTTAGAAGATGAAAGCATTAAAAAAGTAGGGCAAAATTTAAAGTATGATAAAAGCGTACTGGCCCGTGCGGGTATCACATTAAATGGTATCGCATTTGATACTATGCTCGAATCTTATGTCTTTAACAGTGTGGGTACCAGACATGATATGGACTCATTGGCACTGAAGTATTTAGGTCACAAAAATATCAGCTTTGAAGATATCGCTGGCAAAGGCAAAAAGCAACTTACATTCAACCAAATAGAGCTTGATAAGGCGGCGCCTTATGCTGCTGAAGATGCCGATATTACGCTTCGTTTGCACCAGCATTTATGGCCGCTACTAGAAAAAGAGTCGAGTCTAGTGAGTGTGTTTAAGGATATTGAATTGCCATTAATTAATGTCCTTTCTGATATGGAGCGAACGGGCGTTCAAATTGACAGCACTATGCTAGGTGAACAAAGCTTAGAAATTGAAAAGCGCTTAGCAGAACTGGAACAAGAAGCATATACCTTGGCTGAAGAAGAGTTTAACTTAAGCTCCACAAAGCAATTACAAACAATCTTGTTTGAAAAGCTTGGACTGCCAATTTTGAAGAAAACACCAAAAGGTGCACCTTCTACCGCTGAGGAAGTGCTACAGGAATTAGCACATGATTATCCTTTGCCAAAGCTCATCATCGAACATCGCGGCTTGGCAAAGCTGAAGTCGACCTATACAGACAAATTACCAAAGTTGGTTAACGCGGATACGCAGCGTGTACACACTTCATATCATCAAGCTGTTACAGCAACAGGTCGTTTAAGCTCCAGCGATCCTAACTTGCAAAACATTCCAATTCGTAATGAAGCAGGGCGTCGGATCCGCCAAGCATTTGTTGCAGATCAAGGGCATGTGATTTTAGCGGCCGACTACAGCCAAATTGAGCTGAGAATTATGGCGCATTTATCTCAGGATAAAGGTTTGTTAAGCGCATTTGCGCAAGGCAAAGATGTCCATAGTGCAACGGCTTCAGAAGTATTTTCAGTGCCACTTGAAGAAGTGACCTCGGATATGCGTCGTAAAGCGAAAGCGGTAAACTTTGGCTTGATCTATGGTATGAGTGCATTTGGCCTTGCGCGCCAGCTAGATATTCCACGTAATGAAGCTCAGCATTACATGGATAAATACTTTGAGCGCTTCCCAGGTGTTTTAGAGTATATGGAAAGCACGCGTGAAAAGGCGGCTGAGCAAGGGTACGTTGAGACCTTGTTTGGTCGTCGTCTTTATTTACCTGATATTAAGGCGCGCAATGGTGCGCGTCGTAAAGCTGCTGAACGTGCGGCAATCAATGCTCCAATGCAGGGAACCGCTGCTGATATCATTAAAAAAGCCATGATCAAAGTACATCAGTGGTTGCAAACACATAGCCAAGATGAAATTAAGCTATTAATGCAAGTACATGATGAATTGGTTTTTGAAATCAGTGCCGATAAGGTGGCTGAATTTAGTCAACAAATTTGCAGATTAATGAGTGAAGCTGCACAATTAGATGTGCCACTTGTGGTTGAAGCTGATCATGGTGAAAACTGGGAACAAGCCCATTAATTAAACACCTCTTAGTATTTACAGATAAAAGCATGACTTAGTCATGCTTTTTTATTTGTATTGCATAAAATGCTGTATACGTCCCGAATTCATCGGTTATATGTAACTTTAATGTAATAAGTGTGGCCTGCTTGTTTATCATTTATCAAATTGGCTCGTTATTTGCTTTGTGCTGTTTATTTCTAGATGGCTATTTGCTACAGTTCGCGGCGTCCTCATCCTGTAGGACATCCTGTTGATGATGTATCTCTCGAAAGAGGATACTGTGTATTGATAGCTTCTCCCCAGATTGCTATAACGGCTCGTAAAAGGTTTATACGAGCCGGCTTTTCTCTTCATAATATATCTGTCAGTCTTTTAAATTTCGACATATCAAATATTGATCAGTAGGTGTAAATCTAACTCTCTCCATATTTATTTGTTAAGATGTGAAAAATTTTACAAATAGGAATATGTCATGCTTAAGCCTTTTCTTGTTGGTAGCTTATGTTTAATGTCTCAAGCTGTGTCCGCTTGGCAGCTAAATAGTGAGCTGAGTGATCTGAGCTTCACCTCTATAAAATTAAATAGTGTCGCTGAAAATCATCATTTCACATCACTGTCTGGTGAGATCACTGAGTCAGGCCAGTTGAGTATAGAGATTGACTTAAGCAGTATTGAATCCCTAATCCCAATCAGAAATGAGCGCATGAAAAAAGTGCTGTTTGATGTTTCTCAATATCAAACAGCAACCATTAAGGCTGACATTAAGCCATGGTTATCCCAGCTTGATACGGGTCCTCAAGTGCTCAAAGCAGTACCAGTTACACTTAATTTGCATGGTAAAAGCTTGGTGTTAAAGCTGGACCTTATGGTGAATAATCAGGCTAAAACACTGCAAGTATCGCCACTGCGTGCAGTACTCATTAATAGCCGTGATTTTGACCTAACTGATGGGATTGAAGCTTTACGCAAATTAGCAGGCCTAAATAGCATCGCACAAACAGTCCCTGTGACGTTTAATTTGGTTTTTCATGACAGATAAACTGGAACAGTTAATAGCGCACTATGTATCTGCACATTCACCGACTGAACGTTGGCAAGCTGGTGAGTGTGGTGTAGGCACATTTTTAATTGATGGTGCAGGACGTTGGTTTCATCAAGGGGATGAGATTAAACGCCTCACATTGGTGCGCTTATTTGCCAGTGTGCTCAGTTGTGAGCAGGGTGAATATACGTTAAAAACGCCCTCTGAAACATGTGCAGTCACTGTAGAGGAAAGTCCATTTATTATTGTAGCTTGGCATGTCTCTGAGGTTGCTCAGCAATATGACCTTGAGCCAACGATTATTTGCGAAGATAATTTGGGCAGGTTATGGCCTATTTGTAAGGCATTTCCCTTGTACATGGCTGAGTATAAAGACCAGCAAGTTCCGCATTTACAGCTAAATTATGGGTTGTGCGCGCGTATTGAGCGCAATGTTTATTATCAATGGGCAGAGATTGCGAAGTACAATGAGCAACGACAGTCGATGACATTGCACTCCGCTGGTCAGGCGTATGAGCTAACCTAGTCGTTTGGCGTGTTATCGTCCGCTTCTTCTTTGACATAAGGTCCGAGGAACCAGTCATCTAGCTGCCAAGCAAGCTCTTTTAGTCCAAGCCCTTTTAATGATGAAAAGGCATGAACAGTAATATCGCCATCTAGTTCAGAAAGGGCTTTTCGTACTTGTAAGACTTCGGCTTTGCGTTTGCCTTGCTTTAATTTGTCTGCTTTTGTCAGCAGTGCAAGTACAGGGATATCGCTTCCTACTGCCCAATTGATGAGATCCATATCTAAGTCTTTCATAGGATGGCGGATATCCATTAACACCACAATGCCTTTTAGGCTCTGTCTTTTTTGCAAATATTCGCCCAGAGACTTTTGCCATTTTTTCTTCATCTCAATGGGGACTTTAGCAAAACCGTAACCAGGTAAGTCAATTAGGCGCTTGTCTTCATCCAGAGCAAAGGTATTGATCAATTGAGTACGGCCAGGGGTTTTACTGGTACGCGCCAATTTTTGATCTGTCAATGTATTCAAAGCACTAGACTTGCCAGCGTTAGAACGCCCAGCAAATGCGACCTCTATGCCACTGTCTGCAGGTAGGCGGGTAATATCAGGTGCGCTGGTGATGAAAGTAGCGCGGTTATATGGCATACGAGATTTTAACACTCTAACTCCTAGGCGGATTGCTTGATTCTTTAATTCATACCTATTTTATTACATCTGGCACACAATGCAAAAGCTGAGAAAGTCGACAATTTTTAGCAGCGTCAAGAGAATTTCTGGACTAAGTTTAATCTATGTCAATTACCTATAAATTAGCAGTTTTATAATAGCCACTAAGCATGGCGGGGCTTTTTTTATCGTGTAGTATTTAAATATTACAAGGTAAAGCAACAAACATTGAGCGTCACTTAAAAATTTTAAGTCAATGTGCACAGATTAGTATCTGCTTATTATTGTGAAATTTAGCGTATTTCATTTAAGCAGATAGTTACAGGGTCGAAACAGAGAATTTACCATGAAAAAAATAGCATTATCTTTAACTATGCTGCTTGGCACGCTGTCATTCAACAGCGCAGTAGCATTCGATGGGGACGCCGAGGCTGGTAAGGCTAAAGCGGCAACGTGTGCAGCATGTCATGGACCAAATGGCAACGCCCCTGTAACCATGTATCCAAAAATTGCAGGTCAGCATGCTGATTATATGTATAAACAGCTCAAAGAGTTTAAATTGGGTATGACATCAGGTGGTGCTAAGGGTCGTATGGACCCTGTGATGAGTGGCATGGCAATGCCGCTCTCTGATCAAGACATGAAAGATCTGTCAGCCTATTTTGCAAGTATGCCAATGAGTGCAGGTACAACCCCTGAAGATGTTGTTCAAACGGGTCAAAAATTATATCGAGCAGGTGATGCTGAGCGAGGGATCCCCTCGTGTATGGCGTGTCATGGCCCAAGAGGCAATGGGACATCATTGGCACAATTCCCTAAAATTTCGTTTCAACACCCTGAATACATCAAAGCACAGCTGATGAAGTTCCGTGATGGTACTCGTGGTAATGATGCGAACGGTATGATGCGGGATATTGCGTCGAAGTTAACAGACAAGGATATTGAAGTTTTATCTAAGTACTTAGGTGGCTTGCACTAAAGTCGTATTTGGTTTTTCGTGATATAACGTAAACTCTGATTATTGAAAAAGGCAACGAGATCGTTGCCTTTTTTTGATCTGTTCCGTGTGAGATATATCTCACTTTGATTGTAAGATAGTAGCGTTCCTAATTTGTAGGACTTAACGCAAATTACATGTGTATTTTTTTGTAAGTTAATGTATTTGTTTTGTTTTTAATTTATCCTCTGTTACTTAGGTAATAATTTTGTTATTGATTAGTTGTAACTGTTTAAAATAAGCGTAGATTAATCCCTGTCGTCGAGACAACATAAAAACAGGGACAATTCGTAATGGAAGCGTAGGCGGCAATGTTAAGTATTCATTTGAATACACTTAAACAAGGATGAGTACAAAAGCGTTAGGAAGACCGAAAATAAAAAAAGCAATGGAAGTTTGATAACAAAAACAATATGGATAGCACCACGGAAGTAACAATAAAAACAAAATGGATGATAAATAATAAGAAAAATAAAGACTAAAAGTCGAAGGGAGAAGTGTCCAGATTGAGACGCTCAGATTAGCAGGCGGTAGAGAGCAATCTCTGCCGTCTTTTTATTTGTACACTTTTTAATTGCTGTTACAATACTCCTTTTAAGCAGGTTTGGTTCATCATCTTTGCAAAATCCACAAACGCTTCAGTGTGGCCTCTGTGAATCAGAGTCGCTAGAACACTATCATCGAGACAAATTTCGTGATTATTGGCAGTGTCAGCACTGTAAGTTAGTCAGTGTCGCGCCATGTGACAGATTATCACCGCAAGAAGAAAAAGCCATTTATGATAGTCATGAAAATGATTTGCATGATATGGGTTATCGTCGCTTTCTGTCGCGGGTATTCGAACCGATTAACGCGCGTTTGCCAAATCATCAACAAGGGCTTGATTTTGGTTGTGGTCCAGGACCTTTATTGGCCAAGATGTTTCAAGAGGCGGGGCACTCAGTCGCCTTGTATGATTTATATTATGCAAATACCCCGATGGTTTTAAATGCGCAATATGATTTCATCACATGTACAGAAGTGATTGAACATATAGCGCGGCCTAAAGCTGTATTTGAACAGCTAGTGGCGATGTTGAAGCCTCAAGCACCCCTTGCAATGATGACCAAGCTTGTCATAGATCCAACACGTTTTGCATCTTGGCATTATAAAAATGACCAAACACATATTTCATTTTTTAGTCGCGAAACGTTTGAGTATGTAGCAAAGCAATTTGGCACCAAGCTAGAGTTTATTGGGAATGATGTGATCATTCTAAGTAAACAATAGTCGGTTAAAGTAGATGGTAGAGAAGCATGACTAGAAAGAAGAAATCACGCAAATTAGGTGAAAATGGCACACCGAGATTAAGTAAGGAAAAGCTTCGTGAATTGCGTGCTATGAAAGAGCAACGCACAAAAAAGAATAAAGGGAATAAGGCAGGGTCTCGTAATGCCCAGGAAGCCAAGATTGAGATTAAATCTCAAACTGGAACGCAAACAGATCCGCGTGTAGGCAGTAAGAAAAAAATTGCACTGACGCCTGAAGTACAAACACCTAAGGCTGAGCCGCAGTTGAAACGTCATTTGACGCCACAAGTCATACTCAGCAAGGCGAATGAGCCAGAGCTAACATTTGAAGAAGAGCTACAGCAGCTAGAAAATGATGAGCGTTTAATGAAGCTATTAGAGCGTCATGAACATGGGGAGTTACTGACAGGCAAAGATGCCAAGTTCTTCAATCGCGCGATCGCTCGTCACCAAGAGTTATGCGAAATTCTTGGCATAGATGATGAGTTTGAAGAAGAAGATATGATTGAGGCTGATCCATTAGCTGATTTTGTCAGTAATGATCTGGCGGATGAGTGGTTAGATGATGACGAGGATGAGCGATGAGCACGATTTGGGTGGTCGCATTAGTCGTTGGTGCTTTAATTGTTGCAGGTCTGGCATTTTATGCAGGCAAACTATTATGGCAACTAAAAGTTCAAAAGGACACGATTGCTAAATTGAAAGAAGAGCAGGTGAAGAAGCTGGAAAAATCCAGACAAGAGCGCAATGGTAAATTAGCAGATAGCATTAATTTGATTGCAAAAGCAATGAAGCAAAAGCAGTGTGAGTACTCTGAAGGGTGTTTACGTGTTTGGGTATTGATATCTCAATATAGCTTTGATTCTGAAGTTGCTTTAGAAAAAACCTATCCAGGTGTTTTTGAGATGTATGATGAAGTTAAAGAAATGCCGACACACGATGCTCGCAAAAAGTATTCAAAAAAGGAAATCTTCAAAATGGATACGCAGCGCTGGCGTGCTGAAGAGCGACTTGAGGCACAAATATTAAAAGATTGCGACAAATTGCTAGAAGAGTTTAAAGCTCTACCGGGCAGTGAAAACGTTGTGTTTCAATAATGACATATTGCAGCTGGGCTGACTACGGCCCAGCTGAGTTTGGTGTTTAAGCCGTTTTACAAGTATTTTGTTGACCGATTGAAAAGTCGTTATCAGGTGATTGGAATACTGCACCGCCAGCTACCTGTTTGGTTTTTTGGGTGTTGATTGCGTGCTCACTAGATAGGTTCTTAATGCGTTTCTTTTTGATTGTGAATTTCATTTTTTAATTCCTTATTGTTTTAGTGCTCTTCCATACTATTTTTATTTGCCTTCTGTTGTCTATTTTCTTATGTAACAGCGTATGTGCGACCCTCTATATGATAGGGGGTTATGGTGAGAGAGGTTATGCCAGTGAAATTACAAATTGTGTTATGATGCAGCCAATAGCGGGGTGTGAGCCATCTTACTACGGTGTTAGTCGTAGTGAAGAAGTACTTTGAGTTTAATGTAGTAAGTAAAATGGTGAGTCTAAAAAGTTTAGAGGTAAAGACGGAATGTTATTAATGATAGATAACTACGATTCGTTCACGTTTAACCTTGTCCAGTATTTTCAAAAGTTAGATCAAGATGTTGTTGTGAAGCGTAATGACGAAGTGTCCATTGCTCAGATAAAGCAGTTAAACCCTGCACATATCGTGATTTCTCCGGGTCCTTGCAGCCCAAATGAAGCTGGAATATCTTTGCAAGTCGTTCAACAGTTAAAAGGGCAGTTTCCGATTCTAGGTGTGTGCCTTGGTCACCAAACAATCGCACAGGCAATGGGGGCACGAGTACAGAAAGCTAAATCTGTGATGCATGGTAAAGTGTCACGTATCTACCATGCAGATCAAGGGATGTTTAAAGGGCTACCAAGCCAGTTCAATGTCTGTAGATACCACTCTTTAGCCGTGGATGCAGAGACCTTGCCAAACAACTTAGCGATTACTGCTTGGACGCAAACCAGCTCTAATGAGCTAGATGAAATAATGGGCTTGTGTCATACTGACCTTGCATTAGAAGGCGTGCAGTTCCATCCCGAGGCAATCTTAACCGAGTATGGTTTAAGACTACTTGATAACTTTATTGCTCGCTTCTAACCTTTAAAGAGCTTTCTTTTAATATACCGAAAAAGATTATAATTGATGACACAAGATATTAGGCAGTCGCACATTGCTCAAGCTATCGCTCAGCGTGCACATGACGTTCTAATTAGCCATAATTTTGCACAGCAGCAGATAGGTTATATCCATACATTTGACATGAATTTCGGGGAATCTATCCCACAACGTACTATGCTCGAAGTCGAGCTGGCAGCAGCTGCTAAACGTCAAGAGAAAAGCACCAGTCATCACAAATATATCGCTAAGGCAAGTAATCATTTACATCAAGTTATTGAAAGTGGGATAGAAACTCAACTAAGTGATTTAGATTCGATCTATACTGATGTGGTTGGCATTCAAGATGCAGTGCCAACGGTATTGGATATTTTAGCCGTAAAGTCTGCATCAGTGGGGCGCTTAGAGCCGTTAGTAAATGATTTATCATGGCTTGGCCGGGACCTTGTTTCCCTGGTGAATTTGCCCCAATACCGAAAAGTAAATAGTAAAGGTACCTCTGTTAAAGTTGATACGCCAGCATTAGCGCTTCGCTATCTAGGCTTGGAAAATCTACAGATGGTTATCCCAACGTTTGCCGTGCGCCATTGGATGCCACATTCAACCGAGCCATTTCCACTGCTTAAAAGAAAGCTTAGAGATGTGAGTATGGCGAGCGCAATTGCTGCAAAAGCATTAGCCCCTCTATATGATGTGAAAGAGCAACATGCGTTTACACTGGGAATGTTATTAGATTTAGGAAAAATTGCCCTGACACGCTTATATTTGAGAACTTATGAACGTGTTTGGCAAGGAAAAGTTAAAATTGCCAGAGACAAAAGCCAAAAAGACTTACACACTGCGTTATTAGAGTTGGGTCCTGATCCGCTGTTTTTACGTAACTTGTTAATTGAGCATGCCCCAGTGGTTTCTCAGCGTTTGATTGAACAGATGTCATTTAAATACTTGCCATTTAATGCCGCTATGTCGGAATTTGCGCAAAGTTATCTGCCAAACATGAATAACAATCCAGTTGAGTTACTGCCATTAACGCAGGTTCTGAAAAAAGCGTATGGGTATGCACAATATCAGCTTTTGAAAGACAGTCATTTGATTGAGCAGGATGAAGCCAAAGATTGGTTTACTTACTTAGGTTTAACCGCTCAAGAAGAAAAATTGTTGGCCAAAACGTCATTACAAAGCCTCCAGCTGACAATTTTGTAAAAAAACTGGAAATTTTTTCACGCTTATTCATTCATTCGCCCCATTGGTAAGGATCGACTAAAATCCTTGTATGGTGGGGTCGTATCCAATCACGACGTTAATAGTTATTCACTGTTCTTGAAAGAATATATTAAAGCCTTGAATATCAAGGGTTACAGGAGTGTTTTATATGAGACATTCCGGCATTTTTTTGGAATAATGTGCGTATGAAATTTGCGCCGATTTGGGTAATTTCGGATCTTTTACAGTGTTGCTGAAGGTAATTCTTTGTAATTCCGAGTACCCATGTGTCAGTGCTGAACTCGCTAAAATGAGGATTTAAAATGACTATTAATCGTGAATTATTCGATCAAGTAATGGTACCTAACTATTCACCTTCTGCTGTTATCCCTGTCAAAGGTGAAGGCTCTCGCGTTTGGGACCAAGAAGGTCGTGAATACATCGATTTCGCAGGTGGTATCGCTGTAAACTGTTTGGGTCATTGTCACCCTGCACTTGTATCTGCATTAAAAGAGCAAGGCGAAAAAATCTGGCACTTATCAAATGTCATGACTAACGAGCCAGCACTTAGATTGGCTAAAAAACTAACCGATGCAACGTTTGCAGATAAAGTTTACTTTGCAAACTCTGGTGCAGAAGCGAATGAAGCGGCACTTAAACTTGCTCGTCGTTGGGCACTAGACAAGTTTGGCGCTGAAAAGTCACAAATTATCGCATTTAACAAAGGTTTCCACGGTCGTACTTTCTTCACGGTTACAGTAGGCGGCCAAGCTGCATACTCTGATGGTTTCGGTCCAAAGCCAGGCGATGTTGTTCACTGTGACTATAATGACCTAGCTGCATTTGAAGCACTTATTTCTGACAATACCTGTGCTGTAATGATGGAACCTTTACAAGGTGAAGGTGGTATTGTTTCACCTGAAACTGAATTTGCTAAAGGTGTTCGTGAGTTGTGTGACAAGCACAATGCACTACTTATTTTTGATGAAGTACAAACCGGTGTAGGTCGTACGGGTGAGTTATATGCATACCAAGGTTTAGGTGTAACACCTGACATTTTAACAACAGCAAAAGCACTTGGTGGCGGTTTCCCAATCGGTGGCATGATCACAACAACTGAAATTGCACAGCACCTTAAAATTGGTACTCATGGTTCAACATACGGTGGTAACCCACTGGCTTGTGCGGTTGCAGAAGCTGCATTCGATACAGTTAATACACCTGAAGTATTAAATGGCGTAAAAGAAAAAGAAGCACTTTTCCGTGAGTTACTAACTGCAATCAATGACAAATACAACGTATTCTCTGAAATTCGTGGTAAAGGCTTATTGATCGGTGGTGTTGTAACTGAAAAATATGCTGGTAAAGCAAAAGAGTTCTTAACTGAAGGTGTTAAAGAAGGCGTTATGTCACTGGTTGCTGGTGCTAACGTAGTGCGCTTTACACCATCGCTTGTTATTTCTGATGCGGATATCCGTGAAGGTATGGCACGCTTTGAAAAAGCAGTTGCTCGCGTTGTAGAAAATAACGCATAAGTTGTCGCACAAACCAAGCGATAACCAACGTGACGCTCGATAGAGCGTCACCTGTCTAAAGGTTTACTGAGGAGTAAGCGGGCTCATGATGATCCTTCGCCCAATCCAAAAAAGCGATTATCCAGCGCTTTTGAACATTGCCCAAGAGTCGGGGCATGGTTTTACTTCATTACCTCTAAATGAAGAGTTGTTACAAAACAAAATTGAACGTTCTATGACGTCTTTTGGTAAAGAAACAGATGTCCCTTTTGATGAGGGTTACCTATTTGTACTTGAAGACTTAGAGACGGGCGAGGTTGTCGGTACCAGTGCAATTGAAGCTGCAGTGGGGTTAGATGACGCGTTTTATCACTATCATTTAAGTAAAGTTATCCATTCTTCTCGCACTTTAAATGTTTATAAAGCAGTGGATATTCTGACGCTGTGTAACGACTATACCGGTGCGACAGAATTATGTACTTTATTCTTAAAAGATAAGTACCGTAAAGGCTTCAACGGCAAGCTGTTATCTAAATCTCGTTTTATGTTTATCAATCAACATAAATCACGCTTTGCAGAAACTGTCATTGCGGAAATGCGCGGTGTATCTGATGAAAATGGTAGTAGCCCATTTTGGAAGTGGTTGGAAGAACACTTCTTTTCAATGGACTTCCCTACAGCAGATTACCTAACTGGTATTGGTCAGAAAGTATTTATTGCAGAGCTGATGCCAAAGTATCCGATTTATGTAAACCTGCTCAGTGAAGAAGCGCAGGCGGTGGTTGGTGAAGTGCATGACAATACACGACCTGCCATTGAATTACTGAAAAGCGAAGGCTTCACGTTTAATGGCTATGTCGATATTTTTGATGCGGGTCCAACGGTAGAAGCTAAAGTCGATAATATTCGTACTATTCGTGCAACGCAGTTCTTTAAGGTGCGTATTGCTGAAAATGTACCAGCACAGACAAATGGTTCCCCAGTGCTTATTGCTAATGATAAACTAGCAGGCTATCGTGCTACGGCAGTTGAGCTAGATGTGCCGCAAAGCGGTGAGGAAATCACCATTTCGGCTGAATTGGCAAATGCGCTTCAGGTGACTGAAGGCGACACTGTAAGCATCGCAACTCTTTAATCGGGAAAGAATTATGACAACACATGCAGCACAATTTATCAATGGTAAATGGTCAGCGGGTGAAGGTGCAGAGTTTGCATCTGTAAACCCAGCAAATAATGAACAGATTTGGTCAGCAAACGCAGCAACCGCAGAGCAGGTTGATAGCGCAGTAAAATCAGCACGCGAAGCTTATTACCTGTGGAGCGACCTGAGCTTTGAAGCACGTTTAGACGTAGTTAAACGTTTTGCTGAGGTTTTGAAAGAGCATAGCGAAGAGCTTGCAATCGCAATTGCCAAAGAAACAGGCAAGCCACTTTGGGAAACGCGTACTGAAGCGGGTGCAATGGTCGGTAAGATCGCCATTTCAGAAAAAGCATATCATGAGCGTACAGGTGTAGTAGAAAATGCAATGCCTGTAGGTCGTGCTGTTATTCGCCATAAAGCACATGGTGTTGTTGCGGTATTTGGTCCTTATAACTTCCCTGGTCACTTGCCTAATGGCCACATTGTACCTGCATTGTTAGCTGGTAACACTGTGGTATTTAAGCCGTCTGAATTAACGCCATTTGTTGCTGAGCTGACATTAAAGCTTTGGGAAAAAGCGGGTCTACCAGCAGGTGTTATCAACCTAGTACAGGGTGAAGTAGACACAGGTAAAGCACTTGCATCACACAAAGGTATCGATGGTTTATTCTTTACGGGTTCATCTCGCACAGGTCATTTCCTGCATGAGCAATTTGCCGGTCAGCCTGGCAAAATCTTAGCGCTTGAGATGGGTGGTAATAACCCATTAATCGTTAAAGACGTGACAGACACTAAAGCGGTTGTACACGACATTATCCAGTCTGCATTTATTTCAAGTGGTCAGCGCTGTACCTGTGCGCGTAAACTGTTTTTGCCTCAAGGTGAGCAGGGCGATGCAATCCTAGCGCAGCTATTACGTGCAACGAAAGCGATTAAGATTGGTAACTTTGACGATGCTGATCAGCCTTTCATGGGCTCTATGATTTCTGAAGCGGCGGCGGCTGGTATGGTTGCAGCACAGCAGCAACTTATCGACCTTGGCGCAGAGAGCTTACTTGAGCTGACGCACACAGCGGGTACTGGCTTTGTTACACCTGGCATCATCGAATGTACAAAGGTTGCTGACTTCCCTGATGATGAGCACTTCGGTCCGCTATTGAAAGTATTCCGTTACACTGACTTCGACGCGGCTATTGAGCTTGCGAATGATACCAGCTTTGGTTTATCAGCAGGTCTATTGAGTGACAATGAAGCAGATTATGACCATTTCTTACGTCGTATTCGTGCGGGTATTGTTAACTGGAACCGTCCAATCACGGGTGCATCAAGTGCCGCACCATTTGGTGGTATTGGCGCATCTGGTAACCACAGAGCAAGTGCATATTATGCAGCAGATTACTGCGCATACCCAGTTGCTTCTGTTGAACTTGAAAAAGTTACATTACCAGGAAGCTTGAGTCCAGGCCTATCATTAGATTAAAATTACCTGCATTAGGTAATTCACAATATGGCTAAATGCAATGTTGTGATGCGGAGATTAAGTCTCACGCTTTATTCTTAAAAAGCAGCATTTGCTGCTTTTTTTATTTTTCAGGGTCGCTCAAAAGTAGCAATCAGATCGAGTTTCTGCTTAAATCAATAGGAGATGTCATTGGTAAACTCAGGTGGGCAATATATGGTTTTAGATAAACAAGGATATGATGAGTTAGTCATGTATCTGACACAAAATTTAGCCTTGTTTGAAAAGCCGGGTGTGGTTAAGCCGAATGCACCTAAGGTCGTTGAATTAATTGAAGACGTTATCGCTGAACATGTGATCCGTTTGTGTGAACAGCACACTGGCTTATCAACCGAGCAGCGCGGCTTGATCGTACGTGAAGTTGATGGCATTGTGTACGACCTACAGGAAGTGTTATCAAGTGTTGTTGATCAACGTGTGACAGAAGAACAACAAGAGTTTATCGAAGAGTTTGCTGGTTTGGTTAAAAATTTATTTGATTCTGCCATTCAGTAAACTGGAATAGATTAATATTTTTAATAACACCGCCTTATGGCGGTGTTATTGGTTTTAGAAGGTGTACTATGCAAGCAAGTGTAAAATGGGTTGGTGGTGATACATTTTTAGGCCGCTCTCACTCTGGTCATAATGTGGTATTTGATGCGGGTGCTGATAGTGCAGCACCTAGTCCGATGGAGATGGTATTAATGTCAGCGGGCAGTTGTGCATCTGTGGATGTTGTCAGCATTCTTAAGAAGGCAAAGCAATCTGTAGAGAGTGTGGAAGTCAAACTTTCTGCAGAGCGTGCAGAGTCTGCGCCTAGAGTATTCACCAAAATCAATCTACACTTTGTAGTTACGGGTGACAATGTGTCTGAGAAGCATCTTGCGCGCGCCGTGAATTTGTCTGCCGAAAAGTACTGCTCAGTTGCCTTAATGCTTGAAAAAGCAGTGGAAATTACGCATACCCACGAGGTTGTACAAAGCGAAGAAAAATAACGCTTTTTAAGCTGTTACTTTTCGTATAAAATCCGCGAACTTTTAGTTCTGCAGCGCAGATTTTCTTGTTTTAAGGTGGGTCTATCGTGAACAAGCCCTTTAATAAAATTAAACTCCACGGCTTTAACAACTTAACAAAGAGTTTAAGCTTTAGTATCTACGATATTTGCTACGCCAAAACTGAGCAACAGCGAAAAGAATATATCGAATATATTGACGAGCAGTATAGCGCTGAGCGTTTAACGGATATTCTTAAGGAAGTTGTCGATATTATTGGTGCGAATGTCTTGAACATTGCTCGTCAAGATTATGACCCGCAGGGCGCAAGTGTGACTATTTTGGTATCTGAGGAGCCAGTTGAGGGGACGATGCCGCACTCTCAGGAAACACCTGGACCTTTACCTGATTCAGTTGTGGCCCACTTGGATAAAAGCCATATTTGTGTTCATACTTATCCTGAAGCGCACCCTCACGATGGGATCTGTACGTTTAGAGCGGATATTGAAGTCTCTACCTGTGGCATTATATCTCCGCTTAAAGCGCTGAATTTCTTAATTCACTCGCTTGAGTCAGATGTGGTGACAATCGATTACCGAGTACGTGGCTTTACCCGTGATGTGAATGGTGTAAAACATTATATTGATCACCCAATTCACTCAATTCAGAATTTTATGACTGAAGATACAAAAGACGCTTACCAAATGGTCGACGTGAACGTGTATCAAGAGAACTTGTTTCACACTAAGATGATGCTTAAAGAAACTGATTTGAATACCTATCTATTTGGTATTACAACGGATGAGCTCACTGACGAGGAAGAAGAAGAGATCCGTAATAAATTAAATCGTGAAATTCAAGAAGTCTTTTACGGTAGAAATTTACCGGATCCAGAATAAAGTCACAGATAACAGTAAAAACGGCGCTTTAAGCGCCGTTTTTTTATTAAAGTGTATAATTGAATGTTAAGCCATATACACGAGGCTCAGCATACTGCACATAAGTATCCGTTGCCCAGCCATTTCTTGGGTCATTACCAAATTGGAAGCCCCGTACAGGTACGTCTCTGTCAGCTAAGTTACGCCCCCATGCCGTTAAGCTCCAGCTTTCACTGTAGTAGGATACGCTGGCATTGACCAGGTTCTGGTTTGGTGCTTGAGAGTCATGACTATCAGAGAAGAAGTAGTCATCTTTACCTTCAAATCCTAATTGTGCACTGATGTTGTTGGTAACGTCATAGACAAAGCTAAAGGCATATTGATACTTAGGTGACTGTGCTTGTTCGCGGCCATCAAAATCGTCGCCATTAACAGTAATAAAATCCTCAATCTTGGTATCTAAATAACCCACACTATATTGCAGTGACAGCGCATCAAGCAGTTGGCTGCTGCCCTCGATTTCAAGGCCATAATTTGTGCCCTTACCAGCATTGCTAATAAAGCCGGCAAATTGCACGCCTTCTAATTGCCATTGCTTTAATTGCATGTCTTCTCTGTGCATATAAAATGCGCTAAGGCTTAAAGTATGGCGCTTGTCTTCAGATTGGCCTTTAACACCAAACTCAAGATTCCAGAGGTACTCTGGGTCGAAGGTGAAGCCTGATTGTGGAATTGTAATGCCATCATCTTTTGCTTTGGCGAGTGCTTCACCGTTCACACCACCCACTTTGTAACCGCGATTTAAGCTGGTATAGATCATTGTTTGTGGCACAACTTGGTACTCAAGCGCCACTTTACCGCCGATCATAGTATCATCTGTATCTAGGTCGAATGCATTGCTGTCCATGTAATCACTTGAATATGACTCAACGCGAATACCTGTGATTAGTCTGACATCATCTTGTAGCTGTGTGACCTTGTGTGCAAATAAGGCATGGTTTTGTGTTTCGAAGTTAGATTTAAACTGTGCTGGGAAGTCACCATGTTTACCTCTGCTACGGTCTAAATCGACATCATGTCTGCGACTCACTACGCCAATAACCCAAGACTTATCTTTGCTTTTAATTCTTACTTCGGCCGAGCCTCTCTCATGGTCTCTCGCATACTTGTCAAAGTACTGGCCATAGTAAGCGATATGATCTGGGTGAAGGCCAGCTTCACACAGTGACGGTTGTGCTAAATCTGCACAAACCCAGTCTTCATCATAGCTGTATACGGTATCAGCTTGCAGACCACTGGTAAGTACTTCAATGTCGACAGAAGATAATCCTGTGTAGTCAGCGGTTAAAGAGAATGCATCACTTTGTTGTGTATCCTGACCGGGCTGGCTTGCAACACTTTGACGTGTATTGTCTAAAGTAAAGCCATCATAGCCATTCTCAATATCAATGTGGTGATAGGCAAAGGCTAGGTTTAAATCGTCGCTCGTAGCATAATTGAGTTTAAATCTTGCGATGCTTTCATCTAAATCCTGAGTGTCTTCGTCTAAGTACACATTCTCTACAAAGCCATCAGATTGCTTTTGATAAATACTGGCACGTGCGGCAACCGTGTCAGTCAGACCTGCACCGACCGCGACGCCCGCTTCGTGTGTACCATAATTTGCAGCGCCTAATTTAAGGTTGAGGCTGGGCTCTTGGGTGGGTGAATTTGAGTGAATATCAATGATCCCGCCCATGGCGTCTGCACCAAATTTAGTGCCTTGAGGACCTCGATAAATGGCGACTTGATCTGTATCGAATAGCAACGCACTGCCACCTAGGCCAGAATAGTTAATGTTGTCGATTAAAACGCCCACACTGGGTGTGATTGGATCAACAAATTGTGAGCGCAGGCCAACCCCGCGGATTTGCACAAAACGTCCACGAGAAGCGCCAGCAGTAAAGTTGACATTGGCTGCGCTGTTTAGGATTTCATCTAAGTAGCTAGCGCCACGTGTAGTAATTTGCGTTTCACCAAAGACAGAGGCACTTGCACTTAATGTTTGTAGTGATTCTTGCTGAAAGTCGCCACTAACTTCAATGGTTTCAATGCTATTTGTTGCCTTAGAGTTTGTCTCATTCGCTAAGCTAGAAAATGCCACCATCAGACCCATGGTGAGTAAAGAGAGTTTTAATTTCATTCGTTTATATATGTCCCGTGTTAGTTGCGCACTAGTTTAGCAAAAGCCCGACCAGATGACTGAAAAATTGTGTTATAAACTTTTGCAATCTAATTTGAGGACGAATGATGACGTTTAAAGTTGACTTTAAAGTAAGAGATTATGAATGTGACCTGCAGGGGATCGTGAACAACAGTGTGTATTTTAACTATTTAGAGCATGCGCGTCATGAATTTCTAGCGCATAAAAATATCGATTTCGCAGCATTGGCTGAGCAAAAAGTGAACTTGGTTGTGATCCGCTCTGAGATGAATTACAAAGATTCACTTCGACCAGGTGATGCGTTTTATGTTGAAGTTGAAGTAGAAAAAGTCAGTAAACTGAAGTTTGCATTTCATCAAAAAGTACTAAGAAGCCGAGATGATAAATTGATGTTGGATGCGATCGTAACAGGTACATCTGTCAATGAGCGCGGCCGTCCGTTCCTACCTCAGGAAATTGAGCAACTATTTTCGTAATTTTTAACAGGATAGGCAATTTATTACATATTTTTACTGCCTATTCTGTGCTGCCAAGCGTTATAATTAGCAATGATTATCAAACGATTGGTTTACCATGAAATATTCCTTTTTATTATGCTTGTTGAGTGTGGTTTTGATGGGATGCTCAAGTACAGGGACGGTAAACGCAGACACACTCAAATATTCAAGCTGGCAGTTTATATCAGATGATACGAACGTCAAAAATAACCCCATCCGTATCGAATTTTTAGATGCTTTTCGTGTTAATGGTTTTGCTGGTTGCAATCGCTTTTTTGGCCAAGCTGAAATCAAAGACGGACAATTATTTGTATCTAATATTGGTATGACCAGAAAGTTATGTGATGCAGCGACCAACAAGCGAGAGGATGCATTTTTAAACATGCTCCAAATTGGTGCGCCTATGCAGCATACACAAAGTGAGTTGATTTTAAGTTCAGACCTTGAATGGCGCTTTAAATTGGTTGAAGGTCGCTTTGACTAATGAGATGACATTCAGTAGACTTTGTCTCAATTCGTTACTTGTCGGAGTGCCCTTTTGGGCTGAGATCGCTGTATTGCGGGATCCGTGGACCTGATCAGGTTAATGCCTGCGTAGGGAACAAGCTGCCTTGATGGTTGTACCAAAGTGTATGGATGTTAAGGCTGCCAAGTTTGTTAGTGTCGTGCTAATAAATTTTTCCACCAACATCACTGCCTAGCTATACTTTTTATATGGTTTAGAGAAGTGAACCCTATCTCTTCCTTTCGGAATTCTGACAAGACACCTTAACTAACAATGAGGCATGTCATGTCAAATAACAGTAGCAAGTTGTCACGTCGCGAGTCACGCGAAGCGGCTTCAGAATTTATCTATAACCTTAAAGGCCAACCCTTTCCTAATTCAAAGAAAATCTATGTGGATGGAGAGCAAGATGGTGTTCGTGTTGGAATGAGAGAGATCTCATTGAACGACTCTTTTGTTGGGGGCACAGAAGAAGAACCTATCTATGAAAAAAATGAGCCAGTTCGAGTGTACGATACATCAGGTCCCTATACAGATCCTGAGTTTACGCTAAACGTCCGTGAAGGCTTACCAAAGTATAGAGAGAATTGGATCGTAAATCGTGACGACACAGAGTTGTTAGACTCAGTAACCTCAAAGTTTTCTCAGCAACGTATGGCTGATGAAGGTTTAGATCATATCCGTTTTGAAAATCTACCTAAGATACGCCGTGCAAAGCCGGGCAAAAACGTAACGCAAATGCACTATGCTCGCCAGGGGATTATCACACCTGAAATGGAATTTGTTGCTATCCGTGAAAACATGGGTCGTGCAAAAATTCGTGAAGAGCTACTGGCAGAGCAGCATGAGGGTCAGTCTTTTGGCGCTGAGATCCCAGACTTCATCACACCTGAGTTTGTTCGTTCAGAAGTGGCGCGTGGTAGAGCGATAATTCCAAATAATATTAACCACCCTGAATCTGAGCCTATGATTGTGGGTCGTAACTTTTTGGTAAAGGTGAATGCCAATATTGGTAATTCATCGGTCACCTCATCAATCGAAGAAGAAGTAGAAAAGCTAGTATGGTCAACGCGCTGGGGCGCTGACACCGTGATGGACCTTTCTACAGGTCGCTATATCCATGAAACCCGCGAGTGGGTAGTGCGTAACTCGCCAGTACCAATTGGTACCGTGCCTATCTACCAAGCGCTTGAAAAGGTAAACGGGGTTGCAGAAGATCTGACGTGGGAAATTTTCCGCGATACCTTAATTGAGCAAGCTGAGCAGGGTGTTGACTACTTTACCATCCATGCAGGTGTATTGCTGCGCTATGTGCCTATGACGGCAAAGCGTGTAACCGGCATTGTATCTCGTGGTGGTTCAATTATGGCGAAGTGGTGTCTTGCACACCATAAAGAAAACTTCTTATATACGCACTTCGAAGATATCTGTGAAATCATGAAGCAGTATGATGTATGTTTCTCTCTAGGTGATGGTCTGCGTCCGGGTTCTATTGCAGATGCCAATGATGACGCACAGTTATCTGAACTACGCACATTAGGTGAGCTGACAAAAATTGCGTGGGAGCATGATGTACAGGTCTTTATTGAAGGCCCAGGCCACGTGCCAATGCATATGATCAAAGAGAATATGGACGAGCAATTAAAGCACTGTCATGAGGCGCCTTTCTATACGCTTGGCCCACTGACAACGGATATTGCCCCTGGTTATGATCACTTTACTTCTGGTATCGGCGCGGCGCAGATTGCTTGGTATGGTACAGCGATGCTGTGTTACGTGACACCAAAAGAGCACTTGGGCTTACCGAATAAAGAGGATGTGAAAGAAGGCTTAATTACCTATAAGATTGCCGCACATGCTGCTGATTTAGCAAAAGGCCATCGTGGTGCACAGATACGCGATAATGCGTTATCTAAAGCGCGTTTTGAATTCCGCTGGCACGATCAATTCAACTTGAGTCTTGACCCTGAAAGAGCCTTGTCTTACCACGATGAAACACTGCCACAAGAGTCAGGCAAGGTAGCACATTTCTGTTCAATGTGTGGGCCCAAGTTCTGTTCGATGAAAATTACCCAAGACGTTCGTGACTATGCAAAAGAGCTAGAAGCGCGTGGTATTGACCCGAATAATGTGGGTGATGCGATTGAAATTAAAATGGTTGATGTTGAAGCTGAAATGAAAGCGAAATCAGAAGAGTTTAAGAGCTCTGGTTCTGAGATTTATCACAAAGCTATTTAACTTTATAGCGCTGCAGTCTAGTGCTGCAGCGCACAACAACTGGAATCCTCATGACAGAGTACGGAGCAAAACCATCCGTTGCTATCGTTGGGTTTGGCTTAGTTGGCAGAGTCGCGGCATTGGAGCTGATGGATCGTTATCAGCTCACCATTTTTGAAAAAGATCCGCAAGATGCGCAAACGGGTGCCGGCACTTTGGCCGCCGCTATGTTAGCGCCTTTGGCCGAATCAGTGATTTGTGACCGAATACTCGCTGAGCAAGGCTTGAAAAGCATTGCTTTGTGGCCAAGTTTACTTAAAAAGCTAGACACACCGGTATTTTTTCAGCAGCAAGGTAGTTTAATCGTCGCACACCAACAAGATAGAGGCGATCTACAGAGCTTCGAACAGCGTTTAAAACCTTTGGATGAACATCAAGCAACACGGGTGAGTCAACGTGAAATTGCTGCGTTAGAACCTGAGCTTGGCGACAAATTTAACCAAGGGCTGTTTTTACCCTGTGAAGGGCAATTAGATAATTTCGCTTTTTTTACAAGTAGCTATGAGACGCTGTACCGTCGTGGTGTCGATTTTCAATTTACTCAAGCAGCCAACATCGAAGCAGATAAAGTCAATGGTCAAGCATTCGATTGGATCATTGATTGCCGAGGGGTGGGGGCTAAGCAAGATAAGCCTGGGCTACGCGGTGTGCGTGGTGAGGTGGCGCGTATATTTGCACCAGAAGTGAATTTACAGCGCCCAGTACGCTTAATGCATCCGCGTTACCCCATTTACATTGCGCCCAAGCCAAACCATCAATATGTGATTGGTGCAACTGAGATAGAGTCTCAAGATGCAAATGACATTACTGTGCGCTCTACATTGGAGTTGTTATCAGCGGCTTATACGGTACATAGTGGTTTTGCTGAAGGAAGAGTGATGTCCTTAAATGCCGGTTTGCGGCCTGCGTTTGTCGATAATCATCCGCATATCGAAGTTCAAAATAATGTTATTTCAATTAATGGTTTATATCGTCATGGGTATTTACTTGCGCCAGTTGTTGTACAACAAGCACTTTCAAAGGGGCTACTATGAATCTAACTTATAATGGTGAGACTATCCGTGTTGAAAGCGCGCAGTCTTTGCAGCAAATTATCGTCAGTAAAGGCGCAAAGCCGCCATTTGCAGTGGCACTCAATGGGCAGTTTGTGCCCTCAGCAAGGCTTGGTGATACCGTCCCGAGTCAGGGGGACAGCATTGAAGTGCTCTCACCTATTCAAGGGGGTTAGATGATTAATTCACATTCTGAACAGCTTAATATTTATGGTGAGTATTTTAATAGCCGACTCTTGATTGGCTCTGCGCTTTACCCTTCGCCGCAAATTATGCAGCAAGCAATACAAAGCTCAGAAGCAGAAATCGTGACTGTTTCATTGCGTAGACAAAACTCGGTTTCTGCAGGTGAAGACTTTTGGCAGTTGATAAAAGAAACGGGACTTAAAGTGCTGCCGAATACTGCAGGCTGCCATAGTGTGCAAGAAGTCGTTACTTTAGCGCAAATGTGTCGAGAAGTATTTGATACTGACTGGATAAAACTAGAGCTAATCGGTGATGAATATAATTTACAGCCGGATCCTTTTGGTTTGTTAGAAGCGACTGATATATTGCTCAAAGAAGGCTTTAAAGTATTACCCTATTGCACTGATGACTTAGTGTTATGTCAGCGTTTAGCGGATCTTGGTTGTGAAGTACTTATGCCATGGGGCGCGCCGATAGGGACCGGTAAAGGGCTCATTAATACCTATAACTTGAAGACCATCCGTGAACGCCTACCTGAGCAAACCTTGATTGTGGATGCTGGACTTGGTTTGCCCTCCCATGCTTGCCAAGCACTCGAATTAGGTTACGATGCCGTGCTATTAAATAGTGCTGTTGCAGGTGCCGGCGATCCGGTCAAGATGGCTGCAGCATTTTCTCATGCTGTGGAAGCGGGTCGTATGGGCTATGTTGCGCAAGCAATGCCAGAAAAAGAGGTCGCAGCGCCTTCAACGCCTACTATGGGCATGCCTTTTTGGCATCAAGATTAATAAAATGAGGAGTCCAAGTGTCAAAAGTTGTATGGAGTATTGCAGGTTCTGATTCCGGTGGTGGCGCAGGTGTGCAAGCAGATTTAAAAGCGATGCACAGCTTTGGCGTACATGGTTGCACAGCAATTACGGCATTGACCGCACAAAACAGTCTAGGTGTAGAGTCTTTAAATGTGGTATCAACAGAGGTCATAGAAGCGCAGCTATTGGCGCTTGAGTCGGATATGCCGGCTGCGGTAATAAAAATAGGAATGTTGGCCAATGTACAGCAAATTCAATTGATTGCTGAGCATTTGACACGCTATAAGGCGCGTTGGGAAACGCCGCCTGTCATTGTGTACGACCCGGTGGCAATTGCGACCAGTGGTGATTCATTGACAGAAGAAGACACGGTTGATGCACTAAAAACTCACTTACTGCCTTTAGTGGATGTGATCACGCCAAATACCCATGAAACGCAGTTATTGACGGGCGTCTATTTGATTGGACCTGATGCGGTGCGAGAGGCGGCACAAAAGCTGCTGTCATTTGGGGTAAAGTCTGTGGTGATTAAAGGCGGCCATTGGGATTACCCGAAAGGATATTGCATAGATTACTGCTGGCATCATGAAGAAGAATACTGGCTTGGCAATGAGTCTGTTAATACACCGCATACACATGGTACGGGGTGTAGCTTGTCCTCGGTTATTGCGGCTTGTTTGGCAAAAGGTTATCCACTTAAAGATGCCTTTATTTTGGGTAAAGCCTATATCAATGCTGGGCTTAAAGCTGCTAAACGCTATGGTGAGGGGATTGGGCCTGTTGCCCATACTCATTTCCCAGAGTCTATTGCTGATTACCCTCAGGTGATAGAGCCAGGCAGCTGGTTGGGTGATGAGCTTGAATTTTTAGTACCTGATGAGTACAACTATGCGGCTGGATTTGCATCCATTGAAGGTGAGCTAGGCCTGTATGCGGTAGTGGATAGCGTTGATTGGATTGAGCTGTGTTTAAAAAATGACGTTAAAACGGTCCAGTTACGCATAAAAGATGCTGACTCTCCGACCCTTGAGCAGGATATTGCCAAAGCAATTGAGCTTGGTAACACCTATGGCGGTCGTGTGTTTATCAATGATCACTGGGAACTGGCAATAAAACATGGTGCATACGGTGTGCATTTGGGCCAAGAAGACTTAAATGTTGCTGATTTAAATGCCATAAAACAAGCTGGGCTGCGATTAGGCCTATCGACGCATGGTTTTTATGAAATGCTACGTGCGCATAATTATCGCCCTAGCTACCTAGCCTTTGGCGCAATTTATCCAACAACCACAAAAGATATGACAGGGCAGATCCAAGGCTTGGAAAAACTACGTCACTTTGTGCCATTGATGCGTGCTGAATACCCGACAGTTGCCATTGGCGGTATTGATTTGGCCCGCTCTAGTGAAGTTGCAGCGACGGGGGTAGGCAGTGTCGCTGTGGTTCGTGCCATTACCGAAGCGCAGTCACCAGAGCAAGCTATTATCAACCTTAAGCAGGCCATAGGCGAGTAATGAGCGAAGAATTAACCGATAGAGAGCGGCTGAGATATAGCCGCCATATCTTGTTAGACAAAGTGTCAGAAACGGGTCAAAAACAGCTCAAATCGGCGCATGTAGCAGTCATTGGCTGCGGAGGACTCGGTAGCCCGGTGTTATTTTATTTGGCGGCCAGCGGCGTTGGCACCTTGTCATTCTATGATGATGATAAGGTTGAGCTGTCGAATCTTCAGCGTCAAATACTATATAAGGTTAATCACTTGGGGCAGGATAAAAGTCTTGCTGCTAAAAAAGTGTTGGCCAGTTTGAACAATGATATTCAACTTAACCCGTATAACCTTCGCCTCTCTAAAGACAACATTGAAGCGCAATTAACTGGCGTTGATTGGGTGGTGGATTGTAGTGATAACTTCACCACACGCTATTTACTCAATCAATATTGCTTTGATAATGGCAAAGTTTTGATCTCGGGCGCAGCGCAGGCGACCAGTGGTCAGTTTGGATTTTTTGATTACCGCGAGCACAGCGCCTGTTATGCATGTTTGTTTCCGGAGTCGGAGCAAAGTACTGAAGGACTTAACTGTCAAAATGCTGGGGTTATGAGTCCGTTACTGGGTATGGTTGGCTCAATGCAAGCACAAGCCGTGTGTAATGCGATATTGGGTTTGCAACAAGGGGAAAGTTTTTTTGTCAGCATTGACGCATTAACACTGATGCAAAGACGGTTTGCATTAGCGAAAGACCCAGCATGTAAGGTATGTAATTAAACTCATTTGTGCAAAGTGCAGGTGAAGATAACAAAAAGGCCCAGAGCGGGCCTTTTTAGTTGTTATTGATTGATGGTCGCAAATGGCGTGCCCATTCTTGTTACTGTTTCGGGCTGTTGATCCGCCAGGAATTCAGCAGTGTCTGCACCCCACGATAGAATTACAGTTGAGCCCAGCTTAAAGCGGCCCATTTCATCGCCTTTTTTCAATTTAATGGCTTGTGGCCCTGTCGTTGGGTAATCCCAACTAAATACATCTTTGCCAGCTGGTGGCGTAACAGTGCCTGCCCATACAGTTTCAATGCTTGCTACGATGGTTGCACCCACTAACACCATCGACAGTGGACCAATGTTGGTATCAAAAATGGCGACTACTCGCTCGTTGCGTGCAAATAAGTTGGGTACATTTTGTGCCGTTAGAGGATTAACAGAAAATAGGTCACCGGGCACATAGATCATCTTTTTTAATACGCCATCTACTGGCATATGAATGCGGTGATAATCTTTTGGTGCTAAATAAATCGTAGCGAACTTACCACCTAGGAAAGGCGCAACATCTTGCTCGTTACCACCTAATAGCGTTTGCAAGCTGTAATCATGGCCTTTTGCTTGAATGATCTGACCATCGACTACATCGCCAAGTTGACTGATTGCACCGTCAACAGGATGGGCAATGATATGCTCTTCAGTGGCTAACGGACGAATACCTGGCTTCAGCGGGCGAGTAAAAAACTCATTAAACGTCTTATAATGCGCAGGATCTTCGTGCAATGCCTCGGTCATATCAATTTTATATTGCTTAATGAATAGCTTGATTAACTGAGTTGTCAGTGCGCCAGCTTGGGCTGCAGCGAGTTTACCCACTAAACGTGATACTGCATGTTTAGGAAGCGCATATTGCAGAGCAATTTTAATTTTATCCAAATTCACATTATTTTCCTGAAGTACCTGCCAACTGCACCGTCGCTGCCATTGGCGTTAATTACATAAATTACCTAAAACCGATAATGAATAGTATCAAACTCTTGGCGCGCGCGCACCTGCACGGCCATCGGCCATTGATTCTAAAATACGGTGATAGCTATCAAAGCGCAGTTCACTGATTTTACCTTGTTCTACAGCTTCGGTGATCAAACAGCCCGGATCGTTAAGGTGTTTACAATCTCTAAATCGACAGCCACCGATAAACTCTCTGAATTCTTTAAAGCACCAAGTAACGCGCTCTACTTCCAAGTGCCACAGGCCAAACTCACGGATCCCTGGGCTGTCGATAAGGTTACCGCCAGTTGGTAAGTGATGAAGTTTAGATACTGTGGTTGTATGCTGCCCTAAGCCACTGTTTTCAGATACTTCCTGAGTTAAGATATCTGCATCAGGCAAAACCGTGTTAACCAGCGTAGATTTCCCTACACCGGATTGACCAACAAATATGTTGTTTTTGTCTTTTAATAACTCTTTGAGTTCGTCGATGCCTTCCCCTGATTTATTACTGACCAGCAAGACGCGGTAGCCCAATTCACGGTAGATATCGAGCACTTCGTCGACATATTCGAGACCTTCTGGGTCTAATAGGTCAATTTTATTAAGCAGTAGAATAGGTTCGATGCCCATATCTTCACAGGCCACTAAATATCTGTCTATGATCTGTGGCGTGAACTCTGGCACTACCGCGGAGACCATTAGAATTTGGTCTATATTGGCGGCCACGACTTTGACACCGTCATAAAAATCTGGACGCGTGAGCTGTGTGCGCCTTTCTTCAACGGCTTCAATGACACCTGCTAAATCGCCCTCACTGACTTTTGCGCGGCGGAAAATAACGTTGTCACCGCAGACTAAGCTGTTCACGGTACGGCGAATATTACAGCGTAGTACTTCGCCATCTTCTACTTCAATATCTGCATGCTGACCAAAACGGCTTACAACGATAGCCGGCTCGGTGGGGCCGAGGTTGTCTGATTGCCACTGTAATTCAGCGGTTTCATTATGTTTGGCTTTAGCCAAACGCTTCTGTTGGTTGGCCTTAATCCGTCTGGATTGGCCATGACTGAGTTTTTTTCGTTTTGCCATATCTGTAAACTCACGAGACGAATTATTGCGAATGATTGGTGTATAAGCCATTCATAGGCTATAACTCAATAAAAATGCCCCGCTTTGTAAAAAAAAGCTTTTGGTCGAGTGATGAAGCTAATATGATATATCTAATTGCATTGGATCTAAAGGAAAGTACCGTTAAGGTAGTGTATGTCTTTTCATGAATCAAACTTGGTCTGGCTCGACCTAGAGATGACAGGGCTAGAACCTAAAACAGATAAAATTCTCGAAATTGCAACTGTGATAACAGATTGCGATTTAAATGTGCTTGCTGAAGGTCCAGTGATTGCCATTCATCAAAGTGATGAATTGCTTGATAATATGGATGAGTGGTGTACGAATCAACATGGCCGCTCAGGGCTAACAGCGCGCTGTAAAGCAAGTACTTTTAGCGAAGCAGACGCGATAGCACAAACACTCGACTTCCTGAAGCAGTGGGTGCCACCGGGTAAATCACCTATGTGTGGTAATTCCATCGGGCAGGACCGTCGTTTTCTTCACAAGTATATGCCAGAACTTGAAGCATACTTCCATTATCGCAACCTTGACGTGAGCACGATTAAAGAGCTTGCAAGGCGTTGGCGACCTGAACTTTTAAATGATATCAAGAAGAAAAGCTCGCATTTAGCATTGGACGATATCAAAGACTCCATTATGGAGTTGAAGGTTTATCAAGAAAAATTCTTCAATTTATAAAAAAAGCTTGCAAAGCATTTTGTATCTTGTAGAATCCTGCCCCGCTTGAAACGACAAGCTCTTAAGACTAAGAGCGAGTTTTTTTGAGCGGGTTTTGTTAAAACAAAACTATGAAGCGGCACTAGCTCAGCTGGTAGAGCGCGACCTTGCCAAGGTCGAGGTCACGAGTTCGAACCTCGTGTGCCGCTCCAACAAAAAGTCTTATTAAATAATAAGCAAATGTGATGCGGCACTAGCTCAGCTGCTAAAACGTTAGACGCGACCTGTCGCGCTCCAGCGGACAATTTAGAGCAAACTATGAAGCGGCACTAGCTCAGCTGGTAGAGCGCGACCTTGCCAAGGTCGAGGTCACGAGTTCGAACCTCGTGTGCCGCTCCAACAAAAAAAGTCTTATTAAATAATAAGCAAATGTGATGCGGCACTAGCTCAGCTGGTAGAGCGCGACCTTGCCAAGGTCGAGGTCACGAGTTCGAACCTCGTGTGCCGCTCCAACAAAAAAGTCTTATTAAATAATAAGCAAATGTGATGCGGCACTAGCTCAGCTGCTAAAACGTTAGACGCGACCTGTCGCGCTCCAGCGGACAATTTAGAGCAAACTATGAAGCGGCACTAGCTC
>NZ_JASJUU010000005.1:0-127002 GCF_030125375.1 Pseudoalteromonas umbrosa | reverse complement strand
CAGCTGGTAGAGCGCGACCTTGCCAAGGTCGAGGTCACGAGTTCGAACCTCGTGTGCCGCTCCAACGAAAAGTCTTATTAAATAATAAGCAAATGTGATGCGGCACTAGCTCAGCTGCTAAAACGTTAGACGCGACCCGTCGCGCTCCAGCGGACAATTTAGAGCAACCTATGAAGCGGCACTAGCTCAGCTGGTAGAGCGCGACCTTGCCAAGGTCGAGGTCACGAGTTCGAACCTCGTGTGCCGCTCCAACTCTCTCCCTACTATTTTCTATTTTTCAAATTCTTATAACTTTTTTCTCTATTAATCCTGATTTCTTGCATAAAACGATTGCTTATTTTTAGCGCTATGCGTAAAATACGCGCTCTTTCGGCCATATTAGTCGTTCCTTGCCTTAACCCGGCCGGCCGAAACGGGACGAGGCTATACTAACCGTAAGGAATATCCATGCGTCATTACGAAATCGTATTCATGGTTCACCCAGACCAAAGTGAGCAAGTTCCAGGTATGATCGAGCGTTATACTGGTTCTATCACTGAAGCTGGCGGTACTATCCACCGTTTAGAAGACTGGGGTCGTCGTCAACTGGCTTACCCAATCGAAAAGCTTCACAAAGCACACTATGTTCTTTTGAACGTTGAAGCGCCAACTGAAGTAATCAACGAACTTGAAACTTCTTTCCGCTACAACGATGCAGTGCTACGTAACCTAGTTATGCGTACTAAGAACGCTGTAACAGAAGCTTCTCCTCTTGCTAAAGAAGAGAAAAAAGAAGCAGCATCTGCTTAATCGTTATTGATTCGGATTTGACTCACCTCTAGAGGTAATTGGTGCAAACTCAAGCAGACCCTTATACAAACCAGTTCGTTTTATCTGGGATTGTTTGCAAAACACCTAAATATAGTCAAAGTCCTGCTGGCATTGCGCATTGTATTTTCGTTTTAGAACATAAATCGATGCAAATTGAAGCCGACCTTAACCGTAATAGTTATGTGCGAATTCAAGTTGTTGCTAGCGGTGATAAATTCCGAAATCAACTAGAGCATTTATACGTTGGGCAAGGGTTGCAAGTGAGGGGGTTTTTAAACCGCCACGAGAGCCGAAACGGCTTGAGTCAGCTTGTACTTCATGCACAACATATTGAAAGAATTAATTGAGGAAATTACTCATGGCACGTTATTTCAGACGTCGTAAGTTCTGCCGTTTCAAAGCAGAAGGCGTACAACAAATCGATTACAAAGATCTAGCTACTCTTAAAAACTATGTAACTGAAAGTGGCAAAATCGTACCTAGCCGTATCACAGGTACAAGCGCTAAGTACCAGCGTCAGCTAGCAGCAGCTATCAAGCGTGCTCGCTACCTAGCCCTTCTTCCGTACACTGACTTACATAAGTAAGCCGGCTGATTAATAGTTTTTAAAAGGTGTAGAGACATGCAAGTTATTCTACTAGACAAGATCGCTAACCTAGGTAACCTAGGTGACCAGGTTTCTGTTAAATCTGGCTTCGCACGTAACTTCTTATTCCCTAAGGGTAAAGCAGTTCCTGCAAACAAAGCTAACATCGAAACTTTCGAAGCTCGCCGCGCTGAGCTAGAAGCAAAAATCGCAGAAGAACTAACAGCTTCTCAAGCTCGTGCTGAAAAACTTGAAGCACTAGCTGAAGTTACTCTAGTTTCTAAAGCGGGTGACGAAGGTAAGCTATTCGGCTCTATCGGTACTCGTGACATCGCTGATGCGATTTCTGCAGTTGGTGTTGAAGTAGCTAAAGCTGAAGTTCGCCTACCTCTAGGTACTATCCGTGAGACTGGTGAATTCGACGTAGCTATCCAAGTACACTCTGACGTAACGGCAACTATCAAAGTTATCGTTATCGCAGAAGCTTAATTTATTAAGCGTAAACCGCACACCCAGTGTGCGGTTTTATCCCTCCCCTGAAAAAATTACAACGACATATAAATTTTCAGTATAAAAAATCGATGAATATCGCGGTTGATTACGGAAGATTCATACATACAAGTTGAAAAATTAATCTAAATCACAAATACGGCAAAATGGCGCCTATATATTAAAATGGTAGGTACACATTAGTAATGTCATGTAATATCGTACCCATTTTATATAAAGTTGATTTGTGATAATTTAGTTAACTCTTTTTTATTAGATACTTTTTTTTGCTGTCCAAATATCATACAGTGGTATTTTGAAAAATATGACAGCGTTATCATTTGAATTTGGAGAATAATGTTTAATCGTCGTAGTGTGCGTGGCTTTACGTTAATTGAATTACTGATGGTGGTTGCGCTGGTTGCTGTCCTTGCAAGTATTGCGTTACCCAGCTATTTAGATTACTTACGAAAGGGCAACCGAGCTGATGTACAACAATTAATGTATCAGGAAGCTGTGAAATTAGAGCGTATTTATTCGAGGAATGGTGGCTACCCTGATAAGAGTGAGTACTCCATTACAAAAGTACATCCATACTACGATTTAAACTATACACCTCTTGATAAACCCTCTGGCGCAGTTGGTAAGTATAGAAATTTACGCTTTAGTATCAGTGCCACACCTAAGATGAATACCACTCAGGTTTCCGACATATGTGGTACGTTAAGGTTAGATGAGCAGGGTAAAGGGGTCTCAGATGGGCCAGTTGATGAGTGTTGGTAACCAACGGCATCAAGGTGTGACGTTAATTGAGTTACTTGTTTGCGTTGCACTAGTTGCTGTGCTGGCAAGTTTGGCGATGCCCTCTGTTGTCACCTACATTAAGCAAGATCGTGTTGATTCAAATATTCACCAATTAAACAGCGTATATCAATATGCGCGCAGTGAAGCGGTAAAAAGAGAGCAGTCAGTTAGGTTGGTCAAACAAAATTCGCAGTGGTTGGTGAATACCTTGGTGGATGGGGAAGAAAAAACATTACGTACGTTTACAATTGGACACGAATCTATTCAGGTAGAGTTAGTCGATCGTGAGATAAGATCGACTGGTGAGATAAACCAAGTGAGTAATATTTTAGTGAGTGATAATGACAATAGCACGCTTGATTACCGTTTATGTATATTAAGAAGCGGTCAAAGCTGGATTGGAGAGGCTGCTGAAAATTGCGTTTAGAAAAAGGCTTTTCATTAATTGAAGTAATGGTCTCCATTGTGATCGCCGGCGTGGCTTTATTAGGCTTGGCTGGCGCACAGTTGAAGTCACTGCAATTTGCTAATAATAGTTTTAATTATACCTTGGCATTGGTGCATGGCCAAAATGCGATTGAACGTATGTGGACGGATCTATGCTATTTTCAGCATGTTGATCAAGATTTAGTTACGATGAGTAAAGCCAACGTAGCTAGATTACACCCGGCGGATACTCGGTTTACACTTGGTATCTCTCCAGCTAGATATAATGATCCGGCTTTAATTAGCAACGCGTCAGATCGACGGGACGTAACATTTACCGTTAGTTGGGATGATGGTCGAATAAACAATGACAACCAAAATAATCTCTTGAATCAAATTACATTAGTAGCCAGTTATGTATATGTACCAGCGCCAACTCCGTCAAGCACTTGCAATTAATTTACAAGGGCGTGGTTATACGTTAATTGAACTCCTTGTTGCGATGGCTGCGGGATTATTTTTGCTTTCGGGAGTTGCCATGTCATACACGGCAATTAAGAGCACCGTAGTGGCAAGTAAAGAGTTATCACATGCACAAGAAGTGATTCGTTATACCAGTCAAGTGATGACGCGAAGCATTAAACAGACGTACCAAAAACCCGAGCTTGAGAATAATAAAGCCGCTTTACGAGTGCATCAAAAAGCATTGCAACTTGCGTGTGATGGGAGTGTACCAACTGTAGATTATTCTGAGTTGTTTACTTTATCTAATGGGTATTTAACTTGTGATATAGGATCTGGTCCGGTACAGCTTTTAAGAGGCGTAGAAGCGCTGAGTTTTGATGAAGACGGAATATTAATCAGTATTATAGTGAAGCCAGTAGATATGCCGAAGCAATTTGAGAATGGCGTTCTGAATGATAATGGCGTTCAAATTGATATTGCGGCAAATCGCCTTGTGCTTGATAAAGCCGTATTTACAAACCCATAAGGCTAGGGCTAATGAAACGTTTTTCGCGACAATCGGGATTTACACTCATTAAGGTCATGTTATTGAGCACCATGGCCAGTGTGGTGGTATTTACGTCTATGAAAGATACCATAGTACAAGAACGGTTGAGCGGTAACTTCCAAAAAGATTTAAATGCGCGCTTGCAAGCTGAGAAAGGCGTTTTTGCTACTGCCGATGATTTGAACGATTATGCGACTACGATCAACCCATCAGCAACATTAGCTGATGTATTAGGGAATGTTGCAGGTATTAATAATCAAGCAACTGGAGATGGTCAATTTTCAACAACAATCACTTCTCCTGAGGCTGGTATCATTGAAGTGGGCAGTCTTGGTAACAAATATGGTGACGACGCTGCTAATAACATGGTGGCGGTTTTTGAATTTACAGATGCCGTTGTTGAGCCGGTTTTTAATAACCCAGTAACTGGGTGTAAAGGAGTGAATTTATCAGGTAGTGGCTTGGTGGATAGCTATGACTCCAAAGCTGGCAGCTATGAGGATACCAAAAGCAATAACGGTGACGTGAATACTGTGATTGGCGACTCGGATGTGGTGCTCTCTGGGCACTCGCCGATTCGAGGAGATGTTAAAGCTTCAGGCGTCTTGTACCTCAAGGGCTCATCGCCTGTCATTGGTAATGTGCAATCCAATACGGGCATTGATATTTCACATGGTAGCGGTGTTCGAGTTAAAGGAGATGCATTGACGCAAGGTTTCATCATTCACCGAGGCGGTGACATTACCGGTGTGGTGCGTGCTAATGGGAATGTAGAAATGCTCTGGGGGGCTGATATCCTCAACGAGTTTAATGATCCTTTAGATATTCAATATGGTGGCACAGGTAAGTTTGAGTTAGCCACGGAGCATTCTCAAGATGGCGTATATTACACCGCAGAAAAATTTAATGTTAACCCCAATGTAGAAGCGGTGCGTGTGTATGACCCGGACTCACCGAATCATGACGAGACAACAGTCGATGAATGCGACCCACTTGCGCTGCCTAGCAATATGCCAGATATCATGACGAACAATACCAGTGATGAAAATCTGGTTGTGAAATCTAATCAAATTTTCACATTTCGTCCTCAGCGGGCCAGCTTAGAAGAGAAAGTCCAAGGGCAATGGCAAGAGACGAGATCTTGGATATCCAGCGAAACTGATATTTATTTGTTTGGCGTTAATAAGCAAGTTCATGGCAGACTCAATGAGGACAGTGAGTATGTTTATAACATGAAAAGTCTTACCATCGGCGGTGATGGCATGGTCAATGTGAAAACGGTTTCTTCCAATGGCACTGGTGGTGGTGATGTCATTTGGTTGATAGACGGTGATTTTATAATGACTGGTAATAGCCGGTTGCAGATAGCTAAAGGCACCAGCTTAACTGTGTTTGTCACAGGTAAAGTAAGGCTAGGGGGCAGTGCTCAAGTTATCACAGAAGATCCTGGGATAACAGAAAGCGGACTGGGCACATTCAATATTTTCTCATCTTATAAGCCTGACCCTAATGATAATAGTGCAGACAACAAAAATGGCATTATCGTCAGTGGAACGTCATCTTTATATGCGGTGATCTATGCACCACTTACTTCTATTTCTATGAACGGCAGTGGGCAATTTTTTGGCACTGTGCGCGGCGCGACGATTGAGGCGAATGGTGGCAGTGGCATTCATTTTGATGAAGCGTTGAAAGATCTTAAGCTGGGTAATGGCGGCACGGTGAAAGAGCCGGCAACATTGAAATTTGTAGGTTGGCGCTATAAACATCCAGAGGAATTTACCGATGATACCGAACAGAGCAGTAAGAGTGAGTAAGTTATAAGCCATAGGTTTACCAGCCATTAAATTCTGGGCACAGCATCAGCTGTGCTTATCTTATTAAAAACATTTCAATTTAATTTAAACCTTTTCACATTGCGCTGCGTCTTACAAATTATGAAAGATACTGTGGGGGCCTGATGTGGCTATTAACAGCAAGTCAAATAAGCGCATTCTAAAACTGAGTTTAAGCACTTCATTTTTTGCTTTGTTATGTCATTATCATGCCCTTGCAGTAAAGGAATTAAAATATGTTAGTTGACGCAATTCACCCTAGTGATGAGCTCGATGAGTTGGTTAAGCGTACTCAGCAGGGCGACCAAGCGGCATTTGCGGCTTTATATGAGCAATGTCACCGGCGCGTTTATGCCTTGTGCTTAAGGTTACTTGCTGATCAGGCTCATGCTGAAGATGCCAGCCAAGAAGTATTCGTTCAGCTATGGCATAAAATTTCGCAGTTTGATGGCAAGTCTAAATTTACGACGTGGTTGCACAGCGTCACATCAAACATCGCGATTAGTTATTTGCGCAAGCATAAAAACTGGTTACAAAAAGTCGTTAGCTTTGAAAACAGTGGTATGGATGAAGCGGGGATTGCTTTGTGCGGTGATTTAAACGGCTTGGATAAGCTAGTGCTTAGGCTGCCAGAAAGAGCCAGACTGGTATTCGTACTACATGGAGTGGAAGGCTATCGCCATGAAGAAATCGCCGAGATGCTAGGTATGGCTGTGGGGTCGAGTAAATCTCAGTACCATAGAGCAAAAAAGTTGTTACAGGAGTGGTATGAAAATGACTAAGCCAACATTTGATGAGTTTTTGTCTCAAGAAGTGAGCAAAGCACAGCAGCAACAAGATTTGCCTGAACCTCAGCGACCACTTTGGCAAGGTATTGATAAAGCGATTAATACGCAATCAGATACAGTACATACTAATAAAGCGGTTAAGGTACATGGCGTTTGGCGTCAAGTATCAGCGCTTGCTGCCGCCACCTGTATTGGTATGTGTGTGATGTACTTTAGTCTGAGTATGCCCGAACAGAACAACATGGTGCAAATGAGCAAGTATTTTGAGCAACAAAAGCAAATTTTATTGGTTCAGTATGGTAACCAACCTGCATTGACAAATGATTGGCAAGTGCAGTTACAAGAATTAGAAGAAGCTGAGCAAGCGATTAAGCTTGCGCTTGAGAATGATACGCAAAATGCCGCTTTACTGCAGATGTTAGCTCAGGTTTATCAGCAACAATTAGATTTAATAGAGCGAGTTCATCAACCTCGTTGGCAAGAAATTTAGGAGAAGTAGGATGAAAGCATTGATGTTGAGTTTAGCCATGTTCCCTTTGGCGACGTTGGCGGGTGACAAGATTGACAAAGAGATTGAAATTCCATTAGATGGCAAGGTTTACATTGAAAATCAGCGTGGCCATGTAGAAATTAAGACGTGGGACAAGCCGGCATTTAAAGTGGTGGGTGAGCTAGATGAAGATGCTAAAGGCTATAAACTTGAGAGTCAGGGCAGTAAGACAAAGTTTATCGTAAAGATGCCGTCAAGCTCAAGAAACTGGGGGCGTCAACATGATGGCTCTGAACTTAAAATTTTCATGCCAAAGCAAAGTGAGTTAGTGTTTGAAGGCGTGCAAGTAGATGTTGAAGCTGCTCAGTTAATGGCTGGTGCTTACATAAAAACGGTTAACGGTGATATTAAAACGGCTCAGATCAGTGGCAAAGTGCGTCTTGAAACGGTCAATGGCGATATCGTTAGCAAAGATTTAGATGGCCGTATTCGTTATGAAACGGTCAATGGTGACATCGAAGATATCGGCTCAAAGGGCAAGATACGTTTTAATGCGGTAAACGGCTCTGTTGAAAGTAAAACGCAGGCAACAGAAATTAGACTGGAAAATGTCAATGGAGAAGTGGATTTTGAGATTGCGCAATTACAAGAGCTAAGGCTCAATACTGTTAACGGCGAAATTGAAGTCAAAGTTGCTAAATTACTACCTAATGCCAGAGTGAACCTTGAGTCGGTCAGTGGAGATGCTGAGTTATATTTCCCATCAGATATTTCTGCCAAGTTTGATATTGATGCGCATGCAGGTGGTAAAATCTCAAATGAGCTGAGTAATGATAAAGTGCATAAAGCAAAGTATGGCCCATCTAGAGAGCTTGAGTTCACAATCGGCTCAGGTGATGCTGATATTGAAATAGATACTGTCAGTGGCCGCATTGAACTAAAAAAACATCGCTAATGACCTCGGCCCAACTCCGTTGGGCCAGTACTTTTTGACGATAAGCCTTATCACATAGCTCATCAGCATTCAGTTTTATCAGATTTAAGGTTACAATAACAAATCCACTCATTTGTTTTTGTCGTACTATGGCCAAACCTGATCAACAAGTCGATACACTAAAAGTTCCACCGCACTCCATTGAAGCAGAGCAGTCTGTCTTAGGGGGGTTAATGCTTGATAACCAAGCGTTTGACCGTGTCGCGGAACTGGTTGTTGCACAAGACTTTTACACACGCACGCATAAACTGATCTTCGAAGCCATGACTAAACTCGTTGAGCTTGGTCAGCCGATAGATCTGATTACTATTTCTGAGAACTTGGAAAAGAACAACCAATTAGACTCGATTGGTGGATTCGCTTATTTGGCTGAGATTGCCAAAAATACGCCAAGTGCCGCCAATATTGATGCTTATGCTAGCATTGTGCGTGAACGTGCCGTTGTACGAGAGATGATCTCAGTTGCGAATGAAATTGCTGAAGCAGGCTTTAACCCTGAAGGGCGAACAAGTCACGATTTACTGGATTTAGCTGAAAGTAAAGTTTTCAAAATTGCAGAGCAGCGCAGTAAGAGTACTGAAGGTCCGCAAAATATCCACAGTATTTTGGAAAAGACCATAGACAAAATCGAAGAGCTTTATCAGTCGCCACAAGATGGTGTGACTGGGGTGAGTTCTGGTTATTCAGACTTAGATCAGATGACCGCGGGCTTACAGCCGTCAGATCTGATCATTGTTGCAGCGCGTCCGTCTATGGGTAAAACTACGTTTGCGATGAACTTAGCTGAACATGCCGCAATGACGCAGGACAAACCTGTACTTATCTATTCACTAGAGATGCCCTCGGAACAGATCATGATGAGGATGCTGGCATCACTTGGCCGTATTAACCAAACTAAGGTGAGAACGGGTCAATTAGATGATGATGATTGGGCGCGTTTATCGTCAACCATGGGCCTGCTGATGGAAAAAGGGCAAATGTATATTGATGATGCGTCGGGTTTGACGCCTACAGATGTGCGTTCTAGAGCACGTCGTATCGCACGTGATCACGGTGGGATCAGTATGATCATGGTGGATTACTTGCAGCTTATGCGTGTACCTAGTTTGTCTGATAACCGTACTTTGGAAATCGCAGAGATATCTCGTTCACTGAAAGCATTGGCAAAAGAACTTGAGTGCCCGGTTATTGCTCTTTCTCAGCTTAACCGTACCCTAGAGCAACGTGCAGACAAACGTCCAGTTAACTCAGATTTGAGGGAATCAGGGTCTATCGAGCAGGATGCTGACTTAATCATGTTTATTTATCGTGATGAAGTATATAACGATGACAGTCCAGACAAAGGCACTGCTGAAATTATCATAGGTAAACAGCGTAACGGTCCAATTGGTAAGGTTAGGTTAACCTTCCAAGGCCAATACTCTCGTTTTGATAATTATGCTGGGCCAGCCATGGATGATGAGTATTAAGCCCAGAAGTAAATGAGGGTTACTGGCAATGCGTTTAGCCACAGCTGAAATAAATATACCTGCACTGCGTTACAATTTGGCGCGCGTAAAAGAAATCGCGCCCCATTCAAAAGTGATGGCAGTGCTAAAGGCCAATGCCTATGGACATGGTTTAGTTAAAATTGCTCAGTGCTTATCTGATGCAGATGCTTTTGCCGTGGCACGGATCGATGAAGCATTGGCACTGCGTGCTGGAGGTTTGACCAAACCTATTATTTTACTTGAAGGTTTTTTCGATCCGAGCGACTTACCCATTCTCCTTGCCAATAACTTTGAGACCGTTGTGCACGATGAGAGCCAGTTAGCAGCAATTGAGCAAAGCGATCTGGATATGCCGTTGTCAGTTTGGTTGAAAGTTGATACTGGCATGCACCGCTTGGGTGTGGAGCCAGAGCAATTTGACAACTTTTATCGACGTTTAAAGCAGTGCGATAATGTCAAACCTGCCGTAAACTTAATGACGCATTTTCCGTGTGCGGATGATGTCGGCAATGACTTTACGCAAACGCAGATAGATTTATTTGCTTCAATTGTATCAGGGACTAAGGAAGCGCTATGTTTGGCAAATTCTGCTGGGGTAATTGGTTGGCCTGATGCGCATTTTGATTGGGTGAGATCTGGACTCATGTTGTATGGTGTATCGCCTATGCTAGGCAAAGTCGGTACAGATCATGAGTTAAAGCCCGTCATGCGTCTGAAAACCCGTGTTATTGCGATAAAGCATGTTGTTCAGGGCGATCGTGTTGGTTATGGTGGACGTTGGCAATGTGCGCAATCGACAGCGCTTGCGGTTGTTGCTATGGGCTATGGCGATGGTTATCCTCGCCACGCAAAGCAGGGAACACCAGTGGTGATAAAAGGTCAACGCTATGGCATTGTTGGCAGCGTATCTATGGACATGATAAGTGTCGATATCGGCAGTAATGAAGCGCAGATAGCAGTGGGTGACGAAGTAGAAATGTGGGGTCCAACACTCCCCGTTGAAGAGGTTGCCGTATGTGCTGACACAATCCCATACGAACTGCTTTGTAACGTCACACCCCGTGTGAGCTATGAATACTGTAATGAGTGAGCTTTGCTCACTCTAACAATTGACCTTGCAGTGTTGCGACTACTCGCCTCGGCCCGCCATGATCTCTATGCTCACCTAAATATATCCCTTGCCAAGTCCCTAAATTAAGCTGTCCTTGATAAATTGGGATAGTCACTTCACATCCCAGTGTGCTGGACTTTATATGAGCTGGCATATCATCATCACCTTCATAGTCATGACGGTAATAATGTTGGTTTTGCGGGACAAAATGATTGAAATGATTTTCCATATCCATGCGCACAGTTGGGTCTGCATTTTCATTTACGGTAAGACTAGCTGATGTATGCTGAATAAATAAATGTAGTAATCCAACTTTGTAATAACTCAGTTGTGGAATATGGGTAAGTAATTCGTCATCAATAAGATGGAAGCCTCGTGTTCGAGGCTTCAGTGTAATCACAGATTGGTGCCAACTCATAGCTTGTCGAAGCTGACCTCTATATTTGCATTACCATCTTCTGATGTGAATGGCATAATAATTTTTGCACCTTCACATTTATGCGTAATCGTATGACCAGGTCCAGATACAACAAGTGGTGTTGCCATATCAAAATCGTAACCTTTTTCACCGAGTAAATTTTTAGCACCACCGGTTACCATGTTAGTTATTTCACCAACCATATCGGTGACTTCTTCATTGATTTTTTCCGGTCGTTCACCAAGCATTCTTTCCATGATGGCAAGCGCAAGACTTTCATCAAATGTAATTGAAAAAGAGCCTTTGGTTTGTGGGCCAACCATACCAATTAATCCAGATACGTCTCCACGGGCGACTTCATCTTTTTTTATCTTTGGCTTACCAGGCGTCAACTCTGTTTGCGCCATGGTCGCTAATACATTTATTAGTGAAGATAAAAAAGGGTTGATGAACTCAACATTCATATTTTAGGTCCCTTGTTTTATTCGTTATAACAGACATTAGTTTAAGTGTAGTGGCTTTTTTGTTAGCTGCACTACTCTTGGCATTTTTCACATAGCCCATGGGCTTCGATTGTCTGTGCTTTTACTTTAAAGCCTTTTTCAGCAGATAAATTATTTAACTCATGAGAGATAGCACCAGAGTGTAACTCTTGAACATGACCACAACTATCACAAATTAAGAGTTGTACAGGGTGGATATGATCAAAATGGTGGCACAGCATAAATGAGTTTGTGCTCTCGATTTTATGGATGAAACCTAGCTCAGACAAAAAGTCTAGTGCGCGATAAACCGTCGCAGGTTTTGCGCTACTTTCTGTTATTTTTAATTCTTCAAGTAAATCATATGCGCCAACTCCACCTTGTTTTGTAGCGAGTAAGCGAAATACTTTCTCTCTGATAGGTGTGAAGCGGGCTCCGCGATTATCGCAGACATGTTTAGCTTTTGTAACGAGTAGTTCTATATTCATATTCTAAATCCTTACACTACTTCTCAATACTAACATATTCAATTTAATAGTCTTGTATCGACAAGGATTTATTCTCAATATTCAAAGGTTGTTGTGCATATTGCGCTAACCACGCTTCAAAATCAATTTTTGACATGGGTTTACCTAAAAAGTAGCCTTGGCCTAGGTCACAACCAAGTGCGGCTAAAGTATCTAATTGTAGCTGGGTTTCTATGCCTTCGGCGATTACTTTTATACCTAAATTATGGGCCATGGTGATGATGGTCTTAACGAGTTGCTCCACCTGCATGCTCGTGTGCATGTCAAAGATAAAGCTTTGGTCTATTTTTACCACGTCAAATGGATATAAACGCAAATAGTTCAAAGACGAGTATCCTGTACCAAAGTCATCCATTGAGACAATGACACCCAGTTGGTGAAATTCAAACAATGCGTCTTTAACCAGCGCATCTCCGGTAAGTAAAACGCCTTCAGTGATCTCTAATTCAAGATACTGAGTGTCAATTTGGTGCTGATGGATCAGGGTACTAATGGTATTGACTAGGTTAGGGTCTTTGAATTGTCGTGGAGATAAATTGACGGCAATACGATATGGATGAGGGTATACCGTTTGTAAATGCACAATTTGCAGAATTGCTTTTTCAAGTACAAATTCGCCAAGTTCGATGATGTACCCAGTTTGCTCTGCGAGCGGAATAAACTCAGCGGGTGAGATCCAACCCAGCTCCTCATTATGCCAACGTAATAACGCTTCTGCACCAACAACAAAGCCACTAGATAAATCATATTGCGGTTGAAAATAAACTGAAAACTCCCCCTTTTCTAATGCGCCGCGCATTTTATCTTCCAATTTTAATCGACGATTGAGATCTTGGCTCATGCTCTCTGTGAAAAATGAAAAGGTATTTCTGCCCATTTGTTTTGCACTATACATTGCTGAATCTGCTTTTCTTAATAGCTCATTCGGAGAATCTGCATCGTCAGGAAATACTGCAATGCCAAGACTTAAAGAGATAGTGAATGCACGCTCATCTATTTCGAAAGGGGAACGAAATAGTTGTACCAGCTTAGTTGCGATTGCGGTGATATCATGGTGAGTGTGAATATCCCCAAGCAATAATATAAATTCGTCGCCGCCAAGGCGTGCAACGGTATCATGCTTTCGCAACGCGCTTTTTAACACGCTCGCCGAATGGATAAGTACCTTATCTCCCACCTCATGACCCATCGAGTCGTTTACTTTTTTAAAGTCATCCAAATCAATAAATCCGACTGCTATGAGTTGGTTATTACGCTTAGCTTCGTGGATCATTTGCTGAAGGCGGTCGAGTGCTAAAAAGCGATTGGGTAGGTTGGTGAGTGTATCGTAAAAAGCATGTTTGAGAATGACCTCTTCTTGGCGCTTCTGATCGGTGATATCTCTGACAGCAATAACTAATTTATGTGAATTGGGGATCGCATTTAAGCGCGCTTCAAAATGTTTACTGTTTTTTGTGCTCTCTAGCTTGTAATCTATTTGCGTTAGCTGACCGCTTTGTTCAATGGTTGAGATGGCTTTGATAAAGTGTTTGGCCGCATGCGAAGGGAGTATATCTACCAGCTTTTGACCGACAAATTGCACTTCGGGCATGGGTAGGTTGTCACTATTACTGTAATGGCATTCCAAAATTTTGCCGTGTTTATCAATGATAAAAAAGATATCCGGCAGTGCAGAAAAAATGCCTTCTAGCATACTGTGCTGCTCTATGGCTGTTTGCTCTGCGTATTTTTGCTGTTTAAAACCGAGTTCCAGTGCATATGAAGCGCGCGCAATATTGTTTGCCAATAGCTTTAGCTCTCCTTGTCCTTCAATACTATGCTCTCGGATAAATTTAAAGTCTCCCAGTTGATTACTGTATTTTACTAAAGCTGAAATAGGACGGTGAATAAAGCAATAGGTCACCAGTAACGCTAATAATGAGACAAAAATAATCGCTAAAACGATAAACCAAGCATTATGATTATAGTGTTGTAATAGCTGTGCAAACGTATCTGAGAGATCATATTGGCTGTAGATTAATAAAGATGAATTGGCATCATGATTTTCCGTGTTCGTGAGAGAGACTATTTGCGAGGTCGCTAAAATGTTGGTGTCTTCATCAAAATGATATGACTGCGGTGTGTTTTCTTGAGCGACTTTCACCCTGTCGATAAGCGGAAATAAAGTCTGAGCGTTTAAACCCACATGTTTTTTCTCTGAGCTATACAAAATATTAAGCGCTTTATCTGTCACCAGCGTAACAGGCGCTGGGGTGATAAAAGTAGGGTCGCTTATTTTTGCGCGAATAGTATCTGGGCTACCTTCTTGCACGGCTGACACCATATTCATGGAAAGTTGCGCAGCAGTTGAGATTGTCTGCTCAACGATAAAGTCTTTTTTAACGCCAAAACTAAAAATGATAAGCACCAATGCAAATATAGCTGCTGAGAGCGTGGAAAGGAGCGTTAACCAAACCTTGAGGTTGATTGAATATACTTTATCCATTTTCATTCCTTTACTGCCGTTTGCCTATCTCGGCAGCAAAAACGTCGCTATACATTGTTTAATCCGTTAATGACGATGGGTTGCATTCTGTTAGGGCCATTAAAGAGCTCACTGTTACATTAACTGTTACTCTTTCAGACTGCGGCTATCCTAGCTTCAGTATAGTTTAATTAAACAGATAGCAATGGCTGATTTGGGTTTAAATATTTGACAGCGCTGGTATCTGTTCATTTCTAAGATGAATTTTTGTGATGTGTCTCTCCATGTCAAATAGCTTTCATGTAGCATTGCTAGGCTAATCACTGATGAGATTTGAAACTAAAAATGACAGCTGTTTGGCATAAAGTAATATGTTTACAAATAAAGTCTGGAACAACATGCAAAAAGTACTAACTTGGGCTGTGCTGCTCCACAAAGTTTAAACTTTACCAAAGGTTATACCCTATCCATTTGTTAATTTTTGGTAATTTTGATTTATTTTTTCATTTTGTGTGATAGCATCTTAATGGCAGTAATGAATTAATAAAGAATATTCTGATTTTTAGGTAATGAGTATTGTTGTCTAGTTGTCTTGCCTGCATGAATAGCATTTTCTTTTATTTATAGTTCTTTTAAATCAATATTTTATTGGTTTTTAGGTAGTGGTAAAAGGTGCAGTCTATTAACTTAAGTTGCAGTGTTTAGAAGTTAATTAACCTTCTTTTTTTGCGCGTCTACAAGCGTATGCATAGCAGTGATAAGCTATATGTCACGCGGTTGTTAGTTCGTTGTAAATTTTAAATTGATTAATTTTTTTCAATTTTGTGGTTAGAGCTAGGATTGCGGTAACAGCCTTCATTGCATAGAAAACAAAGCCTGTCGAGCGGCCCGATCCAAGCATAGAGATCATTTAATCACTCTTTTTGTGGGCATGGCATGAAAACAGACTTAGTGACTGCGTTAGTTACATTAGCGAATACTCGTGGTGGTGACACCGCGTATCAATACTTTTTCTCCGACGACCTTCCCAGTCAATCATTGACTTATCAGCAGCTAGATCAACGGGCTAGACAAATAGCACAGCACTTAAGTGAGCACTTTGAACAAGGTGATCGCGCGCTTTTGCTATATAACTCAGGCTTTGCGTTTATCGAAGCGTTTTTTGCGTGCCTGTATGCTGGGATCATCGCTGTCCCTGTGTATCCGCCAAAAAAGAATCAAAATATTACTCGGTTACGAAGCATTATTGAGGATGCTGGTGCAAAAGGTGTGTTGACCTCTGAGAAAGTGAATGAAATCGCACGCCCATTGTTTGAGTCAGAAGCCAGTCTCAATGACTTGGCATTGTTTACAACGGACACCATAACGTGTGACGTTAAGCGTGATTGGCAAGCTATTTCAGTAAAGGGCCAAGATTTAGCATTTTTACAATATACATCTGGCTCTACTGGTGCGCCAAAGGGGGTTATGGTCACCCACGATAATATTATCGATAACGAAGAAATGATGAAGGTGGCCTTTGGTCACAGTAGCCAAACGCCAATCGTTAGCTGGTTGCCTCATTTTCATGATATGGGGTTAATTTTTGGCATATTGCAGCCAATTTATATTGGTGCGCCAGCGTGCTTAATGAATCCCACCTACTTTTTGCAAAAACCAATACGTTGGCTCAAATTACTGAGTGAGTTTAAAGGGGTGACATCCAGTGCGCCTAATTTTGCCTACGACTTGTGTGTTGATACCATCAAAGAAGAAGAGCTGGCAGAGCTTGATTTATCCCATTGGCAATCAGCTCTAAATGGTGCAGAGCCCGTTCGCGCTAGTACTCTCAAGCGTTTTTATGAAAAATTTAAACAGTGTGGATTACGTAAAGAGAGTTTGTCTCCATGCTACGGTATGGCTGAAACAACGCTTTTTGCAACGGGTGGCTCCTTATTTAGCGAGCCGATAATTTTGACTCTCGATAATGACAAAATGCTAGATGGTGTGGCTAAAATACAGGAACACATCATCGAAAATAGGAACAACGCTGAGTCGTCGGTTTATCAAGCTGTGTCCAGTGGACATACATGGTGTGAGCATGAAGTTGCTATTGTGTCGCCAAGCACGCTGCAGCGCTGCAAAGAAGGGGAAGTTGGCGAGATCTGGGTGAAAGGGGCGAGTGTCGCTAAAGGTTACTGGAATAAGCCTGAGCAAACAAAAGCCATTTTCCAAGCGGCTATTGCAGGTGAAGAAAGCGGGCCTTACTTACGTACGGGTGATTTGGGCTTTTTACAGCAGGATGAACTCTTTGTTACTGGGCGTTCTAAAGATGTATTGATTTTCCGTGGCAAAAATTATTATCCGCAAGATATTGAGCTCACGGTCAGTGAAAGTGATAGTGCACTTGAGAGCAATGGCGGCGCAGCTTTTTATGTTCATGCAGATAATGAAGACAAATTGGTTGTCGTGCAGCAAGTAAAACGCACCGCTATTCGCAAGTTAGATCACAAGCAAGTGATAGACAAAATAATCAGTGCCATTGTCGAGCAGCATGGCATAGCGCCATATGATGTGGTTTTGATTAAGCCGGGCCGTTTGTGCAAAACATCCAGCGGCAAGGTGCAGCGCCAAGAAAATAAAGCGCATTATGAACAGGGGCGCTTTGAGGTTTTGGCTACATATAAATCAGGACAACCAGACAAGCAAGCTGCTTTTTTAGCTGCTAAAAATATACAGCCTAAAGCAGAGCAAGCCTTATATCGCAGTGCATGTCAGCTGCTACAAACTATCATCGCCATAGAAGTCGGTGTTGAGCATACAGAGTTAGATGTGGATGCCTCCTTTTTATCCTTGGGGGTGGACTCAATGAAGGCTGTGCGCATTTCTGGGGAGTTGATTGAACTGCATGGCATCGAGCTTGAGTCGACCATTTTGTATGAGTACCCAAGCATCAGTGAGCTTGCTCAATATCTTTGTCAATTTGACGAAGTGAAAGCCGCGCTGACTCAATCTAGTAAAGAAAATCCAAATATAGAATCAATAAGTAAGCAAGAGCAATCGCGTGACGAGTCACAAAATAAAGCTGTCTCCAGTGCTGAGAATCAAGATACAGATATTGCTGTCATTGGCATGGCCTGCCGATACCCAGGTGCTAATGATCTAGATGAACTATGGCAGTTATTAAGCACTGAACAGGATGCCATTAGCACCCCAAGTGAGCATCGCCAACAATTGTGTACTGGGGTGAATGCACAGCGTTTAGGCGGGTATCTAGATAACATTGCTGAGTTTGACCACACGATTTTTGGTATTTCCCCAAGTGAAGCAAAACACATTGACCCTCAGCAGCGCCTGCTGTTGGAAAATACTTTTCATGCAATTCAATCCGCAGGGTATATGCCAGCGCAATTGGCTGGCTTAAAAGTTGGTGTGTATGTTGGTATTTCACAAAGTGACTACTTTTCCCTGTCACAGCAGGTGCAAAAAAGTACAGCCTATCTTGGTACGGGGAATGCGCTGAGTATCGCAGCAAATCGACTATCGTATTTTTACAACTTTACCGGCCCTAGCCTTGCGATTGATACGGCATGTTCCTCGTCGCTGGTGGCACTGCATCATGCTGTACAGGCAATAAGAAGCGGCGATATACCTCAGGCATTGGTGGCAGGCGTTAACCTGATTTTGAGTGATGATGTGTCACAAGCATGTGATAACGCGCAGATGCTGGCAGCCGATGGGCGATGTAAAACGTTTTCTGACAGTGCCAATGGCTATGTGCGCAGCGAAGGCGTTGGCTCGGTTTTACTAAAACCTTTATCGCAAGCCATCGAAGATAATGACCCGATTTATGGCGTGATCAAAGGGAGTGCAGTCAATCAAGATGGGCGCAGTAATGGGATCACTGCGCCCAATGGCCGGGCACAGCAGCAAGTGATCCAATCTGCGCTTGAGCATGCTGGTGTTACTGCACAAGATATTGATTATGTGGAAGCACATGGCACTGGGACAAAATTAGGCGACCCTATTGAGGTGTCAGCTCTGCAACAGGTATACGGTCAGCAGCGCAGCAACGCATTGTTGGTGGGGTCAATCAAGGCGAATATTGGTCATTTAGAGTCGGCAGCAGGTTTGGCAGGGCTTATCAAAACTTTGCTGTGTTTTAAGCATCAGCAGATCCCTGCACAGCGCTATAGTGAGACGCTTAATAGCCATATCCCGTGGGAAAAATATGCCATAGCGATCCCAACCGGAGATACGCCTTGGCCAAGCAATGAGGGCGCACAGGGCTTAGCTGCGGTGAGCTCATTTGGTTTTGGTGGGACCAATGCGCATGTCATTATGGCGCCGCCTCCAAAGGAAAAAATAGCGCAGAATCAAGCAGTGAAACAACCTAGCAGCTATGTGTTGCCGCTTGCTGCAAAATCGTCACAGGCACTATCAAGTTGGGCAAAACAGTTTGCATGCCAGTTGGAAAACCTTGGTGATAAAGCAAGTGCTGATTTGATTGCGCAAGTATCGGTTTCACCTGCCTTAAAAGGGGTTAAAAAAGCGTTTTATGGCATAGACAAGCAAGCGCTCGTGCAGCAGTTGAATGATGCTGATATGTCTATGATGCCAGCGAATCAAAGCGTCAGCCCACCAAAAGTGGTGTTTTTATTCACCGGGCAGGGCGCGCAATACCCTGATATGGGTAAAGCACTGTATCAATCTGATGCAGTGTTTAAAGCGGCAATAGATGAATGTGAGTCCCTGTTGCTTGCGCATTATGATGAGCGTTTAACTGACGTGCTCTATGCAGAGGCACATCATGAAAAATTAAATCACATTCGCTGGACCCAAGTCGCCATTTTTGCTGTTGAATATGCGATGGCAAAACGGCTTAATTCATTAGGTATTTTCCCTGATTTATTGATCAGCCACAGTGTCGGTGAATATGCCGCAGCCTGCATTGCCGGTGTGATGTCTTTAGCTGATGCACTTAAGTTGGTGAGCGCGCGGGCGACATTAATGCATGAATTAGACGCCGGTGGCCAAATGATTGCTGCTAGATGCACCTTCGAGCAAGCGCAGTCCGTTATTACTGAGTATACACATACAGCAGCTATTTCTGCCTATCATGGGGAAGCGGGCGTGGTATTTTCTGGCAGCATGGATGCGATCACACACATTAGTCAACAGTTAACGACTATGGAAGTCCGCTACAAAGCCCTGAATACGGGGACAGCATTCCACTCGCCACTTATGGCGCCCATGTTAGAGGCATTTGCCAAGGTGGTCGGCTCGGTCACTTTGCATAAGCCGACACTGGAGTTTGTTTCTTCGGTGACAGGTAAAGTCGAGCAAGACAGAATCACTGACGCCAATTATTGGTGTGAGCAAATTACGCAACCAGTGCGATTTGATGCCAGCTTGCAGTCGTTGCATGAGCTGACATCGATGTGTTTTATTGAGCTTGGCCCCAAACCAGTTTTAAGTGGCTTGATCCAAGAGAATTTGCCACGTATCGAGGCGACTTATCTATCCGTGTTGCGTGATAAGGGTGATGATCGCGAGCGCTTAGGAGAGTGTATTGCCAACCTATATGAGCTCGGTTTTGACATCAAATGGCAGGATTTTTACACATCTTTATCTGGCACTAATTCCCAGCGCTTGTCGTTACCTCAGTATCCATTTGATAAGCATACGCACTGGATGAGTGCAATAGAGCCATCCTCAAAAACGGTCTCTAGCACCATACAGCCTCAACCTGTGACAGATGAGCTTCACAGGGCACAGGCCATTGAAGAATTTATTTTATCTACTTTGGCAAAAGAGCTGGGGATGGATGCTGTGCAAATCGATCCGCACTTAGCGCTACTAGAAATGGGCGTGGATTCTTTGATGATAATGCGGGCTGTGCGTATTTTTGAAAAACAGTTCGACTTAGAGTTCAGTGTGCGGCAGTTTTATGAAGAATTGAGCACAGTAGCCAACTTAGTCGCCTATGTAGCGCAACATAGCGATTATTTGACGCCAGAAATAGATGCTGTTGAGGAAAATACGCCGCCACAGGTAGCAAATCCACGATTAGAAAGCTTACCTATTAATGCACCTGATAATAACCACTTGATTGAGCGCATTTGTACCGCACAGCTGCAAGCTGCCGCCAGCGTCAACAGTGAAGCTGCACAGCTCAGTGTATCGGATGTCACCGCACAGCAGTTGGCTTGGCTTGGCCAGCAACCAAGGGGAGAAGTTGGAGAAAAATCAACGCTTTCAACGGCCGCTCAAACACGTTTTTCAGACTCAAAGGTCACACCTTCATTAAGTGAGTCGACTCATCAATCGATGGCATCTGTACTGCCGGGTTTTCAAGCTAAGCAGCTGCAGAGGCAAGCAGGTACTGAGGAAATGCGTCAACACAGTGAGGCGCTCAGCACGCAGTACTGCCAAAAGACGGCAGCTTCTAAGCATCTGGTTTCTCAGCACCGGTCGCATCTTGCTGATTGCCGCGCATCAGCTGGGTTTAGGTTATCGAGCAAAGAAATGCTTTATCCCATTTTTGCCAAGCGCTGCGAGGGGGCACGAATTTGGGATATTGATGACAATGAATACATCGATATTACCATGGACTTTGGGGTGAATTTGTTTGGTCATAAGCCCTCATTTATTAACGCGGCGATTGCCCAGCAATTAGAATGTGGTATTCAGCTCGGACTTGCAAGCCCGCAGGCCTGTGAGGCTGCTTCTCTTATCAGTGAATTGACAGGGTTAGCGCGAGTCTCATTTTGCAACTCGGGCACTGAAGCGGTGATGACGGCACTGAGGCTTGCCAGAAATAAAACTAAACGACCGCGTATTGTTCAATTTGAAGGCGCTTATCATGGCCATTTTGATGGCACATTGGCGGCTGTCGCGCCGGATGGTGAACGTGTAGAGCCAATGTGTTCGGGGGTACGCCACGAAACCGTTGCTGATAACTTAGTGCTTAAATACGGTGATTTTGCTGCCCTTGAACAGATAAAGCAACATGGCCATGAGATAGCAGCCGTGTTAGTTGAACCTGTGCAAAGTCGCCACCCTGAGCTTCAACCATTCGAGTTTTTAAAGCAGCTTAGAGCGTTAACGAAGAGCTTGGGCATCGCTTTAATTTTTGATGAAATGATCACAGGGTTTCGTGCTCACCCAGGTGGCGTACAAGGATTACTCGACATTCAAGCCGATATGGCCACTTACGGGAAAATTGTCGGTGGTGGCTTGCCCATTGGTGTGGTTGCAGGTAGTAAAGAATATCTTGATGGCATTGATGGCGGTGTGTGGCAATACGGTGATCAGTCGTTTCCGCAAGCTGATACCACCTTTTTTGCAGGCACCTTTTGTAAGCACCCTTTGAGCATGGCAAGTGCGGTTGCGGTACTCAAGGAGATCAAACGCCAAGGCCCTGAATTACAAATTGAACTTGCGCGCAAAACCACCTACTTAAAAGAGCAGCTGAATGCATTTTTTCAAGCGCATGCTATTCCGATTGCTATCAATGCATTCTCATCACTGTTTCGCTTTCAATTTAGCCAGAATCTAGACGTGTTCTTTTATGAGTTATTGAATCGCGGGGTATTCATTTGGGAAGGGCGCAATTGCTTTATCAGTGCCGCACACAGTGATGAGGATATTGAGTTTGTCATTCGCGCTGTCAAAGACAGTGCACTTACGTTGCAGCAAGCTGGTTATTTTGGTGATGTTGCAAAGCAAGTTCATTCTGTACACACCGACAGTAGTGTGGGTCAGCTTACCCAAGGACAAAGTCAATTACTGGCACTGGCGCTGCGCAGTTCAAATGGGGCACTTGCATATCATTTACAGGCCAGTATTGGCTTGGTTGGTGCACTGGATGTGGTTAGGCTCAAGCGCGCTGTAGCGCATGTGGTGAGCAGCTTTCCTTTACTAAGTTGTGGCGTCGATGTGGCTGAACTTAAACATATCACTCGTGCAGCCCCCGAACTCACGTGTCTCTCTATTGCGCCTGAGGAGTCCCTTTGTGAAGTTGAGCAGTGTTTGTCTGAGCTGCGTTATCAGTCATTTGATTTTGAGCAAGCGGGTCTGTGCCGCTTGTATTTACTGAGTGACAATATGCATAACCATTACTTGAGTGTGGTAGCCCATCATATTGTATGTGATGGTATTTCTTTACAATTGGTATTGGCAAAAATAGCTCAAAACTACAGTTCAGATGAGCAAGCTGTCTGCCCAAGTGCGCCAAGCTTTGGTGAATATGCTCAAGCGTTGTCAAATTACATCCGGACAAATATTTACCAAGAAGATACGCAATATTGGCAAGCTCAGCTAGCCGATGGTGAGCAGTTAGCTTTGCCACTAAAGCGAGATGCGAAAGCTCAGCCTAACTATCAAGTGCAACAACTGAGGTATCCAGTGAGCACTCAAGCTGTGCAAAACCTACAATCTGTTGCAAAAGCGCAAGGTTGCGGATTGTTTGCAACACTATTGGCCTGTTATGTAGCTTGGTTACATAAATTGTCTGAGCAAACGCGCATTGCTGTCAATGTACCAGTCTCAGATCGCCAACTGCTCTCCCCTGATGTAGACGCCGATGTATTAGACGCGCATTTACTTGGCTATTGCACCAATATGTTACCGTTGCAACTGGATGTCTCTGCGACGATGACGTTTGGTGAATTGGTCGCACAGGTGCAAGACAGATTGCTCACTGGGTTTGAACATCAGCATCTGCCCTATGCTCACTTGTGTGAGCAAGATTGGATCATGCCAAGTACGGTATTTAATTTTGACCGTGTACAAAGGTTACCAGAATTCTGTGGTTTGCAATCGACCTCGATCGCAAATAACAACTGTTTTGGTCAGTTTGAAGTGTCTTGCAATATCTTGAATATTGGTGAGCAGTGGTGGTTTGAACTCGATTATCAACGTGATAGATATGATGATGACATGTTCGCGCGTTTTGCGCAGTCTTGGCTAGTCATGGCGGCTAACATCTGTGCTGATCAGGCGATGCACAGCGACTTGTTTGAGTTGCAAAAAGATGATGGCTATAACCAGATGTTATCAGCACAACTGGCCAATTCTTCTCTGGGGGTTGAGTGTGATTCATTGATTGACATGGTGTCACAACAGGCACTCAACACACCGCAAAAAATAGCGGTGAAAGATGATATTACTGAGCTCAGTTACCAAGAATTGGAAGCGCAATCGAATCAATTAGCACACCACCTTACAGCGCAAGGTGTAGGGGCGGGTAGTTTAGTGGCGGTTGCTTTATCACGCACCAGTAAACTGTTGGTCGCTTTGCTCGCCGTGTTAAAAGCGGGAGCGGCTTATTTGCCCATTGATGTTACTTACCCGCAAGCGCGAATACGGGAAGTGCTGTCAGATGCGCAAGCTGATTTGCTGCTGTGCGATACGCCATGCGCGGAAATTAAAACCATGGTTGATACGGGCATGGTGTGTGTCGATATTGATCTCGAAGCCAGTGAAGTTACAGCGTACCAAAGTACATTACCAAAAAGCGCAGTTGTCAGTGAGCAGCGCGCTTATGTGATTTATACCTCCGGCTCAAGTGGTCGCCCTAAAGGGGTTGAAATTAACCATGGTGCTTTGGCCAACTTTTTACTTTCCATGCAAGATAAGCCCGGTATTTCGCAGCAAGACCATGTGTTAGCCATTACAACGATGGCATTTGATATTGCGGCATTGGAGTTATTCTTACCCATTATTACTGGGGCGACCTTAGTGATTGCCAGTGAAGCCGCGTGTAGCGATCCACTGGCGATTTCAGAATTGATTGAGCGACAGCAGATCTCCTTTATGCAAGCAACTCCGACGCTTTGGCAACTTATTATTCAGGCTGCTCCCAATTGTATTTCAGGATTAAAAGTATTGTGTGGCGGTGAGCCATTGTCTGCAAGTCTGGCAGAAAAGCTGTTGAACCATAATGTCCAGCTTTGGAATATGTATGGGCCCACAGAAACCACCATTTGGTCAAGCGTTGCGCACATTACCGATGCACATGACATTACCATAGGTCATGGCATTGCGAATACGGGATTGTTTGTCATGTCTGAGCAGGCCAACGAGCAAAGCGGGCCGTTGCCCATCGGTGTTTGGGGGGAGCTTTGGATAAGTGGTGCGGGCTTGGCAAACGGCTATCTGAATCGTGCAGAGTTGACTGCTCAGTGTTTCGTAACGCACACCGTTAATCATCAGCCTTTACGACTATACAAAACAGGTGATAAAGCAAGGTGTTTACCCGATGGCCGATTTGAGTTGCAAGGGCGCTTAGACAACCAAGTGAAGTTGCATGGGCATCGCATTGAATTGGCTGAAGTTGAGTATCAATTGCGCAAGTTACTCGGTCATGATGATGTGCGTGTCTTAGTCAAAACAGCCCAGTCAGGCACAGCCCATCTATGCGCGTTTTGCCTTTCTTGTCCACAGCAAGGTGTGCAGTGGGAGTACAGTGCCATTCGTCAGCATTTAATGATGAAGTTACCCAGCTATATGGTACCAGAATTTGTCAGTTGGCTTGAACAATGGCCTCGAACACCGAATGGCAAAATTGATACCAAGTCGCTTGCATTGCCAGTGCTTGAAACTGGCCATGTAGCGCGCCATCGCGCTCCAGATAACCAGATAGAGCAGACTTTACTTGGATATTTTATCGATTTATTACCCATAGAACAGATGAGCACAGACAGTAGCTTTTTTGACTGTGGTGGTAATTCGGTAATGGCAATGCAGTTGATATCTCGGATTAACCGACATTTTGCAGTGCGTTGCACCGTGGCTGACGTGTTTGATTTTAGCAGTGTCGTTTTACTTGCTCAGCGTATTGGTGTGCTGAAGGCAGATCCTGATCAGGCAATGCACGGCGCGACCCAAGTAGAAGTTATCAGTGACATAGTTAGCGGGCGCGATATCAGCGCAGCTTTTGATGATAAATCCATGACAGAGATGGACTTGTAAGAATGGAAAATTCAGCGATTGAAACTTTATTGGCCGAGTTAGATGGCCAAGGGATCTATATCTATGTTCAAGATGGGCGTTTAAAGCTCAGAAGTCGGCAAAGCGAGATACCGCCGCAAAAGTTAGCGCTGATAAGGGAGCATAAGCAAGCACTTATTGCATATATGCAGCGACATCATCAAAAGGTGGGTAAGCTGTCGCGCGCGCAGCAGCGTATTTGGTTTATCGAGCAATACGAAACACAGCTCAATGCTTACAACATGGCGGGATTGTTACGCCTATCGAAGGCATATAGCGCGGCACAAATAGAAAGCGCATTAAATGTCGTGTTACAGCGTTATGATGTACTGCGCAGTCAATTCATGCAGCAAGATGGTGAGGTTGTCCAGAGCGTTAATCGTGATGCAAAACTGACTTTACAAGTGCAATCTTTGGCAGGCGATATTGACTGTGAAGCCGCCGCGAAGAAGGTACAGGATGAGTTATCTTATCAATTTGATTTAGAGTCAGAGCTATTAGTAAGAGCGCGCTTGTTAGTGGCGCAGGACCAAGGTCAATGGCTATATGTGTGTATGCACCATATTGTCGCCGACGGCTGGTCAGTTCGATTGTTTACGCAGTCACTGATTGATGAATTAGCTGGACAAGCTGAAGCGCAAAAAACGCTTCAATATTTGGACTTTGTGCACTGGGAAAACAAATACCAGCAAAGTAGTGCGTATCAACAGCAGTTGAGTTACTGGCAGCAACAACTGGCAGACCTATCAGTTTTTGAGTTGCCGACCAGTGTGCCACGTGAAGCACACAAGCAATATCAAGGTGCCAAACTCGAGGCGTCTATTTCACAGCCTCTGGCGCAGCGCTTTTCTACATTGTGCCAACAGTTAGGTGTTACCCCATTTGCAGGCTATTTAGGGGTATTTTATGCCCTTTTACATCGCTATGGGCAAGCTGAAGATATTACCCTAGGTGTGCCGGTTTTAAATCGCACTCAAGCTGAATTTGAACAGGTAGTCGGCTGCTTTATTAATACGCTGCCGATGCGAGCACGATTGCATGGTCAGCAGTCGTTAGCACAAATTTTGACCCACACTCACCAATTAGTAAAAGCCGGTCTTGATCACCAAAGTGTTGCGGTGGAAGAGATCATAGATGCATTGGATTTGGCCAAATCCACCGCGCATTCGGCGCTGTTCCAAATATTGTTTAACTACAATGGCATTGCACAAAGAGTGGTGCGTAACGATGAGCTCAGTGCTGAGCTTTTTGATTTGGATAATCACACTGCCAAGTACGATCTGACCTTGAGTATCACAGACGATCATGATGGCATACAGCTGAGCCTAGATTATGCAAAGCAGCTGTTTGATGCCCGATTTGTGCAGCAATTTACAGATGATTATACTGCCTTGATTGATATGGCCTGTCGCTCTACAGAGCAAGTTATCGGTCAAATTTCACTGCCTTCGTCGCTACCGATATTGGGAGCTGCACAGCTGAATGATGCACCAGTGAGTGTCATTGAAGGACTTTATCACAGCGCTCAGCGCCATCCAGAGCGCACAGCGTTGATCCAAGAAAACGCAGAGAGTGGGCAAGCTCCTTCGGTGATGAGCTATGATGCCTTAATCACGCAATTAGAAGGCGTGGCTCTGCGCCTATATGCACTGCATCAGCCTGCATCATCACCGATCACGTTATTAGTTCAGCGTGATATTAAAAGCTTAATTTGGATGCTTGGCGCGATGCGCGCGGGCATCGCGTATTTGCCTATCGATGCAGCGACGCCAGCAGAGCGTATCTCGGAAATCATGTCACAAGCAGGCAGTCAGCGTGTGTTATGTGCGAGTGAGCACTTGGCACAGATAGAAAAGCTGCAAGAGGATGGTATAGATGTGCTCGATATAAGTCGTCTATATGCGCAAAGTGCACAGCAAAGCTTGCCCAATATGCCATTAGGTGAAGACATTGCTTATGTGATGTTTACCTCTGGCAGTACAGGTAAACCAAAAGGTGCGGTGATATCACACCATGCGCTGGCAAGGTATGTCGCGGGCGTATCTGAGCGTGTGAGATTCACTCAAGAGACACGTTCGGCGGTCGTCACAGGGCTTGCGACTGATTTAGGGCTTACAGGGATATTTCCAGTGCTAATTGGTGCAGGCTCTGTACTGCTATGCGATAGCACGGAACCTGAATTACTGGTGAAAGCATGTCATCAGCACGACGTAAACCTGATAAAGCTCACCCCTTCTTTTGCACAAGCGTTATTGCCTTGGTTGCAGCAATCCACTTTACATGTCGAGCAGTGGATACTCGGTGGTGAGGCGCTTAGTTTGACCTTAGTGCAGCAGCTTCGAAACTTAACCCCTGATGCACGATTGTTTAATCACTATGGGCCAACTGAGGCGTGTATCGGAGTGTGTACCTTTGAGATCCCAACTGAGCATGATTTGGAGTCCATCCCCATCGGTGCGCCATTTAATCATATTAGATTCGCGATATTAGATGCGCAGCAACAACCCGTGTGTGCGGGTGTACCCGGAGAGCTTTACATCGGCGGTGAGAGTCTTGCAAATGGCTATATTAATGCTGCAAAAGTGACTGAAGACGCCTTTGTATCACTTAAAGTTGGTGATGGCGATTCAGCCCGTTATTATCGTACTGGCGACCAAGTTAAATGTAATTTTGACGGCCAAGTCGAGTTTTTAGGTAGGCTGGATAAGCAACTTAAAATCAATGGCTTTAGAGTTGATATTGCTGAAGTCGAATGCAAGCTACAAACGCTGGAGCAAGTGCAAGAAGTCGCGGTGATCTGCCGCCAAGTTGCACAGCAAAACATGCTGGTGGGCTACTTTGTGCCAGATGGAAAACGCACTGAACTGACGCAGTGTGAATCTGCAATTCGACAGCAGTTAAAGCAGCAATTACCTGCGCACATGATCCCCGCATATTTGATCCAGCAAGCTTCACTGCCCAAGCTGAATAATGGAAAAATAGACCGCAGGGCCCTTGAATCGCTGAGCATAGAAATATCAGATGCAACGCGTGCACCGCAAACGGCACTTCATCATCAGCTCTTGGATATATTTTCGACTTTAACAGGCTGTTCGGGCATTGGCATTGATCACAGCTTTTTTGCTATAGGTGGACACTCATTATTGGCCATGCGTCTGCTCAATGAGGTTAAGGCGCAGTGTGGCGTATCACTGAGTTTAAAGCATATTTTTGCGAACCCCAGCATAGCGGAATTGGCATTGTGTATGGAGTCTCAGGATGCGCAGGTTGAACAGCTTCCAGTGAGGTCAATTGCAAAACAGGATAGCTACTCGCTGTCTTTTGCTCAGCAGCGAATTTGGTTTATAGACCAGATGCAAGGGCACAGTGAGCAATATCATTTGCAAGGTGCGTATCACATAACGGGCGAGTTGAATTGCGAGCAATTAAAGCGAGCATTTTGCTCTGTGGTCCAAGCTCACCCCATGCTGCGTTTTACCTTCCATCAAGATACGCAGGGCACGGCTTATCAAAAAGACAATGCGGACAAGGTTTTTGCACTGAATTACGATGATTTATCAGCGTATGAGGGCAGTCATCAACAGCGTCTTATTGACGATATTGTGACGGCGGATACCAAACGTGGTTTTGACTTAAGTGTAGACCTGATGCTCAGAGCCACACTTGTAAAATGCACTCAAACCAGTCATATGCTGCTTATCACTATGCATCACATTATTTCAGATGGGTGGTCAATTGCAGTCTTAGCCGATGCATTAAGTCGTGCGTATCAAGCTAGTGAGCAGCAAAATTATGCCATCGAAGCGCCGCAGTTTACCTATTTAGACTTCATCGATTGGCAGCGTAGAGTATCTGACACTGAAAAGTGGCAAGCAAGCCTAGACTACTGGCGTGAAGCGCTGGCAGAGATACCACAAGTGCATGCGTTGCCTACAGACAGAGCTAGATCCAATGAAGCGGTTCAAGGCGGGGAGCTTGCTTGCTTTGAGTTGCCTAACTCGCTTAAAGGTGCGATGCATGCATTTTGCCAGCACCATGGATGCACGCGCTTTCAAGTTCTAAAAACGGCGTTTAGTATGTGGATGAGTCGCGCACAGCAGCAACGAGATATCGTGATTGCCACGCCGGTATCAGGGCGCGAAATGCAGGCTTTTGAGCCCGTAATCGGCAACTTTATTAATACCTTGGTCTTGAGAGATAAATTTACCACAGGTACACAGTTTAACGAGGCCCTACAGGGCAGTCAGGCGCAGTTTTTGGCAGCACAAGCTCACCAAGTAGTGCCATTTGATGTGCTGGTTGAAGCACTTGAAGTGCCACGGAACTTGGCGATACACCCGTTGGCACAGGTCGTATTTAGAGTGAATACCGAAGTCAACGAAACCCTTCAGCTTCAAGATTTAGAGGTACAACTGATACCGCAAACTGCACGCAGTGCCAAGCTTGATCTGGAAGTATGTGTCATCGATGATGCCCAGACATGTTGCGTTGAATGGCTCTTTGATACTGCACTTTGGGATCTGCAGAGTATGGCAGACTTTCATGCGCAATATCTGTGGGTATTGGAGCAATGCCTTGATAACCCAGATATTGCTTTGTCGCAGTTAACCCTGTGGCGTCCTGCTGTTTCGCAGGCTTTTATTCGTGCAAGTCAGTCAATCGAAGTGGTTAATTCGGAGGTGACTTCATGGGCGACGCAATTTAGCCAAGTTGCACACAAGTCCCCCCAGCGAACGGCGTTGAGTTTTGCAGCGCAAAGCTGGTGTTACGAAGAGGTTGACCGCATTACGAATCAGCTGGCGCATTGCTTGTTGGAGATGGCTTTCGAACCACAAACGCGCATTGCGCTATTGTTGCCAGAAGGGCCGCTGACCGTGATTGCCATGTTAGGGGTGCTAAAAGCAGAGCATGTTTATGTGCCTTTGCACCATGACACACCAGTAAAAACACTCGAGCATGTCATCGTGGATGCGGACGTGATGTTGACACTGGCATTCAGTGAGAGCGCGGACAAACTGATAAAAGCAGGCAGTGACTTTTTGCTGCTCGATGATGCGCTTAGCGAAGACTCAATACTGTCTTCATATCCAGATACAGCACCAGACATCAATGACTTGCCTGCTTGTGAGATACCGCTGTCCGCAAGAGATTGCTATATCATTTATACCTCAGGTTCAACGGGGCAACCTAAAGGGGTGCCCATTAATCACAGTAATTTGCAAGGCTATCTTCACCATGCCATGAGCAGTTATATGATGCCAGAGCCGCAGCACAGTGTTATGAGCACGCCTGCGGCATTTGATGCTACAGTAACGGCGATTGTGCCGACATTAATGAGCGGGGGCTCACTGACTATTTTGCCGCAGGGTGTGTCGCTCATCCCTGAATTAATTGATAAGCTGTGGGCAAAACAAGCCTCGTTATTTAAATTAACCCCCGCCCATTTACGTGCGGTTTTATCTCTGACGGACGACAAACCCATTTGTGAAACCCTGCACCGATTAATTGTTGGTGGAGAAGCGCTTCAGTCTGATCTGGTGATTAAATTTAGAGAGAAGCTGCCTAATTGTCATATCGTGAATGAATATGGCCCGACTGAAAGTACAGTGGGTGTCAGTGTGTTTGATATTCCGACAACTATGTCGCAGGCGGAGCTAGCAAGTGCGCCAGATGTACCCATTGGCTCTGCGATTGAGGGGGTCACTTTACTCGTTGTCGATGAATTTGACCAACCGGTAGCACGTAATATGGCCGGTGAACTCTTGATAGCGGGAAGTATGGTGAGTCAAGGGTATGTTAATCAAGCAGAGTTAACCGCGAAAAAATTCACACTGCGGGCCATTACAGCAAACCATATGCAGTCTGTTTATCGTTCCGGTGATGTGGTGAAATGGCAACTAGACGCGCACGGTGCACCTAAATACCTTCGTTACTTGGGGCGCACAGATGAGCAAGTCAAACTGCGCGGTTACCGTATTGATTTAGACGCGGTATCGCAATTTATTTTGGCGATAGAGGGCATTGTTGATTGCGCGCTGACGATAGATGACAATGCACAAACTCTGATAGCACATGTGCTATGGCAAACTGAAACTAAATTGTCTGCACGTCAATTGCGCCAGCAACTCACTGAGGTGTTGCCAAGCTATATGATCCCTGCGGCGTTTCATACTGTGGCTGTAATGCCTTTAACTGCCAACGGCAAAGTGGATAAAGCGGCCCTAATCGCAAGCTATGAAGCGACAAAAGAAGATACAGCGCAAAGCAATGTGGTCGCTCAGTATGCAGAGTTAACAGCGCAACAAAAAACGCTGATGGCGTTGTATCAAGCGATATTGCCAACAGCGAGTATTGGTCTAGAAGACAGCTTTTTCGAGCTAGGTGGCCACTCTTTATTGGCGATCAAGCTTATCAGCCAAATTCGTCAACAAATGCAAGTTGATATTACTCTACCACAATTATTTAGAACCCCGAGTGTGCAGGCCTTGGCTGATGCACTACCGAGCTTTGAGCGGTTAGCGACAGGCGATGAAATCCCAGTGGTTGCGCGCACTCACTCGTTACCGCTGTCGTTCTCCCAGCAGCGTTTGTGGCTCATAGACCAGTTACAAAATGGCAGCAGCCAATATCATATGCCTGCCAGTTTTGTCTTTAAGGGAGAGCTTGACCTTTTTGCATTTAATGCAGCACTCGAGAGCATTATTGCACGACACGAAGTGTTGCGAAGCATCATATTGCCTGGGGCAAGTAATGAGTCACCTGAACAGCTTATCAAAGATCAGGTAGAAGTGCCGCTGATCTATGAAGACATCTCGATGTTAGATGAAAGCGACAAGTGCCATAGAGAAGATCAGCTTAAGGCGCAGTTTTGTCAAAAAGCCTTCGACTTGAGTCAAGATGTGATGCTGCGCGTTACTGTGATAAAACGTGAACCGCAGTGCTATTGGGTGCATTTCAATATGCATCACATTGCCAGTGATGGCTGGTCAATGGCCATTTTAGTCAAAGAAATTATCGCATTTTATCGCCATCATAAAGGTGAAGTAGATTACCAACTCCCTGATGCGCTGAGTCAGCCATTGGCGGTGCAATATGCGGACTTTGCGCATTGGCAAAGGGCACATTTCACACCAGACAAGCAGCAAGTCGCAATTGATTACTGGCGCCAGCAACTTGCTGGCAGCCCGCCAATTCATCAATTACCACTGGATTTTGCACGGCCTAAAGTGCAAGCGTTGGCAGCGAAGCAATTCAAAGTGAAACTCAATGAGGCGACCACCGCTGCCATCAAAAACCAGTGTCAGACTGAGTCTGTGACCTTATTTATGTGGTTACACAGTGCGTTTTCGCTGTTAATGATGCGCATGAGTGGTGTAGATGATATCGCGATTGGCTCGCCAGTTGCGGGGCGAACTCAAAAGCAGCTTAATGAGTTAATTGGCTTTTTTGTAAATACGGTGGTGATCCGAGCTCAGGCTGAGAAGCACCTCACGTTTAATCAGTATCTTGCTCAGCAAAAAGCAGTGATTGTAGATGCGTTTAAACACCAATCGCTGCCATTTGAGCAAGTGGTTGAAGCCTTGAATCCTGAACGCAGCTTAAGCCACCAGCCATTATTTCAGGTTTTATTTGCGCTCCAAAATAACGAAGTTGTCGATATCGCTTTACCTGATCTGCACATTGAAGAGACGCCTTTAGAGTCACTTAACCTCAAGTTTGATTTAGAGGTCAATGCCATAGAGCAGGGGGCGGAAATTGAATTAGAGTGGCGCTTTAGCTGCGCGTTGTTTAAGCAAAGCACCATAGCGGCCATGGCAGAAGCGTTCAATGTTTTGATTGATGCCGCTTTAAACGGTCCTGATTGGCCGATTAGTCGCTTGGCAATTCTATCCTCTGAGCAGCAACGTGCACTTGCTAAAGCTGCAGGCCATATCTGTGAGCACGATACGCCTGTGTGTTTACATGAGCGTTTTGAAAACGTTGTGTATATGCACAAGGAGAAAGTGGCTGTCACAGATGCTGAGGGGAGCTCGTTGAGTTATGAAGCGCTGTGGCAACGAGCGGGATCTCTGGCAAGTCACTTATTGGCAAATGGCGTAAATGCTGATGATAAGTTGGCGGTGTGCTTATCACCAAGCGCGGATATGGTGGTTGCATTGCTTGCCGTATTACGTGCTGGGTGTGCCTATGTGCCAATAGATCCAAAACTCCCTGCAGCACGCATTCAGTACATTTTACAAGACAGTGGGGCTGCGGGTGTTATAAGTAGTGATGATTTGATACGTGGACTGGCAAATTTATCAGACTCGATTGCGCAGTCGCCGCTGACTTTGTTTTCAATCAACGACTCAGCCAATTGGCCAGCATCTTGTGATCAAGGTGTACTGCCTAAGCCACATGTTGATGCGTTGGCTTATGTTATCTACACCTCGGGGACGACGGGGCAACCCAAGGGCGTGCAAATCAGCCACCAGAACTTACACCATTATGTGTCATTTGCCATTAGAGAGTATACCAACAGCACTCTTTCACGCGCGATAGTAAGCACACCCGTTGCGTTCGATGCCACAGTCACCACCTTATGGGGCGGCTTGCTGGCAGGGTTAGGTATCGAACTCATCGATGACAATGACACCTTGTTAGCTGAACTAGCTAAGCGCCTGTTTAGCCATGAATCCTACTTGTTAAAAGTAACCCCGGCACACCTTAAAGGCGCATTGGAAGTGGCTAACCAGTTGTCTTTGACCCGCCAATTTAGCGGGCGGCATTGTGTGGTTATCGGCGGAGAAGCGTTGTCATGCCAGTTGCTAAAAGCGCTGGATGTGTTTTTACCGAATACTCAGTGGGTCAATGAATATGGACCAACTGAGGCGACAGTCGGCACCAGTATTTACCGCTGTGACAGTCAAACGATTGAGCAGCTTATTGCAAGCGGTCAGAATGATGTGCCAATTGGCCAAGCGATGCCATACAGTCATTGTGTGGTACTAGATGAGCTACAGCAATTTGTGCCAAATGGCGTATTGGGGGAGCTGTATGTGTCTGGCGACGCCATCAGTGCTGGCTATTTAGGCAAGTCGAAACTGACCGATGAGAAATTTATCACCCTGTCATTACAGTCAACAGCGCAAGCGGTACGTTTTTATCGCACCGGTGATAAAGCAAAGTGGCAATTCGATGAAGCGTCAAATGCCATGCAATTAAGGTTTGCTGGGCGCATTGACCAACAAGTGAAATTGCGCGGGTATCGTATCGAATTGGACGAAATTGCACACTATTTAGTGCAGCAAGCAGAGATTAAAGAAGCTCAGGTGTTGTTGAACGATAAGGGTGACAATATCGAGGCATTTGTTGTGCTCGAAAATGACGGCCAAACAGTGTCATTGCCCCAGTTAGTCGATGAGATACGTGGCATCCAATATTGTGAGCAGCTTGCATTACAGTTACCAACTTATATGTTGCCACATCGCTTTATTCAAGTGACGCATTTGCCTTTGACTAATAATGGCAAGCTAGATACTCATTCCTTGAGAAGTTGGGCACAGCAGTGTCAAAGCAAGACTGAGGTGGTTGTGCCAAGCTCTGAGCTCGAAAAAGCGCTGCATCAAATTTTTGCTACTGTGCTGGCAGTAGATGAGTTTGGGATCACAGATAATTTCTTTACTCTGGGCGGGCACTCTTTACTGGCAATTCAATGTGCTGGATTAATCCAAGAGCAGTTGAGTATAGCTGTGCCGATGCGGGTATTGTTTGAGCGACCCACTATAACCGCATTGGTGAAGTGGATCCGGATCCACACTACTTATGAACAAGCGCAGCTTAGTGATAGTGATTCATCAGAGGAGATGTTCCTGTGATAACGAGTCAGACACTAGAACTTGAATCGCTGATCGCTGAGGCGCTAGATGCAGGGGTCACGTTATACGAAAAAGATGGCCGCTTGGCATTTCGTCAAAAAGATACTTTTCCTGAAGCACTTAAAAGCAAGGTCATCGCCAATAAAGCAGACTTAGTAAGCTATTTTCAACAACAGCGAACCCACACAGTGGCAGCGCACGATGGGATTATTCCTCCAATAGCGCGTACCGAACAGCTCCCGCTGAGTTTTGCACAAGAGAGTTTATGGTTTATTGAGCAGCTGCATGGTGGCCAGCAGTATTACATGCCAGCCTCTTTTCGCTTAACTGGAGAGCTTGATGTTGATGCTTTGAAATACGCCATTGGGCAAGTGATTGAGCGTCATGAAAGTTTGCGCTGCCAGTTTCTTGCTGGGGATGAGTCAAATGGTAAGCCCTATGCACGCATCATGCGAGACTTTGAAACACCGTTTGAGTGGCTTGATGTCAGCCAGTTATCAAATGATGAAAAAGCCGAGCAAATCGACAGCCATATTAAGCATTTTTGCACACAAGAATTTAACCTTGAAAGCGGCTGTTTAATCCGTGTTTTAGTGCTGTCTGATACGCATCAGCACCGGTTATTTTTTAATATGCACCATATCGTCTCAGATGGTGCATCTATGGCGAATTTAGTGGACGAAGTAGCGACCATTTACAACGCCGCTCTGAGCAAGTCACAGTTACAATTACCTACTTTGGCGCTACAGTACGTTGACTATGCGGCGTGGCAGCGAGCACAGCTGTGTGATGAGAGTTTTTCTGCCCATCTGGCATATTTTAAATCGCAATTAGCAGGCTTGGATCCGCTGCAATCATTGCCAAGTGATAAGCCGAGAATGGCCGTGCAAACAGAGCAGGGTGCGCGCTATGTGCAATCCCTCTCTCTTGATCTCACGAAGCGTATAGTTTCTTTATCTTCTGCGCAGCAGAGTTCACTTTTTATGTGGCTAAGTAGCGGTGTCATGCTGTTTATTGCACGATTGAACCAGCAATCTCGGGCGGTAGTTGGCACACCAGTACTTGGGCGTGATAACCCGCAGCTGGAACACTTGATTGGTTTGTTCGTGAACACTTTAGTGATGCATGCAGAAGTCGATGAGCAGCTTTCTTGTGAGCAATGGTTTGCAGAGCAAAAAGCGCGTAATTTAGCAGCGCTGGAATATCGAGCATTGCCTTTTGATAAATTGGTTGAACACTTAGGCCAAACGCGAGATTTAAGCCATCATCCTGTAGTACAAATCTTATTTTCCTTAACCCAACCGGATGAGCAAACTCTGACGTTAAATGGGCTTGAGGTGGAAGAGTGTAAAGCATTAGATAATCAGAGCGTTGCGGTTAAGTGTGACCTCGAATTACATGCCCAGTTTGATGGTGAGGCTTTGGTGGTTCACTGGAAGTATGACAGTGATCTTTACCACAGGGAAACGATTCAAAATTGGGCAAGCAGCTTTGCCGTGATGCTCGAAGGCATAGTCAATCACCCGACTATGGCAGTGGGGGATGTGCCCTTATTGGATGAGTCACATGCCAATCAACTGCTCTCTCAGCCGCAGTGCCAAGCGAGTTGGCCAGAGCAACACAGCATCGTTTCGTTATTAGAACAGCAGGTCATCAATGTTGACTCGCGTACTGCGGTGACCGATGGCACATCTTCGCTTACGTACACCGAGCTTGGAGTGCGCATTGATGCCCTTGCTTGCGCGTTAATTGCTGAAGGCGTAAAACCTCAGCAGTTGGTACCTGTGAGCATGACGCGCAGCACCGACATGGTGGCTGCATTGCTGGCGATTCTAAAAGCGGGCGGTGCTTATGTCCCTATAGACCCAAGTTACCCACAAGAGCGAATTGAATACATCCTATCGGATATCAACAGTGATTTGTTGGTGTGTGATGAGCAAAGTGCAGCCTTGTTTTCTCAGCTTACAGTGCGGTGCATTGTCGCAGATAGAGCGATTGACGCGCACAGTGGCCGTCAATTTGTTGCGCCAAAGATACAGCCGGATCACCTTGCCTATGTGATCTATACCTCAGGTACCACAGGCAAGCCCAAAGGGGTGCAAATAGAGCATCGCCATGTCGTACGTTTGCTGTTTACTGAGCCGAGCTTATTTGATTTTAATGAACAAGATGTGTGGAGTCTATTTCACTCGTTTTGCTTTGATTTTTCGGTCTGGGAAATGTACGGCGCGCTCTTGTTTGGCGGCAAGCTCGTGGTGGTTGATAGTGATACGGCAAAAGATACCGAGTCGTTTGCTAAGCTACTACTTCGCGAAGGCGTGACAGTATTAAACCAAACGCCCAGTGCGTTTTATGTGCTGCAAAGTTGTATGCAGCGGCTGGTGGAAGAAACCCATCAGCAGCCAACCATTCGATATGTTATTTTTGGTGGCGAAGCGCTGCAACCGAGCAAAATCAAACCATGGCGCAAGCTGGTACCGGCATGTCAGTTGATCAATATGTATGGGATCACAGAAACCACGGTGCATGTCACTTTTAAGCGCCTCAGTGATGAGGATCTTGCCGTTGGCCAAAGTAACATAGGTAAACCCATCCAAACGACATCTAGTTATGTGTTAGACAACCAACAGCGCCTGCTGCCGCAAGGTGCCATTGGCGAGTTATATGTTGGCGGTGAAGGTGTCGCACGGGGCTATTGGCAACGCCCTGAGCTAAACCAGCAACGATTTGTTGAACTGAGTTTAGCAAAGGGACATAGCGAAAGGCTGTATCGTTCAGGAGATTTAGTGCGACTGCTGCCGGATGGAGAAATGACGTACATCGGTCGTATTGACGACCAAGTTAAAGTGCGTGGATACCGTATTGAGTTGGGTGAAATAGAAAATCAGCTCAGGATGCACCCTTGGGTTGATGAAGCGGTAGTGATACTCAACCAGCATCCAGTTAAAGGCGCTTACGTTGCAGCATTTATTACCGAAGGTGATGATGCGGCTTTTACTGATTTAAGTGCCCAGCTAAACACCTTTTTAAAAGCCACTCTACCTGATTTTATGCTGCCGAGCTTTGCAAGCTCTGTGTCTAAGATGCCACTGACAGTGAATGGCAAGGTAGATAAAAAAGCGTTGTTATCTTTAATTGAAATAGATAACGATAAAGCACCTTTTGAAGCGCCCGCCACACCTGTTGAAATACAAGTCGCGGATGCGTTCAAGTCTGTATTGCAATGCCCCCATGACGTTGGCTTGCAGGATGACTTTTTTACTCTGGGCGGGCATTCATTGCTTGCAGTAGAGCTGTGTTATTACTTAAAAGCACGCTTTGGCTTAGATGCTGTGCTTTCTGAGTTGTTCCAATATTCCAGTGTTAAAGCGCTGGCACAGCGGCTGGCTGATAAAGCCTCTGTAAGTGAGGCATCAGTAGTTCCAGCATTACAGTGTACACAGCAAACACAGGGCCCTGTTTCGTTTGCTCAGCAGCGGTTGTGGGCGTTAGATAGCATTCAGGGCGCTGAGCAAGCTGTCGCTGTTTATCACGTTCCCATGTCATTTTTACTTAAAGGGGAATTGAATTTAAGTGCTTTTGAAGCCGCTTGGCAGCAGGTAATTGAGCGCCACGCTATTTTAAGAACAGTGATATATACAGATCAATCTGGTGCACCGAAACAGCGCGTTCTTCCCGATTTTTCTGTGCCTTTGCAGGTGGTGGATGTCTCTGATAAGTCTGCTCAGCAGAGTAACCTTACTTGGCGTAAACTACAGCGCGATGATGACCAGCAGGCATTCGACCTTGAGCGAGACTTGATGATCAGAGTGCACTTACTGAAGTTATCGCAAAGAGAGTTTAAGTTACGCATCAATGTGCATCATATTGCCTGTGATGCGCACGCTTTACGACTTATCGTTGATGACCTCGCTGTGGAATATCAGCATGCGTGCGATGGCACTAAAGCTGATGTGGGCTGTGAGGTTACTGAAAAAATTACCTATCTTGATTACGCAATATGGCAGCAATCACAGTTGCAAGGCGCGGCACATCAGGCGTTTTGGCAAAACTATTTGGCAGGGGCGCCTCAGGTGCATGAGCTGGCTTTGGATGGGGTGCGTAGCAATCAGTCTCAGCAACTCGGTGCAACACACATTAGCAACTTTGACAGCGCTTTGTCTGAACACATTACTTTGCAATGTCAGCGTTTAGGGATGAGCCATTTTATGTGGCTACACACGTTATTTTCTGTGTGTATTGCCCGTTGCAGTCAAGTATCTGATGTGGTGGTAGGTTCACCATTTTCTGGGCGTCACCATGCTCAGCTCAAAGACATTGTTGGCTTTTTTGTTAATGTACTCCCCATTCGCGTGCAGTTTACACCAGAGATGACGCTCGAATCGTTATTGGCTGCGCAAAAAGCGCAGATCTTAGCTGTACATGAGCATCAAGCGGTGCCTTTTGAGCAAATATCAGCGCTCTGTGAACCGCACACAGACCTGAGCCATCACAGCTTATTTCAAATCAGCTTTGCGTTTGACCCCAAAGATCACACTGAGTTGACATTAGGCGATATACAAGTCACTGCATTGGATGAGCCCAATAGTCAGGCAAAGTTTGAGCTCGACTTAACTTGTAGTGAGCAGTCTGATGGCATACGGCTCAATTGGGTTTATGATAAAACCCTATTTTCCCATCATTCAATCGCGGGATTGGCTGACGCGTTTGAGGCCATGGTGACAGCGGCGGTGACAAACCTAGATCAGCGGGTAACTGAACTGCCATTAGTAAAAACTGAAACATGGCAAAAACGGATGTTATGTGGTGAGCAATACGCGCTGTGTTCGCCGAGCGTACTTCAGCCTATTTGGGCTCATCAGAATACCGAGTGTGCCAACCAAACTGCACTTGTCGACAGAGATGGCACATGCATGAATTATGGCGAGCTGCTGTCAGCTGCCGAACAGCTTGCCATGTATTTAACTGAGCAAGGGCTACAAAATGACGACCGGGTGATGATCTGCCTATCTGCTGGGAGTCGATGGATCACCGCGCTGCTTGCGGTGATGCGAGCAGGCGCATGTTATGTGCCAGTTGACCCGAGTTACCCTCAGTCTCGGATCCAATTTATTGCCAAAGATAGTGATTGTAAGTTTGTACTAACAAACTCTTCAGGCTTCGATTTGTTAAATCATAGAGATGTTAGCTCGGCTCAACTGATTGATGTAGACGCCCTCGATTTAACGTCTATTCAAGGGGCGATGTTGCCGTCGCTCCCTGCAAATTCCGCGCAGCTCGCTTATGTGATTTACACCTCCGGCACCACAGGTCAACCAAAAGGGGTGATGAATACCCATCAAGGATTAATGAACTTGTGCCAGTGGCACCAGCGCGCCTTTGCTGTAGATAGCCACTCTGTAGCGACACAGACTGCCAGCGTCGCATTTGATGCCGCGGCATGGGAAGTGTGGCCTTATTTGGTGGCGGGTGCGCAATTGGTATTTTTACCAAAGGCGACTTTTAGTGATGCACGGCGTTTGACGCAAGCAATGCAAATTCACCAAGTCACCCATAGTTTTTTAGCGACACCCGTTGCGCAGGCGGTTTTAGCTGACAGCGAGTTTAATCCGCTGTCATTGCGTTACTTGATGGTCGGTGGTGATAAATTAGCGCCAGTGGATACCTCGGGGCATCCATTTGCCCTCATTAATAATTATGGGCCGACGGAAAGCGCCGTGGTTGCCACTTCTGGTCTCGTTGACTTGGGCGCAACAACGCCGGATATTGGCCTGCCCATTGATAATACCCAGTTGCTCATTTTAAACGCCCAGCAACAATTGCAACCTAGTGGCGCTATCGGCGAGCTTTGCATTGCAGGCGACAGTTTGGCAAGTGGCTACTTGGGGCGCACCGCGCTTACCACTGAGCGCTTTATTAACTGGCGTGCGCCCACTGGTGAGTCAATGCGAGTATATCGCACAGGGGATTTGGTCAGGCAGATTGCAAATGGGCGTTTAGCTTACATTGGTCGTAATGATGACCAAATCAAGCTGCGTGGCTATCGCATTGAGCTGGATGAAATTGAGAGCCAACTGAGTGTCTTACCAGAAGTAGAGCAAGCGATTGTATTGCTGTGTGATTCAGGTGATGCGGGCGCCTGTTTAGTGGCCTTTATTTGCCAAACTGCTGCTTTGGATGAGCAAACACTTTCTAAGCAGTTAGAAGCACAACTTTGTGATGCTCTGCCAGCGCATATGCTGCCCAGTGAGTATGTATTGTTGGCTGAGATGCCGCTGACGCCCCATGGCAAGGTGGATAAGCCATCGCTGCGCATGCAAGTAAAGCACAAGGTTAGCGTACCGACGGTCAGTTCTACAGATACCGAAGAAGGGCTGCCAGAGTCGAGTCGTGCGTTATTACAGGTTTATCGCACGTTATTGAAACGGCCTGATTTACAGCCTGCTGATGACTTTTTTGCCATGGGTGGGGATTCGATTTTAAGCATTCAAATTGCTACTCGGGCGCGGGCATTGGGCTTTGATTTAGCCGTCTCTGATGTGTTGACTTATTCAAGCGTCGCGCAGTTAAGTACACATTTCGCGCAGGCTGCTCTTTGCATAGACAGCACGCCAAGCAATCAAGTGACTTATGTGCCAAGTCGTGGAAAAGCCAGTCTATTACCCACACAGTACTGGTTTTTTGAGCAGCAATTTGCATTACCTACGCACTGGAACCAAGCGGTGATGTTGGGGCTAGATAAGAGTGTCTCCGCTTTGCAATTGGAAGCAGCCGTTACAGCACTTATCGCACGTCATGATAGTTTAAGGTTGACGGTAGCGGCAAACAACACACTGCATTTTGTTGATGGGCTTTGTGCATCTGCCATTGTCCATACTTGCGACCTGAGCTGTAAGGGTGACTGGCAGGATGCGTGGCAAAATACCTGTCAGCAATGGCAGCGGAGCTTGAAATTTAATGGCTCGCCTTTAGTGCGCTTTATCATGGCAGATACGGGTCAGAAAGACGTTAAAAACCGCGTGTGTATCATTGCCCATCACCTGATCATTGATGGCGTATCTTGGCGTCTTGTTTTGGAGGGCTTATTTCATGCCCTGCAAATGAGTGTTACAGATGACGCGATATCTTTAATACCGCCTAAAGTCAGTATTCAACAAGTGTCGCAGGCGCTGCGAGATCATGCACAACATCATGCCAAGGTGGATGATTGGTTGCCAGTAGTGCAAGCCGCCAGTAAGCAAACATATTTTGACATGCATGAACAAACAGCCGCTCAGGTGACAGTTCACAGTCTGCAATTAAAACTCACTACATCGCAGACGCAAGCCTTACTGACAGTTGCCAATAAGGCTTATGGCACGCAAATTCAAACCTTACTATTGGCTGCAGTACATCTGACATTATTTAAGTTAACTGATGCGCAATCCCATGTATTGATGATGGAAGGGCATGGTCGAGGAGCACTGCAGGGCCAGATAGATAGCAGTGACACTGTGGGGTGGATGACCGCCATGTATCCACTGCATCTCTTTGTAAATGCTACGACGATGGGAGACATGATCTGCGCGGCTAAAGAAGCATTGGCTGCCGTGCAAGACAAAGCCAGTGATTACGGTACGTTGCGTTACTTGCATTCAGATGCAAAGGTGAGAGAAGCATTGGCGATAGACACCAGCAAATTGGTGTTTTTTAATTACCTTGGTCAACTTGATAGCGTGATCCACAGTGCGGGTCCACTAAGTGATGTGAATGAGTCTTGTGGGGACTTGATAGCACCAGACAATCATTGTTTTTACGCTATGCAGCTTACTTCTTCGATTCAAGCTGAGTGTTTGTGTATGCACTGTGACTTTGATGCAATGCAGATCTCTCAGGCCACAGCTGAGGCGTTTGTCGCTCAATTACAAAGTGCGATAGATGAAGTACTTACCCACTGCTCACAGCAAACAAGGCGTCATTACACGCAAAGTGATTTTCATTTACTTCCCACCTGTTCTAATCGAGGACTCGCTCAGCTAATCGCCCAATCCCCTGAGCAGGCTGTCGCAGACATTTACCCGCTCAGTCCATTGCAGCAAGGGATGTGGTTTCAAACTCAGTTAGCAGATGCAAAAAGTCAATCAGCGCGCCCTTACCTTGAGCAGTGTTGCTTTATGTTTGCTGGCAACTTTGACTGTGAGGCGTTTATCTATGCATGGCAGCAAGTCATCAAGCAGCACAGCATTTTGCGCAGCGCATTTACATCGCTTGATGGCCAGCCTGTGCAGGTGGTGTTAGAGCAGGCCGAAACCCCGGTTGAATTGATCAATATTCAAGGGCAGGAGGAGCAAGGGGTCTATTTTGATCAGTTAGCCCAGCAGGCGTATCAGCAAGGTATAGTGCTGAACCAAGCGCCCTGTATGCGATTGCAATTGGTGTTAATGTCCGAGCAGCGTGTTGGCTTTATTTGGACTTATCATCATATGATCATGGATGGCTGGTCATTACCTGTTTTATTTAGTGAGCTGCTGCGCTTTTATAATGCGCGCATCGACGGCCAAACCGCGGCGATACGTTCAGATAACTTTGCAGAGTATATTGCTTATACACAACAGCGGGACCGTGCTGAAGAAGCTGCGTTTTGGCAAGTATATCTTAGCGATATCGACTCACCGACTTTGATCAGTGACTGTCTCAAAACCACTATAAATGAGCCAGTGCAATATCAGGAGTGTCATCAGGTACTGAGCGAAGCACAGTGCCAAGGGATGGCTCAAACTGCCTCAGAACTGGGGTTAACTGCCAATCAACTTATCCAAGCTGTCTTCGCTTATTGGTTGAGTGTTTGTTTGGGTCGCAGTGAGGTAATGTTTGGTCAAACGGTTGCGGGGCGTCCGACTGCACTTAGCAATATGGCCAGCCGTGTTGGTCCTTACATTAACACTCAAGCTGTGTATACCCAGATTGATATGCAGATGTGTGTCGCTGACTATTTGCAGGGATTTAAAGCCAATGTGACTGCACTGAGTCAATATCCCCATAGCAGCTTAAGTGATGTGCAAACGTGGAGCCAGATAGACAATCAGCAGGATTTGTTTGATGTGCTGTATGTGTTTGAGAACTATCCGACCGATCCTTTGTCTCAAGGGCCGAGCCTGCCGTTTGAAATCATCAGCAGTGACTATCAAGATCAGACCCACTATCCGCTCTCCCTCGTCGTAGGGGGAGATAAGCAGTTGTCTTTGACTCTGTGTTATCAAACCTGTGTATTAAACGAAGCACAGAGCCAGCACTTTGTCGCAATGTTGGCCCAGTTGCTCAAACAAGTATGTGAGCAACCGACACAAAAGCTGTGCGAACTGTCAAATACCTTACATGGGCAAGTTGAGAGCGAATTTACCCGCTTTGAATTGGCCGATAAGGCACATACGGTTGACGAGTACACGCCACGGGCTGAAACACTTGCAGATGCGTTTATGCAAACAGCGGCTGAACACAGCTGTGAAACAGCTTTGGTCTATTTTGATAACGGGGATATCAGCCCCAGCGCGTGCTTGAGCTATGCAGAGCTGGATGCGCAGAGTAATCGACTCGCCCACTGGCTGGTGGAGCAGATAGGGCACCGTGACTCGCAGCCGATTGTCGGAATTGCCATTGAGCCTAGAGCTGATCTTATCATTGCCGTTTTGGCGGTATTAAAAGCGGGCGCAGCGTATGTGCCATTGACATCGGCACTGCCGCTGCAAAGAAAACAGCTGATAGTGGCATCGTGCCAAGCCGCATTAGTATTAACGGATAGCGCGATTTGGCAAGACCAAGATGCACCATGCCGCACTTATCAAGTTGATGACGTTAATGCGCAATTAGATTGCTATTCAGGTGATGCTTTAAAATCAACAAGCCTAGGATCGGATCTGGGCTACGTGATTTATACCTCAGGCACCACTGGCGTGCCAAAAGGGGTGATGGTAGAGCAGCGCAGTATCCTTAATTATGTACGCAGCTTGTCCGCGCAATATGAGATAAATAGCGCAGATAACTACCTGCAATTTGCCAGCTTTAGCTTTGATGTATTTGCCGAAGAGGTTTTTTGCGCCTTGCTTAGAGGCGCGACTTTAGTGATGGCTGAGCCGTCCCAGCTGCTTGATACTGCAAGGCTCAGTGAGTTAACGCATGATGCGGATATTAGCTTAATGAGTTTGCCCACAGCATATTGGCACCAGCTGTGTGCAGTGCCTCAGGAATTTAGTTCGTCTTTGCGATTGATCACCATTGGGGGTGAGCAAATGCAGCTTGCGGCACTCAAATCATGGCAAAAAAATCAAGGTACTCAGATACGTTTGGTCAATGCTTATGGGCCAACTGAGACTACCATTTCAGCTACCTTGCAAGAAGTAACGGATTGGCAAGATGAAGACATTGCCATAGGCCGCCCTGTAAACGGATTGCAATTACATGTGTTAGATGCACAGCTCAGGCCATTGCCCCAGTATGTTGCTGGTGAGCTGTACATTAGTGGTGTCGGCCTTGCAAGAGGCTATTTAGGAGATACTAAAAAAACCGCTGAGGCATTCATCACTGACTCTCATACCGGGTTGAGACTGTATAAAAGCGGTGACTTGGTGAAGCTGAATGCGCGCAACGAAGTTATCTTTTTAGGTCGCCGAGATGGTCAAGTGAAGGTCCGGGGCTATCGCATTGAGCTTGCGGATATTGAAAGTCAGTTGATGGCCATTGCAGGCATTGGTAACTGCGCTGTCGTGGTGCGCCAAGATAGTAGTGGCAATGAACAATTGGTTGCGTTTATCGAGTCAGCAAGTTTGCAGGGGGATGCATCAGAGCTGCACGAGATACTCAGTGCTAAGCTACCAAGTTATATGGTCCCGCAGCTTATCACCTCAATCGATGCATTGCCGCATACTAGTAGCGGTAAGCTAGATCGCAAAGCGTTGGTTGCTCATGCAAAAGGGTTGAGTTTGCAAACTCACGCTAAGGCAAAACCGCAAAGTCGCCTTGAGGTTGGCATTGCAGCGCGATTTGCTCAGCTGCTTAAAGTTGATCTTGTCGGGCTAGATGATGACTTTTTTGTGCTCGGTGGTCATTCATTGTTGGTCATGCAGTTGGTGGCTGAGATCCAATCTCAATTAGCAATCACAGTGCCTTTAGCTGCCGTGATGCAACATAGTACAGTGCGGTCGCTGGCTAATTTTATAGATACCCAGTGTGCTACGGAGTATCAGCAGGAAAATGCACCGACTAGCGTGATGTGTTTGCAGCAAGGGGAAGTGGGCTTTACGCCTGTGGTGCTGATAGCGGGCGCAGGCGGTTTGCTCATTTCATTTGTGCAGTTGGTGGATAAACTTGACGCACGTATCCCTGTTTATGGCTTGCAGCCAGATTTAATCGCCGACAAACCTGATGTGATAGGCGATATTCATCAGACAGCGAAACATTATCTGCAAGTGCTGGAGCGCGATTTTGAGCAAGTCCATGTCGTGACACATTCATTTGGTGCATTCATTGGCTATGAGCTGTGCCTTCTTTCGCAGCACAGTGAATTGACGTGTACCTCGTTGACCATTTTAGATACCCCGTTGCCCAGTCAGCCCAACGCATCTGTTGATGAACGACAAATTGACAAGTTTGTGTTACATGACTTATGTGAATTTTTCAGTCTTTCGCCGCGACAAAATGAAATTGAGCACTATAGTCAAATGGCTGGAATGGCAAAGTTTGCGCTTTTGTCAGATTGGCTCTCACACGTTGACGTGCATATGTCAGCACAGCAATTAGCAACATTTTATCAAGTATATAAAGCCCAGTTGCTGTCGAATGTGGTGATTGATACGCCGTTGTTGGATGTGAAAGTCAAAGTCATCAAAGCTGCAGACACCAAAGAGTTTGAGGGGCGAGCAGTGAAATTAGACATGGGCTGGCAGCGTGTGGTGGAGAACCTTACTGCACTGGAAGTGGCAGGAGACCATCTATCAATTTTACAAAACAAGGCGGACATGCAAGCGCTTGTTACGCAGATAGAAAAACGCTACATACTGCACAGTTAAATGTAAATATTATGTTGTAATTTTATCTTACCTAGTTAAGGATGGGAATAGAATGGATCAGTTACTAGCGCTCGACAAAGAGGACACGAGGACCGAGCTGGATAGTTTTGTGCATGACCTGTCAGCGCAAAAGCAAAGTGGTTTGGCTTGGGTGAAAAGCCATATTAAAGAAATTAATGAGTGGGTAGATAGAGATGGTGTGGCCTTGCTGCGCGGCTTGAATATTGTGAGCACGAATCAATTCAGCACGATTTTGGAAGCGATTTTTGGCGAGCAACTCAGTCAATATATTTATCGCTCCTCACCACGTACAGCACTGAGAAACAACATTTACACGACCACGGAGTATCACGCTGATCAGGTTATTTTGCAGCACAACGAAAATGCATACTCTAATTGTTGGCCAATGCGGATGGGGTTTTTCTGTGTGGTCCCGGCAAAAACAGGTGGTAATACGCCGCTTGCTGACAGTCGCTTAGTGTACCAGCAATTACCTGTGGCGCTTCGTGAAAAATTTGAAAAGCTGGGTGTGATGTATGTACGCAACTATGGCGATATTGATTTGCCATGGCAGGAAGTATTTCAGACTCAAAATAAACAGGAAGTCGAAGCGTACTGCTGGAAAAACGACATTATTTTTGAGTGGAAGTCTGATAAACACTTGCAGACCAAACAAATTCGTCCTGCGGTTGCGACCCACCCACAAACAGGTGAAAAGGTTTGGTTTAATCAGGCGCATTTATTTCATTGCTCAAGCATCGACAATCAGCTACCTGAGTCAATGCGAGAGAGTATTGGGTTAGAGAATTTACCACGTAATGCCTACTACGGAGATGGCAGCGAAATAGCAGCCAGTGATATTGCCATCATCAATGAGGTATATCGCTCGCTGACCTTTGCTTATCAGTGGCAGCGCAATGACATTATGCTGCTCGACAACATGTTATACACCCATGGTCGAGAAGCGTATACGGGCACCAGAAAGGTGCTGGTGGGTATGGCAAAAGCGGCTTATTAATATGGACGCAATTGTCGTGCTAAATATGAGTTTTGTTAGTAGTAAAGAAGTTAGCAAAGTAACTGAGCAACGCTAGGGAAACACACAATGAACGGGCTTTATCAGCAACAACTCAGGGTTTTAAGCCTATGCTGTATGAGTTTACTTCTGACCTCTTGTTTTAAAAATGGAGTGGCAAAAGATCACACCATTACTGCCGAACAGATAGAAATGTTCGAAGTCACTGTCAAAGACTACTGCGATAAGATGGTATTTTTTGGCAGTATTTACGTTACTTCCGGTGAGGATGTGGTGTACAAGGCCAATTGTGGCCCACAAAACATTCAATATGATGTTGCTAATACATCAGATTCAAAATATCGCATTGGATCGAATACCAAAGAATTTGCCGCGACAATTTTATTACGTATGTTGGCTGGTGAGGATTTAAAAACCAAAACCGTAGGTGATTACCTGCCTTGGTATCCGAAAAATCAATGCGCGGATGTCTCATTGCATAACCTGTTGAGCATGTCCTCAGGCATAGATAACTACAGTGATAATCCAGACGTATATCTTGATTGGGGCTGGCGACCATATTTATACGATGACACGTTAGATTTAAATGGCCCAGAAGGCTTTGGCAATCGCTTTTGTACTTGCACAGAGCAAGATAACAAACCAAGCTTCGAGCCGGGTTCCAAGTTTACCTACAGCAATTGTAATTACTACCTCATTGGTAACATCATTGAGCAGTTAGCCGCAGGTAAGCAAGGTCAAATAGACCCAAGCTTCTATTTCAGAAACATCGTTAAAGAGCAAATATTAGACCCGCTCAATATGCAAGACAGCGGTGCGTTTAACGCCATTGGTATTTATGAAAATATGACCACAGGTTATGTCTTTGACGAAAACCAATATTTGCCACTCACAACGGGTCGCCCACCTGAAACGGGAGGTCCAGCGCCTTATGAAAACATCTTCAAAAATCCGTACAGTAACCCGTTAGTGCTGTATTCCGCTGGCGACATGTATTCAACAGTGAAAGATATGCATAAGTGGGATCAGGGCTTATATGGTGACTTAATCTTAAATGCCGAGCAAAAAGAAATGGCGTTTGCACCGTATCAAAATACCCAAAGTGATGATGAGTGTGAGTACTTTGGCTACGGCTGGTTTGTAACCTATATCGATCCAAATCAGTATGGCAAAGTCGCCGATTGTCCAGATGATCCTAACAGCACCAATTTGAACAAATACGAAAAGTTCTTGCAGTACTCAGGCAGCTATCCTTATTCATGGGTAACGAGTTTTTCAAGGCTGTTAGAGCGTGATCAAACCGTGATGGCGTTTAGTAACTACCACAAAACCGGTTATGAGTCTGATTGTATCGCAGAAGAGTTGCGTAACATTATTTTCTATAACGATAGGCACCGTACTGAGCAGTGCCAAGGCGTGCTCGATGGCACGGTGAATTAGTACCAGTAATAAACTGATTAAAAGGCTGCCTGCATTAGAGTGTTGGGTGAAGTGTGTCTCTGTACTTTTGTCGGCCTTAACAAGGAATTTCTGCAATTTCGTATGGAATTGCAGTGATAAGGGCAAGTAAATGCAAAGTTTAATGATGTTTAAACACTTCGCATGAACTTGGTGGGTTCACAACTGTTTAAATCTACATCATAGAGGATGAATTATGACAGCGACAAAAACAGCAAAGGACGACAAGGCAAATGAAGCGAAGGCTTCTGCTACGGAGCCGCAAAGCACTGTAGTTCAGGCAGAAGACCGAGCAGCCGTGGCGCAGATCATTGTCGATAAGTACTCTAAATGGTCGTTTGGTTCTGGGTTAATCCCAATTCCAGCGGTTGATTTAGTGGCTTTGACGGGTATCCAAATGAAGATGATTGGTGAAATTGCCAACGTGTATGGCCAATCATACAGCGACAATAAACTGCGTGGCACGGTCAGTGCTGTGATCGGTGGTTCATTTCCGCAAACGCTTGGGGGGGCTGGTTTAAGCAGCTTCTTAAAAGCAGTGCCGGTAATTGGAACATTGAGTGCAATCGCATTTATGCCTGTAGTGTCTGCCGCATCGACGCATGCAGTAGGCAGCACGTTTATTCGTCATTTTGAAAATGGTGGCACTTTGATTGACCTTAATCTTTCTAGCATTAAGGGCGATATTGCTGATATTGCAGCGAAATATCGTAAAAATAAAGGTAATGCCAGCACACAACCGAGCGATGCCACTGTGTAATCACAGTGGCTGAACCTTGATAAACCAACAGGCTAACTGTTGGTTTATTTCGCAGCATTGGGCTTTTGAGGAGGTCATTATGATAGTGGCATTGTATTTGGTGTTATGTATTTTATCCGGCTATTGGGGACGCAATACGTTTGCAGGGCCGGTGGGCTTTTTTCTGATTTCATTATTTTTGACGCCGATAGTGAGCTTGCTGATGTTGCTGCTCACCCAAGATCGTAACCCACAGCAAGAAAGTGAGGAAGACTAGCTTTAATTTATATTAAGTGCGCTTGGCGATAATTATCGCTGTAAGGCTATTTAGCCGATAACAAAAATGATAAGAAAATCAAAATGGTATTATACGATTTAATCAGTCGGAATATAAAAATAAAGAAAAGGACTTTCGTGATGTTAGGCTGTATCTCTGGCCTTGCAAATGCGTTAGTCCTTGCCTTGATAAATAACGTGTCGGAAAACATTTCAGATATCCATAAAGAGAATCACATTCTCTATTATTTGGTGTTGTTTATTCTGACCATTTCAATTTATGGCTTGACGCAGCAAAGGCTGATGACCAAAGCCGCAAAAATGGTGGAAAAAGCCATTGATAGGCTGCGTGTCGAGTTATTTGAATGTGTGCGTCATACCGAGTTATCTACACTTGAAACCATAGGTAAAGAGCGCATTTTTAATACGCTTAGTAAAGAGCTGCAAACCATTTCACAGTCGGCACAGCTGTTTGTGATTATTGGTCAGTCGATCAGCCTTGTGTTTTTTACCTCTTTATATATTGCGTGGCACTCGTTTGTGGCATTTTTGGTTATCACCATTTTAATTTTAATGGGTGCCAGCATTCACCGGCTACGCGCCAATGAAATTCAACGCAATATGCAGCTGTCATTTGAGAGCGAAAACAAGTTGATCCAACGCTTATCTGACTTGTTGGATGGTTTTAAGGAAGTGAAGCTGAGCGTGCCGCGAGCCGATGACTTGGAACATGAATTTGTTATGGACTCAGCACGGGCTAAAAAAGCTAAAACCACCACACAAACCTTATTCGCCACTGATTTTGTGTTCTCGCAAATCACCTTTTTTGCCGCCACGGGGGCGATGGTGTTTATCGTGCCGAGCCTGTCTCATGTATACACGGATGTGGTGATTAAAGTCACTACGGCGTCACTGTTTTTAATTGGCCCCATTACCAGCATTGTTGGTGGGATCCCAATTTACACCACCGCAACGGAAGCGGCGCAAAACGTACTGACTTTGGAAGAAGATCTCAAACGTGCAAAAGTGGATAATTCAAACTTAGATACAGAGCACTTTTCCTATGTACATAATTTTGATGAGTTGAAACTGGAAGGGGCCTATTACCAGCATGGCCAAAAAGGTGGTGATAGGCCGTTTTTTGTTGGCCCCGTGGATTTAAGTTTGAAGCGCGGGCAGGTCACCTTTATTACCGGTGGTAATGGCAGCGGTAAAACCACATTTATCCGTATGTTAACCGGGTTGTATGAACTACAAGGCGGGCAAATATTAGTAGATGGTCAACCGATTACAGATAACCTCAAAGAAGCCTATCGCAGCTTATTTACAGCGGTGTTCGCAGACTTTCATTTATTCAAGCAGCTTTATGGCATTCACCATACCAGCCAAGAAGAAATCGATGATTGGTTGGCGTTTTTAGAGATGAACACCAAGGTCAAAGTAGTGGATGGGGAGTTCAGCAGCATTGACCTATCCTCAGGTCAGCGCAAGCGATTGGCGCTTTTGAGCACTATTTTAGAAAACCGACCCATTTATATCTTTGATGAGTGGGCGGCGGATCAGGACCCTATTTTTAGGCGTAAGTTTTATGAGCAGGTGCTGCCAAAACTTAAAGCTCGCGGTAACACCGTCATTGCCATCACCCATGATGATGCGTATTTCCATTTGGCCGATGTGCACTTAAAAATGGTCGAAGGACAGTTAATGGAACACCATGAAGTTGAGGGTAAAGGAGTAACATCATGAACATCATTCTCCCTTCTGATATAACTCTGACGATTATTATTAGTGCCATCTTGGCGATAATAATATCGAATATTTTGATGCGCTTGCTCAAGCGTTATCAACCTAAATTGAGACGACGCATTTTATCTTGGCGCTTTCGCGCAGGGTTAACCTTATTGATTGCGATCTTTTTGGTGATAGCGCTTATTCCAGTGATTTTTATCAAGGTTGATTCGGGTGAAGTTGGGGTACTTTGGAAGCGCTTTGGTGGCGGTACCTATTTGGATGCGCCACTACATGAAGGGACAGTATTGGTGTTTCCATGGGATACGCTTACTATTTATTCTAGCCGCTACCAAACTGCACATACCAATGTGTATGCCATCACCAACGAGGGCTTGCGGATCACCCTAGATATCACGGTACGTTATCGCCCTGAAGTGGACTTTATTCCCTATTTGCACAAGTTAGTTGGGCCAGATTATGTCGATGAAATCATTCTCCCAGAGGTGAGCTCTGGGGTGCGCATGATTGTGTCGCAATATGATGCTGAGCAGGTGTACGGCAATCAGCGCAAAGAAGTGCAAGAAGAGCTGCTTGGACAAGTGCTCAATGAGCTGGAGCTAAAAGAAAAGTCGATGTTACGCCAAGAAGCGCAAAAAATGGCGGGCCACCACTTAGTGAACTTGGATGATGTGCTGATCAAGCGTGTTGATTTACCTGATAAAGTACACAGTGCGATCATTTCAAAAGTGAATCAAAACTATATTTTGGAAGAGTACAAAATGCGTGTTGAAGTCGCGAAAAAAGAAGCGCTGCGTAAAGAGGAGGAAGCCAAAGGTATTGCCCTTTTCCAAGAAATGGTCAGCGACGGTATTTCGGAGGCTTATTTAAAATGGCGCGGTATTGAAGCCACCATCGAGCTGGCAAAATCGAACAATGCCAAAGTGGTGGTGATTGGCAGTGGCAAAGATGGCCTACCGTTGATATTAAATACAGAGAGTAGTCTGACGCCGCAAAACAGCAGCTTTAAAGAAACCCACAAGCCTGATGAGCTAAAAGCAGAGTTGGAGGCCTCAGGAGAAATACGCGATAAAGACGACTATTTAAATAGCGTCGATAAGTATGGCCACAAGTTAAAACCGGATCTTCGCCAACCCGATAAAACCCTAACAGATAGATCGCTGCAAACCGGCGAACCCATGGAATATTTAAAGTAGAGACTAAAGCGCCTCTGGTAAAACAGGGGCGTTTTTTTGTTTGATTGGTACAAGTGTTGTTAGTCTTATTGTTTTCTTTTGTAATTCACTCCTGATAGATTAAAAAGTAATTTCGTTTAAATATTTAAAAGGATCATTATGAAAACTCTACCAAAATTAGTACTGGAATACGTCGTTGCAGGCTTTGGCGTTAGCAAAGGCGGTGGTCCTAAAAACAATTGCGTTATTGGCCAAGAAGCGGCACGCAAAATACAAGGCGGATCAGGTGCCGACAAAGTTAAAGATCCTAAATTAGAAGGCAAAGATTAATTTGGATAAGGTGGCGTGGAAATAGGCTTAGGTCGATTTAAAATCGTTAAGTCATAAATTTGATAAGGAAAATAGAAAGTTAAAGTAATAAGGGATTACTAAGAAAATGGTGGCCCCACCTGGACTCGAACCAGGGACCTACCGATTATGAGTCGGGTGCTCTAACCAACTGAGCTATAGGGCCATTTTCAGCGACTGTGTGAAAACAATCTTTTGAAGCGCTGGCAGTATATGAAGTTTTGCGCCGCTTGTCACTAGCTAAAGTGGAAAAATATAACTTATCTTGTTCAATTGATTAATAAAAAAGCAAAAAAGTGCTGGGTTGAAAAACAAAAAAGCCGGTGTAAACCGGCTTTTTTACGAAAACATCTATTACAGACCGAGTTTTTTCTCTAGATAGTGGATGTTTGTACCACCATTTTGGAAGTTTTCGTCTGCTAAGATCTTCTTGTGTAACGGAGTATTTGTTTTGATACCGTCAATCACAAGTTCGTTTAATGCATTGCGAGCACGGGCGATTGCAACGTCACGGTTTTCACCATAAGTGATTAATTTACCGATCATTGAGTCGTAGTGCGGCGGTACTGTGTAGTCAGCGTAAATGTGGCTGTCCCAACGAATACCTAGACCACCTGCAGGGTGGAAACGCGTGATTTTACCTGGAGACGGAATGAACGACTCTGGGTCTTCAGCGTTAATACGACACTCGATAGCGTGGCCTTTGATCACAACGTCATCTTGTGTGATTGATAGAGGCTGACCGGCAGCAATTTTTAGCTGCTCTTTGATTAGGTCAACGCCTGTAACCATTTCAGTTACTGGGTGCTCTACCTGAATACGTGTATTCATTTCGATGAAGTAGAATTCGCCATTCTCGTATAGGAATTCGAATGTACCTGCACCGCGATAACCGATTTCGATACACGCACGTGTACAACGGTCACCGATGAACTTACGCATTTCTGCTGTGATACCTGGTGCTGGCGCTTCTTCAACTACTTTTTGGTGACGACGCTGCATTGAACAGTCACGCTCGCCTAAGTGAATTGCATTGCCTTGACCGTCAGCAAGTACCTGTACTTCGATGTGACGAGGGTTTTCTAGGAATTTTTCCATGTAAACCATGCCGTTACCGAAGAACTGTTGTGCTTCAGTTTGCGTCAGTGCGATTGAGTCTAGTAACTCTTCTTCTGAGCGCACAACACGCATACCACGACCACCGCCGCCGCCTGCAGCTTTGATGATAACAGGGTAACCGATGCGCTTGGCGATTTGCACGTTGCGCTCGTTGTCTTCTGTTAGTGGGCCGTCAGAACCAGGTACACACGGTACGCCAGCTTTACGCATTGCTTCGATTGCAGAAACTTTATCACCCATTAGACGAATTGTGTCGCCCTTTGGACCGATAAAGATAAAGCCACTTTGCTCAACTTGGTCAGCAAAGTCAGCATTTTCTGATAAGAAACCGTATCCTGGGTGGATAGCAACAGCGTCTGTTACTTCTGCCGCAGCGATAATGCGAGGAATATCAAGGTAACTCTCAGACGCAGCTGGTTTACCGATACAAATTGTTTCGTCTGCAAGTAGAACGTGTTTAAGGTCACGGTCGGCAGTTGAGTGTACTGCAACCGTTTTAATCCCAAGCTCCTTGCAGGCACGCAATACGCGAAGTGCAATTTCACCTCGGTTTGCAATGACTACTTTATCTAACATAGTGTTTGCCTTCTTGGGAATTATTCGATGATGAATAGTGGCTGATCAAATTCTACTGGCTCGCCGTTTTCAACTAGGATAGCTTTAACAGTACCTGCCTTGTCAGATTCGATCTGGTTCATCATCTTCATCGCTTCAACGATGCAAAGCGTGTCGCCAACGTTTACTTTTGTGCCGACTTCAACGTATGCCGCAGCTGTTGGAGAAGACGCAGAGTAGAAAGTACCAACCATTGGAGACTTAACTTGGTGACCCGCAGGTGTAGCTGCTTCCGCTGGTGCATCAGCTGCTGGCGCCGCCGCAGGTGCTGCAACTGGTGCCGCTGCAGGAGCAGGAACTGCGAATTGCTGAGGCTGAGCCATAACCGGTGCACTGCTGTGACGGTTAATACGTACTGATTCTTCACCTTCGGTGATCTCTAGCTCTGCAATACCTGATTCTTCTACTAGTTCGATTAGTTTTTTAATCTTGCGAATATCCATAACTTGGCCCGCCTGTTAGTTAATTTGAGTTATCTTGTTTGCGCAACTGGTCAATTGCTGCCATTAATGCAGCTTGATAGCCAATTGCACCTAATCCACATATGACGCCTTTCGCTACATCCGAGAAGTAGGAGGTATGTCGAAACGGCTCACGTGCGTGCACATTTGAAATATGCACTTCATAAAATGGGACGCTGATACTGAGCAACGCATCGCGCATGGCGATACTGGTGTGTGTGAAAGCCGCTGGGTTGATAATAATACAATCCACTTTGTCGTAATGGTCATGGATGGTATTGATAAGCTCTGCTTCACTGTTGCTCTGAAAATGAGTCAGCACCACATTGTGTTGTTCTGCGCACTTTGTCAGTGACTGCATTATCTCAGCTAAGGTCTGTGTGCCATATTTATCTGGCTCGCGACGGCCCAACATGTTCAAATTTGGACCATTAAGTACTAAAACCTTAAAATTTGCTGACATAATGCGTGAAATTCCTTTAAATGGGAAATAACGAGACTTTTTGTCTCTTGCTGTGTCTAACTTAAGCGCTTGCGCGATAAATAGCAAATATTTCTCACGTTCGTGAACTATTATAGAGTGTTCGAGGTAAATAGCAGCAAAATACTGGTCTAATCAGAGATAAAGCACAGCCTATTTAAGTCTGTTGCTTAAATAGGCTGTTGGAAGAGGAGGGGATTTACTGGTAATTACGTACTTTACGTAGGTGATCTGCAAAGTCTTCTGCATTCATAAAGCCAGTTACGCGCAGTTCGGGGATTTCATTTCCTTGTTCGTCGAAGAACAGCATGCTTGGTAAGCCGAATACGGTGAAGAACTCCATGATCTCAAAGGTGGTGTCATTACTTTCAGTTAAGTCGAGCTTTAATAACTCAAAGTGTTGGAACTCAGCCTGCACTTGCGCCTCTGGGAAGGTGTACTTCTCAAACTCTTTACAGGCCACACACCAATCAGCGTATAAGTCGACTACGGCAATCTTGCCTTGTTGATTGGCTTTGGCGACCTCGCTGTGCAGTCCCTCCAGTCCTTCGATCAGACGGAATTTTTTCTCCTCCATCACACCGGCAGCAACACTAACCTGTGGTTGAGGTGCTGGGAAAAGCACAGATTTTGCCATAAAGAAGGCACTAACAAATAAGGTCATCGACAGCGCCCATAAGAAGGTTTTGCCTTTGCCTTGTGATTGCGCACTTTGCCAATAATGTAGATATAGCGCTGTGGCAATGGCTAGTACTGAAGCCAGCATCACAATAATGTCAAAGTCTAAGATGCGTTCGAGTAAAATCAGTGGCACAAACAACATTAAGAAACCGAACAGCGTTTTCACCTGCTCCATCCAGCCGCCTGCTTTGGGGAGCAACTTGCCGCCTGAGGTGCCCAATAATAGTAGTGGTAGGCCCATACCTAAGCTCAGCGCATATAAAGTCAAGCCGCCAACAAGGTAGTCACCACTTTGCGCAACATATAATAGTGCAGCAGACAGCGGCGCTGTGGTGCATGGGCTGGCAATCAAGCCCGATAATACACCCATCATAAAGACGCCGGTATAATTGCCGCCTTTTTGCTGGTTACTGATCTCTGTTAATTTGCTCATCATGCCGCTTGGCAGTTTTAGCTCAAACCAACCAAACATGGCAAAGGCTAAAATGACAAACAAAATACTGAAGCTAATCAGTACAGCAGGGTGTTGAATATAGCCTTGGACATGACCGCCAAAATAAGCCACAACGAGACCCAAAGCTGCATACGTGACCGCCATGCCTTGCACATACACAAATGACAGTGAAAATGCTTTTTTGGTAGACAGGTTCTGCTGACCAGCAATGAGGCTAGATAGGATCGGGAACATTGGGAATACACAAGGCGTGAATGCCAATAAAACACCGACTAAGAAAAATGCACCTAAATTGGTAACAAAGCTTTGCTGCGCCAATTTATCACTAAAAGACAGCTCACCGTCATCATTACTGTTAATTGTTTTTGGTGCCGGTTTAGTCGCTGTTTGTTGCGAGTTAGCGTCACTTTCAGCTTGCTTGGTAACTGTATTTGTTGCACCAGCCAGTGCTGTGAGTGGGATCTCAATGATCTCTGGTGGGTAGCACAGTCCAGCTTCTGCGCAGCCTTGATAGCGAATTTTAACTACTGCATCTTGGCCAATGTTGCTCAGCTTCGAGACCACGGAAAGTTCGTCAAAGTATACTTCGGTGCGGCCAAAAAACTCATCTTCAATCATTTTACCTGTGCTTAGTTCAGGTACTTTGATGTCAGCGCCCTTGGCAACAAACTCCAGCTTATGTTTGTAGATATAGTAGCCTGGGGCAATATCCCAGCCAGTGAATAACACAGAACCTTGCTGGTCAAAATCAAACTCAAAGGCTTGATCAACGGGTAAAAATGTTTGCTGTTTTGGTTCTAATAAGCTGTCTAAGACCGAATTATTGGCCACAGCTTGAAAGCTGCCTATAAATAGCAGCGTTATAAAAGAAAATAGGAGCGTCGTCAGTCGCATTAATTTAGTACCTCTTCCATCCAGTTAAAATATTGCTGCGAGCCATCAGTGATTTCAATCACTTGTACTTCAGGCACGTCGTAGCTGTGCTCAGCTTGGATCGCATCAATGACGTTACTAACCAGTGCGGATGTTGTTTTGACTAGTAGTTTAACTTCTTCATCTTGGGTGACTTTTCCCTGCCACACGTAGATTGACTCTATTTTGGGCAAGATGTTCACACAAGCGGCTAATTTATTTAAAACTAAATGCGCCGCAATGTGGCGGGCATTGTCTTGACTATCACAAGTCGTCATGACCATTCTATACGGGGTACTCATCGTGTTTTTGCCGACTAAGTTAGTGGTGCCCTTATAGTAACGAATGACAACTCGGATCCCAAGGTGTGCTCGTTGAGTTGCATTTATATACTCTGAACTTTCAAACTCGGTTTTGTTCTAACGAACAGTTTTGATACCAAACCGACTCTGGCAGTAAGTATCAGAGTGCAATTAGATGCTGACTGTAAGCTTGAAATTAGACCTGACAAGCCATACATCTATTTCAGTTTATTTGGAGAATCTATGTTTAAAGTTCTTTTTTTGTTATTTATTGTCGTGCCTATTGTTGAAATTGCGTTGCTTATTCAAGTCAGTGATGTGATTGGTGGATTTGCTACTATCGCGTTAGTGATTGCCACAGCAATTTTAGGTGCAAAATTGGTTAAGCAGCAGGGACTGGGTGCGTATTCTAACGTGCAACAACAAATGGCGTCGGGTAAGTTACCTGGGCAAGATCTATTTACAGGCCTATGTGTGATCATCGCGGGTGTGTTTTTGATGACGCCGGGGATTATGACAGATGCCATAGGTTTTATGCTATTAACCCCAGTTATTCGCGAAAAAATAGCTAAAACACTGATTGAACAAGCCAGTGTGAAAATGCAAAGCTCTGCGCAGAGCAGTATGTTTGGGCAAGATTTTGGCCAGTCTCAAGCGCATCAAAATGCACAGTCTCCTTTCGAAGAGCAGAAGTTTGACCCGTTTGAGCGCAAAGCGCCAAAGTCAGAATCACAGTCGTCTACCACCATTGAAGGTGAATATCAGAGAAAAGATTAAAATTTTTTAGTTTTTTCTCTTGGGTTTTAAATATCCACCCCCATCTAGAATTGCAAGTTACAAATTAATCCAGAGAGTCGCGTTAGCGCCGTTAGTTGGGCCGCGACTCACTCTGAGTAAACAGTTTATTCTGCCCTTGTTCAGAAAAGTTAGGAGAACTAAATCAATGAACATTCGTCCTTTACATGATCGCGTTATTGTTAAGCGTCTAGAAGAAGAAACTAAATCTGCTGGCGGTATCGTATTGACTGGCTCAGCAGCTGAAAAATCAACTCGCGGTGAAGTTGTTGCTGTAGGTAATGGCCGCGTTTTGGACAGTGGTGAAGTAAGAGCACTAGAAGTTAAAGCAGGTGACACAGTACTTTTCGGCTCATATGTTGAAAAGACTGAAAAGATCGAAGGTCAAGAGTACCTGATCATGCGTGAAGACAATATCCTAGGTATTGTTGGCTAAGCACTAGCTTGTAAGAAAAACAAAGTAGCTTTTAACGAAAAGAATTTAGAGGAATAAAAACATGGCAGCAAAAGAAGTTCGTTTTGCAGGTGACGCTCGCACTAAAATGCTTCAGGGCGTTAACGTATTAGCTGACGCAGTAAAGGTAACACTGGGTCCTAAAGGTCGTAACGTAGTACTTGATAAGTCATTCGGCGCACCAACTATCACTAAAGATGGTGTATCTGTAGCGAAAGAAATTGAACTTGAAGACAAGTTTGAGAACATGGGCGCACAGATGGTTAAAGAAGTTGCGTCAAAAGCGAATGATGCAGCTGGTGACGGTACAACTACTGCAACGGTTCTTGCGCAAGCAATCGTAAACGAAGGCCTTAAGTCTGTTGCAGCGGGCATGAACCCAATGGACCTTAAGCGCGGTATCGACAAAGCAGTTGCAGCAGCAGTTGAAGAGCTTAAAGCACTTTCTGCACCGTGTGCTGATACAAAAGCAATTGCACAGGTAGGTACTATCTCTGCAAACTCTGACAAAGAAATTGGTGACATCATTGCTGAAGCAATGGAAAAAGTAGGTCGTGAATCTGGTGTTATCACGGTTGAAGAAGGTCAGTCTTTAGAGAATGAACTAGACGTTGTAGAAGGTATGCAGTTTGACCGCGGTTACCTATCTCCATACTTCATCAACAATGCTGAAAAAGGCCAAGTTGAGCTAGACAACCCGCACATTCTACTTGTAGACAAAAAAGTATCTAACATCCGTGAACTACTTCCTACACTAGAAGGTGTTGCAAAGACAAGCAAGCCACTACTTATTATTGCTGAAGACCTTGAAGGTGAAGCACTGGCAACGCTAGTTGTGAACAACATGCGTGGCATCGTAAAAGTAGCTGCGGTTAAGGCACCTGGTTTCGGTGACCGTCGTAAGGCAATGCTACAAGACATCGCTATCCTAACGGGTGGTACTGTAATTTCTGAAGAAATCGGTCTAGAGCTTGAAAAAGCAACACTAGAAGATTTAGGTACAGCTAAGCGCGTTGTTATCACGAAAGACGACACAACTATCATCGATGGTGTTGGTGAGCAAGCTGCTATCGACGGCCGCGTTTCACAAATCAAAGCACAAATCGAAGAAGCAACGTCTGACTACGACAAAGAAAAACTACAAGAGCGCATGGCTAAACTAGCTGGCGGTGTTGCAGTAATCAAAGTTGGCGCAGCAACTGAAGTTGAAATGAAAGAGAAGAAAGACCGCGTTGAAGATGCACTACACGCAACTCGTGCAGCGGTTGAAGAAGGTGTGGTACCAGGTGGTGGTGTTGCACTAGTTCGCGTTGCTAGCAAGATCGCTGGCCTTGAAGGCGACAACGAAGATCAGAACCACGGTGTTAACGTTGCACTACGTGCGATGGAAGCGCCACTTCGTCAAATCGTTTCAAACGCAGGTGACGAAGCGTCAGTTGTTGTTAACGCTGTAAAAGCTGGCGAAGGTAACTACGGTTACAACGCGGCAAACGGTCAGTACGACGACATGATCGAAATGGGTATCCTTGACCCAACTAAAGTAACGCGTTCTGCACTACAGTTCGCAGCGTCAGTAGCGGGTCTGATGATCACAACTGAAGCTATGGTTGCTGAAATTCCAAAGGATGAAGCAGCTGCTGCACCAGATATGGGCGGCATGGGCGGTATGGGCGGCATGGGCGGCATGATGTAATCAGCCCCAAGCTCATAAGCTAATACGAAAAACCCAAGCAATTGCTTGGGTTTTTTTGACCACAAATACGCTTTGAATATCAATATGTGTGATTTTCAAGCATTGGTAAGTTATTCGAGATGCCTGTCAATTGGAGCATTATTCGGTTATGCAGGCTGAATTAGAAAGGTGGGGCACTGGTTTGCAGTAAATATGGTGTCATTCTAGTTTTTGATTTTTTACATAATGAGACAAAGTTGCTTGGGTTTGTTGGAAGGTGTTTATCTAACAATCTTAGGCTGTCCTCTATGAAGATGCTACAGCCTAAGTTTTTAAGGTCTGAAAATTTTATTAAACAGCTTGTTGCCTTTCGAGCCGTTCAGTGTCAATTTTAGATACGACAAGCAATGATAAAACAACCCCACAAATTATAGCTCTTAACGGGTATATAAAAATTTCATAGTTATCATAAACCAGGGTCAAGTCTTGAAAAATATTTGTAATATTTTTACTAATACCAAGCTGTTCTAAGTGCCGTAGTAAATTCTCTATGAGCGCGAGCCAAAGTACTAATGTAATAATGCGATATAATCCAGCTAGAATACCTTCTGCATGAGTCATGTGGACTTCATTAAACTTTTCACTATTAGTGAATGTTAATAACTTCCTTGATAAATATGTTCTTAGAATTAAAATTTTTATTGCTACATAGCAAATTAATATTTGTATACCAAATATAAAAGAGCCCCAATATATAGTGGGAATGTCTTTTTGATGAGAGGTGAGTAATATAATGCAGTATTCCAGCAATGCTGTTATAAGCACTATGCTACAAATATGAACCACATTGATGTTGTTTCTTTTGATAAGCATAACAACAGCTGTTAAGCTGAGTATTGATAGTACATAAGCGTCTGCATCGGCATATTGTATAGCGGTGAATGCGATCGCAGCAACGGTAATAACTAATAAGTTAAACGCGTTCATTTCATCACCCTCAATCAGTGGTTATCGAGTGAGAAAGAGGGATTCTAGCAATTTGTGGTTTTGTAGGCTTAGCTGTTCCAGTGCCACCTGAAATAAACATTGACTGCTTCTGAGTTAACTTCTTTAGGTTGCGTTTTTTAAGAGTTGGCTTATTATTCATTTTCAGTTCCCTTTATACGTCTCTTCGCGATTAAAATACCCTTTGATTGTACGCTGAATTTACAATCTGTTAGTTGTTTAAAAATAGACGTAAAATCAATTTTACATACCTTACTCCAGACGACAAAGTATTCCAAAGGTATTTTACTGACTTCTTTTTCGTAGTTGAGGTAAGTGTCTCTAGAAATACCAACTAAATCGGCCATTTGTTTTTGTGTTTTACCTGCAAGAAGACGCATATTTTTTAAATCGTCTCCAGTTATCATATGTGGCCTGTCCCTCACAGTCACGATTCCTTATTCCTGTTTTAAGTTAGAGTGCACCTAATTTTCATTGTTGTATTACTGTATTGTTTTTGTAAATTTATTGCAATTTATAATTGCTAGGTTCATATAGGTGTAGATACTATTAATCTATATCTTCTCAAATTATCAAAATCTTGGGTAAATCACTTTATTTAATTTATCTGAGATGAGTACTCCACATTGGTAGTAAACGCAATTGGACATTTTTTGGTATAACAATCGATGGTTTTGATAGACGATTACCAAAGAAACAGGGTGGAATATCCATCATATTGTGAAAAGGGTAAAAGGCGGTTCGATGAGCTAAGTGACTTAGTGCTGTTGCATCCCAATTGTCATAGGTAATTGTATTACGGACATTGAATTATAATGGCTTTTCAGTAGAGGTAAGGTTGTATCGTTATGTTGGGGTCCCGAGATTACTTCAGGGGAGCACTGTAATGAGGAAACCGATTCGGGGTAAAGCTGTCGTTGCTCTCTATTCAGGCGATTATCTTTTCGTTGAAGAAAATTTGGCTCAGTATCGGAGGATCTTCAATCCTACTCTTTGTTGTTGAAAAGACAAAATGGGAAATGTTGGTCAGTTTATTCAGTTAGGTTAGCAGGTCTGTACTCAGGTACTGACTTTTAAAGGCTTGAGCCGTATGCGGGGAAATTCGCAAGTACGGTTTTTAGGGGGGAGGCGGCATGGGCGGCATGATGTGATCAGCCCCAAGCTCATAAGCTAATACGAAAAACCCAAGCAATTGCTTGGGTTTTTTGTTTTCGAAAAGCGACTAAACTATTGAGAAAGTGTCAATTCTGCGAGCTCTTTTTTAGCATTTATACGCATTGATATTAACGCCGCATCACCGCGAACATCGGTAAGGTAATCGAGGGTCTTTGGCAGCTGGGTAAGTTCTTCAAATTGCTCGTTAGCAAGGTTATAACGCCAAAACTGAAATTGCTCATTGATCCCATATAAGGTGTTATTTTTAAATACAAAGCGCTTATCACTGCCTTGAGTGATAAGCGCATCGATTAAAGTGTCTTCGATACCGCCGGTGTGCCAAAACCTGTCGAGCTGATCGGTATAAATAATCTGTCTTGTGTTAGCGTATTGTGCCCAATTGACCGGGGTTTCTTGGAGTGTAATAAAGGTTAACTCTTGTAAATTAAGCTCTGCAAATTTAATTAGTCCTGCCACACGGATATTGGCCAGTGCTGTTTGTTGTTCACTATCCCAAGCAAAAAGCTGTTCAATTGGCACTGGAAAGGAAAAATGCTGACTGCTGTCATCTAAAGACAGTTGGTATAGCTCTTTCGCTGAATTGGCCATAATACTTTTGCCATCTTTAGCCCAAATTAACCCCTCAATATAGCTGTCCATAGCAAAATTCGATAGCTGTTGGCTGCTTTGTCCATCACTTATCCAAACCTGATCTATGCCAGAGCGCTGTGAACGAAAAGCTAATTTACTCCCATTTGGCTGGAACACCGCACTGCCTTCTGATGAAATTGAGCGCTCGATAATATCTAATTTTGCCTGATGGATAGTTTTGTCTGGCTGTTCAGTGAAAGTATCAGACTGAGTGAATGAAAACGAGGCGATATCTCGATCATAAAAGCCTTTAATCACTAATATGCGGTCGCCGTTAGGGTGAAAACTTGGCGACCCCATTGGTTCGTCTAAAGGCAAGCTGACGTTTTCAATCTGCCCATCATAGGAGAGTGTGAATAGCTGCCGTCCCGTACTGAATACTAATTTTTCATCAAGTGGTGAGAAACTAGGGTAAATAAATCGGTACTGTGCGATTTCTTTTGGGTACTGAATGGCAATTTTTGAACGTAGCTCTCCTTCAGGGGAAACAAGTACTAGGTGGTACTCGTTATTAGTATTTAACGTTGTCAAAGCGATAAGGTTTTCAGCTCTAGAATAAGCATATGAGATGACGTTATCTTCCTCTGAGCCGTATATTATTTGACTTTCTTTGCTATCGATTGAGTAACGGATCAATTCCCATCTTGTATTGTGCTGTTGTAATAACGCTAGAGCGCCATTGGTCAGCCAGTTAGGTGCACGCAGCCGAGAGTTTTTACACTCCATGAGGGTTGTGGGTTGTTGGGGGGATATCAGGGATTTGGCAAAGTCTAAGCTCATTAGCTGGTAACATCGTTTTTGTGTTATGGGCTGCCGACAATCTTGCTCTTGTACAAAGTATAGGGTGTTGCCATCTTCAGAGAAGGTATGTGTACCGTTTGACTTGAGCTGTTGTGTTAGCTGAAATTCAGCTTGAGTTTGTGTGTGTTTAGCCCATAGATTGTTGATACATAAGCGGTCTTCATAACGATGGAACACCACATAGTCACCATCGGGCGAATAGATCCCAGCGTTTTCTCTATTATCGGTTGCGGTGAGCGCGGTGAGCTTTTCAACATGAAACGTGTCGGGTTTTGGTTGGTTTAGCAGTGTCATTGCACCAAACGCGATTATGCCACCTAATATTGTGAATGAAACTGTAGGCCTAAAGGGGCGTTTCTTTTTAGTGGGCGTTACGGGCAATTCAGAGGCTATTGTTTGCTCGTGGCTGTGCGAAGGTAGTGTACTCTCAGTTACCGCAGTGCTCTTATCATCCCATCTGACCTTGACCTCTAAGCTGTATCCTTGCTTAGCGTGGGTTTTGATGAACACTTGTTCTTTGCCGTCATCACCAAATGCCTTTCTGAGCTGTGCGATGCTACGCTGTAGTGTATTTGGTGAGACGATAACATCTTGCCACACAGCATCAAGAAGCTTGTCTTGACTCAATACTTTGCCTTGGTACTGGGCTAAGACGCTCAGCACAGCAAGTGCTTTAGGAGCAAGTGTTTGGGTGTGTTGTTGATAGGTGATCTGATTTCTGGATACATCTATATAAAAGTCGCCTACCCAATACTGTTGTTGCATAGCCCTTCCTACTGTTCGTTGGCAGTGAGTGTGATTATTTTAGTACGTATAAAATAAGGTTAACATACGTATTAGATTGCGAAATATCAAATTATAACCACCTGAATTATTTGCTATTTTATTTTTCATTGCAAAGTCAATGTGACGTCAGCAAAACATCAAGCCCCTCATTCTGAATGCGCTAACCTGTTTTCCTAGTCAACCAATAACATGTAGGCGAGTAAGCAATAAATTAGTTGTTTAGCCTAGTTTGTCGCATCTAAATAACGAGGAAGAATGATGAAAAAATTTGTACAGACATTGATATGTATGATGCTGCCGTTGTGGAGTTTGCAAGCAATGGAGTTTGAGGCGTATGCCATGCCAAGAACGCAAGTGGTACCAATCACCAATTCAGTGAATGGTGGACAATATGAACTATTGGTCAAGTTGCCTGAGGACTATGGCAAAGACTCAAAACATCGTTACCCTGTGGTGTATTTCACTGATGCAGTATGGCAACTCGATTTGTTGTCTGCAGCAACGACATTTTTAATGGATGATGTGATCTTAGTGGGGATTTCTTGGCAAAAAGACATGCCTAAGGTTGACGGTCAGACTACAGCCCCTTATGCCAGCCGGTTTCGAGACTATACAGTGACTCCATCAACGGATAAGGCTCGTCAAGCCAAGTATCACTTTGGTCAAGCGGAAAAACATTTAGCTTTCATTCGCGAGGACGTCATCAAGCGGGTTGATTCGCTGTATAGAACCAAACCAGATCAACGTGCTTATTTTGGCTATTCATTAGGTGGGCAATTTGGACTGTATGCTTTGGTCACACAGCCAGATACATTTAATCACTACATCTTAGGTAGTCCTGCTTTAGGTGGCAGCGTGGAGTATTTAAGTGAATTATTGAGTAAGCAGAAACAACTTAACGCCAATGTGTTTATCTCTTATGGCGACCAAGAAGCAAGCCTACAAATACATGTTGATCGATTGCTTGCTAAATTAAATACCCACTCGCAGAGCAAGTTGTTTTTAACCCATGAAGTCATGGAGGGGGACCACTCACAAGCGGTACCCATGACGGTTGCGCGTGGCGTGTCATGGTTGTCGAATCTATAAATAACTGTTTTTGGATAGAGAGCACTGAAGTATATGGGGAAAAACATGGCATTATTTTGCATTAAATGGATTAAAAAAAAGCAGATCCTATTGATTTATATATCTGTTCTGAGCGTCGTAAGTGTGTCGGCAATTGCGAGCATACCCGTAGCGCCAAAGGTGACAGCCGCAGAGAGTAAGTTAGCGCATTCGGAGCTAGCTAATCTCGAAGTACCTTATATCGATTTTACGCCAGAAACGTTAAGCGATGGCATTCGAGTTGGCAATTTTGATCATGTAAAAGCGGATAAGGCCATGCTGAATAAATTGGCCATGGAGGTGAGCACTCAAAAGCTCGGAAAGTATGATAGTTTGCTGCTCGTAAAAGGAGATACACTTATTTTTGAGTCGTATTATTTACGTGGGCGAATTGATAACCCCCATCCTCAAGCCTCTGTTACTAAAGCTATACTGAGTTTAGCTCTGGGCCGCGCTATTGCTCTTGGTCATTTAACAATGGCGGACTTGGATAAGCCCATTGTATCGTTTTTCAATGACTTGAATTCTGAGGCGTTTTCTCCAGGTGCTCAGAGCATTACCTTGCATCAAGCTTTAACAATGCAATCAGGGTTACGCATTAAACACGAATTATATGCGGCGTTACGCACAAAGTTGGGGCAAAAAAGCACTCAAGCTCAGTTGCAAGCACTGTTGTCATCTTCATTACCAATTGAACCCTCAAAGCAAAATTTTAATTACCAAAGCGAAGATCCTGCGTTTGTAATGCTTGTGCTCAATAAGCTGGTGCCCAGTGGCGCAAAAGCATTTATCGAACAGGAGCTGTTTAATAAATTAGGGGTTTTTAATTATCAATGGCGAGACGAGGTTGGCGGTCTGCCTATTGGGGCATATGGCTCAGCGTTAACATCGAGGGATATGGTTAAGCTAGGTTTGTTAGTTAAGTCTGGCGGACAGTGGCAGGGGGAGCAATTGATCCCCAAAAAGTATTTGGCTAAAGCAACCAACAAAATAGTGACACTTAATGGAAGCGACATCTTCTTTACAGGAGATAAAGTGAAGATGCCAAGTTATGGCTATTACTGGTGGCAAGCCGAAATGCAGATCGGTGATAAGCGCTATCTGACTCGCTCTGCACAGGGTGGTGGAGGGCAATATATTGTTTTGATAGATGAATTAGATTTAATGATAGTAACAACTGGCCACGAAGAAGACGAGCAGACCATGAAATTGATTGCGACACACCTTTTAGCTGTATTTCAATCAGAAAATGGTTAGAAGAAATGCATTGTTTTTTAAATGGTTTTTTGTCTAATTTATTATTGTTAAAGATTTTTTATTATAAGGCCTATTTGATTGTGGATTTTTAAATGGGGGCTTTTAAATTGGGTATTATAAAAAATAGGAATAAACAATTAATATTAAAATAAAAGCAACAAAGCTTAAGTCGTTAACTAAAAACCATAACTCAATTGGTAAAGGTATGACCCCTCATATAGCTGGCGGTAGCAGTCGCCTTGGTGGTGGTAGTTATGAGCCAACGCAGCCTACTATTTGTGAAATGGCTCTATGTCACACAGCACCAGAGCTAAGTATGGCATGTAATATTACAGATACTTCACTTTATTAAAAAATTATTAGTGAGCAACTTGTTTGCTCACTGGTTATATCTTTTATAGCTCGGTACTCTCTGGGCTGTAATATTTTTACTTCTATTGCTGTATAATCTTAAATGTCGTTATTATCTTTTTTATAAATTCCCCTTAATTAAATCCTGCTCTTAATTTTTATGTTTTGTCTTTTTGCTATTTAATGAATGTTTTTTTGAAGTTGAGCTCTTCTTTGGTTATTTCTATTAAGCGTAAAGTGTTTTTGGTTTCTAATGCTTCTGTTTTTACATGTTGATTGTGTTTTCAATTTTGAAATTTGTTTTGTTTCTTTTTCTATTTTTTTATTCGTAAGTGCATGTGCTTAATGTTAATTTTTTTTCCCATTTTATTTCTTGTTTTTTAGCTGTTGATTTTTGGTTTTTTTCTGGATACGTTAATTTTGGTCCTATAAAAGGAATGAGAATATATAAATCAGAAATAACAAAATTGAAGTCGTTAACTAAAAATAGTCGTTCAATAGGGTAAAAAGTGACGCCAACGATTGCTGGCGGCTGAAGCTATGTTATTTACAGGCGATTGCCTGACACAGCTGCAAGACGGCACTAACCAATATCAATTTTGTGTCATTACAGGCACAGGCTTTACTGTACTTGCGATGACAGTAAAGCAGCTATATAAATTTTTACTGAGAAGAAGGAGTAACACTATGAATATGAAGCTAAAAAAAACCAAGCTAAAATCACTTACCAAAAGTAGTAGCTCAATTGCTGATAATATGACGCCAAATATAGCTGGCGGTAGTAGCTATGTAACGGATAGATGCTTACCAAACACAATGGATTGCCACAATGACTCTACGGACTGTCACACTTTTCCTGAAAATGGACAAATGTGTGTGATTACAGGAACAGCTTAAACTACAGACACGATACGCGATTAAGCTTGTAGGTATAAAACACGAGATGTTGCTATTGTGACTTCAATCTTGTTGGCAGTAGCGTTGTATTTGCTGCTGCCATCTATAGTGTTTTCGCCTTAGTTTTTTTACTTGAGTTATTCTTCTTTTTCTAGTCTTAACGTTTTCATTTCTTACATCTGGCTCAGTCAATTATTTTTAGTTACATTTAATTGTAATAAAAAGAATTTTTTAATAATTATAAATGCTTTAAGTCTTTATTTTAAATGGTGTTTTTTGTTGGTTTTCTTGTTGATATGGTTTTTCTTTTTTGTTAGTTTGTATTTGCAATTAATTGCATAATTTTAAAAGGAATAAAAATGAATATAACGCTTAAAAAATCAAAACTAAAATCGTTGACGAAAAATAGCCAATCAATTGCTCGAGATGTGACTCCAAAAGTCGGTGGTGCTGGCTTTTATGATTACGATACTTTTGGCTGCAACACCGCAAGACGTACTGTAGACAGATGTGTTATCACAGGCACAGATCACCAAACAGGAAGTCAAACTTGCTAATTTAGTCATATTGCAGTTTGATTGGGCAACATATGAATTATGTTGCCTTCTAGATTAGACGAAAACCTATTATTATCCGCCTGTTTTTAATTGTTTTATTTTATTTTTCCAGACTCTATCTGCACTCTTTTTCAATATCTTTACCTTTCTACTCACCATAAAGTAAATGCTCAAACTTGATATGACAATTCGAGAGACAAAACTTGCAAGCTGGTTGTTTCTTTACTAATCGTTAAAGAAGTCATGCAGTTTAGGCAACAACGCCTATTGACAGTCATCCAATAATAAAAACCCCTTCAAGATTAAAATTATAAGGGATCGGAGACGTCACATGAATCTTGCGAATTTAAAGCTGTTCCATATCTTTGTCCCATTACTGGCAAGCTTCAGTGCAGCAGCCAGCGATTACAACATGCGTCAAGGGGTGACGGATGTCAGTAATGAGGTTTACCAGCTACATATGACGATCTTTCTGATCTGTTGTGTAATTGGTGTTATCGTATTTTCAGTGATGTTTTGGGCGCTAATACATCACCGTAAGTCCAAAGGCGCTAAGCCTGCCCAATTTCATGAAAGCACCAAAGTGGAGATTATATGGACTGCCATTCCTTTTGTGATTTTGGTCGTTATGGCTATTCCTGCCACGAAAACTTTGATTGCAATGGAAGACACAAGTAAATCAGATTTGACCATTAAGGTAACAGGATCTCAGTGGAAGTGGCATTACGAATATATGGGCCATGATGTGGACTTTTTCTCCGTTCTATCTACACCTAAAGATCAAATTGCTAATTTGCAAGAAAAAGACGAGCACTATTTACTCGAAGTTGATAAACCTTTGGTTATCCCAACCGATCGAAAAGTGCGGTTTTTACTGACATCAGATGATGTGATCCACTCTTGGTGGGTGCCTGACTTTGCCGTGAAAAAAGATGCTAATCCAGGTTTCATTAACGAAGCTTGGACCCGAGTGAATGAAGCAGGAATTTATCGAGGACAATGTGCTGAGCTTTGCGGTAAAGACCATGGCTTTATGCCTGTTGTAGTAGAAGCTCGCTCTCCCGATGATTTCGATTTATGGCTTGCAGATGCAAAGCAAGCTAAAGCTAAAGCAGAACAAGCTGAAGCAGCTTCAGTTGGCGCTACGCTTTCTAAAGATGAGTTGATGGCGACAGGAGAAAAAGTATACATGGCATACTGTGCTGCTTGCCATCAGCCTACAGGGCTAGGCTTACCGGGCGTTTTCCCTGCAATGAAGGGCAGTCCTGTCGTAAATGGTGAGCTCAAAGCGCATATTGATATCTTGGTTAATGGCCGTCCCGGTACTGCAATGCAAGCATTTGGAAAGCAGTTAACGCTGACTGAAATTGCAGGTGTGATCACATACAAGCGAAATAGCTGGGGAAATGATACCCAAGAGGTAGTACAGCCTGGGCAAATACAGGCCTTCATTGATGAGACTAAGGAGAAAGAGTAATGTCGACTACCGCGCAAGAGCAAGCTGCATCGCATGATCATCATGGGGCACCTTCGGGTATAAAACGATGGCTTTTTACTACTAACCACAAAGATATCGGGTCATTGTATTTACTGTTTTCTCTGTTGATGTTTCTTACCGGTGGCGCGATGGCCATGGTTATCCGTGCTGAGCTATTTCAGCCGGGAATGCAGCTTGTCGACCCCCATTTTTTCAATCAAATGACAACCGTCCATGGATTAGTCATGGTGTTTGGTGCTGTCATGCCCGCCTTTACCGGCCTTGCCAACTGGATGATCCCCATGATGATTGGAGCACCAGATATGGCATTGCCAAGAATGAATAACTGGAGTTTTTGGATCTTACCTTTTGCATTTGCGATCTTGCTGGCATCCCTGTTCATGGAAGGAGGCGGTCCTGCGTTTGGTTGGACATTCTATGCACCTTTGTCGACCACATATAGTAACGATAACACAGCGCTATTTGTTTTCGCCGTTCATATTATGGGGGTCAGCTCTATTATGGGCGCAATCAACGTGATCGTAACCATAGTGAATATGAGAGCGCCTGGCATGACATGGATGAAACTTCCGTTATTTGTTTGGACTTGGTTAATTACTGCTTTTTTACTTATCGCGGTGATGCCCGTTTTGGCAGGTGCTGTGACCATGGTGTTGACCGATAAATATTTTGGAACCAGCTTTTTTGATGCTGCGGGTGGTGGAGATCCCGTTATGTTTCAACATATTTTTTGGTTCTTTGGACACCCTGAAGTGTACATTATGATACTGCCTGCATTTGGCATTATCTCCACCATAGTGCCGACATTTTCACGCAAGAAGCTGTTTGGTTACGCTTCTATGGTCTACGCCACCTCGTCGATTGCTTTATTGTCTTTTGTCGTCTGGGCGCATCATATGTTTACTACGGGTATGCCATTAGCGGGCGAATTGTTTTTCATGTATGCGACTATGCTCATTTCTGTACCAACAGGGGTAAAAGTCTTTAATTGGGTTGCAACGATGTGGCGAGGTTCGATAAGTTTTGAGATCCCCATGATGTTTGCCATCGCTTTTATTGTCCTGTTCACACTAGGTGGGTTTTCTGGGCTGATGTTGGCGATAACGCCAGCAGATTTTCAGTATCATGATACCTATTTTGTAGTGGCACACTTCCATTATGTATTAGTTACAGGGGCAGTATTTTCTATCATGGCAGCCGCTTATTACTGGTTACCAAAATGGACAGGTAATATGTACAGTGAAACTCTGGCACAGTGGCATTTTTGGTTATCACTGGTGAGCGTCAATGTATTGTTTTTTCCTATGCATTTTGTCGGCTTAGCGGGTATGCCAAGGCGTATTCCTGACTACGCCCTGCAGTTTGCTGATTTTAACGCGATTATTAGTGTGGGTGGATTTGCGTTTGGATTATCCCAATTACTTTTTGTAGCTGTTGTGTTTAAGTGTGTCGCTGGCGGAAAGCCTGCCGAAGACAAAGTATGGGATGGTGCTGAAGGGCTGGAGTGGCAAGTGGCATCACCTGCACCATACCACACCTTCTCAACACCGCCAAAGGTGGACTAATGCATACGGCACTGATACAAAAATTGGTTCTGACTGTGCTGGGCATGTTTGCTTTTGCATTTGCGTTAGTACCTTTATACGACGTTTTTTGTGACATAACTGGACTAAATGGGAAAGTCGACCTCGTTGTGGCTGAGCAAAGTACAAGTGTCGATGATTCAAGACAAGTAGAGGTTAGTTTTACAACGCATGCTAAAAGTAGTGCCCCTTTTCAAGTGAAAGCCCAGCAGTACTCTGTAAGCGTTCAGCCGGGTAAGCTATCAGAAGTCCGCTTTGTTGCGCAAAACTTGAGTGATACCGCTCGGGTTATGCAAGCCATTCCTTCGGTGTCTCCGGGGCAAGCTGCTAAATATTTGCATAAGTTAGCCTGCTTTTGCTTTGACCAACAGCCATTAGCCGCAAATCAGTCAATGGAGTTTATATTGCGGTTTTACGTTGACACTGAATTACCTGATGATGTGCAGGAATTAACCCTTTCTTACACTTTATACGACATTACTGAGAGTGAAACTGCATACAGTGGCGAGCAGACACAAAGCCAGTTTGTTTCACAGTATTACTTAATACAATCGACCCCAGTAAGAGGACCTCAAAATGGATAAGAGTTACCAACCCTACTATGTACCGGAACAAAGTCCTTGGCCAATAGTTGGCGCTGTTGCGATGTTTTTTATTGCTGTGGGAGCCGGGTTAACTGTGATGCAACTAGGTAAAGAAGCCAGCTCAGGTGTTTGGACATTGTTTGCGGGTATAGTCGTTTTAATAGGTATGATAGTCGGTTGGTTTCGTCACGTTATTGATGAATCTATGAGTGGGCTTTACTCCGCGCAAATGGACAGATCATTTCGCCAAGGTATGGGGTGGTTTATATTTTCTGAAGTCATGTTCTTTGCTGCATTCTTTGGTGCCTTGTTTTATGTTCGCATGTTTGCAGTCCCTTGGTTAGGTGGCAGTAGTAATAATATGATGACTAATGAGGTGCTGTGGCCAGAGTTTGAGGCCCTATGGCCGCTTTTGATGACGCCAGATGGAACCGCAACTCAAGCGATGCCTTGGCAAGGTTTACCTTTGATAAACACCATTATTTTGCTTACCTCTTCCGTTACCTTGCACTTCGCCCATACAGCGATTGAGCAAAATGAACGGCTGAAATTAAAAGTGTTCTTGGGCGTGACCATCGCATTAGGTTTTGTTTTTTTAGGCTTGCAAGTTGAAGAGTACATACATGCATACACTGAGTTGGGCTTGAAACTCGACTCTGGCATTTATGGCAACACCTTTTTTATGCTCACTGGTTTTCATGGTATGCATGTCACGCTTGGTGCATTGATGTTGTTTGTGGTGTGGCTGAGGGTCCTAAAGGGACACTTGGACTCTAATCAACATTTTGCGTTTCAGGCAGCTGCTTGGTATTGGCATTTTGTTGATGTTGTGTGGCTATGTTTGTTTGTGTTTGTGTATGTGATTTAGAGTTCGGCTTAGGATTAAAGTTAAATAGCCCAGCCTGGCTGGAAAGTGTAATGCAAAGTACGACTATCAGAGAAAATATGACTCTTTTCCCTAATATTTTAGACATGTTTTTCGATTTTTCAGCTCCTTTGAGCATCACAAATAAGGCATAAAAAAGCTGGTAAAGAATAACTAAAAGAAGTGCTGTGATAATCCATTTTATAAGCATAAGGGAGTACGCCTTTACGTGTTTAATAAAAAGACTAGTACAGTTGTGCTCATTTTTGCAGTGACTATCGTGATGTCTGTTTGCTTCAGACTATCCTATTGGCAATGGCAGCGAGCAGGCGACAAGCAAGCACAGCTCTCTATGTTGACTGAGCGCTTTGATAATCATGCGCTTGGAGAGGTCGAAAGCACTGATAACTGGCAGGGGGCAAACATAGACTTAAAAGGAAAGCTGGTGCCAAATCAATGGTGGTTTTTGGACAATCAAATTCTGCATGGTCAAGTGGGCTATGACTTGATCGCTTTGTTTGAAGCTGACAATACCGACACTCTTTTTGTTATTAACCTTGGCTTTGTGCCAGCTCGAGACAGTCGAAGCCAGTTACCAGTAATAGCTTTGCCGCTTAATCAAATTGAAGTCAATGTGCAGTTCAAAATAGGTGTCTGGTCTGGGTTTACTTTAGCCAAGTCCCCTGATCAAAGTGCATATCATCATAACGTTTTACAGTATTTGGATCGGGCGTATTTTGAACGGGAATCAAAGTTGCCGATTTCATCGCAGTTATTGATTGCCAAGCAAGGTGTTATTCAAGGTGTAACACCGCACTATAAAGCAGTGGTAATGAGCCCTGATAAACATCGTGCCTATGCATTGCAATGGCTATTGATTGGTTTATCTGCAGGTGTGATTGCTTATTTTGCCACCAGAAAAAAGTCTAGGGATTTAAGAACATGAATAAAACACTTGGGTTGTTTATTGGTTGCTTTATTTTGCCTGTGATCATGGCAATAACCGTACTTAAATTAGATTTTAAGCCAAGTTCAACGACGAACAATGGCAGATTTTTAAAGCAAGATATTTGGCTACCTGTTATGCCTGAAGGCAAGCTATGGAGTATTGTTTTAAATGTGCCCAAAGGATGTTTGACCGCGTGCGATGTACAAAAGAGTAATGTGGAAAACTTAGATGTTGCATTGGGTAAGCACCGTAGCAAAGTCGCTATCGTGCTTGTTGGAGACGCTGAGCAGCCAGTCGATCAAACTATACAAGAAAAACTCGTGCCCGCCGCTTTTTATCTGGTCGATAAACATGGCCTAGTGATTTTGGAATACCCTTATGAGTCTGATCCTGAAGCAAATAGATTGGTTCTTAAAGGGCTATTGAAGGACATGAAAAAACTCTTAAATTATGCTCGTTCTCAGTAAAAGGAGGCGCTATGTCTACTGTACTTCAACGAACTATCACGTTTGCGTGTATGCTGGCCATTTGTGTGGTTGTACTCGGTGCATATACTAGGTTGAGCAATGCGGGACTTGGTTGCCCAGACTGGCCGGGGTGTTATGGTTTTTTGACCGTGCCAAATGAAGTTCATGAAATTACTGCAGCGCAGCTAAAGTTTCCAACTAGTCAAATTGAGCCTCGCAAAGCTTGGATTGAAATGATCCATCGGTACTTTGCGGGTAGCTTAGCCTTGGTTATTTTATTATTGTTTGCCGTTATTATTCGATCTAGGGCGCAACATGCGCCAAAGGTCTTGGCGAGTGCTCTGGTACTTATGATAGGCGTTCAGGCCTTACTTGGTATGTGGACAGTTACTATGAACTTGCAGCCATTTGTGGTGATGGGGCATTTACTGGGAGGTTTTACTGTTTTATCCCTTCTTACTTTGTTGTATCTGCGAGCGGCACCACCATCCGTTGAATATGAAGCTCAGGCATCTATTTGTTTAAAGGTGGGCATAGTTTGTACCGGTATTCTGGTTCTACAAATCGCGCTTGGCGGTTGGCTTGCTGCAAATTATGCTGCACCCCATTGCACGGGGTTACCGCTTTGCTCTAATAGTGAGCTTTTCTCTTGGTCAAGCTTATTGGAGTTGCCAAAGCCGTCAAGCACCTATGAATATGGCGTACTACCTTTTGAAACGCGTGTATCGATTCATTTGATGCATCGTATATGGGCAAGTGTAACGTTGTTGGCATTGGTCGCTATGGCGGTCTTTGTTCATTTTAGAATATCTCAGCCGATTATTCGAAAAGCAGCCAATCAAGTGGCTATATTGGTGCTACTGCAGGTTGCTATTGGGGGGATAATTGTTTATTTCAAATTCCCAATTTTACTGACGCTATTCCATAATTTAATGGCTGCTCTATTGTTGTTGGCACTTGTCAGAGCCTGCTTTTTACTCTCTCGAGCGAGGCAGATATGGGTATGAATGTAGAGTTAGCAAAATATACACATGCATTCGATGGCATATCAAAATATATTCAACCCTACCTGAATATATGTAAGCCTAAAGTTGTATTAATGCTGGTGCTTACTGCGTGGGTTGGCATTATATTAGCCCCTGAATCTGGCCGCAGTATATGGCTACAGCTAGCTGCTTTATTGGGGATTGGCTTAGTGTCGGCCTCGGCGGCAGCCATCAATCATATTTTAGACCGAGCAAAAGACAAACATATGGTACGAACTCGGCATCGACCCATGGTGCAGGAGCAGCTGAGTGTGCAGCAAGCTTATATATTTGCTTTTGTGATTGGGATTTTAGGTAGTGTGCTGCTATTGGCATACAGCAATTTGTTGTGTGCTTTTTTAACTGTATTGGCGCTGTTTGGCTACGCAGTTGTTTATACGGTTTTCTTAAAACGCTCCACCCCCCAAAATATAGTGATTGGCGGTTTAGCGGGGGCAATGCCGCCACTGCTTGGTTGGGTAAGTGAGACAAGCGCGATGAGCGCAGAACCTTGGCTATTGGTGATGATCATTTTTACTTGGACACCGCCCCATTTTTGGGCGCTGGCTATTGCTAGAAAGCAAGATTATGAACGCGCTAATGTACCTATGCTACCAGTGACGCATGGTGTTCACTTTACAAAATTGTGCATGCTTATTTATACCATTTTATTATCTTTGGTGTGTATATTGCCGTATTTAATTAATATGTCTGGAATATTTTATCTTGCTATCTCGTGCTTTTTAAACGCACGTTTTTTGCAAAAAGTGACATTTTTGTATTTTGAATCAAAGTCGGAGTCGGCGATGCAAGTTTTTCGTTTTTCAATAAGTTATTTATTGCTACTCTTCAGTGCATTGTTTATTGATAAGTTACTGTTCTGATGCGTTTACTTTTATTGGTCTTATTATCATTTGCAATATTGTCATGCTCGCAGCCCAAACAGGTTTCTGAATTGACGGTGGTATATCCGAGTCCCAAATTACTAAAGCCTTTTGAGTTGAAAGATCAAAGTAATCAGATTGTGACAAATGAGCACCTAATAGGACAGTGGAATTTATTGTTTTTGGGTTACACCAGTTGTCCGGATATCTGCCCTATGACTCTGGCAAAGCTCACCCATATTAACAATAAAATCAGCGAGTTTGAAAATACTCAGGTGTGGTTTGTCTCAGTTGATCCACATCGAGATACGCCTACACAACGTAAAGATTATATTGAGTATTTTGATAAAAGCTTCTTAGCCGTGACGCATAATCATCAACACTTATTTCCTTTTGTTAGAGATATCGGTTTAATTTATGCCATAAATGACTCGCAAGAAACGGAGTATTATGTAGACCACAGTGCATCTATTGCTTTGATAAACCCCAACGGAGAGTTGACCGCAATCTTCAAACCTGAATTCAAAAAGGGTCATGTACCGACGGTTAATGTTGAGTATATTATTGCGGACTTTAAAATTATTTCCAATGCTAGTAAAGCGCGTCTTTAGTAGTGTGTACTTGTTTCTAAGTTAATAATATTTTTATTTCTTTTGCCTAAATTTTGGCAATTTTATCATCAACGTCTAATCTAATCTTATCTATAACTTTTACAGGGAATGTGCCAAGCACATGATTAAACTTCCTTCTGAGTTAGCCATCAATAAAGTCGAAGAACTCTATCAGTCGTTCGTTCAAGAATTAGAGTCTGGCCAACCGATATGCATTGATATTAACGATGTTTCAAAGGTTGATACAGCTTCGATCCAAATGTTGTGTGCATTGCAAAAAAGGCTCATGAACTTTGATCAAAAAATAACTTGGCACGGTGATAGTCCTATCTTGTTTGAGTCTGTAGAACAACTTGGTTTAACCGAAATTTTATCCTTTAGCAGTAAGATTTAAGAGGTCAATATGAAAAAGATTTTAGCTGTGGATGATTCTGCTTCAATGCGACAAATGGTTGGCTTTACTCTTAAAAAAGCAGGGTTTGACGTCACAGAAGCAAAGGATGGTAGTGAGGCATTAAATTTGGCAAAGCAGCAGGGGTTTGACGCTGTGATATCTGATGTAAATATGCCAGTGATGGATGGGATCACGTTAATAAGGGAGTTACGCAGCTTACCAAATTATAAATTTACCCCACTACTGATGTTAACGACAGAATCAGGGCTTGATAAAAAAAGTGAAGGTAAAGCGGCAGGTGCAACTGGCTGGATTGTAAAGCCTTTTAATCCGGATCAATTATTAGCTGTATTGAAGAAAGTCATTCGCTAGTACCAACGAGGTATAGGCATGAGTATAGATTTAAGCCAGTTTTTTGATGTGTTCTTTGAGGAGAGCTTTGAAGGTCTTGATGCGATGGAAGCTGAGCTTCTTAATCTTGAGCCGGGTAAAGAAGATTCTGAGACCATTAATACCATCTTCAGGGCGGCGCATTCGATTAAAGGTGGCAGTGGTACATTTGGGTTTGTATCAGTGTCAGATTTCACACATGTACTCGAAACGTTACTTGATCAAATTAGAGATGGGCAAAGGACGCTGACCGCAGAGCATGTTAATTTACTTTTAAAGTCGGTTGACTGTGTTCGTGGATTATTAGGAGCTTTGCAAGCTGAAGAAGAACCAGATTTAAGCGAGTCAAATGAGCTAAAAGCACGATTTGAGGCAATACTCGGTGGGGAATCTGCAGAGGAAGCCGAGGGAGAACCACAAGAAGATACGACGCAAGCGCTACAAAGCACGACCTACCAAATAGATTTTAAGCCAGAGCCACATCTATTTAAAACGGGTAACGAGCCACTTTACATGTTTTCTGAATTGGCCGAGTTAGGCCAGTTGGAAGTGACAGCGTTTCATGATGGCATTCCTGACTTTTTGGAGTTTGACCCTGAGGACTGCTTTTTACACTGGAGGTTCTTTTTAACAACCAGTAAGCCTGAACAAGCCATTTCAGAAATCTTTGAATGGGTTGAAGATGATGCAGATATAAAAATTGAAGCATGCGGTGGCTTATTTGAAGATGATACAAATACGACAGAGGAAATAAATACATCAGAGGCTGCTGATTTACCTGATTCAAGTGCTGTCGCTGAAGTATCTGCACCCGAAATCAAGGCTGAAGCTTCACCCAAAGCAGACGAAAATATTGCAGCAGTACAGAAGAAGGTTGAGTCAGCCAAAAATACCAAGAAGTCAGCCGACTCTACCGCGACCTCTATTCGTGTTGGTATCGATAAGGTGGACTCTTTGATCAATATGGTTGGGGAACTGGTGATCACTCAGGCGATGCTTAGCCAGATAGGCGACCAAGAAATTACTGAATCGAGCATTGCAGCGCTTCAAGAGGGGTTAACACAGCTGGCCCATAATACGCGCGATTTACAAGAAAACGTCATGCGTATTCGTATGTTGCCTATCAGTTTTGTGTTTAGCCGTTTCCCTCGTTTGGTTCGAGATACTTCACAAAAGCTCAATAAACAAGTCGAATTAAAGCTAGTCGGTGAGCAAACAGAGCTAGATAAAACGGTGATGGAGAAGCTGTCAGATCCTATGGTGCACTTGGTGCGAAATTCATTAGATCACGGGTTGGAGACGCCAGAAGAGCGTATTGCCAACGGTAAAGACCCTGTTGGTACAGTGACTCTGAATGCGTTTCATCAAGGCGGCAATATTGTGATTGAAATCATGGATGATGGCAAAGGTTTGGATACTGAAAAAATACGCAGTAAAGCCATTACAAACGGTCTGATCAGCGAGTCGGATGACCTCAGTGTTGAGGAGGTTAATGAACTGATATTTATGCCTGGCTTCTCGACGGCCGACAGTGTAAGTGATATTTCTGGTCGTGGCGTGGGCATGGATGTGGTTAGAAGAAATATTCAAGCATTGAACGGCTCTGTTGAAGTCACTTCAAAGCAAGGGGTAGGCTCAACATTTACGATTAGATTGCCACTTACTCTGGCGATTCTTGATGGCCAGCTTGTTCAAGTTGCAACCCATACCTACATCATTCCTCTAATTTCTATTGTTGAGTCATTGCAAATTGATATCTCTAAAGTGAGTAAAGTTGGTAAGGGCTTGGAGGTGTTGAGGCTTCGCGATGAGTATATTCCGATTTTACGATTGTACGATATTTTTAGTCACCAAGGTGCTCGTGAAGAGTTAGATAAAACTTTGCTGGTTGTCGTTGAAAGCGATAACTACAAAATTGGTCTTTTGGTTGATGATTTACTGGCTCAGCAGCAAGTAGTGATTAAGAGCTTGGAAGCAAATTATCAAAAGGTTGATGGTATTTCAGGGGCGACCATTTTAGGCGATGGCACAGTATCGCTAATTATTGATATTAGTGGCCTCATTAAATTAAGTGGGCTACGTCGACCTGGCTCAACGGAATTGTTGGTTGATTTGAAAGGTGAGGAGGCAGAGCCAGTATGATCGATCAAGTCGAGGTAAATCAGCAGCTCATGTTTGATGGCGAGTCAGATGAAAAGCAGTTTTTGACCTTTATGATGCATGATGAAGAATACGGCATGGATATTTTAGCTGTTCAGGAAATTCGTGGTTGGGAGCCTGTGACCACAATTCCTAATTCACCGAACTTTGTAAGAGGGGCGATGAATTTACGCGGCACGATTGTACCAATTATCGATTTAAGGATGCGTTTTGGGATCAGCGCCATTGAGTATGGACCGCTTACCGTTGTCATCGTGGTCTCTGTGCAAATTAAAGATCAACAAAAAATTATGGGGCTAGTCGTGGACGCTGTATCTGATGTGTACAGCATTGCAGAAGAAAAAGCCAAAGATGTGCCTGATTTTCAGGACTCAGATAACGCTTATTTTGTGCACGGTTTAGTCAATGTAGGGCAAAAAATGGTTGTGCTTTTAAATCTAGAAAAGGTTTTAGATTTGAGTGATAAAAGTGGACTCAAAGGCTAATTGGGGGTCGAAATGAGCGAACAGAGTATCCAAAGCAGTATTAATAACAAGATTTTGGTAGCTGGTGTAATTCTGGTTATTAGTGTCATTGTTGGTGCTCAGCTAGGGCAAGCTGAATCAGAGCAAATTAGGATGGTAGCATTTACTATTCCATTGTTGGGCAGTGCGGCTGCTCTGATATTTTTAAAATTGGGTTTGTCGCCAGTGGTTGGAAAGCTTTCTGCGGTTTATTCTGCACTTCCTTTCATGACGGTAAGTAACCGAGAACAGTTTGAGCAGCTTGATTTATCAGATTTCCCCCAGCTTTATAGGCTGTTATCTAGAGTTGAAAGCCACGAAGATGAGCATGAAGACGACCATACAGAAAGCTTGCTACTTGCCTTGAAAGGTTGTCAAGCTAATATCATGGTGGCCGATGGTGATTTAAATATCGTCTACATGAACGATTCGGTTACTGCCATGTTGAGACAAAATGAGCACCAGCTTCGTAAAGATCTACCTAGTTTTAATGTCGCCACGACTATTGGCACTAACATAGATATGTTCCACGCTAACCCTAGTCATCAACGGAACTTGTTGGCCAGCTTACGTGAGGTGTATAAAACGCAAATAACTGTCTCAGGGCTCACCTTTGATTTAATAGCAACACCCGTTTTCAACAAGGATAATGAGCGTATTGCGACCTTGGTAGAATGGAAAGACTTAACAGAGCAATTGGCTTTAGAACAGAAACAGCAAAGAGAAGCAGCGAATAATGCGCGTATCTCCAGTGCCTTAGATGTGTGTCAGGCTAATGTGATGTTAGCTGATGATGATTGCAACATTGTATACGCTAATGACTCTGTGATCCGCATGCTGAGAAAAAATCAGACACAGCTACAAGAGGCGCTTCCTAGATTTAATGTCGATACATTAATAGGTCAAAATATCGATATCTTCCATGCAAACCCCAGCCATCAAAGAAACCTACTTAGTAATATGACTGAGACCTATGAGACAGACATTGACGTTGCAGGCTTTACTTTTGGCTTGATAGCAACACCTGTGCAAGACAGCAGTGGTAAGCGCCTTGGTACGGTAGTTGAGTGGGAAGATAAAACTGAACGTTTAGTGAGAGAGCGAGAGGAACGGCAGGCTGCCAATGAAAACCTCCGTGTGCGTCGTGCATTGGACAACGTTGCAACCAACACCATGATAGCTGACGGTCATTTTAATATTGTTTATATGAATGATGCTGTGACCTCAATGATGAAAAATGCAGAGCGTGATATACGTCAGGACTTACCTAATTTTGATTGCGCAAAATTGATAGGCGCAAACATTGATGTATTCCATAAAAATCCGGCTCATCAGCGCAGTATGGTGACGAACCTAACGGAGACTTATAAGACTGAAATTAAAGTGGGTGGCCGTACCTTCGGCTTGGTGGCAAACCCAATTATAGGTGACGGTGGTGATCGTATTGGCACTGTGGTTGAGTGGGAAGATAGAACGGACGAAGTCGCTATCGAGTCTGAGGTGAACGAGCTTGTAGAGTCTGCTCGTGATGGTAATTTGGCAGTGAGGCTTAATGAAAATAATAAAAAAGGGTTTTATCTACGGTTAGCACAAGGGCTGAATGGTTTAGTCTCACTAGTGGATGATGCTGTGTCTGATACGGTTAATATGTTAGATGCACTCGCAAATGGGGATTTAACACAAAGAATTAATGCGGATTACAATGGCGCATTCGACAAGCTCAAGCAGGATGCGAATACAACTGCAGATAAGCTCACTGAAGTACTCAATAGAATTAGTTCATCTGCGGCTATGGTTGCCAGTGGCGCAGAAGAGATCTCTCAAGGTAATGCGGACTTAAGTCAACGAACAGAAGAGCAAGCTTCATCGCTTGAAGAAACCGCTTCAAGTATGGAAGAGATGACTAGCACGGTTAGACAAAATGCAGACAATGCCAAAGTGGCCAACGAATTGGCTGCGGAGACCAGCGAAAAAGCCGCGACTGGTGGTGAAGTTGTGAATCGCGCTGTTGCAAGCATGTCTGAAATTAATGAGTCGAGTAAAAAGATTGCCGATATTATTAGTGTCATCGATGAAATCGCTTTTCAAACGAATTTACTTGCCCTGAATGCCGCAGTGGAAGCTGCTCGGGCTGGCGAGCAAGGGCGTGGCTTCGCCGTCGTGGCTGGCGAAGTGAGGAACTTAGCTCAGCGCTCAGCAGGTGCAGCAAAAGAAATTAAAGATTTAATTAGAGACAGTGTAGGCAAGGTCGAAGACGGTACGTTACTGGTGAATGAGTCGGGGGCGACTTTGAAAGAGATTGTTGCCGCCGTGAAGCGGGTTACGGAAATGATTTCCGATATTGCAGAGGCCTCAGAAGAGCAGAGCTCAGGCATTGAGCAAGTTAATAAAGCAGTATCGCAAATGGATGAAATGACTCAGCAAAATGCAGCATTGGTCGAACAGGCTTCAGCAGCCGGAGAGTCCATGGCTGAACAAGCGAACGATATGAGAAGGCTATTGAACTTCTTCAATGTAGGTGATTCTTCATCGTCAAGTACGCCAACACCGCTTAGTAATGTGCAGCCAGAAAGGCTGACAACATCGCAAAGGCCTGCGGTGCAAAATGGTCAAGGTCGACAGTTGAATAATACAACTGCCAATGTCACGGCTGATATTTCCCAAAGAGCACCAGAGCCTGCAAACCGTTTTGCTGATGACTCAGAAGAGTGGGAAGAGTTTTAATCTCAGCAGGTATATTAGAGCTGCCTCTAAGCTTAGCGAGGCAGTCTTAAATCGGCGGTATTTATTCGGCTGCTGTTATTCACACTATTTAAGCTTAATGAGCATATGAAAGAGTTTCCATTTACTGATACGGATTTTCAAAAGGTCTCTGAAAAAGTATATAGCGCATGTGGCATTGTATTGGGGCCACATAAGAGAGAAATGGTTTACTCACGCTTAGCGAGACGGATAAGGGCAAATGGTTTGAGCTCGTTTGAAGACTATTTAGCATTTTTAGATAGCAGCAGTGAGCAGGAGTTTAGTCATTTCATTAATGCGATCACAACGAATCTCACTTCTTTTTTTCGCGAGTCACATCATTTTGACTATTTGAAAAATAGCTTAATCCCGCGTATCAAAGAAGACAATAGGTTAACGAAGAGGGTGCGCTTTTGGTCGGCAGGTTGCTCAACAGGTGAGGAGCCTTACAGTATTGCGATGACAGTTGCTGGCGAGTTTCCATCTGATTGGGATGTCAAGGTGTTAGCTACTGACCTTGATTCAAATGTACTACACAAAGCAGCCGAAGGTGTTTACAGCAGCCAGTCTGTTACAGGGCTTGATGATAATCATCTGAGGAAGTGGTTTTTAAAAAGCAGTGACGGTAGTCAGTTTCGAGTAAAAGAGCAACTTAAAAGCTTTATCTATTTTAAGCGGCTAAATTTACTGGAACCCTGGCCAATGCGAGGCCCATTTGATTTGATATTTTGCAGAAACGTACTGATCTATTTTGATAAAGAAACGAAAGACACGCTATTTGACGGCTACCATCGAATGCTAGAGTCATCGCACGGTCACTTATTTATTGGTCATTCAGAAACCATGAGTAAAGAACGTAGCGATTTTAAGAATTTAGGCAAAACCATGTATAAGAGGATAGATGCATCATGAACCACTTTAGGCCAGTCATAAGCGGTTTTGAGCACGTAAAGCGCTTTTGGGATGCTGGGCGCAATACGGTTGTAGCTAAGGTCTTGCCGGGTGAGTTTTATGTCTCAAAAAATGATGAATTGATTTCTACAGTGCTAGGCTCTTGCATCGCCGCCTGTGTATATGATGAAAAGCTGGGGATCGGTGGTATGAACCATTTTATGCTACCAGGTGCTCAAAAGATGAAAGACATAACCAATGTACACTCTGATGATTTTAATTGTCGTTATGGCAATTGGGCTATGGAGTTCTTAATCAACGAAGTACTTAAAAATGGAGCAAGCCGCACAAATCTGAAGGTGAAGTTATTTGGTGGCGGTAAAATTATCAGCGCAATGACAGACATTGGCGTAGGCAATATCCGTTTTGCTCAGGCATATGTAGAAGAAGAAAACCTCGAGTTGGTCTCTCATGATGTAGGTGGTCCTTGGCCGAGAAAGGTTGTGTTTCACCCTCAGTCGGGTACTGCAAAGGTCAAGAAGCTAAGGCAGGTGCACAATGATACGATTGAGAAACGTGAGGTTAAGTACCTACATGATATCGAGGCACAAGATGCTAAAACCGATATCGAGCTATTTTAGAGTAATATGTGATGATAAAGGTTTTGATAGTAGACGACTCCCCCTTACTCAGAGCTGTCCTTAAGGCTGTGCTAGAGCAAGCCGGAGACATTGAGGTTGTTGGGGCTGCAAAAGACCCTTACGAAGCGAGGGACATGATAAAGGCATTGCAACCAGATGTCCTGACTCTGGATATAGAAATGCCGAAAATGAACGGTTTGAGCTTTCTTAAAAACCTCATGCGGTTACGACCAATGCCTGTTGTGATGTTGTCTACGCTTACCCAAAAGGGTTCCCCAGAGACACTCGAAGCGCTAGAAGTAGGTGCTGTTGATTTTATAGCTAAACCTATGTCGAATGTTGCTGAGCAGCTAGAAGCTTACGCGGATGTACTTTATCAAAAAATACGTACAGCCAGTCGCGCTAGAGTGCGTCCATTTAAAGCTGATAAGCAACTGGGTGCAAAGCCAGCGATCGCTTCAGATGCAAAATATCAAGCACGCAGTGTGATGGCAATTGGTGCTTCAACGGGGGGCACTGAGGCGCTGCGAGAGGTTTTAACGAAGTTACCAATCAACAGCCCACCTGTGGTGGTTACGCAGCATATCCCACCAGTATTTAGCTCATCTTTTGCGATGCGCATGGATAAGTGTTGTGAAGTGTCTGTCAAAGAGGCTGAGGAAGGCGATGAATTAGGTGTAGGAAAAGTGTTTATCGCCCCTGGTGACAAGCATTTATTGATTGTTCAAAAGGGCACTAAGTTAGTTTGCCAACTTAGTGATGGCGAGAAAGTAAATCGCCATAAGCCGGCCGTTGATGTCCTATTTGATTCGCTCGTCCCTATTGCAAAAAACGTCCATGCTGCACTGTTAACTGGCATGGGATCTGATGGTGCGCAGGGCCTTTTGCGGTTAAAAGATGCCGGAGCAAGTACTTTTGCACAGGATGAAGCATCATGTGTAGTATGGGGGATGCCCCGTGCGGCAGTTGAGTTAGATGCAGCGAGCAAAGTGGTGTCGCTGGATGCCATGGCAAAAGCGTTACTCCATTCTGCTAGCCGCTAGTGTTTTATTTCTCTTGTACTACCCAAGGTTGTGAAAACCAATGAAAACGGCCTTTGTGCGTTTTTGAAGGAGCGGTACAGTTATATCGAGAACGCCCGTTTGGTAAAGGTTCTGGTGTGGTCACAGTGACTTCGTGTTTTGTAGTCCAGGTTAATGTTGCTCTGCCAATACCAGATACAAAACATGCTAATTGACCTTGGCTAAAATCCATACTCTTAAACGACATTGTAAATGATGGTTTTCGTTCTGTTGTGACTGAGTTGGTGTAAATCAGCTTGTCAATGTCGAATGGGATCGAATTAATTTTTACTTTGAGTGTCTTTAAATTGCTATAAATACCAGAAGAGGGGAATCTAGGTACACGGGTAAAATCTGTTGTTGGGCCCACAGCACCTGAATGCTGACCTATGCCTATGAGGCCTAACTCCTTAACAAGCTTCTGCAATGCACTATTAAACTCCCCATAGGGGTAAGCAATATAAGGGTAATTGTGTCCAATCTCTGCATTGATCCGTTGTTGAGACCAAGTAAGGTCATGTCTGATACGTTTTTCCCATTGCAGCTCAGTTTCACCGTCTTTGCGTAAGTGCAGATAGTCATGCTTGGCGCTGTGGTTAGCGATGATGGCGCCGCGTTTTGATAGGGTTCTCAATTCATCCCATGTCATGACATAGCTTTGTCCTTCGTCAATTAACTGCGGATTGACAAAGATAGTATAGGGAAAGTTATAAGTTTCTAATAATGGTGCTGCGGCTTCAATATTGTTGTCATAGCCATCATCAAAGGTGATTGCAACCGTATTCACAGGCAGAGACTTACCTTGTTGTACATGCTCAATGAACTTATCAAGAGCAATGACGTTGTAATTGCCCTTTTTCAAAAACTCTAAGTGGGTTTTGAATGTGTCCTCACTGACACTCGTTACCGGTGGCAGTTTCTCACTGACATGATGATATTGTAATATAGTCGCACTGTGTGCTTGAGCACTGACTAAACCAACAAATAGAATTAAATTATGAAGCTTTTTCATTACCTGCGTACACCTTATCATATTCCACTACTTACTCTCGCAGCGCCGATGATCTTATCAAATATTTCGGTCCCCCTGTTAGGATTAGTTGATACGGCTGTTATTGGGCATTTAAGTCATGCTCATTACTTAGCGGGTATCGCATTGGGCTCGGGCAGCATTGCCTTACTATTTTGGTTAGCCAGTTTTTTGCGTATGAGCACGACAGGTGAAATCGCACAGGCTTTTGGTGAGCAAAATCAAGCACGTTCATATCAATCCTTATTGGCCAGTTTGGCGATTGCAATGCTATTTGCTTTGACCTTAGTTGCATCCTCTCCATTTTTACTCGACATGATTGAGCGTTTGGCAAAACCGAGTGTGGAGGTGATGGAGCAAGCATCATTATACTTTTCAATTCGTATATACAGTGCACCAGCAGCCATGATGAATTTGGTCTTGTTGGGCTTTATGCTCGGGCTGCAATATGGCAAAGGGCCTTTTTATATTGTGTTATTTACGAACTTGGTGAATATCATTTTAGATTTACTGTTTGTCATCGGGTTTGAATGGGGCGTAGCCGGCGCGGCTTGGGCATCAGTGATTGCCGATTACAGTGCTTTAATATTGGCGCTTTATTTGACCGCTGCATTACTCAAAAGAAAGGGGTGGACGTTTGCTTGGCTAATGCCCAATCGGGCACACTTGCTGCATTTACTTACACTTAATAAAGATATTTTTATTCGCTCTTTGGTATTGCAATTGTGCTTTAGCTTTATGACTTTTTATGGTGCGCGATTAGGAGAGAATACACTGGCCGCCAATGCTGTCTTACTCAACTTTTTAATGTTGGTTAGCTTTGCAATGGATGGAATTGCGTATGCGGTAGAGGCCAAAGTTGGCCAAGCCAAAGGAGCAAAAGATGTTGAAAAGCTCAAAACTTGGGTCGCTGTAAGTATTCTATGGGGCAGCCTTTTTGCTGTGTTGTATTGTTTCGTATTTGCGCTATTTGGACCTAGTATTATTGGCATGCTTACCACAATCCCAAGTGTGGTCGACACAGCCTTAGTGTACTTACCTTGGCTGATTATATTGCCATTGATAGCAATGAGTTGCTTTTTATTTGATGGTGTTTTTGTCGGGTTAACTAGAGCACGTGAAATGCGCAATAGCATGATATTTTCGGCGCTATTTGGGTTTTTCTTACCGGTATTTTTATTGCTAGATCATGGCAACCATGCACTTTGGTTGGCCATGACCTGTTTTATGGCACTGCGCGGTATTACTTTGATTTACCGTTATCGAAAGCTCGACGGGCAGAATTCCTTGCTGAAATAACCTGCGAGAAGCGATTTGCAAAAATCCCAAGGTATCCATAACCTGCGATACCTAACGCTGGGAAAAGCACCGCAAGACCTGCAATGCGCCAACTCGGATCATGGTAATAACTCAATGCGAACAGACCCATCGCGAGTACAAAAATACCAATACCCGTAAAAAAGAATTTTAAACTGCGCTTGGGGTTGGAGCCCAAGCGGTAAATATACTGCGTTAACATGCTGGTGGATTAGTAGTAAGAGTGGTCACCACGTGCGTGCTCAGTGATATCGCGCACACCTGTGATTTCGTCAAACTTGGCAATCATTTCTTTTTCAATGCCTTCTTTTAGGGTGACATCGATCATCGAGCAGCCATTACAACCGCCTCCAAACTGCAGTACAGCAATGCCTTCTTCTGTGATCTCAACTAAGCTCACTTGACCGCCATGGTTGGCTAATTGCGGATTAACGTCAGTGACAAGCATATGTTCAACACGCTCTGCTAGTGATGCATCATCTTTAAGCTTTTTCGCTTTAGCGTTAGGCGCTTTTAGGGTGAGTTGGCTGCCCATTTTGTCAGTAACAAAATCGATTTCTGCTTCTTCTAAGAAAGGCGCACTTTCTGCATCAACAATGGCATCAAAACCATTGAAGTTGAAGCGCATATCGCTTTCTTCTACAGCATCTGCAGGACAGTAAGATACACCACACTCAGCTTGTGCTGTGCCTGGGTTTACAACAAATACACGGATACTCGTGCCATCGGCTTGATCGCTAAGTAGCTTAGCAAAATGGGTTTGGGCTGATTCAGAAATTGTGATCATAATCTGGCTATACTTGACTAATTTACTCGGTTACTTCCTATGATACTCCCCTCATCCGGTTGTAGCTAGTGTTGGGCGTAAAAATTTGCTGTGAATTAATGCAACTTGATAGCGTATAGGCATGCGTTATAAAGATGGAATTGATATGAGAGTATTTGTGTTATTACTGGCTTTCTTAGTCTTTCAAAGTCAGGCCAAGCCGATCAGCTATTATTTCTCACCTGAAATAGAGTTTGATCAGAGCATCAGTAAACCGAGTGAAGTACTGGGTTATGAGGTAGGAGAGTGGCATGTACGTCATGATCAGCTAGTTAATTACATGACTCGAGTAGCTGAGCAAAGTCCAAGGTTGAATATAGCGACGATAGGTTACAGCCATGAAAAAAGGCCTTTATTGCTCTTAAGTGCAACAAGCATCGAGCAGCAAAAGTCATTAGAGTTGATTAGGCAGGCGCGCCTTGCTTACTTAAGAGGCGATACCAAATTACACGATGGTCCCAACGTAATATGGATGGGATATAGCGTACATGGCAATGAGTCATCTGGCAGTAATGCGGCGTTATTAGTCGCTTATTACTTGGCTGCTGCGCAAGGTGAGGAAATTGAAACGCTATTAGAGAATAATATTATTCTGATCGATCCTGCGATGAATCCCGATGGGTTAGCCCGTTTTGCACATTGGGCGAATAGCCATCGTGGACAGGTCTTATCAGCAGATCCGGCACATCGGGAGCATGTTGAATCGTGGCCTTCAGCAAGGACGAATCATTATTGGTTTGATTTAAATCGAGATTGGTTATTGTTGCAGCATCCAGAGTCTCGTGCTCGCGTTGAGCAATTTCACCGCTGGAAACCAACAGTATTAACCGATTTTCATGAGATGGGCACTAATAGCAGCTATTTTTTCCAACCAGGGATCCCCTCTCGTACGCACCCAATTACGCCGAAGCAAAATCAACAGCTTACTCATAAATTAGCGACCTATCATGCAAAGATATTGGATAACGACAAACAGCTATATTTTACTCAAGAAAGCTTTGATGACTTCTATATCGGCAAAGGGTCCACTTATCCAGACGTGAATGGAACAGTTGGGATTTTGTTTGAACAAGCTAGTAGTCGAGGTCATGTACAAGAATCAATTAATGGTGACTTGTACTTTCATCGCACGATTAAAAATCAATTGCTGACAACGCTATCAACGTTTCAGGGGGTTAATGCCCATAAAGCCGAATTGATGAAATATCAGCGCGCATTTTTTGACAGTATTTCTGAGCTTGCAAGTAAGGAAAAGTATAAAGGGTTTGTAGTTGCAAAGGGGCAAGATACCTATCGCTTTGAGCAGTTTTCAGAGTTATTAAAGCGTCATCAAGTAGATGCCTACCCACTTACTAAAGCACTTAAAGTGGGCGAGCTAAATTATCAAGTTGGCGATTTATATATTCCACTTAAGCAGCCTCAGCTGCGGTTTATACAGGCCGCATTTTCAACACAAACCAGTTTTGAAGATAATACATTCTACGATGTATCGGGCTGGACGTTACCCTATGCTTTTGATTTAGAATTCGCGCCCGTGACGAGCAGTTGGGGGTTAAAATATACAGATATGCCTTGGTCTTTGTCAGCGAATCTTGCAAATCCACCACCAACTGATAGCGCATATGCATATGGCATTGAGTGGCACCATTACTTAGCCCCGAAGCTGGTAAATCTACTATTGAAAGAAGGCATTTTTGTTAGAGGCGCGCTTAAGTCTTTTACTGCACAAACATCTCATGAAGAGCAAGTCTTTGCTGCAGGCAGTGTAGTGATCCCTGCAGGCTTACAAACGGTACAAAACTGGCGCAATACACTGTATAAGCTAGCAAATAGATTAGGTATTCAGTTATTTTCTATACGCACTGGACTAACCGCACAAGGAATTGATTTAGGGTCAAGGTTCATGACTCCACTCAAGCAACCTAAGGTTTTATTAGTGGGTGGGCAAGGAACAAGTCAATATGAAGTTGGAGAAGTTTGGTACCACTTAGACAGGCATCTCAGTATTGCCCCAACCATTGTTGAGCAAGGTCGAGTTGGACAGCTTGATCTTTCTCGCTATACCCATCTGATTTTGGCTGATGGCCGGTATGATCTCCTTAATAAGCAAGCCAAAAGTGCCATACACGCATGGGTGAAGAAAGGTGGCGTGATATGGGGTCATAAACGCGGTGCAAAATGGCTGGTTGAACAGCAATTACTCCATACGGAAACAGTATCGACAAAAGAAATGAAATCACTATTTAAATCGGATGGGTTGCCGTATTCAGAACGTGAAGCATTGGCTGCAAAGCAGCGTATTGCCGGTGCGATTTATGATACGCAGATTGATTTGTCACACCCATTGGCGTTTGGTCTTGAAGACAATCGCTTACCTGTATTTAAAAATAGTGCTTGGGTGATGAAGCATCACAATAAGCCATTTACGAATGTAGCAAAATACACGCCCAGCCCCTTGTTGTCTGGATACACAGATGAAAGAAATCGCGCTCAAATAGCGGGGAGCAGCGCATTGATTGCGCAGCGTTATGGGCAAGGAGCTGTCATTGCCATGGCAGATAACCCAGTGTTTCGCGGCTATTGGTATGGCTCTAGCCGTTTGCTAAGTAACGCGCTGTTTTTTGGTGGCAGTTTTTAAAGCTCAGTCAGGCAGGTGGCACAAGCCCAGACGGATTGTGCCCCAGCTGATTTGCACAGAGCAGCCACAGTGTTCATCGTTGCGCCACTGGTAATGACATCATCAATGAGTAAAATTCGTTTGTGTTTAATATTCCCGGTGAGATAGAAAGCATTTTTTGCATTTTGTTGTCTGGCACTTTTTGATAAAAGTACGTGTGAGCGACGCGCTTTTTTTGCAATGATGTTGAGTATTGGTAGTTGCTGGTGGCAAAGTTGATGTGCCCAGGTTTGATAAACTTGGTTATATCCTCTATTCAATAATCGTGTTGAGGCCAATGGCACTATGACGCAGGCGTCTACATTGATGTGCTCCTTCAGATTCAGGTGTGTCCACTGTTTATCTATGATGTGTCTTATAATCATCATAGCTTGGCGATTATGATGATATTTTATCTGTTTTAACCAAGTAGCGAGTTGCCCTTGGTACCAACCACAGGCACTGAGCCCGTCACAATTAGGCAGGTTAAACATTCTGTTGATATCGGGGCGAAGTAGTAAGTTTTGATCACCCTCCTTAAACAATGGCAGTGTGCTATAACACGTTGGGCAAATACCTGTATGCTCGATATAGTCTTGGCAAGTTGGGCATGTTGCTGGTAATAAGCTTTTTCTGAGTGAGTGAATAAGTGACATTGCTTTCATTCCTTGAAACGCTATCATAGCGCTAATTTTGGCTTGAGGCGTGAAGATATGCAAAGAGAAATTGTGCTGTTACATGGTTGGGGAATGAATAGAGGGATTTGGCAGCTGATAGAGGCACAGCTCAGTGATGCCCTTAATATGCCAGTGACAGCACTGAACTTACCAGGGTTTGGTGGTGAACCCATGGAAATGGCGCATTATAACCTCGAAGCGCTCGCAGAGTCTGTCGCTGCGAAAGTTCAGCCGAATAGTATTCTGGTTGGCTGGTCGTTAGGTGGTTTAGTCGCTACTAAACTGGCAGCAAGCTACCCAGAAAAAGTGGCACATTTAATTTTGGTGGCGTCTAACATTCAGTTTTGCGAAAACGATATGTGGCCGGGTATTAAAGCTCAAGTGTTAGAGCAATTTAAAGCACAATTAGCGAAAGACAGCCGTAAAACCATTGAACGCTTTCTAGCGATTCAAGCCATGGGCAGTGAGCATGCTAAAGCCGATATTAAGCAGATCAAAACCTTACTGCTGCAAGCGCCTGAACCTCAAGATATAGCCTTGAGTGCAGGGTTAGATATTTTACAAAATACAAATTTAGCTGCTGAATTCACTCAGCTCAAATGTCCTGTAAATGGCATATTTGGTCGTTTGGACGCACTAGTGCCAAAAGACGTTGCAGAGGCTTTGACACAATTGAACTCTAATTTTAGCTTCGAGATCTTGCCAAAAGCATCCCATGCGCCATTTATTTCTCATCGTGATGAATTTATTACTTACCTAAAATCAGTCCTTTAAAATAGAAGTGACCAACAGGCGGCAATTTTTTGCCGCTTGCACTTTATTTTGAACATAATATGAGCAATAATTAGGTAAGTGAAAAAGTAATTTGGAGTCTATTATGCCTATTGGTGACGTGCTAAACGCGGGCGTTGAAGGTTTTAATCGAGCTCAACAGAATATAGAACGTGCTTCTGCGGATATCAATCGTGCGACACTTGATGAGCAAAGTGACGACCAGCTCGCGCAACAAAGGCAGTTACAAGCAGCGCGCCCAGAAGAAGCGGTGACAGCACCAGTTTCTCAACCGCCTAGGATTGATGAGTCATTGGTTGCGTTAAAAGTCGAAGAGTTTAACGCAAAAGCGAACACACAAACAATTCAAACTGCTGACGAAGTTTTGGGAACTTTGGTTGATATTAAAGTGTAACCATGAACATCGTCACGCCACAACCGGCGGTAACTCTTAACACTGCAAACGTCTACACTGAAACTGCTAGACGAGACAATCAGCTGCGTGAAGTGATCCCAAAGCCTGCAGCAGTCACCCCCCCTGCAACCGAAAATAAATCGCTACAAGACAACGATAAAGCCCGTGTAAACGATGGTGAGTCACAAGAGACTTACGATGCCAACGGACAGCTCAAAGATAGCAAAACAATACAAGAGCGGGGCGAAGAGAAAGGGGAAGAGCAGCAAAGTAAGTCGGGATCTGATGATGAACCATCAGAGCGTGAGCAGGCGCAGCAAGAGCAGGATGAGCAACAGCTAAAAGAGCTTAAAGATCGAGATAGAGAAGTGAGACTTCATGAGCAGGCGCACGCTCGGGTAGGTGGTCAATATGCTGGATCTCCAAGTTATGAATATCAGCGCGGTCCAGACGGTAATAATTATGCGGTGGGTGGACAGGTGATGATAGATGTTGCACCTGTTGAAGGGGATCCGCAACAAACCATCGAAAAAATGCAAACGGTAAGAGCGGCGGCATTAGCACCTGCTGAGCCATCGGGTGCCGACCGAGCTATCGCGGCGGATGCCACTTCTAAAATAGCTACTGCGCAAGCTGAGTTGGCAAAACAGTCTATTAGTGGTTCGGAAAGAGAGCGTTCATCAAGTGGTGTTCAGACATTTCAAAACCGACGGCTAACAGAAGAAGGTATTGCGCAAACTGAACAGCCAGTATTGGAGCGTGCTCGGTTAAAACAAGAAGCAGATCCATTCGCAGTAGCACTGCCGATTGAGCGAGATCCAGAAATAGAATCTAGAGCGCTTAGAATCGAAGGGTTTTATGGTCAGATTGCTAAACCTGAAAAAGAAGCGCACTTATCAGTATCAGTATAAAAGCAAATGATATTAAAAAAGGAAGGGAAACCTTCCTTTTTTAGTTTTTAGCTAAATTATTTTTTCAATTTAGCAAAAGCCTCTGCAAAAGCGTTACCCATAGCTGCATTTCCTTGGTCGCGACGGTTATCTCGACGCTCAGATTTGCGGCCGTGATTCTGCCCTGTTTTCTGCTGAGGTTTATTTTTATGTATATCTGTATTGGATGGAGTTGCATCATTTAAGCGCATTGTAAAACTAATGCGTTTTCTGTCTGCGTCAACCTCAATAACCTTAACTTTAACGATGTCGCCAGCTTTGACAATCTCTCTTGGATCAGAGATAAATTTATCTGTGATGGCTGAAATATGCACAAGTCCATCTTGGTGAACCCCTACATCAACAAATGCGCCGAAGTTGGCAACATTTGATACTACGCCTTCTAAGATCATACCAATTTTTAAATCAGATATTTTTTCAACACCCGCTTTAAATTGCGCTGTTTTAAATTCAGGACGAGGATCTCGACCAGGTTTATCTAGCTCGGAAATGATATCTGTTACGGTAGGTAAACCAAATTTTTCGTCAACATAATCACTAGGTGTGAGCTTTTTCAATACATCGCTATTGCCGATTAGACTTTGTAACTCAAGGGCATTTGATTTTGAGATTTGCTTTACTACTGGGTAGGCTTCTGGGTGAACCGCAGAAGCATCAAGTGGATCATCGCCATCATTGATGCGTAAAAATCCAGCTGCTTGTTCAAATGCTTTAGGGCCTAAGCGCTCGACTTTTTTGAGCTGCTTTCTGTTGACGAATGAGCCGTTGCTATCACGATATTTGACAATATTACTCGCCAGCGTTTTATTTAATCCTGAAACGCGTGTAAGCAAAGGAACTGAGGCTGTATTTACGTCTACACCGACTGAGTTTACGCAGTCTTCAACCACAGCCGTCAAAGCTTGGCCTAATTGGCTTTGCGATACATCATGCTGGTATTGGCCTACACCAATCGACTTTGGTTCAATCTTAACCAACTCTGCAAGAGGGTCTTGTAATCGTCTAGCAATAGAAACTGCACCACGTAATGATACATCTAAATCTGGAAATTCGTTGGCGGCAAACTCTGAAGCTGAGTAGACCGATGCTCCCGCTTCACTGACCATGATCTTTGTTAAATTTAGATCGGACGCTGCTTTTTGTACTTCAGAAGCCAGTTTGTCTGTTTCACGAGATGCAGTCCCATTGCCAATAGCAATCAATTGTACTTTGTGCTGTCTTGATAATTGCTCAATGGTGCGAATTGACTTATCCCAATGATTCTGTGGCGCATGAGGGTAGATAGTCGTAGTCGCAAGTAGCTTGCCTGTTGCATCCACGATGGCAATTTTACAACCAGTTCTTAGCCCGGGATCAATGCCCATGGTCACTTTTGGCCCTGCGGGTGCAGCCATGAGTAAGTCTTGTAAGTTTTTGGCAAAAACATCGATGGCGCCGCTTTCTGCTTTTTCTCTCAAAGTGCCTAAGAACTCATTTTCTAGATGTAAAGAGAGCTTAACTTTCCACGCCCATTGGACAACGACCATAAGCCACTCGCTGGCAGGCGCACCTTGCACAACTAAGCCGTAATGATCGGCGATCATTTGTGCACAAAACTGTTGGTGATCTTCCGCATCAGGTTCTGGATTAATGGCGAGTTGTAGAATGCCTTCGTTTCTTGCTCTAAGCATAGCTAGTGCACGATGCGAAGGGACCTTAGAAAGTAACTCATTATGCTCAAAATAGTCTCTATATTTACTACCGTTATCTTCTTGGCCCTTGATAACACGACTTTGTAGCTGCGCACTCTCACTGATGTGTGCTCTAAACTTTGCGAGCAGCTTGGCGTCCTCAGCGAATCGTTCCATCAAAATGAATTTGGCGCCATCAAGCACACTTTTCACATCAGCAAAGCCTGCATCTGTATTAATAAAGTCTTCAGCAACCAATTCAGGGGATAGATTAGGATCTTTAAATAGCTTATCTGCTAGTGGCTCAATGCCGGCTTCGATTGCTATTTGGCCTTTTGTGCGTCGTTTGGGCTTGTAAGGAAGGTAGAGATCTTCAAGCTCAGTTTTACTACTGGCTTGGGCAATATCATTTGCCAGTTGAGAGGACAGCTTACCTTGCTCTTCAATTGTTTTGATTATAAATGCACGTCTTTCTTCTAATTCTCTCAAATATGAAAGGCGTTGTTCCAATAAACGTAATTGTGAGTCATCTAGGCCACCGGTGACTTCTTTACGGTAACGTGCGATAAAGGGAACTGTTGCGCCCTCATCTAACAATGTGGTGGCTGCCAGCACTTGCTGTTCTGAGGCATTTAGCTCATGGGCTAAACGAGCTGAGATGTTGCTCATGCAAAATCCTTATAAAGTTCAATTAGCTACGCTAACAAATCAATTAAGCGTGGGGGTGAATCATACCATATTAGTGAGCATTTTATCAGGCTTGATATTCAATTCTATTGATATACCACTGAGCGTCACCTTGTGGTGTCGTAACCATAAAATCATCATCAACAGATTTACCGAGTAATGCTCTAGCCATTGGAGAGTCTATAGAAATATAGTCATTACGTTCATAAATTTCATCTGGCCCGACGATTCTAAAGTATTTTGTTTCGCCATCGTCGTTTTCAATTTCGACCCAAGCACCAAAATAGACTTTTCCAGCTTGCTGCGGGTTATACTCAATTACTTTTAAATCGGGCAGGCGTTTACGTAAATATCTGACTCGGCGGTCTATTTGTCGCAATAAACGCTTATTAAAAGTGTAGTCTGCGTTTTCAGAGCGATCGCCAAGGCTTGCTGCCCAATTGACAATTTTTGTAATCTCGGGGCGTTTTTCAAACCAAAGATGATCGTGCTCTTGCTGCAACTTGCGATATCCTTCGGGTGTAATTAAGTTTGTTTTCATAATGTACTTTATCAAAAAACCTGTTGTAGGCATGCTTGCTAAGTGTACTGTAACGTTCAGTAACAATCTTATCAGTAAGTTATGGTGTCTAAGGCGCTTATTTTCAATTATATTTAACCAATAGTTAAATGATAACAAGAAGAATCCAATGGGAAATGAAACAACAAAAGTATTGGTCGTAGATGATGATATGAGATTGCGCAGCTTGTTAGAGCGCTATCTCGTTGAGCAAGGCTTTATTGTGCGAAGTGCCGCGAATGCTGAACAAATGGATAGATTATTAGAAAGAGAAAACTTCCATTTAATGGTATTAGACCTGATGTTGCCTGGAGAAGATGGCTTATCAATTTGCCGTCGTCTGAGGCAGAAAGAAAATGAGATCCCAATTGTGATGTTAACAGCCAAAGGTGATGAAGTAGATCGCATTATTGGACTTGAACTTGGGGCTGATGATTATTTACCTAAACCATTTAACCCTAGAGAGTTACTTGCCCGTATTAAAGCTGTGTTAAGAAGAAAAACGAAAGAAGTGCCAGGTGCGCCTGCTGCAGAAGAAAATGAAGTAGAATTTGGCATCTTCAAACTGAATTTGGCGACACGGGAGATGCAAAAAGGCGATCAAACTATTGCTTTAACCAGTGGCGAGTTTGCCGTTCTTAAGGCATTGGTTAGCCACCCAAGAGAGCCTTTGAGTCGTGATAAGTTGATGAATTTAGCGAGAGGGCGCGATTACAGCGCACTGGAGCGCAGTATTGATGTGCAGGTTTCTCGATTGAGAAGAATGATAGAAGAAGATGCTTCTAACCCAAGATACATACAGACTGTTTGGGGGTTAGGTTATGTATTTGTACCTGATGGCGAAAAATAATGGGGATCTTTCCTCGTAGTGCATTTGGTCAGACAGTATTTTTTGTTGCTGCTTTACTGCTTATAAACCAAATTGTTTCATATATAACTGTCACATTATATGTATTTAAGCCCACATTTGAGCAGGTAAATTTAATGCTTGCGAAACAGGTCAAAACGGTATTCATTGACTGGGAAGAAGGGGTTGAAGTGGACTCTGCGTTATCAAAGAAGTTCTTTGATATAACAGGGATTGATGTAATGACGCAAAAAGAGGCATATATTCATGGATTAGGTCAAGCCCGTGAATATAGCTTGCTTTCGCGGAGTATGTCAGAGCAGCTGAATGGTTCCGCGCGAGTCAGGATCAGCCAAGGGGATCCCGTTGTCTATTGGGTTGAAGCGCCACAAGCCCCGGGGTATTGGGTAAGAGTCCCTTTAACTGGGTTTTCAGAAACCAAGTTGGAATTTTTAGTTTTTTATTTATCGAGCATTGGTTTTCTGAGTGTATTGGGTGGATGGTTATTTGCGAGGCATTTAAACCGACCATTAAAAGCGTTGCAAACAGCTGCAAGCCGAGTTGGAGTGGGAGATTTTTCGACTCGTTTGGTCGAGCAAGGCTCTACAGAAGTGATTGAAGTGACTAAGGCATTTAATCAGATGTCCAAGGGCATTGCGGAGCTTGAGAGCGACCGTCGCCTGTTAATGGCTGGTGTTTCCCATGATCTGAGAACGCCATTAACGAGAATACGTTTGGCGACAGAAATGATGTCTGATGAGGAGGCTTACCTTAAAGAAGGGATCATTGATGATATTGAAGATATGAATGCAATTATTGATCAGTTCATAGAATATCTTCGCCATCACAGCAGTGGCGAAATGCATCAAGAAAATGTCAATGCGCTTGTAGAAGAAGTTGTACATGCAGAGCAGCAGCATAAACGCATGATAAATGTGAGTCTTACAGAGAGAGCACCTTGGGTACAGGCAAATCATGTTGCATTAAAACGTGTATTAACCAATATGATTGAAAATGCTATTAAGTACTCAGAAGGTGAAATTGACGTATCTACACACTTAGCGCCAAAAAGCAAAACTGTGGTGATTCAAGTTAAAGATAGAGGGCCGGGTATTCCAGAGTCTGAACTTGAATCCGTATTTGAGCCTTTTAAGCAGGGTGATCAAGCGAGAGGCTCTGATGGAAGTGGACTCGGTTTGGCAATCATTAAGCGCATTGTTGCAACGCATGGTGGTAAAGTGTCTCTTAGAAATAGATCACAAGGTGGTTTATGTGCAGAGGTACAGCTACCAATATTCAAATAACCGTTTAGATTGCAGCTTGGCGAGTCAAGCTGCAAGAACTTTACAGTTAGTTAAATAGAGCAAGTTGATGTGCAAACAGCAGGGTGAGTTGGGCAAATTTGCCAGCTATGCTGAGGTGCAAAACGTGTTTTGCGAGCACCTGCGACTTCTTTAGTGAGTGCTAAATCAACTTGATTATTATGTAGGCTCTTAAGTGCTTTTTTCTTGAGATTTAATTTCATAGTTTAATCCTTTTCTTAATTCTGAATAATTTCCGAGGTAACCTTCACCTCGTTAACTACCCTAAATAGAATTATTGGCAGTGTAAATCGTTCATAATTGAGTAAAATTCAATCTGTTCGTATTATGAATGCTTCGGATGCCTCAGCTAGGCACACATATCAATAGAAGGGCATAGGCCTATTGACTGACAAATGGCTGGGTGAGTGTCGCATATATAGTAACTGTTGCAATCAATTCTGGAGTTGAAGGTTGCACCGCGACCTGCACCGATTTGTTTTGTTTGTTGTGCGTTTAGGTTTTTGGCGTTGAGATCTTTGATGTGTTTCTTTTTAAGTTGTAATTTCATCTGTAATTCCTTTATCAAAATTATATTATGTCAATTTATTTGACTAAATTACTTTAAATAGGAACTCTGTTTGTGTAAATATTGTTCTATTGAAGATTGTTCAAGATGAGTAATTTTTGATTTTTAGACATAAAAAAACGCCCAACGAGGGGCGCTTTTGATAAAGGAAATGGTATTGCTTAACCGCGAGGACCTGCTGACTTGATTGCGTCAGATACGTCGTATTTCTCGAAGTTAGCTTTAAAGTCTGCTGCTAGTTTAGCTGCATACTCTGCATACTTGTCTTTATCTTCCCACGTGTTGACAGGGTTAAGTAGCTTCTCATCTACTCCATCTACTGCAACTGGGATATCTAAGTTCAATGCTTCAATATGTTGAGTTTCAACACCTTCTAGCGTGTCATTCACAATAGCATCGATAACGGCACGTGTTGTTGGAATATCGAAGCGCTTACCTACACCGTATGGACCACCAGTCCAACCCGTATTTACTAGGTATACTTTTGCACCAAACTCACGTACACGCTTCATTAGCAATTCAGCATAAACACCTGCTGGACGTGGGAAGAATGGCGCACCAAAACACGTTGAGAATGTAGATTCGATGTCAGATGTTGAGCCGATTTCAGTTGAACCAACCTTTGCAGTGTAACCACTTAAGAAGTGATAAGCAGCAGCTTCTTCAGACAAGATAGAAACTGGAGGTAATACACCACTTACGTCACATGTTAAGAATACTACGGCGCGAGGCTCACCTGCACGGTTTTCTACTTTACGTTTTTCAACATGTTCAAGTGGATAAGCCGCACGAGTATTTTGCGTTAAGCTTGTATCAGCAAAGTCAGGTACACGGTTTTCATCAAGTACAACGTTTTCTAAGATTGTACCGAACTTAATCGCATTCCAAATAACGGGCTCATTCTTTTGAGACAGATCGATACACTTAGCATAACAACCGCCTTCAATATTAAATACACTACCAGGTGCCCAACCGTGCTCATCATCACCGATAAGGAAACGCTTAGGGTCTGCAGAAAGAGTTGTTTTACCAGTGCCTGATAGACCAAAGAATAAAGTTGTGTCGCCTTCTTCGCCTACGTTTGCACTACAGTGCATTGGTAGAACACCTTTTGCAGGTAGTAAGAAGTTCTGTACAGAGAACATCGACTTTTTCATTTCACCGGCGTAATGCATACCTGCGATTAGCACTTTGCGTTCTGCAAAGTTGATAATAACTGTACCATCACTGTTTGTGCCATCACGCTCAGGGTCACATACAAAAGATGGAACGTTCATTACCTGCCATTGGGGTAAATCAGCTGCATTGTATTTGCTAGGTTCGATAAACATGTTTTTAGCAAAGATATGGTGCCAAGCCGTTTCAGTAGTAACAACTACTGGTAAATAATGCTCAGGATCTGAACCAACTTCTAAGTGAGAGACAAAGTGGTCGTTGCTGTGCACGTGTGCTTCTACACGAGCCCAAAGAGCATCAAATTTTTCAGCATCAAATGGACGGTTGACGTTACCCCATTGGATGTCATTTTCTGTGCTTGGCTCTTTAACTATAAAACGATCGTTAGGAGAGCGACCTGTACGGCGGCCTGTTTTTGCTACAAAAGCTCCATTCGCTGCTAAAGTCCCTTCACCACGCGAGATAGCGTGTTCGACAAGTTCAGCTGCAGTTAAATCGACAAAACGAGTAGCGCTTGAAGTCATGTTTATACCTAAATGTGAGAATTGAACGGGATAGCTCTGGTTATTAAGTACCTAAAGCTTGAAATCATACTAACAGATGCATTTGAGATATTCGAGCCCTAAAGGGTGCAGAAATTGCAATTTTTTGACAAAAAAACTGAATAATTTCAATGATACCGGTGTCATGAAAGTTGCTGTTTTTATGACACCGGTATCATTTTTTTGCAAACAAAAAGCCGCCAAAATGGCGGCTTGAGTTTATATGAGCTAGATGTACCTTATTTAATTAAAAATAGACTTTATATCTTGCTCATTAAAACGGTAATCAGTGAGGCAGTAATGGCAGCTCAGTTTTACCTCACCGTGCTGTTCAATATCCTCTAATAATGCTTGTTGACCAACATTGACTAGCGCACTGATGGTTTTTTCACGGCTACATCCACACACAAAATTCACTGCTTGTGGTTCAAACAGCTGAGGATTGTCTTCGTGATATAAGCGAGTCAGTACAGTCTGTGCGTCTAATTCTAGTAGCTCATCTTCTTTTATCGTGTCACTGAGTGCTTCTAAGTGTTCAAAGTCACGTTGCGATTTCTCTTTGTTGACCGGAAGAACTTGCAAGAATAGACCTGCAGCTTTGACAGTTTCTTCATCAAACTTAGTGGCGAACCACAACCTAGTTCTCAATTGCTCTGACTGCTCAAAGTAGTCTTCCAAACATTTTGCTAATGAGTCAGATGTTAATGGTACGACGCCTTGATACCTCTCTCCTTTATCAGGAGAAATGGTGATAATCATATGGCCTTTACCTATTAAGTCGCTTATACCTGATCCAGTGATCTGACCTTCGACTCTTGCGATACCACGCATGTTTTGCTGGTGATTACCATTTATCACTGCATATTTTACAGGGCCATCGCCTTGAAGCTGTACGGCAATATCACCTTCAAACTTAAGTGTTGCTGTTAATAGGCTCGATGCGACGAGTAATTCACCTAATAAAGCTTGTACTTCTACTGGGTAGTTGTGACCTGCAACAATGTCTTGTAGCGTATGCTCGACCTGTACTAATTCGCCTCGTACATCGAGATCGTCGAAAAGATAGCGATGAAGTAAATCTTGTTTCATCTATAGTGACCCTAATTTGATTTTAACTTAAGCAGCTCGCGGCGCTGCTTTTTATCTGGCTTGTGCTCTGGGCGTGGTGCAAAGAAACTATTGTTTTTTCTAGCAATGGCATTTTGCGCCCGCTTTTCAATGCTTGCGGCTGACTCTTCATAGAGCGTCTGAGCAATTGGAGCGGCTTGACGTTTGTCCATTAACTTTAAAACAGTGATGTGTTTTTCATCATGACCCTGGGCTACTTCGATGGACGCGCCAATATCGACATGACGGCTCGGTTTGCACCTTTGGCCGTTATATCTGACTTTACCACCTTGGATCATTTCCCGGGCAATTGTGCGCGTTTTATAAAAGCGCGCGGCCCAAAGCCATTTGTCCAATCTGACTTTTGCATCATCTTGGTTGTTTTCTGGATTGAGTTTTGTCACAATTCTTTAACTACATTAGCGTCTTGCTCTACGGTGAAATTTATCATATTTTAACCGTCAAAAAAAGCATAGCGCTTGCTAGGTCAAGGAATGGCGTATTATGAAAACTTGAACAAATGGTTAATACTGTGTTCAGTTTATTCATGTCATATCTTGTACCGATTTAATTTTAAGTTTCACATTTGCACGCTTGTTGAATCGGAGTCGAAACGGTACACTGAGGCGTTCAATAGAATAAGAAAAAGTCTCATTAAAGAATTTTTATATGGAATTACAGATACAACAGTTACAGAAAATATTACAAGGCTTACCCCACGCTAAGCTCAGTCGTGCAGTGGTGTTTTTAGCTGTTGTATATATTGCTTTCCTACTGTCTCAGCTCTTTTGGCTACTTTTTCCAAAACCTGAAGCAGCATCGATTAACCTCGCGCCCAATCAAACTCAAAATAGCACTCAGACAGTGAGCAGTGCCTCTATTTTAGCTCAACACATTTTTGGTAAAGCAAATGAAAAGCCTAAAGATGCGGATAAGCCTAAACCTGTTATTTCTAATGCACCTGAAACGCGTTTGAATGTGAAGCTAACAGGTATCGTTGCAGTAAGTAAAAATGACAGTGCTGGTCTTGCAATTATCGACTCGCAAGGAAGGCAAGAAACTTATTTAGTACAAGATGTAATTAAAGGTACGCGTGCAAAGCTAGCGCAAGTGCTCCCTGATCGCGTGATATTGGATGTCAGTGGCCGATTTGAGACGTTAATGCTTGATGGGCTCGACTTTACGCAGCAAGTTGCCATGCCTACCGCACCAAAGAGAAGCGCAGCACCCAAGGATAGTCGCATAAGTGAACAAACGCGCTCAGAACTGGCACAGCGTCGTCAAGAGCTTTTGAATGAACCCGGCAAATTGTTCGACTATATTAGAATTTCACCAGAGCGTCGCAATGGTCAACTAGTTGGCTATCGTTTGCGTCCTGGAAAAGATCCTGAACTTTTCAAAAAGATGGGTCTCAAAAATAACGATCTGGCCATTGCGATAAATGGTTACCAACTCACGGATATGAAACAGGCTATGACGGCTATGAACGAGCTCAGAGAGAGCACCGATGCCAACATAACTATCGAACGCGATGGCCGCACTTTAGATGTGCAATTCAGCCTGTAAAAGACACTAATTTTGGAGTTTAAGAATAATGGGTAGAAAGCTACACCTCACAAGAATCAGAAAAGGGTTAGCTAAGTATGCAGCTCTGTTGTTTGCGGCTGGATTGTCATTGTCAGTGTCTGCGGTTGAGTATGCGGCCAACTTTAAGGGAACTGATATCAATGAGTTTATTCTCATTGTGGGTAAGACTCTTAACAAAACAATCATCATAGATCCAAATGTACGCGGCAACATTAATGTACGTAGCTTCGAATTAATGGATGAAGAACTATATTATCAGTTCTTTTTAAGTGTTTTAGAAGTATATGGCTATTCAGTAGTTGAAATGCCGAATGGCATTATGAAAGTTGTACGTAGTTCCGATGCGAAAAAAGCGAACGTACCACTTGTAAATGATAATAGTGAAGGCGACGGTGACGTGATGATCACGCGTGTCGTTGAAGTGAAAAACGTATCGGTACAAGAATTAGGCCCTCTTATTCGTCAATTCAGTGACCAAAAAGATGGTGGTCATGTTACTAACTTCAACTCAGCTAACGTGATGATGTTGACAGGTCATGCTGCCTCGGTAAACCGCTTGGTAAATATCATTCAATCTGTTGACCAAGCAGGTGACCAGCGAGTTGACATTGTGAGATTAAAACATGCCACTGCCGACGATGTCGTTCAAGTTGTTGAAAAAATTTATAAAGATACGGGCAAAGGCCGTGTTCCTGAGTTTTTGATCCCAAAAATTGTTGCTGATGGCAGAACTAACAGCGTGGTTGTCAGTGGTGAAAGCCAAGCAAGAAATAAAGCAATTGAGTTGATCAAACGTCTTGATGACGAATTAGAAAATCAAGGTAATACACAAGTATTCTATCTTAATTACGCCAAAGCAGAAGAGCTAGTAAAAGTACTTCAGGGCGTGAGTAAAACGCTACAAGAAGAAGCTCAAGGCGCTGGTAAAACAACGCGTTCACGTAGTTCAAATCGCAATGAAACGAGTATTGAGGCGCATGATGATTCAAACTCATTAGTCATTACTGCACAGCCAGATACGATGCGCTCATTAGCAAACGTTATTGAAAAACTTGACGTACGTAGAGCTCAAGTCCTAGTAGAAGCAATCGTTGTAGAGGTTCTTGAAGGAGATGGTATTAACTTCGGCCTACAATGGATAACAGAGCAAGGTGGCATGTTGCAGTTCAACAATGGCACAACCGTACCTGTTGGTTCATTAGCTGTTGCGGCTGAGCAAGCGCGTGACAAAACAATCAAGCGTACTGTTCAAGCAGACCAAACTGCAGAGCTACGTGATTTTGAAGAAACAGTTGAAGGTGATTTAAATGCACTTGGCCAGTTACTTGGCGGTGTAAATGGTCTGGCAGCAGGTGTAGTCAAAAACGACTGGGGCGCAATTATTCAGGCGGTGTCTACCGATACTAACTCGAACATTCTAGCAACGCCATCTGTCACAACCATGGATAATGAAGAAGCTTCTATGATTGTGGGTCAAGAAGTACCGATTATTACAGGCTCAGCTGCTGGTGATAACAACTCTAATCCGTTCCAAACTGTTGATCGTCAAGAAGTAGGTATTAAGCTGAAAGTTACCCCTCAAATCAATGACGGTACTGCCGTACAATTGACGATTGAACAAGAAGTGTCAAGCGTAAGTGGCGCAACTTCAGTTGATATTGCAGTTAATAAGCGTGCCATTAATACGACGGTAATTGCAGATGATGGCGGCATGGTTATTCTGGGCGGTCTGATTGACGAAGATGTACAGGAGAGCGTTTCTAAGGTACCACTACTTGGGGATATTCCAATTCTTGGTCACCTATTCAAGTCAACAAATACCACCAAACGTAAGCGTAACTTATTGGTATTTATTCGCCCGACGATTGTACGTGACAGCCGCAGTATGAATGAGCTCAGTCACGCGAAGTACAAGTTCATCCGTAATGAGCAAATTAAAAAGCAGGAAGACGGCATTGACTTAATGCCATTTGAAGAGTCACCGGTGTTACCTGAATGGAATGATGCCATGATTTTGCCGCCGACGTATGAGCAGTACTTAGATCAGCAAAACGAGAAGAAAGATGACTGAAGCAAGTATGAGTGTTGTTGAGGCACCAATCGATACAGAAGCGGCCTCGGCCGCGACTGATGAGGTGTTCGAAGAACAGCAAGCTCAGTTGCGTTTGCCGTTCTCTTTTGCGCGCCGAGAAGGTGTACTGCTAAGTGATGACCCCAAAGGTCTAAAAGTATTTCACAAAGGGGATGTTTCGTTAGAAGCGCTGCTTGAAGTTCGACGTATTGCCGGCGGTGGTTTCAATATCGAGATCATCGATGAAGACAAATTTGAATTATTACTAGAGGCAGCCTACCAGCGAGATAGCTCAGAGACTCAGCAGATGATGGAAGACATCGGAAATGAGGTCGATTTGTTCTCACTTGCTGAGGAGATGCCTCAGACCGAGGACCTATTAGCCGCAGATGATGATGCACCAATCATTAAGTTGATTAATGCGATGCTCAGTGAAGCAATCAAAGAAGGTGCATCGGATATTCATATTGAGACATTTGAAGCAGATTTAGTTATCCGATTCCGTGTTGACGGCGTCCTAAAAGAGGTACTTAAACCAAATAGAAAGCTATCTTCGCTGCTGGTTTCTCGTATTAAGGTTATGGCTAAACTCGATATTGCGGAAAAGCGTGTTCCGCAAGATGGTCGTATTAGTTTAAGAATTGCTGGGCGTGCGGTTGATGTCCGTGTATCTACCATGCCATCAAGCTTTGGTGAGCGTGTTGTACTGCGTCTACTCGATAAGAATAATGCGAGATTAAACCTTGAAGATTTGGGAATGACAGAGCGTAATCGCGAGTTGTTCTCTGAAATCATCGCTAAACCGCATGGTATTATCCTAGTTACAGGCCCAACTGGTTCTGGTAAAAGTACCACCCTCTATGCGGGTATGACACAGATTAACTCTAAAGACCGTAACATTCTTACGGTTGAAGATCCGATTGAATATGAAATCCCGGGCATTGGCCAAACTCAAGTAAACCCTAAAGTAGACATGACATTTGCACGTGGACTTCGTGCAATTCTGCGTCAGGACCCGGATGTAGTCATGGTCGGTGAGATCCGAGACCTAGAAACTGGACAAATTGCAGTTCAAGCTTCATTAACGGGTCACTTAGTGATGTCAACACTGCACACGAATACAGCGTCTGGTGCTATTACGCGTATGGAAGATATGGGTGTCGAGCCATTCTTATTGTCTTCGTCGTTACTTGGGGTGTTATCTCAGCGTCTCGTCCGTACTTTATGTTCTAGCTGTAAAGAGCCGCATCTTGCAGACGACAGAGAATGTGAACTATTGGGTGTTGAAAAAGGTTCACAAACCACGATTTATCGTGCTGTTGGCTGTGAAGAATGTAATTTTAACGGCTACAAAGGCCGTACCGGTATTCATGAGTTACTTGTTGTTGATGAGCATATTCGTGAGCTTATTCATAATGGTAAGGGTGAACAGGCGGTTGAGAAGTACATCCGCCAATTTAGTCCTAGTATTCGCCAAGATGGGTGTTCACGTGTTCTAGCGGGGAAAACAACGCTGGAAGAAGTGATGCGAGTAACACGTGAGGAAGGATAATGGCGGCGTTTGAATATCGTGCCTTGGATGCAAAAGGCAAGGAAAAGAAAGGCATTTTAGAGGCCGATACTGCCAAACAAGTTAGGCAGATGCTGCGCGAAAAGGCAATGATGCCACTTGAAGTTGAGCCAGCAGCTGAAAAGGAAAAGTCTCAATCTACTGGCGGGTTCAGTTTATCGAGAGGGTATAAGCCTTCTGTCAGTGATATTGCATTGATAACACGCCAGCTTGCAACTTTGATACAGTCGTCATTACCTGTGGAAGCGGCAGTCATGGCCGTTGCTGAGCAGTGTGAAAAACCAAGATTGAAGCGCATGTTGATGGCTGTGCGTTCAAAAGTAGTAGAAGGTTACACACTGGCAGATGGTATGTCAGACTTCCCACATGTTTTTGATAATTTATATCGCTCTATGGTTGCTGCTGGTGAAAAATCAGGTCACCTTGACGAAGTATTGAACCGCTTAGCGGATTACACTGAGCAACGTCAGCATATGCGTAGTCAAATAACACAAGCCATGGTTTACCCAATAATTTTGGTCGTTTTTGCCATCGCGATTGTGACGGTGTTGTTAGGTACAGTTGTGCCTGAAATCTTAAAAACGTTTGAAAAGTCGAATCAAGTTTTACCTTGGACAACCGAATGGGTATTGGCAGCTAGTAACTTTGTACAAGATTTCTGGATGCAAGCAACTGTATCTCTAGGCATGTTAATTGTCGCTGTTCAGCAAACGTTAAAGCGCCCTAAAGCACGCTTTTGGTACGACACCAAATTACTGCAGTTACCGGGCATTGGTAAAATAAGTCGCGGTATTAACACTGCCCGATTTGCAAGAACGCTGAGTATTTTATCCTCAAGCGCAGTGCCGTTATTAGAAGGGATGAAAATTTCTGGTCAGGTACTAGAAAACGAGAAGATTAAGGCCGCTGTGGCAGAAGCCGCAACCCATGTTAGTGAAGGGGCGAGCCTCAAAGCAGCTTTACATCAAACAAAGCTATTTCCGCCAATGATGCTACATATGATTGCCAGTGGTGAAAAGTCTGGGGAGTTGGAGCAAATGTTAGAGCGTGCAGCCAACAACCAAGACAGGGAGTTTGAAAGTATGGTAAGTGTCTCACTTAAACTACTTGAACCGGCGATGATTGCCAGTATGGCATTAATTGTACTTTTCATCGTTATGGCGATACTCCAACCTATTATGGCAATGAACAAAGCAATTGGTTTGTAGTCAACATATTTAAAGATAAACACACTGGACTACACACACGTGTAGCCAATGCAACAGCATAGAGGTATAAATTGTGAAGAAACAGTCTGGTTTTTCATTACTAGAGGTAATGGTAGTACTGGTTATTATCGGTATGATTATGTCAATTGTGGCACCGAATATCATGGGTAACCAAGAACAAGCTGCTATTGATAAAGCTAATCTAGATATCACGCAAATTGAAAGCGCGATGAAAATATACAAGCTTCAAAACAAACGCTATCCAACAACAGAGCAAGGCTTAGAAGCGTTAGTTGAAAAAACAACGATTGATCCAGTGCCAAAGCGTTTCCCTGATGGCGGCTTCCTAAACGAACTTCCTCTTGACCCATGGGATAACCCTTATCAGTTAGTTAGCCCAGGTGAAATTGGTAAGATTGATATTTTCTCTATGGGTCCAGATGGTGAAGTCGGTACCGAGGATGATATCGGTAACTGGAGAGATGAAGAAGATCGCTAATGTCGTACCCTGTGAATTACTCAACTCAATTACCCAAAAAATCTCGAGGCTTTAGTCTTTTAGAGATCTTAGTGGTTATCCTGATCATTGGCTTTTCAATTAAAATCGTCACATTTACCGTTGGTGAAAGTGCTGAGGATTTATTAGAAAAGGAAGCATTAAAACTGCATGGCATTGTGAATATGGCATCAGAGTTTGCGGTGCTGAATCAGGTCGAGTTGGGTTTTCACTTGGATAAAAGTACCTTAGAGTTCTTGGTCTTCGACGGTGAGCAGTGGACCACTTTCGAAGCCGAAGAGCTTTACAAGCCAATAGAGTACGGCGAAGAGTATAAAATAGAACTGATTTTAGAAGACTTGTCTTGGTCACAAGATAATTTACTTGAGCAGTCGAATTGGCAGGAAATAATGGGCTCGGGTGATAATGATAATCTCCTTGAGCTTAAGAAGAAAAAGATCCCTCAAGTGCTTGTTTTATCATCAGGAGAAGTCAGTGCTTTTCAACTTTCTTTAGAATTGAGCGAAGAGCCTGAGCCTGTTTATTACGTTGAGGGTGAGTTTATGGCACCTGTGAAGTTGCGCAGGGAGCCTGCATATGACTAAGCAAAAAGGCTTTACACTACTTGAGGTGATGGTCGCAATGGGGATCTGTGCGGTTGCGGGGATCGCAGCTTTACAAGCGACAGGCGCCCATATCAATAATATGAGCATCATTGAACAACAAACTTATGCTTCTTGGGTTGCTGAAAACCAGATGGTCATGGCGCGTACCAAAGCCAGTGGCGGTAAATGGAATGGTAAAAACTCAGATAGTGGTGATGCAGAACTTGCTGGCCACAAGTGGTATTGGAGCCAAAAGGTAGAAAAGACTGCAGATGCTGAATTTGTGAAATTGACGATAGAAGTATTTGAAGATGAAGGCAGAGAAAACTCGGTTTATGACTTGACGACTTTTATGTATAAGGGCAAAAAGTGATGGCTTATACGAAGCGTAAACATGCCGGTTTTACACTCATTGAGGTCATGGTTGCACTGGTTATTTTAGCCTTTATTGTCACTGCGTCACATCAGATTTTAGACACATCTATTATGGCCAAAGAAGCTTCAGATGAGACCATCGCAGAGCTAGAAGGACTTCAAACAACTTTCCGATTGATGGATCAAGATTTCAATCAAATGACTAAACGAGAAGTGCGTAATGAAGCGGGAGATTTTAGCCCGACATACATTATTCATGGGCGCTATTCATTAGAAAGCCAATACGATGGTATCGCATTTATCCGTGATGGTTGGACAAACCCTGTTAGCTTATTACCTCGTTCAGAGCTTCAAGGTGTCGGTTATCGGGTAAAAGAGGATAAATTAGAGCGTATTTATCGCGTTTATATTGATGAACTCGATGGTACCGAGCCTCGTGTGCAAGTACTGCTAGATAAAGTAGAAGAGCTCAAATTTGAGTTTTTAGATGATAAGCAAAAATGGCAAGATAATTGGCAAATTAAAGCACTTCCACTTGCGGTTGCTGTGACCATTCAACGGCAAGATTCTGAGCCTCTAAGACGTATTTTTTTAACCCCAGGTGATGGCAAAGTACAGCAAGCTAAAGCGGCGCAAACCAATGGTAATAGTGTCAATAATGGATTAGATGATGGGCTTAATCGCGGCGACAATAATAATTCAGGCGGAAATACCAACCAGCGAGGGGGTAAGCCATGAAGAAACAACAAGGTGCAGCACTGATAATCGTGCTTTTTATCGTTGCGTTGGCAGCGAGCCTTGCGGCGGAGATGTCGTCATCTTTGATGGTTCAAGTGCAAAAAGTCGCGAACACGCAAACACATCAACAAGCAAAATGGTATAGCTACGGCACTGAAGAACTAGTGAAAAAAGTATTACTTGATAGTCGCAAAGACGATCCTGATAAGGTTCACTTAGGTCAGCCGTGGGCGATTGATGAGGTGCCTTATCCAGTTGATGACGGCACTTTAAGTGGCAAAGTTACGGATCTGCAAGCATGTTTAAATTTGAATGCTTTAAGGGCACCTAAAGATCAGAATGCCAGTACGAACGCTACCAACCCTGCACATAGAGCGCTGTTAGAGCTATTGAAAAATATTGAAGATTTGCCCGCGCAAGAAAGCGAAGAAGCGATGGCTGACAGTGTATATGACTGGCTCGATGAAGATAGCATTACATTTCGCTCAGGTGCAGAAGAAGACGAGTATATGTCTAGGCAGATGCCTTATATGACAGCAAATAACCTGATGGCATCTGAAAGCGAGTTAAGGGTGATTAAAGGGTTTAATCCGCTCGTTATGGAAAAATTATTGCCCTACGTATGCGTGATACCAGGCAGCACTGATTTAGCCATCAATGTAAACACAGTTTTGCCTGAGCAAGCGCTTTTACTAAGTGCATTGCTCGAGGGATTAAGCCTTTCAGGAGCAGAAGCCGTCATTGCAGCGCGCCCAGAAGAAGGATTTGATAACTTACAAGATTTCTTTACAGAAGCAAAAAATCAAGGTGCTCAGGATACTAAAAAAGCTGAGAAAATTTTCACAATAACAAGCAATTATTTTAAGTTGCGTGCTAAGGCATCGTTTGATGAGCGGTTGTTTAAAATGACTTCAATACTCGAAATAAAAGAGGGTCGAGCAACTGTGTTAGCACGTAAGTTTGGAGGCGTTCAGTGACAGAAAAATTATTGGTCCGTGTAGGCCAGTCACAGCAGGAACCTGTCAGCTGGTTAGTTTGGTCTGATTCGGATTCACAGATCATCGCCAGCGGTGAGTTAGAGCATAGTGGGTTACTTGGAGAGTTAACAGAGAAGGCATCAGGACGCAGTGTTGCGTTACTGTTACCAGCATCAAGTGTACAGCTTAAGAAAGTTGCATTGCCAACAAAGTGGAATCGTAAATTAGAACGTGCGCTGCCGTTTATGTTGGAAGAGCACGTTGCTAGTGACATCGATGACATCTTTATTGCGATTGGCGAGCCTTCAACCATTGAAGAAAAGCATTTTATCAACATTGCTATATGTGATTTGGCTTGGCTACAAGACTGGGTTACCGTTTGTAGTGATTTTGATATTGAGCCAAATGTCATTGTGCCTGATGCATTATTGTTACCTGATGCACAAGAGAATACGCTAAGTGCGATCCAGCTAAAGCAGCAGTGGTTATTTAAAGGCAATAGCTGGCATATCGGCGCGGTAGAGTTAGATTGGGTGAATGACTATTTAATGCTTACACCTGAATCTGAAATTGTCCATTATAGTCCAGCAGACACGCTATCAACGACCAAAGTTTTAAGCGCCAAAGAGGCTGAATACGATTTACCTTTGGCTATTTTTGCGCAGAGTTTAAATACAGCTCCCATTAACTTACGCCAAGGACCATTTGCAGCTAAGAAAAAGCAGCCGCAATGGTGGCGTGATTGGAAGGCGGGTGTCATAGCTGCTAGCGTCGCCTTACTAGCATTCGTATCGGTGAAGTCTGCTCAGTTATTCATGCTGCAGCAAGAAGCTGATGCGTATAAAGCGCAGGCGATGAGCGTGTATAAACAAGCGTTTCCAAACAAAGTAGTTCGTCCTCATTTATTACGTAAGCAAATTCAAAATGAATTGGATGCACTCAGTGGTGGTGAACAAGGTGGATTTTTAGAGCTGACTAATCATTTTGTGTCAATCTACTCACAAGTTAATGATTTTAGCCCTGAGACATTCAGATATGACCGTAAACGTAATGAGCTAAGAATTAGGGCGAAAGCAAAAGGGTTCCAAGTATTTAGCCAAGTTAAGTCTATCCTTGAACAACGTGGTATTGAAGTTCAGCAAGGAGCACTTAATAATGATGGTGATTACGTTATTGGTGAGATCAGAATCAGAGGTGCAGCATGAAGCAGCAAGTGATTAACTATTGGCAATCGCTAAAAGAGCAAGAGCAAAAACTATTAATAGTTGCAGGCTGTGTATTTGTGATTTTTGTACTGATAATGGGTGTAATTAAACCGCTTAACACGGGTGTAGATAAAGCACGTGCTGACCTGCAAAAGCAGCAAAATTTACATGCTTGGGTATCCAAAAGTGTGGCTGAACTCAAAGCCAGTGGTGCAGGTCAAGCTACTTCTCGTAATCAAAATTTAACTCAGTTAGTAAATCGTACTCGTGGCAGACATGGCATCCAGATCAGTAAGATGCAGCCAAGGGACAATACATTACGTATTAATATTGACAATGTAGAGTTTAATAAACTGGTTAGTTGGTTAGATGTGTTGACTAATCAACATGGTGTAAAAGTTGCCAATCTTGATTTAGGCGAAGAGCCACAACAAGGGTATGTACGCGTTAGTCGTTTGGTGTTAGAGAATTAAATATGAAAAATGCAGTTAGTGTAGTATTGGCTTTCTTATTTGCGTTTATCGTTTTTACGATTGTTAGTATTCCAGCACCAGTCGCTTTGCAATTGGTGAAGTCTCATATTCCAAAAGACGTTCGTTTGGGCGCTGTAACAGGATCTTTTTGGGAAGGCCAAATTAGTGGCGTTCAATATCAAAACCTGCGTTTTAATGATGTTAAGTGGCAATTAAATGGATGGGCCTTATTCACCGGTCAAGTTCAAGGGAAGCTGAATTTTGGTAATGCGCGTCGCTCAGATGAATTATCTGGTCGCAGTAACTTTGCGTTTTCATTATTTGATAACAGTGTTGAACTAGGCAAAACGACATTACGTTTTAGTGTTGAACAAGCGATGCGCCAAGTAAACCTGCCGCTACCAGTCGATGCAAAAGGCAGAGTTATTCTAGAGCTTGATGAATACAATAGTGGGCAGCCTTATTGTGAGAGTTTAAAAGGCGATATCAGCAGCCCTGAGATCCAGGTAAAAGGCATGTCAGGTTGGTTTAGCATTGGTGATTTAAGTGGGTTATTAAGCTGTAAATCAGGTGATATTGCCGTTGTAGTTGAGCCTGAAAACTTACTGGGTTTACGTGCTGATGCAACGTTGGCGGAGAATATGCAATTTAAGGTTGCTGGCAATATTAAACCTGATGCGTCATTGCCTAAAGAGGTTCATGATGCCGTTAAATTCTTGGGACGCCCTGACTCTCAAGGTCGATATCCAGTGAGTATGTAGTAATGATGGATTTTAGTTATCAGCCTGCACATGAGGCTTTACTTGTGAATTATCTGAGCCAGCGCGCTCAGACATACCCTGATGTACTAGAGCTTAAATCGTTAGAAGGTTTTTTGTTTGCAACTATATGCAGCCCAGATGGTGTTGAACCTGAAGCTTGGCTAAGTCATGTAACTGGTGCAGATGAACACGTGTCTGAGGATGTTGTTTTTGCATTTTTAGCGCTACACCATCATATTAGTGAGCAAGTTTTTTCAAACGGTTTTGCACTTCCTTTTGATTTGTCTTCCCTTTGGAGTGATAAGCAGTTATGGAGTACAGGATTTTTGCATGGTTGCCAAAGTTATTTGAATAAACTGAATCAAAGTGACAGTGTTACAGATGAGCTTAAGCAGGCACTTGTAACCAGTACAGAATTGTTGGGCTTTTTCAGCCTGCAGTTCGATCAGGTTGAGGTGTATTGTAAATCAATTGAAGTGGCAATTGAGACGTTCATTGAGCAACAATACCAGCTTGCCTCTGAAGTAGCACCAGCCTACGCTGAATTAATAGAGCAAGTTGCGCTGAGTAGTGGATTATACAACGAGTAATCTTATAGGATGTAGCTTGAGTTATTCAACTCAAGCTACATCTAGTTCTATATGAGTGCAGCCTTTTGCGCATTGCGCTGTTGCTTTCTCACCTTCTTTAACCGCGACATTTAAAAAGATTGCTTGGCCGCATGTTTGGCAAAGGACAGTTTGTCCCTTCGCCAACTTTTTGAGCAATGCTTTTTGTTCGTTAAACGAACGCGCTCGAAGTTTGTTAAATTGCGTTATGTCAATCATCAGAACTCAGCCTTTCTTATTGCTTTTGTCGTCACATCACAAATAGTTTGTAATTTTGGTCCGAAAAAGTACAAATTGAGTTCATGTTCTTGGCAAAAGCGTACGTGAAAAACTTTTACTTTTTCATCCGTTGCAAGCGCATCTTGCAGATATTCTTTTTCCGATGGTGTGAGGTCTATCTCGTTGGCAATTTCATGCCGTGCTTGTTTTGCAGCAAGGCTATACTGGGTTTTACTGGTTTCACCAAGTGTATCGACACCTTGTTGTAGCAGCTTATCTCTCGGCTCCTTGATCAAGGGGTGATCTATGGTAAACAACGCCAGTATAATGAGTACAAGTAACAGGTATTTTTTCATAAAGCTCGCAAATTTGATCTATTCGACTCAATCAAAGTCACAGTGTAATAAAATGCAAGAATCAAAAGCAAGCGAATTGCTCAGGAAATATTCGTAGTTTTTGTCACCGTCGTGCGATTTATGGCTACGCTAATAGCGAGCTGTTGCATATAATATCCTTAGTAAAAGTAAGGTCACTGTAGCGAGTAACCTGTCCAAAGCACTTAAGGAGCTTGTATGGACAATAAAATTAAAATCAAGAATATCCCTGTTGAGATTCAAAAGCCGGAGAACCTTCAGCCGGATAGATTTAACCCGCGTAATCGTATTTATGTACGCGCGGTGAAAGGTATGCATCAATTGCTGCGTCAGCGGATCGGCTTTTTAGGTATGCTTGCCTTTATGCTTTTGCCTTGGCTTAATTTTAATGGCCACCAAGCTGTACTGTTTGATTTGTTTGAACAGAAGTTCAATATTTTTGGCCTGACGTTATGGCCACAAGATTTGACGATTCTGGCATTTATTTTAATGATTGCGGCGTTTGCCCTTTTTTTAGTAACTACATTTTATGGCCGAGTTTGGTGTGGCTATACGTGTCCGCAAACAGTCTGGACATTTATTTTTATCTGGTTCGAAGAAAAATGCGAGGGGTCTGCAAATCAGCGGAAAAAGCTCGATCAGCGCCCTATGGACTTAGACAAGCTCTTTCGAAAAGGCGCAAAGCATGTTAGTTGGTTAGCCTTTTCGTTTTACACTGCGGTCACCTTTGTTGGCTACTTCACACCAATAAGAGCGCTGTTACCTGACCTGATGATGTTTTCAGCAAGTGCCTATGCGACTACAAGTGTTGTGGTATTTGCAGTGTGTACATATGGCAATGCGGGATGGATGCGGGAAATCATGTGCTTGCATATTTGTCCTTATTCGCGGTTTCAATCTGCCATGTTTGATAAAGACACTTTTACCGTGAGCTATGATAACAAACGAGGTGAAGGTAGGGGACCACGAGGCCGTAAACAAGACCCGAAAGAACTAGGTTTAGGCGATTGTATTGACTGCAAATTATGTGTTCAAGTTTGCCCAACAGGGATAGATATACGCAATGGATTACAATATGAGTGCATTAATTGTGGGGCTTGCATCGATGCGTGTGATGGTGTGATGGATAAAATGAACTATGCGCGTGGTTTAATTTCATATACAACTGAGCGTAATTTAGAACATGCAAAACGGGTAACACAGCCAGTACGCCCTAAATTAATTGGCTACGTGCTTATTTTATTAATCTTAAGCGGTGCTTTACTTGTTAATATTGCGATGAGAAAAACATTTGAGTTGGATATTATCCGCGATAGAAACCAATTATATCGAGTTAATTACGATGGTATGGTTGAGAATACCTATACCCTTAAATTGATAAACAAAGCGCAGACAATACAAACTTTTAATATTGCGGTGAGTGGTCTCGAGCATTTTGAGCTTTTGGGCAAGCAATCTGCTACTGTTTCCGCAGGGTCTACATTAGATATCCCCGTTTCTGTGGTAATGGACCCATATGACCTGACAAAGCCTGTGACTGAGTTTCATTTTGTACTATCGAGTGACTCAGCACCTGAGTCCCAAATTTCCCAGCCGACAAACTTCTTCAAAGGACGTTAAGCGTCTGTATTGGGGGATATACATTAAGTATATTCCCCAAGCAATAATATATTTTTGCTTCATAACATACTTGGCTTTATCCTATGGCGCTGTGGTCTAAAGGCTTTATTAGCCAATACCAACACTTTTCACATGATTAATGGACAGCAGCAATGAGCGACTTTAGCTATCAAAATCTCACACCAGATCTGATTCTCGATGCAATCGAAAGTATTGGTGTTTACCCAGAATCTGGACTTCTTCCTCTAAACAGCTATGAAAATCGCGTGTATCAGTTCCGTAGTGATGACGCCAAGCGCTATGTTGTAAAGTTTTATCGTCCGAACCGCTGGAGCGATGAACAGATTAAGGAAGAGCATGCATTTTCATTTGAACTTGCTGAGTCTGAAGTCCCTGTTGTGTCCCCTATTAAGCGAGATAATACCAGTTTATTTGAACACCAAGGGTACCGTTTTGCGTTATTCCCGAGTGTGGGTGGAAGACAGTTTGAGATGGATAATCTAGATCAACTTGAAGTCTTGGGGCGCTACATCGGACGGCTTCACAGCGTATCTAAAAAATATGACTTTAAACATCGCCCCAACGTCGATACTGACAGCTTTTTAAAACAAGCTAGCCAAGATATTTTGGCTAGCGAGTGTTTACCCCAAACCCTGCATTTGGCTTTTTCTACTGTTTTAGAGCAAGTTGTTAAAAAAACGGAAGAAAAATTCACAGTTAATGATACGATCAGATTGCATGGAGATTGCCATGCTGGCAATATTCTGTGGTCTCAAGAACAATTAATGATTGTAGACTTAGATGATTGTCGTCAGGGACCAGCTATCCAAGACCTATGGATGATGTTAAATGGCGACCGTCAAAACCAGGCATTGCAATTAGACACTTTACTCGGTGGTTATGAGGAGTTTAGTGACTTAGACATGACTCAATTACAACTAATTGAACCGCTGCGGGCAATGCGTATGATCCACTATATGGGGTGGTTGGCAAAACGTTGGCAAGATCCTGCATTTCCAAGGAACTTTTCTTGGTTTTCGACAGACAAATATTGGGAACAGCAGATCTTGGCATTAAAAGAACAATTGGCTGCGCTTGATGAGCCAGCTCTAACAATTTATCCATAAAATTTAAGAGAGAAAGTACATGTTGAAATCGATTAAAGTGGCCTTGCTGGCGCTATGTTTGCCAATTGCTGCAATGGCTGCTGAGTTTAAAGAAAGTGTGCATTATGAAACACTATCATTAGAGAAGAGTAAAACGCCACGAGTTGTGGAGTTCTTTTCATTTTATTGTCCTCATTGCTATACGTTTGAAGGTCCAGCTAGAGCGTTGCATGCTAGCCTGCCAATAACAGTTCCTTTTGAAAAGATCCATGTCAACTTCTTAGGTGGCTTACCGCCAGAGGCACAGCAATACCTAAGCTATGGTTATATTATTGCGCAGCAATTTGGTGTTGATTCGCAAGTGGTTGATCAAATTTTTAAGACGATCCATGAGCAAAATGGCCGCTTTGCTAGCATGAAAGACGTGCAAAAGTTACTAGAAGCACACGGTGTATCAGCTGAAAAGTTTGAATCGGCACTGGCAAGTATGCCTGTTATTGCAGCTGAAAAGGCAATGCAAGACGATCAGAAGCGATTCAGTGAAGCTGGCGCTCTAAGAGGTGTGCCTACATTTATCGTCAATGATAAATACCGTGTAATTACAAATTCTTTGAAAAGCCAAGCTGAATTCAACGAATTAGTTAAACACTTATTAGAAAAATAATGGTTGGAGAATAATATGTTGAAATCGATAAAAGCTGCGTTGTTAGCATTGATGTTACCTTTGGCTGCAAATGCTGCCACATACGAAGAGGGTAAACATTATGAAGTGATTGCAGAGCGCGGAACGAAAAAGCCTGAAGTGACAGAGTACTTTTCATTTTATTGCCCAGCGTGTAATAACTTTGAGGGGTTGATTGAAGAGTTTAAACCAAAATTAGACGACGGTGTTAAATTTAAAAAGAGCCATGTTGATTTTATTGGTAGTCGCGACCCTGAACATCAAAAAATGATTGCTACAGCACTAGCAACCGCTGAGGTTTTACCGCAGAAGAAGCAAATTGTGTCTGCTATGTTCAACCACATACACACAAAACGTGGCAAGTTCAATGAACTAGCAGACATCAAAGACGTATTTGTTGCACAAGGCGTTGATGGTGCTAAGTTTGATAAAATGTACAAGAGTTTCTCTGTGCGTACTAAAGCTTCGAAAATGGCAAGACAGCAAAAACAGCTGCAAGAAAAAGGCGCTTTATCAAGTGTGCCGACATTTATTGTTAGCGGTAAATATAAGTTAGTACTTGGCAGAGACTCAGGTATCACCAGCCCAGATGACATTGCGAAATTGATTAACTACTTAGCTAGCAAGTAAGTTTATAAAATAAATAAAAAACCCCGCAATTGCGGGGTTTTTTGATTTCGGGTTAGCAGTATTATTTACGCGTTAAAAATACTCCGGATTCAACATGGTGTGTATATGGAAACTGATCAAATATCGCAATGCGCTCGATTTTGTGAGTTTCACTTAAAATATCAAGGTCACGTTCTAATGTATCCGGGTTACAAGAAATATAAATGATATTGTCATAGTTACTGACTAATCGGCAGGTCAGTTCGTCCATACCTGCACGAGGTGGGTCAACTAATATTGTTTGGCAATTGTAAGACTGCAGATCAATACCATTGAGACGGGAGAAGCTACGTTTGCCTTGCATTGCATCAGTAAATTCTTCACTCGACATACGGATAATATCTAAATTTGAGACCTTATTGGCTGCAATATTATATTGTGCGGAATGTACAGACGATTTTGAAATTTCAGTGGCTAGAACACGATCAAAATGCTCTGCTAGTGCGATAGAGAAATTACCATTACCACAATAGAGCTCGAGCAAGTCATTTGAGAGCGGGCGCGCAATAGATTTAGCCCATGACAGCATTTTTTCATTCACTTTTGCATTAGGTTGAGTAAAGCTGTTTTCGACTTGTTGATAAGTATATTCTGTATCGTCCACAGTAAGCTTTTCCGTGACGAAATCATTACCAAAGACAACTTTTTGTTTTCTTGCTCTACCGATAAAGTCGATTTTATAAGTTTTCTGGAGTTCTGCTCTTAGTGCAGTCATCGCTTCTTGCCAACTATCATCAAGCTGCTTGTGATAAAGCAAACTTACTAAAATTTCACCGCTTAGCGTTGATAGATAGTCAATTTGAAATAACTTTCGTCTTAAAATTTCATTGTGACGAAGCTTTTCCATCATCACTTGCATCAGCTCGTTGACTAAAGGTGCGCCTGGGTCGAAATGGTCGACACGTATTTTTTCTTTACTTTGTTGGTCAAACATAATGTGATACAAATCTTCGCCATCGTGCCATACGCGAAATTCACAGCGCTGTCTGTAATGGCTGGTTTCAGAGTCATAAACTTCTAATTCAGGGGCATTAAAGCGAGCGAATTGCGCACTAATACGCTGTTGTTTTTCTGCAAGCTGCTGTTCGTATTGCGAAGCATCGATTGTGATCACGGCCATGCTGAGGCTACCTTTGTATATTGCAAGGAGGCGCTATTTTAGGGGGCGAGGAACATTTGTCCAGTGCTTAGGGCTAAAATTGCAGTTTTATTGTACAAATCACCTTTAGCTTTGTCACATATGGCCGATAATTAACTGATAGGGTATAGCGGAGAGCAATCATGAAAATCGGACAGTTGAATCAGCTGTTAAACCCAGCAATGCAGCATAATGCAGCAAAAGCAAAGCCAAACATTCCTAATATTTCAATAAACCCCGATGTTTATCAGGGGAATAAGTCTCAGGTTGCTGCGAAAGTGCTCGATGATAAGTTGGCTCAGGCACTGGGAATTGAAAAAAAAGAAGAATCCGAAAAGCCTTTTTTTGATTACGAAGAAATTGTTAAGAATGTACTTGGCTTTGTGCAGGGAGCCATCAATAAAGCAAAAGCGGATGGTCAGGATGATGACACCTTAAAGAGCATGTTAGAACAAGCTCGCAAAGGCGTGCAAACAGGTATTGATGAAGCAACGGGTGAGCTAAAAGATTCAGGGCTATTTGATGATGAAATCTCTGAGGGCATAGAAAAGTCCAAAGAAGGGATTTTTAGTGGTTTAGATGAGTTTGAAAAAGAGCTGTTTAACCCTACTCCTCAGCATTTGTCTGTCAGTGCAGCGCAATTTGCCAGTCTTTCGAATAAAGCTGAGTATGCTTTTACTACGGCCGAAGGTGACGAAGTCGTTATTTCGTTCAGTGATGCTTACAGTCAGTCTCGTGGTGCCAGTTACGAGCGCGATGGTGATAATGTCGGTTTCGCATATGGAGAGAGCAGTTCTCAAGAAGTGAGCTTTTCTATCAGTGTGAATGGTGAGCTTAATGAAGAAGAGCAAGAAGCCATTAATGCAATGATGGAAGATATTCGTGATGTAAGTGACTCATTTTTTGCCGGTGAATACGATGATGCCTTTGAGCTAGCTAAAGGGCTGAGTCTAAATAGTGAGCAAATTGCTAACTTTACGATGGACTTAAGGCAAAGTAAAACGTCGGCAGCGATTGCACAATATCAGCAAAGCAATCCGATGAAGGAATTAGAGCAAGCATTTGCACCATTAGATAAGCGACTGGAAGGGTTGAATAGTGACGCTGAATCACTGGGTCTACAAGCGCAGCTGCCTGATATCATGGCATGGATGAATGAAGGTCAACAAAGGCTTAACCAGTTCTTAGATTATGCACAAAGTTATTTCAGTGCTTTGAATAGCAAAGAAGAGACACAAAATAGCTAAGTTGTTTTAGTGTTTATTTTCGCTCTTTAGCATGGCAAACTTCGGGTCTTGAACGCGGGGGATTGAAGTTTGCCACATATTTTAGTTTTTGATTCAGGGATCGGTGGGACAAGTGTTCTATCACATCTCAAAAAAAGATTACCGTACGCCCGCTATAGCTACGTGATGGATAATGCATTGCTGCCTTATGGGCTGCAATCCCAAGAAACCATTAAATCTAGATTGAGATCGTTATTGTCTTGGCTTGATATTACAAATAAGTCTGTTGATGTGATCGTGATTGCATGTAATACAGCTTCTACTTATGCCTTGGAGACTGCGCGACAATACACGGCTACGCCAATAGTTGGGGTAGTGCCTGCGATAAAACCTGCAGCAAATTCGAGTAAAAGGAAGCACATCGGCTTGTTAGCGACTCCTGCAACTTCAAAGAATACTTATACCGCGAATCTAATTTCAAATTTTGCGAGTGATTGTCAGGTTGATATTTATCACACCACTGAGTTGGTAGCAATTGCAGAACATTTTCATTGGCATAAATCTCTCAAACAAGATCAGTTAAAGACTGAGTTGGATAGGCTAAATATAAATACAGGTATAGATAAGCTTGTATTAGGGTGCACACACTTCCCCATTATTAAAAATGCTTTAAGAGCACAATTACACACAGAAGTAGATTTAATTGATTCGGGTTATGCTATAGCGAAGAGAGTAGAGTATTTGTTAACTCAACAGGAGTGTACGCATGGGGGGGAAAATATAAATGGAGTAAAAGAAAAGCTGCTGGCGTCAAATCCAAATGACTTGACGCATTGGTATGCGACCTGCACAGCAGCTATTAAGCACTGTATAAATATAGAATTGATTAAGCTATAGAGTTAGGCTCTGACTCTTCTTGCTTTTGCTTAGCTTCTCTAACTTTTAAAGTGCGTTGTTGAAACTCCATTTCATTAAGTTCTTTAATTGCTTTGTTAGCATCACCCTCCGGCATCTCAACAAAACCAAAACCTCTCCTCTTTCCTGTATTTTTATCCTTTAATAAACGCACAGAAAATACTTGGCCTTTTTCTTCAAACAATTCTCTGACTGCTTGTTCGTTTGCACGATAAGGCAAATTACCAACATAAAGTGTTTTTGTAGGTATAGTGCTAGCGTTGTCTGGCTGCGCAATAGTTGTTTTATTAATTGTTATTGCTACCAGACCACCTATTACAATACCAAGTGCAAATAGTACCGCGGAGTCGATTTGGCTATTTGCTAATAAAAACGTAACCATCACATACCCCAAAATTGCAAGTATAAGAATAGTAACGAGTGTTTTACGACCTGAAGAATTCATAACGATCTACCAATAAACAGTGAATACACATTAATTTAACAAAGAAAGGTTGCTATCTTAACGACTTAATTAAACATCGCAATAATAAAATATAGATGTTGTGAAAAATTATGCTTCTTTATTGAACTTAACGTTGCTAAAAGTGTGGTTTTGCTGGGTTTTTGAGCGTTTGTGCGTTTTTTTTAAAATTTAATAAAAAAGCCCTTGCGCTAATCTCAAATCTCCCTATAATGCGCACCCACTGACACGGAGCAACACGCACAAAAGCAAGCAGCAAAGTGAAGGTTAAAGCCAAACTGAAAGCTTAATTGAAAATAAATTAAATTTTCTAGTTGACTTTAAAAGTGAAGCGGTTAATATGGCGCTCCACTTCGCAGCAACGCTGCGGTAGCTAACCAAGGGTTAGTTATACTGTTCTTTAAAAATATGAAGCAATCATCTGTGTGGGCACTCGTACAGATTGAGTTCTAACAAAATATTTAGAGTCTCAATTTCTTGTGAGTGACTATATAGTCAATTTATACAGAATTCATTGAGCACGAATCTTCGGATTCAAAAAACTTTTAATTGAAGAGTTTGATCATGGCTCAGATTGAACGCTGGCGGCAGGCCTAACACATGCAAGTCGAGCGGTAACATTTCTAGCTTGCTAGAAGATGACGAGCGGCGGACGG
>NZ_JASJUU010000008.1:121383-379302 GCF_030125375.1 Pseudoalteromonas umbrosa | reverse complement strand
TGAAACGAAATAGCGCCGATGATAGTGTGGGGTTTCCCATGTGAAAGTAGGACATTGCCAAGCGCCAAATAAAAGAAAGCCCGATTCGAAAGAGTCGGGCTTTTTTGCGTTTAAGTCCCTTGGCAACAACTAAAATAGCTCATTTCACCTTGCACAAAAAGAGCGTACTCACTGCGTTCGCTGTCGCTAACCTTTTGCACGATAGCGCCGATGATAGTGTGTGGGGCGGACGGCGAGTCTTTCCCATGTGAAAGTAGGACATTCTACTGCGTAGCGCACCAAAAGCGCCAAATAAGAGAAAGCCCGATTCGAAAGAGTCGGGCTTTTTTGCGTTTAAGTCCCTTAGCAGCGATTAAAGCGGCTCATTTCACCTTGCACAAAAAGAGCGTACTCACTGCGTTCGTTGTCGCTAACCTTTTGCACGATAGCGCAAGGTGAAGGGGAGCAACCTTCACAGGTTTTGCCCTTTACTCCTTTTAAATATAGTCCCTCAGCAGCGGTTAAAACGGCTCATTTCACCTTGCGCAAAAAGAGCGCTCTCACTTCGTTCGCTGTCGCTAGCCTTTTGCACGATATTCACCTTGCGCAAAAAGAGCGTACTCACTGCGTTTGCTGTCGCTAACCTTTTGCACCATATATCGTTTCAGGAACCATGCTTTGCTTATTTTGAGTTGGTTGCTGCGTTTATAGCGGTGTATTGATTACCTCTCGTTAAAACTGCTTGTTTCACTTACGTAAAAAGAGCGGATTCACTCCGTTCACTGTCGCTAGCCTTTTTCACGAAAAGAATGTCAGCGCTTCGCGCTTTTCGCACGATAGTGTAAGGTAAAGCGGCAATTGGCTTTAACCAACGATAAAATACCCAATGGCTCGCTGCTTTCAAAGTTGTTTGCTCTACTACTAATGATGTTGTTTTTGTGGTTAATGGTGAATAGGTTGCTATTAAAAGACATTATTTCTATTCAAATACGACGAGCTAGTCATATTGAGTTAACAGGTATATTAGCGAAATGAAGCAAATTGCTTTAAGGAAATAAATAAATGCCAGACTTTTTTTGAAAAGCTTCTGTCTGTAGGTCAAATTTGAATCCAACATGCTTATGGGTACGCATTATTCTTCTGTAATTAGAATAAATCAACAAACTCAATATGAGATTAAATCATCGAGATATAATTTGAAATGTATCTAACTTAGACATGGCATAAATTTTTTGCAATATTGCTATAAATTATAAGGATATAAATTCCATGTTCTCACATCTATGAAATATCTTAACTATCTGAAATACCTCCTTAAACTCATAAATTTTTTGACTTCTTTATTGTGTTTTAGTCGCATCAACCACTCAACTTGAATTAAGTTTGTTTAAGAATTGAAATTAATGAATAAAACTTTCTATTGTAAATTTATGCTTACAAACTGTTGTTTTTTTAGTTAATTTTTAGTTAAAAATATTGTTTATTATTTCTACATTTGAGCTACATTTTGATTGGAAATTAACCAAATGACATAATAAAGGAACAAGTATGCGTAAATTAAACACACTAGCATTTGCGGTCTTGGCAGGTCTTTCAGGAAGCTGTTTAGCGCAAGCTCAGCTAATGACTGTTGACCAAACTAGTGCGATTGAAGATCAGTATATCGTAGTCTTTAAAACACCTACAGTTATGAATGCAGCAAGTAGTGATGCAATTGCAAGCTACGCCGCTGATCAAGCGAGAGCGTTAACAACAAAGCATAATGTGCAAGTATCCAAGCAATTCGAAGGTGTTTTAAATGGGGTTGTGGTTAATGCGTCAAAGAAACAAGTAAAAGAACTGTTGAGCAATCCTAGCATCGACTACATTGAGCAAGACCAAATCGTCACAGTGACGCCTATGGTTGATGCGAATGCAGATCAAGGTAACGCAATTTGGGGTTTAGATAGAGTTGATCAAAGAGATCTGCCGCTAAATAGTAACTATCATTATGACTTCGACGGTAGTGGCGTAACAGCTTATGTAATTGATACGGGTGTACGTGTTACACATGCTGAGTTTGGTGGACGTGCAAGTCACGGTTATGACTTTGTAGATAATGACGCCGACTCAAGCGATTGTAATGGCCATGGTACGCACGTGGCGGGCACAATTGGTGGCGGTGCTTATGGCGTTGCTAAAAATGTCAACGTAGTGGGTGTTCGTGTTTTAGGATGTAATGGTTCAGGCTCGTATTCAGGCGTTATTTCTGGTATCAACTGGGTTAAGAATAATGCATCAGGCCCTTCTGTTGCCAATATGAGTTTAGGTGGTGGTGTATCACAAGCAGTTGATGATGCGGTAAATGCAGCAGTAGCATCAGGTGTAACATTTGTTGTAGCTGCGGGTAACGATAACAGCAGTGCGTGTAATTACTCTCCTGCTAGGGCTGCTGATGCTGTGACTGTAGGTTCTACTACCAGTTCAGATGCGCGTTCAAGTTTCTCAAACTATGGTAATTGTCTAGATATTTATGCGCCAGGTTCAAGCATTAAGTCAGCATGGTACAACTCAGACTCTGCGACAAATACAATCAGCGGTACATCAATGGCAGCGCCTCATGTTGCTGGGGTGGTTGCACTATACCTTGATGAAAATCCATCTCTTACTCCAAGCCAGATTGATACGCTATTAAGTTCTCGCAGTTCCAAGAACAAAGTGAGTGATGCCAAGTCTGGTTCTCCAAATGAGCTGTTATTTGCATTAGCTGACTCAACGCCACCACCTCCACCACCGACATTACCAGAATTAGATGATGGTGTAGCTGTCAGTGCTAGCGGCGCTGCAGGAGAAGAGTCAAACTATGTATTTAAGGTACCAGCAGGCAAAGCAACATTAACAGTTAAGCTATCTGGTGGTACAGGGGATGCCGATCTTTACGTTCAACAAGGCCAACAACCAACTCAAAGCAGTTACTCTTGTCGTCCATATAAAAATGGCAACGATGAAGTTTGTACTTTCAATAACCCAGCAGCGGGTGACTGGTATATTATGTTGCATGGTTATAGTGCCTACTCTGGAGCGAGCTTAGTAGCAAGCACTTCAGGTAGTGGCGGTTGTGGTGATAACTGCTTAAGCAATGGAGTCCCTGTTACAAACATTTCAGGCGCATCTGGCAGTGAAGTTGCCTATACAATAGATGTACCAGCTAACGCGACATTAAGTGTACAAATATCAGGTGGCTCTGGTGATGCGGATTTATATGTTAGAAAGGGAGCGGCACCGACAACTAGCACTTACGACTGTAGACCATATCGCAGTGGTAACTCGGAAACTTGCAGCTTGACTAATTCTGGTGCAGATGCGACTTACCACATTATGTTACGTGGCTATAATGCGTATTCAGGAGTTACTTTAACAGGTAGCTTCTAAGTGAGAAAATAAAGGGAGCCGAAGCTCCCTTTATTTTAATATACTTTACAGATAAGGCCCTTAAGATAAAACCCTTCAGGGTAGAAGCCTGCAATCGGGTGATCAGCTGCTTGATTTAGTCTCTCCATTATCATCAGGTCTTTACCTGCATCCAGCGCTGCATCTGCGACGACTTTTTGGAATAGGTTTTGATCCATTAACCCTGAACATGAGAAAGTCAGTAAAGTACCACCTGGCTTTAATAGTTGCATTGCAAGCATATTAATATCCTTGTAGCCTCGACATGCACCTGTTAACTGGGCTTTGCTTTCTGCAAACTTAGGTGGATCCATGACGATGGTATCAAATTTACGCCCTTCGTCTCGGTATTCACGAAGTAACTTGAAGACATCTTTTTTGACAAAATCGACTTTGCTCAAATCTAAATTATTATGCTCGACATTTCTTTTTGCAGTATCTAAAGCGGGTTGAGATACATCGACATTGATGACTTCATCACATCCGCCTCTAAGTGCATATAAGCTGAATGTGCCAGTGTAGCAAAAACAGTTTAGAACACTTTTTCCTTTTGAAAAACGCTCCAATGCGGCACGGCTGTCTCTTTGGTCTAGATAAAACCCAGTTTTATGACCGCCAATAATATCAACTTCTAATTTTAAGCCGTTTTCCTCAATGATTACAGGTTCTGTTGGTGCGTCACCATGCAATACACCTGAGATTTTCTCTAGGCCTTCTTTTTTGCGAACATCAACGTCTGAACGCTCATATACATGGCAATCTGGGAACAGCTCACGTAATGCGGCAACAATTTCACCTTTGTGGCGTTCTGCACCTGCGCTTAACAATTGACACACAAGGTAGTTATCAAACTTATCAATGGTAATTCCCGGCAAGCCATCAGACTCTGCAGCAGAGAGCCTAAAACCAGTTAGCCCACCTTCTGAGATCGCATATTCTCTGACTGCAAAGGCACGGGCCAAACGACGCTTAAAGAAAGCTTGATCAATTTGTTCGTTTTCATCAAAACTCCAGATCCTTGCTCTGATCTGAGAGCTCGGGCTGTACGCCGCTGTTGCCAAGTATTGACCATCGTGACTGTATATTTTAACAATATCGCCCAGTCCTGGCTTACCTTTGATTTTTTTAATTGCTTTAGAGAATATCCAAGGGTGTTTTCTTTTAAGAGATTTTTCTCGGCCGGGTTGTAAATACAGCGCGCAAGACATATAAATTCCTTACTAAGTAGAATCCTGTCATTTTAGTGAAGGGGGTTCCAACATACAATCTAAAGCATAAGGTTTACGTAAAAATGATGGAAAATATGAAACAGTTTGAAGAAGCATTTAAGGAGTTTATGCTCGATACGCCTTTTGCCGATACCGCGCATGACCTTTCTCACATACAACGGGTGGTTAAAACTGCAAAACAGCTTGCGATAGCAGAAAGTGCGGACTTAGATATTGTTATACCTGCCGCTTGGTTACATGACTGCGTTGCTGTTGCAAAAAATCATCCAGACAGAGCACTCGCTTCGAAAATGGCAGCGGATAAAGCTGAGCGATTTTTAATAGAAATAGGTTATCCGCAGGATAAGCTGGAAGGGATCCACCATGCCATAGTGGCTCATAGCTTCAGTGCTAACGTGACCCCGACGACATTGGAAGCCAAAATAGTACAGGATGCGGACCGCATGGATGCACTTGGTGCAATTGGTGTCAGTCGTTGTATGAAAGTAGGTGGCGCAATTGCCAGACATCTTTACCATACTGAAGATCCATTCTGTCGCACTCGAGAGCCTAATGATAAAAACTACACCATAGATCACTTTTTTGTAAAGCTACTGCATATAGAGTCACAAATGCACACGCAGGCGGCACAAAAGGAAGCGAAAAAGCGCACTGAGTTCATGCGCTTATTCTTAGATGAATTAGGGCGGGAAATATCTAACGAAGCATGATTACCTCGTCATTCTCTTGACGAAGACCACGACGAACAATGCAAGAGAAAAGCTGCCAATAAATGCTTCTATGGTGGCGATGAGCCGGGTGATCCCGACGGGAGTAATATCGCCATAGCCTAAGGTTGTAAAAGTTACGACGCTAAAATAAAAGCAATTGAGCATGGAGTGTAAATTTTGCTTTAGAGGCGCATTGGCGGCAAACTGGATGACGTCGCCATTGTAGTTTATACCAAGCATAAAATAGCACAGTGCACAGAGTAAAATCATGCCAAGGCTAAAGCGGATGACATTTTCTGGCTTTTCTCCATAGCCGCATAACATATCTATAAAACTTGAAACGAGTCGCTTTTTTGAATATTTTGGATATTGTGCATGGCGCATGCGAAGTTCACTGTAAGTGTACTTTCCAGCCATTTCGAACAACCCCTGTTGTTCTGCTCCTTTTCTGAGAAGGCGATAAATTTCTTCACTCTGCAAGTATAAATCTTGCGCGTCATCGGTCTTTTTTTGCTTTGCTGCTTCAATCGCTTGGCTTTCTTGCAGAAGTTTGTCTCCGAGTACCAAGTTATCTATTCTGGTTGCATTGAGTTTTACACCTAATATATTGGTATTTTCGATCTTACAGCAGTGTAAGTTTGCATCTCTTAAATCTGCCTTCATGAGCGAGGCATTACGGATCGTACTATTAAACAGGTGAGCGCCATGCAAGTTAGCGCGGTAAAAGTTACTGTAAGAGAGGTCATAGCCATTGTGGTCATTGAATTTAACAAGGTTCAATCCTTCTAAATTGGCTCGCTTTAGCTCAAGGCCTTGCAGTAGCCCTCCTTTTTTGGCATAACGTTCGAGTTTATGAGATAGCTCTAATCCACTTTTATCGAACTTAGCGTCATGCCAAAAACAATACCCTGACCCCATGTCTATTTCTTGGCATTTGTGTCCATCAGGTGACGTGTACTGACATTTAGGTTTGCTATTCATGGCAGCCTGTTTTTTCCGTAATAAGTATAAAGGTTAGCAGCAATTTAGATTGATATATGAAAAAGCAATAAATTTACTATGAATTTCAATTACCAACTCAAATTAAGCCGCCGCAGAAAAACGGTCGCTATTACTGTTAAACCTCAAGGCGTTGTTGTTTATGCCCCTCATGGTATTTGTCACAAGTGGCTAAATGCATGGTTAGAAACAAAGCAGGAGTGGGTTGAGAAAAAGCTAGATATAGTCGCTAAAAAAACAGAGCAGGGCCTTGAACCGTTAAAATCTGTTAATGTCTATGGCGAGTCTTATAAATTGATTTTTGATTCAGAGTCTCACTTTATTGATCACGCTAATAAAAGTATTTATTTGACGGCATTTAGCGAAGGGAGTAAAGATAGTCACATTGTTGAGCTTAACCAGCTCTTTCAAGTTGAATTGACGAATTACCTACAAGGGCGTTTACCTTATTTTCAATCCTGCATGGGTTCCAAATACAAGGTACTTAAAGTACGCTTTTATAAACGTCGTTGGGGGAGTTTATCAAGTAAAGGTGTATTGGCTTTTAATAGTGCTTTGCTTGGCGCGCCAAAATGGGTGATCGATTATGTGATAGTGCATGAGCTAGCACATTATTATGTGATGGCACACAACCATGCGTTTTGGCAAATAGTAGCGCGTTTTTTCCCTGAGTTTGAAAAAGCAAAGTATTATTTAAAAAATGAAATGCGTCACATTTAATAAAATGATGAAAAGTATTAATTGAAAATAAAATGAAGAAAAAGAAAGTGGTGGAGGGAGCTGGATTCGAACCAGCGAAGGCTGAGCCGTCAGATTTACAGTCTGATCCCTTTGGCCGCTCGGGAACCCCTCCATAACAGATTTTCAAGTACAAAGTGGTGGAGGGAGCTGGATTCGAACCAGCGAAGGCTGAGCCGTCAGATTTACAGTCTGATCCCTTTGGCCGCTCGGGAACCCCTCCAATTGTACTTTGTTGTCGTTGATGGTGGAGGGAGCTGGATTCGAACCAGCGAAGGCTGAGCCGTCAGATTTACAGTCTGATCCCTTTGGCCGCTCGGGAACCCCTCCTCAACAACGGCGCTGATAATAACAAAGTTTTTGACGAAGTAAAGAAATGTCCTAAAGTTTTTTTAAAAAATGCCGATAAATTTTCAGAATTAATATTTTTTGGCGAAAATCCATGCAGATAGAACAATTGTTACTCAAGGAAGCTCAATTAGGTAATGCATTGAGTTTGAGTGTTCATGAATCAAGAAGAGGTGACTTTGCACTATTGCTAAGCGCACTTTCTCAAGATGCATTGGATTTTAGTCAATTTGATTTACCGCGTAGTGCATTGGATGAAGCTGATAAATCTGAAGAAGCACTTCGCAAAGAACTGCAAGTTGGTCCCAAACAGCCATTAGCGCCGGATGAATTTGATTTTTTAATCGGACAGTACAACCGTTATTTTGTAAAAGATGGTGGTCTCGAAGATATAAAATTAAACGAATGCTTAGATCCTGAGCCATTTCATATTCGCGATGATAAAGCACACATACCTCTAAATGTAATCGAAAATTTGGAACCTGCTGTCAGAGCAAAATTATATCGTCAGAAAAACCCAGAAATTGATATTCAAGAAAAAGAGATGGATGCCGCTGCTTTTTATGATCAGATTGCAAGTGGAGAGATGCAATCTCAGTTAAATGTTGCTGTTTAACAAGCAATAGAAGTTTGAAGCATTGTCGTGTTTTGTGTGGCATTAGTATTTTGACTAAGCCACAGGAAGCGTAAGCGTATTATTATTTGCCGTGACACTTTTTAAACTTTTTCCCACTTAAGCACGGACAAGGATCGTTGCGGCTTACTTTTTTACTATCGGTTGGATATAGTTCACCATCAAGATATAGCCAAGCGCCATTTTCTTGAATAAACCGCGAGCGTTCATGTAGTGCGCTCAATACAGCGCCTTCAATATATGCAGCTTTAAACTCAACATATTGATACTGTTCATCTTGCTCTGTTTGAATAACATCTAAGTGAACGAAATCAACTTGTTTGGCAAATAATAAAATGTCCTCAACGGTATGTTCAGTGCGCGTTTTGGAAGCATATGTTTTTAAAATATACTCTCCAGCGTGTGTGCAGTACGCACTGAAGCGAGAGCGCATCAATTGCTCTGCTGTTTTGGGGGTTGCTACCCCAGTAATAAAAGGCTGACAACATTGCTCAAAAGTTTGTGTGTTACCACAAAAACACATAAGTGACCTACATAATTAGTGTGCAAACTTTGATAATGGCAATTTAGCTGAATTTTTGAAGCAATATAGTGTCGTTTTAGATTTACTAAGACTTCTATGCTCAATTTGCTTATGCGATAGGATCCCTGGCCATGTGATGACCGCAGCAAAATTACCATTAGACAAAGCGCTATCCAGAGTATGCTCTAAGTTTATCAGATCCCTTTGTTTAAGCACCAGTAACTTGTTCGCATCTATGTCATAGCTATCTAGCATAGATTTATTAAGCACATGGTTAGGCGCTATGAGTAAAGTCCAACCTGCTTTTGAATTACAACGGTATAAAATTTGTAAGAGCATATCATTGATGCTTTGCTCGTCAATTGCATCCAAGACATTAAAACTTTGATAGTGATTAACGTTTTCTGAATACGTATTTAAATTTGCTGATATGTGCAACATGATTAGACCACTGATTATCTATACAGTATATATACAGTATTTCATACAGTGGTATTAATCAAGTATTGTTTGGTGTTTTTTTGTACTTTTATTGTTCGAAACTCGGTTGTTAATTAATTATTTGAACCAAAATGCATTTGCTGATGAATTTGCTCAAACAAAGTAGCGGCATAACATTGTGCATCAATGTAGCGCTTAGTAGTTAGGTGTGGCCGAACTTCGTTTAATGTGCTTTGTGCCGCGCTATTACCTTGACTTTGGGCTAGGCTCAACCAAGCAACGCCATGAAAAGCACTTTTTGGTACTCCTTGCCCTTTGATAAATAGTAGCCCTAAATAAAACTGTGCTTTGTTATCACCAGACATGGCTGCTAACCTCATCCACTTTGCGGCTAGTGGGTATTGCTTTTCTTTGATGTAATAAAGGCCTTTCTTGTAAGCTTGTTCGGGATCCTGCTGTTTTGGCCAGCTGTGTTTCGGATCGGGCTCTTGCGTCACAAACTCGAGCACATTGAGTAATTGTTGCTCTAGGTCACCACCATGCGCTTTTGTCGATTGATTGCTTTTCATACTCACTTCACTTATTACAACTTAGTCTTCATTGTAGCTGATTTTTGCTTTATTTGTCCGTTTATGGTGATGATTTGTGGTAAAATCGCCGACCTCGTTTCCATTTAAAATACAAAGACATGCTAGAAAAATTATTTTCGCTTAAGGCGTTACACACGGATGTAAAAACTGAAGTTGTAGCGGGACTCACTACGTTTATCACCATGGTTTATATTGTATTTGTTAATCCAGCAATGCTCGCAGAGGCCGGGATAGATCATGGAGCAGCATTTGTTGCTACCTGCTTGGCTGCAGCAATTGGTTGTTTCATCATGGGGTTTGTTGCTAATTATCCGCTTGCTTTAGCGCCAGGTATGGGCTTAAACGCATTTTTTACTTATGGTGTTGTACTTGGTATGGGTCATAGCTGGCAAACTGCGTTGGGAGCTGTGTTCTTATCTGGGTGTCTATTTTTACTATTAAGCCTCTTTAAAGTCAGAGAGTGGGTTATACAGGCAATTCCAGTTGTGCTAAAGCGAGCAATCGCAACAGGTATTGGTGCATTCTTGGCACTCATCGCGCTTAAAAATGCGGGTATTATTGTCGCAAGTCCAGCAACGCTTGTTCAGTTAGGTGACATCACCAGTCCAGGTCCTTTATTGGCGATTTTTAGTTTGTTTGTGATCACCGCATTGATGTATAGAGAGTGGAAAAGTGGGGTGTTGATCAGCATTTTGTTGGTAACTGTAATTGCTTGGGGACTCGGTTTAGTTGAGTATCAAGGCATAGTGTCTACTCCTCCTAGCATTGAGCCAACACTTGGCCAATTAGATATTGCCGGGGCTTTGGAAATCTCAATGCTAAGTGTGGTCTTTGCATTCTTATTTGTTGATCTCTTTGATACGAGTGGAACCTTGGTTGCAGTGACACAAAAAGCGGGTATCGCAGATGACAAAGGCAATATGCCTCGATTAGGACGTGCCTTGTCTGCAGACAGTTCAGCCACAGTAGCAGGCTCTTTCTTAGGTACGTCAACGACAACGTCTTATATTGAATCTGTTTCAGGGGTTTCTGTTGGTGGACGTACTGGTTTGACTGCGGTCGTAGTAGGGTTCTGCTTCTTATTAATGATGTTTTTTGCACCATTGGCTAAAATGGTACCAGCTTATGCAACGGCAGGAGCAATTCTGTACGTATCTGTATTAATGCTGCAAAATCTAAAGTTGGTGAACTGGGATGATATGACTGATGCAATTCCCGTGAGCGTTGTACTATTGATGACACCGCTCACCTTTTCAATTGCGCATGGCATTGCCTTAGGCTTTATTGCATACACCGCTGTGAAGCTTGCATGCAATAAAAAGGAAGAAATATCTATTAGTGTTTGGGTACTGACAATATTATTTATCGTTAAATTTGCACTAAGCTGATCACCATTTCTTTTTCGGTGCGAAAAGGACGTCCAAGTCGTCCTTTTCTTTTTCTGCTTTTTTCTTCACAGCTGAAGCATTAGACGCTTTGAGCTCAGTACTGATCTCATTGAGATAACCTTCTAACTGGTTCTTTTTTTCTGTTACATATTCGTCGCTGTAAGTCACTGCCATAATGGTTGCATAAGCTTTTTCAAAGTATTGTCTAGCAGAACCAACCATATTGGCTGTTTTTGCAGAGAGCCCTCGTTTGATTTGGCTTTCTACATTGATCCTTAATTGAATTTTTTCCAGGCGGCGGTCTTCTTTGACGAAAACTTGCGTATCAACTTTGCCTTTACTGTGCTCTGAACGAAGGAGTTGACGAAGCTTTTTTATACCTTGCACAAGTGCAATTAGCTGTTTGTCGTTATCAGGTAAAGCGACGTTATCACTGTCGCTGAGATTGGCGGGCTCTGAGTTCATTCGCTCAGTAGACTCATGCAGACGGTTTTTCAACTCTCGTGAAGTAGGGGAAAGCTCAACCATAGTGGCTAGGGCATTATGCACTCTTTTTTGGATCACCCGGAGCATTTCACTGGACATAGGTATATTCGAACTATTTACTAGAACATCCTCGGATTCTTCAATGATCCGCTTTTGCTTTGCGAGCTCTTTACGTCTTTCTGCTTCTTGTTTTTCTTTGTGTTGTTGAATTGCACTAACCCACACTGCAATTATAACCAAAGCAACAATCAACAATACTATTATGTAAACAAACATACCCGATTCTCTACGAAAACTACCCAAGGCGATAATTTTTTATATTACATCAAACAATTGTATATTGGATAGTTTTAATAACAAGGTGTATGTAAATGATTTTAAATACACCATTTTTCAGTATAGACGTTTCTAATTCGTTTTTCTTATATGATTGCGTAAATGTTACAATTACTATCAGGCAAACAATAACTATGCTAGTCTTACAAAAGATCCGACTCAGCGCTCAGCGTAAACCTAGTCACTTATTGGATAACAACTAAAAAAATAAACAATGTTATGAAATTACAACAATTGAAATACATAGTAGAAGTACTCAATCATAATTTGAATGTATCTGCCACTGCCGAGAGCCTGTATACCTCTCAGCCAGGTATTTCAAAACAAGTACGAATGCTAGAAGATGAATTAGGTGTGCAGATTTTTGGTCGTAGTGGTAAGCACCTCACGCATGTCACCAGTGCTGGTAATGAAATTATTAATATTGCCAGAGAGATCCTTTCAAAGGTAGAGGGTATAAAAGCAGTTGCCAATGAGCACACTTTGCCAGATCAAGGTAAGTTGAATATTGCGACGACCCATACGCAGGCCAGATACGCACTTCCGCCAGTTATTCAAGGGTTCATGCAAAAATACCCTGCTGTATCATTGCATATGCACCAAGGTACACCGCAACAGATTTCGGATGCTGCAGCAAGAGGCGATGCTGACTTTGCGATTGCAACAGAAGCACTACATTTATATGGAGACTTGATAATGCTTCCTTGTTACCACTGGAATCGAAGTATTGTGGTAACGAAAGACCATCCTCTAGCGCAACTCGGTAAAAACATTACGGTACAGGATGTAGCTAAATATCCGCTGATCACTTATGTGTTTGGCTTTACAGGTCGTTCAGAACTGGATAAGGCGTTTAACGCACATGGTTTAGAGCCTCATATTGTATTTACAGCAACAGATGCTGATGTCATTAAGACATACGTAAGACTGGGCTTAGGCGTAGGTGTCTTGGCAACAATGGCTGTAGATGATATTGCTGATAAAGATTTAGTCTGTATAGATGCTAGTCACTTATTTGAAGCGAGCACCACAAAAATCGGGTTTAGAAAAGGAAGTTTTTTACGTGGCTACATGTATGATTTCATTGAGCGTTTTGCGCCTCACCTAACAAAAGATGTGGTAGAAAAAGCAAGCCTTATGAGAAATCAAGATGATGTTGATGCTCTGTTTGCAAAAGTGACATTGCCTGTAAAATAAAAAGTCATAAGTAAGATAGCGGCATAAAAAACCCAACGTGAGTTGGGTTTTTTTGTATTAGCATTCGATAATATTGACGGCAAGGCCACCGCGAGCGGTTTCCTTATATTTGGTCTTCATATCATTACCAGTATCTAACATGGTTTTGATAACTTTATCGAGAGACACTTTTTGTTCGCCTGTACCTCTTAATGCCAGTCTTGAAGCATTGATTGCTTTTACTGCGCCCATAGCATTGCGTTCAATACAGGGCACTTGAACTAACCCACCAACAGGATCACAAGTTAAACCCAGATTATGCTCCATACCAATTTCTGCGGCATTTTCAACGTGTACAACATTGCCACCCATGATTTCAGTCAATGCACCTGCAGCCATAGAGCAGGCGACGCCTACCTCACCTTGGCATCCTACCTCAGCCCCAGATATTGAAGCGTTCTTTTTGTAAAGAATACCGATAGCCGCTGCGGTTAGTAAGTATTTGGTTGCAATCTCTTCATCCACTTCTTTGATAAACGTATGATAATACATGAGTACTGATGGTAAAATGCCTGCCGCACCGTTAGTGGGTGCCGTAACTACGCGACCACCCGCAGCATTTTCTTCATTTACCGCAAGTGCAAATAAGTCTACCCAATCCATCGCGCGAAGTGGGTCATTACTATTTTCAACATTGAGCTTCAAGTAAAGGCTTGGTGCTCGTCGTTTTACTTTTAGACCACCTGGCAGTATCCCTTCAGTACGCATACCTCGCTCAATACATGCTTTCATTACTTGCCAAATGTTAAATAGTTCTGCTTTGATTTCTTTTTCACTGCGCAGCGTTTTTTCATTGGCCATCATCAGGGCCGATACACTAAGTCCAGTGTCTTTACAAATTTGCAGTAACTCTTCTGCTGTATCAAATAAATAAGGTGCTGGGTTTTGTTCTCTAACGTCAAGTGCAGCTTGCTTTTCGGCTTCAAAATCTTGATCGGTTACAATAAAACCGCCGCCAATCGAATAATAAATTTGGCTGTGAAGCAGGTCATCTCCTTTATAAGCCTGAATTTCCATTGCATTGGAATGTTTAGGCAGAGTCTTACGACGATGGAATACCACAGCTCCTTGTTTTGGGAAGTCGGCTTTATGTTTCTGATCAAGATAAATAACTTGTTCTTGTTCAATTTTTTCTAGGATTTCTGGAACAAGGTCAGCATCTATTGTCTCTGGATCGTGACCCGCAAGGCCTAGAATAACTGCCTTGCCAGAACCATGGCCAATACCTGTTTGTCCAAGTGAGCCAAACAGTTCAACTTTTACAGAAGTGACATCATCAATTAACTTACTTTCTTGTAAATCTTTGACGAAAAGACGCGAAGCGCGCATTGGTCCAACAGTATGAGAAGACGAAGGTCCTATACCTATGCTGAACATATCGAATGCACTAATCATAAAATTTACTCATCATTGCCTCTGAACGGGCGCACATAATAACGTTAATTATTGCAGAAGTAACCCGTTATTGAACGGAAAATTGACAAATGCAAGAAGATTAAGAAAGTGTGTCAGTTAATTTTTTGATAATGCTAGCTGTAGCGCCCCATAAAAGCCCATGAGAAGTCATGAATCCTTTGATAATAATGGGCTTGCCGCGATATCTGCATGGGTAGCTTTGCCACTGAATGGGGTCCATTAGGGCAGTTAAAGGAATGGTAAATACACTCTCTACTTCGTCACTTCTTTGTGCCCAAGTTGCATATTCCTGAACTTTCCCTACAACCGGTGTAATATGAAATCCGCTCAAGGTGCTGTGAATTGGTAATTGACCAAGTGCAGTAATATGTTTCCTGCACAAGCTAATTTCCTCGTAGGTTTCCCGTAGGGCGGTGTCGATAGCGGAGCGATCACTTAGCTCTGCTTTGCCACCGGGAAAACAAATTTGGCTTGGATGAGACCTTAAGCTGGCATCTCGTTTACACAGTAAAATATGTGTACATTTATCAACCTCAATCAGTGGCACTAAGACTGCGCTTTCTACTCCCTGTAAGATATTATTGGGAGTAGGACTGTGAGCGAGTCTAAAACGGCTTATTACATGTTCAAGCTTCATTGCAATATAGGCAAAATCTTATTGACCTTATGATAGGTTTCTTGATACTCCGCATCTACTTTAGAGTCAGCGACAATACCGCCGCCAGCCCAACAGTGTATCTTATTGTTTTCACAAACTAGTGTACGGATCGTAATGGATGTATCCATATCGCCACAGGCACTGAGATAACCCATAGATCCACAGTACGCACTTCGGCGGTGAGGTTCAAGTTCCTCTATAATTTCCATCGCTCTGATTTTTGGAGCTCCGGTTATTGAACCACCGGGAAAAGCTGCTTCAAGTTGGTCTACGGCGTTCTTTCCCTTTGCTAATTTACTTGTGACGGTGCTCACAAGGTGATGCACAGCGGGGAAGCTTTCAATTTCAAATAACTTGGGTACTGAGACTGAGCCAGATTCAGCAACTTTACCAAGGTCGTTGCGTAACAGATCTACGATCATGACGTTTTCTGCACGGTCTTTGCTGCTATTTTGTAGTTTTTTTGCTTGCTCAGAGTCTAAGCTTTCGTCTGATAATCGCGGTAAAGTCCCCTTAATTGGCTTGGTTTCTACTTGTTTTTGGCGCACAGAAATAAAGCGTTCTGGTGAAACCGACACAATCGCTGCGTTGTTGCCTAAATTGTAAAAAGCAGAGAAGGGCGCGCGATTATGTTGCCGTAGCTTTTTGTAAGCAGCCCAAGGGGAGCCATAGTAATTGGCACTAAAGCGTTGTGCGAGGTTGATTTGGTAACAATCTCCGCTCAGTAAATAATCCTGAATGCGTTGAAATTTAGCTTGGTACTCCTGCTCAGTCATGTTGGATTGCCAATTGCTATGTAATTCAAATTGGTGGGAGACGGTATTCGTTTTTTCTATAAGCTGGAGGTAGTCGTTTAGGCGCTCCACTTGAGGCTGAGATACATAATACCACTGGCTTTGTTTGTTATCGTAAATCAAGGCATCTAGATATAGGCCAACGACAGTATCTGGCAATGGGATATCTGATATCGCATTCTGAGGCAATGATTCAATGTAACGCCCTAAGTCATAGCCAAAGTAACCTAGCCAGCCACCACAAAACGGCACTGCCTCTGTACGCTTGGGGCATAATTGCTTTAATTCTTGATGCAATATCTCAAAAACATTTTTGTCTTGTGCAATGTTATCTAAGAAGACTTGTCCATTTTTGGCTTCTAACACATGCGCTGGCGCAAAACTGATGATGTCGTAGCGACTATTTTCATGTGTAGCGTCACTAGAATCTAGAAGAATAGCGTGATCTTGTATTGAAATTTTCTCGAAAACTTCAACTGTAGAGAGTGAAATGTCAACGGCAATGCAATTATTCTGTGCATTTATCATTTACTTGACCCTGAAAACTAGCCCGAAACGGGCGAGGAGGTTATCATAATTAGAAATGAATCTATAGAGTCGAGGAGTGATAACCAATAACCACAATGACTAAGTGATTAGTTTCAGCAAAATGGGGGCAAAAAAATCATTTTGCGATTAACTAGTATTAGAGTGGTAAGGTCAGCATTTTTCGACTGAGTAAGAACACACCATTTATAAAGTTAATGGTTACTAAAGGAACCGTCATGAGTATTATCCGTCAACAAGACTTTATTGATAGCATTGAAGATGCATTACAATATATCTCTTTCTACCACCCGCTCGATTTTGTTCAAGCATTAGAAAAAGCTTATAACAATGAACAGAGCAAGGCTGCAAAAGATGCGATTGCACAGATATTAATCAATTCGCGTATGTCGGCAGAAGGCAAGCGTCCACTATGTCAGGATACAGGTATTGTTACATGTTTCGTTAAAGTTGGTATGGATGTTAAGTGGGATAAGACAGATCTAACAGTGCAACAGATGGTAGACGAAGGTACTCGTCGTGCATACACAAACCCAGATAATCCACTTCGTGCTTCAATTGTTGCGGATCCTGCTGGTAGCCGAAAGAATACCAAAGACAATACGCCATCTGTTGTGCATGTAGACTTGGTACCTGGTGCTGAAGTTGAAGTGATGATTGCTGCTAAAGGGGGCGGTTCTGAAAATAAAACTAAGATGGCGATGCTTAACCCATCTGATGATGTAGCAGCTTGGGTTGAAAAGACACTACCGACAATGGGCGCGGGCTGGTGTCCGCCTGGCATGATCGGGATTGGTATCGGTGGTACTGCTGAAAAAGCCGCTGTGTTGGCAAAAGAGTCTTTGATGGACCCGGTGGATATTCATGACCTTCAAGAGCGCGGTGCAGAGACTGCAGAAGAAAAGCTGCGTTTAGAAATTTTTGAAAGAGCAAACAAATTAGGTATTGGTGCCCAAGGCCTTGGTGGTTTGACGACAGTTGTTGATGTTAAAATTAAAACAGCACCTACTCACGCAGCATCAAAGCCTGTTGTAATGATCCCGAACTGTGCCGCTACTCGTCACGTACATTTCACGCTTGATGGATCTGGCCCTGCAGATCTTAAAGCACCAAAACTAGAAGATTGGCCAGAAGTAACGTGGGAAGTGGGCGAAGACACGCGTCGTGTGAACTTAGACACGTTGACTAAAGATGACATCCAGGATTGGAAGATGGGTGAAACTGTATTGCTATCCGGTAAAATTTTAACGGGTCGTGATGCTGCTCATAAGCGTCTGCAAGAAATGATTAATTCAGGAGAAGGTTTGCCTGAAGGCGTGGACTTTACCAACAAGTTTATCTATTACGTTGGTCCTGTTGATGCAGTGGGTGATGAAGTTGTAGGTCCTGCTGGCCCAACTACATCAACACGTATGGATAAGTTTACCGACTTGATGTTAGAGAAAACAGGCCTTGTTGGTATGATAGGTAAGGCGGAACGTGGTCCTGCAACTGTTGAATCTATTAAGCAGAATAAAGCCGTTTATCTAATGGCTGTTGGCGGTGCGGCATACTTAGTCGCTAAAGCAATTAAGAAGTCTCGAGTTGTTGCATTTGAAGATTTAGGTATGGAAGCTATCTATGAGTTTGAAGTAGAGGACATGCCAGTAACAGTTGCTGTGGATAGTGAAGGTGCAAATGCACATACGCAGGGCCCTGCAATTTGGAAAGCAAAAATTGAAGAGCTTGATGCTAAGTTAAGCTAATTTAAAATACGTCACTAAAAACGGGCTATTGAAGGCCCGTTTTTTTTTATTCTTTTTTATTGAAATAGTGGTTGCGTCAAGAAAAAAGTGGTGAGGTGTTGGCATTTTTACTTGTAACTTTTTTAGGTAATATTTTTGTAAAGTCTAAAATGTAAATTTATACTTACAAGAGTATCATGCTTTACGTTTACGTAAACAGATACTATAAAAAATAGAGATATTTTTAATTAAACATGTTTCATATTTGACCGTGTTCGAAATAATTAATTAAAAATATCATTTTTTGTGGTTTGTTTATGCGCCGCGGTGCGTATGTTAGCTTAGATCATCTCATTTGCTGGATTGCCTAAATGGTTAATGGTAGAGTCAGGCGCAATTTCAGCGCTATCTGACGATGTCAGACAAAAATCGGAGAATAATCAAAGTGGCTGTATTTAACCAAGTTGAATTTGATAACCATGAGCAAGTTGTATTTTGCTCAGATAAAGAGTCGGGTTTAAAAGCAATTATCGCGGTTCATAGTACTAAACTGGGCCCCGCAGTAGGTGGCTGTCGTCTTTGGGACTATGCAGAAGATCAAGATGCAGTATATGACGTATTACGTTTATCAAAAGGTATGACGTATAAAAATGCTGTTGCGCGTTTGCCATTTGGTGGTGGTAAATCAGTCATTATTGGCGATGCAAAAACAGTTAAATCAGAAGCGCTATTTAGAGCATTTGGTAAGCATTTAGAAAGGTTGGGTGGTAGCTACTACTCTGCAGAAGATGTAAACATCACAACTGGCGATGTTATGATGATGCATAAGGAAACAAACTATGTACTTGGTTTAGAGGGTAAAAGTGGTAACCCATCACCATTTACAGCACTCGGTACTTTCTTAGGTGTGAAAGCTGCGTATCAGCATAAGTTTGGCCATCAAGACTTATCTGGCGTAAAAGTATCTGTTCAAGGCCTTGGTGCTGTGGCTTATACGTTATGTAAATACCTTCATGAAGCGGGTGCAGAGTTATTTGTTACTGATATTAATGAAGAATCAGTAGCACGTGTAGTAAATGACTTTGGCGCAACTGCGGTTGCAATCGATGAGATTTATGACTTAGATGTTGATGTTTATGCACCTTGTGCATTGGGTGCGACAATTAATGATGAGACAATTCCACGCATAAAAGCTTCCATTATTGCTGGTTGTGCTAACAATCAATTAGCAGAGCCAAGACATGGTGATGTGCTGCGTGAAAAGGGTGTACTGTACGCACCGGACTATGTGATCAATGCTGGTGGTATTATTAATGTATACTACGAGACTAAACCAGAAGGCTATGATGAAGCACTTTCTACAAAACATGTAGAAGGCATCTATGACACTTTGGCTGAAATTTTTAAGCGTTCTGATGAAGAGCAAAAGTCTACGCATATAATTGCGGATGAGCTTGCGCAAGAAATCATAGAAAATGGGCTATAATCTAACTAGATTACAGCTATAATTAAGGGCGTTTTACGCCCTTTTTTATTTCAGTAACCTATGAAAACAATAGATCTATCTAAGTGGGAACGTGCTGAACACTTTAAATTCTATCAGCATTTTGAAGACCCTAATTTCAATCTTGTCACTTCTGTTGATACCCATACGCTTTACGCAAACGCTAAAGCTGCCAATATTTCTTTTACCGATTGTTATCTCTATTGCTTGAGTCAAGCCCTTCAATCCTGTGACTTTATGCGCTTTCGGATTGTGGATCAGTTACCGGTAGATGTTGAAAAAGTAGCGATAAGTAGTACATTTTTAGCAGAGGATAAAACGTTTCGTTTTATTTTGTTAGAGAACGCCGACTCAATTGATGAGTTTGTCGCAAAAAATAAACTGAAGAAACAGCGGGGGCTCAGCAAGTCACTTTTGAGTGATGATTTTTTATCTTACAGTGGCGATGCTAATTTGGTATTTGTTTCTATTTTACCTTGGTTTGACATCTCTGGATTTAAACATGCTAGACATAAAGGGGATAATTTAGGCATACCTAAGGTTGTTTTTGGAAAATTTAATATAGAAGAAAATCGTTTACCTGTATCGATAGAGGTACACCATGGTTTAGTTGACGGTTATCATTTATCACTGTTTTTAAATGAGTTTTCTCTTAAGATCATTGCATTATGCGGATACTTACTAAGTAAAAATAATTTTCAGAGTTGATAATATTGTGTTATATGCAATTCTTTTTTACTGTAAAATTGTCCTAAAGCAATGAATTATAAAGCCAAAACAGCATTTTAAATTTTATTTGCAAGCGGGTTTTGGTTAATTTTTAACTGTAATAAATTGTTAATTAAGTTGCTTTGTGTATGAAAAGTAAGTGATTTAAGTTTTTTTTCTTTGTTTTGTTGTTAATGCAATGTTTTATTTCAATTTATTAAAAGTGGTGATGCAAAATTAGTTTTGAACATGAAGTTGACATGGGCAAATGCATTTAGCATTATTGCACGGTTGATACTTCTAAAAAGGTATCCGGGGTACTCTTCTTTAGTAGAGTGCAAAAATTATAAAAGTAACATTACTTAATTGGTTGGGAACTATGTCTGTTAAAATCAGAAAGAGTCTTGTAGCTTCAGCGTTATTTGGCGCGGCAGCATTTGCAAGCAGCAATGTGATGGCAGATCCTTTGAATGACATACAGAAAGTAGGTCAGCAAACTCAAAAGGCTGCTCAAAAGTCTCAAGAAAAAGTTGATAACATTTACAGTCAGTCAATCGACATGATTGCTGATTATCGTACGACTGTAGATGAAACAGAGCTTCTTAAAGTATATAACGACCACGTTGCACGTTTGGTAGCGGACCAAAATGCAAACATTGAGTCTTTAGAGCGTCAGATCGCAACAGTTGATAAAACTAAGCAAGACGTTGTGCCTTTGATGTATCGCATGATTGATACACTCGAGCAATTCATCAAAGCGGACGTCCCGTTTGATACAGAAAAGCGTTTAGAGCGTGTTGAAAGACTACGCGTAACACTTTCTAACGCAAAAGTAACTACTTCTGAGAAATTCCGTCAAGTACTTGAAGCATACACAGTTGAAACTGCTTACGGTACTGCGATGACTGCTTCTCAAGGTTCACTGGAAATCAACGGTAAGAACATCAACGTAGACTTTGCACGTCTAGGTCGTATTGCATATGTTGCTCAGTCGTTCGATCAAAAGAATGCATGGGTATGGGACAACAGTGCAAAACAGTGGCAATCGCTAGGTGAAGAGTACCTTAAGCCTGTTAAAGACATGATCCGTATTGCACGTGGTCAGGCTGCCCCTGAACTAGTTAAACTTCCTATTTTCGGCGCGGAGTAATAAAACATGAAGAAACTATTTAAAGGTTTTGCAGTTGCTGCAGCATTAACAGTTTCTGCTGGTGCCGCGTTGAATGCACACGCAAACACGGAAGCACTAGATCAGATCCTTGAGCAAGTTAAGCAAAACCGTATCTCTGAAGGTAAAATTAACAAAGCTCGTGAGCAAGAGTTCTTATCTGATCGTGCTGATAAGCAAGCTCTTCTGAACAAAGCTAAGCGTGACCTTGCTGCTGAGAAAGCACGTGGTGAGCGTCTTAACAAACAGTTCAAGCAAAACGAAGTTACACTTGCTGAGAAAGAGACTGAGTTGGTAAATGCTCAAGGTACTCTTGGTGAGATGTTCGGTGTTGTTCGTCGTTCAGCTGCAGATGCAATCGGTTCAATCGAAGCGTCAATCGTAAGTGCTGAAAAGCCAGGACGTGCAGAAGTTCTTCGTTCACTAGCTGCTGCTAAAGAGCTACCAACTACACGTGAACTAGAAGACCTTTGGATTGCATTCCAAACTGAAATGACTGAATCTGCAAAGACGTCTACTTTCGAAGCTGAAGTAGCTGAGCTAAGCGGTGACATCAACGTTAAGTCTGTTACTCGTATTGGTAACTTCAACCTAATCACTCAAGATGGTTATGTTGTATACGATGCAGAGAACAAAGCAATTGTACCTCTAGGTAAGCAGCCTGCTTCAAACGTTGTTTCTACAATTGGTGATCTACTGAACACACCTGCAACTGGTTATGTTCCTTTCGTAGTTGATCCAACTCGTGGCGCTATCCTTCGTCTAAACACGCAAAAAGCAAGTGTTGAAGAGCGTTGGCACCAAGGTGACACAGTAGGTTACATCATCACAGCATTACTAGCACTAGGTGCTCTAATCGCTTTGGTACGTTTTGTTGACCTAATGCTTGTTGGTGCAAAAATCAAATCTCAAATCAAGAATGCTAGTAACCCAAGTGACAACAATCCACTTGGTCGTATCTTGAAAGTTTACCATGACAACAAGAATCAAGACGTTGAGAACCTTGAGCTTAAACTTGACGAAGCAATTTTACGTGAAACGCCTCGCATCGAAGCTGGTATCAACATCATCAAGATCCTTGCAGCTATCGCACCATTACTAGGTCTACTAGGTACGGTTGTTGGTATGATCTTGACGTTCGAGTCAATCACACTATTCGGTACTGGTGATCCGAAGATCATGGCAGGTAACATCTCTCTAGCACTTGTTACTACAGCACTTGGTCTAATTGCTGCACTACCATTAATCCTACTTCACGCAATCGTTGCAGGTCGTAGCAAATCAATCCTACACATTCTTGACGAGCAAAGCGCGGGTATCGTTGCTGCGCACGCGGAGAAGGAGAAAGCATAATGCTAGTCCTGGTGGAGACGTGGGAATCTATCAGGGATTTTGTTGCTACAGGCGGCGACGTACTGTTCGTTGTCGCAATGGCACTCTTTCTTATGTGGGTATTAATGATTGAGCGCTATTGGTTCCTATTAGTTGAATTCCCTAGAATGCATAAGGGGATTGTAGCTAAATGGGATGCCCGCCAAGATACTACATCTTGGTACGCACACAGAATCCGTGAAGCATGGGTTTCTGAAGCGTCTGAAAAATTAGATGAGCGTATGTTGATTATCAAGACATTGGTTGCAATGTGTCCATTAATCGGTCTACTAGGTACAGTAACGGGTATGATTTCAGTATTTGAAACCATGGCTACACAAGGTACAGGTAATCCGCGTTTGATGGCGTCAGGCATTTCAATGGCAACGATACCAACAATGGCTGGAATGGTTGCGGCACTATCAGGTGTATTCTTTAGTACTCGTCTTGAAGCGAGAGCAAAAATGGCTAAAGAAAAACTAATCGATAGCTTGCCACATCACTAGAGAGAGATATAAATATGGCACGTAAACAGCGTTTTCGTGAAGAGGAAGAAGCAGCAGTAGATATGACGCCGATGCTAGACATCGTATTCATCATGTTGATCTTCTTCATCGTAACTACCTCTTTTGTTAAAGAGGCAGGCATTGAAGTTAAAAAGCCAAAAGCTGCACAGGCTCAAACTAAGAAAAATGCAAACATCTTTATCGGTATCCGTGAGAACGGTGAGATTTGGATGGACAAGCGTCAAGTAGATGTTGAGCGTGTAAGCGCGAACCTTGAAAATCTTTTAGCTGAGCAACAAACTGAAACTGTCATTATCCAAGCGGATAAAGGCGCTAAACACGGTGTTGTTGTTAAGGTAATGGACCAAATTAAGGCAACTGATGATGCACTGAAGATTTCAATAGCTGGAGCTAAGTAATGATTCGATTTCTGTTTTCACTTCTCGCAGGTGGGGCAGTAACTTTCGGCTTATTTTTCTTCATGTCTTACCTCATCTCCGGTGGAGCTGAAAGGGCAGACAACCAGAAGGAAGAGATAATAGTCGAGATTATGTCGAATCCGCCTGAATCTGATGTGCAGGAGAGGAAGCGTGTACCGCCTCCTCCTCCTCCACCGCCAAAGCAGCCGCCTAAGCCGCAGCCGCCACAGCCAGAGACGTCAAATCCTGCTGCTGGTGCAATTGGTTTTAACATGCCTAGCATCAGTATTGGTGGTACGGCAGGTGGTTTGAGTGGCCCGGGTGATTTCGGTCGTGATGGTGAAGCAACACCTATCGTTCGTATTGAACCTAAATACCCGCCGCAAGCTGCGCGTGATGGTAAAGAAGGCTGGGTACAGCTTGAATTTACAATCAACGAGCTAGGTGGTGTAGAAGATATTAAGATTATCGCAGCTGAACCTAAGCGTATTTTCAACCGTGAAGCGCAACGTGCACTTCGTAAGTGGAAGTACAGACCAAAGATTGTTGATGGCAAGCCTCAGAAGCAATTTGGTATTCAGGTTCAACTTGATTTCAACCTTAACCAGGACTAAGGAGTAAGATATGAAGCAAATGTCAAAAGCAACAGCTCTTGCTCTGATGATGTCGCTTGCTGGCGGTGCACTTAGCACCGTAGCAGTTGCAGCGCCTGATCCAGCAAAGATCGAACAGCGTAAAAATGCAAAGACCAAAGTCATGGGTGAGCGTGTTGGTAAAAAGGTTATCAAAGCATTTGACCTTTACAACGAAGATAAAGTTGACGAAGCTATCACTTTACTTCTTGAAATCGATGCATCTGACGATTTTGATAAAGCCACTGTTAATCGCTACTTAGGTAACCTTTATGCTCAAAAAGAAGAGTATAAAACGGCTATCAAGTACATTCGTCAAGCAGTAGCACCTGACGTACTTAACTTTAAAGATCATGCTGATCTAATTAAGTTACTTGGAGACCTTTTAATAGGTACTGAGCAGTATGAAGGAGCTAAAAAAGCTTACTATGACTGGATGGACTTTACTGGCGAGAAAGACGCAAAAGTGTATGGTCGTATTGCTCAGGCAAACTATGAACTTAAAAAGTTTGCTGACGTAATAGAGCCTGCTGACCAAGCGATTGCCCTGAACAAAGAAGAGCCTAATAAATCTTTCTACATGCTGAAAATTGGTTCATATTTTGAACTTAAACAATATCAGAATGCAGTTAGTGTTGCTGAGACTCTTGTTAAAATCTTCCCTGAAGATAAGCAAGTGTGGACTCAACTTGGTTCTTTCTATATGCAAACAGAACAGTACCGTAAAGGTCAAACTGTAATGGAAGTTGCATATGAAAAAGGCTATTTTGATAAAGAGAATCACTATAAGATTCTTGGTAGTTACTATTCTTTGAATGAGATCCCTTATAAAGCGGCTATTACGTTTGAAAAGGCGATTAAAGACAAAAACATTGAGCGTACAAAGCAAAATGTGACTGCGACGGCAAGTTACTTCCATCAAGCGAAGAATATTGACAAAGCAGCGAAGTACTACGAAGAAGCAGCTAAGTTTGATAACGATGCAGAGATGTATAGAAAGGCAGGTAGCTTGTTGCTGCAAGACCTTCAATATGCAGCCGCTGTTGTTCGTTTGAACAAAGCGCTTGAGCTAGGCTCCAAGAAGAAGGGTACAATCTACTCTGATTTAGCCGAAGCTTATCTTTATCAAGAAAAGTATAAGCAAGCTTATCGTGCGATTACTAAGGCTCAAGAAGATCCTAAGACTCGCAGATTTGCTCGTAGCTGGGCTGCTTTTATAAAAGAGAAAGCACAGCGCAAAGGCATCAGTCTTTAATTTAAAAGCCCCGAAAGGGGCTTTTTTATTGTCTGAATTAAAGTTTGATTCAAAACACATCCTCAATTTATTTTTTAAGTAAACTAGCAAGCTCTGTATTTAGGAGCAAAGTCTCGGTGTACCACCCCTTGCCGTGTTGGAACAAACTTACAGTTATACTGGAATGCAGCACGTTAAATATAAGCGATTAGAAAACCATTTGTTTGGAGAGAAAATGTCAAAAAGTCGTATATTTACAGCCGTTTTAACAACTGTATTTATTTTAGGTGCGTGCAGCGAATCTAAAACGCCTTTTAATTTAGCGGACTTCACTCGTAAGCTTCATGCATTGAATTGGTTTATTTCCGGTTCTCAAGAGAGCGATATTGAAAAGGTAATGCCTTTTGATGAGCATTATTTGTTACTTAGGCATGAGTTGCTTGACTCAGTTGATATTCATGAGTTATCCCAAGCCGATGCTAGCACAATTACGTATTTAAAGATCCAACAGCGATATCCAGAACGCTATCTAAGCTGGCCGGTACAAACAAATGTATTAGCTTCTTCGCCTGCATATTTCTCAATGCAAGAAATAGATTCGTGGTTACTGAGTGTGAAAAGTAGGCTAGAAGATGGTATTGAAAGTAATATCAACCTTTCTAGAATTGAAAAAAGCCAACTTATTGAGTACTTGTCTGTTTCTGAGCATCAAAGTGATGCGTCTTCGGCTCTCAAGGTATTTCTTGAACAATATAAAACGCGTTCAGGTATTGGATTATCTCAACTTCCTAATGGCACTGAGTGGTATCAGAGCAAACTAAACTATTATGCTGGCACAGTCAGTGCTCCTCATGACTTACTGCAAATAATACAACATGACAAAAGTGAGGGTTTTTCAACCCCTGAATTTGAGTGGCGTTTTACAGTATCTAAAAGACCATTTGTATTGGCGTTGCTAGGAAAGCAATGTCAATATGAGGAAGGTTTGAATTGGCGAGATCACTTTATTGATATTCGTAAAACGGTACTCAGTTGCTCGCATCATTTGGGAAAAGACAGATTATATATTGCGGCTATTATTGCTGAAGTTGATTTGGGTGTGCATGCATTTTCATGGTCACAACAGCAAGCAATGCATAGGCTACAATCAAAATTAGCTCTAGATGAGGCGCAAGCCTATGCCTTACTGAAAAATATAGTATTTTACCCAGCTACAATTTTTGTATTGCTAGAGCAGCTTAAATTTCTTTAATTACGACAACAGGACAACATTGAGAGCACCTTTGTGTCGCAGGATCCTTTATCAATAAGGAATCTTCGATTTCTTGTTCACAGTCACAACAAAAACCAAATTGGCCAATATCAATTTGACACAAAGCCGCTTCGAGTTGTACCAATCTTTGATAGTTTGGAAACTGGCTTGGACATATTTTCTCATTAATACTATCAATCCAATCTGATGGTGCTGTATTTTCTAATAATTCGGCTAACGCTAATATGACGGGGTTTGTGTTTGCTTTTAAATCTAGCACAAAGCTTGCTCGTGTATGAGCAAGCTCTTCCCTTAACTTTTCTTGACATTGCTTTAGTAGATTTTCATTCATGGGCAGGTTCTCCTCTGAATGCCCATTATCTATTGGAGAGTAACTTAGACGTTATGATTTGAATCAAGAGACGGAGATTTTGCGTATTTCTGTAATACGTTAACGACTTCAGACTTCGCTTTTAAACGTTTTATTTCTTCGAACAAACTGTGAGCTTGCGGATATTGTAGCTTTAAGTAACCAAGCCACTGTTTCGTTCTAGCGGAAAAATACTTCTCACTAACATTTTCGTCCTGATGCATGGAGGAATGAACGATATGGTATACCACTTCCTGCCATTCGAGCGGCTTGTAATCTAGTTTATTTACGTATGCCTTGATCTTTGCTGCTAAGTCAGGAGTGGCAAGCGCACCTCGGCCTAACATTAAATCTTCACATTGGCTTTGTTGTTGGCACCTGATCGCATCTTCTACTTGCCATATTTCTCCATTGGCTACGACTGGTATTGTGAGCTGGTTAAGTAAAGGAGGGATTTTTTCCCAATAAGCAGGAGGGCGATAGCCGTCACGTTTGGTTCTCGCATGAATAGCTAAACTGGACGCACCAGCACTTTGCACAGCATCAACTATTTCACAGCTGTTTGAATCATCATCAAACCCTAGACGGATTTTTGCACTCACGACGTGTTCTTCGGGTACAGCTTCTCTTACAGCTTTAATGATTTGATAGATTTGCTCTGGTTCTTTGAGTAGTACTGCACCGCCTTTACTTTTATTAACAGTTTTAGCTGGGCAACCAAAATTGAGGTCAATACCATGGGAGCCAAGTTTTACAGCTTTACGTGCGTTGGCTGCGAGTACATGAGGCACTTGGCCTAATAACTGTATTCTGACTGGAGTCCCCGCTCTCGTTAAGCCCCCATTGAGCAATTCAGGACAGTAACGAACAAATACGCGCCTAGGTAAAGTTAAGTCAACAACACGAACAAATTCTGTGACACACAGATCAAAGCCGCCGATATCTGTGAGTAACTCACGCATTTTAAAGTCGACAACGCCCTCCATTGGGGCCAATATAAGTTTCATCAGTACTGCACCAAATTAAAATTCGGGCTATTCTATATGAGATGGAGCGAATTATTAATATAAATCTTATCTGTTCCTCATACTCTAAATACCCACAGTGTGTGACTGTGCACTCAAAAAAGAAAAACTTTGAAATTTGTTTTAAGGTAGTTGGGTCTATTAAATGAACCCGAATTAATGATTGAGAGAAAAAATTATGAATACAGTAAAGAAAAATTCTTTGGCGTTAACTTTAAGTGCTGCAGTTGTGAGTTCTGCAGCTCTGGCTTCAGGAGAAGCCTCTGCAAATCCATTTTCTTATGAGGTGATGACATCGGGTTATCAAGTCGACGCAAGTGAAGGGAAGTGTGGTGAAGGCAAATGCGGTGGCGATGCAAAGAGCAAAGAAGGTAAGTGTGGTGAAGGTAAGTGCGGCGGTGCCAAAAGCAAAGAAGGCAAATGCGGCGAAGGTAAATGTGGTGGCGCAGCAAAAAGTAAAGAAGGCAAATGCGGGGAAGGTAAATGCGGTGGCGCAGCCAAAAGTAAAGAAGGCAAATGCGGGGAAGGTAAATGCGGTGGCAGTACAAAAAGTAAAGAAGGCAAATGTGGTGAAGGCAAATGCGGTGGCAGCCACTAATCAATAGCGTTGTGTGGTGTGTAAATTAGGAAGTTATGAAGTGATAATGAACGAGAGTTTCGGCCATGTTGGGCTTGGTTTGCGCAGAGAAATGTTAGATGACATTCTCAATTGTGCTCCAAATACGGTGGACTTTTACGAGGTTGCACCGGAAAATTGGATGACATTAGGTGGTCGGTTTGCTAAACAGTTTGCGCAATTAACTGAACAACATGACTTCGTCTGCCATGGTTTATCGTTATCACTTGGTTCTTCTGATCCGCTAGACACCAAGTTTATTGCTGATTTAAAGACTTTTTTTAAGCAGCATAATGTGAAGTGCTACAGCGAACATCTCAGTTATTGTTCAGGCAATGGGCATATGTATGATTTAATGCCCATTCCGTTTACTGAAGAAGCTGTCAAGCATACAGCCAAGCGGATTGCTGAGGTTCAAGAGCGTCTTGACAGGCGTATTGCTGTTGAAAATGTTTCCTACTATGCAGCACCAGGGCAAGAAATGTCTGAGCTGGATTTCACGCTTGCAGTTCTACAAGAAGCTGATTGTGATTTGTTATTGGATATTAATAACATCTATGTAAATTCAATTAACCATAGCTACGATGCTATGTCGTTTCTAGCGGCAATGCCGACAGAACGAATTGTGTATGGCCATATTGCTGGTCATTATGAAGAAGCTAAAGATTTGTTGGTAGATACACATGGAGCGGATGTATGCGACCCTGTTTGGGCGTTACTGCAAAAAGCGTATGAGGTACACGGGCTGTTTCCAACGCTATTGGAGCGCGACTTTAATATTCCACCTTTAAATTTACTGCTCACTGAAGTACAACAAATACATCAAGCTCAAGCATTGCATCAGAAGCTGCAAAGAGGGATTGCTTAATGTCATTTCAAGAAGTACAAGCTGCTTTTGTTGCCCATATTAAAGACCCAGAAAATATCAATAAACCCAGTGACATTGAAGATCGTAGAATGAAAATCTACAGGGAGCTGTTTTTCAATAATGTTGAAGGGTTTATTGCATCAGCGTTTCCAGTTTTAAAAAGTCTTTATGATGAGAAACACTGGGAAGAATTAGTGAGGCAGTTTTTTGCTGAGCATGAGTGTAAAAGTCCATACTTTTTGGAGATCAGTCAGGAGTTTTTACAATATTTAGATCAAAGTTACCGTCCTAAAGAGACAGACCCTATTTTTATGTTTGAATTGGCTCATTATGAATGGGTGGAACTGAACGTATCAATATTGCAACGTGATAAAAATGACGTGTTATTTGATTCTGAAATTGACGAAAATCAACTACTATATCTTTCTAGTGTTGCTCAGTGTGTGCAGTACTCGTTTCCTGTTCATCAAATCCAAATCGATTATCAACCAGAAGCACCACTAGATGGGCCATATAGTTTTGTAGTTTATCGCGACCAAGATGAAGATACTCAGTTTATCGCTCTGAACCCAATGACGAGTTTGTTGCTGGCGAGTGTGGAACAGCAACCTGGGATGAGTGTCTTGCAGATATGTGAGCACATAGCTAAACAAATACCTGGGTATACAGCTTCTCAGCTGTCAATAGGTGCATTGCAAACGTTACAGCAGTTTGCTCAACTTGGGATCGTTGTTGATAAAATCAGCAATTCTTCTTTATTCGTGTCATGAGTTCTACTAAGATGTGAGCGCGATTTGTGCTAATGCCTTGAAATTCCTAATATAGGTCCTAGGCTTTTAAATAAAGGTAGCCCTCATGTCTAATTCTGAACGTAAAGATCCATTCAACTTCTCCTATTTTTTAGCCTTTCTTGCATCCTTTTTTGTAGTTGGATGTTTAAATGCTATCCTTGGATGGATTTTTTTAGGCGGCTAAACTTCTAGACACGCTGTGATGAAAAATTAGTGAGATTTAATGGGCTACTTATTCACCGAGTTTGGCCCATTTATTGAACCTTTACTCGTTTTTTCTTCGATTTTTCTCCATTCCAGTTTAAAGTCGATCCTTTCTTGTTATAATCACTTTCTTTCTAAAATAAACCTGAAAAACGAACGATTATGACACAACAAAACTTGTCTTTGATCAAAGATAGCATCGCATCAGTTCCTGATTACCCAAAAGCGGGGATCATGTTCAGAGACGTAACAACATTACTTGCTAATCCAAAAGCATTCCAAGCGACAGTGGACGCATTTGTTGCAGCCTATAAGGACCAAGGTTTTGATAAAATTATTGGTACAGAGTCTCGCGGGTTTATTTTTGGCGCGCCGTTAGCTTTAGCCCTTGGTATTCCATTTATTCCTGTGCGCAAGCCGGGTAAACTGCCTAGGGAAGTGATCAGTCAGTCTTATCAGCTAGAATATGGCGAAGATACATTAGAGCTTCATACTGATGCAGTAGTAGAAGGTGATAAAGTATTGCTGGTTGACGACTTATTGGCAACTGGTGGAACAATTGAAGCGACAGCGCAATTAGTGTCTCGCTTAGGTGGTCAAGCGACAGATGCTGCTTTTGTTATTTCACTGCCAGAGCTAGGTGGTGAAGAGCGAGTTGCTGCATTGGGCATTAATATTCTTAAATTAGTAGAGTTCGACGGCGAGTAGTATCAATGAGCTATCAGGTCTTAGCAAGAAAGTGGCGTCCTCAGTCATTTCATGAAATGATGGGGCAGGAACATGTAAAACAGGCACTGATAAATGCCTTAAATGAGCAAAGGTTACACCATGCTTATTTGTTTACAGGTACCCGAGGTGTGGGTAAAACGACTATTGCTAGGATCTTCGCGAAAAGCTTAAATTGCGAAGAGGGCATATCATCGACACCTTGTGGTCAATGTAGTACATGTGTTGAAATAGAATCAGGCAAATTTATTGACTTGATTGAGATTGATGCGGCATCAAGAACTAAAGTCGAGGACACAAGAGAGATCTTGGATAATGTCCAGTATGCCCCCACTCGTGGACGTTATAAAGTGTACCTCATTGATGAAGTACACATGTTGTCCAAGCACAGCTTTAATGCTTTGCTTAAAACATTGGAAGAGCCGCCGGAGCATGTAAAGTTTTTACTGGCGACAACTGATCCTCAAAAGCTCCCTATTACGATTTTATCGCGCTGCTTACAGTTTAACCTTAACGCAATGGCAAAAGGTCAAATTGTTGAACAGCTAGCTAAAATATTGCCGCAAGAAAACTTTCAGTTTGAAGAAGACGCGCTTATCATTTTGGCGAAAGCTGCTGATGGTAGTATGCGTGATGCGTTGAGTTTGACTGATCAAGCGATTGCGCAAACAAATGGTAATTTGACAGTCACAGCAGTGCAACAGATGCTTGGATTGATGGATAGCAGTCATGCGATGTTATTGATGAGTGCAGTATTGTGCCAAGATGGCAATGCTATGATGGCAGAAGTTGAAAATATCGCACTCAAAAATGGAAACTTTGTCAGTGTAATCGATGATTTAATTGCGTTATTACATGTTATTCAATTGACTCAGTTGGTGCCACAAGCTGCACATATAGGTCAATTTGACCAGCTGCAAGTTAAAACACTTGCTGAACAATTATCCCCTCAAACAGCACAGCTGCTATATCAACTACTCTTAAGTGGTAAAAAAGATTTAAGCTGGGCACCGGATGCCAAGCTAGGTTTTGAAATGGTGATGTTGAGGTTACTTGCTTTTGAAGGCACTGATTTCTCACAAACCAACATGGCGTTAGGTTCAGCCTCTTCAAATCAAGCTGAAACTAAAAAATCTAGGGCCGGTGCACTGCGCGATATACTGAATCATAACCAAAAAAAAACAATCCAAAATACACCTGAACCGAGTATAGCTAATGTTTCAAATACAATAGCACAGGGTGCGCCTCAGCAGTCACATATGCAGGCACCGCAGGCGGCATCTGAACAAGCTACGCTTCAGCAGCCAAATATGCAGGCACCACAGGCGGTATCTGAGCAAACTATGCTTCAGCAGCCGAGTATGCAGGCACCGCAGGCGGCATCTCAGCAAACTATGCTTGAGCAGCCACAAATACAGACACCGCAAGCGGCATTTGAGCAAAATAGCTCTAGGCCACAACAGGCTATGCCTGTGCAACAACCTTCGGCACCACAGAGTGACGCTGGGCACCCTGCTTCAGGTCCTTCGGAGTTTGACCAACAGTATAACGATATAATGGCTCAAGCGACTGCGCAGGGCTTTAATGAATCAAGTACGTCAGACGATCTTTCGGTCCCAGCCCAGACGGCACCGCAAGCCAGTGCGCAGAGTACTCCTTCGGCAAGCCAAGTTTACTCGCAAAAGCAAGGCCAAGCGCAATCTGCGATAGCAAAGATATTACAAAACAGACAAATATCTGGTGCAGGAAAGCTACTGGGAGGCACTGAAGAACCAAAAAAGCCTGAAACTAATCAAGGCAGTATACAGTCTCACACCCCAGCAGTGAGTACGGCTAGCATGCCTGCGCATAATCAAGTGTCGGCTACCACCGCAATGGAGCCTCAGAGTATTGAGCAACCTAATACACATGCTGCTACAGTAGCTCATCGTGCATCATTGCCTCGCACTAAAAAGAAAGAAATTACGGAGCGCTTCAAAAAGGATGAAAGTAAATTAGCACCGGAATTGCTTGAACAATTGTCACCAGCACCTGCCAAGGCCGATGTACAAGAGCATATTATTGAAATCCCCATACCTGAGAACTTTACTAGCCCAATTAGTAGCTTGAAATTTGCACATGAAAAAGATGATTGGGCAAGCTTGATAGAGAAAATGGGTTTGAGTGGTCGTGTAAGGCAGTTTGCTTTGCATGCCATGTTTGAAAAGCAGGGTAATACATGTGTTTTGAAAGCTGAGCAGAGTCAGCAACATTTGGACTCTCCTATGCTAAGGGACAAATTGCAGCAATCATTTACACTAGCTTTAAACGAGCCAGTAGAGTTGCAAATGGAATTTGTTGAGCAGGTGCAATCAACGCCATTTTTAATTCAACAAGATATTGATCAAAAACGGTACTTAGAAGCCGTTGACGCAGTAAACTCAGATCCCATAATTCAGACTATGGTGGCTGAGTTTGACGCGGTGGTAAATGAAAAATCGGTAAAGGCATTGTAATTGACTGCAATAGACTTTATCTTTTAGCCAATTAAATTATTGAAGTAAGAGAGTACACTATGTTTAAAGGTGGAATGGGCAATATCATGAAGCAAGCTCAGCAAATGCAAGAGCGCATGGAAAAAGCCCAAGAAGAAATTAAAAGCTTAGAAGTAACTGGTGAAGCTGGTGCTGGTCTTGTAAAAGTAACTATGCTTGGAAGCCACAATGTTCGTCGTGTAGAAATTGATGAAAGCCTAATGGAAGACGACAAAGACATGATCGAAGATCTTTTAGCAGCTGCAGTAAACGACGCAGTTCGCCGTGTAGGTGAAGAAACTCAAAAACGCATGTCAGACGTGACTGGTGGAATGCAAATGCCGCCAGGGTTTAAAATGCCATTTTAAGGGTTTACCTACTTAAAAACAAAAGCTTAAGTTATCGCTAGGTTGGTTCGGAACATGTCTTTCCCCCAACTTTGCGGTGACTTTATTTTTATAAAGACTTCTTCTTCAAGCCACTATATTATTCCAATTACATCAAGCAGTAAGATAAATTGGAATGCGCATCTCAAATTTCCTTTTTCCAAACAACTTTAAATATGTTCTTTATGCATCTTTGGCAATGACTGTCTTGATGTTAGCAAGCTCCTTTGGAGTTCCTATTGATAGGTTAGGTATTATTCCTTTAAGCAAATATCACATTACGGGCATTGTAACAGCACCTTTTGTACATGACTCTTGGTCGCATTTAGGTGGAAATTTAGTGGGCTTAATTATTTGTGGTTACTTAGCGAGTCGGTTACCCAATTTTAAGACGGCTAGTATGGCTATTATTACGTTAACTGGCATGCTTGTTTGGTTGTTTGCAGGTAGTGGTAATCACATTGGCGCTTCAGGCATTGTAATGGGATACTATGGCTTTCTGATTGGCGTTGCGGTTTTTCAAAGAAATTTGTTGAGTGTAATAAGTTTAATTTTATTAGCTGTGGCAACTTATTATGCAAATATAAATTTGCTAGGTACATTATTTAACTTTTCTGAAAATATAAGTAGTGAAAGTCACTTATTTGGCTTTGCCAGTGGAGGGGTGACAGCTTATTTATTAAGATCTAAGAAGTAAAAAATCATCATCTTAAAACGCCATAGAATAAAGAGTAACCACTCAATGATGATTTTTGAACGGTTGACAGTGACTCTACTTTGATAACTTTCAATCAAGGGCGTGATGCCTTATTATCGCGTTTTAAAGATAAAAGTAACTGGTGTTTAACACCTAACTTGAGGATATATGCAATTATCACCTAAATTATCAGCTTTAGTTGAGGCGCTGAGATGTTTGCCGGGGATCGGTCCAAAATCAGCTCAACGAATTGCGTTTCATTTGTTGGAAAGAGACAGAGATGGTGGTTCTCAATTAGGTAATTGTCTAACACAAGCGATGCAAGATATTGGTCATTGTGAGTCTTGCCGTACTTTCTCTGAAACGCCTATTTGTGATATCTGTAATAATGTAAAGCGTCAAGATACAGGCTTACTTTGTATTGTCGAGTCTCCAACAGATGTCTTAGCTATCGAACAAACAGGCCAGTACACCGGTTTGTATTTTGTTTTAATGGGACACTTGTCACCTCTAGATGGCATTGGCCCACAAGAAATTGGCCTCGATAAATTACAACAGACTTTGCAAAAGGGAAATATAGAAGAGGTTATTCTTGCTACGAACCCAACTGTAGAGGGAGAGGCGACCGCTCATTACATCGCTGAACTGTGTAATAATTCAAATATAAAAGCTTCTCGAATTGCACATGGTATGCCTGTTGGTGGAGAGCTTGATCTGGTTGATGGAATGACATTGATGCATGCTTTTTCAGGTAGGAAGCTGCTGTAAATCATACTACTTTTGTTAATCCTTTGCTTAATGTAGACATACACTTGAACCGTAATATATCAAATACCGCCTTTCAGTTAGGTTTGTTTAAAAGTTGTAAAATTAAAAGTTGCAATTAGGTATAGAGAAATTTATTATCGAGGAACTGATAGTTTTTACATGATTAGATGGCTAAAAGCTTGTTATTAGACGTTATCTATATGGTTTTTATAGATATTGAGCTGTTAAAAACAATCAAACAAGGCACATCTACTTCTCTATCTTGTCTAGATATATAAGGTTTTCATTGTGATAATGCTCATTGCCGCTACATTGCTTTATATTATTGTTATCGCTATTTGTCTTTTAGTGATAATTAAAGGCCATAGATTGAACTTTATTGAAAGAAAAATAAAAAATGCGGTTGTAAAAAATAACACTTCAGTGGACAAAAAAATTTCTGAAAAGGATTACCATCAGGCATATGAGATAATTGATGATCTTGCCGTTGTATTAGAGTGTGATAATGACATGGTTAAATACAATGGCGTCAAGAGTGTATTTAAGCGTGTTGAGGCGTTTAGAGACCAAAAACAGGATAGTGTGCAAAAGCAAGATTCGTTATGTGATATAACGAACAAATTACCCAGTGAAAAGAAAGCTAGCTTATGGGTGGTGAAGTAGCGCTCTAATTATGTACTGTAGCACCAAACTCTGTTGCATAAATGAAGTTCTTCATGAGATTAAATATATATGTAACTGGTTCAGGTAGAAGTCAAGCTTAGTTATGCTGTTGTGGCTTGTTGGCAATGCTTGCATTTGAGTACTTAAAAACAATAATTTGACTTTATGAATGAATTGATAAGTATAGCCGCTTGGATCTCAATTGGATTTGGCTGTTTTGTAGTATTGTTTTTCCTTTATCTTTTTAAAGATCGTTGGATGCAGCTTGTTTTTGCTGGTAACAACAGTTTAAAAAGTAAATCTGACCATGATTTGCATTCGTGCTTTTTAACCGCATTTACTACCGTTGTCAGTTTTATTTTGTTTCAGCAGCTATTGGATTTTTTGCTGGATTTACAAATTGATAAAATGGTCAGAAGGCAGATATTTTACTTTATTGCTGCGTGCGGAAGTGCATCTTTTATTATTGCGTTGACTTTATTGCATGCAATAAGAGAGTGTACTTTCTCAAGGGATGCCAGATACGCCTGTTACCTTTCGTTTTCGGCCATGGTTATAAAAACGCTGCAACTTGTTCTTCATGGCTATTTAGATATTGATTGGTTCTCTTCTTACTATACGCTTTCCATATTAGTACTTAGCACAGCACAAAGCTTATTAATTGCAAAATATCCGTTTAATTTCTTTATGCAGAAAAAATACGCAAAGGAATATTAGTATGCCATTTCTGATTGTCATCCTGTTGATACATTGTCTTGTTATTTGCTTTATTTTGGCTGCGATTATTAATGGCCACAATCTAAATAAGTTTGAAGAAAAAATAAGAAGCCTCTTTATTAAGCCTAATGCTGAAGAGGGAGTGCCTGATGAGCTGTATGATGAAGCGTATGAGATTGTAATGGACTTAGGAAAGGCGTTAGAGATAGACAACGATATGACAAAGCACGATGCAGTGCAGTCTGCATTAAAACGTGTTGAGGGGTTTAGGGGGGAATCTAAGGAATATCATTTGAATCCAGCTGAGCATGTTAAACCAAAAACAAAGTTAAAAGTGATAAAATAAGTGTTATCGGCTTTTTTGCATTGCTTTTAAGTTATATTTCTATCCCGTTTTCTTATTCTGAGTATTCAATTGCTTATTAAGAAATGGTTCTAAGTCCCGCAGTAAAATTTTTCCACAACTTTCAAAATTAACTTCCTTTCCTCTTTTGAACCAACCCAAATGACATATGAATAGTAGGCTTTCTTTAGCTGTTTTAATAAACTCAGCTTCAAAGCTTTTGTTATACGATTGGGTTACATTTTCGGGGGTTGAACCTTGATTAGATGTGGTCGCATTGGGTCGCTGCTCTCCAGTAATTAACCAGTGAGCATGGTTCTCTGTTAATGGGTGTGAGAAAAACTTTTCAATTACCGATAGGGTTGGTTCTCTTTCTCCCTTCTCATACTTACGATATGAGGCTGTAGGTATCTCTAATACTTCAGAAAAGCTGATTTGAGATTCCTCTAAAGACACCCTTAGTTGTTTCAATCTTGTTGCAAAAGATGTTGACATATAACCCAATCCGATCAATTATTTACTCAGTTGACCCAGATAGCCTACATTAAATGTAACAAGTTGTCTAATTGGGTCGGGGTTAATTTTAATCATTTTTTCTGACATATGCTCTCTCTTTTAGCTTGTAAGGAAATCAAGCATTGTTTAGCAATTTGTCAGTGTAGTGATGTAATAATATGGATATGTTATGAGTATAATCTCTAGAAATGAACGCTCTCGCAGAGCCCAGACACAAGATGCAAAGCGCTACATTCAAATGACGATACGTAGAATGCGTCAAGACATGAACTTAACTCAAGCGCAGTTGGGTAAGAGTTTAGTAACACCTGTTGATCAGGCAACCATTTCTAATTGGGAGTCGGGTAAAACAGAGCTGTCAGCATCTCAGCTTTTAGATGTTATGATGCTATTCGGCAAGCCTAACTTCTTAATGCTACTCGACCAGTGTGATGTGCAAAGCAACACATTTGCGGACAAGAGAAGCGCTTAAATTTCCCTGACTCATTATGAATTTGTGTACTGTACTTGCAAAGAGCGAGTGCAGTATCAAAATATGCTTGCTTAACTTGTTGAGCAAACAGAATTATCAAAAAAAAATCTACTTTCCACTCTTGAAATATAACTTCACAGCACAATATATCTTTTCATATTACGATTAACAGGTTAAGCCCTGAGTACTAAATAGATTAGGATATAGTCGATGTCTGATATTAAAAACAAAGAAAACCATCAGTTTGGAACAGATGTAGGTAAACTATTAAACCTTATGATCCACTCTTTATACTCAAATAAAGAGATATTCTTACGTGAGTTAGTGTCTAATGCTTCTGATGCGGCTGATAAGTTACGTTATTTGGCCCTGCAAAATGGCGATTTGTATGAAGGGGATGCAGACCTTAAAGTAAGAGTTAGTGCTGATAAAGATGCTAATACGGTTACTATTTCTGATAATGGTATCGGTATGACTCGTGATGAAGTGATCAATTCTTTAGGAACAATTGCGAAGTCAGGTACTGCTGAGTTTTTCCAAAATTTAACCGGCGATCAAGCTAAAGACTCTCAGTTAATTGGTCAATTTGGTGTTGGTTTTTACTCCGCATTTATTGTAGCTGATGAAGTAACTGTTCGTACTCGCAAAGCTGGAGAGCAGTCTGCGATTGAATGGCAATCTAAAGGTGAGGGTGAGTACAGCCTAGTCGAAATTGAAAAAGCAGAGCGTGGTACTGAAATTGTATTGCATCTCCGTGAAGACGAAAGCGAGTTTTTAGATGAGTTCCGCTTGCGTTCAATCATTACTAAGTATTCAGATCATATTTCTATTCCTGTTGAAATGTTCAAAGCGCCGGTACCTGAGTCAGAAGGTCCTGACGGTGAAAAAATTGAAGCACAACCAGGTGAGTGGGAAGCGATCAATAAAGCGACAGCTCTTTGGACGCGTGACAAGTCAGAAGTTTCTGAAGAAGAATATAAAGAGTTTTATAAGCACGTAGGCCATGATTGGGAAGAACCTTTGACTTGGGCCCACAACAAAGTAGAAGGCAAGACTGAGTATACAAGCTTACTTTACATCCCTAAAAAAGCGCCTTTTGACCTTTGGAATAGAGACCGTCAAACTGGTTTAAAACTTTATGTTCAGCGTGTCTTTATTATGGATGATGCTGAGCAGTTCATGCCAAGTTATTTAAGATTTGTAAAAGGTCTACTTGATTCTAACGACCTGCCACTCAATGTATCTCGAGAAATTCTTCAAGATAATAAGATCACGCAAGCTATCCGCAAAGGCTGTACATCTCGCGTACTTAAAATGCTAGACAGAATGGGTAAGAACAAAGCTGATGAATATCAAACGTTCTGGAACGAGTTTGGTCAAGTTATCAAAGAAGGCCCAGCTGAAGATGCTGCAAATAAAGAAGCTATCGCAAAATTACTTCGCTTTAGTTCAACTCATACGGACGAGAGTACACAAAACGTATCTTTGGCACAGTACATTGAACGCATGCAAGAAGGTCAAGATAAGATCTATTATGTTGTTGCAGATAGTTTTGCAACAGCAAAGAGCTCTCCGCATCTAGAAATTTTCCGTAAGAAAGGCATTGAAGTCCTTCTTATGTCAGACCGAGTTGACGAATGGATGATGGGCCACCTTACTGAATTTGATGGCAAGCAGTTCCAGTCAATTACTCGCGGTGATTTAGATTTAGGTAATTTAGAAGACGAGGAATCTAAAAAAGCGCAAGAGGAGAGTGAAAAAGAGGTTGAAGGTCTTGTTGAACGTATCACTGCGTCACTAGGCGATAAGGTAAAAGAAGTCCGATTCACTCATCGCCTAACTGATTCACCAGCATGTGTGGTGGTTGATGATCATGATATGAGCTCTCAAATGCAAAAATTGATGGAATCAATCGGTCAGTCTGCACCAGAGAGCAAGCCTATCTTTGAACTTAACCCTGAACATCAATTGGTTAAGCATTTGAACGATGAGCAAGATGAAGATAAATTTGCTCAGTGGTCTGAAGTACTGCTTGATCAAGCATTGTTAGCAGAGCGTGGTAGTTTGAAAGACCCAGTAGGGTTTGTAACTCGCTTGAACAAATTAATGCTAGACCTAAGTAAATAGAGATAAAGAGCTGAATTTTAGAAAGCATGCCTTAAATTGAAAGTGTGCTTTTTAATTATAGGGGTTAGTTAGCCCTAACAGCTAAAAATAAAAGAGCCAGCAAATGCTGGCTCTTTTATTTGGTATTAAAAACGCTTGAACTAGAGTGTTTTCAACGTGTCTATCACTTCTTGGTAATCTGGTTCAGAAGCGAGATTACTTATCAGTTGTTTATATTTTACTTTGTGCTTTTTATCGAGGATAAATACGGCTCTGCTTAATAAGCCCATATCTTTAATCAATAAACCATACTGCTCCCCGAAATTGCGCCATACAGCATCAGAAAGCGTTTGGACTTTATCGACACCTTCTTGTTTACAAAAGCGTTTTTGAGCAAAAGGCAAATCTGTGCTTATTGTGAGCATTGCAATATTCGGATAGTCACTTGCAACTTTTTCATTAAAGTACTTAGTTTGTAGGCTGCAAATGCCCGTATCTAAGCTTGGTACAACACTGATTAAAATTGCTTGTCCTTCAAATTGAGAAAGCGCAACGGGCGTAAAGTCAGCATTGACGACTTTAAAATTAGGCGCTTGATCACCAATTTCTACACCAGAACCAAGCAGGGTTACAGGTTTGCCGCCAGCTGTGACTTTGCCCTTATCAAGTTGGTTCTCATCAAGGGATGCACTGGCAGAAAAGCAGCTCAGTGCGAATATGGTTGTAGTAATAAAGGGGACTTTACGCATAACGTATTCCTTTTTAAATTTTTCGCAATTCACGACAGTGTATTATACTGATTTTATATAACCAAGCTTTGGTAGTAATTTGGATTGTAAATTAATCATGCATTGATTAACATATTTAATCTGAACACTGCTGTTTGATAACTATAATTAGAATTTTGGGTAGTGCACCCAATAGATAGAGAGCTTTTATGTCTACACCCGTCCTAATCTGTGATGATTCCAAACTTGCAAGAAGGCAGCTCGCGCGTTCTTTACCTGACGATTGGGACATCAAAGTAGAATTTGCAGAACATGGATTGGATTGTATTGAAAAAATTAAACAGATCTCGCCTGAAATATTATTTTTAGACCTCAATATGCCACATATGGATGGTTATGAAGTACTGCAAGCAATTCAAGAGCAAGACTTAAATGTACTAACTGTTGTGGTATCAGGAGATATTCAACCTAACGCCCATCAGCGAGTCATGGAACTCGGTGCTATAGATTTTATTAGAAAGCCTTGCGATGCTAAAAAGTTAGAAGAAATAATCACACAACATGGCATCAAAGATAAGGCGATCCGAGAAAGTTTAGTCCATAAATTAGGCGAGCAAGTTGAACCTGAATTGCGCGACATTTACCAAGAAATAGCGAATGTCGCGATGGGGCAGGCTGGGGATTTACTTGCCAGATTGCTCAATGTGTTCGTTGAACTGCCAATACCGAATGTAAACGTTCTTGAGGTCAATGAATTGCATATGGCATTGCAAGCCATAGATGCAAACGCTTCTACATCCGGCGTTTGCCAAGGCTTTATTGGCGGAGGGGTTTCAGGAGAGGCGCTGCTGCTGTTAAATGACTCTAGCTTCAAAGAAATTGCATCTTTGATGAAATATGATGGGGAGTTAAACCAGAAAGTTGAGCTGGAATTACTAATGGATATTAGTAATATCCTTATTGGTGCCATTCTTACGGGATTGTCTAAGCAATTAGACATGCCCTTTAGCCAAGGGCATCCTGTCGTTCTTGGCCAGCACTGTGAAGTATCTGAGTTGGTTAAAGCCAACAAATCAAGGTGGCAGAGGACATTGGCAATAGAAATTAGCTACGGAATTGAACACCATAATATTAACTGCGATTTGATGTTGTTGTTCACAGAAGACTCTCTGAAGACGTTGAGATACAAAGTCGCATACTTATTAGAAGATTAGAATTATGCCTGCATCTGATTTTGATATGAATGAAATCCATTGGTTAATGGATATGTTTAACACGGTAGATGTTGGGTTAGTTGTTTTAGACAGAGACTATCGGGTGTGTGTCTGGAACGGCTTTATGGAGAATCACTCGGGTTTGTTGCCTAGCGCAGTAAAAGACAAAGATGTATTTGATTTATTTCCTAGTATCGACGAATCGTGGTTTCGCGGAAAAGCCGAGCCTGTATTTGTACTGAAAAATCGCTCATTTACTATTTGGGAGCAGCAACCTTATATCTTCAAGTTTAAAAATTATCGGCCAATAACAGGCAAAGCCGAATATATGTACCAAAATGCAACATTTATTCCTCTTACCACTTTGACTGGGGAAGTGGGGCATATCTGTGTGATTCTGTATGATGTTACTGACGAAGCGATGAATAAGCTTGAGTTAGAAAAAGCAAATAAGACATTAGAGGAAATGAGTCGTACAGATGCTTTGACGAAGTTATCCAATCGAGGATATTGGGAAGAATGCTCAAGAACTGAATTCAAGCGATTAAAGCGTAATCATGGTACAAGTTGCCTGCTTATGTTTGATATCGACTTTTTTAAAAAAATTAACGATGCATACGGTCATAGTGGCGGTGATGAGGCGATACGGCATATTTCTGATCTGTTGAAAAAGACATTACGTGAAACCGATGTTGCTGGTAGGTATGGTGGCGAGGAATTCGCCGTGACACTTGTTGATACTGATGCTGATGGTGCATTGATTTTTGCAGAGCGACTTCGTAGCATGATAGAAAACTCTGTCATTTATTATGATAATAAGGAAATCAAGTTGACCGTAAGCTTGGGTATTGCTTGTTATGATGATGCGTTTGAAAAGCATGAGCAGTGGATTGAAGCAACGGATACCGCATTGTATCAGTCAAAGGAGACTGGTAGAAATAAAGTCACTGTGTATGACCCTAGCATGTCACAGTAGTTAAATATTTTTAAGCATTATAACTTAGTTAATATTTAACGAGATTACGTCGTAGTTTTATTTTACAAAACTACGACGATCGAAAAGTTTTAATATTCAATGGTATGATACTAGTTCTTTCCTTTCTTTAACTTTATGGCAACGGGGTCGGATTCACAATACTAGACTAGTGGGACAACGCTTGAACTATGAACACAAAACTGTTTTCTAGTCCGATCCTCATCTAATGTCTTTAGAAGTTGTTAAGTTCAGCGCCGAAGTGCGTAGGAAAGACATTATATAAATAATTTTTAGAGAAGTGCTTTATAAACTTGTTGTAAGTGGACTTACAATACAGTTGTATCGTAAGTCCATTTTGATTTAATCGCTGTCAGTGCTTGCTGGTGGGCATTGACCAAGCGTATTAATACTGCCATCATCCTCTACTTGTTCAAGCCTAACCTCAAAGCCCCAGAGTCTATATAGGTGCTTGAGCACTTCCATTTTCGATTCTGCTAGCGGGATTTTATCTTGAGGGACATATCTTAAAGTTAAAGATCTATCCCCGCGGACATCAACTTTATATACTTGAATATTAGGCTCATTATTACTGAGGTTATAATGCGCAGATAGACTATTTCTTACTTTCTGATAGCCAGCCTCATCATGGATTGCTTTCACCTCTAAGTGAGGAGATGACTCTTTGTCTAATATTGTAAATAGCTTGAAGTCACGAATGATCTTCGGCGATAAAAACTGGCTAACGAAGCTTTCGTCTTTAAAGTTTTCCATCGCAAAATGTAGTGTGTCTAGCCAGTCTTTACCTGCAAACTCAGGAAACCACTCTTTGTCTTCTGCTGTTGGGTTTTCGCAAATGCGTCTGATATCAACCATCATATTGAAGCCAAGGGCATAGGGGTTTATACCCGAATAAAACTTACTATTGTAGGGCGGTTGATAGACGACATTAGTATGGCTTTGCAAAAACTCCAACATAAATGCATCACTTAACTTACCCTCGTCATATAAGTGATTAAGAATGGTGTAGTGCCAAAAAGTAGCCCAGCCTTCATTCATGACTTGCGTTTGTCTTTGCGGGTAAAAGTATTGTGAGATCTTTCTTACGATCCTAATGATCTCTCGCTGCCAAGATTCAAGTAAAGGTGCATTTTTCTCTATGAAGTACAGTATATTTTCTTGAGGCTCAGAAGGGAACTGAGGTAAATCTTCGGTATCCTCTTGCTTGCTTTTTGGAATTGTTTTCCATAGCTCATTAACCTGGGATTGCAGATAATCTTCACGTTCTTTTTGCCGCTTCTGTTCTTCAAACAATGAAATTTGCTGTGGGCGTTTGTACCTATCAACACCATAATTCATTAGTGCGTGACATGAATCTAGTAAATTTTCGACTTCCTCAATGCCATACTTTTGCTCACACTCTGCGACGTAGTTTTTGGCAAATACTAAATAGTCAATTATTGAAGAGGCATCAGTCCAAGTTTTAAATAGATAGTTGCCTTTGAAAAAAGAGTTGTGGCCATAGCAAGCATGCGCCATCACCAATGCCTGCATTGGCATGGTGTTTTCTTCCATCAAGTATGCAATACAGGGATCAGAATTAATGACAATTTCATACGCAAGCCCCATTTGACCACGTTTGTAATTTTGCTCAGTTTGAATGAACTTTTTGCCATAAGACCAATGTGCGTAACCGATTGGCATTCCTACACTGGAGTAGGCATCCATCATTTGCTCAGCGGTGATTACCTCGATTTGATTAGGGTAGGTATCAAGTCGATAATGCTCTGCAACACGAGCAATCTCGGCTTGATACACTTCTAACCTTTCAAAAGTCCAATCTGGACCATCATTCAAAGGGTTATAGGTCATTAGCGCTTCCCCTCCTGTTTATGCTGCACCCTGCTGTTTTTGGCGGTTCTTTTTAAAGAGCTCTCTAAAGATAGGGTAGATATCTTCCACGGAGCGTATGTGCTGCATAGCAAAATTGTTGTAGGCTGCAGATAACCCTTGATACTCTCTCCAAAGGCTCTGATGTGCTCTTGTTGTTATCTCGATGTAGGCGTAATAACGCACTACTTTAAGGAGCTTATTTGCAAGAATATCAGTACAGTGAGGAGAGTCATCTGCCCAATTGTCCCCATCAGATGCTTGTGCTGCATAAATGTTCCAATCACCTTGGGAATACCTCTCAGCGACGATTTCATCCATTAATTTTAATGCGCTGGATACTATGGTGCCGCCTGTTTCCTGAGAGTAAAAGAACTCTTGCTCGTCCACTTCTTTTGCTTGTGTATGGTGACGAATATACACAACCTCAATGTCTTTGTAGGTTCGAGTCAAGAACTGATAAAGCAAAATATAAAAACGCTTTGCCATGTCTTTAGTTGCTTGGTCCATCGAGCCTGATACATCCATCAAACAAAACATAACGGCTTTGCTGGTGGGATGTGGGCGTTTTTCATAGTTTCTAAATCTGAGATCGTAATTATCAATGAAAGGCACAGCGGCAATGCGCCTTCTCAAGATCTCTATCTCTGCTTCAAGCGTCTCTATTTTGTGCTGTGGTGGCACCGGCTCAGCCAATAATGCTTCAAGCTCTTCTTCGAGCTCCTTTAGCTTGTTACGCTTACTAGCTGTCATTGCTATTCGTCTTGCAATAGAGCCTTTTAACGAGCGAACAATATCCAGATTGCTGGGCATGCCATCGTTGCAAAACCCAGCTCGGTGCGTTTTCATTTGTACCAGTTTATCAAGTTGACTCTTTTGTAAGTTGGGTAACTCCAAATCTTCAAACAACAGATCAAGATATTCATCTTTAGAAATTGAAAAGACAAAATCATCTTGGCCTTCACCTTGATCACTGGCATTGCCCTCTCCAGCACCTCCCCCTTGGCCAGAGGGAGGGCGCTGTATTTTGTCGCCAGTACTAAACTGATCGTTACCAGGGTGTATATGCTCACGGTTTCCACCTTTACCTTGATGGAACACAGGTTCACTAATATCACGTTGCGGTATCGATATACTCTCGCCGCTACTAATATCCGTCACACTGCGTTTATTAATAGCATCTGACACTGCTTCTTTAATTTGCTTTTTATAGCGTCTAATGAAGCGTTGCCTATTTGGCGTACTTTTATTTTTACCGTTCAATCTTCGATCGATGAAATGTGCCATTGACCACCCTCCAATCGTTAGATTACTGTGACTTCCGAACTCTTAAATACCATTCAGAAAGCAAACGTACTTGCTTCTGGGTGTATCCTTTCTCCATCATCCGGTTAACAAAGTCCTCATGTTTTTTCTGATCTTCTGCCGATGTTTTAGCGTTGAAGGAAATAACAGGCAGCAAGTCTTCGGTGTTTGAGAACATTTTCTTCTCAATGACTGTTCTAAGTTTTTCGTAGCTCGTCCACACAGGGTTATCGCCATTATGGTGTGCTCGTGCTCTTAGGACAAAATTGACGATTTCATTTCGGAAGTCTTTCGGGTTTGAAATGCCTGCTGGTTTTTCAATTTTCTCAAGTTCTGCGTTAAGTGCTGCTCTATCGAAAAGTTGACCAGTATCTGGGTCGCGATATTCTTGGTCTTGGATCCAAAAGTCTGCATATGTGACATAGCGGTCAAAAATATTTTGGCCATACTCAGAATAAGACTCAAGGTATGCGGTTTGCAACTCTTTCCCAATAAACTCGACGTATTGCGGGATTAAGTAGCCTTTCAGGTGGCTCAAATATCGCTCTTGTACTTCTGCGCTAAATTGTTCTCGTTCAATCTGCTGCTCTAGCACATAGAATAAATGCACTGGGTTAGCGGCGACTTCTGCGTGATCAAAGTTAAACACGCGAGATAAAATCTTAAATGCAAAACGTGTAGAGAGGCCATTCATACCTTCATCAACACCTGCATAGTCACGATATTCTTGATAAGATTTCGCTTTCGGATCGGTATCTTTTAAGCTCTCACCATCGTAGACGCGCATTTTTGAGTAAATGCTAGAGTTTTCAGGCTCTTTAATGCGTGACAAAGATGAAAACTTAGCTAGTGTTTCTAACGTGCCTGGGGCGCATTGAGCTTCTTTAAGCTCACTGTTTTCAAGCAGCTTTTTATAAATTTTCACTTCTTCAGACACTCTCAGACAATAAGGTACTTTTACGATAAATACCCTGTCCAAAAATGCTTCATTGTTTTTGTTGTTTTTAAAGGTCTGCCACTCAGATTCGTTGGAGTGCGCGAGAATAATGCCATTAAATGGTAATGCGGATATGCCCTCAGTACCGTTGTAGTTACCTTCTTGTGTTGCAGTTAATAGTGGGTGCAGCACTTTAATAGGTGCTTTGAACATCTCAACAAATTCCATTAGGCCTTGGTTTGCTAGACATAGCGCCCCAGAATAGGCATAAGCATCTGGATCATTTTGGGCAAAATGTTCAAGTTTACGGATGTCCACTTTACCTACCAGTGCAGAAATATCCTGATTATTTTCATCACCTGGCTCTGTTTTGGCAATCGCAACTTGGTCAAGAATTGAAGGGTAGCGTTTGACAACTTTGAACTTACTGATGTCGCCGTTGTATTCGTGTAACCGCTTGGTAGCCCAAGGAGACATAACCGTTTTAAGGTAACGTTTCGAAATTCCGTATTCTTTTTCTAGTAACTCACCATCCTCTTGAGGGTTGAACAAACTCAAGGGATGATCGTTAACAGGTGAATCTTTAATTGCATAAACAGGCACCTGCTGCATTAGATACTTTAGCTTTTCAGCGATAGATGATTTACCACCGCCCACGGGGCCGAGCAAATACAACACTTGTTTGCACTCTTCTAGACCTTGAGCGGCGTGCTTTAAGTATGAAACGATTTGTTCAATGGCATCCTCCATGCCATAAAATTCGTTAAAAGCAGGATAACGTGCTATCACACGGTTTGAAAAGAGTCGACTCAGTCTTGCATCTGTTGACGTGTCGATCATTTCTGGCTCACCGATCGCCATGAGCAACCGTTCAGGCGCACTGGCGTAAGCAGCCTTATCCTCTTTACAGATTTCAAGAAATTCAGCAATTGTGAATTCTTCTTCTTTTGCTGCTTCGTATCGGGATTGGTAATGCTCAAATATTGTCATATCAAACTCCAATAACCTGTTAAATAAAATGCGTGGGCTAAAATGCTAGGCGTACTTAAAGCTTAGTCAGGTTCTTGGATATTTGCTTAAAAAATATGAGAATTTAATGTGATAGAGGTTTTTAAGGGGAGTCAAAAAAGGCGCTTATGCGCCTTGTTTATTGCTTAAATTGGTACAGTTATACTGTTGTAATTAAGCTAGATTTTGGTTAGCAAAATCCCAGTTTACAAGCGACCAGAAACCCTTTAAGTATTCAGGGCGAACATTGCGGTAATCGATATAGTAAGCATGCTCCCAAAGGTCAACAGTAATAAGTGGTGTAACACCATCTTGTGTCAACGGAGTTTCTGCATTTGATGTATTAATGATGTCCAAAGAACCATCAGCTAGTTGAACTAACCAAGTCCAGCTTGAACCGAAGTTATTTACTGCTTTGTCGTTGAAAGCGTCTTGGAATGCCGCAAATGAGCCCCATTTTGCGTCAATCAGTTCTGCTACTTTACCTTTAGCTTCGCCACCACCATTTGGTGCAAGGCTGTGCCAGTAGAAAGTGTGGTTCCAGATTTGTGCTGCGTTATTAAAAACGCCGCCTTCAGAGCTAACAATAACTTCTTCTAAAGTTTTGTTTGCAAAGTCAGTACCTTCTACTAGGCCATTTAGCTTAACAACGTATGTGTTGTGGTGTTTGCCATGGTGGAATTCTAAAGTTTCTTTAGAAATATGTGGCTCTAATGCATCGATAGCATAAGGAAGTGACGGTAGTTCAAAAGCCATTTTAATCTCCATTTTTATGTTGGATACTCTAAACAGTTAAAAAGATGCCATTGCTAGGGCACTTTTAAGTACGTTTTAGTGCTATATAGTGATACTATAATTCCTGAGTATTTTACTCAAGTTTTGGTAAACAGCAATGCCCGAGGCCAAGACTTGTAGTGTGAATTTTTCGTATGCGTTAATTTTGAGCAAAATGTTGCGTACGAACAGTTAATATCGTCATTTGAGGTATATATGGAAACCATTGATAAGATCAAACAGCAAATTGCAGAAAACCCAATTCTTCTATATATGAAGGGATCTCCTAAGTTACCTAACTGTGGTTTTTCTTCTCAAGCTTCACAGGCGTTGATGGCATGTGGAGAGCAATTTGCGTATGTAGATATCCTTTTAAACCCAGATATCCGTGCAGAGTTACCACATTACGCAAACTGGCCAACATTCCCACAGCTTTGGGTAGAAGGCGAGTTAATCGGTGGCTGTGACATCATCATTGAAATGTTCCAAAAAGGTGAACTTCAACCACTGATCACTGAGACAGCTGCTAAATATAAAGAAGAAGCCGCTGAGTAATCATGTTGTTATTTCTGAAGAGCCCGAATTTATTTCGGGCTTTTTTGTGTCTGCAGTATTCACTTTTCAATCTATAAACTCAATCAACCTTGTTTTCCTCCCTATATGTTGAAGAAATATCAAATATTGTTTTAATGAATATTTATTCAATATTTCATTTCTTTACGTTTACGTAAACTGCTCTGTTTTCTTTTCTTTGAATCAAAAGTTTAACATTTGATACCGGTGTCAATTCTTTTTAAGGAACTTAAAAAGCCCGTTTAGTGCATTATATTAAATTTTGGTTACGTTATGGGGTCGTTGAAAAATATTCAATGTAGTGAATATTTATTCGATATCTTGTTGACTCACTTTGATTTCAGCGCTAGTTTTGAATATCTGCCAGTAAATCGTCGAAGTCAATCAAGCTGGCAGGTGTAGCAAGGGGAGGGGTCTATGTTATACGACTCGGCATTAGAAAAAGATAACTGCGGGTTTGGTCTGATTGCACATACACAAGGCCAAGCAAGCCATAAATTAATACGTACAGCGATCACGGGTCTTGATCGTATGCAGCACCGAGGCGGGATAGCTGCAGATGGTAAAACAGGTGATGGCTGCGGTTTACTATTGCAAAAGCCAGATAGTTTTTTTCGTGCTATAGCAGCCGAAAACGAATGGCGATTAGGCAAAAACTATGCAGTTGGTATGATTTTCCTAAACGCTGATGATGCATTGGCGCAGTCTGCTAAACGCATTATTAATGAAGAATTAGAAAAAGAAACGCTGAGTATAGTCGGATGGCGAGTTGTGCCTACTCAACCAGATATGTTGGGACCAATAGCTAAGTCACAATTACCGCAATTTGAACAAGTTTTTGTCAGTGCGCCTGAAGGCTGGCGACCAAAAGATTTAGAACGCCGCTTATATATTGCAAGACGGCGAATTGAAAAGCGCATTACATCGGATGAGCAGTTTTACATTGCTAGTCTGTCTGGTCTTGTCACTGTGTATAAAGGGCTGATGATGCCCGCTGATTTACCAAACTTCTATTTAGATTTGGCCGATCTGCGCATGACTAGCGCCATTTGTGTTTTTCACCAACGATTTTCAACAAATACTCAACCTAAGTGGCCACTAGCACAACCATTTAGATATTTGGCACACAATGGTGAGATTAACACTATAATGGGTAACCGGCAGTGGGCACGTGCACGAGCGTACAAATTCTCATCGCCTCTATTACCAGATCTGCAACTGGCTGCGCCTTTTGTTAATGAAGCCGGTTCTGATTCATCCAGCTTAGATAATATTTTAGAGCTATTCTTAGCGGGTGGTATGGATATTTTTCGTGCTATGCGTATGTTAGTACCGCCTGCATGGCAAAAAAACCGCGCCATGGATGATGACCTTCGTGCATTTTATGATTTTAATTCAATGCACATGGAGCCTTGGGATGGACCAGCGGGTATCGTGATGTCAGATGGGCGCTTTGCAGCATGTAATCTTGACAGAAATGGTTTACGGCCTGCGCGCTATGTGGTTACACAAGATGGTTTTATCACAGTCGCTTCAGAGATTGGGATCTGGGACTATGAAGCAGATGAGGTGGTTGAAAAAGGTCGAGTAGGGCCTGGTGAGCTACTGGTCGTTGATACGCTTCATGGTAAAATTTGGCAATCTTCAGAGATTGATCAAGATCTTAAAGCGAGACATCCATATAGAGCTTGGCTCGAACAAAACGTTCAGCGCTTAACGCCATTTGAGCAGCTCGATGAAAAAGATGCAGGGCAAAGGGACTTTTCTGAAGAAACATTACTGACCTATCAAAAGCAATTTGGCTACAGTAATGAAGAAGTTGAGCAGGTGATAAGCGTAATGGGCGCTAATGGTCAAGAGGCTACTGGCTCAATGGGCGATGACACTCCATTTGCTGTATTATCACAAGGGACTCGCTCAATTTATGACTATTTTAGGCAGAAGTTCGCGCAAGTAACTAACCCGCCAATTGATCCTTTGCGTGAAAATCACGTGATGTCATTGGCGACATGCATCGGTCGTGAGCAAAACGTATTTAATGAGACCACAGGTCACGCTAAGCGATTGCAGTTTGATTCACCCATCTTGACATATTCAGATATCAAGCAACTTACAGAAGCTGATGACGCTCACTATCAAGCTGGTAAAGTGAATCTTAATTATGCACCAGACGAAGGCTTGCAAAATGCCATTGTGCGAGTGTGTGATGAAGCTCAGCAAAAAGCTGCAAATGGCTGTGTGATGATTGTAGTGAGCGACAGAGATATTGCTAAAGGCCAGTTGCCAATACCGGCGGCCATGGCGGTAGGTGCTATTCAACAGCGTTTAGTGAATGAAAACCTGCGCTGTGACTCTAATATTATTGTGGAGACGGGTAGTGCGCGTGATCCGCATCAATTTGCTGTACTACTCGGTTTTGGCGCTACAGCAATTTACCCTTACTTAGCCTATGAAACGCTCGTTTCCTTGTGTGATAAAGGTGTGATTAAAAAATCATATCGAGATGTGACGCTTGCTTATCGCAATGCAATAAACAAAGGCCTGTATAAAATCATGTCGAAAATGGGCATTAGCACCATTGCGTCATATCGTTGCTCTATGTTGTTTGAAGCGGTAGGTCTTGCTGATGATGTTGTGGAGCTGTGCTTTAAAGGTGTGGTGAGCCGCATAAAAGGCGCAGACTTTAGTGATTTTGAAGCTGAGAGCAAGCTATTAAACCAATTGGCGTTTAGTAAACGTAAACTATTAAGTCATGGTGGATTACTTAAATTTGTTCACGGTGGAGAATATCATGCTTACAATCCTGACGTGGTGCAATCATTACAAGTCGCTGTTAAGTCAGGGAAATATGAAGATTATCTAAAATACGCAGAGATTGTTAATAATCGTCCAGTCACCAATCTAAGAGATTTATTGAAATTAAAACCAGCACATAACGCGGTTTCAATCGAAGACGTGGAGCCAGCAGAGGCTTTGTATAAGCGATTTGACTCTGCAGCGATGAGTATTGGCGCGCTTTCTCCAGAGGCGCACGAGGCGCTGGCAATAGCGATGAACCGTTTAGGTGGTTTTTCAAACTCAGGAGAAGGTGGCGAGGATAAGCTACGATTTGGTAACGAAAAAAATTCTCGTATCAAACAGGTTGCGTCAGGTCGGTTTGGCGTCACACCTCACTATTTACAAAGTGCCGATGTGATTCAGATTAAGGTAGCACAGGGTGCAAAACCTGGTGAGGGTGGGCAATTACCCGGTGAAAAAGTCACGCCATATATAGCAAAACTTAGGTATTCAGTACCGGGTGTTACTTTGATTTCACCTCCCCCTCATCATGATATTTATTCCATCGAAGATTTAGCTCAGCTTATTTTTGATTTGAAGCAGGTTAATCCTAAGGCGATGATCTCGGTGAAGTTAGTGTCAGAACCAGGTGTAGGCACCATAGCAACAGGGGTAGCTAAAGCTTATGCTGACCTGATCACCATTGCTGGCTATGACGGAGGTACAGGTGCAAGCCCTCTTACATCAGTTAAATATGCGGGTTGTCCGTGGGAGCTAGGTCTTGCAGAAACGCAGCAAGCACTGGTTGAAAACGGGTTACGTCATCGGATCCGTTTGCAGACTGATGGAGGTTTAAAAACGGGCTTAGACATCATCAAAGCCGCTATTTTAGGTGCAGAGAGTTTTGGTTTTGGCACTGGCCCTATGGTTGCACTAGGTTGTAAGTACTTACGTATTTGCCACTTAAATAATTGTGCGACAGGTGTTGCAACACAAGATGATACGCTGCGTCAGCGTCACTATCATGGCTTACCAGAGATGGCGATGAATTACTTCAAGTTTATTGCACAGGAAGCGAGAGAATTAATGGCTAGCTTAGGTGTGACTAAACTTACGGACTTAATTGGCCGCACCGATTTACTGGAAGTACTTGAAGGCAAGACGAGTAAGCAGCAAAAGCTAGATTTATCGCCAATTTTGGCCACGCCGAATAACCCAAGTAATCAAACCTTGTACTGTAGTGCAGAAAATACCTCGCACTATCGAGGTGAGTTAAATGAATCTTTGCTCAATAAGGCACAGCAAGCCATCGACGACAAGAGTGGCACATCGCTAGTCAGCCGGATTAAGAACACAGATCGATCTGTGGGTGCGATGCTGTCAGGCTATATTGCTAACTTATACGGAAACCAAGGAATGGCAGCAGATCCAGTGGCAATTGAGCTACACGGTACTGCTGGGCAGTCATTCGGTGTTTGGAATGCTGGTGGTTTGGAGTTAACTCTTGTTGGTGATGCAAATGATTATGTTGGCAAGGGCATGGCAGGTGGAAAGTTGGTAATCAGACCACCACTTGGTTCTAGCTTCAAGTCTCATCAAGCGACGATTGCTGGAAATACCTGTTTATACGGTGCAACGGGCGGAAAATTATTTGCTGCTGGAAAAGTCGGTGAGCGCTTCGCTGTACGTAACTCTGGTGTACATGCTGTCGTTGAAGGCTTAGGTGATAACGGCTGCGAGTATATGACAGGCGGCGTAGTGTGTGTACTTGGCCAAATTGGTGTGAACTTTGGTGCCGGTATGACAGGGGGCTTTGCCTACGTTTTAGATGAAGAAAACGATATGGATAAACGCTTTAATCCTGAATTGGTAGAGGTATTAACGTTAGATAACTTGCCTTCTCATCAAGAGCATTTAAGAGGCATGATTGCTGAGCATTTGGAGTGCACTGGTTCTGATAGAGCGGAGCAAGTACTTGCTAACTTTGAATTATATGTTCCTATGTTTAAGTTAGTGAAACCTAAGTCAAGTGATGTAAAGAGCTTACTTGGACATCGAGCGCGCAGTAGTGCGGAACTTAGAGTGCAGGCGCAGTAAAGGAGGAGTTATGAGCGAAAACGTTTATCAATTTATCGATGTTCAGCGCGTTGACCCAAGAAAAAAGCCAATATCAACACGCAAGAGTTCTTTTGTTGAGATTTACGAGCCTTTTTCAGGGCAGCAGGTCGACTCACAAGCAGACCGTTGCTTAGATTGCGGAAATCCATATTGTGAATGGAAGTGTCCGGTACACAACTATATTCCACAGTGGCTAAAACTGATCCGCACCGGGCGGATTTTTGAAGCTGCAGAGCTATCTCATCGCACAAATAGCTTACCCGAGGTATGCGGACGAGTATGCCCACAAGATAGACTTTGTGAAGGGTCTTGTACTTTAAATGATGAGTTTGGTGCAGTGACCATCGGTAATATCGAAAAGTACATTACCGATACGGCCTTTGCCCAAGGTTGGAAACCTGATCTTTCGTATGTTACTTGGACAGACAAAAAGGTTGCCATTATTGGAGCTGGACCGGCAGGACTTGGCTGCGCGGATATTTTAGTCAGAAATGGCGTTAAAGCGGTTGTCTATGATAGAAACCCTGAGATCGGCGGTTTACTTACGTTTGGTATTCCCTCTTTTAAGTTGGAAAAAACGGTGATGGAAAAGCGCCGTGAGATCTTCACTGAAATGGGTGTGGAGTTTCAGTTAAATACGGAAGTTGGTAAAGACGTGACAATGGATGAGTTAATCTCCCAGTATGATGCTGTGTTTGTCGGTGTGGGTACTTATCAATACATGCGCGGAGGCCTGGAGAATGAGGATGCTAAACAGGTGTATGATGCCTTACCATTTTTAATTGGTAATACAAACCGCGTGATGGGTTATGACGAGTCTCAGCAAGCTTATATTAGTATGGCTGACAAGCGCGTAGTGGTTTTGGGGGGTGGTGATACTGCTATGGACTGCGTTAGAACTTCTGTGCGTCAAAAAGCCAAATCAGTGGTATGTGCTTATCGTCGTGATGAAGAAAATATGCCTGGCTCTAAGCGTGAAGTTAAAAATGCAAAAGAGGAAGGGGTTAACTTTCAATTCAATGTGCAGCCTAAGGGCATAGTATTAAATGAGCTGGGCAATGTGACTGGTGTACAGATGGTCAAAACAGAGCTAGGCGAGCCCGACAGTAATGGTCGTAGACGAGCTCAGGAAGTCGTTGGTTCAGAGCATATCATTGATGCAGATGCAGTCATTCTTGCGTTTGGTTTTAAACCACACAACCTCGATTGGCTCGCTCAGTATGATGTCGAAATTAATCACTGGGGCGGGATCGTCGCACCAGAGCAGGGGGCCTTTACACATCAAACGAGCAATCCCAAGATTTTCGCTGGTGGTGATGCAGTAAGAGGCTCTGATCTGGTTGTTACAGCAATTTTTGAAGGCAGGAACGCCGCTGAAGGTATTTTAGATTACCTTGAAGTATAACCAAAATTTAAGATAACTTAGTACTTTGCTTAAAGCCCCGTCATTTCAATGATGGGGCTTTTTTAGGAACGTTAAAATCTGGTCATTCGCCTTACGTTCTAATTTTTTGGATAACTTGTTCATAATTAACCACAATACAGAGGTTGTTTTTAGCATTATCATAAGCTTTAAGATTAAACTTAAGTAGCAAAATGATTGAGGTATCTATGGCGTTTAAAAATAGTGATACAGACTATGGCAGTATTGCCAAGTGGATCCATTGGCTCATGGCGATGTTATTTTTAGCAGCATATGTGAGCGTATATTATCGCCAGTGGTTTACAGAGGCTAAAACCCCCGAGAACTGGACGGCATTGCAATTACACTTATCATTTGGTGTATCCATTATGGCTATTGTGCTGCTGAGATTAGTGTGGCGAGCAATGAATAAATCACCAAAGCCTGAGCCGGGTACTAACTTGGAGCATTTAGCAGCGCATTTAGGTCATTACGCCCTCTATGTAATCATGATTATTGCGCCGATCACCGGGTATATTGGAACGGGGGTGCATACTGAGTTTTTCTTTTTATTCGATATACCAAAGTTTTCTGATACAGTGCTGTTTCAATATATTGTAGTTGAAAGTTGGGGGCTGACTTTCAAAGAGTTTGAAAAGCCGATTGATTTTATTCATAAAGAAATATTAGGTGCATGGCTTATGTGGATATTGATTGTCGGGCATGCTGGTGCTGCATTGTTCCATCATTTTGTGAAAAAAGATCGCACCCTTAAAAAAATGACCTCAAGCGCACCCTAATTATTTTATAAGAGGTATCAATCTTGATACCTCTTTGCTTTTCTACAGTGGCTTAACAGCCCTGTACACTGAGGAGCTCTTTGGCACTGGCTCGCGTGGTATCACTAACGCTATCACCACCGAGTAAGCGGGCTATTTCATCTACTCGTTTTTGCTCGTTTAGCGGTACCATAGAGGTGTAAGTTTGCGCATTTTCAACTGCTTTTTGCACAAAAAACTGTTGATGACCACTGCAGGCAACTTGCGGCAAGTGCGTTACACAAATGACTTGTGTCGATTTACCTAATAAACGCAATTGCTTTCCTACCTGAGACGCCGTAGGGCCAGAGATACCTACATCTACTTCATCGAAAATCAAAGTTGGTGTGGTGACTTTATTTGCGATAATTACTTGAATTGCTAAGCTTATTCTTGACAATTCACCACCTGAAGCAACTTTAGCGAGTGCCTGCATCGGTTGACCCGGGTTGGTCGATACCAAAAACTCAATATTATCCATACCAAGTTCATTGGGGCGTTTATTTGTCTCTTTGCTGAGCTCAATGGCAAAGCGGCCATTTTCCATAGAAAGTTCGTGCATACTGTCTGTGATTAGCGTGTTGAGTGTGCTCGCAGCAACGGCACGGCTTTCACTGAGTTGGCTAGCAGAAATGTGATAAGCGTGTAATGCTTCTGCAATTTCATGCTCTAAGTCGTCGATACGCGCGTTATCTGAACAGATGTTATCTAGCTCTTGTTTTAAAGCAAAGTGGTGAGCAGCGAGCTGATCTGGTTGAATTTGGTGTTTTCTTGAAAGTGCCATCGCTTGCGTGATCCGCTCTTCGATTTCTTGTAAACGGATAGGATCTTGCTCAACGCTTTCACCATAGCTACGGATCTCTCGACAGGCTTCTTCTAGTTGTACAGCCGCTTCGCTGAGCATTTGAGATATGCCTTCTAAAGATTTATCTAACGTACTCAGCTCATTAAAAGTTTGCACACTGTGTTGAAGTTGACCAAGTACTGTTTGGTCATCTTGTTCATACAGGCTCATTAGCTCACGCTGCGAACTCTCTACCAAAGTTTGTGCGTGGCTGAGTCTGTTATGCTCAGCTTCAATTTGCTCAAATTCACCTTCTTGAAGCGCAAATTCATCGAGCTCTTCAACTTGATATTCAAGTAATTGTTTTTTTGCTGCTTGTGCATGCTGCTGCTTTAACAAGCTAGCGTGTTCTTTTTGAAGCTTGTGATAATGGTTATATTGGGTTTTAACCGCGCTTAGTAAGTTATGGTGACCCGCATACGCATCGAGTAAGCCAAGCTGATGCTCGGGCTTTAACAACAATTGGTGGGCGTGTTGTCCGTGAATGGCTATCAACATTTGGCCCAGCTCTTTAAGTTGAGCGGCCGTTACTGAGGAGCCATTAATAAAGCTTTTACTGCGACCATTTCGTGTGATCACGCGACGTAAAATACAGTTTTGTTCTTCATCGTCGAGCAATAACTCAGAAAGGAATTTTTGTGCTTGAGGTAACTTGCGAATATCAAATTGCGCAGAAATTTCTGCTTTACTACTTTCTGGGCGGATCGCATTTGCATCAGCACGCTCGCCAAGACAAAGGGATAGGGCATCTATTGCTATCGACTTACCAGCACCTGTTTCGCCAGTAATTGCTGTCATGCCAGAACGCCAATCGATGTTTAGTTCACTGACTATGGCAAAGTTTTTAATTTGCAAACTAGTAAGCATGCTGTATATCCAAACAGTATTTTACTGTTAATTTATACAGCATCTCTTTAAAAAGCAACTTTTAATTGATGGCGTCTGCTTGTCTTTGGTGAAGTTGAGATTGTTCTGCATCGTCGTTGGCAGCGTCTTCAGTGTTGTCATGTTCTTCTGGTTCTACGACAGGATGTGTTGTTTCGTATGAATCAGGTGTCTGTATGCGAGAAATCAACGCTGGCAGAATTTCTGTGTAAAAGTTTTTATTGTAAGCAATGCCAGCTGATGGCAATTCAGCAGCAAACAAAAATAGTTGCTCGGTTAGTAAATCTACGGTGTCATTGCTACGGCATTTGTTTAGCTCTGAACCAACTTGGCTTAATAAGTGCTCACTGACCCTTTCTAGGCGTGCCAAGTTTTCTTCATTGTGCGCTTGAACAACAAAAAAGTTGCCAACGATGGCATTAAATTTCGGTGCATGCTTGGGTCTAATCAGCTTACAGTCAACATACTCCGCTATTTTTCTTTTATACAAAGAGGTAATGTCTTTTACGCGCTCATTAAAAATTTTTTTCTCAGCGTCACGGGCTTTTTGTCGATTGTTTTCAATGACCATGTATACGCCGAGGATAGTGATGAGCAATACTATCGATACAAACACTATGTAAGTCATGTTGTCTTACTTTTCCCTAAATTAGAAAATAAATCTGTCCTATTTTGCTTAACAAATTCACTTTAGTAAAGCCTACTGCCCCAATTTAGTTTTTCTCTAAGAACATGGTAGTAGGAATAGCTAGTTGGATGAATAAGCCTCAGTTTTTGTGCTGCTTTTTTAATCACCACTTCATCTCCAGGCAGTAGTGCTAAAACTACATGACTGTCACAACTGACCTGTAAACTGGCGGTATTTTCAGGGCTGAGCTTAAGTTTTATTTGCTTATTCGCATCCACGACCAAAGGTCGGCTGGATAGTGTATGCGGAAACATGGGTACTAAGGCAACCGCATTGAGCTCTGGTGTCAGGATGGGCCCGCCACCAGATAATGAATATGCAGTAGAACCTGTAGGAGTGGTTACTATTAATCCGTCTGAGCGCTGTGAGAAAACAAATTGCTCATCAATAAAAGCTTCAAACTCGATCATATGTGCAACTTTATCGGCATGGAGTACAGCTTCATTGACTGCCAAATTAGCACTTTTTAGTTGTGCATGCCGATACACTTCAACTTCTAGCAAAAAGCGATGCTCCTCAACAAACTTACCACTGAGTACTTGTTCAAGTGCCGGTTCGAAATCATGTGGATTTAAATCGGTTAGAAAACCTAAATTTCCGCGGTTCACACCGATCACTGCAACATCAAAGCGAGCCAGCACTCGCGCAGCGCCAAGCATGTTACCGTCCCCACCAACAACAACAGCAAGGTCACACTTCTCTCCAAGTTCGACCAGATCGAGTAACTGTTCATCTTGCAGAGCGTCCAGTTGTTTGCCTGCTCGACGCTCTACAAAAACTTCATAGCCTAGTGCTTGCAAAAATGTATAAAGGCGATGTAAGGTCTGAGCCGCGCCGTCATGATTCGGTTTGCCAATAAGGCCGATGGTGTTAAATGGAGTGCTCATTTTTAACGCAAATCCTTGGTGTGTAAACTCCCTCCAAGATTATCTTAAAATTGAAGCGCTTGAAACTTTGAAATTCGTCCCAACATAAAGAATTATGAAATTAAGTGCTCGTGATAAACAAGTTTTCTCCGCGGTTATGACGCTTTACTGCAATGGTGAGGGGTTACCTGTCGCGTCGAGTAAAATTGCAAAAATGAAAGGCATGGCCATTTGCTCGGCAACGGTGCGCAATGCGATGGCGCGCCTAGAAAACCATGGACTACTCTTCTCTCCCCATACATCGGCGGGGCGTGTGCCATCAGATGTTGGCATTAAGTATTGGCTACAAGAATATTTTGAGCTCGATAACATAGCGACCTATTGGCAGCCAGAGCAAGAACATTTAGTCACCTTAGCGCACTCATTGAGCCAGCATTATCAAGTATGTTGTGTGGTCGGTTTACCTCAAGTTAGTAGCCAACAGGTGTTTCGTGTTGAAGTGTTGGATTTTGACCGCAAGCATTGGTTAGTGCTGCTTATAGATAAAGCTGGACAGTCACAAAATATTTGTATTAACAAGCCTACAGACAACTCTGATGAAATGCGTTATCAATTTGCGCTTTGGATGAACACTGTATTTAGTCAGCATACGCTAAAAGAGGGACTACATCGCATGCGTGCAATGGCCAATACAGCGATGCCAGATTGTCGAGCGTTACTAACACAGTGGACTCGCGAGCTCAGTTTACAATTGGGGACTGATAATAGCATTGTGGTTGGAGAGCGGCATATCTACAACCGGCTCGGCAAGAGTAATGAGATTAGCTTAGGGGTACCTTTTTTACATCAAATAGAGGACAAGTTGGCTTTTCGTAATGGGTTATCTGTCATTCTTGGCAGCGAAGTTGATGCGGATAATTTATCACGGTACGTTATTTTAAGTGTACCCTATTTTATGGACCAAGAATATCAAAGTCGATTTTGTGTCGTGTGTCCAGCTGAGGCACCAATTGAAGCAATAATTGACGAATTTAGTCGGTTAGAGCAAAAAGACTCTTGAAACTAAAAAATCAATCCCCATAATTACGGCAGTTGTAAAGAATCGGAGAGTAACTTTCATGTCTGAGCAGACAAAAGCACCAGAGCAGGAACTAGAAACTGCACAAGAAGAAGTAGTAGAACAAGCTGCTGAAGCGCAAGCACAGGAAGAAGCGCCACAGTCTGAACAAGGCGAAATAAGCCCTGAAGAAGAAATTGCTGGTTTATACGCTGAGCTTGAAGCTGCAAAGCAAACGATTGAAGGCCAAAAAGATGGCGTAGTTCGCGCTGCAGCAGAAGTAGAAAATATGCGTCGTCGTGCGGCACAGGATGTTGAAAAAGCACATAAGTTTGCACTAGAGAAGTTTTCAAATGAACTATTGCCTGTGATCGATAACCTTGAGCGTGCTATCGAATTTGCTGATAAAGACAACGAAGCAACGAAGTCAATTCTTGAAGGTATTGAAATGACGCTGAAGAGTTTTTCTGACGCACTTGGTAAGTTTGGCGTTGAAGAAGTTAACCCGCAAGGCGAAGCTTTCTCACCTGAATTCCACCAAGCAATGTCTATGCAGCCAAGTAACGATGTCGCGCCAAATACTGTACTAGCTGTTATGCAAAAAGGCTATACGTTGAATGGTCGTTTACTTCGCCCTGCCATGGTTATGGTATCAAAAGCGGCTGAATAAACCGTACCTTGATCCAAAGAAGCCCGCATCAAGCGGGCTTTTTTATTGGAATTTTTTCACCTTAAATCCAATGTGCTTTATCATTAATGGAACAGCAATAGAGTTATTTTATTTTGGTCGAGGGCATTGTCTTATTGATATGCAATTTGACAAGATAGAGTAGCGATAAAAGAAATGAGTAGGAAGTAATATGAAACGAGTTGTTGCTTGTGTTATTGCAGTGATGTTTTTAGCGGGCTGTAAAACATCTCCGACCGGAAGAACCCAGATTATGCTGCATTCAGAACAAAAAATGAATGAGTTAGGGTCAGCGGGCTTTGAGCAAATAAAAGCTGAGCAGGCGGTAGAAGCGGACCCTAAGACTAATCAGTATGTAAAATGTATAGCCGATGCACTAATTGCTCAATTACCTAACAAATATGCAGAACAAAGTTGGGAAGTGGTGGTATTCAAAGATGACAGTGCAAACGCATTTGCACTGCCCGGTGGCAAAATAGGTGTTCACACAGGTTTATTAAAAGTAGCGCAAGACCAACATCAACTTGCAGCGGTAATGGGTCATGAGGTAGGACATGTAATTGCGCAGCATGCCAATGAGCGAATGACACAAAGTGGGTTAGTGCAGGCTGGCTTGCAACTGAGTAATACCGTGATGGAAATGAATAACGTTCAGTCGCGTAACGCCATAATGCAAGGGCTTGGTGTAGGTGCACAAGTGGGTTTAACCTTACCTTTTGGTCGTGCACATGAAAGTGAAGCAGATGTGATAGGGCTAGATCTGATGGCTAAGGCGGGCTTTAAACCTATTGGGGCCGTTGAGCTTTGGCAAAATATGGAAAAACTAGGTGGAGACAGGCCAATGGAGTTTTTATCTACACACCCATCGCCGGATAACCGGATCGAAAAGCTCAACAGCAAAATGGCTGAGGCAAACACCTTGTACAGAACTGCCAAACAAAAGGGGTTTAGCCCACAGTGCCGTGTGTAAGGCTACATTGAGTTAGCACAGGATTTCTTTGCTTAAGATAATTTATAAAAATTAAGTGCTAACTCATCTAAGACGATAAAAAGGCGTAGATCTAGCTCCAATTGATGATAATCGGGCTCCATGTTGCAGCACAGTTTATAAAATGCTTTGTCATGTTCGGCATGTTTAAAGTGCGCTAATTCGTGAACAATGAGTGCACGTAATATGGCTTCGGGCGCATATTTTAGTTGGTTGTTTAAAGCTATGTCGTAACGCGCTTTGAGTTTTTGACCGTGGCGATGCTGTTTGTGAGTGTGTGTGCCAAGCGTCCCCTTCATCATGTCTGTATGTTTGGTAAAACTGACATTGTTTAATCTTGGAGTATTTTTCAAAAAGCGTTGTTTAATATCAGTACAGTATTGATACAGCACTTGCTGATTTTGCAGTTGATGGCCACAAGGATATTTATTTTTAAAATAGTTTTGTAATTTATGCTCTTTAATCAAAGATGCAATTTGTGCTTGTAAGTTGTCGGGATAGTGCTGAAAATACTTTAATTGTTGCATTTTGTATTTTGCTTTTTGTCTTCTAATAGGTAATCTAGCGCAGAATTATAGCGCAAGGATAATGCAAATGTATAAAGCAAGCTGTCTATGCAAGGGTGTACAGTTAGAGATTAATGGGTCTATTGATAATATTATTCATTGTCACTGTTCCTTATGTCGTAAATCAAGTGGTACGGCTTATGCGACAAATGGGTTTATTGATACATCCTCGTTGAAAATTGTTACAGGCCAAGAGTTGGTAAATGCTTACGCATTTAAACCCGGTAGGTTGAGACATTTTTGTCGTAACTGTGCATCTCCTTTGTTTAGCTCTAATGTGGATTTACCCGAAAAGCTACGGATCCGACTCGGGATCCTCGATTCTGACATTAATGAACGACCTGCATCCCATAATTTTATGGCTTCAAAAGCAAATTGGGATCAAATAAATGCCCAAATCCCACACTATGAAGAATTTGAACCGGGGCGCATGAAGAGAAAATCATAGGCAGATATAAATTGAGCGTTACAGCTCAAAAGGAAAGGGGGGCACTTTATGATAAATGCTAGATCATTGGTAGCACAATGACTGAATGATTTGAAGTGAAATCGTTTAGGTAGCTTTGTATTATAGGTGAGTGCGAGGCACTCACCATATAGCATTAATCCGTTTCTAACGTGCAACAGTCTGAGGCACGTGAGTTGCCTCCTGGCAAAGCAAAGATGACCTGACAACAGTCCGAGGCGCGTGAATTACCACCAGACTTTCCGCCCGCAATATCATGGGTTTGCGCTTTAGGCAAATTGGCTTTGTCATAGGATAAAGTTTTTACTCGTTTTTTTTGTAGTTTTAGTAGCATGGTTAATCCTTCACTATTTTTATTATAATCAAGTTCAACATGCCATCTTAGGTTTGCACTGTCAAATTTCACAATAATGTTTGTTGTTGCGGTTGTTTTTCCGCAGGGAAAGGCAGCAGCACCTTGTGGTCAACTCCTAAGTCTTGAATAAATTGCCGCGCTAACAACGGCGCGTCGTAATTGTCCGCAGTGTGAAAAAATACGATGGGCTCTTTACCTTCTGCGAGCCAAGCATGGATCTTTTTGATCCAAGGCTGATAAAAAGGACGATTATTTTCTAGCGCAGAGCAACCAACAAAACGCAACATAGGTCGCTCCCCGGTAGCAATGACGTTGACAGGGACTCGGGGCTTTTTACGCTGTGCATCTTCAATCGCCGGTGTGCTTGGCGCTTCGCTAAATAAAGGGCGCGTATCCATCATGATGCGATTAATACCTTTACTCATTAAAAATTGGTTTAAGCGCTTTTCATTATCGTCTTTACGAAAAAATGCTAAGTTGCGTACTTCTATACCTAGACAAAGTTCACTGGGTAATTGAGCCACAAAGTTTTGCATCCTTGGGAGATGCTCTGGTCCACAACTCGCAGGTAGTTGCAGCATGACCATAGCTATTTTTTCGAATAGTGGCGCAAATAGGGTTAACCATGTTTCTAGCTCTTTGTGACAATTTTGCAAAGCTAATTCATGAGATATTTGTTTAGGTAGCTTAAAAGTAAACCTAAAGTCATCTGAGACGGCATTTTTCCATTGTAAAACAGTGTCAGGTTTTGGGTTAGCGTAAAACGTTGTATTGCCCTCAACACTATTAAACATGGTGGCATATTCACTGAGCATATTGGCATTACTACAGTGCTGACTAAAAAAACGCCCTTTCCAGTGCGATGAGCTCCATTGTGGGCAACCTAAATACAACATAGTTCTCTTCATTAGTGTTTTTTTTGAGTTTAACAAATTGAGAGTACCTAAAAAAATCAACTTTGCGAAGATTCCTTGCTTTATAAGGATGACAAAGCCCCCCAGTTTTATATAATTGGCGATTATTTTTGTTAATTACGATAGCTATAGGCTGGATAGCACTTTTTCATGCAAGCCTAAGCAAATAGGAACGATATGCGCTCTATATACTGCGGAAATTTAAATAAGGACCACGTAGGTCAAGAAGTCGAATTATGTGGTTGGATCAATAAGCGCCGTGACTTAGGTGGATTAATTTTCGTCGACTTAAGAGACCGTGAAGGCTTGGTTCAAGTTGTTTTTGACCCAGAAGTTGAAGGCTTGATGGACGTTGCAAATACGCTGCGTCAAGAGTTTTGTGTGAAAGTGACAGGTAGTGTTCGTGCAAGACCTGACAGCCAAGTTAACAAAGACATGGCAACTGGTGAAGTTGAAATCTTGGGCACTGGCCTTGAGATCATTAACCGTTCTGAGCCTTTGCCGTTGGACTTTAACCAACAAAACTCAGAAGAGCGTCGTCTAAAGTACCGTTATTTAGACCTTCGCCGTTTAGAGATGAGCGATCGTATTAAGCTACGTGCAAAAGCATCAAGCTTCGTGCGTCGTTTCTTAGATAACAATGATTTCTTAGACATCGAGACACCAGTACTGACTAAAGCAACACCTGAAGGTGCGCGTGACTATTTAGTACCAAGCCGTGTACACAAAGGTAGCTTCTACGCATTGCCTCAATCACCACAGCTGTTCAAGCAGTTGCTAATGATGTCTGGATTCGACCGTTACTATCAAATCGTAAAATGCTTCCGTGATGAAGATTTACGTGCTGATAGACAGCCAGAGTTCACTCAAATCGATTTAGAAACGTCATTCATGAGTTCTGATCAAGTGCGTGAAGTAACTGAGCGTATGATCCGTGAAATGTGGCAAGAGCTGCTGAACGTTGATCTTGGTGAGTTCCCAACTATGCCATATGCCGAAGCGATGCGCCGATTTGGTTCAGACAAGCCTGACTTACGTAACCCATTAGAGCTTGTCGACGTTGCTGATATTGTTAAAGATGTAGAGTTCAAAGTACTAGCAGGTCCTGCTAACGATGAAAAAGGTCGTGTTGCAGTATTAACAGTACCAGGTGGTGCTGAGTTATCTCGTAAGCAAATCGACGAGTATACTAAGTTTGTTGGTATTTACGGCGCGAAAGGTCTTGCTTGGATGAAGGTTAATGACCGTGACGCAGGTATGGAAGGTGTGCAATCACCTATCGCTAAATTCCTAAACGAAGATGTGATCAGTGCACTACTAGAGCGTACTAACGCGCAAACAGGTGACATCATTCTATTTGGTGCAGACAAGCGCAACGTGGTAAACGAAGCGATGGGTGCACTGCGTCTGAAAGTCGGTTTAGACAGAGAGATCACTGATCTGAATAAATGGGCGCCACTTTGGGTTGTTGACTTCCCAATGTTTGAAGAAGATGACGAAGGTAACTTGCACGCGGTACACCATCCGTTCACAGCACCTAAGGACATCAGTGCACAAGAGTTAGAAGCAAACCCAGCGGTGGCGATTTCTGATGCGTACGATATGGTGCTTAACGGCTATGAAGTCGGTGGCGGTTCTGTTCGTATCCACAATAATGAAATGCAGCAAGCAGCATTCAGAATCTTAGGTATTGAAGAGCAAGAGCAGCAAGATAAGTTTGGTTTCTTACTTGATGCATTGAAGTATGGTACACCACCACATGCTGGTTTAGCGTTTGGTCTTGACCGTCTAGTAATGCTTCTATGTGGTACAGATAACATTCGTGACGTGATTGCATTCCCTAAAACAACTCAAGCGTCTTGTTTGATGACGAATGCACCAAGTGTTGCAAACCCGGATGCACTGACTGAGCTTGCAATTGCAGTACAAGCACAGCAAGAACAAAGTGAAGAGCAGTAATCACTGACTTACTTCGAAAAGGCGGCTTTTATAGCCGCCTTTTTTGTTTAACAACTGGAAATCCATACAGTATTTTGGCATGATGTTGAAAAAAGCAAAGAGGGCAGTGCCTTGGCAGTTATTTTGGGCATAGACCCTGGTTCGAGATTTACAGGTTATGGTGTTATTGAGCACCAAGGTGCAAAATTTAAATACTTGGGTAGCGGCTGCATTAAAGTTGGAGAGCATGATTTTCCGACTCGATTGAAAATGATCTTTCAAGGCATTAGTCAGTTGATAGAGCAGTTTTCTCCAGACAGCTTTGCGATAGAGCAAGTATTTATGGCACATAACCCAGACTCAGCATTGAAGCTTGGACAAGCTAGAGGTGCCGCCATTGTCGCAGCAACCATGCAAAATGTGGTTGTACATGAATATTCGGCAAGGCAGATCAAACAGGCTGTGGTGGGCACCGGTGGAGCAAATAAGTCTCAGGTGCAAGAAATGGTAAAACGCATTTTAAAATTACCGGGCACCCCACAAGCAGATGCTGCTGATGCATTGGCAATTGCAATTTGTCATGCACACTCTGAACAAAACTTAATTCGCTTAGCAGGTAATGCTAAAAAGACAGTTCGTGGAAGGTTAAGATAATTATGATAGGTAAACTCAGTGGTACTTTATTAGAAAAGCAGCCGCCAGAAATTCTCATTGATGTAAATGGGGTAGGCTATGAAGTACAAATGCCGATGACTTGTTTCTACGAGCTGCCAAGTGCTGGTCAGCCAGCAGCTATTTTCACACACTTTGTTGTCCGTGAAGACGCACAGCTATTATTTGGTTTTAATAACAAAACTGAGCGAGCTTTATTTAGAGAGTTGATTAAAGCAAATGGTGTAGGCCCTAAACTCGCGCTCGCTATTTTGTCAGGTATGTCAGCTGAGCAATTTGTGCAGTGTGTAAATCATGGTGATGCATCCACATTAGTGAAAATCCCAGGTGTGGGCAAAAAAACTGCGGAGCGTCTAGTCTTAGAAATGAAAGACAAGTTAAAAGACTTTGGTCATGATTTGTTTACGCCATTTAGTGATAATGCCGTTATCCCGCCACAGGACGATCCTACTGTGGGTAATTTACCGGCTGATGATGCCATTGCGGCGCTGCTGGCCCTGGGCTATAAGGCTGCTCAGGCACAAAAAGCAGTTAAAGCAGTAAAAGGCGATGGTTTAGATACTGAAACCATTATTAAAGAAGCGCTTAGGTCTATGATGTAATTATGATAGAAGCTGACAGACTAATCGAACCCGAAGTTCAGGGTAACGAAGAACAAATTGATAGAGCGATTCGCCCAAAGCTACTGAGTGACTACACAGGTCAACCTCATGTAAAGCAGCAAATGGAGATTTTCATTGAAGCTGCGCGCACACGTGAAGAGGCGCTGGATCACTTGTTGATTTTTGGCCCGCCAGGATTAGGTAAAACAACCCTTGCGAATATTGTTGCTAATGAGCTAGGCGTGAATATTAAAACAACATCAGGCCCTGTACTCGAAAAAGCGGGTGATTTGGCTGCTATGTTGACTAATCTTGAAGAAGGTGATGTGTTATTCATTGATGAGATCCATCGTCTTAGCCCGCAAGTGGAAGAGATTTTATATCCCGCAATGGAAGACTATCAGTTAGATATCATGATTGGAGAAGGGCCTGCTGCACGTTCTATTAAGTTGGATTTACCGCCATTTACATTGGTCGGTGCGACCACCAGAGCAGGATCGTTGACTTCACCTCTCAGAGATCGTTTTGGTATTGTGCAAAGGCTTGAGTTTTACTCAGTGGATGACTTGTCACAAATTGTCAGCCGCTCTGCACATTTTTTAAATTTAGAAACAACCGAAGAAGGTGCCCGTGAAGTTGCCAAAAGAGCACGCGGTACGCCGAGGATCGCAAACCGTTTGTTACGCCGTGTCCGTGATTTTGCTGATGTAAAAGGAGATGGCAGCGTTGATAAAACCATTGCTAACCAAGCATTAGATATGGTTGATGTCGATAAATGTGGTTTTGATTATATGGACAGAAAGTACTTGCTGGCCATTATAGAGAAGTTTACAGGTGGACCTGTGGGTCTTGATAACCTTGCTGCGGCAATTGGTGAGGAAAAAGAGACGATAGAGGATGTAATAGAGCCTTATCTTATTCAACAAGGCTTTATACAACGTACGCCGAGAGGGCGGATAGTATCCGACAGGGCATACCTACATTTTGACCTTTCTAAAGAATAACGTCGATTAAGCCATCGTATTCACGATGGCTTTTTTAATGGTATTTATCTTAATGTACTAATTCTTCAATCTGAACTTAAACTTCAGGCAAAAAAAAGCCCGCACATATGTGCGGGCGAAAACAACAAGTTGAAGGAAGTAATCCAGGGAACTGATGAGTCTGTTAAGGTTTTATCCAAAAGTTTCTCATCAAAAGCAACAGAGTAAATCAGAACTCTATCACTCGGTAACTGGCTTTGCATTGCGTTAAGCAGTGCGCTCAGTACAGGGTGTATATTAGAGATCTTATGGATTATTATCAAACTAGAAAAATTATATCTTTCAAATAAAAATAACTAATCCGAATGTTATTTACCATTTTTTACATTAGTAAATTGTGACGATATGGGAATCTGTATCTGGTTGATTTAATTCGACTTGTACTATTTATACTCAAAATGTGAATATTAGATAATTTGTTGTTAATTGGTATTACCAATGGTGTTTTGAGCATTTATTCGTGCAAAGTGAATAAATCCCTTACTTTATGCAGTCTGAGTAAATAATTACGCTCGCTCTGATGGTTAGGAATAAAAATGTTAATTAACCGGTGAAAACGGAAAATAAAATGATTTAAATACTGAAACAAACATATGGGGTTATAAAAGTCTTGCTAACTTAGACATTGTGTTATTTATCGACATTTAAGCTAATTTTATAGCTTTGTCGTTGTAAGGCCTTATTTGTGTGGTTAAACTACCTGAACCTTTTGTCGTGCTTGAAGTCTATCTGTTTAAAGGCGCCATGCCGGGTACACAATATTATTAGGAGTGTTAAAACGTGGAATCGGGTTTAAATTTCATCGATCTAATTTTAGAAGCCAGTGTGTTGGTTCAACTTGTTATGTTGACACTCGTTGGTATGTCCATCGCGTCATGGGCGATTATATTCCAGCGCCGTTCGGTGATAGCAGAAGCGCAAAGCGAAGCTCGAAAGTTTGAACAACAGTTTTGGTCAGGTATGGACTTAGGCAAATTATACAATGAAATCACTGCTCGCTCAGGGAGTTCTAAAGGGTTAGAAGCACTGTTCGTTGCAGGATTCAAAGAATTTGCAAGACATAAAAAGAATAATACAGGCTCGGCGAACATGATTTTAGATGGCACGCATCGTTCTATGCGTGTTGCTTTATCCCGTGAAGTAGAAAAACTAGAAACTAGTTTGTCATTTCTAGCTACTGTTGGCTCCATTAGTCCTTACATCGGTCTATTCGGTACGGTTTGGGGTATTATGACTGCATTTATCGCTTTGGGTAATGTTCAGCAAGCAACGCTACAAATGGTCGCGCCAGGTATTGCTGAGGCACTGATTGCAACAGCGATGGGTTTATTTGCAGCGATACCTGCGGTAATGGCATATAACCGATTCGCAAAACACGTTGAAAAGCTTGAAGTAAACTACGCCAACTTTATGGAAGAGTTTGCAAATATCTTGCATCGTCAAGCTGCCACATTAGTGGAGACAAAAGCCAATGTATCAGCCTAAAAAAAGAAGACCGGTTGCAGAGATCAATGTTGTTCCCTACATTGATGTCATGCTTGTGTTGCTGATCATTTTTATGGCGACAGCACCACTTATTACCCATGGTGTAAAAGTGGATTTACCGCAAATGCAAGAGTCTGATTTAGTTGAGACTAAAGATGCACCGCCGATTATTGCCAGTATCGATGCAGAAGGCCGTTATTATGTGTCTGTCGGTACCGACCCTGAAGCGCCAATGGATGCAGTTGAAGTTGCGGCGGTAATTAAATTAAAGTTGCAACAAAATCCGGATACACCAGTGATGATTAAAGGTTCTGGCCGAGTTTCATATCAAGAAGTTTTATTACTTATGGACTTTTTGAAAAATGCCGGTGTGCCTTCTGTTGGCCTGATGACTAAATCGTTTGAGGATATTTAATGGATGCGTTAACAAGCGGAATTATCAAGTCGTTTCTGCTTCACATCGCGTTAGCGGGTATGTTGTTTGCTTCAGCTAATTTGCAAATGTCTAAGCCCACGGTAATGCAGGTGCAATTAAATCCAGTTATGCAAGAAGAGCAGGAAAAAGCGGTTTCAGCGATTTCTGTGGACCAGCGTGCAGTCGAGCGCAAAATTGCAGAGCTCAAGCAAGCTGAAGATGCTCAAAAGCGTGCAGAAGAAAAACGTATCCGTGATTTAGAGCGTCGCGCGGTGCAAGCACGCAAAGATCGTGAAGCGGAAGCAAGGCGCATTAAAAAGCTTGAACAGCAACGTCAAGCTAAGCTGGCTGAAAAACGCAAAGCTGAAGCGCAAGCGAAAAAAGCCCGTGAGGTCGAGCAAAAGCAGCGCGCTGATGCAGAAAAGGCCAGAAAAGAAAGGCTACAAGCTGAGCAAGCTGCAAAAGCGGCAGCCGAGAAACGTAAATCTGAAGAGGATCGTTTAAGACAAGCTGAAGCCCAACGTAAGCGTCAAGAAGAAGAGGCGAAGCGCAAAGCAGAAGCCGCTGAGCAAGCACGTCAAAAAGCATTGCAAGAGCAGCTTTTGCAAGAGCAGTTAGCACAAGAGCAGGCTGCACGTGCGAAAGTGAGGCAGCAACAAGTACTTGGCGAAGTGGACAAATATAAAGCCCTGATCATGCAGCGTATTCAGTCTAACCTATTAATAGACGAAAAAATGAAGGGTAAGCAGTGTCGTTTGAACATTCGTTTAGGCTTCAATGGCTTGGTTACACAAGCTAATTCGTTAGGTGGAGATAAGTTAGTGTGTGAAGCGGCACTTCGTGCGGTTCGTATGGCAGATACACTGCCTGTTTCAAAAGACAAAGATGTGTTTGAACAACTTAAGAATATTAATTTAACGATTAAACCCAATCTTTAAAGGAAAACCATGTTAAAGCATTTAAAAAACATAGTTCTGGTTTTTGCTTTCGGTATGACAACACTTGCCCATGCGGCGTTGGAAATTGTCATCACTGAAGGCGTTGACAGTGCACGCCCGTTAGGGGTGGTGCCATTTAAATACATAGGTAACGGTGAAGCCCCTTCAGAGATTAGTTCGGTTGTTGCAGCAGATTTGATGCGCAGTGGTAAGTTTAAAGCGGTGTCTGAAGAGCAGATGCCGCAACTGCCAACCACAGATGAAGAAGTCGACTATGACGCCTGGGTCAACTTGGGTGTTGAAGCGATTATTGTGGGTACTATTACTCAACAGCCAGCGAATCGCTATTTAGTAAAATATGAATTGATTGATGTTTTACGTGCGCAGATCACAGGCGGCGAAACGCGTATGATGAGTAACGGCAAATTAATGAAAAGCCAAGATCATATCTTGGAAAGCCGTCAGAGTGTGATTGACAGTGATTCATTTAGATACTACTCACATCAGATAAGTGACGTGGTATATGAGGCCCTTACTGGCGAGCGCGGCGCATTTAGAACTAAAATTGCGTATGTGATTGTGCGAGAAGAGCAAGATAAGCCTTATCAGCTTGTGGTTGCTGATTATGACGGCTTTAATGAGCAAGTATTACTGCGCTCAAAAGAGCCACTGATGTCACCTGCATGGTCACCTGATGGCAATAAATTAGCGTATGTTACCTTTGAAAACCGCCAATCTCAGGTCTATGTTCAAGATATATACACTGGTAAACGTGAAAAGTTAACCAGCTACCCTGGCATCAATGGTGCACCACAGTTCTCGCCAGATGGGTCACAAATGCTGGTTGTATTATCTAAAGACAAAGGCGGTGCGACAGAGGTGTACTTGATTGACTTAGAAACACGCGTCGAAAAGCGCTTAACTAAGCACAGAAGTATAGATACTGAGCCAAGTTGGCACCCAAATGGCCGTGAAATTGTGTATACGTCTGAAAGGGGTGGTAATGCCCAGATTTATAAGTTAAATTTAGATACTGGTAGATCTAGACGTGTCACTTTCGATGGCGATATGAACTTAGCAGGTTCAATAACGCCAGATGGTAAGCAATTAGTAATGGTAAATCGCACTTTAGGTCAGTACCATATAGCAAAGAAAGAATTTGATTCAGGGCTGTTTCAGGTGTTAACTCGTACGAGACTCGATGAATCACCGAGTATTGCGCCGAACGGCTCTATGATTATTTACAGTACCCTGCATAATAATAAGCAGGTTTTGGCCCTGGTGTCGATGGACGGTCGCTTTAAAGCGAGATTGCCAGTACTTGACGGGCAAGTGAAGGCACCGGCCTGGTCGCCGTTTTTACAGTAATATTTACTGGTTAGACTTATAAAGATATAGGAATATACTCGATGCAACTTAACAAAACTTTAAAGGCTTTATTGGTAGCGTTGCCTGTAATGACTTTAGCTGCATGTAGCTCATCATCTGGTAATGTTGATGGTGGTGATAGCCAGCAGACAAATGCTTCTTCAAACAGCAATGACAAGGTAGATGTAAATACTATCGATCGTCAAAAGACTGCTGAAGAGAAACTTCAAGAGAAGTATGAAGCTTTGCGTCAAGAGCAAATCGTATACTTCGATTTTGACCGCTCTACAGTACGTAGCGAATATGTTGAGTTACTACAAGCACACGCAGACTTCCTAGTGAAAAACCCAAGTGTAAAAGTACTTGTTGAAGGTCACGCGGATGAGCGTGGTACACCTGAGTACAACATCGCACTAGGTGAAAGCCGTGGTAAGTCAGTTGCTAAATACCTTGAGAGCCTAGGTGTTTCTGAAAGCCAAATCTCTGTAGTGAGTTATGGTGAAGAAAAGCCAATGGTTAAGTCGCGCACAGAAGAAGCTTTTGCTAAGAACCGTCGCGCGGTATTGGTATACTAATTTAGACAAGAGATGTTATGAAGCCGAAAACTATTTTGGCAGCCATCATCTTTCTTAGCGGGAGCTCCCAGGTTTTGGCAGCTCCCGCTACTGTTTATGATGCTGCAAATAATCAAAAGTCGCTTGAACAGCGCGTTGCCGAACTTGAAAAAATGATGACAAATCGAAATCGAGTGCAGGCAGACCTACAATTACAGTTGCAGCAATTGCAAGACGAAGTCAGCCAAGTTCGTGGATTTACCGACGAGCAAAGCTATAAACTGGAAAAAGTATTGCAGCGCCAACGTGAGCTTTATCAAGAAATTGAAAACCGCGTTAGCCAAGTTTATGAGCAAACCAAATCTGACATTGCTGCGACGGCTATTCCTACTGTCGGTGAACAAGCGGTGAGCTCTAACCTCTCTGAGAATGAAGCTTATGATCGCGCGGTTGCCCTGATCATGAAGGATAAGCGCTATGATGCGGCAATTCCTGAGTTTCAAAGCTTTTTGCAACAATTCCCAGAGTCAGTATATATTCCGAATGCGCATTATTGGTTAGGCCAGCTACAATCTATAAAAAGCAAGCCTGCCGAAGCGATTAAGCACTTTACCATTGTTGTTGAGCAGTTCCCTGACTCAAACAAGCGTCCTGATGCGATGTTGAAGCTTGGCACATTGGCTGCAAATGCTGGAGACAAGGCAAAAGCGACACAATTGTTTAATGCGTTGATAAAAGAATACCCAAGCACCACTGCTGCAAAATTGGCAACAGAGCGTTTATCTAAGCTGTAATAAGCTGCTTTGTGAACACTGTGGTGTAAAAATAGGCGCTTAGGCATAAAATTTAAAAAAAACAGCGTAATTCAGTTGCACTAGAATTTTAAATAAGTATTATAAGCGCCCGCAGCAGGCGATACGTTATAAACATCTTGCTGTAATGAGTGGGTCATTAGCTCAGTTGGTAGAGCAGTGGACTTTTAATCCATTGGTCGATGGTTCGAGTCCATCATGACCCACCACTTTTGCTTAATTTTGATATGAGCGGGTCATTAGCTCAGTTGGTAGAGCAGTGGACTTTTAATCCATTGGTCGATGGTTCGAGTCCATCATGACCCACCATTAAGCTTAAAATATCCCGAGCGGGTCATTAGCTCAGTTGGTAGAGCAGTGGACTTTTAATCCATTGGTCGATGGTTCGAGTCCATCATGACCCACCATTTTAAGTGTTATTCATATCCCCGAGCGGGTCATTAGCTCAGTTGGTAGAGCAGTGGACTTTTAATCCATTGGTCGATGGTTCGAGTCCATCATGACCCACCATTTAAGCACATCCATATCCAGAGCGGGTCATTAGCTCAGTTGGTAGAGCAGTGGACTTTTAATCCATTGGTCGATGGTTCGAGTCCATCATGACCCACCATTAGCTTAACCCTGGATATCAGAGCGGGTCATTAGCTCAGTTGGTAGAGCAGTGGACTTTTAATCCATTGGTCGATGGTTCGAGTCCATCATGACCCACCATTAAGCTTAAAATTTCCCGAGCGGGTCATTAGCTCAGTTGGTAGAGCAGTGGACTTTTAATCCATTGGTCGATGGTTCGAGTCCATCATGACCCACCATTTAAGCTTAAACAATTTCCCGAGCGGGTCATTAGCTCAGTTGGTAGAGCAGTGGACTTTTAATCCATTGGTCGATGGTTCGAGTCCATCATGACCCACCATTATTAAGCTAAAAAAATTTCTTGAGCGGGTCATTAGCTCAGTTGGTAGAGCAGTGGACTTTTAATCCATTGGTCGATGGTTCGAGTCCATCATGACCCACCATTCAAGTCTAAAACTTCCCGAGCGGGTCATTAGCTCAGTTGGTAGAGCAGTGGACTTTTAATCCATTGGTCGATGGTTCGAGTCCATCATGACCCACCATTCAAGATTTAAAATCTCCTCGAGCGGGTCATTAGCTCAGTTGGTAGAGCAGTGGACTTTTAATCCATTGGTCGATGGTTCGAGTCCATCATGACCCACCATTATCTTTTCGATTCATTTATTCTTAAATATTCTTTGTGAATATCGTCTATTACTAGGATTATCTCCGTATTTTTCGTATAATTCGCGGCAATTATGCAATGTGGACTATGTGGTCGAGAGAATGAGTCTAGCAGAACAAATCATGCCTGAGGATTATATATTTCCTCCAAAGCCAGCACCGTTAAATGACGAAGAGAAAGAGCAGTATAAAGCTCGTATCAAGTCATTGTTAAAAGAGAAAAACGCGGTATTGGTTGCCCATTATTACACAGATCCTGTGATCCAAGCGCTTGCAGAGGAAACAGGGGGTTGTGTTGCAGATTCATTAGAAATGGCACGTTTTGGTGCTAAGCAAGAAGATGCAGATATTATTATCGTCGCCGGTGTTCGTTTCATGGGTGAAACAGCGAAAATCTTAACGCCGGAGAAAACCGTTGTGATGCCAACATTGGCAGCAACTTGCTCATTAGATGTGGGTTGTCCAATAGACGAGTTTTCTAAGTTTTGTGATCAGCACCCTGAAAGAAAGGTTGTTGTATATGCAAACACGTCTACCGCGGTAAAGGCGCGCGCAGATTGGATTGTCACATCTTCATGTGCTCTTGAAATCGTGGAGCATTTGGATTCTGAAGGGGAAACCATTATTTGGGGCCCTGATAAGCACTTAGGCTCTTACATTCAGAAGAAAACTGGCGCTGATATGATCATGTGGAACGGTGCTTGTATCGTCCATGATGAATTCAAGACGCAAGCGCTGAAAGACATGAAAGCGCTTCACCCAGATGCGGCAGTGCTTGTTCACCCTGAGTCGCCAGCTGAAATTGTTGACTTAGCTGATGCAGTGGGCTCAACTAGCCAACTTATTAAAGCTGCGCAGGATATGGATAACAAAAAGTTTATCGTGGCGACCGATCGCGGTATCTTTTACAAGATGCAGCAGCTTTGCCCTGAGAAAGAGTTCTTCGAAGCGCCAACAGCAGGTGAAGGTGCAACATGTCGTAGTTGTGCACATTGCCCGTGGATGGCAATGAATGGCTTACAGGCGATTGAAGAAGCACTTATCAACCCTGAAGGCAAAGAAGTATTTGTTGATATGGAGCTACGTGAAGGTGCATTACGCTCACTTAATCGTATGCTTGATTTCTCAGCGAGTTTAAAGCGTTAATAACAAGTTTGTTTGTAATCTGTGCAGTTAACACAGATTACAAAAAAAATACTTGCTAAAAGGCGGGGGTTTTCATAGTATTACGCCCGCTTTCAGTGCGGAGAGGTGGCTGAGTGGCTGAAGGCGCACGACTGGAACTCGTGTATAGGTTAACCCCTATCGAGGGTTCGAATCCCTCCCTCTCCGCCATTTCTTTACCTAAAAAGTAAAAATTAATTCCCCTTTCTTATATTTTTTCATAATTGTAACCTAGTCAATCAACTCCTTTTGAACACTTAGTATCTTTCTGTGGTTTTGATTTTTATACAATTTTCTAAGTTAGAAAATCTTTTTGATACCTACTGTATAGATTCATTGTAAAAATAGACTTTAAAAGCATGCGTTGTTTGTTTTTTGATTTTATGCAACTGTACCTCTAGGTTAAAAAACTGACCTTTTGTCTACAATGTTTACTATTAAATTCATTGTTAGGGTAGAATATTAGACGTTCTCATATAGTTTTGAGCCAAGGCAGGTAGAATACATGCGCAGTGAAGAATGCTTTTCTGATACATACTTAGCGCCAATCAAGCACATTGCATCGGGTGGGATGGGAGATGTGTTTCTTGCCAATGACACTCGCCTAAATAGACAAGTTGCAGTTAAAAGAATTAAGTTAAGCAATCAATCAGACGACCTCAAAATGAGAGAGCGAGCGCTTTACGAAGCGCGTTTAATGGCCAAAGCTAATCACCCAAATGTTGTTCAATTGTACGATATTCTTGAAGTTGGCTCAGAACTATTACTGGTACTGGAATACGTACCTGGTCAAACATTAGCTAAGTACATGAAGCAAAAGCTACTAACCGTAGCTGATAAGTTCGCGTTGTTGGAAAAGGTAGCCAATGGTCTTTGCTATATTCACCAGCAAGGGCTTATTCACTGTGATATTAAAGCGAGCAATATCCTTATTTCCAACACCTCAGAGGTAAAACTGTCTGACTTTGGCATTGCAAACTCGATACAGAGCAACAAATCAGATCAGCCCTTAGGTGCGAGTTTCGGCAGTATAAGTACGATGTCACCAGAGCAACTTGAAGGAAGGCCCGTTGAACAGTCGACGGACGTATTTTCTTTTGGCGTGCTTTGCTTTGAGTTTCTCTTTGGCTGCCACCCTTTTGGTACAACGAAAGGCTCTGAACTGGCTGAGTGCATCAAACACACCGCGTTTATTGAACCTAGCAGTTTAACGCCTGATACCCCCGTTGAATTTACTCAATTACTACGCAATATGTTGTCTAAATCGCCTGAGTCACGTCCATCAGCGAGAGAAGTGTGCTCGGTGCTTGGCAGAACGTTGGCGTTACTCGAAGTAACCGATGCGGACGATACGGCGATATTGTCAACTACACAAGAACCGGGGCATGAGCTCAAGATGCCAATACGAGTAAAATATGTTTATAGTGGTTTTGTGTTGAGTGTGTTGTGCTTAATTGTGTATTTAGGGTGGTCTTTTTTAAAGCCAAAAAGCGAGCTTCATTATGCCTTGGTGCTTGAGCCGCAAATAACAGTTAGCGACCATAGTGAGAGAGTTGGCGCTAATTTGTTGCACGCTACAATTGATAGCGCAATTCGACAAGTCATTATAACTGCGACTAATGCGGAGTTGATTAATCATAAAGAGTATAGTGATATCAAGGATGTAGGTGATTTGGCAAAGGCAACCGGCGCGACAGCGGTATTTCTTCCTGAAGTTAAGTGCGAACATACTCAGTGCAATGTTCGCCTTTCCTTACTCAGTGGAGATAGCCAATTAGTTTTGGGAGAACTGAATACGCAAACGAGCAAAGATAATTACTTTGTTATTCACTCAATCTATGAACGGTTTGCAACTAAATTACTTGGCCAGCCTCAGCAGGATGAAAGGCAAAGCGTTATCTCTACAGAGACGGCCTTCTTTGAGGAATACCTCACTGTTTATCATGAAGTTAATATCAAAGGAGATCTTTCTCATTCCAACTTGTCTCGTGCGCTTGATTTGATTGAGCAGGACCCTAACTATTTACCACTGTATAGCCTTGTAAGAGATTTATTGCTGGAGCGCTATCATATTGATAGAGAGCAGCAGTACATTGATAGGTTAGCAGTGCTACTCGACACAGCACCAAAGCGCTACAAATCATCTAAGCCTTATCTGGTTGACAGGATTGTGCTGGCAATTGAAAGTCAGCAGCAAGAACTCGCGGACGATTTATTTCGCCGTTTGTCTGTCTATGGTGAGACAGCATCGAGTTATCAGCTAAAAGGTTATTATTTCTATAGACGACATCAAATAGATAAAGCAATAGAGATGTATTTGAAGTCTGTGTTACTCAAACCTGATTTAAACAATAAATATAATTTGGCCGTCATGTATCTTAATAATGGTCAAGTTATTGAATCTAAATCATTGTTACATGAAGTTGTTCAGACATTCCCTGATTTTACGAGGGCACATCGGCTTATTGCAAATATTAATATGTTTGATGGACACTGGCAGGCTGCCGCCGCAGGTTACCTAGCAGTTTTAGAAAATAGTAAAAGCTCTGAGGATTATAATAACCTTTCTCTCGCTTATTTGTACTCTGGGGAAATTGAAATGGCATTGTCTGCTGCAAAGCAAGCGACGGAGCTAAGTCCTGAAAACCTTGCGATGAGACTTAACTATGCAGATTTGTTATTACTGGGTGAGCAAAACGAGTTAGCTGTAGAGCAATACAACCAGATAATCAATGGTGTGCGCGAAGATATGTCTATCAATGAATTAATTGCTGCAGGCCAGGCAATGGCTCATCTAGAGCGCTACAGCGATGCTCTACAGTATTTATATAAAGTAATAAAGCTCACCTCAGACAAAATAGAATACGCGTATGGAGCAACGGTGATTTTTACACTCACAGGTGATCATCACTCTGCGCTACTCCACTATCATGAGACGATAAAAGGTGGATATTCATCTAATTGGTTTAACTTGCCTTGGTTTACGCCACTATGCAAGTACCCGCAATTTAAATCATCACATGAGGATTTGTGCCTATTTGGGCGGAATAGGGCGACCAATGATGAGTATCGGGTCAATGATTAAGTTTGCAGTGTCTGTTGGCAAATTAGGGTTAAGTTGAGTGCTTGATACCCTGTCAGCTAATACGATATCGAATTTTAGCTCTGTTTTGATATCTAATGTGAGGTCTTTTGGTACTATCACGGCTAGCTTAAGTACACTTTTGCTGAATCCACTTGTGCTGTTGTTGAGAATACTTGTACTGAAACTTTCTACATGATCTAGCTGTTTAATATTGGCTGCACTAATGATGTAATTTTTTGCTGTATCATCAACTAATTTATACAAAAAGTTCACTGCAATGCCATATTGGTACTGATCTTCATTTAGTTTTACTTCAAACGGGTTATTGGCGTAGTTGATTGCTTCATTTTGTGGTGTTGAAGGGTCGAATGTGATCACTGCTTGGTCTGCACTTTTCTGCGGATTGAATTGCGCGCTGAAGTCAAAAATAGAACCCGAATACTGGGCTTCATCACTATTTTTCAGCTCTAGGTTGAGCTCGTTTATCACATCGTTCATTTGTAATGTCCTTTATATTTATTTAAGTCGAGCCATATGCAAGTATTTACTTGCCCTTTGGGTAAATATGAGAATAGAAGAATACTTTATTACATGCTATTACACGGGCCCGCTTGCTTTAGCGTTCATATAGACCATGTATTCGAATGGGCCACTAGATGACCTTGTCTTGAGCGGGGAAAGTAGTACTGGGGGGATTATTTTGATGAGTAATTTAGAGTAATTTGCTTGGTGACATTGCTGTTCCTCACTTTCTGACCAATACTTAATTGTGGTGGGTCTAGTACGAGTACACCTTCACGCAAGAAAATCATGAAGGTATATAACTGAACAGATAGAACAGGCAAGCGATGCAAGAAGAACTATTAAATTCGGTTATAAAAATAACGAAAACACGTGATATCGATTCATTGGAATATAGTTTGTTGTCGACAATACAGGAGTTTATAAATTGTCAGCGTATTTCAGTGTTCAAAACTATTCAAGGGCATGGGCCATGTACTGTGGAGCGCAGTCTTGCGCTAATGGTGCATGATGTCGGAGAGTATGAATGGTTAGATAGGGTGATTTTAGACAACCCTCACGCAGAGCTGAGTTCTTGTTTGCAGTCAGCATGTAGTATCACTATGCAAGACGCGGCGGGCGCAGAAAGGCGTTGGCTACCTATCGTGATCCATGATAAACCTGTTGGCGCAATAGAAGTGCAATGTCAGGGTTTGGATAGTGCACAGCAAGTAATGCTGAATGCTTTTATTCGTATCTATGAAAACTATCTGACGATATTGCGTGAGAATGAGCGTGACAAGCTGACAGGGCTACTGAATCGTCAAACGTTCGATAAAAAGCTAAAGCAGCTTCTTGAAAAGCAAATGTTAGAGCAAAACCGTGCCATTCGAGATGGGTCTGACTTGCGGACTTTACATCAAGGTGCAACGTCTTGGCTTGCTATGTTGGATATTGATCACTTCAAAAGTGTTAACGATACCTACGGCCATGTTTGTGGCGACGAGGTATTGTTGATATTGGCGCAGCGGATGCAGGATTTCTTTCGAAGCACAGATTTGTTGTTTCGATTTGGCGGCGAAGAGTTTGTCATTGTATTTGAACCCGCAGATTATGAATCGATTAAGCAACGTATGAACTCGTTTTTAGAGCTTGTGAGACAAACATCTTTTCCTTTTATCAAAAAGTTAACTGTGAGTGTTGGTCTTGCGCGCATTAGCCCTTATGACTTTCCCATTAATGTGTTAGAAAACGCGGATAAAGCACTTTATTTTGCCAAAGAGCATGGGCGAGATCAGGTCGGATTTTATGAGGACCTTATTTCTCGCAAGCAAATAAAGGATCACATAGAAAGCAGTGATATAGACTTGTTTTAGTAATTGGTTAACTACTGAGGAGTACTGAAACTAAGCCTTGTAAACGAGTCTGTGAACTTTTTTCTGTCATACCCTGTGTATTTCTCTTAAACTGTTCAATCTAATTGATTTTCAGCTAATTTCACATGTTGCATATAATTCAATCTAATCGAATGGAAGCTTTGCAAGCGCAGTTTAATACTGTAATGCAAACAGCCCCCTTAAGTGACCCATTTGTACAAGAAACCGTTCTTGTTCAGTCGCCAGGTATGTCACAGTGGTTGAAAAATGGACTCAGTAAACACATTGGTGTTGCAGCTCAGGTCGACTTCCCGTTGCCGCTGAGCTTCATTTGGCGTTTGTATCAACAGTTTTTGCCAGATGTCCCAGCAGAGTCTCCTTATAATAAAGGCAATATGGCTTGGAAGTTATACAGTTTACTGCCATCCAAGCTGGACCATGATTTGTATATACCGTTAGCAAATTATTTATATGCTGATAATCCTGAAGCAGCAGAACAGGGGGATTTAGATGGCTTAAAGCTATTTACCTTATGCGAGAAAATTGCGGATGTATACGATCAATATCTGATGTACCGACCAGATTGGTTAGCCTACTGGGAATCTGGCACCGATGCGCTACCTGATGTCGATGTCGCCATTGCGCCTTGGCAGCCTGACTTATGGCGTACTTTGGTCGAGTACACAAATCAATTAGAGCAAAGCCCTTATAATCGTGCCAATATGCATGAACAGTTATTGGCTGCTCTAGAAAATGCTCACAGTCATCAATTACCTGAGCGTATTTCAATTTTTGGCTTATCTGCGATGCCCACAAGTCAATTAGAAGTGTTTCAAGCGCTGGCCAGTAAAACCGAAGTGTTGCTGTTTTTTTTCAATCCAAGTGAGCATTATTGGGGTGACTTGGTAGATGAAAAAACACAGGCAAAAATCCAAGCTAAATATGCAAAGCGCCCAGAAATTGAGGCAAGTCTTGATGAGGAAAACGATTACTTCAATGTTGGGAATCCATTGCTGTCCTCTTGGGGTAAGCTTGGCAGAGATTATCTAGAGCAGTTATTGCAATTAGATGCTCGCTGGCTTGATGGCTTTGTGGAAGATTTTAATAACTCCTTGTTGTCAAAAATCCAAAGTGAAATCTATCAGTTGGCATTTAAAGGTGAATCCTTACAAGCTGATCCCAATTGGTTTGTGAGCGAAGAGGGGAAACTGCAAGTTCAACAGGGTGACGATAGTATTTTTTTACAAGATTGCCATACAGCTTTGAGAGAAGTTGAGTGTTTGCATGATCATTTACTTAATTTATTTAATCGAAATCCAGATTTAACACCTAAAGATATCATTGTCATGATGCCAGATGTAGGTGCGTATAGCCCTTATATTGAAGCGGTATTTGGCAGCGCACAAGGCAAACGGTATATGCCATATGCCCTCGCAGATATGGCTATTGAGCAAGAAAAGCCTGTTTTATCATCGTTTGTGATTTTAGTTAACTTGCCCTTTAGCCGTTTTGGCGTAACAGATATTTTAGATTTATTAGCTGTTGAATCTATATCGAGTCGCTTTGAATTAGAAGCGACGGAATTTGAGCAGATAAAATATTGGCTAGACCAAGTTGTTATTAAGTGGGGTTTAGATGCACAGAACAAATCTGAGCATGGGTTACCAGAAATCTCTCTTAACACATGGCTACATGGTTTAAATCGATTATTGCTTGGCGTTGCCTCAGAAAATGAAGAAGGGGCGTTTAACGGCATATACCCTGCTGATTTAGTTGAAGGCATGGCCATTCATATTTTAAGTAAATTAATTGCTTTTATTGAGGCGCTTACCGATGCTAAGACACAACTACTGCAAACCACAAATCTAAGTGAAAAAGCCATGTTGTTGCGTGCGCTTTTAGCCCGTTTTTATCAGCAAGATGCGGAACAAAGCTGGGATTTAATGCAGCTAAACAAAGTGATCGAAGGCATTGAAAAGCACTATGAAAGTGGAGATATGTGCGAGCCTATAGATCCTAGGGTGCTTGCGTATCTGGTTAAACAGGGGATACAAGAAAAAGGCGTAGGACAGCGCTTTTTATCTGGTGCTGTGAATTTTTGTACTTTGATGCCCATGCGTGCGGTGCCTTTTAAAGTGGTGTGTTTGCTTGGCATGAATGATGCGGATTACCCTCGGCAGGTCCAGCCGATTGGCTTTGATTTAGTTCCTGCATCATCGAGAAGAAAAGGTGACCGATCTCGAAAATTAGATGATAGATATCTATTTTTAGAGGCGTTACTTAGTGCAAGAAGTCACTTTTATGTCAGTTACATTGGCCGCTCTTGCTTTAATAACGAAGTACAAGTGCCATCCGTGTTAGTGAGCGAGTTGTTTGAATATATTGATCGCAGTTTTTGTTTTGCAGACTGCGATACGCAGGTTAGTACTCAGCTTAAAAATCAGGCCCCATTACAACCATTTAACGCGCAACACTATCAGCAAGGCCCTTTGCAAAGTTATAACCCTAATTGGTTATTTAACGCATCAGAACAACCATTGGTTCAGCCTGCGCCTTTATCAATTGAATTGCCAAGCGAGCTAGAGTTGACGCAGTTTTTACGCGCGTGCACAGCGCCGCAAAGTTACTTTTATCAAAACTGTTTAGGGGTAAAAATTAATCCTGCACTTGAGTATCAGGATGATACTGAGCCATTTTCTTTAGACCCTCTGACACGTTATCAATATTTACTAGAAATACTGGATACCCGCGTAAATGATACCACACTCAGTACAGCGCAAATGTTACAAAGGGGTCATTTGCCGCAGGCGTATGTCGGAGAGATACAGTTAGAGCTATTAGAGCAGCGGGTTCTGCCGATGGTGGGCGTATTGAAACCAAAGCTTATTGACGCACAGCCACCGCGTGAGGTCAGAATAGAGCTAAATGGTATGAAGATAGTTGGTTGGCTTGATAAAATCTATGCGAATGAGCAGATCTTTTACCGTCCCGCGAGCATTAAAGCCAAAGATAAAATTCGCGCGTTCATTTATCACCTACTAGCCAACATTACTGTATCAGCGACCAGCACATCTGTTATTGGGCTGGATGAGCAGGTAACGTTTGATGCGCTTGAGAAATCAGATGCAATGCAGTTATTGCAAGGCTGGGTCGATTTCTATCAGCAATTGATCTCACAGCCTGTGGCATTTTTCCCAGCCTCAAGTTATGCATTTGCGAGCACGGATGACATTGGTAAAGCGAATTTGAAGTTTGCTGGTGGCCAGTATATTGGCATTGGCGAGTCTGAAGATCCCTATGTGGCACTCAATTTCAAAAATTTAGAGTCCTGCATGGAAGAGTTTATGTTGCTCAGCAAGTCATTACTTGGACCAATCATAGCGTTAGAAAAGGAGCGGTCTCATGGAGATGCTTAATCCAATCACCATGCCACTGTATGGCCATAACTTGATTGAGGCGAGTGCTGGGACGGGTAAAACATATACTATTACGGCACTTTATCTTCGATACTTATTGGGTTTGGTAGAGCATCAAGAATCGACATGTTTAAGTGTTGAGCAGATTTTGGTAGTGACATTCACCGAGGCTGCCACGCAAGAAATAAAAGACCGCGTGAGGGCAAGGATCATAGATGCTCGAGATGTTTTACTCGGTGCAAAGTGCAAAGATCCGCTTATTCCAACGTTATTGGCGCAAGTTAAGGATAAGAAAGCGGCGTTTAAATTACTAGATGCGGCTGCAAAGTCCATGGATGAAGCCGCTATTTTCACTATTCATGGATTTTGTCAGCGAATGCTCAAACAGCACGCCTTTGAGTCAAAGTTAAGCTTTAATCTTGAGTTTATTCTCGATGAAACTGAGCTTTTAAAAATGGCGGTAGAGGATCACTGGCGCAAATTCTTATACACATTGGATAAAGATCAAACCGCATTGGTATTGGAGCATTTTGCACATCCTCAAAGCTTGATGAAAAAGCTGATACCACTGCTGAGCAAGTCGGGTGCAAAATTGACACCTGAGGTGAAATTAGACGATGTGTTAGCTGCAAGAGCGCAATATCAGGCAAGGGCTGCCGAGTTTAAAAAGGCACTCCGAGAAAGTGAGTTTATCACTTGCCTAAACGAGTCAGCTTTGGCAAAAAATAAGACGCCTGGGCGTGCTGCTAATATTAATGCTCTAGGTGATTATGTTGCCTCCGACGCTTGGTATTTTGAGTTCGGTACAAGCAAGCACTCCTTTAATCTGTGGGGAAGCGCGCAACTTGGGGATGCTAAAAATTACAAAAAAAATGCCGAGCTGATAACCCATCACATGATTTCGCAATTTGATGAGATGGCGCAATTACACCATCAAGTTAAAAACTTACTACCAATCGCACTGCTTCAAGACGCTTTGAAGCAAGTAAAAGCGCTTTTAATACAACATAAGCAAATACAGAGTACGATTTCTCCAGACGATTTATTGAGTAATTTATATGAAGCGTTACAAGGAGATGCTGGCGAGGTTTTAGCAAATAAAATCGTGCAGCAATTTCCTGTTGCATTAATTGATGAGTTTCAGGATACCGACCCCATTCAATACGGTATTTTTAGCAGTGTATACGCGGGTGAAGCTAACAGTGCTTTGACTATGATCGGCGATCCAAAACAGGCTATTTATGGGTTTCGCGGCGCGGATATTTTCACCTACATCGCAGCCAAACAGGCTGTCGATGAAACCAGACATTTTACTCTGGCTAAAAACTACCGTTCGGCGAAATCAGTGGTGGATAGTGTTAACGCGATTTTTACCCAGCACGAACGCAGCTTTATCTTTAACGAGGATATTCCATTTTACGCAGTTGATGCACAGGGTAAATCTGAGCAGCAGTCGTTTAGGGGTGATACAGAGCATGTTTTAAACTTTTGTGTATTTGACAGTGGAGATGGCGTTACGAGTAAAGCACAGGCGCATCAGGCACTGGCGCAAGCTTTTTCAGCTAAAATTGCAACCTTGCTCTCTCAAGCCCAGCTGGGACAAGTCAATATAGGCGGGGTAGCGGTAAAAGCGGCTGATATTTGTGTTTTGGTCCGAGATAGAAACGAAGCCTCAGTGATGAAGCACGCACTACACGCGTGTGGTGTGAGTGCTGTTTATTTAGCCAGAGATAGCGTCTATGGACAACCCGTTGCCAGTGCGTTAAATCAATTGCTGCATGTGCTTCACGGCGCTTATGATGAAGCGGCGCTGCGTGGTGTGTTAGTCAGCCCTTTATTCGCGTTAAATTATGAGCAAGTCTTCAGCCTCTCTCAAAATGAGCAGCAATGGCAGAGCTATTTAGACTTTTTTGCTGAACTGAAGCGAGTTTGGTATCAAAGTGGTGCGATGGCGATGTTAGAGAAGCTGATGGTGCACAACCAGCTTGCCAGTGTTTGGCGGGAAAATGGCTATGAAGTAGAGCGCTGGTTGACCGACTATCGTCATCTCGCTGAATTATTGCAACACAAACAAATTGAGTTAGAGGGTACACAACGTGTGTTGAGGTGGTTGAGCATTCAATGCAGCGAAGCAACGTTAGATGGTGCGCAGTTACGTTTAGAAAGTGATGCTAACTTGGTTAAAATTGTCACTATGCATGCTTCAAAAGGGTTGGAGTACCCAATTGTATATATGCCATTTGCACTGGGTTATCGTGATCCGAGTGAAATTATCTATCATCAAGATAAACATTTAATCATTGACCTTGATGCAGATGATCATGGCGTACAAGCTGCCTCAAAAGAGCGTTTAGCAGAAGACATCAGATTATTATATGTGGCGCTGACACGTGCTGTACACTATTGCGAGTTGGGCTTATTTAACATTGCATTGGGCCGAAGTAAAAAACTGGGTATTGGTCAAACAGCACTGGGCTTTGCGTTGTTTGGTGATACTGAGTTTAAAGAAGCGCAGCAATGGCATCAAGCACTCGAGCAGCTATGCCAGCAGCATTCTGGTATGTCCATGGAGATCTTTGAAACGCCTCCAACTGCCTACTTTGGTGAACCGCAAGCTCAAGTTCCTGTTTCGTTAGCGGTAAAAGATCAAAACGCCGCCATAGAAACAGATTGGCGGACAACCAGCTTCAGCCAATTAAGTTATCATGCGCATCATGATGATAGACCTTCAGGGGCCTTAGATGAGCACCATGAATTAGATCTGCCTCGCATGGCACAAACCCTAACTCAAACACCTTATAGCTTTGTAAAAGGCGCAAAAGCAGGAAGTTGCCTACACGAAATTTATGAACAGATTGACTTTACTTCACCTCATACGCCAGTGGCTAATGATAAGTTACCAGTGGGTGAGGTGGTTGAAGCCTGTTTAGATAAATATCAAATTGATGAGCTGTGGCAAGATTGTGTGACTGAGTGGGTGGTACAAAGCTTAGCGTGTCCACTTAATGAGGTTGGCGACTTGTCGTTAAGTCGTTTGGCACCTGAACATTGCTTGGTAGAAATGGAGTTTCATCTGCCATTAAGTGCGCTTAAAGCAAGCCAACTAAATAAAGTATTAACGGATATAACGGGCCAGCCAAGCTTTTTACAATTTGACCAAGTCCAGGGCATGTTAAAAGGGTTTATTGATCTTATTTTTCGCTGGCAAGGTAAATATTACGTGTTAGATTATAAATCCAATTACTTAGGTGATGAGTTGAGTGATTATAGTGATGACAACTTAATGTCTGCGATGTCATCCCATCAATATCATTTACAGTATCTTATCTATAGTGTCGCTTTACATCGTCTATTGAAATATCGACTCGCTGACTACACGATTGAGACGCACTTGGGTGGTGTGTATTACTTATTTTTACGGGCGATGCCGCAGGGCGGCGGTGTATTCTTCAAAGCACTCACGGAGCAAGAGTTACTTACCCTAGATGCGCTTTTTGAGTCGGAGGCATCATAATGTCGCAATTTTCTTTAGATTTCACGCAAGATAGCTTTGATGACGCCTTATTTATTGAGGCATTGATTGATCAACGCAAAGTACGAAGTGTTGATATTGCCTTGGCAAAACTGCTCTGTGACTCTCAATTTTGTGATGCATTTTATCTTATATTGTTAGTGCTTAAAGCTGAGCAAAACCAACATAGCTGTTTGTTGTTGGATACTATTGACTGGTTTAATCCGTTTGAACTAAATATCGAGCAATTAGCTCATCCCATTGAGCTGACGCCATTTGTGGATAAAGATAAGGCATTGCAAGCGCTTTCTTGCCACCAAGCAGTTGGGCATGATAAGCCCATTGTACTGTTTAATAATCAACTTTATCTGGCGCGTTTAGCAAATTATGAAGCATTTTTGGCCGAGCGTTTTATAAGTATGTCTCAGCGAGAAATCAACTTGGATGTTGGTCAGTTACAAGTGCTTTTAGATGTCTACTTTCCAGAGCAAGATGAAAGCTTGATTGATTGGCAGAAAGTGGCATGTGCTATAGCAGCTTCCAGCGCATTTTGTGTCATAACGGGCGGGCCTGGGACAGGCAAAACAACAACAGTTACAAAGTTGCTCGCAATTTTACAGTCCCTTTATGTAAAAGCACCGCTTAACATCAAGCTGGTGGCACCAACAGGCAAAGCCGCTGCGAGACTAAGCGAGTCAATCATTGGTGCCAAAGGACGATTGGCGCTAGCGCCTGAACTTGCAGAGTTAATCCCTGAGGACGCGCAAACGATACACAGATTATTAGGCGTTATTCCCAATAGTAATAAATATAAACATCATGATAAAAATCCTCTTCACGTAGATTTACTAATCGTCGATGAAGCCTCGATGGTAGACTTATCACTTATGAGCAAGTTGGTCGCCGCGTTGCCTGAAGGCGCACGGTTATATTTATTGGGAGATAAAGATCAGCTCGCGTCCGTTGATACTGGGTGCATTCTGAATGATTTATGTGCTGATTTAAAATTGGGGCAACATCCAAAGTATTCTTCGCAGCGGGCTCAATTGATCAATGACGTGTGCTTTGGTGGTGTTAAAAAGCTATCAGGGGCTGCAAGTAAATTTCAGTTGCAAGATATGATGGCATTTTTGCAACAAAGTCATCGATTTAAAAGTGACAGCGGTATAGGTCAGTTAGCCTCAGCGGTTAACAATAATGACCCAAATCATTTGGATTGGGTGATACATCAAGGGTTTCCTGAACTAAGCCTCTATGGGCTATCAAATGAATCATATTTAAATATGATAGAGCGTGCGGCTTCTGCTTACAGCAATTATTTAACCGCTATCCAAGCTGGAGAAAGTGTACAACAAGTACACAAGCTATTTTCAGGTTACCAGTTACTTGCCGCTGTGCGTGAAGGGCCGTATGGCGTGAATGAGCTAAATAAACGTATAGAGCACAAACTTGCTCAGAAAAATTTGATTAGGCCATACAGTAGATATTACGCAGGTATGCCGCTGATGATCACGCAAAACGACTACCAACTAAAACTCTTTAATGGTGATATTGGGATAGTATTACCAGATGAGAGTGGCCAGTTATTCGCTACATTCATTGATGAACAAGGGAGTTTAAGGTCAATTAACCCTGCGCGTTTACCAAGTTATGATCTGGTGTATGTGATGACAATTCATAAATCACAAGGCTCAGAGTTTGGTTATACAGCAATGATTTTGCCTCCGATACAAAGAGCAAGGCAAGGAGTTAATAGGCAGCTGGTGTATACAGGTATTACACGAGCTAAAGACCATTTAGAGTTAATATGTCAGCCTCAGGTACTTAGGTTAGCAATGGAAAAGACAGTTGGTCGAAGTTCAGGATTACGTGAAAGGTTGCTAAAAAATTAAATTTTTGTTTTTTATTTGTTTCTTATGAATGTTGGGCTATGTTTATTTTGAAAGCAGCAAGAGATGATAAAACTGCTTTTTATTGCCCAGTGAATGTGCCGCCAAAGTCGTAGGCGGCCTTTTTTATGTATTGAAAATATATCCAAGTTAAACGTTGTTTACTTTGTAAGCGGTGTTTTATTGACTTTTTTTCCTGTAAGGCGTTAGAGTGAAAATTAAAGTATTTACTCTTGATGAGTACAGAGATGAAAAATTTAGAAAGCCACCTTGCCCAGTATGCACTTTATCACAGAGATAATCGTAATATACGCACACATTTGTTCGGTGTTCCCTTGATAGTCTTTTCTGTCATCCTAATGACTTATGTTCCTTTATTTGAGTTAAATGCTGTGTCGATCACTATGTCAGGTTTACTGATTGGTCTGGTATCGGTTTATTATTTGTACTTATCACTCAAGCTTGGTGTGCTTATGGTGATATTATTAAGCTTGGGTTATGTACTTGCGATGTTTATCTATACACAGTTTGTAAGCTTGGATATTACAACTGGGATATTCTATTTGAGTGGAGTTGGGGTATTTGTGTTAGGTTGGGTAATTCAATTTATAGGACACTATTACGAAGGTAAAAAGCCAGCGTTTGTAGATGATTTAATAGGGCTTCTAATTGGACCACTTTTTGTTCTTGTAGAAATATTATTCAAATTTGGGTTAATGAAAAAGTTGGAAGAGAGAATAATAGCGCGAGCGGGGCCTTATCGAAATTGATAGCAAAGGCCCACGGTTGATATAAATTTTATGCTACAAACTAATACGAGTTTCAAGCTGAGCACCTTTTAATATGGTGACATCTTGACAGTTTAGTCGCAGCTGACCGTTGTTGGTTTCAATAATATAACCTGCTTCGGGTGCACGTTCGGGCGCAGTTTCACTTAATTGTTTACGGGCGCGATGAACCATGATGTTCATATGATTCATTTGTACACCAAGCTGTTTGGCTAGGTCTTCTCTGTACACCCAGCCTTGAGATTCAGTATCTACACCTGCTTGTTTGTCTTCAATGCGCGTTCTGGCAAGTAGTAACAAGAGATAGTGATGGCTTCTACTACCTAAGTTATATTCCTCGCCTTCAACGTGCAAAGAGAGCTCCGTTTTTTCTTCATCTAGGCTAACAGCAAAGCTTAAGGCCAGTGGTTTTACAGCTGGTTGTTGTTCTAGGTGCTTTGTCATGGTCGAAATACCCGCACAATAGAAAAGCCATTGCTCACCGAATAGGCTCGTGATACCACCATCGATTAAGGCTTGTCTGTCTGAAGTTGTGAGATCTTCAAGAAACCAATAATTAAGCAATGCGTCATAATAAACAATGTGAGTTGGCTCCTCTTCATTAGGAAGCAGCATTTGATTTTCAACTTCAATGACGTTCTTGCGGTTATTCTGCGAAACAAAATATTGGCAATTCGCATTTAGACTACCCACGACAAATGAATTTTGTCCCGGTGCAGCAAAGTCGATTTTATCGTTTTCAGAAAGCTGGTAAGGAAGGTTTTTATCTATTTTTCGGTCATTAATCCATATACCATTTGTACTTACATCACGAATTAACCAATTATCATTAGTGTATTCTATGATGGCATGATGTCTTGAAATACCGGGCTTATCTAAAAATGTATCTACATTAAATTTGAAACGTCCAAAAGTGTGATAACTCTTTAAATATATTTTTTCGAGCTTGAGTTCATCGATTAAGTAAGCCATAGAGTTTCCTAAATTTCCGTATATTTTGCTAAGGGCTAGCAGTACGTTGTATTTGCAGAAATTCTACCTGATATGAGGAGTAATTCGCTACTGAAAAGTATCCCAATCATTGATAAACCAAAAGTAACGTAATACTAATTATGCTATTTTTCACATCGTTATGTGTATCTACTTAAATTTCATTCCACGAAATTGTGTCATAAAAGTGGGCCCACCTAAGTGGGCACCAATAAAGGGAAATCTGCAAGTTCGACTGTGTATAAAGCCCGTTTTGATTTTTGTGTTAGTTTGCTAACCTATAAAATACATTGTACGAAGAATAACTTATTTAATCTATTACAGCCGATTACAGCACTTTTCTATGGTTCAAATCGTACCCCTAATCAACCTTGCGATCCCCTGAACAATGAACCATCCTTTTTAAATAAAAGTAGTGATGAGTCCACAAGAGGTGGTATATGAGTGAGTTTAGGTTATTAAACACGACTAAGCTGAAAGGGATTTATCAGTTTTGTGAGCATTATGAAGGGAACCCATTATCGATATTTAGCCCTGCTGACCAGGTAGTGACGGACTTCTCAAGGCGACAGCCACAAATGATACTAAAAGATGTCGATATTGATCATGCACTATTTATGATGGTTAATGGACATGTGCGGTGTAAGCTAGTTATTGATCATGATGACACGTTTGTAGGCGTCGTTAACTCGAAAGATTTGACGGGTAGGAAAGTGCTGACAACGGCACAAAAGCGTAGTGTTTCTCGGTCGGATCTTACTGTAGAAGATGTGATGACTAAAAAAAGTGAACTACACGCCATGTTTTATGATTGTGTTAAAGATGCTCGCATTGGTGATATTTTAGAAACGTTAAAAGAGCTAGGGCATCAGCATGTGCTTCTCATGGACAACAATCAAGTGTTACGTGGTATGATTTCAGCATCGGATATCGCGCGAGCACTACATATTCCAGTCAATATCTTCCAGAAAGCGCACTCATTTAAAGAGATTTTTGAAATTATTTATGAACATGGTGAAGTAACGGCTTAATTTAAAGCCGCTACTTATATTGAATTAGGCTAAAAACTTTTTAAATATTGAATTACACCGAGTATAGCGGCTACTTGACCGTCAGTACATTCTTGTTCAGAAGTGTTCTTACTGTCAGGGTAGACTTCAGTTGTCGTCACATACGGCGCTTGTGAGAAGCCCATACATAAACCTAGTGAAGTTGCATCGTAGTTAATAACGCCAAATTGTTCAATATCGACGCCGATCAATTGTGAGTTTTCATCGGCATCTGCGATGTGAGTGACTTTTTGCACCTGTTCGATAATACATTTTTGAAATGCGGGCTCAGGCTTTTGAGTATGCCCTACGAGATAAAAGCCATCTGGTATATTCCAGTTGTGGTTTACTTTGCCATCTCGTGCTGCTAAAGCAGGTCGAAATTCACTGTTATCAGTATCTGTTGTTTCATGAAGGTCAATATGTGCAATGATATTGGCTGACAGCTTGTTTACATAGTGCATTGCTAAGTGAGACTCCAATGCAGGGCTGTTATCGTAAAATGACCGATTAGGGTCTACTGCATCTGGGTTCCATCTATTAATCGTTTCAAAGCCCCATGGACTGATACAAGGCAAAATTACAAAGTTAAAACTCTCTGTAAATTGTCTCATGTGGTGCCTTACAAACGCTAAAGCTCCCATGACGCCACTTGTCTCGTATCCATGCACTCCACCGGTAATAAGAATAGTCGGCAGTGATGTATCAACACTTTTATTCTTTAATGCAAATACAGGGTATTTACCAGCTAGATAGTCTAATGACCCATACTGCTCTATATCGCAAGATGTACTGAGTTCTTTTATCTCTTTAACAACGAGTTCATTATAAGAACGTTTAATTGTTTGAGACTTATACCACAGTTGCTTTTCTACTTCTGTCCAAGGTGCTCCGGCTGTGCCTATATGATATTGCTTTGACATGGTTTGACTCTATTTTGACCTTTTCGCAGCATGCTAAGTAGTTTGTGTCTAGAAGGCAAACTTTTAAGCTAAGTAGCCTAATTGCGCCAATGACCTCTTTTGTGCTTTAGTAATTTTAAATGCCAATAAAGTTATAGTATTCTCATGCGTGTGGACCTGAATCACTTTAAGCCCTAAAAAATTACGAGTCGTTAACTTTTTGATTTCTTCAGATGGAACAAACTTTCTTTTAGCAAAAAGATTTAAGTAAGAGAATCCTTGGTTGCAAATAGTTACTTTCTTTTGCCCTGACAAGGTGAGCATTAAGTGCACAAGAGCCATAAAAATTGCTGAAATGGCGATAAAAAACTGCAAAGTAGCCAAGTGAGATAGTTGCATATCCATAAATAATTTTGATGCACTTAGCAGTGCTAATGAAGCAAGTATTACGATTAGGTAGAATACATTATTAACTTGCAGCCTAAGTTCTTTCATTTTTAATTCCTATTTCCTATTGGTGTTTTTTTTAAGTTTGGGAAAGATATTGGAACAAAATGGAGTAAATATGAATCTGACCATTAATAGTTAAAAATACGATTTTTCTAGGGTATTTCTCGCCAGTTATCAACCAAAATGTTTAGAAACCCGCATTTTTGATAAGATTCTTCGATGAACTTGCTGGCTCTGAGTTGTTTTATTCCCAATTGTAGAGAATCGAAAACTGCTTGACTGTTTTGATACTTTTTGCTTATTACGAAGTGACGGCTATCTTGTAACGCAACTTTAATTCCTTGAACTGCTTCGACTTTATAGCCTTTTCCGGTGTACCTAAATGGGGTTTGATTGTTGAATGGTATAAGCATAATATCCACCCATTCATTACTCACCAAGCGCGCCATCATTGTCCAGTCTGATTCATTAAATAGCCGCTTTGGATTGAGTTGTTTGATGGTAGACCAGTCGACTGACCACGCTTTATTACTCACTACAGTTATATTTGAAAAATCCTGCTTTATCTCTGATGCTAACGCTTTTGCCCTGCTCTGAGCGGTATAAATGCCTGCAAAGTACTCACCTTTCCTAATAATAGGAGAAGAGATGAATACGCTGTCACCCAAAGCTTGAGCTTGAGACTGCCATAGGGTATCCACGCTAATCATCGACATTCCAGATTGCAGTAAGATTTCTTCTCGCTCTTCATGATCTATCATAAAAAAATTTAAAGTCACGTTTGCATTGCCAACTGTCAGTGCTTTTTGAATGATAATTAGGTCGACAACATCTCGTTGGCAGAGTGGGTGATCAAATATGTCTGGAGAGATACTATCTAAGTCCTGTGTATTTAAAATAGTTTGGGCATAGCGATAAATATCTCTATTGACGGGAACAGAGATTTCGTTATTTGCCTTAGAAAAACCGCAATGACTAGTACTAAGTAATACGATAAAACTGAGCTTTTTAAACATTTCTGACCATTTTGTTTGCCCAATTCTAAGGCTAGTGCATGGTTCACAACTTGTATATTTTTTAAGTGACATTATCGGTGGAGTTTTATATGTTCGTACTATCGCCATCAAAGGCATGCCGTCAATTGAAGGAGTCAAAAATGAAGTTTGAACAATTGCTATCGCATCTCGACAGTGGAGTATGTGTTGAACAGCTACAAAAAGAGTCACTACTTGATATTGCATTAATGTCACAATGCGTATGTGGAGAAATAAAGCCGAGTGAGCTGAGCCATGTTTTGCAATGGGCAAACTCTTTACATTGGAGCGGTTCAATCTCTTTAAACGAGTACGTTGATGAGTCAATAAGTAAGTGTCTATTAGCATTGAAAAGTGGTAGGTTGCAAGGCTTTATCGAACATAGAATGCAGCAGATTGAAGATGCGCCTCTGCAAGAGACAGCACAGTTTTTGGTAAATAAGATTAATATGACCAATAAAGTAAAGCATGAGGCAAATGTGTAGTCACTTGCCTCATATTAGCGAATTTGGGTTCTAAGTGTAGCGTTGCTGTAAGTGCTCCTTAAAGATTTGAGCATTAAGCGAAGATCCTGTCGCTTTGACCACTAGCTCATTTGTTGGTAACAAGCTCGCTTTTTGCCAAATATGCGTATTTAGCCAATCATAAATAGGGGTTAAGTCTCGATTATTGATCTGTGTTGCAATATCGATAGACTGGCTCATAGCATGTTTAAATTGTGCAGCATACATAGCGCCTAGTGTGTAACTTGGGAAGTATCCGAAACTACCATCTGTCCAGTGTATGTCTTGCATGCAACCATTTTTGTAATTGTCTTTTGTTGAAAGCCCCAACAGTGTGGACATTTTGTTATCCCAAAGTTCAGGAATGTCCTGACAATTGATCTTGCCGTTAATGAGATCTCTTTCTATTTCATAGCGTAAGATAATGTGTGCAGGGTAGGTGACTTCATCAGCATCAACACGAATCAAACTAGGGGTAACGCACTGCAGGTCCTGCTGTAATTTTTGAGTCGTATTTATTGATGCATAGTTGGGGAAGTGGCGTGCCGCATGTTCACTTATTAGGGCTATAAACTCTGGGCTTCTCGCTATTTGCATTTCATAAAACAAGGACTGGGACTCGTGAATGGCCATGGAGCGGGCTTTACCTGCAGGTAACTTATTCAGAGGTGTTGGCAGGTTTTGCTCATAACATGCGTGTCCTGTTTCGTGGATCACACCCATCATTGCGTTGATGAATTCATCTTCATCATACCGAGTTGTTATTCTTGTATCTTGACTTGTTCCGCCACAAAATGGGTGAACGCTGGTGTCTAATCTACCGTGGTCAAAATTAAATCCGAGTATTGTCATGAGTTCATGCGCTAGCAGTTCTTGCTGCTTTACTGGATAGGATGCATGTGTTGCTGGTGGCGGTATTTGTTTGGCTTCTTGGATAAGCTGTGGTAACCAGCTACTTATGTCTTTGAACAGTTGATCAAGTTCTCCGCTACTCATACCTGGTTCATAAATATCCAACATTGCATCATAAGGCGTCAGATTGTTCGCGCTTGCTCTGATCTGCGCTTCTTCTTGACTAAGCTTTACGACTGGCTCAAAGTTTTTAATAAAGCCTTGCCAGTTATTCTCTACTCTCTGTGTTCGCCATTGATGTTCACATTTAGCACCCGCTAAGCTCTTTGCTTTGACCAGATCAGCCGGCAGTACGGTGCGCATTTGCCAAGTTCTTTGCATCTCTCTCACACTGGCTTGTTGAGACTCGTTTAACTCATCGTTTTTAACTGATTCGAAGAGCTCGGCGAGCTGCGGTGCAGTATGAAGTGCGTGAAGGTGAACAGCTAGCTCTGCCATGGCTTCAGCCCGACTATCTGCCCCGCCTGATGGCATCATTGCTGCCTGATCCCAACTACAAATTGCATTCAGGTGCTCAAAGTTATCAATAGAGTGGTAGTGTTCGATGAGCTTGTTATAGTTTTTTATCGTCATTATTTTATTTCCTCTGCCACTTCTGCAATTTTTTGTCTCAGCCAAACATGGCTGGCATCACGGTGAAGTAGTGGGCTCCAAATCATATCCAGTTCAAAGGGAGGAATAGGAAACGGGGGTTCCAAAATGGCTAACGAGTTATCATCTCGGTATATATTGGCTGCCTTCGAGGGCAATGTCGCAATTAAATTCTGCTCTTTGGCAAGATGGATTGCAACATGATAATTACGCGTGAAGGTGGCAATATTTCTGTGTTTACCAAAGTTTGCTAGCGCTTCATCTACCCAACCTAGCTTTTGGACATCTTCTGGATTCATGCCGACACCGACACCGAAACCAGTTTTACTAACCCAAATATGACGTGCATTTAAATAGGCGTCTAGCGTGAAGTCTTCTTTAATCGGATTATCGGATTTAATTAGGCAACTAAAGCTATCTTTCCAAATTTGCTTGTGGTGAAACGACTGAGGCAGGTTCTCGAATCGATTGATTGCCATATCCACTTTACCATTTTCAACATCATGAAAAGTGACATCACTGGGCGTCAGTATGTCTAGCGTGGTATCTGGTGCTTCATTATGTAGCTTGGCAAGTAGCTTTGGAGCAAGTGTGCTTGCAGCATAATCACTTGCCATAATACGAAAAACGCGTTTACTTTGGCTTGCTTCAAACTCTCTATTAGGGGCGAGCGTTTCTTCTAAAGTCATTAAAATCCCACGAATGACAGGTTGCAGCTCAAGTGCTCGTTCGGTGGGCACCATACCTTCACTGGTACGCACAAGTATGGGATCATTGAATAAGTTTCTCAGTCTCTTTAGACCATTACTCATTGCAGGTTGTGTGATACTTAGTTGGTTAGCTGCACGTGTTACATTGCACTCCCTAAGTAGAGTGTCCAAGTATACCAGTAAGTTGAGGTCAATTTTGCTAATGTTCACAATGTTCCTTTCTTGTTATTGTGATGTCCAAACCGCTGGCTTTGAGGGTATGGATAAACATGTTTGATGATATGTTGTCGTATATCTTGTTGAACTTTTTGCCAATATATTGGAGTCATAAGTTCAGGATGATGGCGCTCAAAAACTGCCTTGAGTTTAGGGTTTGTTAGAACAAATGTACACATTTGCTCGGGAAATACATCATTGGGCGCAAATGATGGTGTGGCTTGTCCTGAATATAAATCGTCAAGCGATATCTTTGGCAATGCTTTAAAAGACATTTGTGTAAGATATTGTACTTCGTCATAATCATAAAATATCACGCGATTGTGACGACTTACACCAAAGTTTTTTAAGAGCATGTCACCGGGAAAGATATTGACTTGTAACATCTCTTTGATGGCATTGCCGTAGTCTTGGATAACATGATCTATTTGTTCATCTGTTGCGTTTTGGATAAAGAGATTTAGTGGTGTGATACGCCTTTCAATATACAAGTGTTTTATAGTGATGAACTTGTCATCTTCTATGATATTTTGTGCAATTTTTTCTTTAATTACAGTGAGTAAATCTGGCTCAATACGGTTTTTAGGAATGACCACATTGGAATATTCTAACGTATCTGCCATCCGTCCAACTCTATCATGGTTTTTGACCAGCTGGTATCTCGCTAAAACCGTCTCTTTCCCAAACGGTTTACTCGGTGCGAATGTGTCTTTTATGACTTTAAATACGTATGGGAAGGTCGGCAAAGTAAATACTAGCATGACCATGCCGGGTGTACCTGGAGCGATAGTAAAGCGCTCATTGTTGCTCTTTTGATGCAGCAAAAATGCACGGTAAAATTCAGTTTTCCCGTGCTTATGAAACCCAATTGAATTATATAACTCTGCAACAGTTTTGCTCGGCATCAATTGATTTAAAAAGCGGACCATTGCCGATGGAGCACGTGTTTCGACTGAAAAGTAAGCGCGTGCAAAGCCAAAAATTAAGCTCATTTGAGAGGCATTTGTGATTAGGGCATCGATCTTGAGCTTATTTTGATTGTTGTGTAAAAGTGCGATGATAAAAGGTTGTACACCAGAGCAAGAAACGACTCGTCCAACTATATAGGCACTTTTGTTTCGGTAAAATGGTGATTTAAGTATGTCAAAACGCATTTTAAAGTGCTGATGGTGAGTATTTGGAGCTTGTTTAAAAAAAGCTTTTTGTAAAAGCCGAATGTCTTGTTTAAAGTCGTAGAGTTCACTAAGTAAACCTGTATCTGAAATAATCTTTTCAATTGTTTTTTGCAAGCCCTCAACAACCGGGAAGTAACTTCGATACTCAGCTTCTACAGGCAGCTGTGAAACAGTAGATTGTGAGCTGTTCACAAAAATATAGTCGTTCTTAAAATAGCTATGGTGAAAAAGGTGACAGAAAACAGAATTGTAAAATGTTTCTGCAAGTTCTGCTTGTGGGTGGAATACGAGCAAATCAATATAAACCTGCTTAACTTGACACCACAGATGGTTATTGATCTGGTTTGAAGGAAAATGAAGCTTTAAAATATCGACGGTTTCTTGAACGCGTTGATCATAATGACTGATGCGTAATTTACTGATTTGCTCTATGGTTGCCCATTGTTGTGATAAAAATGCACTAGGTATTCTTGCTGTCATCTCCTGAAACAGCGAGTAGTGTTTCTTAAACCCTGTAATAATGAAAAAAGCAATCTCTTGAGGGCCCATAAAGGTTCCTATTTCCGCATTAATAAACCTAAATTTATTCTATTTTTAATTCTTCTATCTAAGTTTTTAGGGTTTAATGCTTAATGTGTATTTTATTGTGATGGTTATACTCTAGCTTGAAATGTATTATATACAATATTTTTTTACACAGGTTATTGAGCAATTGAAAAGTAAAGCACGTATGCATTGAGTCTAGTTGTATTGTAAAGGCTATAGTCTCATTACTAGCCTTTTATGTCATGATTGTCGAGATTCTAGTTCAATGTGTATTGGTTAGTATAGTAGATGTGTAAAGGCCCAGAGAGTGCTAACAACTTTGAGCCTTTTCAAGATGTTGATTTTATTTGTTATTTAGGGTATTTATCTACTGTTCGACAGGCCACAATACAACCTGTAAGACAGCCACCAGCAACCTCTGGCGTCAGGCCTTTAGCTAAGTTCTTATCATTATTAATGAGGTTTTTGACTGGTTTTTTATTTAATTTGAGTTTCACTATAATTCTCCTTTTTTCTAACTCAAAACAGTATGCTATAGATTATTTAGGGTCTTTATCTACTGTTCGACAGGCCACAACACAACCTGTAAGACAGCCACCTGCAACCTCTGGCGTCAGGCCTTTAGCTAAGTTCTTATCATTATTAATGAGGTTTTTGACTGGTTTTTTATTCAACTTGAGTTTCACTATAATTCTCCTTTTTTCTAACTCAAAACAGTATACTATAGATTATTTAGGGTCTTTATCTACTGTTCGACAGGCCACAACACAACCTGTAAGACAGCCACCTGCAACCTCTGGCGTCAGGCCTTTAGCTAAGTTCTTATCATTATTAATGAGTTTTTTAACTGGCTTTTTATTTAGTTTGAGCTTCACTATAATTCTCCTTTTTATTAACTCAAAAAAACAATAACAAAAAAACAAATGAAATCAATATTGATAAGACTAAAAAATAATTTTATGAAATTAATGATTATTAGATTTAAATTTAAAATTTTGGGTTGTAAAAATTAAAAAGAGAATATTATTCACATTATATTTATAAATTATTTTGGTGTATCTTAATCTTCGATATCACATTTTAAACAGCAATTATTTTAGTCTATTTACGTAAGATCACATTAAGAGCAGCTTTAAAATCATATATCACAGTATTGTTATGTATACTGGCATTTAATCGCGTTGATGAAACATACGTCTTTATTTATTGAAGTCGTTTGAGTTTTTTTTCAATTTTAGCAATTTCTTTGTTAAGCACTTTAACTCTCTGCAAGTAATCTTTATTAATTGACTTAAGCTGCTTTTTTACATCTTTGACAGTAGCTTTTCTTTTTTGGTCATCCATCAAACGAGTCACACGGCGCTGCTGCTTTCTGGCCGCTTCATCACGTTTACGGCCAAGTATTGCAGCATGTTGCTTTTTTGCGCGTAAAGCATTTTTAAGGTTAAGAATAATTTGTTTGCGCTCTAGCTCATTTAATGTCTTAAAATGTTGTTCAGAGGGTATGGTAGCTTTTGGGTCTGAGTGAGTAAGTGTGTATTGCTGTGCGCTATTAGAGCAGGGGTGTTGGCTAAAGATAGTGCTTTTGTCAGTCACGCATTTGTAATAAGAAACCGTCGTTTTCGAAAAGCCGTTGTTGGTACAAAATAAAAGGCACAAAAGTAAAATCAATTTCATAGCAGCCGTTTCCCTGTAGTCGCGCATAAATTAACTATAGACAAAAAATAAAAGGTTACGTTGAAATGTGAGCACAAATTGGCTTATAGCACCCAATTATTGATTGGGTGCTTTTGTTGTGAATCTTTTGAGTAATTTTATACTCTGTACGAGAAAGGGAATGTCCATCTTTTGCTCAATAGGGAATCCTTCCTTTGCAGAAATTTGTTTATGTCTTCCATCATGATTAACCAGGATAATACGGTCCTTTTTGTAGGTGATAAGAACACCTTGTGAATAGTTCACGCCTTGGTTTAGCTCGCTACTCCCCGAAACATTACCTATCATGGTTTGAGAGGCGAGTTGGCCACAATTAAAATGTTTATCCAGTAAAGTGTATATGATGTCGGTACCTTGCATTAACCCTTTATGATCTGAGAAATAGGGCAAGTTAGTGTACATTGTTGTTTGCGTTACAATTTCATTACCCATGGGGTGCTCGATAATGATGTATGTACTAGAATCTGAAAAATCCGGCAGCTCTGAGGTAAAGTGAAATCTGACTTTGCTGTCTTGTGTTGGTTCATTGAAGTAACCAAACATATTGTCACTGGTAACTGATAATGTGTTTTTTGAGTTCCAGATTGGGGATAGCTTTTGTTCTGTGATCGTATTGCGATAATAGGCAGGCAGCCCATATATTAGATTAAAATAGTGGTCTTTTGGATTAGTGGGCACTAATACATGAGGGTAGCTAAATAAGTCTTTATTTGATAATTGACTAGCTGAATTTGATATAGAATCCAAGACAAAAATATCTACAGCCGGTGCATCAAATTCACAGTATTGTAAATTACTTGGCACCTGAAAATGAGATGTGGCGTTCTCTAATCGTACAGTTCTTGCCTGCTCGTATTCAGTTAAATCTAGTAGCTCGTGCCTAGCTAATAATGTTTTCGCTGTAGTGGGGTAGGAAAGTGGTAATACATTATCTTGCTTAGTGACATCAAAATAATTATTAGCATCAGCCCACACATGCATTAGGTGGCTAGTGGCAAAACAAGTAACTAAAAAAGCAGTTGCGTATTTAGGAAATTTGTAAGATTTGAGTTTGTCTAAATGTCGCCATGCATGATTTCCTACAACAAGTTCAAACCCAAATATGGCTATAAACCCTAAGAAGATTAAAATAATCGTCAGCATGGACATGTTATCAAGTATGCTGATTAACAGGGACATTATTTCCGACAAAGATTGAAAGCTTAAATGGTAGCCGTGTTGATAATATACAAATGCGTCTAGGCATAAAACTGATATACCAAATGTTGCAATGAGCGCAGCCATGCCTCGTATATGACGAGGGTAAGGAAAGATTAAGCTCAGTGGAAACACGGTTAACACGAAGGCACAAAAAGTAATGAAGCTAGTGTGACTTACCCAAGTAACAATCATGTATACCCAGCCAACCACGCTGCTTGGTGCTGCATCTGCTGCTAAATAGGCTAGTGCAATGATAAGCACTAGCCCGATGTTAGCAAAAGTAAACCAGTGTCCCCAACTTAGCAGTTGACTCGCTTTTGAAGAAAAAGGACTATGTGGTGTTAAATTCATTCCGTTACTTTACCGATTGAGTAAGCGCCTTTGCAAAATTCTCTGCGACTTCTTCTCTTTTACTCTCTGGCACATGCTCTTTTAAGATGTGCGTGATAGAATTTCCTAAACACATTAAACTCAAGTCGACAGGTGCTTTGTGCTCTTGAAGCACAGTGATTAAACTATCAACAATTTGTTCTACTTGTTCATTGGAATATTTAGACTGAATTGGCATCGGTTGGTTCAAATTAATAGAGTTACAATTCTTCATATTCTAACACCAGAGGCGTTAAAAACAAAGATGAGCATTGAGGTGAAAAAGCTTGTTGTACATTATGTAGACAAGCAAGACGAAGAAACGCAAATTCATTTACGTGAAGATGAGATGGCCATTAATGATAGGGTCAATGTATTTATTGAGCAGTTGCACCATGCATATAATGGTAAGCCTGGAAAGGGGTTTTGCGCATTTGATGGTGACAAAAATAGTACAGTGGCCTCTGCAATGCAGAGTTATCGTAATAATGAGCTGGGTTTTTGGCATTTGACACAGCAGGCAACTGAAGTGTTAAAAGAAGAGCTAAATAAATATGCGTTTCATGAAACGGGTTATTTAATTTTTTGTCATTATCAATATGTCGGTTGCGATTATATGCTGATTTCTCAAATTAGCATTAAAGAACATTATTCGATTACTTCTGAACTGGATTTAGCAAGTTCTAGGCACTTGGATATTTCTCGAATGCAGTTAGCTGCGCGTATCGATTTAACGGCATGGGATACGCAAGCGGAGGAAAATCGCTATATTTCTTTTATCAAAGGCCGAGCTGGACGAAAAGTTGCTGACTTTTTCTTAGACTTTTTGGGATGTGCTGAAGGGGTTGATCCTAAGCAGCAGTCACAGACAATGTTGCATGCAGTTGAAGACTATTTGGCTGAGCAGCAGTTTGAAAAATCAGAAAAAGACGTCATCAGAAAAGAAGTATTTGATTACTGTAATGACTGTATTAATAGTGGTGAAGATGCTGATATCGAAGGCTTATCTGATACGCTTTCGAAATCTTCAGATGTTCAGTTTGAGGATTTTTATAAAGAACAGGGCTATGAACTGGAAGAGTCATTCCCACTTGATAAAAAGACTGTTACAGCAATGGTGAAGTTTTCGGGTATGGGCGGTGGCGTAAGTGTCGGATTCGAGAGAAAGCACTTAGGCGAGCGCGTCATCTATGATCCAGTTAGTGATACGCTTACTATCAAAGGTGTCCCACCTAACTTAAAAGATCAACTAGAAAAATATTCTCAAGAAAAATAAAAAAGGCCACTATGGCCTTTTTATTTTGTTTCACAAAAGCGCAGGTTAGGATTTGCCGGTTACAACAAACTGTGCCAACTGCTGGCCCAATTTATCAGCGAGTTTTCCCATCGCATTGCTTTTTGCAGTGTCTTTAAAGCTTGAAGCTGCTTTTACTCTAGCATTAAAGTGTGCTTTTTCTTCACCTTGTTCTTTCACCACAAGATAGCTTTCTGCCAGGCTATAAAAAGTGCCTGATTTATTCATATCTTGCCAATCGACACGGAAGCTTAAATCGAAATCAGCACCCTGATTTACGATCTTGATACCTTGACTCGTTAGTGCTTTGGCAAGCATGTCTCTGACTTTTTGGTGCTTGCTATTATCAGCACTAATACTAAAGCTAATGTCATTTAATAGTGCATCTGCCATTTCTAGCTTTGCTCGTACAGTATTTGGCATACTGACGTGCGCGGCTTGAAGCATTTGCAAATAATTATTTAGTTTGTTCCGCTTAACACCAAGCTCTTTGAGTGCAACTGCACTTTTAAGTGCTAAGCTTTTACTTTTTTGAGCTTGAGATAATGAAAATTGACTGATCTCGTCATCAAGTGCATTGATCGATAACTCGGTTTGCATGACGGCTTCAGTACGATTGAATGCAGCTAAGGCAAAAACAGTTTGTTTATCAGCACTGATATATTCATCTTCAATTTTTACGCCCTGTAACTGAATATTTGGGACTTTTGATTGAATATACTCATCAATGTGAAAGGTCATTGATTTGTTGTCAGCTTGTTGGCTAATGGTTGTATTTGCAGAAATGGTCACATTCAGTTGCTTCGCCAGCGCGAGACGAGCAGACTCTTGTGCTGCTAGTTTAGCTTGTTGCAAGTCACCTGTATTTTGCGCATTGCCAACACCGTACACCATATAACTAGACGCTGGTGTCACAGTTATCCACTGTGGTGTGGTACTTTGTTGTGTTTGGCTCGCTGAATTACTCTGACAACCAGAAAGCAAAGCGACACTAAGCAGTGTCGCTAAAAGTGGTTTAGAAGCCAAAACGTGAACGTTCCTGCAGCTTTTGAATTTTCTTTTGTCCATTCCATACCTCACGGTTTGTCGTCATATCAATTAGACGTAAATCAACTTGGTAAAAAGTCACGCGATCACCACCTTGCTCATCAACAAAAGAGTTGATAGTGCCAGAAAGTGCATAGTCTGCGCCGTACTCTTGCCCCATTTCATTCTGACTCTCAAGACTTGAATTAAGCTCTTGATCTTTACGTTCGTCTCTGATTTCTCGTCTCACATCTTTGTTAGCGACGAAATCAGCTTGTCCGCTGCGTAAAATCGAACGCTTTAAGTCGTTCAAAAATGTATCTACAGCAATGTGTTGATGAGATTTGTTACGCACTGACTGAATGATAATAGCAGGTTTAGAGCCTTCTTTTTGTAAGTGATCGTTTACCCATGGAAAGCTCAGCATGTCATTGATCATTGCTTCTGCAACTAGTTGTGAGTCCTTTGCATTCCATTTGTCAGATAATGCAACCTCTTGATTTGCATCTACTCTTTGGACTTTGGTTGATGAGCAACCAGAAACCGCAAGAGTACAAGCAACAAAAAGCGGAGTAAGTTTAAGTAAGGTCTTATTACATTTCATAACAATTTTTCCATTATAAAAAAGTTGAATCTGGTGTTTCGATACGTGTTTCTTGTAAAAATGTGCGCGTATGCCAGAGCGTCACATTATCGACAATTTGAATAGTTTCACTCTGTTCGAGAACGATACCGGATGCTAAATAAGTTTTTAGTGTAATAGTATGTTCTCCTTTAGAAAGAGGCAGCTGTACATAATTTATCTGTGCTGGCAAAGAATGCCATTGCCTTAAATCGGCAGAAGCCGTTACTGCATTTACAACGGATGTAGCAAGTTTTGCAAATCCGGAAAATGAAGAATCTAGACCAGTAGCTGAGATAGCTTTTTGAGCTGTTAATGACTTGACTATCTCCCTTGCCAAGGCAATTTGTATTTCTGAGTTGGCATTATTTAGCGCATCTTGCAATGTGAGAAGGCTAACAGAATAAATCTTATCTAGATTTGCGACTTTTTTCTCGCCTACCCATATTTCAGATCGTTCTATTTGCTGTTGTAAAGGCTCAAGGTAAGTAACCGAAATACGGCTCCCGTATTCAAGTGCACTTATCAATCCGATGTCTACGGCATCATCCCACATTGGACCTAGTGGAATACGTTTGGTGAGCCCTCCCATGACGACATCGCCTATATCACCGGTCGCATAGTTTTGTATGAGGTCAAATAGACTAGTGTCAGCATAGAGCATTTGAAACCAGCGCATTTGCGCTTGTTGTTCTTGTTGTGTACCCCATAGAATTGGTGTCATAACGAGAGCTTTTGCATCTTCATCTACATTTAAGAGTAAGTTGAATTGCTTTCGTTGCGGTCCTATTCCAACATCTTGTAAAATATTTAGTACAGGTTGAGCAGCTTTACTGGCTGTGATCTCAAGTTCAGATTTTAACTGCGCTACTTCATTTGAATAGCCTCCAGCAGCTTCCATTACTCGAATAAGGTCTTTCTTGATTTGGGTAACAACAGTTGGGTTTATATCGTACTGTTTAGCAAAGCCATTCTCGAAAGCTTGGATTGCACGTTGATACTGTATTCTAGCGGAGTCCAGTTCTTGGTTGCGTTCAAAGAGGATACCACTGACATAATGTGCAAAAGCATCATCTTTATATTCTATATCTTTTAGCAGATCATTTGGTGCAAATAGGGGCCTAGTTAAATTATCTATTTGCTCAGTTAATTGATCTAAACCAGAAGGCTGTTCTTCGTTATTATATCCGCCAGTGGCATCTTTCAACCCTGAAAGGTAGGTATCCAGTTGTCTCATTTCGACGAGGGCAGAATCTAAAAAGGTTTGACGTTCAGCATTGGGCTGATTTGCCAGTGCGTTGTAGTTCAGTGCTTTATAGAAGTTAATAAGAGGTCTATGATATATCTTACCTGCATATGTTGTGTAAGCAGGCCCACTCAATAAAGCGAGCGCACTTTCTGAAATACTGATTGTGTATTGTTCTTCTATAATTTGCTGTGCTTCGGTTAATTGTTGGTTACTGAGTTGGTAGTTACCTTGTAGATGATTAAGCATACCTAACTCTAAGTAATAAAGTAGCTTGCTCTTTCCCGTTGCAGAATAGTCTGTACGAATGGTTTGTTTTGCGGATTCAAACTCGCCTTGCTGAGCTAATAGAATTGCACTCTTATTAGCGGGGGTACTTTGACACCCACTGAGAAAAAACAGATAAATGACTGTAAAGAAAGCAAAGTGCTGTTTAGTGATTGTGTTATTTTGCACGTTGACATCCATGACTTGTAAAAAACATGACAGTGACTATACCAATTTATTCAGTTATATTGTCAGCAAGTTTAAGATTTTTTTAGTTTTTTTAAAGAATAAAGTTGTAAAAAATCGTTCTTACAATTTATTACTGTAATTAGCCAAGCCTTTTGTTAAATTTAAATCATCGCTTTAGGCAATCAATCTTACGAAGGAAAATACCATGAAACTTAAATCGCTACTTACTACTGTGCTTGTTACAGGGATCTTGGCAGGTTGTAGCTCGACGCAAGATCAGTCTGCTTCTCAATCTAAAGTAAATATTCCCGATTGGGTATTGAACCCAACGATTGAAAACGGCATTGCTGCTGCTGACTGTGTTAAATTCTCAGGTAATATTTCAATCGATCAAAAAAGCTCTGTTGCAAATGCGCGTTTAGCGTTAGCTCAACAAATCGAAACTCGAATTGAAGGCTTAGACAAGACATTTGCAAACCGCACTGATGCTAATGACGATACGACAGTAGGTTCTACGTTTAGTTCTGTGTCAAAGCAACTAACGAAGCAAACACTAAATGGCTCTCGTGTGAATAAAGCGGATGTAGTAGAAATTGGTGGGAAAGATTACTACTGTTCTTTAGTTGTGTTATCACCACAGCTTACACATTCATTGTTTAAAGATGTGATCAAAGAGACAAAGAAAGAAATCAACCCTCAAGATGAGAAATTCCTATATCAAGAATTTAAAGCTTACAAAGCTGAAAAAGATTTAGAAAAAGAAATTGCTAGATTGACGAATTAATACGGCGCGCCTTTTGGCGCGTTTTTGCTTTTAAGGATATTAAAGTGAAAAAAGTACTCGCATTAACAATCGCTTCTCAATTTGTAGTAAGTACTGCTTTTGCAAGTACTGCGACACTTTTTGGTGAGCTCTCACAAGAGATGCAGGGTTACGATAGCAAGAAGCAATCAACTCCAGAATCAAGTTCTGAGCGTTCAGAGTTCGAACAGTTCAAGGCGCAGCATTTGGGAGAGTATGAAGAGTTTGTCGAACAGCATTTGGCTGAATATGACGAATTTAGAGATAAGCTCATCAAAGAGTGGGGTGAAGCTAAAGTCGCTTCACAAAGTGAATATGTCTCTTATTCTGAAGATAACCGCTCAAGATTAGAAGTTGACTTTGAGCGAAATGAAATTGTTTTAAGCATTCGTCATGAAGGGGAAGGTGCCCCATCAAAATCTGATGTACAGCAAGAGTTTGAGCGTTTTAGAAAAGCTGAAACTGCGTTAATGCAAACATTCTTTAGTGGCGAACAAGTATCGTTAGAGCAGGCTAGTATTCAAGATTACGATATTGATCGAAATTTAAAGGTCAACGCAATCATTGATGCCAAAGCAAAAATTAAACAGCAAACGGTAGAGCAAAAACAGCTATTAGAAAAAAAGGCGGATGAGCAACTGGCACTAGATGAAGAGACTGCCAAAGCCGTTTCTGAAAAGCTCGCGCAAGATAAAGCAAAGTTAGAGCAGCTTGAAGTTAAGCGTATCCAAAACTTAGCACAGTCAGTTAGACAGATAGCAGGTCAAAATGACGAAAAAGTGACCAAGATCACTATCAAACTACCGCAGGGTAGTCTAGCCAAAAAAAGGGCATCCAATTACACCGGTGATATTGCCAAGCATAGTGAGCGGTTTAAGATAGACTCAAGTATAGTCTTGGCTGTCATGCACACAGAAAGTCACTTTAACCCACTAGCTAAGTCGCATATACCTGCATATGGCCTAATGCAAGTTGTACCGACCAGTGCGGGGGTCGATGTTAATCGGTTTTTGTTTAAAATTGATGCACCTATGAGCGCGCCGTATCTCTACGTTGTGAACAATAATATTGAAGCAGGCACGGCTTATCTTCATCTGCTCAACGATAGGTATTTAAGCCAAATCAAAGATCCTCTTAGTCGCAAATATTGTATGATTGCTGCATATAATACTGGAGCAGGCAATGTCGCTAGAGTCTTTAATACGAATGATTCTAGAAATATCCGTGAAGCGGCTAAAATTATCAATTCTATGCCACCAGAACGAGTGCTAGAGGCTCTACAATCTGGATTGCCTTATGATGAGACCAAGCACTACCTCAAAAAAGTGTTGGCTGCTGAAAAGTTATATATTTAAATCGATTGTAAGTAGCAAGCTTTTGCTTGCTACTTCATAAATAATGCTTCAAATTTCTCCTGACCTGACCTGACCTGACCTGACCTGACCTGACCTGACCTGACCTGACCTGACCTGACCTGACCTGACCTGACCTGACCTGACCTGACCTGACCTGACCTGACCTGACCTAAAAAGGTGAGCCGATAGAACCTATGGACTAATGCTAACATTAAATAAGCACAGAGTTAGTTGAGTTAAATTCGCTAAAATAGGGTGCTTTAGAGTAAAAAAAAACCAGTCATCATGACTGGTTTTTTAACTTTGAAATGGTTACAAGTCGTTATTTTACAGCTTGTGGTGAGGCCATTTGGGCACTTGCACGTGCGGTTGGCGATTTAGATCCAACGCCTAGTCCACTTGACTTAATTACTGCTCTTAGTTCATCTGGCATTGCCTGAGGTACTGCCACGTCTGATAAAGCTTCTGAAGAGCTTGCCTTAGTCATTGGTGAAGCAGATGTACAGCTATAACGAACACGGCTCTGAGCTTTAGCAATAGGTGCTGGCTTAGCAACAGGTGCTGGTTCAGCAACAGGTGCTGGTTCAGCAACAGGTGCTGGTTCAGCAACAGGTGCTGGTTCAGCAACAGGTGCTGGTTCAGCAACAGGTGCAGGTTCCGCAACAGGTGCAGGTTCCGCAACAGGTGCAGGTTCCGCAACAGGTGCAGGTTCAGCAACAGGTGCAGGTTCAGCAACAGGTGCAGGTTCCGAAACAGGAGCAGGTTCCGCAACAGGTGCAGGTTCCGCAACAGGAGCAGGTTCCGCAACAGGTGCAGGTTCCTCAGCAGGAGCAGGTTCCTCAGCAGGAGTAGGTTCCGCAACAGGTGCTTGCTCAGCAACAGGCGCTTGTTCAGCAACAGTCGCTTGTTCAGCAACAGTCGCTTGTTCAGCAACAGTCGCTTGTTCAGCAACAGGTGCCTGCTCAGCAACAGGTGCCTGCTCAGCAACAGGTGCCTGCTCAGCAACAGGTGCTTGCTCAGCAACAGGCGCTTGTTCAGCAACAGGTGCTTGTTCAATAACAGGCGCTTGTTCAGCAACAGGTGCTGCCTGCTCAGTTGATTGAGACTCATTTGAGCGCATTTGCGCTTCAAACTCTGCCGCAGCTTGATCAGCAACTGGAACAAATGCAGGTTCCGATTGACGGTTCGCTGACTCTCCACGTTTGCGTCTTTGACCAGCCGCTCTTAGGTGGCGAGGCGAGCGTCTAGAGCGGGTCTTTGCTTCACGTTTTTCTGCATCGACTTCTTCACTTTGCTCTACTTGTTCAGCGCCAAAAGTAGGTGCTTCAGTATTTTCATTTACTGATGCCTCTGAGTCAGAGTTTAACGTTTTAGTAGGGGCTGTATTTATGGATGTCTCTACATTCGCCTTAACTTCCTCGATTACAGCTGCCTTAACTTCCTCAATCGCGGCAGGTTCGTAAACAGGCTTTTCAGTTTGCTCTTGTTGCGCAGGCTCTGTAAGAACAGGCCCTGCCACGTCCTTGATTTGCTCTTGAGTTGCATCAGCTTGATTCTCAACTCGTACTTTTTTACGTAAGTTACGGCGTTGGCGACGTTGTTTAACAGGCTTTTCTTTCTGCTCTTGCTGAGTTTCCTGTTTCTGATTTTCGTTTGTTGTAGTTTTCGCTTTATCTGAATCTACACGTTTACGATTGTTTTGACGGCGACGTTTGTTACGATTCTCTGAGCGTTCTTGATTTTCAGAGCGATCTTTCTCTTCTCCTTTTCCAATGCTATCGTTTGTAGTAGTTGCATCTTTTTGTGCATCTCCACGACCACGACCTTTCCTACGTTGATTACGTCGACGATTATCTGGTTTACCACGGCGCTTAGGTTGTTGCTTTTTCTCTTCTTCTTTAGCTTGTTCTTCTTCAGAAGAAAATAACCCTTTAAGCCATTTGCTAACACGTGTTAGTAGGCCCACTTTTTGCTCTGCTGCTGGTTTATCTTTTTTCGCAACAGTCGCTTTTGGTGTACTAGGCTGTGATGCAGGAGCAGGTGCTGTTGGCATAACAACACCTTTGAGTACCGGCTCTTCTTTAGGTGTAGCTTGAGCCATCTGGACCTCAACAATGTCCGCTACTGGCTCTGCAACCTGTTCATAGCTTGCTAATTCAGGTACATCATCTTTACGTAAACGAACCACTTCGTAGTGAGGTGTTTCTAGATGTTGGTTTGGAATAATTACAACGTGGCAATTATGCCTTTTCTCGATACGTTGTACTGCACGGCGTTTTTCGTTTAGTAAGAAAGAGCCAACTTTAACAGGTACTTGTGCGTTTACTTGGGCTGTATTTTCTTTAATGGCTTCTTCTTCAATCAAACGTAAAATCGACAGAGCGATAGATTCGTTTGAGCGAATTGTGCCTTGCCCATTACAGCGCGGGCACGAATGCTGACTTGCTTCACCAAGAGAAGGGCGAAGGCGTTGGCGAGACATTTCTAGAAGACCGAATCTTGAAATCTTACCGATTTGAACTCGTGCTCTGTCAGCTCTAACCGCTTCTTTTAAGCGATTTTCAACTTCACGCTGATGGCGTGGAGGTGTCATATCGATGAAATCAATGACAATAAGACCGCCAAGATCTCGAAGTCTCAATTGTCTCGCAATTTCATCAGCCGCTTCTAAATTTGTATTTAGAGCAGTTTCTTCGATATCGCCGCCTTTTGTCGCCTTAGACGAGTTGATATCAATAGAAGTCAAAGCTTCAGTTGGGTCTATGACAATCGAACCACCAGAAGGCAAGCGTACTTCACGTTGGAATGCAGACTCGATTTGGCTTTCAATTTGATAATGCGTGAATAGAGGTACATCATTTTTGTACAGTTTCACACGGTTTATAAAATCAGGTCTAAAGCGCTCTATGTGCGCTCTGGCCTCGTCAAATACTTTTTGCTTATCGATAAGAATCTCACCGATATCACGGCGAAGATAATCACGAATAGCTCTAAAAATAACGTTACTTTCTTGATGGATCAAAAAAGGTGCTTTTCGGCTATCCGCGGCTTCTTGAATAGCTTGCCAATGCACAAGTAGTGCTTTCAAATCGTATTCAAGTTCTTCAAATGACTTGCCAACGCCCGCTGTGCGAACGATAAGTCCCATGCCTTTAGGTAGTTTAAGACGGCTTAATGCTTCTTTAAGTTCGATGCGCTCGTCACCTTCAATACGACGTGAAATACCACCTGCACGAGGGTTGTTAGGCATTAAAACAAGGTAACTACCTGCAACGCTAATGAAAGTTGTTAGTGCTGCGCCTTTTTGTCCTCGCTCTTCCTTATCAACTTGAACAATAACTTCCTGACCTTCTTTAATCACGTCTTTGATATTTGGACGCCCATTAAATGTGTAGCCTTCAGGGAAGTAAGTTTTAGCGATTTCTTTGAGAGGAAGGAAGCCGTGACGCTCTGCGCCATAATCGACAAAAGCAGCTTCAAGAGAGGGTTCAATTCGGGTAATTTTGCCTTTATAAATATTGGCTTTCTTTTGTTCGTGACCAGGGCTCTCTATATCTAGATCGTATAGACGCTGGCCATCAACCAGTGCAACGCGCATTTCTTCTTGCTGCGTCGCATTGATTAGCATGCGTTTCATATTCTTATATACTCTATTTACTATATTTACCGTTCGATAGTTACATTACATCGAAGGGTAAATTTTACTCATACTATTCTTGTGTACCATTGCAGGCAGCTTAAATGTTCCTGTTACTGATGCAGTCTCACGACTGGGGAGAAGGGAACTTAGTCTGTTTTAACACTTACAGCCTGATTTATCTCAAAGGCGGGTTAAAAAATAGCGTTCATTTTGCCTACAGAACTCGCTCGGGTTAAACACACCCGCAAATTTACACAAGACACGATAGTTTTGCTTTTATATTACTTGTACGTCGCGTCTGGCGATTAAAAGATGAACTGTTACGCGCTTCACCTTATGCCAATTACACGTAATAATTGTCTTAGGTCGGAGATAAAAGCTTTGGAAATCTTAGCTCTGATCTGTATGATCCTCCACCCAAGATGTGCATCACGACAGTTTATTTGCGATAAAAAGCAATGCTCGCAAAATTTGCGAGTCGATTATCCCACTAATAACTGTGTGATAGCAACTAAATTATTACTCAAATCAGTGATTAGGCAATGTCAGAAAAGAATGGTTTACAAGTTACCTTTGTAACTATCACCGAAGATCAGTTAGGTCAGCGTATTGATAACTTTTTAGTTACGCACTTAAAAGGTGTGCCAAAAAGTGCTGTCTATAAAATTTTGAGAAAAGGCGAGGTACGCGTAAACAAAAAGCGTGTAAAGCCAGTATATAAACTACAAATTGATGATGTAGTTAGGATTCCTCCTATTAAAACGGCTGAAAAGACAGAGTTTGTACCAAAAAACTTAGACCGTGTAGCTGGGCTTGAAGACTGCATAATATATGAGGATAAATACCTGATAGTTATAAATAAGCCTTCAGGTATGGCTGTGCATGGTGGGAGTGGCTTAAGTTACGGTTTAATAGAAGCCATTCGTGCTTTGAGGCCTCAAGAGAAGTCATTAGAGCTTGTTCATCGTCTAGATAGAGATACTTCAGGCTGTTTATTAATTTCAAAGCGCAGAGCTGTGCTAAAGGGATTACATGAGCAGTTAAGAGAAAAGACCATGGAGAAGAACTATTGGGCATTGGTAGCTGGAGAATGGTCTTCAAAACATAAAAATGTCACTGAACCTTTGAGAAAAAACACGCTTAAATCTGGCGAGCGCGTGGTTCGTGTTGATCAAGAAGAAGGTAAAGCATCCCATACTCGTTTTCGTGTCCTAGAAAGATTTAATGGTGCGACACTAGTACAAGCTTCGCCTGTAACTGGACGCACGCATCAGATCCGTGTTCATACTCAGTGTAAAGGCCACCCAATTGCATGTGATGATAAATATGGTGACCAAGCTTTTGATGCGCAAATGCGCAGTAAAGGGTTGGGTCGTCTATTCCTTCATGCAAGAGAACTTCGTTTCTTGCATCCTAAAACTGAGACTACGTTGCACGTTGAAGCGCCGCTTGACGATGCGCTAACCTCGTGTATTAAAACATTAAGAGAAGATAATGGACTATAAACTGGTCATTTTTGATTGGGATGGCACTGTGATGGACACGGTGCCAAAGATTGTCAATACAATTAATAAAGTAGCTGACAAATATGAGTTTTCGAGAGAAACCTTAGAAAAAACTAAGAGTATCATTGGATTGTCTTTACAGACTGCGCTAGAGACTTTGTTTCCCGAACAAGCGCACCGAAGTGCAGAGTTAGCTGATGCATACAAAACCATTTATCGTGAAGTAGATCAAACACCTACTGAGTTATTTGAAGGCGTTGAAGGTGTCCTGCAGTTTTTGTCGAGTTGTAATATTAAGTTAGCGGTTGCGACGGGTAAGAGTAGAGCTGGTCTAGATAGACTGTTACTAGAGTCTGGACTTGACGGTTATTTTGCTGTGACGCGCACGGCTGATGAAGCGGAGTCTAAACCAAGCCCAGATATGATCCAGCAGATATTGAGCGAACTGGATATTGCGCCAGAGCAAGCCGTAATGATAGGGGATACAACCATAGATATGGACATGGCAAGAAAAGCTGGCGTCGCTGCAATCGGGGTGACATTTGGTGTGGCAAATCGAAATGAACTGGCACAATATAGCCCAGTTCATATTATTGATGAGTTTGAACAGTTACTAACTTGCTTGGCTTAAGACATCTACACCAAATTCAGCCAATATTTTTGTTAGTTCAATTAAAGGAAGACCTATTAATGTGTTAGGGTCTTCTCCTTCTAGTTTATCAAACAAGCAAATTCCCAGACCTTCACTTTTAAAACTGCCAGCACAATTGTATGGCTGTTCAAGATCTAAATAATTTGAGATTTGTGTTCCGGTTAACTCTCTAAAATAGACCTTAAATGGGACTACCTTAGTGATTGATATGTTCTCTTTAATACAGAAAACGCTCAGGCCTGTATAAAAAGTGACACATTGCCCACTAAATAAGGAAAGTTGTTTTATCGCATTTTCTTTTGTGTGTGGTTTCCCTAGTACTTCATTATTGAATACAGCGACTTGATCAGAGCCGATAGATAAACCGTCAGAAAAGTGTTTGGCTGCTTCTTGCGCTTTTTTTTCACTTAAACGGTGCACCAAAGATTGAGGCGATTCCCCCTCTAAAGAGGACTCGTCTATGTCCGGTGAGAACGAAGCGAATGGTAAAGCAATTTTTTTTAAAATTTGCTGCCTAAAAGGTGAGCTTGAGGCTAATATAATAGGTGTTTTCATCAGGCTATTTATGTCTGAATTGAGTAATTGACTCAAGGATAAGCCTTAGTCAGCGAAAAACAATAGGAAAGTTTATTTTTACTTTGACTAAACCACTAACAATCTATATGATGCAGCCCCTATGCAAAAGGTGAAAATTCCCATCACTCTTGATCCAGGCAGGGCAGCGCAACGTCGAGCTACTTATGACGGCATTGTGTCGCTTGAAGAACTTTCTCGACTGCAGCAAGTTGTGCAGGATCAGGTAGGTGAAATAGCGGTAACTATTCATTGCGATATTGATCAGCAAGGTTTGGTTGTGATTCGAGGCTCAGCTCGAACACGCGTAACTTTGGTGTGTCAACGTTGTAATGATGAATTAGGGTTGGATTTGGCTCAAGACTTTGCGTATTCGCCAGTCGGATTAGGTGCAGAGTCGGATGATCTTCCTGAAAGCTACGATGTGGTGGAATTAGATGAAGAAGGCGAAATTAATCTTCGACAATTGATTGAAGATGAATTGATTTTGGCGATTCCTATAGTTCCTATGCATGATGAAGCTTCATGTTCGTTTTCAAACAAGCCTGTGAGCTTTGGCGAAATCGAAGCAGAAGATAGTAAACCAAATCCATTTGAAATTTTAAAACAACTTAAGAAAGATTCTTAGGAGAAGGCTAATGGCGGTACAAAAAAGCAAAGTGACTCGTTCACGTCGTGGCATGCGTCGTTCACATGATGCAATCAGCGGACCAGCTTTAACTGTAGACCAAGTTTCAGGTGAGACTCATCGTCGTCACCACGTAACTGCAGATGGTTACTACAAAGGCGTTAAAGTAATTTCTAACTAAGAGATTACTTTATGCTGACTAATCTAACCATTGCGTTAGATATGATGGGGGGCGATTATGGCCCCCGTTCATCTATTCCAGCTGCGATTCTAGCAGTTGAAAAATACCCAAATTTAACTTTATTACTCTGCGGTAATGAAGCTGTATTACGTCAAGCTCTCAGTCAAGCAAAAAAGATAAACCACCCAAGATTGATTATTAAGCATTGTGATGAGGTCGTAACTAATAATTGTGAACCTGCTCATGCCCTTAGAAACAAACGTAAATCGTCTATGCGTATATCACTTGATCTTGTTAAATCGGGTCAGGCTCAAGCGTGTGTTAGTTCAGGTAACACAGGTGCACTATTATCTATGGCGCATTATGTTCTAAAGATGCTACCAGGGATTAAGCGACCAGCTTTAATTACATCGATGCCAACTGAGAAAAAGCAACCCGTATATTTACTCGACTTAGGGGCTAATGTACTTTGCGACCCCGAGACACTATTTCAGTTTGCTATCATGGGCTCAATCGTTGCCGGTGAATCTCTAGATAAAGAAAATCCAAAAGTAAGTCTGCTAAATATTGGTGCGGAAGATATAAAAGGCCATGAAGGTATCAAGCAGGCTGCTAAGTTAATGAGTGAGTGTAGCTACCTTAATTATCAAGGATACTGTGAAGGAAGTGATATTTTCTCTGGCAAGTCAGATGTGATTGTTTGTGAAGGATTTGTTGGTAACATTGCTTTAAAAACTTGCGAGGGAATTGCTAAGTTAATCATGCTAAAATTCACGAAAGCCTTGAAAAAGCACTTTTTCTACAAGGTGCTTGCGTTTTTATTACGTCCAGTGATAAAAAAACTCTATAAAAAGGTGAACCCCGACCAGTATAACGGTGCAAGTCTGGTAGGATTGCGTGGTATTGTCGTAAAAAGTCACGGAAATGCTTCGAATAAGGCATTTTTAGCAGCGATCGATGAAGCTGTTAGAGAGGTTAATCGACGCATTCCCGAAAAGATACAAACAGCTTTTAAAAAAATGTCAGATGTGGAAGAAACGTCTATAAGCTAGCAAGAACACCGCTTTTTTAGCTCATTTCGCGTCCATTTAAACAAGTTGTTTTATATAATCATTTTTAGTTATACGTCTGCAGTCAGTGTAATCGCAATATTTTATTTCACTCATTGACGGCGGGCGAATTTAAGACGAGTAAAAGAGCATCATATGTCACAAAAAATTGCTTTACTTTTCCCAGGTCAAGGCTCTCAGAGCGTTGGCATGCTATCAGAGTTGCTAGAATCTTCTGAGGTTGTAAAAAACACGTTTGTAGAGGCATCAGAAGCGCTTGGATATGATCTTCAAAATTTAGTATTGAATGGTCCTGAGGAAGAGCTAAATAAAACGCATAAAACTCAGCCAGCGCTATTAACAGCAAGCGTTGCGATTTTCCGTCATTGGCAAACCAAAAACCTTGATGTTGAGCTAGTATTAGCAGGCCATAGCTTAGGTGAATATTCTGCGTTGGTATGTGCTGGTGTTATCGAACTTGCAGAGGCAGTAAAGCTAGTTGAAAAGCGTGGCTTATACATGCAAGAAGCTGTACCTGCAGGTACGGGCTCGATGGCAGCTATTATCGGTTTAGATGACGATGTTATTGCTAAAGTGTGTGATGAGTCCGCACAAGGGCAAGTTGTTTCACCTGTAAACTATAACTCACCAGGCCAAGTTGTTATTGCTGGACACAAAGAAGCGGTTGAACGCGCAAGTGAAGCATGTAAAGAAGCTGGTGCGAAACGTGCTTTGCCTCTGTCTGTTAGCGTGCCATCTCACTGCGAGTTGATGAAGCCTGCAGCTGAGCGTTTAGCGGCAGATTTAGAAAGCTTAACTTTTTCAGAGCCTAAATATCAGGTTATTAACAACGTCGATGTTGAGGTGGCACAAAATGCTGCTGAGATAAAAGACGCTTTGGTTAGGCAGCTATTCAGTCCAGTACGCTGGACCGAGACTGTACAAAAACTTGCTGCGCAGGAAATTACTCAAGCCTATGAATTTGGTCCAGGTAAAGTGCTGACAGGTCTAGCAAAGAGAATTGATAAATCAGTTAAATGTGCTGCTGCTAACGATTTAGCATCAGTTGAAAGTGCAGAATAATTAGAGAAGAACAATGTCAAATATTTTTGATTTGAAAGATAAAATTGTGTTGGTAACCGGTGCGAGCCGCGGTATTGGTAAATCAGTAGCGCAAACGCTTGTAGCGCAAGGTGCGACAGTACTTGGAACAGCAACAAGTGAATCTGGTGCTGAAAAGATCAGTGAATACCTAGGTGAAAACGGTAAAGGTTATAAATTAAATGTCACTGACGTTGAATCTATTGATGCAGTTTTAAAGCAAATTAAGGCTGATTTCGGCGACATCGATGTGCTAGTTAACAATGCGGGTATTACGCGTGATAACTTACTTATGCGCATGAAGGAAGATGAGTGGACTGATATTATTGACACTAACCTAAGTGCAATTTATCGTTTATCTAAAGCTGTATTGCGTCCAATGATGAAGAAAAAATCAGGTCGCATTATTAATATCGGCTCAGTAGTCGGCACTATGGGTAACGCTGGTCAAGCTAACTATGCTGCAGCTAAAGCGGGTGTGATTGGTTTTTCTAAGTCACTGGCACGCGAGGTTGCATCACGTGGTATCACTGTAAACGTGATTGCACCTGGTTTTATTAAAACTGATATGACAGATGAGTTAACTGAAGATCAAAAGGCAGCAACACTTGCAAATGTACCTGCAGGTCGTCTGGGTCAGCCTGAAGAGATTGCAGCAGCAGTTGCATACCTAGCTTCAGATGCTGCTGCTTATATTTCGGGTGAAACACTGCACGTAAACGGTGCGATGTATATGGTGTAAAGATTACAAAATAATTTAAATTTTTGTGATCTTGCCGCAAACAAGCTTGAATTTGCCCTGAAAATAGGCGATAAAGAGTAAAAAAAATGAGTAACAGGTTTGACCAGACAAAAAAGTCTTAGTCAATCCTTGAATCAATACATGATGCGCCGTAAACTACGCCGCAATCTGAAATTAACGCAAAAGCGTTTTAATAAAGGAAAGAAGAATGAGCGACATCCAAGAACGCGTAAAAAAAATCATCGTTGAGCAACTAGGTGTTAAAGAGGAAGAAGTAAAATCTGAAGCTTCTTTCGTAGACGACCTAGGTGCAGACTCTCTTGACACTGTTGAGCTAGTAATGGCTCTAGAAGAAGAGTTCGACACTGAGATCCCTGATGAAGAAGCTGAGAAAATCACTACTGTTCAGGCAGCGATTGACTACGTTACTGCTCACGCTGAGTAATTAACGGATCTGAAGGGCAGCACTCGCTGCCCTCATTCATTCTACCCCCGCAAAATTTCAAATCCCTTTTTGGAGGAAACCGTGGCTAAACGTCGAGTCGTAGTAACTGGCTTAGGTATGTTGACGCCGCTAGGTAATGATGTTCAGTCAACCTGGCAAGGCCTATTAGAAGGTCGTAGTGGCATTTCAAACATCACGCATTTTGATACATCAAGTTTTGGAACTAAGTTTGCTGGCTTAGTCAATGACTTTGATGCGACAGAATACATGTCCAAAAAAGACACAAAAAAAATGGACTTGTTTATTCAATATGGCATTGCAGCTGGTGTCCAAGCATTAAAGGATTCAGGTTTAGAAATCACTGAGCAGAATGCCGCCCGTGTTGGTGTTGCAGTCGGTTCAGGGATTGGTGGATTAACTCTGATTGAAGAGAATCACCATAAGTTGATCGCCAGTGGTCCACGCAAGTTATCACCTTTCTACGTACCGTCTACCATCATCAACATGATCTCAGGACATTTGTCTATCATGCATGGTTTAAGAGGTCCGAATATTTCAATCGTAACTGCGTGTACAACAGGTCTTCACAACATTGGTCATGCAGCGCGTATGATTGCCTATGGCGACGCGGATGCTATGGTAGCCGGTGGTGCGGAAAAGGCATCTACGCCAATTGGTATGGGTGGCTTTAGTGCAGCGCGTGCGTTATCTACTCGTAATGATGATCCTCAGGCTGCATCTCGTCCTTGGGACAAAGACCGAGATGGTTTTGTATTGGCTGATGGTGCCGGTGTGATTGTGCTTGAAGAGTATGAGCATGCTAAGGCTCGTGGTGCGAAAATTTATGCAGAGCTAGTTGGCTTTGGTATGAGTGGTGATGCTTACCACATGACTTCGCCACCAGAAGATGGTTCAGGTGCAGCTCTTGCGATGGAAAATGCACTGAATGACGCTGGTGTGAATGCAGATCAGATCGGCTATATCAACGCACACGGTACGTCAACACCAGCTGGTGACATCGCGGAAACATCTGCTGTTAAGTCTATTTTTGGTAATGCAGCGAAAGACGTAATGGTAAGCTCATCTAAATCAATGATGGGTCACTTACTTGGCGCTGCTGGATCTGTAGAGTCAATTATCAGTATCTTGTCACTGGTTGATCAAAAGGTATCACCGACGATCAACCTTGATAACCCAGATGAAGGCTGTGATTTGGATTATGTACCTCATACAGCACGTGATGCGAAGTTAGAATATACGCTTTGTAATTCATTTGGCTTTGGTGGCACTAACGGCTCACTATTATTTAAAAAGATTTAAGTCTATTTAAAATTTGAAAAAGCCTGGCAATGCCAGGCTTTTTTGTTGGAGAAATATATGGAAATCAGTCATCGAGACCGGGGTTTAAGCTATGGTGATGGTTTTTTTACCACCATCAAAGTCGAAAATGAGGCACTTCAACTATGGCCTTATCACCTCCAAAGGTTACAGCAATGTCAGCAGGCGCTGCACTTTCCTGAGCTTGATGAGCAAGCCTTGTTAGAAGCCTGTCAAAATGCGATTAAAGGTTGTCATCTAGGGGTACTTAAGCTTCTTATCACAAGGGGGGAAGGTGGCAGAGGTTATGCTTTACCTGAACACATTGACCTGACGGTGATTGTCTCTAAAAGTGAGTTTCCCAGCCACTATGCTCAGTGGCAGGCGCAAGGTGTTTCATTGTCTGTCAGTAATGTAAAATTAGGCCATCAGCCTTTGCTTGCTGGGTTAAAGACGCTCAATCGTTTAGAGCAAGTTCTGATCAAAGAGGATGCCTTGGGGCTCTCTGGTGACGACGTGGTAGTGCTGGATTTACAGGATAATGTGATTGAATGCTCTGCAAGCAATATTATCATAGTAAAAAACGGGCAACTTATTACACCTAACTTAGCATTGTGTGGCATTAGAGGGGTCTATCTTAGTCTGTTGTCAGATCATCATGACATTGCCGTTGAAGCGATTTCAATGACAGATTTAATGAATGCAGATGCGGTCTTCATGTGCAATAGCTTGATGGGATTAGTACCTGTAAAATCAATAGACAAAAAAACCTTTAACCTGCAAACTGCACTTGAATTAAAAACGAAGATAGAAATTTCTTTATGATCCGAATGTTGTTGTGGGCCGTTACGTTTATTTTTGTAATCGCCGTTTATAGTGGCTACCGTCTTCTTGAACCGATCCGCAGTGAAATGCTTAATATACCTGATGATTATGTAGAAATATCACAAGGCGAAACATTCACAAGCTTATGTACAAAATGGCAGTCTCAGCAAGTGCTCAAGAGCTGTTTACCCTATAAACTTTACAGCAAGTTATATCCAAATAAGTTTACCTTGAAGGCGGGTGTGTATAACTTGCAGGGGTTATCGGTATTATCTGCGATTGAAAGGCTACACAACGGCGATAAAGCAGATTTTACGTTTACGATTATTGAAGGCGATACTTACAGCACAGTGCTGAAAAACCTCAAAAACAGCGCGTTTTTAGTATTTGATATTGTAGACGGGGATGGAACAAACTTTAAACAGTATGATAACCATCATCCAGAAGGGTGGTTGTACCCCGATACATATCACTATGAAGGTGGCACTCGGGCGTCAGCATTAATTGAACGGTCACATCAAAAAATGAAGCGAGTGCTTGCAGACACATGGGCCAAGCGCAGTGATAATTTGCCTTTGAAAAATGAGTATGAAGCGCTCATATTAGCGTCGATAATTGAAAAGGAGTCGGGTGAAGCGGCTGAGCGAGATATTATTTCTTCTGTGTTTCACAACCGCTTAAATAAAGGAATGCGACTGCAAACTGATCCAACAGTTATTTATGGATTAGGAGAGCGTTTTAAAGGAGATATTACCCGTTCACATCTTAAAGAGTATACACCTTATAATACTTATCGAATTGAGCGGTTTCCTCCTACACCTATCGCTATGCCGTCACACGATGCACTGTTAGCTGCTGTGCAGCCCGCGCAAACGGATTATTTTTATTTTGTATCTAAAGGCAATGGCGCACATCACTTTTCTAAGTCTTTGAAGGAACACAACCGAGCGGTGCGAAAATATATACTTAATCAATAGCGCTCATTCATATATGTACATATAAAAGATGTTAATTAAGATAGGCTACACGATAGTGCAGCCTATTATATTTGAGGGGTTACTGCTTGCTAAACTCAACTGTTAATGTTTGGTTGGCTGTTAAGTTGCTAAATGTATACTGGTCAACTGCGCCTAAATTGACGCCGTTAAGTGTCACACTTTTAACCTGTGCACCAGGTGCTGCGTTAAAGAAGAAGGTTTGTGCTTTATCTGGCGCAATTAAAGTGTCTCCATAAATGTCGCCTACCGGTGTTACAGAGCCTAGGTGGCTTACTTTAGTTGCTTGATCCCTAGTAATTAGCTTCCATGGGTCGTAATCTGGGCTCTGTGAGCCTGGCATAGAATCCGCATACCATTTCGCCTCGTAATATTTGCCCTCGTGGTATACCTGATCGCCTCTTTGATAGATATTGCCTTGGATATAAGTCGGGCTCGCACCAATGCTTCTGACAGTGACAACTTTACCGTCAGTTAATGGCGTTGGGTTACGCATCCACTCTATGATGTCCTTAAATGGTACAATACGAACAACAGGCTGGCCATTTACTTTAATGCTCAGTGCATATTGGATAAACTCTTCAATTGCTTGCTGACGTTCCAAATAGGTTGTTGCACGGCCACCTTGATCGTAAGCTGGTGCATAGATATGGGCATGTGCGCCGTACAGTAATGGTGAGCGGTTTCCTTCAAGCCTTAGATGTAAATTATGCTTAAGCATCTCAAGTACGGCATTTTTGCTCATATTTGTGCTCACCCACATATTGGTGTCGAAGCCGACCATTTTGCCGCCTTCAGGCTTTTCAAATACGTTAGATGGCAGCTGCCAAAGTCCAGGGTAATTCCCCACGTCTGGCTTACCAACACGTTTGGTTGGTGTGCCATTGTTTAATGTGTATGGCCATGCGTTATTGGTGCCATTGAATTGGCTATCCCAGCCTTCTTCAATACTGGTATCGTACACAAAATTCCCTTTCACTAAGGCAGAGAACAAGGCGTTATTATGGTTCAAGTAAGGTGTTCTAAAACCGATAATTTCACTGGCTGGTACGCCAGGGCCTGCAGCATTGTTTGCGCCATTGGTCACTTCACTTGGATCGTAAGGTTTACTCAGCCAAGTTTGTGTAATACTGAGTTCGTTGGTCCACTCTTGCTCACTGAAATTACCTGTGTCAGGACCGCCGTCTCGATGACTAAAAGTATGGTTACCTACCTCATGGCCATCTACATAAGCATCACGCCACGCATGTTTAATGCCTACTTCATCTCCAGCCTCTTTCACAATATATGATGGAGTGTGGAAGAACGTAAATCTAACCGGTTCACCGTCAAATGTAGCTGGGTTGTTTGCACCGATGTCATTGTGAACATGGCGAGTATAATTACTTATCCAATCCATTCCTTCTTTAGAGCCATTGTCATCAAAACCAATCGACACAAATAAAGGTACTTGCACAGGCCTTAAATTAGCAGGAGGCATCTGACTCCACGGTTGATTATCTGAATAGTCATATTGATTTGACTGAGACTGCAATGAAACGTTTTCAAGCTCATGTGAGCTAGTTTGTGCAATAGCACAAAAACTCATTAAAACACTGAGTGACAGCGCTGACATTTTAAACTTCATGGTAGGTCCTTACTTAAAGTTTTTCATATTGGGATGTCTGCATTGTACATAAAAAAGAGTCAAATTCAGGGGCTGAAAGGAGGCCAGTTGACATCGGTTTGACCTGCCTCAAATGAGTGATTTAAATAAATAAAATCAAAAAAAACATTGATTTAAAATATTGGGCAAGTGTGGTTTTTATGCTGAATAAGCTTTTCATTACAAGGTGATTATTCATTATTTTTAAATATTCAGAAACACTGAAATATACTGAAAAATGAGGTGTGAACACAGGGTTATCTATGGGTAGGTTCAGGGTAAGCTTAAAGTTAAATTATCTGTGTGTTTTATGATAGAGCAGACTGCTAAAGCGCATATATATTTACAGATTACGAGATTTTTTGACTAAACAACTATAGCTACAAGTGACATACAAATTGAACTTATGTAGATTACAAAAGGATTTAAAATACTGTGATGAACCGTCGTTGAGTATTTTAAAAATAAAATGACAACACACCTTGGGGAATAAAAATGAGAAAGGTCAGTATGCTAGCAGCAGGTGTGCTTTTAGCAATTTCGGGATGTGCAAAAGAAACAACATCTTATCAAAACAATAATGCAGAGATCACCCAAGAAGTTGTAAACAGGGCCGATGTTGATCTAGTTGTTGATCAATATACTAAAGCATTTATAAATCATCAGCCTGCGATGGCGACCTCGTTAAAGTTAGATAGTGATCAGTACGGTGCATATGAAAATCGACTTCCTGATTATTCTGTTGCAGGCATGCAAGCCATGCAGATTGACATGACTCGTGCGGCGGCGCAGCTCAAGCAGCTTCAATCAGCATCACTGAGCGACAAAGACCGCTTACACGTGCAGGTCAATGAGGTCATCGCCCGTTACTACGCCGGAGACAGTGTTTTTGCAGCAGGGTACATTGATACCTGGGGTGGGCATTTACCTTATATTGTGAATCAGATTTCAGGTCCTTTGATGGATATACCTGGCGTATTACAAAACCAGCATGAAGTGAATAATGCATCTGATGCTGAAGCGTATGTGGCACGATTATCCGCCTTTGCTACTATGGTAAATCAAGTCAATGAGAAAGTGTTGAGCGATGCCAAGCGCGGTGTGATCCTGCCTAAGCCATTGTTTCCAAATACACTATCTTATTTAACCAAATATACTCAATCTAAAGCTGCTGAACATGTATTGGTTACGTCACTTGCACAAAAACTTGCAAATACACCAAATGTATCTGATACGCAAACGCAAGCGTTGCTTTTGTCTGCCACACAAGTACTTGAGCAGCAAGTCTACCCTGCTTTTGAACGCGTCACGGCGACGATGAAATCGCTTGAAAATCAAGCTTCAGAACAAGTAGGTATTTGGTCTCAGCCCAATGGTGAAGCCTTTTATCAGCATGCAATAACTTATTTAGCTGATTCAGATATGACTGCTCAGCAGATCCATGATATTGGTCTTGCAGAGGTGGCTCGTATTACGCAAAGAATGGACGAGATCCTCAAAGATAACGGCTATACCAAAGGCTCGGTTAGCGAGCGAATGAAGCAACTTAATGAAGAACCTAGATTTTTGTTTGAAGACAGTGATGAGGGTAGGCAAGCCCTACTGGATTTCTTAGCAGGCGAAATTGAGACCATCAATAAAAAAGCCCCTCAGTACTTTTCGACTTTACCACCGCAAAAAGTGGAAGTGAAACGTATCCCAGTTGAAGTTGAGGCTGGCGCGCCGGGCGGATATTATTATGGTCCGTCGTTAGATGGCAGTCGTCCTGGGGTATTTGCCATTAACCTTAAAGATATGAAGGCAGTGCCTAGTTTTGGCTTAAAGACGTTAACGTATCATGAGGCGGTGCCGGGTCACCATTTCCAAATTGCTTTAAACATGCTGCAAACAGACATCGGTTTGATGAGACAAAATGCGTCATTTAATGGCTATATTGAAGGATGGGCGCTTTATTCTGAATTACTGGCTTATGAGATGGGCATGTATGAAGGAGACCCGTTTGGTGATTTAGGAAGATTGCAAGCGGAAGCATACCGCGCAGCAAGGCTTGTAGTCGACACCGGTCTACACTATAAAAAGTGGTCACGTCAGCAAGCGATTGAATATTTTGCAGAAGCAACAGGCTCAGCAATGAGTGATGTAGTACCCGCTATCGATCGTTACATTGCATGGCCGGGTCAAGCTTTAGGGTACAAACTTGGGATGTTAAAGTTTGAGGCGTTGAGAAAAGATGCACAACAGGCGCTTGGTAGTAAATTTGATATGACAGCTTTTCATGATGAAATTTTGCTCAAAGGTGCACGTCCGTTGGCTTTAGTAGAGCAAGATATCGCTAAGTGGGTAGAAAAGAGAAAAGCGATGTAAAACGCATCATTGAGAAAAGGGCCTTGAGCCCTTTTTTTGTGAGTATAGTTTGGTACATTTATGAATAAGGTGATACGTAATTAAAGTCATTATTGGCGCAACCTAACGCATACGCAATGCGCGATAAAATCGTAGATAGGTTAGAGCTTAACTAAGCATTTTTAGTGGGGGGAGAAGCTGAATTAGCGAGCGTAACGTCAGGCTATGAACTACAAGATGGTATATGCGTGAATACTTGGCCTATTCTGCGTCAGGTAACCGCAGCATCAACACTAGTGGCCTCCACAGTGACGGATTTATCAAAGTGAATGTCTCATATTCTCCATGATGATGAGTGGTAATCACAAAATGAGCGCGATAAATTGATTGACCAGTAAAGTTTGGTTAGGGAGTCTGAGGAATAGAAGTATACATTAGGCTTGTTCAAACACCAGATACATGGTTGCACCGTGTCTCCCCATAGTGGCACAAATTATGGCTATATCTCAAATAACTTATATATTCCTGAGCTTAAGACCAGTATCGTGTATTTTCTAAATTGTGGTCTAAGTGCGACATGCGAAGATACTTTTTTGTGACATAAAGGCAGCGATTTTGGATAATTTAGCTAATTTGCCCTAGCAAGTATATGCGCGGCGAAATCGCCGCGCAAAAGAGGTTAATCTTCGATACCTCTGAACTTTAAGAACTCAGTATAAGTGCCTTTAAAGTCTGTTACCTTGTTGTCTTTGATTTCTAGGATACGTGTTGCCAAAGAGTCAACGAATACACGGTCATGAGAAACGAAGAACAAAGTACCTTTGTACTGTTCAAGTGCGGTGTTCAATGATTCAATGGATTCCATGTCCATGTGGTTAGTTGGCTCATCCATTAATAGGATATTTGGTTTATGCATCATCAGCTTACCAAGTAGCATTCGGCCTTGCTCACCACCTGACAGGACTTTAACTGATTTCTTGATGCTATCTTGAGAGAACAGCATACGGCCTAAGAAGCTGCGTAATACTTGCTCATCATCACCTTCTTGTCGCCATTGACCCATCCACTCCATCAGATCCATGTCTTTTTCGAAGTCTTCAGCATGATCTTGAGCATAATAACCGATATTGCTATTTTCAGACCACTTAAAGGCTCCATCGCGAGGCTGTAGTTGACCTGCCAATGTATTTAGTAATGTCGTTTTACCAACGCCGTTTTCACCAATGATGGCAATTCTTTCGCCGACTTCAAAAATGCCGCTAAAGCCACTGAATAAATCTTCTTCAAAGCCTTGAGATAAGTTTTCAATCTCAAGTGCATTTCTAAATAGTTCTTTAGATTGTTCAAAACGAATAAATGGGTTTTGACGGCTTGACGCCTTTACTTGCTCTAGCTGAATTTTATCAATTTGCTTGGCACGAGATGTTGCTTGTTTGGCTTTTGAAGCATTTGCAGAGAATCGTGCGACGAAGGTTTGTAATTCAGCAATTTGTGCTTTTTTCTTCGCATTATCTGCCAGTAATCGCTCTCTCGCTTGTGAGGCTGCGGTCATATATTCGTCATAGTTGCCTGGGTAAAGACGCAGCTCACCGTAGTCTAAATCAGCCATATGTGTACACACACTGTTTAAGAAGTGCCTGTCGTGCGAGATGATGATCATCGTGCAGTTACGCTCATTTAAGGTATGCTCAAGCCAGCGGATTGTGTCGATATCCAAGTTGTTGGTTGGTTCGTCTAGTAACATGATATGCGGGTCGGCAAATAGGACTTGTGCAAGTAGTACTCGAAGCTTCCATCCAGGGGCGACTTCGCTCATCAAACCAAAGTGTTGTTCAGTCGGGATACCTACAGCTAGGAGAAGTTCGCCAGCTTTAGACTCTGCCATATAGCCGTCCATTTCAGCGAATTTAACTTCAAGATCGGCAACAATCATGCCTTCTTCTTCACTCATTTCAGGGAGAGAGTAAATTCTGTCACGTTCTTGCTTTACTTCCCAAAGTTCTTTATAGCCCATGATAACAGTGTCGATGACTGTATATTCTTCATAAGCAAATTGGTCCTGATTAAGCTTGGCTACACGCTCTTGTGGATCGTAGCTTACATTACCGCCAGTAGGTTCTAACTCACCGCTAAGAATTTTCATGAAGGTTGATTTACCACAGCCATTTGCACCGATCAGGCCGTAGCGATTACCTTCGCCAAATTTGACGGAGATATTTTCAAAAAGCGGCTTAGAGCCAAATTGTTGTGTGATATTCGCTGTAGAAATCAAAATCTCATACCTTAAAAAGTTTAAATCGGCGCCACGTTACCCGCTGAAGGCTACAACTGCAAGTGCTGAACCATATAAATGTGTGATTTCGGCAATTCGATGCGGTGAAAACTATGGCATTGTTCAGATTCGTTCAATTTTAGTGTCAAACTCGCCAATATGCAGATTGTTGACTATAAGTTTAATTACGTAGACATAAAATGATCATTACAATATGCAATTAACCGTTTCGGCTCGTGTAATGAGTGGGTTTACGGCAGTTGTAGTTTTAGCTTGCATTATTTACATAGTAGCGCTGACAGGGAACATAACTATCGGTGGATCTGTTCAGAAGGTTTCTAAACAAAGCGTACCTACGCTGATCTCTGGCAATAATATGTTGCAGTCTGTTTTGTTATCCAGATTGTCCCTTACACAACTCGACCAAGCAACGTCGCTTGGTGCAGTAAACGCAATTCGTACTGAGTACGATACGCAAAGAAAAATAAATGAAAGTGCCCTGAGTAAGCTGACTGAGCTGACGAAAGCAGAACTTTCATTAAGTACACCCTTTGATAATTCAAGAAAGCTAAACTCACTCTTTTTTCAACGAGCAGACCAAGCATTTTCTAATGCAATCAGTGCACTTAAGTTAAAAGAGAAAACATCAGAATTAGCCAGTGAGTTCGCGGATATGGGTGACGAAACACTTAGTCTGGCGTACGATCTGGATGGCATATCTGATGACCAAAGCGTATCAGATACGGTAAATGCGCTCATAGAAAATGTTGAAACGCTTGTTGACGAAGTGAATGCAGGGCTAGTCTCGAGCATCACCTTTGAAATCATGAATGTAACCAGTGTCGCCAAAGAGTCGATAGCGGAAATGGAAGGTCAGTTAGTAACATTGAAGCAATCACCTGATGTGGCCAATAGTCAATCGCTGGCTGATATGGAGAGTAACTTTTCAAAGTTCAAAGAAGCGATTGTGGGTTCAGATAACGCGCTTAAATCAAGGATAGAGACATTAAATGAGAAAAAGCGCCTAAAAACGCTAATTGAAGAAGCTTCTATTACGGCGAACAAACTACAAACACAGCTCAAGGAGCTCAATACGCGTATTGTTGGGTCGACGGAAGAGGCGCAACAAGCGGCTGAAAATTCGATTTCAGAAAGCCAACAGGTCACCACTGCACTCACGGTGGTCACGATTGTATTGTCTGTGACGATTGCATACTTTGTGATTAACAGTGTACGCAAGCCATTACATTCAATTATTGATTCAATTAATCAAGCTGCACAAGGTGATTTAACGGTGCAACTGACTGGCTTTAAACAAGACGAGTTTGGCCAACTTGCTACGAATGTACAAAAGTTGATCACCACGCTTGCGTCAACCCTTAGAGATGTCACCAGCAACACGCAATTGCTGGCATCGACTGCCGAACAAACCAATATCATAGCAGAGCAAAGTTGCAGCAGTGCAACGCAACAGAGCGAGCAAATGAGTGCAATGAGCAGCTCCATATCTGAAATGAAAGAAACGGTGAGCTCAGTTACCGACAGCATACATCGCACTTTGGATCAAGTGCAGCAAGCGAGCTCGGAGGCTGCATCAGGGGAAAGCTTGCTAGTAACGAATGTGCAAAATATTAAAGGGCTTGAGTCATCTATTGAGACCTCAGCTAATGCTATTAATCAGCTCAGTAATGAGCTAGAAAATATCAATACGGTGCTTGCAGTGATCCGAAGCATTGCAGAGCAAACTAACTTATTGGCGTTAAACGCGGCCATAGAAGCTGCAAGGGCCGGGGAGCAGGGGCGTGGTTTTGCTGTTGTAGCAGATGAAGTAAGAACATTGGCGAGTCGCTCACAGGATGCCACAGAAGAAATTGAGAAAGCCATTGCTGGCTTGCAAGATGGTGCGAAGGGCGCAGTGGATACCATGTCTAACTCTCAACGTGAAACGCATACGTGTGTCAGTGGTATCGAGGCTGTGCAGGGCACGCTAGGCTCGATAGTAACCAGTGTTGAAACCATCAAAGACATGAGCCAGCAGATAGCGGCGGCTTCTGAGCAGCAGAGCCTAGCTGCGGCAAGCCAATTTGAGAACGTGCAGCATATGCATGACATCACTAACCTCAGTTCAAATCACGCACAAGAAAATAAGCAGGCAAGTCAGCAACTGGCAGAAATGGCCGAAACACTTAGGCTGATGATGAGCCAATTTAAAACTTAGGAGATGAAAATGAAACTACTTTTAGCAATTGGGGCTGTATCACTGGTTTTAAGTGCCATGCCAGTGGAAGTAAAGGCCGGAACATGTGAAATCAAGTACCTCAGAACCGCATGTCCGGGTAAAGAAAAAATCAGTTATAAAAAGTGTAAGGGCAAGCAGCGCTGCTCTAAATTTAAAGAAGCCGCTACAGCAGCAGAATGTGGAGAAATGGCCGTCAAGTCGTGCCGCAATAAACGCTTAACCATTACCGAGTCAAAAGTGATAACCGCATTATTTGACGGACAGCAAATTAAAGCTAGTAATGGCAGTGAAGACTTTTGTACTGTGTATGACAAAGCGTCTGAAGAATTCAACAAGTGCGGTGGGTAAAATAGTCCAGCATATTGAGAATATGACTCTGTCGAATAAATGTTGTTAGGTATGTATCGTTTATACATACCTAACATTTCTGTTTTATGTTGTATGAGTCGCTCATCCATTGACAAAGTCTGGTGGTGTTTCCCCAGTAACTGGATAATTTCTAATCCTATGCATCTATTAGGATCTTTTCTATATTGCGTGTAGCTAATTAAGCGTCACTTCAGATTGTTTCAAAGTAAAAAATTAGCCATAATCACCTCAGTTTGATTTTTTATTTAAGAGCAACCATATAGTTGATTTAGCGGCTAGGGTGTGTTTTACAGCCAAACATGTTGTTAGAAGTTAGCTCATAAATAGTGTTAGATAAGGCCAGAAAATGTGTGAGCTATTGGGGATGTCAGCGAACGTGCCGACAGATATTTGTTTTAGTTTTTCCGGGCTATTAGAGCGCGGGGGGAATACAGGTCCTCATAAAGATGGGTGGGGGATCACCTTTTATGAAGGCAAAGGGTGTAGAACGTTTAAAGATCCTGAGCCGAGTTGCCAGTCCGAAATTGCCAAGCTAGTTAAAGCGTATCCCATTAAGAGTGTGTCGGTGATAAGTCATATAAGGCAGGGGAACCGGGGCCGGACGTGTTTGGAGAATACACATCCTTTTACACGTGAGTTGTGGGGTAGGGAAATCTCTTATGCACACAATGGTCAGTTGTCTAATTATAAAGACTTAAAGCCTGAATATTATAAACCAGTAGGCAATACAGACAGCGAACTCGCTTTTTGTTGGATCTTAGATAAGATCCGAGAAAAGTACCCAAAAAAGCCATCCAATATGGCAACGGTATTTCGCTATGCGGCAAAATTAGCCGATCAGCTTAGAGAGAAAGGCGTATTTAATATGTTGCTGACTGATGGCGTATTTGTATTGGCGTACTGCAGTAATAATTTGCATTGGATAACGCGCAGAGCGCCGTTTGGTAAAGCGACTTTGATTGATGCCGATATGGTGGTGGACTTTCAAAAAGAAACGACACCTAATGACATCGTTTCTGTGATAGCGACTCGTCCATTGACCAATGATGAGCAGTGGACCAAGATGGAGCCGGGTGAATCGGTGCTATTTAAGCTCGGGGAAAAGATGTAAAACAGGTGCTTATGCACCTGTTTTTATTTACTTTTTAACTGTTTGTGCCGTCATTTGAATTTGAAACTGCTCAACACCATCTTTTCCTTTAAGCATTTGTACCAGCATGTAATCATATTCTGGCGCAAACCAAGCAAGTGCATGGCGTTTATTATTATCGTATAGACGTTTAACTTTGACTGTTTTGACATTACCGATTGGTAAGGTGATGGTTTCTTCCCCAACGACTTTAAAATTATACATACGTATATTTCCATTTTTGTCGATGATCGGATAACTAAACTGTGTTTTTCCTTGCTTTAGCTCATTTCGAAGTTGGTTTTGGTAAGAAAGTACATCTTGTCGGGATTCATCCCAATCAACTTTTAACGGATATTCTTGCGCTTTGGAAAATAACTGTTTGTTTTCTCTATCAAACTTAATCTTAAAGCTTTTGTCTGGTCTTGTACCTTCTCGGCTTAAGCTATAGTGCAGCGGTTTTGTTTGCCCATCTTCAAACTTAAACAGGCTTTGCTCAGTACGTTTTTCTGTGAAGATCATCCACTTCACATCAGTCTCATAGCTCAGTGCGTAAGTATTCTCTGCAACTTGTAGAAACTCTCTGGTTGCGGTGCCATGAATTTTCCCTTTTCTAAGTACATTGTACTCGGCTGTGTATTCGGTGAGCGTAGAAGCATGAAGGGAAGAAGAGAAAACAGCGCTTAAGCCAAAAAGCAAAGCGCTGTGGATTTTAATTTTAGCTGTAATCGACGCCTTGCGCTGGAAGGGGTTGTTTATCAAAAACTGCATAGTCTGCTTCCATTGTTAGTCTGTGTTCACTGAACCACTTGACCACCAAAGGATAAATGACATGTTCTTGTTCATGTACCCGCTTCGCTAGTGTCTCTGCTGTGTCCTCTGGCAAAATAGCAACTTTTGCTTGGACAATCACAGGACCACCGTCTAGTTCTTCTGTTACGAAGTGAACACTAGCGCCATGGTACGCATCATTTGCGTCAATTGCTCTTTGGTGGGTGTTCAGCCCTTGATACTTAGGCAACAAAGATGGGTGAATGTTCAACATTTTCCCTTTAAATTTTTGCACTAAGTCAGGAGTTAGAATACGCATAAATCCAGCCAATACAACTAAATCTGGATTACAAGAGTCAATTAATTTTGCTAGTTGCTCGTCATAAGCCTCTCGACTATCAAAGTCTTTGTGGCTTAAAACATGTGTATTGATCCCTGCTTGCTCAGCTCGAACAAGACCAAAAGCGTCCGCTTTATTACTGATGACATTGACGATTTCGCCATTAATATCACCTGATTGGCAATGGTCAATAATTGCTTGTAAATTAGAGCCACTGCCGGAGATCAAAACAACGATCCGAGAGGGTGCCATTACTGGGCACCGCCTAAGATTTCAACCTGCTCTTCACCTTCAACAGCATCTTGGATTTCACCAATATGCCAAGCGTTTTCGCCTTGAGCTGTCAAAATTTCCAAGCTTTGTGCTAGCTTATCAGCCGGCACAACTAATATCATGCCTACACCACAGTTGAATGTGCGGTACATTTCATGTGTGCTGATATTGCCATTCTCTTGAAGCCAATTGAAAATAGCAGGCCATTCCCAGCTATCGCCTTTGACAACTGCTTTTGCAGACTCAGGAAGGACACGCGGGATGTTTTCCCAGAAACCACCACCAGTGATGTGTGATAGTGCGTGTACATCAACATCTTTCAATAATTCAAGGATTGGCTTAACGTAGATGCGAGTAGGCTCAAGTAAATGTTCGCCTAGGGGTTTACCCGCATATTCTTCGTTTGTATCAGCACCAGACACTTCTAACACTTTGCGAATTAAAGAGTAGCCGTTTGAATGAGGTCCGCTTGAAGCAAGCGCGATAAGTTGGTCGCCTGCTTTTACTTTAGTACCATCGATGATCTTTGACTTTTCAACAACACCGGTACAAAAGCCTGCCATGTCATAATCATCGCCCTCGTACATGCCTGGCATTTCAGCCGTTTCGCCGCCGATTAAGGCACAGCCAGAAAGCTCACAACCTTTACCGATACCGCTTACTACATCAGCAGCTGTATCAACATCTAGCTTGCCAGTCGCATAATAGTCTAGGAAGAAAAGCGGCTCTGCGCCTTGTACGATTAGGTCATTTACACACATTGCGACAAGGTCGATACCTACCGTGTCGTGTTTTTTAAGGTCAATGGCTAAACGAAGTTTTGTGCCCACACCGTCAGTACCAGCAACTAACACAGGCTCTTTGTAACCAGTTGGAAGTTCGCATAGTGCACCGAAACCACCGATGCCGCCCATAACTTCTGGACGACGTGTTTTTTTCACTACGCCTTTAATGCGCTCAACTAATGCGTTACCCGCATCAATATCAACGCCTGCGTCTTTGTAGCTCAGAGACTGTTTTTGTTCGCTCACAGGTTTTCCTCAAAATAACAGTATAGATTTGCTTAGAAACGCGCGTATTTTACAACAATTGCGCGCAAGCGGCTAGTTGAATTAAGTCGCCAAAACAAAGGCCACGAGATTACTCATCTTCAAGCGTTCTAAAAATATCGGTTAACTTTAATTTTCAATATGTTAAGCGGTTACTATGTTGCGATAGATCAAAGCCCCGTTTATGCATGCGCATAGTATTTTAGATACGGCATGACGCGATATGAAATGAATTGGCCTGTAAACGGGTAATAAGTGATGCGGGGACCCAAGTTAGTCAAGGGAAAAACATGACATCTTTTAATAGATTGAACTGAGCGGGGGCTAAACATGTGTATGAAAAGTTGCAGCTTGATAAAAGAGTTACCCGAGTTTAAAGCTAAAATCATTGAGCGAAAGGTAACAGATGCAGAGTTTGCAAGACTTTTAGCTGATTATTATGCACTTGAGCAACAAATTGAGATGTGTGAAAAAAGTCAGGTAATTCAAGATGAAGTGGCATTAAAGGAGTTAAGAGTTCGATGCTTAACACTTAAAGACAGGCTGTATATGCGCCTTAAACATGCTGAGTAAATTCTCTGTTAAATCAGTGCAGTTTGCCACGCAGAGTATGAATACTGAACTATAATAACGACAGGTTTTGTTGATAGGCTGCTTTTTTGGAAACCTTAAGTCTTTGCTTAATACTGATGGGACTGATCTTTTTGTTGTTATCAGTCAGGCCCGCGGTAGAGATATGTGGTATTGCACAATCTAAAGGGTGGTGGTTACTTCTGTCTTTGATTTGCATATTCACTTTTGGTTATGCAAGTTTCGCAGCATACGTTTATTTGAATGTCGATCGCTCACAAGTTGTTTTGGCGCTATCTATGATACTCGCATTAGGCGGTTTGTTTGTCATCGTGGTTGTTCACTTAGGTAAAAGCAGTCTAGTACGCCTACAGGCCTCTTTAGATTTAGAAAAATATAATGCGCAGCATGACCATCTTACTAAGCTTCAAAATCGCCCTCAATGTTTTGCGTGTATTGAACAAAGAAAACAGCAAAAAATTGACTTCGCAGTGGTGATATTCGACCTATACAATTTAAAGCAGATCAATGATGCAATGGGGCATTTTTTTGGCGACCAATTACTCATCGGTTTTTCAGAAGCGATTTCAAATAGTCTTTTACCAGGCAGTGAACTGTTTAGAATTGGGGGAGATGAGTTTGCTGTTGTGAGTGAGGCAAGAAATGAGGCTGCGTTATTTGCTCAAAATAATGCGATTTTAAGTGCATTGCACAACGGATTAGTAGTTGAACAAACGGCAGTAGACGTCATTTATAGTTCAGGAGCAATATTGAGCATACCCCGCGAAGATATTTCAGCCCCAGAGTTACTCAAGCGTGCAGATATTGCCATGTACGCGGCCAAAAGAAGTAAGCAAAGTTTAGTGTTATTTGATAAAGCCTTACATCAAGGTGTTGTATCTGAGTTTCATATGCTAAACGACTTTAAGGGGGCATTAGCTCGTGGTGACTTAATGGTGTTTTACCAACCCATTGTGGATACCCAAACGTCGAAAGTACATGGCGTAGAAGCCTTAGTTAGGTGGCCATCAGAGGACGGTAATTTTATCATGCCCGAACGATTCATCCCGATCGCTGAAAAGAATAATATGATCAAGTATTTGAGTGCTTATGTGATCAATACCGTGTTCAGTGACTTGGGTATGTTATTGAAGCTAAATCAACAACTCACGGTTCATATTAATTTATCTTGCCAAGATTTACTGGGGAAAAACTTAATTAATGTTTTGAATAGCCAGATAAGCAGTAAAAATGTTGACCCCAGTCGTATTATTTTTGAGCTCACGGAAAGCATGGTAATGACAGATGTAGAGCAGACTAAAGCCTTGATAGAGCAGCTCATTGAAATGGGGTTCGCAGTGAGCATTGACGATTTTGGTACTGGTTTTTCTTCATTTTCTATTCTTAAAGAGCTGCCTATATCGCAAATCAAAATTGATAAATCTTTTGTCACGCAGTGCTTATCTCAAGATAAAGACAGAGCCATTATTGAGACCACATTATTTCTTGCCAAGCGATTGGGTTGCTCAGTGGTTGCCGAAGGCGTAGAAAATGATGAAACAACACATTACTTAGCGAAGCAAGGTTGTAAATACATACAAGGTTATAACATCAGTGAGCCGCTATCTTTGGGCGAAATCAAGCGATGGATATCCAGTAACGGACTAGTGCAAACTGCGTTAAGGAAGTATTAAGGTTTCACACTATATAGTCACGCGCCTTTTTACTTTGCTAAGGGGAAAAAGCAAAGGTAGTTGTCAGAGGCGCGTCCATTTAGACCTCCAATTAGTTGAATCAATCAAAAAATACATAAACGGTAAGGTTGCGGAAAGCTTCGCATGCGAATCTGAATAGGATTTAGGAGTCGTCCGGTCCATTCTGTTTGGGAGAATGTATCATTCTGTAAAATCCCATACAATTTTTGACAACTTTTGCGATCATAAAACCGTAATATATGGCTTCGTATATTCAAGTCTGTAGGCGGTGGTTGAATAATTAAACATGCTTTCACATTTGAGCCATGTGGGGCGAGAACATTTTTAGAGGAATATAAATTGAAAAAAGTCATCAGCTTTTTATTATTACTTGTTTGCTCAACGATGGCTATGGCCAATGAGACGCCTTATCAATTGATAAATCAAGTTGGAGAGGGGCTCTTTGCGGACATTAAAAAGGTCAATGCAGGAGGCAAGGCAACATCACAGGAAATGCGCGGTATCGTCAAGGCACAATTAATGCCGCATATAGATACGCGTTTTGTATCAAGAAAGTTACTTGGAAAACACATCAAAGGGCTTAAACGTCAAGAGGCCATAGAATTTATTAATGCAGTGACACATTACCTAGAAGTGACATATGCAAGTGCACTGATGCAGTATAAGGGGCAAGAAGTTGTTTTCGAGAAAGCCCCTGTACCACAAGACAGCAAATATGCGACAGTCAAAGCTGTAATTAAAGAAAACTCAGGACCAGATATCGACTTACATTTTAAGTTTCGTAAAGGCAAAGACGGTAAATGGAAGGTTTATGACTTAGTAGCTGAAGGCATCTCTTTGCTTAGCGCAAAACAAAAAGAAATTGTTTCGCGCATTTCGCAAGTTGGGCTAGCTCAAGTGACCGCTGAACTAAACAAAAAAGTTTAGTAAAAGCTTTTTGTTAACCTCGAGGAGATAGAAATTGACCTGTTTCTATTTCTTCGCGGGTTTTTGATGCAAGCTGATTAAGTACACCTATACTTCTCCCCCGTGATGTCAGCTCATGTTCGATGTCAATAATATCAATCTCTTCAAATCCCGATAGCTGTGCTATACGCGCGAATGTATATGCATGTTTATATTTTTTCTGTTTATAAAAAATACTCACAAGGGCTTTATACACCTCTAAATCGGGTGTTTCACCAGCTTGATTTAGTTCCAGTACGCGATAGAGAAAGTCGATAGTTTTGTCATCATCGAATTTGGCATAGTAAGTTGCCAAAAACATTTGGATCTCTTGGCTTTGGCGCACATAAGGCTCATCTTCTTGGCGCAGCAATTTATTCATTGCATACTGGCTATTGTTTCGAGACCAATGATAATAAAGCAAACCTGGGTGAGAGGTTTGTTTGGTATCTTGATATATGCGGTTCATTTCTTTAAGGCTAGTAAGGTGGCCTTCAACGCGAGACGTCGTCTTTTCTTTTAGTTTGATATGTTCAATTTGTGCTGCAAGGGAAACACATGAATTATAACTTTCGAACTGCTTTAAAAGTTGGTATTTATTTTCGTCTGTTGGATCTTTGTACTCAACATAACGACCGATGATCACAGATGCTCTTTCCTCTTTACAATGACTATCTTTGTTCAAATCATTGCAAAAACCAGGGGTTTCCTCACACACCTTTGCCAATGTCAACGGTTCTTCACATCCACTTAATAATGTTAATAAAGAAGCGCTAACGATGGCTAGCATCCACTTATTAGCCATTGTTTATCCTACGTAATATTTAATCGCGCACAACATACCACTTTTGCTCCTTTCGAAACAGCCCCAATGCGTTTAACGCGAGTAACTTTGATAGAAGGGCTGCCCTTTTACTACTATTTACCTAGTTTAGTCTGATATTAGAAATAAGGTATACGCATATTTTCTTCAATAAAGGGAAAAAATAAGACATTTTTCTGTCTTTTCATTGTTCCCGTTACGAAAACAAAAGGAAATGTATGGCTAAGAGTGGAGAATAATTGCAGATTAAATTAGAATGGCGGTGCCCAATAGGGCTATCCGTTCAAAAAATTGTTTATTAGGCAGAAAAAATGACCTTATCTCACGAGCAAGAATATCAAAATAGCTGGCAAGAACGCCAAGACTACGCTGAAAATATGCAACCTATTATTGGTCGCTTATACCGTAACTTAGGTGTTGAAATTGCTGTTTATGGCCGTCCACTTGTTAACACAAGCACAATTGACGTAATCAAAGCACATAAAACAGTAGCACGTTTTGAAGAGACAAAATTGCGTCTTCGTGAAAGCTTCCCTTTCCTTGAAGCTATCAGCAAAATGGAGCTTGCACCTGGTCGTATCGATTTAGGTAAGTTAGCTTATGCATACATTTACAAAAATGCAGGTGAAGGCCGCTCTATCGAAGAGTATTTAAATGGCGAGCTTGCTGACTTATTAAATAAAGGCACAGGCCCAGAACCGCGTGATGTTGTATTATATGGTTTTGGTCGTATTGGACGTTTATTAGCGCGCCTGCTTATCGAGCGCGGCGGCTCTCACGCTGATTTACGTTTACGTGCAATTGTTGTGCGTGGTGGCCGTGATGGCGACCTTGAGAAGCGTGCAAGTTTATTGCGTCGTGATTCTATCCATGGTCCATTTGATGGTTCAATCACTGTTGACCATGAGAAGGGCGCAATCAAAGCAAATGGTAACTACATTCAGGTGATTTACGCGAACTCACCAGAAGAAGTAGATTACACTAAGTACGGCATTGAAAACGCACTTGTTGTGGATAACACAGGTGTATGGAAAGATGAAGACGGTCTAGGCAAGCACCTAGCATCTAAAGGTGCGTCAAAAGTGCTACTTACTGCGCCTGCTAAGGGTGACATCAAGAACATCGTTTACGGTGTAAACAACCTTGATATTCTTAACGAAGATAAAATTGTATCAGCAGCAAGCTGTACAACAAATGCTATCACGCCAGTACTTAAAGCATTAAATGATAAGTTTGGTATTAAGAATGGTCATGTTGAAACTGTTCACTCTTACACAAATGACCAAAACTTAATTGATAACTATCATAAAGCAGAGCGTCGTGGTCGTAGTGCTGCACTAAACATGGTTATCACCTCAACGGGTGCGGCTAAAGCGGTTGCTAAGGCTTTACCTGAGCTAGCTGGTAAGTTAACTGGTAACGCAATCCGTGTTCCAACACCAAATGTTTCAATGGCAATTTTGAACTTAAACTTGAACGCAGAAACGACAGCAGAAGAGTTAAATGAGTTCTTACGTGAAACATCATTGTATTCTGATCTTCGCGATCAGATTGACTACACAGCATCTACTGAAATTGTATCAACCGACTTAGTAGGTAGCCGCTATGCAGGTGTTGTTGATTCTCAAGCAACAATCGTAGATGGTGACCGTGTAGTACTATACGTTTGGTATGACAATGAGTTTGGCTACAGCTGCCAGGTAGTACGCGTAATGCGTGATATGGCAGAAGTTGCTTTCCCAAGCTTGCCATAATTTCGCTTTTACGATGAAAAAAGCCAGCATTTGCTGGCTTTTTTAGTTTTTGATCTGCGTGATGTGTGGTAGGCTCATCAATGTTTTTAGCTACATCTGGCTAACATGAATAACAATTCATTAGTTAGCGTAAAAAACGCAATATTAGGGCAAGAATCTTGCCATAAATTTTAGGGTACATATGAGAATTTCTAGTAATTTTGACAGTGGTAATATCAAGGTAATTTCGGCACAGCAGCCTCACGATATTCAACTTGAAATCAACAAAGACAACAACTCAGACTTTTTTCAGTGGTTTCACTTCCGTCTAGAGTCGACTCCTTTTGTAGAACATAAATTACATATTAATAATTTAAAAGCATCTGCATACCCTGAAGGGTGGGATGATTACCAAGCGGTTGCATCATACGACAGACAAAATTGGTTTAGAGTAGCAACGACTTACAAAGATGGTCAGTTAGTTATCGATTTTGAACCTGAGTATAGTCATACCTTCTTCGCATACTTTGCACCATACAGTTATGAGCGTCACTTGGACTTATTGTACTGGGCTCAAAGTCATGATGCATGTCAAATTGAAACACTTGGCGAAACCATTGATGGCAGAGATATCAGTTTACTGGTAGTGGGTGAGCCAAGTGAAAGCAAGAAAAAGGTTTGGATCACGGCAAGACAGCACCCAGGAGAAACCATGGCTGAGTGGTTTGTTGAGGGCTTACTGAACAAGCTATTAGATGATGAAGATCCTCATGCAGCAGCATTGTTGTCAAAATCGGTATTTTATATCGTGCCAAACATGAATCCAGACGGTAGTGTGCGTGGTCATTTAAGAACGAATGCAAACGGCGTTAACTTAAACCGTGAGTGGCAGACACCAAGCATTGAGAATTCTCCAGAAGTTTATTATGTACTTGAGAAAATGCGCAAGGTTGGCCTAGATATGTATTTAGATATTCATGGTGATGAGGCGTTACCATATAACTTTGTAGCTGGGAGCGAAGGGATCCCAAGTTATGATGCGCGACTAGAAAGCTTGGAAACACAGTTTAAAGATGCATTACTTGCAATTACACCAGATTTCCAAGATGTGTATGGCTATCCAAAAGATGAGCCGGGTCAGGCAAACTTAACAGTCGCTTCCTGTGCAGTTGGTGAAGAGTTTAAGGCTCTGTCTTACACAATTGAGATGCCATTTAAAGATAATGCAGATCTACCAGATCCATACTATGGCTGGTCAGACAGACGCTCTTATCAGTTTGGCCAAGATACGTTATCTGCAATAGTCAAAGTTGTTGATAGCTTAAGATAATCAAAATTAAGGCAGCCTATGAGGTTGCCTTTTTTATATAACAACAATTAAAAGAGGATAAGTCGTGGACGTATTAGGAAGTTTTCTTGATAGCTTAGATGCCATGCTAGGAGGCTCTTGGTGGTTTCCTTATGTATTGTTAGGGGTGGGTTTCTTTTTCACAGTATATTTAAAGTTCCCACAAATTCGCTATTTTAAACATGCTTGTCGAGTAGTAACGGGTAAGTATGATAAACAGTCTCATGAAGGTGATACGACCCACTTCCAAGCTCTATCAACAGCACTGTCAGGCACGGTCGGTACAGGTAATATCGGCGGTGTAGCATTGGCCATTTCGATCGGTGGCCCAGCTGCATTATTTTGGATGTGGATGACCGCATTTTTTGGTATGACGACCAAATTTGTGGAAGTCACATTGTCTCATAAATACCGTGTAAAAACTGAAGATGGCACTATGGCTGGTGGTCCAATGTACTACATGGATAGACGCCTAAATATGAAGTGGCTGGCCGTGTTATTCGCAATTGCAACTGTTATCAGCTCGTTCGGTACTGGTAGCTTACCTCAGATCAACAACATTGCCGTAGGTATGGAAGCAACTTTTGGTTTTGAAAGAATGGCCACAGGTGCAGTGTTATCTATTTTACTGGCGTTGGTTATTTTAGGTGGTATTAAGCGCATCGCAGCGATCACGTCTAAAGTAGTGCCTATCATGGCTGCAGTTTATATTTTGGGTGCTTTTGCGGTTATTTTTTATAATATTGAAAATATAGGTCCATCTTTCGCGTCTGTTTTTACTAATGCATTTTCTGGTTCAGCGGCTGCTGGTGGCTTCTTAGGCGCATCGTTTGCATACGCATTTAACCGTGGTGTAAATCGTGGCTTATTCTCTAATGAGGCAGGTCAAGGTTCTGCGCCAATAGCGCACGCATCAGCAAAAGCAGATGAACCTGTATCCGAAGGTATGGTGTCTATTTTAGAGCCTTTCATCGACACTATTATAATTTGTACTTTAACCGGCTTGGTTATTCTATCTTCAGGTGTTTGGACTGAAAAGTTTGAAACTGAATTTGAGCGTTCTTCAATGACCTTTATAAAAGGGAATTATGATGAGGCCAATGAAGCAGATCGAACTGAGTTATATAAGTACTTGAATGGCTACTCTGACCATCAAGTAGAAGAATACAGTGGATCTATTCAAGTGGTACAAGGTATTGCAGTCAATAAAGACTTTACAGTGATCCACTCGCGTTCTATCGGTGAAGACATACGCTTTGGTATCACAGATAAACATCAATATACGGGCACAGTTGAAATTGAAAGTGGTATTCCTGCTGATCCGAGCATATCTGTTCAAGGTAAATCATTGGTGCACTCCGCAGAGCTGACAACCAAGGCGTTTACACGAGGCTATTTTGGCGATAGTGGTCAATATATCGTTTCTATTGGTTTGTTGTTATTTGCTTTCTCTACTGCGATTGCTTGGTCATACTATGGTGACCGAGCGATGACTTATCTTTTAGGCCCGCGTTCTGTTATGCCATATCGTGTCTTTTACGTTGCTGGTTTCTTTTGGGCATCATTTGCAGACACAACGTTAGTGTGGAAGTTGGCTGCAGTAGGTATTGTTGTGATGACTTTACCCAACCTGTTCGGCATCATGGTTTTGAGAAAAGAAATGAAAGAAACCGTCGATGACTATTGGGAAAAGTTCGAAAATGGAAAAGGTCAAGCGTTAGATAACGATAAAATAGAAAAATCTCGCGATATCCAGTAAGACAAAGTAGCTCAAAACAAGTAGAATAGGGCGCCATATGGCGCCTTATTTTTTATTCGGAGTAACGTAAGTATGGCAATAGCCCAATGCCCGAGTTGTAGTAAATCAATTTCATCAAAGCACACGGTTTGTCCTCATTGCGATGTTGAAATTGGAGAAATAAGTGATGATGAATTACGTCGAATTGCGGTCAAAAACCGTATAAAGAAACAGCAGAGTATTATGAATTACTCGTTTCTGGCCTTAATTTTATTTTTGGGTGGTTTTTTATATCTTTACTGGCACCACCCAGTTGAAGGCAGCATTGAAATGTATGCTGCAAAATCCGCTATTGGTATCGGCATGGTCTGGTACCTGATTAATCGCGTGATATTGGTTATTTTGAAAAAGAAAAAGTGACGATGAATGTAGATAATTTGGTAAGTAGCATTACCCCAGAAGTATTCGAACGCTTGCAGTATGGTGCCTCTACAGGTCGTTGGCCTGATGGCACTGAATTAACTGAAGCACAAAAAGAGCAAACCGTTCAACTCGTCATGTTGTATCAGGCAAAAATCGCTAAATCTAACGAGCAGTTTACGATAAATGAAGACGGTGAGATGGTTCAAAAATCTAAACGCGAATTGCAACAAGAATTTAAAGCAGAAAACGAAATAGCTAGGTTCACTGAAAATGATCTTTAAACACTTATTTACACCTAAATGGAAGCACCCTAAGGCGCAGGTGCGCTTAGCGGCGGTGGATAAATTAGATACAACCAAGGATGTCGAAGCGCTAACAACTCTAGCCCTAGAGGACGACTCAATTCAAATAAGAAAAAAAGTCCTTAACAAGATTGATGACTTAGGTCTATGGTGGAAAGTTTACAAGCAAGATCAAGAACTTAAAGATATTGCTGAACAGCATATTAGCCAAGCGGTATTATCTGGTTCTCAGATGTTAAGTAATGATATCCGCGAAGAGTACATCGATAGATATGCACCTCAAAAAACACTTGAAAAGTTGGCTTTTTCAGACATTGCACAGACTCAGAGAGTCAAGTTATTAAAGCGCATTGCAAATGCACGCCTAATTGAAAAAGCGTTCAAAGAGGGTGAAGAAGCACTGCAAGTTGCACTGCTGGAGCTCGTGTATCAATATGACTTAACCAAATCCGTGCTGAAAAGCGCGACAGGTGATGCGAAAAGCCAATTGGACTCACACCTTGAGCAGGTACGATTGGCAAAGGTTATGCCAAAACAAGTTGCTGAGCAGGTTAAATTGATACTTGCGAAATTTAATGCTCTGAGAGAGAAGCTTGACTACCAAGTGGTTAATACTCAATTTAACGAATTGAGTCAGCAGTGGCAGAGTCTTGAATTAAAGTGGCTTGATGAAGAAACTCTTAATGTGCAGTCAAGTAAGTATCAAGTATTAACCGAAAAGTTGGCGGCTCACATTGAAAAGCTCAAAGCTCAGTTTGATGCAGATTTGGCTGCGAAAAAAGCGCAAGAAGAAAAGCAGCAAGCACTCGCTGACTACGCGAAAAAGGTAGATGCTTTTGAAGCCGTTTTAAATGAGGCTGTCAGTAAGCTAGATGTTGAATCACAGGCGGCTCTTCAGAGTCAATTTGAGCAACTCCAAAGCATGCTGAATGAGTCTGAATACAAAACAGAGGTCAAAAGTTTATTACAGCGCTTGGTCAAGCTAGAAACATTACTAAATACACTGCCTGAGATGATCGCAGCGACGAAAGAGTTTCAAGTTACACTTGAGAAACTGAAACAAATCGAAGCGAGTGATGATTTAGCACAATTAGACGAATTACTAGCGACGCAAAAGTCTGCATATCAGGCATGTAATGCCGTATTAAAGTCTTTGCCTAGCGAGTTAAAGCAAAATGCGAAAAGCGAGCTTGCTGAAGTGTCTAAAGTATTTTTGGATGCAATGAAGCCTTTGGTTGAGCAGCAACAAAAGTTACTAAAAGAAGCTCGCAAGAAAGCGCGTGATGTGCAAAGGTTAATTGAGCAAGGTCGTTTCAACATCGCCTTTGGTGTCTTTAATGGTTTGTCTGAAAACTATGAGTTGTTAACTGAATCACACAAAGAGCAATTAAGTAAACAGTACGAAGGCTTACAAGCACAACTGGCTGAATTTAAAGATTGGCAAAAGTATGCTTCAGCACCAAAGCGCACTGAATTGCTTGCGCAATTAGATGAAAAACTTGCTGAAACCGACGTTGATCCTAAGGTAAGAGCGTCTGATGTTAAGATGCTTCGTATACGCTGGAACGAACTTGGTCGTATTGAAAGTGAAGAAGAAAAACAACAAGCTAAGGTCTTTGATGAAAAGATTGAGCTGCTATTTGCACCTTGTCGAGCATACTTTGCAGAGCAGGAAGAGGCACGCAAGCAGGTGATCGTTGATCGCGAAAAGCTCATCACGCAAATGCAAGAACTTGAGCACTTCTCTGTCGAGGAAGAGGGTAGTTGGCGTAAGCTTGAAAGTCAGTTTAATCGAATCAACAAGCTGTGGAGAGGCGCAGGTAGCTTAGATGCACAAACTTATCAGGCTTTAAATAGCCAGTATCGTGATGCTTATGGCAAAGTGAATGGACGTTTAAAAGCGCATCATCAAAATAATGCTGAGCAAAAGCAGAAACTGGTTGATGAAGCATTAGCACAAGTTGATAGCGATAATGTCGCTGAAGCATGTGAGGTACTGAAATCGTTGCAAAAGCAATGGCAAGGTATCGGTTTCGCGGGTAGCAAAAACGAACATTTATTATGGCAGTCATTTAGACAACACAACGATGCTGTGTTTGCTAAACGCGAAGAAATTGTTGCTCAGCAAAAGCGCGAAAACGCGGCATTAGAAGTAGAACAACGCCAGGAATTAGCCAATTTCGATAGTTTGGTTATTGACGCTAAAACACAGTCAGAGCTGACTCAGTTGCAAGAGCAGATCAGCAATCTGGAAGTGCTAGGTGGTTTGAACAAAATCAAAAAGTCGTTACTTGAACAGGTTGAAGTAAAACTCAATGAGCTTTTTTCAACCTTGAATCGTGAAAAGTTTTCAGAACTTGTCACTGCAGTTGAAAATAACCAAGAGATCCCTGCTTGTTGGCAAGGAAAAAACACCATGGATATCAGCGCTGCTCAGTTACTCCTTAGGCTTGAAATTTTAACTAATGTAGAATCTCCTGCAGATGAGCAGCAGACTCGAATGGCGGAGCAGGTTGCATTGTTAGATGAGAAGCTTCAAGGTGAATCTCACAAGCTTGATTTTTATTTGGTAAGCTATTTTGCACAAGCGAAGATTGAAGGCATTGATTTCAATTCTAGCCGAATTTTAAATGTGTTAAACGCATAATATTAAAGGCCCTGTTAAGGGCCTTTTTCTTTTCTATCTCGTGTTACTGACATCGAGTGTAAAATCACAATCATTTTAAGTAGATTGCTCAAAACTTTACTTTGTTTTGTTTTTATCAATTAAAGGCACCTCGCCTTTTTCATCAGTCTCGGGCTTTTTAATTTTTGGCCCTTCTATTAATAGCAATTCCATTCTAATCTATTGAATATAAAAATTTAATTTCACCTGTTTAAGTGTCTAGAGAAAGGTTAAGGCTTTGTCTGATAAAACTCATCTTTTAAATTGTGCGGTTAATGGCAGTAATTGGTTTGAAATTGGGCGTTCTGTCATCTACTTTTAGCGAGGAAAGTGACAAATATTTATCTCGGAAATAATAATCATTATCACATAAATGGTATTTATACCGCCCATTAACTTTATAAATTAGCGTAACCTAGTGAATTTAGTGTATTTTGCGGCGCAAACTAATACTAAAAAGTGCTTTTTAGTTAAATGATTACTAGCGCTTTAAATTTAGGGTAAAATAACCCTGATTTATATATGCGTATTACTGCCTGACGAGGTTCATATGAGTTTGTATACTGAGTACTTGGAAGAAATCCAAACCCGTAAAACGGAACTTGGACTTAACCCAAAACCAATTGATAGCGCTGATTTGCTATCAGAAATTATCGCCCAAATTAAAGACACAGAGAACGAGCATCGCGAAGATTCTCTTAAATTCTTCATCTACAACACACTTCCTGGCACAACTAGCGCAGCGGGTGTAAAAGCACAATTCCTAAAAGAAATTATTTTAGGTGAAGAAACGGTCGCTGAAATCACAGCTGATTTTGCATTTGAACTTCTTTCACACATGAAAGGTGGTCCATCAATCGCTGCTCTACTAGATCTTGCTCTAGGTGACGATGCTGCAATCGCTTCAAAAGCTGCTGACGTACTTAAAACACAAGTTTTCTTATACGATGCAGATACAACTCGTCTACAAGACGCATTCAAAGCTGGCAATGCTGTTGCTAAAGACATCCTAGAAAGCTACGCAAAAGCAGAGTTTTTCACTAAGTTACCTGATGTTGCTGAGAAAATTGAAGTTGTAACTTACATTGCTGGTGAAGGTGATATCTCTACTGACTTACTTTCTCCTGGCCATCAAGCACACTCGCGTGCTGACCGTGAACTACACGGCCAATGTATGATCACACCTGAAGCACAACAAGAAATCGTTGCTCTTCAAAAACAACACCCTAACGCTAAAGTAATGCTTATCGCTGAAAAAGGTACTATGGGTGTAGGTTCTTCACGTATGTCTGGTGTGAACAACGTAGCACTTTGGGCGGGTGAGCAAGCAAGTCCATATGTTCCTTTCATCAACATCGCACCTGTTGTTGCGGGTACTAACGGTATTGCTCCTATCTTCCTTACTACGGTTGATGTAACAGGTGGTATCGGTCTTGACCTTAAAAACTGGGTTAAGAAAGTAGACGCTGACGGTAACACAGTAACTGATGAAAACGGTGACCCAGTATTAGAAGAAGCATACTCAGTAGCAACCGGTACTGTGCTGACTATCGATACTAAAGCTAAAAAGCTTTTCAACGGTGAAGAAGAACTTGCAGACATCTCATCTGCGTTCACACCACAAAAAGTTGAATTCATGAAAGCTGGCGGTTCTTACGCTGTAGTATTCGGTAAAAAGCTTCAAACACTAGCAGCTGAAACACTAGGTGTAGCAGCACCAGCAGTATACGCACCTTCTAAAGAAATCTCACACGAAGGCCAAGGCCTGACTGCGGTTGAAAAAATCTTTAACCGCAACGCGGTAGGTGTTCAATCTGAAACACCACTACACGCTGGTTCAAACGTACGTGTTAAAGTAAACATCGTAGGTTCTCAAGATACCACGGGTCCAATGACGTCACAGGAACTTGAAGCAATGGCTGCTTCAACAATTTCACCTCTTGTTGACGGTGCATACCAATCTGGTTGTCACACAGCTTCTGTATGGGATAAAAAAGCGCAAGCAAACATTCCTAAGCTAATGGCATTCATGAACAAGTTTGGTCTTATCACTGCACGTGATCCTAAGGGTGTTTACCACTCAATGACCGACGTAATTCACAAAGTACTTAATGATATTACTGTGGATGACCGTGCTATTATCATCGGTGGTGACTCTCATACGCGTATGTCTAAAGGCGTCGCTTTCGGTGCTGACTCAGGCACTGTTGCACTAGCACTAGCAACGGGCGAGTCTGCAATGCCAATTCCAGAGTCTGTGAAAGTAACTTTCAAAGGCAACATGGCTAAGCACATGGACTTCCGTGACGTTGTTCATGCAACTCAAGCGCAAATGCTTAAGCAATTTGGCGGTGAGAACGTGTTCCAAGGTCGAATCATCGAAGTTCACATTGGTACGCTAATGGCTGACCAAGCGTTCACATTCACTGACTGGACTGCAGAAATGAAAGCGAAAGCATCTATCTGTATTTCAAACAATGAAACACTTGTTAAGTCTATCGAGCTAGCTAAGAGCCGTATCCAGATCATGATCAACAAGGGTATGGAAAACGAAGCTAAGACGCTACAAGGCCTTATCGACCTAGCTGACGAGCGTATTGCAGGTGTTCAATCTGGCGAACAACCAGCTCTAGCACCAGACGACAACGCTAAGTACTACGCTGAAGTTGTTGTTGACCTTGACGAAATCGTTGAGCCAATGATTGCTGACCCAGATGTAAACAACGAAGACGTATCTAAGCGTTACACGCACGACGTTATTCGCCCTGTTTCATTCTACAATGATAAGCCTGTAGATCTAGGTTTCGTTGGTTCATGTATGGTTCACAAAGGTGACATGCAAATCATCGCTCAGATGCTACGTAACCTTGAAAAACTAAATGGTTCTATCGAATTCAAAGCGCCGCTAGTTGTGGCTCCACCAACGTACAACATCGTTGATGAGCTTAAAGCGGAAGGCGACTGGGATATCCTAGCTAAGTACGCTGGCTTCCAGTTTGACGATGAGCAACCTAAAACGGCTGCACGCACTAAGTACGAAAACATCCTTTATCTAGAACGCCCTGGTTGTAACCTTTGTATGGGTAACCAAGAAAAAGCTGAACCTGGTGACACTGTAATTGCTACATCAACGCGTCTTTTCCAAGGCCGTGTTGTAGCGGATACAGCTGAGAAGAAAGGTGAATCTCTACTTGGTTCAACACCACTAGTAGTGCTTTCAACTGTACTTGGTCGCTTCCCTACTATCGAAGAATATACTGCGGCAGTTGAAGGTATTGATCTAACAGCATTTACACCAGCTGAAGAAGAGCTAACAACTAAGTTTGGTTCTGAGCAAGCAGTGCCTGTTAAAGTAGTTTAATCTATACAGACTGACTACGAAAAAAGCGCGTTTTAAACGCGCTTTTTTTTATGGTTAAATTTTAAGTGCGTTAGCACACGCTTCAATTCATCCCCGTTTGTTTAGCATCAGAAAGCGACTCCCATAACTTCTCATAACATATGCATTTTCAGTCTGCATATTTAGCCTTACATGTTTGTTGTTTTGAGCAGTCCAGAAGAACTGCCAGCTTGTTGCTCGTTTTGGTTCATCATGAAAGTAAATGAGCTATTTATTAATCTAAAGTCGAACTTGATGGGTATTTTTTACTTTGTAAGTCTAAACTTTACTTCTGGAAAATCGTTATATAGTAACATAAGTTGAATGCTCTACTGTTCCAGAGATACAGTTCAGTGCATTTCACTACGCGCTAATATAAAGGAGCCTTGGTATTATGAATGATCACAGCAGTTTTTATTTTCAAAGTTATGAGCAGTGGCACCATGCAATCACTGTACGATGCAAAATTAATTTGACAGCTGAATATGCAAGGACTCGCATTAACGCATTGAGCGACCCAACTGAACTGCACACGCAAGAATTTGCGGCTAAGTATGGGGATGCATATTTAAAGCAGGTCGTCGCTTGGTTTACGCGTGCAGAGCAAAGTGCATAGCTGTTATTCTAGCAGTGTGCGAGAGTGTGTAGTGAGTTAGAACTGAAATAAAATGATGATTTTTGGTGATCGATCAGATTGTGTTCGACCACCATTATATTAAAAGCTTTTATTATAACCCATCTCTTCAAGTGCCACTAAAACAGCTTCAACAAACATCCAATGTGCCTCAGTACCAAACTGACTGTCCCAAGCGATAATTCTGATGTTATAGGGCTGAAAGTCGAAGGCCAAGGCCCCCCAAGAGCCAGCGTGCCCAATCATTTTAATTTGCGTGTCATAGTTATCAAGCTCGCCAATAGCAGACTGTAACCCTAAGCCATAAAACTCAGACCCTTGTTCATTAGTCGATATTTTCCAAGACAGCCACTGTGCTTGTAACTGTGGGTCTTGAATAAGAGTGCCATCATGTATCGCGCTGTAGAATTTATTTAAATCCCCCAGCGTCGAGACAACGCCGCCACCTGCCCAAGCAAATGAGGTATTCATATGAATTGCAGGAATATTATGATTACCGTAAAAGTAGTCAGGATAGTCTCTTTCGTGGCTTTCTTTGCTAAGTATATAGTAATGGTCGACTGGTGTGAGGCCTTTGTGGTCCTCATGAAAGTCCATATAAGTACTGTCCATTGCCAATGGGGAAAAAACCAGCTGCTCCATTAATTTGTGTAAGGGAGCTTTGCCTATTTTTTCTAATACGATACCCAGCAACACCGCGTTACTGTCAGAGTATACGTGATGTTGACCCAGAGGGGATTGCAGATTATGAGTTAGCTTCCGATCAAGCATGTCTCTTAGTATGTCTTGTGGGCTCCACATCTGCGCATCTTGATGCGTGCCTTTTAGTGCACTGTTTAACGCCAAATAGTCCGGTGACATAGGATCATTAAGATAAGATATGTAATCTTTAATGCCCGTACTTTGATCGAGTAATTGGCGAATGGTAATTTCTCCACCTCGTTTCATACCATTGTGCTCGTGTAGATCGGCTACTAGGTAGCCTGTTGGCATATCTGAGTCCGTCAGTAACTCTGAAAGTTGAGTATCCAAGTCAAACTTGCCCATCTCTATCATTTTCAGCGTGACAGCAGCAGTTATTGTTTTTGAAATACTCGCGACTCTAAATGGGTGTGAGGGGGTCATTTCTAGTTGTTCTTTAATATCGGCAAAGCCGGTGGCGCCTTGCCATGTAAAGTCTAAGTCATTAAAAGTCACAGATAGTGCCATATTGGCAATCAGTGGCTGGTGCATTTTATATAGGCTGTTCATTAACTTGGTGAGTGCTGGCTCGGCGAATTCGTGTACAGGTTTAACCTCGATATTGATGGTTGCTTGAGATTGACTGCCTTGTTTATCCACAGCTGTTAGGCGAAATTGATATTGGCCTGGTAGCTTCGGCGCTAAGAACCGAGTTGAGGCTTTATTGGGGTTTTCAATGATGGCTTGTGCCTGTCCACCAATTTGTTGCCAATGCAGCATATCGAGGTTGTTTTCATTGTCACTCACTGTGGCAGACAAAATGCCCTGACTATTTTGGATGACAGAGAGTTTTGGCGTGTTTACTTGAATATTGGGCGCGGTGTTTTCATTATTTGAGCCACATGCGGCCAAATTGTTTAAGGTGCATATGATAAGCGTTAAGCGCACATATTTATTCGTATGTGGTTGAATCATTGAGTCTAACCTCAGGTTTATTAATGTTGTATTTATAAAATATATGAGCATAGCTTTCTGCGTCTGTATCAAACTGTCGCTGGCTGTATGAGGGTGTACGTTTAGTTTTTTTGTTGTTTTGTAAGGGGAAGCCGATGGCGAATCATACGGGGGTTTTTGTACCCATATCTGGGTGCTGTTATTAAGTGTAATAGTTATTCTTTCGCGAGAGGCTAGTCTTCAATTTACTGAACAATATGAAATTAGGGAAAGTCATGTATTTAAAATCTTTTTTATTTTTAGTGATTGGGTTTTGGTTTTGTGAGTTAGATGCGTATGAGCTAAAGCACAGTCAAGAAGCAGAGATATCTAGCATAGTTGATACACAAGCATTTAAGTTTTATACCATGCTAGGTAAAGGTAATAATTGGCATATCGCTCACTATGCGAATAGACGCTTGGCTGTGCACATACTCAGTGCTTTAAATGCCCAAGAAGACCGTAGTTTGTATGGGTTTCAGGCCAAAGACATAGATGGAATGCCACTTTCCTCAACGCAAAGATATAATGTGTATATGAATGGCAATGGTAATGGTTGGTACGAATGTGCTAGTGGCTTTGTTGTCACAGGCATGTATTTTTATGATCAGGGCGATAGAAGTGTTGAGCGTTTTGAGTGTACTAGGGTATTGGGTAAAGCCACTTACCCATTGTTTGACTTCCAAAATGCAGACATAAATGGTCCTGTTGTTTGCGGAAAAGTGCATGGTAAAGACACCTATACGACAGGTTTCTACTATCAAGATAGCGGAGATGACCGTATTAGGTTTATGCTGTGTGGCTATTTTTATTGATAAAACTATCCAGCTGCTTTTATGATATGAAAGCAGCTGTATATTGTAAGGTTTTTTTTGGCACTTTTTTAAGTATCTATGTATGCAAGTGTTTCAAATTATTTTCTGACCCTGATAAAAACGAGTGTCGGCAATACTTAACATGGCTCTGTCTTCTTCAGTATCACCATATGCATAGATATGTTCATAATCTGATATATTTGTCTGTTTTTTGAGCAGGTTAACCTTGCTGGCTCCACTGCAATCTCCATGAGTATAGTTACCGGTATACTTCCCATCTACACACTCAAGCTCGCTGCATATCAAGTTAACACCATGTTGTTTGCACCACAAAGACAAATAAGGGTTGAGTGACGCTGATATCACAAAGACTTTATGTTCCTGAGATTGATGCCATTGTATTTTTTCAAGCATATCCTGCCTCATTAATGATGGCAGAACCTGTTCGACGTAATCGTGCGCTATACACATCACATCGCTTTCAGAGCGACGCCAAAATGCGACTTTTGAAAGAATTGGACGAGTCTTATTCGCAGGTAAAATACCCATTTTATATAAAAGTATAATTGGAAGCAGAATAAAGTAACCTAAATACAAACGAATTTTGGGTGTTGAAAAGAATAAAAACTTGGTATAACAGTCGTCTGTTGTGATGGTGCCATCAAAGTCGAACAAAGCAAGTATCATAATTTTTCCTAAATCTGCTCTGGGCTTTCGAGTGGAATGTGTGGCAGCATAACGTAATTAGTGTCTATGTTCATTTATTAAAACCTGATCTATTAAGTTATGACCCCCAAAAGTTTTAGTTCAAGTATAAAAGATCCAATGAGTGACCTTGCGAAGCATCATTGTCACTAGTTCAGTATGTTTGGTACAAATTAAAGCGCGTAAGCGTTGTCAAATATAGCCCTAACTGAGCTTGGAGGGGAAAGTCGCCACATAGGGTATGATATCTTGTTTGGGCAAGGCCTTCTGATAATACCATCCCTGTACAGTTTCAATTTGCAAGCCGCGAACGAACTCTAATTGACGCTGAGTTTCGACCCCTTCGGCGACTAAATGTTTATCCATTTTATGAAGCAACTCAACCACATAGGTGTAAAAATCCGCACCTGATTCTTCTTGTGCATTATCTAACAGCGATTTGTCTAATTTTACAATGTCGATAGGCAGATCAGCTAACATTGATAAACTGGAGTAGCCGGTACCAAAATCGTCAATGATGGTTTCTATATTTGAGGCCCGTAGTTTGAAGATATTTTTAATGACTTTGTTTTTATCACTTAAATAGCCGGACTCGACGACCTCAATTTTTAGTTGATTAGGAAGCTGATAAAATGTTTCGCATAGATAATTAATGAGTACATGATCAGTCATGACCTTAGGATTTACATTGATGCTAATGATTGGGAAAAAATCTTTATTTCTAAAATACTCAAGATCGCGTTTTGCTTGTTCAATGACCCATTTGTCAATAATGTCTGTTTGATCATGTTTTATTAATGTGTTTAAAAAGTAAGGACCGACTAAATTACCATTTGGTTTTTGTAGCCTTAATAATGCTTCAAACCCACTGACGGTTGCTGAGAGCTGACAAATTTGCGGTTGGTAATATAACTTGAGCTTGCCTTCACTAATATCATTAAGTACTTGATTTAGCTCTTTGCTAGCATAGTCAATATCTCGTTGGTGAGCTATGAATACAGACTCTCCCGTACTTCTTAATTGCTCAGAAATTTTTAATTTATCGGTCAGCTTGTTAATGGCACTTTCAAAGTTAATTTGGCGGTTGTGCCAGTGTAAGAAAGGGTAATAGATGAATGCACTGGAGATAATTAAGCAACTTTGCAATATAACACCTGATACACCTCCAGAGACTTTATAGCCGCTGATCAGCGCAGGGGTCATCCAGCTGATCTCAATATTAGTGACTTCAATCCAGCCGTGACTTAAGACAAAGTAGGCTATTGCAAAGTTAATACTCGGAACCAAAATAAATGGCACGAGCATAATTGGGTTTAAAAATATAGGTAGGGCGAAAACAATAATCTCACAAAAATTAAAAACAGTGAAAGGAATAGAAAGCTTGGCTATGTTGCGTTCATGGCCGCTGCGTTTAAGGCATAGAGCGGCTAAAATGAGGCCAGCGAAGCAGCCAGTGCCACTAATAAGCACGAAGGTATCATAAAATGTTTTTGCCGAGATCCCTGGTATGATCGGCTGTGACAAAAACTGGGGGCTAAGTAACATATCAAATGTGTTATCACCGTGGATACCAAGAAACCACAAACCATGTGTTACGAGCATTCTCTGATAAGTTAGCCAAGCAACTGAGGTATTGGAGGTATCTGGCGTGATCCATGAGGCAATGAGGTCGCCGATTTCATAAAGGATAGGCATAAACAGATAAAAACTGAAAAAGACTAAGGAGAATGGGATAATTGCCCGTAGTTTTTCGCCTAAGAAGTGACTAACACGATATAAATAACCATCAAAACTTGGTTGAATCCGCATACACAATACCAGTAATAAACTACTAATACTTGGAATAATAATGGCAAATGGCGTTGCACCTGTGGCGTTAAGCTCAAAGTTAGTGTTTACAGAAATGATATACTGGCCATGTAGTGAGAAACTCAGCAAAGCGAGCATCGCACCAATTATCCCACTTTGCCCATAATTTTTACAGATAAAGAAGCCGATAGAAGTGGCAACGATGAGTGGAAATAGACTCAAAATTAGTGTCGCACCATTAAATAGTGCAGCATATAATCCATTACTTTCGTTTACTAAATTGAAGAACAGCGCGCTGTTAATTATAAGAAGTGCAAGTGCGCTACTGACAAAATAAGGTAAAAGAGCAATAAACGATTCTCGCAGCGAAAGTAGGTACTTGCTGTGTAATATTGTTTGAATGAATTTATTGAATCGAGAGTAAGGCAATCACACGGCTCTTTGTAGATGGTATGTTTAAGTATAATCACACTCTAGAAATCTGCATGTTCATGTGAGAGATTGCAAACGATTATTTCATAAAAAAGGATAGAAGGGCGTTCAGATTGTCAGCCCTTTTTATTGGTGCTGTTTGCGTTAGTGCATTATTTGTTTTAATGCTTCTTCTAACGATTGATAGCGGAATCTATAGTTTGCGTCGAGTGCTTTCTTTGGAATGACTTTCTGACCGTAAATAAGCAAGTCAGACATCTCTCCAAATACCCACTTTAAGAAGCTTTCAGGCAACCAGAAAAAAGCAGGGCGATTTAAAACACAAGCGAGGCAATCTGAGAATTCTTTATTTGATACTGGGTTTGGTGCTGTTGCGTTGAATGCACCTTGTAATTCTTCATGGCGGATCAAGAAGAGGATCAGCTGTATCATATCATCAATGTGGATCCATGACATGATCTGCTCACCTGAGCCCATAGGCCCACCCATGCCCCAAGAAAACGCCGGTAACATTTTTTTGAGTGCTCCGCCTCGGCGTGATAATACGACACCTGTTCGTAGTAAACAGACTCGTGTTTGCTGACTTTGACTGTGCAATGCGGCTTGTTCCCAGTCATGACATAATTGATGGCTGAATTCATTGTGAGGCTTGTCAAAAGTTTCATCCACTGACACGCTAGGATCTTGTCTACCGTAAAAACCGATTGCGCTGCCGGAAATAAAAGTATGAGGTGGTGTTTGTGCTGAATTAATATAGTCAGATATTTGTTTTGTGATGCCGACTCTGCTTTCTATGATTGTTTGCTTGCGTTCATCGCTCCACCTTTTGTCTGCAATGGGCTCACCAGCTAAGTTAATGACGATATCTATATTGTTGAAGTCAACTTTAGATAAACAGTCTACAAAGCGTGCGTTCTGTCCTAGTAGCTGCCTTGCTTTTATTTCGTTTCTGGTTAAAACGATTAAGTCATATTTATTGACTAAAAACTTACAAAGTTCTTGCCCAATTAGTCCGGTTCCACCCGTGATCAATATATTCATTCCACGCTCAATTATGGTTTGGTTTATGTATGTTTTTTAATTAGCCCTAGTGCTTTGAATTTAAATTCAATTACAATAGTAGCAGATACATATAAAAGTTATGTGTTAACTTTACCTTCAACGTTGCGACTTCGCATAAGGATCAACAGTGTCATCATTGACGGGAATAAACAAGAGCTTAGTTGTATTGGCCTCATTATTCATTGTATTGGCAGGTATAAAACTAGCAAATGACATAGTAGTGCCATTTATACTAGCTGCTTTCATTGCGATCATTTGCAATCCACTTTTAAGATTTTTTGCCAGCTATCGTATTCCTAAAGGCGCAGCAATAGTCATTATTATAGCCTTAGTCGCATTATTAGGAATGAGCCTAGCTGGATTAGTTGGACAGTCTTTAAATGACTTTTCTTTGCAATTACCTAGCTATCGTGAGGCACTTCAGGATAAGTTTATTTGGTTAGTAGACACCGCTGCTCATTACAACATACTTATTGATAAGCAGCAGCTAATATCACTGTTTGACCCGGGTAAGATGATAGATGTTGCAACTAATATGCTCGCTGGGTTTGGTGGTGTGATGGCCAATATTTTCTTAATCTTATTGACAGTCGTATTTATGCTTTTCGAAGCGCCTATGCTGAGTAAAAAAGTGCATCTAGCCCTTGATGATCCGCAAATGAAAATGCAGCAAATTGACCGTTTTTTAGATTCCATTAATAGCTATTTGGCCATTAAAACAGGTGTTTCGTTAGCAACTGGTGTTCTGGCTGGATTTTTACTGTGGCTTCTCGATGTCGATTACTTTGTACTTTGGGGTGTATTAGCGTTTTTACTGAATTATATTCCAAATATAGGTTCTATTATAGCGGCCGTACCACCGGTATTATTAGCGCTAGTAACACATGGACCGGTAGTAAGCGGATTAGTGGCTGCTGGGTATTTGTCTATTAATACCATTATGGGAAATATGATTGAGCCAAAATATATGGGCAAAGGTGTAGGTTTATCTACACTTGTGGTATTTGTTTCTTTGATATTTTGGGGCTGGTTACTCGGTACTGTGGGTATGCTGTTATCTGTACCACTGACGATGGTTGTGAAAATTGGCCTTGAAAATAGCGAAGACGGCCGCTGGTTAGCGACCATGTTAAGTAGTTATGAAGAGTCTAAAAATTAGCTTGTAGCTCTTTGATATGCAGCTGTAAAAAGGATATTTTACAGCGTTTAAAGACTTTTGCTGCACGTGTCGAGTTAGGAAGCTCTTTTAGATAACGCCATTTGCAAGAGTCATCCATATAACGGCTTTGATTTGTGATACTACGCTGAATAATAGGCATTAACTGAGTGTTACCGGTATTTTTTTCTAACTCTTCAGTATCCATCACTAACTTATTTACCCAAGTCTGACGATTTCTTTCTAACAGCTCAATATTGCCATCGAGGCACATTAAATACTTTTTTGCTTTTTGAGGGTGGTCAGACTCAAGGTGACTACAATCTCTCAACGCCTCAGTTCGAGCAAACGCATCGATACTTGAAAAAACAGTGAACAACAGAAAAATATTAATGGTTTTGATCATAGTTAAACTCAATCGTAAATTTGGCACCGCCAAGTTCACTGTAGTTAATAATGATTTGGCCGTGATAAGAGGCAACTAAATCAGACACAATTGCCATACCTACACCGTGCCCAGCTTCATAGGTATCAAGCCTAGAGCCACGCTGTAAAAGTTCTTCTCGTTTGTTTTCAGGAATGCCTGGGCCATCATCACCAATAATAAATGTAATCCCTTTAGTGGTGTCCGTTTTAACAGTGATATCAACTTTGTGCACACATGCTTTACAAGCATTATCGATGATATTACCTAAAATTTCCATCAAATCGGTTTTATCACCAAGAAAAGCGGCATCTTGCTCACAGGATGTTGAGAATTCTATTCCTTTATCTAAATAGACTTTACCCATGGCATTGAGGATAGAATCTAAAACTGGTTTGACCTTAGTTTGTTTTTTCCAAGTGTCCGAAGCCCCAGTAGCTGCGCGTTTTAGTTGATGCTCGATCATCGCATTAATTCTATCTAATTGCTCTTGGGCTTCAGAGTCCGCAGCAAGTGGGCTTGACTTAAGCACTGCTAGGGGCGTTTTAAGTGCATGCGCCAGATCGCTTAAAGATGCCCGATAACGTTCTTTTTGCCGCCTCTGTGAATCTAGTAGTAGATTAAGGTCGGCTTTAATAGTCGTTAGTTCGACAGGGTATAGACCATTTATCTTGTCGCGTTCACCAGATTCAACTTCTTTAATTTCTTTATCAAGTCGCTGCAAAGGGCGCGCATTCCAAACAAAACCAAATGCCATTAAAGCGGCAATGACAACCCCCATAATCAACATCCAATTGACAAGGGTGTTTCTGAACTCAGACATTAATGCGAGTAGGGCAGAGTTCTTTTTTAATAAGATGAACTTAGCTTGCTGGGATTGATCTGCATTTCCTAATATAACTGTTAAACTGAGCTGCCAAAAATCTTCTCCACTGTAACGCACTTTTTTGAATTCTGATGCCCCAGCTTGTGTTTGAGAAACATCAGGGGTGACAGTGAGGCTTACAGCAGACTCTGAGTACCACACGAGGGTATTTTCTTGATATACCAATGCGTATGTATCTGAATTTAATCTGTTTAACTCAGGTGCTAATATCGTTCTGGGCATAGAAATCCCATCAGATACAAACTCGACTTCAGATATGAGAGAGTAAAGATGTGCTTCTAGCGTTTTTTCTGTTGCATCTACTAAGGTAGCATAGTAGGCGCGACCAATAGAGAAGAAAAGAGCTGGAAGTGCAATAATTAAAACAAAGACAAGGATAAATCCTTGTCTTATTTTGAGGGAGATCTGTGCGCTGCTTACCACTGAGTTTTAAACCTATAACCTCTACCTCGTAAGGTTTCTACAGGATTTAATGTGCCGTCAGGGTCAAGCTTTTTACGCAAGCGCAGTACAAATACTTCTATAACATTGGAGTCTAGGTCAAAATCTTGGTCGTAAATATGCTCAGTTAATTCAGATTTAGAAATAACTTTGTGAGGGTTAACCATCAAATACTCAAGCACTTTGTACTCATAAGCAGTTAAAGTTAGCTCACGTTCATTGACAAAAACTTGCTGAGAACGTGTATGCAGTGTGATTGGACCTATGCTTATCTCAGGGTTTGCTTGCCCCGCACTGCGTCTAATTAGTGCATTACAGCGCGCGATAAGCTCTTCAACATGAAATGGCTTTGTTAAGTAATCGTCGGCACCTGCATCTAATCCTTCAACTTTTTCTTGCCAGCGATCTCGGGCAGTTAAAATTAAAATCGGTATCTTGATTCCTTCAGCTCGCGCACGTCTTATCAACTCAATGCCATCTAGTTTGGGTAATCCTAGATCCACAACTGCTAAGTCTAGCGGGTACTCCGTCAGATGAAACAGACCGTTTTCGCCATCATGGCATAGATCAACACTATACTTTTCTTTCTCTAATACGTTTCTTAGGTTTTCAGCCAGTTGAACGTCGTCTTCTATTACTAAAATTCGCATTGTTAATCCTTCTTAACTTCACCCGTTATTTTGTGGACTTTCACATCAACTATTCTGCCGTCGCTTTGAAGAATGCGTACAATAAAATAATCACCTTCAAGGGAAATTTTAAGCGTTTTTCCAGGTTGTTCAGTGGTTGCTAATTGTACGGCTTCTTTTTTGCTTATGGTGTCCTGCTGTGCGGCTTGTGCCTGAGTGAATGTCAGGGAACAAACCAGCGCAAAAATAGCAAAACATAAGGGCAACTGCATTCTAAGCTCCACGTTTGGGTTGCTTAACATCATGTGACGCAGGTTAAGATGAGTTGTCTTAACCCGTGCTGAACTTTAGTTAAGGTAATACTTTCTTATATGGTTTAACGACACTATTAGCGTAGACGCCTGCTTCTATATAAGGGTCTGCTGCAGCCCACGCTTGTGCTTCCTCTAACGAGGAAAATTCAGCAATGACAAGTGAGCCCGTAAATCCAGCATCGCCTGGGTTTTCGTCGTCAATTGCAGGTAGAGGACCTGCAACAAAGAGTCTCCCTTCATCCTTTAATGCATTTAAGCGAGCTAAATGCGCAGGCCTTGCATTCATGCGTTTTTCGAGCGAGTTTTCCACATCCGTTGAGTAAATCATGTAAAGCATAATAGTCAGAAATAATGCGTAATTAATTTTGTGTTTCGTATCATAGACTGGATTGTCCCTAAATGTAAATGAAATGACGTTATCTGATGAGAATCCTGATTTATACTTGAAATCCGCAGGCCATGGCTGTTACAGTCCTTCGACTATCGTAAAAAATAATAATAAGGTTGTTTTAATGAGTGCGAATCGCGAGCAATTTAGCTCTCGACTGGGTTTCATTTTGGCAGCGGCAGGGTCCGCTGTGGGGATCGGAAATCTAGTTGGGTTCCCAGTGTCTGCTGCAAAAAATGGCGGCGGTGCATTTTTAATCGTTTATGCGCTGTTTGTTATCTTCATCTGTTTACCTGTTATGATCGCCGAAATGGCGCTTGGTCGTAAGGCGCAAAAAGACCCATACGGTGCTTATCATTCACTTACCGGTGGAGATAAAAAATGGTCGCTTGCTGGTGCGCTAGCTGTGTTAACGCCGTTTATGATAGCGGTCTTTTACATGGTTATTACTGTTTGGATTTTTGGTTATCTGGTACAAACTGTTATGGGGAACTTGGACCAGCTAGCAAACCCAAATAATTTTGGTATTTTTATTAACGAGTATAGTGTTTTTGGCTATATGGCCGGCGTCGCTATTTTGGTGAATCTGATTTTAGTTGGTGGCGTAAAAGAAGGGATTGAAAAAGCTGCAAAGCTGATGATGCCAGCCTTATTTGTGCTGCTAATCGGATTAGTGGCCTATGTACTTACGCTCGATAATGCGATGGCTGGTGTGCGTTATTACATTGTTCCTGACTTTTCTAAAATGGATGCCAGTGTCTTAAATGGCGCGCTGTCACAAGCATTTTTCTCATTGTCACTTGGTATGGGTATCTTAATTACTTATGCGTCTTACATTTCTAAGAAAGAGGACATTGTCGGTAGCTCAAAAATGGTGGCAGTCACAGACTCGTTAGTGGCATTTATCGCAGGCCTAATGGTACTACCTGCCATTTTCAGCTTTAACCCAGATGTTAAGCTTGACGAGCTATCAGACTCCTCTGTATCTATGATCTTCGTGTACTTGCCTCAGTTATTCTTAACGATGCAAGCGGATATTGGCTATACAGGTGCATCGATTGTTGCGGGTATCTTCTTTTTATTGGTGTTCTTCGCGGCGATTACATCTTTGGTATCCATTGTGGAAGTGCCAACTGCAAGCCTAATGGAAGCCAAAGGTTACAGCCGTAAGAAGTCATTGACAGTGCTTGCTGTGTCGACGGGTGTGTTAACTGTGATGTGTACCATGTCATTTGGTATGGTCGAGTGGCTGACGAAATTTACTCAGTATGGTGGTGTTGATAAGAGCTTCTTTGACATTGTTTCTGACGTATTCTATGACACGATTTTACCATTCAATGGCTTACTACTTTGTTTGTTTGTAACATACCGTTGGAGAAAAGCAAATCTGTCAGATGAGCTGTCTCAAGGTTGTGAAAGTTACAAAGGCAGCTTTATGGAGAAGTATGTTAACTTCTCGCTGTCGACGTTTATTCCAGTGATATTACTCGTGATATTCGTCAATACGGTTGCTACCAAGTACTTTGCAGTCAGCTTATTTGGTTTCTAATTGATACATAAGTTGTGGGGCGCTTGCTCCACAACTTATGTAAATGTCACACCTGCATCTAGATACTTTCCTGCGCCAATTGTAAATATCCATAATCCCCACAAACTATGTTCTAGCACACACACGGCTAAAGAACGGCTGTGTGCATAGGTATACGCAAATAACAATCCGCCCATAAATGATAAAATGATGGCCATCCAGTTATCGTATACACAGTGTGCGAGTGCAAACACACTGGCACTGAGCACAACCCTTACGGTTTTACTTGGTAAAATTCGTTTGTAGCGGTGGAAAAAGTAGCTTCTAAAAATAAGTTCTTGCGGCAGGACTGATAAAATAGGGTAAGCAATTAACAGCACTAACCAGTCAAACGTTGAGTTAATGGGCAGTGCAAACCAACTTTCCTGACTTATCAGCCCATACAGCATGCCAGAGAATAGAGCGCCGATAAAAAACATCGAAAATAACCGTTTTTTTATGGCTGAGAATTGCCCAAGGCTGGTGAGTCTGAATCGTTTAAAATGCGGATCAGAAATGAGTAGGTAAGTGCACACTACCATTAAAGTGATCAATGCAGGGAAGAGCCAATTAGCAAGCTCTGCACGAAATAGATAAGCGATACAAGGAAGAAAAATAAAAACAGAGAATAGCTCAAACCATCTATATTGATGCGCGTTCAAAAGACCACCATACTGAAAATCTGCCCTGCATAAAATATAGCAAGCATCATCATTTTGGCTGGAACTTTTACAGAGTTATTTTCTTACCTGTAAAGCTTGTTTTCGTAATGGTATCAATGTTGAATTTATTCATCTTCTGGGAGGTATTTAGATACCTTGGCAATGGTTAACATAACGGCGATAAAAGTGATTGCCATTAAACCAAAGACCTTAAAATTAACCCAAAAATCGAGTGAAAAAGTATAAGCCACAATTAAGTTTAAAATCGCGATAACAAAAAAGAGTGCTGACCATGCGAGGTTAAGTTGTGCAAAGAGCGTTTCAGGGATAGGGAGCTCTTCGGCTTTTTGTCGTTTTGGTACTTTATTGTCGCTTTGCTCTGCATGCTGCATTTGTTTCATTGCGCTATTGAGGATGCCGAGCAAGGCTTTTTTAGTCAGGTTTTTCCCTAACATGTGGTGTGATACTAAAAGTGTGCTGCCCAGAGCAGCGTATATTATAGTGGCTTTCCACATGATAAACTGTTCGTCTTGGAACAGTATTGTCAATCCGCCGAGTAATAAAGCAATGGCAAAGAAAATCCAGTGCCTTTGAGAGATCGCGCCCTCCTTAAAATATTGCCATGCCATCTGTATTAAAGATGCGACAATTAATACGCCCGTAGCCCAAAAAATATCCATAAATTTATAGACGAGAAAAAATAGGATCAGGGGTAAATACTCAACGATAAATGCCATTTAAAACCTCGTGTTACCATACCTCTATTGCGTTTTACCAAGTTATGACAATAAGTTCAAGATTGACTTTTAGCTGCTAAACTTCTAGCCTCCGCACACCTTAAAAATAATTTGAGAACTCAATGAATAAGAGTGAATTAGTTTCAGCGATGTCTGAGCGCAACGAACTGACTAAAAAGGATTCAAAAGCCGCTTTAGACAGCATTTTAAATGCCATTACAAAACGATTGTCTGAAGGCGATCCTGTTGCTTTGTCTGGTTTTGGCTCGTTGACGCTAAGCTACCATCCCGCTAAGCCTGGGAGAAATCCTAAAACAGGGGAAGAAATTATCATAGAAGGTCAAAATAAAGTGTTATTTAAACCAGCTAAGGCATTTAAAGATGCCCTAGCTGATTAAGTAGGCTTACTTCGCTGTTGCAGCCTTCATGGTTGCAACAAACTCACGTAAACGCTCGCACATCAGCGCCGGCTCACTCAAATTATCTTCAATAATTTTCACGACCGCTGAACCTGAGATAGCACCCGCTGCGCCTGACTTAATGGCAGCTTGTACATGCTCCGGTGCCGAGATACCAAAGCCTAATAAAGTAGGTGCTGCATTGTACTCATGTAGCTTATTGATCATGGTATCTGCAGGCATTTCCGCTTTAGTTTCTGTGCCTGTAACCCCTGAACGTGATAATAGGTAAGTGTACCCTCGGCCATAGCTTGCACATTGACGAAGCGTATCATCGCTGGCGTTTGGTGTTGCGATGAAGATCGGCTCAACCTCAGCTTGCTGTGCAGCCTGTCTGAACATTTTTGACTCATGTAGAGGCACGTCAGCCACTAAGATAGAGTCAACTCCCGCGTCTTTTGCCTGCTGATAAAAGTTTTCCAGACCTTGTGCAAAGATTAAGTTTGAATACAGTAGCAGACCAATAGGAATGTCTGCATTGTATTCTCTGATCTCGCGAATGATATCAAAACAATCTTGTGTATTGATTTTACTTTCAAGTGCACGGATATTCGCTGCTTGAATGACAGGGCCGTCAGCAATTGGGTCTGAGAATGGGATCCCAAGCTCTAGTGCATCAGCACCACCGTCGATTAAGCTTTTCACGATATCAATACTGATCTCTTTTGTCGGATCGCCTAAAGTAACAAATGGCACAAATGCACCTTCTCTGGCATCGTTTAGGCGTGTAAATAAGTTGCTGTAACGGCTCATAGTGCACCTCGCTCGTTCAATACGTTGTGTACATGGGCAAGATCTTTGTCACCACGGCCACTTAGGTTTACGACAATAACGGTTTCTTCAGTTTGTTGCTCTGCGTACTTTAATGCATACGCAATAGCATGGCTTGACTCAAGGGCAGGAATAATCCCTTCATGTTTTGCCAGTGCTTGGAAGGCGTCAAGTGCTTCGGTATCGGTGATCCCAACGTATTGAGCACGACCTGTTTTATGTAAGTAGGCGTGTTGAGGACCAACAGCAGGGTAATCAAGACCAGCAGAAACAGAATATGACTCTTCAATTTGTCCATCGCTGTCTTGCATTATGTAGGTATAAGCACCGTGTAAAATACCTGTGCTACCTTTACACAGTGCTGCACCGTGCTCGTCAGTATCAAGGCCTTTACCAGCTGGCTCAATCCCTACGAGTTTGACTTCTTTTTCATCGATGAAATCTGCAAACATACCAATTGCATTAGAGCCACCGCCAACACACGCCATCACAACATCGGGTAGGCGGCCTTCAGCTTCAAGCACTTGCTGCTTAGCTTCTTCACCGATCATACGTTGGAAGTCACGAACAATGGTCGGGAACGGGTGAGGGCCTGCGGCTGTGCCTAATAGGTAGTGTGCTGTCTTATAGTTTGCAGACCAATCACGCATTGCTTCATTGACGGCGTCTTTTAGCGTGCCAGAACCTGCTGTAACAGGAATAACTTCAGCACCCATTAAGCGCATTCTGAACACATTAGGCTGCTGACGTTCAACATCTTTTGCACCCATATAAACTCGACATTTCAAGCCCAGTAGTGCACAAGCTAGCGCTGTTGCTACGCCATGTTGTCCAGCACCTGTTTCAGCGATGACTTCTTTTTTACCCATGCGCTTAGTAAGTAGTGCTTGACCTAATACTTGGTTGGTTTTGTGTGCACCGCCGTGTAGTAAGTCTTCACGCTTTAAGTACAGTTTAACTTTTGGGTTTTTAACTAGGTTGCGAGAAAGCGTCAACGGTGTCGGACGGCCCGCGTATTCGTTTAGTAGTGCATAGAACTCAGATTTGAAGCTTTCATCTTGCTGTGCTTTTTCAAATTCTTGTTCAAGTTGTTTTAGTGCTGGTACGAGTAATTCTGGGACGTACATGCCACCAAAATCACCAAAATATCCTGTATTCATTCTATCCACCTCAGTATTTTCGAATATTGTTAAAAGCATCGCGTAATTTTTCCGGACACTTTTTACCGGGGCTCGTCTCCACCCCTGAATTAAGATCAAAGCCTGCCGCACCTAAATAGGAAGCGTCTTTTACATTGTCTGCGTTAAGACCGCCTGCAAGCATAAATGGTTTTTTTGCACTTTTAAGTAGTTGCCAGTTGAAAACTTTTCCAGTTCCGCCAAATGCTGAAGCTGTTTTTGTGTCATAAAGATGTTTGTCTACTTCATCAAAAGGCACAGGAAATTCATCTACAATGCCTTGTGCTTTCCAAATTTGGCAATTGACAGGTAGCTGTTTACGTAGGCTACTGATGAAGTCTTGTGACTCATGACCATGAAGTTGTACCACGCTTAGTCTCAGGCTTTGCGCATATTCCACAATTTGCTCAAGAGGCGCATCCACAAAAACACCAACATATTTTAAAGGTGCACTGTCTACGACTGCACGAGCGCAATCAAAGTCGACAAAACGTGGTGATTTTGGATAGAAAATTAAGCCACCGTAAACGGCGCCAGCTTGGTAAGCGGCAAGGGCATCGTCAACACGGGTTAATCCACACACCTTGTTTTCACCTAAAATCAGCTTACGACACGCGCCTTCTAGGTCATCTTCAGCCATCAAAGAACTACCAACTAAGAAGCCGTTACACTGTGGAGTTAAGCGTTTAACGTCGCTATGTGTATAAATTCCTGATTCAGAGATAACGGTTTTGTCACTCGGGATCAGTTTTCTTAATTGTTCCGTTGTCGCTAGATCAGTGCTGAGATCTCTCAAGTTACGGTTGTTGATCCCAATCAGTTTGGCATCAAGCTTAAGTGCTCGGTGCACTTCTTCTTCATTGCTGACCTCAGTCAGCACCGCCATATTGAGCGAGTGAGCAAGTGTTGCTAGCTTTTCATATGTTTCATCATCCAGCACCGATAGCATCAATAAGATAGCATCGCCACCTTTTAAGCGCGCGAGGTATACTTGGTATTCATCAATGAAAAAGTCTTTACAGATCAGCGGCTGCTCAACCTTGCTGCGTACGTAGCTTAGGTAATCAAAACTGCCTTGGAAGTACTTAGCATCCGTTAAAACACTGATACAGGTTGCGTACTTAGCGTATACCGAGGTTATTTCATCTAAGTCAAAGTTATCTCTGATCAGACCCTTTGAAGGCGATGCCTTTTTACACTCTAAAATAAACTGAATGCCGGGTTTTGACATCTCGCCATAAAAGTCTCGTTCGCTGGGTTGAACCAAAGATTGAAACTCATTCAAAGGGAACGCTTTTTTACGCTCGACCAATTCAACTTTTTTGTCATCTACAATTTTTTCTAACACATTAGCCATGACTGACCTCCGAAATGGCTTGAAGCGTTTCAACACATTTGCCAGACGCCAGCACATCTAGTACTTGTTGTGTACCTGCTTTTAGCGTGTCTGCTCTGCCTGACATCACAAGTAACGCACTGACATTGGCTGCAATTGCGGCATTGTGTGCTGGCTTGCCTTTGCCAGCTAAGATATCACGGGTTGCTTGAGCATTATATTCAGGGGTATCACCGGCAATATCTTCAAGCGCGTAATTATCTAAACCAAAGTCAGCTGGTGTCAGCGTGTATTCAGTAATTTCACCATTTTTAAGTTCGGTGACTTGGGTTGTGCCATGCAGTGCAATTTCATCACATCCTGCACCATGGACAACCATCGCACGCTCTGTCCCCAACATTTTTAATGTTTCTGCCATTGGGCGGCACAGGGCTGGATCATATACACCAAGTAGCTGTAGTTGCGGCTTTGCAGGGTTTGCAAGCGGGCCTAAAATATTAAACAAGGTACGCGTTTTTAGCTGTGTGCGCACTGGCATCGCGTGTTTAACACCGCTGTGATATAGCGGAGCAAATAAAAATGCAAAGTTGGTTTTCTCTAAGCAGTTTGCACCTTGTTCAGGGCTCATCTCAAGATTAATGCCCAAAGTGCGCAGTAAATCTGCCGAACCAGATTTGCTAGAAACACTGCGGTTACCATGTTTTACCATAGGAATACCACACGCTGCTGCGACGATGGCTGCGGTAGTACTGACGTTAATGGTATTAGTACCGTCACCACCTGTGCCACAACTATCAGCGCAGTTTAAACCGCGGTTATCGAAAGCGACGGCATGGTCACGCATGGCTTTTGCGGCACCTGCAATCTCTGCTGCGGTCTCACCTTTTATCTTGAGTGCCACTAATGCTGCGGTGAGCTCTATTTCAGATAACTCGCCTTGCATAACTTGTCCAAACAACTCAGTTGCTTGCTCAAAGCTCAGTGATTGCTGATCAATCAGCAGATTTAAACTTTCCATGTTGCCTCCTAACAGGTTAAGTAATCGATGCTTTGCTTAAGCAGCTTGGCACCGTCTGGCGTTAAAATTGATTCTGGGTGGAATTGATACCCAATCACTTTGTCAGTGGTATGGTAAACCGCCATTGGAATGTCTTGATATTTAGCGATGACTTTTAAACACTCAGGTACGCTTGTCGCCATTAATGAGTGATATCTTGCAACAGGAAATTGTTTACCAAGACCTGCAAAAACAGGGTGCTCTTCCACATCAATACGTGATGATTTACCATGTACCGTTTCGCCAGCATGGCCGATGGTACCACCATAGCTTTGTGTTAATGCCTGTTGACCAAGACAAATACCTAACATAGGAAATTTGCCTTTACAGAGTTCAATTAAATCGAGTAGGCAGCCTGCTTCGCTAGGTTTTCCAGGACCGGGAGATAATACCAGTACCACAGGCACGGTTTCATTACACATTTTGTCGTAGATAGTACTTGCATCGATATGGTTACGATAAACCACTAACTCACTGCCAAGCTGCGACAACTCATCAACAAGGTTGTAGCTGAATGAATCAAAGTTATCTAAAAAGTATACTTTAGGCGTCATAACCCACTCCTTGGTAGCTAGATTGAATGGCTTTGATCACCGCACTGGCTTTGGCTTTTGTTTCATCGGCTTCGGCTTGAGGGTCTGAGTCATAAACAACGCCAGCGCCTGCTTGAACATAGGCTATGTCATTTTTCACAAATGCTGAACGAATGACAATACATGTATCCATTGCACCATCACCTGTTAAATAACCAACCGCACCACCGTAGCTGCCGCGACGCTGTTTTTCTGTATCTCTGACAAGCTGCGCTGCTTTTACTTTAGGTGCGCCTACAAGTGTGCCCATATTCATGCAAGCCTGATAAGCATGCAATGCATCAAGATCGGGTTTTAGCTGACCAACCACTCGAGAGACCAAGTGCATGACTTGCGAGTAGCGGTCTACTTTAAGCAACTCTTTAGCATGACGAGTACCTGGCACACTGATCCGAGCGACATCGTTACGTGCTAAGTCGACGAGCATTAAATGCTCCGCACGCTCTTTTTTATCGTCACGTAGCTCTAATTCGATGCGACTATCTAAATCAGGGTTAATGGAGCCGTCTGCAAATTTGCCACGAGGGCGCGTGCCTGCAATTGGATATACTTCGACTTGATTACTGTCTTGGCAGTATTTTAAGGCCGACTCAGGAGAGGCACCAAACAGCACAAACTTCTCGTCTCTCATATAAAACATATATGGGCTTGGGTTTTGCTTTTTCAGATGCTTGTAGGCGGCTAGTGGCTTTTTACAAGGTAGCGAAAAAGTACGTGATGGAACGACTTGGAAAATATCGCCATCAACGATATTCTTTTTAAGTTGTACGACTTGTTTTTTGAATACATCATCGCTGATATCAACCTCTACATCATGCGTGATTTTCTCAGGCTGCTCTTTATACGTTTCATATTCGTCACATTGACGATTGAGATCTTCAAGTTGCTTACCTACTTCAAAGCAATTCGCATGGACATCAGGCCCATTGAATACATTGCCAATTAACTCTGTTGTTTTAGCTTGATGATCGATCATGACTATGGTTTCCGCTAAGTAGAACACATAGTCAGGACAATCATTTTTACCATCTGGTACGCTAGGCAATGTTTCAAAATTGGCTACCATATCATAGGCAAATACCCCGCCTAAAAAGACGGAGAATGGCGTATCTGAGTTACGTTTAATGGAGTTAATACAGGTGCGCAGCGCGCTAAATGCATTATCTGCTTTTAGTTTACTGTATTCATCCAGCGATAAATCTTGAGCATCATACGTTAAGGTCAGTACAGCATACTCTTTAACAACAGTGCAGTTACTCACTTGCTCTGCTAAGTAATTAAGTAATTGCTCGCCGTTGTTCGAAAGTGCACGTACTTTTACCTCTAAGCCATTGCACTCTATGCGAAGAGCCGCATCTGCTAAGATAATACTTTTTACATTGTCTTTGGAGTCAATTTCAGCAGACTCCAGTAACAGTGTATTGGGTTTATTGAGAGCTGAATATAATGACAGGGGGCTTTCGATATAATCGCGCCGCAGCCTTATACTTGTCACCTCACCCGGTGTTGTAGTTATATGACTAAAAATCAAACCTCATTCCTCTTTAGTACAAAAAACCCCCCGAAGTATTTTTACTTGCGGGGGGTGTGTATTTAGTTACAACAATGCCTTCCCGCTATTTCAGGCACCACCACCAAGATTTTGTAGATGAATTGTTGCAAAAATTGTTAATCACTAAAAAAATTCCATAAAAAAACCCGCGTACTCAGCGCGGGTTTACAAGTCGTTAGACACAACGAATCACACCCGCAATTACGAGCGCCACCACCAAACGATTTTTGTTTTTTGTGTTAGATTCATTTGTAAAGTTTTCGTTATGTCAATTTAAGTACCTACAGTAAACCCTACTCTGGTGCAAACTGTCAAGCACTAATATCAAAAAATAAACAATCGTCTGTTATTCATTTAAATAGTAAGATTTTTGACCTAGTAAAGGTGTTGAAATTAATCGCTTTAGTAAGAAAATAAATAAAAGCGCACTCCCACTTACTGGCATGGTATAATTCGCGTGGTTGGTTTTTAAGGGGAAAATTTTGATTAAATATGATTTACACAGTCATAGCACTTTTTCTGATGGGCGTTTAGCAGTACCTGAGCTAATTGAGCGGGCAACAGAAAAAGGCGTTGATGTACTGGCGTTAACTGATCATGATACCGTGGCGGGTGTATCCGTAGCACGTGATTTCATTGCAGAAAAAAACTTAGCATTAGAGCTTATTTCAGGCGTTGAGATATCTACAAAGTGGGAAAGCTTTGAAATTCATATTGTTGGCCTAAACATTGATATAAACGATGCCAATCTGCAGGTATTATTGACACAGCAGCAGCAAAAACGCCGTGAACGTGCCAAAGAAATTGGTGCTCGCCTTGAAAAAAGGGGCTATGAAGGTATTTATGCGCAAGCTTTAGAGTTAGCGCAAGATGCAGAGATCACCCGTGCACATTTTGCCAAGGCGCTGGTGGAGCGTGGTGTGGCAAAAAATATTCAAGGTGTATTTAAAAAATTTTTAGCGCGCAATAAGACCGGATATGTACCGAGTGTTTGGTGCTCTATGGAAGAAGCCATAGAAGCCATACAAGGTGCGGGCGGAGTCGCTGTATTGGCTCACCCTGGACGTTATCAGATGTCCAACAAATGGCTTCGAAAACTATTGGATGAATTCACTGGTGCCGGTGGTAAAGCTATGGAGGTGGCACAGCCTCAACAAGCGCCAAGTGAAAGACAGTTTCTTGGTCAGTTATCACAAGAATATAATTTATTAGCCAGTCAAGGCTCTGATTTTCATTATCCTACTAGCTGGTTAGATTTAGGAAGAAATCTATACTTACCAAAAGATTGCCAAGGTGTATGGCAGTTTTGGGGAGCCACAGAGGAATGTTAGCATGAGTCAATTTTTTCATATTCACCCAGATAATCCGCAAGCCCGACTGATCCGTCAAACGGTCGAAATTATCCAAAAAGGCGGGGTGGTTGTGTATCCAACTGACTCGGGTTACGCGATCGGTTGTAGTTTGGGAAACAAGCAGGCAAAAGAGCGTATTGAGCGTATTCGTGGGATCGAAAAACATCATAACTTCACACTAATGTGTCGTGATCTATCTGAATTATCGACTTATGCGCGTGTTGATAATCAAATGTTTCGTTTGATAAAAAATAATACACCGGGACCGTATACCTTCATTTTAAAGGGCACCAAAGAGGTCCCTAAAAGATTGATAAACGACAAGAAAAAAACCATAGGTATTCGCGTCACAGAGCATCCAATCACCTGCGCGATTTTAGAAGAGCTTAATGAACCGTTAATGTCTTGCTCGCTTATTTTACCTGGCGAGCTGTTTACAGAGTCTGATCCGGACGATATTCGCATGCAACTTGAAAAGCATGTTGACCTTATTGTGCATGGTGGTTACTTAACTGAACAAGCGACCACAGTGATTGATATGTCTGAAGACAATGTCGAAATTTTGCGTCACGGTTGTGGTGATACCACGCCATTTGAATAATTTATGACAGAAGTTATCAGCCAATCATCCCCTCTGGCTTTTTTAAACGGGGAAGCCGTATTAGAAAAGCCAGAAGACCTTTATATTCCACCAGATGCCTTACAGGTGATCCTCGAAAGCTTTGAAGGGCCACTGGATTTACTGTTATATCTGATAAAACGTCACAAGTTAGACATCTTAGAGCTCCCGATATTAAGCATTACCCAGCAATACGTGCAATATGTAGAGATGATGCAAGAATTGCAGCTGGAGCTTGCAGGGGAGTACTTGGTGATGGCTGCTTTATTGGCACAGATTAAGTCTCGGTTGTTACTCCCTACGCATGAAGAACTCGAAGAAGAGGAAGACCCTCGTGCGGAATTGGTAAGACGCTTACAAGAGTATGAGCAGTTTAAAGTGGCTGCGGAAAACTTGGATAAAATCCCCCGTGTTGAGCGAGATATATTTATTGCTCGTGCACTCATTGAAGATAGCGAGCAAGGTGACGATTCATTACCTGATGTGAATTTAAAAGAGTTATTGTTGGCTATGAGTGAAGTGATGGCCAGAGCTAAGCAATTTGAGCATCATCAGGTCAGTGCAGAAGCCCTCTCTACCCGCGAACGCATGTCGATGATCTTACAATATTTAAGTGAGCATACAGAGCCTGTTGAGTTCAGTCGGCTATTTAGTGTTCAAGAAGGCAGAAGCGGTGTCGTCGTGACATTCATCGCCATGCTTGAGCTACTTAAAGAGCAATTAATCTCGATTGTGCAAATCCAGCTTGAGCGTGCAATTTATTTGTCATTAAAGCTACAAGAGTAGTGTCAGCTCTGTCATAATACCGCGCCTTCTACTAGCCTTATGAAGAAATAGTGACATGAAACGCCGAGTCAGTGATGAACAACTTGTCGAGTTGGTTGAAGCTGCGATTTTTGTAGCTGATAAGCCATTATCGAAAAAGCACATGAAAGAGACTGTGCTGCAAGATATTCATGTTTCTGATCAGCGCATAGGGCAAGCGATAGAAACGATTTTTGAGCACTACCAAACACGTGGTGTAAGACTTGTTGAAGTTGGAAGCGGATATCGCTTTCAAGCATGTCCAAGTTTAAGCCCTTGGCTTAATATGCTTTGGCAAGAAAAAGCCCCTAAGTATTCTCGGGCAACTTTGGAAACGCTAGCGCTCATCGCGTATCGTCAGCCAATTACTCGAGGAGAAATCGAACAAGTTCGTGGGGTGACTGTCAGTTCTAACATTATGAAAAGCTTGTTAGAGCGACAATGGATAAAGGTTGTTGGACACAAAGAAGTGCCGGGTAAGCCTGCACTGTATGCGACGACCAAGTTATTTTTAGATTACTTCTCATTGAACGGTCTGGATGGGTTACCAAAACTACCAGAGCTGCAAACTGAGAAGCTAGATCAGATGTTAAATGATCCTTCTGTGAGAGAACCATCAGAATGAGTGAAAAGCTACAAAAAGTATTAGCGCGTGCGGGCGTTGGCTCGCGCCGTGAAATGGAAAAATACATTGACTCAAATCGTGTTAGTGTTGACGGTAAAGTTGCTAAGTTAGGCGACAGAGTCGAAGAAAATGCGGTGATCCGAGTGGATGGCCATGTGGTTAAGATTGAGCAAAAAGAAGAGCGTATTTGCCGAGTTTTAATGTATCATAAGCCTGAGGGTGAGCTATGTACACGTAAAGATCCTGAAGGCCGCCGTACAGTATTTGACAGATTACCGCGTTTAGAAGGTGATCGTTGGATTGCAATCGGTCGATTAGATATCAATACATCGGGTTTATTACTCTTTACCAATGATGGTGAGTTGGCTAACCGTTTGATGCACCCTAAATACGAAGTAGAGCGTGAATATTCTGTGCGTGTATTTGGTGAGGTCACGAATCAAACCTTGAAAACACTTTCACAAGGTGTTGAATTAGAGGATGGTCCAGCTAAGTTCTTATCAATTAAACCGCGTGGTGGCGAAGGGATCAATAAGTGGTTTAATGTAACGCTAACAGAAGGTCGTAACCGCGAAGTACGTCGTTTATGGCAATCACAAGAAGTTGAAGTATCACGCTTGATCCGTGTGCGTTACGGTAAGCTTGAGCTGAATAAACGTCTACCACAAGGCGGCTGGGAAGAATTGGCGCTAGAAGACGTGAACTACTTGAGAAAATCAGTGAGCCTGAGACCTGAGACACAAACTAAGTTATCTGTGATGCCTGAAAAGCGCAAAGATAAGCGTGCTAAAGTGAATCGTATCAGAAAGGCTGTCCACAAGCATAATCAACGTTTGAAGCAAACTAAGCGTCGATAATAGTAAGTGCATTAAAAAAGGGCCGATTGGCCCTTTTTTAATTTTAGCGCAAATATAAATATTTATTTAGGCTGTGCATCAATCGATTGGCCGTTCACTTCTAGTGAGTCATCTGACATCAAGTATAAATAAGTTGGCATCAAATCTTCCGCAGTTTTTAGCTTGTCTCTGTCTTCACCAGGGAAGGCGGCTTCACGCATACTTGTACGGGTTGCACCTGGATTGATACAGTTGACGCGAATATTGGTTTTGCCCACTTCACAAGCCCATGTTTGCATCATGCCTTCAGTGGCAAATTTTGAGATAGCATAGGCACCCCAAAACTCGCGCCCTTGGCGTCCTACACCTGAAGAAGTAAAAATAATAGAGGCGCTGGGTGCTTTACGCATGACCGGGAATAAGAAGCGTGTGATCATCGCCTGTGCAGTGACATTGACTTTCATGACGTTTTCAAAGGTCGATACGCAGAAATGCTCTAGCGGGCCCATAGTGCCTAAAATCGCTGCATTATTAAGAAGGCCGTCTAACTTACCAAATTGTTGTTCAATCGTAGAAGCTAGATCTCGGTAGTGTTGTTTAGTTGCGCCTTTAAGGTCCAATGGCACAATGGCTGGCTGTGGATAACCGGCATTGATGATTTCATCATAAACCGCTTCTAGTTTGCTAGTAGTTTTCCCTAACAAAATCACAGTGGCGCCATGCTTGGCATAATTGATAGCGGCAATACGACCGATACCGTCACCCGCACCTGTGACCAAAATCACTTTATTTTCTAGTGCATTACTAGCTGCATTATATGTTTGCATATTGGACCTCGAACAAATACATTTGCTATATTTTATCATAGTCATGACGCAAGTTATCGAATTTATTGCAAATATGAGTGGCGAAAGGCTACACTTTGCGTTAAGTTAAACTGGTCTAATGTCTTATTAAAAGCAAAATTACATAGTTTTAACGAATTATTCTCGGCAGCTTATTAATGCTTACATTCTTGAGGCAAGGGTGAGCGCTGGCTGAGGTAACAATAATAATAAAATTATGTCGGAGCCAATACAATGAAGAAACTGTTACTACCACTCGCTGTTTCAGCTGCGTTAGCAGGCTGTGGTGGCGGTGAAACGCTAGAAGATGTAAAGCAAGACACCAAACCTGTAACGCCAGTTGCATCGGTTAAATTTGACCCCTCAAATGGTGTTATTTCCGTACCCAATGATATTCTCTTTAGTGGTACACAAGATGGTACGCTCAATATTCCTGGTGAGCTTGATGGCGACTCTAAGCCTCTATTATCTCGCGCGGGTTACGCTGATCCTTCTCTAGCACTTGGTGGTTTAGACGGTTGGTCTACACAAATGCCATATCAAATTGGTTTGAATACGCCGACTGGTGTAACCATAGATGCGGCGACAGTTGCAGCGCCGGGCGCAGTTCGTATATTTGAAGTCGTTATGGGTGATGATGCGCAAACTGAAGCATGTCAAAATCTGAGCCCTGCGTTAGCTTGCCGCGTAGTGAGTGAGCTGACATTTGGTCCAACTGGCGATTTTGTTTCACAGCTTAGTGAAGATGGCCAAAACATCAATGTTATTCCTGTTAAACCGTTTAAGTCTAATACGACCTATATCACGGTACTGACAAGCAACATCAAAGACACGATTGATGGCGGCAGAAGTTTAACGCCTTCATCGACTTACACATTACTTCGTCAAGAAGCGCCGCTAGTAACCGATGCGCAAAAGTCTCTACAAGCGGTTATTCGTAGCTATGAGCAAGCACTTGTTTCGAGTGAATCCATTGGTGCTGACGAAATCGTTTACACAGCAGCGATGACGACTCAAGCGACAGGTCCTGTTGTTGGCACTATCAAGCAGTTGCTAGCGTCAACATTTGGCACTGCTAAACAGCCGGTTGTAGCAGTACCTGATCAAGACTTTATGTCAGTTGCTGATAAATTTACTGACCTAGGTTTAGCTGCTGCACTGCCACCTGAATTACTGCAAGCAGCTGGCGGTATTCGTTACTTGACAGGTAATATCCAATTACCGCAATACTTAAGCCTTCCTAAAAATGGTGAAGATGCCGCGTTGGCTGATACATATTGGCAGGCATTATGTGACAACGGCGTTGCCGTTGCAGCAGCGAAAGCACAAGCTGGTGGTCAATTGCCTGAACCAGAAGCTGGCACAGTTGATGCGCAGTGTAATGCACTTTCAGGCGGCCAATTACGTGATCTAGGTATTGATGCACAAAAATTTGTATCTAAATACAACGTAATTCCCAAAGAGCAGTGGATTGCTAATGTGCCTGTGCAAATCACATTCCCGCTGTCAGAAGCGCCAGAAACAGGCTACCCTGTGGTCATTATGCAACATGGTATTACCAGTAAAAAAGAAGACATGCTTAGCTTGACGTTAGCACTGTCTCAGGCTGGTTTTGCAACTGTGGCGATAGACCACCCAATGCACGGTGAGCGTGGTATTGACGTAGATGGTGATGGTGTAGACGAGTTTAATGCGACGACTAAGAGTGTGTTACATTACATGAACCTTCAGTCACTGCTAGTTGCTCGTGATAACCTTCGTCAATCAACGGCGGATTTACTTGCATTAAGATTTGGTCTAAATGCAATTAATGCCTTCTCTCAAGTGCCTCTAAACTTTAATACCAATGATGTTAGCTTCGTTGGCCAATCGTTGGGTTCAGTTGTGGCACCAAGCTTTATTGCGCATGCAAACTTACCAATTGAAAATGAGTTGCTAAAAGCAGCAGAGCCTCTGTTTAAAGTAGGGCCTGCGGCACTTTCTAGCGGTGGTGCTGGTATTGCAAACTTCTTAGTTGAATCAGCATCGTTTGGACCAGTTGTAAAAACAGCTGTTGTGCAAGGCGCATCTGATCTTGCTGTGTCTAAAAAGTTTGTAAGTTACCTTCAAGAAGGAGCAGTTGCTGATTGTGGTACGTTTGCTGGCAGCGCAAGTGCATTTGCGGCATGTGCGTATAACACATTTGTTGCAAACCTAGAAGCTGAAGGTGATTTAGCATCAATTGCGGCCATCAATGGCACCGTTGATCAGTTTGCTTATGCATCACAAACCGTGTTGGATACCGCAGATCCACTTAACTATGCACCACTTGTACGTGCGGTAAATACACCTATGTACATGAGCGTCGTAGTCGGCGGTGAGGGTGAAAACAAAGGTGACCAAGTGATCCCTGCTTCAACGCTTCCGCGTAACCCGCTAGGTGGCAGCACACCGCTTGCCGCGTTGATGGGGTTAGAGACTGCGACAGAGTCTAAACAGTCAACAGATGGTACAGCAGGGCGCTACGTTGTGAACTTCTCACAGGGCCACCATAGCTCAATGTTAACGCCATCGTTTGATGCACGCACTGGCGGAACAGCTCAGGGTCATGCACAGGCAACAGCAGAAATGCAGAGGCAAGTAGCGACTTATTTGGCATCTAAAGGTTTAATCTTACCAATTACAGATACAACCGTTATTGCGAAGTAATACATATACATACCAAAAAGCCGCTTAATAGCGGCTTTTTTTATGCCTCACAATTGCCCTAAATGAGATTAGTTATCAAGGTTTCATTGCAATGTAGCATTTTTTAAGACAAGATTAACGTCAAATGATTTGAATTAAACATACTATAGACAAGGGTTTGGGAGATAGCATTGGCATTTTTGTTTGAATATGGCTTATTTTTGGCTAAAGCAGTGACAATTGTAATTGCTGTAGGCGCTATTATTGTTTTAGTTGTTGGTGCAAGCCAAAAACCAAAAAGTAAATCGGGTGAAATTGAGGTTAAAGATTTATCTGCTCAATTGGCTGAAACTAAAGAAGAGTTTCTACATCAAACGCTTGATAAAAAAGCATTAAAAGCACACCTTAAAGCAAGTAAAAAAGAATCTGAAGAAAAGCCGGAAAAAAAGACGTTTGTTATTGATTTTTCTGGCAGTATTGATGCGCATGAAGTGGCAAGCTTACGTGAAGAAGTAACCGCAATTTTAACCATTGCAAATAAAGAAAAAGATCAGGTACTGGTCAATGTTGAAAGTGGCGGCGGTGTTGTTCATGGCTACGGTCTAGCGGCGTCTCAATTGAATCGTATTAAACAGGCTGGTTTACCACTCACAATTAGCGTAGATAAAGTAGCTGCAAGCGGCGGTTATATGATGGCGTGTGTAGCGGATAAAATTGTAGCAGCACCTTTTGCTATAGTCGGCTCTATTGGTGTACTGGCGCAAATACCTAACTTTAACAAAATTTTGAAGAAGAATGATGTTGAGTTTGAGCAAATTACTGCGGGTGAATACAAGCGTACATTGACCATGTTTGGTGAAAATACTGAGCAAGGTCGCAATAAGTTTAAAGGCGAAATTGAACATACACACACTTTGTTTAAGCAGTTTGTCGCTGAGCATCGACCTAATATGGATATTGATAAAGTTGCGACAGGCGAGCATTGGTTTGCAACTCATGCGAAAGAGTTTGATCTTGTTGATGAAATCAAAACCAGTGATGATCTGCTTTTAGAACTAAATGAATCGCATCAACTTTATAAAGTAAAATACAAAACAAAAAAGGCGCTTGCTGAGCGTTTTGGTCTTGGTTTAAGTGTGGTTGCAGAAAAGTTTGGGATTAAATTACTGTCTCGCATCCAGACAAGTAAATTATAATTGTTAATTGAAAGTGGGCCCGATAAGTAGATTATAACTTGTTTGGGCTCAATATCTGAAAATACCTTACTACCCTACCGGAATTACTTCTCATCACATATTGAACAGTCACAGCTGTTATTCTTTACTGCTTTAACTCTGTATAACTAATAAGTATTTTTACTTTTTTCTCGTTAGCGAACCGACGATTTCATTTCATTTTACTTCGTACTTAAGGATGGCTGTGCGTTTCACTTTTACACAAAATGTTACAATATAACTTTAGACTCTATTTTCTGTAATCTCAGCGTTTATTTACATACTAATAGCATCTTTTAAGTTAGTGTTGATTTTGAAAAAAACAAAAACCAACATCGGTGGGAAAATGAATGCACTATTAAAAGCAGCAATTGCTGTATCTATAGCGTGTGCAAGCTCTAATACGCTGGCCGCTAAATCTGATGAAGAAAAATCTATCTTTAACAGTCAAACATTTGAAGCAATGAAACTTCGAAATATTGGCCCTGCATATATGTCAGGGCGTATTGCTGATATTGAAGTTGATCAAAATAATCCGTCTACTTGGTATACAGCGGTGGGGTCCGGTGGTATTTGGAAAACGGTAAATGCGGGGACAACTTGGACGCCTATTTTTGATAAACAAGCCGTTTATTCTACAGGGGATGTGACCATTGATCCGAGCAATTCCGATATCATTTGGGTGGGCACGGGTGAAAATAATGGTGGTCGCCATATCAGCTTTGGTGACGGTGTTTATAAGTCAATGGATGGTGGTAAAACATGGAAAAACATGGGCTTGAAAAAGTCTGAACGTATTTCTGACATCATCATTCACCCAACAGATTCAAACATTGTTTGGGTTTCAGCACAGGGCCCACTGTGGACAGATGGCGGCGAACGCGGTTTATATAAAACCACTGATGGCGGTGAAACCTGGAAATTGGTATTAAAACCAGAAGATGAGTGGACTGGTGTGACATCGTTGCTGATTGACCCAAGAAACCCAAATAAACTATATGCAGCCACTTGGTCTCGACAAAGAAAAATAGAGGCTTACGTGGGTACTGGCCCAGGCTCTGGTATTCATACTTCTGATGATGGCGGGGAAACTTGGACAGAGCTTAAAACTGGGTTGCCAAAAGGCAATATGGGGAAAATTGGCTTAGCTATCTCTCCTATCAATCCTGATGTTGTTTATGCTGCTGTTGAAATTGATAATCGTAAAGGTGGGCTATATCGCTCTGCTAACCGCGGTCAGAGCTGGACCAAGATGTCTGATGAAGTAGGTGGCGGTACTGGTCCGCACTATTACCAAGAAATCTTTGCTGATAAGCATCAATTTGACCGTATTTATATTGCCAGTAACTACAGTAAAGTCTCTGACGATGGCGGTAAAACTTGGACGCCAATCAATACTAAGCGCAAGCACGTAGATGACCATGCGATGGCATTCCATCCAACCGATCCTGATTTTGTACTGATTGGTTCTGATGGCGGTATTTATATGTCGCATGACCGCATGGCAAACTGGCGTTTCATGGCGAATTTGCCATTGACCCAATTCTATAAAGTCGCGCCGGATGACTCTAAGCCGTTCTATAAAGTTTATGGCGGTACACAAGATAACTCAACACAAGGCGGTCCATCTAGAACTATGCGTTCTGAGGGGATCAAAAATAAAGATTGGTTCTTAACTTTAGGTGGGGACGGCCATCAGCCTGCAGTTGAGCCTGGCAACCCAGATATTATGTATTCTCAATGGCAGCAGGGTAACTTGACTCGTCATGATTTTAAAACGCGTGAGAATGTATATATCAAACCTCAGCCTTTGCCGGGTGATCCTGCTGAGCGTTTCAATTGGGATGCGCCGGTAAATGTTTCTACTCATGATCCTAAGCGTGTGTACTTTGCATCACAGCGTGTGTGGCGCTCTGATGATCGTGGTGATAGTTGGACGCCTATTTCCGGTGATTTGACTAAAAACGGCAACCGAATGCATACGCCAATGATGGGCCGTACTTGGTCTGTTGAAGCTGGCTGGGATCTATATGCAATGTCTGAGTACCATACGATTGCGAACTTCTCTGAAAGTCCGGTCGATGACAATATTTTATGGGCAGGTACTGACGATGGTTTAATTCAAGTTACCAGCGATGGTGGCAAGAATTGGAAGAAAATAGATCTTAAGCGTGTTAAAGGTGTCCCTGCTACTGCATATGTGAATGATATTCGCGCGGACTTATTTGATCCGAATACAGTGTACGTTGCATTAGATAATCACAAGTATGGTGATTTTAAGCCATATCTGATCCAGTCAACGAACCTAGGTAAAACTTGGAAATCACTCGCGAAAGACTTACCAGAGGACCACTTAGTTTGGCGTATTGTCCAAGACCATGTGAACAAAGACCTGCTGTTTATTGGCACTGAGTTTGGTATTTTCTTCACTGTTGATGGTGGTAAAAAATGGATTGAACTCAATGGTGGTATTCCTACGATTTCTACACGTGACGTTAAAATACAGCGCCGTGAAAATGACTTAGTTGCAGGCACCTTTGGACGCGGTATTTATATTCTTGATGACTATACGCCATTGCGCACATTGACTGAAAAATCCATGGAGCAAGACGCTATCTTGATGGGACCGGGCCGACCGGTTAAGTGGTACCAAGAGGATACAAACCACAGTCGTACAGACGGGGATGATCGTTTTGTCGCGGATAACCCTGAGCATGGTGCAACACTCACATACTTCCTAAAAGACAGCCTGTTGACAGCCAAAGAGCAGCGTCAGCAAGCTGAAAAGGAGTTAGTCAAAGAAGAGAAGTATCCAAAATACCCTGCGTGGGAAGCGATTGAGAAAGAAAACCAAGAGCCAAAGCCTGCTGTTTATCTTGAAATTCGTGATGCGCAAGGTCACTTTGTTGACCGTGTTGCAGGTAAAACAACCAAAGGGATACATCGTGTAACTTGGGATATGGAATATGCTGCTAATCAGGCTATTACAGGCGAAAAAGCCCCTATGTGGGACCCATTTTCTGCTGAACGTATGGCTATGCCAGGTACTTATACAGCTACACTGTACAAGCGTGTAAAAGGTGAAGTATCTCAGTTGGCTACACCTGTCGAGTTTGAATTGCAAGCGATCTCCGAAGGTGCTGTCTCAGGACCTACAGCAGAGGCCATTGCTGAGTTTAGCGAGCAACTGAAAAGTGTACAAAGACGTTACACATCAACAACAGCTGCACTAAATGAAGCCACTAAGACATTGCAATCATTACGTACAGCGATAGATCGCACACCTGGTAATATCAGTTCGCTTGAGTCGGCATACGCACAAGCTCAGGCTGATATCAATGCAATCAATTTTGAACTGACAGGATTGAAATCACGTAACCGTAAAGGTGCAAAGCCTGCAAATATCTCTAGCCGCCTAGGTTATGCGATGTCTGCGTTGTGGTCTTCTTATGGTCCTACAAAGCAGCATCGTCAGCAGTTTGGTTATGCGCAACAAGGCCTAGAAGATGTGATCAAACGCGTGTCTGCCTTACAGAAACAAACGATTCCGAGTCTACAACAATCAGTGATTGATGCGGGTGGACCATGGACTCGTGGCGCTGCTGTTGTAACAAAATAGCTTTATTCAAATTATGGCGTCGCATATCTTAGCGGCGCTATTTTGAATGCAAATGCTAAGCTTCACGTTGGCGACATTCGCTGCGTGAACTTCTAGGACGACCACTCTTAGCTTTTTTAACAGTTAACAATGAAGATGTCCTGATGAGATAACGACAAGACCACATAACAAGTTAATTGAGTAGTTTATTAACGATGAAAACGATATTTTCTTTTTTGTGTGCCTGCGCCCCATTCGTGGTGAGCGCACATGGTGAACAGCTTGAAGTGATTGAGGTGCTTGCGCCAAAAGAATCGCTGACGATTGCATCTGCTAATCACACCTCAGCTTATTTGGATGAGCGCTTTACCTTTTCTTTGAATCGAACCATTGCTGATCAACTGACCTCTTTATCAGGTGTTAGCTTGAATGGTCAAGGAGGTCAATTTCAAAGCTATGCTATTCGTGGTTTTAGCCGTGGTAGAATACGGACTGAAATTGATGGCATTCCCATTATTACAGATCGGCGAGCTGGTAACTCAGCATCATTCATTGCCCCGTCTTTGCTTAACTTAGGCCATGTGATTAAAGGTCCAAGCTCAGCACTTTATGGCTCACAAGCAATGGGTGGTGTGGTCAGTCTAAGCTCTGAGATGTCAGACAAGACGCAAGTTGCAGGTTCGGTGCAAAGCAGTAATCAAGGCGTAAATTTCTCCTTTAAACATCAAAAGAATGAGTTTACCTCAGCTTTTGCCTATCAGCACGCCAATAATGACACTGCCCCCAGTGGGGATGAGCTAAGCACGCAATTTGAGCGTGCGTCAGCTCTTGTGAGGTATAAAGTGCAACACCAAGGCTTTACAGCCACTTACTCTTGGCTACCCAGTTATGGTGAACGCATTGGTAAAAGTAATGTCAAATATCCTACTCAGCAGCTAAGTGACTATCCTGAAGAGCTACATTCATTGGCGCAGGTTCAGTTAAACGGTGACGAAAACTGGATGGCGAAGTTTTATCATCACTATCAAAACTGGGATAGCAGGACAGTGAGGTTTGAGCGTTATGGCGGGTTGAGTCAATACCAGGGACATACTCTGGGAGGTCAATGGCTACAGCATATTGACTTGATGGGCCATGAGAGCCATTGGGGGATAGATTGGCTATCACGTAAAGGTGTGAAAATTACCAGCGATTATTTAGTGGTGGATGAGTTTGCACTTAGCCCACTTGGTAATGAGATGAGTGCCGATGAAGACAATCTCGCTTTGTATGGCAAAACCCATTGGCAATGGGGACGCATGGATTTTGATTTGGGGCTGAGATATGACTGGCTTAAGCAGCAAAGTGAGCAATCTGAAGATGCCACTGACGGTCGCTTAAATACTTCTTTTGCCGCTATGTTAAAACTTTCGGATACTGTCGATCTTGGGTTCGATATTGGCACTGGCTTTCGATACCCAACTCTTTCTGAGCGTTTGTTTTATGGCCAAACGCCAAGAGGGCTTATTGTGGGTAATCAAGCATTAGACCCTGAAACCAGTGTTGGCAGTCAGTTATCTTTGAACTGGCACGTGTCTGACGAGGTGAGCGTGTATGGTGCTATTTATCATTATGACTTAGATAATTACATTGACCGTTATGAGGCAGAGTCAGGTTATCTGACTTATCAAAACTTGAGCCATGCCCAAATTAATGGCTTTGAAGCGGAACTCAGGTGGTACGCCAGTGAACATTTTGAGCACATAGTGAGTTACCAGCAGCAGTCCGGCGAGGACAACCACCAGCAAAGGCTAGATGATTTACACCCACGTAAACTGAGCTGGACCATGTTAGTGCATTTCGACGATTGGTCGCTGTCAAACGTTTACCGGCATACTTTTGATGCCGATGAAGTGGGTGGTTCTGAAACACAGCGGGACGCTTTTACTGTGTGGGATATGTCAGTTGAGCATCAATTAACGGAGAGGCAAACTGTGTCCGTTGCGATTAATAACCTCACTGACGAAACCTACTATGGCAGTTTAGACGAAGATGCCGCTTTACAGCCTGAGCGCAGCGTTAAATTATCAACAAGTATACAATTTTAAAGGAAGCAATGAGTTTTAATAAAAATAATAGAAGTATCCATAAGTGGGCGAGTATTATTATTTCTATCCCCCTGCTTGTGATCATCGTAACAGGTATTTTATTGCTAGTTAGAAAAGAGTTTAGTTTTATCCAGCCGCCTTCATCAAAAGGAATAGGCACGGTGCCTGAAGTGACGTTTACGCAAATTTTAGACATTGCAAAGTCAGTTGAATCCGCGCAAATTTATAGCTGGGATGATGTGAATCGCTTAGATGTGCGCCCTGCAAAAGGGATCACTAAAATTCGCAGTAATAATAAAATTGAGATTCAAATAGATAATCAGACAGGTGAAATTTTACACATTGCAAAACGTAATTCTGAGCTAATAGAAAGCTTGCATGATGGCACCTTCTTTGAGAAAAACGCCAATTTATGGCTGATGTTGCCTGTTTCTTTTGTGACTTTAGTTATTTCCATCACAGGTATGATTTTGTTCTTTTTCCCTTATCTTAAAAAGCGCCGAAAGCGACAAAGCGTCGCCTCATGATTTTTACTTTAATAGTCTAATTGAATTTAAAAATCACGCTTGCAGCCAGTAATTGCTGAAGAAAAAACTGGCTGCAATTTTCTTCAAATTAAGCTTGATAGCTTGACCAATCTCCTCGAATTGCCAATGTCTTTGCGGGTGAGTAAATATTGACAAATAAGGTTGACCCATCAGGAGAAAAGCAGGCGCCTGCAAGCTCAGTTTTGGCGCGCAGCTTAGCAAATGGATATACCTCGCCTTTGGGCGATACACCACGCAAGTGATTATCAGGTAATAAAGTATATTGGTCTTCGCAAACGAGCAGGTGTCCTTGCGGTGTTACCGTAAGATTATCGCCAAAGTCATAGAGTGATTTATCACTGCTTTCTAAAAATAATTGAATTTGGCCCGGATGCTTGGCTTCTTGTGCGGTGCCTTCATAGGCTGAAGGTTGATAACGCATGATTTGCCCTAGTTGTTTTTCTCCGCCATTGGTGCAACAAAAATAAAGCTCATTGTCGCCAAAATGAATGCCTTCGCCCCGTGCAAATACAGCTGCACCTAAGTCATATCCGCGTAGCCGTAGGTCATCTTCAGGGCTTTGCGGGTTATCCAAGGTGATCCACTCAGTCTCGAACCAAGTTGATAAAGGCATGTTAGCTTGTGTCCAGTTACGGGTATCGAGCTGTTGGGTGTTTTTAACCACGAGGGCTTGTAAAGTACCGCCTAACGCCAATTGGCCTTTTTGTTTAGGAATAAAGCGATAGAAGAGACCATCACCTCGGTCTTCGGTCAAATAAACAATCCCTGTTCTTGAGTCTACCGCGGCAGCCTCATGGTTAAAGCGGCCCATGTCCACAAGCGGCACTGGTTGAGTTAATCCTTGTTGATTTGCTGGTACTTCAAAGATATAACCATGATCTTTTTCCAGTCCATCTCCAGCCAGTTGAACTGTTTCTTCACAGGTGAGCCATGTGCCCCACGGGGTTGTCCCGCCAGCACAATTTCTAATAGTGCCAACAAGGCTATAATACTGCTGTTCAATACGCTGAGTCTCAAGGTTATACACCATGGTTGTGGTGCCCCCGGGCAGTGCAATGTCTTTATTTAATCGGTCATAAGCGTTATCGGTGCGATGCGCGGCAATATCTGGTGCCGCATTTTTTAAATGCTTTGGGCTCAGTTCGTGGTTTCTGATTAAAGCGACGCGTTTTTCATCTATTCCGATACACCCCATGCCATCGGCATTGTCTGGCACACTGAGCCCATCATCCATTTTGTCATGCAATGTAGAGATAATTTGGTAGCTAAACCCATCAGGTAAGTCCAACAGGCCTTTGGGGTCTTTGATGAGCGGGCCATAACCTGTGGTTGTTGGAGTGGGTGTGATAGAAGGTTTTTGCGCACAACCCAAGATACTGCTGTTTAACCCGACAAATGCAAGTGCAACTGTTCCTTTAGTGAATTGTCTACGTGTGACCATGCTTACTACTCCCAAAGTCGTTAACGTAATAATTTTACCCGTGTTTTATGTTTTTTTCGTGGCATAACGGTGGATTGCACGAAAAGAAGTGATTCATTTAGGTATTTTGTGATATGTTATACTGTAACATTAAATGTGTGATGGCAAGTAAATAGGGTCTTATGAGTCAAAAAAATAATAAAAATAACCAAGAAAGTGAGTTTGTAGAAATTTTTAATTACGCAGGTATCAAGCCTACTGAAAAAAGAATAGCTATTTTCAAGGGCTTAAAGATGGCGGGCAAAGCGCTATCACCCTATGAATTGGTTCAGTATTGTAAGCAAAATCTGGGACTTACCTTGCCAGCTGTCTCCATTTATCGCATCCTCGATCTGTTAGTTGCAGCTGATTTGGTCCATAAGCTGGATACCGTAAACAAATACATCTGCTGTACGCATATCGATTGTCATAAACCTCACCCACATACTCAGTTTTTAATTTGCTCCCTGTGTCAAAAAGTAGAAGAAGTGCATATGCCTGCTGAGCTAATGGCGCAGTTGTCTGCGCAAATTCAATCTCATGGCTATCAATTAAACTCACCTCAGTTTGAGTTTCAAGGTATTTGCACAGATTGTCAGGCACTGGAAGAAGAGGCTGTATCGAACGCCTAAATTGCTTTTATTAATAAGGGCAACGGAAAATTTTATTGTTAACGCGTGTCTTAAGGTGAAATAGAAATGTCGAATATTCTATTAAAAAATGCTCAGCTAATTAATGAAGGTCAAGTTGAGCACTGTGATGTACGAATTATCGGACAAAGGATTGATAAAATTGCCAGCAGTATTACACCAACGGATATGGACCAAGTTATCGACTTGCAAGGAGACTTTTTAATTCCGGGCATGATTGATGATCAAGTGCATTTTAGAGAGCCAGGTCTTGCTTGGAAGGGCACCATAGGCACTGAATCTCGCGCAGCAGTGGCTGGTGGCATTACAAGCTTTATGGAAATGCCCAATGTGAGCCCTGCAACTACGGATAAACTGGCTGTGGTTCAAAAGCATCATATTGCCGCAGAAACATCAGTTGCAAATTATTCGTTTTATCTAGGTGCAACACCAGACAATTTAGATGAAATCAAAGCCTGTGATCCAAGTTTTATATGTGGTGTGAAAGTATTTATGGGGGCATCTACAGGTGACCTGCTGGTCGAGCACCCAAGTGCCCTTGAAGCGATTTTTAGAGAATGCCCTGTACTGATTGCTACGCACTGTGAAAAGGGTGATGTGATCAGCGATAATTTGGCAAAGCTGGGTGGCAGAGAGTTGACCATTGAAGACCACCCTGTTATTCGTGATGCCAATGCATGTTACGAGTCGTCTTCTTATGCGGTGAGTCTTGCTAAGAAGTATGGCACTCAGCTACATGTTCTTCATTTGACGACTGCCAAAGAGCTGGATTTATTTACACCAGGACCAATTGATAACAAGCAAATTACCGCAGAAGCCTGTGTGCATCATTTATGGTTTAATCAGGATGATTACGGCAAGTTGGGGAATTTGATCAAGTGTAATCCTGCTATTAAAGCGGAATCAGACAGACTTGCTTTGATAAACGCTTTAAATGATGGCCGTTTAGATATCATAGCGACAGATCATGCACCACATACTTGGGATGAAAAACAGCAAGCCTTCGCACAAGCCCCTGCGGGTCTTCCTTTAGTACAACATGCGTTGCTGACTTTATTTGATCAAGTGAAGCGAGGCACTATGAGCTTGACTCAAGTAGTTGAGAAAACCGCGCATAACCCTGCTAAACGCTACAAAGTGCAGCAACGCGGTTTTGTCAGAGAAGGGTACTTTGCCGACTTAGCGGTGGTGAGTGCAAAAGCGGGAGACACGGTACGTCATGACAATACGTTGTATCATTGCCAGTGGTCACCATTTGTTGGGCATCAATTCTCTCATAAAATTCGCTATACGTTTGTTAATGGTCAATGTGTTTACAAAGATGGCGCGGTCATTGAAGTAAAAGACAACGCAATGCCCTTGGTGTTTGAGCGAGACTAGTTGTATTTATAGTCAGTGAGCGACGGCTAAATTGTTGCTCACTGAATTATTTTACGCTTCGCCTAATCAAAAATGGTAAACGGCCGACAGTTGCAGCGTTAGTGTATCGTAATCAAGGTTATTGAATTCACCTGTGCCGCTTTCTTCATTGAGCGTTATATCTTTCATTTGCCCATACCTGACTTCGCCTTGCCAAGACCAAGTATCATCTACTCTGAACAACATACCTGCAAATACTTGGTATCCGGTGTCGCCATCACTGGAATAGGAGCGCTCAGACCCTTGTTCTTCTAAATCAATGTCTACTTCTTGTGCCCAGCTTACCCCAGCGCCAATATAAGGCTGCCATGAGCTAGGTGTATTGAATACATAGTAAGTGTTTAGAAAAAATAAATTTGAAGCGAGGTTGCCTTCATAGGCGGAATTAATCGACGGCAATGTGGTATTTGATTCATTACTTCGATACTCCCATGCCATTTCTATTGCCAAATTGTTATGTATGATATATCCGACACCAAGCCCTGATACAAACCCGCCATCAAGCTGTATGTCATTGCTGCCAGTCTGACCTTCTACATTTTGTGCAACGAGTGTTATATCTGACATCTGACTCAGCCCAACGTAAGGCCTGACAAACCAATCATGCTTTGCGCTGCAGATTGGAGAGAGTGTCAAACAGCAGCAACCAAAAGAGAGTAATTTAATATTCATGGTTAGGGCTCCATTATTAGCTCCATCTGCTATACGATTGAAAATGGGTTTGAGGTTAAAAATCAAGCTGTGCTATTTAAATAAATCTTTAAATTGGTCCCATATTCCCAAAGATTCATTAGGGAAAAGATCAATGCCCAGCCAAGATTTAAGTAAATACAAGATAACGAAAACAAGCCCGAGGACCATCATTCCAACAATGGTTAATGCAGTTACAAACACCATGGCAGCAGTAAAGCGCTCCGTTGAGTTTAAGCTGCGCTTATTCACACCGCCAAGAAATACGATATAAAAACTCCATGGTAAAAATGGAAAGGCGAGCGTCGGCCTAAAGTCAATCTGGTGATTATTCCAACCTCGCGTATTGATGACTTTATCCAGCGCTTTTCGCTGTTTATAGGTAAAGCTGGCGGCAACTTCGGGGTCCATCTTGCCAAGCAGTTGTTTGACGTGAGTGTGGCGTTGCTGGGATTTATGCACTGTCATTGAGTCTCCTTAGCCTAAGATCAAGTGAAAAGCTGCATGTGTAAAAATGGTTTAGCTAAATACTCACATGATCCATCGACTGTCTTTTCATATCGATTGGTTACATCCTGCTATCATTGCAATGATAGTCGCTATTTTCCCACTCAACCTGAATTTACTCTTAGCTGTCTAGTTGTAGGATTTATAATTTCACCATGTTGATGACATATTGAATATCAGCCTCTTTTTCGAGGCTAAAATCCTAATGCTTGGTCAACTTTGCTTTTGAAGCGACGAAACATCACAGACGCTTTGCAAGGCATATGTGTTTTTCTTGAGTAATCTATAGGCCTTATTTGAGGTAGCTGACCTTTTCGCGCAAAAGGGATGGTTTGGATTGCTAGATTGTTATTACAGTGACTGCCAAATAAATATGAGAGGGTTGGGTTGGTATTGTTTAACAAAGCGCGAGTTTGATGAAACTCTTGTAGTTGTGCTTTTGAGTGTGCCCAGCCATTGGTCTGCACAGATAGTTTTAAAACACGTTGTTTTGTTGAACAGTTCTTTTCATGTAGGCGGTGGTATAGATCTCGATTCCATAAAAAGCAGGTGCCTTTTCTTCCCTTTAAATTACAGTAGTTTAAATTGCTTTCAAGTGGGCCTGTTGCATATCCTGGTATAATTTCAAAAGCACCATCATTGGTTTGTTTTACATCATTGAGATAGATATAGATTGAGAATGGTCGACAGCCATAAACAGATTTGATATTTGGATCACGGTGGTCTTTGTGCCACCCCTCTAAAAGGTCATAATGCGTTTGGTTATTCGTTTGACTCCAATCTATCTCAAAGCAGTGGCATTGAAAAAGTATCGGGCAAGGGTCCAATACGGTAATGGCGCTGAGCAGTTTGTTATTTAACACATCATCGAGAATGCCGAGCTCAACAAGCTCATCTGAGTACACATAACTCGTTTCCGGCGATTGACGGTCATGAAAAATGGGATCTAACAACCCATTCCATTTATCAATTATTTGCTGTGTATATATGTTTTGAAAAGGGAGCAATCCATGCTTTAAATACATTGTTTGTAAAGACAGCTCTCTCTTATCTAATTTCATTGTGATGCACCCATGTCGATATATCTAGCGTATGTAGAGGTGAGCTAAACTCATGCCATTATGGACGTTTTGAAAACATTTATATATGTCAGTAGCTTATAATTTTTAGGTGGTGTTTAGCTGTGTGTGGTAATTGGATGTTTGCAATCTAGTAATGCAAAATGCGAATTTTAGATAGTGTTCAGGGGCGCTTTTTGTTGATAAGGGAAGGGGAGAATAGTACTAGATAACAAACAACACTATTCTCTACAGTTACACAGCAAGCCTTATGCTTTTTTAATTGCCCAAGCGGTATAAAGCCCTGCACTGATGAACATAAATAGGCCGTAAATACTTGGTGCAATAGACATGACTTCACTATTTAATAAGCCGGTTGTCACCAGAAGTGCTAACGTCCCGTTTTGTAAACCAACCTCTAAAGTAATGGTGCGTGTTTGCGTGGCATTATGTAGTAAAAAATGGGCAACTAACAACCCAGTTAACATAGATAGCAAATTGAGCGCGATGACGGCAGGGCCTGCCATGACAAGATAGTCAATTAGTTTATCCCCTAGTTTAAAGCAGATACTGACGATCACTAAAAGCAATACTGCAACAGAAAACCAACTAATATACGGGCTCGCTTTTTTTGCAAATTCGGGCCACTTGGCATTAATGGCCATACCAATTAAGACCGGCACAACACCAACAACAATGAGCTGTAACCAAGCTTTTAAAATTGGAAACTCAATCAAGGTGTCATTTTTGCCGTAATAACCGATTGCCCATGCCGCTAAAAAGGGCAGGGTAAATGGGGTAATAAAGCCCACAACGGCAGTCAAAGACACAGAGAGCCCGACATCGCCTTTGGCTAAATAGCTGTACAAGTTTGAGGTTGTACCGCCCGGGCACAGAGCTAAGATAAATAAGCCAATGGCAAGTTCTCCTGAAAGCCCTGTTAAAGCAATCACGGCAATAGCGAGTACAGGCAGTAAGAGCAGCTGGCAAAAAGCACCGATGAAAAAGCTTTTTGGTTGTAAGTATACGCGTTGAAAGTCTTCAAGTTTTAAGCTTAACCCAACGCCTGCCATGATAAAAATGAGCGCGACGGGTAAGCCTATTTCAATTAAAGCGGGTGGCATGTCGTTATCCTTGTTAGGCCAAATTATATTTATATTAACAAGTTATTTAACATGTCGTTATACCTAAATAAACAGGTAGGATGTGAAGGTTCTATGACGCAGTGAGGTGGTGGCAAGTGTATGCTTGCCACCATTGGGTTTAGAATTGGTAAGTGGCTTTGAGATAGCCGCGTCTGCCAACTGTATCGTAAGTAAATACATCTGTATTGGCATCATTCCATGAGGTCAAAAATGGCGGTCGCTTATCAAATAAGTTGTCTACGCCCAAGGACACAATAAGTGAATCAGATACCGCATAACCCAATTGCACATCATGATAAAGGATACTGGGTACTTGGCTGCCAATTGGTCCGCCTTCGTTTTCGTCTTGGGCTTTACCGATATACTGAATGCTATAGCTGCCTTGCCACTGTTCAGCAGCGACACTGACAGTTAAATTAGACTTCCATTTCGCAAAGCTGCCTCTGTCTGAGGTGATTTTGCCAAGTAACACTTCGGTTTCTGCACCGTCAAAGGCGGTATTTTGATGCTTGAGTAAGCGCGTTGTATCCCAACTGAGTTTGTAGTCGACATGCTTATAACTGGACGCAAATTTGATGTTTAAATCAATTCCTGAGACTTGCTCACTAGCGGCATTCATAGGGCGCTTTTCAAGTAAGGTGACTTGGTGTGTAATAGCGTCTCTAGTAATACTATCGCAATAAGCTTTGTAGGCGAGTGGATCGCTGTAGCAAAGGCGCAGCATGTTAGAACCAGACACACTATTGATGGCGTTATCAACGTCAATATCAAAATAGTCTAGCGTGGCTGAAAATAATGCGTTTTGGTATACCACGCCCAGTGTAAAGGTATTTGCAGTTTCTGGGCCGACCTCTGTGTTGCCGCCAACACCTGTTCGAATAGTTGAGCCATCTTGCATAAAACCATTTGGTACACCAGCTGCGACGCAGTTATTTAAAATTATGCCTGTTGCGCCATCGCATGGGTCCATTGTGATGAGGTTTTCGATGTTGGTGCCGCCAAATTGCTCGGTAATGGTTGGCGCTCTAAATGCACTAGATCGGACTCCTCGTAACAGCCATTGGTCGTTAACTCGCCAAGTTAAGCCCAGTTTATAGGTGGTTTCGGCATCAAAATGCTGATAATCAGAGTAGCGTAGTGCCATATCCGTTTTAACGGCTTGCGCGTAGGGTAAGTCACTTAGAAGTGGAATGGACAGCTCTAAAAACGCTTCTTTGACTTCGGAGTCACCAGAAATTGCATCCTCTTCGCCGTTTTGCATTGCAATCGGATCTGGGTCACGCCAGCCTTTTTCTTTACGTAGGGTGATACCCGTTGCAAAGGCTAAGCTGCCTGCTTTAAGCTCAGTGATATCGCCCGTCAAATCAAAGCTAAGAGATTGGAGCTGGTTGCCACCCGTTCCTTCGCGTTGGTAAGTCACATAGTCGATGACATCTGAGGTTAATTCACCGATACCAAAATAATCTCCACAGGGAATGGCGGCACCATTTGCTGTGCTACATACATTTGCATCGAGTGTTTGCGCAACTTTGGCATCGTTAAAGTCATAGCTCCAGCCATCGGTTCCGGTATTTCTGCCCCAGTTATAGCTTGCTTGCCACAACCAGTTATTTGCCAGTGCGCCAGAGAGCGCGAATGTGGTTTGCGTGGTATTGGTTTCTTGATAGAACTCAGGGTTGGGTACTTCAATATTTCGACGACGCTTTAACGTGAGATCTTGTCCAGTAGGGTTGTAAGCAAACAATCTAGAAACGTCGACAGAGTTAAACCCTCTTGGTGTGACGACTTGATCTGACTGTCGATTAGCGTAAAGCACAGATGTATCAAGGACAATAGAGTCAGACAGCTCATAAGAGACAAAAGTTGCTAAATTCAGGCGCTGCATTGGGCTGTATGCATTGAGCGCTTCAAACCAATTGTAGCCGTGCTTGTCATTGTCATAGGCTTCAAAGTGGTCGCCATTTTGGCCTGCGACTTGGTTAAATTGTACTTCTTGTCCATCAGCCAACAGTGCGCGCCCGCCAATGGTTGAACCAGATGAAATACACACAAGTTTGCCATCCACTTCGCTTAATGGACAGGGGTTACGGGTTGATTGCAAGGCGTTACCGTTGTCGACATAATTGATATTAACGGTGACATGACCTTTATCAAATGAATTGCCGTAAGATAGGTTTAGCTCTGCATTTTCAGCATCTTTTTTGCTACTTTGACCTACTTTTGCAACAAGTGTCGTGCCTTCAAAATTAGACTTGGTGATGATATTGACCACACCCGCGACAGCATCGGCACCATATATCGCTGATGCGCCATCTTTTAAGATATCAATGCGCTCAACAAGTCCCATCGGGATCATATTAAGATCTGGGCTGTCATTGGCACCTGTTCCCCCTGCAACGAGGCGCTTGCCATTAAGCAAAACCAGAGTACGTTTAATGCCCATACCGCGCAGATTGACTTGCGCTGTGGCGTAGCCATTGCTAGTCCAGTAGGCATTAGTGGCATTTCCTGCCGGACCTGCTGATGCAGTCAAACTTTGTAGTACTTCCTCTAAGTTAGACATACCGGTGATTGCGAGGTCTTCTGCGGTTAAGGTGGTTACTGGGCTGGCTGACTCTAAATCAATATTTTGAATTTTAGACCCTGTCACTTCAACACGTTCAATATGGGTTGTTTGCTGCGCAGAAACAAAATGAGAGAGGCCAAGGCCGAGTAGCGCAAGAGATAATTTTGAATACGAAAACATAAAGAAAACTCTGAAAAAAACTGCGGCGAGTATAATGAAGTTCACTTTGTTTGAGATGTGACAAATTGTCGCAGTACAGGCATTTTCTAAAGACTTTACAAGTACTTATTAAAAATAAGTAACAAAGGTGTTGCTAATGTCGACATTAAAAGGTGAAGCACGACTGAAAGTCGCGCTTCATGGGCTTTATTGTGGACGTTGTATGCGGCCGAATGCTGTCTTACTCAGTAGAAAGAAGCTGATAGCACTGGCTATTACGGCATTAACAGGGGTGATCCCTGGTAGCCAATGACCCGCAGAAACCCCAATAAAAACGCTGATGATGGCAGTCCAATTTACTGTCTGGCACTGCGCATTTTGCATGTTTTGATAGTGCGTTTTATGGATTAAGTAATGTGTGATCAGCACGCCACCGATTGGAGGAATTGCCGCGGATAAGAAGGTTAACCAACTAACAAAGTGGTTATAGAGCCACAACGCGCAAAGTGTGCCAATGATGCCATTGATGACGCTGAGGTATTTGCTCGAAAGCCCTGTAATATTGGCAAACCCAAGCCCAGATGCATAAAGTGCATTATCATTGGTGGTCCAGATATTCAAACCCAACACAATCACTGCGGGTAGTAATAACCCTTGCAGCATCAACACCTCAGAAATATCAGACTTCCCTGTTGCTGCAGCGCCTGCGCCACCAAATACAAACATTAAGCTGTTACCGATTAAAAATGCGATAACTGTGATCAGCACTGCCTTTTTAGCATTTTTGCCAAAGCGCATAAAATCCGCTGTAAGTGTGCCCGCAGAGATGAACGAACCGACTACTAAGGTGATCGCTTGAGTTTGACTCAGAGGTGAAGTGATAGGTTGAGCAGCCAAACCTGACAGTCCGCCTGCTCCGTCAATAGCTAACCACACTGAGAATCCGCCGAGTAGGGCAATAGCTGGTACCGCTATCATTGAGAGGACCATGAGGGCGGAGATCCCAATATATGCAGTGGTGGTCATTAATACGCCCGCAATGAGAATGAGCCAGCCAATATCAAATCCGGTAATTTTGCTCACAGGCAGCGCAAACATGGCGACACCAACGCCAAACCAGCCCACTTGTGTGCCAGCAAGGAGTGCGGATGGCAGCCACGAGCCTTTCAAGCCAAAAGAAAAGCGCGCAAGTAAATGGGTCGAAAGCCCTGTTTTTGCACCGATATAGGCTAAAAATGCAGTGTATATGGCAAGAATAAGGTTGCCAGCAACAACCGCTGTTATGAAGTCAGTTTGTGATAAGCCAACGCCGAGTTTGCCACCTGTCCACATACTTGCTGAGAAAAAAGTGAGGCCCAGCATTAACATTACCATGGCAATTGATGCTCGCCTTGCTACTATGGGGACAGGTTTTAAATCGAATTCATGCGCTGACATAAGGGCTCCATTTTACTGTTTAAGTATAAAGTGTATTGTGAAATTGCAGTACAATTATGGAGAGTTAACTTTATTGCACTGTACACAAGTGTGTTCTGGGTTTGTTATACTGGGCGAATCTTTGGCAGTACTAATGGGCACCTATGTCTTTCCAATCTTTAAATCTTGCAGATGAACTCAATCAAGCGCTAGCACAGTTAGAGTTTACTGAGCCAACACAAATTCAAGCGCTGAGTATTCCACTTATTCTACAGGGCAAAGACTTACTGGCCACAGCCCAGACAGGCACAGGTAAAACTGCGGCTTTTATGTTGCCGATCTTAAATACCCTATTACAAAGTGAATTTGATACGCCCGCTGTACGCGCTTTGGTACTTGCACCGACTCGAGAGCTGGCGCAACAGGTTGCGAAAGACACTAAACGCTTGGCCAAGTTCAGTCACTTAAAGGTGGCTTGTTTGTATGGCGGCGCCAATATTGGTCCTCAAGAAAAGATCTTAAAAGAAGGGGTCGACATCGTCATCGCCACGCCTGGACGGTTATTGGATCACATGATCAAAGGGACTTTGTCTCTCAATGCTATTTCTCATTTGGTGTTTGATGAAGCTGATCGCATGTTAGACATGGGTTTTATTGGCGAAATTAAGCGCATTATGCGTAAAATGCCTGAAAAGCGTCAAACAATGTTGTTCTCGGCAACAATGGATGAGAGCGTGCTGACGCAGGTAAAAATGTGGCTGAATACCCCTGATCGCGTTGGCGTTGAGCAGCAAAACAGCACGGCGGACAAGGTAGAGCAAACTTTTTATGCGGTAGATGAAGACCGTAAACGTGAACTGATCTCGCACTTAATTGGTAAAAATAACTGGCAGCAGGTGCTGGTATTTACACGCACTAAAAAGAGTGCAGATGAGTATGCAAGTGAGCTGAATAAAGATGGTTTGGCGACTCTTTCTATTCATGGCGATAAGTCTCAAGGTGCACGAGAACGCGCGTTAGAGCAATTCAAATCCGGTAAAACACGCGTCCTTGTGGCAACGGACGTTGCAGCACGCGGTATTGATATTAAAGCATTAAGTTATGTCATTAATGCAGAGTTGCCTTATGTCGCAGAAGATTATATTCACCGTATTGGTCGGACAGGCCGTGCTGGAAACAGCGGCCAATCGATTTCTTTAGTGAGTATTGATGAGCAGTGGTTATTGGAAGAAATAGAAGTATTACTTGATGCTCGACTTACACCTCAGTGGTTGGCAGGGTATGAGCCTGATTTAACCAAAGAACCTAAAGACAATCGTAAAAACTCTGCGAAGTCGAGAAAGCAAAGGGATAAAAAGCGTGTTCTAGGCCAGCGCACAAGGCGCAGAAAAAAGTAAATGAAAAAAAGGGGCTTATATAAAGCTCCTTTTTTCGATTTGGCAATGATTTGCCTATTTACCTATGGTGTTTATATTTTCGGCTTTGATTTCAGCGCTATCAAATCACTTTTTCTTCCACTTTGCATTATCGGGGAGTGATTTAGGTGGGACACGAACCTGTATCAATGAAGGGCTATCTAAGTTTTCAAGCGCACCTAAAATTGCCTCGTTGAGCTCTTCATAGGTATTGGCTTTCCAGCCTTTACAGCCGAATACATCGGCAAGTTTACAGTAATCCCACTGGTGCAAAATACATGACTCAAAGAATGGCTGATCGCTTGAGAAAATTTCCGCATCATATAGCCACTGCTCTACACCATATACACCGTTGTCCATGACAAAAATAATTGGGTTGAGCTTAAACCTAGTTTGCGTGGACAAGCACTGAGGTGTCATTTGAAATCCCCCATCTCCTGAGAATACAAATACACGCTGGTGGTCTTGTTTAGCAAGGCTCATGCCCGTTGCCGCTGGACCAATGTAGCCAATGGACGAGTAAGTCGGTTGTGCGACAAACCCTCTTGGTGTGCCGACTTTGAGCAGTAGGCTGCCAAAAAAGTTTAAGCTGGCGTCACTGCCGATAAGCACGTTGTCGTTAATGTACTCTTTACTCTGGATAAAGTCATAAAAGCCTTGGTAGCTGATATCTCCATTAAATTGCTCGCTACTGTCTGGTGCTTCGCTTGGGATTGCACATGCAGACAAGTTTGAGAGTGGCTTTTGATTCAGTTCATCGATAAAGTTTGCCAGTGGCACCTGTGGCACAAAGTAGGTGCCCAGTTTCACAGTATCCCATGAAATAAGTGCAGTTTTATCATAATTTACCGCTTGGCCCAGTGAGTTGATATCTGACAACCAAACACCTAAGCCTAAAATAAAGTCAGACTCATTGACTAATTTTTGGGTGACCTCAGAGGAAGCTTGACCATCAAAAACACCTGCAAAGAGCGGGTCGTTTTCGGAAAATACCGCTTTGCTGATGAGCTCTGTTACATAAGGCAAGTTTAGTTTTCTGATTAAAGCATTGGCTTCCTCATGAAGGCCCATACGATCAACTTCAGCACCTAACCAAACAATAGGGCGCTCAGCCTGTGTTAAAGCTTGCTGAATTTTATCAATGGCTTGGTCTACATTGTCTTGCAGCGGGATAGGCGCAAGCGGTGTAAGCTTGCCTTGTGGCGCTGCACAAGGCTGTTCTACCATGTCTTCCAGTAGCTCTATGTAAGCGGGGCGTTTTTGTGAAATACACTCAGTCAGTGCATAATCAATCAGTCTTGGCGCAAGTTCAGGATTATCTATTTTTATCGCTGCTGCGGTGATATTTTTGTAGATATTTAAGTCGGTTTCGCCATCAATCATATGATGGTACGTAAAGCCAGTTTGTTGAGCTGTGAGGCGCTTTTGTATGCTCGGTGCGCCGTTGACCACAACCACAGGGATGCGTTCTGCATAGGATGCCGCAACCGCGTTTACCGCGCTGAGGGTACCGGCAGAATACGTAAAGCACATAGCGCCAATGCCTTTTAATCTGGCATAGCCATCGGCTGCATAGCCTGCGTTAAGTTCGTTGACCTCTTCAATAAGCTCAATACTGCTTGGCTCAATATGTTTGTTGATCCATTCAATGGTGTAGTCCCCCGCGATTGAAAACAAGTGGCCTAGGCCAAGCTCTTCAAGTCTTTGAGTGAGGTACTGTCCTACTGTGTATTGTGTATCCATGCTGATCCACCTATCAATTTGGTTAGTGTTGATTAATATTCGCTAGCGCCGTCAAAGAGTCGGGGTAGGTAAATGTCGAAAATGGCTGGACATTGCCTAGTCGGAAATTTGTTGAGCATAAACGCTTTAAATTCCTGATTTTTCAGGCCGTCAGCAATGGCTTGCTTAGCAGCAATCAGATACTTGAGGTTTTCCAGTACTTCATTTTTATCTGCAGGTGCGCCGTGCCCGGGTAAGAACAAGTCATAATCGGATGTCAGCATATCTTCATGTTGTTCCATCCAATGATCGAGATATTTAGTCAGATACAAATGCGTGCCGCTGTAAAGCAAGTCTTGGGCGATAAATACGCCAAGGTCAGGAAGCTTTAAGGTGATCCCATAGTCAATTTCCGTATCGACGATACGCTCGATGACGTACTTTACGCCGTCAATGACCTCAATACCGGGGCTGACCGTATGTTGTGGAATAACGACTTTTTCTGGCGCGAGATCGCCTAATTTACCCATATGATCTTCACGAGACTCTTCACCATGTGCTTTTAAAAAATCTATGGTTTCAGGCAATGTATATATTTCAATATCTGCAAATGCATCTCCAAGGCCAAACCAATGATCTGGATGGCGATGTGATAAATACAAACGTTCGATGGGCTTTTTTAAACTGTCGGCGTATTCACGAAACTTTTTCGCATAGGGACTTAAAAACTGGCCATCTATCAGTACTAGGACATTTTCACTTTCAATAATGTGTGTTGCATTGGCAATATTATCGCCTTCGTATGAAGAGATGAAGGTGTGAATTTTCACATTGCCAGTGTGTTTAACAACAATTTTGATTGGGTTGGTAATAGGTATATTCATAGCATTTACTCGCTGTGATAGATAAAAGAGACAAAGCACATGCACGGCGTGCTTTGTAACAGCTAAATAGATAATGAGACGGTAGAAGGGCTGGCCAAAGGCAGCGGGTATGACGATTAAAAATGGCAGGTTTACAAGGTGATATGGCAGTAAACACAGATATTATGCGCAACTTACGCTGCGCATAATGTGGGTACAGTTGCTGTGCTTTTACCATATCAACATCCGCTGTTACTGTGTGCCACATCCTAAAAGCGTGATTATTTGCTTTTGGCCAAGTACGGTTTAATAAACTCTAATAACGACCGTAACCTTAGTGCTTGCGGTCGTCGGTGATTTCAAATCTTTAACGCATTGCGTAAATCAATGGCTATGGCTACGGATACATAGCTCCAAGTTAGGTGCTCAGCACTGGTCATGTAGCCGTCGTAGCGACTAAATTGCTCCGACAATGACGTATGCTCCCCTGCGTGGATCTGTATGCGGCGAAGATACGCGTCTCCAAGCGCTTTTAAGCCAGAGATGATGGATTTGAATGTTTTGGTTCTGCTACTGAAACATTCGCCCACTTCTAGTTGGCACTTTGGATCGACCAACTTCACTGCCAGATTCAATTGGCCGAGGTTATACTTGTTGATTTCAATATTTTTTTGATCAGCAAATAGGGCTGCGGCTTTGTAGCAAATACTGCTCAAAGAGGCGGTACACAAGAACCAAGGGTTACCTTGCCCAAGTGGCGCGCTGCCTGCGTATTTATCCTCTGGATAGCGTCCAATTCCCGGTGCGACTGGGTCGCCAGATGTGGTGTGCTCTATAGCATTGATCAGATAAAGTGGGTCAAAAGCTTGGTGCAGTGCGTAGGCGGTTGCCAGCACTTTATCTTCGTGCGGGTTTAGGAAAGGGTGGGTGTCTGACAGTGCTTGGCAGATGCCTAAAGTTGTCGCAACATCAAGGTTTGACGACTTGTAATCTAGCCCGCCAACACGGTTTAGTGTGGTTAGAAAATAGCCCTGTTCTTCACTCCAAAAATCCTCTATTGAACTTTCAATTAAAGCCGCCTGTTGGTTATAGTAATCAGCTGCACCTGAGTCATTAAGCTTATTCGCTAAATCAGCACCTTCGCGCAGCGCTGTGCGTTGTAGCAGTCGAGTATAAAAATGGGTGCCATCTACTTCTTCCCACAGATCAAAGCAAGGGTCCTGCCAGTGGTTCGCAACAAAATCTAAATCCGCTTTGATGATGCTAAATGAAGGCTCTTTTGAATCGTATAAAGTGCCTGTAACATAGCTTTTTTCGCCATTCTCTAACAGGGTATTTGCCCAGCGAGTGATGGTGAGCGCACGTTGCGCTGGGCCGTCATTTTGTGGTCTGCCCCAGGGTCCGTTGAACGCTTGTCCAGTGACGTAAAACTTGGGTTCGCCCAAACTATTACTGACAGTTGGTGTTGTTTGGTTTATTTTGGTGAACTCGACATAGTCAATCATCATGTCGTAGTAGTTATCTTTAAAATTTCTATGATCAAGACCATTGAGCTTGGCAATTTCGCTCATTGTTCGTGCCGCATCTCTTACCCAGTGGTAATAATAGTTTGGGTTGGTGCGTGAGGGAGAGGCGAGTACAGCTCCACGCTCTCCGTCGTCGGGTGAAATATTCGCAATCATTCTATCTAGCACATGTTGCCTTGCCACTTTTGCCCAATTTTCAAGTGGTTGTGCATCAATAGCCGTCGGGTATTCTTGCTCTGATTTGAGTACCGTGTTCGTTTGAGTTGTCATAAGTGTTCCAAGAGTAAAGGTGTTAATTGTCTCGGAATGTCGGTGTGAGAAATCAAACATACAACCAAGTTCATTCACTAACTGTCTCACATTAGCAATCCGTTGTAGTCGCACTGAGTGCATCAGAAAGTATATACACAAAAAACAGCTACTCGCTTAAATATTTCGATTTATTTAACAAGTTATTAATTTGATTGGGGAAACTAAAACGCTGCTATGAAAGACTAGTTTCAAGATGGTTGATTTTGAGTTTTTATACTTATTTGCTTATTTTGTCTACATATACATCGATTTTAGGAACCTATTTCTATTATATCAATACCGGAGGTTTTTCGGGTACTTAATTTATAATTGCCATTTTGTAATATCTGCTACACTGATTTTTAGCTTGAATGTTAATGCTGTTGTTAATGGAATAAGATGGGGACACTTGAATGAGTGAATCAAATTCAACAATAGAGCAAGTAACACCTGAGCAAGCAATTCAAAATTCGAATGACGGTAAATATGATGCAGTGATCGTTGGCTCAGGGATTAGCGGTGCGATTGCCGCGAAAGAACTCACTTCTAGAGGGTATCAAGTACTTGTGCTTGAAGCTGCACCCGCAAAAAGCTTAAGTTATGACGGCTTCAAGGAGTATGTATCTAATTATTATGTCAACGCGTCAAAAGATAACAACGCGCCATATCCTGATAACCCAAATGCACCTATGCCTAGGTCGACTGATGTTCGCAAACTATGCTTGGGTCAAATGGATACCCAAGGGTACATGGTACAAAATGGGCCTTTGGCACTAGATAGCACCTACACGCGGGTTACGGGTGGTACAACCATGCACTGGGAAGCCAAAATTCTGCGCATGTTACCAGATGATTTTAAAATCAAAACCCACTATGGTGTCGGGTTAGATTGGCCCATCAGCTATGATGACTTAATGCCCTATTACCGCATGGCTGAACGTGAAATTGGCGTATCTGCTAATGTTGAGGAGCAAGGCTTTTACGGGATTAAGTACGAACCTGATTACGTATACCCAATGCATGGGTTGCCGGCCTCTTATCTTGACCAGGTGGTGGGCAAAGGCATTGATGGGGCTGAGTTTGAGCTTGCAGGCGAAGTACACACGGTAAAAGTGCGTCCGTTTCCACAAGGCCGAAATGGGATTCCCAATGCGGATTATCAAAACGGTGCGGGGTTTAATCCTGTCGGAGCTGTGGGCGCTGTGCAGAGTGAGCAAGGCGGGCGCTGCCAAGGTAATAACAACTGTGTGCCGATATGTCCTGTACAAGCCAAATATGATGCACGTAAAACCCTATACCATGCGGCGCAAACTGGCAATCTTGACTTTTTACCACAAGCGGTTGCCAGCAAAGTCTTTGTCGATGGATGTACTGATCAAGTCAGTCATATTGAATTCAAGCACTATACCAATACCTCTTCGCCTGAGCATACGAAAGGTAATATCACTGCAAAAACCTTTATTTTGGCGACCAACGCGGTAGAAAACGCCCGACTCATGCTCGCGTCTGATTTACCCAGCTCTAGTGGGTTAATGGGCAAAAATTTAATGGACCATACTTATTTGCTCGCTTGGGGTTTATTGCCAGAAGCGGCGGGGACAATGAGAGGGACAAAATGCACCTCTGGCATTGCGGACTTTAGATATGGACAAAGCAGAGCCAAACAAGCGCCGTTTGGTGTAGACATTCATAATGATGGTTGGGGCTGGGCAACGGGCTCGCCTTTTTCTGATATCGAAGAGTTGGTCGATACGGAAAATAAATTTGGTAAGGCACTTCGCCAAAGTACCGTTGAGAGAATATCAAATCAACTGCTGTTTGCTTATATGGTCGAGCAGCCAGCAGATGAGAGCAACCGCATTACGGTGGACCCAGAATATACAGATGCGCTCGGTAACATGCGCCCAATCGTCAATTATAACTTGTCTGATTACTCCAAAGCAGGCATTGCCTACGCACGTGAAACGTCAAAGGTATTCTTTCAGCGCCTTGGTGCACAGGACTTTTCAAGTTATTCATTGCTTGATTATGGCTCGTTCAATTACCAAGGTGAGAGTTATTACTTCCGTGGTGGCAACCACTTTTCTGGTACGCATGTTATGGGTACCTCTGCCAAAAACTCTGTGGTGAATGAATATCAGCAATCATGGGATCACAGTAACTTATACCTGATTGGCTCTGGCAGTATGCCAAGCATTGGTACGTCTAATACTACCCTGACACTTGCAGCGCTTTGCTTTAAAACCACTGAGCATATTTTGGCACATTTGAGCAGTTATCCCGTGAATGTCGTAGCTGATGATGCCTTTAAACTGGCTAAAGGAGCGCACTCATGAACGAACGTATTATCAATACCATTGATGATTTATATCAGATGTTAGATGCCGCGATTCAGTTGGAACATGCGACAATTCCGCCGTATTTAACGGCATTATATAGTATCCATCCTGAAACCAATTTAGAGGCCACGGCGGTTATTAGAGCGGTTTTGGTTGAAGAGATGCTTCATATGACGTTGTCTGCGAATGTGCTCAATGCATTGGGTCGACATCCCAATGTATTGAGTGAAGGCTTTATGCCTTCATTTCCAACTTATTTGCCGGATGGTGAGAAAGACTTCCAAGTCTCGATTGCCGCTTTTACACCAGAGACCCTTGAGACTTTTTTGAATATTGAGCGGCCTTCAAAGCCTCCAAAAAATACTTCAAGTACTTGCCCTAATGGCTGTATCACACGTGCAAATCATGCGCGCTTTCATTTGGATGCGATAAAACCGCTAAAATCGCCAACATATAGTTTTTACAGCATTGGAGATTTTTACGATGCCATTATAGACGGCATTAAATTTTTAGAGACGCAGGCCAGAGAGTGCGGAGAAACCATTTTTATCGGCGACCCTAAATATCAGGTTTCCAATAAGTACTATTACTCCGGCGGTGGCGAAGTCATAGAAGTCATGGATGAAAAATCGGCCATTGCCGCGTTGAATTTGATCAAAGAGCAAGGTGAAGGGAAGGCAGAACTGGGCGAAGATACAGAGAACCAAGAGTTTGATAGTGAGGGAGAGCTATCCCATTACTATCGATTCAAGCAGTTACAGTTTGGCCGTTATTATCAAAAAGGTGATAGGCCAAGTAACCCAACTGGCGCAAAGTTCGAAGTCGATTTTAGTAAGGTATATCCGATCAAGACAAACCCCAAGCTGTCGGATTTTGCAGAAAACCCAACTTTATTAAAAGCCGCGAAAGATTTTAACCATAGTTACCATGAGTTTTTAGGCATCATCAATGATGCGTTCAGTGGTCATCAAAACCTTTTGTTGGGTGCGGTGTGCGACATGTTCCGGTTGAAAGAGTTCGCCAGCCAACTGATCCGTAACCCGATTTCGATTGAGCCTAATATGCACGCAGGCCCCACATTCGAGATTGACGCCAGTAGCCGTGGCTCGTTGAACGATACAGTAGGACAGACTTGTGTACATAAGGAGCGGGCGTAATGAATACTCAGCAAAATCAACAGCAGCAATTTATTGAGCTATCAGGTGCACTCACGGATTTCAATGCGTTTGCACTACATGGTACAGGCCAAGTTGAACATTACTATAAAACACTTAATGACATTGTTGGCTATGACACGGTTGAACAATTGCTTTGCGTGTTTCAAACCGTGTATGAATGTGCCTGTGACGAGCACATGTTTTTAATTGGTATTCGGCAACAGATCATGGGGGATGTGAAGTTGGGGCCCGTCGCCAGAAATATCATCAAGCTTTGGTACACCGGCACTTGGTATCAATTACCACGTACTTGGCAAGAGGCTTATGGTAAGAGTGAGCAGGATAAAACGTTTTTTGTAAGCTCTGCTTCATATACCGAGGGCTTACTTTGGCAAGCGATTGATGCCAATCCATCAGGCGCAAAAGGACCGGGTTATGGTTCTTGGAGCGAGCCACCTAGAATACATTTCGACAACAGCTGGCAGTTTGTAAAGCAGCAAAGTGTTTAATCAAAATAGATGTAAGTAATTACTTTCATTTATGTCACCAACAGGATGTTTATCATGAGCAGACAAACAATGTTTCCACAAGGCGCTGTAAAATTTGGTATTACCCCAACTGGATGGGTCAACGATGACTTTTTAGATATTGATATCGGGATCCCATTTGAGCAAATTGTCAGTGAGATGGCTCTGGCTGGCTTTGAAGGCTGTAGCCGTGGGCATAAATACCCATCTGATCCAGCGGTATTAAAACGTGAGTTAGATATGCGCGGACTAGTGATTTCTGAGCCGTGGGTTAGTACTTACTTCACTATAAACGATATGAAAGAGCAAACGTTTCAAAGTTTTGAGCAAGAAATCCAGTTTTTGAAAGAGATGCAAAGTGGGGACTTAGTACTGGCTGAACTTGGCGGTTCATCTCATCAGCAACCCATTGCCTTAGTGCCTAATGCACCTAAGTTTACAGATGAGCAGTTTCGTAGGCTGGCCGATGGCTTAAATGAGCTTGGCCATAAAGCCAATTGTCACGGGGTGAAAATGTGTTATCACCATCATATGGGCACAGGGGTGATGACGATGGACGAAATTGCGCGATTTGCGGAGTTAACTGACCCTGATTGTGTGCATTTTTGTTTGGACACGGGGCACCTATTTTTTGCAGGTGGTGACAATTTAGAGTTTATTCGACTTTATGGTGAGCGGATCAGACATGTTCATTTAAAAAATATCCGTAAAGACATTATGGATTACAGTTTGGCCAATGACTTGTCATTTAAAGAGGCCATTTTAAAAGGGGTGTTTACTGTGCCGGGAGACCCCGCAGGCTGCTTAGACTTTAAAGAGATATTGCAGGCGCTGGCAGATAAAAACTTTGCTGGGTGGTTGATTGTCGAGGCAGAGCAAAACCCTGCCAATGCAACCCCGCTCCTGTATGCGCAAATGGCGCGTAAGTATCTTCAAGAAGTTACTGGCCTTTAAGTGATAAAGGAGTTATCACATGCAGCATAATACGGAGATGTATTTTAGCTTTTTTATGTTTGGGTCAAACTTCTCAATAGAGGATGATGCATTTTTGGACCAAGCGATGACCCATATTCGACGTTTGGTTGAAATGGGTTACACCGGTTTTGAGTTTCATCCCGGTAGAGAGGACACCACAGCCTATGCATTTGCCACTTACGAGGATGAACTAAATGCCTATAAGGCTTTTCGTCAGCGTATGGATGATGAGGGTTTCGAGCATATCAAAGTCGCGACCAATGTCGGTGCAACAACATCGTGTGACCCAAGCTCTGCGATTAAATCTGTTCGCGATGCAGGGATTGCTTATTTAAAATCTCGCATTGATATTACCGCTGCATTAGGTGGTGAAATCATGATGGGACCATTGGTGATCCCCTATGGTGGTTTTGTATTTGATGCGCCAAATGGTCAAGCCGTATGGAGTGACAAGTTACAAGATGAACTTGCGCTACGTTATCAAACTGCACAGCCAAGCTTTGTTGAACTTGGCGCTTATGCCTCTTCTAAAGGCGTTAAATTAGCCATTGAGCCAATTAGCCATTGGGAGACGCCTGGGCCGAATAAACTGGCGCAGTTGATCACGTTTTTAGATGGCATAGAAGATCCAACTGTGGGGGTTGTACTCGACAGTGCACAAGAGACGTTAGATGGTGATGGGCCTGAGGTGTTTGCACAGCAAATTAATTACCTTGCTGATCAAAATCGTTTGCACTACGCACAAGCGTCACCGCCAGACCGGGGGGATTTAGTGCATTGTTGGCTGCCGTGGGAAGGCATATTTACGCCTATTTTATCGCGATTTGATGGCCCTATTGCGGTGGAGATTTTTAATGCGGTGGGTGCATTTGATCAGGGTCTTCGTTTGACCCGACGCAAGTTTTGGGTGCCTGAAGTGGATACGCCGAATCAATATCCAGATGCCTATCAAATAGCGCAGCAAGCTTATGAATTTACTCAAGCGAAGCTTAATGAGGTGAGAAGTAAGTTGCAGCAGAGCCGGTGTTGAACGGATAAATTTGTTGCTTATATTTAATGTTGTTCAATAGAAGTGACATCTCTGTCACTTCTTTTATTTTCACTTACTTATTAACAAAAATCTTTTGTTGGGGGAATCGTACAGCAGTCATCTACTGAAAGCGTAATGCACATAGTGCCTGATGCACCACCGCCCACGGCTGGTGTATTTTTGTGTGAAAGCGCTTTATTTTTAAGTGACAAAGATTTTAGTTGGGTCTTTTTCAATTTCATGTTTTTCATCATATTACTCCTTTATGAATGTCAGCCAATTTGCTGAGACTGAAACTTACCACTTAATCGTCCCTTTGTGAATATTTTATTCTTAACTTTGTGTTTTTTGTTTATTTTTATTGTTTAGCTTGGAAAAATCACCTCGGATCATGCGTTGCCATTGCTTGCTCAGCTCTCCAGACTCTTTGAGCTGCTGTAACCCTGAATTAAAAGCTTTCCTGAGTTGTGGGCTGTTATTTAATACCTTTGGAAACAAAACCTGCGCACGATATTTAAGAAAGGGTTTTGGGTGTGCTTGAAGTAGTTTCTGGTATTCAGTAGAAAACTGCTCTTTTAACAGTGTCTCCATAACTGTTTCATTGAGTAAAATTAAATCTACTCTGTTATTTAAGAGCATATTGAGGTTGAGCTGATCGTTACTTACCATGAGCACATCCAACTCATCATTTTTAATGGCCTTGTGGAACTCAGGAACATATTCATAACCCAGTGTTGCGCCTATCCTGTAGGGTTGCAGGTCCTTGAGTTTTTCCCAGTTTGGTAAAGGTGTTTCTTTTCTAAAGTACATTTTTAGCTCACCTTGATATATCTCGTCACTACAGTAAAAGTGCTTTTGATATTCACTTTCGCATACCCAGTATGACGCCATATCAAATTGGCCAAGTTTTGCAGCATGAAAGCTACGTTTCCATGGCAAATAAACGAAAGACACTTGCATTCCTTGCGTTGCAAAGGCGAGACGAATGATATGATTGACGAAGCCATCATCAACCAATTGGCTACCAGTAAATGGTGGGTATTCTCCAGTCGCAATGTTTATACTGTTTTCTGCATAGGCATGCCAACAACTGAACAATATTAAAAAAAGATACTTTCTCATTTATTTGGAACAAAAAACAACCAGCTAATATCTATGCAAGTTTAGTTCATAAATATGGAGAAACATGTGATGTATCAGCCTGTATTTTCACCATTATTTTTATTTTTGATTGCTTGGCTGTGAAAAGTAATGATAGTGGATCTGTGAGTGATAAAGTTAAACTTTATATTTTTCATCGATTTATGTGGATTTTATATATTGCGAGGCGATATTGTTGTATTCACTTAGCGTTGCATAGAACACAGTATTACATCACTATATATTTTGATTAAATTTGAGAGATAAAAAAAGTTAACCACAGCCTATTAACAAAAACTGTGGATAGAAAATGCTGTCTTGGTGCGATGTTTTTTTCGCTAAGTTCTCCTAAAGGAAGGTGACTCAATTGGATCACTGTGGGTAAATTGGTGTTATTGGCATTTTATCAAGGGAATATCAGACCAGCGCGTGGTGTAATAAGGCGATAAAAACGCGCGGCGCATGTGCCAAGCGTTAGATTGTAATTGTGCGCCAGTGCGTGCTGTGTGATTGCCAAATCTGGTATTGATTTCATCTAGGCATTTCATCAGAGCTGGGCTATCTTGAGATTGACTGAATAAGTCAGTTTGTAAAAACGTATCGTCTTCAAGCTCAATCGCGCCAACCCCTGCTTTGTAATACTTGACGCCAGATTTGAATAGTTGATGAAAAATGTCACTAACAGCATGTGTAAATACTCTAACATCACTCGAAGCGACAGGGAGCTTCTGAATAAAAGACTTTTTGTAGTAGCTGTCTTCAAACGGTGAGCTATGTGCAAAAATCACAATATTTTTTGCCAATGAATTTTGTTTTCTGAGTTTTTTACTGACAATGGCACAGTGGGTTGCCAATGCGGCTTTGAGTGCTTTTGGATCTGTGATGCGCTCGCCAAAGCTACGTGTGCTGTATATCTCTTTTTTTCTTTGTGTGATCTCATGCCAAGACAGGCAAGCTTCGCCATTGAGCTCAGATACTGTGCGCTCTAAAACCACACTAAACTGTTTTCGCATCAAACGCGGGTTTTGATTGGCTAAGTCTAAGGCGCTATAGATGCCTTGTTGATTGAGCTGTTTGGTCAGGCGTTTGCCAATGCCCCAGACATCCTCCACGTTTAAATTCGCCAGTATTTGCCTGCGGCTTTGTTGGTTATCTATAACCGCAACACCCGTCGCATTTTTAAATTTTTTAGCAGCGTGGTTTGCCGCTTTTGCAAGTGTTGGGGTTGGGCCAAACCCCACGCCAACTGGCAGCTTGGTGGAGCGCCATACGCTGCGCCTGATAACATGTCCGTATTGCTCCCAAGAGTCAACAAGGTCGCCAAACCCCTCGAATTTTAAAAATGACTCATCGATAGAATAGATATGATGATTATCACTAAATTGATTAATCACCTTCATCATCTTGTCTGACAGATCTGCATACAGCTCATAATTGGAAGAGCGAATAATGACATTGTGCTCAGCCAAAACCGACTTCAGTTTAAAGTAGGGCTGAAACTTGGGAATATTTAAACGCTTAGCCTCAGGCGAAGCTGCCACAATACAGCCATCGTTATTTGATAACACCACAACAGGCTTATTGCGAATACTCGGATCAAAGACTTTCTCCGCAGAGGCATAAAATGAGGTGGCATCGACTAGCGCATACATCTGGTCAAGCCCGGGTTTGTGCGGTGCATACGTATTGAACCTGTGACCACGCCCTCTAGTTGGAATTGATCACATTCACTGATCTTGACCGGCGCATAAAGGGTAGATGCTGAGCGCAGCACTCTATTTTGTAAGTCGAGCAGCTTGCAGACAAATTCATTATTAAAATTTGCAACAATGACATCATTTTGCTGAGGGGAAACAGCGCGATCAACCAATAACAAATCGCCATCAAAGATCCCAACACCTTGCATAGAGTCGCCAGATGCGAGCCCGATGAATGTGGCGTTGGGGTGATTGACTAAGAGTTGATCTAACGATAATCCAAGTTCTTTATATTCTGCCGCTGGTGATTCAAACCCAGTGATACCTGCTTGGGCTTTGATGGGGATTACTTTCATACGTTACCTATACTGTTTATATATACAGTATAGTGTGAGGCCTGCGTGTCGTGCAAGTAGCACAGCCATCAAGTGTATAAAAAATTCATAAAAGCTAAGAAGCTGTGCACCTTGAATTGAATTATCTGGTGCAGCTAAACTGCCATTTAAGCTATTAATATTAACAAGTTGAGTGTTTTTACATGAACTGAGACGCAGTTTTGAGGGCGCAATTTGGGGCCCGTATTACCCAATCTTAATATCTTTTGTGGGTATTTATTTGACCATTACATATGTTTTGGTTACATTTTTTTAACTTTAAATTGTGTTTGAACAGTCGGAAAGCGAAAAATATGTGCGCTTTGCACTCGTTTTGAGTTTTTACAGTCAGTACCATCTATAAATATGTTGTCTAGGTTGTCAGCTACAGCCACACAGCTAGCGGATAACTGAAATTTGAACAGTGTCAAAAAGGAATATGAATATGTCTGCTAACTTAACCAATTTGCTTGCCAATAGAGGGGACTTAACAAGAGCTGAGCTTGATAAGTTTGTTCTATCGCAGTGGCAGCAGGGCAATCACTTTTTGCGTGTGCCCACACATGTTTTGCCTAACCACAATGAGTTTGAGTCAGTTGCATGGGAAAAAATAGATTGCATGTTGACTAAAATTGTCATGCAAAAAGCAGATGGTTTGTCATTTGGATTTGATATGTTTCCGCCAAAGTCAGCGGCCAAAGGTGATGTGCATGTACATCCTTTAAGTAGTCGACTGATTTCTGTTTTGGAAGGTTTTGGTACCGCTATTGTGAAAACATGCAAAGGAAAAATGGCGAAAAAAGAAGTAGGTCCGGGAGATGTGATTTTATTCCCTCATGCTACGCCACATTGCTTTTGGGGTGCTGAAGACGAGCCCATGGTGGTTGAAGTGTTGCTTGGCCCTTATGTGCCATTTGAGCACCCATTACATACGGTTTGTCCAAAAAATGCGAAAAAAATAGCTGAGGCACATCCTGAATTGTTTGCGCCCTGCGATGTGAACGAACTTGAACTGGTTGCCTCTAAAGTCATTGCGTTGCAAAACCAAGGCGCATTGGAGTTAGATGAGCATCAAGTGATGGAGTGGGGCGATGAGTATATTTGTAACTTGGGTGAGATAGAAGTCGAGTGATTGCTTCGAATGAGTTAGCGCATACGTTGGGCACTCAACTCGACATCCTATATTGAGTTAACTTTTGTATTTTATCGAGCAGCCATAAGGTTTTGTTAGTTTTTGTGTAACAGGCTTACCCGCCAGCAAGTTGTTCAAGCCTGCTGTGACATAATTGGTTGCTTTTGCGATATCAGCGGGGTTGGCTGATTTAATACTGTCGATTGCACCTGCGTAATTTAACTTACCTTGTGGGTTTATGATGTACATATGTGGGGTGGTTTTTGCTTTATATAATCGCCCGACTTGTCCATCTTCATCAAACAATACGTGTGACGGCGAAGCATTGCGTTTTTGGGTTAGTTCATTGGCCTTTTTTGCGCTAACATGACCTTGCTTTCCCTCTGCTGAGGAAATAATGGAAAGCCACACGACGTCTTTTTGCGTGTATTGCCGCTGCAAAGATTGCATGTTGTCGCTACCATAGTGTTTCACGACATATGGGCACAAATGATTTGTCCACTCAAGCACCACATATTTGCCCTTAAAGTCAGACAGGCTAACGGTTTTGCCAAATGAGTCCTGCAGCTTAAAGTCAGGGGCGAGGGTGTCTACTTTCGCTGCAGCGATACTGAGCAATGGTGCAAACAGCATAGACAGCATGAGCCATTTAGTTAGACGTTGCATGGTTAATCTCCTTCTTTGCTTGTTGAATAGCGTTTATTACGATGTCAGGTGTTAAAACCTGAGGTAAAACTTTCTTACTGTGGTTACCCGCATACACAACGTATAAAGGCACACCAGAGCGTTGATACTGTTCTAAATACTCGTAAATTGCCTGGTTTTTGTTGGTCCAATCACCCACTAAATAGTCGACTTTGCTGTCTTCAAATAAGGCTTGTAGGTCAGCATTGTTCAAAGCCACTTGCTCATTTACTTTACACGTAATGCACCAATCTGCGGTCATATTCACCAACACCACGTGATTGTTATTACGTAGCTCGGTGAGTTTTTGTGCACTAAAGTGATTGTTTTTTTGCTTGCTGATTACTTTGGTTGCTTGCGTGCCTTTGACACTGCAAAACGTTGCAAATGTCATGGCAAGCAATAGACTCATAACACAATAGACCCGATTAACTTTTGCGGACAACCAAATAAAAAATGTAAACCCTAATAGTCCTGATAACAACCACAGCTGACCAAAACTGCTGGTCTGAGACAGAAATACCCAAGCAAGCCAGACAACAGTAGCCAGCATGGGAAAGCCAAGAAAATGCTTAAATGTTTGCATCCAAGCCCCAGGTTTTGGGAGCAATGCAGCAAAACGAGTAGACAGCGAAAGTAGCGTCATAGGCAGTGCAAACCCGACAGCGAGTGCGGTAAAAATGGCGAGGGTATCTAACATTGGACTTATCATGGCTACACCGAGCGCTGTAGCCATAAATGGCGCGGTGCAGGGAGAGGCGACAATGACAGCCAGTACTCCAGTGAAAAACTGCTGAGTAAAGGTACTTTCGCCCGTTAACGATTGCCCCACGCCTGCCAGATTGATGCCTTTTGGGAGTAAATCCCACAACATCATGGCAATAAAGGTGAATAAAAACGCCAGCCCAGCAATAAGCAATGGCTCTTGCAGATGAAAGCCCCAGCCAACAGCGCTCCCAGCCTCTTTTAATACCAGAATGATGCTCGCAAATAACCAAAAGCTGACTAAAACACCGATGGGGTATCCCCATTGATTTGCCTTTTGTGACTGTGCGAAAGACAGCGCTTTCATAGACAGAATGGGTAGGACACAGGGCATAATGTTAAGAATGAGCCCACCGATAAACGCGAATAGCAGCATTAACCAAAGGGATTGTGACGGGGAATTGTTATCCGCGCCACTTGTATCATTGGGGATGGCCTCAACGTAAAAGCCATTTTTACCATCGCTGATTAAAAAGTTGAGTGGCTCGCTTGGAGTCGCAAAGTAGTCTGATAAGGATATGACCACTTGTGATCTGTTTGCTCGATGCGCCCAAGCTTGCTCTGCGTTATGAGCAATCACATCTCCTCTAAAAGGAAATACGTGCCAGTCAGATTGATAAGGTAGAGTGGTTTGTAATCCTAGGTGCGTGCTGGTAAGTTCAAACTGCGCGGTGTTTTTGTGCTTTTCTGGTAAGTTTAATCGCGTCTGCTCAAATAGGTTTGAGTGTTCTGAAAGTTTTATAGTGTCTGAGACAGGCAAATCTATCTTTAATGTTGCCCAGCCGGGAATACAGTCTTCTTTACAGACTAGCCAAGATAGGTCGGCGCTAATAGAGATGCGTTTTTTGGTTATCTGCTTGAGGTTAATAGGAACCATGAGTAAGGTCACACCTTCGTAGCCATAGTTAACAAGGTGAGCGACTTGAATGGGCTTTGGAAGCGGCCAGTGAATATCTCCAAATTCAATGTTTGCATCACTTTGCCATTGTATGGTGGGCGCCTCACCTGAATCACCGGGGTTTAGCCAGTAGGTATGCCAGTCTTTATCTGGGCTCAGTAAGACTCCTAGCCACTGCGTATCACCAACACGTACTTGATTATGCTCTGACACCAGTGCCACTTCAATATGCGGCCCAGTCGCGGTATTTTGAGAAAATACACCAGCAGAGAAAATCAGCAATAACAAACACACGAGTCTTACCATGACACTGCTTTATCCTATTATTTTTTAATTATAGTTATACCAATATAGAGAAAATTAGATCATAAAATGACCGTATTGATGAGCTTACTATGTAATCAAGACGTATTAAATCGTTTTGGGAGGAAGTATGCTTTTAAATAAAACAGTATTTCATCTGGTGGTCGCTATCAAGCTTGGCATGGTTTATCCCGCTTGGGCTGATATATCTACATTAGAGCAATTGCGGTGGCAAAGTAGAGCTCTGGTTGTGTGTGCTCTGCAAGAGCGTAATCTGACGCGTTTGGCTGCGAAATTCAATCATCAGGAGTTAGATAAACGGCGGTTACGGATTTTTTCAAACTCATATTTTGGTGCTTTTGAACTCAATAAAGGTTATATGCAATCGAGTCCTTTGGAGTTTCAACTTTGCGATGACATGCCTGAAAGTACAGCGCATTTAATTGGCTTGGATGGCACTATAAAAGCAAGTTATAGATTTGAAAACTTGAATGAAAACACCATATATCGAGACATTGACGCTATGCCAATGAGGCAGTTAGAGCTAAGTCGCTTAAAGGCAAGGTAACGCGGTCTTGTGCCAATATCGTTACTTTGTTTTGTGGGTCAAAGTAGGTTATAAATAAATTTTCACCCTTTTTATCACTTTTGCACGTTATAGCTCGGTCACAACAATAACAAGACCCAAAGGATATGAATTAAGATGAAAAAGAGTGTACTAAGTATATGTTTAGGGCTATGTGCATTTACTAGTCATGCAGATGACAGAGAGTTTGATGCAGTTTTACAGTGTCACAGTGCTGCTGATGAACCGGGGTTGATTGTCCAGCTGGTGCAATCCGATGAAGTCATATATAGCGGTGCAGCCGGTTTGGCAGATCTTAAGACAAAAAGACCGCTTAAGATAAATGATGTAATGCAGATAGGATCTGTGACAAAAATGTTCACGGCCGCTGCCATTTTAAAGTTGGCTGAAAATAACACCTTGTCTTTGCAAGATCCGATAGGGAAGTTTATTCCTGATATTAATCCTAAGTATAGAGGTTTAACGCTTTTTAGCTTATTAACCCACACGTCTGGCCTATCCGATTACTTAGGTGACCCTACAGTGAACAATGTCTGGGGAAACTATGCATCACTAGATAAAGTGATTAAGATCATTACGAGGCTGCCGCTGAGTTTTAACTCGGGAGATGCACATGTCTATTCTAATTTAGGCTATATCCTGTTAGGCAAAGCAATAGAGGTATCCGCTGGTATGCCTTATAACCAGTATATGCAAGATACATTTTTTAAGCCCTTGGGGATGGACAATACATTTGTTGTCACACAAGGGATACGTGTGAATGACGTGGTTGGATATACGACCAACTTTGATGCACCCAAAAAGCACATTAAAGCAGAAAAATCAAAAGACAGGGCATGGAAAGTGGATCGTAGCTGGATCCACGCATCAGGCGCTATCGCTTCTACTTTACAAGATATGAAGGTATGGAATAAAGCCTTGATGTCTGGGCAAGTTGTCAGTGAAAAAAGTTTGAACTTAATGACCCAAAAAGTGCGACTCAATGATAACTCAACTGTAAATTATGGATTGGGGCTGAATGTCTTTAAATTAGGGGGAGAGATAAGTTACAACCATGCTGGTATGGTGCCTGGCTTTTTTACTTGGCATGTGTATTTGCCTGAACATGACTTGGTCGCCACCGGAATGAGTAACCAAGATAAGTACTTTCCGGGTCTTGCATTGCTCGATATGGTTGCCATTACGCTTGAGCTGTCTCCAAAGCCGATCAAAGACGAAGACAAAATAACCTCATTGGCTGAAAAATTGGTGGGCGATTATCGCTCCATAGACTCCCAAACCCTTTCTATTACGTTTGAAAACAATCGTCTTTATTCTCAACATGAGGGAGAGGAAAAACGTCTTATTATACCGCGAGAGAACAACGCTTACTCCTATGAATGTACAGAACATTATTTTACTTTACGGGAAAATGCTAACAAAATTAAGCTAGTGCCAACGCACCTTATCCATGGTGAACAAGCCGCTTACGTTAAACTATAAGTAAGTTGAAGATGTAAATGATAAATAGAAGGGTAAAATACTTGTTTTATCCTTATCCAGTAAGAGGTTTATTCAAGCTTGAGTAAAGACAAGACGAATCTTGAAGAGCATAAAGCAATCGTTTACCCGTTATGGAAAGCGGTAATTTTATGCTTTATACCAATAAGCGTCCTTTACCAGTTGAGTTGGTCTTGGCTTTTTTTGAGCTTACCTCCGGCATTTTGGCAAACTGATCTATCAATCAGTGTGTTATCGACTAAATATTTAAGCGAAATTCTGCTTTACTCTCTTATGATTTGGTTTGTATGGGCAAGAACTAAATCGAAAAGCCACGCCTCAAGGCTTGGAGTGGGGGGAGCGCTGAGTTTGGCTATTGTCATGACGTTACATGCCTTATCTATGTTATTTTGAACCCGTCAAGAGAGGGCTCTCATAGGCGTGAGGCAGCTATGAGGTGCTTTTCAAAGAAACTTTTTAACAAATTAAGTTAAAAAATAGATAATAATGCGTGATTTAGTGTATAAAATTAAAGGATAAGCTGCGCTTAGACAGAAACCTTTGACATGACGTCTGCTCAAACAAAAAGAAAAACTGCCGAACACAAGCCTTCGTTGGCAAAGCAAAATTATGCACCTCGAGTAATCGGTGGCGTACTTATGGCAGTGATGTTGGTTGGGGCGCTGTATGCCAATCTAACACCAACCTATATTGTCTTTATCATTTTAAATTGCCTTATTTGGCCTCACTTAGCCCGCTTTCACAGCCGAGTAGTGTCTGATGAAAAGGCCGCAGAGTATTCCAATTTACACCTTGATGCATTGTTTTATGGTACTTGGTTTGCGGTTGTGGGCTTTCAGGTTTGGGTGGTGTTTGCGCTATTAATTGTCAACTCTCTCAATAGCTTAATATTAGGTGGGATAAAGCGGTTTTACAGCTGTAGTGCTTGTTTAATAGTAGGAGGCATATCAGGTGGGCTTTTATTGGGGTTTGATTTTGTTGAGCAATCACCGCTTATAACTCAAGTTGTTGCGGCTTCAAGTATTTATTTATATTGCTGTAACGTGGGGTTTTTTAATCGAAAGTATTCAGGTCAATTAAAACGTTCTCGCGATAAAATGCGCAAACAAAATCAAGCATTAATAGAAGCAAAAAATAAGGCAGAGCAGGGGTCTCGTGCTAAAAGTGAGTTTTTAGCCAATATGAGTCATGAGATCCGAACCCCAATGAATGGCATTTTGGGGACATTGCAGTTGCTAGAGCAAGGTAACCTAGATACCGAGTCTAAGCACCTAGTTTCAAAGGCCATGTATTCTGCAAAGTCTTTACTGACCGTTATTAACGATATATTAGATTTTTCGAAAATCGAGGCACACAAGTTAGAATTGGAAGTTGCGCCTTTTTCGATATTAGAAACCGTAGAGTCGGTGGTCGCGGATTTAAAAAGTGCAACGCACGAGAAGTCGATCACTGTTGAAACAGACATTGAGAAGAGCTGTCATCCAATCTGGCTAGGTGACGCAGTGCGGGTTCGGCAAATTTTACTTAATTTAGTGTCAAATGCTGTCAAGTTTACTCATGCTGGTGGTATTCAAATTAAAGTTAAAACGATGCAGGACCAAGGACGCAACGGGTTATCTATTGTGGTGATAGATACGGGTATCGGAATGAACCAAGAGACGCAAAAGTCTATTTTTAGCCGCTTTAAGCAAGCAGACTCGTCTACAACTCGAAAATATGGTGGAACGGGGCTTGGCTTGGCGATTACTTCAAGTCTCGTCAATTTGATGAAAGGGGAGATAGATATTGCCAGCGAGGAAGGTAAAGGCACACAAATAGCGGTGACTTTGCCCTTGGCACAAGCTGATTCTAATAAGGTAGGTGCAAAGTCTGACAAAGATACGCTACCTGACTTCTCGAGTATTAAGGTGCTAATTGCTGAAGATAATAAAGTAAATCAACTCGTCATTGAAAAGATGCTGGAAAAAACAGGGGCGCAAGTCGATTTGGTTGAAAATGGCTGGTTAGCTGTGCAGGCGTTTGAGAAGGCACGCTATGATATCGTGCTGATGGATATTCAAATGCCTGAAATGGATGGGCTGGAAGCCTTCGCGTTAATTCATAAAGTAAACTCAAATGTGCCCATCATTGCGCTAACCGCCAATGTAATGCCCCAAGATATCGCACATTATAAAGCTTTGGGGTTTGCCGATCACATCGGTAAGCCTGTCGCTATGTATTCAATGTTTAAGGCGATTAGTCGCCTAATTTGAATATTGGTTGAAAGGTCGGTGATGTTGCTTGATGATCTTTTGGGGAAGGCTTTAGGAATGAAAATGTAGGAGGCATGATTTCATGCCCCCTGAGCAAATTGGAGTTAGTTGATTACCCAAGTTTGTGTTTGTTGACTGGCATCTACTTCCCAGTTGTATACCAAAGGCTCTTTCGATGTGCTGTAGAACCATATCTCGGCTTTAAGCTTTTGATCTGCATGCGGTAGCTGTATTTGTGTTGTAAAACCATTGCTGTCCAACGGCGCTCTTAAGAAGCAGTTATCAGCGTTTGTGATACTTTCACCTTGCTTGCAGATATTGATGAAAGCGCGTTCACTGACTACATTTTCGCTTAAGGTTACCTCGACCGCCACGTTGCTTCTGAAATCAAATGCCACATCTACATCCATACTATCCATACCTTCACCTTGAGGTTGTGCCACTACTGTATCGCCAGTATCAGTCGTATCTTGCTCTGCCGTTGTTGGTGTACTTGTACTGGTTGTCGCTGGCGCGGGCGCTGCCGCATTACTACTGCTTGAAGTTGCTGCGCTAGGGTTACTTTGACCTTCCGAGCCACCAGAACCGCCGCCACATGCTGTAAGTACTAATGTCATTAGAGTGATAATTAACTTGTTCATGGTCTGCTCCTAGTTCTGTGATGCGCTGCTGATAGTGTATTGGTAGTTTGCGACAGGGTTTTCGAACCAAGTCACGTTGTTTTGGCCTGCTGATGATGCGAACTCTGCAAATTGTGGGTATGCAATGGACATATCAACTCTTTCTTTTGGGTGTTGCCAATCGGTATCGATTATCAGTGCCCACGGTAAACCAGTACCCGTTTGGAAGTATCCATTTGTCGATGACGTATCGTCACCTTGGTCTAGATAGCTGCTGTCAAAGGCCTCTGTTGGTGTCTGGTTTTTCAAATGCACTTCCCACCCGCGACCATTATTGCTATCTACATATGGGCCGTGATAATGACCATTGACTGCGAAAATGAATGGGTCGAGCTTGTCCAAAGTTGCTACGCTCGCACTGTAGGTTGTTGATAACGGTAGCGTCAGTTCGAATGGAATTGGCGCGCGTTGAATATCACTACAGCCTTCTTCTGTTCGGAAGAATTTGCAGCCTTCCTGTGTTGGTACCATCTCTCTAGTATTTGCAAAAATAACGGCAATGGCTTCGTTTCTATTTGCTTCAAGCGGACTGTTTTGCGCCTCAACACCATCGATAGTCAACTTAATTTGTGACTCATTAACATGGTTGCGTGCTATGTCTTTAAAGCGCAGCGCAAATGCATTGTGATAGCCTGCACCGACGGCAACTAAAGCGCCTTCTACTTTATATTGCACGATTTGATTACCAATTTGGCCGGTTGTTGCTCTGTATCTCACGACTACATCGTTGAAATCATAATCGCCTTTTTGCGGCCATAAGTCTTCAAATGCCGCTGTTTGCCAAGCCGTTGATGACTCAATTAAACTGCTTGCTACTACGGAAACTGCGATATCTTCAACTTCGCCATTGTCTACGCCCCCTGTTGGCGCGATATCTTGGTTGTTAGACACTCTGAAGCGAGCCCATGTATTACCTTCTAAAGCATCTACAGGCACGGGGATTAACACGCGGTTTTCGCCTGCTACGCCTGATAACTCGTTAATAATGCGCTCAGAAGATTGAAATTCACCGTCTTGATTCCAGTCTACCCATGCGTTGACATAGCCGTTGGTAGACAATGTAAATGAAATGAGTGCGTCATATCCGGTTTCTATGCTTGTGACGAAGCTAACGCCATCGTCATCATCTTGCGCTTTTGGCAAGTGCTCTGCACTGACACCATCGCCGAAGTAAAGGTCTCCTGCAACATGACGAGCACCATTTTCAGCTAAAGAGGTACCGTAGCTCTCTGGCGCATCGCCATAGTCCATGGTTGGGTCTTCACTTTCATCAATAATTGGAGCTGTTGCACAGCGTGCGCCGTCATTGGATCCAGAGCTTGGGCCATATGCGAAAAGCTGTGTATCAGCAGGGTCTTCAATATTTACTTGATAGATATGGCCATCTTGATTTCGGCTGATGTAGAAGTTGTTATCGACATCAAAATATACTGCGCCAAAGGTGCCTGATTGGCCTACGTTGCCTAGGACAGTGCTGGAGCCTGTTATTGCGTTGATGCGGTGCAAATTACCGTTGCTATCAACACTGTATGCCATACCAGCTTCGCCGTTAGGTGCAAACGCCATATCGAAAATGTTTAAATTAAGGTCACCACCATTAATGACTCGTGTTGCTTGTAAATAATCATTGCTTGATTCGTCAAGGGATACGCGATACAAGCCGTAAGAACTGCCTTTTCTATAGACATAATAAGCGTTTTCGTGGATCGCTACATCGCCGACGTAAAAGTTGGTGTCTGGAAAGCCAACAGTGGTTAGAGGCTCTAATGTGTAGTCGTTACCGACGCGGCCAATATCTTTGCGGCTGTAATCCCAGCCATAAAGATAACGGTCATGGAGGTTAAAACCAAACCCGTTGAGCTTGTTATTGGTGCCAACGTTTGGTGCAAATTCTGTATACGCACCGGATACTAAGTTAACGCCGTAAATGGCGGCTGTGTTTCCTTGCACTAAAAATGCTTTAGAAGGGCAAGTATCGAAAGGTGCTGCATTCACGCCAGCAGACAGTAGGCACAAGCTCAATAGTTTGTATTTCATGACTTTCTCCAAGATGCAATTTTGCTGGTTTAACTGTTTGCAATCCTGATGCCAAAGGTAAAGTGTTGAATAATATGAAGTTTTAAAATTGTGTTTTTCTGTTATCGCATAATGCAAAGCATTTTTAAATCGATACTCTCATTTTAAAAATGAATTAGTACGGCGTTAGCTACTTGAGAAGGTGGCGAGTTCTGTGAGATAGAAATGTGATTAGGTGAGAGTAAACTGCTCATTAGTAAACTTTTTGTTTTTGGAAGCGAGTTAAATTAGTGTGTGCTGTTTGTTCCAATTCTTGAACTTAAAATAGCCTTCAGTGGTATTATGAAGGCTATTTAGTGGGAATGGTTTAGTGTACTGTTTTTGCTTGTTTACGCCTTTGCATCAGCAATAAAGCTAATATGTATAAGTTTAAAAAGCCGAGTGAGCCTCCGCTACTATTGTCATTATCCGTTGGCGTGGGTTTGCTTTCTGTTACTTCAGGTGCACTAACTTTGATATCGATGTGCTCTGAGCTCGCAAGACCAAAGTCATCGGTTACGGTGAGCAAAAAAGTGAGCGTTTCATTCTGAAGCACGTTGGGTGCACTAAACTCCAAGTTTTGCGTATTTTGTGGCAGTGTGATTTCTGTGCCTGAAGTTTGCGACCATTGGTAGGTTAAATTGTCATCATCGGGGTCAGTGAATTCTGAGGTGATGAGTACTTTGTCGCCCTGACTTACATCGAGCGTGTTACTTGATAAAGCAACAATAGGCGCATTGTTTTTTGCGATGTTGACCGTTACTAAAGCGGCGCTTGAAGCCTCATATTCATCGGTTACGGTCACTTGGTAGACTTTTGTTGTGTCTTCTGCGACTTTGTCGGCTGTCAGTGTGATTGTTTTCTCTTGGCTAAGAATATCGTCAGGTGTGTTTAAGTCAATCCATGTAAAAGTGAGCTTGTCGTCTTCAGGGTCAGATGAATTACTAGCATCTAACGTGTAATCTAGCTCACTTCGAATATCGATTTTATCTTGTATTATTTCAGCGACAGGGGCTTTATTGGTAAAGGTGGTATTGAAATTATGAATTTTGACATTATCGTTTCCAGCAGAATATGAGGCGTCTTTTTTGTATATCATCACAATTTGATTTTCGTTATCTGTGAGCTCAATACTTACACGTTTGAGGTCATTATCTAAGCCACTGTCTTTGAGAATTTCTTTGTTGTTATGAAAGACAGTAATGTGGTCTGAATAAAACTCACTGGAGATAAGATAATCAAAGCTAACTGAAGCAATATGAGGGTCATTAATAACAGCCATCACATATGACTTTTGCTCAAACCCATCCAAATTTGCGTCATCGGTTTGATCTGTAATATCACCACTTACCAATATCCGTTCTCCGGATTCTGTAGTCTCTGTATACCAGTTTGCATCCCCTCCGGTTGACCAATCAATACTTGTTGGTGCGGATAAGTGTTGATTAAAGTTAGAGTCGGGTTCTGATGTTTTGTAGTATGTTAAAAACTCAGAAAAGTATCCTTCTGATGGTGAGTCTATATCAACTTCCATAAGATAGCTGCCATAGGCATATTGATCCTTAGTTAGCACGGTAAACTGGCACTCTTGTTCAGACTCTAAAGTTGAATTAGCACAGGTTTGCTCAATAAGCTCAGCATTTGATAAATTTAAATTTGGGTAATCAGGATAGTTTGCAATCGCAAAGTTGGAAATGCTAATAGGGTAGCTTAAGGTGTTTCTAAATGTGCCTGAGAAAGTAGAAGATGGCTGTTTTTCTTTGAATGAGTTCAGTATTTTCGTATCAAACCCAAATTCTAAAGTTTTTCCAAGGTGCCACATCGAAAGCGCAGCCACATCTGCAAAAACACCAGGTTTATTTGGCGCTCCGCAGGCATAACCCCAACTGACGATGCCGACTTGGACCCATTCACCTTCCTTTTTCACAACTAAAGGTCCACCACTGTCTCCATTGCAAGGGCTTTTATCACCGGCTGGTACTCCTGCACACATCATTGACTCTGTGATATCACCATCATAATGGTTATTATCATTACATACTTCATTAGGAACGTATTGTAAATCGACTTCATGCATTTTTTGGGGAGCATCTCCGCCGTGACTGAGTCGCCCCCATCCCATTACTTTTAATGTTTCGCCTGCAACAAGGCTATCTCTAATCCCCTTATCTGCAAGGGTTATAGGAGTGATATTTTCAACAGGTCGATCAAGCTCCAAAATCGCAATGTCGTTATTTTCTCTATATTCCCAATTATATTCATCATGCCAAATGACTTCATGGACTCTATAGGTTTGCCATTGGGATTCATCGGTGAGGTCATGTCCTTCAAATTTGACTCTAAAGTCGCTAAATGAGCCTGACACAACACAGTGCGCAGCGGTAAGTACTCTATTTTCTCCGATAAAAGAAACACCACATTGATGACGACCTTCTTTTTGTAGACTGCCAACGAATGGATAGTTAAAGGGCTTTGTTTCACCGCCACCAACTATATACGGCGTTACATGCTGTTGTAAGCTTGGCGTATGTATGATTCGTTCTAAAGTACTATATTCTGTTGCATTACCAATGACTGGAGCGATAGCAGTCACGATAAGAAGCAATCCTTTCATCTTAACGCTCATGTTAAATCCTATTGTTAGCTATAAATTTAAAAATAAAAACTGGGGATGTTGAATAGTTATACTAATATAATATTGCCTTTATGGGTAAAAGTATTGCCAAAATTTTTATATATCGTTCTAGTAATATTTAATAATTAAAAAAAAACCAATAATTAAAACCTGTTTTATAAACGTGTAGGCTATTTATTAATTGGAGACGAAGTGTTTATTAGACTGTTTAATATATAAAAATACTCAATAAAAGATGAAAGGACACGCTACAGTGTGTTTTTACTTTATCCTGAGGCAAGTGCAAGTCTGAGCAGCGTTTATTTAATTGAATCGAGGAGTAAAGCTTAGGCTGATGAAGCAGTTATTAATTCAGGAAGCTCAGTGATGGGGAATTTAAATTTAAGAGGTTCTATCTGAGAGTCTAAAGTGGCAGCAAGCTAGTTTTAAAGTTAAGATCATTATCTGATTCATTAAATAGTAATGCATAAATGTTTTAAGGTGATCCGAAGGCCGTTTTGAAAAATGCCTCCATTACAGGAGGCATTTTAAGTTATTACTTATTTGGCTGCGAATCGTCTAAACACAGCTGCAAATGCAATTAACAATAAACTGAAAGAACCTAATGAGCCACTATCATCTTTTTCCTGAGGTTTCACAGTTTCGGTTACTGGAGCTTTCACATCAATACTCACTTCTTGTGAGTGGGATAGACCAAATGAGTCTGTGACAGTCAGTGTAAAGGTGAATGTTTCATCCTGAGCAACAGCTGGTGCTGTAAATTTCAATTCATTACTATTGTCAGGTAATGTGATTTCTGTGCCTGAAGTCTGAGACCAAGTGTAAGTGAATTCGTCGCCATCCGGATCATTAGCTGTTGCAGTAACTAGTACTTCTTCGCCTACAGAGACACTTTGGGTTCCGCTTTCTAGAGTGAACTCAGGTGCATTATTTTTGGCGATATTTACTTTTACTAGATCTGTTACAGCAGCTCCGAAACTGTCAGTTACGGTAAGTTGATAAATAACAGTAGTGTCTTCGATAACTTTGTCAGCTCTCGTTGTAACAGCAGCTTGGTCACTGATGGCTTCGTCTTCAGCTGCAAGTTTTGTCCACGTATATGTTAGTGCGTCATTTTCAGGATCAATTGAGGCGCTGGCATCCAGTACAAATTCAAGTTCACTTCTAACGTCGATAACTTTTTCTTTAAGTTCAATAACGGGCGCTTGGTTTGCTTTGATGTTTACAGTAATAAGCGCGGTATCAGTTGCTTCGAACTCGTCAGTGACAGTAACTTGGTAAGTTTTTGTCGTGTCTATGGATACTTTTTCAGCCGTGAGTGTAATATTTGCTTCGCTGCCTAACACTGTCTCAGGGTTACTTGTATCAGTCCACTGATAGGTGATTGTGTCGCCGTCTACATCTAAAGATTGACTTGCATCCATGAAAAACTCAAGTTCGCTTCGTACTTCTATCTCCGACTGGGTGATGACTGCGGTTGGTGTTTCATTTGCAAATGTCGTGCTGAAATTATGAATCGAAACGTTATCAGTACCATGTGATACGCTAGCATCTTTATGATATTCGATTAGGATTTGATTAAGTCCTTTCTCGAGTGTTATCTCGACATTGATAGGCTCATTTTTTTCACCGCTATCAGAAACTAACTTCTCACCATTGTGAGTGACATAGATAAAGTCATAGCTTTGTTCACTTGATAATGAGTAATCAAAGCTTATTGCACCAATGTGTGGTTCATCAATCTGTATCAGCAAATATGACTTCTGCTCTGATTGCTCTAGGGTATTATCTTCAGTTTGGTCAAGAATATCACCGCTAAATAGGGCTTTTTGTCCTGAGGCGAGTTCACCAGTATACCACTTTTGGTCACCACCAGTGCTCCAAGTAATACTGTCTGAAGTTGCTAAATATTCACTGATATTTTCAGAAAACTCAGTTGTTTTACGGAAAGAGAGGTTAGCTGGGTACTGTGAATAGAAAGGGTGCTCAACGTCAATGCTAAGAGTGTATTGGCCATATTGATAGTCATCATTGGTCTGCACTGTAAAAGTACACTCTTGTTCAGGTGAAAGAGTAGAGGCGCTACAGTTTTGCTCTGTTAGTTCAGTCACACTATTAAGAGGTGATGTTTCGGCAAGTTCGAATTTCGAGATTGTTATTGATTCATCTAAATTATTCTTAAACGGTCCGGTGATTCTTGCCGAAGGTTGGTCTGTAATATAAGCATTTCGTATTTGTTTATTGAAACCTAAATCGAAAGCATTCGCATATGTCCAAAGTCGGAGAGACGCAACATCAGCATAAACCCCAGGGTTGTTCGGCGCAGCGCAACCGTAGCCCCAACTAACAACACCTACTTGTACCCATTCATCATTTTTTTGAATAATCAGTGGGCCACCGCTATCCCCTTGGCATGAATCTTTACCACCCTCTTCAAATCCCGCGCATATCATGGTGTCTGTGATAGAACCATTATAGTGATTTACATCGTTACATGTCTCGTTAGGAACATAAGGGACATCTACTTCCCTTAGTTTTGTAGGTGATTCTCCCCCAGAGCTTAATCGACCCCAACCCATTACCTTAAGAGATTCACCTACTGTAAGGCTATCTCTAAGCTCTTGGTCTGCAAGCTTAATTGGTTCTATATTTTCGACGTTACGATCAAGCTCTAAAACTGCAATGTCATTATTATATTGATATCCGAAGTTATAGTTTTCGTGCATCAAAATTTGAGTCACTTGATAGGTTTGCCACTGAGTAGGGTTTGTTAAATCATGACCTTCGAATTTAACAGTAAGCGCAGATGGAGAGAGGTTTTCAACACAGTGTGATGCAGTGAGTACTTTATTATCACCTATAAAAGAAAGTCCGCAATGGTGGCTGTCATGTAAGTGTAAGCTACCCATAAATGGATATGAAAATGGTGTTACCTCTTCTCCCCCTACAATACGAGGGGCAGACTCTGTGGCTAGCATAGATAGACTTTTTTGATAAGCTTCCGGCTTTGGTTGTTGTTTGTCTATTGCATAACTCACTAGAGGTGTTGTTATTGTGGTAAAGAGAAGAATTCCTTGAATCTTTCCGAGCATATTAATTCCTATAATTTACATCCAGCTTACTAAATTGACGCTGTATTTGTTGTTCTATTGTGTTGATTGTTGAATTTTGCTTTATTTTATGTCACTCGAGCATTGTATATTTTTATTTGTACCATTTAAAGGGATAGTTAATTAATGTGTGCTAAATTGTTTTGAACAACGTATGTAGGTAAGTTATGTTTGCATAGTCACAAACGCATCCTTGTCATTTCAATATATTGGATTATTCAATTTTGTAAGGAGAAATAATGAAATTTGAGCAACTATTGAGTCATTTTGATACTGGGATCTGCATCGATCAATTGCAGAAAGAATCATTATTAGACCTCGCTTTATTGTTTATTGGAGTTGATGGAAAAATAGACGATAGCGAAAAGCGTGTTGTTTATGAATGGGCAAATCAGTTGCAGTGGAACTCTACTATCGCACTTGAAGATTATTTTGAAGACAGTTTGAGCAAATCTATTTTAGCTGTGAAGCAAAATGATGTTGAGTCGTTCATTCAGCACAGGATGCATCATATTGTTGATGAGCCTATGCGTAAATTTGTCAAAGAGCTTGTCATTAAAGTTATCGAGGCTGATGGTGTCGTCGACGAAGCGGAAAAACGCGCACTTGCAGTGTTGGAAGCGGAGCTATGAACCGTAATTAATTTGAAGCGAGGCAGGGTTTTAAGTGCAACTGCCTCGGTTTAATTTATTTTGTTTCCCACTCAGGGAACGGATCAGGTAGCGTGCTCCAAAGCTGCATACCAAGTGCCATTTCTTCCTCACTTAACAAGCAGCCATTCAGTGCATCGATAATCGCTTGTTTATCGAGCTTTTGGCCGATAAATACGAGTTCTTGACGCATGTCTCCATAGGGTTCTTCCCACATATCTTGTATCGCATCAATGTACTCTGGATCGGTTGGCCACTGCTCTTGTGGGACTGCTTTCCAAAAAAGGCCCGCCACGCCATATTGTGCCATACCGCCTGCTTGATTCCAGCTACCTGCAAATTGAGGGCGTGATGCAAGCCAAAAGAAACCTTTAGAGCGTATGAGCTTACCTTTTTTGTCTTTACTGTGTAAAAAGTCATAAAATCGTTGCGGGTGAAAAGGCTTGCGTGCAGCATATACAAAACTGCTGATACCAAACTCCTCTGTTTCCGGCACATGTTCACCGCGGAGCTCTTTCAACCAACCTGGAGCTAGCTGGGCTTTCTCAAAACTGAATTTACCTGTTGCAAGGATCTGTTTGAGCGGTACTTGGCCGTTTAATACTGGGATTTGTATGGCTTCGGTATTAAGCGTACTTAAGATGCTCTGTAGACGGCGTAGCTCTGTTTCAGTGACAAGGTCGGTTTTACTGATCACAATTACATCAGCAAACTCGATTTGGTCAACTAACAAGTCAGCGACATTGCGGTGGTCGTCGTCACCTAAGCTTTCTCCCACTTCTTGTAAGTAACGGGCTTGGTCGTAGTCTTTTAAAAAGTTAAGGGCATCGACAACAGTCACCATGGTATCTAAAGTGGCAACGTTAGATAAGCTTTGACCATCTTCATCGGTAAAGGTGAATGTTTCAGCCACTGGGAGTGGCTCTGATATGCCTGTGGATTCAATAACGAGGTAGTCGTACTTACCTTCTTTGGCGAGCTGGGTGATTTCTTCGAGTAAGTCTTCTCGTAGCGTGCAGCAGATACAGCCATTACTCATTTCGACAAGCTTTTCTTCTGCGCGATTAACGCCGATTTCATTTTTAACGGTGGCGGCGTCGATATTAATTTCGCTCATATCATTAACAATAACCGCTATTTTCAGCCCATCTCGGTTATTGAGTATGTGGTTTAATAGGGTGGTTTTCCCTGCACCAAGAAAGCCGGAAAGTACTGTAACAGGTAATTTTGACGGTGTTTGTAACATAACTTGCTACCTTATTGTTACTTGCATAGTTGGTTGAATTTGTCGATTAAGATCGGATTAAATGTTCCTTCATTTCTTGGCATGCTTTGACGTCAATGCAGTATTCTGCGGTCGGTCTTGCCATCAGTCGTTGAACCCCAATGGGCTCGCCGGTTTCAAGGCAATATCCATAGGTGCCTAAACGAATGCGCTCAAGGGAAAGTTGAATTTTGGGCAGTAATTTTTGCTCTCTATCTACAATGCGCATTAGGAGTTCACATTGCTCTTCCCAAGAGGCTCGGTCGTTAAAATCTGGCAAATCTGGTTGGTTGAGCATTTCCTCTTTAGCTTCTTTTATTCGTGCTCTGGTTGTGTCGTGTAACTCGATGAGCAGGTCTTTAAAAAATGCTAACTGCTCGTCATTCATATAGTCTGATTCCGGAGCATTAATAATCTTTTCTTCAATCGCGGAGGTCATAATTGATATACCACTATTTTTGCTTATTTGTTATGTTATAACATATTTTTGTGATTTCACCATTGGAATTGCTACAGGCTTTTATGTTTAAGGGTACGACCAGCAAGATTAATCAATTAATGCAATGAATTCTCATTTGTATTTGTGTATATTGCTGTGTTATATCGTATCAAATTTAAGTTTTAACGAGATAGGTGAACCTCACATGATCAAAACGGAAGTCGTAATCGTTGGCGCAGGCCCTGCGGGACTCGGGTGTGCAGCTTTATTAAAGCAAATGGGCATTGAAGATGAAGAACTCATTGTGCTTGAGCGAGGCGAAGTGGGGGAGAGCTTTTTAAGATGGCCAGACAGCATGCGCTTTATTACTCCTTCCTTTCCTTGTAATGGCTATCACCAAACAGACTTAAACGCCATCACCCCAGATACTTCACCTGCTTTTAATGCGGGTAAAGAACATTTGAGCGGCAAAGAGTATGCAAAGTATTTAAATATGGTGGTTAACCATTACAAAATCCCAGTCACGACACAAACTGAGCTATTAGAAGTATCATCGATAGGGCCAAATGACGGGTTTTATTTGCAAACGAGCGACTCTGAGATCCAATGCAAATTTTTAATCTGGGCAGGGGGCGAATTCCAATCGCCCAGTATGAATGCTTTTAGTGGCGCAGAGCTGTGTCAGCACAATACCCATATCCGTGATTGGCAAGCATTAGAGCAGGGCCATTATGTGGTCATTGGCGGCTATGAGAGCGGAGTAGACGCCACGTTTAATTTGGCTAATTCTGCAAACAAAGTCACTTTACTCGATTGCAAGCCAAATGACGCCGATACCTATGACCCCAGCCAAGTATTATCTCCGTATACTATGGAGCGTATGAAATCGATTGCAGACAATAAAGATATTGATTTTGATGGCGAGTTTGAAGTCAGTTCAGTGTACAAAGAAGGCAATGAGTACGTTGTGCAATCTACTGATGGCAACGAGGTGCGTACGCTATTTCCACCGATTAATTGCACGGGGTTTGAGATGGACCTTGGTCCTGTATCCGATCTTTTTGTCTACCAAGACAATGGTTATCCGTGGGTCAGCGCATTTGATGAGTCAACTAAGCGTAGAAATTTATTCTTAGCAGGGCCCAGACTCTATCACGACCCAACTCTGCTTTGTTTTATCTATAAGTTCAGAGGCCGTTTTGCCGCGCCATGTAGAGTCATTGGTTCAGAGTTAGAGCTCGATATGTCGGTGATGAAGCACTATCGCCAAGCGGGTATGGTGCTTGAGGATATGGACTGTTGCAAGCAGCAGGAGTGCTTCTGCTAATGACGCAGTTTATCGATGTACAGACTTTTTACCCAGAGCAAAAGCAAAAAAATAATTGGTTATTGATTGGCAAAGAGAGCGTGGGGAAAACCGCATTCACGGAAAACTTGGTAGGTAAAAAGTCGGGTAAAAGTAACTTTCAAGGCAGTTCGTTATTTTGTAAAGAGTACACTTGGAATGGCCAAACAATCACGGACACGCCTGGTATACAAACCAGTATGGACAGCGTCGTGACCTCTCAAGTCTTGAGCCGATTAAAAACCAGTGAGCACATTATTTTGACGTTAAAGGCGTCTGATTTGCAAAGTGATTTATCAGACCTATGGCATTTGGCGAAAGGCCAAACAGGTATTGTAATTTTAACTTATTGGGATTTAGTAAAAGACAGAGCTGGCGTTCAGGAGGAGCTGGCGAGACTTCGAGAAGGTACTAATTTGGCATGGGTAACGATTGATAATCGACATATTTCAGATGCGCAACTAACAGAAATAGAGCAGGCGTTAGCGCGTCCATCTCGTTTTCCAAAAAGTGCGCCGAAGTTGTCAGCCAATTGGTCGGTAAAACCCAAGTTATTGTTTTTCGAGAAAACAGGACTTGCCCCGCTTTTATCCTTTTTATTATTGGTGCTGCCCGCTTGGCTGGCCGTAACCAATGCAAATACATTTGCCGATTGGCTGTATCCAACGATTGAGCAGCCAGTCGACTTAATTAAATCAAAGCTCTCTCATTTGCCTGAGCCCTTTAATCATATGCTGGTGGGTGATTATGGCTTGGTGTCTATGTTGCCGTTTTTAGTTTTGTACGCATTGCCAACGGTGGTTATTTTTTCGATTATCATCTCTTTGTATAAAACCACAGGGCTCATAGATAGACTGTCTTATCGTTTAGACCCAGTTATGCACAAACTCGGGTTAAGTGGTCGTGACTTGGTGCGTGTGATCATGGGATTTGGCTGCAATGTACCTGCGATAATTCAAACTCGTAATTGTTCTTGCTGCACTCGTGGCAGCTGTGTATCGGCGATATCGTTTGGCTCTGCTTGCTCATATCAATTGCCAGCCACTGTTGCGGTGTTCTCCGCTGCGGGTAAGCCCTATTTAACCTTGCCATATTTGATCATTTTGGCTGTTACAACCTGTATTTATTTGATTGTGACAACCTCTGCGGCGCAGCGAAAAGCGGCTGCCTCTCATAACTTATTGAATCGAGGCTTTTTACAACCGCCTAATTGGCGTTTTGCATTCAATGAAATGACCGATGTACTCAAGTCATTTTTCATGACGGCATTTCCGCTTTTTGTGGGGATCTGCTTAGCGGCTGGTTTTTTAGCGTGGCTTGGCTTTTTCGATGCTTTAATTGGCGTGATAGCACCATTGATGAGTGTGGTGAATTTACCTGAAAGCGCAGCTATTGCGGTGATCTTAGGGGCCATTCGTAAAGATGGTTTGGCGATTGGGTTGATTGATAGTAGTACGCAAGGGCTAAAAATCGCTGAAATCACAGACGTTCAATTGTTATGTGCCGTGTATTTGGCGGGGGTGATGTTGCCTTGTATCGTATCGCTGCTCACCATTATTCGGGAAATGCAGTGGCGCTTTGCATCTAAAATGGTACTAAGACAAGTCTCGTGGGCGGTGATGTTTACCATGTCACTATCTTGGGGGATAGGTTGGGTTTTAAGCTAATTAGTCACGCAGGTTATCGTATTTTTTCACTGTTCGGATGAGATGAGAAGTGATAAAAAATACATACATTATGCAGGGCTTTTGAATGCTTTTTGCTTGATGATCAGATTAGGGTTATGTGCTTTTTGATTACTTGTTGAATTCGCAATAGTGTTATTGGTTTATTTTGTATAGTCTAAATAAAAAATTCCACATGTTTTGGGGTTTTATTATAAAAAAGGGCACAAAATGACAATGTCGGTATTTCAATTAAGTAGTATAACCCTGTTATTTTTATCACTGAGTGGTTGCGGCGGCGGTGGTGGTGAAAGTGCGGATAATGCATCATTACCGACCAACTCTAGCGAGAATGCTGCACCACAATGCATCGCCAATTCGATTGATATCCCACGAGGCAACGGTGCAGTTGCAGTAAGTGGCTTATTGCAATGCAGTGATGCGGATGGTGATGCTCTGAGTTATGAGCCAAGTACAATTCAAAGTGATGGGCTTGGATCTGGAGCGTATGCTCAAACCATTACTATCTCCGATGGCCAAGGTGGGCAAACGCAAGTGGAGTTGCCATATCAAATCACAAACCAAGCACCGAGCTGTTTGCAAAGCAGTCAGCCTAACGTGTCTCTATCCCAGTCAAGCTTGATTGTTAGTAGTTATTTATCTTGCAATGATAGCAATGGTGATAGCCTTATTTTTACACCGCAATCTATTGATACCTCTGAGCAAGCTGCAGGTGAATATACTCAGAAAATAAGCTACAGCGACGGTGAACTCAGTACCACGCTAGATTTCAAATACACGCTCAGCGGTGATGTGCAAACAGAACTAACACGTTGTGAACTTATTCGCCAATCAGTGGCGATGTCTCCTGAAAATGATGTTGTTGTAACCTGTGATGATAGTTATGCCTATATCACCTCGGATACTTACCCAAGTCATGACTTGATGAACGGTATAAAGGCGACAAATGAACAGATCCCTGTCCCTGCGCTTGGATATGCAGCGCCAATCAAACTGGAGCCGCAACCTGCGGCCAACCCCACAACGATAGATGCAGCGCTTGGTGTGGCAATAAATGGGGTGCCCATTTATGACTATTCAGCTGCGGGCGAACTCGATTTGTTTAACCACGACCCAAGTGTCGATACGGTTGCGCTTGGCCAATTAGATAATTGCGGTGGTCATGCGGGCAGAGGAGATGATTATCACTATCATGCTGCACCGACTTGCATGATGGATGCGATGGAAACGCTCAACGACGATACCATAATTGGCTGGGGGTATGATGGTTATCCGCTCTATGGTTTTAACAACCCAGATGGCAGTGCTATCTCGCAAGGCGATTTAGAGCTGTGTAATGGCATTGCTGATGACACGTTTGGCTATCGATATCATTTATCGACTGCGCCACCTTATGTGCTTCAGTGCTTAGTGGGTGAAGTGGACACTCGTGATTTACCACGCGTAGCGCCATTGAGTGGTGGCGCGGATCGCTCAGATCTAAGACCGCCTGCGGGGGATGTGCAAAACTTGACACATACTGTGGATGCGGATGGAAAGCGAACGATGCGTTATGACTATCAAGGTGAGAACTATTATGTCACTTACTCATCCAGTAAAGACAAAGCGAATTGCTATGAATTTGAAATGAAAGCTATTTCTAATAATGGAGCTATTCAAACTGGGACATACTGCCGATGAGCCTGTTTAAACACTTTTTATCTTTTACTATTTATACTGTGATGCTGTGCACAAGTGCCATAACCCACGCACATGCACTGAAAGAAACCACCGCCACGATAACAGTGCGAAGCGGTCAAATAGATGTGCTGGTCAATACGGATTTTAGTTATTGGTTGAGTTTATTACACAATAATGAAGCTTGGTTGCTCGGAGATACTGAGCTGGTATTGCAAGATGGGCAAACAGAGCAAGTAAAACGTAAAAAGCTTCAGGAGCTCGTGCGTACTCATACTAAAATACAGGCTAATGGTGCGTTACTAAGCTGTCAGCTAAATGAATTCCCCGCAAAGCTTAACCAGCTTCACAAAGGGCATCACAGCCGCGCTTATTTTAGACTTGGCTGCGTATCGCCCCATCAGCAGTTAAGTGCAGTCTCTTTGGTACTGCCAAAGTCGCTGGGTCGTGTTTACACCAGTTTAGTGCAACCAAAGCAGCAGCTGATTGGCGCAGGGGAAAAAGCAGAATTTAAATTATAAGTAGTACAAGATTGTGTGTTATTTGCTTGTTTTATATTTATATGTATTTTTTAGAAATATTATATTTAAAATTAAAGCTCTTATAGTAATAAAGTTTTTTATTGTTTATTTTGCAATTGTATGGTTGTTTATTACGGTAATTGGATGGTAGTCATTCAAAATAATAATATGGATGAGCTGTACGAGATGCTAAATGATGAAATTAAAATAGATACACCGGGTTGGTTTAAAGTTTTGCATTTGAGTGCAATGTGTATTATCTCTATGTTACTTGCAACCTCTTTGTATATGGGGATCTTGAGTGATCTTAAGCTCACTTTTACCGAAGCACTTAAAGCACTTTTTTACTCATATCTCGTGTTCACAGTGTTTATGAACATAAAATGCTTAAAGTACTACAATGCACATTTTGTTATCAAAAACAATAAAATCAATGTTTATAACAAAGGAGTGGTTACCCAGTATGCTCCGCAGGAACTGGAATTTGAACAGTACTCGATGTCCGGTGTGTATAAAGTGAAAACAACAAAAGGACAGATACTATCCATCATGCATAGTTGGTTACCAGGTAGTCAGATATTGGTGTCAATGATTGGGCAAAGCCGATAAACCTCGTTATTAATTTAACTTGTCAGTCATGGTGTGCGATACGGGCTTTTAATATGCTGACAAAACTGCGTGAAACCGGAATGTCTGTATCCGTGCCTGCAAGTCGTACGAAATGTTTGCGTGCTTGATATCTAAGTTCTATGAGCCGTTTGGCATTGATGATATAGCTTCGGTGCAGTCGATAAAATTGCGAGTCTGGTAGTTGTGCCTCAAACCCATCTAGGGTTTTTTCTGAGATGATGGTCGCTGTGTTGTGCATGTGTGTACCCGATTGAGTTAAATGTACTCGACGATAGCGGCCAATGCTTTCAATATAATTGATATGGTCAAATTCAATGACTTTTTGCGCAGCATGATCGCTGAGGATAAGGCGTTCAGTGGATTTATGAGCGTGATAGTGCGTATGTTGAGTTGTAATTTTATTGATACTTTTTACGATGAGCTCTGGCCTTGCAGGTTTGACCAAATAGTCAATGGCCTTGGTATCAAAGGCTTTGAGGGCATAATGCTCATAAGCAGTCATAAAAATCAGCTGATAGTTTATATCTTGGGTCGCTTTGGCAACATCAAAGCCATTTAGTTCAGGCATTTCAATATCAAGAAAGACGAGATCAGGGCGTTTTATAATGATTTGCTCTATGGCGGATTTACCATCTGATGCTTCGCCAATAATTGTGAGGTCATCAAAACCCTCGATCACATCCTTTAAATTTTGTCTTGCAGCGGGCTCGTCGTCGATAATGATCACAGTTTTTGTATTCATAGTTGCTCAATGTAATGCTGGTATTTGAATAAACGCACTGGTGCCTTCATGACTGGATTTTAACGCAAATGTGGCTTGGCTTTGATAGTGTAATTTGAGGGTTTCTGTTGCGATGCGCAGCCCTTCAGCTTGTACAACTTGGCTGTCATCAAATTGATCGCCGGTATCTTGCACTTCAATATGTAGGTTTGAGTGCTTTTTTTCAATAATGATACTGATGTGGCCCGCCTTAGCGTAGGGCGCAATGCCATATTTTACCGCGTTTTCGACAATCGGCAACAAAAGTAAAGAGGGGACAGGCTGTTGTTCTAACTCGCTGTGGCAATCAATATCAAAGGTAAGCCTATCGGCAAAGCGTTTTTGCTGCAAAACTAGATACAACTCAGCCAGTTTTAGCTCTTGTTCAAGGGGAATAAATTGCTGTTTGGCCTGCTGCATGGCTTCTCGCAATAGGTCACTCAAATCGTAAATTAGCGCTTTGGCTTTTTGTGGGTGGTGTGTTACTTCGCTGGCGATGAGGTTCAGAGTATTAAACAAAAAATGCGGGTTAGATTGCATTTTCAGTATCTGTAGTTCTGCTTTTTGTGTTTGTAGCTGAGACTGAAAGTGATAAGTTTGCTGTTTAAACATGAGCATCACCGCAATGTAAACCAAGGTTTCAAGTAACATAATGACAATAGGTAAAAAAGTCACTTGAGGGGCAGCGCTGTTGATGGGCAAGTTCACAATAGGGCCAATCAGCGCATAGAATACAATGATTACAAATGGTCTAAATAGCCAAACATTATGGCGCAGATTTACAGTAAAAAGCCGCGCTAAAACAGGCTCTAAGATATTAAATAAAAGATAACCTGCGCAAAACCCGCTCCAAACCTTGAATGTTGCCTGTGCAAATAACTGCAGTGTGAAGGCATCAAGGGCAAGTAGTACACATGACAGCAGCAAGATATTGAACCAAGGCCAAATGAGTAAAAATATCCAAGCTTGCGTTTTTCTTTTACTATAAAGCCCAATTTGGCTCGGTGGCATATCTAATTTATCCACTAAGTATTCCAGCAATTATCGAGATGTTTAATGGTACAAGCAAACCCGTTTTGATGATACGCCGCGAAAACACCATTGATACAGACTTTTACACCATCTGCACACAACTGACTACGCGACTGCTTTTTGCGGTGATATTCCTATGTCTAACACGACAAGCAATTGTCAGCTAAGGCATAAGGAAAAACAAATATGATTTATAACATTCTAGATAAGCAGTTTAAATTGAGGCACTCTGCGGTGGCTTTGCAAAAAGTACTTGGGGTGTGCTTGCTAAGTAGCTTATTAGTGGCATGCAGTGATAACGATGATGAAGTCGTCACAGTTGAAGAAACCGCCGCTCAAGCACCCGTTGAGACGAGACCTGTCACTGGTCCATTAAGTGAAGCGTGTTTAGAGGCGGATATTAACACGTTGACCACAGCTAAAGGCATAGAGTTTATTAGAACCCCAGCCTCCTGTTTTGATGGCTTACCTGATTATGATTTTTCAACCAATTATGTAGAGCTAGAAGGACTAAGAATGCACTATGTTGATGAAGGACCAAAAGAGGGAGAAGTTGTACTTATGCTTCATGGTCAGCCGAGCTGGTCATATTTATATCGTAAAATGATCCCTATCTTAGCGAATGCAGGTTATCGAGTGATTGCTTTAGATAACATGGGCATGGGCAAATCGGATAAACCTTTAAATACGGCAGTGCATCAATATGAGCATCATGTGGCTTGGACTAAGGCATTTATTGATCAGCTACAGCTCACAGATATCAATTTGTTTGTGCAAGACTGGGGTAGCCTTATCGGGCTGAGAATAGCAGGTAATATGTCTGAGCGGTTTGCCAGAATTGTTGTCGCTAATGGTGATATGCCAATTATCCCGACAGGCAGTAACCCTTATCAGTTACCAAGCTTTGAGATTGATGAATCAATCACTGCAGATGCCAGCTCGTTTTTTGATTCTCGTTCGAGCGATCGTGTCGAAGGGTTTCAGCAGTGGATTAATTATGCAGCCAGTGTGCCTGAGTTAATGGCGGGTGATGTGGTTCAAAAGCTCTCAGCAATTGAGTTAAGCGATTCGGAAGTCACAGCATACAACGCGCCGTATCCAAATGTGCAGTATAAAGCGGCGATTCGCGCATTTCCGTCCATGTTATCAGGGATTGAGATGCAAACGTTATCTGCGTGGCAAACATTAGGGGCTTATCACAATCCATTTATGTTTAACGCTGGTGAATACGATACGGGGCTTGGGAGCGAATCTAACCAACAAAAATGGGTTAACCATGTTCCGGGGGCTGATGGCGCTGACCATCGCCGTTTTCCTGCAGGGCATTTTATTCAGGATGATGTGGGGGAAGACTTGGCGCTGCATTTTTTAGCGTTTATGCAATCGACCAAAGTGCAAGAGCCGCTTGTCACAGGGGGGCCAAGCTACAACATGCGCTACTGTGAAATTTTATTGCCTTATCAGCAAAACGGCAAAGTCGTTGCGCAAGTGTGGGGCACCCCAGGGGTTGATATGTGCCGTCAAGCACATTGGGATGCCATTGATTTTGATGAAGTTGCACTGCAATACGATGCGCTGAGTGCAATACCAAATGGTCCGCGTTTTTTTGTGGTGGACGAAAGCCGAGGTGGTGACACAATTACACTGGATGCAGATACTGAATTTCGTCAATTTGGTGATGTAAAAATGCGCCTGCTTACCACTGCTGATATAAGCGCTGCTGGCGGTGAGCAAGCTCCGTACGTTGCCGGTGAAGTATCTAGAAGTAATACTTGGCACTTTTATCAAGGCAGACGTGTTTATGAAATTACAGACGACACTGGCCAAGTTTATGTAATGCAATCATTTAGCCGTATTTCGGATGCGTCATTGCAAATGGATGATTTAGCGAATTTAGGAGAGCGACTAAAGTTACCAGAGGGCTGGTACTATTCAAGCCGTATACTGACTGAGCCATTGGATGTCACGGCTATTAACGGTATAGCGTATGTACTGCAAGATGAATTGGGCAATAGTTATCAGCTGGTACAGTAATAGCACTTGTTGCCTCGCCAGTGTGCGAGGTGACGAATATGAGTCGATTATGATTTTTTTTGTTTTCTAAAAAGCCGTTTTGTAGCATTCCAGCTTTGCCAGCCGATAAATAAGAGTCCACCAAAGAGAAAAGAATAAATCGCAAATGTGGCTACTTTGACAATAAACACGATAAGTAAAATAAAAAATAGCGTTAGACCAATAAGAAGCTTTGGAGATCTGGCAAGGTATTTTGCTAGTAAAAGAGGTAAAAACAGCTTTAAAAATCGCTCTATCCTATGAGCCTTCATAATGTCACATCCTTGAAATCTGGTTGAATAGTAAAAACACACCCTAAAGTACCAGTTTAATGAAGGTTAGACAAATTTTCATAGCCATCGTTCTGATAAAAATTGTCAAATTTAAATACTTTATTGTAATTGCAAGCACCAAGTTTATAAATAGAAAATCAATTTTTATAATGGTTATATACTCTATCATCGCTGAGTTAGCGGTGCATAATCGGTGTAGTGACGATGCCAATTCTGGCATCGTGTGGTCTTGATATTATAGGTTGAAGGTTCCTAAATGCTCAGTTGAAAAAAGGGAGAACCTCTTTATTTGAAAGGTGCACTTTATAACACGGATGAGTGCTCCACAGGCCGTCTGTTTTACGTGTTTCATAGTCAACGCTAAAAGCGACTATCTTCTTATCTGTGCTTTGTAATTGAGACGCTATATCGCAATATCGAACATAAATATCGCTCAAAGCTTCAAAGAATTTACCGCTGGTGATCGGCTTGTTAGATATGAGTTCATGATTTTGTTGAGTCAATTGCTCTAACGTATCTTCAGCATTGCATTGCCCAATTTTAGCCTTGATAGCTGGTTTGGATTTTTCCATGTGAAGCTCCTTTTTGTCCCATTATGTTTTACACTTAGTTTACATCTCAAGGGGCCGTATATTCAAGGCTGCAAGCGTGAAATATGATGAGGTATTGATCTTGAGCAGGGTCATATTTGTTCTTTAACTCAAAGGCAGTTAGTGAATAGGCGCAATGTTTTTCACATTTTAGGAATTGAATGTTAGCGATAAGGGGTATTCTATATTGTTTTATCTAGCGTTGGTTTAGGTGTCGTTAAAAAGTAAGTTTGAGTGTGCCTTCAAGTAGCGTACTCACATTATTACTGGATTAACACTGTTCGGGTTAATCGATTCTACAGCCCGCATCAGCGGGAGCATGACAACATTTTTTGTTGTTAGCGGCACACCTTATTGTTTATGCGTAACTCTACGCTTATGTGAAGTTTACCCCGTAACTGGAAGCATTATTCTACTCTCTAAACCTTTATCACTTGAAAGTAACTTTAAGTTCTTTGTAATTTTTAATTTGATTGGTGTTTTTATGACTTAGTTTCATGCTTTATATAATATGGAAATTGAGAGTATATGGTTTTAGCTAAGTTATTTTTAGTTTTTAGTAATTTATTAGTGGGCTGAATGGTTTATATATTAAGCTTGTTAATAATTGATTTTTTACTCACAGAGCGATGTATAAGGGCTAGTAGACTTTTTGCATAAATGCGTTTAACGCTAAACTCAAAGTAGTACTATAAGACCCTTTTGTTTAAGTCGCTTTGCATGTATGTTTACTCAATCACTGAACTTATGCGCCTTTGAGTGTTTAAACATCATGCCAGAGCCTTTTAAAAATGTTTTTGACTTAGACCTAGTGCACAACATGGCACGTCACTTTCAACGTATTTATCCTGATTTCGCTTATGACGCGTTTATACAAGAGGTTAGTCTTGATTTTGATAGCCTTGAGTTTAAGCAGCGCAGTAACCGAATTTTTGATGTTATGGAGGTGTATTTACCGCAAGATTTTGAGCAAGCGGCACGTATTATTGAGTTGTCGTTAGGTGATCAAATTGAAGGCGAGTGGAGTTCTACTACAAGCAATGAAAATGGTATTTCTGGTTGGGCTGTTTTGCCGATGGCCGACTATGTCGCTAAAAGGGGCAGAGCACATTTTAAATACGCGATGCACTTGCTAAAAGCACTAACAAAACGAAATACTGCAGAATTTGCGATAAGGTATTTTTTGGAAGCAGAGCCTGAGCGCACTTTAGCAGTGATGAAAGCATGGGCGCTTGATGACAATATTGACGTAAGAAGGCTTGCAAGTGAAGGGTGTCGTCCAAGGCTTCCTTGGGGCTTGCGTTTAAAAACGTTTGTTAATGATCCTGAGCCTGTTATTGAGCTGTTATCACTACTCAAAGATGATCCCAGTGAATATGTAAGACGCTCTGTAGCAAATAATTTGAATGATATCGCTAAGGACCACCCAGATAGAGTATGCGAAGTGGCCATCGAGTGGTTACAAAATGCAAGCCCTGAGCGAGTTGCGCTTATTAAGCATGGTTGTCGCACTTTAGTTAAAAAAGGCCATATAGGTACTTTAGAGGCGCTTGGTTATAAACCGGCTCAGTTATCAAATATTAAATTAAGTACTTCATCACCTATACTTAAATTTGGCGCACATATCGAATTAATAGCGAACATTGAGAGCGACAATGATAGTACGCAGTCACTTATGATTGACTATATTGTGCACCATCAAAAAGCTAATGGTTCAACATCACCAAAAGTATTTAAATGGAAAACTTTAGAGTTAGCCCCAAAAAGCCAAATTTCGCTTAAAAAGCGTCATACAATTAAGCCAATTACAACTCGTGTTTATTACCCAGGCGTACATAAAGTTGAATTGCAGATAAATGGTAAAGTGGTTGCAGATACTCAGTTCGATTTGCAGATGTCAAACTATGGTTTATGAACTCGCCGCTGGCATGCATTACTAAGCGTTTAGTTTTAAGAAATAATGGCCAATTGGGTTAAATCAATGGTTGTTGCTATGGCTGTCGTATTTTTAAGCTGTGAGTGCAATGAATTATTTTAAAGAGAGCTATTTTTATGACGCTATTAATTTTATGTAATATGATAAAATTTCAATATTATAAATAACTTATAAAACAGATACCTAAATATTTGGAGATATAATTTAAACTTTTTAAGCTTGCATTGTGCACATTAATTGAACACAGTCTTGAATGGATAAGCGGCGTACTTTACTGCTTATCGAAATAAAAAGAATGTAATTTAACGACAGGACTTATTATGAAGCTTAACAAAGTAAACTTAAAACAACTAAGCAGCACTAAAAATTTAAACGACAAGCAAACACGTCAAATTGGAGGCGGTGCTTCAGCTTATAGTCGAGACTTTGGCGCTTGTTATACAGCCCCAGTATTTTGTCCAACAGCTCAAATTTGCTAATTGAGCTAAGCCCAGTTTCGCTGGGCTATATTTTACTATTCAATTGAATTGAACCATCGTAAACTCCCATGCACCACCTTGTATAAAAAGTATTTTTTCGTCCACACAAGTGAGACTTTAAGTAGTTATTGAGATGAATTCACCTTTTGAACTGTTTGGTTTAACTCTGAGCACAAGCATTGTTTTGTCTTTTCTTCCTGCCTTGTTAGCGATTTGTGCTGTGACGTTGGCTATGCAGCGTATTGCACTTGTTTTAACCTCGATTTCGCTTCTATTCGCTTATCGTTTTGGTATTGTTGAGACCCATGGAGTTATTGGGGTCCTAAGTTTATTTTTAATGAGCTATGGATTTAATTACTTTAAACGAAGTGGAGTTCGTTGGCTGCTCGGTTCAGGCATATTTGTTGTTTCTATCTTATTTTTTGTTCATGCATTCCCTGGGTTTAATAATCCATTAGTGATTGAATCTTATTTAGTGAGCGAAAACGCAGTACCGTTTTCTAAACATTTAAATTTTGACAAACTGATGGTGGCCATTGCGCTTATGTCACTTGTGGTACCAAGCATTCGCGATAGCCGTAACAAAGATATGAGTAAGGTTGTAATTGTATCAACCTTGGTGATTTTATCTGGATTAGCTGGTGGTGTTTTGTCTGGTTTAGTTGAGTGGGACCCAAAACTGAGCCCCATATTGATGGGCTGGGTAGTCACTAACTTATTTATCACTTGTTATGCAGAAGAAGCTTTTTTCAGAGGGTTTATACAAACTCAAATGCACAGGGCTTTTCAAAATTTAAGATATCAAAAAGCGCTTACGATAGCTTGTTCAGGTGCTTTGTTTGGTGTTGTGCACTTCCCTGCAGGGGTTGCATATACCTTAATTGCGACGCTATTGGGAGTAGGCTGTGCTTATGGTTATCAAAAAACTAATAATGTTCTAGTGCCTATCTATATACACTTTGTGTTTAATCTCATGCATTTTTGCTTTTTTACTTATCCGTTTTTAGCTTAATCTATTTGTGGTTTTTGATGCCTGTTGCCCTTTACCATTTTGGTATTTGGGCAATAACAATTTGACAAGTCATTTATATATGTTTTAGCGCTGATAGATAACAATGGCTTTTTTTTGGCCGTTTACTATTTGCTCATCGAAAAACATCTTACTACTGCCTTGCGCTGCTAACATCAATGGATGCAAGTTAATGTTGTCTCGTTCTAGTGAAAATTCAACTCGACAGCTATCACTGCGGCACTCTTGTTCGCTGATATACACTGAGTCCTCAAATGCACTACGTAATGCTGTTTCTACATCTTGAAGAGCAGAGGTCATTTTCGCATCCCAAGTCGAGTCAACGCTTTGGCTGTAAAACGTGTTTTCAGCTTGCATAAACTCCTGACGTGCATTGCTATCTGATATTGCTGCTTGCAGCTGTGCTTCCGTATTAGGCCGAGTCAAAGGCTGAGTAGATGATGCTGTTTGAGGTTCAATTTGATTTAGCCGATTCTCTAAGGTAGTAAGTCGGTTATTCATATTATTTAAGGTATTGAGCAATGCCGTTTGTGTTTCAATCAATGAATCTATATTACTTTTCACTGATGTCGAGTCATAATAATTTACGTTTTTAGGTGATTGCTTATCATTTGTATTTGATTCGACTGTAGACTCTAAGCTACTTTTTCCACTGCTGTATGAGGCGAGCGATTGATTATCTGTTTTTAAGTAACTAATGGTGAAGAAGATTGTGATGACTGCCGTGAAAAAAATACTGACAATAATTTTCATAGTGAAATTACCTTAAGATTTTATTATATAGGTATTATTAAGGTTTAATTTAAAGTAGTTAGTATATATGATTTGCATTAAAAGTGAGCGCGCCAATTAGCACACTCACATTTTATATATCATAAACTATATTATTTATACTTAGAATGTACCAGGCTCTAGCCCTTTAGGGTAAAGCTGATACATATACAGCTCATCGCCAAGGCTTAAGCGACAAGCAAAGCCATAATATCCATTTGTATTTGAGCGTGTTGACCTGACGTATAAAGTACGTTTACCTGTTTGATTAGAAAAGTCAGTATCTGAAAATCTCACATTACCAAATAAATCATAAGCCGTTAAACTACAGGCTGTAGTACCACTAAAGCTTGGTATTTGGCTGTTTTGACTGCCAAAGCTGAGTCCTACTTCCTTATCTAAAATAAATGCTTCAACACCGGGTGTTGGGGTGTTAGTTGGTAAGACGCAGGAGATAATTGTAAGGTCAGAGGTAGCTCTTAAGCCACCAGAGCCATTTGAGATCCCGCCACTTCCTGCTGTTTCAGTGCTACCGACTAGGGTGTTGCAGGCAGAGTTTGCTGCGAATACATCAACTGCCGCAAAAGACGGAGTGGCAAATACAGCTAATCCCGAGAATGAAAGTGCTTTTAGTAAGTTATTCTTTATTTTTATCATTTTTAAAATCCTTGTTTGATTTTTATTGCCAATGACCTGTTGGTTTTCATTAGCAATCCTATTTACGGTAGTTGCGTTTATGTGGATCAGTTTTTGATAAAATAAATGTAAATTCATTGCTGTTTTAATTTGGGGGGTATTAATTTATTTATATTATATTTTTTTGTGGATCAAGGGGGCAATCACATTGATAAGTGAGTATTTTTTGTCTTTTCTATATTTTTTTCAAAGCAATTAATAATGTAACTGTAAATCGCTCACCTGTTGTCTTAAGCTTTAATTCTCCTTGATGTGCTGCGGCAATGGCATTCACTAACGTTAAGCCCAACCCAAGCCCATCACTGTTGTTGGTATTTGAGCCTCTAATGAATCGACTTGTCAAATTATTGATTTCCTTCTGATCTATAGGCTTACAAGCATTTTGGATTGAAATTATTAATGTGTGCTCGTTGATGTCTGCTGAAAGTTTAATATCAGACTCATCCGGTGAATACTTGATGGCGTTATCCAAAAGGTTTAAAACGGCTTGGAAAATTAAACTCTTGTCTACATGGGCCTGTATTGGTTTGGTATTTATCTGCAAGTTTTGCTTTTTCAACTCGGCTATTGGTGACAATAAATCAACCGAATCAGTGATAATTTCATTAATATCAGATAATTCTTTTATCAGCCGCGCATTGCCGGTTTCCAAGCGCGAGATCCGCAGTATGGAGTTAAATACATCTGTCGCTTTTTCGGCACTATTTTTTAAAATTACATACTCGTCATAAGGAATATCTAATGCTTCTATCTGATGGGTGAGTTGGGTCAAAGGGGTTTTTAACTCATGTGCTAAGGTGTTAGACATATTACTTATATCGCAGACTTTGGCTTCAATAGTTGCAAAGGTCTGGTTTAATTGCTTTGCTAGACGATTAAACTCGTTGTTATCGTCATTGACAGGGATCCTTTTGGATAAATCTCCAGTTTTGCTGATGGATTCTGAGATAAGGTTAATTTTGTTTATTTTTTGATAGATTTTGCGTGATATATACAATGTCGATAGTAAAAATGTACTGATGATAAGCGCTGTAATTAATAAACTAAGAGATAAGTAATCACTTACTTTTTCAGCAACCTCAGTTGCTTTGTTTGCAGGCTTTAATAGCTTTTCTTCTATCACTACATAATTATCAAGCTCTAAATAGACCAGAGTGAGTTTTTTACCTGCGGACGGGTTTATATTGAATGTGACATATAACTTATCTGAGCTAATGAGTTCAGCAGCTTTAATGACTTCTTGCTGTAACCACACAGAAGTTGAAAAACGTGTTATCTCATCAAGTGCAAGAAACTTAAAACTTATCCATTTTGAGTCTTGATTGAGGTATTGTTTCAACGCGAAAGGGCCGTCTTTTATATATTTTTGGCGTAACTCACAATAAGGACAGTCGGGGACCAATATATTTTTAATATGTACGTTTTGCTGTGATTCAATTTCTTTATAGATTGGAAAAAGCATGACTAGAGTTACAGCGCAGAGACAGACATAAGCTGTAGCGAGTCTGCCGATATAGCTATTCATGATTTGCTTTTTCCAAAGTGTACCCAACACCTCGTAGTGTTTTGATCACACATTGCGTGCTTACCGATTCTATTTTTTTTCTCAGGTTACTTATGTGTACATCAATCACGTTTGTATGTGTGTCAAAGTTATAGCCCCATACTTTTTCCATTAACATAGTACGAGAGAAAGCTCTACTGGGTTGCCGAATAAGGGCTTCTAATAAGCTAAATTCTTTGTTCTTCAGCTCGATAATTGAACTATTAACGCTTACTTCACGAGTAATTAAGTTCAGTGTGATGTCTTGAAATTCAAGTGTAGTTGAGTCGTTAACCTGTGACGCTTTGGGGCGATTTGCCAAGATGTTCACTCTGGCTGCTAGCTCGCTGAACGCAAATGGCTTAACCAAATAATCGTCAGCACCGGAGGTTAAACCATTTACTCGTTCATCTACATCCGATAAAGCAGATAGAATGATAATTGGCACGGAATTGTTTATAGCTCTGAGCCCTTTGATAATGGCTAAGCCATCAAGTTCTGGCAGCATTCTGTCGACAATACACACATCAAATGGGTGCTCTACAGCAAGTGTAAATCCGGTTCTGCCATTATCGGCCCACTCAACATTGTGGCCCGCTTCTCTAAACCCTTTGGATATATACTGGGCGATTGGCTTATCATCTTCGATTAATAAAATATTCATGCTTTATATTTTTATATGTATTTCCAGATTAAACTAACACTATGCTGTAAATCTCTAATTTCTTATTATGTGGCATACAGTTTACTCGTTATTTTTTGCTTGAGCAGGAGCACTTAGCAGCTTTTCAATGTTTACTTTCTGATTTATATAATGTGCCATATTAGGGTCTTTATTCGCTTTGGCAATATCTAAGCCTATTGAGTTTTGCTTTTTTGCGGCTTTATATGAACCAGCGGCAATATAGCTCTCGCTGAGCTTGTAGTGCGCATAGGCTGATTTGGGCTGCTGCTTTACCCACAGCTTTCCTAATTCGATGGCTTCATCAAAGCGGCCTTCTTTACGTAACATTCTCGTTACTGAGCGAAGGCTATTCGCGTTTCTAGTCAGGTTTGAATACGGTCTAACTTCGAAGCCAACATAATCACTTAGCACTTTATAATGTTGCATTAGTTGCTGCGTAACCGTCCCATTTTCTGGGTTTTCACGCATGTGATTAAGTATTGTACTTGAGTCAAACTTTGCACGCGGAAAAACCAGATCAAGCGCGGATAGTAGTCCTGTAACAGCCATTGGGTAATGGCCATAGTTTTCAATGTGCTCAGCCTTTACTTTAAAGTTTTTAAATGTTTTTAGGGCATCAGTTAGCGCTTCGATATTTTTGTGTTGAGCGGGGTGTTTTTTGGCCTCTCGCATAGATGAGGCGACGTACAAAAAACCTTCATGTTTTGGTCGTTTATTTAATGTTTCTACCAAACTGTCTATCAAGGTTTTTTCAGGTGTGTACCCCATGCCAATAACATCTGTTGCAGCGAACATAAAGTGCGCATTAAATAACTCTGGTTGGGAGATTAAGCTATGCATAGCAAAGCTTGCAGTGGGCGACATGCTTACTAACGTTTTAAAATGATTGGTTCTATAGCGTTCGTTAATAAATGGTATAAGTTCGTCTTTTAGAAAGCTAAGGTAATGGTCTGCCCCGTTATCATCAGACCAGAACGCTTTCTCTTTCGGGTTCTCTGCCCAGCCACTGTCACTGCTGTAGAGTTGTGGTGTTATCCCTTTAACATAGTTTTGGTCGATGGAAACCACTATCGCTTCTGGCATTGAAGCAGTTTGGCTAAGGTGCCTAACTACGCCCCCGACCAATTCAGAAAGCGTCCAGCCGTCAAGGGTGTATATAACAGGATAACGGACATTGTTAGCTCCTAAGTCGTAATCTTTAGGTAGATATATATCTATCTTCTGGCGGCTCTCTAGTATCTCTGAAAAAAAGTGAAATTTAATCACTCCATTAGCGCAGTCTTTACAATATTCAACGCGATCAGTAGAGTGATTCGCTTCAACGTAAGGTGAAAGTATCAGTGTGAATACGATAAAGGGTACACTTAAAAAACGTTTTAGACAGGTCATCTTGTTCACTGTGTTTGTTCAAGTTGCGTTTTATGCTAAATACCAAAAATTAAATATTGTTATTTAAAACATTAAATCTATTTAATGTCTCTTCATGTAGGCTTAATAAGATATGGATAGCTCGTTTTTGTGTAGAAACCAACCGAAGTCTTGGTGTGGAATAAATGTGAGTTGGATGTAAGCTTTTTCTCTTTTATATTTATTTACAGACACAAAATCAGTAGTGAATAGAACACCTAGTTTAGCACTGTAATCCGAATGGCCATTCATTGCGCATAAGAATGTAATCGAGTAGGGGGAAATAAAAAAGCCTGTACAATGAATCGCTGTAAAGGCTTTTTATTGTTTAAGATAAGATATTTACTGCTGAATACGGCGAATACTTAAGTTATCGCCACCATTACTGCTCACTTGCTGAACTAGGCTGACACCGGCGACATCAAGCACATGTAAGGTTTCAAGCGTATGAGCTGTTTCTGCATCTTTAGAGGTTTCTTCAGCTAACACGTAAAAGTGCTCGCCAATTTGGCCACCATTATGATCAATATCGGCACTAAATAAGTTGTAGCCTTTTGCGCCAGCATGGGTGTCGAGTGTACCGGTTGAACCTGTACTTGGGACAATCGCAATGTAGGACACCACTTCGGTAGTATGGCCTTCATTTAACGTATCTTGCTCAAAGAATGCGGCTTTAAACCCTGTTGTTGAAATGTCTTTTACGCGCGTTGCAATAGTGTGGCCACCTTCATAGGTTTGCACTTGTAAAAATACATAAGGGTTAGCAGAGAATGTTTGTTCAAAGCTGATGTTATCAAAGCTTTTAGTGCCATCTAACTCAAAACTGCCTACTTCTAATACGGTGCCATCGGCCATCGTATAGCGGCCTTGTTCCAGTACCATGTAATCAAATGACTCTTTATTAGGGTGCACTTGATCTAGATAATTCCATTCTTTAAATGCCACTTCGAATGAAGTTGGTGACACATTTTGTAAGCGGTTTACACCACCATGGCCACCATTAAAAGTAGGCGCTGAGGTGAATACAGCGGGCGCAAAAAAGTTTGTACTGCCAAAGCCATAGGTGCGCCACGTATGATCCAAGTCGTTCACAATGGTGTTGGAAAGCAAAGTAATTTTATTGTCTAACGCGCAAGGATCTTGGGTATAGCAAGCAACTGAGCTGTCGGTATTGGTCGCCAAATCGTTAATACGCAGTGGTAAAGTCGCCACTAAACACGTACCCCCCGTGTTTGGATTAAGCTTATAAAGTTCAGATTGATTTTTATGACCATGATCATTTATAACGGTACGGCTAATGAGCATGTCGCCATTTTGCGCAAGGGTCGCGCCTGTTACAGCAATCAAGTTATGGTCAGACAGCTTGCTCATACTGTAGTTTTGAGGATCGCTACGATCAATCAAGTACACAGCACTCGAAGTGACTAAATATAGTGTTTCATCTTTAATTACTAGGTCACCGCGATACTCACCTTCAACACCATCAAAGTGCATTAAGGTTGTTGCATTGCCGTTTGATTTGTCAATGCTGTATAGCTTGGTGTAGCTATTCGCTAACAGTTGGTCGTTTTGCGCATCATACGTCATACCAATCAAAGACTTGGTTATACCGTCTACTCTGTGATGTGTTTTGGTTTCAAAATCGTAGTACGCTAAGCGATTGTACTTAAATCGATCACCCTGAACAGGGATCTGTGCGAGCACTTCTGCGGGCGCATCTAGTTCACTTAAATCCACTTTATATTCAAATGGCATTGGTGAAGAGGTGTAGTACATACGTTTAAGCGTTGAGTCATAAGCCATCGCCGATGAACTAAACTCAGCCATAGACAATGCTTTGGCGGTCTTGTCTTGCTCTTGCAAGCTAAATAGTACTCCTGGCGCACCGCGACCAGAGTTAATAGAAAATAACTCGCCTTCACAGCTGTTTGCATTGGCAAAGGTTGAAACTGTTGTTGTAGAAAGAGCAAAAATAGAAAGTAATGTGTGTGACATCTTAAGCATAATTAGAACCCTAATACATATCCTAAATTAATAAAATGACACAAAGAAATGACACATAATTTTAAGCTATGTGGGCCTTTATCCTGAAAGGTGAGTGCATCCATTATAACTTTGTAACCTGCGAAGACTATGCCCAGTTATTGCACATAACGCAAATGATACAGCGAGTCACTTTCATAAACGGTCTTTATAGAAGGGTTAGCGGTTAAGGTGTGCCGATGGTGGGTAAATATCTGAAAATAAAAATATGATACGTTTCATCAATTAATCCTTATATTTATAGAGGCTTATAAGTTGTAAATGATACATATAGACAACTCATCAGTCACGAACTGTATTAAAAATATTCAATAGTCCTTTTTTCTACTGTGTGGTAAATGTACTAATGATTTTTTACTTTATGGAGAGAGAATGGAAAATACAGCTTTATCAATTGTGACAATGGGCATAACTGGTGTTTTGGGTGCATTAATATTGTATTTTGTGGTTAAGGTTGCTTTGGTTGCCATCTTCAATAGCGCAGAGCCTTTTTTTACACATGCTATTTCTATCGCTATTTTTGTTGTCGGGCTAATGTCGTATCACGGATTTTCACTAAATCCGTTTGCAGGAGCGTCTAGCATGGGGGATATTGCAAACGGTATTACTTATGCTATGCATGTATTCGTACTGATAGCTGGTTGGATCGGAGGTATTCGCCTGACTAACCTAATAGATAATTAAAAGCGAAAAAGCGGAAGGGTGCAGTCTCCGCCTATATTCTGAACCTATTACGTAACGCAAGGCCTATTAGAAATACGAGCGCTATAGATGTGAGTGATTGGAACCAAGACAGTAAGAAAATATGATCAGGGATTTTGTCTGTACTTTCAAAAAGGCGCGTTGCAAATTCTGTACGGCCAGCCCTCGAACTTGGTATTAAATGCAGCATTTGTGAGAAAGAGTAATATATAGAGTCAGTAAAAGATGGGTTTTTAACAGTGCTGCTTAAATAGTGAATAGGAGAACAAAGCAACCCAATAGTGGCAATACTTACAAGTGGTCTTTGTATACTCCGCCCGTAATCTCCAAGTTTTTGAAATAGAAACTCAGTAAAAAGAGCTCTCTTAGATGTTGTTTCAATCCATCGACTACTTTTCATTTCCTCAATATGTAAGTCTAAAGCAAGCTTATGGTGTTTATTACTCTCAGCCAGCTCTTTAAGGCGTCTTAGTCGGTCTATATCCTGTCTGTCGGCGGCTGTGGCTTTGCTAAGCCAAGGGAGTTTTCTAGACAGTTTTTTGGAGAGTTTTAATGCACTCTTGATTTGAGAATATTTGAGCCTTGAGCCAAACCAAAGTTCTTTTAATATGATTAGACACTTAGGTATTAAATAGCTCTTATGAGTTAGTTTATTTGAAACAGTAAAATGACTCAAACTAAGCTGGTGTGATAGCTTGGTGTTAGTGAAATCAGGCACGCAATTAAAACTATTGCCGTCTAAGCTGACAGGACCGTCAAACGTGGCAAACTTGAACGTTAAGGACTTGATGTGTTCCGTTCTAGTAGCATTCATAAAATTGAATTGGCCAGATAATTTTATGGACTCGAAGTCAACGTTACCCTCACCAAATCGTGCATTGAAGAAGTTAACGTCACCCTCACCAAATTGTACATTGAAGAAGTCAACGTCACCCTCACCAAACTGTGCTCTGGAGAAGTTAACGTCACCCTCACCAAATCGTGCACCTGTGAAGTTAACGTTACCCTTACCAAATCGTGCACCTTTGAAGTTAACGTTACCCTCACCAAATGGTACATTGAAGAAGTTAACGTCACCCTCACCAAATCGTGCATTGAAGAAGTTAACGTCACCCTCACCAAATTGTACATTGAAGAAGTCAACGTCACCCTCACCAAACTGTGCTCTGGAGAAGTTAACGTCACCCTCACCAAATC
>NZ_JASJUU010000008.1:0-121285 GCF_030125375.1 Pseudoalteromonas umbrosa | reverse complement strand
TCGTGCACCTGTGAAGTTAACGTTACCCTTACCAAATCGTGCACCTTTGAAGTTAACGTTACCCTCACCAAATGGTACATTGAAGAAGTTAACGTCACCCTCACCAAATCGTGCACCTGTGAAGTTAACGTCACCCTCACCAAATCGTGCACCTGTGAAGTTAACGTCACCCTCACCAAATCGTGCATTGAAGAAGTTAACGTCACCCTCACCAAATTGTACATTGAAGAAGTCAACGTCACCCTCACCAAACTGTGCATATGTGAAGTTAACGTCACCCTCACCAAACTGTGCTCTGGAGAAGTTAACGTCACCCTTTGGAAACTTAAAACTACTAAACGATACTTTGTCATATTGACTAAAGTCCGACTCTTCAAAACTCACATCAGCAATCGGGTTCTCTTCTACCCATTTGTTCCAAGCATCGACACCTTGGAGCCAAAGGTCTATAGCTGCTTTACCCTCAAGTATCGTCTTCTTGTTGTCATCTCTTGCCATGCTATTTATCGCTCCTTGGTGCTGGTGGATGGAATAATTTACGTTCCTTTTTAACAGAGGTCAATTTTGACCTTTCGAGTTACCCTTGACCCATTAACATATCGGAACTGGTTACCCATACAGTTGTTTTATGCCAATCATTAAATATCAATTCAATTTCGGAAATGTCTATCTGACGAGTGGGGGACTTGCACAATCAACTACGTCTATATTCAAAGACAGCGTGAGATGCACTACGCGGGAAGGTGAGCAGATCAGCTTACCATTTAAAGGGTTTACTTCGATCTTTCGTATGAGGCAGTTTGAAAACGTCACAGTACACAATGTGAAAGCGATTAAGTCAGGTAATTGTGTATTCGGTGGAGGGGATTGGCATGATATTAAAGGCGAACATGTCGGGATATGTGTCGATGGTGGTCTCTACCTGGTTCTCGGTGATCGTGGACTCCCTGTTGTAGATGATGATTACATGAAGCCCAAAGAGCGTGAACCAGGTCAGGTTGTCTACATGTCTGAGTTTAGAGGTAATTGAATCAGGGTTACTCAGTGTTGGTGAGTCTTATCAATTTATCAAGAGCCTCTCTTTGTTCGGAACTATATTTCACGTCTGTTTTATATATAGCATCCATTTTAGATTTACTTTTTAATGTATCATGTGTGAAAGGTGTCAACTTATTTAAGAGGTCAGATATTAGGTCTATATAGTCACCTGCGCTATCGAATTCTTGTGACCATATAGGTTTCTCTGTATCGAATATTTCATCATTACGAAAAATAAAGTAGAGTGGACCAATTTCATGGTTGTTAACATATTTTGGAGTTCGGTCCATTAAATCAACTAGTGAGTAAGTTCTCTCTCGAGCCTCGGCACTCGTGTTGTGAAGCTCATTAAATAATTCTACTAAACCTTTGTATCTAAAATAGGTTTCATAGTATATATCATTGATATCGCTATCTAAACTAAAATACTTTGAGTTGTTTTTAGGGTAGATAAGTTGGTAAAGTCTTTCTTTATTAATTGGATGTTTGAAATCCCTAAACCTTTTATTTATAAACTCGTAGAATAGTTCTCTATGCTTGTAGTAGTTTGTAAAAGTATTATTTTCTTGAGTAACCTTTATTTGCTCTTCTACTTGCCTTGTTCCATGAATGCGGGCTGCAAGTATCATGAGTGGGATAACACTACTTAGGAAGTATAGTGGGATTTTTGAAATTTCAAAAAAGGTATCTACTCCTTCTTTTGTCCAACTAAACTCATACCCTTCCCAATATAGCGATCCGACTTTTAAAAAAAACACAAATGGTAATATTAATGCTGCCCAGAAAATATATTGTCTATGTAGAGCGCACTTGGGATCGTTAGTAAAGAAATTTATAATCAGTTCAGTGCAGTTGGCTATAAAATTAGATATCAGTTCGGCAAAATCTAACAGTATTTCCTTGAAAGCTTTCTTAATCAACTTGAACACTATTAAACCCCCTCACGCTCGACTGTTTGATTTTTACTTGTAACTAACATGGTAAATAGCATACCGGCCATACCTGCGCGGGCTAAGTAGGTGAGTAACTCGAAGTTATCATAAACAAAAGTGATGTTGTGAAGCTCAGGGGAAGAATTGCGCAATGTGTTTTCTAACAATGCTAACAAACATACGACACCTTCATATGCAAATAACCACATTAATATTGAGTCACTGTAATGCATTTGAAAACGACCAGTAAGTTTCAGTGACACAATCGGACGGTACATATATGTGAAGAATGTAGCGATACAAAAGATCAATTGCGCACCAAAAACCATTGCTCCTAAATAAATCATAGGAAATGCACCCGGCTCCAATGGTATTAGAAACTTAAAAGCCAAAAATTCAATAATTAGAAATACCCCCAAGATTATAGAATTATCTCGGCACGCGTAGCTTTCATTTCTATCACAAACCAAAGAAGTGACAGCCGCACAAACAAGTAACAAAGCTAGAAAAGAAAACGCATCAAGCAGCGCAAAACTAAACGCAGCTACTAAAACCGTAAAAATAGCGATAAATCTACTCGGGGATATCTCCATGGCTTATTAGCCTCCTTTGGTTATGTCTTTTGAGGGCAGTGGTGCAATTCTGGCTTGATGTGGGTCTACGGGCGCACTCGGTTTAAAAGTACCACCGACAACGTGCATTGGGTTAAATGAGAAGTGAGATAGTATTTTCATTAGTAAACTCCTGTTACTTATAATGTTGTGTGGGTCTCACTCGTACTATACCCGCCTCATCAACATCCCGTCTACATTCATCCAATTGGCTCATGATGTCACCTGTTGAAAGTTTGCAAAAAGACATCCATGTTAAAAAATGGTTGAGCTTTATATTCGGACTTACTGAGTTTTCGTAGTTCTCATAGGTCTTGATATTGATGCCGACTTTCTTAGCCATCTCTTTCTGAGTCTTGTTTGCTGCAAGCCGCATAGCACGCAAGTGTTCACCTGTTATTTCCTTCATGGTATTAACAACCTTGTTGCTTTTTGGTTAATCGTGTGATTTTTAGCGTTAACACTAGATATGATAACCCTATTAAATCAGATACATCCAAGGATTGAGATTATGAATGTTTTTATACCCGACGATGGCCGGTTAGCTAATTTACGATTCAGTATTGAAGATGGGGTAGGAGTATGGCACATAGTCGGTCAACTAACTGACTATGAACAAAGGTTCCTCGCAACCATCCCTGCTACTGAGGTTGTTCGGGATCGTTAGCTTGAGCGTACGATCCGAACCAAGTATTTAACCGTTGGACAGTTGTCCGCCGGCACTGCTGTAAATGACGACGTTTCAAAACTACGGGTTTTTAAAACACCCTTTAACCTGCTCGTTGTAGTTGCTTGACGCATTTTAACTTTAGCTTCATTCTTGTCAGCAACTTCTACGTATATTGCTTCTCCAACTTCCATTGGTAACAACAGATCGCTTAACGATTTCTTATGTAGTAATTCTGGTTCAGACATTCAGTTCATCCTATGAGCACAAAAATGATACTACGATGTTTAGTGATTAATAAATTCATAGTTAAGATAATACTAGAGTAATCTGCATAACAACACGGTTGCACTCTGCAATTCAGTATTGAACCAGTATAAGTGTACAAGACAACTTGAAAATCGATTAATTCCTTATTAATCAATGCACTATAATTTTAAGACAAGTCTAGACAAACAAGTTTTCATGTGTTTTCTACATTTGTCTTTCTAAAAGTCCATATTAATCAATTAACTACAGGAATAACAAGTCAAGTGTGTCGCAAAAGTCGACCAGCCTCGTTAGCTGTGTGTGCGGGGGGCGGGGTGCGCGGTGGGTGTGGGGTCTCATATCACCTATATACTATATATAATTATATATACTTTTATTTATATATAATTGTCTTATGTCTTATAAGTAATTTAGTAATTTGAAATATAAGAGGTTTTCACAAGACAAGTATCAAAAAATTGAATTGTCTCATGTGACTTAATTTGGATAAGTTGTCTTGCTGGTTAAATTTGAAAAATCAGTAAAGTGATTTAGTGGTGTTAGTATCTTTTTAAAATCGTTTAACTGATTTTTAATTCACTTTACTGATTCCAGATGTTGTTTATCAATGACTTTCTCTGAATCACTTTTATGATTCAACCCCTTAGTAGGTTCTTTTATAAGGACTTTTTGGAGCGGGGCGCAGACTCGCGGAGAAAGGTCACTCAGAAATTTCAAAAATCAATGTTCCATATCTTTAAAATTGAGCAAATCAATGCTACTGTGCTGGAATCAATAAACTGATTCTAATCAATGATATGGACATTAAACCTGGCTCATTAAAACAAGATAAATTCGACCTTTATATAGAACTTACAAACATCAGAAGCAACACAGTCATTCAAGGATTAAAAATGTCCTTGGTTCTAGGTCTTAGTGATGATGACGTGATCGAAAATATAGAAGGTCTAACGTCGTCAAACTATCATCGAGGCAAACGCGCGTTTTATAAAGCGTACGAAATCGTAAGGAAGATCAATGAATAAAGTCAACCAAGCTGAATTAGCCAACTTGTTTGGTGTCACACCTAAAACAATTCGTGAATGGCGCGATGCAGGTATGTCTGACTTAGGGAAAGAAGGACGCTCAGTCGTTTATGATTCTCGTGCTTGCTTTAATTGGCGTGTTGAATTTGAAGCCGACCGAACAAAAGAACGCTTTGGTGTTAACCAACAGGAAGCAGGTTCAATGAATATGATTGAAGCCAAAACCAGAAAAGAGTCAGCCCAAGCGTTGTTAGCTGAATTAGAGTTGGCAAAGACTTTAGAGCAAGTCGCTAACATTGATGACCTTATGCGAAATGTTGCTGATGCACTTCAGGCTGTTCGAGCAAAATTGATAGGTCAATCCAATAGACTTTCAGGCAGTCTTGCCCATCAGGACCAAGAGGAAGTGTGTCGTATTTTAGATGAAGATGCAGACGAAACTTTAAAGGCTTTGTCTGACTATTCCCACAAGTATGTAAGAGAGTGAATTTAGTGATTAAGCAGTTTTTCAATGAAATTTTCGGTGATTACAGCCAAGTTGCTGTGAGTGTAATAACTGTTGCTTTGTTCGCGACAACAATTTTGGCTATATTTGCGTTAATAGAATTAGCGACAGGTACTAATGGGCTCAGCTCAGCTGCTGATGTAATTACTGCCACTTTGACAATTTTTATTGCTGTAGCCAACTTAGGTTTACTGAGATTCGCGCACATTACTAGAGATGCGGTTTTTAAAGAAAAGTTAGTTGATGAATGTAAAACAGCAGTAAAGAGTCTTGCAAATTTTGAGGATATCAGTAGAAGGATGTATGAAGCTTATGCGGAAAAATTGACCACACTTCATATGGATGAAAAAAAGAGGGCATATTGGCGGAGTTTAGGTATGGACGAAGATTCCCTACCCCCATCAACACATTATCTACCCAACCAATTTCTCGATAATTTCGAAACAGATTGTTCTAAAGAATATCAAGTAATCATTGAGAACGTGAGTGTACTTGAATCAGTAGAAATAATTGTAGGACCAGAAATCTCGTCCGTAAAAGGTGATATAGCTGACTTATATAGGCAGATTATTACAGATAATATACTGATGAAGAGGATGTTCGATTCTATCGGAAAGGAGAGTGGTGGTATTAAAATGATTAAAGTCTCAAAAACAAATGCTAAGGATAAAGAAAAGGAAGAGGAGCGCTTTTACAGTGGACTCTTTGATGTCGATTCTTCTGAATGCTTAGATGATGTACCTGAAGAAAAAATGAAACCTATTTATACAGTGAAATCCTTTGAAGACAATAAATTCGGGGAAGATATATCACCAGAATATGAATTGTTAGATAGGTTTATAAAATTTGCGGAGCAGAATAAAGCTACCAATATAGAGCGTAAGAATTTATCAAAATTTGAAAATTTTTACTTTAAAGATGACACAGTGCTAGAAACTCGTTTTAAAGAAATAAACAGGAAAATATGCAACTCTGTCTTTAGTTGAATTAGTCTCGACTTGATCTGACATTTCGATTTGAAAAATTGAGAGTTACCCGTTTTGATAAAGGTGTCGAATCTTTTAATCAAAACAACCTAAAGGTGGTAACTCTCATGTTACATACTAACAACCCAATCATTAAACACAAAACTGGTTTGCTTAATCTTGCTGAAGAATTAGGTAACGTTTCTAAAGCCTGTAAAGTTATGGGCGTTTCAAGAGATACATTTTATCGATATCAAGAGTTGCTCGAAGATGGTGGGCTTGATGCGTTAGTTGATAAAAGTTGTAGGTCTCCAAACATAAAAAACAGAGTCGATGAGGCAACTGAACAAGCTGTCATAAAATATGCAGTTGATTATCCAGCTCACGGCCAACACAGAACGAGCAATGAATTAAGAAAGCAAGGTGTATTTGTATCAGGCAGTGGTGTTCGATCGATATGGTTACGTCATAATTTAGAGAACTTTAAGAAGCGCCTGAAAGCATTGGAAGACAAAGTAACTAACGAAGGTATTATCTTAACAGACAGCCAAATCGCTGCACTTGAAAAAAAGAAAAATGATGATGAGGCTTGTGGCGAAATCGAAACGGCTCACCCTGGTTACCTAGGCTCACAAGATACGTTTTACGTTGGCAACCTAAAAGGTGTTGGACGTATCTATCAGCAAACATTCGTAGATACGTACAGCAAAATAGCTTTTGCTAAGCTCTATACTACCAAAACGCCAATTACAGCGGCCTACATACTCAATGATAAGGTTCTGCCTTACTTCGAACAGCATGAGTTGCCAATGCTGCGCATACTCACTGACAGAGGTACTGAGTATTGCGGTAAAGTCGAGCATCATGATTACCAGTTATATCTGGCTATTAACGATATTGACCATACAAAAACCAAGGCCATGTCACCACAGACAAACGGTATCTGTGAGCGGTTCCACAAGACAATACTAAATGAGTTTTATCAGGTTACGTTCCGTAAAAAGCTGTATAGCTCCCTAGAAGAATTACAAAAGGATCTGGACGAATGGATGGTTTATTACAATAATGACCGAACCCATCAAGGAAAAATGTGCTGCGGCAGAACGCCACTTGAAACATTGGAAGATGGAAAACGAATTTGGGCAGAAAAGAATTTAGCTCAAATCTAAGCTGACAGTCACCGATTGAAAAACGGGTAACTGTCAGATCAAGTCTGAGCTAGTACACATTAACATCTAATATGGAAGTGCTAATGTGCTTATAGCACTTCATTTTTAAAAAAGTAATTATTGACGTATTCTTTGCTTCATTATTGGAACGGCATTTTTAAAATCGCTGTTTACAAAATCAGCATTTTTCTTTTGATGAGTACTTTTCCATCTATCAAAAGCAGCTTTGTCACTTTCAAAACCAAAATATGTGACATCACCTTCTATACGGCCAAGCAAAGACCAAATATGTTCATCAACTTCGTGAACACGTACTCCTACAATGAAAATTTGAGACGATTTTTCTACTTCAGCTTTCCACATAGCATACTGTTCTTCAACGTAAGAATTACAAACTCTTACTTCCTTGCCAACAGCAAACATGGCTATTGCTGGAGCTACACTTCCCCAATTTGCACATTTATGTAAAGTCTCAGGTTGAGAAACAGGCTTTATACCAGCGTTGATATCACCTATACCATTCCCCTCATATTCAAATCCATTAGCTAGAACTTCCGGTATATTAGGCCAAAAATTGCTGGAGCCATGAATTTTCAGTATACAGAAATCGTCTTGAGCATAATTGGAGTGATAGGTTATGTGATACCCAAGTTTAAATACTGACAATTCAAAAAGCAGGTCATAGTTTAAGCTACTATATATTACGTTTTCGTTCCCTAACTCTCTTATCAAATCTAGGTATACATTATTATCTGATGGTTTGAAAGAAGCTAAATATTCAGCTAACTCTCTTTGAAACGTCATGATATTTTTATTTGTGCCTTCATAATATGCTTCCATTCCTTTTTCAAAATCATCTTCAAATTTTTGCTTCAGTTCTTCGGATAATTCTGATGCAACTCCACCTTTTTTAACTAACTCCTTAAATAAACTCGGCCCCAAAGGAGGGGTTGAGATAGCCTCCTCTTCGCTACCAAAACTAGCTCCTGCACCCAATAATACGACTGCCATACGGATTTCCTTACAATTCTATTTCGACATTAGACAAGGTAGCACAAATGAAGCTGTGCAAGAAAAAACTTGAATTCTCACCCAGCGCGCGCCGTTAAACCCACGCCACGCCTGCACGCTTTATGCGTTGAAAATAATGCAGTCATGCAAAGCTCAAACGATACGCCAGTACTGGTGCTGCGGCCACAAACTATGTGGCAGTTAGTAACGCAAAAAAACGCAAAAACAGAGTCAGCTGTAAATTAGCAAAGAATGCGCCGTCTTACTGTGAGATTGGGAGGGGGGCTTCGGAAAAAGGTAACATTGGTCATGCACTAGTTTTAGGTGTTCTAAGTTTATGATTTAAAAGCAGTCTAGTGGTTACCATTAGAAGGTAATATTTGGTAACTCAAAAGGTAATTTTTGGTTAGGTGTTTGAAATATATAAGGTTTTAAAAATGCAGATATCACCATTTATAAAGGTAACATAGTTACTATTTAGTTACCCTATATGTTACCTTTTTTGCTTTCGTACAAAGCAATATAAATCAGTATGTTATGGAGTTTTTTTGAAAGAGGTTACCAATGTTACCATTTTCCGAAGGCCCCCCTGACTCTCAGAGACCTATATATAGGCGTGGTAAATATACATTACTTATTGCTTGTAATATCAGTGCTCGTGACACTCGTTTCAGTGCTTGTTTTGCTAGGAGTTTTTAACTGAGGTTTTGCAACTATTTTGCAACTATTTTGCACCAGAGAGAATTTAGGGTTTTAAATATCTTTCTAAGAGATTGAAAGATAGGGGAAAAGCTGGTCGGCATAGCAGGATTTGAACCTGCGACCCCTGACACCCCATCATTATAGTCAGGAATGATTAAAGTGTATATATTTCAATTGTTTATTCATATATTAAGTCGATTGGCTATGTGTCATTTTTTATTGATTTTCATAAATTCACCCTTTTAATATCAGATAGTTACCTCTTATTTTACAAATGATATTGACGGATTTTTGGGTTAGAGCAACTAATGATCTTTAATACCAAAGAATGTAAACTCTGTGAACAATAGCTAGTGAAAAATTATGGAAAGGATGTTTAATAATGAGGAAAATGATAATTCTGTGTATGTTTTGTCTTGCACTTTTCTCAGTGATGGGAGTTTCTCAAGAGGTCAAACAAGATAGCCAACCAAACAATTCAAAGCCTCAATTAGAATATGATAAAAAGATAAACAGTCTCAATGCGCAGTTAGATGCATTAAAGCTAAAGTTAGAGGAAATGGAGCAGCAAAACTCTCAAGCTGCCGAAGATGTTAGTGAGATTGTCAAAACAACAACATCAGCATTAAAAGGGATTGAATCCTCTAATCGAGAAATATCGAATTACATTAAAAGCCAAAAAGCATCATTTAATGATTTAGAAAATAAAGATGTAGATATTGCTCATAGTATAGCTACTGATTGGCCTGCGGTGCTGTTTAACTTTTTCGCTATAACTTTGTCTGCGTATATTTCATATAGGGTTGTTAGAAAAACACTAAATAACGAGGCTGCCAAGCAAAATGAAATTTTAGTTAATGAGAATGAGAAGTATAAGGAAACCTTAGAAAGAGAAACAAAAAAGCAAAACGACTTGATTATTGAAGAAAGAAATAAGCGAAAGGAAGAGCTTGACCACCAAATTTCAGCTAGTAATAAAAATTTTCAGCAACAGTATGAGCGAACTATCAGTGAGTTTCGTCAAGGTTGGATAAATGATTTTAGATTGCTCACTAGTGAGTTAATCGGAAATACTTATCAAATACTTTCATATTCTGATGTAGATGCAATTTCTTTGTTTAAAACGAAAGACTATAGAATTATAAGAAGGAAGCTCAGCTTGTTGAGTCAGGAAATTAAAGATGGTTCTTTAGACCACAATTTATATTTAGTTAAGCTGGAGGAGTTGAAGTTATTGCAAGCGATTTATGAAGAACACCCTTACTATAAAGTTAAAGAGCTTGAATCAAAAATAATAGGCCAAATAGAAAGACTTATTATGATGCTCAATAGTAAAGATATAGTAAGTGAAAATGAGAAAAGCAATGACTTTCCTATCTATAAATCGCTTACAAATTTGGAAGAGCTGTTTACTAATATATCTCTTTCTTCTGCTCTGCGAAATAAACAGAAAGAGATCAAGCAAGAATTAGTAGAACTACGAAAGTTGACTTCTGAAATGCTCAAAAAGGAATGGAACCGAGTTCAAAGGAAATAGAGTAAGAATTGTAGTTGCTACTTTGTGGCAACCACAACATTTGGAACTTGGACCCACTCAATCGGCTTACCTTGCTCTGTATAGATTTTAGTAGACTTGCTGTCAGCATGTCCCATTCGGTGTTGTGGGTTATGGCCCAACTCTTCAATAATTCTTGCAGATAGGCCTCTTATTTCATGGTAAGTTGGCCTCTCCTCAAACTGCAGCTCTTTATATAACCCCAAATCATCCCTTACTTTGGAGAACTCTTTACTGATATTACGGCTCACTATTTGGGTTACATGATCGACTTCTTTACTGACTGGGTTAGAGCGCGTTTTTGGTAGTCGATGGACTACATAGGGTGATGCGATCCTATCTCTACTTGTATCAATGATTGCTTTGATAGTCTCATTAATAGGGATTATTACGTGGGACGCTTCAGTTTTCTTGGTTTTCTGTCTGTGAATAGCAAGTTCACCATAAATCGTTGCAGAGCCATCTTTTTGCGGGGTTTCGTACCAAATACAACCGCACTTGCCAGCCTCAGCTTTCTTGAGTTTGTATTTAATACGTGAGATTTCTAATACTGCATGAGTTGTCTGCATAGTTAGATCCATTGCAGTCTTGAGCCATAGTGGCGCAGCTGCTCGAATTCGATTGAATGCGTCGATATCTAAAGGCTTTCTCACTTTTTCTTCTTTTGGCTTTTTGATCTTTAACGCGGCTGGGTTCTTCTCCATTTCACCAATATCTTTTGCGTAATCAAACAACATCTCAAGAAAACTCAACTTTCTATTGAAAACGTTGTTACTCGCATTAGGGTGGTACTTATCAAGGTACTCGGTAACTTCAGTTAAGGTGATTTCGGAACCTGGCATAGTAAAAAACTCTTTAACTCTTAAAGAGTCATTTTTCCATTGAGCTTTTAAGCTTTCGCCTGGAGACCTATCATTGGTGACCCTTTCGATTATCTTATCAACGAGATCAGAAAATGGAGTGCCCGAGTTTTCTTCAGCTAGTAGCGAGTCTAGTACTTCATTAGAGCGCTTAATGCGATTGTATTCATTCGCAATGATTATTGCCTCAGTTCGATTCTGACTGATTACTCGACGCTTTCCACTTACAAGCTTTAGCGTGTAGCCTGCGTTTTTGTCAAAATATAAATAGGGAGGTAAATCCCTATTTTTGAAAAGTCTTTTTCTAGGTGCCATTGTTACTCACTTAGCGCTAGAGCTTGCGCAAATTCTTTAGCCTTGGAATGCATACCCGGCTTTTGGTCTTCATATATATATGCTTGACCACTATTATCACCAATAAGCTCTCCATCTACATATCCATTGATAACCCATTCTCTTAATATCGTATAGCCGGGAACCGAGCCTTCAGCAAAGTGTAATTTAGCCCATGCTCTTGCTCTCATTAATTTACGCTGTGTGCTCATGCGGCGCCTCCGGTTGATGGTTGTGTTGTTGCTGTCCATTGATGATACTCTCCAAGCGAGCTAGCTTTTGCTCCATGATTTCTTCAATAGCTAACTGCCCGTGCATCATTTTTAGCTGGTTAAGCATGATTTGAACGTCTGCTATTTCGTCTTGAAGATTACTTAAACGGTCTTTGCGATTTTGGGTGTGAAATCTATTTAATTCAGCGGTAAGCTCTCCCATTTCACCCATAGCCATACTTACTTGCGCTGCTGCACCCCAGTGTTCAATTGCTCTTTTATATATTGAGTTCATTATTAATCTCTTAAGCCGCTTGCTCTTGATTATCACTTACACCCATAGCACTAAATAAACGATCTAGTAATTCGCTAATTTCACCAGCGCACAGTAAAAAGTCAGCATCCAATTTGGCTGGTATATCTTCTTTGGGAATGTCAGCATTGGATTCTTTGATGGTGTCGGAATAACTAAGACGCTTGAGTGAGCCATCATTTTTTAGAGTGAACTCAATGTTTTCACCCCACTTGAGCGCAAGCTCAGTGACGCGCTTTCCACTGTCTAGATGCAATCTGGTTTCGTCACTACCCAGTGCGTGACGCTTCAATGCCACTTCATCCCCTTCGCCTGTCGGGTCTTCAAGTTTTGTGTCATAGCCCAGCGAGAAGTTTTCAGGTGCTTGGGTTTTTGTTAACCAATCGGTTAGGTGTACGTCTAAATCAAAGTCACAAAATGCAGGAATTATAGGAAGTGTACCGACTGATTTTCTAAATAGGGCTGCTAGCTGCTCCGCCTTGTTAAAACTGGAACTGTTGACCACAAACAACCCGCGCTTCATGTCTATAAAAGCAAAATGTAAGCTGGATTTTGTGAATGCCTGTGCTAGAAGAGTGTTGTAGACGCTATCTTTAAGCTCGTCTTTTTCTTTCTTTTTAACGGTGCGGTTTTCATCAAGTTCAATCTGCTGAACTTTTTCGGCAAGCTTCTCATTCACGACAGTGGCAGGAAGGATCTTTTCTTCAACTTTGGCACAAAGCAAAATAAATTCTTTTGAGAAATGGGAGAGGGTAGCGCCATGCTTGCCCAGTGCTTTTGTCCAACCAAAAGTGCTGTACTCTTGAGCGCCGCACTTTCTAAACGCATCTTGCTGAAGTGATTGCTCAAGCTGCTCCTGAGTGTATGCAATAGGTGTTTTGTATTTGTATGCTATTAAGTTTGTGAATCTCATTGTGCTTTCCTTAATTCAATTAATTTTAATTAGTTACATGGGTAACCATTCGAACTTAGTGCGCCCCGCCTTTGTAAGTTTTGGGTTGCCAGAGCTATCCAAGATAGGCACTTTTTTCATGCCCTTTAAAGCTCTAAATTCGTTTGGTAACTTCTTCGCCTGAGTTATGTATTCGTCTACAGAGCTTGGCATTGCCAGTTCACCGCTAATGCAGGTTGGTTTGGCTTTTTCAAATAGTTCTTGCTGCAATTCAGTTACTTTTACTTCCCACTCATTGGCATTATTGGGGGCGTTTTCACCCCGAAAATCGTTTACTTTTTTGATAGCTGCTTGTCGGCATTTAGCCGAACTTACTCCGAACACATAAAACATGATTAACCTCGATGTTAAATACCCATACAGTCGTTACGCTGTTGTGCCCCGTATACATTGTGTGCACTGGGCTGGCTGCGCTCGTTTGGTAGTCCGTGCTGCTGGTTTTGATGTCCGACATTATTTGGATTGCCTAGCATCTGCATCTGGCCATTTACGTTCACTACTATTTGCGTTGTGTACTTCGTTTGGTTGCGGCTATCTTCCCACTTATGTGTTTGCAAACTGCCCTCTATGTACACCTGAGAACCTTTGCGCAAGTATTGCCCTGCAATTTCAGCTAGCTTTCCGTGAATAGCTATGCGATGCCATTCAGTACGCTCTTTTGGCTGACCTGTGTTTTTATCTTTCCAGCTATCTGTTGTAGCTAAACTGATATTTGCCACCGCGCTACCATTCGGCAAATAGCGCACTTCAGGGTCTTGGCCGAGGTGACCTACTAGGATCACTTTATTTACACCTCGAGCCATTATTCCCAAACCTCTTTTGATTCAATCACTAGAGCCATCTCATCTTGATGCAATTCACGTCTTCTTCGTGCTTTACCTTGATCAAGAAGAACTTGATTAATACGAGCGTTACGTTCTTCGATAATGCGTTTAGCTTCTTCCGGTGTTTTGATTAACTCGTTCATATCTATTTATCTATTCCTTGAAAAGAGGGGGCTAAGCCCTCCTCAGGTTGGGACAAATTTATGCTACCTGCGCACGCTCAAGTTGCTGTGTTAAGTAGCGAATATAATCTTCAGCTTCACCTAGCTTAATATTCATAACCCTTAGTGCAGCGCTTTGTGCTAATTCACTTTCGGTAGGCCACTGGTCGTAGAATTTGTATTCGTATCTTGTGGATTCGGCGCTTGTTGACTCTTCGACTGTATAATCATCATTTGCGGCTGGCGCTTGTTGTAAGGCTACTTCTTCAAGTTGCAACGCTTGGTCATGCATTGCTTTTAGTTGTGAAATAGCGATAGAGACGGCTTGCTCAGCGGCAACTGCATCTGCAAAAAACTCTTCAGTAATTGGTTTGTTTTGAAGCTCTGTGATTTTTGCCGATATTTCGTCGCTGCTTTTTCCAATCATTTCGGTGGGGGCCAGCGCTATTTTGCCGACAGCTAATTGTTTTTCTAGTTCAGCTTGTTGCGCCGCCAATTCTTCGCGTTGCTTGGTGTCTGTGTGCATTTGCCATAGGGTTTGAATTGTTGATTCAACGGCTTCAATAGCTTCGTGAATTAGCTCTGGATCGAAAGCTGATGTATCAATTAGATTCACGGCTTCAAGGCAATCAGAGATTTCCTGTAGAGATGCGCCTTTACAGCTATCAACAAATCTGCTTATCTCGGCAATCTTGGCGCGCTGCGCGTTGAGCAGGGCTTCACGCTCGCGCTTTTTCTTATCTTCAATCTCTTTACGTCTAGCTTGTTCGGCTTTATATGCGGAAACATAAGGGGCGTAAATATCACTCGCTTTAGCGATTAAGTCATCACCAGCTAACTTCAGCTGTTTTGCTAAGTCTTTTCTGCGAGTGTCTAAGCTGGAAGTAAGCTTATTTGCTTCAGTCTGGATTTGGCGCCCTTGCTTGTAGTTCTCATCAATAGTCATGTCTGGAACTTTGCTTTTGGGGTACCGCCTTTTAAGCTCTTTAAGGCCTTGCTCAGTCAATTCGCTGCTAAATGCTAAAGTAGTCAAGTCTGTTGATTGCATCGTTACGCTCCTTGGATACGTGAGATTTGTTGCTGTTTAATTTGGTTGAGTGTGTTTTGGTATTCTTCTGCGTTTAAGGTTGATTCTTTGCATAACCCATATAGCTCAGGCTTTATTTTTTTGAATGCGAGCTCTAGAACCGTTTCGTTTTCTGCGCTCTCAAGCTCTTTTGTGAAACTCTTAAATTTGCGATTGAGGGATTCTATTTTTGCTTTTCGTTCCCGTTTTGTTTCAATCTCAATGTTGTCGAACTGAGCTTTACGAGCTGCCTCAACTTTTTCTTTCAAGTCTTTACGGCCAAGCGCATCAGCAAATTTAATTGCGCTTCTATATGTTTTGGTAAGCTCGGTTTTTGTTAGGGCGCTCTCTATTGCTTCTATGTAAGGAGTAAAGTCAGCTTGAGGTAGAGCCCAAGATGGTAGCTCTGGAGTCTCCCATTGAGCTGATAGATAAGTTGATTCGTTTTCGCTTGTGTCGTGCCTTATTAATACATAATTAGCGGTGCACTCAGATTTATCTGTTAGTAGCTGGCAGTTAATGAAATAAGGCTCGATAGCATACAGATATCGGCCAATACCAAATTGAACAGCTGCTCTTTTACCTGCACCAGACAGCGCGCCTTTCAATGCTTCTATTTCAGTAAGAGGAGCGCCATCCCACCTAGTAATCCACTGATCTTCAATCAGCAAACTCAGTCCGCACATCTGACCGCCTTTTACTTCGCGGAACTCATTGCGCCACCCCGTCAAGCCAAAGATGTCATCTAAACGCTGCTGTACAGCCCTTGCTGTAATGTAAGGGACTACTTTGACCCATACAGAACCATCTTTAGAAATTACTTTATCAGTAACTAGAAATTCAACATCGTGAGCCTCAAAAGGATCGCTAAGCAATTCTTGGGCTTTCTCAGCAGTGAGTTTCATGATTCACGCCTTGGTTAAAATTGATGCTATGAGTGTGTAATATAATCACAGTGGTGTCAACTATATTAACGGTAAATGTTGAAAATATTCACGGATGTGATAAATTGAGCTTTGTAAATGGTCTGTTTTAGCGTTTCTATGTGTAATATATTGTGATAAGTTTGTGTGTCGGTCTCAGATTGTTGACCGATAAATTCCAATTGTGTTACATTTTTTAAACCTAATGTTAAAGGTATTGTTATGAAACAGCTTAAAACGGACTTGCTTACACTTGTTAGAGGTGGCGTTGGTGGCGGCGGTGGTGACGATGGAAATCCAAAACCCAAGAGACTAGCCTCAATTGATGGGACATTTAAAGTGATTCATGGCGACAAGCCATAACGGAGGGAATATTTTGGAATGTGTAGATAGCTCGTTTTTGAGGCTGGTAGATCAAGCTCATTTTATGGCTGTGCTTGCCTCGCTTGGGGCTGCCTTTTTTTTGAAGGATAAAAAGTGGACAGCCTTTGCTCTTGCTGTATCGGTTTTTTATTTCATACCGGTATATTTTCATTGTGAAATCAAATTAATGGATCCAGAGTTTATTTGGAGATATGTAATTTGGACTTTAAATACATGTGCGGCATCAGCAGTTATCTACACATTAATGAAAAAGGAACTTGTGTATTTTAAGCAGGCGCTTGTGTTTATCAGCTTATCTGTGGCTGAAATTGCGCTTCAAGCGTTCAGGCTAGTTGATATTCATTTTTTCAATGTCGAATACAGCACCTTAATATACAAGAGCGGCATGCCAACTTTAAATAACCTAGTTGTTATTTGTTGCTATTTACCATTGGTCATAATTGGATACAGGAATATACAAAAATGGATCTACCGATCGCATTAACAGTTGTTATAGTGTGCATCGTTTCTTCTTTGATGCTTTTGATCAACACGTTAAGGAAAATCAGAGTTAGAAAAGAATATGCTGACGAGGCTATGGATAATATTTCAAAAAGGGTTTTTGTAAAAAAAGATATTACCCTCACTGATTCTGAGCGTGCAGTGAAGTTACTTGGTTTAGATGTTGAGGCTGAGATTTTGCTAAAGAAAGCATGCAAGGATGCAGTATTAAATCCAATTAAAAGAGGGTAATTTAAGACTAGGTAACAAAAGCCGTCGAGTTTAATTATAAAAATATTTATTGAAACGGTTTTTTCATAATCTGTTATGGCTTCAATTATTTTCAGCAAGGCTCTCGTAACCTCTTTAATTATAGATGTCATCGAAAAGGGCTGATGCTTCATGAGTTTTAAAAAAATCTAATGAAGCACCAGTCCTTTTGACTGTTATTTATCTAGAAAATTTATGAACCGGGTAATATATAGTGGCTTGATTAAATTACCCACCTGAGCAATTTACAAACAAGGAGACTTTAAAGTGGCTATGATTGAAAAACTTAAAGAGCTGCGCTTAGTGTGCGGCGGCAGCTTATCAAAACACAATACCTATGAAGTGCTTACAAATGGCTTTGGACTTGACCCTATGGGTAGCGGAGGTGGTACGGAACCTCCAGCAGAAAAAAGCGATTACTCTCTCTTTGGGAAAGGTGATAAAGTAAAACCCTTAACTGGCGGAGGCGGGCTCGATCCTAAGTAAGTCAGATTGGAAATACTGGCTTTAAGTCAGTATTTTCTCGCCAGTTTTATAAGTTCTAAATTAAGTCTGTCTGTATCCTCGCTAAGTAGGGCCTCGTATACCAATGGAATGGCGCGGGATTCAAACTCAACACTGTCGATACCAACCTCTTTGGCTGTGCCCTTCACCTGAAGAATTGCATCCTCAAGTATTTTAATATTCAAACTAACTTCTGCCTTCTTAATGGTGCCGTCTTTTTCTATTGAGATTGGGTTTAACAGATCTGCAGGCTCAATATCAAAGGCCTTAGCAATAGCCTCTAGTTTATCTAAGGATAAATTCAGAGCTTCTTTGTTGGGATCAGTCAATTTCGACATATAAGAGCGTGTAATTTTGAACCCTAAATTCTCAACAAGCTTTGCAATGCTGGAAGGGTTTAAGCCATTAAGCTCCATCAAATTACAAATGTTGTCTTTTACAATCGAATTCGGGGTCATGCTGCTAACTTGTTTGCTGTGTTTATTATATTAAGCACGATTTGAGCAAAATAATCCACAAAAATGTGAAAAAACATTGTAAAGCAAGCTTTTTGTGTTATATATTCACAATTGTGTTGAATATAATCACGGATTGTAAATGAAACAGGAATTTATAAGGGTAATTAATGATGTGCCAATAGCGCGCTTAATCAAAGGGACTGGACTTAAACGCGATTGGGTAAATGCATGTCGCTCTGGCAGGATACGCGAGCCAAGTTTAAGCAAGGCTATATCGGTGCTGGAGCTTGATTATGTAATTCTACTTGTGCCCAAACAGCAAGTGGAGGAGCTTGGTATCTGCAACAGCTCTCGCATGCAACTCCGCAATCTATCGGGAGAAAGAGCATGAATAAACAAGTCTTAATAGAAGCATTGAATAACCATGGTTTTATACGTTTCTTTAAAGCGTCCAACGGAGGTTTTGATCCGACTGACTATCCACTTTTAGCGCAAGATGAAATTTATCACTTATGGGTGTGTAGTGATGCAGAATTTCTAGCGTCGCAAGAAAAGCACTGTACAGAAGGGGAGCGTGCAGAGCGTCTTCTTAAAAACCGCAACCTAGCAAGAGCAAAGTTATGGCGTTATTTCATCGCGTATACAAATACAAAGCTACCCGGCTCAGCTGTAGCGCATGAACTTGCATCACAAATAAAACCATGGTCAGCAAGCTCGCAAGAGTTGACTCAAGTGTTTCATTCGGGTGTTGAAGCGCTGAGCCCAGACGCAATAAACCATTAGCCCACACGATAAAGTTAATTAAGGAAAATCATCATGGAGCTTCACTCTAGAATTAAGGGTTACCTAAAAAACCTGTTAGTGTTTAAGGCTTACTCGTTGTCTCGAATTTTTAATTTTCGGTCAACTAAGCTTATACCCGCTTGGGCCAGTGCACTAACTAGCTCCTTGGACGCTGCCTTAATACCTTCTTCTTTAAAGGTTCTGGATATGTCAATTATTGACTTCCCTTGCAGGGCTTTCGGTCTTGCACTCAGAACTTGCAGGGCTTTTTCTGTCAAAACTGTATTTGTCAGTGTAGCAACATTCCAATTCAGAGGGTCACAAGGCTTACCATCACTCTCTAATTGCGATGAGCGAATGTACCCTTCATTAAATAGGTATGCGGCAGTGCTAATAAATAACTCTGTATCCTTATTAGTCTTAAACTCTCTGAATGCGTCCCAGTCATTGAAATCAACTGATGGCAAACCTGTGACGGTTGATGATTCGATATATGTCGGGTTTGGAAATTCTGAATACAGCTTTTCGAAAATTTTCGCTATGTATTCATTCATTTTTTCAATGTTTTTACCTTCCATTTCAAGTCCTTCTTGTTTGAAAAAATTGTTTGTTAGCACATGCATATTATCAGACAGGAAGGGCGCTTATAAGAGTTAATCAAGGAGTCATTATGTTTGAAAATATATACACACAATACCCTGAACATGGACCGGGAAAAAAGAAAAGTAGATGCAAAAACACTGAGGGTGGCTGCAAGGGCTGTCGGTGTAAATTGGTTAAGCAAGAAAGTAAAAAGTCTAGATAAAACAAAACCCGCAAACTTTGGCGAGGGGCGGGTTTCGAATCAATAACAGGATGTATTATGACACACACAGCACAAAAATCAAACAGGGGTAACGTATGAGTAGGGCTGCAACTGACTGGGCTTGGCGGCAAGAGCTAAGCACCTCAACACAAAAGCTCCTCTTACTCTCATTTGCTGATAGAGCCGATGAAGATCACTGTTGCTGGCCAAGCATTGCAAGATTAGTAAAAGACACAGGATTAAATGAGAAGACGATTGGTTCCAATATTAAGAAGCTAGAGTCTCTCGGTTTAATTGAGGACACAGGTAAGCGTAAGGGTGTAACAGGTAAAGTTAAAGTCTATCGTATAGTAGGTATTGAAGAGGGCGAAAACACTAATACACCCAAAAGTGGATGTATTGAAAAACAGCCACCTTCGCAGGGCCATTTAAATCAAGCCCCTCAAGAGGGTGTTAAACCAAATACCCCCAAAAGCGGATGTATTGCTAATTCCAATACCCCCAATAACGGATCGGTGAATACCCCCGAAATTGGATCTTTGAATACCCCCGTTTTTGGGGGTCAGAACCACCCATTAGAACCACCCAAAGAACCATTAAAAAATAAATCAAAAAATTCTCTCGATTATTCCGTTTGGCCTCAAGTGCCAAGTGTGCAAGTTCGCAAAGATTGGGAGGCATCTCGCAAAGCCAAAAAAGCCCCCGTAACACAGACCATTCTGAATTACTACGTTAAGCAATTGACGCTGGCAGTTGAAAACGGACTGACTATTGATGAGTGTCTTTCCGAATGGGTGGTCAGAGGGTGGCAGCGGTTCATGTACGATTGGGTCAACCCTGATTTGAAAGAATTGGGTTTACAGCGCTTGAGGGCACCTCAAGGTGAAGTTGCATCGTTTTTTGAAACTGGAGAGATCACCGAGCACTCTGGAAAAAAAGAAGTCGGTGAAGCTCTGTTGCAAGGCTATTCATTTAGTAGGCTCCCGCAAATTCATAAAGATAATCTACTCACAGAGTGGCGTGCAGGTCGTTTGCGAGTTGATTTGATTAACGTTCTAGAAAGACAAAATATCGCTTTATAGGTGAAGGAATATGGCAATAAAAACTCAGAAAGATCGACTGCAATTCATTATTACAGGCTCAAAATTTTGGACCTTAGAAGAGGTGTGTAATGCGAGCTTTCAGCAGTTTGGCAAAACTGACACCCAAACTGCTATGTCTGCAAGGTGGCGTGACATTCACGAATCGGCATTTCTTATTAAGCATAAACGTGTTCGCTCAGGGACCAAAAACCTTTGGGAATACAGGATTGAAATTAAGGAAGCAGCAAACTCAGATCAGGAGGTCGCATGAATCTATTAGCATCACAAGTAATTCGCACAGCACGTATGCGCGCGGGGTTAACTCAAGCTGAGGTAGCTGCACACTATGGTGTTGAAGAGCGAACATTAAGGCGCTGGGAAAACAAGGAAAGCAACCCCGATTTCAGAGATGTTGTCGGTGTAGTTGAGGGGTTGGGTCAGGACTTTCTAGACGTATGCAAAGAGGCTAGTGGTAGCGATGCAATTACAGTTAGCTAGAACCACAAACGCACTTATACCTGCTGATGAGCAAAGCAGAGAAGCACTTAAGGGAATTGCTCTTGGTAAAACTGTTCAGGCCAAGATAACTCAGCCGCGCAATTGCAAGTTTCATAGGAAATATATGGCGCTGCTTAACTTAGCTTACGACCACTTTGAACCAAAGCCTGTTGAGTATAAAGGCCGGATGATTACACCCGGTAAAAACTTCGATGAGTTTAGAAAGTGGGTCGCCATATGTGCGGGTCATTATGAATTTGTGGCATTCCCCGGTGAAGAATTTCGAGTCAGAGCTAAATCTATTGCGTTTAGTAAATTGAGTGAAGATGAATTTCAAAAGCTGTACTCAAGATCAATTGATGCGCTGCTTAAAAATTTGCTAAGCAGCTACAGAAACTACCAAGAAGTAGAAGACACCGTTAATCAAATAGTGCGAGAGTTTGGATGAGTTTAAAAAGTAAAAAACTAAGGAATAGTGCTCAAGGTCAGGAATGCCAAGTTCGTATCCCGGGTGTTTGTAATGGCAATCCAGAAACCGTAGTGCTTGCTCACGTTGGCAAAGGCTCTGGTATGGGTCAAAAGTGCGATGACATTCACGCGACTTTCTGTTGTAGCGCTTGTCATGATGAAATCGACCGTCGGACACGCATTTGTTCGCTGGAGTATGTTGAAAATTGCGCATATGAGGGTGCTTTTAGAACCCAGCAAATATGGTTAAGCCAAGGCTTAATTAAGGTGGCTTAATGACTGGTGGGCAAGCGATTAGAACAGCAAGGCGTTATCGTGAAATGTCTCAGGCAGAACTTGCCTCACTCTATGGTGTATGTACTCGGACTGTTCAAAGGTGGGAAAAAGACACTGTGCAGTTAAAGTGGGATACCGTAAAAGCGGTGGTCGAGCAGGTATGTGATTTAAAACTTGGCTTTGTACTGCTATTGGAGCAGCAATCAAATGAAAACAATTAAAGAAGTAAGGAAAGCTCTTAAACAGTGGGGACGGTACTGGGCAAGCAAAGAACAGCTTCAGGGTTACTCGAGTAAATCTAACGCAGAGAAGATACGTGAAAATCATTTGCTCGGTGGGTTATTTAAATCTGATGGTCACTTATATAGCCATGGATCAAGCAATATAAACCCACCTGAGCATATTAAAGAGCTATCCGCGCAAATTGATAAATTGCGAACAGAGCATAAGCAGGTATTAGTCGGTAAATACGTCAAGGGCATGGGTAATACTGAAATATCCAATTGGGCGACCACACTTGGTGATGGTTACAGTGTTGATTTTTGGCTGTTAAGGGCTGAAAAAAGCCTAATGAGCTAGTGCAACCCTGAAAAGTCGCTAAACACGACACCATATGTCGTTTTCTTCAGGCGGGAATGTGTCATAATTTAAATATGCTCGCGAGAGGCATACGTCAATTATTCTTATATAGACTCTGTCATTTAATAAGCGCTTTAATGGTGATACTTATCATTGCCGACAAATAAACAAGTAGGTTCACTAAGCCTTTTCTTTCGGTTAGCATAAAACCATCAAAGCCGAGCTAGGATGTTTTTATGGCGATTACACTACAAAACCAAGGTGTGGTTGATTTATTTGAAAAAGGTAAAGAAGAGTGGAATAAGTGGGTAGAAGAAAACCCAGATGCGAATATAAAGGTTGAAAATTTTGTATTCCCAAATGAAAAACTAACGTCAATAAGCTTCTCTAAGTTCAACTTTCCTAGGGGGAGTGTGGTGTTTAGAAAGGTTGAGTTTAATGCGGAGAAGGTATTTTTCTCAAGGTGTAATTTTCAATGTCGCTATTTGTTTTTTCAATTCATTTTACAGCCTAATTTACATATAAACTTTGCTGGCTCAGTATTTTGCTGTGATAGCATTGATTTACTCGGAAACAAATTAGATAGCCTATCTTTTGGGGGAGCGTCTTTAGGGGATTCCTATTTTCATATCTTTGATACTGAGTTGAGGTCTGGATTAAGTATGAAGAACTCTATAAAGGGTAAAGGGGATATAAGAATAGTAATAAAATCGACGGGAAACTCGAAAATAAACTTATATAATTTTATCTCAGATTCATCGGTTGAGCTTAGGCTATTTAAGGGTAATGTCACACAGCTTGATTGTAAGAAAGCTAGAATTTCAGGTTCTTTGCGAATAGAGGGGGAGTTCAAATGTATACCCGACTTAAGGCAATCAAAAATAGACCATCATGTAGACTTGGGTGGATTGAGGGTACGATTAAAACGGTTTTTTAAAGCTGGCTGTGGCGTTGAGGAGGCTCTTGATGATGACGATGCAGACAGGCTTTGCCGATTAAAAGAAATTGCTGAACAAAATAAAAACCATGGAATGGCATTAGCTTTTCACGCTGATGAAATGAGGGCCAGCAGGTGGATCAAATTTGGTAAACTGCAATCAGTACTAGATATGTTTTATTCACTAACAAGTAACTATGGACAAAGCATAGCAAGGCCATTTTTCTATCTAGCTCTATCAATAATAATGTTCGCAATATATAGCCTTAAACAACCTGAAAACATACATAAAGATGAAGGTCAGTTTAAAACTGCTATTACAGTATCAATAGCAACCGTAACTCCTTTTATATCTATATCTAAAACAGAACGTGAAGCTGGTATAGCAAAACTCTATGGAGATAGTCCACCTGAAGATTATGGTCTATATAGCTATGCCCACGCAGGTATCTCATTTGTTTTTATCTTCTTGATAGGCTTAGGTCTTCGAAATAGGTTCAGGATTTAAACAAACAAAGCCCCACATTGAATTGGGGCTTTTTTATTCCATATCCCCTCTAAATCAGTATCATAGAATCCATATACCACTACGAGATATATCAGTATGGAAAAGGAGTTGGAATTAAGAGATTACATCAACCGCTTATCTGAGCTCTATGGAGAAGTAGCTCTCAAAGGTGACGAGGCTATTCTTCTCTGGCTTAAAGGAAAAGATGCTTGGAATAAGTGGGTTGAGGAAAATCCAGAGGTAGAAGTTTTCTTTACAGGGGTAGAATTTAGTTATGAAGCATTGAAAGAGCGCTTTCCTGGTAATGATAATGTAGAGAGGCTAAGAGAAACTCCTTTTAGGCTTAATAAAGAGCTAGTGTGCTTTAGTGAATACAACTTTGGCGGCAATGTTTACTTTTGCAATGTAACTTTCAGTAGCCCAGTTTGCTTTTCTGATGCAGCGTTTAACAGCCATGTTTACTTTTCAAATGTAACTTTTGGCACCACCGCTTCCTTTCAGAATGCAACCTTTGGCGGCAGCACTTTGTTTCAGAAAGTAATTTTTAATGATTTCACTAACTTTCGCGAAACAATTTCATGCGATAATCTCAATTTTAACATGGTAACGTTCAGAGACGAAGTTACCTTTCATAACGTTACTTTAAACGGATGCGTGTTCATTAATACAGTAACTTTCAGTGGACCTGTGCTTTTTTCTGGAGCTGTCTTCAGTAGCAAAGTTGATTTTATTCGGTCAGCCTTTGGTGATTTTGTGACTTTTGTTGGTGCAGTATTTCAATCTGAATTTATGTTTGATGTAAAAAATGCTGAGCGCCTAACATCACTTGACTTCAAAGGTGCTGTGTTTGAAAAGAGGTTTTTAATATCTGGTAGTTTCGGTTGCATACCAGACTTAAGGCAAATAAAAACGAATCTCCATGTGGATCTGAGTAAATTGCGTGTTCATTTAGTGAGAACTAGAGAAAAGTATGTCGCTTTTCAAAAAAAAGCTGTTGACTTAGATGATGCTGAACGCTTGTGCAGATTAAAAGAAATAGCTGATGAAAATAAGAATCACAAAAGAGCTTTAGCGTTTCATGCTGATGAGCAGAGAGCTAATAGGTGGGGCGAGTTAAGTTCGTTGCAATCTGTTCTGGATATATTTTACTCAGCAACAAGCAACTACGGGCAAAGCATATTACGACCTTTTGTGTGGTTAGCTTTTTGTATTACTTTATTCGCTGTTTATGCTGTAAATAAATCAAACAATGATTCTCTTGGTGCGGTTGATAAATACACCCTAGCTACAGAGTTATCGATCGCCACTGTCACCCCTTTTTTATCAGTATCAAAAAGCGCTAGAGAAGATGGTATGAAGCTCCTGTATCAAGACAAACGAATAAGGTGGTTTAACTTACTAAGCTACTTACATTCTTTCTTCTCATTTATATTTATATTCCTTATAGGTCTAGGCCTAAGGAACCGATTTAGAATCTAATCAAACAAGCCCCGCAAATGCGGGGTTTTTTATTGCCCATACAAAGGTAAAAACATGTCTATGAACACAATAGAGCAGATAAAAGCGCACGAGGGCTTTAGGTGCCACCCTTACTATTGCACTGAAGGCGCGTTAACTATCGGTTACGGCTTTAATCTTGATAGTGGCGGTATAAGTGAAGAAGAGGCGGATCTCATTCTCTCTATGCGCATAGAAGGTATTCGAATGCGATTAGCTAACGCTGTCCCATGGTACGCAAACATGGTACCGGCTAGGCAGGCTGTATTTATCAATATGACATATCAAATGGGCTTCAATGGGTTTAAGAGTTTTAAGCGAATGCTAAAACATGCGCAATTGTGTGATTATGAATTAGCAGCTAAAGAAATGCTCAATAGCCTGTGGGCGAAACAAACACCCGAACGAGCCGCAGAGCTGGCACTGCAAATGAAATCGGGAGAGTGGCAATCGTGACCTGGTTATCCAATATCTTTTCTGTTGCAACAAAAGAGCCACTTCAAGTAGTAAGTAATATCATAGATGAACTTTACACGAGTGAAGAAGAAGTACTTGAGCAGCAGGTAATTAAAGCGCGACTTCTCAACAAGCAAAGAGAGATACAAGCGCATATCAATTCAGTACAAGCGTCACATCGCAGTCGATTCGTTGCTGGTGCTAGGCCTTTCCTAATGTGGGTATGTGGCCTCGGCTTTTTGTTCGCCTTTGTTATTAACCCAATACTTCAATGGCTATTACCTGACATTGGCGCACCAGTATTGCCATTAGATGTAATGCTTGAATTAACTCTTGGCATGTTAGGTCTTGCAGGTCTACGCACTATAGAAAAGATAAAGGGAGTAACTAAATGAATGAGCAATGGCACATGAAAAAAGAAATCAACATTGCCCACATCATTACAACCGTAGCGCTAATCGTATCAGGACTAACATTTCTATCTGACATGGATAAGCGCATAACAACAAACACAACGCAGATAGTTCACATACAAGAGCAGCGAAAGGAAGACTTGAGGCGACTAGAAAAGCGACTCGACTCGATAGAGCGGAAGTTAGATGAGCTAATAAGCAACTCATCAAAGTGAAATTCCAAAAGCTCGGGGACCCTAGAGAGTTGGAGATCAACCACGGGGAGCAAACTCGCGGTTATTGATAAATTTTCGGTTTTGCATGGGCCGCCACCACCTTTACCAGTTAGGTGGTAAGTTAATTGATTTTAATGAATTTTATGGTGACGAAATGAGTAAAAAACTAGCTTTGCGTCACTTAAACATCACTCAAATGTCTCGCATGTTCGATTTGTCTCGAAAGACGATTAGAGGTCGCTTGATTGCTTCAAGTGTTACCCCTTCTCAGCGTAAAGCAGGGATAAATGTCTACGATATGCGTGAAGCTGGACCAGCAATTTTTAAATCTTCATGAATAATGTATCTAACATAAGTGATTCTAATTCGTGGAATATCACTCGGATAGCTGAAGCATTTGGGTTACATCGTGAAACTGTGAGAAAGCGGTTACGCAGTAGCAAAGTGAAGCCTTCCGGAAAAAGGGCTGGTGTCGATGTTTACGCTTTAGCAGATGTGGGTCCTGCTCTTTTTTCAGGTGAGCGAAATGTAGGTGATGATGATTTTCTCAACCCGTCAAAAATGCTTCCAAAAGATAGGAAGGATTATTTTCAATCAGAGCGTGAAAGACTCAAGTTTGAAGAGGAAATTGGTGAGCTAATCCCTGATAGCGATTATCGAAAAGACCTGTATTTCTCACTCAGCATCGTAGTTAACTATTTTGAGAATCTCCCTGACAAAATGGAAAGGACCGGGCTGTTTACACCAGAACAATTAGAGTTGTTGGAGAAAGAAGGGGATAAATGTCGTCATGAGATGTACAACAAGCTAATTGAGATAACACCTGATGAGTAGCTACGCTAGAGCGAGCCATACTCGGATAAATGTAGCGGAGATCGTTAAACCCCCAAATCGTGAGCCATTATCACAAAGCGCCAGGCGCTTGCTTTATGTTGAGCTTGGAAACTCCATGGTTCCATGGGATGGGGATTTAACTCCCTACATGGCCGAGCCAATGGATACATTAAAGTCGCGTCGATATACCTCAACAATATTTGTAGGCCCAGCTAGGACCGCGAAATCGGTGTCGCTAGTAGATGCGTGGGCTATGGATACTATCGTAAATGATCCTGCCGACTTTTTGCTTGTTCAGATAAGCCAAGAAAAAGCTGCAGAGCATAGCCAAAAGCGATTAGATAGAGGATTTAACGCCTGCCCTGAGGTGCGAGCAGCGTTATCTCCACGAGCGCATGATAACAATATCCATAGCAAGTTTTTCAAAGCTGGCAACTTTCTAAAAATTGGATGGCCTAGTAAAAACATATTTGCTTCATCTACTTATAAGAGAGTAGCAATAACTGATTACGATCGAATTCCGTTGAACGTTGGCGGCGATGGCTCTACATATTTTCAAGCATCCAAACGGACGCAGTCCTTCATGTCTTCAGGCATGACAATGGCTGAAAGCTCCCCGGGGTTTTACGTAACAGACTCGACGTATCGAGTTAGTTCGCCGCATGAGGCACCGCCAACACCGGGCATTCTTTCACTCTATAACTTAGGTGATAGGCGCTTATTTTTTTGGCAGTGCCCAGAGTGCGGTGAGCACTTTGAGCCTGAATTTAAATTGCTCGTTTGGGATAAGGAAATAGATGACCCCGGAAAAGCATCCAAAGAGGTTTTTTTAGCCTGCCCCCATTGCGGCGCAATGCATCAAGAAAAGAAGCCATTAGAGCGCGGGAAATCCCTAAAGTGGTGCCTCAACAAAAGAGGCGTGTGGGTGCCTGAAGGATGTACAGTCGATCAGAACAGACAACTACACGGCGAGCGTAAAGATACGCATATAGCTAGCTTTTGGCAAAAAGGTCCGACAGCAGCTTTCCAAACATGGAATGAGCTAGTTTATAAGTATCTTGCGGCCATGCAGGTTTATGAGTCCACAGGCGAAATGCATGATTTACAAACCACGGTCAACACTGACCAAGGTTTGCCATTTATCCCCCCAAAAGACCAAGATCGAAGCGCAAACGAACTTATGGACCGCCGCGATGATTATGGCTGTAAAGAAGTGCCCGAGAATGTGCGCTTTTTAACAGCCGCAATCGACGTCCAAGGGGGTAAAAAATCCCGCTTTGAAGTCATGGTTTTAGGTTGGGGCGAGGATTTACAAAGCACAGTCATTGATAGATTTAATATTGAAAAGTCAAAGCGGCAAGACCCTGAAAACCCAGATAAGTTTGTAAGGGTAAAGCCTAGTGCTTATTTGGAAGATTGGGATCTCATTACTGAAAAAGTAATAAATAAAACATACCCTCTCACCGATGGGACCGGGCGCTTCATGCCTGTTCTTTTAACTGCTTGTGACTCAGGCGGTGAGGCGGGTGTGACTGATATGGCGTATCAATTTTATCGCCGCATCAAAAAGTTAGGCCTATCCCGCAAGATTATGCTCATAAAAGGGAGGGATGGCAAAGGAGGAAAAGATACCTCTGTGATAGAGAAAAGCTACCCAGACAATACAAAAAGGGAAGATCGAAAAGCCAAGGCCAAAGGGGATGTTCCTGTTTTCCTGCTCTTAACTGACAAAATAAAAGATACGGTTCAAAACAGTTTATCTAGAGACAAGGTGGGGCCGCGTTACGTTCATTTTCCAAAATGGCTACCCGAATCCTTCTTTGACGAGCTCACAGTTGAAGAACGCGGGCCAGATGGAAAGTGGAGAAAGCCAAACTCGCAAGCGCGTAATGAGGCATTCGATCTATTTGTTTATAACTGGGCTGCTATCTATGAGCGTAAAGCTGACCGAATCCGCGACTGGGAAAACCCACCCCTCTGGGCTTTGCCGCAAGATAGTAACCCCGAATTAATTTCTACAGATAAACAACAAGCAGTTCCCACAAGGCGCAGACGAAGAAGGTAGAAGAGTAATGTCATTATCTCAAGCTGATTTAGATGAGTTAGATCTGGCGATAGCTAGCGCTGAATTGTCAGTAGAAATAGACGGTAAAAAAGTAACTTATCGTTCAATAGAAGAATTAAAAACTGCGCGCCGTCATGTAGCGAGGCTACTTGCCAAAAAAGCGGGTTATAAAGCGCACCCGCTAGGCCATAAAACTGTAACGCGATTATCTAGGAGGTTGTAATGAGTGGCAAAATCATTGGTTTAGATGGTCAGCCACTTATTAAAGCTTCAGCTTATGAAGGTGTCTCGCGCCGCGCGTCAACTAATTCATCTGTAATGGGGCCAAATCGTACGGTCGCTTCAGCAGGTAATACCTTAAGAAATCGCGCGCGCCATGGGTACCGCAACTCACTTTTGTTCAGAAGTGCAATAAATAAAAATGTCACCAGCGAAGTGGGTCGTGGCTTTACCCTACTATCAACATGCCAAGACAGCAACTTTGAAAAGGATATTAACAAACTCTGGAAGGTTGCAAGTAAGCAGCTCGATCCGTGGGGGAATTTCAGTTTTGGCGCAATTGTAAAAATTGCAGTACAAGCACGTCGCTTGAGTGGAGAAGTGTTTGTGCGTCGAGTAAACAGGCGAATTGATTCTGGTTTAAAGGTTCCTGTTCAAGTCGAGTTGTACGAATCGGAAATATGCCCAATGAATTACAATCGTCGCATAAGTAAAAGTAAGCGAATCATTCAAGGTGTTGAATTTCACGGTCGTGTCAAAGTTGCCTATTGGTTTTACCGCTCGCACCCTCAAGATGGGCTAGAGCCTGCAAGTTTAAATAACTTGGAGCGGGTTCCCGCTCGCGATGTGATACATCATTATTTTCCAGCCCGACCGAGTCAAGTGCGCGCAGAAATAGATGCTGCAGCGGCACTCGAAAAGGATCGTGATTTTAAAGAGTATGACTCTGCAGAGCTGACCCGTAAAAAGGAGCGCTCAGCATTTACAGGCTTTTTATATCGCGAAGAGATTGGAGATGAAGACGCTCAGTATGACAGTCAGACGGGTCAGGCGTTATACAGTGAAGCGGACATGGATCAATATGATGGTGTTGTGCGCTTAGAAGCTGGAACTATGTTGCGCGGTATGCGAGGCGAAAAGCTTGATTTATTCGACGGCGATAACACTGGACAGGGCTATAAGGACTGGGTTCGCTGGCAATCGCTTATGCTCGCAGCTGGTCAAGATGTACCGCATGCGCTATTGACCGGGGATTGGTCCGGATTAAATGATCGTTTAGTGCGAGCGTTTATGAATGAATATCGACGAGATATCAGCTTTGCTCAAACAAATCTCTCTGGTTTTCAATTGGCGCTAGGTATCTGGCGTTGGTTTATTGAAACTGCAATAACCACAGGTGCTGTGATGGCGCCAAATTACGCTCAAGACCAGTGGTTCTATTTGGCACTAGATATACGCCCGGATGCGTTTAAACACCTTCACCCAGAACAAGATATTAATGCACGCATCAAGGCTGTCAGTTCGCAACACTCAAACCTAGCGAGTGAAGCGGCAGAATATGGTCAAGACCTTACAGAGAATATGGAGCGAAACGCCCAAGCACTTAAAGAGTGGGAGAAGATTTGTGAAAAACACGGTGTTAAATCGACTGAATTAACAGGCTTATTTGCTGCATCTCGTGGAGGGAGTACAGAGTGAAAAAACAGCTCGCACTCAATTATTTAATGGCCCAGCCTTGGGCGCTAGATCAAAACACGCTAGGTGTTATTGGCGATATTGCGGCTCGTGATGATGTGTCGCTTGAGGGTTTTGACTTAAGCCCAATAACAGCTGTTTCAGCCAAATCAGGGAAGCCGTCTTCTTCAATTATGGAAATGCGCGAGGGTGGCGTTGCTGTTATTAATGTCAAAGGTGTGATCAGTCGCTATGCCAGCATGTTTGATGATATTTGCGGAGGCATCTCAACCGAGGCGTTAGCTAAAAATTTTAATGCTGCTCTAAATAACCCCAGTGTGAGTGGCATTGCAATGAACTTTGATTCACCTGGTGGAGATGCGAACGGCATCCACGAAGTTGCTGAAATGATTTATAACGCACGTGGCAAAAAGCCAGTTATAGGCTACGTGGGCGGCACAGGTGCATCGGCGATTTATTGGATAGCCAGTGCGTGTGGCGAGCTAGTAATAGATGCCACTGCCATGCTTGGTTCAGTCGGAGTAGTAATGACACTTGAGCGTACTAAGCCTGACGAAAACAGCAAGCGTGAGCGACTCGAAATCGTTTCAAGTCAAAGCCCAAATAAACGACTTGATGGATTTAGTGAAGAGGGGAAAAAGGCAAATCAACATATTGTCGATCAGCTTGGTGATGTTTTTGTTCAACGTGTTGCCCGAAATATGGGGGTTTCTACAAATCATGTGCTTGAGCATTTTGGAAAAGGCGGATCATTAGTTGGTCAGGAGGCCATAAATAACAAAATGGCGCATCGCCTTGGCTCACTTGAAAGCGTAATTAGCGAATTAAAAAACAATAAAGGTAAAAACTCTATGTCTGGTAATACAACAGCCTCAGAAGAAAGCACTGAATTTAATTTGGTGTTACCCAGTGCGGAGCAGGTGAGTGCTAGCGCCTTGCTTGAAGCATTAACTGAAAATCGGCCTGATGTAATTGAAGCGATTAATCCACCTCAAAAAATGGCGCTCGACGCCGTCTCTAAAGTCGTCAACATGTGTAATGAAGCTGATATGCCAGCAATGGCTACAAGCCTGTTAGTCAGCGGGGTACCGCTTGCCACAGCAAAAGCGCGAATTGAACAAGCCAAAGAGTTAAAGAATACGCTTTCTGCATCAGGCCTGCCTGATAGCTTTAACTCTTTATTGGCAAAAATAGATGACCCCGCCAAGCTGGTAGGTGCCGCTATTCATGAGGCTCGCGCGGAGTCAGATGAAACTACAGAAACCCCTCTCTCGCTCACTGAGTCGGGTGTAGCTAATCCGACATTAAATGCCAGAAAGATTTATCAAAAAAGAAAAGGTGTTTAGTCACTTTTCCGTTTTATTCCTGAACAAGGATGCAAATTATGCAAGCAGAAACAATTTTACCTCGCGCTAGCGTTCATGTTGCTAGTGATTTAGAGCACATTTCCAAAGACTCAATCACCGTTGTAGGCGGCCCTTATGTATCAGGCACTGTGTTGGCTGAGAAAGACGACGGCACCTACACCCAGCTAAATATCGATGCAAGTGCAGTGGAAGCAAATATGGCATCACGTATTTTATATGGTCACAAGCGTGATAAAGATGCGGGACAGTGCTTAGCTCATGCCCGAGTATGCTCGATGTATTCGTCTAAATTGACGTGGCCGGAGGGAATAACTCAAGAGCAGCTTGAGAGTGCAGAAAAGGCACTCACAAAAAATCACATAGTTTTGCGCTAGCAAGTGCACTTAACCCAAATTTTAAAATAGAGAGAAAAATATGGAAGTCGCTGAAGCTTTAGATACGGGCAGCTTTGAGTTAGTGAGGTTAACCAATGCAATCAACAACGTTGATGCGCCTAAAACTCGATTGGCTGAGTTAAATTTGTTTGAAGAGGACGGTGTAGACACAACGTCAATTAAAATTGAATACAAAGAGGGGATGATCCAACTTGTAACGGATGTGCCTCGTGGAGATGATGGTGAGCCTTTAGAAGATGACAAGCGTGCGCTCTATACATTCGATGCCGTGCATTTGCCTGTTCCGGCAAAGATAATGGCGGATGATATTAAGAATGTCCGAGCTTTTGGAGAAGAAAGTGAGCTTGAGCCTCTGCAAGAAAAAATTGACGAAAAGTTAATTGCGGCTCGAATGAGTATTGATGTAACTATTGAGTACCTTCGATTTGGTGCAATCTTCGGCAAAGTATATGGCAAAAAAGGGAATGTCATTGTCGATCTTTTTGATGTGTTCAAGATCAAAAAAGTTGATGGCGAGGATACAGTTGACTTTAACAAGCCGCTCAGAACGCAGTTGCTAGATGTGAAGCGTCACTCCGAAGATCACCAAAAAGGCATAAAAGCCACAGGGTATAGGGTGTTATGCCGTCGAGGTTTTTTCGATCAAATGCTCGAAAATGAAGACTTTTTCAAAGCTTTTGAGCGCCAAAATGACGGGCAAGCCCTACGTGATGATGTGCGCGCTGGGGTGTTTTGGCAAGGTGTTTATTGGGAAGAGTATAACGAAACGCTGGGTGAAAAAGACCCGATGCCTTCGGAGTATGGTGCCGTTATGATCCCGACCGGGAAGCGAGGTCTTTATCTAACAAAATTTGCCTACGCTAATTATACAGGTGCGGTAAACACTAAGGGCTTACCTTATTACACTAACTCAGAACCCATGAAAATGAACAAGGGCATTGAGCTAGAATCACAATCCAACCCGATAAATGTTTGCACTAGCCCTCTCGCTGTTCGCCGTATTAAGTTCACACCTAAAGCTGCCAAATGAGCCGGCTGGACAGGGCTGAAAAGCGATTAAGTCGAGCGGTTCTCAAGGCTTTTGGCGAATCACTCCAGCTCAAAACACTGTCAGGTGAGCGTAGGGAATTTAAAGGTACTTTCTCTGGTGAAGAAATCTTGCTCGATGAGCTAGAAACAACGGGGTACATTGTTAGTACCCCCATTAATCAATGGCAAGGTTCACACCCTCGCCGCAATAAAGCCACGATAACACGTATCAAAACAGGCGTTGAATACGATGTTTACAATGCCCGCGTGCGTGGTTCAGACCTCATTATTTCACTAATTGGATAGCATATGTCGCTCGATGCGCAGGTTCGTAAGCTTGAGAAAACACTCATGACACTCGATAACAACCAGGCGCGCAATGCGCGCAATCGAGCGCTTAACCGTAGCTCTAAGCGCTTAGCCACCTTGGTAAGTCGAGATACCGCCAAGACTGAGCGCTTAAAAGTAGGGTTAATTAAAAAGAAAATTCGCATTAGCCAGTATCGTGCAAAAGGTTTAGCTGTAGTGGTGATTGGTAGAACAGCGATACCAGCAATTAAAATCGGTGCAGCTCGCAGTCAAGTAAAACGCCGCAAAGGTAAAAACCTCATTAGCCAAGCAAAGCGCGGTGAGCGAGGTCGGTTTGCCAAGCGAGAGCACGCTGGGAACACTGCTATTAAAGTTGGTCGCCATACTTTTAATAATGCTTTTTTACAGCGTTTGGAGTCTGGTCGTTGGCACATTATGCAGCGGACGTCAGACAGTCGTTACCCTATCGATATCGCTAAAGTACCCATACAGCAGTCAATCACTACAGCAGCGACAAAATACAGCAAAAACATCATTGACGAATATTTGCCAACAATATTAATCAAAGACATGAACTACCGTATCAACAAGCTACTGAGTTAATTATGAACAATAAAAAGCTGCGCCATGCTGTAGCCGAACTTCTTAAATCCGTCACGCTAAATGGTGCGCCATTATTCGACTCTGAGAGTGTATACCCTTGCCATCTAAGTCGCATAAATGAAGGGGATAATTTACCTGTGGCGTGCGTGTACGTCGATGGTGGTGAGGTGGAGAGTTTGCATAGCATAGACCAAGACGAGGTCACGTTAATAATACAAGTCTATGACATTGCAAAGCTAAATATTGATGATCGCCTGGATGAATTTTTAATCTCAATCAGGCAGGCAATAAAAGCAAATCATACGCTCGGTGGAAGCGTCGATGAATTGCTATTAAACAAATATGAGTATGACAAGGATGATTCAAGCAGTCTTGGTACGCTCACTCTAATATTAAACGCAACATTCGAGACATAATATGGCAATCAAGAATAGAGAAATTAAGTTTTTACGACATGACGGTGCCGCATTCGCGCTGGTCGGTAATATCACTGATATTGATGGTTTAACACCAACGCGCGAAGTTGAAGAAAGTACTCATTACGGTGTAGAGAGTAGCTCTGATGATGCTGACTCTAAAACGTACGAGCGAGGTTTGTTTGACGGCGGCGAAGTCGCGGTAAAAGTGAAGTACAAAGTCACTGGTAATGAAGGTGCGCAAGCGATGGAAAACGAATTTTATGATGCCGGTGAAGGTAAAGCCGACTATCAAATTCAATTGCCAAAAACGGGAAATCCCACGCGCGAATTTACGGGTATTGTCACCAGTTGCAGTGAGCCGATGACCGCAGGCGAAGACGTAATGCAAGAGTTTAAAATCAAAATCTCAGGCAAGATTAGGAGAGGTACTTGGTCATGAACTTAAGAGAGCAAGTTAAGAAAGCAGCTGCCTTAAAAACTAAAACTGTGAAGCTGCCAAATGGCGACGTTGAAGTCTCAGAAATGGACGCTAAAGGCCGTATAGTTACTAAAGAGCTAATTACTGAAATCTGCAAAAGGCAGGAAGACAGCACAATTTCACAAGGCCACTACACATTTTATCAAGCGATGGTAGTTAGTCTCGGTTTACGCGAAAACGGTGAGTTAGTTTACGATCACAAAAACAAAGAGGACATTGACGAGCTGGTCAATCTTGGTGGTGATTCTCTGATTACGTTACAAGAGGCTATTTTAGAATTAAGCGGGTTTAGCGCTGAAAAAAAGTAAATCCGCTGGTTGAAGCCCCACACTTAATGGAAGCCATGCGTGTGGCTTTTTTATTTCAGCGACCTGACTATGATGAGTTTTTTGACGAGCTATCATCAACACAGTTGCAAATGTGGCTAGATTATTTCGACTTAGAGCCGGCGGGCTTTAGATTATTTGATACGCACTTTTCACAACTCAACACGAGCGTTATTAACTCTACTTGTAACTTCAAGCAAACATTCAAAAAGGCAGACTTTTCTTTGGCTCACAGACCTGAGAAATCAGTCGATGACTTAATTGCCAGCATTGAGAAAATGTAATGTCAAAAAAATCAGTCTCAGACTTAATTGTAAAACTTAAAGCTGACAGCAGTGAGTATAGTGCAGGCATTCGCGCAGCCATTAACGACAGCAATCAGTTTGCTCGACGTGCCAGCGCATCTATGACCACAACAAAAAGCTCGGTCACGGCGCTAACGGGGGCAATTGCAGGTCTTGGGTTGGGTCTAAGCGGTGCTGCAATTGGAATGATTAGCCTAGTGGCTGATAATGCAGCGGCGGTGGTCGAGATGGATCGCATGGCGCAAAGCCTAGAAGTGAATACTACGCGCTTTGATAAAATGGCCTTTGCTGCACGACAGTATGGCGTTGATCAAGAAGAGTTTGCCCAGCTTTTATCAGATACCAGCGAACGCATTACCGAGCTTGTCACCATCGGAACAGGTGAAGCGCTCGACATGTTTGAGCAATTAAACATCAGCGTCGATGAGTTTAAAAGCTTAAAGCCTGATGAGATGTTTCTCAAAATGATGGAGTCACTAAGTGCGCTCAGCTCACAGCAAGAGCGTAACTTATACTTGCAACAAATAGGTGGTGATGCAGCGCAAGCACTCAGCGAAATAGCTGAAGATGGAGCTGCTAGCTTTATTGAGCTAGCCGAAAGCATGGATCAATATGGCGGCGCTTTATCTGAGTCGGCCATTGTCGAATCTAAAGAGCTAAATGAGCAACTTAGGCGCATAAGTGAAACTGGTGGTATAACATTGCGTAACTCACTGGTTTCGCTCACGCCGGTAGTAAAAGAGCTCGGAGAGTACTTTGCTGATTGGTCCAAGGAAGTGTCTCATATATTCGACACGATGCGTGATAACCCGCTAACCGATTTAGGGTTGGCAGATAAAATCACCGATGACCAAAATGAAATCGCATCACTCACAAAAGAACTTGAGCGATTGCAAGAGAAAAAGAAATTTGGCTTTGATTGGGGGTACTTTGCCACCAATCAAGACGCTATAAAACAAGTTGAGGAAAAGTTAGCGTCGCTAAATAAGCGATTAGAAAGTAATTTAGCAACGTATCAAAAGCAAGTGTTTGGCCGTGAAATTACGGGTGAAGATATCCCGGACACCACGCCTGATGAAAGTACAGTAAAAGGTCAGGGGGGCGAGGGGGCGGTAGGCACTGGATTTGTTAAACCAGTAGGAGTTGCAACAGATGTTAACTCTGATCAAGCCGCAAAAAACTTAGAGCGCTTACGTGCTCATTTGGCAACCAGACTTGAAGTTGAGCAAGCTGCTTTTGCTCGGAGTGTTGAGTGGTTAGAGCAAGCTAAAGACGCCGAACTCATAACTGACACTGAGTACAAGCAGCTCGAAATACAGCTTGAACTTAGTCATGAGCAGCGTAAAGCGCAGATTGAAGAAGCTGCGGAAGCACAGCGTATTGCGCGAATTAATGAAGCAAGGCAGCTAGAAGATCAAAGCCGTCGCGATAAATACGCTCAGGAAATAGCTGAGTTACAGGGGTTTTTAGATCGCAAATCAGCAATGGAAGCTGAGCACGAAGATCGAAAGCGTAATATACAGTTGCGCGGAACGGGTCAATATGGGCAAATGGTAAAGGAGTTTGTCGAATTTGACCGCGCCAGCGGTGCACAACGTTTGAACATTGCGACAAGCATTGGTAAGAGCATTACCGCAGAGGCAGCTACCCACAGCAAAAAAGCATTTAGATTGCATCAGATGATGTCTATCGGTAATGCAATGATAAGTACATTCACTGCTGCAACTAAAGCGCTTGAGCTTGGCCCCATCATTGGGCCTATTGCAGCGGCAGCTATTACCACGATGGGTATTGCCAATGTAGCACAAATAAAAAGCCAACCCATGCCACAAGGTATGGCTCACGAGGGTATCGAGCACATACCAAGAGAGGGTACTTGGCTGCTTGATAAAGGTGAGCGCGTCTATACAAACCAAAGCGCTAAGCGCTTGGATAGAATGGCAGATCAAGTTGCGGGCATGGCTAACCAAGAGGGGCGTACTGCGGGAAGATCCCCCGTAAACTTGCAGTTTAACATTGATAGTGTCGATCACTCATGGGTCGATGCTTGGTACTCCGAAAAATTCCCCGACATCTTGCGTGACATTCAGGGGTACATAGATTTCCCAAATTAAACTCGAAGGAGACGTATGCATTTTCCTACGCACTTACTCGACCCACAAAAACTCTCAATAACAGCTAAATCCAAAACGCAACTTGACCCCTCTCACGCAGGTCCTGAGTATGCGAACCAGTTGGGTGATCCGCATAAGTGGGAGTTGTCCCTTACTACGGTCCCTCTGGTATATGCAAAGACTATGGAGCTTTTCGCATTTGCAAATACGTTAGGAGGGAGATTCAAATACTTCAGGCTGCCAAACCCCTTCCCAGCCATTGGAAAAGGTCTAGGTGATGATTGCAGGGCTAAAGATGGGGCGTATGCAATGGCAACCAGCATTAGTGTAATTGGGGCAACACAGAGCTTAGTTGACGCACTAATGCCAGGTGATTTTATAAGTTTTATTGGGCACGAAAAGGCGTATATGGTCACTGAGCCTGTCACAATTAATAGCCTTGGGCATGCAATTGTGCGCTTTAGTCCTTCTCTTCGAAAAGCTGTCGGTGCTGGGGAGAAAATACATAGCTGCGACGGCGTGAGCTTTAATGTCGCATTGAAGACGGATCTTTTAAAGCTGGACCTAGTAGCAACTAAATATCGAAATTCATTTGTGCTGCAACTAAGTGAGCGATTACATGATTGAGTTAAGAGAGAATCTCGCGGAGCTGCTTACACGGGAGTTTCGCCTAGCCCATTTGGTAACAATTGAGCTAGATGAGGTGAGTATCTACCTCACAGATGCAGGGCATGATGTCACTTATGGGGGGGTGGTATACCAAAGCGGCATGCTCCGAAAAGTACCGGCCATTGAGGTCAATGGCGAGGTGCGCGTTGGTGAGGTGTCGTTGCAACTTAGTGCCGTAACGGGTGAAACGACAGCGTTGTTCTATCAACACGGATGGATGAACAGAAAGCTTACTATACAGCGAGCTTACTTTGAGCCTGACATGACTGCGGTCGGGGCCGTGAAGTTGTACGAGGGATTTTTGACGGGTAAAAGTGGGGAAGAGTCCTTGGAAAAGGCATCTTTGACACTGAAAGTTGCAAGCGTCTGGGCTGATTTTTCAGCCGTTCGCGGGCGCAGAACAAATCTAAAAAGCCAACAAATGCACCACCCTGACGATTTTGGTTTTGAATTTTGCGGCACTGTCCAGCTTGATATGGACTGGGGTCAGAAAAGCAAAAGCACTCCCAGCAATAGCGGTGGGGGTGCGGCAGGTGGCGGGCGACGACCTGGTGAAATCCCGGTGCAACCTCACTAATTATTATTTGGAGATTATATGTCATTCTTTGATGGTCTTGGCGAGCTGCTTTTTGGCTGGGCTATGCCTTCACCTGCGCCTGTTCAAAAACCTGAACCTAGAGGGGTTGAGGTTTCGAAGCCAGCGAGTGACGACTCGCTACGCGTTATTTACGGAAAGCGCAAATTAGAGAAGGGAACCATTGTATTCAAAGCAACGAGTGATCACGATGAAGATGACACACCCAATGACTTGTTGCACCTGATTGTGGTTTGGGGCGAAGCTGTAACGAGCATTGGTGAGATTTACCTAGGTGATTACCCAATTTCTGACGAGCGCTTCAAGCAAGGTGGTGTTTGGGCTCATGCTGTAAATTTCCCCAGAGGGATGAGTGGTTACAGTGATCCGCTTTTGAAGTCGGCGGGTTTTGACCCGATAAGTAAGAAGCATCGGCTAGAGGGGGTTGCTTGTAGTTACGTGCGCCTTGAGTGGATCCAAGGGGAAGACAATCCGTTTAACGGCGAGCCGAGAGTGAGCGCTTTGATCACTGAAGGGCGGGCAGTTGAAAATCTCATAACTGGCTCGGGTTACCACGCCAGCAGCAACCCGGCAGAATGTTTGTATGATTATCTGCGCAACCCATTATTCAGTAAGGGCTTAAGTGACGTCCATTTGCTTAGAGATTGGTTTGTTCATGCGGCGAAGGTGTGCAACACCCTTGTACCTACACACAAGGGCTCAGATGAGGAAAAATGCTTATTTACGTGTAACGTTATCATTGATACCTCAAAACCTGTTCGTGAAAACGTAAAAATCCTGCTTGGTGCAATGCGTGGTTACCTCCCCATTGTGAACGGTAAGCTTATGCCTGTGATCGAGCAAGATGATGAGCGAGCCTTATCGATCACTCAAGGGTTAATACGCGGGACCTTGAAATACAAGGAAAGCAGTAAAGATAAGCGTTACAACAGGGTGATTGTTGAGTACAGCGATGAAGATGTTAAGTACTCGATGCAGCAAGCGATTTACCCAGAGCCAGACAGTGAATTATTTGCAGAGTGGTTAGCCGCAGATAACGGCGTTTTGCTTGAGCACACGGTAAAGTTCGATACGATCACAAACTACTATGAAGCTCGACAGATGGCGCGCGTTCTAGCGATGCTTAGTCGGGAGTCATTAACCTGTGAGATTGAAGTTGCCCCGATTGCACTTCGCTACATTTGTGGTGATGTAATCCCTATTTCTCATGAAAAAATGGGGTGGGAAGAGAAGCCTTTTAGACTACTTAAATCTAAAATGCTACCAGATGGCTGGTACAGGCTAACACTGCGAGAGCATCAACCCTACATCTACAACTGGCTAAGCGATAACGTTAGACCACCTATACCTGATACATCATTGCCTGATCCTGTTAATGTGGTTGCCCCAACAAATTTTCAGGCGGTACCAGGTGAAGATGGAAAAGCGTTTATAACATGGCAATCGCGGTATAAATCATTTGAGATAAATGTCTTCAAAAATGATCTGCGATTCGCGACTTACACGTCTGTCTTACCTGAATTCGTTATTCAAGATTTGAGCTCTGGGAGCTACAGGATCGATGTAAGGGCGCAGTCTGGTTTAGGATTTAGGTCGAAGTGGGTTACATTTACTTTTGACATATCGCAACCCACTCAACCAAGAGTTACAATAGATAGCCGCAGTTACAATACGTTATCATTTAAAGCAACACTTACCCGTGCAGGTCTCGGCACCGTTTTTGAGTGGCAAAGGCTTGGTCCAACGGGAGAGAGTCCGCAGCCCTCGACAATTGCGCAGGGCCATGTTTACACAACGACTGGCCTACAACCCGAAACGTCCTACGACTTTCAGGTACGCGCTAAAAACCCTGCTGGTCATAGTTCATGGTATGAATTTAGCGCTAGTACAACTGAAAGTGATCTGCTTGAACACATTGAGCGCATCCCACTCACAAAATTGAGTGATGAAGCTCAGAATCTCATTAATGATCTAAATACACAGGTGGATAGACTTCGCCCTGAAACTGAGGGCAACCTCCCGTCGATTGTTGCTAAAAACATTGAGCAGATACAGGGCTTAGAAGACATCACTAAGGTACTAGATAGCTCAGTCGTTAATGGTATTCCTGCGCAAATTGCGCTGAATAAAATCAAACTCGATGAAACCGCATTAACCGTTACTGACATGCAAAAAAGCGTCTTTGATGTCACAGCCGGTTATACGAATTTTAGGAGTGAGTATGAGCGACGTACTTTAAACAATGAACGTCTAATTGATGCCGCCGTATTTGTCGATGCTGAGTCGGGCACCATTGTGAATCGTGCGTTTTCTTATACAGACACGCAATTCAGTGAAGCGGTTTCTTTGGTCGATGGTGCTCACGCGCGCATCAATTTCGAGTCCCGTCGCATAAAACAGACTGAAGAAAAGCTCATTGATACCACAGCACAAATCGAGCTGCAGGCAGGCCAAATTACACAGCGCACGACCCATAGCGAAGTTGACGCTCATATTGCAGGGGCCATCGCAGCGCTGACGCCAGCCTACAGCTGGCAGTTTAACAGCAGTGCAGAAGGCTTTACAGGGTTTGAAAGTCATCATGCGTTGGGTTATCTAGTGTGTAAAAACACATTAAATAGCCCTGCCATTTCATTGGATACCGTCGATAACCCCATGTTTAGAGTGCGCGTGCGTAAACATCAAAACAGTACCTGGCTTGGACATATCCAATTCAATAATGGCGAGCTGTTTTTACCAGAGCCGAGTAGTTTTGATTGGGAGGTCATTCAAGTAGACGCGACAGGTACTGCAGGCTATAGCGGTATTATCACTTGGCTTCAGTTTTCACTGGGCCACTGCGATATCGACTTTATTGAAATCGGTAAGCGTGGCGCAAACGATTTAGCACTCAATGACATTACCAGTCGAACCTCCACCATCGAACAAGAGCTAGATGCGGGCAATGGCCGTATGGCTCAATATGCAACTACCGCGTGGGTCTCAAGCTTAGGCTATCAAACCCAAAGCAACGTACAAACACTCATAGATTCATTTAACACGCAATACAGTATCAGCGCAGTGTTGCAACAACTCAACGACAATGATGTCATCATCAAAGCGAACGCGGCGCAAACTTGGATAGATGGTGCGAATTCAACGATACGCAGCCAAGTCATTGGCTATTTAAACGAAGAAGACGGCATAAACCAAAAGCTCGCCACCGCCGAGCAAAACATAGATGCGCTGGCTGGCGAAATTCAGCAGTCAGTCACGCAAATCCAAGGAATACAGCTTGATTTAGCCGACAAGAATTTAAATGAAGTTTTAGACGCATACAATCAGTTGTTACGCGATAGCGCATTAGCAGAGCAGTCTGTTACCCTGGCTCATGCCAATGATAAGTTATCCGCTGTGACGGATGAAATGAGCGCAATCGCTTCGCAATCGACAAAGCTCATTGCATTGCACAATCAAAGTGCCGCAAGTGTTGACACTCTGGGCAAAGCCTTTGCTAATGAGCGCCAAGCAAGCTCTGAGCGCACTGAAACACTGCGTGCTGAAATTACCAAAGAGAACCAAAAGGCAATTGCTGAAGCCAAGGGTTTTACCCGCGCAATCACTGGGTATTGCGTAGATAGCGATGGTAATCGTGTTGATATTGAAGATGCTACCGCCTGTGAATTAGCTGGCCATACGTGGGTAGATGGTCCTGTGGTTGAGCGCTCAATGAACTTGGCAACGCTAATGGTCGATAGCCGAGGCTACCAAACATCCAGCCAAGTAAATCAAGCTATTTCAACCTTCGATGCTGTCTACGGTATTACAGCTGCACTGCAATCATTTTACGATAACGGCACACTTGAAAAAGCCAATGCCGCTGAGCGATTCATAGCAGGCGCAGCTGGTTACATCAAAGACCGAATCACGGTGTTTAATGCCCAGCAAGATGGTGTGGACGAAAAGTTCTCGAACGTATCTAATAAGCTCGATGCTATTCAAGGCGAGATAAACCGTAATATCGTACAAGCTCAAGGTTTGCAGCTAGCAGACGATGCAAAGAGCCTCAATGAGGTTATCACCGCTTATAACGCCCTACTTCAAAACAACGAGTTGCAGCAATTAGACATCAAACTTGCCTTGTCCCAAGACCAGTTAAAAGCGACAACCAATGAGCTAGAAAGTGTTGCAAGCTACACAATGGAGCTGGGTGCAATACATCAGCAAAACAGTGCAATTATCACGTCTGTCGCCAAAGCATTTGCTAACGAACGACAAGCCTCGGTATTGCGGGATGAACGCTTCGCGGCTTTCACGCAATCTACAAAAGCTTCGTTTAGTGATGTAACTGAAGCTGTTGCTGACATAGACCAAGCAAACTTGGTGCGCGACCAAGTATTCACTGCGTTTGCAGCTAACACTGAGGCAGCTTTTCAAGAAACTACTGAGCTTATTTCCAACCTTGATTCAGCTATGGCTAGCCAACGCCAAGACTTGGTTGCCAAAATAGAACAAGGCGATACGACTACTTTAGCTAGCGCCATTACTTATACGCGTGCTGCCGTTGGATACTGCATCGATGCGCAAGGGAATATCACGAACGAAACCGATGCCACTTTATGTGTGGCGGCGGGTCATAGCTGGGTAGATGGCCCTCTCGCTGAATTTATCCGTAAGCTACAAGTTGAAAACGCTAGCGGTGAGAAAGCGAGCATTTCTGATATTCGCCAGGCGTTTGAAACACAGGACGGCAGACTGATCGCACGCGGCGGCTTCTTGATAAACAACCAAGGTCGGGCAACAGGTGTGGTCGGTTTAAATGATGGGCAAATCGGAAATCTCGATTTAGTCGGCGATGTAATCCGCCAAGGCGTCATGGTTGGAGAGGCATTCGTCCCTACATCCTACATTGATAACCGCGACCCCGTTAACCCTGTCCATGTCTTTCGCGGGCGATTGGAGTTAGGCAATTTTACTATTGAGTCTGAAGGCGATATTCGTGGCCTTGACGGTGCTGATGGCCTGCCTGGTGCAAAAGGTGATAAGGGAGATAAAGGAGACAAAGGGGATAGGGGCTCGAATGGAACCAAGGGGGACAAGGGTGATAAAGGAGATAAAGGAGATAAAGGAGATAAAGGAGATAAAGGAGATAAAGGCAACATTGGTCTCAATGGCTTGCGGGGGGCTGGACGCTTCACTGCTCCGACAACATCGGGAGTCTGGTCCGATGCAGATGCACACGCAGCATGCACAGGAGGTCGAGCTGTTTTTTATGATGTGGTCACTTTGTATAAACGGGACGACCCCCGGATTCAAACAACAAAATCTTGGATAGGCGGGACTTGGCAAGCTTTTGAGCTGCGCGTACACGGCAATCAACTTGTAGAAGGTACGGTGGTAGCGAACGAGTTAGCTGCTGCAAAAGGGACCTTTTCTGGCCGCCTAGAAATCATATCTAACGAGCAAGACATGGATGCGTTTAGCATTCAGTCGGGAAGGCTTGGTAGGGCTGGTTTCATAAGCAATACGGCTGAGTCAGTAAACGCTACCCCTTTGATGCTCATGAGTAGTCACGGCACTGCCCTCGAGGCGCTTGGTGGAAAGCATGCAATCTACGCAAAAGTGCGAGAGGGCACTGCGATTAAAGTAGATGCTTACGAGCATGACACTACGGCACTCTGGACTCGATTAAAACTATACGCAGGTGGAGGCTACAAACCTTTTACCGGGGTTCATGAAGGATTGCTTTCTAAGGGTATTCGATTAACACCAGGCGACATCGTTTATGATGCGCAGATAGTAAATATCTCGGACATATCCAATGCAATTTTTGAGATGCAACCGTCAACCCAAGCCAAGCAGAGAGGTGTTAGGGGGGTGTATATAGGGCGAAAGCCACTAACAAGCGAGAACCTGCCCGCCGGTCTGCAAGGCTTTAATGGATCGTTGCGCTTCAACGAGTACAAACATACACACGACGTAATCGAACTCAACGCGCTCGGAGAGGGGGTTATTAATGTGTGCGGACAAAATGGAGATGTGGAGGTTGATGATTACCTCTGTTCCAGCGACGTACCCGGTAAAGCAATGAGGCAAGACGATCAGGAATTCGAGCGAAAATACACAATCGCACAGGCGCGTCACCGGGTGACATTTACATCACCAGATCAAATTAAAAAAGTTGCAGTAATTTACTTACGAGGATAATGAGATGACTTGGTTCAACTCTGCAAATTCTAACGCTACAAGCGGTAGCAATGTTATAAAAATCAATGACAATCAGAGCGTTGCGAACGTTAGAGCAAACGACGCACTGGTTTTGGGTTCGTTTGCCCCCGTTGAAATATCGAACGCATATGCTACTACGCATGGCACATTTATTGAGCTCAAAAAGCCGTGGCCAAACGCCACTCAAAGCCAAGTGCCTTGTGTTGTTTTGCCCACATCAGGTGATTTTAATACCGCTGTTTCTGCGTTGAATAGCGCATCAAAGATGGTCAATGACAATTATAAATCAATGGTTGATTGGCAAACAAAAACAGGGACCGTGCAATTCAGAGATTTAGAGGGGAATACGCAAACAGTCAAAACACTACGGCAAATGCAAAGTGAAATCGACATCTCTAACCCTTTCCCCTGGGCTATGCGGAAGGTTGAATTTGAAGCGCGTAGACAGCAAAATTTAGAAAGATATACTGCTAGTGGCTTTGTTAACCATGGCTTACATATCGATGCTAATGTAAATCCTGCTGTTGGTAATGGATTATGGACATGGCCAGGCTCACCCAACCAAATGTCCATCGGAGTTGCCGAAACTGACTCTGGGGGTCAAGGCAAGTCACGAACCAAGCATGCAACTTTGAATGTGTCAGGTGTGCTTTTTGATTTGAAGCGAATATGTCATGTCAATTACGTTTTTTTAAAACTTCCACCAACTGAAGACGGTACACGTACATACGATAGCGATACAGGAATAACAGTCACTCACAGTTCTTCTGCAATAGCATTTGCAAGTGAAAATGGCACTAACAAAGTAGTTACCGATCCGGTAAATATGTGGGGTTTTGAGGCTTTCTTGCGTGAGATAAACGACGACGACCCTTTCGTTTATGCGAATGGGTTAATTCAAAGTCGTGCGACTAATATTGATGGTGTAACAACTACAGATGATACAATTCGACCGAACTCTTACTTTTCCTGGTACAGCGGTGATGAAACAAGTAGAGGGCGCGGCGTGAACTGGCAAATAGCTAGTGAAGCTCAGCGAATGCGAATTGGTAGCAATCCCGAAAATCTCATTTATTTTGATGATTTGAATGGTAAATTTTACCAGTGGTGCATTCGGGGCTGTAGCTACACCGGTGTCGGAAATGGCGACTGGGATTTTATTGATTCAACAGTTGCAATACCCTTATCGCAAAAGGCGGGAAATGGCACAAGAGTACCAGTTCAAGGAAGTGGAAATACACCCCAAGAAACAAGGACTGGAGCTAGATTCTTCGCATCATCTGCTTTGCACGCTCATAACCCAAAGTCTCGAAGAGGAATATTTACCGCAAAAACAGATGATGACTGTTTTTTTATTGTTTGCGGCACAGTGTCTCGTCTAAATACTGGAATTTACCATCCATCTCATAACCCGCTTGGCTCTTCACTGCCTAGGGATGGAGAAACCTACGACCAAACAAGCGTTGCACTTACAAATAAAGCGGACTGCTTTGAGCAAGCGAATATACTTACTGGTTCTGGTGCGATAGCTAGCGGAAAAAGTGGCCGACCCGATGGGCGGTTTTATGATGCTATTTATGAGGATGGTGAAGGCGGGGTGTGTCGAGATATGCGTTATAACTCGCAAAGTTTAACAGCTGAAGAGATCGCAGAAACGGATTTGCAAGTTAAGCTCGGGCATTATCGAGGGATTGAACAGCCCCTTTTTGTAAGATTCCTTACAGCGCAGCCGTTTTATTATGGAAGCTCGAACACAAGTAATTTGTACTTCAGAGCCGGACAGAACAATACAGGGGATCTTATTAATTTTGAGAGCCTAGGCTTTAAAGTAGGTAGTAGCGTTATTATTCACCAGCCCGCCACAAATTACGTAGGGTATGGTTCGCTACATGAAGTCGCGGGTCATATCGAGCTGAGAAGTAATAGAAGTAACATCATCGATAAGCTGCCGGGCAGCTATTCAGGTCAGCTCAATAAAACAGATCCGTGTTATATTATGAAGGCAGATCCAATGCCTTCCTTAGCTGGTGAGTTCTGCCACACCGATGTTGCCGTGACTGACCCTGCAACAGTTTTGCAGTGCTCCGCTCTTAGGGGTGGCTGGATTGGTTCGTGGGTACCCACTCGTTCAAATGGAGCACCTAAAAAAATACATTGGTCACGCCCTGTTGGTCGTGGTGAGGTAAGTATTACGGGTAATTTGGGGGCTTCTTGGGTGGCGGGTGATGCGGCTTTATGGTTTGGCGATATTGATAACAACAGCTCACTACCCGTCACTGTCAGTGAGGGGCAAATTATCATGGCAACTTATAAAACAGCCGCAGCTATGACAGAGCAAACCGAGAAATCAAAGGTTTTTGGTGCCGCAAAAGGGGTTGGGGGTGTCTGTGTGGTGGGGGCGCATAATAAACTTGCTTTCAGCTTGTGTGAGCAACTACCTGAGCAGAGTCAGCCAATTAGGTCTCGCAGCTTTCAAGTAAGCGGTTTTGAGTTTAGTGAAGATTCAAAAATTGAGTCAGTTCAACACCCTCAGTTCAATCTCGCAGGGGCTGCATCCGATGTTGCAATAAAGGTACTTAATTACACTATTGAACAGAATGGGCAGTTATTCATAGGTTACGAATACGAGAGCATAAACCATGACGGAAATCGCTGGCTAGACAGTGGAGAGATGAGTTTTGATGGAAATTCATCAAATGCTAACCGTGTGTCGAAGGGCTCTTCAATACTCACAGAGGCGATAGGCTGGGTTTAAGCCCCCAGCACTTACTCACACACAACACCATCACCATCTCTATCGCTCATATATGGGTAAGCAATGTGTGACTTTCTCACCGGTGCTATATTGTGTTTGCGAGCTTCTGCACATGTAATACGCCCATTCTTGTTATCATCATACAGTGCTAGGGCATCCTGATTGTTATCATCTTTTTGGGGAGCAGATTCAGAACTGTTATCAGCAAAGAAGATCATCTCGGTACTTGTGCAAGTAGCAAGTTCTGTGTCTAATCTGGCTGCTTCTGCAATATCTATAGATAAAGAGTACTTTCTACGCACTTCTATTATTCGATTAGCGAACCAGCATTTATTCTTTGCTGGCATCCATTCTGCGGCATCTTTACCGCACTTTCCAGTTAAACTGCACCTATTTACACGAGGGGCGGCTAAAGTTAGGTTAAGCAAATCCGATGCAAACGCTTTCTTTACTGATAGTGGGGCAGCACACAGGCCGCTATCGTGCGCTTCTGATGTTGCAATTATATGCTCTATATCTGTTTCAGTATCTGATTCAAAATATGAGCCTGTATATGGGCCGTAAATTAGTCCACCCATTGATGCAACAATCTCGTCTTCAACCGATTGAGAGTAGGGGTATTGTGTTTTCTTGTCGTAAGGAGAGCATCTATTCTCAGGCTCAACAATTAAGCCTCTCCATGTGTCTGAGTTAGCAATAGCGTTAAAGGTAAGCAGTGAGCTAGATAAACATATAACTGTAAGTGCTTTTAACATATTTCTATTCCTTTAATTGAAAGCAGGATAAGCTTATAGTCGATTTATTACTCTTCTTGTATTTTTAGGTCGCGGCATTAGTAACTAGATATTTTTTAATTTTCCTTTTGTGCCGACAGCTTTGATTTTAATTTAACCTGTTCTGAACTGGGTGATAATACCTGATTCTCGTAGAAGCTTAGACGGTAATAGCTAAATATCGTAGACACTATTACAGTAATTAAAGCCAAGACAGACACCACAAACGCTTTTCTTGATTGAGATAAGGAGGCCTCATGTCTGCGCTTGTTGTCCTCATGCTCTTGAAGCTTCAAAACTGTTTCTAAACCCTTAGAAGTCAATGTGTACTTATAAGCTAAATATGTATCGTCTTTGATATCTTTAGGTGATTTTTCCTCTATATTTACTAATTCTAAGGATGCTGCGCGGTCCATCACCACATGAATGTGGTGATACACAGAAGACAAATAGGCCCTCTCACAATTGGTTTTTTTCACATCAATGTTGCAAGCTTTCAAAAAAGATAACGGCTCCTCAACTACTAACTGAACTAGTAGTACATCTGCCTTAATTGTTTCATAAATAGCGTCAGATATTTGAGTTTGGGGAACAACAACATTACCTCTATCAAACAGGGTGCTTATAGCTTCCTTCCAGCAATTACCACTTTTAGACTCTCCAACGAAATTAAAGATAGAATTACTCACCATATAACTCCTTTTACCCCAAAGCTTGAGAAAAGCAAACTCAACGTATATTCCAAAATCATAGGTTAATCGAGCACCAAAAACTAGCAAGACTGATCTGGTCGGTTATACAACACGTCTATTCAGTTTTGATTAAAAAATGATTTTGTAATTTTAACTTATTACTTTCTTGTGGTTGTTGTGTAATATTATATTCAATTAAACGTTAACCAGGTGCTGGTTATGACGAATAAGGAGAATAAATGGAAATTGAAACTAGAATATGGGAACAAGCAGGAAGATTTGTAGATTCCGCCAATACGCTGCAGGAAGGAGGAAACCTCATTCCAGCATGTGTTAACGCAGCACTAGCAATTGAGCTTATGTTTAAATCAATATTAAGTGAAAAAGAGTGCTTTGATGATGACTTTGCAAGGGCAGGCTACCCTAAAAAGGTAGGCGGACACATTTTAAGCAAGCTATTTATAAAAATAAAAGAAGAATACAGAACTGATATTAAAGATCTTTACCACGCGAAAGTAGGGGTAGACCTTACAGTGGAGCTGGAACAATATAATAACTATTTCATGGCTGGTCGATATTTTTATGAGCAGGGTGCAGGTTCTCTATCAACTGGTGTGATTAATACGGCAATAAAGCTACAAGAAGTTATAAAGTTAGTGCATGAAAGGTATGCGCCAAAAGTGTTTAAACCTAGTGATTTGGGTCTGAGTATTCACTTTGAAAAAAATGACAAAGCGACTAAATGAATCATGCATAACAAGCTGAAATTAAGCTGATGTTTTTGCCTAAATTTTGGTTTCGAGTACTGCTAATAGTTGCTTTGACGGGATAACGAAGTATGAAGATAAGCCATAAGAATAAAGTCAAGCAAAAATACAAGCGTCAACATAATAGAAGACTTGGCCCAACCGCATGCCTAATTGATGGTAGCGCAATAGAAGTTGTGAATACTACCCTGACAATTGTAAGTGGACTGGTTGCTGTACCACATATCCCTAGCTCTTACCGAAAGCTTAAGAATGGCATCCGCAGAAATGTTATAGGGCGCTTTCTCAACGACTCAAAAAATGCATGCAAAATATTGGAAGGTGGAAAAGCTTGTAATGCTTCTACAAAACTAATTGAAATTACATTGAAAGGAGAGAGGCCACTCTTTGCACGACTGTGCAGTGAAAACCCCGCTCATTTAGTAGATTCGAATGGTACGCGAATTAAGCTTAATAACTTGAGCGAAAGACAGAAAAAAGAGCTGTTTTCATAAATTGGAAGATAGAATATGACTAACAAAAAAACTTTTGAAGAAGATGCTGGCAATATTATTTTAGGGGCATTTTCAGCTATACAAAACGCTCAATCTTTTTGTGAAGAGGCTCAAATTCTTCATGATCATAAAAAGTATGCGAGAGCATATGTGTTATCACATTTTGCTAGAGAAGAGTGTGGAAAAGCCATGATGTTGGCACGTGCAGCTATTGAAATTGACTTAGGTGTAAAAGTAAACTGGAAAAAGCTTAAGAAGCGGCTTAGATGTCATAAGCAAAAGATTATTAATGACAATTTCTTGTCACGCTTAGTACTGCACGGTGTTGAAGCTTCTGCTACCAAAAAAAACGACTCTGATTTGCTTCAATATGAGCACGTATTTTCTACCGTAAAAGCAAGAAATGATAAGAAAAATGAAAGTTTATACGTCAATTATAAAGATGGTCAGTTTGTTTCTCCTTCTGATTCAATCAGCGAGAGGCAATCTCAGCGAAATTTAGAACTAGCATCATTTAGAAGTGCATTGCTTGTTCCTCTTCTAAAGCCTTATGCAGAGAAATTCTCAGGTGTAGATTTCGGAAAAGATAAGCACCCTTTGGAAGATTTCTTAAAGGCGGCTTTACCTGGTTTCTTGGGAGAGACACTTAACCTCTCAAAGAAAATTTTGAATGAAAAAAAACCGTGATATTGGAATATTCATTGTTACTTGATCAGGGCTAAACACACTCTGCACACAAAAATTGTGGATAAAATATCAGCACTTAATAACGGGGATATCAGGCCACCTAGTGGTATAGCGCGGAGATAAAAACTCTCTGCGCATTTCCCAGCTTTTAGTTTGCAGCTCAGAGCCAATTCGCGCAGCGGTAGAGCCGTATCTATTGTTTATTTCGTCCATGCACTTCATCAGCTCCGGCTTATCTTGAGATTGATTAAACATGTCTGACTGCTGGAATACATCGTCTTCTAGCTCAATAGCACCTACGCCAGCTTTATAGTATCGAACACCAGGCTTATACAATTGACTAAAGGTACTCTCAACTGCATTAGCAAATACGGTTGCATCATTGGATGAAACGGGTAGCTCTTTAATGAAAGACTTTTTGAAATAGTCGTTCTCGTGCGGAGAACTGTGGGCAAATATCACAATACGTTTTGCCAATGAGTTTTGCTTCCTTAGCTTTTTGGTGACGATAGAACAATGACTAGCTAAGGAGGCTTTAAGGGAAAATGGATCAGTAATACGTTCGCCAAAGCTGCGGGTGCTATAAACTTCTTTTTTACGTTGCTTTACTTCGTCCCAAGACAGGCATTCCTCACCATTTAACTCTGTAATAGTGCGCTCGAGCACAACGCTAAATTGTTGCCTCATGAGCCTCGGGTTTTGCTTTGCTAAGTCGAGCGCTGTTTCGACGCCGAATAGCTTGAGTTTCTTAGTTAGCCTGCGTCCAATGCCCCACACATCACCAACGCCCATTCTAGAAAGTATTTGCTTGCGGCTTTGTTCATTATCAATCACAGCAACACCTGTTGCACCAGGAAACTTTTTAGCTGCGTGGTTTGCTGCTTTGGCTAAAGTCGGAGTAGGGCCAAAGCCAACCCCGACAGGCAATTTAGTTTTGCGCCATACTGAGCGGCGTATTAAATGGCCATAGTCATACCAAGATGAAACTACACCACTATAGCCGTCGAACTTTAAAAATGACTCATCGATAGAGTAGATATAGTGATTGTCGCTAAACTGATTAATGACGTTCATCATTTTATCTGACAGGTCAGCATACAGTTCATAGTTAGACGACTTAATAACAACATTATTGTTTTGCAGAATGTCCTTTAATTTGAAGTAGGGTTCAAATTTTGGAATCCCCAACCTTCTAGCTTCGGGAGAGGCTGCAACGATACACCCATCATTGTTAGATAAAACGACAACGGGCTTTTTCCGTATGCTCGGATCAAATACTTTCTCAGCAGACGCATAAAACGATGTTGCATCTACTAGTGCATACATTTAGTTAATTCCGAGTTAGAGCGGTGCATACGCACTGAGCCAATGACGACACCTTCTAGCTGAAAATTGTCACACTCGCTGATCTTTACAGGTGAATATACAGGAGATGCAGAGCGTAATAGTCTGTTTTCAATATCTATAAGTTTGCATACAAACTCATTGTTAAAATTCGCAACTATCACGTCATTCTGTTGCGGTTGCACGGCTCTATCTACTAAAAGTAAATCGCCGTCGAATATTCCCACGCCTTGCATCGAGTCACCGGACGCCAAGCCAATGAACGTTGCATTTGGGTGTTGCACTAATAATTGATCTAAAGACAGTCCTAGTTCTCGGTATTCGGCTGCGGGAGACTCAAATCCTGTGATCCCAGCTTGTGCCTTTATGGGTATTACTTTCATACGTTACCTATACTGTTTATATATACAGTATAAATCTAGTAGATATAGTTTCGCAAGCGAGAAAAAAGATTAGCTAATTTTATGGAAAAGCAGGCGCAGCAAAGCACATCTGTAAATTAATAATACAAATGAAATACAAATATAATACAAATGGATTTTTGAAAAGGAGTAGTAGTTTTTACGTAAGTGATTGAATAGGGAGAGGAAAAGCTGGTCGGCATAGCAGGATTTGAACCTGCGACCCCTGACACCCCATGACAGTGCGCTACCAAGCTGCGCTATATGCCGACTTGGTTGTCACTATAATGATTTTATTTTAAAAGGCAATAACTAATTGGTTTGTTTGGACATTAATTCGTCATAACAGCTTAGATAGGGCGGGTTGGTAGTATTGGGTGCTTGAATTTTGTTATTGGGCGTAAATAGCGGTGTGTTAAAAAGGCGCAACTTTGCAGTTGCACCTAGTAGTTACTTTAAAACTTGGTCACGAGCCACTTATCATTGCTGCTAAAGTACAAGGTGCGCACCTTGCCTTTGCCTTCCACGTTGACCATATTTATCTGTGCAGGCCAAAGGTCTCGCAGTGAGCCGTTATACATTTTTAAGCCTTGTGCTTGTTGGGGTAGGGTTGTTTCTTGATAAACCCAAAAAAACTTACCCTCAACTTCAAAACCTACATTGGTTAATTCGACTGACTGGTCATTCAGCGCTTTCAACTGAAAATGCTTCGCGACGTAATCTGCAAATTGTTGTTGGGTTGCTTTTGAATTAAGGATATCGGCTTTTTTATCAAATAAAGACTGGACCGCATGCTCAGTATCGTGCAGATAAAAGCGGTGCATGATCTCTAATTGGCCTGAGTTCTTATTGAATAAAACTGTGGTTTCAGCTGCTTTTTGTTGATGTGCAAAAACCACCGCGCTGAGCAGTAAAGCCAATGTAATAATGAAAGTTTTTAGGTAGTTAGTCATTACTTACTTCCTTTTTATCACTTTTAAGCTCTGTTTTGATATCTTGCATGATATCGCGCTTGACCTTGTCTTTACTCTTGGCTTTTTTATACGCTTCAACACGAGATGGGATGATACTGCGTGGGTAGTGGTTGTTTTCTACATCCACATCGGCCGTTTCCCAACCAGGGTCGACAACCACGTTGGTCAGTACTTTATCTTTGTCGGTGACGATTAGTTTGCGAACGTGTTTAGGGGTTCTGCGCCAGATTTCAGCAGGGATATATTGGCTCTCTTTACTGCCATCTTCATAGGTTAACTCGAGCAAAATCGGCATCACTAAACCGCCAATATTCGAAAACTCCAGTACATAATAATTTTTGTCTTCTTCTAGTGCGCGAGCAAGTGTTTTACGCTCCCAAGGCTTAAGAGATTCCAAGAACTCTTTGTACTCGTTACGCTCTTTATTGGTGACGGTGAATCTGTCATTGTCATCATAAAAGTCTTTAATATCTGGGTTGAGCTCTACCCACAACTTTTTGCCTTCCGCTTTGTTGCGTTCAACAAATAATGAAGAAGGCTTATCTTGCTCAAACTGACGCTGACGCGAAAAATCGATGTCAGGATCATAAGTGTCTAAGCGCATCTGATAAACTTTATCGATGGAGATATCAACTTGATCGGTCGAGTAGAACCAACCGCGCCAGAACCAGTCTAGGTCAACTCCTGAAGCTTCTTCCATGGTACGGAAAAAGTCAGACGGGGTAGGGCGTTTAAATCGCCACCGCTCTGAGAATTCTTTAAATGCAAAATCAAACAGTTCTCGGCCTAGGATCACTTCACGCAAAATGTTCAATGCGGCAGCGGGCTTAGTGTAGGCATTAGGGCCTAAATTCAAGACACTGTCAGATTGCGTCATGATCGGTACCTGATTTTCAGATTTCATGTAGCCGACAATGTCTCTTGGCTCAACACCCCAAGGAATGTTTGGATCCCATTCGCGCCCTGCTACGCCATCTAAAAAGCTGTTTAAGCCCTCATCCATCCATGTCCACTGGCGCTCATCAGAGTTAACTATCATCGGAAAGTAAATATGCCCGATCTCATGGAGCACCACGCCAATTAAAAAGCGTTTTTCTGCTTGAGAATAGGTACGTGTACCATCATCTTGCAGCTCGGTGCGTGGACCATTGAAAGTGATCATGGGATATTCCATGCCGCCGACAGGGCCATTGACTGATTGTGCAGTTGGGTAAGGGTAATCGAAAGAAAAGCGTGAATAGACTTCCATGGTGTGGATCACAGACTCAGTTGAGTACTTCTTCCACAGGTCGCCGCCTTCTTTGGGATAGAATGACATGGCCATAACCACAGGCATCTCTTCACCGCCTTGCTGGTAGCCGCGTGCATCCCACATGAACTTACGCGATGACGCCCATGCGAAGTCACGGACGTTTTCTGCTTTAAACTTCCAAGTTTTACGCTTGTTTGTGCCCGCTTTTTCGTTTTCAAGCGCTTCTTCTTCGGTAACGATAAAGACTGGGCGTTTGGCCGTTTTGGCAGCTTTTAATCGATTACGCTGGGTTTTGCTTAACACGTCTTTTGGGTTGGTTAATACACCCGTGGCACTGACAATATGGTCGGCAGGCACATCGATTTCAACTTCATAATCGCCGAACTCTAACGTGAATTCACCACGGCCTAAAAACTCTTTGTTAGTCCATGCTTCATAGTCTGTGTAAGCATGGAGTCTTGGGAACCACTGTGCTAACAAGAATATATCGTTACCGCCTGGACGCGGATCATCAGCAAAGTGCTCATATCCTGAGCGGGCAGATACAGCGTCTTCTTCTACGATGTTAAATGCAAAATCAATGGCAAATTTAACCGAGTCACCTGATTTAAGTGGCTTAGGTAAGTCTATTCGCATTTGTGTGCCGACGATGGTAAAGCTGAGTTTCTTGCCACGATGATCCGTGACTGCGCTTATTTCATAGCCCAGTTCATTGTCCATCATAAACTGTTGGCGTCTGAGCTCACCTAAGCTGATTTTTGCTGGCTTATTTTCATCACCGTGCTTGGTGTAAGGGCCTCGGCGACCAACGCCACCAAAGTTATTTGCCATATTGGCAATGGAGTCATCTTTAAAGATATTCTGATCGAGTTGCACCCAAAGGTACTTTAAACGATAAGGGGAGTTGTTGTGGTAGGTGATTTTTTCATGACCTGTCAATCGACGTTTTTGCTCATCAAGTGAGACCTTGATCTTATAATCTACCTTTTGTTGCCAGTATTGTTGTCCTGGCTCCCCCGCAGCATTGCGATACACGTTTGGTGTTGGCAACACTTCGTCTAATTGTCGGAACCTGTCTTCAAAGTTCCCTTTCGTTTGATTTATTGCGGATGCATTGGTAACGCTTGAAAATACCAGCGTTGCAAATGCGGCAATGAGTATTGATGTGTTTGTTTTCATTTTATTTTCTTTCTTTGATTCGCTTATTAAAGCTGTTTTACAGCTGGTTTTTATGGATACTTTTAACCCCTCCTTTGTTTAAAGTTTTGTTGACAATAATCTAATAAATTATTGTCACTAAGTGTTTATTGATGGGCTACTAAACACGTAAGCAGAGTAGCTTCAAGGTCTGGATTTAGGTTTTCACCAATGATCTCAATGCGGCTTTCAATACATTCGTCTAATTCTATTTCTGTCGTGCCATCGGCTGTTTTGTTGTAGCCAAAAATGCCATCCATGGTGATAAACACCGCCTTTAAACGCTCTGCGTCGACACTTGTGACAAATACCCTCAGCTTCTCGCGGTCAAATACTTGATCAGGGGCGAAACGCCAGCCCACACTAACAAAGCCCTCTCCTTCATTTTGAGCTTTTAGGAAGCCATCTTCAGGGAAAGGTTCTGCGTTAATGTCTCTTGCTGGATCGGCATCATGGTGATGGTGGTGATGACAAGGTGGTTTAGCGTTATTGATGGTTTTGCCGCTAAGCCAATGGGGGTTGAGTTGCCCGTGTGAGCAAAATTCTAATTGCTTACTCTCAAAGCCCTTTTCAGTCAAAAATAGCTTAAGCTGCGCTTTTTGAGTGTCTTGATATAAATCTAATTTATTACCGACAACGACATCAGCGATGGCGATTTGCTGATTAAATGTAGCATGCTCTGTGTAGCGGGTATCTGTAAGATTGCGTGCATCGACTAGGGTGATGACTTTTTCAAGGCTAAGCAGCTGCTGGTAATATTGATTTGATAATAATTGCAGCACTTCTAAGGGGTGACCAAGTCCTGTGGGTTCAATGAGTAAGCGATGCGGCTTAGCTTCATTGAGTAGTTGATTGAGCGCAATTTGCATTGGCAAACCTGATGCGCAGCACATACAGCCACCGGGTACTTCTCGAATATATACTTGTTCGTCTTGTTTGCCGCTGAGTAAATTACCATCAATGCCAATCTCACCGAACTCATTGACCAAGATAGCCCATCTTTCATCCTCAGGCTTTTGCGCAAGAAGGTGCTTAATTGCTGAGGTTTTACCTACCCCTAAAAAGCCGGTGATGATGTTAGTTGGTATAGCCGAGATCGGCTGATTATCACTTTGCATTACATACTCCAATTTTTCACACTTGTGTGACGGTTGCCGCGCATTATATTTGAAATGTTATACTATAACAATTGTTGTCTTTCTAAGAATGGTGTTCATCCTGTTGTTAATAGGCTCTTAATATAAGTTAGTGGATTTAATGGCTTTGAATGGCAAGGAGAACAAAAAAAGCGGCAGATTAACTGCCGCTTTTTTAGGTAAAGGTGAGTGGTAATTTACTTGCGCCAAATACCTTTAGGAAGCGTTTTTGCTATTTCAGGTCGACTGCTTGGGTCAAACTTAGGTGTTTTACCTTCTTTAAGCTGGGCTTTGTAGTCTTTTGCAAGCCAGATCACAATACCCGACAACATGAATAACGCAGCAACGTTCACAATGGCCATCATACCCATTGAGATGTCAGCCAGCGTCCAAATAAGGCCAAGTTCGCCAACAGCACCAAACATCACCATGCCTAGTACACACAGACGGAATACCATCATGGCTGTTTTGTTTTCCTGCAAGAACATCAGGTTAGTCTCAGCGTAGCTGTAATTCGCTACAATTGATGTGAATGCGAAGAAGAAAATAGCAACGGCAATGAAGATTGCACCCCATTGACCAACGTGCTCTACAAGCGCTGCCTGTGTTAATGCAATACCGGTAACACCTGAGTCAGGCACCAGCTGGTTTGATAGCAAAACAAGGGCTGCAGTTGCACTACAGATCACAATGGTATCAACAAATACACCAAGCATTTGCACGTAGCCCTGAGATGCTGGGTGATTTGGGTTTGGTGTTGCACTTGCAGCAGCATTTGCCGCACTACCCATACCGGCTTCGTTAGAGAACAAGCCGCGTTTAATACCTTGGATCATCGCCTGCATAACGGCATAGCCTACAGCACCGCCAGCTGCTTGCTCTAAACCGAATGCGCTGTTAATAACCTGCATGAATACATCTGGTAGTAGCTCAAAGTTGCTAAAACACACGTACAGTGCAACTAACAGATAAGCTAATGCCATGAATGGTACAACGAGCTCTGCAAAGCGTGCGATGGTTTTCAGACCACCAAAAATGATGAACGCAGAGCCAATAACAAGCACAATGCCCATTACATATTTAGGTACATCAAATGCCACTTCAAATGCTGCGGCAATGGAATTTGATTGTACTGCATTGAATACTAGGCCAAAAGCAAGGATAAGACAGAGTGAGAATAATATTCCCATCCAGCGCTTGTTCAAACCATACTGCATGTAATAAGCAGGTCCGCCTCGGTAGTTACCGTCTTCATCTTTCACTTTATAAAGCTGAGCGAGAGCGCTTTCTGCGAAACTGGTAGCCATACCGATTAAGGCGATAAGCCACATCCAGAAAATAGCACCTGCACCACCTAAATAAAGGGCTACCGCCACACCGGCCATATTACCAGTGCCTACACGTGCTGCGAGTGAGGTACAAAATGCCTGAAATGAAGAGATACCTTCACCTGCGCCGCTTCGGCTATTGGCCATGACTTTGACCATATGCGGGAATTGAGCAAATTGAATAAATCCAAGTCGGATTGTAAAGAAAACACCGGCTGCGATCAGGAGGTATATAAGAATATGTCCCCACAACAGGCCGCTGATTTGATTAAAAAACTCAGCCATCGGATATCCTTTAATTTAAGGTAACGAATAATTTTGAGCGCGTAACTTACCACAACTTGGCATCTATACGAAATTACTGCGTCGAATTCAATTGTACAGTATTGTTTGCATAGCCTGTGTTTACATCGCTGAGGCGTCAATTCATCTTAAGAAATTATGCTTTGCCAAGAAAGGTTGTCTAAATCAGGTAAAAAGTTTAGAGACTGTAATTTATCGTGCCAATTCATTACTAAATAAGAGATATCATCAAAGTAAGGCATTGCAAAATATAGGCACACAGCTGTTACCCCAAGTTGAGATATAGAAGTTAAAGGGTATCTTAAATCAATGAGTTTCATTGCTGTGCCAAAGGAAGCTTTGAGCTCTTTATTGTCTATATCGACGCTGTAACACTCATCTAGGATTAAATGTGTCATTGCACCGACAAACACAAATAAGCAGCAAAGTGCAGTGATGTGCAAGCTCATGCCAAGCAAAATGGTGCCATGAAATGTGAGTAAGCAGAACATAATGACCGCCGAGATAGAGTGTAACGTGGCGCGATGCACTGTAAAATGCTCAAAAACTGGCTTAATCACATACATAAAGCCCGCATAGATAAGTGCGCCTATGAGCCAAGTCTCGATGACAGAGTTAAATTGATAATTCAGCAGTAAAATACCCGCGACCAGAATGGCAAAAATACTAAACAGACTATTGAGAGATTTGGACTTATCTGAGTCAAGATCAGGTAATAACCCAGCTAATGCGCCAACGATGAACAATCCAAGCGCTTGAAAGCCATTTACTTCCGCGATGCTCAATAGCAATGAACTGAAAGTTGCACTGACAATGGTGGACGCTTTTAAATGTGTAGAGAAATTCGCCATAGTACTTCCAAGTAGCTGAATAAATTAAATAATGCTGGATTAATACACTTGGCTGCTAGTGTACATGAAAAACCAAGGCGCGCACATTGCAACATGTTTCGCTGGCTATATATGGAGAATAAGCGCAGCTGTAATAAGGTGTAATGTTCTTTATTTAACCAGTTGGCTAGTTTTAGACGGTTAACACAATAAATGTGGAATGTTTTGTCGAGCTATCTTTGCTCGGCTTAGGAGTGATCACTTTATGCACTTTCTTAATCCCATGCTGCAAAATCACCCAATGGAAAGCGCGTTTATTCAAACTTGGCTTAATCGGCTGGCAGATAAATATAGCTCCAACTTATTTTCAAACTTCAGCAGTGATTCGGTCAGTGCGAATTCTGAAATGTTTATTGATGTGTACGATAGCCTTTATGAAGGCGCGATTTACCGAGACTTCTTACATTCAGACTCAAAAGTGCAGGCGTTATCAATTTGCAATGGCCAACTACTCAACATAGGTACATTTGACGCGGTCTATCAGGATGCAAAAAGGCGTCCAGCCATGCTAAGGATTCATAGTCTGCAAGGGGGAGAAGTGATTACTCCAAGTTGTGTCACTGTACATAGCTACCTTGTTGAGGCCGCTTTGTGTCGTGGCTATGCAGACATTGGCTTATTTGGTTTATGTGGCAGTGCTAAACGTGTGATGCACGATTACAATTTATCCTATTTGTTTAATACAATGGATTACTTGAACAGTAGCTTGGATAAAGGTGATTGTTTATTTTGCTTTGGGTTAGACCCCTACTTACTAAACTGGGGCAAACCACTGTGTGCCTTAAATGTGGATGCACTGGATGAGTTGGCCTTGGAGCGTCCAGTTTGCATTGTAAGTAATAACTTTTCTATGGCGTTTGTTAATAGTGCACTGTTAGAAAAAATTGAACAAAGTGCCATTGGCAGATCGCCTGCGTTTAGTGGATTTATCGAGTCGATTAAGGCTTTGGGCTATGTTGATGCAGAAGGTATGTCTATTTTGCCTTGGGCGTTTAGTGATAAGGAGCTATTGGGTCAGCTAGGTACGCTCCCTAGTACATTTAATACGATTGTAGATCAGGGTAAAAAGCGTGGGATCAGTTATTTTGAGGTAGCTTTGCAAAGCCACTTTGTAGAACTATTGTTTGATAATCTTACTCAAAGTACTTCGGACAAACATCGTTTTTCTACTTATTACACCTATCAAACCCACATTGACGACCTTGCACGGGTTGATCACTGCGAGGTGATGAAAACATCTCAATTAGAGCGCCTTGATGAAAAGGTGTCAGTTGCCATTACTATTGGCCGATTGGCGACATGTGGATATAAGTGGGTTCATGAGTATCATTATGACGAGTTATTTGTGCCTTGTAATCGCATTTTACACAACGGCAGTAATTTATGTTTGCACAGTGATTTTCCACGAGAGCCTTTGTGTCCGTTAAGGTTAGCTGAAATTGCCACCGAACGTGATATTGAAGCGATGCCTGAAAACTACTCTTGCGATGAGCGTACATTAGATTCAGGACAATGCCTAACTCGTTTACACGCATTGGCAGCGATCACACATGGAGCAGCACGCCATGCAAAAGTCCCCAGTTTTAACCAAATTGGTGGTGCAGCGCATTATATGAAGCTAGATCATGACCCGCTTATCGACAATACGCGTTGGCGAGATATAAAAGCAGTTTTACTGTAAATATAAATTTAAAGTGTATATACAGGAAACATTTAGAAACGATTTGTATCTAATTCGTGACGGATCTTAAATTAAAAAGCTGCTTTAATCAGTAGGTGTAATGGAGTGTAATAATTTCATATGTCACAATAAAGTTAAGTTTCAGCATTAGGGCACTGGCATGATCGCAACTATATTTAAATCATTATTTTTTAAAGCGTTGAAAAATGAAGCGAGTAGAAAAATTGCTAAGTCAGTCGTAGAAGGCGCGGTTGATAAAGGCGTTGATTATTTAAAGACTCGTGGACAAGTACATATTCCTTCCCATGATGAGGCACAAACGCTAGGCCTAATTACAGGGTTAAATAACTTAGCAAGCAAAAATTTACCAGATGGCGAGTACCCATTAAGATTGGAAAAGCAAACAGTTTTAGTGACCATGCGCAATCAAGGCGTGGTGAATATTCAATATGTAAATAAAAATACCTCTGACTAAGCTCTCTAAAACGATTACAGCTGAATGGCTGCTTTGCCTCTTTGGAAAATTGTGTCCTAACATTCCATAACTATTTGTCTTTACTTGCTTTACCTTGATTTTAAGTGTTGAAGCAATGTCATTCCAACAGGAATAATCCAGTATTTCAAATATCAAGATAACGAATTTATCCTGCTATTTATGAAATAATATTATATAAAATATATTGTATGCAATATTGCTGTTATGTTAAAAAAGTGTGCCCAGTTAGAGGGTTTGGATACACATTTTAAAAGGTAATATTATGAAAATACAATCACTTGCTATAGCGTTGCCGTTGGTGGCGTGTAGTTTACAGTCTTTTGCTCACCAAGTTAATGAGCGAGCTTTTAAACCATTGCAAACATCTCAGCCGCATCAACTAAATCACGGCGATGAGCATGGTCAATTTGTGCATGACAACGCGCCAACAGCACAAAATACCTTGCTCAAACACACAGAGAGTGTTCTTAATTCTGCCCTTATGACAATGAAGACACAGGCTGCTGTCGTACAGTGTGACATTAATTTGTTGGCGCAAGCGAATGATGCGAGCATTGCTGATCTGGTTGTGCAGCAAGGCGCAAGTTGTGTTAATGAATTATTTAGTGCATCGAGTAACCTGCAAACATCCGTATTTACCACAGAAAAAATGCGTGCAGCAGCAATTCGTGCAAAGTCATTGGCGACGAGTTATGACGGCAATGGCAGTGCGGCTTTAGAGGCCTTATTTCTATTTATCCGTGCAGGTTATTATGTGGAGTTTTACAATGACTCGGTGAGCTTTGGTTCGAGCCTAAAACCTGAGGTACGTGCCGCCATAGACGAGTTTGTAAAAAGTCCGCATTTTTACACCAATTCAGATGCCCATGGTAAGGTGTTGAAAGAAGTCATCACGTCAATGGACTCTTCCGAAATGCAAGATGTCTATTTGCCAGTTGTTAAAGCATGGCTATCAAAGTGGCAGCAGTCTTACGCGGATAAATGGTATATGCGCAGTGCGGTAAATGGCATTTTTACCATACTGTATCGCGGTCAGTGGAATGCGGAGTTTGTAGCTAAAGTACAATCAGACAGTGAACTGGTGAACATGCTTGCTGAATTTACAAAACAAAACTGGATGATTGGCTCAGATGCCGAATACTTGATAATCAACTCTGCCAGTGAGTTAGCGAGATTAAAAACCTATAAAAATGCCCCAATTCAGCCGACGGTTGATACGGCGTTGAAAGACTTATTTAGCCGCTTTGAAAGCTTTGGTTATGGAGATGGGATCTGGCTCGCTGCGGCAGATGTGGCAACGTATTACGCTGATTGCGACACCTTTGGCATTTGTAATTTTGAACAAACACTGACACAAAAGGCATTGTCTCAAACACATCAATGCAGCCCAACAATTCGGATCCGTTCACAAAATATGACTGCGCAGCAGCACCTCGCGGCGTGTCAGACAATGGCGCTTGAAGAGACGCGTTTTCATCAAATGCTGGCAACCAACCAAACCCCCGTGGCAGATGACAACAATACCATGTTACAGGTGAATATTTTTGATAGTAGCAGTGACTATGGAAAATATGCTAAAGCGATTTTTAAGATTGATACCAATAATGGCGGTATGTATTTGGAGGGTGACCCCAGTAAAGTTGGTAATCAGGCTAATTTTATTGCCTATGAGGCAAGCTATGCCAAAGCGGACCACTTTGTTTGGAACCTAGAGCACGAATATGTACATTACCTAGATGGCCGATTTGATTTGTATGGAGATTTTAATGCGCCAACTGAAGCGATTGTTTGGTGGAGCGAAGGGGTTGCCGAGTATGTTGCTAACTTAAATGACAACCAAGCAGCTATAGATACGATAAAAGATGGTAGTACGTATCGTTTGAATGAGATATTTGCGACGACGTATGCGGGCTTTGATCAAGACCGAATTTACCGTTGGGGTTACTTGGCAGTACGCTTTATGTTTGAACGTCACTTTGAAGAGTTGAAAGTCATGCTTACCCATACTAGAGAAGGAAACTGGTCGGGATATAAGACAACAGTCGATGATTGGGCACAGCGCTATGATCAGGAGTTTACGCAATGGACATTAGCACTTGCAGGAAGTGACGGTAATAAAGCGCCCCTTGCATCTATCAATGGGCCCTACTCAGGCACGATTGGTAATGACATCCAGTTTAGCAGTCAAGGTAGTTCAGATCCTGAAGGGCAAGCACTGACTTATTTATGGCAATTTGGTGACGGTGCGCAAAGTACCAGTGCAAACCCGACTCATATCTACAGTGCGCAGGGGACCTATACAGTTTCGCTAACCGTAAGCGACCCGCAAGGTGCGCAAGCCAATGTATCGACTTCGGTAGAAGTATCAGAAACGGCCAATAACGTGGTGACACTGCTTAAAGGGCAGTCTGTCACAGTGGCAGCTGAGCAAGATGCATTTAAGTACTTCAGACTCACTCTACCGGCTGGCGCCACTGATTTAGTGATCGCGACGTCAGGTGGTACAGGCGATGCCGACCTGTATGTTAAACAGGGACAATTACCGACACTGGATAGTTATGATTGTCGTCCGTATGTTGGCGGCAACGCCGAAAGGTGTGATATCGCGCAGCCATTAATAGGTGACTACTTTATTATGTTGCGCGGATATAACCGCTTTGACAATGTAACCTTGGTTGCTGACTTTACACCGCCAGCTTCTACTTTACCGGATCTGTGTGTTACACAAGGTGGTTTGTCTGGCGGCAGGTTAAGCGCGGGCACGCCTGTTTGTTTGGCAGCGAGTCAAGCACCTATGTGGTTTAGCCTAGAGAATGTGCAAGAGCAGGGCAGTATTAGTATTCAAACAGCTCATGGCAGTGGTGACTTAACTTTAGAATACAGTAACCAAGGCTGGCCCAATGACACCAATGTTGAGGCTCGCTCTTCATTAGAAGGAAACACCGAGTGTATTAATCTGACCGGACAAAGCCAATATTGGGGTTACCTTAAAGTATCTGGTATACACCAAGGGGCGACGGTGCTAGTTCGATACAATGAAGGCTATTGCAACTAACTTTGTTGTCTAAAACTTGATGACTAAACAGCGACAGGATAAATTATAACTAAAGCTGTTTAGTCATTGTCAGGGTGTATGTTGCTAAAGTTATTTGTACTGGGTGTCTTTGCCCTTTTATCAATGAGTGTGAAAAGTGAGCAGCTAGAACGATTAAGCTTGTTTACTTACCATAACAAACCGCCTTATATCGAGAGCTTGGCGGATAAAAAGGGCTTGTACTTTGACATTGTCAATCTGTTAAACGAGTTTCAGCCTAAGCTGCAATATGAGCTGGTGTTTATGAGCAAAGAGCAGATCCGGCAGCAACTTGAGCGGAATACGTTAGCAGGTGCTGTATTGGGCGTGAATCCTTTATGGTTTGACGACGTTGAACAGCAGAAGTTTGTCTGGAGTGATCCGCTTTTTTATGACACAGATGAATTTGTCTCCAGCATAAAAAAGCCGTTTGACTATCAAAGCCAAGCGTCGCTGCATGGAAAAAAATATGGCGGCGTCGAAGGCTATTATTACCCCAAATTGGCAGAAGCTGAGCGAAGAGAGAAGCTGACAAGGGTGGATGCTAAGAGTGAGAAAGAGTTACTTGAGCTGATTTTACAGCAAAAGCTCGATTTTGCCGTGGTAAGCCGACCCACCTTCTTTTACTTTGCTAAGAAGAACGGCTGGTGGACCAGCTTGTCTTTGTCACATCAATCCCATCAAAAATATTATCGGGCGATACTGATCCCAAAAGATAATAAGTACCTGTTTGGACCTTTACAAAAGACAACGGGATCGCTTCCATTTAAAAAATACATGAAGGAATTAGTGAGCTCGTATCACATTCCTGATTAAAAAAGCAGATTAAAAAAAGCGGACTAAACATCCGCTTTTATTAAGTTGCTTACCAAGACCCTGTGTTTGGCATAGATAACCAAGGCTCTTGCGGCTCTAGTGGTTTGTCTTTTTGCAGTAGTTCAATTGAAATACCGTCAGGTGATTTGATAAACGCCATGTGTCCGCATCTTGGTGGGCGATTTATTGTCACACCGGCTTGTTGAATTTTGTCACATAGTGCGTAAATGTCGTCCACAGCAAATGCTAAGTGGCCAAAATTTCTGCCGCCTGTGTACTCTTCAGTATCCCAGTTATAGGTGAGTTCAATCGTAGGTGAAAAAGTGTCTTGTGCCTGTTCTAATTGGCCCGGTGCAGCCAAAAAAACAAGTGTAAAGCGACCTTTTTCGCTTTCCTTTCGCTTAATTTCAACCAGTCCTAGTAGGTCACAATAAAATTTAAGTGATGCGTCTAAGTCTTTTACGCGCACCATGGTATGTAAAAAGTTCATAACTTGCCCCTTGTGAATATGCCCAACATAATATGGGCAAACGCTGACTTCGCAAGGGGCAATCGACGTATAGCTTAATATTCTGCGCTTAAAGTCACGCCGCTATAGGTTTCATAAGCTCTAACACCAAGGTGCCATGTGCCCGCAGTTGGGTTGGTGATGGTGCATGTTTCAGTGTTGCCATTTTCATAAGGGCGACAATCATACGATGAGGTTGTCGGCTGGCTGCCTGAGCGAATATAAAGGTCAGCATCACCAGTGCCACCACTTATTTTTACCGTTAATTTAGCTTTGCCAGCAGGCACTTCAAAGGTTTTATAAGTCCAGTTTGACTTGCTTGCCGACAGGCCTGTCCATTGTTGTTTATTACCTGGATCGGCAACTGTACTGAATGAGCCAACCAGTGAAACACCGCTGTAAGTTGCATAGCCATTTAGCATGACATAGTAGGTACCCGCTTGAATATTTGTGATAGAGCACGACTCATTATTACCATCTTTGTATGGGCGGCAATCGTAGCTGGATGTTGTTGGCTCTGAACCAAACTTCACGTACATATCTACATCACCTGTACCACCGCTTGAAGTAAACGATAGCTGATTAGTGTTGGCAGGTACTTCCATGGTGTAAATGGTTTTGCTGCCTTTTGCGCCAGTTAAACCTGTCGCTGGTACGTCATTTTCAAGAACATTCGGGTTTGGTAAGTCAGGCGTATCAATAATTGAACGGCCAGATGTGCTTTGTACAAGTGGTAGCACATCACCTAAACCGCTTGCGTACCACCAGTTTACATTGCCCGGTAATGCAAGTGGGTCTGCTGCACGCTGCTCACGAGATAGGGTATTAGTTGAAGATGAAAACTGCGCCGTTCTTACCTCAAGTTTATTGGGTGTTACAGAAAGCACCTTAAACTGTTGGATACTAGCTAAATCAATGGTCCAAGATTTAGGGTCATTTGCTGAACGTGCTGGCGCCCCCCAACTGCCTTCACCTACGTATACAGTTCCACCAGTGGTGGTTTTAGCAAAGTTGCTACCGGAAGGTTTGAGCGCTTCAGTGATTTTATTAATATGTGTGTCGGACTCAACTACCAAGTTCATGCTATGGTCGTAAAAGTTATTAGCCCACCACGTATGCAAGATTGTATTGTCAGACTTGCCAGAGTAGTGAGGATACATAGGTTTATGGTACTGAGCTACGCGCCATTTCGCGCTGTTACCTTGACTCTGTAAGTCTTGCTTTAGCCAGTTATTCATCGCTATTGCGTAGCTTGACCAGCCGCTGTTTTTATATTGACTATTTAGCGTATAGACACGAAGCAAGTTAGACACGTTGAAAGCGCCGTAGGTATCAGCACTGGTGCATTGACCATCATTGTTATAATCAACCCCAAACACTTGGCACAGGGTTTTATAGTTATCATCTTCATGGTTGCCATGCGTAGCGACAAATGGATACACACGTTTATAGTTTTGTCCGCCGATCAGGTCGCTTGAAAAGGTCAGCTGCCAATCTTTAAGATATTCCTTCATCTCAGAGGCTGAGTTGGCATTGGTATAATCCCCACCATGCATGATAAACAAAGGTCTGATTTTGGCGACCATTTGGTTGCCTGAACGACGTGTGGTCCAGCCTGTACGGGTATCACCACCTGCGATGGCAACAAAGCCTGTTGTTGTCGATGTTGGTGCCGTTTTAAACCATAAATGCTGACCACATCCAGTGCTATCACACACTCGGTAGTAAATCGCTGAGTCAGCAGGCAGTCCGGTTAGTTTTACAAATTGGTTGCTTAGGCTGCCTGCAAAAGTGTGGCTTGCGGTCACTGCTTTTGTTGTCCAGCTAGACTCGTCTGTACTGGTACCATATTTGACGACGTGATTTGAACCACCTGCTGGTGTGAAGCCGATAGTTGCTTGACTGCTTGGGTTGCCATCCCAAACTATGCGGTGATAATCACTCCCTGCATAGCAGCTTCCTGCCATGATTAATGTTGAAGCGAGGCCAAAATGGAGGGCTCTCATAGTTTTCATTCCTGTTTCTGATGTGTATTTATTTCGCGACGACTTAACTGCGGTTGGATATTTGCCGTTGGTAGATCAGCTACCAACATCACAAATGCGGCATTTCGGTAGGGTAGTGTGTAACTTTTACCAAAATGAAAATTAATGGCGGTTGCACCTTGGCCGCCTTGACGATATTGCTTAGCCAAAGGCTGACTGTGCTCGGAGCTCCAATAATCTCCTTGTTTGATATGTATGAAAAAGTCATTGGCGATATGCGGCAATGCCGGAGATGTCGGCGCTTGAATGAGGCTTTTCAGTTCTTTGGCTGTGGGCAATCGCCACTTTGACACGCCACAAAGCCTTTGTTGATTGGTATGACGAATAAGATCATGGGTATCACAGCGGTTTGGCTCAAAATAACAATCGCCAAAGTTTTGCTTGCCTTTTTCGCCATCAAACCAAGAATAAGTCCAATAACCATCATGAATGCTTTCGTTGTCGGTTTTGACTTCCCACAAGATATGATTTTGCTTGTCGTGCACACATGCCCATGGACCTTGCCATGGAGAGAGCTTGCCACCATCTTGGGTTATCTTAGTGAAGCGTTTATGTTGGCTCAACTTAGGCTGAGCTTGCGGCAACAAACAAATACCGATGAAAGCTGCTAGGATCAGGGCTGATATAAATAGTCGCTGTATCACAGAGAATACCTCAGTTTTATTGCTTGAATATGGCGGGTGTGGGCAATTTGTGCGTGATCAAAAGCAGATACCCACATACATGTTCCTGTTTGCAGTGGTACATCATATTTGGAGTGGGTGTTGTGCTTGCGAACCAATTCCAAGGTCCAGCGCCCATCGTGCCACAGCCCTCGAGCCCGCACGTCAGCTCTGTCTCCTTCAAAACGGTTAGAACGATACAAAACTGAGGGTAAAAATGTACCTATTGGGTAGGTATCTTGCGCACTTTGGTAAGGGGTTGAACCGAACCAAGGTAACACTGCTTGGTGTGACTGCATTTTTTCAGGTAAGCGCTTAGGCGATATGCCTTTGGCGCTGTACCATTGCCAGTTCATGACATAAGCACCGCTCTCTTTTCCATCCGCCTGATAACCTGCAGAGTAACGACGTTTGCCTTTGAGGTGTTCGCTGGGCGGCCCGATAAAGTTATCATCAGCGAGGTACATGTCATTGGTTCGCACGGCTTTCCAATGCCATAAATCTCGAACCTTGCCATCTAAGCTGGCATGATACCCTTTGCCATGCCAATTTTTCGGCTTGTTCTTGAGAGGCTTATCACCGGAGTAATAAGTTTTATCACCAGCAGCTTCACACCCATCAGAAAGCATGACGGCAAACTTATCTTCATAGAATGTACGCTCATCGAACCGATAAAAGCCATTTTCTTGTACCTGCCAGCCAGTGGGGGTTTTTAATAGTGGTAAATGATTGGTGCTTTTTGAGTTGTCTTGCCAAGAAATAAGAAAGTAGCTTTCAAATTGATTTGCTAGTGCTTTAATTGAGACATCGGTACTGCCGTTTTCAAAGTTAGCTCCACCTATGGTGGTTACGGTAAATGTATCTGCATCTTGCCATTGAGGTTCAGTGCCTTGGCCATCAATTTCAATAAAAGTGGTATCGGCAATGGTGTGCACATCAAGCTGATGGCTGGCATTTAGAGTGAGAGTGTGAACAAACCCACCTAAGACAACTAAGCACAGCATAGCGCTGATATGTGCCATTTTGAGTCGTTTTGGCAATATTGCGGCAAATACCCCACGGCCTTTTTGCAAGATATAAACCCAAGCATGAAGAATAAAGTAACTGACCATTAGCCACATGGCGATTTGATGAATACTGCGCGCCTCGTGACTGTAAAAGTTTGCCCAAACAGCCCAACCAGATAAGATGACAAGGGAGATGCTGATATACCCTAAGTAGTTAATTAATTTATGATAAATAGATGGATAACTGCGAAAAGGTGCCCAAATAGTGTAACCAATAAAAACTGCCACGAGTAAGGTTAGTCCCACAGAAAAGCCAAGGTGCCAGCTATGTACTGCACCTTGTGGTATGAGCGCGGAGATAGGCGCCAACCAATCTTGGCTAATGATGGCGATTCTAAAGCCTGTTAACATGCTGCCGATAGTTATCACAATGGCAATCACATGTAAGACAATAAAAGTTTGTCTTTGCATAAAGGTTTTCATATTAATTATTATTTTTGTAAATATAGTGTAAATTGTTATGTTTACATAAATATGTCATTTTTCAAATACTGCAAAAGGTTAAAGTTTTGTCTAAACTTTGAGCAGTTAGGCTTAGTGCGCAGCGTTAATAGTTACAGAGGGATACGCGATGGAAAAAATAGCTGTAGAGGCAGTAGACAGCGGCTATGTGATCGATAGCATGACGGATATAGTAGCGTGTTTGAATACATCAGATTCAATTCAACGCTTCTTGTTAGACATTCATTGTATATTGCAAAAAGTAACTTATGCAGACAATTTTTACGTGGTCTTGTACCAAGAAAATGGGAATTTATCTTTCCCGTACTTTCATGATGTTAAAGACGATATTGAGGCTGAAGAGTTAGATAATTTGTCTTTAGACGATATTTCACATTCATTGACAGCCTTTGCTCTGAAATCACATAAAGTGTGTAATTTCAATCAGCATGATATTGAACAGTTAATTGAGACGGGCGAAGTAAACATTTTGGGTTCAGTACCCATGCAGTGGCTATGCTTTCCGCTTGTTAATCGCAGTCAGCATTTAGGTGCGTTCATTATTCAATCTTACCGAAAAGAGAATGAATATTCGGGAATGATAGTGGATGTACTGTATACCATCAGCCATGTGATCTCTTCGGCACTGGATGCATTCAATAATCAGCAAGCCTTGATAGAAGCCAATAGGGCATTACAAAGTTATCAAACAGAGCTTGAAATCAAGGTGCAAGAACGGACCTCTGAACTTAAAGAGAGCTTAACAAAGCTTGAGCATGAAATAGAAGTGAGAGAGTCCTTACAACAGCAACTGGAACATGACTCCTTACATGACAGTTTGACAGGACTTGCCAATCGAAAATATCTGTTTAAGGAGCTGGAACGATTATCAGCGCGCTCACAACGCGGGGATATTCTCGTCTATGTTTTATATTTAGATCTCGATGATTTTAAACCCATCAATGATAATCATGGCCATCAAAGCGGTGATTTAGTTTTAAAAACGGTCAGTGAACGACTTAATCAAACTTTACGCAGCTATGACTTTGTATGTCGATTAGGCGGCGATGAGTTTGTCGTGATGTTAACTGAAAAAATAGACAAACAGTCATTAACTCAGTTAGCTGAGCGGATGCTTAAGTCATTGTCATCTCCCATCACTTTAGAATCTGGTATTGAAGTGCAATGCGGCTGCAGCATTGGCATTGCTTCAGTGATCAACCAATCATTTGATGCGCAAGCTTTAATCCACGATGCTGACTTGGCATTGTATGAAGCGAAAGGTAAAGGAAAAAATCAAATTTATTTTGCTACCTAAATGTATCGTCATGGCTTTACCAGCGTGTATGATTGCATTAGGATCAAACTTTATTTTTGTTTAGATGGTTGCTAATGGCACAAAAACTCTTCTTTATTTGTCTTTTTTGGATGTGCAGCTCAGCGTTTGCGATAGAGGTAACTGATCTATATGAAGCGACGTTAGTGGTTGACGATAAAACGCGAGCCACTCGGGCCAAGGCGAGTCAAGATGCACTTGACCAAGTGATTAAAAAGCTCACTGGCAAGGCCGGTCATAGTAACCACCCTTTAATTAAAAAAAGTAAAAGGCGCATTTCAGATTATATGCTCAAGTATGAGTATATCGAGCATGCTAACCAAGAGCTAAAAATAAGAGTGCGCTTTGAAGCAGAAAAAGTTGAAAGTCTAGTTAGGGAAAGTGGCTTTGGCTTATGGGGTAACAGGCGGCCCTTAATCGCTATTTGGTTGGTGATTGAAGACAACCTAAGACGCGATTTTGTCACGCAAGAGAGTTACCCACAATTAGAGCGATTAATTTATGACACGGCGGCTGAGTGGGGGATCCCCGTTGTCGTGCCCTTGATGGACTTAACTGACCGCGCTCAGGTTGGTATTGCAGAGGTTTGGGGAAATTTCTCTGAGCCAGTTGAAGCTGCATCTGCTCGTTATAATGCCGAGCGAGTGATTACAGGACGTTTGTTTAAACAGGCAAATTCAAGTAGCTGGCAATTAGATTGGCGTTATACTGACGCTGATATGTTTGAGTCTGTGCAACTTGTGGGCGATAAACAGCAGTTATTGATTTCGATGATCAATGATATGTCAGCGGCGTTGGCGAACGAATATATCATTGACCCCACCAAGTCATACGCAACCAATAGCACCGTGATCACCGTGGATGGATTAAGAACGTTTGATAAAATCGAACGAGCGAAAAGAGAGCTATTAACTATTAGTACAGTCAATAATGTCGATGTCATCTATCGCAATAGGCAACAAGTTCAATTTGAAGTTGAGCATTTATCATCTGTGTCGGATTTACAAAAATCACTTAAACTTGAGCAGTCGTTTGAAGTGTACGTTGATCCCAGAGCATTTCACCAAGTCGTCAGCGCTGAAAACTTAAGGTACAGCTGGGTAGGGCAGTAATCATGTTAGATCCTATGCAGTTAGCTTTACCTGTAACACTGCCGGATGATGAGACATTTACGTCTTATTTCGGTGGCGAAGAATCACTGGAAGTCACGCATTTAAAGAAAGCGCTGAGCGACATTCAGGCGAGTTTTCAATTTACTTATTTATGTGGGCTGGCCGATTCTGGTAAATCCCACTTGCTGTATGCGACGTGTATTCATGCTCAAGAACTTGGCCTTTCAACCATTTTACTGTCACTGAGAGAGGTCATTAAATTTGGCCCTGATGTATTGGAAGGCCTAGATGCGCTCGATGTAGTCTGTATTGATGACGTGCATCTAGTGGCGGGTGATGAAGCGATGGAAAAAGCGCTATTTAACTTTTTTAATCGCTTTAACGAAGCGGGAAAGTGCTTGGTAATGACCGCAGATCTGTTACCAAATATGCTTAACATCGAATTGCCAGATTTAGAATCTCGATTGGCGTGGGGCACCACCTTTCAGATCCGTTCCATGAGTGATGATGATAAAGCTGAGGCGTTGGTTAAGCGTGCGCACATGCGTGGGCTTGAATTAAGTGATGAATGTGCGCGATTTTTATTGACCAGATTAAGCCGAGATATGCGAGCATTATTGGATGTTTTGGACAAGTTGGACCACGCATCTATGGCCGCACAGCGAAAACTTACCATTCCTTTTATAAAAGCAACACTAAAGCTGTGAATTTGGGCTAGAATCTAGCCCCACCTTTCAGTTATCATAACTGATTCAGAAAAGGCAAATTACCTCAACCAGATCAGGTATAGAATGAACTTAGAGAATATTTTAGCGCAAGCACTTGAAGCCGTTTCAAGTGCCAGTGAGATTGCGCAACTTGAGGAAGTCAGAGTTAACTACCTTGGTAAAAAAGGTGAGATTACTGGGCTATTAAAAACCTTAGGCAAGCTAGCGCCAGAAGAGCGCAAAGAAGCCGGTCAAGTAATCAACCAAGCAAAAAACCAGGTACAAACTGCAATTAACGAAAAACGTGAAGCACTTGCAAATGCTGCATTAGAGCAAAAACTAGCAGCAGAAACAATTGATGTGACTTTACCTGGACGTACAGCGCCTACAGGTGGTTTACACCCTGTGACGCGCACTATTGAGCGTATTGAATCATTTTTTGGTGAGCTCGGGTTTGCAGTAAAATCAGGTCCTGAAATTGAGGATGATTTTCATAACTTTGATGCTTTGAATATTCCTGAGCATCACCCTGCGCGTGCTGACCACGATACGTTCTACTTTAATCCAAAGCTTGTTTTACGTACTCAAACAAGTGGCGTACAGATCCGTACCATGGAAGCTGAGCAGCCTCCACTTCGTATTATCTCTCCTGGACGTGTGTACCGTAATGATTACGACCAAACACATACGCCAATGTTCCATCAGGTTGAAGGCCTTATGGTAGATGAGAACGTGAGCTTCACTGAGCTTAAAGGTATTTTGCACGACTTCTTACGTAATTTCTTTGAAGAAGACATGGAAATTCGTTTCCGTCCTTCATACTTCCCGTTCACTGAGCCGTCTGCTGAAGTAGATGTAAAAGGCAAAAACGGCAAATGGTTAGAAGTACTTGGTTGCGGCATGGTGCATCCAAATGTTTTACGTTCAGTCGGAATTGACCCTGAAAAATACACTGGTTTTGCCTTCGGTATGGGTGTTGAGCGCTTGACGATGTTACGTTACGGCGTGAACGACTTACGTGCATTCTTCGAAAACGATTTAAAATTCCTAAACCAATTCAGATAAGAGCGAACCAAAAATGAAATTTAGTGAAAAGTGGCTAAGAGAGTGGGTAAATCCTGCGATTGATACGGATGCTCTTTCTGAACAGCTTTCTATGGCAGGTTTAGAAGTAGATGGTGTAGATCCGGTTGCTGGTGATTTTGATGGTGTAGTCATTGGTGAAGTCGTTGAGTGTGGCCAACACCCAGATGCAGACAAGCTTCGTGTAACCAAAGTAAATGTTGGCGAAGAAGAACTACTAGACATCGTATGTGGCGCAGCAAACTGCCGTGCAGGTCTAAAAGTAGCGGTAGCTAAAGTTGGCGCGGTTTTACCTGGCGGCTTTAAAATTAAAAAAGCGAAGCTACGCGGTCAGCCGTCTCACGGTATGCTTTGTGCGTTTGAAGAGCTTGGCATGGCAGAAAGCTCTGATGGTATTTTAGAATTACCGGCTGATGCGACAATTGGTCAAAATATTCGTGAATATTTCGCACTTGATGATGTAACCATCGATGTTGATTTAACAGCAAACCGTAGTGACTGTTTAGGCATTAAAGGTCTTGCACGTGAAGTGGGTGTTTTAAACGGTCTAGATGTAACCGAAGTTACTATCGACACAGTTGAGCCAACCATTGATGACAAGATTGATATTGAGCTAGTAGATAGCGACGCATGTCCTCGTTATTTAGGTCGTGTAATCAAGGGCATTAACCTTGACGCTGAGTCACCACTTTGGATGGTAGAAAAACTACGTCGTTCAGGTATTCGTTCAATCGACCCTGTTGTTGATGTGACTAACTATGTATTACTTGAGCTAGGTCATCCGATGCACGCATTTGACCTTGCCGCTATCTCTGGTGGTATCAAGGTACGTAAAGCACAGCAAGATGAAGAGTTAGTATTGCTAGATGGCAATACCGCTAAGCTTAATACATCAACATTACTGATCGCTGACCACGAAAAAGCGTTAGCAATGGCGGGTATTTTTGGTGGTGAAGCATCTGGTGTTAAAGAGGGTACTCAAGATATCCTACTTGAAAGTGCATTCTTCAACCCATTAGCAATTGCTGGTCAAGCACGTAGTTATGGTTTACATACTGATGCATCTCACCGTTACGAGCGTGGTGTAGATCACCAGCTACAGCGTGATGCAATGGAGCGTGCGACAGCATTGCTACTTGAAATTGTGGGTGGTGAAGCAGGTCCGGTTGTTGAAGCGGTTTCTGATGCAGATTTACCTGCGGCTAAATCAGTAACACTTCGTCGTGAGCGTTTAGACCGTGTTATCGGTTATCATATTGAAGATGCTAAAGTAACTGATATTTTGACACGTCTTGGCCTTGAGGTATCGGTTGAAGCGGGTCAGTGGCAAGCACAAGTGCCAAGTTACCGTTTTGATATCAGCATTGAAGAAGATCTTATCGAAGAAGTTGCACGCGTATTTGGCTATAACAACATTCCAAATGTTGCGCCAACTGCAGCACTTAAAATGACAGATCACCAAGAGGCATCTGTACCAGTTTCTCGTTTCCGCAATGAACTTGTTGCACGCGGTTACCAAGAAGCAATTACATACAGCTTCGTAGATCCTAAGAAGCAAGCGCTGCTTCATCCACAAAGCGATGCACTTGTGTTGCCTCACCCAATTTCTGTTGAAATGTCAGCAATGCGTGTGAGTTTAATGCCTGGTCTTGTGAACGCCTTGGTATATAACCAAAATCGTCAGCAATCACGTATTCGTTTCTTTGAGCATGGTTTAAAGTTCATTAAAGACGAAAGTGCAGAAAACGGTGTACGTCAAAACGCAGTGATTGGCGGTATTGTCTATGGTAATACGCACAACGAACACTGGGGTATTGAAAGCCGCAAAGTTGATTTCTTTGATATTAAAGGCGATGTTGAAGCATTACTTGCAGTTTGCAACGACCCTGCTAGATTTACTTTTAAAGCCGAAGCAAGTGATGGTTTACATCCTGGTCAATCAGCAGCGATTTATGCTGATGGCGTAAAAGTTGGATTTATTGGTGCGATACACCCTCAATTACAAAAGTCGTTAGAATTGAATGACACAGCGTTTGTATTTGAGGTAGAAGTGGATGCAATTTCACAAAGAAAGCTGCCAGAAGCGGTTAGTATCTCAAAATTTCCATCAAATCGCAGAGATATTGCTATTTTAGTTGCAGATGATGTAAAAATAGGCGATATTTTAGAAAGCATTGAGAAAGTTGGCGGAAATCAATTAGTTGACCTAAACTTATTCGATGTGTATAAGGGCAAAGGTATTGAACCCGATTATAAGAGTTTAGCCATCGCCCTAACCCTACAAAACGTTGATAAAACGCTCGAAGAGAAAGATATCAACGAAGTTGTAGACAGAGTCGTGGCCGAATTGGCCAAACAATTTAATGCATCGTTGAGGGACTAGATATGGCGCTTACTAAAGCCGACATAGCTGAACACCTATTTGAAAAACTGGGGATAAATAAAAAGGATGCCAAAGACTTAGTTGAAGCGTTTTTTGAAGAAATCCGCTCAGCGCTTGAAAACGGAGAGCAGGTTAAACTCTCTGGCTTTGGCAATTTCGACCTGCGTGATAAAAAACAACGCCCAGGTAGAAATCCTAAAACTGGAGAAGATATACCTATTTCTGCAAGGCGTGTAGTAACTTTTCGACCAGGTCAGAAGTTAAAAACTCGTGTTGAAGTAGGCACAAGCAAGAACCTGTAAGCCAAATAACGGGGTAGTTTCTACCTTTTATTTGTAAGGCTTTACATCAAAGGGTTTACTCGCAAGGGTAAACCCTTTGTCATATATTGGTAATATCTACTCTCTACACTTTCGTAACTTCTTTTATATTGAGGTTTTAACTTGGGTCAGAGGCTGTCAGTTTGGACTAATCATTCTAAAAATGTTGTAGTTTCTTGGCTGATCTGCTCGTTTCTTTTTGGCCTTATATCCACGTTTATTTATATCCAGCATGCAGAATCTAATAGAGCTGATGTTAGGGCGATGGCTGAGCGCGTCATACTCGATTTTGGATCTCAGCTAAATAATGTTGATACTTTTTTACATCAATCCGATAGCATTGATGTGCAATGCTCTGCTGCAACCATTCAGCAGATGAGACAATTCGTTTTTAAACACCCAGCAGTGAGCGAAATTGGCATTGTTAACCCCAGTGGCGAGCTCGTTTGTAATTCTTTTGGTTTACTACCTACGCCTATGTTCATTAGTGAGCCACCTAAGAAACGAGGGCTTAGATATCATGGCCCTATTATTTCTGAGTTTCTGCAGGTGTCTGCATTTGTATTGGCTAGAACTCGACATGACGGCTACGAGGTAAACGCCTTGCTTCCTACCGAGTGGATAAAGGACATGCTGCACTTGAGTAAATATAGTGAACTTGATTACATCGCCATTGTGGATAGTGAAACTGGGGTCCCGGTATTTTTACAAGGCGACTACAGCTTGCCGCTAGGGCACTCGCTTTTCCCAATAGTGCAAAATGTTGAGCTTGAAAAAGTATTTGATGATCAAACCCGTAAGTTTATACATATAAAGCCATTTAAGAATGTGCCGCAATTATCGGTCGTGGTCAGTAAAAATGCGCGTTATTTAGGGCTACCAAGCCCAGTATGGTTAACAGCACTTTGCCTGATGTACGTATTATCTTGGCTAGGTCTGGTTTTATTGCTCAACCATTATGATAAACGCGTGTTAAGTAGCCGAGCCCTGTTGCTCGGTGCACTAAACCGACAAGAATTATTCAATGCGTATCAGCCTTTGATTGATGCAAAGTCGCAAAATATTCTTGGTGCTGAAGTATTGATAAGATGGATGCATCCTGTAGAAGGAGAGCTTGGACCGACTTATTTTGTACCTGAGGCCGAGCGAGACGGCACCGTTTTGGAGATGTCTCTTTACCAAATAGATAAAGCGATATCTGATCTGGCGCCAGTAATAGCAGTTAAGCCAGATTTTAAAGTCTCTTTTAATGTCAATGGCTACCTCTTGAGTTGCCCAAGCTATATTAAAAAATTGTGTGAAGCAAAGAGTGTATTTAATAACTTGACCATAGAGCTCACTGAACGAGATGTGTTATCCCAAGCTAAAATTAAGTCGGTACTTTATCAACTGGTAGAGCTGGGTGTTGAGATTGCCATTGATGATTTTGGAACGGGCTACTGTGGATTACAATATTTACAGAGCTTCCCAATTGATCTGTTGAAAATAGATCAAAGCTTTGTGGCGTCCATTGGACTTGATAATTTGCAATCCCCAGTATTGAATGCAGTGATTGAAATGGCTGATAAATTAGAGAAAAAGCTGATAGCCGAAGGGGTTGAAACACAATTACAGGCTGATTATCTCAGCGCACGAGGTGTGGTGGTGCATCAAGGTTGGTATTACAGTAAGGCATTGAAAATCAGTGCGTTTAAAAATTTAATACAGGAATGAAAAAGCCCCATAAATGGGGCTTTTGAGGTCATCTGTGTTAGATAGATGCGAAATAGCAGCCGTAACCGGGCAGGGTTACTGTGCCTGCTTTAAGCTCACCGGTATGGTGGGCCAGTTCATCCATGGAAACCTTTATGTCTTGTTCGACCACAAATTCAGAAGTTTGTTCCGTCAAATTAAACAAACAAAGCAATTTTTTGTCTTCTAATGTTCTATAAAAGGCTAAAATCGGCTCTTTGGTCGTTATAAATTCAATATCTCCTGTGACAAGCTCTGGGCGCGTTTTTCGCCAAGCTAAAAATGCGCGATATTGTGCCAAGATAGAGTCATCATCTTGTTCTTGAAGATCTACCGCAGTTTGAGCGTGTGCATCAGAAACAGGCAACCAAGGCTTACCCTGTGTAAAGCCTGCATGTGCTTGTTCCACAGACCAAGGCATTGGTGTACGACAGCCATCTCTGCCTTTGAAGTTTGGCCAGAATGTTATGCCGTAAGGATCTTGAAGATCTTCAAATGCAACCTGTGCTTCACCTAATCCAAGCTCTTCACCTTGATACATACAAACGCTGCCACGCAGTGAGCCAAGTAAGGCGGTGAGCATTTTCACTTGCTGAGGATTCACAGTTTGTCCGTCTTTAGACCAGCGACTGGCTACGCGTTCAACGTCATGATTGCTAAATGCCCAACATGGCCAGCCTTCGGTCATCACAGCCTCTAGACGTGATACCGTTTCGCGAATATATTCAGCGCTGTAATCATTGGTTAGTAGCTCAAAGCTGTATCCCATATGCAGTTTGTCACCACCGGATGTGTAATCTGCCATGGTTTTAAGAGAGTCTTCTGATGAAATCTCCCCTAAACTGACCGTACCCGGGTACTCGTTAAGCAGGGCACGGATCTCAGCCATAAAATCCAAGTTTTCCGGTTGCGTGTTATTGTAATAGTGGTACTGGAAAGCATAAGGATTGTCTTCGCTAAATCCACGACCCTGTCTCAACTCTTTTGGCTTAGCAGGGTTGTCCTTCAGTTCACTATCATGGAAGCAGAAGTTAATCGCATCCAAACGGAAACCGTCCACACCTTTGTCTAGCCAGAATTTGACGTTGTCTAATACCGCTTGACGAACTTGCGGGTTGTGGAAGTTTAAATCAGGTTGTTCAGTTAAGAAGTTGTGTAAATAGTACTGACATCTTCTCGGTTCCCATTGCCACGCAACGCCGCCAAAAATAGATAGCCAGTTATTTGGAGGACTGCCATCAGGTTTAGCATCAGCCCACACGTACCAGTCAGATTTTTCGTTGTTTTTATCTTGACGGCTTTCTACAAACCATGGGTGCTCATTGGAAGTGTGACTAAGAACCTGATCAATAATAATTTTGATATCACGCTGATGTGCTTGAGCAATCAAGTTATCAAAGTCTTCAATACTACCAAACATGGGATCAATATCTCGATAGTCACTGATATCGTATCCAAAGTCTTTCATCGGCGATTTAAAAAATGGGGATATCCAAATCGCATCAACGCCTAATGACTTTATGTAGTCAAGACGTTCAATGATGCCATTAAGGTCACCAATACCATCACCTTTGGTGTCTTTAAAACTGCGTGGGTAAACCTGATAGATTACCGCACCTTTCCACCATTCATTTTGCGCCATGCACGATTCTCCAGCTTTGTGCAGTGAAGCCACTTCTTAAAGCGAACTAAGCCAGCTAAAAGTATAAAGTGGTTCTGGTCGTTAATATTGTCGAAAAGCATACGGCATGCATGCATGTGAGTAAAAAAACTGCATACGTATGCATTTAAAATATTATGAAATTTTTACAGATCTCTGACTATTGGAGGTTTACTAAATCATCTTTACCAATTTATAGTGAATAGATTAGAGTTCAGGTTTTATAAGTGCTTGGAATATTTAAATTGGTAATACCAATTTCATGGTCACGCATTCAACACACATCTATATGCCGATTTTTATGCCATACTCTGCTTGTTAAGCGATTGAGTTACTTGCTTGTAAAATATACTTAAATGCATTGCTTAAATTGTTAATTTTGGTTGCATGTCAAATAAAGTTAATAAAAGCATAAGGTTACAAGTATTTAAAGACGACTTTTTTAAAGTTCACGCCTGTTCACCATTCTTTGAATACGTATGCATAAAGTTGTGACTAGCCAAGTCACAACGCTAATATGGCGGGTGACAACAAAATTAACGTCAAATGAATTTATTTTTGCAGTTTTACTATCAATCCCTGCATTAAGTAAATAACAACAAAGTGACGTACAAAAAGCTAATTGGGATAAAACATTATGTCTACGTTCAAACCAAGTATGTTGACCTTGGCACTCGTTACTGCGGGCTTAAGCAATCACGCAATTGCTGCGCAAAACGAAGAGTCGGTAAAAAATGATCAAAAGAAAGTGGAAGTTGTAGAAGTACGCGGCTTCCGTGCAAGTGTTGTAAAGTCAATCAATACTAAACGCTTTTCATCTGAGGTTGTAGAGTCTATTTCTGCAGAAGATATTGGTAAATTACCAGATTCTTCAATTGCAGAGTCAATCGCACGCCTACCAGGTCTTACATCGCAACGATTAGACGGTCGTTCAAATAAAGTAACGGTACGTGGATTTAGTGAAAATGAAGGGGCAACGACGCTCAATGGCCGTGAGCAAGTATCAATTAATGATAACCGCGGTGTAGAGTTTGATTTATACCCTTCAGAGATTATGAGTGGTGTTACTGTATATAAAACGCCAAGCGCGAATCTAGAAGCAGAAGGGATCGCGGGTGTCATTGATATGCAGACTGTACGTCCTTTGAGTATGGATGAGCGTGTTTTACAGGTTAATGCACTTTATGAAAAGTCAGATATCGGTAAGCTGAACCCAGATGCTGATGATGCTGGTTTACGTGGCACTTTTTCATACATTGATCAGTTTGCAGATGACAAATATGGTGTTGCATTGGCTTTAACAACGAGCTCATCACCTAACCAAGAAAAACGTTGGAACACTTGGGGTTACCCAGAATTTGAAGAGAATGGTAAGCAGTACTCAATTCTAGGTGGTGCCAAGCCATTTGTTCGCTCTACAACACTTGAGCGTGATTCTGTGATGTTTGTATTTGAGGCTGCGCCAAATGACAAGCTATCTATGGTATTTGATGCGCTTTATATTGACTTTACCGAAGATAAAATCTTACGTGGTATCGAAATTCCATTTGGTTGGGGCCAAGGTCTACTGAACCCGCAAAGTGTGTCTGTAGACGAAACGTCTGGTTTTATTACCAGTGCAATAACAGAAGGCCAAAGAGTTGTAGTACGTAATGACTACGAGTCTAAAGACGCGCAAATGCAGGCATTTGGTTTCAATGCAACTTATGAGCTAACTGATGCGACAACCATTGAAGTTGATTTAAGTCACTCAAGTGTTGAGAATAAAATCTGGAGCTTAGAGAGTTACTCTGGCACTGGCCGTGGTGATTTGCGTGGTGCGGCTGACAATATCGGTTATACCTTTAATGATGGCAACACTGGAGCACAATTTACTCATGAGCTGGATTATAGTGATTACGACTTAATCAAAGTGGGCGGGCCGTTGTCTTGGGGCAGCAGCACAGCGCTTAATGAAAAGTACGGTACAAACGTTGAGGGTCACCCATTCCAAAATACGTTGCAAGATGGCTTTATTAATGCGCCAGTCTTAGAAGACGAAATTAACGCACTTAAGTTGGCTGCAAAGCATGCGCTAGATAATGATTATATCAGCTCAGTAGAAGCGGGTTTGTCATATAAAGAGCGTGAAAAGTCAAAAGTATCTGAAGGTTACTTCATGACTTTAAAAGATTTCTCTTACCCAGATAATACCGACTTATTGACAGTACCTGATCAATACCGCTTGGGTACGGCGAATTTAGACTTTATCGGTATGGGCGATATGATTGCCTATGACTCGCGTGCGATGGTCGCGGATGGTTATTTCTCCTTGCTGGCAGAAAGCCTGACGGATGCGAGCCACGCAGCTAGAACTTGGTCTGTGAGCGAAGAAGTCACTGCAGCATTTGTACAAGCGAATATTGATATGGAAGTGGCTGACATGCCGCTAAAAGGTAATGCAGGCCTGCGTTATGTCAAAACTGAAGTCGATACTAAAGGTGCAAAAGCGGGGATTGATGGCAGTGGTCAAGTTGTACTAGAAGACAGTCGAGAAAACCATGATTACAGTCATGTGTTACCAAGCTTGAACTTGTCTTTATCTATTGATGACAAGCAAATGCTGCGATTTGGTTACGCGAAAACGATTTCACGTCCAAAAATGTCTGAGATGAACTCGTCTATTATCAGATCGTACAGAGATGTACCTGATGACAGTGGAAACTTTTGGGAGATCACTGGTGGCAACCCGCAGCTTGAGCCAAAAGAAGCTGATGGCTTTGATTTAACTTATGAAAACTATTATCACTCAGAAGGATACTTCTCTGTTGGGGCTTTCTACAAAGACCTTAAAAACTGGATCTTTGATTCAAACACTGAAGAAGATCTAACGGGTGTTATTAACCCTAAGACGGGTCTGGTACCGGCAAATCCAACTGCGACACGTAAACTGAAAGTCAATGGTGGCGGTGGCAACTTATGGGGCTATGAAGCGGCAGTCACATTCCCGTTCACTTTGATCCATAGCAGCTTAGAGGGCTTTGGTTTAATAGCGAGCCATACGCGTATTCATCAAGATGTTGAAGATCACAACGGTGAAGAATACAAGTTACCAGGCTTGTCAGAAAAAGTGCAAAGCTTAACTTTCTTCTATGAAAATAACGGTTTCCAGTTCAGAACCAGCATGCGTAAACGTTCTGACTTTAAAGGTGATGTATACGGCACAGGCTTTAAAACAGAGCAAGTGGATATCCTAGGTGAAACAATTTGGGATGCTCAAATTGGTTATGACTTTGGTGAAGCAGGTATTAAGTCCCTTGAAGGGCTAGCTGTGACATTACAGGCACAGAATATCACTGAAGAGCCATTTACGTCTTTATCTGGTGACAATCATCTACAAGTTAGAGATTATCAAGATTACGGACGCGTATTCTTGTTAGGCGCAAGCTACAAGTTTTAAGTAGAGCATTGACTTGAGAATATAGAAAAAGCCTTATCGTACTGCGATAAGGCTTTTTTATTGCTAAAGAGGTGAGCATGACTGAACGAATTCAAAATGTGTTAATTGTCGGTGGTGGCACAGCGGGCTGGCTAAGTGCGTCATTGCTAAAGCGAGTACTAAAAGATCAGGTTAACATCACCTTGATTGAGTCAGATGACATTGGCACAGTCGGCGTTGGCGAAGCCAGCATTCCGCCGATGGTTAATTTTAATGCCGCACTTGGGCTCGATGAGCGCACATTCATGGAGCAAACTCAAGCGACGTATAAGCTAGGTATTGAGTTTGAAGGGTGGGGTCATCAGGATAGTCGCTATATGCATGCGTTTGGTGAGCTGGGAAAAAGCTTTCCTTTTTGCGACTTTTTTCAAGTTTGGCTCAAAGCAAAGCAACAGGGGTTAACGGATTGCTTGGCTGAGTATTCATTAAATACCCAAGCGGCAAAAGCAAACCGATTTGCACACTTGCAGCATATCCCTAATACACAGTTGCAAGGCCTTACTTATGCTTATCATTTTGATGCAGGACTTTACGCTAAGTTATTGAGTAAGCAGTCTCAAAGTCAAGGTGTTAGGCGAGTTGAAGGGAAAGTTACTGAGGTAAAGACAGATCCTAACTCAGGGCATATCACATCAGTCCATTTAGCAAATGGTGAGCGATATAGCGCTGACTTATATTTAGATTGCAGTGGATTTAAAGGCCTGTTAATTGACCAAACGATGAATGTTGGATTTGAAGATTGGTCACATTGGTTGCCTTGTGATAGCGCGTGGGCACTGCCCAGTGAACAATTTGATGGTGAGATTAAGCCTTATACTCGCGCGATTGCAAAAGAAGCAGGATGGCAATGGCAAATACCGTTGCAACATAGAATTGGCAATGGTTACGTGTTTTCAAGCAAATTTATATCTGAGCAAGATGCCAAAGAAGCGTTATTACAAAGTTTGCCAAGCCGCCCTTTAGCAGAGCCTAAATTGATTACATTCAAAACGGGCATGCGTCGTAAGCAATGGCAAGGTAATGTCTTTGCAGTAGGCTTGTCGAGTGGGTTTTTAGAGCCGCTAGAGTCAACTAGTATTCATTTAATCCAAACATCTATTTTACGTTTGATCAGACACTTTCCATTTGATGCGATAAAGGACAGTGCCATTGAAAACGCCAATATGGAGTTTGCAAATGAGATGGAACAAGTGAGAGACTTCGTAATCCTTCACTATAAACTGACTGAAAGAGACGATTCGCGATTTTGGCAGTGGTGTAAAAATATGTTTATCCCCCCAAGCTTACACAGAAAAATGGCACTCTTTGAAGAAACTGGCCATTTCGCCGCGAAAACCGATGATTTATTTCAAAACGTAGCATGGCAACAAGTGATGGTTGGGCAGGGGCTGGTGCCAAAGACTTATCATCCATTGGCTGAGCAGTTTGATGACGAGCATTTAAAAAGCTTATTGGATAGCTTAAAAGTGTTATTACAGACCACAGTAAATAAGCTGCCAAGCCACCAAGCATTTATCGATAAAATGACAAAATAATGCGGTGTATTTTAGCAATATTGCCATGGCGCGAAGTATCTACCATACTTCGCGTTTTTTTATATGAATAACAAATTAATCACGACTTTGAATACGTATGCAAGTGGTTCAACACTGGGCTGCAAGTCAGTAGACTCAATTAAAATACCAATATGACAACAAGATAATGACAATAAAACCTTTGGTGCTTGCACTGAGCTTAATATCAGGCAGTGTTTTGCTGACAGCATGTCAGTCTTCTCAACAAGCTGAGCAAAGTAAGCAAGCCGAACAACAAGAGCAAAAGCCTGTCGTTTACCAAGTATTCACGAGACTATTTGGCAACACAAACACTAATAATGTGCCCTGGGGTACTTTGGCACAAAATGGCGTGGGTAAATTCGAAGACTTCACGCCAAAGGCGTTATCGGAAATTAAAGCCATGGGCGTGACTCATGTTTGGTATACGGGTGTGCTACATCATGCTTTAGTTGCCGATTACAGCGCATATGGCATTGGTATAGATGATCCCGATGTGGTGAAAGGCCGTGCAGGTTCACCTTATGCAATTAAAGACTATTACAATGTTAACCCTGACTTAGCACGAGACCCTGCAAAGCGTCTGGCAGAGTTTGAAGCGCTGATCGAACGTACTCATGATGCAGACATGAAAGTAGTGATAGACATCGTGCCCAATCATGTTGCAAGAAATTACCAATCTTTGAGTGCGCCGCAAGGGGTAAAAGATTTTGGTGCGCAAGACAATACGGCGCTGACTTATGCCCGTGATAACAACTTTTATTATGTGACCGGGCAGGATTTTAAAGTCCCTACATCTGCTGATTACCAAGTACTAGGTGGTAAGCCTCACCCGCTTGCGGATGGTCAATTTACAGAGTCACCTGCGAAATGGACGGGAAATGGCGCACGAGCTGCGCAGCCGCATATTCATGACTGGTATGAAACCGTTAAAGTGAATTACGGCGTGCGCCCTGACGGCAGCTATGACTTCCCAACGCTGCCCGCTGAGATGGCAAAGCAAGACTACCGTGCACACTATGCATTTTGGCAAGATAAAGAACTACCAGATAGCTGGTATAAGTTTAGAGACATCACCTTATATTGGCTTGATAAAGGGGTAGACGGTTTCCGTTATGATATGGCTGAAATGGTGCCAGTTGAATTTTGGAGCTTTTTAAACTCTTCCATCAAAATGCAAAATCCTGACGCCTTTTTGTTGGCTGAGGTGTACAACCCAACCCTTTACCGCCCTTATATTCACCAAGGAAAAATGGACTTCTTATACGACAAAGTGGGCTTTTATGACAGCTTGAAGTTGTTGATGCAAGGCACTGGCAATGCACAAAGTGTAATGGATGCACATTTAAGCGTGTCAGATATTGCACCACACATGCTGCACTTTTTAGAAAACCATGATGAGCAGCGTATCGCCAGCCCTGAATTTGCAGGCAGCGCTGAAAAAGGTAAGCCGGCGATGGTAGTGAGCCATTTAATCAGTAAAGCACCGACTATGCTGTATTTTGGTCAATCGGTCGGTGAAGACGGCTCAGAGATGGCCGGTTTTGGTAAACCGAGCCGCACCAGCATTTTTGATTATATCGGTGTACCTGCACATCAGGCTTGGATGAATAAGGGCAAATTTGACGGTGGCCAGCTAAGTGATGAGCAAAAGGCATTACGTCAATATTACAAAAAGCTCATGAACTTAAGCTCAATGCCTGCTATTCAACATGGCGCATTGGTGCAATTAAACACATTAGATAGTGCTAACAAGCCAGTTGAAAAAGTGATGGCATTTGCACGTGATAATGGCGATCAGCAAGTCATTGTGGCAAGTAACTTTGATGCTGATAACGCGCAGGTTACGATTGAATTACCTGAGGGGTGGCAAGGCAAAGTCGTAGATAAGTTGGAGTCTCATCCAACACTTGTCATTAAAAATAATCAACTCAACATCACCTTGGCACCGCTTGCCAGTGTTGTGTATGAGCTAGAGAATTAATTATGCAAAAACAAAAACCACAACTGAGTTTCTGGCAAATTTGGAATATGTGCTTTGGTTTTATGGGCATTCAATTTGGCTTTGCGTTACAAAACGGTAATGTGAGCCGAATCTTCCAAACGCTAGGCGCATCAGTTGATGATATTCCTATTTTATGGGTGGCAGCGCCACTCACAGGGTTGATTGTACAGCCGATAATTGGTTACTGGAGTGATAGAACTTGGACGGGCCTTGGCCGTCGTCGTCCTTTCTTTTTGTATGGCGCGATACTGACGACTTTGTCACTTTTCATCATGCCAAACTCGCCAACACTTTGGATTGCAGCCGGTATGCTGTGGATCATGGATGCGTCAATTAATGTCACGATGGAACCGTTTCGTGCATTAGTAGGTGATAATCTTAATAAAAAGCAGCGCGCAACAGGCTATGCAATGCAAAGCTTTTTCATTGGTATTGGTGCCATTATCGCCTCTGCATTGCCTTGGATGATGACTAATTGGTTTGGGATCAGCAACACGGCAGCGCCTGGGGAAATACCTGAGTCCGTTAAATATGCCTTTTATTTTGGTGGTGTGATTTTATTTTTGGCGGTTGGCTGGACCATTCTTAAAACCAGAGAATACACACCTGAGCAGTTAGCCGGATTTGAATCGCCAGAGCTGAAACAAGCATCATCACAGCCAAAACAACGCATCCAGTTTGCCAAGTATGCACTTGTAAGTGGTGTGATTGGTGGGCTTATTTTGGCGGGTGTCACCGTGTTGAAGCTAGAAAAAGAGCTTTACTTGTTAAGTGCACTATTGCTGTCGTTCTCAGCGCTCATTCTCATTGCTGGATATCTGCAAAACAAGCAACGTACAAGCGGTGGTTTCTACGAAGTCATTTACGACGTATTCACTATGCCAGAAACCATGAAGCAATTGGCGGTGGTGCAATTTTTCAGCTGGTTCTCTTTATTTGCAATGTGGATCTATACCACATCGGCAGTAACCAGTTTTCACTATGGCGCGACGGATGTGACTTCTAAAGCCTATAACGATGGCGCTGATTGGGTCGGTATCCTATTCGCTGCATACAATGGTTTTGCAGCGCTAGCAGCCGTATGTATTCCATTTGTGGTTAAACGTGCTGGCCTTAAGTGGGCGCATAGTTTAAATCTGCTTTTAGGTGCTGGTGCGCTTTTGAGCTTTTTGTTTATTTCAGATCCAAGTTTACTGTGGGTACCGATGATAGGTATCGGCTTTGCATGGGCATCTATTTTATCTCTGCCTTATGCCATGTTAAGCGATGCTGTGCCAGCGCACAAAATGGGTGTATTTATGGGGATTTTTAACTTTTTTATTGTTATCCCTCAACTGCTGGCAGCCAGTGTACTTGGCCTTATCTTAAGAAATGTTTTCGAGAATCAACCTATTTATGCATTAGTTATTGGTGGTGTGTCGTTTATTTTAGCGGCGCTGTCTGTTGCACGTGTGAAAACAAGCGCGCAATAAATCAGCCACTGAGGAGTAAAAATGAAAAAATTGTCATGTTTGTCGTTGGCACTGATTGCCGCAGGCCTTATTGGGTGTGGTAGTGCAACGAATACACAGCAGATTGAGACCGCACCCGGTGCGCCGGGCGATAAGCCGTTTTGGACTTATTCAGATAAAACGGGCATTGGCACATCTTATGAAGCCTATAAAAATGGCCAGTATGCAAATGATGCACAAACAGGTGAAGTATCTAAAGTTTGGTTTTCAATTGCCAAGGGCATGATCACTGAGACCATGTTTGGTCTTATTCACCAAGCGCAAATTCGTGATATGCAGTTTGTGGTGACAGGTAAAGACTTTACTGTGACTGAGCGCGATGAGTTAGATGTGTCTATTGACTATCTATATAAAGATGCACAAGGTCGTCCTTTGTCACTGGCTTATAAAGTTGTTAGTAAAGACAAGCCGGGCCGCTTTACATTAGAAAAGCACATTTTCACTGACCCTGATAGTCAGACTTTATTTGTCAGAGCAAAAGTGGATACGCAGCTGAGCGGTGTAAAAGCGTTTGTGAACGTTAACCCATATGTAAATAATAACGGCTTGAATGACTCAGCAACTGTGACAGACAAAGGTCTGGTTGCTTGGGAAGCTGATAACTTTTTAACCTTACAAAGCAGCACAGGGTTTGAGCAAGCATCGGTAGGTTTTACAGGTAGTAGTGACAATCTGAATGAACTTAAGAAAAATCATGCATTGACGCGTACTTACCAAAGCACAGGTGACACAAAAGGCAATGTAAACTGGCTTGCTGAGCTTGGTGAAGTTAAGGGATCTGCGACCTTTGATCTTGCTTTGAGCTTTGGCAAGTCACAAGCAGATAGTTTTGCTCAAGGTGCCGCTGCGCTAAATAAAGGCTATGACAAAGTCCTTGCACATTACAATGGTCAAGGCGAACACATAGGCTGGGAAGATTATTTAGCCAGCCTTGAACCTATGCAACGTCTTGCAAACTATACCACTGACAGCGGTAAATTATTAAATGTCAGTGCATTAGTGTTAAAAGCACAAGAAGATAAAACGCACGCCGGAGCGCTCATTGCATCATTGTCTAATCCATGGGGTGACACAGTTGCTGCTGAGCAAGGTCACACAGGATATAAAGCTGTTTGGGTACGTGACTTTTATCAAGTCGCTATGGCGTTCATGGCGATGGGCGACCCAGATACCGCGCTAACCTCATTTGAATACCTTGAAAAAGTTCAAGTGATGGATGGCACGCCGGGTAACCAAGGCGATACTGGCTGGTTTTTACAAAAAACACATGTTGATGGTGAGTTAGAGTGGGTAGGTGTTCAGCTTGACCAAACTGCAATGCCGATCATGCTTGCTTGGAAATTATGGCAAGCGGGTGTGTTAAGTGATGAAAAGCTAGTTTACTGGTACGAGCGTATGCTCAAGCCTGCGGCAGAGTTTCTAGTAGATGGCGGTCTGGCAAAGATTTTGTGGAATGACACGCAAATTACACCACCTGCGACCCAACAAGAGCGCTGGGAAGAGCAAGACGGGTATTCTCCTTCGACAACCGCTGCTGTGATTGCGGGCCTAGTGACAGCAAGTGACATCGCCAAGCTTGCTGGTGATAAAGCTGGTGAGCAAAGGTATCTAGATACTGCTAAACAGTATAATGATACTGTTGAAAAGCTCATGTTCACCACCGAAGGTAACTTGAAAGGCCAAGATACAGATGGTGAATACTTCTTCCGTATCGCACGAGACGAGAACCCAAACACCTCAACAAAATTGGGTGATAACAATGGCCGTACAGGACTTGATAAGCGTCAGATCATTGATGGTGGTTTCTTAGAGTTGGTACGTTATGGTGTCAGGGATGCCGATGCGCCTAGTATTTTGAAAACACTGCCAGAGTACGAAGATGAAACGTTACCTGAAAACTTGCGTGTAAAATACAGTTTTACCTTTGCAGGTGACCCAAATACTTATCCAGGCTACCGTCGTTACGGTAACGATGGCTATGGTGAAGATGAAGTAAAAGGCACTAATTATGCTGAGGGCGGTCAAAATACGCCGGGACAGCGTGGACGTGTATGGCCATTCTTTACAGGTGAAAAAGGCCATTATGAAATAGCGGCTGCAGCTGCGACTAAGGGCTTAAACAAAGAGGCTGTGACGCGTATTAAACATACCTATGTCCGCGGCATGGAGCACTTTGCCAACGAAGGTTTGATGCTACCAGAGCAAGTTTGGGATGGCGTTGGTGTTAACCCGTTTGGTTATCAGCTAGGTGAAGGCACAAACTCGGCCACACCGCTGGCTTGGACACATGCAGAGTACGTTAAATTAGTCCGTTCACTTGCAGATAAAAATGTCTGGGATCATTACCCAATCGTCAGTGATAAACTAAAATAACCGACCTTTTTGATGGGTGGTAGACGTTACCACCCATTTAACGTCACACTCACTATTTTTGATCTCGCCCCAAAAACCGCAAAGCCATGCTTTTATATTTCTGATTGTTCAGCACTCGCATTTTGTATTTACTAAAATGACTTTTTATGAAAATTTGGATTGATGTTATTCGTTTAAAAGCAAGTGGGAAATAGGCTTTGAAAGGATATAAAAAGCATGGGGTCAGCTGACCCCATGTTTATAAGATGATTTATGGCTCACAACGGTGCCAACCAGTTGTACACTCCCATGTCGCGTACCATCTAATTCCGCCATTGATCTGCTTAGTTGCTTGCTTGTTTAAAGTTACATTACCATTCGATAAGTTCTTTAAATTACCTTTTTGTAGTTTTAATTTCATTGTTATTCCTTTTTTGATTTTATGAACATCAAAATTAGGCTAACACCGTTGTGTGAAGAACAAGCTATAAATTAGTGACAATACAATTTGGCTGTGTTTAGCGCTGAACGCTAAAAATACTTATTTATTATCTCTATTTGTAAGCACGACAATATCACCGTACGCACCCTATAACCTCGCCATGCTATTGCCAAATAAACGAGCATGACAGCGTCTTGCGTATTCATCAGTCATGCCAGATAAATAATCTGCAAGCACTCGCATTTTTGCCGTGTCACTTTCAGCATGCTCGTACTGAGATTGGGCTGTATAAGGCAGTAAACGCACTGGGTCGCTGGAAAATGCATCGAACAAATCAATTAACATATTCTGACCACTAAACTCAATTTGCTGCATAGTCGGTTCACGAATGAGCCTTTGGTAAACAAATTGTTTGAGTACCTTGAGGATGGCTTCAAATTCATCGCCGAGCTTAACTGTATTTTTGAGCAAGGGGTCGTCAAACTCTGCATCGTGCTGTACCAAAGCGCAGTGAACAATGAAAATGTTGACGAGCTCACCAATGGCATCTTTTCGAAGCGGTTCATCATCTGAGAAGAGACGATGCGTTAGACTTGATAGATTCTGCTCAAGCCAAGGCGAGTTAATTTGTTTAAATTCAGGCATCGCATAGTTATACCAGTCGCGCTCACTGAGTGTGCCAGTGGCAATCGCATCTTCTAAATCATGAACTGCATAAGCAATATCGTCTGCATACTCCATGATGGCCGCATCAAGGGATTTGTAGATAGTCTTAGATTTAAATTCATCAATGGGGTTGTGTGTTGTGAAAAGGTCTTTGTCTTTGTTGGACAAAGGCGACAATATCCAATCAAACACGTCTTTATCGCAATCGTAAATGCCCTTAGCTGGGAACCATTTTTGCGTGTATATAAAGCGCTGATGCGGGTTAATACTGTGTGGTTTAAGCTGCAATGAAGAGATGTGCGCTGGATATTTTATAAAACCGAGCAGCGTACGTCTGGTCAAGTTCATACCATAGCCATTTGAATAGGGCTCTAACTTAGTGACGATCCGCAGTGTTTGCGCATTACCTTCAAAGCCGCCGTAGTCGCGCATTAAATAATTGAGCGCGATTTCCCCACCATGGCCAAAAGGCGGATGACCGATATCGTGGGCAAGGCAGATGGTTTCAATCAGGCTTGCTGAGGGGAAGTGCTCAAATTCAGGGTTTTGCAGCTTGAGGTGGCGCAATAGCCCCGTGCCTATCTGTGATACCTCCAATGAATGTGTTAGCCGTGTCCTGTAAAAGTCGTTTACGCCAATGCTCATAATCTGGGTCTTTGATTGCAGACGCCTAAAGGCTGCTGCATGGATGATCCGAGAGCGGTCTACTTGCCACGCTGAGCGATTATCATTGGGACGATTTTTTACTTGATCTAGCGATCTTTGTTGCCATACGGACTGGGTCATAAAATACTCTACGTGGCTGGTTATTGTCTTATTCCATCTTTGTAAGCTAAGTATAGCGATGCAAAGTTAAAAATGTAATTACTTGGTGTGGCTGGAAAAAAGCTTATTTTAGCGACGGATTGGCGTAAATTCGCGTTTAACTGCGATTGTTGCTATAATCGGTCGCCGTTTTATGAGATGAACTAAGTACAACGAGTCTTTCTCTGACAAAGGAAGTTCAGATAGCTCGTTTGGTAGGTACTAGTGAGAGGAGAATCATGCGTTCTAATTTTATCAAGATTTTATTAATTGCAGTTTCTTTGTACGCAATTATTTATCCGTTTATAACCGAACCACCTGAAAAGCCAGAGCCAGTAGAAGTACCAGAAGTTATCGTTGAGATCCCTGAAGTCGAATTACCTGAGCAGCCATTACATGATGTGCAGCTACCTGACTTTGCGTCTATTAAAGACATTGCGACTAAGAAAAAGACCTTTTTCGACTTCATTAAACCTCATGTAGAGGCCGAGAATAAGGTCATTTTGCAACAAAGAGCCAGTATTGAAATTGCATTAATGATGCTGCAGTTTGATGAGTCGCTAAGTGATGTACAGGTTGAACGTGTAGAGACTATTTTTCAACTTTATAAGCTAGATCAAGAAGAGATCACTGTTGAGAGTTTAAAATTGGCCCTTGATAGAGTTGATATTATCCCTAAAGAGTTAGCATTAATGCAGGCGGCCAATGAGTCTGCTTGGGGTACCTCTCGATTTGCACGAATCGGTTTAAACTTTTTCGGTCAATGGTGTTACCGGGCTGGGTGCGGCATGATCCCGAAGCGCCGTGCTGATGAGGCCGCACATGAAGTGGCGGCATTTAAGTCTGTCAGGGCGTCGGTTACATCGTATTTTAGAAATATAAATACACATGATGCTTATCGTGAGCTTCGCGCAGTTCGTGCGCAGCTTAGAGCAGATAAAAAAGAGATCACTGCAACGGCTCTGACGCCGGGTTTAATGTCATACTCTGAACGTGGACAAGATTACATTGAAGAACTCAATGATATGATCAGACATAACAAGGCTTATTTTGATGAAGAATAGGATCCTACCACTGCTGCTGTTATCTAGTAGCTTTGGTTGTTTCGCAGAAGAGTTTGTGGCCTCTTATGAAGGCTTTTATGACCGCCTCAAGGTGGTCAAAAAAGGTGATTTCGAGTTTGCTCGAGTGAACTTTTACTTGGTTGAAGGTGAAAGTAAAAAGCCATGCACCATTGCAGAGGGAAACATAGTTACTGAGCAAGCTTCAATGCCGCTGCACTACACTGAAAATGCACAGTTAATGTTACCAATTGACGAAAAGCTTGATAAAGACAAAGCGGTGGTAGTTGTAAAACCTGAAACGGCGACTTATTGTGAAATTAAGATCCAAATTGAATCTGCATACTTCTCTAATCAACACCTTACCAAACACAAATTATATCAACTACACACTGAGTTCGAGACACTATTGAGCGATTTGTCAGGTGTATTTGTGGGTAAGTTATTATCTTTCATGCTGCCTGATCAAAAAGGCGTTACGGTGGAGTTTGCAAACAACGTCGCTTTAAGTGGTGAGGACGTCATCTGTGAGTTGAACCGCTGCCGTTTTCATATCAATGACAGCTGGGAAAATGATAATACTCGATTTAACGTACTTGCTAACTTGGTCAGTGTTAAACCTTGGATAGAAAAGTAACGTAACAAGTTCGGTAAATAACAAATATGAAAAAGCGACCATGAGGTCGCTTTTTTGTTCTGGTTGTGAATATGCGAATTGAAATAGGTTAGAGTAGGTTCCAGTAGTAAATACCGTACCCGACAAACAAAGCGGGTATTGCTGAATAGGCCGTTGCTAACAGTGCTGCTTTAGGCGCAAGGGCAATTGCTGGGAATAACGCATCGCCGTCATTTGCGACAGCGTTTGCTGCTAATGCACTAAATGGTAATACGCCCTGAATATACAAGCTGGTCACCACAATTTGCGGACCACAGCCTGGCAGTAATCCAATCATGATTGCAATAAGCGGTGCGTAAATCGCATACTCAGTAAACCAAGCCGCTAAGTCTAAGCCAAATAAAGCGACCGAGAGCTCGTAAATCATAAAGCTTGCAACTACCCAAGCAGTCACAAAGTGCGTGTCTTGAAGGATTTTAGCCAAACGAGAAGGGGGCTTAACTTCTTCTTCTTCTGCCGTAATTTGCTTATAAGTTTTTCCCTTAGAAGACAAAGCCCAAATAACCACCGCAAAAATGGCCATGCCGGCACCGAGTAACTCGATAGGTTGCTCAAATTGCCCTAAGTCCATATTAAATGCCATAACAAGCGAAATTGCGATACAAGGAAACAAAACAATTTTCCAAACAGGCTCGCTCATGCGCACTGCAAAAGTGGGTGGGTCGCAGTCTTCTACTTGTTTGTCATTGGCCTTTGGTCTGCAATAATCTGCTTTGTGAAATAGGTTTACAGCTAAGCCACTGATGGTACCAACTGCGATGCCAAGCAAAATGATTGCCATGCCCTCAAGCGGCTTTTTTGCTAAAAGTAAGAATGCTGCATCGCCCATGGTTGCGGTCAAAACGGCAACGACGGAGGCAAAGCTGGCTTGCCCTTTGGTAAACTGGGTTACAACGATGATGGCTCCGCCACAACCGGGTAATGCACCAAGTACGGCTGCCATGGTAACTTCAAGCGCAGGAGATTTTTTATTTAAATAACTCAGCTCCAATTGGGGGAGTTTTTCTACGAAGTAGTAGTAAATTGCTAAGGTACCTGCAACAAACACACTGACTTGGAAAAAAGCGTCTGCAAGTGTTCCTAACGCAATGTCACGGATAGGTGCATAAAGTAAAGTTGCTATCAATAATAGCGGGAGTATCAACCGCTTATTTGCTGCCAGATAGGCAAATTGAGAAGCCGCCTTGAACGGATAAGAACGAGAATATGAGAGCATATAGTGCAACCGGTAACCTAATAACAGTTGCACTTTAGTGTTAAATTAAATGAAAATCAATATCATTTCCATTTATTTTCTTTGGAATTCAGATGTTGCACTCCAAGTTGGCCACGCTTCTTCTTGAGAAATTAAGTAACCAGCTTTGAAAAATAGCTGAAGATCTTGGACTGCGCCACTGAGATCCCACTCTTTTCTGTAGCGATCGCATGGCTGATGGTAACAACCACGTAGCACAAGGCTCATACGCTTACGGTATTTTGCTGTGGCATCGTCGAATGGTTCATGACCACCACCTGCATACATAGCTGGGATGCCCATGTTAGCAAAAGCGAAGTGATCTGATCGGTAGTAAATACCCGCAGACGGGTTTGACTCATTTGAGATTGAACGGTTTTGCTCATCAGCCACTTCTTTAAGTACGCCATCTAGAGATGATTTACCAAGGCCAACAACGCTGATGTCTTTTACTTTACCAAGTAAGTTAAGGGCATCTAGGTTGATATTCGCAACAGTCTGGTTTGCTGGGATCACGGGTGTTTCAGCGTAGAATTTAGAGCCTAATAAACCTTGCTCTTCAGCGGTGACCGCTAAGAAGGTGATCGAACGATCAGGGCGCTGCGGTAATTTAGCAAATGCTTCTGCTACTTCAATGATGCCGCCTGTGCCTGTCGCGTTATCGTGTGCACCGTTATAAATTTTATCGCCTTTACGGTTAGGATCGACACCTAGGTGATCCCAGTGCGCAGAGTAAATGATGTGCTCATCTGACTTTTTAGCGCCCGGTAGCGTGGCGATAAAGTTATATGATACTGACTTTTTGATAGTACTTTTCACATCGACAGACGCAGTTAAGTCGCCCATGTCTACGTGATATGCACCTTCAGCAGCTTTCTTTTTGGCATCTTCAAAATTCAAGCCAGCATCTGCAAAGAGCTCTTTTGCAACATCAACGCTTATCCAACCTTCAACCGCAACGCGATCCATGTTGTTATTCTCTTTTTGGAAGCCAAACTGCTCACCGCTCCAAGAGTTCTCAACTACTTCCCATGGGTATGATGCAGGTGCTGTTTCATGAATGATGATGGCACCAGCTGCACCTTGACGGCTTGCTTCTTCATATTTGTATGTCCAACGTCCATAGTAAGTCATGGTATTACCGTTAAACACTTTAGGGTCTTTTGTTGCGTAGCCAGGATCGTTTACCAGCATAACAACCGTTTTGCCTTTTACATCTAGACCTTCATAGTCGTTCCAGCCATATTCTGGTGCATTGACACCGTATCCAACGAATACTAATTCTGAGTCGTTTAAAGACTGTGCTGGGCTGATGCGGCTTGTGCCCATGACCATGCCTTTTTTGTACGGGTAGCTGCGCTCACCGATTTTTAGCGTCATGTTTGGGTCGGCTTCGATTGATACCAGTGGTACTTCTTGCAAAAAGCTATTGCCGTTGCCCGGCTCATAACCCAATGCTTTGAAATGTTTAGTCAAATAAGCAAGCGTTAGTTCTTCACCTTTGCTTGATGGCGCACGGCCTTCAAATTCGTCAGAGGCGAGTGTTTTGATGTGTTCACCTAGTTGCTCGGCATTAATACTATTATATGCCGTAACAATATCTTCAGGTGTGTTGCTTTTTGTCGTTGCACAGCCTGCTAAAATGGCAAGCGACAGAGCACTCAGTGTTAATTTTAGTTTCATGACCTTTCTTTTTTATGAGATTACTTCCGGCTAATTAATATCATAATTGCAAAGTAAATTCGACTTTAGCCGATGTATAGCGCTAGGTAGATGGAAAAGTACGCAGATGTTATTTATCTTTTTGCGCCCTCGCGTGTATTTGGTAAAATGCGCGCAATAGTACAATTTGCGAAATGAGCACGCATAGTTAGCATGAAAAAGTTTACTCCCCCTGAAAATTGGCAAAATCAATTGTTTGCGCAAGCCCCTTTTGCGCATTTACAGGCGATATTTAATTTACAAGCCTTTGATACTTGGCCAAGCTTTGAGTGGTTAAATGGGCAAACCAACCAGCAAAATGCGCAGGGTAAGCATATTGTTTTTACTGAAAATAGTAAGCTGGAAGAAGAAACTCGCTACTACGAAGAGATCATTGCGCAGACCGGTCAGGTGCCGACACGAGAGAATAACTGGCATGATTTTTTTGGTGCGATGATTTGGTGTTTATTCCCAAAAACTAAAAGTCTCCTTAATAAACTCCATATCGAAGAAATAGCACTGCACGGCTTAAAAGAGCGCAGTCGAAAACGTAATGCATTAACCTTGTTTGATGAATGCGGATTAGTACTCGCGGTGCCTCATATGCAATGGCAAGAAGACTTGCGTTCGCATTTATGGCATGACGCGTTTTTTGTGCAACAAGATAAGTGGCATAAAGAAGCCCAACCTTTTATTTTTGGCCATGCCAATTACGAAATGCTGACTAACCCGTTCATCGGCCTAACGGGCAAGTTGCTATGTATTCAAGTCGACGAGTCTTTTACTGCACTCCCTCTACTTGAGCAATACGCGCACTTGGATAGCCGCTTGGTTGAGTTGATCACAATGGATAAGGTGCTGGATGACAATAAACAGATGTCACCAATCCCTTTACTGGGCATACCTGGTTGGCACTATGACACGCAAGATGAAGCATTTTACGCGGATGAAAGCTACTTTAGGCCTAAGAGAAGGAAGATAAGTGATAGTAGTAAACGGACTGAAAAAACGCTTTAAGCTCGCCAAAGAGTTAGAAAATACCACCAGTCGTAGCGACGCAAGGCAGCGTGATGGTTTCTTTCATTCTGTGGAAGACGTGTCTTTTCGCTGTGATAGAGGTGAAGTATTGGGGCTACTTGGCCCCAATGGCGCTGGGAAAACCACCACGTTACGCATGTTATCAACCGCGCTCAAACCTGATGCCGGCAGCATTGAAATATCTGGACATAACATTGTGAAATACCCCTTGAAAGGTCGAAAAGCCATTGGCTTTTTATCTGGTACAACGGGTTTATATGGTCGTTTAACGGCAAAAGAGAATGTCGAGTATTTTGCTAAATTGCATGGTTTAAAAGGCAAAGCCCTTAAAGTGCGCTGTGATGAATTGTTTAGTCAATTAGCAATGGACGACTTTTTAGATAAACGCGCTGAGCATTTATCAACAGGCATGAAGCAAAAAACCAATATTGCCCGAGCAGTGGTACATCAACCAGATGTGGTTGTGCTGGATGAGCCAACTACAGGCTTAGATATTATGACCAAGCAAACCATTATTCAGTTTATTCGTGAGCTCAAATCTGCGCAAACCCCAGTGGTGTTTTCTACGCATCACCTTGATGAAATCGCTTTATTATGTGACAGCGTGTGCTTGATAGATAAGGGGCAAAGTCGTTTTTCTGGTAGCATTGAGGCGTTTAAAACAGCAGGGCAGAGTACTGAGCTAAACGATGCGTTTTTGAATATTGTTAATCACGGATGTGCAGATGTTTGAAGTGTTTTTAAAGGAAGTCAAAGAACTACTGCGTGACAGAAAGACCCTGTTTTTTGTCATTGCTCTGCCCATTGTTATTTTTCCTATTTTATTTGCTTTGCTTGGGTTTTTAGCGTCAAAGACGACCTTTGAAGCGGAGCAAAAGGTGCATACTTACTACCTTGCCAATGCAGAACACTCATCAGAGTTTGCACAAATGCTGTTTTATCATAAAAGCTTTAAGCCGTATGAAGGGGATGAGCAGTTTGACAGCATCGATGCATTAAAAGCCGCTGTAAAGGCGGGGAAAATAGATGTTGGTATTGAGATCCCAAAACAGCAAGATAAGCAATTGAATGTCACACCAGAGCAAGCTGTTTGGCATGTGGTATTTAATGATGCCCAATCGATTAACTTTGTATATAAGCGACTGGAAAAGCTCATTAATAAATATGCTGCAGGCATTCGTTCTGCAACGTTAGAAGCTTTAGGGGCGACTAAAGCGCATCATAGTGCAATTCTAAAACCGATCACCATTACCAAAGTCGATACCGCAGATAAACGTGAAAACTACGGTGAAAAGCTAGGTGCATTAATTCCTTATATGTTGATCCCGCTTGTTTTAATGGGGGCAAGTTACCCTGCGATTGATTTGGGCGCAGGGGAAAAAGAGCGAGGTACTCTTGAAACCTTGCTGTTGACGCCTGTGACGCGCACGCAACTGGTACTGGGCAAGTTTTTAACAATATTGACTAGCTCCATTGCCTGTGCCTTAGTGACAGTCTCTAGCATGGCTATTTGGATAAGTATTGCTGGCGGTATAGGGGTGTTAGACACCATCAAAGACGCTTTTTCTAGTGTGAGCATTACGGACTTTATGCTGATTTTTGCGTTGTTACTGCCTGTGGCTGTGATGCTCTCATCCTTGGTGTTGGCAATTTCCATCTATGCACGTTCGTTTAAAGAGGCACAAAACTATATGGGGCCGCTGAGCATGCTGGTGTTTGTGCCCATTGTCGTGTCGGTGATGCCAAATATGTCGCTTAATACCACCACGGCTTGGATCCCCATTACCAATGTATCTTTAGCGATTAAAGAGATCATTAAAGGCACTGTTGACTACAGTGCCGTGATGATGATTTTTGTTGCATCAGCACTGCTTGCTGGGGCATTGCTGATGTTTTGTATACGTTGGTTTAGTAAAGAGTCCGTGTTATTTAGATAGCAATTAGGCGGCTTTAATGCCGTCTAAATTTTGCGTGTCTAACTCAACGACGTTCAATACTTTTTGTATATCAGACCAGTGCAGTAGCTCAATGCGGCCTTGCTCGTTTTCAACAAGTGCCGTGCAGTTTTCAATCCAGTCGCCATCATTACAATATACGATACCATCAGTTACATTAATTCTGGGCTGGTGAATGTGGCCACAGATAATGCCATCCATGCCTTGCTTTTTTGCTTCGTGCACAGCGGCTTGCTCAAATGCGGCAATCGCTGCGCGAGCTTTATGAACTCGGTTTTTAAGCCAAGAAGCCAGCGACCAATAGTGTCCGCCATAGAGCTTACGCACACGATTGGTCCAACGATTTAGAAACAGCAAAAAGTCATAGGCTTGATCGCCAATAATACTGATTAATTTGTTGTAGCGGGTGGCCGAATCAAAGTCATCGCCGTGTAGCAATAAGAAACGCTTGCCTGCAGAGGTGGTATGCACGTATGTGTGGTGCACTTCAACATTAAACAGTGTCATATCTACATAATTGCGAAACGTCTCGTCGTGGTTACCCGGGATGTAAATAACACGTGTACCGGACTCTGCTTTTTTCTGAATACATTCTAAAACTTGATAGTGGCTTGGGTGCCAGTAAAACTGCCTTTTTAAAGACCAAAGATCCACGATATCACCTACTAAATACAGGGTATCGCAGCGCGTGCAATTTAAGAAGTCTAATAAGAATTCAGCCTTACAATCTTTATAGCCAAGGTGCACATCTGAAATCCATATGCTGGGGTAGTAAGTTTGCTCCATCTTGTTTACTCTCAAGCGTAATAATGTCTACGGTAAAGGCACGAGATGACAAACTTTTATCAGTATTGAGACGCTAAGATGACATTTTCTGCAAAGGTAGCAGGTAGAAACAAAAAACGCGCCATTTAGGCGCGTTTTTAAAAGAGGGGGAGAGTTAAGCCATGAGCTTAGTGATTTCAGCAACTGCTGAATCAATGTCTAACATGACTTTTTCACCAGTACGGCGGTTTTTCAGCTCAACCTGATTGTTATCAAGGTTACGCTCCCCAATAACTAATGTGAATGGCACACCAACTAGTTCCATATCGTTGAACATAACGCCTGGGCGCTCTTTACGATCGTCAAACAATACTTCAAGACCTGCTGCTTTTAAGTCCGCATAGAACTTTTCTGCGATATCAGGAATACGGTGAGACTTATGCATATTCATCGGAACGATTGCGATGTCGAATGGTGCAAGTGCTTGTGGCCATTTAATACCAAACTTATCATGATTCTGTTCAATCGCCGCAGCCACGATACGTGACACACCAATACCGTAACAACCCATGGTCATTACTTGGTTTTTACCGCTTTCACCTAGTACGCCTGCATTCATTGCTTCTGAATACTTGCTACCAAGCTGGAAGATATGACCAACTTCAATGCCGCGTTTGATTTGCAAAGTACCTTGACCACACGGGCTTGGATCGCCTTCAACCACGTTACGAATGTCAGCAGTTGTGAATTCAGCTACATCGCGACCCCAGTTAATCCCACTGTAGTGCACACCGTCTTTGTTTGCTCCGGCAACAAAGTCAGACATAACAGCAGCACTGTGGTCAACAATAACTGGCATATCAAGGCCAACAGGGCCAAGTGAGCCAGGTTTTGCACCAATTGCAGCAACAATGTCTTCTTCTTTTGCCATTTCAAGCGGAGAGTCAACAAGCGGTAGCTTTTCAGCTTTAAGCTCGTTTAATTCGTGATCGCCACGAACGATTAATGCAACCAGACCACGCTCACCGTCTTCGTTTTCAGCGCCGTATACAATCAGTGTTTTAACGCCTTTGTGCGCTTTAACACCATGTTGCTCAGCAAGCTCTGCGATAGTTTTTGCGTTTGGTGTATCGAAAGTATTTAGTTCTTTGCTTGGCTCTGCGCGCTCAGTTGAAGGCGCCAGTGCTTCAGCTTTTTCGATGTTTGCCGCGTAATCACTTTCAGTGCTAAATGCAATCGCATCTTCACCAGACTCAGCAAGTACGTGGAATTCATGTGATACGCTACCACCAATTGAGCCTGTGTCAGCAATAACTGGACGGTAATCTAGACCTAGGCGTTCAAAAATATTGCAGTATGCTTGGTGCATAACTTGATAAGTTTTTTCAAGGCAAGCGTCATCTAGGTGGAAAGAGTAAGCATCCTTCATTGTGAATTCACGTGCACGCATTACGCCAAAACGCGGGCGAACTTCATCACGTACTTTAGTTTGTACTTGATAAAGGGTTAAAGGCAATTGCTTGTAGCTGCTTATTTCTTTACGTACAAAGTCAGTGATCACTTCTTCGTGCGTTGGGCCAAGTGCAAATGGACGATTGTGGCGATCGGTAATTCTTAGTAGTTCAGGACCAAACTGTTCCCAGCGGCCAGATTCTTCCCACAGATCAGCAGGCTGAATGACAGGCATCAACATCTCGATCGCGCCAGCTTTTTCCATTTCCTCGCGTACAATAGTTTCTACGTTACGAAGTACTTTTAAACCTGACGGCAACCAAGTGTATAAACCTGAAGCGAGTTTGCGGATCATACCCGCACGTAGCATTAGCTGGTGGCTGACCACCTCGGCATCAGAAGGCGTCTCTTTAAGAGTCGCTAAAATATATTGACTGGTACGCATGCTTGTTCCGTTCAATGTTATGTGTTTTTAATTAGGCACGTAGTTTAACAGTGCCTAAGGTGCTAAAAAAGAGTTATTTTCGCTGTAAAGATATTTATTCTTGTGGTTTTTTGGCTGTTTGCGGTTTCTCTGCGCTCACTTCGATGACATGGTTATGCTCATCTTCAACTTGCCAGCGAATATTGAATTCGTACAGACTCATGCCATAGCTTTGTGTTTGTTGTTTTTTCTTTTTATAGGCAGGTCTTGGATCTTGCTTTAAGACGTTGCTGATAAAGCTCATTAGCTCGGGATATTGACGCTGCTTTTCAATAAAGCTTTTGGCTTGCTCACTAAAAGAAACGGTCATTTCTGTTTCTGGACGTGTATCTGCAAATCCCGCTGAGGCATCTTGCAGTGCATCCGAATAGGGCAGATAAGGTTTTATATCGACGATTGGTGTGCCGTCGAGTAAGTCGATGCCTGACAGCAAAAGTGCAAGTTGGCCATTCTTATATTCAACACCTTCTAACTTTACCGCGCTCATGCCAATGCCATTAGGTCTAAAAGTTGCTCTGGTGGCAAATACGCCTTTTCGTTCATTACCGCCAAGTCTTGGTGGGCGCACTAGCGCTGAATAGCCTTTATCAGCAGTCTCATGGAATCGAAATAGCAGCCAAAGATGTGTGAACTCTTCAATACCCCGTACAAATTCTTCGCGGTTAAATGCATCGCTGAATATCAACTTTGCAGTGGCTTCTGGTACCAGTCTAGGCTGTCTAGGAATAGCAAACTTTTGCTTATATGGAGATTCAATATGGCCAATGGCTTCAACTTCAAATTGCACGATAGCAGGCTCTTTGGATTAAAAGTCGTATTGTATCGTTTTGTATATGGCGCAACAAATTTAAATTTTATAACAGAGCGTGTAATAAAGTGTAATGTACACCGGAAAAATTACCCGCATAATTATCCTAAAAAACGAAACGGATAAAGTGATGTACTTTGCGAGATTTGGCGAGCAGATGTTAACGAGTGATGAAATGGAACTAATTGGTGATAGAGCCCTTGGTTTTAAAAATAGCATTACCCATGTATCTAGTGCGCAGGGTAAGCGTAAAAGCTTAAATAATCCAACTCACAGTAATGCCGAAATTTCTGCGTTTATGGAAATAACGATTCGCGCATGTAAGAAGCACCTTTGTCAAAGCAGTCCAATCCGCAGCGCAGTGATCTTGGAATTGCAAAAAAACAGACACGCTCTTATGGTTAATTTTACTGGAATTAAATCAGGTACAATTGGCCCGAGTAAGCTAGATCCGTTGTTAAGTAAATACACTGATGATATTTGTGCGAAATTGCTTCCAGAAACTTTATTAAGTGGTAGCGACCTTAAAAGAGCGGTAAGTACAATATTATTTGAAATTGCAAGAGAGGTTCTTTAGTTTATATTGTTCTAGAAATATTTTTGGTAATGATTTTTACGAGGTTATACTTTTATGGTTTACTACTTATTTAATGAAAGTAGCCTTATCGGTAATTAAAGGCTACTTTCATTTTTTATTTATCGTGTTCGCAGCTTATAACTCTAAAGTTTTCAGGGTTTTTAAAACCTATAGCTAACCCCTTTTTGATATCACTCCTTGATGTAAAGTTAACAGTTTGTTTTATTGTTTTATCATTGTTTCCTAGCCTATAAGTCATGGATGTTGGATTAATACCGTAATACATAAGCTGAAAAGGGAATGAATATGTTTTTTTATTTTTGTTAAATAGTGGCTTGGCAAATTTATATTTTAATAAGCAGCTTCCATTATAAAGTACCCAATCACCATAATCTATTTCCCCTTTGTTAACTGTATATTCTTCATTTGCTGTACCTCTGCCCGTTTTAACGCGATATTCCATAGCGGAATATTGTGCCATTGATTGTGCTTCTCTAAATGCTAGTACAGATACAACAGATAAATCTGGCTCTATACCACTTTCTGGCCACGTCTCGCCTTTTGGTCCAGCTATGCTCGCTACAGGTAGTTCAATACTGACACCTTTAAGCAGCGGGTATGACTTAATAAAACTGATCTCTCCAAGTGTAGGCTCGCCAACAATATAGGCTTTGTCATACGCTTTCATACTCATCGTAAAGCGTTCAGCAAGCCCTGATGTTGCTTTATCAACCAAAATATAAATTGGTAATAATGGCTTACTTATATTATTTTTGTTTGGGTTGGTCCATACATCAGTATTGTTTTGTTTATCTTTATAAATTACACGTCTTAGTAAAGTTTTTTGGTCAAAAAAATAACTTGCCAGATAACGTGAAACAGATTCTTTACCTCCTTTGTTCGTGCGCAAATCAATGATAAGAGTATCGATTTCATTAATTTTATCGAGAGCGAGATCTATTTCTTTTGTTGAACTGAAAGCATTTACAGTTAAAAAACCGATATCTCCATTAACAATATTAAAATTGATAGGGTTATCGTCCGACAGCTCAGTATCTAGATGGGTTGCTTGCTCATGGTTTATTATCAGGTTTTTGCTGTCAGTATACTCTTGTAAGTCTGATTGTATTTTTTTCGCGAAATATTCTACTTGCTCATATCCAAGGTATTTATCTTGCTTTACGTTATTTTTAAGCTGTCCAACAGTTTTTTCGATAACACCGGTATCTAATGTTGAGTCATTTAAAACGTCCTCCAGTTTTTCGATAAACTGAATTTGTTCTTCCATAGAAAACTCTTCGAAAGTGTACCCATAGTTACTGAATAGTAACATAGATAAAGTCGCGTTTATTGCTAAATTATTGATATTCATAGTTTATTTTTAATATCCCATTGAGACGGCAATTAATCTATTTCCATCATATGGCTTTCTGCCATGCGCCATTTGGTAGTTATCCAGTAATAATACATCGCCTTTATGCCAGTCAAATATAATTTCGTTTTTTTGGTATGCCTTATGAATGTGTTCTACATAAGAGTCAGGAATATTTGTACCATCACCAAATTGTATAAGGTAAGGGAATTCCTCTGGTGCCAAACTAGAAGACATATGTTCAAAATATTCTTTTGATAAACTAGATGAGTGCCAAAAGGCGACATGGTTGATCCAAAGTGGCAAACCTACTTTATTTGGGTGCTCATGAACAGCTGGCCTAATTTGGGTTGTTCGTATTTTGTCAGTATCAAGTATTTCACAGGTAATGTCGCGAAGTTTACAATCGCTTATTATTTGCTCTTTATCAGTTGTGCCAAAACCTTCTTTTACTGAGGGACCAAAGCATTGTCCATAGTTTCTGGTGAGTTTCCAACCGTTTCGTTGTCTAAACTCTTCAATAATGAGGGGGTCAATATCGTTATAAACTTTATGTGTATCTACAATGGGCGTTTGACCTTGTTCACTTGGCGCAATAATACAGCAAAATAAGAGCTCTGCGGGCATGGTGATTTCATAAGATAGCTCATTATGAAGGCGGATCGATTGATCTTTAGGGAAGATAGTGGAAGTTGAGGTCAGTTTTGATAGTTTTTTTCTTGGTGTAGCACCTCCAACATATTTTACATTTTCTTGCAATCTATATGATGTAAACTTATCAAAATCTTGGATGTTTTTTATATTAAATCCTCTGAACAATAACGCTCCGTGCTGATTGAGATCTTGATTAATCAATGCTGTATTATTATCGAAAAATTCAATTAAGTTCTCGCTAGTATTATTCGATTCATATACGTAAGGAGTATTAGAGTGATCAAACGAACGCCTTGTTATTGACTCAGCAGCAACTGAAGCCATTATTGTATTTTCCATTGTTTTCCTTATACTTGTTTTTACAAGTGATGAAGTTAGCCTGTATTTATGCATCCTAATCAAGGTGAAGAGGTATTAAGTTAGTAAACTTATTTAAGTGTAAATATCGGGCAAACTATGTTGTCTATTGAGTGTGTGACAATTTATAACTATCAGACCATAAATTACGGCGGTTGACAACTAAGCCACACATCTCACACGTGAGACGAGTTATCGTAAAGACTTTTATTCGATATGCTAAAAAATTAAAACCTAATTAATGAAAGGTTAAGCTTGTGAATTTCGTTGCCACTACTTATTATGTCAACGAACATCATTTTTGGCATTGAGTCACATTGCTCAAAAAGCAAAGCAATTCGACGTTAATTCTAATAGACACATTGTTTTATTAAAGTAATTGTGGAGTAGGTCCAAGCAATTACGTTATCTGAAAAACTGACTATGTTTTCTATCAAAACACAGTTTTGTGAATTGCTATGTACTCAATCTAGACTAATGGGTGTTGAAGTAACTTGTGTTCGATACTAAGCCTGTTTGGTATAGAGCGTAAATTATACCGTGTAAAAATAAAACTAAGTTTAGCCTGGAAGTGAGCAATGATTAGCAAAAGTAAGAAAGTGCTGTCGGCACAGTCTGCTGGGTTCATGCAATATGACCATGAGCAGACTGCAAAAAAGAGTTGTAGTGAGGAAAAATAATGATAAAAAAGTATCCGTTGTTAGCTCGGTTTTTAATTTTTTTAATAATGCCATTAATCGTATTCACGCTGCTGACACGCCTATATTTGATTGAGCGGCCTTTGAATATGCTAGGTGAAAAGGTTGAAGTATCAGGTATCTCACACCCTATTTCTATTGAGCGTGACCAGTATGGCGTGGTGTCATTAATTGCGCAATCAGACAAAGATGCATTTTTTGCGATGGGCTATGTCCACGCGCAAGATAGGCTTTGGCAATTAGAGCTGCAAAGACGCCTAGTAAAAGGAACTTTAAGCGAAATAATGGGAAAAAACACGGTTAAAACTGATCTATGGATCCGGACATTACAGCTATACAATAAGGCACAAAAAAGCATACCACATTTATCACCCCAAGCAGTTGCTTCGCTTGAGGCATACACCGATGGAATCAATACTTGGATAAGCCAAACTGAACAGTTGCCAGCTGAGTTTTCATTATTAAACAATGAAATGTCACCTTGGACCGTTGCTGACTCTTTGGCTTGGATCAAACTTTTTGCCCTAAACCTGTCAGGGGATCTTAATGAAGAGCTTATCCAATTAGTTGTGAGTAATTACCTTAATCCAGACCAACTACGCAGTTTATTTCCGAATATCAAAGTTTCACAAAATAGGCATTCATCTAAGAGTGATGTTGAGTCATATTTGGCAATGTATGATATTAATAAAGAGCTTGAGTCTAAGTTTAATATAGGCGGTAAATATGTGGGTAGTAATGTATGGGCTGTAGATGGAAAAAGGTCTGAAACAGGATATCCAATCATTGCAAATGATCCGCACCTTGGTTTACAGATCCCTTCTTTTTGGTATGCAGTAAAGATTCAAGGGGAAAATCTAAATGTACAGGGGCAGAGTATTGTCGGCTTACCTATTGTGATGTTTGGTAAAAACAAAGAAATTGCATGGGGAGGAGCGAATATGATGGCGGATACGCAAGATCTCGTTCCTCTCGTGATCAACCCGGATAATGCAAAGCAATATTGGTATGAAGGAAAATGGCATGACTTTACAGTGGTTTCAGAAAGCATATCTATAAAAAATGACTTCCCAGCGATGTTAAGGCCTGAACTTAATGATATAGAGCTATCAATTAGAATGACGAAAGTTGGGCCAGTTATTAACGATAATTACAGTACAATTGATGGGCCTGTTGCTTTGAGATGGACCGGACTAAGTGAACAAGATACGACTTATCAAGCAATGTTAGAAGTAAATTACGCCTCTTCATTACAAAGTTTCAGGTCGGCTTTGGCACATTTTGTAGCACCAACCTTGAATTTACTTTACGTGGATGAACACAATATTGCCTTACAAGGTGTTGGGAAAATCCCAATTAGGCAGGAGGTTGATAAAAGTGCTCGTTATTCTGACCCTGATGTAGGAGGCTGGATTGGATATATCCCTTACTCTGAAATGCCTCAACAAACTAACCCACCTAGTGGCATTATCATAAATGCAAATAATAGAAATGTTGCAGATGACTACCCGCACTATATTTCAAGTTATTTTGCACCACCTTACCGTGCTCAGAGGGTTAAAGACTTAATAGATAAGTATCAACAAATCGGTGTTGCACATATGAGAGAGATTCAAGCTGATGTGTTTGATTTGTCTGCTGTACCAATGAAGAGCTATGTACACTATATAAAAGCGACTGACAAGGAGATCATATTAGCAAAAGAAGCACTAGAGCAATGGGATGGTCGAGTAAATAAAGACAGTATTGGTGCAACAATAGCACATAAATGGTTAGAGAATATAAAAAGAGATATTTTTAAAGACGAGCTGTCACCTAGTTGGAACAATCGAAAACATAATTTGTATTTGCAAAGCTTTGTTTCGAGTGTTGAAGCTGCGACTGTCTACAAAACGATTAATGACGAAAGCCCATGGTGTGACAATGTAAAGACAGAAGCATTGGAGTCATGTGCTGACGTATTACACACCTCTTTTACTAATTCTATTGGCGAATTACAGCAGCAATTTGGTAGAAAAGTCGAGGACTGGCGCTGGGGAGACACGCATTTTACCGTTCTAAAGCATATGCCATTTAGTGATGTTAAAGTGCTTAAGCAGCTATTTGAAAGGCAGCTCGAAGCGCAAGGCCATATTAATACGATTAATGCATCGTCCTATAGTTATGACAAAGATAATGGCTATAGCAAAGTTTTTGGTGCTGGTTTTAGGCAAATTATCAGTATGTCTCCCAGTGAGCCATCACATGAGTTTATCAATTCTACAGGGCAGTCTGGCCAAATAGGCAGTAAGCACTACGATGATATGGTTGGTATGTTCAGTAACTTTGAATATATTAATTTCGACAAAAACAGACCCGTAAGTAAATCTCAAACATTAATACCCGTAAACTAATCAGGAGTTATAACAATGAATATGCTTACGCTGTTTTCGAAAAAAGCACCTAACGCCCTATTTATCTCAATTATCTTTGGGGCATTGGCGGGGATTCTATACTCGTCTCTTATCCCTCTTGTTTTATCTAGTATTTCTCCTGAAGACCCTAATTTTACGAATAAAATTGAGCTAACCACTGAAGTTCTATCATTCAATGTATCTAACTATAAAATGGCTGCATTGTTTTTTGTTACCTGTGTATCAATTCTTGTAATGAGAAGTGTCTCACAGATTATCTTGGTTAGAGTCGCAGCCAAAGTTGGCAAAGATTTACGCAGTCAATTTTATGAACGGATCATCAGTTCATCTTTATTGAGTGTAGAAAATATAGGATCGTCAAGGTTGATAGCTTCTATCAGTACCGATATCCCACGAATTGTTTCTGGGGCTGGAGCGCTACCTTCTATTTTAGTCAACAGTATTACACTCATAGGGATGTTAGGTTTTCTAATATTTATTAATTTTGAAGTGTTTAAGCTTGTCATGTTAGCAATATTCGTAGGAGGAGTATGCTTTCAACTACCTATGTCTATTGGAAATAAAATGTTGGAAAAGTCACGTGAGACTAGAGACGAACTACAGCGCTCAATTCATGGTTTGATATACGGCTTTAAAGAATTGAAATTAGATAAGAAAAATCGTGAGTTTTACTTTGAAAAAGCGCTATTGGATAACGAAAGAAAAATTTTGAAAGATGAAAAAAGTGCTTACAGTATCATCACTATGATGGGGATTTTTGGAGATCTAATCAGTTTCTTTGTTATTGGTGCCGTTTGTTTTGTGTTTATCAGTTACCACACAATTAGCTCTCAAGAACTGGTTGGTGTAATTATGGCGTTACTTTATATCACGGGTCCTATTTCAGTCTTGCTCGATACCATCCCTCGTATGGTTGTCGCTTCAATTTCTCATCGTAAATTAAATAAATTGCTAGCAAGTATTCCGGTGGAGACAGATGTTAAAACAGTCTCAGACACACCTGAATGGGAAACAATACAACTAAAAAATGTTGAATATACTTATCCAAGTAAAAGAGAAGAGGCAGGCTTTTCGGTTGGCCCAATTAATATCACTCTGAAAAAGGGAGATGTGACATTTTTAGTTGGTGCAAATGGCTCTGGAAAATCGACACTTTCTAAACTATTGACGCTACACTATTTGCCAAAAAATGGTGTGATTTCTTTTGGTGAGGAATCGCTAGGGTTAAATAATATTGAAAGTTATAGACAGAAAATAGGTGCGATTTATTCTGATTATTTCTTATTTGATACATTTTTATTTGATATTGACGGTGAGCGCTTAGCTCGTGCAAATACATATCTTAAAATGCTTGAATTAGATGCCAAAGTGAACATTGTAGATGGCAGATTTTCTACGCTTTCTCTTTCCGATGGGCAGAAGAAGCGCATGGCATTGCTGGTCTCATTGATGATTGATAAAGAGGTATATCTTTTCGATGAATGGGCAGCAGATCAGGACCCAGTGTTTAAAGATATTTTCTATAACAAGATACTTCCAGAACTTAAAGCAAAAAATAAAGTAATTATTGTTATTAGCCATGACGATAGATACTTTCATATTGCTGATAAAACGATAGTAATGGAGAGTGGTAAGGTTAGAGCAGAAAATGAGTCCCTTATAAAGCAGTTAGAGCCCGCCTAAGTAGAGATATATTTACTAGATACAAAATAAAAAGAATAAGAGTAGAGATAACCTTGATGGAAAATAAATATAATGAGTTTCAATTAACCTTACCTCAATTAGATATATTTTTTGATCAGATTAACCACCCAAATAATCCGATGTATAATATTGGTGGGGTAATAAATTTAGTTAATATTGATGAGAATAGACTAATACAGGCACATGCCAAGCTGATTGAAAGCGACGATATTTTTGGCCTAAGGATTGTCTCTACTGAAAACGAACATAAGCAAAAAATTTCATTAGAAAGAACTGTCGAGCTCACAGTATTAGATTTCAGTGCAAAGTCTAAAATAGAGGTTAGACAGTGGTTACAGACATTGTTCAGTACTCCTATAGAAATCTTTGATAATGAGCTTTTTAAGAGCCTGCTAATTAGAACAGGTGAAAATAAACACCTATATGTTGGTTTGGCACATCACTTGATGAGTGACGGCTGGGGCTTTTCTAATTGGGCGAAATGTTTAGCTGAGATATATAATACAGGCTCAACGAGCCAGATACCGATATCTTGGCAGGAGATAGCAAACAAAGGTGCAGATTATATTAGCTCTGCGCAGTATCAAAAAAGCAGGAAATATTGGGAAAATATTGCTTTAAAAGCGCAAAATAAAAAAGTAAAGAGTGCAATAACGCAAAATTATAAAGCGGACTTTAAAGCTGTTGATTGTTTGCCAAGTCAACGTGAAAATATGTTAATTTGCGAAGCACAACATAAAAGGATCATTGAGATTGGTACACAGTCCGGTGTGAGTATTGCTCAAATATATATGAGTTTATTAGCGAGCTACTTTTTAAAGTTAAATGATTTTAGTTCGTTTACAATGGGCATGCCGGTGCATAACCGTAGGACATTTATAGAAAAAAACAGTCTAGGTGTATTTACTAATTTTAATTCGTGTCATATCTACGCAACATCAACATCTAGTTTTCGACAGTTTTGTAAGGACTTGGCGAGTACTACAAAAGCTAATTTTCGTCATCAAAAATTCCCCATCAGTCATCAAAAGTCTCTATATGATGATTTAGATGGGCAAAACCTGTTCGATATTGCATTCAATTATCTAAAAGTAGAGACATCAATATTATTCGGCGATGAAGATGCACATTTAGAATATATTTCAAACCTCCATGAACAGCTACCCCTTGTCTTAAATGTATGGGAGCTTGAGAATAGCGTGGAGCTTCAGTTCGATTATAATTTGAGCTATCTGTCACCACATGATATGGCATTACTAAAGTCCCGACTGTTATTTATCATTGAGCAAGTTGCAAGTAATCCAGATATTAAGTTAGAAGAACTTCAATTGCTTCCTGATCAGGAGGTAAAACACTTATTGGATTTATCTCAATCAGCAAGGGTATGTGAAGTTACTAATCATTGTGTTCATACATTGTTTGAGGCACAAGTGAATAAATATGCCGATAAGGTGGCTTTACAATGTGGTGATACAACTCTTAGCTATCAGATGCTTAATCAGCGAGCAAATCAGCTTGCATCTTATCTAAAGAGTAAACACGAAATAAGGCGAGGTCAGCTGATCGGTCTGTGTGTTCAGCGCAGCATGGATATGGTCGTTGGGATGTTGGCTATTCTTAAAGCCGGTGGCGCTTATGTACCGATTGACCCTACATATCCAGAAGACAGAATACAATACATACTTGAAGACGCAAACCTGAGCCTAGTTCTGAGTGAAAGTGGGCTTCAAGGTATCACCTCAATGAAGACCAAATGGTTAGCGTTAGATTGTCTTTCATTAGATGAATATTGTATTGAAAATAATCAAGCTTGTAGTGACGAAGTGAAGGCGTCGGATCTTGCTTATGTGATTTACACCTCTGGCTCTACGGGAAGTCCCAAAGGTGTGATGGTGGAACATCGTAATGTGAATGCGCTCATGCATTGGGCGAGTGAGACTTATACACCATCTCAGTTGAATTGCGTGTTAGCTGTGACTTCAATGTGTTTTGATATTTCTGTATTTGAGATATTTGCTCCATTGATGGTTGGGGGGAGAGTTTTAATCGAACAGGATTTATTGGCTTTGTGCGAGACTGGGATCAGTAAAGAGATCAGTCTCATAAATACGGTGCCCTCTGTCATGTCAGCCTTTTTGCAAGCCGGTAAGGTGCCGTCTAGTGTAGAGGTGATTAACCTTGCTGGTGAGCCGCTTAGTCAAGCATTGGTAGAAACTCTTTATAAAGCAGGTGTTAAACAGGTCTTTGATCTATATGGTCCTACAGAAGATACGGTTTACTCAACCTATGCTTTGAGAGCACCTGACATAGAGCCGAGCATTGGTCGTCCCATCACTAATTCCCGAGCTTATATTCTTGATGATCAACAGCGTTTGGTCGCCAAAGGCGAAGTCGGAACTTTATATCTAAGTGGTGAGGGTATTACACGAGGGTATCTAAATAAGCCGAAATTAACAGAACAAAAGTTTACCCGCGATCCTTTTGTCAGTGACGTTTGTACCCGAATGTACAATACGGGAGATCTGGTCAGATACCTCAACGATGGACGAATACAATATTTAGGCCGTGTGGATGAGCAGGTAAAGATAAATGGGTTGCGGATAGAGTGTGGCGAAGTCGCGCATCATCTGAGTGGCGTTAGAGAGATTGAACAGGCACAAGTTTTAGCTCAGCAGGATAAAAACGGTCAGCACCATTTGGTCGCTTATATTAAGTATGTCGATGAGTCTGAGCTTCAATTAAATATTTCACCGAGTACATTGCAAGCGCATTTAAAGCGCGCATTGCCAAGTTATATGGTGCCATCAATATATATAGGCTTGAAGCATTGGCCGATTACAGTTAATGGAAAATTGGACAAGAGCGCACTGCCTTCGATTGAAGAGCATATTACGACTCAGAATTATATTGCGCCAAAAAGCGACACTGAGCGAGAGTTGGTTAGAATTATAGGTGAATTACTTAATGTTGAGCCAAAAGGTATAGGTCGAGAACACAGTTTTTTTGAGCTTGGCGGTCACTCTTTACTTGCAGTGCGATTGGTTTCAGAAATTCGTCAGTTTTGGCAAAAAAGTATTTCCGTGAAAGATATATTTGAGCAACGCACTGTGGCAGAGATAGCGCAAGCGATAGAGGGGACCAGCTCAAGTGAATACCTTGAACCTAAGCGTTTAAATCTTAATGAAGGCCCCTTATCTTTTTCACAACAGCGTTTATGGTTTATCGATAAATTACAAGGTCAAAGCAGTGAGTATCATTTATTCCAGAGCTTCGATGTATCAGGCGAGTTTGACTTAAAAGCTGCGGAAATCGCATTCAATGCAATTATTCAGCGGCATGAGATATTGAGAACGACTTACGTTGAGAGCGGCGATGATCTGCGACAAAGAGTCAGTACTCAATGGCAATTCAATATACAAGTTGAGGATATTTCATCGCTGAGTGACCAGACGCAGAGTATTGAGCTGGATAGGTTGTCAAATCTATATAGAGAAAAGCGATTTAATCTTGAAACAGATCTCATGCTGAGGTGCAGCTATGTCATCTTATCGAACAATAAAGGGGTATTACTTTTCAATATGCATCATATTGCCTCTGATGGTTGGTCGATTGAGGTGTTGATTAACGAATTTGTTGCAGGCTATTTAGCAAATTTAAATAGTGAAAAACTCGCTTTTAAGCCTTTAAGTTTGCAGTATACGGATTTTGTAGCTTGGCAACAGAAGTGGTTAGATGAAAGTAAATTGCAAAAACAGCTTACTTATTGGCATCAACAATTAAATAATATAGAACCAACACATGGGTTGTTAATAGAGAAGCCAAGGCCCAAAGAAAAACAGTCTAAAGGCAGCAAAGTTAGTCTGCAAAATGACAAGCTCATAGCAGAAAATTTAAGACAATTTGCAAGTGAACAGGGGCTTACGCCTTTTATGTTGTTACACGCTTTGTTTGCGTTGGTTGTAGCGCGTAACAGTAATCGCCATGACATTGTGGTTGGTACGCCAGTTGCAAATCGCAGCTCTGCTTTATTTGCGTCGTTAATTGGCTTTTTTGTCAATACGCTAGCTTTACGAGTTAACACAAAGCATAAGTGTCTTAATGAATATCTGTCTCATGTAAAGCAAGTGCATTTAGACGCACAAAATCATCAAGACGTTCCATTTGAGCAGGTTGTAGAAAGCTTGGATTTGCCATTTACTCGCTCATACAGCCCTGTATTTCAAATCATGCTTACTACTAACTCAGACTTTGATGGAGGTGCGGTAAATACTCGCTCTAGTATACAGCTAGGTGATACGCAATTATCCGTGAGGGATAGATCGAATGTCGCAGTGAAGTTTGATTTGGAGGTAGATTTACAATGGCATGATGATGGGCTAAACATTATTTGGCTCTATGACAATGCTTTGTTTGAGCCGCATTACATCGAGCAACTTGCGCTCCATTTCCAGACCCTGTTGGGGACCTTTTCCTCAGCTCAAGCCAATGCAGGTTTGTGTAATACGCCATTGAGTGAGTTGGACATACTGTCCAAATCTGAGCGTACATATTTATTGGAGACACTGAGTGGTCAAGTTGAAGAGTCACAAACGCATGGCTGTATTCATCAGTTATTTGAGGCTCAAGTAGCAAGATATCCAGATAAAGTCGCGTTGCAACACGGCGAATGTAGTTATAGCTATCATGCATTAAATACTAGAGCCAACCAAATCGCTGATTATTTGCTAAAAATGCATGACATCAGTCCGGGGCAACTAATTGGGTTATGCATTAATCGCTCTTTCGATATGGTGGCGGCTATGATAGGGGTCCTCAAAGCCGGAGGTGCATATGTGCCAATAGACCCCACTTACCCAGAACATAGAATGAGCTATATGCTTGAAGATACAGGAGTATCAGTCGTTTTGAGTGAAATGGCTTTGGCGGAGTTATCAATCAAGAATGATGCGCCAGACTGGGTTATGTTGGATAAGCTGGATCTACGAGCGTTTAACACTCATAACCCTGATATCAAGCAAGTGAAAGTTAGGAGTCATGATCTTGCCTATGTGATTTACACATCGGGCTCTACAGGCCGACCAAAAGGCGTCATGATCGAACATAGAAATGCATACGCCCTGATGTTATGGGCGCTGCAAACTTATACTGCAGAGGAGCTGCGCAGCGTATTGGCTGCAACCTCGATATGTTTTGATATCTCGATTTTTGAAATATTTGCTCCATTGAGTGCTGGTGGTCAAGTTTGGCTAGCCTCAGACTTACTAACTGTGTGTAAGCAAGGGGTAGATGCTGACGTCAGTTTAATCAACACAGTCCCTTCTGTCATGGTTGCATTTTTAGAAGCGGGTGCGCTCCCTAGTAGCGTTGAGGTTGTAAATCTAGCCGGGGAACCATTAAAGCAAACTTTGGTTGATGCTTTATATCAAAAAGGGGTTCAAAAGGTATATGACTTATATGGTCCAACTGAAGATACTGTTTATTCAACTTGCGGATTACGGAAGTTAAATGGCGCTCAACATATTGGTCGTCCAATCTTAAACACACGTGCTTATGTGTTGGATACACAACGGAAACTGGTACCTCGCGGCACAATAGGGACTTTATATCTAAGCGGGGCAGGTGTAACCCGAGGTTACTTGAATCAGCCGGAGCTAACAGCACAAAAGTTTTTGCCAAACCCTTTCACGGATAATGATACAGATCGCATGTATAATACGGGCGATTTAGTACGTCATCGCCACGATGGCACCTTACAGTATCTTGGGCGCTCGGATGAGCAAGTGAAGCTCAACGGTTTGCGTATTGAGTGTGGCGAAGTGGCCCATCAATTGAACCGCTGCCAAGGTGTTGAACAGGCTGAGGTCTTGGCCAGAGAAGATCAGCAGGGCAAACAGCATTTAGTTGCGTATTTAACGCGCTCGTCTTTAGAGGACACGTCGCCAGATGTGTCAAACAGTGCGTTACAGGCCCAGTTGGCAGAGACTTTACCCAGTTATATGGTTCCATCGATATTTATTTGGTTAGATAAATGGCCGATGACAGCGAATGGCAAGTTAGATAAAAAGGCATTGCCGACGATTGATGCGTTTATCACGGAGCAAGTATACATTGCACCCACGACAGAGGTTGAGCAAGACATCGCTGCTATTTTCAGCAAGTTATTAGCGATAGAGCTTTGCCAAGTCAGTCGAGAGGGGGACTTTTTTGCGTTGGGTGGACACTCTTTATTAGCGGTCAGGTTAGTTGCTGAAATCAGAAAGCTCTGGGGCAAAGATGTGTCAGTAAGAGATGTGTTTGAGCTGCGAACAGTTAAAGACCTAGCGATAGCGGTGGAGAAAACGCACACGAGCGCCCTATGTGAACCAAAGCGATTACATCTGACAGAAGCACCGTTGTCATTTTCACAGCAACGAGTTTGGTTTATTGATAAGCTGCAAGGGCAAAGTAGTGAGTACCACCTGTTCCAAAGCTTTCAAGTACAAGGTGTGTTTGAACATAAGGTGGCAGAGTCGGTATTTTGCGACATCATTGCTCGGCATGAAGTATTAAGAAGTGTCTATCTCGACTCACCAGAAGGGCCGAGACAAAAAGTATTGCCTACTTGGCAATTTAAGCTTGGCTTTGAAGACTTATCAGGACATCCCGAAGTGGCTCAGTCAAATGCGCTGACAGAACGCATTGAGGCGGAGCAGAGTCGTCCATTTAACCTTAGTGAAGATGTGATGTTGAGAGCCAGTTACATTGCAACAGGGGACAAAGAAGGGGTGCTGCTTTTTAATATGCATCATATTGCATCGGATGGCTGGTCTTTAAATATCTTAATCGATGAGTTTATGGCTGGGTATCACAGTCTTCAGCAAGGGATTGACTATGAGGCGAAGCCTTTGGCATTGCAATATAGTGATTATGTGCACTGGCAAAGAGCGTGGTTAGATACACAGAGGCAGCAAGTTCAGTTGGATTATTGGCAGCAGCAACTGGCAGATGTAGAGCCTATCCATGGTTTACGCTTAGACAAACCAAGGCCGCCGCAAAAGCAGTATCAAGGCGCAAAGGTCTGCACATCTATAAATACAGGTGTTGCACAGGGTATTAAGGCTCTAGCGAAAGCACAGGGTATGACGCCATTTATGTTGGTTCATGGTTTAATCGCACAAGTGTTAGCACGCCACAGTAACCGGTCGGAGATTGTCATTGGCACGCCGGTGGCGAATAGAGCAGATGCTGGACTATCGTCATTAATCGGTTTTTTTGTTAATACAGTGGCGTTAAAAGTTTGCACACACCATGACA
>NZ_JASJUU010000007.1:1415-391940 GCF_030125375.1 Pseudoalteromonas umbrosa | reverse complement strand
CGGGTGACAAATCTATCTCAGGTCGCGTGTTTGTGGACATTAATCAAGATGGCACAAATAACGGCAATGACTTTGCACTTGCTGGCATTGCGATCACGCTAACGGGTCAGGATCTTTACGGCGAAGAGGTGAGCCTAAACACCACAACGGATGCAAACGGTGCATTCAACTTTGCTGGTCTGCGCAAGTCTGATGCGGCGGGTTACATCATCACGCAAGGCACAACAGATTACCTTGAAGGTCAAGATTACCAAGGTGCAACCCCAGATCAATTTGGTTCAAACAGTGAGATCAAACTGGTATTAGCTGAGCAAGCAGTGGCAGATCTTATCTTTACAGAGCAGATTTATTCTGACGCGAAAATATCGGGTAAAGTATTCATTGATTCAAATAACAGTGGCTTGTTTGATACAGAGGAAACAGGGTTGGCTGGTGTCATAGTGACATTGAATGGTACTTCGGCATTTGGTGAGCCTATATCTATCCAAACTCAAACAGATCAAGCTGGTTTGTTCTCGTTTGATAATCTGATTGAAAGTGATGAACAAGGTTATACGGTAACGCAAGTTCAGCCAGTTGAGTTTAGTGACGGCCTTGAATCGCGCGATGGAGTTATAACTTCAACAGATACAAATGATGCATTTGTGGTTTTATTGTCGACTAGCGATCAGGCTGAAAATTTGCATTTTGCTGAGCTATATATGGGTCGAATTTCCGGTGCTGTGTTTGTAGACAGAAATTCTGATGGTCTATTGGGCAACGGCGATGATGCTATTGCGAATACAGTAATTAAGCTAACAGGTACAACTCATTTAGGTAATGACATTGCTTATGAAGCGATTACTGCTGAAGATGGTCGATTTGAGTTTACACAATTACCGCAAAGTAATGAACAGGGCTATCAGCTCACCCAAATACAACCTGAGCATTATGCCGATGGTTTTGACTATCAAGATGGGACCCGAGTTGATGATTCGGATCAACGAGATGTCATAGACAAGTTGGTACTTGCTCAAGGTGGTGAGCTAGCAAAGCTAAACTTCACTGAAGGCTTCGGTATTGCAATCAGTGGCCGTGTCTTTATTGATAAGACGGACTCTGGCTTATTCCCACAGGGCACTGTGCAAGAACTATCAGAGTTGATGATCGCAGAGAGTGAAATTCAACTCACAGGTGTGGATTATCAAGGTTATCGTGTTGAGCTGACTGCGCTGACCAATGAGCAGGGGGTTTACTCTTTTACTGAATTGCCGCCAAGTAATGAGCAAGGTTATACCTTGACACAGGTTGTACAACCAGATGCTTATTTAGATGGCCAAGAGTCAGCCAATGGCGCCGTGATTGCGAGTACCAAAGGCACGGATAGTATTTTTGTTGGTACCATCTTAGAAATTAAACAGTATGCAAATTATGATTTTGCTGAGCTACCAACTGCTTCTATTTCTGGCGAAGTTTGGGTTGATGCAGATGAAAATGGCTTATTAGATGAAGGTGAAGCACTGCGTATTGGTGGCGTTCAAGTCAATTTAACAGGCTCCACACTAGACGGCATTGAAGTAGAGCGCGCCGTAGTTTCTGACGAACAAGGCGAATATATCTTCGATTATTTATATCCAGGTACGTATCAAATCACCCAACAACAACCAGATGCTTGGTTAGATGGTAAAGAGCAGCTAGGTAATGCGGGCGGAGCAGTTGGAGAAGATCAATTCTCGGGCATTTCAATTGCCTTAGATCAGCATGCAACAGGATATAATTTTGCAGAGCGCGGCAGCGATCTTGCTGGTCGAGTGTATATTGATTTGAACGATGATGGTGTACAAGACACATATGAGTTGGGTTTACGTGATGTTAGATTGACCATTACCGGTGCAGATCTGGATGGGCAGCCTGTTAGCCGTGATATTTTAACTGATGCTTATGGACGATATGAGTTTGAAGATCTGCCACTCAGTGGTGTGGATGGATTTACTGTAACTGAGTACCAACCTGAAAATACACAAGATGGTCTTGATAGTGTAGGTAGTATTGGCGGCGTGCTTGGTGATGATTTGATCTCTGCGATCCACATCGAGCGACACGTCACAAAGGCACATTCATATAACTTCGGTGAGCAGTTAATGGATCCGGCCAGTATTTCCGGCTTGGTATGGTTAGATAAAAACCACAACCGTGAAAAAGATGATAGTAATGGACAAAGCGGTTGGATCGTTGAGCTGTTACCGGATCCCATGACTGGGGAAGGCAATCCGCTAGATGCAGAGCCATTGGCAACGATCGAATCAGATGCTAACGGCCAATATACTTTCCATGGTTTACCTGTGGGTACGTATGAAGTGCGCTTTAGACACCCTCAAGGTGGTGTAATTTATGGTCTTCCAGTCTCTGACGATCCAGAGGCGAGTACTGAAAAAGGGACTATCTTAAATCTACGAGTGAGTGCGGGCGAACAGGTTGAGAATCAGTCATTACCTGTCGATCCATCTGGCGTGATTTATGACTCAGAACTGAGGAAGCCAATTGAGGGTGCAAAAATTAAGATCACTGGCCCAGATGGTTTTGAGCCTGATCTGCACCTAGTAGGTGGTTCGGCGAATGTAGAGCAAACCACCAGCGATGATGGTTACTATCAGTTTTTACTCTTTGCACAAGCGCCTGCTGGGGTATATGAGTTACATGTAACGGAACCAAACGGGTATCAAAGTGGTGGTTCGAAGCGTCTACCTGTATGTGCTAATACACTCAGAGTGGGTGCTCGAGAATTACCAATTACCATTTTTGCTGAAGAAACTGTGCCAACGCTTAATGCACCTGAGCATGTCGCAACCCAGTGCGCTAGCCACTCGGATCAAGCACTGCAAGATATGCATACAACACAGTACTATCAGAGCTTTTATATTGAGCCTAAATTACCATCAGGCAACGTCGTAAATAACCATATTCCGTTAGATGCCTTTGGCGACGATCTTGTTCATGTGAGCAAGCAAGCGCTTAAACAAGACGTTGTGATTGGTGAGCTGGTGCCTTATCGCATTAAGGTGACCAACCAGTCAGATATGGTGCTTTCACCTCTGGGTCTTATTGATCAACTGCCAGCTGGTCTGAAATATGTTGCTGGTAGCGCTAAAGTCGATGGTCAAGCGATTGAACCAGAGCAGCAAGGCAGACAATTACGTTGGCATGTGAGCGCCTTACAACCAGAGCAGTCGATGATGATCGAATTGATCGTGGTTGTCGGTGCCGGTGTCAGTGAAGGCAAATACATTAACCAAGCTTGGGTAGAGTTTGTCGGGGGCTTGTACCAAAACGGTGTGGGTAACCGTATCTCAAATATCGGCGAAGCTGCGGTGAGAGTTGTGCCAGATCCTATTTTCGATTGTAGCGATCTGTTGGGTAAAGTCTTTGATGATCACAACCGTAACGGCATGCAAGATCAGGGAGAGCCAGGGCTACCAGCCATTCGTCTTGCTACGGCGCAAGGTCTTTGGATCACTACGGATCAGCATGGTCGCTATCATCTTGCATGTGCAGACATTCCACATGCAATTCGCGGTGGTAACTTTATTGTTAAACTAGACGAGCGCAGCTTACCTTCAGGTTATCGTGTGGTGAGTGAAAATCCACGAGTGGTGCGTTTAACACGTGGTAAATCACAACAACTTGACTTTGCAGCCAGTATCCATAAAGTAGCGCGCATTGAGATCACCGCTGAGTTATTTGATGGTGAGTCAGTTATGCCTGAGTACTTGTCTCGTCTAACGCAGCTAATGGATGCACTAGATAAAACACCGACAGTGATCCGCATCGCGTATCAACAATCTGAATTAGAGCAAACCACAGAAGCGGAGCGCAAATCTCAATTGTTACTTGAATGGCTCCAAACACAAGTAGCAGAGCGTGAGCTTCCAATCACTATTGAAACGGAAATGATCCCATTTTTTATTCCAGCTTTACCAGCCCACCAGCAGTTAGGAGGAAGCGATGACTAATCGATTCTTGCTAAGTAAAATTTCGTTATTGTGTGCAGCAGCGTATGCTTCTGCACCTTCAATGAGCTATGCCTTTATCGACGCTGTTAATGATAGCAAAGTGGCGTCTGCGGCAAGTAATACTGAACGGGTGATAGTGCAAAAGCATTTTGTTTTTAGTGGATTGGATGAGCCTAAGGCAAAAACCGTCGCAATAGAGCGCACGGTTAAAAATGATAAGTCCGCTCAATTCGTGAAAGACTCTGCGATCCGTTTTGTTTCTGGTAAGCATTATTTAACGGGCACTACGAAGCTTGAAATGGACCGTATTATTGGCTTTTTGCAAGGCAAGCAAGATATTAAATTGCACTTTATCGGCCACGCAGATTCACAAGGTCTGAGCGCCAATGCGCGTAAGATTTATAAAACCAATCAGGGTCTGTCTGAGCATAGAGCTAATATTGTATCGGATTATTTTCGTCAGCAGCTTAATCTTGCCCCCTCTGCGACAACAACCGAAGGTCGATCTAATCGCGAGCCGGTAGCAAGTAATGCGACATTGGCCGGAATGGCTAGAAACCGCCGAGTCGAAGTCATTGCTGTTTACACAGAAACGCGCAAGGTCAAAGATACACAGGTTATAGCTCCGCCGCAGCGTCATAAGTTATGCGGCAACAGTACATCTCATCAAGGGCCGCTGAATATCACCATAGATGGTGAAGCCTTTATGGATGAAGATGCAACCAATAATGCCGATAGTCAACGCTGTGCTGATATCAATTTAGAGCGCTTTGAGCTGCAATTAAAATATGACCCTTTGAATGTATTGCCGAAATTGAACGTGCAGCACGCACTGGCTAAATCTGGTAATACCTTGATGCTACATCTAAAAGGTTATAGTAATTACCAGAGCTTTTTTGATTACGCAGAAGTGCAGATCCTCGCCCCACACAGTGACAAAGTGCTGGCGAAGGTGGCGTTAGATGAAGGATTAACAGGCCGCTGGCGATTACCGAGCAATATGCTGGGCATGAGCTTGAAATACCGCTTAAGAGTTTACAATAAGCAAGGCCGCTTTGATGAAACAAGCCTTGCTCAGGCTGATTTCAAACCTCGCTATGCGGTAGATGCCAACAAGCTTGATGGATATCTAATGACAGGTTACGGCAAGTCGACGCTTGCTAAGCAAAATATCAAAATCTCAGGCGGTGCACTGACTTTATATGGTGAGCAAGTACCGAGTAATCATCGTGTGTACTTCTTAGGCCGTGTGGTAGCTGTAAATCGTGAGCGTAAATTTGTACATCAAGAAATTGTTCGTAGTGGTTTTCATCGCGCGGAAGTTGCCGTTTTAAATGAGCAAGGGGAAGGACGCTTAATCCATCGGGATTTAGCATTGCCAAAGAGTGATTGGTTTTATGTGGCAATGGCCGATTTAACCTTAGGTCAAAACAGCCATAATGGTCCAGTTGAATTACTCAGTGCTGATCACAACAAAGACGGCAATGTGTTTGCCGAAGGCCGATTAAGTGGTTATATCACGGGGAAATGGCAAGATGAATACAAGGTTACCGCGCGGATAGATACGCAGGAACAAGGGCTGAATAAGTTACTCTCTGGCTTACATGAGAAAGATCCAAAAAGCTTATTTCGACGTCTTGAAGAAGAGCAGCACCCGACAGAATATGGCGATGACTCGACCGTGATTGATGATGCACCAACCAATGGTAAGGTGTATCTAAAAGTCGAGAAGTCTCAGTCTCACGTATTATGGGGTAACTTTAATACGTCGTTCAATGATACTGAGTTGGCACGTGTTGAACGAGGCTTATATGGTTTGCAATTGCAATACATCACAGATGAGCTGACTGCTGCCGGTGACAATCAATCCCAAGCTCATTTCTATGCAGCAGAGGCGGAAACGCTAGGCGCGTATGAGTCCCACCGCTCCACAGGCGGCTCTCTGTATTATCTTCAACATCAAGATATAGTGCAGGGATCTGAACAGGTAGCTGTTGAGGTACGTGATAAAATTACGGGTTTAGTGTTAGTCAGGCGCAGCCTAGTTGCTGGTCAAGACTATGATATTGATGCACTACAAGGGCGAGTGTTACTTAATAGACCCTTGTCTTCATTCCAGCAAGACGACTTATTGGTGCGTACCGCAAGTTTAGATAGCAACCCTGTTTATTTAGTGGCGCAATATGAGTATACACCGGGGATAAACGGTTTAGACAATTTGACGTATGGTGCACGTTTGAGTCATTGGCTGAGCGATACTATTCAAGTGGGTACTACGCTGAATCATCAAGAACAAGACCTGTTTAACGATCAATTGATTGCGTTAGATGCTACATACCGTAAAAGTGATACTGCATACATCAAGGTTGAGGTCGCCCAAACAGAAGGTATTGGCAATACATTGAACTCGTTTACTGGTGGTATTGAGTTTGACCAGCAACAGTCGAGTGAAATGGGCCAAGTAGCTGATGGGCATAGAATTGAAGCTGCATTTGAGTTTTCTGATCTTGGTCTGGATGAACAGGGGCATGGCCAATTTTATTGGCAACAACTTGAATCCGGGTTTAACTCGACAGGCCAAATAAGCCAAGTTGATAGCCATGCAGTTGGCACATTTTGGCAATGGCAAATTGAAGACGATCATGCCATTCAGCTCAAAGTGGATGAACAAAAAGCAGAGCAGCAACAACGCAGGCAGGCGGCTGAATTAGGGTATGTGTATCAACTAAATGACGATTGGCAAATTAGCAGTGCTGTGCGTCAAGACAATAAAGAAAACCTTACAGAGCAAAATGAGCAGTCTCAAGCCCGTCAACTTGATGATGGTGAACGTGTTGATGCAATAGTACAGCTTGATTACGACGGCAGTGAAAAGTGGCAGCCTTATGTTTATATTCAAGGCACGCTTGCAAGAGAGCAAAGCCGACTAGCAAATAACCGTGTTGGTATCGGCACTGAAGTGCAATTGACAGACACACTGGCTGTCAATTCTGAGGTATCTCATGGCAACCTCGGTGAAGCGGGTAAACTCGGGGTTGATTGGCAATATAAAGCGGGCAGCAATGCTTATGTTGAATATCGTGTCGACCCTGATGGGGGAGAGCTATTTTCGACCGGCAAGCAAAAAAACTGGGTAACAGGCTCAAGACATAGATTTAATTCTTCAACCAGCGTCTACGCAGAGCAGATCTGGCAACAAGATAGTCGACAAACGGGTTTAACCCATGCCTATGGCATTGAACATGACTTTTTAGTTGGTTGGCAAGCGGGCCTTGGTTTTGAACAAGGTGAGCTTGAAAGTGATAATGATTTAATAGACCGTGATGTCACCACCTTATCGCTTGGCTATCAAACCGATAAATGGCAGTGGCGCAGTGCTCTCGAGTACCGAGAAGATAGCAATAGTACGGAGACTAGAACGTCTTGGCTGGCAAGACAAAACATTCATGCAAAATTAACTGATGATTGGCGAGCACAGCTGCGCATCGACTGGGCGCAAAGTGACAGTTCCTTATCTGACAGCGCGCCTGCGGGCGCGCTCAACAGTGACTTCACTGAAGCACAATTTGGTGTGGCATATCGACCGATTGAAGCGAGCCCTTGGTCCGGTATGGCAAGCTTTACATATCTTGAAGATTTAGCGCCTGCATCACAATTGAGTGGCATTGGTCTCGATAACACGCCACAGCAGCGAAGCCGCGTGTGGGCATTAGACGTAAATTATCAGCTGACACCGCGCTGGCGTATCGGTACTAAACTGGCGCAGAGACAAGGTGAGCTGAGAATGGGGCGTGACACAGGTCAATGGTTTGATTCTGAGGCAACACTTGGCGTATTGCGTGCTGACTACCATTTGATGCATCAATGGGATGCAACCCTTGAGTGGCGCTCTTTGAGTGTTGGCTTAGCAGAAGACCGCCGATCGGGCGCCCTATTTGCGCTACATCGCCATGTGGGAGAGCATATGAAAATCGGTGTTGGCTATAACTTTACTGACTTCTCTGATGATTTAACGGACCTAGACTACGACTCAAAAGGGTGGTTTATCAACCTTGTTGGTAAGTTCTAGGCAGTGCACTTAACTCTCCCAGAGTTCCAACTTGGCATTAAGATGGCTTGTTGGAACTCATCTCTGATTATTAAATTATAGTTGCCTTAAATTGTTTGGTTAGGCCATTAGTATGTTTTGCGTTAGAATATAGCTATAACTCCTTTACACAGTTTATGCATGTCAAAGCAGGACCCCTATCTCTCTCGAGAACAAGAAAAATACGATAATCCAGTTCCAAGCCGTGAATTTATACTGGAAAAGATTAAAGTCAGTAGTAAAAAGACCAGCTTTAGCCAATTGTGCCAAGCACTTAATGTGTTTGAAGAAGAGCGCCAAATTGCCTTTAAGCGCCGTCTTCGTGCTATGGAGCGCGATGGGCAGCTGCATTTTAATAAATTCAAATGCTACGTTATCCCTTGTGATGATGGCTTGGTGAAAGGCAAGGTCATTGGTCATCGCGATGGATTTGGCTTTTTGGAAGTCGAAGGTGAGAAAAAGGATTGGTTCATTACCAAACATCAAATGGATCGCGTATTACACGGAGATTGGGTATTGGCCAAGGCGGCAAGCCGCGGCTCTGGCGGTAAAGTTGAAGCGCGTATCGTGCGTGTACTGGAGTCTGAACGTGCCCCTATCATAGGACGTTATTTTGTTGAGCACGGTATGGCGGTGGTTGTGCCTGAAGATCCGCGTTTAACTCAAGATATTGTAATTTTGCCGGGCGGTGAAAAAGGGGCTCGCCATAACCAAATGGTGCAGGTTGAAATTACTCAACGCCCAAGCAAGCAAATGAATGCTGTTGGTAAAGTTACGGATGTCATTGGCGATCATATGGCGCCGGGCATGGAAATAGAAGTTGCATTGCGCAACCATGATATTCCGCATGTGTGGCCTCAAGCAGTTGAAGATCAAGTCAGCAAACACGGTGAGTTTGTTGCTGAGAAAGACAAGCAAGGGCGTATTGATCTTCGTAATCTACCATTATTGACCATTGATGGTGAAGATGCGCGAGACTTTGATGATGCCGTGCATTGTGAGCGTAAGCGTTCAGGTGGTTGGCGACTTTGGGTAGCCATTGCTGATGTCTCTCACTACGTTGAAAAAAATAGCCCGTTAGATAAAGAAGCGATTGAGCGCGGTAACTCAGTGTATTTCCCAGAGCAAGTAGTACCCATGTTACCTAAGGTATTATCTAACGGCTTATGTTCACTGAATCCAAAAGTGGACAGACTATGTATGGTCGCTGAGATGACAGTTTCAGAAGCTGGAAAATTGTCTGGATACCGTTTTTACGAAGCCGTGATGAATTCTCATGCGCGTCTTACGTATACAAAGGTACATGCGATTTTACAAGGTGATGAAAAACTGCGTGAAGAGTATGCAGATGTCACTGAGCATCTAACTGAACTACATAATATGTATATGGCGCTGAAGTCGGCGCGTCAAACCCGTGGTGCGATTGAGTTTGAAACGCTGGAAACGCGTTTTGTATTTAATGCATATCGTAAGATTGAATCAATTGTGCCTGTGGTTCGAAACGATGCACATAAACTGATCGAAGAGTGCATGATCTTGGCCAATGTCTCTGCGGCGAGGCTACTTGAAAAGCACGACGCGAGTAGTTTGTACCGTGTTCACGATGAGCCAGATCCTGAAAAATTGAGTCACTTTAGACAGTTTTTAAATGATTTGGGCATAGAGAGCCCAATTGGTCATGAGCCGACTCCACTTGAGCTGACAGAAGCACTTGCATCATTGGGCCAGCGTCCTGAAACTGAGCTGATCCAAACCATGTTATTGCGCTCTATGAAGCAAGCGGTGTATCAACCAGACAATATCGGCCACTACGGATTGGCATTGAAAGCGTATGCACACTTTACTTCACCGATCAGGCGTTACCCTGACTTGGTGGTGCACCGTGCAATCAAAGGCATTTTAGCGGCGCAGGGGCAAACCGTATCTGGTGCTTATGTATATGATGCTGATGAAGCTGATCAGTTAGGTGAGCAGTGCTCTATGACTGAACGTCGCGCTGATGATGCAACACGTGAAGTTGCTGATTGGCTCAAATGTGAGTTTATGCAAGACCATGTTGGCAGTGAGTTCTCAGGTGTTATTTCGTCAGTCACGAACTTTGGTTTATTTGTTCGCCTTGATGAGTTGCAAATTGACGGCATGATCCATGTGAGCAATTTAGGCCATGAGTATTTCCATTTTGATGGTGCAAAGCACTGTTTAGTGGGTGAGCATAGCAAAACGGTTTATCGTTTAGGGGACAAGCTAAGCGTTGTTGTGGCATCAGTGAGCTTGGATGAGCGACGCATCAATTTGGTGCTGGCAGATGAAGCTGAACCAGATCGCTACGCGCGACGCCGTAAAAAGTCAAAGCCGAGTGGTGATGCTGCCAAAAGTAGCGTTCGTGCTCAGCTGAAGGCAGGCAAGATCCCAAATGGTAAGTCAGATAAGCAAGATGACTCGTCAGAAAAAAGCGCTAAAAAAGCCAAAAAGCGCAAAAAAACAACCCCGAAAGGGGTGTTGAAAAAAGGCAAAAAAGCGGGCGCATCAGGAAATAAAAAAACCGCTAAAAAGAGTACAGGAAAAAAAGCCACCAAGGCAAAAAGGCCGGGTAAAAATGCCCGCAAGAGACAAAAAAATAGTGCTGGAGCATAGTTTTGAGTAATGAATTAATTTTTGGCTTTCACTCTATTGAAGCCATTTTAGCCAAAGAGCCAGAGCGCTTTTTGGAGATTTACGCACTAAAAGGACGCGATGATAAGCGCTTGAGTGCCGTGGTTAATGAAGCACGTAAATTTGGTATCTCGGTGCAGTTTATGCAGCGAAAAGCGCTAGATAATAAGGCGAAAGGCGAGCAACACCAAGGCCTTATTGCCAATGTAAAAGCGCCGCGTACATTGAATGAAAATGACCTACAAGGGATCATCGATGCTAACGCTGCGCCATTTTTCTTGGTGCTAGATGGTGTGACTGATCCGCACAACTTAGGTGCTTGCTTACGTAGTGCTGATGCTGCAGGTGTACACGCGGTGATTGTGCCAAAAGATAAGTCTGCGAAACTCAATGGTACAGCGCGTAAAGTTGCGTGTGGTGCCGCGGAGACAGTACCTCTTATTCAAGTGACTAACCTAGCCAGAACGCTACGTGACATTAAAGAAGCGGGTGTTTGGGTTGTGGGTACGGCTGGTGAAACTGACAGTGAGGTTTTCACTTCAGATTTAAAAGGCCCAATCGCGATTGTGATGGGCGCTGAGGGCGATGGTATGCGCCGCCTAACCAGAGAGCACTGTGATTTATTGGTAAAAATCCCGATGGTTGGTACCGTATCGAGCTTGAATGTGTCGGTTGCGACCGGTGTTTGCTTGTTTGAAGTACTGCGCCAACGCAGTTTGTAAGCATTACTTGGAGGGGCTACTTCACCAGTAGCGCCTCTAATTCTGATAAATGACTGACTTGATAAGTTGGCGTTATATCCTCTGGGCAGGTTTGTCCATCATGCTGTAACCAGCAACTATCAATACCGAATCGATTAGCACCTAAAATGTCACTCTTGGGTGTATCTCCCACCATCAAAACCCGCTCTTTGCTTGGGTTATCTAACAGCGCTAATGTGTGCTCAAAGACTTGAGGATCCGGTTTAGCGACGCCCACTTGCTCAGAAATCACGACATGATCAAAAAAGTGTTTGAACCCTGTTTTATGTAAGCGCTTTTCTTGTAGCGCAGTAAATCCATTGGTGATGATATTCAGTGAGACAGTTGGGTTGAGCGCTGACAGCAGTGACTGTGCGCCCGGCAAAGGGGTGCATATATCCGCCATGGCGTTTAAAAAGCCTAGGTTCAAAGACTCTGGCGAAACAGATAATTTGGAAGCCCATGCATTGAAGCGCGTCACTTGCAGTGTTTGTGCATCAATTTTTCCATCTTGATACTGCACCCAAAGCGGTGCATTGAGGGTTTGATATTCATCGTAGTCTTGTCGGTCGAACGTGACACCATGTTGTTTGAATAAGGTTTGCAGACCAAGAAAAGCATCAAAATGAAATAGCGTTTCATCGGCATCAAAAATGATATGTGAGTACTTCATGAACTATATAACTCTGAATGAATAAACGGTGCCATGGCTAACGTGAGTGCTTGTGTATATGAACTTTCTCTGGTGGCAAGGTTATTCGTAAGCAGGCCTATTGCGCCACCTTTTTGTTTTATATTGGTGGTGTTGAATACGCGATCCATAACATGTCCGAGCTCTTCACCTTGCTCTAAAGCTGAATATATTTTGTCGGGAAGGGGGAGGTTACAACTTCTGCTGATACTGGTTTGTTGCTTATCTGCAATGACGACAAATGCAAATGTGGCTGCGCCATAGTCAAACCTAGCGGCACCGCCTTCCATCGCGCAGTAATAATCTGCATCATACTGTGCTTTAAGATAATCAACCCGATTTTGAGCGCCTAAACGCGTATCTAATTCGCCAAGCGGTTGGTCTGGTACACCACTAGGTGCATGGTGCCCTTCGCAAATAATTTCTGCTTCTGGAAAGTATTGCTGAAAAATCGTTTTTGCGGCATTAATTTTGACTGGGTTTTTAGAACCAACAAGTATTTTGAGCATCATTTATTTCATATCCCTCAATTTTGAATAGCTAGTTTACTGAGGGAACGTGAAATAAGGCAAATTTAAATGTTGAGCTCTGTGGGTGCTAAATTTTCATAGGCACGTTTTTTGATGAGCAAATCTTTAATAAGTGGTGTTAATACCAATTCCATCGCCAAACCCATCTTACCACCAGGGACAACCAAGGTATTGACCCGTGACATGAAGCTGCCTTCAATCATTTGCAAGTAATAAGGGAAGTTCACATCTTCAATGCCGCGAAAACGGATCACCACAAAACTTTCATCCAGTGAAGGAATGTCTTTCGCGCTGAAGGGGTTAGATGTATCGACTGTTGGTACGCGCTGAAAATTAATGTGTGTGCGAGAAAATTGTGGTGTGATGTGATTGATATAATCATCCATACTTCGCACGATAGAAGTCATTACAGCTTCTCGTGAGTGGCCACGCTCATGTGTGTCTCTAATGAGCTTTTGGATCCATTCAAGGTTAATGATAGGCACCATGCCAATGAGTAAGTCGACATGTTTAGCCACATTATGTTCTTCTGTTACCACCCCACCATGCAAGCCTTCATAAAACAGCATATCAGTGTTTTTTTCTAGGTCTTGGTATGGTGTAAATGTGCCAGGTAATTGATTATAAGGAACAGCATCATCGAATGTATGTAAGTACTTACGTATACTCCCGTTTCCTGTCTTTCCATAACTGGCAAATAACTCTTCAAGGGCTGCAAAGTCATTGGCTTGTTGGCCAAAGTAACTTAGGTGCTTGCCCTCTTGTAAGGCTTCGCGTTTGAGTTTATCCATTTCAGGGCGCGTGTAGCGATGAAAGCTATCTCCTTCAACGAGTGCGGCTTTGGCGTCGAGACTGCGGAAAATATGTTTAATTGCATTAGTGGTGGTGGTGGTTCCAGCGCCTGAGCTTCCTGTGATAGCAATGATTGGATGTTGTTGTGACATGATAACCTCAATAAAAACGGAATCTAATCGCGGCCTCACTTATTTAACAGCGTGCTAGCCGAGTGTTGTTGCGCACCAATCGCGCTTCTGCATTAAGTCATGTGAAGCATAACAAATTCGCTGCCATCATCACTGGAACTTTAATTTGATGTTACTGAAAGACAAAAATTTCGCAAGCGCTTTGCGAGCATAGGTTATTTTTCATATATCGTGGGTGTATTTAAATGTGAGATTTTATTGGTTTTTGAAGTGTGTACTGGGTAAGATCAAAAATAAAAAGGAATCACAATGTATAAAGCCATAAATAATGCGCTGGTGGTGTGTAGCTTTATTATCCTTACACATGTACAGGCTGCAATGCCCAAAAGCCAAATATGGTTGGCACAAGAGGGAGAGAGCGGGTTTACTGTGCAGCCCCTGACAGATAAAAGTGCCTATAATAATCAGCCACTGATAACAGACGATGGGGTCTACTACACTAAAGAAGTTGAAGTGCAGGGGCAATCTCAAACAGATTTGTTTTTATACCGCTTTGACGATAATTCGCATACTAATTTGACGAATACGCCTGAATCAGAGTATTCCCCTACAATTTTCCCACATAAAAAAGGCATATCAACCATAGTAGTAGAAAAGTCTGGGGAGCAAAGACTGTGGTTTTACCCAGAGGATAAATCACAATCGACATCACGTATTTTCGAGCATATTAAACCTGTGGGTTATCATGTTTGGGGTAAAAATGAAGAGGTTATTCTGTTCATTTTAGGCCAGCCACATTCGCTACAGTTTACAAATCTATCAGGACATTTGCCTAAGGTTGTAGCAAAAGATATTGGACGCAGCCTAGCTTATAATTCTGCGAGAGATATATATAGTTTTACATATATGGTAGATGGCGAACAGTGGTTTGCAACCTACTCAAGTCAGCATAATTCAGTTCGAAAACACTTCAGATTACCTAGCACTATTCGGGATTATACTTGGATGAACGACAATGTTGTGGCCTATGCACTAGACAATAAAATATATACAAGGGATATTGATACACCTAAATCTGTATCTTTATGGCGCAATTTGCAAGACTATTGTGATACGAATATTACCAGATTAAGCTATTATGAGGGTAGTTTGGCTTTTGTCTGTGCGCGATAAACGCTATATAATTCGAGCTCGGTGATATAGCCAGTGTATATGATATATTTTTAGGTAGGAAAAACATGGTGGTTTTAGTTACAGGTGGGGCGGGTTATATTGGCTCGCACACTGTCGTGGAGTTACTCAACCAAGGTGATGATGTTATTGTAGTTGATAATCTTTCCAATTCATCCAAGGTGGCGCTGAGTCGTGTTAAAGAGATTGCAGGTAAAGATGTTACGTTTTATGAAGGGGACGTATTAGACCGCGATTTTTTAGACTCTGTCTTTTCAAAACATGATATAGACCAAGTTATCCACTTTGCTGGGCTAAAATCTGTAGGTGAATCGGTACAAAAACCAATAGAGTACTACCAGACAAATGTTCAAGGAACGCTTAACCTTTTGGATGCGATGAAAGATGCGAATGTATTTAAGTTAGTATTTAGTTCATCAGCGACTGTTTATGGAGATCCAGATAGCCTACCTATTCGTGAAGATTTTCCTGTTGGTGGTACCACCAACCCATACGGCACTTCTAAACTGATTGCGGAAATGGTTTTGCAAGATGTTGCTAAGTCTGACGACAGATGGGCGTTTGTTATCTTACGTTACTTTAATCCCGTAGGTGCACATCATACAGGGTTAATTGGTGAAGACCCCAATGGTATTCCCAACAACCTATTGCCTTATATCACACAGGTCGCGGTAGGTAAGCTAGAAAAGCTTGGTGTATTTGGTAATGATTATGATACCCATGATGGGACAGGTGTGCGGGATTACATTCATGTTGTTGATCTGGCAATAGGGCACCTGAAGTCTCTACAGAAGATAAGCACTGAAAATGGCGTTCATATTTATAATTTAGGTACTGGCAATGGCTACTCTGTTTTAGATATGGTGAAGGCGTTTGAATCTGCATCGAATAAAACGATTCCTTATGATATTAAACCTCGTCGATCAGGCGATATTTCAGCCTGTTATGCCGCACCTGAAAAGGCCAAGCAAGAGTTAGGGTGGGTGGCTGAGCGAGGGCTAAATTCTATGATGGAAGATTCTTGGAAATGGCAGAAAAACAACCCTAGAGGCTATAGTTCATAATACCTTGTATTTACTGTGTGATTTTGAGGTTATGTAGGATGAATAACCTCAAAACAAGGCTCTTGTAGCATAGGATAAATGCCTAATTACTGTTTAGTTTAACGGTATACTGATGTTTGACTTGTCAAAATTGGGTTGTTACATTTTCTGCTATAAAAATATTCATTATAAGGCTTTGTCTCATGAAATTGCAGAAAAAAATCTTGCGAGTATTATCTGATAGAGAAATGAGTTTTGTACAAGGTGGGACGCACAATGGTAAAAACCCTCCGGAAATGATGCAAAGGTTACTCGAGTTTCCACGATAGAAAAATATCAGAATTATAAGAGTGGGCAGAAAAGGATGTATATTAATGAGATACTTACTTATATTGATTGGTCTTTTAGGGGGCTTTTTCTTTTAGCCGTTTTATTTTTAGTTGTTATGTTTTGGGAAAGAAGGTTTAGCTTATTTTTTGGTGGTAAGAGTAGCTTAAAAAGCACAGAAGATCATATCCTCCATTCTTGTTTCCTAACAGGCTTATGTATTGTGGTATTTTACATAACTGGTACTACGATAACTGAGCATATCATGTCTCTATCTATGGATACTATCTCGCTCAGGCGTTTGTTCTACTTCTCTATTTTATTAAACCTATCCTTATTTTTTGTTTCTTTGTTTTTGCTCCATGAAATCAGACAATGTGCGTTTTCGAATATCACGCGGACAGTGTTGTATTTAATGTTTATCGAACTATCACTAACTCTTGCACAGCTTATCGCAAGGGGCTATTTCGATTTTAATGCGTTAAACCCTTTTTATAGTTTGATCATTGTAGTCTGTAATACCTTGGCACTCATTGCACTGGTGAGTTACCCAGCTAAGTTAATTTTACGAAAAAGAGGGCTGTATTCAAAATTTTAAATTAGGTCATACAGAGATATTGTGCTGTGTTTTTGTCATTATTGCCTCTGTATTGTCATTTTGTCATTCATTGCTTTTTGTATACATGTCTAAAAGAACACCTAGGGGGACAGTTTTGCTCTATTCCCTTCAAAATCTCTTCTTCCACCTCTTCAACACGTTGCGACTCCATTTATCGGCTATGCTCATTTTGCTGAATGTTTTACTTTCATTGTGTATAATCTTGCCATTAAACTTTGCTCTAACTCGACACTTGTATCGAGTTTCACCGCTTGTAGTCTTGCGTTTTTCTATTGCGTAAAATGCCATTCGAAGCTCTCCTTAAAGGGTTCCCGTCCTACTTTTTGGGGGTGCCTATGGGGTACCATTCATCGAAAAATAGGCTAAAACAAGCGCAAATCAGGTAAAATAGTCACTATGAAAAGTACTGATAAATCAGGCGTTAGCCCACTAAATACAAGCGATTCGGCGTTTCGCCGCTTCTCCGTTGCACCTATGCTAGATTGGACTGATCGGCATTGTCGAACATTTCATCGCAAACTGAGCAAACATGCTGTTTTGTATACGGAGATGATAACCACAGGTGCAATTATCTATGGTAAAGGTGATTATTTAGCGTTTGGCGAGCATGAAATGCCAGTTGCATTGCAACTAGGTGGTTCTGATCCAACAGCTCTGGCTGAGTGTGCTAAACGCGCTCAAGAATATGGCTACAATGAAGTGAATTTAAATGTTGGCTGTCCTTCTGATAGAGTTCAAAACGGCCGGTTTGGTGCTTGTTTGATGGCTGAACCAAACCTTGTTGCTGAATGTGTTGCTGCAATGAAAGCAGAAGTATCTATCCCGGTAACAGTGAAAACGCGCATTGGTATCGATGAGCAAGATTCTTATGAATTCTTAACAGCCTTGATTGAGGCATCCCATAAAGTTGGGTGTGATGATTTTATTATTCATGCAAGAAAAGCTTGGTTGCAGGGGTTAAGCCCAAAAGAAAATAGAGAAATTCCACCGCTTGATTACCCCAGAGTTTATAAGTTAAAGCAAGACTATGCGAACCTGCATATCAGCATTAATGGCGGAGTTAAGACGCTAGAAGAGTGTCTGCATCATTTGGAGCATTTGGATGGTGTAATGGTTGGCCGAGAAGCGTATAGCAACCCTTTCTTACTGTCACAAGTTGATGAAAAGTTATATGGGGATGCACCATTCACACAGACTCGTCATGAGGTTGTACGTAGTATGTATGATTACTTTGAGCAAGAGATGACGCGTGGTGCAAATTTCTGGCATATTGCACGTCATATGTTGGGAATCTTCCAAAATCAACCAGGTGCACGCGGCTACAGACGTCACTTATCTGAAAATGGTCATAAGAAAGACGCAGATATTAGCGTCATGGAAAAAGCACTTACGTTTGTACCTGAAGTCTAAAATCATATATGACCAAAAAAACAATTTTTTGGTCATATTTACCACATTTTAATCATCTACTTTATTTTTAAGTGCTACACATTTTATTAAGCTTCTGTTTTTAATAGGTTTTAATATTTGGCATAGAGTTTGGAACATTAGAGTCATCATATGTTATTAAGGAACATGTAATGGCTTTAATCAACCGCATCGAAGATCTAATTAAATCGGAATTTAACACGTTACTCGGTGATGCCTGCTCTAGAGAGCGCTGTTCACCGAATATCAATGACGCATCTGCGCGTATCCAGGCGCTCATTATCCAATTGAAAACGGAAGCGTCGTCAGCCCGCAAACAAGTCGTTAACTATGAGGGTGCTATTGCAGACTGGTATGAAAAAGCACAGTACGCTTTAGAAAAGGGCAGAGAGGATTTGGCGAAGGCGGCTTTAAATGAAAAGTTTAGCTGTCAAAATAAATTATCGTCATTAAAAACGCATCTTGAAAACTTGTCTCAAGCGTTAAATAAATTGGAGCAGGAGTATATTGCTTTGCAGTCAGTCCAGCAAAGCAATACTAAAAATGAAAGCCATAGTCACAGTATTAAAGAAGAGTGTTTACGTGCACGCCTTAAACTAAAACAAGCTTTGCATGGACCCGCTATGCAAGATTTAGCGTCACATATCTCAGAGTGGGAAAGAAAGCTCACATCAACAGAATCTCCACATGGTCACTCATTTACGAGTCAAGCACATAAAACAATGGATGAATTGAATCGATTGATCCAACATGAAAATGTCACGTCCATGATGCAGTCTTTAAAGCGAAAAGTTGCTTTAGCATCGTCAAGTAAGCCTTTGTCTCAGTAGGAGAAAGCTATGCATTCACGAAAATATGAGAGTACCTTGAACCCTCGAGGTAGAAAGAAAATTGCGGGTGTTTGCAGTGAAGTTGCAAAACGCATCGACTTACCTGTTTGGTTAGTTCGCTTGCTGTTGGTATTAATGGCATTAAAATTTACTTGGCCTTGCATTATTGGTTACTTCATTGGGTGGCTTTGTTTATCAGATAAGAAATAGGAGGCGTTATGAAAACAGTGGCGTTAATATTATGTGCATTACTGGGGGCACTGCTATTTTCATGGTTATCCATTCCATATACTGCACTGGGCTTATCAGATTTGTTTCAAGAGTTAGGTTGGGTTGGTTTAGAGTTTTTTGGCTTTCTGTTACTGATGGTTTGTGGAATTGCGATTGTGGCGTTACTCAGTGTCGGAATACTGGGAGTCGGGTTAGTTATGCTCATTGGGCTAGTATTGGCATTTTTATTTAACTCCGTCATGATAGCAATTCCTTTATTTATGATATTGGTACTTGCTTGGTTAGTATTTGAAAAAGCCCCTGAATATTGATGTTATTTAAAGCTGGTGGCCATATAATTTGCTGTGAATTCAGTGCTCAAGAACGGTATAATCATCGTATCTAATACTGTTTAAATCAGAATTAAAGGAATCCAGCCATGCGTAAAGCGTTTGCATTTGTATCTCTGTTGTCTTTGTCTTTTTTCGGAGCTGCTCATAATCATCAACATGATGGTCATGACCATCATCAACATCAAGTGGTTCAAGATTCAGTGGGTCTTCAGGTTAACAAAGCTAAGATTCGTGCTTTTCTGCCGGCTGCGAAGTCTACGGCTGGTTATATGACGCTGCACAACAATACAGACAAGCCTATTACTATTGTAAGCGCTAAAATTGAAGGGCTAGGTCGTGTTGAAATTCATGAGCATATTCACAGTAACGGCATAATGAAAATGCAGCCTGTAAAAGCGCTTATTGTCTCAGCTAAAGGGCATGTTGAATTTAAACCAGGCGGTTATCACCTAATGGGTTTTGATCCAAAAATTAAGTTAAAAGTAGGCGAAACCCGCAAACTCACACTATATTTTTCTGGTGGTGAAAAAGTTGAAAGTACTATCAAAGTTGTTTCTTTAAAAGATGAATTTTCCAATGAGTCACACCATCATCATCATTAGGAGCTAGGATGAAAGAACATAAAGGCAAGGTATTTGCCGCACTGGCTGGTATCGTCGTTTTAGGTTATATATTGGCGGTGTATTGGAGTTTTGAGCCTGAACAGTTTGATGTGGTAGAACGTGCAAAATTGCGTGCTGACGAGCAAAAAACAACTTTAGTAACAGGGTACGTTACAGCAAATACGTTAGTTGAGGTAATGCAAACATTATTAGATAAGCCCGGAGGTTACTTGTCAAATGATGTGCTTCCTCCTAGTGTTTTAATGGATAACATGCCAGCCTGGGAGTTTGGTGTGCTTGAAATGTCGAGAGACTTAGCGTTGTCGATGCGCAAAGACTTCAGCCGTTCACAATCACAGTCTACTGAACATCCAAGTTTAAAGAAAGCGCAACCTAAATTTAATATAAGCTCAACAGCTTGGATATTACCGAGCGCGGAAAGCGAGTATCAAGCGGGAATTAATTTTTTACAAGAGTATCAAGCGCAGATAGCGAATCAAACTCAAGTTGATAGCCAGTTTTATGCACGTGCAGATAACTTGAGAGGTTGGTTAAAAGAAGCGGAAAAGCGCATGGGTAGCCTGAGTCAAAGACTTAGTGCCAGTGTTGGGCAAGAACGAATAAATACTGACCTAGCAGGGGATGCAAATGCAGCTCAGGCGACTGCGGGTAAGCAGCAGTCAGTAGTCAAGACATCATGGTGGAAAATTGATGATGTTTTTTATGAGTCTCGAGGTGCAACATGGGCACTATTGCACTTTTTGAAGGCTGTAGAACATGATTTTTCCGATGTGTTGGAAAAGAAAAATGCCAAAGTGAGCTTACAGCAAATTATTAGGGAGTTAGAAGCCACACAGGAAACTGTATGGAGCCCGGTAATTTTGAATGGCAGTGGCTTTGGTTTTGTAGCTAATCACTCATTAGTGATGGCGAATTATATATCTAGAGCAAATGCAGCTCTAATAGAACTCAGTGAACTTTTAGCGCAAGGATAAAAAAATGAAAAAGTATTGTTTAGCGGCAGCGTTGTCTCTGGCTTGCCTTACACCTGCAGCACATGCTGATACTTTATTAGGTTTATACTTAGGAGCCGAAGGGTGGCAAAATGATCCTGAAGGTAGCTTTGCAGAAAAAGGTAACCTTCAATCATTTGATTTTGAAGATGAGACCTTTTCAAGCTTTTACGCAGCCCTTGAACATCCTGTTCCGCTCGTACCTAATGTAAAACTGAAATACACTGAGCTTGAGCTAGTGGGCAGTACAACATTAACGGACACGTTTGAGTTTGGTGATAGTAACTTCACCGTTGGTACACAAGCTAATACTGTCGCCGATTTAAATCATATTGATTATATTTTCTATTACGAATTGTTTGATAACGATCTCGTTTCTTTTGACTTTGGTATAAACGCTAAGCAATTCGATGCAGATGTAGTTGTTACTGGTGATGTTAACGGCTCTCAAGTAACTGAAACAGTCGATTTCTCAGGTTTTGTACCTTTAGGTTATTTACGAGCAGAAGTAGGATTACCGCTAACTGGGTTGAGTGTGTTTGCGGAAGGTAGTCTTCTCGCTATTGACGATAGTAAAGTTCAAGATTATCAAATAGGTGTAGCTTGGGAGTTTATCGATAACTTAGCTGTAGATGTTGCTGTAAGAGCTGGTTACCGCTCTTTAGTGCTTGAGTTAGACGATATTGATGACTTTGATTCTGACATTGATGCATCAGGTCCATTTGCCGGATTGCAAGTACACTTCTAATTCACTTACCTTGATAAGTATGCACTAGTTTGGATAGCCCTAAAGCGACGAAATTCGTTTGAGGGCTATTTTTTTGCTCTACTCAAAGGTAAGTGAAAACTCTTCTTCTAGAGTTTTATTGAGCAGTTGTCGATACGTTTTATTGACGGGTGTATTGATTAATTTTTTTAGCTCATCACCCGTTTGTGTCAGCTTGTAATAACTCAATACCAGTTCATTACTTTTAGCTTCAAAGTTCACTTTTTGATTCTGGTAAACCAATGTTAGAGACTGGCCTTTTTGCAAGCTCGCAGATTCAATTTCTTGGCGGTACATCAGATTAATATCCATTAACGTGAGGATATGCGGAAAACTGAGGCCTGCTTGCGCTAGGTTGATTGTTTCGGTGCTGCCTTTTCTCAATAAGTCTAACAGTGAAGGTTTTTTGTAGTACCCTAGAATTATTAAGTAGCTATCTTCTTTTTCTAGATAGCCACACAATGAGGCACATTTTTGTAACGCTTCGGCCTCTCTTTGCGTCATTAACTTTAGTGTTTGCAGGCTTTTAATCGAAAATGTTCCTGGAGCAATAGACTCCCCGACAAGTATTTTCGCCCATAACTTTTGCATCGTTTGATTGGCGATATCTTCTGCTAAGGAGATGAAGTGTTCTAGCCAATCTGGATCAGGTCTACCGCGGCTAGTCACATCCGGGCAAAGAGATAAGGACATGCCCATGACAGCTTCAATATTTTGTTGACGTTGTATTTTTTGAAGTTGCTGCCTCTTTAAAGCTCTTTTTAGTGTGCCATGCTCACTTTTGATAAAAAAGCTATTTTGTTGTGCAGAGCTAGAAGTAAAGCGTCCATTTGTTGCTGCAGGTTTTGCGTGTTTGACCATAGCATAGCCAAGCTTTTCTTCGATAAGTAAAGCTAAGCTTGAGCGGGCTTGGGCACTTTTAATTGTCATTAGTTTCTTGCCCCATTACTTGTAATTGGAGTTGAGAGTTCATTTCATTGACGGCCGTTTGTACAATTTTTTCTAAATAATATTTGGTAAGAAATGCATTTAAGCTGCCAATAATTGGAGAAAGTACTTCTCCATGGATTAATACCGTGATTTGCTGAGTTTTAGGCTGAAAAAATATACGCATCCTAGCTTGGTGCTCCTCATGGAACCTTAAGTGATATTGTAATTCATGAGGTTTTTTTTCGACTAATGTTGCGTCAACTCTGCCGCGAGAGTGATTAAAAGCGACAAACCCACCTACTTTCTCTTCATTTTGCATCGACAGTAATTGTATCTTACTCGATTCTAATACATTTATTGCCTGTACCCAGTTTTTCGTTGAAAGAATGAACTTTAAGGCATGAGGGTGATCTTTAGAAATAGGTGCTGTAATGTTGATTTGGTATGTTGTGGGCAGCATATTTACAATGATGAGGATGATCAGTACACCAAAAATAATTACTTTTAAGACTGTTTGAATTAGTTGCACTTGATCTCCCTCGACGTTTTATTTACGCCTTAACTGAGCGCAAGTATTTGAACATCGTCTATAATATTACTTGGGTGTTAACGAATGTAGAACTCGATAGTAAAAACCTATCATATTTTATAAGATGAAATATAGAGAAAGCTGCTCTTGCAGAATTGATGTGGTTAAGCATAAGGTGGATGATGGCGTCTGAGCAAGAAGATTTTCTATTTGCAGATCAAGAAGTTTCCCATGATACCCAAGAAGGTGATACGGGCTTTTGGGACGTTCTGGTTGTGGACGATGATCCTGAAATACACTCTGTGACAAAGCTTGCTTTATCTGGGGTAGAGTTTTGGGGTAAAACGCTACGTTTTCATCATGCCTATTCAGGAAAGGAAGCTGTCGCTTCTTTAAAGAATCTACCTGAGGTATGTGTTTTACTGCTTGATGTTGTGATGGAGAGCGATGACGCTGGGTTAAACGTGGTTAAGCAAGTCCGCGAGGAGATAGGTAATCATGCGGTGCGGATCATATTACGCACTGGTCAACCTGGATATGCGCCAGAAGAGAAAGTGATCCGAGAATATGACATCAATGACTATAAAATGAAGACTGAACTTACCCGCGGTAAGTTGGTGACATCATTGATGACCGCAATTCGATCTTATCAACAGATTTGTGAACTAGAGCAGCAAAGTGTGGCTTTGGCAAATATACTAGACGCTTCACAGGCTATTTTGGGTCACACAGACATGGTTTCATTCGGTAAAGCTGTGGTGCAGCAGCTTGCCAAGATAATCGGTGCCCTTGATAGTGGGTTGGTAGCGGGTGTCACTAATGGTTCTCGCGTGATTATATTTGGCGGTACAGAGCACTACGAAGAATTTATCGGGCAAGGATTGGAGCAGTTAGATAACGGCAGAGTGATTATGCAAGTGCAAAACTGCTTTGACCGCGAAGTTCACCAACACACCGACCATGATATTACCTTCTTATTGGAGGGAAAAAGCCGAAAAGCTGCAATTTTTGTGGAGGTTGAGCAGCCTCCATCAGCTTCTCAATTGCAATTTGCTGAGATATTTTTGACCAATGTGGGTGTGGGCGTTGACAACATAAAGTTGATCAATGAGTTGCGAGATGTAGCATATAAAGATGCGCTTACACGGTTACCCAACAGGGCTAATTTTGTTGATCTCATCGCACAGTTTTATCAACCCGGCAGTGATGATTTAGTTTTTGTGCTGCTTGATATTGCACAGTTTTCGGATATCAACAATGGCTTGGGTCAGGAAGTGGGCAATTTACTTTTACTCGCGGTGAAAGAGCGACTTTGTCTTGAGTTTCCACAAAGCCAGCTATTGTCACGTATTGGTGCCGATGTATTTGGCTTATTACTACCAAGTCAGTTGTTTGATGAACAGGGGTTTGTAGATACCATTACTGTGCCTTATCAAGTTGGTGAACATGTATTAACTATGCATTTTCATATTGGTGTTTGCCGTCAAGCAGACTTTCATCACCTAGGTCTAGAAACGCTAAAGTTAGCTTACATCGCGCTGAATCAAGCAAAGCAAGCGAATAAGATTTTAGATTGGTATACGCCAGACTTAGAAGAAAAAATGGCATGGCGACTTGGTTTGATCCGCCAACTTAGGCAAGACTTTGAAATGAGCAAGTTAGAAGTTTGGTATCAACCACAATTTAGCTTAGAGACCAATAACGTTATTGGCTGTGAGGCTTTGTTGCGTTGGCCATCAGGTAACGGCGATTATATTTCTCCAGGTATTTTTGTTCCACTAGCAGAGGATTCGGGACTCATTGTAGATATTGGCCAGTGGGTTCTGGAGCAAGCATGTAAGTTACAACATCAGCTGAGTGCCCAAGACATTGATATTAGCGTAGCAGTGAATGTGTCAGTGCCGCAATTCAAAGTGAATAACTACGCTGAGCAAGTAAAAAGTACAATCACTCACTACCAAGTCTCCCCTGAAAAAATAGAATTAGAAGTAACAGAAAGCGTGGTAATGGATGAAGTTAAAACGGTGATTGAGACGTTGGGTGAATTAAAGTCTTTTGGTGTTGAAGTGGCAATTGATGATTTTGGTACGGGATTTTCATCGCTAAGTTACCTACAACAACTACCTCTTGCACGTTTAAAAATTGACCGCGCATTCGTCAAAGATATTCCCGATTCAGATAGCGGGGCTATTGCTGATCTGGTGATATCGTTAGGCCGTCATTTGGGCTTGAAAACCATCGCTGAAGGGGTGGAAACGCAACAGCAAGCTGATGTACTTAAAAAATTGGGCTGTGATGAAGTACAGGGGTTCTTATTGGCGAAGCCCATGCCTAAAGATGAGTTGTTAGTGTTTTTAAATGCCACTGATCATGACAAATGAATAACTTCAAGTAAATATTGCGTATGTCTAATGTGTAGATAATTACCTCGCAGTTTAACCGATAAAGACGATAATTTTCCTGTAGTCGTAATTTATTCCTGTTTTTAATTTATTTTAGATTAATAATTACAGTGATTTAGGTTTTTTAGCTCATACTTTCACCATCTATAGTACGGTATAGCGTGCCGCTGGGGTATAATAGTAACCTTGCAAATTATTTGAGCCGTCACTTTATGAATACATCAAAGGTCTCCGGGTTAAAAGCGGAGCGTTCGCTTTTCTCATATCCTAAATACTGGGCTGAATGCTTTGGCCCAGCCCCATTTTTACCAACTTGCCGTGCTGAAATGGATGCTTTAGGGTGGGACAGTTGTGACATCATCATTGTTACAGGGGACGCATATGTCGATCACCCTAGCTTTGGTATGGCGGTGATAGGTCGAGTACTTGAAGCGCAGGGCTTCAGAGTAGGTATTATTGCGCAGCCGGATTGGTCCGATAAAACAGCCTTCGAGTCACTGGGTAAGCCAAACCTATTTTTTGGTGTAACGGCTGGCAATATGGACTCTATGATCAATCGTTATACTGCAGAGAAGCGGATCCGCCATGATGATGCTTATACACCTGGCAATATAGGTGGTAAGCGTCCTGATAGAGCCGTGGTTGTGTATAGCCAACGCTGCCGTGAGGCATATAAAGATGTACCTGTTGTGATTGGTGGTATTGAGGCTAGCTTACGCCGCATTGCACATTATGATTACTGGCAAGAAAAAGTGCGCCGTAGTGTAATCTTTGATGCCAAAGCGGATATCTTGATTTACGGTAATGCTGAGCGCCCATTGGTAGAAGTAGCACATCGCATTGCCAACGGCGAGACCATTGACACAATTCAAGATGTACGAGGCACCGCGGTCATTCGTAAGACGCCAATTGAAGGTTGGCGAGGCAGTGATTCAACTGCCATTGATAAAGTAGGGAAGATTGACCCTATTCCAAACCCATATGGTGCCGATGATATGGGGTGTAGCAAGTCTGAATTTGCCAAAGCGGGTATTGATTTGAAAAGTGAAGCGGCAAAGCCAATCACAGTGCAGCCGCCAAGATTAAAGCCATGGGAAAAGGTATATGTGAAGCTGCCTGCTTTTGAGCAAGTGAGTGTGAATAAGCCATTATATGCCCATGCTTCGCGTATCTTGCATCAAGAAACAAACCCAGGATGTGCAAGGGCTTTATTCCAACGTCATGGAGATCGCTCAGTCTGGGTAAACCCACCTGCATTTCCACTAGAAACAGAAGAAATGGATCATGTATTTGGGCTGCCTTATCAACGTATTCCGCACCCAGCTTATGGCGACGACAAGATCCCAGCCTATGACATGATCAAAACCTCAGTCAATATTATGCGAGGCTGTTTTGGGGGCTGCAGTTTCTGCTCGATCACTGAGCATGAAGGTAGAATCATTCAAAGTCGTTCAGAAGAGTCTATTATTGAAGAAATAGAACAGATCAGAGATAAAGTACCGGGCTTTACTGGGGTGATTTCGGACTTAGGCGGCCCGACCGCAAACATGTATAAACTGCGTTGTAAGAGTAAAAAAGCGGAAAGCACCTGTCGTCGTTTATCGTGTGTGTATCCTGATATTTGTAAGCACATGGACACAGATCATACTCCGACAATAGAACTGTATCGCAAAGCACGAGATGTTGAAGGGGTTAAAAAGATCCTGATAGCTTCAGGTGTTCGCTACGACTTGGCGATTGAAGATCCGCGTTATGTCAAAGAGCTGGTATCCCACCATGTTGGCGGCTACTTAAAAATTGCACCTGAGCATACTGAAAGTGGCCCGCTATCGAAGATGATGAAGCCCGGTATGGGCACCTATGATAAGTTTAAAGAGTTATTTGATAAGTACTCAAAAGAGGCAGGCAAAAAGCAATATTTAATTCCTTATTTCATTTCTGCGCATCCAGGTACAACGGATGAAGACATGGTGAATATGGCACTTTGGTTGAAAGCACACGACTTTAAGTTAGATCAGGTACAAAATTTTTATCCATCGCCTATGGCCAATGCAACCACGATTTATCACACTGAAATGAATTCGTTGCGTAACATCAAAAACAATCACGAGGAAGTAGCGGTACCAAAAGGTGCGCGTCAGCGTCGTTTGCATAAAGCCATTCTGCGTTATCATGATCCTGCGGGCTGGCCACAGATCCGTGAAGCGCTGAAAAACATGGGTAAAGCACACTTAATCGGTCGAGGACCTGAATGCTTAGTGCCTGATGAAAGCACGCGAGGTAGACAAACGGGCTCAGGGCAAAAGCGTGGTAATAAAGCTCTGACAAAGCACACTGGGTTTAGCCAGTTTAATCAAGCGAATACAAAACCTAGAGTTGGTAAAAATAAACGTAAGCCGAACAAGAGTAAGCCAACACATCATTAAAATAAAAAAGCCGCTCAGTGCGGCTTTTTTTGGACGGTTGTCCCGTACAACTAGACGGTATCAATTTTCAGGGCGATAGGCTTTGCCTGATGTGATCCACTCAGGTGCAGGCATATCACGTAAGTAGTGGTCAAAATACTCCATCATGCGCACTGAGAAATCCACTTGATTCGGGAACTGCTTCAAGTGATGTGGCTCACCTTCATATTGTAAGAATATAGCGTCTTTATTATGGCGTCGTAGTGCTAAGTAGTATTGGATACCTTCTTGCCATGGTACCGCGCCATCTTTGTCCCCAAACATCAGTAGAATCGGCGTATTCACCTTATCTGCAAAAAATACCGGCGAGTTCTCAATGTATAACTCAGGCGCTTCTGTCAACGTTTTACCAATTCGACTTTGCCCTGTTTCGTACTGGAATTGACGAGCAAGGCCTGATTTTAAACGGATTCCGCTGTATGCAGAAGTCATGTTTGATACCGGGGCACCAGATACGACGGCTTTAAACATATCTGTTTGTGTCACAGCAAAAGCGCTTTGATAACCAGCCCAAGAGTGGCCTTGTAAACCAATTTTATTTTTGTCAGCAACACCCATATCAATCAGCTTTTGCGCTGCATTGATCAAGGTTTGTGTTGATGATGGTCCCGGCTTGCCAATTTCAAAGCGAATATCTGGTAAAAATACAGCGTAACCGTTGGACGTGAACATTGGGAAATTAGGTCTGTGGTTGAGTTCCATTTTAGGGAAGTCATACATGCGTTGACTCATGTATCGATAGAAATAAATAACCACAGGGAGCTTTTGACCTGGTTTATAATCAGCAGGCTTGATAAGCACACCTTGCAGGTTTTCGCCATTGTAGCCCTTATATTGAACCAGTTCAGGTTTTTGACCCCAAGCAAATTTACTCACTTGCGGGTTAAGGTTGGTAATTTGTTGAGCTTGTGTAAATTGGCTATCTGTTTGCCAATAATCAGGGAACTGGTGATAGCTTTGCTGAGTGAAAATAAACTTATCTGCATGCTTTGCTTTTTTCACCAGATCAAATCGGGTTTTCCCTTCTAGTACGGTTTCTAGTTTACCGGTTTCAAGACTTAGTTTAGCAACATGCGTTTGCTTATTTCGTAAGTTATGGGCAGATAAAAAGAGCGTCTCGTCTTTTGCAAAGCCGACCTGCTTTTTATCTAGGTTGATCACACGATAGCGAGTGTTGGTTTCTTTTCCAGCCGTTAGGCGCTTAGCTTTGCCTGTCGCGCTATCAAAAGCCCAGATATCGTATTTACTGTAGGCATATAAGGTGCTGCCATCTTTTTGCCATCCAGCAAAGCCATAACCTGGATTTGGTTCTGGGTAATCATGCTGGTCATCCGCGAAAATCGCTTGGCGAACAGCTTGGCTGACCGCGTGTTCCTTTTGTTGGTGTAAGTCTTTTAGCCAAATTTGGTCGTTAAGAAAATAAGCAGCATGTCGTCCCGTTGGAGACAGTGAAGGCTGATTTGGCGAGTCTTTAACAATATAGCCTTTTGCACCTGTACTGACTTTGACTGCATAATAATCGGCATAAAAGCCTTTATACATGACTTTTTCTAGGTAAGGCTGGTCATTTTTACCTAATAAGAAACCGGCTTCTGTATTGAGGGTGACATCGCGCACTGTTTCATCAGCTAGCTGAACAACCTTCTGCGACTCTATATGATAAACCGCTTGGTATTGGCGTTCGCGGTTGGTTTTTTTCCACGTATTTTGTTCGCGGGTTTTAATCTCAGGGTCATTATTGTGCCAAATTTGTAGCCCAGATTGTTGGCGAATGGTATTAAAGTCTCTTAAAGAGGTGTCATTATTATATTTGAGCTCTTCTACCTTGTCGCTTAGCAGTGGGCGGTTTTCAAAATAGAGTCGTTCACCTTGCTCAGACCATTCGAGATTTGCCGTTTTTGAACTATACCAGCCAGCTGGATTTTCTATGGTACTTAGCTTGTCCGTGTTTGCATCCCAAAGTGTCACTTCGTAGCTGCGACGACGTTTATCTTCGTTTACGTAGTTGCCAAGGTTAAATGCCACAATGCTAGAATAGGGATGCCACGCTATTGCACTGACTGTAATGCCAGGCTCACTAAATAAAGGACTGGTTGTGTTGTTTGTTAAGTCTAGATACTGAACTTGATTATTGGCACCAGTTTCATCATGTTGACTGAATAGTACACCATACTCGGCGGGGCTTAAGCCATAATTAACAACATTATCAAAGCGTTGTGTTTGGCTTGTTGTTAAATCGACAACTACTAATGTCAGCGGCTTATCTTTTTTATCTGCGCTGATTTTAGGGGCGTCTGCGCTTTGCGTTGCGTCTTTTGGCTCTGTTTTTTTATCTTCGCGATAGGCTAACCAGCGGCCATCATCACTGAGTTGATAGTCTTTGACGTGCTCGAAGCGCTGTTGCTTCCCTGTTTGCGTATTTACAAGTACCAGATTGCTTTTTAGTGCTTTTTTTTCTTTTTTACTGGCTGTTTCCAACGCAAGCAAAGTCGGAGTTTGAATAAACGCAGCCCAAGTAGCCGATTTATTCAAATGTGCTTTTGTACCACGTTCAACAGTCGCGAGCAGCTTATTCGTAGCTAGGTTATATACTTGCCCCTGTGCATTTCCTCGATAAGGCTTGGCACTAAATGCGAGCACTTTGCCATCTTCAGCTAATTGCGTGCCTTGTGCATATTTGAAGTCAAAAACATCGGAGAATTCGAGTTGGGCTTTGTTGGCCATTACTTGACCAGAAAATAAAGCCGCTGCTATAAGCGAATAAGTATACTTCATGATTCTGTCTATTTTATTTATTGAGTGTGTCTTTGTAACACTTTTAATGCTTAAACAAAATCATGCTGCGTTATGTGGGAGTGAAAAAGCGTTAGAAGCGGTTAGGTACCGCTTCTAGTTACAACCAAATGCGTTGTAGTTCTTGCCAATGATTGGTGAAAGTTGCAGTGGGTTTAGCTTTAAAATCACTGCGAACGAATTGATTCATTTTGCCTTCAACATGTGCTAAGAATAAATTGGCGAGTGCTGCTTCATCACTGTTGAATGCTTTACCTTCTCTCAGCTTTCTTTCTCTTAAAACTTGCTTGAATTGTGTTTCAAGTTTTTCGAATAGGCTTTGCACACGTTCTCTCAAACGCTCTTGTTCACCTTGCAGTGCGTCACCTGTTAAAATGCGTGTAATACCAGGGTTTTTCTCAGAGAAGGTCAGTAGCAAGTGAAGAATATTATACACGCGACTTTGCGTATCTTTTTCATTTTCTAAAATGATGTTGATCCTTGAAAGCAACGTGTCTTCAATAAATTCGATTAGCCCCTCAAACATTCTCGCTTTACTTGGAAAATGACGGTATAGAGCGGCTTCTGAAACGCCTACTTCAGCTGCGAGCTTTGCAGTTGTGATCCGTTGACCTGGGCTAGTTTCAAGCATTTGCGCAAGAGATTGAAGAATTTGCTCTTTGCGATTACTGCGTTTAGTCGCTGGCATGAACTTTCCTTTAATAATTATCGTTATTCTGGTCTGTATGGTGTGTTTTTATTAGGTCCATACTTGATAAAGACCTATGTTAATGTTTTATTCAGCTTCTTTCCAGCCTTTTAACACTAGGTCAACTAAGTTTACCTGCAATTGCTTTAATGACAGTGAGTGCTAACTCTGTTTTGCTAGAAGTTGGTAATGTTCGTTGTTCATTTGCCCAAAATAAAGTTAAGGCATTGTTATCTGAGTTAAAACCAAGACCTTCTTGTGAAACATCGTTGGCGCAAATCATATCAAGGTGCTTGTTTTTTAATTTGCCCAGTGCATATTGCTGAATATCTTGAGTTTCAGCAGCAAAGCCAACTGTATAAGGGCGTTTATCCTGTAAAGCTGCCACTGACGCAATAATATCAGGGTTTTTGACTAGAGTAAGCGTCATTTCATTGCCCTGTTTTTTGATTTTTTGGTCGGCAATATCAGCTGCGCGATAGTCTGCAACGGCGGCACATCCAATAAATATATCTGACTGTGGTGCCAGTTTGAGCGCAGCTTCATGCATTTCAGTGGCACTGCTAACTGTCGTGATATTTAAATCTTGTGGCGCTGCTATATTAACAGGCCCTGAAATTAAATTGACTGTTGCGCCTAGGGTGTGTGCTGCATGTGCTAGGGCATAGCCCATCTTGCCAGAACTATGATTGGTGATATATCGCACTGGGTCGAGTGCTTCACGAGTGGGTCCTGCGGTAATCGTTACAGTTCGACCTTTAAGCAATTTTGGTGTTGGGTTAAGTGCTGTAATACAGTGCCCTAATAGCTCCATGGGCTCTAGCATTCGCCCTTTACCAACATCACCACATGCTTGCTCACCACTGCCTGGTCCCCATATGGCTACGCCATAAGTCGATAGCATTGCTAAGTTTTTTTGTGTGGCTGGGTGCGCATACATTTGCTGGTTCATTGCTGGCGCAATAGCAACTTTAGCAGGTGTAGCAAGCACTAAAGTTGTCAGCAGGTCATCAGCAATACCATTGGCCATCTTGGCGATTGTATTACAAGTCGCGGGCGCGATTAATATCAAATCAGCCCATTTGGCAAACTCAATATGCCCCATTGCAGCTTCAGCTTGCGGGTCGAGTAGGGAGTCTGATACTGGCTCTCCGGAAACAGCTTGCATGGTTAACGGGGTAATAAATTGCTTTGCAGAGTCTGTCATCACAACTTTGACTTCGCAATGTTGCTCTTTTAAGCGTCTTACAAGCTCTGCGCATTTATACGCAGCAATACCACCGCTTATTCCCAATACTATTTTTTTGCCAGCTAAGTTCATCTTCACATTTCCACAGCTTAAACTGGGCTAAAGATATCACAGCCACTAGGTTGTTTTGAATCATACAGTGTATAACTGCGTAAATAAGCTCGTTTTGGGCGTTTTTTTTATTGGCTGGCATGTTACATAAAGAGCTAAGACTAAGGAATAAGCACCGTTACAAGGAGAGAGCATGCAGCTTACCCAATTACCAAAACATACTAGGCCTAGGGAGAAGTTGCTGAATGAGGGGCCTGGTGCGCTCAGTGATGCCGAGCTTTTGGCTATTTTTCTGCGCACCGGTGTAACTGGCATGAATGCGATTGAACTCGCAGATTCTTTATTGCAACAATGTGAGTCACTACAGCGTTTATTTAATGCTTCGCAGGCTGAATTTGTCGCGCTAAAAGGAGTGGGGGAGGCTAAATATGTACAATTTCAGGCAGTTTTGGAGCTTTGCAAGCGATATTTAAAAGAGGGATGCAAACGCGAATATAAGTTTGAAAGCCCGGCCATGGTCCACAATTATTTGAGCATGCAATTAAAGGGCTTAGAGCATGAGGTATTTATGGTGTTATATCTGGATAGCCAGTATCAACTCATTAATGATGAAATATTATTTCGGGGTACGATTAATTCTGCTTCAGTGTACCCTCGGGAGGTGGTTAAAGCTGCGTTAAAACACAATGCGGCAGCAATTATTTTTGCCCATAATCACCCATCAGGTATCAGTGAACCAAGCCGTGCAGATAAAATTTTGACAGAGAAACTACAAAAAGCTTTAGCATTAATGGATATCAAAGTCTTAGATCACATCATTGTTGCGGGAAATCGCTGCGTTTCATTTGCCGATATGGGCCTACTATGAGCTTTTATTGAGCATTTTTAGGCTGCAAACCGTTATTTCGCTTAAATTTTATAAAATAGTTTAATTTAAATGCAGTTTTTACTTTCCACAGGGGCCTATGATCATTATAATTGGCCGCTATCAAATTTTACCCATGAGCTGACTAGGATACCATCAGGTCCTTGATCTCTGCCTGCAGATGCTGTATAAAGAGCGCCCTTTGTTTTTACCCGGGGCACACCAGTGTAAGGCCTAAGGGGAAATTAAGCTCGAGCGAAGTTATTGGAGATACATAGACATGTCTAAAGTCTGTCAAGTTACAGGTAAGCGCCCGGTTGTTGGTAACAACCGTTCACACGCGCGCAACGCAACTAAGCGTCGTTTCCTACCTAACCTACAAACACACCGTTTCTGGGTTGAAAGTGAAAAGCGTTTCGTTACTCTACGTACTACTACTAAAGGTATGCGTATTATTGATAAAAAAGGCATCGACGCGGTATTAGTAGATATCCGTGCTCGCGGCGAAAAAGTATAAGGAGCTAAATCATGCGTGATAAGATCCGTTTAGTTTCAACTGCTGGTACTGGTTATTTCTACACTACCGACAAGAACAAGCGTAACATGCCTGAAAAAATGGAGATCAAAAAGTACGATCCTAAAGTACGTAAGCACGTGATCTTCAAAGAAGCGAAAATCAAGTAATTTTTGCTTTAAGATTTGAAAAACCCAGTCTTGTACTGGGTTTTTTGTTGCCTGAAATTTACAGACTTGAAGGTATGTCAAAGTCTGAGAGCGTGTATATCACCTTGCATAGGCTTTAACTTAATATATGTAATAGCATCATCATTGATAGTGTATTGATGCACAAAACCATCAGGCTGTGCTAGTACACGTTGTTGCTGTTTTGTCTCGATGTCGTAGTACCAAATACCATCATCCGGCTTATAGTAATAAATATTGCCAGCCAATATTCGCCAATTGAGCCAGTTGATGTTACTCACATGAGGGAGCAATAGTAGCTCTTTACCTTCGTCTATTGTCCAAATCCCACTGACGTGTCGTTTTGTATAGTAAAGTTGGTTTTGATAATAATATCCGCTATATCCCCCGTTATTTGTAAGTTGTGTATGACTCTGTTTTATTCGGTCAAATAACCACAGTTGCCACTCTCCTTGCTTATTACTGCTATAAATTATTTGCTCACCGTTGTCATGATAGTTGGCCACATATGCTTTGTGCTTAGGGTCAATGACTTGCTGTAAGTCGTGTGTGTTTAAATCAAGTTCAAGCAAGGCACCTTGTTTTTCAAATAGAATAGTCTCTGTTACTGGGTGTGGTTGGTAACGTTTAAATCCAAATTCAAAAGGCAAAGCAAGTTTTGTTGTTTGGTTATTTCTGATTATCCATAGCTCATGTTGTTGCTCTGTATTAGACACATAAATTAAGTGCCCTTCGTTAGTGCGCTGTGGTAATCGGTTGAGCGCAGCATTGTCAAATAATGACTGGCTTTGCTTGCGTTTGATATGAAACGCTTTCACTTCGGAGCTGATATGGTACTGGCTGTGTATCAGTAGATCCTTTTCTTTAACTTGTGTAATGGCCAAAGATTCAATTGGATAGCTGGTATTTTTGATCCTTTCTATTTGATTGGTATCAATATCAAGTTGATATAGAGAGTGTTGTTCGCTGAAGTAGAGTGCGTCTTCACCAAAGCCCATCGCTGTTATCGCTCCTGCAAACTTTGTCATTTGTATTGTTTTTAACGACTCGCTATTTACAAGGTGAATTTCTGTGAGATCGGGCGCTAGGTAGCGAGCGTACGCAAAGAGCTCTTTTTTTGGATGCGCAGCTAATAAGTAGTCACCTTTCATATCATAATGTTCCGCTGGCAATGAGGCTTGAATGAGCTTTTGACTATTTAGTAAAAACTTAAATATGGTAAATGGACTGGCATTATTTTCCCGGGCTCTTATGAATATAGCTTTGTTATCATGCTGCCAAGCAAGCTTTAAGTTAGCCATATTGCTGCAGTCAAAAGCATCAGTATCAGTTACATCATCTATTGTGTGTAACTTAACACTGCACTGCTCTTCTTGTTGAGTAACATAAGCGATGTATTGACCATCAGCGCTCATACTGTGTGACTGGAGTTGTGCGGTTGTAATAGGCAATAAATGAGTCTGCTGTGTATTTAAGTCTTTGAGGTAGAGATGTTGGGTACCTTGCGCATGGTTGGTGTTAAGGTAAGTGAGCTTGCCATTAAAAGAGGTGCTAGCTCTTGTCTCAATGCCAGCATGTGCAGTGAGCCTTTCTAATTGCAAAGGGGATGGAATTGGATCATGCCCGCTTAATGACCATCGAATGGCGTAAAATACGATGGCGATAAAAACGAGTAGACAAATTGAGAGCAAAACGGCTTGATTAATTATCTGTTTTTTTTGTGGGGCTGATGTTGTTACATCTGCACTAAATACATAGCCGATTTTAGGTTTGGTTTGAATAATGCTGGAATTGGGTTGGAGGGTTTCTAAGTGCTGGCGAAGTTTTGATATGGCTTTGTTAATCGCACTGTCTGATACAATACGACCGTCCCAAGCTAAATCAATGAGTGTATCTCGCGTTAGGATTACATGGTTATTGGCAATGAAGACAGACAGCAATTGAAATGATTTAGCTTCTAAATATACTTGCTCATTGGCTACTGACAAAGTCCTTTGCTGCGTATCAAAGGTAATTCCATTGATGATGTATTTCATTTTTATTATTGATTATTATAAATATTTTTTTGGTAAGGAAAAGCTCTTAACTTAGTCTCACTCAGGTTATGATTTCAATGTATCAGCTTCATTATATTAAACGCAACGAAAATTGGAGCTGTGATTATGAGAGTACAACTAGGTCTTTTTTTATTTATTTTCTTGCTACAAGCCTGTGGTGGCGGTCAGAGTGAGGGGACTGGAATAAGCCCCATAAAGAATACTGAGACCTCAGCCACTGACAAATCATCCATGCGACTGTCTTTGTCTGGTCAACATTATATTGTCGCTTTTCCTCAAGGGGGTATCGACCCCGCTCGAGCATATAAGTTACTACTTGCCTTTCATGGCTCGGGCCAAAGTGAGCTGGGCATGCAGTCAATGACTCAATTAGAAACATTGAGTGATGAATACATTGTTGTTTATCCGAAATCGCAGGAAGTTGAATGGGACGAAGGGTGTAGCTGTAATATCGCGTCACGATTGGGGGCAAACGATGTCAACTTTGTTGTTCAGTTAGTTGAAAAAATGCATCGTGATTATAATTTACTCGAAGGGGAAAATTACGCAGTAGGATACTCACAAGGCGGATTATTTAGTCAGAATATGTTGTGCAAGCACAGCGATATCTTTAGGGCTGTTGTTAGTGTGGGTGCCCCCATGTCAGCGCAATTAGGACGTACTTGCCAGATCTCAGAACCCACCCATTACATGTTGGTTCAAGGCACTGCTGATAAGGTATTACCTTATACGGGCTATGTAGATAACAACTTTCCTCTGCTGTCTGCACCTGATGCTATCGAAGTCATTGCCGAGCAAAATGGACTAGATCTAGATTACACTGAGGATCAATACAATGCGTCGGTCACTGAACGCGTTTATCAGTCTGAGCAAGGTGTGACGAATAAATTGATCTCTATTCAAGGTGGGGGGCATCAATGGTCATTTTCACACTATGATACCGCAAATGAAATCTTAGATTTTTTTACAGAGCATAGCCAATATCCAATAATGGAAGGATCGGCTTTATATAACGTTGACTCAAAAAGGTATCATGTTAGAAGCTTAGGTGATGACTCAGCGGCTGGAGATATCGTGATTTTACCTGGCGCTAATCGATTTTTTCACAGCGATTCTGCATGGGCTGCTTTAATTCAGCCTTTGTTGGCAAAGCACAGTCGAGTACATGTAATTGATAGGCTTGGGAGTGCTTGGAGTGGCTCAAGTGATACACCTTCACAGGCTAGTTTTGCCGCTGATTTACCAGGTTTATTGGCATTACTTGAGATAGAAAAAGTCACACTGTTATCATTTTCGAATGCAAATTTAACGACTTTAATGTATTTAGCTGAGCCCAACCCAGATATTGATATTAACGGGGTTGTCTGGGTCGACCCTGATGTCATTATGGCGCATTCAATCCAACTATATCAGAGTGGTCCTGTTGCAGAGCTTAGAGCATACCCTGAGATATTCTTAGAGCATGTGGCTGCAGGTAATTGGAGCGACAAGAGCATGGAGAGAATAGCCATAGAGCGAGCTGAGATCGAGTCACTTATCCCTGATATTTATCAAGAAGACATGGATTGGGCCTATTATGATTTGGTGACAAATCAGCGTGCCGATATTGATAAACAAGTAACGCGTATAAAGGAAATGATGAGCTATCATGATGATTTAGAGACGGTCAGTCATTTGAACCTAGCATTGAGTGTGCCTGTGAGTATCGTAGATGGTGATTTTGAGCGTCATGATATAGCGCTTGCTTCAGAGGATGACAAACCTGCTTTGATAAAATGGCAAGAAGAGGGGAGTTTTTGGAGCCAGTCTCTGGCTAATGACACTGGCGGTCATTATTACCCTTTACAGAATACCAGTCATCAACTTTTCTTTGAGCACCCTGATACGGTGATTGATGCGGTTTTAGCTTTTCATCAAGCCCAGTAGTTATCAATGCGTGGGCATGATGGATATAAAAAAACCGAAGCATAAGCTTCGGTTTTTTATTACAAATCTGCGATTAAGCAAATGCATCCTGAAGTGGTGGTACTACTTGCTTTTTACGGCTTAGTACACCATCAAGCCAAACGCGGCTTTGCTCAGGCGCTTGACCATAGGCTTTTTCGATAATGCCTTCATCGTTTGATGCAATCAGCATTTGCGAGCCTTCTTTCATGATATCAGTAAGAAGCAGTAGTACTGAATGACGACCGCCTTCTTCTTTTAATTTTGCGATATCTGCTTCTAGGTCTGCTTTGATTTCGTCAAATACAGACAGGTCGATGACTTCTAGCTGACCGATACCAACTAGGTTACCGTTCATGTTAAAGTCTTTAAAGTCACGCATTACAAGATCGCGAGCCGGCGTGCCTTCAACCGCTGATTTTACTTTGAACATTTCCATGCCAAACGCTTTGAAATCTTCAATACCAGCAATCTCTGCTAATACTTCAACACATTTGATATCTGCTGTTGTACATGTCGGTGATTTGAAAATAACCGTATCAGATAAAATTGCGCCTAACATCAGGCCTGCGATGTCCTTAGGAATTTCAACACCGTAAAAGTCATACATCATCTTGATGATGGTGTTACTACAACCAACTGGACGGATCCAACACTCAAGTGGCGTTGAAGTGGTTAAATCACCTAGTTTATGGTGATCAACAACACCGACAACGGTTGCTTCGTCAATGTCATCAGGTGCTTGTGTTTTTTCAGTATGATCAACGATATACACTTCTTCACCTGCATAGCTTAATTTAAGCTCTGGGGCTTCGAAGCCAAAGCGATCTAAAATAAACTGTGTTTCTGGTGATACATCACCTAAACGAGTAGGAATTGCTTCTTCACCAATTTGGTTTTTAAGGTAAGACAGTGCAATTGCACCACAAATTGAATCAGAATCAGGGATTTTATGACCCACTACATACATTGCCATTGACGGACTCCTAAAAAATTTTGTCGCTTATTTTAGCAAAAATTAATCACATTAATACAGTGTCAGACTGGTTTTGGACCTAGAAAATAGTCTAAGCTGCGATTGTGAAATTAAAATAGGCCAATGAATTAAAGTACAGCTCGGCTTCTTAGCAATGTATAGTACTATGATCTAATTAATCTTCTTGTAAGTATCTATGGGGCCAATATGGGGTTAAGTCGCAAAGCTTGGAATAATGTGGTGATTTTTTCCATGTTGATCATGATCTTTTTTCTCAATGGGCTTCATCATAAACTCAATCCGCAACAAGCTGAATTTGAACGAGTTATGGTCTTGCCTGAACAAAGCTTTGTATTGGCTATGGCTTACCCCGGGGTTAAAATTGAGCGTATTGGCACAACGTGGCGTATTGATAATAAACTGATTGAACCCGCGCAAGACGAGTACACTGAGCAGGATCTTGTGCACATAGTTCAGCAGTGGCAAAGCCTTGAATTACAAACGGTCGCACCACAGCAGTTTAATCCAGACTCTGCTATTTCAGTGGTGACTTTTTGGTTAGCGGGGGAGGAGTTGCCGCTGAGTTATCAGTTATATCGAACGCAAGAAGTCTACTTTCTGTTTGCTAAACGCCAGCAGCAGTGGCTAGAGCTCAGTGCAGATACTGCCAAACAATTATTTAAACCAATAGAAATTTAGTTATGCCAGAATTACCAGAAGTTGAAGTTAGTCGTTTAGGTATTGAGCCTCATATCAAGGGGCGAACGGTTGAAGAGGTTCGTATTCACAACGGTCGCTTGCGTTGGCCTGTGCCTGAAGAAGTTGCCCAGCTGGAGCGCACTGCCATTTTGGCAGTTAAGCGCAGAGCCAAGTATTTATTATTAGAAAGTGAGGCTGGGACCGGCATTTTGCATTTGGGCATGTCAGGCAACTTACGTGTTGTTGAAAAAAACGAGCCCTTAAAAAAACATGATCATGTTGAGCTACTTTTTGATAATGGGCTTGCGTTGCGACTCAATGATCCGCGTCGGTTTGGTGCATTTTTATGGCAGGAACCGGATCAGCAGCACAGTTGCTTTGCTAAATTAGGCCCGGAGCCTTTAACCGACCTTTTTGATGCTAACCATTTATACCAAGCCAGTCGTGGTAAAAAAGTCGCGGTGAAGCAGTTTATTATGGATAACCATGTGGTGGTTGGGGTCGGCAATATTTACGCCAATGAATCTTTGTTTAAAGCGGGGATCCACCCAAAACGTGAAGCCGGTAAAATTTCTTTGGCACGATATCAAAAGCTGACGCCAATTATTAAAGAAACGCTGGCCGCTGCAATTGAGCAAGGGGGCACAACATTAAAAGATTTTGCCCAAAGTGACGGTAAGCCGGGTTATTTTGCACAAGAGTTACTGGTCTATGGCCGTAAAGGCGAGCCTTGCGTGCAATGCGAGACCATTTTACAAGAGATCAGGTTAGGTCAGCGCAGCACAGTCTATTGTACTAAGTGCCAGCGCTGACAATAGGCTATGCTTGATGTGCAGCAGGTGCCGCGATGCTTGCCCTGTAGCATAGTTCCGATAATATGGCGGTTACCTGCTCGATACGCAGCTCAAAACTTGATTTGAGCGCACGTTCGTTTCGCGTATGGTCGCCATCCCCATAGGGGCCAAAGCCATCTAATGTTGGCGTTCCTGTAGCTGAAGCTGTATTAGCATCAGAGACGCCGCCACGATGCTCGATCGGTTGAGCTTCTCCTAAAATGTCGTTAATTTCCTCCAGTAGCGCTTGTTGCGCTTGGGTCGGTGCCATCACACCGCGTTGTAAGCCGCCTTGTATATCCACTTCTACGCCAGTGATCTCTATGGCCATACAAATATTTTCAATGCCTTCTAGCAGTCTTTGTTGTTCGGCATGATTGGTAAAACGTGCTTCAACTTGCATCGTCGCTTTGCCCGATATGGTATTGGCACCTATACCGCCCTGTACTTTGCCTACGTTAACTGTACTGCCGGCTTTAAGGTCAGTAAGTGAGCTCATCTCTAATAACATATTGGCCATGGCAAAGTTGGCGTCAATACCGTCTCTATAGTGATTACCAGCATGGGCCGGTTTACCTGTCACGGTGATATGGTAGGTCGCGATGCCTTTTCGTGCGACAACAAGTTCATGCTCTTTCCCTGCAGCTTCAAAGACGAAACACGCATCATATTGCTTGGCAATTTTTGTGGTCAATGACTGGCTATCATCGCTGCCAATTTCTTCATCGCTCACCAGTAGCCAATCGATATTTGCGAGTTGACCATATTGCTGCTTGAGTTGTCTAAGCGCATTTAAGGCAACCCAATTTCCACCTTTCATGTCACAGACACCCGGGCCATAGACGTAATATTCGTCTTCTGAAAACTCGGTAAAGGTGTCTTTGGGGAAAACCGTATCGAGGTGGCCTAGTAATAATATGCGTTTACCTGAGTTCCGAGGTGAGCGAAACAGCAAGTGATCGCCAATGTGCTCTCGTTGGTAGCGAGTGAGTGAAAAGCCCAGAGGCTCTATCAGCGCAATCATTTGCTCACCGTGTTTATCCACACCAAGTTTATTTTTACTGTGCGAGTTACAGCGAATTAAGTCCGCTAATTCTGCATAGTCCAGATTCATCCTAATCTTCTCCCTGTGAAGGTTTGGCTCATCGTGGCGTTTTTCGGTTGCAGTTCGGTGAAGCTTTTATGAACAGTTTTCAGTTCAGTAAAAGGATCAAAAATTTGTCATACAGATGGTCTTAACTAGTAAGACAAGGCTCTGTTTATGCACCTATTTTTAAACCAAGGAGATACTTTATGACAGCCGTATCGCGGGCGCCGCATGTCGGGATTTGGATGTACGAAAATGGCGGGGGAAAAGAAATTGAACAACAGTTGGTTCACGCATTAGCCGAGCGTGGGATCTTAGCTAGTACAGGTCTAAATCTGCGTGATGCCAGAGCGCGAGATGGTGGGATTGAGTGTAACGGTGTGGCAATGGAGCAATTAGATGCTTTTTTAAGTTACAACGCAGGGCAGCAAACACAATATCAGCTTTATTTATACGAAACGCTCAATGAAACAATTCCAACGTTGAATAACTATCGAGCTTTTGCACTGGCTGAAGATAAGTTTCGCACCTCCCACTTGCTCAATAGTCATGGGATATATACGCCTGATTACCGTTTATGCCACAAAAATGATATGGACGGCTTACGTGCTGCGCTACACGATTTTGGCGGCAAGCTTGTATATAAACCCACTGATGGATGGGGCGGCGTCGGTATTGTAAAAATTGAAGGTGAGCAGGCATTGGATATGATCATGCCATTTTTGAGTCGTACAGATTTACGCTATTTCTATGTGGAGCGCTTCATTAATTACGACAATACAGATTATCGCGTCGATATTGTTGATGGTCAGTTTGTAGGTTGTTATGGCAGAAAAGCCCCTAAAGATGATTGGAAAACCAATGTCACCAGTGGTGGCAGTGTATTTGTGCGTGAAGCGAATGATGAGGTGGTGGAACTGGCATTAAAAGCAACCAAAGCGTTGGGGCTTGAGATCGCGGGGGTTGATCTCATTTATGATCGAGAAAAAGAACAGTACGTAGTGTTAGAGGTCAATACAATTCCTGCTTTTGCAACCCCAGAGCAAGAGCAGCTAGGACTGACATTTAATCAAGCTAAAATCCAAGCTATGGTGGGTTTGATTGAAAAAACAGTGCTTAATAAAACTTCATTTCAATCTGCCAAGGTGGCCTAATCTCATGCAAAACAAAACACAATTACCCAAAATTGGCTTGCTCTATTTGGACTATGTACTGCGCTTTTTTGATAAGTCTAATTTTAAAGGCTGGCCCGATAAAATTGAAACTGTGGTTTATCACTGGGGTAACGATAAGGCACGCTTTATCGCCGAAGTGAAGCGTAAAAAAATTGAGGTATTGATCGGTAATATTCCGGCAACGGCCTATGAAACATTTAGAGAGATTGCGCGTGCTTTACCTGAGGTTAGGTTTTTACCTTCACTGGATAGCCAGTTTTCGAATAAATCTAAAGAAAACGTCACCCACTTTTGTCGTAAATATAAGCTGCCTGCGCCACATACAGAAATATTCTACATTCCCGAAAGAGCACAGCAATATTTGGCAAAAGCACAGTATCCGAAAATTATTAAGCGCTCTTATGGTCCGTCGAATTATGGTGGATATTTTGTTCATAAAGTAGATAGTGCTGAGGAGGCACAGGCTCTGCTGAGTGAGAAAAAGTATTACCCACTCTACATTCAAGACTTTGTGCCTATGGAGGCGGATATTCGCGTAATGTTGATTGGTCATAAACCGGTATGTGCGTTTTGGCGCAGGCCCCCCGAAGGTGAATGGTTAACCAATACCAGCCAAGGCGGGAGTATGGACTATCAAGCTGTGCCCAAATCAGTATTGAAGCTGGCAACTGCCGCATCTAAAGCGGCCAATGCGGAATATTGGGCATGTGATATAGCATTGGGTAAAGATGGCAAATTGCGCATTTTAGAATGTGCAACGGCCTTCGCAGCATTTCCTTACATCCGAGATTGGATCGGTCAATACTTGATGTGGCTACTCTCTAGTGGTTATTTCAGAAAGCCAAATATTCCTTTATATAACTGGGAAGAGCTTGGCAAAATAGACTCTCGACTATTGCGTACCATGCGTCATATCGGTTTTTCTCAGTACACGCCAAGCCAAGATTGTGCAGAAGTATTCCAGCAATTTGATGAACAAGCGTTTCCTATTTTAGATACAAATTTCAAGATTGGAGAAGAGTGGCCAAGTGAAATTTGGAATCTGCAAGATAACTTTGTGCTTGGCGCTCAAACTGTTGCCGCCAAAGCCATGCAGCCAATTCCTGCCAGTGATGAGTTAGCCGAAGATCTCAATAACTATGATGCGCCCCAGTTTGATGAAGCCCAAGTGAGGGCACTGTTGAGTCAGGTGCGAGGTGTGGGTGAAAAGATGGTTGATGACATTATGACGACTTTTGGTGCACATGGTGTCGTTGAAGCGCTCAATACTGACCCTCAAAAGCTGTGTGTGGTGAAAAACCTCAAAGATAAAAAATTAGAGAAGATAGTCGAGCATTGGCAAAACCATGCAGGCCAAATCTAATTGAACCAAAGAGATCCTTCTAGTGACGGGGGCTTTGCCGCCGTCTTTTTCCGCCCTAAGAGTAAATCTGTGCTATGAAAATTCAATATGCTTCCTATCAAGACACCATCGACGCCTTGCAAAATGCAATGAGTGAACACCCACATTTAATTCGCCTTCAAAGCATTGGCAAAACATGGGAGGGACGACCGATCATGTTGGTGACAGTGTCTTTAGATGTGACCTATGCGGATGATAAGCCTGCTTTGTTGTATACAGGCTCTATTCATGCCAGAGAGTGGATAGGAAATGAATTGGCACTTAAATTTATTCATTATATTACTGAAAATTATCGCTTTAATCCAAAGCTGCAAACAGCGCTGACCCGTAATACCTTGTATATGGTGCCTTGCTTAAATCCAGATGGCTTTGAGTATTCACGAAATCACTTTTCATTTTGGCGAAAAAACCGTCGCAATAATGGCGATGGTACTTATGGTGTGGACTTGAATCGTAATTTTGATGCCAAATTTATGCGTAATCAAAATACTGGCTCAAACACCTACGGCGGGCCACACGCTTTTTCAGAGCCTGAAACTTGTGCGATCCGGGATTTTGTTGAACAACATGACAATATTCGCATCGCACTAGATTATCACTCACAGGGGAATGTGTTTTTCCCTGCGCATAAATTTAACCATGAAGTAGAGATCGAAGGGGCTGATCTCAATATTTTGTGCGCCAACATGAATCATGAGATCAAAAAAGTCACTGGCAGGCAATATGGGATCCATCGCGGTAAACCGCCAGCTCAGCTAATTCATGGCAGTGGTCGTGAATATTATTACCGCAAGGGGATCATTGCCACTGTGGTTGAGGTGGGGACAAGGAATATTCCGGATTATATGAAGAATATGTCAGAAAGCGTTGCGGAAAATATTCCCGCGATTGTACATGCTTTGAATGAAGCGATAAATTACTCGCCCCTTGCTCCTCAACGTGTAGCCGATTTTACGATTAAGGGCGTCGATCACGAGGGCGTGGAGCTTGAGTGGCAATACGACAATAGAGATGATATTTACTTTGAGCTATATCGCAGTGAAAGTAACAAAAGTCCTTGTGGTGAAGAAAGTCTAATCGCCATTACCAAGTCTTTATCGTTTAGAGACTCACAGCTGCGCAGTGGACAGAGCTATTTTTATAATATTCGCGCTGTAGATAAAGTCACTAAAATTAAATCACCATTTAGCCCTGAGCTCAGGCTAAAAACGCATTTAGCGCGACATCAAAGTGCGCGGACACTATTCCCCGCGAAAGAGTATGTAGGGTATTTGAGCGAGAATTATTTGTCTAAAAACAAAGAGCACTTTGGTTATAACTCGATGTTTATTGGGGTTGATAAGAAACGGGGGGTGAGCCTTGGCGTGGTGCAGTTTGATTTAAGCACTCTACCTGTTGGCGCTAATATTGAACGCGCTGAATTTTCGCTTTACCCAATGAACCGTGTAGCGGCTAAAATTGAGCAATATGGTGAGTGGTCAGTGTCCATTATTGACCCAAATGAGATTGTAGATATCTATGATTATCAAGCTGTCAGTGAAGCTAGGCCTCTGCACACATTAGGGCAGACCTTTGAATCAGATAAGATGACGCAAGGGATTTGGATGAAGTGGCAGCTCAATGGGGTAGAGCGCACTTTACTAAATTCGTTGATTACACAAAAGAGTTTATTGCTGCGCTTGCAAGGTCCTAAAACACTGCCCATCGGCAATGACTCTCAGGTGATGCAATTTGACATTGGTTACGGTCCTTTTGGCAGTGGCTTACATTACCGTCCCAATTTGGAATTGGTTTATCAGGTCCCTGAGCAGCAGCTAACTTTGGCACCAACTCGCTGTAATACGATTTACAAAGATGCGGTTGTCGCGGATAGGCTTGCCTCTGGTTTTGATGAGCAAGGAGAAATTGTTTATGGGCAAATGGCGTTTGCTTTAAACGCCGATTTGCCTGTCGAAAAAACAGTGTTTACTCAAGCATGTTTGACACTGCGCAGTTGTAACAGTATTGCCAGTGCCAAGGATGTTCGCTTTACGATTGAGCTTGTAGAGCTGCAAGATGTAGATTTCCAAGCGGTTAAGCAGCGTCAAAAAATAGAGTATATCGGCTATGAAGTGAGTAATGAGCAGTTGCGTGAGCGTGCTGAGCATCACTTTATATTTGATAGTTATAGTTTACAGGCTTTAGAGCGCCTGCATCAGGCACATACGCCCTTTTACTTTATCATTCGTGCAACCTCAGAATCACAAGCAACCAATGCTTTAGTTAATTGGACTGCATGTCAGGATCAACACCCTGCTCAGCTTAAAATCAACTATATCTCGCGACGCAAACAGGCCGTGTCTGCACCGCGAAATCTATCTGCTCAGACAGAAGGGGGAGTGGTGAAGTTAATGTGGGAGAATCCTGAGGATGACGATTTTGTCGGTTGTTTTGTAGTACGCAATCGATTTCATCCACCACGTTCTCCGTTTGATGGCGTTAAGTTGTATGGCGGAAAAGACGCATATACATTAGATAATTTTGGTAATGCAAAGCTCAGTAAATATTATGCGGTGTTCAGTTATGACGATGTTCCTAATTATTCAGAGCCCGTCACTCTGTATTTTTGTGCAGAGGAGTAACAGCCAAATTGATGCCGGAGTATCTTGCTCTCCGGCAGAGGCAATGTAGTTGTTTCATCACTCGAATTAAATTCAAAATTAATTATTTTATTTATCTAATCTGTACATCCACGTTTTTCTTAAAGTATTAATTTTATTATTTCTTTGATTTTTTAGGCTCTGTATTTGGCAAGAAAAATTCCCAACACCCCTGCTAATTTTGTCGCCAGTGAGCGAAGTGAAGTAAACACCAAGAGTGTGACTCTTGATACAACTGCGTTAGCTGAAACGCAGCACTCGCTTGCTGAGAGTATCACTCTTCCCTATTTTTATTGATTGTACAGGTTTTAGGGCGAATAGTGTGGGAACGGGAGGGTGGCCAAACTGTCCGTAATTGGGTGACCCATTTTATGTTCGATCAAGGCAATGGATTGCTAAGATAAGAGTGATACGCATGGAGGCTTTACTGAGTGAAGCGGTTTTTATACTTGGCGCGCATTGATGATGTCAGTTACCATTTAGGTTTTACTGTTATTGATGATAAGCGCGTATGACTGAACTATATCACTGGTTTGATTTACTGGGTGTTATGGTCTTTGCCATTTCAGGTACTTTGTTGGCACACCGTAAGCATATGGATGGATTTGGCGTGGTGGTGCTGGCAACTGTAACCGGTATTGGTGGTGGCACAATACGAGATATGATTTTAGATACTCCCGTATTTTGGCTCCATGATAGTAGCTATTTTATTGCTATTTTTAGTGCTGTAATTTTATGCATTTGGTGGCTTAATCGACAAAAAATAGTGCCAAAGCAGCGTCTACTGGTTGCTGATGCATTCGGACTGGCATTTTTTGCAGTGATGGGCATGCAAAAAGCTATGAGCTTGGCAATGCCAGATACAACGGTGATCATAATGGGTGTGTTAACTGGGTGCTTTGGTGGCGTGATCCGAGATGTGTTAGCTGATGAGATGCCAATGTTGTTAAAAGGCGAGCTGTATGCCATTACCTGCATTATCGGTGGGATTATATATACTCAGCTAACACACTTTGAAGTGCCCCTAGAAGTCACTATGGTGGTGTCGATGTTGACTATCTTGTTGTTACGTCTGGCGGCAATTAGATGGAATTTGGTGCTACATGTTTTTAAATATAATTCTTAGGTTTACCCCTGCCTCACTGTAAAAGGCAGTTGGGTAAATCGGCGTTCAATTAGGTTGCTTATCAATTAACTGTGAGACAATGGATGTCGTTAGCAAAAATTTATACACGTGCACAAGTGGGGGTGGATGCGCCCCTTGTCACGGTTGAAGTTCATCTAAGTAATGGTTTACCCGCCTTTAATATTGTTGGCTTACCAGAAGCGTCCGTTAAAGAGTCTAAGGAGCGAGTGCGCTGTGCATTAGCCCATTGTCACTTTTTATTTCCTGAGCAACGTATTACCGTTAATTTGGCCCCAGCAGATTTACCAAAGCAAGGGGGAAGATATGACTTGGCCATTGCGATTGGCATTATCGTGGCGTCTGGGCAGCTTAATCATACTCAAACAGAGGGTTATGAATTTTACGGTGAGCTTGCACTGACAGGCGAGATCCGAGAGGTGACGGCGATTATTCCCGCTTTAATTGCGGCGGCGAATGCACAGCGTTGTTGTTATATTCCTAAAGCAAATCAAATGATGGCCAGCTTGGTATCAAGCGGTGTACGCAAGTCCGTGTTGAGTTTGCGAGATGTATGGTTGGATTTAGGCGGCCAGCAAGCGTTGCCTTTTGATGAACATATGGAGTGCTCCGATGAAGATCAATTTAGCGCCCATATTGATATGAATGAAGTCAAAGGCCAAGCGGTTGCAAAGCGCGTGTTAGAAATTGCTGCAGCAGGTGGACACAATGTTTTATTTTTGGGTCCGCCAGGTACTGGAAAGTCTATGTTAGCCCAGCGCATGCCTACAATTATGCCGCCTATGCAAATTGACCAAGCGTTGGAAACTGCGTCGGTTTATTCTCTCATCGGTAAAAATATTGACCCATCTCAATGGCGTCAACGGCCCTTTCGTTCTCCACACCACACATGCTCTGCTGTCGCTTTAGTCGGCGGGTCATCTACGCCTAAACCAGGGGAGATTTCTCTGGCACACAATGGCATTTTATTCTTGGATGAATTACCTGAGTATGAACGCAAAGTTTTAGACTCTTTAAGGGAGCCTATGGAAACGGGCATGGTGAATATTTCCAGAGCTGCCCAGCAAGTGGACTTTCCCGCGCGATTCCAACTTATTGCGGCGTTAAATCCAAGTCCTACAGGGTGCCACAACGATAAGCGTTCCACACCGGAGCAAGTATTGCGCTATTTGAGCAAGGTGTCCGGTCCCTTTATCGACCGTATTGACTTGCAAATTGAGTTACCAAGGCTAAGTACTGCTGAACTGCAGTCAAAAGCAGAAGCTGAGAGTAGCGCCTGTATTCGAGGGCGGGTTGAGCAGGCGCGGTTGGTTGCGCTTAGCCGTCAAGGTAAAGACAATGCACAGCTTTCAAGTAAAGAGTTAGACAGGTATTGTGTGTTATTGGATGGGGTTGCAGACTATTTAGCAAAAGCGACTGAAAAACTGCATCTATCGCCACGTTCTTACCATAGAGTGGTTAAAGTTGCGCGTACCATAGCCGATCTGAATAGACATCAAGATATCATGCTGACGGACTTAAAAGAGGCGCTTAGCTATCGTGCATTTGAGCGCCTGCTTTCACAACTTACACGCTAAGTGGATAGCATATATCCTTTACCACGCACAGTAACGATGCGTTTTTGATCTTTTTCATCACCCAGCTTTTTGCGAAGTCTGCCTATTAATACATCCACAGTACGATCGCTTGGGCTCCAATCTGGCTGACCTATATCCTCAGAGATCTTTGCGCGAGAGGTGGCTTTACCCGCATTGGCAATGAGACAGATAAGTACTTTATGTTCTGCTTCGGTGAGCCGCGCTTCATCGCCATTTGGGTTGATCAAAGTACGGTTGTCAGGGTGCAATTTGAAGTCTGCATATTCGATGAACTCTTCGGATTCATCTTCATTACGTGCGCCAGCTAAACGTTTATAAAGTGCGCGCATACGCAATTCAAGTTCTAATAAATCGACTGGTTTGCAGACATAGTCGTCAGCACCTTGCGCTAAACCTGCGATGCGGTCTGCTTGCGAATCTCGGCTAGACAACATAATGACACCGAGATCGGTTAATGTATTAAGTTCCTTAGCTAGTTGCAGGCCGTCGGTGGCTGGCAATACTATATCAATGATAGCCATCATAAATGGCGTGCCTTTTTGGGCATGCTCCTGCACGTGCTCTAGGGTTCGAGCACCGGTATTATCAACAGTGATATGAAACTCCGTTTGTGCAAAGTGACTTTCGACTCTTTTAGTCAGTAACTCATCGTCCTCGACTAACAATACGTTTATGCTCATGGTCTCGAAACTTATTCAATAATTAATCTTTATCTTAGCACCGAGAATTCTCGGCTGAGAACCCTAAGTTATCTATTTTTATATAAAAACTCTAATGAAATACGACAGTAATTTGTATGCTATTTAGTCACTTTTTAAAAATAATGAAATAGTTCTAGCTTTTTATTACTTGCACATAAAAAAATAGCAGCACTAAAGTGCTGCTACAAGATTTTATTTACCATACATGTGTTGCCACCACTGTGGCTCATCTTTTAGGTGCTTATCAAAGTAAGCGAGCATAGTGTCCCACCATTGGAAACGACGGTCTCTGGCGAAGATTTGATGATCTGCACCTTTATATTCAATCAGCTCGACGTCTTGATTTAACATTTTTAGCGCTGTGTACATAATATGACTTTCGCCAACTGGGACGTTGACGTCAGCATCACCATGGATCAATAGTAATGGCGTTTTTACTTTGTCAGCATTGAATACAGGGCTTTGTTGGCTGTAAAGCTTGCTGTTATTCCAAGGGTAGCTGTGCTTTGATGCCTCAGCTGAGTATAGGTAGCCCCACCAACCGTGACCCCAATAAGACGTTAGGTTAGAAATACCTGCATGTGAAATCGATGCGCTGAACATGTCAGTTTTGGTCGCCAAAGTCATCGTCATAAAGCCACCATAAGAGGCACCTAGGTTACCCAAACGTTTTTTATCAACAAACTGATAAGCGTCTAAGAATGCGTTGGTGCCTTCAATGATGTCATCAGCTGCTCTGTTGCCCCAGTCATTGACATGTTTTGCTGAGAAGTCTTGACCAAAACCTGTTGCACCTGATGGTTGTAATACGTAAACAACATAGCCGTTGGTCGCCCAGAAATTAAATGGGTAACGGCCCGTAAACCCGCGAGAAACCGGAGATGTACCGCCATAGTAGTAAATAAGTGCTGGGTGCTGCTTATTTTTATCTAAGCCGTGCGGGATATAGACACGACCTTTAATTTCAGTGCCAGCTGAATTAGTGAAGTTAAACTCTTCAAGTGTTGCAATTTCAGCTTGTTTATAAGCGATTGGCTGAGAGTCCCAAAGTGTGCTTACACGATTGTTTTTCACATTTAATTGCACTAACTTTTGCGGTGTTGATGCCGTAGTACCAGCCGCAATGACGACAGGGCTGCGCTTATCAGCGACACTGTACTTGTCGACAACGTCCATTTTAGTTTTTAGCGATTTGAATTTGTTTTTACTTTCATCAAATAAATACAGTTTTTTGCGATCTTCATCTACCGCTTTTAGTACAAGGTCACCATTGTTAAGGACTTTGAATGACTCAATAGAAGGATCAAACTTTTTGCTAAGTGCTTTTATATCAGTGCCTTGGGTGTTCATCCAAAAGAGTTGAGTATCATAGTTGTTTGCCAATACGCCTTCATCAAGCGCGCGGCCTGCACCATTGCCAAATTCGGCACCCGCGGTCACGTAAATGCCATCGTTACCATAACGTGCATCGTTAAAAGTACCGTACTGACCCAGTACTTTGCTGCTATTTGTATTGAGATCAAATTCAACCAGCTCTGTCATGTAGTGTGCTGGTGCAGCATAATATTTTGGTGAGCGAGTGGCCAGAATGCGGTTATTTTTGGCGTCAAAATCTTTCAGGGAGTGGCTGAGATCATGTTCAGTCACAGCTTGAATAAGCCCCGTGCTGATATCCATTAAATACACTTGGGTAATATTCCGTGCGTATGACCAGCGGTCTTCTAACCCTTTGTAATGTTTTACAATTTTATCACCTTTAGGGGCTGTTTTTGTCCATGAAAATATTAAGGTATTGTCATTAAAGTATTTAAACCCGCTGGCTCCATCTAAATCTTCCGCGATGACGGTTTCTTTCAGGGTTTTAATATCGAGCGTTTTTAACTGCTTGTTTTGTACAAAGACCGCAACTTTAGAGTCCGCTCTCCAGCTTACTGCGTTAGCTCTCACTCCGTTTAGGCGATAAATAATGTCACCATCTTCATTGTAAAGTACGGTATCACGCAGTGCGGCATTGCCTTTGTTATCCTGATAATGCTGTTGTGTGGCAACATAGTAATTTGCATCAGGAGAGACAGAGATTGCACTGATTGTCGGTGCATCGAAAAGTTGCTTGGCAGAGAGTGCCTTTGTGCTTTTACTGGTAAAGTTAAGTTGGTCGTGTTCTGCTGTGCCAGTAAAATCAACCGCTACTTTTTTCCAGTCACTGACTTGCTCTGCGACGATAAGTAGTTGGTGGTCGCCAGTCACAGCATTGAGCTGATAAGCGCTTTTTCCATCAAGCTGTTGACCATTTAAAAATACATGAGCTTTCTCAATACCTGCTAAAGTCAGTTTACCTTGTACAAATCGTGATGTAGAAAACTCAAGTTTGAGTGCCTGTAGTCCACCCATTGTTAACGCATTGACATCAGCAAGTGGTTGCCACTTAACTTGCTCACCAAATACCTCTAATGATGGGCTATCTGCACTGAGTTTATTGATTAGCGTATTGACTATGGCTGATTGGTGGCCAGTATGATGCGGCTTAGTTTGAATATTTTGACCAATCGGACCAATAAATTGTATGTTCTGAGGATCGATTGGCGCTGCGCTGAGTTGCGTAGCTATTGCGGAAAAGAGTAAAGTGACCGCGGACTTAAATTTCATAGTATGCGCCTATTGTAGGTAAATAATATGCGGTAATATAACATATTCATAAAGAATGCTATGCGCTGTGCGATTAAATGCTGTACAGCTATGATATAAGTGAATGGTTTTCACGTGAGGAGTAGACCTTGTTTTTGTTAATTAGCTACATGTTATTAGCTATCGCGATTTCTTTTTTGTGCTCGGTAATGGAGGCGGTACTACTGAGTATTACGCCAAGTCATGTTGGGATGATGAAGCAACAAAACCCAACTTTGGCATCAAGAGTAGAGAAGTTAAAAGAAAATATTGATAAGCCTTTGGCGGCTATCTTGACGCTTAACACCGTTGCCCACACTGCAGGCGCAGCGGGTGTCGGTGCACAAGCTGCCGTTGTCTTTGGTGATGCGGCTGTAGGTATTGCATCGGCAGTGATGACCTTATTGGTATTGGTGTTATCTGAAATTATCCCAAAAACACTCGGTGCAACATACTGGCGTGCGCTAACACCAAGTGTCAGCTTTGCACTGGTATGGATGGTACGCTTGTTAAAACCTTTCGTATGGATGTCTGATCAATTGACCAAGTTAATTGGTAAGAAGGGCGACGAGTCCATTTATATTCGTCAAGAAATAGAAGCTATGGCAGAAATGGGCTCTCAAGCCGGTGCACTGCAGGCTGAAGAATCTGCAACAATTCGTAGTTTGTTGCAATTTAGGCATGCCAAATTAGAAAACCTGATGACGCCCAGAACGGTACTTTTTAAAGTACATAAAGATATGACAGTACATGACTATCTTGCTGATCATGGCTCTGTATCATTTTCTCGCGTGTTGGTATTTGATCAGAACAGCGACGACATTGTGGGCTTTGTGCATAAAAATGACATTATGCTGGCTTACCACAGGTTAGGTGAAGAGTATAAAATTAGTAAATTAATGAAGCCGCTGTATACGGTACCAGAAACCTTAGCTGCTCCTAGTTTGTTCCAAACCTTGTTAGAAAAGCGCATTCATATTGCGTTAGTTATCGATGAATATGGCGATATTCAAGGTATTGTAACGCTTGAAGATTTACTTGAATCTTTGATGGGGATGGACATTGTTGATGAGCGTGAGCAAACCAGCGATATGCAAGCTGCTGCAAAACAAAAATGGCAGCAACGTGTTGATAATCATAGCCATCTCATTGTCACTGAAAACGAACCAGATAAGCAAGATGAGCAGTAATATCTGATTCGTTGTGTGTTTATCATTAAGGGTTAGAATTAATCATTCTCTGCCAAGAGTGTATCCAACGCACAAACTCTGACAGGGCTTTTGGTCTACTGATCAAATAGCCCTGCATCAACAAACTAAATTTATACCGTTCTAAATACTGTAATTCTTCTATTCGTTCAATGCCTTCTGCGACAATATCGAGTTGCTCGTTTTGAGCAATGTCTATTAAGCTATCAACCAACACCTGAGAAAATCGATCTGATTCAATATAGGTAATTAAAGAGCGGTCAATTTTTATTTCAGTGAATGGCAATGTCTTTAACTGGTGAATATTGGTAAACCCGGTACCAAAGTCATCTAGGGCGAGGTCAAAACCCCGTAAACGCAGGCGGTTGATGGTCTCTAATTGTAAGCTAGTGACAATCGGCTGGTTTTCGGTGATTTCAACAATGACCTCTTGTGGCTTTAAGCGGTTCAACTCTAAGATTAAGGCTAATTTATCTGGACAGCTTGTGTCATTGAGTTGGATGGGCGAGAGGTTAAATGCCAGCTTGAAAGGATAATTTAATTCATTTCTAATCAATTGAAACTCTGTAGCTGCTTTTTCGAAGAGCTGAAAAGTCAGTAAGTTAACCAAATCAAGGTCTTCTGCCACACCAATGAAGCGCTTGGGCAGCATGACTTGTCCTTGATTTTTGGAGACGATACGTGCCAGCACTTCAATGCTTTTAATCTGCTTGGTACCACGATGTACTTTGGGTTGATAAAATGGGGTGATCTCATGTTGGCTAATGGCTTCGAGTAATTTATCTTCCGTGATGGGCTGCTCGTACTCTTCTTCTGTGCCGACAAAACTATCTAATTTTTTTAAATTTCTTTCGACATCGATGAGTTGAACCGGTTTAGCGATATTGCCGATTAAGTGGGTGCAATGTTGTCTAGCTAAATTAGCCGCAAGATCTATGATGCGATTTTCCATTTCTGAGATGATTATAATGCCACCTGGGTAATGTATCTCACCGAGATGACGAATAAACTCCATACCGTCCATTTCGGGCATATTGAGATCGGTAAAAATGGCATCAAAAGGGTAGGGGGATTGCTTTATTTTTTCGAGCGCTTTTGTTGCACTGTCGACCGCCGTAATGTGTTCGACATCAAGCTCAGAGAGGATAGCTTGCATCACGATTAAAATTGCTTGAGAGTCATCTACAACAAGTATGCGTCGGCTACGGTTGTTCATAATTTCCTGTCCCTAGGGCTGAATTTCACAGTTGCTCGCTAAGATTAGAAAGCTATTATCTTACTTGATTTACAAGTATGACCAAATTATTGCAAACAGATCAGAGAGTGTGTCTGTTCAACACCATAAGCGTAGTACAACTTAGCAATAATTCACTCAATCTCTCTTCAATAGATACTGCGAATTAGTGATAATAGGAAAAATTTCACAGTGTAGTGAGCGTGATGACAAGAATTGAACTTCCTATCGGAAGCATGATGGTATCGGTGATGATACATCAACACAAAGTAATACAAGTGTATAAAGAGCAGCAGTCAGTGCCCATAGAAGAGCATGGAGCACATCAGCTGAGGGTTGATTTAGATGGGCATGAACTACAACTAGATACGTCTGAGTTAAATGCCAATGCGCTGGCTGTGTCGGTTGATAATGCGCCTTGGCAATGGGTAGAGGTGCCACATGCGACAGCGCAGCAACGCGGTAATTGGCTCGGTTTAGCTGCGCTTGGGTTTAAATTATTTAAAAGTGCTAAAGTGATAAAAGCTGCACTGCTCGGTGCGTCAGTCGCGGGCTATGCATGGTTGTTCTCTTGGCAGTTTGCGTTAATGCTGGTGGCCTGTTTGGTGGTGCATGAATATGGCCATGTTAGAGCAATGAGATACTTTGGACTAAAAACTAAAGGCTTCTATTTGATCCCATTTGTCGGTGGTTTAGCCATGAGTGAAGACAAGATGACTACGCGCTGGCAAGATGTGATCATTTCTTTGATGGGGCCTGCTTTTGGCCTTTTTACCTCTGTGCTGGGTGTGGTTTTATATTATGCGACTGGTGCAGAGATCTTTGCCGGGGTCGCAGTGTTAAGTGCGCTACTTAATCTATTTAACTTACTTCCTATTTTGCCACTCGATGGGGGGCATGTATTAAAAAGCATTAGTTTTTCGATGCGTTCTTGGATGGGCTTATTAGCCTGTTTAGGCGGTTTGGCACTGGGATTATGGATAAGTTATGAGTTTGGCTTAATGCTGCTGGCGTTTTTTATTTTTATCGGTAGTGTCGAGATTTTATTGGAATGGCGCAGTAGGCATCAAACTCATTTATTGCCCCTCGATAGGTATGGTCAGATTGTATCCGCGGCACTTTATGTACTGGTCGCTGTTGGTCACATTGCTGTGATGTGGCACTTTGCAGACTCAGATAATGTGATCCTGAGCCTGCCAGTTAAAGTCTTATCTAGCTAAACGAAAGTTAAAATCGCGGCGATAATAACGCCTGTTACAACCAGTTGTAGCAGGCAAAACCCCATAATATCTCGGGCCTTTAATCCCGCGATGGCAAGCACTGGCAATGCCCAAAATGGCTGGATCAGGTTAGTCCACGCATCTCCCCAAGCCACAGCCATGGCAACACGGGCAATATCTGCTTCTAGTGCTTGCGCAGCAGGAATGACGATGGGCGCTTGAACAGCCCATTGGCCGCCGCCAGAAGGGACAAAGATATTAACTAACCCTGCACTTAAAAAGCTCCAAAATGGCAGGCTTTGTGCGTTGCTGATAGAAACGAACCCCGCTGAAATCTGCTCTGCAAGACCTGTTTTTACCATAATGGCCATAATGCCAGCATAAAATGGGAATTGGATCACGATACCTGCACCGCCTTTGATGGCTTCTTGTAGCGCATTAAGGGTGTTTGCAGCCGAGCCATGTAAGAGGATCGCTAAAAATAAAAACAGTGCGATGATGATATTGAGGTTTAGTCCGCCATTCTCCACTAAAAAGTAATAGCCTAAATAGCCGCAACCAATGAGCCCTATGATTCCGCCAAGTAACGGACTATGCTCTAAGCGCTCTGCTGGGGTTAAATTAGTTTTATTTGATGATTGAAGTGCTGAGCGTAACTTTTCCTTATCGATAAATATTTGTTCTTTTTTAGGCGGTAACATGGCGCGGTTTAACAAGGGTAATATGATCAACATGACAGCGAGTAAAATGAGGTTAAAATACGAAAAAATCGTTTGTTCGGTCGTTAAAATACCAATTTGAGACTGGGCAAAATGTCCCTCTGAAGCAACTGTTAAGGGTACTGAGCCGGCAAGACCGCCATGCCAAACGATAAACCCTGAATAGGCGCTGGCGACGAGGACACGATAATCGACCTCAATCTGGCGAGCCAGTGCTTTGGAAAATAGCGCGCCGACGACGAGTCCAAACCCCCAATTGAGCCAGCTTGCGAACATGGATACAACAGTAACAAGCAAGATGGCTTGGCCTGGTGACTTTGCACATTGTGCTAATCTGGAGAGGAGTCTGCCGCATAACGGTGTATTGGCAAGCATAAATCCTGCGATTAATACCAAGAGCATTTGCATGGCGAAGGTGAGTAAATTCCAAAGTCCAGCTCCCCAGATTTCAATAACCTCAATGGATGCAGCTGGGGTGAAAAGTGTTGCCATTAGCATCACAAATAGGGTGAGGATGATGACAAAAACAAAGGGATCTGGCAGATAGCGTTCAACGATATTGCTCAGTGGTCGGGTGATCTTGTTTAGCATGTGAAAAATCCTGTTTTTATTATTCGACCTACAAAGTGCTTTGCTGCATAGTGGGCGTGCTAAGCTAATATGGTCATATTTGATAATATAACTAACGAAATCACTAATAGTTAGTGTTTTAGACTAAATAAAGTCAGCTAATCTTATTTTTAAATATTTAAGTTGTTGATATAGTTGAATTAATAAATGTGGCACGCATTGTGGTTAATATTGTTTATAGTGAATGAAGCATGGAGCTTCTGTAAACTCTGTCACAATGTAATGTTATTGGAATAAACATACAACAAAGAGAGGTATTTATGGCAGGACAAGGTTCTGGCGGTAATGTTATTGCAGCAATATGTAATATATTTTTTCCTGGCTTAGGTCAGTTAGTTCAAGGCCGTATTTTGGCTGCGCTTATTTTTGCGATTATTACGTTTGGTGGCTACGCGCTATGGTTTTTAGTGGTGCCAGCAATTATTGCGGCGGTTGTTCATTTATGGGCGATCATCGACGCTGCTAAGTACTCTTCTAGAGAGTAACTTACACCACTCGATTTTACTTTTCTAAGTCAGCTCAGTTGCGTGGACATTACCATGCATCTGAGTCTAACCTGTTATTTTTAATATCCCTATCACCCCGTCGAATTTTATCAATGAGACAAACTTTAAAGAACAAGCCAATAAAGCCAAAAGCTCATGGTCAAAGGGCTTAATAACGTGGACATGACGACGCTACTGGCAAGTGTCGCTTGCGCACAAGCTTGTTGCCTAGCCACAAGGTAAGCATTGACTCCAAGCGGAGAGGCGGCCATTAAAGTAAGCACAGAGATCTGCATCGTCGGTAAAGTGAGACTAGAAGCAAACCCCCAGACCATAGCAGGTAAAAGCAGCAGCTTCACGAGGCTTAAAATGAGTGCACTTTGCCATGCTTGTTGCAGTGAATATTGCACCAAACTTACCCCCAGAACAAACAGCGCCCCCGCAATAGCTGGTTTGGCCAGCCAATCCAATCCAGAGAGCATTAATTTAGGAATAGAAAGCTCAAGTGCATTTAGCAACAACCCAAGACTAATACTCAATACAATGGGGTTGATGAATAAAGGTTTGAAGGTACCTACGAGGGACTGCTTCACCGTACTAGAAAATAAAAAGCTGAGTGCAAACAACAAAGCGCTGTGGAAGGTGATGATCATAAACACCATAGCACCTGCATCAGTGCCAAGCGCTGCAATTATAACGGGTAAACCAACCAGTACAGTATTTGAGTAGGTGCCGCTTAATCCCCACATGGCCGCTTCATTCAGTGCATTTTTATGTGTCATCCATTTTGCAAATAGCACTAAGAAGTAACAGGTCGCGACAGGGAGATAAAAAGCCAGTAATAGTTTTGCAGATGCCACCTTTGATAGATCAGCTTGGTACATATTAAGAAATAGAAAAACGGGGATCGCCAAGTAAAATATAAAGCGTCTGAGCCCTTCAAGCTGATTAGTGGCTATAAAACCGGTTTTACCGCATACAAACCCCGCAAGGACTAAAAATATTAGGGGGAATAGAATTTCAACAGGGGTCATAGCAAAACGGTGCGAGTGAATTAGAGGTGCATTATACGAGCATGAAGGATTTTTTCATGACTTTATTACGGACTTTTTAGTGTGTCATTCCCTTGCCCATTTGAGGTTATTCCGCGATATAATAAAATACTGTCCAGTGTGAGTATGAGTAGTATGGAATATCAGTTTATTAGAGATCCAATCACAGGTTATCGTGTGCGAATGTCACAGGAGCATGCGTTAGTTGGGCGCTGGCTTAATGAAGAGCTGGCGATTGCCGATGTAAAGTCCTTTGTCGAGCAAATGGAAAGTATCGTCAGTAGTCAGGATGAGATCCGTATAGAAGGACGGGAAGTCCGTTTGATCTTATCTAAAGACGAAGCCCTGTTTGAAGCGCACTCTTTGTATCAAAATGATGTTGATTTATCTCGGTATGAGGATGACTTTTTAGAATTAGACGAAGATGGCCTTGTCGCTGGGTGCGGCTTTGAAGACTTTCAAGCCCTGATGCTAGATTGGCAAGCGTTTACACAGGGCCGAAGATAAGTCTCTTTTAAGCGGTGGCGTTTTGCGGTGGTGCACCGTATAGACGCTCAGCTCTTTGAAATAATACCCAAGAGGTTAAGATATATTTGTCATTGGATAAAGGCATGTTGCCTCTGTGTGTATGGGTAAAGTAACTCGGTGCAATCACCATACTGCCTTGCTTAGGGGCAAGTTTTTTATTTTGATAGAAAAACTCGGTTTCTCCGCCATCTTCCACATCATTAAGGTAAAACATAAATAACAGTACACGGTGTAGTGCTTCATTATGATGGAGCTGTGGGTAAACCTCGCTGTGCCAATATGGGTAGCCGCCTTTGTTAACTGGATATTTTTGTGCCTGAATGGGTCCTAATCTAAACAGCTGCTGTGTCAAGATAGGCAGCTGCGGTTTACCGATTTCTTCGAAGTTATCCATAGTTAGATTGACTGGCTGGCCTGTTTGCGGATGATAGACATTCAAGCCAAATGCTCCAAGCATCATAAAAAAGTGCTCTTCTATATATTCAAATAAATATTTTGAGGTGGCTTGTTCAATTTCGCGCAGTTGACTTTGGTATTCAGGGTGATTATTGAGATACAAATCTTGGCTGACTTTTTTGCTGAGATCGACGCCGCCAGACGTTTGTCCTTGAGCTAAATGTGGACTTTCATCAAAGGTTTGCATAAATTTGTTGCAAAACTCTGCACTGAGTGCATTGTCATAAACGCGAATAAAATCAGTCATCTCAATCCTCAAAGGTTATTAGAATTATTATGCTTACAGAAAAAATCATGCCACGCTTTAGTGAAACCGATGTGCTTGGCCATATAAACAATACCGTACTCCCTGTGTGGTTTGAAGCTGCTAGAGCACCTATTTTCAAAATATTTACACCTGATTTAAATCCACATAACTGGAAACTGATTGTCGCCAAGGTAGAAGTTGTCTTCAAAGGAGAGCTTTTTTATGGCCAAGAAGTAGCAGTAAAAACCATGATTGAAAAGCTAGGAAATAGCTCTTTTGTGATTTTGCAGCAAGCTTGGCAGCACGGTGAATGCTGCGCGGAAGGGCGTACAGTTATGGTGCGTTATGATTTTGCAAGCAAGTCTTCTCAGCTTTTAAGTGATGCTGAGCGCGAGGCACTGTCCGCGTATCTTTTGTAAAGCGGTCGTGTGGCGCTGCGTAAACAGCGCCATCTAAGGGTTACTTGGTGGTAATGTGTGTTTTAAATTGATGCCCCAGCGCTGCAGAAATACAAGGGAGCACATCGTATTGGTAGCTCGATAAGGTATTGGCATCATCCAATTTGGTGATTTGCAATATCTCATAATCATTTAACTCTATGATACGTGTCCCGGGCACATGCTCACAGCGCGAACGCGAGTCTGCTTCATATTCATAAATAAAGTGCGCCAATATACGTTTTAAATGGGTTTCGTATTTAACCGTGTTTTCACTGACGGTTGAGATCCTCACTTTAAACGCTTCAAAGTCAGGATCTTCCTCAACGTTCTCTGTGGGCTCAACTTTTAAGAGGCTAACTTCATTGGTTTGCGGAGTTTCATTATTTGACACTGCAACAGTAACTGGTTGGTTACTAATGATTTCAAACCACCCTCTGAGAAATTGGTTTACACCGCCAGACAAGCCTGTATGTGATAACAGGTTAGCGACTTGTACAAGAATAAATAAGCTAAAAATAAAGCGTAATAGCCCAGTGGTGACAGGGAATTTGTAATCGATAGGTTGCCAAATACGGTGCAGACCAAATGGCCTCAATAATATCAGCGCTAACAAATATAACGGCTGAATAATTTGCAACAGCAACAGCAGTACGATGGTGGTGAGAAAAAACCAGGTTGGCAATGAGAGCAGTACACTGAGGTTGTGACTGTAGGGCAGGGGATCTGAACTGACACCTGTAATGTCATTGATCATGCCAGCGGCTTGCACTAATGCATAGTTAGCGATAAAGGCATAAAAGAGTAAAATAATCGCTTTACCTGGCAAGCTTTCCCAAAATACTAAAAATTTTGGCCAAAACTCGTAGATCATGGCACACAGTACCAGTACTGCTACCAAGTTAAACCAGCCAGTATTGTCTTGGTTAGCAAAGATAATGGCATAGACACTGATAAATAGGGACGAGAAGTAAAGTCTTTGAGGTGTATTTAGTGAGTGCCAAAAGCGCTCGAAAGGGGCACTGATCTTTTTGGCTGTTTGCTTAACTTTGGTCCATGCGGGGTGATTCATTGTTATTTTAATTCCCTACTGTTTAAAACTAAGTCGCAGTGGTGAATGTATTACCACTGCGACTGGTTAGTTATAACATAGGGTTAAGATAACGACCAGTGTGCGATTGCGGGTGTTGCGCGACGTCTTCTGGTGTGCCTGATACTAAAATTTGCCCGCCACCTGAACCACCCTCAGGGCCAAGATCGACAATCCAGTCCGCAGTTTTGATCACATCTAAGTTATGCTCGATCACAACCACGGTATTACCATGATCACGTAAACGGTGCAGGACTACCAATAATTGTTGGATATCATGGAAGTGCAAACCTGTGGTTGGCTCATCAAGAATATATAGGGTTTTACCTGTATCACGCTTCGAAAGCTCTCTTGCTAACTTAACTCGCTGAGCTTCACCACCTGATAGCGTTGTTGCAGCTTGACCAAGTCGGATATAAGACAAGCCAACATCCATCAATGTTTGTAGCTTGCGTTTAATCGCTGGGATCTTATCAAAGAACTCTCGTGCATCTTCCACGGTCATCTCGAGTACTTCATGAATGTTTTTACCTTTATAAAGTACCTCAAGTGTTTCACGATTGTAGCGTTTGCCTGTACATACATCACAAGGGACATACACATCCGGTAAAAAGTGCATTTCAACTTTTAATACGCCGTCACCCTGACAGGCTTCACAGCGTCCGCCTTTCACATTAAAACTAAAGCGACCAACTTTGTAACCGCGAGAGCGTGCCTCTTGAGTACCAGCAAACAACTCTCTGATCGCGGTGAAGATCCCAGTATATGTTGCTGGATTAGAACGAGGTGTGCGGCCAATTGGGCTTTGATCAATGTCGATGACTTTATCAAAATGATCCAAGCCTTGAATGTCTTTATGCGGTGCGGGTTCTGACACGGTTGCACCGTTCAACGCGCGATGTGCAAGTTTGTAAAGGGTATCGTTGATCAGTGTTGATTTACCAGAGCCAGATACACCTGTGACGCAAGTCATCAAACCAAATGGGATCTTTAAATCGACATTTTTTAAGTTATTCCCTGTGGCTCCAAAGAGCTCTAACCATTTATCGTTTGGTTGGTGACGCTCCTGTGGCACAACAATTTGCTTGGTACCCGCCAAGTATTGGCCTGTTAACGAGTCTTTGTTTGCAATGATGTCATCACGAGAGCCTTCAGCAACCACATGGCCGCCATGTACACCAGCGCCTGGACCAATATCGATGATGTGATCGGCTGCGCGAATAGCATCTTCGTCATGTTCAACTACGATAACCGTATTACCCAAATCACGAAGATGTGTAAGTGTACTCAAAAGTCTGTCATTATCTCTTTGGTGTAAGCCAATTGAAGGCTCATCGAGGACGTACATGACGCCTACCAGACCTGCACCAATTTGACTTGCCAGCCTGATCCTTTGCGCCTCACCCCCTGATAGGGTATCGGCACTGCGTTCGAGTGAGAGATAGTTCAGACCAACGTTAATTAAAAATGACAGTCTGTCACGGATCTCTTTGAGTACCTTTTCTGCGATTTGTGCTTTTTGGCCTGATAAAGTGAGATCTTCAAAGAACTGACATGCTTCGCCAATGCTCATGGTGGTCACGACCGGTAGATTGGTATCACCAATAAATACATGTCTCGCTTCTTCTCTCAGTCGCGAGCCATTACAGCTAGGGCAGGCTTGGCTGGTTTGGTATTTAGCAAGCTCTTCACGTACTGAGGTAGATTCAGTTTCATGATAACGGCGATTCATATTATTTAAAACGCCTTCAAACTCATGGTTGCGAGTAATTAGGTCCCCGCGATCATTTCGGTAACTAAATGCGATCTTCGTTTTACCTGAGCCTTCTAATACGACTTTTTGTGCGGATGCAGGGAGCTCACCAAACGGAATGTCTAAATCGAATCCGTAATGTTGCGCAACCGACGTCAGCATCTGAAAATAGTAGAAGCTGCGTTTATCCCAGCCCTTGATCGCGCCACCTGCAAGGCTAAGCTCAGGGTTTTGCACGACGCGATTGGGATCAAAATACTGTCTTACACCTAGGCCATCACAGCTTTGGCACGCACCTGCTGGGTTATTAAATGAAAACAGGCGAGGTTCTAACTCGGTCATGGCATAGCCACAGGTTGGGCAGGCAAAGTTGGCAGAAAAAATTAAATCTTCTGCATCCGGATCATCCATACTGGCGATTTGCGCAATACCATCTGCTAATTCAAGTGCTGTTTCAAAGGACTCGGCTAATCGCTGTTGTAGGCCATCTTTTACTTTAAAGCGGTCAACAACAACTTCAATAGTATGTTTTTTGTGGAGTTCCAAAGTGGGTGGATCAGAGAGATCGCATACCTCTCCATCAATACGTGCTCGGATAAAGCCTTGACTGGCAAGCTGCTCCAAAAGTTTAACGTGCTCACCTTTACGGTTTTTCACCACAGGTGCAAGTAGCATGAGTTTGCTGCCCTCAGGTTGAGCAAGTGCGGTATCTACCATTTGGCTGACTGTTTGCGCTTTAAGTGGCAGATCATGTGTTGGACAGCGCGGCTCACCGACTCGGGCGAATAACAATCTTAGATAGTCGTAGATCTCAGTAATAGTGCCCACTGTTGAGCGTGGGTTGTGCGACGTAGACTTTTGCTCGATGGAGATAGCCGGAGAAAGTCCTTCGATGTGATCAACATCGGGTTTTTCCATCAAGGATAAAAACTGTCTTGCATAAGCGGAAAGAGACTCGACATAGCGTCTTTGGCCTTCGGCGTATAACGTATCGAAAGCAAGAGAAGATTTTCCTGAACCAGACAGTCCAGTAATAACAATTAACTTGTCTCTTGGGATAGTTAAAGAGATGTCTTTGAGGTTGTGCGTACGCGCACCTCTTACTTCTATTTTATCCATAGTGGCCTTATGTGAATCTCATGTGCTTGCAACCATTATTGGTACGTACACCCCGTTTTATGGTGTTTGCTATTTCACAGTTGTGAAATGTATGTTCTTTGATACGTACTTAATTAACCTAGGTGATCACGCTTAGGGTTTGCAAACTAAATTATGGGTAGCTGTATACACATACAGTATACTAAAAGCTGCGGTTATTCCACCCTTGATACGTGCTAAGCCATGTACTGGCTCACTCGCTGAGGTTGATTGCAAGAATAGACGGAATAAGCGCGCATGTTAGCGCATCCGACATACAAAATTAAGCTTTTGCAAAAATAAACAACTAAACTTATTTTTGAATATCACCTACTGAGTGGTGCAAGTGCGTTTTTTGCTTTTGAGTCTTTTTTTTCTTCCACCTTTGTGGGCATGCGAAATGACGGTGCGATTTGAAAATTACGCTGCGCAATCTCGTTTGGATGAAGAAAAGGGCTGGCACGGAATGGATGTTGATTTTGCCAAAGCCTTATTGGATGAGGCGGGATGTAGTTATAAGTTCGTCAGTATTCCATGGGGACGTTCATTGAAAATGCTTGAAGCGGGTAATATTGACTTAGTACTCAGCGTTACCCGCACGCAAGCGCGTACAGAGTTTGCCTATTTTGTGGGTCCTCAGCGCATGGAAACCATAGTGTTCGCAATGAATGCAGAACGCATGTTTGACGTTGACAGCATGGATGATTTGTTTTCTTTACCCGTTCCTGTTGCGATACAACAAGGTGCATTTTACGGGCGCACTTTTACTGAAAGGTATAGTAAACGGTTAGGCGATGAAACCCAGTTTATCTTTGTCCCTGATAATCAAACCAAGCTTAGTTTGCTCAAACACGGGCGTATAGCCGGTTTTTTGGAAGAAAAATTTAATATTATTTTTCAGTCAACAAATCATCCTGACTTTATGACCATAAAAATCGCACCGCTGGTAGTGAACCAATCACCGGTCTATTTTGCATTTAGTAAAAAAAGTGTGTCTGACAAGCAACTAGAACACTTAGTCAGCGCGTATAACAGACTGAATAAAACTGGGCGGTTTAGTGAAATATTAAAAAAATATCAGTTAGACTGAGTTTTTGCTAAACTAGCTCGCGATTTTTTACTGTTTGACTTTACATTACTTTATGTCCAATCAATCTTTGAACCAAATTGAAAAACGCGCCGCTTTTTCACTGGCGGGAGTCTTTGCTTTTCGCATGCTCGGCTTGTTTATGCTGATGCCAGTATTGGCGATCTATAGTGATTCATTCGAAGATGTTTCGCTTCTTTGGATTGGACTGGCTATTGGTGCGTATGGTTTAACACAGGCGCTTTTACAGATCCCAATGGGATGGCTGTCAGATAAGTTTGGCCGCAAACCAATCATTATTGGCGGTCTTGTGGTATTTGCAATTGGCTCTGTCATTGCTGCTACCGCGGAATCTATTTACTGGGTGACAGCGGGTCGAGCGCTACAGGGAATGGGCGCTATTGCCAGCGCTTTGCTTGCGCTTGCATCTGATTTAAGTCGTGATGAACAGCGACCTAAAGTGATGGCGGTGATCGGCATGTGCATCGGGCTGAGTTTTGCTGTAGCCATGTTAGTCGGCCCTATGGTTGCCGCTGCTTTTGGTATTGCAGGGGTCTTCTGGTTGACCGCGATATTGGCTGTGGTCGGCATCTTAATTGTCTTGTTTGTGGTGCCTAATGCGGTGCATAAAGCACCTAAAGGTGACACGGTTGCGTCACTGGTCGATATTAAAAATCTAGTTAAGCACCCGCAATTACTACGTTTAGATCTTGGTGTATTAATGTTGCACCTGACGCTGACTACATTATTTGTTGTGTTACCCGCGAAATTGATTGATGACGGGCTAGATGCACAATCTCATTGGCAAATATATATTCCTGTATTGATACTTGCGTTTGTTTTGATGGCACCTATGATGATGATCGCAATAAAGAAACAAAAAGAAAAGCAGGTGTTTTTAGGCGCTGTTGCCATGCTGAGTGTCAGTACTTTATTACTGATATGGCTGTCTGACTCGTTGTGGGGCATAGCACTGTCAATGACGCTGTACTTTATTGCATTTAACTTCTTAGAAGCGACCATGCCTGCACTTGTTTCTCGTATTTCACCAGCAAATCAAAAAGGCTCTGCCATGGGGGTGTTTTCTTCTGGGCAGTTTTTAGGTGCCTTTTTAGGTGGTGTTCTTGGCGGTTATTTAGCACAGAATTATGAGACGCAAACTGTATTTGCTGCGGCAGCAGGAATTGGGGTAATATGGCTGGCTATTGCATGGCGCATGCAAGTCCCTCCACGTAGTAAAGCGTTGAGCTTTGTAACAGAACTCGATAAACCTCAGCATGCACAAACACTTGCTGATAAACTAGTTACATTACCGGGCGTGCTAGAGGCGACTGTGGTCAGTGAAGAAAATCGCGCTTATTTAAAAGTGGATGAAAGTAAATTTGATTTAAACCAAGCGAAGCAAATTTTATATTCTTAATAACGAGGAACGAGGCGCGATGAGGAGTCGAATTCGAAGCGCAATCGGTATACAATCGTTAGAGAGAGTTAAACTAAGCAATGCTTGTAATTGTGTGAGGAGAGGGTGCCATGGCACGCGGTGTGAATAAAGTAATCTTGGTAGGTAACCTAGGCCAAGATCCTGAAGTTCGATATATGCCTAACGGCAACGGTGTAGCGAACATTAGTATTGCAACCACAGATAGTTGGAAAGACAAAAACACAGGTCAGCTGCAAGAGCGTACTGAGTGGCACCGAGTTGTGTTATTCGGTAAATTAGCTGAAGTGGCTGGTGAATACTTACGTAAGGGCTCACAAGTATATATTGAAGGTCGTTTGCAAACGCGTAAGTGGACCGATCAAAGTGGTCAAGACAAATATACAACTGAGATCGTCGTAGACATGGGCGGTCAAATGCAAATGCTTGGTGGCCGCAATGAGCAAGGTGGTCAATATCAATCTGGCGGTAACCAAGGCGGTTACGGACAGCAGCAAGGTGGTGGTTTTGCGCCTCAGCAAAATAATCAGCAGCAATATGGTCAACAACCTGCAGCACAGCAGGGTGGCTTTGCACCACAGCAACAAGCGCCTCAGCAAAGTGCGCCTCAGCCGCAAAATAATAACTTTGGTGGTGGACAATCTCAAAGTGCACCTGCGCAGAGTGGACAGCCTCAAGGTGGCTTTGCACCTCAGCAGCAAGGTAGTGCTTCTAACCCTATGGAGCCACCAATTGACTTTGACGACGATATTCCATTCTGATCAAAGACAAATATAAAGTTATTTGAAAACTTAAAAGCCGCTAAATAGCGGCTTTTTTAATGTTATTAGAAAGGTAATGATTAAGCGCTTAGTTAATAAAGCAGTGAAAAGCTTCCAACATGAAATTGAAGGGTTTAACTTTCCAAATATAAGTTGGGGTAATCAAAGTAACTGTTTGCTCCATAGGTTACTTCGATGGTGTACAACTTTAAAAGAGGTCGGTGTTAGTTTTAAAAGTCAATCATGCCTTACAATAAAGTGTCTGTAGCCTGTTTAGCGCGCCGAAGTGCATTGTGTCCTTGTTAAAGTTCGCCAACCTCGATGAGTGTTTGCCTCTCTCTGCTGAGATTCACTATACGCTCATCTTCAAGAGCAATTAATGCAAGCATGAGCATTTATTCGAGCTCACTTAAAAAACTTATTTTGTCAGATATTGTATGGTAGCAATTAAATGTAGTTTTCGTATTTTTACTACATTATGATGACTAAGCCATAACCAGAGTTGTGTTAAGCGTATTGAGATAACATAAATAGAGTATGTGAGCATTTGTACATAGGGAAATAGCTTTGAAACTCAGGCCAAAATTGTGGTTCGTTATGACGCTCAGAAGTAGTGAGCTCTTTCATGGTCTTTTTGCTACCTGTTTCATTTATTATCCTAAAAAATAATACATTCAAGATCAGCGGCTTTTGGGAATCTTAATTAGGTTGCCTTGAGTTTTGTAATAGATTGAACAAAACTTTAATCAGATTCCTTGATGGCAGCCAGTATTATGTTTCACTTCGCGCTAACTAAACACATCGCCAAACGTGAGTACGTGTTTTTGTTTGCTTGGAGTATATTGCTCATAGTGAGTAATTTAGTGGTGATACAATCGACCAACACTTGGATTGATGAAGAAGCGAAGGGCTTAGATACGCAGTTGTCTTATTATATTGTTTCTATACCCCCTCAAGAGCTCAGCATGTTGGCTAAACAACATGGCTTTAGTGTTTTCCCTAGTAATGATGTTTTCATTTCATGGTTCTCCTCGGCGTATCATTTTAAAGTTGGCGAACAGTCAATGAACATGTACCCAACTCAAATGATTAGTAGAGGGTTAACGTGGGGTATTTGGATAAACACAGTTATTTTTGGAGTGGGGGCTGGGTTTGGTGTTTTATATGTAAATCAGCGCAAACGCTATGTAGAGCGTCGCCAGATGAACAAGCTAAATACGCCTAAAAAACGAGGTGATAAAGAGGAGGCTGCAGCGCGAATACCTGTTACAACAGAGCAACAAGTGACGATGTTTGCGATGTTTAAGTGGCGCTGTGAGCTGCCGAAGCATATTGAACCACAAAGCCATTTTAGTGTTACTTTGGCGAAGTGTTTCAATAAGTACCAATATTGTTCTGCTAAATATCTATCTTCAGGCACTTTGACCGTCACACTTGGTGCGTTAAGTAAGAATGAAGTTGAGCAAGCGATCAAACGCTTACATGAAGTTGTATATCAAGCATTACTTGCCTTTCGTGGAGATTTATCACGTAGTGCGGTTAAGTGCGGTGCATGTTTTTATGGTGAAGGTGCTGACCAAACACAAGTGTATCAAATTGCTAGATCTTCTTTAAGTATTGCACAAAATCATGTTTGGCAACATATACATATGCTTCCACTAAATTATACGTTAGCATCGAGTTTACTCGATGCGGAAGTGCATATAATGGAAGATATCCGCGCTGGGCGATTTGTACTTTTTTGTCAGCCATTATTTGAGTTCAAATCACAAGATGTTATCCAAAGTGAAGCGTTATTACGTGTTAGGCATAAAACGCTAGGCTTGATCACTGCGGGGCAATTTATTCATAAGATACACCACAATGAGCATTTAGTTGAACTCGATAAGGCCATTGTTAAACAAGCATTAAAAGTTTTATCTAAAGAGCCGAGAGGTTTTTCGGTGAGTGTTAATTTACATGTAGTGAACTGGTCCAATAGTGTATTTTTAAGCTGGCTGATAGGGGCTTTGAAGGATTCAGGCCGAGCAAGTGATGTAACTCTGGAACTGATGATAAATGACTATTATCAACATAAAGAATACTTTGAGCAGTTTTTTTCTTCGCTGGTACTGCTGGGTACTAATGTGGTGTTGGATCACGTTAATAAACCATTAGATGTTATTCAACTGCAAAGGCTGCATAGTGTAAAGGGCATCAAGTTGGCCTTTGAGCTCATTCACGGTATTAATGGATGCGCTAAGCGGCGTGCAGTAGTTAAGCAGATAGTAGGTCAAGCCAGAAAATTGCAAGTGCCGGTTTATGCGGTGGGTGTAGAAACGCAAGATGAGTTTAACTGTATCAAGCGCCTTGGTGTTGATGGTGCGCAAGGGTATTTTTTCAGTGCGCCCTTGTTAGAACTGGAAAACAGCTTAAATTAACTCACGATAGCGAAGACCGTCTAAGCCTTGTAGACCTCCTGTATGTATGGCGATAATTCGGCTGTGTTTTGGGAAGTGATCTTGTTCAATCAATTGCCAAAGTCCATACATCATTTTGCCTGTGTAGATAGGCTCTAGAGGCAAATTATAATCACGCCGCATTGTTTGACAGAATTGCCAAAGTGCGTGTGAAAATTTACCATAACCCCCACCATGAAATTGCGTCAGTATTTGCCAATTTTTTTGAGCCATTGCCTTTGGGTTTAGATTCACGACTTCTTCATTTAAATACTCAGCCCCTTTTAGTACTGCAAACCCCATAAGCTTTACGGAGAGGTTAAGTCCATCAAGTATACCGGCTAGCGTTCCACCGCTACCAACAGCACAGCAAACATAGTCACTTTTAGGTAAAGAGCGTGCTAATTCTTCGCAGCCTTGCAAAGCAAATTGGTTACTACCACCTTCAGGTATGATAAAAGCATTGGGAAATCGCTTTTTGAGCAGAGCAAGGTAATCAGGATCATGACGTTGTCGATATTCTATTCGAGTGACGGGATGTAGGTTGACGTTACATGCTTTGGCAAAGCGGATAGTTGGATTTGCTGCATCAAGGTGTGGGCCTCTCACAATAATATCCGCAGGGATATTGAACAGCTTACTGGCCATGGCTGTTGCATATAAGTGATTTGAGAAAGGTCCACCAAAGGTGACAAGAGAGCGGCATTGCTGGCGTTTAAGTTCTTCAAGATTATATTTAAGCTTTCGCCACTTGTTTCCTTGCACGGTGGGATGAAGAAGATCATCTCTTTTTACCAGCAATTTTATTTTTTTGGCTTCTAATAAAGGATGCCTAATTGACTGTAGAGGTGATTCTAAGTGGCCTGAAGTCTTCATTTGATTTTTGATTTATCTGTAAATAAACGCTTTGAGGTTATTATTTCATGAAAATGTGCTCAGAACACTGGTAAGTACGTGACTAATAGTTGTAAACTCAGATATTAATTGTGCAAGGCTTGTGTTTTACTTCGTAAGTACATAGCATTGAGCATTAAAACATCAAAAATAACAAAGACCAAAACAACTGCCGCTGTTGGGAATGGAATATATGCGAATTGCTCCTTTATCTCTTTTTGTCTCTGCCGCCTTATTGTCTGTAAGTGTTTGGGCACAAGATACTGCGACTGTGACAGCTATCGAGTCAGAGCGCTCCGAAAAACAGGCTGAGTTAGATAGATATACTCAGATTTTAGACAAGCACGTGGCTGAAGAAGCCCGTTTACAATCACAACTTGAATTGTTGAGGACCAACTCAACAGAGTTGGATAAAGAAAAGAATCAGGCACTCGACGCCATGAATGATTTATATCGTCGATTGATTGATGATCCTTCTATTGATATTTCAGCTGCGCAGATGAGGTATCAGCAGTCTGTTGCTGATCATAAATCGAATAAAGAAGATATTGCGATGCAGTTAGCGGCCATAGCATCGCACCGCAAAGATATAGAGCAAATTCGCGTCAGTAAACACACCCTAGTTAATACGCTTGCGAGCTTAAAAGATCAATTAAGCACAGCGCGAGTAGAGCGGCTACGCAACGAGTTTACCCGTGAAGGCACATTAGAAGTCGAACACACTATTAACTGTAAGCGGACAGAAACGCTTGCTGCGTGTGAGCAAAGGGGTCAGCAATTAGGTCTACAAAAAGCAACTAAACGCTTTATTGATCAGATATTTGCAAACCTAACAGAACAACGAATTGTAGAGCCGAAGAGGCACTTAGCTGGTGCGCAAGTACAGGTAGTGAGCAGCCATGTGATTGGCAGTGCATTCAGCGGTCAGGGTAATTATAGCGTTAATCTAAGTGTGACGATGCGCGGTGACGTCAATAATAGCCGCTTATGTGGCTTATTAGCGCTGGATAATCGCTTTTGTAGCGAGTACGGCACGCCATTATCTGTAGGTTATCAAGCAAGTTACCCAACGACATTCAGTGACAGCCAGCTTACTTTTAAAGATGAGCTTGATAAACCCAAACCAAGTGTGCCTAGTGTAGCGGCATTGCAACCACAGACAGAAATTAAATCACAAGTCATTCAACAAGCACCTCAAGACAGGCAGGTTGATCTTACTTTACGGTCTAATGTTTATGATGATGAAGTATTTATTGATGGCGTAAGTTATGGTTCTACTAAGCTAGTTGTCAGTGTTCCTACAGGATCTTATGACATTGAGATCCGTAAATTAGGTTATGAGTCTTATAAAGCTAGAATTGACGTAAGGCGTGCGCGAACGATAAATGCCAAATTGATAAAAAAGCCTGAGTCGATTGCTGCACCGACACCGCAAAGAGAGCAAGTAGAGCGTCCAAGCACTGTACAAAAATCAGTGACGCCTAACTTGATTGAAAATAAAGTGGTGATTATTCCTGCAGGAACATTCCAAATGGGTGACTTAACAGGTAATGGACTTGCTAATGAGCGCCCAGTGGTGGAGAAAGTGCTCAGTCACTCCTATGCGATGCAAAGCAATGAGGTGACGGTAGCAGAGTTTAGACAGTTTATTGCTAGCACGGGATATCAAACAGAAGCTGAAAAAGGCACTGGGTGTGCACATTACAAAAATGGCGAGCCTATTTGGGAAAGCGAATACAATTGGAGCAATCCAGGTTTTGAGCAAGCGGAAAACTTCCCTGTAGTTTGTGTTACCTATGAAGATGCAAAAGCATATGCAAACTGGTTATCTGCGGAGCAAGGTATTCAATACCGTCTGCCAAATGAAGTAGAGTGGGAATATGCAGCCAGAGCCGGAACAGGTTCAGAATACCCTTGGGGTAATGAGATTGGTAGAGGGCTGGCAAATTGTGGGTGGTGTGGCAGTGAGTGGTCAAATAAAAGTCCATCCCCAGTTGGTGAGTTTTCACCAAATAACTATGGTTTATATGATACCGTCGGCAATGTTTGGGAATGGACGCAAAAGCGTGCTTCTCAAGAAGATGTGACGGTGCGAGGCGGTGCATGGAACTTTGCACCTAGCTTGGCTAGGGTATCAACACGCCTAGCTTTAGCGCCTGATTTTAGAGCTAATTATATCGGTTTTAGATTGGTTCGTGAAAGATAAATAATGCGCCGAGTTGGGCGCATTCAGCTAAAGTGCAGTTAGCACTTTGTAGACTTAATTATTTTTGCCGCAGTGACAATTACTGCGGCTTAGTTAAAAGAATTCTTTAAGGTTACCCAGCCTCATGTTTAAAAAGCTACGTGGATTATTTTCAAATGACCTGTCTATTGATTTAGGCACGGCGAATACACTGATTTATGTTAAAGAAGAAGGTATTGTATTGAACGAGCCTTCTGTTGTGGCAATTCGTCAAGAGCGAGCAGGTGGACCAAAAAGTGTTGCCTCTGTCGGTACAGCTGCAAAGCAGATGCTTGGTAGAACACCAGGTAATATCAAAGCGATAAGGCCTATGAAAGATGGTGTTATTGCGGACTTCTATGTGACGGAAAAAATGCTTCAGCATTTTATTAAGCAAGTTCACAACAATAACTTTATGCGTCCAAGTCCACGCGTATTAATTTGTGTACCGTGTGGTGCAACACAAGTTGAGAAGCGTGCGATCCGTGAGTCAGCCATGGGAGCTGGTGCGCGTGAGGTATACTTGATTGAAGAACCAATGGCCGCAGCAATTGGTGCTGGTTTACCAGTATCTGAGGCAACGGGTTCAATGGTTGTTGATATCGGTGGTGGTACAACAGAAGTTGCGATCATCTCACTTAACGGCGTGGTTTATTCTTCCTCTGTGCGTATTGGTGGTGACAAATTTGATGAAGCCATCATTAATTATGTAAGACGTAACTTTGGTAGCTTAATTGGTGAAGCAACTGCGGAGCATATTAAGCATGAAATCGGTTCTGCTTTTAAGAGTGAAACACCAATTGAAATTGAAGTGCGCGGACGTAATTTAGCAGAAGGTGTACCACGTTCGTTTACACTTAACTCACACGAGATTTTAGAAGCATTACAAGAGCCACTAATGGGGATTGTGAGTGCAGTGATGGTTGCGCTAGAGCAATCTCCACCTGAGTTGGCATCTGATATCTCAGCGCATGGCATGGTCTTAACAGGCGGTGGCGCATTGTTAAAAGATTTAGATCGATTGCTGATGGAAGAGACTGGAATCCCTGTCGTGGTTGCTGATGATCCTCTTACGTGTGTTGCACGCGGTGGTGGTAAAGCGCTAGAGATGATTGATATGCATGGTGGCGATGTATTTAGTTACGACTGATGAATTTACTGTTTGGCCGAAGCATCTCTTTACAACTGCGACTTACTGTCGCAGTTGTGCTTAGTATTATCCTCATCATAGGTGACAGGTATACCGCTGGTGGTACTTTTGTCAGAACGACACTGAATACCTTAGTTAGCCCAGTATTATATGCCGCTAACATCCCATACGAACTATTTAATGTGAGTGCACAAAGCTTACATACGCGAGATCGGCTCCTAGACGAGAATGAAACCTTGCGCGCCAAGCAACTTTTGCAAAGTGAGCAGCTTCAGCAATTCCAATTTTTATTAAAAGAAAATAACGAGCTGCGAGCGCTACTGGGGGCTTCGTCACGACAGTCCCATGACCGCCAAATCGCTCAGGTACTGTCTGTGCGTTCGAATCGATATAATCATCAGGTTGTTATTAATAAGGGCACGATTGATGGCGTATCAGAAGGGCAAGCTGTTATTGATGAACTGGGATTAGTAGGTCAATTGACTCATGTCGGCACCACAACCTCCCGTGTATTGTTGATGACAGACACGACCCATGCGACTCCAGTTCGGATCTTACGTAATGATGTCAGTATGGTAGTCGAGGGGATTGGCAAGATCAATTTGGTGCAATTAGCCCATGTCTCACACAGTTTGGATATTCGTATCGGCGATATCTTAGTGACCTCAGGTCTAGGGAGTCGCTTTCCTGAGGGTTATCCAGTCGCCGTTGTTACTGAGATTGACAGAGATGAAGGACTGCCTTTTGCAAAAGTGTATGCTGAACCTATTGCGCAGTTAGACAGGATTAGACTACTGGTTATTTTAGGGGAAAACGATACGGAGGTAAGTAATGAGCCGTAGCTTTTCTTTTATCACGTTTAGCGTGTTTCTTGCGCTTATTATGGCATTGATGCCATTACCCTTTTCTTTAGAACCTTTTAGACCAGATTGGGTCCTATTAGTATTGATGTATTGGTCAATTGCGTTACCGCACAGGGTTAATATTGGCTGGGCATGGTGCACGGGTCTGATCATGGATTTGGCTGTAGGCTCTCCTTTGGGGGTTAACTCATTGACCTACTCAGTGTGCATATATATTACAGTCAGTAATTTCCAGAAGTTAAGAAACTTCTCCTTGTGGCAGCAAGCCATGTTAATAGGCTTGTTTTTAGCGCTGTACCACTTATTGCAGTTTTGGCTAAATCATTTCTTATTAGATATTTACTTTAATCCTGCATATTTATGGCCGGCTTTGGTTGGTATGTTGTGTTGGCCTTGGATCTTCCTATTGCTAAGGAAGTACCGTAGACATTTTAGGATCCGTTAATGACCGTAAAATTATATTTGGCTTCGGCATCTCCACGCCGCAAAGAGTTATTGAGCCAGCTTGGTTACGATTTTGAGCAATTTTCTGTCGATGCGGATGAGCGAGCTTTGCCAAATGAAGCACCTGAAGCTTTAGTTGAGCGCTTGGCTAGGCTCAAAGCACAAAGTGGAGTTGGAATAGGAAGTGAGAACCGTCCTGTTTTAGGTAGTGATACGATTGTTGTCGCTGATGGAGAAGCACTTGGTAAGCCTGTAAACAAAGACGACTTTATCTCTATGATGACAAAGCTATCAGGCAACACGCATCAAGTGATGACTGCGATTGCGCTGGCAGATAATCAGACAGTGATGAGTAAAACAGTCATTACTGAGGTGACCTTCAAAGTACTCTTAGCTTCAGAGATAGAACAATATTGGTCAAGCCAAGAGCCACAAGATAAAGCCGGTGGTTATGGTATACAGGGTCTCGGTGGACGATTTGTAACACAGCTTAAAGGTAGTTATTTTGCTGTAGTCGGACTACCTTTATATGAAACAGACGAATTAATTCAAGCATTTATGGCGGGTCGAGATGAGTAGCGAATTATTGATCAATGTAACACCAAGTGAAAGTCGAGTCGCACTCATTGAAAATGGTGTGCTGCAAGAAGTGCAAGTTGAACGCGTCGGTAACTTAGGCATTGTTGGTAACATCTATTTAGGCAAAGTGAGCCGAGTGCTACCGGGAATGCAGGCTGCGTTTGTTGATATTGGCCTAGAAAAAGCTGCTTTTTTACATGCCTCAGATATTGTCAGTAGTGCTTCTATTGAAGAAGCTGTTGATCATCAGCCAATTAAAAAGGTACAGGATATTAGAGAGCTGGTTAAGCAGGGCCAATTCATTATGGTGCAGGTTGTCAAAGATCCAATCGGTACCAAAGGAGCGCGTTTAACCACGGATATTACCATCCCCTCTCGTTACTTAGTTTTTATGCCTGATGCAACGCACGTTGGTGTTAGTCAAAGAATTGAAACAGAAGAAGAGCGCGACCGTCTTAAACATATTGTTGCCCAATATAACGATGAAAATGGTGGCTTTATTGTTCGCACTGCAGCTGAAGGAGCTGCTGAAGCAGAGTTAAAGCATGACGCAGAGTTTCTAAAAAAACTTTGGCAAAAAATTGTTAGCAAGCGAAGAAAGACCAGCAAAGCAAGTATCTTGCATGAGGATTTGACGCTGGCGTTCCGTACTCTACGCGATTACGTTGGTGAAGATATGGAACGTATTCGTGTTGATTCGAAGTTGACGTATCAGCAGTTGAAGACGTTTACAGAAGAGTTTGTACCTCAATTATCTGAAACTTTGGAGTATTACCCTGGCGAGCGTCCGATTTTTGATCTTTTTGATGTCGAGGCTGAGATACAAAAAGCGCTGCATCGTAAAGTTGAACTTAAATCAGGCGGCTATTTAATCATAGATCAAACAGAAGCCATGACGACTGTAGATGTGAATACAGGGGCATTTGTTGGCCACAGAAATCTAGAAGAAACCATTTTCAATACCAATGTTGAGGCAACTTCTGCTATTGCGCGTCAGCTTAGGTTAAGGAATCTAGGCGGTATTATCATAATCGACTTTATTGATATGGTTTCCGATGAACATAAACGTCGAGTATTACATTCACTCGAAGCGGCACTGGCAAAGGACCGCGCTAAAGCAAATATTAATGGGCTGTCAGCGCTTGGCTTAGTTGAAATGACGAGAAAGCGCACAAGAGAAAGTCTAGAGCATATTTTATGTGATGTATGTCCCTCTTGTTCTGGTAGAGGATCTCTGAAAACCGTAGAAACGGTTTGTTATGAGATATTGCGTGAAATTGTCAGAGTAAATCGAGCATATGATGCGGATAAGTTTATGGTGTATGCATCTGCTGCTGTGAGTGAGGCCTTGGTTAATGATGAGTATCATAACTTAGCTGAACTAGAGCTGTTTATTGGGAAGCAAGTAAGTATCCAAACTGAAAACTTGTACAGCCAAGAGCAGTTTGATGTGGTAATGATGTAGGCCGATATGCACCCCAAAACAATTTGTTTTTTTTGTATTCGAAAGGTTTGGCAAGCTTTTGCTGTAACCTTGGTTATGCTTGCGGTTTTGGTTTCTCTGTTGAAGCTGAGCTTGCCGTACGCTAATGATTACAAAAATAGCATAGAATCTTTGATTTACCGTCAACTTGATGTTGAGTTGAGCATTGGCTCAATTAGTGCGAGTTGGCAAGGCACTGGACCTGCTCTTGTGCTTGAAAATGTAAGCTTTGAAGATAACCAAAATGCTCCTATTTCTCTACATATTGATAATACCAGCTTGCAGGTTAACGTTGTTCAGTCTCTGCGGCAATGGCAATTAGTTTCCAATTATTTTGTGCTTGATGGTTTTAAAGCGAATATTCATCTAGATAGGCTTAATTTGGAAGACAGTGCTAATGAAGGAGAGTTTGAGCAACAGGCACTGATAGAAGGATTATTTTTAGGTGAAACTGGGCATTTCTCGGTCCAAAATAGTGAGGTTCACTTTTTTGGATTGCAGGATCTGCAACACACCATACTTATACAAGATATGGTTTGGCAAAATAGCACTAATGCACACCATGGTGAAGGCCGACTTGTTTTTCCAAGTTTATCCAAGGGGAGTTTAAATACCCGAGTTAAGCTTTCAGGACAAACTTTGCAAGAAATTGAAGGCGATATTTACCTCCAAGCTAATGATCTAAATGTATTAGACTTAATTGATGAGCATTTAGATGATAGTTATCGCAGCCTCAGTGCCAGCATAAATGGACAGCTTTGGACTCAGCTGCAGCAGGGAAAATTAAGTGACATATTAATTCAAGTTGAGCCTAGCTACGTGACTTGGAGTGATAAAAATAGGTTAAATAAATTAGGCCTAGAAAGTGGGCAGCTGTTAATTGAGCCGTCTGAAACTGGTTGGCTATTGACTAGCTCTGAGTTTACTTTCGTCAGCAACGATCATAATTATCAGCCAACACGATTTCAGGGTCAATGGTCGAGCACTCAGCGCATGTTTTGGCTACAGCAATTTGATTTAGAGCCGGTAGCACATGCCCTTGCATTGACAAAATACGATTGGGCGAAAGGCATAGAGAAAAGCCAGTTTAAAGGCGAGCTCAATAAGGCTAAGGTCACTTGGCAAGCAGACAGCGGCATCAATGTTTGGGGTCTTGCAAAAAATATTGCATGGCTTGAAAGTGATGCTGCACCAGGCCTTACGGGTTTAGACCTTGAAATTAACTGGCTGGGGCAGCGTGGTGTGGTCAGCGTAAGTGCCCATCAGCAACAGCTCATGACTGGGCCGCGCTTTATAAAGCCCATTGGCATTGATGAGCTCCATGGCGAGATACATTTTTGGCAGGATATGAATGCGCATTGGCAGGTTAATTCCGATAATTTGTGGGTAAGTAATGACCACCTTGCAGTGGCGCTAGAATTTCATACTCGTTTATTCTCTCAGCCTGAATTAGATTTGTATGCAGAAGTGTATGGTCAAGATGCTTCGATTGCGGGGCATTATTTTCCATTGGATTTAATGCACAGCAACTTGGTTGAGTACTTAGACAGGGGCATCATTACCGGAGAAGAGGTTAGTGCTCAAGTATTGTTGTCAGGGCCATTAAATGCGTTTCCATATCGTGATAAACAGGGGCAGTTTGAAGTATTGGCGCATATTGAAGGCGCTGAGTTTTTATTTGCACCTGATTGGCAAAGCGTAAAAAATGCTGGAGTTGAGCTGCATTTTCATAATGAACGTATGGATATTACGGCAGGTTCTGGCCAACTTTCCAATCAGAATATTGTCGGTAATGTGTTGGTGAGTTTGGCTGATCTTGAGCAAGCTGATAATCTCACGGTTAAAATCAGCCAGCAAACAGAAGCATCAAGTTTAAACGATTTTTTTGCAGATACACCGATAGCAGATCCCTTGGTTAATGTACTTGATATTGTTCAAGGTGAGGGCACTGTATATGGTGAGATAGATCTCGATATAGACTTACATAACTTAGAAGTTGTTGCAAAAGGGGCGGTGCAGTTAAATGGCAATCATATTTATCTTAGTAAACCGGGTATGCAGCTTAACGATGTGCATGGTGAATTAACCTTCCATGATGATGAGATAAAACTTCAGGAAGCACAAGCAACTTGGTTAACCATGCCGATAGAATTTTCGGTTATGGGTAATGGTGATAAACAAGGTTATGAAGTAAACATAGAAGCAGCTTTACAAGCCAGCAGCGAAGCCTTATTACCACACGGTAATGGGTTGATGGATGGTTTTATTGAAGGTAATGCGCTTTTAAGTACCAATATAGCGCTAAATTTTACAGAGCGAGGATTTAATTACTTAGCAAGTTTCAGCTCAGATTTGACTGGCGTGTCAGTGATGCTACCTCATCCTTATAGTAAAACGTCTGACTCAGCTGGAAAATTGATTGGTGAAGTAAGAGGCGATGACATATCTAACCTGATCACAGCGAATGTGAATGATCTACTGTATTTCAATGGTATTTTAGATAATAAAAATGGACGCTTCGATAAAGCGCACTTGGTAGTTGGATCACAAAATCGAGGGCTTGATCCGTTAGGCTTTACAGTGACGATCGATCAACCTGACGTTCAGTTAGATACATGGTTCGCTTTTATTGATAGGGTTATCGAGAAGAGCACATCATCGTCGCAAAATAACACCAGTTTATTACCAGAACTGAATGAAATAAGAGCGAATTTTGGTGAGCTTCTTGTTGGTAATATCCTGTTCAATGACATTGAAATGCAGATGAAGCCAGAAAGTGATGGCTGGAAAATGCGCTTGAATGGAAAGGAGCTCAGAGCACAGGTCCTGCTGCCTACTGAGGAAACTGCTGCAATTGATATACAGGCAGATTATCTGCGTTTGAATTCACAGCAGGCAGAGGTGCCTGAAGTAGAAGAAGCGACAGATTTGAGCTGGTTGACGCGTATTCCAGCCATAGAGTTTGGTTGCGATGATTGCCGTATTAATCAGTATCAACTTGATAGAGTAAACCTGTCAATTGTGGGTAATGGTGAGCAACTTACGATTGCAAACTTAGATGTAGATAAAGGTACACATACGCTTTCGGCGAAGGGGAGTTGGCGAGACGGTGTGTCACTTATAAATGGCAATTTAAGTAGTGCTGACTTTGGTGACTTAATGGAAGAGTTTGATATCACGTCAACTGTGAAAGACTCTCAAGCTAATATCGATTTTAATTTGAGTTGGCAAGCTGCGCCGTATGATTTCCAATGGGAAACATTAGCTGGAGATATTCAGTGGCAACTGGGCGAAGGCCATTTGACAGATATTAGCGATCAGGGTGCGCGTGTTTTTTCTCTGTTGAGTTTGGACTCTTTGGTACGCAAGTTGAAGCTTGATTTTAGGGATGTTTTTGCTAAAGGTTTTTTCTACAATCAAATGGAAGGTAGCTTGCAGATCGATAATGGTGTTGCGTTCACTCAAGATACGAAAATGGATGGTGTACCAGCTGATCTGAGTATTTCTGGTTATGCGAACTTAAAGACGCACGAGATTAACTATGATTTAGCGATTGCGCCACAGGTCACGTCGAGTTTACCTGTGATAGTGGGTTGGATGGTTAATCCAGTGACTGGACTGGCAGCGCTTGCAATTGACAAGGTTATTCATTCGGCACGTGTGATATCAGAAATTAATTTTAAGGTGACAGGTACAATGCAAGAGCCTGTTGTGACCGAGGTAGAGCGTAAGAGTCGCGAGGTTACGTTACCTGGCGTGAAGCCGCCAGAGTCGCCACCACCTGAAATCCCAAATGACGTATCTAAGCCTAAAGATGTTGAAGGAAATGAGTCAGAGTCAGGTCTGCCGACAGTGTTAAGCACAGAACGTGTGCAATCGAGCACCGAGCAAACGGTGACACCAAAGCAGAACAAATCAGTGCCGATAAAGCCAAAGCAAACTGAGTTAAAAATGGGTGAAACCCAGCCGTCAGAGCAGGAAAAGCCGATAAATGACGAGTCCCAAGGTAATGGACGTTAGACCTTGGAAAAGAGCAGTGCGTTTAACAAAGTGGTATAAAGCATGATGAAATCTGACTACGCCAATATTGTCGTGATCCCAATGTGCTCGGCTATGGCACCTGAAGAGAATTTTAAATATCTCACTCAACAATTAGATACTTTGAGATTGACGTCGCCCAGTTTAGTGTGTTTGCCAGAAGCCTGGCTGGCATTTTGTGCAAATGGTTTAGACTCGCTTTCAATTGCAAAGCGCAGCGACGAGTGGATAGAAAAAATAGCACAACTTTGCAAAGCTAAAGGTATATGGTTGAGCGCAGGTACCATGCCAATTTCGGCGACGGGCGATAAATATTTCGCCGCCAGTTGCCTGTTTGACGATAGCGGCAAGCTTGTAGCTCAGTATAACAAGATTCATCTATTTGATGCTGATGTCAGCGACAAAGCAAAGCGCTACCGAGAATCCGAGTTTACAGCAGCGGGTGATCAAGTTGTTGTTGTAGATAGTCCCTTTGGTAAGCTAGGCTTAAGTGTGTGTTATGACATGCGCTTTGCAGGTTTGTATCAGGTTCAACGTGAGCAAGGGGCCAATATACTCCTAATTCCAAGTGCGTTTACCACGGTAACAGGTCAGGCTCATTGGCTGCCATTACTACAAGCAAGAGCCATAGAAACACAAAGCTATGTGGTTGCTGCAGCGCAAGTTGGGCAACATAAAAATGGGCGAGAAACATACGGGCATAGCGTTATTATTTCCCCATGGGGAGAAGTGCTAGATAACAGCGCGCTATCTTTAGAGCCAATACAAAGACGGTTAGATTTAACCGAGCTACGCAGTATAAGGCAAGCAATGCCTGTATTGCAGCACAACCGATTTAAGAGCAATATGATATGAATCAAGTTGAAAAAAGCTTGTTAGCTGACAGTCAGTTAACTAGAGAGCAACTGGAAAAAACACTTAATTATATTCATCAGCACAATGTTGATTATTCCGACCTTTATTTTCAGTCCAGTTACAATGAAACATGGGTACTTGAAGATGGCAAGATAAAGGAGGGGAGCTACAACATCGAACGCGGTGTAGGTGTTAGGGCCGTTAGTGGTGAGCAGACTGGCTTTAGTTACTCAGATGCAATCAACTTAGAAGCAATTAATCAAGCTGCTGAAGCGGCACGTTCCATTGCCCAGCAAGGTGAGTCTAAGCGCGTGCAAGTTTTTACTGATGTAAAAGCGCCAATTCAGTTTCATCCTGTGCAGCCACTGCTTAGCATGACGGATGAAGAAAAGATAACTTTACTGAAAGAAGTCGATGCAGCGATCAGAGATTTAGCGCCGGATGCTCAGCAAGTCGTTTGCTCGATTGCTGCAGTATATGAGGAGGTGTTAATCGCTGCAAGTGACGGCACGTTTGCGACTGATATTCGCCCGTTAGTTCGTTTAAATTGCTCTGTATTATTGGAAAGTAATGGCAGAAGAGAACGCGGTAGTGCTGGTGGTGGTGCTCGCTTGGACTATGGTTATTTTAAAGAGTTAGAAAATGGCCAACCACGCTGGATGGTCTATGCAAAAGAGGCTGTGAGACAAGCACGTGTAAACCTAACTGCCATTGATGCTCCTGCGGGAACTATGCCGGTTGTGTTAGGCGCTGGTTGGCCTGGCGTACTGCTACACGAGGCTGTGGGGCATGGTTTAGAAGGAGATTTTAACCGCAAAGGTGCGTCAGCTTTTAGTGGCCGAGTCGGCGAACAAGTAGCTTCATCATTGTGTACTGTAGTTGATGATGGCACGATGGCGAATCGTCGAGGTTCGTTAAATATCGATGATGAAGGTACACCTGCTGGTTATAATATTCTGATTGAAAACGGTATTTTAAAAGGTTATATGCAGGACAAGACCAATGCTCGTTTAATGGAGACTCAGCCTACAGGTAATGCACGTAGAGAGTCGTTTGCACATCTACCTATGCCTAGAATGACAAATACTTATATGTTGGCAGGACAGAGTACACAGCAAGAAATCATCAGCTCAGTGAAAAAAGGCATTTTTGCGAGCAACTTTGGCGGTGGTCAAGTGGATATTACTTCAGGCAAGTTTGTTTTTTCTGCATCTGAAGCGTATTTAATCGAAGATGGTAAAGTAACGCAGCCAATTAAAGGCGCAACTCTGATTGGCAATGGCCCAGAAGCTATGCAGCAGATCTCTATGGTTGGTAATGATTTGTCGTTAGATAGAGGTGTTGGTGTCTGCGGTAAAGATGGTCAAAGCGTGCCGGTTGGTGTCGGTCAGCCAAGCCTTAAAATTGATCAATTGACGGTGGGTGGTACCGCTTAATCTACCTATAATGATTAAGGGGAGCGCGCTCCCCTCAAAAACTTAGGGCAGAATTGCTTCTTTCAAGTATTGAAACAACTCTTTATAGCCTTTGGCAGGCTTCTCTGCTTTAAGCTCTTTGTTTGCTTGGCGGACCAATTGACGCAGCTTTTGGCGTTCCATAGTTGGATGTGCTTCAAGAAGTTCGTTAATTTTGCTATCTCCAAGTTTAAGCACTTCATCTCGTACTCTCTCTACTTGGCCAAGTAACACTTCTGCTTGATTATTTTTGTTGAGCAACATATCTAAAGCGGTTTGTAGCTGTTCAACATTTTCTGTTGTACGAAGTACTTTAGCAATGTAATTCATGTGGCGACGGTATGCGTCATGTTTGCCACGGATCTTATCTGCAAGTGCCATTGCTTCAATAAGTTCATTTGTCAAAGGCAGTTTGTCTCGTTGCTTTTTGCCAAGTTCAGCAATATCAATACCAAGTTGCTGATATTGCTGAGCATCTCGCTTCAGCTCGCTTTTGGAGACATAGATGATTTCTTCATCATCAATATTGTGATCTGGTTTTTTTGCCATAATAAAGGCCATTTAATATTACAATTATATTGATTATACCAAGAAGCGCAGAAAAATATCGTAATAGTGAGGTCATTTACAATTATCACGGCGAAATGCTCACTGCTGTGTTAGGATTGTAGAGTTTAAAAGTATTTGGAAAAGCAACATGAATGATAACCAAGCGGGTTCGATATACCAACAAATCGACGAAGTAAAAGAGGCTGTATCTGAGGTTTTGACGATGGCGTCAAAGTTGGGGGCTACGTCTGCTGAAGCGGCGATGAGCCGCACCTCTGGACTGTCAGTGAGCACGCGAATGGGCGAAGTCGATACCATCGAATTTAATCAAGATGGCAGCTTGGGGATCAGTGTTTATGTTGGTAATCATAAAGGTTCAGCTTCAACTGCTGACCTGAGTGAACAAGCATTACACTCAGTTGTTCAAAAAGCCATTGAAATTGCAAAATATACGGCTGATGATGAATGTAATGGATTAGCTGACAAAGCTTTAATGGCACAAAATATTCCGGACCTTGATTTATACCACCCTTGGGAGCTATCGCCACAAGAAGCGATTGAATCTTGTATTGAAGCAGAAAAATCTGCGCTTGAATTTGATAGCCGAATTGTAAATTCGGATGGTGCGAGTATAGCGTCTCACCAAGGCCTTAGGGTGTATGGTAACAGCCATGGCTTTTTAGCTGGCTTCCCTCGAACACGTCACACTTTGAGCACCATGGTGATCGGCCAAGAAGGCGATGTGATGCAAAGGGATTCCGCATTTAGCATCTCGAGAAAGCATGATTTACTAAAGGCGCCTCAAACAGTTGGAATAGAGGCCGCAGAGTCGACATTGGCTAAGTTGAAGAGTCAGAAGCTTGAAACCATGAAGGTGCCAGTGGTATTTAGAGCTGATATTGCGAATAGCCTATTTGGGCATCTTGTTTCAGCAATTGGTGGTGGTGCCTTATATCGCAAATCTAGTTTTCTATTAGATACGCTTGGTAAGCAGGTTTTTAATTCTTGTGTCAATATTCATGAAAGGCCGCATTTGTTGCAAGGTTTAGCGTCAAGCCCATTCGATAGTGAAGGAGTATATACACAAGATAGAGATATTATCGTCGGTGGTGAGCTTCAAACCTATTTAATGGCAAGCTATGCTGCGAGAAAAATGGGCATGCAGGCAACAGGTCATGCTGGCGGGATCCACAATTGGTTAGTTCAAAGTACCCATGAAAATTTGGCTGCCATTTTAAAAGAAATGGGGACTGGTTTACTGGTTACCGAATTGATGGGGCAGGGGGTGAATACTGTAACTGGAGATTACTCTCGTGGTGCTGCTGGCTTTTGGGTCGAAAATGGAAATATACAATACCCAGTGAGCGAGATTACCATTGCGGGGAACTTAAAAGAGATGTTCCACAATATTCAGGCAATCGGCGGTGATATTGAGTTACGTGGCGCAGTTCAAACTGGTTCTGTATTAATTGATAGCATGCAAGTGGCTGGTCAATAGAGCTGATTCATTTGGTTACTCTGAGCTAGGCTCAGAGTAAAAACCAAGTGGCAGTACCTAAAAACGCAAAAATTCCAACAATATCTGTCACTGTTGTTAAAACTACACTCCCAGCAAGTGCTGGATCTATCTTCATGCGCTTGAGGATCAGAGGAATACTTGCCCCTGCGATGCCTGCTGCAACCAAGTTCATAAACATGGCAAATGCGATAACTGCGCCGAGTTTAAAGTCCCATTGCCAAACCGCTACCACACCAGCGATCAATAAAGACCAAAGAACACCATTGAGAGCGCCAATCGCGAGTTCTTTCCCGAGTAAAAACTTTTGGTTAGTTTGATTAACATGTCCAAGAGCAATACCTCTAATAACTAAGGTTAATGTCTGGCTACCGGCCACGCCTCCCATACTAGGTACAATGCCATTGAGCACTGCTAAAATAGGTAGGATATCGAGAGTGCTCTCGAAAAAGCTTGCTACAAAGGCGGCGAGCAGTGCGGTGAGTAAGTTGATCCCAAGCCAAATTGAGCGCCTTTGGCTACTTTTCATGACTGGTGCAAAAGTATCTTCTTCGTCTTCAAGACCTGCCATACTCATTAAGCTATGTTCAGCATCTTCTCTGATAACATCGACAATGTCATCAATAGTTATGCGGCCTAAGAGCTGCGTTTGATCATCGACTACGGGAGCTGATATCCAATTATGTCGTTCAAAAAGTTGGGCTACTTCGCTTTCGGGCATGTTGACAGGAATGGTTTCCCTATCTTCATTCATCAATTCTTGGACAAGCTTATCAGGTGGGTTAGTCAATAAGATGCCAATAGGTAAAGACCCTAAAAAGCGATTTTCTTTGTCTACGACATAGAGATCATCTGTGCCTTGAGGTAGTTCCTCTTTTAGACGCAAGTATCTTAAAACCACATCAAGGCTTACATCTGGACGAATGGTGATGGTGTCGCCATTCATTAGTGCCCCTGCAGAGTCCTCATTATAGGATAGAGCAAGGGTTGCCCGTGCTCTATCTTGACTGTCCATGGCACTGATAACATCTTGGTAGACAGGTACTGGAAGGCTTCTAAGTACTTCACCAAGGTCGTCATCGTCCATATCCTCTGTTGCAGCCGCAATTAACTCTGGCTCCATTTTAGCTATGATACTTAAACGAACATCTTCTGAGAGCTCTTCAAGTACATCGCCTTGAATATCTGGGTCGACCAATTGCCAAAGTGTTGTTCTGATTTTATGAGGAGAGGATTCAAGTAGCAGTGCGGTATCGCACGGGGGGATCTCAGCTAATGTTTGTCTGACTTGAACAAACTGCCCACTGTTTATTGCTTTTGTTACTTGTTGTAATTGTTCCAGTGTATAGTCTTGCTCAAAAACGTCAGGCATAGGCTTCCAAATTTAAAAATAAGAAAAGGTGATTACTTGTTGTGAATAGTCACTTTAATGATTTATTAGCAATTTTCTGCAGTACAAAATGGCAATTAAGCTGTTTTATACGGAAGAGAGCTCATAATTTTGAGCTTAGTGTAAGTGCACAAGACACATTATCAATGCTAGTTATCATATTGTAATAGATAAAATAATAATTGATTATAGCTGCTTAAAATAAAAGTACGCTATTGCAGTATTACTACAAATTAAGAAGTGACAAGTTACACTAAACAAGAGATTAGGAAAGATAATGAGTTATTCCGCTTCATGAAACTTGTCTTCAATGAGGTTACCAATAGCAATTAAAGCATTTTTGGCATCAGGGCCAGTACACCTCACCTCAACTTCTTTACCTTGGCTACTTTCTAAGAGAAGCAATGCTAATACGCTATCTCCCTGTGCACTTTTATCACCTTGATAAAGTGTTATTTGTGCATCGAACTGAGTTGAAAGCTGTGCCAATGTGGTTGCGGCTCTGGCATGCAGTCCCAACTTATTCTTTATCAGAAAAACCCCTTGGCATCGCTGCATCACTCTTGTTCTCGGTGACGAATTTTCACATTAGAGTGTGTTTTCTGAAAGCGTTCACCAAGCGTTTGGGCTAGGTAAACTGAGCGGTGTTGCCCACCAGTACAACCGATAGCGATTGTTAAATAGCTACGATTATTACGTTCAAGGTGTGGTAACCAAGTCTGCATAAATGTTTGTATTTGCCAAACAAACTTTTGTACTATGCTGTGACTCGATAAGTAATCTATGACAGGCTGGTCCAAGCCTGTTAGGGGCTTTAATTCCGGCTCCCAATGAGGGTTGGGTAAAAAGCGTGCATCAAAAACGTAATCCGCCTCTTTGGGAATACCATGTTTAAAGCCAAAAGACTCAAAAGTAATAATTAGTTGCTTATCTTTTTGGCCTAATATTTTTTCACGAACACTTTCTGCCAATTGATGAACACTTAAGTCCGTTGTATCTATTGTGATATCAGCACGGCGTATCAATACGTCTAACAACGTTCTTTCTTGCTTTATAGCCAAGTCTAACGGTAAATCATTAAGTGAAAGCGGATGTAAACGTCGTGTTTCCGAAAAGCGTTTAATCAGAGTCTGGTCATCACAGTCTAAATAAAAAACCTTCGGTTTAGCGAAGCCCGGCAAATATTCTAAAATATCATGGAACTCTTGTTGCTCTTTTGGCAGGTTTCTCACATCGATACTAACTGCAATTTTATTATAGCTGTCTGAAACACTGCGAACTAAAGCAGGTAACAAGTTGACAGGAATATTATCAGCACAGTAATAGCCCAAGTCTTCTAATACTCTTAATGCAACAGATTTACCCGAGCCAGATCGGCCACTGATAATTATGAGCTCCACGATTCATTCCTATTATTTATCAAACTCAACAAGGACTTGGTAAAGCTCATGATCATTACTTGCTTGTCTAAGTCTCTTGCAAAAATGCTTATCATTTAGTTTACCAGCGATACTCGCCAAGGTCTCTAAATGTTGTTTATTTCCACCTTCTGGTACGATGAGTGAAACAAAAATGTCTACATTGCGATCGTCATAGGCATCAAATGGAATAGGCTGCTGATTTACAAGTAAGATGGCAATGATATTATCCAGCCCTGCTAGTCGTCCGTGCGGAATAGCTATGCCTTTTCCAATACCCGTACTGCCCAGTTTTTCGCGATTTAAAAGTGCCTCGAGAATATCGTGCTGATTGGCGTTTGGTATTTTTTCTTGTGCCAATTCACTGATGTATTGGAGTATTCTTTTTTTACTATTAAAAAGGACCGCAGCTTTGCTGCAGTCCTCAGAGATTAGTGTGCTAAGTTTCATGGTTAATGTCGAGTTAGCTTCTCTTTATGTTTAATAACTTGCCTATCTAGTTTGTCAATCAAGCCGTCGATGGCTGCATACATGTCTTTATGTTCTGTTGAAGCAAATAGCTCGCCGCCATTTACATGCAAAGTGGCTTCTGCTTTTTGAATTAGTTTTTCGACATCTAGGATTACATGCACGTTATTGATGTGATCAAAATGCCTTTCTAGCTTCGCAAACTTACTTGTTACGTAGTCTCTTAATGAATCGGTAATTTCTACATGGCGACCAGTTAAATTTAGTTGCATAAGCATTTTTCCTTCTTTTGTTACGCCTAAATCAAGCTTTTACGCTGATTAGACGGTGGAATAGCCAAAGACTCTCGGTATTTGGCAATAGTACGTCTTGCCACCTTAATACCTTGGTCAGCTAATACATCTGCAATTTTGCTATCACTTAAAGGCTTAGCTGAGTTTTCTGCAGCAATTAGCTTTTTGATGAGTGCTCTGATTGCTGTTGAAGAGCATTCCCCACCATTCTCGGTACTAACATGGCTCGAGAAGAAGTATTTCAATTCATAAATGCCGCGAGGCGTGTGCATAAACTTTTGTGTTGTTACCCGAGATATTGTTGACTCGTGCATATCAACCATTTCAGCAACATCATTGAGAACCATAGGCCTCATTGCCTCAGGGCCATGTTCAAAGAATGCCTGTTGTTGCTGAACAATGCAATTGGTAACTTTCAATAAAGTTTCATTTCTGCTTTCTAAACTTTTAATAAACCATTTCGCTTCTTGTAAATGCGAACGAATAAACTGACTGTCACTATTTGATTTGACTGAGCGTGACATTGCAGCGTAATGATCATTGACTCTAATTTTGGGCATTGAGTCAGGGTTTAGCTCAACTACCCAGCGCCCTTTTATTTTTTTGACGGATACATCGGGGATAACATAATCCGCTTCTTCTTGCACGATACTGGCTGCTGGCTTGGGATTCAAACTATGGATTAGCGTCATGACCTCTTTGAGTTCGCCCTCTTTAAGCTTCGTTTTTTTCATAATAGTACGATAATCACGATTTGCTAATAGGTCTATATGCTCTTCAATTACATGCTTTGTTTGTTCCAGCCAGGGCGTGTCCATTGTAAATTGATTTAGTTGCACAATCAGACATTCTTGAAGGCTACGAGCTGCGATCCCGACAGGGTCAAACAGTTGAATACGTTTTAATACGGCTTCAACTTCATCTAACTCTATTGGCTCTTGATCATTGTCTTTATTTAAGCTTTCAACAATATCTTCGCAAGGTACCGTCAAGATTCCAGAGTCATCAACACCTTCAACGATAGACAGTGCAATCAGCCTGTCGATTGCACTAAAAGGTGTGAGTTCTAATTGCCACATAAGGTATTCTTGAAGGCTTTCGGTTGTTTGGCCTTGATAGACACTTTCATCTTCAGGCATTGGGCCTGAAGAGCTTACTGGTGCAGCACTGATATATTCATCCCATGTGACGTCCATAGCCATTTCATCACTGAGTGTTTCTTTGTTGAGTGCTGTATCCGTGTCTTGTTCATAGTCACTCAGCTGCGGTTCAACGGCATCTTCAGTATTGCTGTCTGTTTTCTCTGCAGTCTGAGCTTGTTCATGGGTTTTATCTACACCGTTATCAAAGGCTTCTTGTTCGTTTTCTTCTACTTCCAATAAAGGATTGCTATCCAGCGCTTCTTGAATTTCTTGCTGGAGGTCTAATGTGCTTAACTGCAGCAGGCGTATTGCTTGCTGCAGTTGCGGTGTCATTGTTAATTGCTGCCCCATGCGCAGCTGTAGCGATTGCCTCATGTATATCTAACAATCCTTTCTGTTGTTACGCTTATTCTTAACTATAGCCTGAATTGCTCGCCTAAGTAGACATCTCGGACGGTTTGATCCGCTAAAACATGTTCAGGTGTGCCCGAAGCAATTAATTCACCATGGGAAACAATATATGCTTTTTCACATACATCCAAAGTTTCTCGAACATTATGATCAGTGATCAATACGCCGATCCCACGGTTTTTTAAATGCTCAATAATTTTCTTTATATCTAACACTGAAATTGGATCAACACCAGCAAAAGGCTCATCTAATAGAATAAATTTAGGATTTGCGGCTAAAGCGCGAGCAATTTCTACGCGTCGACGCTCACCACCAGAGAGAGCCATTCCCAAACTAGAGCGAATATGTTGAATATTAAATTCATCGAGTAAATCGTTCAATATCGTTTCGCGTTGGGCTTTGTTGAGGTCTTTTCTAGTCTCAAGTATAGCCATCAAATTGTCGTACACCGTTAATTTTCTGAATATTGAAGACTCTTGAGGCAAATACCCTATACCCAACCGAGCTCGGCTGTGCATTGGTAATAGAGTTATATCTTGTGAGTCAATATGAATACTGCCCTTATCGCTTGGTACAAGGCCAACAATCATATAAAAAGTGGTGGTTTTGCCTGCGCCATTTGGGCCGAGTAAACCAACTATGCTTCCTGCTTCAACACTTAGTTCAACATTTTTTACAACTTGTCTGCCTTTATAACTTTTGGCCAGTGCCGTCGCTTTTAATGTGCTCACTGCGGCTCCTTGTTACCATCTTGTTCTTTATCAACAGGGAGTAAAACAGTTCTCACACGTTTACCTTCCTCATTTGCCTTTTGTGCGCTAATAAGCTGTTTTTCCATATCATAGAGGATCTCTTGGGCAGAAATCTTTTGACCAGCTTGGCTGATTTCGGCATTGCCTTTAATCGTTAATAAGCGATTAGCTACGTCATATCGTACTTCTTGGGCTGAGGCTTTTAATAAGCTGCCATCGGTCTGCTGCTCTTGGAAAATCGCGGGAGATCCTGTTGCAACTAATAATTGTTTATTCTCACCCAAATCTTCTCTGCGATGGACTTCAAGACGATCAGCGAAAATTTTTCGTTGGCCATGTATTATCTCGACGTTTTCTTCAAAAACCCCAATATTAGTCTGCAACTGTGCTTGTTGCTTACCTGAACTGATGATCACTTGTTCAGGCGTATTGTTGGCAAGGGCACTATATGGAAAAAGTGCGATAGCACAAGTAACTAGTAGGGTTGCACTTAATTTATTGCTTATCATAAATCGTTTCAGTGTGGTTAATGAGTTCAATGACCTCAACATTGAGATCGGCGATTAGCCCTTTACCGGTAATGGTTAAGCTTGGGCCAGTAATGATCACCGGTTGCTCTGAGCGCATTATTCGATTACTGATTTCAAGTCGAAGATTATCTGCGTCTATTTCGGTGATCATGGCATTGTCATTTAAGTTTGTCGCTTTGACGTTGCCTTCTAAAATCAAAGTATCGTTTTCATATAAGGTGGCTTCATTGGCAGTGAGCTGCCAGTTATGTTGCCCATTATGTAGAACAAAAATTGGTACTTCAAAGTGGCTAAATCCCAACTCTTGATATAACTCCATTCGCTGTGCTGTTATTTGATAACTCAGCTGTCCATTTTCTGCAAATGAGGTCTGTTTTAAATCAATTGCAACGTAGTCAGGTTGAGCGATTGTTTCTTGTTCTTGCTGTAACGACAGTTCTGTTTGGGTCAAATAGGGGTACCAAAGCCACAGCATGGCAGCACCGAAAACTACGAGTAAAATAACCCGCAAATTGGTCATGTACTGCTCCCCGTAGAGAGTAATTCGTTACCTTGACTCAACATTAATAAGTCGGTTAGTTCTCTCACAGCGCCAAATCCACCTGGCAACAAGGTTGTGTAATGAGCCAGTTTTTTTACCAGTGGGTGGGCATCTGCGACGGCAACAGCGAGTCCTACTTTTTGCATTACCGGAATATCAGGGCCATCATCGCCAATATAGGCAATTTGATCATCAGTTAAGTTTAAGTTGTCTTTTAATTCTTCGTATGCTTTAACCTTATCTTCTTGACCTTGGTAAATGTGTTTTACGTTTAAGCTAGTCATACGTTGCTTAACTATTTCTGAATGTCGCCCAGTAATGACGGCAACTTCAACACCAGTTTCAATTAAGGCTTTGATTCCGAAACCATCTTTGGTGTTGAATGCTTTTAATTCTTCACCTTGGTTACCCAAATAAATACGACCATCTGAAAATACGCCATCAATATCGCAAATTAGCAGCTTGATAGATTTCGCTTTGTCGCTTGTCTGTACAGAGATTGCTTGATAAAGCTCACTAAATTGCATGTTTATAGTACTCCTGCTCGCAGTAAATCTTGAGTATTGAGTGCCCCGATAGGGTGTTTATTTTCATCAATGACGATTAGGCCATTAATGCGCTTTTTTTCCATGATATTAAGGGCTTCAGCAGCCAGCATATCAGGTGATGCCGTAGTACAACAAATAGTCATCACTGAATCAATAGTATCATTATGCAAATCGGCTTTTTGTTCGATAACACGGCGTAAATCGCCATCAGTGAATATACCGCATAGCTGCTTTTGCTCATTCACGATGGCAGTCATGCCTAAGCCTTTAGCTGACATGTCGAATAATGCGTCTTTAATAGAGCTTCCCAGCGGAGTCATTGGCACATCACTGCCGCTATGCATGATGTCTTGTAATGTTAATAGTAATCTTTTACCCAAGCTTCCACCTGGGTGTGAAAGCGCAAAATCATCCGCGGTAAAGCCTCTTGCCTCTAATAAAGCCACAGCCAACGCGTCACCCATTACAAGCGTCGCTGTGGTACTGGCTGTAGGTGCTAAACCGAGTGGGCAGGCCTCTTGCGAAACTTTAATACAAAGATGGATATCAGCTTGCTGTGCCATTGTGGAGCTTGCGTTGCCTGTCATGCTGATCACTCGTGCGCCAATTCTTTTTATCACAGGAATAATGCCGACAACTTCTCCTGTTTCACCTGAATTTGAAATAAGCAAGACGACGTCTTCGGCGGTGATCATACCTAAGTCACCGTGGCTCGCTTCGCCCGGGTGTACAAAAAAAGAGGGAGTGCCTGTACTGGCCAGTGTCGCCGCAACTTTATTGCCAATGTGGCCTGATTTTCCCATCCCGATGACAATTACACGCCCAGTACAGTTAAGCATAAGCTCACAAGCTGAGATAAAATTGTTGTCTATATACTGATTGAGCTCGCTAATTGCTTGTTGTTCAATATCTAGTACGCGTTTTGCGGACTCAATAAATACGTGTTTATCCATATTAACTCCTAGATAATTGCATACATATAGCCAACAAACGCGGCAAGTAGCAGGCCGCCTTCAATGCGGTTAATTTGTCGTTTACCTCTGAGGTTTACGCTCATGATAATTAACGCGGCGGTTGCGCCTAACATGACATAAATATCACGTTGGGAAATATTCATATCCAGCTGAGCTGGGTTTAATATCCCCGCGATTGATAATACTGCGAGTATATTGAAGATATTAGAACCAATGATGTTACCGAGCGCGAGGTCGTCTTCATTTTTCAATACTCCAGCAACACAAGCTGCCAGCTCAGGTAAGCTGGTACCGATAGCAATAATTGTTAGGCCAATTAACAAATCGCTCATACCAAAGAACTTGGCGATATCGACAGCAGAGTCAACCAGCAAATCTGCGCTGACAGGCAGTACTATCATGCCAACAATAAGCCATAACAGTGCATTTTTTGTAGGGACATTATCTGGAACTTCATCACATGCCTCTGAAACGAGAGGATCATCTTCTTGGTCTTTACCACTATTTTTGGTGATATAAATCAGGCCAAGGATAAAACTTGCAAAACCGGCTAATAAAATAAAGCCTTCAGTCGCGCTAAAGTAATTGTCACTGATGATATACCATGCGCCTAGTGACACGATGATAAGTAACGGCATCTCTCGGCGTAAAATGCCTGAACCGACAGCCAGAGGACGAAGCAGGGCAGTGATACCTAAAACAAGTAAAATATTAGCAATATTTGAGCCAACGGCATTACCAACTGCAGTATCTGTTTTATCTGATAAAGCAGCTTGTGCTGCGACCATCATTTCTGGGGCTGAAGAGCCCATAGCAACTATCGTTAGGCCAACAATTAAAGTTGGGACGCCAAAGTTCTTCGCTAAGGCAGCTGCGCCAAAGACAAATCTATCTGCGCTCCAAACCAGTGCAACAAAACCTAAGATGAGAATGACAAAAGATAAAACCATGAAACCTATGCCGAGCAACTAAATTACAGTGCGGTAAATATTATCAAATGCGTTGTCAAATGTATAAATAATCTCACCTAGTTACTTAACTCCGTCTTTGATTAACCTACATTCTGATGCAAAGAATGGTGACAAATAACCTTTTTAAACCATGACCATTACAAAATTTTACCAATTTGCATTTTCCATCTTGGTTGAAAAAAACGTATTATTCACCCATTGGTGAAATCGATATATGGAGAGCGACTTGTCGCAGTCAATCGTTGAAGTCAAGGATGTAACCTTTTCTCGCGGTGAAAGAGTCATATATAAAAATATGAGCTTTTCAGTGCCCAGAGGTAAAATTACAGCCATCATGGGGCCAAGTGGTATTGGTAAAACCACCATGTTGCGCTTAATAGGTGGTCAACTTCGCCCAGACAGTGGTGATATTACATTTATGGGCTCAAGTGTCCCTGCTATGACTCGATCTGAGTTATATCAGGCTCGCAAGCAAATGAGCATGTTGTTTCAAAGTGGTGCACTGTTTACCGACATGTCAGTTTTCGACAATGTGGCTTTTCCGCTGCGCGAACATACACAATTAGGTGAAGATTTAATTCGTTTGATTGTTTTAATGAAATTACAAGCTGTTGGCCTTAGAGGTGCAAAAGACCTTATGCCTGCTGAATTATCAGGCGGTATGGCGAGGCGAGCAGCACTGGCGCGAGCAATTGCTTTAGACCCTGAACTAATTATGTACGACGAGCCGTTTGCAGGGCAGGATCCAATCTCAATGGGCGTACTGGTCAGGATGATAAAATCGCTTAATGAAGTGTTAGGGCTATCTTCGTTAATTGTCACGCATGATGTTACAGAAGTACTCAGTATTGCAGACCATGTGGTTATCATCGCAGAACAAGGCGTAATTGGAAGTGGTACACCAGAGCAAATGTTGGCACATAGCTCTCCGCTTGTGCAGCAGTTTTTGCAGGGGCTATCAGATGGTCCAGTGCCATTTCATTTCAATGCAGCACCTTACGATGAGGAATTATTGGATGGAGGCGTGTAAGCGTGGACTTTTTACAAAAGCTAGGACATAAGACGCTCAATCGCTTTGCATCAATTGGGCGAGCTACTCGCATGTTATTAGGTGCCTTGCTAAATATGCCTAATGTACGTCAAGGTACGCCATTACTGATAAAGCAGCTTTACATGGTTGGTCATCAATCTCTTTTGATTATCATGGTATCGGGATTGTTCATTGGTATGGTTTTGGCACTGCAAGGCTACACTGTTTTAGTAGGTTATGGTGCGGAAGACAGCTTAGGTCCGCTCGTTGCTTTGAGCTTATTACGAGAGCTAGGGCCGGTGGTTACTGCGCTTTTGTTTGCTGGCCGAGCAGGCAGTGCACTGACGGCTGAAATAGGCTTGATGAAAGCGACAGAGCAGTTATCCAGTTTAGAAATGATGGCGGTTGATCCATTAAAACGTGTCGTTGCACCTCGTTTTTGGGCTGGTTTTATAAGTATGCCTTTGCTAGCACTCATATTTTCAGCAGTGGCAATATTGGGTGCGCATTTAGTCGGCGTTGACTGGCTTGGTGTCGACTCTGGTAGTTTCTGGTCAATCATGCAATCTCAGGTTTCTTTACAGCAAGATATCATGAATGGTCTGATTAAAAGTTTTGTATTTGCGTTAATTGTGACGTGGATAGCACTGTATAAAGGTTATGATTGTGTCCCGACCTCAGAGGGGATCAGCAAAGCGACAACGGAAACCGTTGTGCATTCTTCATTGGCTGTTTTAGGTTTTGACTTTGTATTAACAGCAGTGATGTTTTCGAGTTAAGGGTTAGGAAAATGAATACACGGAAAATAGAAATTTTGGTTGGCTTATTTGTCGCTTTAGGCGTTGCTGCATTTGTGATGTTAGCCATGAAAGTAGCCAATGCGGGGATCAGCGGCAATGGTGAAACATATCAACTAGACGCTAAATTTGACAATATCGGATCATTGAAAACACGCGCGCCGATTAAAGTAGGTGGTGTTGTTATTGGCCGCGTCGACGGCATTCGCATTCATCCGCAAGAGTTTGTGCCAGTGGTGAGCATGAGCATTGATAAGACGTATGAATGTCAGTTTTCGGATACAACGTCTGTGGCTATCTTAACTTCAGGTATTTTAGGTGAGCAATATTTGGGTATTTCACCGGTTATCGCGTCTGAGTCTGCCAAGCAAACATGTTTAGGTAATGAAGTATCTACGCAAGATGAGGTAGATTTAGATGACTTATTTGGCGTCGAGAGCCTTGCGCTCAAAGATGGTGACACAATCACAGATACTAAATCTGCACTGGTACTAGAAGAGTTGATTGGCCAGTTCCTATTTAATCAAAGCAGCGAGTAAGTCACCATGATAAAGAATTATTTCGTTATCGCTATCAGTGTGTTGACGCTGACATTATTTAGCGCAGTTGCTAATGCAGCACAGGTTGATTTGAAAGACCCTTATAAGATGGTTCAACAAGTTGCGGATAATACGTTTAAGCGTGTGGCAAAAGATCAGAGCATCATTGCAAAAGATAAGGAGCATTTACGAGTTATCGTAGAGCAGGAGCTGTTGCCATATATTGATTATAAATATGCTGCTTATCGCGTGTTAGGCAGTTATATACAAAAAGTGCGTAATATCAAAGATAAACAAGAAAAGGCGCAAGCAGTCAAAAACATTCGCGCATTTATTGAAGTGTTTAAATCATATCTGGTGGCGACATATGCTGGTGTATTTACCCAATATACAGACCAGAAAGTGGAGTTTGAAGCGCCGCGTCCTTTTGCAGATGTTAATGTCGCGACTGTAAGAACCAAGATTGTTGAAGCAGGTAAACCAGACATTAAGATTGACTTTAAAGTACGTCAAAACAAGCAAGGTGAGTGGCGCGCTTTTGATATGATGGCTGAGGGGATCAGCTTGTTGGATGCCAAGCAAAGTGAATTACACGGTATTTTGCGCCAGCAAGGCATTGAGCATGTTATTTCTCTATTAGAGAAGAAAAGCCAACTGCCAGTGCAGTTTAGAGGGGATGATGGAAATGCCTAATCTGCACTTCGACAAAGTTGCTGATGATATAGTGGCGGTAAAAGGTGAGTTGACCCGTGACACCTTAATAAATGAATCACTTCTTAATCAATTGTTAGAAAATGCGCAGTCAGTGCTGTATTTTGACCTTTGTGAGGTCTCAAGGGTTGACACAGCGGGCTTAGCTTGGTTAATTCACTCTTTAGGCAAATTAAAACGACAAGGCATACGCCTTGAGTTGCAGAATAGACCTGAGCAATTGCAAAATTTGATGGAATTGGGGCAGGTCACAACCTTATTTGAGTGAGTCCGATGGAAACAAATCAAGTCGAAACTGTTTTACAGCAATCTTTGACCTTAGAAGAAGTAAAAGTAAAAGCAAATGGCAGTCACTATGAGGTGATTGCTGTTGGCGAGTGTTTTGATGGACTAAGACGCGTAAAAAGAGAGCAAATGGTCTACGGCCCATTAATGGAAGTGATCAAAGATGGGACGATCCATGCTGTAAGTATTAAAGCTTTTACACCTACCGAGTGGCAACGCGAGCAAAAGTTTATCTTGCCACAATAATTAGGAGCCACAATGGATCAGTTTGTTATCCAAGGTGGCACCACTTTAAACGGTGAAGTCACTATCTCTGGAGCCAAAAATGCGGCTCTACCTATCTTATTTGCAGCATTACTTGCTGATGGCAAAAGTATTTTCAGTAATGTGCCTCAATTACGCGATATTGTTACCACAGAAGCTTTACTTCGTACACTTGGTGCCGAGGTGACATGGCGTGGCGATTTACTTGAAGTAGATGGTCGCTGTGTCGACAAGGTGCTAGCACCCTATGAGCTTGTAAAGCAAATGCGCGCTTCTGTATTAGCGCTGGGACCTTTGTTGGCACGTTTTGGTCAAGCACAAGTATCTTTACCTGGTGGATGTGCAATTGGCGCAAGACCTGTGGATTTACACATTTCGGGTCTAGAAAAAATGGGCGCTCAGATTACGGTTGAAAATGGTTATATAAATGCGCAGACACCTCAAGGTAAGCGTTTGCAGGGCGCAGAAATTTTCATGGAAACTGTATCAGTTGGTGCAACAGAAAACCTACTTATGGCTGCGACGCTTGCTGAGGGGACTACTGTCTTGGAAAACGCCGCGCGCGAACCTGAAATTATTAACCTCGCTGAGTGTTTGACCTCTATGGGCGCGAACATTCAAGGGGCAGGCTCGAGCCGTATTGAAATCCAAGGTGTTGAGAAGCTAAACGGTTGTGAGCATAAAATTCTTCCAGATCGTATTGAAACAGGCACTTTTTTGGTGGCTGCAGCAATGAGCAAAGGTGAAGTATTGTGTCGTAATACAGATCATGCGAGTTTGGAGCCTGTGCTTGAAAAGCTTCGTCAAGCCAATGTCGCTGTTGAAGTGAATAATGACAGTATCTTTGTCAGCATGAAGGATCGAGACCTAAAAGCTGTAAATATAAAGACCATGCCTCACCCTGGTTTTCCAACCGATATGCAAGCGCAGTTTACAGCGCTTAACGTTGTTGCCAATGGCAGCGCGACTATCACAGAGACTATATTTGAAAATCGCTTTATGCATGTGCCAGAGTTACAGCGAATGGGCGCAAATATTCGTTTGGAAGGCAATACTGCGATCTGTGATGAGACACAGCGTCTATCTGGTGCTCAGGTAATGGCGACAGATTTACGTGCGTCGGCAAGTTTGATTTTAACGGGTATTATTGCCGAAGGTGAAACTGTGGTGGATCGTATTTATCATGTGGATAGAGGTTATCAAAAAATAGAAGATAAGCTCAGTCGACTAGGTGCGAACATTCGCAGAAAACACAATTAAAAAAAGCGAGCTTAGCTCGCTTTTTTTATTTAAAAGAGGCCTAGTAAATTGGGGTCTCTAACTCCATGACTTCGACCATAAATGATAAGCGTTGACCATTTCGGTTTACTTCAAATTCTAGCACTGTACCAGGCTCTGTATTACCTATGGTGCGAAGTGTTTGCTGTGGGTTAGTAATGGCTTTACCTGCCACTTTAGTGACTATATCCCCGTCTTTCATGCCTACTTGCCAAGCAGGACCAAGGGGGTCTAAGTCTCTGATGCGAAGTCCCATAATTGGTGTATACACGTCTGTGATTATCTGCCCTTTGTTATCTACTGCAGTGCCTTTAAAACCAAGATAGCCTCTAATGACACGGCCATCCTCTATTATTTTGGTCATCACATCTTTAGCTAATCTATAAGGGACAGCAAAAGATATCCCCTCGATATCGATATTATAGCGGGTGGTAAATTGTGCAGAAGTGATACCTACTAAAGTGCCGTTTGAATTGACCAAAGCGCCACCTGAGTTACCAACATTAACAGCTGCATCGGTTTGCAATAAGCTGTTGTATTGGCTTTCGGTTAGTGCCTGCTTTCCGGTTGCACTGATGATCCCTTGAGTAATGGTTTGCCCCAAATTAAGAGGGTTTCCAATAGCAAGTACAACATCACCGATACGCGGTAATAGGTTATCATCCATTGGGATAACAGGGAGGTGATTTTCCTCTACTTTAATGACCGCAAGATCTGTGATGGTATCAAAGCCTATGAGTATACCGTAGTATTGCCTGCCATCAGGCAACAGTACGATAATTTGGTCTGCACTATTAATGACATGGTAGTTCGTTAAAATATAGCCATCAGCACTCATAATCACACCTGAGCCGAGCTCTTGGATACGATTTTGCCTTTTAAAGCGGGGGACAGAGCTGAAGCTTTCGGAAAAAATAGTGACTACAGCAGGTGCTGCGCGACTAACGCCATTGGCAAAACTCATTTGTTGCACCGTATAAGGTACATTGAGGCTGGCAGCTCTTTCTTTTAATCCTGGTTTTAACCAGAGAATTAAAAATGCAATACCAAGCCCAATTATTACTGGGGCGAGGATAAATCTAATAAATTGCAACACGGTTTATTATTATACATAGTTTATTTTGTGATAAATCTATGATGACACAAAACAACGCAGCGGCAAGAGCCGCTGCGTAAATCTGAGGATTTTTTTGTATTATTTACTGAATTAAATAGAAAACAGAATCTCTGCCTCGTTTAATACCCAATACAATATTACCCTGAATATCGTCGATTAGTCGCTTCATGTCGCGCACAGTGGTGACGCGTTGGCGGTTCACTTGCATGATCACATCACCCTCTTGAAGTCCTACACGGGCTGCAGGTGAGCGCTCTTCAATGCTGACGACCACGATACCTTTATTACCGTTTCGTTCATTACTCTCAAGTACAGCACCTTGTAAACTTGGGTGAATACGATCAGCTTGTGCTTGTCGCTCGTTTTGGCCTTGCAACTTGACGTCAAGCGTACGCTTTTTGCCATCACGATAAATGCCGACTTTAATTTCTCGTCCTTCACCTAGAGTTGCAATTTTCCCTCTTAATTCGTCAATGCTTTCAACACTGTCGCCATCAATACTGATGATTACATCGTTCGCTTTTACACCTGCTTCAGCAGCCGCTGAATCTTTAGTCACTTCTTGGATAAACACACCTTGTTTAACATCAAAACCCTGTGCCTCAGCAAGACCTGCATTAAGTGTACGGCCAACGACGCCCAGTGAGCCACGCCTTACTTGCCCGTATTCAATGATCTGATCAACGAGGTTTTTCATCATATTGGATGGGATAGCGAAGCCGATCCCAACATTACCGCCAGACGCCCCTAAAATGGCTGTATTGATGCCAATCAGTTCACCTTTTAAGTTGACCAGTGCACCACCCGAATTACCTTGGTTGATGGCCGCATCTGTTTGAATAAAGTCTTCGTAGCCTTCAATATTTAAGCCACTACGCCCAAGAGCACTGACAATACCTGATGTTACTGTATGACTTAAACCGAATGGGTTGCCTATGGCAACGGAGAAGTCACCAACGCGTAATTTATCTGAATCGGCGAGTTTCACTTCTGTGAGGTCGTCATTATCGATTTGTAATAATGCAATGTCAGACTCTTTGTCAGCACCGATCAGCTTTGCTTTAAACTCTCTGCCATCTTCTAGCGTGACAAGAATATTATCAGCTTCATCTATTACATGATTGTTTGTAACCACATAGCCTTCATCGGCATCAATGATCACCCCTGAACCTAATCCACTGAAAGGGCGTTTTTGCGTACGTGCTGGGGGATTACCAAAGAAAAAATCAAATGGGTCAACACGACGGCGCACTTCTTTAGCGCCAGATACTTGAATACTCACGACCCCTGGAGTTACGCGCTCTAACATTGGAGCCAGTGTGGGGAGTTGTTGACCGTCAACCGCAACAGGTAGCCTTGCTTCTGCACTTTGTGGTGCTAAAAGTAAGCTTGAAGAAAAAAGCGCTGCGGATAATAAAGTTAATTTTAATTTCATAGTCTGGAAATTCTCCTAAATAACAGCGTTAAACACATCACTTTAGTGAACTTAAAGCAGTTGTTTTCGTTCAACATGACATGAGTTAGTTTTGTGAGCGGGGAGTGCCCGCTCAGTTATCTGGTAGTTATTTCTAAAGACTATGGGGTCAAAAAAAAGTTCATCAAGAAGTTTTTAGTTGCTCGCTTTTTGTACGGTCGTCATTAAATAAACCGCTTTCTCCCTCTGCGTAATCGGCAGGTGGCGCATTGTGGATGGATTCTGAATTGCGTCTTTTTTCTGGTCTTGCACGCAACGAAGCTTGAAGCTGCTCTGTGGTTTCTTTTGAGAAGAAAGGTTCATTTGCCTGACTGCGCTTCTCTTCAAGTAATAGCTGATTTGTATCTTCAACATGTTGAAGTAGTTGGCTGTAATTGTCATGCATTTTACCTACTAGCTTTTTGGTATTGGCTAAGTGGTCTGCTACATCTTGCCTATATTGCTCCAAGTTTTGCTCTGCTTGTTGTGCTTGCTGCTCTAACTCTTCATGCTTGAACTGCTTTTTGGTAAAGAGTGAACCTAAGAAGAATGCACTGATCGCTACGATGATTAATAAGCCCAACCATGCAATTGTTGTCATATTTACTCCTGTGTAAGGTGAGTGGCACCTGTTACTTTTACTAAAATACTCTCAATCGATAGGTTAAATATACGCTGAGAATGGATGCGTGTTAATATATTGGGCAAAGAAAACTGCTCAGTTTAATAAAAAATATGATGACGCCTTGGGAAAAGTATCAAGAAGACCTTAAAAGAGATGACTTTCAGTACGACAGTGCACAAGAAAACGCGGTCAAGCACTTGCAGCGTTTATATGATGATTTAATCGCACAACCTCCTGAGCCCAAAGGTTTCTTTGCAAAGCTGTTTGCAAAGAAGCAAGTAGAGCCGGTAAAAGGACTCTATTTTTGGGGCGGAGTAGGTCGTGGAAAAACGTATTTAGTGGATACTTTTTACGAGGCGTTGCCGAGCGATAGAAAAATGCGCGTACATTTTCACCGCTTTATGCATCGTGTACATGATGAACTTAAAAAGCTTAAAGAAGTTAAAAACCCGTTGAATGTTGTGGCTGATATCTTTAAATCTGAAACGGATATCATCTGCTTCGATGAGTTTTTTGTGCAAGACATTACGGATGCTATGTTGCTCGGTGGATTAATGGAAGCGTTGTTTGAACGCGGGATTGTGTTAGTTGCGACATCTAATATTGTGCCTGATGAGCTATATCGAAATGGTTTGCAGCGCGCACGCTTCTTGCCAGCGATTGCATTGGTGAAAGCGAACACTGAAATCGTAAACGTTGACTCGGGTATTGATTATCGTCTGCGCACATTAGAGTCAGCAGAAATTTTCCATAGTCCACTTGATGCACAAGCGGATGCTAACTTATTTGAGTACTTTGATAAGTTGTCACCAGAGCTGGGTGTACTTGATGCTGAGATAGAGATCGAAGGACGAATGATTAAAACGCGCAAAGTATCTGATTGCATTGCGATGTTTGATTTTACACAACTATGTGAAACTGCTCGCTCACAAGTGGACTATATGGAGATTAGCCGCCTATATAACACGGTTATCCTATCGAATGTGAAGCAAATGGGACAATCTAACGACGATGCTGCACGACGATTTATCGCTTTAGTTGATGAGTTTTATGAGCGCAATGTCACCTTGATAATATCTTCTGAAGCGCCTATCGACGAGATCTACACAGAGGGGACATTAAACTTCGAATTTAGACGTTGTATCAGTCGCTTACAAGAGATGCAGTCATTAGAGTATCTCTCCAGAGAACACTTAGCTTAGCAAAATCACATTTCTGGCGGAAAAATCGGCCATACGCTGGTTTTTCCCAACTACCCTTGCTATAATCCGCGGCCTGCCACGTTGCGTTCTATAGCCCTCGTCGGCTTAGCCACCGACTTGAGCGGCAAAAAAGTCTTAAACTCGAAGGGGTTGAAGCACCATTAGTAGAGCGGTAGTCCTCTGACTACCTGTGGTTTTAACTGAAAACTTTGGATTTTATAAATGAAAACGTTTGTTGCTAAACCAGAAACTGTAAAACGTGACTGGTACGTAGTTGACGCTGAAGGTAAAACTTTAGGTCGTATTGCTACTGAAATCGCTGCTCGCCTACGCGGTAAGCACAAGGCTGAGTACACTCCACATGTTGACACTGGTGATTACATCATCGTTATCAACGCTGAAAAAGTTACTGTAACTGGTAACAAAGCTCAGCAAAAAATGTACTACGCTCACTCTGGTTACCCAGGTGGTCTTAAGTCTGTTAACTTCGAAAAACTTCAAGCTAAAAAGCCTGAAATGATCATCGAAAAAGCAGTTAAAGGCATGTTACCTCGCGGTCCTCTAGGTCGTGAAATGTTCCGTAAACTTAAAGTTTACGCTGGTAACGAGCACAACCATGCGGCACAACAGCCTCAGGTTCTAGACATTTAAGGAGCACTATCATGGCAAATCAATACTACGGTACAGGTCGTCGTAAAAGTTCAAGTGCTCGCGTATTCTTACGCCCAGGCACTGGCAACATCGTAATTAACCAACGTTCTATCGAAGAATACTTCGGTCGCGAAACTTCTCGCATGGTTGTTCGTCAGCCACTAGAGCTAGTTGAGCTATCTGAGAAGTTTGACCTTTACATCACTGTTGAAGGTGGTGGTATGACTGGTCAAGCTGGCGCAATCCGCCACGGTATCACTCGTGCACTAATGGAGTTTGACGAGTCACTACGTCCTACTCTACGTAAAGCTGGCTTCGTTACTCGTGACGCTCGTCGCGTTGAACGTAAGAAAGTTGGTCTTAAGAAAGCACGTAAGAAGACACAGTTCTCAAAACGTTAATTTATTACGTTTCAGAATGTCAAAAACCCAGCCTTGTGCTGGGTTTTTTGTTTTTTGTGCCGGCTATCAATATCCCTATTAAAACATCTTGAAATACGCCAATCTCAAATTCAGTAACTTTCAGTAAACTCTAAAAGTTGTTCACTTTGTACGCTTATTGACCATTTCTTTTGCTACACTTGCAGGGCAAGTAAATTATTCGCAATATCGTCTGATTAAATTTTCATTCATCTGGACAGAGGTTGATCTTGGTCAGGAAATCATTGCGAAAGACGTCATATCATAACCTGTCGTTTCTAGTATTGGCTGTTTATTGAAGCGCTTAGCACTTTATATGGTCATAATTAGAATAGTAATAACCGTGTTTTTTACATGGTTTTTACTAATGATCGCGTCTATTTTGAAATATCTTAAAATTAACCTGCTGTAACTGATGTTCTCAATATAGCAAGTGTTGAGGATCATAGTGGAGATAAGTGGATGAGCAATGCGCCTGTTGACAACAGCCGACGCCGTTTTTTAACTATCGCTACCTCTGTCGTAGGTGGTGTTGGTGCGGCTGGAGCTGCTGTTCCTTTTATTGCGTCTTGGAATCCGAGTGAGCGTGCTAAATCTGCAGGGGCTCCTGTAGAAGTGGACATAAGCAAACTTGAGCCTGGACAATTAATTCGTGTTGAGTGGCGTGGTAAACCTGTATGGGTTATCTATCGTACACCAAAAATGTTAGAACAAATGAAGCAACACGAAGATCAACTTCGTGACCCCAATTCTGACGAAGCACAGCAGCTGGATTCAGCGAAAAATAGCTATCGCTCTCAGCGAGAAGAGATTTTTGTTGCTGTTGGGATCTGTACCCACCTTGGTTGCTCTCCAACATTCATGAATGGTGGATTCGGTGAAAAAGTGGAAGGGACCGCAGATGGATTCTTCTGCCCGTGCCATGGCTCCAAATTTGATATGGCGGGTCGCGTTTTTCAAAATGTACCCGCACCTTTGAATTTGGAAGTGCCGCCATACACTTTCCTAGATGAGACCACGATTTTAGTGGGTGAAGAAGAGGAGATGGCATAATGGCGACTAATTACGAACAACCTAATCAAACTGCAGACGAGACGAATAAGCGCTCTGGTGGTGCTATTAGCTCAGTCGTCGACTGGATCAATGATCGCATTCCGATGACTCGGGTTTGGAATATGCATATTGCGCAATATCCTGCGCCGAAAAACTTCAACTTCTGGTATCTATTTGGCTCTTTAGCTATTTTGGTATTGGTTAACCAAATTGTGACGGGTATTTGGTTAACGATGAATTTTGTTCCTTCTGCTGAGGGGGCATTTGCTTCTGTTGAATACATCATGCGTGATGTTGAGTATGGCTGGTTATTAAGATATCTCCATTCGACAGGCGCTTCCGCATTCTTTGTGGTTGTTTATCTGCATATGTTTAGAGGCATGATTTATGGCTCTTATCAAAAGCCCAGAGAATTACTGTGGCTATTTGGTATGTTGATATTCTTGGCCCTGATGGCTGAAGCATTTATGGGCTACTTGCTACCTTGGGGGCAAATGTCGTTCTGGGGTGCACAGGTAATCATTTCCTTATTTGGTGCCATTCCTGTTATCGGAGAAGACTTAACACTTTGGATCCGAGGTGACTATGTTATTTCAGGCGCTACGCTGAATCGTTTTTTTGCGCTGCATGTCATCGCATTGCCATTGGTGTTAGTGATCCTTGTGTTCTTGCACATTGTTGCACTGCATGAAGTGGGCTCTAACAACCCTGATGGTATTGAAATTAAACGTAAAAAAGGCTCTGTGGCTGAAGAGGACAAGCCTAACTTTAAATTCCATGAATACTACACCAGTAAAAAAGACGTTGTGGATGCAATTCCTTTCCATCCTTATTACACAGTAAAAGACATTTTAGGTGTGGCAGGATTCTTAATTTTATTCTGTTGGGTGGTGTTTTTTATGCCTGAGATGAATGGTTTCTTCTTAGAAGCCCCGAATTTTGAAGCTGCTAATCCGCTTAAAACACCTGAGCATATCTTCCCTGTTTGGTATTTTACGCCTTTCTATGCGATTTTACGCGCTATTCCTGATAAACTAGCGGGCGTAGTGGCTATGGGTGCCTCGATAGTCGTTCTGGCATTATTGCCATGGCTTGACCGAGGAAAAGTACGCTCAATTCGTTATCGTAGTAAATGGCATAAGTTGAACATTGCACAATTTGTGGTTACCTTCTTGATCTTAGGTTGGGCTGGTGCGACTCCACAAACGGTATTTTCAACTATTTTGTCGCAGATTTGTACCGTGACGTATTTCATGTTCTTTGTGTTGTTGTATGTTTATTCAAAGAATGAAGTAACTAAGCCACTACCTACGAGGTTGACGAAATGATGAAAAAGCTATTAATCGGTTTATTCGCATTGTTGCCAACCTTAACAATGGCAGCAGGTCCATCAGTGCCACTAATGGACGCTAATATTGACTTGAGGGATAATGCATCGTTGCAGCGTGGCGCTAAATTGTTCATGAATTACTGTTTAGGTTGTCACCAGATGCAATACCAACGTTATGAACGTACTTTTCGTGACATTGGGATCCCTGTTGAAATAGGTAAAGAGACACTCATCTTTGATGACTCTAAAGTAGGCTCGCATATCTTAAACTCTATGTCGAAAGAGGATGCAGCTAAGTGGTTTGGTGCGGCACCGCCAGATTTAACCTTGATATCTCGAGTTAAATCACCAGATTATATATACACATACTTAAAGTCATTTTATAAAGATGAATCTCGTCCTTTTGGTGTGAACAATATCGTATTCCCATTGGTGGGGATGCCTCATGTTCTTCAAGAACTACAGGGCTTGCCAATGCCAATTACTGAAGAAGTAGTTGAAAATGGCGAGACGGTAACCAAAATTGTGGGTGTCGAAACTGACGGCTCCGGTGAGATGAGTGACGATGAATATGACCAAGCGGCAAGAGATCTCACTAACTTTTTAGCGTATGTGGGTGAACCTTCTCGATTAGAATCTGAGGCAATAGGTATCAAAGTGCTCGGATTCTTGGTAATCTTCTTCATCTTAGCTTTCTTGTTGAAGAAAGAGTACTGGAGAGACGTTCATTAATTTGAACACTCAATGGTGATTATAGGTAATAGGGGCGCATGCCCCTATTGCTGTTTAAAGTGATTTGATTACTTTGTGATTAATTTATGGAGGTAGGCATGGCCGTAGCTGCCAATAAGCGCCCAGTTATGACTCTTTTTTCTGGTGCAAACTGTATGTATAGCCATCAGGTTCGTATCGTTTTAGCAGAAAAAGGTGTAAGTGTTGATATTCATCTGGCTGAAAAGGACAACTTGCCAGAAGCGCTACACGAAATTAACCCATATGGTACAGTTCCGACGTTAATCGATCGTGAGCTTGGCTTATATCAAGCTAATATCATTATGGAATATTTGGATGAGCGTTTCCCGCATCCACCACTGATGCCAGTTTACCCAGTTATGCGTGGACGCAGCCGCTTGATGATGCACCGCATTGAAAGCGATTGGTATAGCCTTGCTGAGAAAATCATGTCAGGCAATGACGTTGATAATGCGCGTAAAGAGTTAACTGAAGCACTTCTTGCTGTGGCACCTATCTTTGGTGAAGCGCCTTATTTCATGAGTGAAGAGTTTAGCTTGGTTGATTGCTTTATGGCTCCTCTATTGTGGCGTTTGCCTCAATTAGGTATTGAGCTTTCGGGCAGCGGTGCAAGCGAGCTGAAAGATTACATGCTACGTTTATTTGAGCGTGAGTCTTTCCAAGCGTCTTTGACTGATATTGAGCGCGAGATCCGCAGCTAATGACATCTAATCGACCTTATTTACTAAGGGCGTTCTATGAGTGGATCGTGGACAATCAGTGCACGCCACACATAGTTGTCAATGCCAACTTCCCTCACGTACAAGTGCCAGTCCAGTTTGTACAGGACGGTCAGATTGTCTTGAATGTGAGCCCAAGTGCGGCAAATAACTTCACTATGGATAATGATGCATTGAGCTTCAGTGCACGCTTTTCTGGTCAACCAATGCAGGTTTATGTGCCTGTTGACGCAGTACTGGCGATTTATGCCAGAGAAAATGGTGAAGGGACAATTTTCTCTGAATCGACTATCGAAGAGGATTACGAAGAAGAATCGTATGATGCTGATGATGAGTTGGCCCCAGAGGTTGAACAGCAGCCTGATAGCGCTGTAGAGCAAACACCTTCACAAGAGGGTAAGCCTAAAAAAGGCGCTCATTTACGCGTTATCAAGTAGAAAAAAACCTGCATCAGCAGGTTTTTTTATGTTTGAGCTCACTACAGGTATTCAAAAGCCTTAATGACTTTTTCTACTCCGTGAATGTTGCGTGCGATCTCTACTGCTTTTTCTGCTTCAGCAGGGGCGACCATTCCCATTAAAAAGACTTCGGCGTTTTCTGTCACAACCTTAATATTGGTGCCATTGACGTTATCATCTGCCAGCAGTTGTGTTTTCACTTTTGAAGTCAGCCATGTATCGTGACCTTTGGTCGCCAAACCTATATTGCTGCCAATACGGATTTGGTTGAATAGCTTTTTAACACCAATAACAGGCTTTACGGCATTTTGCGCTTCGGTTCTCATCTCTATATTGGCCACCTGTCCTGTCAATAAAACAGTGCCATTGACGCTCACAACATTGATGTTGGCATGCTTTGCCAATCTTTGGATTTTTTTAAGCTCAATAGTCGCTTTAATTTCTATGCTATTGTCGTCTATTTGTGAGCCGATAGTGCGTCGGTCATTTGCTGCTGATACCGCGCCTGCAGTCCCAGCGACGACCGCTGCTGCACAGCCTTGAAGAAGAGACAAAACAGCAATTACCAAGATGGGTTTTAACAGCATATTAGGCATCCTGAGGGAATAAAATATTGTCTATAAGTTGGCTTAAGCAATGCACGGTGAACATATGAGACTCTAAAATTCTGCTTGCTCGCTTATTAGGAACCCTTATCTCAACATCATTTGGGCCTAATAAACCTGTTAATTCACCGCCATCGTTACCTGTCAGCGCAATAATCTTTAGATCTTTGGTCAATGCAGATTCAACAGCGCTTATGACCTCTTTTTCATTGCCATTGAGTGCAATGGCAAAAAGCAAATCACCTTCTTGGGCTATTGCTCTAATCTGACGGGCAAATAACTCTGTTTGTGAGCTAGTTGATTGGCCGCTGAGGTTAATGCTAGATTGGCTCAATGTCAGCGCTGGCAGACATGGTCGTTCAGTTTCATAGAAATTGATAAGTAAACTGGCAAAGTGCTCAGCAAGCATATGACTGCTTGGTTCACCACAGCAGATCAACTTATTACCATTGATCAATGTTTGAGAGATTACATAGGCAGCTGTCTCTAACTGCTCAGGTAATGCTTCTCCCGCTGCTATTTGCGCTTGAATACTTTCGGTAAAGATGGCTTTGATTGATTCTTGCATATTAAAAAACGTTCTTTATCCAATGTATCGCATGTGGGGAATGCCCCTGTATTGCAACAAAGTCTACGCGTAGCGCTACATTATGCAAGGTAAAATCCTGCATGTATTGATATATGCTACGCCTTAAACGTTGCTGTTTTTGTTGTGAAAGTGTATTGAGTGCGCCGCCAAATTTTAGACTTTTACGGTATTTCACTTCAACAAATACCCAAGTTCGGGCATCTTTCATGATTAAATCAATTTCTCCATGTCGACACAAGTAATTACGAGCTATTGGTGTCAACCCTTGCTTTTGCAGATAGCGCTCAGCAACCTCTTCAAAATACGACCCTTTTTCCCTAGTGTTGTTAAAAATTCCTTTTAGCATGCTGTTATCCTTACAGGCTGGGTGTGTGATGTTATTACTTGTATTTACTCTACTTGTTGCATAAACAGTGGCGTAGGAGGCCTCTCATCGAGGCTCACGAGTCGAATACTGTTTTTATGGTATTGACCCCAGCTAAGCTTCCTATGTATCTGGTTGGCTTCTTTAATGCTGAGTGCGCCGGTTAATCCATCAAACTCTTTGCCCGGTATTCTACTTAATTGTTTGAGTTCTGGGATCAAGTTGAGCGCATCATGGGCCATGGCAAACAAGCGTTGCTCAATATCAGCTTGTTCGGGCCAGAGTCTAGAATATGTGTCTCGCAGGTTTCGTTGATTTACAACGTCGGGGAGCATCCAGGGCAGTTCAGTAAAGTAGAGCCCTTCTAAATCACCCTTGTCTGTCTTATCTATTTGCTTACTATAACTCCGTGAGCTTGCATACAGTGGGATCCGCTCTGCAAATGTACTGACGTTAACATCAAGGTACGGTTTGAGTAATCGTGTCTCAATGGCGTCCCCGAGAATGTAGATCGCATCGATATCTCGTCTTGAGCGTGTTTCACTCTCTACTTCACTGCGGAATAGACTTTTGACCTCTTTTATTCTGGCTTTAGAGCGATCCACTTCTAGTAGCTCAGTGATCACCTCGACCATATCTTCGCTGTTACTATAAAACCCAGCTTCGGGTTGAGTTTTGCTGAAGTTTTGCCATTGAGTATTGAAATGCGAAATTAATCGCTGCCCTGAGGGGGTATCGGGCGCGAGCAGCATGGGCTTTTGGAAGCCTTTTGCTAAAAAATGCACCAAGGCTTGCTCGACTTCATGCTCAGGGTTTAGAGCGAAGTAATAGTGTTCAGTATGGATCCGTTGTGCTTCATCTGGGTTTACTTCATTAAGAAAAATAGCGGCAGACTGAGCGATAAACGGACTTGATTTAACCTTAACAATATTGCTTTTTAAGAGCGGGCCAATGACAAAGTCGGGTTGGCTTTTTTGTAACTCTCGCTCGATAAGTTCTGCGCTGTCCATTTCGTCAATAAAATAAATTTCTTCAATTTGACTTTTATCCATGGCTGCCAAAAAGCCGTTTTTTAATGCCGAGCCTAGACGTTCACTACTTCCTGATTGAGGCAGTAAAATGGCTAACTTAGTTGCTTGGTAAGGCGCAAGGTTTATGGTGGATTTCACTTCATTGGGGATAATGAAACTGCCAGGGTGATTTTTATAGCGTCTTTGCCAGTTGTTCATTGCTTGGTGCAATTGCACTGTGGAGCCCAAATATACTTGATGATACTTAGCGAGCTTTACCCAACCTTGTTGAATGACTGAACCACGATCAAAACGCTCTAGGGCGTAAGAAGATAGTTGCTGTAATGCCGTCCATATATCTTGATTTAAGCCTGTGATGTTGAGTTTGTTTTGTTGCGAGGTATCCGCGCTTTTAAAGTAATGAACGAGGGCTTTTTTAGGTAATTTCTGTGAGGCAAAAATACTGCCTTTGAGGTATTGATGCCAGCCTTTGTGCTCTGCAAGGGTAAGCTGATCACTAATATTCGTTAAGATAGTGTGTGCGCTTTCATACTTTCCTTGCTCTTTTTGTGCAAAGGCAATATAGAGCTTATTTTGAACATGATCGACGCTGGCTTTTGATTCTAACTCAAAGCAGATCTGCTCCAGCATAGGCCAATTTCCCTCGTTGATCGCAGCTTCTCGAGCACCGTAAAGCACTTGTATTCTATTTGCGCCTTGCTTTGAGAGTGCTAGTGCATACAGTGAACTCGCATCCATATTCTCAGTCGATTGCACAGCAAGTGCTTGAGTCTGCGGATTTGTTGCTGGTTGTACGTTTTTAGGGGTTGTGCCACAGGCCGATAAACCGGACAATACAGCCACTATTAGACTTATTTTTTTCAGTTGCACGCGTATACCTTCACTCATCACCTTATATGTGAATATCTTACTGACTGATCTTGGAGAGCTCAATGACAAAAGCTGACACTTTAGACAAAATTGGCACCCTGCACATCGTTGCTACACCAATTGGCAATTTAGATGACATTAGTGAACGGGCGCTGAAAACCTTAGCTGACGTAGATCTTATTGCAGCAGAAGATACGCGTCATACTGGCAAACTATTGAGTCACTTTAATATTAAAGCAAAAACCTTTGCTTTGCATGATCATAACGAAAAACAAAAAGCTCAACAAATATTAGATTGGTTGAATGAAGGCAAAGATATTGCGTTGGTCTCTGATGCGGGCACTCCTTTGATCAGCGACCCTGGTTATGCCGTGGTGAATTTATGCCGTGAAGCTGGCGCAAAGGTGACACCGGTCCCTGGCGCATGTGCAGCTATTGCTGCGGTGAGCTGCTCAGGGTTACCCACAGATAAGTTTCAATTTATCGGCTTTACGCCAGCAAAAAGCCAAGCGAGACAACAATTTTTCATAGCGGCGTTCGAATCTGGGATCACCAGCATTATGTATGAAAGCACGCATCGCATTATGGCGAGTCTGGATGATCTTGCCAGCGCGTTAGGAGAACAGCAGCAAGTGGTGTTTGCCAAAGAACTCACCAAGACATATGAAACGTTTTTTAGCGGTGAAGTGTCTGAGCTAATCACTTTTCTAACTGATGAACCTGAACGCCAGCGCGGTGAATTGGTGCTTATTTTGCCAGGTAAGGGAAAAGAAACTGCAGCAATCACGCCTGAAGCACAAAAATTAATTTCGCTTTTGGAAGCTGAAATGCCACTTAAAAAAGCCTGTGGCGTAGCTGCTGAGTACTTTGGTCTTAAAAAGAACGCCTTATACAAAGCGATTATTGCACAAAGAGAAGAATAGCAAAAAATCCGCTGTGCTTTAGTCTAGAAACAGGTATAATGCGCCGCGAGTTGGCCGGATAATCGCTGCTTGTGACGAAAATGATCAAGGGGAGGAAAGTCCGGGCTCCACAGGGCAGGGTGCCAGCTAACGGCTGGGGGGTGAAAGCCCACGACAAGTGCAGCAGAGAGAAGACCGCCAACTTCGGTTGGTAAGGGTGAAAGGGTGCGGTAAGAGCGCACCGGGCCGCTGGTAACAGTCGGTTGCAAGGTAAACTCCACCCGGAGCAAGACCAAATAGGGTTCCTTATGGTGTGGCCCACATCGGAACCGGGTAGGTTGCTTGAGCCTAAGAGCGATTTTAGGCCTAGACGAATGATTATCACCTCGTAAGAGGGACAGAACCCGGCTTATAGGCCGACTCACATATTTTAGTAGCCGCTTGAATCTTCAAGCGGCTTTCTAATCTTAAAAGCACGACTTTTCATTGCTGTGCACACAGCTGCACCTTAATTCCATTTTAAAATTACCATACCCTCACTCAATACATTCCAAGCTTGATTTTTTTCTTCTAATACTTTTATTGTTCTTATATTTTAAATAATGCTGTTTTGTGCATATTTTAATCCATTCCATATTCTTGGCACAATTGCATGTCATAAACCCTAAATTGAACTGTATTTGTCAATTAATAGGGGGTATTAATATTATGATGCGGACTAAACTGTGCCTAGCCTTGCTGACTTTGGGGGCGGCTGTCCCCAATAGTGTGCAGGCTGCCATGGCACCATTAACAATACATGTTGATGAAAATACCAAAACGAATACCACCATAGGTCGGGTGAGTTTTGTTGATGGTGTATCCGATAAAACGGTGCGCTTGGAAGTCGGTAAAACGGACATTAAAAACTGGGTAACCAATGGTGAAGCATTTGAGCCAATCTCATTTGCCTCAAGTTTTACGCAAGCGCCGATTGTTTTTGGTCAGATTCAATCCAATAGTGACTATGCAATAGAGTATGAAGTAAGCACCTATTCTTATTCTGGCCTAACGAGCAAAAACAACAATAGATTATTGATGCGCCACCGCTTAGATAACGTCAGTGCGTTGGGCTTTGAGGCCGTGCTTGAATCTGAGCTGGATAAAAAAGGCACCAGTGTCATTCAAAGCTTTACCAATACCGGTGAGGGTGAAACGCTCGGCTGGATAGCATTTGCTGAGCCAATCTCAGCGCTTTGGAATGACAAGCCATTTGAGGTTTCAAGTACAGGTACTGCGGTGACCCATCAGGTGCATGGTCACGCATTTAGTGCGCCTATTACAGAAACCCCAACGATTTTAACCTCCTTAGCATCCTACAATGGCGCATCTCAAAGCGGTGTGGCGATTGATGAAGTCTCTGCAAACCGTGTGAAAGTGCATATTGATAACATTGATGATGACGCTCATGCGGCTGAAAACGTCAATGTATTTGCACTGCAAGGCTCTGGCTTTTTATTTACAGAAAGCTTGGCAATTGTGGGGGAAACGGGCGTCATCAAAGTCGCTGATTCAGGCAGTGATGCGCCATTTTCTATCACTTTTTCGAAATCTTATAACAACCCTGTTGTATTCGTTCAAGCGGTAGGAATAGACAAAGACATTGTTGATGCGGCGGTACGCTTCAATTTTGTTGCGCCTATGATGCTGCAAGGGTATTTGCATGGCGATAACGAAAGTGTGGTACCAAATCGCTTTGGTGAGTTTGAACTGCATTATCAAATCTTTGAGGCGGGCCGTTGGGATATACCACTGGAACATTATAGCTATGAAATCATCTCTGGTAATGATGCGGGTGTATTCTCAATTGATGCAATCAAAGGTGATATTAAAGTTGCTGACCAAACACAATTAGATTTTGAGCTGGGCAATAATCAGTACGTATTAACGGTTCGTGTGAAAGATGGAGCGGGCAATACGTATGATTCGACAGTCACGATTAATGTAAACGACATTAATGATTCTTTGAACAACAATGCGCAATCCATTGATGGTCTAGCAGCGGGTGACTGGGCTGGTTGGTCAGTAGCCCCTGCTGGTGACGTAAACGGTGACGGTTTCGACGATATCATTGTAGGCTCTCCTCAAGCAGATGTTTATAGAAATGATGGCACCTTTATGTACGAAGATAATGGTGCAGCTTACGTTCTTTTCAGTGATGCAACGGGCACATTCCCATCACTAACGGAAGTGATCGGTGGTACTCGTGGTTTTGGGATCATGGGAGCTGAATCTGGCGACAACGCAGGTTTTGCTGTTGCTGGAGGCGTTGATATTAACGGCGACGGATTATCAGATGTAGTAGTTGGTGCGCCTTATGCCGGTACTAACGGTAAAAATTCAGGTTCAACCTACGTTGTATTTGGTAAAACTGGTACTAACTATGTTCCATTGTCTGATATGAATACTGGCGGGAGCGATTACGGTTTTGCTATTCATGGAGCTTACACTGAAGACTATGCTGGTGGTACGTTAGTTGTCGGCGATGTGAATGGTGATGGTCTTGGTGACATTGTTATCGGAGAAACAGTCACGCGTTTTTTAGCTGGGACTGGTTCATTTGAATTAAGGGACTTACTAGAAGATGGCACAGCAGATCCTAACTTAGCCTATGTTGTTTACGGTAAAAAAGACAATAACGTGGTTCAGTTAGCCAATGTTGCGACAGACTACAACACGCAAGGTTTTGCGATCACTCGCCCAAGCAGAAGGTTATTCAGTGGGTGGCACTACGGTGCACAAGTACTACCCACCGGTGATTTTAACAGTGACGGCTTAACGGACTTTATCGTAAGCCACGGTTTATATGTTGATACATCTGGTACCAGCTATGTGGCGTATGGCCGTATTGGTGGTGAATCAATAAAGTACAACAGCATCAAGTCGAGTGGGAATGGCATTAAAATCATCCCTGAAGCCAGCGGCAACTATGGTTTTAACTTTGGCCGTGCAAGTTTAAATACACTGCCTTCATTTACCACCTCTCACGTTGGTGACGTGAATGCTGATGGTGTTGACGACATAGCCTTGTTACTGACCGATACAGGGTGTTGCTCTGCTATTGAGCACCCGCGTGCGTATATCTTATTTGGTGGCGTAAATGTTGCCGATGAAATTAACTTAGCAGATATTGCACAAGGCAACGGCGGTTTTGTTATTCATAATGATGCGTCCAACATTGATCACAGTGATTTGCAGGTTATTTTGGGCTCCATTGGTGGGGCAGGCGACTTAAATGGTGATGGTTTTGACGACATCATTATAGGCGACCCGTTTGCAGAAGATAACAAAGGTCGTGTGTATGCCGTGTATGGGCGTGCAGGTACAGATCCTGTTTACCTAAGCGAAATCATTGAGACAAAACAAGGTTTCTACTCTGAAGGTAACGGTGGCGAGCAGTTAGGTCAATTCATCGCCAGCGCCGGTGACATCAATGGCGATGGCATCAAAGATATTCAATTTGGTACACCTTCTGCTGATAAAAACAATTTAAGCAACACCGGTGCAGTGTATGTATTAAACGGCGATGGCAATTTAGTGACACTGTGGGGCACTGTGGGTGATGATACAATCACAGGTGCAGCAACGGCAGATAATATCGCAACGGGAACCGGTGATGATGTTATTCGCACCAATGGAGGTGCTGATGCGGTGTTTGCAGGTCCCGGTGAAGATACCATTTACATTTCTGATAATACGTTTACCCGTATCGACGGGGGCGGTAATACCGATACGTTGATCTTTGATGGGGCAGGCATTAACCTCAATCTCGCAGCACAAGCATCTCGTGTTCGTAACGTAGAAGTGTTTGATATTCGAGGCTCAGGTGCAAACTCAATCACATTGAATAAAAGTGTCAGCAGCAACTCAAACTTGCGCATTTTAGGTGATGATGATGACTTTGTTGGTGCTGCGAACAACCAGTGGGTTGATTCAGGCACAACGCAAGTTATCGACAATATCACTTATAAAGTGTTTACAGTCGGTGCTGCAACCATGTTAGTGCAAGATGGTGTGAGTATTGCCGTTAACAATGCACCGACTATTGAAGCACAATCCTTCACTGTGAGTGAAGCCTCTGCAAGCGGTACTGAAATTGGCACTATTTTGGCCGACCCTAATGATGTCGGCGACTTTGTTACTTTTCAAATTCTAAGTGGCAACACAGATGGTGACTTAGTGCTAGATGCACAAACGGGTGTATTGAGCATCAGCCCTGACATTTCTCGTTTAGACTTTGAGAACACCGCTACGTACAACTTAGAAGTCATTGTTTATGACCAATACAACACTACGGATGTGGCAAACATTACCGTTGATGTATTAGACATGGAAGCCATGACCATTAGCTTTTCCGGTGATGCAAGTGGTGAAGGCAGTTATTGGGGTAACAATACTGTGCTTGAGTTGCTTGGTATGAGTTCACCTGATTGGGCATCAACTGAAACAAAAATGACTTGGACACTGCCTGATGAAGATACTGGTGCGGCAACATGGCCTGCATTTAGAGTACAGTCTGGCGGTAAAATTCACTATGTGGGTGGTCTTGACCTCTTTGGTGGTTGGGTTGAAGCTGATATCCCATTAGCCATGGACTTAAAATACCCAGATGAAATTCAAGTAGGTCAACCGGTTAACTTAACCACGCAATTTAAAGTGGATCCACGCTCTAACTTCATGGCGTCTTCCCCTGGCGTACAAATCTCAGCTGAGTTAATTGTTGAAGACTTCTTCATGAGCTTTGAGTCTGAAGTATTCCCAAATCTGAATGACACGACCAAAATTGACTATGGTTCATATGAGAAAAGTGTAGGCTCAGAGTCATCAGGCGTTTATGGTGATAACTGTGCCAATGCTTTAAATCGTGCCGATTGTTACAAGTTGGACGAGGGGGTGGAAGTTTACGATTTAACTCGTGAGCTGACGGATGACGAAATTACTACCCTCATTGCAGAACACCACTATGAGTTATCGCTAGCAACGACTATTGCGCATGCAAGACAAGTTAGCTCAAACCTGACGTACGACACCAGCATGGTTGACGGCGACTATCTTGTCGATGTTGTATATGCTCATCTAGGTGCGACCGATGGATTTGAAATCATCAGCACAGATCACTCAGATCCATTGGCATCGATCACCTCTTTTGTTCGTGCTGAAACGACAGACGAAGAGATTGCGCTATATATCAAAAATCTAACTCGCGATACGTTAGCTGCTGATGTCGCAAACAGCGCCAGAAAAGCCATTGAGAAAGCCATTAATTTAGAGGTAGATAAGCTACGTTTTCTTGCTGGTCATGACTTAATTGATTGGGTGTCTGAAGAAGTATATTGGGGTTCAAATTGGACCAAATGGCATGCCAAAGCAGGCATGGAAGCGGTTGAAGGCACTTCTGAGCAGTGTATTGATGATTTTTATGCACCAGTGGGTGAAGATTTATACCGTAGTTATAAGTTCAGTACCTTAGATACTTTTGTGAGTATCACATTAGATTTATTCCAAGACTTTGAGTTGAATGTTGAGCCTTCAGCAATTTTAGTGTTAGAAGATGGCACAGAAATTTATTTTGACCCAGAAGACGACATCGTATTCACGCCAGAGCTTACGCATGACGTTAATAACGATGGCATGATCGACGCGACATTAACAGTGGATGTTCAGTCTAAATTTGTGAACAACAGTAAGATGAAAGCGTCATATAAAATGCCGTTTAAGTTCTTAGAGTTCTCATATAACGTGCAAGAAGCTGTGTGTACTGACGCGCAAGCTTACTTCATGGGTAAGCAAGGCATTCAGTACGAAAAAGGCTCATATGGTCCGTTAATGGATAGCGAGTGGGTGTTTGAGTTCTCTGACACTGACTTTGGTGGTGAAACGGAAATCACACTGGCTCAAAATTCGTATACAACGCACCTATCGTTTGACTTGTGTAATACCAACGGCGTGTGTGGCGAGCCGGTATTGTCGTACAAAAATAATGCGCCAGTGGCATCTGATGTCACAGTAACAGGTGATTTTATTGGTAAGTCTGCAGTATTCGGGACTTATTCTTACTCGGATCCAGATGGAGATATCGAAGAAGCGACGCGTTTCCAATGGTATCGCTCAGCAACTGGTAATGAGACTGACGCACAAGTGATTGAGGGTGAGCTTTACCAATCATATACCTTGTCATTAGACGATATTGATAACTATGTGGCATTTTGTGTGACACCTGACGATGGCACAGATCTTGGGAGCCCTGCATGTTCTGAATGGACTTATGTAGAAAGCCCATTCCATAAAGACTTGTCTATCATTAATGGCTTCGGTCAATCTATTGTCTTTGATGGCACGGATCAGAGCATGGTTCAAACTCTGAATTCAGGCTTCAATCCGAATAGCTCTTATACAATTGAAGCCTGGGTGAAAGTGAATGCATTGAACCCCGATGACAATTCAAACTTAATTACCTTTACCGAAAGCGATAATAAGTCAAAAGCTGCAATTAGAATATTCTCTGATGGTCGCTTACGTATTAAAGCAACGAACAGCACGTTTAAATCGACAGAAACAGTGACCGTTGGTCAGTGGCAGCATTATGCCATCAGCTATGATCAGCCGACACAGCAGTTATCCGTGTATTTAGATGGTGAATTGATCATCTCTGAAGTTGATGCAGCTGACTCAAGTAATGTGTATTTTGTATGGGGTTCAGGCAACGATGGTGTAAGCAAGAAGCTAAATGGTCAAATTGATGAGATCCGTATTTGGAACCAAGCGCTATCGCAACAGACGATTGCGGGGCATCGTGCATTAAGTGCGTCGTTAAATGATTCAAGGCTTGTGTCTTATTACAACTTCGATACTGTGGTTGATGCTAAGGTAGAAGATTTGCTTGGTCAAAGCACCATGACGCTGGTGAACAGCCCTAGTATTGTAAAGCATGATACGTATTTAAAGTTTGATGGTAATGGCGATTACATCAACATTGCTGATGCCAGCGATGGTTCGATAGACTTTGCAGGTGAAAACTTTACGGCCTCAGCGTGGATTTACTTAGAGCCAGGTTCCAATGGCACAAAGCGTAACATTTTTGCGAAAAAAATCTCAGCGAATGCAGGTTACAAAGGCTGGAGCTTAAGTGTGAACAGTTCAAACCGTTTGGAATATCATCATGATGCTGTCAACGATGGTAAAAAAACCTTCTCAGGAGGCACGTTTAAGACGGGTCGTTGGTATCATGTTGCAGTGGTTGCCGATTGGGAGGGCGGCAAGGTGAGGCTGTATATTAACGGCAGCGAAGTCGGTGGAAATGGCAGTGGTCTAGGGAACAAACGTAACCTAAACAACCACGTACCACTGCGTATTGGTGCATATAGCTCTACCAATACGACATCAAACACTTTCAAAGGCCACATTGATGATGTCGCCATATGGACGCGCGCTTTGTCTGAAGATGAGCTCAATGTGTGCAAAGATGACATGGTGTTGGGCTGCGAGCAAGACATGTTGATATATTATGACTTTGAACAGGAAGCCCGTAAGAATAAAGCAGTTGATAGATACAACGGCACTATTTTTGGTGCGGCCGAAGTCAATCATGGTCTGGATGTTAAGTTTACGACAACTGAGTATGTTTCGTTTGTAGGCAAGCTTCCTGGTGGGTCAGGTATCACGTTTGGACTCGCTGATGCACCAGCTTATGGTGAGGTGGTCATCAATGAGTATTCAGGCGAATTTACCTATACGCCAAATGGTAGTGCAAATGGCGCAAGTGATTCATTTAGCTATGTCGTTTACGATAACAACAATGGATATAGTCTCAAGCAGATTGTGACCATTGAGTTTGAATAAGTTTATTAATTCTTAAAATTTACAAAGCCGCGATGCCAAAGGGTGTCGCGGCTTTTTTAATTGTATAGCAGTTAACGTTTCTAATTTTTATCCCATTTTTCCCTATTATCGAATTTGACGCTATCAAGAGGGCGTACTTGGTAGCTACTTTTAATCACTATTTATAATGCGTTTAACTGGTTTTTATTTTGCACTAGGTAGTGTATTTACAACGCTTAGTAATTTTATTTCAATGCTTTATGAAAAATATATGTGTCATCAATGTGACGTATTTCTGAAATAAAAAAGTCATTTCCTAGTCTTACACTTGCCGCTGCTCACAATTCAAGATGTTTTAGGAACAAATAATGAAAATGAAGTTTATAGCGCTTGCTGTATCCGCTGCTTTGCTCAGTGGTTGTAATGGAGATGATACAAAAACAGTCGAAGTCATCAAAGAAGTTGAGGTAGTGAAAGAAGTTGAAGTGAATCCAGCCTCTATTACGTCGGTGAAAAATGTCATCTTAATGATTGGCGACGGTATGGGTCCGCAACAAGTTGGCTTATTAGAAGAATATGCTCAACGCGCACCGAATTCTGTGTATAAAAGTAAAAACAATGAAACAGCATTATCAAAATTGGCTAATCAGGGCCATTTAGGTTTATCGTTAAACGCACCTCATGGACCATCAGGCAGTTTAGTGACAGATTCTGCATGCTCTGCCACGCAGCTGGCTACGGGTATAGCGGCAGGCTCGGAAATGATAGGGCTCGATACTGAAGGGAATAAAATCGCGACCATATTAGAAAAAGCCAAAGCGATGGGCAAGGCGACGGGCTTGGTATCTGATACGCGCATTACCCACGCAACACCTGCTGCGTTTGCTTCTCACCAGCCGCATCGCTCTTTAGAAAATGAGATTGCTGCTGAGCTTATTTCGTCGGGCAATGTTGATGTGATGCTCTCTGGTGGTGCTCGCGCATTTTTACCTGAGGGCGTTAATGAGAATGAAGCGCTCAAAGCACAATTAGATGAATTGGGTATGCCTGCAAGCGTGTATAAAAGCTCTAAACGAGAGGGGAGTGACAACCTTGTTATTCAAGCCAAAGAGCAATTTGGCTATAGCTTAGCATTTGATAAGTCGCAATTGGCCGACACTGAGGGTGAAAAGCTATTAGGTTTGTTTGCAAACTCAGGTATGGCAGATGCCATTGCATATAAACAATGCCAAGCTAACAACTCGTGTACGCAGCCTTCCCTTAAAGACATGACGGTTAAAGCGTTAGATATTCTGTCTCAAGATGAAGATGGATTCTTTTTAATGATTGAAGGTGGGCAAATAGATTGGGCTGGGCATGCCAATGATGCTGGCTGGATGCTTAACGAACTCCTTAAATTTGATGAAGCAGTCGAAGCTGTGTATGAGTGGGCCAAAGACCGGAATGATACGCTTGTGGTGGTGACGGCGGATCATGAAACTGGCAGTTTTGGCTTTAGTTATACAACGCATAACAAACCTAAAGAAGGCGTGCACTTACCCGGTGATGGCATGGGTGAGCACACTTATAAGCCAAAGTTTAACTTTGGCCCGCTAGAGCAGTTAGATAAACTATATGAGCAAAAAGGCACATTTTATGATGTGATGGCTGAAGTCAATTCGCAGACTAACTTTAGCAATAGCACTGATGAAGATTGGCAAAAAGCGATTCACAATCACACATCATATAAAGTGAGTACTGATGACACAGCGATTATGCTTGAGACTAATGGGGTCGATGATGAAAACAGACCTTACCCTGCTTTTTCTGATTTCTCAGACTTTTATGTGTATGGAAAAGAAGACTTTACCGGCAAGATTGGTCGAGTGCTTGCCAAGCACCAAAATGTTGTGTGGGGGACAGGCACGCACACTGCAGCACCTGTACCAGTTTACGCATTTGGGCCTGCAGGTGTCACTCAGCAATTCTCAACACTTCAACATCATGTCGATATTGCAAATAAGATGATGACCGCGCTAGGTGTCAACGAGTAACATATTCAATCCAAACGACCAAAGCCATCCAAGTTGATGGCTTTTTTGTTTAATGTCCTTGGGCTGTGAGATAGTTAATAAAGACAGTTTTTGGCAGCGGTTTGCTGTAAAAGTAACCTTGGCCAAAATCACAACCCGCTTGCTTTAACAGCTCATGCTGCGTAGCGGTCTCAATTCCCTCAGCAATGACTTTTAATCCGAGTTGATGTGCCATTAAGATCATGGTTTCACATAATACGAGGTCATTTTGGTTGTGCTCGATCCCATCCACAAAGCGCTTATCTATTTTTATGAACTCAGTATCCATTTGCTTCAGATATGCAAGTGATGAATAACCTGTACCAAAGTCATCTAAAGCGATAGAAAACCCTTGCTGAATAAGTTTGGTTAAGCGTTTTTGGCTGCGTCCTTCCCCTTGCATCATCAAGCCTTCGGTGATTTCGAGCACTAACATATCCGGCGTCAGTTGGTGTTTGGCAAGTTGCTGTTGCCACGCCAGTAAAGTGGTGTGCTTGGCACTAAATTGAATGGGTGAGACGTTGATACTCAGTTGTATTGGCCGATTTAAATCGCGAGTTTGCTGAAGTACATGGACAGCTTGATCAAAAGCTAATTCACCTAGCTGGTGGATCAGCTGGGTTTCTTCTGCCAAAGGAATAAACTCAGCAGGGTTTATCATACCTTTATCCGGATGCTGCCAACGGATCAGCGCTTCCGCTTTGGTGATTTTTTTTGTTTGCATCGAGACAATCGGTTGAAAATGCATTTCAAATTGATTTTGCGTTAATGCATGGCGCATGTCCTTGAGTAACAATATTCGTTGCTCAGCTTGCTCTCTAAGTTCTGTATTAAAGAGCGTAAAGCCATTTCTACCCAATTGCTTGGCTTTATACATGGCTTGATCGGCTGCTTTAAGCAATTGCTCTGTGTTTTCACCGTCTTCAGGTGCCAAGGCAATACCAATACTGGCGGCAATATGGCACACCTCACCTTCTAACGTAAAAGGGGTTTTAAGTGCATCAAGCACTTGTTGTGCAAAGTGTGTGGCCGCATGACGATCTGCGCAGCGATCGTAGATCAAGACGAATTCGTCACCACCAATACGGGTCAATCGCGCCCTTGCTTCTGTTTGTTTTTTTAGACGCTTGGCAATTTGCTTTAGCAGTAAATCGCCATAATAGTGGCCTAATGTATCATTGATGTCTTTAAAATGGTCTATATCTAGTAACAATACGGCGAAAGCGTGATTGGATAAACCAAATAACGTATTGAGTTGTTTCTTTAAACTGTTACGGTTTGGTAAGTCTGTCAGCTCATCAAAATGACTTTGTCGCCATAGTTGCTCATCTTTTTGTTTTTTGTCTGTGATGTCTGCAAAGATCCCAACGCGACGATACGGCTCTTCATGTTCATCATAAACCGTATCTATGGTGAGCCACTCGGTGTAAAGCTCGCCATTTTTACGTTTATTGATGATTTCACCCTGCCACTTACCCGTGGTGATAATTGATTGCCACAGTTGATCGTAAAAACTGGCATCGTGTTTACCTGAGCTGAGAATGGAGGTCGTTTTACCAATGACTTCATGTTGTTCAAAGCCGGTCACTTTGGTGAACGCAGGGTTGGTATCTAAAATATAGCCTTGGGCATCCGTAATAACCATGCATTCACTGCTGTTGTTGTAAGTCATTGCTGCGAGATTCAGTGCTTCTTCTTGCTGCTTCTTTTGACTGATATCACGCATGATGAGTATGGCTTCACCATTATGTTCAATGCGCTTGATTCGGATCTCAAAAACTTTGTGTTGGTTATTGTCTTTGTGAATATATTCAAAGTATGTGCTTGGTTGGGCTTGCAGCATGGCTAAGGCTGCTTTGATGCGAATATTAATATGCGTTGGAAAAATATCCTGAAGTGTGTCTTTGTTATTTACTCTATCGCCATGTTTATCCAAAATTTGCGCACTTTTGTTGAGCCTTAGGTAGTTATCAGGCAGCGCTTGGATAAGGGTACTCAGTTCCGCATGTTTATTGTGTGCGTTTGTTTCTGCGTGAAGTCTTACAGCTGCCATTTGGTCAAAGTGCGCAGCAAGCTCTGCAAGTTCTTTGGGCATGTCAGTGGCTTCTAATTTTTCAACCTTACCATTTGCGAGCGCACCAATAGCACGACTAAAATTTCTTAAAGGAACAAGCAAGGTGCGGTTTAATTGTGTTCGGGCAAGCCAGCTCAGCATCAATATTGTCAATAAGAAAAGCAGGGTGACCATGAAAAATTGGCTGTTTACTTCATGCAGCGCGTCATCAAATGGAAAGTCAAAATAAATGTTGAGCTCTGATTGTGGGGATTGCAATGGCAGTCTGAAATACACATGATTAAGCCCGTTTTCATCCTTCAGGGTCTGCACGGTATGCAGTTGTAGGTCATTGGGCCAGTCATCACTCACTGAACGCCCTAATGGCTTTTTTGAGTATGGGTATTCGGCAACGATTTGTGCATAATTGTCGGCGACCATGACACGAGTACCAATTGGCAAAGGTAAGTGAGACAGTGACTCACTCCAGTTAGTTAATCTACGTACGGCAAAAATCACCATTTCTAATTGATCATTTTTATAAACTGGTTGCGCAAAATTGAGTGTTTCAGTGTATACACTTCTATCTTGTTGATATTCACCAATACTAAATGCGCCCGTCGTAATTGCTTGTAAAAAGTAGGCGCGATCAGCAATGCTGATTGGTGCTTTGAGTGGATGTAATGAGCAAAAAACCTCGCCACTTGGTGTCGCTAAGCCAAAATTGGCGAACTCTTGATTTATCAATAGCGCATGACTTAGTAACGTGGGACACCCTTGTTGTTGCGTATCTAACAGTGCTGAATTCTTAGCCAGGTTTTGGAGCAATTGCTGAGCAGCAGTAATATTTACTCGCTGTAACGTCGCGATTTGGTTCGCAAAAAATAGTGCGTCTCGTTCTTTGCTATGAAGAATATCTGAACGTTGAGCGACTAAAAGTGCGAGTACTACGAGAAACCCTGGTATAGACAGTACAAGCATCAGTCTAAAAAAACGTTGTTTTATTGATGAATAAAGAATAATCAGGTCTCAATTTGTAAATACATGCATATGATAACCGCGACTTTGTAAATCACCAAATAACAGTGTGGCATATCTACTTTAAGATGTGATTTATATCTGCATAACACACTTATATATGAGTTTTTGGCTGGATATTTTTCATTCTTAGTATACTGATTCTGGACAAATTAAATATTAATTTTCACTTTATTCCAGATGCTTCCCACTTTTTACCACGTAGTTAAAAAACGTCTTTGAAAGCCTGATTTTTTCTAGATCTTAGCGTTTTTTCTAAAGGTGTCATAGCTTGACAAAACAGCTTGTCAAGCCCTAGACTTGTCAATTGTGGTAGAATGTGGGTTAAAGTGGATCAATTTGGATCAAAATGTACATTTCTTAGCTTGTGAGGTAGCGGCGATATGTTTCGCGGCGCGAACCTAATAAGCCTCGATGATAAAGGGCGCTTTTCGATACCAACTAAGTATCGCGATTCCTTGTTGTCTGAAGAAATGGGCACCGTTATTTGTACCATTGCGATAAATGAACCTTGCCTTTGGATATATCCATTATCTGAATGGCAGGACATTGAGGCTCGATTACAAAAATTATCAAATACAAACCCTCGGGTGAGAAGGTGGCAAAGAATGCTGTTAGGGCATGCTACTGAATATCAATTGGATAAAAACGGTCGCATTTTATTAGCACCGGCATTACGCAGTTATGCAAATTTAGGTAAGAAGCTGATGCTTGTTGGCCTACTAAATAAGTTTGAGATTTGGGATGAAGCACGTTGGAATGAGCAAATGCGACTCGATACAGAGATTGAGCGTAGTGGCGACGTGGAAGAAAGTTCAGATCTTGATGGTTTTTCTTTATAGAGTACAGGTGTAGCTCACAATTATGAGTTCAGAATTCGAACATATATCAGTGTTAATGGATGAAACGCTTGATGCACTGGATATTAAGTCCAATGGTATTTATATTGATGGCACTTTTGGCCGAGGTGGCCACTCGGGCCAAATTCTGAAGCGCTTGGGAGAGTCAGGGCGATTACAAGCCATTGATCAAGATCCTCAGGCGATCAAAGCTGCGCAAAAGTTTGCAGAAGATACTCGCTTTTCAATTGCACACAATCGCTTTTCTAATATTGCGCAAGTCGCTCAAGAAGCTGATCTAACTGGCAAAGTTGATGGTATTTTGCTTGATATTGGTGTGTCATCACCACAGCTAGATGATGCAGGCCGTGGTTTTAGCTTTATGAAAGATGGTCCGCTTGATATGCGGATGAACCCTGATGCAGGGCGCAGTGCTGCTCAGTGGCTAGCTGAGGCAGAGCTAGAAGATATGGTTTTTGTGATTAAAAAGTATGGCGAAGAGAAGTTTGCTAGACGCATAGCGCACAAAATCATCGAGACACGTGCAGAAACTGATATCACAACCACGAAACAACTGGCAGATCTCATTGACGAAGCTGTGCCGGTTAAAGATAAACACAAACACCCTGCTACTCGAACATTTCAGGCCATTCGAATCTATATCAATAGTGAGTTAGAGGAAATTCAAACGGCGCTTGCTGCATCGTTAGATGTACTTAAACCTGGTGGTCGTCTAGTTGTGATCTCCTTCCATTCACTTGAAGATAGGATTGTTAAACAATTTATCAAAAAGCAAAGTAAAGGAGAGGCTATTCCGAGAGGCTTACCACTGACGGATGATCAAATAAATAAAGATTTAACGTTAAAAGCCATTGGCAAGGCAATCAAGCCTAGCAATGAAGAAATTAAGCATAACCCAAGGGCGAGAAGCTCTGTTTTGCGTATAGCTGAGAAACTCTAAATGGCAAAGCCTGCACAACGTCAACCTCAGCTATTTCTGGAGATTTGCCAAGTGCTCTTGGCAAATAAGCTGACGTTTTTACTGCTAGTGAGTGTATTTGTGTCGGCACTGATCGTGGTTCAAATTACACACTCAACGAGACAGCAATTGATTTTGCAGGACAAGTTACTTCAACAAAGGGATGAGCTAGATCTAGAGTGGCGCTATCTATTGGTAGAAGAAGAGTTTTACTCACAGCACGCAAGAATTGAAGAAATCGCGAAAACACAATTAAAAATGTTGCGTCCCACGAGTAAAGAAGAGCAGGTTATTGAGTTGCCATGAAGAACAAAAATAAACCGACGCAAAACTTAATAGCGTGGCGCTTTGTACTTGTATGCGTGATGTTGGTGTCAGTGTTTTTAGCTTTGATTGCCAGAGCAGCTTACTTACAGGTGATTGAGCCTGATAAAGCGCGAGAAGAAAATGCCAAGCGCACAGTTAGAAAGGAAACGTTACATGTTCAGCGTGGCATGATCTACGATCGCAATGGCAAAGAGCTTGCCGTGAGTGTCCCAGTTGTCAGCGTTTATGCGGATCCTTATGCATTAGATAAAGCATTGAAAAAGCGAGTTTTACGGCAAGCGAGAAAAAATCGCGAAGATCATGTTGCACTTGCAGATAATGAAGTTGTGCTTAAAGAGCGTACTCAAGCACTTTATCAAGCACAGGCGCGTTGGCGTGAACTCTCTGATGTATTGCAACTGCCTACTGAGCAAGTGAATCACAAATTACGTGGTAACGCTAAACGTAGGTTTGTTTATTTGAAGCGACAGGTGACGCCTGCTGTTGCAAAATACATTCGCCAAATGCGCTTACCTGGGATTCACCTGCTTGATGAGTCGAAACGGTTTTACCCAAGTGGTGAGATTGCCGCTCATGTGTTAGGCGTAACGAATATTGATGGCATTGGTATTGAAGGTATCGAGAAACGCTTTGACTCTGCATTAACGGGGACAGAAGGTTTGCGAACAATACGCAAAGATGCACAGGGGCGTGAGGTACAAGTGCTTTCAGAAGAAGAGCGCGTTGAGCCAGAAGATATTCATCTTAGCATCGATCATCGTATTCAAACCATCGCTTATGTTGCTTTAAAATCTGCAGTATTAACGTATCAAGCCACTTCAGGCTCAGCAATGGTGGTGGATGTGCATACTGGCGAAATACTCGCGATGGTGAATAGTCCGAGCTTTAACCCAAATGATATGAGTACAGCAGCGCCTTACAAGCGCAGAAATCGTGCGATCACTGATTTATTTGAGCCGGGCTCAACACTCAAACCACTGGCAATTCTGGCGGGGCTTGAGTACGGCGCGATAACAGCGGATGAAACGATTGATACATTCCCTGGGTGGATGCGGCTTGGTGGAAGCCTAGTAAAAGATACGCGTAATCATGGTAAAATGTCATTGCGTGAAATCCTCAAAGTATCGAGCAATATGGGCGTCGCAAAGATCAGTCAAAAGCTACCGAAAGATTACTTTGTTGGTATGTATCAAAAAGCAGGGTTTGGTGAAGACACTGGCACCATGATGATTGGAGAAAGTTCAGGCTTATTTTATCCAAACAGAAGGTGGTCGGATTTTGAAATAGCCACATTGTCATATGGTTATGCGGTGTCTGCCAGTACTGCTCAAATTGCAAGGTTATATGCAACTATTGGTGCTGGTGGTATTTCTAGGCCACTAACCATTCTTAAGCAAGATGAACCCCAACCAGGAGAGCGTATTTTCAAAGAAGAAGATACAAAAGCAGTCATTACTATGATGGAGTCCATTTTTGAAAAAGGCGGCACGGCATCGATGATTAAAGTGGATGGTTATCGTGCTGCGGGTAAAACGGGTACATCTGAAAAAGCCATTGCTGGTGGGTACGGTGATGAATATGTCGGCTATTTTGCGGGGGTTGCTCCTGTGAGTGATCCGCGTTTGGCTGTTGTCGTGATGGTGAATGAGCCCGGTGGTGATGTCTATTATGGCGGTCAAACAGCGGGCCCTGTCTTTGCTGAAATCGTCTCTAATTCATTACGTATGTTAAATGTCGCACCTGACAAAGATCGTGTGGCGTATATCTCAGGAAAAAATGATGATGCGTGACTTAACTGAAGTACTCAAAAATTTTGGGGTAGTGAGTCCACAAATATTTGTAAATGCATTGCGTTTAGATAGCCGAGAGGTGTCCGAAGGGGATTGCTTTATTGCCATTTCAGGGCATCAATTAGATGGCACGAAATTTATTTCAATGGCTGCCGAGCATGGCGCAGCATGCGTTTTAGTTGATGAGCAAGCCGATGTCGATGCGATATCAATACCTATCATACGCATTGCGCAGTTGAAGAAAAACCTAGCTCGTATTGCAGCGCTGTTTTACCAAACGCCAAGTGCGGCGATGTCTGTGGTAGGAGTCACTGGCACGAATGGTAAATCGACGACGACTGCGATGATCGCGAGTTTGGCAGCACAGTGTGGTACTCCCAGTGCTGTGATAGGGACATTGGGTTATGGTGCACCAGATGCATTAACCCCTTTACACAATACAACACCTTCCGCAGTTTTATTGCAGCAGATTTTCAGTGAGTTGCAGACTGATTTTAATCAAGTGGCTATGGAAGTGTCATCTCATGGGATTGTTCAAGGTAGAACTGAGCAGGTTGAATTTGACGTCGCGGTGTTCACTAATTTAAGCCGTGATCATTTAGATTATCACGGTGATATGGACAGTTATGCGAAAGCGAAAAAGCGTCTATTTACTGAAAGTTCAGCGAAATACAAAGTGCTCAACATCGATGATATGTATGCCCGACAATGGTTAGGGGATCTCGCATTAGATGAGTGTATCGTATATGGACAAAAGCCAGATTCTCATTCATATCAGCACTACGTTTTTTTTCACCAAGTGGTGTGCGATCAAAATGGTATTTCTCTAAAGCTTGATACTTCTTGGGGCGACGCAGAGATCACTACAAATTTGTACGGGCTGTTTAATGTTTATAATTTAGCAGCAGCGATTGCCGCACTATTGGTACAAAATTACAAACTGACGAAGTTGAAAACAGCTGTGGCTAAGTTAGAGCCAGTCGATGGTCGCATGCAAGCATTTAGATCATCAGGGTTCCCAACTTGTATTGTAGATTATGCACATACCCCAGAAGCGTTAGAGCTTGCATTGAAAGCACTACAACAACATGTTCCTGGAAAAGTAAGTTGCGTATTTGGTTGTGGTGGAGACCGAGATAAAGGAAAAAGACCATTAATGGCCAAGGCTGCTGAGCAATTTGCTGACACTGTGGTCATAACCTCTGATAACCCTCGAAGTGAAGATCCAAACACAATAATAGATGACATTAAGGCTGGGCTCAGTGAACCTGAGTATGCTGTGTCACAACCAGATAGAGAGCAAGCCATTCGATATGCAATCAAACACGCTGATCAAGACAGTGTAGTATTGATCGCTGGAAAAGGGCATGAAGACTATCAAATTATAGGAAATCAAACGCTGAGCTTTTGTGATAGGAGTTTGGTGAAATCAATATTACAGGGGGAAAGTGCATGATCAAGATGGATTTTTCTTGGCTTGCAGAAGTACTTGAGGCCCCTTTTTGTGGGCAGAATTTGGCGGTTGCCAACATAAATACAGATACAAGAACAATAACCGATAATGAGGTTTTTTTAGCACTAAAAGGTGCTAATTTCGATGGCCATAAATTTGTTGAACAAGCAAAGCAAAAAGGAGCAATAGCGGCAATTGTTTCAGAGCCTGTCGATGTGGATATTGTGCAATTTATTGTATCGGATACACGTAAAGCTCTGGGAGAGTTGGGTCAAGCAGTGATGCAACACGTCGCTCCAAAGACAGTGGCGATAACTGGTAGTGTGGGGAAAACCACAGTAAAAGAGATGACCGCAGCTATTTTATCTAGACGCGGTAAAGTGCTTGCTACCAAAGGCAATTTCAATAATGACATTGGCGTGCCTTTGACATTACTTCGTTTATCAGAAGATGACGAATATGCGGTGATAGAATTAGGTGCAAACCACATTGGTGAAATTGCTTACACTAGCGGCTTAACGAAACCTGATGTGGCTGTGGTATGCAATGTTGCGCCGTCTCATTTAGAGGGATTTGGCTCTATTGAAGGTATTGGCCAAGCAAAAGGCGAAATCTTTGGTGGGCTTAAAGACCAGGGTGTGGCGATTATAAACTGTGATAGCGAGTTTGCGCCTATGTGGGAAGCCAGTCTGGGCCAGCAGTCTATTAAGCGCTTCTCAATGCAAGATAAATTGGATGTGTGGGCGGAAGGCATTCAGTTAGATGAATTTGGCTGTGCCGAGTTTACGCTTTGTACAGAGAAAGCAACTCAGCAAGTGAAATTGGCGCTACCAGGCAAGCACAATGTGATGAATGCAGTGATTGCCGCATCGCTTACTTTACCATTTGGTACTTCGTTGCAAGATATCGCTATTGCATTGAAAGACATGCCAGTCGTAAAAGGGCGAGTGAATGTGATAGATGTTTCAAGCGCGTTACGTGTAGTGGATGATACTTACAACGCCAATGTACGCTCAGTGAAAGCCGCAATTGAATTATTAAAAGACATGCCTGGTACTCGCGTATTAGCGCTAGGTGACATGGCTGAGTTGGGTGAAGAAGCAAGGGCTTACCATCAAGAAGTGGGCGAGTTTGCCCAGCAGCAAGGTATTGATGCGGTGTTCACTTTAGGGGTATTGAGTCGCTATGCAAGTCAAGTATTTGAGCAGCCTAATCGTCACTTTTCAACACGTGAACATATGCTTGAGGTACTTTCCCAATTTATTGAAAACGAGACAAGCCAATGCACTTTGCTTGTAAAAGGATCGCGTAGTGCCCGCATGGAGCTATTGGTCGCTGATCTTATTTCAGCGCATACAAACTCAGAACGTGGGGACAGATAATGTTAGTTTGGTTAGCAGAGTATTTAACGCAATACTACAGTGGATTTAATATCTTTTCCTATTTGACCGTACGCGCTATTTTAGGGATCTTGACCGCCTTACTTATCTCATTGTATTTCGGTCCAAAGCTTATTCGTGCTTTGCAACGTATGCAAATTGGGCAAACTGTGCGAGATGATGGCCCTGAATCACATTTGTCTAAATCTGGCACGCCAACCATGGGTGGTCTGCTTATTTTGGCAGCGATCTTCGTCAGTTCCTTGATGTGGGGCGATCTAAGCAATAAATATGTGTGGGTAACCTTATTTGTGATCGGCTCTTTGGGTATTGTTGGCTTCGTTGATGATTACAGGAAAGTGATACGTAAAGACAGTAAAGGACTCATTGCTCGATGGAAGTATTTTTGGCAATCGGTTATTGCCATCTCTGTCGCTGCATTTTTATATTCAACCACTACGTCGCCTGAAGAAACGTCTTTGGTTGTGCCTTTTTTCAAAGATGTATTGCCACAGCTTGGGCTTTTTTACCTCGTCATGAGTTATTTTGTGATAGTGGGTACGTCTAACGCAGTGAACTTGACCGATGGCTTAGATGGATTGGCCATTGTACCGACTATTTTAGTTGCTGCTGCGCTGGCGATCATTGCCTATTTAACGGGTAATGTGAACTTCTCAAATTATCTCCACATTCCTCATTTACCATTGGCGAGCGAACTCGTTGTTGTTTGTACGGCTATTGTGGGCGCAGGACTTGGGTTTTTATGGTTTAACACTTATCCAGCTCAAGTTTTTATGGGCGATGTTGGTTCGTTAGCTCTAGGTGGTGCGCTTGGGATCATAGCAATTTTAGTTCGACAAGAGTTGGTGTTGGTGATTATGGGTGGTGTATTTGTAATGGAAGCGCTATCTGTAATCTTACAAGTGGGCTCGTATAAGCTTCGAGGGCAGCGTATTTTTAGGATGGCACCAATACACCATCATTATGAACTTAAAGGATGGCCAGAGCCACGTGTTATTGTGCGCTTTTGGATCATTTCTTTCATCTTAGTATTAGCTGGTTTGGCGACGTTAAAGATAAGATAAATGAGTTATTTAGATTCGTTGAAGCAAAAAACAGTGACAGTACTTGGGCTCGGTATATCGGGCTTAGGTACCGTACGCTTTTTACTACAACATGATATTGTGCCAAAAGTTGTGGATACGCGTGCTGTGCCGCCCGGTGCCGATTGGCTAGCCCATAATGCCCCTGATTGTGAGGCGGTATTTGGCCCTCTTGCCGAGGGCGCTTTAGTTGATACCGATGTGATCATTATTAGTCCTGGGATCCCGCTATATGATAGGTATGTCGCAGAGGCAATTGCACATGGCGCAGAAGTCATTGGTGATGTTGAGCTATTTGCTCGTTTAAACTCAACACCGGTAGTTGCGGTAACAGGCTCAAACGGTAAATCAACGGTCGTCAGTCTTGCTCATGCAGTGTGTCAATCAGCAGGGTTAAAAGTTGGCTTGGGTGGCAATATTGGTACTTCGGTATTAGAGCTGCTTGAGCGTGATCTTGATGTGATCATATTAGAGCTTTCTAGTTTTCAACTCGAAACAACTGATAGCCTGAAGTGTACCAGTGCGATGATCCTGAATATCACAGAAGATCACATGGATAGATATCCTGATTTTGATGCTTATTGTGCGGCGAAAAAACGTATCTATCAGCAAACTGAGTGTTTAGTTTACAATTTAGAAGATGAAAAAACGTTTTTACCACATACGCATGCAGTGAGCGTTGGGTTGGGCAATGCAGATTATTGTCTCACAGACACGCCAAAGGGGTCTTTCTTTAGTGTGTATGGTCAACCGACTTTAGCTGTTGAGCATTTGGCCCTGTCAGGAAAGCATAATCAATTTAATGCGCTGGCAGTCATGGCGCTATTGTCCCCATTTAAAATCAATCTCCAAGCTTTTAAGGATGCGTTTTCAAGCTTCACAGGCTTGTCGCATCGCTGTCAGTTAGTCGCAGAGGTTACTGGGGTTAAATATTTTAATGATTCAAAAGCGACCAATGTCGGTGCCACGGTGAGTGCACTTGAAAGCCTATATACTGATGCCAATAAGATTATTTTGATTGTAGGCGGAGACGCTAAAGGCGCTGATGTGAGTCCACTTGGCCTGCCAATCCAAAAGTACTGTAGAGCAATTTATTGCTTTGGCAAAGATGGTGCTTTGTTTTCGTCTATGCACACGCACAGTCATCTTGTTACGTCTTTACATGAGGCTGTAATTGGCGCAAGTCAGTTGGCGCAAGCAGGCGACATTGTGCTCTTAGCACCAGCTTGTGCAAGCATTGATATGTATCCAAATTACATGGCTCGCGGTGATGAGTTTTGCAAGTTGGTTGAGGAGCTATAAATGATTGCGACCATCAACCTGAAAGGCATTTTTGAGTTTAAGAAGTCAGATACTCTATTTGATTTACCTTTACTTTACGCCATGTTATGCCTAATCGGAGTTGGGTTTGTGATGGTCACAAGTGCCTCTATGCCAGTTGCAGAGCGCTTATTTGATAACCCTTATCACATCATAGTGCGTCACGGCATGTTCTTGTTTATGGGGATGATCTTATTTTGGTTAAGCACCTCTGTATCCATGATGTGGTGGAAGCGCTTTAATCCTTATTTGTTATTACTCGGTGTATTGATGCTGATTTTGGTCTTGATCATTGGCCGTGAAGCAAATGGGGCAAGAAGATGGATCCCAGTTGGTCCCGTCGGTATACAAGCTGCAGAAGTCGCAAAATTGTTTTTTATCAGTTACATCGCAGGCTACTTAGTACGTAAGCGAGATGAAGTACAAGAAAATATCAAAGGTTTTGCAAAGCCTATCGTGGTATTTGCTGTGTATGCTTTTCTCATTCTAATGCAGCCTGATTTGGGCACTGTGGTTGTTATTTTTGTGACTACCGTTGGCTTACTATTTCTTGCAGGTGCAAAGCTTTGGCAGTTTTTTGTGCTGATGCTGACAGGTGTTTTTTTAGTGATTATGCTGATTATCTTTGAGCCTTATCGTATGGCTAGGGTTGTAGGTTTTCTGGAACCTTGGAAAGATCCTTTTGGCAAAGGTTATCAACTTGTTCAGTCTTTGATGGCCTATGGGCAAGGCGGTTGGTTTGGCCAAGGCTTAGGTAACAGTGTGCAAAAGCTACAGTATCTGCCAGAAGCGCATAATGATTTCATTTTTGCCGTGATAGCTGAAGAGCTTGGTTTCATGGGTGTTGTTTGTGTGCTGTTAATGTTAGGGACCTTGGTTTTTAGAGCCCTTATCATCGGTCAGCAAGCACTGAAATCACAAAAAGAATATGAAGGCTATTTGGCGTTAGGAATTGGTATTTGGTTTGCATTTCAAACCTTGGTTAATGTAGGAGCCAGTGCAGGTATGCTCCCGACAAAGGGGCTGACATTACCGTTTGTTTCTTATGGCGGATCAAGTTTACTGGTGATGACTATTGCCGCTGGGCTATTACAGCGCATAGATTTTGAAACCAAAATGTCGACAAGGCAAGCAACATCGAGAGGCAGTAAGCGATGAGCAGGCGATTATTAGTAGCTGCTGGCGGCACTGGCGGACATATTTTCCCTGGTATTGCTGTTGCAGAAAACTTAAAACAACTTGGCTGGGAAGTTTCTTGGGTTGGCACTGAAGATAGAATGGAATCGCAAGTGGTGCCAAAACATGGAATTGAGATTGATTACATTAAAGTAAAGGGGCTAAGAGGCAATGGTATTAAGCGCCTTTTGAAAGCACCTATTATGATACTGAAAGCCATTTATGCTGCGAGAAAAATCATTAAAACTCAAAAACCTGATGCGGTTCTCGCAATGGGTGGGTATGTGACTGGACCGGTTGGTATTGCGGCAAAAATGTTGGGCGTACCACTTATCATTCACGAGCAAAATGCTGTGGCTGGTTTGAGTAATCGGTTGCTCGCCAAGCTCGCAACTCGTGTTTTATGCGCATTTAACGGCGCATTTGCTGGCAAGCAACATGACGTAGTGGGCAATCCAATTAGAGAGTCTGTTGCACAGATTAAAGTTAGACCTGTTGCGCAGCAAATAAATTGTTTAGTGGTAGGTGGCTCTCTGGGGGCAAAGGCCCTAAATGACGCACTGCCAAGTGTCTTTTCATTATTAAGTCAGTCGACTGGAAGAGCACTATCTGTTTGGCATCAAAGTGGCAAAGGCAATGGAGAGTCGGTGACCCAAAGTTATTCACAAGGTGAGTTTACATATAAAGTCACTGAGTTTATCGAAAATATGGATCAAGCCTATGAATGGGCTGATATGATAATCTGCCGCGCTGGCGCTTTAACTGTCAGTGAAGTGGCTGCGGCAGGAAAAATGGCGGTGTTCGTACCCTTGCCTCATGCTGTCGATGATCATCAGACATTAAATGCGCGGGCGTTAGTTGATGAACATGCGGCACTAATCATGCCGCAACAAGAATTAAATAAGACAAGTATGGTGACGCTGTTAAAGCCATATTTTGACGAGCCACACTTAATTGAAGAAAAAGCGAAGCGGGCTAAAATGTGCGCACAGCTCAATGCGACTAAGTCTGTGGTCGAAATAATTGAACAAGTTACAAGTTGAAGAGAAAGTTGTGAAAGAGAATAAATATCGCCGAGCTATGAGACGCATCAATACCATTCATTTTATTGGAATTGGCGGTGCGGGTATGGGCGGTATAGCGGAAGTGTTAGCCTATGAAGGTTACCGGATCACAGGTTCAGATATCGCACAAAATGCGATGACAGAACGTTTATTAAAAGTTGGGGCTGAGATTTTTATTGGTCATGATGCTGCGAATGTCACTGATGCTGATGTGGTCGTTGTGTCTAGTGCAATTGATACGGCAAACCCAGAGATTGTTGCTGCACAACAGGCGCGTGTACCTGTTGTAAGACGTGCAGAGATGCTAGCAGAGTTAATGCGTTTTAGACACGGTATAGCTGTTGCTGGCACACATGGTAAAACAACGACGACGAGTCTAATTGCAAGCATTTTTGCAGAAGCACAGCTTGATCCAACATTTATTATTGGCGGACTACTCAATAGTGCTGGTAGCAATGCAAAAGTTGGAAGCAGTGACGTACTGATCGCTGAAGCTGATGAAAGTGATGCGTCATTCCTTCACTTACAGCCAATGGCGTCTGTGATCACAAACATTGAAGCTGATCATATGGATACGTATGGCGGTGACTTTGAAAAGCTCAAAGATACCTATATCGACTTTATACATAATTTACCTTTTTATGGGTTAGCTGTGGTATGCATTGACTCACCTGTGGTAAGGGAGTTATTACCAAGATTTGCAAGGCCAACCATCACGTATGGTGAAAGCGAAGATGCTGACTACCGCATGGTTGATTATGTACAGCATGTAGAAAGTTGTCGTTTTACTGTGATTCATAAATCGGGCTTTAGCATAGACATCAGATTGAATATGCCGGGTAAACATAACGCGTTAAATGCAACAGCTGCCATTGCGATTGCAAGAGATCACGATATCGAAAATATGGCGATACAAGTCGCGCTAAAAGAGTTTGCTGGAATAGGGCGTCGTTTTCAGCATTATGGCACGTTTAATAATGACTCTGGGGAAGTGATGTTGGTGGATGACTACGGACATCACCCATCAGAAGTTGCCGTCACTATTCAAGCTGCGCGTGCAGGGTGGCCAGATAAAAGATTAGTTATGCTTTACCAACCTCATAGATACACACGTACGAGAGATCTGTATGAAGAATTCGTTAAAGTGCTTAGCGAAGTTGATCAATTGATTTTGTTGGATGTTTATTCTGCAGGTGAATCACCTATTGTGGGAGCAGATAGTAAAGCCTTATGTCGCAGTCTAAGACAGCGCGGAATTGAGCCCATCCATGTAGCAGAACATACTGAATTAATGAATGTTTTAGCAGATGTAATCGAGGATAAAGATTTAGTGATTACTCAGGGGGCAGGTAATATTGGCCAGATTGTTAAGCAATTGGCTGCCACTGAGTTATCTAAGCAAAAGTTGAAAGCGGAGAATCAATGAGTCAATTTGGTAAAGTAGCCGTTTTACTTGGTGGCAACTCAGCAGAACGCGAAGTGTCTTTAGCTTCGGGAAAGGCGGTTGTAGACGCACTGAAAAACCAAGGTGTTGATGTTATTGCATTTGACCCAGCGCAGCGTAGCATTTCTGAGCTTACCTCACTGAATGTGAAGCGTGTATTTATTGCTTTACATGGCAGAGGGGGAGAAGATGGCACGGTGCAAGGAGCGCTTGAGTTTATGGGGATCCCTTATACTGGCAGTGGTGTGTTAGGTAGTGCATTAGCGATGGACAAAATTCGCTGTAAGCACTTGTTTGAGTCTGCCAAACTCAGTACGGCTAAATATGCTGTTGTAGATAAACACAGCGGATACGATGCTAAAGCAATTATTAATGAGCTTGGCGAGGTCATGGTAAAACCAAGTCATGAGGGCTCTAGTGTCGGTATGGCAAAGGCGCATGATGAAAACTCATTAATTGCGGCATTGAATGATGCTTTTAAGTTTGACAATCAAGTATTGGTTGAGCAATGGATTGAAGGGCGTGAGTTTACTGTCAGTATCTTTGATGGTCAGGCACTTCCGGTTATCGAAATGCGTACACCACGTGGGTTTTATGATTATCAGGCAAAGTATAAAGAAAATACGACAGAGTATATTTGCCCTGCAGAATTGACACCTGCTTATACCGAACAGCTTCAAGTGATGTCGTTACATGCATTTGAACTAGTTGGTGCAAGTGGTTGGGGACGAGTTGATGCAATGCAAGATGCAAATGGACAATTTTATTTATTAGAAGTAAATACAGTACCTGGGATGACAGAAACATCTCTGGTACCTAAAGCGGCTCAATCACAAGGTATTAACTTTGAGCAGTTAGTCGTTCGCATTTTGGAGCAAACGTTATAATATGCGCTCGAATATGAAAAAAGCGTTTATTGCGATAAAAGGTCTTAATTGGCCACGCGCATTAGGAGTTAGCTTTTTTCTCGGTGTTGTATTGATGTTGGTGCAGAGTGTTTATTGGGTGAGTGATTGGCTGGTTGAACATAGAGATGCACAAATTAAGACATTAACTGTGTTAGGAGATCCTCTTTACACCGAGGAGAGAGACATTGTTAATGCGATAAAAAAAACGGATTTAACCAGCTTTTTCCAATTGAATGTAAAAGCTGTTCAAGCTGCTGTAAGAGACTTGCCTTGGGTTGCAAGTGTATCTGTACGTAAACAGTGGCCTGATACAATTCAAGTTTATGTGGTTGAACATAAACCGGTTGCCTATTGGAATAGTGACTCACTGTTAAATACAAATGGTACACTATTCCAAGCTGACAGTAATAAGCTCTCTGCGAGTCTACCTCAGCTGTATGGACCTGAAGGAAGCGAAGGAGAAGCTTGGGAAACATTTTTGCAGTTAAAAGAGATGCTTGCAGTTAATTCATTTGAGTTAACAAGCTTGGCTTTATCTGAGCGTTTTGCTTGGCAGTTGTGGCTAAAAAGTGGCATCAAGCTGAATTTAGGTAGAGAAGAAAAAGCCAAAAGAGTGCAAAGATTCATAGATGTGTATCCGTTGTTAAAAAGACCTGACGGAGCACTGCTTGATGTGATTGATTTGCGTTATGATACAGGGCTGGCGGTGAGCTGGAGATACCCTCAGGTACAAGAGAAAAAAGATAAGAGTAAAGCATGACCAAGTCAGCAGAAAGAAACTTAGTGATAGGGCTGGATGTCGGCACTGCAAAAGTAGTGGCTACCGTCGGTGAGATCACATCTGATAATCAATTAAGTATTGTTGGCGTTGGTAACCAAGTTGCGCACGGTATGGATAAAGGTGGTGTAAACGACCTTAACTTGGTATCTGACTCAATTAAGCGAGCGATCGACGAAGCTGAGTTAATGGCTGATTGCAGAATTAGCTCGGTGTATTTGGGGATATCTGGTAAACATATTCAGTGCCAGAATGAGAGTGGTGTTGTTGCAATTAACAATGCCGAAGTAACAGATGATGATATTGCTAATGTGATTCACATTGCACGCTCTGTTCCAATTTCAGCAGAACGTAAAATGTTACACTCTCTGCCTCAAGAGTACAGCATTGATATGCAGGAAGGGATTAAAAATCCACTCGGTATGAGTGGGGTTCGGATGGAAGCTAAAGCACATATCATTACTTGTTCAAATGATATGGCTAAGAATATCGAGAAATGTGTTGAACGGTGTGGTTTAGAAGTTGACCAACTGACTTTTACGGCTTTGGCATCCTGTTACTCGGTTTTAACTGAAGATGAAAAAGAGCTGGGGGCAGCCGTGGTTGATATCGGTGGGGGTACCATGGATATCGCGATTTATGTCAATGGGGCGTTACGCCACACTGCAGTCATCCCTGTTGCTGGCAATCAGGTTACTGGAGATATTGCAAAAATTTTTAGAACACCGCTCTCACATGCAGAGTCTTTGAAGGTACAATACGCATTTGCTAGCAGTCAAATGGCCAGTGTTGAGGAAACCATTGAAGTACCGAGTGTGGGGGGAAGACCTTCGCGTATAATGTCGCGACACACATTGTCGGAAGTGGTTGAGCCAAGATTTAGAGAGCTATTTGAATTAGTTCAAGAAGAAATTCGCCGTTCAGGGTTTGAAGACCAAATTGCGGCTGGGGTTGTCATGACAGGTGGCAGCGCCAAAATGAAAGGGGCACTGGAAGTGGCTGAAGACATATTTCAGATGCCTGTAAGGATAGGAAAACCTGTTGGGATCACAGGATTAACAGATTATGTTGATGATCCGGCATATGCAACAGCGGTAGGTTTGTTACAATATGGCCGAACGCTGCAAGCCAAAAATGCACAAAAGGCGAAGGTAGATGCCGAAGATGGTTGGTGGAGCCGAGTAACAAAATGGTTCCAAGGTGAGTTTTAAAGCTCAAGTCGGAGAGTGAAGATGTTTGATATTATGGAGCAACACGGCGAAGAAGCCGTAATAAAAGTAATTGGTGTTGGCGGCGGCGGCGGTAACGCTGTTGAGCACATGGTAAAACAAGAAATTGAAGGTGTGCGCTTCATCGTCGCGAATACAGACGCACAAGCACTGAGAAAGTCATCAGCGGATGTAACAGTACAGTTAGGTACCCAAATTACACAAGGCTTAGGTGCAGGTGCTAACCCTGAAGTGGGCAAGAGTGCAGCCGAAGAAGATGTTGAAACAATCAAGGCAAGCCTTGAAGGTGCAGACATGGTCTTTATCGCAGCAGGTATGGGTGGCGGTACCGGTACTGGCGCTGCGCCTGTGGTTGCACGTGTTGCGAAAGAGCTAGGTATTTTGACTGTTGCTGTTGTTACTCGTCCATTTGATTTGGAAGGGAAAAAGCGCATGGCAGCGGCCGATCATGGCATTGGTGAGTTGTCTGAAATTGTAGACTCGCTTATTACAATTCCTAACAACAAGTTACTGAAAGTACTTGGCAAAGGCACTACATTATTAGACGCATTTGCAAAAGCCAATGATGTTTTGTACGGCGCGGTTCAGGGTATTGCAGAATTAATTACTCGTTCAGGTTTGATTAATGTGGACTTTGCTGATGTAAGAACTGTTATGTCAGCTATGGGGACTGCGATGATGGGTACGGCTGCGGCGTCAGGCCCTGACAGAGCGCAAGAAGCTGCCGAAGCAGCTATCTCAAGCCCATTACTTGAAGATGTTGACCTGACTGGTGCAAAAGGCATCCTTGTTAATATCACTGCGGGTATGGACATCACAATTGAAGAATTTGAAGTGGTAGGTAATCACGTTAAAGCATTGGCATCTGAAAACGCGACAGTTGTAGTAGGTGCAGTGATTGACCCTGAAATGAGTGATGAGTTACGTGTGACCGTTGTTGCAACAGGTCTAGGTGGCGATCGCAAACCACAATTTGGCATAGTTGATAAAGGCATTCAAGGTCTTGCTGGACAAGCTGCTACAGGCACGCATGGTCCAAGCCACACGAACGAAGACTTTGTACCAAGTTTTGGTGGTGCAGGCAATAAACCTGTTGAAGCGCAACCAACGAATGATGCTGCTACTGGGTTTAATGTTGATACCAACACAGCTTCGGTAAAAGAAACGATTAAAACGGCTGAACAACCAAAAGAGTCTGGTGAGAAAGAAAAAGGTGATTATTTCGATATTCCAGCGTTTTTGAGAAAACAGTCAGATTAGGATAAATAATGACCGATTGGCATGGGGTGTTAATTATGATACACTCCGCGGTCTATTAACTTAAAGTGGGCGAATATATGATTAAACAACGTACAATTGCTGAAGTTGTTAAAGCCACAGGTGTAGGTTTACACAAAGGTGAAAAGGTCACGATCACTCTCCGACCTGCGAGCGCAAATACGGGTATCGTGTTTCGTCGCGTAGATCTAGACCCTGTTGTCGATTTTGAGACAACCCCTGAAGCTGTGGGTGATACGCAATTATGTACTTGTTTAACGAACAAAGATGGTGTTCGTCTATCTACAACTGAGCATTTAATTGCGGCAGTTGCTGCTTTAGGTATCGATAATTTGATTGTTGAGCTCGATAGCGCCGAAGTACCAATTATGGATGGTAGTGCATTACCATTTATCTATTTGTTACAAAAAGGTGGTATTGCTGAGCTAAACGTTGCTAAGCGTTTTATCCGTTTAAAAGAGACGGTACGTGTTGAGGAAGGCGATAAGTGGGCTGAAATAGAGCCATATGATGGTTTTCATATCGACTTTGAAATCGCTTTTGATCACCCAGCTATTAATGCCAGTCGTCAGCGCATTGGTCTAGACATTACTGCACAAAGCTTTACTGAAGAAATTAGTCGTGCACGTACTTTTGGTTTTATGAAAGACATCGAGTACATGCATGCGAACAATCTTGCACTTGGCGGTAGCATGGATAATGCTGTTGTGTTGGATGACTTCAAAGTGTTAAACCCTAACGGTTTACGTTATAAAGATGAGTTTGTTAAGCATAAGATTTTGGATTGTGTAGGCGACTTGTTTATGACGGGTCATAACATTTTAGGTAAAGTGACATGTTACAAATCAGGTCATGGTTTGAATAATAAACTACTACGTGAAGTAATGGCAAATGAGCAAGCGTGGGAATGGGTGACCTTTGATGAACCTGTTACCATGCCAGCGCCAGGTCTGGAAGCTGCTCAACAGGTTACAGCAGGATAAGAAATGACGCGAAAGCGTCATTTTTTTTGTCTAATTGATAGTTTAAAGCAGCTATTTTTTTGCATGCTTTGCTAATTTTAATAGTCTTTCTTTTAATCCATCAGGCGCTGATTCTGCGAGCATAGTAAGTTGCTCAGCTGTTGACTCGCTGAGTTTGTGTCGGTTTTCAGGAATTGGCTTTGATTTGACTGGGCGCTGTGCGAGACGCTGCTGAGCTTCAGGGTTGGTGGTGACTTTAACCTGACAGCAGTCGTGAAAACCAGATTGTCTAAACTCTGTGAGAATTTCCATCTTTAAGTACCCAAGGCGAGTTGCAAGCGTCGCAGAAGCGGCTTCAATACATAAAGTGCCTTGATGATAATTTGATACTCGACATTTTTTACTTAAAATGGGACCAAGTGCTTTGTTCAAAGGTGCTTGTAGAGCTGCAATATCTTGTGCTTTCTCAATGTAGTTAGAGAGTTTATTTGACCACTTTGGCGCAAGCTCAGAGAGCGATTTAGGATCAAATCTATTTTTCGCCATGTTGAGACTCCATAAAGACGACCAGAGTAACAACGTGTGATCACGCTATTACTTTTATAAATACTATTTTAGTACTGTGTACAGTCTACCTTATTTTTTGTTTTTGGTATTGCCTCAGCAGCTTTAAACTCGTCTGTAATTGTGAAGAAAAGCACTGGCTATACATTCTACTTGAAGTTTTCCTCTGTTATCCCCATATCTGCATAATTACCAAACAATACCGTCATATCCGATGGGTAATATTTAAGTGATCATATGCGTTATTACGTGTATTCTTGAAACGCCTTTGCGGCAGACATGTTATTAAATAGGAACAGTTTTCGCTTAGGTGGTTTGCAGATGCGCATAGTCTGGTATGATAGGTAGAAAATTAACTCGGCACACAGCACAAATTCGACTTTGTCGCCAACAGGACTTAGTAAGCCTTTTGGGAATACGCGAATGCACGGGGCTTACAAACATAAGATTGAAATGGTTTAAACATGATAACTAAAATTTTTACCAAGATTTTTGGTAGCCGTAACGACCGGATGATCAAAAATTTACGCAAAACGGTCGCTTTAGTTAATGCTTTAGAAGAGCAGTATAGCAAGCTATCTGATGAACAACTAAAAGCAAAAACAGCTGAGTTTAGACAAAGATTTGAGCAAGGATCTAGCTTAGACGAATTACTTCCTGAAGCATTCGCTACGGTTCGTGAGGCCTCAAAACGCGTCTTTGAAATGCGTCATTTTGACGTGCAGATGATCGGTGGTATGGTACTGCATCAAGGCCGTATTTCTGAGATGCGTACAGGTGAAGGTAAAACGCTAACAGCGACCTTGCCTGCATACCTAAATGGCTTAACAGGTAAAGGCGTTCATGTTATTACGGTGAACGACTATTTGGCGAAGCGTGATGCTGAAAACAACCGTCCACTATTTGAATTTTTAGGCTTGAGCGTAGGTTGTAACATTCCGGGCATGATGCCTGCACAAAAGAAAGAAGCTTACGCAGCAGATATCACTTACGGCACAAATAACGAGTTTGGTTTTGATTACTTGCGTGACAACATGGCGTTTAGCATTGAAGAGCGTGTACAGCGTCCATTGCACTATGCGGTTGTGGATGAAGTTGACTCAATCTTAATCGATGAAGCAAGAACGCCATTGATCATTTCTGGTCCAGCGGAAGATAGTTCAGAGCTATATACACAAATCAATAAAATAGTCCCAGAGCTTGTTCAACAAGAAAAAGAAGATGAAGAAGGTGTAGAGGGCGACGGTGACTACACAATTGATGAGAAGTCAAAACAAGCACATTTAACAGAGCGCGGCCAAGTTAATGTAGAAGAGCTACTTATCAAGCATGGTCTAATCGAAGAAGACGATTCATTATACTCAGCTGGCAATATTACATTGCTGAGCCATGTTTATGCTGCATTACGTGCGCACAAACTATATCAAAAAGATGTAGATTACGTCGTAAAAGACAATGAAGTTATTATTGTTGATGAGCATACTGGCCGTACAATGGAAGGACGTCGTTGGTCAGAAGGTTTACACCAAGCCGTAGAAGCAAAAGAAGGTGTTCGCATTCAAAATGAAAACCAGACCTTAGCTTCTATAACATTCCAAAACTACTTCCGTTTGTACGACAAGCTATCAGGTATGACGGGTACTGCTGATACTGAAGCATTTGAATTTCAGTCTATCTATGGCCTTGATACCGTTGTGATCCCAACTAATAAGCCGATGATCCGTGACGATCGGGCCGATTTGGTTTACTTAACACAAGAAGAGAAGTTTGAAGCAATTTTGACTGACATCAGAGATTGTCAGAAGCGTGGTCAGCCAGTATTAGTTGGTACTATTTCGATTGAAAGTTCTGAGTACTTATCTCACTTTTTACGTAAAGAAAAGATTGAACACAATGTACTGAACGCTAAGTTCCATGCGCAAGAAGCGGACATTATCGCAGATGCAGGTCTGCCAGGTAATGTGACGATTGCAACCAATATGGCTGGCCGTGGTACAGATATTGTGCTTGGCGGTAACTGGCAGAACGATATTGCAAAAATCGACAACCCAACAGAAACGCAAATCGAAGAAGCGAAAGCAAAATGGAAAGAGCTTCATGACAAAGTACTTGAGGCGGGTGGTCTGCATATCATTGGTACAGAGCGTCATGAGTCTCGTCGTATTGATAACCAGCTACGTGGTCGTTCTGGCCGTCAGGGTGATGCAGGTTCGAGTCGATTCTACTTATCTATGGATGATGCGTTGATGCGTATTTTCGCTGGTGAACGCATGACGACAATGATGCGTAAGCTAGGTATGCAACGTGGTGAAGCCATTGAGCACCCATGGGTAAACCGTGCGATTGAAAACGCGCAGCGTAAAGTTGAAGCTCGTAACTTTGATATTCGTAAGCAGTTGCTTGAATATGATGACGTTGCAAATGATCAACGTCGAGTTGTATACGAGCAGCGTAATGAGCTGCTTGAAGAAGGCGATATTTCAGAAACCGTCAATGCGATCCGTAGCGATGTGCTCAACGGCACAATTGATCGTTTTATTCCACCACAAAGCTTGGCCGAGATGTGGGATATTCCTGGTCTTGAAGAGCGTTTGAAGTCTGATCTGCTATTGGACTTACCAATTGCTAAGTGGCTTGAGGACGATAGTAAGCTATACGAAGAGTCACTACGTGAACGTATTGTTGAAGAAGCTGAAAAAGCGTACAAGCAAAAAGAAGAGCAAGTCGGTGTAGAAGTACTTCGTCACTTCGAAAAAGCCGTTATGCTACAAAGCTTAGACCAGCATTGGAAAGACCACTTAGCTGCGATGGACCACCTACGTCAAGGTATTCACTTGCGCGGTTATGCACAAAAGAATCCTAAGCAAGAGTATAAACGCGAGTCATTTGAACTGTTTTCTAATATGTTAGAGACGTTGAAAGTGGATGTGGTTGGTATCTTAAGCAAAGTTCAAGTGCGCGCTGAAGAAGACGTTGAAAAAGTAGAAGAACAACATCGCCGCAGTGAGCAAATGCCAAGACAGTATCAGCATGAAGAAGCTGAAACAGTTGGTGGTGAGGCACCTCAAGGTGCTGCAATTGCCGCAAGAGCTGAGCCAAAGGTTGGCCGTAACGAGCCATGTCCTTGTGGTTCAGGTAAAAAATATAAGCAGTGCTGTGGCAAATTAAGCTAACTAGTACGAACGCTATTTATTTAAAAGCGACCTCAGGTCGCTTTTTTTATGGGATAAAAAGATGAGTAAAAAAGTAGTTAATGTAGCTGTTGGTGTCATAGTGAAACAGGGTAAGTACTTTGTTTGTAAGCGTAGTGACGAACAACATCAAGGTGGTCTATGGGAGTTTCCGGGCGGCAAAGTTGAAGTCAATGAGAGCGTTGAGCAAGCGTTAGCAAGAGAGTTAGCTGAGGAAATTGGCATTGAGGTTAAAGGGTCTGAACATTTGCTGACTATTGAACATGATTATGGCGATAAGCAAGTTCGTTTAGTTGTTCATACTGTAGAAGATTTTACTGGAGAGGCAAAAGGGCTTGAAGGCCAACCTAGCCAATGGGTTGATTTTGAAAAACTTCGCACACTTGATTTTCCTGCTGCTAATGTGGATATTATTGACGCTTTGGCTGTACAAAAATAACCCGTTACAATTGTTTTTTTCTTTAGATACTAATCTAATGTGCTGCGAGGTATGATTCATATATGTATTAAAAGGAGCCGACATATATGCGTAAAACATTCGCAGCCATTGGTGTGGCATTGGCACTTGGCCTAGTAGGCTGTAGTGAGCAGTCACAAACTAAAAACACGACAAAAGTTGTCCAACAGCAAACATTAAGTTCAGGTATTGAACTAGACAATATTGATCAATCCATTCGCCCACAAGACGACTTCTACCGTTTTGTGAATGGCATGTGGTTAGAAAGGACAGAGATCCCTGCTGATAAGTCAAGTTACGGCTCTTTTACTGAACTCCATGAAAAGTCTCAAGCTGCACTAAAAGTTATTTTGGAAAATGCAGCTAAAAATGCAGCAGCTGCGCCGGATAGCGATGAATATAAGCTAGGTGCTTTTTATAAAAGCTACACGGATGAATTGGCAAGAGAGGAAATTGGTGTTGCTGCGATGGATGACTATTTAGCACCTGTAAAAGCGTTAACCAATAAATCTCAGTTGCCTGCCTTGATTGCAAAGTTACAGCTTCAAGGTGGTACAACGCCTTTTTCTTGGTACGTATATAATGACGCTAAAAACTCTACAGTGAATGCACTATATTTATACCAATCAGGTTTAGGATTACCAGATCGTGACTTCTATCTAAAAGATGCGGAAAAATTTCAAAATAATCGAACAGCTTACCAAATCTACATCGCTAATATATTGTTTGAATTTGGATATGATGAAAAAGGTGCTGAAAAAGCCGCGAGAGATATTCTTGAACTTGAAACGAAGATAGCCCAAGCACAATGGACTCGGGTAGACAGTCGAGATGCCTCAAAAACTTATAATAAGCTCACAGTAAGTGACCTTAATAAGCAAATGGCTGAATTTGATATCTCATCATATTTTAAGACATTGGGTGTTAACGTTGATGAGCTTATTGTGTCCCAACCTTCTTATTTTACACAGCTTTCTAATATTGTGAATGATACTGACATTGCTATATGGCGCGCTTATCTCACATTTCACTTAGTAAGCAATTATGCAGAGTTACTTGAGCGTAAAATCGTTGATCTTCACTTTGGTTTTTATGGTAAAACTTTACGTGGGCTTGAAGCGCAATCACCAATGTGGAAAAAAGCGGCTGACGCGAGCAATGATGTATTAGGCGAATTGCTGGGTAAAATTTACGTTAAAGAGCACTTCCCGCCTGAAGCTAAAGCGCGAATGGGTAAAATGGTCGATAACTTGATCCTTGGTTTTGATAAGTCAATTAATGATTTAGAGTGGATGAGTGCAGAAACGAAGACAGCTGCCAAAGCTAAATTGAAAAAGTTTACCCCGAAAATTGGTTATCCTGATCAGTGGCGTGACTATTCAGCACTTGAAATCAATGCGGATGATTTAGTGGGTAACTATGTTCGTTATAATGAGTGGTCACGTCGCTCTATGATTGATGATTTAGGAAAGCCAGTTGATCGTTCAAGGTGGTATATGACACCGCAAACGGTAAACGCCTACTACAATCCAGTGAATAATGAGATTGTATTCCCAGCTGCAATTTTGCAGCCACCATTTTTTAATCTAGATGCTGATGACGCAGTTAACTACGGCGCAATAGGTGCTGTGATAGGGCATGAAATTGGCCATGGCTTTGATGACCAAGGGGCTAAATACGATGGTGATGGCAACCTGCGTAATTGGTGGACCGATAGTGATTTATTACAGTTTGAAGCAAGAGGTAAACAGCTAATTGATCAGTTTAATGACTTTAAGCCATTTGATGACGTGCATGTTAATGGTGAGCTTACCTTGGGCGAGAATATTGGTGATCTAGGTGGTTTAACGGTCGCTTATCAAGCCTATAAATTATCATTGCAAGGTAAAGAGGCACCGTTAATTGACGGATATACCGGCTCGCAACGTTTCTTCATGGGGTGGGGGCAAATTTGGCGTCGAGAGTATCGTGAAGAAGAGCTGAGAAATCGATTAATGACAGATTCTCACTCGCCAAGTGAGTATCGTGTGATTGGTATATTATCCAACATGCAACAATTCCATGATGCCTTTGATGTGCAGGACGGTGATGGCATGTATAAAAAGCCAGAGGAAAGAGTGAAGATTTGGTAATACCTATATAAATACGACTAAACCCGCTATGACTTATCTTGAGCGGGTTTTTTTGTGGAATAAACGGGCTTTTTGAAAAATTGATAGCGCTGTCATTTTTTCTTCTATATGATGAAATGCTAACAATAAGTTGGTTAGTGCTACTAACTTGTGCCACGATTTCATCGTACGTCATACCATAAATCGTAATAATCAGAATACGTACATGAATGTAAAGCTTTTGCTAAAATGTGGTTCAGGGGATAGCCTTTAGGAGCTAATATGAATCTACGAAATAATATGCTTTCGCATATGTTTGCAACGACACTGATCACCTCTTCTTGGTGTGCGAGTGCTATGCTTTCTCAATCTCAGCTTGATGCTTTTGCTAAAGATACACAACTCACTTTTGCGGTAGAAAACAATTTTCACGGCGGCGCTGGTAGTTTCATCGGCTCTTTGTCATTAAAAAATGGTTCGAATGTTGCGTTGCCTAAAGGTGAAAGTGACTGGCAGATATATGTACATTCAGTTAGAAAAATTAAAACATTGGCTTCTGCAGGTCTGCGTATAGAGCATATAAATGGTGATTTACATCGCTTTGTGCCAACGCCTGAGTTCGCAGGACTAGCCGCGAATGAATCACTCAAAATTGAATTTGAAGCAGCAGCTTGGATCGCCGCATATACAGATTTTATGCCGCGAGCATTTATCGTATCAGGTCAATCACTACCAGTGATTTTCGCAAATACAGATACTGAAGACATGTTGTCATTTGTGGCACCCATTGAGCGTGAAAATCAGCTTAAAAGGCACAATGAGCCACTAGACTACTCCCCATTGGCGAACGCTGCTTGGCGATATGAGCACAATGCCCACACTGTAAAAGTCGACAAAGAAGCGGCGCTAAAACGCATTATTCCTAAACCGCAAAATGTCGACTTTAATCGTGGCGTCGCACAGTTGGATAATAAATGGCAGATTCGCTTTGCTGGACGTTTAAAATCTGAAGTCGCTGTTTTCCAAGAGGACTTAAGCGAATTAGGTCTAACATTGGATGCAAAAGCAGATCATATTGCAGCAGGTAAAGTCCCGACGATTTTCTTAAAAGTTGAAGAGGATGAAGGGCGCTATACACGCCAGTCGGGTAGCTACAAACTAGAAATTGACGACGATAAAGTAGAGATTATTGGTGTTGATAATGCGGGGGTTTTTTACGGGATACAGAGCTTGTTAGCACTGTTAACAACTGCGAAAGATGGCAGTGTAGAAGCGCCTAATGTTGAAATTGACGATGCACCAAGATATGGCTGGCGTGGTATGCATTATGACAATGCACGAAACTACCATGGTAAAGAGGCATTGTTTAAGCTCGTTGAGCAAATGGCGCGCTATAAGCTAAATAAATTCCATTGGCATTTTTCAGATGATGAAGGCTGGCGTCTAGAGATCCCTGGCTTACCAGAGCTATCGGAAATAGGCGGGTATCGCTGCTTTGATTTGGAAGAGCGCACGTGTTTGCTAACTCAATTGGGGACAGGTCCATTTAAGTCTGGTTCAGGTAATGGCTACTTATCACGTGCAGACTTTGTTGAGTTACTTAAATTTGCCAAAGCTAGACACATAGATATCATTCCGGAAATTGAAGGTCCGGGCCATGCCCGTGCAGCAATCAAAGCGATGGAAGCTAGATATCATAGATTAATGGAGCAGGGGAAGGAAACAGAAGCGCGTGCTTTCTTGTTGAGTGATCCTGAAGATAAATCTGAATACTTAACGGTACAAAACTACACAGATAATTCATTCAATGTATGTATGGACTCGACATACGCATTCGTTGAAAAAGTGACTTATGAACTGCAAGGCATGTATCGTGAAGCGGGGACTCGTTTGGAGAATCTTCATTTTGGCGGTGATGAAGTCGGAGCCGGTTCTTGGACACAATCACCCGCTTGTAATATTTTGTTTAAAGATGCGAACAACGGCATTGCTGGACCTGCTGATTTGAAGCCCTATTTTACGCAGCGTATTGCAGCAATCTTTGCTAAACGCGGTATTGCGCCGGGAGCGTGGGAAGATGGCCTGATGTATGACCGTGTAAATCCGTTCAAACGTGATGAGTTCCCGAATCAAGTATTCACCGCTAATGTATGGGATAATATCTGGGAGTGGGGAGTAGCAGACAGGGCTTACCGCTTGGCTAATGATGGTTATCAGGTTGTGCTATCTCACGGTACACATTTATACTTCGACCATCCATATGAAGCACATCCAGCAGAGCGTGGCTATTACTGGGCGGCAAGATACACAGATACCAAAAAAGCATTTAGTTATATGCCGGATGATGTCTATGCTAACGCAGACTTTACCCGTAATGGCGAAGCGATAGACAATTTAGAAGCGCTTGTTGGTCGACCGTTACCAAGGCTCGAAAAACCTGAAAATATCTTGGGCATGCAAGGGCAGGTATGGACTGAAACTATCCGTACTGAAGATCAAGTGATGGCAATGATGTTCCCACGTGTCTTGACCGTCGCTGAGCGTGCTTGGCATAAAGCAAGCTGGGAAGGTGAGCTACCAAATGAAAAGGCACGCGCTGCTGACTGGCAAGAATTTTCAGCAGCACTGGCTTTAAAAGAGCTTAGTAGGCTAGTTGCTGATGGTGTGAACGTGAACTTACCTGTGCCAGGCGCGGTAATTAAAGATGGTCAACTACTAGCTAATAGTGCATTTTCATTTTTGACGATTGAAGTAAGTCTGGATGCGGGTAAATCATGGCAGACTTATTCAGGTCCGATGACAGTGACTAATTCATCAGGTGTACGTTTGAGAACCACATTAGATGGTAAAAAGTACAGCCGTATTACAGGTTTAGAGTAAATTAACTGACAATTAAAAAATAAAATAGGGGCGTATGCCCCTTTTTTAAATCCAGTTTAGTATAATTTCTAACTAGAAATACGTGTAAAATTAACGTAAAGTTAAATGTCAGCGCTGTCATTTTGCTGTTTGAACTCATTTTCATCTACAGCACTGACAGAGTTGCCGAGGCTTTAAGCCTTGGAAGACGGACATAAAAAGAACATATATCGTGTACCTGTGATAAGTGGTCACATGTACAACTTGTCATAAGATTTTATTGCAACAAGAAGAGTATTATGGAAGCAACAGTGGATATGAACGAAAAAGCGAAGCAGAGTGTCTGGTTGCCGATGACACTGGCTGGTTCTATGTTTTTTATATTGGGGTGTATAACCTGGTTAAACGGTGCTATAACCCCATTTTTACAGCAGATGCTTGAACTGTCACCGTTACAAGCGTCATTTATTATATCGTCATTTTATATTGCCGTAACGATTGCTGGCATCCCATCTGCAATGGTGATTAAAAAAGTGGGATATAAAAATGGTATGGCAGTAGGTTGTTTGATCATGGCTTTGTCAGCCTTATTATACATTCCAGCAGCGAAAATGCAGGCAATTGAAGTTTTTCTATTAGCACAGCTATTAATCGGTGTTGGCCAGACTGTATTACAAACTGCGGTTAACCCATATGTTGTTAAAATGGGTTCAGAAAAGTCTGCGGCAGTGCGTGTATGTATCATGGGCCTATTAAATAAGTCTGCTGGTGTAATCGTACCTATTGTGTTTGCTGCGGTTGTGGTGAGCGGTGTTGTAAATGGTGGCGAAAGCTTATCGCAAGAACAAAAAGATGCGATGGCAAACAGCTTGATAGCACCTTATCTAGCGATTGCAGGTTTAATATTTTTGTTTGCACTGTTCGCAAAATTTGCCCCACTACCTGATTTGGTTTTTGAAGAAGAAAGTAAAACATCAAAAGGTGAATTGAGAGAAGCATTACAGCACCCGCACTTAGTGTTAGGTGTAATTGGTATTGCATTATATGTTGCTGTGGAAGTTATTGCGGCAGATACTATAGGTTCTTATGCACTGCACTTGGGTATTGCAGACTACTCGATTATGACGTCATATACCATGGGGTGTATGCTACTCGGCTACGCAATTGGTATTGTCTTAATCCCTCGCTTTATGTCTCAACAGAGTGCTTTGGTGATGTCGGGCATCGCAGGTATCATCACTGTACTTGCTGTCGTAATGGGTGATAACAGCTCATTTGCACTTTCTAATCTATTGTTGGCGCCTTTTGGTGGACCTCAGCTACCAGATCCGTTATTGTGTATCGCATTACTAGGTTTTGCTAATGCAATGGTATGGCCTGCGATTTGGCCGTTGGCATTAGATGGTCTTGGTCGATTGACTGGTACTGCGTCTGGTTTACTAATAATGGGTATTGCCGGTGGTGCGTTAGGACCATTGCTTATTGGCCTAGGGAATGTTGCTGGCTTAGGTGCGCAAGGCGCATATAGCTTAATGATCCCAAGTTATATATTTATACTTTTCTATGCTTTAAAAGGTCACAAAATGAGAAGCTGGAAATAAGTAAACAGAATTTCTATTTATAAGTAGAAATAATCCCGTGTGTAATGCCACCTATTTTAGGTGGCATTTTTTTTGCGTAAACAAATAAATCATAAGGTGCTTAGGTGCCTAGAAAAACAACCGTAATCTAAAAGTTAGTCTTCAGAATTATCAATTGAAACCAATGAGAAAGTAGAACAAAAAACTATAAGTGTATAAAAGGCAAAGAAGTATAAAGTTAGAGGGCTTAAAATTAGAATAGATTTGGATTTATTTAAAAATCATAAGTAAAGACACGAAATAAGAGGGAGATGGGGCGACTGATGGGGCTCGAACCCACGACAACCGGAATCACAATCCAGGGCTCTACCAACTGAGCTACAGCCGCCACAATGTTTCGTGTAACACCTCTTGGGTGTGGCGCGCATATTACAGCGTTTTACTGAATATGCAAAGCCTTTTTTTATTTTTTTGTCTATTTTAGTCTGTTTGGGGAAAATCTCCACAAAATGTCTAATATTTATACCTGTTGTAAATAATTATATTGATAACTCTCTGAAACAGGACGCTTTATGGATATCATACTAGATTGGTTCAATAACAATTCAGATTTCATTGTGCACTATGCGCTTCAGGCATTACTCGCTTTATTCATATTTTTGATTGGGCTAAAAGTAACGCGCTTTTTATCTAACTTAACAGAAAAGGCAATTTGTAATCGCAAAGTGGATAAAGCAGTAGGTGTGTTTCTTGCCAATATTGTATATGCGTTAGGCTTTGTTGCTACATTGCTTATGGCTTTATCTCAAGTTGGCGTAGAAACAACGTCCTTTATTGCTATCTTAGGTGCTGCAGGTCTAGCCGTTGGGCTAGCGTTGCAAGGGTCGCTATCGAACTTTGCTTCGGGTGTGTTAATTATTATACTGCGTCCATTCAAGTCTGGGGATTACATCGATGCGGGTGGGAAATCGGGGAGTGTTCGTAAGATAGAGATATTTTCAACAGAACTGATCACGCCAGATAATAAAGTTATTATAATACCCAATTCCTCGGTTATGTCTGGGGCGATAGTAAACTATTCAAGAGAAAAAACGAGACGAATCGACTTAGTTATCGGTGTTGGCTACGAGTCAGATCTAAAAAGTGCAAAGTCAGTATTGGAGAACGTCTTGAATAGTGAAAATCGCATCTTGAAAGACCCAGCTTATACTGTGGCGGTGTTGGAGCTAGGGGATTCTAGCGTCAACTTTGCCGTTAGGCCATGGGTTAATACTGGCGATTATTGGCCTACCTACTTTGATTTACTAGAAAACATTAAGGTTGCATTGGATGATGCAAACATTAATATTCCGTATCCGCAAATGGATGTGCACGTACAAAAAAATGATTAATTATGGGCTGATTGTACCAATGAAAATGAAAATTTTACCTATATCTATATTAGCAATACTTTCTCTGCAGAGTCTTGCCGCCGAAAATACCACATTAGTTGAACAAGAAAAGCAATGGGAACTGACAAGTGAAGTGGGTGCGATTGTTACAAGTGGTAACACAGAAACAACGACTCTGAAAGGTGCGCTTAAGGCGAAGCACAATTTAGAATCATGGCGAAATGAGTATAAACTTGACGGAATTTTTTCTGAAGGTGAATCGGAAAATGAAGATGGGGTAAAAGAAAAAGAAACCACCAGTCGCAAATATGAAATCTCATTGCAGGGTAACTATGAATTAAACGAAGAAAATAGCCATTTATTTATATATGGTTCTTATACAAAGGATCATTTTGGCGCCTATCGTAGTGAAGCTGTTTTCTCCGTTGGTTATGGCTTGAGGCTGTTAAATACACAAAATATGTATTTAGACGTGCAATTAGGTCCTGGTATCAAGCAATTTGAATATGCGGAAAGTGCAATTGATGAAAAAACAGGCTTATCACTTGCTGGAGAAACAGATAGTGAGGCTATTGGGTTAGCTAAGCTAGACTATCAATGGCAAGTCTCAGAAAATGCAAGGTTCACTCAGCTGGTAGGTATAGAGTACGGAAGTACAAATACAAAGACTATTTCTGAATCTGCATTATTAACGAAAATACACGGTTCACTTCAAATGAAAGTGGCGTATAACATAACGCACAATTCAGATGTAGACGAAGATAAAGAAAAAACTGATACCGAAACTTCCTTGACACTTGTTTACAATTTTTAACAGTGGGCGGTGAAAGGGTAACAAAAATATGACAAAAAAAAGGGCGTTTGGCCCTTTTTTTATAGGTTGCTTCTCGTGTAAAATGCGCAATCTTAAACTTTTGGTTTGCTACAGGGTGTATTTTTCAGATGTTATTTATAAGAATTACAGCTTTATTAATGCTTAGTTTCAGTGCAATCTCTGCAGCTTTTAATCCAACGCCTGAACAAATCGAACAGTTTTCTAAGTTACCTAAAGCACAACAGGAAGCGCTAGCAAAGCAATACGGTATTGACTTATCAACTATTAGAAACTTGAATACGAATTCAGCCCAAACAGTCTCTAACAATCAGAAAAATACAATAAAACCGCGCAATTCATCAACTATTGAAGAACAAGAAGATGAACTAAAGCCAGTAGAGCATACTTTAAAACCATTTGGGTATGATATTTTTTCAGGTGAACCAACCTCATTTGCCCCTGGAGAGTCAGCAGAAGTAACATCAGACTATGTTATTGGCCGTGGCGATGCAATTAATATCACTCTGTACGGTAAAGAAAGTGCGAGTCATACCTTAGTAATTGATAACGAGGGACGACTTTCTATTCCAAACTTCTCTCCCGTGCAAGTTGCAGGGCTTACTTATGAAGAGTTGAAGCAGTTAATTAAGAATAAAATCTCTCAAGAAGCTATTGGGCTTAATGTCTTTGTAGCTATGTCACAATTGCGCTCAATGAGGGTTATGATTGTTGGTGAAACATATAAGCCTGGCAGCTATACAGTTTCACCTTTATCAACGGTTACACATGCTTTATATGTAAGTGGTGGATTAACCGAAATAGCAAGTTTAAGAAATATACAAGTTAAAAGACAAGGCAAAACGATTGCGACCTTAGATTTATATGACCTATTGCTTGAGGGAGATTCTTCGGGCGACGTGAGTCTTCGCAGTGGTGATGTTGTCTTTGTTCCTTCAGTAGGTTCTCAAGTGAAGGTTGAGGGCGCAGTGAAACGAGAAGGTATTTTTGAGTTAAAAGATGACGATACAGTAGATTCTCTGATCAAAATGTTTGGCGGATTTAAAGATGATGCCTTTTTAGAGCAGGTTCAAGTTAAAAGAGTTGTTGAAAATTCGAGGCAGTCTATTATTTCGGTTGATTTTATAAATGGACTTGGTCTTTTTAAACCTAAAGGTGGAGACTCAATTAAAGTTAAGAGTGTCAAAAATGAGGTTGTCGACTCAATAACTTTAATTGGTGCTGTTGCTAGGCCAGGTCATTATGAATGGTCTAAGGATTTGGCATTCGACAATTTAATAAAAAGTATTCAAAACGACTTATTACCCCAAGCTGATCTCGGTTATGCAATTATTGTTAGGCAAGTTTCTAAGCTTGGTGAGATTGAAGTCATTCAGTTTTCAATTGCTGATGCACTTAATGGTAAGCGCGTATTTTTGAATAAAAACGATGAGGTTTATGTATTTAGCCGCTTCCAAACTCAAGAAGAAGAAGATAAAGCTCTAACGGACTTAGCTTTGACCAAAGATGAAAAAGAACTGCAAGAACGAGTGAAACTTTGGCATTTGTATGAAACGAGGCAGTTTGAAGAAAAAGTTATGCAGTGGCCAACTAGCGAAGAAGAGTTAGGATTGGAGGCAACAAAACTTGAAGATACACAGCCGGAAGAAAACTTAACCGTTTTTGGTCGTACAACCTTGCTTGAAACTGTGATCTCAAGATTGGAATACCAATCAACAGTAGGCCACAATAAAGCGGTTTTTGAGGTCTCGGGTGAAGTTAAGTTCCCGGGTGTTTATCCTTTAGCAAACAATACGACTACTTATAGTGCTATTCAGGCTGCAGGTGGATTACTTGAATCGGCATTTGTTGGCTTCGCGGAAGTAACAAGAGCGATTAATGATGGTAATGTAAGGCATATTAGAGTTGAGGATATCGATGCTCAGCCGTTAGCTGATGCGTTACTTTTGAAAAGTAGAGATACACTAAACGTTTTAATGCGTCCAGATTGGCAAGCCAGTTATAAAGTGCATTTAGCGGGAGAAGTCACTTTCCCTGGCACCTATACTGTGAAAAGAGGTGATACACTTGAGGGTGTTATTAAGCGTGCAGGCGGTCTAACCAAGTATGCAGAGCCTCGAGCTGCTATATTTACAAGAGAAGCTATCAAAGAGCAAGAAAAGCAACAGCTTCTAAAATTGTCTGAAGAGTTAAGAAAAGATATTGCTTCCAAGAGCTTTCAAAAGTCAATTGGTTCAAACACTTCCCTAAGCTATGAAGAAACAGACAAGCTATTGAAAGATCTTGCAAGTGTTGAAGCCTTAGGGCGGTTAGTAATTAATCTTCCAAGCATACTCGCACAACAAGACACACTCAGCCTACAAGATGGTGATAGTTTGTATATTCCTGGAAAACAAGAGTCGATTTCTATCATCGGTGAGGTGAACTATAGTTCTTCTCATTTGTTTAAGCGTGGTACTTCAATTGACGATTATATTAATTTAAGTGGTGGCTTAAAGGATCGTGCTGATGAGGATAAGGTATATGTTATAAAAGCCAATGGTGCGGTTTATATACCTAATAGGTCTAGTTGGTTTGCCGTTAATAATCAACATAACTTAGAGCCAGGTGACACTATTGTAGTTCCAATGGATGCGTCATATATGGATAACCTCACTCTGTGGAGCACTGCTACACAAATATTTTATCAGTTAGGCGTTGGCATCGCTGCTATTGCTAGAATCTAATCTAAAGAGTTATTATGAGCAATTTGATCAAAGGCGATGATATTAATTTAAAAGAACTTCTTTTCATTCTCTGGAAGAGTAAGTGGATATTCATTGGCATTACTTTCGTCTTTGCTGCGGCAAGTGTGTATGTAAGTGTATCCTTACCAAATGTGTATCAGTCAAATGTAGTTTTATACCCGCAAAAAGACAGTTCAAGCGGTGGTGTTTCTGGCTTGGGTGGTCAGCTTGGTGGGCTGGCGAGCTTAGCTGGGGTTAATTTACAGAACAATGACAAAACAGATCTAGCAATCGAAATACTTAAATCAAGAAAGTTTATAGATCAGTTCATAGTTGATCATGATTTATCTGTAAATATTTTGGCTGCAAAAGAGTGGTCGAAGGGTGAAAACAAGGTCGTTATAAACCCTGATATATATGATGAACGTAATAAGGTTTGGCTAAAAACGTTTTCAGATATCGAGTCAGATACGCCTTCTAAGCAAGAACTTTACAAGAAGTTTAGAGAACTTCTAAATGTTACCAGGCTCAAAGAGGCAGGCTTAGTTAGAATATCATTTGAGCACGTATCTCCCTATGTCGCAAAAGAGATAGTAGACAATTTGGTCATCGCTATTAATAACGTTATGAAAGAAGAAGTTATTGATAGCTCAGAGAAGAGTATTGCATTTTTAAGTGCACAATTAAGCAAAACAGACATCAGTAATATACAGAGTGTTTTGTATGAATTGATCGAAGATCAAGCTAAAAGCAGAATGTTCGCAGAAGTAAGAGATGAATACATTTTTAAAACCATTGACCCAGCTATTGTACCTGAAAAGAAGAGTTCACCGAACAGAGCTCTAATTTGTATCATAGGCACTTTTTTAGGGGCGCTGTTAGCGTTCATAATAGTCGTAGTTTCTTACTTTGTTAAGAATGAACATAAATCTTGAATAATAGGGTTGCTATAGTGGCTAAATTAGATAAAGACACAACAGTTTCTGTGAATGGTTTGAGTATAAAAAAGCGTTTTAGAACAAAAACACATGCCCTAAATCAAAAGACTATTTATGTTTATTGTCCTGATAATAGGTATGAGAAAATCCAAAACTTAGCTAAACAGTTTGATTTTGATGTTGTGATCAATGATTACTCAATTACTGACATTACGAGAAAAGTAATATGTCACTACGAAAGTGCTTTTTTATCCGAAGAGAAAAAAGCTTTTCTAGTAACAGCAACAGAACTCGGTGGTTGGGTTGAACCTCTGGTTAGCTATCTTGATGGACGTCTGGGTTATACTGAAGTTGAATTATTAGGTAGTAGTTATTTCTTGCATCAGAAAGCATTTTCAATTCTTTCTACAAAGAGAACTCAAATAGCAAAAAGAGTCATCGATTTAGCTGCAGCGATAACATTATTACTTTTTACTTTACCTATCTCGATAATTACAGCTTTGTTGATTAAACTTGAGAGTAAAGGACCTGTTTTTTATAAACAAAAAAGAACAGGTCTTTATAATGAAGAGTTTGAAGTAATTAAGTTTCGTTCTATGGCACAAAACGCTGAAGCCTCAGGGGCTCAGTGGGCAAAAAAAAATGACTCTCGAGTAACAAAAGTAGGTAAGTTTATCCGTAAAACACGTATTGATGAGCTTCCTCAAATCATTAACATTTTGCGTGGTGAAATGTCAATTGTAGGACCGAGACCAGAAAGAGAGTTTTTTATTAAAAACTTAGAAAAAGAAATTCCTTATTATCGCTTTAGGCATGCCGTTAAACCTGGTATTACAGGTTTAGCTCAAGTGTGTTTTCCATATGGTGAATCTCTAGAAGATGCAATTTGGAAGCATAAATATGATACTTATTATATAAAACACCATAGTACATTTTTAGATTTGAAAATTTTATTAAAAACTGTGAAAGTTGTGATCTTTGGGATGGGGCGCTAGAAAACTAGCTGCCTCAAGTTTATGTCAATACTAGAAAGAATAAAACTAAACCAGTTGTTCAGTTCACTATTGTTAGTGCTGTTAGTTTTTTCTATCTACAATAGAACTTTCTCTCTTGGCTTTGACATTCGTTTTATTGTTCTACCAATATTATTTATTGGCTTGTCACTAACATGTATATTGAAATTAAAGTACAAAGATTACTTTATACCCTCGGTCATTTTGATCGTTATAATGTTGTTGACATTAATTGTTGTTCAAGATCAATTGGCATGGCTGAACTCAGACTTATCTAAAAATAACTCAGTTTATAAAAACGTTCTTATTCTTTATTTTTATAATTTCTTAATTGTTATTTATTTAATTCTTAACAAAAACAATTTTAGCGAAAAGCTTTTTAAAAATAGTATTGTTTTTTCAAGTCTTTTTTTAGCATTTTCGTGTTTATACCAAGCAGTAGTTGGAGATCTTCCCCTTGTATCTGCTAGCTCTACTGGCGAAGTTTTTGAAGATAAAATATCTATATTAGGCGTCAGGCCAGCTGGTTATGCACATGACCCTAATTACACTTCATTACTAATGGTGTTTTCTATTTATGTAGTTTCAAAGTTTGAAAACAAAACTTTATTACATTACTCGTATTTGTTTTTATTTATTTTTATTTTGCTAGCTTCAGGTTCAAAGACAGTAATGATGATTTGCTTGTTACTGCTTGTTCGTCTGGTGTTTATAAAACTAAGAATAAAGCTACTATTTAATGTAGGATTTATATTTATCTCAGCATTTGGTTTGTTGATTTTGCTGTCGTTACTTGAGCAGCTTTCCACTTTTTCACAGAGACTAACAATGTGGAATTTGGCTATTAATGGATTTTATGAAACACCATTGCTAGGGCAGGGCATTACAGGCGTTAGGAGTTTACTAGCTCTAGATATGCGATATGTTCAGCCTCATAATGGATGGCTGGCTCTATTGGTTGACCACGGAATTTTTGTTTTCTCAATTATAGTTGCATTTATTTTAACTTTAATTTTTAAAGCACAGACTAGAGGTTTTAGGTATTTAATCGTTATATTTTGCTTCTTGTCTATATCAAATGAAATGTGGGTTTATCCTTACTGGGTACTTTTCCTTGTATTCCCATTTGTTTTTAAACTTAACTTAGGAACTAAAAATGTCTAATAATGACAATTTAGTCAGTGTATATATTCCATCACATAAACGCCCTGCAGAGTTGAAAGCTGCAGTGGAATCTGTATTAAGGCAAACTCATTCTAAAATTGAGTTAATTGTGGTGCTAGATGGCATATGTTCTGAGTCTGAAGCTTTCTTAATTGAGATATCAAGTACGGATAAGCGAGTTAAGTACCTGGTAAATGAACAGGCCAAAGGAGCTTGTAATGCTAGAAACAGGGCCATTTCCAGTGCAACTGGAGCATTTGTAACTGGTCTTGATGATGATGATATAATGGAACCTGATTGTATCAGTGAATACATCAAACATTGGGATTCAAAATTTGCATTTATTTGTGCTGCTTATTCTATATTTGGTGTTAATTCAACACGTTTTGAAGAGCGCAATGTAGAATATCATTTTGATAGTTTAGCTGAGAGAAACTATGTTGGAAATCAAATTTTCACTGAAACTAGCAGGTTAAAAGATGTATGTTTCGATGAAAATATGACTGCATGGCAAGATTATGATTGTTGGTTTAGGTTAGCTTTTGGGGTAAGTAAGCCATTTCTGAAACTAGGTAAACCGCTATATAAAGTTAATGTAGACCCAAATAGAGCAAGAATAACAACGGGTACAAGAACAGCTAAAGGTGCGCAGCAGTTCCTAGCCAAACACATAGACAATTTAGATGGGAAAGTTCAATTTTGGGTGTTTAGTGATTTAGTGAATAGAGGTCAGAAGATCCCTTTATGGTTAGTAATATCACTTTTGGGGACCTCACAAAGTAAAAGAGCGTTTTACTTTATGTTAAAACACTCAGCATTAGGTAGTTTAGTTTTTTCATTTAAAAACCTAATCGCTAAAATTAAGTCTTAATTAGAGAATATTGATGAAAGTTTTATACCTTTTAAACTCAAATGGTGTTGGTGGTGCTGAAGCATCCATTAGAAGAATGGTCGATAAAGGGTTTACCGACTCTCAAGTGGTATTGCTGTGGTCCCACAACAATGTACAGGAGAACTTTTGGGAAGGTAGGAGAATGACTCAACTTACTGATGAAAGCTCTCCGCTCTTAGGCTTTATCAAGTCGATTTTCTTGTTACCTAAGTTAGTAAAAAAAGAAAAGGTCGATGTCGTTCAGAGCCAATTGAAAGGTGCTGACTTATTGCTCTCATTTCTACTCTTCACGGGCTTAATGAAAAAAGACTTCACTTATCTTGTTAGTTTGCGTAACTCTTATGACTTTTATTATGGTAATGGGTTTGTTAATCGCTTTATTGGACGTATTCACAGGTATCTAATAAATAAAACTGCAGACAAAATAGTTGGTGTTTCTAAGCAAGATATTGATAGATTTACAAATGCATTTGGTAAAAAGTTTAGAGTGATAGAGAATTCTGTCGATATTACAAATTTTCAGACAAAGGACAGTCTTACAATAGGTTCGGATGTAAAAATAGCTCTTGTAGGAAATGTTAAGCATCGCAAAGGCTACGACAAGTTAAAGTACGTGGTAACTTACCTCAATTCGGCATTCCCAGAAAAGCACTTTGACTTCTCAATTGCAGGAGCTGTAGAAGATAATACCTACATGGAAGATGTAAAAGCGTTAGAGCAGGGTAATGTATCCATAAACTTTCTTGGTAAAGTCGAGAGAATTAATGACTTACTAGTGTCGTCTGACATTTTCTTATCGCTTTCAAGAGAAGAGGGCTTACCTATTTCAGTGTTAGAAGCGATGGCTTCTAGAGTTCCTATATTACTATCAAATATTCCTGCTCATAGCCTAATTCTTGAGCCGAGTGTTTCTGAGAGTATTTTATTTCAAACTGAGAATGAGCTTCAAAAGACTCTTCATCAGTTTGTCGAATCAGAAGAGCTAAGGAGTAAGGTCGTAAATGAGCAATACACAAAACTCACTCGAGATTTTAGTTTAGAGCGTATGTGCGAACAATATCTTCAAAACTATAAAGGTGAGAGATGACAAGACTGTTAATGATTACCAACTCAAGCAGCGGCGGAGGTGCTGAGAAGGTATTTAATAGTTTAGTAGAAGGTTTTAAAGGTGAGGGTAGTTTATCTGCGAGTCACCTTTACCTTCAAGGTGAGTCATCACATAAGTTATGGAAGCTATTTGCTATATTTAAGTTTATTTGGGTTTTGATTCGATTAAGGCCTGATGTAGTACAGTCTCATCTTCTATTCCCAAATATGTTGAATGTGGTCTTGTCGCGTGTATTTCGATATAAGTCACAAATTGTTTGCCATAGTAGTTTTGAACGCTTTAAAAATACTAAATTAGAAAAGGTAATTCGAGCCTTATATCGCGGTGCTCACTCCATTATCTGTGTTTCTAAAGAAATGGCTAATCAAGCAAAAGTATTTCTAGATAAAGCTGACGGTATAGAAACGATTTATAACCCTCACCTTTTGGCGACATATGAGGAATTATCTCAACAGCACTATGAGAAATACTTTGATAACTACTTCATAGTTGTTGGCCGCCTAATAAAGTCCAAACAGGTGAAGAGTATTATTGAGGTGTTACGTCAAGTTGATGAAACAGAGAACTTATTAATTGTCGGAAATGGTCCTGAATATGAGCCTCTTTCAAATTATGTGAACCGACTAGACTTGACTCACAGAGTTAAGTTTACAGGGTTGTTGAGTAACCCTTATCCTTACATCAAGAATGCAAAAGCAATGATTTTAGCTTCTGAAACAGAAGGGTTTCCAAATTGTTTAGTTGAAGCGTTCGCGTTGGGAGTACCTGTTATAACGTCTAATTGTAAAACCGGTCCCGCAGAGCTTTTAGGTGTATCTTATGAAGACACAGAGTTAAGAAGAGTTTATAAAAATAGTTTTATTTACCCTGTGAATGATGTAGGAGCACTCAAAAAATCTATTGAAGATTTTAATAGTTTACATACTGATTTAGAAGGGTTAAAGCTGGCTGTAGCTGCTCTAAACATAGATAATGTAGTGAAGCAATACATCGAATCTATTAAATTAACACTGACTACAAAGTCATAATTAAGCGCTTCACTATAGAGTACAGCTTAGGAGTCTTGCCTATGCTATGTATATCTAATAAAAGTTTTTATAGGAGTTTCACGTGAAAATACTTGTCACTGGTGGTGCCGGTTTTATTGGTTCTGCTGTAATCAGGCATATTATTACAAATACAACAGATGAAGTTTTAAATGTTGATAAATTAACGTATGCAGGAAACCTAGAGTCTCTAAATCCAGTATCATCTAGCTCAAGATATCAATTTGAACAGGTTGATATATGCAGCCGAGCTGAAATTGAGCGAGTATTCACAGCTTTTCAACCTGATGTAGTCATGCATTTAGCTGCTGAAAGTCATGTAGATAGATCTATCACCGGGCCGTCAGAGTTTATCCAAACTAATATTGTAGGTACATATAATTTATTAGATGTAGCAAGATTATATTGGTCTTCTTTGGAGGGGAAAAAGAAAGCGTCATTTAAATTTCATCATATTTCTACAGATGAGGTTTATGGAGATTTGCCGCACCCTGACGATGTTGAACCAGGCTCTGAGCTTCCATTGTTTACTGAAAAGACTTCATATGCACCTAGTAGCCCTTATTCAGCAAGTAAAGCATCTAGTGATCACTTGGTAAAAGCTTGGCATAGAACTTACGGCCTTCCAGTTATTATTACTAATTGTTCTAATAACTATGGTCCGTATCATTTTCCTGAGAAACTAATTCCTCTTGTTATTTTAAATGCTTTGGAAGGTAAACCATTACCTATTTATGGTAAAGGGGACCAGATCAGAGATTGGTTATATGTTGAAGATCATGCAAGAGCACTTCACACTGTTGTCACGCAAGGGCAAGTCGGGGAAACATATAACATCGGCGGTCACAATGAAAAACGTAATATCGAAGTTGTTGAGACGATATGTAAAATACTTGATGAATTGGTACCGAGCGATAAAAAGTATAGTGAACAGATCACCTATGTCGATGACAGGCCAGGACACGATAGGCGCTACGCTATCGACTCGAGTAAAATGCAGCAAGAGCTAGGTTGGGTGCCTCAAGAGAGTTTTGAGTCTGGTTTGAAAAAAACGGTTCAATGGTACTTAGATAACGCCCAATGGTGTGAAAATGTACAATCGGGCAATTATCAAAGGGAACGTCTGGGCGTAATCGCTGGTGAGGAATAAAAGATGAAGGGTATTATTTTAGCAGGTGGTTCTGGTACGAGGTTGTATCCAATCACAATGGGTATCTCAAAGCAATTGATACCAGTTTATGATAAACCAATGATTTATTATCCGCTGTCAGTGCTCATGCTAGCCGGTATTAAAGAGGTTTTGATTATTACAACGGCTGACGATTCCGAGGCATTTAAAAGACTGTTAGGTGATGGCTCTCAGTTTGGTATCGAATTAACATACACTGTTCAACCATCACCTGATGGATTAGCTCAGGCATTTATTTTGGGTGAGGAATTCATTGGTAGCGACGATGTATGTCTTGTATTGGGTGATAATATATTCTACGGTCAAGGCTTCTCTCCAAAATTGAAAAGGGCTGTTGAAAATGCAAAAGATGGAAAGGGCGCCACTGTTTTTGGCTATCAAGTGAAAGACCCTGAAAGGTTCGGTGTTGTAGAATTTGATGACGATAATAAAGCTGTCTCAATTGAAGAGAAGCCCCAATATCCAAAATCTAATTTAGCCGTTACAGGGTTATACTTTTATGATAATTCAGTTGTTGAATTAGCAAAGTCAGTGAAGCCATCTAAGCGTGGTGAATTAGAAATTACTTGCCTTAATGAACTATATTTAAACAAAGGTTTATTGAATGTTGAAATTTTAGGTAGGGGCTTCGCTTGGCTGGATACTGGGACGCATGAAAGTCTTCTTGAGGCGTCAGCATTCGTAGAAACAATCGAGAAGCGTCAAGGTTATAAAATAGCTTGTCTCGAAGAAATAGCCTTTAATAATGGATGGTTATCAACAGAGAAGCTTGAAGAGCAAGCCAAGAAGTTTGCTAAAAATGATTATGGTATGTACTTGAAGAGTATACTTTAACTATGTCATTCAATCTAACTAAACTAGATTGGGATAGTAACTTCTTTGCTAGGCCAATTTATGCTCTAAGGTTTGGTGAAAGCAGTAATAATTTAACTACTGAGCATGGGGCATTGATAACTGCGAAGGTCGATGCAAAAGACTATGAAAGCGTTGATAAGCTAAATACACTAGGTTTTCAATTTTGTGAAGGTGAAATAGACTTTATAAAAAACCTTGAGGCTTCAACTGCCTCGGAACCCATCGAAAGTTATGTAGCCCAGCACTCAGATATTGAGTCTTTAGAAAGTCTTTGCTCTAGTCTATATGAAAATAGCAGGTTTAGAGCACCTTGGTTTACAGTATCTCAAAGAAACGAATTTTATGCGTTATGGATACGTAAAGCGGTGCAATCTGACTTTGATGATATCTGCTTAGTGATTAGAGAAAGTTCTGAAATAAAAGGTTTTGTATCTATAAAGATTCGAGATCATAAAGCTAGGATTGGTCTTATTGGCGTTCATAGTAAATTTCAAGGGCAAGGGATTGGAAAAGCATTATTGAAACTCGCAGAAGCGTATTGTGTGAAGAATAACGCTAAGTCTTTGTCTGTTGCTACACAAACAAGTAATGACGCAGCTATATTATTATATGGCAAGTCAAATTTTTTAACTCAAAGTATTTCATATTGGTTCTATAAGAATGATTCCATTTAATATTCCACCAAGTCTAGGGTGTGAGCTAGACTACCTTGGTAAAGCTATTGAATCAGGGAAACTGTGTGGCGACGGGCCATTTTCAAAAAAATGTGAAAAGTGGTTCGAGGAAGAGTTCAATACTCCTAGAGCATTACTTACTCCTTCATGCACTGCGTCGCTAGAATTGGCAGCATTATTGATTGATCTTAAAGAGGGAGATGAAGTCATAATGCCCTCGTATACTTTCGTGTCAACGGCAAATGCGTTTGCACTGAGGGGAGCAGTCATTAAGTTTGTGGATGTTGACCCTAGCACCATGAATATAGACCATAACTTGATAGAGTCCGCTATAACTGGCAAAACTAAAGCAATTGTGCCAGTACACTATGCTGGCGTATCATGCGATATGGATACTATCTTAAGCATTGCGCAAAAACATAACTTGTGGGTTATTGAAGATGCAGCTCAAGGGGTTATGTCTAAATATAAAAAACAGGCTTTGGGTACGATAGGTCATATTGGGTGTTTCAGCTTTCATGAAACCAAAAATTACTCTTCTGGCGGGGAAGGTGGTGCAATCTTAATTAATGCCCCTGAGTTAATAGAGCGAGCAGAAATTATTCGTGAAAAAGGTACTAATAGGAGCCAGTTTATCAATGGTTTAGTTGATAAATATACTTGGCAAGATATTGGTTCTAGTTTTTTACCTAGTGAGCTACAAGCTGCATTTTTATTTGCTCAGTTGCAGGCTGCTACAGAAATCAATAATAAGAGACTATCTATTTGGGATAGATATTATAGTGAGTTAGCTCAAGTACTCCCTCAATCAGTTTTGCCCCTCATACCAGAGGGTTGTGAGCATAATGCTCATATGTTCTATATCAAACTAGAAGACAAAGAGCAAAGAACTCAATTTATCCAGTTTATGAAAAATGAGGGAGTTGTTACACCTTTCCATTATGTTCCTCTTCATTCTAGCCCTGCTGGAAACAAGTTAGGAATGTTTAGTGGAGTAGATGCATATACAACTACAGAAAGTGAGAGATTAGTTAGGCTTCCTCTTTATTTCAATATGTCGGATGAAAATCAAAGTCGCGTCATAGAGACTGTTAAGAAGTTTTTTAGTTAGTAAATTATATATTGTTGAGATTAGATTAAGTGAAAGTTCTACATATTTCATCGGGTGATAAATTTATCGTCCCTTTTGTGCAGTTGGTAAAAGATAACTTCAAATTTGATGAACATCACTTTCTAATCTCAGAAGGTATTGCAGCTGACAAGGTTATGAGAGCAAAAAATATTTTTGTATCTGACAGTTCTCTAAGCTCAAAACTAAAACGTTTGTTACTGACCTTAATAAACATGCATCGTGCAGAGCGAGTTATCATACATGGCTTATTCGATAAAAAACTGATTTACCTTTTATTTTTATGCCCATGGTTGTTAAAGAAGTGTTATTGGTTCATTTGGGGAGGCGATCTATACACTTTTCAATCTGAATTTAAAACACTGAAATGGAAGTTTAATGAATTTATAAAGAGTACAGTAATTAAACAAATTGGAAATTTAGTTACGTATGTAAAAGGCGATATAGAAATTGCAAAAACAGTTTACTCGGCTAGAGGAAAACACCATGAGTGTTTGATGTATACTAGTAACCTATACAGTGAACTAAAAATACTAAATAATGCCGAGAATACAATACACATTCAAGTCGGCAATTCAGCAGATCCGAGTAATAATCACTTAGAGGTATTTGAGAAGCTTAAACCATTTGCAAATGAAAATATTCAAGTTCATGTGCCGTTGTCTTATGGTAACTCAAAAAACGCTGAAAAAGTAATTGCTGAAGGGACTAAGCTGTTTGGAGAAAAATTTAATCCGATGACAGAATTGCTTCCATTTGATGATTATTTGCTCTTTTTAAGTAAAGTTGATATTGCATTTTTTAATCACAATAGACAGCAAGCTATGGGAAACATAATTACACTGCTGGGGTTAGGGAAAAAAGTTTACATGCGTGAAGATACCAGCCATTGGGAACTTTTTGATTCTATTGGTGTAGATATTTTTTCTGTCAAAAAGTTTGGTGGATTAGATAAAGAGCAAATGATAAGCAATCAAAGGAAAATCCGTCAGTACTTCTCTAAAAGTAACTATCTAAGTCAGCTAGAAAGTATTCTTAATTGATGATATTTGAAAGCTTTTTATAAAATAAGCTCGTGCTAATATGAATATAAAGAAAATTGCTCAATTTGCGATAGGACCTGTTGCGGGTGCTTTACTTGGCTTTATCTCACTACCATTAATAACCTGGTTTTTTGCTCCTGAAGATGTGGGTCGAATTGCCATGTATAACATTGCATTGAGTTTAAGTGTTATGCTATTCAGCTTGGGATTAGACCAAGCTTATGTGAGAGAATACCACGAGTCATCAAATAAAATTCAGCTACTCAAGACGTCTTTATTTCCCGGCTTATTAATATTAACGACTTGCTTTTCAGTATCGTTATTATTTTCTAAGGATTGGCTGTCATCACTGCTCTTTGATCTTGAAAGCGGCTTTCTCTCACTACTGGTTATGTTGTCGATTTTTGTAGCATTTTTAGCGAGGTTCTTTTCACTGATATTACGAATGGAACAAAGAGCTTTGGCTTTTTCAATAGTACAAGTTTCACCAAAAGTTTTTCTTATTTCGCTGGTTTTAATTGCAGTCGCCATTTTAGCATCTCCTCAAACGCAAGATCTTGTATTAATAACCGCGTTATCTCAATTTCTTACTTTTTTTATTTTGTTTTATTTGATCAAAGACGCTATTTGGCAATTGCTGAAACAGCGTTTTGATTTTAATTTATTTAAAACTATTTTGGCTTATGGTTTTCCACTTATATTTGGGTCGCTCGCTTTTTGGGGCCTTACAGCGATAGATAAGGTATTGTTGAAAAAAATATCCGGCCTAGAAGAGTTAGGGCTATATTCAGTTTCTGTGAGTTTTGCGGCCGCAGCAGCCATTTTGCAAAATGTATTTTCAACTGTTTGGGCTCCGACAGTCTATAAGTGGGTTGCTGATGGGGAGAATTTAGACAAAATTCAAGATGTTCATCGTTACATACTTTTTATTGTTATTGTATTGTTTTGTCTTGCTGGATTATTATCCTGGATTGTGCCCTTCTTTTTACCTAGCTATTATGTTGAGGTACAATGGGTTCTTATATCCTGTTTAGGTTACCCTCTTTTATACACTCTCTCTGAAACCACTGTTGTTGGAATTAATGTTGCGAAGAGAACAGGCTTAGCAATGCTTTCAGCGATATTAGCATTTGTTTTTAACATAGCATTAAGTTTTATCTTGATCCCGGTTTATGGGGCGGCTGGCGCAGCCGCAAGTACTTGTGCGGCTTTCTTCTTATTCTTTTTGCTAAGGACTGAGTTGTCTGCCAGAGTATGGGTATCGTTCCCACGAACTTTGCTTTATGGATATACTTTTCTGTTAGTTTTTGGGGCATGTACAAGTACGCTCTTCGGTAAAGACTATGCAACATATAGTTATGTTTTTTGGTTTGTATTATTTGTAAGCTCACTTATCATTTTTAAGAAAGAGTTAGCATCCTTTCTGAGGTTTGTCGTAGCTAGAAAAAAAAGAGAGATTGCTTAAGGCTTAAATAGCTTATTCTGAGTTGTTATACTTAGGGATTGCTGAAATTTACGTAAAGTGAGTATTAAATGAAAATTACTGTGGTAGGGACTGGTTACGTCGGTTTATCGAATGCGTTGTTGCTAGCGAAACACAATCAAGTAGTTGCTTTAGATATAGATGAGTCAAAAGTGCAACTACTGAATGAAAGAACCTCTCCAATTGAAGATGTCGAAATTTCCAATTACTTAGAAGACGATAGTCTTGACTTTAAAGCGACGGTTGACCCGAAAGAAGCATTAGAGGGGGCCAGCTTCGTCATAATTGCGACTCCGACTGATTATGATGTTGTAACCAACTACTTTAATACGAGCTCTGTTGAAAGCGTCATAAAGACTGTATTAGATATAGAGCCATCAGCAACAATGGTTGTTAAGTCAACAGTACCTGTTGGCTTTATTGATTCAATTAAATCACAACTTAACATTGATAATATTATCTTCTCTCCAGAGTTCTTAAGAGAGGGTAAAGCCTTGTACGACAACTTATATCCATCAAGAATAATAGTAGGTGAACGCTCTGAAAGAGCTGAAGTTTTTGCTGGTCTATTGGAACAAGGCGCACTAAAAGAAAATATTGATGTACTTTTCACTGATGCGACAGAAGCTGAAGCAATCAAGTTGTTCTCTAATACATATTTAGCTATGCGAGTTGCGTATTTTAATGAGCTTGATAGCTACGCTGAATCACACGGTTTGGACACAAAGCAAATTATCGAAGGTGTTAGTTTAGACCCAAGGATCGGTACTCATTATAATAATCCATCATTTGGTTATGGCGGCTATTGCTTACCGAAAGATACGAAACAGCTTTTAGCAAATTATCAAGATGTACCTAACAATATGATCCGCGCAATCGTAGACGCTAATACAACCCGCAAAGACTTTGTTGCGGATGCAATTATTGCTAAGAGACCAAAGGTCGTTGGTGTATACAGGCTTGTTATGAAGTCAGGTTCTGATAATTTCCGAGCTTCAGCTATTCAAGGGGTTATAAAGCGCATTAAAGCTAAAGGTATTGAGGTAATCATTTATGAACCAACATACACAGAAAAGGAGTTTTTCTACTCTAAAGTGACTCAATCCATCGAAGAGTTAAAAGCAGAGTCTGATGTTATCATTTCAAATAGAATGTCAGATGAACTGAGTGATGTAGCCGAAAAGGTTTATACAAGAGATATCTTTGGGTGTGATTAATATGAGTACAACAACAGAAAAATATTTGGTTACAGGTGCTGCAGGCTTCATTGGTGCGGAAGTTTGCAAAAAGCTATTGGCTAAAGGGAATCAGGTCGTTGGTATTGACAATATCAATGATTATTATGATGTGAACTTAAAAAAAGAGCGCTTGAAACAAATACCAACGGAAAACTTTTCTTTTGTACAGCTTGATATAAGCAGTAGAAGTGATGTTGAAAAGCTGTTTCAATCTGAAAACTTTGACTTTGTGATCCATTTGGCGGCGCAAGCTGGTGTGCGCTACTCCATAGAAAACCCACATGCATATGCTGACAGTAATTTACTTGGCCACCTAAACATATTAGAGGGGTGTAGAAGTGCGAGAGTTAAGCATTTCGTATATGCTTCGTCTAGCTCTGTATACGGTTTAAACGAAAAGACCCCATTTGAAACATCAGATTCAGTTGATCACCCTGTTTCGTTATACGCAGCTACGAAAAAATCAAATGAATTGATGTCCCATAGTTATTCACACTTATATAACATCCCAACAACTGGGCTAAGATTCTTTACAGTGTATGGCCCATGGGGAAGACCTGATATGGCCCCATTTATTTTCACCAAGAAAATATTAGGTGGTCAGGTGATCGATGTTAATAACAATGGGGACATGTGGCGTGACTTTACTTATATTGATGACATTGTAGAAGGTATAATACGGGTAGTAGATGTCATTCCTTCACGAGATAAGGATTGGAAAGTTGAAAGCGGCAGTCCTGCAACCAGCTCAGCTCCTTATGCAGTTTACAATATAGGTCATGGTAGCCCGGTAAACCTTATGGATTTTATTAAGGCGATTGAATCAGAATTAGGTATAGAAGCGAATAAAAACTTTAGGGAAATGCAACCAGGGGATGTATATAAAACTTATGCTGACACAAAGGATTTGTTTGAGGCTACTGGCTATAAACCTAAAGTAGGTCTAACTGAGGGCGTAAAAAACCTAGTCTCTTGGTATAAAGATTTTTACGATATCGACTAATAGTACTGAACTATACTCACTTCTACTTTTGAATGCCGCCTATTATGGCGGTATCCAACTTTAACCGCAGCAACTCTCATTGTTTATTTTAATAACTAAGACTTTTTGTCTTCAAATTTTACTTCACGAAAAGTAACGATTTCGTGAGAGCCGTTTTTGTGGTTTTGCCGACGACTATTATCGCTCCAAGCTATTAAGGTCGTTATTGAAGACGACATAGCTCTAATGAGTACTCCTGTTAAGTGTTATGACTACTGGGATACATCTGAGGAAAGCTTGCTGAATGACTCAGAAAAATTATTCGAGTGTTCGGTAAGCTTACGTTGGTTACTATCCAACAAGGCACTTTTTTGCTAGCTATGAAGCTAAACGAGCTAATTCCGCTGCTTACAATTTATCTGAGAATGATAAGAAAATGCTGGGCGAAGGTGTTGGTTGCTATGTAAATTATTGTGTAAAAGTGCTTTTTAGATTTATTTAATACAAAAAGATTAAGATATTAAATTTTATAGTATAGATAAATTGGCCTCCCATTGTTTATATTGTATAATAACTCAAGTTTAAGGAAATACTACTTCAAAGCATTGGAAGGCTTAGTCTATGTAATTTTTGTGTTCTCCCCTGTGTAAGCTAATTAAATTTTTGAGTAAGAAACTTAAGCAAAAAACGCTACTTCAAGAAGTTGTTAAATTGCATTTTTTTGTTGTTTTTTTTAAAGCAATTATGAGCTGGTTGTTTCGTGCTTTTATTTGAACATCACAGTTCCTTTTTTGGATAAAACTGTTGTTTGTTAGTTGTTTAGGTTTTTATATTAGGTGACTAATAAGATGGCAATTAGCTCACAGTGACGTTCGAAGCTATTGCAACAAATCTTTAGTAAAACTCATGTAACATTAACGCAATGTAAACTTGCGATTGAGAACATCGCATGGTTTAATTACCCATCATATAAGTGGGAGTTATGTTGTTAAGCTACTTCAAACTTAGTAACTAAGAATAAGTATTAAAAATATTTAGGAAGAAAAAATGGCCCAACGCTGTAAAAATTTCATTGCCATGTCTATAGCATCAGCAGGTTTATTGGTAATGAGTGGCTGCACCTTGATCCCAGGTGGGCATTTTGAAGGAATTACATCAGGCGATAAAACAGCAAATTTGGATCAAGAACTTTCAAAAGTTAATATTCAAATCATTGATTCAGAAGTGATAAATAACCAGAAAAGTAAGAATAGAACTGAGCGTATGACTTCCGTTCAAGGTCTTGACGTCTCTGACTATGAATATCGTTTGGGTATTGGAGATGTAATTACTGTTGGCGTTTGGGACCACCCTGAATTAACAATCCCTGCAGCAGTCCAGAGAACGGCTGAATTTGATGGCTTTAGAGTCCAAGCTGATGGCACCGTTACATATGCATATGCTCCGAAAGTTCCTGCTGCTGGAAAAACGGTTGTAGAGTTAAGAGAAGAGCTTGTTAATCGCTTAAGCCGAGTTATTGAAGATCCTCAGATAGATGTAAAAGTTGTAGGTTTTAAAAGTCAAAAGGTTTATGTAACTGGCGAGGTTAAGAACCCTGGCGTGTATTCAGTTACTGAGACACCACTTACTTTAATCGATGCTATTAATCAAGCCGGTGGATTGAATGAAAGGGCTGATTGGAAAACGGTTACTTTTAGCCGAGCAAATACAGTAGAACATATTCAGTTGGACGACTTTTATTCTAAAGGCGATATTTCACAAAACCGCATACTTAAACATGGAGATGTTATTCACGTAGCGCGTAATGATAAACGAAATGTCTATGTGATGGGGGATGTCAACAAAGTAGGCACCGTTGAAGTTAAGCGCTATGGCTTAAGTTTAGCTGAAGCTTTATCTGAGGTCGGTGGGATCAATGAACGTAGTGCCAATGCAAATGGTATATTCGTCCTTAGGAAAAGAAATTTTGAAACAGATGGTGTGATTGCAGACGTGTACCAATTGAGAGCGAATAATATTGCGGCGTTAATTTTTGCGGAGCAGTTTGAACTGGAACCTCAAGATATTGTATACGTTACTAGTGCACCGATTGCTAGATGGAATAAAGTTATTAGCCTACTTCTTCCTTCGCTTTCAACAGTAGATGCATTACAAGATATAGATAATCAATAGGTAGGTATATAGATAATGTTTGATAGTATATTGGTTGTCTGTGCAGGTAATATTTGTAGAAGCCCCACTGCTGAATACGTATTGAAAGATAAGCTAAGTAATACACGTATAGATGTATCCTCTGCAGGCTTAACTGCGCTTGAAGGAAAACCTGCTGATAGTGTTGCTCAAGAATTAGCTAGCGAGCATGGTATTGACATGGGACCTCATAAGGGACGTCAACTTAATTCATCACTTGTCGCACAAAACTCACTGATCTTGGTAATGGAACAAAGGCATGTACAAGATTTGTGCGCACGCTACCCAGAGGCGCGTGGTAAAACATTTTTGCTTGGTAAATGGTTAGGTGATAAAGAAGTACCAGATCCTTACAGGCAAAGTCGTGAAGCATTCGAACACGTTTTTGAGTTAATTGATAGCGCATGTAGCGCTTGGCAGAAGTATTTATAAGGATGAAAGAGTCAATGAATGCTCAATCAAACCTATTAAGTGGCTCTCAACAAAAGCCAAACACACAACAAGCGCAAGAAATAGATTTAATGGCCCTATTCGGAGCTTTGTTAGATCGTAAATTTTTCATCGTTATAATCACAGCTCTATTTATGATAATTGGTGTGGCAGTTGCGATTTTCAGCACGCCAATTTATCAAGCGACTGCGATGATTCAAGTTGAAGAGAAAGGCGGCTCTGTCCCTGGTTTTGATGAATTGGGTGGTATGTTTGAAACCACATCAGCAGCAGTAACCGAAATTGAGCTTTTAAAGTCTCGCAGTATTATCGGGGAAGCTGTTGATAGCTTGAAACTTGATATTGTTGCTGAACCAAAAATTTTTCCAATAGTTGGCGGGCGTGCGTTTCGTCAATTTACTCCAATGGCAGAGGGTGATATAGCAGAGGCCAGCTTTGGCGCTTCGAGCTACGCTTGGGGTGGAGAAAAAATTGAAGTATTTAAATTCGATGTACCTAATAGTGCAGTAGGGGTTGAGTTTACTTTAGTTGCGTTAACAGGCAATCAATTTGAGTTACTACACAGCAGCGGTCAAAGCATTCTGAAAGGTAAAGTTGGAGAGGAAGTGACGAATGGTACTTTTACTTTAACACTTAAAACACTAATTGCCCGTCCTGATACTGAGTTTGCGCTTGTAAAGCGAGATCGATTAAATACGATACTGGATTTACAAGCTGCAATTGAGGCTGCTGAAAAAGGAAAAGATTCTGGAATTATTAATTTAGGCTTACAAAATGCTGATGCTGAATATGCTGAATTAGTATTAAATAAGGTAGCTAACACCTATGTAAGAAGAAATGTTGAGCGTAATAGTGCGGAAGCGCAAAAGTCGCTTGAGTTTCTTGAGTATCAGTTACCACAAGTTAAAAAGCAATTGGAATCAGCTGAACAGCGCTTTAATGATTACCAAGTAAAGCAGCAGTCAGTGGATATTAGCCTTGAAACTGAAGGCGTACTCAAGCAACTAGTAAAAATTGAAACACAGCTACAGCAGTTAGAGCTCCAAAAGCTTGAATTAGGACGTAAGTTCAAACAAAGCCATCCGAGCTATCAAGCTGCCCTTCAACAAATTGAGGCAGTTAATAATCAAAAGCGTCGCTTAGCTGCAGAGGTACAGGTTCTTCCTGAAACACAACAAGAGCTACTGCGTCTAACGCGCGATGTGGAAGTGAACAATGAAATATACACATTGCTTTTAGCTAAGACTCAAGAGTTAGATATTGTCCGTGCAGGTACGGTGGGCAATGTTCGAGTTATCGATCTTGCCGAAGTAAATATTTCAAAGCCGGTTAAGCCTAAAAAAGCCTTGATAGTCTTTATGGCTACCATGTTGGGTGGGATGTTAGCAATAGCTATTGTGATTATCCAAAAGGCTATGCACAAAGGCATTGAGGACCCAAGTGAAATTGAGGCATTAGGTTTACCTGTATATGCAAGTGTGCCTTATTCTGAATACCAAGTTAAGCTTACCGGTTTTGCAAAAGCGCGCAAAGGCAAAACTGCTAAAGCGAAATCAATTTTGGCGGTTGACAATCCAGCTGATCTTTCTATTGAAGCTTTAAGAAGCTTACGGACGAGCCTTCATTTTGCAATGATGGAAGCAAAAAATAATGTCATTGCTATTTCTGGCCCTAGTCCGGGAGTTGGTAAGTCTTTTATATCTGTTAACCTTGCCGCTGTTCTTGCACAAAGTGATAAAAAGGTTTTGATTATTGATGCGGATATGCGTAAAGGCTACTTACAAACTCAATTTGGTTTACAGTGGGAAAATGGCTTGAGTGACTTTTTGTCAGGCAGATTAACACTTGAGCAAGTAACCAAAAAAAGCCAAATTGATAGTCTAGATGTGATGACAAGGGGGCAAATACCACCTAATCCATCTGAGTTATTAATGCATGAAAACTTTTCTAAATTGGTTGAAGAGGTTAGTGCAAAGTACGATTTAGTGATTATAGATACACCACCAATATTAGCTGTGACAGATCCTGCTATTGTAAGTGCGCACGCAGGAAGTACGCTACTTGTCACTCGTTTTGGACAAAACCATGTTAAAGAGTTAGAGCTAACCCGCAATCGCTTTGAACAAAATGGCATTGATGTGAAAGGTGTTGTATTTAATGGCGTTGTTAAGAAAGCCAGTAATGCTTATGGTTACTATGGTTACTATAACTATGAGTATAAGTCGGATAAATAAATAGCAGCGTCAGCTTAAACTTGCTTTATGAATAGATGATAGACTGCATTTTAAAAGCACCGCGTGACATCCATGTAGCAGCTAGATAACTGTTAGCTGCTACTGGTTAAGTAGTTAACATCATCGAGCTCGCTCAAAAAGTAGCTTTTCGGTATTTGAGTAACTAGTAATCTGTAACAACACTATTTGTAAAGTTTTTGCAAGGAATGGCTGGTAAGCCTGCAATACATATATTCCAGACTCGAGTTCGACAGACAGTGTTAGTTCTGGGTTTGTGACAAGCTTAACTCAAGCACTAAGAAGATTAAATTAGGGCAAGTAAGTTACCTTATAAGGCCTATAAAATAGCTGATTAAATTCGGTGCTAATTACGAACAAAAATTTAAATTTTGCCAGGTGAGATGTACATATGGACTTAAATGACACAAAGGTCGGTGTAATTGGTTTAGGCTATGTAGGCCTTCCTCTAGCCGTAGAGTTCGGAAAAGAATACCAAACACTCGGCTTCGATATAAATCAGAACCGTGTTGCAGAGCTTCTGTCAGGCCATGATTCAACCTTAGAAGTGAGTGATGAAGAATTATCGCAATCACCGCAGCTAAGCTTTTCTTATACAGTCGATGATTTAAAAAGCTGTAATGTTTATATTGTCACTGTACCGACACCAATAGACAAACATAACCAACCTGATTTAACACCGCTGATAAAAGCAAGTGAGATGCTTGGCAAGGTTGTAAACGAAGGTGATATTATCATCTATGAATCAACAGTATATCCTGGTGCTACGGAAGAAGATTGTATTCCTGTTGTGGAGCAAGTATCAGGCCTGAAATTTAATAAAGATTTTTTTGCGGGTTATTCACCTGAAAGAATAAATCCTGGCGATAAAGAACACCGTGTAACAAATATATTAAAAGTGACTTCAGGCTCAACAGATAAAGTGGCTGAGTTTGTAGATCAGCTTTATAAATCTGTAATTACTGCGGGAACACACAAAGCTTCTAGTATTAAAGTTGCTGAAGCTGCGAAAGTTATTGAAAATACCCAACGTGATGTCAATATTGCTTTGATTAATGAGTTATCAATTATTTTTAACAAGCTAAATATTGATACATTAGAGGTCTTAGAGGCTGCTGGAACTAAATGGAATTTCTTGCCTTTCCGCCCAGGTCTTGTTGGAGGCCACTGTATTGGTGTAGACCCTTATTATTTAACCCATAAAGCGCAAAGCGTTGGCTATCATCCTGAAATGATTTTAGCAGGGCGTCGCCTTAACGATGGCATGGGCCAATATGTTGTTTCTCAGTTAGTAAAACAAATGCTTAAGCAACGCATTCACGTGGAAGGTGCTAATGTGCTTGTGATGGGCTTTACATTTAAGGAAAACTGTCCAGACCTTCGTAATACTAGAGTAATTGATATTGTCGAAGAGCTTAAAGAATACAATGTGAATGTTGATGTGGTTGATCCTTGGTGTTCTAGTGAAGAAGCCGAACATGAATATGGCTTAAAATTGGCTCCAGAAGCGCAAATAAACCATTATGATGCCATCATCCTTGCTGTTGGCCATAACGAGTTTAAACAACTTGGTAGTGATGCCATTCGTAAATTTGGTAAGAATGAACATATTTTATATGACTTAAAATATGTACTGGATAAGAACGCAGTAGACATGCGCCTGTAACAATTATTATGTAAAGCTAGGTTTAGGTGTGACCGAAACCTTACTTTTTATGGAAAAAAAATGACACGTTTTGATCAAATTAAAAATGAATTGGCTGCAAATCCAAAAACTTGGTTAGTAACTGGCGTTGCAGGCTTCATTGGCTCAAATCTACTAGAGACATTATTGAAATTAGAGCAAAGAGTTGTCGGTTTAGATAACTTTGCGACTGGACACCAGCACAATTTAGATGAAGTTCAAACTCTTGTTACTGAGGGGCAATGGGCTAATTTCTCTTTTATTGAGGGTGATATAAGGGATTATGACACTTGTACCAATGCAGTCGAAGGTGTCGATTATGTACTACATCAAGCTGCCTTAGGATCTGTCCCTCGCTCGATCGCTGATCCATTAACTACCAACTCTGCCAACATCACTGGCTTTTTAAACATGTTACAGGCTGCTAAAGAAGAAAAGGTAAAAAGCTTTACTTATGCTGCAAGTAGCTCGACATATGGTGACCATCCGGCACTTCCTAAAGTGGAAGAGAATATTGGTAATCCACTTTCACCATATGCAGTAACTAAATATGTCAATGAATTGTATGCTGGTGTGTTTGCTAAAACTTATGGGTTTAAAACAATTGGCCTTCGTTATTTCAATGTATTTGGAAAAAGACAGGATCCAAACGGCGCTTATGCAGCGGTTATTCCAAAATGGACGGCCTCAATGATTCAGGGTGAAGAGGTCTTTATCAATGGAGATGGTGAGACTAGTCGAGATTTTTGCTTTATTGAAAATACGGTGCAAATGAATATTCTTGCAGCTACTGCACCCGAGGAAGCAAAAGATAAAGTTTATAATGTCGCTGTGGGTGACCGCACCACTTTAAACGAACTTTACTACGCCATTCAAGCGGCTTTGAAAGAGTGCGATGTGATTGTAACGAATGAACCAAGTTATCGAGATTTTAGAGCCGGTGATGTACGCCATTCACAAGCTGATGTGAGTAAAGCAAAAGACTATCTTGGCTACTCACCAGAGTACCGCATTTTAGAAGGCATTAGTAAATCAATGCCTTGGTATAAGAGCTTTTTAAATCTAGCAACGACGAGCAAGCAAGCCTAGTCACATTTTGAACAATATTCAGCTTAAGAGTTAAAATGATTTTACCAATTATTATGGCAGGTGGTTCAGGTACTCGTCTTTGGCCTTTATCACGTGGCAACTATCCAAAACAATTTCTCAAGCTGCATGGTAATAACACCATGCTGCAAAGTACGCTTTTAAGGCTGGACGGCCTATCTCATTCACCTGCAATGCTAATTTGCAATGAGGAGCACCGTTTCATTGCGGCTGAGCAAATTCGTCAGTTAAATGTAAAACATAGTGGCATATTTCTAGAACCGGTTGGTCGTAACACTGCACCGGCTATCGCTTTGGCAGCGTTTAAAGCGATTGAAAATGCTCAGGACCCTCTACTACTGGTGTTAGCAGCAGATCACGTAATCGAAAACAAAGATGCGTTTCAAGAGAGTATCATTAAAGCAAAGTCTTTAGCTGAGCAAGGTAAGTTAGTAACGTTTGGTATTGTTGGTAATACCCCAGAAACTGGCTATGGATACATCAAGCGTGGCTCAGAAGTTCAAAATGGCTTTGTAGTGGATAGTTTTGTAGAAAAGCCTGATTTAGAAACTGCAATGAGTTATGTTTCAAGTGGCGATTATTACTGGAATAGCGGTATGTTTTTGTTCAAAGCAAGCCGCTATCTCGAAGAGTTGAAAGCCTTCCGTCCAGATATTTACAAGGCTTGCGAAAAAGCTGTTCAAGTACAAAACAACGATATGGACTTTATTCGTGTTGATAAAGAAGCATTCGAAGCATGCCCAGATGAGTCAGTCGATTATGCGGTGATGGAGCATACAAAAGACGCAGTTGTTGTCCCAATGGATGCCAATTGGAATGACGTAGGTGGTTTTTCTGCTTTGTGGGAAGTATCGGAGCAAGATGCAGATGGTAATGCGTTCATCGGTGACGTTAAATCTGTCGACACGAAAAACACGTTAATCTTTGGTGAAGATAAATTAATTACAACTGTAGGTGTTGAAAATTTAGTGATTGTAAACACCAAGGATGCTGTACTTGTTGCGCATAAAGATGAGTCTCAAAAAGTAAAACAAATCGTTAACCAGCTAAAAGCCGATGATCGCTCTGAAGTTACTTTCCACCGCGAAGTTTATCGCCCTTGGGGGAAATATGACTCTGTGGATAATGGTGAGCGTTTCCAAGTTAAAAGGATAACTGTTAAACCAGGTGCCAAGTTATCAGTGCAGATGCATCATCATAGAGCCGAGCACTGGGTCGTAGTCTCAGGTACTGCCAAAGTACAAATTGATGACACAGAACAGTTTGTTACTGAAAATGAATCAGTTTATATACCTATTACTGCGGTACATGCCTTAGAGAATCCAGGCAAGGTAGATTTAGAGTTGATTGAGGTACAATCAGGTTCATATTTAGGTGAAGATGATATTGTACGTTTTGAAGACCGCTATGGAAGAGTAAAAGGTTAAGCAATGAACACAAAGTCTGTAATTAATAGTAGTGGAATTGCATTTGGCACAAGCGGAGCTCGAGGTCTAGTTACTGATTTTTCACCTGAGGTTTGTGCTGCTTTTTCAATTGCTTTTGCCCAAAGTCTTAAAAACGAATTTGAAGTTAATACAATAGCAATTGCAATTGACAACCGTCCGAGCAGTACTGAAATAGCTCGAGCTTGTGTGGCAGGTTTAAAGCTACTTAATATTAATGTTGTATATTATGGTGTTGTTCCTACTCCCGCACTTGCTTATACAGCCATGCAAAAAAACATGGCTTGTATCATGGTGACAGGAAGTCACATACCATTTGACAGAAACGGGCTTAAGTTTTACCGCCCTGATGGTGAAATTACTAAAAGTGATGAGCAGGCTATTTTATCAACTGATTTTGATTTTTCAGATATCAATGTTAATGATGTAGAGCTTGTTGCGAGTGACGAGGCAAAAAATATCTATGTTTCTCGTTATACCGAGCTTTTCAATCAAAATACCTTGTCAGGAAAAAGGATTGGTATTTACGAGCACTCAAGTGCAGGTCGAGATATTTACAAAGTACTTTTTGAACTGCTGGGCGGCGAAGTAATTTGCTTAGGCCGAAGTGATGAGTTTATTCCTATTGATACTGAAGCAGTTTCTGAAGACGATAGAGAAAGAGCTCGAAACTGGGTTCGTGAGCATGACTTAGACTTATTGTTTTCAACTGACGGAGATGGTGATAGGCCGCTTGTTGCTGGTGAAGATGGAGAGTGGCTTAGGGGAGATATTTTAGGCTTACTTTGTAGCCAAGCTTTGGATATTGAAGCACTTGCTACACCAGTTAGTTGCAATACAGCAATAGAGCTTTCAGATAGCTTTAAGTCTGTAGTAAGAACAAAAATTGGGTCTCCATATGTCATAGAAGCATTTGAAAATCTAAACAAGACATACTCACGCATAGCGGGCTTTGAAGCTAACGGTGGGTATTTGTTAGCAAGTGATTGTGAATTTAATGGTAAGGTGCTAAAAGCATTACCGACAAGAGATGCTGTGTTACCAGCATTAATTGTAGCGACTATGAGTGATAGTATTTCCGGCTTAATTAAAACATTGCCGAAAAGATTTACCGCGAGCGACCGACTAAAAGACTTTGCAACTGAGAAGAGCAAAGCTTTAATTGCTGAGTTAAGCGAAAACCCGAATAAACTTTTGGAAGAGCTACATCGTGGTGTCGCAGTACTAGTGAGTCAAATTGATGGATTAAGGCTTACAGCAGAAAATGGAGATGTTGTACATTTAAGGCCATCAGGTAATGCGCCAGAGTTAAGATGTTATGTTGAATCAAATTCAGAGCACGCAGCGGTGGAGTTGATGAAAAATGTTTTTGGCGTAATAAAATTAAAGTAAAAATGAAACTTTTAGTGGTTAAAAAATATTTTTAACCGTTAGTCTCTAAGGAGCCTCAACTTACTTACTTTAGATATAAGGTTTTTGACCTTTAATCGTTGTTAATTAGATTTGACGGGTTTGTAAGTCGGGATTAATTGAATATAGGAATCAAAAATGAAAGCTGTTATTTTAGCAGGTGGGCTTGGAACACGTTTATCGGAAGAAACTTCTGTAAAGCCTAAGCCAATGGTCGAAATTGGTGGGATGCCAATCATTTGGCATATCATGAAAAATCTATCCAAGTATGGCGTTAATGATTTCGTTATTTGCTGTGGATATAAAGGTTATGTGATTAAAGAATTTTTCTCTAATTACTTATTACATTCTTCTGATGTAACTTTAGACCTTTCTGATGGCTCTATTGATATTCATAATAACAAAGCTGAAAACTGGAAAGTAACCCTGATCGATACGGGTGCTACGACTCAAACCGGTGGCCGTTTAAAGGCAGTTAAGAGCTACTTAGAAGACGAAGAGTACTTTTTGTTTACTTATGGTGACGGTTTATCTGATGTTAATGTCGATGCATTAGTTGATACTCATAAAAAGCATAACAAACTTGCGACCGTTACTGCAGCACGTCCTAATGGTCGATATGGCGCTCTGCAGATTGAAGATGGTACGGTTAATCGCTTCAAAGAAAAGCCTGAAGGCGAAGAGAGTTGGATTAATGGCGGCTTTTTCATTTTAGACCCAAAAGTCATTGAATTAATCGAAGGGCCTGAAGTTCCATGGGAATCAACACCTCTAGAAACATTATCAAGAGATGGCCAGCTAGCAGCATATCAACACGCAGGTTTCTGGCATGCTATGGATACGCTCAGAGATAAAAATGCACTCGAGAAAATGTGGCAAGATAATGTAGCCCCGTGGAAGAATTGGTAATAATGAAAAATATTAATGTTCTGATCACTGGGCATACAGGTTTTAAGGGCTCGTGGCTAACTGCGTTACTTCATAGTCTAGGTGCTAATGTCTATGGCTATTCCCTTGAAAAAAATGCAACACCGATTTATGAGAAAATACGTGAGCTGGATTTGCTTGCTGGTGAGTGTATTGGTGATATAAATGATGAAACCAAATTTCGAGAGTTTGCTGAATCAGCTAATCCGGAAATTGTGTTTCATATGGCGGCTCAGCCATTAGTGATAGAATCCTATGAAGACCCTATTAGCACTTTTGATACTAACGTTGTTGGTACTGCTAAGGTGTTAAACGGATTAAGGTGTATAGCAAATCTTAAGTCAATCGTAGTCATAACTACAGATAAGTGCTACCGAAATAATGAATGGTGCTGGCCTTATAGAGAGACTGATGCTTTGGGTGGACATGACCCATACTCTGCGAGTAAAGCATGCACGGAATTGGTCGTTGATTCATTTAGGAACTCATTTTTTAATACTGAGAGTTCACCGTTGATTGCAACTGTTCGAGCAGGAAATGTTATTGGTGGTGGTGATCCAACACAAGGGCGTTTATTGCCTGACATTGCTACAGCGCTTGTGACAGAAAGTACTTTAGAAACGAGAAATCCGTATGCTACTAGACCATGGCAACATGTACTAGAGCCCATTACTGGATACTTATCTTTAGCAATGAGGATGCGTAGTGGCGAAGATTCATTAGCAACTGCTTGGAACTTTGGGCCAGCTGCAGATGCAAATAAATCAGTAGGTGAAATCCTAAATGTTGTTGAAAGCATTTACTCTGGCTTTAAATGGAAAGCTTTGGGCGAACCTAAATACCACGAAGCAAAATTACTTTCATTAGATAGTTCTAAAGCAAACTTTGAGTTGTCTTGGTCTCCTAATTGGGACTTTGATACGTCTATAGAAAAGACGCTGCAATGGTATGTTGACGTTCATGCTGGTAACGACCCTTTTGAAGTCACACTTGCACAACTGAAAGAATTTATGGAAGGGGTTAATTATGATTTTTCATAAAACACCGATAAGCGGTCTCTATCTAGTTGAAGAAAAGAGAATAGAAGATGATAGAGGTTTCTTTGCAAGAACTTTTTGCGAAGCTGAGTTTGCCGAGCATGGATTAAATACGGAGTGGGCTCAGAATAATCGCTCTTATAATGTACATAAAGGCACTCTGCGTGGATTACATATGCAATCAGATCAGCACGCGGAAGTGAAGCTTGTTAGTTGTACACGAGGAAAAATATGGGATGTCGCGGTTGATCTAAGACCAGACTCTCCGACTTTTAAGCAGTGGTATGGCGTCTATTTAGAAGAAAATGACGGCAAATATTTTCATATCCCTAAAGGTTTCTTGCATGGTTATATTACTTTAGAGGAGCACTCTGAAGTATATTATAAAGTTTCAGACCCTTATCAGCCAAACTCAGAAGTCGGCGTACTTTGGAGTGATAAGGAGCTGGCGATTGAATGGCCTATTACCCCCCAGTTTATATCTAGTAAAGACGAAGAAGCAGTTTTGCTTGAGGAATTATTGTAATGAATATTCGTTTATTTAAGCCGTCATTTGGTGATGAAGAATTAACAGCGGTTCAAGGGTGCTTTGACCGTTCATGGGTTGGTTTAGGTAATAATGTCAATGAGTTTGAAAAACAGTGGAAAGAGAAACTGGGCTGTGAAGAAGCAATTGCTTTAAACTCAGCGACGGCTGCGTTGCATCTTGCTTTGGCATGTATGAAATTGCCAAAAGGCTCCAAAGTACTTGTTAATGCACTAACATTTGCATCTTCTGCTACTGCGATTTTATATAATGATCTTGTTCCTGTCTTTGTAGATTCTGACCCAGAAACGCTTGGAATGTCATTTGAAGACTTACAGGCTAAGTACACTGATGATTGTTCAGCAATTGTTGTTGTTCATTATTCTGGTCACCCTTCTCCAGTAGACAAAATTGTCCCTTGGGCAAAGGAGAAAGGTATCAAAGTTGTTGAAGATTGTGCGCATACAACAGGCCCTATGTATAAAGGTAAGCGACTGGGTCTTTGGGGTGACATTGGTTGTTATTCGTTTGAAGAAAAAAAGCTTATGACCACTGGTGATGGTGGTATGCTTTGCTCAAATGATAGTGAGCTTGTTAAAGATATGAAAGCCCTACGCTGGGTTGGCATTGATAAAGACAACTGGAAGACAGCGCAAAAGTATACGGATAACAGCGTAGATAGCATGCATTGGTTCTACGAAATTAGTGTATTGGGCTTCAAATACAATATGAACGACCTTGCTGCTTCTATTGGTTTGGTACAACTTGCAAAATTAGATCAAATGAACCAAAACAGATCCGGTACTATTCGTAAATATGTAGATGGGCTGGTATCTTCAAAAACAGTAAAACCAATGCTACCGTACAACCCGGAAGACTTTGTCTATCAGGTTTTTGCGGTTAGAACTAAATATAAGCATGAGTTAATTCTATTTCTTAAAGAGCATGGCGTTGCAACCGGGTGTCATTATACTCCTCTTACTATGCAACCGTTATTTGAGAAGTATGAAGGTGAGTGTCCTATTGCAGAGGCTGCATACGAAGAGCTTGTTACTCTTCCGTTACATTCAGATTTAACTGATGAGGAAGTGAATTACGTCATTGAAAAGCTGTTAGAGTTTGATGCAAAATATTCGTGAAATCATAATTTGGGGTGGCACAGGCCACTCCAAGACCGTATTTGATAACCTTGGCGATGACAGAAAACTTGTTTCCGCTGTGTTTGATAACAATGTCAATGTGACTGAATCACCGATACGTAATGTTCCATTAATTCATGGGAGCCAATTTAACGAATGGTTGTCATCAAGGGATGATATCAAGTCTATTGGTTTTATTCTTGCTATTGCCGGTGGGAATGGTTTAGCACGCAAAGAGGTAGGTCGTTTTTTGTGCTCACAGAATTTGACGCCAATTGATGTTATTAGTGAAAAATCAATAGTTGCTCATGATGTTATCTCAGGAAAAGGAACTCAGCTGCTGGCTGGATGTAACGTAGGCGCAAATGCAAAATTTGGCGACTACTGTATCGTCAATAACAACGCCAATGTAGATCATGATGCTCTAATTGGGAATTATTGCCATATTGCTCCTGGTGCGACACTTACTGGTGAAATTGAGCTGGGCGAAAATGTTTTTATTGGCGCTGGAAGTGTCATTTTACCTCGTATTAAAGTGGGTTCAAATGTAGTTGTTGGGGCTGGATCTGTAGTGACAAAGGATATCCCAAGCGATTCGATTGTTTATGGCAATCCAGCTCGAATTAAGGGAGAGGTCTAATTATGAAAACGGTTGAAATAGGGTTACCCGTCTATAATGGGGCTAAATATATAAGTGAAGCATTGGATTGCTTAGTTAAATTAGACACGACTGGTATAGATCTAAAAATTACCGTAAGTGACAATTGTTCTACGGATAATACATTAGACATAGTTCGTAACTTTCAAAAAACACATAGCAACATTCATATAATTGAACGGCCTGAAAATGTTGGGGCTGTCCCAAATTATTTTGAATTGTACGAGCGTTCTACTGCAGATTATTTTATGTGGGCGGCATGCGATGATTTATGGGACTCTAATTGGCTGGTTGAGCTTTTGAAAGAGTTTGATGATAATACAATTGCTGTCAGAGGGAACGTGATCCCATTTATGGGAGATGAACATCTACCTAAGCTCAACTTGCAAGAGTTTGAAGCTAGAAAAATATGCAAATTTATTTTAGATGATGAGAAAAATGGCAAAGGTTACTATATCTACTCACTTATCAACAGAAAAGCATTTCCGGGCTTTGTTGATGATCTTGTTATAGATGCAGATTCTTTCTCTCCTGATACTCAAATCAGCTATAGGCTCCTGCAAGAAGGCTCACTGAAACTATCTACTCAGACTAGTCAATATATTAGACGCCATAAAGAAAATGATGGAATTAAGCAATGGAGTGGTTGGGGATTAAAAATGCGTTTGCTAAGCTCTTATCCGCCAGCATTTTATAAAGGCTTATTTAAAAATACAGTTGGTGTATACAACAAGTCTCTTGTGTTCTTAATTACACCGCTTAAATATTTTAAATCGCAGTTTGAGCTGTTTTATAGAAATTTAAAGAAAATTGTATGAAAGTGTTAAATATACTCAACCCTGTCGAAAGAGGTGGGGGAGAATCAATGTTAATGGACTTATTGACGGAAAAAAGAGTAGGTATACACGAAGAGGTTGTACTTGTTTCAAAATGTGAATATTTGACAGAGCAATTTGATATTATGGGGATAAACTATAAAGAGATCCCTTTTAATATTAAAAACATCCCCTCTAGCAGTAAGTTTAAAAAGTTATTTAACGCTTTTGTTCAGATTATCTGGTTACTTGCAAATTATAGATATCTAAAACGTTTCGATGTAACGATACTACATTCCTTTCCTATTCATTTCTTCTCTGCACTATTGAAGAACTGTGTGATTGTTAAGCACTCTGTAGTTGGAAATAAAAAGTTAGTAAATCGATTTTTTGCGTTTTTTTTCCGCAAAGCACATAAAGTTATCGGAGTTGGGCCCGCGGTAGTTCAATCTCTTGATGCATATTATGAGATTAAGTCTACGGAAGTATGGAACCCTGTCGCCAGTGAATATTTCGACGCCCCTCAATTACCTTCTTGCGAAGATGATGAGGAAATAAATCTCGTACATGTAGGTAGGTTGGTTCATGGAAAGAATCAAGCTCTTTCTATTCGAGCATGCTCAAGGTTACAAGAGCAAACTGGTAAACGTGTCAATCTTCATATTGTTGGACATGGAGAGTTGGAAACAGAGCTTAAAGAGATTGCTCGCGATTATAGCAACATTAAAGTCAACTTTTGTGGTCGCCTCGACAAATCCGAAATAATAAATTTAGTCGATAAATGTGATGTAGGTTTGTTGCCTTCATCTGCCGAAGGTTTTGGTATAGCCGCTGCTGAATACGTTATTCGCTCTAAGCCTGTGGTTGGCCTATTAGAGAGTGGCTTGCATAATATATTTGGAAATGTTGGCGTATTTACTACAGCAGAGACGCTGGATACTGCTATTTTAGATGCAATACAGTTAGCCAAAAAAGTAGAATTTTCAGACGCTGTGAGTTTAATGAAAGAACGTTTATCAGTGTCTAGTGTGAAAGATAGGTATATAGGAATTTATGAAGAAGCATGCGGTCCTATTCTTAAATCGTAAAGGTGGGGGATCTCACTTTACATACGAGCTAGTAAAAGAAATAGAAAAGAATAAGCTTGAGCAATTAGGGATGGTGATCATTCCTAAAACAAATATCCAAAAGCACTTATACGATAAACTTTCAACAGATGTTACATATCTGCCACATTATGATAGCTTGTTATCATATGTTTTTTTTGTATTGCTAAAGCTACCTTTTATTGGCTTATGGTTAGTTTATCAGTTGAAGAAAAATAGCATTGATGTCTTAACATGCACAATGCCTAGTGCTTATTTCCCACTGACTGCTTGGTTACTTAAACTTGTAGGGATTGAGTATCGCTTGATTGTTCATGATGTTCATCAACATGTTGGTGAAGAATCAAAGATTCAAAAGTTTTTATATAAGCTTGATATGAAGTTTGCGGATTCATTTTTCGTTCTAACTCAACATGCAAAAGAGCAGTTGTCAAAGCTTACCAAAAAACCTATTAAAGTATTAAAGCATGGCTATTTAAGCTTTGGTAGAGAGTTTGCTGCAGGCGATGTCAAGCCAGAAAAACAGATAAATGCTGTATATATTGGTCGAATTAGAGAGTATAAAGGTGTTCAGTACTTTTTGGAGGCCAATCAAAAGTTTGCTCATGATGATAGGATCAAGTTCACATGTGCAGGCAGTGGTGATCTTTCATTTTTGGGGGATTTAAACAAATACTCAAATACTGAAATTATAAATGATTGGCTGTCCGATGAAGATATTGTAGACCTTGTCATGTCTAGTTCTATAATTGTACTTCCTTATATTGACGCTAGCCAATCAGGTGTTATACCTCTTGCTGTTTTCCATGGGAAGCCTGTTATCGTTACAGACGCAGGTGGCTTAGCGGAGCAAGTAAATGGTGATTTTGCAATAACAGTTTCACCGAGAAGTGTTTCACAACTAGTTGAAGCTTATGAAGCACTTTTGAATGGGAGCATTGACCTAAATGCTATGTCAATAAAAGCGAGAGAGTTCGCACTATCTGAGTTGTCATGGAAAAACGTTATAGCGCAGTTAATAGACTAATACTTGTACTAGTCATATTTGCTCAAATATACCTGTACTTTTATTCTGGTCTAAAGTTTAGCGCTGATTATGAGGCGTACAAAAAGTATTTTGAGCATCAATATTACTTAGCTCATTATGGGTATAACCCCATTGTTGTTTTATACTTTATTGTCGATTATGTGGGAGGTGAAGCAGAAATGCTTTATTTCCTTATCTATTTAATATTTACAATAAGTATATATAACTTGAATTTTGAGTTTGTCGGTGAGCGATTCGGTGGGTTTTTACCATTTCTGCTGTATTTTTGCTTTCCATTAGGTTTTTTGTTTGCAATCGACAACCCTAAATTTACTTTGGGAACATCCTTTTTTTGTTTTTTCATTTTAGCCCTGGAAAGAAAACATCCATCATATATTTTAAAAGGTGCTTTGCTATTACTTTCTGTAATGGCGCATTGGGGAGTTTTCCTGCTTCTGATTAGTTTGTTTTCGGCAAGGCTGGTTCGTACTAACTCCCAATTTTGGTTCGCTTTACTTGGTGGGAGTGTTTGTATCATTCTATTTGGAAGCATTGTAATCCAAAATATTCTACCAAGTTATTTATTGTTTGACGGAGATGCAACTGGACGCGTTCGTGTTTTATTTATGGTGGTCGTGTCATTTCTTGCTACATGTATTGCATTGTTTTATGAGCAAACAAGATTAGACCGCTTTGTATTGATGTTGGCTATATTTGCAACCTTAGCATATTTTTTTGTGCACCCTGTATTTGCAAGGTATTGTTCATTTTTATCTCTTATACTTTTAATGTCTGCATTTCTCAAAGTTAAGCATTCTAATGTGATTTATGGGTATTTATCTCCATTATTGATTGGAGCTACTCTGTATGCATTTTATATGAAGGACCTATGAATATTTTAGGTAAAAACTTTGGCGGGTATTTTTTGTCATTTGTCATGGCAAAGGCATGCCTTTTTCTATCAAGTATTTTAGTTGCAAGGAATATAGATGATACAACGGCAGGTAATTACTTTCTTGTTCTATCCATCGCAGGTGTAATTTCTTCTCTAACCTCTGTAACCGTAGGGAAGTTTGCATTTAAGTATATTTCAGAAGATAAAAGCTCAAAAATACATGATGTATACTTTAAGCAGTTAAACTTATACTGGCTTATTTCGGTAGTTTTCTTTTTGTTAATTGCCTTTTTCGCAATGCGGTATTTATATCTATTTGATGCAAGTATGGCTATTGTGGCGCTTGTGTTTATCTGTGTATATTCATTGTCACATTTGTTATCTTGGTATTTGAGGTTATACAAGAAGGACGCGTTGTCACAACTCGTTATTTTAGCTCAGCCTTTTGTCGTTTGTTGCCTGGTCGCTACGACTTTATTTTCGACTTCTAGAGTTGAGGTTGATTATAATATAATTGTTCTCTCTTCCTTAATTGCAGGTGCTATTGCATTGTTGTTTTTAAGCAAGGGTACGAATCTGAGTGTTGGCTCTTCTGTAGCAATGCTAGATATGCAATCTTTTAAATATTTTTTCCTAGCCTCTTTTTCTGCAATTTGGCTTAATGAAATTGATAACTTAATGATCCCCTTTATTCTAGGTGTGAGTGAGCTTTCAGATTATAAGCTTGCGTTTACTTACAGTTCGATAATATTGTTGATTTTGACTCTTGTCGGTAATGTAATCCCTAGAAAAGTAACTACTATTCTTGAAGAAAAAGATTACTCCAAGTTACGAGCATTTTATTTTAAAAGTGTAAAAATGACGGCGTTACTCTCTATCTCGGTGAGTATTTTTGTGGCTCTGGTACTCTCATTTTTCCGAAGCTTCTTTTTTTCAGCGGGAAATGATGAGGTACTTTTGTGTTTTTATGTTTTACAAGCCTGTTTTACACTTGTTGCTGTACTTGGTGTGGTTTCATTTTTTGCAATCTATGTTGGTTTGGAAAAGCTGGTTGCAAATAACATCATAGTGTTTGGTCTTCTAAATGTGGTTGGTAATTTTTTCCTTATTTCTGAATTCGGTATTATTGGTGCTGCTCTATCTACAGGTTTGTCGACTTTATTAAGCTATATAGTCTTGAATTTCTATTTTATAAATAGGTTGAATCACCTATTATCACCCGAAACACTTCCTCAAAAAGGCGGATCTAATGCGTAAGGTTTTCTTAGTTGCAAACTCACCATTTACGATTTTGAATTTTCGTAAAGAGCTAATAAAAGAATTCAAGAGAAAAGGGTTTGCAGTATATGTTTTATTTCCAGATAGCACTGACTTAATGAGTGCTCATGCATGCCAAGATGCAATTAGAGAGCTAGGTTGTGAATGTATTCATATTCCACTATCACGAAATGGAATGAATCCTAAAGACGACTTAGCTCTAGTTATGTTCTTGAGAAAGATCTTCAAAAGAGAAAAGCCTGATTTAGTTATGAATTACACCATAAAAGCAACTATCTACTCCTCAATAGCTGCGCGCCTTTCAGGTGTAAGAAATATATATTCTAATATAACCGGCCTTGGTTATGTTTTTATTGGTATGGATCTTAAAACTAAGGCATTAAGATTCTTTATCAAAAACTTGTATAAGTTCTCATTAAGTTTTAATAAAAAAGTTTTCTTTCAAAATCCTGATGATCGAGAACTGTTTAATAAATTCGGTATGTGTAAACTCGATAAAAGTGTTTTAATTAACGGCTCAGGAGTGGACACAGCTCATCTCAATCGGTCTAGTACAAATAGAAATAATAAGAAGTTTTTATTTGTTGGGCGGATTTTAAAAGACAAAGGTGTTGTTGAGTATATAAATGCAGCTCGAATGTTGAAAAAAGAATACCCAGATACTGAATTTGCATTGGCTGGTGCTTTTGATAGCAACCCTTCGGCAATTTCAAAACAGCAGATCAGTGAGTATGAGCAAGAAGGGGTAATTAAATACTTAGGAGTCACGAGTGATATCAAAGGGCTACTCAATGAGTATGGCGTATTTGTATTACCCTCATACCGAGAGGGTACGCCTCGTTCAACACTAGAAGCAATAAGTATGTCGATGCCTGTTGTTACAACAAATGTACCTGGTTGCAAAGAGACTGTGATAGAAGGGTATAATGGTTTTTTGGTAGACCCTAAATCAGCAAATGACTTGGCTCGTGGTTTATCGCGCATACTTGAGCATGATGATTTTGATTTGTTGGCTAATAATAGCCGTAAATTAGCAGTAGATAAGTTTGATGTGCATAACGTTAATGGGAACATACTAGATGTCGTACTTTAAACCGCATCTAGTGCATATCAAAATGTAGTGTATTAGAGAATTTCTACCACGTCGACTTTGATTTTTTGGAGAGCTTTTTTGAGTATATTAGTTACAGGCGGAAGTGGCTTTATAGGTCGCCATCTTTACAAACATTTGCAAAGTAATAGCTTGGATGTCTCTGTGATATCAAGAGAAAAAAGTGAGCAGTCGAACTTTTATACTTATGATGATTTCTTTAGTTCAGACTTTCCAAACGGTCATTATCATACTCTAATTCATCTAGCAGGTGCCGCGCATGCTAAGTACTCTGATGAAGATGCATTTAAAATAAACGTAGAATTCTCTCGCGCAGTTTTTTCAAATGCGATAGAAAAAGGTGTTGGTAAAATTATTTTTCTTAGCTCTGCAAATTTGTTCAGTAGTAGTGTAACATCTATCACCCCTGATTCTGATGTTCTACCTGTGAATCAATTGACAAATACATTGTCTACAAAGTTACAAGCTGAATTAGAGTTACAGGAAATTGCACGAAAAGCTGGTATTTCATACACCATAATAAGGTCTCCGCTCGTTTATGGTGAAGAAATGAAAGCAAACTTTGCTGCACTGGCTGGGCATATTAATAAAGGGAGACCGTTGCCTTTTTCAGCGATAAAGGACAATAGAAGAAGCTTTGTTTCTGTATATAACCTTGCAGATTTGATTCGGACGTGTGTTATTCACCCTGGCGCAAATAATCAATCTTTTTTGGTCAGTGATGATCATGACTTATCTACGTCACAATTGGTTTCTATAATGGCTGCTGCGCAAGGTAAAAGACCTTTTTCTTTTCCGGTACCAGCGTTTTGCTTCAAGGTTCTTGGAAAATTACTGGGTAAAACGCAAGCGATTGATAAACTAATTGGTTCATTACGGCTGGATATAAATAAGACCAAGAATGTACTTGAGTGGAAACCACCACTTTCAGTTACTCAAGGTTTTGAAAAAACTTTTACTAAAAATTAATGGCTTTAAGATGATTCGACTACTTGACTTTATTCTAGCTCTGGTTGGGCTTATAGTTACTCTTCCTGTATTGATTGTGATCTGTGTACTAGGTGTTTTTGACACAGGTTCTCCCCTCTTTAGGCAGCAAAGGGTGGGGAAAAATAAAAAGCCTTTTACGCTGATAAAGTTTAGAACTATGAAGGTAGATACAGCATCTGTCGCAAGTCACTTGGCAAGCAGTGCATCTATTACGCCACTAGGCGGTTTTTTACGTAAAAGTAAATTAGATGAGCTACCTCAACTATGGAATGTGTTGAAAGGCGAAATGAGTTTAGTTGGACCGCGACCAGGCTTATTTAATCAAAAAGAGTTAACGACTGCTCGAGAACAGAAAAATGTTTTTGCCGTTAGGCCGGGGATTACTGGTCTTGCACAAGTTAATGAAATTGATATGTCGACACCTGAGTTATTAGCGAAAACAGACAAAGAAATGATCGACTCAATCACGATTGGGAACTATTTTAAGTATATTTTTATGACGGTTGCTGGCAAGGGGACTGGTGATAGGGTTAATAAGCCCTAGGCGTTTACTCTACGAAAATTTTGCAAGCGTAGGCTTTGCCTACGCCTTCGTACATTATTGTTTAATTTGATAAATATCATTTATTGTTGGATAAGCTTTACACTGATTTGTACTTAATTCATTTAGAAATGACAGTTGTTTATTTTTTGTGTATATTTGTGTGCTATAGTTAAGTTGCTTGTCTATGCGATTGAAATTTTTCAGTTCAAGGATTTACAGTGGATAGTTGGTTCCGTTCTCTTCTCAATACATCTCGTACAAAAAAGCGCTTATTTACTCTTTTTATTGATTCTGTTTTTATATTTAGTGCTTTTTGGTTAGCCCTAATCGTTAGGCTTGATAGTTTATCGCCTTTTTTCGATGTAAAAAACTGGCTTATTTTGCTGCTAGTACTGCCGGTAAGTTTGTTTGCATTTATTAATTTGGGTCTTTACCGAGCAGTTTTAAGATATGTTGGTGCACATGCCATTGGTGCAATCTTAATTGGTACTGTTATGAGCACTGTCGCGTTGGTTATCGCGTCATTTTTTACACAAGTTTCAATACCTCGCACTATGCCTGTTATTTATGCTTGGCTCTTAATTTTATCGGTAGGTGGCTCTCGAATTATGGTCCGTGCAATGGTCGGGCGCTTAGCTACGGTTAATAAAACTCCGGTCGTTATTTATGGAGCGGGTTCTGCAGGGCGACAACTAGCACCTGCAATTGGTGCTGGAGATGAATACTTTGTCAGTGCGTTTATTGATGATGATAAGTTAAAGCAAGGTGCAATTTTACAGGGTATACCAATTATTGCTTTTAGTGGCATCTTTAATTTAATTGAGCGCAAAAAAGTGAAAAAAGTATTGCTTGCAATGCCTAGTGAGAGCAGAGCAAGGCGTAAGGAGATTCTAGCGCAACTAGAGAACTTGCCGCTAGAGGTAATGACGATACCTGGTATGGTTGATGTACTGGAAGGCAGAGCAACGCTTGATGAAATCAAAGATGTTGAGATAGAGGATTTATTGGGCCGAGATCCTGTTGCACCCAAGCAAGACCTACTAGACGCCAATATTAAAGGTAAATCCGTCATGGTTACCGGAGCTGGCGGGTCTATAGGCTCAGAGTTATGCCGACAAATAATTAAACAAGAGCCTAGTAAACTTGTGCTTTTTGAACTAAGTGAGTTTGCACTTTATTCTATAGAAAAAGAATTAAGTGAGTTGCTTAAGAATCAAAATTTAAAGATTGAATTAATACCTATAATGGGCTCGGTGCAACATATTAATCGTTTAGAAACGTGTATGATGGCATTTGGGGTTCAAACAGTTTATCACGCTGCGGCATATAAACACGTACCTCTTGTTGAGCACAATGTTGTTGAGGGGATTCGTAATAATGTATTCGGTACTTACTATGCGGCAAAAGCTGCCATAAATGCCAAAGTTGAGACCTTTGTATTAGTTAGTACTGATAAAGCCGTTCGCCCAACAAATGTAATGGGCACAACAAAACGCTTAGCTGAGCTATGCTTACAAGGCTTGGCTCAGAATAAAGATAAGGGCAAGCATAGAACACGTTTTTGTATGGTCCGCTTTGGTAATGTTTTAGGCTCTTCTGGTTCAGTAGTGCCATTATTTAGAAGACAGATTAAAGAAGGCGGCCCAATTACGTTAACACACCCAGATATCACACGTTTTTTCATGACTATTCCCGAAGCTGCTCAGCTGGTGATTCAAGCTGGAGCTATGGGCAAAGGTGGGGATGTGTTTGTACTTGATATGGGTGAATCAGTAAAGATTAAAGATTTAGCTACAAAAATGGTTCACCTTTCTGGATTAGAAGTTAAAAGTGATTCTAATCCTCATGGAGATATTGAGATAAAGTGTACAGGACTACGACCTGGTGAAAAGCTTTATGAAGAGCTTTTAATTGGTGACAATGTCGAGAATACAACTCATGAGCGTATAATGACAGCAAAAGAAGTGATGTTGCCTCTTGCTGAGTTGAACGTTTTCTTAGAAGCGCTTGATATTGCTTGTCATAACTTTGAGCACGAGACAATACGACAGCTTCTTCTCGATGCACCTACTGGTTTTAATCCAACGGACGGTATTTGTGACTTGGTTTGGAATGCAAAGATATCCCCTTCAGAGTCATTGGATGATAGAAAGGTAGTAAGTTTTAAGTAATAGTAAATGAATAAAGCCAGTCGTTATAGGCTGGTTTGCTCCGCTTTATGAGAGGGGCTCGACTCATTATCGGTTAGGTATGACCCCCCTGTTCGTAAAATATGTATGCTATCTCAATATCTAGCAATGTAAGATGTTCTTTTTCCTTAGCTCAATATTTTAGTAAAACATGTTAATACCGCATGGGTTATGCCACTTTCACCGTGAATTAAATAAAATGGTAAATAAACAGTATTGTGGGTTAATTACACCATAAACAAAGTTCATTTGGATATAACTCTACCTTTCAGCTAGCCGAATTCAATGTTATATTGTTTTCCATCATTTGGATCAAATAACAACCGCTTGGACTTAGGATTTATGTCTAAATTATTCCCTTTGCTTGCACCTGGCTTAGTCGCCATTGCAACGCCTAGTTTTGCCGATGAACCACTTAAAACTTATCGTAATTTTACTGGATTTACTGGTTTAATAAATACTACTAATACTGAAGCTCTTGAATCAGGTAGTGTTGATATTGGCTATAACAATATGCTTGACTACTCGGGAAATGAATATGTTGATGGACATAATATCATTTTTTCGGCAGGGGTTTTTGATGGCTTAGAGGTAAGTGGCTTAATCGCGGCTCATACGATGCATGATAATATGTTTGATCCGGTTATATATGCAGAAAAGCAAATAAGAGACTTATCATTCAATCTTAAGTATCAAATCCCCTTTATTCCAAAGGATTGGTTTACTATCGCGGTTGGGAGTAAGGATATTGGCGGCGCTGCAAACAGATATAAGACGCATTTTGCGGTTGCCTCTAAAGAGTGGGCTGATTTTAGATTTTCCGCAGGTATTGCAAAAAGCGATCATGAAACTGGTTTACTCAATGGTGCTTTTGGCGGGATTGAATGGATGCCGTTAGATTGGTTTGCACTGCAAGTAGAATATGATGCTGAAGCTGTCAATGCAGCTGCTCGAGTGGTGGTGCCAAAAGAGTGGCTATACGACATCGGTGAGCTTACACTCACTAGCCGATTTTACTCTAGCAGTGACTTTGCAGCAAATGATACCTATTGGGGGGTAAACTTTAAAACATCCCTCTATACCAAGTATCAACCGGTCTCTGCTGGTGTCAAAGCAGCACCAGTGTATGCCAATAATTCTAATAAAAGTAGCCGCCCAGAACCTCTTAAAAAAACGACTGTTCTCCAAAGTAACCAAACAGAACTTGCAAGTATTAAAGCTAGCCATGTTTCTTCGCTGGATAGAACTGAATTAAATAAACTAGCTCGTGCACTAAGAGATATTTTAATTGAAGATGGTTTTGAATCAGTAAGAGTAGGCTTTACGGCGCAACCTTTGATTATGGTTTCTTTAGAAAATGCGAGCTTTAATAATAACGAAATTGACGCGTTAGGTCTGGCGGCTGGTCGCGTAGCTGAGGTCTTTTCAGGTACATCTGCTAAGTTTATTTTAGAGTTACAAAACCATGGTATTTCTATGGTTTCACTGTCTGGTGATGTAGCTCTTTATGAACAGTTTATCAAAGAAAATGTGGACCCCGGTGTGTATGTTAAGGTTGGTGGCATGCAGCAGCCTAGAGGGATAACTTGGGTTGGATTGGAGAGTTCTAATCAACGATTCTTAAAGCCGAGAGTAACACTGAGCCCAGAAGTGAACTCTACACATGCTACAGAGTTTGGTGTTTTAGATTATTCACTGGCAATAAAAGCTGATGTTAATCTTCCGCTTTGGAAAGGTGCAGGATTCAATGTTTCAGCTCAAACACTTGTATCGGAAAGTGATGATTTTAAAGAAAAAAAGATATTTGACGATTTATCAGAAGATAATGGTGTAAGAAATGCGTTTTTCTATCAGACATATCAGCTTCCTTGGGGGTTTTATAACCAGACTAAGGTTGGCTTTTTCAGAGAGTTTCATAAATACACTGGTATCATTAACGAGACTGCATGGGTAAGTCCTAATGGAAGTCATAAATTTACAAATACTTATGGTTATTTTGATTATCAAGATTACGACTCAAATCGAGATTTTCATACAATAGACTATCAATATTACTGGGCTGAAAGAGATGTCAGTATTCATATTACAGGCGGTAAATTTTGGCGTAAAGACAGTGGGTTTAAAGTAGAAACTAGGTTTTGGTTCGGAGATAGCTATATAGCATTATTTGGCGAAGATACTAATGCCCAAGTTGCAGGGGTTGCAGTGAGTATTCCATTATCTAAACGTAAAAATATGAATGTAACTAAATTTGGTCAGGTTAAAGGTAATAGTAGTTGGCGTCACCAAGTAGGTACCCGAATTGGTGAAAGTCATAACAACTTGGTATATCAACAAGCATATCAGCCTAGGTTACCAGTTAGTATAAATGAGACCTTCCTTAATAGAGGCAGAAGCTCAGTAGATTATATTAATAGCAACCTGCCTAGGTTACGAGATGCCTATATCACGTATAAATAGGCATAAGACCATGATTATATCTTGAACTATAGGCTTTGGTTAATGCGTTGTGTATACACAGCGTGTTTGCCGGGGCTTGTAAATCAGCAAGGAGTATAATTTGTTGTGTAACTGTTCCAGTTTGAGTCGGGCTTTATTAATGGAGTTATGCTGACAACAGATAGCCCATTGAAGTTTGATCGTCAGGGACACCGGAGGCAGTTCATAATTATAAATATTTAATCATTCATCTGTAATGTCACAAACCTGCTGAAGTAACTCAAGCAGATATAAATCCAATGCTTCTTCTCGATAGCTGCGATTAAATCGCTCAGCAAAACCGTTCTGATATGGGCTTCTTGGTTTAATAAACTCAAGTTTTATGCACTTTTCAGTAGCCCAATTTTCCATAGCACTCGATGTAAATTCAGGACCATTATTCACTCGAATTTGTTTTGGTTTTCCGCGCCATGCAATAACCCGTTCCAACACTCTAATAACTAGTTCAGCGGTCAGGCTTGTATCGTTCTCAATTGCTAATGCTTGGCGATTGTAATTATCCAGCAAATTCAGTGTTCTAAAGCGGTGTCCGTCGTTTATAAAATCCATCGACCTCGAGTCATTGTGTTTGTTAGGTGCGCTTAACGGCTCCAGTGTGCGTGTTGGTATGATTTCGTCTAAGGTTAAGTTTAAGCATGCTATACGCTCGCTCAACGCGCTTTTTATTCCATACGTTGCCCTTGATGCCTAAGTCGTTTAAGCAGCTTGATATGCCCCACCAGGGTGCCGCTCGACAAGCGCTAACAAAGCATAAAGCACATCATCATCCGGTGGTCGCTTGCATTTATGGTAATAAACGCTTCGACCTAAACCCGCTACGTCACAAGCAAATGCTACGTTTACCTCAAACCGTGCTCTGCTCATGCTGCGTATACTTGCTTTTACAGCTTTTTTGAGGTGTATTTCATCGAGTATAGAGTGTTTTAAACTGAGAGTCGCAAACATGTCTTTGAACTTACGACTTTCATCTTCCTGCTCTTTTTAAATGCTAAGCGTCAGGGCCTCTATCCCACCATATTTAGAAGCCACTTGTAAGGTGTACTTTGAGCAACGCAATGTTTACGACGTATTTTTGGTACAGGCACGCTAGATTCAATATCTTTGATCCTGCACAGCCTGTGTTTCTGTTAGCTCACTTTTTGAGTAGCGAAAATTACACTTTTATATTGATAGAAGCTTTACTTACGAACTATTTCAGTTTACTAAGCAGGTGACAGTTTGCTTTGAGTTAAGGGGGGATCTCAAGCTTGATCGTACATTTGTTTTTCGTAACCCATTTAAATGCACCCGGAGAGTAATATGGGCGACTATGTTTCTAAATGAAACCAGAGCAGATTAATAACTATGAATACGATTAGGATTAATGTTTGGTATATCGATAACCTTGGCTCGTTTGGCCATAGTTTATAGTGGCTCATTGAAAGGTAAGTGACCACCATTCTAAGCGCAATTAGCTATCGATAGCATTGCACTTGCCAAAACAAATTTTAAGTATCACGTTATTTTAGGAATTAATAAATGTAAAAAAGCCGCGATAAATCGCGGCTTTAAGTTTCAGTTTACTAAGTAAAATTAGTTACCACCAGTTACACCAGTAACTGTTTGAGTATCACACTGGGTAAGCATGTTAAGTGATAGTGCGTCAGTGTTACCAGTCGCCACTTGAGTTTCCCACGTGTTAGTGAAGGTATTGAAGAATCTGAATGTATATTCTACACCTGACTCAACATCAATGTTGAACTCACTACCATAGTAGCTGTCTTGTAAGTTATTCGCTAAAACTTCACCGCGGTATAACTGAACTGTAGTTGGGCTTAGTACTGGGTCTGCACCTTGGTCAACATCATCGTTGTTGCTACATACTGCAAATGTAGATACCGGCTTAGTTACAACTTCAACATTTTCTGTTGGCGTAAGTTGTAGTGTTAGACCATTTAAGCCACAAAGTGCACCAGAGTATACAGAAGCTGTGTTGTCAACAGCAGGACCTGTATCACCTTGAACGCCATCAAGTACGTTTACATTGTTTTCAAGTACACGTACTTCTACATCGAAACTAGGTGGGTTACGGAATGTAGCACGGTTCAGTGCAGCACGGTTCCAAGGCTGCGCATCAAATCTATAACTATTTGTTAATAGCTGAACTGATGTGAAGCGTGAGCTAGGTTCACCATCGCTATCAACAATGTTGAATGAAGAAACATTACAACCGCGCTGTGCGAAGAAGTCAAGGTTCCAGTATGATAAGTGGTCAACTTCTACTTCTACGTTGTAAGTTGTGCTGTCTGCATTGCCGTCGTCTGCAACTACACCGAAGCTTTCAAATGTCCACTGACCATTTGACTCTTCGTAGCTCCATACTGGGAAAATTTGACCAACTTGAACTAGTGTAGGCTCGTTTACTAGTGCTGAATCTTTACATACACCAGCTTCTGTGAAGCCTCTGTTAGCTGCATCAGCAACACTTTCGCCGTCTTGCTGGATAGTAGGACATGGCGTACGTGTAGTTTTGTCAACCTTCATAGCCACTTTTATTGACTTGCCTTCACCGAAAGACTTTACTTTCTCGCCTTGTTCGTTTACTAGTTCGATAGCAACAAAACCACCGGTAGTGAAGTTACCTTCAACTGACTCACCGCCATCTGCAACTGCTAGGTTTAAACCACCAGGGAATGCATCTAATGAAGACGTTTGGTCAGTCGCAGCACTGTCAGCTCCACCTTCAACTGCAGTTGCTTCGTTTGCGAAGTATGCAACTGTTAGTGATGGTGCTGATTGTAGAGGTTCACCATTTGCTTGGACGAACTCAGTACCGTTAGGAAGTATTACTTCCGCGCCACCTACGGCTTTTTCTGCCTGCTCTGTACCTACATTCACTGGAAGTGTGATTTCAGTTGCATCACCAAGGTCAAGGCCACCAGTTGGGCTGTATTCAACAGCAACATCAGCATTTAACTCAGCTAGTGCTTTCGTTTCTGCGACAACTGGGATATCAGTACTTGTGAAGTTGCGAGCAGTTAGACGAACGACTTCAGTTAGAGTTTCACCTGAGCCAATGCTAACTTCAGCTGTATTTGATAGGAAATCAGCTGATTGAACTGTAAACGAAAAAGTTTTAGTTGTGTCTGCTGCAATACCATCCACAGTGTATGAGAACGAACCATTGGTGTTCGTGTTATAAGGGTCATTGGCTGTATCTGTTACCGCAATAGCTGTACCAGAAGCTGTTTGTAAGCCATCAACTGAAGAGTTAAACACAACTTCAACCGACGTGCCGTCTGGTAATGGAGCGCCTAGAGAATCAGTAACTGTAACAACGAAACCACCGTCAGCTAACTCAACTGCAGTTGGTGGAACAACAACTGTCTGCTCGCCACCTGGATCTGGCGGAGTGATTGTAACATCGTTATCATTATCGCTGAAACAACCTGTTAAACCAACTGTTAAACCCAATGCGAGGGCAAGTTTAGTTAGCTTTAAATTTTTATTTCCCATGATTTTTACCTTTTCCTTTAAATACAAGTAAACTGAGAGTTTTAACCAATTAAGTGCAGATGTAAGACAGCCTTGCCCTGCATGCAAATTAGTGAATTAGAGAATAAGCGTACATTAAATGTTCGTCAAGTGAACAGGCCTAACTTTATCCAAAAATTCACGTTTAATAATAACACACTGATCTAGAATTGGGATCTGAACGTCACAATGTTAATAAAATAATAATATAACTAAATTAGAGTTGAGAGAAACTGTCCACAAAATCGTTTAAAGCGCTCAAATCAACAGGTTTCAAACCTGCATTTGTTCTTTCGATTAGACCTTTTTGGACAAGCTCACTAACGACACGTCGGTAAGCTCGTTCAGTTGTGGCAAATCTTTCCGCTTCTGCACTGACAGTTGAATATGCACGAAGTAACGTTGAGTGCTTATCTTCAGCTCTTAACAAACAATCTTTAGCGATATTGTAACTTAAGGGTAGTAGCAACTTATCAAGATTTATTTTTTGGTTCTCGGTAAATTTTGCAGCAATAGTCTGAGCTGTATATAAACTTAGCTCTGGCTGCTCTAATAATAGTTGTCGCCAGTGTTTAAGCTCAATTAAGTTGTACTGGACATCACTTAAACAGGTTACAGTATAGATGCATGGTTGGTTGTTAAGCGCTTCTATTTCGCCAATCAAAGTATTGTTACAATCAAGCTGTCCAAGTAATAATCGCCTTCCATTACCTACATCGTAACTAAAAGAAACAGTACCACTTCTGACCAGGATCAATTTACTAAGCGGTTCATCTTGATGGATTAAGATTTCTTTTTTCCTGTGTTGAAAACTATTACCCGCAAAACTGAGTAATTGCTCAACCAAAGTGGTTGAAAAGTGATATTGGAACATCTGGTTAGCTCTCGGACAATTGTCCTATTTATTAAATTAGTATAAAGATAGCATGAACTGAATTATTCAAAGCTATACATGTGGCTTCTTTTAAGACTTTATTCTCGCTTATCCTTAACTAAGAGAATTAATTACTCTGCACTATGAGTGTGAACTAAACTGTTCATAATTCAAATGATTTACTGAGTAAGTGTGTATAAAATTAAGGCGCATATGCGCAATTTAGGCTTCATTGAATCCTGTAATTATCCTTAAAAATGCTTGAATATCGTTTTAACTGTTAATGCTAACCTAACTAAGAGGAGAGAACAAATGACTTGGGAATATTTAGGCTACCTAGCTTCTGTCTTTTTAGTTGTTTCTCTTATGATGACCAACGTAACCAAATTGCGCTGGTTTAACCTAGCTGGCTGTATTTGCTTTACCATTTATGGCACGATGATAAGCGCATGGCCAGTTGTATTGACCAACGGATTACTGGCATTGGTCAATATTTATCACTTGTTTAAGCTGGCGAAATCAGAAGATTAATGTCGTTTGTACTTTAGTTTTCCTGCGATCCATGTTTGCTCAACTTGTATGTTGAATAACTGTTCGTTATTGACCTCAAAGTAATCACGATCAATGAGAATAAAGTCTGCCCATTTACCGTGTTCTAAACTTCCTAGCTTGAACTCTTGAAAGGCAGCATAAGCCGCATCTAGGGTAAATGCTTGCAATGCTTGTTGTTTACTCAGGCGCTCAGCTGTTCGCCACCCCCCTTTTGGATGCAGTGACTTATCCATTCGCGTTACAGCGGCATACAGACCGTCAAATGGATTTGCAAGTTCGACAGGGAAATCAGATCCTGCCGCAACTTTAATCCCTTGCTTAAGGAAAGTTTGCCATGCATAAGCCCCTTCAAGTTGAGACTCTCTTAGGCGCTTTTGTGCCATGTGCATATCTGAGGTTGCATGCACAGGTTGCATGGATGGAATAATTTTTAACTGTTTGAAACGAGCAATATCTGTAACATCAACTATTTGGGCGTGCTCGATACGGTTTCTAAGTAGCTTACCGCCGGTGTCTTTAAATACGTTTTGATAGCTGTCCAAGACGATGCGATTTGCACGATCTCCAATGGCATGCGTATGAGCACTGAAGCCATGTTTTACACTTAATCGTATTAGTGATTCCAAAGCAGGTTGATTCTCCAGCATTAACCCTTTATGTCCAGGTCTGTCTTTATAATCTTTCAATAGGGCTGCGCCACGGCTACCTAGCGCGCCATCCGCATATATTTTTACACTGCGTATGGTTAGATAATCAGTTTGCTCTTTGACTATGCCCGCTTTGAGCATCTCTTCTAGATGAGGGTCAGATGCGCTGAGCATGGCATAAATTCTCAGCGGCATAGTGTGTTGTTGTGATCTGGTTTTATATAGTTGCCATGTGGCCTTATCAATACCAGCATCATGTACTGATGTGATCCCTAAACTTAGTAAGTGCGCGGATGCTTTGTCTAATGCTTTGTTGAGTTGAGCGTTTGAGGGTTTGGGGATTTTTTGTAAGATAAGCTGTTCTGCCTTATCGATAAACACACCACTAGGTTGTGTATTGGCTAAACGAAGGATCTCACCACCATCAGGAGACTGTGTGTGCTGGCTGATATTCGCCAGTTTCATTGCTTGTGAGTTTACCCAAATAGCATGTCCGTCTACTCGGGTTAATACGACGGGGCGATCTGCAACATATTTATCTAAGTCTGCTGCTGTTGGGAAATGGCTTGGGGTCCATTTAGTTTGATCCCAGCCTCGTCCAATAATCCATCCCGAAGGGTTTTCCTTAGCATAGTTTTTGAGTTGAGCCCCAACTTCTGATACCGATTTTGCATTGCGAAGGTTAAGGCGGGATAAATTGTCACCAAGGCCAATGACATGGCCATGCGCATCAATAAGCCCAGGTAACATGGTTAAGCCTTTACCATCTATGGTGGTAGATTGTGGGTATTGCTTGATGGTGTCTTTATCGCCAGTCTTTACTACTTTGCCATCTTTAATGACGAGCGTACTAAATTGAATAATTTCACCGGCGCGGTTGGGGGTGTAGCCATTCACATTGTGGATCACGGTAAATTGCGCTTGACTCCAGTGGCTTACTAGACATAAGCAAAGTAAGAGTAGTTTTTTCACAGCAATGCCTTTGTTGTTATATTTTATAGATCCTATAAATGTAATATTTTTGATTTGATATCAAGTATAAAAAATTAATTTTCTAGAGAGCAAGTCATACACGTGATGAGGGCGTGAAAGGCTTACTCTTCTTTATCGGCTTTTATTGCTATTTTGATGGCAATGATCACAATCGCAAACATTAAAAATGGTAATGCTGCGAGGCTATACTCAGCCCAATGATTATTTTGGTAGTTCGGCTGCAAGATAAAATGTCCCCCAATACATAATGCGATACTGATCAAAAGTAGGGGAAGCATTATCAACTCCTTTCTGTAATTTGGCTTTTTCATAGTCACCTCCTCGATTAGCAGTATACATCTGGTTTGCTTAAATAGAGATTGATACTGATCATAATCCACACGCGAGTTATTTGAAATGTGTCATGTAATGATGATAGATGGCTTGAAATAAATTTCATTAGTCTGTTTGTTTAGTATTCAATTGAGTATGTGCATGTTATAAAAATAACCTGTTTTGAGAAGTTTGGATGTAAGTAGATGCCTAATAGTAAAGTCATTGTTGTTAAGCTGGGCACTAGTGTGCTCACAGCTGGAGGCACACTGTTAAATAAACCTCGGTTAGTTGATTTGGCGAGTCAGTGTGTCGAGCTAAGAAAGGCCGGCTGGCAGGTCATTCTTGTTTCCAGTGGAGCTGTTGCTGCTGGGCGTGCTGCGTTACATAAGGACGTAGGTAATTCAATTGCTGAAAAACAAATGTTAGCCGCAATTGGGCAGGGCCAATTAATTCACTTGTGGCAAAGTTTGTTTTCGATTTTTGATGTGGCCGTCGCACAGTTATTGCTGACCCGAGCTGATGTGGAAGATCGTGCACGGTATTTAAACGCTAGAGACACATTAACGCAGTTGTTAAGTCATGATGTAGTGCCAATTATTAATGAAAATGACGCGGTGGCAACCAGCGAAATTAAAGTAGGAGATAATGATAATTTATCTGCAATGGTGGCTATTTTGGCCAACGCAGACAGGCTTTTACTTCTCACTGATCAGTCGGGTTTATTTACAGCCGATCCAAGACGAAACCCAGATGCACGGCTCATTGAAACGGTGGGAGAAATTGATGAGCACATCATAGCACTTGCTGGTGGCGCAGGTAGCTCTTTGGGCACAGGTGGCATGGCGACTAAATTACAAGCCGCTCAAATTGCGCAGCGTGCGGGAATTGAAACCGTGATTGCTAAAGGCAGTGAGTCTAATGTGATTGTAAATATTCATTTGGGTCTGGCAAAAAGCACTAAGTTTATTCGTTTTAACGCGCCGTTAGATGGACGAAAAAAATGGTTGCTATCAGGTCCAAGATGCAGTGGTGCGCTGATCTGTGATGCGGGTGCTATCAATGCGGTTTGCTCACAGGGGGCAAGTTTGTTGGCTAAGGGGATAACAGATGTGAGCGGACAATTTCAACGCGGTGATTTGATAGAACTTAAGAACATTCAGGGCAAAGTGATTGCTAAAGGGCTAGTGGCCTTTGACAGCCAAGAATTAGAGCAGATCAAAGGATTACATAGTGCACAGATCAACGAGGTACTGGGCTATCAAGGCGCAAATGTGGTTATTCACAGAGATGACCTTGTCTTACTCGAGCACGTTGCAACCTAACTAAGAGGGGCTAAGCTATACTGTGTGAGGGTTTTAGGAGGCTTCAGTGTGGATATATCGCCATGCGGACATGAATTTGCGATTAGCTTGTTGCAGATGCGAAGTGAAAATGACTTGTATAAGCGTATTCAGACAATCCTTACTGAGCTGCTTCCAGATATACCCATGGCTATGTACCTCGCTCCAAGCTTATCTGACAAAGAACGATTAAAGCTTCTAGCTTTATCATCCTCTAAAACACCGCCAGATTTGGAGTATTTATTAGCTCGGGCTGAGACACTTAAACACAAGCATATTCTATTTGGTGATAACCATCTTTGTATCGTACTGAGAAGCAACAAAGCCATTATGGGTTTATTATGGATCGGTGAGAAACTGCCCACGGCTCGCAGTTATTTGATTGCGCATTTGATCAACGTGTTCTATCACCAACTCAACACCCTCGCACTGAGCCGCATAGATCCACTAACGCAACTTTTAAATCGGCAAACATTTGATGACAAAGTGATAGAGATCACCACGGGTGAAGGGTTTGTTATTGAGCGGGAGCAGCAAGGAGTTCGGAAATGGTACTTAGCACTGTTTGATATTGATCACTTTAAAATTGTAAATGACAATTTTGGTCATGTGATTGGCGATGAAGTGTTATTGCTGGTTGCACAGCAGCTCAAAGATAACTTCCGTGCAGAAGATTTTGTTTTTCGTTATGGCGGTGAAGAGTTTGCTGTCTTGTTTCAAGCCCATGACAGGAGTGAAGCCGGCTCTCTACTGAATCGTGTACGCAAAGTCATCTCAGCATTCAACTTCCCTCAGGTTAAAAAGCTCACCATCAGTATTGGTTACACAGTATTAGAAGAAATTGCTCAGGTTTCTGAGTTGGTTCACGAGGCTGATCTGGCACTTTATTACGCTAAGAAGCATGGCCGGGATCAGGTTGTGGACTTTGAAGAATTAGGGATCGCTGGGCAAGCAAAAGCGGAAACAGACATTGAACTTTTTTAATCCACTCTAAAGAGAAATACAGACGTATTTGGTTTGAACTTTCGGTTACGAAATATACTTTTATAGGAACTTTTGCGCGTATGTTGCGCAGCTTTATGGTATTCTAGCGCCGATTTTGACTGGGAGAATATTCATGAAACTGATCCGTTGGTTGCTTGGCCGTCTTATCTTATTATTCGACTTTGTTTTTACACCAAGAAGTAAAAAACGCTCGGCGCAAGCACAGCAGCAACTCGACACCATTACGCAAAACCTAAAACTATATCAGTTTAAGGCTTGTCCTTTTTGCGTGAAAGTGAGACGAGCTGCAAAACGTGAAGGCTTAAAGCTTGAAACACGTGATGCAAAAAGCAATGCAGCTTACCGCCAAGAGTTACTCGAACAGGGCGGAAAGGTCAAAGTACCTTGTCTGAGAATTGAAGATCAAGGACGAGTAACTTGGCTTTATGAATCCAGTGACATTGTGAGCTATTTACAGGGTTTAGAGCGTTCAGCTTAACACACAGTCAATGATGCTAGCTATTTTCCCTATGCTGAGGCTGTGCTAGCATCTCATTTATTATTTTAAGTAACAAATTTAAGAGACATATCATGACAATCCGTACACGTGTTGCGCCCTCTCCGACAGGTGATCCGCATTTAGGTACTGCTTATATCGCCCTGTTTAACTACTGCTTTGCAAAACAGCAAGGTGGTGAGTTTGTATTGCGTATTGAAGATACCGATCAGGTAAGAAGCACGCCTGAATCAGAACAAGCTATTATGGATAGCTTACGTTGGTTAGGTCTTAACTGGGACCATGGCCCAGACGTTGGCGGTGAGTTTGGCCCATACCGCCAGTCAGAGCGTACAGAGTTATATCAAAAGTTTGCTCATCAGTTAGTGGAAGAAGGCAAAGCGTTCTACTGTTTTGCTACCGCAGAAGAGCTTGACCAAATGCGTGAAGAGCAAATGGCTGAAGGCCTTCGTCCTAAATATGATGGTCGTGGTTTACGTTTAAGCAAAGAAGAAATTCAAGCAAATTTAGACGCAGGCAAACCTTATGTGATCCGTATGACCATTCCAGAGGAAGGCACGTTTAAGTTTAACGATTACTTGCGTGGTGAGATTGAGATCCCTTGGGAAAACGTAGACATGCAAGTGCTGTTGAAAGCGGATGGTTTTCCAACTTACTTCATGGCGAACGTCGTGGATGATCATCACATGCAGATCAGCCACATTTTCCGTGGTGAAGAGTGGATCAACTCTGCGCCTAAACTGTTAAAGCTGTATGAAGATCTAGGCTGGGAAGCGCCTGTATTAGGTCACTTGCCTCTGCTACGTAATCCAGATAAATCAAAGCTGTCAAAGCGTAAAAACCCGACTTCTATCAATTATTATAAAGAAATGGGCTTCTTACCTGAAGCAGTGCTTAACTACTTAGGCCGCATGGGCTGGTCAATGCCAGATGAGCGTGAAAAGTTCACATTGGCTGAAATGATCGAACATTTTGATATGAAACGTGTATCACTTGGTGGACCGGTATTCGATGTTGATAAGTTAAGCTGGTTAAATGGTTTATGGATCCGTGAAAACTTGTCTGATGAAGAGTTAATTCAGCGTTTTGTTGATTGGAAATTCAATGCGCAGACGTTGGCGCGAGTATTGCCTGAAGCAAAAGCACGTATTAATACGTTATCAGATCTGGTCGATCTTGCTGGTCACTTTGTTGGTGGCATACCAAGTTATGATCCTGCACTATTAACTGCTGGTAAAGCAGATGATGCGGTGATCACTCAAGCACTTCAGTTCTTTATCTGGGAATTGGAAAAGCTTCGTAGCTGGAATAAATCTGAGATCTTTGCGATTGCGAAAAGTGTTGCGACGTTCCATGAATTAAAGATCAAAGAATTCTTGGAGCCGATTTTTGTCGCGATCACCGGTAAGACTTCGTCAACATCTGTGGTGGATGCGATGGAAGTACTGGGCTCAGATCTCTCTCGTGCACGTCTACGTGTGGCGCTTAACCACATCGGCGTGTCAAAGAAACAGGCTAAAAAGCTAGAAAAGGCTTACCGGGAGTATCCAACAATCGGCTAACTGTGATGCATGGTAAGTGTCTTACTTACCATGCACTTCTTTGACCACCAGCTGGTCAAGCAGTTGCTTGAGCTCGATGAGTTTTTCTATTGGCATCTCAGTTTGCTTAAGCATTTGAGAGGGGATGCAAGCACATAAACTCTCTAAGTTTTTACCTTGTTCAGTCAAATACACATAACACTGTCTTTCATCTTCACTATCCCTTTGACGTGTCACTAATCCGTTTTGCTCTAACCTTTTTAACAAAGGGGTTAGCGTATTGCTCTTGAGCTGCGCACGCTCCCCAATGTCTTTGATTAACATGCCATCTTTTTGCCATAGGATCAGCAGCACAATGTACTGTGGGTAGGTTAAGTTATGCTGTTTCAGCATGGGCTGATACAAGCGTGTAATATGTCTTGAGGCTGCATATAAGCTAAAGCAAAGCTGATTATCTAAGTTTAATTCAGGGTGCTTTTCGCTCATGACGTGTGTCCAAGCGCATTGATGATATCTGCTTTAATTTTTTCAGGCTTCGTGGTGGGCGCATAACGTTTAAGAGGTTGCCCATCTTTGCCAATTAAAAACTTGGTAAAGTTCCACTTGATGTTGTTGGTTAATATCCCAGGCAGTGCTGATTTGAGATATTGATAAAGCGGATGTGCCCGAGCGCCGTTGACTTCAATTTTTTCCATCATAGTAAAGTCGACACCATAATTGATTAAGCAGCCTTGTTGGATCTCTGATGCACTGCCAGGTTCTTGTTTACCAAATTGATTACATGGGAAACCGATGATCTCAAGCCCTTCAGTGTGCAGTTCTTTATGAAGCTGTTGAAGCCCTTCATATTGCGGTGTCAAACCACATTGGCTCGCCGTATTCACGACAAGTACTACTTTCCCTTTTAAATTCGAAAAGTCATAGGCTTGGCCCTGTAAGGTATTGGCAGTAAATTCGTAAAGCATTTATATCTCCAGTGATTTAATCGTGCACGATTTAAATGTTAGGTTAGATTTACTATGACCGCAATAGAAAAGATCACTTTATGTTTGCAAGTAAAAAGTCGATCAGTAGCCGAACACGAAGTGGCATTAAGTCTTTTCGGGGATAAACCAGCCAGCTGGCATTATCGTTGACCTGATGCTCGTCAAGTAATGACACGAGCTCGCCACTTGCTAGACTTTGCTCGGCAATATCTTCAGCTAGATGAGCGATCCCAAGACCTGAACGACAAGCATGAAGGATCGCTTGTGGGTTGTTACTTCGCCAATTACCTGAGACTTTGATCTCATCTATGCCTTCATCGCCAAGGAATCGCCAGCGATTAGAAATCGCAATTAGGCAATTATGTTGGGACAAATCTTGTGGAGATCTTAAAGGAGGCGCTGTTGCCAAATAGTCAGGGCTTGCTAATAACTTCATGTAGCGTGTACTGAGCTTACGGGCGATGAGTCTGGAGTCTTGCAGGCGTCCAAAGCGAATTGCTAAATCAAAGCCATCTTCGATTAAATCGACATTGCGTGCATTGAAATCAAGATGCACGTCGACCTCAGGATAAAGTTGGCAAAACTGAACAATGACAGGGGCAACTCGGTTTGCAACGAAATCGCCTGCCCCCGTGATTCTAATCGGTCCTTTTGGGATGTGCTGGACGCCTTGTAGCTCATTGTTTGCATCTATTAATGCGTGTTGAATGTCTTTCAATTTGGCTGCATAGGCAAGTCCTTCTTCAGTCAGTTTTATACTGCGAGTCGTACGCTGCAGTAGTACCGTGCCCAATCTGGACTCCAACTGCTGTATCTGACGACTCACATGGGAGGTGGAAACATCCAAAGCATCTGCTGCTTTGCTAAAACTACCATGCTCAACAACTGCTAAAAAAATATCTAACCCTTGCCACATACTTTGTATCACCTGTGCAAATATGAGGGTGAATAATACTCCATTATTGCAACTGAGAAAAAGTGAATTGCTTTTTGATTAATGATCTTCGCTATGCATGCCATTAAACTATCTTGGAATTAAATAACATACCGTCATTGCAGGAGCAGTTATGCTTAACTTTAATTTTTACAACCCGACTGAGATCTTTTTTGGTGAAGGACAGATAGCTGAAATAACCAAGGCTATCCCGAGTGAAGCAAAAGTATTGGTGGTTTATGGTGGGGGCAGCATCCATAAAAATGGTATTTATGAACAAGTCAGTGCCGCTTTAAGCGAATTTAACTGGGGTGAGTTTGCTGGTATTGAACCTAATCCGACTTATCAAACTTGCATGCAAGCTGTTGAAAAAATTAAGGCTGAAGAGTTTAATTATATTCTTGCTGTGGGTGGCGGTTCGGTGATTGATGGTAGTAAATTCATCGCTGCGGCTGCCAACTTTGAAGGCGAGCCATGGGATATCCTGAGTAAAGGCGCAGAAGTCAAATCTGCATTGCCAATTGGTGTGGTATTAACTTTACCTGCAACGGGGTCAGAATCAAACAGCTTTAGCGTAGTGTCAAATAGCGAAACACATGACAAACTGCCGTTTGCTTCAATACTTGTTCAACCTAAGTTTGCAGTACTTGATCCAAAAGTGATGGAAACGCTTCCAACGAGACAATTAACCAATGGCGTTGTTGATGCATTTGTTCACACCATGGAGCAATACTTGACATATCCTGTTGATGCGAAGGTACAAGATCGATTCGCTGAGGGCCTCTTGATGACATTGATGGAAGAGGGTCCAAAGTTGCTGTCAGATGACGTGGATTATAAAACGCGCGCGAATGTGATGTGGTCGGCAACTATGGCGCTCAATGGGCTTATTGGTGCAGGCGTACCGCAGGATTGGGCAACACATATGATTGGGCATGAGATCACCGCGGTTTACGGCTTAGATCACGCACAGACGCTCGCAATTATTTTACCAAGAATGATGTTAGAGCAAAAAGAGCATAAACGAGAGAAACTACTGCAATATGCAGAGCGTGTTTTAGGGCTGGACATCTCAGATGAAGAGCAAGCAATCGCATCGGCTATTGAAATGACAGAGCAGTTTTTCCATCGCGTTGATATGAAAACACGCTTAAGTGATTATGGTGTTGACGAAGAGGCGGTAGATAAGATCACGGATCAATTGGAGCGTCATGGCATGACGGCACTGGGTGAACAACAGGCTGTTACACTGGATAAAAGCCGCCAGATCATTGCTGCGAGCTTATAAACTATTAGTTGAGTTGGGCGTCAAATCGGCGCCCCAATTCACAATGGCAATCTTTATTCCCCTACCTTTTGTCCTGCCGCAAAATTTCTGCGTTTTATAACGCAAAACCATCGTTTTTGTTTATGCCCTCAGGTACTCTTTACAATCACACAAAAATAGTAGGGGCAATTATGATCAAAGTGTGGGATGGATTTATTCGCGGGTTTCACTGGCTACTCGTCATTGGCATTGCTGTTTTATATGTATCGGGAGAAGAAGGTTGGCTTGATCTGCACTTTGTGACTGGATATGTGTTATTAGCATTGATGATCACGCGAGTTGCATGGGGTGTATTTGGTAGCGATACAGCCAAACTAAAAGCATTATTTCACCATCCAAAAGCGGTCGTTAAAGCACTTAAAAGTAAACGCGCGCACATTGGGCACAACCCTGCGGGCAGCATGATGGTGCTGTTTTTCTTTGTGGTTATTTTTGTCCAGCTGATATCTGGGCTAATGACCACAGATGACATTTTGATGGATGGGCCGCTAGTGAGCTATGTAAGCTACGATTGGGTGGAGCTTGCGGGGAGTATTCACAAGACCAATATTGATATTTTATTGGTTGGCATCGGTGTGCATATCATTGCCATTTTACTGTACCGCATCAAAGGCATTAAATTGTTGCGAACTTTGCTGACAGGAAAAATGGCGTCATCAGATAATGCGCCTGCGATTAAAAATGGTTTATGGGCATATGTTTTATTTATTTTAGCAGCGAGTGGTATTTTAGTTTTATGGGGGTTAGAACCTCTCAGTGCGCTGTTGTAGTTTTAGCATTGTCCTTCGTCTTGCAGTGACACGCTTTTGTTATGTTCAGTTTGTGAATGTATTCATTGTTTTCTGATGGCACACATAAAAAATGCAAGCGACATCAAAAGTTACAACATTTAGCATAGAGATATGACCTCTCTATGCTTATTTTCTGCTAATATAGCGCGATTTTCATGCAAGAAAGAAGTTAACTATGCTTACACCCTATTACCAACAAGAAACCAATAAACTCGTGATCAACCGTGAACAAGGCAGTCAATTTGCAAAGCAGGTGGCTGATGACTTCAACCCTTTGCACGATATTGATGCAAAGAAATTTTGTGTTCCTGGTGACTTACTGTTTTCATTGGTCCTTGATAAGTATGGTGTGAGTGAAAATATGCACTTCACCTTTGCTGGCATGGTTGATGAGACATCAGTGTTAGAGTTTCCTGAAGGTAGTGACGAGTTTGATATTGTTTCAAATGAAAAAACCATGTTGTCTGTGAAGCGCTCAGGCCAAAACAAGCAGTGTACTCAACTTGTAGAAAGTCTAATTAAAAATTATGTTGCCTTCTCTGGCAAAGCCTTCCCACATGTGATCATTCCGCTGATGGGTCAGCAAGAGGTGATGATCAATCCGGCGCGCCCTATGGTGATCTATGAATCAATGTCTATTCATTTGGATACATTAGACATTGAAGAGGTAACACTGGAAGCTGCAACGCCAGAGTTTAGTTATGAAGGTAAACGCGGCAAGATCATTCTGCGCTTTGAACTATTAAGTAATGGTGAAAAAGTTGGCTTTGGTGAAAAGCACATGCTGGTATCTGGCATTAAAGAATACTGCCAGCAGGCAATCGATGATTTGATTGCCTATTACAATGAGCGAAAAGTCACATTAAAGTAAGTAAAGAGCCAGCGATTAGCTGGCTTTTTCGTTATTAAAGCAACACTTTTTAATTAAATCTAAAATCACATTCTGGCTTGGAGTGATTTTATCCATATCTAAGTGCTCGTCCGGCTGGTGGGCTTGATTTATTGAGCCTGGACCCATGACAATGGTTTCACAACCTAACTGCTGTAAAAAGGGCGCTTCTGTGCAGTAATTCACGGCAATGGCTTTTTGTTTTGAGAGCTTTTCAGCTAACCTCACAAGTCCTGAATCTGTACGGCCACTAAATGCAGGTATTGGGTCGTGAAGCGCAATGACATCGACACAACCGGGAAATTGCTCGTTGATCGGCTGAATGGCATTTAAGAGCATCTGTTCAAGTTCAGTGATACTGAGACCTGGTAGTGGCCGAATATCAATATGCAGTTCGCAACATCCGCAAATGCGATTGGCATTGTCGCCACCATGAATATGACCTAGGTTCAAAGTTGGGTGCGGTACAGCGAAGTGCTCAATTGAATATTTATTCTTTAATTCTTCTTTTAAATGTAACAATCTTGAGATCACTTGTTGCATCACTTCGATGGCATTGAGGCCTCTGTCTGGATCTGAACTATGTCCTGATCGTCCTGTGACACGGATAGCGCTGCTCATATGACCTTTGTGTGTAAACACGGGCACCATGTCTGTGGGTTCACCAATGACACAGTATTTTGGCTTGAGGGAAGTGTGCTGGGCAACTTGCTGCGCGCCTGCCATGGTGGTTTCCTCATCCGCTGTGGCGAGGATCATTAAAGGCGCATTCTGATATTTGCGATCAAGTTGCGATATCGCCGTGATCACAAACGCAAAAAAGCCCTTCATATCAATGCTACCAAGCCCAAATAACTTATTGTCTTTTTCTGTCAATTCAAACGGGTTTGAATTCCAACGGGCGTCGTCAAAAGGCACTGTATCTGTGTGGCCTGCGAGCATTAACCCACCATGATTTTTACTACTATTAAGTGGCTCTCTTCGGGCTAATAAATTGTATTTTCCCGGCGCATGTGTGAGCTCGGTGATCTCCACCTCAAACTCGAGATCGCGACACCAGTTAGCGAGTACATCGATAACGGCTTTGTTACTCAGATCTAAAGACTCATCAATGGCACTGATTGATGGCTTCGCAATGAGCGTTTTATACATGTCGAGAAAATCTGGTACTGACATAATACTCCAAAATATTTATTCAAAGATGTTGCATAAAAATCTATATGTGTTTAGTATGAATATCAATTCATTTTTAAAGAATAATTATTTTAGGGGTGGCGATGCGAAGAACATGACATCTATAGCAAGTGTGACTCCCCAATCAACTAACTAAAAAAGAGTTATCGATGTTAAATGTTTCTATTATCGGCGCCAGTGGATATAGTGGTGCAGAATTAGCCAAATTACTAGCAAATCATCCTGAATTTAATTTGATCAGCTGCTATGTGTCTGAGCAAAGCTTAGACAAAGGTAAGTTGCTGAGCGCGTTATATCCAGAACATAGCGGTTTACTGGATATCGAGTTATCCCCCCTCACAGAGCAAGCATTCGCACACATTGCTGCGCAGTCGGATTACGTTTGCCTTTGCACTGACCATAAAGTAAGTGTATCTCTGGCCCCTAAATTTCTCGAATTAGGATTAAAAGTTTTTGACTTGTCAGGGGGCTTTCGCCTAGCTGATGCCTCTCAATACCAAGCATTTTATGGATTTGAACATCCACATCAAGCATTGCTAGACGAAGCTCAATATGGCTTGGCCGAGTGGTACTCTACTGCGATTAAAGATGCGCAGTTGATTGCTGTTGCTGGGTGTTATCCAACCGCAGCGTTAAATGCATTAAAACCACTTAAAAACGCAGGGTTACTCACTGAATTACCTATTATTATCAATGCGGTTTCCGGTGTTACAGGGGCGGGCAGAAAAGCCTCTTTGGCTACGCATTTTTGTGAAGTGTCTTTATCTCCTTATGGTTTATTTAACCATCGTCATGGCCCCGAAATCACTCAGTATCTGGATCACCCAGTTCTATTTACACCACATTTAGGCAATTTTGCACGTGGGATCTTGGAAACTATCTACGTGCAGTTAAAAGAAGGCGTGACTCCTCATGAGGTTGAAGCGGCTTATCAATGCCTTGCGGATGAACCCCTTATTCGTCTCAAAGGCGAAAACATGCCATCGATTAAAGGAGCGGCAAATACCCCGTTTGTAGATATAGGCTGGCAACAACAAGATCAGCAGTTAATCGTGGTTGTCGCAATTGATAATTTACTGAAAGGCGCAGCGGGCCAAGCACTTCAATGTATGAATATTGTTAGTGAGTTTTCACCTACTTTGGGGTTAAAAGGATGAATCAAGTAGCAAAACAAACTTGGGTGATCAAAGTGGGTGGTGCGGTGCTCAATACCGAGCAAGCAGCGCTTTCGCTATTTCAGGTTTTACACGGGTTAAGCAAAGAGCAAGACAAGCAGTTTGTACTGGTTCATGGCGGTGGCGCATTAGTTGATCGCTGGCTAGAAGATGCTGGCTTTGCCACAGCTAAACATCAAGGTTTGCGGATAAGCCCCAAAGAGCAATTGCCATATATAGTCGGCGCTTTGGCGGGGTGCGCTAACAAACAGCTTATGTCACAAGCCATTGTTGCGGGACTTCAGCCTGTTGGCACGTGTTTGTACGAGGCGGGTTTTCTAGCTAAGCAAAAGCTCAAGGCGCTCGGGCAGGTCGGTACATGCGTTGCCGAAGAGGGGCTCGGTCTTTTGGAAAATCTCTTGGCGCTTGGGCGCATACCTCTAGTGAGCTCAGTTGGAATAGGTCAAGACGGCGGTCTGTATAATATCAATGCGGATGAGGCTGCTGCGGAGATTGCTCAGAATATTGGCGCTGAGTTGGTATTTATGACCGATGTAGAAGCGGTATTAGATGCACAAAAACAGCCTTTGCACTCGTTAAATGCAGAGCAAATTGAGAGCTTGATACAACAGAAGGTGATTGTGGGCGGGATGGAGGTCAAAGTTAAGACCAGTCTTCACGCTGCCCAACATTTACGACGTGGTGTTTATATCTCTAGTTGGCAAAAGCCAGAAAATTTAATTGCCTTATTAAGAGGCGACCATGTTGGAACCAAAATTTTACCTTAGGATATGAGATGACGCAGTCATTTATTACGGGCTTAGAGCTCGACCAAGCAGCACTTTTAAAACTCTTTAACCTTGCGCATCAAATTAAAGCGCAACCACAAGACTTTTCGCAGGCTTTAGCTGGACAATCGATAGTCACTTTATTTGAAAAACCAAGCTTACGGACGCGCCTATCATTTGATATTGGGATCAACAAGCTCGGTGGCCATGCTGTGTATTTAGATCAACAAAATGGTGCTATGGGCAGTCGCGAGTCAGTAAAAGATTTTGCGCTGAATATTTCCACTTGGGCTGATGGCATTGTCGCGCGAGTTAATCAGCATAGCACGCTGTCAACGTTGTCTGAATATGCCAATGTACCTGTAGTAAATAGTCTGTGTGACCTGTATCACCCATGTCAGGCATTAGCCGACTTTATGACATTACAAGAAGTGTATGGTGATGTGAGTGGCTTGAAGTTGGCATACCTCGGCGAGGGAAATAACGTGACTCACTCACTGATGTTATTGGCTGCGAGTTTAGGCACTGACTTTGTAGCAGTATGCCCTAAAGGCCATTCACCTGATGCGCAAATCGTCAAGCAAGCAGAGCAGATGGCAGCGGTGAATGGTGCCAGTATTTTGATTAGTGACCGAGTTGAAGCTGCAGCTGGGGCAAATGTTCTGTACACAGATACTTGGGTATCGATGGGCTCGAATGTTTCATTGGAGCAAGCAAAAGATACATTCATGCCATATCAAATTAATACTCAGCTGTTAGAACAGACTGGGGCACAAACTGTATTACATTGCCAACCTGCGCATAGAGAGTATGAAATTACTTCTGCCGTAATGGATGGTGAAAATTCAAGAATTATTCAACAAGCTGAGAACCGGATGCATGCCCAGAATGCGCTACTGGTCACTTTGTTAAGCAAGCAATTTTAAAAGGGTTAAGAAAAGATGAGTGAAGTAAAGAAGGTTGTTTTGGCGTATTCTGGCGGGTTAGACACGTCTGCTATCGTACCATGGTTAAAAGAAAACTACGGCTGTGAAGTGGTCGCCTTCGTTGCAGATGTTGGTCAAGGTGAAGAGGAGCTCGCTGGCGTTGAAGAAAAAGCCATTGCTTCTGGTGCCAGTGAATGTTATGTCGTTGACTTAAAAGAAGAGTTGGTGAGTGAGTATATTTACCCGACATTGCAAACCGGTGCTATTTACGAAGGCACATACTTACTAGGAACGTCGATGGCACGTCCTATCATTGCCAAAGCACAGGTGGAAGTGGCCCGTAAAGTCGGTGCTGATGCATTATCTCATGGCTGTACAGGTAAAGGTAATGATCAGGTTCGTTTTGAGTCCTGTTTTTCTGCATTAGCACCTGATCTAAAAGTAATTGCACCTTGGCGAGAGTGGACGTTATCGAGTCGCGAGTCTTTACTGGACTACCTTGCACAAAGAGATATCCCTTGTGCTGCATCAGCAACAAAAATATATAGCCGAGATGCTAACATTTGGCATATTTCTCACGAAGGTGGAGAGCTTGAAAACCCTTGGAATCAGCCGAGCGATCAAGTCTGGACTTGGACAGCTGCACCTGAACAAGCGCCCGATAAACCTGAGTTTGTTTCTGTGATGGTTGAGAAAGGTAAAGTCGTTGCTGTTAATGGTGAACGTTATAGTCCATACCAATGTTTAGTGACTCTCAATGATATTGCTGCCAAACATGGTGTTGGTCGTGTAGATATCGTGGAGAATCGTCTTGTAGGAATGAAATCTCGCGGCTGTTATGAAACACCGGGTGGTACGGTGATCATGGCTGCGCTTCAAGCAATTGATGAATTGGTGCTAGATAAATCAAGCCGTAAATGGAAAGAAACGTATGCCAGCGAGTTTTCTCATCTCGTCTACGATGGTCGTTGGTTTACACCACTGAAAGACTCTATCTTGGCAGCTGCGCAGGCATTAGCTGACTGCGCAACGGGCGAAGTGGTGCTAAAGCTATATAAAGGACAAGTCGTTGCCGTTCAAAAGCAATCCGTGAATAGCCTATATAGTGAAGACTTTGCCACATTTGGTGAAGATGATGTGTATGATCAGTCTCACGCAGAAGGGTTTATTCGTTTGTTCTCGCTTTCAAGCCGAATTGCGGCTTTGAATAAGCAAAAACAGTCCTAGTTGATAAAGGAGTTATACGTTATGGCACTATGGGGCGGGCGATTTTCTTCAGGTCCAGATCAAGCATTTAAGCAATTTAATGACTCATTACCTTTTGACTATCAGTTAGTTGAGCAAGATATTATCGGTTCAATTGCATGGGCTGGCGCACTTGAGCAAGTCGGAGTTTTGACAACAGAAGAGTGTGGGCAGCTTGTCGCCGCTCTAAATTCACTGCTAGAGGAGTCAGTGCAAGATAGGGCGTCGATAGCAAGCAGTGGCTATGAAGATATTCACTCTTATGTAGAAGCAAAACTGATAGAAAAAGTGGGAGATTTAGGGAAAAAACTACATACGGGTCGTAGTCGCAACGATCAGGTTGCTACTGACTTTCGTTTGTGGTCACGTCAAACAGCTGAGCAAATTGTCACGGCAATTAAGTCACTACAATGTGCGCTTGTGCAATTGGCTGAGCGAGAGTTAGAGACTATTTTACCTGGTTATACCCATTTGCAGCGTGCGCAACCTGTGCTGTTTAGCCATTGGTGCATGGCCTATGTAGAGATGTTAACCAGAGATGTATCGCGCTTGAATGATGCCATTGAACGTCTTAACGAATGTCCACTGGGATCGGGGGCATTGGCTGGGACAGCTTACCCCATTGACAGAGAGCATTTGGCGACACAGTTAGGGTTTAAAAGCGCTACACGTAATAGTTTAGATGCTGTTTCAGATCGGGATTTTGTTGTAGAGCTTCTAAGTTGTGCGTCTATTTCAATGATGCATTTATCACGACTAGCAGAAGATATGATTTTCTATAATAGTGGTGAATCAAGCTTTATTGAGTTAGCAGATAACGTAACCTCTGGCTCATCCTTAATGCCGCAGAAGAAAAACCCAGATGCACTGGAGTTAATTCGAGGCAAAACAGGACGTGTATTTGGCGCATTTAGTGCCATGATGATGACGCTCAAAGCATTACCTTTAGCTTATAACAAAGATATGCAAGAAGATAAAGAAGGTCTTTTTGATGCCCTACCAACGTGGATAGCATGTATTCATATGGCGGAATCTTGTATTAAAGGGGTGAAAGTGAATGCTGAAGCGACCTTAAAGGCTGCGCAAGGCGGGCACGCTAATGCAACTGAACTTGCTGATTATCTTGTCGCCAAAGGTGTTCCTTTTAGAGAAGGACATCACATAGTTGGACAATTGGTGCAAATCGCCATTGAGCAGGGCAAGAATTTAGAAGAGCTTGCTCTGGATGAGTTTAAACTCGTATGCCCAAAAATTGACAGTGATGTTTACCCGCGGTTAGAAATTGCCGCTTGTATTGCCGCAAGACAAGCGTTGGGAGGCACTTCTTTGCCGCAAGTGACGGCTGCAATTAATCACTTTAAAGGTGCAATCGAAAAATAAGCATCTTATATCCTCAATTGAGAGAGGTATTTTTTATACCTCGCTCAAAAAAATTGTGTTTACATGATTTTTTTCACTGTTGCGTACGTTAACCTTTTTTTGTCCCTTTTATGTTCTTTACTTTCCATATTGCTAAGCGGTATGTTCATTTCTTTCACATTTCTTTAATCTTACAAAATTATGCAAGGCTATGTTCTAATTAATATTTATATTCACTTTTTGGAATGTACGTCTGTTATTTCTATGGCAGGAGTATTGTTAACAAATTATTGAATTATAAATTTCGTTGTAATTCATATGGTTATAGTTGTTTTAAATGAAATTATTTAATTGTTTATATAAAAAACAATTGGTTAATTATTGTTCTAGCTGGTTTGTGCGTAAATTTTTTGTTTTATTTTTGTTTTTTATTGGCCCGTTTGTTGCTTAAACATAAGCTCTAGAGCTTTAGCTGTTGAGTATTATCGTGTCAGCTAAAATGAATTATGTTATAAAGAGGGAAAGCAATGTTTAACTTAAATACTAATAATTTTGATTCATCTAAAAACGCTAGTAAAGCAGAGACAAAGTCTGTTAGTGTTATTACATCCTTGGACAACTTAAAAGCGGTTTCTGGTGGGCGTGGTAGTGGTAATTATCCTAGAAAGCGCTTTTCATATACTCAACGTAGATAATGGCATTTGATTACTTTGGATTAAGTATAGGAGCCCTAGTCATTTGGGGCTTTTTTATGGCTAGTTTACTTCATGTGTCTTTTTATATTCTGGCCGTAAACAAAAATGCGCAAGCCTTGGCGTGCGCATCGATACTTGCTGTTTCTTACGGCTTAAGCGACCTTACTGGTTCCGCAAAATTAGAATCTTTCGATTTTGCAATTTATTTCTTCTATGATGCACTAACGCTCTCAATTATTGTTTTTGCTAGATTTCTTTTTTTCAAAAATGCTCCCAAAGAACCATGTTACCTCTATTGCTGCGTGGGGTTAATCATCAATGCATTGCTGTTTATTGCTATGTTTGTTGACTCGCATTTACTGGGTACAAAAGAGCCTTGGGCTTTGTGGTATTTCTATTCATCGACTGTAAATTTAGTTGATTTAATTATGGTTAGTGCATTGATTCTCAACCGTGACTTTTTCGGTTTTCAATTTATAGCCAAGAAAATTTATGGCATGAAGTATCCACAATAGCAAGTACTGGTTTTGGTGCAAAAACACCGTTATATAGCGATTATTTTTTATCTCTTTTCAAAGAAAGAAAACTTTTACCCCTTTATTTTGTTATTTTCATTAATGTTACTGCTAATTTGGGGCGAAGTATCGTTGTTTAATTCGCAACCTACATGTTTGCGGTAGCGAGCAATAACTCAAAGTTAATAAGGAAAGTTATGTTTAAAATAATGAATAACAAAAAAAGCTCTACCCAAGATCAAAATTATTCTATCAAGGTACTTACTAGTGAAGCGTCTCTTAAAGCTGTATCAGCAGCGCGTGGAAGTGGTATCTACCCTAAGCCTATTGGTGGTTGATTCTGCTTGATAATTGAACTAAGCCCTTTTTAAGTAAAGGGCTTAATTATTAAAAGCACATTGTAAATGTATTTCACTTTTTCTGAGGGGCGGAAAAGCTATACATAATATTCTTTACCCTATGAGCTAATATTGATACTCCCAGCTCAGACCTAGTGATTGATGAGTATCATCTTGCAGGTCCGTTTCATCTTTCCAGATGGTGAAATTGGTCTTAAGTAAACCTGTCCACAGCGCTTGCTGGTAACCGACTTCAATTAATGTACGATCCATTTGTATTGACTCAAACTCAATGAGTTTTAGTTTTGCATAGCTTCCAGACCCTTCAATTTGAAAATAATCGGCTGCTAGCGTAATGCTCTTAGCTTGTGGGCCGATCCCCGCGCCAAGCCATAAATCATACTCTTTATAGTCAGATCCGCTACCTGTTTGCTGGAAGTTACATTGAAAACTAGTTGACTCTGCTAAGCAATCTGTTGTCGTGTCACTATATTCAATAAAGCCTTTAATTCTGTAGTCTTCATTGGACCAATATGTTTCTATACCTGCAGTAAATAGCGCTTCATCGGGCATAATACCTGTATCATTATCACCACTATATTCAGCATAAATAGCGAATGGAAGTTGATTAAAGATAGATGAATACTTAAAGTCTATACTGGTAATACGTCGCTTGTCTGTTTGAGTGGTCGCGTCGAGCTGTGTAAAAACAAAATCACTTCCTGTTGTAGCGAAACCAAGCTCAAGGCCTTTGATAGGAGTTGCTGAAAAGCGTGCCCCCCAAAAATCACCTTCTTTATTGTGAGGTTTCTGTTTTGCTGCAATAGCAGTGATCTGCCATGGTCCAATAAAAGATAAAAATTGCGGGCCACTGTAATTTGTATTTGCGCGGCTTACTCTCACGGCTTTCATTGGTGTTGCATTGTTTGAAAGGAGTAGGGCAGTTTCGTTACCAGGCCCCCACCAATAGTCTAGCCTCTCAGCACTGAGAGACCAATCCCCTAATAGTATTGCTAGGTGACTACCATGATGATTAACATATTTTCCATCTGCAGCGTCGTCAGCATAGTTAACTTGAACGCGCGCACTGACATTACTTCCTGTTATCTGCCCAAAAGTTGTGAGCCCTGACTTTTCCCTCAGATTTTCCCCCATTCCTGAACTAGTTTCAGAGTGTTCTTTGAAGTGTGCTTTGACACCTGAGCTAGTTGTACGTTTGGCATAACTTAACGCATGTCGTAAATGATTCACTGCAAAAGCGGTTTCATTATTTATCTGAGTAGAGTCAATTTGCTGTAGATCAGATGCAATACCTTGCCATAATAATGGATATTGGTTGACTGGACGATTGATTAAGCCATAGCTCACTAATAAATCAATAGAGTGCTTTATTGCACTATCTTCAGCCGATATCCAAGGGGATGCACTGCTATGGAAAGACATTGCACAGAGACTGAATACACAAAATTGCTTTAATTTCATTTATGTAATTTCTCCAAAAGAGCTTTTGCAACGATAGGATCAACGAACTCACTGACATCACCATGATGAAGTGCAACTTCCTTCACTAATGTTGAAGAGATGAAAGAGTTTCTTTCTGAAGGCGTTAGGAAAACACTTTCTAATTGCGGATAAAGTCTACGATTCATATTGGCAAGTTGAAATTCATAGTCGAAATCAGACACAGCTCGAATGCCTCTAATTAACACGTTAGCATTTTGTGCTTTAGCTAAATCTACTAAAAGGCCAGAAAAGCCAATGACTTTTACATTAGGAATATCGGCAAGAACTTGCTCTGCTAGCTCGACGCGTTCTTCTAATGTAAAGCATGGTTTTTTAGTGGGATTATGAGCAATAGCAAGAACAACCGTATCGAACATTTTGGCAGCGCGTTTAATGAGATCTGAGTGGCCGTTGGTCAAAGGGTCAAATGTACCAGGATATAAGGCGATAACTTTCATGGGATTGTTGCAACACAAAAAATTTTTGTTATGTTAGCAAGCTTCTGAAGCAAATTCACTGGTCTGCTTTCAAATTTGCTCATTTAACCTTGTATATGTTTAGTGCTATTTTCAATTAACCAAGTGGCCGCAAGCCATTACTTCAATTAAGCGTGTAAAGAGAGTTGGATATGAATACCAAGGAAAAAATAATTCGTACGAGTATTGCCTTATTTAATCTACATGGTGAGCGAGCGATAACCACTAATCATATTGCATCAAATATGGGAATAAGCCCAGGCAATTTGTACTACCATTTTAAAAATAAAGAGGACATTATCAGACATATTTTTTCTCTTTATAGTGAGCATTTAAGCACACACTTTAAGCCATTGAGTATTGAGCATGAGCCACTTGAGCAATTGACACAATATTTAGACTCGTTATTTGAGTTGATGTGGCGATATCACTTCTTTTATGACAATCTCACTGATATTTTGGCGCGTGATAAAGGGTTGAAAAAGGATTACATTGAATTTCAGTCTCAATTATTCGAACAAGTAAAAGCTGTAGTTATTGGCCTGCGCAGTGCAGGTGTTATTGATATTGAAGATTATGATGTTGATGAGCTAGCGCATATGTTAAAAATGGTTGTGAGCTTCTGGACGCCTTATGTCAAAGCAAGAAGATTAACAGGGGTGTTGGAGCAAAAAGATATCTACAATGGTATCGTCAAGGTATTGATGTTATTTAAGCCTTATGCGACTCAAATGAGTAATGAAAAAATTGCACAGCTGCGCGATTATTATCAAGAGCAAGCAGATACTAGTTTGCCTAGTATTGCATAACCCTTGATTCATCAAGCTGCCAGTTGTGGCTGGCGGCTCGTCTTATTTATTCAAGTTGCCAATCGCCCTGATTATTTCCTAGTCTTTAATAAGTTTGCTATAATCCCGCGCCTTAAAATGATTCAACGTCTTTTGCGTTTATAGTTTCACACCAGCGAGTAACTTCATATGCTTAAATTTATCGTCAAGCTGCATCCTGAAATCGTCATAAAAAGTAAATCAGTGCGCAAGCGTTTTACTAAAATCTTAGAAAAAAACATCAAGCTTTTGTTAGGTCGAGTTGATGAAAAGGTTTTTGTAAAAAACAACTGGGATAACATTACTGTTGTAAGTCAGCTCAGTGATGATAATACTCGATTAGCACTTATCGATGGTCTTAAACGCGTACCTGGTGTGACGCTATTTTTAGAAGTGCAAGAAGTAAGTTTTGAATCTTTGGATGATATTTATCAACATACTTTGCCGTTGGTGCGAAAACAAATTGAAAATAAGACCTTTTGTGTTCGAGTGAAACGCCAAGGTAAGCATGATTTTACTTCAAGTGATGTTGAACGTTATGTTGGTGGCGGATTAAATCAAAATGTTGAGACGGCGAGCGTTAAATTAACACGTCCACAAGAAACTGTAAAAATAGAAATTAAAGACCAGTTTGCCTATATCGTGCGAGCACAATATCGCGGATTAGGCGGTTTCCCTTTACCAACGCAAGAAGATGTTCTCTCTTTGATGTCAGGTGGTTTTGACTCTGGTGTTGCTAGCTATCAAATGATCAGAAAAGGGGCTCGCACGCACTTTCTGTTTTTTAATCTGGGTGGTGCAGCGCATGAAATCGGTGTAAAGCAAGTAAGTCATTACCTTTGGAAACAGTACAGTTCAACGCACAAGGTGAAGTTTATCACAGTAGACTTTGAGCCAGTTGTAGCGGAAATACTAGAGAACGTAGAAAACAGCCAAATGGGTGTGATCTTAAAGCGTATGATGATGCGTGCAGGCAGTGCAGTTGCCCAAAAATTAGGTATCCAAGCGTTAGTAACGGGTGAAAGTATCGGTCAAGTATCGAGCCAGACTCTGGCTAATTTAAGTGTTATTGACCGTGTGACTGAAACTTTGATTTTAAGGCCGCTGATTCAAAACGACAAAGAAGAGATCATCCGAATTGCACGTGAAATTGGCACGTGTGAAATGGCGGAAGCAATGCCTGAGTATTGTGGTGTTATCTCTAAAAAACCGACAGTAAAAGCGGTACTGGAGAAAATTGAAGCTGAAGAAGCGAATTTCGATTTTGATGTACTCGATACTGTGGTTGATAATGCAGTGATTAAGGATATTCGTGACATTGAAGTTGAGGCGAAAGAGGAAGTCAAAGAAGCTGAAAATGTGAAAGAGCTTCCTGAAAATGCTGTAGTTGTTGATATTCGCTCTCCAGAAGAAGAAGATGCAGATCCGTTGGAAATTGAAGGTATTGAAGTTATCCACCTACCATTTTTCCGTTTAGCAACTAAGTTTGGTGATTTACCTCAAGATAAAGACTATTACTTGTATTGCAGTAAAGGGGTTATGAGTCAGCTACAAGCACTCATTTTACATGAAAATGGCTTTACTAAAGTTAAAGTTTATCGTCCATAAATAAGAGCAGGTCTAAACCTGCTCTTTTTGTTTTATTTGCTGCCAAAGGCGCTCATTTTGAGGGGCTTGGTGGCCATGCGTTTTCGCCGTGGTTGAAACAAACCCACAAATTGCATCTATTTCAGAACGTCTATTGAGTTTGATATCTTGTGCCATGGATGAGGTGTTATTTGCGGTCAGTGTCATGACATGATAAGCGCGTGTTAGCTCTTCACTCATTTGCAATTCAACGCCTTCTAACCCTGCGACTTTACATGCTTCATTAAGTAAGTTCAAAACTTGGCGTGCATATTTTGGGGCTCTTAAGGCGCCATTTTTGCATTGATGTATTGCTGTTAGTGGGTTGATAGCAATATTGACACATAACTTTTGCCAACGGACCAAATTAATGTCGTCGACCACTTCAATCGGGTCAAAATGCTTTGCAAACCACGTTTGATACACTGTATTCAGTCGTTGTTTCGCAATCTGATTACACGCGCCAAGTTGCGAGAGACCAGCTCCTTTAAATATGACTGAATTTGGGGTTGGTTTCATGCCACCCATAGACGTGCTGAAGAAAAAGAGGGCGTGTTTTGGTGCGAGTTGTGTTTGAATACGCTGAAGATCATGCATGCCGTTGTGGCTGAGAATGAGATTTGCGTTATCACTCAAGTGCGGGGCTACGTCAGAAATGGCTTGTTCAACTTGGTATGCTTTGACCGGAATAATACACGTATGCATTTTTTCACTGAGCTGAGCTAAAGTAGTTACTTTTATATTTAGGCGAGTTTGCTCTTTACCTTGAATAAACAAAAACGCTTTGTAGGATAAATCACGTGTGACAAGCGTAACAGAGTGATCTTTTGCAAGCTTTTCGGCCAGTAATAGGCCAACAGCTCCGCAACCGAGTATGTAGACCTGACTCATGATGCCGCTCGTCGCTGCTTATATTTATCAAATAGCCACAGAGCGATAAAATAGCTCATTGCACCGCTGATATCAGCAATAAAGTCGCCAAGGGATGCCTGCCTATATGGTAATGTAGATTGCATCCATTCAACAGCTGCACCATAGCTAGTGAGTAAAATCATATGAAACCAGATCTTAAATTTAAACGCTCGATGTGAAAAAAACGCCAACGCGAAAAATACCCCAAAATGCACCACCTTATCTAGGTGCTCAATCCTAATAGCGTGATTGTTAACTTCTTTTGCAAATAGGTATGTTACGACGATCAAAAATAACAATAGCAATGTTCGGTATAATTTTCTTGTCACATGCACTCCAACTTCACTGTGATGAAAAATCAGTATAACACCGAAATATTAAAAGTGGCTTAATAGTAAATACTTGAATACTCATGTGCATACAAGAACATATTTTATGATCGGAAGAAGCCCAGCTTACATGCAAAAAAGTATATCGTATTGCTGTTGAGCATTGTTATAATTGCTCGCAAATTTGTTTTGAGGAGAGAGCAATGCCTTCTTTTGATATTGTATCTGAAATAGAAATGACGGAAGCGAAAAACACCGTTGATAATGCAAACCGCGAATTGGAAACGCGATATGACTTTAGAGGTGTTGAAGCATCTATTGAGTTGAAAGACGAGGTTATCCAGTTAAAGTCTGAATCTGAACAGCAAGTAATGCAGTTATTTGACATGGTTGTTGGTAAGGCTGCTAAACGTGGGTTAGATGTAGGTTGTTTCGAACTTAAAGATGTTGAGCGCAGTGGTAAAACGTTTGCACGTAAAGTGGCTTTGAAACAAGGTATTGATAAGGATATGGCAAAAAAAGTTGTCAAGCTTATCAAGGACTCTAAATTAAAGGTACAGGCGGCTATTCAAGGTGAAGAAGTTCGCGTAACGGGTAAAAAGCGTGATGATTTACAAGAAGTAATGCAGTTAATTCGCTCTTCAGATCTGGGCCAACCATTCCAGTTCAAAAATTTTAGAGACTAATCGGTTTCTAACACAGGGGTTCCAGATCAACATATGGTGCTGGAACTCTAGACGTCCATTGACAATCCCCCCTTAAATCTCAGACAATATGCGCGGAATTTCGAGGTGCCAATCAGTACTGATGGACTGTCGGTATATTGGATAATCGGGAAGTTGGTGCGCAAGAGTAAAACTTGGCAATCCCAACGCTGCCCCCGCAACGGTAAAACTACTTTCATTTGGTTGAGCCCGGAGACCGGCCTTGTATTTGACTCATTTGATGAACTTTGTGCGGTGGGTACAAAGTAGGGGATCTTCATGTTAAAAATATCTGTGCTAAGTGCTGCTGTATTTTCAGCGGTTTCATTCGACACATCTGCGGCTCAAGAGATAGAGCGAATTACAGTCACTGCAAATAAATTTGAACAGCCAATAAAAAATACGCTAGCAAGCATTTCGGTGCTTGACCGCGCTCAAATCGATCAACTAAATGTGAGAGATATTCCATCTTTATTAAATACATTACCAGGTGTTGACGTAGTTAGAAGTGGCGGTTTAGGACAGGTTGCGAGCGTTTTTGTTCGCGGCGCATCAATCCAACATACACTTGTACTTATTGATGGTGTGCGTGTCAGTGACGCAAACTCTGGCAATGTTTCATTTACTAATATACCTGTAAATAGTATTGAGAGAATTGAGGTTGTAAGAGGCGCTCGCGCGGCCATTTATGGCTCAGATGCCGTATCTGGTGTGATTAATATTATTACTCGTGAAGCACAAGCACATGAAGCCACTTTGACATCGGGCAGCCACAATTATGTTAGCGCACAAGCTTCTGGTCGATTTAAAGTAGAGAAATTGAGCTTGGGTTATAATTTTGGTATCGAGGAAACTGATGGGTACGATGTTATAGAAAAGGACCCAAGTGCACCGATTGGTAAAGACCATGATCAGGATGGCTATGAGAACAAAAACTTAGGATTCAACCTTGCTTATGATTTTGAGCAATATGGTGAGTTATCTGCGATTACTCAACTGAGTGAAGGTACTGGAGAGTATGATAACCCATGGGGTAATGATGAATATGACTTCGAGAATTATACCGCTAAATTAGCTTGGGCTAAGCGCACAGATGGGTTAACCCAGAATGCCGCATTAAGTGTATCACAAGAAGAAAATGTGCAGACGGGTACTGAAAAAGAAGATATTTACAGTACTGAACGTCGTGAGTTGGAGTACCAAGCGCGTTTTAAAGTGCTTGAGTCACTGCAGGCTACTGCGGGTATTTCACACCTAAACGAAGATGTTTCAAAATCGACTGCCAAGTTCACAGAGTCACAAAGAGATAATACGGCTATCTTTGCTGGTGCGTTTTATGATGATGAGAAGTTTCTTGCAAATTTATCGGTGCGTTCAGATGACTATGATTTTCATGGTCGTGCCAATACCTATACAACAGGATTTGGTGTGAAAGCACATAAAAATGCAACGTTTAGAATAAATCATGGTACATCATTCCGCGCGCCAACATTAAGCAATGCGTTTGTAGCTGATAGCCCTTGGTATGCGCCTAATGGTGAGATAAAGCCTGAAGAAGCAGAAAACAACGAAATAGGTTTAACGCTAACGTCATCTTGGGGTCGATATGATGTTGCTGTTTTTGAAAATCGAATTACAAACTTGATTTCAAACATCCAAGATCCAGAGACTAAGCTGTTTGTGGCGCAAAATATTAACAAAGCGACGATGAAAGGTGTAGAGCTTAGTGCGCAGTTTGAAGCACTTGGTTTTGAACATTCTGCAAATCTGACTTTACTTGATGCAAAAGATAACTCAACAGGTACATCGACGGATCTTCCGCGTAGACCTTCTAAAGCATTTAATTACACCTTGACTAAACAATGGGAAAAGTTGAATGTCAATTTGACTATGCTGTATCGTTCAGACAGACCAACAATTGCTTTTTATAACTCAGAGCTAAGTGCTTACACCGTGTTTAATTTATCGGCGAACTACGAACTGTTAGATGGCATTAAGCTAAATGCGCGAATGGAAAACTTAACAGATAAAGAGTACTTTACGTCAGGAGCTGGCTTTACAGCTGACGGTAGCAGGTTGCTAGGCTATAAGCCATTGGGGCGTCAGCTGTATGTTGGTGCTAAATTTGAATTTTAGTTCGAATGATAAAAGAGCTAGTATTCACTAGCTCTTTGCTTTTAATTTAATTCTTTAGAAAATAGCTGTTCAAACTTCGCCACTTTGGGCGCAATCATAATGCTGCAATACCCTTGATTGGGATTCTCATCGAAGTAGTTTTGATGATACTGCTCGGCATCATAAAATTTATCGATTTCACTTAACTCCGTGACAATGGCGTCTTGTAGTTGAGGTTGAAGCTTTGTGATATAAGCTTTAGCCAGCTGCAACTGCTCATCAGAATGATAAAAAATCACGCTGCGATACTGGGTACCAATGTCATTACCCTGGCGATTAAGCTGAGTGGGATCGTGGAGTGTAAAAAACACCTCAAGTAGTTTTTCAAATGACACCACATCAGGGTCAAACGTCAGTTGCACCACTTCAGCATGGCCGCTAGCCCCAGAGCAAATTTCTTTATACGTCGGATTGAGTGTATTGCCACCGCTGTAGCCAGATGTCACTTGCGTGACACCTTTTACTCTACGAAATGCGGCATCGATACACCAAAAGCACCCACCACCAAATGTGGCTAGTTGTGATTGACTCATTATTCAATTCCTTCGTTTTGCTCACGATGAGGATATGATTGTTGCTGTTTTGTGAGCTCAACAGCAGTATGTTCAGGTGAGCGGGTTCGTTTAGCAAGTATGCTATAAGCTGTTGGAATAACAAACAAGGTAAGAATAGTAGCTAGACTGACACCTGCAAATACCACCACACCAATCACCATTCTGCTTTCTGCACCTGGCCCCGTTGCTAATACTAATGGAATGGCGCTCATTACTGTGGTCAGTGAAGTCATGATGATTGGGCGCAAACGCTGCGTTGCAGCGGTGATAATTGCTTGCTCAAATGCTATTCCTTTGTCCCGTAATTGGTTGGCAAATTCCACGATCAAAATACCATTTTTAGCACTGAGCCCTATTAACATGACAATTCCAATTTGGCTGTAAATATTGATTGAACTATCACTGAAGTATAGGCCCAGCATCGCACCGATTAATCCTAGCGGTACCGTTAGCATGATCACAAATGGATGCACAAAGCTTTCAAATTGCGCAGCCAGTACTAAGAAGGTGACGGTTAAAGCAAGAATAAAGACATATGTCATTGCAGATGCGCCCTCATAAAAGAGCTGTGACTCGCCTTTATAATCTATTGCACCATCGGTGTGATTTTCTTCGCTAGCCACAGTATTCAGGAAATCTAGTGCTTGCTCTAGCGTGTAGCCCTCAGCCAGATTAGCCGAAATAGTGATTGCTCGCATGCGGTTGTAGCGATTTAATCGGGCGGCTGTCGCTTCTTCTTTTATCGTAATAAGGCTGTCTAACGGGATAAGTTGTCCCGTACGAGAGGTGACATACACATTATTGATATCTGTGGGGGCTGCGAAATCTGCTTTGGTGCCTTTTAGGATAACATCATACTCTTCACCTCTGTCGATAAAGGTGGTGACTCGACGCTGGCCCAACATGGTCTCTAACGTACGGCCGATGTCGCTGGTCGACACACCTAAATCAGCAGCTTTAAGTTTGTCTATGCTGATTAAAAACTGAGGGAACGTTTCCTTATAATCATGATCGAGTCTGAGTAACCCAGGGTTACTGCGAGCTCGTTCAAAAATACGATCGCGCCAAGCGGCGAGCTCTTGATAATCATTACCCTGTAATACAAATTCAATAGGTCGAGATGAACCTCCGCCACCAATGCCTCTGCGCATGATGGCAAATGCTCTGACATCAGTAACCTGTTGCATTTTGCCGCTGATCTCAGACATGACTTGCCAAGTTGAGCGCTTTCGTTCATCCCAGTCAGGCATGCCAACAATCGCAACACCCCCCATATTCCCCCAGCCTGGAACACGGATCAGTACACGGCTGAGTTCATTATTCTCAACATATGGCATGAGATGCTGCTCAATTTGCGCCATGTTTGCCGCGTTATTCTCATAACTAGCACCTTCAGGGCCGCTCATCATAAGGAAGAAGGTGCCACGATCTTCTTTGGGCGTGAGCTCCGATGGGATCTGTTTAAACAAGCCATAGCTGGCAGCCAGCGATAGGATTAACACGAGGAGCAAACCATAGCGGCTATGTATGTTACGTCTTAATACGTTTTGATAGTGCTGTTCTAACTGAGCAAATTGATGATTCATCCATTTCGAGAAACGTCCCTCTTGCTCTTGTTTAAGCACTTTTGAACACAGAGCCGGTGATAGAGTAAGTGCGGTGATACTTGAGAAAATAACGGCTGCACTAACCGCAAGGGCAAACTCCGTAAATAGCGCACCGATGCGCCCATCCATAAAGATCAATGGCACAAATACAGACACTAGAACGAGTGTCGTGGCAATGATAGCAAAGCCGACTTCTCTGGCACCTCGATACGCAGCAAGCAGTCTAGGCTCTCCTTGCTCAATACGTCGGTGAATGTTTTCTAACATTACGATGGCATCATCCACGACAAGGCCGATGGCCAATACTAATGCAAGCAACGTGAGCAGGTTAATGGAATATCCCATGGCCAATAAAAACATAAAAGTTGCTATGAGTGCTACAGGTACAGTGACTGCGGGGATAAGCGTTGCCCGAATGTTACCTAAAAAGATAAAGATGATGAGAACCACTAAACCCATAGCGATGGCGAGTGTGCGATAAACTTCAGAAATTGATTCACGAATGAAAATAGATGAGTCGTAACTGTCTTCTATCTTTGTTCCTTCAGGTAAGTTTCGCTTTATTGAAATAAGTTCTTTACGAACATTATCAACCACGTCTAACGTATTCGCTTTGGCTTGCTTAACGATACCAAGGCCTATCATGTTCTTACCATTGCCACGGAATGTGCTTTCTTCATCTTGTGCTTCTAACGATACCTTGGCGACTTCACCAAGGCGAACTAGATAACCGTTATCACCGCGCTTGACAACCAGCTCTGAAAAATCGCGTTGTGAAGTGTAACTCCGAGCAATACGGACGGCGAAATCACGATCTAAAGATTCGATTTCCCCTGCAGGTAATTCAACATTCTCGCGACGTAATACATTTTCAATATCACTACTGGTTACGCCTCTGGCTGCCATAGCTTGGCGGTCAAGCCAGATCTTCATAGCATATCGACGTTCGCCACCGATTTGTACCCGTGATACACCGTCAACAACAGCCAAACGATCAACAACGTATCGCTGAGCATAATCAGACAGCTGTAACGTATCCATAGAGGTACTGTTTAAAACAAACCACGCAATGGCGTTTTCATCATCACTCGATTTAGAAACCTCCGGTGGTCGAACTTGCTCGGGTAATCGGTCTAATGCGCGTGAAACACGTTCTCTGACGTCATTGGCCGCGGCATCAATATCTCTGTCGACGTTAAACTCAATGGTGATGTTTGAGCGGCCATTACGGCTTGAAGAATTAATACTTTTAATGCCCTCAATACCTGAAATGCGATTTTCTAGTACTTGAGTGATTTTGGCCTCAACCACCGCGGCTGATGCGCCAGTGTAATCTGTGCTGACATTGACAATCGGTGTTTCGATATCCGGATACTCACGCAGCGGTAACATAGTAAATGCAACAATCCCGAAGGTAAGTAATAGTAAATTGATTACAATTGCAAAAATTGGCCTTTTAACGGCTGTATCGGTGATCTTCACAGCTTACCCCTTTACAGATACTTGGCTGCCACTGCGTATTTTGGTCGTACCTTCAGTGACGACCAGTTCGCCAGAATTCAGCCCTGTAACAGCAACCCAACCAGGAAAGCGATTGAGTAAGGTAATTTGTTGTTGCTGCACTTTATTATCTTTGACGACATAGACAAAATGCTTGTCTTGTCTGGGGATCAGGCTCTTTTCCGGCACCATTAAAGCATCGAGCTGTTGCAATTTTACTGCGACATTTAAGAGCATACCAGGGCGCAATAAGTGTTCACTGTTGTCAAAGCTGGCAGTGACTTGGATACTACGAGTCGACTCATCAATACGAGGATCAATATGTGATATCTGCCCCATAAATTGTTGAGTTTTGTAGGCATCGCTGGTCACACTGGCTTTCATTCCCAGTGCGATTTTTGCTAAGTACTTTTCTGGTAATTGGAAATCAACTTTAATGGTACCAATATCATCAAGTGTTGTAAGAGGGGTGTTGTCTTTTACATAACTGCCTATCGACACTAAGCGTTTACCTAGCACACCATCAAAAGGCGCATGTATGCTCATTTCAGATAATTTCAGTTTGGTGGTCTGCAGTTGCGTTTTTAGTGCATCAACTGAAGAACGCTGGGCATCTAATTGGGAGCGTGCCGCTGATTGTGTTTTAGCCAGCTCGGTAAGTCGCGAGAGTTGTCTCTGTTGTTCTGCTAGATTGATCGTCAACTCTTTGACTGCCAGTAACTCTTCTTTATTGTTAAGCTGAGCCAATTTTTGACCCTGTGATACGGTTTGACCATCAAAAAATAATATGTCGCTAATGTAATCGCTATGCGAACTCGTAATATCTATTGCTTGGTTTGCTCGAGCGGAGCCGATGGCTTGTGCTGTAATGGCACGGTTTTCGGTGATCACCTCATGAACTGATACTTCCACAGCTCTGTTTGGACGGTTTGATTGCTCTCCTTGTGACGCGGGAAAATAGAGATAGCCGCACAATGCGATTAGCATTAAAATAAGAGTAGGAAAAAGGGCTTTGCCCGACTGGTTTGCACGCATAATTTTATCTCACTATTTGTAGATGGTTAGTGTACAAAAATTCTTATGAGAGAAAATCACGGATATCTTGTATATTTGTGTATTAAACGAAAAAATAACAGAACTTATTACTGTGTACCTAAAAGGTTACTGAAATGGGTAAAATAAAACCCTGCAAAAGGTGCTTGCAACTAAGAAAGTTATTCTTATGGTTAATTGCCATGCTGATATTTTATTGGTGGTTTTATTATGCATAAAGTGTCGTTGCGAGCGTCTGCTAACCGCCACAGCATAGAGTTTATGCTCGCTGGTGGAATTTGCTTAGGGGTGATTATTTTATTTGTGACATTGCGTGCTACGCCACCGACAATTTTAGAATTAGCCTTGGCTGCAGCAGCTATCTGCTCGATATTACTTGGTTTTTTAAAGAGTCAGCAACCATACTACAGTATCGAATTGAGTGCGTTAGCACTGAACTATGTGCATAAATTTGGGGTTTTGCATGTTACACACCAAAATTTTCATTCAAGTGGTGTCCCTTTTGTGACTCAAGGAGTTGAAAACCTTGAGTTAAATGCTGTAGGTATTAAACTAAACAATATTGATGAGTTTTTAGTAGAACTTACCCCCCGTTTGGCTGGGAAGTTATTAATAGAACAACGGCATATTTTTTTACAAGCTGTTAAAATACATTGCGCAAATGGCAATTGTCCATCAGAATGGCTGATTGAAGAAACCTGTTATGAATCGCCGCAGGGGCGCTCATATACAGGCCTAATGGCCATGTTTGCAAACCGGATGCAAAATTTGAAGACGGTAACAGGGTATGACTTGATATTACCTGCGAATGTTTTAGATAGGGATATATGGCAATTTGCTACTATTTTAAACCACTGGAAATTGAATCCAGAAAAGGTGGTCAAAGATTTGCATGAGCAAATAGCCACCGCTAGATGAAGTAACAGGATATATACATGAGCTTCGATAAAGCCTTTATTAAAAGTGGTCGTAATACCATCATCCATAAAGATAAAAAGCTCGATTTAGTGATCGTAAACGGGGAAGCCCATCCGAAGATTAAAGTAACTTCTACTGGTTTGATACCGTTTAAAGAAGACTTACCGAGAAATCGCCGGGAAGCTAAAGAGCGTTATTTAGAGGTGGTGCAAATATCCAGTCCGGATGTGTTCAGTGAAGTAAAGCGACTGCTGTTTATTCAGTCATTAGATGGTCGCGAATACAAGGTGGATTACAGTAAAATCGGTACTAAGTTATTTGTTCGTATACATCAAGATAGCTACCTCTAACATGACTCGGAGGTAGTCAGTTAGGAGTTGTAATGCTAAAAAAATCGCTTACCATTGCGGCCGTCTCAGTGATATTGAGTGGGTGTGGTGGTTCAGGTGGCTCAGATGAAGAAGTTGTCAGAGCCAGTATCAATGCAGGACAAGATGTCACTGTTATAGAAAAAAACGAATTTACACTCAAAGCGATGGCCTCCCCAACTGGAGGAACATTTAACTGGCAGGTGACCTCCGGGCCATCAATTGATGGTTTCCCACAAACCGGTGAAGAGCTAACAGTTACCGCGCCGGATGTGAAAAGCGATAGCATCGCTGTGCTGAAAGTCGATTACCTTTCACCTTCTGGCGAACTGGTTTCTGACACACTCAATGTTAATATTACCTCTAATAACCAACTGCCAGTTGCTAAGGTAACGCAAACCGGCCCTGCAACATTGCCTTCTAAATACTTAGACACGGTTGTTTTGTCTGCTGAGGAGTCGAGTGATCCGGATGATAATGGCCAAGTTGTCGGGTATAAATGGGAGCTGATATCTGGTCCAAGTAATATTGTCGTCGAAGACAGTGGCAGCATGACATTGAGCTTTGTACACCCGCTACTGGCCGATACCCAAACAGCAGTTTGGCGTTTAACGGTTACTGATGATGAAGGCGGAAGCACAACGACTGATTTTAGCGTGGCATTAGCAAAAAATGATAAAGTGGTACTGGCAAATGCAGGCGAAGATCAGGAAGTTTTAGAATTCGACACCGTCACCTTAGATGCATCTAAAAGTGTGACTGTGGATGGCCAATATACTTGTACTTGGCAACAATCGAGCACTGGTGACACGATCGCTTTAGCTGATAGCAGTGCATGTAAAACAACGTTCCAAGCGCCGGATAAAGACGACAAAACATTTGCAACTTTTAAAGTAACCGTGACCGACTCATCTAATCGCACGGGCGATGATGAGGTTCGAATTGATATTTTGCCTAAGCCATTGAGCAATTTAAACGACAGTGGGGCAAGTGCTTGTTACAATGACTCAGCCAAAATCGATTGCGCCAATACTGAGTTTCCACGACAAGATGCAGAGCTGGGTAGAGACAGTGTTGCCGCACTTATCTCCAAAGAGGGATCCGGTGATCTTGCGTTTGACTTTACTAAACTTGATGCGGATGGGAAAGAGCTTAGTAATGATGCGTCGAGTTTTAGTTGTGTGCGTGACAATATTACAGGTCTAGTTTGGGAAGTAAAAGAAGCTACGGCGGGTACGTTACCCAATACATCAACTCGCAATGCACAAAATCATTATACTTGGGCTCTAAACCCCGACGGAACAGAATTAATTGGCAGTGAGTACCCTGTAATAAACCCTGCTCCTTGCCCCCACATTAGCGATACATATCGGTGTGGTGTGCAAGCTTTTATCAACCGTGTAAATAGTGAGTCGGGAGGCTACTGTGGTGGTAATACCTGGAGGCTACCAAGCTATACCGAGTTAATGAGTATTGTTGACTTTGGTCTTGTGGGAGTTCATGTACTCGACCCTGCTTTTTTCCCAAATATGCCAGCATCATCACTACGAGGCCATTTGTACTTCTGGACCAGTCAAACAGCGGTCGGCGGGACCAATGGCGTGGGCGCTAACCTTACCAGAGCGTATGTGGTTGATATGGAAACAGGTAATGATATTCCGAGGGCAAAAGAACAAACTGCATATGTGAGATTAGTACGAGGTGATAGCAATGAAAATTAAACTAATGGTGCTAGCCTCTATTTTTAGCCCTCTTGCACTTGCTCAGCAATGCGCTGATGTGGGTTCTGTGCCTCTTTCAACTCCTGAGGAGCGTTTTGTCATCAACTCAGATGGTACCGTTTGTGATACCAAAACAGACATTATGTGGCAGCGTTGCACATTTGGGTTTGTGTATAACGCAGAAACTGAAAGTTGCGATAACAAAGAGCAGCAGCTCAGCTGGCAGCAGGCACTAACTGCTGCGAATAACAGCCGATTGGGTGGGCACGATGACTGGCAGGTACCGAATGTCAAAGAGTTGGCTACAATAGTTGAGCGTAGTTGTGAAGATCCAGCGATTAATGAAACGATTTTTCTTGGTAACCATAGTGGTAATTATTGGACAAGCACTACAAATGTAAAAGACATATCTCGAGCTTGGACATATCAATTTGCAGATGGCTTAAATGATAGCACCAGCAGTAAGACATCGGATGCTTTTTTAAGGTTAATGCGATATACATTTTGCCCAGCGGCAGAATAGCACTTAAATTTGCAAAGCTTCATTTGTATCTGACCTTCAACTTAAAAAATAAGTTTGGTTGAAAAATAAAATTTGCTACCCTCATGCTATTAAGTATGGGGGTAGTATGAAGTTATCTGTAGCTAGCGCTAAATCTGTTTTTTTCTCATTGTTGCTTGGGGCATCTATTGCTGCTGAGGCTGATGACAAATGTGATGTTGAGTTAGGGCATGGATTAATCATTACTGATTCTGTAATACGAATACTCGATAACGGCCAAACACGCGTACAAATTAATAATGATAATCAGCTACTGGTACGTGGTATGTGGGTTGAGCTCAACGAGCAAGAAACTCAAGTTTTGCAAGAATATGCTAAAGGGATCCGTGACACGGTACCTGAGTTAGTTAACTTGGCAACCGATGGCGTGAATTTAGGCTTAAGCGCAATAGAGCAAGTGGTAGAAGGCATGTCAGATAGCAATCCTGAAGTGCTAAAAACACAGCTGCAATATGTAGAACGTGCGTTAATGGATAAGTTTAAGCGCGGCGAAGATTTTTATTATATTGCCCCCCAGTCCCTCTCTAAAATTGATGATTTTTTCACTAAGGAGATAAGTGGCAAAATTCATTCTGCGGTGCATGGCTCTCTCGGCGCGATCTTGGTGTCAGTTGGAGATGCTTTTAAATCGAGAGAGGGCAATATAGAAAGTCGTTTCTCTGACATGGGACAACGCATGGAGATAATCTCTAAAGAGATAGACAAGTCTTTACAACAAAAAGCAGCGCAACTTGAAGTGAAGGCAAATGAGTATTGCGAATGCCTCAATACGTTGGATGAGACGGAAAAGCGCTTACAAGTGATTGTACCAAGCTTGGCTGCGTTTGATCTGGTACAGATCCGTTCTTAAACCGTCAGTTGATAGACTTTCTTAGCGTTTTCAAAGCTAAGGTGCTGCCACACACTGCCATCAAGGTGCTGAACAAGCTCATAATAGTGTTGCCACTGGGCTTGATAGTCACGTTTTATTAAGCAAACTGGATGATTGGACGCCAGCATGACACGCTCGGGCCCAAAATAAGTTAATAGCTCACTGAGATGATCTTGCGTGCTCATCGGCGTCTCTAACAACTCATGTCCTGAAAACTTAATAAAGCAGTTTTTTAATTGAGACAGCAACTCAATACTTTCTTGCCACTCACTGCCGTGTGTCATAAAACCTGCATGGTTTATCACTAAAGTAGCTGCTGGTCGCTCTTTATAGATTTCATATACATGGTGGCTTATCGCAGTGTTATGTACTTCAAATTGTGCTTCAAAGTGTATGTTTAGATCCGCTAAATAGTGGAGGTTTTGCTTTGTATTTTCGCACAGTAGTCGCTGAGCATCATCGCCTTCGGTGATGTCTCTAATGGCAATTAAGCTTGGGTGTTGAAGCTTTGCCAATGCGGCACGAAACTGTGTCGGTGAGCTATCAATTTGCGCATAAGCGACGGCTTTGTAGGGAAGCGGTGGCACAATATCGGCCAGCCAGTGTAGTTCATTGATTGGATGATTATTATCGAACCCAGCTTCCACATGCACGCAGGCGGCGACCTTAAATGATGCAACATCCTGTATAGCCGCTGGCAAATGGTTTTGTTGGATCAAGTCTAAGTTAGGCCAAGCTGGTGGATTGTGTTTCAACCAGTGATAATCTCCCTTTTCAAGATCGAAAAAGTGCAAATGTGGGTCGATAATCTTCATTAGCGTGCCGTGTAACCACCGTCAATTGTTTGCAAGCTGCCTGTAATAAACGCCGCATCGTTACTGAGTAAAAAGGCCACGAGCGCAGCGACTTCATTGGGCTGTCCCAGTCTACCTAAAGGCTGTAGGGACGCTTCTTCAGCGACTATCTCAGTTTTGTTAGTCCCACTTTTTGCACAATACTTATCAATGGCATTGTGAAACAGAGGTGTTTCTATGGTGCCTGGACAGACCGCATTGGCGCGTATGTTGTACTGTGCGTAGTCTAGAGCAGTGGTTTTCGCCATAGAAGCGAGAGCGTGTTTTGTAAGATTGTAAGCAAAAGAGTTGGGTTTCCCTATATGTGCCTGATCTGATGATATCAGCACAATTTTACCGTCATTTTGCTTTTTCATGACAGGCAACACTGCTTGTATCGCAGCATAAGCGCCTTTAACATTGAGCGCGAACAAAGCATCCAAAGTTGCTTCATCGGTGTGCTCGATAGTCGCACTAAGGTGCTTGCCTGCATTTGAAACCAACGCATCTATACGTCCTGTTTCTGTCGCAATAGTTGTTATCGCCTCTTTGACTTGGTCAACTTGGCTGACATCACAGTGGCGATATTCACCAAGGCTACTAGGTGCAATGTCGAGGTTAAAAACGCGATAGTTTTGGGTTAGCAGCTTTTCAACAATGGCTTTTCCAATGCCAAAGCTGCCACCAGTGATGATGGCAACAGGTTGCATAATTGCTCCTTAGTGGTCGTGACCGCAGCCACCAGCGCCATGCACATGGCCATGAGAAAGCTCTTCTGCTGTAGCCGCTCTCACGTTGATAACTTCTACGTCAAATGTCAGTGTTTTACCAGCAAACGGGTGGTTTAAATCACAATCAGCATTAAAGCGGCCGACTTTTACGATGGTTACTTGGTGACGGCCTTGGTTAGAGTCAACGATGGCACTCATACCTGGTTTCCAAACCTTGTTGTTTCCTAAACCTTGCAAATGTTTGATTGGAATACGTTGCACTAGACCTTCTTGATATTCACCATAGCTGTCTTTTGGCTCTAAAGTAACTGAAAACTTGTCCCCAGCAGTTTTGCCATCTAAGGCTGCTTCTAAGCCCGGAAGCATGCCTTCTTGACCATGCAAGTAGCTCAGCGGTTCACCATTTGTGCTAGTTTCAATTTGCTCTGAACCTTCAGTTAGCGTGTAATGGAACTCTACCGCTGTATCTTTTGTAATTTGCATATGTATTCTTCTATCTCTTGATTGTGGCCTTCTATTCTACGTCAGGGCCTAGTCTAGGGGCAAGTTAGGTTCGGTAGTACTCGGTGCCTCTTTAAGTTGAGTCGCCCCCTCTAACACGTCTAGGTAACTGGGGACGTTCAGCTGTTCATTAGGTTGAGCTTGTTTTGTTGTTGGGAGGTGCAAAATTAATACTTTACCTGGAGATAAAATACTGGCTGATTGCAGATTATTCCAATCAAGTAAATCTTTTAAAGGCACTTGATAGTGCTGGCTTAAATCCCATAAGGAATCACCTGAGACGATTGTGTGATGGTGTTCAATCGTGGCTTGCTTTGGCGTGGCCTGCTGCTCCAAATAGGGGCTGATCTGGTAGTCTACGGTTAATGTTCTATTGATATTAGCTTGATTGATCAAAAGCTTTTCACCAACGCGGATCAGGTTATTCTGCTTATTATTAATCTGTTTGATTTTCTTGACAGAGGTACCAAATTGACGCGCGATACCATAGAGAGTGTCATTAAGCTTAACCTGATAACTACGGCTAAATTGCTCACGATAAAATGGGCTTTGCATCAATGCTTGTTCAGTGAGTGGTACTAATAACTTATACGGGCCTTGCTCTGGACTTTGATGCCTTAAATAGCCTGTGTTGAGATCGTGCAGCTGTTGCTTATCGATATCAAGTAGCTGTGCTAAGACGCCAAAATTAAAAGCTTGTCCAACATCTAAGATGGTTGTTGTGGCTTTATTGTCAAGAGCTGGTCGTTTAAACCCTGTCTCAGGGTGCTTGAGTAGGTAACTTAACGCCAGTAATTTAGGAATATAATCGGCGGTTTCTTTTGGTAGCTTAAGGTGCCAATAATGCGTACTTTTACCTACTTTTTTGTTGCGTTTAATAGCTGCTTTTACGCGTCCTTCACCCGTGTTGTAGGCTGCTATGGCATGAAGCCAGTTCCCATTGAAGGTCTTATGTAAATATGAAAGGTAGGAGAGTGCAGCATCAGTGGATGCCAATACATCGCGCCTGCCATCGTACCAGTCGTTGCTTTGCAAGCCAAAATGATAAGCGGTTGCATCAACTAGCTGCCATACACCCACTGCACTTTGCTTTGACACGGCATGAGGGCGAAAATCGCTTTCTACAAAAGGTAGCAGGGCTAAATCTAATGGCATACCGCGCTGCTCTATTTTTTTGACGATATGGTACAAGTAAGCGGAGGAGCGCTGATTGACTGTGAGTAAGTATTCGGGTTGTGATAAGTACCAATCCACCCGCGCTTTTACACGTGAATGCGGTGTTTGCTCAAAGCGTAAATTATGGGCAATATGTTCCCATATATCAGATGTTTTATAGGGCTTTGGCTCGGGATCTGGTTGTGTCGGGGTTTTCACCGTTTTGGGAATTGGTGTGGGTTCTTTTTGTGTCAGTAAATCCCTAAGCACATCTTGAAGATCTGCACTTTGAGTGGGTGTTTGCTTACATCCTAAGGTGCTTAAAAAGGTAATACAACAACAAAAGATGACATAAAATTTTTTACGATTCATAGGCGCTTAGTACTGGGCAACACTATTGGCTATCGACAGGCGAATTAGCGTAGTTCATGTTAGCTACTATACCTTCTGATGGTTATTTGTTCAAAAGCTAGCGTGCTTTTTTTGTTTTTCAGCTTGCTCAAAGTATGCATCAAACTGCTCGGCTGAGATGCCATTTTGCTGATAGTCTTGACGTAATGTTGCAATCTGTAATTGCTTTTCTGGGGTGTTCAATAATGATAAAAATCGCAAAGGCAGATGAAGTTGCGCTCGCTTATAGGGTTTGCCAAAGCCTGGAAGTATCCAATTAATTTGCGAATCTTTTTCAAGGGTATATAAAGTTTGCTGCCACATCGAGCTGTTGGCTTGTGCAACATAAGGCAATAGGTTCATTGTGTGTCCGCCAAATAGTGCTTGATTACTTTGGTTGTACACATGAAGTGCTGGGCCTTTAAAACCATGAGTAGGGCTTAATAATAGTGGATAGTCACCTAAGTCTATTGATGTTACTTTGGTTATTTGCTCAATGTTTGGCATAGACATTGATTGCCAACGAGATAGGCGTTGTTTCGCTTGTTGTAGTTTAGCGCTCCACATGAGCTGCTCTGACTCGGGCGCTTTGGCAATTCGTTGTTCACTGAGTAAAACGCTTTGCTTAAAGCCAATCAATTTGTGATCTACTTCGTCTTTAATAATACCATTCAGTTGACGCGCACTAGAAGATACATCTTTAGCGGCATAAATCGTCGATTCTGGAAATGCACTTTTTAATAGTACGATGCCGGACAACTGCTTAGGATCTAAGTTTGTGACCACAATATAGCAAAGAGGGACGGTTAATTTAGACCGTATTTGTGCAATTAATAATTCCAGTGCAACAAAGTCACCATGGCTATCAATCAGTGCTGCACATTTTTGTCCATGAATAAGTGCTTGGTTAGGGAGAAGGTAGCGGGCTTCTTTGACCGGTTCAATAATCGTCGTGTGTTGATCTACTGTGTGCCAATTCGCAGCGTGAGTGAACGGGGAGAGTAGACTTAATAGAAAAAGGCTAACAGCGAGCCGAATTGGCATGCTATTTAGCCTCAAGGTGTTCGCTAATGCGTGCAATGAGCTGATCCCCTTTAGTCGTCGCAACTTGGTGTTCTTGCTCTAATGCTTGGAAATCATGGCATAAATGTAAAGCGGCCATTAATAGAGCATTTTGGTCAGTGCGAACTGTATCTCTGCGCTTCATTTCATCAACACGAGAATTGAGTAACTCAACGGCATTTATGAGGGCCTGTTCTTGTCCTTCAGCACACGAAAACTGGTGGCTTTTACCTAGTAAGGTAACCGCCACCTGGCTTACTTTATCTGTCATTAGCTCGCCTGATGAGCGCTCTGCAGTTTATCAAGCAAGCTGCTTAGTGTTGTACTTGTTTCTTTTTGCTTCTCTTCACGTTCTAGAAGTTCAAGCTGTAAAGTTTCATTTTCGTCAACTAATTTACCATTTTGCTCTTTAAGCTGAACAATTTGCTGCTCTAGCTGCTCATTTTTACCAATTAGCTGATCGATCAGTTGTTCGAGTTGTGGAAGAATATCGTTCATTTTAAATGCGCTCTTATCACTGTGTTTTGTCATGCAAATGTAAAGCAAAGTGGGCTTTATTACCAGTATTTGCGCAGCTTTATACTGATTTTTGCGCCGTTTTAAGAGATAATTCTGATAACTTCTTATTTTGTTCATTTGTTATTCATTAAAGCGGTCGGATTTTGGCCGTTTGGAATTGAGACGAATTCGCAAAAAGTCATTATAGTCAGCGAATAAGGGCCAATATGCTCAGTTATAGACATTCTTTCCATGCTGGTAATCCAGCAGACGTTATCAAGCACTTAGTTTTAGCAGAGGTGCTGTCCTACATGACGCGTAAGGATAAGCCGTTCGACTATATAGATACGCATTCAGGAGCAGGGCTGTTTGAGCTGGCGTCGAGTGATGCACAAAAGACGCAAGAATTTGAGGACGGTATCGGTCGCTTGATGCAATATACTGGTGACAATGACGCGATCATTCGTTACATCGAGATGGTGAAAGAGTTTAATGATAAAAAATTGGCTTTCTATCCAGGCTCGCCAAAGGTAGCTGAACAATATTTGCGTAAGCAAGATAAAGGTTGGTTCTTTGAATTGCACCCGCAAGATTTACCGTTACTGCAAAAAAACACGGCACATAAGCGCTCTTTAAGAGTAAAAGGTGAAGATGGCTTTAAGGGATTACTAGGTTTAGTACCGCCTTTATCTCGTCGAGCAGTGGTGTTGATGGATCCGCCTTATGAAATCAAAACTGATTATCAAAAAGCGGTAAAAACAATCCTAAAAGCACATAAAAGCTTTACTTCCGGTACCTATATGATTTGGTATCCTGTGGTTGATAGAGCACGGATTGACCAGATGGAAGCTGAATTAATCGCGTCTGGTGTGAGAAATATTCAATTATTTGAATTAGCGACCTCAGGGGATACTGAGGAGCGCGGTATGACTGCATCTGGCATGATTGTAATTAACCCACCGTACGTGCTCAAAAGCATTATGGATGCTGTTTTACCAGAGCTGGTCAAAGAGCTCGCTGCTGAAGATGGTTTTTTCCGCAGTATTGAACTCGTTGCTGAATAAACAAGTTTAGACACCAACCTGATCTTCGTTAAGTTCAGGTTGGATTTTATTTGCTCCGCTGGCGAAGTTCTCATATGCTGAAGTTATGGATGCCAGTAATGCGTGCAAGAGTGAAGGATGTTAATGAGTAGTGAAACTGCCAAGGTCAAGAAAAACGCCGTTCAGTATATCGCCCGCCAAGCTATTTTTAATAGCGAACTGCAAGTACATGCTTATGAATTGCTATATCGTGACTCGCACAATAACGTGTTCCCAAGTGGGGTAAGTGATGGTTTGGCAACCGGACGTTTGTTCTTTAATTCACTGCTTTTTATTGGTCTGGACAGATTGGCCGCTGGTGCATTGGCATTTGTAAATTTTTCAGATGAAACGCTCATTCAAGAACTCCCCAAACTGTTAAGCCCGCAGGGGTTAGTGGTTGAAATTGTTGAGCGCTCACAAGACATTGAAAGCCTGACCGCAACAGTTAATAAACTGCAAAAGGTAGGATATAGATTTGCATTGGATGATTATGACGGTGACACTAGGTGGCAGCCACTGTTAGAGCTGGTTGACTTTGTCAAACTAGAAGTAGAGCGGCCTATAATCAAAACAACGATGATGGTGAAAAAGCTTAAACGCCAGTATCCGCACTTACAAATCGTTGTCGAACGTATAGAAACTCAAGAAGAGTATAATTTCATTCGTGCTGCGGGTGCGGATTATTTTCAGGGCTTTTTCTTTGCAAGACCTGAGATGCTTAATCATGGCAATGTAGAGCCCTCGAAACTTGCTGTTTTCGATTTACTTCGCTGTACGGCAAAGAAATCGCTTTGCTTTAAAGAAGTACAAGCACGCGTGTCAAAGGATTTAAGTTTGACTGCGCGAGTTCTAAGACTAGCAAATGCCAAAGCGGGTGAGGATCGCATAGAGATCCGCTCTATTTCACAAGCCGTGGTGTATTTGGGTGAAGACGCAATTCGTCAATTTGTTAAAGTGCTGGCACTGAGTGAGCTTGGGGCTGATAAGCCGACAGAGTTAACCAAACTAGGGCTCAATCGAGCTAAATTTTTAGAGCTATTTTTAGCCCCAGGTGGCGAGGAAATGGCAGAGCAAGGTTATTTAATCGGGTTGATGTCGGTCCTAGATGCCATTTTGGACGTTGAGCTTTCTGTGGTGGTAGATGAGTTCTCACTCGACCCCGATTTAAGTAGTGCATTATTAAGTTACAAAGGCTTAATTGGCGGAGCCTTGCGTCTGGCGATAGAGGTAGAGCGCAACAACTTAACTGAGGCCGAGCTGATTTTGAATGCCATCCGCCCAGCTTCCGAAATACAGGTACTATTTGACTTGATCATCCAAAGCCGTGCCTATGGAGATGAAATGTTTGCGGTGGCACGGGATGACTTCGACGACTAGCACAGCCGTTTTATTGTTGTGACTATGGCGTTGATTGATTATATACACTCAATATGTGGCGATATTGAGAGATAATACTAAGTTTTTCCAGTAGGCTTGCTCTTGTTCTAGATCTGCAGCAAACAACGAATGCTGCTCAAACCAAGTTTGCTCAAACATCAATTCAACGGTTTGATTGGTCACCACCATGGTATATTCGGGCACAAGGTTTTTTTGTCGCTTTTGGTGAAACAAAATTGCTAGGCGTAATAGTGTGAGTAATTTGGCAAATTGTGGTTGTGATTCAATGTCTATCAGGGCATTGAGGTCAACAGTTTTGATCTTTTTGCGATGAAAACGGATCAGCGCACCAAGTAATGCTTGTTGTTCTTGGGTAAATCCAGGTAACTGACTATTGCTGACAACATAAGCACTGTGTTTGTGTATGCCTGAGGAGTTGATCGCGATACCCACTTCATGCAATTGCACGGCCCAGCGCAGTGTTTCTAAATCTAAGCTTTCTAGTTGCCAAGGTGCTTTGGCCGCGTCAAATAGTCGCTTAATGGTTTGGCATATATTGTTGGCATGTTCGGTATCGACAGCATAGTGATCTGCAAATGACGCTATGGTGCGGGCACGAATATCAAATTCATCGTTTTGCGCCAGTTCATGCAACAGTCCTTCTCGTAACGAGTGGTCACAATATGTTATTTCGGCCATATTAAGCTGATTAAACGCGCCAATCAGTACTGCTAGTCCACCAGCAATGCTAGATTTTCTCTCCGGTGGCAGTGATTTAAGGTCTACGTATTCTAATTTTTGTGCGGCAATAAAATGGGCTTGGATCTGTAATAAAGAGGATAGAGTGAGTGTTTTACTGGCAAATAATTCTTCATTGATTGCGGCTAAGGTTTTTATGGTCCCGGATGTGCCAAGACAAGTTTGCCAACCCATTTTTTGATAGCTTGCAGCGATGGCCTCAATATTTTGCTCAGCTTCAATCGTTGCTTTTTGAAAACGTTTTTCTGTCAATTTACCATCATCGAAATAGCGTTTGCTCATGGTCACACAACCAATATCTCGACTGGTAAGCAGCTTATGGTGATGGTGTTTGCCGATGATCATTTCTGTGCTGCCACCACCGATATCAATGATCAGTCGATTGCCGTCATCATGTATATAATTCGCAACGCCTTGGTATATTAATCGGGCTTCCTCTTGACCAGAAATCACATTGATTTTATAAGGAAAAACCTGTTTAGCTTGCTTTAAGAAGTGACGCAAGTTTTGACATTTTCTGAGAGTATATGTTGCAGCGACTTCGACGTGCTTTTTTTCATAGCCTTTGAGTGTCGCCGCAAATTGGGCAAGTACATGCAGCGCCCGTTCAATGGCGTCATCATCAAGGTGGTTATCTTGATCGAGCCCCGCCGCCAAATAAACTCGTTGCTTTTCTTTGTGCAGTATTTGTAATCGACCATCTACCTCCCTTGCAACCACTAAATGAAAACTGTTTGAGCCTAAATCAACGGCTGCAAAAGAAGGGTATGTTGTCATATTAAGTCCTACTGCTTTCCCATTTTTTAATGTGATCATAGATGGCGATTTGTGAGCGGATCTTCTTTTTATTACCGCGATTCACATAGTTATTTTTTTGCTCACTATCAATTAATCGCGCTTTTACACGGTCTCGAAATTGTAGCTCTAACGTGTCAATGATCAACTGCTTCAACGATTCATCATAGATGGGCACGCCCACTTCAACGCGATGATCTAGATTGCGGGTCATCCAATCTGCGGATGAAATATACGCTTGTGGATTGCCGTCATTTTCAAATACCATGACTCGCGGGTGTTCTAAGAACCTATCGACAATGCTGATCACGCGAATGTTGTCGCTGAACCCTGCAAGACCGGGAACCAGTGCACACATGCCGCGAATGATCATGCGGATTTTAACGCCTTCCATTGCTGCACTGTAAAGCTTTTCAATTAGTTCTTTATCGACCAGATTATTTACCTTAACGGTGATACGTGAGACCTTGCCTTCGCGTACATTTTTGACTTCTTGATCTATGAGCGAATATATTTTTTCCCGCGCATTGAGCGGCGAGATCATAAGATGCTTAAAAGTAAATGGGCGATAGCTCGTTTCGATGAACTTAAAGACATCATCGCATTCATTGCAGATATCGGGGTGTTTTGTAAACAAGCTAAAATCAGTATAGATCCGCGCTGTTTTTTCGTGGAAATTGCCTGTGCCTATGTGTGCATATTTGACAATTTTCCCCTTCTCTTTGCGGTGGATCACACACAACTTACTATGTACTTTAAGAGCCGGTAACCCGACCATCACTTTGATGCCATACTCACTGAGCATTTTCGCCCACTCAATGTTGTTTTGCTCGTCAAAGCGCGCCTTGAGCTCAACCATCACAGTGACTTTTTTGCCATTTTTCGCAGCGTTGATAAGTGATGCGATTAGCTGAGAACGACTGGCTACTCGGTAAATATTGATCTTAATCTGAGTGACTTTGGGATCAAATGCGGCTTGGCGAACATACTCCAGCATATGATTGAAAGTGTGATATGGGTAATAAAGCAATATATCTTGCTCAGAGATCGCTTTGAAAGCGCTGTCATGTTTATCAAATGCGCTGCTTTTTAAGGGCGGTAAAGGCTTGTTTTCTAAATATCCTCTGCCGACATTGGGGAAGGCGATAAAGTCTCTAAAGTTACGATAGCTGCCTCCGGGAATAAGCGCGTCTTGATGTGTTACACCCAAGCGTTTTTTCATCACCTTCATGATGGAGTCCGGCATGGCTTCGTCATAGGTAAGACGAACAGGTTCTGCATATAAGCGCTGCTTTAGTCCCTTAGACATTTTATCTAGTAGACCTTCTTCTAATTCATCATCTAAGTTGTACTCGGCGTCGCGAGTGAGCTTTATTTCGTACCCTTCGATGTGATCAAAAGATAAAAAGTTACTAAACACGTCACGCAAGTGATACCTGACGACATCATCAAGCAACATCAAGGTTTTTTGTCTGCGGGTTTTTTCTGGAGGTAAGATCACAAAGCGATCTAATCTGTCAGTGGGTAACTCTAGCAGTGCATGGTGATGTTTGTCGTTGTCGTTACGCATTTCTACAAATAAGTAGGTCATGGTATCGTTGATTAAGTCTGAGTAGTCTCTATTTTCAGTAAGTAAAATTGGCGAGAGGTGCTGTAAAACCTGATCATTAAAATAATCCCGCAGCCACTGCTTGTGGAACTCTGAGAGCGCTTCAGGCTGTTTGACATGAATGTTATGGGCATTCAAATCATTGAATATTTGCTTATGAATATGATTAAACTTTTTCCCTAAAGAGAGTACTTTTTTTTGTATTTGATTAAGCAGCGCTTCGTTTTCTTCGAAGTGGGCATCAGGTAGGTTACTCAGTAGGATACGGCGTTTTACATCGGCAACACGCACGCGAAAAAACTCATCAAGGTTATTTGAAAAGATCCCTAAAAAACGGATGCGTTCAATGATGGGGTTGTTTTTATCTTTGGCCTCTTGCAAGACTCGCTCATTAAATGACAGCCAGCTAAGCTCTTTTGCAAAAAAGCTGATTGCTTTGGGGTCGCTAGATAGTGCGTGCATTTTACATTCCATAGTAACGATAGCTTATTCTAGAGTATGTCCAGAATGTGACACTTATATGACAGCGGGTACAACCGAGCAAAGAAGAGAAGATATGGCAGTGGTCAAACCTGTCTGCCATATGAGTGTAGAATATATTTGATTTGTTGGTATGTTTAAAATCAAAAATTAGTCGGGTTCAACGTCCACAATGAGGTCACTGGTGATGGCTTCTAATGCATCCACAACATGCTCTTTATCCATACCTGGAGGTAGGCTGACAGTGGCAAAAGCACTGAAAATTGGTAGCCCCCAGTTAGGTGCGCTTTGTTGTCTAGAATTCAGGTGCGTAATGTTTGCGCCTTTGTGACGAATGACGGTTGAAAGCTCTTGGATGATACCTGGACGATCATTGCCCGTGATAACCAAGTTGAGTTTTTCTATTTGAGTTTCAGGCTTGCTGTGCTCGCCGTGTTCAATGCGGACCTCAAGCTCTGGTAATGTATGAAGTGCATCTTGTAATGCTTGTAAATGCTCTTCTGCAACTTCTACGAGTACGATACCTGCAAATTGACCAGCTAAATGGCTTAAGTTACTGGTCGCCCAGTTACCATGGTGCTGTAAAATTGTGGCAGATATTTCTTCTACGAGACCAGGTCGGTCCTTACCTATAAGTGTTAATACTAACTGCTTCATATCACATGTCTCTTATTATTAAATGCCTTTATGGCGGTGGTGGAAAAGCGATTAATCGCTCTTTAAGGCTAGTAAAAGTCAGAGATATTTCCAATCAGATACGGCTTGCTTTGTAAACAAATGCAAATGAAAACGCAATGCATTCAATAGAGGATTTGCGTGGGCGTAATAAAAGTTAAAAAAAGGAACAAATTCATCATGGCTGATGTAACATAACTGTCATCTTGATGAAATATAATGCGCCGCAACTTGATAATAAAAAGGTGTTTTGATGACTTCCAATCCGCAAAAACCGTCCTTCAAAACGGATAGAAGCCGTCTCTTTAAAGACCGCTTTGCCCAATTTGGCATTACCTCGGGTGGGGTGATGGTATTGGTTGCTTTGCTTCTGATCTTCTTTTACTTACTTTATGTTGTACAGCCGATATTTGAATCAGCAAGTGTGACTAAACGCACGGAATTAGCTCTTCAAAGTGATAAAACGTATTACGGATTAGGTATGGAAGAGCAAACCGAAATTGCTTACCTACTTGATAGTGCGGGGCAAGTTGATTTTTATCAAATCAAAGGCGAAAAGTCTGGTGAGCAGCTGAGCTCTCTAACCGTTGAGTTAGACGGCCAAGTGAATAGTTTTGCACAGAGCGCACCTTTTTTAGGTATATATGCCTATGGCTTAGATAATGGTCAAATCCAGTTAGTGAAACCAAGTTTTCTGATCTCATTCCCTGGGAATGAGCGTGTAATGAAGCCACGCTTGAGTTATCCGCTAGATGGCGTTCAGCTGGTCGTTGATGAGCAAGGGCAAGCGATCAAGCAATTTGCTTTCAGTCATTATGAAGATAAAACCGCGGTGATCGCGCAAACAGAGGATAAGCGCGTTATCTTTGCCTCGTTTAGTGCTGAGGAGAATATGTTCTCTGGCGAAATAGAGTGGGCGGTTGAGCGCAGCTTATTGCCGATTGAAGGGCGTATTGATGAAATGTTGATATCGCCAGACACCACCCGTGTATTTATTCGCTCGGCAAACCAGATTTACGTATTTGACACGCGTTTTGCTGATGAGGTAGAGCAGATTCAGTTGCTTGCCGCAAATGAAGAAAACGCCAATCTAGTTAATATGAGTTTATTAGCGGGCGCTAACTCATTGATGATCAGTAACGATAATGGCGAAGTGTCGCAGTGGTTTGAAGTCAATACGGATGACGGGCGTCAGTTTGCCAAGATCCGTGCATTTGAGAGTATCGCAGGTGCGCAAGTTGATATCTTCAGTGAGTTCTATCGTCGTACTTTCTTCACCACGACCAATACTGGTGAGTTAGGGCTTTACTATACAACAAGTGAAGCGCACCTTTGGCAAGGTAAAGTCACTGATGGGGCGATTGAGCAATTCGCAGTATCACCTCGTGCCAATGCCGCGTTGTTGCTATCTGACAAGACTTTAAGCGTAGTTGAGCTTCACAATGAGCACCCAGAAGTGACTTGGTCTGCACTGTGGCAAGAAGTGTGGTACGAAGGTTACCCTGAGCCTGCATACACTTGGCAGTCAACCTCAGCAAGTGATGACTTCGAGTCTAAATTCTCCTTGGTACCAATCTCATTTGGTACGATCAAGGCGGCTATGTATGCGATGTTATTTGCAGTACCAATTGCGCTGTCAGCAGCCATTTATACAGCTTATTTCATGTCGCCGGAGCTACGTCGAGTGGTCAAGCCTACAGTAGAGATCATGGAAGCTTTACCAACAGTGATCTTGGGTTTCTTAGCAGGCCTTTGGTTAGCGCCACTGATTGAAGCGCATCTACCTGCCATCGTTGCATTGCTGATATTGTTGCCGATTTCTATTCTTGCAACAGCATTTGGCTGGACTAAATTGCCGAAGCAAATCCGTCACTTGTTGCCAGATGGCTGGCATTCTGTATTACTTATCCCTGTTGTTCTTTTCATCGGTTGGTTGTCTTTTGCAATCAGTGACAGCATTGAAGTTTGGATGTTTGGCGGCAATGTTCGTCAGTATCTAACCAATGAATTAGGCCTAACGTTCGACCAACGTAACTCCTTGGTGGTGGGTATTGCGATGGGCTTTGCGGTGATTCCAACTATTTTCTCTATTGCTGAAGACGCAGTATTCAGTGTGCCAAAGCATTTATCAAACGGCTCTTTGGCACTGGGCGCAACACAGTGGCAGACACTGGTTCGTGTGGTTCTATTGACAGCGAGCCCAGGTATTTTCTCTGCGGTCATGATGGGCCTAGGTCGTGCTGTGGGTGAGACCATGATTGTACTGATGGCAACGGGTAATACGCCAATTATGGATTGGAGTATCTTCCAAGGTATGCGTACGCTTGCCGCAAACATTGCTGTGGAAATGCCGGAATCAGAAGTGGGTAGTTCTCACTACCGAATTCTATTCTTAGCCGCTTTTGTACTGTTTATTTTTACATTTATCTTTAACACGGTTGCTGAATTTGTTCGCCAGCAGTTACGTGATAAATACAGCTCGATGTAATGGAGTAATGACATGGTAAGACAATGGTTTAAGTCAGGATCTCCGTGGATCTGGATGACAGGTGGTGCAGTCAGCATCAGTTTAATCTCGGTGATTGGCCTATTGGCAATGATCGCGTGGAAAGGGTTGAGCTTCTTTTGGCCAACAGAAGTTGTGCAGTTTGAGCTTGAAGGTTCTGTTGCGAAGCAAACAGTTATCGGTGAAATCTACGACCGTGAAATGGTGCCTAAAGAGCGCTTAGTAGCTGCTGGGTATGATTTATCGGATTATCAAGACGAGTATGTAGAGCGTCTTCTAGTTAAAACCGGTAACCGTGAATTTGTTGAGCTAGATTTTCGTTGGATTTTAACAACGGATATTCAAAGTCAATCAGCGCCTGAAGAGATGGCTGTTTTTGAACGTAGTAAAAACGGTAACTTTTATGGTTATGTTGTTCGCGTTATCGAAGATGGTCAGGTGGTCTCGCAAAATCCAGTTGCGCGTTTAGAAGAGTTAGTTGAGCGCGCCGTAGATTTAAATGAAGAAGCATTAGATCTTCAAAATGGCGATATTGGCCATATTAATTATGAGCTTGAAAGATTGCGCTTAAAGGAGCGTGGTTATCAACTTGATAATGAGCTAACAGCTGAAATTAAAGCAGACTTAGAAGCGCAGCGTGCACAGCTTCGCGAAGACTACAAAGTGTTTGAAAAGCGCTTGTTTGAGCTGCGCGGTGATGCAAAGCGTGACTATGTAGTTGTGCGCGATATGCGTGGTGAAGAAGTTACTTTACCACTTTATCAAGTACTGGATGTGTGGTTCCCAAATAATATGGGCTTCTTTGCTAAAGTTGGTCATTATTTCTCACAAACGGGTAAATTTATCAGTGATGACCCACGTGAAGCTAATACCGAGGGCGGTGTCTTCCCTGCGATCTTCGGTACTGTTTTTATGGTGATGTTGATGGCTGTGATTGTTACTCCATTTGGTGTGATAGCAGCAATTTACTTACACGAGTATGCAGCGAAAAACGCCGTGACTAAGATGATCCGTATTGCTGTGATTAACTTGGCAGGTGTACCATCTATTGTATACGGTGTATTTGGCTTAGGTTTCTTTGTGTATATGCTTGGTGGCTCTATTGACCAATTGTTTTACCCAGAAGCTGCGCCAAGTCCAGTATTTGGTACGCCTGGGGTAATTTGGTCAGCACTGACACTGGCTATTTTGACATTACCTGTTGTGATTGTGTCAACTGAAGAAGGTTTGTCACGTATTCCAAGTTCAGTCCGTCACGGTTCTTTAGCACTGGGTGCAACAAAAGCGGAGACGCTATGGCGTATTATCGTGCCAATGGCCAGCCCTGCGATCATGACAGGTTTAATTTTAGCAGTTGCGCGCGCAGCGGGTGAGGTTGCACCTCTGATGCTAGTGGGCGTGGTAAAAATGGCACCAACCTTACCACTTGACGGCAACTTCCCTTATATTCATTTAGATCGTAAGTTTATGCACTTAGGTTTCCATATTTATGATGTTGGTTTCCAAAGTCCAAATGTTGAGGCGGCACGCCCATTGGTCTATGCAACAGCCTTCTTACTTGTTACGGTGATCATTGCGCTAAATATTACAGCGATTGGCATTCGTAACCACTTACGCGAAAAATTCAGAGCTCTAGAGCACTAATAGTACAGATTTGAAATAGGTATCCTTTTATGATTACAGTAGCGCCACAAGTAAATAATGCAGATGCTAATACGAAATTAGATCTTGCCAACTTGAGCCCAGAGCAAACCGCTTTAGAGATCAAAGACCTTGACCTTTACTATGGTGATAAGCAAGCTCTGAGTAAAATCAACATGTTGATCCCAAAGGGTCAAGTAACTGCGTTCATCGGCCCATCAGGTTGTGGTAAGTCAACGTTGTTACGTTGTATCAACCGCATGAATGACTTAGTAGATACGTGTCGTATTGAAGGTGAAATTAACCTTCAAGGTCAAAATATCTATGATAAAAGCGTTGATGTTGCAGCACTGCGACGCAACGTGGGTATGGTATTCCAAAGACCAAACCCTTTCCCTAAATCTATTTATGAAAATGTCGTTTACGGCCTTCGCCTGCAAGGTATTAAAGATAAGCGTAAACTTGATGAAGTTGTAGAGCGTTCACTGCGCGGGGCTGCACTTTGGGATGAAGTGAAAGACCGTCTCCATGACAGTGCATTTGGTCTTTCTGGTGGTCAGCAGCAGCGTCTTGTAATTGCACGCTCCATCGCCATTGAGCCTGAAGTATTACTGCTGGACGAGCCAACATCGGCACTAGACCCGATTTCAACACTGGTTATCGAAGAACTCATCAATGATTTAAAAGATAAGTATACTGTTGTTATTGTTACGCATAACATGCAACAAGCTGCACGTGTATCTGATCAAACTGCTTTCATGTATATGGGCGAGCTCATTGAGTATTCAGATACCAATACACTATTTACAACACCAACGAAGAAGAAGACCGAAGACTACATCACAGGTCGTTACGGTTAATTTATGACAGTGTGGTTGCCCACATACTGGGCAACTTGTTGGGGTTGTTATCAAAGGTAGGGTTTTAGATGGAACACAATATTAATAAGCATATCTCTGGCCGCTTTAATGAAGAGCTAGAAAACGTAAGAAATCATGTATTAAGTATGGGCGGACTGGTTGAGCAGCAACTTAACCTTGCACTGGATGCCGTTAGCACTAGTAATGCGGACAAAGCGCGTAAAGTTAGTGAAAATGATTACAAAGTCAATGCGATGGAAGTCAACATTGATGAAGAGTGTACGCGTATTATTGCTAAAAGACAGCCAGCAGCCAGTGACTTAAGATTAGTCGTCGCCATTGCTAAAACGATTGCGGACTTGGAGCGTATCGGTGACGAAGCGGAGCGTATTGCCAAAGTAGCACTTGACTCATTTACGAAAGATCAGCAGCACCTATTGGTAAATGTAGAAAACATGGGTCGCCTAGTGTCAAAAATGCTGCATGATGTGCTGGACTCTTTTGCACGAATGGATGCACAGCGTGCATTTGAAGTGCATAAAGAAGATGCCAAAGTTGACAGAGAATATGAAGCGATTACTCGCCAAATTATGACTTATATGATGGAAGACCCGCGCTCTATCCCAAAAATTATGGACTTGGTTTGGTCGGTACGTTCACTTGAGCGTATTGGCGATCGCTGTCAAAACATCGCTGAATATGTCATTTATTTTGTAAACGGTAAAGATATTCGCCATACCTCTCAAGAAGATATCGAAAAGACTTTATAGATTTACAAGGGATTAGTCGGAATAAATTGGACGATTAATCCCAAGTTCACGATAAAAATCGTTCACAATTTCGGTTAATGCTGTAAACTTGGCCTTTGCACATGCATATAATTATGATTTAAGGGTCAGTTATGCCTAGTAATGCGTTTTTAGGAGTCTTTGCAAAATCTCCTATAAAGCCGATTGAAGAGCACATTAAGATAGTGCATCAAGCCAGTGAAAGCTTGATCCCGTTCTTTGAACATGTCTTCAAAGGGGAGTGGACTGAAGCGGATGCACTTCGCGTTAATATTCGTAACCTAGAACGTGAAGCAGACGCGCTTAAGCGAGAAGTACGTCTTCAGCTGCCTCGCGGCCTATTTATGCCAGTTGAACGGACTGATCTACTGGAACTTATTACCCATCAAGACAAAATCGCCAATAAAGCCAAAGACATCGCAGGTCGAGTCGTTGGTCGAGAAATGGTGATCCCCGAATCGATTCAAAAAGAGTTTGTTGCATACCTATCTCGTTGTGTAGATGCAACGAAACAAGCCTCAAAAGCGATTAACGAGCTGGATGAGCTGTTAGAAACAGGCTTCAGAGGTCGTGAGGTTGTATTAGTCGAGAAAATGTTGAGTGAGCTTGATGCCATTGAACAAGATACCGATGACATGCAAATTAGAATTCGCCAAGAACTTCGTCAAGTTGAAGCTGATCTTAACCCGGTTGATGTGATGTTTTTATACAAGATAATCGAGTGGGTAGGGGAGTTAGCTGATATCGCGGAGCGTGTTGGTGCTCGCCTCGAGGTAATGTTAGCACGCTGATTTATCAGCGATAGTTTATAAAGAAGTACACCGTTGTTACTCTCAAAGCCTAGACTAGAGAGCGGCGGTGTTGTGTTTGTTTAATAACTATTTATATGTGTTCTCATAATCAGAGTGTGACGAGATAAGCGTATAAATACATAATCAGTGTTTAAAAAACACTAAAGGTTTTTCAATGGATATCATTGCTTCTCATGGCTCGATGTTAGTACTCATCGCAGCGGCAGTTGGTTTCTTTATGGCTTATGGTATTGGTGCAAACGATGTTGCAAACGCCATGGGTACTTCAGTGGGGTCAAAAGCCCTTACAATCAAGCAGGCAATCATCATTGCGATGATTTTTGAATTTGCTGGCGCCTACCTAGCAGGTGGTGAAGTAACGTCGACGATCCGTAAAGGGATCATAGATGCAGCCCCGTTTGCTGACATCCCTGAATTAATGGTGTTAGGTATGATCTCGGCACTATTCGCTGCAGGTACTTGGCTGTTATTAGCGTCAGCACTGGGTTGGCCGGTATCAACGACACATTCAATCATTGGTGCAATTATCGGTTTTGCTTTAGTTGCCGTAGGTAGTGAGGCTATTCAGTGGGGCAAAGTTGCCGGCATCGTAGGTAGCTGGGTCGTAACACCTGCAATCTCAGGCTTCATTGCTTACCTTATCTTTATGAGTGCGCAAAAGTTGATCTTTGATACAGATAAACCGCTTACTAATGCAAAGCGTTTTGTACCTTTCTACATGGGTCTAGCTGGCTTTGTAATGTCTTTGGTTACGATCAAAAAAGGTTTAAAGCACATTGGTATTAATCTAGGTACAGTTGAAGGCTATGCGCTTGCAATTGGTATTGCAGTATTGATTGGTCTAATTGGTAAAGTGTTTATTGCACGTATGAAGATGGATCCAAATGCTGATAAGCAAATGCAGTTCAATAATGTTGAGAAAGTATTTGCTGTATTAATGGTTCTAACAGCGTGTTGTATGGCCTTTGCACACGGTTCAAACGATGTTGCAAACGCGATTGGTCCACTAGCAGCGGTTGTAAATATTGTAGAAAACAACGGTGAAATGGCGAAAAAAGCTGAGCTTGCTTGGTGGATCTTACCACTAGGTGGTTTAGGCATCGTAGTTGGTCTTGCTGTATTAGGTAAAAAAGTAATTAAAACCATTGGTGAAGGTATTACTCACCTTACACCAAGTCGTGGTTTTGCTGCTGAACTTGCAGCGGCGTCAACGGTTGTTATCGCTTCAGGTACTGGTTTGCCTATTTCGACGACACAAACATTAGTAGGTGCCGTTTTAGGTGTTGGTATGGCACGCGGAATAGCAGCACTTAATATGGGTGTGATCAGAAACATTGTGGTTTCTTGGGTAATCACATTGCCAGTCGGTGCAGCCCTTGCTATTGTTATATTCTATATTTTGAGAAGCGCGTTCGGCGTTTAACAAAAAAACAGACTTTTAGCTTGAAAAGATCTCAGCGCCATTGGTGTTGGGGTCTTTTTATTTATGGGTATATCAGTGAATAACTTACCAAGTATAAAACAATTACAATATCTGATCGCTGTACATCAGCAGCAGCACTTCGGTCGTGCTGCAGAGGCATGTTTTGTGGGTCAATCTACACTCAGTAGTGCGATTCAAAATTTGGAAGAAACGCTTGGCTGTCAGCTGATTGAGCGTGAAAATCGCAGCTTGATGTTTACGGATGTGGGTGAAGAAGTTGTCGCGCGAGCGAAGAAAATCATTGATGATTCAATTAGCGTTGTTGAGTTAACTAAAAGTTTTAAAAACCCATTGTCTGGCAAGCTTGTATTGGGGTTAATCCCGACGATTGCTAGCTTCATTGCAGCGCCCTTGTACCAGTACTGCCAAGAGGTTTTCCCAAATCTTCAACTTGTATTGGTAGAGGATACCAGTGATAGACTCCTCGATAAGTTGGAGCATGGCCAAATTGATATGGGGATATTGGCTCTGCCGTACAGAACCGATAAATTCCATACGCAGATTTTGACTAAGGATCATTTTTCACTGGTTCATCATGAAGATTATGCGATCCCTGAAGTCCTAGAAGATTTTAATTTGCTGCCTAAAGACAGTGTGTTCTTACTCGAGCGAGAGCACTGTATGACAGGGCATGCATTGAGTGCATGTAATCTGACTCGCAGTGAGTGTATTAACCCGTTTGAAGCTGCGAATTTGCATACGCTGCTGAGTATGGTTGAATACCAAAATGGCGTGACTTTTTTACCTCAAATGGCACTCAACGCGGGTATATTAGAGGGTAAGCCGATGGTAACGTTATCTCCTCAAGCGGATGCATATCGTGAGATAGGTCTTTTGTGGCGCAAGACCACGGGCAGGATTCGTGACTTTAGGTTATTCAGTAATGAAGTGGGTGAATTTATTAAAAAGCAGTGCCAATAGCACTGCTTTTGAATAGCATGAAATCATTGCTTAAGTCGAACTGAGCTTGCTCTGTGACATAATATTGGGTAAAAATAATAAGTATACCCATACAACTAGGTTAAAGTACGGCACAAATCCTAATACCGCGAATAGCTTAGTTGGATACCCTTTTTGTTTGGCGCAGCGGTAACATTGTAGTGTGATCAAACAATGCACCAGTGATAGAAACAGAATAAACTGAAACATACTTATCTCCCCGAATTCCATTACGAGATGTGCTCAAATCCATTGCATGTCTTCTACTTATATGTAAATAAGTTAAAAAGGAAGACATTCATTGCGAGTTTTTATTATAGTTGAGTTTTTAATCGACTGCAGCGACTTTTTTCCCCATTTTGATTAGCATGCTGTTTTTAGGGATAAAATAGTTTCTAATTGAAGCTTAAGCTGTTCGATAGGGAGTGGCTTTGAGATGAAGTAACCTTGCCCATAGTCGACACCTATTTTGTTTAACTCATCAAAAACTTCTTTAGTTTCAACATATTCTGCGACTGAGCACTTATCTAGTGAATGGCTAATATCATTCACTGCTTTGACTAGGGCGAGATCAATCGGGTCGTTTAACATGTCACGAACGAATGAGCCGTCTATTTTTACATGTTGTGCTGGCAGCTGTTTTAAGTAGCTGAAGGTACTGAATCCGGTACCAAAATCATCAATTGAAAAATGACACCCAAGTTGGTTAAGTTGCTTGATCATTGACTGGGTAGCACTGAGGTTATTGATACTCGCGGATTCAGTGATCTCAAAAATAATGCAGTGTGCAGGCACTTGAAAGTCGCGCAGACAAGCCTGTATATGTGGCATGAGTCGCTCATCAAGAAATGATTGAGCAGAGAGATTGACTGACAGTTGGTGTAATTCAGGGTAATTTGCAACCGCACGAATACTCTCCCTAATGACAGACTGATCCATTAAAAATGTATCATTGAGTAGCTCAAGTGCAGGTATAAATTGATTTGGATAAATCAACTTACCATCAATTTCAAGGCGCAGTAGTGCCTCGAAATACGCGATCTGGTTGTTTTTAAAATCCCAAACAGGTTGATAATGTAGCTCAAACTGACTGTTTTTAAGTGCTTCTCGTACACTATGACCCCACTCTAAGCCCGTTTGCAAGGTGCTATTTTTAGCATCTTCTTTGGTGTAGCAGTGGACTAGGTTTCGGCCAAGGTTTTTCGCAATATAAAGCGCGATGTCAGATTGCTTTAAGCATTCATTCGGATCGCAATTACTTGATGAAATTAAAGTTAAACCGATTGAGCAGCTGATTGTGTAGCTGGCTTCTTCAGAGTGAAATTGATGAGTTTCTATAGCGCTACAAATACCTTCTGCAATCATGTGGGCATCGAGTAAGCGGGTATTCTTGAGTAAAATAGCAAATTCATCACCGCCTATACGAAATATCAGGTGCTCTTGGGCGATGTGAGAGCGAAATAATTGTGCCACTTCTTGAAGCACAATATCACCTTGCTGGTGCCCCTTGCTATCGTTAATGATCTTGAAATGGTCTAAATCAATATATATTAATGCATGCTCTGTATCGAGTGCTTGCTTGGTCTCTTTACAGAAAAGGCTTAGTTGTTGATCAAAGTAATAACGGTTATGCAGACCTGTGAGTGTATCGTGCAATGCCAAATGGCGTAATTGTAACTCGGCCTCTTTACGCTCGTGTATATTATCAATTGTGGCGGTGATCAAGGCTATATTTGTTTGATTTTTAATGAGCTGGAAACGACACTCCACCCAAATCGCAGCGCCCGAATGATGTGTTAATTGTAATTCGACATTAGATGCATGTGGACCATTGAGGACATCTTCAATCGCTGTGTTTAAGGATGCAAGGTGGTCTGGATGTACATAATCTTTCAGCTTTGTAGCTAAAGTTGATTTAAGTTTGTGGCCAGTAAGGTGCTCCCAAGCTGGGTTAATAAAGCGTATGCCTCCTGTGGCATCCAGTTCGAGTACAACCGTGTTTAGGTGCAAAAGAATGCGTTGGTGCGCAGAGAATAGCTCTTTATAGCTTTGCTCTCTGCGGCTGAGTTGCTCGACTTTGTTGGCAAATTCAGCATAACTCACCATAAAGTCTTCACGCCTTGCGGCATGATCACAGACTTTACTTAACAAGGATAAATTGTAAGGTGATCTAATGAAGTCTGTTACGCCTAATAGCAGTAGCTGCTCAGCATAATCGGCATTTCGATTATCAATGATTGTCACGATTGCTTGACTAGGCTTATGCTGTAGAATATTTGCCACTAGCTCTTTGGTACTTTCTGCTCGAGTAGATGTTGCATCGAGCAATACAATAGAATAATCATTTTGTAAAAACTCGGAAAGCGCAGCATTTTCGGTTGATACGATGTTACAGCTAAAACTCAATGAAAGATGATCGCAAATATTGGCTGCTTTTTTTTCATTGGGCTCCAACAATAATAAGTTTAATCGGCTACTTTTTTCGAGGTGAGTCGATAAAACATTTGCCAAAACTTGTGGTAGTACATCATGCCTCTCTAAAGGCAGTACAGCGTCAATGCTGTAACTTCGTGCTGTGGTTTCAGCTATGCGCTCACAATAAGTTGGTGGGATCAGCACAATTGGCGTATTTTTGGGTGTCTTGAGTAGCCCTGAGCGGATCATGCGAGAGAACCGCCAGCCATCTATTTTGCCCACATTTAATCCACTGATGACCAGATCAACAGCTTGCTTTTTTAGCAGCTGTAAAGCCGCTTGTGTGTCACTTTGCTCTATTATTTGAAATACATTGAGCTTTTGTAACGTTCTTATTACGGTTTGACGCTCACCATGATCGGCATTGACAAGTAGTAGAGTAAGCTGTTTAGCCATGGTGTTACGACCCCAAACCCATGTTTTAAGTTTTTAAATGTTGTCCATAAATACTTATTTGCATGTTTTATATTGCCTTTTTGGCAATATAAAAAGCGGACACCGGATATATTGAAAAGAACTAATACATGCAAAACTGATTGTAGAGTAAAGCTATTTATCGCAACTGACAAGAGGTGAAAAAGTATGAATAGATCATGCTTGTCGCTTGATTTCATCATCTCGCAGCACTAGACTTGCCGCCTAATTGCACGATATGAGGTTTTATATGCGCGTTGCTGACTTTAACTTTGAACTTCCTGATGAATTGATTGCCCGTCACCCTAAGGCCGAGCGTACTAGTAGTCGCCTGTTAACACTTAATGGCAATAGCGGCGAATTAGAACATAAGATCTTTAAAGATATTATTGATCTGATTGAGCCTGAAGACTTAATTATTTTCAATAATACAAAGGTGATCCCTGCTCGCATGTTTGGGCAAAAGTCCACAGGTGGCAAGGTAGAAGTTTTGGTTGAGCGCATTGTTGATGAGCATCGCGTACTTGCTCATGTTCGTTCAAGTAAATCGCCTAAGCCTGGTGCCGAATTGATCCTTGAAGACAAAGCGCATGCCACTATGATTGCACGACATGGTGAGCTCTTTGAATTAGAGTTTAAAGGCGAGAACTCAGTACTGACAATTTTAGATGAAATTGGCCATATGCCATTACCGCCTTATATTGACCGTCCTGATGAAGAGGGTGACAAAGAGCGTTACCAAACCGTTTATGGTGAAAAGCCAGGGGCTGTTGCTGCACCAACAGCGGGTCTGCACTTTGACGATAACTTAATGGCGCAGCTTAAAGGCAAAGGTGTTGAGATGGCTTTTGTTACCTTGCATGTTGGAGCGGGGACTTTCCAACCTGTTCGTGTTGATGACGTCAATGATCACCACATGCATTCTGAATATATTGAAGTACCTGATGAAGTTGTGGATGCAGTGGCTAAGTGTAAAAGTCGTGGTGGCCGTGTTATCGCGGTTGGTACTACCTCTGTACGCTCTTTAGAGTCGGCAGCAAAGGTACATGGCGGAGAACTCAAAACATTTTATGGCGACACAGATATTTTTATTTATCCTGGTTATCAGTTTAACGTGGTCGATGTGATGATCACTAACTTTCACCTGCCAGAGTCAACATTAATTATGTTGGTAAGTGCCTTCTCAGGACAAGAGCACATCATGAATGCTTACCATGAGGCGATTGCACAGAAATATCGCTTCTTTAGTTATGGTGATGCTATGTTTTTGACTAAAAAACAGTAATATAGAATTTATAAACCGGCCAAGTGCCGGTTTTTTTATATTTACACCAACGCTTTTTGATTTGTGACTTTATTTATCCCTTTTTAGCCCCAATATTAGAATTGCTTGGGCTTTATTGGTAGAATCTGACAGTTTACATGGCCTATTTATTGATAGAGGCCATTGGTTGAGTTTTGTTGGACTGTTTTTCCGACGCGAGGTAGTTATGAAATTTGAATTAGATTGTACGCATGGCAAAGCACGTCGCGGGCGTTTAGTATTTGATCGTGGTGTAGTAGAAACACCAGCATTTATGCCTGTAGGGACCTACGGCACGGTGAAAGGTATGACGCCAGATGAGCTAAAAGACACAGGTGCACATATTTGTTTAGGTAACACTTTCCACCTGATGCTACGTCCAGGCACTGAAATTATTAAGCAGCATGGTGATTTACATGATTTCATGAACTGGGATAAGCCAATTTTGACCGATTCAGGCGGCTTCCAAGTGTTTAGCCTAGGTGCAATGCGTAAGATTTCTGAAGAAGGTGTGCTGTTTAAGTCTCCTGTTAATGGTGAGAAGATCATGCTGTCTCCAGAAAAAGCAATGGAAGTACAGCGTGACTTGGGCTCAGATATCGTCATGATCTTTGACGAGTGTACGCCATACCCTGCAACGGAAAAGGAAGCGAAAGATTCAATGGAGCTATCACTTCGTTGGGCAAAACGTTCTAAAGAGGCACATGGTGATAACCCATCTGCGTTGTTTGGTATTATTCAAGGTGGTATGTACCCTGAATTACGTGCTGAATCGCAAAAAGGGCTAGAAGACATCGGTTTTGATGGCTATGCCTTAGGCGGTTTATCAGTGGGTGAACCAAAAGAAGAGATGGTTAAGATCCTTGACCACTGTGCGTATAAAATGCCAGAACAGAAACCACGTTACTTAATGGGCGTGGGCAAACCAGAAGACTTGGTTGAAGCTGTTCGTCGTGGTATTGATATGTTTGACTGTGTTATGCCAACGCGTAACGCGCGAAATGGACACTTGTTTGTTACCGATGGTGTGATTAAAATCCGTAACGCTGTTCATAAAACAGATACAAGCCCGCTTGATGCGGAGTGTGATTGCCACACATGTAAAAATTACTCACGTGCGTACCTGCATCACCTAGATAAGTGTAATGAAATTTTAGGTGCGCGTTTAAATACTATCCACAACTTACGTTACTATCAGCGTTTGATGGAAGGTATGAGAAATGCCCTGACTGAAGGGACATTTGATGAGTTTGTCGCTGACTTTTATGAGCGTAGAGGGCTGCCAGTGCCGCCTCTTGCTGATGTAGAAGCAGAATAAAGTTTTATATAAAAATTAAATGAGGAAGAGCAATGAGCTTATTTATTTCTAGCGCCCACGCAAGCACAGCGGCAGCCGCGCCAGCTGGTGGTGGTATGGAAATGCTTATCATGTTGGCTATTTTCGGTTTGGTATTTTATTTCTTAATTTACCGTCCGCAGGCTAAACGTGTTAAAGAGCACAAAGATCTAATGGGTGCACTTGGTAAAGGCGATGAAGTCTTAACGTCAGGTGGCCTAGTTGGTAAAGTTTCGAAGGTTGCAGAAGACAAAGATTTCGTGGTAATTGCCCTGAATGACCAAGTTGAAGTAACCGTACAGAAGTCAGCAGTGGCAGCCGTTTTACCTAAGGGTACAATGAAGTCGCTATAACAATAACAAAGGGATAATCCAGTGCTAAACAAGTATCCAATGTGGAAATACTTGCTTGTGCTCGCTGTTTTGGCCGTTGGCATTCTTTATGCCACCCCCAATATGTATGGTCGAGATCCGGCCATACAGATTTCAGGTAAGAAAGGGGCCAGCGCCGATTTAAGCGTACTTGATCAAGCAAATAAAACACTTCAAGACAATAATCTACCTATCAAATCTGCTGTCCTAGAAGAAGGGCAAGTTCTCATTCGCTTCAAGAATGTAGAAGATCAGCTTAAAGCACAGGATATCCTGCGTGGCGCACTGAGCGAAGACTACATTTCAGCTATTAACATGTCTCCAGCACAACCAGATTGGCTTAAGAGCATTGGAGCAAATCCAATGAAGTTAGGTCTGGATCTGAGTGGTGGTGTTCACTTCACAATGGAAGTAGACATGGCAACGGCATTAGGCAAAGCGCTCGAGCAGATGGAGCAAGATTATAAGAGCGATTTGCGCGGTGAAAAACTTCGTTATCGTACTATCCGCGAAGTTGCAAATAGCGACCGCGTTCAAGTTGTTATGCGCTCTGTTGAAGACAAAAAGGCCGCTGAACGCTTTTTGAAAAAGCGCTACCCTGGCAACGTTTTTGTTAACGACAGCAGTAACGAACTGGCGTTTTTCTCTAGTTTAAGTGATTTGAAAGTTCGTGAATTACGCGACTATGCTATCAAGCAAAATGAAACCATTATTCGTAACCGTATTAACCAGTTAGGTGTTGCTGAGCCAAATGTACAAAGACAGGGTTCTGAGCGTATCATAGTGCAATTACCGGGTGTACAAGATACGGCGCGAGCTAAAGAAATTTTAGGCGCAACAGCGACACTAGAGTTCCGTGAAGTCGATGACAGAGCTGATACGCGTACTGCTGCACAGGGTCGAGTTCCGGCTGGCAGTGAAGTGCTGTATCACAAAGATGGTTACCCTGTTGTATTGAAAAAGCGTGTGATCCTTGAAGGTGTTCACATTACCGGTGCACAATCAGGTATGGATGAATATCAACGTCCTCAGGTAAGTATTAACCTTGATAGCAAAGGTGGCGCGAAGATGAGTGCCTTTACCAAACGCGCGGTTGGTAAGAGCATGGCCACGGTATTTATCGAGTATAAACCTTCTGGCAAAAAAGACGAGAATGGTAAAGCACTGCCGCCTATTAAGGTGGAAGAAGTCATTAACGTGGCGACGATTCAATCTCGTTTAAACAACTCATTCCGTATTACTGGTATTGATAATCCAGCTGAAGCCCACAATTTGAGCTTACTACTCAGAGCGGGTGCATTGGTTGCGCCAATTCAAATCGTAGAAGAGCGTACTGTTGGACCAAGCTTAGGGCAAGAGAACATTGAGGCGGGTATGACAGCTGTGGTATTAGGCTTTGCGTTTGTGCTTGGCTTCATGCTGATGTATTACAAAGGCTTCGGTATCGTTGCTAACTTAGCACTTGCGGCTAACTTGGTAATGATCGTCGGTGTGATGTCTATGATCAGTGGTGCAACCCTAACCTTACCTGGTATTGCGGGTATCGTATTAACCGTCGGTATGGCAGTTGATGCGAACGTACTAATCTTCGAACGTATTCGTGAAGAGCTAGCAGATGGCAGAAGTCCACAGCAGGCTGTTCACTATGGCTATGACAGCGCATTTAGCACGATTTTTGATGCCAATATTACCACGTTAATTGCAGCGGTTATCTTGTTCTCAGTGGGGACAGGCCCGATTGCTGGTTTCGCAGTGACGCTTGCGATTGGTATTTTGACGTCAATGTTTACAGCGATCATTGGTACTCGTGCCGTGATCAATGCCTTCATCGGCGGTAAACGCATCACGAAACTGTCGATATAGGAGCGAGCATGCAATTATTAAAATTATCGAGCACAATTCGCTTTATGTCGGCAAGAAAATTGTCGATGGCATTTTCAGCGGTTTTGATTTTGGCTTCTATCGCGTCATTTATGGTGAAAGGTCTAAACTTTGGTTTGGACTTTACTGGCGGTACAGCGGTTGAAGTGGGCTTCTCACAACCGGCCGATTTACCCAAAATCCGTAAAGTGTTGGCTGAAAATGGCTTTGCAGATGCGGCTGTGACCTTATTTGGCTCTAGCCAAGAGGTATTGGTTCGTATCGCCCCTCGTGAAGATGTTAAAGCAGAAACCATTGGTAACCAACTTATCGATGCACTGAAGCTGGCAGATAGCAGTGTTGAAATGCGTCGAATTGAGTTTGTTGGCCCAAGTGTTGGTGAAGACTTAAAAGAGCAAGGTGGCCTTGCGATGCTGACGGCACTTTTATGTATCTTGGTGTATGTGGCATTTCGATTTGAATGGCGCTTTGCTGTAGGCGCGGTTGCGGCACTTTTTCACGATGTGATCTTAACAATGGGCTTGTTCTCGCTACTTGGACTTGAGTTTGACTTAACGATTTTAGCGGCAATCTTAGCGGTAATAGGTTACTCACTGAATGATACCATTGTTGTATCTGATAGGATCCGTGAAAACTTCCGTAAAGTGCGTATTGATGACACCCTTGAAATCATCAATATTTCACTCACGCAAACGATGAACCGTACACTTGTTACCTCTATTACAACCATACTTGTTTTGATCGCTCTGTTTGTATGGGGTGGCCAAACAATTCACGGCTTCGCGACGGCGTTGTTATTTGGTGTATTCATTGGTACTTACTCATCAGTTTATGTTGCGAGCTCTGTTGCGGTTGCAATGGGTGTGAGCAAAGAAGATCTGATCCCAGTTGAAGTTGAAAAAGAAGGTGCTGATTTAGACGCAATGCCTTAAAAAATACCTAGGCGGTTACGCTTGTTAGCTGACTGTTAGGGTAAAATTCAATTTTCGATCTGAATCAAGAAGGCCACATTTATTGTGGCCTTTTCTGTTTCAAAATGATGACAAGACTGTATAATGAGAATTGTTATCAATAATAATGAATTTGAGGATTATATGTATAAACAGCTAGGAATTGCATGCGCAGCTTTAGCGCTATTTGCATGTTCAGAACAACCAAGCACACAAGCGGCCAAGACTGAAGCACAAGCACCTGCAAGCGACAATGCACTAGGCCAATATAAAACTCAGGCAACTTCACTGCTAGCAAACATCAGAGAGCACAAATCAGCGATAGATCTTGAACAGGAATCTGCAAATTTAGTTGCTACCTCGCGCGATTTATTAGCTGATTTCGTGACTAAGTATCCTCAGTGTAAAGATTACCTAGATGCACTTGATAAAGCTGCTGATATTATTCCTACGCTGCCTCTAGAAGAGATTGAATCTGGTTACCATGAAGATGGTAAATTACCTGAGTACAGCGATCCTGTGTGTTATCATGCGAAAGACTTATTAGTGCACCCTGCAACAGTACAGGCGATTGCTAAACTTGGTTTTACCGAGAAAACGCATTATGAAGATGCAGAACTTGAAATTGTTGAAGTTATTGCGCACTTTGGTCAAGTTGAGATGGCTTTAAAATAATCTCATAAGAGATGAAAACGCTGTTTTCATCTCACTCTTCTTATTGTCGGTCTACTTACTCTCTTCATATTTATCCCCAATATTGGTAAATTCCATTGGATTGCAATCTAACTGTCATAAATCTTTGATATTTTGCTCGATTATTAAACACTTGAATTGAGTTTGGTTGTTTCAGTGGACCCTTTAAACGTCATATTGGATGACATTTTGCGAAATGAAGCTGTATATCCAATGTTTCAACCCATTTTTGATATTGCAAAAGAGCAGATACTAGGCTTTGAAGCATTGAGCCGTGGCAGTTTAAACAATGAGTTAGCGCAACCTGATAAGATGTTTGCGGCGGCCAGTAAATATGACCGACTATCTGAACTTGAGCTGCTTTGTCGTAAAAAAGCCATCGCGCAGTTTGCTGCTTTGAACTTGCCTGGAAAGCTATTTTTAAACGTGAGCCCCAAAGCTTTATTAGACCCTCATCACCCTAAAGGGGAGACTTTGCATCTAATTGAAGAGGCTGGTTTAAACTGCAGTCGTGTGGTGATCGAGGTGACAGAGCAAGATAAAGTAGATGACGGATTTTTGTTGCTTAAAACCATCTCTCATTATCGTCAATTGGGCTTTCAAATTGCCATCGATGATTTAGGAGCTGGTTATTCAGGATTAAAGCAATGGTCAGAACTCTGCCCTGATTTTGTAAAAGTAGATCGTTATTTTATCGACTACTGCGATCAAAGCATCGTGAAAAGAGAGTTTCTTAAATCTATCATTGAACTTGCTAAAGCAACGAATACTGCAGTTATTGCTGAAGGTATAGAGCGTGATGAAGAATTAAAACTGCTCAAAAAAATGGGGATAGTGAATGCACAAGGGTTTTTATTAGCAAGACCTAGTGCGGAGTCTAACGATTTAGCGATTGACCCCCGTGATGTTCTCAATGCGCAGATTCAATCAGAACCTGCAGCAAGTCAATTTGAGCAATCCATGGCTATTGGTTGGCTTGCTCACGATGTGCCTGCCATTCATATGAGTACGCAGTGCATAGATGCCCATCGTCGTTTTGAACAGAATAAAGGCCTGACAAGTCTCGCTGTGCTCAATGATGCGCGGCAGCCTGTAGGGCTATTACACAGAGATCAGCTTACAGAGGTATTTGCTGCACCTTATGGTCACGCACTATTTGATAAGAAGCCTGTGATTAAATTAATGGACAAACAGCCTCTGATAGTTGATGAGCAGCAGCAGCTGGATTTTGTCAGTCAGCTGATTACTGAAAATGAATTTGATATTAGACGACACATTGTTATCACCAAAGAAGGCCAGTATATAGGCCTAGCTCCACTTAGGGATATTTTAAAGCATATAACGGAAGACAAAATTCGTCATGCACAGCATGCAAACCCACTCACTATGTTACCTGGAAATGTTGCCATAAATGAAGCCATTGAGCAGCGTCTTCGTGCTAAGCATGTCTTTTCACTGGCTTATATTGATTTAAATCATTTTAAACAATTCAACGACCTGTATGGTTACGCCAGTGGGGATAGTGTTATTAAATTATTAGCTGACGTTACTTTACAAGTTTGCCAGCACAGTCAGTGCTTTGTCGGACACATTGGTGGGGATGACTTTATGGTAGTGTTTGATCAAGCTGATGCAGAATCGCTTTGCCACCAAATAATTGAGCAATTTGAAGCGCGCTCTAAAGCTTTGTTTACGCCTGAACATGTTGCTGCTGGTGGCTATTGGGCTACCAATCGAGAAGGGCAGAAACAATTTGTGCCGTTACTAACATTATCCATTGGGTTAGTAAGCCCAGACGTTGAATCTTGCAAAAATAGCCATCAGGTAGCTGCTTTAGCTACAGATGCCAAAAAAGAAGCAAAACGTTATCGTAATAGTTATCTGTTTGTATGTAACCGCAGAAAGCCTAGTGCACCTATGGTGAGACTGGAAACGGCAGTCAATCACCTTTAAACCAACTTAGCAGTACCATTTTTAATAGTTATATGGATAGTCATTGCAATGGTACGGTGAATTTGGTTTTTATGAACAAACTTATTGCTTCATGACGATATTTTATGAAATATATATACTTAAGGCGAAGGGAAATTCTTACTAAGTTTATATATATTAATTTATACCGTCGTAGTTACCGAGTAACTTAATAAGTTTGGGGAACATGATGATCAGACAGTTTATAGGCACTTGCTTACTATTTTTGGCGTTTACCAGTGCTGCAAATAATGTGAAGGAAACGATTTACGTCGCCAAAGAGCAGCGTCCACTTTATGATCGAGACTTATTTTTATATGAGTTGTTGCAGCAGGCTTTGCAGGCCGCAAAATACGATGTAAATATAGAGCATGTTAAAGTTCACCCCCATCAACAGCGTACTCTGATGGCACTAAACAAAGGTCAAGTTGATTTACATTGGAGCATGACCAGTCCGGCAAGAGAGAAGCTTGCAATCGCAGTCAAATTTCCTCTATTTGATGGCCTTATCGGTAAGCGAGTTCTTGTTATCCATAAATCGCATTATGAGCGTTTTAAACGCATTACAGAGCTAGAGCAGCTGAGCCGGTTTACAGCAGTACAAGGACATGATTGGCCGGATACTAAGATTCTTTCAAGCAATGGTTTGAACGTAAAGCCTATAGTTAACTATCAAGCTATGTTTGATATGGTGTTAGATAAGAAAGCCGACTATTTTCCGCGTTCCATTGTTGAAGCACAATCTGAATTATTGAGTCAAAATAACCCTGCGCTCATGATCGTGCCTGATTACTACTTATCTTACCCCGCACGCTTTTACTTTTTTGTGAATAAAGATAAGGCAGAGCTCGCACAGCAGCTCGAAAAGGGGTTGGCTAAGCTTAAAAGCAATGGATCGTACGAAGCATTATTACAACGTTACTTTGATTTGAATATGCTTACCAATAGTCATATGCTGCCCTTAACAAACCCTTTTCACTAAAATGGATCACCGCCTGATAGAAGGCACCTTAAAATCATAGGCTTCTTTATAGGTTAAGAACGTAAGTACAACTAAAACACCACAAAATATTGAGTAGTTTAAGTAACCAGTTACATCGAATGCATAGTAAAAGAAAGTCATATCGTAGCCTTTACCATTGCGTATATAGTTTTCTATTAATGCGAAAAAGCTAATTGCGGCACTGATTAAACATAGCCAAGGTAAAATACTATCAGCAAAGGTATATCTTATTTTGTGTTTAGGAAATAGGCGTTTCGAAATTTCAACTCGATATGTTAATGGTACTAAAATAATGAGCTCTTTAAATAAATGCACACCATAAATGAGGCTATTTTGAATTAACCTATCGCCGGGCGTTGATACCAAGCTAATTAACCCTGTTGTAAAAATAATGTTTTCAAATAACACAGGGATCATCGCAATAAACGAGATCGAACATATGTTGACGTCCCTTAGCCGGTGGCCAATTAAAAACACCAAAGAGATTATCGATATATAAGCCAGAAAAAAGAAATAGGTCGCGTCTTGAATAATAAAGATCACTACTACCATTACAACATAAGGTAGTAGTAGATCTTTGAATGCAAATTGTTTTGCCATATATAATGCTTATTTTAAAACTAGTTAAGAGTTTTTATTGGGCGATGCAGCCCGATGGTTTGAATCTATAACAAGCATCACTTGTCGGATTTTTCGCCCTTCTGAAAAAGGGTCCGCTGGACCTAATAAACCAGAGCCGCCCACAATTAAACGGCATTGTTTGTTAGCAATCATCTTCATAGTGATTATCCTTATTTCATTATCGTCTAGTCAGCTAAATGAATGTAAGACATTCTTTAGTTTCCAATGGCAATAGGCACAACGCAAGCCTTACTGCTTTACCAGAAGAAGCATCCCCAGAGTTAGTAAAAAAGAACTATATTCAAACTTTTGATTCAAACTTAATGTTCGATTTTACGTGGGGGACTCATTGAATTTAACACCAAATAATTTGGAGTTAAACATTTTTTTACAAAAAAATAAGATGCTAAATTCAGGCCAGTTTGTGTAAAAAATTACCCAAAATAGAAAAGGCTAAATGTACCTATTCTATTTTGTATAATTGATTAATGATAATCTTGTGATATTACAGCTTAAATTTTGCCATTTCGCTTTCTAATTGCGCTGCTTGCACCTTAATACTGTCTGTTGCATGATGTGCTTGTTGCGAGACATTAGCTGTTTGGGATGCTGTGTCAGAGATAGTGACGACTCTTTTAGCGGTATCTTCTCCTGCAGTCAATTGCTCTTTGGCTGCTAATGCAATCTGGTCACTCATTTGAGAAATGGCACTTAATGAAGTGGCGACACTACGTAATGCTTCGCTTGCTTCAGATGACATCGTCACGGTCTTTTCACTCGTGGCGATGCTCAGCGCAACGGATGACTTGGCTTCTTGTGTTGCTGATTGTAAATTACCAATCATGGTATGAATTTCTTCGGTACTAGACTGAGTTCTTTGTGCCAGTTGGCGTACTTCATCTGCAACCACAGCAAAACCTCGACCTTGCTCTCCTGCTCGAGCAGCTTCAATAGCGGCGTTTAAAGCAAGCAAGTTAGTTTGCTCTGCAATGCTTTGTATTACACTCAATACGTTTGCAATATTGTTAACTTCTTCATCAAGTGCTTGAATATTGTTTCCTGCACTGTCTATTTGCTGTTCTAAGAGGGCAATTGCTTCACTTGCATTAGAAGTCAATCTATCGGCATTTTGCCCTTGGCTTTCGGCCTCCTGAACTGAGAATGCGGCTTGTTCAGCATGCTCAACGACAGTTTGGGCAGATGCTGTTAGTTCGGTGATTGCAGAAGCGACCATTTGAGTTTCTTCACTAAGACTCAAGGTTAGGTTTTCTAAATCATTAGAGCGTGCTTCGCCGTCATAGCTTTGTTCTTTCAGTTTGTCACTGACAACCATTAATCCACTAACAACCCCTTTTAAGCCATCTTGCATATAGTGCATGGCAGCCATGATGCTGTAATCTTTGGCGTTTGAAGTGTCAATACGAGAAGTTAAATTGCCGTGAGACACCTGCCTTACGATATCGAGCACATCATTGAGCTCTGCGCCGAGCTTATTAGACAGAGATAAACCATAACGTGCAACGGTAAAGGTTAGCGCAATAGCAATGATCAATGAGAGGGTAAGTAGCCAGCTAGCTGTTTCCCAATATCTTTCATCTACTTCTTTATAGCTGATCCCGGTGCCAACGTACCAACCAAATAAAGACGTTTTCTGTACAACAGAGGTAAGATCTACAACTTCGCCATTTCGTTCAGAATTCCAGTGGTATGTAATGATTCGATTAGTGTTATTACCCACTTTACGCTCTACCAATCTACCAATGCTGTTACCGCTGGCGTCTTTAAAATCATTGAAGCTTGTCCCATGTAATTGAGGGTCATGTGGTGCTGCAACAAAGTTAAGTTGTTCATCAACCACATAGACATACTCAGAATTGTGATATTTATTTTCTCTTAATATTTGGGCTGCTAGTCTTTTTGCTTCTTGCTCGGTTAAATCCCCCGACCTGACAAAGCTTTCAAATTGTTCAACGATGTTGACTGTACTTTTCATCAATTGATTTATACGTGCTATGTTATCTGTTTCGCTTGCATGGCGAAGTGATTGAAGTCCAAGTACAGCAACGGTAATTAAGGCGATAAAAATTGCTGCTGCAAAAAAGATTATTTTTAGTCGTAAAGTCAGGGTCGAAAACACAATATGCACCTTAGCAGAGTCAGTTAAAAAGTTGATGGCACTCTATACCTTTATGATTTATCATGTTTGAGCGCGCTATGTAAGTAGGACTTAACCGTATATAAGTAAAAATTAGATGATTTTTACTCATATGACGACTTTATTGCGGCCTATTTTGCATTGATTATGTCAACTTCTTGCTGAGTCAATGGGCGATATTCACCTTGTGCTAGGTTAGCGTCTAGTGTGATGTCACTTATTTTTTCTCTATGTAATTCAACCACATGATTTTCAACTGCTGCGAGCATACGCTTAACTTGGTGGTATTTTCCTTCGCAGATCGATAGCCTCAACGCATATTTATCAATCGCTTCTGCCTGTGCTGGGCGGGTCAGTTGCTTTTCATTATGTAAAGCGACACCTTGGCGTAGATTCTCTAAAGATTCTTCAGTAATTATTTCTTTTGTTTCAACAAGGTATGTCTTAAATTTTTGTTTCTTTGGTGAGGTGATTTGATGTGACCAATCGCCATCATTGGTGATTAATACCAGCCCCGTTGTATCTATGTCAAGCCTGCCTGCGACATGAAAATCTTTTAAGTTCGGCTCATTAAGCAAGTCAAAAACAGTTGGGTGTAATTCATCGTGATTTGCACACACATACCCTTGAGGTTTATTCAGCATGAAGTATCTTTTACCTAAATATTTCAGCTGCTTACCACTTACTTCAATTAGGTCATTAGCACTTATTTGTACGTCACTTTTTTTTGTCACAATGCCATTTATTGTCACTTCTCCTTTTTTAATGAGTATTTTTACTTTGCTGCGAGGAAGTTCATTTATGTGACTGACAAATTTATCTATACGACATGGAAATTTCATTTATTTACTCTTGCTAGAATGGACCAAATACTGACGTATTATGAATGATTTAATTTTTGCGATAAATAGCAGGGTCTAAATCATATGGGTGAACGCTTAAACTAACCGATTCAGGTAATAAGCTTTTTAGGTTGTTAAGTAACTTTTCACTGAGCATTTGCTTTTGTGCTTGCTTTCTGCCGACCAATAAGTGGACTTGAATGTGAACAAAGTCCTGTTTGCCATCTCCAAGAATACATTCAGCAAATGCAATTCGACGGGTCTTAATGGTTTGCTCATCAAACAAGTTAGTTTCTATGGTGCTTTGATGTATAGATTGGGTTAAGTGGGTAAGGTCACACTGCAGCGAAGCTGAGTGTTCGATAATGATATGTGGCATAGTCTGTTTTAACCGCTTATGAAGGGTGACTATAATAAGTGGCTTCTACAGCTGATCCAAGTCAGAAATGAAACCTAAATAAAGCTTATGGCTTAAGCAAGACAAGGTTTAATGCTATTTAATCATCTGCTTACCTTGCCTTAACTTAATGTGACTTGGTAAGGTGTTGAATAATGATTATCTGGTCGTGCCGATTGAATATATGTTATCAATTTTTAAACCTAAACCCTTATTAGAGTCTGAGGAGTCACAATCTTTGGTTGAGCTGTTTTTATGGGCAGCTGAACATTTTGATAGTGAGTATTTTTTAAAAAATACTCAGATTGTGCAGCCAACAGAGCAGTATTTTCCCGATCGTGTCACTAGTGTAGAAGAAATGGCCCAGTCCGTTTTTCAGCGAGTCAGAAGCTATGCCGGTTTGACACAATGGCCAATTGCATTATCGTCACCTCAAATGATGTCAATGCAGCAGACATTTCCTCGTTTTTCGTTGTCAGGCGGTTTGCGAGGAGAGGGTGTGGTATTGGTCAATAAACCTAGTTTACCAGTGCACGTCTCATACAATCCAAATCAAATCAATCAACCGCAAGATCTGGTGGCAAGCATGGCGGGGAGTATGGCATTAATGCTTATTCATCATGTTGGTAAACTACCGCCAGGCGGTCAGCAAAACTTATCGGTAGCAGCTGATGTACTGGCGATATTTTTGGGGTTTGGCACCATGATATGTAATACCGCCTATCATTTTAGAGGCGGATGTGGATCATGTTATAACCCATATGCTAACCGTCAGGCAGCGCTTAATGAACAAGAAAGTATATTTTTGCATGCGTTAGTATGTCACTTTAAAGGCGACGAGCAGGGCGGAAAGCACCTGAAGCCTCATTTAAAGGGCATGTTCAAAAAAGCGCAAAAGCAACTAAAAAAAATATTACAGAACTCTGCGGACCCTATGCTGTTAGCCCTAGAGGATCGCTGTCGTGCTTGAGTATCTAGATGAGTTTTTAATTATTGCCGTCGCACACTTTTTTGCAGTGGCAAGCCCTGGCCCTGATTTTGCGATAGTGTTAAAGCAGAGTGTACAGCAAGGGAGAAGAAATGCGCTCTATACCAGTGCTGGCGTAGGTTTAGGGATTTTTGTACATGTTTCATACTGCTTGCTGGGCGTAGCACTTGTGCTGTCAAAATCTCCAGATTTATTTAATTTATTCAAGTATGCTGCGGGTGCCTATTTAGCGTACATGGGAGTGCAAGCCCTTAGAGCACAAAAAAATGTTGAGCCAATGGCGTCTATTGAAGGTGGGCAAAATAATGAATCGGATTTTAAGGCTCTGAGGCGAGGCTTTTTAGTGAACGCCCTTAACCCAAAAGCAACGCTATTCTTCCTTTCATTATTTACACTCATGATTGATCCTGAAACACCTCAAGCAGTACAAATCTTTTATGGTTTATATATGGCTTTGGCAACTTGGATTTGGTTTTCGTTATTATCTGTATTTTTATCCAAGTCTCGAGTAAGAAGTTTCTTTCATCGTGCTGGACATTGGTTTGATCGCGGTATTGGCGTTGTTTTAATTTTGCTTGCTATGCGTGTTGTTTTATAGGGGGAGTAATGGGTAGCGAAGAGTATTTATATTTTGCATACGGCTCAAACTTGTCGTCTCTAAGACTCAAACAGAGGCTGCCTCTTGTTAAGTTAAAAGGAATTGCCACTCTAAAAGGATATAAGCTCACCTTTAATATGCTCAGCACTGATGGCTCGGCGAAGTGCAATATCATAAAAAGCCCAGAGGAGAGCATGGTTTATGGCGCAGTATATGTGCTGAATCATGAGCAAATATCACACTTGGATGATATTGAGGGAGCACGTTACGACCGTGTTCAATTTGATGTGTTGATAGGAAATGATGACTATGTCAGCGTGCACTGTTATGTCGCGAATACATTCGTAAATAAAGAGCTTCCTTTCGATTGGTACAAGCATCACGTCTTTGTCGGGGCGCAGGAGCACGGGTTTCCAATCGACTATATTGAAATGATAAAGACGCAAAAAAGCACCGCAGATGCGGATAAAAAGAAACAAGCATTAGAATTAAATATATATAAATAAGGCAATACGGATATGAGAAAAGCTCTTTGGCGCACATTATGCTGTGCAACGACCTTGATAATGAGTAGCAACGTCGTTGCTTTGACGGCGCCTCAGTTGTCTGAGATTGAGAAATCTGTACAACAGGCGATGGATAGTTTTGAAATACCGGGCTTGGCAATCGGGATAGTGCATGACGGAAAAGTGGTATTAGCAAAGGGGTATGGGGTCAGACAGTACGGTAAAAAAGACGGTGTTGATGAACATACCCTTTTTGGAATTGCATCTAACAGTAAAGCATTCACGGCTACAGCACTTGGGATGTTGGTCGAGGAAGGTAAATTGAATTGGGACGACCCGGTAACAAAGCATTTGCCAGAATTTCAGCTTTACAGTCAAGAGTTGACAGAGCAGATGACGATTCGTGATTTGTTGAGTCATCGCAGTGGTTTAGCATTAGGAGCTGGGGATTTAATGATTTGGCCTGATACCGACAAATCAACAAAAGAAATTCTAGCAGGGCTAAAACATATCAAGCCTGTCGCGCCTTTGCGCACTGAGTATCACTATAACAATTTGATGTTTGTGGTCGCCGGAGAAGTTGTTGCCAGAGTCAGTGGTATCAGTTGGCAAGCGTTTATTGAAACACGGATTTTCCCACAAGTGGGGTTTAAAAACTCTTATGCGTCTTTCTCTCGCATTGATAAAGGCAATACAAATTTTGCCACTGGAACAATTAAATATAATGGTCAACTAGAGGAGTTTGTTGGCGATTATTTGGAAGACTTTCGTGGTGCAGGTGCCATCGCTTCTAATGTAGCTGATATGACTAAATGGCTGAAAACACAAGTGAATGAAGGTAAAGCGCCTACTGGTAAGCAGCTAATTAACCGTGAAACACATCAGTACTTATGGCATCCACAAATTATGCGAATTCCTAACGATGAAGACCGCATACAATTTCAGCAAGATTTTAAGGGGTATGCATTGGGCTGGGCTGTAGAAAGTTACTTCGGCTATAAACGTGTTGGCCATATGGGTGGCATTTTAGGTATGGGCTCGCAAGTTGCTATGATCCCAGAAAAAGGCTTGGGTGTGGTTATACTCTCTAACCAGCATGCTTACCCTGCAATTAGAGCTATTACCAATGAAGTGTTTGAACAGGCACTTGATCTGGAACCCAGAGATTGGGTTTTAGATAGTTATCAGCAATTTAAGCAAAAGCGTGCATCATTATACGCTGAAATTGGCCCCAAAAAGGTGGTGTCGAAAACGGCGAGCCTGTCACTTAGTGACTACACAGGAACTCTTCGTAGTCCGTGGTATGGTGATGTCATTGTGGAGGAAATCGCAGGCCAGCTTCATATCGACTTTACCCATACGAAGCTTTTGAAAGGTACACTGCATCACCACGATGGCAATACATTTGTGGTTAAATGGCATGAAAAGCTGCTTGAGGCAGATGCTTATATTCATTTTAAGTTGAATGACAAGCAGCAAGTACAAAGTGCTGATATGGAGTGGGTGAATCCTGAAATTACCGACTTTAGCTTTGATTTTCATAATTTAGACTTAAGTGCGGTGCCGCAACCGTATTAAGATAACCTAGAGGCGTTAAATATCACACCAAAGTATCAAGGCACGCTAGTGCGTGCTTTGATACACTGTCAATTCAGATTTTTAAGGACAGCGATATGCGTACAGCGATTATATCTCACCCACTTTGTCGCAGACATAAAATGACGGAAGAACATCCTGAGTGCGCAGAGCGTTTAGATGCTATTGCTGATCGCATTTTAGCGTCTGGGTTGGATATTGCTGTCACGCATTTGATGGCTCCTAAAGCTGAGATGTCTCATTATGCTTTAGCACATAACGAGAAACATATTGAGCGAGTTTTAAATTCTATCCCTGAGCAAGGGCTGGTGGATTTAGACGGTGATACCTGGTTATGCAAAGACTCATTAAAAGCCATAGAGCGAGCTGTGGGCGCTGGAATAATGGCTGTTGATGAAGTGCTTGGTGGCCGTCATGATGCAGCTTTTTGCTCAGTGAGACCACCAGGTCATCATGCATATGAGGATAAGTCTGCGGGATTTTGCGTCTTTAATAATGTCGCGATAGCCACTAAATATGCACAAAGCAAAGGTGTTAAACGCATCGCTATTTTGGATATTGATGTGCATCATGGAGACGGTACTCAGGCAATCGTTAAATCTGATCCTAATGTGCTATTTTGTTCGTTATTTCAATATCCGTTTTACCCCAATACTGAAATAGAAAATACTGATACAGTCGTCAACTCACCTTTACCAGTTGCCAGCGACGGGACCGACCTGCGTGCGTTATACACTCAGCAGTGGCAGCCTAAACTGCGCGACTTCCAACCTGAGCTAATTATTATAAGCGCCGGTTTTGATGCGCATTTAGAAGATGATATGGGTGGACTTAAATTTGTTGAAAACGATTATGCTTGGTTTACTTTGCAGATTGCGCAATTGAGTAAAGAGCTTAATTGTCTCGGTATCATCTCCTATTTAGAAGGGGGGTATGAGCTGTCCTCACTCGGCCGAAGTGTTGAAACGCATGTGAGAACACTCGCCGAATCCTAGCCATCTACACTGTTTCTTTTATCAAACTAAATACTTGTTCTATCTCTGTAATTTGTATTTTTGCAGTGCAACACTGTCCTTCATCAACCAGTTTTTGTTGCACTAACAGCGTTAAAAACTCATAGCTAAACGCGGCTTTTTTCTGCCCATTTAACCCTGAAAAACAGCCCTCTAAATCTATACATGTTGCTGTTTTAGTTTGGGTTTCAGTTAGGTAAAAGAGACTTTCTTGTAAATCTTCTTCGGACTCAATGTACTCTATACTTTGGTCGAATATCAGCACTAATGGGTATGATTTAATCGTCATTATTTGTTCTCAGTCAAAGTTAGCGAAAGACAGCTCAGTATACTCAAGATGGTAGTTAGAATGCGAGGAAAGTGCTTATGATAGGTGACTCACGTCAGCTGAAAATTAAAGACGTGTTTTCGACTAGCTTATTATCATGTGATGAATCAACCAGTTTATATGATGCATTAGTAAAAATGCGTCAGCACAATGTCAGCTCGATCTTTGTTACGCATCGAGGTGGCATTGTAGGCATATGGACTGAGTCTGATTGCGTGAAACTAGATCTAAAGCATATTCACCTTTCTCAGCTGCCAATTAAGCAGGTCATGACTTCACCTGTTCATGATATTTTGCTTGATAAGACACTTAGCGAAGCAACAATCAAATTACACCAACTTGGGATCAGACACTTACTGGTCAAAGACTACAATAATGAGCCTTCGGGCGTTGTCTCTTTATCCGATATTGTTCGTAACCAAGGCTTAGATCATTATCTGCACTTTCGTCCTATAGAAGATCACTTTGACAGTGATGTGAGCGTGCTAGATAGTCGTCAGTGTGTTAGTGAGGCGATTGAAGTCATGCGACATAAACGAGCAACAGCGGTACTGGTCTATCACGAACAGTTGAAAGAGTATGGCATTATTACCCAGCGTGATATTGCGTATGCGATTTTAGAGCCGCATTGGCAACAGCAATGCTGGGAGTTAGCAAGCTTTCCTATGCTGTCTATGACGCCAGATGAAAGTCTATTTGATGCATATCGCAAGATGACTGCGAAATCGATACGTCACCTTGTTGTACGTGATAAATCTACTAGCCAAGTTGTTGGTTTATTAGCACTGAAAAATGTCCTTACTGAAATAGAAACAGCCTACTGTAGTGAGTTAGAAAATGTATTGGCGCAGCGAGATATTGCCCTTCGTAAATCTGAGAAAAACCTCTACCTCGCCAATAGAATAATCGATGCTTCACTGGATGGCATTATGATCACCCGCAGTAGCGGCGAAATCATTCAAATCAATCCCGCATTTAGTGCATTGACTGGCTATCAGGATTACGAGGTGATTGGCAAGAAGCCAAGCATTCTGAGTTCAGGTATGCATGATGAGGACTACTACAACTCAATGTGGGCGGCGTTAAAAGAAAAAGGAGTTTGGCAAGGCGAGATCTGCAATAAGAAAAAAACAGGTGATATTTACGTTGAGTGGCTCACAATCATAGAAATTAACGACCCTTATAGTGATGAAGTCCTCTATGCTGCAATATTCAGTGATATTACCGAGCGCAAAAATGCAGAAGAAAAAATTGCGCGATTAGCCTATTTTGATGAGCTAACTGGACTACCAAATCGTCGATTATTTTATGACAGGCTATCCATGGCATTGGCTTCGGCACACCGTGACCAGCATAAGATCAGTGTTATGTTTATTGATTTAGACCGCTTCAAAGAAGTGAATGATACGCTCGGACACAGCGCTGGGGATAAACTGCTAATGCAAGTTAGTGAGCGGATCAAAAGTATTCTAAAAGAAGGGGATACCCTTGCTCGACTCGGTGGGGATGAGTTTGTGGTACTTCTGACTGAAGTGGCTGATATGGACTCTGTGGTCTCCTTTGCTGATAAGCTACTACTGCAATTTAATAAGTCTTTTAACTTAGGTAATATTTCAGTCGCTGCGACGGCATCACTGGGTGCATCTATGTATCCAGATGATGGCTCTGACAGTGAAAGTTTACTGAAGCACGCCGATGTAGCTATGTATCGTTCTAAAGAGCTGGGACGTAATTCATTTCAAATGTATAAAGCGTCTATGAATGCACGTTCACTTGAGCGTTTATCGATGCAGAGCCGCTTTCAAAGTGCACTTGAAAATGGCGAGTTTGAGCTCTATTTTCAACCACTAAAGTGTCTTGTCAGCGGCCGTATAACGAGTTTGGAGTGCTTATTAAGATGGCATGATCCTAACCTTGGCATGATTTCCCCCGCACAGTTCATCCCATTGGCAGAGGAGCTGGGTTTAATTGTTAAGTTAGATGAGTGGGTTATCGATAGGGCCTGTGCTCAGCTGGCACACTGGCAAAAGATGAACATTGATGTCAGGCATTTAGCGATCAATGTCTCTGCGCAGCATTTAACACAGGGCGATCTTGTTAATTCATTACACAATGCCCTGAGTAAATATGAATTAGAGGGTAATCAAATTGAGCTAGAGCTCACAGAAGGCTGCTTTATTAGCAACTTCCAATGTGCCAAGGACGTGCTTAGCAGTGTAAAAAAAATGGGAGTGAGCATTGCATTGGATGATTTTGGCACGGGCTATTCGGCGTTAAGTTATCTTACTAAGTTACCGATAGATATTTTAAAAATTGATCCTAGCTTTATTGCAAAAATACCTGATGAGTATGGCAATAGTGAAATTGTCAGTGCGATTGTGGCAATGGCCAAAGCATTGAAGTTACATGTGGTGGCAGAAGGGGTAGAGAAGCAAGAGCAAATGCGCTTTTTACAAAAGTTAGGCTGTCATGCTATGCAGGGGTACTTGTATTGCAAGCCGCTTTCGCAAGCGGCTTGGTGTGAGTTTTATCAAGCGGAGAAATTGATTTCGTAGGACGTAAACTTACGAATATTAATGACGCCTTTTTCAAAAATGAGATATTGCCCTTTAATGCCTTTTAATACACCATTCACGGTCGGCTCTTTATCAAAGTTAAAGGAACTAATTTTTGTTGGGTAGTCCTCAACAGGGAAGGTTAGGTCTACAACTTCTTCATCTAAGCGTTCAATGGCAGTTGCACCAAATAACTCAGCCAGCTCATCGAGCTTTTCTTGGATCTGAGGAATTAATTCTTGTGCACTTTGCTTTAGGTCTAATTCAGGATTAATACCTTTTAGCATGTTTCGCCAATTAGTTTTATCTGCAATGAACTTAGCCAGTGCAACCTCTACCAGTCCAGACTGGAGGCGTGTTTGTACTTTAAAAATTGGCAATGCTTGGGTTGCGCCTTGATCGATCCAGCGAGTTGGGATTTGAGTGTGGCGTGTGATACCGACTTTGAGACCCGATGTATTGGCTAAATAGACATAGTGTGGGATCATACAATTGGCTTCCCCCCACTCTGGCTCTCGGCATGTGCCTTGATCATAGTGACATGTTTCAGGCTTCATGATACACATATCGCAGCTAGCAAGCTTTTTCATACACACAAAGCAGTGGCCCTGAGAGTAGCTTTTTTTGGTTTTTTTACCGCAACTGCAGCAATAGATATTACCTGTGAAAGTTAAGGTAATTTCTTTGTCAAAATAGTCATTGAGATTAACCAGTTCGTCGCCAATTGGCAGCTGATATTGAATTGGATTGGTAAGGCTGGCTTTTAGTTTACTTAACGTGCCCTGCATCTTTACGCCCCTAAAGATGATACAAAAGGAGATCCTAGCAAGTCAGTTGGAAAATACCAATGGTAAATTGAAAAAAATTATAGATTTCAAGGGTTTGAAATTGATATTGGTTTTTGTTTTTATTTGCGTTTTAGTATTTTAAATAAAAAACGGCTCTTCGAGAGCCGTTTTAGCATATTCATCTAATTAAAGATCACTGCTCACGAGCAATAGCACGATAAGCAATATCTGTACGGTATTCTACACCGTCCCAGTTGATGTCTTTAACGAGTGCATAAGCACGTTTTTGTGCTTCTGTCACAGTATGGCCTAGCGCTGTAGCACATAAAACACGCCCACCTGCTGTCACAACATCATCCCCTTGCTGCTTAGTACCCGCATGGAATACCTTTTCACCTTCAGAGTAATTAACCTGAAGACCTGAAATTGCATCGCCTTTTGGATAGCTGGCTGGGTAGCCTTTTGCTGCTAATACAACACCAACTGCGGCTCTAGGATCAAATTGAATTTCTGTTTGATCTAGTTCCTGACGGTTTGCCGCCTCAATCAGTGACACAAGGTCCGATTGTAGACGCAGCATAATTGGCTGTGTTTCAGGATCACCAAAACGACAGTTATATTCAATAACCTTAGGTGTGCCGTCTGCTGTGATCATCAAGCCCGCATACAAGAAGCCAGTGTAAGGGTGACCTTCAGCTGCCATACCTTCTACTGTTGGATAAATCACTTCATTCATAATGCGGTCGTGAATGTCTTTTGTCACAACTGGAGCTGGAGAGTATGCACCCATACCGCCGGTATTTGGACCTTGATCGCCATTATATGCACGTTTGTGGTCTTGGCTGGTGGCAAAAGGTAGCACGTTTTTACCGTCAACCATGACGATAAATGACGCTTCTTCACCTTCTAAGAACTCTTCAATCACCACTCGGCTGCCAGCATCGCCAAATGCGTTACCAGCAAGCATGTCACGGATTGCTTCTTCCGCTTCAGCTTCGGTCATTGCGACGATAACGCCTTTACCCGCTGCTAGCCCATCTGCTTTAACAACAATCGGTGCGCCTTGCTCTTTGACATAAGCAATCGCAGGCTCAATGTCAGTAAACGTTTGGTAAGCCGCTGTTGGGATCTGATGCCTTGCTAAAAAGTCTTTGGTAAATGACTTTGAACCTTCTAGCTGTGCAGCAGCTTGAGTCGGGCCAAAAATAGCCAAACCTTCAGAGCGGAATCGATCCACAACGCCGATCACTAATGGTGCTTCAGGGCCAACGATTGTGAGCTCAACTTTGTTCTCTTTCGCAAATGCAACCAATGCATCTAAGTCTTCAACGCCAATTGCAACGTTTTCTAACTTTGGTTCTAAAGCCGTACCAGCGTTACCTGGCGCTACAAATACAGTTTTTACTGATGGGTTTTGAGCGGCTTTGAACGCAAGCGCGTGTTCACGGCCGCCGCTGCCAATGACAAGTACATTCATGGCAAAGTATCCTATTAAATCTTTTTAAACTTTAAAGTCATACGGTCGCTTTCCCCAATCGCTTTGTACTGCGCTGACTTTTCGTCACCTAGCGCAAGTCTTGGCGGCAGTGTCCACACACCACGCGGGTGGTTTGCACTGTCTAATGGGTTAGCGTTGATTTCACTACTTGCTACCAATTCGAAGCCTGCTTTTTTTGCCATTTCGATGACATAGCTTTGTTTCATATAACCTGAACGCTTCTGATCTTCAGTATCACGGTGCTCTGGCAAACGGTGCTCTACTACACCTAAAATGCCGCCTGGCTTAAGTGCGGTATGGAATGCTTTGAAAGATTTAAGCACGCCCTCATCACCTGGGCGCATGTACCAGTTATGAACATTACGGAATGTTAGTACCATATCTGCAGAGCCTGCAGGTGCGATATCATGATGCGTTAATGCTGAAAACTCAGTCATTTTAATTTCGCTATAACGTGCGTCATTTGAAATTTTGTCTTTAAACGCAGCTAAAGATCTTTTGTAATATTCACCGTCAGAATCTGCTGGAAAGTGTGCTGCATACAAAGTACCTTGGCCTTTTATTGCTGGCGCTAGGATTTCAGTATACCAACCACCACCAGGTGCGATTTCAACTACGGTCATATTTGGTTTTAGACCAAAAAACTCCAATGTCTGGACTGGATTACGGTATTTATCACGGGCACGATTACTCTCTGTGCGCTCGCTGCTTTGCGCTGCTTTGGCAATGCTTGCATTTGAGCTGCTAGAGCCTGTTGTACTGCTACACCCTGCGATTGCAGTGACGATACCTGCTGTGATTAATGCTTTAATACCTAGTTTCATTATTCAGTTCCTTCAAGGTTATTGTGATTGTCTTTTGGTCAGAATACTTGAATTTGGTGCAAACAAAAAGCGCGAAACGTTAAACGTTTCGCGCTAATCGATTAGTGACGGAAATGGCGCATTCCGGTAAAGACCATTGCCATGCCTGCTTCATCAGCAGCAGCAATGACTTCTTCATCGCGCATTGAGCCACCTGGCTGAATAACCGCTGTAATACCAGCTTCAGCGGCTGCATCGATACCGTCTCGGAACGGGAAGAATGCATCAGAAGCCATGACAGAGCCTTTTACTTCAAGGTTTTCGTCTGCTGCTTTGATACCGGCGATTTTCGCTGAGTATACGCGGCTCATTTGACCTGCGCCTACACCAATGGTCATGCCATCACGAGCGTACACAATCGCATTTGATTTAACGAATTTAGCGACTTTCCAGCAGAATAATAGATCTTTCAGCTCTTGCTCAGTAGGCTGGCGCTTAGAGACAACCGTCAAGTCGCCAAGTGTGACCATGCCTTGGTCGCGGTCTTGGATAAGCACGCCACCGTTTACGCGTTTGATGTCAACGCCAGTAGATTTCGCTTCCCACTGACCACACTCTAGAAGGCGTACGTTTTTCTTTTCAGAGACAATGTCAGCTGCTTCTGCTGAAATGCTTGGTGCAATGATGACTTCCACAAATTGACGTTCAATGATGGCTTTTGCCGTTTCAGCATCTAGTTCGCGGTTGAAAGCAATGATGCCACCAAACGCAGAAGTTGGGTCCGTTTTAAATGCTCTGTCATAAGCGCTTAAAATATCTTTGTCTTCTGCTACACCACACGGATTTGCATGTTTAACGATAACACATGCCGGTGCTTCAAAGCTTTTCACACACTCAAGGGCTGCATCTGTATCAGCGATATTGTTATATGAAAGTGCTTTACCTTGTAATTGCTTCGCAGTCGCAACAGAGGCTTCTTCAATGTCGTTTTCTACATAGAAAGCGGCGTCTTGGTGTGAGTTTTCACCATAGCGCATATCTTGCTTTTTAGTGAACTGCATATTAATTGTGCGCGGGAATTTAGTTTCTTCCGCCGCTTCTTCGGTGTAATCAGCGACAAGCTTACCGAAGTAGTTTGCGATCATGCCATCATATTGTGCTGTGTGCTCATAGGCTGCAATCGCAAGATCAAAACGTGTTTTATATGTTGTTGAACCATCGTTGCCTTTAATCTCTGAAAGTACGCGGTCATAGTCGTTGGCATTAACTACAATGGTGACGTCTTTGTGGTTTTTAGCCGCTGCGCGAACCATAGTTGGGCCACCGATGTCGATATTTTCAATCGCATCTTCTAGGCTGCAGTCAGCTTTTGCAACAGTTTGTGCAAAGGGGTATAAGTTAACTACAACCATATCAATAGCAGAGATGTTGTTGTCTGCCATAACGTTTTCATCTTGGCCACGACGCCCCAAGATCCCACCGTGTACTTTCGGGTGGAGAGTTTTCACGCGACCATCCATGATCTCTGGGTGGCCTGTGTAGTCAGATACTTCCGTTACCTGAATGCCGTTGTCGGCTAGGAGTTTACAAGTACCGCCTGTAGAAAGAAGTTCAACGCCTGACTCAGCAAGAGCACGGGCAAACTCAACGATACCAGTTTTATCTGACACGCTTAAAAGTGCGCGACGAATAGGACGATGTATATCCATGATGGTTTTGATTTCCTCAATGATTAGTTAAGGGCTAGCTTAGAAAGGCTGTATTTTAGCTCAACTAGGATGAGAAAACGATGGAAATGATGTTAACGAGATTGAGAAATACTGAACTTTATGCGCTAATTTGGCTTTTAGAGGACATTATGCCTTAATTTACGTGTTTAGATAGGGTAGGTGAGTTGTTACTGAACAAGTGAGGAGGGATGAAAACGCCCTAAAGAAGGACGCTTTCAAAATCAGTACAGATTAGTTCATGCCGTACTTTTTAAGCTTCTTACGAAGAGTACCACGGTTGATACCAAGTAAGATCGCTGCGCGAGTCTGGTTGCCGCGTGTGTACGTCATTACTTCTTCAAGTAAAGGTGCTTCAAGCTCTGATAATACTAGCTCATATACATCTTGCACGTCTTGACCATTTAACTGCTTTAAGTAGTGGTGGACAGCTTTTTTAACTGCATCGCGTAGTGGTTGCGGTTTCTCTTGTGACTGAACATGAGCGTTAGTGATAAAAGGAGAAGTCACATTTTGTTCAAACATCTTTATGTCTCTTTCTTAGTTAGCTGCTAGTGTTTCAAAATAGTTTTCTAATGCCTCGATTTGCGCCTTTGGCTCCTCAAGTGCATTGAATACTCGCCTAAATTGACCTTCTTGGTCATGGGACTGCAAATACCAAGATACATGTTTGCGTGCGATGCGCGCACCCATTGGCTCACCGTAAAACTGATGAAGGTTCACAAGGTGCTCCATCAAAATACCACGCACTTCGGAAACCTCAGGTGCTGGTAAGTGTTTTCCAGTTCGCAAATAATAGTCTATCTCTCGGAAAATCCAAGGACGACCTTGGGCGGCTCGACCAATCATGATGGCATCTGCGCCCGTATAATCCAAAACCTGCTTTGCTTTCTCTGGTGATGTAATGTCACCATTCGCTACAACAGGAATAGAAACCGATTGCTTTATCGCTTTGATAGTGTCGTATTCTGCTTCACCTTTATACATGCATGCACGCGTTCTCCCGTGCACAGCCAGTGATGCAATACGATTGCGCTCGGCTATTTTCGCAATTTCAACACCATTACGGTTATCAGGATCCCATCCTGTCCGGATTTTTAAGGTAACAGGTACATCTACCGCGCCAACCACAGCTTGTACTATTTCCTCAACTAAATCCGGGTACTGCAAAAGTGCAGAACCTGCGAGTTTCTTGTTCACTTTTTTGGCTGGGCAACCCATATTAATATCTATGATTTGCGCGCCATTACTGACATTGAATTGTGCAGCTTGTGCCATAAGTTCAGGATCTGCTCCTGCAATTTGCACTGAACGTATACCTGATTCACCAGAGTGATCCATACGGTTCATTGATTTATCAGTTTTCCAAACCTTTGGATTTGATGACAACATTTCTGAAACCGCAAGTCCCGCGCCTAAGCGTCGACATAGCTGTCTAAATGGTCGGTCGGTTATACCTGCCATTGGAGCTACGATTACATTGTTATCAAGTTGGTAAGGACCAATACGCACTGCTATTCATCTGCCTCATTTCAAGGGGCGCTAAGTTTACGGTTTTTTTCGCAAAAATCAAAGGCTATAAATTGAACATAAGTGTTTTTTTTTTGAACTTTTTGGGTTGACTTTTGGTAACAATATGAAGGGCTGCATAAATTGCTGTAATTTTATCCAAAAAAACTTTGCAGAGTAGATTTAGCCTTGTTTATCGAGCTGTAAAAAAAGCGTAAAGCCTGTTAAGTACAGGCTTTACGCGTAATAGAATACTAACTCAGATGATAGTCGTTACACTTGTTATGGTTTTGTAATTCCACTCACTCGTGTCCATTCACCCTCTTGCTTTATTGCATCTAACTCAATATAAGGTGCATACACATCTGCAACAGATTGAGCTTGTTCTTCTAATATCCCTGACATGGCAATTGCGCCCTGCGGTTTCAAGAACCCAAGGATAATTTCATGCAATTCTCTAAGCGGTTGAGCGAGGATATTTGCAACAACGATATCGGCTTTAAATTCAGGTTGATCCTCTGGTAAATACACTTCTAGTTGATCAGCTACGCCATTACGCTCTGCATTGTCTCTGCTTGCGACAAGGGCTTGAGGATCGATGTCGATGCCGATTACACGCTCGGCTCCTAGTTTTATGGCTGCTATGCCCAAAATGCCAGAACCACAGCCAAAGTCGACTACGGTTTTACCACTCAAGTCTTGTGCTTCCAGCCATTGCAAACATAGCGAAGTGGTTGCGTGCGTGCCTGTGCCAAATGCAAGTCCCGGGTCTAGCAATACATTTACTGCATCCGGATCTGGGATATCGCGCCAACTTGGACAGATCCACAAACGCTCACCGAACTTAATAGGGTGAAAGTTATCCATCCATTCTCTTTCCCAGTCTTTGTCTTCTAACTGTTCTACCTTATATTTAGGCGCTTCAGGCATCTGCTCGGTAAGGTAATCAACAACTGATTGCATATCATGAGTTGCTTCAAATAGGCCTATCACGGTTGTCTCTGGCCACAAAATGACTTCACCTGGCTTAGGTTCATATACTGGGGTGTTTTGGCCATCAATAAATGTCACAGAAGGACAGCCAATATCCATTAATAAATCACTGATCAGATCGGCTGTTTCTTTGTTAGCATCAATGCGGATTTGGATCCAAGCCATAATATTGTTCCTATTAAATGTCTTTGTCTTCATTGTGCGATGAATACACATCTAATAGCAGTGATGATAACTACTATTAGGTGTGAGCGTGTAATTGGCTATGTCTGCAATTACCAGCACATATTTAAATTCAAATAAAAAGGCCGCATTATGCGGCCTTTTTTAGTATTTTTTACTCTTAGCCTTTTACGTCTAAGAAGCTCTTCAGAAGATCTGAGCGAGAAGGGTGGCGTAGTTTACGAAGTGCCTTCGCCTCAATCTGACGGATACGTTCACGTGTTACATCAAACTGCTTACCAACTTCTTCAAGTGTATGGTCCGTATTCATATCGATACCAAAACGCATACGAAGTACTTTAGCCTCTCTGGCTGTTAAGCCAGCCAACACTTCATTTGTTGCGCCGCGCAAGCTTTCCATTGTGGCTGAGTCAATCGGAGATTCAATCGTTGTATCTTCGATGAAATCACCAAGGTGTGAATCTTCATCATCACCGATAGGCGTCTCCATAGAAATTGGCTCTTTCGCAATTTTAAGCACCTTACGGATCTTGTCTTCAGGCATCATCATGCGCTCAGCCAATTCTTCAGGGCTAGGTTCACGACCCATTTCCTGTAGCATCTGACGAGAAATACGGTTAAGTTTATTAATCGTTTCAATCATATGGACTGGAATACGGATTGTTCTCGCCTGATCGGCAATCGAGCGTGTGATTGCCTGTCGGATCCACCATGTTGCATAAGTAGAGAACTTATAACCACGGCGGTATTCGAACTTATCAACCGCTTTCATAAGACCAATGTTACCCTCTTGGATAAGATCCAAGAATTGTAAACCACGGTTGGTATACTTTTTAGCGATTGAAATTACAAGACGTAAGTTTGCTTCAACCATTTCTTTTTTAGCACGGCGCGCTTTTGCTTCACCGATACTCATGCGACGGTTGATATCTTTGATACGTTCTACACTCAGGCCTGTACTTTCTTCAATAGCTTTGAGTTTATTGATACAACGTTCAATTTCTGGTTTAACTTCACGAAGTTTATCTGAATGTTTTTCACCAGATGAGATTTCAGCGTCGATCCAAGCAACGTCGGTTTCATTGTTGGCGAAGTGCTTAACGAATGTTTTCTTAGGTAACTTTGCAATCTGAACTGCTTGTTTCATGATGATACGTTCTTGAACACGTACTTTATCCATCATTTCACGCATGTTGTTAACCATGCGGTCAAATTGCTTAGGTACTAATTTGAATTTGCGGAACAGCTCACCAATCTCTTTAATTGCGGCTTGTGCATCTGGGTGACTGCGACCTTTTTCTTCAAAACATTTACGGGCACTGTTATATAGTGCACGAAGTTCTTCGAAGTGTTCGCGTGCAACTTCAGGGTCAGGACCTGATTCACCTTCTTCAGAATCATCGTCGTCATCTCCATCATCGTCTTCATCATCTAAGTCTTCTTCACTTAGTTCTGAACCGATATGTGTTGCAGAGATAGTTGCTTCGTCATCTTCTAATGAGTCGAAGAAACCTGTGACGATGTCACTTAAGCGCATTTCTTCGGCTTCGTACTTATCCCACTGTTCTAGCAAATACGTGATTGCTTCAGGGTATTCGGCAACAGATATCTGTACCTGATTAATCCCTTCTTCAATACGCTTTGCAATAAGAATTTCGCCTTCCCGAGTCAGTAGCTCAACGGTGCCCATTTCGCGCATGTACATACGGACTGGATCTGTTGTTCTGCCAATTTCTTTTTCTACCGTTGCTAGCGCAGCTGCCGCTGCTTCTGCTGCATCCTCGTCGGTGGTTGTTTCTTGCATCATCAGCTCATCGGCATCAGGAGCTGCTTCAGAAACCTGAATACCCATATCATTAATCATGCTAATGATATCTTCAACTTGATCCGAATCTATGATGTCTTGTGGAAGGTGATCGTTAACTTCTGCAAAAGTTAAGTAACCTTGCTCTTTACCTTTCTGAATCAGAAGTTTGAGTTGTGACTGAGGAGATTGATCCATAGAGATTTATGCTTCCACTCTGATAAAGTTTATACAACGGGCGCCAGCTAAAAACAGCGTTATTTTGGTTGACGCAGTGAATAGAACATTATAACACCAAAAATTAATTTTGACCAGTTCTACGAGAGCCTAAAGCTTGTGTTAATAACGCACATTCCAGTCGTTCGTCGCTATTTAAGCCCTCTGTTTTATCCTTAATAAGTAAGGTCTCTAATCGCAGATTTAAACACTGGTCCTCAATAAACTTGAAAGTGTGTTTAAATTCTTCTTCTAAAGCCTCTTCCTGTATATTGTGTTGCCAAGTTGCAAGCTTTTTTAAAGCCTCATAATCCTGCGTATCTCTAAAGGACTCTAAAATATGTGCAGTAGTATACTGTGTGTTTTCTAAGCATGTATGCTGTAACCTTAAAAATAGCGCCATGCCAGGTAACTGCATATGAGCGAGATCGGGTAGATAGTCAACACTGTGAGCTAATTGGGGATGCTGCAGTAGTAAACCAATTGCACGACGCATTGGGGTGACTTTAAATTTTCTTTCTATATTATGCTGTTTTTTTGGCGTTGATAGTTTTGCTGTCAACTGCTCCCGAGTTCTGCCGATGAGTCTTGCCAATGTCGTCAACAGTGATTCTTGATAAAATTCGCTGGGGATTTTACTGATCAGTGGCACCGCTTCTGCCAGTAACTTTGCTTTTCCAGCATCTGTGGTTAGATCACACTGTTCAGAAAGACGGCTGAATAGGACTTTACTGTAGTCATCTGCAGTTGCAAGCCTTTCTTCAAAGCGTTCTTTACCTTCTTTTTGCACCAATGAGTCAGGATCTTCACCGTCCGGTAAAAATACAAACCCGAGAGATTTACCATCTTTTAGATTTGGTAATGCATGCTCTAGTGCACGCCAAGCTGCGTCTCGACCAGCTCTATCTCCATCATAGCAGCATATTACCTTATCTGTATTTCGAAATAGAGTTTGCATATGCTCTAGTGTTGTTGCGGTGCCAAGTGCTGCGACGGCATAATCGATACCATACTCTGATAAGGCAACAACATCCATATAGCCTTCAACAATCAGCACTTGCTCTAATTTTTTATGTGCTTGCTTGGCTTCATAAAAACCATAGAGTTCAAAGCTTTTGTGGAAAATACGTGTTTCCGGGGAGTTTAAATACTTTGGACCTTGATCTTGGCCCATAACGCGACCACCAAATGCAATAACTCTTCCGCGTTTGTCGCGAATAGGAAACATTAACCGGTCGCGGAAAAAGTCAAATTGCCTGCCAGGTGTTTTTTCACTGGCGAGCTTTAATTCTACTAATTGTTGCTTTTGAGCTGTGTTTCGAGCAAGTTTACCAAGTAATGCGTCCCATTCAGGGGGAGCATACCCAATCTGAAATTTACTGACAGTTTGCTCTGACAGTCCACGCCCTTTTACATAGGCCTGTACTTGCGCAGCATTATTATGAGTATTTAATTGCTGTTGGTAAAAACGTGCGGTATGCATCATTAAGTCATAATCTGACTTTTTTTCTTCAAAACTTCGTTGCGGACCACCTAGACCTTGCTCTTTTGGGATCTCAAGATTAAACATGCCGGCAAGTTCTTCAATGGCGTCAACAAACTCAAGTTTGTCATATTCCATTAAAAAGGAGATGGCGTTACCGTTGGCACCACAACCGAAGCAATGATAGAACTGCTTATCTCTAGAAACTGTAAAAGAAGGAGACTTTTCATTGTGAAAAGGACAGCAGGCTTGATAGTCTTTTCCTGCTTTTTTTAGACCAACACGGCCATCTATAAGCTCGACGATGTCAGTTCTTGCTAATAAATCATCGATAAACTGTCTTGGAATTTTGCCAGCCATAGTTTTCCTAACGCTTATACGAAGAAACCGAGCGCAAGGCTCGGTTTACTAATTTCATACATTTGTATGTGGGTAGTTATGCGCTTAATCTTTGCTTAATTAAACCAGAGATTTTGCCCATATCAGCGCGACCTTCAGCTTGTGCTTTAATCACACCCATTACTTTACCCATGTCTTGCATACCAGCTGCGCCTGTGTCAGCGATAGCAGCGTCGATCATCTCAAGGACTTCTTCCTCAGATAAAGGCTGAGGTAAGAAAGACTCAAGTACTGATATTTCACCAGCCTCGATCTGTGCTAAGTCTTCTCTTCCTGCATCAGTATACTGAGTGAAAGAGTCTTTACGCTGTTTAACCAGTTTAACCAACACTGAGGTGATACCAGCATCGTCTAGCGTTGTCTGGTTATCAATTTCACGTTGCTTGACTTCAGCTAGAGCTGCTCTGATTGCCGTAAGACGTGGTTTGTCTTTGGCTTTCATTGCTTCCTTTTGGGCGTCTTTTAGCGTCGCTAATAAGCTCATATGTACAAGACCAAATGTTAATTAGTATAGTTTAACGCGACGTGCGTTTTCACGAGAAAGCTTTTTCATGTGACGCTTTACAGCTGCTGCTTTCTTACGCTTACGCTCTGCAGTTGGCTTTTCATAGTGCTCGCGACGACGAACTTCAGAAAGGATACCTGCTTTTTCACATGAACGCTTGAAACGACGAAGTGCTACGTCAAACGGTTCGTTTTCTCTTACTTTAATTACTGGCATTAAAAATTCACCTACCTAAATAATGAGCTTGGCTCAAATTGACCGATAAATGGTCAATTGGTTCAAAAATGGTGCGGTATTGTAAGCCGAAGCGAGACCGCGTGTAAAGATCAAATTATAGCGGATCTGAATAATTGTGTCATGCGTTAATCTCGGTGTGCTTTTTATATGCTTTCTACTGGGCCTCGATTAAAAAGCATGCAAATCACTTGGCCTGCTTTTTTCTCTTTTAACAACTGCCAGTTAGCAGGGAAATTTGGCTGTGCTTCTTTTTCAAATTCAACATAAATTAATGAATCATCATGAAGCCACTCTGCGCTTTCAAGTAGTTCGCAACAAGGGAAAAGTAAGTCTTTTCTAAATGGGGGATCTAGATAAACAATGTCAAAGGTGTGTTGTTCATCATTACTACGCAAGTAATCTAGTGCACTTGTATGGATCACTCGTGCATTATCGAGCGCGAGTGTTTGTATATTTTGTGTAATTTGCGTCGCAGCTGTTTTATCTAATTCTATGAATGTTGCATGCTGAGCAAAACGAGATAATGACTCTAATCCCAAGCTACCGGAGCCGGCAAAGCAATCTAGTACGTTGGCGTCTCGTGTATCAGCCATCAGCCAATTAAATACTGTTTCTTTTACACGATCAGTTGTCGGCCTGAGGCCTTCAACATCTTTTACTGGTAGCTTACGACCTTTAAATTTACCACTGATAATTCGAATATGACCGTCAGTTCGGGCTTGAGGCTTTCTTTTTTTCATATATTTTCGCTATCGAGTATGTTGCACTCGATTATAAATTTTTCATCTACTTGGAACATGATACACTAAGCGCATATTATGGCGTTAACTTAGTGATTATAACAATTATCACAAAGTCTTTTGTGTGATTATTAAGGTCTTTGTACTAACCCCAAAGTTTTGGCATGCATAGCTCAATGACGATGCGCGCGATCGCAACGTGGGAAGCTTTGCGCTTAATGGTGGTGATCATAGATACGGTTATGGCTACTAAATCACAATACAAACTTTAATGGTATTAGTTGGTTATGGGAAAGAAAAACAAATTTTTATCTTGGTTGGGGTTTGGTAAATCCGACAAAGAACAGGCGGAACGCGAGGAAGCAGAGCGTTTAGCCAAAGAGCAGGCAGAGCGTGAAGAAGCAGAGCGTTTAGCCAAAGAACAGGCAGAGCGTGAAGAAGCAGAGCGTTTAGCCAAAGAACAGGCAGAGCGTGAAGAAGCAGAGCGTTTAGCCAAAGAACAGGCAGAACGAGAAGAAGCAGAGCGTTTAGCCAAAGAACAGGCAGAGCGTGAACAGGCAGAGCGTGAAGAAGCAGAGCGTTTAGCCAAAGAACAAGCAGAGCGTGAAGAAGCTGAGCGTCTAGCCAAAGATCAAGCAGAGCGTGAAGAAGCTGCGCGTTTAGCCAAAGAACAGGCAGAGCGTGAAGAAACTGAGCGTCTAGCCAAAGATCAAGCAGAGCGTGAAGAAGCAGAGCGTTTAGCCAAAGAACAGGCAGAGCGTGAAGAAGCAGAGCGTTTAGTCAAAGATCAAGCAGAGCGTGAAGAAGCTGCGCGTCTAGCCAAAGATCAAGCAGAGCGTGAAGAAGCAGAGCGTTTAGCCAAAGAACATGCAGAGCGTGAAGAAGCAGAGCGTCTAGCGAAAGAACATGCAGAGCGTGAAGAAGCAGAGCGTTTAGTCAAAGAACAGGCAGAGCGTGAAGAAGCAGAGCGCCTAGCCAAAGAACAGGCAGAGCGTGAAGAAGCAGAGCGTTTAGCCAAAGAACAGGCAGAGCGTGAAGAAGCTGAGCGTTTAGCCAAAGAACAGGCAGAGCGTGAAGAAGCAGAGCGTCTAGCCAAAGAGCAGGCAGAGCGTGAAGAAGCTGAGCGTCTAGCCAAAGAACAGGCAGAGCGTGAAGAAGCTGAGCGTCTAGCCAAAGAACAGGCAGAGCGTGAAGAAGCTGAGCGTCTAGCCAAAGAACAGGCAGAGCGTGAAGAAGCAGAGCGTCTAGCCAAAGAACAGGCAGAACGTGAAGAAGCTGAGCGTTTAGCCAAAGAACAGGCAGAGCGTGAAGAAGCAGAGCGTCTAGCCAAAGAACAGGCAGAGCGTGAAGAAGCAGAGCGTCTAGCCAAAGAACAGGCAGAACGTGAAGAGGCAGAGCGCCTAGCCAAAGAACAGGCAGAACGTGAAGAGGCAGAGCGCCTAGCCAAAGAACAGGCAGAACGTGAAGAGGCAGAGCGCCTAGCCAAAGAACAGGCAGAGCGTGAAGAAGCAGAGCGTCTAGCTAAAGAGCAAGCTGAAGCAGAAAAGCCAAAGAAGAAAGGCTTTTTTGCACGCTTAAAACAAGGACTTCTTAAAACAAAAGAAAATATTGGTTCTGGTTTTGCGTCAATTTTCCGCGGCAAGAAGATTGATGATGATTTATTTGAAGAACTAGAAACCCAGTTATTAACAGCTGACTTGGGTGTTGAAACCACCATGAAGCTGATTGATAACCTGACCGATGCCGCTGATCGCAAGCAGCTAAAAGATGGCGATGCGCTGTATGAATTGATGAAAAGTGAAATGGCTGAGATCTTAAAGGATGCTGAGCAACCATTAGAAATCAATACAGGCAAAAAACCATATGTGATTTTAATGGTCGGTGTGAACGGTGTAGGTAAAACTACCACAATCGGTAAAATGGCTAAGCAGTTCCAGTCACAAGGTAAATCTGTGATGCTCGCTGCCGGGGATACTTTCCGAGCTGCCGCTGTTGAGCAATTGCAAGTATGGGGCGAGCGAAACGAGATCCCTGTTGTCGCACAGCATACTGGCGCTGATAGTGCTTCAGTGGTATTTGATGCATTTCAGGCTGCGCAAGCACGTAATGTAGATGTGCTGATCGCTGATACTGCGGGTCGTTTGCAAAATAAAGATAATTTAATGCAAGAGCTTGAAAAAATTGCCCGAGTAATGAAAAAGCTTGACCCAGATGCACCACATGAAGTGATGCTGACGATTGATGCGGGTACGGGGCAAAATGCTATTAGTCAGGTTAAACTATTTGACCAAGCAGTTGGTTTAACTGGTATCACGCTAACTAAACTAGATGGCACGGCAAAAGGTGGCGTCATTTTCGCTGTTGCAGATCAGTTTAAAATTCCAATTCGATATATCGGTGTTGGTGAAGGTATCGATGACTTGAGAACGTTCAAGAGCGATGATTTCATCGAGGCGCTATTTAGCCAAGATGATGAGCAACAAAGTTAAAAACAAAAAGCGCCCGATTAGTCGAGGCGCTTTTTCTCTATAAGGACAGAGCATACGCATTTGTAGGTCGTATATGATTAAATTCGAACAAGTTAGCAAAACTTATCCAGGTGGCCACAGAGCGCTCGAGAAAGTGAGCTTTGAACTTGGCAAAGGTGAATTAGCATTTTTAACCGGTCACAGCGGCGCGGGCAAAAGTACGTTGTTGAAGCTTATAAGTGTAATGGAGCGCCCGTCAGCAGGTCGGGTATCAATCAATGATGTTGACCTTAACAGTATTTCGAATCGGCAAGTACCTTTTGTTCGCCGAGACATTGGCATTATTTTCCAAAACCACCGGTTACTTGAGCGTTATAACGTATTTGACAATGTTGCTTTACCTCTCGTCATTGAAGGAACACACCGTAAGCACATCACAAAGCGTGTACATGCTGCGTTAGATAAAGTCGGCTTACTGGACAAAATAAAGTGTCAGCCGAGTACGTTATCTGGCGGTGAGCAGCAACGCGTCGGTATTGCCAGAGCAATTGTTAATTCCCCACCACTATTATTAGCAGATGAGCCAACTGGTAACCTAGACCCTGAATTATCAATGGAGATTTTAACCTTATTTGAGGATTTTAACCGTCACGGCACTTCGGTTTTGATTGCGACCCATGATTTAGGATTGATTGCACGTATGAAATATCGCAGCTTAACCTTGGATCATGGTCGGATGCTTCAAGACCCATTGGCTGTAGACCCTTTAAAAGGTGATTTTATAGGAGATTCGCTATGAGTTTACTATTTAAAGGTCGAGGCAATCAGGTTAATAGTCAGGATAAGTCGCTCTTTTTAAAGTTGTACTTTTTTGTTTTGACAATTTTTCGTCATGGTGTTCATAGTTTAGGTGAAATGTGGCGCACACCAATGGCCTCTGTCATGACGATATTGGTACTTGGTTTGAGCTTGACGTTACCAGCTACATTATATGTGGTTGTTAAGAACGTCCAAAAAGTCAGCAGTGGTTTTCAAGAAGCAGCAGAGATCTCTTTATTTGTTAAAGAAGGGATTAGTGAACAAGAAACGCAAACCTTAGTAAAGCGTTTGGCACTCTATCCTGAAGTTGACTCAGTGAGCTTTATTTCTCAGTCCCAAGCATTAGAAGAGTTCAAGCAAATTTCGGGGTTTGGCCAAGCGCTAGATTACTTAGAAGAGAACCCACTTCCAAGTGTGGTTTTGGTTACACCCACTAAACGCCATCGAGGCGCTGAAAGCGCACAAGTATTACTTGAGAAGTTAGAGAGCGAGCGTGAAGTGGAGTTTGGTAAGCTTGATATTGAGTGGTTGGAGCGGCTAAATGCTTTACTAGGACTTCTGAAAGAGAGTGTTTTTACTGTTGGTTTGTTACTCCTTAGCGCAGTGGTATTGATTATTGGTAACACTATTCGTTTGTCCATTATGGATAAAAAAGAAGAGATCCAAGTTTTGAAACTCGTAGGCGCGACCAATACATTTATTCATACTCCGTTTTTATGGACTGGAATTTGGTATGGCATTGTTGGTGGGTTAGTGGCCTTTATTTGTGTTGTTTTGATGCTTTGGTGGTTAGAGTCTGCTGTATCATTGGTGGTGGGCGTGTATCAAAGTAGCTTTGTATTAGAGGGCTTAAATTTATCAGAGTTGTTTTCTCTACTCTTATTAGCTATTTCTCTTGGCTTCATTGGTTCTTACCTTTCGGTGCAAAAGTACATTCGTGAGATTGAACCTGAAAAGGTTTAAATCCATTTTTAGCAGACTGTATTACTACCAGTCTGCTACTCTTCTTCTTGCTCAACAGGCTCTGTGAAATATTACAGTTTTAAAAATCATTTAAAATCAGTATCTTATTTATTCATCTATTGTTAATAATAAAAAGCTTGATTTTTAGGTTTAAAAAGTAGTAGATTGCAGTTAGCACTCTAAAGGTTAGAGTGCTAAAATACACAAAAGAATTTATCACTGAGGTGAAAAATGAGTAAAGACACATATGCAATGGCGTTAACAGTTGGACAGCAAAGTGCTAGTATCGAAGGATATCTGCAAGCTGTGAGCACGATTCCTATGCTTGACGCTGAAAAGGAACACAAGCTTGCTACACGTCTTCATGAAAATGGCGACCTAGATGCCGCAAAACAGCTCATTATGTCTCACCTCAGATTTGTAGCACATATTGCTAAAAGCTACTCAGGATATGGTTTACCGCAAGCTGACCTAATCCAAGAAGGCAACATTGGCCTAATGAAGGCAGTGAAGCGCTTTAACCCAACTGTCGGTGTGAGACTTGTGTCATTCGCAGTGCATTGGATTAAAGCTGAAATTCATGAGTACGTACTTAAAAACTGGCGTATCGTCAAAGTTGCGACAACAAAAGCACAACGCAAACTGTTTTTTAACCTGCGTAAGAATAAAAAGCGTCTTGGTTGGTTTAATCAAGAAGAGGTGAGCACTGTTGCTTCTGAGCTAGGTGTCAGTGAAAAAGAAGTCCGTGAGATGGAGTCGCGAATGAGCGGTCAAGATATGGGCTTTGATTTAGGGTCTGATGAAGATGAAGGGCCGCAAAGCGGTAACTTTTCACCAGTTCAGTACCTAGCAGATTCAAACAGTGACATTGCCGAAGTAATTGAAGAAGAGCAGTACCAACAGCAGGCACAGAATCGCTTGCTGGCGGCAATGAAGACGTTAGATGAGCGTTCTCAAGATATTGTTGCAGCAAGATGGTTAGCTGAAGACAAGGCTACACTGCAAGACTTAGCTGACAAATATAGCGTATCCGCAGAGCGAGTGCGCCAACTTGAGAAGTCAGCCATGAAGAAGCTGCAAGCAGCAATGAGCTAAGCGTTAACGCATTCAAGTTTTTTAAATACCGCTCCAGTTATGGGGCGGTATTTTTTTGTGTCATAAAAAATTGAGCTTACAAGTGTACGCTTATTTGATTATAATGCATCGATCAAGTTTTAGGAGCGCTGAGTTTGTTAGCTTTATTACGAATTTTGGCCATGGCCATATTTATTATTATGAGTTGTATTTTTGGATTGGCACTGTGTATTGTAAGACCATTCCATCGCAACAATGTGCATGTTATCGCCTCTTGGTTTGGCTCTATGGCCAAGGTAATAGGTGTTGAGTTAGTGATAGAGAGAGCGCCGGAAGTGTCTGATGTTGGCCCTGCGTTGTATGTTGCTAATCACCAGAATAACTATGATTTATTTACTTTGCCTGCGGTTGTACCACACAATACAGTGAGTATGGGTAAAAAAAGTCTCAAGTGGATCCCATTTTTTGGCCAGCTTTATTGGCTATCCGGTAATATCTTAATTGACAGGGCAAACCGTTCAAAAGCCGTAGGTACGTTGGATAAAGCCGTGGAGAAGATCAAGCAAAAGGGCTTGTCACTGTGGATGTTTCCTGAAGGGACGCGTAGCTATGGTAGAGGCTTGTTGCCATTTAAAACAGGTGCTTTCCACGCAGCTAAAAATGCGCAAGTACCAATTATTCCAGTATGCATGAGTTCAACGAAAGATAAAATTAAGCTAAATCGTTGGAACAACGGCAAAGTCTATATTTCGATGTTAGCACCGATTAAGTTATCAGAGGATTGCTCAGCAAGAGAGCATGCGGTGCGCATTCATGCTAAGATGGCCGATAAAATCGCACAATTAGATAAAGGTGAGAAAAGCTGATGGAAAATTGGCAAGAGATCAGTGAAGACATAGTTGAGTCGCTTCTTGAAGATGGCTCTAACCCTGAAAAGCTTTATGAGGTTGAACATCACTTTGTATGTGAGAACTTTGATAAGCTAGAAGAAGCCGCGTTAGCTGCATTCAAACTTGGTTATGATGTAGAAGAGCCTGCAGAGCTAGAGCTGGAAGATGGTGGAAAAATTTGGGGCTTTGATATTGTTGTTGAAGCTGAGCTAAATGCAGAAGTCATTATGGAAGATGTTGCAAAGCTAGTGGCAATTGCACAGCAAACTGGCGTTGAGTATGACGGTTGGGGTACTTACTTCCAAGACTAATTCACTCAGTTTGTGAGCCCGCAGAAAGAAATGGACTTCTCTCTACCCTTATTTTCTCATCCTTTATTCTTGTATTTTGATCTTATAGTAGACAATTTTGTCGTAACTATGCATATTATTGCGTTTGATTAAAAAAGCTTCTCCTAGGAACCATGCACGCAACAATTCCCATTAGTGAACTTGTACCAGGTATGTTTGTGGACAGTGTTCATAAATTAAAATCTGATGCAGATATTAAATTAAAGTCACGAGGGATGGTGCGTAATTCGGCGATTATTACTCAGCTAGAGGCTGACGGTGTACTTGAGCTCAATATAGACATCAAGCAAAGCCAAGTACCTGTGCCTGAGCGTTATATCAAGGCCGACGCTGCGAATACGCCTTTAAAGCCATCACAGGCAAGGTATGAGATAAAAGCTGATGCTGTATCAGATATCGAAGCAGATGCAGAACTTCAAGCGCTTCTCACCAGCTCCGGTGGTAATGTTCTGCCCACCGCTGAACTGTTTTCAGCAGCGTTAAATCAATTTGAAATGCAAAATAAGCGGTTGCAGCTGATCTATGGCAATATTTTGGGGGGAGAAGCGCTGCAGATGCATTTGGTGAATGACGTCAGCAAAGAAATTGTCTCCTCTGTGACACAAAATAGTAATGTCATGGCTATTCTCACCCGCCTTAAAGATAAGCGCGGATTCAGTTGGCGGCATATGATCAACTGCACTATTTTGATGACCATCTTTGCCAAGTATCTTGGGCTGAAGCCTCATGTGGTAGAGCAAATGGCCATGGCTGCCATGCTGCACGATATTGGTAGGAGCAAGGTCCCACAGAGTATTCAAGAAAAAGCAACGCCACTGAGTGACAATGAAACACGTCACATGCAAAGACATGTTGCATACTCGGTTGCTATGGTTAAAGAAGAAAAAGGAATAACGCCTTTGATGATAGACATGATTGTTAATCATCATGAGCGCCTTGATGGCAGTGGCTTTCCTCGAGGTCTTACAGAAGACAAGCTCAGTAAAGCTGCGCGTGTTATGGCTATTGTTGACACTTATGCAACGTTAACATCGGATCAGCCTGGCATGAAAGCCATAGAGCCTGTGCATGCGCTGCGCTTTTTATTATCTAATAAAGACCAGTTTGATGCGGTATTGGTGCAAAAGTTTATCAAGTGTATTGGGATACATCCCGTTGGTACCTTAGTAAAGCTGACCAATGATCGCTTGGGACTCGTGATGGCGGGTAATGAGGGCTCACCGACCTCCCCAATTGTGCGTGTTTTTTATAACGTGAAACACATGCATCAAATCACACTGAAAGATGTGGATCTGAGCGCGACAAACGACATTAAAATTGTGTCGAATGTTAGGCCGATTGATTATCAGATTAATTTATCCCGTCTGTTGCAAGAGAACTTGCTTGTTTAGCCTGCTTGCAACGCTTTAGTTTTTGTACTTTGGCTGAAAGTAGCGCGCCTGCAAGGCAGCTCGACATCAATACAATCCAAAGTAAGGTACCTCTTTCGCTATGCAATGCAAAGCAGCAGCAAGCGAGAGCAAACAAGGCTGCAATAATTGCACCTAGCCAATAATGATTGACTGGATTGTCACATTGTCCTGCACGCTGGCAGGCACAGTAATTTGCTTTACAAAGGCAGTACACGCTGACGCCTGAAAACAGCAGCGCTGCCATAATCAATAACACCATCATGATTATTCTCCTCACTTGAATGGCAAAGAGTATATGTGAAACTCTCACTTGGTTCAATGATATTGAGAATTAGTCTCATTTATAATTGTGTGCCAAGTGTTTAAATTCTGGTCTGACTTGTCACTAAAAGTAATTAAAAGCTGTTATTTTACGCAAATGGTGAGTTAAAAGTGTCAAAGTTGAAGATTTTTAATTCAGATTTCTGTAGTGTGTCGAGCCATTAATTTTATTGCAGTTAGAAATTAAGAGGCAAGAATGAACAGAATTATGGTTGCACTGATAGGTGCAGGTGCAATGATCACATCAACGCATAGTTTAGCCGCTGCATTTCAGTTAGCTGAGCAAAATGTATCAGGTTTAGGCAGAGCATACGCGGGTGAGGCCAGTGTCGCAGACGACGCATCAGTGGTTTCTCGCAATCCAGCATTGATGAATAAATTAGATGGTACGCAAATAAGTATTTCCGCGATGTATGTTAAACCGGATGTGAGTTTACAGGGCACAAGCACGAATAATGGTGTGCCAGCATCTGCGTTGGATAACAGCAGCATTGCGCCAAGTGCGGTTGTACCAAGCGCGTTTATCACGACTAATATCAATGACAAGTGGTCTATTGGTGGTGGCATGTACTCTCAATTTGGCTTGGCAACAGAATTTGAAGATGACTATGTTGCTGGCCAAATTGCAGGTGAAACTGAAATTGTGACTATCAATACTGGTATTGCAGCGTCCTATCAAGTTAATGCGCAGTGGAGCATTGCGTTGGGATTAAACCATGTCTATGCTGACGCGAAAATCCTTAGAAACCTTGGTGTAAATACATTTGGCGTACCCAATGAAACCGAGGTTGTGAATTTGGAAGGTGACGATACTGGCTTTGGCTGGAATGTTGGCGCTGTGTTTAACATTGACGAAGACAATCGTTTTGGTTTTCACTACCGCAGTGAAACAGACATTACATTTAAAGGCACTTTCAGTAATCAGCTACTAGCAGTCGCGCCTTTCAATGGTACTGGTGGCCAGGCTTTACCTGGTAGCGTTGCAATCACATTACCTGCAATTGCTGAAGTATCTGGTTCTCACAAGTTAGACAAACAAACTGCGCTACATTACAGCATTTTATGGACTGGCTGGAATAGCTTCCAAACGCTAGCGGCCAATGTTGAAAATGTTGGTACTGTGTTCACAAAGGATGAAAACTTCAGTAACTCGTTACGTTACTCAATTGGCGCTGATCACCAGTGGAGCGAAGTGCTTAAGTTACGTGCCGGTTTTGCGTATGATGAGTCACCAGCGGATGAAAATCATATGTCTATCTCTATACCAGATACAGACCGCATTTGGTACTCATTTGGTGCAGAATACCAGTTAACGGCAAATTCAAGTTTAGATGTTGGCGTGAGTATCATTCGAGGTAAAACGCAGCGCTTTATTGAAAAAGATAATTTTGGTAGCGAGTGGGGCTTTAAGTCAAAAGGCCATGCGTCAGTATTTGGTTTGCAATATAACCATACACTTTAACGTTCTACCCAATGTAAGAAATAGGGCTGCAATGATGCAGCCCTTTTTTTATAGCTTGTCTTTTAGCTGATATAGCAAAGCATGTGCTTGCTTTGGTGTCAGCTCATCTGGGTCAATAGACTCTAACAGCTGCTCTACTTCAGAAGGTTCAGTATTGAGTACTAAACTCTGTTGTTGAGGCACTGTCGTTGGCTGAACACCATCCACGACACTTTGGTGTTGCTCAAGCAGTGTGAGTTTTTGTTTGGCTAACTTGATAACGGCTTTTGGCACACCAGCAAGGCCTGCTACTTGTAAACCAAAGCTCTTACTTGCCGCGCCATCGAGCACGGTATGTTTGAATGCTATGGTGTCATTATGCTCAATCGCATCTAGATGCACATTAACAAGACCAGATTGCTGCTCTGCTAGCTCAGTAAGCTCAAAGTAATGCGTTGCAAATAATGTCTTGGCAGAGATTTTGTTTGCAAGGTAGTCAGCTGTGGCGTATGCCAATGATAGGCCATCGTATGTACTGGTGCCTCGACCAATCTCATCCATTAATACCAAAGACTGCTCGGTTGCATTGTTGAGTATGGTAGCGGTTTCGGTCATTTCAACCATGAAGGTTGAACGCCCTGAGGCAAGATCGTCACTTGCACCAATACGAGTAAAGATCCTATCAATTTGGCCAATTTGTGCATGGCTTGCAGGTACAAAGCTACCAATATGAGCCATTAATACAATCAGCGCGGTTTGGCGCATATAGGTTGATTTACCACCCATATTTGGACCTGTGATCAGCAACATCTTTCGGTCATTGCTTAGGTGCACTGGGTTTGCAATAAAGGGCTCGTTGCTGACCTGTTCAACCACAGGGTGGCGACCAGCTTGAATATTAATTTCATCGCTTGAGGTCAGCTCTGGCTTACAGTAATCCAGTGTCTGCGCTCGCTCCGCTAAAGTATTCAACACATCTAAGTCTGCCAGTGCTGCAGCCATTGTTTGTAGCTGCTCTAGGTAAGGAGCAATTAATTCAAATAATTGCTCATACAGCTGTTTCTCAAGTGCCAGTGCCTTGGATTGGCTGCCAAGGACTTTATCCTCGTGCTCTTTTAGCTCAGGTATAATGTAGCGCTCATTATTTTTAAGGGTTTGACGTCTAATATACTCAGGTGGCGCAAGGTGTGCGTTGCCTTTGCTGATCTCAATATAAAACCCATGTACCTTGTTGTAACCAATTTTTAGGGTGCTGATACCAGTACGTTCACGCTCACGTTCTTCCAGTTGCTCTAAGACGTCCGTTGCCCCTTCACTGAGTGCTCGCCATTCATCTAATTCCGCATTGTAGCCTGTGGCAATTACGCCACCGTCTCTTATCAGTACTGGCGGATTATCAATAATTGCGCGTTCGAGTAAATCTTGTAAATGAGGCAGTTCTGGAGATTGCGCTGTGATCAATTGAATACGCGCATCATCGCTCTCATTTAATAATTGATGCAGTGGTGGTAGTGCTTGCAGTGCGCTGCGAAGACGCGTTAAATCTCGTGGCCTTGCATTACACAGCGCAAGCCTTGCGACGACACGTTCAATATCACCAATTTGACGCAAGGCATCATACAGCTCAATACCTAAATGCATATCGAGTATGCTTGAGATGGCGTTTAGGCGGGCATTCAACTCAGCTCGGTCACGGACCGGTGTATGGATCCGGCGTTTGAGTAAACGTGACCCCATAGGTGTCGCTGTTTTATCGAGTACTTGCGCTAGGGTATTATCGATAGAACCAGATAAATTGACCGTGAGTTCAAGGTTTTTGCGTGTTGCCGCATCTAAAATCACAGCGTGTTCATTTTTTTCTAAGGTAATCGCTCTGATATGCGGCAGTGCTGTACGTTGGGTATCTTTGACATATTGCATTACACAGCCTGCTGCAATTAATCCTGCAGAGGCCGATTCGACACCAAACCCAATCAAGTCTTTGGTGCCAAATTGTTGGCAAAGTAGGTGTTTGGCGGTGTCTAAGTCAAACTCCCAATCAGGACGACGGCGACAGCCTTTGACTTGCTCAAGTACGATTAAATTTTGAAATGACTCAGGGTAGAGCAGTTCAGCTGGCTGCAAGCGCTGCAATGTTGACATCAGTGCTTCGTCTGTTGCCAACTCCACAATATTAAATCGCCCAGAATTGATATCCAAATAGGCAACACCATACTTACTTTTATCTTGCCACACTGCAGCAAGCAAATTGTCTTGACGCTCTTGTAGTAGGGCTTCATCAGTGACGGTACCAGGTGTGACAATACGCACGACCTTACGCTCAACGGGGCCTTTACTGGTTGCTGGGTCGCCAACTTGCTCACAGATCGCAACTGATTCACCCATTTGAACCAATCTTGCTAAGTAATTCTCTACCGCATGATAAGGTACACCTGCCATCGGAATGGGATTACCGCCGGCTTTGCCGCGGTGTGTTTGCGAAATATCGAGTAGTTGTGCGGCACGAATGGCGTCATCGAAAAATAATTCGTAAAAATCACCCATACGGTAGAATAGCAGGATCTCTTGATGTTGGGCCTTGATCCTAAGATACTGCTGCATCATAGGTGTTTGTTGCTTTATAGTATGTTCAGAATAAAGATCTAATGACATGCTTCAACCTAAGGTTTTTTGTATGGAAATACACACTAAAATCGCCGCTCTTGCGGCACAATTGGGCGCTATTCTAACGAATAAAAGCTTCGTGATCACTACCGCTGAATCTTGTACTGGTGGTGGAATTAGTTATGCGCTCACAGACACGCCGGGAAGCTCTGCCTATATAGATCGCTGTTTTGTCACATACAGCAATGAAGCGAAGCATGAATTACTGGGTGTATCAGAGCAAACCCTTGCTCAGTATGGCGCTGTCAGTGAGAAAACAGTCATGGAGATGGCAACAGGGGCAAGAGCTGCGGGTAAAGCAGATATTGCGATATCGGTATCTGGCATTGCAGGGCCAAGTGGCGGTAGTAAAGAAAAACCTGTGGGTACTGTATGGTTTGCAATAGATATACAGGGGAACATACATACATTTATGCAAGTATTTCCCGAAGGGCGAGCAGAAGTTAGATTGCAAGCTATTGAATTTATTTTGGAAAAAATAATTTCTTTAATAAAAGAGTAAAAGGCTCTTGATACTGTAATTCTATACAGTATACTTGTTCGCATTACGCTAGATTGGAGAAACAGATGAACGATAACAAACAAAAAGCATTAGATGCTGCATTGTCGCAAATTGAGCGTCAATTTGGTAAAGGATCAATCATGAAGCTAGGTGATAGCCAAGCTTTAGACATAGAGTCAGTATCAACCGGTTCATTAGGATTGGATATTGCTTTGGGTATCGGTGGTCTGCCTTCTGGTCGTATTGTTGAAATTTATGGTCCTGAGTCATCAGGTAAAACAACACTAACTCTACAAACAATCGCACAAGCACAAAAAATGGGTAAAACCTGTGCGTTCGTTGATGCGGAACATGCACTTGACTCAGTATATGCAGAAAAGCTGGGTGTAAATGTTGATGATTTGCTTGTGTCTCAACCTGACACTGGTGAACAAGCCTTAGAGATATGTGACATGCTAGTGCGTTCAGGTGCAGTTGATGTAGTCGTCGTTGACTCTGTGGCAGCACTAACTCCAAAAGCAGAAATTGAAGGTGACATGGGTGACTCTCATGTTGGTCTTCAGGCGCGTTTAATGTCACAAGCACTGCGTAAGTTGACTGGTAACATCAAGCGTTCAAACACGCTATGTATATTCATTAACCAAATCCGTATGAAGATTGGTGTGATGTTTGGTAACCCAGAAACAACCACTGGTGGTAACGCACTTAAGTTCTATTCATCAGTACGTTTAGATATCCGCCGTATTGGCTCTGTGAAAGAGGGTGATGAGGTCGTTGGTAACGAAACGCGTGTTAAGGTTGTTAAAAACAAGGTTGCGCCACCATTTAAGCAAGCGGAATTCATCATCATGTATGGTGAAGGCTCCTCTAAGCAAGGTGAGCTTATTGACTTAGGTGTTAAGCACAAGTTAGTAGACAAAGCAGGCGCATGGTTCAGCTACAATGGCAATAAGATTGGTCAAGGTAAAGCGAACTCAATCAAGTTCTTGAAAGAAAACGTGGCAATTGCTGATGAGATTGAAGGCAAGTTACGTGAAATGTTATTACTTCAAGCAACCATTAAAGATGAAGAAGGTGAAGATAAAGGTCTTGCTGACGTAGAAGACAAGCTTTAACTCTTTCTATCTAGCGAATAATCTAGAGTAAAAAAGCCGCTTAATAGCGGCTTTTTTAATTTTGTAACTTACGGTCGCTTAAATTTTATTAAGGCTTTTATACCGCGCCATCAAAATCAAATTGACGCCAAGACTCATAAACGAATACTGATACCGCGTTAGATAAGTTCATGCTGCGACTATCTGGCCTCATAGGAATTCTGAGTCTTTGCTCTTCTGGTAAAGAAAAAATTATTTCTTCGGGTAGACCACGCGTTTCTGGTCCAAATAATAACGTATCACCAGCTTGGTATTTTGGTGCATGGTGATAGGCTTTTCCTTTGGTTGTGCATGCAAATACACGTTTAGGCTTGCGCTGCTCTAAATAGTCTTCGTAAGACGGGTAACGCTTAACTTCACTGAATTCATGGTAATCCAGTCCTGCACGCCTTACACGTTTGTCATCCCAGTCAAATCCCAGCGGTTCAATTAAATGTAATGAATAGCCTGTGTTGGCACATAAACGGATAATGTTGCCCGTATTTGGTGGGATCTCAGGTTGATATAAAACGATGTCTAACATGATTAACCTCTAACTCAATTTGAGCGCAGTATAGCTTATTGGACGTTGTGCAACTAGATAATATGAATAGGTTCTCGGTCTACAACAAGTTTTTTAATTAATTCTTGTCTTGTAGAATAGTCTATTTAAATATTGATTATGTCAGTTAGGTAGGTAAATTGCTGATACTGAAATAGGGTAGATACCTGTTTTTTGACACAAAGTTTCTACCTATTGGCTGAACTGTCGTATGATGAGAAGGTAGTCACCTGCGTTATTAAGGGGGAAGTGTGGCGCGAGATTATGACGCATTAGTACGTTTTTCAAGTATTTTCACAATCATAATGGCTGGTGTGATGATTGCCGCGAAGGCTTGGGCATGGCTCTCATCCGGTAGTGCCGCAATGTTGGGCTCATTAACTGACTCCATGCTGGATGTGACCGCGTCACTGATGAGCTTTTTTGTCTTGAGTTATGCACTTCGTCCCGCAGATGATGAACATAGGTTTGGTCATGGGAAAGCAGAAGCACTTGCAGGACTTGGTCAAGCTGCATTTATTTCTGGTTCAGCCTGTTTACTGGCTTTTCATGGTATTGAGCGTTTATTTAACCCCGTTGAAATAAATCAGAGCTTACTGGGGGTTTGGGTAAGTATATTTGCCATTATTTGCACTTTACTGGTGGTTGCAGTTCAACACCAAGTTGTAAAGCGTACACAGTCTTTGGCAATAAAAGCAGACTCAATGCATTACAAAGGCGATATCTTGCTTAATATTGCTGTACTTATCGCGATGATGTTGAGCCATTATAGTATTGGCTGGGCTGATCCTGTGTTTGCCATCGGGGTTGCTTTATATTTACTTTACAATTGCTGGGGTATTGCGCGAGAAAGTGCCGATCACTTAATGGATAAGGAACTTCCAGAGGAAGAAAAAGCTGAAATTGTGGCGATTGCGACCTCACACGCAGCAGTGTATGGCGTGCATAACTTAAGGACACGCCAAGGGGGTAAAGTGAAGTTTGTGCAACTTCATTTAGAGCTTGATGACGATATGCCCTTGATGGAGGCACATCAAATTGCGGATGAAGTTGTGGCACGGATCCAAGCGAATAGTGAAGGAGAGATCGATGTCCTTGTGCATCAAGACCCTGTTTCTTTAAGTGTTACGGAGTCTGCAAATTCGTAGCATTGCGTCAACACGGCACGTCTAATTGTGTCTTCTTCACATAGCAATTCATGTTTGCCCGAGTAGCTCTCTATCTTACAAAGAGTTTGCTGCGATGCATATGCAAAGTGCGCTTGGCTATTGACGATACTGTCATGCTCGGCGCTAGCGATGGCGATTGGCAGTGAAATAGACTGTCTTTTTTTACTGGTTTCAGTAAGGGCCGCATTTAACCAGCCAAAACTCACACCGCCAAGTTGTAATTCACTGTGTTGTTCATATAGTGCTCTGAATGCTTGATATCGTTTATCACACCCGGTGAGTTCATTATCTTCAAATGATTTTGGCTGATAAGATTGCTGGCCTATGGCAAAGCTTTTTGCTTTACCTAGTATGCAAGCGGTTTTTGCCACCCATTTAGCAAACCAGACTGGGTAGGGGGCTGTATTTATCTCAAACATCGGTGCGCTGAAAAATGCCCCTTGTGCGTCTGTATTGGGTGTGTTTTCAAGATAATGACGCACGATAGCGCCTCCCATTGAGTGGGCTAAAAAAAGCCAACTATCAGTGTGGGGCGTAACTTGCTCTGCGATAATGAGGCTAAGTACGTCGCTGTATTGTTTAAAATTTTGAATATGGCCAATTTGTCTATTGGCTAATAGGCGCTCCGAATACCCTTGTCCGGGATGATCAAAGGTGACAACACCAATCTTATTCTGGGCCAACTCCCAAAGTAGTTCCCTGTATTTATAGGCGCTTTCTATTCGACCGTTTACCAGTACCAGCGTGTACTTTGCTTGTGCAGGAATATGACGAAAATAAAACACTTTACCAATTTGGGTGTGGATATATCCTTTAATACCCGTTTGCCAGTGGTGTTCGATGGCACATTGATTATCAAAAAGCGAAGAACTTTGACTATAAAACATTAAGGCTGCTGTAATGGGATCGTTAGGGTCACACAAAGACCTTGCCGATTATTAAACTCTATGTGGCCATGATGCACTTTTATCGCATGTTGCGCAATTGCCAAACCCAGACCAAAGCCGCCAGCTTTGTTGTTATCTGGGGTTCTTGACTGAGATGCACGATAAAATGGAATGCAAAGTTTATCGAGCATATCATCACTGACACCAGGACCATCATCGGAGACTGTGAGTACCAAAGCTTGCTGTGCGATGAGACTTGTGACCGTGACTTGATTTTTGGCGTACTTGAGTGCATTTCGGATTATGTTTTCAATTGCTCTGCTGAGCAAGATCTCATCCCCTTCAATAATCGCATCTGGTAATTCATTGGTACTGATGGTTTTCTCTAGTTGTTGGCTTTCAAAATCAGCGTCATTGATGACAGGCGTAAGTAAGTCGATTACTGATATGGGGTGTGGTTCAAAGTGATTGATCCCAGACTCTAGCTTGGAGAGCTGTAAAATATCGCTGAGCATATGCTCGAGCAGTTGGGATTCTTTTTCGATCCGCTGCAAATAGCTATCTAAATCGCCACTGGCTTTGCTGGCAGCAATGCCTGTTGCCATTTGTAGTCGTGTTAGTGGAGAGCGCAATTCATGAGAAATATCAGCAAGCAGTCGTTTTTGACTTAGCACTTGAAACTCAAGTTGAGACGCCATCGCATCAAAGTCCTTACCTAACTGGCCTAATTCGTCTTGACGTTTGTTATCGACATTTGCACGTGTGCTAAGGGCACCATTGGCAAGTTTGGCTGCGGCTGTTTGTAGCTGCTTTATTGGTTTAAGAAGCCCTCGAGCAAACCAGTAGCTCAGTAACATACTGGCAAATAATATAATTGAGAGCTTGAGCCATTGTGGCATCAGTCGGACCTTGAGAAATAAGTCGTCTTCACGGTTATCAATAATCATAAATAGTTGGAATTCATCGCCGCGAATATGCATTTTTATAGGGCCATAGGCTCTAAACTTTTCAGTATTAATGGCTTTGGGTTCACCGTTAATGGCAAAGTTGAGTAGGGCTAAGTCGTAGGCATAGAGCTCTTCTGCACTCACCAAGCTTTTCTCAGACTCTATATGTTTGAGATACACCTTTGCACGTTTGTTATGTCGTCGATTTGAGATGATCTGCGCAATCGATTTCTCTGGCATGCGATCAACATGACGCTCCAATGATCGTTGTAAATGAAATAAATTTTTCAACATGGGCGGTGAGATGTCTTTACTGGCCAACATATCGGGTTGTAAAAAGCTAATGCTTATCAGTAAAGATAAGGTGCAAACTATGGTTAGCCAAAACCAAAAAAAGACTTTTACTGCTAAAAATTTTCTCATATTAAGCTGTGAGGAATATGTATCCTGAGCCTCTTAATGTTTTTATAAAAGTATGCTCACTGAATTGAGCCAGTTTTTTTCTTACATTACTGACATGCATGTCGACGGAGCGGTCATAGGCAACCAAAGGGCGGCCTAAGACGCTTTGGCAAAGGGTTTGCTTACTCACAATTTCACCAGCTGATTTCATCAGTTGATATAGCACTTCATACTCGGTGCCCGTTAATGGGATGGCCTGATCGTTTAGGTAGGCACTTCTTGATGCTATATCTAATGCAAGGCCATGATACTCAAGTTGCAAAGGAGAGCTGTGCTGAGTTAAATGGGCAACCCTGCGAGTAATGGCCTTGATCCTTGCAAGTAATTCACGGTGATTGAATGGTTTTGGAATATAGTCATCTGCGCCAAGCTCTAATCCAAATATTCGATCAAAATCATCTCCCTTTGCTGTGAGCATGATCACAGGGGTCATTTTTTTAAGCCTGAGAGATTTTAACACGTCGAAGCCATCTTTTTTAGGCATCATCACATCAAGCAAAATAACCCCGTATTCATGATTTAAAGCTGAGTCTAAGCCTTGTTCACCATCGTGTTTACATTCGACATTAAATTGTTCAGCTTCTAGGTATTCTGTCAGCAGCTCGCACAGTGACTGGTCATCGTCGATGATAAGAATTGACGTGCTCATAAAGGCTTCTTTTTTAATTATCTAATGAAATCATTTTACTTAACTATAAGAGTCTTCGAATTGAATTTACACTTCTTTACGCTAAAAGATGCGGATCTGACAACTGTTTTAAATCTTAGATAGATTTCATCATTTCAATAATATTTGCACATTGTTAGGGACAATAGGAGTTCTGAGATGCCTTGTTATCGCTTTTGACATAACTTTACATTAGCTTGACGTTGCTTTGCTTTGTGCTTGCTAAAGTTCACCATGACATGAATACGAGGCGCGCTCAGTTAAAAGGAGTAAGAGCGAACGTTCGCATTAACACAATCAACCGGAGATAGCTTGATGAATAAATTAGCCAGCCTACTACTAGCAAGTTGCATCAGTGTTGGGGTGATCCCACACATTACGTTAGCCAGTGAACCAACAAGTCATGAGCAAAAAGCAAAGCGTCATCAAATGAAGCCGTTTGCGCATTTAGAAAAACGGTTACTATCGGACAAGGCGATCCGTCATCTTGAACTGACTCAAACTCAGCAGGATAAGCTGAAAGCTGTATTTGCAACTTACAAAGCACAGCTTGAAGATTTAAAAGAGGCGTATCCGAGTAAGCCTCGCCAAGCGTTTAAATCAATCATAGAAGCCGATACCTTTGATAAAACGCAGGCGCAGTTGTTATTAGAAGAGCATTCACCGAAGAAGCAAGCATTTATGCTGACTATGCTTGAAGCACGACATGCAATTCACCACATTCTGACGGATGAACAGCGCAGTAAAATCGCCAAAAGAAAGCGTAAGTACATGGCAAACATGCAACATAAGCGCGATAATTAAATATTTTGGGCTGAGCAGAGTTGTTCAGCCCATTTCAATTACTTTAGAAACAGCAAAAGCTGATTGCCTGCAGCAATAGTATTGTTCTCACCCTCGAATATATTGTCGGCATTTTTAGTAATTACCGCACCGTCTAACCACTCATAAACTTCCTTATTGAAGGTCACAAGCACGTCGATGGGGAATTCATGACTCTCTTCTAAGATCATAAGTATGTTGGCAACTTCATCGATGATGAGGGCTCCGTCATTGAACTCGACACAGAAATACAGGTTGTTGGCAACCTCTTTAAAGCCATTGGCAATATTTTCAAGGCGTTCTTTACTCTGCCCCTGAGACTGCAATAGACCTAACTCTACATCTACCTCTTGTATCGACTCAATCAGTGCGGATACATCTTCATCATCAATGGGGTTTTCTCGCCAGAACTCTTCTGCGCTGAGCTCACCTTTATCGACTTTATTTCCTAAAGCCCCCATTTCATCGGGGGAAAAATCAAAAAAAGCATCTTCAAATAAATCGGCGTTTTCATCGTTTCTCAGACCGCCAGCATAGATTTTTTGATTGTCTTTTAATGAGTCTAAGACCTCTTTGTTAGCGTGTGTTTTATCTTTTTTGGTGGTCGATAGATAAAAGTCTTTAAAGTTCTCATTACTCTTTTTAACTTGCTTGGCAAGCCGGTGAAAGTTACTGAGATCTTTTTGCATTGAAATGTAATGAGTCACTTCGCCTTGCTCATTCTTGATTTCAGAGATATTCCACTCGACAGGGTACATGCTGCCATCTTTGCGATAGTTAATTGATGCGCCATAAAAAAAACCGCGTTCTTGTAGAGCGGGGGTGAGCTTCTCAATTATTCGTTTATTACTCTTTGGCCCTTGTAATATACGAGGAGACATACCAACCAGCTCTGCTAATTCATATCCAGTATGGCGGCAAAAAACGGGGTTTGCATAGATGATCCGATAGCCTGCGCTGGCATCAGCATCCGTAATAACAATTGCATGGTGCGAATGCATGAGTATTTGCTTCAACAACTCGAGCGGGGAGCACTCATTCAGCATTTGGCTGAAAAATAGCATCTCTTCCATGTCTTTTGCTTGGTTGGGCATGAGCGGGCCTATTATGTGGCGTCTGTTTAGAGCTTAAGTATTGTCTTTAATGGAGGAAATGCCAAAAAATATAAAGGTAGTGTATGGCTTACCCTTTTTATTAGAAGGGTAAGCGCAACATTTTTATTTGTATTTGAATTGCACGGGAGCGTAACTCTCCAGTAGCTCGACAAGCTCTGCTTTTGTAGATGCCTCTTTTAGGTAGACATCGATAAATTGCAGACTGATTGAGTTAACGATCTCAGTTACAAGATACGGATCTATACTGCCTAAAAAAGGTCGGTTGCGGTCAAATGGGAACACATAAGGGTAATCTGAAAAATCCCAATGCAATGCCCCGCTAATTTGCAGCATATATGTATCGGCAACTTGTTGATTGAACACCAGACTATAATCTGCGTTGAGAGGCAGCTCTGAGTGCATCATTAAATAAGGCTTTTGCGATGGCATGTTAGGTGACAAATTAAAATGCAAGCCATCGAAGTTAATTGCGCCTTTGCATTGATAAACTTGCTGGCAAAATGCGGCAACGGTTGGCCCTCCAAAGGAAAGGCCAATCGCGGCCAAGCGAGTGAGGTCTAACTGACCTTTAAAGGTTTTTAGGTACTCATCGACATAGTGCATCCCCCAGTATTGGCCATATTGAAGTCGCGTAAGTTGATCAAGCGCAAAATGCATGTCTGCCACCCACATATCGAGCGCTTTACGGTCACCCTCTGTCCAGCTCATTAATTGGTAAACTCGGGCGGTTTGTTCGTCATTGAGTTCAATGCCTGCAAATGAGTCTAGCTCAGCGACCAATTCATCAAAGTTTACATCGGCTAGTTCACTGATATAAAAATCATTGGCTCGTGCGTCACTGTCATAGGTTGCATGCTGGTTATGACTTTGAGTGACAAACTGAGCATGGTGAGGGTGGCCTACACTGACAGCGATATAGCCTTTTTTGGCAAGTTCTATCATTAGGATTTCTTTATCTTCAACTGTTGATTGATAGCCATGTGAGTACATCACAATGGGAAAGGGGGTTGAGCTTTCTGCTAGAGGGGCATTTTTAGTTAATTCAAAAGGAAGTGTTTTTAGGTATTGATGTAATTGTTTGTGGTGTTCAGATGGTGTGGCTGTCGAATAGGGATATTGCTCGGTGTGAAAGTGCAAGTAGCTGGGTAAATCCGTATTGGGGCTGGTAGTGGGGTACCAAATTTTTATTAAAATGTCTCGATAGTCAGTATGGTGTGAAGTGAGCTTTTCGGTTCGGCTATAATCGGTTGCGGTGAAATAGGTGACACCTACGGAGTATTCTCTTGCGCTACTTTGTGTGCTTAGGAATACGAAAAACAATATGTAGACCACATTGGCTAATTGCTTTTTAAACATCATCATTGTCCTTATTATGTTGTATAGAGATTTATCTTGATAAGAATTAAAAAGTAAATGCAAGCGACAAAATGGAAGTTTTTATATGTTGTGTATAAAGTGGCGTTTTTACATAGACTTGATAAACATGAAAGTTTATCAATAGAAAAAGACCTGAGGTTTAAGAGAGGCGTTATGGTCAACTAAGTGATGGATTAATTTTGCAAAAGTGTCTGCAGCCTATCGTCAGCTAAGGTGGGAGAAAGAGGTATAAAGTATATAAGCAGTACCTCTTTCACAGGTAGCAGTAGGCATAAAATACTTGCTGTAAAGGATAGTGTTAAGAGCTTTGATGCCCTCTTATTTTGGTAATTAATTCACTTAAGTCGATAGAGCAAAATGCGCATATTGCAAAAAACTGATTTAGTTTAGGTTGACCTACGTCACGTTCCCAGTTTTCATACGTTTTTCGGCACACACCTAAATGCTTGGCCATGATTGCTGTTGTTACACCTTTTTTCTTACGCAATGCTCTTAGGTCATCACCAGTGATATATCTTGCAAAAAAATCTACCATTTTCTCTTCCTTTTAACATCTATTCCGTTATGTGTTTTCAATACTTAAAGACGCTTTGTTACAGCTTTGCCAAGCAACACTGAAAAACAAGTTATTTGGCAAGTCTAAAGAATGCCACTCATTGCCCAACATAAATAAATACAATCAAGCAAAAATAAAAAGTTGCTCAGAGAATGTGCTACTTATCTATGATTTAGATTGTAATTTTTTACAATTTTTTATCACACTACCCCATTGTTGTCTATTGTTCATTCAGTAATATGAAATGTTTCATAGGGGGTATATTCGTACTAAAAATCGTATTTATATGGATTGAAATTTACCCATACTTATCTTTTATTGTGCAATAAAAGAACGCATTAACTTATTTGAATACGTCATTTATATTGCTGATTATTTTGTATGATTATGATTGTAATTGCATTTTCAATGATTATTTTAATTTTTAGTAAGTTTTTTCCAAAACTTTTGTATTTTAATAGGAAGGGCGTTTTGAGTGGAGCATATCTACTGAAGTGACATTTTTAAGTTGATTAAGAGCGCTTTATTGTTGCCAATATTGAATTAATTTGGTCTGTTTTAGGTGAGAATGGTGAATATGTTCGTGGAAAATGTAGTGACTACTTATGCAGTCACTACATTAATATATTTACTGTTCAATCCATGCTTTTGCAGCAGTAAGGATCCCATCGCTGTCTAGGCCCATTTCACTGTGCATTTGCGCTTGCGTACCATGTTTGATGAATTCATCTGGTATGCCTAAGTGCCTCACAGGGCGTGCGATATTTTGTTGCGCAAAATACTCGCTAACTGCACTGCCTGCACCGCCAGCAATGGCATTGTCTTCCAATGTAATAAAGTGAGTGTGTGTTTTGGCAAGAGCAGCAAGCAAAGAATCATCTAGCGGCTTCACAAAACGCATATCAACGAGTGTTGCATCTAACTGCTCTGCGACGCTGCGAGCATTATCTAGCAATGTACCAAAGTTTAATATCGCGAGTTTTTGTCCTTCACGAATGGTGTTGGCTTTACCAATTGGTAATTGTGTCATCTCTGGTGTTGGCTCGACCTCACCTGCAGAGCCTCGAGGATATCGGACAGCAGCTGGCTGATTTAGCTTATGTCCAGTGTAGAGCATTTGTCGACACTCGTTGAGGTCGCTCGGTGCCATAATCACTAAGTTAGGAATACATCGCATGAAGCTCAGATCGTATGCCCCTTGGTGTGTTTCTCCATCAGCACCGACGATGCCGGCTCTATCTATCGCAAATAGTACAGGGAGGTTCTGGATTGTCACATCGTGAATTAACTGGTCATAAGCACGTTGTAAGAAGCTAGAATAGATAGCAACAACAGGGTTTAAGCCTTCACAGGCAAAACCAGCGCCTAAAGTGACAGCGTGTTGCTCTGCGATTGCAACATCAAAATATTGACTTGGGTGTTCTTTAGAAAAACGCACCATACCAGAGCCTTCTCGCATGGCTGGTGTAATAGCCATTAGCTTAGGGTCTTGCTCTGCCATATCACATAACCAATCACCAAAGACTTTGGAGAACGTAGGCGCACTTGGCTTTTTCTTTGGCAAAGAGTGAATACTTGGGTTGAAGTTCGGCACTGCATGATAGCCAATCGGATCGGCTTCTGCTGGCTGATACCCTTTACCTTTTTGCGTTTTCACATGCAGTAATTGTGGGCCTTTCAAGTTGCGCATATTTCGCAATGTATCGACCAACATACCAACATCATGGCCATCAATAGGGCCAATATAGTTAAAGCCTAGCTCTTCGAAAAACGTGCCTGGGATCACCATGCCTTTTAAATGCTCTTCTACTTTACTGGCGAGCTCTTTCACTGGTGGTACACCGGAGAGGAGTTTTTTACCACCTTCGCGAATATTGGTATAAAAGCTACCCGATAGAATACGAGCAAAATGATTATTGAGTGCGCCAACATTTTCCGAAATAGACATTTCGTTGTCGTTTAAAATTACCAACATGTCTGATTTGACATCACCTGCGTGGTTCATTGCTTCAAAGGCCATGCCTGCAGTCATTGCACCATCGCCAATCACTGCAACCGTTTTGCGGTTTTTTCCTTCTTTCTCTGCAGCAATTGCCATTGCCAATGCGGCTGAGATAGATGTACTCGAGTGGCCGACACTGAAAGTATCATATTCACTTTCTTCTCTGAAAGGGAAAGGGTGCAAACCATCTTTTTGACGTATGGTGTGCATTTGCTCTTTTCGGCCAGTTAATATTTTATGTGGGTAAGCTTGATGACCAACATCCCAAACCAATCTATCAACAGGGGTATTGTAAACATAATGGAGGGCGACGGTTAGTTCAACGGTACCTAATCCAGACGCCAAATGACCGCTGCTTTGAGAGACAGAGTCTAATAAATAGTTTCTTAGCTCAGCACTAAATTCGTTCAGCTTATGCTGAGGCAGCTGCCTAAGCTGTTGTGGCTGATCAACTAGAGCCAATAACGGATACTTGCTACTATCAAGAGTCATATTATTCGTAATATCCTTAGCAAACCTTGCCCAATTATATACAAAGCTTGCCGATAGTTTTATAAATTTAAAGGGAACTTGTCATTAAATAGTCATGTGTTCTTTGCGATAATCAATGATCACGAGCGATAATATATTTGGCAAGCTCAGCTAATAAGCGAGTGTCTGCATCTATGTTATCTAGTGCTTCAAGCGCTTGGGTAATAAGCGTTTGTGCTTTATCTTTAGCACCTGTCATACCTAGCAGAGCCGGATAAGTTGATTTATTATGTTCTAAATCAGAGCCCTGAGGTTTGCCCAGTGTGTCTGTATCACTCTCAATATCTAAAATATCGTCCTGAACTTGAAATGCTAGTCCAATAGCTAAGCCAAAATCCTTTAATTGACTACGTGTTAAATCTGAAATGTCAGTCGCACAGAGTGCGCCTAACTCTATGGCGCAATTAAGCAAAGCACCTGTTTTTAATCTGTGTATGTCTTCTAGCGCTTTAATACTGATTTTCTTGTCTGTTGCAGCAATATCAAGCGCTTGACCCCCTACCATACCTTGCAGACCAGAAGCGCGGGAAAGCGCTTTAATCATTGCAATTTGTTGCTGTGCAGGGACCTGAAACTGGTGTGATGAAAGAAATTCAAAAGCTAATGTTTGTAAGGAGTCGCCAGCTAAAATAGCTTGTGCCTCGTCAAATGCAATATGGCAGGTAGGCTTACCACGTCTAAGATCGTCATCATCCATGGCTGGTAAGTCATCATGTACAAGGGAGTAGCTATGAATACACTCAACAGCCGCAGCTGCGATATGAAGATCTTCTATATTTGCACCTAGCATTTCACCCGTCGCATAGACTAAAAATGGACGCAGACGTTTACCACCATTACTTATAGAGTAAAGCGCCGCGTCTTTTGCAGTTGGATCTGTATCCAAGTCTTGTGCAAAGTATGCGTTTATTGTTTTTTCAACATCTTTCTTTGCGATGTTTAACCTTTCATGTAGTTCCACGCAACTAGTCTACCTGCTCAGAAAACTCGCTTGGCGCACTGGCCTCATCATTAGCGAGTAAAATATTAACTTTTTGTTCTGCTTGTTGGAGCTTTTGATTTGAAGCTTGCGCTAGTTTTACCCCTCTTTCAAACTGCTTTAGAGATTGCTCTAAAGTAAGCTCACCGTGTTCCATTTCTTGAACAATTGACTCAAGCTCATTGACAGCTTCTTCAAAGTTCATATTTTCAGGTTTTTTAACTGCCATCTCTTCTTTAACTCCCAAGCAAAACTTTAGGAGGGTAATTTTATTGCTTATAAAGATTGAGGTCAAAGCATCTGATAGACTTTTTGTGGCTTTAAGCTGTTAAAATGATCTGATAGTTTTGGTTAATTCTCGCAATTTAAAGGCTTTTTAATATAATTGAATTAAGTTATTGCAAAACTTGCCGATAACACAACGTATAAGAATAACTGCGTGATATCTCACGAATAAATGCCTTTGGAGGGTGTGTGGATTTAGCAACCGTTATAGGTATCCTTGGTGCAATAGGCCTAATTGTCATGTCCATGGTACTCAGTAGTGATGGACAACTCGCCATGTTTTACAATACGCCGTCGGTTGTTATTGTATTTGGTGGCTCAATTTTTATTGTTTTGTCCAACTTTACACTTGCACAATTTTTAGGCATAGGGAAGGTTGCAGGCAAGGCGTTCATGTTCAAAATTGAAACGCCTGAAGAATTAATTGAGAAGGCAGTGGAGCTTGCTGACTCGGCACGTAAGGGCGGGTTTCTTGCTCTTGAGGAAGCTGAGATTCCCAATCCATTTATGCGAAAAGGCGTTGATATGTTAGTCGATGGTCACGACGCGGATGTGGTTAGAGCAACATTGCAAAAAGACATTGCATTGACTGCCAATCGGCATGAAATGGGCGCGGGCTTGTTTAAGTCTCTAGCGGACATAGCCCCAGCAATGGGCATGATTGGTACACTTATCGGTCTTGTTGCCATGTTATCAAACATGGATGACCCCAAGGCCATCGGTCCTGCGATGGCGGTAGCACTTCTAACCACGCTATATGGTGCATTTTTAGCAAACGTTGTAGCCATTCCCATTCAAGTAAAACTCGAACTTAGAAAAGACGAAGAAGAAAGAAATCAACGCCTTATTCTAGATGCTATTTTGGGTATTCAAGATGGTCAGAATCCGAAGGTTATTGAAGGCATTTTGAAAAACTACCTGCCAGAGTCAAAACGTGGTGATGGCGGTGAGGAGTAAATAATGTCAGATGAGAACGAATGTAAATGCCCGCCCCCAGGGCTACCTGCTTGGATGGGGACATTTGCAGACTTAATGTCACTGTTAATGTGTTTTTTCGTTCTATTACTGGCCTTCTCAGAAATGGATGTTCTGAAGTTTAAGCAAATTGCAGGTTCAATGAAGTTTGCTTTTGGTGTGCAAAATAAAATCGAAGTAAAAGATATTCCAAAAGGCACTAGTGTAATTGCCATGGAGTTTACCCCTGGCAAACCAGAGCCTACCCCGATTGAAACTATCCAGCAACAGACCGTTGAGATGACGCAGCAAATGCTTGAGTTTCAAGCAGGAGAAGAGAGTTCTGCTGGTGGTCGTCAAGAACAACGAGGTAATAAACGTGGTGGCGAATCTGCCAGTACGGCTCAAGAACAGTCTATGACACAAGCTGTCTCGGCAGCAGATCAAGAGCAAGTGAATGAGTTAGTTAAAAAGATTTCTCAACAGTTAGAGAAGCAAATAATGGATGGCGCCATTGAGTTAGAATCATTAGGTCAGCAAATTATTATCAGGATCCAAGAGAATGGCTCCTTTCCGTCTGGTAGTGCTTTTTTGCAGCCCAAGTTCAAGCCAGTGATCCATGATATTGCTGAGCTGCTTAAGGATGTGCCCGGAGAAATCACTGTTTCAGGTCATACGGATGATTTTCAAGTGTCCAATGAGCTTTATTTCAATAATTGGGATTTATCGGCGACTCGTGCAGTTGCGGTAGCTAGTGAAATGCAAACAGTCAGTGGCTTTGATAAAAATAGAATGGTTGTCGTTGGACATGCCGATACACGACCTTTAGTACCAAATGCAAATGACACTGACAGAAAGCGTAATCGACGCGTTGAGATATCTATTTTACAGGGTAAAGCCAAAGAGTCCGATCCTATTGAAGTTAGAAGGGAAACTAACTAGAAAAGTTGCGTCTAAGCGCGATTTGGGCTAACGTATGTTGGCTTTCATTTTTTTAATTTTAAGGGAGTTTACTATGTCAATACTATATAAATTTGCGGATATGCCAGGTGGTAACGGCAACGGTAATGATACCGGAGAGACGGAACCTAAATAATTAATAAATAAGGTAAAGCGGTGTCTTTAGGCGAATATTTAGATAGTGCTGAGTTTGCTCTCAAATACTTAAACGCGCTACTAGAAGTTTCATATATACTGGCTTTTATTTCAGTGTTCATCTATATCCTAAATAAAGATAAGATGGCATTGCGGTATTCGTGCTTGTGCTCGGTTTTTTATATTATTGGCTTTTTTACGTTTAAACCATTAATAGATCATGACACCGATAGAGTATATAGATATATAGTATGGGCGCTGAATGATATTATATTTATTGCGATTGTCGCTTATTGGGCACTGCGTGATAAAATGTATATGTGGCAAAGTATTCTAGTACAACTCGTCGTTTTGCCTGCGCCATTGTTGCAGTTGTTTAGACTTGTTGATATTCACTTGATGGATGCAAGTTACTCGGCTTATTTTTATCGTACTGTTTTACCATTTGTTAATTTTATGACAGTTATGCTCTGTTTCGCGCCATTACTTGTTTATTTTGGAAACAAAGCTAAGCAAGTGACGTTGTTTCAGAGGAAAGAAAATGAGGGATAGATATTAATCATCCCTTTTTTTACGCCAACTTTATCTTCCTTTATTTCGCTACAGTTTAATGTCTTTAATTTCTAAGGTTGCCATGTTTGATGAGAAACTCAATACACCAGCTACTTTAGCAGAAGATTTGTTCGCATTTTGATCTGGTAGTATCACAGTTGTCAGCTCAAATCGACATGACTCTAATCCCGTATCTTGGCTTATGCTTGCAGACAGGCAATGTAGCTCAGTTTCTAACCCTATTTGAACTTCTTCACAATAAGCCTTATTAAGCTGTTCTTGAACACTCATAACGACAGGCTGCATTTGTAATGTTAAATCGAAGGCAGCTTTGTTACACGTCAAAGTTACTGGGCTTGTATTGGTATTACCTTTACCGAGTGTAATCAGGTTATTGTCTTGGTCTCGATAGTGGATTGTTAAATTAACCGACTCAATAGCTTGGCTGAGTGTCTCTGGACGACCTTTATTACGCCAGTCTGTTAAAGAGCTTATCTCTGGTAGTGCTGTTTTAAAGATAAGCTCCGGTGCATAGTAAAACAATTCACCTTGTTTAAAGGAAGAGGTGTTTTCACTTTGCCAAGTTTGTGCACTGGTTGAACCAAATATATGCGCGGCCAACAAGCAATAAGTGTTGTCAGATGAAAGAGTGTGAGTTGCGCCTAACGAGTTTTTGTCTGCATATATTCTAAATTCGGGTTTAGATTGCAGGCGATCCCCTTCAACTTGCCAGAATATACTTGAAAACTCTAATTTATTAAGCGAACGCTCGGCGCTAAAGTCTGTACCGCAGTCTTGCTCAGGATTGTCCGCTGTAGGTGTTGTAGACTGCGATGTATTCGTTTTTTTTAGTGGTTGTTCACTTTCGCTTCCGCATGCCGTTAATAGTAATAATGGAACTATTGCTAGCGTAACCTTGTTCATAATTAACTCCTTGGTAAGTGAGTCATTATATTCATAGCTAGACTGGAAAAGCGATGTTTGAATTGTAAAAAGTAGTTGGGAATTAGTGAGATATTGCTCTAGATTAAGCAGCTTGCTTGATCTAGAGCTGATGGTAAGATATTAGCCTAGGGCTGGGATCAGACCAAACATTTGTAAGCCTTGCGCAGAGATGATAAGCACACCACATAAGCCCGCGCAAATGAGACCAAAATTACCACCTTGTACTTGATAGCCTGAATTTTGATCTTTACGCTGTTGCCATACCATGGCTACAGGCAAAAATACTGCTAAAACAACCAATGCAATAGCTGCGTAGCCTAGCGCCATGATAAACCCCTGAGGGTAAAATAAAGCAAAACCTAAAGGAGGTGTAAACGTGATCAAAGCAGTTTTGATTCTATCCCGCCCAGAACCTTGTTGTTTAAATGCATCGGCAAAAAAGTCAAATAAGCCAAGACTCACGCCTAAAAATGAAGTAGCCAATGCAAGGTCTGCAAAAATGGTGACAAAGGTATGGACTTGGCTACTATGAGCAATATTAGAGATAGCAGTGACAAAGCCTGGTAAACCGGCGCTTTGTACTAATGCTTCTTGTGCCATAACACCTTGGCTTAATAATTGCCAAAAAATGTATATGACCAATGGCAATGAGGCACCTGCAATCATCACACGCCGTAATGTCTTGATATCTAAGCCAACGTATTTGACGATAGAAGGTATTGAGCCATGAAAGCCAAATGAAGTAAAAATAACAGGAATAGCCGATAAGATAAGGCCTTGCTCCATCGGCATGTTCAGTAAGTGCTGACCATGTACATAAGGCGTAAGGACAAAGAATAAGCTGGCTAATACCATGATTTTGATTGTAAACAGCACGCGGTTGAGCTTATCGACAGTACTCGTGCCGAGAGCGACGATTGTGGCGACTATGAGCGCTAAGACCACTGAGCCTACTTGTGGTGCGATATCCATGCCTGTTGCAGCTGAGAGCTTCTCTTGTAACTGTGCACCGCCACCTGCAATGTAAGCTGCACATAAAGCATAAAACAAAAAAACCATCGAAAAGTTTGCGATGTATTGGCCTTTTTTTCCAAGGATCTGTTTTGCTAATGTATTGAGTGTTGCTTCTTTATTTGCGAATTGGTGCACTTCTAGCATTAGCAGGGCGGTATAGGTCATGAGCAACCAAGTTGCGATGATTAAAATAAGTGACGTTGAAAACCCGAGCCCTGCTGATGCGATAGGCAATGCCAGCATGCCTGCGCCAATCGTTGTACCAGCAACGATGAGCATGCTACCTAGCGTTTTATTATTAAGCACAAATTGCCCCTATATTTGTGAGAGAAACAGGCACAATATACCGCTCTGCTAAAAATTGAAATAGTTTTGCTGCAAATCAAAGTGAAAGTTTGTAATTTATGTCTTACAAAGGTTAATTTTGTTTACGGATAATGCAATTAGCTTGTTTCAAAAAGTGTCAATTATCATCAAGTTGATGTTGTTATATAGCAGAGCATAAAAAAGCCAGCATACGCTGGCTTTTCAATATATCGTTTTAGATACGTCAATTACGCATCGTCTTCAACCAGCGTCATTAGTGATGTATTACCACCAGATGCTGTAGTATCGATACTGATTGTTTTCTCTGTGACTAGGCGACCTAGTAGGGTATCGTAGTACTCAGCACTGATCACTGGCAAGATAGCACCACTGCGTGCAGCAAGCTGTGTACTTACGTAACCTTTACGCTCACAACCATTGCCAACCACGGCACCTGCTAGGTGCTCATGGGCTAAGATTGCAGGTAGCTGGTTTAGCTTAGCAACTTGAAGTACGCCTTCAGCAATGCCACTGCTTAGTAGCTTGTCTCTAAATGCGATAGCTTCTTCATGGAACAAGTCCGAAACAACCGTGATAACTGTGTTACCTGCCGCAAGTGCAGTGATCACAGAGAGTACCCAGAAGTTGAAAGACGTATCTTTGTCTGCATAGCAAACTACACAGCCACGCGACTCGTAGCGCAGCGTATTTGATTCACCTGTTGGTCCTGGTAACTCAATCACTGTATCTAAGCGCTTCTCAACACGGATAAGTTGCTCACGTGCATCTGATAATGTTTTATTCAAATCATCAGCAAGCGTATCTAGGATCTCGACTTTAGCCAGCTTAGCCAGTAGCTGGCGTACCGCTGAGACACGGTCGTTCAGTGGCATTGCACGCCAAGCTTTCTCATCACGCTTAGATAGTGACATCATGCGTGATACTTGCTCTTGCGCACCTTGGTAAGCAGTGATCTCTTCGTTATCAACTTTAACGTTAGTCGCTTGGATGTTTTGATCTGCTTGGTTTTCTTTTACCAATCGGGCAATGTAGTTTGGACCACCTGCTTTTGGACCTGTACCAGATAGACCACGACCACCGAACGGCTGCACACCTACCACGGCACCGATCATGTTACGGTTGACGTAGATGTTACCGGCACGAGATAACTTAGCTAGGTACTCTGCACGTTCTTCGATACGTGTGTGAATACCCATAGTTAAGCCGAAGCCTGTGCTGTTTACTTGGTCGATCACATTGTCGATATCACTGCCTTTAAAGCGGATCACGTGAACACATGGACCGAATACTTCTTTTTTCAGCACTGACAGGTCGCTGATCTCATATAAGCGCGGTGCAAAGAAGAAGTGACCGTTATCACCCATATCTGGTAGTGAACACTCATAATGTAATGTTGCATTACCTTTTAGGTATTCAACGTGCTCATTAAGTGCATTCAAAGCTTTCTGGTCAATTACTGGACCCACATCTGTAGAAAGGTGTGCAGGGTCGCCAATGTGTAGTTCTTGCATTGCACCTTTGATCATGTTGATCACTTTGTCTGCGATTTCCTCTTGTACAAATAGCACACGTAGTGCGGAACAGCGTTGACCAGCACTTTGGAAACCGGAAGAGATAACGTCATCAACAACCTGTTCAGGCAGTGCTGTTGAGTCAACGATCATACAGTTTTGACCACCCGTTTCTGCGATCAGTGGTACTTGATCGCCACCGCGCTCAGCCAATGTTTGTGAAATACGTGTGCCAGTCTCTGTGGAGCCTGTGAACATTACTGTTTGAATGCGTGTATCTGGAACAATGTGCTTACCTACTTCACTACCACGTGCGATCACAGGTTGTACGATGCCCTTTGGTAGACCTACTTCTTCCATAAGCTCAATGGTGCGAAGCGCAACGAGTGATGTTTGCTCTGCAGGTTTTGCGATAACCGTGTTACCAGTTACGATAGCTGCAGCAACCTGACCTAGGAAGATAGCCAGTGGGAAGTTCCAAGGGCTGATACATAAGATCACACCGCGTGGGCTAAAACGCTCATCCAGTGCAAGTTCTTCTGCTTTTGCTGCGTAGTAACGGCAGAAATCAACGGCTTCACGGACTTCATCGATGCCATCTTGGGTGATCTTACCTGCTTCTTTGATACACATTGCAATAAGTTCGTCACGATGACGCTCAAGCGCATCACCTGTACGACGCAGAATTTCTGCACGTTCGCTCACTGGCGTTTGTGACCAAGTTGCAAAAGCGGCTTCTGCGCTAGCAACAAGTTGTTGCATCTCTTGTGCATCTTGGTGGCGGATAGAGCCAACAACTTCACTGTGATTTGCTGGATTCAATACTGCTTCGTGGCCTTCAGGCACATCCGCTGCAGTGATCAGGTTTTCATCAACCCACTTTTGTAAGTTGTCACGCATTGGTGTGATGTGGTTGATGTTGGTTAAATCTAACCCTTTAGAGTTGTTGCGTTCTTCGCCGTATAGATCGATAGGCATGGTGATCTGCATGTTGCGCTTGTGCTTAACACGTTGGATCTTCTCAACTGGATCTTCAAGTAGTGACTCAACAGGCATAGACTCATCAACAATCGCGTTTACGAATGACGAGTTTGCGCCGTTTTCAAGTAAACGACGAACAAGGTAAGCAAGTAAGTCTTCGTGCTGACCAACTGGTGCGTATACGCGGCACTGTACTTTATCTTCTGTTACTACTTGATTGTATAGTGAGTCACCCATACCGTGTAGGCACTGGAATTCAAAGTTATTGAATTCGCCGTTTGCCAGTTCAAGAATAGTTGCCGCAGAATAGGCGTTGTGCGTGGCAAACTGAGGGAAGATCACTTCTCGTGCGTTCATCAGTTTGATAGCACATGCTTTGTAAGAGACGTCAGTTGTTGCTTTACGTGTAAATACAGGGAAGTCTTCAAGACCATCCGTTTGAGTCAGCTTGACTTCAGTATCCCAATAAGCACCTTTTACTAGACGAACCATCATCTTGCGACCAACGCGACGACATAGCGCTTCAAGCCAGTCGATAACCCAAATCGCACGTTTTTGATATGCTTGTACCGCAAGACCAAAGCCATTCCAGTTACCTAGTGCGTCATCAGAGAATACAGCTTCAATGATATCGAGTGAGATATCTAAACGGTCAGCTTCTTCAGCATCTACTGTGAAGTTAATGTCATACTGCTTTGCAGCAAGTGCCAGTTCTTTAAGCTTAGGTACAAGCTCGGCGATAACGCGGTCACGGTGCGTAAATTCATAACGAGGGTGGATAGCGGATAGCTTTACAGAAATACCTGGGCTTTTAATTGGACCACGGCCGTTAGCTGCTTTACCAATGACGTGGATAGCCGTCATGTAGCTGTTGAAGTAACGCTCGGCATCAGCCATGGTGCGTGCGCCTTCGCCTAGCATGTCGTACGAGTATGCGTAACCTGTTGCTTCTTTCTCTTTAGCACGCTCAAGAGCCGCTTCAATCGTGGTGCCCATAACAAATTGTTGGCCCATGATTTTCATTGCATATTGTACTGATTTACGAATTGCAGGTTCACCAATGCGGCCCATAGTGCGTTTTAGTAAACCAAATTGCTCTTCTTTATTCTTATCAGCATAGTTAACCATTTTACCGGTTAGAAGTAGGCCCCAGCTCGACGCATTTACGAATAGCGAATCACTATTACCTAGATGCGAGCTCCAGTCACCTTTGCTAAGCTTATCGCGAATTAACATATCTTGTGTTTGTGCATCAGGCACACGTAAAAGTGCTTCCGCTAAACACATTAATACAACGCCTTCTTCTGAAGATAATGAGTACTCTTCTAATAATGCGTCTACACCGCCTTGACCGTGTTGGTCTTTACGGATATTTAATACCATTTGACGAGCACGTTCCCATGCGCGAGTACGGGCAGAAACACCGACCTCAGCCAATGGTAAAATGTGATCGATAACAGTTTCTTCATCAATGCGGTAGAAGTCACGGATCTTTTGACGGATCGGACACTGGGTTGTTAAGTCGCCTTGAAATAGCATAGGTTAAACCCTCTATTGAAAACCTAAATACTACAGAAAGCACAGCCAAAGGCTGAGGTTGCTTTCTTGCCTCATTTTTTTAAATGAACGCTGCGTAATTTTGTGGTGGTTAAATTTTAGCCCCTTTGTTTATATAAACAAACTTCATAAAAAAGGGACATCCATAATAATTTTCGAGCATTGTATAGAAAGTGCAGCAGAATGTGCTGTCTTATTTTCATGAATTACGGTAAATTTGAGTGTTATTAGACCTTATTGCAGAATTTTATACTGTATGACTACTTCAATAAAAACGCGTATTTTAGATAGGATCGACCATGCAATCTTAAATGAATTGCAAAAAAATGGCCGAATTTCAAATGTTAACTTGGCTAAAGCTGTCAATTTAAGTCCCAGTCCCTGCTTAGATAGGGTTAAGAAGCTAGAGTCAGAAGGCTATATAGAAGGTTACACAGCAAGATTAAATGCTGAGAAGCTGGGGCAGCAGTTGGTCGCGCATGTTGAGATAACACTCAAAAGTTCAACAGAATCTGTATTTGAAACCTTTAAACAGCATGTTTTAGAGATCCCCCATGTAGTTGCTTGTGACATGGTCGCTGGTGGGTTCGATTATTTATTAAAAATTAGGGTTTCTGATATGCACCAGTATCGTGAGGTGCTTGGTCAAATTGTAGAAATACCGGGTGTTGGCACAAACCATACTTATATGGTGATTGAGCATGTAAAAGAAGATATAGGTGTGACAATCTTACCAAAAAGTTAACATTTATAAGTGTTTTACTTACCCTTACCACTCGTTATTTTGTGGGGTGTATCATACTTTTTATGTTGATATATATTGCATAACTGGTCAGTCCAATAAATTTTAAGTCACTAATTTAGTGAAAAAATATAGGGTTTTATAATTCTTTACATTCACATTTTTTAGGAAAAATAAATTACATGGCATTACAAATTGCCGCTTTTTCTCAGTTCCTTAATTTAGATCAACAAATATTTAACTGTTGTAAAAAATGGGTTTTTATTGGCAGTTTTTTACCCTAGGCTGACATGAAATTTAGTAGCGAAAGGTAAAAAAATGACAACAGCGACGCGTACAAAGGATATTACGCCTTTAGACTCAATCACATTTCAAATTCTCATAGATGACCAACCTATTAACGCATGTGAAGGTGAAACTATCCTATCAGTGCTACAGGCCGCAGACATTAAGCAAATATGTGAAAACGACAGAAAAGTTGTCACGGGCGGGTATTGTGCAATGGGCGTTTGCCATTGCTGCCATGTAAAAGTGAATAAACGATACAAGCAAAGGGCGTGTCAGACCTTAGTGGAACCGAATATGCAGGTAGAAACGTTGAGTAATCGTTTTAAAGATGTGGGGATTGATCATGAAAAAGTCTAATCCTGTTGTGATTGTGGGTGGAGGGCCTTCTGGTACGGCTGCAGCTGCGATGCTTGGAAAGTACCAAATCCCATCAGTTATCATTGATGAGACCTCCAAAATAGGGGGGGTTATCTATCGTGGGCCACTTAGAAATACAGCTACATTGCCGCATTTGGACGATAATTTACAGCGTGCAATGAGTGCTTTGCGCACTCGTTATGAAAAGCACAAATCGTTCATTGAGCTCAAGTTGCAAACTCGTGTACTGGGGCCTGAAGGTGATCAGCATTTATTATTGAGTGAAGGTGGGGGATTGACCACGTTAGAGCACAATGAGCTGATCTTAGCAACGGGCTGTCATGAGCGCAGTGTTCCTTTTCCTGGCTGGCAGTTGCCTGGGGTAATGTTACTGGGTGGTGTGCAATTACAAATCAAAAGTGGCTTGGTAAAGCCGGGCAGCAAAATGGCTTTGTTAGGCACGGGCCCATTATTACCCTTAGTGGCGTGTCAGCTGCATAAAGCGGGTGTTGATGTTGTGGGTGTTTATGAAGCGAGCGCTTTCAACAAACTAGCCAAAGAAGCGGTGGCCTTGTTACATAAACCGAAACTAACGCTCAATGGCTTAAGCATGATGAGCTACTTGAAAAAGCATCAAATTCCTTTTCGCTATGGTCACGGTATTGTTAGTGCACAGGGGGATACATACCTAGAGCAAGTGTCTGTCGCGCCATATGATGATCAGTGGCGTCCTGATATTAGTCAGGCTAAGCCATTAGACGTGGATGCGATTGGTGTCGGTTATGGTTTTGTTGCACGCACTCAATTGGCCATGTTACTCGGTATTGAACATGACTATTCTAAAGTAAGTGGTTACATACCTAAGCTTGATGATAATTATCAAAGTAGTCAAAAAAATACTTATGTGGTTGGTGACAGCAGCGGCTTGCTGGGAGCAGATGCTGCGATTTGTGAAGGGCAGATAGCTGCGCTCAACATTGTGCATCAACGTGGCTTGCTAGACAGTGCGACAATGGAAAAAGAAAAGCGAAAAATAGAGCGCAAGCATGCGCGCATCAAGCGTTTTCGATTTGGCTTTGATCGCTTTAGTGCGCGTCAGACTGGGTTATTGGATTTACCTCAAGACGATACAGTTGTGTGTCGCTGTGAGCAAGCAACTAAAAAGCAGCTTACTGATGCTATCGACGAGGGTGTGAAAGATCTAACAACACTGAAAATGCGTACCCGGATTGGTATGGGCGATTGTCAGGGAAAAACGTGCAGTAGTTATGCCCTTGATTTACTTCATCAGGCTGGACATGACAAAAATACAGGGGTAATAAAACCTCGATTCCCGCTTGATCCTATCCCTTTTACTTTTATGGAAGAAACGCTAAATGAACAAGTATGATGTTGTAATTGCCGGTGGTGGTGCTGTAGGCGCTGCGTGTGCTTATTTTTTAAGTCGTGATACAGGCTTAAAGATTGCGCTGGTTGATTTAAAAAAGCCCGGTAATGCATCCAGAGCATCGGCTGGTGGATTATGGGCCATCGGTGAGTCAGTAGGACTTGGCTGCGGTGTTATATTCTTTAAAACTTTGTCCAAACTGCACAGTGAGGCCAAAGGTGAAGAAGTGCCAACTATGCGTCCACACCAATTACCAGACTGCTTTTTTGAATTTGCACTCAAATCCAATGATATGTACCCAGATTTATATGAAGAACTGCGTACCAAGCATAATGTTGATTTTAAATTTGAACGCACTGGGCTTAAATTTATTATGTATAACCGTGAAGATGAGTTGTATGCCGATCAAATTGTCAGTGGCATTCCTCATTTAAGTGACCAGATCCGTTGGTTGAATGCCGAGCAGTTAAAAGCTGAGGAGCCTTATGTCACGTCAGATGCCATTGGTGCGATAGACTTTATTTGCGACCACCAAGTGAATCCTTATCGTTTAGTTGAAGCATATACTGAAGCAGCGAGACAAAATGGTGTTGAGTTGTTCTTAAATACTGAAATCCAGTCAGTATTAAAAGAGGGAGAGCGAGTGGTGGGCTTGCAAACCGCTGCCGGAGAGTTGCGCTGTGATACGCTCGTTAATGCAACTGGGGCATGGGCTAATGATCTGTATAAACAGGCAACAGGCAAAGATATGCCTGTTTATCCAGTTAAAGGGCAAATTGTCTTATCTGAGCGCATGCCAAAAATTATGAATGGCTGTATCAGCACCAGTGATTGTTATATCGCGCAAAAAGACAACGGAGAGATCTTGATAGGCTCGTCAACGGAAGAAAAAGGGTTCGATACTACCAATAGCCTAGATAAGATCCAAGAATTGTCCCGAGGGGCGATGAAGTGCTTACCGATTCTCAATGAGTCTAATATCAAGCGTTGTTGGGCAGGCCTTAGACCGGGCACGCCAGATGAGCTGCCTATTTTGGGCAAGGTGTCTGGTGTGGAAGGGTACCTTAATGCATGTGGTCATTTTAGAACGGGGATTTTGACGTCGGCCATTACAGGTAAATTGATAACCGAACTCGTCACCAATCAGCCAACTTCTATTGATTTGACACCGTTTAATGTCAGTCGTTTTGATAACGATCCCACATAACTAAACTTACCCTCTTGATGACTCACACGGCTGTGTGAGTCATTTATTCATCTATTTACATTTTGTGACGATTTTTCAGTTTAATTTGGTGGGTATTTTTGTGCTTTTTATCGCATCAACCTGACTTTATGAGTGAAATTGTTATCATGTAACAGTCAAATTTATATACGAGATAATAATGAAAATTAAGCACTTGTTTGCAGCGATGGCTGCTGTGCTTGGGCCGCTAGCAAGCCCTTTAGCGAGCGCCTACAGCACTGAAGATACCCGTTTATTAAGATTCCCTGATATCCATAAAGAGCACGTTACTTTTGTGTACTCTGGCGATATCTATGTTGCGAATACAAATACAGGCAAAAGCACGCGTTTAACGGATCATGTGGGTTTCGAAACTTTCCCTAAGTTTTCACCAGATGGCGAAAAAATTGCTTTTGCTGCTGAATATAACGGTAGCCGTCAAATCTATGTGATTAATCGAGATGGTTCAGGTCTAAAGCAACTGACTTATTATAATGATGTCGGTCCTATGCCGCCTCGAGGTGGTTTTGATTACCGCGTATTAGATTGGACACCTGATGGTAAGCATATTGTTTTCCGTGCTAACCGTACACCTTGGGGTAAACGCATGGGTCGTCCTTACATGGTGCCAGTAGAGGGCGGTTTAGAGCAGCCACTTGCGATTCCTGAAGGTGGCGGCGGTATGCTATCTGGTGATGGCAGTAAGTTTGTATATACGCCAATTGATCGTGAATTCCGTACTTGGAAGCGTTCTCGTGGTGGGCGTGCGCAAGATGTATGGGTCTATGATTTAGATAAGAATACGTCTAAGCAATTGACGACACACCGTGCAACTGATCAGCAACCAACTTGGGTGAATGACAGCATTTACTTCGTCTCTGACAGAGATTATACACTTAACCTTTACAAATATCGTGAAGGCAAAAAGCCAGTCAAAATGACGGACCATAAAGAGTTTGATGTATTGTGGCCATCAGCCGGTCCTGACTCAATCGTTTATGAAAACGGTGGTTATTTATATCGCTTCAATGAAGCAAATAAAATGACCGAAAAACTGACTATCAATGTTGATGGTGTACGCAAGTCGGCACTGCCTTACACTAAGAATGTGAGCAAGTTCATTGACTCAATGGATATCTCACACGATGGTAAACGTGCAGTGTTTACAGCCCGTGGTGAGATTTTCTCAGTACCGGTGAAAAATGGACCAACACGCAATTTGTCACATACACCAGCTGGTCGTGAAATCGCAGCAACGTGGTCGCCAAATGCACGTTATGTCGCTTATTTAAGTGATGCGACGGGCGAATATGAGATTTATATAAAAGATCGTGCCAATAACAATGCAGTCAAGCAACTAACTGATAATGGAACTATTTGGCGTTTCGATCCTATCTGGTCACCAGACAATACCAAGCTATTATTTGCAGACAAAGACCATATTATTTGGTGGTTAGATGTTGAGAGCGGCAAGTTACACAAGATTGACCGTGGTTTGCACGATGAGCGCAGCATCACACAATATACGTGGTCACCAAACAGCAAAGACTTAATCTTTGTTAAGAATAACGAAAACCGTTATTCATCACTTTGGCACTATAACGTTGAGTCTAAAAAGGTAAGCCGCTTAACTGATGACATGACGTCTGAGTCAAACCCAACGTTCTCAGAAGATGGCCAGTACATTTACTTCACTTCTGAACGTGATTTTAATTTAGCATTTAGCTCGTATGAGTTTGATTATCTGTTTAATAAAGCCACACGAATTTACTCGGTAGCGGTGAACGACAGTATTCAACCTATCAACACGCTACAAAGTGATGAAACACAAATTGTCGGTGACGATAAAGCGTCAGAAGAGAAGACAGAGCTGGACACCAGCATTCAAGTTGATGGCTTTATGGATCGCGTCGTGTCATTACCTGCCCCTGCAGGCAACTACTCATCACTGACTGGCGTTAAAGGCGGTGTGTTAACACTGAGCGGCGGTACACTGAAGCTGGTTGAAAACAAGGTTGATGGTAAAGTTAAGACTGTCGCGAAAGGTGTCAGTGAGTACACAGTCTCTGCAAATCGTGAGCATGTCATTGCACGTGCTGGCAGCAAGTACAGTGTGATCAAACCAAAAGCGAAGCAAGATCTGAAAGCGAATCAACTTGATCTTAGCAACATGAACCTGAAGATTGACCCTCGTGTTGAGTGGTCACAAATGTACACAGAAGGTTGGCGTACATTACGCGATTGGTTCTATGACGCAAATCACCACGGTCAAGACTGGGACGCAATCTTGAAGCGCTACCAACCTATGGCCGATGCAGCAGCGCACCGCACAGATATTGATTATGTGTTGAGTGAAATTGCTGGTGAAATCAATGCAGGTCACATTTATGTGCAATCAGGTGATGAGCCAAAAGGCGAGCGTAAAAAGCATGGCTTGCTAGGTGCTGAAGTGGCAAGCCACCCGTCAGGTTTTGTGACTCTTAAACATATATTTAAAGGCGAAAACTGGCATGAAGACTTCCGCTCTCCACTGGGTGAGACTGGTGTGCGTGCAAGTGAAGGTGATTTCATCTTGGCGGTTAACGGTCGTAATGTAAATGAAGTGAGTAACTTCTATGAGTTACTAGAAAATACACAAGGCGAGCAAGTTGAGCTTATTCTTAGCAAATCAACAAGCTTTGACGATAGCTGGAAAGTAACCATTAAACCTGTGAAGAGTGAAATCGGTCTACGCTACTTACAGTGGGTTGAAACGCGTAAAGCTTATGTCGATGAATTATCTGGCGGACGTATCGGCTATGTTCATTTGCCAAACACGGCATATGAAGGTAACCGTTCGATGTTCAAGAACTTTATGCCGCAAACAACCAAAGATGCGTTGATCATTGATGACCGTTACAACGGTGGTGGTTTTATTCCTGAGCACGTGATCACTTGGTTAGCACGCAAGCCGCTAAACTATTGGAAGCGTCGTGGTGTAACACCAACAAAAACACCTCAGTTTGCTCATGATGGACCAAAAGCTATGCTGATCAATGGCTATTCAAGCTCAGGTGGCGATGCTATTCCTTACTACTTCCGTCAAGCGGGTCTAGGTAAGTTGATCGGTACTCGTACTTGGGGTGGCTTAATTGGTATCTCTGGTAACCCATACTTAGTTGACGGTGGTCAGGTAATTGCGGCGACATTCCGTATTCTTGATAATGACGGCAATTGGATCATCGAAAATGAAGGGGTTGTCCCAGATATCGAAGTTATTGATCGCCCAGAGCTTATTCAAGCCGGTAAAGATCCGTCAGTTGAGCGTGCGGTGAAAGAGCTATTAAAAGAGCTTGATGAAAACCCTAAAAAGAAACTTGTTGTGCCACCGGCACCGACTAAGTTTATTGACTAAATACACGCAATGTTAAAAAGGAGCTGAAAGGCTCCTTTTTATTTTTGGTGGCATGACGAAAAGTGTACTCGCAAGTATTCAGTTCCGTTATGTGATAATTTGAATGTTGATACTGAAAAAAGTGCTAGGTTATTGAACACAAATCCCAATAAGGAATATAAATGAAGGTTGTATTGATCACTGGTGGGAGCCGAGGTATTGGCGCTGCAACGGCCAAAAAGCTTGCTCAGCAAGGATATGCCGTTGCCATTAATTTTAAGTCTAACCATCACGCTGCGCACCAAGTTCAAAAAGATATCATTGAGGCTGGTGGTAAGGCCCAGTGTTTTCAAGCAGATATCAGTGAAGAGGTACAGGTTGTCGAACTGTTTCAAGCCGTGCAAACGCATTTTGGTCCAGTCACTCATTTAGTCAATAATGCAGGTGCCTTGACCAAGCAAATGCGGGTTGAAGAAATGACTGCCGAACGTATTAATTGGATGTTGATGCAAAATGTCACGCCGTATTTTATTTGTGCGCGTGAGGCAATTAAACAGATGCGCCAGAGCAATCTTGTCAAGCAGTGCGCTATCGTAAACGTATCATCGGCAGCATCTTATCTGGGCGGTGCGAACGAGTATGTGGACTATGCTGCATCAAAAGGGGCCATCGATAGCTTTACGAAAGGTCTGTCTTTGGAACTCGCAGCAGAGGGAATACGTGTCAATGGTGTACGGCCCGGTTGTATTTATACCGATATTCATGCGGATGGTGGTGAGCCTAATCGAGTGGATAGAGTAGCTGAATTATTACCGCTAAAACGTGGGGGTACATCCGAAGAAGTCGCAAACGCAATAGTCTGGCTGTTGAGTAGCGAGGCATCTTATGCAACAGGGACATTTATTGATTTGGCGGGGGGGAAATAGTCGTCGCTCCACTGCCATTGTCGTTTAAGTTTAGTGATTCCCCTAACGGCTTAATCATTTCTAGGCCATAGCATTCTTTATTTTAACGCTTATTTAATCGCATTTACTCTGATGCCTGATAGAAAAAATTGCCTGTATGTATGCAGAGTTTGTTCATTAGATTTCCATGAGCCCACACAAAGATTTTGTGAGGGCTCACTAGTAGCATTGTTTAGTTATTTTATTTCTTGGCAATCGCTATCAGAGCGTTATCAGTACTGCCGTCCCAGCAGCGCGTATCTCCGCCTTCTCTATTCTCTAGTACCAGCGCATATTCAGTACCGTATTTCTCGCCTTCTTCGATGGCTTTCAATACTGGGCCTAGTAAATAAGTATGGGTGTCATAAATCCAAACAGGTTCCATTTGATTACCTGTGCGAGTGCTTTTGTACTGGACTTCAAAGTTTCCGTATTTAGAGACAACTTTTGTCACAATACCTGAGCAGATAAAGACTTTTGCTTGTGCAGCAAAAGTACTGCTGAGGATACACAGACTGACTAAAGCGCTTAAAGTACGAGTTTTCATTTTTTCTTCCTTAAGTTTAATAGAAGCCAAAATTGGCGATAAAAGATTAAACCTTTGCGATGAATAATTTGTGTATCGTGTATTTCATTTGCATTTAATTTACATTTAAGCAGGCGGTGCCATGCGCAAGGTATTTATAGTAGTAACTGGTACTATGCAGTTGGCCTTGATTATCCGATACGTAAAATGGGATCTGGCCAACTTTAGTGTAACCAAAGGCTTGATAGAATAACTCCGCCTTGTCTGTGCTTTGTGTATCTAAAACCAGTAATGTTCGCCCATTTTCCAATGCGCTTTGTTCCATGTGACGCATTAAAATTGTGGCGTAGCCTCTACGCTGTGTATTTGGGTGAACCAAAAGTTTTTCGACATCAGCTCGATGTCGGCCATTTTCTTTCATACATAGAGAGAGCTGTACCGTCGCAACTAAGGCGTCGCCACGATAAAGTGCATAGAGCTTACGCTCTTTCGTAGCGATGGCTTGTGCAACTGAATACCAGTATTGCTGTAGCATGTCTGAGTTTACCGGCGTATAAAAGCCAAGAGAGGCGCCATGCTCTATACAGACGGTGAGTAGATCGCACAATTGACTATGAGTATCTAACCCTATGGTATCGAGCTGTTTGATTTTTAACATTTTAACATCCTTTTTTGAGCTGTTCGATATCCGATTCAAGGCAGGCTAGCTGCTGTAATAACCTTTCTTTTTGTTTTTGGAGTTTGCTTAGCTGCTGTGTATGAGAGGTATTGTGCGCACGCACTGCACGATACAGTGCTTGCTTTGATATTTGGTAAGACTCTGCGATGTCGCTAATACTTAATCCATGCTTACTCACCATATAAACGGCTTGAACTAGGTTTGGTGTGTTATTTAACAAGTTGGGTTCCATCATTGACTCTATTGTTTTATGAAACCTTATGATAAGAAAGAACAATGCCAAATCAATAAGTTCAATATTTTCAATGCTTTAACTTTATTTGGTGTGCGCTAGATGTGCCAGGGGAGGGCGATATGTATGAAGTTGCACCATTTTAAGGCACATATTAATAATAGGGTGAAGTAAAAGGCATTAAAAAAATGCCTTTTCCATTTTAGATGATAAATAATTTCTACTATTGGCAGCTAACACCAGTAACAGCAAGATACCGACTAAGATCCAAACTGGTGTATGACCGTGCTTACTAAAAAAACTATGGCCGGATATCAGTTTTAAATCTGTACTGAGAATGCCACTGGTAAACTGAGCAATGGTTACCTGCTGGTGTGAGATGGGATCATATACGCCACTAATGCCGTTATTTGTAACTCTCACCATTGGTCTTTGGAGCTCCAAGGCTCTCATTCTGGCGATTTGCATATGCTGGTGTGGGCCATGAGAGTCGCCAAACCAAGCATCATTACTCACTGTAAACAAGATATCTGAAGAAGTTGTATAGTTTCCTCTAACTAGCTCGCTGAAGGCGATTTCGTAGCAAATTGCTGGCAATACGTGAATGCCATTAGCAAGCAGATTGTTTTGCACCGCATCTCCGCGAGAAAAAGAAGACATGGGCAAATCAAATAGGGGAGCTAGAGGTCTGAGCAGGTCCTCAAAAGGTACAAACTCACCGATGGGTAACAGTTGATGTTTCTGATAGCGGTTTCTGTGCAGGTATTGATATTGCCCTTCGGTATCTTCTTGATGTTTTTTACCAAGTACAATCAGGGTGTTGTATACACTACGCGTGTCGAATTGGTAATCAGGAATACCAGTGATCAAAGCGGTATTATTAAAAGCAGCGGCTTTGTCTAAATTGACCAAGTAATCAAATGCATAATCTTCAATTTCGGGGATAGCGGCTTCTGGCCAAACTACCAAATCAACATCGGTCCAGTTCGGTCTGGTCATATCTTGATATTTGGACATGGTAGGCCAAAACTGCTCGGGCTCCCAGCGTAAGCTTTGCTGAATGTTCCCTTGTACGAGTAATGTTTTTAGATGTTTCCCACTGTAATTTGTATCTGTGTTTTGCATAGATAACAAATAAGCGATGCCGACAGGCACCATAGTGATGATTGCGGCTTTATACTGCTTGTAATTGATCAGCCAATATAGTGCATAGGCGATGATGATACACAATATAGTTAAGCCAAATTCACCTATCCAAGGAGCTAGCGTATTAAGTGGAGAATCAGTGAGGGTATAACCAAAACTGAGCCATGGAAAACCCGTAAAGAGCGTGCCTCTTAAGTACTCAGTGATGGCTAAGCCACTGATTAAAAGTGCAAATCGTTGCAAAGGAGATTTGCTGTAGCGGGTAGCAAACGCAAATGCTAAAGCAGGATAAAGCGCTAAGTAAGCACATAACATAGCCATGGCCATGAGCGATAGCACAATGGGCAACCCACCGAATTGTGCGATAGACACATGTACCCAGCTAATGCCTAGTGCAAACCAACCAAAGCCAAATAAAAAGCCATATTTAGCAGCTTGTTTGGGAGTAGGTTGATCTGTTACATAAAAGGCAGTGACAAGGCAGACAAATGTCAGTGGCCAAAAGCTAAAAGGTGCGTATGCAAAAGTCAGTGCACAGCCTGCAATCAGTGCAAGCCATGCGTTTTTATCTTTTGCAAAAGAAATAAGCTTATTCAGTGGTATCTTCAACATGCTCTGTTTTTGGAACAGTGACCTGAAGCTGTAATATACGGCGATTATCTGAGTTAGTTATTTTGAATTGCAGCGGTCCAACATCAATGGTTTCTCCTTTGCTTGGCATATGACCAAACGCATGTAGGATGATACCACCAATGGTGTCAGCTTCTTGAGTATCAAAGTCTGTCTTAAAGAATTCATTAAACTCTTCAAGCGGCGTTAATGCTTGCACATTAAACACATGCTTTGACAGCTGGCGAATATCTTGTTGCTCGTCTTCATCATCATGTTCATCCTCAATTTCACCCACAATGGTTTCAAGGATATCCTCGATAGTGACAAGACCCGAAACGCCGCCATATTCATCAATAACAATCGCCATATGGTAGCGTTTTTGTCTAAACTCGTTGAGCAAAGTGTCTACACGTTTACTTTCTGGTACTACAATAGCCGGGCGCAAGTACTCTTTAATCGCAGGTAGTGCGCCATTTTGTTGCACTATCAGAGGTAAGAGATCTTTTGCAAGCAAAATACCTTCTACGTGGTCTTTGTCCTCGCAAACAACAGGAAAGCGAGAATGACTAGACTCTACCATAGCAGGGAGCTGTGATTCCAAGTCTTGCTCAACATCTAGCGTTATCATCTGAGAGCGAGGAATCATGATATCACGAACTTTAAGTTCAGAGACGCTCAGCACGCCTTCCATCATGTCTTTGGTCTCAGGGTCGATAAGTGCTCGTTCTTGAGCGTCAGCAATGACTTCTACCAACTCTTCTTTGTTTTGGGGTTCCCCTTGCAGCATCTGAGTGATGCGTCCAAGCCAGTTTCTGCTAGAAGAACCCTGGCTACTTTGCGAGTTATCGTCGCTCATTGTAGTTCTTTACTCCACTTAGTTAATGTCATCACGATATGGGTCTGCAATGCCCAGATCGGCTAAAAATTCTTTTTCTAGACTTTCCATTTCCATGGCGTCTTGTTCATTTATATGGTCAAAGCCCAACAAATGCAAGCACCCATGTATGACCATATGTGCAAAATGGTCGTGGAAAGTTTTTTCTTGTTCCTGTGCCTCACGAAAAACCACCTGAGGACAGATAATTAAGTCACCGACTAAAGGTAATTCAATGCCAGGCGGTGCTTCAAACGGAAAAGACAACACATTAGTTGGCTTATCTTTTCCACGATATTGGCTGTTGAGCTCTTGGCTCTCCGCCTCATCGGCAATGCGAATTGTGACTTCGGCGTACTCTCTATACGGCAAAAGTGCTTTTTCGGCCCAATTTTGAAATTGATGTTCATTGGGTAAATTGTCAAACTCACAGGCGAGCTGCAAATCTACATCGACACTCATGACTCTGGACCTTGTTGTTCAGCTGCTTGCTGTTTCGCTTTTTGCTTAGCGACTTTTTCTTGACGCTCTTGCTCTTCTTTTGCTTCATAGGCTTCCACGATTCGTGCCACAACTGGGTGACGAACGACATCGTGAGATTTAAAGAAGTTAAATGAAATTTCATCGACATTGCTGAGTACTTCAATGGCATGACGAAGACCAGAGCGTGCGCCCCTAGGTAAGTCGACCTGAGTAATATCACCGGTGATCACGGCTTTTGAATTAAAACCGATACGCGTTAGGAACATTTTCATCTGTTCTGTAGTCGTGTTTTGGCTTTCATCCAAAATGATAAAGGCATCGTTCAAAGTTCTACCACGCATGTATGCCAGCGGTGCTACTTCTATGACATTTTTTTCAATTAAGCGTTCAACTTTTTCAAAACCAAGCATCTCAAATAATGCGTCATATAAAGGACGTAAGTATGGATCAATTTTTTGTGTTAAATCACCTGGTAAAAATCCCAGCTTTTCGCCGGCTTCAACCGCTGGACGCGTTAGTAGAATACGTCTGATCTCTTGCCTTTCTAGCGCATCAACCGCAGCAGCAACGGCAAGGTACGTTTTACCTGTGCCTGCAGGACCAATACCAAAGCTGATGTCGTGAGTTAAGATATTTGCCACATATTGACTTTGATTTGGGTTACGAGGTTTGACAACACCACGGCGAGTTTTAATGAAAACTTCTTTTTCCCATACATTCGGCGCGTCTTGTTCTAGGCAATTTGCTTCTGTGATGGCGAGGTGGACATTGTCTGGCTCTATGTCTTTGGCTTTGCCTTTCACTGGCTGAGTATCAACATACAGAGACTTTATAATATCAACAGCAGCTTTAGCTGTAACTTGATTACCCGTTACTTTAAACCAGTTATCTCTGTGTGCGACTTCGACACCTAGACGGCGTTCAATTTGTTTTAGATTATCGTCAAAAGGACCACAAAGAGAAGAGAGACGGTTGTTGTCGGCAGGTTCTAGATAAAACTCAATATTTTTTACTTGGTTGCTCAAAATGACTTCCTAAGATTGATTGCGCCAGCAAAATGCTGGCGCAAAACAAATGTTCTATGGTGTAAAAGTTGCAACACCAATCTCATTGGCTTGTGGTTCTGACGGTGCACGACTAAGGATATCTGACGGTGCAACATCACGTCGCAAGTCCATTTCAGCCTCAGTTCGGATCAATTCACCACGCAATGAGTTTGGTAGCGCCTCAGTAATACGCACGTCAACGAACTGACCGATCACTGAGTGTGGACCTTCAAAGTTCACTACACGGTTATTTTCGGTACGTCCTCGCAGTTCCATTGGATTCTTTTTCGAAGGACCTTCAACAAGAATACGCTGCTCAGTATCAAACATTTTACGGCTGATATCTTGTGCCATTTGGTTGATGCGGTTTTGTAATAGATACAAACGCTCTTTCTTTTCTTGCTCTGGTACATCATCTGGTAAGTCTGCCGCTGGAGTACCTGGGCGCGCTGAGTAGATGAAGCTGAAGCTCATATCAAAGCCAATCGCGTTGATAAGGTTCATCGTTTCTTCAAAGTCTGCCTTGCTTTCGCCCGGGAAACCAATGATGAAGTCTGAGCTCATGCTTAGGTTTGGACGGATCTTGCGTAGCTTACGGATAGTAGACTTGTATTCAAGTGCAGTATGGCCGCGCTTCATCAAGTTAAGTACACGGTCTGAACCACTTTGTACTGGCAAGTGCAGGTGATCAACAAGCTCAGGTACGTCTGCGTAGGCTTCAATGATGTCAGGTGTAAACTCAACAGGGTGTGACGTGGTATAACGAATACGGTCAATACCATCAATCGCAGCCACATAACGCAGTAGATCAGAGAAGTAGCACACTTCACCATCGTGCATTTCACCGCGATAAGCGTTTACGTTTTGACCCAGTAAGTTCACTTCACGCACGCCTTGCTCTGCAAGTTGCGCAACTTCTAAAATAACATCGTCTAGCGGACGGCTTACTTCCTCACCACGCGTGTAAGGCACAACGCAGAAAGTACAATATTTAGAACAGCCTTCCATGATGGATACGAACGCCGTTGGGCCTTCTGCTTTTGGCTCTGGTAAACGGTCAAACTTTTCAATCTCAGGGAAAGAAATATCGACCACTGAGCCTTCTTTGCTTTGCACTTGCTTGATCATTTCTGGCAGACGGTGCAGTGTTTGCGGACCGAATACGATATCAACGAATGGTGCACGTTGACGGATTGTGTCACCTTCTTGTGAGGCTACACAGCCACCTACGCCGATAACCAAATCAGGGTTATCTTCTTTTAATAACTTCCAGCGACCCAACTGGTGGAATACTTTCTCTTGTGCCTTCTCACGAATTGAACACGTGTTGAGTAGGATCACATCCGCCTGTTCAGCTTCTTCTGTCAGCTGATAGCCGTTAGTGGCATCAAGCAGATCCGCCATTTTCTGGGAGTCATACTCGTTCATTTGACAGCCCCAGGTTTTGATATGCAATTTTTTACCCATTGAAATAAAGCCTCGTTTTCAATTCGATGATCAGCACAACGCCTTGCCAGTTATTAAAAATACCCCAAGAACTGGCAAACACTTACTAAAATAGCTTAAAAAGAGGCGTATTTTATCTGACCTATAGTCACTAGCCAAGTATAGATTTCATCTTTCAAAATGGGGATCAAGGAGGGTTGTAATTATTCGGCTACAATCATGCAAAGAGATCTTTTTTTCACGAATTAAGATACAATGTAATTACACCAGCTAATTTAGGCAAATTTATGAAAAATAACGTGTTGATCGTCGGTGGCGGCATGGTTGGCGCAGCGGCTGCGGTGGAGCTTGCTCGTCAAGGATGTCAGGTCACTGTGATAGAAAATAATCCCATAGATCCGAAAGCCATACTTGAAGGCGAGCAGGTGGACATTCGAGTCTCTGCCATCAACCGTTTTTCAGAAGCGTTATTAGATAAACTCGGTGCAATGCCACTGATAAGGGCGAGTCGCAATGCGCCTTACCACCAGTTAGAGGCGTATGAACGAGGCAGCGAGCATTTGGTGTTTGATAGAGCCGATGTATCCACTTCTCATTTAGGCCACTTAGTCGAGAATAGCATTATTCAAGCGTCGCTTTGGTCACAGTTTGAAGACAATCATATTCAAGTTGAAACAGTCACTGATGCACCCATCGCGATTGAGCAGCACTTAAGCAGTATCGATTTGGTTTACCCTCAGCAGCGCTTTAGTGCGGACCTCGTCATTGCAGCCGACGGTGGTCGCTCTGCGCTGCGTAGTCTTGCAGGTATTGGCGTAACAGGGTGGCAATATCAGCAGCATTGTATGGGTATTCTGATCAAGCTTGACGGACCGCAACAGGTGAAAACGTGGCAAGAGTTTAAACCCACTGGCCCCATCGCCTTTTTGCCCATGCAAGCACCTTACGCCAACTTAATTTGGTATCACCATGGCTCTGAGCTAAAACGTTTAAAAGGCTTATCTAATGAGGCGTTAAAACAAGAAATATTAGAGCACTTTTTTGACTTACCGGGAGATTTTACCGTTGAGCAAAGCGCTGTATTTCCACTTGCACGCCAACATGCCAATCAATATAGCAAAGGACGTTTGGTGTTAGTTGGGGACGCTGCCCATACGATTAATCCACTTGCAGGGCAGGGCGTTAATCTTGGTTTTAAAGATGTGGCTGCACTTGGCGGATGTTTGCAAGGATTTGATGATGTTGGCGAGCTTGCTCGTCTTCATCAATATGAAAAAATGCGCCGCAAAGATAATTTGTTAATGATGAGCATGATGGACGCTTGCTATTTTGGCTTTTCAAATGAGATTAAGCCGCTCAAATCACTGCGAAGCCTTGCGTTAAAAGTGGCAAATAAAGCAGGCCCTATTAAACGAGAAGTGCTTAAGCATGCGATGGGTGGTAGCTTCTGATTTAGTTAAAACTTTAAACTATTAAAATTAAGGGAGCTACAGGCTTCCTTTTTTATGTGTAGCTGAAATAGCAAAGGATTAAGACTAAATAAAGTGTAATGTGAGAATATAAAAGGGATATAAATGTATATTAAGAGGAGATTAAAGAGTTATTTAGATGAGTTAAACATGGTGCGGAAGGAGAGACTTGAACTCTCACATCCGAAGATACTGGAACCTAAATCCAGCGCGTCTACCAATTCCGCCACTCCCGCAATGTTTAATAATTATCTTTGTAGATAATTGGCTGGAGTACCAGGATTTGAACCTGGGAATGGCGGGATCAAAACCCGCTGCCTTACCGCTTGGCGATACTCCAACAAAGGTAGTCGATTATTTTAGTTCTTATCGAGAACATGGTGCGGAAGGAGAGACTTGAACTCTCACATCCGAAGATACTGGAACCTAAATCCAGCGCGTCTACCAATTCCGCCACTTCCGCATAGTGTTATCTCGTAAAGAGATGGCTGGAGTACCAGGATTTGAACCTGGGAATGGCGGGATCAAAACCCGCTGCCTTACCGCTTGGCGATACTCCAACAAAGGTAGTCAAAGTTATTTTAGTTCTAACTTTAAGAACATGGTGCGGAAGGAGAGACTTGAACTCTCACATCCGAAGATACTGGAACCTAAATCCAGCGCGTCTACCAATTCCGCCACTCCCGCATAGTGTTATCTCATAAAGAGATGGCTGGAGTACCAGGATTTGAACCTGGGAATGGCGGGATCAAAACCCGCTGCCTTACCGCTTGGCGATACTCCAACAAAGGTAGTTGATTATTTTAGTTCTTATCGAGAACATGGTGCGGAAGGAGAGACTTGAACTCTCACATCCGAAGATACTGGAACCTAAATCCAGCGCGTCTACCAATTCCGCCACTTCCGCATGTATTTTCTTTTTAAGAAAATGGTGGCTATGCCCTGATTTGAACAGGGGACCCCATCATTATGAGTGATGTGCTCTAACCAGCTGAGCTACATAGCCATTGGCTGGAGTACCAGGATTTGAACCTGGGAATGGCGGGATCAAAACCCGCTGCCTTACCGCTTGGCGATACTCCAACGAAACGATTATTTTAGTTCTTATCGAGAACATGGTGCGGAAGGAGAGACTTGAACTCTCACATCCGAAGATACTGGAACCTAAATCCAGCGCGTCTACCAATTCCGCCACTCCCGCACATTAGGGTAGTTAGTTTTAAAGTTGCTAATCAACTTGAAAAAGAATGGTGGCTATGCCCTGATTTGAACAGGGGACCCCATCATTATGAGTGATGTGCTCTAACCAGCTGAGCTACATAGCCATCTCTTTTTCGTTCATCACCATCGCTGGTGCGGGGCGTATTATGCGTATATGCCCCCATGCCGTCAACACCTTTTTTCGAAAAAATTTCGTATCACAGATTGTTTGCAGATAAATTAAGCGAAACGGCCTGTTTTTATACCAAAACAAAAGGAAAAGTACAATTATCGACAACAATCAAGGTTAAAAAATATAGCAGTGTTTTGTACCTTTTAAGGTGAAAAGCGCAATCGGAGCGTTTTTGAATTGATAAAAGTGTCGAACGGACACAAAAAAAGCCCTGAATGAGGGCTTTTTTAGTCATTGTATAAGAGAGGTCATTAAACGTTGAACAAGAAGTTCATTACGTCGCCATCTTTTACGATGTAATCTTTACCTTCTTGGCGCATTTTACCTGCATCTTTTGCACCGCTTTCACCTTGGTATTCAATGTAGTCATCAAAACCAATCGTCTGTGCACGAATAAAGCCACGCTCAAAGTCAGTGTGAATTTTACCAGCAGCTTGTGGTGCCGTTGCGCCAACAGGAATGGTCCATGCGCGCACTTCTTTTACACCCGCAGTAAAGTAGGTTTGTAATTTAAGAAGTTCGTAACCGCCGCGGATCACTAAGTTAAGACCTGGCTCTTCAAGACCAAGATCAGCCATGAACTCAAGCTTGTCTTCTTCTTCAAGTTCAGACAGCTCTGATTCAATCGCAGCACATACTGGGATCACAACCGCGTCTTCAGCAGCTGCAATTTCACGTACTTTGTCTAAGAATGGGTTGTTTTCGAAACCATCTTCTGTGACGTTGGCGATATACATTGTCGGTTTGATCGTTAAGAAGTTAAGCGGCTTGATAGCAGCAAGTTCTTCTTTAGTTAGCTCTAAAGAACGCAGTGTTAGGCCTTCATCAAGGTGTGCTTTAACTTTTTCTAATACGTCGTTTTGGAATTTAGCTTCTTTGTCGCCGCCTTTTGCTTTTTTAGCATTACGTTGTGCTGCGCGATCTGCTGCTTCCATATCTGATAAAACAAGCTCAGTATTGATAACGTCAATATCATCAGCAGGGTTAACTTGACCCGAAACGTGTACGATATTTTCATCTTCAAAACAGCGAACAACATGGCCAATGGCATCTGTTTCGCGAATGTTTGCTAAGAACTGGTTACCAAGACCTTCACCTTTTGATGCGCCTTTTACCAGACCGGCAATATCAACAAATTCCATCGTTGTTGCGATGGTCTTTTGTGGATTAACAATCGCAGCCAGTTGGTCTAGACGAGGATCCGGAACGGCAACAACGCCTGTGTTTGGTTCGATTGTACAAAACGGAAAGTTTGCGGCTTCGATCCCCGCTTTAGTTAATGCATTAAATAGGGTTGATTTACCAACGTTTGGTAAACCCACAATGCCACATTTAAAACCCATAATTTTGAACCTTCAGTTAATCAAATTGTTGCCGTATAAAAATACTTTACGGCTTAAATGAATGTAGTCTGTTTTGTGCTTTTAACACACCGTCTTTCGCTAAAATTTCCATGCAACGAACCGCTTCATCAACGACCGCATCAATTTTTTCTTGGTCAGCTTTTGGTGCTTTACCTAATACCCAGCCCGTGACTTTGTCTCGGTGGCCCGGGTGACCAATGCCTATTCGCAAGCGCATAAATTCTTTATTATTGCCAAGCTTAGAAATAATGTCTTTCAAGCCATTATGTCCACCATGACCACCGCCTTTTTTAATTTTGGCGATACCTGGGTCCATATCCATTTCGTCATGTGCAACGAGAATGTTTTCAGCTGGAATTTTAAAAAAGTTTGCAAGGCTTGAGACTGCTTTGCCACTTAAATTCATATAAGTGGTGGGAATAAGCAATTTGAATTCTTGGTTATTGATAAGTACTTTGCCTGTAAGGCCATGATACTTAGAGTCGGGTTTGAGAATGCAATTGTAGCGCTTTGCCAGTTCTTCTATGAACCACGCACCGGCATTGTGACGAGTGTTTGCATATTCGGGGCCTGGATTAGCCAGGCCCACAAGCATTTGAATATTATTCAAGGTGTTAACACCTTAAAAATTACTCAGCTGCTTCTTCAGCTTCTTCTTCAGAAGCAGCGCCTTTAGGAGCGTTTAAAGTAACAACAGCTTGGTCGTGGTCCGCACCTTTAGCTAGTTCTACTGAAACAACACCTGCAGGTAGTGCAACGTCAGATAGGTGTACAGTTGCACCTACAGCGATTGCAGCAACATCCACTTCTACGAACTCAGGAAGTTGAGCTGGTAGACATGTGATTTCGATTTCTGTTACGTGGTGAGCAACAGTGTTACCGCCTTTAGTAGCAGCGTCTTCGTTGATGAAGTGTACTGGTACTTTAGTGTGGATCTTCTGAGAAGCATCAACACGTTGGAAGTCTAAGTGAGTGATCTTAGGCTTGTACGGGTGACGCTGGATGTCTTTAACGATAGCTTCAACAGACTCACCGCCAATGTTTAGCGTAAGGATGTGAGTGTAGAAACCTTCGTCTTCTTGCATGTGGATCACTTTGTTGTGATCTAGAGTAAGAGAAACAACTTCTTTGCCCGCACCGTAAAGGATTGCAGGAACTTTATCAGCGCGACGTAGGCGGCGGCTCGCACCAGTACCTAATTCTACGCGTACTTCAGCGTCTAAAACGTATTGTGACATAACTGTCTCCAAAATATATAAAGTTAATAATGTCAGAAAACTCGCGACCAAATTCTCTGGCGTATACCTATCAAGCTGACAAATTTTGTCTGCCCAGTAGGTAAAAAAGGCGCGCTAATATAGCACTATCATGGCTAGATTAAAACCATTAGAGCAATAAAAAAGCACCAAACGGTGCTTTTTTATTTAATCTTGCAATGAATTAATGTTCAAACATTGCCGAGATTGATTCTTCGTTGCTGATACGGCGAATAGTTTCTGCCATCATGTCAGCTAAGGTTAACACTTTAACCTTATCAATTGCGCGAAGCTCGTCAGACAATGGAATAGAGTCTGTTACGATCACTTCGTCGATAACTGAGTTACGTAAGTTATCAGCAGCATTACCAGATAAAACTGGGTGCGTTGCATAAGCGAATACACGCTTAGCACCATGCTCTTTCAGTGCAGCAGCAGCTTTACATAAGGTGCCACCTGTATCAATCATATCGTCAACGATAATACAGTCACGGCCTTCTACGTCACCGATAATGTGCATTACTTGTGATACGTTCGCTTGAGGGCGACGCTTGTCGATAATCGCAAGGTCTTTATCGTCAAGTAGCTTTGCAATAGCACGCGCACGTACTACGCCACCAATGTCTGGTGAGACAACAACGACATCGTCGAAATCGCGCTCTTTCATGTCTTCGATAAGTACAGGGCTACCAAATACATTATCTACTGGCACATCGAAGAAGCCTTGGATTTGTTCTGCATGTAGATCCACAGTTAATACGCGGTCAACACCTACACTTGATAGGAAGTCGGCTACTACTTTTGCAGTAATAGGCACACGTGCTGAACGAACGCGGCGGTCTTGACGTGCATAACCAAAATATGGGATTACTGCTGTGATACGGCCAGCAGAAGCACGACGTAGTGCGTCAACCATAACGATAAGCTCCATCAGGTTATCGTTTGTTGGTGCACAAGTTGATTGAATAATAAAGACGTCTGAACCACGTACATTTTCATTGATTTGAACGCTGATCTCACCGTCACTAAAACGGCCTACAACGGCATCACCTAACTCAATAAATAAACGTTTTGCAACTTTTTGAGCTAGCTCGGGTGTTGCGTTACCAGCGAAGAGCTTCATGTCGGGCACGGTAGGGTTCCTCAGGCACTGAATTTTTGGACTAACATGCAAAGACTAAAATAGCACAGTCGATACAGGCTAACTTAAACTAATTTACTTCTCTTTGTTTAGCCACGTAGCTAATTGTTTGTGAGTAATCGACTCACTTGCACTTTTAGCTACAAAGCCTTGCCAAGATGACGGCATTTGCTGGAGTACACGCAGTGCTGTTTGCTCGTCATCAAAAACTGCAAAACAACAACTTCCAGTTCCTGTCATTCTTGACGGCGCATATTTTAGCAACCACGTCAGGGTCTTTTCAACCTCAGGGTAAAGCTTTTTAACTAACTCTTCGCAGTCATTGCGTGTATCTGCCATTTGCCAAGGCGTTTTTAGTTTCGCTGTACTACGTGGTAAGTCCGGATCTGTGAACACTTTTACGGTACTAACATGGACCCCAGGCGCGACCACTAAATACCACTTTTCAGGATAATCAAACGGGGTTAAAACTTCCCCAACACCTTGGGCTAGCGCGGTTTTACCATGAATAAATACAGGGACATCTGCACCGAGTTGTAATCCTATTTTTGCCAGCGCTTGCAGTGTCAGTCCACATTCCCAAAGCGTGTTTAAAGCAAGTAGGGTCGTCGCTGCATCAGAAGAACCACCGCCCACTCCTCCGCCCATAGGTAAGTGTTTCGTTAAATGTACGTTTACACCTTTTTTTACTGTTCGATGGGGTAAAAGTGCTTTGGCAGCTTTATAAATGAGGTTATCTTCATGATTGATTCCCGCTACATCCCCTACTATTTGGATGTCATCTTCTTCAATTAGCTCAAAACTAAGTTCGTCACCAAAGTCGAGCATAGTGAATAGACTTTCAAGTTCATGGTAGCCATCTGCTCTGCGGTTATTGATATGTAAAAAAAGATTGAGTTTAGCGGGCGCTGTTAAAGTAAGTTTGGTCATTATGAGTCGAACTGCCATGCATTAATTTGAATTTTAATTGTAATATCTTGATGTGCCAGTGTCAGCCTCGCAGGCAATGTTAGCCCATTGAAGTTACGATATCGTTGGTATTGGATTGTCCAAACTTTTCCTTGTTCGTCTTGCCAGCTTGCTTGCTGAATATAGCCTGCTGTATCTAGTTCAAAACCCGCTTCAAATCGTGTTGCGGTAAACCAGTTGGGTGCTTGTGTGATAGGTAATTGCCAACCACTTACGCGATGAATAAGTGCAGCGCTTTCTGGTCCGGTATAAGACTTGCCATCTACAACCAGTTCACTATATTGATCAAGTTCCATCATTTTTAAAACTTGAGTACCGATAAAGCTGGTTAAGGTGAGTGTTTGTTTATTATCAGTATATTGCCAATTAAAGTTCACCGACTGTCTATCATCGGGGGCAATAAAGGCAATTTTGCCACGTGCCTGCCATTTATTGAACTCGGCAAGGGTGTTTAGCGTTGCCTGTCCCTGAACTGGGTGCCGTGGTGATTGCGCACAGCCACCTAGAAATAAAAAAAACATGAGCAAAATCAAATGAAACTGTTTCAAATGAGGTTCCTTACTTTCCATATTCGATTGATTTTTGGTAAAATTGGCCGCTTTAAAGCAGGGCTTGGGCAACACTGGCATTTATGACCATCATCGCACTTGGTATTAATCACAAAACCGCTTCCGTCGAATTACGTGAAAAAGTCGCTTTTTCACCCGAGCAATTGTCTCGTGCTTTGGAGCAGCTCAATCAGTTAACAGAGTTTCATGAATCTGTGATTGTGTCTACCTGTAACCGTACCGAAATCTATTGTAGCCTCGACAATGCTAATTCCCAAGCGCTTCTCGGTTGGTTGGCAAATTTCCATGATATCTCCCAGCAAGAGCTAGCGGACAATGTGTATATTCATCAAAATCAAGACGCTGTAAACCATTTAATGCGAGTTGCATGCGGTTTGGATTCATTGGTGTTAGGTGAGCCGCAAATTCTTGGCCAGATAAAGCAAGCTTATAATAGCTCTAAGCATCATCATGTGATCCAGCCCATGTTTGAGCGCTTATTTCAAAAAACCTTCTCGGTTGCAAAGCAAGTGCGAACGGAAACAGAGATTGGTGCCAGTGCGGTATCTGTTGCTTATGCTGCGGTGAATTTAGCAAAGCATATCTATGGCAAGCTGGATAAAACAAAGGTCTTGTTGATCGGGGCGGGTGAAACCATAGAGTTAGTTGCTAAGCATTTGTCTCAACATCACCCACAGCACATTACCGTAGCAAACCGAACGATTGAGCGTGCTAAAAATCTTGCTGAGGAAATTGGCGGGGATGTCATCTCTCTTGCTCAGCTACCAGATGAATTACAGCATGCTGATATCGTGATAAGCTCTACAGCAAGTACTTTACCGATAATTGGTAAAGGGGTGGTAGAGCAAGCGTTAAAGCAAAGAAAGTATCGTCCTATGTTGTTTGTTGATATTGCAGTACCAAGGGACATTGAAAGCCAAGTTAATGAACTGGATGCTGCCTATTTATATACGGTTGATGACTTACAAGCCATCGTTAATGAAAACATCGCAAGTCGCGAGCAGGCGGCAACACAAGCACAGGCGATCATTGATGATAAAACCAGAGAGTTTGCAGATTGGCAGCGCTCTTTAAAATCGGTTGATGTTATTCGCCAGTACAGAACATCAGCACAAGAAATAAAATTAGAGCTCGTGGAAAAGGCTGTAAATCAGCTACAATCGGGTAAAGATTCAGAAAAAGTCTTGCTTGAATTAGCAAATAAGCTAACCAATCGACTCACACACGCCCCAACGCATGCCATTCAAAAAGCTGCAAAAGAAGGGGATACAGAGCGATTAATGGTGCTTAAGCAGGCATTAGGTATTGAACAGGAATAAAATTTAGATGAAAGAGTCTGTCTATCGTAAGTTAGAAACCCTAGTTGAGCGTCATGAAGAAGTAGAGGCGATGCTAGGCGATCCAGAAGTGATTGGCGATCAGAACCGCTTTCGCGCACTTTCTAAAGAGTACTCAGAACTTGAAGATGTTGTAAAAACATTTACTGCTTATCAGCAAGCACAAGAAGATGTCGCTACAGCAGAAGAGATGCTAAAGGATTCAGATCCTGATATGCGAGAAATGGCGCAAGAAGAATACAAAGAAGCCAAGGCGGCGATTGTTGAGTTAGAAGATCAGCTACAAGTATTGATGCTGCCAAAAGATCCAAAAGACGATAACAATGTTTACCTAGAAGTACGTGCGGGTACAGGTGGTGATGAGGCCGCAATATTTGCAGGTGACTTATTCCGTATGTACAGCCGCTATGCGGAAACGCAAAAGTGGCAAGTAGAGGTTGTAAGCGCTAACGAGGGTGAACACGGCGGTTATAAAGAAGTCATTGCCAATATTAAAGGCGATGGGGTGTACGGCAAGCTGAAGTTTGAGTCAGGCGCGCACCGTGTACAACGTGTTCCAGAGACGGAATCACAAGGTCGTGTTCATACATCTGCGTGTACTGTTGCTGTGATGGCTGAAATCCCAGAGGCGGAAGCCATTGAGATTAACCCTTCAGATTTAAAAGTGGATACGTTTAGAGCATCAGGTGCCGGTGGTCAGCACGTTAACAAAACAGACTCAGCAATTCGTATAACCCACATTCCAACAGGTGTTGTTGTTGAGTGTCAGGATGAGCGTTCTCAGCATAAAAACCGTGCTAAAGCGTTATCTGTACTCGGTGCGCGACTGCAGCAGGCTGAAGACGAAAAGCGTCAAGCGGCTGAGGCGAGCGAGCGTCGCAACTTAGTGGGTAGTGGAGACCGCTCTGAGCGTATCCGTACTTATAACTATCCTCAAGGTCGTATCACGGATCACCGCATCAATTTAACGTTATACCGTTTAAATGAAGTAGTTGGTGGTGAGCTAGGCGCGATTATTGACCCGCTTCTTCTTGAGCACCAAGCAGACCTACTGGCTGCGATGGGTGATGATTAAGGTGAGCCCAATCTCCAATGCCCAAGCAATCGCTTGGGCAACTCAGCAACTAATTGAACACTCTGATTCCCCAAAACTCGACGCAGAAGTCCTCTTACTACACATTCTAGATAAGCCCCGTAGTTACTTATTTACCTGGCCTGAAGCAGCATTATCTGACGAACATCATCAAGCTTTTAAAGCGCACATCGCAAGGCGATTAGAAGGAGAACCTGTTGCGCATATTACCGGTGAGCGTGAGTTTTGGAGTCTCCCCCTTTATGTCAACAACAGCACCTTAATCCCAAGACCAGATACGGAAACCTTGGTGGAGTGCGCCCTTGGCTTGTCATTGCCTCATACCGCAAAGGTCTTAGATCTAGGTACTGGTACTGGCGCTATTGCGCTGTCATTGGCCAGTGAAATGCCGTCTTGGCAAGTTTGGGCGGTGGACTACTCACAAGATGCTGTGGCGTTGGCAACTCGCAATCAACAAAGACATGCATTGAACAATGTCACTATTGCACAAAGTGATTGGTTTTCAAATGTGCCAGCACAGCAATTTGATTTGATTGTCAGTAATCCGCCGTATATCGAAAACAACGATGTACATTTAACCCAAGGGGATGTGCGTTTTGAACCCTTGTCTGCTTTAGTTGCTGAAGAAAATGGCTATGCAGATATACGTCATATTGCTTCACAAGCGAGAGAGTACCTGAGCTCAGACGGTTTTATTTTGATAGAACATGGCTTTGAGCAAGGTGAGGGTGTAAGAGAGATTTTTGCACAAATGAACTATCGCAATATACTTACAATAAAAGATATGGCAGGCTGTGATAGAGTAACTTTGGCACAGATGCCTGAGTGATGCGTTGAATGCATTAATATTTTTAATTTACAGCCCGCGTCAAATAAGCGTTAAGGACTCTCTATGGATGATTTTTTGTTTTCAGATGAGCCAACTGATGTCATAGAAACGGAACAAAGTGGCACTTGGAAAGTCATCATTGTGGATGATGAACCTGAAGTGCATGCTGTCACTAAACTTGCGTTAAGTGACTTCGAATTTCAAAAGAAGAAACTCGAATTTCTCAGTGCATATTCGGGAGAGGAAGCAAAGCAGGTGGTGACTGATCACCCTGACGCAGCGATTGTATTGCTTGATGTGGTGATGGAAACCGATGATGCCGGTTTAAAGGTTGCTCAGTTTATTCGCGAAACGGCCAAGAATAACAACATTCGCATCATCCTCAGAACCGGACAACCAGGGCAAGCACCAGAGAGGCAGGTCATTGTTAATTATGATATCAATGACTATAAATCGAAAACTGAACTGACAGCACAGAAACTTTTTACTGTGGTGATGTCTAGCCTGCGCTCATACCGGGATATCTTATCAATTGATCAATCTCGTCAAGGCTTAGAAAAAATTATTACAGCGTCTCGCGATATTTTTGCAACGCACTCGATTGAGCAGTTTATCGAAGGGGTAATGCAACAGCTTACCTCATTATTGGGCACTGTCGATGAAGCCATGTATGCAACGTCTTTGGTGGCCAGTAATGAACCCGACACTTGCAGTGAAGACTTAGTGGTGTTTACAGGCCGAGGTGAGTTTGCAAAGAGTGAAGGCAAACCCATTCAAGATGTTTTAAATGAGGAGCAAATTCAAGCGTGTAAAAAGGCGCTGAATGAAAAAAGCATTGTTTACAAAGACAATTACTTATTCTCGTACTGCTCAAGTGAGTATAATCACGCATCTATGCTGTTCGTCTCTGGGATCCCTGAGTTTTTAACTGATACGCAAAAGCATTTAATCGAAATATTCTCGCAAAATGTACAACTGGCTTACGAAAATGTGCAGTTACAAGCGGAAATTGAAGATACCCAGCAGGAGCTAGTTTATCGTCTAAGTGAAGCTTTAGAGATGCGCTCAACGGAGTCTGGCAATCATGTCAAACGTGTAGCTCATATTTGTCATGCACTTGCTGTGGGCTATGGGCTGGGTAATCGAGAAGCAGATTTAGTACGTATTGCCTCGCCACTTCATGATGTCGGCAAAGTGGGCATTCCAGATGCGATATTAAATAAGCCTGCCAAACTGGATGAGCAAGAATGGACGGTAATGCAAAGTCACGCTAAAAAGGGCTATCAGTTGTTGCGAGATTCCAAACGTGAAATTGTCAACGCAGGTGCACTTATTGCCAGAGACCATCATGAAAAGTGGGATGGCACAGGCTACCCCAAAGGCACTAAAGGTGAAGATATACACGTGTTCGGACGCATTGTAGCGATGGCCGATGTATATGATGCGCTGCGTCATCGCCGTTGTTACAAAGAGGCATGGGATTTACCTGAGGTAGTTAAAGAGATTAATAATCAAAGTGGTAAACATTTTGACCCTAAATTAGTCACTGTGTTTAATGAAATTATTGACGATCTAGAAGCCATTTTAGCGCGCTACCCAGATAAACAGTGAGGCGGATGTGGATTACCTTTTTTTAAAGCATACCCATATGATGTTTGCAGCCCTTAGCATTATACTTTTTTATACACGCTCAGTGTCGCGATTAACATCTGGTAAATTAGCCAATAATAAAGTCTTGTTTATTACCAGCCATGGCGTAGACACATTACTACTTGTGTCTGCTGTTTATCTGGCGGTGACCTTGGGCATGAAGCCTTCATCTCAACCTTGGCTGATGGAAAAAATAATACTGGTCGTTGGGTATATTGGCCTTGGTTTTGTGGTGGCTAAATCAAAACATAAGTCAAAACAAATCCCTGCGTTAATAGGAGCCACTGCTGCACTACTCGCTATTGGCTATCTTGCAGGTACAAAAAGCGCATTCATTCTTTAACCTTCGTTAATAAAGCTTAAGTCATGTAGCCAGTCACCCAGCTGGTTGCATGGTTATGCGTAAAATTTCCCCTTGGGTATGGACTAAAAAGTGTTACACTAGCGGCTTATTATTTTCACATGGGTTTGCAGTACAGTCTATGACGGATACTTGGTTTGATGAACAACAAGAATTAGGTATGGATTATACCGTGCCAGCATTGCTTCGTAGTATTTATGCAGAGCAACGATGGGATGCTCAAGCCGACATCGAGCAAACGCTATGTCTGTTAGCCGAGTTAGAGTTGGCAGTCGACGAGATGCGTGTGAAGGAAAAAGAGGTGCATAAGCGCATTGATTTAATACTCGATACTTTTTATACCAAATGGCTATTTAGTGGCACAGGCCAAAAAGTCCCTGAGTATTTGCTAAATAACGTGGGTTATGTACTTAAAATGCGTAGCGGTACAAGTACAGCATTGGCCATGTTATTAGCCCATTTACTAGAGCGCGCAGACTTTAATGCCACGGTTGCACTATTGCAAAGTGAAGTTATGGTGCATGTTGCGCTAAGTAGTGAAGAAGGTTACATCATTGATCCAAGTTCAGGTCAGCAATCATGGTATATTACCCCTGAAAACGACAGCGAAAAGGAGCAAGAACCGCTTGAACTAGTAATAGGAGATGAAGCGTTTAAACTTTATCTTGCTCAGCAAAAGTGGTCGTTTATTGCTGCTGAAAAATTTAGCCATGCATTGAGTTGCGTAGAACTTCTGATGGAACTGTTGGGCGATGATCCATACGAAAGGCGAGATAGAGGGTATTTATTGAATCAACTTAACTGCCCGAAGATGGCCAAAGATGATCTACAGTATTTTGTAGATGAGTGCCCTGATGACCCCACCATTGAGATCATACAGAATCAAATAGAAGAGCTTGCTGATCACAACAATATATTGCATTAACAATAAAGTGTGAGCGAACGCCTCATAAATTGAGAGTATAGGGGCTTACATGACAGCAAGCTTTATCTCACTATCGACTAACCGCGAGTAGTCAAATTACACATAAGACTATATGCTCTAAAGACTTTATCACTGCTTGTGGCTGAACTAAGTGCCTATATCAACGTATCATTATCAATTCGCTATCGAGCATGGCGACGTGCGCAGCGATAAATAGCGTGTTGAGCAATTAGGTACTATGCTGAATTATCATAATAAGTTATAAGTTGGCCTTAAGGCGTATATCAATATGTGTGCTTGGTAACTAAGTTATGTGGTTGCTTTTTACCAGTTTAAATTGGATTGAAATATGAATACACAGATTATAAAAGTTGGAAACATTGAAGTGGCAAACGATAAACCGTTTGTTTTATTTGGCGGCATGAATGTACTTGAATCACGTGATTTGGCGATGCAAATTGCAGAGCATTATGTTGAAGTCACCTCAAAGCTTAATATCCCTTATGTTTTCAAGGCATCTTTTGATAAAGCTAACCGCTCATCAATCAATTCATACCGCGGTCCAGGTATGGAAGAAGGGTTAAAAATTTTTGAAGAAATAAAAAAGACCTTCAATGTGCCTGTGATCACTGATGTGCATGAACCGTTTCAAGCTGCACCTGTGGCAGAAGTTGCAGATGTGATCCAATTACCAGCATTCCTTGCTCGCCAAACCGATTTGGTTGTCGCGATGGCAAAAACTGGCTCGGTTATTAACGTGAAAAAACCTCAGTTTTTAGCCCCGCATGAAATGCGTCATATCATTAAAAAGCTGAATGAAGCGGGCAATGAGCAAGTCATTTTATGTGAGCGTGGTAGCAGCTTTGGCTACAACAACCTAGTTGTTGATATGCTGGGTATGGATGACATGAAACACATGGCCCCTGTCATTTTTGATGCAACGCATGCGCTGCAACGTCCTGGTGGCCGCGCTGATTCAGCTGATGGCCGAAGAGCACAGGCGGCAGAACTAGCGCGCAGTGGAATGGCGCTGGGCTTAGCAGGGTTATTTATCGAAGCTCACCCAGATCCAAATGTGGCTAAATGTGATGGTCCGTGTGCGCTACCTTTAAATAAACTGGAAGGTTACTTGAAGCAAATGAAAGCGGTTGATGAGCTAATCAAAAGCTTCGATGCACTTGATACCAGCGCGAGCGTTTAATTTGCCTATTTAGTTAGGCCGGGCAGTGACCATAGGATGGTAGTTGCCCAACGATACAACAACATAATATATAACAACATGTAAAGGCGTCCTGCTATGGCAAGAAGGTTACCACCACTGAATGCTTTAAAAGCGTTTGAAGCAGCAGCCAGGCACTTGAGTTTTACCAAAGCCGCTGAAGAGCTATTCGTAACACAAGCGGCTATTAGCCACCAAATAAAAACGCTTGAAGAACACTTGGGGTTAAAGCTGTTCCTCAGAAAAAATCGTTCCTTGCTTCTGACAGAAGAAGGGCAAGGCTATTTTTTAGATATAAAAGACATCTTTTCACAGCTTATTGATGCAACTGAAAAACTGCTAGCACGTGGTGCTAAAGGGTCACTTACAGTGAGCTTAACGCCGAGTTTTGCAATTCAATGGCTAGTGCCAAGGTTAAGTAAATTTAATGAGTTATTTCCAGATATTGATGTGCGGATCAAGGCCCAAGATCAGGATGAAAACTCGCTTACTGATGACGTCGATGTAGCAATCTATTATGGTCGAGGTAATTGGAATGGTGTGCAAACTCACAAATTACATACTGAGTACTTAGTGCCCTTATGTAGTCCTTTGCTACTAAATGGCCCAAAGCCGCTTGATCAACCCAGCGATTTGGCAAACCATAATCTGTTGCATGACACTTCTCGTCGTTCTTGGAAGTCGTGGCTCAAAACAGCCGGTGTGCGAAATGTGCCCGCCAATACGGGGCCTATTTTTAGCCACTCATCTATGGTGCTACAAGCGGCTGTACACGGCCAAGGCATTGCATTGGGTAATAGTGTACTGGCAAAACCAGATCTAGATGCCGGTCGTTTGGTCATTCCGTTCAGTCACAGCTTAGAAAGTAAAAACGCATATTATTTGGTTTGTCGTGAATCTCAGGCAGAACTGGGTAAAATCGTGTCGTTTAAAGATTGGATGCTCAGCATGGTTGAGCAAGAACAAATATAACAAGGTACTTTTAACTATGAGTGATAAGGTCGTCATTGAATGGCACAAATCCCCGAACCCTTTAGCACAGTTTGTATTTGCCCATGGTGCAGGCGCGGGGTGTGATTCAGACTTTATGCAAGATATGGCGACCAAGCTCGCTGAGCAAGGCATTGATGTTGCGCTATTTGATTTTGAATATATGGCTACGGCCAAAGCGCAGAATAAAAAGCGTCCGCCGGACAGAGCGCCCAAGTTATTAGCGCGTTACGAACAGGTCTTGTCACAGCTAGATGATGCATTACCGATATTTATCGGTGGCAAATCAATGGGTGGGCGTATGGCTTCGATGCTGGCATGTGAGACAACAGCTAAGGTCAAAGGCGTGATTGCTTTTGGCTATCCATTTCACCCCCCAGGCAAACCTGAAAAGTTAAGAGTTGAGCACTTTGGTGATATTTCGTGTCCGTTTTTAGTGCTGCAGGGAGAGCGAGACACATTTGGTAATAAAACCGAAGTGAGCGCACTGCAACTAGAGGCAACACCAGAGTACTTTTGGTTGCCTGATGGCGATCATTCATTAAAGCCACGCAAAGCGAGTGGTTTGACTGAATCACAAAACCGCGATGCCGCTGCACAAAAAACTGTGCAATTTATGCGAGATATTTGCCATGGCTAAACTATTTTTATTAGCAGGCAGTGTCTTCTGTATGTTGTCAGTGGCATTAGGGGCGTTTGCTGCCCACGGTTTAAAGCATCATGTAAGTGACTATGCTGTGGGGATTTTTAAGACTGCGGCACAATATCAAATGACACATGGTTTAGCCCTTATCGCTGTGGCGCTTTTAATAAAGTGGGGCATGCAGCTTAAATGGGCAGGCTTTGCTTTTATAGTGGGTATTTTGCTATTTAGTGGCAGTTTATATCTATTGGCCCTGACTGGTGCAAAGTGGCTAGGGCCTATCACTCCTATCGGTGGAGTGTGTTTTATTATTGGTTGGCTAATACTAATTGTTAAAGCCGCTAAGCAACCTCTTTAATTTGGAAATATTGAAACAATGTCGAGTGTAGTTATTTACTGTCGTAGCGGTTTTGAAAGTGATGCGGCTGCTGAAATTAATCACCATGCAATGCAACAAGGTGTTGCTGGATATGTCAAAGCCAAGCCAAATACTGGGTTTGTGACCTTTGAATGTTATGCCAAAGAAGAGGCAGAGCGGCTGATTAAGCAAATCGATTTTAAGAGCTTGGTGTTTGCAAGGCAGTGGTTTGCAGGCACTTTGCTGACAAATATGCCACTCGAAGATCGAGTCGGCGAGATTAAGCAATGTGTTGCGGATTTCCCGCTGTGTGGTGATTTGCGTGTTGAAACACCAGACACCAACGAAGGTAAAGAGCTGTCGAAGTTTTGTAAAAAGATCTCTACTCCGCTGGCTAAATCGCTTGAGAAGCAAAATAAGTTAACACGCAACGTGAAGCCGCAAAAGCCTGTGCTGCATATTTTGTTTTTAGCAAATGATACAGCTTATGTGGGCTACTCGTTTAGCGACAATAATTCGCCATTTTTTATGGGGATCCCTAGGCTTAAAATGCCCGCAGATGGCCCAAGCCGCTCAACGTTAAAATTAGATGAAGCGTTCAATGTCTTTTTAACCAAAGAGCAAGCTGAAGATCGTGTGCGTCCGGGCATGCGCGGTGTTGATTTAGGCGCTTGTCCTGGAGGTTGGACGTATCAATTAGTTAGACGCGGTATGTTTGTCGCTGCTATTGACAACGGTCCAATGAATGACAAGTTGATGGAAAGTGGTCAAGTGAAGCACTTTCGAGAAGATGGTTTTAAATACCGCCCAGAAAAGCGCAATATTGATTGGCTAGTGTGTGACATGGTTGAAAAGCCAAGTAAAGTAACGCAACTGATGATCGATTGGATAGTGAATGGCTTTGTTAAAGAGTTAATATTTAACCTCAAACTACCAATGAAAAAGCGCTTTGATAGTGTTTACGAATGTTTGCAGCTGATTGATGATGAGTTGGCTCATTACAATGTTGGTTATAAGCTACAAGCCAAGCACCTGTATCATGACCGTGAAGAAGTTACCGTACATATTCAGGTCTTAAAAGTCCCGCAAAATTTGTATAGTTAATTGCTATTTTCTGGCCACATGGATGTGGCTGAACCACACCTTTAAACGCCACGTACGCAAAAGAAATATTTTGATACATTGTGGATGTAACTACTTACTATCTACAAACTAGCTTTTATTATTAATTTCCTATTACGCGCTGTTCCTTTTCAATCTACACCTTTAGTCTAATTTATATACAGTTTTTGTTTTGTTTATTGCTACATTGGAAACGTCGCATGCTGGAGCGTGTCGGGTTTGGATAGTGGCAGGACGCTGTGTGACCAATAACAATAACATGTAAGGACAGTACGATGGATAATAAAGAACAAGAGTTAGAGTTACAGACAACAGAGCAAACATCTCGCCGTAGTTTTTTGAAAAAGTCACTGGCAGTCGGTGGTGTGGTTGGGGCTGCACCTTTGGCGTTGCAATCAACGTCTGCAGAGGCCCGTGGAGAGTATGGGCAATATCACAAAGTGTTTGGTAATGATCCGCGGTATATATCTATGTTACTGGGTTCTAATATGCGCTTTTTAAGTCAGCCGACATACATAGGTGCCTGTAGCTCTGCCCATGAAGTGTATATGGCAGCCCGTGATGCGATCACGCAGGGCAAGCGCATCACCGTGCGTTCAGGAGGGCATTGCTATGAAGGGTTTGTTGATAATGATAATGGGGTGGTTATCGACATCAGCAATATGGACCGCATTTACAAAGACGGTGATTATTATGTGGTGGAAGCGGGGGCTAATTTAGGCCATACCTATAAAACGTTATTCAAAGAGTTTGGCAAAATAATACCAGCAGGGTCTTGTTTTGGTGTCGGGATTGGTGGCCATGTTTGTGGCGGTGGGTTTGGCGTACACTCTCGTCAATACGGTTTGTCGAGTGATTACTTGGCTGGTGTCGAGCTGGTGGCGTTTAATGAATGGGGTGGGCAGGCAACTTATCCGCGTAAATACTTTAAAGGCCAATCCGCTCAGGCTGATGAAATTGTCTGGGCACACCAAGGCGGCGGTGGCGGTAATTTTGGTATCGTGACCAAATACTTTTTCAAAGACTTACCAGACGTACCAGCTTTTATTCATACACAAGAGGTGTCGCTGCCGTGGGCAAGTTTAGACTATCAGCAGTTTGCAGCCCTGATTAAAAATTACGGCGAGTTTTGGACTAAAAATAATGGCCCAGAAAGTCGTTTTAATGCGCTGCATACATCCATGTCTATGCCAAAATCGGTTGGTGGTGGGGGCAGTATTCGCTTGCAGTTATTCTGCGCAGGTAACCCCAGCTTAATTGATGAATTCTTAGATGCCATTTTCTCTGCGGCGCAATTGGCACAGGCCAAAGTCGGTTTGCGTACATCCGATCATATGGGGATCCAGAGCCAAGAAGATGCGCCGCCAAGGCCAACGCCACCGGGAAGTTACTTCAGTTTGCCTTGGTGGTATGGCACTCAGTATGCTGCAGGGCCTTTAATAGGTGCGCGAGGTAAAAACAAGTCTGCCTATATGAATAAGCCTTTTCCTGAAGCGCAAATTCGCACCTTGTGGGATGAGCTAAGACATGGTGACTATTTAAATCCAAGCGGTACATTGCAGCTGTCATCGTATGGCGGGAAAATAAATGCGTTATCATCAGAAGATACAGCTGTGTCGCATCGTCGCTCTGTGATGAAGTTGCAATATCAAACCTATTGGTTTGACCCAAGCCAAGACCCGTATCATTTAGGATGGATGAGTAACTTTTATAACAAGATGTATGGTGAAAAAGGCCCAGTTCCGGATGGCGTTATGGATGGCTGTTATGTCAACTATGCAGATATGGATATTGTGAATTGGCAATATCTATATTACAAGGACAACTATCCAAGGCTACAGCAAGTAAAACGCTTACTCGACCCGACCAACCGCTTGAATCATGGGCAGTCGATAGAAGTATAAGTGAGTTGCCAAGGTACCCAGTAAGGCAGATATATGAATATTTGCCTTACTTTTTTATTATTGAATTCTAATAGGTTGGTTTTTATTAGGATATTTGTCAGTTAATAATTGCGCAATTATCTTATCGCTTATGATTTTTTATTTTGACAGACTGTTTTAAGTTGCTCGAATTTTGCTGATTTGTACTATTTGTGGGGACTTTAATTAGGAGTAAAAAATGTTAAATCTTAAAAAGCGTAAACTAAAAGCCCTTTCACAAGATGCTACTGTAATCCCATCAAAAATGACAAAGCACGTTGGCGGTGCTGATGGTGCGTATGTGAATGTGGGTAGTGATCAATTCGCTACTGTCACGCCACATGGAACGATTATTCAAACGGGTCCAACTGATCCGGATGGTCCTTACACTGGTACCATTACTAACCCGAGCACTATCACGGGCCCTGGCACGATTGGTACAAGCAAATACTTCTAAACTTGCTTAAAAACGCGATGTGCAAACACTGATGCACATCGCTTATTTGAGATTAATAGATGTTCATGCAGTTTGCATAAAATGTAGTGGTTGCCGGCCAGTCGCTAAACACACCTTTAACGCCAACTTGCTTGGCTAAAACATCCAGTACTTTATAGACGTCGCCCTCATTGCTAATGGCATCTTTAAGTCCTTGGTAATACCATCCGCCATCTTGAGAAATCAAGCCTGAACGCTCAAGTGTCCAAGTGATGATATCTAAATTTGCCGCCTTAGCTGCTTTTGCGTATTGGGAAGGTACAATATTGCCTTGCGCATCTAAAGTTAATAGTACCCAAAGTGGCGGGGCAATAATATTTATCCCACTGGCTTTAATGTCTCTCATGCTTGGTTGCCATGTGCTAGAGTCATTTGGGTTAAAATGTGCATCACTATATCGGCCATCTAAATATACGCCTTGCTTACCAAAGCGGGTGTTGTGACGCCAATATTGCACATCCCTGATATTGAATGATTGCGGCAGTACCTTGCGCGACGACACACCTGCCGCGCGATATTCATCAATCATTTTTTGCGCATAATCTTGTTGAGTCATGCCCTCAAATGGCATATCTACCGCTGGTGCTTTGAGCTCGGGTGTCATCTTTACACGCAACGATTTAAACAGCTCAATACTCTGTGCATGGGTCATTAAAGTACCTGTGGCTGAATATAAATCTGTACGCCAGCCCGCTGTTCCTTTGACGTATTGCTCTGGAGATTGCGCTTGTGGGTTGGCACCGTCCATTTTGCCTCTGAGCTGCATAAACTCATCGAGCGTTAAGTCCGATGTACAGCACTTTGCACTTGCAGGTGCACCAGTATCTGGGTTTGCAGGGGTGAAAGGCTGATTGCATTTCGCGGCCAGTTCCGGGCGCAGCAATATATCAGTACTGGTATGTAAGTCACACTGTGCATGGCGACAAACCAGCTCTTTATCCTTGGTAAAGGTGACATCACACTCAAGTACACCTGCGCCCATGCGCGCAGCAGCGACATAAGACTCTTTGGTGTGTTCAGGAAATTGTGTCGGTGCGCCGCGGTGGCCAATCGAAAAGTTACTTTTAAAGGCTGGCCTGTTGGCACACCGAGACAACTTGGTTTTTAAGGCACTCGGTGCCATTTGGTCGACCAAATAAAATGGGCGAGGGCCAAGCTGAGCACTGGCATATGAATAGGCACTGCTAAGCAGTGCCGTAGTAAGTACGATATTAGTTAAAAATTGCATAACGTCCCAGTAAGGTTGTTTTTTTAACTATTATCGGGATGAATTATGACGATTGTATGAGCTGTTAGCGGTAGTTACCGCGATAATTTTCTACCCAAAGCTTGGTTGCACCACAGACTGCCGCAGGCATCACAATCAGATTAACAAACGGGATAGCCGTGAGCACAAACACCGCAAAGCCAAAGCCATAAGAGAGCCCTTGCTGGCCTTTAAGATCTTGTTTCATTTGTTTAAAACTGACTTTGTGGTTATCAAACGGATAGTCATTATATTGCACGTTATACATCCAGCAGGTAAAGAGGATCCATAAAATTTGGCCGACCACAGGTAACATCCACAGCATTAAAAAGAAAATAACCGCACGAGGAAGGTAGTAACAAAGCTTAGTCCACTCTCGACCAATCATACGAGGTACATCTTTTACGATATCCGCAAAACCATCATCATTGATCGGTTGGCCTGTTAGATGCAGTTCTACTTTTTCAGACAACAAGCCATTGAATGGGGCCGCGATAAAGTTGGTGATAACCGTAAACACCATGCTGTAACTAAACAGTATAATTAAAATCGCTAAGGGCCAAAGTAACCACTCGAGCCAACTAAGCCAGCTTGGCAGGGCGCCACTTAAATATTCAAAACCTTGTGTTAACCAGTCAAATAAAAAAAACAACGAGCCGCCGAATAACACAATGTTGATCAATAGCGGAATAAAGACGAACCGCTTTAATCCTTTTTGTCCCAACATTGAAAATCCGGCGATAAAGTATTCCATCCCTTTGGTAATTTGCATAAGTAAACTCTAAATTGGGAACAATTAGAGTCTATTATAATCGTTATTATCATTTTTAGTGTGTGATTTTTCTTACTGGCTGATTCGGTGAAAGGCTTGAAATTCAAAGAGTCACGTACTTATGTCACACTCTCTTACAATTATCTTAGGTACAATTTCGTAGTTTACCCCTTGTAAACCCATGGGTGAGTCCATACACTAATTAGTAGATTATTGTGGAGAAGAAAACAGCATGCGCGTCTTTCACTTATTGTTTGCAGTCAGCTTAGCGACGTTACTTTGTGTAACGGCGACAGGCACGCATGCAGCAGAAGAAAGGCAGCAAATCATCGAGCTAATAGCTGACTTTGACGTTCAGTATTTAGACGTTGATATTGATGAGGCATTGCCGTTTAGTGTGTCAAAGAGCGCACAGTTTGACGCTGACAATGCGTCGTCTGCTTTCTCTTCAGAGTTTAGTTCGCAACCTCATAGTACCCGCATTCGAGCACCACCGGCTTTTTAATCCCCTTTTAAAACAACATTATTAGTTTCTATTAATCGTCGTGAGGTGGATCATGAGCTTTTATCATGCACTAAAAACTGCTGCTATAGATAGTGGCGCTGTAACGAATAACGTATTCAATGTGGCAACTGCCCATACCAAAACGTTTGCACAATTACCTGCTGAGCAATTTCTTCGCCCTTTGCCAGCGATACATATCGACATTGACGCCAGCTTGAATGATGCCACGCTGGTGCTTAATAAGACACATCAAGCCGCAGCCCTTGTTGTTAACGCTAATTCTGAGCCTGTGGGGCTTATCTCATTGGCACAACTTGGCAGTCGTAACGTGCTGGAGACGGCACAAAAGATGGGGCTCAGTCGTAGCGAACTGACGGTATCTGACATGATGGTGTCAATCAATTCTCTGCGTCAGATCTCAACTGCACAAGTGGTTAATGCGCAAGTTGGCGATATCAAAGAAACGATCGAAGCCGATGGGATAGCTTATTTATTTGTACAAAATAGCCAGAAAAAAGCAGTGGGTTATTTTGACATCATTGACCTAGTTAAAAATAGTAATGGCATGATCACAACACTTAAGCCATGCCATGATTTTAAAGATGTGGTGGCGCAGCTACTGCACAACAAAGAAATGTAACAGTTCCCCCAAAGTTAATGTAAATTAAAGCCAAGGCATCTAAATGATGCCTTTTTTAATGTCGTTACGATTGCTTAGGGAAGTTTTACATTGTGGCGTTTGGCATACCAATAAAATAGCGGCAACTCGATAATGGTAAAGCTCACTAAAGTAAACCACGCCCAGCTTACCTCAAAAAAGAACAAGGTAAATTCAACGCCAGTAGCAAAATAAACTGAACCTGCAATGCCCAAAGAGATAATGGATGCAATAAAGTCTTGTGCTGAAATCTTTTTAAAGTCGTTACCTGCATATTTGGGGTATATCGCAAAATACGCGATAAATAGAATGGCAATATTCAACAGGATAATATGAAGCTCTGCAGACATAACTACGTCTCAACTCAAGTTTTGGGCATGTGATATCAAAAGTATCACTTTATAATGTGGCACTATTGTAATCATACTTTTATGTGAGTGCAAAATAAGCTTAAAGAGGATAATTTTGTTTATTTGTAGCGCATCCCACTGGGTCTTAGGCAATTACACTGCCTTTTATTCTATATTGTGTATATACTTCGCTTCTTAACCAAATGAGGTGTGTATGCTGTCTAAAAATCAACAAAAACTTGTTCGCGCTCTGGCACAAAAAAAATACCGTAAACAACATGGTTTGTATCTTGTTCAAGGTGAAAAAAATGTCTTGGAATTGCTACAAGCCAATGTTGAAGTACAGCAAATTTTTGCGACACCTCAATTTATCAGTGCACATCAAACTGACTTAAAGCAGTGTCCAGTCACAGAGTGTGATGAGCAGGCGCTAAGCAAAGTAAGTACCTTAGTCAGCAATAATGCAGCGATTGCTATCGTGCCAGTGCCTGAAGAGAAGCAAATCGACAAAAGTGGTTTGGTGTTGGCACTGGATGGGGTATCCGATCCAGGCAATTTGGGCACAATTATTCGTTTAGCAGATTGGTATGGGCTTAAGCAAGTTGTGGTTAGCGAAGACTGTGCAGATCATCTAAATCCAAAAGTGATCAGCGCAACCATGGGGTCTTTTGTCCGTGTGAATGTGATTAGGACAGATCTTCCACAGTTTTTAAGTGCGTATAACGGGCCAATATACGGGGCGTATTTAGATGGACAGAGCGTGCATCAAACGGCATTTTCAACACAAGGTGTTTTGGTGATGGGCAGTGAATCCCATGGGATCCGTGAGCAAGCTGGCCAGTACATTAATCAGCCGATTACCATACCTGCATATGGTCAAGCTGAATCGCTCAATGTGGCCATGGCGACCGGTATCATACTTGATAACTTTCGCCGTGCAATTTAATGTACGTGAGTTGTTCAAACCCTAACAATACATCATTTTATCTATGCGCTTAAGTCACATTAAGCTCGCAGGCTTTAAGTCCTTCGTCGAGCCTACTAAAATTCCATTTCCTGATCAGATGACCTGTGTGGTTGGCCCCAATGGGTGTGGCAAATCAAATGTTATCGATGCAGTGCGCTGGGTTTTGGGTGAAAGTTCTGCCAAGAACTTACGTGGTGATGCGATGACAGACGTTATTTTTAATGGCTCGACAAATCGAAAAGCCATTTCACAAGCGTCTGTTGAGTTGATGTTTGACAACACGCGCGGCACATTACCGGGGTCGCTGGCAGATAGAAACCAAATATCGATTAAGCGATTAGTAACCCGTGATGGTCAATCGTTATATTTTTTAAATGGCAGCAAATGTCGTCGTCGTGACATTACAGATATTTTCCTCGGCACAGGCCTTGGCCCGCGCAGTTACTCTATCATTGAGCAGGGTATGATCTCTCGTCTAATTGAGAGTAAACCGCATGAACTCAGAGTCTTTTTGGAAGAGGCCGCAGGGGTTTCTAAATATAAAGAGCGCAGACGAGAAACACAAACGCGTATTAAGAGTACCCGAGAAAACCTTGAGCGTTTGCTGGATATGCGTAAAGAGCTGCAATCACAGCTAGATAGATTAGCTCAGCAAGCAGAAGCTGCCAGAAAGTACAAAGAGCTAAAAGCCAAAGAACGGACCTTAAAAGGTCAGTTAGCGGTTTTAAAATGGCAGGATTTTAATGATAAGTTGCAGCAAAAAGTACAGCAGATCGCGAAACTGGATGAAAAACTGCAATTTTTAGAACAAGCCCACGGCGGACAAAATGATGTTGTTGCAAGCTTTGAGCAGCAAGTGACTCATCTTAGCGATGCCCTCAATGTATTACAGCAAGAGCTTCATAAAACCCATACTGAGCTGACTCGAGCAGAACAGCAAAAAATTCACCTGGCAGAAAAACGGGTTGAATTGGGCGAGGCAAAAGTAAAATTACAATCGGAGCAGGGCAAGGCACAGGCTCTTTTGAGTGAGCAACAAACCAGCTGCACCTCGCAGCAGAAAAAGTGCGAAGATGCAGCCGAGCGCTTAGCACTTGCAGAGGCTGAGCTTGAAGAGCGAGTGGCGTTGTATGAGCAAAATCAGCAGTTGAATAATGATGTTGAAGACACGCTAAAAGCACTCATCGAGCATGAAGCAAAAGTAAAAGAGCAGCATGCAGCCAGTAATGTCGCTTTACAACAGGCAAAGCAAAAGCAACTTCATGTTGAAGAGCGCCACGCTAGTTTGGTACTCGATAGTGAGGCATTATCGGCGCAAAATAGCAGCGAGTTATTAACGCAAGAAAGCGCAAAGCAACAGTCATTGCTTAAAGAAATGGCGAGCTTGCAAAGCCAAGCACAAAAATTGGTAGAACAACGTCAAAATAGCGATAAGCAAGTGCGCGAAAGTCAAAAGAACGTTCATTCTGCGCAGCAGCAGTTATTGCAAAGTACCGCTGAGCGTGACACGTTGATTTCATTGCTAGGTGAAATTGAGGCCGCTCAACAACCTTCTTTTTTGGCCCAATTAAAAGTTAAAGAAGGATTTGCTGACATAGTCGAAAGTGCGTTACTGGGCTTAAATGAATTGCCTTTGAGTGAAACGCCAAATAGTGCTGGGATTTGGGCCCATAAACCGGCGTTTGACCCACATAGTATCGCTCAATTTATAGAGTCAGGTATTTACCCCAGTGTTTTAAATCATATCAAATGGTTGGCTTCATCTAGAGAGTTTACCTCAGATGCACACTTTATCTTAGCCATTGATGATATGGGATGCGTGTATGGCGATAATTTTAAAATGCCGCGCGCTGAGGGGAGCGCGAGCCAGCTGGCAAATTATCAAAAGCTGGATAACTTGAATGCTGACTTACCTAAACTGCAAGCTGCTTTCGATAACGCCGAAAAAGACAAAGAGCTCTCTATTGCCAAGCACACTGAACTTGAAACGGCAATTGAACACAATAAGCAAGCAGTGCACAGTGTTGCTCAGCAAGTGGCAGCTAATAAAAGCCGTTTAGAGGTTTTAGAACTACAGCAGCAAGGGTGGCAGGCGCAATCTGATAAGCTCGCTGAAGAGTTGACAAACATCCGACAAGAAATGACATCAGTGCAAACACTTGCCCAGCAGTGTGCGACAAGTCATCAGAAAGTGACTGAACAGCTAGAGGTGTTGCAAAACGAATTAGCTGAAAAAAAACTGCTCGTTGAGGCGAACAAACAGAAAATACAAGCGACATTAGTGGGTAAAACTCAAGCGCAAGAGCAAGTACATCTGGCGAAGTTGGCGTTGCAGCAAGCGCAAAGTGATCAACAGATAAGTGCGACAAAGACTCAGCATTTGAAAGAGAGTGTGCTGCAGTGTGTGGCTGCGTTAGAAGCCAATGCTGAGCAGTTGATGCAACTTGAGTCGCCGCTATTAGAAACGCAAGCACAGATAACGACCTTATTGAGCACGCACCAGATTCAGCAACATAAGCTGACAGACATGGAGCAAGAGGTTGCAAAGGCAAAAACACAGCTATCTGAAAAGCAAAGTAGTGTGCAGGATGCCCAAGCAAATAGTTTGAAGCTCAAAGAACAAAAACAGCAGCTACAATTACAAGAGCAAAGTTTAGTTGTTAAAGCCCAAGCAGCGCTTGAACCGCTGTTAGAGCTCAAACAAACGTTAAAAGGTGTGTTAGCGACATTAGATGATAAGTTGAGTGCAGGGGTGTACCAAAGTCAGCTAAGCGCGACAGCACAAAAAATATCGATGTTAGGCGCAGTCAATTTAGCTGCCATAGAAGAGTTTGACGAAGCTTTAGCAAGAAAAACGTATTTAGATGAACAACTAAATGATTTAACTGCGGCACTAGAAACTCTTGAAAATGCAATTAGAAAGATAGATAGGGAAACCAAAACACGATTTCGAGCGACCTTTGATCAGGTCAATAGAGATTTAGGGGAGTTGTTTCCTAAAGTGTTTGGCGGCGGAAATGCATACTTAGAGCTCACCAGTGATGATTTGTTAGAAAGTGGTGTTACTATAATGGCAAGGCCGCCAGGTAAGAAAAACTCGACAATTCACCTGTTAAGTGGTGGAGAAAAAGCGTTGACCGCATTATCATTGGTATTTTCTATCTTCAGATTAAATCCAGCGCCATTTTGTATGTTGGATGAAGTAGATGCGCCGCTGGACGATGCCAATGTTGGGCGTTTTTGTCGCCTCGTGGAAGAGATGTCTCAAGCGGTACAGTTTATTTATATTAGTCACAACAAAGTGGCGATGGAAATGGCCGCAAGGCTGACGGGGGTAACTATGTCGGAACCAGGTGTTTCTCGCGTAGTTGCTGTAGACATAGAACAAGCAGTGCAGATGGCACATACATAAAAAAAGTAAAGGTGAACAATGGCCACAGAATTGAGATGGGCATTAATTGTGATCAGTGCGTTGATCATAGGTGGACTACTGGTACATGGGCTTTGGTCTGTTAGAAAAAAAGAAGATAAAAACGATCGTAGTCAAGATTTACCCGCTGCGAAAGAAGACGCAAAGCCAAAAGAGCCTGAACTAAGTGATATGAGCTTTGCTGCTGTTGAGGAAGAACCGCAGCAGCCTAATACTGCACAAGTACAGTCTACACACGATGAACAGCCAGTTGAGCAGCAGGATAATGCGCACAGCGAACAGTCAGCGCCAGAGCCACAAGATTTTATTATCCTCCATATTCAAATGCCTGAAGGTTTAACAATGGCCGGCTCTAAGTTATTACCGAGCGTGTTAAGTCTTGGATTTAAATACTCAGAAGAAGGCTTTTTTAACCGTCACCTAGAGTCGTCGGGTAATGGACCTGTCTTATTCAGACTGGTCAATATGTATAACCCGGGTACGTTCGATATTGATAATATGGAGCAGTTTAGTACAGCGGGTGTGAGCTTGTTTATGACACTACCCTGTGAAGGCGATAGCATGGCGGCATTTAATATGCTACACGGTGCGGCTAAGAAGCTGTCAGATGAGTTTGGTGCGCAAGTATTAGATAGCAGTCGTGAGCCGCTAACGGTTGATACGATCAGAACGTATGTAGAAAAAGTACGTGAATTCGCAGCCTAAATTTTAGGTGTGCTACTGCCTAAATAGTTGGGCAAAAAAAGATAGAGTAAGCCACTGGCATAAACCGGTGGCTTTTGTTTTATTAAGAGGTTGAAATGTCGGAATCTATCAGTAATAGAATCAATGAATTAAGAGCGCAGTTGGAAGAGCATAATTACAAATATTATGTACTGGATATGCCCACTGTGCCAGATGCCGAATACGATAGGTTAATGCGTGAACTCACGGAATTAGAAACAGCCCACCCGGAGCTATTAACAGCCGACTCTCCATCACAGAAAGTGGGTGGTGTTGCATTAAGTAAATTTGATCAAGTTACGCATAAAGTGCCTATGTTATCTCTCGATAATGCGTTTGATGAAGATGAATTTAACGCTTTTAATCGTCGTATCAAAGAACGTTTACTGGAGTCTCGTGAGCTGGCATTTTGCTGTGAACCCAAACTGGATGGCTTAGCGGTATCGATTCTATACCGAGACGGAGTGTTGGTTCAGGCGGCGACCCGTGGCGATGGCCAAGTAGGCGAAAACATCACTGAAAACGTAAAAACGATTCGAAATATACCGCTACGCTTAAGAGGCGACAATATACCTGCCGAGGTTGAAGTACGCGGCGAAGTGTTCATGGATAAGGCTGGTTTTGAAAGGCTTAATGAAACGGCATTAGCAAAAGATGAAAAAACCTTCGCGAACCCAAGGAACGCAGCTGCGGGTAGCTTGCGTCAGTTAGATTCTAAGATCACGGCAAAGCGACCTCTGATGTTTTATGCTTACTCAATGGGTACTGTGGAAGGGGCTGAATTAGCCGAGACACATTATGGGCAGCTAGAGCAATTGAAGTTGTGGGGCTTGCCTATGTGCCCTGAAACAAAGCGCGTAGAAGGAGTTTCACAGGCACTGGCATATTATCAAGATATCTTAACGCGTCGTGATGCGTTGAGTTATGAAATTGATGGTGTGGTCATTAAAGTAGATGATAAGCAGCAGCAAACTCAATTAGGCTTTGTTGCGCGAGCACCTCGTTGGGCGATCGCATTTAAATTTCCTGCACAAGAAGAAATCACCCAGCTATTAGATGTGGAGTTCCAAGTAGGCCGTACAGGTGCTATCACACCTGTAGCCCGACTAGAACCAATCTTTGTGGGCGGTGTGACGGTATCAAATGCAACGTTGCATAACCAAGATGAAATTGACCGCTTAGGAATTAAAGTAAAAGATCATGTGATCATTCGCCGTGCAGGGGATGTGATCCCGCAGATCACTCAAGTTGTATTAGATAAACGCCCTGATGATGCTTTTGATATAGAGTTTCCAAATACGTGTCCAGTTTGTGATTCACATGTTGAGCGCGTTGAAGGGGAGGCTGTGGCCCGCTGTACTGGCGGCTTGGTATGTCAGGCACAGCGAAAAGAAGCCATCAAGCATTTCTCCTCACGAAAGGCACTAGATATAGATGGTTTAGGCGATAAAATTGTTGAGCAGCTGGTGGATCGAGAGCTAATCAAAACGCCTGCTGAGCTGTTTAAACTGCGCCAAGGTCACTTTGAGTCACTTGAGCGTATGGGCCCCAAATCGGCTAAAAATTTGGTTAATGCGTTAGAGGCTGGAAAACAAACTACCTTGGCGAAATTCTTATACGCACTTGGTATTAGAGAAGTCGGAGAAGCTACAGCTCAAAATCTAGCTAATCACTATTTAACGCTTGAAAATGTCATGAATGCCTCCATTGAAAGTTTACAGGAAGTGAGTGATGTTGGTGTGATCGTAGCACATAATATTCACGCATTTTTTGGTGAGCAGCATAATCAACAAGTGGTTGCTGAGCTTCAAGAGGTTGGTGTGCACTGGTCTGATATTGAGGCACCTTCAGAGCAGTCACAGCCGCTAGAGGGTCTCACATATGTATTAACAGGGACCTTAAGCCAACTTAACCGTAATGATGCTAAAGCAAGGCTTCAAGCTTTAGGGGCAAAAGTGGCAGGCAGCGTGTCAAAAAACACGCATGCACTGGTTGCGGGTGAAAAAGCAGGTTCTAAGCTAACCAAAGCGCAAGATCTTGGTGTAGATGTAATGGATGAGGTGGCACTCATCGCTCTTCTTGAGCAGCACCAAGGGTAATTGATAATAAAAAAGGCTACCCGATAAAGGTGGCCAGATAAGCTGCAGGCAAGAGGTGGTTGAGTGAGTAAGTTAATTGGGCGATTTGGACCAGAGTATTGGGATAAGTATGGTGTATATCGCACGCCTTTAGGCTTTAATTTAACTTTGCTTGTATTGCTTCGGCCTTTTTTAGTTTGGTTGATGTCTGCACTGACTTGGCGACCAGATTTAGATATTATGAGCTTGTTCTTTCCTTCAAAAAGTAATTTCTTAGTTGCTATCGGTATTGCCGCAATTGCATTATTACCTGCGGTTGTTTACTCCATGCGCAGACCCAGTAGTTCTCAAAGTTGGGGGCGTATATGGCGCTTTATGCGCTGGCCGATGTTATTGGCAGCAGTTTTAGATCTTGGCTGGTTACTGATGCAGGCTTCCAGTAATCACTACCAGTTTTCATTCTATCTAGCAGGTCAAATCGTCTTAGTATCATGGGTAATTTTATACCTAATCAATAGCCGTTATTTAACGTGTTTTTTTGGTGACTGGCCGGAACCAGATACAAAATAGCTTGACGATAAAGCACACAAACGCCTAAATGATATTGGGGTGTTTTATCTATCTGTTGTGACCTTATTTAGAGATTAACACGTATCATTTTTTAAGCTTAATCTATGTGCATTTAGTAACTCTCTTTGTTGCTTGAAATCACAGATTGACCCCATTGTGTCATGAATGAAGTATAAGCTGTTACATGAATTACGTCGTGATAGATGAAATTAAGATTATTATCTTCTAATAATAAAAATTAACTAGTTTAGGAATATCAACATGTTACTTTGGAAAGATATACTCGAGAGGGCTAATGAAGGTAATCCAGCTCCACCAAGAAAGGTCGAAAAAAGCTTAATGCAGTGGCAGGCTTTGCTTGAACCATCTGTCTTTCATATTACTCGAAATAAAGGAACTGAGCGTCCTTTTAGTTCAGAATCATGCAGTTTGTTTGAGCCGGGCCAGTACGAGTGTGCCTGTTGTGGAGAGTTGTTATTTAATGCACAAGAGAAGTTTGAAAGTGGTTCTGGGTGGCCATCATTTACACAGCCAGCAAGTAATAATGCAATTGCCTATCGTGGGGATACAACACATGGTATGACAAGGATAGAAATTGTTTGTAACGTCTGTGATGCACACTTAGGCCACGTTTTTCCTGATGGGCCTAAACCAAGCGGTTTAAGATATTGTGTTAACGCACTTGCCATGGTCAAACAAGAGGTCGTGACACAATAAGTTTCATAGGCGCAGTGTTAAAAGCTATTTGCATCCCATCATTGCGCTAGCCCCATTTCCTTCATTTGTGCCATCAATTTCTCAAAGCGTGACTCTTGATCAGGTTCTAGCTCTGCGTCGTTTAATACTTTCAAGCATTTTTTGGCAAGGTTTGTATTGAAGGTGATACCTTTTTTACCAGTTGCATCTGCCAAGCATTGTAATAAGTTGAGCGCGATACTGGAATTTTTTGGCATCACTCTAAAGGCTTGAGAGAATGCTTCTAATGCGACATCTAGCTGACCTTTATTGAATTGTTTTACTGCGTGGTTGTTTAGCTCTTTGGGGCCCATCGTAATATCTTTACGCTCATCATGTTGCTGTTGTAAATAACGCATCATAACAGGGTCTTCGTTGCTTCTATGTCGTTCACAGTGGTCAATTATCTGACCAAATAGTGCTTGAGCTTTATGCTGAAATCCTAATTCATGGAATGCTTTTGCTTTATCCAATGCAGCGTCTACTGAGCGGATCTGAGGCTCATCATCGAGTTGCTCCATTAATTGGCGTGCTTTTTTGTGCTCATCTTTTAGGTAGTGCAGACGAGCATGAAGCACATCCATTTGTGTCTGATTGATTGCATGGGGAAATTGCTTTTTTAAATCATTTAAATATTGCTGTGTTTGCCGAGTAATTTTGTTTATTTGTTCATGTTGATCTGTAGCCAGTGCGAAATCTATACCCGCTCTGGCAGCATTTAGATAGACTTCAGGGCTGTCATGAATCGAATATCGAGCAAAACTGGCAATTTCTTTTTGTGCATTATAACTGCATTCATAATCATGGTTAATCATGGCAACTGTGCTCAATGATTTCTGACGGGAAAGGTTACGAGGTGCCATTTGCGAGGCTTCATGCAATGCTTTTTGTGCATGTTCAAATTGGTTTAACTTGATCTCTAGTCGCCCGAGGAGATCAAGTGCTGCGAGGCGTGTTTCACTTTTTTCTATTAAGTTTTTTAGCAGCTTTTGTGCAGTGATATCTTCATTATTTGCAATCAGGGCTTCGACTAGGCCTAGTTTGGCCCATGTAAACTTTTGTAGTTCCAAAGCTGATTTATAAAACTGTTTTGCTTCATCAAATCGTTTAAGCTTAAGTAGCATTTCGCCTTTTAATTTAAGCAGCATAACAGAGTAACTCGTTTGCTGACTATCTAACTCTGCATTGATAAATTTTAGTGCTTTAGAATAATTTTCGTCATCTATGAGAGTGTATAACTTTTTTAGGCTTAGCTTTCTTTTCAGTACACGCTCGATTCTCGATTGTAGATCTTTAATCGTAAATGGTTTAACTAAAAAATCATCAGGTTGCAATTCAACGACGCTATGCACCAGCTCTGGGCTTGTTTCGGCTGACGTAAAAATAAACCCAGTACTGCGTTTGATTAAACGCTTTTTTAAGAGCTCTTCGTAAAGTTGGTAGCCATTTTGTCGTTTGCTTAAATCAAAAGAGCAGATGATTAGCTCAAACTTATTAGTTTCGCATGTTTCTTTTGCGACTATTGCTGACTCTGCGACAAATATATTGCGATAGGCCAAACGTTCTAGCGACTGTTTCAAGTAGCTGAGTGCGAGCGGTTGTTCTTCCACAATTAAAATTTTTGAATTAACAAATGGTTGAACGGCCATATCAGTATTAAGGTGTTACCAGCAATAATTTTAGTCTAGTCGTTTCTTCAAACTTTTAAAATAGAATGAGATAGAACTTAAAATGGAATTCAAGAGGATAAATATGGTTCGATGAATGATATAAAAGAATGGTGGGTTGTACTGGACTTGAACCAGTGACCCTCGCCTTGTAAGGGCGATGCTCTCCCAACTGAGCTAACAACCCGGGATATGTGTAATTTGGTGGGTGATACTGGACTTGAACCAGT
>NZ_JASJUU010000007.1:0-1315 GCF_030125375.1 Pseudoalteromonas umbrosa | reverse complement strand
AACTGAGCTAATCACCCAAATTACAGTCTATATTGGTGGGTTGTACTGGACTTGAACCAGTGACCCTCGCCTTGTAAGGGCGATGCTCTCCCAACTGAGCTAACAACCCAATATAGATTATATGGATAGAATCCAACCGCTAAGCGGATTTAAATGGTGGGTTGTACTGGACTTGAACCAGTGACCCTCGCCTTGTAAGGGCGATGCTCTCCCAACTGAGCTAACAACCCGGGATATGTGTAATTTGGTGGGTGATACTGGACTTGAACCAGTGACCCTCGCCTTGTAAGGGCGATGCTCTCCCAACTGAGCTAATCACCCAAATTACAGTCTATATTGGTGGGTTGTACTGGACTTGAACCAGTGACCCTCGCCTTGTAAGGGCGATGCTCTCCCAACTGAGCTAACAACCCAATATAGATTATTTAGATATGGTGGGTTGTACTGGACTTGAACCAGTGACCCTCGCCTTGTAAGGGCGATGCTCTCCCAACTGAGCTAACAACCCATATCTAATTTTACAACAAACAATGTGTATAACACCGTGTTGCTGTGGGGCGCTATTATAGGGAGCCGAGCAAAGGAGTCAATACTTAAAAATGAAAATTTCGTTTGCTTGCTGTATTTATAGGCAAATTAATAAAATTACAATAGCTCTTCATTATAAGGAGTGTAAATAACATAGATAAGAACAACACAAGCTATCGTTGTTACCGTACAAAGATACAAGTGCAATTATGATTTAGCTTAGTGAGGGGGAGCGGATTATTGTTTTTTAATCAATTTCATTCCTGTTATTTAAGTCATTAAGTTAAAACTATGTACGTGAGTGAATCAGGGAAGGGGAGTGCTTAGTATTTTTGTATAAAAATCAAACTAAAACAAAAGGTTTGATTGAATTAAAGAAGAGTTTTGTTTATATTGTGTCCTCTTGGGTGTTTTTTGAAGCAGTTAGAAAAAACTTAACTAAAAATTGTTGACTTTATTTTCCTGCCTGCATAGAATGCGCCCCGCACTCAGCGATGCACAGTGAATAAATCATTGTATGCAATAAGGGGCTATAGCTCAGCTGGGAGAGCGCCTCGCTGGCAGCGAGGAGGTCGACGGTTCGATCCCGTCTAGCTCCACCATGCACATCGTTGAATTAAAGTCCTAGTGACATTTATTAGTTTTAAACTTCGAATGTTTAAGATTAATTTTTTGTCCCCTTCGTCTAGAGGCCTAGGACACCGCCCTTTCACGGCGGTAACAGGGGTTCGAATCCCCTAGGGGACGCCACTTACTTCAAGTAAGTAAAAAGCTCGTATGGTGAGAG
>NZ_JASJUU010000004.1 GCF_030125375.1 Pseudoalteromonas umbrosa | reverse complement strand
CCGTCCGCCGCTCGTCATCTTCTAGCAAGCTAGAAATGTTACCGCTCGACTTGCATGTGTTAGGCCTGCCGCCAGCGTTCAATCTGAGCCATGATCAAACTCTTCAATTAAAAGTTTTTTGTTTGAAGTAAACTTCAAACCATGCTCAATGAATTCTGATTTTGTTTGTTTCTACTTTTAAAAAAGTAAAATCAAAACGAATTGACTGTTATAGTCACTCAGTTACATTTGAGACTCTAATTCTTTTGCTCCTGAATCAAGAGCTGTTAGAACTCAATCTGTACGAGTGCCCACACAGATGATTGCTTCATATTTTTAAAGAACAATGTAACTAACCCTTGGTTAGCTACCGCAGCCTTGCTGCGAAGTGGAGCGCTATATTAACCGCTTCACTTTTAAAGTCAACCAGAAAATTTAATTTATTTTCAATTAAGCTTTCAGTTTGGCTTTAACCTTCACTTTGCTTCTTGCTTTTGTGCGTGTTGCTCCGTGTCAGTGGGTGCGCATTATAGGGAGATTTGAGATTAGCACAAGGGCTTTTTAGAATTAATCGTGGTCAACGCGTTCAATCGAACAAAGAAACAGCAAAAAGGGGGATGTTTAGACAAAACGGCCTAAAAGTAGCAAGCCGTACACACAAAAGGGTACGGCTTTAAAGAAATCAGATGAACACTTGATTAAAACTTGTACTCAATACCAAGACCTAAGTAATCTTCTTCCGTTCCTGCATCTTCATCAACTGAAGAATAGAAGGCATATAGTTTTGCAGCTTTCGCAAGCTTATGGTCAATACCAATGCTAATACCATCTACATCTTTTGATGCAGCAGCATCGTAGTCAATCATTTGATACTGAATCTTAACTGTGTTTGCACCGAAACTATATGCAGCATTTAATAGGAAACCATCAGCCGTTCCTGTTCCGTCAACTTTTTCCTGCTTTTGATACATAGCACCAAGTTTTAAATCGTCAGTTGCTTTATACTGACCAGATAAACGTAATGCATCATAACCTTTCACTTCACTATCACCAGCAAGCGCAACATAGAATTTAGACTTCTTGAGCTTTGAATCACCATATGTAAGCGCACCAGAGTAGCCATTTTCGCCATCAGTACCATCTTCTGCGATAAACGTACCTAGGACCTTAAAACCATTATAACTTGCAGATTTAAAGAAAAGTGAATCACCTAAGCGATTTTCACCTTTCCAGATATTTTTAATATCCGCTTCTAAGTCATTAAATTGATCGAGCTTACCTTGAGAAAGTTTAAAGGCGGTATCATTACGACCTATCGCAACTTCACCATACTTGCCTTTTAAACCAACATATTGGTTACGAGCTGTAATATTGTCATCATCCCCTTTTGAGTCAGCATCTGATACATCAACTTGGAATTCTAACTTGTAAATTACTTCCAGCCCTGAGTCTAACTTTTCAGAACCTTTAAAACCAAAACGTGAAGCATTGCTTTTCACTTCAGTAAATGAGCCTTCCCCTTCATCAGAAGATTGTACAGATAGGTTTGCTTTACCATATACATCAACATCGGCATAAGCGTTCAAAGATAAACCACTAAGAATCGAAAGTAGTAATGCTGATTTGGTCAGTTTCATGTGTATTTCCTCAATATCGCAACACGTAATTTATTAGACAGGCGCAGTCTGCCAGTACTAAGTGACAGAAATATTACACACAAAATAAAAATGACATTTTATTGAAACTGAAAATTCAGCTTTGTGTCATAAATAGGTAACCTCAAGTAAAACACTAAATTGAGTTTACTCTGCAATCGAAGCTAATAGATTTACGACCGTTTCTATGTGCTTTAACTGCTCATTCCCTTTATGATATGCAACATAAACATCACGAAAGCTACACTCTACAGATTCAACAAAAAACAGCTGTTGTTTTTGTATAAAGTCTGCCGCGAGTATCTTAGGTAAAAATGCTGAACCACCACACTGCAAAATAAGCTCTAGGGCAATACGACCAGTACTGGTACGGAAATAAGGAGGCACAGCCCCTCCATATTGCTTGGTATGCCAAAGAGAAAATGCATTCCCCCAGTCAACATACACGTACTGTTTGCCAAAAAAGTCATCTCTATTTGTATATTTAAAAGTACTGACTGGAATTATAGACAAATTTTTAACTTGTCTAACGATTAATTCATCTACCTTTGGTGGATCAAATAGCACCGCAATATCCAAAGCTCGTTCTAACAGCAAGCGGACACTCTCTTGCTGTGCTTTTACGTCTGCTACAAAAGATACATCTGGCATTGATGAGACAATTTGGTTAATACCAAAATGCAGATAGGCATCCCATACATTAGGAGCACCAGAAAGGGAAAGGTGTTGTTGACTATTACTGGCCAATGCAACATCCAATTTTGCTCTATGCATAGCAGTTAAAATCACCTTTGCGTGGTTTAACAGCCTCTCTCCCGGCTCCGTTAGCTGAATGTTATTACGTTGACGCACGAACAAATCAACACCTAAGCTTTGTTCTAACTGTCTAATTCTAAAGCTCACTGCAGATTGCGTAATATACAAGTTTTCTGCTGCACGCCCAAAATGACGAGTTTGTGAAACTTCAACAAAAGTTTTTAATAGTTCCTTATCCATTCTCCTACCTTTCAATAAAAAATATTCGTTTAAAAAAGCAGCTTTGTTGGTTCATACTTTTTCAAACAATGTGAGGAAAACATCATGGATATGACTATAGCTGAATTAAAAGAAGCTTTTGCTGCACCTAAGCCCTTTTATGATGATACAAACTTCCCCCGGGGGTTTTCTAGAAGTGGACACTTTACATTACTGGAGTCTGAGCTGTTGCAACAACACGGGTACCTCCTTCTGCAATTACATCGGCAAAAGTTGGAGCCCATAAACGCCACTCAACAGCAATTTATCAATACCTTTCTCAATCAGCACCCCCCCTCCAATCGAATTGAAAGAGTTTGGGCGAAATATTTAGACTTAACTACACGTAAACAAAAGGTACATACTTTGAGTATTCAGAAACCTCTTTCCAATACTCAAAACAAAAGCGAACAACAAGAAGTTGAAGTTAGCCTTGAGTAACTTTAATTAAAAATACACATGCTCTGCTAGAATTAGTAATACTACTGTTTGTTAGTAGAGTTTCTGACAAATGCTTATTTAAATTTAAATCTACTAATATGAATCTGAATTTCTTCATTGCTTTTTTGACACTTTCAGTTAAAACTGAAGTAAAGAAAAGCTCTTAAGGTTGTGCATGTGTTGAGAAAAGTGCTGATAATAGAAGACACACCAACTATCGCAAAAGTCCAAAAACACATCGCAAGTTCAGTGGGGTATGATGTTGATGTGGCTACGACTTTGGAAAGTGCCAAACGGCTCATCAACGATCACAATTATTTTTGTGCAGTGGTGGATTTTGTATTGCCCGATGCAGCGAATGGCGAAGCAATCCCATACACAGTCAAAGCAAATATTCCAACAATTGTCATGACGGGAAATCTTGAATCAAGCACCCGGGATACAGTTGATAAGTACCCAGTTATTGATTACATCACCAAAGAAAACAAACAAGCCTATCAATATTTAAAAAGACAACTACAACGGTTACCCCGGAACGAGCAAGTGAAAGTACTTGTTGTTGATGATTCAGCAGCTACCAGAAGACATATTAGCTCATTACTACAAAGGCATAAATATCAAGTATATGTCGCTGAAGATGGCATAAAAGCGCTAGCAACATTAAATGATCACCCTGATATCGACGTTATTATTACCGATAATGAGATGCCTAATATGCGCGGAGAAGAACTCTGTGCAGAAATTAGGCGCCTATACAGTAATGATGATAAAGCAATCATTGGTATCTCAGGTACAGACAATGCCTACTTATCTGCACGTTTTTTGAAAAGCGGCGCAAATGACTATTTGCGTAAGCCTTTTAACCCCGAAGAGTTTTACTGCCGACTAAGCCAAAACGTCGACATGTTAGAAAACATAGCCACAATTAGGCGTCAAGCCAACACGGATTATTTAACCCAATTACCTAACAGACGATACTTTTTTGAACACGCTAGCAAACAATTAACTATGAACAGCCGTCAAAATCACGGCTGTATGTTAGCTATGGTCGACATTGACTTCTTCAAAAAAATAAATGATCAGCATGGGCATGATGCTGGTGATAAAGTACTGCAATCTATTGGTGAATGTTTTGAGAAATTTTTTGAGCACGATTTATATGCGAGATTGGGTGGAGAGGAGTTTGCCGTGTTATTTCGCTCACAAGACAGTGAAAAAAATACTCAACAGTTAGAGCAGTTCAGATTGTTTTTAGAAAAAAACAGCAGTTCTTTAACGCCTTACCACATTCCATTTACCGTCTCAATTGGCGTTGCAGACAAAGTAATCGAAAGTATTGACCCCTTAATAAAAATTGCTGACGAAAAGTTATATGTAGCGAAAGAATCTGGGCGAAATCAAATAGCCTTCTAATAACTAGTGTAAATTAGAAGGCCAAATATTAAGAAAAGTCTATTTCATAGCTGAGCTTTTCAGCTTACTTGCTTTCCACGAATCAAAACTAAAGAGTAACAACGCCCCCCAGATAAAAGCAAAAGTCACCGCTCTTTCCATATCAAATGATTCACCATAAAAAACAACTGCTAGCATAAGCATTAAACTTGGTCCGATATACTGGAAAAAGCCCAGAGTAGAGTATGGCAGCCTTTTTGCCGCGGCTGTGAAGCTAAGTAGTGGCAATGTCGTTACTACGCCTGCAGCAATAAGTAGCAAGTTTAACTCTAAGCTATTGATAAACATATCACTTGTCGGGCTAGGCATCATAACAAACCAATAAATAGCTGCTATTGGGAGTAGAATAGCTGATTCAATCAACAGTCCTGGTAAGGACTCCACTGCCATTTTTTTCCTTAAGAGGCCATATATTGCAAAAGAGCATGCCAGCGAAAAAGCAATATAAGGGAAAGACCCAAAGCTAATCAATTGCACCAAGACTCCCGTAGACGCAAGCAATACAGCAACCTTTTGAGCAGCTCTTAACCTTTCGGATAAAAATAGCATGCCAAGAAAAACATTTAATAGAGGGTTAATATAGTAACCTAAGCTTGCATCAAGCATGTAACCGTTATTAACCGCCCATATGAACAATCCCCAGTTAAAGCCAAGTAACAATGCTGTAACTGTAAGCATCATTAAGAGCTTAGGCTTAACCAAGATACTACGCACTTTACGCCAATTATTTCGAAGCCCTATTACAACCAAAACAAAAAGAACGGACCATACGACACGGTGCACAAGGATTTCGAGCGCGTCAACTTGCTCAATAGACTTAAAATAGATAGGTGCTAAGCCCCACATAATAAAGGCGAGTGTTGCATATATATAGCCTTGCTTCGCCTGAGAATCACCAGTCATTTCACTTCCCCAATTACCACCCATATGCGATGAAGGCGAGCATTATACAGATATAAAGAGGTATCACCATGTTGGTTTAAAATTAACACCAACTAAGTAAGCATTGCGTTCTTTACAATGGTGTATCGTTCTCCTGCCATCAAAACTCCTTCTGTACCTTTTGACATAAACATCCCTCAATTAGATTTGATTAAAAGTCCCGCAAGCCGACTTAAGAATAATCATAAAAGGAAGACAATTACACTAAAACACTCTAAAATGCGCGCAATGGAAACGCTAGCAACTCAACAATCGTTAACGCCCAAATCGGTGCTGAAAGAATATTTCGGTTACACAACATTCCGTGCGGGGCAACAAGAAACTATCGAAGCATGCCTCAGCGGGCGTGATAGTTTGGTATTACTTCCAACTGGTGGGGGTAAATCTCTTTGCTATCAAGTTCCAGCACTTATGTTGCAAGGGATAACGATTGTAATCTCCCCTCTAATTTCTCTTATGCAAGACCAAGTAGCTCAACTACAGGCACAAGGTATTGCCGCGGAGTTTGTGAATAACAGTGTTGAGTGGCAGCAGCAGCAACAAATCTATCACCGGCTTCATGCAGGTGAAATAAAACTGCTCTATGTTGCCCCCGAAAAGGTACTACAGAGAGAGTTTTTAGAACGATTAAGCAGCTTGCCCTTAGCATTGTTCGCTATTGATGAGGCGCACTGCGTATCACATTGGGGACATGACTTCAGGCCGCATTATTGTAGGCTTAATGAATTAAAGCAAGCATTCCCAACCGTTCCAACTATGGCATTAACTGCAACTGCAGATATGGCAACGAGAAATGACATAGTACAGCAACTGCAATTAAACAGCCCTTTTATCCATACCGGCAGTTTTGACCGCCCAAATATACGCTACACAATTGAAGAAAAGTTCAAACCACTTTCTCAGCTAATGCGATATTTAAAAACTCAGAAAGGTCAGAGCGGGATCATTTATTGCTCTAGCCGAAGACGAGTAGATGAAATCGCTGAAAAACTGTCTGAGGGTGGATTTAACGCTGCAGCGTATCATGCAGGCATGGACAATGAACAACGTCAATTTGTACAAAATGCATTTGCGCGAGACGATATACAAATAGTGGTAGCAACAGTTGCATTTGGCATGGGGATCAACAAACCCAATGTACGGTTCGTCCTGCACTACGATATTCCCAAAAGCATAGAGTCTTATTATCAAGAGACTGGACGAGCAGGCAGAGATGGACTTGCAGCAGAAGCCATCATGTATTTTGACCCTGCTGATATCGGTCGAGTTAGACGTTTCTTCGAAGATATCCCTGATGAGCAACGCCGAAAAGTCGAACAACAAAGATTTAATGCCATGGCTAACTTCGCTGAAGCGCAAACTTGCCGTCGACAGATATTATTAAATTATTTTAGTGAATATCAGAGAGAGCCCTGTGGTAACTGTGATATTTGTTTGAATCCACCCAAACACTTTGACGCCACCATCGTTGCACAAAAGGCTTTATCTTGCGTATACCGTGCGGAACAACGTTTTGGATTAGGCTATATTGTGGACTTATTGCGTGGCGCTAACACCGCGCGGATCCGTGATAACCAGCACCACAATTTAAGTACATATGGAATTGGTAAAGATCAGAGCAACGAATATTGGCTTAGTGTGCTAAGACAGCTTATACACCACGGCTTATTGTCCCAAGACATTACGCAAGGCGCGACTTTAAAGCTTACAGAAGCAGCCAGAGCAGTATTGAAAGGCGAGTATGCACTAAACTTGGCAGAACCTAGGTTACAAGCCAGCCACGTATATCAAGATAAACTCGCTCAATTTAATTATGATAGGAAACTCTTTGCTAAACTTCGCAGCTTACGCAAAGAATTGGCAGATCAGGATGATGTGCCGCCTTATGTTGTATTTAATGATAAAACACTTGCAGAAATGGCCCAGAAAATGCCAACTGACGACAGTGACTTCTTAAAAGTTTCAGGTGTTGGCTTTACCAAGCTCACTAAATATGGCGCCCCATTTATGCAATTGATCCGCAATTATTTAGCCGCGGAATAAGCAGAGGAACGCATGACAAATATCATTCAACTAGACGATGAAAATACCTTACAAGTTATACCCAGTTTGTTTCCGGATAGTGATGATTTTCAATTATGGGGAAGTATTTTCTTAGCGATTGATAAGTTGAAAACCATAGAGTTTAACGAAGGTGCTGATCGCCATCAATGGCGCTTTACTTATTTACAACAATCATTCTCTCTCAACTTTGAGTACTATAGCGAAAGCATTTGGATCACGCCGGAGGGCGCAGCTGCAACCCAACTTTTACCTAGCCTACTTGAGCATTTTTGTTTGAATTTACAACAATAAGATAGACTTGCCTAAGCAGGTATGCCTAACATAAGCCATACTGATAATAACAGTGGCTTTAGGCATATTTATGGTGAAATTTAGGTTTTTCTTTTTTCTTTTTTTAATAAACTCTGCATCGAGTGCAGCCATAACGGTCGCGGCACATCGGCACTCGACGTCAGAGAGTCACTGTAAAACACAAAAAAAAGCACCACATAGCTATAGTTTAGAGCTCAGCTCTGAGTATTCCTTACCAAATAAAAAAAATGCCAAGATCAGTGCCATTGAGCTTCATCAACTCAATGTCTTCGACACTTCATTACCAGAAGAAGACAACGCCTTATTTCGATTTGCAAATAGAGCACATATAACAACCAAACCTGATGTAATTAAAAGTGTCTTATTATTTAGCGAACACAGCGACTATGATCCGCAACTTTTAATCGAGTCTGAACGATTACTTCGGCAGCAATCTTATCTGTATGATGCGAGAGTTTTTGCTGAAGAAGACTGCAATGGAAATATAATAGTTACTGTGGTGACACGTGACCTTTGGACTCTGTTACCTGATCTAAGCTTTAGCCGCAGTGGCGGTGAAAACTCAAGTCGCATAGGCTTTAGAGAAAGTAACCTATTTGGCTATGGCAAGCGATTATCATTAACACACATAGAAGATGCAGACCGAAGCGGCTACTTATTTGTATACGATGACCCAAATATATTATCTTCTAGATACAGAGGAAGGCTAGAGTATTCGGATAATGATGACGGGGAACGCCATCATATTGGTGTTAACTATCCATTTTTCTCAACACATACACCAAAAAGCTATGGTTTTTTTAATTATGGTAACAAACGTATTGAACCTCTATATGAAAATGGAGAAACTGTTTCTGAGTTTGAACAAGATTCGCAAGTTAGCCAAGTTTATTATGGTATTGGTAAAGCAATGCATACGAATTGGACACGCAGAATCATTTTTGGCTACCGAGAACAACAAGATGCATTCAGACAAATAAAAGAAACTAAACTACCGATTGCAGAGCAGCGCAAACTCAGTTACCCCTACTTTCAAGTGCAGTGGCTACAAACAGAATACATTAAAGTCAGAAACTTTGACTCGATTTACCGCACTGAAGATTTGAATTTAGGCTGGAATATAAATACACAAATTGGTTACTCAGATGAGTCAATTAGCAATGACGATACAAGATGGGTGTTTAACACATCACTCAGCAAGACCCACCACACCAGCACAAAAAGCTTGCTCAGACTCAATTTTACTCTCGATGGATATTGGAACATTGAAAGTGATGAAGCTGAAAACCTTATCACACAGCTCAACATAGAATATCACCTTAATACAGGTAACTATCAATCTTGGTACACTCAACTAAACATCACTCACGGCAAGCACCTCACAGAAGATAAACAGTTAACACTCGGCGGTGAGACAGGCCTTAGAGGTTTCCCTGCTCGATATTTACAGGGTGATAGGCGCATCATTTTAAATATCGAAAAAAGGTACTATTGGGAATATGACCTATTCCAACTATTTAAAGTTGGAGGTGCCGCGTATTTTGATATCGGCCGTGTCGATGGAAAAACTTTATTTAATGCTAACCATAAGTTTCATAAAAACATTGGGTTTGGTATACGAATGGCACCGAGCAGAGCAAACTCAGGCTTAGTCTTGCATTTAGATTTAGCAGCCCCCATAGACAAACCAGAAGGAGTTGATAACTTGCAGTGGCATTTTACGGTAAAAAATCGATTTTAAGATCAAGAAAATAGATATGTTTGAAATCTACTGGCGCTCTCGACAGGGATCGAACCTGTAACTTAGCTTCCGGAGAGCCACGTGATATCCATTTCACCACGAGAGCACAGTACTTTAAGCGTCTCCATGATAATCACATCTCCATTGAAATACCAGCTTCGATGCGTTCGTATGCCTATTTATTAAACTAAATATGAAAAAACATTACTAACTACGCCAAAAGTCATATATTTAGCTATGATTAAAGTTCAAAAATAATAAATGTAATTAGATCTTAGTAGCGAAGCTACCAACATCATCTTGAGGATTTGTATTATGACCCCTATGACCACTGAGCAAGTTGCTGAATTTTTAAGTGTAAAAGTGGAGCGTGTAAGGCGCCTGGCAAGAGAAAACTTGCTCGTTGCCAAAGAACATGATGAAAATGGAGAGCCAATTTTTGACAAGGAAGATGTTGAAAAATATAAAGAGCTAGCCAAAAGGCTAGGCGGAATATAACGCATAATGCCTCGTTTAGCGTTCTCTTTACGAGGCACAATTTAAATTATGTCTATCACGCCATTTATTAAATTTCTTCTCTAATATAATAAACTCATCGCTCATTCCCCTCTCTTTATACCAAGCAATACAAAGCAGCAAATAAACGCCTATGTATGCATCGAGTTTATCCTTAGCATAGATCGGTACTGAAGCACTATTAACGGCGAAATAGCGTGATAGCATTTCTGATGATTGGCTAGTAGATAGCCCAAAGGAACAACTTAACGCCGCCAGGTCAAAAAATAGATCGTTTGCTTGAGCATATTCAAAATCAATAAAACGCGGGCCAGAAATAGTGTTTAAGACATTTTCTTCTACTAAGTCGTTATGACAGTAGCGTATATCGTTCGGAAACTGGTGCAACTGCTCAATTAAATACCCCCCAATCAGCGAGAGAGAGAGCCGCACCGACGCGTGTTTAACCTCAGCACACAAATCTAATGACTCTTCTTCGGCACAAGGGTAACTGTGAATTTCTATAAGTAAATCGATAATTTTACTTTGAAAATTAAGAGGTTTATCTACGATAGTTAGATACTCAAATACAGCAACATTCTCACTACCATCTATACATATCACTTTTTGGGTCAGCCCCTGCTGCGCAAAACTACTTTGCGCAGCCAGTGCAGCTAACGGGAGCTCTTTATCAAAGGCTTTCAGTAAAAATACGTTATTATCTACTTCACAATAGAAATTGAGGTTACTATACCCTTTATCTAGCTTGCGAATACGCGCAATATTTTGCCCAGGAAACAGTTTTCGCAATACGACCAATGCGCAGTTTAAATCAAAGTTGCGCAAGAGGTTTTCCTTCTCTATTGCTATGCTCTTCGTACCACTTCATATAACCCCAACAAGCCATAAAGGTATAAAAAACATATAAAGCAAGCGTTGGGTAATACCCTTTAAGGTAATAAAGGTACATTGATGCAGCATCAATAACGACCCAATACAGCCAATTTTCTAGGACTTTTTTGGCAACAAGGTAAGTTGTTACCACAGCAAAACAAGTCGTAAAGCTGTCCAAATAGGGTAAGTCAGCATGGGTATAATTGTCTGTCATATATCCCATAAATACCGCGATACAAGCCGTTACAATAATTATCTGCAAGTGTCGAAAGAATGACCAAGAGACTATTTTTGACTCAGTATTTTTATTCCCTGAGCGCCACATCCACCAACCGACAAAGGCCATAATTAAGTAGTAAAAATGTAGCAAAGACTCCATCAGTAAAGCACCATTCCAGTACATTATGGTGTATATGAATGTACTAAAAAAGGCGGCAGGCCAACACCAGATATTTTCTTTTATCGCCAATAGTAGATAGAGAATCGATAGTACAACTGCGAGATACTCCCAATTGGACATCGCAGTAAACCCAGTAAGTGTTTGAGTGATAAAGTCCATTATGCCTCGGGAGATAAGTCGCCAGAAATAAACTTACAAACAAAGATGCATTTACCAAACTGCTCAAACGATGCTTTCATTTCAGTCTGCATGACAGACATCACCACATCATAATCCCCAAAAACCTGCGTCGACATGGTATTTGTAATTACTTTTAAGTTTTCGTGTTGATTAAGACGCTCAATAAAAGATTTAATAAATGGAATATAATCAGAGTGAAGTGGGTACTTACTAATTTCAACAGAGAGTTTCATTGAGAATCCTAACTTTAAAAATCAAATTAAATTGCTCAGCAGTTTACATGTAAAAGCGTTACAGAGGAAAATTATCTCACCTTTTGCATATTCAAATTAGACGCATTTATCACAAAGCTTCTTGGAAAGTAGTTAATCCAGTCTTGTTGATAGATAATCAGCCCTTGCCGATTAAAACGCAGTGCTGTTGTAAAGCGCCATGGACCAAGGCTCTCCCCATCATAAACAAATGGGTTAAATTGACCACGTAAAACAACCGTTTGTTCTTCCACAGATATAATGGTTTGCTCAATGGAGATCGTTTTTTTCGAATCTAAAACCTTAATAGGCTCTTTATCCCAATTAAAAAAGCCCGCTAACTGGCGCTTATTCTGTACTTTATATCCATACATCATATCTTCAAGCACTACATTTTCAGCATAAAGCGATAAAAAGTACTGAAAATCAATTCGTGCTTGGTAGGCCTTAATGTAATCCTCAGTCAACTTTGTAAGCCTAGAATGATTGAGCTCTGTGGTTGTGCTAACACAACTCGTAAGCTGGAGCAGTAAAATTAAAAACACAATGCGTGCAAACAATTGCTTTCCCCTCTAGCATATTAATTACAATATTTAAGCATAAAAAAAGCGCCTTTCTAGCGCTTTCTCAATTATGCTCCAACGATACCTAAAGGCGTTGCTGTTTTCCATTGCCCCCGAGTAAAATCAGGTATTGAAACAGATTCACTTCGGTTAGCGACAGACTGTGCAGACAGCGGAGAAATCACCGACCATGCTGCGCCATCATAGACATCTTGATCAAGCGGCTCACCGTTCCTAAGGCAATAAATCATTCGCCAAAACATCAAAAAGTCCATACCACCATGGCCGCCGTTACGCTCAGCTTCTTTGCCCATTTTAACCCATAGCGGATGATCGTATTTATCATACCAATAATTCATGTCTTCATCCCAGTCGTGGAATGATCCTCTTCCACCTTGCTCTAGCGCTATTCTATTCGGGAAGCCAGCAAAAACGCCATTGGTCCCTTGGATAAGGTTATGGCGAGAGTATGGACGAGGTGTTGTCGTATCGTGTTGAACAACAATAGAGCGGCCTTTCACAGTTTTAATCATAGTGGTATTCATATCACCACAAATGTAGTCCCATTTATTACGCTGATGATCCGCAGAAAACTCTCTTTGCGCATAGGCTGCACGACCTAACGCTGGTGAGCTCATTGAAGTTAAATAATCAAACCTGTCACCACGGTTAATATTCATGTACTGAGAAACAGGCCCTAAACCATGAGTCGGATACAGGTTTCCATCCCTTCGAGTATGCCACTCGGTGCGCCAAGAACCTGTTTTATGCTCTAGTTCCTTCATTTGCCAACGTAGTTCATGTATATAAGCTGCTTCACCATGCAATAACTCGCCAAAAATACCTTGGCGAACCATATTAAGCACCATCAGCTCATCTCGGCCATAGTTAACGTTTTCCATCATCATGCAGTTTTTCTGTGTCCGCTCAGCGGTATCTACAATTTGCCACATCTCTTCAACAGTCAGTGCAAGAGGCACTTCGACAAATGCATGCTTACCGCTTTCCATTGTGTCTATGGCCATTGGCGCATGCCACTTCCAAGGTGTTGAAATGATTACAATATCAATATCTTCACGTGCTAACATCTCTTTGTATGCAAGCTCATTTGTGCCATATAAAGCAGGCTTTTTGAGACCTTTATCTGTTAAGAATTTTGCTGAGCGATCAAGAACTTCTTGATGTGTATCACAAATCGCTACTATCTCAGCTCCATCAATGTGACTCATACGCTTAACATGCCCATAGCCACGCTGGCCAACGCCAATAAACGCAACTCGCACAATATCCATTTTAGGTGCAATAAGCCCAATAACAGACTTTCCCTTTGGGTTTATTGTTAATGTACTTTGCCCTTTAGTTTGAGCACAGCCGGCCACTACACCTGCCGCAGCTGCAACACCTGCAGCTTTTAGAAAATGTCTTCTGTTAATATGCGTCATCAAAGTTCCTAAATTACAACTTTATTGTTATTTGAGTTTCTTATTTATCATTTTTAAAATATCGATAGTATTTACAAGACAGCATTTAACAACTGAATTTTACTTTCAATACTTGTTATTATGACAACGCTATCTTAAGCATGAAAAAGAATCAAAGAGATGCGACAAATTGAACGGTATTTTTAAGCTAATAGGTTCTATGTGTTTAATCTATCACATATTATTTAACTAGTAACAAACACATTTCATTAAGCGTTATAGCCACGAATAAGTATAGAAGAGAAAGTTTTTGCAGTTATAAAAAAGCCTGATGGCAAAGCCAACAGGCAATTAAAAATACAGATTTGAAAAAAGTTAGCGTATCAAAGCGCTTAACTGCTTTTCATTACGTAAGATGTCTTGATAAAGCGCAAATTGATTTCGTGCTCTATCCAAGTTATGTTGATCATGCTTTGTTGAAAAGTAATTATCACCATCCAAATAGTCAGTTAAGAATCGTATTCCAATCATTAATGGCATCACTTTTGCGCCTAATATTAAGCTTTGTCTTTCTAAATCTGTCAGCTTGTCTGAAACTTCTGCAATATAACCTTTTACAATTGCTTCGAAAATTTCAACTCGTACCACAACATTACTCAAGTTAGTAGAGTCTTCAGCTTCAGGAGAACAAAAAGTTCTCACCATATCACCAAAATCGTATAACCAGTAGCCGGGCATACAAGTATCTAAATCAATAACCGCTTTGGCTTTATTCGTAGAAGCATCAAACAGCATGTTATTAATCTTCGTGTCATTGTGGCAAACGCGTAGTGGCAATGCGGCTTCAGTTTCTTTAACTTCCTGTGCAAGAGCAAATTGCGATTGGCAAAACGCAATATCTTCTAAACAACTTGAGACTCGACCAACAGGGTCTTGCTCAATAATTGCCTGCAGTTTTTCAATTCTCATAGCTAAATTGTGAAAATCGGGTATCACAGGAAACAGTTGTGTGGCATCAAAGTCATTTAAGGCATTAGCAAAGCAGCCGAATGCACCAGCAGCAGTTTGAGCTTTTACAGCACAATCTACGACATCTTCACTATAGCTTTTTCCTATGAACTCAAGTGCTCTCCAAACTTCACCTTGATATTCAACAAGAAAACGTCCAGTGTGTGTAGGTACATGCTTTATAATTCCAAGCTCATAAGCGCCGAGATTTGATTTAGCAACTAGGTGCTGCTCAATTAGACGAGCATTTTCTACCAGCTGAGTAGGTTCAGGAAATACAGTCGTATTGAGTTTTTGAACTACCAGAACTCGTTCGCTATCTTTTAAAAGCATGGTGGTATTAATGTGACCACTCCCAATAGGCTTCATCGAGATTTCCTCACCGCACAAACCATACTGTACTGCCAAATGCTCGGCGATCGAACGATATTCCATACTAACCCTATATACTGGCTTTTTAACTAAATTTGTGACTAACTCATCCGTGACGTAGTTCATATATTTTTCCTGCGACACTATCTAATTCTTCTTTGTAAGTAACACCAAACCACCTATCTTTTGCTGTGTAAACACGCACAGCAGTCTGGTCTGAATTTATCATATGCTGAATACAATCTGGTAGATAATACTCTTTTTTGACATCGCTGTCATGAGATTCTAGAAAATGCTCAAACTGTACTTCTAATTTCTTGAAAAGAGTTTGAGTTATACCCCAGCAAGTCATAGAAACGAGGCTGCCAACTGGTATTAGAGTATCTCGGTTATTAAATACGCCGAGATATTCGTCACCCAATTGCCTTATATTTAAATACTCATGCACCTGTGTAAGATAGCTTTCAGACACATCACATATCCCTCTATTTACCCCACCACGATCTGACATCGTTTGAGATAAAGGATAGGCTACAATTGCCATTTCGCTAGTACTTTGATCTGCATTGCAAAAGTGTGAAACAAGTTGCGTATAAGTACTTGCCCCATAATAATCATCTGCAGTTATAACAATAGCATTATTGTCTACATAAGGTTTTGCACACAAGAGTGCATGCCCCGTGCCCCATGGTTTGACTCTTTTTTCTGCAAGATTTTTAAAGCGCTGAGGTATCATCTGGACGGATTGCTCAACTAGATCGACCCTTAATCCATTTGGTAATCTAGGTAAGATCACCTCTTCAATAATAGCTCGGACTTGATCATTTATTACTAGAACCACATGACGAACACCGGCATTGAATGCATCTTCTATGCTTAGTTCCATTATAGTCTTGCCAATCTTAGGTAACTCGGCAACTTGCTTACCGCCACCAAAACGAGTCCCTAACCCGCCAGCTAGGATAACCAAAGTTGGTAAATCTGCGCTTGTCATTTTAATTTAATTCAAAATTGAAAACTAACGCGCAGTCTACCTAGCTTTTTTACAAAATTAAAGCAATTGCAAAAATTGCATTGTTCCAAAAACATTTTTTTCGATAAGGTGAACGATTTTATAATTAAAATCATTTTTATATGTGCTGGCAAAAATATCTTGTCTCTAGATATTCATCGATACCCTCTATACCACCCTCTCTACCTAAACCTGACTCTTTCATTCCCCCAAAAGGCGCTGCGGGATTAGAAATAGCACCTTCATTAATGCCGACCATGCCAAAATTCAGCGCGTTAGAAACACGTGAAACCTGCTTCATGCTTGCCGAATAAACATATGCAGCTAATCCAGCATCAACTGCGTTTGCCAGCGAGGTAACTTGAAGCTCAGAGTCAAACTCAATAATACTCACTACAGGAGCAAATATCTCACTTTGAAATATTTTCATATCAGGAACAACCATATCTAGTATCACTGGTGACATAAAAGCTCCAGTTTGCAGCTCTTCGATATTTTGAACAATACAGTTTGCACCTGCAGCAATCGCATCTTCCACCAATTCACAGGCTTTGGTCTTCGCAGCCTGATTTATTAGTGGCCCAATATCAGAGCCTGCAATTAGCCCATTGCCAACTTTAAGGGAATCAACTCGGCGTATAAGTTGTTCTAGAAACTCTGCTTTAATATCACGATGAACAAATACTCGATTTGCTGCAATGCAGGTTTGCCCAGCATTACGGAACTTCGCAATCATTAGTCCATCAATAGCAGACTCAATATTGGCACTATCAAAGACAATAAATGGTGCATTACCGCCAAGCTCTAACGAAGCTCGCTTCATAGTCTCTACACACTGAGCATAGAGTAACTTGCCCACTTGAGTTGAGCCTGTAAAAGTGAGTTTTCTAATGATTTTTTTGCTATTTAGATGCCTAATAAGTGCCTGTGGATTATCACTCACTAAAACTTGAAATGCGCCCTGCTCCATCCCCGCTTGAAGCGCTAATTTTGCCAACTCAATGGCACTTAATGGAGTCAACTCTGACGGTTTTAAAATAAAGCTGCACCCCGCAGCATAAGCAGGTGCGACCTTTCGGGTCACCATAGCTAAAGGAAAATTCCATGGCGTTATCCCAAGCACTACGCCAACGCCTTGCTTATGAGTGGTAATTTGATGATTCGGTGTGTGTGCTGGTATGACAGTGCCGCAAACCCTTTCTGCCTGCTGAGCAAACCAGCGTACATAACCTGCCGCATATACAACCTCAGCCTTGGACTCTTGTATCGGCTTACCTTGCTCCAAAGTGACCAACTCAGCAAGACGGGATTGATTGTCCATGATCAGTTGATACCACTTATAGAGTATATTGCTACGCGCTTGAGCTGTTGATTTTTTCAGTTGCTCAAAGCATTCGCTGGCAACCTCGACAGCAAAGTCAGCTTCAACAGTATTGACTTGTGTCACGTTAGCCAATAAAGAATCATCAGCAGGGTTGCGCACAGATAATAGCTCATGACTATCATGGTCTGTTCCATTGATGAGCGAGTACGCGGTTTGTCCTTTTTTAAACATCATTCTATGCTCCAAACAAAAAAGGCTGTAGTGGTTAGCTACAGCCTTTTAAAACAGTTTTTATGAATTAGTGCTCTTCATTAACGATATTAAGATTATACTTTGGTATCTCTACAACTAAATCTTCATCGTTAATGACGGCTTGGCAGCCTAGGCGCGATTCTGGTTCTAAACCCCATGCCTTATCCAGCATGTCATCTTCCAGCTCATCACTTTCTTCAATTGAGTCAAAGCCTTCTCTGATAACAACGTGACACGTTGTGCATGCACATGACTTTTCACATGCATGAGGAATACTGATCCCATTTTTTAACGCGACATCTAATACTGTATCGCCAGATTTTGCATCAATTGCCGCGCCCTCAGGACAAAGCTCTTCATGGGGTAAAAAGATAATTTGTGGCATATTAAACCTCGTCTACTGACTGACCTTGCAGTGCCTGTTTGATTGATACATCCATGCGGCGAGATGCAAATTCACTACTTGCTTCATCTACCACTTCAATTGCATGCTTAATTGCATCTGGATCAGACGCATTTTGGCGTTTGTCATCTAACATCGCCATAGCCTCTCTCAGGCTATTTAACTCTTGTTCATTTAATAAAGCTGACTCTGTTGCCAAAGATGCCTCTAACGCTTCAAGTACTCTGAGCGCTTCAACTTGCTGCTCTTTGAGCATACGCGCCTGCATATCCTCTTTGGCAAAACTCATTGAGTCTTGTAGCATTTGAGCAACTTGATCATCACTTAAACCAAATGATGGTTTAACTTGGATATCTGCTTGTACACCCGTCGACTTCTCACTTGCTGAAACGCTCAATAAGCCATCGGCATCGACTTTAAAAGTCACCCGAATGTGCGCAGCGCCTGCAGCCATCGCCGGAATGCCTTTGAGGCTGAATTTCGCCAGTGAACGGCAATCATCAACCAACTCGCGCTCGCCCTGCAGGACATGTAGTGACATGGCAGTTTGGCCATCCTTAAACGTCGTGAACTCCTGTGCACGCGCGACTGGAATAGTCGTATTGCGAGGAATGATCTTCTCTACCAAACCACCCATGGTTTCTAAACCTAAAGATAGCGGTAAAACATCCAATAACAGCATATCTGAATCAGGTTTGTTGCCCGCTAATATATCCGCTTGAATAGCCGCACCAATTGCAACCACACGATCAGGGTCAATTGACGTTAGTGGTTCTTTTTCAAAAAACTCACCAACCGCTTCGCGAATAACTGGCATACGCGTTGAGCCGCCCACCATTACCGCTTCTAAAACCTCTTCTTTACTCACATCTGCATCTTTTAATGCTCTACGACATGCGCGTAATGTCTGTTTTACAAGCGGCGCAACAAGATCAGCAAATTGACTGCGCGTAATAGCCACTAGATGTTCTTCACCGCGAAGTTCAAGCTTTACATTAACCGTTTCGTACCCACTCAACGCTTCTTTACAAGCTTTCGCTTTTTGAATAAGCAAGCGCAGTTCTTGTGGCGTTAATTCACTCAGCTGTAATGTTGATTTAAAGTATTCAACAAGCACTGCGTCAAAGTCATCACCACCTAAGCTTGAATCACCACCCGTTGCCAATACTTCAAAGACACCTTGGTTTAAGCGCAGAATTGAAATATCAAAGGTACCACCGCCCAAGTCATAAACAGCAATCACACCTTCTTGACCAGAGTCCAAACCATAAGCGACAGCGGCTGCTGTTGGCTCATTTAATAGGCGTAGCACTTTTAAGCCTGCGATTTCAGCAGCATCTTTAGTGCTTTGTCTTTGCGCATCATCGAAATAAGCAGGTACCGTAATTACGCTTCCCACAATATCTTGTCCAGCAAAACTGTCAGTTGCTCTTTGATGCAATGATTTTAGAATTTCAGCAGATGCTTGAATTGGATTGATTGGACCAGCCACAGTGTTTACAGCCAATGCACCTTGGTGCTCAACAAACTCATAAGGCAAGTTTTTATAACGAGAGGTTACTTCTGAAACGGATTTGCCTAAAAAGCGTTTCACTGAAATAAGCGTGTTTGTTGGGTCTTCTACAGCAGCTTGCTGCGCTTGTTGGCCTACAGTAACGCTGTCTGCATGATATCTAACAACAGAAGGCAACATGGCTTCGCCATTAATATCCGCTAGCGCTCTGGCTTCACCACTTTGTACTGTGGCCACCAAAGAGTTAGTAGTACCTAAGTCGATACCTATTGCCAATTTATGTTCGTGAGGTGCCGCGCTCTGCCCCGGCTCAGCAATTTGCAATAATGCCATAGTACTCTTTTAACTTAAGTGGTGACGCTAGATTAATCGAAAAGGCTATCTTCAATGCGAGACAGCTCTTCACGTAATTTATATATGAATTTTAACTTGCGAATATTATCAGCTGCAACTTCTAATACAGCAGTATCTTGGCTCACAAGCTGCTCTGCAAGTTGCGCACTATACTGTGTATCTAACTGTTTAATCTGAGCTTCGAATGCATCAATTTCATCTTCTGGGTCGCTGCTATGCTGAATGTCTTCCAGCGCTTCCCTCAGCTCCATCTGCTGCATTAAAAATACAGGGTCTTGCAATGTTTGCTGCTCAGCTCGAATATCGACACCTTGCTCACTTAGCATATACTCAGCGCGCTTAGCTGGGTGTTTTAACACAGCTAGAGCATCATTGATCTCAGATGTCTTCTGTACAGCCACTAATTTTTCGCGTTCACTTTTTCCTGCAAACTTATCAGGGTGTACTGCGCGTTGTAATTCTAAATAACGCTGATTTAACAAGGTTAAATCCACGTCATAGCTCACTGGTAAATTAAATAATTCAAAATATCGCATAAGGACCTAATACAGCAAAGCCCTACCAAGGCAGGGCTTTAGCAAACTATCTATTACAGATGGTTAAACGGTGAAGCTTTCACCACAGCCACATTCGTCTTTCTGATTCGGGTTAATAAACTTAAACCCCTCGTTAAGACCTTCTTTGGTGTAATCAAGCTGAGTACCGTCAATATAAACTAAGCTTTTTGCATCTACGATGATTTTTACGCCCATTTCTTCGAACACTTCATCGCCTTCTGCAAGCTCATCAACGAATTCGAGTACATACGCAAGACCTGAGCAACCAGTCGTTTTAATACCAACTCGCAGGCCTAGACCTTTTCCTCGGTTTGCAAGGAATGTCTGCACACGATTTGCAGCTGCTTCAGTTAATGTCACTGCCATAATTTATCTCTTACTTCGCTTGCTTATTTTTATAGTCTGCAATTGCAGCCTGAATCGCATCTTCTGCAAGGATTGAACAGTGGATTTTTACAGGCGGTAGCTCAAGCTCTGCTGTAATATCTGTGTTCTTGATCTCAGCAGCTTGATCTAATGTTTTACCTTTCACCCACTCTGTTACTAGAGAAGATGAAGCAATCGCACTGCCACACCCATAAGTCTTAAACTTTGCGTCTTCAATAACACCTTCATCAGACACTTTAATTTGTAGCTTCATCACGTCACCACAAGCTGGCGCGCCAACCATACCAGTTGCTACATTAGGGTCGTTTTTATCCAACGTACCTACGTTACGTGGGTTTTCCACGTGGTCAATTACTTTATCACTATATGCCATAACTCTTTCCTCACTAACCGCTTATATACTTGCTACAGTCCATACAAGCTGTCTTGTTTAATGGTGTGCCCATTCAACTGAATCTAAATCAATACCGTCTTTAAACATTTCCCACAGAGGAGACATTTCTCTCAAACGACCAATCGAGTCTTTGATAAGTTTGATGGTGTAATCAATTTCTTCTTCTGTAGTAAAACGGCCAATACTGAAACGAATTGAGCTGTGTGCTAACTCATCGTTACGGCCTAGTGCACGAAGTACATAAGACGGTTCAAGGCTTGCAGATGTACAAGCAGAACCTGATGATACTGCAATATCTTTTACAGCCATCAGAAGTGACTCACCTTCAACATAGTTAAAGCTGATGTTTACAATACCTGGTACAGATTGGTCGACAGTGCCATTAAAGTACACTTCTTCCATATCCATGATGCCATCGATCAGACGCTGGCGAAGTGCGCTGATGTGAGCATAATCTTTTTCGAAATCTTCTTTTGCAATACGAAAAGCAGAACCCATTCCTACAATTTGGTGTGTCGCAAGAGTACCTGAACGCATACCACGCTCATGACCACCGCCGTGCATTTGTGCTTCTAAACGTGCGCGAGGCTTACGACGAACATATAATGCGCCAATACCTTTTGGACCATACGCTTTATGGCCTGAGAATGACATGAAATCAACTTTGAGCTGCTTCATATCAATCGCTACTTTACCTGCGCTTTGTGCACCATCAACGTGGAACATAATTTTACGTTCACGACACATTTCACCAATTGTTGCGATGTCTTGAATAACACCTAGCTCGTTATTTACGTGCATGACACTGATTAAAATTGTATCTTCACGAATTTCATCTTCAAGCTTTTTCAGGTCTAACAGGCCGTTTTCTTCAACGTCCATATAAGTTACTTCAAAACCTTGACGCTCAAGCTCACGACACGTGTCGATAACCGCTTTGTGCTCAGTTTTTACTGTGATGATGTGCTTGCCTTTCTTCTGATAGAAGTTCGCAGCACCTTTAATTGCTAGGTTGTTTGATTCAGTCGCACCAGATGTGAATACGATTTCGCGCGGGTCAGCATTAATTAAATCAGCGATATCATTACGCGCTTGGTCAATAAGTTCTTCGGCCTGCCAACCAAAACGGTGTGAACGGGACGCAGGATTACCAAAGTTACCATCCATTGTCAGGCATTGCATCATTTCATCTGCAACACGCTGATCAACCGGCGTGGTTGCAGCATAATCTAAATATATCGGTAATTTCATTTCTTTCTCCGCTAGACGCCAATTATAATTGGCAACTCACTTGAATATTATCTAATTGCTTCATCGCATCGCTTACGTTTCTATCCTGACGTGATGCAACTGATTGCACATCAGAGTTTGAAACAAGCTCGGCAAGGGAAATACTGTTTAAAAATTCTTCTATTCGCACACTCAAATCTGACCACAGAGTGTGTGTTAAGCAGCGCATACCACTTTGGCAACCGCCTCCTTCACCATGACATCGAGTTGCATCAACAGACTCGTCTACAGCGTTAATAACATCGCCAACAGAAATCGTGTGTGCATCGCGCCCGAGCAAATAGCCACCACCGGGTCCTCTGACGGAACTCACGAGTCCATTTTTACGAAGACGTGCGAATAATTGTTCTAAATATGATAGAGATATTTCCTGACGTTCAGAAATATCTGCCAGAGGCACAGGTCCAATGTTGGCATGCAACGCAACATCGAGCATTGCAGTTACTGCATACCTGCCTTTTGAAGTCAGTTTCATACGCGCCTCTAGGTTACCTTCATCAAATGCCGCAAATTGTAATTACCTGACTAAGATAGTCAAGTATTAACGGCATCTATCGCTTATAAAATAAGTTACTACTTACTCAGTATCTTTTCTCAAATACCTGACTAATTTAATCAGGTATTATCGGTATTGTAATTACCCGAGTAATTTAGTCAAGTATTACTATGATGAAAGTATCTAATCTTGCTACATTGTTTTACTTTGTCGATTTATTCACCGAACTCAAAATGCCACGGAGGATATTCAACTCTTGATCTTCAGGCCTTGCACGGTTGAACAGACGCTTTAGTTTAGTCATAACCATGCCAGGGTGTTGCTTAACAATAAAGCCTGTATCACTTAATGTTGATTCAAGGTGCTCGTAGAATAAAGCCATTTGCTCTGATGTTGGATACTTTGTATCGTCTTCTTCAGGCTTAACATCTTGCGTATCAAGAAAAGTCATACGCGTTTCATACGTTAATGTTTGCACTGCCATAGCCAAATTCAATGAACTATATTCTGGATTCGCCGGAATACAGACGTGATAATTACATAACTGCAACTCTTCATTGGTCAAACCGCTATTTTCTCGACCAAACACAAGCGCCACTGGACCATCATTAGACTCTGCGACCAACTTCTGTGCACACTCTCTTGGGTCTACCATCGGCCAAGATAAAGTACGAGAACGCGCGCTAGTGCCTATAACTAAACTACAATCCGCAATAGCATCTTCAAGCCTATCGACAGTGACAGCATCGCCAAGTACATCTGTTGCACCCGCAGCCAACGCGCTCGCGTGACTATCTACCTCGCAAGCAGGATCTACTAAGTACAGTTTTGAAAAGCCCATGGTTTTCATTGCGCGCGCAACTGAGCCTATATTTCCAGAGTGTGAAGTATTCACAAGTACGATTCTAATATCTTGTAATGCCATGCTATTTATCTCAGACAAAAATAATGGCGTAGTTTACCATAGGTTGACAGGATCAAACCACCAAACCATTTGAACAAAAAAACACCAATCTTTTTATTGTAAAGTTATTTACTTTATCGAGAAAATAGCTAGAATACGCCGGCTCAGAAAATTTAGTTCTTTTACAATTCAAAGGTAATGCTATGCATCCAATGTTAAACATTGCGGTACGCGCTGCGCGTAACGCGGGTAAAGTGATCTTACGTGCAACTGAAGATCTGTCTCAAGTTGAAGCGACTCAAAAAGGCACAAACGACTTCGTGACAAGTGTTGATACAGAAGCTGAACGTGTGATCCGTGACACTATTTTAAAATCTTACCCTGATCACGCAATCGTTGGAGAAGAACTTGGCCACACTGATGGCAAAGATAATGATTACCTTTGGGTTATCGATCCACTTGATGGCACAACTAACTTCATCAAGGGTATCCCTCACTTCGCAATCTCAATTGCACTTAAAGTTAAAGGCCGTGTAGAACAGGCTGTCATCTATGATCCAGTTCGCAGCGAATTATTCACAGCTTCTCGTGGTCAAGGCGCACAGTTAAACAACAAACGTATTCGTGTAACTAAAAGCAACGAATTGGCTGGTAGCGTATTAGCGACAGGTTTCCCGTTCAAACAAAAGCACCACTTAGACGCATACACTGAAGCATTTAAAGCGCTATTCATTCACACAGCTGATATCCGTCGTGCTGGCTCTGCCGCACTAGATATGGCATATGTTGCAGCTGGCCGTATTGATGGTTTCTATGAAATTGGTCTTAAGCCATGGGATACAGCGGCGGGTGAGCTATTAGTAAAAGAAGCTGGCGGCATGTTAATGGACTTTGCAGGTGGTGCAAACTACAACAATAGCGGTAACATCATTTGCGGTGCACCGAAACTGTGCCAAGCAATTGTTAAAGAGATCCGCCCTGTACTAACAGAGTCTCTGCTTAAATAAGCGAACGCATTCTTTGAATACAAAAAACCCAGGCTCTGCCTGGGTTTTTTATTTGTACATAAACCGATGTTATTTAATTTCAACGCGTTGTGAGCGCATCACAACTTCATCATTCAGTTCAATACCAATACCTGGCTCTTCCGATACCTTAAAGACGCCCTTTTCTGGTTGTGGATCTTGAAGGCAAAGCTCTCTATTCCACTTTTTAATTGCATAAGTATGGTGTTCATGGATTAAGAAGTTAGGGATCGCCGTTTCTAAATGCAATGACGCTGCTGTTGCAACAGGGCCGCCACACACGTGCGCTTGAATGCGGATATCAAAAATATCGGCGTAGTCACATACTTTTTTAGTTTCAGTAAAACCACCACATAAACCAATATCAGGTTGCAATACATCAATACTTTGGTCTTCAAAGTAAGGTCTTACATCCCAGCGATTATACAAACGTTCGCCGCCGGCAATTGGCACAGCTGTTTTATTAGCAACCTTAGCGTGCAGTGAGTGGTTTAAGTAGTTCACCGGCTCTTCGTAGTACATGCAGTCAAACTCTTCAGCAATTTCTGCAATTTGAATTGCCGATGTTGCACCTGGCAAACTGTGACATTCAAAAATAATGTCCACTTCATCGCCAACCGCTTCACGAATGGCTTTCATACGCGAACGATACAGTTTCATTTCACCACGAGAAATAAGCTTAGTGCGGTCATAATATGTATTACCATCTTTATCATACATAATAGGGTCAACTTTCACCGCGTCATAGCCTTCAGCCAAAGCTTTGTGTGCCGCTTCAGCATATTCATGTGGCTGTACAAGTGCTCTGAATTCATCATCCCAGTCAAACTGTAGCTGTGATGCGTAAGTGCGCAGTTCTGGGTTTACTTTACCACCTAGCAGCTGATAAACCGGAAGCTTTAACGCCTTGCCTTTGATATCCCAAAGCGCTGTGTCAATCGCACTCATCGCCGCATATACTACAGGGCCACCACCCAGCCCCCAAAAGCTCTCTCTCAGCATACGAGACCACAAAAGCTCAGTTTGGAATGGATCATGGCCAATCAAAAATGCTTCTGCCATCTCTTTAATCATACTTGCAGCTGCACTATGACCTAAGTCGTAAGCTAGTCCAGCTTCACCTACTCCTGAGATCCCTTCATCTGTATGAATTCTAACAAAGACAGGTGTCCAAGCCGGTCTGTCTGGACAATGTATATCAAATACTTCGACGCGATTTACTTTCATTATGACTCCTATTGAGCAAAGCCTGGATCTAAGCGATATGCTTTTCTCAGCATTGCTGGCCAAGCGACTTGACCACCGGTACTGCCGCTGTGCACGACTTTAGCTTGTTTGTATATATTATCTTGAATTGGTTGTGGCACTTGAATCGCTGGCTGACCAGTCGACATAATTGCGATTTGAATTTCACATGCGCGTTGTAAATCAAAAAAGCGCATGAAGGCGTCACCAATTGTTGGTCCCACGGTTAAACCACCATGATTAACAAGGAGCATGTGATTAGTATCACCCAGATCAGACTGCAGGCGAGCTCTTTCATCGTCATTCACAGCAAGTCCCTCATAACCATGGTAAGACAATGATGGTAACGAGAACATACTGTGCTGGCTTAGGGGCTGCAGTCCACCTTCAAGACTAGCCACAGCTATCGTCTCTTTGGTATGCAAATGGATCACACAATGTGCATCTTCGCGAACTTCGTGTATTGCACTGTGTATCGTGAAGCCTGCGGGGTTTATCTCAAACGGTGTATCATCAAGAATATTGCCTTGCAGGTCCACTTTTACAAGATTAGATGCAGTGACCTCATCAAAACTTAAGCCAAACGCATTGACTAAGTAGTGATCTGTCCCAGGTAATCTGGCTGACATATGAGTATAAATTAAATCACCCCAACGGAAATGTTCTACTAAGCGATAGCAAGCAGCAAGATCAACGCGCAGTTTCCACTCTTCTTCACTTACTTTTCCCTTTAGCTTTAACTCGGGTAACTCGAACATCACGGCTCCTCATACTCAATATGGTGATTTTAGATGTATAGAAGTCTAAATCACAAAAAAAAATAGTTCAACACACAGGAGTCATCCTGCGTTATTTAATTCGGTACTAAAAAGCCACCCATGGGTGGCTTTCATATTGATTCTAAATTTGAATCACTTATTTGACTGTTGATAGATACTCAGCAATTGCTTCAAGTTCAGCATCAGAGACACTTGCCACCATAGCCTTCATTGCAGCAGACATCCCATTACTGCGTTTGCCAGATTTAATGTCTTTCATCTGCGACAACGTGTACTCTTTGCTTTGTCCATTGACCTTTGGATATAAGGGCATAATAGGCGCCTTACCTTCTGCCCCATGGCACGTTTGACACATTTTAGCCGTGTACAAAGCCTTACCATCTGCCGCGGCCACATTACCTGATGCCAACATGGTTGCTGTAGTTATCGATGCGAACACAAATTGCTTTATCTTCATCATATCATTTCTCTTTTTTGACGGTTATTTGAACAGTGTAGTCGACCTAAAGCCGCTCTACACAATTACTTATTCGGATTTAGAAAGAGAACCGAGTCAATCAAGAAAAATGAGATAAACAAATTACCAGACTAGGTCGTCAGGAACTTCGTAATCCGCATACGGATCGTCGTCATCCTTTTTGTCATTACCGTCTTCTACATGGAAAACAATGTACTTTTCATCAACTTCAGCAATTTTTCTTGCTGGTTCGTCTTCTAATACATAGAACTGGCTTTCTAATACACAAATAGCCAAGCGCCCTTTGGATAAAGCTTGCTGTGTCAACTCATTAACATCCAATTCCTTCACTTTATTTTCGTATGTGAAATTGAATGTACGGTCACCTCTAATTTCTTCTTGATTATGATGCTCAAGAATTTGTTTCACACGAGCAACTTGCTCACGTTCTTTTAAATCATCTTGCTTTGCTTTATTTAGCGCTTCTGCTTTTTGCTGCTGTGCAAGTTTGGTCTGTTCAATATGCTTTTGCAGATCCGTTTGGTCGCTCGTTGCGCCTTTTTTCTTTTTCTTCTTTTGCTGTTTGCGCTTTTCCGTTTTAGCAACTTTCATTTTGTGCTCAGTTGTCAAACCGGCTTTTAACAGCTGATCCTGTAAAGAACCCATCATGTCACTCCATCAATCTAAACTTGCCGCCATTTTAATACCAAACTGGGCAAATCTCTAAATAATTTCTCTCATGACGCAGTAAAACAACCTGGCAAATACTGAAAACAAAAACCTTCTCTTATCCTTTGCCAACTAATCTACCAAGTTCACCGAAGTAATTTATGATGTATAACAAGTTTTTACTTCTTTTTAGAGCAAAAGCGTCGTCAAAAGTAGATAATAATATTGCACCCAAATTAAGAAACTAGAACATGCCCATATTTCATTTACTATCGTGCTCAATCGTCGTTTTTTTTGTGCTGTATGCCCCACAACCGTTATTAGCCATGTTCGCTGAACACTACCAAGTCAGCCCAGCCAAAGCAGGGCTATTAATGACAGTCGCCATGTTACCACTGGCAATAGCGCCTGTTTTCTATGGCTTGGTTTTAACTCGGCGGTGTAAGTTGACAATGTTACGATACACCATGCTTGCACTAGCAATATGCTGCCTCGTCATTAGCGTGACTCGACAATTTGAAATTTTCTTGTTCATGCGATTTATCGAAGGCTTACTGCTTCCGGCGGCACTCACATCTATGACGAGCTATATTGGCCACACTTGGCAGGGGCAAAACCTTCGAGAAAAAATGACATGGTATGTTGGTAGCACCATAGTCGGCGGCTATGCTGGACGCGCTTTAGCAGCAAACTTTGCTAACTTGTGGGGATTTGAGAGTTTTTACTTATTCAACGCAGGATTATTGGTCGTGCTCGCCTTGATGATCCGCCCCTCACACAATAAACGAGACGATAGCAAGCCTATTATCTCGCCAAAAGACTATCTAAAACCAATAAAAACAACTCAGCTACTGCGCTTATACAGTGCGGTATTTTGTATGTTTTTTTGTTTTTCAGCTTTACTTAATTACTTGCCTTTTATTTTAAGTAATGAATTTGACATAAAAGACCCATCTACCATAGCTTGGGTTTACAGTGGTTATTTGGTTGGCGCAATTATCTCCATGTTAACGCCTTTTCTGTCCAAGGTCTCTCGTAACAACTGGCTGATTTTAAGTGTTTTATTTGCTATATATTCAGGCAGCTTACTGATTATGCAGTGGCGTAATATAGATACCTTTATCGTGATGTTCACGCTGTTTTGCGCCTGTATGTTCATGATACATGCCAGCGCAGCACCTTTGGCGAATGAAATCAGTACAGCAAATGCCGGTGTCACTAATGGTGCGTATGTATCATTTTATTATTGTGGAGGTGCACTGGGCACTTTTGTACCCGGCTTCATTTATCAACTTTATGGCATGCACGTCTTTTTATTGAGCTTGCTGCTTGTCTGTATAACTGGTGGCTATTTAACATTACTCAATTACCGTTCTGGTAAAGTCACCCAGCTAGGTTCGTGACCACTGTTTTGCCAAAAGATCTTTAAGTCTTCAAGCCTCAGTACCCATGTTTTGTCATTTTCAAATGGGTGGCACTGCCATTGCTCAGCTTGTATTAACTCCCTATCAAGCCATAGTTCGACCTGCTTGTGCTCATCATTGAGTGTTGCCAAGGCGGAAACACAGCCGGGCTTCACCTTTAAGTATTTTTCTAACCGCTCACTAGAGCAAAATCCCAACCGAGATACAGCTTGTTGCTTTGACAATGCTTTCAAATCTAATTGCTTATCAGACAATGTAATGACCAAAAAATGACGTTTTCCATAATTATCTCTCAGAAAAAGGTTTTTTAATCCTACTCCTTCTCTTTCAAGACCAATCTCTTTTGCTATGGTGCAATTAATCAAGGGCGCATGTTGATAGCTTATATAGTTAATGCCTAACTGTGCTAATTGCTCAGCAAGCAATTCTGAGCTAGGTAAACTCACAAGCAATGTCCACGCAATTGCACACTGCGCTGACGCCAGTACACATTATCAATATTGTAACCTGTCAGACAATATGCTTCGTCTTTTAGTGCTTGCTGTAATAGGCTGACCGCCTTATCTTCTAATGCTAATTTCAGCTCAGGTGATTCCTCAACCCGTTTAAACTCTGAGAATTTTTCTAACTGTTTTTTTGTAATTGGCTTGTTTTTAGCTAATTCCATCTGCGGTGTGCGTTTAACCGTAACGACGAAAGCAAATTCCGACTGCCCGCTTTCATTTTTACGCTTGTGTAATGTTTGCTTTTCAACTTCAAAGGCTGGTTTTGGTACAGAACTGCAGGCCACCAAAAGGGTTGACAAGAGTAAAAAAAATAAACGACTCATAACTTTCCTATCCATAATTTTGCCTCAGTGTACCAAAGCTAGTCGTATTTTTGAGTTTTTTAAGAAAAAAACTTGACGTCAGATGCAAAAGCCTTTAAATTTCGCCTCGTCCAAAAGACATGTTGGGGCTATAGCTCAGCTGGGAGAGCGCCTGCCTTGCACGCAGGAGGTCAGCAGTTCGATCCTGCTTAGCTCCACCAATTTTTCTTTTAGATATTCCCAAATAAAGTGGGGCTATAGCTCAGCTGGGAGAGCGCCTGCCTTGCACGCAGGAGGTCAGCAGTTCGATCCTGCTTAGCTCCACCACTTTACTACTCTCTTATATTGCCAAACCCGTTTACCAAATATTTTTCAGTCGTTAAAGATTCTAGTCCCATTGGACCATAAGCATGTAATTTTGTAGTTGCTATGCCAATTTCTGCACCTAATCCTAATTGACCACCGTCACTAAATCGTGAAGACGCATTAACCATTACCACTGACGCATCCACTTGTGCTTGAAACTGCTGTGCCGCTTGCACTGAGCTTGTACAAATAACTTCTGTATGATGACTACCAAACTGATCAATATGCATCAATGCCCCAGTTAAATCATCAACAATGCGAACCGCAATTTCAAGCCCTAGATATTCTTGACCAAATTGATCGTCTGATAAGATATTTGCACAGCTAAAATAAGCAGCCGAAGACTGGCAAGCATGTACTTGAACACCGGCCTGACTTAATACTTCTCGCACTTTTGGTAAAAACACTGGCGCAATAGATTGATGAACTAACAAGCCTTCTAATGCATTACATACGCCTGTTCTCTGTGTTTTACCATTCAGTAACAGCGCAATCGCCATGTCGAGATCAGCTTCCTTATCAACGTACAGATGACATACGCCTTTGAAATGTTGGATCACCGGAATAGAGCTATGTTTAGTCACAAATTCAATCAGTCCTTCACCACCGCGCGGGATCACTAAATCTATATACTCTTTCTGCTCCATCAGCTCTAGCAACAAAGCTCTATCTGGATCTGGTACTACCGTGATCAACTCAGCTGGTAAACCATACTCTTTCAGTACACTGTGCAAACTGCTGGCAATAGCTAGCGAACTATTCAACGCTTCTTTACCACCCCGTAATATTACGCCATTGCCTGATTTGAAGCACAACGCCCCAGCATCAGCAGTCACATTAGGCCTTGCTTCGTAAATCATACAAATAACACCGAGTGGTACGCGCATTTTTTGAACTTCTATACCACTTGCTTGTTTACCTAGTATTCGCTTTTCTCCTACAGGATCTGGTAACTGCGCGACATCCTCCAGCCCTGATGCCATATCTTCAATACGTGTAGGGGTTAAAGTGAGGCGATCTATCATTGCCGCAGACAAGTTATTTTCATTAGCCGCTTGTAGGTCTAATTCATTAGCTTGTTGAATTTCGCATTTACTTGCTCGAATAGCCGCAGCCATCGCATTCAATATGGTATTTTTCTGCTCAGTATCCAATATAGCGAGCTTTTTCGCAGCAATAGCAGCATTTTTTGCTAAATTTGTGATTAACGTCATTCTCTTTTCTCTCATTCCTAGTACTTAAATGCAGGGCTTTATAAGCCATTACACTCTCATTGATAATACGCATGTTCAAAGCTTCGGGTAAAGTGAATATTGTTTAAATCACATCCACTTCTTAGACCAAGTCGACCTTCTATTAATGACATGAGGAGTGATAAAAATAGCGAAATTTTAATAACTTATTCTCTTTTTTGACTTATTTACTATGATATAACCGAGCTAACACTATACTAATATTCAATGAGCTAACTAGGCTGGAGAGTTTATGTCGGCTATTTATATTGCCGCGATTGCCATATTTTCTGTATTTGCCCAATGGCTAGCATGGGTTGCTAAAGTACCCGCAATCTTGTTTTTATTATTAACCGGTTTATTACTTGGCCCAGTGTCAGGGGTGTTAGATCCTGACCAATTACTTGGGGACTTACTCTTTCCCGTCGTTTCCTTGTCTGTCGCCATTATTCTTTTTGAAGGCTCATTAACACTTCATTTTAGGGAGCTAAAAGGCATTGGCAAGGTGGTTAGAAACTTATGCTCAATCGGCATGCTGACCACATTTATCATAATTACAGCCTGCGCCATCTATGTGTTAGAGCTTGATTGGCCTGTGGCTGCAGTACTTGGCGCAGTTTTGGTCGTTACTGGTCCGACAGTCATTGCGCCAATGCTCAATGCAATGCGTCCAACCAAGGATATTGATAGAATCTTACGTTGGGAAGGGATAGTCATTGACCCTATTGGCGCATTATTCGCTGTTTTAGTGTTCGAAGCTGTCAGCTTGGTTGGGAAAGATGGGGTGTTTAGTCACACCTTAATGGCTTTGTTTTCTACGCTCGGTGTCGGGCTCAGCGTAGGCATTATTTCTGGCTGGTTTACTAGCTTGATCATTCGCAAAGAGTGGTTGCCATTTGAGCTACATAAATTTGGCATATTGGCGTTAGTGCTTATGAGCTTTACGTTATCAAATCACTTAAGCCATGAGTCAGGGTTACTCGCAGTCACTATTTTTGGGATATGGCTTGCTAATCAAGATGATTTGGAAATTGACGCTGTGCTTGAATTTAAAGAAGACTTATCCATGATCTTAATCTCTAGTCTATTCATTTTACTTGCAGCGCGATTAAAACTTGAGGAACTCATGATGTTAGACAGCGGCATCTTTTGGTTTCTTGCCGTCGTATTATTTGTCGCAAGGCCACTGAGCATTGCCGTATCAACGTTTAACAGTGATATTCCTTTTAAATCTAGACTCATGCTTGCCTGGATTGCTCCTCGGGGTATCGTGGCTGCTGCAGTTGGCTCAGTCTTTGCTCTGAGCATGGCACAATCTGGTCATCCTGATGCGGCAAAAATAGTACCTTTGATTTTTACTGTCATCATAGTCACGGTGATCTTACAGAGTCTCACTGCCACACCATTAGCTCGTTTACTCGGTGTTAGGCAACCCAGTCCGAATACTTTACTCATCATAGGCGCTAATCACGTAGCTAGAGCCATAGCATGCGGGCTAAAAGAGCAAAGTATTGATGTCTACTTATCAGATCCCGCCTGGGAAAACTGCAAGATGGCAAGAATGGACGGATTACCTTGCTACTATGGTAACCCGCAATCAGAGCATGCAGAGCGCTACCTGCCGCTTACCAGCCTTCACTCTGTATTAGCACTGTCGCCTAATAGGCACCATAACGCACTCGGCGTACAATACTTTTCGCATCTGCTAGATGAGCAAAGCGTTTACTCATTAAAGTCTTCGACTAACCATGCAAAAGCCAATAAAGACAGCGCGACATTTTTATCTCGTCAAATATTATTTGGTGATACAGGCAACTACGCCAAGCTTAGTAGCCTAATGGCAAAAGGCGGCAAGGTAAGTGCAACTCGATTGTCTGAGGAGTTTAGCTGGGAGCAATATTTAGAAGTGAATAAAGAGGCAATCCCACTATTTATTATTTCTGAGCAGAAAAAAGAAGATGATCCACTGTCAATTAGACCTTTTACGTCTGAAGATAAAAAGCAACCAGAGCAAGGTGACAGAATTTTGGCTTTGCAACCGCCAAAAATGTCAATTTTAAAAGACTCAGTAAATAAAGAAGCTTCTATTGGAGAAAAGCTCAATAGTTAAACCGATAAACTAATTCAGCATTCTTGCCCGTTTAATCACACTCTCGGGCATTTTTTTTGCCAATTTTGCCAGTGCCATTTCTATTTGCTTATGTATTGCTTTATCAGCAACAACCGCGTGAAATAGCCAACGGTAAGCATCTTCATAATCTCTCGGGCTGCCAAACCCTTGATTAAATAATCCAACCAAACGTAGCTGTGCCTTTAAGTTACCAAGTGCAGCCGCTTCACGTAAATACACTATGGCCATGGCTTTATCTGCTTGTACAAGTTGACCGACATCATAATAACGCCCTAATTGCTCCAGTGCTGCCGCTAAGCCTTGTTGAGCAGCTTGGCGCATGTAATACAGCCCGAGTTCCACATCACGTTCAACACACACAGCATACGCTAACATATCACCATACAAAAATTGATACGAAGGCAGCCCCATTATTTCTGCTCGGGCTTCAATATCCTGTACCAATTGGCAATCATCTGCTTTTACTCGCTGTAGATGTTGGTTATTGTTGATTAAAGTGATCAATTCATCTTGCGTATATAAAGGAACAGCTTCAATTTGTTCATTGGCCAAAGCTTGTCCAGCGAAACTGAAACCGAACAGTAATAAAGGGAGTCGAAGTGTTTTAATCATAACTTTTAGCATTTAATATGAGTCTAAAAATATGAATACAAAAAGCGTACCAAATTATCATTGGAAGCTTATTTCAGGCATAAAAAAAGCTGCCGTAGCAGCTTTTTTTAAACTTTAATTATTCACCGAATGGGTTGCGAACAATCATAGTCTCTACACGGTCTGGACCTGTTGAAATAATATCAATTGGTACACCCGTAATTTCTTCTAAGCGCTTGATGTAATTGATTGCAGCTTCAGGAAGCTGTTCAACAGAAGTTGCACCGAACGTATTTTCGCTCCAACCTGGCATCTCTTCGTATACTGGTGTTACCTTCTCGTAACCTTCAGCAGCTAATGGCGTTACATTTGTAACCGTACCATCTTCAAGCTGGTAACCAGTACAGATCTTAATCGTCTCTATGCCATCAAGCACATCTAGCTTTGTTAGACAGAAGCCAGTGATACTGTTGATTTGAACTGCACGACGCATTGCAACGGCATCGAACCAACCAGTACGACGCAAACGACCTGTCGTTGCACCAAACTCATGGCCTTTTTCACCTAAGTGCTTACCAACTGGATCTTGTTTGTCTAGACCATCGTAAAGCTCTGTAGGGAAAGGACCTGAACCTACACGTGTTGTGTAAGCTTTAACAATACCAAGTACATAGTCTAGGTTTAGAGGACCAAAACCAGCACCTGTTGCTACACCACCTGCCGTTGTGTTCGAAGATGTAACATATGGGTATGTACCATGGTCGATATCAAGCAATGTACCTTGTGCACCTTCGAATAAGATGTTGTCACCTTTTTCGCGAGTCTGGTCAAGCAGCTCAGTAACATCAACAACCATTGACTTAAGGATTTCTGCAATTTCCATAGCATCATCATATGTCTTCTGGAAATCAACTGGCTCAACTTTGTAATAATGCTCTAGTGAGAAGTTGTGGTACTCAATAACTTCTTTAAGCTTTGCAGCGAATTGCTCAGGGTTAAATAGGTCGCCAACACGAAGGCCACGACGTGCAACTTTATCTTCGTAAGCTGGGCCGATACCACGACCTGTTGTACCGATTGCTTTGTTGCCACGTGCAAGTTCACGCGCTTGGTCTAGCGCAACATGGTAAGGAAGAATTAGAGGACATGCTTCACTGATAAGAAGGCGGTCACGTACTGGTACGCCGCGCTCTTCAAGCATTTTAACTTCTCTCATTAACGCATCAGGTGCTAGTACTACGCCGTTACCAATCACACACTTTACGTTGTCACGTAAAATACCTGATGGAATTAGGTGTAATACAGTTTTCTCACCATTAATTACCAAAGTATGGCCTGCGTTGTGTCCACCTTGATAGCGTACAACTAAAGAAGCCTTATCTGTTAGTAGGTCTACAACCTTACCTTTACCTTCGTCACCCCATTGGGTGCCTAATACAACGACGTTTTTACCCATTGCAATATCACTTAGAAAAAATTAGGCGCAGATTTTACCAGAAAAGGGAGGTAGAAATCACCCTGTTTCGGATGATTTTTCTTCAGTCAGTTTGATATTAGATAAAACTGTTTGAAATAAATACAAAAAAGCCCGACACAATGCGGGCTTTTTATTTCAATTAAATGACGTTACAAACTAAAAGGCTATTTACTGTCCTTTTGCTTCATATAGTCAAAGAACTCACTATCAGGCGAAAGTACCATCACATCGCTCTTGCTTGTGAATGTTTTCTTATATGCCTCTAAGGAGCGGATAAAACCGAAGAACTCAGGATCTTGGTTGTAAGCTTGCGCATAGATGTTTGCAGCTTCAGCATCACCTTCACCTCGTACAGTACGCGCATTACGTTCAGCATCTGCCAACATAACCGTCACGCGTCTATCAACCTCTGCACGAATTGTTTCCGCTTTCTCTTGACCTTCAGAGCGGTGCTCTTTTGCAACAGCAGTACGCTCAGCACGCATACGCTGGAAGATAGAATTACTTACTTCATTTGGTAAGTTAATCTGCTTCACACGTACATCCAGTACTTCAATACCTAGCTCTTGTGCACTTTCAGATGCCTGTACAAGTGCTTCTGCCATCAGCTCACTACGCTCACCAGATACAATCTCTTTAATAGTACGAGAACCAAAGTTTGTTCTTAGACCGTTGTTCACTTTTTGCTTAAGTAGTGTTTCTGCATATTGCTTATCACCACGCGCACGCAAGTAATAGTTTGAGAAGTCACTTACGCGCCATTTTACATAAGAGTCAACGATAAGGTCTTTTTTCTCACTTGTTACAAAGCGGTCAGGCGCGCCATCAAGTGTTTGAATACGCGCATCTAAGTGACGTACTTGACTGAAGAAAGGCACTTTAAGGTGTAAACCTGGTTCGTACACAACCGCGTTGTCTGAGCTGTCTTTTTGAACCTTGCTGAATAATAATACAATCGCTCTTTGTCCTTCAGTCACGACAAAGACTGAAGAGAACCCTAATAAGGCGAGAAGTATAAAAAAGATAAAACCAAAATTTCTCATCAATTATCTCCCGCTGTTAAAACGATCTTGTGAAAATCTATCACTGCTACTATTCACACTGCTATTTTGAGACTGACCCAGCGATTGACGTAACTGGTTAATGTCATTTCGACTTGGCAGGGTAACAGGCGAAGACGATTGAGATTGCTGCATGATCTTATCAAGTGGCAAGTACATCATGTTATTGCCGCCTTTCACATCAACGATAACCTTAGAACTACGGCCTAAGATTTCTTCCATCGTTTCGATATACAAACGCTCACGAGTTACTTGCTTTGCTGTTGCGTATTCAGGTAATAGCTTTTCAAAACGAGCTACCTCACCTTGTGCTTCCAGTATAATACGCTCTTTATAGCCTTCAGCCTCTTGAGTCATACGCGTCACTCGACCACGAGCTCTTGGCTCAATCTCTCTTGCATAGGCCTCAGCTTCACGGATGAAACGTTGCTCATCTTCTTGTGCAGCAATTGCATCATCAAATGCGTCTTTAACTTCTGCAGGTGGACGAGAGTCTTTAAAGTTAACGTCTGTGACGATTAAACCAAGATTATATGGCTCAATAATTTCGTTTAACTCGTCCCATGTACGTTGACGAACAAGTTCACGACCTGTTGTCAGTACTTGGTCCATACGAGAGTGACCAACAACATAACGCAGTGCGCTATCTAGCGCTTGTTGTAAACTGTGATCAGCATCAGTAACACTGAAACGATACAAAGTCGGGTCGACTACACGGTACTGAACTTCAAACTCAACACTCACCACGTTTTCATCTTCAGTTAGCATAAAGCCTGATGCTGACAATGAACGTACAGCCTCGATGTCAATTGGAATAACACGTTCAATGAAAGTCATTTTCCAACGTAAACCCGGCTCAGCGATGCGGTCAAATTGACCGAACTGCAGTACGATGCCTCGTTCGGCTTCTTTTACCGTGTAGATACCGCTCAGTGCCCATACAATTAAAGCAATGATGAAAATGAAGGTGATCCCTGCACCACCAATGCCGTTTTTGTTATTTCCTGGCTTGCCGCCAAATATTCCGCCGAATTTGTTGTTAAACTTGCGGAATACCTCGTCCAGATCTGGTGGCCCTTGATCTCGCCCGCCGCGATTTTTCCACGGGTCGTTATCATTGCCATTATTACCCGGTTCGTTCCAGGCCATAGCTATACTCCATTGTTATAAAATGAATTAAATTAAATCTAACAAAATTTGCCGCATTCTTATAGCGAATTAGGCTGAATTAGTAATTTTTTCAACTTTGAGCAATAAACTGCTCTATTTCCGGCCCTTGCTCTTTTTTCAACCGCTCCCAATCGGCTTGAGGCAGTCTCACATTAAGCAGCCAGTTACCTAACTCGTCATAACTCTCATCACAAACCGCATTCAGATTGAATAGCGCTCCGCGTAATTTTCCAAAAGCAGGAGGAACAACAAGCTGATTGCAAAACATCTTTTTTGCAAGCAATTCAGAGATTGCCTGTGACAGTAACTCAATACCTGTATTAGCCTGTGCTGATAGCCACACTCTAATTGGTACGCCATTTTCATCTCGATCGATCTTTGGCTGGATCTCTTCCACCAAATCTATTTTGTTATAAACCAAAAGCTGAGGGATCTCATCAGCTTCAATTTCTTCTAAAACCGATTGTACCTGTTCAATGTTCTCTTTTCTTCTTTGGTCAGCAACATCAACAACATGCAGTTGTAAATCTGCTTCACGCGTCTCTGTTAATGTTGCTTTAAACGCTGCAACGAGATCGTGAGGTAGATGTCTAATAAAACCAACAGTATCTGCTAAAATTACTGGCCCGACATCATCTATGTCTAGCTTACGCAGCGTAGGGTCGAGTGTCGCAAACAGCTGATCAGCAGCGTATACATCAGAGTTAGTAATTCGATTAAACAGCGTGGACTTGCCTGCATTCGTATAGCCAACCAGTGATACGGTCGGAATTTCATTTCGGCTTCTTGCTCTGCGCCCCTGTTCTCGAACCACAGCTACTTTGTCAAGCCTTTTTCGAATACTCTTAATACGTTCTCTGAGTAGTCGACGGTCCGTTTCTAACTGTGTTTCACCAGGGCCTCGTAAGCCAATACCACCCTTTTGCCTCTCTAAATGCGTCCAACCTCTAATAAGGCGTGTCGAAATATGCCTTAGCTGAGCTAACTCAACCTGCAACTTACCCTCGTGTGTTCGCGCACGCTGTGCGAAAATATCTAAAATAAGGGTCGTTCTATCAAGCACTCGACAGCGACAAACATGCTCTAAATTTCGCTCTTGAGAAGGACTGAGTTGGTGATTAAATATAATGACGTCTGCTTTATAAGTTCTGACAATCTCGGCAATTTCTTCTGCTTTACCCGTGCCAACAAATAGCTTGGGATGCGGTGCTTGACGGCTGCCTTGCACAACCGCCACGCTACTAACACCAGCAGAAGATACTAGCATTTCCAATTCTTGCAGATCTTCTCGATCTCCTTCGTTAGGAAACTCTATGTGCACTAAGACTGCCTGTTCGCCGGCTTCATAACGGTCAAACAAGCAATATGCTCCTAATATCTATTAAAAATTTCCATCTTCGTTTTGTTCTGCACTTTCATTTCCTTGTGTATTCTGGAAATTAACAGCTCTAGCAGGAACAACAGTTGAGATAGCATGTTTGTAAACCATCTGGTTTACGGTATTTTCAAGTAAAATTACAAATTGGTCAAAAGACTGGATTTTGCCTTGTAATTTGATGCCGTTAACTAAAAAAATTGAAACTGGAATGCGCTCACGACGCAAGACATTCAAAAACGGGTCTTGTAACGATTGGCCTTTTGCCATTTTCTTATCCTTCGTTCTAGGTGTTATTATGTTGAGTTAGTTGAATAAATTAAAACAAATTATTGGTTCAACTACTATTAGCTTAGCGAACTTAAAATTCGTTGCAAGTTTTCTTGCTCTCCGGTCTCTAGCCAAGTTACATTTGGCCAACTGCGAAGCCAGGTCAACTGTCGCTTTGCAAGTTGTCTGGTAGCGGCAATACCTCTGAATACCATTTCATCGTAATCGCATTCACCGCTTAAATGTTCCCACATTTGCCGATATCCTACACAACGGATAGAAGGCAAATCTGGATGCAAATCATCTCGATTATATAGGGTCAAAACTTCGTTTTTAAACCCTTGATCAAGCATTATTTTAAATCTTTCCTCAATTCGCTCATGCAATATTTTACGATCATTTGGCGCAATGGCAAACTGATAAAAAGTGTAAGGCAACTCAGGTTGTTTTTGCTTTTGCAATAACGACATGGGTTTACCAGTTATACGATACACCTCAAGCGCGCGATTAATTCGCTGCGAATCATTTTCAGATATTTTCGCAGCTGCTTCTGGGTCTATTTGCGCAAGCTCCTCGTGCAAAGCTGGCCAACCCTTTTCTGACGCTTCTTGCTCAAGTTTGGCTCGAACAACTTCTGATGCCTCAGGTAAAGGAGATAGTCCTTCTATGAGCCCTTTGAAATACATCATAGTGCCACCAACCAAAACGGGCACCTTGCCTTGTGAATGAAGCTTATCTATCAGAACAATCGCATCACGTCGGAAATCCGCAACTGAATAACTCTCTGCTGGATCGATCAAATCTATCAAGTGATGGGGGGCTTGAGCGAGCTCATCTGCATCAGGCTTCGCGGTACCAACATCCATCCCTTTGTATACTAGCGCAGAGTCAACACTGATAATCTCTGTATCTAAATGCTTACATAGCTCAATAGCCAGTGCAGTTTTTCCTGCTGCGGTTGGCCCCATCAGCGTAATAACGGGTTTATTCTGCAAACTAATACCCTTTTGGTAATAAATCTAAAATATATTTTGGCTCTATTTTAACGGCTTTTGCCATAATTGCCGCTCTGCTTTTTGGTTTTTTTAGCATTTTTTCGCGCACTTTTAGAAAATGCTGCGACGCAAAATAACCTTGTGGTGTATTTTTAAACAACCATTCAACCCAAAAGTCTAAATTATCCAACGTACTCTGATACTCAACACATGTCTCAACAAGCAAGGAAATACATTGGCCGACATCCAAGCTATAGAGGCTCACAGGTAACTTCTTCACCATAACATGCGAGTCTTGAAAGCTCAGTTCAAAGCCCAATAACGTCAACCAAGAGTTCACTTTTTCTAAACTATGCGCTTCTTGCTTGTTTTGGTTTACTCTCACAGGCAACAGCAAAGCTTTACCTAATAGCGTTCCATCCGTTTCGATTTGCTCCAGCCACAGCGGCAAAAGACCCTCACGAGTATGACCAACCAATAGCGTGTTTTCATCTTGTAGTAACACTGCACCTTCCGGTAAGGCCATCCAGTGTGTCTGTGTAATACACTCTTCAGTGTCGCCTTTTAAGACCTGAGTACTGTATGTCGACTCGACGTTCTTTACAGGACGATTGTCAGCTTCAGTTGTGAAAGCTTGATAAAGCTGATTAACATTAACTTGCTTCGTCTGACTAGAAGATGAACCTAATTCATTATTTGACGCCTGATAACTTGAACGACTAGTGCCGCTCGTTTGCCGCCTTCCGTTCTCAAAATTAGCAACACTTGAGCTTGGCATTGAAATATTAGGAGTAAGTGTTGCTGATGCTTCTCGTTGCAGCGGTGTCCGGTAGGATTGATGCTGCTCTTCTTGATGCGTCGTAATGTTTGGCTCATTGAGCGCAAGGCTAGGCTCAGGTGCTACCTCGTCATCGATATGGGTATAAGGCAAAGCTGAAGATCTAGGTTCTACAACTTGCTTTACAGCTTGAACAATAAAATCATGTACTAACCGAGCTTGGTGGAATCTCACCTCATGTTTGGCTGGATGAACATTCACGTCAACCTGTCTTGGGTCTAATTCAAGATAAATGACAAAACCAGGTGTCTCGGGACTGCCCGTCGCCTCTTCAAAAGCTTGTCTGATCGCGTGCAGAATCAGCTTATCTCGCATCATGCGACCATTCACATACGTGTATTGTGGCTGCGTATTACTACCAAGGGGCAATACCCACCCATATAGCTCTAACCCTTCATAACCGGATTCAATAAAGCTCGCTTCGCGCTGAAATACTCTCCCAGCAACTTGCGCAACCCTTTCGATACTGCGAGGATCTTGTTGCGCCCGATATTGACGCACCACCTTTTGATTATGTGTCAAGGTGATCGCCACATCAAAGCGGCTCAGCGCGATTCTTTTAACCAATTCATCAATATGGCTAAATTCTGTTTTTTCCGTACGCAGAAACTTCCGACGAGCCGGTGTATTAAAAAACAAATCTTTGACTTCAATTGTGGTCCCGTTTGGGTGCGCTGTCGGTTGAACTTGCACAGCCATATCCCGCCCTTCCGCACACGCTTGCCATGCTGTATCTTGAGATTCAGGCTTAGAGCTCAAAGTAAGCCTTGATACGGAGCTAATCGACGCAAGTGCCTCACCTCTAAAGCCCAAAGAAGCAATCGCTTCAAGATCGTCTAAATTTTTGAGCTTACTGGTTGCGTGTCGAGATAATGCCAGCGCCAATTCGTCTTTGTAAATTCCAGAGCCATTATCTCGAATCCGAATGAGCTTATGACCGCCTCGCTCTATTTCAACTTGGATACGGGTAGCACCTGCATCAATGCTATTTTCTACTAACTCTTTAACCACTGACGCAGGACGCTCAACTACTTCACCTGCTGCAATTTGGTTAGCCAGCCTCGCTGGTAAAATCTCAATAGCCATGTTTTACGCCCTGGGGATAGTCAACACTTGACCGATATGTAATACGTTATTCTTTAACCGATTAACACGCTTTAGCGCCGATACTGTGGTGCCATATCTCGCCGCTACAACACTTAAAGACTCTCCTCTTTTCACCTTATGCTTTAAAGGCTTTTTCTCTTTTAAGCGAGCAAATAAAGAGTCATCGGGCGGATTCTTTTGATAGTAGCGTTTAATGGCCGTAAATACGGCATTCGCCAACCGTTGTTGATGATAAGCAGTTTTTAATTGCTTTTCTTCTTGAGGGTTCGAAATAAAACCTGTTTCCACCAAAATTGAGGGTATATCAGGTGACTTTAACACCCCAAAGTTTGCAGCTTGCGGCCGCTTTTTATGTAACTTGGCGACTTTCTGTAACTCGTCCACCACTTTTTCAGCAACCTGAAATCCCGTTGTCATAGAGTGATCCATAGACATATCGAGTAGAGTTTTAGCTAGATACTTTTCGTTTGCAGTATCTTTAATCACTCCAGCAGCACCACCCAGTAATTGAGATTGCTTTTCCCTATTCTCCAGCCACTTACCAATTTCTGAATTGGCACGACGCAGTGATAAGGTCCACACTGAAGCCCCCCTTGGTCGGGGACTAGAAAATGCATCCGCATGAATTGAAACAAAGAAATCTGCACGTTTCTTTCTCGCTTTAGCTGTGCGTGTATTGAGTTTTAAAAAGTAATCCCCTGAGCGGGTCAATTGAGCCTTCATACCTGGCTGCTTATTGATTAACCTCTCAAGTCGCTTGGCTATTTGTAGCGTAATATGCTTTTCGTACGTGCCTGTTGGACCTATGGAGCCCGGATCTTGCCCACCGTGGCCAGCATCAATGGCAATAATGATATCTCTATCACGTTTATTATTTCGTTTTGTACTCGCTGTTTTAGTTACTGGCGGCTTTTTTTGTCCGTATAAATCGACAACCAATCTATCGGAGCTCTTGCCTGTTGGTGCCAAAGCAAAAATAACAGGCTTTGTTGGACGACTTAATTCAAATACAACTCGTGTACTACTGCGCTTTTTTGGTGAGCTATAACGCATCTTTTTAATGACACGATGTTGCTTAGGGATTGCAGGTAATTTGGGGAGTCGTTTTGTATTCTCAAAGTCAACCACAAGACGCAGTGGCTTTTGCAATACAAAATAGCTGAATTCAGGTTTTTTCGATAAATCAAACACCACTCGCGTACTTTCAGCCGATGGGCTAATTCGCACATTTTTTATGGTATTTTTTGCAAATGCCTGTGCTGCAAACATAAGCAGCACAAGCATTGTAACTAAATAGCTAAATTTAATGATAACACTACGCATAACTACCAATAGTCAGTAATACCTGCAACCCACGTTCATTATGCGCTTTTAAAGTCACCTTTCTCGCATCACCATCATAAGCAAGATAGATATCAATATCTGGTTCAGGAATAAAACCTTGACCCTTTTCTGGCCACTCAACGATACATACCGCATCAGCAGCAAAGTAATCACGGATCCCCATGAACTCAAGTTCCTCAGGGTCGCCTAAACGATACAAATCAAAATGGTAAACTGACTTTTCAGGTAATTCGTAGGGTTCTACGAGTGTATAGGTTGGACTTTTTACATTGCCCGTATGCCCAAGCCCCTGCACGATTCCGCGAGTCGTGGTCGTTTTACCAGCACCTAAATCACCGTGCATATAAAACACCGCACCTTCCACAATTGCAGATGCAAGCTTTTTACCTAACTCAACGGTCGCTTCTTCATTGGCCAAAGAAAGCGTTAAAGTACTGTTTTGGCTCATCCCATAATACCTCTAATATGGACAAATAAATCACTTGCTAACGTGCCAAGCTGCCCATCTCGAGCTGCCTGCTCAGCAGCAAGGCCATGAATATACACACCAAGCGTCGCCGCTTCAAATCGGCTTAGGCCCTGTGCTAATAAACCTGCGATTATACCAGATAATACATCACCCATCCCAGCACTAGCCATAGCAGAACATCCTGAGCGGTTAATATTTATTCTTTTCCCATCAACGATTAAGCTTCCGGGCCCTTTTAAAACAATACAAGCCGCATACTCTGCACTAAGTTGCTCGGCCATCTCGAACCGCTTGGAAGTGTTAAACGTTGAATTCCCCAATAGGCGCTTTGCTTCGCCAAAATGGGGGGTTAATATCGCACGATGCCATGGCAGATGAGATTGAGCAAGTAAGTTGAGCCCATCCGCATCACAAACAACTAATCCTTGGTATTTTTTTACCGCAGCATACATTTTTTTCGCCCATGCATCTTGACCAAGCCCTGGGCCAATCACTACGACATCTGCTTTATTGAGTAGGGCTTCCAATTCCGCAGCAATCGCAACACCATGCACCATTAATTCATAGCGGCCATGTAAAACAGCAGATTGATTTTCAGGGTGTGTCGCCACACTTACCAGCCCTGCCCCCGTCCTTAAGCAAGCCTCTGCGGCTAGCCTAATAGCCCCTGCCATGCCTTTTCCACCACCCACAAGTAACACATGGCCACATTGGTTTTTATAACTGTCTGCCGCTCGCACTGGGCGTAAAGAGCGTAAGTATTTGCCTCCGGGGTAACAACAATTGGTATGTGATAGTTCAGCAAATGCATCCGCAACCCCTAAGTCAGCCAGCAATAACTCACCACACAGGTTCGGTGCATTGCCAGTCAACATGCCTTGCTTCAGCGCGATAAATGTCAACGTGGTATCTGCTTGAAAGCTATCAGGAGATACTTCTGCCGTTGTGCCATTCACCCCGCTTGGAATATCAACCGCTAACTTCCACGCCTTACTAGATTTAAAATGGTTGAATGCTTCTTTAACCTGCTCAGGTAAATCTCCTCGAAACCCTGTGCCAAATACCGCATCAACAATGGCATCATAGCTATGGTCAATGCACGAGCGCAGCGACACCACGCGACCGCCACTACGACAAAACAGCTGATAAGCTTCTGCTGCATCACCTTTGAGTAAAGACGGTTCAAACAGCGCACACACAGTGACATGAATTTGCGCATGTAGACATCTCTTTGCAAGCATAAATCCGTCGCCTGCATTATTTCCTTTGCCTGTAAAAATTAAAATATTTTTGACAGCTCTATTGCGTGCTAATTCAAATAACGCGTGACCCGCTCGCTGCATTAATTCGCTTAATGTCGTACCTGAGTTGAGTGCTGCCTGTTCCTCATGCAGCTTTACCTCTTGGGCGCAATAAGCAATTTGTGGTAAATTATGAGTGTATTGACCTTGCAAAATAGACATTCCGTGAATAAAGCCATATCTACTATTAACTATACTGAACTTGCCGAAAAAATTAAGTGCTGGGGCAAAGAATTAGGCTTTGCTGAAGTTGGGATCACCGATATTAACCTCAGTGAGCATGAAAAGCAGCTCCAACGCTGGCTGGATTTAGGGTATCACGGGGAGATGGAGTATATGGCAGCACATGGTATGAAACGTGCTCGCCCAGCAGAGTTAGTGCCTGGTACAAAAAGCATCGTCTCAGTAAAAATGAACTACCTCCCACCTGATGCCAGTTTTGCTCGCGCCTTAAAAAATAGCACAACCGCTTATATCAGCCGCTATGCACTCGGGCGCGATTATCACAAAGTTTTGCGCAACCGACTAAAAAAATTGGGCCAACGTATTGAGCAAGAAGTTGGCCAATACGGTTTTCGTCCATTCGTCGACTCAGCGCCCGTGCTTGAAAGGCAGATCGCCGAAAAAGCTGGTCTTGGCTGGCGCGGTAAAAATAGTTTACTTATTCATAAACAAGCCGGTTCATGGTTTTTTCTTGGCGAGTTATTTGTCGATTTACCGCTTCCACCTGACCAAAAACAGGTAGAAGAAGGGTGCGGAAAGTGCAACGCCTGCATTAGCTTATGTCCTACAGGGGCGATTGTAGAGCCTTATGTTGTCGATGCCAGACGCTGCATTTCTTATCTTACGATTGAGCTACAAGGCGCTATTCCTGAAGAATTTCGCCCCTTATTAGGCAACCGAATTTATGGATGCGACGACTGCCAGCTCGTCTGCCCTTGGAATCGTTTTGGACAATTGACCGACGAAGAAGACTTTCACCCAAGGAAGACGCTTAAAGACCGAGAGCTATTAGAATTGTTTGCATGGGATGAGAGTACCTTCTTAAAAAATACCGAGGGCAGCCCAATAAGACGGATAGGCCATGAAAGATGGCAACGTAATTTAGCTGTTGGACTTGGCAATGCAAATTATGACGAGCAAATAATCGCCGCACTCACTGAAAAACTGCCACATGTGAGTGAGCTGGTTCAAGAGCATATATACTGGGCACTTGAACAGCAAAGGCTCAAACTACATGATGAACGTAAAAAAGCACGCCTCATTCGCATCGTTGAAAAAGGCTTGCCTCGGGACGCCTAAGCAAAGCACAACAGTTATCATTGCTCATCCGTTGTCAAATTGCATAGATCATGCTCAATCTCTGCAAATGCATCTTTGACTTGGGCAATGGCTTCTTCTCTTGCAACTGAGCTTTGAATTGCTTCATCAATGTGGGTAAAAATAAACACCTCTTGGTCTTCATCTAGTCCCATGGAAGGGATCCGAGACTCAAATAACTCTTGCAGCCGTTTAAAAATAGCTTCATTTTGAGAGCGGTTATTATTCAACATCGACAATAGACCGGTAAACTTACTATGGATCGTTTTTATCGCACTATTGAGTTCTCGCTGTTGGTTTATCAATGTATTTTTAGTCAATATAGATAACAATTGCTGTTCAGTAACACTGACAATAAAGCAAATGTGATCACGTATACGTCCATGTTTATCAGGATCATCTGACGGCATATTGAGTATGAGTACACTTAACAGCTCATAATTCACCAAAATTCGATTGGTGAATTCATGTAGCCGCCCTTTAGAGTGTAAAATCTCAAATAACTCTACCACAATTGGTGAGCATAGCCCGGCGGTAGCAAAATGCAGTTTATCAGTATCAACTCGCATCTCGATATTGCAACTCAAGCCGAAATTTGCGAGACAGTTAATCAATGCATTTGCCAACTCAGAAACATCTTGGATAGTACCAACCTGCTCGACAAAATTTACAATTTGCCCCATTTCGCTGCTTGTTGCCATCGCACTGAAAGCGGTTGTGGTCGCATCTTCTATTTGCTGCTCCAGAATATCTTTTTCTAACAGCATTTGCCCTAAATGCAGTAATTTTGCCTTGAGCTCACTATGACCAAATGGTTTGACAATATAATCTTCTGCGCCAACGGAATATCCTTCCATGCGCTCTTCAACCGAGCCTCTGGCAGAGACAAACATCACAATAATATGACTCAAGCTTGGATTGGCTTTGATCGCTTTACATACTTCATAGCCGCTCATTTGCGGCATACTCACATCCAGTAATATGACTTGTGGGTCATAAGACTCAACAATCTCAAGACATTCTTGTCCACTGGTGGCAGTTTGCACTTCAAAGTCTAAATCTTCTAAGATTTCTTCAATAATTTCGAGGTTAAATGGCTCATCGTCCACTGCTAAAATTCTTTGTAATGCCATAATTTAAGTTCCTTGTGCTCCTTTCCTATAGTTATAGTCACTGATTTAGCTTGTCGCTAGTCACCCTTCAAATTGGGTAGCTCAACAACAAATTCAGCACCGCCACTTTCGCTATTTCGTGCATAAATACAGCCTTTGTGTAACAGCACAAACTCTTTACAGATCGCTAAGCCTAGCCCAGTCCCGCCAGCCCCACTATTGGTCTTGCTGCTTTGTGCGAATTTATCAAAAATATGCTCCAGTTCATCACTTGGGATCCCAACCCCTTGGTCGCAAATCGTTAAACAAATTTGCTCTTCTCTTTTCGATAAATAGACTTCAACATGGCTCTGCTTTGGGCTAAATTTTAGTGCATTGCCAAGTAAGTTCCTGACTACTTGGACCATTTGGTCTCTATCACACTCGATGTTTACCCCAGACTCTGGCGCATGCAAATTGATAGAAATACACTTTTCCATTGCCAGCCCAGACACATCTTCTACTCCTTCAGCAAGAATAGATACAAAGTTATGTTTTGCCGGATTAAATGGAAAGCGTCCAGCATCCAACTTAGATAAATCGAGTAAGTTATTTAATAACAACAACAACCTTTCGCCACTGGTTTCAATACGCGATAGATATTTGGTTAACTTTTCTATCGGCGCTTCATTTACCGCTAATTTATCTAGTCCAAAACGGGCAAAACTTAAAATAGAGTGCATTGGCGTGCGCAATTCATGAGACATATTAGCTAAAAACTCAGACTTACTAATGTTAGCGCGCTCAGCAGCCTCTTTAGCTGATTGCAACTGCGATGTTCTTGCTTGTACTTCTGCTTCTAATACTTCTTTGGCTTCCTCTAACAACTGTTGCTTGCGCTTTAAATGGGCAACATTTTTAAAAATAGCAGCTAGCGCAATCTCACCATGATGATCAATTTCGATGAAGGTTCCCATCAACGGAATCGACAAGCTATCTTGTCTCGGCAGCACTAAGTCACAATCGAAATGCCTTGCGATTAGACCTGTTTCAATTCGACTTTTCAGCGCTTCCACAGACTGACGCTCAAATAAATTAAAAATAGAATGTGACTCGAGTTCTTGTGCATTGAGTCCAAATAAGTTTAAACACGCATCATTTGCTTCAATCACAAATCCTTTGAGATTGAACAACATAATAGGGTCTGGGGTATGTTTATAAATAACGCGTAGCAAACTATCGCGCTCAATTAATGCATCTACGGTATCTTGCAAACGCTCTACTAATTCTTGGTTATGTCGACGTAGCAGCTCCGTTTGCCAAAGCTTGTGTAGCGATTGCAAGAGCGCATTTTCATCAACGGGTTTTGTTAATACATCTTCAACCCCCTGACGTATGGCTTTTAACGTATCTACCTGACTTTCTCGAGAGGTCATTAATAAGCAGCGACAGTTGATGTGATACAAGCGCACTTGCTCAAAAACATCCAACCCAGTTTCATCAACTAAATTGAAATCACAAATTAATAAATCAAAATGATGACTCTTTGCTAACAGCCCCGCCTCTTTTGAATTAGTTGCCGTTTTAACATCGAGCTGTGCCCCACGCAAGCTGATAGACAGTTGCTTGAGTCGTGTTGACATATGATCAACCAGTAATACTTTAGGTAGCAATAATTGTGCTTGTTCGCCAATTTCTAGAACCCGCTCTAACAATCCTGTGATTTCTTTATTACCAAAAAATGGGTAAATAACTATCGCGTTGGAAAGCACTCTATTGAGTTGGCTAAATGCAGTGAGGTGCTCGGAGTTTTCAGGCTTGGGCGCTAGTAGAATGATTTTTTCATGCTGACTCAGCTCATCTAAAATCTCAAAATACTCTGGCGGGATCCCGTGTGCTATCGCAATAACGTCAAAATGTGAAAAACAAGTTTGACTGTCTAGCGTTTCATAATGAATGTGCTCAACTTCACTGCCCAACAGTTCAAACAACACCTTAATGCGCATAGCTAGCACACTATTACTGTCTATGATCAATACCTTATTTGACATGGCGACACCCTTTTTCCGTGGTATCGATTAGTGTAGCCCAAATTAGCAAATACAAAGGACTAATCAAACATACATCACTGTAAAGGCGCTTACATATACCACTTTAAAGCCACTCCTGACTTGAATACCCTTACCAATATAGAGTAATAACTCTTTATCATCTTTTGTGATAATCTAATTATGATTTATATGGACTCGGATATAATGAGCAATTTATCGCACGACGCATAAAAGCGGGCCCTAATTTTCCAGCAAAATGAACTATTTCTTTTGTCACTCGTAAATAAAAATAAACAACGGAACTTATCATGCTAAAAAGAACGATTATCAGCCTTGCTTTTGCGCTGACCAGCCCTTTCACTTTTGCAAATTGTAACGACTTTACTGATGTTGATGTTAGAAAGTTGCGATCTCAAGAAACGGTAAACCTGTGCCAGTTTAAAGGCAAGCCTTTACTTCTGGTTAATACGGCAAGCAACTGTGGGTTCACAGGTCAATTTAAAGATCTTGAGGCACTTCACCAAAAATATAAAGACAAAGGTCTAGTGGTTGTCGGGTTCCCTTCAGATGATTTCTTCCAAGAAGAAAATGATGAAGCAGATACCGCAAAAGTGTGTTTCATCAATTATGGCGTGACATTTACGATGATGGCAACGAGCCCAGTGCGCGGGGATGATGCCAATCCTATTTTTAAGCATCTGGGAGAACAAGTAGGTTCACCAAAATGGAATTTTTATAAGTATCTCGTCTCTGCAGATAGAAAAGAAATTCAACGCTTTGGTAGCCGTACTAAACCACTGTCTGATGAGCTAACCAATGCAATTGAAAAGCAAATCAGGTAAAAGCATGCGTTTTTACCACTTTTGCATTAGAATAAGGTATGAATAAAAATCAGGCAAGGCATGGAGAGAAGATGACATTAGCAAGTGCAAGACATATTTTAGTAGATAGCGAAGCACAATGTTTAGAATTAAAGCAGCGGATCGCAGGCGGTGAAGACTTTGCAGACTTAGCAAAAGAGTTTTCTAATTGTCCATCAGGGCAAGATGGTGGCGCACTTGGTGAGTTTGGTCCAGGAATGATGGTACCGGAATTTGACAAGGTCGTATTTTCTGCCCCGTTAAATGAAGTGCAGGGACCTGTACAAACACAGTTTGGGTATCACCTGCTCGAGGTGACTTCTCGTCAGGATTAAACAGTGAAAGGGTAGTGAATAAACTACCCTTACCTCTAAAAAGTTCATCACAGTCAAAAATATATAATATCAACTTCCCTCTAACTCAAAACCATGTCGTGCTACACTCATATGCAAATAATTTATGAGGGAACACACTGTGATTTTATACGGCTCCGATACATCTCCATATGTCAGAAGATTAAGAATCTATTGTGGTATTCACAATCTCACTGTCGATTATAAGGCCATTGATATCTTCAATACACAAGACAGAGAAATACTCATCAAGCATAATCCAGCGCGTAAAATCCCATTTTTAATCAGCGCTGATCAGCCGATATGTGATTCAAATGTGATTGTCAGATATCTACAAGATAAATTTTCTCTACCGCATTTAAATTGGCAGCAAGAAAATTTACTCACTACCATCAACGCCTGTAATGACTCACTAGTCGAGATACTTTTGGGTCAACGCTCAGGGTTTGACACCCAAGCAGACGTTTTATTTTTTAATTTACAACGAGAGCGTATAACTGAAACATTGGCTTATTTAGATAAGCAATGTGCAACAGACGTATTTTTGAACTGCGAGTATTTGCAGATCAGTTTATACTGCTTGCTAGACTGGATCCGATTCAGAGACCTAGCTGATATTAGCCATTTACATGGGTTAATCTCGCATCTAGAAACATGGCAGCAAAATAAATTCGCCCAAGAAACGGATCCCCGCAGTTAATTTTTTACTGGTAACTAATATGAATGATCTTGAATTAGAATCTGAAGTGGTCAGCTTTGTCACTGCCGTTAAACAAAGTGAGCAATTATGGGCACTGGGTGCTGAAGATGGCGGTTTTGTCATTGTTGAATCAAATCAATTTGAGGAATCTGATGTTTTGCTATTGTGGGGTGACGAAGCCGCTGCACAAGCACAATGTAAAGATGAATGGGAAGAGTTTAAACCCATTGCTATCGACCTAGATCCATTCCTTGACGAATGGGTTGAGGATTTAAGAGATGACAGCGCACTGGTTGGTATTAATTGGAATGATGACAATGTATGCGTTGAAATTGAACCTGTTAGTCTAGCTCGCGCACTCGCTGACTAAAGCAATAAGCGTCCCTTCTATTGCGCGTACGTATGCTTGTATATGTACGCCCTTTTGACACGGTGCAGATAAAGGCTCAGCGCCAGCTGCAACTGCCTTATCATAACAGCTCGATACATTTTCACATCCGAGCGTCAACTCAAACCCGAGAGCTGGTTGCTTTGGTTGAGAGCGAATATACGTTTGCTTAAACTGAGACTGTGCAACAGGATGCGTCGCAAACGCAAGTAAGACATTACCTGTATCCAACTCTCCATAGTCACCATTCTCTGTTACAGAGTGCGCACTGAGTCCAAATGCTTGAAAGTAAAAATCTAAAACCTCTTCGACATCATCTACATAAATGACTGTTTTAAGAAAATGCATCACAACAATATGTTAAACAAATATATCATTAATAAAGCATAATTAATGAGCAGCGTAAAGCCTACGTTCAATTCAATGATACTAATTTGCTAGCTCAGCAGAAGTAAAATAAGCTGTTGATACACATACGCATTAAAAGCGAGGTATGGTAGAAGTGAAAATGGCGCATTACGCGCCATTAATTATGTTTTGTTTCTCTGCTCTTTCGTAAACGCTCGCAGTTTACGTTTTTGCGATAAGGTCATTTTATTAGTTCGACCTGAGTACGGGTTATCCCCTTCTCTAAACTCGATTTTTATTGGTGTACCCATAATATTCAACGCTTTTCGATAATAGTTCATCAAATAACGTTTATAGCTATCCGGCAAATCATGCACCTGGTTACCATGGATAACAATCCTAGGTGGATTATAACCACCGGCGTGAGCATATTTAAGCTTAACACGACGACCACGAACTAGAGGTGGTTGGTGATCTGCTTGAGCCATATCCATAATACGTCTAAGCATCGCGGTGCTAACACGCTTGGTAGCTGACTCGTAAGCCTCATCAACTGACTCAAATAAATGGCCAACACCCGTGCCATGTAACGCAGAGATAAAGTGTAATCTAGCAAAGTCAATAAAACCTAAACGACGGTCCAATTCTGACTTAATACGCTCTTTGACATAGTTGTCCAAGCCATCCCATTTGTTCACAGCAATGACCAGTGAACGACCAGAATTTAGCGCGAAGCCTAGTAGGCTTAAGTCTTGATCAGAAATACCTTCTCTTGCATCAACCACCAACAGGATCACATTCGCGTCTTCAATTGCTTTCAGTGTTTTGATCACTGAAAACTTCTCAACCACATCACTGACTTTTTTACGCTTACGAACACCTGCTGTATCGATTAACACGTACTCTCGGTCGTTGCGCGTCATCGGGATATAAATAGAATCTCGCGTTGTACCTGGCATGTCATATACAATAACACGCTCCTCACCTAGAATACGGTTTGTTAGAGTTGACTTACCTACATTCGGACGTCCAATAATCGCCAGTTTTACCGGCTTATCTTCAAAGCCTGTTTTGCCCTCTTCTGGCGCTTCTTCGCCTTCAAGGTAAAGCTCAGCAACACTTTCATCATCTTGTTCAATGTCATCCTCTTGCTGTGCAAGTTCTGCAATCGTTGGACCAAGTGTCGCATCCAGTAATTGTGTAACTCCACGCCCATGCGCAGCTGCAATTTGATGAATATCACCCAAAGCAAGTTGATAAAACTCAGCACAACTAGAATCAGCGTCTATGCCATCTGTTTTGTTAGCAACAATGAAACTTTTCTTTTCTTGCTTCCTTAAATGCTGTGCAATGGCTTGATCAGCAGCTGTCATACCAGCACGAGCATCAACTAAAAACAGAACAACATCAGCTTCTTCAATCGCCAAAAGCGACTGCTCAGCCATCTCCGTTTCAATGCCTTCTTCACTGCCATCAATACCACCAGTATCAACAACAATGAATTCGTAACCATCGTAATCAGCCTGACCGTATTTACGATCGCGTGTTAGACCTGGAAAGTCGGCAACAAGTGCGTCACGAGTACGCGTTAAACGATTAAATAATGTGGACTTACCCACATTTGGTCGCCCTACCAGAGCGATCACAGGAAGCATAGACTACCTCTTCTTTAAACAACAAAAGGCTTCGCAGTGCGAAGCCTTACTAAAACCTTTACGTCAGGGATGATTAAGGGATTTTTATCGCACTGATCTCACCATCTCTGGTGTATACGATCAACTTATCATCAACGATAATCGGCTCAACAAAAAAGCCAGAGCTATCAAACTCTTGTCTAGAAACCAAATCACCTGTTTGCTTATCAAGCCAGTGCAAGTTGCCTTCCTGATCACCCACTACAACATAATTACCAGCAACCGCTGGTGCAGTTAGATACCAGCCTCTTAAGCCAGCTTGACTCCAACGTTCGGTACCTGAGTCTTTATCTAGAGCATAGAGCACACCATCACTATCTACCAAGTAAATAGTATTTAATTCAATCGCTAAATCACGATAGCTACTGTACTCACGATCCCAAACTACATTGCCATTACGCACATCAATGGCTGCAAGCTTGCTATTATACGCTATCGTGTAAACATACGCACCGGATACAACAGGTTTTGTATCAACATCAACCAAGCGTTCGAACTCAGACGCACCTTCCGCCAGTGCAACATCTGTGCTCCAGGCTGTGAATCCGCTCTCAGCGATCAGTACGCTCAGCTTACCGCTTTCTTCACCAATCAGCACACCGCCATTAGCAGAAGTAGGTGAACTCAAACCACGAAGTGTTAAAGCTGGCACTTCTTGCTCATAGCTCCAACGCTCTTCACCTGTATCTGGGTGCAAAGCAAGTAACTTACCCGAGCCCAAGTTGACATAAACTAAGCCATCACCGGCACTTGGCGAAGATAACGCTTCACCTGGTACCGACTTACGCCAGACTAATTCGCCAGTTTCGCGGTCAAGGGCAATTACCTCACCATGCTCTGAGCCAATGTATATTTTGCCATACGCTTGCAAAATACCACCTGATAACTTCGCGGAGTCATCGTCAGCCCAAGGCCAAATTGAGGAGTCTTGTCGTGTATCAATTTCCCACAACTGATCACCATTTTCTGAGTTATATGCTGCGACTCGCCCTTTTCGCTCTGCAGCAAAAATACGGTCGCCATGCGCGGTTGGCGTCAAACGCGAAAAATAATGCTCAACGCCATCACCCAGTGATTCTTGCCAAACTGTCTGAGGTTCAAATTGATTGACAATTTCAGGGAGCACCAGCTCTTCTTCATCATCACTCGATGAACAACCCATTAACGATGCCATACACAATGCCAGTGAGGCCATTGTCAACTTCTTCATGGCTACTCCTTAGTTAGATGCGATTGCTAAGTCATCCAATTTTATTTGCAGTAACGCATTGTTCTCTGCGCCACCTGCATCAATTGCTGTTTGATAATGCTCTCGCGCTTTATCTTTATCACCTTGAGATACATAAATATCGCCTTTAATCTCAGCTATTTGAGCGTTAAAGCCAGCAGGAACAGGTTGAGACAAAGTTGTTAAGGCATGTTCAGCATTACCTTGAGCGATTTGCACACGTGCTAGGCGAAGCACAGCCGTTGCTTTTAACTCAGGACTTTTTACAGTATCAACGATGAATTGTAGCTTTTCAGCTGCTTGCGTTAATTCACCTTTATCGACAGCTTCTTTGGCTGCGACAAATGCAGCCAAAACAGAATAGTTAGAGTCCGCATTTTCTGCTAAAAACGCATCGCTTTTCGAAAGCACTTCACCGCTCTCAATTAAAGAGTTATATGCTTCTGAGCTTGCTTCAGCTGAAGAGATTTGATTCTGGTTGTATGCTTTCCAACCATATAATCCACCTAGACCTAAAACAGCACCAATTACTAACGAAGTCCCGTTTTCTCTAAAAAAATTCTTTATCGCTTCAGCTTGTTGTTCTTCTGTTGAATAAATTTCCATTCTAACCTCTTACCCTACCAATTCGGCGAGCACGGCGTGTGCTTCAACCATTGGCAAGATCAATTGTTCTTTTTGTTCGCGTAAATACTTAATTGTGACTGTACCGTTCGCTATTTCGTCTTCACCAAAAATAAGCGCAACAACTGCACCGCTGTTATCAGCACGCTTTAGTTGTTTTTTAAAGTTACCACCACCGGCATGCACTTGTACTCTCAGCCCCGGTACTGCATCACGTAATTGTTCAGCAATTGCAGGCGCTTGAATACTTGCAGCATCTCCCATCGCAGCGACATACACATCGACATTGCGACGGATTTCACCAACACTGTTAAGCTCTTCTAGTAATAGAACCAGACGCTCCATACCCATGGCAAAACCAACCGCTGGTGTGCCTTTGCCACCGAGTTGCTCCACCAAGCCATCATAACGACCACCGGCACAAACTGTACCTTGTGCGCCTAGGCTGTCGGTAACCCACTCAAATACAGTACGGTTATAATAATCTAAACCACGTACCAAGTTTTCATTAACCTGATATTCGACGCCAGCGGCGTCTAAACGTTCACATAAATTTGCAAAATGTTGTACTGACTCTTCATCCAAGTGCTCAGAAAGCTTTGGTGCATCGGCAACAACCGCTTGTACTTCTGGGTTTTTGCTATCTAAAACACGTAACGGGTTAGTGTACATGCGACGAAGTGAATCTTCATCTAGTCTATCTTTATGCTGTTCTAAATACGCAACTAACACTTCTTTGTATGCCGCACGTGCTTCATTGGAGCCTAATGAGTTTAGCTCTAAACGTACATGCTCAGAGATACCAAACACTTTCCATAAGCGCGCAGTTAGGATAATAACTTCAGCATCAATATCTGCAGTGGCAACACCGAAAGTCTCTACACCAAACTGATGGAACTGACGATAGCGGCCTTTTTGCGGACGTTCACGACGAAACATAGGGCCCATATACCAAAGCCTTTGCTCTTGGTTATACAGCAAGCCACCTTCAACACCTGCGCGTACACACACCGCAGTGCCCTCAGGACGTAAAGTCAGAGTATCGCCGTTGCGGTCTTCAAATGTATACATTTCTTTTTCAACGATATCAGTTACTTCACCGATAGAACGTTTAAACAAATCTGTAGATTCAACCACCGGAAAACGAATTTCCTGATAGCCAAAAGCGCCCATTGTATCTCTTAATGTCGCTTCAATTTTTTGCCAGATCTGAGTCGTGCCTGGCAGGCAATCTTTCATGCCACGAATTGCCTTAATTTGCTTTGCCACTGAAATTCCTAATTTTTAACTATTCTTTTCTCAAAATTACAAGCGCAGGATACAATAAAACCCTGAATGCGGTACGAGTAAATGCCTCTATTATACCCTGCTCGATTAAAACGTAAACGAAATATATTCAACCTACAAAAGGCTTATTCTTCAATGATTTTTACGTCTATGCTTGGTTGCGCTTCTTTTTTAGCAACATAGTCTCGCACCTGCTCTTCGAGTTGCTCAACAATATTGTCATTGTCAATTCGTGTTTTCTGACGCTCACCATTAATATAAAGCCCAGAACGACGATTAGCACCTGCTAAGCCCAAATCGCTTACAAGCGCTTCACCAGGACCATTTACCACACAACCGATCACCGATACAGTAATTGGCGAGATGATATCTTCTAGTCTTTCTTCTAGCTGATTCATCGTATTTACGACATCAAACTCTTGTCTTGAACAGCTCGGACAAGCGATAAAATTGATACCGCGAGAACGGATCCGTAACGACTTCAGAATATCAAAGCCTACCTTGATCTCTTGTACTGGGTCTGCAGCAAGCGATACACGTAACGTGTCACCAATGCCCTCTGCCAGTAGCATGCCTAATCCAACGGCTGATTTCACTGAGCCTGCTCTAAAACCGCCAGCTTCGGTAATACCAAGATGAAGAGGCTGATCAATTTCTTTGGCAAGCAAGCGGTACGCGCCGACAGCTAAAAACACATCCGACGCTTTAACTGACACCTTGAATTGATCGAAGTTGAGTCTCTGAAGAATTTCTACATGGCGCATTGCAGACTCAAGCAACGCCTCTGGTGTTGGCTCGCCATACTTCTCTTGCAAGTCGCGTTCAAGTGAGCCGCCATTTACCCCTATGCGAATAGGAATATTACGCTCTTGCGCTGCATCTACAACGGCTCTAATTCTGTCTTCACTACCTATATTTCCTGGGTTAATACGCAAGCAATCAACACCGTACTGTGCCACTTTTAGGGCAATGCGGTAATCAAAATGAATGTCTGCAACCAGAGGAATATCAACTTGCTCCTTGATGCTTTTGAAAGCTTCAGCAGCATCCATGGTTGGCACTGATACGCGAACAATGTCTGCACCTGCATCTTGGATAGCACGGATCTGGGCTACAGTTGCATCTACATCTAATGTGTCCGTATTTGTCATTGATTGCACAGCAATTGGAGCGCCATCTCCAATGGGGACATTACCCACGTTGATTCGTGTGGATTTTCTTCGTTTAATGGGAGATTCTGAAAACATGACGACTACTCTGCTAACGGTAATTTAAACTTTGCTAAACGGTTTCTTGGTAACCCTGAAATATCGATTGGTTGACCATCCAACTCGATACTAACCACTTGGTGTTTACCTAACACGACGGAAAAAGGTGCCTGGCCTGTCACTGTCATTGTATACCCAGCCTTTTTTACACCAAATGCAACACGCTCTTGGGTTGCATCAAAAATTTCTACCCAACTATCTTCTTCAAAAAACATCACAACCGTACTTTGCTCAGCCCCAGCTGTACTTGGTGTGGCAGCTGCGGCAGTAATAGGCTCACTCTGCTCCTCCTGAAGATTATCTTCAACAACTGCAGATGCAACTTCAGCTGTACGCTCAGGCATAATGCTAGGAGCTACCTCCTTTTCTAAAGCGGCCTCACCCAATGGGTTATCAGTGACGGGCTGTTGCTCTACCGCTGGCGCATTCAAGGCAATTGTTTCGGTGTTTTGCACCGGTGTATTTCTTGCTGGAGTATTTAATTCAGAAGAGCGCTCTAAAGTGCCTGCCGTAGCTGCCACATTTGAAGCAGCCAAGGGGTCAGTTAGTCCACTAATCTCATCTGAATTATCACCATTACTTGCTGTCTGCCACCACCAAAATGCCGATAAACCAACAAATATCACCAACATTAAATAGCTTACAATCATCAGTCGATTATCGTTGGCTTCTTTTTCAGTACGCCTTGAAAAACTCTTCATATTTCGCTTTTGCTCGGGTACATCTGAAGAGTCATAAAGAGCGAGCACTTGCTCACTTTCTAGGCCCAACAATGCGCTGTAACTTTTTATATATCCACGTACAAATGTTTCCGGCCCTAAACTTTGATATTCATCATTTTCAAGCTTGGTAATTTGCGTATGGTTTAATTTTAAACGGGCAGCAATATCATCAAAACTAAGGCTTTGCTCAGCTCTGGCTTTTGCTAGGGTCTGACCGAGGGACATTGACTCGGTCGTCGTTTCATTCTCTTCTAAATTCATAAAATATAGTTATTGGGATCTACTATTAAAATGCGTCGCCCAGGCGTTAGGGCAACATCAGGTGTTAATCTGTTCCAGCGCATCAAATCATCGATGAGTAACTTGTGCTTCATTGCGATATCAAACAATGACTCCCCTTTGACAATTGCATGTGTCGTGTTGGGGTCATTTAAATAAATAACTTGATCAACGGACACCCTGTCTGACTTTTTCAACGCATTCCATTTTAGCAACTTTTCGAGCTTAATATTATATTTTACAGACACACTGAATAAGTTTTCTCCCATTTCGATACGATGCGTTGGCACCTCGGGAAGTAGCACTTCTTCATTTAGTAATCGTCCAGAGCTATCTGGCTCTACATGACGTGCTTGTGGTTGCTGCGAAAACGTTATTTTACTCGGGTCAACACGATGAAACACAACTTGCTCGGAGTCGGCTACTTTTTTAGTCGTTGTTGAGAAACGTACCTTCGGCTCTTCCATTGCTTTACTGATAACGCTCTCATCCAACTTAGTCACTTCACGGGAAGGTACTGTACTCACTGAGCGTGAACCACTCGTGAACACTTGAGACTCAGATGAAACTAACTCAGTCATTGTTGTAGTGCGATGCTGTATTTCAGTTTTTTGTGGCACATCATCCCGTGTCTTTGTCAGTAGAGAACGAGCAGGTACAGTCGTGGCTGTGGGCCTTTCACTGGGCTGTTTTTGCGTTTTATCAGCAACGGGAGTTGGTATCTTTCGTTTTATCTTAATTTGCGGATTAGCCACCACTCGATTGTTATCAAGTTGAGTGATTTTATTGAGCTGAGCGGTTCTATATTGCTCTTTTAATTGCTCAAATTCACTTAGTTGTAATGTGTTATTCAGTACTAAACGCGCTTCAACAGAACTCGGATAAGTTTGTAATAGCAAAGTCTCTAATTCCTGAGCATATTGCAATCGACCCATTCTGGCCGACAATAGATGCTCAAGCAGCATTCCTCGTGCTGATACAAACCCTTTATTGGCATAGACCTTTAATACATCTTCAGCTCGGTGTAATTCACTTTTTGCATAAAACACGCTGGCCATCAAAATCAGTACTGATTGGCGCTGCGAGTTATGGTCTAAAGCACGTTTCAAATAATCTAGCGCGAGGTCAAAGTTGTCTTGACGCAATGCGCACAAAGCGAGATTTTCGTAGCTCTCTGCAACACGCAAATAACTGGGAATATCGATGGCTTTAAAAAACTGTTCAGTCGCCGCATCGTAATCCCCTATCCGACATAAAAAAGCGCCATAGTTGTTACGCGTGTTGGGATCATTCGGGCCATATTTTAGGGCGCTAATGTACGCGCTTTGGGCTTTTTCATTTTCACCTACCTGCTCAAAGTAATAAGCAAGTGCATAATGGCTTTCAGGTAGTTTAGGCGCTAAGTTTAAGGCCCTATCAAGGTTATATTTCGCTTGGGTGTTATTACCCGCGTTAAGATATTGTAAGGCGAGGGCGATACGAGTTTTAGCCGCATCTTGGTTGTTGGTCTTTTTTTGCACTACTGGTTTGTTGTTATTTGCATAACGCGTTTCCGTTACACAACCCGTTAAACTCGCTAATATCGCGAGACCACAAATACCGCTCAGCAAACGCCGAGGTGTACAAAACGCGAACTGAGTGAGTAAACCATCCTTTAAAGCAGGCATTGACCACCTTTTTGCTAAGACACAGTGACTCTATCTTACCTAAAAGCCACTGTGTTTCATCTATTTTTTAGCCTACTTTTACTGCTATCGAATTATCTTGGTTTTGCTGCTTTCTCACCACACGTTTGGTTCTATCAACAACATCACCCACTAATTGACCACAAGCAGCATCAATATCATCACCGCGTGTGCGTCGAACAATACAAGTTAGGCCCGCAGCTTGTAACACTTTAGAAAAGCGATCGATTCGACTATTACTCGAACGACCGTATTCATTCCCTGGGAAGGGGTTGAATGGGATCAAGTTAATTTTCGACGGTGTGCCCTTCAAGACTTGCACCAGCTCGTGTGCGTGATCTGTGCTGTCATTCACACCTTGCAGCATCACGTACTCAATAGTGACATCTTTGTTTGCTTTTGAACCATCGATATAGCGACGACATGCCGCCAAAAATTCTTCAATTGGGTATTTCTTGTTGATTGGAACCAACTCGTCGCGCAGTGGATTATTCGGCGCATGAAGAGAAATCGCTAAAGCAACATCAATTTTCTCTTTTAAAATATCGAGTGCTGGTACTACACCAGATGTACTGAGTGTTACTCGACGCTTAGACAAGCCAAACGCCCAGTCATCCATCATCAATTCCATCGCAGGTACAACGTTATTGATGTTTAGCAATGGCTCACCCATGCCCATCATTACAACATTGGTAATGGGTCGCTTGGTGCTATCGCCATTATGCAACCCAATGTCTGTTGCAACACGCCATACCTGACCTATTATTTCAGAGACTTTTAAATTACGGTTAAAGCCTTGCTGCGCTGTAGAGCAGAAAGTACATTCAAGTGCACACCCAACCTGAGATGATACACATAAAGTTGCACGGTCTTTTTCTGGGATCCAAACAGTTTCAACCTCTTGGCCACCTTCAAGGATCATTGCGTACTTAATCGTACCATCACTTGCGACTTGCTTTACTGAAATCTCAGGTGCTTTGATTTCGCACTGGCTCTGCAATTTAGCACGCAACTTTTTATTGATATTGCTCATATCATCAAAGTTATCGATCCCAAAGTGATACATCCACTTCATCACCTGATCGGCGCGGAATGGCTTTTCGCCAAATGAAGCAAATAACTCGCGCATCCCCTCGCGGTTTAAATCTAATAGGTTAATTTTTTTCTCAGTCGTGGCCATGAAACAACCTCAGTTCAGGTGACGGATTGAACAACATAAATAAAAGCGCGCAATTGTACAAAAATCAATCAAACATCGCAATGATGTAATCGCTTTCAAAAACACCCCAATTGCTTTTCAAAACGATCAATACGTATTAAAGGGATTAAAAAAGGGCCCGAGAGCCCTTTTTCATCTGCTCAACTCGAAATTAACGAGTACGTGGGCAGATTTCTTCATCGCTGAAGAAGTAAGCGATTTCGCGAGCAGCTGATTCAGTCGCGTCTGAACCGTGTACTGCGTTTTCGTCGATGCTGTCAGCGTAGTCAGCACGTAAAGTACCAGCTAGTGCTTCTGCAGGGTTAGTAGCACCCATGATTTCACGGTTCTTACGAACTGCGTCTTCACCTTCAAGAACCTGAACCATTACTGGACCAGATGTCATGAATTCAACTAGTGCACCGAAGAAAGGACGCTCTTTGTGCTCTGCGTAGAAACCTTCAGCTTTCTCTTGAGAAAGGTGAACCATTTTAGAAGCAACGATCTTAAGACCAGCAGACTCGAAACGGTTGTAGATTGCACCGATGTGGTTTTTAGCTACCGCATCAGGCTTAACGATTGAAAAAGTACGCTCTAAAGCCATCTTTTTAGCTCCAATAATAATTGTTGATATTTACGGGCGCGAATTATACGCGCTTTAGACGTAAAAGCCCACACCCTTGTTAAAATACACTGTGTATTGCTCTGAATTAAACCTGATCTACGTCAAAATCCCCCTTTCCAATCTCACTTATACTGCGCCGCTTTTTAATTTCCCCAGCAGCTGGCTTGTACCCAGTTCAATGTATGAGGTCTAGAAATGTTTGTACCAGAGCTACTTTCACCGGCAGGCAGTTTAAAGAATATGCGTTACGCTTTTGCGTATGGCGCAGATGCAGTTTACGCCGGACAGCCAAGATACAGTTTGCGCGTGCGCAACAATGAATTTGATTTAGCGAACCTTGAAATAGGCATTAACGAAGCCCACCAGCAAAACAAAAAGCTCTACGTGGTTTCAAATATTGCGCCGCATAATAGCAAGGTAAAAACCTATTTAAGGGATATTGAACCCGTCATCGCCATGAAACCTGATGCGCTGATCATGTCAGATCCTGGTTTAATTATGTTGGTTCGTGAAAAATGGCCTGATATGCCCATTCACCTCTCAGTACAAGCCAATGCTGTAAACTATGCCTCTGTACAGTTTTGGGCAAATCAAGGGATTGAACGTGTTATCTTATCTCGAGAACTCTCACTTGAAGAAATCGCTGAAATTCGTGCCTTGTGTCCACAAACAGAATTAGAGGTTTTTGTTCATGGTGCGCTATGCATGGCGTATTCTGGCCGCTGCTTGCTATCTGGTTATATTAATAAACGCGATCCAAACCAAGGGACTTGCACCAACGCCTGTCGCTGGAGCTATGATGTCAAACAAGGGCAAGAAACTGAATTAGGCGATGTCGTCCATAAAGTTGACCCAAAAGCAGTGATCCCAACGCTTGGTGAAGGTCAGCCGACTGAGCAGGTATTCATGTTAGAAGAACAAGGTCGTCCAGGTGAATATATGCCTGCATTTGAAGATGAGCATGGCACTTACATCATGAATTCAAAAGATTTACGTGCAGTACAATACGTGGATCAACTGACCAAGATGGGCGTACACAGTTTAAAGATTGAAGGCAGAACCAAATCATTTTATTACGTTGCTAGAACCGCCCAAGTATATCGCAAAGCCATTGATGATGCCGTTGCAGGAAAACCGTTTGATCCCAGCCTTATGCGAACGTTAGAAAACCTTGCTCACCGCGGTTACACCGAAGGTTTCTTAAAACGTCATGCACATCAGGATTATCAAAACTATGAATACGGTCACTCGATTTCTGACAAGCAGCAATTTGTCGGCGAGATCTTAGGTCGAAATAATAATGGCTTGGTCAACATTGATGTAAAAAATAAATTCTGTACCGGACACAGCTTAGAGCTCATGACCCCACAAGGGAACATTGCGTTTAACTTAGAGCATATGGAAAACAAAAAAGGTGAAACCATCACAGATGCCAAAGGCTCTGGACATATAGTGCAAATTCCATTGCCAGAAGACATCAACTTAGAGCATGCTATTTTAATGCGTAATTTGGGCACCGACGAAGACACGCGCAACCCATTTAAAAAGGCATAAATATGGCGCTGCTCATTACCAGCAAATGCATCAACTGCGATATGTGCGACCCTGAATGTCCAAACCAAGCGATTTACATGGGCAGTAAAGTATATGAAATTGACCCTGATAAGTGTACTGAATGTGTAGGTCATTATGATCAACCCACATGTGTCAGCGTATGTCCAATAGATTGCATTAAGCCAGACCCAAATCACTTGGAAAGCCTTGATACCTTGGCAGACAAGTACCTTCGTCTAACCGGTCAATTAGACCAGTAACCTATCTGTCGGCAAACACCATTACCCCAGATGGTGTTTGTCCACTGCGCCAAGCCATTATTGCAGCATCCTTGATTATCCTCTCTATTTGTACTTTTTATTATACAAATGCCCCTATTTAGTGCTTAAGCTCTTATTTTACAATTTTGTTACTTCTCGATATACACATAAAAGCAGTACAAAAAACAATCAAGAGGATACAACATGAAATCACCAATTAATAAAGTGGCCGCAGCACTACCTGTACTATTATTCGCCTCAATAACAGCACATGCAGAGGGACAACACCTTGATATCACCCCCTTCTATTTTAACCAGCAAACATTACAAAAACTGGCCATTAACCCACTTATTCAAGTCGATGAAACACAATTTATTTTTACTAATGAACTATTAAATGAAGACTGGAGCGCTTTTCTATACAGCGAAGCCCCTCACCTAATTGAATACCAAGAGGCACTTCTACACTGGGCTGGATACACCAGTATCAATCCCAAGCTACTTCTCGCTCTCATGGAGCATGCAAGTCAGCTCATTAGTACACCAAGTGAAAAATCTTTATTGAAGCCATTTGCAAATTGGTCTGAAAAGACAGGGTTTTCACAACAACTCGAAGATGTAGCATTACAACTGAATCAACGATTCTATGCCTTCGAGGAACACACATCTAATCACAGTACAATCAAAAGTAACGCAGCCACGGTCGCGCTTTCAAGCTTACTGGGCAACGCTCAAGCATTAGCCCTATTTGCATCTCAATACAAATTATTAATGTCCAATGATTTATTCTCACCCAAAGAGACAAGCTTCGTATCAACAAACAATATACCTAACAATGGCTTTTCAATGAATTTACCCTGGCCTTCAGGTTATTCTTGGACTAGTGGAGGAGCGCACTCAAATACAGGCTCTGGTTACCCCTATTCATCGTTAGACTTTAACAATGGTTCTGGTGGGTGGGGTTCCAATACCCCTTGGGTACAAGCTTCCCATGAAGGCAGAGTCACTCGCTATTCCGCTTGTAATATCCGCATAACGCACCCAAGTGGATACGCGACTCAGTATTACCACATGGATAATTTACAATTCAGTTCAGGTGATTATGTCTCTGCAGGTGCTTGGCTTGGACGCTATGCCAACAACCGAAATATGGCGCTTTGCCAAGGCGGTCAATCTAGCGGCCCACATGTACATTTTTCTTTGCTGTACAACGGCCGCTTTGTGTCATTACATAATGCTTATATCAGTGGTTACCGCATTGATGTTGGTAATTATAATTATGATAGTAATTGCTATCGCTTTTACTTTGAAAAAAATGGCTACAAAACCTGTGCTTGGTCTAGGTTATACCACTAAATCTTACAATAAAACATAGCGCACTAGGTCGTTTTTAAACGACCTTTTTACCACTTTATACTCGCTCTCCCCTCAAAAACATGACTTTAACTCATACTTTTATATAACCATACTTTATAATTAATTTGTGATACTATTAAAATAAATTGAAAATTAAAACTAAACTTATTGTGAAAAATATGTATATTTAAAAGTAATGGGAACAACAAGAGGTCGTCTCAAAATATGAAAGCGATTGAAACTAGCAACAAGGAAGTTAGTCTATTTGTTTTAACTCACAACAAAACCGACACACAAGATTTTGAATTCATACGGTTTGTAAAAATACTCGAAGCCACTAGTAGCCAAATAAAAATAGATACACGTTTACCCGACCCTGCATTACGTGATCAATTTAACTTATATTTAGTTGATATCAGCCATCGCGAATGTCAAGACTTGCTCAGTGCCGAAGTGAGTGCACTGGCATCACAACAAAATGTTTTACTATTTAACGCACAAGCCAATTTGGTTAATGAGCAAACGGCACTACTGGCACGTATCAAAGGCGTCATTTACCAAAGTACCTCTGCTGAAAATATTTTTAAAGGGATCCAAAGAGTGCTAAATGGTGAACTGTGGTTTTGTCGTACCTCGATCTCACAAGCATTTAACGAACTTATCCAACAGCTCCCAAATATACCCCGCCCTACCTCGCTCGACGTTCAAGATTCTGAGTTAGACCTTCTTACCGCCAGAGAAAAGTCTGTAATCAAGTTATTAGCGAGCGGCGCAAAAAACGATGATATTGCAGATTCCCTGAACATCAGCAGTCATACAGTAAAAACACATATTTACAGTGCCTTTAAAAAGACTAACTCAAGAAACCGTATTGAGTTAGCCAATTGGGCTCAGAAACATATTCCGCTTAACTCCGTACCCGCATCGACGCAGCGTCATTAAGGTTGACTGCTTGGGTTGCAACTTTTTCTTTTGCAGCCCACACACCGCGCTCAATACCCTGCTCAACTATCATTGTCAGCGCTTTTTCAATTGCTTGGGTAACACAAATGTGCATTGGCTCATTTTCACTAAATCCTGCTTCGGCTTCGGCTAGGCGTTTGTAACTGACATATCGGAAAAATCCAGCACGCACTTCCATCGACAGCACAGTTTTAGTGGTTGCCACAGATAACAGTACTTGCCCTGTACGCACATCAACCGCGCGCATATAAATGGAAATAACATCTTCACGGTAAAGCTCTGACGCGCCAATGCCAAAATACTCCATGCCTAAACCACCCGTTTTTACATTGGAGTCGTAGCTGATGATCCCGCCTTCAAAAATAATTTTCGCCATGGTAAGAGGAGGTAAACTAGCCGCTTTTTTCTGTTCTTCTGTCATCGCTGCTCGCGTTATCTTGCGCTCAGTCAATAGATTTTGTAACCCTTCACGCTCCACAGGTATAAACCACTGTGTTTCATGTAGCGCCTGCATCAGAATTGAGTTTGCTCCCTGCGTCACTGCAGTGGAGAATGAGCTCACATTGTCTTTTGGTTTGTACTGACCAGTTTGATCACGAAACGAATACACTGCGACGGGAATTTTACCAATCGGCGCAGGCAGAGCTTTAAGCGATGCAAAATCATGGCTTTTTACCAATGGCTCAGGCAAGCTTTGCGCAGGGGGTAACACAGCCCCTAAACTACTGCAGCCGCTGAGAAAAACCAAACAACACATTGTCACTACTTTATACATTAACCAAACCTCGGTACTTCAATGATTGTGATATCTCCGTTATCAATATGTTTGATCTGCACGGTAATCGAGTCAGGAGTGCTAGTAATGACCTGTATTTCGTAATCCCCACTAGTAAATATCGAATCTTCATTAAAAATGCTATCTTCTACATCATCACCAAACGCCATATCAGAGATCTCTCTAACCATACGGTTAAGGTAGGTGCGCTCTAATGACTCTTGAAAGCGCTCACCATACGACTTTTCAATAATTGGCGCGCGATGCTTATTTTGAGAATTAGCTTTGTTAAGCAACATACTTGCATTGAGCGGGTTACCCCCAAAAGACGGGTTAATTGGTTTATAAACTATTTCAGTTGCTGACACGCTCAACGTGAAAAAAGATAAATAGGCTAATATTATTGTTTTCATTTCTACCATCCACTTTCAGCTAAATCTGGCGACCTTTGCTGATGTTGCGCACTGGCCATTGCATCCATGACCGCAAATAAAGCCGCTTCTACACGATCATCTAAAGAGCCACCTCGTCGTCCCATCGCAGTGCTGTAAACTAAATGACGATTCATTCGCACATCTAATCGCGTACCAGCTCGAGGTAGGACTGTTTCTTTTATGGTTATATTGACACCTGAAGTATTAGGTACTTCTCGCCATAATTGAGAGAAGTCATAATAAAATTGATAACCAAAGCGACTAATGCTTTGATCCATAACTAGACCACCTAACTCGACTTCTTCATGGTGTTTAGAGGGCTTGGCAAAAGAGGTGTAGCTTTGCCCCAAAAATATCAAAATACAAAATACGTACTTCATAAGAGTAAGGGGGCAAAGCCCCCCCCTTTAATTACTGCTGCGTGATAGTGGCGACGTTATTGTCTCCAATTTGCGTGATACGCAAAGTTTGCGCATTCCCTGCAACACCACCTTCAACTAGGTTACCATTACCTGTTTGACTAATAGACACGATATTGTCATTGCCCGCGACCACAAAACCACCTGACTCAATGCCCGCAACAAAGTTATTGTTACCATCTTGCGCTAAGTCAATAGAGTTGTTGCTACCTTCAAGTAATAGGTCAATGACATTCAGCTCACCCGCTTGCGCAATATCAAGCTGATTATCTGAACTTGCCACCACATAACCCATGGTAACAGCTGCACTATTACCCAAATCAGACTGCACTACCGTAATGTCGTTGTTGTTAGTCTCTATACTTGGATCTGGCTCTGACGACTGTAATACAAACTCATTTTGACTACCGTTTTGTACGAGATCTATATCGTTGTTATCGCCGTTAAACAAGGCAATGTGCGCATCGTTTATATCACCTACCTGTGTCGTTGATACTTCGTTATTGTCACCAGTAAGGCCAACATACAGGTTATTTAAAGCCAGCTCTTGCGTCGTAGCTTGTTGTGTACTTATTACTGTATTGTCATTACCTTGAATATCCACCCCAGCAAAAGAGCCATCGCCTTTTTGTGTCACGGTGACATCATTGTCATTGCCTTGAAACAAGCCACTTGCAAAATCAATTTTGCTGCCTTCTTGGTCCACTTTTACGTCATTATCGCTACCGATAATGCCTGCGATATTAACAGTATTCTCATCACCTTCACTGAGTTCCAGCTCAATATCATTATCATCGCCATTGATTTGTGAAATAGAAACGCGATGATCATCGCCTACTTGCGTGACTTCGATGTCATTATCATCACCCACTACGGCTTCTACTTCGACTTTACTAAACGTGCCACTTTGGTCAATCGTAAAGGCATTCTGATCGCCTGTGACATTATTTAAGTGAACTTCATGCCACTCACCTGATTGCGTGCTAGTAACCGTATTTTGGTTACCCTGCATGTTTTTGTTGTACATCCAGTGGCCGCCTGTGCTCTGCGACACACGCACATCATTTTCATCGCCGTTTATAACATTTTCGACTTCATTATTAATACCTAAGTAGCCTTGCCCGCTTTGTGCTACTGCAAGCTGGTTATTATTACCAGTGATCACTGTTTCTGCACCATGCGAGTCGCCTTCTTGCGCATAACTTTGAATGTTACTGTCACCCGTCGTGGTCACCAAAATCGCATGGCTGGTACCAGTTTGATTCGTAGTCGTCTCATTGAAACTGCCAGTTGTTGTGACATTTGCTAAGTTACTAGTGCCCTCTTGAAAGCTCACCAGTGTGTTACCACCAACAGACGCATTTTGCGTCACTGTTAGCGAGTTGCCTGTTGTAGCACCTCTTTCAAGTTGGCTTAAAGTAGAAGTGGCTTGTGTTTTATTCGTCTCTTCTATCGTTTGCGCAGCAACCGATTGGGTAAATGCCAAAGCAAGCGCACAACTAATTAATGATTTAGAAAACTTCACACTTTTCTCCTTAGTGTTTTTAGTATTTTAATTTGGGTTAGTACCTGTATTGCGCCACTTTAATTCAAATAAACCACGCCAAGTTTTGTCGTTGCCAAGACAAAAAATGTTCAAATTTAATTAAAGTTAAACCACAACAACGGCACTGCTAAATAAAATTGATTTATTCTTTCAAATAAAAATATTGAGAATAAATCACGATGCGTCCTGTTCTTATTTTGAAGTTCTTTAGTTATTAGTTTGTCACTTTATTGATCTATTTCAGTATGTGTTTTTATCCAACTAGATAGACTTTAAAGTGAGTCACGTATTCACTCTAAATTGGTATGTCTGGAAGATAAATGAGAAATTTTATTGAATAATTTAATTTATAATTATCATAAACTTACCAACATCAAATTACATATAATGTGATTAACCATACTGAAATACCAAAAAAGTATGAGTAAAAAAGACACAAAAAGTTTAAGCTCTTCACCTCTAAAAATACCAAAAAGGTATGAGTCACAATGCAAAACCGCTCTCAAAAACCACAAAAAAACATGAAATTTGACCGTTGAACTAATTTCAATTTGATGTGCTGACAATCTCTATATTAAGTTGATTGTCGTTGCCCAAAACGATGCCGTCATCAGTTCTTATAGATAGAAGTCCTAATAAAAAGTAGTCGTGCTAATACGCACCACTTCTTACAACTTAGAACAACTAAAATTGGAAGAATGATGAAAACTAAACTTACAGCTTTAACGCTGGCACTCACGCCATTGCTTGCTTTTACATCTCATGCCGCAGTGCAAATTCAATCAACATCTCAAGCTATTGATGATAGTGTCCTTGTTGTATTTAAAGATAATGCAAGTGTTGCAATGCGTGCTCAAGCCCGCCAACTGGTTAAAGCACGTATCTCAGATAGCAACGCCGATGGCAAAGATGATAATTACAAAAATATCTTAAAAGGTCGTCTAGCAAAGTTTGACCTCAGCGCGATTTCATCTAAAGAAGCCATCAAATTACTTGAAGATCACCCTGCAGTAGCTTACGTCGAGCCAAATTACATGGTCAAAGCCATGGCTATTCCTGATGATAGCTTGTTCGATCAACTTTGGGGTTTAAATAACACAGGTCAAACTGGCGGTACTAACGACGCTGATATTAATGCGCCAGAAGCTTGGGATATTAGTATCGGTTCTCGTGATGTCATTGTTGGGGTGATTGATACAGGTGTGGATTACACTCACCCAGATCTAAACGCAAACATGTGGATAAACCCTGGTGAAATTGCAGGGGATGGCGTAGATAATGATGGCAACGGATATGTTGACGATGTTTATGGCATCAATGCTATTACTGATAGTGGCGACCCAATGGATGACCAAGGACATGGTACTCACGTATCAGGCACTATTGGCGCATCAGGCAACAATGCAACTGGGGTGGTCGGTGTTAACCATGAGGTTTCCATTGTCGGTTGTAAATTCCTAAACTCATCAGGCAGTGGCTCAACTGCAGATGCTATCAAATGTATCGACTACATGGTCGGTTTAAAAAATGCAGGTCACAACGTCAATGTACTGAACAATAGCTGGGGCGGTGGTGGCTTTAGCCAAGCATTATATGACTCAATTACAGCAAGTGAGCAAGCTGGTATCTTATTCGTTGCTGCAGCAGGTAACAGCGCCAGAGACAATGATGTATCACCGGGCTACCCATCAAGCTATGATCATGATAGCGTTTTAGCTGTTGCGTCGACAACACACACAGACAGCATGTCTTCGTTTTCACAGTGGGGCCTAGCATCTGTCGATTTAGGTGCGCCAGGCAGTGATGTATTATCAACAGTTCCAGGTGGCGGCTACTCGTCTTTCTCAGGCACATCAATGGCAACGCCACACGTTGCGGGCGCTGCGGCCTTAGCACTTGCAGTTAACCCTAGCTTGACAACTATCGAGCTTAAAAACCTACTTATGAATTCAGGTAAGCCAATCCCTGCACTTGAAGGAAAAACGGTATCAGGTAAACGCCTTGATGTGCATCAAGCGCTTATTGATGCAGATCCAGAGCCAGGCTTTAGAGTGATAGCAGCACCAGTTGCACAAGAAATCATTGCAGGTGAAACAGCTCAGTACCAATTGACTTTCACTTCAGTTGCAGATTGGCAAGGTGAAATTGCGTTAACAGCAACCGGGGATTTAAACGGTGTTACCCTATCAACCACAACGGTTACACCTGGCGAAACAGCTGTGCTCAGTGTGCCTACCACTGCAGAGACGCAATGGGGTGCATACAACTTTACTGTCAATGCAACATCAGGCCAGCTTAGCCAACAAAAGCAAGTGGCACTATCAGTACTTCCGCAAGGCATACGTGACTTCACATATGATAATACAACCAGCGTAGATATCCCTGACAACGCCGTGGAAGGTGTAGAATCTACGATCACAATTGTTGATCCAATCACTATTTTTGGCTCTAGTACCGCCTTGAATATTAGTCATACTTATATTGGCGATTTACTTGTCACGCTAACTTCACCTACTGGTACAGTCGCTACTTTGCACAATCGTGCTGGTGGCAGTGCTGACAATATCGTAGGTAGCTTTGCATCAGGCGCCTTTAATGGTGAAGTTGCAGCGGGTGATTGGACATTAAAAGTCGTCGATAACGCAGCGGTTGATACTGGCACACTCAACAACTGGTCTATCACTTTATCAGGTATTGGTGAAATTTCTGAGCAACCGCCTATTGCAGGTTTCAACTTTGTACGTGACGGCTTAGATGTTGCATTCACTGACACCAGTACAGATGTAAACGATGACATCGTTAGCAGAACGTGGGACTTTGGTGATGGCAATACCAGTGAACAGCAAAACCCACTGCACACTTTTTCTGCTTCAGGCGATTATGAGGTCACACTCACAGTCACTGATAGCCAGGGGCACACACATGCTAGCACGCAAACTGTCTCTGTCAGTGCTGACAAGCCTCTGCTTGAAGTCGTAAGAGCAAATAAAACACGTCTAGGCTCAATTCGTGTTGAATTACGCTGGAGCGGCTCTAGTGCCGAGCAAGTCTCCATTTACCGTGATGGCCAGCTAGTTAACACTGTAAATAATACTGGTAAATTCCGTGATTTCACGCGTGATGCAGATGCGACAAGCTATACGTACAAACTGTGTCAAGCAGGCGACATTTGCTCACCTGAAGTAACAGTTAACTTTCAATAATCTATAAATAGCGCCCACAAGGGCCTATTACTGTTAGCTCTGCACGGCTACTTTGGCCGTGCAGATTTAAACACCTCACCTAAGCTAGCAAACTCAGCGCCGCCTAGCCGCGCTAATGGATCTAACTTTAATGCATCGACTTTATTGCGCCCTTTATCATCCAGTTGCACAATTTCATCATCGATATAAGCATGAGTAACTTCAACGAAAACGAGCTTCATCGGTAATTCACCCATTTCAACCACTTTGTGCAACTTACACGCAAAGGCAACCTTAGCTTTTTCAATACGAGGTAATGAGGAACCAGGAAACTCACACACCGCCAAATCGAGTAAATCAAGTTCTGACTCGTCATTGGGTAAAGAGGCCGCCGATTGTGTCACTTCATGTGCCAACGTACTGTCCGCGATATGGATCACCAGCTCCTGTGTTGCCTCTACATTGACCACTGAATCTTTATACTCACCAGTTGGCTTTTGCCCTACTGCATACATCAAAATGGCAGGATCAGAACTAATCGCTGTAAAATATGAGAAAGGCGCTAAATTCAGCGTGCCCTTTGCTGTTTTTGATAATACCCATGCGATTGGTCTAGGCACCACAGTTTGAGTCAATGTATGGTAAACATGATTTGGAGATAATTCCTTAAAATCTAAAATCATTATGATTGCCTTTTATAGTAAGTAGCAGATGTGCATGAATACGAATTGTACATGAAAATAAATCGAGCTCATTGAAAATGTATAAACATAATACCCAACATTTATTTAAAGCTACCAGCTCAATACCCTCAGAGTTAATGAACATCTCAACAAGAATAAATTTAGTATCAAGCAATTATAAACATACTCAAAAAATAAAAGCCGCTTTATTAATAAAACGGCTTTTATATGCAGTATTTAATTTGGCTAACTCAAAGCTTCAGATCCACTGCGCAAAGCGACCACTCAATTCGAATCCCCAGAGTAATCCGGCGGTGCCACCGATGACGCCAAATCCCCAACCTAACATGCCAAATTTATTTTGCTTTGAGAGTTGTTTATATGCGAGCTCATCACCTTGTGCCTGTTGAATGATCCTCTGTTTATTTGCCACAGCCATGATCACAGTAAACCGAGTTACACCAACCAATAAAAATAAATAGCTCAAGGTAGGGAACAGCCAACCTACACTAAATTGATAAGCCAAAACCATCAGCAGCGCACTGACAACAATCCATGCATTTGTTAGCCTACGAGCGCGATGCAATTTGGCCACCACTTCAGGGTCATCAAAATGTTTAAGCGCTCTTTTGGCACTAATATCGTTGGCAAGCAGAGCCATCGTCCCACCAGCCACCGCACCGCCGAAAATACTCATTAGCTTCCATAACCATGAAGCTTGAGATTGTGTCGCCGCACCGAGCGTCGCTGCAGCCACAGGAGAAGAGGTGACGGCAAGGGATAAGACTAACGATGACAGTCCTACTGGTGCGGTCGCTAAAATCAGCTTGCCATAGTTCGCCATCATTTGGCTTTTAAGCTGAGTACGCGCGCGCTCCAAACGCTTTCTTAGAGTGCTTTCACTTACTCCCAGTAAGGCACTGACGTGCTCAGTACTTTGACCTTCTCGATAATAGAGTAAAACGGCCTCTTTGCTGTCATCAGGTAAGTTCTCCAAAAAGTGATACAGGAGTTCTGATTGCTGTTTCTTGATCAGCAGATTATCTAACTCGCTTGCACTATCCACTAACTGTTGCAGAACCAGTTCGGCCTGTGACGAGCTTACCTGCTTATGTGATACCGCCCCCTGATCGCGAAGGTGGTTAATGGCTGTATAGCGTGTTAACTGTCTTATCCAAGGTAAAATACTGGCGTTACTTTTTAGCTCTCCCAGCTTATGCCATGCCTTAATAAACACCTTTTGACTTACATCTTCACTGTGTGCAACATCTTTGGTGATTGCCAATGCAATGCTGCTCACCACACCAGATAGCCGCTCTACCAAAGTAGAAAACGCTTTTTTATCGCCAGCTTTTGCACTCTCCACCAATTTAATAAGCTGACTTTCAACGTCCATCGCATTTTCTCCTTGCATCGAAATTGTTAAGTACGCCTTTGACTCTATCATAACTTTTCCTTCCAACTGTCGTTATAAATAAAGTCACGGCCAAGAACAAAGCTGTGACAAAAATCTGGGGATTTATTTTTTAAAGTAAAATATGAAAGGTAAGAAGCTCACTTTACCGGACACTGAATAACAAAATGTGTACCTGATTGCGCCATTATTTGCAGCTCAATTTTGCCACCAAACTCTCGATGAATGATATTGTATACGCGGCTCAGACCAAGCCCACTACTTCCCTTGCCAAGCGCTTGTCCAGCAAATGGCACAAAAATATTGCTCGCCATAGCCTGCTCAATACCACAGCCGTTATCACTGTACGTCAGCATGATCATGCGCTTGTTTTGTGTAAACTGTGCGTTGATCCGAATATTCCCTGAAGGCATGTCAACAAAGCCATGTTTAAGTGAGTTTTCAATCAGCTTGCTGAGCACTTCATCCATGGCCTCAGCGGGCCCCGACAGCATAATACCTGGATCTAGTTCCAAACTACATGCCACTTGCCTATCAGCAAATTTGGCGGCATATTTTTCAATGATGCTAGTGACTAACTCAGACAAAGAAAATATACGCGATGTCGCTGGATCCGTTTCGTGTCGATAGCCTAAACCTTGAAATTTTTCACTCAGTTTAAGTAGATGTGCCAAGCTGGCATGATTAGATTTTAAACTCAGTTCAATGACATCCAATACTCTTAATAATTCCGACTTTTTTAGTTGTTCATTGTCAATCGTCTTGAGCAGTCCCGCTAGCTGCGATTGCATCACTGATTCTGCTGTAGCGATATTGCCAAGAGGCGTATTGATCTCATGGGCCATACCTACCACCATACTGGTCATTGATGCCATTTTTTCCGCTTCAACTAACTCTTTTTGTGTCTGCTGCAGTGCCTGTAATGACGCCTCTAGTGCTCCCGTCTTATCCGTTAAATCTTGATTGGTTGCTTGTAATTCTGCGGTCTTCAATGCGACTTTTTCATCTAGCGTCATATTCGCGACTTTTAACTTCTGCTCAGCTTCCTTGAGCTCCGTAATATCTGTGATCACTCCTTCAATGCTTTGCTGATTATCGCTGTAACCACCGCGCTCTATCATCCAGCGAATACCGCCATCACGGTGAATCACCCGGTAAATCACTTTAAATCGACCACTGTTTGCCAGCTCATCTTGGATCACCTGCCACACCATGCCTTGATCATCTGGATAAATAATATCAGCAAACGCAAGCGCTTTATTTTGAATAAAATCCTCGGCAAGATACCCAGTTGCAGACTCTATCGCGCCATTCAAGTACATCATGGTCCAGTACTTATCATTTTTACAGCGATAGACAATTGAAGGGATTTTATCAACCAAGGTTTCATAGCGCAGTTTCTCATCAGATAACGTCTGCGACATACCTTGCAGATGTTTGACATAGGCTTTGTTGCGGCGGTGAAAAAAAGCAAACAACAAAGTCAGAATAATGACCTCTGCTGCAATACTAATAAATGCCATTGTTTGCACTGCAATAAAGGCTTGCTCAATTTTATCAATCGCGGGTTGCAAGGGCATGGACGTTAACAATACCCAACCTTTTGACTCAATAATTGACATCGTAAATAGCCGTGACTTGTGAGCCAAATATGCAGTCTCATGAGACCATAGCTTTTGATACGCCTCATACCAAATTCCTTGCTCAACGGCTTCAAAGCTCTCTCTTTGCTCTGTTTGTACCAAACGAGTGATATCTGACGCGACAATGTCACTTTTTTCATTAAGTAAGATAAAGCTGCTTTGCTGAGCGCCTTTTAGCAGCTTGGCATTATCTAATAAGCTTTGTAGTGTGATGTCATGACCGACATTGCCGTACCAAATACCGTCGACATAAACAGGCGTGACAGCTGATAGCATCAGAAGTTCAGGGATGGGATCTTCAATTAATGGCGTCCAGTATGTGCCTGGAGGCGCATCAGAGGTAAGCCACGGGGTCCCTTTGTAACTGAAGCCCGCTTTTGCTTTAAACACGAAATCAGGCTCATCTGGCCAAAAAATAACGATACCACCCGCTTCATTCATAAACCAAGTATCAGAGAATTGATTCGACAGCGCCCCTTGACCAAACGTCTCTACCGTCTGTTTAGCAACCTGCAGCCGTATTGTTTGCAGCGCAGACAAGTCGGTGCCCACAGGTAAATAAACTCCTGCTTGCTCTTTCCCATTAAAACCCTCCATACGTGAACGAATAGAGCCATCTGGATAAGGTTGAATAAGATCTGTGAACTTTTGATTGGGATTAACGTCTGAACTTTCAAAATGAGACTGAAGGGCGCTTGCCAGCCTGCTCGATGAATCTGCGGCGTACTGCAACCGTTGCTCGATTTGCTCAGCAATAAACGCCGCCTGCCATGCCCGCTGCTCTTTAATTTCATAGAGCTCTTTATCAATTAACTTAGATTGCTCTAACATGCTGTAATAAAGCAATATAGATAATACCAAGACTGCTGATATTGCAGGCACAAACCATGGCGTCGAGCGGTATTTTACACCCATAACCGCCCTATCTATTTACAAGCCAAAGCGGCTAATAAACTTAATCGACAACGACTCATAAACCATCTAACCACATGTGCATTTATTTAATCATTGTCAAATTTAGCCAATTTTCAAATTAATCCTGTAACTCTTTGGCTAAATCATTATCACCGAGCAAGTAAAAAGTGGCCATTTAGTCATAGTGCTTCCAGTCCCATTGTTAGGGTATAGAATAGATGCCGTTGAGGCACCTTCACTATTTTAAAGTTAGCCCATGGATCGTCATCATAGCGCGGCCGCCCGCCTTATCCGTTAAATCAGGCACAAAATACAATGCAGAGACAGAAGCCGTGATAATCCCTTTGTCTTGTGACCAATTAGGTGTCCAATCTGGTCGAGCAAACTGCTCAAGGGTGACCAGCTGTGTTTTCGGATCAAGGGCCTTTGGCAAAACCACCTGATAATGAGCATAGCTTTTATCGCCATCGCCGCCATATTCACTTTGCGACAACTTAATCACTAACGGCTTATCGCTTTGATAAGTGACCTCAATGGTTGTTAAATCAGTCAAGTTGCCCTTGGGAATATCGTAAATAAGTTCTACCCAGGAGTTATTTTGCTTATCAACTCTTGGGACACGATCAAAGCCAATTTTAACTCGGTCATCCTGTACAAGAGGCTCATCCAAAATCACTTGGCTGCCATGGGGGTCGGTCGCATAGCGCCAATTGTTAGCATCAAAAGAAGGGGCAGCTTGCATACCGGAGCAACCTACCAGTAACAAACCACTCAAAAAAGACAGTGCGCGCATCATGCTCTCCTTGTTTATTTTCACACCGATAATAAATCAACCACAGTGTATATACAGCTAATTGCGTCTAGCCACAGCACAAACCCGACCAATCAAATTAATCACTATGTTCTGGCCACTGCCACTAGCTGTTCGCGAAACCACTTAATCGCCTGTTCATCTTTATTTTTAATATGCCAGTACACTTTCATAGCATAACTTTTAATAGGTACCGGTGTTTCGAATTGAGATATTTTAAATTGCTTGCTTATCGCATCTAGAAAACGCCTTGGCGCAGTAAAAATGGCATCACTTTGCTCAACGATATATGGCGCACTTGAGAAATTAGCGACCTTGTACTGTACAGTTCGTGAGAGACCATGCTCATTTAACGCATCATCCACCATGCCTCGAATGTCTTTGCCAGTGCCTGCGAGCAAATGAGGGTAATGGCAAAACTGCTTAATATCCTGCGGGTTTGCCAATATTGGATGGTCATTTTTTACCACTGAGACAAAATCATCGCGATATAAGGTTGTCACCATCAAGCTCGGATGGCTGGACTCAACTACGCTAATTGAAAAGTCTACTTCACCACTTTCAATTTGACTGGCCAACCCGCGTTTATCCAATTTGGTGAACACAACCCGCACTTGAGGTGCAACCTTAGCTAAGTGGGTGATCAATAACGCTGACAAGGCTTGCTCTACAAGGTCGCTCGTCGCGATATAAAATGTTCGTGTCGATGTTGTCGGTTCAAACTGCTCTTGAAAGAGAATATTCTTTTCAAAATCATTCAACCAACGATTAAGTTGCGGCTTTAATGTCTCTGCACGAGGCGTCATGACTAACTGATTACCTTGGCGGATCACCAGCGAATCATTAAAACTATGGCGCAGCTTTTTGAGTGTATGACTCACCGCTGACTGTGTCAGCCCCGCTCTTTCGCCTGCTCGAGTTAAGTTTTTTGTCTCGAATATAATCTGTAACAATCTGAGTTGATTCAATTCGATATCTGAAATATTAGCCATACCACCACTCAACTATTAATCATACTCATGACTATATTATGTCAATTAATTTCATTAATGAAGAGTAAATTCATAAGCTGTGTGACATCAAATGAATACACAGTTTCAAAAATAGGAAGCATCATGAAATTAAAAACACTACTGGCACTTGGCACTTTGACTTTAAGCCCAATCGCGCTGGCTGATGACATCTTAGTTGTGATGTCAGATACCGCACAAATGACCCTCAAAAATGGCACCGAATACAAAACGGGTGTGTACCTCAATGAGCTAATGGAGCCTGTTAAACTATTTTTAGAAGCAGGCCATACTTTAACCTTTGCCTCGCCAAAAGGCATGGCCCCTAGACTAGACCCAGTGTCTGATACCGCCGATCACTTTTTAGATACCAGCAAAGCAAACTACACTGCGCATAAAGCGTTATTCAATCAACTGATGATCGATGATAAGTCACACAGCCCTGTGGTGAGCTTCTCTCGTATTGAGCAAATTGGTATCGAGCAATTTGATGCCGTATTTGTACCGGGTGGGCATGCGCCGCTGGGAGATCTGGTTGCCAATCCACAGTTAGGTGAATTCTTAAAACATTTTAACTCAGAGAAAAAACCGACAGGGTTAGTTTGCCATGGCCCAGTAGCGCTGCTCTCCGCATTGCCTAATGCAGCAGAGTTTGAAACACAGATGAAGCAAAACAAAGATGCTAAGCCTGCACAGGGCTGGGTGTATGCAGACTATCAAATGACCACGTTTAGTAACTCAGAAGAGACTGTCGCAACGAAATATTACCTAGGTGGCGATGAACTACACTATTGGCCGCAGGATGCCTTAACTAAAGCGGGCGGTAAATACTCTCGCGGTGAACAAGATTGGCATCCACATATTGTTGTTGACCGCGAGCTCATTACAGGTCAAAACAACAAGTCTTCTGTCGGTGTCGCAAAAGCCTTACTAAAACAACTTGAGCAATAACCGCTCTTTTAAGATAAAGCGTGCCTCGGCACGCTTTTTTTGTTTCTACTGTACACGCCACCACTTCCAAAACCTATGTACTCGATGGCATGTAGCTCTCTTACATCAACTGCAATCAATCACTTTGCAATTTTGATTAAATTAAACCCCATATGCATACCCGACACACTTGGCTTACCCACTGTGAATTAATATTACTAATACCTAAATAAAAGCAATTAATTTTATTAATAACCCTAACACCGATAATCTAAACGCAATTCAACAGAGAGCTAATTTTGGAGTAAAGATATGACACAGTCTGTTTTAGTTACCGGTTCTAACAGTGGTTTTGGATACCTGATCGCAAACACCCTTGTTCGCCAAGGTTTTAAAGTGGTCGGAACAATGCGTGACCCTCAAGGGCGTAATGCATCGATTGCCAACGAGCTTAAAGCCAACGGCATCATGGTTATCGACATTGACGTCACCGATGATAAAAGCGTGACTGACGGCGTCGCTTTAGCCATCGAACAAGCCGGACATATTGATGTTGTGATTAATAACGCCGGCGTGGGCACATTAGGCTGGCAAGAAAGCTTTGATATTGATGACTTCAAAAAAGTATTCGACATCAATGTATTTGGCGTCCAGCGCATGACACGTGCGATATTAGGGCACATGAAACAGCGTGGTAGCGGTACACTTATTCAAGTATCAAGTATTCTGGGTCAGTTTGTATTGCCATTTTTGGGCTCTTACAATGCCACCAAACACGCCGTGGAAGGATTAGCTGAGAACTACAGAGTAGAGCTTTCTCAATTCGGTATCCAATCTCTTATTGTACAGCCAGGTGGTTTTGGTACTGACTTTGGCGCAAATCTATTGCGCTCAAGTGATAAAGCAGTCACACAAAGCTATGGTGAGTTTGCCGATGCTCCTGAGCAAATGTGGGCAGGTACTGAAGCCGGACACGATGCGGATACTGCTCCTAATCCACAAATGGTTGCCGACGCAGTACTTGAATTATTGAAGACACCAGCAGCGGAGCGTCCGTTTAGAACCACAGTGGATGGCTCAGGACTTAACCCGGTCATTGAAGCAACCAATCAAGCAAGAGAAGCGGCGATGCAACATATTTATAAACTATATGATATGGACCACCTGCTAACATTAAAGCAAAACTAAATCCCAACCATCCTCGTAGCCCCCCTGGCTACGAGGTCTAGTTATTAATTTAACTCTGTCATATGATGTTTAAACACCGCTTCTAGCTCATCCATTTTAAATGGCTTACCCAAATGACCATTCATGCCAATTGCTAGGTATTTGTCCACTTCAGATTGCATAACATTTGCCGTAAGCGCGACAATTTTTAGTTGCTCCGCAGTATATTTTTCACGTATGCGTTTGGTCGCTTCAACCCCGTCCATGACTGGCATCTGAATGTCCATGAATACAATATCAAAACGCCCTTGCTGCTTTGTGATTGTATTCACCGCCGCTTGACCATCTTTTGCGACTTCAACCTCAACACCTGTAATACGTCCCAATAGCTTAAGCGCAACGATCCTGTTGATTTCATTGTCTTCAACCAGCAGTACTCGCATGCTGTTACCTTGCAGCACATCCGAGCTCACATCTTGGGACTTTTTACCTTTCTGCTTATCTGTGACTTCAGGGTTTACTTGTTTTGGCTGCTTTTTAGGCTGTGATGTAGTCGTTTCCGTTGTCAGCGCCTCAATCAAATCTCTTTTTAATAGCGGCTTGTATAAGATCGGAAAGCCCGACTCAGTTTCAATACTCTCTCTGGTATGGGCTGTATAAATCACGACTTTTTTAGGCAAGTTGTTTTGCTCACTGAGCTTATTTAGCAGTTCATTGGCTTCACAATCAGGTAAAACCCAATCGACTAACAAAGTATCAAATGTCTGCTCTGTTAATATGGATTGCGCATCTTGTCCGGTCGTCACACCAGTCACTTTCAGCCCTATCGAGTGTGCAATATTTTGACTTATCTCTAAATAGATAGGGTCATCTTCAACAATTAAAATTGAGCCAGATAACATCTGATGCTCAATCTCTGCTTGAGGACCGGTCATAAGCTCAAGAGGCAGGTTCACCGAGAATTGAGACCCTTTACCCAACTCACTGTGTACTAGAATTTCCCCTCCCATTAACTCTGTAAGCAGCTTGCAAATGGTCAATCCAAGCCCAGTGCCACCATATTTGCGTGTGGTCGACGACTCAGCTTGTGTAAAACGCTCAAATAACTGCTCCACTTTATCTGCCTCAATACCAATACCAGTATCTTCAATGGTGACCAATACCCAGACCTTACCCCCTTCTTGCTGCTGTTGCTTTACCCTGAGTGTAATGGTTCCCTCTTCAGTGAATTTGACAGCATTCGACGCAAAGTTCAGCATAATTTGATTAATCCTAACCGGATCACCAATATACTGTTTGCTGAGTGTTGGGTCTAAATCAAAAACCAGTTTCACACCTTTAGTATTGGCTAGTGGGGTAATTAAAGAACGTAAATTATCCAGCAAGTCCTCAAATTGAAACGGCACATGTTCAATATGCAGCTTTTTAGACTCTATTTTAGAAAAGTCCAAAATGTCATTAATGATGGTGGTCAGCGCATTGGCTGAGAAGCGTACCTTCTCAAGGTAGTTGCGCTGCACGCCCGTCAGCTCTGTTGAGAGTAAAATATCTGTTAGGCCCAAAATGCCATTCATTGGCGTACGAATTTCATGGGACATGTTAGACACAAATAGAGATTTCGTTTCTGCAGCCTGATTCGCCATTAAATTCGCTTGTTTTAAGTCAACTAACAAGCGAGCGAGTGCAAGAATAATCAATAAAAAAATCACACAAATAAGTAATAAAATGGCACGCATCATTTGCCACTTAACAGCATCAATTGACTGAGAGACACCATTGATATCACGCGAGATAACCATCGCAATATCGCTTTGCTGAATGGGCACAAGTAAATTTGATGCTTTCAGTGCATTTTCCAACACAAACTCAATATGTAGCCGCAGCACTCTCAATTTAGGCGCTTGAGACTCTATTTGCTTGAGCTGAGATACCAACATCAATAGCTGATGATTAACGCGCTCGACCACAGACACAGAGTTGGTGACATGTAGATTAGAGACCAGAGCAACACTGCTGCTGATTAACGCTTGTGTATCTGCATCAAACTCATCTTTTGCTAGTTCAAGTTGGGCAATATATCGATATGATGTTTTCAACATAGATGCCAATTGCATATAAGTATCTATGGTATTTTTAAATTCATCGAGTGATGATTTAAGCTCGTTATTTAATCTTGAATTAAGCGTGAGCTCGTTGATCACGCGTTCAAACTCTAACTGCTTTTGTGCATGTCTATCAAAGTGATAGACATTGCGATCCATTGCAGAAAAAGTCTCCAAAGACAGCTCAGTCGCAATACCTTGAAGCTGCCTTTTCAACTTAAGCTCTTGCTGATGGTGCGCACTCATAAAATAAGCATCAATAGCTTGATCGCCAAACATCCAAATAAGTACTAGCAAACATCCTTCTATTAAATATTTCACTCGGCTAAAGACCTCGGCAACTCACCTGAAAATGATTGCAGCAACGCTTCAATATCCGCAACATCCCCATCACTTAAATCCAAACCCAATTGACCCCTTGCCATAATGCGGATCGCATCAGACAAACTGTCAACCGAGCCATTATGAAAATAGGGTGCAGTCAACGCGACATTGCGTAAACTGGGCACTTTAAATACGTACTTATCTTGCGGGTTTTGTGTCAACTCATAGCGCCCGAGGTCATCGAGCAACTGGGTCGGCACTTTATCTAGACGCCCCACTTTTTGATATAAGTTCCCACCTATATTTCGCCCTTGATGGCAAGTAACGCAGCCGTATGATACAAACTTGTCATACCCCCGCTGTTGCTGAAGCGTCAAAGCACTGCGGTTGCCAAGCAAAAAGTCATCAATTGGGCTATTTTGAGAAATAAGAGACGCCTCGAACGCGACTAAGGCTTTAATAATATTGTCTACTGTGATCCCATCGCTTGAAACCGCATTGAAACTTTTTACAAATCCCGGTTGGTCACTGAGTTTTTTTATCACCTCTTGCCAGTTAGTACCCATTTCCATCGGATTATGGATAGGTTCTGGGGTTTGAGACTCTAAATTTGGGCTGCGTCCATCCCAAAATTGCCTAAAGTTGAGTACAGAGTTGATCACAGTAGGAGAATTACGTGTGCCGAGTTGCTGTTTAATACCGACCGAGACAGGAAAGCCGTCATCCCCGCCATTGTAAAGGTCATGACATGATGCACAAGAGACTGTGTTATCGGATGAGAGCAAGGGACTTTTGAATAAGGCTTTTCCTAATTGCGCCCATGCGACATCATACTCTTTTACCACTGGTAAGGGCTGAATAGGGGCATCGACTTTGCGCGATTGATAAACAATTTCAGTCGAGTGATTCGCCTCATCTTGCTGCCATTGATACTGTTGTGAAGCTTTAAATTGTGCGATAAGCACAACACCTATAGCGAGCAAACACATAGTCACAAACACCACATATCTACTACTCATAAACGCATCCTTGAAAGCACCTTAGTTCGAAAATGACTCACTACAGTATAGACAGCACTTTATAAAATGACTTTTAAATTAGTTCGTCCACGCCTATTGTGATGCGCTCAGCCACGACTTACTTCGCCTTACACTAGTGCAATCAGCTAATCTCGCTTTTGATATGGTGAATGATAATGTGTCTAAATCAGTTTCCTCCCTAAATTTTATCTAAACTAAAATCATTTAGGGCTTTGGGGTTTGCTAAACGAATAACTTTTTGGCTCACATAGTTGCTCAACCTATGCTGTATCATCGCTCTGGTATTGTTGTGTGTTCGCAACACAAATATCAACATTTTGGGTAATTTCGTGATTAGCAATCGTCTTCCTCTCCAACCAGCTTGGGCTTGAAATAGCGCTAACATACTTCTTTTTATCACCCACCAAATATGAACTAATATATTAAAGTCAATAAAAATAATTAAGTCAGACTGGCTAAACCTATTATCAAAAGTAGATTCATAACCCATCCCCTCAATGATCCATTTAGGTTCTTTTAACAGTGCTTGATGTGTCATATTAAACTCTGCCTCAGGCACTAAACTCCACTCACCTTTACTCACCAACAAATCTAGATGGTGAACCGGTAAATCATGTATCCTTCCGAGTTTCAATGCTAAGGTCGACTTACCTGAACCGCTATTTCCAATGATAGTAATTTTGCACATGTTATAACTTTCCTGTTATGAAAAATTCCTTGATTAATCGAATTGAGATACTGAAATTAAAAATTAATGAAATCGTCAAAAAAATTAAATATCTCATTTTAAATAACGAGAAAAGTTCAAAAAAACAACACATCAAACAAAAAATAGGCAAAAAAAAGAGCTACCAATTTTGACTAGTAGCTCTATAGACTCTCTTAACCAAGCTCAACCTTGGTTTATATAAATATTACACTTATTACTGAGAACGAAACTCAATTTGGTGTTTTAATTTTCCAAACGAAACTACATTGCTGCCTATCCGCTCTCAGTTTTAAAATCCTAGACCACAGCAACCTATCAAATTGCTTGATAATTGGTAATCGCCAGAATAGTTCAGCAAGCAACGGATACAAAGAGTTTTCATTCATTGGGACATCACCGTAAAACTGCGGTAGCTTAAAAGGGTAAGATCTTAAATACTCTTGATAAAGTAGGCCCATTTTCGTTTGCCTTACTTTCCAAGGCTTCGCGAAAGCGAAGTGGTAGACAACTGCCGGTTTATTACTTAGTCCAAGATGATTATATTTTTCATCTAAATTTAGCCATTCATTGCCAAATGCAAGATTTAAAGCATCCTGATCTTGATACAACAACTCCCCTTTATTGTTTAACTTTGCTAATTCCAGTGCTTTATCGAGCTTTTTAGAAACAGACAACTTATCACAGTCCATAAGAAGCACGCCTGCGTTAAAATAATTACTTAATTCAAAGCGTTTTTTTAGCACCTTGGAGTATTTATGTGTATCAACAGTTCCTACAGCACCTAACTCATATTCACCCATATCAAGTTCAAACAATTCATCTAAACTACCATCAATAATGGTATCTGAGTCCATATAAAGTGCTCTACCGGACTTGATATATCTAGGAATAAATAGCCTTGCATACACAACGACAGGCCACCTTGCCGAGCCTTTTAAATCGTTTTCAATTTCGATTTCAAACTCTCGAAATTGACAGCCGTATTTTTCACATAACAGTTTCAAATTTTCTGTGCAAAAGCTTCCTACTTTAAATAAATTAACTGTATAACCTGGGTTATTGGAAACCAGTGAGTAAATTGATATTGCAGCAGGTTTAACAAACAATTCAGTAATACAAAATACAACATTTTTTTCTATACCATCACAAGGCATAGTTGATTCCTCCATTTAATTTATAGACATTATTTATTGATTTTTTATTATTTTGATTTCTAAATAAGTTCATAAACTCAACCTAGAGTAACATCCCTGTTTCAGTTAAGCCGTATTAGTTCTAAAGAGCTATCAAGCTAAAGTCATACTATATATCTCTCCAAAAACTGGCGATAGTATAGGCAACTGCCTAGCTTGGAGCATGGCGCAATTATCTTCAATCACACCTGTATTGATACGATGTTCTTCTGGCCATTCCAATGTTAAGCGGTTAACACCAGACCTTATATACATTGCATCGATGTCTAACTGTGCAGTGCTCCAAGTCTGGCCAACCTCTATCTTGCCAACTGACTCTCCATTCACCTTGACTTGAACAGCTGCAGTTACACCTTTATTCGCCAACTTAGAGCTACAAGTTATATTTAATGAAAGGTGGCGCTCTCCTTTTGACACAAAGTCAAATTCGCTCACTGGGGACAGGGCATTGTAATAATCAAATTTTGATACTCCCTCTACCATTTGAGTGTTACAAAATGCATCCACATGATAATACGGATCAAGTAAATCATGCTGACCTTTTACTTCAACAGCATGTTGCTGGATCTGAAGTTCCAGCAGCTGTGCAGAAATGTCTTGTCCAACTTCTTGGGCCGCCTTTACAAAACCATCGCATAACGTTGTATCCAAACATTTAAATTCCATGGATGTAATATAACGCTGGATCTGTGTACACGCCTTTTCCAAAAGCTCACTCGTGGGCTTATTCATCCACGTTGGTACGTTCACATTTTGTACTTCCATTAACATTGTCATTGTGTCGACGATTGAAGCATTATATTGAACTGCTTTTTTACAATAGTACTCGACACAGTCAATATCTTGACCCCAATGGGCATTATGTATAGCCGCAAGTAAATGCGCTGATGACTCAGTATCTGCACAAGGGGCTAAAGCGGATTCAAACGCTATATGGACATCATCACCTTGTACTTGATGGCTGATCCGTTGCGCCAGTGCGGCCATCGAGACTCTTATCCCTGTACTACTCAAGTGGCAATAGTCTAAGAAAACTTCGTTCCCAGCTACTGGTAAGTCAAGTGAATCATTAAACACTTTAGCCAAATCAATAATATGAGCCTCAACTCTGGATAACTCTGTGGTTAATGTCTGCTTAATATGATTGGTAATTCGGGGCACTAAGCGCATTTGTGTATTAAGTAAAACCGCATCTCGTGCACGCTCTAGTGCTTCTTTATATGCTTTATCATCGCCAATCTGTTTATAGGCTTGCGCCGCTATGTATTGAGTTTGCGCAGCGAGACCACCATCACCCTGTTCCATTTTTTTAATAACATCTAAGCTTGCTTCAAACTGTCCTTGCTCTATAAGTTGCATGGCCTCATCACGCAGCTCATGCCATAAAGGCTGGTCAGTACTCGCTATGCTTGACGGTGGATATTGCGTGATTTCTTTCCAACCGGTTAAATTAAATTCAGGTAATACCCAGTACAGTGGTACTCCCTGTGAAGTGAATGTTTCCTCTAGCGTATCCACTAAGCTTTCAATATTTTTCGCAATACCTCTCTCAATTGCGTCTTTAATCGCTGCAGGCCCTTGCTCTTTATACTCACTCGATAATGCTAGAGCATCCTCGAAAGACTTAAGGTAACCCTCGCCTTTTAACCAGTTATTACCTGCAAAAATAATAACTCCGTCAGCATCTAAACATTTGGCCCCTTGAGCAACTTCAACAAGTGTTTCAAAAGAAGCATTTGTTTTTGCAAAATCCAATACTTCCACATCTTCATCTAGCTGCGTATTTAACAAAGACTCTAGAACCTTAGCTGGTGTGTAAATCGGATCATAAAACATACCTCGAGCAACTGATTCCCCTAAAAATAAAAACCGTTTACCCGTTTTTTGCTTCTTAAAACCCGCTAGCGCAGACCAAAAAGGCCAATCTTTGGAAGTACTTTGGTCTCGAACATACTCTTCATTCTCAGCATTTATTTTCCAGATCCCGACTCTGTCTTCAGTTTGTATTCGATTGAGATTATTCACAGCTTGTGTCGGTACCTGTAGCAAGCCAGTTTGAATCAATTGTTTAACTAAGCCGCTGCCATTTTGTGAAGAAACATCACGTGCTAATTCATCAGCTAATTTTCGATATTGGTTAATCATAGTCATCGTACTGCCCTTTACATGAATGAATAAACTGCATGCCCAATTGATTTCTCATCAGACTGTTTGCTAATAGGAGTGTTCAAAACACCCACTTTCCAGAGTTCAGGTACCATCTCTTGCGACAATACAAAGTCCTCCAAGACTAAAAAGTCGATTTCGGCACGTACAAAGCACATAATCGCATCCAGCGGACTACATACAATAGGCTCTCCTCTAACATTAAACGAGGTATTCAATAGAATTGGACAATCTGTAATGCGGTTAAAATGGCTTAATAACTTATAAAATCTATTTTCATAATTAGGATTTACAGTCTGTACACGAGCAGAATTATCAACATGAGTGATTGCTGGTAAATATAAAGAGGACTTTACCTGACATGTCTCCAACATAAATGGCGAGTCTGTATCAAGATCAAAATGAGGAGCAACTTTATCTTCCATAATCGCTGGCGCAAATGGTCTAAACGATTCCCTTTTCTTCACTAAAGCATTTATCTTATCGCGCATCTCCTCACCTCTAGGGTCAGCAAGAATTGAGCGCGCGCCCAGTGAGCGAGGACCAAACTCCATACGCCCTTGGAACCAACCGATTACTTTCCCATCAGCCAGCTGAGTCGCTACATAATTGAGTAACCCTTCTTCATTACCACTAAAGTCTTCAAATGTCGCATTAGAGCTGACTAATAAATTCTTGATATATGTCGAGTCGTATTCTGGACCAAGTAGCACGCTCTTTAGCTTCTCACTGCTTGGACGCTTTGATGTTCTCCTCTGATATACCACTGCAGCAGCACCCAAGCTAGTACCAGCGTCTCCTGACGCAGGCTGTACAAAGAGGTTTTCAAACGGCCCCTCTCTTTTTATACGTCCATTTGCGACACAGTTTAGAGCTACACCACCTGCCATACACAAGTTTTTGCTGGGCACTTGTTCATGTAAATACCGCACTTTTTCCAACAAGATTTCTTCTAGTACAACTTGGAGGCTCTTTGCAATGTCTTTGTGGAATTGCAATATGGCACTTTCAGGTTCACGAGCCGGTGTATTAAATAACTTAATCAACTCTTCTGAATACATGCATTCTTGCTGTAAAAATGCAAAGTATTTCATATTTAGCGCGAACTGCCCTTTATCCTTAAGCTCAATCAATTGCCTTATCTGCTTGGCATATCTGGGCTTACCATAAGGTGCTAACCCCATCACCTTGTACTCACCACTATTCACCTTAAAGCCAAGGTAACTAGTCACAGTACTGTATAACAGGCCGATAGAGTCTGGGAAACTCACCTCTTCAAATAATTCAAGCTTACTATGCGCTCCCTTACCATAAGAAGTTGTTGACCACTCACCAACACCATCGACAGTAAGTACAGCAGCCTCGTCAAATCCAGAGAAGTAAAATGTACTTGCAGCATGAGATAAGTGATGCTCAACAATTTCAATGTCGCCGCTGTACCCTGTCTTTTGCCTGATGATATCCATAGGTGACGGTTGAGTTAATTGCGCAGCTACTTTCGCTTTGTAATGTGCACTAGCACCTTTTTGGATACCCATCCAAATTTGTCTTGATAATTTTTTTTCGGGGCATTCATAATATGCGATGCAGTCAACTTGATCTAACGTGACCTGAGCAACTTCCAAACAATATCTCAAACTTTGCTGAGGAAATGACTTATCATTTTTTACTCGACTGAAGCGCTCCTCTTGAACTGCGGCAACGAGCTCTCCATCTTTCATAATGCAACATGAAGAGTCGTGATACCCAAAGGATATTCCCACTATCACATTACTGGGCTTAAATTGATTTTTGTTATCCATAATGCTTCTTTTTATATTGATTTTTTATATTGATTTTAAATGTCGCTTATCTAAGCGCCATTAACGAATTAGTCGGCCCGGTGAATGATTCACCTATCTGAAAAGGCGAGCTAGGGGTCTGCTGTATATTTACTATACTCTCATAACCATACTTAGATGACTGCCCGAAAAATATGACAGGTATTGCATAAAACCCATATATAACAATGCTCGAATTCAACTTGGAATGGTTGAATTAGCGTGATTAAAATGGATAATGCCTCACCCCTTCACAGAAGTAAGGCATCTTTATGGTGCTTAAAAGGGGGATTTTGTCTTTAGTTTGAGTGAGGACGAGTCATTCCTACTAGCACTTTTCGAGCTCCTGAATATGGCTGCCTGCCATGTGTGCACAGCATATTATCTACCAACATAACGTCTCCTTTTTGCCAAGGTTCAAAAACAGTATGTTGTTCATATACCTCGCGAATAAAGCGCAAATCCTCTGTAGGTATTTCGCTACCATCAGCAAAAAATACATTTCTAGGGTACATATCTGACGACATTTGCGCAGCCAGTGCTTCTTGTACGTCTGTAGGTAAACTACTAAAGTGAAACAAGTGCGCTTGATTAAACCAGACTTTTTTCCCTGATACAGGGTGAACTTGTGTTGCAGGTAATGTCTGTGATGTTCTCAAGTGGCTGTCTGTTATCCATTCAAAATCAATGTTTCTTTGCTTGCAAATCGCCTCAACCTCTTGCTTATCTTCTGTTTGAAAGGAAACTTGCCAACTTAGGTCTATGTCCGAATAGTTACGCACATATTTAAGTTGTTTACTCTCAAATTTGTTTATCAGCTCCTCAGATAATGCATTATAAACACTATGGCTATTGCACACAGGTGTTGCTCCCCCCTCTTTAGGTTCTACAAGGCAGAAGAACCCTAAAAATAAAGGCCATTCATTGGTATATGCATTTTCATTATGCTGAGGAATATGCTGATCTGGCGGATACTCTGTTGAAGTATACACATTTGCTTTTAGCTCAGTTCGCGGCGTGGAGCGATAATGGTAACTCAATAACGGGCTGTCAAAGTAGCCTTCCATTAAATTGCCAAATTGCTTACTACTTCTAACATTCAAACCTCTCAATATCACAGCCCCATGCTCCGAAATTGCGCGCTCAATATCATCGCGCTGGGCCAACATGCTACTAACTATGTCACCTTCTTTTTTTACTTCTATTATTTTTATCATATGCTTTTCATCTTCCATTCATTCACTGAACGACACTCTTTACATCAGTGAATATTGAGCACTGCTTTGTTTTCAACATACGAAGGTAAATCAGAAATGATGATCGACTGATTATGATTCACGCCACCTCGTACTTCTATAAACTCGCCTGAAGTCATACCGAACTCAATATCAACCAAAGTGGCCTGATCTGAATTCGCATTTAACCTATATATTGCTTTAGTTTGACCTGTAACAGCATTTGCAGGTCTTCTCACGTAGTAAACGTCTTTCAGCTTGCCAACGATGATCGTTCCATCCACACTTAATTCAGGTCTCGCGCTTTGCGGCATATCACCGGACAAGCGAATTTCAACCTCAACAGTATTGTCCTCCACTATCGGATCTATCCGAGCAACTTCACCTTTAATTTCATCCATTCGGGTATCAATAATGGCCTCCATTCCTAACTTCACTTGCTGTACTTTTCCTTGAGGTACTTGAATTAACGCAATTAAATCTTTATCACTCCCCACTAACGCAATTTCTTGACCAATTGATAAGTTTTGTCCAATCTCAATTGAAAGCCGTTGCAGTACGCCATCAAAACCAGCCTTTACCTTCAGGCTTTGAAAGCGCTGCTCTGTCAGTTCTAAGAGCTCATTTTGCTGGGAGATTTCCTGTTGATTTACTTCATCCGTAATTTTAAAAATACGTTCCAATTGACCGATTTGTGATTTCTTGGAATCAATTTCTCTAGCCAGTTTATCGACTCGTAACTTCGTTTCTTCATAAGATAATGAAGAAATAATGCCTTTTGCGTTCAGCTCAAATTGGGCCGCTAATACTTTGCTAACCGACTCGTGCTCTGCAATCAAGTTATCCAAAGCGACATGTTCATTCAATAGCTCTTTTTCTTGTTCAAGTTGCTTTTGCTTGAAGTTTGTTTCCAATCGGACTAATTGATAGCGCGCATTTCTTACCTCAAGTTCTAATTCAGGGTTAGACAATACAGCAATGACGCTGTCAGGCTTTACTATAGCGCCAGGCTTTAGAATGACTTCACTAACTGTTGCAGTCGTCAACGAAGTGATCAATCTCTGTGTCTTAGATCGCAACTGCCCATAACCATCAACTGAAATTTCCAAGTCACCTTTAGCGATTGGTGCAATAATTAGACTGTCCTTACTTAAGCTCTCCCCTTCTTGTACAAATCCGAACCTGTAAATTAGTAGTAAAACAAGCAAAACAACGACCGATACTAACGCTTTATTTTTAAATATCGGACGCGGTTTTTTTTCTACTTTTATATCCATCAAATTGTCCTTTTACACAATTGAACACTGAGACTCTATCGATTTAGCCAACCTAGAAATGCCCTCTTTAATCGTTGTTTCATCTGCATAACTAAAAGATAATCTAACGAAACGCTTCCACTTCGTGCTGTTTACACAGAAAAAAGAAACGGGCATAACAATGACACCATATTGCGCTGCTGACTTTTCCACCCACTCAAAGTCGGCTTCAAAAGGTAGCTCTAGCGTTTGGAAAAAACCGCCTGAGACTTCTTCATATAGTTTTACGCCAAGTGGTGATAAAGACTGTTTAACAGCTTCTACTAGCGCCACTTTTCTAGCGCCATAGTGCTGATTAATTTCAGCCATACGTGCTTTAAAACTGTAATCATTTTGGATCAAAAACCCACCAATAACAGCCTGAGCTAACGCACATGTATTGATGGACGTTGCGCTTTTATAATCACTTATTCGCCTCTCACCGTGGTCTTTTGTTGCTGGCTCAACTAAATACCCAACACGTAGACCTGGACAAAAAATCTTGGAAAATGACCCCAAGTGATAAGTAACGCCTTGGTTATCTAGAGCATAAATACTCGGCAGCCGCTTTCCCTGATAACAAAAGTGGCTATATGGGTTATCTTCTAATATTTTAAAATGATACTTTACAGCCAATTTGATCAAAGACTGACGTGTTGACTCTGACATGCAAAAACCTAACGGGTTATTGAAGTCAGGATTAATATATACTAACTTAATCGATATCCCTTGAGATTGAATCTCTTGCAGAGCTTGTTCAAATGCCTCACATGATAGATCCCCCCCTTGGCACAACTTAGCAAAGTCCAAAGTAACTAAGCGCTTTTGCTGGCCTTCCAACACCTCTTTTACACCGATATAAAAAGGCTCTATGGCAACGACGCACTCGTTGTCATTACGCACCTCTTTCATTACAACTAAGTTAATTGCTTCTTGGCTGCCATTGGTCAAAGTGATATTTTGCTCTGCAACACTAAAGCCTTCGTCATTTCGCAAAAACTGCGCGATTTCATGATTTATCAAGCCTGAGCTAGAAGCATAACGATACAACAGTGACGAAGATAATGGCGACGCATCCTCATACACTTTTATAAAGTTAGCCCAAGACTCATTCTGATAAAACTCAGGACTAGGCTGACCCGCAGCAAATGAAATTGCTTGCGGGTACTTAGCTGAGACCTCGTTTAAAAACTGCATCACATTTGTTTGATTCATTTATTCAACTCTTGATTATGAATGACAGTGATTAACATGCATTTTGCTTATCAAGCGATTTTAAATCTTCGCTTAACAAAGATTTAAACGCATCAAAGCTAGTGGTATTTGTGAGTAACTCTTCATGCTCCCCTTGTATAACAACTGTCTCAAGGTTGTGCTCTAAAATAGTTTGCCACTGCTGCTGGTACTGCTCGATATCATCCCTTGTGCTGGCAACAACCAGTTGTGTTTTGATGTCACTTCCGAGCGATACCTGCGGGCGATATGCCTCTCGATAGTCAAGTCCTGCATATAACATAGTTTTGATTCTATCAATGCTGTCTAGTCCTGGCACATTTGCACTCAGTATAACGTCAGCAACAGATGCAATAACTTGCTCTTTTGATGCACCTTGCAGCGCATTATCATCGATACCCGCATCTATATTTTGCAGTGTCACACCCGCAAAAGCTGCTAAATACTTCATGAACTCAGACACGCTAGTGAGAGGCTCACTTTGAGGCAGCATTGGATCAAGCATAACTAAATATTCAACCTCATCACCACCTTTGAGCAGTTCATATGCAACATAATAAGCAACCTGAGCACCTGCAGACCAGCCACCTAACCGGTAAGGACCTGTAGGCTGATGCGCTTTAATTGCTTCAACGTAATAACTGGCAAGTTCACCAATATTCTCGAACCTCAGTTCATGGTCGTAAATGTAGGGCGCTTGGATACCTATAACCTGTGCAACTTCGCTGACCTCAGTCGCCAGTTGATGGTAACAGTTAACTCGGCCAGAGAACGGATGCAGCATATATAAAGGCGTTGCATTAGACCATTTATTAAGATTCACTAGCGAACGCGCACTGCCAGTTTCTGTTTTTCCAATCGCCCCTAAGTGCTGTGCGAGTAGCTCGATACTAAAGTGGGTTTTAAATGTATCAAGCCCAACCCCACTATAGCCTTGTCTACTCAGTCGATTCAGTAATGTGAACATTAATGACTCATCTCCAAGCATATTAAGGATTGGCTGATCCAGTTCAAACGTACTGTCTTGAAGACCTGTTATATCAGCCAGCAATGCGATAACCATATTTTCTACTTTCGTGCTCGGCCTGCGCTTTTCATCTTGACCCAAATGCTGACTTAAGGCGATTTCAGCGAATGCGTTTAAGTACTCCGACACCTCTCGCATCATCTCAGCAATAAGTTCTTTACTGTACTCTGACTCACAATAGCTCAAAGAGCACTCTAACTCGCCATGATGAATAAGTGCTTTAAAACTCAGAGGATATAAACGCTTTCTATTGGTGCTCTGATTAACGCCCGAAGACTCTGACGCAAAGGTAAATAAGGAAGAATCTGACTGTGCGGCATCAAACTGACCTAGATAGTTAAAGCAAATTTCAGATGCTTCAACTGCAGAAATAGCTGGCATGTCGGCATATTGTTTCAATACAGAGAAACCAATCCCTTTGTTAGGTATACGGCGATAATCTTTTTTCACTTGCTCAATCATAGTGAAACTATCTTGCGCGCCACATAAATTAAGTAACATAGGATAAGAACTAGAGAACCAACCAACCGTTTGGCTTATATCCAACCCTTCTGCAATAGGCTCCCTACCATGGCCTTCCATATCAACCCTAAACTGCTGCACACCGCTTTTGCGCATACCTCCTGCCAGCGCAGCCAATAATAACTCATTCATTTGTGCATCAAATGCCTTTTGACAAGTTGTCAGCAAGGCGCTTGTCATTTCTTTGCTTAACTTGAATATGTATTCAATGGATTGCGCAGGCACTGCTTGATGCAATGAAGCATTGTGCTCTTGTAACCTTAATGTATCAACATTATTATCCGCTTGCTCCAGCCAATATTGATGTTCTTTAGCCAAGTCATCACTCGATGCATACGCTTTTAAAAATCTACCCCACTGCTGATATGAAGATGTTTTTTCTGACAAGCTAAGAGGTTTACCCGTCAGCCATTGTTCATACAGCACGCTCAAATCGTCTAATAATATACGCCATGAAACACCATCAACCGCTAGGTGATGTATTACCATCAATAAACGGCCTCGTTCAGACTCATCACCAGACCAATAAGTGGCCTTTACGATTTCACCATCTTCGGGTTTCAAACTAGTTTGGATTAAATTCGCTTCTTCTGTTAGCGCTTCCCAGCCACCTGCAGGTTTAGTTCTGACGTCAACAGCAGACTCAATTAGCGCTTGGTCTAAAGCTCTATGCGTCCCAATCCAGCTGCCCGTTTTATCTGAAAATTGTAAGCGCAAAGCATCGTGTCGTTTATACAACGCCGTTATCATCTCAATTAAGCAAGCACTATCAAAAGACGCCGGTGTTTCAAGCATCACAGCTTGGTTGACATGATGCCAATCTGTTTTATCTGATAGTAGCCCCTGCTGCACTGGCAACAGCACAATATCTCCATCAATACTCCCTTGAGGTGCATCAAGCAAACGCCCTGTTTTTACTTCTTTTGACAAAAGCCTGATCGTTGGAGCATCAAATAGATTTTTAACACTAAAATGAATACCTTGCTTCGCAGCACGAGAAACCAGCTGAATCGATAAAATAGAATCGCCACCCAGTTCAAAAAAGCTTGCAGTCACACTGACCTGGGAAACGGGTAGCTGTAACAAATCTGACCAAAGTAATTGCAGCTGAGTTTCTACCTCACTTTCAGGTTCTACATAGGCACCACTGAGCACACCTGACTCTGGTATCGGAAGTGACTTTCTATCAACTTTACCATTTGGTGTTAATGGCCAGCTCTGCACTTCAACTAATAGACTAGGTTGCATATGCTCTGGCAAATGCTCTCTTAGCTCTCCTCGCAGCTGCTCAACATCTATTTTATGGCCAACAGCGGCCTCAACATAACCAATTAATCGTTTGCCCTGATCATGCTCTTGAACGACCGCAACACTGCTTGCCACACTTACGGACTTCGATAAGGCATGCTCAATTTCACCTAACTCAATACGGAAACCTCGGATCTTGACCTGCTCATCGTATCGTCCTAAAAATTCAATATTCCCATCAGCATGATAGCGTGCTAAGTCACCTGTTCGATAAAGACGACCCGCGCCGAATGGATTATCAATAAACTGCTGTGCGGTCAGCTCCTCTCTATTTAAATAACCTAATGCGACACCATCACCACCTAGGTATAACTCTCCTACAGCCCCAAAAGGCAATACATTCTGTTCCTTATCTAGGATGTAGGCTTGGCTATTTGCCATAGGCTTACCAATTGGAATGTTTCCCTTGGCAATACTTTCTTTGGTAATTTCATGCTGAGTAATAAACGCCACAGTTTCTGTTGGGCCATACGTATGAATAAAATGCTTTGGCTTACACGTTTCGACAACCTGCTCTGCAACCGCAACATCAATTTTATCACCACCAACGAGTAAGTAGTCTAGGCCAGCAAAAGTCTCTGTGAGTACTGAAGCATATTGCTTAAACAAACCTGCTGTTAATTGAACAATGCTGGCACCACTAAATTGCAGCCTAGCTTTAAATTGTTGTGCATCCAGCAATTCATCTTGTGCGACAATTAATAACCTCGCACCATTGAGCAAAGTTGCCCAAATTTCCCAAGTTGAAGCATCGAATGAAGGGTTCGCGCAATACGCAACACAACTTTGATCTGTGATATTAATTAAAGGATCTGTTACTGTACTGCGCAGCACATTACCATGGCTCACCATGACACCTTTGGGCATACCGGTTGATCCCGAGGTATACATTACATAAGCAACCTCTCCTGGCGTAACGGTACTTTGCAGCGCTGCTAACCCTTGCGATTGAATCTGTTCTTCCAGTTGCCAAAGCTCTATTTCATGCAGCGTGGTATCTGCTGTTAGCACTTTTGGTAAAGCGTTAACATCATCCACTAAAATATGCTGTGCATTAGCATCCTTTAGCATAAACTCAAGTCGCTCTTGAGGATACTCAGGGTCCAATGGCACATAACCTGCTCCTACTTTGAGAGTAGCCAGCATTGCAACAATTAACTCGCAAGAGCGCACGGCTGCAATTGCCACTAAAGTACCTTCTGTTACGCCACTTTCTTGTAGATTTAGTGCCAGCCTATCTGACAATTGATCCAGCTCTTGGTACGAATAAAACTCAGCTCCAAATTCTAAAGCAGTGGCATTAGGGTTTTTAAGCACTTGCTGTTGGAAAGTACTGACAATGCTTTTGCCTTCCAGCGAGGTTACTTGCTTACTTTGTTGCTTTTCAATCAGTGCATTAGTATTCGATGTATAAAGCTCTGAAAGCGGAGCATCATTACGATAGTTCGACATTTGCTGTAAAACGGTTGCTAACGCATCTTGGAACAACGCAATAGTCGATTGTGAGAAAATAGCAGCATTATACAGCCAATTGACATTTACACCTTTATCACTGACATCGACAGTAAGATCTAAATCGAATTTAGCCACTTTCACATCTGATGACCAAGGCGCTAACTCTATGTCCGGTAACTCTAAGCCTTGCTGCGTTAGGGTATTAACTGACAAAACAATCTGGAATAACGGAGATGTCGCCTCATTTCTCTTAACTTTGCAATAGTCTAGCACTTGATCGAATTGCACATCCTGATTAGACATACCATCAATATTGACCGATTTAACATGTTCAAGGTAGCTATCTATCTGTGCAAACTCTGTATTAGTTCTAAGTGCTAGTGTATTAACAAATAAACCAATTAATTGCTCAGTATTATCATTTAAGCGATTCGCAATTGGCGCACCAATAACGATATCTGAGTGACCAGAGAATTTAGAGACAACTAAAGCCAGCGCCGCATGAACTAACATAAAAACGGTCATGTTTTTGTCTTGTGATAGCTGTTTTAAGCCATGAGCGATACTGCCATCAAGTTGGAATACACTCTCTTTGCCAATAACTTGCCTTTGATTATTTCGAACATAATCAAGCGGTAGGGAATGTGTTGTTGGTGCATTAGCAAGCTGTGCTAACCAATATTGCAGCTGCTTTTTAGCTTTATCACCATCCATACTCTGACGATACCAGTTGATGTAATCCAAATACTGAATATCAACGCTAGGTAACGGGGCCGCTTGATCCTGCTCACCAGAAGCATAATGTTGATAGAGAGTCGTGAATTCTTGCGTAAGCACATTCATCGACCAAGCATCTGAGATGATATGGTGCATAACAAACACCAAAATGCCTTGTTCTTGATTATCTTCGCCTGTCAAAATATAACTGGCTTTGAGCAACATATCCTTAGCCAAATCAAATTGCACGGAAAATAACGCACTAACTAAGCTATCTATGGTGTTTTTATCTTGTCCAAAGCGCTCATAAAGTTCAATGTTGACGTGACGTGCGTCCGTAATTGATAGAAAAACATCTTCATCTTTTTCAATAAAATTACTTCTCAATATTTCATGTCTTGCGACAATATCATTTAACGCATTAGAAGCTGCTACGACATCAAATTTGCCATTAATTTCTATCGCAATTGGCATGTTGTAATTAGCAGAGCCATTCTCTATTTTATCTATTAACCACATGCGTTTCTGGGCATTATGAACAGGGTATAAATCTTCTGTTCGATCTATCTTGGTTATCTGTTGCTGTGTTTGCCCGCTGCTCTCATACTGCTTTAGTACATTTATTATTTGTTGTTTGTGCTCTTTCAGCATTGAGATAAGCTGTTGTGAAGGTGGTAAGTCAAAACTCACATCGAGTAGATCACCGTTTACCTTTAAGCTGATCCCCTCAGCCTCACACTGAGCAAATATTAGGTCAGTATTCAAAATCAATCTCTCTTTATAAACTAATTCTTTCTAATTTTTCTTCTTCTTCAAACACGAAGAACTCCAGAGCACCTTTTGAAGAGTTAATTACACCTAAACTATCGGCCACTTCACTCCCCCTCACAAATGCGCCTTGATAAGATCCAGCTAAATCAAAGATCCCCCATACCATATCAAATCGCTTCAACTCTCCTTGGGTATTGCAAGACTCAATTGTGTCTGGGGTACAATACTGCTGCGCAATCCAAGAAGCTTCTTCCGCAGCACTGTCTACCGCCGCGTCCCATTGCGCTTGATCAACTTGTTCTCCAATAAAAATATCTTCACCTTGGCTAGAATGAACATTTTTAATTAAAAACTTATTTTTATTTTGTTTTAGTATTTCAGTGCGTGCCCATACTTGCGACTTATGTGTAATGTCGTCATGTGTAAGCCTAAAGGTCCAAGGCACATACTTCTTAATAAAATCTCGCTCATACTCACTGAGGGCATTTAAAACTATTGGTTCATGCAATAAAGCGTACATGGCTTTATTACCAAATACACTGCGGCATAAACCATCCATAAATACCAACTTGTTATCTGCTGTCGCGTTATATATTTGAGTCGACAGCTGACTAGAGAACCCTGAGCTAATAGTGAACAATAAGGCATCCACCTCTTTTCCATTTACAAATACATAGTTGTCTCTATTAAATTGGATTTCATTAGTCTCATGGATCACATCAAAGTTGACATGAAAGTTTTTAAAAGCAGGCTCTTTATCGAATGCACAAAACTCGGACACAGCTTCAATGGTTTCCTCACGTCCCAACCCAGCAAGGCATGGGATCACAATTGTTATTTCACTTCTATCTGGTTTGGTCTTTAGTACTTGATAAACAAGGGCCTCAAAAAAAGCTCTGAATGTATTAGGTCGCGTTAAGTTTAATGAACTAATTTGCTCATACTTATCAAACTGCTTCAATACTGAGTCAATAAACCAATCGTGCTGCCAACCGCCAATAGTTGAGCCTACGTTAGTCTCTATCAGTTTAATGACATCGTTGTGATACACAAAATCATGACGGATCATAAAACCATCAGCTGGTATATTTAAGTTTCTAAATAACTCATAGCTATACTCACTTATCCCAAAATACTCTGCGGCTGTATGAGTATTATCACCGAAGTAATTATCTAGGGCCGCATAAAAAATCTCAGGCAGCTTCTGTACAACTTCCGTGTACTCTTTTACAGCGCCTTTTGAAATGATAATAGGCCAAGGAGCAATGGGGTATTTATAACCCCGCATAATTGCACTGACATTTTCAGAGTCAGTGTCAATTTTTTCATTTCTTGCCCTCTCTGACCTTTCAAGAAAGGTCATTAGCTTCCCTTGTAACTCAGAAGTCACTCTAGAGTTTTTGATAATAGAACTACTCATCACTTTATATAAACTCCTATGTAGATCACAGCGAAAGCGTATCTTGCTTTTGTTCATCTGCTGTAATGTTTGATAGCGTCCTATTCAACTGAATGACTTGCGCGATCCCTCTTACATTACTGGCTTCCATGAACTTCCTATAATCTAACTCTACATCAAATTTTGCTTTTATTTTTGTTATCACTTGAACCACATTTAACGAGTGGCCGCCCAACTCAAAGAAGTTATCAAGAACACCAAATGCATCTTCTTCAAGGCTAAGGACTGTGGCCCAAATACGTAACACATCCTTTTCAATCTCATTCTCAGCTTTCACCAAAGTGCTCTGTACTTTAACATCAGGCACAATCAGCTGCTTAAGGTCGACTTTGCCATTTGCATTGAGTGGAAATGCATCAGATAACACCACAGCCGCAGGCTGCATATATTGTGGAACTGATTTAGACAATTCCCACTTCACCTGTTCTGCAAAGTCTACTGACTCATCGCTGGAAATAACGTACAAGAAAATCCGAGCTATGCCATCATCACCCTGTATCACATTTGCAACTGCATCGCTCACACCAATAATATTGTTGGCATAATACTCAATTTCTTTTAATTCAATTCGATGACCATTCACTTTCACCTGATGATCTAATCGGCCCAAGAACTCATATTCATCACGCCCTGTTTGACGCACTTTATCACCCGTTCTGTACCAACGAGTTTGAATGCCACCGGTTTGCTCAATATATATGAAGCGCTCTGCAGACAAGGCTTCATTTTTTAAATACCCTGTCGCTAGACTATTACCAGATATCAGTAGCTCTCCCGGTACACCTTCGGGTAGTAAGCCGCCATGAGCTCCCAATACAGCATGCTGATACCCATTCAAGGTTCCACTTAAGGCCAACTTGGTTCCCGTTAGTGCATCTTGTGTCACAGCACCAAGCATTGACCATATGGTTGCTTCAGTTGGGCCAAAGCAGTTCCATACTTGAGTCACGCTGTCCACCAGCGCTTTACCTAATTGAACACTGAGCGCTTCACCACCACATAGTGCAGTAAATGGCTCTTTTGCTTGCCAACCCATATCAAGGAGCGCTCTCCATGTCGCTGGAGTTGCCTGCATTATATTTATCTTATGTGACTCTATAATGCGTATTAAGTTCAGAGGGTCACGTTTTGCAAACTCATCAGCCACAACAATTTGACCACCGGCTAGTAATGGGGCAAATAACTCTAACATCGCAATATCAAACGATAGAGTCGTGACCGCTAACCATTTGGTGTTTTGGTCAAGGTCTGCAAGTCTATAGCCAGCTGATAATACGTGCTCAGTTAATGCTCCTCGGCTGATCTCAACACCTTTAGGCACACCTGTTGACCCAGAAGTAAACATGATATAGGCAATATCATGGCTGTCAAAATGTAGATTATGACAGGTACCAACCGAATCAGCCCAATTCACACTGTCCAAATTAATAGACTGCATCTGCCACTCTTGCTCAACCCGCTCAACATTAGCTGAGCTAACCAGCGCAACTTTGGCATTAGTGGCTGCAACAATATGTTGGCATCTAACATCAGGCAAACTGCTATCAATAGGCACAAAAGTCGCCCCTACTCTCATCACAGCAAGTACAGAGACAACCATATCAATGTTACGTTCTGTCGATATAATAACGTGTTCACCAAGTGACACATGATTATCCACTAAATGAGTACTGAGTAGATCAACTCTCTTAACTAACTCGTTGTAGCTGATATGCTGCTTAGCATCTTGAACAGCAATGGCTGATCCGCGTTCATCCGCCACTTTATAAACTAACTCTAACAGATCACTTTCAGATTTACCAAAGTGAGTGTGCACAGGCTCTGGAGATAGTGCCAACAATATATCGGAGATATGTGATTGTGGCTGTTCTACCAACTGTTTCATTATATTGGATAACTTATCAGATAAACCACCATACACGCTTTGTTCGAATACAGCCGAATCAAGTAACACAGACATTGATATTTGCCCGCCTTCAGATTTCTCAAAGGCCGTTTGTAGCAGATAGTTATTGCGCTCAAAGCCATCTCTTTCAATTTTCTGGCCCTGTGCATCAACTTTGTCATATACATGAAAGTCGACATAATTAAACAAAGAACCAGACAAATTCAAGCCTGTAAGCCTTTGTATTTCAGTAACTGGAAAATAACGATGCTCTGATGACTGTTTAGAAATGTCATCAATCTTTACGATCAACTCCTCCCAAGTTAACCCAGAAAAATCAACAGCCAGTGGCAATGCATTTAAAAACAAGCCCAATGTTTTGTCACTGCCAAGTAGCTCTGGACGACCGTTAAATACATGTGATGTTAACACCTTAGTACTGTCGTCTAGCAAACCTAATATTACGGTATGTAATGCCAAAAGTACTGACTTTTGCTGTACCTGAAGCTTATTAGACAGCTGCAATAATGTATTACTTTGCCTACCGCTCAGTTCAACAGGTACTGTGTACAAAGCACCACCTCCGGCTTTAGCTCCCCACCATGGAAGCTGATAACCATCTAATGCTGTTTGCCAAAACTCTTTTGCTTCATTTGACTGCAGCGCTTTTTGTTCTAGGTCTACATAGTAACGATAAGGTAAACTTTGCGCAGCCTCTACGACCGCTTTATCAGCAAGCTTTGCGGTATAAAGCTCAAATAATTCGGTCTCCAATGAAGCTCGACTCCAACCATCAAGCAGCGCGTGATGGAAGCTTAAGTGCACACAAAATGCCTGCTCAGAAAATACTTGAATACTCACTTTCCAAAGAGGTAAGGACAAGTCAAAAGATTTTACTTTTTCTTGTTTTATCCAAGCCTTCATTGCGTCTTTTTGTTGTTCTTCGTCAACAGTAACCGTATTAATTATTAGTGGTAAATCAATACGCTTCCTAATCTCTACTAAAGGTCTATCACCCGCAAAATTGAATACGCCTCGCAGGTTTTCATGACGTGCAGTCAACTCACTTAGTGCAGCTTCAAAACAGCTTTGATGCCACATCAGCTCAACATTAATACTCGATATATCGTGGTACATGCCATCGATTTGCCCTTGCATAGAGTGGAACAACATCCCCTGCTGAAGTCGAGTTTGCGGGAAAGCATCGTCAAGCAAGTCTAAATCAAGGTTCTCCTTTTCCGCATCATTCAGTAGAGCGAATGGGGCCACCTCAAACTCCTGCGCGTCTAGCAAGTTATTTTCTTCTAACCAATTAGCTAACTGTCTAATCGTTGGATTGTCGTATAAATCTTTAAGCGATATATCAAGCTTTTCTTTACGAGACTTGCCAACAACCCCAAGCGCGCGGATAGAATCACCTCCAATGTTAAAGAAGTGATCATTCACGCTAATTTCTGGACGCTCCAATACTTCTTGCCAAATGTCGCTGATTTTAATTTCAACCTGACTCTGTGGCGCTATAAATGAAGAGTCATTCAGCTGCCCTTCCACCGTAGGTAGACGCTTATGATCTAGCTTTCCATTTGCTGTTAAAGGCCACTTCTGTACTGCAATATAATGACTTGGCAGCATATACTCTGGTACTCGACTTGCCAAATACTCCCGCAAGTTGAGACTTTCAATCACACTTTTTTCTGTGGTCTTTACATACGCAACAATATGAGTATTACCAGCTTCATTGAGTTGCGTGGTTATAAATGAGCTCTCTACCTCAGCGTGGGCTTCCACAGCTTGTTGTATTTCCCCTAATTCAATGCGATAGCCATTCACCTTCGTTTGATCATCGATACGAGACACATACTCTAAATCGCCATTACAGTCCCATTTAACTAGGTCACCTGTTCTATAGAAGCGCTCTGTGCCAGCTACCGTTTGTAAGGTCACAAACTTCTCTTCATTGAGTTCATCCCGGTTTAAATAACCAAGAGCAACACCACTGCCCCCAATATAAAGCTCTGAAATAGCACCTTTTGGCGCTAGTCTTTGGTTTTTATCTAACCCTAACAACTTGGTATTTTGAATTGGTAAACCAATGGGCACAACACCTGCGGGACATTGGTTCAATGCATCAACACCCGTCACTGAGAAGGTTGAACAACCAACTACAGTTTCTGTCGGACCATATTCGTTAATAAACGTCGCTTTTGGCAAGAGTTTATCAACCCAATTATAAAGAGACTGCACATACAATTGCTCTCCACCAATCACTATCTGGTGCTGTAGTTCACTCTCCTTTTGCTCAACATAACTCTCTAACACTTTTAAATGCGCAGGTGTCACTTTAAACAATAAGGCACTACTGTTTTCCATCAAGCGCTCAGCAAGCACTGGGTACATTGCCTCGCCCTCAACCAACAGTTCAACATTCAAACCACATATTAGCGGTGTAAATAGTGAGGTAATGGTTGCATCAAAGCAAATTGATGTGCTCACGACAGACCCTGTTACACCTGAGTGTATATAGTGCGCTGCTGCATGCTCTAAATAGTTGACTAAACCGAGCTGTGTGATTTGTACTCCTTTAGGTGTGCCTGTAGAGCCTGAGGTATAAAGAATGTACGCAATATCACTAGGAATAAACTCAGTTTCCAGGTCTTCTTCTTCATAGTCAAATAGCATCTCGCCGCAATAGCCGTCATCGACTTGTGATGACAATAGGTCGTCAGCAACGATGATATCTACGCCTGACAGCGGCACATTCTCAATATGCTCTCCCATTAAGATGATAAATTCCATATCAGAATCATTGACTATTGCTTCCAACCGCTGTTGAGGCTGATTCACATCAAGCGCAACAAATACAGCACCTAACTTAGCAATACTGATAATAGACACCATCATTTCTAACGAGCGTTCTAAATAAACGCCCACTTTAGTGCCTTTTTCTACCCCTAAGTCTTCTAAGCAGTTTGCAAAGCGATTAGTTAGCGCATTGAGCTGTGCATAACTTAGCTGTTGCTGGTTGAAAGACACTGCATTTTGATCCGCGGCAAGGGCAGCTTGTTCATAGAGCCTATCGATAAAGTTGTCAGATGGCTCCATAAGATTTGTCTCTCCCGCACCAACGGCGATGAGTTCTGCTTCAGTCGTCTTATCTAAGCAGGATAACTCGCTGAGCAAAGTATCTTGGTTACAATTCGAAAGATCCTGCAATAACAACTCAAGCCCCTTTACAAACTGCGCTGATAACTGCTCTGTATACCTGAGATCTTGAATCAAAAACTCTACACTCAACTCACGCGTGAGATGCGCGACAATATTTATCGCAAAATTAGAATCTTCAAATGTAGAGACATTGAGCAAATCCAACCCAGCTTCATTTAAATGCTCTCCAATCGCTTCATTAACAGGGTAATTTTCGAATACCACTATGCTATCGAATAGATTTTGCTGCGACTGACTTTGAATCTCTGCCAGCGGAATATAACTATGTTGCTCACGCTCTGCTTGCGCTATGTGTAATGCTTTTAGCCAATCACCCACCTGATTGTGCAACTGTGTATCGACAACAACAGGTACACTGTTAATAAACAGACCAAGCATTTGCTCAACTCCGTCTAGTTCAGCAGGTCGTCCTGAAGTCGTTGCCCCAAATACCACCTGAGATTCACCACTATAACGAGACAGCAGCAAAGACCAAGCCCCTTGTAATATCACATTCACCGTTGTTTGTGTTTCTTTTGCTAACTTCACCAAGCCTGCAGTTTGCGCTTCAGAAAGTTTGAAAACTTGTAAAATCGATTCACCTGCTTTAATTGGCTGCTTACTCCCTGTCACTAAAGGCAAGGATGTTGCACCTCTGACGTCAGATAAAACTGTATGCCAATACGCTAAGCTCTGCGCTTTATCCTGCTTAGCCAGCCATTCAATATATCCGGCATAACGTGCCACGGGTGCTAACTGAGGCGTTTGTGATGCGCCTAACGCTCTGTAACACTCTGTTACTTCTGAGAAAACAAGTGGCAAACACCAACCATCCATCAATGCATGATGGTGTGACCACAGCCATTGGTACCCATCATCACCACAATCAAACAAACTAAATCGGATAAGTGGCGCGGTGCTCATATCAAAGCCACGCGCTTTATCTTCTTTCAAAAATGCAGACAATGCAGCTTCTCGTTGTACCACACTGTCTTCTCGCCAGTTAAACTCTTGCCACAGCGGTTCTACTGATGTTAAAACACGCTGATGCATTCGTCCTGAATCGATACCAACGAACCCTGTTTTAAAAGTATCGTGGCGTGCAATCACAAGAGCCCAAGCTTGCTTAAACCTTTCCACATCTAATTCTTTAAATGCCACAAGAGTCTGAGTGACATAACTTCCTCGATCCAGCATGCTGTGAAATAATAAGCCTTGCTGTGAACCTGTTGCAGGATACATATCTGCCACTTGAAGCCCTTGACACCAGTTAGTTACCTCTTCGTCTGTCAGCTGACTAAGAGGAAAATCTACGGCAGCATATTCACCATTTTCAATTGCCAAGCAATGCATAATGATATCTTCTAATGCATCTTTAAAAGCAGTAGACAAATCTCTCAATGTATCAGGATGATAGCTTGTACTATCCCCTGTCAATTCAAACTCAAGGCACCCTTGTGCAACAAGTCCATTTACGGTTAAACCGTGACTAGGTTGTCGGTGAATACTCACTGAGCGGCCAACTCCCTCACTCGCGATACCAAAGGTTGAGCTTTCGTTAATAACCTGATCAAACTGACCAAGATAATTGAACAAAATAGGAGCTGCCTGTGCTTTTTCTAAGACAGGGTCATGTACGATCTCTTTTAGTAGGCCGTATCCAATCCCTTTATTTGGCAGTTGACGATATGCGGTTTTCACACCATTGATCAATTTTCCGAGATCAGAGTCCTTAGCCATAGACAAATGCAATGGGAAAGTACTGGTAAACCAACCAACTGTTTGACTTAAGTCCAGTGTATCAGTCAAAGCTTCCCGACCATGGCTTTCAAGATCAATGCGTAAAGATGTTTCACCACTCCAACGAGATACAGCCAACAATAAACTCGCAAGGAGTGTCTCATTTATTTGTGTTCTATAACTATTTTGACAACTCGAGAGTAGCTGCTGAGTTAGCTTCTCATCAAGTTTGAACTGCGCACTAACTGGCTTATCAAGTTCAGGCACAACATGCACGCCTTGTTTCGCTTGAACCTCAACTAAATTTACACTTGGCGTTTCAACCACTGTTTGCCAGTATCTAAGTTCTTCCGATAAGGCATCACTATGTGCATACTCTTGCAAATATTCACCCCATTGTTGATAGGATGATGTCTTTTCAGGCAAGCTCAGAGTTGCTCCTGACTGCCACTGTGCATACAGCTCACTGAGATCATCGAGCAAGATACGCCAAGAGACACCGTCAATAGCAAGGTGATGGACAACTATCAGTAAGCGGCCTGTTTCAGACGCGTCGCCTGCCCAGTAAACAACCTTGACCAATTCACCAGCTTGCGGCTGTAAACTCGCCTGAATCTCACTAGCTTCTTTGCTCAGTGCAGACCATCCAAGTTCTGGCTTTTCTCGAATATCAATGGCTGAACTTACGAGTGCAGGCTCTAATGATCTATGCTTGCCTCGCCATTTTCCTGCATGCTCATTAAACTGTAAACGCAGTGCATCGTGCCTTTTATACAGAGCTTCAACCATTTTTGATAAACCTGTACTATCAAAAGTAGCTGGCGTTTCTAACATAACAGCTTGATTTACATGGTGCCAATCCGTCTTATCTGCAAGCAACTCGTGCTGTACAGGTAAAAGAATAATCTCTCCTTCAATAGGCCCTTGAGGTGCATCAATTAAACGATTCGTTTTAACTTCTTTTGCCAGCATTCTAATTGTCGGAGCATCAAATAAAGCTTTAACACTAAAATGTAGCCCCTGCTTTGCAGCCCGAGAGACCATCTGAATTGACAAAATTGAATCACCACCAAGTTCAAAGAAATTGGCTGTCACGCTCACTTGAGAGTCAGGTAATTGAAGCAGCTCAGACCACAAAGCTTGTAGTTGTATTTCAACACTACCTTGCGGCGCAGCATAAGCACCACTCAACACACCATCTTCGGGTTTTGGTAGTGCTTTTCTGTCCACTTTGCCATTAGGCGTTAATGGCCAGCTCTGTACTTCAATTAATAAGCTTGGCAGCATATGCTCTGGCAGAGTCTTTCGCAATTCCTCACGCAGTTGTTCTGGGTCTAAGTCTTGCTCTTGAGCCCCTTCAATATAGCCAACTAAGCGTTTGCCTTGCTCATAGTTTTGTGCAATGACAACACAGCTAGCCACACTTTCTGACTGTGATAAAGCATGCTCAATTTCACCCAGCTCAATACGAAAACCTCGGATTTTAACTTGTTCATCTTGACGGCCCAAGAATTCAATATTCCCATCGCATAAATAGCGAGCTAAGTCCCCTGTACGGTAAAGTCGACCTGCTCCAAATGGGTTTTCTATGAAACGCTGTGCGGTTAAATCTTCTCTATTTAGATAACCCAGTGCAACACCATCACCACCTAGATACAATTCACCTACTGCGCCCATAGGCAGCAGTCGCTGAGCTTCATCTAAGACATATGCTTGGCTATTAGCCATCGGTCTACCAATCGGGATCACTCCATTGGCAATAGTGGTTTCATTAATTTCGTACTGAGTGATAAATGCAACCGTTTCAGTTGGGCCATAGGTATGTATAAAGTGCTTTGGCTTACATGTCTCGACAACCTGTTTTGCGACTGCAACATCAACTTTATCTCCCCCAATTAGAAGATAATTTAGCCTAGAAAATGTGTCACCTAACATAGGCGCATATTGTTTAAATAAACCGGCAGTGAGCTGTACAATACTCGCTCCGCTGTCTTGTAGACGCTTACCAAATAACTGCGCATCGAGTAGCTCTTCATGAGCCACCAGTAACAACCTTCCCCCATTAAGCAGCGTACTCCAGATCTCCCATGTTGAGGCGTCAAACGAAGGGTTAGCACAATAGGCCACACAGCTTTGCTCATCAATTTCTATTAACGGATCTGTGATTGTCGACCGCAATACATTAGCGTGGCTCACCATTACGCCCTTAGGCTTACCTGTAGAACCAGATGTATACATCACATAAGCGATATCATCCTTAGGAATTGAAAGCGCCCGCGAAGCACCACCTTGTGTTTGGCACTGCGCTTGCAGCTTCTCAACATCTACATCATGCACTTGCAGGCCCATAGCCAGCTCATTAACAGATGCACCGCTACTGTCCACAAGAATATGCTCTGCCTCAGTGTCCTTCAACATAAACTGGATGCGCTCTTGAGGATATTCAGGGTCCAACGGCACATACCCTGCACCTACTTTTAATGTTGCTAACATGGATACGATTAATTCAATTGAGCGATGCGCAGCAATGGCAACCAATGTATTTGCTTGCACCCCACTGTCAATTAAGTTTAACGCCAGTCTATCGGAAAGCTTATCCAACTGAGCGTAACTCATTTGCACATCTTTATACTCCAACGCTACTGCGTTTGGTACAGCCTGCGCACGAGCAACGAATGCATCCACAATCGATTCTATCTCGCTATGACTTGTAGACACTCCAGCTGATACAGTAAGCAATTCCTGCTGCTTTTTCTCATTCAGGTAATTTATATCTGTTAATTTTGCTTTGTGATTAGTTGCCAGCCCTAAGATTATGTCCTTCAAAGTATCTGATAACAATGCGATTTGTGTATCATTGAACTGGCTGTTATTCGATTCGATAACCACACTGAGAACACCATGCAACTGCGCAACAACATTTAAGCTGTAATTTGACCCCTCATTGAATGAAATGTTTTCAACCTCAACACCCGCTTCATTCAAATGGTCGCCTATCGCCTCATTAACAGGGTAGTTTTCAAAAATAACTAAACTATCAAACAAATTTTGATGGGACTGGCCTTGAATTTCTGCCAGCGGAATATAACTATGCTGATCTCTCTGAGCTTGCGCTGTGTGTAACTCTTTCAGCCAATCACTTACACAACTGTGCGTATGTGTTTCAACAACCACTGGCACGCTGTTTATAAACAAGCCTACCATTTGTTCAACACCGCTCAACTCTGCAGGGCGGCCTGATGTCGTCGCACCAAACACCACTTGTGACTCTCCACTGTAGCGCGATAATAGTAAAGACCAAGCGCCCTGAAGTATCACATTTACCGTAGTCTGAGACTCTTTAGCCAGCTGTGTAAGTTGCTCCGTCTCTTGTTCATTTAACCTAAAGACATGACGTAGTGACCTATCCAATTTGCGCGTTTGCACATTGCTGGATATTAACGGTAAAGGTGTAGCACCTGTCACTGTAGATAACGTCTCCTGCCAGTATTTTATACTCTGTGCTTTATCTTGCTTGGCTAGCCACTGCACATATCCAGCATAACGTGACACAGGCGCTAACTGTGGCTCTTGAGCAACACCAAGCGCTCGATAGCATTCTGTCACCTCTGAAAATATCAAAGGTAAACACCAGCCATCCATCAAGGCATGATGATGCGACCAAACCCACCGATATCCAGCATCACCACAGTCAAATAAACTAAATCGCATGAGCGGCGCATTACTCACGTCAAAGCCTTGTGATTTATCTGTAATTAAAAACGCTGATAGCTGTGTATCTATTTGCGCTTGACTACTGTTTCTCCAATCAAATTCTTGCCACTGAGCGTCTGCAGATTCAACAACCAATTGATGCATATGCCCAGTATCCAAGCCAACAAACCCAGTTCGCAAAATATCATGGCGTGCAATCACCATCGACCAAGCTTGTTTAAAACGTGCCACATCAAGTGCCTTAAACTCTACCATTGCCTGAGTCACATAGCTGCCTTTATCCAACATGCTATGGAATAACATGCCCTGCTGCGTGCCAGTTGCAGGATATAAATCTGTGACATGAGATGTTTCACACCAATTTGATACGGCTTCATCGCTGGCGGTACACAGTGGAAAATCTATCGCAGCATAGGCTCCGCGTTCAACTACCATACAATGCGCGATGACATCCTCTAACGCAGCTTTATAACTCGCGGTTAACTCTTTCAACGCATCTAAATGATACAGGTGACCATCACCTGTGAATTCAAACTCTAAACACCCTTCAGTCACCAAGCCGTTCAGCGTTAAACCATGACTTCGCTTTCGCTCAGCACTCACTGAGCGACCAGCCCCCTCTGAGGCAATACCAAATGTAGAATTGTCATTTAAGACCTGGTCAAATTGACCAAGATAATTAAACAGAATAGGGGCTGCATCCGCTTCAACCAGTATCGGGTCCTTAGTAAGATGTTTAAGTACACCATATCCGATCCCTTTATTTGGCAAACTGCGATAGGCTGTTTTAACACGGTTAATAACCGCACCAATACCTGCCTCAGATGGCATAGATAAGTGCAATGGATATAGACTAGTGAACCACCCTACTGTCTGACTCAAATCAAGCGTATCTGTCAACGCCTCACGACCGTGCCCTTCTAAGTCTATTCGAAGTTCAGCCCCCCCACTCCAGCGCTCTACAGCCAGTAATAACGCTGCAAGTAAAGTTTCATTAATCTGTGTTCTATAACTATTTTGGCAGCTTGATAAGAGTTGCTGAGTTAGCGCTTTATCAAGTCTAAAGTGCGTGCCAACCGGTTTATCTTGCTGTGGTGGATTAACCCAACCCAATGCTTGTTGAGCTTTGGCAGGATCACCACTTGGTAAACTCACAACCTGATGCCAGTAAGCCTGTTCACTGGCGATACTTTCACTTTGCGCATAACTTTTCAGAAATGCTCCCCACTGCTGATAAGACGAGGTTTTCTCAGCTAAATTCAAAGCATCACCGCGCTGCCATTGGGCATACAATTGGCTTAAATCGTCTAACAGCACTCGCCAAGACACACCATCAACCGCCAAATGATGTATAACCAGTAGTAAACGCCCTTTTTCTGCCTCTCCTGCTGACCAGTGAACCACCTTCACTAACTGCGCTAATTGTGGGTTTAAGCTTGCTTGAATTTCACTGGCTTGGGCACTTAGCTCAGACCACCCACCCTCTGGCTTTTGTCTAATCTCAAATGCTTCTTGGATCAGCGCTTGGTTAATGCTTTTGTGCTTACCGACCCAAGTCCCTGCTTGCTCTGTAAATTGCAAGCGCAGTGCATCGTGTCTGCGATAAAGCGCTGTAACCATTTCCTCAAGACACTGGCTATCAAACGCGACAGGTGTTTCTAACATCACCGCCTGATTAACATGATGCCAACCTGTTTTATCTGCCAGTAGTTCTTGTTGAATTGGTAGCAGCACAATTTCACCATCAACATTGCCTTGAGGAGCTTCAATTAAGCGCCCAGATTTAACCTCTTTAGCAAGTAAACGAATAGATGGCGCATCAAACAATGCTTTAACACTAAAGTGAAGTCCTTGCTTAGCGGCGCGTGAAACCAATTGAATGGACAGAATAGAATCGCCACCAAGCTCAAAGAAATTCGCGGTAGTACTAATTTGAGAGGTGGACAGCTGAAGTAGATCTGACCACAACAATTGTAACTGCTTTTCAACATCATTCTCTGGCGCAACATACACACCACTCAACACACCTGAGTCAGGAGCTGGTAAGGCTTTTTTATCTATTTTACCATTTGGAGTTAATGGCCACGCTTGTACTTCTACGAATAAGCTTGGCAACATATGCTCCGGTAAACGTTTTCTTAATGTCTCACGCAGTACTTCGACATCTAAACTCTGATCTGTAGCTGCTTCAACATAGCCAATCAAACGCTTGCCTTGTTCATGTTCTTGAGCAATCACAACATTGCTCGCAACACCCGAACATTGTGAAATTGCATGCTCAATTTCACCGAGTTCGATACGGAAGCCACGTACTTTTATCTGTTCGTCTTGACGCCCTAAAAACTCTAAATTTCCATCCTGACGATAGCGCACTAAATCCCCAGTACGATAGAGGCGACCTATACCAAATGGGTTGTTAAGGTAACGCTCTGCGGTCAACTCGGCTCTATTGAGATAGCCTTGTGTAACACCATCACCACCTAAATATAGTTCACCTACAGCGCCAAATGGCAATAACCTCTGTGCACTATCTAGGATATAGGCTTGGCTGTTTGCCAATACTTTGCCAATTTCTGGCACCCTTGTTATTTCAGATTCAAATCGCGCATAGGTTGAATAAGTCGTATCTTCAGATGGTCCATATAAGTTACAAACCGCAGGACACCCTGAAGCCAATATACGATTTACTAATTCTGATTTTAAAGGCTCTCCCGCTAAGTTAACGACTTTGACACTCTGTGGGATCCCATCACTCTCGACCAATGCACGTGCAGCAGATGGCACAGTATTGATCAATGACACTGCCACTGGACGCTCTAACAGTGATACTGCATTTTCAACAAGTACACACTGGTAACCAAAACACAGCGGTGTAAATATTTCGAAAATTGATAGATCAAAGTTCAATGATGTAGATGCTAAAACACGCTCAAGCTCTTCAGGAGAATATGTCTGTGCAGCCCAATTGAGCATACTTAACGCGTTTTTATGACTTATCATAACGCCTTTTGGTTGCCCTGTTGAACCTGAGGTATAAATAACATAGGCCAATTCAGTTGCAACCCGTTCAGCTTGCTCTGGTAACGTGACAGTATCTGTCATTGTACTCAATGAAGCTTCGTGTACACGAACTGTGGTCAATGTACTATCCGATAGGCCATGCCCTGACGTTACGACTAGGTGCTTGAGCCCAGTATCTTGGATCATAAACTCAATGCGTTCAGTTGGGTATTTCGGGTCCAGAGATACAAATGCTCCACCAGCTTTCAAAATTCCCACTAAGCCTACAATTAACTCCAGTGAGCGCTGACCACATAAACCAACTATATCTCCCCGTCTTAAACCACCGTCAATGAGGGCCTTTGCAAGTACATTGGCATGATGATTAAACTCTTTAAACGTTAACTGAGTCTTGTTAAATTCGATTGCTATTTTATCTGGATTTTCTTCAGCTTGACGCTCTATCAAGTGATGCATCAGCATGGTGTCGTCATATTCTAAAGAGTTTAGATTCAGCTGCTCGACTAGGTGCTGTTGTGCTGTTGTCGACACAATTTCAACACTCTCAAGAGGTTTATCTTGTGCCAATACCATGTTCTTTAATAACGTCTTTAAATCTTCCGCCAAAGTAAGAAGTGTGTGCTCACTATAGCCCTCAATCAAAGACTGTAATTGTAAGGTTAATACATCCTGATGGCTGGCTGTTAACGTCACACCATAGCTTGTTTCTTCAATGGTTCTCACTAACTCAACAGGGAGCGATGCTTCATTTAAGCGCTCGCCTATCGCTTCGTTAACAGGATAGTTTTCAAATACGACTAAGCTATCAAATAGATTCTGGTGAGATTGCCCTTGGATCTCAGTCAATGGAATATAGCTATGCTGCTCTCTATGAGCTTGAGCACTGTGCAATGACTTCAACCATTGGCTAACACTGAGGTCGGTTTGGGTATCGACAACAACCGGTATACTATTGATAAATAAGCCAACCATTTGTTCTACACCCACTAACTCCGCAGGTCGGCCAGATGTTGTCGCACCAAAGACAACCCGAGATTCACCGCTGTAACGAGAAAGCAGTAAAGACCAAGCACCTTGCAAAATAACACTGACTGTAGTTTGGGTTTCTTTTGCAAGTTGCACCAAATCTGCAGTTTCACTTTCACTCAATCTAAATACATGACGTAACGAATCTCCAGCCTTGCTTGATTTTTTATTACCCGTAACCAAAGGTAAAGGCGTTGAGGAATTCACTTGTGACAACACATCGCGCCAGTAATTCAAGCTTTGCTCTTTGTCTTGCTTAGCCAGCCAAGCAACATAATCTCCATAATTAGATACTGCAGCCAAAGAAGGCTTTTGCGCAGCCCCTAACGCTCGATAACACTCTGTCACTTCTGTAAAAATAATAGGTAAACACCAGCCGTCCATTAGCGCATGATGGTGTGACCAAACCCATTTATACCCGGCCTCACCGCAATTAAATAGGCTAAATCTCATTAGCGGTGCTCGGTCAATTTCAAAGCCATTCGCCTTGTCTTCTTTCAAAAATTCAGCCAATAGCGACTCTTTGGCTTGAGCACTCTCATTTTGCCAGTCAAACTCTTGCCATGGGGCTTGTGTAGACTGCATGACCATTTGATGAATGCGACCAGAGTCAAACCCTACAAACCCAGCTCGTAACGTATCATGGCGCTCAATCACCATAGTCCAAGCTTGTTTAAAGCGCTCAACATCTAAGTCTCTAAACTCCACTAATGTCTGAGTTATATAACTCCCCTTATCCAGCATACTGTGGAACAACAAACCTTGCTGTGTACCAGTAGCCGGGTATAAGTCTGCCACTTTATGATCTTGACACCAGTCCACAACTTGCTCGTCACTCACATCACAAAGAGGAAAATCTATCGCCGCATAAGTACCATTCTCAACCTCAACACAGTGAGCAATCACTTCCTCCAAAGCGGCTTGGAATGAAGCCATAAAACCATTAATAGCTTGCGCATGATAGCGCTGAGCATCTGCGGTCAACTCAAATTCTAAGCATCCGTCATTCACCAATCCATTCAGAGTCAACCCATGACTGCGCTTACGGTTAGCGCTCACAGACCGCCCAGCACCTTCATCGGCAATACTAAATATTGGGTTTTCATTAAGCACTTGATCAAACTGACCAAGATAATTGAATAGGATAGGTGCCGTTCCGGCATCTGCGAGCACAGGATCTTGAGCCAAGGACTGCAATAGACCATAGCCAATACCATTATTGGGTAATGTACGATATGCAGTTTTAACACGATTGATTATTTGACCAATATTAGACTCGGACTCCATCGACAGGTGTAATGGATAGATACTTGTAAACCAACCAACTGTCTGGCTGAGATCTATGCTATCAGTCAACACTTCTCGCCCGTGACCTTCTAAGTCGACACGCAGGGATGAAGCTCCACTCCAGCGAGCAACACCTAAAAGTAAACTTGCTAAAAGCGTTTCATTGATATGAGTTCGATAACTATTTTGGCAAGTGGACAATAAATATTGTGTCGCAGCCCTATCCAATTTAAAGTGCGTTCCGATAGATAAGCCTTGATCCGATAAATCACCTAGCTCTAATTTGCGCTGTACTCCTACCAAATCTACACTTGGCTTATTCACCACGTCATGCCAATACGCCTGCTCTTTTGCCAGCTCTTCGCTTTGCGCATACTCTTGTAAAAATGCTCCCCACTGTTGGTAAGAAGATGTTTTGCCAGATAAATCTAAATCATTGCCAGCTTGCCATTGGGTATAAAGTAAACTCAAGTCATCCAACAGAATACGCCAAGAAACACCATCTACAGCAAGGTGATGTACTACTATCAACAATCGCCCTGATTCATCTTCATTGCCAGACCAATAAACAACTCTCGTCAGCTCACCTTCATCAGGTTTTAAGCTAGCCTGAATTTCGCTCGCCTCGGCAGCCAAGGTCTCCCAGCCACCTTGAGGCTTTTCTCTGATGTCGATTGCTGCGTTAATCAGTGCGTCATCTAAAGCTTTATACGTGCCCGTCCACGCCCCTGATGATTCTGAAAACTGCAAACGCAAAGCGTCATGTTTTTGATAAAGCGCTTTAATAAGCATGGGCAAACACTGCTCATCGAAGTTAGGAGACATTTTCAACATCACAGCCTGATTGACATGGTGCCAATCCGTTTTATCCGCAAGTAACGCTTGTTGAATTGGGAGTAATACAATCTCTCCTTCCACTTTTTCAGGAGCGGCGTCATAAAGCTGTTCAGCGCGTACCTGCTGAGCCAATAATCTAATGGTTGGTGCATCAAACAGTGTTTTAACACTAAAGTGAAGACCTTGCTTAGCTGCACGTGAAACCAGCTGAATCGATAGAATAGAATCCCCACCCAGTTCAAAAAAGTTTGCTGTTACACTCACTTCCGATTCTGGTAATTGTAACAATGTCGCCCATAATGCTTGTAGCTTTTGCTCTACCTCACTTTCGGCTTCGGTATGTTCATGAGAGCTCAATACACCTGAAGTAGGTGCCGGTAATGCTTTTTTATCTATCTTTCCATTGGGCGTAAGCGGCCATTTATCAATTTCTATTAATAAACTTGGGATCATATGTTCGGGTAAACGCTGACGGAGCTGATCACGCAGCTGCTCAACCTCTAGATTATGTTCAGATGACGCTTCAATATAACCGACTAAGCGCTTGCCATGCTCATAATCTTGAGCAATCACAACACTACTTACAACACTAGCTGATTGGATCAGAGCATGTTCAATCTCTCCTAATTCGATACGGAAACCACGAATTTTTACTTGCTCATCTTCTCGCCCTAAGAATTCTAAATTACCATCACTTTTATAGCGTACTAAATCACCTGTCTTATATATTTTGCCACTACCAAAAGGGTTATCGATAAAGCGCTCTGCAGTTAGCTCTTGACGATTTAGATAGCCCATAGCGACACCATCACCACCAAGGTATAACTCACCCACAGTACCAAATGGCAGTAACCGCTGTGCTTCATCAAGCACATAAACTTGGCTATTTGAAATCACTTTACCTATTTCGGGAACTCTGTTTAATTCAGAGTCAAATCGCATAAAGGTCGAATAAGTCGTGTCTTCAGAAGGTCCATATAAATTACAAACAAGTGGGCAGCCGGTACCTAAAATGCCATTAACTAAATCAGCTTTTAATGGCTCTCCACACAAGTTAACAATTTTGGTCCCTGAAGGGATCGCGTCATTTTCAACTAACGCTCTTGCAGCTGATGGTACGGTATTGACTAAAGAGACATCGACAGACTCGGTTAATAATGACATGGCATTTTCGACTAAAATACATTGATAGCCAAAACACAGTGGGGTAAATATCTCGAATATTGATAAATCAAAGTTGAGAGAGGTCGAAGCCAAGATACGGTCTAATTCTTCAGGTGAATATGCTTGCTCTGTCCATCGAAGCAAACTCAAGGCATTTTGATGGCTCACCATAACACCTTTTGGTAGGCCTGTTGAGCCCGATGTATAGAAAATATAAGCCAGCTCTGGCTCTTCACTTCTAGGCAATGTAGGAAGAACGATTTCATTTGTCTCATGCGTGAGACGAGCTTCTATAACATGGACCTTTTCAAGCGTCGTCGATTGGAGACCATGTCCTTGCGTCACAATCAGATGTTCAAGTTTGGTATCTTCGATCATAAACTCGATACGGTCTGCAGGGTACTTAGGGTCTAGAGAAACAAATGCTCCACCCGCTTTTAAAATACCCACTAAGCTAACTATAAGCTCGAGAGAGCGCTGACCACACAAGCCAACAATATCCCCTCTTTTTAAACCGCCTTGAAGCAGCTCTTTCGCCATTGCATTTGCGTGATGATTAAATTCCTTGAAGGTAAGTTGTGTATCGCCAAATTCTATCGCAACTTTTTCTGGGTTTTGTTGTGCCTGTTGCTCTATAAGTTGGTGAAGTAATTCTCTTTTATCATATGGTAATACACTGTTATTCAGATCTTTAATCAAGTACTGCCGCTCTGGTTCTGGCTGAAATGGTAGATCCGAAATAGGATCACCTTGTTCCAAGCGAACTAATGCACTTAGTAATAACTGATATCCATCACTCAATGTCTGCATATAACTATCTGAGAATAGACTCGTGTCATAATTCCACGTAATGCTCAGGCCATCTGCGTTAATATTTAAATCCACTTCTAAGTCAAATTTAACAAACGCCTTGGTATTCTTAACAGTTGTAAACTCTATATCAGAAGCTTCAATCTCAGCTTCATTTTCCTCAAACTGAAAGTCATTGTTTATCGTTAGTAGAATTTGAAATAGCGGGGAGAAGGATTGACTTCGTTCAACTTTGATCCGCTCAAGTACTCTGTCGAATGGCACATCTTGGTTTGCCTGAAGATCACTGTGAACTTGTCTGACATGAGATAAGTAGCTTTTCAAATCTGGAGCGTCAGTCCCCACCCGCAGTACCATTGTGTTGACAAAAAACCCTATTAACGCGTTCAACTCAGCTTGGCTTCGATTGGCAATCGGTGTGCCAATCACGACATCATTGGTGTTTCCATGCCTTGCGAATAGGAGAGCAAGCGCTCCATGAAGTAACATAAAAGGCGTAATATTATGTTTTTTCGCAAAGTTTAGTAATGTTGTTGCGATATTTGAACCATAATGCTTAGTAAACGTCTCCCCTTGATTCTGTTTAACTGCTGGTCTCTCTTCTTTTAAGGGGAGCCTATGCACAGAAGGGATGTCTTGTAAGTGACCGTCCCAATAATTAAGCTGAGATTCCAGCTCTTTCGTACCGACATGCTCTCTTTGCCAAGCTGCATAATCAGCATATTGTAATTCTAATTCTGGCAATGCGGCTTCACGCGTTGAGCACAAGGCAGAGTATAATTCGTAAAAGTCACGACGCAGTACTTGAAACGACCAACCATCACTTGCAATGTGGTGCATTGATACCACCATCAAACCATGCTCATCGTCGAATTTGATGTAGCTTGCTCGTAGCATTAAATCGCTTGCTAGGTTAAAGGCCTTGCGTTTATCTCGTTCAACTAATTCATCACTCGCCGTCTGTCTATCACTTTCGCTGCCAATATGGCTTAAATCATGTAGCTCTAGTTCAAACTCATTTTCATCGGCATTCAGAATATGCTGAAAGAGCACCCCATCATCTTCATGATAAACAGTTCGTAAAACCTCATGTCGTTCGATGATTCGGGCAAAAGCTTGCTGTGCATTGCTCGGGCTGAAGTTTCCTTGAACATGGAAGATCAACTGCATGTTATATTCAGTTGACCCCTTATTAATTGAATCAATAAACCAAAGTCTCTGCTGTGCAAAAGATGGAAGTGCCTTAGCTTGCTGTTGTGCTCTTTTCGGGATCGTCGTAGCTTGTGTACTTAGCTTATATAGCGCTTCAATGTAACCCTTTAATTCATCTTTATTGTTTATAAGTAACGCTTTTATATCTGAATTTAAATCCTTGGGTACCTTAAGGCTAATTGTTGAATCTGCTTTTCTATCGAAGACCACGCCATGCTCTTTTAGTTTTAAATACACTTCCCTCATCGTCATAGCGAAAACTCCTCATATTCTGTTGATTCTAATTGATTGTTCTGTTCTGTTTGCAAAGCTTCCAAATCTTCGAGCAGGCCTGCGCCCTCTCTGATGGTAGGAAACTCAAAGAGTTGTTTTAAGGACAAATTAACATTGAATTCATCATTGATTACGGCAACTAACCTAGAAGCAAGTAAGGAATTACCACCTGCTTCAAAAAAGCTTGATGTGACACTAATAGAACTCGCGTCGACCTGAAGTAACGCAGCCCAAATCTCATTTAATTTCGTTTCACTGTCAGTTTCAGGGGGTACAATCTCTGTCACATTTGAAACCACCCCAAGTGCCAATAACGCCTGTTTATCTACTTTTCCATTTTCTTTCGTTGGAATAGCGTCAACAGACACGATAGTGCTAGGCACGAAATAATGCGGTAGCTCTTTTAACAAAGCCTGCTTAATTCTTTGCTCGTCAAAAGTTGGCGATACGACATAAGCAATAATTCTGGAGGCATCACTGTCGTCATTTATCAAAGGGATCACAGCAGCGGATTTGACCTCTGACACTTTTAGTAAATGGCTTAATATTTCCCCAAGCTCTACTCTGTAACCGCGAATTTTAATTTGATCATCTTGCCTGCCAAAACATTCAAACCGACCTTGCAGGTCAACACGACCTAAATCTCCCGTATGGTAGACTGGCCCCTGCAGAGAAGAAGAAAATCCACCGGTGGCATTCTGGGTATACCCTCTGGCTAACGCAGCACCAGTGATAACAATTTCCCCGATGGCTCCAGGCGCAACTGGATTTGCATTGGTATCCGCAATATACGCCCCCACATGCTCTATCACTTCGCCAATTGGTAAACGACTTTGTGATGCTGACACGGCCACTTTGCTCCACATTACATCTGACATCACTTCTGTAGAGCCATATAAATTATAAAACTCGACCGCTGGCATCTGATTAAGTGCTTTAGATGCCAGCTGTACAGGGAACGGTTCACCACTTACAAACCAGTATTTCAATGTATCATTTATCTGTGATCGCACTGTGTCAGATAAATGTAAGATGCCATTTACTAAACTGGGAGCCGTCACGATACGGCTCACATTGCGCGCTGACAGTTGCTCGGCAAACGCGTTGACATCTTTCACCACGCTGCGCTTAAACAACGTCAATGTGCTACCTGCGCACAATGGCGTCAATACTTCCCATATCCCACGAATAAACGCACAAGATGTAATATGCGCCGTGACTTCGTCTGCTGAAAATGGCCACTTAGATATCATCCACTGAATTCTATTTGCAGTAGCCTGAAATGTACCTAATACGCCTTTTGGCTGACCAGTTGAGCCTGAGGTGTAGATGATATGGGCAATATCATCTCCCTCTCTATGTTCGATGGCAGGCTCTTTATCTTCAGCCAGCGTCAGTTCAGCCAAAAATTTACTCTGTTTCACGTTGTAACAAGTTAGCTCAAACTGCGACCAAATTTGGTCATCAACAATAACGAGATCTGCTTCTGCATCTTTAAGAATGAACTCAACACGATTGCGTGGTAACTCTTCACTGATGGGGATATACGTGCATGACAACTTTAATATAGCCAACATGTATACAATCCTGTATTCATCTCGACTGGTTGCAATTGCAACCCGGTGACCACGCGAAATATTATATGACTGCTCTAATACTGAACATGCCTTATTAACAAGCGTATTTAACTGTGTATAGGTGTAGCACGCTTCATCACTCCTTAGTGCAACATGATTCGGTACTTTTGCGACTTGCTGCAAAAACAACTCAACAACCGATGGGGGCTGCTGCAAAGACTTTTTAGGAGTCACTACATATGGAGAGGACCAAGGGTGTGATAAGACAGGTCGCGTTTCATGTTCAATGCAGTTTGTTATTAAGTGTATAAACTCACTCTGGTTAGTACGAATTGACTCTGCATCGAATATGGCTGCATCGTAGACCCAGCAAACGTCCAATGCACCTTGCTCAGACTCGCTGAAATACAAGGTTAAATCAAACTTATTCTCCAACTCATGGCCTTCAACACTTTGGAAAGTGACATTATCTAACCCGTCATTAAACGGCAACATAGCATCAAAATTAATTAAAACCTGAAAAACAGGGGAGATAAAGCGCTCTCTTGTTGGATTTACTTGCGCCACTAAGGTTTCGAAAGGAATATCTAAATACTTCGAGTCAGCAATAAAGTACTCTTTGGAGCGCTGTAAAAGCTCACTAAATGATGGGTTATCATCAAATTGGGTTCTCATCACCCTAGTTTGCAAGAACAAACCTATCATGGACTGTGCTTGTTCGTGGCTTCGACCTGAATCAGGCGCCCCGATTACCACATCGGTTTCTCGCGTAACACGCCCTAAATGCAACGCAAAAAGGGTTTTAAGCAAAATGAATAAGGTTGTGTCATGCTTGGCGCAATACTGTTTCATGCGTTGCACTAAATCAGGTGCTAATTGCTGTGTTAGCTGTCCGCCAACCCTTTTTCCTTGACGCGCATTATCAAGCGGTAAAGAGCTCACAGGCGGTATTCCGTCCAAACGCTGCTGCCAATAATCAAGCCCATCCTGATATTCAGATGACTCCGCTTTTTGCTGCTGCCATAAACACACATCACTGAATTGAACACTCAACTCAGGTAAATCACAATGGCGACTCAGTGCAATAGATTTATAATGTGCAATGAACTCTTTCATGATGACTGAAATCGACCATCCATCAGCAATTAAGTGGTGGACACCAAATAAAAGCAGCCCTTTGTTAGGGCCGATTTCTAGGTGTTTAGCTCTGATGAGAATATCATGAGTTAAGTCAAAGGGGAGCCCTCTAAAAGCGCTGGCATGTTGATGCAGTACAGGATCATCCAAACCCTGTGCCTCACCAACCTGTTCTCGCTCCAATGCGAATGCCACATCAGAGTGAATTCTCTGAAATGGCACGCCATTATCAACATAAAAGTTTGCTCTTAAGACTTCATGTCGTGAAATAATTTCATTAAAGGCACGTTCAGCAATATTTGCATCAAACTCACCTTCAACGGCTAACTCAAAAGACATCACATACTTATTGCTATCCGGTGATAACTGTTGAGCCAACCAAATACCTTGCTGTGATGGGGTCAAGGGGACCCGGTTTAGATCTTTATTTTCAAAAACCGGGATTGTCGCCTTGCGTTGGTTTAACTTTCTTTTTCTTAGGAAGCTAATCAATTCAGTTTTATTCTGCTGAATTTCAGATTTTATTTGCTCAGGGAAATGGTCGACTTTAAGTTTATATTTTAGCTGACCATCTTGTTCATAAAGTAGTACTCCCTGACGGCTAGCTTCAACCACTAACTGAGCTAACATCATAAGACCCCTTCTCCTTTTATTTCTCCTTGGGCCAGTTGTGTTTGAAGATCAAGCAGTTCTATTTCCGCTTCCACAAATTTAGCAACATCGCCCAATTCGGTTATATTTAAAAATTCTGTAATCGTCACTTGTATTCCGCTCAATGCAGACAGTTCAGCTAACATTCTAATTGCTAACAATGAATTTCCACCGAGCTCAAAAAAGCCAACATTTAAATTTATTGCACTTGTCTCGACACCCAATACCTTTGCAGTCGCTTGCGCAACCCATTTTTCTTCTTGTGTAACGGGCACTCGAAAACCTTTAGCCATTTCTGTGCTTTCAATGGCCGGTAATTTTGCTGTATCAATTTTGCCATTAATGTTTTTTGGCAAATTGTCGAGTATCGCGAAAAACGTAGGAACCATGTAGCTTGGTAGAGAATCTGACAAGGCTTCTCTTAGCTTCGCAGTCCATGTTTCATGATCAATTTCAGCTGAGCATACAACGTATGCTGCTATATTTTCAATCTTATTTGCCGACTCAACCACCCTTACAAAGGCGTCAACAACCCCCTCTACTGCAAGTATTTTTCTCTCAATTTCAAGCAGCTCAATACGGAACCCTCGCAGTTTAACCTGACTATCTTTGCGGCCCATATATTGTAACTCTCCGTTATCTAAGTAACGGGCCAAGTCGCCACTACGGTATATTTTTTCTTTTACCTGACCGTATGGGTTATCAACAAACTGTCTTTGTGTCACCTCGGGTAAACCTAAATAGCCTTTTGCCAATCCAGCTCCAGCTATGCAAATTTCTCCCACAGCCCCTTTAGGTACTGGTGCGAGCTGTTCATCAAGCAAATAAAAAGTCTGATCTTTTAGACTATGGCCAATTGAGCCATTATCTAATTCATGACGCTTCAACTTCTTAATCGTACCATGCACAGTTATTTCTGTAATCCCGTACATATTTACAAGTTGTGGTTTATTATCTCCGAAAAAACTTACCCAATTTACAATGCTGTCAGACTTTAAAGCTTCACCACCAAAAATAATGTATCTCAATTGAGGGAAACTAAGCTGATTTTCAACCGCATAGTGTGCAAAGTTACTAAATGCACTGGGTGTTTGATTAAGTACGCTTACTTTATTTGTGATACATAACTCACTCAATACTGCCGGATCTAATAAGTTTTCGTGCTCTGGGATCACCAATGTTCCACCAAACAATAATGCCCCCCACATTTCCCATACACTAAAATCAAACGCCAATGAATGAAATAACAACCAAACATCTTGATCATTAAAACTGAAATCCGCCTCAGTCACTTCAAATAAGCGCAGTAAATTATAGTTGCTTTGTGGTATGCCTTTTGGCGCACCTGTTGAGCCTGACGTATAAATAATATAAGCATCATCTTCTGGCATTGGTTGATAATTTAAAACTTTGGTGTCGTAATGATTCGCTTCTAAATGCCTCATTAACGCTTCATCATAAAGTAAATAATCCTCACCAAAATCCAAAGTATCTTCAGATACATTATCGTCACACACAATAATTCGAGCTAACTGTGCGTCATTTGCTTGATATTTTAGTCGTTCCACAGGCGCTTTAGGATCTAATGGGATGAAAGTAACCCCCAACTTCAACGCCGCAAGTATGGCAATCACACTCCTCGCATTTCTGTTTACGACTATGCCTATTTTTTCTTTTGCTTCAATCCCAAGAGATTTAAGATGACAAGCCAATTGCGTTGCATGCTCATTCACTTGGGCATAGCTCAATGTTTGATTTGCATGTATCAAAGCAACTTTATTTGGGAACAATCCAGCCTGTTGTGTAAATTGTTCAATTGGTGTGATTGAGTGTTCTACTGTCACACGTGATTCTGTTGGCTGAACAATTAACTCTGTTAGCTGAGCTTCAGATAAGATATTAACGTCACGCAGCCTAGTCGCATTCTCGGTCACAATGCTAGTTAAGCCCGTTTTTAATTGTTCCAAAATCGAAGATGCTTTATCTGATGTAAATAAACCACTGTCATACACAAGACTAAATGCCCAGCAATCGTCTTCAAACCAGCAATTAAAGTCTAAGTCAAATAACGCTGTCTTATAATTTTCAGGTAGTTCCTCAATATTTAAACCGTCTAACGACAGGTTCTCCAGCTCAATATTATTCATCGCTAAAACAATCTGAAATACTGGGTTGTAAGCAGCACTTCTAGCGACTTCTAGAGCATCCACTAGCATATCAAAAGGCACATTTTGGTTACTTTGCGCTTCAATGTTTACTTGCTTTACATGTGCAATATATTCATCAACTGTCTCTATATTGGTATTCACCTTCAACGCCAATGTATTGGCAAAAAAGCCAATGGTATTGTCTAAACAAGTGTGGTGCCTATTTGCCACAGGCGTTCCGATCACAATGTCTTGTTGGTTACTATTACGAGATACAACCAGTGATAAAATAGAATGGACTAAAACAAATGGTGTGATCTTTTTAGTTCGGGCAAATTGCACAAGACGTGAACTGACTTCTTGGTCCAGCTTAAACTCAAGTTTAGCAGCGACATTTGATTTCTCAGCTGTTCGCTCAAAATCTAGCGGTATGCTATGTAATGCAGGAGCCTGAGTCAGCTGCTTTTTCCAGTATGTTAGCTCTTTATCCAATAACGTTTTGTCTAACCCTCTTTGCCAATGTGCGTAATCACTAAATTGATGACTCACCTCAGGAAGGTAAAGCGCTTCTTGACGGCTTAATTGGCCATATATTTCTTTAAATTCAGACCACAATAACGCCATTGACCAACCATCTGTGGCAATATGATGCACAACAATAGTGAAAATACTCTGCATTTGAACTGGCTGTTGATTAAGCATTATCAAATCAGCTTTTATTAACAAATCGCGACTCAAATCAAAGGGCTTTGCCTTAAACTCTGCCACTTTGTCATAAAGCAAATTCTCTACGCTCCCATCCTTAATATCCAGCTCACTTGTAGTTATTTTAAAGCTCTGCGCAGATCTAACTTTTTGATATGGGATACCTTCATCAACATAGTAAATGGTTTTTAAAATATCATGACGCTCGATGATCTTTTTTAGTGCCATTTCAGCCAAAGAGATATCGAACTCTCCAGTTACTTTAAATGAAAAAGCAATATTATATTCAGCAGCACCACCTTTTAATTCGTCAATAAACCATATTCGCTCTTGCGTATGTGCTAAAGGCACAGCCACATCTTCAGCAATGCGCTGTATTGGTGGTAGTACAGTAGCCTCACTAGCAGTCTCTATTTTACCTGCCAATGCACGAATTGTCGGATAGTGAAATATATCCGCTACACTTAGCTGTACATCAAATTGAGCACCAATCTTTGCGACCAACTTAACAGCGAGTAATGAGTGACCTCCGATTTCAAAAAAGTCTTGCTCAGCGCCTATATCACTATTTGAATTAAGTAACTCACCCCAAATACGTTGAAGCGATAACTCAACTTCGCCCTCTGCAGGTGTCATGTCTAATGGCTTTGCATTTTGGCCATACTGTTGCCACAACTTTTCTTGGTCCAATTTGCCATTTTTAGTCAACGGCCACTGTTCCACCACTACAACTTCGCTCGGTACACACACACTTGATAACTGCGCTTTAAGGTGTGCCATAATATCGCTTATCAAGTTTTCCGTGACGTCACTGCATTTTGCATATTTAATAAAAGCAACTAGGTTGTCTTGAGCTTCCTTATGCACTAACACATGACAGGCACTGACCTGCGAAAACATCATTACTTCATTTTCTATTGCCGATGGTTCAATGCGGTAACCTCGAATCTTCAACTGTCTATCATGCCTGCCACAATATTGAATCGTACCGTCTAAGTTATAGCGACCGATATCACCTGTTTTATAACGCTTTTTACCATCATTACTTAACTCAAATCCCCCTGAGCTTTGCCCATCGAGATAGCCATGGGCAATGAATGGACTTTCAATCCATATATTCCCTATTTCACCAACACCGCAAGGTAAACCTTCGCTGTTTAATACCTTGATAGATACACCTTGTAATTGCTGTGCCAGTGGCACTACATCGCCCCCCTGTGAGTATTCAAGTGGGATTTCATAGACAGCTAAAGCTTGCTGAGTTTCCGTTGCACCATAGAGGTTGAATAGCTTTGCATTAGGCACATAATGCCTTAGCTGTGACACTGTTTGCGCTGAGAGAGGCTCTCCAGCCAACATCATCGCATTTAATGAGGCCAATGACTCAGGTGCGTCACCTGCTAGCGCATTTGCTAAAGTTGGTGTCAAATTCAACATAGAAATACCACAGCGATTCAGCCAAGGACGTAGCGTATCGATATCGTAAGCCGCACATGGTGGTATAAACAATTGAGCACCCGCTAGTAAGGGGAGGAAAATATCTCTATGCATAGGATCATGCCCAAGCCCCGACAACAAGGCAGCGTTATCATCGCTGGTAATACCAAACTTCTCAATCTGGCCTTCAAACATAGTCGCAAGTGAAGCATGCCCCCCCATGATCGCTTTACTCGCACCAGTCGTACCGGATGTAAACGCAATATAAGCGACATCATTAATATCGACATGAGGCCACTGTGGTGCCTCACTAAGTTCTGTATCATTAAGCATAAATTCAATCTGCTGCACGTCTGCATTGGCAATCAATCCAGATACATCAACATCACTAATTAAAGACGTTATATGACTGGCTTTAGCTACTTGCAAGCAATCAGACATCATACCTGAAGGCAGGGAATTGGGGAGCAAGCAAAATGCAGCGCCCGCTTTCAAAATGCCAAGTATGGCTGGGACCAATTCAAGTTGACGATCTGTGACAATAGCAACGACATCTCCCTTACCAACTTGCTGTGCCATTAGATCATTAGCAAAATTATCAACACAATGACCCAGAGATTGATAACTCAACTGTCTGTCATCATCGCTCAATGCTGTTTTTTGACTATGTTGCTCAAAACGTTGCATCAATTGTGTCACAATTACGCTGTCTTGATGTGGCACTTCTAAAGGCTGATACGGGGCTTCTTCACTGGGTAAACATAACGTGTTGATTGCTTGGTTACTAGATTCACTGATGTGCGATAACAAATGCAAATACTGCTCCATCATGCACGCAATACGTTCAGCTTTAAATTTATTACTGTTAAAGTTGAAGGAGATCTCAAGCCCGTTATCACTCTCCTCAATATAGAGGGTGATATCAAACTTGGATGCTTGCTGCTCTAAATTTAGCTGCTCAATCTCCAAACCAGATAAAGTCGGTGCTGCGGTCGGGTAATTTAAATAGTTGAAATAGATATTGAACAGTTTGCTCTGACTACTACCCTGTTTAATAGCAATATCTTGAAGGCATTCATAAGGAATTTGCTGATTTTCAAATGCGCTGTAGGTCAGCATTTTCAGAGCTTGGTAGTAATCCGCTACCGTCGCCTCACAGTCAATAGGCTGCCTAATCAATAAGTGATTAATAAAGCATCCAATCATGTGATCTAAATAAGCTGCATGGCGACTCCCATTGGCACACCCGACAATGAAATCTTGCCTGTCTGATAACTTGCTCAAGAGTATGTTGAAAGTGCCAAGTAAAAAAACAAATGAAGTGATTTTTTGATTTTTACAATAAGCTTTTAGTTTTTCCAACTTTTCAGCTGAAAGCTTCGCATCAATACTGCCCGAGCCATTACCAGCTTCAAGTGAGGAAATATGATCTGTTGGCAAGTCTAAATTTTCCGGCATATCCTCTAAAGTTTGTTGCCAAAATTTCAGCTTTTCTTTTCCATCTGAACTCAATAACCACTTTGATTGTGCCCCTTCATACTCTCGATACTGGGCTTTTAACGGCTCAATATCGAGTGCAGAGCCATCCACTAATTGAGTGTAAAGCTCAGCTAATTCAGAGACTAAAATATTTACCGACCACCCATCTGAAATAATATGATGTTTTGCGATCACTAAAACATATTCTTCGCAGTTTAGATCAACCAAAGTACACTGAAACAATGGACCCGTAGACAGGTTAAAACGTCTTGCATTTTCTGACTCTACTAACTCAACTAAATTAAACACCTCTGGCGAACTTTGTAATGTGATTAGCTTATGAGCGTTGGCTTCTTGTACAACAGCCTGCGGTTGACCCTTTTCGCTGCGATACACTGTTCTTAAGGACTCATGCCTCATTACAATAAGGTGAAGTGCTTTTGCTAGTTGAGCAATATCTAACTTCCCAGTAAATTTAAAAATCTGTAAAGGCATATTATTTGCCGCACCAACTTGCTCAACCTCGTCTAAGTACCAAAGCCTTAACTCTTCACTGGAAAGTGCACGCGGTGCTTGCCTGTCATTGCTCTTTGCGTTGTTTTTGACTTCTAAATGTAAAAAGTCATCGAGGGATTGCGCATTCTTAGTGCCAGAGTTTGCGTTTCTCAGTACATCTTTTATTTCTTCTTTTTGCTCAATCAGAGCTTTTTTTAATTCAGGTTGATCCCAGCCTTTGGGAAATTTACAAACCAGTTGTGAATTAGACAAAGATAGTGATACGCCGCTCTCTCTCAGGCGCGTAATTAAAGTAAGTAATTGCATCGAAAAGTAGTCCGTAAAAGCTGTTAAGCGTCGTACCTAATTAGGTTTATGGCACGACGCTTTTGATAGGTATTAAATGATTAAAGAATGAGTGTGTCTTCGTCTTGTGCGTCAGATTCTGTCTGGTGCTCTTGCTCTTCAAGCCACTGCTTTGTCTGAATAACACCTGCAACGCCTGCAACTGTCGGCTCATCAAGAAAATCTCGTAATCCAACCTCAACACCGTAACTTTGCTTAATTTTGTTGACCAGCGTCGCTGCGATCAACGAGTGCCCATTTAAGTCAAAGAAGTTATCATCTAAACCTATTGGAGAAGTCCCTAATGCTAATTCCCAATCTTTAATTAACGCTTTTTCTAGTTCACTAGATGGTGCTCGGCTAGAAGTACCAAGAGTTCCACCTGAATCCAGCTCTTCTACCTGCTCAATATTACCTGCTGCACTCATTTTTGTTGCTTGAGCAACCATAACTGGAGAGATGTCGAAATCTAGCTGGTGCTTGTCTAGCAGAGCCTGTAATTCTTCACGCAGAGCAAATAATTTATCAGTGTTCACCTCACTCGACGGCACAGTGCCATCTAACTTAAATGACATTGATACATTTGCAGAGTCTTGGTGAGTGCCACAATAATTATCTAATGCGGTCTTATCTAAAAACGCTAACTCCTTCGTGGCAGAAGTTTGTCCATAAGGAATTGCGTCTACCCAATATGTTTTTCTATCATATGGATATGTTGGTAATGGCATGCGCTTTCTACTTTGTCCTTGATAGCGCGCCTGCCAATCTACTTTAACCCCCGTGCCCCACAGTTTAGCCTCAGCCATCACCATCAACTCACGGTCTAGTTGCGGTTCAGCATGCGTAGGTAAAGTATCAATCACTAACTCTTTATTGTGACCAGACATGATAGCAAACGTACTCAATGCTTTACCTGGACCAACTTCTAGGAAAATACAATCAGGATCTTGAGCAACCAAGTTCACACAGCGCGCAAATTCAACCGTATTACGTAACTGTTTCCCCCAATAAGCGGCACTTTGTGCCTGCTCATTCGTGATCCAATCACCCGTGACATTAGATACAAATGGAATTTGAGGTGCTTTTAAATCTACTTGTTCAATAAATGCTTCTAATGCCTTTTGCGCAGGCACCATTGAAGCTGAGTGGAATGCATGCGACGTTTTTAACCTGCGACTACCAATACCCGCAGCTGTTAATTGTGTTTCAACTGATGTTATCTCGTTTTGCGGACCACATAACACACAAGCAGTCGGCCCATTTTCAGCCGCCAGTTCAACCGAGTCTGATAAATATGGATCAAGTGCCTCTCGTGACAGCGCCACTGATAGCATCACACCAGGGGCTTGCTGTGCCATCAAACGACCGCGTTCACAAACGATTTTGATACCATCTTCAAGTGAAAATACCTCAGCAATACACGCAGCTGATAGCTCCCCTAAGCTATGTCCAATCATCGCATCAGGTTCAATGCCTTGGTCGCGCCATAACTGAGCAAGCGCGTATTCAACACTGAACAACACAACCTGTGCTAATTGGGTATTTTGTAAGGCTTCACTTTGCCCCTCTGCATCATTAAATAGCACATCATGTAAATCAATTTGTGCATATTTTGAGACTAGAGTACGGCACTTATCAAATGCTTCCTTAAATACCACCTGAGTCGAATATAAATTAGCAGCCATTTTGGGATATTGAGTGCCTTGACCCGGAAACATAAAACACACACTTCTGTCAGTCGGCTTTTGCTTGCGCACAGCTGTGAGCGCAGAATCAACCGATTCTAACTGCTGCTTTAGTTCTGTAACAGAGTTACACACTGTAAAGAACTTATGCTCAAACGCACATCGACCAACCTTTAGTGTATACGCCAAATCTGCCAGCGACACGCCTGGATTGACTGACAAATAATGCAGCAAATTGCGCTTTTGTTTGATCAGTGCTGATTCAGTTTTGGCCGACAATAAAATGGCTTGTGGAGCCTGAGGTTCATCACTGTGCTCAACCTGTGGAGCCTCTTCTAAAATAATATGAACATTTGTACCGCCAATACCAAACGAACTAATAGCACCGCGTCTAGGGATGCCATCGACTTCCCAATTTTGCATTTTATCATTGACGTAGAATGGGCTGTTCGCGAAGTCAATTTTAGGGTTTGGTTTTTCAAAATTAAGACTGGCGGGCATTTTTTTATGCTGTAATGACAGTACCATTTTGATCAAACTTGCAACGCCACCCGCAGTTACAAGGTGACCTATATTCGTTTTCACAGAACCAATGCCACAATACTGCTTTTTATCTGTGTATTGACGATATGCCTTAGTCAATGCTGAAATTTCAATTGGATCCCCAATATTCGTCGCAGTTCCATGGCCATCAATAAAGGTGATGGTCTCTGGGTTAACATCTGAGACGGCAAGCGCTTCAGCAATAACTTGTGCCTGACCTTCTGGCGATGGCGCTGTATAGCTCGCTTTATCCGAACCATCGTTATTAATCGCAGACCCCTTAATTACCGCTAAGATGTTGTCACCATCATCTAGGGCATCTTCAAGTCGTTTTAGAGCAATAATCCCTAACCCACTGCCAGCGACCGTACCTGATGCACGCTCATCATAGGCTCTACAACTACCATCATTTGCGCCGATCCCTCCTTCCTGATAATACAAAGAGTCTGACGTTGATACGGAAATATTCACACCACCAGCTAACACGATATCGTTTTGATAGTTAAGAAGGCTTTCTCTGGCCATATGGATCGCTACCGCAGCTGATGAGCACAGCGTACTGACACTCATACTCGAACCAGTAAAGCCCATTTTGTATGACACGCGCGTTGCGATGAAGTCTTTATCATTACCTAATTGGGTTTGGAAACTACCAACTTGCTGCAACAAATCTCTATTTGGTAATAAATTACTTTCTAAGTAGCCACTAAACCCAGTTGAACCGAACACCCCAACACGGCCATCGTACTGCTCCATACTGTAGCCAGATTGCTCAAATAGGTCCCAGCAAGACTCCAAGAATAATCGATGCTGAGGGTCCATAATCTCAGCTTCTCTTGGCGAAATATTAAAAAAGCTGGCATCAAATTTTCTCACAATATCATCTGACAAAGAGGCTTCAGAGCTCACATAGTTTGGGTTTTTATCAACAAACTCGCCAAATCCTCGCTCTCGTAGCATATCACCAGTCACTATTTTTACTGACTCAACACCTTGGCTTAAGTTTTCCCAAAACTCATTTACATCATCTGCATCAGGGAAGCGCCCTACCATGCCAATAATTGCTATGTCTTCGTTCATTTCTTGTTGTTCTTCGTTATCTTGTACTTGGTCAAACATAGTCATTTCCTAATTAATCTTTTCTTAAATTATTTTGATTCTTAAGCCTTGTTCTTCTGGCTTTTTTCATTTTCGCTACCCGCTGATCTACCTGTTCTTTCTCAATAGATTCATTTTGCTGGCCATTATCAATTGACTCAGCCAATGCTCTTATCGTGGTATGGTTGTATAGTTCCGCGATGGGTAAATCCTGTTCGGGCAGCATTTCATTTAATTGGCTATGCACCTGCATAAGCATTAAGGAGTCACCACCAAGTTCAAAAAAGTCATCATTTACGCCCACCTTATTCATGCATAAAATAGCGCTCCATATTTTGACGATTTTCTTCTCAGTGGATGACTTCGCAGCAGCATATGCACTGCTTAACTCCGGTCTATCCTGTAGTGTCAAACCAGCCGAATCATCCAGCAGATTTGCCATGTCTTGGTAACGTGCAACTTCTTCATTAAATTGCATTTTCGAAATAACAATATTGGACTCGGCAAAGCCCAAACTGCGTATAAAACTCTCTTGTCCTTCTTGGCTCAGTAGCCCTGTGATTTCAATGTCTACCTCTTCTACTGTCGGCGCAGTAGGCTCTGAACCGGTGTCATCTAGACGTCTCATTTCAAAGCCAGTAATCTTCAAAATCAAAGCGCCGTCTTCATCGAAGATTGTGACGTCAAATCTTAAGGTGTCAGAATTGACTGACTTAGATGCAAGACGAACATGGCTATAACACCGAGTTGTAAAAGGCCTATACTGTTCAAGTGCTTGATAGAAAATTGGGATGTACACGGCATCATTAATAACTGTCGACATAAACGCGGTCGCACAATCTAAAACTGCGGGGTGGATGCCCATTTCATCTAATTCGCAGGAAAACTCTTCATTTAATGCCAATAGAGCCAAGCCTTCTTCACGGCCGAAATGAAGCGTTTCAAAAACATCCCAATGCGGCCCAGTTTCGATGGCCGACAGTGATTTATGGGTTGTCTGGAGCGCTGTTACATCAGCTAAGACCCTTTCATTACAGCGCTGTACCAGTGGCTTTATTTGTATATTTGCTGTGGGCTCAGATAATGTATTGATACTACTGATATAGCCAGTGGCATGCACAACCTTATTACCAATACCATTGAGCCTGCTAGAGATTTCAAACTTCCATTTTCCATCTGTTTGCACCTGCATTTCGGTATGCAACTCACACCAATGCTCATGACCTAGACTGAGTGGTTTTAGAAAATAAACATCTTCAAAACGCACTGTCTTGTTACTAATTTGACTAAAGCCTTCTCTGGCAATTTCAAGATATGCAGCGCCTGGTAAAGTTGGGTAACCCGCCACTTTATGCTCGGCTAAAGCCCATGTCTGTGTTGCTGATAAGTGCGCTTTAAACTCATATTTATGGTCAGTTTTAGATGTCAAAGTACCAATCAAGCCTGCTCCATTCCCCTTGTATGAAGGCACAACCGCATCATAGGCCATACCCACTTCACTCCAAGGATCCCAGTTCATAGTTAGGACTTGATGCGCATTACTAAATAGCGTCGATGAACTACATGCATCCAAAAAGGCATTTGCCGCGCAATATTCCAACTGGCCAAACCCACCTAGGTAAGACGTCACTGAAGACATGAGGCCAACAAATTTCAAAGGCTGCGTAGCAAGTAACTCTGACAGGACTATAGTGCCTTGTACTTTCGGCGCCATGACATCAGCCAGCTGCGCTTTTGTTTTGGTATGAAGCGCACCTGCACCAGGTACACCAGCGCAATGCAGCACCGCTTCAATAGGTCCTAACTTGTCAACAGCATTATTGATAGCGGCTTTCATTTCTTCCACAGAATCAACTGTCGCACGCTCTATATTGATTTGCGCTCCTAACGCTTGTAGTTGCACTAACTTTTCAAGTTTGGCTTTTGTCGTGGCATCTAACTGGCCTGCCGTTAAGGTATCTACCCACTGAGCTTGTGGTACAAACTCTCTGCGACCAATCAAAGTAATTTTAACATCACCTTGCTTTGCTAGCTGCTCTGCCAACTCCAGACCAATCGCTCCCAAGCCACCTGTGATGAGCCAGTGAGGCGTATTTTCAAATTGATGCGCAAAGAAGTCCGCTTGACTACTCCCCTCATCTAATCGTTTAAAGCTACGTATCCACTTAGCATTTCCACGAAAAGCTACCCACTGCTGAAAGTCCAGATTAAATACTTCGCTAAAAATTTGTCCATCTAGTACAGATAAAGGCGTCTCTGAGACAGGGAAATCAATTAGTTGTGTTTCAATATGCGGGTATTCGTGATGGATCACTCGCACTGCACCAGCCATCGTGGCTTTGTGAGGGTGGGTAACATCCATGCCTGTGACATCGCTACAACCACGAGCCGAGACGATAAGACGCATTGCCTTTTTAATGCTCAAGTGTCCCATCGCTTGGGCTATGAAAGATAAACTGTAAAATGTACTGTTTAAATTATTTAGCTCGTTGCTTAAATCAGTAATTTGATCATCTAATCCCCATAAGTGAAGGATGTAGTCGGGCTCTTGCTGTAACTGCACCAACTCTTTAAATAACACTTTGTAATCATCAAAGCGTCCTGAAGATACCTGATAATGTCCGCTGTCTACGCGACTATAAGCCTCGCCCACTGTGATTCTAATTACATCTTGACCATGTGCCTGGAGGCGAGAGATCAATTGAGTCGACTCTTCACTGGTATTATCAAAAACCAACCATGTCTTGCGTTCGTTAAACCATTTTGAAAACTGTGCAGATACCGGCTGTCTCCACCCTGTTTTTATCCAATTTGGCGTATAAAATTTAACGCTTTCATCGTCTAGTTGCTCAAGTGAAGAAATCGCCATGGCGCCTTTCGGTTTGGGCGTAAACTCAGCTCGATTAAATACATAATCGGGCAATGGAATTCTACTACCTTGAACATCTGTTAGAGCCTGCCAATTAAGCGTATGGCCTGCCTTATATACCTCACAGAGACCATTGTAGAAACTGCTATGACTGGCCGCATCTTCAGCCTTCAGCAAAGTAATCGTACCAAATGGTTGAATATCACGTTTATGCTGTTGAACTAAGCGCGTAAGTACCTGTGCAGGTCCCACCTCAATAAAAGTCGCTTCCTCTGACTTTCCAATTAACTCTACGCCGTCAGAAAACCTCACTGTACTACGTAAATGCGCTACCCAATATTTCGCATCAACCGCCTGTTCATCTGTGATCCATTTGCCCGTCACGTTTGAAACAAAACGCATCTTTGGCGCCTGTGGAGCTGCTGCATTTACTGCAACTTCAAATTCCGCCAAAATTGGAGCCATTGTTTGTGAATGAAATGCGTGACTCACACTTAAGCGCTTCACAAAGATTTCTTCTGCCGCACAATCTGCTTCAAATTGTTCAATCTGTGCAAGTGGACCCGATATAACTGAAGAAGACTTACTATTGATTGCTGCAATACTCAGCTCAGTCGGTAAGCGTGAGGCTAACTCTTGCTCTGTCAGGCCAACGGCAATCATAGCGCCAGGTGCCGTCTGTGCCATTAGCTTGCCTCTGAGACAAATCAAATTCAGTGCATCTTGTGGTGTGAACACTTCAGCAAGCGTTGCTGCAACAAACTCACCTAAGCTGTGACCTATCATTCCCGCAGGTTCAACACCCACTTTGCGAAGCACTTGCGCCAACGCATAAGAAACAATAAATAAAAGTGGTTGCGCGTACTGCGTTTGATTTATAAGCTCTTCATCTACCCATGCTTGGTGCAACATACTCGACGTTTCAGCAGGTAGATAGTCAAACAACTCATCTACATGCTTGGCAAAATCACTATGCGATTGATACAGAGCCTTACCCATATCAGTATATTGCGCACCTTGGCCTGGGAACAAAAAGATCGGTAACCGCTTTTTAAAAGCCGATGTTTCTACTTCTTGGTTAAGATATGCCTCAATTGCATTAGTCAGCTCTGCGGTACTCTCACAATAAAAAGCTTTTCTATGCCCTAGGTGTGAGCGACCTTGCTGCAGAGTGAATGCAATATCATTGAGTGATAAATTCGGCTCACGCTTTAAATGCGCTGACATAGCACGAAGGTTGCCTTTCAATGAGCCAGAACTCGCTGCAGAAAAAGCCACCATATTTCCTGTATCAGATGAGTCTGTTTTCGGTTGTGATGGCGTGTACTCTTCAACCAATACGTGAGCATTAGTGCCACCAATCCCAAATGAACTAACACCGGCTCGCAAAGGTAAGTCTGATTGAGGCCAAGCTGATGCCTGTGGGACAACAAAAAACGGCGTTTCATCAATATTCAAGGCTGGGTTAGGTGTTTTGTAATTAAGACTTGGCGCTAACTCATTGTGATAAATAGACAGCACAGTTTTAATCAAGCCAGCAACACCAGCCGCAGAACCTAAATGGCCAAAATTACTCTTCAGTGAGCCTATCCCACATGCACTTCTACTATGTGCGTTATAGCATTCGTTAAGCGCTCTGAATTCAATTGGATCTCCCAGCTTAGTCCCTGTGCCATGCGCTTCAATATAGGAAACGGTCTCTGGTTCAATCTCAGCCATTTCCAAGGCTGTTTCAATGACACGTCTTTGACCTTCAACACTTGGCGCTGTAAAACCAACTTTATCAGAGCCATCATTATTAATCGCGCTACCTTTGATAACAGCATAAACGGTGTCGCCATCGGCAATCGCATCCTCAAGCCTTTTGAGTACCACCACACCGGCACCATCAGCAGGCACTGTCCCACCAGCAGCAGCATCAAAAGGGCTACACTTGCCATCTTTTGAATATATCATTCCCTCTTGGTACTTATAGCCGGTTTTGTCAGGCTGGCTTTGAAATGGGTTAGTGCTCATTTCAACACCACCCGCAATTGCCATCTCACAGTCACCTGCGATCAGCGCCTGCATAGCCATATGCACTGCAACCAAAGAACTTGAGCAAGCTGTTTGAACAGTCACTGCAGGTCCTTTCAAATCCATAATATTGGCAACGCGTGTATTAAAAAACTCTTGGCCATTTAAATTTGATGCTTCATAGCTAACAGCCAACGAATCATTTTGCGTCATCATAAACTGACTTGACCAATAAGGGTTGCTTCCTGCACCACCATAGATGCCAATTTGTACCTCTGAGTCATGCGCTTGATAACCCGCGTTTATCAAACCATTGTAAACACACTCTAAGTAAACCCTTAGTTGCGGGTCCATTAACTCAGCTTCACGGTGGCTAAAGCCAAACAAGCTTGGCTCGAAGGCCATGGCATCACTAATAACCCCTTTCGCAGGTACATAGTGTGGATCTGTTATCACAGCCTCATTCAGGCCCGCTTCAATTAACTCTTCCTGTGTAAAAAATGTCGTTGACTCAACGCCATTACGTAAATTATTCCAAAACGCTTCTAATGTATCAGCACCGGGCACACGCACGGACATACCGATCACTGCGACTTCTAGGCCATTATCAGGATATGCTTGCTTTGTCATGTTTCGACTTCCTGTTTTTTCTTCTTTTTAATCTGTTCTTTGCAGCTGAAAGCTGCTCCTTTCTATCTGTTTCTTTAACTCGTTCACCTTTACTATCCAAAAACTGTGCAAACGAACGAATACTTGGGAACTGAAAAGCATCAACAGGTGATAGCTTTTGGTTTATTCGTTCACTCAATTTTTGCGTCAAAGTCACCAAGTCCATTGAATTCGCGCCTAGATCAAAAAAGCTGACTTCTGGGTCTAGATTCGCGATGGATAAGATGTCTCTAAGGATCTCTGCTATCAGCTTCTCGCTATCACTTTCTAAGTGATAGCTTGTCTGGGGCACGGTTTGCGCCATAGCAAACGGGTTAGGTAATTGCTTTCTATCTTTCTTTCCACTGCTTGTAAGTGGAAATTCAGGCAGCATCACAATCACTTGCGGCTGCATGTAATGAGGGAGCTCATTTTGCAAGCTCGTTTTAATCTCTTTTTCTGTTACCTCGTTGTGTCCTATCGCACAGAACGCAACAAGTTTGTCGTTATCCACTAAAACCAAACTGTCGTTTACACCTTTGTATTGGTTTATCGCACTCTCAATTTCACCGGGCTCAATTCTAAAACCACGTAACTTTATTTGATTATCAATGCGACCAAGGTGGTGCAGAACACCTTCATCTGTGACAAACCCTAAATCGCCTGTTGCATATAACCGATTAACTCCCAACTGATGAATATGCGATGGCAGATTTTGCTCACAGATAAACGCTTTAGCATTTACTTCTGGCAAATTAAGGTAACCTAAAGCCAGTCCATCACCGCCGATGTAAATTTGTCCTTTGCTACCAAAAGGCACTGGATTTAGGTCACTATCTAAAATAAATACTTGCGTATTGTGAATTGGCTTACCGATATTTACACAAGCACCAAGTGCATTTTCATGTGACATTATCTGAGCACATGTCGACCAAATAGTGGTCTCTGTAGGACCGTACATATTCCATAGTTGATTTACTTTCGGCGCCAGTTTCGTGGCTAAATCTTCTGCCAGCGCTTCTCCTCCGCAGAGAGCTTTCAGTTTATTATTTCCTTGCCAACCGCTCTCTAGCAGTAATCGCCAAACAACAGGTGTACTTTGGAATACAGTAGCTTGGCGCTGTGCTAGTAAATTACCAAGCTGCTCCCCATCAAGTTTATATGCGAGATCATCAAACAATAATTGTGCGCCATAGCAAAGTGGTAGAAACAACTCCAAGCCAGAGATATCAAAAGTTGGCGCTGTCATAGCTAGGACGCGGTCGGATGCATTGATCCCCGGCTTAGCAGACATTGAACAAATAAAATTAAGCAGCGCGCCATGGCTGATTTGAACCCCTTTAGGTGTGCCCGTTGACCCTGAGGTGTATAGGGTATAAGCACAGTCAGACAGTGATCTTTGAGTCAACTGGGGAGTCGTATCAGCAAATTCTGATAACTCTAAAGTAGACAGGGAACATGTTAGTAAACTGTCTGATTCGTTGTGATTAGCAAGGATCAATTTAAACTCTGAGTCTGCCGTTATTTTTGCAAGGCGACCGCTCGCAATTTCAACATCAAGCGGTACATAGGTTGCATTGAGCTTCATAATTGCTAGGAGGCTAATTACCAGTTCAATACTCGGAGCTAAACGTACCCCAACGGTGTCACCAGCAGTGATACCTTTAGCGCGCAGCGCATGGGCCAGCTGATTAGAGCGACGCATTAATGCGTTATAGGTTATGCTTTTATCTGTATCTTCAATTGCAACACGATCAGGGTGGCTATTTGCTACAGAGTCAATTAATTCATATACGCCGTTAACTTCAGGTAGCGACAATGCTTCACCAATACCAGCTTGTAAAACAACTTGCTGGCGTGATGCACTTAATGTGCTAATTGAGCTGACTGGAGCCGCGGGGTTGTCCAGTACATTGGCAATGACTGATTCAAAGTTTTCAGCCATTTGTTTGATCCGCGTACTAGAGAATAACCCAGTGTCATATTCCCAAACACATTGCAGACCATCGCTGATTGCTTCTACATTTAAAGTAATGTCATACTTTGCACCACACTGTTCCAGCTCCAGTGTATCGAGTATTACCCCTGGTATTTTAGGCAGTTCAGCATGACGCTCATGATAAATAAATGCCAATTGGAATATAGGTGTTATTTGCGTCAACCTTGGTGGATTAAGCGCATCGACAACCTCTTCAAATGGCACATTTTGGTGGCTAAATACATCAAAAATGCGTTGTTTGTTTTTATCGACCAAAGTGTTGAAACTATCATTGAAATCAAACTGACTTCTCAGCGCAACCATATTCATAAAACAGCCTACCAATGGTTCCACCTGTGTGAGCTCTCTGTTTGCAACAGGCGTACCTATCACCACATCCTGTGCATTGCTCTCTTTGGCGACATAAAGGGCAAAAGCAGTTTGCAAAAATACAAACGGAGTAATGCCTTGCGTCTTACAGAACGCTTCAATCTGGGTGCTGGTCTGTGGCGCAAATGAATGCTTAAGCAATCGACCTTCACCTTTTGGTGTAGCCGGTCGCTCAAACTCAAGGGGCAAATCGTGACTAACGGGTGCATCATTCAACTGAGTAACCCAAAAGTCTATTTTGTCTTTGTCTGTCTCAGCATGTTGTGACTGAAATGCTGCAAAATCTCGATACTCTATAGGTAACGGCTGAAGCTCTGAGCGCTGAGACGCTGGTTGTAAATATGCACGGCAAAGTTCAATAAACTCTCGTTCAAATATTTGTACTGACCAACCATCAGACACAATATGGTGCATATTGACAAGGATCACCCACTTGTCATCACGCATCTTAATTAACGAGCAGTGGATTGGTGGTTCATTATTGAGATCAAATACTTTGTTGGCGTTTAAATCTATTTGCTGTTGCAAAGCATGCTCGGCCATATCAGAGCTCATAGAGAAATCTAGCAATGTTATAGGCATATTGGCGTCTGCATGTTCTGCGACACGCAACATGTTGTGCTCACTGACAAAACGGCTTTTTAACACGGTATGTCTGTGCCAAAGAGCGTTTAACGCAGCTTTTAGCATGCTTTCAGAAACATTACCTTGTACACTCATCGCTTTATACATATTAAATGAATATGCTTTCGTGCCTGCCAACTGATGCTGTAGCCAAATTCTGCGTTGCTGTGATGATGCTGGGGCCAGATCAGCTGATATTTTAGGGATTTCAATGATCTTTGCTTGCTGTACTGATGAAGCTTCTATTTCACTGGCAAGCGCTCGAATGGTTGGTTTAGAAAAGATCTCTGACAGAGTCAGTTGAACACCCCACTGGGCATGCACAATGGCACTGAGTTTTAACAATGTCAGTGAGTTACCACCTAAAGAGAAAAAGCTATCATCAATACCTATGGTTGTCGCGCTGCGCTCTAGCAACTCGCCAAAGTGTTGCTGAAGACTTCTCTCTACCTCAGTGCTTGGTAAAGCTGCATTCTCAGATAAGCTTACTTCAGGCTCAGGAAGGGAATCTAAGCAAATTTTCCCGTTCGCAGTTAATGGCCATGTATCTATCACTACACACTGGCTTGGGACGCTATAGCTTGGCAATACATTTGCTGCGGCGCTTAAAAAGTGCTGAGGATCAAATGCTGTACTCGTTGGAATAACATACGCCACTAGTCGCGGTGATGTATTACCTTTTAAACAAACTTTGAGACTTTGCACATGCTCTAATTGAGATAGACCATATTCCACTTCAGCTAACTCAATACGAATACCATTGAGCTGCAGTTGCTGATCTTGTCTCCCAACATAATACAATGTGCCTGAATCATCGTACCAGACTCTGTCACCGCTTTTGTAAAACGTACACGGGCCAAGTTTAGTATCTAGTTGAACGAAGCTATCCGCTGTTTGGGTTGGCTTTTTCCAATACCCATCAGCAATAGCAACACCCCCAATATATAATTCACCGACAACACCTGGCTCACACCAGCTCTGAGCATCGTCAAGTACCGCAAGCATACGCTCACCAAACACCTTACCAATTGGTACACCATGAGTATCATTCGGTTGCACACAATGAAGAGTTGATGTGATCACGGCCTCAGTAGGCCCATATGCATTATATAGTTCGCAATGTGCTGCTGGACCATAGCTAAACCAGTTACGTACCGCCTCTAGTGGCAAAGCTTCACCGCCCACATACACTTTTCGCAGTGAACTGGCTTGCCATTGAGGGGCATGCTGTGCATCTAGCCACAGCGACAAATAAGCAACGGGCATATCTACAACTGAAATTTTTTGCTCGCTTAACAATGTAAAGAATTGCACTGAACTCAAGCGCGAGCTGTCCGTCATGTATAACTTTGAACCAGAGCACAAACTTGCTAACGTTTGCTCCAAAAAGGTATCGAAACTAAATGATGCAATCTGAAGCACCACATCTTCAACACTGAGCGCAAGCGTTGAAATAACACTTTCCATATGCGCAGCTAAAGCCTGATGTGAGACTACAACCCCTTTTGGTGTACCCGTAGAGCCTGACGTATACATAATATATGCTGGCATCTGGGGAGAGACCTGCGTGCTTACTTCAACCGGTTGAATACCAGATATCTCGGAAGTCAGTATCACTTGACATGATTCAGGTATACACACTTGACCCGCTTGGTGTGTAATCACATATGCCATATCACTGTCAGCCATCATATGTGCTAAGCGATGCTCTGGATATTGTGGGTCCAAAGGTACGAATGTCGCACCGGCTTTCATTACGCCCACAATCGTTGGCACTAACCACGCATCGCGCTCAAGTAACAGACCAACCCTATCACCGATACATACACCAGCTGATAAAAGGGCACTCGTCACTTTATCTGCCATACGCTGTAAGTCAGCATAACTTAATTCAGTGCCGGCAACTTGCAGTGCACATGAGTCTGTGTAGCGCGACGTATCAAGCAAAGATAGTATTGAACTAGCCGGCTGCTGTATTGCAGTTTTATTTTGTAAAGCCCCCTTGGCTTCATCCAACTGCTGCATATTGCTCAGCGCCAGCGCTGCAATCGGCTGTGTTTGCTTGTCGGCCAGCTGCGCAATCAAATATTTAAACTGAGTAGTTAGTTTCTCGATAAATACGCTATTGAATTTATCTGCAGCAAATACCCACTCCAATTCCCACTGAGCTGCGCTTTGACGGACACGAAGCTCTATATCAAATAACGCCTTGCCCCAGTTAAGATCAATCAACGTCCAGCGTTCATCTTGCGTAGCTGATTTGGTTAAGCCTGTATTATTTTCTTCCACAGACAACATTAGTTGGAAAATAGGTGAGATACCGGTGTTACTTTCAGGTGCAAGCGCTTTAACCAAAGAGGCAAAAGGTACATCTTGATAACTAAGTGCCGCTTGGTTTTGCTTTGATAGCTTTTGCACAAAATTATCAAAACGGGCATCTTTATCAACTTTGGCTCTTAGCGGTAGCATGTTGACAAAGCAACCTATCATTTTTTGACTTTCAATCTCCAAACGATTGGCCACAGGGCAGCCGATAACAACATCATCAACTTGACTGACTTTAGTGAACAAAATAGCCAGAATTGCATGGATAATATCGAACTCAGACGTTTTTAATTGCGTTGAAAGCGTGCGAATCGTCTCAATGTCAGTTGATTCAATGTGGCTGATACAACGTCCACTTTGCTTAGCCATCTCACCATTTTGCGTGCTAGGTAAACTATGATGTTGTGGTGCTGCATTCAATACTTGTTGAAAAAATGCAATGCCAGCCTCGGTGCGCGCTGCATTATTTTGTTTGCTTTTCCAATTACAAAAGTCTCTAAATTGAACACCCTGATCTGTAGCTGTGAGCTCAGCACCCATCGTAATTTTTTGATAGTGATCTGTAAACTCATTCAATAACAGCTGTATCGCAGTACCATCGATTGCAATATGATGAAAAACCAATAGCAAAATCGTGTCTTCGTCAGATAATCTATAAAGAGTCGCTCGCACCATACAGTCTTCCGACAAGATAAATGGTTGCTCAATATCTTGCACAGCACGGCGTTCAAATTCGGCTTTGGAGTCTGCATATGTTGTTAAGATCTGACTCTGTACTTGCAAAGGCTCATATTGTTTTACTATCTGACTTACTTCACCTAACTCTTCCACATATACCGTACGTAAAACCTGGTGCTGTTCTAACAAAACATTCAGTGCAGCCTGTACCGCATGTTCATCTACCTTTCCTTTAAGCTGCAATGCAACTGGCATGTGGTACTGTCTCACATCACCATGAACTTGCTGCTGTAACCAAATTTGCTGTTGAGCAACTGATAAAGAAACTCTCTGTGCCGCGGGTACTGGTGTGATATCGCGCTTTTCATGTCGCTCAGCGGCATCAATTAAAACAGCTAGAGCTCTTAAGTTTGTACATGAAAACAGCTCTGAAAAGCTAAGCTCAATCGAGAAAAGGTCATTGATTTCTGCAAGCAATGAAGCATATAAGATAGAACGTCCGCCTAACTCAAAGAAGGACGAAGATGCACCGATACTTTCAATAGGGCAACTTAATAGAGCTTGCCATAAACCTGCCAGTTTTAACTCGGTCTCGCCTTGGCAGGCTGTCTCTGATGCCAAAGGTGTAATACTGCGAAAAGCTTCCAGCGCCTTTTTATTCACCTTACCATTAGGCAATAGTGGCATGGCCTCTACGACATATAGCTCTGATGGAATCATGTGAGATGGCAGTGTATTGCCTAAGGCCTGCAAAATCTCATTAGCACTACACTCCTCATTAGTAGCCAAAACAACATAGGCCACCAGCACTGCGTGCTCCCCTTCTGTCTGTGCAACCGTAATAGCTTCATCAACTAGCTCAAGTGCGGCCAATTGACTGTTAATTTCACCGAGTTCAATACGAAAGCCTGACACTTTGACCTGCTCATCTTTTCGGCCTAGGTAATCAAGCTCTCCATTATCTTTTACACGCACAATATCACCAGTGCGATAAGCTTTCTTTCCACCCAAAAACTCAGGTGTAATAAATTTTTCTTTGTTCAACTCTGGGCGATTTAAATAGCCCTTAGACAAACCTTCCCCGCTTAAATACAATTCACCAGATACGCCATTTGGCACTAAGTTCCCCGCTTCAGATACAACATAACTTTGCGTGCCATTTATTGCTTTACCAATGCTTGGCTTTTGCGTTATTGGTCCTGTAAATTGTTTGGCTGTTGAATAAGTCGTATCCTCCGACGGGCCATAAAGATTATTGACTGTGCAATTAGGAAACTGAGAAAAAATGTCATTAACGAGTTTTGACGCCAAAGGTTCGCCAGCAATATTAAAAGTGACTACTGAATTCGGTATTGCTTTATTTCTGATCAATGCCTGAATAGCAGATGGCACCGTGTTAACGAGCGTAATATCACGATTAAACTGAGACGTTTCAAGTAGTTCTAAGGCATTGTCAACTAACGTGATTTGATGGCCCAAGCTCAGTGGTACAAACAGCTCAAAGACAGATAAATCAAAGTTGATTGATGTCGATGCAAGCGTATTGTGCAACTGCTCAGGCATAAAATACTCTTTGGCCCACTCAACCAAAGATACGATATTAGCTTGCGCTATTTGCACCCCTTTAGGTTTACCGGTGGACCCTGAAGTATAAATAAGGTGAGATACATCGGTAGATTTTGCCGCATGAATCGAGAATGACTGTTGCGTACAAATATCTCTAACATATGCGTAATTTTTGAAATCAAAATTGACGGTTGATGCCTGTGTATCGACAAGTACCAAGGCCAGATCACAATCTTCAATAATTAAGTCTAAACGCTCTTGAGGGTATGCTGTATCTAAAGGCACATAAACAGCACCTACTTTCCAAATAGCCAAAAGACTTGCGACCATCTCAGGTGTTCTATCCATGTAAACACCAATACATTGCTGAGGCATCACGCTCGACTGAGCTAAAAAGCCCGCAATCTCATTAGCTCGTTCATCAAGTTCTGCATAGGTCCACTGACTAATTCCGTGGTTGACTGCCACCGCATTCGGATTAAGTAAAACTTGCTCATTGAAATAATCCAGAACACCCGTATGCGATTTGATAAGCGCTGGAGCAAAAGAGTCTTGTAGCGCCTTTAATTCCTCAGAGCTTAAAACCGAGTGCTGTTGTAATGTACTACTAGGCTGACTGATAAGACCTGCGATATATTGACTATATCTCTCTAGTATCGCATGGCCTTCGAGCTCAGAGAAAAATGCCAGATTAATGTCTGCATGAAACGTTACACGCCCATCATTACCATAGTCCCAAACAGTCACCATTAACGGGGTTTTTTCATGGTTATGTGCCACGTAATTAATTGAAGCATCAGTACCTTCAAATTTCAGACGGCTATCTAGCTTTAGATAACTGAATGCCACATCATACAGTCGACTTTGCGCTGCATAAGATGCCAACTGGCTAATTGGTAAACGTTGGTGGCGCCAATCACGTTTTTGACTTTTATTAATTGCATCGATTAGATCGGTTAATTGCCATTGAGGCTCAACACTGACGGCCAATGGTGTAATCGTAGTGAACATGCCCAGCATATTTTTCTGCTCAAATGTTCTACGGTTATGCAACGGTAAGCCAATATTTAGTTGCTGCATCTCGTATGCTTGGCAAAAATAGGCAGATAATGCTGCTAAATAAAACTGACCTGCAGACAGTGACTGCGCTGCACAAAACGCATTAACTTGTTCCGTGATATCTACAGGCAGAGTTTTTGAAATTCTGATGCTTTTATCAATGCCATTGAGCGGCTTTGGATAAAAAGCTTCTAAGAAAGACGCATTGTTTAACGCATCATGCGCTTGCCAGTACGCCTTATCTTTCTCAAAACGCTTACTATTAGTATAATTTTCATCAGTGCTAACGACATCGCACCACTTACCGTTATATTGCGGCTGATAGCTATCATCATCATAGTAGTCGTTAATTCTAGCTGCCCAGTTAGCAAACCCCCAACCATCCATCATAAGGTGGTGTGCAATAACCAAATATTGTACCTTTTGGTTAGGTAATAACAGTATAAATGCCTTAAATAACTGCGAGTCATGGACTTCAAAAGGGATTGAAAATTGTGCTTCAACCCACTTTTGTATCTGCGCTTCACTCGATACTGAAAAATCAATCGTCTCAATTGTCGCATCCCGCTGACTACTTGGGACAAAATACTGTTCTACAAGTGCACCCGTCGCTGTCACTCTCAGCCCAAACATTTCTTCCTTTTCAACTAATGCTGCATGCGCTTTAATCAAGCGATTCGTATTCACAGCATCAAAGTCTATATAGCCACCAACATTATAAGCTGGGGAACCTGGGAGCATAATTTGGTCTAGATAGACCTCTCGTTGAGCCAAGCTCAATCCAAAACTACTTTTTTCTGTCATTGTAGAAACACTTACTTTATTGATGGCTAGAAAAGAAATTCATTTACCTATTAATTATCAGACTGCCTTAAAAGCGCGATTGGCTGCTGTTTGAAAAAGCCTCTCAGCGGTTTAAGGATTGATAACAGTGCAATGATAAAAATACACAATGCCGTCACAGCCCCTAGCAAATACCAATAATTGTGAATGACGCCTTGAACGTGCTCGTTAAATTCATTTTTAAAAACAAAGATAAGCACAAACCCAACCATCACACCAACCACTGCCGCAACAAGTGAGTCGCGCATCATCTGGATAACAATCGCTTTTCGCGAAGCACCTATAGACACTCTGACACCAATTTCAGAGCGACGAAGTTGAATGCCATAGCTTATGATGCCATATAGCCCCAACGCAGCTAACGCTATAGAAATCAGGGTCAGTGAGATAGACATCACACCGGTGATATATTGATTTTTCAACTTATTGAATTTTTGCTCTTCTAGATCTTCAAGCTCATAAATAACGAGACGACTACTGATGTTATTTAGCATTCCCTTGATCGTGCTTCTTGATACCGAGTGACCTTCTTTAAACTTAATAACAAAGTCATAGCCACCTTTAGAAACTCGATAAACACGCGGCGGAATGGAGATTGCTCCTGGCATTTTCACTCCCTTTACAACGCCAGCAATGGTAAATGTCGATGCTTCGCGATTAAGGTCAAAAGACAAACGATTGCCCACAGCATCCCCATTAGGGTACAAGCGCTCAGCAAGTACATCGTTTATTATCAATAGGCGTTCATAATCTGTAGCCTGAGCTCGCGTGAACATGCTGCCCTGCAAAAGCGCTTGACCAAATAGATTAAAGTACTCTTCATCAACAATTTTTGCTTCAGGCAATACTGTTTGCAAAGACGCTTCATCAACCAAAGACCATGTGCCAAAAGTACTAGAGACTGGTGACATTGAACGACTCACTCGCTCTACCTGAGGCATGGCTTTCAATTCAGCTTCAACTTGCGTAAACCAAGCGCGCGCTTCCTCTCGGGTAATTGGCTTTTGCCTATCCAACGTCAGGCTCAACCCAATCATGTTGTCAGTATTAATCACTTCACTGTCATTAATTGCATTTACAGCACTAAGTGAAAAGGACGTATTAACAAAGACCAACATAGATACAAATAAGGTTTGAACCGCTATTAATGTATTACGCACACTCTTAGGCACTTGGGCTTTTGTGCCTTTACCACTAGATAGCAGCGACGCTTGTAACTGACCGTAATCAATGACATTTGCAGATATTAACGCCAATACCCATGATAAGCCGAGTAGAACAGGCAATGCGATGACAACCGCTATCCAATTCAACCCACCTAGATTATTTATTGGTAAAACATCGTGTAAATAAGTTTTGATTAACTCGGAACCGACATAACCAAAGAGCAGGCCAAGAGCAGTCGCGACTGATAACAGCAGTAAAATTTCGGCAAATATACCACTTCGAATTTGCTTCATATTAGCGCCAACAGCTGCCGCAATAGCAAACTCTTTCTTGCTTTCAAAGGCACGAGAAAGAAACAAGTTAGAAATATTCGCAGTGGCAATAAGTAACATTGAAAGTGCACATGCCATCAGTAAGTATGCCGTCAGTTGGCTGTCACCTAAGATCACATCACGAAATGAATTAAGCTCCATTTCAACACTCCAACCATTGTAGAATGGAATAGCAGCCACTTTTTCTTGAAAAGTACGACCTACTAATGCAGTCACCGCTTGCGTGGCTTGCTCAGGTGTCACAGAAGTTTTTAGCTTACCTATGAATACGCGAGGGTTATCTCTATCTCCCCACCTTGTGCGACGATTCTCTGGCGTCGGATTAAAGTCCCACGGTAACCATACACCTGTTTTCCTGCCAACTTCGTATAGCTCTGGCTCGACGAATGAGTCTGATACAACACCAACGATTGTATAGCTTTTTCCTGAGATCAGGACCGTTTTACCCACAATATCAGCATCACTGTTGAATAGGTTTGTCCAAGTGTCATAGCTCAACATCGCATTTGGAGAATAGGCATTTAACTTTTCTGTTTCATCAAACAGACGGCCTAAATGCGCTTCAGTTCCTAATGTGGTAAAAAAGTCAGGCGTAATATAAGTCATACCAACCAATGGCTGAGATGGGTGTGAAACAATCACATCGTCATCATAATGCGCAATACCCGTTGTTGAGAACGAGTCTTGATTTTCATAAAAGTGAATCAAGCTCGCATAACCATAGGCTTTTACATTTGGCTGGCCTGTTTTGTCAATTTGTACTTTTTCTACTTTATAGAGTCTTTCCGGTTCATCATAAGGTAATGGTTGAACAACTAAAAAATAGAATAAGCTCGTGGTACAAAACAGCACACCCAATGTAAAACTCATTGTTGAGATAACACTAAATGCATATCCCAAGCGATTGGATAAGCCTTGCCAAGCTACGCGAAGTAAGTAGCGGAACATATTCATACGGCCTCCAATCTCTCAACTTCAGAGTAAGATAGCTGACCATCAAGTAGGTTTAGTTGTGTTTTAGCTCTCGTGGCATATCGCGCATCGTGTGTAACCATACAGATAGTTCGACCCTGTGCATTGAGGTCATCTAAAATATCCATGATCTGATCGCCACTCTTTGAGTCTAAGTTACCTGTCGGCTCATCAACGAGTAAGACTGATGGGTTTGCAACCAGTGCGCGAGCGATCGCAACGCGCTGCTGCTGACCACCAGACAATTGGTTTGGTTTGTGATTTAAGCGATGCCCAAGTCCTACTAGCTCTAGACACTCCGTGACACGCTGTGCCATAGCTTCACTGCTCACTGACTCATCACTATAGCGTAACGGTAGAGCCACATTGTCAAATACTGATATTTCATCAATCAGGTTAAACGACTGGAAAATAAACCCAATTTTTTTATTGCGTAATTTAGATGCTGCATCGTAACTTAAACTAGATACACTCTGACCATCAATTTTATATTCACCTGATGTTGGTGCATCCAGTAACCCCATAATTGACAGCAAACTAGACTTGCCACAACCAGATGGACCAGTAATCGATAAATACTGTCCTTCCTGCACTACTAAATCAATGCTCTGCAAAGCATGTGTTTGGATATCATCAATTTCAAATACCTTTGAAACACCTTTCATTTCTATAATTGGCTGATTCATCAAGCAATTCCCTCAATATCTACGTTTTTCTTTGTGTTAACTTTTTCTAATTGTTCTGGTTTTTCCGGATACTCTACAGAGGCTATTTTTCCATCCTCCACATACACGAGCTTGTCGGCATGTGAGAAGTAACGGTCATCATGTGAAATAACGAGTACCGCTGAGCCACGCGAGCGCAGATAAGGCAAGATATCTTGATAGAAAACCCTCTTAAATTCAGGGTCTTGATCTGCCGCCCATTCATCAAATATATATAACTGAGGCACATCTATCATCGCGATAACTAAAGCTAATCTTCGGCGCTGACCATCAGATAAATCGAGAGTCGAAAACTCATAGTCATCAACCGATACCTTATCTTCCAAACCAAAATATTTAAGGTGCTTCTCTAGCTTATGTTTTTCCTTGTCATATTCTTTGTGATCCATCAGCACTTGTGGAAACAAGTGGTAGTCTGAAAAAATCGTCACTATCCCTTGGCGATATGTATTGATATTTTTTTCTGTTACCAGCTCATTATCAAAATACACTTCGCCACTGCAGGGCTTATAGAGCTGTGCGATTACTTTGGCCAATGTCGATTTGCCGGAACCATTACCGCCTATGATGAACGTCACTTCTGCCGCATTGATACTGAGGTCAATCGGACCAATCCCAAATGAATCAGAAGTGTTGTTATCGCCACCTTGGGCGTTATATTTATATTCAACATTACGAAGCTGAAGGGACTTCCACTCCAATTTTTTATCGCTCGCCTCGTCATAACTTTCAGACGGTAAGCTTTCAAACAGGGTATTGAGTTTATCTACTGAAATGTTAGCAATACTGAGCGTCGGCAATAAGCTTAAGATCATGCTAATAGGCCCAGACAAATACAGTAGAACCATAACGATTGCCACAAGTTCACTGTTCGAAAAGTGATAATAGTTGACTAGGATGAAGCTGATAAAACCTATCGTCACGAAAAACATCGCATCACCAAAGTTATTCGCTAAAATATGAAATGTCCTGCCTTTTTTCTGCAAATCTCTCACTTCTAGTTCTTCTTTAAGTAAGATTTTTTGCTCAAAAAAAGTATATTTCTTACGAGAGAGTTTAAGCTCTTTGACGCCGCTGACAGCAGCTAAAAACGCAGCTTGAAGTCTATCTTGTGCCAATCTGGCAATTTTATAATAGTGATTACCAAAATAAGTGATTACAAGGAAAATAACTGAACCGCATAGCACTGTTTTTGATACAAAATAAAATATATCTAAATCTAAGAATGACAAATAACCAAGCATTGCAAATACGATGACACAGTTGCTAACTAACCCTGGAAGTGCTTGTGCACCACCAATGATGGTTGGCACATCTGTTGCAAGCGCCTGTAATAGACTTGACCTACCTACTTTGTCTACATCACCAATAGATGCATCTTGTACCTTCTGATAGATATCTCTTCTCAATCTTGAGCGAATATCCAATGCCATTCTGGTCAAAATAATCTCAGATAATGTACTGAGTAAAATAATCGAGCTACACACAGTGAAAAAAACCACTGCTAACGTCCAATTGGATACCTCAAATCCCAGTACATCTACAATTCTAGAAGTCATGGCATCTGAGTTAGTTTGCGTCGAAATAGCCAGCATAACAATTGGGATCAACATGCTGTACAGCAAACCAGATACAAGCCCTAAAATCAGTGCAACAAAGGTTTTGTTGGGTGCAAATCGAGTAAATAAATTTAAAGCTTGCATTAATTTAATTCCATAGGTTTCAAAATAAGCTGAGAACGCTCTACAACTTGTTTATCAGCAGACACCTTGTCTCGCTCAAAGTAAGGGCTAAAAATATGACCTGACTGCCCAGTGGGCAATGTCATATGCTGTACCACTTCCTCACCAAACTCCTGAATCATTCGAAAAGAGACACCATAGGTTTGTTGATAGCCCCCTTCATTATTAGCCACTGCATTTGCTGCATTGACTGAATATTCAGACCCTTGTGCAACTCTGCGCTCATTCCACAAACTGTCCGTTACAGGGTTTTCACTAAACACCATGTTACTGAACTCAACAAAGTGCAGGTTTTGCCACTGCCAATCAGCATAGTTACTGCTCTGTGTTTCCCTAATTATTTTGCTAAGGGCAGCGTTAAAAGTACTGGACAGCAAATTGACACACTTATTGTCTTCGCCTGTAGACTCCGAACAAGAAGGAAACTTCTCATCGATATACTCTGCAAGCTGTGAACCACTCAATCTAGTTAAGAGCACATTAAATAAGTGTGCTCTGCTAGTATCAATTTCATTAGGCAAAGTTGACTGGCCAACCAAAGCTCCTTTAATCGCATCTAACCAATAATGATATAATGTGGCCGCAACACTTTCTTTTGCATATGCGTAATCCCATTCTGAAAACGTCTTTAGAAGGTGCTTCAATTGCGTCTGGTCAATCACAGTGCTTGATTGCTCTATTGCATGATAAACCTTTTCTTGAGTCATAAGTTGATGCAAAGGCTGAACGCTTAGGTCCACTGTGTCTAACTGCATACTCGCCATGCTCTCTATCGTAAATAAGTCACCCGCTCGTATTGCATCATTGAGTAACTGTGAAATGCGATTAAAGCGATAACCTGGTGCCGACTCATAGGAAATGGCTGAACCATCAGGTAATACCTTATGTTCATTGGCCGAAACAATATAGCCAAGTTCAGGGTTATATTGTGATGGTAAATCCTCAAAGTTGTGCACACCAAACCAAAGAGCTGACTCTTCAGCTGCATGTTGAGGTAATATGCCTGTAGCACCAACCCTCACAGGGAAGTGACCTGCAGCTTGAAGACCAATATTGCCATTTTTATCTGCGTATAAGAAATCTAAGCCCGGTGATTTAAACACTCTTAACGCATCTCTAAATGACGTCCAGTCCTTCGCGAATTGCAGTTTATAGATAGCCTCAAAACTTTTATCCTCTTGCTCTAGTCCAACCCAGCGAAAAGCTAAATTCACACCTGTACCAGGATTTATATCGCTTACAATGGGGCCGTAATCGGTGTTTTTCACTCTAAGCTGAACTTCTTCATATTCACTTTGTAATGATTCAAAAAATGGCCTTCTGACTCGAATAGTCTCTACAGTCTCATCAAACGCACTAGATGAGTCATAGATATACAAATCTTGTTGATCTGCAATCAGACTTGTAAACCCCCAGCCAATGTGTTGATTTGCGCCAGATGTAATGCCTGGTAAACCAACCAAAGAGAAGCCAGATACATTTAACTGACCACCTTGCATATCCATCTGATACCAAATTGCAGGCGCAGCGATAGATAAATGCGGATCATTCGCTAAAAGCGCATCGCCTGAAGCCGTAAGTTTTCCAGAGACAGCCCACGCATTACTGCCAACAAACCTTTGACGATCATGCTTTACCTTAGCTTCTTCTCCACCTTGAACAAGTGATAATGTACTTAATTCACTTGTGAGTAAGGTTTCGGGTGCAGAGTCAAATGGGTAGAAAAAGTGCATATCATCTTTTGGTACCACTCCAGCAGTTCTCATTCTCTGGAGCTCATCGAACATATTACCACTGAGTGTCAATGCCATTAATTTATGGATTAGCAATGAGTCAATTGGAGACCATTGCTCAACCTCTTTAATATCTAGCATTAAATATTCTGGAGGCAACTGCATCATGTGTTCGATATAAGCATTTACCCCTTCAGAGTAAGCAATTAATGCCTGCTGCGCAGCCGGGTCTAGGCTCTCAAATGCCTGCTCAGCTGCTCGTGTTAAGTTTAAAGTGCGAAACCAAACATCACTGCTCAATTGCGACTTACCAAATATTTCACTTAGTGTGCCCCTAGCTCTTTGTCGGCTTAAATTCATTTGCCACAAACGATCGTTGGCGTGAATATACCCTTGGGCAAAAAATGCATCTGATTCAGTCTCTGCGACTACGCTAGGAACGCCTTCATCATCAAAACTCACCACCACCTGTGAGCTCAGTCCATTTAATATTTTCTCTCCATGATATAATGGTGCACCTTTTTCAATATATGAATATGTCAGCGACAATATTATTAGTGCGGGAATAAATATAAAAACAAACACTCTTAGTAATAATGGAAAATTTGTTATAGAAAAACTTTTTTTATACCTTACTGGAAATAGGGATGTTTCTTTCATTCTGTTTTTTTACTCCGTTGATTGACACCAGCTAGGTAGCCTTTTTTCAATAAATGCTCTGGGTCCCTCAATATGATCTTGTCCCTTCATTCTGTTTGATTCTTCACTGAAGCTCTCTACAAATGACTCAGGCAAAGATAAATCCATTGATTTGTATGCTGCTTCTTTAACGGAGGCAATAGCCAAAGGTGATGCTTCTAGCAAAGCATTTATCCACTTTCGAACTGTTACATCGAGTTCTTTACAGTCAACAACGTCATTAACAAGACCAAACTCCTGCGCAACTTGAGCTGACAAGTGCTTCCCTGTCAACAAGTACCCCATGGCCAGTTTGCAGGGAAATTGGCGCATCATTCTAAATACGCCACCAGCTCCAGGTACAAGGCCTCTCTTTACTTCAGGTAGCCCAAAAGTAGACGAGCTTGATGCAATAATAATATCGCTAGCCAAAGCTAACTCAAACCCTCCACCTAATGCATAACCATCAACTTTTGCAATAACCGGTTTATTAATATCAAACCTTTGTGTAAACCTAGGATGACCGGGTCTACCTTTACTTCCATAAGTCGATGCTTGATCTTGCTGGGCCAAACTACTACTTTCTTTGAGATCTTGGCCAACACTAAAAGCGCGACCCCCAGTGCCCTCTATCACCACCACTCTCACTTTCGAGTCTGTTCGAATGTAATTCCATATATCAGACATCATTAAGTGCATTTCACTGTCCATAGCATTCAATACTTCAGGGCGATTGAGTGTGATCTGAGCAACACCTCCTTCATTGGAAAATAGTATTTTTCCTGATGACAGCCTCATTATTTATACCTTTAGTTACTGTTTGCAAATTTGCTTGATTTCTTTAGTACATCTTGGCTATACATTCTTTCCACTTGCACTAGTGCAAACTCGGACATATAAGACATAAACTGCTCTAAAGGTTCAAAAGCAACTCGTAACATTTTTCTATTAGCCAAAACTGCTTCACTATTTAATGTAGCTGCAGCCTCAACAGTTGCCGAGTCCATATTTTGGGTGCTATGAACTTCATCAAATAGCAATGGCGCATGAACGTCATTGGTCGTTACTTTTTTACCATGTAAAATCACTTGCTGAGCCAACTTTGGCGAAATCAAATTAGCCAGTCTTAAATTAGCCACACCAGGGACAATCCCTTCTTTTGCGGCTGGCAGACAAACATAGCTATCTTGCTCTGCAATGACCTTATCACACGCAAGTAACAGCTGCATTCCACCGCCAATTGCAAATGACTCAACCACGCCCAACCAAGGCTTTTCTACAACATCAAAATGTGCTCCGTTGGCAATTCTCAACCCTCGAACTAGTTTGTGAATATAACCAAACTCTCTCTGTAGCAGAAAATCAACGTAAGAAATATTTTTTGTCGCTAGGTACTTTAAATTTATGCCTGCACTAAAAATTCTTTTGCCAGAGTATTTAGGGTGCTGTACTACACCACCTCTTAACACCCCGACTCTGACGCTATTTGACAACAAAACGAGATCTACCGCAACTGCTAGATCTGACACTAAAATATCATCTTCAGCGTTAAGGCAGTCACTATTGAGGAATGAGACTGTCGCAACTTCATTTTCAACCGTGACGTGTATTTTAGATAACTGCACGCCTTTATTGCGCTCAAATTCATCTAATAACTCACGCGCTTTTAGTGAAGGTTGCAACAAGCTTAATGTGAATACCTCTTTAAAAGAAGATGCCAAAATATGATGCACAAACATTGCTGCATCTTTGTCTGCCCACATTTGTTGCTGTGAATTTGCCTGCTCTGTTTGAGTACTTTCGAAGAAAAGTGCTGGAGTGAGCTGTTTTGCAGCACTAATCCACCCTGACAGACTTGATGGCTTAGTATCAGCTTGACAGAGTTTCCTAAACAGATGTTCACCTTGAATTTTATAATAATGTGCAACTAGCTTCGCTCTTTCATCTGCAACAATATCGCATTCTATTGAGTTAGATGCTTCTTGTTGCAAGGTACGCTTAGTGTGGTTTAAATGCTCAAACAATACATCTAAATCTGCGTCAACCATCAAAGCTTCTGTTGCTTCTGTTTGCTTTTCCATATGCTTCCTGTATGGTTGTTAACTAGCTTTATTAAAGTCATTTTCACCAAGAGCAAATAAACGGTCACAAGCTGCTAGATGAGAGCCTAACGCTTCACCAATGCTTTGGTTATGACTGTCAGCAATTAACCTTCTACGGATAGAAAACTGATTCAGCAATGTAGGTGTCAGCGTGTTAACTACTCGTTCCACTACTTCTGCTGCTGAGTCAGATAACTCATCATATAACCCGATATTAACGCCTTCATTCGCTGTAATGCTTTGACCAAACAAAAACAACTTTTTAGCTTGCTGATCACCTAATAGATGCGCTGCACGATAAATAAATGTTGTTGGGATAATATCAAACTGAGCAGCTGCTAAGTTTAATCCTGCCTGATTGCTTGCAACTCTATAATCTGCAACAAACAATAGCTCTAGTGCAAATTGAGAAACTTTATTTGGGCATGAGACAATCTTAACATTTTTAAGCTTTTCAAGACGTCCGATACACTTCTCCCACTTAGGGTATAGTGTACTCATTTCTTCAATTTGAGCAGGCAGCCACTGTTCATTCTCTGTGACCACATCAATATGCATGATAATACTATGCTCACTTGACTCAATGTCATCAAAAAAGCGATTAAGTTGATTTAAACATTCACCGATTGAGTTTGTATCAGGCTGCAAAACAAGAGTTTGCTTTATGATATTATTTACTAACTTACTTTCCATTTTTTTTCACCACACTGTTAAAATTCGATATATGCACTTTCAATTGTGACGCCAGGTCCCATAGTGATCATTACACCCTTATCCCCACTTTTGATTACGCCTTCTGCTAACAGTCGCTCTAGTGAAAATAAAAATGACCCACTCGATACATTGCCATAATCCCCTAATACACTCGATGTATGGCGGACATCATAAGGGGAAAGACCCAAGTTGATCTTGATTGAATCAATCACTTTTTTACCGCCAGAATGAATTATCCAGTGATCAATTTCACTCTGTTTCACCGGTAACTCATCAAGTAGCTTTCCGACAATAGTTTCTATTTGACGGCCGATTAAATAGGGGACATCTTTGGAAAGGTAAAAGCTAAACTTTCCGTGCTCGTCATCCCAGCTATACTTCATCACGTCCAAACTATTGGGTAATAAAAAGCTCGAAAACTTCTTTATTTTAGGTTTTGCATACACTAACTCACTGTCTTTAGATCTCATTAATGCTGCGGCACTGGAACCATCTCCAAAGAGACTATTTACCACCGTACTTTGAATGGTTTCATCCATTACATAAGCTGCGGAGCAAACCTCTACGCAGAGCAAAATAGCCAATTTCTCGGGATTATCCTTACTCCAACGACTTACCGCATTCAGACCGTTTAGACCGGCATGACAACCCATACCAACTACATCAAGACGTTGACAGTTGATCGGAATTGATAAATGTTGACAAATTAACGCGCTCACACCCGGTGCTAAAAAACCCGTGGAAGTAACGCAACAGAGAAACTCTATGTCATCAATTGTTGCACCAATTTTATCCAAACAATTCTTTAACGCCTCTGCGCCCATTGTGACAGCTTGTCGTTTGTGTTTTGCTATCAGTTCCGCTTGAGTTTCTACATGTTCTGCTTGCTCGGGTAAAGTTAAACCTCGTTCATTGATTGCACTATTCGTAAATATTGCACGTTTCCGTTGATCTTCAATACCAAACAACTCAACAACTTCATGCTGAGTATATTTTTGGCTAGCTGTAGCGGTTCCAACCCCGAGTATTGTTGGATAATCGCTAAAATCATCAGAAACAGGCCAAGGAACAGAGTAATGCTTAGCAGCATTTTCCTTCATGGGATTATATCCTGTTTGCTTAGTATTTTGTGAACTAAACCCATCAGACGATGGATTACTAAAATTAAAGTAACCTTACTAATACAACACTGTCAAGCTCCATAAAATAAAGTCCAAAAAACATTTAAATGCCCGTATATCCTCAAAAAAAAGATAAAAAAAACATCCTAAACAAAATTGAAAACAGCTCAATAAAAACCGTTTTTTTCCTTATTTTGCAATGACATAAACAAGCTTACCAATGCTAATTTTAACTTATAAAAAAGGTGAACTTTTCAGTTATTCGTGAAGACACTACCAAAATAATATGACAGATTATATCAAGCTGATAACTTGCCAATCTCACGCGTGAGACACTCAAAAACACGATAAAAAACCAACCTTAAAGAACCAGAAAAAACAAAAATCAATAAAAAAAACCATACTTTTAAACTAAAAAACAAATGATTTATATTATTCGAGCCATAATCTCCTCATGAGATATCTGTAATATCTTACACTTGTTATCACCTCAAAGGTCAGATAAATTCTGCTCGCTATTATTGAAAATAAGCGCATTGTGCACGCAACTCTCTATCACTGCGAAAAGTGTCACACTATGGCCACACAATGACTAGGCGGCATCAGCTTAAAGGAGCTGTTAGAACTTTTCTTCGTTTCGAAATGCCTATTGAAGATCATAACCTTCACACGCTCTGATGATTTAGCGCTTGTATTATAAATATAAAAATATCTGATTGAGGAAAACCACATGAGCTTTAAGTTCAATGAGAAAAATCTCTTTTTACATAATAAATATAAAGAACTCCATGCAAGTGCCAATGACATAGCACCCATCATAGATAAAACCGACCCTCGTATTCCTGAGGCAATTCAAGGCTGGTCTGCAGAGGTGAGCTCATGGCCGATATTAATTTCAAAGCGCCATTCAGAGCAACTAAGCCAGCTTAGCGACAGAATTTCTCACCTGCTCACATTGATCCCAAGCCTATATTTCAACAATGATGAAGAAAAACTCAGTGAATATTATTGTGACACCAGCATTGATGAAGCAAGGTTGAGTTTAAACAATACGCAAAAATACAAAAACACAACACGCCTTGACCTAATTCTAACTGAGCAAGGTTTTCGAGTATTAGAAGTAAATTTTGGCTCAGCAATTGGCGGCACAGAATGCCAATATTTCGATCTGGCTTTACAAGCCCAGCACTCAAAATTCTTCAGTGAACACAATTTTTACACCTCTAATTTTCAAAACGAGTTTATTCAGTACTTCATCGATAATCTCCAAAAGACTAAACCAGAATATAAAGAATTATCTGTATTTCTTGTCTCGACTCACCCCATACCTGACGACATAAGACAAATCTCTATCGATTTCTTTAGCTCTCTTCTATTCCATGCAACAGGGATCGAAGACGTAAAAGTATATACTGATACTATTGATACTCTGCACTATGTTGATAATGAGTTAATCTATAAAGAGCAACGTGTTGACTCTGTTTTACTTCTAGAAGCAAACGAGAAACTTACGCCAGAAGTGTGTAAAGCCTTAGCTGATGGCAAAATCTTCACGCCTGATCATGCTGGACTTAAAATTCTTTCGGATAAAGGGAACTTAGGTTTGTTAAGAGAGCTGGCTGAAAGGAACTGCTTTTCTGAAGCTGACAATAAGTTAGTGCTTGAGTGCATTCCTTGGACAAAAAATCTCATCGCAGGTGAAGTCACATATCGTGGTAAAGACTATGATTTACTCGAATTAGTAGAACAACACAAAGACTCTTTTGTGATCAAACCCAGAGTTGGCTTTCAGGGTAAAGATGCCGTTCTTGGCAAATATGCCAGTCAAGGCGATTGGCAAACATCATTGGGAGAAGCACTGCAATCTGGCAACTTCGTCGTACAGGAAGTCTGCAAGTCGATAGAGTGTTATAGCTTTACTAAAGATAATGAATACTGTGCTTTCACGCCTGTATGGGGATCATTTTCATTTGGCGAAGGTTATGGTGGAAGCATGTTAAAAATGGCTGAACTAGATAAACATGACGGTATCGTCAATGGCAGTACAGGTATTGTTGCTCTAGTTTATGAAGAGCAATAATCTAAAACGGTTACCCTTCGTAGGAGCTTGCTGAGAGGCAGCTCCTTTTTCGAACCATATTTTAATGTACTTTAAAGCGATACTCTTGTGCAATCAGCTCATACCTAAAGTTCATATATAAGATACTAAACAACATTAACACGAAGAGCGCGTGGCTAGTTTAGCCAGACCATAAATACATACTTCAATGACCACAACACTAACCAGCAGACTGCCCATACCTAAAAAAATAGCATACCAACTTAAGCCAACAAAACTGAGTAATAAGATAATTGTAATGTCTAGAGTAAAGACCACTATGCCTATATTTGTCCCAAGTAATGAGGATATCAATTTCGCCATCGTAGTCCATGCCCCGGGAGAGCCTCCTGCGACAATAACAATGCCTACTCCAGCCCCAAACAATACACCACTATAAATAGCTGCCAAAAAGATATGTAAATCTAAATGCTTGAAATCAAAAACGTAAGAAAAAAGGTGAATACTCAATGAAACAAACACAGTAGCGTACATGCTTTTAATAAAGAAAGCAGCGCCATACTTTTTATAACCAATAATAAAGAAACAAATATTAATGAGCAAATAGCTCAAAGACAAATTGATGCCATATGCTTCTTTTAGCAGAATAGATAAACCAATAGGGCCACCGACAGCAATATGTCCATGTTTAAAAAATATGATCACACTCATAGCAATGCATAAAGAACCAAAACTTAAAAGCATATACTCGAATAATGGCATTTTATGAGTAAATAAAGGCTTTACGGCTTTTAGCATAGTCACTTATTGATCTAAAAAGTTACAAGAAAGCGATTGAGTAATAAAGCTATCAGAAGTTAGCTATAAATGATAGCCCTTCACAAAAGCCTCTTTGCAAGAATGAACGATACCTTATTTTTATAGCTGCTATTTTATATTGGCAAGATTGATAAAAATAAGGAGGAGATATTATTTGTGTCGATAAAAATGAAGAGATGCCAATATACTAAGGTATAACCGGAAAAATTTACTCAAGCCTATCTTATCTTTATATAGCCAATGCCGATTAAATTATCGACATTGGTCAACGTAATATATATCCAAAAACCACTTTCTGTATTTTAATTTTTTTGGGTAATTGAATTGACTCTTTGCCACTCATACTACTCTCCTGATAAACATCCAATTAATAAATGGCACATGTAAATCAGTCAAAGATTACCTTGTCTCTCATTCTGTTTCTAACTGTGTTTTAGCCTCCAAATGATTCAGCAAGCGCATTATTTTCAATAATTCGACTGCTCATATGAACACCATTTACACCATCCTCTTTACCACGCAAATAGCCTTGATAATAGGCGCGCCTAATTAACTCACACTCTCTTTGAGAAAAAGAGTTTTCGTCTTCAAAATATGCATTGTTACTCTTCATATGACTATTACCCATTGCTCTAATCTGGTCAACAAAGTAACACAATTGATTTTGGGATAGAAGCAAACATTCCACGAAAAACATGAATCACGTAATAATTTACAGGTAATAATTGACAATAAAAATCCACTTTTAAAAGACTTAGCTCATTCTTGAATTTTAAATTACAAAAACTGAAAATTCACAAATAATAAATAAATAAAAAAACTCAACAAACTGAATTAAATAGAAAAAATTAAACAAAAATTCAGAAATAACATGTTAACAATAAATGAAAACTTAACTTACATAATAGTTTTACTCTAGTCTCACTCATTTAAATTGCGCGTTATTTCATTTTATGGAAAAGTATTGAGGTTTCTTTTACATTTCTCTTTTCGATGAATTCTGTCTCTTGAAATTTATATTAAGCTGCTAGCCATACCACCAAAAAATTTCAAATAACGCAATAAACTACAAATAAAATAACAAGCATGAGAAACAGAAGGTTTACACTCTCAGAGCACAGTATCTAAGAGGTACCCAAAGCCAGTGCTTTGCTAATAAGCGCATGGAATAAATAAGCAAAGTTGAAAAATTAATTTAGACTAAATCTGTTACGTTTACTCAGTATTTTAGAGGTGCGTATAAAAAACCCGATATTCTGAAAACATCGGGTTTTAAAGTATTTTCAATCTAACAAATAGGTGAAACTAAGTTAGTTTTTCTAATAAGCTTTCAAGCGCTTTATTTACTTGATCATGATCTTCCCAGTTTAATGAGGTCCAATCAATATCAGTTTCTAATGTTGAAACATCCATAAATAGCAGCTTTTTCAACACATCGACTTGAGATATTTTCTTCAAGTGATAAGTTTTACTTGTTTTGCTCGCAGTATTTTTACCTGACAACCGAGCAACAATCTGCTCACCGATCTGCCTCTTGTCACCGAGACTAAGTACTTTCTTATCATGCAGTTCTCTATAGTTTTGCTCGCACTCTAAGATGACCTTTTTAACCTTAACAAACGATGCACTTAACCCCTTCTCATAAGCTTGAATAACTTCAGAGTAACGAGTTAGTACATTATAGTTATCAAATGCGCCCATTGAGACACCAAGGTTTTTTGCCTTGTCTCGAACTGTCATTTTCTTTTCGCCGATTTTAAGCCTTGCTTGGTCAATACCGTCAATCTCATGCATTGCTGATAAAAAGGCTTGAAGTTTTCCATACTGCGGTAAATCTTCACGACTCGCATTTTCTTGAAACTGCTTTACTTTATAAAGCAACGGTTTAGAGTCATACACTTTGAATTGAGCTGCATGATCAAGACCATAAGTAAAAATCAGAGCAAAAAACCTTCTATGCCCTGTTAGAATTTGATACTTATTTCCATCTAAAGGATATACCGTTGGCGCTTGAATAACCTCAGAAACAGAGATGTTTTCACCAAGCTCAATGATAGATTCGATTGTTTGATTTGCTTTTTTCCAATCACTAGAGGCATATTTTAAACAGTTAACGATGCAGTCTTTGCCTATTATTACTTGGCCTTCTGCATCGTATAGATCAACTAGCTGCTTCTTTGATAACTTTCGCTCGGTAAACTGCCTAGCATGTTCATTTTCAATAAACACACTCGGTAGAAAGCGCGCATTAGTTTCATCTGGTGCGATCGAATTTAAAAATAGAGATTTGTATTCAAAATTTTCACTATGAAGTTTTTGACTACTGCTCAAAGTCGCTAAAATTAAATCTTCTCTATTATTAACCATATTAATCGAACTATGTTGCATTGCGTTCGTGAATCATAACACAAGTCAAATAGGATGCCACTTTGTAAACTCAATTACTCTATATGGTACCGTAACATATGTAACTTATATCGCTGTCATCATGCTATATCATTGCACAATCATATTAACCAGCCCTATAAATTATAGATTTCAGACATTAAAGCGTTATTAGCATGTGTTAACGTTTAGAATCACAGCCCCTTGCTTATATTGCATTAAACCTTATAATTGCGAACAATTTTTATTCCCATTGAGAGTGGCGAGGGAGTTATTTTGCAAGTAGCATCTTTATATCAAGATCATCATTTATGGTTAAAGCAGTTTTTATATAGGAAGTTAAACTGCCAAGCTCAAGCTGCAGATATTGCCCAAGATACCTTTCTCAGGATTTTAAATAAGCAAAAGCGCAATGCACTTGAGCAAATACACTCACCCAAAGCATACCTAACCACTTTAGCAACTGGATTGGTAAACAATCATTGGCGCAGACTTTCTATTGAGCAAGCCTATATAGAGACGCTTGCCGCACAGCCACAACATACGGCACCTAGCCCTGAAACGCAGCAACAAATCGTGGATATATTAGAGCAATTAGCACAAGTTTTAGAAAAACTCCCCAAGCGTGAACAACAAGTATTTATTATGGCCCGAATTGATGGCTTGGCGTATAAAGACATAGCAGTGCAATTACAGATCACGGTCAATATGGTACAAAAAGCAATGTGTAAAGCGGTACTTGCCTGTATTGAGGTACAAAACCAATAATGCAGCAAGATCACAACGCCCTTGAGCAGGCCATTGAGTGGTATGTAAAGCAAGAGACAGCACCTTTATCTGTTGTGCAAAAACAAGACTTTGAGCAATGGTTGCACGAACATGATTGCCATCAACAAGCTTGGCAACAAGTCACACATTCGCAGCAAATCTTTGCAAACTTACCACTTTCGTCTCAGCAATCACTGTCTACGATTACCAAAGCAAATAAAAGCCGCCGTGATATGTTGAAGTCTATCGCTGCATTCTCTATATCCAGTTGGCTAGCTTGGCGTTATCAAAAAGAGCTAGGGATCAGCGCACATTTAGCAGACCATCACGCTCAAGTTGGTGAACAACTACAGTTAACGCACTTAGCGCAAGCCAGAGTAACCCTAAATACGCACAGCGCCGTAAATTTAGATGCGAACAGGCTTTGGCTCAAATATGGTGAAGCGCATATTGTGTGCCAAATGGCTATGATCGTCTCTAGCCCCCACTGCTACTTTAATGCTAACTCTGGTGATGAGTTCGTTCTATTTGATGAAGCCAAGCAAATGCGTTTTAGCGCTCTGAATCAGCATTTTGATATTGTTGCCAATGGAAAACATTACACCGTAAATAAAAATCATACCCTCATTGCCGACCAAAGCGGTGTACAAATTATTGAAACACCAAGGCACATGACAAGTTGGACCAAAGGGATGCTCAGTGTGTCTCAAATGCCGCTTAAGCAATTCATTGCCGAACTTTCTCGTTACTTACACGGCAACATCAGAGTTGCCCCAGCTGCTGCCCAATTACCTATTAGCGGCACTTTTTCGCTGACAGACCCCAAACAAATCCTGTCGCAAATACTGAGTACTTTCCCTGAACTGACACTCAATGGCGTCCCGAACATTTGGCAAGTAATTAATAAAAAATCATAAAAATCAAAGTCATGAGAAAAAATTAAAAATAATTTGAAAAAAATTGGCAGATTTAGGCTGCTCAAGGGGCATAGAGAGTGACACATTATTTTAAACTAAGGAAAATCATGCTTGCTCAGCCCATAAAGTCGTTCAAATTTAGCTTACTAGCTGCTAGCCTCTCAGGCGCACTACTCGCCTCTCCAATGTATTCCATGGCAAATAACCAAGTATACACGTTAGATTTACCGATTAGCTCTCTTGATCAAGCCATATCAGACTTAGGTGAACAAACTGGTACCTCAATTTCAGTCAACGGTACGCTGAGTAAAGACCTTAGAAGTAGTCAAGTATCAGGCAGCTTAAGCGTGCAGCAAGCTATCACTAAACTATTGACTGGCACTGGGCTTAGCTTTGCAAAAACAGAGACTGGCTATGTCATCTATGATGCCAATGCTGGAGAGTCTGTTGCACAATTACCAGATATGCATGTGAAAGCCATCGAGACTATAGAGATATTGGGTCAGCCAATTGAGCGTAGCTCCTCTCCAACAGGACTAGATTTGTCGGTTAGAGAAACCCCTCAGTCAATCTCAGTCTTAGATGCTAATTTTATCGAATATTATGGGTTAGATAATATTGAAGATGTACTCAATAATAGTGCAGGCGTTTATCGTTATAAATATGGTGCTTCTGACAATACGCTTTTCTCTTCTCGTGGCTTTTACGTCAATGAATATGTAAAAGACGGTATGCCTGCTGGTTTTTCTCGAGGCCAAGAGTTTCGCTTGGACAGTGCCGTTTATGACTCAGTCGAAGTACTTCGTGGTGCGGCTGGCTTAATGGCGGGTGCAGGTGAGCCATCAGCAACCGTAAACCTTATCTCTAAAAAACCAACACGCGAACGTTTACTTAATGTCTCCGCCGAGCTTGGTAGCTTCAACCACAAACGCGCAGAGCTTGATGCCAGCAGTGCATTAACCGAAGATGGTAAATATGCAGCACGCGTTGTCTTAGTATTTGAAGATGGTGATACCTATGTAGATCGAGAAAACACTCAAAAGCAGGTTTTCTACACTCAGTTTCACGGCTACTTTGGCGCACAAGAGCAAACTGAAGCTGCTCTGACACTTCATCACCAAAAGCTTGATCACCATGGCGTGCATTGGGGAGTGCCTATTTTTTATAATGATGGCAGCCGTATAGAGTTGCCTGCGTCAACCAACCTCGCCTCGCCAAATGCGTTTCAAAATAGAGAGCATACAGGGTACACTTTTAAAATCTCCCACCAACTCAACCTTGATTGGCAGCTCAATGGTGCAATTTATCACGGTACCAATGATTTAGAGTCCATTTTCACCTATTTCGCATCATCAGCAGATCCTAAAACAGGACTTGGCCTATTTGGAATTGACTCACTGTTTGCTGACGAGGGTGAAGTAACGACCATAACAGCCAGTGCAATTGGCCGAGTTGAATTGTTTGACCGCGAGCACCAGATCAACATTACTTACTTAAATAACGAAACAGAATATACAAATTTAACGTACGAGGAGGAAACACCAGAAGGTCGTCGTGCTTTTTATCCAATGGCAAGCCTGTTCGACTCAAATCCTGCTCAAGGAATAAAAGCGCCAAACATCAATCAAAAAATCATAGACAGACTAGAAGCCGTCGATGAAGAAACATTAGCCCTGAGTACTAACATTAATGTGCATGATCAGATCAATGTGATTGCTGGTATTAAGTTTTATAAATTCAAACAAAACAATCAAAACTATACTTCTTGGCAAGGTCACTCGGCCTCTTCGTCTTCTGATGAGGGTGATAGTAAATATTTAGGTCTGGTATACAGCCCACTCGACATTTTAAACATCTATGCAAGTTACACTGATACATACAAGCCACAACCTGGCTTGGTTGATGGTAACCTAGATCCAATTGAAGCCATAACAGGTCAAAATATTGAGCTTGGATTAAAGCTGGCACTCTTTGACGATAAATTTAATATCAACTTTGCCGCATTTGATACTTTACTGAAAAACGTCGCTGAAGCCATTCCTGAATACGCAAACTCTACCCCCATCAGATACCGTCAAGTAGACGGAGCGAACTCTGCAGGCTTTGAACTTGAAATAGCAGGAAACATCACCGAAAACTGGCAACTTAACGCCAGTTACAGTGAGTTTTCTCTAGAAGATCAACAGGGTGAAGACGTCAACAAAGAAGCTCCACGTAAGTTACTGAAGTTAAACACAATCTATCAATACCATGATTGGCGAGCAGGCCTTGGCCTACAGTGGAACGATGACACCACAGTCAACGTATTAGCACCTCGTGGTGTTGACCTTGGACTACCCGCTGGGACTCGACGTGGTTCACTGGCTGATACTAAGCAAGGCGAAACCCTTATTTCAGCTCACCTTGGTTATCAAGTTACCGAACAACTTGATGTGAAGGTACATGTACGCAACCTACTAGATGAGTATTACTACGATACATACGGGTTTGTGCCTAAAAAAGCGGGCTCCCCACGTACTTGGGTCATCAACGCCAACTATAAATTCTAATAACAATAAGGCGGCGAAAGCCGCCAATACGTGACTATCATGATGTATTATTTACTGCCCAGTTTATGGCTGTGTGGCGTACTTTACTACGCAACAAGCACACGACAACGATGGCTATCACGCCCCTTATCTGGACGCCTATTGCTACACCTATTTGCACTGATCCTTTGCCAGCTTGCTGTGTGGGGCTTTGTGCAAATAGGTATGACAATCGGTGCCGCACTTACTTATACCCTACTATTAAGTATGTTTGCCCTCGCGGCACCGGTTTTTTTAATTCACCACTTTAATCACGCTGTTTGGCCAAGTCTGGTTGTTGTAGTGATGATTGCCATCGCATTGCACTTTGTTTTTGGAGGCTTATATGTGGCATAAAACATTTGCGGGCTTCATCTGCGGTTTAATAACCATCACTTTACTCCCTAGTAGCTTGGTCCACTTTTATAGTGACTTAAGCGCCATTTCTGCTGCTTTTTTCATGACTGTTGGGTTAACTGGCTGGGCATGCATCATGACATATTGCTATGGCGCAAGCAGCTCCAAAGCTGCATGGCTTCGCGGCTTGTATTGCATTGCGCCCGCAATGCTCATTTATCTAACAGCCTTTTTCACTTAATGGTTTCTTCATGTTTTCTAAAGATACTTTAAAAAACCTCACCCATGCGCACACTTGGCTTGGCTTGATCATCTCAGGTGCCCTCATGATTATATTTGTCTGTGGCAGCCTATCCTTTTATCGCGCTGAAATTCATCAATGGGACCGATTTCATAACTTTCATAAAGCCTTGCCCACAGAGCAAATCCCCGTCAGTCACGTCATTGATAAGTTGCAAGGACTTGGCTATGACATTCGCTTCAATGACCGAGTCAGCATTGATTTACCCAGCGAAAATAAACCGTTTTACACGGTATTTTTTCTCGCTACACAAGACGGTAAACGACAATATGTAAACTATAGCTTTGCCGCCGATGATGGACGTTTACTCGACCTCGATCGCAATCAGTTTTTTCTTGCCGACATGCTTTATCGCATGCACTACCACTTATATATTCCAAAAATTGGCTTTGAACTGGTCGGGATAATTACTCTGATCTTTTTTGTGGTATTACTGACAGGGTTGCTCATCCACCTAAAAAAAATCATCAGTCATTACTATCAATATCGGATTCACAAAGCCAAAGATAAATACCTCGATGGTCATATCTTGATTGGAGTTACCGCATTTCCTTATACCTTTATGTATGCACTAACCGGCGTCTATTTCAATCTTGCCTTAATATTTCAAGCCGGCTTTGGGTTTGCAGCATTTAATGGCAACTTTATCGAACTGGATAAAGCACTTGGCAAACCGGATGAAATACAACATACACCCAGTGGCCTAACACTGCCTATGCAACAATATGATGCCTTGTTATCACACATTAAAAAGCGCTACCCAACGCATCAGCTCACCTATCTATTTTCATATGGTATGGCAGATAAAGCCGCTCACGTTGAAGTGATTTTGCGCCAACCCGGTTCATTACATGAGTACCACAGACTGCGCTTTGCGTTAGATGACTTTACACAACTGAGTGGCGACATCATCAAGCATAATCCAGCGCTGGCCAGTGCGGCAACATTTGAAGCGCTACATTACGGGACGTTTGGTGGAGATCTCATGCGCTTTTTAATGTTTTTAATGGGCCTCGCGTGCTGTTATTTGATTTTAACAGGCAACCTGATCTGGTTAGAAAAGCGGGCAAAAAACCGCCAACAAAGTAAAGTAGGTTTGCGCTTTGTCAGTGCAATGACCATAGCCCTCTCTAGCGGCATACTCATCTCAGTCGCCATGTGCTTTGTTGTAACGCGATTTTTGTCTGAGCACTTTGCGATGCAAAACATACTTGTGCCGGTGTTTCACCTCAGTTGGCTTTTTACCATGCTCCATGCGTTTGTTAAAAACGCGCCGAGGAAAGTCATGGTCCAGCAGTTAATAATGGCCTCTTTACTCTTTTTATTTGCACCCGCCTATGATCTATTCAACGGCATGTTGGCCATACAACCACTATTACTGGCCGACAAAGCGATATGGTGGGTCAATAGCACGCTAACTGCGATGGCAATACTATGCCTATTAATAGCAAGGCACTACAACAAAGGCACCACAAAGTAACATCTTAATGCCTAGCTCGCCGTCAATGTACCATGTTGCTCGGCGGGCTAATTATTGATTAGTATTAAACAATTCAATACCATAAGCATGATTTAAACCAAATAACTATGATTAGATGATGCGATTTTTTGTTTTGTTGATATTGGTTGTGGCCTTGCATGCACTTGTACTCGGGTTTTTAACTGATGATAAAGAAGAAGCAACTTCTATAACACCTAATCACCTAACAATGACGCTGGCAGAATTACCGCCACCAGCTGTAAACACACCACAGCAAAGTGACTTTGCACACAAAAATACACAACAGCACGCCACACAGGTTGAAGATACAGACACAGAATCAATAGTAAGCACTCACAACAAAGAAGCAGCTAAACAAAAAGATATCAATGCAAAGTCAACACCTGCACAGCACAAGCAACTTGCTAGGCCAATTAACGTCCCACAGCCAGTGTACCCAGAAGATGCAAAAGCCGCAGGTCAACAAGGTGTCGTTACCGTAAAGTTTTTGGTCAATGCCCTTGGTGGTGTGGAATCTCCACGCATAGTTAAAAGTAGTGGTTTTGACACCCTAGATTTGGCTGCGAAAAACGCCATTGTAGATTGGTCTTTTTATCCCACATTACTCAATGAAGAAGCGATTTCACACTGGTATCAGCAACGTATTATTTTTGAAATTGAAAAAGCCCATATACATAACAATAAAACCATCGAGTCCAACCCGTAATGACAAACATACTTATATATCTCAGCCAGTTTGACCCAATCATTCTTGCCATTTTTTTACTGCTTTTAGTCATGTCATGTCTGACTTGGAGCCGAGCACTTCATTTGTTTTGGTCTTTACTATGTATCAAGCGTCAGCAAAGTCATGCAAAGCAACTGTGGCATAAGCAAGAAACATTAGCCGCTTTTCGACAAGCCCATGTATCGCAAAGCCCTAAACTTTTCAAACGCTTTGGTCTGTATTACCACATTGCAAAAGTAGGCAACTTAGCAAAGCAGCAATATCTAGACGCCCCAAGTGAACAACTACCGCTGCCTGACTTTCTCGCCAGTCAATTAACGTTATACAGTAAGCGCGCCTTACCTAAACATGGCTTGAACTTACTTGCTACCACCGCCGCCTGCGCGCCCTTTATCGGTTTACTAGGCACAGTTTGGGGCATTCACTTATCTCTGAACGTCATTGGCGAGCAAACAATGGCAACACTGACAGCCCTTGCACCAGCCATTGCTGAGGCACTAATTATTACTGGTGTGGGCATCGCTGTTGCCATTCCAGCTGTGTTGTTTTATAACTTTTTCGCCAAGCAATATGAGCAACTACAAACTGACCTCAATTATTTTGCCCAACAGTGGCATAATTACCTATTAACTGGCCACTCGCCTGCACATTTATCGGGATCTTAATATGGATTTTAATCAGCAAGATGCACATGCTCCCAGCATTAAAGAGCCCAATATGCTGCCTTTGATTGATGTCATGTTGGTATTATTGGTTATTGTTCTAATCACCTCCCCTCTGCTCACCAAAGCACTTAATGTCAATGTCAGCAATGGTCAAACTCAAGCCATGCAATCTGCACAGCTCACCCTTTCAATTAATGACAAGGGTATATGGCTACTAGATGGCCAAGTGCGTAACCAAGCTCAAGTGAGACATTATTTAACCGAACAAGCCGAACAGAGCGATTTAAGTGTGCATTTAAATGTTGGCAGTAAAACCCAATATCAGGATGTGCATGGTTTAATGTCACTGCTAAACGAGTTAAATATAGATAAAGTCAGTTTTGCAAAGCAAGAGGAACAAAAAAAATAGGCAGGCAGCAACCACACTGCTTACCTATTGGCTTCTTAAGAAAGCTGTACACCTATTCTAAGTCACATCTCAATGCCATCACATCGGTATGCATCCACTATATCCTTGAGCCTGACCAAAAAGATATTACTACCTATTACTGCCAAGTTATGCGCTCGTATATGCGCTGTGCCAAGCGCAGCCAATCTGCACTACTTAACTAGCGAAACCCCAATACCTGTTGAAAACCGCACTATACTTTTGACTATCACAGACGTTAAACCATACCGTCCACATGGATAATGTTTAATTCATCCAGCCGCCCAAGGAGTAGACATGACAAGATTACCCGACCCCAATCAATATGAGTCCTCTCTACCCAAGCTCAACTCTATGTGTATTGTTGGGCATACCACAGACTCCACAGCCAAAATTTGGCTACGCACCTTCACGCCAGGACAATGGTGTATCGTACTCGTTGAAGCAGCCCACATAGACACAATCAAAACCCGCCTTAACGAATTTAGCTCTCACCCTGATGATGCCTGCTTCAGTGCTGCAGGCATCATAAAGTACCCAGTTGATACAGAAGAAAAATATGACAATTGTGCCTGTGTCACACTAGAACAGCTAAGTCCAGACACCTGCTATCATTACTTTTTATTTGCCTATGGCGATACACACCAGACACTGCCGAGAAAAATTGAAAAGGGCTACCGTATCGAGCACACCTTCTACACGGATCAGCAAGGGTCTAATTGGCGTGACTTTAGTTTTGGGTTTTATAGCTGTCACGACCCCTTTGGACAGAAGTCGATTACAGATGGCTTATGGCCAGATCTATGCGAAGCACTTACAGAAAGGAACACCCGCTTTGTAATCGGCGGCGGCGATCAAGTCTACTGTGATACCCATGGCAAAAGAGCGCAATCAAAGTGCAAACCGGCTCAAACTGACATTGAAGATTTATGGGATTGGCTAAGTCGCCACAAAAACGCGTTATATGACGTCTATACGGAACAAGGCACACTCAACAAAGAAGGCGTTATAGACTATTTAACTAAGCTTTATCGCATCTATTATCGAATTTATTGGAACTTCGGCTCGCAGCAATCGGTATATCGCACTTACCCTCAATACATGATGTGGGACGACCATGAAATCATGGACGGCTGGGGCTCCCTCACAAAAGCACAGCGAATAGATAAACTCAGTCTCTTTTGGGGATACGATGATGACCATATAAACGCGACCATCGCGCGCTTGGCGTACCAAGCCGCCAAGAGAGCTTATTTGGATTATCAGCATTTGCATAATCCAGATACAAATGTGTCGACCAGACATTATGATATCGAAGATAACCAGCAGCAATGGGACTACGGATTTATAAAAGGTCCTATCGGTGTTTATGTGCTTGATACACGCTCGCATCATGATGTGGAAAATCAAGCAGACGGCGCGCGTTTATTGGGCCCTGAGCAAATAATACGCTTTACACAGTGGCTTAGCGACACGGCAGCCAGCGGTGTGAAAGCCATCTTTATTGTCACTGCCGTCCCCGTCGTGCATTGGAATGACGCGGTGATGAATAACATGGACCTACTGTTAAAGATTTTTGGTGCTATGGACGATGCCATTGATGAATGGGGCAATGACACCAACATCAAAGAGCGCAATATCATGTTAGATCATGTGTTTGAGCTATCCCATGCCCATCAAGTCCCCATCACCTTTTTAAGCGGTGATGTGCACTGCGCATCAGCCTTCAAGATCTCATCTTCGACCTTCCCCAAAGCCAAAGTGATGAACATCACCTCCAGTGCCATCTCTCGCAAGCCACCACCAAAAATGGCAGCTGTTGCCATCGATAGCAGTAAAAAGATGTATCGCTCAACCCATATCGAGATAGAAAACATATTTGAAATGGCAGGTAAAAATAACTTTTTAGTGGTCGATATAAAAGAGCAAAGCAATGCCTTGTCGATTATCGCCAACGTCTATTATGGCAAGCCCAATGATGATGAGTTGCAGAGGGAAGAGATAAGGATTATGTGATGGTGGCTTTTCAGCATGTCTTGCTGAGCAATCGCATTGTCGAAAGTGCCTGTATTAAACTGCACTCTCATAACCTATACGAAGCTCAAGTAGCCAGATAATGCCATGTGCAATAAGGGATACTTTGAGCCAAAAAATTCAGTATAACGAAGGCTGTGTTAGCGCATAGTTTTGTATGAACAGAACTCTAATAAATCGAAGCAGTTACAATGCGATGCTGTTGTAACTGCCGTATTTGAACTTAAAGCAGCGTGTTTATTGGCCAAGTTTCCACAACGCCATCATTGGTTTCACTGATGATAACTTGCTTAGACTCATTCACCGCGATGCTTAATACTGAAGCTCGATTTCGACCATCGACTTTATTCGCCATAAACTTTGCAATTAAATCCCCATCTGCAACACGCCAGATCTGCACTTTTTGGTTTGGAGAAGCGGTGAGTAACCACTGATCATTGTTAATAAATACCGACTGATTAAATTCTATGAAGTTGCCAAATGTAGATAAGGACGAGCTTAACTCATGTGCTTTTAAATCAATAAACTGACGAGCATCCACAGAGTCCAGTACAAACGCCTTAGTTGCGTCAGCGTTTAGAGAAACATGGTTGACTCTGGTAGAGAATTTATAAGACTGTAATTCTTTGCCTGTTTGTACATCCCACAGTTTAGCGAATTTGTCACTGGAGCCTGTCATTGCTGTGCGCCCATCAGCAGAAAGCGCCACGGTGTTTACATCTAAGTCGTGTAACTTGTATAGCGCTCGGCTATTAGTTCTGACATTTATCACTTCCGTTTTTCCGCTTCTATACCCTAACAGTAAAGTTTCACCGTCATTAGATATCGCAATATCTCTAATAATATTTTCACCACTTGACCATGCGCCTAACGGCTTGCCAGAGTTTGTCGAAAATAGGCTGACAGACAGCCTGTTGGATATATAAAACACACTGGCGTTTTCGGCTATTCCTGACAACTCAATATTGCCCTCAGCGATACAGGGAAATACTTTTTTATCTGAGAGGTTACTCCATAGGCAAACTTCATTTTGCCTTGCAATAATAGACAAAGCACCGTCATGAGAGAGATCAGATGATTGCACTAACCCTGAGCCATGTTGCTTTTGAGAGCTTGCTGGCGCTTCAAAGTGAGAGCCCCAAAAACAGCCCGTTAATAGTAACGAGCAGGCAATAGCGGATATTTTTTTCATTTTTATATTCCTTTCAATATTAGGCGCTAAGGCCAATAATCTTGTTTCCGAATAAACGTTCACAACTGCAGATATTACTCTTGGCATAATCCAACAAATTATCTGATTGGATAATTTGCTTTGAATCGTCGTCCACGCCCATAAATTCGCCAACCCAAGATTCCAAATTAGAAACAAATGGAGTCAGGTCCCGCATTTTGCATGGTGATATTGCGTTTTTCAACGAGAGGTATGTTCTCAATGCTTTTTAATATGTGTTTGAGTTGCTCATTTCACCTTGTACAAAAGTCATTGCTCAAACTGACAGCGCTGCAAAATGGTTTCTGACTTTCGTCAGAATGACGAGGGGCAGATTGCAAACAAACCTAGCACCTCTGCATAATGGGACCTGACCTTAGTCAGAATAACGAGAGCAGGCTCTTTGATATGAAAGCTTTTCAGACAACATTACTTCCCTTTCTATGACGCCTGAAAATAAGCAATTGATGAGTCATGTACTGGCATTGATGCGGGCCAAGGCATGCAGGCACATGAATGAGCTAATCAGAACTTTTTAATATGTGTGTAAGTTGCTTATTTCACCTTGCGCAAAAGTAACCTTGCTTCGCAACGTATATTTTGCACCTATGTGCAGATACAATAAAGGGGTGAAGCGATCACCCCTTTGTTACAAACTTTATTGTCTCAACACAAAACTAGCACACCTGCCCACATGCCCAGCCGCTAGACCATGCGTATTGGAAATTATAGCCGCCGAGCCAGCCGGTAACTTCGGTAACTTCACCGATAAAGTAAAGGCCTTTGGCTTTTTTCGCTTCAAAAGTTTTAGAGCTTAGTTCGTCACTATCGACACCACCTAAGGTCACCTCTGCGGTGCGGTAGCCTTCAGTGCCATTGGGCTTTATTTGCCAAGCAGTTAATGTCGCGGCGATGGTATCAATCTCACCATGGGTTAGTTGGTTAGCAGGTTTATCCGGTACGCTGTTATCGTTAATTAACGCATCAACAAAGCGTTTTGGTAGCAGTTGTCCAAGCAGGTTTTTAACAGACTTTTGGCCTTGGTTTTGACGCCAATCGTGCAGTAGCTCAGCAACGTTTGTATCTGGTAATAAGTTGATACTGACCGCCTGCCCAGCTCGCCAAAACGAGGATATCTGTAAAATTGCAGGGCCCGATAGACCGCGGTGAGTAAACAAGATATTTTCTCTAAACTGCGTGCCATCATCACTGGTCACTAAGCTATCGACACTGATCCCAGACAAGCCTTCAAAGCGCGCTTTATCGTGGTCGTGCAAGGTAAAAGGTACTAGTGCTGCGGTTGTTGGCAGTAAATTTAAACCAAACTGCTCTGCAATTTTGTAACCGATTGGTGTTGCCCCCAGCTTTGGCATGGTTAGACCGCCTGACGCAACAACTAAAGAAGTACAACTAAATGTATGCTCTGAAGTAGTAACTATATATAAGCCTTGCTCGTCACGTTCCACATTGAGCACTTCATTACGTAAAAAGACTTCAACGCCGGCCCACTCACATTCAGTCATCAAAATATCAACGATGTCCTGCGCGCTGTTATCACAGAATAGTTGCCCAAGTGTTTTGTGGTGATAATTTAAACCATGACGGTCCACCAGCTCAATAAAATCATGCTGGCTATAACGGCTTAAACTGGATTTTACAAAGTGAGGATTGGCACATAGATAGTTTTCTGGGCTGGCATTTTCATTGGTAAAATTGCAACGACCACCGCCACTAATGAGAATTTTTCTTCCCACTTTTTTACCCATATCAACAATAGCGACCTTTCGGCCTCTGTAACCAGATTGCGCCGCACACATTAATCCAGCGGCACCTGCGCCGATGATCACCACGTCAAATTGCAACATTGTATACTCTGAAACGAAAAACTTATGCCGCAATTATAACTTTTTTTAAGCTTGAGGGGGAGTTTATAGTTCAAAACACAACCAAAAAAGCATATTTCTATCACTTTTTAGAATATGAGATAAATCATTTACATTTTTTTACATTGAAAAATAGTTTATTCTTTAACCAGGAATATTTTGATAAAGTTTAATAAAAACATAATGATAATGAAATAATAAAGCCTTTTATCCATCCCCTTATAACTAAATGAATAGTGTAAATAACAAAACAATACTTTCACAAAAAGCACAATGAATTTACGTTTGTTAACCTCTTGGCGCAGAGAGGTTGCCAAGAAAAACAACAAGTAAAACAAGGGTAAAAAAATGACAACAGGAAATTTTAAATTAGCAGCAATATCAATGGCTGTGACAGGATTACTTTCAGCAAACGCAGTAATGGCAATGCCAGAAGGTGTTAACACGCAAGTAGAGTTATTGGCACCAACACTGCCAAGCCAAGCCCAAATCGCGCAAAAATTAGAATCACAAAGCGGTTTCGGTACACAATTCATCATTAAATATAAAAACAACAACAGCAATGACATCATGTCACTTTCAAGTGCCGATATGTCTCCTGCCATGATGAATACACGTGCTCGCAGTTTTGTAAAAGGCTTCAACAGCAAACGTGCAGCAGCTAAAGCGCAGTACGTTCGTCCGATGGCGCTTTCAAACCACCACGTAATGCGTGCAGACAAGAAGCTTAACGCTGCTGAAACTCAAAAATTCATGCAAGACATGATTGCATCAGGCAACGTTGAACACATCGAAGTTGACCAAATGCTACAGCCATTTGCTGCACCAAACGATCCAAGCTACAGCTCACAGTGGCATTACTTTGAAGCAGCAGGTGGTATTAATGCACCAGCCGCTTGGGACAAAGCAACAGGTAGTGGTGTGGTAGTTGCGGTACTAGATACAGGTTACCGTCCGCACGCTGACTTAAACGCAAATATCCTACCAGGTTACGACATGATCTCTAACCTATCAGTTGCCAACGATGGCGGTGGTCGCGACAGCGATGCACGCGATCCAGGTGATGCAGTTACAGCCAACGAGTGTGGTTATACTCACAGCGCACGTAATTCAAGCTGGCACGGTACACACGTTGCAGGTACTGTTGCTGCGGTAACTAACAATGGTGAAGGTGTTGCCGGTGTTGCTTATGATTCTAAAGTTGTACCAGTACGTGTACTTGGTAAATGTGGTGGTTTAACATCTGATATCGCTGACGGTATCATCTGGGCATCAGGTGGCTCAGTCGCAGGCGTACCTGCAAATGCAAACCCAGCTGATGTTATCAACATGAGTTTAGGTGGCAGCGGTGCATGTAGCTCTACCACACAAAATGCGATTAACCAAGCACGTGCAAACGGCTCTGTGATTGTTATCGCTGCGGGTAACGACAACGACAATGCAAACAACTACAACCCAGGTAACTGTGCTGGTATCGTTAACGTTGCGTCTGTTGGTCGTGACGGTGGCCGTGCATACTACTCAAACTATGGTTCTTCAATTGACGTTGCTGCACCTGGTGGCGCACAAAGCTTCGCCAACGATCCTGAAGGCATTCTTTCTACTTACAACTCAGGTAGCAACACACCTGTGAACGATAGCTATAGCTACTCACAAGGTACGTCGATGGCAGCGCCACATGTTGCGGGTATTGCAGCGCTTATCAAGCAAGCAAAACCTACTGCAACGCCTGACGAAATCGAAACAATTCTTAAAAATACAACACGTAGCTTCCCTGCAACATGTACTAACTGTGGTACAGGTATCGTTGACGCAAACGCGGCAGTTGATATGGCACTTGGCAACGACAATACAAACCCAGGTGACAATGTATTAGTTGATGGTGAAGCAAAAACTGGCCTAAGTGGTGCAAAAGATGCTGAAGCCTTCTTCACATTTGAAACGCCTGCTGGCGCGAGCAAAGTAACCTTCACAATGAGTGGTGGTACGGGTGACGCTGACCTGTACGTAAGAGCAGGTGCTAAGCCAACTACTACGACTTATGACTGTCGCCCATATGAAGGCGGTAACAACGAAGTTTGTACTATCGATAACGCTTCTGGCACATATCACGTGATGATGCGCGGTTATTCTGCGTATAGCGGTGTGAGCCTTGTTGCAAACGCAGAAAGCACAGGTACACAACCTGGTGGTATCACTGAGACAAACCTATCTGCATCAACAGGCAACTGGAGCCGTCACCAAGTGACTGTCCCTGCTGGCATGTCGAGCCTAACGGTTAAAATCTCAGGTGGTTCAGGTGATGCTGACCTTTATGTAAATCCAGGTAGCGCACCTTCGACGTCTACTTACCAGTGTCGTCCATATGAAGGTGGTAACGCAGAAACATGTACCATCACTAACCCAGCAGCTGGTGTTTGGCACATTGGTCTACGTGCATACCGTACTTTCTCTGGCGTGACACTAGACGCACAGTACAAATAATTTAAAGCACACAATGTAAAAATATAAAGCCGGAGTCACTCCGGCTTTTTCTATCCCGCGTCAGATATATTCAGATAATAAAAAAGCCAAACATACGTTTGGCTTTTTGCTTACTCTCACGTTAATCAATACTCATGACTGCAAGCCTAAGCTTGCTCTAATCTGTGCCATTTGCTGCTCTAAGCGCTGTTGAATATCGCTGATCTGTTGGTTTGACCCACTCACTTGCGCTTTCATGGTGGCCATAGAACTGCTAAAACTATCTACCAAATCAGTTTGTTGATTGCTCAGAGCCATCGCATCTGCAGCTACTTGGCTGGCACCTTGTGCACGCTCTGCAACGCCTTCTGAGTTACGCTTTAACTCTTGTGCATGTTCAGTTTGCTGCTGCGCCTCTTGGGCTAACGCACTGATCTGGTTTGATACCTTGCTAGAATTATCACTTAAGATGTTAAGTTGTGCATTGATGTCTGTGAGCGAGTCCTGAGTTTGACGAGCAAGCTTTCTCACTTCATCAGCCACTACCGCAAAGCCTCGACCGTGCTCACCAGCACGCGCAGACTCAATGGCCGCGTTCAGTGCTAATAAGTTAGTCTGCTCAGCAATGGTGTGGATCATCTCTATCACCTTACCCACATCTTCGACTCCAACCAGTAATTCATTAAGACTCACCAACCCTTGGTCAACACGGCTTTGAGTACTTGAGCTGGCCTTGAGCATCGACTCAGCAAAGCCGACACTTTGTGTCATCGCATTAAATGTATCACTCGCGTTATCAGCCACTTGCTGATTGATATTACTGGCTTCAAAGCCAATAGACTTAATCTCATCTAGCTGATGCTGATTATGCGCGACCTGTTCATAAGTATGCTCTGACTGCTGACTAATGCTGGCTAAGTTTTGATTCATATCCTGCATAAAGTCATTGATCACTTGCAGCATTTGTTCGCGCTCTTGTGCTTCTACCCGCTGCCTTTCAATCAATTGGTTAAAGTACTGCGCAATTTCACCGACTTCAGTATTGGCTCGCTTGCACTTAATCTGTTTCAGCTCATTGCTCTCAATTAAAAAGGCAAAGCCATCTCGTAAGTTACGCAGCGGTGTCAGCACTTGACTAAATTGGACCCAATACACGCCGCCAGCTAACAACACAAGCAAGCCAATGGCAGCGCCAAAGATAGTAAATACTTGAGACTTTAACTCTATCTGACGGCGTTTTAATTGCGCGCCTGCATCTAACATCAGTGATGATAATTGCTTAATATCGCCACGCAGTGCCGTAATTCCAGCTTGGCGTTGCTGCGCCTGACGTAATGTATTTTCTAAGTCACGGCTAAAGCGATTTGGCCAGCTACTCAATTCGGACTTAATCTCTTGCGCTAAATCTTCAGGCTCTTCCCCTAAAAAAAGCTCATCCTCATCCACTTCAGTCATCACACCTAAGTCATCTAGCCTATCAATTTGCGATGAAAGGGTTTGTAGTCTACTCAATGATTTGTGCAAACTTTGCTGTGTTGCTTGGTCATAGTGCAACACCAGTTGGTAGGTATAAATACTTAAATTGGTGGTTTCAAAATAGTAATCGGACGCCAATGTATAATAACGTTCACTCAAGACATGGCCTTGCGCCTGCGCAACATAATTCATCAATGAGGAGGCAGACCCCGCCATTTGCCGAAGAGCATTATCAAGTAGTGCCAATTCATTGCCCGATAGCTTACCAAGCGCACGGTACTTGCCCTGAATATCGCCATTTAATGCATCAAGTTGCTTTTCCATATCCTGCATGACATCACTAGACATGGTTGCTAAATGCTTATTTTTGATGATATTGATCTGCTCACTAGCCTGATTTAGATACAGACTATCACCTGAGCTGAGGTAATCTTCAACCGTACCTGCTAAATCAATTAAAACCGTATTTTTAAGCTGAGTATATGCGCTATCTTGCTGATCTAACTTACTAAAGACCTGACTTGCCCACAATAAGGTCGCCGCAAGAATGATACTGGCAATGGCTAACAACACCGCCAGCAGCCGAGTGAAAGATGAAACACGCATATGTACTACAATCCCAAAAAGTGAATTTCGGGCTCAGAGTATTAACCTTTTATGACATTTTGATGTAAGTTGTTTGCCAAATGAGCAATCTCAGATAAAAGCATACTTTTTTAGTATGCTTTTTGTGTACAAACTCGCGACAAGGTAAAAGTCTGCGTGCAGATGTTTACTTCATTGCCGCGTTGACATAGACATCAAAGCGGTTCTTCTTAGTGGTAATTTGCATGCTGGGTGTTTGTGAATTTAAAAAAGGTGCGTAATCTGGGCGTTTTACCACAACTCGCTTGGTCGCCAATTGAGTCGCAAAAGGCAGTAAGGCGTCAGCGTCATTATCTGCACCGACCAAGGATTGAAACACGCGCATTTCTTTTTTCACTTGTGCGGACTTTTCACGGTGCGGAAACATGGGATCTAAATACACCACATCAGGGCGGCTCGACTCATCATGCACCGCCTGTTCAAGTAGTGCGTGGCTTGAGCCAAATACGATGTGCATATTATCTTGCATCCAGCGGCCAATTTCGGCATCTTGATAAGCGCGCTGCAAACCGTCATATAAAAGCGCTGCGACCACAGGGTGCCTCTCATGCATTAATACTTTACAGCCTAAAGACGCCAATACAAATGCATCACGCCCAAGACCAGCGGTGGCATCCAATACCACAGGTGTAACCCCTTTATTTAGTCCAACCGCTTTAGCAATAGCTTGCCCTTTCCCACCACCAAACTTGCGTCTATGGGCGCTGGCACCGGTAACAAAATCAACACGAATAGCACCAAGTTTTGGCTCATCTTTTTTAAATAGCGCCAGCCCCGCTTCGTCATAGATCAAACGAAAGTCCTCGTCGAGCGCTTTATGTTTATCTAACTCAAAGCGTTTTGTGATCTCATCTAAATAAGAACGGTTTTCTTCAAATGGCGTGTGAATATACAACTGCAAGCTCCTGTCGTCTAAGCCTGCAGATTATATCGTTTAATTGATAAAAAAAGAATCCAATCGACGCGGTTGTGTCGCATCGACTAAAACAATTCAATGTCCGTCTGTGCGGGCACTTCATCTTCACCCCAAGGCTTGGCCATTTGGTTTAGGCTTTGGATAAGCTCTTGGCGTACTTGGGTGATTTCACCCAGCTTGTAACGAATAATTGAGAACTCATCATTTACAAAGAGAAAGTGCTCACTCAAACGCTCAAGAGACACCTTGTGTGATTCATCCAGTCCAGCCATAACTGCTTCATTTTTAACAAACTGATCAAATTCAGCGACCTTCGCGCCATAAACCTCTCCAATGCCACCTAGCTGTTCACTCAATTGCGCAAATGCCAAGCCAATTTCCTCAACCTTATTTAATGCAACTTCGCTCACTTCCATATCTTTTATTTTGGCATTGGTAGCCTCGAGAATATGGGGCAGCAAATCCTTAAAGCGACCATACAGCGCAGGATCATCGGTAGGCATGTTTTTAATTAATAAGGATACTTTGGGATAATTGATAATAGTGCGCCGACCAAAATCAACAAACCGGCTGCCCTCTTTGTTGGTTTCTAACAGTTCTTGCTCTATCGGCTGTATTGCACCCTCTTGGGAAAAGAACACCGCCTGATTGTGGTACCAAAAAGCCAGCGCAACCTCTAAATTGAGCGGCGTAAAAAACTCTAAAAAGTACTCAGACAAAGTGGTTAAATCATGGGCATGGTAAGACTGGCCGACATAGCGCATTATGCGACCCATATCTCCAGAATCTGTCATGGCAATTTCTGCGGTAATTTGTGCCCTTTGCATGTCTTGCTTAAGCGCCACTGATTGACGGCGGTAATCATCCAAGACTTTGATCCGCGCCAATAATTCAGACCCTTCAAATGGCTTTACAATGTAATCAGCCGCACCCGCATTATACCCGCGCATACGTTCGCTAATATCGGATTTGGAAGATAAGAACATCACTGGAATATCAGCAGTGTGGTCTCCCGCTTTTAAGCGCTCACACACTTCAAAACCGGACATGCCCGGCATTTCAACGTCGAGCAAAATAATATCGGGTTGATATTTAATTGCTAACCTTAAGCCTTGCTCGCCATTTTTAGCGTGGATCAATTTACAGCTTTGCGATAATGACTGCTCGATAACATGGTGAATGAGCTTGTCATCGTCAATGGCAAGCACTAAATTTGTCATATGGCTTTCCCTACAAGATCAGGTCTTTACCAAAGCATAGACGGAACTGTTTATTTTGCGAGTGCAAAAACAACAAAGCGCCCTTTCGGACGCTTTGTTCATGTGGAGATTGCAATATACGCTTATGCGGCTTTGCCAATACCACTGTGACGCAACAATGCATCAACTTGTGGCGTACGACCTCTAAAGCGTTGGAATAACACCATAGGCTCTTCTGAACCGCCCATTTCTAGGATGTTTTCCATAAAGTCTTTACCTGTTTGCGCATTGAAAATCCCTTCTTCTTCGAAGCGAGAATAGGCATCTGCTGAAAGTACCTCTGCCCATTTATACGAGTAGTAACCTGCGCAATAACCACCCGCAAAGATATGACTAAAGCCATGCTGGAAACGATTAAAGTCTGGCGCTTTAATAATTGCCACCTGCTCTCTGACTTTATCTAATCTTGCTTGGATCTGGCACGCTTCACCTTGCTGATAATCCGCATGAATGTGGAAATCAAACAGTGAAAACTCAATCTGCCTGAGCATTTGCATTGCCGACTGATAATTTTTAGCAGCCAATAATTTATCTAATAACTCTTTTGGTAATGGCTCACCACTTTCGTAGTGCCCAGATATGAAGCTCAGCGCCTCTTCTTCATAACACCAATTTTCTAAAAATTGACTAGGTAGCTCAACCGCATCCCATGCAACACCATTAATACCCGCAACAGCAGGCGCATCGATTTGCGTCAGCATGTGGTGAATACCATGACCAAACTCATGGAATAAGGTGGTTACTTCGTTGTGAGTAAACAGTGCAGGCTTATCTCCCACTGCTTTATTAAAGTTACATACAAGGTAAGCAACTGGTGTTTGCAATGTACCATCTGACAATGTTCGGCGGCCCATGCAATCGTCCATCCAAGCGCCACCACGTTTATGTTCACGCGCATATAAATCTAAATAAAAGTGACCACGCAGCACGCCACTGCGGTCATGAATAGCGAAAAAGCGTACATCTTCGTGATAACTGTCAAACTCAGTGACTTCAGTAACTTTAATTCCAAACAGGCGGTTCACTGTTTCAAATAAACCACTTAACACGCGATCCGCAGGGAAATATGGACGCAATAATTCATCTGAAATAGCATATTTAGCTTGCTTTAGTTTTTCACCGTAATAGCCATAATCCCACGCTTCTAACTGCTCGACTTGATGCTCATCTTTAGCGAATGCTCTCAATTCATCTACTTCTTGCTGCGCTTGAGGCTTTGACTTTTTCGCCAAATCATTCAAAAAGTCAAAAACTTGTGTAGGTGTTTCAGCCATTTTGGTTGCCAGCGATTTATCCGCATAGCTATCAAAACCTAACAACACGGCCAATTCGTGACGTAGTGCTAACTCTTCGCTCATCAGCTCTGAGTTATCAAACTCTCCACCATTTGGGCCTTGATCTGATGCACGCGTAACATAAGCTCTGTACATTTGCTCTCGCAAATCACGATTGTCTGCATACGTCATAATCGGTAAGTAAGAAGGAATGTCTAACGTAAATACCCAGCCTTCAAGTTCTTTTGCTTGTGCAGTATGTGCTGCAAGCGCCAATGCCGACTCTGGTAATCCACCTAAATCAGCCTCATTAGTAACATGTAAATGCCATGCTTGGGTGGCATCCATCACATTATTACCAAATTTGGCAGCCAACTCCGAAAGCCTTGCGCTTATCTCTCCATAACGTTTTTGCCCATCTTCATTTAATGCAATACCTGATAACTTAAAGTCTCTTAACGCATTTTTAATGGTTTTTTGTTGTGCTGTACTTAAGTTTTCAAAGTCGTCACTTTGCTCAATTGAAAGGTACGCTTGGTACAACCCTTGATGCTGACCTGCATATGTAGAGTACTCTGAAATTAATGGCAAGCACTCATCATACGCTTTTCTTAACTCTTCATTATTAACCACTGAGTGCATATGAGACACTGGCGACCACATTTTAGACAACTTATCATCGGCTTCCTCAAGAGGTTCAACAAAATTTTGCCAAGTAAATTGCGTCTGCTCTAGTACTGTATCTATGGTTTTACGACTGTGCTCAATAGCTGCTTTTAACGCAGGAACAACATGCTCAGGCTTTATTTTTGAAAATGGCGGTAATCCTTCAAGGCCAATTAATGGGTTGCTCATAGTGTCTCTCTTAATTTTTTATTTCCTGAATAAACTTGAAATAAGGGCTAATAGCGCAAATACAAGTAAAACTTACTAATCTAGTTGAAAGTTATGGCGTATAAAAGCTGTCATACTAAGACTAGTTCAGCGAATTCAGAAGAGGAAACATTATGGCTCAACATTTTGACTACATTGCCATTGGCGGTGGTAGCGGTGGTATCGCATCAGCAAACCGAGCGGCAATGCGTGGCGCAAAAGTCGCCCTTGTCGAAGCAAAACACATGGGAGGCACCTGTGTGAACGTTGGCTGTGTGCCTAAAAAAGTAATGTGGCACGGCGCACAAGTTGCTGAAGCCATCAAACTTTATGCACCAGATTACGGCTTTGACGTTGAGCTAAAAAACTTCAATTGGGCCAAATTAGTTGAAAGCCGTGAGGCTTATATTGGCCGTATTCACCAAGGTTACAACAAATATCTTGCCAGCAATGGCGTGACTGTGATCAACGGCTTTGCCAAGTTCATCGATAATAAAACCATCGAAGTAAATGGCGAACAGTACACCGCAGATCATATCTGTATTGCAGTGGGCGGTCGTCCAAGCATTCCAAATATTCCAGGTGCCGAGCACGGAATAGACTCAAATGGCTTTTTTGAATTAAACGAGCAGCCACGCCGTGTTGCCGTCATTGGCGCAGGTTACATTGCTGTAGAGCTTGCTGGTGTGCTGCACAGCCTAGGTACAGAAACCCACTTATTTGTGCGTAAACATGCCCCACTGCGCAACTTTGACCCTATGGTGGTTGAAACGCTCACTGAAGTCATGGAAAAAGAAGGCCCAACATTACACACTAACTCAACGCCTAAAGAGCTCGTGAAAGAGGCTGATGGTTCAGTAACTCTACACCTTGAAAATGGTGAATCACACACTGTTGACCAAGTGATTTGGGCGATTGGTCGCGAGCCTGTGACAGATAAAATCAACCTTGCAGCAACTGATGTGGATGTTACTGAAAGAGGTTTTGTGAAGGTTGATGAGTGGCAAAATACCTCAGTACCAGGTATTTACGCACTTGGCGATATCATGGAAGGTGGTATCGAGCTGACACCTGTTGCAGTTAAAGCGGGCCGTATGCTGGCTGAACGCCTATTCAACCCAGAGCTACCTAACGCGAAAATGGATTACAACCTAGTTCCTACTGTAGTATTCAGTCACCCACCGATTGGCACCATAGGTTTAACAGAACCTGAAGCCAAAGCGCAATACGGTGAAGACAACATCAAGGTATACAATTCGACATTTGCAGCCATGTATACTGCGGTGACGCAACACCGTCAGCCATGTCGCATGAAGCTGGTATGTGCAGGCCCTGAAGAGAAAATCGTTGGCTTACACGGCATTGGCTTTGCCGTTGATGAGATGATCCAAGGTTTTGGTGTAGCAATGAAGATGGGTGCAACTAAAGCAGACTTCGATTCTGTTGTCGCTATCCACCCAACAGGCTCAGAAGAGTTTGTGACGATGAGGTAATATAGTTAAAAGCCAACTGAAACGCTCAGTTGGCTTTTAAGCTCAGAAGATACCATCACCTACCAAAGTACTTCCAACTCCTTCAATACTGTTTTAACTACTGGGTTAGTTAGCCCTGATTTTTTAGCTACCAAACTCAGAGGTATCTCAAAATCCAACAAGGTGAGTCGCTGTGCTTGCTTGGCTGTAACCATGGCTTGTGCCACTTCCAGTTCAACAAAGCTGGCGCCAACACCCTGTTCAACCAAGCTCGCACGAGAGGTGTTATCCGCACTTTTCACCTGTGATTTAATAGACTGAGTAATCCGTTTTTGCAGTGCCGTATCGAACGGGCACTGCTCACCGACGGTTATCCAAGGTAGCTCAGCAAGCTCGTAAATGCTCTGAATCGCGGTAATATCAAATGAGGTTGGCACTATCGTGGTAATGGGCTGCAAAGCTAACTCAGTATGAAATAGATCAGGCGAAATATCACCATAAACAAATCCGCCATCCAATTCACCACGGCTTACCTTTTCAAGGATTTGCCCTGTGTTCAGCGCATGCAACTCAAGCTCAATACCCGGACAGCGGTGAACGAGCGCTTTGACCAACTCTGCAATACGCAATGTACTTGCATCTCGGTTTAATCCCAGTTTAAAGGTGCCTATAACTTGATCTGCATTTTCTACCGCCAGATTCACCATGTCTGTGGCACTATCTAAGGTTTTTTGCGCTTGCAAGCGCAACTGCTCGCCTTTTGGGGTCAATCGCATCCCTTTGCTGGTGCGCTCAAATAATGTGGTTTTCAGCTCATCTTCTAATGCGCGAATATGGGCACTGACTGCAGGTGGTGTAGTAAACAACTGTTTTGCCGCCTTGGTTAAATTGCCCGTCTCAGCAACCACTACAAATGACCTTAAATGGTAAAACTCCATGCGCTCACTCACCTTATTTGAATCTGGACCACAAATATACAACAGGCTGTCACCAAGACCTATTCACAATGTGTGAACATCGCGTTCAGAAATGATGAATTTACCCAGTGCAAAGCCCTTTGTAAGCTGTTACAACATCAACCAAACAGGACAAATACCGATGGCAAATATTCAAATAAACAATACCGCAGAACCAAGCGCGGCGCAGGCACACTTTAGTGTAAAGTTAGACTGTGAAACGGATTGCAGCGATGTGTATGCCGATATCAAGCAAGGGACGCAGAACTTTGTGCTCGTAGATACTCGCTCTGCACACGCTTTTGCCAAGAGCCATGCAATCACCGCAATAAACATACCCAACAATGAAATTACCGCCGAACGCATGGCTGACTTTGCAGCCGATACCTTGTTTGTTGTGTACTGTTGGGGCCCCGGTTGCAATGGCGCGACCAAGGCGGGTTATAAGCTGGCTAAGCTAGGCTATAAAGTCAAAGAAATGATAGGTGGAATTCACTACTGGGAAGACTTTGAGCGCTACCCAGTTAATAGGCACTTAAGCGACCCACAACAGTAACTGCATAGAGCTTGTTACAAACAAGCTCTATCACTCTCAAATTAAACAAGTACCGCTGAAAGTCCTGTGATGCAACACGGTTTTTATATCAGCTAATAAAAATATCCTCTGCCCGAACATCAGAATAAAAACACCTCAACATGTGCAAATCACAAGCAAATGAACGCTCAACATGCTCAGTTTTGCAATGTTTTTGAGCACCCATGTCTTGGGGCGATTAAATCCGCACTTAAAATTGGCTTTAAATAGACAAATATAAAACTGACCACAATACTCAAATTGTCATCAAAGTTATATGAGCGGCTATGAAGCAAGCTAGGTCATTCTTCTTTTTACTCTTGGGCATCCTCAGCCACACCTTGTATGCCAACACAGTGGAGCACAAGCTGATTGTGTCAATGCATCCACTTGAGCCTTTTGTCTATATTGAAAATGGCAAAGTCACCTCAGGTTTTGTCGCAGACATCTACAACCAAATGGCTAGTCGCCTGTCTCATTACCAACCTGTGCAAGTCAGCTCCTTTGCCCGAGGGTTAAACATATTAAAGCAACCTCCAAAAAGAGTTATGTCACCTTCTGGTAAAGTCACCTTTTACCATAGAGCGCATCTTATCGTCGCAAAGACGACTGAACGGCTCCCCGCCTTTAAATGGGTGGGGCCTTTTTTATATGACGGTTCTGTTTTATACAAACGCTCAAGCGATAAAAGAGAATTTAAGCAACTGGGAGACATTCGCCGTCATCAAGCAACCTGTGTATCACAACGCAAAGTCGCGGACACAGAGATATACAAAAAATATCAGATCCCATATCATGAAACGGACAGCCAACTTGAAGCTATTCAATTACTTCTCCAACCCAGAAGCCGCTTTGATTGCACAATTATTTCACTGATGAATACCCGGGAAATACTCGCTTCTTCTGGCTACTCACTCGATGCCTTAACCCCCATGTCTATTCAGCTATCCCCGCATGGCGTGTATATGGCTTTTTCTGCGCAAACGCCAGATACAATTGTCAACAAATGGCAATCTGCACTCGATGAATTGGACTCGCAAGGCCTTAGGCTTACCTATATTCAAAAATACGTTCCTTTTTATACACAAGAACTCGAACTCATGTTGCGAGGTGCGCTGGATAATCACAGCCAGTAACGCCCATGGTTCAATTGCATCAAATTGGCCCTAAATTAATTACAACTAAAATAAAGTGCACTACCAAAAGTAAAATAAAAAATATTTATATATATTTAATACGCATAAAAAAATTCAAAGTTTAAATTAAGGTAATGAAAATAAATAACTTTTACAAACCTAACCAAAGCATCTTGTTACACGACTTTAATTATCACTCCCAAAAAGTTACAATACTAACTATTAGAACTCTAACAATATGAGTTTCTATCAGCAAAACAGGCAATGAGGAATATATGAATACTTGCGAAGCATCGCTGTTATTGCCTATCAACAAACAACTCAAGTCCCAGATAGATGCTGGCTTATGAGTTACCTATTTCTTTTCATTTTTAGCCAAGCAAAATAATTTGTAGTCTAATAAATAGAGTTTCACTATGAAAAAAGACAACACTTCACTTAATCTCCCCGTTTTTTACAGCGCGTCAGCAATTGTATTGGCGTTGGTGATTTTTGCCGTGATCAGCCCTTCCGTCGCATCATCACTCTTTTCTGTTACTCAATCAGCCATCACCCAAAATGGCAGCTGGTTTTATGTCTTAACCGTCGCCATCATATTAGGCTTAGTCGTGTATTTAAGCATGTCACGTTTTGGCGAGATTAAATTAGGACCCGACCACTCGGACCCCGATTATAGTTTTTCGACTTGGCTGGCCATGTTATTTGCCGCAGGTATGGGAATAGGTTTGATGTTTTTCGGTGTCGCAGAGCCCGTGATGCATTTTGTCTCGCCTCCGTCCGCAGACACAGACTCAGTTGAGGCCATTAAAGAAGCCATGCGGATCACCTTTTTTCACTGGGGTTTCCACGCATGGGCCATTTACGCCATTGTGGCGATGATTTTGGCTTATTTTAGTTATCGACACAAATTACCACTGACATTGCGCTCAGCGCTTTACCCGATTATTGGTGACAGAATTCATGGCTGGATGGGCCACGCTGTGGATGTTTTTGCCGTTGTCGGCACTGTCTTTGGTGTCGCTACTTCTTTAGGCTTGGGCGCAGCGCAGGTCAACTCTGGACTAGCCTACTTGTTCTCTTTTGATGTCTCGGTGCAAAATCAAGTCTTCATTATGATCACCATTACAGCACTGGCATCAATCTCCGTAGCGACGGGGTTAGATAAAGGCATCAAGATTTTATCACAGACCAATATGATACTTGCTGTAGTACTGTTAGCCCTGATCTTCTTTATTGGCCCAAGTGTATTTTTGCTGCAAGCATATGTACAAAATGTCGGTGATTATTTATCGGATATTGTGTCTACCACGTTCAACTTATTCGCGTATGAGAAAAAAGATTGGATTGGCGGCTGGACCATTTTTTATTGGGGTTGGTGGCTTGCTTGGGCTCCTTTTGTAGGCCTCTTTATTGCACGTATATCAAAGGGCCGTACTATTCGAGAGTTTGTCATTGGCGTTACCTGTATTCCGACCGCATTCACCTTATTGTGGATGACCATTTTTGGTAACTCGGCACTGGCAATGATATTTGAGCAAGACATGACGGGGATCTCAGATATGGTCAGCAAAAACTCTGCCGTTGCCCTGTTTGTATTTCTAGAAAACTTCCCTCTATCAGAGTTTTTAATCGGCCTATCTATCATCATGATTGTGGTGTTTTTTGTCACCTCTTGTGACTCAGGTGCCATGGTTATCGACATGCTCTGCTCAAACGGCAGCAATAATACTCCACTTTGGCAAAGATTATTTTGGTCGATTGGAGTCGGGGTTGTCGCAGCTGCTCTGAGCTTAGCTGGAGGACTTGATGCACTGCAAACACTGACCATCGTCAGTGCTCTGCCATTCTCAGTGGTGCTGCTCGTCGCCTGTTACGGCCTCATTCGCGCACTGCGTATTGACGATGCCAAACGCAGTACACACACCATGCCCATGACGTTTGACAACCAAGTCAATGATGAGCAAACGTGGCAAGAAAGCCTCGCGCTGCTAATCGCAACGCCAGCTAAAGGTAAGGTTGATAAATTTATTTTAAAAGAAGTGAAGCCTGCGCTGAAAAAAATCAAGGCTGAATTTGAAAGCAACCAAGTCGAGGCTGAAGTCAAAATCAATAACGCAGCTGTTATTCTCACCGTTCACCACGGTGACGAGCACGACTTCATTTATGGTGTGTATAAAAGTGAAGCTCTGCAACCAGATTTTACGCAAAGTGATGTCACAGACAGTGACTCGTATTATCGCGCCGAAGTGTACCTCAGTGAAGGCGGTCAAAACTATGACATCATGGGGTGGTCTGAAAATGCCATCATCAGCGATGTCTTAGCGCAATATCAAAAGCACCTTCACTTCTTAAATGTGCTACGCGAGTAGCACAGCTACTTTCCGGATTCAGTTTGGTTCATCGGTGCTATCTCAAGCACCGGTGCCGCATCGAGTTCATTTGCATCCATCATGGTGGCGATCCGCTGCATAGACGAAAGTAACAAAGATTGCTCCCATTCCTCTAACTCACAAAAGTTTTGTATAAAGTGCTCTTGCAATGGCTGCGGTGCATCAATTAATAAATTCTTTCCTTGTGAAGACAAAAACAGACTCACGCGACGTTTATCTTGTGCGCTGCGCACCCGCTCTACCAAACCACGGCTCTCCAAACGATCAAGTATGTTGGTCACCGTCGCGGCACTTAAATTAACATGCTTCGCAATTTGGCTCGCCGTGACGCCTTTTACGCGCGCAATTTCCTGCATTATCAACAGCTGTGGGCCAGTCAAACCCGACGACTTATTAAGTTGCTTTGAATGCAAGTCAATGGCGCGGATCACCTTTCTAATTGAGACTAATAGTTCTTCGTACTTTTCCATTTATTAGCGCTACCGAACAATACCAATTTGGCCAGTATAATCGCTTCAGTGACTGTGAACCACAAGAAATCACAATAAGTATCAATAGGCCAAAGGCAACAAACGCGCGACAATATTCAAGCCAAGTTAATATAGAATACCTGCATTTAAAGATAACGGCCGGTGGCTAAGTTAATAACCCGCCGTAAAGACTTTCCCTACATACGTTGCCGACTCAGCTTCATTTATTAGCGCAATTGCAAAGTCTTGCCATGAAATATGTGACTTACCCGTCTCATCAACCAATAACTCGCCTTCGCTGACTCTAAACTGCTCAGTACGAGCGCCTGCACCAATCAATGCCGAAGGGCTAGCATAACTCCAATTTTGATTCTCATGTGTTTCACAATGTTGATATTGCTCAAAACAGGCTTGAGCGATGTCTTTCCATGCAGGGGGGACCAGCGAAGTATCGTTTAAAACCAAGGCACCGTTCGAGTTGGGAACAGTCAAGCAAGCCGCACCGCCAACGAGTAATAAACGAGTGCGAGTTTCACGTAAACCTGTCAGCAGTGACTCAGCAATATCGACAAGTTGCTTTTCCTGCCCCGCCGTTGGCCTCGTTGCACTGATCACCAAATCTTGCTCTTTACTCAAGCGGATCACATCTTGTATGTCATTCACATCACCCACTTGAGCATATGCGTCAGCTGGTAGCTTGGACACTTTACGCAGGTCTCGCGTTACTGCTGTCACTTGATGTCCACGTGCAATTGCCTCACTGACTACCGCCTGACCTATATTACCTGTGGCCCCAAATACTGTGATACGCATGTACTTCTCCTTCCAATTTGTATGCTTAAGAAACACCTCCACTTTAAAAGCATTTTCAATCATAGGAATTAACCTAGGTTTATTTCTGCAAAAAATAAAAATTTCAAATGAATAAACCTAGGTTCATTACAACCTATCCGTTCACGATTAAGCTGGGCACTCAATGAAAACAAGGAATAAACACCATGATTGACATGCAAATCGTAAACGACTATTTGGCTGATTTAGCGCTTACAGAGCATCCACTTAACGCGGATTTTTTAGCGCAGCTACAAAGCCGCCATGTTGCCAAACATACATTCAACAGTGTATCAGCAGTGTTAAAACAACCCTTGCCTTTGGAGGTAGACCATCTGTTCACTAAAATCATCCAAAAGCAATTTGGTGGTTATTGTTTTGAACATAACAAGCTGGTGTTTCATGTCCTGAAAAATTTAGGCTTTGAGGTAAAACTGCTGCTCGCCAAAGTGGTATACAACCGAGATGTAGAAGTACCAAGAACTCACAGAGCAACGCTCGTCACATATCAAGGTACACAGTATTTACTCGATGTTGGCTTTGGACCGCAAGGTGCGGCATTCCCGCTTAAGCTGGTGTTAGATGTACCACAGCAACAAGGGCACATGACCTATCGCATCAGTCAAAATAAAGCCCAAGAGTACTGTTTTGATGTATTAAAGAATGGGGAATATTTCACACTCTACACTTTTGATCTTAACCGCTATAGCGAAGCAGACTGTGAACTTAGTCACTTTTATTCTCACAAGCACCCCAATGCTGCTTTTGTAAACAACTTGGTTGTCAGTAAAAAAACACTTGATGAAACACACTCGCTAAGAAATTGTGAATATCATCATATTACCGCCAGCCACACTGACATCACTGAAATTGATAGCACCGAGCAGCTCCACCAGCTACTTACGGGCGTGTTTTCGCTCAATATTGATGAAGCAATATCCGCCTATTTGTTTAGCAAGTTTGCAAAACCTGCACACCTAAGCTGATCCCTTTACCGAGGTGGAAATTATGAATCACACACTCGCTCAGTCCATACTCCTACTTATGTGGGTCGGCTTACTTTCTTCGTCGTTTGTGGTGTCTGGCAAAGTACTGCCTTACGCCAGTCCGATTGCAGCGACTTGCCTGCGCTTTATCCTGACAAGCCTTTGCCTCGCGCCGCTTATTTGGCGCTCCTGCAACGTCAAACTAACCGCAAAGCAAATCGGACAGTATGCTCTGATCAGTGGGTTTTTAGTGCTGTTTTTTGTCGGCTTATTTGAATCTTTAAAAACCATTACCGCAGAAAAAACGGCGGTCATCTATACCTTACTGCCACTCATCAGTGTGCTTTTGAGTTTTATGTTTATGGGTATTAAAACCTGCACAAGCCAATTACTCGGTTTTTTGATTGGCACCGCCAGCGCTATCTGGATGCTCATCAATGGACAGAATAACCTGCAGGATCTAAGCAATTGGCAATATGGAGACTCTATATTTTTAGCTGCCTGTTTTTGTCTCGCAATACACGTACTTTTGATAAAAAAATGGGCAACCAAACAATCAGCCCTGACCAGCACATTTTATATTGCACTCCTTGGTAGCCTGCTGCTTTTCCCCATAATGCTGTTTTATGGTGACCTTGCACATTTAGTTTGGCAGAGCCACACATTTTGGATATGGCTCATCTACTTAACCTTGTTTACGACACTGGGCACTTTCTTTTTGCAGCAACACTTATTAAAAAAGGTAAGCCCAAATGCTTTTTTAGCCATGACCTATTTAGTGCCCGCGTTTGTGCTCTTTTTTCAAGGCGGATTGTCCCAGTTTATACTTAGCATACCCGCTGTATTAGTTGCATTTTTTGCACTTTACTTGATAACACGTGCACCCTAACATGTTCCTATAAAGTCGTATCATCAAGGAATGTCGTTTGAACATACAACACAAGCTCGCAGATTTCGTCTCTTTTTTCAGCACAGATGGAAGACCACTTTGCGCAGAAGATTTTCAAAAGTATGGCTTACAAGGCAAACTCAAACACTATCCTAAAAATGCCTTACTGATGAGCCAAGGTAGCCCCGCACCCAACTTATTTTTTATCACTCAAGGAGATGTACGCTACTTTAACGTCTCTTCTGAAGGGAAAGAGTTTACTCAAGCTTTTGCAAGCGCACCTTGTATCGCAGGTTCTACTCGCGCTATGACACAAAATACGCCCGCATTATTTAGTATTGAAGCTTTAGATGACGTGATCTGTCTTGAATTTGAGTGGCATACTTTCTTTCACACCATGAAAGCACACCCAGGATTTTTAGAGGCTTATACGCAACTGCTGGAAAACCTATTTATTAAAAAAGAAGAGCGAGAATATGCTTTTGTTCATCACAGTGCAGAGCAAAGATATTTAAACTTTATTGACCGAAACCCTGAACTCAGTGAGCGCGTACCACTCAAAATGGTCGCTTCACACATTGGGATTACCCCCATAGCGCTCAGCCGTATTCGCAGGAAGTTACCATTGTAAACGTTGAAATTAGAGAAAACTAAAACTCATGTAATTATTTTTAGTGTGAAATTTACTCATCATTGAATAAATAATTCATCTAGCACAATACAATTTCTTTCCATTGAGGTAACCTGATAAACCACCATACAAATGGAATGAGGACCATGAGTTTTATATTAACAACACAATGTAGTGACGATATCGGGCTGATAGCTAAAATAACCAGCCTATGCCACGAACATCATTTAAATATTGTTCGTAATAACGAGTTTGTAGACAGAGAAGGTAAGCGCTTTTTTATGCGAACCGAATTAACCGGTACGCCGACCGAGCAGTTTATTTCGCAGCTCCAAGCTAATTTGCCTGATGATGCTCAAGTAAAATTACACAGCCCGACAAAAGTCAAAGTGGTATTACTCGCCACCAAAGAAGCACATTGCTTAGGTGGTGTGTTACTCAAGCAATTTGAAAATGCGCTCAACATTGAAGTGCAAGCCGTTATTGCTAACTACCCGACTTTAGAGCCTCTAGCAAACGCATTTGATGTGCCTTTTCACTGCTTGTCTCATGAAGGTTTAAGCCGCTCAGAGCATGATAAACAGGTAGGCGACTTAATTGAAAGTTACAACCCAGACTTAGTTGGCTTGGCAAAATACATGCGCATTTTAAGCCCTGAATTTGTTGCTCGATTTGAAGACAAGATCATCAACATTCACCACTCATTTTTACCCGCATTCATCGGTGCTAAGCCTTATCATCAAGCATTTGAACGCGGCGTGAAAATCATTGGGGCAACAGCCCATTTCGTCAATAATGAATTAGATGAAGGGCCCATCATCGTGCAGGATGTCACCCAAGTGACCCACGCTGATACAGCAGAGGCAATGGCCAAAATAGGCAGAGATATTGAAAAAACTGTTTTTTGTAAAGCGCTACAGCTGGCTTCAGAGCACAAGCTCTTTATCAATGGTAACAAAACCGTTGTCTTTAAATAACCACATCGCTAATAAGGTGAAAAAGTAGCTTAGTGCTACTTTGCCGCCTCGATTGGTTCTAATTGTAACTTGGAAGCGATTAATACTGCTTGAGTGCGGTTATACACGCCGAGCTTACGAAATATAGCGGTAATATGTGCTTTTACCGTGGCTTCTGAAATATTCAGCTCGTACGCGATTTGCTTGTTTAGTAACCCTTCATGCAAGTACTGTAAAACTTTATATTGCTGTGGAGTAAGTGAAGCAATTTGTTGCGCCAACTCTCTATCTTCTCCATCAAGGTCTTGGATTTGTTCCTTGATATCAGCGGGGAGCCAACTCTCGCCCTCTAAGACTTGCTGTAAAGCACTAACAATATCTTGCGAGGAAGATGCCTTAGGTATGAAGCCCATTGCGCCGTAGCCCATAACTTTAGAGATGACATTCAAATCTTCACTGCCTGAAACCACAACAATAGGCAGGGCTGGATGGTCTTCTCGTATTCTAATAAGGCCATATAAATCACCATTACCTGGCATATGTAAGTCGAGAAGTAGTAAATCTAAGTCATCATACTGAGACAACCGCTGTAATGTTTGCTCAAAGTTTTCTGATTCGATAACTTCAAGGCCTTCAAACTGATTTTGCAAAGCCCCCTTTAACGCTTCTCTAAACAGGGGGTGATCATCCGCAATTAAAAACTGATTCATGCATAGCTCCTAAAAAATCGGCTGTCTTTAGTATAAAGACAGCCGATATAGTACGTTTAGAATTCGCTAAATTTCAAGTTTTTAACGCTCAATTAACGGTTTAAACGATTTTCAATTAATTCATCAACTACAGTTGGGTCTGCAAGTGTCGACGTATCGCCGAGCTGTTGATACTCATTTGCCGCAATTTTACGTAAAATACGACGCATAATTTTACCTGAACGCGTTTTTGGTAAGTCTGGTGACCATTGAATCATATCAGGTGATGCAATTGGGCTTAATTCTTTACGTACCCAACTTCTCACTTCTTTTGTTAGGTCATCAGTGACAACCACGCCTTCATTTGGTGTGACATAAACATAAATGCCCTGACCTTTAATATCATGCGGATAACCCACTACTGCTGCCTCAGCAACGGCTTCGTGAGCAACTAACGCGCTTTCAATTTCAGCCGTACCTAGTCTGTGTCCTGATACATTCAATACGTCATCAACCCGGCCTGTGATCCAGTAATAGCCATCTTCATCACGACGACAGCCGTCTCCTGTGAAGTAAACACCAGGGTAAGCTGAAAAGTAAGTTTGCTCAAAACGCTCATGGTCGCCATACACGGTGCGAGCTTGAGATGGCCAGCTATCTAATATAACTAAATTGCCTTCTGTTGCCCCTTCAAGTGTATTACCTTCAGCATCAAATAATGCCGGTGCAATACCGAAAAATGGACGTGTCGCAGAGCCAGGCTTCATATTTGTTGCACCAGGCAATGGTGTGATCATGATGCCACCGGTTTCGGTTTGCCACCAAGTATCTACAATCGGACACGCGCTATTACCTATTTGCTCGTAGTACCAAGCCCATGCCTCAGGGTTGATTGGTTCACCCACAGATCCCATAATTCTTAAACTTGTGCGTTCAGAACTGGCTGTAGGCTCATCGCCTTTTGCCATCAGGGCACGAATGGCGGTTGGTGCAGTATAAAGAATTGTAACTTGGTGTTTATCAACAACTTCTCCAATACGGCCAGAAGTTGGATAAGTTGGTACACCTTCAAAAATAACTTGTGTGCATCCATTAACCAAAGGACCATAAGCCATGTAACTGTGACCTGTGATCCAACCTACATCAGCAGTACACCAGAAAACGTCATCCTCTTGTAGGTCAAATACATACTCATGTGTCATGGATGCATAGACAAGGTAACCGCCTGTAGTATGTACAACGCCTTTTGGCTGACCTGTTGAACCTGATGTATACAAAATGAAAAGCGGATCTTCTGCATTCATCGGCTCAGGCGCGCACTCGGCCGGCACATCCGCAACCAGCTCATGCCACCAAACGTCATGTGAATTCCACTCAACCTCACCACCCGTTAGCTGATGCACAATAACATGTTCAATGGTCGTGACCGACTCTTGTGATACGGCTTCATCCACATTGGCTTTCAATGGCACAGCATTGCCACCGCGACGACCTTCGTCTGATGTGATCACAACCTTTGCACCTGAGTCTTTAATACGATCCGCAATTGCCGATGGGGAGAAGCCACCAAATATCACAGAATGAATTGCACCTATGCGCGCGCATGCTTGCATGGCATAAATAGCTTGTGGTGTCATTGGCATATAAATAGCGACTCGATCGCCTTTTTCAACACCTAGCTTTTTCAGACCATTCGCTAATTTAGCAACTTCATCATGTAACGTTTGAAAAGTAATGTTTTCACTGTGCTCTGGGTTATCACCTTCCCAGAACATTGCGACCTTATTGGCATTTTTTTCTAAGTGGCGGTCGATACAATTATATGAGGCATTCAACACACCATCTTCGAACCACTTAATACTGATATGGCCTTTTTCAAAAGATGTGTTTTTAACTTTATTATAAGGTGTGAACCAGTCTAGGCGTTTACCATGCTCAGCCCAAAACTCTTCAGGGTTGTCAATAGACTGCTGATACAGTGCTTGATATTGTTCATTATCTACAAGTGCAGCCTGCTTGATCGCTTCAGGTACCGGATAAATGCTCTGTGACATACTCATCTCCATATTAATTACTTGCCTATAACGGCTTCACTCAAGGATCACTTACAAGCAAACGATTAAGTATTAGACCTTAGTTGTAATTGTTGCTTTAAGTTTATCCAAACCAGGAATATTTAACTATAAATTAACGAGCATCAGCATACTGTCTCTCACTCAGTAAGACCAGAAGGACAGTTATGACAAGATAAAAAGAAGTGTAATCAATTATTGCCACACGTATTTTTTGAAAAGATGTGAGCTATTCAACCTTAGTCTCATAGACCAATGGGTAATTGAGTAAATAACAGCCATCAGAAAAAGTGGATGAGAAATAATTCTCTGCATTGCAACGAACAGGCAGTATTATAGGAACAACCTTATGACAACTAAAATTAATATGAACATGAAACTTGCTGCGGTTGCAGTGTCAAGCCTACTCTGTAGCCAAGCTATGGCTGCAAACCTCGAAAATACAGATGTCAGCTACGGTGGTTACATCAAATTGGATGCCATTTGGAGTGACTTTTCAGATGGTACACTAGGCTCTCAGCATATAGGTAGGGACTTTTACGTGCCTGGTACGACACCGGTCACACCTAGCACAGGCGAGGATGCCGTATTTGATATGCACGCACGCCAATCTAGATTTAACTTTGGCACAGCAACAAAGCTAGACGATGGCAGTACCATCAAAACCAAAATTGAATTGGATTTCATCGCATCTGTGGGTGGCAATGAGCGAGTAAGTAACTCATATTCACCGCGTATCAGGCAGGCTTTTGTGACTTACAAAGGCTGGCTGTTTGGCCAAGCCTGGTCAAACTTCCAAAACGTGAGCGCATTACCTGAAACACTTGACTTTGTTGGGCCTGCAGAAGGCACTGTATTCGTACGTCAAGCGATGGCAAAATATACCGTCGGTAACTGGTCATTCTCAGCAGAAAACCCTGAAAGTACAGTAACCACCACCGGCGGTGTTCGTGAAGTCACTGACGATGCCCAAATGCCAGATTTTACCGCTCGCTACAACTATAAAGCAGACTGGGGGCACTTTACCGTTGCCGCTCTAGCAAGGCAGCTAACCTATAAAACAGGTGCTGCTGACGAGTCTGAGAGCTCATTCGGAGTAAGTGCGTCGGGCCGAGTAAACTTTGGTAAAAACAACCTAAAGTTCATGTTAACTCACGGCCAAGGCTTAGGTCGCTACGTCGGCTTAAATGTGGCACATGGCGCTGTGTATGATGGCACTGATTTGCATGCAATAGACTCTACCTCTGGCTTCATTGCATATCAGCACTATTGGAATTCGCAGTGGCGCTCAACATTTTTATATTCTTACTTTAGTGCCGATAATGATGCAAGTTTGCTGAATATTACTGGCGATCCTACTGATATGACTACCAGCTACAGTGCCAACATTTTATATTCACCAGTGAAAAAGCTCACTTTTGGCGCGGAATACAAAATGGCCAACAGAGAAGTTCATAGCGGTGCTGAAGGGGATTTAGACAGACTACAATTTTCAGTTAAATACGCCTTTTAAGTCTCCCTGAAAGGCAAAACAAAAAAACCACCAAATGGTGGTTTTTTTATGTCTTATTCTGACTTTTGCTCTCGGCCTAACAGTGCCATGGCAGCTTCTTTTACATCTTTTTGCTCATAGAGCACTTGATAGATTTGCTCTGTGATCGGCATTTCAATACCGCTGCGTTTAGCCAATAAAAAAACTTCTTTGGTATTGCGATAACCTTCAACGACTTGGCCAATGCTGCTCATTGCATCATCAACACTTTTTCCTTGCCCTAGTGCCAAACCAAACCGCCTATTTCTAGACTGATTGTCGGTACACGTGAGGATTAAGTCGCCTAGTCCTGCCATACCCATAAAAGTTTCCGTCTTTGCACCAAGTGCACATCCTAAACGACATAACTCGGCCAAGCCTCGCGTAATTAGCATGGTCCGCGTGTTAGCCCCAAAGCCAAAGCCATCTGACATGCCAGCACCTATGGCAATCACATTCTTGACTGCACCACCGAGCTGAATACCGATAAAGTCATCATTGCTGTAGACCCTAAACGAACGACTACAATGCAATAAGCTTGCTAGCTCTGTGCGAAGCCCTTCGTCTCTTGCTGAAACAGAAATCGCAGTAGGCAAGCCAGCAGCCATTTCTTTCGCAAAAGTTGGTCCAGACAATACAGCCAAAGGCACAGCTTCACCAAGAACTTCTTTGGCAACTTCTTCTAATAATCTACCTGTATCTGGCTCTAAGCCCTTAGTCGCCCATGCAACCTGTGCACCATTTTGGAGATGAGGTTGAATTTGCTTTAGAGTTTGAGCAAACGCATGACTTGGAACGACAACTAAAACAATTTTGCTTGCTTGAACTGCACGTGCCAGATCACTCTCTAACGTCAAAGACGCAGGAAACTCAATATCGGGAAGGTAGCGTTGGTTTTGACGCTCTACAGCCAATTGTTCTATATCAGCTTGCGTGCGTCCCCATAAAGTTACTCGGTGACCGTTTCGAGCAAAACAAATAGCAAGGGCGGTGCCATAAGACCCCGCCCCTAATACGGTCACAGCAGACTGTGATGTATTCATAAATTATGCGTCAGCTGTTTGCTCTTGTGCTGCACGTTGTTGCATATACTGAGCAAAAAGTGCGTCAAAGTTAACTGGTGCAAGGTTAAGCTGTGGGAAAGTACCACGGTTAACTAAGCTTGCAACAGCTTCACGAGCATAAGGGAAAAGGATGTTAGGGCAGAAAGCACCTAGCATGTGAGCAAGTTGTAGCTCTTCTAGTTCGCCAACAGAGAAGATACCCGCTTGTTGAATTTCACATAGGAATGCAGTTTCTTCACCAATCGTCGCAGTCACTGTTAATGCAAGAACAACTTCAAATACACCTTCGTCTAACTTAGCTGAACGCGTGTCCATATCTAGCTTAACTTCAGGTGTCCACTCTTTTTGGAAAATAGCAGGAGAATTTGGCGTCTCAAAAGATACATCTTTAGTGTAGATACGCTGAATATTGAATTGTGGGCCTTCTTGTTGTTCTGCTGCCGCGTTTTGATTTTGTTCAGTCATTATTATTCCTATAAATTTTTGTTAAACAACACTTAAAATATCTCTAAGTGCTGGAAATTTTTTTATTTCGCTCGACTAAGCCAATAGCTGGCTTAGCTTGCCTTGAGCTTCGAGTGCCATCATATCATCACAACCACCAATGTGCTGCTCATTGATAAAAATTTGTGGCACGGTATGTCCGCCATTGGCTTTTTCGATCATCTCATCACGAAGTTCAGGCTGTACAGCAATATCATATTCTGTATATGTGACGCCTTTGCTATCTAATAGCGCCTTCGCACGATGACAAAACGGACAATAATCTTTAGTGTAGATAACTACATTGTTACTCATTTTTTCACTCCAATTACTTGCCAGTTGTCGTTGGTAATCCTGCACTTTGCCATGAGCTCATACCACCAGAAAGTACATGTAGCTTTTCATAGCCCTGTTGCTTCATTCTTTCAGCAATGTTGTTGGCAGTCATACCTGTATTACACACAAGTATAATGGGCGTTGTTTTGTACTTTTCAAGTCCACCAAAGTCATTTTGTTTTGCTTTGTCGACATTCATCATCTCAGCACCCGCGATCCTACCAGCCGTGAACTCTTTTTTGCCACGCATATCGAGTACTTGGGCATCTTCGCGGTTGATCAACATAGTCAATTGCTGAGGGTTGATCTGACGAATTGATGAAAATAGGCTTTTATACCAGCTGTGTACCAACATGATTGCTAGGACGACCCAGATAATGCTTAATACAGGGTGATTGGTGAAAAAAGTTATATATTGTTCCATGAACCTTGCCACTTAATTAGCAGATAAAACTTACAGTGCAGCGAGTATACGTTTTTACGTCTCTTGGTACAAACCTATTGTCATACACTGTAAGGAAGGTATCTTTAAATTCTCTTTTTAAGCCTCTGATAACAAACATCCACAATCTCTATTCACAGCAAGCTTTATATGAAAGGTGTTACCATTAGATTAATCAATCTTGAACATAAATCACCAGCTTAGGGCTGAATTTTCGAGCTAAACAAGGTATTCTATGCGCCATCTATCGTGCATTTTTCAGGAGCCCAAATGACTACGAAGAAAAAACCACTGGTACTTATCATTTTAGATGGCTGGGGATATAGAGAAGAAACACAAAGCAATGCAATCCTCGCGGCTAATACACCTGTTCTTGATTCGCTATGGCAATCTCAGCCAACAACGCTAATTTCAGGGTCTGGTCTAGATGTCGGTTTGCCTGACGGCCAAATGGGTAACTCTGAAGTAGGTCATGTCAACCTGGGTGCAGGAAGAATCGTATATCAAGACTTTACTCGTATCACCAAAGCCATTGATGATGGTGAGTTTACCCATAATCCAACCTTAGTTAAAAGCATTGATGATGCAGTTGCACAGGGTAAAGCGGTGCACTTAATGGGTCTGCTAAGTCCAGGTGGTGTTCACAGTCATGAAGACCACATTGTCGCCAGTATTGAGCTTGCCGCACAACGCGGTGCCAAAGACATTTATTTCCACGCATTTTTAGATGGTCGTGATACGCCACCACGCAGCGCAAAAGCATCTATCGAGCGTATTGAAGCGCTTTTTGCTCGTCTTGGCACGGGCCGCTTAGCGTCAATTGTTGGTCGCTACTACGCTATGGACCGAGATAATCGCTGGGAGCGTGTTGAGCAGGCCTACAATCTTATGGTGTCTGGTGAAGCAGAATATACGTTTACAGACGGTATAGAAGCATTAGATGCGGCATATCAACGCGATGAAAATGATGAGTTTGTCAAAGCAACAAGTATCACGCCTGAGGGGCTTCAAGCAGCTCAGATCAATGACGGTGATGCAATTCTATTTTTAAACTTCAGGGCAGACCGCGCAAGACAAATGACACGTGCATTTGTCGATGCTGATTTTGCAGGCTTTGAGAAGAAAAAAGCCCCTGCACTTAGCAGCTTTGTCATGATGACGGAATACGCAGCTGACATCAACGCCCCTATCGCATTTGCCCCTGAGAAGTTAAACAATGTACTTGGCGAATGGCTTGCAAAACACAACAAAACACAGCTTCGTATTTCAGAAACAGAAAAGTACGCACACGTTACATTTTTCTTTAGTGGCGGTCGTGAAGACTTATTTAAAGGCGAAAAGCGCGAACTCATTCCTTCTCCGCAAGTAGCAACATACGACTTACAGCCTGAAATGAACTCAGAAATGCTGACAGATAAGCTTATCGATGCCATTCAAGGCGGCGAGTATGATGCCATTATCTGTAACTATCCAAACGGCGACATGGTCGGCCACTCTGGTGTATTTGACGCTGCGGTTAAAGCGTGTGAAGCAGTCGATGACTGTATCGGTCGTGTTGTTGAAGCACTGAAAGAGCATGGTGGCGAAGCACTTATCACAGCTGACCACGGTAATGCTGAGCAAATGCAAGACCCAAGCACAGGGCAGGCACATACTGCACATACCAGCGAACCGGTGCCATTTATATATGTCGGTCGTGATGCTGAGCCACAAGCCAATAAGACACTGAGCGACGTAGCACCAACCATGCTGCATCTCATGGGTCTAGAGCAACCAGCAGAAATGACTGGTTCGCCAATTATGCGCTTAAAATAAGTATGGTAAGAGGTAAACTCGCCAGCTTAGTTTTTGTGATTTCATTGTTCTCGGCCCATGCCGAGGCCAATGAATCACAAACCAAAGCTGATTTAGCTGCGGTTCAGGCAGAATTAAAAAAGAGCCAAGCAGCTTATAAAAAACAACAAGCGTCTTTTAGTGCACTCAAACAGCGCTTGCAATCCTTTGAACTTGAAATTGCCCGTAGTGCAAAAGCGTTGACGCTGACACAACAAGGGATCAGCGAAAACAAACAACAGCAGTACGCTCTAGAACAAGAAGGTTCACAGCTTAATCGCCGCAAAAATAAGTTACAAAAGCTGCTTGCTGCGCAGCTAAAAAGTGCCTACGTCACTGGCAGCCATGACTATTCTAAAATGCTGCTCAACCAACAGAAAACCGCAGCACTCGAGCGCACCATTAGCTACTACGACTACTTTAATAAAGCACGGATCAATCAGTTAGAAGATCTAAAAATGGTCTTTGTTGAGCTAGAAGAAAATCAGCAAGCGCTGGTCAAGTCGCAGCAACAACTTATTGCACTCCTCGAGCAACAACAGATCAGGCAAAATGATTTACAACTTGCGCAAAAGCAGCGTCAAACACATTTAGGCAAGCTGAATAATAAACTGCTTAAAACCCAGTCAGCCATCGCTTACTTAGAAGAAAACGAAACCACCTTAAAAACCACCTTAGAAGCCCTCGCTGAAGTACAAGCACCTTCAGAGGAGGTATTCATTGCCAAATTAGACGGTCTGCAACGTCTAAAAGGAAAATTGTCATGGCCACTACAAGGCAAAATCAAAAAACGGTTTGGCCAACGTAAACACGTAGGTATGAATTGGAAAGGCGTTATGATTGCCGGTAAAACAGGCACTGAAGTCAACAGCGTTGCGCCAGGTCATGTAGTTTATGCGGATTGGCTAAACGGTTTTGGTTGGGTCATTGTCCTTGACCATGGCAAAGGGTTTATGAGCTTATACGGACACGCGCAAACCCTTTTAAAAGATGTTGGCGACCATGTAAACCCTGGGGATGCCATCGCATTAGTGGGACAAAGCGGCGGACAGCAAAATCCTGGGCTATACTTCGAAATACGGCATAAAGGAAGCGCTGTGAATCCAGTTAAATGGTGCAGATCAAGTTAAATGAATAACCTATGCTGCCCCGTCACTAGGAGCAGCATATGAAATACATTGTCTCAATTTCCCCGCCCGATAACCTAAAACGCGCGCACATCTACCTATGCGCATTATTTTTTACCCTTTTATTTTCCTCGGTGCAGGCAAAGCAAATTAGCCATGCACACATGGAAGAGATTCTTTATCACATCCAAACATATTATGTTGAAGAAGTGCCTACATCTCACATAAAGCAACACAATTTCAATGAATTATTTGAGCAGCTAGACCCCTACTCCAAATATCTAAATGAACACGAATTGGAAACTTTGTTCAGTGCCACCAATGGCCGTTACACCGGTATTGGCATTGAAGTTGAAGAAGTGGAAAATCGAATTGTCATTGTTGATACGTTACCGGGCTCGCCAGCTGAGCAAGCGGGCATTGAAGGTGGAGATAAGCTGGTTGCGGTCAATACACATGACGTCACAAATAAAAGCATCTCAGAAGTGTCCAAACTATTAAGAGAAGCCAAACTATCTATTATTCACATTACCATTGAGCGAGAGGAAGCACATGTGACACTGGCATTGAGACGTCAAGAAATCACGCTTGAAAGCGTCACTAGTAAGCTGCTCAAAGGGGATATAGGCTACATTTCTATTTCCTCGTTTAATAACCATAGCTATCATGACGTAGCTAGACACATCAATATGCTGTTTGCACACAGTGGGCTGTCTTTAAAAGGCTTGGTAATCGACTTGAGAGACAATCCTGGAGGGACGCTCAATAGTGCTGTTGCGATTTCGGATTTATTTTTGCAAAGCGGTGTCATTGTCACCACCAAAGGGCGCTTTTTTGATGCTAATCAGAAGTTTTATGCAGTTCAAGGCGACATTTTAAATGGTGCACCCATTTTGGTATTGATCAACAAGCAATCGGCCTCAGCTGCTGAGATTTTAGCCGGTGCACTGCAAGATAATAAGCGCGCACTGATCCTCGGACAAGGCTCATTTGGTAAAGGCTCTGTACAGTCTTTGATCCCGATAGGCAACGGCACAAGCGCACTTAAATTAACAACAGCTCGCTATTATACGCCTTCAGGGCAATCTATTGAGGGGACGGGGATAAAGCCGGATGTAGAATATAGTAAAAACGCCCTATCGAGCCTCAATAAAACAGCTATAATGAGCAACGACAAAGCGAATAAAGACTTATTTACTCGCCTTGAAAAACACTGGCATGCTGCACGTCAACTAGTGGTAAAACAGCAACCTACAGTAAATTAAAGATGATAATGACGCTTTTATCAGTATAAAAATCATGCTAATTTAGGTGATAAGAGCGTCGTTAAATAAACGACCAAAATAAAACATAACAAAAACTGTGATTTAACTTGTGCGCTTAAAACAACTTGCTATTACAGCTCTTTGGCTGTGTGCATTTGCCTGCAATGCTAAGCAAATCGCTATTGTCATTGATGATATTGGAAATCACCAAAGAGACTTGGAGTTACTCAACTTGCCAGGTCAAGTGACTTATGCTCTGCTCCCCCACACGCCATTTTCTCAACATTTTGCCTATCAAGCCGCATTAAAAAAGAAAGAACTTATTCTGCACATTCCAATGCAGTCTTTAGATAATAAAGCCCTAGGCCCTGGCGGTTTAACACTGGATATGCAAAAGTGGCAATTGCAAAAGACGCTGGGGCATGCGCTATCTAGCCTCCCCCACGTAAAAGGCGTTAACAACCACATGGGATCGGCACTGACTCAACACGCAGAAGCCATGAAATGGACTATGGAAGTACTGAAAAAGCGTGATCTGTACTTTTTAGATAGCCGCACGACCCCCTATAGTCAGGCGCAGACTGCAGCTAACCTCTACGGTGTTGATAATGTCGCAAGGCACGTATTTTTAGACAATGAGCTCGATCATTCACAATTAGCTATACAACTTAATCAGCTTAAAACCATCGCAACAGAACAAGGGTATGCAATAGGCATTGCCCATCCTTACCCACAAACACATCAGTTTTTAAATCGCGCACTACAAGATTTGCAAGTACAAGGGTTTGAGCTAGTCCCCCTATCAACGCTCGTAGAAAATAAATCCATTCGACTGGCTACACTGCAAAAACCAAATAACTTAACGCCATAGGTTCGTTGATATGATGACCACTTTCTTGATCTAAACGCAGGAAAACAACGCTATTATCAGTTATACCTAAAAGTAAGCTTTACTGATAGGAAAAAACTATGCTGCACACTGTTGAACAATTAATGACGCCAGATCCATTAGCAGTAAAATCTACGCATACCCTGCATGATGCACACAATTTGATGCGAGAAAAGAATATTAGACATATCCCAGTCATTGATGACGACGGCCACTTAGTTGGTATGTTGACGCAAAAGATCATGATTGCCAAAGTCATGAACATTTTATCGACCTACGGCAACTTAGCGCTAGAACGAAAAGAAAAACAAGAAAAGGTCAGTGAAGTAATGGCAGAAGATTTTGTCAGTGTAACGCCCTCGCAAAGTCTACATGAGGTCGTGACCTATTTTGTCGAAAATCGCCATGGCTGTATGCCTGTGGTTGATGAACACAAAAAGCTTTTGGGGATTTTAACCTCTTCTGACTTTGTACGCCTTGCCGCAGCACTGCTCTCTTAATTTCAAACCAAGTAAAAAAGCCTCTATCTAGAGGCTTTTAACGAAGCATTAAGCTTTTGCAATCAAGGTACGTGCGACTGTTCGCATACCCATAGTCGTTGCGCCAGATGCCCACTGTGCACCGGCATTGTTTTGAAAGCTTGCCGCAAGGTCAATGTGAACCCAACCTTGGCCTTCATTCGGCACAAAACGCGATAAGAAACCAGCAGCATTAGATGCGCCGCCGTAACCACCGCCTTTTTGTGCACGGCTGTTTGCAGTATCAGCATACGCTGAAGGGCAGTTATTTTGGTGCCACTTTTCTAATGGTAATGGCCATGCAGCCTCAAATTCTTCACTAGCAAATTGCTGCACTTCACCAACCAACTCTTTGTCTAGGCCAAACAGCGCATTGTACTCTTGACCAACAGCCATTAGCGCCGCACCAGTGAGTGTTGCCGCATCAATGATCAATGGCGCACCCGTTTCACCAGCAGCCATTAAGCCATCAGCAAGTACTAAACGACCTTCCGCATCTGTGTTCACAATCTCAACTGTTGTGCCATTTTTATAAGTTAAGATGTCACCTAGCTTATATGCATGGCCTGAGATTAAGTTTTCTGCACAGCACAAGAACAACTTAATACGTTTATCTATACCACGCTCGATTGCCAACGCAAGGCCCGCAGTCACTGTCGCTGCGCCACCCATGTCACACTTCATCGTCAACATGCCTTCGCTCGGCTTGATTGAGTAACCGCCTGAATCGAATGTGATCCCTTTACCCACAAGCGCTGCGCTCACAGGCGCATCTTCATCACCCGTAGGGTTAAAATCTAATTCAAGTAGTACTGGCGCGCGTTCGCTACCACGACCTACTTCATGGATACCAATCCACTGATGCTCTAATAGCGCATCACCTTTAATGATTTGATAGCTGACATGCTCAGGTGCCAAAGATTGAATAAATTCAGCTGCTTTGCCAGCAAGACTCTCAGGATAAATATCTTCAGCAGTACCATTGATCATTTGGCGCATCCAAGTCGCCGCTTGCTTTAGTGCTTGTAATTCTTTTAAATCTGACTGTGCGTTTTCAGCAAAAGTAACCGGATCAAGCTGTTTTGGACTCACAAAGCCCTGATAAAACGCCCACTGAGACTCAGTGCACCATGCCTCACCACTTAACGCTACCGCAGGGATCCCCTGTTGTGCTAGGCTACGAGCCGCTTTTTGAATATGCTTTAGTGTCTCTTGCTCAGCTAAATGAATAATTGCACCCTGCTCGTCAAATGACAGTGATGCATTATTGCCCCAATGTGTTGCAGGCGCTTGTTCACTTAAGCGAACAATAAATTTATCAGACATATAGGTTTTCACTCTTACGCTTGTTGTTGCTTGTCAGTGTACACTAGCAGACCCATAGCCCCAAAACGAATGCGACTAAACAATGAAATTTTCATCTCAACTCCAAAGTGCCACGCTGATCAAGCGATATAAACGGTTTTTGGTCGACCTACGTACCAATGACAATGAAGAGTTCACAGTGCACTGTGCAAACACAGGTAAAATGACAGGATGTGCAGATAGCGGCTTCAAGGCCTATTACTCTACTAGCGACAACAAAAAGCGTAAGTACCCTCATTCATTGGAGTTAACTGAGAATAATCTAGGTCATCTTATCTGCGTCAACACTGGGGTTGCAAATAAGGTAGCTTATGAAGCTATAGAAGAAAATCGTATTGAAGAACTTGCCGGTTATGACGAGATAAAAAGTGAAATAAAGTATGGCCATGAAAATAGCCGTATCGATATTTTACTCTCAAGCGATGGCAAACCTGATTGCTACGTCGAAGTTAAATCTGTGACTTTATTAGAACAAGGTCAAGGTTACTTCCCTGATGCACAAACAGTTCGCGGTCAAAAGCACCTTAGAGAGTTGATCCATATAAAAAAACAAGGCCTGCGTGCCGTGCTATTATTTATAGTTATGCACGATGGGATCGAATCTGTCCAAGCGGCGGCGCATATAGATAAAAAATATGCCCAATTATTGGCAGAAGCGAAAAGCGAAGGGGTTGAAATATATGCATATAAAGCACAAATCACCCCAGCTGAGGTTAAAGTAATTAAACAAGTATCTGTACTCAATACTTGAAAAAAAAATCTTTACCCACATATATCAGCCGTTAAAAACATCACCCCAACGGCTTGCTTACAAACAGAGGCAATGCAAAAAGTGTTTGCTAAGGGTTGAAGATTTTGCTATTTATAGCCGCCGGCGTTAGCTGGGGTTGTTTATTAAGGATTTAGGAGAATGCTATGCCAGACCAAAAAAAACTAGGGTTATTGGCTCAGGCCGGTTTAGAACCTTACCAAGAAAAGCCGGGCGAAGAATACATGGGCGAGGCACAGCTAGCTCATTTTAAAAAAATATTAGAAGCATGGCGTAATGACCTTCGTAACGAAGTAGACCGCACCATGACTCACATGCAAGATGAAGCGGCAAATTTCCCTGATCCCGTTGACCGTGCAGCGCAAGAAGAAGAATTTTCTCTTGAATTGCGTACACGTGACCGTGAGCGCAAGCTGATCAAGAAAATTGAAAAAACGTTACAGCTGATTGAAGAAGATGATTTTGGTTTCTGTAACTCTTGCGGTATTGAGATTGGCATCCGTCGTTTAGAGGCTCGTCCAACTGCAGATCTATGTGTGGATTGTAAAACACTTGCTGAGATAAAAGAAAAACAGCAAGGTAGAGGTTAAGCCGAGTAATTAATCTGTAAGTTAGATAGATTAAACTCAGCAGTTATGCAGACCCCACAGAAAAAAGACCCAGAGCAGAATCACCTTTTCGCTCTGGGTACGTCTTCAGATTATCGAGGACGCTTTGCCCCCTCACCTTCCGGCGCACTTCATTTTGGTTCATTAATCGCTGCCTTAGCGAGTTATATCGATGCCAAAGCGAACCACGGAAAATGGTTAGTCAGAATGGAAGACATTGATACACCTCGCGTTGTTAGAGGTGCAGCTGATGATATTCTTGCCACACTTGAAGCCTACGGATTGTATTGGGATGAAGAAGTAGTTTATCAAAGCCAAAGACACTCTCTTTATCAAGATATCTTAACCGACTTAATGTCCACTTCAGATGTGTATGCATGTACCTGTACCCGAAAGCAAATTAAACAACGTGGCGGATTTTATGATAACCATTGCCGTGTCTCACAAAACCAATTTGAGAACAATGCACTGCGGTTAAAACAGAACTTTCCGGTATACCAATTTGAAGATGCGCTGCAAGGTCGTGTTTCTATACCTGAACTCATCGCTCTAGAAGACTATATTGTGAAGCGCCGTGATGGTCTTTACGCATATCAATTGGTTGTTGTGGTCGATGATATAGAACAAAAAATTAGCCATGTTGTACGCGGAGCCGACTTGCTTGAGCCAACGGCAAGGCAGTTAAGTTTATTCAACCAACTCAACGCAACACCACCTAGCTATTTACATGTACCATTGGCGGTTGCTGAGCCCGGTTTTAAACTTTCTAAACAAAACCATGCACCGGCAATCGATAATAAAATGCCACTACCCGCCCTTAAAGCCGCACTGTCGTTTTTAGGTTACGAACTTAAAGTACTCAATCAAATCGATGATATTGCAGATATGCTCCAATGGGCAATCTCGACTTATAAGCGTAACATCCTGCCCCCAAACAGAGAAATCCAAGTTCAGCAACGCTCTCCATTGGAGTATCAATTTAACCCGTTGTAACATTTTCATAGCGCCGATAGCTATCACCTAACTCAAAGACGTTTTCCATAATTTAGAATGTGAATCAGTCACAATAAATCACGAATGGTTGTTGCTATGAAGAAAATAAACCCTATGAACCAATTAATATTTCATCTTCACCGATTTGGTTGAAAATTTAATCGCTAATTCATGTCTGAAACTTCAATTTCAAGGCGTTTGAGTATATGATAGCGAGCCTTATTAAATCGCCTACACTTTAGAAAAAATAAAGCGATGTGCGAGATAAAACTATCAGGTAAATATGATGCTACGGGTGGGGACTCAAAGTAGTTAGGAGAGTGGTTATTATTTCTAAAATATTCAAATTGTGTAGGCAAATTGTTGGTACCAAGCAAACTAGCAGGACTGTAGAGGCCAAAGCAACACCTCAGATCATTCCTCGCAGTGAGCATAATATCTCTCGCAAACAATTTAGCCCCAATGCAATCAAAGTGTTATATCGATTAAAAGATGGTGGCTATGACGCATACCTTGTCGGTGGTTGTATTCGGGATATTTTGTTAGGCATTGAGCCAAAAGACTTTGATGTTGTTACAAATGCAACACCAGAGGAAGTTAAACGCCTATTCAGGAACTGTCGACTGATTGGAAGACGCTTTAGACTCGCACACATTGTATTTGGCCGCGAAGTCATTGAAGTCGCAACCATGCGTGGTCATCACCAATCAAGTGATAGCGATGACCCAACCAGTAAAGCAAGTGAACAGGGGCAGCTACTGCGCGACAACGTTTATGGCACCATTGAAGAAGATGCGCAGCGTCGAGACTTTTCAATTAATGCCCTATACTATTCAGTTAATGACTTTGGTGTACGTGATTTTGCTGGCGGTATTGAAGCAATTAAAGCAAGACGCATTGAGCTAATCGGCGATCCTGAAACTCGCTATCGTGAAGATCCAGTCAGAATGCTACGCGCAGTGCGCTTTGCAACAAAGCTTGATATGGAAATAGCACCAGCAACACTTAACCCCATCTCTGAACTCGCACCTTTGCTTGGTAATATTCCGCCAGCAAGGCTATTTGAAGAAACCCTTAAGTTATTCTTAGGTGGTAAAGCTGAAGCAAACTTTCTCATGCTAAGAGAGTTAGGTTTATTCAAGCAACTTTTCCCAACCCTTGAAGAGATCCTAGAGCAGGATGAGAGTGATTTTGAAAGACGCTTTGTACAGCAAATGTTTGCCAATACAGACGCGCGTATCAACAATAACAAAAAGGTCACTCCAGCTTTCATCTATGCCGCCTTGCTTTGGTTCCCACTGCGTAAACGAGCTGCATTGTTAGAGCAACAAGGTGTCACTGAATATGACGCGTTTATGCAAGCGATTAGTCAGGTCTTAAGTGAAAATGCACAAAGAGTTGCCGTACCAAAACGTTTCACATTGGGCGCCAGAGATATTTGGCATATTCAGCAGCGTTTAGACAGACGTAGTGGCCAACGCGCGTATAGATTGAGCCTACAGCCTAAATTTAAAGCATCATACGATTTCTTATTATTGCGTGTTGAAAGCGGTGAATCCGACCAGCAACAACTTGCAGATTGGTGGACTGAATATCTCAAACAAGATGTGAGTGGGCAAAAGGACATGGTTAAAAACCTTGGCCAAAAAGATCGTCCAAAGCGTAGATACCGTAATAAACCTCGCAGAAAACCAAAACAAGATTCATGAATATAGTTTATATCGGGCTTGGGGCGAATTTAGTTGATCCCCAAGCACAACTCGTTAAGGCAGTGAATGCCTTGAATACACATCCAGCTTTTAACGAGCTGGTTGTGTCTAGCTTTTACGGCTCAAAACCAATGGGCCCGCAAGATCAACCTGATTATGTGAATGCAGTTGCTAGATTTGAAACTCTATTAGCACCAGAAGCTGTGCTAGACCAATTGCAAGATATTGAACTACGTCAGGGTAGAGTGCGTAAAGATGAACGATGGGGACCAAGAACTTTAGACTTGGATATTTTATTGTTTAACGATGAAACCATCTCTACCGAGCGCCTAACTGTGCCACATTATGGCCTGTGCGATAGAGAGTTTGTCGTATTCCCACTGTTAGAGTTAGCCCCTCAACTGGTACTCCCAAATGGTCAAGTACTCAAGCAAGTTGCTGAGAATTTACCAAAAAATGGCCTAACCACTCTACCTAAAAAAGAAATAAAGGAGACCCTTTAAATGGCTAAAGTTTCGGTTTCAACCTTGGCTAAGAAAAAGCAACAAGGTGAAAAAATCACAGCGTTAACAGCTTACGATGCCAGCTTTGCGAAGCTTTTTTACGATAATGGCGTTGATGTTGTTTTAGTCGGTGATTCACTTGGCATGGTACTCCAAGGCGGTGATGACACACTAGCAGTCACAACAGCTGATATTGCCTATCATACGCGCAGTGTCAGAGCAGGTGCCAAAGAACTATTTGTGATTGCTGATATGCCATTTATGAGTTACTCCAATCCGGCACAAGCTTGTGAAAATGCAGCGACTTTAATGCGCAGCGGCGCAAATATGGTCAAGTTAGAAGGCGGTACGTGGCTAGTAGAGTCAATTAAACTACTTACTCAACAGGGCATACCTGTTTGTGGTCATTTAGGTCTCACACCACAATCTGTACATGTATTCGGTGGCTTTAAAATACAAGGGCGCGAGGAAGAGCAAGCATTACAGATGATTGCAGATGCACAAGCGTTAGAAGCAGCTGGCGCACAAATGCTGGTCATCGAATGTATTCCATCCAGTCTTGCCAAGCGTATTACAGAGGCCGTTAACATTCCTGTTATTGGCATTGGTGCAGGGAAAGAAGTAGATGGTCAAATCTTAGTTATGCACGATTTAGTCGGCATTTCTGCAGGCTATATTCCTAAATTTTCTAAAAACTTCTTAGCCGAAACGGGTAACATGCCAGACGCTGTTAAAAAGTTTTGCGACGACGTCAAAATAGGTGCGTTCCCAGGCAAAGATCACGAGTTTAACTAATGCAATCTATTACCGAAATAAAGTCATTACGCAGCCAGATTAAAGCTTGGCGTCAGCAAGGCCTGAGCATCGCATTTGTGCCCACAATGGGCAACTTGCATCAGGGGCACTTTTCACTCGTTGAAAAAGCAAAAACACTGGCCGACAAAGTTGTTGTCAGCATTTTTGTTAACCCGATGCAATTTGGTAAAAATGAAGACTTAGATAGCTACCCTCGCACTCTGGTTCAAGATAAGCAAGGGCTTGCTGAACTGGGTACTGATATCGTTTTTACCCCAAGTGTGGAAACGATTTACCCAAATGGACTAGCAACACAAAGCTTTGTGGATGTACCAGGAGTATCTGAAGGTTATTGTGGCGGTAGTCGCAGCGGTCATTTCCGTGGTGTTGCCACGGTTGTTACTAAGCTATTTAACTTAGTACAACCTGACTTTGCCTGCTTTGGTGAAAAAGACTACCAGCAACTTCAAGTCATCAAAACCATGGTCCATGATTTATCTATGCCAATTGAAATCATTGGTGTACCGACTCAAAGAGAAGTCTCAGGATTAGCAATGAGCTCACGTAACGGCTATCTATCAGAGCAAGAAAAAGACGTTGCCAAAATCCTCTACCAAGTATTACTGCAATCAGCAAAGCAGCTTGAGTCTGGCGAGCGAGATTTCAAAACGCTTGAGGCCAATGCTAATTTAGCACTTGAGGACGCAGGTCTGAAGCCTGACTATTTCTCAATTGCACATAGATACACATTACAACCTGCAACATCAAGCGACGAAGACTTTGTCATCTTAGCTGCCGCGTTTTTAGGCAGCGTTAGGCTGATAGACAATATCCAAGTCGGTAAGTAATACGTCTATTATAAACGCCCTTAATGGGCGTTTATGCTTTCTCTATATTTCACATACTCTCTTTCCACTCAAATACCTTTGTAACGATATAACGCACTGCACTTTCTGAAAATATGCTAAATTTAATGTGTATTCAAAGATTAAAATAACATCCCATACTCTCTATCAGTTGAATAATAGGACCTATTATGAGATTTGCGCTGCCCCTTTTATTGCTCGGTTTGGTTGCTTGTAGCAATCAACAAAACTCACCAGAGCTCAATCAATGTGCCCAACAAAATTTTCAATGTGAGCAAAATTGCTCGATGAGCTCGACTGAGCAAACCATGACAAGACAAATATGTAATGGTGAATGTGTTGAAAAATACAACGCCTGTAAAGCGCAAGCGGAAGAGCTGAAAAAAATACGAACGCAACACTATTGAGAACAGTTTAGCGATTAAAATTATATTGAAACTTTCCCACAAAAAAAGCCGCTCATTGAGCGGCTTTTTACTTATGTTTGGTACTTATAGAAGACCTAACTTCTTAAGTTCACGGTTTGCCATTTTACTTGTTAGCGGCACATAACCGTCTTTTTCTACAATCTTTTGACCTTCTTTAGATAATACCATCTTCAAGAACTCAGCTTCGATTGGAGAAAGTGGTTTATTTGGGTGCTTGTTCACATAAACATATAGGAAACGTGAAAGTGGGTACTTACCAGTTGCCACGTTCTCTAGTGTTGCATCTACGAAGTTATCGCCTTTCTTCGAAAGTGGAACAGTACGAACACCAGACGTTTTATAACCGATACCTGAATAACCGATTGCGTTTACAGATGAAGAAATAGACTGTACAACTGACGCAGAACCTGGCTGCTCGTTTACGTTATTTCTGAAGTCGCCTTTACACAGTGCTTTTTTCTTAAAATAGCCATATGTACCAGATACTGAGTTACGACCGTATAATTGGATATCTTTTGCAGCCCAAGGACCATTTAGACCTACATCGCTCCAACGGTCAACTTGCTTATCACCACCACACTTACGTGTTGAAGAGAAAATTGAATCCACTTGGTCAATACGTAGACCTTTAATCGGGTTATCTTTATGGACAAAAACAGCCAGCGCATCAATTGCTACGCGTACTTCTGTCGGCTTGTAACCATAGCGCTTTTCAAAAGCTTCAACTTCTTTTGATTTCATCTTGCGGCTCATTGGGCCGAAGTTTGCAGTCGCTTCTGTTAAAGCTGGCGGTGCAGTAGAAGAACCAGCCGCTTGAATTTGAATGTTTACGTTAGGGTAAATACGCTTATATTCTTCAGCCCAAAACGTCATCATATTCGCTAGCGTATCTGAACCCACAGATGAAAAGTTACCTGAGATACCGCTGGTCTTGTTGTACTCTTGTAGGTTTTTATCAAGCGCTGATACTTGCGTTGATACCAATGTTGTCACAGCCACACCCATTGCGGCAACTAAGCTTTTAAATTTCATTGGGGTCACTCCGATTGTTCGTCCCATTTGATTACCTGATGCTCATTGTGCGCTCAGTTAATTACAATAAAATTACTCTTAAATGACACTTTTATGACTTTCAGACACTGTCATAAAAATGCGTTTTTCTTTTGGAAAAGAGAATGAAAAACATGAGCCCTCTCCCACGGTACTGGTAATATCTAGATGAGAATCATGACGGCTCAGTACATGTTTTGTGATCGCAAGACCAAGACCTGAGCCCCCAGTTTTCCGACTTCTCGCCTTATCCACTCGGTAAAAGCGCTCCGTCAAACGATTAATATGTTCTGGTGCAATGCCATCCCCATTATCCGTCACGGCAAATGCTGGACACTCCCCTTCTAAATACCATCGAACGACAATTTTGCCATTCGGTTTAGTATAGTGAATGGCATTGAATACGAGGTTTGAAAAAGCACTTCGCAACTCATCAATACTCCCTTTGATGTCTAAAGTCTCATCTATATCAAAATCAATGTCATGATGTTTATCTTGATTCAGAGACAGTGCTTCAGTCTGGATCAACTGCAACATACCAGGTACGTTAACAGCTTTATCATTACCCTGATCTCTATCACCTTCAATGCGAGATAGAGAAAGGAGCTGATTCACTAAGCTGTCCATGCGTTTACACTGCTCAATCATGGTTAAATGTGCTTTTTGCCACATCGCAGGCGGTGGCATATTGTCACCTTCCATCATTTCTAGATAGCCCGTGACCACAGTCAAAGGTGTGCGAAGTTCATGTGAAACGTTGGCAACGAAGTCTTTGCGCATTTGCTCAAGTTTTTTAAGTCTTGAAATGTCACGCACAACCATCATCAGCTGCTCAGCGTAGGGCATAACTCGAAATTCTAACACTCGCTCATCGTTGTGGCCGCTTTCTAACTCCAACGGATCGGTGAAATCATGATCTTGCATATACTTCACAAACTTGGGATCACGGATCAAGTTATCCAAACGCTGGCCATGATCCGTCGGCCATTGCAGCCCTAAGATCTTAAGCGCTAACTGGTTACACCAAATAATACTGAGATCCTGCTGCATCACGATCACAGCATCAGGCACTGCCTCAGCACCTTCACGAAAGCGACGGATCAAAGCAGCAAGTTCATTGCGCTTTTTACGATTGCGATGCTGAAGGTGATAGATCCCTTCGAAAATTTGCTCCCACGCACCAGATCCTTCAGGTGGGTTAAAGCTGCGTTGATTGATCAACCAATCACTTAACTTATACAGCTGTTTAAAATGCCAGAACAACAGCACTGTTGCGCCCAGAAATAACATCACAAAAGGCGCACCAAGCAGAATACCTATCAGGGTAAGCGGCAGAAAATACAAAAACAGGCGTTTTAATAACGCCTGTTTATCAATCACTCTATACATATAAAATGATCCTAAAGATTAAGCGCTAGGATAACGCTACCACAGCGCATAAATTAATGCTTTATACTTTACTAGAAAAGCGATAACCCGCACCACGAACAGTCTGAACTAATCTGTCATGGCCAAGAGGCGCAATTGCTTTTCTTAGGCGACGAATATGTACATCAACCGTACGGTCTTCAACATACACATTAGTGCCCCAAACGTGATCGAGCAACTGTTCACGGCTATAAACACGCTCTGGATGGGTCATAAAGAAGTGTAACAATCTAAACTCAGTTGGTCCCATTTCTAATTCGTTACCAGCAGAGGTAACACGGTGTGAAATTGGATCCAGCCTTAAGCCGTGTACCTCTATCGCCTCTTCAAGCGATGTAGGAGATACGCGACGCATTACCGCCTTAATTCTCGCCATAAGCTCCTTTGGAGAAAAAGGCTTAGTCACGTAGTCATCTGCACCTACTTCTAATCCTTTAACTTTGTCTTCCTCCTCACCACGTGCTGTTAACATGATGATAGGGATCTGACGAGTATACTCACTTTGCTTAAATTTTTTCGCAATTTGGATACCGCTACCGCCAGGTAACATCCAATCTAGGAGCACCATATCTGGGTATGGCTCTACCATGGCTGCAATCGCTGAATCATAGTCTTCCGCTTCAATTGCTTGAAAGCCATTCTGTTCTAACACAAACACCAACATTTCTCTGATTGGTGCTTCGTCATCAACTACTAGTACTCTACGTGACATTCCCATTTATCTCTTACGTTACCGAAGTCGGTTTCATTATTATGACTAAGTATGACAGTTTTATGAAAGTTTACCTGATAATATAACGTAAATGCATTTATCAGGAACATAGTTTCAATAAGTTAGATACAATTTGTTCCTATTTTATCTGCAATTAGCGTGAGTTAGCATCGAATAAAGGTGTTTTTTTTGCAATAAAAATTTAGATTAAAAAATTATTAAGATCGTGTAATTTTACAAGGATCATTATTTTCCTAAGTCCATTAACTTGAGATCACTTTCTTACCTAGCAGATCCTTTCGGGATCAGATCTATACGTACTGAAGTGCTAAGTTCAGATATTAGGTAATGCTAAGTTATTGATCTTTTATTCAGTGACAACACAAAGCCTGTTAAAGCACAGGCAAAACTTAGATCCGAGACAGTCCGAGTTAGTAATAATTCGATCCCAACTGTAGATCGTTAGTAAATTAATGATCTGATCGCTTCAGGGTTAGTAAAATAACGATCCCACTCACTGATCAAGCAGCTCAAACACAACTGCACGCCATAAGACATGTATTCAATGCGAAAAAAAAGCCCCTAATGGGGCTTTTCTTAAGTGTAATTACGTGAATTACTTAACCTGAGGGGCAAGTTCACCTGAAAGGTATTTAACATGCATGTCATCTAAAGAAATTGGTTTAATATTAGATGCTTGACCTGCTGTGCCAAAGGCTTCATAACGTGCAACACAGATCTCTGTCATTGCTTTAGTCGCTTCAGCTAGGTACTTACGAGGATCAAAGTTTGCAGGGTTATGTGCAAGGTGACGACGAATTGCGCCAGTAGCGGCTAGACGTAAATCTGTATCAATGTTCACTTTACGTACACCGTGTTTGATCCCTTCAACGATTTGCTCAACTGGCACACCGTATGTTTCTGGGATTTCACCACCAAACTCGTTAATAACGGCAAGCCACTCTTGTGGAACAGATGAAGAGCCATGCATAACTAAGTGCGTGTTAGGAATGCGCGCATGGATCTCTTTAATGCGGTTAATCGCAAGAATGTCACCTGTAGGTGGACGTGTAAATTTATATGCACCGTGCGATGTACCACATGCAATTGCTAAGGCATCAACACCCGTTTTCTTAACAAAGTCAGCAGCTTCTTCTGGATCAGTCAGTAGCTGGTCTTGGGTAAGTTTACCAACCGCGCCAATGCCATCTTCTTCACCTGCTTCACCAGTTTCCAAAGAGCCTAGTACACCTAGCTCGCCTTCTACTGATACACCACACGCGTGCGCCATTTCAACTGTGCGACGTGTAACATCTACGTTGTACTCATAAGATGATGGTGTTTTACCATCATCAAGCAAAGAGCCATCCATCATTACTGATGAAAAACCTAATTGAATTGAACGCTGACATACCGCAGGAGATGTACCGTGATCTTGGTGCATAACAACTGGAATATGTGGCCATTCTTCAACAGCAGCTAAAATCATATGGCGAATAAATGGGGCACCGGCATAGCTTCTAGCGCCCGCAGAGCCTTGTACGATAACTGGGCTATTTGTTCTGTCAGCCGCTTCCATTATCGCACGCATTTGCTCTTGGTTATTCACGTTAAAGGCAGGAACGCCGTATCCATTCTCAGCCGCATGATCGAGAAGTTGACGCATACTGATTAAAGCCATATTGCTTTTCTCCAATTTTTGATAGCACTTGGCTATCTATTTGAACGGGGTAGATTTAGTTTGGTTGCATCACAACCGCTATTAACCTAAACAAAGAGTGAGAGAGTGTTTAAGTTAATAGTTGGAGGCCAAACAGGCCCCCTTAAATTTTTATGCTTTTGCTCTTTGCTCTAGCATATCAACTGCTGGTAACTTTTTACCTTCCAAAAATTCAAGGAAAGCACCACCACCAGTTGAGATATACGATATCTCATCGCCAACGCCATATTTATCAATCGCAGCTAATGTGTCACCACCACCAGCAATTGAAAACGCTTTAGACTTGGCAATCGCATGTGCAATGGCTTCTGTGCCATTACCAAATTGATCGAACTCAAAAACGCCAACTGGGCCGTTCCAAACAACAGTACCAGCTTGCTCGATGATTTTAGCTAATTCATTCGCCGTGTTAGGACCAATGTCAAAAATCATGTCATCGCTTTCAACTTCAGAAGCATCTTTAATCACTGCAACAGCTGTTTCTGAGAACTCTTTACCAACGACCACATCTGATGGCACTGGGATTTCACCATTATTTGCTTTCGCTGCAGCACTGAGCTTTTGAGCTTCAGGAATTAACTCTTCTTCATACAAAGACTTACCTACAGGGTTACCAGATGCCGCAATAAATGTATTGGCGATACCGCCACCTGTAACTAACTGATCAACAACCGTTGACAGTGAATCCAGTACCGTTAATTTAGTTGATACCTTAGAGCCACCAACAATCGCAACCAATGGACGAGCAGGGTTATCTAATGCCTTACCCAAAGCATCTAATTCAGCCGCCAATAAAGGTCCTGCACAAGCAACATCTGCAAATTGACCTACGCCATGTGTTGATGCTTGAGCACGGTGTGCAGTACCAAACGCATCCATTACGTAAATATCACAAAGAGCTGCAAGCTGTTTAGAAAGTGCCTCGTCGTTTTTCTTCTCACCTTTATTAAAGCGTACATTTTCAAAAACAACCACTTCGTTATCAGCAACTTCAACACCATCAAGATAATCAGTAACGAGTCTTACATTTTGTTCAAGTACTTCATTTAGGTAATCAACAACCGGCTGAAGTGAATACTGAGCATCGTATTCCCCTTCCGTTGGGCGACCTAGGTGTGACATCACCATTACTTTAGCGCCTTTTTCTAGGGCTAATTTAATGGTAGGCAAAGATGCTTTGATACGCGCGTCAGACGTCACTTTTGCGTCTTTCACTGGCACGTTCAAATCTTCACGAATAAGTACGCGTTTGCCGTTTAAATCTAAATCCGCCATCTTGATGACTGACATGGACATCTCCTTAAAAGAACGATACTAAAATTAAGAGGCTTTAATCATTGCCATTGCGGTGTCGAGCATACGGTTTGCAAACCCCCACTCGTTATCACACCAAACTAACACCTTCACCAAGCGTTTATGGCTCACTCGGGTTTGGGTGCCATCAATAATACTGGAGTGAGAGTCGTGATTAAAATCCACCGATACTAAGGGTTCTTCGGTGTAATCTAAAATCCCTTGTAGTCTGCCACTGGCAGCCTTCTCCAATACCTGATTAACTTGTTCTAACGTGACATCACTTTGCAAAGAGACACTTAGGTCCATTGCGGTCACATTAATTGTAGGAACTCTGACGGCGATTGCTTCAAAGCGCCCATGAAATTTAGGTAATATGCGCTCAATACCACGCGCCAACTTTGTATCTACCGGAATAATCGACTGACTTGCAGCGCGAGTACGTCTTAAGTCTTTATGGTATGCATCTATTACTTGCTGGTCATGCATTGATGCATGAATGGTTGTTATTGCACCAGACTCGATACCAAAAGCATCATCTAATACTTTAATGACAGGAACAATACAGTTTGTTGTACACGACCCATTTGAGACTATGGTATGTGCTGCTTTTAAATTATCGTCATTAATGCCGTAAACAATGGTTTCGTCTACATCTGCATCAGCAGGGTGAGAAAACAGCACTTTTTTAGCGCCTGCGGCGATATGCGCTGTCGCATGCTGTCTAGAGTGGTAAACACCAGTACATTCTAAAACAACATCAATATCTAAGGCATGCCATGGTAAATGACTTGGGTCTTGTTCATTAAAGATTTGAATTTGTTGTCCGGCAACTTCTAAATAGGGTTTGTTGAGATTGACTGGAAATGCAAAGCGACCATGCGAGGTGTCGTACTTCATTAAATGCGCGATCCCTTCAGGATCTGCCAACTCGTTAATAGCAACTATTTGAAATTCATTGTGGCGCCCAGACTCAAAGAGGGCTCGGACAATATTGCGACCTATGCGACCAAAACCATTGATTGCCAGTTTGATTGTCATTAATTAGAAGACCCATTTTCTACATGCGATAAAGAAGTAACCTAGACTCCTTTGTAAAGATGGCGCTATTGTAATCGACCTTGAACAAATGTGTAAGTGATATGCAAAAATTTTTCTTTATATGAGGTAAATTGCCAAAAAAAGAACGTGAACTACCTTACTTTATACTAAATTTCGCAGCTTGATAGACTTTTGAGTATCTAAATGACCGACTTGAGCCAACAAAAGCTCTGCAGTTGCCAGTGCATCGCTTAACGCATTGTGATTTTGATAAGTTGGCAAGCCATATCGCGCTCGGCACGCAGGCAGAGTTAACTGCTCTTGCCTTAACGCCTCCTGAGCTCGGAGCAGGCGTTTTTTTTCCAACTTTAAAGTATCTATGATGTACTTAGGTTGTACAGAGATATCATATTGAATAAAGTGTTTTTGCAAAAACCCCCAATCGAGAAACGCATTGTGGCACACCAATGTTTTGGTATTTAATACACGCGCTAAAGAAATGAGTATTCGCTCAAGACTCTCACCTTTTTCTTCGATTTCAGGTTCTGATATTCCGTGATAAATTGGGCTTTGTTCAAGGTCTTTTACCTCTTTGTTTAACCGGCATTGCGCACTCTGCAACGCTATCTGGCCTCGATTTATTTCCACCCAAGCAACAGAGACAATCTCATGCCGATTAGGATCTAATCCGGTCAGTTCTAAATCGACAACGACTAGCTCACTTTCCAACCAAAGCGGTTCATGCTCTTTTCTCATGAAACTTGGCAACAACCATTTCATATGTTTACAAGCTACCTCGAGCAAATTTAAATACGCATGCTTGCTGCGCTTGCTTGATTAGGTGAAATGCTTCTTTTAACTGATGGCGCTCTAAAGAGCTTAAGTGCTCTGGGTTAATACAATTTGGTGGTAAATCTAAATCCTCAATCTGTATTTTAAAGCGCAGTTGAGTCAAAAATCGCCAGCAATCTTGTAAGTTATAAATATCTTCTTTGCTTAAAATTGAAAATGCTTTCAGTCCCTCTAAACGCGCTTGCGTATTGGCTTTTGTTAAACCGCATTTGAGCGCATAAATACGAACAAGGTCGTTCACAATCGCTACACCACGCGTTTTTAGATCCAAGTAACCATGTTTTCTTTTATCTCGCTGCAGCTTAAATTGTTGAAATAACCCCATCGGCACACTATTGGTACTGATGTCAGTCGCCATGGCTGCAAAAAAGATGTCTTGCTTTTGTATATTATTCAGCTCAGCATTTAAAGCTTCATACAGGGATTGCTCACCAAAAATAAAGCGCCTATCAAAAAAGATTTTACTATTGAGCATCGCTTGAGGTGTCGGGGTCTGACACCATTGCTCAAAACGTATCAGCCACTCATTAACAGTACCTCGACACGGCTCATTACTGGCCATAATGCCGCCAGGACACGCTTTTACCCCACAGCTAACGAGATGCCCAGTAACAAACTCACCCAATTTTGCAAAATATGACCTTTGATGCGGCAAAATAGAATTTGAGACAATCAAGCCATTATCTTGATCTGAGTGTAACGTTTGCTCTTCTCGAGCTTGAGAACCAAAACATATCCAACAAAAACGGCACGGCGGCTCACCTTGCTGTTTGATAAACAATTCAGTTAAGCGACTCGTCATTGCATCAGTTAAGCCACTGAGCAGTGTCCCAATAAACGAAATATCTTCAACTGTATTAGAGAATCCTCTCAGTAAAGCTGGGATCTCCTTCGCCAAATGAACAACTTCTTGATGACTATTCGCTTTGTATATTTGCCCAATTAATTGTACCGGGTCATGCTTTTGTTGACGTAACAAGTCGGTACTGGTCACCATGCCTAAAGGCATGCGTTCTTCATTGAGCACAGGTAAATGATGGATATTGTGTTTAAGCATTAAGTGTAAAGCAGCAAACGCGCGATTATTCTCAAAAATAAACTTAGGATCGCGGGTCATCACTTTTGTCACGGACGCGCGTGGATCAAGCTCAGCCGCCAAAACACGATTACGTAAATCTCTATCTGTCACTATCCCTGACAACTGCCCGTTTTTAGTGATGATCACTGAAGACACACCCGCTTTGTGCATAGTTTTAGCCGCTTCTACAACACTCGCTTTTGGTTCTATAGTCACAGCAGTTCTGCACATTAACGTCGATATTTTTCGCTCTGACCACCCTCTTCCCCGCTCTTTATAGTGACTAGACAGTAAGCGCTTTTTATGCGCACGCACAAAGTGCTGCTCAAACTGTGGATATTCTCGTCGTAAAAAATCAAAGTCTTCCTGCGGCAGTAAAAAAATAAGCCCACCAGTTTGTACTTCTAGATGGTTTTGAATATCTTCCCCAGTGAGTAATGACGGGTAACCAAAGTAGTCGCCTTCTCCTAATCTCGTGACTACTTCCCCTGAATTATCAACTAAATCAAACACGCCTGAGCGCACAAGATATAAATACTTTTGTTCAGAGCTCAGTAATTCAGCCTGATTTAACGAAGTGATATACACAACCTTTGCATGATTCACAAAGAAGTGTGCACAAGATGCAGGCAACGTGCTAAACGGCAGTTGCTGCGTCACAAAATCCAGTACATCGGTGACTGCTGAGTGAGTATGTGTCATTTTTAATAGCCTCAAAAAAATAATAGCCCAGCAAGAGCTGGGCTATTATTCATCTTCAACGTTTTAGTGCGCGTGTGCTTCACCAGAGCCTTTTGGATTACGGATCCCATCCACCATGCGCTTCACCTCATCTGGCGTTTCAGCGGTGAGTTTCATCACAACCGCGGCAACACCAAAGTTAACCAACATACCGATAATACCTATGCCTTCAGGTGAGATACCAAATAGCCAATTTGCAGGGGCATTCAACTCAGGGCTCACAAATTTAAAGTAAATAATGTACGCCGCGGTAAAGCCAATACCTGAGATCATACCGGCGATAGCCCCTTCTTTGTTCATGCGCTTAGAGAAAATCCCCATAATAATGGCAGGGAAGAAACTCGCTGCTGCTAAGCCAAAGGCAAACGCCACTACCGATGCCACAAATCCCGGCGGGTTTATGCCAAAGTAGGCCGAGATCCCAATGGCCACCATCGCAGCGAGCCTTGCTGCCATAAGCTCTTGCTTGTCGCTGATGTCCGGTTTGAGCGTACGCTTGAGTAAATCATGCGACACCGATGTCGAGATAACCAGCAATAGTCCTGCGGTTGTCGACAGTGCAGCTGCAATACCACCTGCGGCAACCAGAGCAATGACCCAAGCAGGTAAGTCTGCAATTTCTGGGTTTGCCAATACCATGATATCTCTATCAATTTTAACCTCGTTTGTACTTGCAGGGTCGTCAATTTTGCCTGCAGAGTAGAACATTTTGCCATCACCGTTTTTATCATTAAATGTGATAAGGCCTGTTCTTTCCCAATTCTTCACCCACTGCGGCGCTTCGGCATATGCTGTGCCACTGCCATCTTTACCATTAATCGTATCTATCATGTTTACTCGTGCAAACGAAGCAACGGCAGGCGCTGTTGTATAAACAATGGCGATAAATACCAATGTCCACGCCGCAGAAATACGCGTATCTTTTACTTTTGGTACAGTGAAGAAGCGCACGATAACATGGGGTAAACCCGCAGTACCCACCATCAATGCAGCTGTAATTGCAAACACATCAATCATACTCTTGGACCCCTCGGTGTACTGGGCAAATCCCAGCTCGGTACTGAGCCCATCGAGTTTATCGAGTAAATAGGTATTTGAGCCATCAGCAAGCGTTGCACCAAACCCAGTTTGAGGCAATAAATGGCCTGTCATCATCATAGAAATAAAGATAGCCGGCACTAAGTAAGCAAACACTAACACACAGTACTGTGCTACTTGTGTGTAAGTGATCCCTTTCATACCACCTAGCACGGCGTAGAAGAAAACAATAACCATACCGATATAAACACCCGTTTCAATATCAACCTCTAGGAAACGAGAGAAAACGACGCCAACACCACGCATCTGCCCTGCAATGTAGGTGAAGCAAATAAAGATGGCACACAAAATAGCCACAACCCGTGCGACCTGTGAGTAATATCTATCCCCAATGAAATCAGGTACGGTAAATTTACCAAACTTACGTAAATATGGTGCCAGACACAGTGCTAGCAATACATAACCACCAGTCCACCCCATTAGGTAAACACCGCCATCATATCCCGCAAAAGAAATAATACCCGCCATAGAAATAAACGACGCAGCACTCATCCAATCCGCTGCGGTTGCCATCCCATTTGCCACTGGAGGCACACCGCCACCCGCAACATAGAACTCATTAGTTGATCCAGCACGCGCCCAAATGGCGATACCGATATATAACGCAAAGCTCAGCCCTACGATTAAAAATGTAAACGATTGAACATCCATTATGCTGCTCCTTACTCATCTACGCCGTATTTTTTATCGAGCGCATCCATTTTTGATACGTAGACAAAAATCAAAGCAACAAATGTATAAATTGCACCTTGTTGTGAAAACCAAAAGCCCAATTTAAACCCAAAAAAACGTACTTCGTTCAGTACATCGACAAATAAAATGCCACATCCAAATGACACCACAAACCAAATTACTAGTAGCTTAAACATCAAGGCTAGATTTTCTGACCAATATGCTTTTGCTTGTTCTTCACTTTTAAAGGCCATGATTAACTCCCCGTTTAACGCATAATGTGTATATGCGTTGGTATTAATTGACCTTTTGACTGTAGCAACGGCTTGTCTAGATTGAATTGAGACCTTAGTCGTAAACACAAGATGACGTTTACGTAAACTGCAAATTAAAACAACTTGAATATATTTAATAGACTTTAAAATCAATACTTTAAAAAATATTTGCATGTTATACCATGCAAATTATTAACACTTCATACGGTATAAGACATTAGTCTAATTAGCACAATAAATTACCAATTCTTCATAATAATCAGCGTATTATATTTATAGACTAACTCACTGGCATATTCTGGGTAAGCCAGATAAGATGAGGGCTCAAACCAATCATCGAATTTAATAATACAATCAATAACATCAATTAGGACCGACGATGACAGCTGCGCTTATTTTAGTTGCCCTGGGTTATATTGGCCTACTATTTTGGCTGGCTAATTGGGGTGATAAACACACACCTTTGGCACAAAAGATAAGCCATCACCCCTTTGTCTATGCGCTTGCACTGGGGATTTATTGTACATCATGGACATACTACGGTTCAGTTGGTACCGCAGCTGCCAGTAGCTGGCACTTCTTCCCCATTTTGCTAGGGCCTGCGCTACTGTTTTTATTTGGTCACGGCTTTTTACGTAAACTGATATTGGTCAGTAAAAAGCAAAATATCACCACGATTTCAGACTTTATCAGTGCCCGTTACGGCAAAAGGCAAATGACTGCGGTCATGGTCACACTCATCGCCTTGCTTGCAACTATTCCTTACATTGCACTGCAACTCAAAGCGTTGGCCAACAGCTTCGAACTGCTGCGTCAAAATGATGAAGTCTCAGGCGCGATATTGGCATTGATCGGCACCTTAATGATGGCACTGTTTGCTATCTTTTTCGGCGCACGAAAGGTTGATGTTACAGAATACCGCTCAGGGCTCATGTTAGCGGTTGCATTTGAGTCTGTCATTAAACTACTTGCCCTCATCGCCGTTGCATACATTTCAATCCAAGCACTTTTTTCGCAAAGCGATACTCACTCAATTTGGGCGCACTGGCGCGACTTTGATTTCGCTAACTTTAACTTTATTGGCCAAACGCTAATGGCAGCAGCTGCCATCATTTGCCTTCCCAGACAGTTTCACGTCACTGTTGTAGATAACCAGAACAGTAACCATTTAAACACCGCAAGATGGGCGTTTCCGCTATATTTAATGTTAATTGCTTTGATGATTATTCCCATCGCAAGCGCCGCAATACACCCGGGTATTGGTCAAGGGATAGCCGCAGACAGCTTTGTTTTAGGCCTACCGCTCAGCATCGACTACCCAGTGATGTCTACGTTCGTATTTATTGGCGGCCTCTCAGCGGCTACGGCCATGATTGTTGTCGCAACGTTGACACTAAGTACCATGCTTTCTAACGATATTGTGCTGCCTTTACTGCTGAAAAGGCGCTTTAAAAAAAGCTTATTAACCAATAACTACAAGTCACAAATACTGCTTGTTCGACGCTTTATTATTGGTGCAATTTTATTACTCGCTTATTTGTATCAGCAATGGTTCGGGCATGGCGCAGCGCTCGCCAGTATGGGACTAGTTGCCTTTTCTTTAGTCACCCAATTACTGCCAGCCATTGTCGGAGGATTGTATTGGCGCAAAGGCCATGCCTATGGCGTATATGCAGGACTACTCGCAGGACTCATTTGCTGGGCACTGTTTTTATTACTGCCCATTATCTCATCACCCGAGTTATTGGATTATCAGACCCAGCAAACCATAGTCACACGAGGCACCTTACTCGCATTGCTTGCCAATATCAGCTGTTACATTAGCTTTTCTTTAGGGGCCCATGAGCGTCTCATCGATAAACTGCAAGCTACTGCATTTGTGAGACCCAAAGAGCAAGCGGCTTTAGCTAAAAAACTAAATAAAGAAGTCAAAGCCACCGTCTATGACTTCAAAGTTTTATTGCAAACTTTTTTGGGTATTCAGCGCAGTCAGCAGTTACTCGGACACTATGCCCTCAATGAAGACATTGATGAAAATAACGCGTCGCCAACGCCTGATTTCATTAGCTTTTGTGAGCGTGCATTAACTGGTGTGCTTGGCGCGTCTTCAGCCCAAGCCTTGATCCACGCTGTATCCTCTGGCAAGCAAATGGCGTTTGAAGAAGTTGTCACCTTTTTTGATGAAACAACACAAGCGCTACAATTTAACCAGAACCTTTTATTTACGTCATTGGAAAACCTCAGTCATGGCATCTCAGTTGTAGATAAAGACCTAAAGCTTGTTGCTTGGAACAAGCGTTACCATGAAATGTTTGAATACCCTCAAGGTTACCTGCAAGTAGGTCAAGATATTGAAGAGATTATCCGCTACAACGCACAGCGTGGTGAATGTGGGCCTGGCGCATTAGAAAAGCTAGTTGAAAAGCGTGTGCAGCACCTCAAAAATGGCACGCCCCATCACTATATACGGCACAGAGAAAATGGGCAGGTTTTTGAAATGACCGGTAACCCACTGCCTGGCGGTGGCTTTGTTACCAGTTTCTCGGATATCACTATGCACATGGCCACGCAAAATGCCCTTGAAGAGATCAATATGGACTTGGAAAATCGCATTGAAGCCAGAACACTTGAAATACGTGCAATAAACCAAGATTTAAAAGCCCAAATCGCAACTCGAGAAAAAATAGAGCAAGATCTTGTTAGTGCAAAAAAAGAGGCCGAACGCGCAAATGACAGTAAAACGCGATTTTTAGCCCTCGCCAGTCACGACATCCTACAACCGCTGAATGCTGCGAGGTTATACCTTGGCGCCATTGATGAGCAGCAGATCCCTGATACGCAAAAGAGTAACCTCAATAAACTGGGTGATAGCTTGGACTCAACAGTCCACCTCATGTCCTCGTTACTCGATATCGCTAAGCTAGAACAAGGTGCCATGCAGCCCACACCGAAGCACTTTAACCTCAATGATATTATTAAACCTTTGGTCAATGAATACGCCATTATCTGTCAAGACAAAGGGCTCAAGCTAAGAGTGCGAAACACTGAGCATATTGTACATAGCGACATTACTTATTTGCGCCGTGTAATACAAAATCTGGTATCCAATGCAGTTAAATACACGGATTCAGGTACTGTGCTTATTGCCTGTCGCAAACGCGCACATGGCTTGCGTATTGAAGTGTGGGATACTGGCCCTGGGATCTCGCAACTTGAACAAGAAAAAATATTTACTGATTTTTATCGTATTGAATCCGGTGATAACCGAGGCGTCGGGCTGGGTTTGGGCGTTGTAAAGCGCCTTTGTGATTTAATGAGCATTCCTCTATCAATGCACTCAAAATTATCTTCAGGCAGTCGCTTTTGTATTGAGGTGCCATTGGGCGAACAACAACACGTACAAGCCGACAGCGAAGTGAGGCCGTCTAAGAGCAAAAGACAGCTCTCTGTTATTGCAATTGATGATGACCCTAATAATTTGGCTGCGATGTCCAGTCTATTAAATAAATGGCAACTGCAACACACTCTGTTTGCACAAGTCAATGAAGTACTCGCTTATGCGCAAAGCCACAAAGCACCCGATGTATTACTGGTGGATTATCAGCTTGGTGCTAAATGTGATGGGGTCACGTTAATAGAGACCCTAAGAGAAATTTGGCAACATGATATTCCCGCAGTGCTCATAACCGCAGTGCGAGATCAAACTTTAAAGGCTCAAGTTAAAGCCAAGCAAATACATTATCTAACTAAACCATTAAAACCAGCCAAACTCAAAGCACTGCTGAATCATTCTCAATGATCAAATTACAGTGCGAGTTTTATCTGGTTTCGTCCGGCTGCTTTCGCTTGATAAACAGCTTGATCTGCTGCTTTAAGAGATTGGCTAAAAGGCATATTTAGGTTGACGCTGGCGACACCGATACTGACCGTAAAATGAATGATATCACCTTCATACTGAACCTCTAACGCTGCGGCTTTTTCTTTAAGCCGCTGTGCCACACTCATTGCCTGCGCCACTTCTGTCTCAGGTAGCAAAATAATAAACTCCTCACCACCTAATCGGCACACGCAATCCTCCGTGCGCACCAAAGAATTACAACACTGAGCAAATTGCTTTAACACTTCATCGCCACCATCATGACCGTACTTATCGTTGATCAACTTAAATCTATCTAGGTCAATCATTAACAAGCTTAGGGGCCTATCTGCGCGCTGATGACGGCTCATTTCACTCTTAGCATAATCCATTACATAGCGACGGTTATTGAGCCCCGTTAACACATCCTGAAACGCCATCTCCGTTAAGCGCTGCTGCATTTGCCATAACTCATGCACCAATAGCCTACGACTGCAACAATCAGCGATAAGCTCAGTCGCAACTACCTCCCATTGCAACCAATTTCTGGGTTCAAAACGCCCTTCACAGCATACCACCCCAATGGCCAAACCATTTTGAAAAATCGCGGCATCCAGTAAAGCGCAGATCTGCTGTGGTATTAAATAACCATCCGTAAATTCACTGGTTCTCGCATCTGTCATCGCATCATTTGCGGAAATTGTCTCGCCATTAATAATGGCGCGAAAATAATTAGGGTAGTCTTGCACTGCAAGCTCAGGTAAAGGCCCAGTAATCAACCCATCCCAATCTGTATTGGCGTAGTTAATTAACTTGCTTGGCTTAGCGGCATCATCGAATAACCACACAGATACGCGGCTAACATTTAATAGCTCTTTCGCTTCAAGCAAAATATCCGACAAAAATTGTTGGTGGCCAACAGATACATCAACCTCTTTTGATAAGACTCTTCTGAGTCTCTGCGTGACATGTGTTAGTTCATTATGTCTATTGTTAGACATATCACCTTCATACTCTTTCACATCTACAGCCAAAGTTTTCACCCAAATACATCTAGTTTATACACTCTGTAACCCTTAATAATGGTCACATGTAATAATGCGTAGCCTGTACTCTTGAACCTAAAATCACTGTTTTCAGATCAACAAAACACAATCTGTTGGAAGAAAACTATTGGCTACCTCAACTAATAATACGCCGATAAGAGAAAAAAGCACTGTATTTATCCTAATTAAGGTACTCACATCAAGATAAAATATTTTGAATCAAAAAATGTGTTTCTAAATTGCATTTGATCTTTCACCATCCAGCCCAAACCATTTGTTTTATATATAAATTGAGGCGTATTTATCATTGTCAAATAAAAAGGAGCCTGCAGGCTCCTTTTTATTTGTTTAAGTATTTACTCAAATATTTTTTTAAAATAGGGTCATGCTGAGCCATTTCCCTTTGCTCTTCTAAAATCTCATTGAGCATTTGATAGGACGTTAATGGATTTGCCAAGACAACACGAAATACCACTGTCGGCTGATTTCCGTACTGCTCTGGTGTCAATCTTGTTCGAGATACAAATGACCGGCCAGTTTCACGTTGGCGTTTTTGCATACTTGCCGTAAGGCGATTCAGCGCCGCATAAATATCCAGTTTTTCCTGTTCATCGACCTCAAGTAATGCTTGTTTAACTTCCTTTGGTACATAACGATATGTCAGTAAACAAAGTTCAGGTTGAGAAATCAGCTCAAAATCATCTTGCTTAGCAATCAAGTTAGCAAAATAATGGGCTTTTTCTATGCTCTGATCGATAAGCATTTCATACCCTTTGCGACCAATTACCTGCAAGCACGCATGAACAAGCATCGCCATACCTGGTCGACTACCTTCAAGTGTATGACTGCCTAAATCTTTCGATCCTTTACGTAAAATATATTCGGCATGGTGTTCAATCACATCTGTCGCCGCAGGGTCTTTAAACAGCACGATACCTGCTCCCATTGGCACATACATTTGCTTATGTGCATCAATAGTGACTGAATCAGCTTTTTCAATGCCCGACAATAAATGTCTGTAGGTGTTGGACAGTAATGTTGCACCTCCCCACGCAGCATCTACATGAAAATGACAGTCTAGCTCTTCACATAACGCGGCCATCTCATGCAATGGATCTATACTACCGGTCTCAGTTGTGCCCGCAACGCCAACAATGGCCATCACCTTGATCCCTTGCGCCTCAAGCTCGAGAGCTTGTTCACGCATGGCATTCATATCCACTTTATTATTTTGGTTGGTGCGAATAGCAATGAAATTATCGCGGCCAATGCCTAGAACATCAGCAGCTTTACCAAGAGAGTAATGGCCACGCTCAGATACGAGTACCGCAAGGCCTTTATAGCCATAGTGCATCATAGCAGCAAACATGCCTTGCGACGAAATCCCTTTAAATTCCCCGTCTGGTTTCAATAAGCGATTTCGCGCAATCCACAATGCGGTAATATTGGCAATCGTTCCGCCTGAGCAAAACGCACCAAGCGCATTCTTAGCACTGTGCATCCACTTTTCATAAAATGCTTCATCTTGACCATACGTTAGGTGGTGCATCATACCTAAAACTTGACGTTCAAGGGGGGTGAATGCCTTAGACGTTTCAATCTTAACCAAATTTTGGTTCAAACCGACCATTAACTTGGATAAAGGCAGCAAAAAGTGAGGCAAGGCCGATGTCATATGACCAATAAAGCTTGGTGACGCAGTATGCACTGAGTGTGCAACCAATTGCTCCATAATATCTTGAGCATAATCAGACACAAAAGTCGGCTCTTCAGGAATAGCCGCAGACTGAAAGTCTTTCTCTATCTCATGCAGGGGCTTTTCAATTGCAGCAATATTCTCATTCAGAAAGCCTGCAAGATTATGTGAGATTTCTTGTTCTATTTTACTGAGTGTAGAGCCAGGGGCTTCCGGTACGGTAAAGATTCGCATCAAGCTTTCTTCAGAAGCGACTGCACAACGCTTTGGACCCATTGTTATTCCCAATCACAAATAGAGTAGATAAGTGCGCTTGCGCTGATATCACGCCTGACAGGCACATCCACCTTACTAATTTATTACGAAATCACTAACTCTACTTTAAAGTTGCCGGAAAGTCTTTAAATGCGGTGTAAAAAAATAAACTTGCCCGATATTTTCTCCATAAATAAACAAAATGAAAGTTTTCAGGTACAAAAAATGCGCGCAATCTGCTAAAAACTTTGTAAACTTTAAACCAAAGATATAAAATTTGTAATATTATTTAACGCTACACGCAACTGGAACTGCAATGACTAAATGGAACTTTGCTCATCGTACCCTTTCTTTAACTTGGGTACTCATAGGCTTTATTATCTTTGTCACCTCTCTTGTCGGATACGTTTACTACACCTATCAAAGTAGTAAAGCGACAATCATGAGCGAAATAGATGAAAAGTTACGTATCGCGGCACATAGCGCTAATTTATTTGTCGGCTCAAGCTACCACGACAACTTGGCAGGTTTATCACTTTCCGAATACAAAGCACACAGCGAACAATTGACAAAGCTTGCGCAATCTATTGGCGTAGAGTACATCTACTCAATGGTTTACGACTCACCCCATGTGCGTTTCACAGCCTCCAGCTATACAGTCGATGATGTTGCCAAAGGTCATATCACCCAATTCAAAGATATCTATGAAGAAGCCACCACAAGTAATAAAGGGGCCTTTTTATCAACCACTGAAGTCTTTGAGATCTCCTCTGATAAATGGGGGCATTTTAAAACCATATTCGTGCCTCATATTACCCCCAATGGGCAGATTTACCTCACAGGCGCAGACATTACGATTTCACATATAGAAAGTCAGCTGCAAGAAAATGTAACTCAAGCAGCTCTGTCAGCAAGCTTTTTCTTCTGCATTGCTTTACTTGTGGCTGGCACGTATATGCTTGTTTACCGTCGCACCCTTACAACCGATGCCCGTACGGGGTTTGCAAACCGTTTAGCGCTTGAGCAAGACTTAGGCAATGCGAAAAGGTCGCACCTGAGCCTCGCAATTATCTCTATTTGTGAACTTGAAGAAATCATCAGCTTTTATGGCGCAGGTGTCGGTGATAAAGTCATTCAAAATGTGATGCGTTACTTCCAAAACCTAACCACTCCTTTTAAGGTATATCGCTTGGCCACCTCAAAACTGGTGTTACTTTGTGATACGCCAAATGGTGAGCACTATTTAAATAATTTAATTTCTGAGTTTCCATTTTCAAGACCTATTCTCAATGATCCCATGCTATATATTCAACTTAAAGCAGGTATAGCACGTGGTAATAAAGGTCTGTTGCTCGAAAATGCCTTCATCGCATGTAGACAAGCCCAGCAATTGCATCAAACTACCTATATTTATGGGCAGCAAACACAGAAAACCAAGTTACTGCAAGAGTCTAATTTAGCTATTGCGAAAACGGTGCAAAGTGCTTTTGACCAGCATAGGATCATTCCTTATTTTACCCCTAGAGCTAACATTAATGATCAGCAGATTGTTCAGTACCACTGTGCGCCAAGAGTACTGACAGAGCAAGGAGTCATATTAAAGTCTCAAGCCTTTGGGGAAGTTATCAAGCACTCGCGGCTTAACTCGCAATTAACCAAGCAAATGCTTGAGTTATGTGTGGCACAATTTCGAAAAACCAATATTGCTTGGAGTTTAGCTTTGACTCCACAAGACTTGCGGGATCCGCAAATGATGGAATGTATTACTCAGGCAATTAACCGCTACCCGCAACCTAATTTAATCACTTTTGAATTGGACGAACAGGCGCTTATTAGCCAATTTAACGATATGACGGCAATCATCAGTATATTGCGTGCTAAGGGTGTCAACATATTAGTGAACTCACGCAATAGTGGCCTGCTCACTATTAGTCGCATACTTAAAATGTCTATTAATGCAGTAAAACTGGACGAAAAGCTGATTGAACAGCTGGCAGATAACCCTCAAGTTAAAGGGCTGGTGAAGCATATCGGCGAGCAATGTAAAAACAGCCAGATCTCATTAATTGTTTCTGGAATAAAAAACCAAGCGCAATTAAATCAATTAGCTGGTACACATATTACGCTTTTTGAGGGGGAATTCATTGGCGCAGCGGCACCGCACATTAAAGAAGGAACTGCCCGAGTGCAACTCAATGAGGCCTAGCTATTGCGGCCTCACCGATTAAATAGCTAAGTTTGGTTTAAATCAACTACTAAGCGAGTACTGGATTGACCACTGGCCCAGTACTTGCGCTCAAAGGGCGTAATTGCCTGCTCACTTTCATACGCCTCAGCATCGCTTTTAACACCCGCAAGCTGCAGTGCTCTAGCGAATTCCTCAACGTAAATAGACCAGTTACTTCTCACTTCCAGTACACCGCCAAGTTTGACAATAAAAGGGAAAACAGCGGCACCATGCCAACGCCTTTGAATATGCTTGGCTTTTGGCCATGGGTTTGGATACAGCAAATAATGGTGGCTAGGCTGCCAATTTGCTTCGTAAGCCAAGCGCCAGAAATCATTTAAATCAGCTTGCACTAATATATACTGACCGTGCTCATCTTGCTTGTACTCAACATCATGTTTATCAAGGCGATGCGATGATTTATCAATCCCAATAACCAAGGCATCTGAATGACGCTTAGCCAAGTTTGCCGTACTCTCACCCACACCACAGCATGAATCTAGAATAATAGGACCTGAAAAAGCCTGTACTTTTTCATTGACCTCATTAAATGCCCTTAAGGTGTGCTCAGCAATGGGCTTTTTGAACTCTGCGCTTAAGTGTTTTTGAACAATTTCATCGAGCTTTTCATGTAATCCAGTCTGATTTGTCGTGATACTTCGAGAGTTTGCGTCAGCCATGTTACTCATCATATTGCATTTGAATGGGGCAATTTTAAAAGCTTGAGGGCCAAAGTAAATAGGGGGGTGAATAAAATCCCCAAGAAGAAGGGAAAAGCAGAGCTTACGCTCTGCTATCTGTTCGTATCTTTATCCAAAACCACGCTGTGAAAATTCACAAGCGCAGCGTAGCTTCTAGAAGAAACGCTACAAAGAGAGCAAACCAGCTTAAGGTCGATAAAAGCACACACGTTGCATAGTCATATTTGGAAATGTGCCAGTGCTCGCTATGGTACACTCATAATCCCATTCACTCATAGCTTCTGAAATACTCAATGATAATCTAGCAGCACCTGGAGAACCATCATAGGGATAATCAATACCAATGCTTCCATCATTAAAGTTAGTGACCGTTACATTTCTATTAACTTGACATTGACCACCTTGTTCAAGTGTACACATCATCAAAGGTTTATGCTGAAAATCTTGTTTTTCAAAGAAAAATGTATGTATTGATAGTCGCTTTTGCTTGCTATTTTTTAAAAGCTGATCTCTAACTGCCAATACTGAACTCGAACCCACTTGAGCCAATGCTGCATCAACAACTGTGTCCGTAGATCTGCTTTGGGTTGACGCAGGCGACTCTCTTCGACTGATACCTTCAGGATCAATATACTCTTCAGAGTTATTATCGTCATTTAAAATATCAGGATCGATCGAATGAGGAGTGCAGTTTAATTCCTTACAAGGATCATACTGCTCAATCTTATATGTATATAAGCGGTTGTACATAACAGCTATTACAAAATCTTCGACTATCTTTTCACGATCATTAGCGCTAAAAGTGCAATTTTCATTATAAAGACATTGACGATAAAATGTGAGTGAATCAACATTGGTTCTAATACCAGTTTTTCGAATTTCAACTTCTTGCCCTTGGGAGACGAAAAATAAGCGGCCAACTTTAGATGCAGCAACGGATGGTAAAGAAAAAACCACTATCAACAAAATAAAATAGAATCTAATCATTATAATTTCCTTTTAAATAAATATGTTGTATGTAATCCACACACAAAAACAACACAAAATGTAAATAAAAACGCACACAAACTGAAACAAAAATGTAAACCAAAATAACATTACACGCAAGCCACTATAAAATGGCTGGACAGGGTCAACTTCCCCATAAAATGAAGCAATTTGTAAGTAGAGTTTTATCAATGCAAGTAGAAAATTTTACGATACGAAAAGGCAGGCTTGTTACATAGTTGTTTAGAGTTCTGGCTTGCTGCAACAAGCCAGAAGCGTGTGACATCTTTTATATGGTTTATTAATGCCTTAATCCAACACCACGCTTAATCAGTGTCAGTGCAATCGTAAATAGCACAGAAATAAAACCAATGAGCACCCCAAATGCAACATAGATATTGACGTCCGATACACCTAAGAAACCATACCTGAACGCGTTAACCATATAGATGATTGGGTTGATTTGCGATACGCCTTGCCAAAACTCAGGGAGCAACTGAATCGAATAAAATACCCCCCCCAGATACGTTAACGGCGTTAACACAAAGGTCGGAATAATACTGATATCATCAAAGCTGTTTGCATACACGGCGTTGATCAAACCGCCAAGTGCAAACACAGCAGAGGTGAGCACCACCGTAGCCACAATCACTGCGATATTATGAATTTGAATATCCACAAAGAACAAACTAACCAAGCTTACAATTAAGCCAACCAGCATGCCACGAGCCATACCGCCCCCCATGTAACCGAGTACAATTACATAGTTAGGCACGGGCGCAACCAATAGCTCTTCAATGCTCTTTTGAAACTTTGTTGAATAAAAGCTAGAGGCCACATTTGAGTAGGAGTTGGTGATCACCGACATCATGATAAGACCCGGCACAATAAACTCCATATAGCCAAAGCCGCCCATTTCACCAATGCGAGACCCAATCAAACTACCAAAAATAATAAAGTAAAGCGTCATCGTAATGGCTGGCGGTACTAAGGTTTGCACCCAAATACGCAAAAAGCGTATGCACTCTTTAATCCAAATACTTTTCAGTGCAACACGGTATTTTAATATGCTCATTGCTTACGCCCCTGCTCTAATAACCCCACAAATAGCTCCTCTAAGCGATTCGCTTTATTACGCATACTTAACACTGTATTGCCCTGCTCGCTCAATTGCGCAAAGACACCGTTAAGCCCTTGTGACTTCTCCACTTCGACTTCAAGCGTGTGATCATCAATCAAGGTAAACTGGTACCCTGACAGCGATACAGGCTTGATGGGAGCTTGTAAGTCTAAAATAAAGGTTTCTTTGTCCAGCTTTGCTAATAAGGCTTTTATTGTGGTGTGCTCGACAATCACCCCTTTATCGATAATGGCGATATTACGACACAATAACTCAGCCTCTTCTAAATAGTGAGTTGTTAATATAATGGTGACACCTTGGCTGTTAATTTCACGCAAGAAATCCCACATCGAGCGTCTTAGCTCTATATCTACACCAGCCGTAGGCTCATCCAATATCAATAGCTTTGGTTCATGCATCAGTGCACGAGCGATCATTAAGCGGCGTTTCATACCACCAGATAAGGTGCGTGCTTGCTTGTCTTTTTTATCAAACAGTCCTAGCTGCTTGAGGTATTTCTCGGCGCGCTGATGTGCAACTTGGCGAGGTACGCCATAGTAGCCCGCTTGATTCACCAAAATTTGATTCAGCGTTTCGAACTGGCTAAAGTTGAATTCCTGAGGGACTAGACCTAGCTCAGATTTCGCATCTTCTAATGCAGTATCAATCGAATGGCCAAAAACACTAACCTCGCCTTGGGTTTTATTCACTAAAGAAGCAATAACCCCTATCGTTGTCGATTTGCCCGCCCCATTGGGACCAAGCAGTGCAAAGAAATCTCCTTCTTGCACCTCTAAATCTATCCCTTTAACGGCTTCAACACCGTTTTTATAGACTTTTTTTAAGCCTTTTATACTTAATGCAGTTGTCATGTATTTCGGATCCCCAATCCCCATAATGTGTTTTCAAACAATTTATTCGCCATATCCCCAGCGTTTTGCCAGATTATGTTCAATGTTTAGATGGTCTAAAATCCGTGCCACCATAAAATCAACCAAATCTTCGATTGATTGCGGTTGATGATAAAACCCCGGCGCAGCAGGCATAATAGTGACGCCCAATTGACTCAACTTGAGCATATTTTCCAAATGGATTGGGCTAAATGGCGTCTCTCGTGGCACCAATATTAACTGTCCACGCTCTTTGATCACCACATCCGCTGCACGCTCAAGTAAGTTATCTGATGCACCCAGTGCAATCGCTGAGACACTTCCTGCGCTACACGGACACACCACCATTTTCTTTGGTGCGGCAGAACCAGATGCAACAGGACTAAACCAATTGTCTTTCCCAAAGACTTGAATTTGACCTTCTTTGGCGTTGCATAGTGCACTGAGCTGTTCAGTGGCTTTGGCTTCATTGCCAGAGAGTTTAACGTTGGACTCAGTATCCAGTACCACACGCGCGGCGCTAGAGATAAGCACAAAGACTTGATAATCCAGTGCGACCAAAACTTCTAATAAACGTAGGCCATATGGCGCACCCGATGCGCCGCTAAATGCTAACGTAATTGGATCTTTAAATTGTGACATAGGTTTATGACATTACCTTTTTAAGTTCAGCAGTTAGGGCATCATGAATGCCATTAAAACCACCGTTACTCATAATTAAAATATGCTGATTTGGTTTGGCCTGCGAAATCACGTACTTAATAATATCATCTGTACTCGCAAAACATTGGCGACCCGCTTTGTGTGCCGCTTCTTTTAATGACCATGAAAGACCTTGTGGCTCATAGACTAAGGCCTCATCAGCGGCGCCAAGCGCATTCATTAACGTATCTTGGTGCACACCCATTTTCATGGTATTTGAGCGCGGCTCCAAAATAGCAATGATTTCATCACTGCCCACCTTTGCACGAAGCCCAGCAAGCGTCGTTTCAATCGCGGTTGGATGATGTGCAAAATCATCATATACACTCACACCACCAATTTCGGCTTTGAGTTCCATACGACGTTTTGGCGACTTGAAAGTTTGCAGTGCTTCAATGCTTACCTCAACTGGGATCCCGACATGACGCGCGGCAGCAATCGCCATAATGGCGTTTTTCACATTGTGCTCACCAATGGCAGACCAGTTTACCTCACCAACTTCTTCGCCCTGCAACAGCACGTTAAAGCGGCTGCCGTCTGGCGCGATTAATTGATACGACCAATCCCCATCAAGCGATTCTTTTTGACTCCAAAAACCACGCTCTAACACCTCATTTATTGCACTATCTTGTGCTGGATAAATCGCTTTCCCCTGCCCAGGCAAGGTTCTGATTAAATGGTGGAATTGGGTCTGGATGGCATTTAGATCAGCAAAAATGTCTGCATGATCAAACTCAAGGTTATTCAGAATTAACGTACGTGGTAAATAGTGCACAAACTTGCTGCGCTTATCAAAAAATGCGGTGTCATATTCATCGGCTTCGATAACAAAGAATGGCGTATCGGTAATCCGAGCGGATAAACCAAAATTTTGCACAATCCCACCGATTAAAAAGCCAGGTTTAAGACCTGCATATTCTAGCAACCAAGCTAGCATACTGGCTGTGGTGGTTTTGCCATGTGTGCCAGCAACAGCGAGTACCCAAGCATCTTGCAATACATGCTGTTTTAACCACTCAGGTCCAGATGTATACGGCAGGCCTTTCTCTAACACATACTCTACACAGGGGTTGCCGCGACTCATTGCATTGCCTATCACAACCACATCCGGCCTTGGCTCTAACTGAGCGGGGTCATAACCTTGCGTTAATTCAATACCCAAAGACTCAAGTTGGGTACTCATTGGCGGATAAACGTTTTGGTCTGAGCCCGTGACTTTATGGCCCAAAGATTGTGCGATGGCGGCAATGCCCCCCATAAAGGTGCCGCAGATCCCAAGAATATGAATATGCATAAGTTCAGCTAGTTATGAAAATTGCCCCTAGAGTAACATACTCCAATGAGCCTAGGCTGACTTTGTACGCAAAACACTTTTGCACAGACAAAAAAATACCAGCCTGTTGGCTGGTATTTTTAGTAAGTACTCAATTTAGTTACAACTTAAGCAACACCGTATTGGTCACGGTACGCTTTAACTGCCGCTAGATGCTCAGACGCGCTACCTTGTTGCTCTAGGTAAGTAATTAGATCAGCAAGCTTAACAATCGACACCACTTCTGTGCCAAAGTCGCGCTCTACTTCTTGAATTGCAGAAAGCTCACCTTTACCTTTTTCCTGACGGTCAAGGGCAATCAATACACCAGCTAAGTCTGCTTCATTCGCCTTGATAATTTCCATCGACTCACGGATCGCAGTACCTGCTGTTATCACATCATCAACCAACATAATACGGCCTTTAAGCTCTGAACCAACTAGGTTTCCGCCTTCACCGTGCTGCTTTTTCTCTTTACGATTAAAGCAGTAAGGTACGTCTTTGTCATGGTGATCAGCCAGTGCAACCGCAGTTGTTGTCGCAATTGGAATGCCTTTATAGGCTGGGCCAAATAGCACATCATAAGCAATGCCCGCATCTTCTAGTGCTGCAGCATAAAAACGACCTAAACGCGCAAGGTCACGACCCGTATTAAATAAGCCAGCATTAAAGAAGTAAGGGCTAGTACGACCTGATTTAAGCGTAAACTCACCAAACTTTAGCACCTGCTTTTCCAGCGCAAATTCAATAAAATCTTTTTGATACTGTTTCATAACTCACCTACTGTTTACGCTAATGCTTGTTTTTGAATATCGATGATCTCGCGAATTGAATGCTTAGCGAGTGCCAACAACTCATCAAGCTCTTCGAATGAGAAAGGTTCGCCTTCAGCAGTGCCTTGAACTTCAATCAGCTTACCGGTTTCTGTCATAATTACGTTCATGTCAGTTTCGGCTTCTGAGTCTTCAAGGTACTCTAGGTCACTGATTGCTTCACCGTTGTATACACCTACAGAAATTGCGGCAATCATGAACTTAAGTGGGTTTGCATTGATCATGCCTTTAGCACGCATGTGCGTCAGTGCGTCAACCAATGCCACACATGCACCACTGATTGATGCTGTACGTGTACCACCGTCTGCTTGCAACACGTCGCAATCAATTGTAATGGTGTTTTCACCTAGTGCCGATAGGTCAACCGCAGCACGTAAAGCGCGTGCGATAAGACGTTGAATTTCCATCGTACGACCACCTTGCTTGCCTTTTGCAGCTTCGCGGCCATTACGAGTGTGAGTAGAGCGAGGAAGCATGCCATACTCTGCAGTGATCCAACCTTTACCTTGTCCTTTCATAAAACGCGGTACGCCCGCTTCCACAGTAGCTGTACACAGCACTTTTGTATTGCCAAACTCTACAAGCACTGAGCCTTCAGCATGCATTGTATAGTTACGGGTAAATGTTACAGGTCTAATCTGATTTGCAGTTCTTTCGCTTGGACGCATCCACGTTCCCCTATCATCAAAGTTTCGCAATATTATAAAGGGATCCTTTGCGCTATGCCACGCAATACCAAAAGAAATCTTAGCTTTACCTATCGAGCAGCGTTTTTCTTAGGCTATAATGGCCACGCAAACTTAATTAAATAGGAACTTTATATGATCCATAGTATGACCGCCTACGCTCGAAAAGAGGTAAAAGGCGATTGGGGCACTGGGGTTTGGGAGATCCGCTCAGTCAATCAACGTTATCTCGAAACATTTATCCGCGCGCCGGAGCAATTCAGGGCATTAGAGCCAGTAGTACGTGAACGCCTTCGCAAGCAACTGCAGCGAGGCAAAGTGGAAGTCTATTTAAAATTTGCAGCAAACCCAGCACACGTTGGTCAGCTGTCTATTAACGAAACCCTAGCCAAACAAATCTTAGAAAACGCTAAATGGGTGCAATCTATCAGCGGTGGAGATATCAACCCGACTGAAATCTTACGCTGGCCAGGCGTTATGGAAGCTGAAGAAGTCGATTTAGATGAAGTAAACAGTGCATTACTTGCCGGTTTTGACGAAGTCGTACAAGACTTTAAAGCGGCAAGAGCCTCTGAAGGTGCAAACCTTGAGAGCATGATCACCACGCGTCTAGACAGTATTCTTGAACAAGTCGCTGTTGTTGAAGGCCACATGCCAGAAGTGACTAAATGGCAGCGTGACAAGCTCTCACAAAAACTAGAGGAGCTGCAAACAGACATCGATGAGTCACGCTTAGAGCAAGAGCTGATTTACCTTGCACAAAAGCAAGATGTTGCAGAAGAGCTAGACCGCTTAAAATCTCACGTCAAAGAGACGCATAAAATCTTGAAAAAAGGTGGCGCATGCGGCCGTCGTTTAGACTTTATGATGCAAGAGTTTAACCGTGAGTCGAATACACTTGCTTCAAAATCTATCAATGCTGAGATCACTAATGCAGCAGTAGAACTTAAAGTTCTGATTGAGCAAATGCGCGAACAAATCCAGAATATTGAGTAGGAAACCATAAGGTATCACTAAGTCCCACAAAGCCTTATAGGATGTGGGACTTCGTTAGTCCCATACAATCCCATAAATTTTCACCTAATTGGTACTGCCACTGGTACTGAATTGGTACCACCAAAACCAACTCTCATTCACTTCAACATCAAAGGATTAAAGGATATTAAGCGAAACTAAAATAAAAAATTGCTCCAGTCGGGTACTGTTATCAACGGTATTTCTGATGATGAAGGGCTTTACCTACTCATTATTAAATCAGGCTATGCGAGCTTTCATTTTCGATATAACTGTAACCCCCCATAAACTGAAACAGTTCATAAGTAGAATTTCTACCAATATAAGAAGGAAGTTTTATGTTGCGAAAAAGTAAGTTCACCGAAACACAGATAGTCGGCATGAGCAAAGAAGCTGAATCAGACGTGCCCGTGCCGGAAACATAGCATGGTCAAAGTACATTTTATAAGTGGCGTTCTAAAAATGGAGATTTTTGGAAAACGAGATAATTATGTACCTCGCTTTGAATAGCATTGAAATTATGACTATTTCATTAAATACACGTCATCCCATGTAAGATAAGGATCCCAATCCGGACCTAAATAAGCAATACGACTATCTCGTTCAATTTGATAAATATTACTCCACTTATGGGGTTCAACGGATACTAATGTACCATCTACCAGTCTGATTGAAATGACTTGAGTTTCATTTGAAGTCGGTTGCAAAGGGTGGCCTATTAAATGCACATCGGTCAACTCTTGCTCACCAACCGAATACTCACTCCACTGAATTTTCTCACCAAGTTGATATTCAGGGAAATTCAACAGGTTTCCCCAATAAAACACATAATCCATTTTTTTATTGTCTATATTTACACCCTTCAATATGCAGCAAGATTTAATAGGGGTCTGATGATCAATTTCATCATATTGATTTTTAGTGTAATAATGAAGATTTAGATAATTAGCCATTCGTTGATAGGTTTTCTTATCCCAACAATGGCGCTCCAAGAAAAATAACCTTCTAAGGTTTACCCATTCTGAATAACGTGAGAATGGTGCCTGTAAGATCCTGTCCATATCACTTAGGTTACACTTTGGATCGCTAAAGGGTGACTTTCTAACCATTGTCTGAATAGTACGCCAGACACTGTGGGTAGGAACAGCTTCCGTATTTTTCTTACTTAAGTATGCCTGACTGACCATGTCTTTAAACAAACGATTTTCGTAATCTTCAACAGGTATCATATCGCTTGTAATAAACGGTTCTCCGATAGTGCCATAAGGTAATGACCTTATCTTGTCACCTGCTAGCTCAATTATTTTGTTTGCTTTAATGTGAATAAGTGTCTCAGGAGCATAATTATTACAGTTTTTACAACGAGATAATGAGCGACCCACAACAAATAACTCATCAAAGTATTTTTCTCCCTTATTGATGTCACCCCAACAAATATGATCACCCACTTTGTAGGTTGGATAATTAACAATATTACCCCACTCGAAGGCTATATCTGTAGCAAAGCGTTCATCACATTGATTACATTGAATGATTTCCTTCTCTAGGGTGGCGAAAGATTTCACTTCAAGCATTAAAGCAGATTGTTCAGCTCCTTTATATATACAGTCTTTTTCTCGCCATATATTTTGAACCAGTGTTTTAAAGTCTTCATCAGAAAACAATGGTAAATAGCCAAATAATAATTTTCCAAATATATTATCAGTGGTGCAAGAATCCAATAAAGCAGCTAGTTTCGGATAGTTATATGGGTCAAGTGTATTTTTTATAATATCTTTAATTTTATCTGCTTTTTGACCATGCGAATTTCTAAATTTCTTCCTTTGTCTTTCGCTGAATTCAATATTAATACCGTCGGCGTAATCCGTACTATACATTAAATCACAATTAGTATGGTTATCAGGATCAATAAGGGAAATTCCGTCTATGTATATGTCATATTGCTTATCAGTTAATATATCTTGCGCTTGTTCTAGGTAATATGGAAAATCATGCAAAAACTCATACGCATAAGTAATCGCTTTTTTATTTGGTGCTTTTGTACAACCAAAAACTTCAATATCATAATCAAAAAATCGACCTAAATCCTTTTCCATAGCCTTGGCGGTTGTTAGCTCCTTAAATATTGAAATGACGCTTCCCTCTATGATTTTACCGCACCAAATATTCCGGTACTCATCACTAGTACGGCCGTTTTCATCTTCATACATTCCCCACTTAAATGGTTTAAATAGAACATAGTTATTAAATACAGCTAGAACCCAGTCAGAATAGGTCGAGTATGAAAACTGCGAATGATTACTAAGATAGTCTTTTAGCCATTTTTTCTCACCGATGTAAACAAATCCTAATTGTTCATATTCTTCTAAATTCTTAATGCGTCTTTTGATTTCATCATTACTTTTTTCAGACAGCTCTTCTTCACAGAGTGATAATTTCCGCTGTATTTTACATAACTCCCAATATTCATCAGCAGGGATGTACTTTCGGATGAGGTGGCTAAAAGGCCCTTCTATTTCACAAGATAACTTCATTTTCAACTATTTTAATTACCAGGTTAAAAACCTTTCCAGTATAAATACACTGGTATGCAACTTGATTGTACATGCTGTGCGATGTTTCATAACAGAGTATATTTTTCTTACCCTTAAATAAAGAAATGATTAATGCACGCTATTAATAACCAGGACTATTTCAGATCTCTCCATTTTTTATGAATAACCAAATGTACAGACATTGATTAATAACCTTTAAAGTCCAATGTATTTTAATGTTCTTACTTTAACTGATTACGATAATAATCCAATACACTTAACTTAATTGCTCGTTATGGTTGAGTAATCCTTGCTTTTTGAATTTTCAAAGGAAGTACCCGCCCCTGCAGATCATATGTTTGATAACTTAGATCCAAGTAACAATAAAATAGGTAGATATGCTAATTTTACTCCACAAGATCAACGTTACGATGTTAAGCTAGAGGAATGGATAATACTATTCCAGTTGGATTCCAAATTTGATAATGACTTTAATATCATGTGGAGTGGCGCTGGGGTTTTCACGAGTGTGGTACAACTGGGACTGTAGTTAAATGCTGCGGCTTAATAACTTGGTCGTTTGTAACCTTCGCTTCCATGAGCTTATATTCTTAAAAATTATATAAGGTTATTATTATTCCAAGTGGCGGATGTTTTAGTGCATAAAGCCTTAACCTCACCATGGCACCAAAGCTAATTACCACATAATTTCAATAACATAAGAGAAAAAAACCTATCGTTAGCCCCAAAGCATTGATTAATAATTAGGTAAATTCAAATTATTGACAAGCACCCAGCATTGCTGGACTTTTTTATACAAATACAAACCAAAATACATGCATGAACCTGTCACGCAGCCTGTCTAGTAGCTCAATTTAAATTCAAAATAGCCTGTCGTTTAATGCGTTCTCACCCAAAGCACATATAAAATATTTAAATTGAAAAAACTTACAGCTGACAAAGCTTAAATACTCGAGTAAAAAACACTTAATATTTAGAGCTTTACAGCTATCAGCCTATACATTATATAAACTACTCAACAGATAAAAAAGTTCATAAAAGTGCTTTTAAATCATGGGTTTATTCAACCACATCCAATTGCAAAATTTAGCTACTTGAACAATATTTAAAAAGCAATTTAATAAGAAGGCAAAACGCGCTCAGTCTTATATGCACCTAGCCAAGAAAACGCGTGTACCTAGCTTGGGAGTTGGCCCAAAATTGCAGCAGTAGGGATAGGTTCGATGATTGGGCTAAGCAAAACGACTCTCTAACATACTGGTCAACTCAAATTATTTCTATTTTTGACGGTTTATTCTATGACCCACTTGCAGGAATTGAGCTACTATTTGAGTTTGATGATGGCTCGCAATTAGTTATGAAAGCAGCCACTTTGAGAGCAGGGTCCAAACTGCGCTTAACGTATACAAGACATAGTGCAATAGACTCTGAAGGAAACCGGCTCCCAGATGCGGGGTCCTCTATTCGCGGTACTTATCAGTTTTTTTCGTAATATAAACTAGAGCAGTACATACAAAAAGCGGTTGAGTACGGTATCCGATTAAGAGTTATACAAACAGGAGTGTGGGGGAAGAGTAATCATTACCCCAATTGACAGGGCTCAAAATATGATAGAAATAGTGAGCCACACCTCATATCCGTAGCTTTTTTTGTGCAAGATTTTGTTCTCCTTGAAATAAACTACTTCGTCGCGCACAAATATCGATATAGCAAAATATTAGCTGTTGTCACAGCAGTGCTACCACAGATCAACACCTATGCGACTTGTGTATGTATCACATTAGTTATATTCCATTCTAGGCACCCTAGGGTGACAAACCGCGAAGGTTAGTTCGCTGCGCATCGTCAAGCCTAATTCACAATAACAAGCATCACACCTTTTATATCAAAAGTGAGAAAGCTAAGTTTACTTTTTAAACAAGTAAAAAATAGCATCCTTCACCGAGAGTACGCTTTTATGAACCTTTTTATGTCGATATAACAAACAATCAGGAAATTAATTCATAAATTCGCAATTTTCTTATCCTTAATTAATAATTTGAAAAGGCAAATTTGATATTCCAGGGAATCGGAGTACACAACTTTCTTGGGTAACAATATGAACTTGAGTAAAAAGCTTTATTTATCCTTTGGTTGCCTCATCGCACTGATGGTTTTTTCCAGTACCGTTGTTTGGTTTAAAGTCTCCACTGAGACAGCAAGAGCTTTTGAAGTTAAAGGTGATGACCTACCCGGTATGATTTTATATAACCGACTACTTCATTTAGAGTATCAGCTCAATAATATCGCGCTTGAATACCTTAACGGTGATGTCAGTAAGGTTGGACAATTTAATCAGTTATTCGAGCGATTTAAATCCACTCAAAAAGAGCTTTACGGCTATGAATCTGCAAAGCAGTCTGACAGAGACAAAATGGCACGTATCATGGAGCTGGCAGAGAAATTCCACCGCGATGTAAACAACGAAATTTTTGCCAAGTATGACCCACGCGCGTACGAGCGAGTAAAATTGCGCGTTGATAAATTAGACACCGAAATGGGCCAACCGCTGGAAGACTTGTTAGATTCGTTGAAAGAACAGGAATTTAACGATGCACTTAAATCATCCGACTTACAAGAATCTCTCAACGACGACTTGCCTGGTGTTAGATATTATTTAGAATTGGTCGACGAAGGTGGCGACATGATCGCTGCTATCATTTCTCACACCACAGGTGCCCCAGCTGCGGAAGCGGATTTTAATGACGATGCACAAAGCTTCAGACATTATTTAAACCTGTTAAAACCACTTGAGCAAAAACCTAATGAACTGCGAGATATTGCTCGTATTGAAGAGATGTTTGCAACTATTCAAAGTGAGGCAAAAGAAATTTTCCGCTCCTATGATTCAACAGCCTATGCCAAGGCTCAGAAAAAGCTGGCAGAACTTACCGCAAACCAAATGGTAGAACTGTCCGAAATTCTTGAAGTCTCTAGTGAAGAGGAAAAAGATGATGCGACTAAAGCACTAGATTTATTAGTTGAAGGGCTTAATACCACACTTGTGATTATTATTCTCATCACCCTAGTAGCTGCCATTATCGCTATCGCGGTCGCATTTGTGATCAGTCGCTCGATTGTGACTCGTTTAAGTCAAGTACTCACCATTGCCGAGGGCATTAGTGAAGGAGACATCTCAAGACCGTTACTAACTCATGAAGGTAAAGATGAAATTGACAGCCTCGCAGAAGCCACTAATAAGATGTCAAACTCTCTCAACTCTCTACTACAAGCTATCAGCAATGTGGTGAATGATGTTAAAACATCCAGTGATGATATCGCTGAGACAAACAATCAAATTGCCTCTCGCAGCCAAGCGTCGGCCGACCAATCCACACAGGTCGCCACAGCCATAGAGCAAATGAGTGCAACAGTGTCAGAGGTAGCATCACAAAGCCAAGTTGCCGCAAGTCACGCAGATGGCGCACGCAGCCTTGCATCAGAGGGCGGCTCTACAGTGACGGCTACAGTAGATAAAATTAAATCTGCTTCAAATGAGGTACAGGATACCGCTGAAAACGTCACACACCTTGGCGAACTAAGCAGCCAGATTGGCAATGTTATTGGGGTGATTGGCAGTATTGCTGAACAAACCAACTTATTGGCGCTTAACGCCGCAATTGAGGCTGCACGAGCAGGTGAGCAAGGGCGTGGTTTTGCCGTGGTTGCAGATGAAGTAAGAACGCTTGCTGAACGCACATCCAAAGCAACCGAAGAAGTTGTTAGTACAGTACAGTCAATTCAATCTCAAACGGAACATGCAGTTAAATCCATGGAAAACAGCGTATCGCAAGTTAATCATAGCGTATCTATGGCTGAAGATGCGGGTACACAACTTGAAGGAATAGTCACCGGTGCCAGTGAAATCGCGTCGATGATCCAATCAATTGCCACCGCCACTGAGGAGCAATCAGTTGTAGCCAGTGAAATGGCCAGAGATATTTCACAAATCGAACAATCGAGCCAAAGTTCTTTACAAGATACACAAGTCGCTGCACATTCAGCGCAGGAGCTGAACAAACAAGCCGAGGAACTGGCCGTGTTAGTGAGTCGATTTAGATTACGTGGCTAGCCAAAACTGGTAAGTAGACGCACAAAGATTTAAAATAGCGCTTTTTACGGGAGTAAGAAGCGCACATACTCCCTTTTGCGTACACAAAGGTTTCACTATGACAATGACTCGCGGTAACTTGTTTATCTTATCTGCACCTTCTGGTGCTGGTAAATCAAGCTTGATCAAAGCTTTATTGGACAAACAAGCCAATATTAAAGTTTCAGTATCACATACTACACGTTCACCACGACCTGGTGAAAACAATGGTGAGCATTATCACTTTGTTTCCGTTGATGAATTCAAAGCACTGATCGATAAAGGCGATTTTTTTGAATGGGCGCAAGTCTTTGAAAATTACTACGGTACGTCAAAGCAAGCGATCGAAGATCAGTTAAACAAAGGCATCGATGTCTTTTTAGATATAGACTGGCAAGGAGCAAGGCAAGTCCGAGCGTTAATGCCTGAAGTCAAAACCGTGTTCATATTACCGCCTTCGCAAAGCGAATTAGAGCAGCGCCTAAATAACCGTGGTCAAGACTCACAAGAAGTGATTGCAGCAAGAATGGCTGAAGCCAAGTCAGAAAGTAGCCATTACGATGAATTTGATTACGTCATAGTGAATGATAATTTTGATACTGCGCTTTGTGAATTAGAGCACATTGTTGTCGCAGCGAGACTGCAAACCAAAGCGCAGCAAGCTCGTCACAAAGCGCTTATCGCAGATCTACTCGCTGATTAAACACATTAAATCTTGGATGAGACTGACATAATCGCGATAAATTTTAACCATTCGCTTGGCGAACACGGCTGATTGAAGTAAACTAGCCCTTTGCTAAATGTATAATTTTTTGGAGTGCTTCGATGGCTCGCGTAACTGTAGAAGATGCAGTAGATAAAATTGGTAACCGTTTCGATTTAATCCTTGTTGCAGCGCGTCGCGCTCGTCAGATTTCTGTTGGTGGCAAAGACCCTATGGTTGAGGCTGAAAATGACAAGCCAACCGTTATCGCGCTACGTGAAATCGAAGAAGGTCTTGTAACAACAGACTCTCTTGACGTAATCGACCGTGAAGAGCAGCAGAACCAAGAAGCAGCAGAGCTTGCAGCAGTTGCAGCTATTGTTGGTGGTAACCGCTAAATAAACTTCTAGACGGCTTTAAATGCCCTGTCTAAGTAAAGTTTGATATAACGCCAGCTCAAAGCTGGCGTTTTTTTTCATTATTTGCAAAAGCATCACGCCTTTGCGTTGGCTTCCGAGCCAATTCATCGTATATTCAATAATAACTATCTATTAACTTCACTGGAACATTGGAGTGTGAATGTATCTATTTGAAGGCCTCAAGAAAAAAATCTCAGAGTACCTAGCACCTGAAGATGTGGAATTGGTGCAAAAAGCCTATGTTGTTGCGCGTGAAGCGCACGAAGGGCAAACGCGCTCAAGTGGTGAACCTTATATCACTCACCCTGTTGAAGTGACGCAGATACTTGCCAGCATGAAGTTAGACCATGAGACCCTCATGGCTGCATTAATGCATGACGTCATTGAAGATACTGATTTTAGTCAGGCGGATCTGGCTGAAATCTTTGGCGAGACCGTTGCCGAACTTGTTGCGGGTGTAAGTAAATTAGATAAGCTCGATTTTAAAGACAAAAAAGAATTTCAAGCTGAAAACTATCGCAAAATGATCATGGCAATGACACAGGATATTCGCGTCATTCTTATCAAGCTTGCGGATAGAACACATAATATGCGCACGTTAGGGTTTTTAAGACCTGAAAAACGCCGCAGAATTGCAAGAGAAACGCTTGAAATATTCGCGCCAATTGCCAATCGCTTAGGTATACATGATATCAAAAATGAGCTAGAGGACTTGGGTTTTCAAGCGCTCTACCCAATGCGTCACCGCGCACTTAAGTCAGAAGTCGCCAAAGCACGTGGTAACCGCAAAGAAGTGATCAGTAATATTCAAACCGAGATAGAGTCTCGCTTAGAAGAAAGCGGCATCACCGCTTCCGTTAAGGGGCGTGAAAAGCACTTATATAGTATTTATAAAAAAATGCTTAATAAAGAGCTGTTATTCAATGAAGTCATGGATATCTATGCGTTTCGCATTAATGTCGATAATATCGATACCTGTTACCGAGTCCTTGGCGTTGCGCATAACCTATATAAGCCAATTGAAACACGCTTTAAAGACTACATCGCAGTCCCTAAAACCAATGGTTACCAGTCATTGCACACCTCTCTAGTCGGCCCGCACGGTATCCCTGTCGAAATTCAAATTAGAACACATGACATGGACCATATGGCAGACAAAGGGGTTGCTGCACATTGGATGTATAAAAAGTCAGGTGACAGTGCAGGTCATACTGCGCAGCAACGTGCACGCCAATGGATGCAGAGCTTACTTGAACTGCAACAAAGTGCAGGCTCTTCTTTTGAGTTTGTTGAAAACGTAAAAACAGAACTTTTCCCAGAAGAAATCTATGTATTTACTCCTGATGGTCGCATTGTTGAGCTACCCATGGGCGCAACGGCTGTTGATTTTGCCTATGCTGTACATACCGATGTGGGTAACACTTGCGTCGGAGCAAGGGTAAACCGTAAACCATATCCATTAAGTAAAGCATTAGATACTGGGCAAACCGTTGAAGTTATCACCAGTTCTGGGGCACACCCAAATGCAACTTGGCTTAACTTTATTGTGACCGGTAAAGCGCGTTTAGGCGTTCGCAATTACCTCAAGAGCCAGCACCAAGAAGAGTCTATTCAATTAGGCAGACGCTTGCTTGACTCAGCACTGGGTGAGCAAAAACTCGATGACATTCCAACCGAGCAGATTGAACGTGTTTTAGAAGAGCATAATCTCAATACACTACTAGAGCTACTTGTGGAAATAGGTAATGGCAATATCATGAGTGTATTAATTGCCAAACGTTTACTTCAGGCTGATGACGGACTCGAAAGCCTTGCCAAACAAGCCAAAGCTGCGATTATTGGTACTGAAGGTATGCTGGTGACTTACGCTAAGTGTTGCCGACCTGTGCCAGGTGATGCAATTGCAGCCTATGTCAGTCAAGGTAAAGGCTTGATGGTGCACAGACAAGAATGCCGAAATATCAAAGGCTGGGAAGGTGAACGTGCGAAGTACTGCGTTGTAAAATGGGAAGACAATCCCGAGAAAGAATACATTGCAGCACTGAGAGTAGAGATCATCAACCACCAAGGTGCGCTTGCCAAATTAACCAATGTGGTTGCCAGTGCACAAGCTAATATTGTTGAGATAGCCACAGAAGAAAAAGAGAGTAATTTATATATTATTGATTTGGGCGTGACAGTAAAAGATAGAATTCACGTCGCCAATATTATGCGCAAGATCCGCGTTATGCCTGATGTGCAGCGTGTATATAGAAAGCGCTAAGGAAGTTATTATGAATAAAGCAATTATTTCAACCGATCAAGCACCTGCTGCGATCGGTACATACAACCAAGCAATCAAAGTAGGTACTGCTGTATACCTATCGGGCCAGATCCCGCTGGTGCCAAATACAATGGAAGTTATCTCTGAAGATTTTGCAGAGCAAACACATCAAGTGTTTAAAAACTTAACCGCAGTATGTGAAGCGGCAGGCGGACAGTTGCAAGATATGGTGAAAGTGAATATTTTCATGACGGATTTAAGCAATTTTGCCACAGTGAATGAAATTATGAGCCAGTACTTCAAAACACCTTACCCTGCCCGTGCAGCTATTGGTGTGAAAGAGTTGCCAAAAAATGTACAAATTGAAATTGACGGTATTATGGAGTTACCATCAATGAATTAACGGTGACTTATCACTCAATAAAAGGCCTAACCTAGTAGGCCTTTTTCATTTGCGTACAACTTACATAACGCCATACATTGAAAAATCTTCTAAAAATAGCCCATCAACTTTGATCTTAACAGCTTGACTACATAATATTAATTAAGCAAGCTGATAACACGAACGGCAAAAATAAAATGCTTTGAGTCAGCCTAATCATAAGAAATGATGACATAAAATGGACGCTCGGAATTTATTGAATTTTTGATTGTCATACTAATACTAACTAATTCATTGCTAATAAGCGCACATGCGCTGCAATCACAGCGCAAAGGGTAAGTTTAAGTGTGAGCTCAGTTTTGAGCCGCTCGGTCTATAAGGAATAGTCTGTGTTTAAAGTCACTAAAAATGGCCAAATTTTAATGGACGTTGCTTCTGCAACCCCCCCCAGTCAGGCGTTCATTGTCGAGGCGCTTGAGTGTTCTCCCTATGCCGATTGTGAAGTCGATCATGATTCAATAGCTGCTTACTTTCAAAGTGAGGTATCAGAGCAGCAGCTGCTAGTCGCAAAGCAAAAGCACGCGCAGTTAAAAATTTCAATTTCCGAAGACAAAATGCAAGCCTCTGCCACCATTACAACGGCACAAGGCGGTAGCCTTATCAGCCTAGAGCAAGCTAAAAAAATAATTGTTAAAGCTGGGGTTTGTAGAGGGTACAAGCAAGCTTTTTTAGAAAAGCTACTCGCAAAGCAATTTGACGCGCCTCCTGGTACCGAGCATAGCGGTATTATTGCCCAAGGTCGTCCTCCTGAAAATGGCCTACCAGCCAAGCTAATATCACACGTTTTAACACTAAAAGAGCGTTTAAAGCAGCCAAAATTAAGAGAGGACGGTACTGTAGACATGCGCGACTTTGGCGCGCTCTCAAGTGTCTCTCCTGGGACACTACTCATTACTCAGCGCCCCGCCACTCCTGGCAAAGAAGGTTTCACAGTAACAGGGGATAGCATTACCCCTGTGCCTGGTGAATCATTTCAACTAGTTGCGGGTGAAGGCACGGAAATCTCACCAACCAATCCACTCGAGCTGATTTCAACTATTGCAGGCTGCCCGTCAGAGATTCAAAACGGTATGCGAGTCGACGACATATTTACCATTGCAGATGTGAATGTGAAATCTGGCCATATAGAATTTAGCGGCAGCGTGATTGTCACCCATAACGTCGAACCTGGCATGAAAGTCAAAGCCAGTGGTGACATTACTATCATGGGCACAGTCGAGTCCGGTGAAATTATCAGCGAAGGAAATATAGAAGTACGCGGCGGCGTCATTGGTCACCTTGATCACAGCGATAATGATCAAAGTTTAACCTGCAAACTCATTGCCAAAGGAAATATCAATATAGTCCACGGCCAATACACTTATTTAGAAGCCCGTAATATCTATATTCAAAAACAAGCAAACCACTGTGATATCAAGGCACTCAGAACAATTCGCGTTGGCTTAGAAGACAATCCTCGGGGTAAATTAATTGGCGGAACCGTATTTGATGCGCAATCTGTCACAGCGGGCGAAATAGGTAGTCCTTCTGGGGCGACTATGTCCGTATACCTTGCCAATTCAGGCGTCGAAATTACCAATAAAACCGACCAATGTATACGCGACTTAGGCGACACAGACGAGCAATTAGAAAATTTACAAAAAGCAGTCGAAAAAGCCGAACAACTCAAAGATATCGAAAAAAAGAAAATGCTCATGGCCAAAATCAGTGCCACGCAAATCCATTATTGTCAGCAAGCTGAAGCACTTGAAAATAAACTCAGTGAGTTGGATCATACGCTTCATGAATTACTTGAAGGTACACAGCTACAAGCAACGTCTGCACTACATTCCGGTGTTGAAATTCATATTTTTGACAAAACCTATACCACCAACCGGAGTTACCCACCTTGCACAGCAAAATTGGCAGATGGGCAAATAGAGATAGAATTTAAAATTTAGAGGGGAGCCCTCCCCTCTTAAGTCAATTAAAGTACGCCTTCAATATCTTGCTTAAGCGCTTCTGGCCATACACCTACCTGAACTTGCGCAATGTGCTGCTTTTGCAATAACAGCATCACTAAACGAGATTGACCTATGCCACCGCCAATGGTCTGAGGTAACTCACCTGCAAGCAGCGCTTTGTGCCAATCAAATTCAAGTCTCTCTTGCGCATCACTTACCTCTAACTGGTGTGCCAGAGAATCAGGTGACACTCTGATACCCATTGATGAAATCTCAAATGCATCTTCAAGAACCGAGTTCCAAACAATAATATCACCGTTTAGACCTTGGTATTTTTCACATGTTGCCGTTGACCAATCGTCATAGTCCGGCGCGCGTACATCATGGATTTTACCATCACCTAGCTCGCCACCAATACCAATTAAAAATACCGCGCCATATTCTTGAGCAATCGCTTTTTCCCGCTGCTTTGCTGTAAAGTCAGGGTACATAGCTCTTAGCTCTTCGGCATGAACAAATGTGATTTTCTCAGGTAAAAACACGTCTGTACCAAACTCTTTAGAAATGGTTTTCTCAGTGTGCTTGATGCACTGATATAGTGTTTGAACAGTCTCTTTCAGTGCAGCAAGGTTACGTTGTGAATCACCGCAAATGACTTTTTCCCAATCCCACTGATCAACAAACACTGAATGAATAGGCGATAAACGCTCCTCATCTGGGCGCAGTGCTTTCATGTGAGTGTATAAACCCTCACCCACCTCAAAACCATAATCTCCCAACGTTTTACGCTTCCATTTAGCTAAAGAATGAACAACTTCAAACTCACTGTCAGCAAGCGTTTTCACTTTCACTGATACCGCTTTTTCAGTACCGCTTAAGTTGTCTTGAATACCATCCCCAACCTTTGCCAGTATAGGTGCTTGTACTTCCACTAAGCCTAGTTGCTCAGTTAACTGTGCTGAAAAAATGCTTTTTACGCGAGCGATTTGCTGCTGTGTTTTTAAGTATTGTGCTTTCATGTTGATCCCCATTCCAAATTTTTGATGATTCTGTGTATTAATTATCTGATATATCCATCGTCAACAAATTTTAGATAAAATTCAATATTCAAAAACAAAAATACTGAAAAGCAACTTCAAACAATAAAAAAAGTGCTATATATTTAAGGAATCAATAATTTCAGGTAACAATAACCATGGAAAATTATCAGATCGATAATCTCGATAAATCCATTTTGCAGGCGCTAATGAATGACGCCAGAATTCCCTATGCCGAATTGGCAAAACGTTTTTCTGTGAGTGCAGGTACGATTCATGTTCGTGTCGAAAAGATGAAGCAAGCTGGGATCATCACAGGGACGAAAGTCTGCATCAATGCAAAAAAACTTGGCTATGATGTGTGTTGCTTTATTGGTATTAACCTCAAGCATGCGAGAGATTACCAAGAAACTATTGCACAATTAGAAAGTTTTGAGGAAGTTGTCGAAGCCTATTATACAACTGGTAACTACAGTATTTTTATCAAGGTTTTAAGTCAGTCTATGGACCATTTGCATGATGTGCTTGTCAATAAAATACAATCGATTGAGGCCATTCAATCAACCGAGACACTCATCTCTTTGCAAGCACCAATTATGCGTGAGATACAACCATAGAGTTTAGTTAATTTTGAGGTCAAATAGGTGTGTACTTATACAGTGATTATTTTGGTATAATGGCTACAATATTGTATTTAAGAGCAGTCCTTGATGAAAGAAAATCGCTTTCAGCGCGTAAAACGAATATTGGAACAACGACAAACGGATTTGACTGTGTGCCTCGATGAAGTGCACAAACACCATAATCTATCCGCTATCGTACGAACAGCTGATGCTGTTGGCTGTCACTATGTTCACGCCGTATGGCCGCAAGATCAAAGACGCTTAACCAACAACACCTCTGGTGGCAGCAAAAATTGGGTCGACACGCAAATGCACGATGATATCGACCAAGCTGTTGCCAAAATCAGAGAGCAAAACCCGGGGATCCAATTACTTGCTACCAATTTAAGTGATACCGCCGTCGACTTTAGAGAAATTGACTACACCAAACCAACTGCTGTGATTGTTGGTCAAGAACGTTTAGGTATATCCGATAGGGCGCTTGAGCATGCTGACCAGCATATCGTCATTCCAATGGCTGGCATGGTACAGTCATTAAATGTGTCTGTTGCGGCAGCGCTCATTCTCTACGAAGCGCAAAGGCAACGCGAGGAAGCAGGCATGTACCAGCGTAAAGGCATGTTGGACCCGAAAGTAAAGCACACACTCCTTTTTGAAGGATGCCACCCAATTATTGCAAACCGCTGTAATGAAAAAGGGCTTCCCTACCCCGAATTAGATGAAGATGGCGAAATCATCGCTGACGATGCATTTTGGAATACGCTCAAATTTAGTAAAAAGTAAGGATACTCATGTCAGCCCCTAATTTAGCTAATTACCCCATTACAGATTTAAAAGGTGTTGGTCCTAAAGCTGCTGAGAAGTTAGCTAAATTAGGTATAGCAAGTGTTCAAGATATGCTATTTCACTTGCCATTACGGTACGAAGATAGAGCAAAAACCTATTCCATCGCGACATTAATGCCGCATATGCACGTCAGTGTAGAAGGAGAGATTGAGCAGGCAAACATCACTTTTGGTAAACGCCGTATGCTTGTATGCCAAATTAACGATGGTACAGGCAGGCTCACACTGCGCTTTTTCAATTTTTCCGCGGCACAAAAAAATGCCATGCAGCCTGGTAAAATCATGCGCTGCTTTGGTGAGGCTCGCCGTGGTCGAGTAGGCCTTGAAATGGCACACCCTGAGTATAGTATCAAGGATACGCTGCAAGATAATAACGCTGCCGATGACACACTCACCCCAGTGTACCCAACAACCGAAGGGCTTAAGCAGCTCAGCATACGAGCAATTGCAGAGCAAGCAGTAAAATTACTGCAAAAATATGATATTGAAGACCATTTGCCAGCTCAATTCAGGCCTAATCAATTAAGCCTCAAAGACGCGCTACTGTTGTTACACTCGCCTGCACACGACGTTGATTTAAGCCAATTGGAATTAGGACAGCACCCTGCACAACAGCGCCTTGCCTTTGAAGAACTGCTGGCACAAAACTTAAGCTTATTAAAGCTCAGGAAAAAAAGCCAAGCCGTCAAAGCAATTGCACTGGCGCCTAGTAACCCATTAGAAACTGAGTTTTTGGCCCAGCTTTCATTTAAGCCAACCAATGCACAAAGCAGAGTTGTCAGTGAGATAAAGCAGGATTTACAAAAGCCAGAGCCGATGCTTCGCCTAGTACAAGGTGATGTAGGTTCAGGTAAAACCTTAGTCGCAGCGCTTAGCGCATTAACGGCAATATCAAAAGGTTATCAAGTTGCTTTAATGGCCCCTACAGAGATCCTATCAGAGCAACACGCGCTCAACTTCACGAACTGGTTTACTGCATTAGGAATTGAAACATGCTGGCTAGGTGGAAAAACCAAAGGAAAAGAACGCAAAGAAACGCTTGAAAAAATCGCCTCTGGACAAGCTCAAATGGTGGTAGGCACACACGCCCTATTTCAAGAACAGGTGATATTCTCAAATCTAGCGCTTATCATTATTGATGAACAACACAGGTTTGGCGTACATCAGCGTCTATCACTTAGAGAAAAAGGCAAATTTGGCGATTGCTACCCACACCAGTTGGTGATGACGGCGACACCTATCCCGCGTACGCTAGCCATGACAGCCTATGCAGACTTGGAGACTTCAGTTATAGATGAACTCCCTCCTGGTAGAACTCCTATTACAACCGTTGCAGTGCCAGATACCCGCCGCGATGAAGTTATAGAGCGAGTCAAAAGCGCATGTCTCGAACAAAGTAGGCAAGTTTATTGGGTATGCACCCTCATTGATGAATCTGAAGTGCTGCAATGTCAAGCCGCGGAAGATACGGCAGAGCAGCTGACCAAATTACTGCCAGAGTTGAAAATAGCACTCGTGCACGGCCGTATGAAAGCCCAAGAAAAACAACAAATCATGGCAGACTTTAAAGCTGGTACGTATCATGTACTCGTTGCAACAACCGTGATAGAAGTGGGCGTTGATGTCCCTAATGCCAGCCTAATAATTATTGAAAACCCAGAACGCCTTGGACTTGCTCAACTACACCAACTTAGAGGTCGGGTCGGACGTGGCGACATAGCTTCTCATTGCCTACTGCTATATCACGCACCACTGTCTAACACAGCTCAGAAAAGGCTGGGCGTGCTCAGAGATAGCAATGATGGGTTCGTCATTGCTGAAAAAGATTTAGAAATAAGAGGGCCGGGTGAGGTACTTGGTACCAAGCAGACAGGACTTGTTGATTTAAAAGTTGCAGATTTAACTCGTGATAAACATATGCTACCCAGTATTCGTGCGCTTGCATTTTCATTACTCAATCAATACCAAGATAGTGTAGACCCTTTGATCCTACGTTGGATGGGAAACCGAGGTGAATTCGCAATGGCTTAAAAATATGTTTCATTTCTTTCAATTACTTCGACTTGATAACCATCGGGATCTGCAACAAAAAAGAATCGCGCCACTAATTTGCCTTTATGATGCAGTGATTTAATGTCTGACGGACAGTAGTCATGCAAACTTGCTATACGCCATATTGACTCAATATCCTCAGCACAAAAAGCCAAATGACCATACCCATTACCCAGTTCATATGCTTTTTCGTTATCATGATTATATGTTAGCTCAAGCTCAAAGCAGGTCTCTTTATTAGCTAAATAAGTGAGCGAAAAGTCATCAAAATCTACCTGCCTTTTTACCTCTAAATCAAAAAGTTCGTGATAGAATTGCACTGATTTTGATAAGTCTTGTACTCGAATCATTGAATGTATCATTTTAGCCATGGGAGCTCCCTATATGTGCGAACTTTACGCATCTCAAACACCTGAATTATATCAAGTCACTAAAAAGTCTATTCGTATACAAGGGGCTGTCACGAGCTTAGCACTTGAATATAAGGTTTGGTTGATACTCGAAAAAATCGCAGCACAAGAGCACACCACACTTGCACAGTTTATTTCCACCCTGCATCAGGAGTCTATTGAAAGACATGGGAAAGTAACTAACCTAGCTTCATTATTACGAATATCTTGCCTCACCTACTTAGAAAATTGTACATAATAAATAGATAGCTATGGTAGTAACCCACTACTACATAAGGATTTATAAATAATTTTTATAGTCCTTTCACATTACAATTAAACGCTATAGACTTGTCTACCAAATATTTAATAGCTAAAGCACTGACTTATGAAACCTCAGTTTGGCAGACGCGCCTTTACCCACATGGAGCTATATAGTCTATTTAATGGCTATATTTATGGCGATGAAAAGCTCAAACGAGAACAACCTAAACATTGGCACTTTTGGCTTCCGTTACTCGCTTACTATACTGGCGCTTATAGCGATGAGCTTGGCAACCTCACTTTAAATGATATAGACACCATAGAGTCAATCCATACCTTTAAATTTCATACTCATGGAAAGATACAGCCTAGAATAGTGCCAATCCATAGCGCGTTATGGCATGCGGGATTGGAACACTACATTCAACTTGTGAAAGAGTTAGGACATGATAGGTTACTATTCGATCTACCATCTAAATCAAATCGTTACAGTGAAAAAGTTCGGATCTGGTTTTCTGGGGAAGGTGAGCGTTTAGGTTACTTGCAAAAATGCGGTCTACCAAATATTGATCAACAAGGTCTTAAAACTGCAATTAGTAGCTTGAGATTGAACTTTGAGCAGCAAATATATATTTCTGCGATTCAGTTAGGGAATCGTTCTGCTATGAGCTATTTGCTTGGCTTGAAAGAAAACGGAGAAATCGTTGAGGCACCGAGTGTTGACTTGTTAGCCAGAGTCGTAAAGCCTGTCAGAGTGTTAAACAGCAACATTACTTGGAAAAGATTTACCGAACGCCACTAACCGCACAGTCTAGTCTTAAGCAGACTCTAAAAGAGTCTGCTTACTTTATTATTTATAATGATTTGATGTACTGAATGAACTCATTGCCAAGCGTTTCATCTTTCATAGCATACTGAACAATCGCCTTCAGATAGCCTAGCTTATCGCCACAATCGTGAGATATACCACTCATATGAAATGCCTCAACGGTTTCTGTTTCCATTAACATATCGATGGCATCTGTCAGCTGGATCTCACTTCCTGCACCTACAGGCGTCTTTTTCAATAACGGCCAAATTTTATTAGATAAGACATAACGCCCAACTACAGCTAAGTTTGATGGCGCTTCCTCTTGATTAGGTTTTTCAACCATAGATTTGATAGCAGTACTTTGTCCTGGCGATAAATCAACACCATTAATATCAGCGATACCATATTTGCTGACATCCTCATAAGGTACTGGCTCCAACATAATTTGACTGCTGCCATTTTCTTGAAAGCGTTTAATCATGGCAGCTAAGTTTTCGCTACGCTGATCGGCACTGTATTCGTCTAAAATCACATCAGGTAATACAACTATGAAATCATCATCACCAACTATAGGCTTTGCACACAAGACTGCATGTCCAAGTCCTTTGGCCTCACCTTGCCTAACGTGCATAATTGTCACGTCTTCAGGGCAAATCGAACGAATTTCATCTAATAACTTTCTTTTTACACGCTTTTCAAGCGTTGCTTCTAACTCAAAGCTTGTATCAAAATGATTTTCAATCGCATTTTTTGAAGAGTGAGTAACAAGCACGATTTCTTTTACTCCAGCAGATACACACTCCTTTACGATATATTGAATAAGTGGCTTATCCACTATAGGTAACATTTCCTTTGGGATTGCCTTTGTTGCCGGCAACATGCGGGTTCCCAAGCCCGCAACAGGTATCACTGCTTTCATATAAGTTCGCTATTGAATTGTAAATTTTACTTAGACCCTAATTTTATATTACAAAGTATTTCAATGAAATGTTTAGTTAAAAATTAAAGCCCAAAGATACGTTGAATATATTAAAGGCCCAAAATAGGGCCTCAAAAGTTAGTTCAGATTCATTTCTTGTATTATTTCGTGTGCAATGGGCGGTGTTGTACTAACCGGTTTTTCATGTTTATTGGCTTTTAACTGCCCTTTTCTATGCTTCAATGATGCATCCAATTTTTTTGCAGCGTTAGCAATGGCTGGATACATCACGTCGTTTTCGCCCTTTACAGAAATCCGTGAGCCAGCATAATTTGTACTTATTTCCGTGTAGAACTTTTTATGCTCCTTGCTGATTATAATATCTAGTGACAACAACGAAGGAAAATGGTTGGCAATTTTTGAAAACTTTTCTTGTACGTGTTGTTTCACTGCATCTGTCATATCAACATGATGACCAGAAAGATTAATCTTCATAGGATCTTCCTTTTTTTATTTACCCTATAAATAAGTATTGGAGCAGACCCTCCAATTCTCAAGGTCTAAATTAAGAAAAATGTCATGATGTAGTTATCTATTTGATTTAGGTCATATTGCAACATTGGTATCTAGCACTCATAAAGCGCTTGGTTTTATTATTCAATAATTAAGTTTTGAGGAGGTCTACAGATACTAAAAAAGCCCCCAAAATGGGAGCTTTTTCTACAGTAAGAATAAGTGCTAAATTATAAACCAGCTCTTTTCTTAATTTCTGCAATTAGCGGTGAAGCACCATGTCCATTGCTTTCAGCCCAAGCAATGTCTGCACCGTCTGAAAGTGCACTTTTAGGCAAACCTTTGACAATAAGCTTGCCCGTCTCAACAGCATTACTTGCAATTGCATGGCGAAGAATATTATTGCCATTACATTGGATTGAACCAAAAATGTTACGCACTTTTACACGTGAACTTTTCAGCGCTTTACGAACTCGACCTTTATCATCAACAGCGATGTACTCGCATAATGTAACAGCCAATTGATCGTTTGCTTTAGTCTCAGAACTAAAAGAAAACGCGCCCAAACCAATACAAACACTTAACAAAACAGGTACAAATTTCATTGCCAATTCACCTAGCACTTTTTTATTACATAAGGACAAACACTATTGTAGCAACACACACAACTGTTAGCAACAAAGTCATAATCCTTTATTCAAAGTTACGAACTTATAACGATATTTATTTCTATCATCTGGCTCGTGGACTTCACTTTCCACTTCTACCCAATTGCCCGAAGAGGTGTATTCAGGAAATCGAGTGTCCCCTTCAATATCCAGATCAATGTATGTCAAATACAGCTTTGTACATAATGGTAGAAACTGTTTGTAAATATTTCCACCTCCAATGATCATGACTTCGTCTATTTTATCTACCAAAGCAAGCGCTTCTTCGGTAGAAGATGCAGTTTCTATACCTTCAGCTTGATACTGAGCATTTCTGGTAATAACAATATTTCTTCTACCAGGCAACGGACGACCAATCGATTCAAATGTCTTACGCCCCATAATCACAGGTTTACCTAACGTAATTTTTTTAAAATGCTGCAGATCAGCAGGTAGATGCCAAGGCATTTTATTGTCATCACCTATTATTCGATCCTTTGCCATAGCCGCTATCATTGATATAACCACAATATACTCCAATAATTATTTTGTATTAAAAAAGGGCCACACGGCCCTTAATTATCTTTCGTAGATAACTTCTACATCGTAGTCATCTTCATCCCAGTCATCCCAGTCATCATTCTCTTGGGTTGCCTGACGATGATAAGTATCCCACTTGAATTCAACTTCTTCCTGTTGTTCCTCATCAAACTTATCTCTTGGTAAGGTATCTAACAAGCCTTGAATATCGTAACACAATTGCTGAGTGTTAAATTTATTTGCAGCTGAAATACGGTAAACTTCATTAGCATCAAGCTCTTGAGCAATACGCTCACACACATCTTCCAACTCATCTTCAGCTAATAAGTCAATTTTATTAAGTACTAACCAACGAGGTTTTTCCGCAAGTTTAGGGCTATACTGATGCAGCTCATTGATAATCGCAAATGCATTATCAACAGGGTCGGTTCCGTCTATCGGCATCACATCTACTACGTGTAATAGTACTCGACAGCGCTCTAAATGTTTTAAGAATCGAATGCCTAGGCCTGCACCATCTGAAGCACCTTCGATCAATCCCGGAATATCAGCGATAACAAAAGATTTATTGGCTTCAGGTCTGACGACGCCAAGATTAGGAACTAAAGTCGTAAACGGATAATCAGCAACTTTTGGTTTAGCCGCAGATACACTACGTATAAAAGTTGATTTACCTGCATTAGGTAAACCAAGCAATCCAACATCAGCTAATAACATTAGCTCAAGCTTTAAGTTTCTGACTTCACCTGGCGTACCTAATGTTTTTTGTCTTGGAGCTCGGTTTGTACTTGATTTAAAGCGTGTATTACCTAAACCGTGATAACCACCTTTAGCAACTAATAACTTTTGGCCATGGCGAGTTAAATCACCTAGACTCTCTTGCGTGTCCACATCAGTAACTCGAGTACCCACAGGTACTTTCAACACTAAATCAGTACCTTTTTTACCCGTACAATTGCGACCTTGACCATTTGTACCACGTTCTGCACGGTGGAATCTTTCAAATTGGTAGTCAATTAAAGTATTGAGGTTTTCATCGGCTTCTAAAAATACACTGCCGCCGTCGCCACCATCACCGCCATCTGGACCACCATCTGGGACAAACTTCTCTCGACGGAACGAAACAACACCGCTTCCGCCATCGCCGGCTTCAGCACGGATCTCTACTTCATCGACAAACTTCATGGTTACTCTCTTACTGGATTGGAATAGCAACAGCTATTATAGCAAGGTACGCTTAGCTGCTGATAAATAATATGTAGCTATAAAAACAAAAAACCCCGCCTAAGCGGGGTTTTTATCAATCTTTACCGATTACTCAGCAACGATGCTAACGTATTTACGGTTTAAAGGACCTTTAGTTTCGAAAACTACTTTACCATCTGCTTTTGCGAAGATAGTGTGGTCTTTACCGATACCTGCGTTAGAACCAGCGTGGAATCTAGTACCACGTTGACGAACAATGATGTTACCCGCTAAAACTGACTCGCCACCAAAACGCTTAACACCTAGGCGTTTACTTTCTGAATCGCGACCGTTACGAGTACTACCAGCTGCCTTCTTATGTGCCATCTTTCTGTACCTCTAAAAATTAAGCGCTAATGCCAGTGATTTTAACTTCAGTGAACCACTGACGGTGGCCCATCTGCTTACGAGAATGCTTACGACGTCTGAACTTAACAATCTTAATTTTCTCGCCACGACCGTGAGAAACAACTTCAGCTGTTACCTTACCGCCATTTACGAATGGTGCACCGATCTCGATCTTCTCACCATCAGCAACTAGAAGTACTGAATCAAATTCAATTGATGCACCAGTCTCAACGTCTAATTTTTCTAGACGAATTGTTTGACCTTCAGTCACACGGTGCTGTTTACCACCACTTTGGAAAACCGCGTACATAATTAACTCCGTTGTGCGCCCTCAAATCGACGCAACTTAATATTCTTCAATAGGGCGCGAAGTTTACGCTAATGTCGAACTCCACGCAATACCCTAAAGACAAAATAATGAATAAAAATTGACTTGTTTGAGAGCATTAATTCATTTTTGCCTATTCTAGCTAAAAAGTTCGGATTGCTAAACTATTTTTTACAGCAAAAACTTTAAACCAAAATACTTGACAAGTCCCAAATGCGTATACATTAAACTCAAAGCGGTCAAGGTTTAGTCTATTTTCTATTTTTTATATCTCTATAACGCATAAAATTCGAGTCGACTGAAATTTTAATGTACAATCTGCGGCGTTTATCTCTAACAGGGGCTTTAGCACGGTATACTATGGATATTAAGACTATCCAATCATTGATTGAGCAAGATATGCTCTCTGTGAATCAACTTATTTTCGAACAAATGCAGTCTGATGTTGCGTTGGTAAATCAATTGGGTTTGTATATTGTCAATAGCGGTGGAAAACGCATTAGGCCAATGTTGACATTATTGGTTGCAAAGGCACTTGAAGCTGAAGCCCAAAATAAGCATATCACTTTAGCAACCATAATCGAGTTTATCCATACGGCAACCCTATTGCATGATGATGTCGTCGATGAATCTAACTTAAGACGTGGTGAACCAACAGCAAATGCTGAATTTGGTAATGCAGCAAGTGTACTTGTTGGGGATTTTATTTATACACGCTCTTTCCAGTTAATGGTTGGCCTCAATAATATGGAAGTAATGCAAATATTAGCCAATGCGACCAATATTATTGCTGAGGGTGAGGTACTGCAATTAATGAATTGCAACGATCCTGACACCACAGAACAAAGCTACATGCAGGTAATTTATAGTAAAACTGCTAAATTATTTGAAGCTGCGACTATGCTGCCCGCCGTTGTCTCCGAACAGCCGCAAGCTGTTAAAGAAGCTTTAAAGCTGTATGGGATGCACTTAGGTACTGCATTCCAATTAGTTGACGATGTACTTGATTACAGCGCCAACGCGGAATTACTAGGCAAAAACATCGGTGATGATTTAGCTGAAGGCAAACCTACGTTACCGCTTATTTACGCAATGAAATCTGGGTCAGATACTCAAGTCGTACAGATTAGAGAAGCAATAGAATCCGGCAATGGTATTGATAATTTGTCTGATATTTTGCAGACACTTGAAGACACTCAAGCACTACACAAAACCATGCAAAAAGCCCAGCAAGAATCAGAAAAAGCAATAGCACAACTAAGCGTCTTAGCAGAATCACAGTTTAAAGATGCGCTTATTGCATTGGCAAAACTTTCTGTAGATAGAGAGTATTAACAAGAAAATAAAAAAAGCTGCCTAGGCAGCTTTTTTATTTTTCAGGTGGTCTATACCCTTCTATTTCAACTTCTTTGTTTTCAAATAAAAAGCCGACCATTTGCTCTTCTAGAAGTTGACGGTGATCTGGGTCCATCATGTTCAAGTGCTTTTCATTAATCAGCATTGTTTGCTTGTGTTGCCACTGCTGCCAAGCTTCTTTTGAAATATTATTAAAAATTCGCTCGCCTACTTCACCTGGATATAATTGAAAATCCAAACCTGGCGCTTCTTTGTTTAATTTTTGACAAAAAACTGTACGTGCCATTTTCTCACCTATTCTCTATCTTTATTAATGGAAACAGTTTAACCCATTGCCTTTAATACTTTAACTAACTTTTTCGTTGGTGCCGCAAGCCCTACTTCAGGTGGCTGACTAACATCATACCAAAGTAATTGATTATCATGGACACAATCAGGAATTTGCTGTAACTCAACACAAATAGGGGTAATCGTCAGTTCAAAATGCGTAAATATATGAACAAATGGCTCTAAAGTACGGGTTGTCGCATCAACTCCTTGCTGAATTAAAAAAGTCTCCAGCTCAGTTAGTTCCTTAAATTCAAAGAAACCGAATAACCCTCCCCAAATACCACTATTTGGACGCTTTTCCATTAACACTTTATCATCGACTTTTACCATTAAATGATAGGCTGTTTTTTTAGGCTTCTCTTTTTTGGGCTTCGAATTTGGAAACTCTTTTACTCTATTGTTCTTATGAGCCATGCATTTATCGACCAACGGACACGGTTCACATTGAAACCGAGAACGCGAGCAAAGGCTTGCTCCCAAGTCCATCATTGCTTGGTTAAACTCACGGACATCACCTGAAGGCGTAACAGCCTTGGTCAGATCCCATAAATGGTTCTCAACCTTCTTAACCCCGTACCAACCTTCTACCATAAAAAAGCGTGCCAATACCCTTTTGACATTGCCATCTAATATAGAGTGATGCTGTCCCAGAGCAAGTGACAATATGGCCCCTGCAGTTGAACGCCCAATACCTGGCAAATCTACAACTTGCTCAAAAGTCTCAGGAAACTTGCCCTGATATTTATCGCGAATAATTTTAGCTGTTTTATGTAAATTTCTAGCTCTCGCGTAGTACCCCAAGCCAGTCCAATGGTGCAATACCTCATCTTCATCCGCATCAGCTAAGTCAATCACTGTCGGAAATCTTGACATAAAGCGTTCAAAGTATGGGATCACGGTTACAACCTGTGTTTGCTGTAACATAACTTCAGAAACCCACACTTTATAAGGGGTCTTATCTATTTGCCACGGCAATGTTTTTCTGCCATGGACGTGGTACCAATCTACAACTTGTGTTGCAAACCAATTTGCTGTTTGACGGTCAACGGGCATCTTTATTCTCAATCTACTTGCTTCACGCGCCAGTGTAAGAAGGTTTTTAAAAACGTCAAGCTCTTGTACTTATCCGCGTGAACAGGGATAATGTGCGCCCAATTTTTACACCGCAGATGATGACAATGAACGAATCGAGTAAACAAGCACTAGAGCAGGCTGAGCAAGAAGGTAAATACATCCGTAAAGTGCGCAGCTTTGTAAAACGTGAAGGTCGCCTAACTAAAGGTCAAGCAGCAGCGCTAGAAAAGTGCTGGTCAACTCTTGGACTTGAGCACAGCCAAGGCCTACTCAACTTCAGTGAAATATTTGGCAACGACAATGATGTAGTTGTAGAAATTGGCTTTGGTATGGGTAAATCACTGGTTGAGATGGCTAAAAATAATCCTGACCAAAACTTTATTGGCATTGAGGTTCACCGTCCGGGTGTCGGCGCTTGTCTGATGGAAGCGGATGAACATGGCTTAACCAATTTACGTGTTTTCGAGCACGATGCAGTAGAAGTACTAGCTGATTGCATCCCTGATAGTAGCTTGAGTAAATTACAGCTCTTCTTCCCAGATCCTTGGCATAAAAAGCGTCACCACAAACGTCGTATTGTGCAAACCGAATTTGCACAGAAGATCAGAGCTAAATTAAAAGTAGGCGGTGTCTTTCATATGGCAACTGACTGGGAAAACTATGCAGAGCATATGTTGGAAGTCATGCAACAAGCAGAAGGATATAGTAACCAGTCTGAAAACAATGACTATGTACCTAGACCAGACTTTAGACCTCTGACAAAATTTGAACAACGCGGCCATCGACTGGGCCACGGAGTATGGGATCTAATGTTTGAGCGCATAGCTTAAAAAAGCTCTAATAAGGGGCTTGATTGCCCCTTTTACTTCATATCGATACTAGATAATTACCTGAGATACATCATGCAAAAACTATCAAATCCTAGCCTACTTTTACTTCGCAATGAAGAGGAACTCCATGGCGCAAAAGTTCTAGTTATTAATCATAATGATGATGGTTTTTTGTCTGAGTTAACTAAGGTAAATCCCACAGCGCAAATTTACGCTTTTAGTTATAACTTTGCCGACCACCTTGCTGCCACCAAATACCAAAACGTGACCAGTTTTGTTAATCATAGCTTGCCTAATATAGATAACTTAGATTTGGTAATTTATTACTATCCGAAATCTAAACCTGAGGCAAATATGATGTTAACTAACATTAGAGCAAACCTTGGTGAAGCAACTCGATTATTAGTTGTAGGGGAAAATAAAGGCGGTGTAAAATCGGTTGAAAAACAACTTAAACCCTATGCACAAGCAAGTTATAAATTAGACAGTGCTAAACATTGTATCCTATACGAATTCAACGAGCTTACTGCTGAAGACAGCTTTGATATTGCCAATTACCACCATACTTTCAATGTTAAGGTAGCAGAGAAAAACTTTGCTGCTATCAGTGTGCCTGGCGTCTTTAATCATGGCAAGCTTGATGTCGGTACAGAGTTACTGCTTAACCATTTAACAATCCCCAACAAAGGTGATGTACTTGATTTTGGTTGTGGAGCAGGATTGATAGCAACCTTCATGTTAAATACGCAACCCAATTTATCCTTGTACTGTTTAGATGTCAGTGCACTAGCACTGTATGCCAGTGAACAAACACTAAAACTAAACGGTCATAATGGGCAGTTCATCCTGAGCGATGGACTAACGCAAGTAACAACTAAATTTGATATGATTGTCAGTAACCCTCCATTTCATACTGGCCTGAGCACAGACTACAGTATCGCTGAGACATTTTTAGCAAATGCAAAGCATATGATGAAAAAAGGCGCTAATTTACAAATCGTTGCCAACAGTTTTTTAAAATATCCGCCCATCATTGAGCAGCACTTTGCACACTTTAAAACAGAAATTAAAAATACAAAGTTCGCGGTATATCAGGCACAGAAAGTATAAAACTCTGCTTTGTACGCCAGCCAAATGTGCCTTCAACCCAAATGCTAACGATAAGATCAGGGGAATTGTCTGCTTTTTTGTTAACTTACTTAACTAAGCTGCTAAACTAAGGTTAGCTGTTAAGAGGTCCACCTATGAGCGCACAATGGGAAAACACGCAACAAAAACAAGTATAAGAAAAGTTTTGATAAGTGCTGTTATGTTAGTAACAGCTTTGTCGCTCTCACTCTCCATATCTATTTCAACCTACCTCGATGTTAAAGAGCAAAAAAAGCTGATCGTAAATAAGCTACAAATGATTGCTGAAATCATCGCTTTTAACGCTCAGATCACCCTTATTTTTGATGACAGAAAAACTGAAGAAAAACGTCTCAAATCCTTTAACAAAGTCGAACTAGTTAAAAACATTCATATTTATGCAATTGATGATGTGACCAACAAACCTGTCTTTTTTACCAGTTACAACGCAAGTAAAACGCCTCCAGTGCCTCTAAAAGTAAATGAAATTGAAGCACTAAAAGAACCTAAGGTATCGACAGACTACGTTGAACTGATCATTCCTGTAGAATACGAAGGGAAAGTAGAAGGGTATGTCTACGTGAGAGGCGGCTTGGAACGCCTCTCACAATACATAAATCAAAAGATATTGGTCGACATTGCACTAACACTAATCGTACTTATTTTGGTTTTGTTTGTTGCACGTGCAATTCAGAAGCGGATTGCCAACCCAATAGACTCACTATCGATCATGCTTCAAGATGTTTCTAAAAACCACAATTACTCTGCAAGAGCGACCAAAAGTGATATCGAAGAAGTTAATATGCTCGCAAATAATCTGAATATTATGCTCGCGCGGACCCAAAACCAGCTTGCTCGCCATCAAGCTGATAAACTTGAAATAAAACAACTCAATCAAAACTTAGAGGAAAAGGTTAATCAGCGGACTATCGCGCTCAGAGAAGCAAACCAAGAGCTTCTAAACACGTTGGAACGAATGCATCAGTACCAAAATCAAATTGTTGAGAATGAAAAAATGGCTTCGCTTGGCCAAATGGTCGCAGGCGTTGCCCATGAAGTTAACACGCCTATAGGCCTGGGTGTGACGGGTTCAACGTTATTGCGAGATAAGCTTGCAGATATAAACGCAGCTTTTGAACAAAAAACCCTCACTTCAAAGCAATTAGAACGTTTTATTCATGACGGCATTGAGAACCTCGATTTAATTTACCGCAATTTAAATCGCGCCGCTGAACTCATATCCAGCTTTAAAAAGGTAGCAGTCAGCCAAGATGTAGAGGTCAGCTCAGAAGTCAATATCAACAAGCTATTTAATGCCATTATCAGCAGTATGCGTGCTGAAATCGATATAAAAAATGTGACTTGGCAACTCTCTTGCTCTGAGCAGTTGAACGTTAGAACTAAAGCTGGACTATTACAGCAAGTTTTTGAGCAACTTCTATCTAACTCGCTTATTCACGGCTTCTTAGATCTTAAAGATAATCAGATTCATATTCATGTAGAGCAACATCATCAGACTTTAGAAATTATCTACCAAGATAATGGTGTCGGTGTATCTAACGCCGTCAAAAAACGGATCTTTGATCCATTTGTAACCACCAAGCGTGGAGAAGGCGGTAGCGGCCTCGGCATGCACCTTGTTTATAATTTGATCACACAAGCTTTAGGCGGAACTATAACCCTTTCTGATGATAATAAAAAAGGTACTAAGTTTATTATAACCTTGCCTCTAAAAGGGGTAATTTAATGAAAATAATGTACCTAATAGCTGCATTTATTTTTATTTTTTGTAGTTTAAACGTTGACGCTAAATCACCTCATGAAATTCGATCTGCTTTTTTATATCAAATGGCAAAGTTAATCGATTTTCCAGAACAAAAAAATAAGCAAGTAACCAGATTTTGCTTTTATGATTTAAATCATGGTCCGGGAGCTATTTTAAATAAAAATAATAACTTAAAAATAAGAGGTAAACCCATAGATATAATAAAAGTTAATCTTTCTGACCCTTTTAGGGAACTTTCCAAGCGCTGTGATATCACATACATTGATGAAACAATGGAAGATGATATACTATCCACTTGGACCGATACAATTACCTTAAATATGGTGACTGTAGGCGAAAGTATCGAATTTTTAGAAGGGGGTGGGATTGCTTCCTTGGTCCAAGAAGGGAGTAAAATTCGGTTATATATTAACAGGCAAGAAGTAGCGCAACATAATTTTAAAGTGCTCTCTAGACTACTCGCAGTTTCTAAGTTCTATCCTGACTGATTTTACTTGTTAACAATTGAATATACTCCTATAATCGTTAACATTCGGTTTTATTATATAACACCGAAGTTTTTGTAAATAAAACATTCCGAAAAGGTTAATTAATAATGCAAACGCCAGTCATTCTAATTGTTGAGGATGAAGACGTAACTCGACTGAACCTCGTTAGTTTATTTGAAGCCGAAGGTCATAAGGTAATTGAAGCCATTGATGGCGATGATATGCATGAAAAATTGACAGCAAACGACGATGTCAACTGTGTAATCATGGATATAAACCTTCCTGGTAGAAACGGCCTAATCTTAGCTCGTGAGTTACGCCAGAAAAAAAATGTAGGCTTAATTTTCTTAACAGGTCGTGATAACGATGTCGATAGAATCTTAGGTTTAGAGATCGGTGCTGATGACTATGTCACAAAACCGTTCAACCCTCGTGAACTAACTATTCGTGTACGTAACTTAATTTCACGTACAGGTTCAACACCAGAAGAGTCGGCTATTGACAGCAATGGTGTGATCACTTTTAACGGGTGGGAACTAGATGAAAATAGTCGCTGTTTGACTTCACCAACGGGTGAATCTAAGCGTCTACCAAAAGGTGAATATAGAGCTCTTCGTTTAATGCTTGACTCTCCGGGTCGCATTTTCAGCCGCGAACAGCTTATCAAACACATGACAGGCCGTGAGCTACGCGCAAACGACCGTACTGTTGATGTTACTATTCGTCGTATTCGTAAACACTTCGAAACTGACAGTAACACCCCTGAGCTTATAAGCACGATTCATGGTGAAGGCTACCGTTTCATCGGTAAAATCGATAGCACTCAACCATAGTTCGCTAAGAGTTTTCAGCGAGTTTTGCAATTAATGAGTGAAGGGCACCCTGCCCTTCTCTTATTAATTCTTCCAGTTCTTCCAACCAAAGATCACGAGCTTCACAAGACACAACCTCGCATTCCGTCTCCATGACCTTAGCATGTTGCTGAACAGACTTAAGGCCAACAGACCCAGCAGCACCTTTTAATTTATGCGCTACAGAGCCATACTCAGCCACATCTCCACCTTTATTGGCTACCCTTAACTCATCGCAATATGTCGGGTTAAGCTTAGCAAAGAGTTCACAGCTGCGTTTAAAAGTATCGACTCCCATTGATGCAACAAAGTCTGTGATCGTTTCTATATCGAGTAGGTTTCGCTCTATTTCTAACACTTCAATCGTATTTTGTTGATGAGCATTCGCATCGTCTTTGACACTATCAATACCAAACAACTCAGCCAACATCTTATCAAGTTTAGTGGTGTTAATGGGCTTTGCTAATGCTCCTTGGATACTAATCCCTTTCAACTCTTGCTCTGCACTACGCACATTTGCTGTTAAGGCGACGATTGGAAGTGAATCAAAATGACTATCCGCTCGGATCTGTCTTGCTACTTCATCACCGTTCAGATCGGGCAGCTGCATATCCAATAAAATAAGGTCTAAATCATCTTCTGTTTGTACAAGCGATAGAGCGTCTTCACCGGTTTCAGCCCAGATCACTTCATGTCCGCGTTGTTCTAATAGGTTTGTCGCAATTTCAGCGTTAAGTGGAACATCTTCAACTAGTAATATATATAACTCCCTTCCTGCATAGCTTTGCTGATTTGGTGCAGTGCACAACTCCAAGGGGATTTCAACATCAAAGCGACTACCTTGACCTGGTAAGCTGCTTACAGAAATTGAGCCTTTCATCGCCAAAACCAGAGCTTTTGTAACCGCCAAGCCAATTCCAGAGCCAATTGCATTGTTGCCCTCTGCATCTGGCGCCTTGTAGTACATTTCAAAGATCCTGTCCTGCTGTTCAGCGGAAATACCAACCCCAGTATCAATTATACTCATACTTAGCCATGGACCGCTTTCACGGTTCTCTCTACGGCACTCTAATGTCACATTACCACGATGAGTAAACTTTACTGCATTATTAATAAGGTTCCACAACACTTGGCGTAACCTTGTTGGGTCTAAAAGTGCATAGACATCCAAAACGCCTGAACGTTGGATCTTAAATTCCAAACCTTTTTGCCCAGCAATCAAATCAGAGAAATTAACCACGTCATTAATAAAATCAGAAACATTTATGCTGTCAGTTGCAATATCTAACTGTTCCCTATCAATCTTATCTAGGTCTATGATGTCATTGAAGATATTCCCTAGTGTTTCCGCACTCGAAAATACTGTATTACACCAGCTTTTTTGCTGCTGTGTCAGCTCAGTATCAAGCAACATTCTGGTTAAGCCAACAATACCATTAAGTGGTGTTCTAAGCTCGTGGCTCAAAGTGGCAATAAACTTTCCTTTATCCTTATAAGCAGTTTCTAACGCTTGCTCCGCTTCTTTACGGCTTGTTATATCACGCCCAAATGCAAGCAAGCCAATATACTCCCCTTCATCGTTAATGAAAGGCAGTTTTCGCATTTCAAACCAGCGGTTTTCATCCTTTACTGGGTACTCAACATCCAAAGACAGCGTTTGCTGAGTGGCACTTACTTGTGTATCTGTTTCAAGCACTTTGGGTGTGGTTTGATCAGCGAAGATTTCATCTGCGGTTTTACCAATTAGCCCTTCACTATCTATACCAATAACTTGTTCAAACTTTTTATTACAGCCTGCGAAAACACCATGTTCGTCACGGTAATAAAATAGATCAGGAGATGAGTCCACAATAGAGCGTAATAACATACTCTGCTGCGCGAGCTCTTGTTCTGCCTTGCGACGTTCTGTTATTTCATTCCTCAACTCAGCGATTGCACGATGCTTGGCATGCAGCGCCATTTTCCGTTCATCAATTTCATTGTTAAGACGATTAATATTATCCTTTAAAGTCTGGTTCAAGAGCTTCTCTTGCTGTGTTGCAGACTCTAAATATTCTTTTGAGCTTTCCAATTGACGAATTGCAAATACAGCAACAGATATCAGTAATGGCGACGTTAACGCTGCAAACACCATAACTGATAAAACATTGACTAACGTCACTGAACCCAGTGCAACATAAAAAAACATACAGGACAAAACTAATGAGGCAATCAGCACTAGTACATAAGCAATGGCACCAGCCTTTCGTTCACCGTATTTTCGAACCAAATTAGAGAGAATTCGAGCCCAAGACCCAAATGAAGAATCAAGCATAATAATAGTCACCTTGTTAACGCCGCTATTATACCTCAGCTGAGCACATATGCGAGCAACCTAGGAGAGTAACTTTGTTGAAAAATCTCAAATGCTTAGCAAAATACCGAACACAATTAACCTTACAAAAAATGTGATAATGTATCAAATATTGCACAATATATGACATTTTCTTTATTCAAAATGAGAATATCCACAGAAAAAAAACTCGTTTTAGTGTAATATAACAGCATTTTTGATGTCGTGATTAAAGAGAGTTTAAATGCCAACTTCAATGCCGGACATTGCGCACAGTGCAGATGCGTTGCAAACAGGAACTTTAGATTGGGTAGGAATGGGTGATATCGAACTACCACTGCAGTTAGCGAGTAAAGACCTCAATGAGATCCCAGTTAATGCTAAGGCCGATGCCTTTGTCAGCTTAGACAAGCCTGATGCAAAGGGCATTCATATGTCTCGGTTGTTTTTAGCTTTAGATACACTTTCTTGTGAACAAACACTGACACCAATTACATTAGCTGCTGTACTTGACCAGTTTGTGACAACACACAAAGACCTCAGTAATGCGGCAAAAGTTGTCCTTAATTTTGAGCTACCTTTACGCAGAGCTTCATTACTAAGCGGCAAACAAGGCTGGAAGAGCTACCCTGTGACTATTACCGCCACTATTAAAGAGCAAGCACTTAGCATTGAGCTGGCTGTTGATGTCACCTATTCTTCGACCTGCCCTTGCTCTGCAGCACTAGCAAGGCAGCTTATCCAAAATGCATTTGAGGAAAAGTTTTCTGGTCAACCATTAGACCACGAGAGTGTACATGCTTGGCTTGGTACAACTGAAGGGATCCTGGCTACACCACACTCACAACGCTCTATTGCTAATATTAAGGTGCAACTACCAACTGATGTAAAAGAGTTTGATATTAAGGGCTTAATTGATATTGCAGAACAAGAACTTAAAACCCCTGTTCAAGCAGCAGTTAAAAGAGAAGACGAACAAGAGTTTGCAAGATTAAATGGTCAAAACTTAATGTTCTGTGAAGACGCAGCGAGAAAACTCAAAGCACTACTTGATAAGCAAGACTACAAAGACTTTTACGTCAAAATTAATCACTATGAATCGCTGCATGCTCACGATGCAGTAGCATTCGCGGTCAAAGGCGTAGAGCAAGGCTATAAAGCTTAATCATATAATCGGCGTTAAATACCTTTTTTAACGCCATAACATCACTTTCGGCACACTCTTTGCTTATAAATTATCAAAGTCAAATTGTTGTCGTGGAGTGATTTATGGAATTAACACTTTTAGCTATTTTAGCGCTCGTAGTTATTGCCTCTATCGTAATTTCAAAATATACCGACGTGGGTGGCAATCCTTATCCGTTTAATCGAAAAGAATCGGTTTTCACCACTGTCGAAGCTTCTTTTTTACAACTTCTCGAACGCGCCGTCGGCGATAGATACAAAATTGTTAGCCGTGTAAAGCTAGTTGATGTGATTGAATGTAAACCTGGTCTATCTAAAAAAGCACGTCGCTCTGCAATTACAAAAGCGCAGAACAAACAGCTAGATTACGTACTCGTCGATAAAAGCACTCTAAACATAGTTGCAGCCGTTGATTTAGTAAATAACTCAAATAAAAATGGACATAAGGCACAAAAAGACTGGTTTGTCAGTGGTGCGTTGGAATCTGCGGGTATCCCACACATTAGAATGAAGATAAAGTCTGGTTATAAAAGTCCAGAGGTGCGTGCAGCTATCTTATTTAAATTAGGCCAAAAACCTGACAAGACCAAACCGGTACGCAATCGTAACAACAAACCAGCTGTTCTATCTCCATCTCAAGCAAAAGCAGCTAGCACACAGCTTGCTGAAATCTAACCTCTTAGTTGCTGCTGGATATTTCAGCAGCAACTTTTACTGTTTTGCCACCAAAATAATGCTTTCAAAATAAGAATGTATATAATGAGCAGTAACTAAAATACAAAGAGATTAATTATGAAGATTGGCATTATCGGTGCGATGGAGCAAGAAGTTACAATTTTACGTAACACTATGCAATCTCCTAAAACACTAACTAAAGGCGGGTTCACATTTTTTACTGGTGAGCTTGGTGGCCATGAAGTAACACTTGTACAATCAGGAATTGGTAAAGTAGCAGCAACAGTGGCAACGACACTACTTATCGACAACTTTGAGCCTGACTGTGTCATTAATACCGGTTCTGCTGGTGGTTTTGAGCCTTCTTTGAATGTCGGTGATGTAGTGATCTCAAGTGAAGTTCGTCACCATGATGTTGACGTCACTGCATTTGGTTATGAAATGGGACAAGTACCGCAAATGCCAGCAGGCTTTGCAGCTCACCAAACTCTTATCAAAGCATCCGAGGCCAGCATTCATGCTGTAGGTGATATTCAAACCATGGTGGGTCAAATTTGTACCGGTGATTCATTTATGTGCGACCCAGTGCGTATTGAAAAAACCCGCCAAGATTTCCCAAACATGCTTGCAGTTGAAATGGAAGGCGCGGCAATTGCGCAGGCTTGCCACGTATTAAATACCCCATTTGTTGTGATCCGCTCATTGTCTGATATTGCAGGCAAAGAGTCACCGCAGTCTTTTGATGAATACTTAGAAGTTGCTTCAGTTAACTCTTCAAAGCTAGTTGTCGCTTTACTTGAAGAGCTACAGAAGGTAACTCTGTAAGTGACACTCGCTTTACTGCAAGCCCAAGAGGGCTTGCTTATCTTTTGCCTAGCAGTGCTATGTGCTTTTAGCTTACAGCTATCAAAACTCTACCACCCCAATACACTGTTTTCTCTGCTTACAAGTAATTTAGCGAGACGGGTAGTACGGCAAAAAAACTCTGACGCGCATCACTCCCTCAGTGGCGCATTAGCCTGTTTTTTACCCATCATTACCATTGTCGTTTTACTTTATGCATTGTCATATATTTCTTTCTACCCTCAATGGTTTGGCGGTCTAATCCTCTTTTTATGTCTAGATACTCACTTTGAAGGACGCGCTAAGCGCATAGCAAAGCTTTTATCCCTAGGACAAAAAGGATCCGCCAAGCAACTTTTAACCAGTATAGCCAATAGGGATACTGACAAGCTATCCGAAATCGGGGTAGTCAAAGCCAGTCTGGATTCACTGGCACTGAATACCGTACGCCACTTTTATCTAATCCTAATTTTTTATATTGTCGCAGGGCCCTATCTTGCCTTAGTTTATAAACTTTTATTGCTATCCGACCATAGCTGGCGACAACAATTCAGCATCAAGCACCCGTTTATGCGACCGGTACAACGCGCAATCTATATTTTAGAGTGGCTACCACTTCGCAGCTTTACTCTTATCATGGCACTCACACAAAACCTCTCGAAGACAAACCACTATTTAAAACACTATGCACAACATTACGCTAATAAGAATTCCGGGTGGGTACTCGCATTATTCTCAGCCAACTTAAATGTGCAACTTGCAGGACCAAGGTTTTACAACAACGAGCGTTTTGACAACATCCGGATTGGTAGTGATAGGCAGCCTGAGATAAATGACATACAGCAAATGATTAAATTGTTGAGCAGTATGCGGTTGTTTTGGTTGGGGTTGACTGTTTTAATTTGGTTTGCAATTAATTTGATATAACCAAGTAGCAGCCGCTACTTGGTTATCTAGCCTGACAGTTAGTTTACCGTTACTTTAGCAAACTTACGTTTACCAACTTGGTAAATCTCACAGCTGCCTTTAGCGATTTCTAACTTAGTATCCGTGATTTTCTCTTCACCATTGAGCTTCACTGCACCTTGTTTGATCATACGCATGGCTTCTGACGTACTCGCCACAAGACCCGCTTCTTTTAATAAGTTAGCGATAAACGTGGTGTCGCCTTCGATGCTAATTGATACCTCAGGGATATCGTCTGGCAATGCATTCTTCTGGAAACGCTTAATAAAGTCCTGATGAGCAGCTTGAGCGTCTTCTTCACTATGAAAGCGAGCAATCATTTCTTTTGCGAAATCAATTTTGATATCACGTGGGTTACGACCAGCTGTCACTTCTTCTTTTAACGCTTCAATCTCTGACAAAGACTTAGCACTTAATAGCTCATAGTAACGCCACATTAAATCATCTGAAATCGACATGACTTTACCAAACATTTCCGTTGGTGCATCTGTGATACCAATATAGTTGCCTAGAGATTTTGACATCTTTTGCACACCATCAGTACCTTCAAGCAGAGGCATCATCAGAACTGTTTGCGGCTTTTGGCCTTCTTCTTTTTGTAACTCTCGGCCCATCAATAGGTTAAAGCGTTGATCCGTACCACCAAGCTCAACATCCGCTTCTAATGCAACAGAATCCCAACCCTGAACTAGTGGGTATAAGAATTCATGGATAGCAATTGCCTGACCGCCAGCATAACGCTTTTTAAAATCATCACGCTCTAGCATACGAGCCACAGTTTGACGTGATGCAAGCTTAATCATGTCCGCACTGCTCAATTTCTCCATCCACTGAGAATTGAACGCGACCGTCGTTTTTTCAGGATCTAAAATTTTAAATACCTGCTCTTTATACGTTTCTGCATTAGCAAGTACGTCTTCACGAGTAAGTGGCTTACGAGTGACATTTTTACCAGTTGGGTCACCAATCATGCCGGTAAAATCACCAATTAAGAAAATGACCTCATGACCTAAATCTTGGAAAGTTTTTAATTTATTAATTAGTACTGTGTGGCCTAAATGCAAATCAGGCGCTGTTGGATCAAATCCAGCCTTAATACGCAGCTTTTTCCCTGACTTTAATTTCTCTTTCAGTTCATCTTCAATCAATATGTCTTCTGCACCGCGCTTTATTTCAGCAAATGCAGTTTCAATGTCCACCATTATCACTCCAACACAATATTCAGTTTATCGCTCGATTCTAGCCTATATTGCACGGAGTTTAAATGCACAAAATACTGGTATTAACGCTTTATTACGTATATGCTGCACTATTATTCATAAAATTTCTTGACAGCGAAAAAGGCACGTTATGGTACCTGCAGTAAATAAGCTTCCCAAAAAACACAAAATGCTTATTGCCGGCTTGCTAGCTGCGATGGTTGGGATAGCTTTGCTGCCCTCTGAAAAAGCCACCGCATCTAAAGATCATAAAGATGATGCATTAGAAGTTGGCAAGCGTTATGAGCTTCCAATCAAAGTAGAAGAGCAACAGCCTGAGCAATTAACGACGCTAAGTGCTGAGGTTGAAAAGCCTGAAGAGCAAGAAAATACAATTAGTTATGACTATGTTGACCATAAAGTACGTTCAGGTGATAGCCTTGCCGTCTTATTTAAACGCGCGGGATACTCGGCTCAGACTCTCCATAACCTAGTCAATACCAATGAAGAAACCCGTAAACTGACAAAAATCCACCCTGGTGAGACACTCAGTTTCGCAAGTGATGCACAAGGCAACCTCGCTCAACTCAAGTACGTTTTATCAAAAACTGACACACTGTACGTGACGCGAAACGATAACGGTCAGTATGCGACACAAATCACCAGCAAAGAAATTGAAACACGCGAAAAAACGGCAGGCGGAAAGATCCGCTCAAGCTTTTGGACTGCAGGTATTTCAGCAGGCCTAACACAAAGACAAATCATGAACTTTGCCAATATCTTTGGTTGGGATGTCGACTTTGCCAACGATATTCGAGAAGGCGATTCTTTTACTTTGGTCTATGAGTCTCACTATGTTGATGGTGAAGAAATTGGTAATGGCAAAATCATCGCCGCAGAATTTATGAACCAAGGTGACCGCTATACGGCGATTCGACACACCAATGGTGAATTTTATACACCAGAAGGTCGCAGTATGAAAAAAGCTTTCTTGCGCGCACCGGTAAACTTTAAATATATAAGTTCTAACTTTAATCCTCGCAGACTACACCCAGTTACCAAGCAAGTACGCCCTCACAGAGGTATTGACTACGCAGCAAAAGTAGGTACCCCAGTAGTTGCAGCGGGTAACGGTCGCGTTACCAAAGCAGGCTTTAACCGCCTTAACGGTAATTATGTGTTTATTGAGCATGGTAGCCAATACACGACTAAGTATCTTCACTTGCATAAGCTACATGTAAAGTCTGGACAAAAAGTTAAGCAGGGTCAAAAAATTGGTACTGTGGGTGCGACAGGCCGTGTAACAGGTCCTCATTTACATTATGAATTTTTGGTTGACGGTACACACCGCAATCCGAGAACGGTTAAATTACCTAAGTCATTACCACTACCTAAGCAAGAGCTTGCTAAGTTTAAACCACTTGCTGAACAGATGTTGGTAAGACTAGAGCGTAAACGAGAGCTAATGCTTGCTCTAAATGACAAGTAAACAAAGTTAAAACACAAAAAAGGCGAGGTATACCTCGCCTTTTTGCTTTTCGCTATTTGTTATCTACCCACTATTTTCAGCTTGAGAAACTCTTCCAGCGCTTGCGGGTTGCCAGCAAGTGGTTGAAGCTGCATGCCCAGCTGCATAAAACTAGTATCCTCTGGAAACTGCATACTGATTTCTAATAATGAAAGCCCTGCAACAAATGATTGGATTGCCTGCTTGGCATTTTCACTGGCCGGTACATGTTCCATTTGCATCGCAAGCATTGCTTTAAGCTGCTCATGATCTAAACCATTTTTCATTAATAACTCATCAACTAACGCTTTGAGTTCACCTTCATCTTTTAATGAAAAAGACATATCCACTGGTTGCAAAGACTGTAATGCACTGAGCATTTTACTCTGCATTTGCAATTCAGCTTCTAAAGACATCTCACCTTGACTATGCATCTGCTGAATATCAGTTTGTAAATCCATTAAGTCTTTACTATTAGACAATGCAATATCCATGGCAAAGTTCACAACTTGGTCAGCTGACACGGAAAAATCAAATTGACTGTCGCCTGTGCTATCTTCATAACGCATGGTCGAATTCAAATTGTATTTCGCATTGAGCAACGTACTGGGCATTACGGGAGCAGAAACCGATTTTAATTCGCGAGCCAAGGACAAGCCTGTGATTTGTAACTCTGTTAATGGGCTCACTTTTCCTTCTTCATAGCCCTTAAGAGAAAAGCGCTCAATATCAATTAATGCGTGCTCACCGTCTTGCTCTTTAAACGAGATGCTTTCCAATACAACGGTATTGCTAAGCAAACTGTAATCAACATTTTGATAGCTTACTGCAAAGCCTGTTTGTTCTGAGAACTGCTTTACTTGCTGTGCCACAACATCGCTGGCAGTTTTGTTTGCATACCAGTTAACACCAATCACACCACCTGCAACCGCAAGTGCTACACCTGTGAGAGCCGCTTTATTCATAGTAATTCCTTAAAATAGCGCTTGTAATGCATCGTTTAAGCTGGAAACGCCAATCACTTCCATGCCTTCGATATCTTCTTTCGGTTTATTAGCCACTGGTACAATAGCACGTTTAAAGCCATGTTTCGCCGCTTCTCGTAACCTTTCTTGACCACTTGGCACAGGGCGGATCTCTCCACCTAAGCCAACTTCGCCAAATACAACTAGCTGCTTATCCAATGCATAATTTTTAAAACTCGAGACCAATGCCGTGATCAAAGCCAAATCTGCGCTAGTTTCATTCACCTTCACGCCGCCAACTACATTGACAAACACATCTTGATCTGCGACCTGTAAGCCGCCATGACGATGCAAAACAGCCAGTAACATAGCAAGACGATTTTGTTCTAAACCGACAGTTACGCGCCTTGGGTTGGCTAACTGAGAGTAATCAACCAATGCTTGTACCTCAACCAACAATGGCCGAGTGCCTTCCCAAATTACCATCACCAACGAACCCGGTGTTTGCTCTTCTCCTCGGTTCAAGAAAATAGCCGACGGGTTATTGACTTCTTTGAGGCCCTGTCCCGTCATTGCAAAGACCCCGAGTTCATTCACCGCACCAAAGCGGTTTTTATTTCCGCGCAGTGTCCGAAAGCGGCTATCGCTGCTGCCTTCAAGTAATATTGAACAATCAATACAGTGTTCTAACACTTTTGGACCAGCCAATGTACCATCTTTGGTTACATGGCCAACCATAATGATTGCCACTTGGTTTTGCTTCGCAAAACGCGTTAGATAAGCCGCACTTTCACGTACTTGAGAGACACTACCCGGCGCGGACTGTACATCAGTCATATGCATAACCTGAATAGAGTCAATTACCATGATGGCTGGTTTCTCTCTCAATGCTAACTGACAAATCGTCTCAACATTGGTTTCCGCCAGTGTCTTTAATTTATCTGTGGGCAGCCCTAAACGCTTAGCCCTCATTGCAACTTGTTGCAATGATTCTTCACCAGTCACATATAAAGTTGGCATCGATTGCGCTAACAAACACATAGTCTGTAATAACAGTGTACTTTTACCGGCCCCAGGCTCACCACCAATTAAGATGGCACTACCAGGCACGACCCCGCCACCTAAAACGCGATCAAACTCTTTAAAACCCGTTGAAAATCTTGGTAAAGATTCTAGATTTACTTCATCTAATGTCTGTATTTTTGCTTCTACAACACCTGCATAACCAGTGGTCCCAGCACTGCGTGGCGCAGCTTTCACAGAAGGGACACGAAACTCTGTTACTGTGTTCCAGGCTTTACATTCAGAACATTGCCCTTGCCAACGAGCAAATTCCGCTCCACAATCACTACATACAAATGCGGTTTTCTTTTTTCCCATATAAATCAAGGCATAGTTATTGCTTAAATGGAAAACCCAGTTAAGCTTATAAGTTAAGAATGTAGCTATACTGACATAAAATTGGCGAAGGCTGAAATAATAACAAAGAGACACTGTCTACGGACAAACTGCGAACGGCTATGAGTGAAGATAAACTAGAACTACATCAAGACCTTATTAATGACCTAAAAGGAGATTTAGGCGATCCAAATTTTGATTTTATCTTCAAACAAAAAACATCACATCTGAGCAAACCAGATCAATTTTTACTAAAAATGGAGATGACGCGTCTCTCACAGCCCGTTGCACGCTTTATTGATTTACGTGGGCAAGTATCAGGAGATGTTAAGCCCTACGAACATGACGGCAAACAGCACTTCATGGACGACCTAGCGATCAGCGTATTTGAACGAGAAGTTGCCCAGCATGGGGGCTATACAATGGCAGTATATGAAGCCGTCATGCATACTGACAACAATTACAAAGTCATGCAAAAGAATGCGCAGGACCAAGAGGATGTAAAGCCTGAGATCGTTTTTGAGCATGAAGCACAGTTGATCCGCTTCGCATCTTATGAAAGTCGCATAGAAGAGCGCATGAACTACTCAATCAAAATCACGGTTGAGTTGAAAAGCGGCACGACTATCCCCGCAAGTACTTCAGATATTTCGTTAAGTGGTGCCAAAATAAAGCTGGGAAAAAATTATCATGTACAGGCTAAAAATGTAATTACGCTTCGTCTAGTTGGGTTAGAACAAGATTTCGAACTAGGCTTGAAAGAAGGCATTCAATATGAGGTCGTCGCAGTAGAAGAGTCTAATGCGGATTACAATTACGTTCGTTTAAAGCGAACTTTCGTCGAAAATAACTCTGGGTTTGATGAGTTTTTAGAAAGCTTTATTCACGGTAACAAACGACGCTACAAAATTAATTTAGACAATACCATGGACGCGGTGGTGTGCAAAGGTTATGAGCAATATTACTTACCCAGAGTAAGCTCGCTGTTTGTCTTTTTTAGTCGTATCAATAATATGCTGTTACCCAGCATGACCCTCACCAACGAAAACAATGCGTTTATTAACTATTACTTTGAGGACGAACGCAAAACCTCTTGCTTATATAGTGTATTTAATAATAAACGCCTACAAAAGATGCTACTACAATCGGCACCTGTGAAAGAGGCTTACTGTTATACATTTACCCATTCAAATAGCGGTAAAATATACTTTTATTCGGCATTTGACTGGGAGTTAGAGCAGCAACCAGAACTGAAAAACTTGTTCTTGGGGTTTGGCAGCGAAAAAGAAAGTTGGCGTGTATTTAAAGTGCAGCTCATGCCCAGCCACCATGAAGATGCATTTATTCCATTATCTTTGCCAAAAAGTGCAGGGAAAAACGTTGAGAAGCTCAACAAGCGCCCGCCCCCTCGCGCTCAAGGTATGATTCAGCCTGTGCACCATTTGATGCTACTCACAGAAATTACCACTGCTGAACACAAATCACATTGCAATAAGTTATCCTATTCTCAAGAGAGCATTAATCGCTTAAAAGAGTTTGGCCATGGCAAATCGAAAAACCCACCTCATCTAGAAAAAGTCGCTTTAGAATACGTAAACCTGAGATCACACAAACGATTTTTATACCGCACAGGTGTCACCTTACACCTCTCAGAGACACTCTCCGTAAGCGGGAATACCAGAGATTTTTCCGTCATGGGGCTACAAATTGAAATCGAACAAGCCGTTGACGTGACAAAGGGCGATCTTGTTACGCTGGACTTACCTGATCTGCAAAAAATCACCAAACAACACGCATTGTCTGGTTTGAGATATGAAATTATGGCAGTCAGTAAGTCCAATACCATCATTAACCTCAAAGTAAAGCAGGTCGCGGGGGTCGCGCACACCGCCATGGAGTTTTTCACTGCATTAATTGAAAACAACAAAGATAAACTGCAGCCAAGCGAAGAGGCCCCAAAAATACCCGGACTTTCTACGGCTTTGAGGAATATGGTTACAAAAAGCATATGCCAACTTCCCTTGTATTTGCACAAAAAGTCATCTCACATGGAAATTGGCGCTGTGGGACACGGCTTATACCCGTCACCATTGCACAATATCTTGCTTCCTCACTTAGTACACCACAACGGTCAGGAACTCCTCTTCCCAGATAAGCTGTTCCCTAGTAGTTATGTAGCAGATCCTCTAAGTGAGCTTTTAAGAGAAAAGTCACGCCAAGATAAACCACTCAGATTTACCCTTTTCATTCATTTTGATGAAAAGCAAATCAATGAGCCAAATCATGGGGTTAAATCTCAATGTATTCCTTTTGGAGAACCAATTGAACAACTGTTTTTATTTGCAAAAAAAGCACTTAAAAATGGCATGTTGTTTATTTGCCACCTGTATGTCTCCAAGACCGGTAGACCTGATATGGATCATTTAGCCAATGAACTGCGCTATGTTAGTCACTATGCTCTCCATAAAGCCAAAGGGCTGGAAGAAGCACTGTGGTCAGTGAATGGCGTGTGTGATGTCATCGATGTGACAGACGTGATGATGCCAGTATTAGACTTGGAACCACATCTCATTGAAAGAATGCAGCAACGCAAAAAAGAATGGCTGACTAAACACTTTTAATCAGCCAAGTCTCAAAATTAATTAAGTCCAGCGAATAAGGTCAATGCAGCGACTAAAAACAAATAAAACAGTACATTTCGTTTTACTAATCGCATCATACAAGCTGCTTCATAAGTGCATCCGAAGTACTGCTGTTCAATCTGCTCAGCCGCTAACGCCGTTTCAGTGACTACTTGCCGGTTACAAGTTTTAAAATCTAACAAATATTTAAGCCAGCTTCCCGTACCCTTAGAAAAGTTACCAATAATCAGATAACCAAACCCAGCAAGGCGAGCTGGTAGCCAATTAAAACAATGAAATAACAAAGAAAAACGCTGTGAATGGGGTGACATCAGCTCGATGCACCTTTTGTCACTGTCTGTAGGCTCACCGTTGACTTCATCTCTTAGCACCTCAACGACCGCACGGGTAACCGCGTACATAATTGCGCCAGGTGCACCAAGCAGCACAAACCAAAACATCACTGCACAATAGTGCGTAAAGTTAATCCATGCCAATGTCTGGCCAAACGTTTCCCCATTGGGTTCATCTTCTGTTCTAGTCTGTCCCATTTGCAAGGCATACAGGGTTGCCGCTTCATTATCATCTCGAGCAAGAGCATTAAGATACCCTTTATATGATTTACGGTATTTTGCGCAGCCAAAACACACCAATAAGACCATAACATTGAGTGCCAACTGCCATAAAACAAAATCAGACAAACTATATATAAATGCGACTAACAGTGCTGGTAACATCAGCCACAGTACCGCGCCAATACTGGATTTAAATAACCAAGTACCTGCACCTTTTTGATAGCTCAATGTTTGATACTGAGCTAAATAATAGTCAATTTGCCACCGAGTTGACTTAGCCCCCAGACGCTCAACGATCAATGCCACTAATATCGAAATTAATATCATGATTTTTACTCTATTACTCTTAATTCACGTTGTAATAAATTTAAATAGTACTGCCAATCAAACGCCTCACCGGGATCAGTTTTGCGTGTCGGGGCAATATCACAGTGTCCGACAATGCGCTGAGGCGTTATCTTTGGAAATTGCGTCATGATAGATTGGCTTACTTTCACCAATGCATCATATTGTGCTTGGGTATAAGGAGTGCTATCTGTCCCTTCTAACTCAATCCCAATACTAAAATCATTACACCTTTGGCGCCCATCAAAACTCGACACCCCCGCATGCCATGCTCTTTTGGTAAATGGCACATATTGAGTTACCGTTCCGTCTCTGCGAATAAAGCAATGCGCTGAAACACGAACCCCTTCTAAAGACGCAAAACTTTCGTGCGCGTGACAATTAATACTCCCCATAAACAAATCATCAACGAAAGAAGTGCCAAAATGACCTGCTGGTAAGGAAATATTATGAATGACTAATAAATCAACATCACAGTTAACGGGTCGCTCATCGTAATGCGGTGAAGGTCTCTGGTTGGCATAATTAAGCCATTGGTGTTGATTTTCCATATAAAAAATTAATTTTAAATTGCATCGTATCTACCATAACAAGAATTTCTTCCAAGCACTATGGCAAATTTATTTTGCAAAAGTATACAGACTTTTGTTAAAGAAAATTGTTTCATTGCGTTAATCAAAGTAGAATTTAAGGTAGTAAAAACAATGATGATCTACCTATGCAATCAGAACTTATTTCGCAACTTGTTAAAAGTGCACTCGATGAAGACCTTAACCATCAAACCGCTGAACAAGGTGATATCACCGCAGCATTAATTCCTGAACAACAGCAAGCTAATGCTTATGTGATTACCAGAGAAGACTGTGTATTTTGTGGTAAAGACCTCATATTAGAAGTCTTTAAACAGGTAGATCCTAGCGTTGAGGTGACTGTGCTCGCCAATGATGGTGATACTCTTAAGGCCAATTCACGAATTTTTACCGCAGTAGGGTCTGCTCGCGCTATTTTGACCGCAGAGCGTACAGCTTTGAACTTTGTACAAACCCTATCGGGCACCGCGACAACTACAGCGCACTATGTAAAAGCTCTTGACGGAAGTCGTACGCAGCTACTAGACACAAGAAAAACCATTCCTGGTTTAAGAGCATTACAAAAGTATGCTGTTACATGTGGCGGTGGTAAAAACCATCGTATCGGTTTATTCGATGCGTTTTTAATTAAAGAAAATCACATAGCTGCATGCGGTGGCATTGATAAAGCTGTCGAGCAGGCTAAAAGCACCCACCCAGATAAGCCAGTAGAAGTAGAAGTGGAAAACCTAAATGAGCTTGAACAAGCACTCAATGCAGGCAGTGACATCATTATGCTGGATAATTTTACCGTTGAGGACATTCAAAACGCCGTTAGACTAACCTCAGGTAGAGCAAAGCTAGAAGTGTCGGGTAATATGACATTAGATATTTTGGCGCAGTATGCACAAGCAGGCGTCGATTATATTTCAAGTGGTGCGCTTACTAAGCATGTGCACAGCATCGATTTATCGATGCGCTTTGAATAATATAATCGAGCATGTAATTTAAATGTAACTAAATGTGTTATTTTAATATTGACATTTGTTTACAAAGCATTTTTAATAAAAAAGAATTAAATTAATGATTTAGATTAATTCTTTATAATTAAAAAAGTTACATACTGAATATGGCTTTTATTTTAATTTAGAATCAGCCAATGCCATTAAACTGATTTAAAAATCCTGGTGTAAGTAAACACGGCCACCGGGTCTAACATCCCTTAGGAGACACATCATGACGCAACAACGACAGGGTGGTTTTACCCTCATAGAATTAATGATTGTAATTGCAATCATCGGTATTTTAGCAGCTGTAGCCCTGCCTGCTTACACAGACTATGTTAATCGCGCAAAAGTTACTGAAATGCTAGCGGCTTCGACCATGCCAAAAGCGTGTATTGAAGAAAGAGCACAACTTAAAGTTGCTCCGACAACTTGTGACGACGTAGGCACCGCAACAGCAAGTCAATATGTTAAATCAGTCGCAGTAGATGCTGCAGGTAAAATTACCATTGCGGGCGACAGTGACTTAGTGGCTATCACACTAACATTAACACCAAATACAGCAGCTAATACTGCAGCAGAAGCAACAAGCTTTACTGGTGGCGCATTCTCGATTCACTCTTGGTCATGTGCGGCGACGTACACTGGCGATGCTGTGAATTCAAATTGGTTCCCAGCGACATGTAGTGCAAGTAAAACCAACTAATAGAAAGCTTTAATTTTTGTAGGGTTAACATTAATGTTAGCCCTTTACTTCTTTTTTGTGAACAGGTTTTATGGCTCTCTCCTCTAAAGATAATGCAGCGAAAATAGATACCTTTGTCTGGGTGGGTGTTAGTGCTCGAGGTAAAAAGCTCGAAGGTGAGATGACCGGAACTAGCGTTGCCCTAGTTAAAGCACAGTTGCGTAAACAAGGTATTACTCCGTCCAAAGTAAAACGCAAGCCAAAGCCCTTGTTTGGCATGAAAAGCGTACAAAAAATTACCCCAAAAGATATCTCGATTGTTACTCGGCAAATCGCCACAATGTTGACAGCTGGTGTGTCTTTGGTACAGTCGCTTGATATGATTGCCTCTGGTGCAAAAAATAAAAGCGTCAGTAAGCTCGTCGGCTCTATTGCTGATGAAGTCAAAGCCGGTCAACCTTTAGCAAAAAGCTTGCGTGCCCACCCCCGTTATTTTGACGAATTATATTGTGATTTAATCCAATCAGGTGAGCAATCTGGGGCCCTTGACCGCATTTTTGACCGCGTCGCTCTGTATAAAGAAAAAGCAGAAGCCTTAAAATCAAAAATAAAAAAAGCCATGTTTTACCCTATCGCGGTTATAACCGTGGCATTAATTGTCACCTCTATCCTACTCATTTTTGTAGTGCCTCAGTTTGAAGACATCTTCAACGGTTTTGGCGCAGAGCTCCCCGCTTTTACTCGTATGGTGATCAGTATTTCCGAATTTATGCAAGAGTATTGGTGGATCATGTTACTCGCCATTGGCGGTGGTGGATATCTGTATAAAGAGATGCTCATTCGCAATCAAAACGTAAAACATGCCAACGACCGTATGATTTTAAGACTCCCAGTGATTGGAGAAATCTTAAGAAAGGCCGCGGTAGCCCGATATGCACGTACACTATCAACTACCTTTGCAGCAGGTGTGCCGCTTGTTGATGCACTTGATTCGGCTGCAGGTGCCGCTGGTAATGTGATATATAAAAACGCAATTTTAGACATTAAAGGCGAAGTCAGTTCAGGCAACCAAATGAATTGGGCGATGCGTAACTCTAAAATATTCCCAGATATGGTAGTGCAAATGGTAGCCATTGGTGAAGAATCAGGTGCGCTTGATAGTATGCTTGGCAAAGTGGCCAGTATTTACGAACAAGAAGTAGATGATGCTGTTGATGGCTTATCTACCTTGCTTGAGCCTCTTATAATGGCCATACTAGGCGTTTTAGTTGGCGGCTTAATTATCGCCATGTACCTACCCATATTCCAATTAGGTAGCGTTATCTAATCAAACTCACTGTTTAATAATAATAAGAGTATTACTATGCAAGATGTCTGGCATTTAATGCAGCAACAACCTTGGTTTTTTTTGTTGTCAGTGGGCTTAGTAAGCACCTGTATTGGCAGCTTTTTAAATGTCGTTATTTATCGCCTTCCTGTAATAATGGAAACCGAGTGGAAAACCGAGTGTAAGGTAATTCTTGGACAACAAGAGCCCAATAAAAGTGCGCAAGACGACTCTAAACCATTTAATTTAATCACCCCAAGGTCGACCTGCCCCAGCTGCAACACGCAAATTAAAGTACAGCATAATATTCCAGTGCTGAGCTGGTTATTTTTAAAAGGTCGCTGTGCATATTGCGATACACCGATTTCAGCGAGATACCCGAGTATTGAAATGCTGACCGCCATATCTTCACTGTGGGTCGCTTGGCATTTTGGTGCCACTTCTCTATCGCTGTTATACATCCTTATAACTTGGGGCCTGATTGCGCTAATCTTCATTGATATTGATAAAATGTTGCTCCCTGACCAAATCACCCAACCCATGTTATGGCTCGCTTTATTAAGTGCAGCACTAGGTTATACCATAGCCCCAGTCGACGCTTTGTGGGGCGCAACTCTTGGGTATCTCAGTTTGTGGAGTGTTTACTGGTTATTTAAATTACTCACCGGCAAAGAGGGCATGGGCTACGGTGATTTCAAGCTGTTGGCCATTTTTGGTGCGTTACTTGGCTGGGAAGCAATTATTACCATTATTTTGCTTTCTAGTGTCGTCGGTGCTGTTATAGGCAGCGTTCAATTAAGTGTGCAAGGCAAAGACAAAGCCACCCCTATTCCATTTGGACCTTATTTAGCCATTGCAGGCTGGTTATGCCTCTTTTATGGTGAATCGTTAAAAAGTTGGTACTTGAATTTACTAGGGGTATAACATGTCATCTTGGATATTAGGTCTCACCGGTGGCATCGGTGCCGGAAAAACTGCTGCGACACGCCATTTTGAAAGTTTAGGCATTGATGTTGTTGATGCCGATATTGTAGCAAGAGAAGTCGTGATGCCAGGGACGACTGGATTAAACAGCATTGTAGAGCGATTTGGCCCCAGTATTTTATCACCGGATGGTAAACTGAATAGAGCCAAACTTCGCGATATCATTTTTAATGATGAAACTGAAAAAACCTGGCTCAACGAGTTATTACACCCTCTTATTAGAGCACAGATGCTCTCAGAGTTGGCAAACGCAGCAAGTCCTTATTGCATTTTATGCGCTCCCTTATTGTTTGAGAATGGGTTAGAAAAACTATGCAATAAAACATTATTGATTGATGTACCTAACGACGTTCAAATTGCACGTACTAGCGCTAGAGATAAGGTCTCGCAAGAGCAAGTCAAAAATATCATTGCCGCACAAATGAGCCGGGAAGATAAGTGCCTTAGAGCTGATTATATTATCGATAACAACCGACCATTAACTGAAGTTCAAATCGAACTAGATAACTTGCATCAAACTTTTTTAGCTGCATCTAAAACCAATTAAACACTTTATTTGTTGAATTTTATATCATTCTCTAGAATGATTATAATTGCGCTCGCTTTGTGAGGGCGCAGTTGCTGATTATTTGCTACATTTGTGTAAGCTGTTGAAGTATTAAAGGACATTATGGAACATCACTCTCCATTACTGAGAAAATTCATTACCTTAGGTAGAATTACGCCAGATCAGATAAAGGCGAAGCAATCCGAGGCAACGACCACTGCTGAGCTAATTTGCTTATGTAGCGGCATGTCTGGGCAGGAATTAGCTGAACAATGCCTTGATTTGTTCCGCGTGCCATATTTTGATCTCAATGGTTTTGATGTAGAAAATGTACCCAAAGATCTGATCAAAGAAAAGTTAATCAGGCAACACTACCTTCTTCCTTTAGTCAAAAAAGATCGCAAACTGTTTATCGCAACCTCAGATCCAACCGACTATGGCGCATTTGAAAACTTCGAGTTCAGTACCGGGTTACAATGCGAAATCGTGGTTGTTGATCACAAACTTTTAGAACAGAAAATAGATCAACTCTTTGACTCCAGCTCAGGTCTGTCACTCAGTGAAGACGAATTTAAAGAGTTTGCTAGTTTAGATGTAGAAGATGAGACGCCGTCACAGCAGCAAGATGAAGAAAAAGACGATGCGCCGATTATTGTCTACATCAATAAAATTCTCATGGATGCGATTAAAAAGGGCGCTTCAGATTTGCACTTTGAGCCCTATGAGAAAAAATACCGAGTGCGCTTTCGAATCGATGGTATTTTGCATGAAATGGCAAGTCCTCCTAATACCTTAGCAAGTCGTTTATCAGCCCGTATCAAAGTTATGTCTCACCTAGATATCGCTGAGAAACGAAAGCCGCAAGATGGTCGTATTAAGCTCAAAATATCCGAGCGCAAAAGCATCGATTTTCGTGTCAGTACTCTTCCCACCATGTGGGGTGAAAAAATCGTAATGCGGATACTCGACTCCTCTGCTGCTAAATTGGGAATAGATGTACTGGGTTATGAACCTGAACAAAAAGACTTGTATTTAAACGCCCTTGAGCAGCCTCAAGGCATGATCTTAGTTACCGGCCCCACAGGTTCAGGTAAAACCGTATCTCTTTATACTGGCCTCAATATTTTAAATAAGCCCGAGCGCAATATCAGTACCGCGGAAGATCCGGTTGAAATTAACCTTGAAGGGATCAACCAAGTTCAGATCAATACAAAAGCCGATATGACTTTTGCTAACGCGCTTAAAGCATTTTTACGACAAGATCCTGACGTGGTCATGGTAGGTGAGATCCGAGATCTAGAAACGGCTGAGATCTCTATCAAAGCAGCCCAAACAGGTCACTTAGTAATGAGTACTCTGCACACCAACTCAGCGCCAGAAACACTCACACGATTGCTCAATATGGGTGTACCAGCCTATAACGTGGCAAGTTCTGTAAGCTTAATTATCGCTCAGCGTCTAGCAAGACGCCTTTGTCCAAAGTGCAAGGAACCGGAAGAGTTACCAAAAGAAGAGTTACTCAAACAAGGCTTTACTGAAGAACAAGTTAAAGACCTTACTCTATATGCACCAAAAGGCTGCGACCACTGCACCGACGGATATAAAGGCCGTGTCGGGGTATATGAAGTGGTAAAAATTACTCCTGAAATGTCGCATAAAATAATGGAGGGGGCGAACTCTTTGGAAATTGCTGCACTCGCGGATAAATTAGGTTTTGATAATCTACGTAAATCTGGTTTGAAAAAAGCGGCATCCGGCGTGACTTCTTTAGCTGAAATCAACCGCGTAACAAACTATTAATTACGTTCAGACTCACTAGTATAGTTTGCTGCAAAGCAGTAAACTATACTGGTCTATCACACCATGAGTATCTATTATGCCAACAGCTGTCCAATGCCCAACATGTCAAAAAGAGGTGATCTGGTCGGCACAAAGCCCGCACCGTCCATTTTGCTCTAAGCGCTGTCAACTTATCGACTTAGGTGAGTGGTCTGAAGAAAACAATAAAATTTCTAGTCCCGTGCAAAGTACAGATCTTGCCCAGCCTGACCCACAAGCGCTCATTGAAGACATTGAGGCAATGCTCGCGAAAAACGAAGATGACTTTTTTAAATAGTGCATTAAGCCCTGAGCAGCTCATATAAACATGTCATTCGCTCATGCACTTGCCAATCTTGGCAATAGAGAAAGTAGTCCACACTCGGCAAGTGCTCAGTTATCTCAATAAAATCAACCTGAGATGCATATTTGCCCTGCATAGATTGAGGCACAATCGCAAACCCCATCCCCGCCGCCACCAAAGACAGAGTCGTTGACTTGGTTTTGACTTCTTGTACAACATTCATTGTCGCCTTTGCCTGAGTGAACGCCGCTGCTATCGTCTCATATAATTTAGGCTGTAATGCCTTCGGGTAGTGAATAAATGGCTTGCCGCTAAAGGTTTTTATCGATGTCTTTGTCAGGTTTAGCTGCCACTGCTTGGGACAGGCAAAGACATATTTCTCACTGCATAAATAGTGAATATCATTTGCAGGTAATTCTGGGTCAAACAAGCGAATAATCGCCCCATGTAATTGTCCAGATTGACATCGTGCTACCAATTCTGCACTTGTCCCTTCTTCCAATGCCAAATTTAATTTAGGAGATTGGTCAGATAACACAGTCATCTTACTTGCCACCAGCGCTTCAAATGCTAAACCAATACAGCCTAGCTTAATCGGCTGCTGCTTACCCGTTTGAAAGCTTTGCACGCACTCACCGAGTTCTGCATGCGCAGCTAATACACGCTGGGCTTTTTTAACAAATGTCACCCCAAAAGGCGTCAAGCTCACCGAACGGGTTGAGCGCTCAAATAAAGCCATGCCTAAATGACTTTCTATTTGGCGGATCTGTTGACTCAAAGGTGGCTGAGACATATGCAATTTCAATGCTGCTCGACTAAAACTAAGTTCCTGCGCCACGGTCACCACATAGTGAAGCTTTTTTATATCCATCCAATTTATATTCATTACATATAAATCAATCTATTTTTATATTTGTTATTAATTTAGGCACATTGTAACTTAACTGCAAGCTTTATCAGCAGGAGTCATAACAATGAAAACACTAATATTTTTACTGCTTATATTTACCAGTAGTACACTTAAAGCCGAAATCATCAACGTACCTTTTCACTCAAAAGCATTGGAAAACAGCTTAATTGGCACCAAAAGTACCCGTGATATTCATATCTATTTGCCTGATGGCTACCACGAGAGCGACAAACGCTACCCTGTCTTATATTTATTAGGCGCCTATAGTTGGCCAGTAAAATACAGTGCGCGTATTGAACCCATGCTAGAAAACCATAAAAAAAATGGCCAAAACATAGAGATGATCATTGTTATGTTGGAAGGCAACACACCGCTCAGAGGCAGCTTTTACGTCAATTCAGAAGTCCATGGTAATTTTAGCGACTACGTCATCAAAGAAGTATTACCTTGGGTAGATCGTACCTATCGCACTAAAGCCCAAGCTAAACATCGCGGGATCGCTGGGTTTTCAATGGGCGGTACGGGTGCGCTTCGATTTGCAGCAAAACACCCTGACTTATTCTCACATGTATACGCATTAAGCCCTGGCATGTTTGATGAAAAAGGCATGGCTAAATCATATCTAACTTCAGAGGCAGCGATTAAGCGCTACCAAGCATTTAAGCAAAAGCTCGCGACAACAAAAGATCCTAAAGCAGTTATGAAAGCTGAATTCGCCTCTTTCCAAGGTCGTGAAATTTGGAACAATGGTCAAGAAAATAGCTACAGCGCATACTTAATGGCTTATGCAGGCGCCTTTGCTGGTCATTCAGGACAGCCTTTTGGTGTGCATTACAGCGTTGACGCATCTCAAAAACCGCTGTGGTACAAAGGGTTTGGAGAGCTGGTAGAACTATATTCAACCCCTTCTGTTGTTGAGCAGCTCAGCTCTGTACGTATCGATGTGGGTAACAAAGATGATTATATCTGGATCACTGAAGGTGTCCTTGCACTCAAAGAAAAAGCAGAGGCTAACAAGGTGCCCATTCACTTTGAAGTGTTCCCGGGTGGCCACAGTAATAAAGCACTTGAGCGTTTAGAGCACCATATGCTGCCGTTTTTCAATACACGTTTGTAATCCTTCCTGAGGGGTTCCCATGTCGGGCCCCTATTTTTCCTCATCGCCAAAATTCGCAAACATTATCAATCCAGCTTGCGCTACTTTAGCCATGTCGTCAAAATCAACTAGACGCATTGCAACACTTAACCGTAACGAGTAGCGATAGATGAAACACAAGTTAAGTACACAACATTACTACGAAGACCGAATGCTCCGAGTTATCGACTATCTATACGAGCATGCAGGTTCAGAACTTGATGTGAATACATTGGCAGATATCGCCTGTATGTCTGCTTATCACTTTCATCGTATTTATCGTGAATATGCGGGAGAGACTATCAATGTCACAGTGAGAAGAATGCGTATGTTGAAGGCGGCAACTTATCTAGTTCGCAGCGACTTAAATCAACAGCAAATCGCTAAGCAAGTTTGCTATGGCAGCGTTGAGGCATTTAACCGAGCCTTCACCAAGCATTATGGCGAAACACCGAATCAATATCGCCAGCGACGTGCTTATGCCACGCTTGAGGTCACTGCGTTGTACCCAACGTCTTCGAAGGAGTATCACCCCATGTATACAGTTGAACAACAAAACATTGAATCTATTGAATTAATTGGCTTAAATCATCACGGTGATTACATGCAAATTGGCCAAGCATTCGAAAAGCTATCGGTTATGGCTGCAAAAGCAAATTTAATTGACCAAGATACGCGCTTTTTTGGCATTTACTTTGATGATCCTGAGTCAGTGCCCCATGCCAATCTCAAATCTATGGCCTGTATAGCAGTCGATAAAAATAAGCTGCCAGAGCAGCATGATTTTGAACGCCTGACTATCCCTGCAGGAAAAACAGTCAGCATTCTATTTAAAGGTGATTACACAGAACTGGAAAAACCTTACAACTGGCTATACGGCCAATGGCTTCCCCAGAGCGAATTTGAGCTTGCTAATTTCCCGCCATTTGAAGAGTATTTAAACGATTTAAAAGACACCGCACCGCAAGAGTTACTTACTCGCATTAATTTTTTAGTCGCATAAAACATATTTTCATATCAGCCACCTATACCTGTGGCTGATATACATCCTTTTTTATGATTTAGACGCACGGGCACCAGTATTTTCGCTATACAGTATAAATTTCGCGCTAAAAATCACTAAATCACTGATAACTTTGTACTAATCCTTTACTCGTATACGATATTAATATGATAATCACGCTATATTCATGTAAGTTGCGTAAACTTATTTAATATCAGTATTGTTAGGGGAAAATCATGAACGCAGGGAGTGTGTATACCAGCTGGTTAATCATCTCTTTATTATTTGTCACTATTGGCTGGCATCACGCCGCGATAGCCGAGTCTAAAAAGCGGCAAACACCTCAAATTGCAATTGTCGGTTCGGGACCATTGGTACCAAAAAGTAGCACACAAGCGCTCCCCATTAGTTACAAAAATACCCGTGAAGTCGATATTGAAATTTTACATATCACCAGTGCCCATGATTTCTTACAAGGTTACTATTTAAACGATAAAATCTATCCAAGTTCATTAGATAGATTGAGTTATAGTTACGAAAGTGTCTTTGCTGACCGCTATACCTTACCTGCAGGGCAAGAAGATAAAATACACTCAGCGAAATTGCCTATTCCAAAAAATTTACCATCGGGATGGTATATTGTGACACTCAAAGCAGCTGGTCAATTTGGTGACTTGCAAGCAAAGCATATGCTCCTAACAGAGCTAGGCATTCAAGCAAGAGTACAAAAGCATCATGCCACATTCAGCGTCAATTATTTAGCAAATGGCCGCAGCGCGAAAGGTGCCAAAGTCAGTATTTATCGTAAACACGAGCTCATACGACAGGGTACAACAAATGCACAAGGCAACATTGACTTTACAGTCTCCTTAGCGCAAAACGACATAGTTGTTGCGGAATTAGAAGGAGACGACAGCACTCCCCATTTGGCCATTTTACCACTTAAAGAAGTGCCACTTGATCTGTCAGCCTATCAGCTTGGCGGTCGCTTATATCAAGAAACCGAAGCCTTTATTTATAGTAATCGAGATCTCGTAAGACCTGGAGACAGCCTGCCTATCAACATCTTACTGCGCGACTTTGATGGCCATAAAACCAATATTGAGACACTGACCCTATCGGTCAAAAACTCACGCCAAGAGCAAATACTTACAGAAACTTTGCATGCTCAAGAAGCCGGCTTTTTCAGCAAGTCTCTCAAAACCGCCAATGACTGGCCAACAGGTCGTTACACGATTGGCGTTAAACTTGACCCAAGCGCCCACAATTTTATCGCTGAGATGACCTTTCAATTGGAAGAGTTCGTGCCTGAACGTATGGACCTCAAGGTAACAGAACAAGCTCCCTTTGTTTTCGCTGGCCAAGAAAATACCCTCACATTAAATGGTAAATACTTATTTGGTAGCCCAGCTGCGGGAAATACGTTTAAAACAGATGTAAACCATCAGCCAGTAAGGCACTATACAGGCCCTTACAAAGCATTTGTTGTCGGCCAAGATTTTTATTTATCTGGTCGTTATAAGTCTCTCGAAAATAAACGACTCTCTAAGCAAGGCGAAGCACAAGTTAAAATAAGCACACCCCGTGCGGGGCAAATTAAAAGCCCGATAAAGACCCAAGTTTTTATTGCCCTGCAAGAAGCCGGTGGCGCAGCTGTGCAACGCACAAGTACTTTCACTAGCTGGCGAAAAAGTACAATTCCAGGGATCAAACCGCTAAGCAAAAACGTTAAATACAGCTCAGATGCAGGCTTTGAAATCGCTTTACTCTCCGCAGATGGCCAAACTCTCTCTACTGGTAGCGTCAAATTAGAGCTTTATTATGATCAGGGCAACTACTACTGGATGTACGAAGAAGGCATCGGATGGCAGCGCAAAAAGCAAGATAGATGGCGACAGGAGCATCAGAGTGTTATTGATTTAAATGCCGATATCGCTCGCATCGAATTGCCGGTTAAATGGGGAAATTACCGCCTTGAAGCCACAGATCTAAACACAGGGAGTAAAACTCACTATGAATTCTATGCTGGCTGGTATCGAGGCTATGGGCAATATGCTGTTAAGCCAGAGCACCTGCAACTCACTCTCAATAAAAAAGCTTACAACACGGGTGAGCAAGCGACACTGACTATGACCTCTCCCATCAGTGGCGAGCTCATGGTGACCCTTGAGTCCGATCAAGTTATTTGGTCACAAAAGCTTGCTGTAAAAAAAGGCCAAAACCAAGTTGCCATTCCACTTAACAAGCTACCGAGTCGCCATGATCTGTATGTCACTGCCACCGTATTTGGTCAGCAGCAAGGTGCTCCTAAACGCTATTTAGGCGTGATACCACTTCCTCTAGAAAGAAGCGCGCGTCAGATCCAGCTAAAAGTCGACCTCCCAGATCATGTTGAGCCACTGCAAACATTACAGATCCCAGTGACAGCAGATGGTTTAACAGATCAAGGTTCAACTTGGGTAACCGTCTCTATGGTTGACAAAGGGATCATTAATCTCAGCCGCTTTAAACCAGAAAACCCGTTTGATTACTTTTTTGCACAGCGCCGCTACAGTGGCGACATTATCGATCTCTACTCTCGACAATACGATCCGCGCCCTAACCCGTTTGCACAATCCAGATTTGGCAGTGACAGTATTGAAAATAATACCAACCGGAACGATGACTTGGTCGAAAGTAAAACCATTCAATTAATGTCACGACCTGTGCGATTAGAACAGGGCAAAGCCCTCGTTGAACTCACACTGCCAGACTATAACGGACAAGCGCAACTTATTGTTACCGCATTTAACGACAGCCAAGTAGGTCAACTCGTACAAGATCAAATAATCCGAATGCCACTGGTGGCAGAGCTCAGTGTGCCACGTTTTTTGGTGCCAGGTGATGCGTCATCCGTCACATTGGATATTCATAACCTAAGTGGTCAAACTCAAACATTAAATGTGGCTCTCAGCGTTGATAATCATGTGACAATTTCAGAGCAAACGACACATACTGTGACATTAGATGAGGGGCAACATTGGAGCAAAACAGCTGCCATTCTTACCCAAGCTAATAATCCAGATGGCATCGCTACATTTACTCTCCATGTCACTGGAGGCAACTTGGATGTAAAGCGCAGTTGGCGGGTGCCTGTTGGCTACATCGAGCCTTGGGTAACCCAAGCTAAAAACACGCAATTACAGCCAAATGAGGCGTTAACGGCAGACATATCCAACTGGGATGGCCTAAAAATTATTGGCGGCAAAGAAGGCAAACTGCTTATCAGCCATACCCCTATTCTTAATATTGCGCAATTTGCATCAGGTCTGCATAGCTACCCATACGGATGCGCTGAGCAAACCACCAGTAAGGCCTGGCCTTTTATTTTACAGAACCCGCAACTTGATAAATTTCAGCAAAGCGCTCTGCAACAAAGTAGCAAATTAACCAGCAGCCAAGACTACCTCAGTGCCGCTGTGAGCCGATTAAAAACCATGCAAAAAACCACCGGCGGGTTTGGTACTTGGGGCAGTTACAGTCAAGAATCTCCTTGGCTGAGCGTTTATATCACTGATTTTCTCACTCAAGTCAGTGCACAATACCCAGAAATTGTACCAAGAGACATGCTTCAAGAAGCCCAATATCGCGTATTACGCTACGCAAGGGGCGATTTTGTAAATACTTTGACCTCACAACCCGAGGCCGCCATAGCCGCGACAACTTATGCGGCCTACCTATCGAGTAGCCTTGGAAAGCTCAGTTATAGTGACCTCGAAGCACTGCAAATTAGCACATTCCCATCGCAATTGAGTTTGATACAATTTGCCGCTGCACTGGCAAATACTGGCGCTATTGCACAAGCATCTGCGCTACTCAACCAATTTGATGCGCAAGCCAGAGTCGACGACTATATCTACGATTATGGCAGCCAAGTGCGTGACGATGCCATGGCTATTATCGCTTTGAATCAAATGGCGCAATTAAGAGGTATACAAAGCAAAGCACGCCGTATTGCAAATACACTGGCAACCTCTTTACCTACTCTCGCCATCAATAAGCAATGGCTCAGTACACAGGAACAAGCGGCATTATTGCGCTCAGCCATTGCCATTGATGAGCAAAATCAACAACCTCTGAGCGTGGTGATTAATGGCAATACAATTGAGCATCAAGGGCTATTAACGCACCCGCTTACAGCAGGGCTGGTGTTAGAAAATACCACTAATAGTCCATTACATGTACAGCAGCTGCATACCGGTTACCTAGATTTTAATCCTGCTATCGCTAACCAAATTAACCCTTTTAATACCGTTAAAATGAAGCATTTCTTAAGGCGCTGGTTTACGCTTGATGGCAAGCCGATTGATGAACAAGTATCTTTAAAAGTAGGTGATCGCGTCCTAGTGGTACTCGATGTGGAAAGTAAAGAACGCATTCATGATGCCATGATTGTAGATAGGATCCCTGCAGGATTTGTACTTGAAAACCCAGCTTTGCTACAAGATTTAGATATTCAAAAATTACTCCCTGAAGGCGTAGTACTGAGCCAAATTGAGCACCAAGAATATCGTCATGATAGATATGTCGCTGTCACCGACCTGAAACCGCGCCAGCAGTATCATAGGTATAGTGATGATAGACCAAGGCAACAGTTTGCCTACTTGCTGCGTGCAGAAGTACCGGGCATTTATGCCAACCCACCCAGCTTCATGGAATCGATGTATAAACCGCAAAAACATGTGCTCTATAGTCAATTTCCATCTACACTCACTGTCGAAAGGTAACTTCAAGCGCCCAGATATGGGCGCTCTCCACTGCCAATTATTGATGCCAAATGACCTTTAAAAAAACACTACTCATTGCAGCTTATACTTGCCTACTTATTGTGATGGGTGCGATTGTTTGGCATACCAATAATCCCTTGCCCTCTATCTATCCTGATGGTCCAGCAACCCTCATCACGGCGAGTAATCAGCAAACTTTGCGCTCTTTTGGCGACAAGCAAGGTGTACATAGATATCACATCACACCCAAAGAGGTTCACCCTTTTTATTTACAGGCCTTGCTACACTATGAAGATCGCTGGTTTTATAGTCACTATGGCGTCAATCCGTTTTCATTATTACGCGCAGCAGGGCAATGGGTCAGATATGGTCGGGTGATATCTGGCGGCTCAACGTTGACCATGCAGGTTGCACGCCTTATCGACCCACATTCAAGAACCATTGCTGGTAAGCTGCACCAGATAGCCAGAGCAATACAACTTGAGTGGCATTACAGCAAAGAGGAAATCCTCACTTTTTACCTCAATTTGGCTCCATTTGGCGGCAATATCGAGGGCGTTGCTGCAGCGGCCAATAAGTATTTTGGCAAGTCTCCACTGTTGCTCACTAAAAATGAGGCCGCCTTGTTGGTTGTACTACCGCAAAAACCCTCACAATACCGTCCAGATAAATATCCTGTGCGTGCAATCGCGATGCGCAATAAAGTACTGACACGCCTCTATCAAGGAGGCTTAATCAGCACTGAGCAACACAGCCTAATGGTACAGGAACAGATAAACCTTCAACCTAGCAGGCCAGCAGTCCTTGCACCTCTACTAAGCCGTTATTTAAAAATGCGCTACCCAAATGCACACAAACTGCACACCACAATAGACTATGCCCTGCAAAAACGTTTGTCCTCGCTGCTGCAACAAACCAGTCAACGCTTGCCGCACAAAGCATCTGCTGCATTGGTCATTTTGCATAATCCCAGCGCTGAGATCCGCGCATACCAAGGCTCTGTCGATTTCAGTGATCTGAGCCGCTTTGCGCACGTTGATATGGTACGCGCAACGCGCTCACCGGGGTCAACTCTGAAACCCTTTATCTATGCTCAAGCTTTAGATTTAGGCCTTATTCATAGTCAAAGCTTGTTAAGTGACATACCTGCTGATTTTGATGGTTATAAGCCGCAAAACCTAAATGGCACTTTTAGCGGGCCAATCAGTGCCCAGCGCGCATTGCAGCAATCGTTAAATGTGCCAGCTATTCAACTTCTTAATCGCATTACGCCTGCCCGCTTTGAGCAAAACCTTGCCAGTGCAGGTATTCACCTCACCCATCAACATGCTAACTTATCTGTTGGGTTAGGCGGCACAGGCACACAATTATTAACACTGGCAAAACTGTATCGCGCATTGGCCAGTCAAGGACGCGTCGCCCCACTAAAAGTGCTCAGTCATGAACCAAGCACAATTACAAGCAAGCAAATACTAAGCCCGCAAAGTAGCTGGATAACGTTTCAAATGCTCAGTACACAGAGTGCGCCAGATCGTGTCGTACCCTCAGTACGTCGTAAAATAGCGTGGAAAACAGGCACCAGTTATGGTTATCGTGACTTTTGGGCAGTTGGCGTAAGCCATGATTTTACCGTTGCGGTATGGGTTGGTCGTCCAGATGCAAGCCCGATGCTTGGTTATCTGGGTGCCACACAAGCCGCACCTTTAATGTTCGACGCATTTGACTTATTGCCCCCTGACCGTCAACAGCTCGTCCAACCTGATTCTGTCACCCACACGCTGATTTGCTGGCCCAGTGGTTTAGCGCTTGCACATATTCCAAAAGAGAAATGTGACTCACAACATCAAGCAATGACAATTAACCAAATGACCCCCCCAAGTATGGATATTTATGGTGACTTCACGACCACACTCAGCTGGCCAGAAAAGCTCAGCCATTGGATGGGCAGTAAACACACTCACCATTTGGATTCAGCTTCACACCATACGATTGCCATTACATCGGTGCGCAGCGGCCAGCATTACTATCGTTCGCAGATCGGTGCACTGCCATTAACGTCAACGCATGCAGATCAGGTTAGCTGGTTTATTAACCACAAACCCATCGAAAAACCCGAAATCGCACTCAACCAATATTTAGGCGAGACAACAATATCTGCTTGCGTGCAGTCACAATGTGATAAGCAAACCATCTATATTCACCCTTAATTTAACGCTTGTTTTGTGGATTTACCGAAAATCACCACACAACCCATCGCCTCTAGTTTAGAAAAGTAAGGTGAGTCTGCTACACTCACCTCATGACTGTAGTCTTAATGTCATAAATTATGACAGCGTAAACTAACAGATTGAAAAAGGTGAGCTAAACCGTGTCGACAGATCCTTGGAATGAATTAGAATTGACGCCAACTTCAGACAAACAAGCAATTGAAGCGGCGTATCAACAAAAACTCGAAAATTTAAGTACTGAATCAGATGACATTCGCGCAGAGAGAGAATCTGCGCTCCATGCTGCATACCAGTCAATTTTAAACAGCCTAGTAGCGCCTTTTACTCCATCTGATGACAGCTTAGACAATCCATTGTTTAACGAATTTAGTGATGAACTCACCGAGCTGCTTGGCAATGCACATCGGCATACACAAGTATCTTCATGGCAATTACTGGTTGATCATCCTGCGTGCGAAGTTATGTCTTTGAGAAATGACCTAGCAGCACTGGTATTTGATAAAGTGTTGAATCATCAAAAAACCTGCCAAATTGACAAAGAAATGGTTACCAGTGAAGTGCTGGTTTTTCTGACTGAGCAACTTGAATGGACTACACGAGAAGATTTAAAAGCACGTTATGGTGAAGGGTTTTACTACCGGATGACGCAGCAAGACATCCCCCAACCCGAATTTGTCCCAGAACCGATAGCTGATACAGGTAACCTCGCCAATATTTTTATTGGCCTAACTATTATCTGTGCCATTGGCTTATTAATGATTTCTGTATAAACATGTCTATAAAGCATTTGACCAGTTGAAAATAGCTGGTCAATCATGTTCCTACACTAGTTATCCTCGCCTTCTAGATAACGATTTATTCTGCGTCTCAGCCTCACAGAATGTAATAAAAATGAAATAAATAATTGTAAATTGATTACTTACACGATAGCTTAACACCGTCTAAATATTAGACAAACCAATCATTTAAACTAAGGAAAAGGTCAAAAAATGAAATTGAAGCTTAATAAAAAGAAGATCAAATCACTAACTGCAGATGCAAAGTCACTACCAGCCAAGGCAACCCCAGCGATTGCTGGTGGCTATCAATACACACATGATCAATTTTGCAGAGACTTTTCATTTGGTCCATATCTGTGTCTAACGGATGAGTCAAAATGCAAAACAACGGCAACCACCAATATCCCTACCTGCTACTGCTGATAAAGCATTGATTAAATGAGACCAAACAGCTCACTCCGTTTGGTCTTGATGGCACCTCTTTTTATCACTTCTTAACAATATTCAATTTCTAGTGCTTAAATAACTCTCTGACTTACCATATAATCATAGCCATATAAACCGCTAGGTGGCTAATAAGTATTTACACCTTAAATAGCTCCACCTCGCAACAGTCAGTAAATTAGGGCCTCTAGTCTGCCCGTTACCGAGGGTAAAAACATGAGTATTACTCGCAAGCACACCAACCAACGAATGAGTCGAATTGTCGTACATAATGGTACGGTTTATTTGTGTGGCCAAGTTTGTAAAGACGCAACGCAGGGGATCAAAGAGCAAACGCAAACCATGTTAGACAAGGTTGATGCACTCCTTGAAGAAGCGAACAGTGACAGAAAGCATATTTTAAGCGCCACAGTTTATATCAGCGACATGCAATATTTTGCGCAAATGAATGAGGTATGGGATGCATGGGTGCCAGAGGGACACGCACCAGCAAGAGCCTGTGTGCAAGCGGCTATGGCAAGACCTGAATTATTAGTAGAAGTCTCTGTTGTTGCAGCCGTAAAACAAGACTAATCTTGATGAGTTAGCCGATATGTCGGCTAACTTTTTATATCACCACATCATTACGAACCAGCAGCTCTTTTAGTACAGCATCAATGCGAGTTATCGCAACATCAAAGGCGGCTCTTGTCGTCGGCCCACCCAGTGTAAAGCGAATACCATTTATCTCACACACCTCATTCGGCGAGGCAAACACGTCCAGTGTTCGCAACTCAACTAACTGAGCCTTAAACTGCGCCGCGACATAATGCATATTCAGATGTGCTGGTAGATACCAACACACATTCAAGCCAAAAAACACCGCTTCAAAGCCATATCGGATCAGGGCCTTTTCAAGTGCAGTTTGTCTGTAACGGATCTCTTCTTCTAATTTCACTTGCACATACTGATACTCTTTACTTTGCAGTGCGCGCATCATCAACTCAAAGTTTGTCATAGATACAGACCAGCATTGAGCATGTACTGTTGCAATGAGCTGCTGTTGCCACAGCAGAGGTGCCAACATATAACCAGTTCTCAGGCCACCACTAAAATATTTTGAGAAACTAGCTAAATAGAACACACGATCCGGTGCTTGTTGCCACAATGGCAAGCGCCAGTTTTCTGGTAAGCAATAGTTCACATCATCTTCGAGAATAAAAAAATGATATTTACGACTCAATGCCAGTATCGCTTGCAATGTTTCGTCACTATATTGCACGTTAGTTGGGTTTTGACAATTTGGGGTAATATAAATCGCTTTAACCATGTTACTTTGACAAATAGACTCAAGCCTATCCAAATCGATACCTTGCGAATTAACAGGCACCCCTTGAGATTGCAACTTTAGGCTTTTACATGCTCTAAAAAAACCAGGATACGTGAGTGATTCATGTAAGACGAGATCCCCAGATTCACATAAGGCTGATAAACAGCTGTAAATCCCCTGCTGCGCGCCTTGGGTGAAGATAACTTCGTGTTGTTCACAGGCAAAGCCGCGTTGCAATAGCCAATCCCGATAAAATTTTTGATGCCTAGGCAGACCATTCAATTTGTATGACAGTAGCTCCCCAAGCTCCGTTTGACTTTGCGACAAAGACTGCATTGCTCTCGCTATGATGCTTTCTTGGCCCATTAAAGGCTGAACACTGGCTGCCAAGTCGCTTATCTGCATGTCGTAGTGCAAGCTGTTATTTTTTGACACATAAGTGCCAGCTCCTAATTTTGCTCGAACATATCCGCGCTGCTCCAATAAATCATAAGCTCTTGTCACCGTGCCATGGGTGACATGCAAAAGATCAGCAAGGACTCTTTGCGCAGGAAGACGCTGATCATATGCCAGTTGTTTATGCTCAATCGCCTGCTCAATGAGTTCAGCTAACGCCATGTATTTTGGTTGCGAAGCAGCTAAGCGTAGGTATTGCTCTTTACTAGGGTGCCAAATTGTATCCATAACAATAAATAAATTGATGCCTATTTTTAGTTGTGACAATAATTAAATACGGAACAAAAAGCAACAATTGTATCAATACAATTAAAGGGGGTTATTTTGCCATTGGTTGAACTATCAACACTGTTACCTGCGCTGATACTCTTCAGTTTCACCGCTACAATTACACCTGGGCCAAATAATATTTTACTGACATATTCAGGGTCGAAATTTGGCGTTAAAAAAACACTCCCTCATATTGTTGGGCTCCTAGCGGGGATGACCATCATTCACATTATGATGCTGATGGGGCTCGGTCACTTGGTGCTTACCATACCGCCTTTACATTTTATCTTTAAACTGTTGGCGAGTAGCTATATCGTATATCTGGCCTATAAAATTGCATTTAAGCACACTAAACCTTCACAAAAACAACAGCAAGCACAGCCGCTTTCATTTATACAAGGTGCGCTCTTTCAGCTTATTAATCCAAAATCGATAGCGACCTTACTATCGTTGACAACGGCTTTGACACTCCCTGGAGATTATTATTGGCACTCAGCCATACTCGGTGTTGTGGTATTCAACATCGTGGCTCTTGGCAGCGGTTTAAGCTGGATCTATTTTGGCAAAGTGCTCTGTAAAAAATTACAAAACCCCGCTCATATGCAGCGTTTTAACTATGCAATGGCCAGTTTGTTACTCGCTTGCCTTCCACTTATCCACTTCAATTCTCAATAGGAGTTTAAAGATGCAGCTCATCAATCAACTTTCGCAATCACAATTCAAACAAGTTCATGCATTTTTGTCAGAGCGGAGCTATTGGAGTAAGGGAATAACCGCTGAAAGGTTACAAACAGCCATCGATAATTCGCTGTGTTTTGCACTGGTACAAAACAATCAGCTCATTGCATTTGCCCGTGTTGTCACAGACTGCGCAACATTTGCAAATCTTCTCGATGTTTTCGTTTTGGAACCGTTTAGAGGAATGGGGCATGGCAAGCAACTGCTAGATGCTGTGATCACACATCCTAAATTACAAGGACTTAGGCGCTTTACACTGGTAACGCATGATGCGCATACGCTTTATCGACAATTTGGGTTTGATGATGTGCAATCTCCCGAGTTTTTAATGGAGCGCCACATCCCTACTGCGTACAAGACCGTCTATTAAATAGGTGGGCACAGCGCACCTCACTTTAATACGTGTTGATCAGCACGCGCTTATTTGTCTTTGACACATAAGTGCCTGTTCCTCATTTTGCTCGCACATATCCGCCTGCTCCAATAAATCATAAGCTCTTGTCACCGTGCCATGGGTGATATGCAAAAGATCTGCAAGAACTCTTTGCGCAGGAAGACGCTGATCATATGCCAGCTGTTTATGCTCAACCGCCCGCTCAATGAGTTCAGCTAACGCCATGTATTTTGGTTGCGAGGCAGCTAAGCGTAGCTATTGTTCTTTACGGGGGTGCCAAATTGTACCTATAACAATAAATAAATTGATGCCTATTTGTAGTTATGACAATAATTAAATATGGAACAAAAAGTAAAATTGTATCAATACAATTATGAGAGGTTATTTTGCCATTGATTGAACTATCAACACTGTTACCTGCGCTGATACTCTTCAGTTTCACCGCTTCAATTACACCCGGGCCAAATAATATTTTACTGACATATTCAGGGTCAAAATTTGGCATTAAAAAAACACTTCCTCATATTGTCGGGATCCGAGCAGGAATGACCATCATTCACATTATGATGCTGATGGGGCTCGGTCACTTAGTGTTGGCCATACCGCCGTTACACTTTACCTTTAAGTTGTTGGCGAGTGGCTATATCGTATATCTGGCTTATAAAATTGCATTTAAACACACCAAATCTTCACAAAAACAACAACAAGCACAACCGCTTTCATTTATACAAGGTGCGCTCTTTCAACTTATTAACCCAAAATCGATAGCGACCTTACTATCATTGACGACAGCTTTAACACTCCCTGGAGATTATTATTGGCACTCAGCCATACTCGGTGTTGTGGTGTTCAACATCGTGGCCTTTGGCAGTGGTTTAAGCTGGATCTATTTTGGCAAGGTACTCAATAACAAATTACAAAACCCCGCTCATATGCAGCGTTTTAACTATGCAATGGCCAGTCTGTTACTCGCTTGCCTTCCACTTATCCACCTCAGTTCGCAATAGGAGTTTAAAGATGCAGCTTGTCAATCGACTTTCGCAACCGCAATTAAAACAAGTTCATGCATTTTTCTCAGAACGGAGCTATTGGAGTAAGGTCATAACCGCTGAGAGGTTACAAACAGCCATCGATAATTCGCTGTGTTTTGCACCGGTACAAACTAATCAGCTCATTGCATTTGCCCGTGTCGTCACAGACTGTGCAACATTTGCAAATCTACTCGATGTATTTGTTTTGGAACCTTTTAGAAGAATGGGGCATGGCAAACCGCTGCTAGATGCTGTGATCACACATCCTAAACTACAAGGGCTTATACGCTTTGCACTGGAAACACACGATGCCCATACGCTTTATCAACAATTTGGGTTTGATGATGTGCAATCTCCCGGTTTTATAATGAAGCGCCATATCACTGCAGCCTACATATCACAAGATCAGCGTTAAAGTTATACAGCCGCATACAAGGTATACTCATACATAGGTGCGCACAGCGCACCTCACTTTATTGCGTCTTGATCAGCACGTGCCTATTTACCTGTATTCGTTTGTGGTTTGCATGGAAAGTAACAACCTGTAATCACCGCACCACCTGCAACTTTGTCTGTCAGTTGTTGAGTTACAGTTTTATTAGATAAATTAGCTAGTTTTTTAGTTTTAAGATTTAGTTTCATAATAATTTCCTTATTTAATTAAATTAATACACCATCTAAATGACGGGAATAAAATACCCCAAAAAAACCAAAAATCAACAAATAAACTACCTTTTAAATTTAACTGATATGGAATAACTGTTTAATTAAAAAACAAAAAAGTGTGCTATTCCTAATAATGATAAAAGGTCATTTTGACCCTACTTCAGCTACCCCGTATGTTTTGATGAGTTCAGAGCACGTGAGCCGCTGAATCAATACTTTAGAATTAGCAATAATCCAAAGTACGCTAAGATTGATTTAAATCATCCCATCTCCTTCATTCGACCACAGGCTGGGTCAGCCCATCTCATAATGCTTGTTAATCAGACGATTCAAATTTACTGTAGAGAAAATTAAAAATAAAAGTTCTACTTATGAAGCCAATCACTTCTCTCGCCCTCAGCGGCGTGATGCTTGCCTTAGCAGCAACAGACAGCTCAGCAAGCACTACAACATTTAAGTCTGATGATATTTTTGCCCTTGAATATGCAGCCAGCACACAGATCAGCCCAGATGGCAAAAAAATTGTTTATGAACGCAGCAGCTATGACATCATGCGTGATGTGCCAAAACGTACTTTATGGTTATATGACATAGCGAAAAAGAGTCACTATCCACTCTTTGCTGATCAATATAGCTACAGCCAAGCTCGTTGGTCTCCTGATAGCAGTAAAATAGCATTTACCAGTAATAGTAGCGGCTCTCGCCAATTACATGTGTATTGGATAGAGCAAGATAAACAAGCTGTACTCACTCAGCTACCCAAAGCCATTGGTGATATAACGTGGTCACCTGACGGGGAACAAATTGCGTTCACCATGAATGTACCCCAAGGTAAATCTAAGTTTGCAAAATCAGTTAAATTACCAAGCAAGCCAAAGGGTGCCCAGTGGTCTGAGCCGGTTAAAATTTTCGAAAAAGCCAGATACCAAGCTGATGGACGAGGTTATCTTGAACCAGCTTTCAAACATGTATTTGTCTTACCAGCTAACGGCGGTACACCAAGACAGCTTACTAAAGGGGACTTTCAACACCGTGGGCCTTTGGCTTGGAGTCCAAATAACCAAAACATTGTTTTCTCATCAGATCAACATCCTGAATGGGAATACCGAACTACAGAATCAGATTTGTACAAGGTTAATCTAGAGAGCCAGACACTAACGCAGCTAACAGATTTGCCGGGAGCTGAATACAGCCCAACCTTCTCTGCTAAAGGCGATAAATTAGCATTTATTAGTCGCGGCAATGCGCCAGTGCCTTACGTAAATAACCAATTAACCTTACTGTCAATCAAAGATAAAAAGCTTAAGTCACTGACTGAGGGCTTAGATCGCTCCGTTGCGGATTACCGCTGGGCTGGCAAAGGTGACTTTGTTATTCAATATGATGACCTAGGTAAGCGCGTACTAGCAAAAGTGTCTTCACGAGGCAAAGTTAAGCAGCTGGTAGATGATGTATCTGGTACAACACTAGGTCGCCCCTACGTCAGCGGCAGCTTTACCATGGCTAACAATGGGACATTGGCTTATACCCAAGGCAACAGTCAAGCGCCGGCAGATGTGGCTTACTGGCGAAAAGGAAAAACAACAACACTAACACAGTTAAACCAAGATCTATTAGCCCACCGCACATTAGGTGAAGTACATGAACTAAATTACAAATCAGAGTTCGATGGTGAGCAGATCCAAGGTTGGTATATCACACCACCTAACTTTGACAAATCAAAAAAATACCCGCTATTAGTAGAAATTCATGGCGGCCCACATCTAGCGTATGGCCCTCACTTTAGTGCTGAGTTACAACGTTATGCAGCCGAAGGTTACGTTGTCGTTTACGTCAACTATCGTGGCTCAACCAGCTATGGCGAGCGCTTCGCCTTGTTACTGGACGGCAAATATAGCTCTAAAGAAGACTTTGCGGATCATAACTCGGCTGTTGATGCCCTTATCGAAAAAGGCTTTATCGATGAAAACAACTTGTTCATCGCAGGTGGCTCTGCGGGCGGTATTGCAACAGCCTATGCGGTTGGTCTAACAGACAGATTCAACGCAGCGGCAATCACAAAGCCAGTAATTAACTGGATCAGTAAAGTACTGACAGCAGACAGCTACCTTGGCCAAATCCGCAATCAATTTCCAGGCCTACCTTGGGAAAACCTTGCACATTATTGGCAGCGTTCACCGCTATCTCTGGTAGGTAATGTCACTACGCCATCGTTGATCATGACAGGTGAATTAGACCGACGTACTCCGATGTCCGAATCAGAGCAGTTCTACCAAGCATTAAAACTGCGCAAAGTAGACACTGTGCTGATTCGCGTGCCTGGCGCGCCGCACGGTATTGCAGGTCGACCATCACGCATGATTTCAAAAATTGAGCACACCCTTGCTTGGTTTGAGATGTATAAAAAATAAAATAGCTTAAAACATAAATTGCCGGAAATATCCGGCAATTTTTTTTAGGAATATCAACTTATGCAACTTTATAAAAAGGATAGTCAGCCGATACATACTAGAGGTACATAACACACAGATAAGGAATCATCATGTTATCTAAAATCCTACATCACACCCATATTACTGAACCTAAAGTTATTGAAAAAAGAGCATCACAGCCCTATGTTCCGAGTCATAAAAGAACCAGCGAACTACCTGAAAATGTCCTAAAGCCCACACCACGTGAAAAATCAGCGTATCGAAAAGACGAAAAAGACGATGAGGAAAAGCAACCTCTCGTTAGTAAGGAGCTAGACAAAGAAGCTGCGGCCTATAAAAGGCGCAACCCTGTTTTCAAAGAGCAATATGAAAATCTTGAAAAAGTTGTGGAGCTTGTACAAGAAAAAATCCGCAATCTGCAAAAAGAAATCAACGAGTTAAAAAAGCCGCCGTTGCAACGAACTTTAACTATACATGCCTCCACTGCTGACTCAGCGCCCGATACACCTAAAAGCAGTGAAGCGCCAGAGCATATAGGCAGCAAAGCTTACAAGAACACACAAGAAGAAGACTTGATTGAAATACTAGAGCAGCAACTGAATGATCTTGAAACCCAAGAAGCTGAGATCCGAACCGAAATGATTAACCTTATTTTAGAAGAGCGTAAAAAGTCCAAATAACACGTTCGTTGGGGATTACAAACTCTGAACGAGTGAACAGCTTTCCTAAGTGAAAGCCGTTAACTTTAAACGCTCGCTAAATACCGCCTTTACTGCCTGAGCCACTGCAGTTACGAGAATTACCCTTGTTATACTGCTGGCGAATCTCTGATGGAGTCAAAACCCGATGGTAAAGCTGTATTTCGCCTATTGCACCATTAAACAGCCCTGTTTTAAACGATGAACGACTGCCAATCCGCAGCGGCTTTTCATTACTTAAAGAGCCTTGGCGACCAGTTGGGTCAAAAGCGCTATTGAGCTGTCCATTGAGATAAAAACGCAGCCCTTTACTACGGTCTCTATCTATACTCACAGCAACATGGTGCCACTGACCATCAGAGACGAATGCTTTAGAATCGTAAAAAGTACACGAAGAGTCTGGCTCCTGACAATACCAGCTGCCATCACCATCGGCGAGTTGAAGCGCCAAGTATCCATCATCAATATAAAAAGCATACCCTTGGACATCAGATACTTGGTCTTCATAGCGTTTATCCACAATGATATGCTGACCTTGCGAAGAGGTTTTAACCCAAGTCGACAACGAAAAGTCTCCTGTACTTACATCTAATTCAGAATCAAAAACTTCTACATAGTCGTCAAAACCATCTAAACAAAAAGCTAAATTTGATTTTTTATTCGCAAGTCTTATGCTGTCACCCGTTTCTACGGACAATTGATATTGCTCACTTTTAAGCACTTTAGATGTTGAAGTAGTGTGCCAAATCAGTCCAGCAATAATGAGGATGGTAAAAATGACACCTATCACTGCAAATGGCCAAATATTGACACTCTTATTTGCGTAATCTAACTTTACTGGCTGTACGAGCAAATATCCTTTACCTCGAATATTTTTTATGTGTTCTAACTCATCAAGTGCAGAAAACGCTTTTCGTAAAATACTTATTCGCTGTTTTACATTTTCATTGCCTGTGACAACACCTTGCCACACCATATTCTGTAGCTGTTCAGCAGGTAAAGGTCTACTTTGATGCTCAACCAAAGTCAAAAGCAGTGAGAAAGACAGCTCAGATAGTGGCTGGATCGAGTTTTCTTTGTGTAACGATTTAGTGTTTAAATCGGCATAAACATCACCTATCCACAAACCTTTACATTTTTCTAAACTAAGATTTTTTTCATCCATAAAAAATTTATCCATATATATCAATAACTAACACTTACCCAATTCCGGTAAAAGTAATTTTACTCTTTATTTACCCTGTTTTTCTAGTGTTTTCTGCATCTTGTTACCAATATAAACGCAATTTCTTATTCACTTTGAATCAACAATAAATTCAAACATTTGATAATGGAGTGTCCAATGACGAATACAAAAAAACCTACTCACACAACCATGCTGTTAATAAATATACTCATAGCAACACCCAGTTTTGCAAGTGCTATCAAACAAATGAACCATACAGCTCAAACAAATAATTTACACTGCGATCATTACATTCGCAGCGCACAACACCTGATTGATGGACAAAGTATGGCAATCAACGCTGGGGATACCGTATGTTTAGAAGCCGGTACACGTGGACCACTGAGAGTGCGTAATATGCAAGGAACGGCATCAGCACCTATCACAATACGTAACCAAAATGGTGTCGTTACGTTTGCTCCCTATGAATACAGCATCGCGATTGAAAATAGCCAGTGGCTAAGGGTTACCTCAACCCCAATAGAGGGTGAGTCAGAGTATGGGTTGAGACTTGGCGGTACACTGGGGATTGGCGCATTGAGCGAGCAAATAGAAATCGACCACCTCGAAGTTTATCGCGCTCGTTTTGCTGGCATGTTAATCAAAACAGACCCGACTTGCGATGCCAACACATGGGCTGAGAATTTTACGATGACAGGCCTTCGTATCCATAGTAACTACATTCACAACACCGAAAGCGGCGAAGGTATGTACATCGGGTATACGGGTAAATCCCGTAATCTAGTATGTGACAATGCACTGACTACAGTCTACCCACACAAAATTCAAGATGTACATATTTTTGATAATAAACTTGAGAATATCGCTGCCGATGGCATACAGCTTAACTCAGTACAAGGCAACGCATTTATCACTAATAACACCATATACCGCACTGGGGTCAGTCCATTTGATCCACACTGGCAAAACACCGGCATTCAAGTTGGTGGTGATGGTGTTGAAGTGAGAAATAACTTAATTTATCGCAGTGGTGGCAACGGTATGATGATAGATGGAGATGGGATTAAAGTGCTCAATAATCATATTATCTATGCTGGTGAAAATGGCATATTTGCACGCAATGCTGCACAACAAGATAGTACGATCAGCAATGGCTTACCACATGCTTATAAAGGAAATTTAATCGTTCATCCAGGCAGCTATGCATTGAAGTTATATGCCGTAAACACTAATTCAGCGCACTTAATCATTGAAAACAGTATAGAAAACGATGGTACATTAGATTCAGCAGGAAGGCCAAAGACCTTTTCTTATTTAAATGACGCCGTAATACGCCACGAATTGAATAACCACCACTATGTTACTCAATCAGCATATCAACAGGCTCACTAATGCGTGATTAAAACCAAATCGTCTCGCTGAGTGTGCCGCTGTGCCAAGCTTTGCCTATAACCTTGACTGGCACACTCAGTATTTTTAATAGAGATGAAGCAAATACAATTTAAACGCACTTTTTTAGCTGGGCGTACACATCGTCAATCCTTGCCAACATACCTTGACCAGTACGCCCAGCATTTTTAACCAAGATGAATTAATTACAATTTAAACGAGCTTTTAGCTGGGCGCACACCTCGTCAATCCTTGCCAACATACCTTGACCAGTACGCCCAGTATTTTTAACCAAGACGAATTAATGACAATTCAAACGAGCTTTTAGCTGGGCGTACAACTCGTCAATCCTTGCCAACATACCTTGACCAGTACGCCCAGCATTTTTAACCAAGATGAATTAATTACAATTTAAACGAGCTTTTAGCTGGGCGTACAACTCGTCAATCCTTGCCAACATACCTGACCAGTACGCCCAGCATTTTCCTACTTAATATCAGTAAGTTTGACATCACAGTGCGCATAGCTTTCCAATTTAGCGACAAATCATTCAAGTTAACCTTATGCTTGCTCGGATACAGTTAGCTCAGGTTGGATCTTATACAAGAGCGCCTTAGCTGCATCAAAGTCATAATCATCAATTAAGCTCACCAACTGCTGAAATGTATTGACAAATTTTGTACCTTCATACACGGGTAATAGCTCACTAACCAAATCAATGGCATCGGTATCATAATCTTCAAGCAACACCGTCAGTTGAGCCAACATCTTTGCGACTTGCTGCTCTGTTAAAGCACTCGATTGTGGCGGAATTTCTTTAACTTCATTGGGCTGGTTATTTAAAATCTGCTGAATCGCAAAAATTAAGGGTTCTAGTTTTTCATGGACTTGGTTCAATGCAGATGCATGTGGCTGCTTATCAGCACACACTTGCTCTAATTCACCAGCAACCGCCTGCACTTGCGTCGCCCCGATATTGCCAGCAGTCCCTTTTAACGTATGAGCACAACGCATCGGCGCATCCGGATCTATATATTGTTGCTCCAATGCCTCTTCAAAGTGTGAATGAAAGTGTTGCTGACGATCAACAAAACGCTTAAGTAAGCGTTTAAACAAGGCTGAATCGCCTTGTGATATAGACTTAGCAATATCTGTGTCGATGCCTTCAATATCGGGATAACCCGTATCATCCTTCGCTATTTGAGGCTGTTCTGTATCGATTTTAGATGGCTTGGAAACTGAAATCCACTTTCGCAAAGTTGCAAACATTTTTTCGATATTAAGCGGTTTACTTATAATGTCATTCATGCCGCAAGCAAGTGCTGCATCTTGATTATCCATCATAACACTGGCGGTCATTGCAATTACCGGCAAAGACTCAAACTGACTTTGCTCACGTATTTTGCGCGTCGCTGTATACCCATCCATCACTGGCATCTGACAATCCATCAATACACCGTCGAATGTGCTTTTCTCCAACATATCCAATGCTTGCTGCCCATGCTCCGCCACTTCAACTTCGATACCTTTGCTTGTTAATAAGGTTACTGCTAGCTCTTGATTTAAATCATTATCTTCTACCAATAACAATCGAGCACCAGCCAACTGATGTGCTTGCTCATCATGCTCGTGATTGTGCTCAGCAGACTCTTCGCTAAACCCAAACGCTCGCTGCATCGAACTATAGACATCATCTGCTAAAAATGGTTTGAGTAAATAGCTCCCTCGCTCAATATGCTTCAAGCAAGCGTCAACATTTTGCGCCTCATACAGGGGCATTAAAATACAAGGAATTGCAGGCTTGGCCTGCTGCACATGTTGAAGATATCCATGAGCCTGTTCAACACGCATATCAATGAACACCATATCTACAGGCAGTAATAAGTCACCAAAGTCTGTAATGTCAGCAGACGATACACTGCGTGATTCAATTTCAAAGCGGGACAAGCAAGAGCCTAGATAACGGCTTGAACTGAAGTTATCATCAATGATCAGCGCCTCTGTCGCTGGTAACTTCTCTAGCGCTACAGGTTCACATAGCGCATCATCAAGTACCAGTGTGAAACTAAAAGTACTACCCACTCCCTGCGCACTTTGACAATGGATCTCACCTTGCATTAACTCCACTAGCTTTTTACAAATGGCTAGCCCAAGTCCTGTACCACCATATTTTCTCGTCGTCGACGTATCGGCTTGAGAGAAAGAGCTGAATAATTTCGCTTGCTGCTCTTGTGTCATGCCAATACCCGAGTCAACCACAGCAAACTTTAAGGTTAACTCCCCTGCAAGTTGCTGCTCCACACGCACATCCACCAGCACTTCGCCACCTTGCTCGGTGAACTTCACCGCATTACTGCCAAGATTAAGCAGTATTTGCGACAAACGCAGTGGATCGCCAATTAACTTACTGGGTACTTTGGGGTCAATATGCGCACATAACTCCAAACCTTTCTCTTTTGCTTTCAATGCAATTAAATCTAAACAGCTGCGCAAGGTCTCTTCTATCGAAAACTCTACCTGTTCGATATCGAGCTTTCCGGCTTCAATCTTAGAAAAGTCTAAAATATCATTGATTATGCCAAGTAAAGACTCTGCACTACGGTGGATTTTTTCCACATAATTTCGTTGCTTAAAATTAAGATCTGTTTCTAATGCCAAATAACTCATACCAATGATGGCATTCATTGGTGTACGTATTTCATGAGACATATTCGACAGAAAATCTGACTTCGCTTGGGTGGCACTTTCTGCGCGTTCTTTGGCTTGCTTCAACGCCTCCTCTAGCCCTTTAGAGTCAGAAATGTCCATATGAATACCGAACATTTCTTTGCGCCTGTTATCTTGATTCACAAACACACTTTGTCCCATGCTCAAAATCCATTTCCACTCTCCACTGGCAGTTTTCATGCGCAATTCACAGCGGTAAGTATCTGTACTCTTGCTAAGATGCGCCTGAAGTGCACTTTCTACCAATGCCACATCATCTGGGTGAATAAGCTCCCGCCAACGGTTGATGGTATTACCATAGCGCAGCTCAAGCTCCCCTTCTTGATACCCCAGCATGGTCGACCAAATACCATTGGTAACGAGTAAATCACTTTGGCAATCCCATTCCCATGTACCTGCATTAGCGCCTTGCATGGCCAAATCTAACCGCTGCTCCGCTTCTTTGAGTTCGCTGTAGGATAATGAATTGGCAAGTGCCACCGCGATATGATTGGCAACAGAGCGCAAAACATTTAAATGCACTTCTTTATATGCTCGAGGTTTGTTTGACTGTACTGTAAATACTCCAATCACTTTGCCATCGACAATCAGTGGCGCACAAAATACAGATTTGGTCTGCTCACCATAGAGGTTATTACACGCTTTGAGCCCCACTTTTTGCCAGCTCTCATCGCTTGCAGCATAAAACTCTTGGCCACTAGATACACAATAAACATCAGCACTACTCACCACCTTAGTATGGCTTTCCAGTGCCTCATAGAGCTCACCTTGTTGCATAGCGTAAATGTAATCTATGTAGTTTTTCTCAGAATAAAACACACCAACGGCAAAAAATTCACAATGTAGGATATCGCTTAGATGCGTGTAAATGGTTTCACTAATCACATGCATATCGTAGGTAGCGGCAACCTCTTTTCCTACTTCACCAAGAACCACAATGTCGCGTGTACGCTTAGCAATTTTCCGCTCTAACTCAATGCTATTTTCACGCAATTGCCTAACCCTCAGCCAAAACCCAAGCAGCAAAGCAATCACGACAATGACCGGCATGGAAATTTGAAACCACAGAGTTTGATACCATGCAGGCACACTTATCACCTTAAGCTCAATCCCAACTTGATTCCAAACACCATGATTATTACTCCCCTGCACCCTAAAACGATATTCTCCTGGCGGGAGCTCTCGGTAGTTAACAATGTGATCTGGTGTGATATCACTCCATTGATCAGAATATCCAACCAGCCAAGTACGATAGCGGTTATCATCTGTCGCTTGAAAATCCAGTGCAGCAAAATGAATTGATAAATTTTTATCTTGATGACCTAAACGAATTTCACCACTGTCGATTTCGATGGGATTACCATCGACAAAAGCCTGTGTAAATGCAACAGGAGGCGCACTAGTATTAACTTTCACGTCTTTTGGGTTAAACCCCGTGATACCATCAATGCTACCAAACAAAATTTGCTCGTCAGAGACAATAAAAGAGCGCGCTAAAAAATGATGGTTGATCAAACCATCATTGGTGGTAAATTGATGAAAAATGCCATAAACAGGGTCAAACTTAAATACGCCACTGGCACTGGCAAACCATAAAAACCCCTCTTTATCTTGGGCTATCGATTGCACGGCAAAATTTACCTGAGAGGCGGTGTTGTCGTACTGTTTAAATTGCTTGGTCGCAATATCAAAGCGAGTGATCCCTAAATTAGTCGCTAGCCAAATATAGTCGCCTTGCTGCATAACGTGACTGACATAATTTCCATTTGGCCCCACTTGTTCGCCATGGGCCGTATACTGCTCGAAGTTAGAAGTAATAGGGTTTATTCTAAATACCCCCTCTCCATCGCTACCCGCCCATACATACCCTTCACTGTCATGAAATGTAAACTCTAGATCTTGCCCTTCGAGAAAATGTACGATTGCGTTATTGCCCGCATCCAGCTTTGTTAAGCCACTTCGTCCAGATAGAACTAACCACATACTGCCCTGCTTATCAAAACTAATATGCTCTACAGAGCGGCGAGAATCCTCTAGCCATGACAGGGGAACTATGCTTAAAGATTTATTATCTTCATCGACGCGATACACACCAAAGCTTGTCGCAGCAAACAGCTGTCCATTTAGATCTCGAGCCATGCTGTGTACACGCAATCGATAATTTCCTCGTAATGTTTTTTCATCTGCAAATGGTGTGAACTGAGACTGACCATCAAAATGTACTAAGCCTCGGCCAGTGCCAAGCCATACGCCGCCCGCTTTGGCCTGCTCTATAGTCAGAACTTGATTGAATAGCCCAGAGAGTAATTGCTCACTTAAAAAGTTTTGCCACGAAATAAACGCAGGAGGATTTGGAAATACTTTTTGCACACCGGAGTAGCGCGTAGCTGCCCATAATAAGCCACTGTCATCAATCAAGATTTGTCTCACATCGCGATTTTGTAATAAGGTGAGTTCGCCGTTTTCAATCACAGGCACAAATTGATTTTCTCGGGGCGAAAAACGATAAACTCCGGCAAAAGTCGCCAATAATATATCTTCATTAAAATGATGTAAGCGCGTCACGCTTGGCAATGCACCTGATGGAATATTATAAATTCGATACTCGGCGGTTTCTGGGTTGAACAAGCCAAAACTGGTGCGTGTCGCTACCCATACTCTACCTAGGTTATCAACAGAAACCTGACGCACCTCAGCATGATCTAACGAATTTGGTGCCACGCCAAAACCCTGAAATTGACCAGTATCTCGGTCTAATCGGTACAAACCATTAGAGGTTCCTACCCAAATACCACCTTTATTGCCTTCACTGATACTCCAAACCCGATCACTGCCCAAACTATATGGATTGTCTTGCTGCATCACAAAGCGTTCAAAGCTCTGCTGATCCTTTTTTAAACGGTTAAGGCCGCCGCCATTTGTGCCCACCCACAAGGTGCCGTCTCGGCTTTCAAATAGCGTTTGTACTTTATTTGCGCCTAGTGAATTTGGGTTTGCTTCATCATGTTTAAAATGGGTAAATTGCTGCTTATCTCGATTAAATAAATTTAATCCGCCGCCCCAAGTGCCCGCCCAAAGCTGCCCTTGTTTGTCAAACAGTAGCGCCCCAACACTGTTTGCAGAGAGTGAATTTTCGTCATTCGGATTATGGTTAAAACTGACAAACTGATAGCCATCATAGCGCTTTACTCCATCTGCACTACCAAACCACATAAACCCTTGGGGATCTTTTGATACCGCATAAATCTGCGGGTTAGCCAACCCATTATAAGCGGAGATAGCTTCTACTTTAACCTCAGTGGTGCCTCTGGCACTTCCTGCAAACACACATAAAACTAGCAAAACAAAACACAGCCGCCAAAGGCGCATATCTGACTCCTTGAATCATTTGAATGACACACTAAACCTTAAGATTTCACCACGCTCAATTAGCATAGTGCGTACTTTTCAAATTGGGTAAGTGTATGCATAATTATTAGACACTTTTCGATAACATGTGCAAAATAAGAAGAAGTTAATTTTTGTCTATCAATCACTCAGTTATGCGGTCGCGTGCTAAGGACAGTCAATTAGCCAGTAATTCTCATTAAGCAAATTTGACGCGGAGAACTCAATGACTTGGAGTGATAACCCTCAACCACTGACTGTGTTAATTGTGGAACCTCATGAAACCATCCGTTCCATGATAGCCAGTACGGCAAAAAAACTGGCGCCAAGCGTCACCGTTGTGCAAAGCTCTAACGGCGTAGATGCGAGAGAAAAGCTCAATTACAACGACATACAATTAATTATCTCAGAGTGGAAACTGCCAAAGCTCGATGGCATTACATTATTGCAATATGTACGTAGTAACCCACGCACAGCTCAAATCCCATTCGTTATGACGTCTGCCACCATAGATCAAGGCAATGTAATGCAAGCGATTCAATGCGGCGTATCCGAGTACATAGTCAAACCCTTCTCAAGTCAAATTTTACTATCACGTTTACAACGAGCATTGAGTAAGCCAGTCCGCCCAATGAAAGCCGAGGCAGCGGAACAAAAAGAACAAAAAGAACATATTACACAAGTATTGGTGGTTGATGATGTCGCTGATAACATCAAAGTGATCAGTGATATTTTGCGTAAAGATTACAAAGTAAAAGCGGCACTGAACGGTAAAAAAGCACTTCAAATATGCGCAATGGAACCGCAGCCTGATTTGGTACTGCTGGATATTATGATGCCAGATATGGATGGCATTGAAGTGTGCAAACGCCTTAAAGCCGATCCCAATACGCAACATATTACGGTGATATTTTTATCTGCATTAGAGCAAACAGAGCACATCGTCAAAGGGTTAGAATTAGGGGCTGTTGATTACATTACCAAACCTGCCAACCCCTCTATTGTGCGATCACGAGTAAAAGCCCACTGCCGTGCCATCGACTCTAACCGCCTCATGCGAGCACAAATTGATACCATGATGGAAAATGCAAAACTGAGGGATCAATTTGATACGGTAAACCAGCAAGAAGTCGTTAACCCCATTAAAGAAATCCAAACCGCCAGCAACGCGCTATCAACCCATTTAAATGACCCGCAAAAAGCACAACAATATTTAGATTTTATCCAGCAAAACTGCCAGCAATTGCAGTCACACCTAGATAATATGCAAGCGCTGCAAAAGATTGAGCGCAATGAATACCCGTACAATCCATCGTCACTGTCAGTCCATAACATAATCGATAAAGTGATATTGGGATTAAGTCACATTATCTCCAAGCAGCAAATAAAAATAGCCAATACCGTCCCTGATGGCTTGCAAGTAAAAGCGGAGCAATCATTGTTGTTCGCTGTATTTACCCACCTGCTGCAAAATGCACTCGAAGCCTCATCAAACGACAAAGCAGTCACAGTCAGTGCACAAAGTGACAATCAATTTCATACTATAGAAATACACAACTCCGACGCAATTGCTCAACCAATCCGGCAAAACTTTTTAGAAAAATTTGTATCTCATGGTAAAGGGACTCGTTCAGGCCTAGGTACATACACCGCCAAGCTGCTCATTGAGCAGCAAAAAGGCTATATCGAGTATCGAAGCGATGAGCAATCAGGTACCTCTGTCTTTGTCAGTATCCCCATGGCGTAATCATTTATTGGCTAAGTGGCAAGTTTAAAGGCTTTACCACATCGGCGCTTGGGTCTAACCACGGGATCTGAATATGGCTAGGATAGTCATCGCTATGTAATATGCGTATCTCAGCTTCTTGCGCATTTGCCATGGTGTGAAAAGCGACGGGTAAAGCACTATTAAAGTGCTTTTGTTGATGCCATTTTGACGAGCGAACGAGAAACCGCAATTTACATCCCTGATTAATCTCTCTTGCGACCCAATCAAAATCATCAAATGTGACAGAGAAAGGTACATTGATGGGTGTTGAAACAGGTGAGGATAGCGAATCTCTATACTTAATGCGTCGCTGCGCTTGGCTCAATAAACGCATTGCGCTATCAGGGCAGGCTTCAAAAACCTCTAGATAAACATCGGTATCGGAAACATTCATGCTAAGCCAAATATCTGCCTCAAATTGACCAAAAAGTACTTTCTTTTGATCCAGTGCCGAGGTTTCAAACGCCACATAGCTGCTTTGATCGCTCGGTAAATCCACCGAACCAGTCATATCAAATGCCTCAGGCAAAGTAATCTCTTTTTTTGGATCATAGTCATAACTGCTGTATGGCACTGGACTAACGCTGTGTTCCCCCTGATTTGTTAGCATGCTTTGTAAAGAAACATGTTCTAAATTGGAGCCGGATCGCAGGCTATTCTGGCCAAGCCACTGTCCTTTACTTTGTATGTACTGGATCACCGGTAAGTTTAAGTAATCAGGCTTGTTTTTCCCTTTCAATGTCCAATTAAACCAATCTAAATAAACCTTTGGCATATCAAGTATAGATTGGGGCATAAACTGCGCCTGATGTACCTGTATTTTAGGCACTCTCGTGCCACTATGATCCCAAGGTCCCATGATTAAATAATGTTGCTCAAACGCTTGTTGCTTTGCCCATTGATGATGGTTTTTGTAATACTTTAAAGTACCTCGCTGATCGCCATCATAATGGCCTGTTATCGACAGAATCGGCGTTGATATTTCAGTATAATCACTCCGCTCTGGCACCATATTTTGCCAATATTTCTCGTAATTTGGGCGCGCTAGCCAAGCTTGATAAACCTTGGATAAATGGTTGTTATATTTATCTAAATCTTTAAATGCTGTGCCGTTATTTTTTTGCTGTAAATATGCATTGCTCCAACCATCTCCTGAGCCATAGCGCTTACTCTCATCCTTGGATAACACAAAGTCCAACCAGGATATGGCGTAATCAGAAAAGATATTGTTTCTCATGGGAAAGTCATAGCCAGGATACACAGATGCAATGGCAACCATTGACTGTAGCGAAGGCGGTCGATATTTCTGAATCGCCCACTGCGCAAAACCTCGATATGAGCCACCTAAAGTCCCAACTTTACCATTACTTAGTGGGTACTGAGCCAAGTACTCAATGACATCATAACCATCTTTCCCCTCATCAGTAAAAGGCACAAATTGTCCAGTAGAATCGCCCAAGCCTCTGCTATCTACCGCAACAAATATATAGCCATGTTGACTAAAGTATTTACCTCTCGACTTAGCTTCGGCCCGCCCATAAGGGGTAAATTGCACAATGATAGGAAACTTCTTAAATTGATTTTTCCCTTGCTCAGGCACATATAGCGTGGCCGCCAATTGGGTGTTATCACGAAGCGGGATGAAAATATCTATGGCAGCTAAAGGTGAAAATTGAACGCCCATAAAAAGAATAAACAATGCCAAAGCTCTCATTATCAGTCCCTAAAAATTAGCCAATATAGATATGATATAACACATCAAAAATAACGTAGCAAATTTATACGAACAGATTAAAGCACTGTACTTTATGCCCACCGATGTGACTTTTGCATACGTATTCAACACAGATCATCGCCAAACATGCTAGGTTAAAATTGAACTGGACAAAAAACACTCTAAATTAACTCTGCAAGGACATGCAATATGATAAAAAACATTCAACTCCAAGCCTTTTACTATCCAACTGCTGCACATTATCTGCTTTGCGGCGCGCTGCTCTGCTGTACGCCAACGTTATGTTTGGCGACCGATGATGTGATGCTACAAGGCTTTTATTGGGATGTGCCAGTAGATGAAAAAAACAAAAATGGCATTTGGTGGGATCATTTAAGTGAGCAAGCGCCCAGCTTATCCCGTGCCGGTTTTTCCAGTATTTGGATCCCGCCACCTTCTAAAGGTAATTGGGGGATCATCGATATGGGTTATGGTGTATACGACCATTATGATCTAGGCCGTTATTTGCAAAAAGGCAGTATTGAAACGCGTTTTGGCAGCCAAAGTGAACTGACAAACATGATCAATACCATGCAACACCATCAGATCGAGGTCTATGCAGATGTGGTACTCAATCATATTTACAGTAATGAACAAGACAGTGAAATTAACCCTGCGGTCAAAGCGTATGCCATGAATAAAGCCCACCAACATCAGCACGTGGCCTACCCTAGCAATGAAATTAGCTGGCAACTCAAAGGTGTACATGGACGGATTTATATTAAGATTCAAGGCTATGGCTCTACCATGCCATGGACACAACACATCAACTCCAGAGGGTATAACCTGAGTATCACCGAGGCTAAAAATACCGTCACGCCAACTACGATTTACATAGAGCAAGAACCAAATGATGGTAATTACGCAACTACCCGCCCCGGCAGTAACGCCTTTTCAGGTTTAAATACCACGCTACGAGGACGCATTATTGACCAAGCTGATGTCGATGAGTACTGGTTGGATGTACCAGACAAAACGGATTTGTTTATCAAGCTTAGCGCTAAACAAGGAGACATAAATAGTCCCACAGCTTGGTTTGATGCGTCGCAAAACAATGGTTTTTTACCAATCGAAGTGTGGCAGCAAAGCGCGCACAATCAAACTGTCAAAAATATCACGCATACACATTTATATGCTTATACCAATACTCGGATAACACCACCAGCAAGACATTCCGACGGTAATTACCCCAGTAGCGATAATGGCTGGCAGTTTGATGACTTTCACCCAGTGGATGGCGATGACTGGCTAGGAGAGCAGGGCAATGATGAAGTCATCACCAACACCAAGTTTTTTGGTAATGATACTAATACCTTTTCACCACGCGTGCAGCAGAAGTTAATTGATTGGGGGAAATGGCTTAAAACACAACATAAATTTGATGGTTTTCGGCTCGATTTTGTACGCGGATTTCAGCCAGAGTTTGCAGCAAAATGGGTCAATAGCTTGCCAAAAAACCATGACAAGCAGCCATTTGTTGTCGCTGAATATTGGGGTGGCGATAGCAGCATTAAATCATGGATAGAGTCAGTACAAAGCGCGGGCGCTGATATCGATGCGTTTGATTTCCCTCTAAAATCAGTGCTAACGCAAATGAGCAATCAAGATCAAAGTTTTGATATGCGTGCGCTCAATCATGCCGGACTTGTACGAAATAATCGCGGTAATCATCTAGCGGGGACATCAGTGGTCACCTTTGTTGAAAACCACGATACAGGCAAAGAGCATGACAAATGGGTGCATAAAGATCATAAATTGGCCTATGCCTATATTTTAAGTCATGAGGGAAAACCCACTGTATTCTATTCCCATTATTTTGCGGTAAAACAGCATGACTATCATGACTCAAGCCTTACAACCACCGCGCCTGTGAGTTTACAACAGGATATCAAGCAATTGATGTTCGCTCGTAACACCTATATGGATGGCGGCTTAGTGGTTCTTTCCGAGCAAGGTGCACCCTATGGTGATGTGCAACATGTTTATATTGCAAGGCGATTTGGCAAACAAGGCAAGCAAGGTGCCATTATTGTTTTAAACAACCATGGCACCGAACGAAAAGGGGCATGGGTGACAACCCATGCAACCGGGTTTAGTGATTTAGCGGGGCAAACGCTCGTGAATGCATTCGATACGAATGACAGAGTGACCATCTATGACGATGGCAGAGGGTATTTCACGGCGCCCAGCCGAGGTTATGCTGTTTATGTGCCACAGCGAGACTTTGAAGCTTATAGCAACACACAATCACATATCACCGATTAAAGATAACAAGATAACAAGATAACAAGATAACAAGCTAGTCCATGCTCTGGCCTAGTTTGTTTTCAATCGCTTGCAAACATACTTTGATACTCATTGGTATTTGCTTATCAAATGTGTGCAGTGCAAATATCGGATTTGCCTTTAAGCTATGCTCAGGAAAAACCTCACATATTTGCGCAGCGAGCTCTGGCAACTTAAAGTCGGGCACCAAGCCAATACCCGCTCCTTGCGCTATCATGGCAAAGCACGTATCAAACGTGTTTACGTGGCAGCTAGCGCGAGTTGAAAATACTTTTTCTTGCCCTGTGGAGGAGGTAAAAACATGCTCTATGTGCTGATCTTGCCAAATATTAGCAATATAACGAAGCGCTTCTGGAGGCTGCGTTTTTAAGAGTGCTGACGAGCCACACAACACATCTTTAAATTCCCCTACCCAACGCTGCTTCGCATCGCTGCTTTTCGATCTCCCGACACGAATTGCCAAATCGATATTTTGCGCATGTAGGTCAAGCTGTTGATCATCAGCAATCAGCTCAAGTTCAAGCTCTGGATACTCGATGCATACCCCAGCCAGTGCGGGTGCGACCAAGGTCGTCATTAACACGTTCGGTGCAGTTATTTTGACCTTTCCTTTGGGCACATCGTTAAATTGTGCGGTCTCTAACCAAGCTAACTGAGCTGTTTGATTGATTAACTTACATTGCTCATAAAACCCCTGCCCAGCAACCGTTAGACTTTGCTTACGCGTTGTGCGTCGCAGTAGCATTACCCCAAGTGATTGCTCCAACTCTTTTAAATGCTGGCTTAAGACAGACTTAGATAACCCAAGAGCATTGGCGGCGGCAGTAATAGATCCCCTTTCAACAATCTGTGCAAACAAAGACATATGCCGCAACTTATTCATAGGTTGTTCTCCCAGACTAAACAGTGCGTTCTTTTTATCTTGTTTTTTCAATCTAATGAAATCGCTATGCTAAAACAAGTTTAATTTATCGGAGCAATCAAATGAACACTCACACAACACAACTGGCACTTTGTAAAGCAGGCATTAGCGCATGGCAACAAGCTTTTAACCGTCAAGATGCACAAGCGTGTGCGCAGCAATATACAGAGCACGCCACGATGAAAGCATCGCCATTTGGAGAGTTCACTGGCCGTGAGCAAATTGCACAGTTTTGGCAAGACATAATGGATCAAGGGTTTCACAGTGTCGACTACAGCGACGTTGATTGGCAACCGTCCCCTGAGGGCGGCTATATTCTGACTTCAAAATGGACCATGAACAAAGCCTATGGGGTGGTGCATAAAGAGCATTGGGTCATTGAAGCAGATGGCCATGCACGTCTGATTTATGACGAGTTTGAAGTATTAGGCGAAAAGTAACCGCTTTGTCATGGTCGAACTCAGCTCGACCATGACATCCATTTATTGCTCTGCTTTTGCAGTAGCATAAGCAGAAGTGCCCCATAAAGGCACCGTGGATAGGCTGTGCTTAAAACTGCCAGATGTTTCTTTTGTACTATATGACAAGTACATCAACGTCTGACTTTTTGCATCATAAATTCGACGCACTTTCATGCTTTTTAAAAAGATGCTCTTGGATTTTTTAAATACCACTTCTCCAGATTTCGATTTATCAATGCTGGCTATCATGGCAGCTGTGATCTCACCCGTTTGACGACATGAGATTGAGCTATCACTTGGGTCCGATAAGCTCAAGTCTGCTTCAACACTAGCAACATGGCATGTGACACCAGTTACCACAGGGTCAATCATAGAGTCTAATTTAATGTCTTTTAGCGTAAATAACCCCAAAGAAACGTCGCCAACCTCACTGTCTGAACACCCTGTAATAAGTAGCCCCATTACTAAAACCATGTACTTTTTCATTGCCTTTCCTTTTTTGATAAGTCATCAACAAGCTGACTCTATAATTGCATCTTACCTTAACCTTCTCAACCTTGACTAATGAGATGGCATGTTTCATTAAATTGCATATTTCCAAATAATTCTGTTGCTATTACAGGAAAAACCGATACCATCCACAGCCGCAATAATTCACATCAAAAATCTTAACAGGGATCAGAAGTATATGAAAAAATGTGCTGCAGTTTTGACCTCTTTAATCGTTCTAACCGGTTGCCAATCGACACCACCAGAAGCTGACCCTGGCTCAGCTCGCTTTAATAGCCCTGAAGTGCACAGTCAACCTTTCAAATTAAAGTTGTCATTAGGCACAGATAAAGGCCGAACAATTCCAATCGAAGGGGCTCCACTTGATTCAAATAACTCGGAGTCTTTTGCTAGCGCAGAGATGTCTTTGGGAGGCGGATTTTCTGCTAAACACCAATCAGGTAAAGCAGACAAATGGTCTATAAAATACCAGATTTCAGGACAATATGCAGAAACAGCACAAGCTGGCAATATCTCTCACGCTATTGCACTTGGGTACTTATCTGATCAAGAGTCTGGTTTAGTAGAAAATAGCAGTAACAACTCCCCTGCAACTCGTAAAGATTGGAAGCTTGACCATGACCTTATTGATGTTTCATGGATAACAGGTTATCGCTTATCAGATGAGTTGCTTGTGTATGGCGGCGCATTTTATCAATTTGGTGAAATCGATGGCGCTTACTATCGCACAGTCTCTGACGGCTGCAGCGAGTCACATGCATCAGAGTGCACCCTAAGCCACTTTTCAGATGATGGCTCTACTTATGGCCTCAGCTTGAGCATCGAATACGCAATTAATAAACACCTTTCCTACTCAGTTGAAGCAATACGCAGTCACAGTAATTGGTTCAATCGCAAAGAGAAAGATACGCTTGTTAATGGAAAGGTAACCTACCAATTTTAAGTAGGAATACGCTCGACACTCAGTACTTTATCAAACACTGTCTTGATAAAGTACTGAGCTTTCGAGCAACCCATGATACGTGCCCATATCAATAATTTGACCTTTAACCGTCATAACGCTCATATCCGCCTAGTTCACGAAAACTAAGCGATGAGCAATATTCAGAGTCATCCTATCTTGCATTACTTCATTGGGAGCAGCTACACATGCAGTTCACACTACACTCGCGATGCAAAGGCTACTTCACCCAACAACACAACTTATAGAGCCTCAAAATTTTCATTGCTTTTAATTTTTGATAAATCATCAACAAGCTCACTAAGCAGATGTAGTTTTTCATTAAATGGCTTATTTTTAATTCACTCTGTTGCTATTAAAGGAAAAGACGATACTATCCATAGCCGCAATAATAATCATTTAAAAGCTCAATAGGGATCAGAAGTATATGAAAAAATGCGCTGCAGCTTTGGCTTCTTTAGCCGTACTCACTGGCTGTAACTCTACGCCAGAAGCTGACACAGGTTCAGTTCGACTAGATAGCCCAGAAGTACACAGTCAACCTTTCAATGTAAAACTAGCAATCGGCCTAGACAAAGGTCAGCCAATTCCAATTGGTGATTCGCCGCTTAAGTCAAATGATACAGGCCTTTACGTTAGTGGTGAAATGTCTCTTGGTGCTGGCTTTTCAGCCAAGTACCAAACAGGCAAAGCTGTCAAAGCGACTCTAAAATACCAGCTTTCAGGACAGCATGCAGAAACAGCGCAGGCCGGCAACCTTTCTCATGCTATTACTATTGGTTATTTATCTGATCATGAGTCTGGTGTAGAAAGCAAGGAGCAAAGTAACCTGTTGCCTTCAGATAATAGAGCTTGGGAATTAGACCATGATCTTATTGATATTGCGTGGGTAACTGGCTATCGCTTATCAGAGGATACTCTTTTATATGGCAGTGTTTTTTACCAAACAGGTGACATTGATGGCACTTATTACCGAACAACATACGAAGGCTGCAATGAGCAACACGCAGCAGAATGCGCCCTAAGTCACTTTTCAGATGATGGCTCAGCATATGGCCTTAGCCTAAGCCTTGAGTATGCATTCACAAAGCGCTTTCTCGGCTCATTAGAAGTCGTACACAGTCGCTCTAATTGGTTCAACCGTAATGAAGATGACACCCTCATTAATGGTAATATTATCTACCAATTTTAAGTAGTAACACTTTCAATACTCTGTGCTTTATCAAATTGTAACTCACATAACTTTTGATAAAGTACGGAGCTCTCAAGTAACCCCTGATGCGTACCCATATCAACAACTTGACCCTTATCCATCACCACGATCACATCCGCGTGGGTCACGGTTGCCAAGCGGTGAGCAATAATCAGAGTCGTCCTGTTTTGCATTAATTCATTGAGCGCTGCTTGTACATGAAATTCACTTTGCGCATCCAATGCACTGGTGGCTTCGTCCAATAACAAAACATCTGGATCTTTCAAAATAGCGCGTGCAATAGCGATACGCTGTTTTTGACCCCCAGATAACCTAACACCTTGCTCCCCTAAAAAGCTGCCATAGCCATCTGGTAATTGCTCGATAAAGTCATGGGCATGGGCGCGCTTTGCAGCCTCTATCACTTGCTCATCAGATGCGTCTGGATTACCGTAGCGAATGTTATGCCAAACGTCAGAGCTAAAGAGCACAGGATGCTGTGGCACCATGCCCATTGAGTGGCGTAATTCGGTCAGTGATACTTGCGTTATCACTTCATTGTTAAACTCAATTGTCCCTTGTTGAGGATCATAAAAGCGCTGTAATAGCTCAAATAAAGTGGTTTTACCTGCACCAGATGGGCCAACCAAAGCCACTACTTTTCCTTTCAAAATAGATAAATTAATATCTTTGAGTGCAGGTGTATCTGGCCTTGAGGGATAGTAAAAATCCACATTTTTAAATGCAATACTCACCTCATTTCCATAGTGCATTGGCTTTGGCTCGGTGACATCTTTTATTGCGCTATCGATTTGCAACAGCTCCAATAATCGACTAGCTGCGCCCGCTGCTCGCTGTAATTCACCGTACACTTCTGCAATGGTTGCAACCGACATTGCCACCATAATGGCATAAAAGATAAAAGCACCTAACTCGCCGCCTGTCATACGTCCTTCAAGCACATCCATGCCACCGACCCACAGCATCACGCTGATGGCACCAAAAGTCAGAAAAATCACAGCTGCGATTAAAAATGAGCGCTGTTTAATACTTTGCCTTGCAACATTAAACGCTTTCTCTACCTCACCGCCAAAAGCGTGTTTTTCTTTTTCTTCGTGGGTGTAACTTTGCACCACTTTGATATGTTGAATGATCTCACCTGCATAGGTACTAATATCCGCGATGGCACTTTGATTGTTCTCCGACAGCTTGCGTACCCGTTTACCAAAAATCATAATAGGTACTAGTGTCAATGGCACACAGGCAACCACCAACAAAGTCAATTTAATATTGGTGACAAGTAACATGATTAAGCCACCGAGCAACACCAAAGCACTGCGCAGCGCCATCGAAAAAGAAGACCCGACAATGGATTGCAGCAAAGTCGTATCCGTTGTCAAACGTGACATCATCTCGCCACTGCGGTTTTCTTCAAAATAGCTCGGATGTAAATGCACAATTTGATTAAATACCGCTTTTCGGATATCCGCGCTAACGCGCTCGCCAAGCCAGCTCATCAAATAAAAGCGACAAAATGTACCTACAGCAACTAACGAGATCAAAACCACTAATCCAGAAATTGCTTGTGTTAATTGCTCTTTAGAGCCGGCGATAAAACCGCTATCAATGACAAATTTCACCCCCTGACCAATGGACAAGTTAAGACCTGCGGTAATTAACAAGACCAGCAGTGCTAACAAGGCAACCCACTTATACGGCTTAATAAACGTAACTATGGGTAGCAAGCTCGCAATGGCTTTTTGCTGTTTTTTTGGGGGGATATAGCTCAATTTCTTTCCTTTACCTAGATGAATGCGCTGGCAAACACGTCAACTTATGGTGCTCAGTGTGCCATATTAAATGCATGATCAAAATGCGCCCTTCGCTTTGATAAATATTAATTTGCTACAAAAAGTAACAAGGCAAAATGACTACCCGACCTTTGCAGGCAAAAATAAAGCTTAAATTATCTCCAAATTAGATATAGAATAAGTTATAACCAAAAAGAATAAATAAGATTTTTCATCTGGGTAACGCACAATAGGAGTTCATAAATATGAAAAGCTGGGTAAAGCAAAGCATTGCGAAAATAGAAGCCGATCAAAATCGCTCTGCAGACACGCATTTGTTTAAATTTCAACTACCACAGTTCAACGATATTTATTTATACCTAAAAGATGAAAGCACCCACCCTACCGGTAGCTTAAAACACCGCCTTGCCCGCTCATTATTTTTGTATGCGCTGTGCAATGGAAAGATAAAAGAGGGCACCACCGTCATCGAGGCTTCCTCTGGTAGCACTGCAGTGTCCGAAGCCTACTTTGCACAAATGATAGGCGTGCCTTTTATTGCCGTGATGCCAGCATCAACGGCGCAAAGTAAAATAGATCAAATTCAATTTTATGGCGGACAATGCCATTTTGTTGATTGCGCCACACAAATGCATGATACCGCTGCCGCGCTTGCAAAGCAGTGCGATGGCTATTTTATGGATCAATTCATGTACGCCGAACGGGCGACAGACTGGCGTGGTAATAACAACATTGCAGAAAGTATTTTTAATCAAATGAAATGTGAACCCTACCCAGTGCCCAGTCTAGTTGTCATGGGTGCAGGCACAGGCGGTACCTCTGCAACACTTGGCCGCTACATTCTGTACAAAGGCTATGATACCGAGCTCATGGTCGTCGATCCAGAGTTTTCCGCATTTTATCAAGGCTATACGGCACATGATGACACCATTTGTACAGGCCGCTCTAGTCGTATCGAAGGCATTGGCCGACCCAAAGTAGAAAAATCTTTTCAGCCCGATGTCATAGACCATATGATGCAGGTGCCGGATGCCGCCAGTATTGCAGCGATGTTATGGCTTGAACAATTTACGGGGCGTAAAGCTGGGCCATCCACAGGCACCAACTTGTGGGGTGCTTTAACAAGTGCAGAAAAAATGAAAAATCAAAATAAAGGCGGTGCCATCGTCACTTTAATTTGCGACAGTGGCGAGCGCTATTTAGATACCTATTACAATCCAGAGTGGGTTAAAAATAACATTGGGGATATTACGCCGTATCAGCAACAACTTGCTACATGGTTCAACACTTAACGATTGGTAGCGGTGGCAAGGCTGCCGCTGCTCACAAACTTGCGCTAGATTCGCTTTTAATCCCAAACCCCGGGTGCAGTGTTACCTTGTATGCTTGCATCCCCTCGATGGAATTCGGGCTTTCCACCCACTCGCTTTTTATTCAAATAGTCCTGAGTCAGGCTCTTTATTGTTGGCGTGAGTAACACAATGGCATAGACATTTACCAAGGTCATCAACCCTAAAGACATATCTGCCAAGTTCCATACCTGTTGCAAGCTGGCATTTGCTCCCCATATGACCATTGCAAGATAAATACCCGTATAGCTTAATCTACCCAAGGTATTATCGAGTTTAAAAAAGTGCAGGTTGCTCTCAGCATAGGCATAATTAGCGACCACAGAAGTGAATGCAAATAGCGTAATAGCCAAAGCAATAAAATCATCTCCATATTCACCAAAATGCACTGCCATCGCCTGCTGCGTTACACTGATCCCCGCCATCTCTCCAGTAGCACCAACTCCCGCGAGTAATACGATCACAGCAGTACAACTGCATAGAACAATGGTGTCCACAAACACGCCCAGCATTTGGATATAACCTTGTACAACCGGATGATTTGGGTTGGGAGCTGCCCCCGCTGCTGCATGGGGCACACTGCCAGCACCTGCCTCATTAGAATACATACCGCGTTGGATACCACTTTTGATTGCTGCTCCCAGCGCCCCTGCTGAGGCTTCTGTCAGTCCAAACGCAGACAGCACAATATCAGCGAAAAGCCCAGGTAATAGATTAAAATTGATAGCACTGATCATGATCGCGGTGAATATAAATGCCGCCCCCATCCAAGGTACTATTATTTCTGCAAAACGGGCTATTCGCTTAAGACCCCCCAGTACAATAATTCCAGCAACACCAGCTATGACTAGCCCGCTAAGATAAGTTGGTATGGCGAATGTGTTGTTCAATGCCTCCGCCATGGTGTTTGCCTGCATCGCACTAAAGCTGGCGCCATAGCCCAAAAATAAGCACAGCGAAAATAACACCGCAAGCCATGTTTTACCCAGTCCAGCTCGAATATAGTAAGCAGGTCCACCACGAAACTCTTTGCGACTATCTTTTACTTTATAAAGCTGACCTAGCACACTTTCAGCAAATCCAGTCGCCATCCCAAGCAATGCAATCACCCACATCCAAAAAACGGCTCCACTGCCACCCAAAGAAATGGCCATTGCAACACCTGCCAAGTTCCCAGTCCCCACACGGGCACTTAGCCCAGTACACAAAGCTTGAAATGAACTGATCCCATTAGGATTTGCACTACCACTGTTTTTTGCAAGCGAAAACATATGTTTAAAGCCCATAAATTGAATAGCACGCAATTTATATGTAAACCAAAAACCGGCAAACAGAAGCACATAAATCAGAATCTGCCCTTTACCCCACAATAACTGGTTTATGAATGTCACACTCTGCTCGACCATAGAATTTCCTATCACTGTGAATGCCACCCAATAAACATCAAATTTAATGAAGTCGAATGAACATGATTGACTAAGGTTTACTGCTTGTTAACATAACAGTGGGGTGAAAAATATACAAATGCATAAATAGTTGCGTTACAACATACTCATTCCACAATTTCGCGATTCAATGATCAAACTAATCAGTCCAAATGAGAGCTCTATGCTAAATCGAGTCATTCAACTTTTCCCACTATGGGCACTCTTGCTCAGTGTCATTGCCTATGTCAATCCAGATTTTTTTACTCCCTTTAAATCTGCCATCATTCCACTGTTAACTGTGATCATGCTCAGCATGGGCTTAACACTCACTTGGTCAGACTTTAGTAACGTGATTAAAACGCCCAAAGCCATTATGCTGGGTGTGCTACTACAATATTTAGTCATGCCCTTTGTGGCACTAGTCATTGTTTATGCATTTGGATTAAACGATACGTTGAGTCTTGGTATTATTCTGGTGGGCTGTGTAGCGGGTGGCACGGCGAGTAACGTGATGTGTTTTTTGGCCAAAGGAGACGTAGCTTTATCCATAACGATGACGGCCATCAGCACCTTATTAGGTGTTTTAGTCACGCCATTTTTAATCTCATTGTATGCCCAGCAACTAGTAGATATTCCCATCCAAGCGATGATTTTAAACCTACTTAAAATAGTGCTTGCGCCTGTGCTCATTGGTTTATTGCTCAATACCTTGTTACGAAAGCAAGTAGCAAAAATACAAACTGTTTTGCCACTTTTATCCATGTTGGCCATTGTCTTTATCATCGCCATCATTGTGGCGCTCAATCAAGCACAGCTCTCTTCGGTAGGGCCGGTGATTTTATGTGCAGTGATTGTGCACAACGGTATTGGCTTGTTAAGTGGCTATTGGGCTGCAAGGTGGTGTGGATTTCAAGAAGTCGTCTGTCGGACCATAGCCTTTGAAGTTGGCCTACAAAACTCGGGACTGGCAGTGGCGTTAGCAATGAAGTTTTTCTCACCGGCAGCGGCCATTGCGGGGACTGTTTTTTCAATATGGCATAATATCAGTGGGTCGATACTAGCAAGCTTCTGGAGTAAACAAGCCTTGCCTGACACAACCTCATCGGAGCAAATTCAAAGCATAGATTAATCAGCTAGCTGCTCCAGCTTAAGTGCAACATGCGTTGAGACCGCAAACCCCAGTGTGTGGCGGTCTTTTTTCGGTTCACACAATAAGCGGTAGTTTTTAGCTGGCTCAAAATTAAAAATCCCTTCCACACTGCCCTTGTATTGATTGTTGGCACAGGACGCCTGAATACGATAAACCCCAGGTGAGACCTTCATGCTATCAAACTTGGCACTCACATAAGGCAGCCGCCCGCTGAGCTCCTCGCCTTGTTCATTCCAAATAAATTCAATTTTAGCAAGATAATCCTGTGCATACTGACGAGGGCCTTGCTCTAAAACGATGTGTGCTAAACGCGCCTGCTCTATCCCTTTTGGATTATAAGTAAAAGGCGCTGCTTGGCATCCGATAAGTCCAATAGCGATAATAGTCAGTGCACACGTCCTTTTCCGCATTTTATCTCCAAAACTCCTTGCAATGAATACGATTTAAAAAACCTTATTTTATGGCTCGCCGCGTTTATTACGCTGCCATAAAATAGGGCTCTTGGCCTTGATGTTTTGCTTTACGACGAAAGCTCCCTTTGCCTTTTTTTGCTTTCTCAACTTTGCTCTTAAATACAGGGCTAGTTACCAATGCTTTCAAGGCATTATCTTTAATATCACCACGATGATGTTCATGGCTATGATGTACTTTTTTATGCATCACTCATCCTATTAATATGATTGTAAAATAACAATTGGTATTCACAATAGCTGCCAATTTTTATCGCCTGGTTTTTGCCGTAGTCGGCGCTATCAGCATCTAGTATACACCCTTCTAAAACAAATTAGTTCATAGGCATTTGCTATTTTTATGCCTAAACTGCACTGAGGGCGTTTGCAATTATATCACTATGAAATCAATCTCTATCAGCAGCAATATTTCTATTAGCTATCAAGATGAAGGGGATAAAAACAAACCTGCTATTGTCTTGATCATGGGGCTTGGTGCGCAGATGACACTCTGGCCCGATGAACTCTTTTATGGCTTGGTTGAGCAAGGCTTTAGAGTCGTGCGATTCGACAACCGAGATGCCGGCCTTTCAACTCAGTTAGAACAATATGGTACCCCTAACTTATTTAAAACCTGGGTTAGCGCGCGTTTGCCGATGCGCACTAAAGTACCCTACACGTTAGAAGAAATGGCCGAAGATACCTTGGCATTAATGAAAGCGTTAAAAATAAAAAAAGCCCATCTTGTCGGTGCCTCCATGGGCGGTATGATTGCGCAGCTTATTGCCGCAAAGCAAAAGAAAAAAGTGCTTAGTCTCACCTCTATTATGTCTTCTTCTTCCTCTCTAAAGTTAACTCATTCCAACCTAAAAGTCTTCTTGCAGCTCGCTAAAATTCGTCCTAACAAACCAAATAGAGAAGCCGCAATTCGCTATAATATTCGTCTTAACCAGTTGATCGGCAGCCCAGCTTACCCCCAAGATGAAAAGACACTGAAAAGTCAGGCAATCGATACAGTTGAGCGCGCAAACAACCCCCATGGCTTTCATCGCCAATTTGCCGCGATGGCTGCAAGCGGCAGTCGTCAGGATCTGATGGCCAAAGTTAAGGCACCGACCTTAGTAATACACGGTGAATCCGACCCCATAATTCCGAGCCAAGAAGGGGTGAAAACGGCACAGCAGATCCGTAAATCAAAACTAAAAATTGTCCCAGGAATGGGTCACAACATTCCGCCAGAGTTGGCGCCCAAAATGATCAAATGGATAACGAAGCACGTGCGTAAAAGTGAGCTTAAACGCGCTAAAAAACAGGCTGAAAAAAAGCAAAAAGCGCATTGGGGATCAGCGCCCTTCTAGCAATAAAAAAGCCCATTCACGAACGAATGAGCCTCACTGCTTGGGAGTATCTAAATTACGCGAGAGAAAGTTTACTGTACCTGAATACTAAAAAACTTTTCCGCTAAAACACTCAAAAAAACTCAAATAAACGTTTTAAAACAGCGCTATAAATTTGTTTAAACAATATGAACCTGACGCTTTTTTTCGTGTAATATGCTTATCACACAATCCTTATACATACAGCAAATAGGTGGCTCATGCTTAAAGTAACGCTCGAGCAGTGGCGTATGTTTAAAGCCGTCGTCGAGCATGGCGGTTTTAACCAAGCTTCGGCTCAAATTCATAAGAGCCAATCCAGCATTCACAACGCCGTGAATAAAATTGAAACCTCTCTTGGCGTAAAACTATTTCGTGTCGAAGGTCGTAAAACGCTCCTAACTCCTGCCGGTGAATTAATGCTGCGCCGAGTTGATTACCTGTTAGAGGAAGCTTCAAAAGTCGAAACCATTGCAGAGACTCTCGCAGAAGGCATTGAGACTAAGCTGCGTATCGCCATCGATGCCATTTTCCCATCGCACTTACTGTATAAGGTGCTTGATAAAGTATCACAAGAATTCCCATTTCTGCGCATCGAACTTGTCGAATCTGTACTCAATGGAGCCAATGAGCAGTTGCAAGGTGGCTTGGTTGATATCGCCGTATCTGCTTTTACCCTTGAAGGTCTATTTAGTGAAGAATTATGCCAAATTGAGTTTATTGCCGCTGCAAGCCCCGAGCACACACTCAATCAAACTGAAAAAGCACTGACCTTAGAAGATTTAAAGTCTCATCGCCAGATTGTCGTTAGGGACTCTGCGGTATCAAAAAGTCATGACTCAGGCTGGCTGCAGGCCTCTCAGCGCTGGACAGTAAGCCATATGCGCACTTCTATTGATATGATAAAAAATGGCTTTGGCTTTGCGTGGCTGCCAGTGCCTTTAATTGCAAAAGAACTGCAAAGTGGTGAGCTTGTCCCACTCAACCTGCAATCGGGTCAGACACGAAAAGTTCAGCTGCACCTCACCTTTGTCGATGGTGATAGCCTAGGCCCAGCAGCCAGAGCGTTTTTAGGTGAATTGCGTTATCAAAGTATGATGATGCCAACGGCAGAGACATCCAACTCATAGTAAATCACCATGCCACACCGGCGTCTATACTAGAGAAGGTGTCATGATAATTAGGGACAAGTACATATGAATGAAAAAGAATTAGCAACTCAGCTGTATAGCGCCTATTCGTGGTCTGTACTTAACGAGCCCATTGAAACATCTACTGAGCGCGCATTAGAGCAAGACTCAACACTACTGATGCAAGTTGCTAAAGGCATGCAGCCTGCCACAATTAGGTTATGGGAATGCCCTCAATCACTGATCGTCAGCCGTAAAGAAGCCAAGTTGCCGATGTTTAACGATGCCTGCGATACACTCGCGCAATTAGATTGGCCAGTTTCAGTGAGGCAAAGCGGTGGTACTGCCGTTCCTCATGGTCCCGGTATTTTAAACTTCTCGGTGATTTTTGCGCAAACAAAGTCGCAACCATTAGATTTAGACTCCATATATATCGCTTTATGTGAACCCATTCGCAGCGCACTGCGCAGTCTTGGCTTGCAAAGCGAATATGGGGAAACACCTGGCGCGTATTGTGATGGTCGCTTTAATCTCAATATAGATGCATTGAAAGTCACAGGTACTGCGCAGCGAGTCGCGCTATCACCAAGAAATGAACAGGGTTTATACCGCGCAGTATTGGCACAAGCAATGATTATGATAGAAGCTGACCCCCATGACACAACCGCAGTCGTCAATCAATTTTATCAACTTGCAGGCGCTGATAATCGCTACGACCCACATGCTTCAACCAGTGTAGATAGGCACCTAGCAGGTCATTATCCAAATGGGCAACTCACAGAAGTTTTAAGAAAAGAGATCCTCTTAGCGCTCGAAGAATTTAAAACGCCTCTATAACTTTAAAAGGCATACCGGCCTTTCATATTCACGTCTATTTCACGCTACGGCCTGCAAAGTAATACGCAAAAAGGAGGCCGTTTTATGTTTCAACAGTTCAGATGCATTGCCATCATTTGCTCACTTATTGTATTCACCAAACCTGCCATGTCTGCATCAAGCGAACATATTCAGTTAGTGGAATCTGCCCTTGAGCGTTTTTCTCAAACCAACAAGCAACACTGGTCTTACACAATTCATAGTATTGAAATTGAAGAAGGTGACAAAACAGAAATTCAAGCCAAACACCAGCCCAACAACAACCCATATCAGCGCTGGCAACTACTTCAGCTTAATGGTCAACAGCCATCACCAAAACAAATCAAAGAGTTTGCACAAAAACGTGAAAATAAAGGCTTTTCGATCAGTATTAGGGAGTTAGTGAGAACACACACGCTCACCCTAGTTCAAGAAACCTCTGATAGCATCACCTTTAGCTACCCTGTTGAGCTGGCAGATCTCGGCAAAGATGCCATTGGAAAGTTAACTGGCCACATTAAAATTGATAAAAGCAATCAGCATATTAAACAGGTCTCTGTACACAATACCGCCTCGTTTAGCCCAGTTGCACTCGCTGATATCAGCGACTTTAATCTCTCAATGCAATTTATAACAGTGAACGATGCTGTCCTTGTACACCAAACTAAAATGGACATGCGAGGGACTTTTTCATTCTTTATCGATATAGAAGAAACGTCCACAGTAACCTTTGATAACTACCAATACCAACCACAGTCTTTAAATAGAAAATAAGTTTAAATTTCAACACACTAAAACTCTATTAAAACTCTATGATTTAAAATAATAGAGAAATACTAAGACGCGACTGACCTCAGCATCAAATACTCCATTTGCTTTATGCACCCAATTTACATTTAAACGCGACAATGGTCATTACTGGCCAATTGCGCGGGCATGACATAACGTCTGTAAGGGTGCTTTAACCATCTTGCATAAGGATTAATAATGACAACATTCAATCGCCGTCACTTTATTCGCAATTTAACGCTCGGCTCACTTGCGGGCCTTGTTGGAATACATGTACAAGCACGCGCCATAACGCCAAAAGAGATGGAGGGGCCTTATTATCCAATTACGCCACAAAAAGACAAAGATGCTGACTTAACACAGGTTGCTGGTAAAAAAGGTAAAGCAAAAGGCACCATCATAGACATATTTGGCCAAGTGTTCGATGACCAAGGCAATACCATAGAGGATGTCACCATTGATCTGTGGCAAGCAAATAGCTTTGGAAAATACCACCATCCTCATGACAACAGTGATGCCCCAATTGATGCCCACTTTCAGGCTTGGGCCATTATACAAACCAAAGCAAAAGGACACTTTCGTTTTAAAACCGTGTTCCCGGGGGCTTACCCTCTCAATGCAGCGCAGCAAAGAACACCCCATATTCATCTAAAAATATCAAAAAGAGGATACCACTCGCTGCTTACGCAAATGTATTTTCCCGATCACCCACTCAACCAAAAAGATGGCTTATTCAGGCGAAAAACGCCTGAAGAGCAAGCCTTAATGACCGCAAAAACCACCGAAATTACCAATCAATATCGCTACGATATTGTGTTAGCAAAAGTGGTGTAATGTAGTTCCCTGCATACTTTATAGCCAGATAACGCCAATGCATATGCCTGTATGACACTTAAAATAAAAGTGTCATACAGGCATGTTAGCGTGAACGCTCAGTTAATTAACTCCTGTTTTAGGCTCAGACAAAGTAGTTGGCAGTATGCAAAGCGTCATAGATATTCAATGGTGGCAGTTGGTCCTCTTTAGCCTCGCGTTGATCATCCCTTATTACATAAATAGGCACTATCAGCTGGGCTTATTAAAAGAAACCATAGTCAGCCTGAGTAGAATGACATTACAGCTCATCTTAATCGGCCTATACCTAGAGTTACTTTTCGATCTCAACAATGTTTGGATAAACCTCGCCTGGATGATGGCCATGGTACTTGTCGGCAGCAGTGCCATTATCAACAAGGTGCCTTTTCCAAAATCTATGATTTTATTTCCTGTGGCAATTAGCTTAGTTGCAGGACTCTTGCCGCTAATGGCTATTCTTGCCTTGGGAATTATTCAGCCAGAACCTTTTTATCACGCCCGTTACGTTATCCCTTTGGCGGGTATGCTCCTTGGCAACAGCATTTCCAGCAATATCATCTGTCTACAAAGTTACTTTAGTGCACTGCAAGAACGCTGGCCCGAGTATCAAGCCGCATTAGCGCTGGGCGCATCACCAAGCGATGCGACGAAACCTTTTGTACAGGATGCTTTGACTAAGGCGATGTCACCCATTCTCGCCACAATGGCAACGACAGGGCTGGTGACAATTCCAGGCATGATGACAGGTCAAATACTCGGCGGGGCATCCCCCATGGTAGCGATTAAATATCAGCTAATGATTATGCTGGCGATTTTTGTCATGATGAGCATCACCATCACCGTCAGCTTATGGCTAGTTGCCAAGCGCAGTGTCTCTGTAGAGGGTAAGCCACAAGTGAGTCTGGCTTAACTAAAGTTAGGGCAGCAAAACACTGCCCTATTATATTTTTATTTATCCGCTTTACGGTATTTTTCAAACCACGCCACAATATGACCCACTTTTTGGATCAAGTTACTTGGCCTTGCAGCAATACCATGACCCGCTTTAGGAATACGTACCATGGCGGTTTCCACATTGCGTAACTGCAATGCTTGATAATATTGCTCAGTTTCACTCATAGGTGTGCGATGATCATTTTCGCCCGTTAACAACATCGTTGGTGTTTTCACATTGCCCACCAGCGACAATGGTGAGTGCTTCCATAAATGCTCCGTTGCTTCCCACGGCATGCCCGGCATCCAATATTTCGCATAGTAGTTATAGGCATCAGCAGTTAAAGCAAAACTTATCCAGTTAATCACAGGCTTGGCAACTACAGCCGCTTTAAAACGATCTGTATTACCAATGATCCATGCCGTTAACACACCGCCGCCAGAACCACCTGTGACAAATAAATTGTCTTCATCAACAAACTTTTTAGCCACCATGCCATCTACAACATCTATCAAGTCATTGTAATCTTTTGAAGGGTAATCGTGATGAATTAGGTTAGCAAACTCCTGACCATAAGATGTACTGCCTCGCGGGTTTGCCCACACTACAACATAGCCCTTAGATGCCATCAGCTGTACTTCTGTACTATAGTTTGGCCCATATGCCGTATGTGGCCCACCATGGATCTCTAAAATCATCGGGTATTTTTTAGTGGCATCAAAGTTAGGCGGTAATGCATACCAAGCTTGAATATCACGGCCATCTACAGATGACTTTACTGTGATAGGCTCAACTTTAGCGATATTTTTATGGCCTAATAAATCAGCATTTAAATCTGTTAGCTGAGTGACTTTTTGGCGCTTATCAACTAATGCCAGATCAGCAGGACGCTCTGTATCACCTGTTGTAACAACCAAGCGATTGCTGCCTGCAACAGCAAATTGACCGGATGTGTATGGACGACCTAAAGACTGTCCACCTAATTTAGCCAATTTTTCCGTCACTTTGCCTTTTAAAGTAACGTGACCAACGTACTTTTGACCATGGTCATCATAACTAAAGTAAAGCCCACGCCCTTTTTTATCCCACTGATGTGAGCTAATTGGGCGGTCTAACGATGCTGTTAAGTTAACTGGGTTTTTACCATCTAAATCCATCATATAAATATCAAAGTTTTGGCTTGATAAGTGCTTATTTTCATAGCCTAAATAAGCGATTTTATCCCTTTGATGATTTATCTTCGGACCGTATTCTGGACCATTTTCATCAGTTATTTGCGTGATCTCACGATCCGCAATGTTTACTTGATATATGTCTGACTGACGCGGTTTATTTTGCCAATCATCATGCCGATTAGCGTTGAAATACAGTGATTTACCATCTTCACTCCAAGTGAGAGATGAACGATGATGAAACGCACCTTGAGTTAGTTGACGCGGTGTGCCGCCTTCTGATGGTACAACATACACATGATGATAACCCGGCTTAACAAAGCCACTGCCATCACGTTTATACACCATTTCATCTATATAAGTTGCATTATCAGCCCATTGCGCGCCTTTAGGCTTTTTAGGCATCTCTTTAAAAAAACTACTTTTGCTTTCTGGCTTGAACATGGTAAATGCAATCCACTTACCGTCTGGTGACCAACTTATGTTACCGACGCTTTGATGTACGTTAGTTACACGCGCGGTTTGTCCCGAACCTAACCAGCGTACATACAGCTGATTATCACCTTCAGCGTTCGTAATATAAGCCAATCGCTTACCATCTGGTGAATATTTAGCACTGCGAAACTGGTTTTTACCAGATAAAACCGGTTGATGTGTATTGGTTTTTAAATCCACTTCCCATAAATTTATGCGTGTGCTGTCAGCCATAATATCCATGGCTCTACGCTCATAAATAACCTTGTAACCATCAGGGTGTACTTGTGGCGCCGCTGCGTATTCGATATTGAATACATCTTCATACTGCCACGTCTTGTCAGTATTAATATCACTTGCCAGCGCGGGCAAAGCAAGCATCTGAGCGCCAAGCAATGTCAGTGATAATTTGTTGTTATTTTTCATAATCTAACTCTTAATATTGTACTCACCGCCTGAATACTTAATGTATCCCTCTTAAGGCGATCAGTTTTGTTATGTTATATCAATTTTATTGTCAATTCTAAGATGCCTGAAACTGAACTGCGATTCAAAGCAACTGCGACTAATCACTACCACACTCGATGACCGAGTGTATTTGTGTCATTTCATGGTCACATCATCAACAATTGAACGCTAGCAATCCACATACCAACTAAGCTAAAAGTACGATTATAAAAAAATTGCAATTGACTGATATTGGGTAAATTGTGACTCTAACCATGCAGTACAAAAAACAAACAAAGGATATAACATGAAATTAAAATTAAATAAAAAAGGCATTAAGCAACTTAGCCAAAAACAAATTAACTCAGATGCGACAAAGCAAATAGGGGGTGGTGCGATTGAATCTAAAGATTATTGGTGTCAATCTGGACAAATGCCATGCTGGACGAATGGCCCTTGTATCACAACACCACACAAAGGTTGTAATACACGTGGTTGGTGTCAGGACTATTAATCTCTAGCCCATTCCCCTGTTAATAAATGCCGCTTTTGCTGTACGGCATTGATGAAAATGCGAGTCCAGCCAAACATAAAAACTCATTTACCACTCACAGCGCTTTATTTTTTCAAACCAAGGGCGATTAAAACGTTTAATTTTCGGCTTATCAATCACTGGGACTGATATATCCACTCCTGATGTCAAATGTCGCGATACCAAAGCTCTAATTCTATCGTCATCCAATTGATTAAATGCACTGATCAGCTGCGCCTTTTCTTCTCGTGATAAAGGCTCTCCGTGCATGTGTTTAAAGCGGGTATTAAGCCATAATAATAATGCCTGCTTAGCTTTATTGGGAAAAGCCTGTGCCAAGGTTTCAGTCGGGCTATACAGCCTTTGGAAATTCACCCACTGCTGCTGGATAGCAAAAACAAACAGTAGATTAATGCCAGCCGAAATTTGGCCTGAACGTTTATCTATATTTTGATAACCTGCTAAAGCTATTCTGAAGTGCTGTTCAGCTTGCCCAATATTCCCTTCTTCTAACGCTATCATGCCTTGATTATTCTCAATGATAGCCAGTAAATTTTTCCTATCCGCGATACTTGCCAGCCGCTTCGCTTTGGCATACAACGACTTGGCTTTTTCTAACTCATCAAGCTGCCGTGCAAGCAACGCGAGACTGTTTGTGATCGTCAATTTTTGACGATCATTGATGGCATGTTTGTAGGAGCACTCAAGACTGGTTTGCGCATCATTGATATAGTGGTTTTTTCGCAGCCAAATACCTGTCGCACTGGTGATAGAAACCAATTTATCAATAAAATAAGGATGTTTTTGGTGGTGAAATATCACCTCTAAAGAATCAATTAGCTGTGTCATATCCCCCGTAGGAACTGACGCTCGCATAGCTGCAATATGCCATCTCAACTGCTGGATATCAGTTAGCGAATGTACATGCGGTATCGCGTTGAGTAGCTTTAATGAACGGGAGGGCTCGACACGCAAGTAATCCTCCGCCTCTTTGATTATTTCATCAAGCGGTGCCGCAACCACTGAACTGGATAACAGTCCAACCAAGATAAACTGAGCAGCTGTTCGCACACCACCTCCTCATTGTTCCGATACTTATAAAATATAGATAGATGGCGGATAATATTCAAAACATCAAATACGCCGAACACATAAATCGCATTACTTTTCACTTTCTGCTGCATTGTGATACACACATATAATAAGTAGGATGATGGGGAAATTTTTAGTGACAGGACCAAAAGGGTGCAACCAAAACGAAGCATCAATAAGAGTCAAAAGAGCACTGTACACAAGGATCACACTCACCTGCACCAAGCAACATAGTCTGACGTTGCGGCGTGTCAAAATCCACAGCCCGAGCGCAACATCCAGTGCCCCACCGCCATACACAGCCGCTTGTGCAACAAGCCCAGTAATATCTGCGCTTGCCAATATATCAAAGCCAACCTCTGGGGCAAAAAATACCGATGTAAGACCGGTAAACATCCAAACAAACGCCAAGCTATAACTCGCATACAGGTCAAGTTTATGGGCTTTAATTATCATGTTTATACGACCGATAAAGGCTTAAATACCATCAAGGCAAGTAAAACCAAAATAGCAGTAAACGCGGGAATACCTAGTAGCGTCCATCGTCGCATCAGTTTTTTAAACTCGGCTGATACTTCACCTTTTTGCTGTTCGAACTGTGCCAACGCACGCAGACGATACTGTATTTTCAACACCGGAAGCCAGCACAAGCCTATGAACGCAAATAGCCCTGCAACCGTTAAAAACCAAGGTGAGTCAAAAGCGTAACCGAGCAAATGCATCAAGTATAGACCACTGATTATTTGCGTGATCACCGCAGGGGTTGTGAATAGCCAATCTCCTAAAACAACATGCTGCGTTGTCACATAAATTGCTTGAGGATTGTTGGAGCGATTCGCCATAAACATAAAAAAAGCAATGCCCGCGCCTGTCCCCATCACCACTATCGCGGCCAAAATATGGATAAACTTTGCGATAAAGTACGGCTCCATCAGTCCTCCAACTGCGTCTTTTGATATATTTCAAATGTTTTAAAATACGGCTCAAATTCAGATAACTCTACCAACCCTGAGCAGGGAAGCGCCCCCGTTATATCCAATGTTCCACTGAGGAGCTTTTTTGCAATAATAATGGTGGAAAGTGTTGGAATATAAGGCCCTTGTCCATTTGGAGCATAGAGACGCCAAGTCACTTTACGCTGTTTGTCACCATCTTCCATCCCTGATATAGACACTTCCATGGCACCAATATCACTGCCAAAACGTAAAAAGTAATTACTCAACTTATCTAGCTGTTTTGCAAGTGGAGACCAATTTTTTACTATACCCCACTTGGCTAATGCAGCCATACCCACCATGCCCCAATGCAACAGTGGCAGCTCCAGCCCTGCTTGAAAACTCACTCGCTCGGCGACCGCATAGCGCTTAGGGAAAAGTGCCAAATCTGGCACATCGACATTGGCCAAAAGTCGGTGTTTGGCGATACCTTCAAAGTCATGACTCTTTGCATCCATCCAACCATAGATTGATTGCCATCGCCCCTCTTTAAACACCTCAAATGGATGACCTGTGTAGGTTAAAATGGCTGCAATTGTCGCCACACCTCTTTGCGCTTGGTTGCCCGGTGCAATGGCAATATCAATACTTTGAATACTTTTGAACACAGTCGAGTACTTATCAATGACAGCTGAGGATAACCCAGGTACTGAGCTGGCACCGCTGACAATCAACACCCCTTTAGTGCTCGCAGCCCCATCAAGAGTGCTGATATCACACACATACCGTCTATCATCAGCCAAATCTATGTAATGAGCGCCAGAGGCAATGCACGCTTGCGGCACAGTATAATTCTGACCTTGGTAAGGTCCACTGGTATGGATCACCATAAAAGGATTCTGGGCAGCAAGTCGTTCGGTAAAGTCATCTGCATGAATATCCACTTGCCAAGGTTTGAGCACTGCACATGATTGGCTTTGTAGCTGTGCAATACATTGCTGTGCCTTAGCCTCGCTTCTTCCTGCTATCAGCAAAGTAATGTCATGATGTGATAATGACTCAGCAATGCGTTTACCAAAATTACCATACCCACCTAATATGATGACTACCTTTGACATGATTGCTTCTCCAAAGCTAAATAGTGAATTTACACATTGCGGTTTTACTTGCATGAAACCCACTAAGTGATTGGTATTTATCCCTTTTGATTTATATTCAATGTACCTAAAACCCCTGTCCGAATAAAGCATTTAATCACTTAAAATACCGGCATTCTATCTGTAAGAAAAAAACCACCCAATTCACATTGCAATGCCTTAAAACACAACTATGCTTGCTTTGATTTTAATCAGAACAAGGAGTTATTTAATGACGCTTAAATCCACTGGAAAGGTAATTGCTATACTTTCTCTCACTACTTTAACTGCATGTATGAGTACTTCATCATCACCCTATTTAAAAAGCTCTATTTCTGAAGGGGTTGGGCCACTAGAAGTGCGCGCTCCTTACGCAAACTACGTGAATTATTTTGGCTACGTTGACGCCACAATAAAGCCAGAGGGCGTGTATAAAGGCAAAGATACTTATTACTTATATGCATGGGTCCCTGCTGCTGTAGATGAAATTGGTATTTCAATGCAATCTCCCGTTGAATCAAAACCAACGGATAAGGACTTTGTCCATACCAACTTTGCTCCGGGTATGGAAAAAGACAAGGCAAAGTTTTTTGATACTTATATTGTGTTTGATCGCATGAATATTATCGATAGTAAAAGCATTGCTAAGGGCGGAAAAGTATTGCAACCGCTGGGATATAATGATGACACGCGAGAATTACCCGCTAACCCAAGTGGCGCATACTACAACTCGTTATTAAGACAAACCACAAACTTAAACAACCCTACTGAATCTCTTGTTCGTGGCGTCTACCGCATTTCTTTTACTTCATTCCGCTCACAAGTTGAGGGCTCATTCGAAGCAACCATCGGTACAAATGTGCCGGGCGTAAAAATTGCGGCTTCACTTGAGGAACTTCATCAATTGGTAAATGACGGTAACTTATAATCCACTTGAAGGTGTTCAGTAATGAGCACCTTTGCTTTATCTCGTAAAAGCATAAACAGATTCCACACCTAAGCATAGTCATCAAACCTCTATGCTTTGCTTGTCATATCCACTTCACAAAGTCCCCTCAATGTTTAAATAAGCAATTTACTCTACCTAATGTCTATTCAACCAGATCAGCGTAAACCCATGCGTATTGAGTTGATTTTTGACAATTAATAATATGAAAAAAGTCATAAAAATTAATAAAATAACATACCTTCCCTGCATCTTGTCGATGCATAGCAGTCTCTCATGATCTTGTCATAATTTTGGAACCAACTTGCCATTTTTCCTTAGCCTATTTGTCTTTTTCGCTCTCTATAGTAGCGGCACTAAAACCGATAAATGGAAAGGAATATGAAAACAAGATTACTGCCGCTGGCAATTTTATGTGGTGCAAGCTCATTACTAACTGGGTGTTTTGATTCAAATGACAATGATGTTAAAGCGCAAGCAAAAACGCCAAATCAAGAAGTGATTGAGGGCACCGCCATCGAACTGCGCTTACTTGAAACCACAGATTTACATGCCAATGTACTTAACTTTAACTACTTTTCTGACAGCCAAGATGACAAAGTTGGCTTAGTTAAAACGGCGGCATTAATTCACAAAGCAAGAAATGCAGTGCAAAACTCTGTACTGGTAGACAATGGTGACTTAATTCAAGGTAGTCCACTGGGTGACTACATGGCAAAAATTAAAAACCTTCAAGATGGTGAAGTGCATCCTGTTTATAAAGCCATGAATACCTTAGACTATGACGTTGCAAACATTGGTAATCATGAGTTCAATTTTGGTTTAGAGTTTTTACAAGAAGCCATCGATGATGCCAACTTCCCATACATCTCAGCCAACGTCTTTAAATACGATGGCGATGAGGATGAAAGTAACGACGAGCCGCTTTTCTCGCCTTACCTTATTCAAGATAAAGCATTTGTAGATAATGACGGAAACACGCACACCATAAAGGTCGGTTACATCGGGTTTGTACCGCCACAGATCATGCAGTGGGATAAGGCCAACCTTGAAGGTAAAGTTATCGCCAAAGACATCATAGCTATGGCCAATAAATATGTGCCAGAGATGAAAGAAAAAGGCGCGGACATTATTATTGCGATTCCACATTCAGGATTGGATACCTCAGCACACACGGATAAGAAAGAGAACGCCAGTTATCATCTATCAAAAGTGGAAGGCATAGATGCAATCATGTTTGGTCACGCTCATGCAAACTTCCCAAGCTCGCGCTACGAGGGGATGGAAGATAAAGGCATCGATCTAGAAAAAGGCACCATCAATGGTGTGGCAGCAGTCATGCCGGGCTTTTGGGGTAATCACTTAGGGGTGATTGATGTCACCTTGACCTATCAATCCGGTGCTTGGCAAGTGACTGATTCTCAGTCTTCTTTGATGCCGATTTACGAGCAAGATGCCGATAGAAACATCACTGCTTTGGTTGATAATGATGCTGATGTTGAAGCCGCTGTGCACCATGAGCACGAAGAAACCCGCACTTGGGTCAACAAGCCTTTTGCAAAAGTGACCAATCAAGTTAATAGCTTCTTTGCACTGGTTAATGATGATCCTTCAATTCAAATCGTCACCGATGCCCAGGCTTGGTACACGCAAAAAATAGTGCAAGGCACTGAGTTAGAAGGCCTGCCAATTCTCTCAGCCGGTGCGCCATTTAGAGCGGGTCGTGGCGGCGCGGACGACTATACCTACATCGCCACAGGTGACATTGCCTATCGTAACGTAGCAGATCTTTATATCTACCCTAACATCCTGAAAGTGCTAAAACTAAACGGCGCACAGGTGAAAGAGTGGCTAGAAATGTCTGCCGGACAATTTAATCAAATCAACCCTGACTCTGCTGATATGCAGTCTTTAATCAATCCAGACTTCCCATCTTACAACTTTGATGTTATCGATGGTGTGACCTATCAAATCGACCTCACTCAGCCTGCAAGATACAACAGTAAAGGTGAAAAGGTGTCTGATGGCCAGCGTATTGTAGCGCTATCTTACCAAGACAAACCTGTCACTGATGGGCAAGAGTTCCTTGTTGTCACTAATAACTATCGTGCATCTGGAGGTGGTAACTTCCCGGCGATTGGCGCAGATAAAATCGTGGTCGACTCACCAGATGAAAACCGCCAAGTGGTCGCAAACTATATCACGCATCAAAGTGAGGCAAATGATGGTAAAGGTCTTGATCCGTCAGCTGATATGAACTGGTCATTCACGGCGATTGAAAACGTCCAAATCCAATTCACAACCTCTAACAGTGACAATGCAAAAGCTTACAGTGAACAGTTTGGACATATCCAACCACTGGACAAAACCAATGAAGACGGCTTTGCACTGTACCTATTGAACTTATCTCAAAACCAATAATAAAACTCAGAAAAAGACCCAATTGAGGTATGCACAAACGCATACCTCTCCTCCTCTACAGCTATTTGGAAGTTGGCTGTAACAACAAACCAAACCAACGGGAATTGAAAAATGACTGTAAATAAACTGACCCTTTCGGTATTGCTCGGTGCAGGCATGCTTGTACATTCTGGCTTTGCCATGGCAGCCGCCTATGATTGGAATAATACTGCACCAGTTAAAGCACCTAGTGCCGCAAACAATAACGGTAAAACCATATACTTTGACGTATCCCACGGCGGTGTGGAAGGTAATGCAGACTGGGTTATCGATGGTGCGTTTTCAGATTTTGCAGATGCACTGGTCCAGCAAGGCTACACGGTAAAAGAGTATCGCGGTGTTGACCTAAATAACGATGGCCGCATTCGCTTTTTTGACGACCGCACAGGCAATCAAAACAACGAAGCCATCATTACTTATGATGCAATTAAAGACTCGGATGTCTTTGTACTCGCTGAAACAAACAGACCTTTTACGCTTGCTGAGCAGGCTGCGCTTGAGCAATATGTTGCAAGCGGCAAAGGGATATTTTTCGTTGCCGATCATTATGATGCTGACCGCAACCTCAATACATGGGATGCCACTGAAGTCTTCAATGGTTATAACCGCTCAGACTTAAGTAAATACAATATGGGAGGCGCTTATGGCGATTGGCGTAACCCAAAATCAGCCTATGCAGGTTGGCTAGTCGAAAACTTCGGGATCCGCTTTCGCTTCAATGGCGTGGACTACAAGCAAGGCGTCAGTGGCGTAGAACCAAGTGCCCAAACTGAAGGGATCACCCAAGGCGTTGACCCTATTCTTATGGCCGCAGGCGCGACACTTGCAATTGTCGACCCACAAAAAGCCAAAGGCTTAGTTTATTTTTCAGAAACAGATACACCCGTGAAGTGGCGACATGCCAAAGATGACGGGCTATATTTTGGTGGCAAAGCCGAAGGGCCTTATGTCGCAATTGCAAAATCTGGTGCGGGTAAAGCAGCCTTTATCGGCGATTCTTCTCCAATTGAAGATGCTACGCCTAAATATCGCCGTCAAGACAGCGGCAGTACCAAAAAAACCTACCCGGGATGGACTGATCCGGGTCACGCTTCGGTACTGGCAGTCAACATCATAAACTGGCTTGCAACGCCTGAAAGCTACCAGTACTTTGATGGACAAAATGGCCATACTAGCGGTTTTGCGACACCGACACCGATGGATGCCCAAGAAATGTCTGATCCAAACAATGGACAACCTTGGGGCACCCCAGCAAATGGCTTTAATCCTTGGGATACAGATACCTACAAAAACAACTCTTTTAATGCCCCTTACGGCGATGGCCAAACCGATCCAGACCCAGATCCGACGCCAACACCGGGTGATACAGTCTCAGTCAGTGATGCTCTCGCTGCGGCGCAAAACACGCCACTGGTTGTCATTGGTAAAGTCACGAATGCAGTCAATGGTATTTATGGTCTAGAGCTAAGCGACCTTAATAATCCCGCTACGCACATTTATGTGAAATTAGAGAGCAATCAAAGGGCTGATTTTAATCCACAGCTAAACCCAGCCATTTTAAATCAGAGCATCATAGTGACAGGTAAACGCAATAGTTACATGGGTGAGCCGGGTATTCGCTATGTCACTGATTTACAGATTGCACCGTCTTTCATGTCCGTTGAACAAGCTTTGGCAACTGCACAAGGTGAGTCGCTTGAGCTTACAGGGCGCGTAAAGTCTGGTTTAAACAGCATCTATGCACTTGTTTTAGAAGATCTGAACGACCCAAGTTTTACCATTAATATTAAGCTTGAAAGCAGTCAACGAGCAGAGTTTAGCCCCGTATTGAACCCAGATATTCTTAATGCAACGCTTGTGATCAAAGGTGTGCGCGATAGTTATATGAGTCAACCGGGTGTACGTCAGGTATCTAGTATTACTCAAGCATCGAGCGACAATGGCAGCAGCCCTGACCAAGGCAATGACCTGTCAGTATCAGAGGTGCTAGCAATGAATAATGGTCAGCCAGTTGTGTTATCAGGCACCATCACTGCGCCCATTAATAATAAGTATGCACTTGAGCTGAGCGATCCGAATAATGCGGGTTATAAGCTATACATCAAACTAGAATCATCTCAGCGTGACACATTTAGTCCATTGTTGAACCCACAACTTATTGGTAAGAGCTTAAGGGTTGAGGGCATTAAGAATGACTATATGAGCCACCCGGGTGTTCGCAATGTCAGCAATTTAACATTGTTAAACTAAGCCAAAAATAGTTGCGCAAAGGGGTTTTATCTTTTGTGCAACGACTTATCCTCTAACACCTATTAAATATCAATTGCATATTACTAACGTAAATCAGATACTAAACTGTGCTTTACCATCAAGTAAAATAATAAAATGATAGATGTATCTGCTGCTGAAAATTTAATCACACAATTTCAAGTACCCACTCTTGGCTTGTTATTAGTGTTTGCTTGGCCTTGCAAGAGGACACGATGGTTATTTATTTTACTATTAATATTTAGCATTTTCGATACCCTCATCGCTTGGTCAAAGCCATATAGTACAGACTCTGCTTATCTCATATCCGCTATACTTTGCTTTATTTATATTAAGCTGATTTTAAAAAAGGACCGAATCAGCGTTAGAATATACAAGAGATTCAATCTTAATCCACCCAAAGAACTAACGACGCCACATCACTTAAGTCGCCGTGAAGCATTGATTTTAAGCTCCATGATCGCATTGTTTTTTTGCAATTTAATCGCATACTTAGAAACACTCCTATACATATTTTATATAATTGATAAATACCCAATTATTTACTACTTCATGGACCCAATTGCTATCACTATAAACATTATTGTGTACGTATCTTTAATGAGCATTGCTATTTTTAAACCTAACTATATTCCACAGAAGTCAGCACTCAGCTAAATGCAGTGCGATTTATCTTAAACTGCTGGTTGAGATGTATTGGATAAATTATAAAAGAGTCTGATACAACCATCGAAATGCGCTATTCAGGCCCTAAAGCCCAAATAGCGTCAAGCGGCCTAGTGCCTAACCCCAGTGTGAGGTGTTGAAGAAAAATTAATGTACTCGTTAAGTATCAACTGCCCTTCGTTGTCAGTAAACTTTATATACACATTATTACCTTCAAAAAAGAAGCTGTCTGAGGACATCGCCACCAATTCTTGATAATTTTCATCACCTCGATGGAAATACAATTCTCCTTGATAATGCACAACGCCATACGTTGCACCACTTTGCATTGAATACTGCCCTTCAAATGCTTTTAATTGTGCATCATCTAGCACCACTTCTTTAAAGCTTGGCATGTCGATATCCAGTGCTTTTGCAGCTAAACGCTGGCTCAGCAACTGTGGATTGATATCGGTATTGTTAGCAAGCACCGTTACATAAAGAGCCTCTTCTGGCACGTAAAGCGCATCAGATAAAAAGCCATTAATACCCCCACTGTGAGTAATCACTTGATAGTCACCCAATGTTGATACCGCGATCCCATACCCATATGTCGAAACACGGCCATCATTTAACGTCACAGGTGCCAACATCTGCTGATAACTCTCTTTAGAAATCAACCTCTCATTTGCAAGGGCATGATACCAAGCACTCAAATCAAACACATTAGATGACAACGCACCTGCTGCATGCGGCCAAGAAGTATCAATATGGATCGTATTCACATACCCATCTGCAGACATATCGTAACCAGATGCATGGTTTTTAATGATCTGCCGGCCCGCATAATGGCTATTTTTCATACCTAGTTTTTGGAAAATATGTTCGTCTATAAATTCAGCATATGACTGACCACTCGCCACTTCGATGATCTTACCTAGTAGCACATAGCCGGTATTTGAATAGGCCATATTATCCCCCGGTTGAAACTTCATTGGGTGCCGTGCAAAGCGGGCAATCATTTCATCCAAAGTAGCGGGTGCAGTGGCTTCTTTGAGCATTAATTCAAGATCCTCTGTGTAATTGGCAATCCCTGAGGTATGAGTTAATAAATGCTCTATAGTCACGACATGACCTTCCGTTGGGAAATCTGGCACGTATTTGTGAATGTCATCATGCACAGATAACTTGCCGCGTTCGTGTAAAACCATAATGGCCGCAGCAGTGAACTGCTTGGTAATAGAACCTATTTTAAATACGCTTTTCGCTTTTAAAGGTACATTTAACTCTAAATTAGCGCGCCCTATTGCTTTTTTAAACAGAACTTCACCATCTTGACTAATAAGTGCAGCGGCACCTGGTTCATTTTTACTTAACTCACTGCGCATTACTTTAAGGTATTCTTTTTTAGGTGTGTCAATATCACTCGCTATCACTTGTGTGGCATTTAAAGAAAATGTGGCAGCGAGTACAGTAAAGATCATCGAAAGTTTCATATTGCTATCCTTATTGGTTGGTAAGTCACAATATTGAAACACCGAACGCATGATAAAGCTGTCTAAAAATCGTTCGTTATTGTAACAAAGCTTATAAAACTATCTGCGAACACATGGCATCAACCTTGCTTAATTTTTACACACTTCAAAAGCTAAGGATACGCAAGCTATGAATGTAAACAGTGCACACCATACTTTTTATGCACCGCCCCCACCACCAAGCAAACCCTCGAACGTTGAAGAACCAAAAAGCACCATGCAACCGGCTTCAACACAAGTGCAAATCAGCGATAACGCAAAACATGCCCAAGAAAAGTGGCAATCTATTGCCAGTCAATACGATGTTCGCAATATTTCAGACGCAGAAACTGGCGCTATGTCTCGCGAGTTATTCGATTCAGGCTTTATCAATACCACACAAATGATGATACTAATGGCACCTTCTTCAATGGACGGCTCGCAGCTGAAAAAACATAACCTGCTCAATGATATGAAGCATACCTTCAAGCTTTCAAATGCCCTAGGAGGCCACACACAGGCATCAAAAAACGCTCACGCCAGTGCCATTAATATTCTTGAACGCCTCGATGAGACAAAACATAATGGCTAGCGTGTCGCATTTTAATCACAGGTGATTTCACCCCTTTTTGGACGCTGTGTCGTTTTACCCATACTGAATAGCTATGTTTAATGACGTAAGGTGACAATGATGAAGAAAAAATATCAGCCCACAACTCCTGCTAATTCGGATGTAGACATGAACCCAATGCTCGATATTGTGTTTATTTTGCTTATCTTTTTTATCGTGACTGCCAGCTTTCAAAAAGCCCATGTACTTGATATTAATAAACCTGCGAAATCAAATCAGGCCTTAAACCAATCAGTCGTACCCCAGTTTCGAATCGACCAACAAAATCGTATTTATTTAAATCACAAGCGCATTGAAGTTGATGCCATCGCGGTCAATATTGCTCGACTTGCAGCACAAGGGGAGATCACCTCTATCAGTTTAAAGGCGCATGAGCAAAGTGAGCACAACACATTAGTAAGCGTATTAAATGCGATCAAATCGCAAACCTCAACGCCAGTGTCTCTGGCCAGCTCATAGAATAGATGGAGAAGATAAAGGCCAAAGTGTCGCATCACCTAACACCTTGGCCGTGCAAAATTAAGGGTTGATATGATGCAGCTCGGTATCAACCAGTTTGCCTTCAAAATTACGATGCGCATCAATACGCGCGAAGAAAGCCTGCGCATTCGGCGTCACTGGGATAACGACTGAGTAAAACGCAAAGTTTAATCCTGCCACCACTTGTTGCTGTGCGGCTAAAATCATGTAGTTCACGCCAACTAAAGACTCTATTTGCTCAGCTGCGCTTTTCTCAGCGTCAGTGAAGTTTTCACGCAGTGCAACTGAATCAAATGAACCAATCGGCGGCACTAATACTGGCTCGCTGAATGTGCGATCTGACAATTGAGTAAAGTGCTCACCTTGTTGATTAACAACAATCAGCTCTAAGCGATTTACTTTAGGCACATTTGGCGCAACCACTGGGGAAACAAAACAGTAAAACGCAAAGTTTTTACCATTAACCACTTGAGACTGTGCTGCCAAAGGTTTTATTTCTACACCATCACGCTTGTTAACATGCTCAAATGCATTGATGTACTCTTTATCAAAATCTTGTGCTAAAACGATTGGACCAAAACCACCTAAAATACGATTTGCTTCAGACATTGTTTTATCCTTTTATGTCATAGATGAATGGGTGCTCCAGTCTGTGGAGCGACTTTAGATGCGACCTAGTCTAGGCGTAATGAGTTGGTTTTTTGGCATCAGTTTAGTATCACTTTGGTATCAGATACAAAGCGTAAATTTCACGCAACTTTTGCGCCTTATGTGTACACCAAAACGCACACCCATTCAGAGCGAGGGCATTGGCGAAAGTCATCGGTCATTGCTAGGCTTTAGGACCCTACTCAAGGAGTCAAATAATGGATGGCAGAGTAAAGCTGGATTGTAAAACCCTTAAGCAACTGAGACGAAATATGGGGCTGAGCCAAGAGAAACTGGCTTGCGCCTGCCAAGAGCAAGCCCTATGCGTCTCCATCGCAACACTAAAACGCGCAGAATGCGGCTGTAAAGTGTACCACCGCACCGCCAGAGAGCTTGCCCGTTTTTATCAAATCCCAGTAAAAGAGCTACTGTGTGAGCAAACCAACTAATTCAATTTGAATCGATTTGTAACAAATTGAGTGTTCTCAAACTGATGACTTTGCCCTACTCTAGAAACATAAGAGCAAATGGAGAACGCGATGAAAGATTTACAAAAATTGGTCAGTGGTTTAAACAAATCTGGCGCATTGAGCGGCTTACTGGGCGGCGTTGCTGGCGGCGGTGTAAGTAGCTTATTAAGCAGTAAAAAAGGCAAAAAAACGGGTAAAAAAGCCGTAAAATATGGCGCGCTTGCAGCCGTAGGCGGACTCGCTTGGAAAGCCTACAAGCAATATAGCGAACAAAATGAAGCGGCTGCACAACAGCGAGATAGCGCAGCTTTTGATAAAGCCATGGCAACACGCTCACAACCAACGCGTCACTTCGATTTTAAACCTGCCACCATACAAGAACACAGCTTCGAGCAGGTTGTCGAAGATGAAAGTGGCTCTGGGCAACTTTTACTTATGCGAGCCATGATAGCAGCCGCTTATGCAGATGGGCACATAGATGACAATGAGCGCCAGAAAATATTTGCCCAAGTTGAAACCATGACGCTCAGCGTGCAAGAAAAAGCCATGTTATTTGATGAATTAAGGCAACCGATGAGCCTCTCTGAGCTGGTGCAAGCAGTGCCTAATGCGCAAACAGGTATTGAGGTTTATGCTGCCAGCGCCAGTGCCATCGATCTACAGCAAACGATTTCACAGCAATATTTACAAACTTTGGCGAATCAGCTTTGCATCCCAAAAGAGTTGGTGCACTCTATCCATCAACAGCTTGCTGAGCTCTAAGTTGCCAGTGTGACGTGTGTTTTTTTGCTATGCGTGCTTCGCAGTAAGCACGCCAACCCACAAGACTAAACAATTAAGGCTTTTTAACCACTTTAGGCCGCTTGCGATTAGGATAGCAAGTCGTGCACATGGGGCAAACAGTACCATCACAGCCTCTGGCTGTACAAAATTCTCGGCCATAGTAAATAAACTGCAAATGCAGATCATTCCAGCATTCTTCAGGGAACAGTCGCTTTAAATCTTTTTCTGTTTGCGCCACGTTTTTACCATTGGTCAATCCCCAGCGCTGGGCTAAGCGATGAATATGAGTATCCACAGGGAAAGCGGGGACACCAAACGCCTGCGCCATCACCACCCCTGCCGTTTTATGCCCCACCCCAGGTAGCGTTTCCAATGCATCCATATCTTCGGGCACAATGCCGTCATATTCTGCAACTAAGATTTCAGAAAGCTTTTTGATAGCTTTCGATTTTTGCGGCGATAAGCCACACGGACGGATGATCTGCTTAATATCTTCAACCGATTGCTTGGCCATATCAAAGGGATTATCTGCCAGCTGCCATAGCGATGGCGTCACCTGATTCACGCGCTCATCAGTACATTGCGCAGAGAGTAAAACGGCCACTAGCAAGGTATAAGGGTCTTTATGATCCAGAGGAATAGGAGGCTTTGGATAACGTGCTTGTAAATCTGCCAAGATATACGCTACGCGCTCCGCTTTTAGTAAGTTTTTTTCCGGCACAAGTATTAACCTAAAGTACTTTCTTCATTGCTGTGTGCCTAATTTACACTGACGCCCGAAAGACGTCAGCATAAAACCGTTAATTAATCCCTTTTGGCATCAAAATGCTAAACGCTTAAGCGCCAAGGTATTGTCCTAAAGCGATGAAAAATGGTACGCCCAACAATACATTGAATGGAAACGTGATACCCAGTGACGCTGTGATAGACATGCCAGCATTGGCTTCAGGTAAGCTCTCTTTCATTGCCGCAGGTACCGCAATATATGAAGCGCTCGCCCCCAATACGGCCATCAGTGCAATACCTCCCGCGCTTAGCTCCAATAGCACGCCCAAACCAGTCCCAGCTAAGCCACCTAACATCGGCATCAATATCGCAAAGCTAATTAAAAACAAACTGTTCTTCTTTAAAGTGCCTAATTGCTCACCTGCCACCAAGCCCATTTTTAATAAGAATAGCGCTAATACACCTGAAAATAGCTCAACAAAAAATGGGGTGAGTTTTTGTACGCTATCGCCGCCAACAAAGCCAATCACCAAGCTGCCCACCATGAGTAAAATACTCTGATTTGCCACCAGCTCTTTTTTGATAAAGGCACGGTTTATGACCTTCAAGTTACCTTTAGCGAGTACTAATCCAACCAAGATCGCAGGCATCTCTAACAACACCACAAACAAAGGGAAATAAGCTTCATACGCGATATCGCCCGCTTCAAGTAAAGCGACAGCAACAGCATAAGTAGCCACACTGACCGAGCCATAATGCGCAGCAATTGCGCCTGCATTAATTTTATCTAACTGACCAAAATAACGTAATAATGGGTAGGCAACGAGCGGTAACAATAAACCAAAGGCCACAACGGCGATAGACATGGTTAACAGCGCAGGATCGACATGCTGCTGTAATGCGATACCGCCTTTTAGACCAATCGCGACCATCAAAAAAAGGCTGAGTGTTTTATATAACCCATCAGGAAAGGGGATTTTTGCACCTAATAATTGCGCAATGATCCCAAGTAAAAAAAAAGCGACGACCGCATCTATCATGACCTACTTTGCCTCTTTTAACTGGCGAGACGAGGCGCGCATTAGTGTGTGATTCTCACGTGAAGACTGTATCAAACTGACGATTGAAAAACTGAAAATAGATATAGCCAGCAGAATAAAACCCGTACTGCCATGACCAAGTACACTGCTCAAATACGAAAATGCCAACAGACTTAAGCACGTTATTAAAGGTAATGCCAAACTTTTAAATGTCATAACTCTCTCCTCTGTATTTTTGAGGATTTTACAAAAGTCAAAATATAGATAAAAATAGATAGTAACTAAGACAACCATAGATAAAACTCTAATTTAAGGATTTAGTTGCAATATGGCTTCAAGATTACATGCCCATATCGGGACTTTTAGACAACTTGAAATCCTCTTAGCACTACACCAAGGCGGTAGTGTCAAAGCGGCATCAGAAAAGCTGTTTTTAACTCAACCAACAGTGTCGATGCAGCTAAAAAAACTGGCTGAAGCAATTGGCCTGCCGCTTTATGAGCAAGTCGGTAAGCAGTTAAAATTTACAGATGCAGGCCTTGCTACCGTTGCGACGGCAAAACAAATATTGCAAAGTTGCGAAGAGTTGGACATGCACCTCTCTAACCTGCGAGGGCTCAAGTCAGGTACGTTAAGGCTATCCAGCGTCACCACGGCTAAATACTTTATCCCGCATTTACTTGGGCCCTTTTGCGAACGATATCCAGGCATAGATATTCAATTTACGGTGGCCAATAGACAGCAAGTCATTGAGCGCCTTGAGCAAGGACTAGATGACTTTTATGTATTCAGCCACCTGCCTGAAGGACTAGATTTAGAAGTCATTGAATTTATGTCCAATGACTTAGTCGCCATTGCGCCCGCTTCTCATCCATTTAGCCAAAAAGACACCGTCTCATTAGAAGAGTTTTGCCAAGAGGACTTCCTCATTCGAGAATCGGGTTCGGGAACCCGCTACGCCACAGAAGCATTTTTCAAAAACCAAGCTGTGACGCCAAACATAAAAATGACCATTGCCAGTAATGAAGCCATTATTCATTCCGTGTTATCACGCCTTGGAGTTTCTATTTTATCCTCTCATACTCTAGCCTTTGGTGAGATCCATGATGTCAATGTCATCAATGTCGAGTCACTTCCCATTCGATCTAAATGGTCATTCTCGTGGACCAAACGCAAAACACTATCACCCATCGCCAGCGTATTTTTAACGTATGTAGAAACCGAGGGACGTGAGATCATGCAAAGCGCCATTAGGATTTAATAATTTGTTCAAAAAAAGAACAAAACTTTGAAAGTGGATCTCGTTTTGTAAGGTCTGTTGAAAAGATGACAATTTCACCGCTTGAGGATTTGACTATGGTACATCCGCTTAAATTAGCATCTTTGTTTATAGTATTTGGATTAACCGCATGTGGAGGCAGCAGCAGCTCGTCGCCTGCCTCATCGCCCACCAATAATTCGGCATCACAAAATACCACAGCCTCAACGACAACGACGTCCTCAACCACTTCATCTTCGGATACCTCAAGTACGGCTCCCGCTGCGACCTCAGTGACTTATGAGTTAAAATTTACCCAAACCTGGGAGCGAACCACTTTTCCAACCAATTACCCAAATGGTACCCATTTTTCTCCCATGATCGGATTAACACACAATGATCAAGGGCGTATTTTTCAACGCGACAGTACTGCAAGTGCCGGTATTGTCAGCATGGCGGAAACAGGGTCTAAAACGCTACTTAAAAGCGAGATAAGTGATATACAAAACCTTGGGAATTCAAGTTACCTAATTGACGAAGCAGGGATCCCTAATGGCAGTAAAAGTGTGACGCTGACCTTTGAGGCAAGCCAAACTTATCCTCACCTGAGCATTGTCTCTATGGTTGCACCGAGTCCGGATTGGTTTATTGGGATAGATAGCCTATTACTTTTTAACGATAACCAATGGATAGACGAGCAAACTATACAGCTTAAAGTGTATGATGCAGGTAGTGACAATGGCGCTACGTTTAGCGCAGCAGATTCAACCGCAGATCCACAAACCCCAATTACTTTGCTTAATAGCGAAAGAAGCGATACAGACTTCACTGAGGGCGTACATTTTAACAGTGGCGAACACATCGGTTTTATCACCATTAAACGCATGCAATAAAATACAAGCCGCCATACAATATGGCGGCCAGTTACTGCTGTGCCATCAGTGAGATCAACAAAGATCTAAGCCATATGCTTTTATCATCACTGTTTTTGCGTTGAAACCACAGTATCGAAATATCAAAATCCGGCACCCTTATCGGCGGGTCAAAATAACGCAGCAGGCTCTGCTCGCAAGCTACATCAGCCATTTTCTTCGGTACAATGGCGATAAGTTTACGACCTTTGAGCAAGCTTTGAATAGTCATAAAATTTCGTGTTGCCACCGTAACTTTACGATTTAATCCCTCAGCTTGCAGTGTATCATCAACCCCTGTTGCTAGACGTCCATCAGGGCTAACTAGCGCATGTTCAATATTGGCAAAGTCATATTTTGATAAACCCTGCTCAAATGCAATGCAATGCGGATCGGCAATACATACATGACTTTCTGTGTATAAATGCTGGGATTGAAAAGCGGGATCAGGTGCAGTAATGCTGCCAATGACGATATCGAGTTTTTCCTGCTCAGCCAAAGCAAGGTAATTACTGCGATTGACATTCACAAAGCTTACCTGCGCCTTTGGTGCCTGTAATCTGATAGCATCAAAAATGGTTGGAGCAAATATAAACTCAGCATAATCAGTGAGGCCAATACGACAAATGCCGTCATAGTCAGCAGGATCAAATGGGGCACTGGTTAAAAGGTCATTACTCACACAATCGAGTAACTTGTTAACCGTGGGGGCTAATTGATGAGCGCGCTCTGTGGCCATCATTTTATGCCCTTTGCGCTCAAATAATACATCATTAAACAAGGCGCGTAATCGAGATAAGCTATGGCTCATTGCCGATTGGCTCACATAGCTTTTTTCAGCGGCAATACTCACACTTTGATATCGATACAAATAAGCAAAAGCAACCAGTAGGTTTAAATCGATATTGCGCCACGGCACATCTGTAAAACTCATCCTAATCCCATATTATTCATGTTTACAATTAATACTATTAATTTGATTAATTATAATGCATTTTCTAACCTAGTGGCATTCTCAACAGCAGCATCCAACACGGTGCCAAACATGTTTACCATATTTAAACTCTTTTTTATGCTCGGTTGGGTTAGCTTCGGCGGACCCGCAGCACATATTGGCTACTTTAGACAAACCTTTGTCGAAAAGCTCAAATGGCTTGATGACCACGAATATGGTCAAATTGTTGCCTTAAGCCAGTTCTTACCAGGTCCCGGTTCTAGCCAAGTAGGCTTTGCGCTCGGTTACAAACGCGGCGGACTGTCCGGTGCGCTCGCAGCCTTTTTAGGCTTCACGCTGCCCTCTGTATTAATCATGATCGGGTTGGCAGTGGTGGCAAGCCAAGTAACACAGCACGATGTATTTCAAAGCATTGTCCATGGCTTAAAGCTATTAGCCGTCGTCGTTGTTGCTGATGCAGCTTGGGGTATGTACAAAAACTTTTGTAAAAACACCCTCACCACTAGCCTCTGCTTAGTCACCGCCATTGCTTTGCTTATCGCACCCAGTATCTTGATGCAAATCGCGCTCCTATCCATCGCAGCCATTATTGGTGCCTGCTATTTAAAAAATGCAGCAACAGAGCAAGTCAATACCACATTTAAACCTAGCTATGTACCACTGTGCTTGTTTATCGCGCTGTTGGTTGGATTGCCTCTCGCAGCACATATTCTGCCGTCAATTGCTTTATTTAATGACTTTTATCAAGCGGGTAGCTTAGTATTTGGTGGAGGCCATGTTGTCCTACCTTTACTGCAAAATATTGTTGGCGATCAGCTTAGCCAAGATGCCTTTTTAACTGGGTATGCGGCCGCACAAGCAGTACCAGGCCCCATGTTTACCTTTGCAACCTACATAGGTTATGAGCTGCTGCCTAGCAGTCCAATTATGGGGGCTTTAATTGCAACCATCGCGGTCTTTTTGCCTGGCTTTTTACTGCTGCTCGCGGTGCTAAAAAACTGGCAGGCACTGGCACAAAAACCAAAAGTAGCAGGTGCACTCACTGGCGTTAACGCTGCGGTTGTAGGACTATTAGCTGCGGCTTTATATCAACCTGTGTTTATCAGTGCAGTATTGACGCCTATCGATATCGCGTTGGTACTTGTTGGCTTTTTCTTAATGAAGCAAATAAAACTGCCCATTATCTGGTTGGTAGTCACTTTCATGTCGGCGGGCGCGTTAATGAGTCTGATCTAATTTCTTCTACTGCAAACAGGGAAGTTTGCAGCAAATTAACTTACTTTTGCGACTTACCCTCTCAACCTTTATTTACACTCTGGCGTATGTGCTCATGGTGACCGGGCACAAAGCCAAATATATCCTTGTTAGGGGTTTTAATTCAGATGCAATACGCGTAGACTTTAATGATAACAATTATCATTCAAACCTACGCGTATGATTAAAGATTTTGCTACTCGAACTTGCCCATGTTGCAACAAACCACTCAAGCTGAGTGATAGACTGGCATTGCTTAACCGAGAGCCATTGACGTGTAAATACTGTGCAAAGCCATTGAAGCCTAACTTTAGCATTATGCTGATCAATACTTTTTGGCTCAGTACTTGTGTATCAGGGCTAATAAAAACCCATACCGAACTCAATTATGCATGGGCATTATGCGCCGCTTTATTAGCCGTTAGCGTGTTATTACCGGCATTAGATTTGCTCTTCTCACTAGAAGAAGAGCACTCTCAATAAGGCTTAAAGCCAAAGTAGCTTAACGCCAGTAACAATAATGGTGAAACTCAATACAACGCAAAGCGTATTAAATAGCTTATATACACCTGCACTTTTCACATAGTCACCCGCAATTTGCCATCCAGCTAGTATGCCATTCAAAGCAAAAATAATGACACATAACGTGGTCGCAACTTTGAACCAAATAGGCTCAAAAAAAGCCAGCAAACTTTGATGATCGGTAACTGGCTGATTGACCAAAAGCCCTATCAAAATCAACGTATATAAAACAATTAAAGCATTACTACAGCGTTGCAATACCCACTGTTTAGTCCCTGAGCGCGCAATTCCAGTTATAGCCATATCCACACTCCAATTCCAACACTCAAAACAATACCAAGACCGATAGCGACACGAGAAATCATGCAGCCACTTGCCAGCTCTTCACAGTAACCAAACTCTTGAATGATATGCTTCACTGTACCTAGGCAATAGTAGCCTAGTGCAGTAAGCAACCCCCACACGATAAACTGTGCAAGAAAGTTCTCAGTGAACAAGACTGATAACGTATTGAAGTTATCTTGCGATTGAATTGCAAAAATTAATAGTGGCAACAAAGCAACCAAAGCAGCCCATACGATAACACCACTGACGCGATGCAAAATAGACGCATAGGCTGTAATAGGTAGCGCCATTGTCTGGATCGCCAAGTTAGTCGGCCGTTCTTTTCTCATATCAAATACCTAAACTTAAACGTGAACAAATGCTAACGCAAATCATTACCACTTACAAATTTAGATTAATTAATGTCTAGCTGATTAAGAGTCTTAAAGTAAGAAAAATCAATATTTATATTGAAAAGCAGTGCAGCAGCGGTGCCACTGCACTGAAAATAGAAAGAGTTAGAAACCTAGCGGGATATTAAATGCAAAGAAACCAACTAGTAGTGATGTCCAAAACAGTAAAAACGCAACTGAATAAGGAACCATCATCATGATCACGTCACCAAAGCTCAAATCAGGCTTGTACTTACGCATAAAGGCTAAAATAACCCCAGCATAAGTCATCATAGGTGTAATGATATTCGTTGAGGAGTCTGCAACACGGTAAGCCGCAGCAACCAGATCTGGCGTCATCGCTGGGTTTACTTGATACAACATTGGAACGAAGATAGGACCAAGTAACATCCATTTAGAGGTTAACCCACCAACAAACAAGTTGATCAGACCCGTGGTGATCACAAAGCCGATAATAAGTAGGATTGGGAACTCTTGTAAGCCAAGTGCTGATAAGCCACTTGCACCAATATAGGTAATATAAGTGCCTAAACCTGAATACCCTAAAATACCCAAAAAGTTATAACAAAAGAATGTCAGCACTAGGATGTAACCCATGGTGTTCATTTGCGCGATCATCGCTTGCACTACATCCATCAAGCTCTTGAATTTACCTGTTGCCACACCAAATGCAGCACCAACAATGGTAAAAACTAAGGTGATCAATAGGATGACATTATTCAAATAAGGTGTGACAACTTTACCTGAAGCCGTTTCGTATGGTGCCAGTGGCCCTAAAGCAAGTGCAACAACAAGCCCAAGCGATAACAACAAGCCCCAAAACGCCGCTCTTAACCCTTTTTTTTCTTCTTCAGTTACAGCAAAGTTTGATAGGTCCATGCCCTCTGGTAATTCATAAGGCACATTTTTAAATCTTGGCTCAACAAATTTTTTCGTGACCCATGCACCAATACCTACCAACATGAAAGTAGATACAAAAATAAAGTAATAATGCATAGTAGCTGGCGTAAGAGCCTCACCTGTAGAAGACTCAAATGGCACGCCTTGAGACTCTGCAAAGATTTGCGCATTCAAACCAATTATCACATCAACCGGCGTAGCTGGGATCAAGTTAGCACTAAAACCTGCTGACACACCGGCAAATGCTGCCGCCATCCCAATTAACGGATTCTTTCCAAGCCCTGTATAGAGTAAGCCTGCCAATGGGATTAAAATTAAGTAGCCAGCGTCGGTTGCAATGGAACTCATGATCCCCAAAAAAATCAAAGCAGGTGCTAAGTAAGTGTCTTTTAGACGAGTACCTAGTTTTTTGATAATCGCATTAAACAGCCCTGAGCTTTCTGCAACACCTACACCCAGCATAACAATTAGGATTACGCCTAAAATGCCATTGCCAAAGCCTAGCCAGTTTTGCAGTAATGCATTATCAAAAAACCAAACAACATGTTCAGCATCAGTCATATTTTTGATGGTATGCGTGATTGGGCTCCCATCGGCACCTTGGATTTCAAATGTTAACCCGCCGATCATAGCCGTCAGCGCAAATGCACCAACAATAAACCACATAAAAATAATGATAGGGTCTGGAATTTTTTTACCTGCTTTTTCAATGAATGATATCACCCCACCGCCATTCATTTTTGCTGTATCAGTAGCCGACACTTAACCTCCTTAGTATTAAAAAATTTATAATTAGCTGTACTTTTGCAAGGTACAAAGGCGATATTCTACTCAATTTTTGCTCAATTGAGAAAATTTTTAGTTGAGCTGACTTATTATCGAGTCGAAATAATACTGAAATACGATATATAAAATTAAACAACTAAGCTTGATGTATAAATTTTTTTAATAACGTATTTTTCGCTTTCCGCCCCATTAAAAAACCAATATTGAATATGCCCAATTCAGAACAAGCCAATAAAATCATTAACAAAATTAAAAGGTTTTAGTAATTGAACAGTTAAAAAGTGACATTTTTAGTATCGCGAAGAAAAAGCATACTAGAGATCAACATGAAGAAAATAAACTTTATTGAAGCAGAATAGTTTTACTGCAAGGGGAGCTAGCTACCCTTGCTTATTGTCGCCTGAAAGTGGCGTTTAATGGCGCTTTTTAGGCCCAATGCGCACCAAGTCTTTACCATTTTCAAATACGTCTTGGGTAACCCAACGACCCAATAAGAGCTGATGCTTATCATCAAGCACGGCAACAAATGGACGACCGTTGCTATTATGAGTTGCTAATGCAACTCCTTCGACGTTTTCTAAACCTAAACCGCCGCTTTCAACCAGCAGTAAAAACGCTTCTAATTCTGCTAAACTCGTTATTTCATCTTGATCTGTGATCATACCTATTTACTCTCTTAATACTCTCTTTTGCTCATTAGCTATCACTACTTAATATTGCATTGATAACACAAGCACATCGGTAATAACGGCCATTATATCCCGCATTATGTACACCAGCCACTTCAGTATTCACATGTGAGTATCAAAACAGCTAAAAAGCACGATTAGAGCATGACAATCGACTATTGGGATTGCCGCGCAACCCTCTCTTGCCGTAAACTCATGGCCATTAATGCATTTATCTTTGAGGTTGTAATGGCTGAACCTGAGAATAAACCTTCTGGCTTCTTTAGTCAGATGCTTTTTAACATCATACTCCCTGTTGTGATCCTGACGCGATTTTCCGGAGAAGAACATCTAGGGCCGTCTCTTGGTGTCATCGTTGCTTTGGCCTTTCCGGTCGGTTTTGGTTTATGGGAACGTAAAAAAACAGGCAAATTTAATTTTATTTCGGGCTTAGGGATAGTCTCTGTACTATTAACTGGTGGCATAAGCTTGCTCGAACTCGATGCTAAATACATCGCCATCAAAGAAGCACTGATACCTGGAGTCATTGGCGTCGCAATTGTGGTCAGCCAATATACTAAGTACCCGTTATTAAAAACCATGCTGTTTAATGAAAATGTCATGGACATCCCCAAAATTGACTCAGCATTAAAAGAAAAAGGGAATCTAGACAAATTGCCTAAAGTGCAAATTGTTGCATCAAATATTTTGGCAGGCTCATTCTTTTTATCATCAATACTGAACTATGTACTCGCAAAAATGATTGTAGTCAGTCCAGCAGGCACCGAAGCCTATAACAACGAACTGGGTCGCATGACTGCATTAAGTTATCCGGTTATCGTACTGCCTACCATGGTGATTTTCTTTGTTGCCCTGTATTACTTAATTAATTCTCTGAAAAAGCTCACCGGATTAAAAATGGAAGACATGTTTATTGAGCAATAAACTCAGTGCATGCATATTGGCGTAAAAGGGGCTAATTATGCCCCTTTTTCATACTCTTTCTCTGTTTTTAGGTAACCGAGTTAAGTCTAACTTCAAAACTTTAGAGCGCCGTTGATAATTGTATAGAGACTTTTTCTTAGCAGGTAAGTCTTCAATACTAGCACAGTCAAAACCCTGCTCTAAAAACCAGTGAATACTGCGCGTAGTGAGCGCAAATAAAGCTCTATAGCCTTTGCGGCGCGCTTTATTAATTACAGAGCGTAGCAAAAAGCTGCCTCTGTCAGCATCACGATATTGTGGATGAACAGCTAAACTGGCAAATTCTCCCACCTGCTCTTCAGGAAATGGATAAAGTGCAGCGCAAGCAATGATCACCCCATCCCGCTCAATTACCGTAAATTGCTCAATCTCCATCTCAAGTTGCTCTCGAGATCGCCTGACTAAATACCCTTGCTCTTCCAGAGGGCGAAGTAAATTCAGCACGCCGTTAATGTCTGAAATGGTCGCACTTCTCAACTGCTCAGAGCTTTGCGGCGCTATCTGTGTGCCTATCCCATCTAGAGAAAACAGCTCTTGTAGCAGAGCACCATCTTCTCGATAGCTAACAAGATGGCAGCGGTGCACCCCACCGCGACATGCATCAATCGCGGCATGCAAAAATACTGCTGCGCTTTTACAGGGTGAATTACCCCCATGCTCTGTGGCTAACAGCTTTTCTGCTTCATTAGGCATTAATTCAGCGACGGCTTCACCGTGCTCATCTAAGATGCCCGCTTCGTGACAGAACCCCAGCATTTTGTCTGCATCAAGACGCAGAGCAACTTGAGTTGCTATTTCTTCTGCGGTTAAGTTGAAGCTCTCTCCCGTCACAGAGGCAGAAATAGGACCAAGTAAAACAATACTATTGTTGTCCAGCTGATGACGAATCCCCTCTACATCAATACGCCTTACGCGGCCTGAGTGGTGATAATCAACTCCCTCATCGATGCCTATCGGTTGCGCAATCACAAAATTACCACTGACAACATTCAGTGATGTGCCCGACATAGGTGTGCTACTTAATGACATTGACAACATTGCGGTAATATCGAGCTGCATTGCACCACTGACTTGCTTGATAATTTGCAAAGAGTCACCGTCAGTAACTCGGATTTGGTTATGAAATTCACTGTGTATCCCCGCATTAGCCAATGCAGTATCAAATTGGGGTCTTGCCCCAAACACCAACACAATTTTGATACCTAAACTAGTTAATAACGCCACATCATTAATGATACTGCGATAACCAGGCTGATCTACGGCCTCACCACCTAACATAACAACAAATGTCTTGCCTCGGTGAGCATTAACATAGGGGGTAGATTGACGAAAACCATCGACAAGTTCAGTAGTACGCACGAGCTAGTTACCTTTTAAGTACTGACAAAATTACAAACACACAGAGCTTTATCATAGAGAATTGAAACTCAAAATAAAAGAATTTTTATTCTTATATTTTGAATTTTAATTCCAACAAAAAGATAAGCACACACTATTCAATAATCTTAAAAACACTCTACATACATTTAAAAACAGTGCTTTTAGATTATTTTCGAGCAAACTCCACTTGCATCTTATAACCTTATCAAGGCTTGATGAATTAATTATTATTCAAAAACACACATGGCACATGCTAGATACCTGAATATTTATCACTTCTGACATGACTAATTTGAATTGCTAAGAAACGCGCAGCACGGTTAGATACACACTCAGATTAATTTTCAAGCAAAAATAAAATGATAAAGGAAATGCAATGAACAAAAAAATAGCAACCACTGTGGTAGGCCTAGCAATGGGGTTAGGTACTTCGATAGCAGTACTTGCAAGTAATGGTCATGGTTATACGCATGGCTGCAATTGGCAGGTACATGGCACGTTAGAAGCATACTGTGGCTACCAAGCTTATGTTTGCCAATGGGGAGGCACACCTGGACACAACTGTCGCACTATTAAAGCACAATGTATGATTGATTGTGCATAAACATGACCCGAGCGATAAACTAGCAGATCGCTCATTTACATTTATCACACTCATGTATGAATACAGTAGCCTGATAAATTCATAGGCTACTTGCGTTCAATGAATAATGTCATACCTATGAGCTAAAAATTAGTATTTTTCACTTCAAGTCCACATTTTACATGTAAAAAGTTCTGGTTGAAAATCAATCAACCTAACATTTAAAGTTATTATTGACTCCAATTGCATAGCAATATTACCTTTGAAAAGGTGAACAAATTTCGTTCACATAAAATAATGATAAAGGAAATAACATGAATAAAAAAATAGCAATGGCTGTGATTGGCGCAGCAATGGGACTGGGTACATCACTTGCAGTATCAGCAAGTAACTTTGCTAATTACACCAATGGATGTAACTGGAAAGGCTTTGGTACGTTAGAAAATTACTGTGGCTACCAAGCTTATGTATGTCAATGGGGTGGTACACCTGGTTATAACTGTCGCACTATCAAAGCACAGTGCATGAGTGATTGTGCGTAATACGCATGACCTAGAGCGGTAACAGTCGTTATCGCTCATTTATTCATAAATAGGCAACCTAATGAATATAATAAAATACCTCGCCTTATTTTCAGTAACTTTAGGGCTCGGCTGGTTCGGCGGTACTTATGGCTTGCAAGCAGTACAAAACATTTTTGCTTGTCAACAAATAGAAAAGGGCGATTATGCAGTCTACGGGATAAATGATGAAACACCAGTGAAGCTATATACAACTCAATGGTGCCCTTTTTGTAAAAAAGCAACCGAATATTTAGTGAATCGTAAAGTCGAATTTATCAAGGTAGATATAGAGAAAAACCCCGAAGCACTGAAAGAGTTTGAAGCATTGGAAGGCGAAGTCTTGCCCATTATTTTAGTCTCTGATGGCTTGATCAGAGGATTTAACGAAGCCGCACTAGAATCACAATTAAAAAGTAAAAACTTGCTGTAATATTAGTATTAAGAAGCCTATAGCGATAAGAAAAGCATAGCAAACGTGTTAACTCACACAACACTAAAGTGCAGCATTAAAGCCAACCTACACATCACTCCTAGAGATCACTTTGTCTCTACGGGGTGTATGTAGTACCAGACCCTCCATTCACTATTTTGATCGAGGCGATGCTCGTCAACTCACCATATTTGCTGGTGTAACTTAATGAGAAAAGATCAGCCTTGTTATTGAAAGCATGAATAGTCAAAGCCCTTTCTTGAACTGAAATTTCATACTTACAAACCGAACCATTACATTTCCCCCTAATTCACTGACTCCTTGAGTGTTGCCCGTACACTGGGTACCAAGCGGCGGCTTACGGGCACAGACTCGCCACCACTGAGCGATAATACATGCTGGTTACTTGAACCGCCTAGTGTGACTACCTCGTTTAAATTAACCAGATATGAGCGATGCGTTTTCACAAAAATTGACGGCAAAACAGACTCTAGCTGCTTTAGGGTTCCCGAATAGAGCTTCTCAGTACCGCCTTTCATATATAGCTCAACATAATCACCAGCCGCTTTGCAATAAACAATACTCGTCATCGTGACGTAATCTGTTTTACCTGCCACCGACAATTCAAGCTTGGTAGGAGTATTCTCTTGCACATTCTGAGCAAGTTTAAACTCCAACTTTGCGATGTGGGTCTGATCAAGTGCACTCTGAAGTTGTTGCGCGTTATACTCCCTTGCCTGTCGTACAAACAGGTAGGCTAGCAATAAAGCAATGATCACAAAATAGATAATTTCATGAAAGCTGACAGTCGCAATACAAATGGTCACAGCAACCACACACTGAACACCAAACCAAACTAACAGCGATTGTTCGCGGCTTTGTCGCCAAAATACCGCAATTTGCAGCAAACTAATCAGCAAGGGAACAAATATGCCCGCGGTGGTCTTAACATCAAAGCCCGGTGCAAATACGAAGATAGTTAAAGATGAAAAACCACCGATATAAATCCAATGCCAAGCTCGACTGCCAGCGACTTTAAACGAACTATAAACCAATAAAACCATGCCAAATAAAAACGACAACCCTGACACTAAAAGTAACCGGATGTCTTGCCAAGGGTAATCGTAATTAAATAATCCACGAGACATCTCGGCACTCAGCTGCATTGCACCAAGCAAACATAACGCAGAAAATAATTTAAAGTTTCGCCTTCCCTGCTGTCTAAAACTGATACTCAAAAAATACAAAGCGCCGAGTAAAAAAGCTCCTACTAAAATCAAACCTAGACTGCTAAATGATTGAATATATTGCTTAGGATCGCCAAATTGGCCAATACCTATGTAATGAATGGGATAATCGAGAGAGATTAAACTATGCTGAGCCGACAGTGCTAGAACCAGTGTATTTTGCGCCTTTAACAAGTGCTCAGGGATATACAAAACCTCATCCATTTTTCCTGCTTGCTCTGATTTATCCAAAGCAGGCAGACCATTTTGCCCAATAAACACCCCGTTGAGATAAACACGAGACGCCGCTTTAGCAAATATAAATAACCCGTAAGGCGGCGCAAGTTCTTCCATCCTTGGTGTGCGCTCAAATTGTAATTTCACCCAGATAGCTTGGTTTTGCGGGTCAAGTTTTGATAATTGCGTGCTTTTACATTGCGGACTTAAAAAATCAGGAGGATTAGAAGAGGTAAATGGACAAACCGTCGCTTCCATACTTCGAGAAAAAGGCACCAGCTGTTGATCGCCATAAGCAAAATTGACTACGCCACTCACAAACCATAACAACACCAGATAAAATATAGAATGACTATTCACAACCGCTTGTTTTTCCTTATACCACTTACCGAAAATTCACTACCGCTTAACCTGTAGCCCTTTAATTTAGGGCCATTCAAAGAAGTTTGCTATCCAGTAAAGTATCTATTGCGTTTAATAAGCACAGACCAATACAGGAGCAATCTTATGCGATTTACACATCATTTAGTAGCCACTTTAACATTGGCTTGTAGCTTTTATAACACCGCAGATGAACAAACAACCAATGTACAGCTTTATGAAAACGAAAAACAAATTCAATTCAAAGCAAGCAGTGGTGAGACAACGGATGCCGTTGAAGGTCACTTATGGGTCCCAGAAAATAGAGCAAATCCACATAGCCGTAAAATTAGGATCAACTATGTCCGCTTTCCAGCCACCGGTGAACTATCAGGCCCACCCATTATTTACTTGTCAGGGGGCCCCGGTGGTTCAGGTATTGGCACGGCAAAATGGCGACGCTATCCACTATTTCAAGCACTCAGAGAATTTGGCGATGTGATAGCCTTAGATCAAAGAGGCACAGGCCTCTCTGAGCAGGCTGCACCTTGCGTATCAAACTATAAAATCCCGTTAGATAAACCCAGTAGCTCAGCGCAAATTACCCAAAGCTACCGTGCTGCAGCAAACGAATGTCTTGCGTCATGGAAATCACAAGGTCTTGATGTTTATGGATATAACACGATTCAAAATGCGCTAGACATAGATGATATACGCAAGCATTTACATGCTGATACAGTAACACTGTGGGGCATTTCATATGGCAGTCACTTAGCCCTGGCCGCCATGAAACTGATGCCAAAGCACATTGATAAGGTGATCATGGCCAGTGCGGAAGGGCTGAATCAAACCGTCAAGCTCCCAGCGCTAACAGACCTCTATTTCAAAAAGTTACAAACAGTCATAGATCAACAAGCACTAAAAACGGGCATACCTAACTTGCCTGCATTGATCAAACGAGTACATGCAAAATTAGATGAAACGCCCATGCAGCTTGCCATACAAAATAGAGATGGTTCTGTTACCAAATTACTTTTTCAAACTCATCACCTGCAAACACTGGCCAGTAAAATGATAGCGGACCCTAATCACTTCTTAGCAATACTGCTGCATATTTATCTCGGGTTAGATAATGGCGATACTGAGCTATTAAGTGCTGTCCTTCAACGTGGTATGTTTAACGATGAGCCCATCACATTTAAGCTGATGCCACTGGCAATGGATATTGCATCAGGGATCTCCGCTGAGCGTTTAGCACAAGTTAAGCAACAAGCACGTACATCACTGCTGGCAGAGCAATTGAACTTCCCTATGCCACACTTGAACATGCTAGATAGCCAGCTTGATTTAGGTGATGAATTCAGAACAGAGGTGCAATCCTCAATCCCAACCTTGCTATTTTCTGGGAGCCTAGATGGTCGTACCTATCCAGACTCACAAGCACAAGCAGTAAAGGGCCTTAGCAACCTCACCCATATCACAGTCAATCATGCTGGACATAACTTGTATACCAGCTCACCGGAAGTGCTTGCCCGTATGAAAGTCTTTTTAGCTGGTCGCCACACAAGCAAAGCGCCAATAAACCTGCCATTACCTCAGCTAGTGCTGCCAAAAAGATAAGGTGAGCTGCTTGAAAACACAAAAGGTTAGGGAATAAAGTGAGCCCTAACCTTTTTTAACACTTATTTCAGACTATCAATACTGGCGCTAATAACACTCTTCAGCTTTTAAGTTGTATGCTTTACCAAGCTTCACTAGCTCAGGAAAGGCAGTCTCTGGCTGGTTTTTCAGCACCTTGATTGGTAAGTTGTCTCCTGCGGATAATTTGCTGTATAAAGTTTCACTGTCCAACACAAACTCACTGCTGTGTTCCCCTTTATACTGATATTTAAAGCCGACGAAGTAAAAGACTTCTTCTTTCTCTATTTTACGTCCGTCGACTTCTTCAATATACGAATTTACCTCTTCCCGCTTATCCGTGATCACAGCACGAAAATCAATACCACAGAGTTCACAGAGCTTTTTGTTGTAGTAATAACAAATGCTTGATAAACCTGATAACTTCACTATAAAGAAGCTAACACACGTAAATACAGAGCCCGCAAAAACTGGCAAGATAATGATACCCTCATCATCAGTCCAGCCTATGTAAATTAGCAGTACACCTGAGGCGAAAAACGCCAAAATGCCTATAAACACGAAAACATGCTCAGCAAGTGCTGAGAATAAACATTTGGTTTTAATATTAAATGGGATCGTCTGTTCCGCCATTATTACTGTCTCCTTGTAATTAACCCACCAAAATACTAATGATTTTTCATTACCAAGTCGAATGAATAAAATGAGATGAATAGGCAGGATATAACACTGAACAGGCACTTTAAGAGCTGTCACTCTTTTACTATCAGGCGCACGGTGATAGGCAAGTCACTAAATGGAAACAAGCAAAAAGTTAAGCAACAAAGTGGGATTCGTAGGTCAAAAAGTACTGTGACAAAGTAAAAATAAGGGGTCATGTAGACCCCTTATTTTTCTTATTATGAAGATTGAGCAACCGGCTCTGCGGGCGCTTGAGCTGCGGCTTTCTCACCTAAAATACGGTGTGTAATCGTACCTGCGGTCATCGACCCCGATACATTAAGCGCTGTACGAGCCATATCAATCAGCGGCTCAATAGAAATAAGCAACGCTGCGATAGTCACAGGCAAACCCATTGCTGGTAGTACAATCAGTGCCGCAAATGTTGCACCACCACCAACGCCAGCAATACCAAATGAGCTAATTGCGACAATGGCCACAAGCGATAAAATAAACGAAATATCCATCGGGTTGATACCCACACTTGGTGCAACCATCACTGCCAGCATTGCAGGATAGATACCCGCACAGCCATTTTGACCAATCGTCGCGCCAAATGATGCTGACAAGTTCGCAATCGCAGGCGGCACGTTAAGCTTATTAATTTGCGTATCCACGTTCAGTGGAATGGTTGCTGCACTGCTGCGAGACGTAAATGCAAACGTCAGCACCGGCCAGATTTTTTGGAAAAACTGCTTAGGACTCACGCCAAATAAGCCAACCAATAAGCCGTGTACCACAAACATTAAGAAAATAGCCACATAAGAAGCGACGATAAAGCCCAGTAAATTAGTAATATCAGCTAGGCTTGATGTTGCCACCACTTTGGCCATCAAGGCCGCAACACCATATGGTGTCAATGAAATCACCATCTTCACCAAACGCATCACAACTGCTTGTAAGGTTTCTACAAATGTGCGAATTGGCGCTTCTAGCTCTTCACGTTCACTCATTACTTTGCGTGCTGCAATGCCCACCAAAATACCAAAAATCACCACTGCGATAATAGACGTTGAACGCTCCCACGCTAAGTCTTGGAAAATATTTGTCGGGATAAAGCTTAATAACATTTGTGGAATAGACAAGTCACTGACCGTTTCACTGCGGGACTCAAGCACCGCAATGCGAGATGTTTCGCGTGCGCCCTCGGTTAAGCCTTCAGCACTGAGGCCAAATAATTGCGTAATAAAAATACCTATAAGCGCGGCTATCATGGTGGTGATTACCAGCACTGAAATCGTAATGCCACTGATTTTGCCAAGTGCCCCTGACTTATCTAGTCGCACAACCGCAGCCACCATAGACACCAAAACCAATGGCATGATGATCATCTTCAGTAATGCGACATAGCCGCTACCGACCACATTCGTCCAATTTAGGGTTTCTGTGATGGCTTGATGCCCTTCCCCCAAGAAAAACTGTAAGGCGAAGCCAAATACACTACCTAATGACAGGCCGATTAAAACGAGGCGAGAAAGCGTAGCCCCTTTTTTCTGGGTTTGAAATAAAACAATGAGGATTGCAGCAAAAACAGCAAGACTCACCATGGCGATGAAGGACATATCGTTACCTTTGAATGATTCGTACGAGAGAAAATCTAAAAAGAAGATAAATCGGAATTTTTATCTAGCGCGCACAGTAATAAATTATTGCGATACTGAAAAGAATGATTCGGAATGATATATATTTTCAAGTTATGGATATGGTGATTTATTGACTGGCTTTGTTCTTTACTGTTCAAAAATCAATACAAACCTGCTCATATCCTAGCCTCAGTGCAGTTTTACATGTAAAAGGCCACTCGTTAGTCGCCATCTATCTCCGCTTGCAGAGCCTCTAACTGCGCCAAAATCGCCAAAAACTTTTCACCAAAGGCCGTTACTTGATACTCCACCCGTGGCGGTAATTCATTAAAAACCTGTTTCTCTAAAATGCCAAACTCAACATTACGCTTTAAACATTGATTAAGTACCTTGGTGGATAAGCCCTCAACTTGACGCACCATTTCACCCGGTCGATTTACCCCAGCATGCAATAACTGATATACAGTCAACGACCATTTACAGCCGTAGATAGTCTCGACCATGCGTGCACTGGATTGCGGTGCCAATTTTCTTGAAAATTTTTTTTCTTGTGATGTCATAAAGATGTACCAAAAAGTACCTAGCTAACCAATTTGTACTTACTATTCAGAGGCTTTTATTAAATTTAATCTTATCACGACTTTTAAAAACAAGAGACGTGATTATGACTTTTTCAAATACAGGCACAGCCCTCATCATTGGTGGTTCAAGCGGCATGGGGTACGCCACAGCCAAGCAACTGTTACAAGCCGGAGTTGCAGTCGAGATTGTGGCCAATAACCAACACAAGTTAGATTCAGCAGTCAGTGCCTTGAGCGAGCTAGGCACTGTGACTGGCAAACAAATCAACCTATACGATACCCAGTCGGTGATGACGCTGGCAAAGCAGATAGTTGAGTCATCAACACACTATCGCTACCTTGTTAACGCCGCGGGATACTTCTCTCCCACCTCGTTTGTTGACCATACCCTTGCAGACTATGACAAGTACCATGATTTGAATAAGGCGACCTTTTTACTCACCCAAGCCGTAGTAAAAAATATGAACCGCTTTGATGGCGGGAACATTGTCAATATTGGCTCGATGTGGGCCAAGCAAGCCATCAAGGCAACTCCCTCTAGTGCGTACTCTATGGCTAAAGCTGGGCTACATGCGTTTACGCAACATCTCGCTATGGAATTGGCGGATAACAACATTCGCGTCAATGCTGTCGCCCCTGCGGTTGTGCAAACACCCATTTACGGCGCATTCATACCGCCCGCAGAGATTAAACAGGCGCTTGCTTCATTTAACGACTTTCATCCCATTGGCCGAATTGGTGAACCCGTTGATGTCGCAAACAGTATCTTATTTTTATTATCCGATGAATCAAGCTGGATAACGGGCACCATTATGGACGTCGATGGCGGCGTTATGGCGGGTAGAAACTAAAATATAACAACAGGGCGTTGGCTCAAAAGGGTAACTCTATGCTAAACATGAATTTTGCACAGCCGCTTGTGATTAACACCGCCACTCAACCTTGGCTTGCCAGCCCCGCCAAAGGGGTTTGGCGAAAGCCTTTGGAGCGCGAGGATAAAGAGTCAGGACATACCACCAGCATCGTAAAATACGAAGCAGGCTCGGCGTTTAAACCTCATCCACATCCGCTTGGTGAAGAAATATTTGTACTAGAAGGCGTCTTCTCTGATGAACATGGTGACTACCCTGCTGGCACATATTTACGCAATCCGCCAAATAGTGTACATGCACCATTTAGCCAACAAGGCTGTGTGATTTTTGTCAAACTCAACCAGTTTGACGCCCAAGACTCAAAAACCGTTAGAATAAACACCCATGAAACACCTTGGCAGCAAGGACAAGGTCATTTGCAAGTGATGCCATTGCACAGCTATGAGCAGCAACACACTGCACTGGTAAAATGGCCTGCTAATGAGCGATTTATGCCGCATACACACTTTGGTGGAGAGGAGATCTTAGTCCTTGAAGGCGAATTCATGGATGAGCGAGGTCAGTACCCTCGAGGCACTTGGCTGCGAAGCCCGCACTTGAGCCAACATACTCCTTATGTCGTACAGCCTACTTTAATCTTGGTCAAAGTAGGACATATTGCTATTGAAAAAGCGCGGTGCTTTGACGTTGTTGTCCCTAGCCTTACTTGGGTATAATCCGCAGCACTGCCAACCTATTTTAAAGCTGGATCGGAGCTCAAAAATGAAAAAACTCTCTAAAGTGCAAGAAAAACAACAAGCATTGGTACTTGATGTTGCTGACAGACTCGAAGCACAAGCGCGTGAAGAAATCCCAGGTATGCTGCAATGTTGGTTTGATATGGAGTTTCATCTATTCCCGAGCTCTTTATTATTGTGCTTTCAGTTTGAAAATGAACAAGCATTAGAAGCTGCAAAACCGGACCTACTCAAATGGCAAAAGCGCCTGAGTGCCGCCATGGTGAAAAAAGGGGTGATCTTAAAAGATATGCGCAAACACTTGGTGTTTACTATGAATGGACCTGAAGATTAAAGCCACCCATGTTTGCTTTAGAAAGAGGATAAACACTGCATAGCTCAATCCGTTTTATTAATATTGCCGCTTTAAACACTTAAAGCGACAATATGGTTTAAGTAAAGGCATTCAATAAAGACTTTTTAACTATGTTTGAAAATTCGCCTAGATTTAAATTATTGGATGGCTTTTCCTGCTTAATTGCACTATCACCACCTTTTAAATATACAATAAGCCCAATTGATTGCAGTTTATCTAACTGTATATCTACTTATTTTTTACTGAGTTTTTAGCTAACGCAAACACTTACCAACTAAATAGCTTGTCGTACGAATGTGACGAAAACCCCATTAGTGTACATAATTCTTGATTAGCGTCATCAATATCAATATTTGGATGAGCCTGTCCTCTAAATACGACCCTATATAAGGTACCCATTTAAAACAATTACTTCCCTGAATTAATTCAAAGCATTAATTTAATAAAAAACCGTTAAACCTCAAAGAAATTAAAAAACTAAAAAAACTATTTAATTAAAATCAAAAAAAAACAACAAAGAATAAAAACCAACAAATCAAATTTAAAAGCTAAAAATAAAAGTTCAGGTTTAGCAGCACTTAAAACCTTAAAAAAAGACTAAAAAACTTCCCACCTTGCATTAATATCGTACATAACATTCCTATTCCCTAGCTTTTACATGACCTTTTTCATTTATATTTACTGATTAAAAAACAGTCCACTTCCTAATAACCCTGTAGATACTTGGTTTTATAATTCAACACATGATCATATATTAGCGCCCTATCGTATCTTCAATACATTCAAGTTTTTAGCGCTCACGCTAAATAGTTAACGCCGATTTGCCCCACATACTGTGTGCGGGTAGTTTATTAAGGAATGGAAAATGAAAAAAACATTTTTAGCCCTGTCTTTTGTAACACTCTCAACTCACGTATTCGCCGAGCATCAAATTGGCGAAGTTGCCCACAGTAAAATTATCAATAACCAAGGCAAGCAAGTCGGTACTGCGCAGTACACTCAGGGCAATGAAGGTGTCGTGATTGAAATCATTGCCAATGGCCTACCAGCTGGCAAACATGGCATGCACTTTCACGAAGTCGGCACCTGTGTTGACAAGCATCACTTTAAAAAAGCCAAAGGCCATATCATGCCATCAGGCAAACCACATGGTTATTACCACCCGAAAGGCCCTCATGAAGGTAATTTACCAAACCTAATTGTCCGCAAGGATGGGTCAGTGCACGTTGAACTGTATTCCGAGTTGGTATCAGTCAGTGGTCGAGGCAATAAACCAGCGCTGCTTGATGAAGATGGCTCTGTATTGATGATCCACGCAAATCAAGACGACCACTTAACACAGCCGATTGGTGGCTCTGGTAGCAGGATAGGATGCGGACTTGTTCTTCCAGGTAAATAACAAAACACATGCCCAAGCACATTGACAGCTTGGGCTTTGCAAGGTGAAATCACGCTGAGATAAATCATTCTAGACCTTACTATCTGCGTTTATATCTATTTAAATAAGCCATCAATTCTCCTGCTCGATTGCATTACGCAGTAACTCTTTACTTTGCATATGCAGTTCTAGCAAATCAGAAAAATGCGCATCATTGTGTAATGGCGCGAGCAAATAGTCATGCTCAAGCGTCCACCACTGCTGATTAAATGAGTCCATCCAGCCCAACTTGAGTGCAGTATTTAAGTATGCCAAAGCCTGTGAGGTATGCCCTAGCAGAGCATGCGCCTGAGCCAGTACCAGTTGCGCTTGAGCTCGGTCGACTACATCGCCTTGCAAAATAAATGTCTTTACCGCATTTAAAAGTCGCTCTGCACTTTCGACATCATGTAATTGCTTTAAGGTCGCCGCGTATAAAGTCACCGCTTGATAATTATCAGCCGTCACCGAAAAAGACTCACCCACGCGTTGGTTTTGCCACTGGGGGTACAATTGCAAGAGCGTATTTTTGGCCGCCTTAAATTGCGCTGCACGAAACTGAGCCTGAGCCAACTCAAACCTTGCCCGTGCGTTGTAGGGCAGCTTAAACACCCTTGTTTGGATCAATGCCAATATTTGCGCGTCTTGCTGCTGCGAGCCAAGTTCAAAAAGCGTTAGGGAGTGACTAAAGTGGCCATGTAATGGCTGCATTTTGTTTAACAATGCTTGGGCTGCCTGCGTAGCGCCGACACTTAAATAGGCCAATACTTGCTGTTCGCACACCTCGATACTACTACAGCTCTCAAATAACTCAGGCGCCTGTTGCTGCCACGCCAACATGGCTAAAATAGAGTCTTTGGTATGTCTATGAACTTTGGCAAAATCCAGCCACTGAGTCTTTGCATCCGCCTGTTGCAAAAGCGCTTGCTGATACATACGCTGTGCCGAGTCCGGCTTACTCATTGCCTTTAATAAAAAACTCAGTTCACGTTTTAATGAAGCCGATAAAGGGTTGAGCACAATGGCCTGCTCTAAATGCACTACAGCCTCTAGTTGCTTACCAAGACGAGCCAACAAGGTGGCGTACCAAAGATGTGTCATGGCGCTGTTTTCAATCTCAAGGGCTCGCACCAAGGCTGCTTCAGCCTGTCGGTAAAGCGCAAAATCCCCCGTTGCTTTGGCCTTGTCTGACAAAATCATGCCATACGCGGCCTGCCCCATGGCCGAATCAGGGGCAAGTTGCAGCGCGTGTTTAATATGGGGCATCGCCGCATCAATGGCTTTAAGCTCAGGCATGCTGCCATAGGTATGGGACAATGCATAACTCACAGCCAAGCCAATATGGGCATCGGCATAATCCGGCTCAAGTTCTAAGCTGTGTTTAAAGTAACTGACAGCCTGTTGCAGCGCATCGGGGCTGCGTTGACGCCAATGATACTGCCCCATCAGATACCATTCATAGGCTTGCGCATCGAGCGTTTTTATAATGGGTTTAGAGGAGATTGAATCAGGATAAACCACACCAAGTAAATAAGTACTCACTTCATCTTGTAGTTTAAAACTATTTTTACTATTTTCATCAAAGATTTTTGACCACAGCAGTTGACCCGTTTGCGTATCAATTACACGCACTTGCACCCGTATTTGCTCTGCCATTTTTTGTATATTGCCCGTCAAAACAGCGTCAACTTGCAGCACCTTGCCAACCTCTGTGGCATTATCACTGCTTTGATAAGCAAATGAAGAGTCGCGGGAGATCACTTTAAGCGATTTAATCTGCGCTAACTGATGAATAATGCCATCCGACAAACCTGTTGCAAAATAGCGGCTATCTTGCATCGGACTTAAATCTTCAAATGGTAAAACTGCGATTGAATTCACATTAACCTGCGCAGTGCTGGCTTGCTCACTTGGCAGTCGTACCAACCAAGCCACTAAAATAATAAGTAACAATATGCACACTGCAACATACTTGCTATACCCAGATTGCGCAGCCTTCTCACTTGACTGTGCGATAACGTCAACGGGTGCTATCAAGACATAGCCTTCATTGGGAATGGTTTTTATAAACTTGGGATTGCGCGCATCATCATTGAGGGCTTTGCGGATTTTACTCATGGTGACAGACAGAATATCCGCAGACACCACTTTGCCCGCCCAAACCTGCTCAAAAATAGACGCTTTATCAACTGTTTGACCGGCATGTTTTATCAGCAGCAGTAGTAATTGCATACTCTTGTTATCAAGCACACATGTAAACGACTCGCTTTGTATGCGGTTGGTTTTCGGGCATATATGCCATGGACCAAGCTGGTATGCATGCGCCAACAAAGGCGTGTCACATTCAGTATTGGGCACATATTCTGATCGGCGATTGTCCATTTAGAGACCTATTTTTATTATTCTTTATTTACACGTGCGTTAATCACGTTGAGTCAATATGGTGATACAGGCATTGTGCTATGCCAAAAGCAGCATATCAATAACCCCTAACGATGTATTTTCTCATTCTCCAAACAAATCGCTGAACCACAGGTTAATACTCACACACATTCAAACCAATCATAACAAGCTGAAATATATGAATATATTTTATAAAAAACAGCTAAACCCCATATTTTGGAAGATTTAAGGTGCTTTAAGTTGTCCGGTACCTAAGTGCCTGTCAACTTGATGTCATTGCGTTTCACAAAGAGGCTATTATGAGCAAACCATTACAACAGCAAAGCACCATTGCACTCACGCTATTACTAGTAACCAGCACAGGCACTGCAGCGGAAAACTCAGCGAGCAGCACCACGAGCAAAGCGCTCTCGGCTACCGGTCCCTACCTTGGGCAAACACCACCAGACTTAACCCCAAAACCATTCGCACCAGGTATTGTAAGCACAGAACAATCCCTTGAAAGCGAAGTGCTGTTTTTACACGATATGAGCGCACTGTCTTTCACGCGTTACGAAAAAGGCGCCTATCCTGACTTGTATGTAATAAAGCACCATAACAACCAATGGCACCAGCACCTTGTCTCGGCAGAAGCCGCCAAAACCTATAACGAGCAATTTAGCCCAAGTGTTGAAACACTCAAGCAACATGCCGTGTTCAAAGACATCCCCGTGGTGGGCTTCACAACTTCATCAGCAGGCACCCAGTTTTTTTATGAGTTAGATTTAAAAGATGGCAGCGGACACATGAGTTATTCGCGCCTTATTGATGGCCAGTATGAAACACCGATCAAAATGAGTGACGCCGTCAACCAAGGCAAATACATTGCACACCCCTTTGTTGCCCCAGATGAGTCCTATTTAATGTGGGACGCCGAAAAAGAAGGTGAAAGCACCCCTGATATCTATATCAGCTTTAAGCAAAAAGACGGCTCTTGGGGCAAAGCGATTAATATGGGGGATCAAATCAATACCCCGCTTTATGAGCAAAGACCTAAGGTAACCCCAGATGGTAAATACCTGTTTTTTTGGAAAGGCGATGTCAAAACCAATACGGATGGCAGCCGCTATGTCGTTGGCGGCCCATATTGGGTTGATGCCAAAATCATCGACACACTAAGAGCAAAGCAATAGTGCAAAGCTTATTCGTCGTGTGTTCACACCTTCCAAGTAGGCTTGAGAAGTTAACAGCAAAAGTTAAATCATTCCGATTGGAACTAGAACAGTACGAGCCCTCTCATCATGGCATGGGTTAGTAATGCTGTTAATAAAGAAGGCTCAGGAACTAAACTGTTCAACCAATGAAGTACTTTTGGATCGTTTACTCTCAAGTTCACTTGAATAGGCCTCTCATTAATACTCAGTTGAGCTAAATCAGTCTTGAATCGGTGCATAGGCTTCCTTTTATATATGCCCACGTACAAAAAATAGAGTCGAATTCGTTAGGTGATCTTTCCTATTGCGGCCTCAAGACTCGTCTTAGCCCATTGGATTCTTGCTCGCTCTTCAGTAGCCCCAACTTTTTTCATACCATGCCCAGCGGTTTTATAACCATCACTGGGCTCCCAATTATCCAAACTACCTAGCAAAATACCTTGGTCTAATGGCTGGTCGTCAGCACCTCCCGCATCTCCAGTTCTGTATTTGTCCGGCCAATAAAAAAGGTTATTGTAATATCCCGTATAAGCTTTTACTAAGTCAGTATGAGAGCTGTTAAATAACCCTAACTTAACAGAGTTATCGCCAGCTAAAGCATTAACCGTTTGAGTCGTTGTGGCATCAAGTGTTCTGGGGTTTACCAGCGTATCATAGCCCGCTTTCATGCCTGTTAGGTAAGATTTGGTCGTGGTAGTGCCTGCGGTAACTTTATTTTGAATTGCAGCACGAATATTGGCATCCGCCCAATGATGATTTAATGTACTTCCTGTGGGTATCTTATTCCATTTAGCACACTGAACATCATTTTTTTGTTGCATATAATCTTGTCTTTGGATATTTACTGCGTTTAAGGTTTTATCTGACGCGACATCTAGATCGTCAGTGAATTGTACCTGAATCATACTTTACCCACTTAATTAAGCCTTGAGACTTGTCATTGTTAGTCTTTCAGACGTCTAGATAAATTAAATGTGAAAAAGAGTAGACTAACATGAGAGGTCACTCAGGTTTAATATAAGACGTTTCTCAAATGCCGTTTATAGGAAAAATCAAAGCATTCATCATATTATGACCTCAATATAAGTTGGTGGTAAACACAGTAACCAACAATAATTGACAACTCCCAAACATAGGACACCCAAAAACAAAAAACCAGATTTCAATCTGGTTTTTTGTTTGCTGTTAATATCAAGTATTAAGACACTGGCATTTCCGCCGAAGCGTTACGCCAACTTAAAGCGGTTGATCATTCTCATCATATCTTCGGAGACCTGACTGAGCTCTTCACTGGCAGTCGCCATTAAGGTCGACTCGCTGGCAAGGGACGTTGAGCCGTCATTTAAATTAGCTACGTTTTGATTGATGCCATTCACTGTCATGGTTTGCTGTTCTGTGGCAGCGGATATCTGCTGATTCATACCTTGAATAGCATGAACTTCTTGGGCAATTTCATTTAGGGCATCCCCTGCTGATGAGGAGATCTCTGAAGTATTTGAGGCTTTTTCTGCGCCTTTACTCATTACCTCTACCGCTTGCTCAGCCCCCGCTTGGAGCTTCTCAATGATGGTTTGAATCTCAATCGTTGACTCTTGCGTGCGCAGTGACAAGGTGCGTACTTCATCTGCCACCACCGCAAAACCTCGTCCAGCTTCACCTGCTCGGGCAGCTTCAATCGCTGCGTTAAGGGCCAGCAAGTTAGTTTGCTCAGCAATGCCTCGAATCACCTCCAATACCGTATCTACATTGCGGCTATCCGCTGCAAGCCTTGCTATTACTTGGCTGGCTTCGCCAATGTCTTGTGCCAGTAATTGCGACTTTTGAATATTACACTCGATGATTTCTAGACTTTGCTCAGTTTGCTTCGCCGCTTTGACACTAAACTCTGAGGCATCCACCGTTCTTCCCGACACTTCTGTCACGGCTGTGAGCATCTCGTTCATGGCGCCAGCAAGCTGCTCGGTGTCACTTCTTTGTTGATTTAAATTCATATCAACCGATGATACTGAGGAAGACAAGCGATTGGCTGAATCCGACAACTGGGTGCCTGCGGCACTAACGCTGAGCATGATATCTTGAATAGAGCCAACAAAGCGGTTGAAGTACTGCGCCAAGTCAATCAACTCTTTACTGCCCTCTTCTTTTAGTCGCTGGGTTAAATCCCCTTCGCCACTGGCCAAGTCGCGCATTGCAGATACCGTGCTCTTGATTGGCTTTGTAATGCTGCGAATAAAGTAAATCACCAAGGTAGATAAAACAGCCAACACCATGACCACATTCATCAAGGAGATCATCTGCGACTGCGCAATGTCTTCTTCTAAAGCGGTAATGTTGATGCCCGTGCCTATCATCCAGTCCCATTCGTGAAAATAATCAGCATAGCTGGTTTTAGGTGTCAGCTCAGTGGCATCAGGGGATGTTTTCCAGAGGTACTCGACAAACCCGCCACCGCTTTTACCGGTTGCGTACAACTCTTCAACAAAGAGTTTTCCGTTACCGTCTTTGAGCGGCAAAATGTTAGTCCCCAGTAAGTGCTTAAGACCTGACGCGAGCTGTATGCCGTCTTTGTCGGCAACAAAGATATAATTGCCATTATCAAAGCGCATAGCCGAGATAGATACCAAAGCGAGTCGCTTTGCTTCTTCTTCACTCAGCGCACCGCTTCGACTTTGCTCATAATAATGATTGATCACACCCAATGCGCTTTCAATGATGAGCTGCACGCCATACTCATAATTGGCACGCATATGCTTGTTGGTGTTGTGAGCATCCAACAAGGAATTAGCAAACAAACCAATAGCAAATAGCACCACTATCATCCACGCCCGTGTGCTGATGGGCGCATTGTGAATTGAAAAGTTCATGACACCTCCTTGTTACTCGTGCGGACCAGTCACTTTCTTAGCAGAAAAGCTGGACTCATGGCTGGTATACAAGCGTCGCAATGCATCTTTGCACGACCCTTCATCCTCGGCATTGGTTTCAACATGCTTAATCACATCCTGAAACTGCTGTAATAATTGCTTAGAGTCTGCCTCTGATTTTTGGCAAACACCATTCGACTCTTGAGATTTGCGGTGTGACAGTTTTTTCCCCTGCGCACGCTTAAATACACTTTCCATAATTCCCCCAGGCATTCCCTGTACACATGGCTATGTTTACATACCACGTCCAGTCATAGCGGATGTACAGTCCTTGTTAAATATTAAATTGATACACGTTGACTCTATTCAAGGCACAATCTGGTAAGTAGACCTTGTTGTTTTTTACATGCAGCAAGTACGGCAGCCACAACTGGCCTTTGTCTCTGTCAGCGCCAAACCCACTGAATGACTCTAAAAACTCACCAGAGCAGTTGAACACTTTTATGGCTCTATTCACTAAATCAGAGACAAATAAGTAGCCATTCTCGTGATCAATACTAGTCGGCAGTAAAAAGCTTTCACTTGCGGTGCCGTAGCCCTCTTTGCCAAAACTACGTAACCACTTGCCATGACTGTCAAACACCTCAATGCGGTTGTTATTTTGGTCCGTGACAAAGCACTGACCTTGTTCATCGACGGTGATATCGGATGGCGTGTGAAACTCTCCATGCTCAGCGCCTAAGCGACCGAAAGTGTGCACTAAAAATGGCCCACCGGTATCCGAAAGTCGCCAGCGACAAATGCGGTTATTACCCGAATCTGCAATTAAAATGTCGTTATTAGTTGGATCGATGGCGATCCCCTGCGGTTGGTTGAGCTGCTCATCACCTGTGCCAAGACCACCAAATACGGTATAAGGCACAAGTTCCCCCAAGGTGTCGTTATATTGCAAAATGGTCACTATACCACTGAGGTAGTTGCTCACGACCAGTAAAGGCACGCTGTAATCCAGCTGACCTGGCAGCGGTTTATTTGGCGTCAGAGCTGCAATGCCCAAAGAGCCTGGTAGCATGGGTAAGCTTATCGGTCTGGCTGAATCACTTTTACCGTCTTCAGTGGCCTGTAATTGATAATTGCCTGAGTCCATCATCCAGAGTAAGTCTTCTGGGTCATCAAACTTATCGTTAAGAAAAACACGTACCATGGTTTGCTGCCACCTTTGCACCCACTCAGTTTGCGCTGACAGGGCAATACTCAGCCAAGATGGCAAACCCGGTGGCTGCATTACTTTAAGCAGCTGATCTTGCAACGTAAGTTGATGTTCAATCCAGTGTTCAAGCAAAGGAGCATTGCTCGAGTAGCCCGATTGAGTTTGCGTCACATCACCCACCACCGAGGTCACAAAGTGCAACTGGCCGGGGTTATCCCGTTCGTCCCCAATTGCTTTAAGCACCTTGGTTGAGCGTGACTTTCCGCCTTTGAGCGTGGCAAGATTGACCGTATGCTTTTGCAATGAAGCTAAAAACGGTTCAGTTATCAACATGGTTTGCGGGTCATTAAATTCGGTGATTTGTACCGGCGCAAAAAAGCCATCTAAGCTCCCCATAAATTGGCCATTTAAGTCATACACAGAAATCGCATTAGCTTTTCCACCGGGGATCAATACACGATTTTGTATCACTGTCACACCGCGAGAAAGCGCTAAGCCATCAATGTAGCATTTGCCTGTAGCGCTAAAGGGAACACCTCTACCTTGCCAGTCGCAGCGCACGACCGTCGAAAAGCCCGTGTTTGAAATGTAAATATGGCCATCTTTATCTAAACTCAGCCCTTGCGGCCAAAGTAAATGCACCGTATCACCGCCGTTTTCAGGTACTATTTCTTCAATTGTGCGCTCAAATTGGCCATCTTCACTAAAAATCACCAATCGAGATTCACTGTGCTGACCTTCATAGAATTCATCAGCCACACATAGCTTACCATTATGCACCACGATACCGTTAGGGCCTCTCAGTGCGACCTCAGGTTCATTACCAAAGATCTTCACGGTTTTAATCTCTAATGACTCTGAATAAGACAGAATATGCACTCTAAAATTGCCAATATCAGTGACATATATCCAGTTCTTATCTGGGTGCGCAACTAACCTAAAGGGCATATTGAATTGTTCAGGCCCCGCCCCTACGGTGCCAAAGCTTGCCAAAATTTGATCCATCTTGGAATCAAATACCAACACCCGATTGTGCGCGGTATCCGCTAACCAAACCCGACCAAATTTATCAACACAACTGCCGACTGGTGTGCTCAATGAAAGGTGTCCGCTTGTCGAACACGGAAGCTGCGGTAACTGATCAACAGTTGCCCCAATGTAACTGTGGTATGAAATCCCCATAGTACCTAGCCTGTAAATAAAGAGTCCGTTTAGTCAAGCTTCTACCCAAACCCCGGATAGATCCTTGGCGGTGCAATCAATTATCATTACGATTTTTTGACTGGTTTATACAAAAAAGTAGCAGGAAGAGAACGACTCGCCAGTAAGTCATGTTGGAAAAAGTGCATTTATTAAAAAATTCACATTTGTAGGTATCTAGCACACAGAAGGAAAATTAAAAAATATCCAACAATTATATACACATGACATCTGCACAGACACGATAAGAAATAAAAAAGTATGGTTCTATTGTTCGGTACGTCGCAAGATAGAGTTATTAATATTATTCATATTGAGTGATTTAATTCCCAATACCATCTGCTTCGAAACGAATTCGTCATGATATTCACTCATCCCCCCCTCTGGGTTGGTTGGGTTGGTGACTAGCCAACACAACACTGCTTAAATATATTCAGTCCCAGTTTTTGCATCAAATCCATAACCGCACGATGCAGTTGAGCTCAAATATCAACCAACCTATCTCACCCCCAAACTTTGTTGATTCCATCTATTTAAATTTTCGAGTAAGCTGCCCTATTCCATAAAGAGCCCAGAAGAGGAAAGTGCGTTGGATAAAAGAATTGAACCTGAATTGCCCAGTATTACGCCCGACTTAGATCAGGTTGAAACCTTTAAACAGTCCCTCAACCCATCTAATAAAGCGCCTTTGCCAGACAAAAACCCTGAGCAACCTAGTGTACCGGCTAAAAAATCAGGCTTAATGACATGGCTTGGCAGCGCAGCTTTAATCGCCTTGGCGGCATGCTCTTATGGCCTCTATCAACAAAACCAAGCCACACAAGCACAGTTAATTGAGTCAACAAAACGCATTGCTGAGCTTGAACGCACTCTCTCTGCCACTGGGGAGGAAATGGGTCTTTCAGCAGGCGCAATGCAAGCAAACTTAACAGCCTTAAGTGAACGCACTGATGAGCTTTGGTCACAAATGGACAAGCTTTGGGCATCAGCTTGGCGCAGAAACCAGTCTGAAATCAAAAAGCTAAAAGAGCAAGCAGATACCCTTGCAAGCAATCAAAGCAAGCACATTAATACACAATCTGGTGTCGCTACTCGCGTTGATACACTCGCCCAAAGCCAAACTGACTTAGTATTCAAGTTGTCACTTTTAGAAGAGCAACTGCAAGCTGCCGAAACCCTTAAAAACCAACTGACATCCATCAACACAGATTTAGATAAGTTAAAGTCCCACTCTCGTGGCAGTGATGCTAAACAAGTTGAAATTGGCAGTAGCATTGCACAGCTAGAAATGACGCAAAATGCCCTCGCTGAACAGCTGGAACGACTAGAAAACAAATTAAAAACCGCAGCCACTCTACCACAGGCGGCTAACTAAAAATCGTAATTCATATTGTGGGGGTGACCTCTTAACCTACCCTCACATTTTTCTCATGCCTATCCCCATCATTGCTTGCCTTACCAAGGCTCAAATAAAAACTTTTTGTGGTATCACTTATACATAACTTACAAATACTCAAGCATCAACCAGACAATTCATTGTGCATAAAAAATGGGGCCAGATGATGACCCCATTACTTCAGCTCTCGTATTTAGCTAAGCAATTAATTTTCTTAGCTAGGAAAACAGTTAAAGTGCTTTTTTCTTTGTCACTTTGTTTTTATGGCCCAAGATACGAATTGACCAGCTATCCAGTGTTCCTGGCTGTGTACTATTTTCAACCGTCACAACTTCTCTTGTACCATTTCTATGTAAAGCAAAGTTCAGCGGCTCACTGCTCATATCTGTAATATGAATCTTCCATTCGCCATTGCCCGCATTTGCTTTTTCATCCCAGAATTTATAACTCAACATCAGGTGATCATTATAACCATCTGCACTACCTGGTGCCTGCTCTGGTAAATCAAGATGTTGGCCGATTAAGTTGTTGAAAGGTGACATCACAATACTTCGAGTACCATTTGGAGACTCCAGCTCGACCTTCAAATCTGAAATACGAGTATGTGTCGCGTTGAGACGGATTTGCACACCTTCAACAAACAGGTCGTCATCTACTTTAATGCTCGCTGTTGTTGTGCGCGTGGCGTCATCATGGATAATTGCATCGACAGTATTATTCAATCCATACCATGGGGTCTTAACCAGTTCAGATGGCAAGTTTTCAATAGCAAAACGGCGAACTAGCTCGGTCGCTTTATCCACATCAACTAGACCAAACCCATAGTAAGGTGAAAAATCATACCCTGCAGCATTTGTTGACCAACCTTCAAGGCCTGTCACACCATTTACTTCAATATCAGCACGTGTCGGGTCAATCTTAGTTGCGGTTTGAGCAAGAAGGTGACGAATATCACGAGGCGTTAAGTCATGATTTTGCTGCTCAGCTGCAGAGATTAATAACGCAATAGCACCTGAAGTATTTGGTGCTGCAGACGACGTACCATTCATTCTTACAGTAAAGTCATCATGCTGACTACAATCAAAATTCGCATCTAGATTCTCAACGATAAACTCACAAGAGATCTTTGGCGTCGCATGTCCAGGGGTTGATCGATCACCTCCACCTGGAGCAGTGAGAAATACATTACTACCCACAGTCGAATAGCTAGACAAGACGCCATCTGCACTAAGTGCACTTACTGCTAGATTCCAAAAGTTAGCAGTCGTGTAAAATACATTACCATTTGCCCAAGGCAAACCATGATTACCAGCTACAGGGACTGAATAACCATAAAAGCTGGCCCCATATTCGCCAAAGTAATGTACTCGTGAAAAGTTGTATGCATTACCATTCGCCTGTACATATTCCGCAGTTCGAGGATCTAAATTTGTTGAAAGAGAAACTGTCTCGTAAATTTTTTCTTGTTCTGGCTGACTAAAATACAAGACATCATTACCTTGCCCATCTTTCACTGTTTTCGAAAAGGTGTAAGGCATACTGACAGCAGGACTCATACCATAGCTTTTATTAAAAACTCGAATTCTATCCGCTGTTGAGTTATCAAATTGATTACCATCAAATCCGTGGCTTACTTTCCATTGCTCATGGCTTTCAAAAGTGCCACCGAAATTAGTAAATGACACCATTTTTGCGTCTGGAGCAACACCACGAACACCGATGTTATTTTGTGCCGCAGCGATAATACCAGCTACCATCGTACCATGATCAGATTGACTTGAAGGTACAGCATCAATTAATGGATCATCAACCATATTAGTGCTCAAATCACTGTGGCTCAAGTCCACGCCACTATCAATCACGGCAACCAAGACATCTTGACCTGTGTGGCCCCACAAGTGGGTCTGCCAAAGATTCAAATCAACACCGGATTGCGTATTACTCAGTGCACCCGAATTAAGTAAATTCCACTGCAGAGCCAGCATAGGGTCACCGTTTGGATCAAGCCAACGATGCTCATAGTCACGATCTGTTGTAGCTAGTGCATTCACCGATAAAAGAGCTGAAACCAAACCTGCTAAATATTGTTTTTTTATTTTCATACTAAGTTCCTTTTTTAGGTTCAATTTATTTTCTAGCATCTCTGGTTTCAACCTGTCAAGAAGAATGCAACTTATCAATTTCTTTCTTGTAACAAATTGTACAACTATGTATTTACGAATCGCTCTTAATTTTGATTTCATCGAAGGGAGTTACAATAAATCAGAGGGTTAAAAGCATTTGCTCGTGATTTACTTTGTAAATGTGTGACGTGTACGTTGAGAAGAGAAAAGAGCTGCTATGAGCTGTCAATTAGGCGTATGATTTCACACCAAATCACTAAAGATTTAAAAGCCAGTGTTGTGTAGTGTGATAAAACAGGACGATGTGATCACCCTCCTGATTTCACTCTCTGAATATAGTGCTATTGGTCAGTATCGTCCGAAGATATACGTGGTTGTCGTACACCCGCTTTTGCTAAAATTTCAACATAAAAAGACGTCAGGTTTTCTTGTTGCGTTTGATCTATTAACTTATTGATTTGTGAGACATGTACAGGCTGAGCTTCAGCTTCTGTGTTACCAAACTTACAATCAAAATCCCAAAAGTCAGCCCCCTCTGGTAGCGTTTTATTACGCTCACGTTTAAGGTATTTTTTTATCTCAAATTTAACCGCATCTACACGTCTTGCTAATTTTACTTTCGGGTGAGTTAATTCAAATGTTTTTTTCATAATAACCTTCAAACAAGCCATACGCTATCGAGCGTTAACTTGCTGAGTAATAAGGTGAGTCTAAAAGTACGCTCGCGTACTATTGTCAATGCCAATAAATAACAGCGTAATTTTACGTGAAATTAGTCGCAGCCGCATCCTCTTTTATGTACACCGACAGTTAAAGCGAGGCACTTTCAATCAAATCTTAGTCAGTAAAGATGCTCTTGTCTAAATTCACATCCTCATAAAGTATCATACTTATTGTGGTATCAAAGGGGGGATTAGCAGGCCTATTCGTTACCTGTATTCAAACTAGGCATAGATAAAAATGGGCCAGCAAGACTGGCCCCCAAAGTAGAATTCAACTTGCCTATGCAAGTTTACCCATCAAATTAAATTAAAAGTTTAAGACTTTTTTGACGTGGCATTTTTGAGGTAAAACGCCTTTTTGAGTTTCAACTTGCACTCTATCACCAGCTGAGAAAGCTGACGCAATATTCGTTACTTTTTCAAGTAAATCAGGCTTGTCATAAGTAACAATACCATTCATACGGCAACTAAACCTACGACCATTGCTATCTGTTGCACTGACTGTAAAGTGATTTTCACTTACCGTCATAGAAAAAGTACCCGCTTGGCTATCGTCTAATACAGCATCTAGCTTTTCAATGATGATACCACCACCATAATTTTGCTCTGTAATCGTCACTTGCGCTGCTGATGCGAGGTTTGCAGACATACCTAGTAGAAGCGCGCTTGCAGCTAAAGCTTTGTTTAAATATTTCATTGTATATTATTCCTTTATACGTTTATTTTCATTGCGGTGCCAATAGCTAAAAAAACACCAATTACCATTAAAAATCATTAGAAAATCGCATTAATATAAATATATTAATAATCCCATCTAACAAAATATTTGAAATCATTTAGAGAAAAGCAAACTCCACTACATCACTGAGACAACATCACTTTGTTAATTTTCACTCAATATAAGCCTGATAAAAATATCATTTATTTTATCTATAACCATGACGAAGGTTCGCATATATTATTTAATAATAAAGTGTGGAAAGTAATAAATCGCCAAATACAGACAACAAAAAAAGCCGTATTAAATGGTCTTTGAAACCCTCCTAGCTATAGTACTTAGAGTTTTTATATAAAACATTGAGTAAAACACTTTGATCCAACGCACTTTGCGATGAATTTACATCGTTATTTGTGGTGATTTATAGATTAAGAAATAAGTTATTAATTAAGTCGCTCATAATGTGTTCAAACACAGCCACCTTACTCAAGGCTATTCAAGCCGAATAAGAACAATGACTTTAAAACGAGTATAAACGCACTTTTTACTGAACCGTGGTTTTTCCACAATCGTTGCACATTTCAATGCTGCAATGTCTGCACTTGGAAATCATCAATGATGAAACTTCCCTGCCCCTGTGATCTGGCTGTCAACTTGACGCCCTTATCACTGCATTAGTAATGAAAAAGGCAAAATTGTAAAGCCACATTAAAACAGAACACAGAGTAAAAGCATGAATATACCTTCATCAAAACCAGAGTTAGTAAACCCATTAGGTCAGCATATTATTGTCGATATATTCGACGCCTCTAACCTGATTGGTGAAAAACATATAGAACAGATGATGATTGATTGTGCTAATGCAGCCAATGCCACCATTTTGAAAACTCACCTACACCCATTTGAAACAAATGGCGGTGTATCAGGCATGATCATTTTGGCGGAAAGTCATATCTCTATTCACACTTGGCCGGAATATAACTTTGCCGCCATGGATATTTTTATGTGTGGTGATGCACAACCTGAGTTGTGCTTGCCTGTAATAGAACAGTATTTACAACCCGGCAAAGTGGTCGTCAATTCGCTCACTAGAGGAGGCTCTGTTAGCACAACAGGAGACTTTCAGCCACTTTTACACAACCAATTTCAGCCAACCCTACAAACCGCATAATAAACGGAGTACTCAAGCAAATGACTAAAATTAAATGGCACTATGAGCAAATGACAAGTGGCGTTCACGTTGCACTTCGTTCAGAAAATGACTTGGTCGATGTAGAAACTAAGTTTCAAGATGTCAGTATTTTTGAAACTCGCCACCTTGGTAAGGTAATGCGCATCGACGATGGTATTCAGGTCACGACCAAGGGTGAGCACATTTATCACGAAATGATGGCACACGTACCGATTTTGTTCCACGGCAAAGTTAAAAATGTACTGATTGTTGGTGGCGGTGACGGCGGTAGCGCCCGTGAAGTATTAAAGCACCATAGCGTAGAAAATGTCGTTATGGTCGATATTGATGAGCAAATAATTCAATTAAGCCGAAAGTATTTACCTGAGATAAACAACGGTGCATTTGATGACCCGAGGTTTGTCCTGCGTATTGGTGATGGCGCTGATATTATCTCCCAGTACAGTGACTGCTTTGATTTAATCATTTTAGATGCTGCAGATCCAGACGGTGGTGCATCTGAAACACTGTTCACTCAGTCATTTTTTGGCAATTGCTTAACTGCACTAAAAGCAGACGGTATTTTAGTCGCTCAAGGCGGCACACCTTACTTTGAACCTTATATGATGCAGTCTATGGTGTCACGCTTAACACAAGCGTTTAACAATCCTGCAGGTATTTATATGGGTGGTTGCTATGACTACTTTGGCGGCTCACATGCGTTTATTTGGGCAACACGCAGTGGCACTATTAACACCCTATCACTAGAAGAAATTGAAGTCCGTTATAACAAAGCAGATATTCAAACAAAATACTACTCGCCTGAAGCACACTTTGGTTCATTCTTCTTATCAAAAGACATGAGAGAATATGTCAATCAAGCAGTAAAATGTGAAAACGTCGATGAGTTATCTATGCCAGAAGCAGGTGACTGGGATGACTATACGCCAGAAACATCCAACTGCGATGAAGACGACGAATAAAGCTTAGCCTTGTCTGCCAAAAAAGCAGCCGGGTATACATTACAGGCCACTGAAACGAAAGGTTATATTCTCGTATCAGTGGCTTAGTCATTCTAAGCTCACGCCATTTAGCATGAGCTTTACTAGATACATCTAGGTGCCACGCAAAGCGATGAAATCACTATTTAAGTTATTCGAAAAACTAGGCCACAAAGACGCTATTGACAGCCAGTTACATGAAGCAGATCATAACCTTCCTTTTATTCGCCAATGCACTAAAGAGTTTTCTAGCTGGATAGTAGTCGCTTTTTTTATCTCGTTGCTAGGCGGCATTTTACAGATTGTCACTTTTGATTTTTTGGGTGAGCTCGTTGACTGGCTCGATACCGCAAGTAGTAGCTTAGCACTCAATGATAAAGGCTATGAGCTTGCGATTGTCGCCATCACAATTGCGGTGCTCATTCCAACCATTACCCTAGTTAAAAACCTCGTTTTTCATCAACTATTGGGGCCAAACCTACAAAAAAACACCTTAATTAAGCTCTACCGTACACTCATTGCCTCACCTGCAAGTTACCATGAGGAAGACGATCCAGGCTCGACCGCTATAGTCATAGTCGATACCTCTGAGGCCATCATCGATGTGGTATTACAGTTTTGTGGTTTTGCCGGTTTTTTACTGGCGTTTTTAGGGGCTTTACTATTTTATGTGGGTAATATTGACGGCTGGCTGACACTGCCATTTTTAATTTGGACAGGTTTATTTTTAGCTATGCTGTTAGGACAGTGGATCCCCAAAGCCAAAACCACCAACCGATTAGAAGCACAAAGTTGCGCAGAGATCACAGGCAAATTCACAGAACGCTTTGCCCGTATTCGTACAGTAAAAATGCTTTCAAATGATGACTATGAGCAGCAATTTGCGCAGAAGTGGGCAACTCGTCACCGTAGAGTGGTGGCAAAAGAGTATCGAGTTTTTTCTCATCTTGCGTCCGTCGTGGGGCTGCTAAACGGGGTTTTAGTCGTTGGTACGGGGGCTTTATGTTTACAACTTTGGATCAATAACAACCTGTCCATTGGTGAGTTTTCTATGGTGTTAGCCTTGGTTTATCGAGTGATCTCACTGTCTGAGTGGTGCCAAGAAGAGTTTGATGCCTTTTTTGTTTCCTGGGGCCAAGTCACCGTAGGCAGAGAAGTCGTCAATGAGTTTTTGGAAGATATTGAACCGCTTGAAGATGAAGGGAATTTCAATGTACCAAACGGCAAAATCACCTTTAAAAATGTTGAGTTCGCCTATGAAAACAAAGCGCCTCTATTTACCGACCTGTCTTTAAAAATAAAACCAGGTGAAAAAGTTGGGATCATCGGCCCCTCTGGTGCCGGTAAGTCTTCCTTGCTTAATATGCTCTCAGGCATTGATGAAATAGAAAGCGGTGGAATTTATATTGATGGTAAAAATATCGAGGACTACCCAACCGATAAAGTCTGTAATGAAATCAGCTTTTTGAACCAAGATATCGGGCTGTTTAATCAAAGTATTTATGAAAACGTCGCGTTTGGTTTAAATAGTGTCAGCAGAGAGTCGGTCAGACAAGCCCTCAAAAAAGCCAATGCGTTAGACTTTGTAGAAAAATACAGCGATGCGCGCGGACGAAAAGGGTTAGCTGCTTTTATCGGTGAAAATGGAGGACAATTATCTGGCGGACAACGTCAACGTCTGGCCTTTGCCAGAGCCATTTTAAGAGACAAAAAAATACTGCTTTTAGATGAAGCGACAAGTGCCTTAGACCCTAAATTAAAAGCCGAATTTATTACTTCTATAAAAACACTCATGAAAGGTAAAACCGTTATCTCTATTGCACACTCTTATGATGTGCTTTCTATGATGGACCGCATTATAGAGATTAAAGATGGCAAGATTATCAAAGAGGGTGAGCCGTCAGAAATACTTGGTAAAATGGAATAACTTTTAATATGTAAACACGCTTTATTTATTGAGTTATGGGTCTCAGCCATCGTTTTATCGGGAATTTCACGCCCAAAAAAGCTTGATAATTTGCTTACCTGTATTGCGGTAAAAGCCCCAAACTTAAGTGCACATCAAGCTCTGTCAATAATTCGATGTGCTTGCCCAGCGCGTTATGTTGATAACTTGAGCGCGAATAATCCACAGGTTCTGACACCATATTTGCTCTATCTAGGTTCAATTCAATATAGCGACTCACTAGCTGAAAATACCTCTTAGTATCTACTAGTGTCGATTTATACCGCCCTTCTCACAAAGTACCTGCTCCTTGGTAAGTGTTATTAAAATAGTGAGCATAGTAACGCCCCAGAGACTGCATTAGCTTACTAGTAACTATAGGCGTCGTAGGTATTAGCAATAAATGAACATGATTCGTCATTAAAACATAAGCATGAGTTTTCATACTGTTTAAGTTTGTCTAAATAAGCAACATAACCCTTTAGTTTCTTGGCAATGCTCTTTCACTACACACATATTAATATTTTAAAGAGAACATTCACTCTACCCCCTTTGATTCATTTGGTTGCGTCAAAGTGTATTTCACATTCAAATCACATAAAAAGTGATATCTTTAAGCATTAATCGAAATATAAGAATAAAAATGACTAAACCTTACCTAACCTTGCTTTTAATCTTTTTGATTTGGCCTTGCAAACACATAAAAGCACATGAAAACAATGCATTTAAGCATCAAATTGAACAAACCATTCAAGAACAAAAAATTGCAGGGATCACTTGGGCCCTCTTAAACGAAGAGCAGATGCAAGTTGGCAGTGCCGGTTTGGCAAATGTCGCAGAAAACTTTGCGATGCACGACAGTCAAAAAATGCACATTGGTTCTGTAACAAAAGCGATTTTAGCTGTGGGTATATTACAATTAGTCAGTGAAAGCAAATTAACTTTAGATACGCAGATCAGAACCTTGCTTCCAGCGCTTACCATTAAAAACCCATGGCAGGATGACTCGCCGATATTGGTAAAGCACCTATTAACTCATACTTCAGGGATAGATAGTGTGCGTATGTGGCAGTATCTAAATACACAAGTTACACCAGATACACCGCTTATTAACGCATTTAATAACGGTGATACAAGCCTACTCACAGCTAGATTCAAACCCGGCTCACAAGAATCTTATTCGAATATGGGCTATCAACTGTTAGCAATGGTCATAGAAAATGTCACACAGACGCGCTACGAAACCTACCTTGATGAACACTTACTACAACCGCTAGGCATGCATGACAGCACTTTTACTTTTCAAACACAAACTGCAATGCCGACCCCAACAAGTTTGGCAATGGGATACCATGATTTAATGACAGCGCAAGCCGCCCCACCATTTTTATTAAGAGGTGCAGGCCAATTTACAACCACTGCGACTGATATGGGCAAGTTTATGGCACTTATACTTGCTGGCGGAACCTTGCATGGAAAAATCTTTATCTTACCAGAATTACTCCCTTTTCTAGCTGGTGCTCATGATACAAATGCGCATAAAGCTGGCCTTAAAATTGGCCACGGGCTAGTATTTTCAAATCGAGACCGTCACGGAGTCATCGGGCACTGTAGGCCTGGAACAACGTTTGGTTTTAGGGCCCATATGTGTGTATTCCCCGACGAAAATAAAGCATTTTTTTACGCCCTCAATACAGATAGTGAAACAGCAAACTATGCTCATTTTGATAAACTCTTTATCGAACAGCTTCAAGTAAAACCCGCTAAAATCGCTGAAACAGTCAATGATATTACGGCTTTGAAAGACAAAACAGGGATCTACTTTTTAGCACCTAACAGTATGGCCGAGTTCGCATTTGTTGACTGGATCGCCAATTTTGTGTGGCTCACCCAAGCTGGAAACAACTTAGTGATCCACTCTTTACAAAGTGAAGATAAAGTCATTGTTCCTGTAGGCAAACAGCTTTTTAGAGACGTCACTCGCAGTAATGCCACCTATGTGTTTTACCAAAATGATGAAAATCACTCCATGCTTAGTTATGGCCATAGGACATATAAAAAAGGCAGCGTACTCAAATTAGTACTAGCTTGGTCTAGCATACTGCTCGGCCTCACAAGTTTATTTGGCATATTGCTCGTGGGCATAGCAACCTTGATTAGAGATAAGCACAATAGATATGCCAATATAAAACTGAGCTTTTATAACCTAATTATGTTTGCCATACCCATCACTTTATATACGCAACAAAGTTTTATGCAATTTGGAGAGCTCACAGTAGCGTCATTCTGTCTCATGCTATTATCGGGGTTATTGCCTCTCAGTCTTACTTGGTCAGCTTACAAAACCAAAGCATTGCTAAAGCAAAGTAAAATATACTGGTTTGATTTGGTATGTCTGATCTGTGCTTTACAATTTTGCATTATGCTATTGCTTAATCGACAACTACCTATCATTTTTTGGCAATAAGGCGTTCTTAAATAGTGAGTCTAAGTAAAATTTATCACATCTAATGGCTTGGTAATCATAACCAAATGACTTAAAACCCCGATTTCATCGGGGTACTTATCTACAATAAACAGAATCAATGAGGTCGAGTCATTGCTTAATATTTCTTAAGTGCGATATAACACCTTTATAATGTGCCAACCAAACTTGGTTTTAACCAGCTGCGGAGTTAATACTTCACATGAGAAGCATACTTTATCAAACTGAGGTACCATAGTCCCGCGTCTAAACTCACCTAAATCCCCCCCTTTTTTACCAGATGGGCAGGTCGAATGCTTCTTCGCAAGAGTTTGAAATTTAGCCCCCTTTTTTAACTGCTTCAGGATATCTTCCGCTTGCTCTTTATGCTTTACCAAGATGTGTAGTGCATGTGCTGTGCTGGCCATATGACTCTTTGCTCACTGTCTAATTTATTTCGTTTTCGATACCGCAATAATACACCAATATGCAATAAATAAAGAGTACACGAGGCCCTACACGCGCTTTGTTACAGCATATGTGTTGTGCTACTCACTAAAGAAAGAAGAATTCAGTACCGTCATATTTTCTCACAGTAAGTATCTACCATCCCTATATTTTTGTACTGCGTAAAATTGGATAAATAACTCATTTAAAGTACAAAACACATATGGGAACACTCGACTATTATGACTGACGAAAAAGCACGATATTTGCTACCTTTTTATCTATATTGATCGAACCGCAGGCAGTTTCGTATCTATATTGCCAGCTAAATTACGTCCACTCAAAAAATCCATTTTATAAATTGTATTCTTACATATAAGAGTAAATGGAGAGTAGATCACCCTGAGTACGTAATTTAGCGGCACTTTTCTCATATAACATTAAGTAAATATATCATGCGATTACGCCACAAAGTCTGTGCACAATGCCAGCAAAGCAAAAAGGTCATGTACCGCTGTCGTTATGACAATAATATTCAATGGCTGTTTATTTGTGGGCCCTGTTTAACCGTCATCAAAAAGCAATTCGCTCAAACGTATCAATACGGTGGTACTTGGAAGGCACGAAAAAAATAAGCAACACATTTAAAAGCTAAGCTGCTCAAAAAGCAAATAACCAGATGAACAACACACAACATCAAAAGATGCACTACGCTAATAGTATTGGGCAACAATAATGAGAGACCAATGTACAAGCTCATACTTATTTGGCTTTTGCTAATAAGCCACACGTCCATTGCCACTGAAACAATTCGCGTTCGAGGCAGTCAATCAGAGCATGATAGTACACACAATTACTATGTTGGGCTCATAGAGCTGGCTTTCGATAAAATCAACAAACCAATTAGAATTCAATTTGCACCTTATATGGTACAAGAGAGAGCGCTATTAGAACTGCAATCTAAACGTTTAATTGACTTGTACTGGGCAGGTACCGATCAGCAAAGAGAGTCAGAGTTAGGGGTCGTGCCTATTCCACTGATAAAAGGGCTACTCGGCTATCGCGTTTTTACCATTCATCAAGATAAAGAACCGTTATTCTCTCAAATCAAATCTTTAGAATCGCTAAAAAGTATCACTTTGTGTCAGGGACAGCATTGGCCTGATACAGACATCATGCTAGCAGCTGGCCTCAGCGTGATCACTAACGTCGTCTATGAAAACATGTTTAAGCAAGTTTATGTCGATCGGTGTAAAGCCTTTCCCAGAGGGATTAATGAGGCCTTCTCTGAAGTAGCAAGCCGAAAGCAAATCATGCCTAAGTTAAAGGTATTTGATGATGTTATTTTGCACTATCATTTCCCAATGTACTTTTTTACCCATAAAGATAACATGCAGCTCATCGATGACCTGAAGTCGGGTTTAATGCTGGCAATCAAAGATGGCAGCTTTGATAAATATATGCAAACTCACCCTACGACTAAGCATTTATTTCCTTTGAGTAAATGGAAGAAGAAAACGATATTAACCATAGATAATCCGTTTCTATCTCAGTCCACACCAATTGAAGACAAAGAGCTATGGATAACGCTCGGCAATAACAAGTAGCGCAAGCGATATAAGTCTTGGCGATTGGAACAAGGGTGAATACCTATGAATTAAAGCAAAGTGGAGACTGTTCTGAAGCGGTATGTTTAACTGAAATACTGAGCAACAGTGTCATGCGGCCACCCCATAAACATTTATAACCTATATTTATCAGAAATAACATGTTCAAACATTCAATATGACAGTAATTGCAACGCCCTAAGGAACTAACCATGGTTTGGTAACAGCATACCTTTAGTTGACACCAGAACAGACGCGCTACGGCCAAGCTTGCGAAAAGCTACGATATTATTGAAGGTTGCTCTTACGTGAACTTACTGCCAGCTGCCATTGATTATTACCACCATTTATTCATTAAAATCACTAATAATTAGCATCAAAATGCCCTTATCTTAATTTAAAAATAAATAAGCCATTGAAAATTATGGCTTTTATTTTTTGGTCTGCTTATTGCTGAATAAGGTCATACTCAGACTCTACAAGCTAAGGAACTGTATTTTGGATATCAAAAAAATAAGAAACTACTTAATGATCGCTGTTGTTGCATGTCAAATCGCCCTACTCACGTGGGAGAGCTTAAATGGCGGTGTTGTTACACATCACTTTTTAGCGCAAGAAGACATGCCTGGTTTATCCAATTGGTGGGGACTATTGATATTACCTATGTTAGTGTGGCTTACCGCTTATGGTATTGAGCACAGAAGTAAACAGATAGAAGATGAGCAGAGCCGCTTAGCTTTTCACACCGTAGCCGCGCGCAGCTTTGTCGGCATGTTACTGATAAGCTTGATTCAATCGACCATATTTAGTCTCGGCTATTCATCAATCGCAGCCTCGTTATTACTTGTCATTGCTTTTATCGCACTGTTTTTACCCCTGTATCGAATTGAAGCCATCGTTGGCTATGTTTTGGGTGGCGCCTATTTTACCGGCCCTATGATCCCATTTGTTGGCGTGGTGCTCTTCGTGATTGTATCTGTTGTCGCACATTTTGGTATCAAACCATTGATAGTGAGATTAAAAGCTCCCAAAGTAATCAGTGAGTAGTCAATTGCAAAGGCACAGAGCTATTGTTCATAAGGCAAAATTTAGCCTTGATGCTCAATAGCGCTGTGCCTCTGCAAAAAAACATCTAGCAAAAAATTGACACCTTAGGCTTCATTCAACTCAAAAAAGAATATTTTCCCTCTACTTTCAAGGTCTAGCAAAGTAACCTAGTACTACTTAGAAAGTTTGGTTTGAAAAATGCATTCAAAATTAGCTAAGAACAAAATTGCAATTGAGTGATGACATCACAATGAATGAAAGCACAAATACCGTGTATGTATTGAGCGGTTACGCACAATGCTCGACCACAGACCAAAGTAAATACAAACTAGGTAACAAGCACTCTATCGGCCTATTAACAACCGACAAAAACTACAAGGAGAATATCAACAACCTTAAAACCTTTATCAAAGATTTAGGTTGGGACTCCATCACATTTTGCATGGTTGAAGAGGTCGACGACATTAATGCTTTGTCTAATGACGTGTTAATATCCAGCTTTCAGCGCGCCCAAAAAAATGGCCAGTCTTTAGTTGTGAATGACAAACCGATCACTGTGCATTAGTGCAAAATACACCTTGCGCAGCGAAGGTATTCTCTTTGCGCAAGGTGAAATGAACCATTTTAAACAAAATCTAAATACGGCTATCGATAACCCCAAAGGCCAGAAAAATGCTTTTTCCATATTCATTGCTCTGATCTCACAAATAGCTCTTTACCCCTTAAGTGGCCGCTATGTACAAAACAGCGAGAGCGAATTATTCTGCTCCCTAAGGTTCCATCTCATATTGCTTCAAAATCGCGAGCATATCATTCGGAATGGCCGCTTTTTGCCCTGTTTTCATATTAAACATCACCACTGTGGCATACCCCGTTGTACAGATTGCTCGCTGTGACTCACTAAATGCTTCATAGCGCATAGTAAAACGGTCTTCTTTGATGTCAGTAATGTATGAGCCAATATAAAGAGTGTCAGGGAAAGTAACAGGTCGTTTGTATTGCGCGTAGGTATCACGTAGAACAGGACTATGGCTGGGCTCAGATAAAATAGAGAGCAAGCCAGTTTGCTTTAAAAAATCAATCCTTGCGGTTTCAAAATAGCGGAAGTACGACACGTTATTCACATGCCCCAACGCATCCATTTCGCCCCAAACCACATTAATTTTTGTGTTAATTGCAAACTTCTCGAAAAACTCCTGCATGACCTTGCCTCAAATTATGATTATTTAATTCGAGAGTAGCAACTCATCGTACCAGCTGCAAGGTGGGCTCGTGCAAAATACATCTTGCGGAGCAAGATTACTTTTGCGCAAGGTAAATTAAGCCATTGTAACCATAGCCTACCTGAATTCCCAATCCCCTCACTCCTTCTTCGCCAAATACCTATTTGCATGCCTTAAACTATGTAAATCATCAAAGCGTACACCATGTTTTGCCATCACTGGGCGTATTTTTTGACTGATCACTTGTCGAATATAAAAGGGCTGATTTGGCACAAAATGGTGAATGGTATGAGTGCGACCAAAATCAAAGCAAAATAATTGAAAAGGTAAAAACCAGCGGCTAGTGATCACATGGGTTTGCTCTAATACATTCGTCACACCACCATAATAATGCATAGAAGAAGTGATCAAATTCAATGACGCTGAGCGGAGCATATTGGGCACAATCAATACCACCATTAAAAACTCAGCCACCGCCAGAAACTCCCCCCCCCATGCAGGCAATGTGAATGGCATTACAAATTGCAGCGCATAATAAGTTAGCACCCCATACAAAATACCAAAGTAAGCAATTGCTAACGGCGCGCCAGCATTAAAGACTCGAAAAAACTTAAAGCCACGAATTTCTTTACTAAAGCGCTTTGAATTTATAAGCAGCCCTAACAGGGCATCGAGGATAACCACAGCCCGTAAAAAAGGCGATTGAATGCCATTGCCCACCAAACGCTCTTCTAAATCCTGCGAAGTACCAGACACTTTATGATGGTGCAGATGTATCTTCCTGCGATACCAAGGGTTCACCGTATTTGGCCGCATCAACCACACACTTAACATCATAAAATTATGTACAAACGGGCGCTGGCTAAAATACTGCTTGTGGAGCAAATCATGCTCAAGCTCATGCGCAATAGAGGTGATCAAAGCCACTAAAATAATACACACCCACGCAGGTATCGCCGCAACATAATACAGCGTCGCAACGCCAATGAATGAACACAATGACAACAGCAAAATGACCATGGCAATACCGTTTTGCCACTTAAGAATAGGGTAACGCGCCCTAAGCGATGCCTCTTCGGCTTTTATCGCCGTCACTATTGCATTGATGTTCTGCTTCGCAGTTAATTTTGACATGAATAGCTGTGCTAAATGGTTGATATCAGGATGATACATTAAATGGGGGGGGTTGGATGGTAATAGGGTAAGTATATATGGTGTTTTTCAAGGGCTGTATGGGGGGGGATTGATTAGAAGTGGAGAAAAGCTACTCTTCCCCTTTGACTCCTACCACTGCTCATTAGATTAAATTTTTATTTTCACACTTTCCCTTACAACTGCATTCGAAATAATCTAAAATTGTTCATGTATAAAAACACAGTAATCGGCTTTGAAGAATGAGCATGTATGAAGATTTAATTCGCAGTATCTATGATAAAACAGTTGCAACTTTTCCTTTATTAAAGCAAGAAGATGAGCTCTTAGCTTGTATTTCTCATTGGCTTCATACACCTGAGATAAATTTCAAGCTAAGAAGCATAGAATTGATAACATTATGGAGAAGTGAGGTTAATGATTTTTGCGCCTTACATGACACAACCCTAGATTCATTACTTAGTAATATCCTTTTCCCGTCAATAAAAAATGATTTCTCATTTATAGATCTCTTCGCAGGTATAGGTGGATTTAAATTGGCACTTCAAAACACTGGGGGGAAGTGCTTGTTTTCAAGTGAGTGGGATAAGTCTGCTAAACAAACATATTTTAAGAATCATGGAAAGTTTCCTTTTGGTGATATTAACCAATTCACTGGAGAAGAGATTGAAGACACGCTTTTGAGTAATTTAATACCGGACCATGATGTTTTAGCTGGAGGTTTTCCATGCCAACCATTTAGTCTTGCAGGCGTCTCAGCTCGCTCTTCTTTGGGTCATAACCATGGTTTTGACTGTAGCACTCAGGGTACCTTATTTCACTCAATTGCTAGAATTGCATACGTAAAGCAACCAAAAATTATTTTTATGGAAAATGTGCGAAATATCATTTCGCATAATAAAGGAGAAACATTTAAGGTTATTAGAGAAACGATGGAAAACCTGTCGGGGGGCAATAACGATAAGCAAAGTTACACTTTCCATTTCTCAATAATTAACTCAGATACAGTGGTTGCACAAAGCCGAAAACGATGTTTCATGGTTTGTATTAGAAAAGATATATACAAACTTAAGGGAGAATTCAATTTTCCCAACTTTGACGGGCAACCTATACCTTTAAAAGAAGCTCTGGAAGAGCTTAGCTTTGATGAACTTGAGGAATATACGATTTCAGACAAGCTATGGCAGGGTCATATAAATAGAACAAAGAGAAATATTGATAGAGGTACTGGGTTTACAGCACATATGGCTGATTTGAATAAGCCTTCAAATACTATTGTCGCGAGATATGGTAAAGATGGAAAAGAATGTCTTGTACCTCCTCAGAGAGAAGGTATGAACCCTCGGAAACTTACAAAACGAGAATGTGCAAATCTGTTTGGGTACCCAAAAAATTTTTGGCTACCCCACAGTAAAACACCTACTTATAAACAGCTTGGAAATTCAGTCGTTGTACCTATAGTACAGTCAATATCTGAGAATATATCTGAATACTTGAAAGTTAAATGAGGAATATAGATTATATTACGTACACTTTTACTAACTTATTTTACACTGTAGATTTGTAAAAGTGTCTCAAAATTTAATCTTATTCCCTTCTGAGCCAAGTTTTCTTTTCGATTATTAAATAACTTTTCTAAAAGCTTGAACTTAGTTTCTTGGTCTCCATAGTGAATAGCTCTATGACAATTAGGACATAGAGCTATTATGTTCTCTAAAACATCTAAGTTTACTTTAAACAACTCACTACTCTCTTCAGATACAGGTAGCAAATGGTGAGCTTCTAAGAAATTATTTTTAGTAGTGCCTGAAATAAATGTTGTATGATTTTTATCATATTCACAAATATAACGAGCTCTAGAAATAGCTTCACGGGCCAACTTTGGGTTTCGATTATACCGCACAATTGTTGATATACTGGACCCTTTTGGTTCTTCTGGTGATGCAATACTTTTTTGATATTGTTCATCTTCTTCATCAAAAGAATAATCGTGCTCAAAGATATCTTGAGGGCTTTTTTCTTGTCCTATTTTATTCCATGCCGTGGCATTCATAAAACCTATATACGGTATATTTTCGTCAAACCTACTAAATATAAACCAGACATCCTCAGAGGAAGGATAGAACTCACTATTTCTATTAAAATAAAGTCTTAGTTCATTTTTATTAGCTTTAGGATATTTTATTGCTAGATCGTGTTCGAAAACTTCTGTGCCTACAAGATGCTTGAAAGTTACATGAGTTGCTTTTCCGTCAGGCAGGGCACCGCCAGCTCGAGTAAAACTATCTAATGGATAACATGTCTCCAGTACTTTTTTTTCGAACTTATCAACTGTTACTGACTTATCTCCCGTTGCTTCTCTTACTGTAACTGGTGAATAGGCGCCAGCACTAGCTCCGAAATATTGTAACTGTTTATTGTCGAATAACGGCATATGCTAATCCTTTAATAAATAACTTAATTCTACTTAGACTTAAGTTAACTCTGACATAAAACGCTAAAAATTACATTAACCAATCAAATTTAAAACCTTGCTACTCACAAATAAAATCGTTAATTTTTATAATACTTTACTAACTAACCTTCATTTCTAAAAGCAAGCTTTACAGCCGGTCACCAATTAAAGATGTTGGAAAGCTATAAAGCCTTCTTAAAATTATTACCAATTATAAAAATCTAAAGAAGAGTAATGCGCTCGCATGGATGCGAGCCAAGCCACGCTGGCACATGGATGTGCCTTCGTAGCGGTTAAGGCTTATTTGAAGATGAGCGTGATAGCGGGGCGCTGGGAGCGTCCAAAGAGGGGCCAGCGTCAGCCCCTCTTTGGTTGCCGTCGCCAACGCGACAAAATGTTTAGTTGAAGGCTGCTGTCCAAACCCACACTGTTACTAAACTGCTAGTCCTAATAAACATGGTTCCTGACGTTCGTCAGGATGACGAAGGCGAGATTGCAGCTGAACCTAACACCTTTGCAAAATGGATCCTGACGTTCATCAGGACGACGAAGGTGAGATTGCAGCTGAACCTAACACCTCTGCAAAATGGATCCTGACCTCCGTTAGGATGACGAAGGCGAGATTGCAGCTGAACCCAGCATCTCTGCAAAATGGATCCTGACCTTCGTCAGGATGACGATGGTGCGATTGCAGCTGAACCTAACACCTCTGCAAAATGGATCCTGACCTCCGTTAGGATGACGAAGGCGAGATTGCAGCTGAACCCAGCATCTCTTAACTACAGAAGCGAGAGCCTTTGATATTCCACCTCAAGCAAACAAACTACAGACAACTCCACTCCCCCTTCTATCACGCCTGAAAATAAACAATTGATGAGTAATGCGATCGCATGGATGCGAGCCAAGCCACGTTGGCACATGGATGTGCCTTCGTGGCGGTTACGTTCACATCAATTGATTATTTGAAGAAACAGCGTGATAGCGGGGCGCTGGGAGAGTCCAGAGAGGGACCAGCGTCAGCCCCTCTTTGGTTGTCGTCGCCAACGCGACAAAATGTTTAATTGGAGACTGCTATTACCAGCAAATACATGATTAAAACTAACAGCTCAAAAATGGCTCCTGACATTCGCCAAGATGGAATTACAGCTGAGCACAGACCAAAAGAACAAAACACTTTCAAATTTAAAACCAAATGTTAACATTTGAAAAACTTCGTTAAAAGGAGAAAAGGATGTGATTAATGGCGATGATTTAAAGGCTATGCGCCTAAAAGCAGGGATTGCGCAAAAAAACATGGCAACCAAACTCAATTTAGAAAGTAAAACCATCATTGATTATGAATTAAATGTTATCAAGGTTAGGGGAAGGGATTTATTTTTTTGGTTATATTACTGTAAGGTAGACGTAAGTGTAGTGTTTAGACAAATCAAAGCTGTTCGCGAACAAGTAAATGGTAATAAGACCGGAGAGTCAATCATAAAGGGAGATGAAGAATGAGAACTCTATTAAACCCAAAAGACTGTGAGAAGATTTGTGGTAGAGGTCCTTACAGACCAGCGAAGCCAAAAGCCCAATCAGCTGTGAAAAGTATTGATGATTTTAAAGGCAAAAAGCCATGAAACCATTTAATATAATCTTGCTTATTATTTCAGCTTTTACTCTGTATTTTATTCAATTATGGGAACCACAATATGTAGCTCCCTTATACTTAATGCTTCTTAGTGTATGTTTCATTTTTGGCTTAAAAAACAACGATATAAATTTAACTCACATCTCTCTATTCCTTGTAGTAATCAATGGGATAGAATACATAACCTTTACTAAGTTAATTGATCCAATTGCTCAAAATAATGATTATCTGAGTAAAGGTACTATTATTTTTGGACTTCAGTTCGTCATTAACCTTGTTGCTGTCTGTGTTTTTATTTTCAGGGTACAATTATCAAAAAAACTATTCGGTTCAAGTAAAGTTTCATTAACAGATTTTGATGCTTTTTTTCACTGGTTTTTCATACTATCGGCTTTCAATTGCTTGCTAGCATTAGCAGAAAATACTGTAAGAAATATTTACGACATAGATTTTCAATTCTTTTATGATCTATACCCTATAGTCGCTTATTTACTATGGGCTTTAACATTTGGTGCACTTATTACAATGGCATACTGTTCAATAAAAGAGAGAAATACTATTATAGAATAATCTTTATTATAAAATTCCTAGGAATTACAAACTCACTTATCTCTAGATAATAGAGCGCTGGGAGAGTCCAGAGCGAAGGTCGCACCCGAGAGGCCAACGGCAGCCGTCCCTTGGTTGTCGTCGCCAACGCGACAAAATGTATAGTTGAAGGCTGCTGTCGACACCATAACTGTTGTTAACCTGATAACCCTAATAGACATGGATACTGACCTCCGTCAGGATGACGAGGGCGAGATTGCAACTGAAACCAAAACCCACCCACAAAAAAACCGCCTTAATCTCTTAAGGCGGTTTTCAAATCAAAATCCATGTCAGGATTTCTCCCGACAATCAGATATCAATTACTCTGCATATGTCTCAACGGCTGGACATGAACAGATTAGGTTACGGTCACCGTATACGTCATCGATACGGGTTACCGTTGGCCAGAACTTGTCTTTTGCTACAGCCGGTACTGGGAATGCCGCGTAAAAACGGTCATATGCGCGCTCCCACTCGTTTCCTAATACGTCAGCTTGTGTGTGCGGTGCAAATACAAGTGGGTTATTCTCAATAGACCACTCACCAGACTCAACCTTTGCAATCTCTTTACGAATTGAGATCATCGCTTCGATAAAGCGATCGATTTCAACTTTAGACTCAGACTCAGTAGGCTCGATCATCAGTGTGCCAGCAACTGGGAATGACATTGTTGGTGCGTGGAAGCCGTAGTCCATAAGACGCTTCGCCACGTCCATTTCAGTGATGCCAGACGCATCTTTAAGTGGACGTAAGTCAACGATACACTCGTGCGCAACACGGTCGTTACGGCCGCGATATAGCACTGGGTAGTGGTCCGCTAGTTTCGCCGTTAGGTAGTTCGCGTTAACAATCGCAATTTCAGTCGCTTGCTTAAGACCTTCGCTGCCCATCATCGCGATGTATGCCCATGAGATAGGTAAAATCGCCGCTGAGCCGTAAGGTGCAGCAGATACCGCGCCATTGCCTTCTGTTGTACCCGCAACATTGATGATGCTGTGGTTAGGCATAAATGGCGCAAGGTGCGATTTAACACCGATAGGACCAACACCAGGACCGCCACCACCGTGTGGGATACAGAATGTTTTGTGTAGGTTTAAGTGCGATACGTCAGAGCCGATGAAGCCTGGGCTTGTCACACCTACTTGCGCGTTCATATTCGCGCCGTCCATGTATACTTGACCGCCGTGCTGGTGAACGATGTCACATACTTCACGGATAGTCTCTTCGTATACACCGTGTGTAGACGGGTAAGTAACCATGATACAAGATAGGTTCTCAGACACTTCTTCTGCTTTTGCACGTAAGTCGTCAAGGTCAATGTTACCTTTATCATCACAGCCAACAACCACAACTTTCATGCTGGCCATTTGCGCAGACGCAGGGTTAGTACCGTGCGCAGAGCTTGGGATCAAACAGACATTACGGTGCGCGTCGCCACGTGATTCATGGTATTTACGAATCGCGATAAGACCCGCGTACTCGCCTTGTGCACCTGAGTTTGGCTGTAGTGATACGGCATCGTAGCCTGTGATATCTACAAGCCAGTCGTGCAGCTCAGTCATCATAGTTTGATAACCTTGTGCTTGCTCAAGTGGACAGAATGGGTGAAGCTCAGCGAATTCAGGCCAGGTTACTGGGATCATCTCCGCTGTCGCGTTTAGCTTCATAGTACAAGAGCCCAAAGAGATCATTGAGTGGTTCAATGCTAAATCTTTGTTCTCTAAACGCTTGATGTAACGCAGCATTTCAGTTTCGCTGTGATACTCATTAAAGTTTGGATGGGTTAGGATCTCGTCATCACGTACCAAGCTTGCTGGGATACCTGTGATGTCGTTTGCCGCAACCTCTGCGTCAAGCGCAGCCACATCAAGACCGTGGCCTTCGCCAAGGATGATGTCGAATAATTCTGTGATGTCAGCGCGTGTCGTTGTCTCATTCAGTGCGATTGAATACTCACCTGCGTGGTTAATTGCAAAGTTCACTTCTTTTGCAACGGCACGTGCAACGACCGCGTTTTTATCTGCGTCTTCAGCCACAACCGTGATGGTATCAAACCAAGTGTCGTGCTTCAGTGCAACGCCTTTTGACTTAAGGCCAGTCGCCAAGATGCTTGCAAAGCGGTTGATGCGCTGTGCAATAGTTTTAAGACCTTGAGGACCGTGGTACACCGCGTAGAATGCAGCCATGTTAGCTAGCAATACCTGCGCTGTACAAATGTTTGAGTTCGCTTTTTCACGACGGATATGCTGCTCACGCGTCTGCATCGCCATACGTAGTGCATCGTTACCTAAACGGTCTTTAGAAACACCAATGATACGACCAGGTAGTGAACGCTTGTACTTGTCGCGTGTTGCGAAGAAAGCTGCGTGTGGACCACCGTAACCCATAGGTACACCAAAGCGCTGTGCCGAACCAAGTACCACGTCTGCACCTAGTTTACCCGGTGCTTTCAATAGCATTAAGCTCATGATGTCTGCAGCAACACAGGCGATCGCTTTTTTGTCTTGTACTTGTGCGATTAGGTCAGTGACATCAACCACTTCACCTGATGTTGACGGGTACTGGAATAGTGCACCGAAGATCTCGTAATTTACCACGTCGCTTGCAGGCGCTACAACTACGTCAAAACCAAACTGTTCAGCACGTGTGCTTACTACGTCAATCGTTTGAGTGTGTACGTCATCTGCAATGAAGAATGTATTTGCTTTTTTCGCTTTTGCTACACGCTTAGCTAGGGCCATTGCCTCTGCCGCTGCGGTAGACTCATCAAGCAAAGATGCACTTGCCAAGTCTAGGCCTGTGACATCCATTGTTAGAGTTTGGAAATTAAGAAGAGACTCCAAACGCCCCTGTGCGATCTCTGGCTGATAAGGCGTATACGCTGTGTACCAACCTGGGTTTTCTAACACATTACGTAAAATGACATTAGGTACGTGTGTTGGGTGATAACCTTGGCCAATGTATGATTTAAATACTTTGTTTTGACCTGCTACTGATTTTAGGTAGCTCAGCGTTTCAACTTCTGTACGGCTTTCACCAATCTTAAGACCTGTTTCTAAACGAATAGAGTCAGGTACCGTTTGACCGATCAGCTCTTCAACACTTGATACTCCAAGCTCAGCAAGCATTTCGCTTACTTGTGCGGCATTCGGGCCGATATGGCGACGAATAAAGTCTTGCTTTTGCTCTAACTGTTCAAGAGATTTGGCGTTTGACATTAGTCCAGATTCCTATGATCCAAATAAAATGGGTGTTCCTGCATTGATGCCTAGCAGTGTTGCCAGACAAAGGCCTTGGTAACGCAGTCACAAATAATGCTTTGAGAGTAAACCAAACCAAAGCGGTTTGATTTAACAACAAAAGCCCCAAAAAATGGGGCTTTTAGTCATCCAACGAATTAGTCTTCGTCGATTGAATTTGAATAACCTTCAGCGTCAAGTAGGTTTTCAAGCTCAGACTCGTCAGACGCCTTCACTTTGAATAACCAACCGTCACCGTATGGGTCGTTGTTTACAGACTCAGGAGAGTCTTCTAGCTCTTCGTTGATTTCAACGATAGTACCAGTGATTGGTGCGTAGATATCAGAAGCCGCTTTTACAGACTCAGCAACTGCACAGTCTTCGCCAGCATCTACTTCGTCATCCACGTCAGGTAGGTCAACAAATACCATGTCGCCTAGAAGTTCTTGTGCATGCTCAGTGATACCTACAGTGAATACACCGTCGCCTTCAGCGCGAACCCATTCGTGTGAAGATGCGTATTTTAACTCGCTAGGAATGTTGCTCATTTTTTGTTCCTTTGGTCGTTTTAATTGGGCAACCGCCCATTATTCTACTCGTTACAATGATTTTAGATCACTGACTTACCGTTACGTACGAAGCAAGGCTTCACTACTTTAACGTCTACCAGCTTTTTGCGCATTTCAACTTGTGCCGTTTCCCCAGTTGAACGAGGTACACGTGCCAATGCTACGCTAAAACCTAAAGTCGGGGAGAATGTACCAGAAGTGATAACACCTTCGCCACCTTCTACGATAACTTTAGAGCCACCGCGTAAAACACCTTTGCTCTCAAGCACCAAGCCAACTAACTTATCAGTGCTCTTGTCAGCACGTTGTTGCTCAACCACTTTACGACCGATGAAGTCACGATCTTCTGGTTCCCAAGCAATGGTCCAAGCCATGTTAGCAGCCAGTGGAGATACAGTTTCATCCATATCAGAGCCGTACAAGTTCATGCCTGCTTCTAAACGTAGCGTATCACGTGCACCTAAGCCAGCCGGACGCACGCCCGCGTCTAGCAGTTGCTGCCAAAGCTCTGCAGCATCGTCGTTATGCACAACAATCTCGTAGCCAGCTTCGCCAGTGTAACCTGTTGTTGCAATGAATAGTTTTCCAGCTTGCGCACCAAAGAATGGCTTCATACCTTCAACAGCAGCACGCTGCTCGTCATTTAAGATAGTTGCTGTTTTTTCTTTTGCATTTGGACCTTGAACGGCAATCATCGCGTACTCTGGACGCTCAGTCACTGTCACGTCAAAATCAGCCGCGACTGAGCCGATGTGCGCCAGATCTTTTTCACGCGTTGCTGAATTTACAACTAAACGATAATCTGTTTCTGTGAAGAAGTAGATGATAAGGTCGTCAATTACGCCGCCTTGCTCATTCAACATGCCTGTGTAAAGCGCTTTACCTGCAACCGTTAGCTTAGCAACATCGTTTGCCACTAGCTTGCGTAAAAACGCCTGTGCGTCAGCACCTTTTACATCAACAATGGTCATGTGAGATACGTCGAACATACCTGCATCTTGACGCACTGCGTGGTGCTCTTCGATTTGTGAGCCATAGTTGATTGGCATTTCCCAACCGTGGAAATCAACCATTTTAGCGCCAGCTTCTAGGTGCTTAGCATGTAGTACTGTTTTAGAAGTCATACTTGTCCTTCACTTTTTTGGTTTATGTAGCCACTCAAGGTGAGTTACATATAATCGAGCACATAGTCTCGATGGGGTTAATCATGAGCTGATAATCAGCTCAAATGCACGGAATTAGTTAATGCAAAAACCTGCATCGCTTAACTTCTTTTGCCATAGTGATAGTGGCTCTGGCTGCGCGATGAGTTGATGCTGCTGCACACCGTCTTGCAATAGCGTTGTGATGAACACATCGCCACTTTGCTTGCCATAGCAAGCCTGCAAGTCAGAAATACCTAAGCCCGGTGTGAGCGAAAAATGGGTTAACAATGACTCAAATGCTGCCGCACCACTGAGTTGTGCAATGGCCAAATCATCACGGCGCATCAATTCGATGTCATAGTCCTGCTCATGTTGGTCAACCAGCGCTTGCAATGTATGTGCTGCGTCTTGGTCCAAAATGAAGCGATAAGCGGTTTCACTAAAGTAATAAACAGCATAACGATGGCCATTTGCAAACGACCCTTGAATGCCTAAACCCGGCGCAATTAACTTGTTTAAGTTAATGCCAAGCTCTTGATTAAGAAAAGGAGTTGTTTCAAAGCCACTAAAATCCAATACCACCTGACCGGCCAATGCACTGTAGGCATTTTCAGCAGGTACCGTCCCTTGACGATGCTTGGCAAAAATTATTGGAGAAAACGTCATACAACCACCTTAGTGAAATGAAGATGGACAAAAGTATAGGGGGGGTGAATGGCAACAACAAATTGTAATTATTTATCAATTGATAAATAATATTAATGTATTCGAGTTTTATAAATAGCTTTTTTAAATATGAAGAACTTATCAATTGATGGCCTACGGACACTCGTCACGGTTGTAGAGGTCGGAGGTTTTGCAAAAGCAGGCGAACTACTGGGCTTATCGCAACCCGCTGTGAGTTTACAGATCCGTCGCTTAGAAGATTTGCTTGGCTGTAAATTGTTTAAAAAGCAGGGTCAGCGCCAAGTACTTAATCAATATGGCGAGCTGCTACTGCCGCAAGCAAAACAAATGCTGCAATACAATGATGCTATTTTACAGCAGTTTACTTCTGAGAGTGTCACAGGGCGTGTACGTCTTGGGATCCCCAGTGAATTTGCCGCCCGTATTCTGCCAGCAATTATTGGTGACTTTGTCTCTCTTTACCCTGATGTAGCACTAGAAGTGAAATCAAGACTAAGTAAGCATTTACTTTCGGTATCAAGGCAAGATCAATTTGACTTGGTATTGGCACTCAACGAAGAGCTTGAGTCTGTCAGTCACCCAATCTTTATGCGTGACCAACTGGTCTGGGTCGGTGACTTGAATCTCGCTAAAAAAGAAGTCATCACTTTAGTGACTGCACCGGAGGGCTGCATTTACCGTCGCCGCGCCATCGAAGCACTACAGCAAAGCGGACGTCCTTTTCGCATCGTTTACAGCAATGCTGATTTGACTGGTTTAACCGCTGCGCTTAAAGAAGGTCTGGGGATCACTGTATTGGCAAAAAATACCGTCCCCAGTGAGCTGACCTATCAAGAACATACACCCCAGCTTCCTGAACTTGGAGAGATTGGGATCAGTCTAATAAAGAATACTCAGGAGTCTGCCCATGCGGTGAACAAGCTCGCTGAGTTTATCGCGCTGCGTTTGGCGTAGCGCTATTGCCCGACAGCCTGCTTTACAAACAAGCTTTTAATTGGGCCTAGATTATCAACCAAGCTCAACCCTAACCCACGGATCAGTTTTTTAGCTGGATGTGCGCCCTCAAATAAATCTTTTAGGCCCTGCATCATGGCAATGTGCTTTTGCGCATCAAGCTTGCGCGCCCGCTCATACTCTCTAAGCACTTTGTGCGCGGCAAATTCTTGGCTTTGCTCTCCCAATGCTTTGATCAGGTGCGCGGCATCCTTTAAGCCTAAATTCATACCAAGCCCTGCCAGTGGGTGAATGGTGTGCGCTGCATCGCCCATTAACACCACACGGCCTTTGAGCCACTGCTGGGCATAGCGCATGGTCAATGGAAATACAGCTCGCTCACTTTGCACTTCACACAAGCCACATTGCATATCAATGGCCGCAGATAAGGACTTATTAAACTCACTGGGACTTTGCGCCATTAACTGCTCAGCATGCTCAGGAGAGGTAGACCATACGATAGAATGCATAGTCTCTTCTGCCAATGGTAAAAATGCCAATGGGCCAGTTGGTAAAAAAACCTGACGGGCGGTATGCTGGTGTGTGCAATCCGTTTTTACCGTCGCCACAATGGCATGGTGGTCGTAATCCCAAAAGCTCAACGGCATATCAAATAACCTACGTACACCTGAATTCGCGCCATCTGCTGCCACCAGCAATTTACTCATCACGGGCATGCCTGAATTCAACGTTATCAATACATCCGTTTCGGTTTGATGGATAGCCTGATAACGGCTCTCAAATGCCAGCGTCACATTTTCAAAGGCCTGCAATTTATTATAGAGCGCGTAGCGGATCCCATCGTTTTCGATGATGTGACCAAGTTGTGGTAGCTGCAAAGACTGCGCGTCAAAGGCGATTTTACCAAAACTATCTGCATCTCTGACGTCCATCGCGGTATAAGGCGTGGCGCGGCTAGCAAAAATGTCCTGCCATACATCTAGCGATTCAAATAACTGCTGGCTGGCCAAACTAATTGCACTGACACGCATACTGTAGTCCTCAGCCAAAGGCTTAGGTGCATTACCTGCATCCAAAACCATGACCGACACATCTTGCTGTGCTAGCCCAAGTGCCAAAGTTAAACCGACACAGCCACCGCCAACAATACATACTTGCACTTGCTGCATGAGAGCTCCTTTTATTGCACTCGACCCATTAGCTGTCTGGCTAACGGTGCTTTTAAATTAGGGAAGAGACTAATCATCATCAGGCCACAGCTGCGTCCAAACGCTACACTGCGGGACTCATTAGAAAAGAGTCGTACCAGACCATCGGTGAGTGTCATCACCCGACCAATATCGCTATCTCTGGCAATCTTATACGCCTGCGTAAATGCATGTTCGCCCCATGTTGCGATGTCCGAGGATTGTAGTTGCGATACTAAACATTGAATGTCGCGCATGCCCAAGTTAAAGCCTTGCCCAGCAATGGGGTGGATGGCGTGCGCGGCATTACCAATGACCACCACGCGGTGGTGCACAACACTGGAGATCCGCCCATGCACCAAAGGATAGCGACTGCGCTTACCTACGGCTTCAAACACGCCACCTCGGTAACCAAATTCTTGCTGTAATCGCGCTAAAAAGGCACAGTCATCAAGCCCGAGTACCTCTTCCAAGACATCTTTGTTCATACACCATGCGACAGAAAATCGGTCGTCACTCATTGGCAACAGTGCGATGGGCCCTTGCGATGTAAAACGCTCAAACGCTTTCCCCTGATGACCCGGTGACACTTTCACATTGGCAATTAACGCTCCTTGCTCATAAGGGAAACTATCAAACTCTAAATTTAATAGCCCGCGCGTAGGCGAATGCGCGCCGTCCGCTATCACCAAAAGCTTTGCTTGCAAAACAGGTGATTGCTCCGCATCGAGTTCAACTTCAACATACTCGGTGTGCTGCGTTACAGTTTTTACCTTTGCAGGGCAAAATAAGGTGATATCTTGGTTTTGTAATTGCTGATGTAAAAACTGACCATATGGATTTACCTCAACTACATAGCCAAGCGCATCAACTTGATATTCCTCAGGCGTGATGGAGGCTTTACCAAAGTGCCCTCTATCAGACACGTTGACCTGCGAGATCCGCTCAGCGAATGACCATGTTTTATTAAATAGATTCAGTTTGCTCAGGTAATCAACCGATTGCTCAGCCAAAGCAATACTGCGATCGTCAAAGCTTGGGTGGCTATTAGCTTTCGGAGCGAACGCTTCTACCACCGCAATACGGCAATCGGGAATTTGTTTTTTAATACTGACGGCGGCAGTGGCACCCGCCATGCCGCCGCCGACGATAAGGACGTCGAATTGTTGCAAGCCTGATACTCCCAAATCTTGCAGTTAGGCTTTTTGCATCAGTGCTTCAATCTCAGCGATAGATTTTGGCACATCAACAGTTAAGTTTTCATGGCCATCTTGAGTGATCAATAAATCATCCTCAATGCGCACACCAATGCCTTTGTATTTTTCTGGTACTTCAGCATCTTCGTCAAAATATAAACCCGGCTCTATGGTCAACACCATGCCCGCTTCAAACGGTCTGTCTGCCTCGTCCAGTTTATATTCACCGACATCATGTACGTCTAAACCAAGCCAGTGGCCCACTCCGTGCATATAAAACGCCTTGCACGCTTGTGTTTCTATCAGCTCTTCTAAGGTGCCAGAGAGAATGCCAAGCTCAATTAAGCCTTCTGTTAACACACGCACAACTTGCTTATTGGCTTTAACCAGCGTACCGCCGGGCTTCACTTCTTCAAATGCAGCCAACTGAGATTTTAATACCAGATTATAAATCTCTGTCTGTGCTTCACTAAACTGTCCGCTGACAGGAAAAGTACGTGTAATATCCGCAGCATACCCTTCCAATTCACAGCCTGAGTCGATCAAGATCAAATCGCCCTGCGTTAATGCGTCGCTGTTTTCGGTGTAGTGTAATATGTTGGCGTTATTGCCAGAACCAACAATGGTGCCATACGCTGGATATCTCGCACCATTCATCGCATAGTGGTGATGAATTTCAGCTTCTAATTGATACTCAGTGGCATCTGCCTTGGCAAACTGCATGGCACGAATATGCGCTTGAGCACTGATCTGCGCCGCTTTGCGCATCACGGCGATTTCGTCTGCAGATTTAAACAGACGCATTTCATGTATAAGCGAACGAATATCTTTGATGGTTTCAGGGGCTCTATAGCCTTTTTTAGGTGCGCCGCGCAGCGTACTCAGTATACGCCACACTTTATCATCAAAGTCTGGATAAGTGCCTTGACCAAAATACAGTGTCGCGGTGCCATTCACTAAACTTAACAACTCATCGTCAAGCTCTGTCAATGCATGGGTTTCATCCATCGCAAACAAGGTTTTCGCTTGTTCAAAACCAACGCGTCTACCGTGCCAGATTTCTGCCAGTTTATCTTTATTACGACAAAACATGGTGCTCAGCCCCTTACCCGCTTTGTCTTTGCTCAGCACCAGCACTGCATCCGGCTCTTTAAAGCCGGTTAAGTAAAAGAAGTCACTATCTTGTCGAAATGGAAACTCGGTATCACGACTACGGGTAATTTCAGCAGCCGCAGGAATAATAGCAACCGAGTTATTATCTAGGTTGTTTAGCAGTCGTGCACGACGTGCTACAAACTCTTCATTTTTTATCATAATTAATGCACTGTTTTTGATGTCGCGCCATTTCCTTGCTCTCGGCCCATCTCCGCAAAGCACAATAGCGCAGAAACTCGAATATACTCGACCACTTCATGGAATGCTTGTTGGTCTTCCTCGGTATCATCGAAATGCGTATCAAGGCGAGTGATCTCACTGAAGTCGCTGATCACTTCTTTTACATCAGCTGACAGTTTGCCGTAATCTTTTTGCTTTAAGCCAAACCCAAGTAAAAACCCTGACACCCAAGACACTAACGCATTAGCTTGGTCGATAAGTGCTTCATCATCATTTGGTAAGTACACTTCAAAGGTATGTTCAGGATCATTAAAGCGCTCTACCACAAGCTTGTATAACTCAGCTAAAAAGTCTTTAAGTTCAACGCCAAATGCTTGGCCATCGTTGAATACATCGCTGAGTAAACCTAGGTATTCTTTGTCATCAATACTCAATCCACAGGCTAAAATACCGCTGATGGTGCCATGCACTTCTGCAGGTGCGACAAAGATGCCGTGTTTTTCGAGTAATAACTGGGCTTGTTGGTAATCTTTTAATTCGATCATAAGGCTTAATTCTCATTCACTTGATAAGGTTAATGCTACCACTCGAAGTATAGCAACTACAATGCATTGTCTTATTCTGCTGGAAAAAACCCGTCTTTACCGGAGCTAAAGTACCGTATTGATTTACTCAGTTTATAAAGTGGATATCTGCTGTGTATGGAAAAAAAGCAAAAGCTGCACAGACAATACTCAGCAGGTTAATTAGCCAGCAAATACGTAAGATTTTTTCATTTTAAGGTTTAAGCATTCGATGTTGTCTTATATACTGAAGGTGTTCCCTAGCTCGCTGGACCGTGGATTATGTCCCTGAGCCGATAAACTTTTTTTAGGAATGCAGTTTATCCACTTTTGCGCAAGCTTGGCATGTACCGAGAAGCCTACGGTGGGTTGTTGCCTTCCGCCTTGAACCTTAGGGTTCAAGGACTTATATCCGCATCCACGCAGCCGGGGACACCTTTCATACTTATGGAACCGCTCGCTTATTCTTTTGCGTTACCCTAGTCAGAAAAATAAAAAACCCACAGAACATAGTCCCATGGGCTTATCAGTCATATTTAGCTACCGCTTATATTGTCGATTTTCGTTTCACAGGCTGCGCATACATAGACAAAACAAACTCTTTTAGTTCATTTGGCAGTGTCTCAATACTTTGATTAAAACGCGCTGTTTCTTCACTGCTGCTGTTTGTTTTATCACCCGCCGCTAAATAATTGCTTGAATGCAGATAGTAATTATCAATAATTTGCTTATCGATGATCTGTGCCAACTCTTCGGGGGTTTCAAAATCATCTTCAATTGGCGTACCAAATGCAACGTGCACGTTTCCTTTGTCTGCACTAAAGCCATCAATGATGCTCTTAATATCTTCGCCTTCTTCTTTTTGATATTCACCAAATTGCTGTTTATGGTAAAGCTCCTTGGCTTTAGCTAACGCACATGGCTCATATTGATAAGAGATAGAAACAGGTACCACTTTAAGTTTGCGCACATAATCAGCAAATGGCTCTTTCAAACGTCGCCCTTGCAACTGCAACATTTTCAATAAGGCAGGGTCGGTATAATCAATGCCATCTTTGGCACGGCCTTCTTTTTGCGCAATCCAAATAGAATTACCTGACTGAAGTGAGTCATAGATATAGCCGGACAACTGAGATAGCGCTTTGAGCATTTCTTTTGGCGCTTTTGCTGAGCGTTTAACGATAAAACTCTTATTTAAGCGCATCAGCTCAGTGATATAGGGTACTTGCAACAAGTTATCGCCAATCGCGATACGCACTGTTGGCAAATTATTCTGGTGCAGTCCCCAGTTTACTAATGCTGGGTCAAGTACAATATCTCGGTGATTTGAGATAAATAAATACGCAGCGTCTTTATCTAAACGGTCGAGTCCAGAATAGGTTACTTTTGACGTGGTACGCTCAACCAACAAGGACAAGTACTGCGCCACTTCATTTTGTACCGCTTCAACGTTATTAACCGTCTTCCATTTAGACTTTAATTTTGCCTTTACCAAAGGTCTGCTAATCGCAGAAAAGGCTGCAAGCCACTTTGGTAAGTTATGCTCGGCAATCACATCTAAAAATTGCTCATCGGCCAATAACCTCGCTAGGGCTGCGGGCACTTCATCATCATTATATGGTCTGATATCTGCGTATTTATCCACTAAATTACTCTTACTGATCTAGGCGTATGACAAAAAAACGGCTCATTCTATCTCGCTCTTTATTCGGATGCTAAGAATATCAAGTCTGACCACACTGGGCGGCTCGGCGTTTCATAACATCCATTGCAAACAAGCGTAACATAAGCATCACCAATACAAGCGCCATAAGCTGGCTCACCCAACCAGGGAGTATTTGATGTTCATGCCCAGCCATGGCTGACACTTCAAAGCCAAAGTGAGAGACTAAGTAGTCCGTTAAAAATCCAAACACAATTGCGACACCAATAACAGCCGTGATATAGGCGACAACAGCTCGGCGGCCAAGCTCTTTTGCGACTACACCTATGGTCGCCACATTGGTTGCCGGACCTGCCAGCATAAACACCAATACAGCACCTGGAGACACGCCAGCTAACAGTAGACCTGCGGCGATGGGCGTCGATGCCGTGGCACAAATGTACATGGGAATACTGATCAAGATAACCACTATCATGGCTAAAATGCCATCTCCCCACTGTGCTAAAAATGCGGTTGGCACAAATGTTTGGACTAATGCCGCGAAGAATATACCAATTAAAAGCCAAACCATAGTATCAGATAACAGCTTGTTACAACTAAATTTTACTGCTTGCCAAAGCTGACTCAGCAAACTGTTTTCATTCTTGACTTTAGAAGAACAGCAAGTGCTTACTTCTGGCTCGAATTTTTTATTATCAGAAGCACAACAACTTGCTTGTTCACGTTCAAGCTTTGGCGCAACAACAGGCTCTTTGTTACAGCAAGAAGCCTTATCCTCATCCAAATTTTTAGGCTGAGTCACACATGAAGAAGCTGCTACTTGAGGCTCTTTAGCGCGGCAAGATATCGAGTTCTCATCTAAATTCTTAGGCTGACTCGCACATGAAGAAGCCGCTACTTGTGGCTCTTTAGAGCAACAACTAGCGTGATTAGCCGTGGGGCTTTCTGAAGTCTCTTTACCGGCCTCATCTTGACTATCTCTGCCAACTAGCAACCCTGCGGTAATGGCACTGGTTACCGCGGCAATAGGCCTGATAATCGCCATAAATGGCCCAAGTAACGCATAAGACACTGAAATTGAATCCACACCCGTTTCTGGTGTTGACACCAAAAATGCAGTAGTTGCACTTTTAGAGCCGCCTGCACGCCTTAGTCCAATTGCAGCCGGAATAACACCACAAGAGCACAGCGGCATAGGTGCGCCAATGAGCGCCGCTTTAATTGTGGTCCAAAGCCCTTCTTTACCCAAATGACGCTGTAAAAAGTCTTTCGGAATAAACACATTTAACAACCCAGCCAACAATAACCCTAGCATTAGCCAAGGTGCAGAAATCACAAATAACTGCCAAAAATTATTGATGAATGTCATCTAAATCCTCCAATGCGGTCAAAATTGAGCAAGTATTTGCAGGTTCATCGCCACCACAACATTGGCTTGCTAATAACGTTAATGAGCGCTCAAACATGCTCAATTGTGCAATCTTTTCTCTTACCCAATCACGCTTTTGTAATGTAAGTGTTTTTACCTCTTCGCAGCTGTGCATTTGCTTTTCAATTTTAATACTCAGTAATTCATGAATATCCTTAAGATTGAACCCGACTTCCTTGGCGCGCACTATAAAGCGCATTCTATCGACAGCTTGCTTATCATATAGACGATAACCAGCTGCACTTCTTTCACTGGCAGTCAATAACCCTTGCTGCTCGTAATATCTTAACGTGTCGGTCGACACGCCTAAGAGCTTAGCTAATTGTCCTATTCGAAACATCGTCATTGCTTTCCAACTAAGTAGTAAAACCAACCAACAAACCGATTTGTTCCCAGCTGTACTCATCGCCATATTTAATAAAATTTAAGCGCTAAAAGTGATACACTGGTGTTTGCAATTTGCTGAACATACACAAATGAACTCTGCAAATGGTGCTGTAAAGTAGAGATCTTTTATCCGCCTCGCTCAAAAAGGGCCTAAAATCCGACATCACCGTTTCGTCAAATTCATCACTAATACAGAGTATAAACCTTGGAGTTTACTCCAAAGTCAATAACGAGATAAAAATATGAACATTGTTGTTTTGGATGCCGCTACTTTGGCAGGTGTCGACCTTTCTCCACTGCATGCTTTTGGTACAGTGACCACCTATGAATACACCCAACCAAGTGAAGTCAACAGCCGTATCCAGCAGGCAAACATCATTATCTCAAACAAAGTACAATTAAATGCCACCAATTTTGCCATTGCCTCAGACCTTAAATTAATTTGCGTTGCCGCGACAGGCACCAATAACATTGATTTGGTCGCCGCAAAAGATGCCGGTATTGCGGTTACCAATGTCGCTGGCTACTCAACGCCATCGGTGGTTCAGCATACCTTTACTTTGCTTGGCAATTTAATGAGCAATATTCATAGATATGCTGCAGATACCAAGCAAGGCGCTTGGCAAAACAGTAAGATGTTTTGTCGCTTAGATTACAGCATCAATGATATTGCAGCTAAGAACTTCGTGATTGTTGGCTATGGTAACCTCGGTCAAGCAACTGCTAAAGTCGCAGAGGCGTTTGGCGCGAAAGTCATTATTGCAGAGCGACCAAACAGCAAGGCGACGCGCAGCGGTAGAGTTACATTTGAAGAAGCCATGCAAATAGCTGATATTGTCTCGATACATTGCCCGCTTACCCCACAAACCGAAAACTTATTCAATGAGAAGACGTTATCGCTTTTACCAAAACATGCCATTTTGATTAATACAGCGCGTGGCGGTATCGTCAATGAAAAAGCCCTAGCAGACGCCCTTGCAGCAAACCAAATAGCTGCCGCTGGCGTCGATGTTTTGTCCATTGAACCGGCAACCACAGATAACCCGCTGATCACATATCAAGGTGATAACCTAATGCTCACCCCACATACAGCTTGGGCCAGTCATGAGTCTATTACGCGCCTAATACAAGGTATTGCAGACAATATCACCAGTTTCCTAGACGGTGGCCAACACAACCGCGTTGTGTGATCTCACACTTTTAATGCAATAAAGCTACTTCGTATTCAAGTGGCTTTATTCACTACATATTGTTCATTATTGTTATTTATTAGTGAAAACTAACATCCACCGAAACGCCCAAAAAAGCAAACCTTTGTTTTTATTAAACAAAATTTTTGGCAAAGCAATTGCAACCTCTAAGTTAAGTAAAAAATAAAGAACTTGATGATGGAGCACACATCGGGTCATGAGGATAACAAAATGAAAAAATTACTTTTAGCTACTGCGCTTTTGAGCACTACTTTATTATCTGGTTGTATTGTTGCAGTCTCTGATGGTGAAGCGCGCCACCACAGCGCCTGGAATAGCACTCACAAAGAGAACAGAGCAAAGATCAGTAAACTTGAACTAGGCGCAAGTTATCAAGCAGTAACCAGTAAGTTTGGTACACCTGACTTTAATGAAGCCGTCTCTAAAAACGGTCATACTTATCAAGTACTTTATTTCGCCACAAACAGAAAGCACTCGGATGGTCAAATTACCAAAGATGAATGCACGCCACTGGTGTTTAAAGATGATCAGCTCATCGGGTTTGGCCAAGCTGCTGTAGACAGTTATTTATAAAAAAATTCGATTTACTTCCCAACACAAGCCGCATTATGCGGCTTTTTTCTTACTCAGCGACTCACCAAAACGATACGTTCTTGCTGGTGATGTGCTTGTAATAAAGCTTCGTCGGCTAGCTCCAAACTGTCGTTTTGGTCACCAGAAAAATCCTCATGCACATGCACAACCCCCATACTAATAGTCACGTGCGCGCAAATCGGAGAGCATGGATGTGGAATAGATAGTGCATCAACAGCTTGATGCATTGCCGATGCCAATGACATAGCTTGATCTGCATTGCGCTTATTCATCAAAGCAACAAATCGCACGCCATCGTATCTTGCAACAAACCCCTCCACTTTTTGCGTCATGCTTTCCAACACTTTAGCAATTTTAACTAAGCACTCATCTCCGGCACTAAACCCGCAACTATCGTTATATTCTTTAAAATAATCAATATCTACGAGCAAAATTGACAGCGGAACTTGCTGATCACGACTTTGATACCAAAGCTGAGCTAAAGTCTCATCAAGTGCTCTGCGGTTGGGTACCTCTGTCAAACCATCAATATTTGCCAAACGCTCAAGTAGATCATTTTTTTGCTTGATCGCTAAATGTATTTTTACGCGCGCTTTCACAATATTAGGGCTAAATGGTTTAACAATATAATCTACAGCGCCAAGCAATAACCCCCTAGCTTCATCTTGATAGCTATTGCTCGCTGAGATAACAATCACGGGAATTTGGTAACAGCTTGGATCAGCTTTTAGTTGCAGTAAAAAATCGAGCCCTTCATCATCAGGCATAAGGATATCAACAATGATCAAATCAATTTGTGTTTGTAGTAGCCGTTCAAAAGCCTTGTCGCTGTTAGCACAGCTGATCACCAAGTGCTCATCAGATAACGTATTTTCAAGCACGACGCGATTGAGCGGATCCCCATCTAACACTAATATATTGGCCGATTTTTGCATTTAACTTCCTTTTGTTTCCAATAAAATAAACTGCTGAGCTTGGCGGATAAAAATAATAAGCTCATCTCTCAAAGAGGCGTTTTGCGGTATCACACCTTGATACTCCATTGGCGCATTTACCGCAGTGTCTAAACGAGAATTCGCTTCTACTAATTTGGCATACTCGGCCAAGCGCGTTAACCCTATGCCTGCGGATGCTCCTTTGATGCTATGTGCAATATCTGCCAATTGCTGGTTACTCTCTATTGCGAGTAGTTCGCTCACATATTCATCACATAGTTTAGCAAACTTATTCAACATTGTTTTTACAAGGCTTGGGTTGTTCATCAACTGTGCCATTGCGAAGGCTTTATCAAAAACACATGGCTGAGTGCCTACATAAGGTAATAATGCTGAACACAACTCTTGAGGAGAAATAGGCTTCACCAAAAAAGCATTCACACCATGTTTAAACGCTTTTTCCTTTTCATGCTCATGTGCATTTGCTGTCAAAGCAATAATAGGAAGGGCTTCTTTACTTAATTTTTTACGCAGTGATTCTGTAGCTTGATAACCATCAATGTGTGGCATGTAAATATCCATCAGTACCATATCTGGCTGCAGAGCCTGGCAAATCTGTACAATACCTTGTGCACTTGAAAGCGCCACGACAACAGCACCGTGCTGTTCTAATACCGTTTTGGAGATATCTAGATTCAACGCATTATCATCCACAACCAGGCAAAGAGAATTTGCCAGACGCGTCTGACCTTCAACCTCTGTGACGCCTTGCTCAAATGGAGCCAAACACAAAGACTGATAGAACATATGCTGCGGTATCTTTAAGGTGTTCAGTGATGCATGATGCGCTGACGCTAAGGATAAATCGCTCGGCACCACCAGCCCTAAACAGTTCTCAGGCGCGATATCGCTAAAATGGTGACACAAATAGCTCATTTCATCGGCATCATCACATGCGATATAAGCAAATCTATCCAACTGTGCCAGCGCTTCTCCGAAATTAGCAAAGCAGGCAATTTGATAATGACTTAGGTAATCAGGGGGCTCATGTGCAGATATCAAACATATCGTATCTTGCTCGGCCGTGTAAGCACGCTTTTGCGTTTGTAGCATAAGTTCAAATTCAAAATTACTGCCAACGCCTTCCTCACTGTGTATTTCAATTTTTCCACCTAGCAGTGTTACTTGCTGTTTAACAATCGCCAAGCCCAAACCAATCCCTTCATACTCTCTCGAACTTGACTCGTTGCCCTGCGTAAAGGCATCAAATAATCGCGCTTGCTCGTCTTCTTTAATACCGGGGCCGGTGTCAAAAACTGAAAAAGAAAGCCACTGCTCTCCCTCTTTACTCCATTTAGACTCAACCTTTAAGCCAACTTCACCACGTTGCGTAAACTTAACGGCATTCCCCATCAGGTTAACTAAGATTTGCTTAATGCGCGCTTCATCGCCAACAAACTCAGGCCAAACATTAGCGGCAACTTGCAGATTCAGTGTTAATCCCTTTGCATCACTCAATGGTTGTATTAAGGCATTTAAGCTATTCATTAAGCTCAATATGGTGAAAGGTTTATTACGCACTTTGGTACGACCACTCTCCAAACGCGCAAAACTCAAAATATCGCTTAGCATAGTCAACAGTTGCTTTGCGGCGGTTTCTATATGGGTTAATTTCTCACTGTCTTGCGGCAGTGTGAGACTTGGTTTTAATATCCCGACTAACCCGAGAATGGCATTTAACGGTGTGCGGATCTCATGACTGATATTGGCAATAAAGCGACTTTTTGCCCTATTTGCGCGCTCAGCTTCTATTTTTGCTTTGGTAAGAGCTGTGACGTTTTGCACATGAATAACAAAGTACTTGGGCTGTTTTTGCTTATCCCAAACCAAGGACACACTCAATTGTAACCACAAAGACGACTCACTTTGTGACAAACTGAGTACTTTAACGCCTTTGCGCTCTTCAAGTAATTGATTTAGAACTCCATTAAGCGTCTCAAGCTCAGCATGAGCAAACAGCGCGCTTAATGGTTGACCAGTTTCCACTCCTCCCAACAATTTACGTACAGCGCGGTTGAACTCTAAAATCATTGCATCAGTAGAGACGAGCAGAATGCCATTAGGCGCATGTTTAATCGCCGCTTTAAAGTTTTGTTCCGACGCTCGCAGCGCATTCATAGCTTGCTGCTGCTCACTAATATCTCGAGCAATCCCCAAACTGCCTATTCTACTTCCCTGTTCATCGAATAAAGGAGAGACACTCACTAAGTATGCCTTATCATCAAAGTCTAGGATCTCAGTAAGTGGAATGCTATGACTTTCCATTGCCTGCTCAAGATCTAATAGCTCATGGTACTTTTGACTCACCTCTTGATGCTCTTTGGCAACTAACTCACTTTGCGCCACCCCGATAAACCGCTCAAAAGCTTGGTTACAACCAATAAATGAACCATCAATATTTTTAAAATAGATAAGATCAGGCACTGAGTTAAGCACGGTATTAAGCAGCGCAGCCTGTCGCTCTTTGGCTTCAAAACTACGTGATAAAGCTTTTTTCTGTCGCTGTACCTGCCCATCCAATCGCGCATTATGTGTTTCCATCTGTTCAATGAGTGCCTGCCTTTGCACCACAACATCTTTGATCTCTTTAAACCAAGGCTGCCAATCCACTGGAACAGAGTAATCAAGCGTATCTGAATCGACTGCATCTTGCTTTGTTAAATAATGAACAAAATGTCTGAGCGGACGAATAAATATCTGCCCGTTGAGCCATAAAAAGGAGAAAAAAGTGAATACAATAAATAGTGCTAAAAAGCTAAGTTCAACCATGACTTCTTTGAAAACAGCGGCAGTAAACGCATCTTCTGTTTGCTGAAATCTAAGTATATAAGGTGCATTTTGGATATCCCCGGTTAACTCAATACCACCGCGCCAAACCCGAGCACGCTCCGAAGATAAAGACTTTAATAAGTTCGCCGGCGAACTACTTTGCACCAGTACTTGTTCATTATCATCTACCAGTGCCAGCGACCCACCATCAAAAGTCAACTTATCTAATAAAGCCGTTACTTTTTCTGCGTTGTAAATCAGAATAATATGAGACTTTCCACCACTATTTACTGGTTGAGCAATGCTAAAATAGGTATTGCCAAATAACCTTGTTTGCTTACTGTCAGGGTTAGCCAAGACGCCCTTTCTGGGACTAAAACGCCCTTCGACAATGGCAGTTAATAGATGACTTTGTGTTTCATCACGGCGTTTAACGAATGCAAAGCCATGCTCATTAAAATAGGCCACAGCCTCTAACTCACTGATCAACGCCAAAGCCGTATCAAAGCTAGGACCCAGCGCCATTACATGCAGCCAGTGCTCTAGCACGCGGGGGGAGGCTTTGTAGGTTCCCAGCCCAACCAGCTCTCCGCCTTTTTCTGGCAAGCGATGATAATAGTAACCTAATTGCTGGCGTACCTGCTGCTGGACATCACGGCTTAGTTGGTATTTGATGGGAGTCTCTAATCCGCGTTTAATACTTCCAATGACAGTGCTTGCAGCACTCGCAGCTTGATCGACTTGCGCCAATACTGCGGAAAACTGCACTTGGTAGACGGCGTATTGACGTTCTAACTTAATATTGAATAAATGAAAACACAGCACAATGGCGAGAATTAAAGGAATTAATAACGCAACACAGATAGATTTTCGATAAGTTTTGAGTGGCTGAAACTCTGACATAATGTCCATTCAATGGCCTGTAGTAGTTCTTTCCATCTTTTTTTGAAAGGTTAGCGAGCAGCGTTCAGATAAGCAAGTGATTCACAGCGTAACTACCCTATTTGAAAATGAAAAAACCAGTGTATATCGGATACACCGGTTCATATTTATCAACTACATATTACAAGTTTTCTTCGGCAAATGAGGCCAATCGACTCCTTACAACACCATTGAGGTTGATTGTCGCACTGCCTTCGAAGTCTTTAAATCGCTCTACGATATAAGTTAGCCCAGAGGTCACTGGCGTTAAGTAGTTACTATCTATTTGCGCCAAGTTACCTGTACAGATAAGCTTAGTTCCCTCACCACAACGCGTAATAATGGTTTTGAGCTGAGAAGCTGTTAAATTTTGGCTCTCATCTAAAATGACCACCGCATTTTGAATACTGCGACCACGCATAAAGTTAACGGACTTAAACTGGATATTGGCCTTTTCCATAATGTAATTTCGGCTAGATATTGGGCTTTCATCATGCTTGTGCAGCACTTCAAGTGTATCTGTAATTGCCGCCAGCCAAGGCGCCATTTTCTCTTCTTCAGTGCCGGGCAAAAAGCCTATACTCTCAGCGATTTCAGGAGTATTTCGCGTTACAATCACTTTATCATATACGCCCTTTTCTATGATCATTTCCAAGGCACTAGCTAATGCCAATAGCGTTTTCCCGCAACCAGCAGGGCCTGTTAATACCACCAGCTCAATATTGGGGTCTAAGAGTGCATCCAGTGCCATACCTTGATATACATTTTTAGGTTTGACTCCCCATGCTTGCTGGTGCAATAACCGTTCGACACTGATGTCTTTTAACGTCACATGCGCCTCATCATACCCAACTACGCGTGCCGCAAAGTGCTCGCCGCCATCAAGCAGATACTCATTATAAAACACTTCTGGCATCCGAGATTTAGGTACTTTGTGTAAACTGTACCTCCCTTGCTGCTCAGTTTGGCACTCACCCACACTTTCCCAAAAATCTCCTTCAAACTTGTTATAACCTGACGTCAGTAAGTTGATATCATCAATGAGTTGATCTGTTCGGTAATCTTCAACGAATTTCAAACCCACCCCTTTTGCTTTGAGGCGCATATTGATGTCTTTTGTTACCAAGATTACTTTTTTCTCTGTATATTGTTTCTGAAGTTGTAGTGCACAGTTGATGATACTGTGGTCGTTTTCATTACCCGGTAGTCCAGAAATACTATCTGGATACAAATGGTCATTTACGATTATGAGCTTGCCACTGCTGGCTGGTTTGTTTGGATCACGCTGTACTTTTGGTAAGTCAACGCCCTCTAGCATTTGCTCAGGAGTCGCATCGGTCAGAACATCATCCAAACTTCTAATAGCGACTCTTGCATCTCGACTTACATCGCGTTTTCTGTCCTTGATGTGGTCAAGTTCTTCTAACACGGTCATGGGGATCACAACATCATGTTCTTGGAAGGAAAGGTAAGCGAGGGGTTCGTGAAGTAAAACGTTGGTGTCTAGTACATAAATTTTCCGGTCGAGGTCATCTTTTCCCATAGTGCATTCCTATTCGTCTGCAATTTCTATGATTGAACTGTGCATTGCTCGCCACACAATACATCGCTCTAACTTAATTTTAGTCTATTTGTCACAAAAGTCGTTTTCATGACAAAAAACCTTTTGCCGAAATGTCCCTAATTATTTCCATACTCCCCCTATGCCACTTTTTTTAATGACTCAATTCGTATATTTTATCTCCAATACCAGTGATGTTTGACTATGCTTAATAGCCACTATTGCACAATAAAAAATAATCAACGGTGAGCAAACGACGAATATGAATCAGTTATCATGCAAAACCCACGCAATACCGCGTTGTAAGGCACATTTATTGTGTTTTTACAATCTTGAACAAGGCTTTGCTTCTCGGTAACATAGCCGCCTTTTTTCTGCGAAGATGAGAAAACCATGAATTTTTCCTTAGGTCAGCGCTGGATAAGCGATACCGAATCAGATTTGGGTTTAGGGGCCATTGTCGCCTTAGAAGGTAGACAAGTAACCATTCTGTTTCCCGCCAGTGGAGAAAACCGCGTTTATTCAGTACAAGAAGCGCCGGTGACTCGAGTAGCATTTAATCCTGGGGATGTGATCCGCAGTGTTGAAGAATGGGAAATGCGTGTAGAGAGCATCGAAGAGCAAGGGGATCTGCTTTGCTATCATGGTGTTCGTCTAGACACAGAAGAAACTGTCAGCCTAAAAGAAACCTTTTTAGACCATTTCATTAAGTTTAACAAACCTCAAGACAGACTGTTTGCAGGTCAAGTAGATAGATTTGATCGCTATACACTGCGTTACCAAACGTGGCAGCACCAGTTTCACCGTCAACAATCTCATCTGAAAGGCCTAATAGGTCAACGTGCCAGCTTAATTCCACACCAGCTGTATATAGCTGATGAAGTAGGACAACGCTTTGCACCACGTGTTTTACTATCTGATGAAGTTGGATTGGGTAAAACCATTGAAGCCGGTATGATTTTGCATCAGCAGATCCTAACAGGTCGCGCGAGCCGTGTTTTAATTGCGGTACCTGAAAGTTTACAACATCAGTGGTTAGTCGAGATGTTGCGTCGTTTCAACTTACGTTTTTCGATCTTTGATGAAGAACGTTGCGACGAAGCATTTGCAGACTCACCCAATGTGTTTGAAACCGAGCAGTTGGTTTTGGTCAGCCTTGAGTTTATCACTAAGAAACGCCGCTGGTTTGAACAAGCCACTTTAGCAGATTGGGATCTGCTTGTGGTTGATGAAGCGCACCACCTTACAGTAGAAAAAGATAAGCCAAGTACTGAATATCAGCGTATTGCTGAACTCAGCCAAGATATTCCAGGCCTCATCTTATTGACTGCAACGCCTGACCAATTAGGACATCGCAGCCACTTTGCTCGCCTGCAGTTATTAGATCCGGATAGATTCTATGACTATGACGCATTTGTTGCAGAGGAAAGTAACTATAAAGAAATTGCGGATGCGGCGAATCAACTGCTGCAAGATGCGCAGTTAGATGACAAAGCCACAGCGACCATTACTGAGCTTCTAAAAGAAACTGATATCTCAGAACTTCTAGAGCGTGTTGCTGCAAAAGAGCAAGAAGCAAAACAAGAGCTATTAGGCATGTTACTTGACCGTCATGGTACAGGCCGTATCTTGTTCCGTAATAGTCGCAGTGGCATTGATGGCTATCCCGGTCGTAAAGTCCATGCACACCCAGTTGACATGCCAAAGCAATATAAAACGGCTATGTCCGTGCTTGGTAGTATGGGCGGTATCCAAACTGCAGAAAAAAGCGCATCACGCGCCCTTTTCCCTGAAAAAATATTTCAGGAGTTTGAAGGTGAAAGCGCCAGCTGGACTCAATTTGATCCTCGCGTCAACTGGTTGATTGAAAAGCTTAAAGAGCTAAAGCACGAAAAAGTACTTTTGATCTGTGCCGAAGCACAAACGGCAATTAGCCTTGAACAGACTTTACGCGAGCGCGAAGGCATTCGCTCAGCTGTATTCCATGAAGGCATGTCAATCATTGAGCGTGACCGTGCGGCCGCTTACTTTGCTGATGAATATGACAGTGCACAAGTGTTATTATGCTCAGAAATAGGCTCGGAAGGTCGTAATTTCCAGTTTTCACATCACCTTGTCTTGTTTGATCTGCCACTCAACCCAGATTTATTAGAGCAGCGTATTGGCCGACTTGACCGTATAGGTCAGCAACATGACGTCAATATTCATGTTCCTTATTTTGCCAATACTGCACAAGAAGTGTTATTACGTTGGTACAATGAAGCATTAGATGCATTCGAAACCACCAGCACGACCGGTCAGTTGCTATATAAAGAGTTCTCTGAAGATCTACTTGAATTTATCGCAGCGCATAACTGTGACGAAGAAGAACTTGATCCATTACTTGAGCAAGTCGCCAAGCAAAACAAAGTGTTACGTGCAAAAATGGAACAAGGTCGAGATAGACTACTGGAACTGCACTCAAGCGGACAAGGCCGTGCAGAGCAAATCGTAACTGAGATTGAGAAGCTTGATGATGATGTAATCTTGCCAGCTTATATGATTAATGTGTTTGATATTTTTGGTGTAAACCAAGAAGATAAAGGCGAAAACACCATTATTCTCAAGCCCACAGAGCATATGCTTAACCCGTCATTTCCATGTTTAAAAGACGATGGCATGACAGTAACATTTGACAGATCAACTTCACTATCTCAAGAAGATGCGCAATTCATCAGTTGGGATCACCCTATGGTTGAAGGCGTTATGGACATGATCTGTGATGATGACTTCGGCTGTGCATCAGTGGCACTACTTAAAAACAACAAACTGCCTGTCGGTACTTTTTTTGTTGAGCTGATTTATGTTGCCGAAACCTCTGCGCCTAAATCGCTGCAAGTAGGTCGTTTTTTACCACCTACACCTATTCGTGTGTTGATGGACAAAGCAGGCAATAACCTCGCTGAAAACGTCGCATTTGATGCATTTAACCAGCAACTGTCTGCAGTCGGCCGCCAAACAGCCAGTAAACTAGCTAATGCATTGCAATCGGGGATCCACCCACTAATTTCCAAGGCGACAGATATTGCCAATCAGCAGTTAGATACATTGCAAAGTCAGGCTCAAGCAGACATGCAGACGCGCTTAGACGAAGAGCAAAACCGTCTAAATGCACTCAAAGCGATTAATCCAAATATCCGTGAAGAAGAGATTCAAGTCTTTGATAAGCAAAAAGCACAGCTCAGTGAGCACATCTCTAAAGCACAGGTAAAACTGGATGCGATCCGTTTAATTGTGGTTGCTAACCAGTAATTACGTCCTTAAAAATAGGCAATAAAATAAATAGATACTTTATTGCCTATTTTATTTCATAGTCTTTTTATCTTAATTATTTATTATTAATTTCATATTATATTCTTAGTTCTTGTCAACTTACCCCTCCCTTGATAGCTTGATTAAGATTTAAACAATCAAGGAAATGACAATGAAAATTAAAAAAATAAATCTCCTCTTGATGCTTAATATCTTTTTATTAACGATATTCTGCACAAAGTTATATGCTTCGAATAACTCTGCACCACAAGGCAACTATTTTTTGATTGGTACAGACGTTGACCAAGTCTTCAAATTGAACTTCAAAGCCAATAATCAAGTCATTGTTGCGGATGATTTTAAAGTGTCTGCCCAGTGGCAGTGGCAGTCCCACCAGCAGGTCATGGCAAACTTTTCTCAGCCGCAAACTCGATATCAAATACCAATGTCAGAGAACGAGACACATATTCACCAATTGATTGGGTTGAGCTTTAACCTCAACACGCAGAACCCTAGTGAATACACACAGCATATGCAAGTTTGGCACAAAGAAGCACAAGAGGTTGTACAGACCTATACACTCCCAAGCGAAGGACTTTTAGTAAAACAACGACAACTGCAAAAGTGGCAAACACAGCTGGTAAATACAACCTGGGAAATCGCTAATTTTGATGAAGTCACACATGCCGAAGTAGCTTGGTTTAAAGCCAGTAGCTCAGCTTCCGTGACTTTTCATGAAAACGGTAAAGGCACAGTCAATCATTGGGATAACACACAAAGTGACTTAACCTGGAAACTGAAAGGAAAAAAGCTTGTTCTTCGCTATCATCGCAACGAACAGAATGTGAAATTAGTAATTCGCATAGTTGAGAATATTGATGATATTGGGCTGCGCTTTGTTGCAAAACAGGTAAATAAAAAGTCCAAGCAAGCAAAGTGGATCTCCGGCTACATGATTGAAAAGCAGGATATTGCACTCACTTACGAACAAGTTATTGGTCAATGGCGTAAATCTAATGGGCGCTTTCATGACTACTATCCAGATCAAATTGCAGTTGCAAGCGTTGCCAACACAGCCTCAAAATGGAAACTCAATCACCTAAATCAACTTGTTAGAGAAAAACTAGATCATCCAGAACAAGGGACTGTACTTAATTGCCCTGACAATCGCTGCTATGTTAGCTGCGAATTCTTTTATGAACTGCTCGCTAAAAAAGGCAATACGCTCTACATTGCTTACCATTATAATTCAGAGTTTTATCCGCAAGGCCCGTTAAAATTTCAAGGTAAATGGATACTCAAAGTTGAGTATGACGAAGCATTTGGCATAAAAGATTTTTCTAGAAATATCTTTTCATTCACGACTATGAACTTAGAGTACCAAGGTCAAAGCCACCCATATCTATTTAGTCGTTTACCAGACGAGAACGGTGATCTAGTTAATCAAGTGACCTCACCGGAAGGTACAGGCACCTTTTCCTTTATAGAAGGTAAATTACACACATTCATTAACCAACAAGAAAGTATTTTTGAGATAACGCTATTTGAGAGAGATGGACTTTCAGTCTGTCAGTATCAACCGGGTGAACATTGTTCATTGGGTAAACAAGCGATATTCAAATTTACTCATGAGGCAGGGCCATACCCAGTCGCTCAATAACTAAGTGGGGCGTTATTTGCCCCTTTTTTAACTTAAAACCACTAAAGCGATTATCGATTGCAATACTAAGCAAACAGCATTAGTCCAAATAATTGCAGGACGTTTAAATCTCAACCCGTACAGTAACCAAAACAGAAATACGACGACATAGCCAAATAAAAAGCTCATCGATAAAGTACTCTCACCATCACGATTCAACTCACTCAGAAGTTGACCAAGTAACGCAAATGCGCCAATACCTCCAAATAATACACCTGCGATATCCCAATAACGCTCATCACTCATCAAAAAGTGTGCCCAAGTGACTCTCAACATGCTTGCCTCCCCTGCAAAAGCCTTGCATTCCAGTTTGTATAGTCATTTATTCTGGCAACAATATTGGGATGTGATAGCTGACAAAACCGTCCAACAACCACCACGTCACACCCCGCAGACAAAGCTGCTTGTACGCCAGCATCTGAGTCTTCAAACACCACACATTCTCGACAGGGCAAACCCAGCTTATTTGCAGCCGCGGTGAAAGGCTCTGGGTCTGGTTTACCTTGTTGGACATCTTCCGCCCCGATTAAATGCATGGGTATAGGTAAGTCGCATGTTTTCATTCGCTTTACGGCATTATCACGATCCGCTGAAGTCGCTAACGCCCACGGTAAGTTCAACTGCTGTAAATGAGTAAGGAAAGTCTTTGCGCCAGCAATCTCTTCAACATACTTTGCAAATGTGCCCTCAGCGCCTTCTAAATGCTGAACTTCCTGGTGAAGGTCCAAATGTGGTAAATGTTGCTTTACATAGTCTTCAAAACGAACACCTCGGCCATCTTTTAATACTTGTTCAATATCGAGCTGATGCCGTTGGCACCAAGGCGCAATGGCTTTGGCAATCGCGGTATCAGAATCGACAAGTGTGCCATCCATATCAAAAATAGCACCTCGGTATTTTGACAAATTACAGTAATAATCCATATTTCCCTCCATCAAAACAGGCAAAAACACGCAAATAAAAACTTAAAAACGCAAATAAATGCACCTACATGCAAATAATACGCTTGCGATCCCCCTAAGATCAAGTAAAATTCGGCAAAAAAGCGCAGGAACATGCAAAATGCTATTGGCGGAACGACATCAATTAATCTTAGAACAACTTAATCTGCATGGCAGGATCACATCTGTGGAATTGGCTAAATCACTGGCTGTCAGTGAAGACACGATCAGGCGAGATCTCAACAAGCTAGGAGAGTTAAAACTGTTACACCGTGTTCACGGCGGTGCTTTGGTGATGCAAGAAGAGACACCTGATTATTTTGACAGATTAAATACACCCGATCCCTCAAAAAAGCGCTTTTTAGAACCGGCACTCAATATGCTTGAAGCAGGACAAACCATTGTTATTGATTCTGGCGAGACGTGTCGTTACCTCGCACAAAACTTACCAGCCAACTTACCTTTAACCGTTGTCACCGGTTGCCCGCTGATTGTGCAAGATCTCATGCAGCAACCTCAGGTGCAGGTGATCCAAATTGGCGGCAAAATGTTTAAGCCCGCCATGCGCACTGTTGGTCACAGTGCCATTGAGATGCTCAAACAGATCCGCTTTGATATCGTCTTTATGGGGATCTGTGCATTTCATGCCAAGCACGGCTTTTGCGTTAATTACCTCGAAGAAGCTGAAGTATTGCGAGCCACCATTGATCAAGCCGATCGCACCGTTTTAATGGGACCACACGATAAGCTAGATAAAACCAAAACTTATCAGATTGTGCCTGCACATAAAATCAACCATGTGATCACCGATGAAGGCATACGCCAAGATGTGCAAACCAGCATCCAAACACTTGGGATTGAATTAACAATCGTGCCAAGCAACTAGGGTTTACTTGGCCTTTTGATCGTAGCCAGTTAGAATACGCCCGTTTTCGATCAAACTTGGAATTTTGCAGTGCTTTTAAATTACAACCCACCAACCGATCCCTATCTAGGTCTCTTATATCAGGACGATCATATGTTGGTGATCAACAAGCCAAGTGGCTTGTTGACAGTGCCGGGCAAAGATCCAAAACATGCTGACAGCGTCATTAACCGCATCAATCGGGTGTTTCCAACCGCAAAAATCGTGCATCGTCTTGATATGGCGACATCAGGTATCTTATGCTTGGCCATGCACAAAGAAGCACACCGCTTTTTAAGTATTCAATTTCAAGACCGACTGACTAAGAAGCGCTATGTCGCGCGTGTTCATGGCCGACTGGAAAGTAAAACAGGCTCAGTTGATCTGCCACTCATTTGTGACTGGCCTAACCGCCCCAAGCAAAAAGTCTGTCATGAATCCGGTAAACCATCACTGACCCATTATGAAGTGCTTGAATACGAGCCAAATGCAACACGTGTGTCACTCACGCCAATTACAGGTCGTTCTCACCAGCTAAGGGTACATATGCAATCACTGGGGCATGTTATTCTAGGTGATAGGCTATATGCGACTGGTGATGCCCTCAAAGCCGCAGAGCGTTTGCAGCTACATGCACAAATGTTAGAGATCTGCCACCCAGTCAGTGGCAAGATGATGCAATTTAATGCGCCAGATCCTTTTTAGGCTCTGGCACAACTCACTATTTTTGATTAAAGAGATCTAACGCACTGGCCGTCATGGCACGTACCCCAGTTTTTAAAGCCAATGGATAATCTGGCGCAAACTTGCTTGAATGCAATGAAGGCAAACTAATGCCATGTGTTTGCGCATTAGCATAAGCTTGTGGCTCTACACCCCCTAACCAGAAAATAGTGATTGGAATATTGTCATCTGTACGCCCATACAGACCAAAATCTTCACCCGCCATCACAGGTTCTGCTTTCACTACATTTTCAGCACCCAATTCATTTTTAATACTGGCTGTCACCGCATTAGCAAGATCAGGTGCATTATAAGTTGATGGAATGCTTTCTGACTCATGCACATGTACAACAGGTGCTTGATCAGGCGTTAATCCAGCACTCAAAGCGACCCCTTTAGTCAGCCGCCTTAACGCCGCTATTTGCTGATCTCTCACTTCTCTATCATAAGATCGCAATGTCAGCTGCAATTTCACTTCGTTAGAAATAATATTATGCTTAGATCCACCATGAATCGATCCCACAGTGATCACAGAAGGCTTAAGCGGTGAAATCTCGCGACTGGTAATGGTCTGGATCCCAAGTACAATGCGCGACGCTAACACGATGGGATCAATGGTTGTATGCGGGTAGGCACCATGACCACCTTGCCCTTTAACAGTAATGTCTACAGAATCAACATTAGCTAACGCATAGCCAGGAGAGATGGCAACTTTACCTGCTGGCAGCGATGCACTGACATGTAAACCAAGCACATGATCAGGCTTGGCAAATTTGCTAAACAGCCCTTCTTTAAGCATGGCTTTAGCGCCAGCACCCACTTCTTCAGCGGGCTGCGCCACCATCATTAATGTCCCCTGCCACTGATTTTTATTTTTTACCAACTGCTCTGCAGCACCAATAAAGCTGGCCATATGAATATCATGGCCACAGCCATGCATCACACCGACCATGTTATTGTTGGCATCTTTTACTCGCACTTTTGAGGCATAAGGCTTTCCGGTTTGTTCAATAATTGGCAAACCATCTGTATCAGCGCGGATCATAACTGTAGGTCCATCACCATTTTTCATCAGTCCCACTACACCATAGCCACCGACACGTTCGGTGACGTCAAAGCCCAGTGCCTTTAACTCTTCTGCCAAACGTGCGCCTGTTTGCTTTTCTTGCATAGACAGCTCAGGGTTCTGGTGTAGATGTAAATACAGCGCTTCTAGTTTAGGAAGCGACTGGTTGACTGCAGATGCTAGATCACTAGCAGCAGCATGATGTACGCAGCACAATAGCGCCATTGATGTGAGCAATGTTTTCATAACGTTATTATTATTGAATTGAAAAAGTCGTTCCAGCTTGCAAACAATTGCTGATAAATGCAACTGTTTATGCCATTCACGCTGGACAAAAATGTTCATAATCTGTGCACTATTGCGCTTTCATTTTGATATGCCTTTGCTAAGCTTAAACTCTACACAAGGGGTTTTTATACTGTGAAAACAATAAATATCAAAGAGTTGCAACCTGGTATGTTTGTTGTTGGCGTGATCAAACAAGCCGGACACGTACGGGTAAAAAATCAGGGCTGGGTGAGAGATGAAAAAGGGATCAACAACTTGATCCATTCCGGTGTATTAGAAGTCGAGATCGATCCCGACAAAACATTAGATCAGTTCCAACCTGAACCAGAGATCATCGAAGAAGTGATCACTTCTGCTAAACCAGATCCCTGGCATAAATCCGTCCCAGTCGAAGCTGAGCTTGGCCAAGCTGTTAAAATGTACGAGCAAGCAAAGCAACTACAAGAAAAGGCGTTCTCCGATATAAAAGAAGGTCGAAAAATTGATATCGCGGAGTTTAAAGAAACGGCTTCAGGCTTTATCGATTCAGTGTTTAGAAATCAAGATGCCCTCGCCTGCATCGCACGGATCCGTGAAAAAGATGGCTACCTGCTGGAGCATTCTTTAAACGTATCCATTTTAATGAGTATCTTTGCCAAGCACCTCGGATTTGATCGCGAGCTCATAGAAGAGTTGGCAACGGGCGCGTTATTACACGACATAGGTAAAATTAAAATCCCTGATGACATATTGCAAAAACCGGACAAGCTCAGTGAAAATGAATTTGCCATTATGCGAGAGCATGCCAAATATAGTCACGATATTGTTAAAGACAGTGGATTAGGTGAAATTGCCGCTGAAATAGCGGGATTTCATCACGAGAGACTTGATGGTACGGGCTACCCATACGCAAAACAAGGGGACGAACTATCCCAGTATGTGCGTATGATTTCCATTATTGATGTCTATGATGCCCTGACTGCCGACAGAGTCTACAAAGTAGGCATGACACCAATACAAGCGTTTAAAAAGCTCAGAGCTGGATGTCCACACGAATTTGATGGGGATTTACTCAATAAGTTTATTCACTGCATTGGTATGTATCCGGTAGGTACTTTGGTTAAGCTAAAAAGCCACCGAGTGGGTATCGTTGCAGCGAGCAACCCAGTATCGCCTTTACAACCTGTGGTAAAAGTTTTTTACAACGCAAAAAACATGTTTCATGTTGAAGTGAGAGATGTCGACTTAAGCGATAAACGCATTGATGATGAGTTAGAAGCAGCGGTAAAACCTGAAGAGTTTGGTTTAGACTTAATCAAATTTTTCCGCCACTCCATGCTACCTTAGCGCCCCAAAGCGCTAAGGTCGTTGTAATCGGGTTATGGGATCCAATCCTGCATGGCATTTAAAGTAAACTCAATGCCATCAAAATCAAATAAGGCTTGCTCAGGCGTTATCTCCACTATGGTCAATGCACCTAAGTTATCGCCTTCATATAACTCACGGTTATTCACTTTGATCCAACGCTTATCGGGCTCAGTGGCGTAGATATGAGCTTGATAACGCAATGATGGAATACTATTTTGCAACTTCAAAGGAAGTAGCTCAACAGGCGTCGCTTGTGCTGTTTCTCTACTACTAGATACCACGTCACTGTCTTCATCTGAGCCCACCGAAAATGTCGGACGCGTTTCTTCCACAGCCGCTGCAAAGGCTTTTTTTAACTCATCAGATACACCAGCTAGTTCATCTGCTTCACGACTTTGAGTACTATTAAACTGATTAGATTGTGGTAATCCAGTATACACTTGTGCCATATTTGGATTATAAACTTGCCCTGCATTAGGCATCGAGACTGGCTGCTGTGTATAAGCCATATTTGGCTGTACAATTTGCCCTGCAGTTGCAAATTGCTGTGTTTGTGGCATTTGAGCTGGCACTGGTACATTGACGATTTGTCCCTGACTATTTACAGGTACCAACTGTTGAGAATAAACAGCCCGGCCACTGGCATCAAAGCCCACTTGCACTGACATCCATTGGTAGTGAATTTGGTTTTGCACCATAGGCTGTTGCATTAATACAGGTTGTTGTATTTGGTTGGTCATAACCGGTGCGGCAGCAACAACATTGGTGGTTGTAAGTGCAGTGTTGTTTGCGACAGCTTTCTCAGACGCATTGGACTCAGCCTGAGTAACCTCAGAATCCGATTTAACCGCCTCACCCTCTGCAGTCTCCTTGGTTACCCCAGCACCCGATAGAGGCTCAACAGCCACCTGAGTTTGATCACTTTCAGGTGTTTGCACCGATTGACCCAGAAAGTACCCTGCGCTTAGCGCGCAAATGCTAATAAGCCCACCTCCGAGCCCAAGACTCAAACGTTTATAAAATGCGACCTGTGCAGATTGACGTGCTTGTACATAGTCTTGCTCAGATTTTGATTGTTGTTGTGATTGTTTTAATGCATTAACAAGATAAGACATGACACACCATTAAAAAATATATGAAAGACCAAAACCGCAAGCAAACATCGCGGCCACCCAACCAGATACTAACATCGGCACGTTGAGCTTTTTGGTTTGTTGTTCTGGGATCAAATTAAGCGGCAAAGCCTCTTTGGCAGCTTGTTGCGCTATCTGCTTAGTGACTTCTTGCTGCTGAGCAGAATAAGCACCAAGCAAACATCTATCCGCCAGTAAATTGATAAGTCTTGGGATCCCTGCAGTGACTTGATGAATATAGGCAACTGATTCATTATTAAAGAGATGGTTTTGACAACCCGCTTTATTCAGCCTGTGCTTGATATAAGAAAACACTTGCGACTCAGTCAACGGCAGTAAATGGTATCTCGCAGTGATCCTCTGCGCTAACTGACGCAGCTCGTTGCGTTGTAGTAACTGCTGAAGCTCAGGCTGTCCAACCAGTACGATCTGCAGTAGCTTTTTATGATCCGTTTCTAAATTAGTCAATAGACGAAGCTGCTCTAATACTTCTGCAGCCAAGTGCTGTGCCTCATCAATAATCAGCATGGTGTGGCCACCTTGCTCATGATTATCTAACAAGCGCTTTTTGATCACATCGGTTAATGACTTCAGCGTTGCTTCTTTTGCATCATAGTCAATATGCAGCTCATCACAAATACTGGCTAATAATTCCATTTCAGACAGTGCTGGGTTTAAAACAAACGCAACCTGAGTAGATTCGGGTAATTGCGCCAACATACTGCGTGTCACGGTGGTTTTACCTGTGCCCACTTCCCCTGTCAATAATACAAAGCCACCGGCATCACCAAGTCCATAGGTTAAATGTGCCAACGCTTCTTTATGGCGATCACTTAAAAATAGAAACTCAGGATTTGGCGCAATTGAAAACGGTTTTTCCGTTAAACCAAAGTAGCGTAAATACACGTGCTGTCTCTTTATTGTTAGAATGCTGCCTATAATGGCAAAAAATCACTTTAAGTTAAAACATTGTTTGCTTAATCGACACTGAATTTTTCACAAATTTAGGAACAAACATTTTAAACTCAAGATGATAGTGCCATAGTGAAACATGAAATAATGACGTATTAGGATAACTATGAAGGTGTATTTGGTCGGAGGTGCCGTCAGAGATGAATTACTCGGCAGACCTATATTAGAAAGAGACTATGTTGTAGTAGGTGCGACAATCAGAGATATGCTCAAACTTGGTTATCAGCAAGTTGGCAAAGATTTCCCTGTGTTTTTGCACCCAGAGAGTAAAGATGAGCACGCCTTAGCACGCACCGAGCGCAAGCAAGGGCAAGGCTATACAGGCTTTATTTGCGACTTTGCACCGACCATTACCCTAGAAGATGATCTGATCCGCCGCGACTTAACAGTCAATGCTATTGCTCAAGATGATCAAGGCAATTTGATCGATCCATATCATGGCAAAGCAGATCTCGATAATAAGATCTTACGCCATGTCAGCGATGCTTTCAGTGAAGATCCACTGAGGATCTTACGTGTTGCGAGATTCGCTGCGCGCTATCACTACTTAGGTTTTACCATTGCCGATGAAACCATGCAGTTAATGACTGCCATGGTTCAAGCGGGTGAGCTTAAAACACTCACTAGAGAGCGAGTATGGATGGAGATAGAAAAGTCACTCAAAGATGGTGCTATCTATATATTTGCCAATGTGCTTGCGGATCTGAATGCCCTGCCATTTGTCACACCTTGGCAAACCGAATGGGATCAAGAAAACGCTAAGACATTAGCGGATCAACTCGCGCGCTTAGATCCTAGCAATGATACCTATTTAAGATCTGCGTTTAGCCTTTGGCAATATCGAGCTGATCTGAGCCAATACAATCTAGAGCAAGATCATAAGATCCCGAAAGCCTATGCCGATAGCTTACGTGATTTGCAAGCAAACTTACCATTACTGCAATCCAGTGAATGGCAAGCGGACACCATCATGAGCATTCTAAATCAACTCGATGCATGGCGTCGCCCAGAGCGACTAAGTGTATTTATTAGCACGGCACGTGTCATAGATGACAACTGCGCCGCCAAAACCGTTGAACTCAACAAAGCATATAAAGCAGCCAGTCATGTTAAAGCACAAGAGGTCATTGCATTGGGTGCAAAAGGGCCAGAAATAAAAGTAGAGATGGATAAGCTTAAATTAAAGCGTATTGAAGCCATTTTGACGCTTTAAACTATTTAGAAAGGGGGCTATCGCCCCCAGCGCATTAAGCACATTTTTTGCCTAATACATCTTCAACTGAAACAGCCAGTTTATCTTTACGGATCACAATATGCTGATTATTAGATTTAATTGACAAAGTACCGCCACCTATCATCATATTATCGCTAATGATATATTCCACTTCATTATTGTCATTGATTTCATATGCAAGTGACGGCGTTGCATTTTGTAATTGGAAATGACGTAGGTTCTCATCATATTTAAAGCTTAAGCCGTTAAATGAATAATTAGGCAGCTCTTTTGTTGCAGCAGCATAACAGTCTTTATTGCCACCTTTGTCATCATTTATGTGGTCAAACATATGGTATTTGCCCTGACTATCAATTACTGCAACCGCTTTATCTCCCTCATAACTTGCATCATAAACACCTACTATCGGTGCAAACTCTGATGTTGCAGGTTGTTCAGTCGCCGTTGAATTATTGACTGTTGGTTGCTGTTCTTGCGCTTTAGGCGTGCTATTGCCATCACTACCACCACCACATGCTGCCAGAGATAACCCTAAGAATACAGGTAGTACTTTTTTCATTATTTTGTTGTCATATCGAGAATAAACTGGCGGATATTATATTTAAAAGACGCGACACTAACAGCGCTAACCAAGTTAAAAGTAAATCAAAGTAAACCACTACATTTTAATATACAAAGTTTAACCCCCCCTTACATAGAGCGAAGTGTCAGGCAAGCCTCAATGGCAAAATCAGAGTATTTATTTGAACGGCCACGCCCTCCATGTTTGTAAGTGATTTTCCATTGTGGAGTTAAGTCGCGTCATCACTGACCCAAATAGCAATATTGCCACGCTGTATCAATGCGCGATTATAGGCAGAGCAGTTCTTAATTTTATTTTTCATTGTCGCTTGGGTTACGTTATGTTTTTTGTTCTGATCAAGCAAAAGGCCAGAAGTTCATTTATTTAGAAAACAAGACCGATTAAAAAATATTAATATATTAATGTTATTTACATTTAAAACCACAAAGCATTAAATAATTAATGTTTAATTAAAATATTGACCCATTCAAAAACTCACTGTATATTTTAAATACTCACCAACCCAAGGTGAGAAAACAATAGTTTAAAAGGAAAATTAACAATGAAATTAAAATTGACTAAAAAGAAAGTAAAAGAACTTTCTAACAATAAAGATCTTAGCAAAAAGCAAACTCATCAAATTGCTGGCGGTACTACAATTGGCGAAACAAACTTTTACTTTAAATGCGTACTAAAATAAAAAATTAATTAGTTAATTATCTTAGTAGCTAGTTATTTAAATTAGCTACTAATTAGATAATAACTAAAAAAATAAACTCATAAAAATTAAAAAGCCCATTAAAACCTCATTACCAACAATATAGCCATATAAAATAAAAATCAAAATAATAAAATCTAAGCAAAGAGAAAACTTACGCAATTGCTGGTGCTAGCAACACTATCAGTAACCCCCCCCTTAAACTCCTTGTAATCACTACTAATCACTTAGCTAATTTCTTTTATTAGCTAGTTTTAAAATTAGCTACTATTAGCTTTCATTTTTCAGCAGGAAGAGTATTAAATTTAGACACTTTCTATGTTGAGTATTATCTTTCTCACATATATTTCTTACCGCTTATGTCTTAATTTAAGTGACTGCATAGAATGTACCAAAGCATTAAAATATCGCCTTATAGATACATTCAACACCTACCATAGTTACAGTTAATCTTTTCCGCACCGTTATATAAAAGAGAGCCTTGCTAATCAAATATGCCCCTGAGTTTCGTTAAAACTCACACCCAGTCAAACTTATGAACATAAATCATTAAATATAAATAGCGTAATGAAGTTTGTGTACGCATCTTGCTTATCTAAAGCAATAACGACACAAGGGTAAGGAAACAAGATGAAAATTGATGGCTCATACACTGCATATGCCCCAACGAACCACCATAGAAAGGGAAAAACGCAACATAGCAATACACTACCTCAAAACACCACACCACAGTCGATCAATACAAAAGCCATAGATATGAGCAATATCGACATGAATGAGCTCAATGCACTGATACAGACAACAGGTGATGATAGACTGCTGTTCAGGCTCCCTCATGACACCTTTAAATTGGTTGATGGTGAACTCCAAAGTTCTGGCAGTAGGAATTTTTTAGCACAAATTGAAAACGAAATCGCCTTTGAGCAAAGTAGAGGGAGTGATACCGGTGAGCTAGAAAGCTTTTTAGCCGTGCTCAAAGAGTATCAAGGTTATCCGCTGCAATCGAATGTCACAGTGACCGCTTGAGCGTATTAAGTGGGTTGAACAAAGATGGCTGAGCGTGCTTATAAGCATATCGGAGCTCACTTTTCACAACGATACACCCGTTTAACAAACAAAAAACCCGACAATTGCCGGGTTTTTTCAATTTAAAAAGAAGTGTAAATTACTTCTTCTTAACTGCTTTTTTGTTTGGAAGGTCAGTGATTGAACCTTCGAAAATTTCAGCAGCTAGACCGATTGACTCGTTCAATGTTGGGTGAGCGTGGATAGTCAGTGCCACATCTTCTGCGTCTGCACCCATTTCTACCGCTAGGCCGATCTCACCAAGCATTTCGCCTGCGTTGATACCAACCATTGCACCACCGATAACACGGCCTGACTCTTTATCAAAGATAAGCTTAGTTTGACCTTCAGTGCGTGCTGAAGCGATTGCACGGCCAGATGCTGCCCACGGGAATACCGCGGTTTCAATCTTAAGACCTTGCTCTTTCGCTTCTTTCTCAGTTACACCAACCCATGCAATTTCTGGATCTGTGTAAGCGATTGAAGGGATACACTTAGGATCGAAGTAGTGCTTCTTACCAGAGATAACTTCTGCAGCAACGTGTGCTTCGTGTACCGCTTTGTGCGCAAGCATAGGCTGACCAACGATGTCACCAATCGCGAAGATGTGGTCAACGTTCGTTTTCATTTGCTTGTCTGTGTTGATGAAGCCACGCTCATCAACTGCAACGCCAGCTTTGTCAGCGTCAAGTAGCTTACCGTTTGGTGTACGACCAACAGCAACCAATACTTTGTCGTAACGCACTTGACCTTCAGGTGCTTGCTTACCTTCGAATGAAACGTAGATACCGTCTTCTTTCGCTTCAACAGCAACTACTTTCGTAGAAAGCATTACGTTGAACTTGTTCTTAACGTACTTCTGGTAAACCTTGATGATGTCTTTGTCAGCAGCAGGTACTAGCTGATCAGCGAATTCAACAACGTCGATCTCTGAACCTAGCGCACGGTAAACAGTACCCATCTCAAGACCGATGATACCACCACCTAGTACAAGTAGTTTGCCAGGAACGTCTTTAAGCTCAAGTGCACCAGTTGAATCAATGATACGCTCATCTTGTGGGATGAACGGAAGGCTTACTGGTTGTGAACCAGCTGCGATGATTGCATTGTCAAACGTCACTGTCTTAGTGCCGTCAGCGCCTTCAACTGCGATGGTGTTGGAACCTGTGAATTTACCGTAACCGTTAACTACGTTAACTTTACGCATTTTAGACATACCAGCTAGGCCGCCAGTAAGTTGACCGATTACAGACTCTTTCCAAGTACGGATTTTATCTAAATCGATTTGTGGAGCACCGAAAGTTACACCGTGAGAAGCCATTTCAGCTGCATCGTCGATAACCTTAGCGACGTGAAGAAGTGCTTTTGAAGGAATACAACCTACGTTCAAGCAAACACCACCTAGGGTATCGCGGGATTCAATCAATGTAACATCTAAACCTAGGTCTGCTGCACGGAATGCTGCAGAGTAACCACCAGGACCACCGCCTAGTACAACAACTTGAGTTTTGATTTCGTTGCTCATGTTATTACCTTAACTATTATTCGAACGGGACTCTACTCAACTGAGTATCCGCACCCAATTTGCCTGCCGGTCGCCAAATTAGGGCAAATCCAACAGAGAGAGTTTTTTGTGCGCGAAAGTGTATCATTCGCACTCACTAATGTCCCGTCCAATTATCAGACAGGACACTAAAAATACAACAAAACCGCACAACTTAGGTTGAGCGGTTTTGATTCATCTTACATCACTAGCTGACGAATATCGCTCAGGTAGTTTGCAAGTGTCACAGTAAAGCGTGCTGCAAGCGCCCCGTCAATTACACGGTGGTCGTATGAACAGCTTAGCGGCACCATTAAGCGCGGCTCAAACTCTTTACCATTCCATTTCGGCTTCATCTCAGACTTAGATACACCTAAGATTGCCACTTCTGGTGCATTCACGATTGGCGTAAATGACGTACCACCGATACCACCAAGGCTCGAGATTGTGAAACAACCGCCTTGCATGTCAGCAGCAGTAAGCTTACCGTCACGTGCTTTCTTAGACACTTCCATCAGTTCACGAGAAAGTTCGATGATGCCTTTTTTGTTCACGTCTTTGAATACAGGAACAACCAAGCCATTTGGCGTATCAACCGCCACACCGATGTTCACGTATTTCTTCAGAATTAGGCTCTCACCGTCTTCTGATAGTGAAGAGTTAAACGTTGGGAACTCTTCAAGTGCTTTTGCAGCTGCTTTCATTACGAAGACCAATGGCGTGATTTTCACACCCATTTTCTTCTTCTCAGCCAGCACATTTTGCTCTTTACGGAACGCTTCTAGTGTCGTGATGTCGGCTTCGTCAAACTGTGTAACATGAGGGATTTGTACCCAGTTACGATGTAGGTTTGCACCAGAGATCTTTTGAATACGAGATAGCTTCTTCTCTTCAACTTCACCAAACTTGCTGAAGTCTACTTTCGGCCAAGGAATTAGACCAAGCTCGCCGCCACCAGTATTACCACCTTTAGATAGCTGACCTGATTCAACTTGCTTCACTAGCTCTTTCACATAGTTCTGAACGTCTTCTTTAACAACACGGTTCTTACGACCCGTGGCTTTAACGCGCGCTAGGTTTACACCAAACTCACGAGCTAGACGACGTACAACTGGTGATGCGTGTGCGTACTGATCGTTGGCAACAAATTCATCTTTTTGTGCAGATGCAGGGGCAGCTGCCGGTGCAGGTTTTGCTGCAGGAGCCGCGGCTGGCGCTGCTGTTGGTGCCGGCGCAGCTACAGGTGCTGCTGCCGCTGGTGCACTGCCAGCTGTTTCAAATACGAAGATTAAAGAGCCTGTCGATACTTTATCGCCAGCATTTACTTTGATCTCTTTCACAGTACCTGCAAATGGTGCAGGTACTTCCATAGAAGCCTTATCGCCTTCTACAGTGATAAGAGATTGCTCTTCTTCGATTGAATCACCGACAGATACCATGATTTCAGTCACTTCAACTTCGTCACCGCCGATATCTGGTACGTGTACTTCTTTCGCTTCTGCTACCGCAGCAGGTGCCGTCGCTGGCGCAGGTGCAGCTTCAACAGGAGCCGCTGCTGGCGCACTGCCTGCAACTTCAAATACAAATACCAAAGAGCCTGTTGACACTTTACCGCCAACTTCCACTTTGATTTCTTTCACAGTACCTGCAAATGGTGCTGGTACTTCCATAGAAGCCTTGTCGCCTTCTACGTTTAAGATTGACTGGTCAGCTTCAACTGCGTCGCCCACAGCAACCATGATCTCAGTCACTTCAACTTCGTCGCCACCAATATCTGGTACGTGTACTTCTTTAAGCTCTGCCGCAGCTGGTGCCGCAGGTGCTGGCGCTGCAGCAGGTGCTGGCGCTGCAGCAGGAGCCGCTGGCGCTTCTGCACCGGCCGCGTCAAAAATCATAATCAAAGAACCTGTTGAAACTTTATCACCTTCAACAACTTTGATTTCTTTAACAGTACCCGCAGCAGCTGCTGGTACTTCCATTGAAGCTTTATCGCCTTCAACTGTGATCAATGACTGATCCACTTCAACCGTGTCACCTACGCTTACTAGGAGCTCGGTTACTTCAACCTCATCGGCACCAATATCTGGAACATGAATTTCAATTGACATGTTTTTGCCTCTTATGCGTAAAGTGGGTTAGCTTTTGTTGTGTCGATATCAAATTTCTTGATAGCGTCAGCAACAACTGATTTTTCAACCTTGCCCTGTTGAGCAAGTTCGTTAAGTGCAGCAACAACCACATAACCTGCGTTCACTTCGAAGTGACGACGTAGGTTTTCACGGCTGTCTGAACGACCGTAACCGTCAGTACCTAGTACCTTGTAAGAGCTGCTTGGCATGAATGCGCGTACTTGATCTGCATAGTTCTTCATGTAGTCGGTCGCTGCAATCGCAGGAGACTCACCAAGTACAGTTGCAATGTAAGGTACTTTTGCATCCGCTTCAGGGTTAAGCATGTTGAAACGTTCAGCGTCTTGACCGTCACGAGCAAGCTCGTTGAATGACGTCACAGAGAATACATCTGAACCAATGCCGTATTCTTCGCTTAGGATTGCACCCGCTTTACGTACTTCGTTCAAGATTGTGCCTGAACCCATAAGTTGTACATGTGCTTTCTCACCTGCGTTTGACTCAAGCTTATAGATACCTTTGCGGATACCTTCTTCAGCACCTTCAGGCATTGCTGGCTGGTGATAGTTTTCGTTCATCAGCGTTAGGTAGTAGAACACATTTTCTTGCTCTGGACCGTACATACGACGGATACCATCTTGCAAGATAACCGCAACTTCAAATACGAACGTTGGGTCGTAAGAAATACAGTTAGGAATCGTACCCGCTTGAATGTGCGAGTGACCATCTTCGTGCTGTAGACCTTCACCGTTTAGCGTTGTACGCCCTGCTGTAGCACCTAATAGGAAACCACGCGCTTGTTGGTCACCCGCCATCCACGCCATGTCGCCAACACGTTGGAAACCGAACATAGAGTAGTAGATGTAGAATGGGATCATCGGTAGGTCATTTGTGCTGTATGATGTTGCAGCAGCAACCCATGAAGACATTGCACCTAGCTCGTTGATACCTTCTTGAAGTACCTGACCTGATGTTGCTTCTTTGTAGTAAGAAACGATGTCGCGGTCTTGAGGTGTGTAGTTCTGACCGTGCGGGTTATAAATACCGATTTGACGGAATAGACCTTCCATACCGAAAGTACGCGCTTCATCCGCAATGATTGGTACGATGTTTTTGCCAACACCCTTGTCTTTTAACAAGATGTTTAGTGCACGTACGTAACCCATTGTCGTTGAGATATCACGCTTTTGCTCTTCAAGTAGCGGCTTGAACTGCTCCAATTTTGGTAGCTCAAGTGCTTGTGTGAAGTTAGGTAGACGCTGTGGCGTGTAACCGTGTAGCGCTTTACGACGTGCGTGCAGGTATTCGTACTCTGCAGAGCCTTCTTTAAGCGTTAGGTACGGTAAGTTGGTAATTTCTTCGTCAGAAACCAGATCTTCTAGACCTAGACGTGAACGCAAGTGCTCAACGCTAGACATGTCCATCTTCTTAACTTGGTGTGCAATGTTTTTACCTTCCGCAGCTTCACCCATGCCGTAACCTTTTACAGTCTTAGCTAGGATAACCGTTGGACGACCTTTCTCATCTTGCGCCGCTTTATAAGCTGCATATAGTTTAGATGTATCATGACCACCACGCTTAAGTGCGAAGATGTCATCATCTGTCATATCAGCAACAAGTGCTGCTGTCTCTGGGTAACGACCAAAGAAGTGCTCACGTACATACGCGCCATCTTTCGCTTTGTATGTCTGGTAATCACCGTCGATTGTTTCGTTCATTAGCTGAAGAAGCTTACCAGTTGTATCTTTCGCTAGCAGCGTATCCCAACCAGAACCCCAAACAACTTTGATCACATTCCAACCTGCACCTTTAAATAGGCCTTCAAGTTCTTGAATGATCTTACCGTTACCCATTACTGGGCCGTCAAGACGCTGTAGGTTACAGTTGATCAGATAACATAGGTTATCTAGCTTCTCACGAGCTGCAAATGAGATTGCACCACGTGATTCTGGCTCATCCATCTCACCATCACCTAGGAACGCGTATACGCGCTGCTCGTTGGTCTCTTTAAGACCACGACCTTCTAGGTACTTAAGGAAACGTGCTTGATAGATTGATGCGATTGGACCAAGACCCATAGATACTGTTGGGAATTGCCAGAACTCAGGCATCAATTTAGGGTGAGGGTATGAAGAGATACCTTTACCGTCTACTTCTTGACGGAAGTTATCTAACTGCTCTTCAGTTAAACGACCCTCAAGGAATGCACGTGCATAGATACCCGGTGAAATATGACCTTGGTAATAAACTAAATCACCACCGTCCTTCTCGTTTGGCGCACGGAAGAAGTGGTTGAAACACATTTCATAAAATGCTGCTGAAGACTGGTAAGACGCCATGTGGCCGCCTAACTCTAGGTCTTTTTTAGACGCACGAAGTACGATCATGATCGCATTCCAACGCACGATAGAGCGGATACGGCGTTCAATCGTGGTATCACCAGGGTATGCTGGTTCTTGGCCTGCCGGAATGGTATTTACATAGTTTGTAGTAATACCTGTAGGCATATCCACGCCATCTAGGCGGGCTTGCTCTAGCACTTGCTCAAGTAAGAATTGCGCACGTTCTACGCCTTCTTCTTTAACAACTGACTCAAGCGCTTGTAACCACTCTTGGGTTTCTAACGCGTCAACGTCAAACTTATTGACTTCAGACATATGGAGTGTTCCTTATGTTTTAAATGCAAATTTATTCAATGCGCCAATGACGCAATCAAGCATAATTGCTCGATTTTGCTTAAAAGACCGAATTTACCTAACTTATTGCTGCTTAGTGCGACGCAGACTCCGCTCAATACGAGAGCGTTCTCTACCCGCTTCAAGTAATGCTTCTTCGATGAAGGCTAGGTGTGCGTTACTCGCAAGCCTCGCCTTTTCCGGATCACCTTGGATCACGGCATCCATCAATACCGCTCGGTGCTGTGCAAGTTGTTCGCTCACATCTGACTTTTGCACCAATACGGTTAAGTTCTGCAATACATTTTGCTCAAGTAACGTTTGCATTCCTCTCACAAGATGCAGTAACACCACATTATGTGACGCTTCTGCTACAGTGAAATGAAATGCATTGATTGCTTTGGCTTTTAGGGCTAAATCATCCCCCACCTCAGCGATATTGTCATAGCTTTGCTTTACTTTATCCATGTCATTGTCTGTGCCTCGAAGCGCAGCATAATAAGCAGCGATGCCTTCTAAAGCATGACGGAATTCAAGTAAGTCAAACTGAGACTCAGGGTGTTTACTGATCAAGTCAAAAAGTGGATCAGTTAATCCTTCTTCTAGCTGATTTTTAACGTACGTGCCGCCACCTTGGCGACGCGTCACTAACCCTTTGGCTTCGAGTTTTTGAATCGCCTCTCTTAACGACGGGCGGGATACTTCAAACTGCTTAGCAAGTTCTCGTTCGGGAGGAAGCTTTTCACCAGGAAGCAATGATCCTTCTAAAATCATGTTTTCCAATTGCTCTAAAATCACATCCGAGAGTTTCGCAGCTTTAATCTTCAAAGACATTGATAACACGCCAGTTTGGGTTATATCCACCAGCTAAGTATGAAGTCCCTACGTTACATCGTAAGTCTTTAAAACTTAGCAATATTTACTTAATCATTTAGTATATTGTGACCAGGTAGGTAAATTGGTCATACCAAATTTGGACAATAAGTTATCAAAATCAAGCTCGGCTGTCAAAATTACACCTTTTCATCGCTTTTAATATCCTTTTTTTGACATCCATTCAGATTAAACTTTATACAATTAAAAATGATTGCAAAGAAAAATAAAAATGGTCAGACCAGAAGGGGCTATACAGATTGAAGCCAATTGGCAAATTTAAATAGTATCAAGATAGGGAGTGGTTTGCAGAATGGATAACAAAGGTGAGGGAGAAGCTGTCCTAAAATCAACGTCAAGATGGACAACTTCTCACAGGGTTAACTTGTGCTCATCTCTAATTTCCTCTTCTTCACTTGTTATCATTGTATGTTCTTAGTCAGTATGTATTTTAGGTACAAACTGACCCATCAGATTATGAACCAAGAAGTTAAGGTAATGGAACTGTCAAAAAATACAGTAATTGCAATAATGAACCTTCACAAATTGCAGCATCGGCCTGCTCTACTACTTTGGGCTTGCCATGAATCGCGACCCCTAAATCAGCCGAGGCCATCATGACAAGATCGTTTGCGCCGTCACCAATCGCGAGTGTCTGCCCTATACCCACTTCATAGCGTGCACGTAAGGCATTTAACACCTCAGCCTTTTTCTCAGCATCCACAATATCTCCGATGACGCGGCCAGTAAGACTTTGCCCATCGATTTCTAGCGTGTTGGCATATACATGGTCTAAATCCAATCTAGATTGCAGCGCCTCTGCAAACCAAGTAAATCCCCCCGATGCAATTGCTAATCGCCATTGATGTGCTTTTAACACCTCGCACAGCTGCTTAATACCCAACATTAAAGGTAAGTCTTCTTTAAGCGGTGAGATTAAGCTCAATTCAATCCCCTGTAACTTCGCCACTCGCTTGTGCAGACTTTCACTGAATGCCAATTTACCAGCCATGGCCTCTGCGGTGACTGAAGCGACTTCTTCATATACGTCGGCCAAACGGGCAATTTCATCAATGCATTCAATCTCGATGGCTGTTGAATCCATGTCCATGACCAGTAAACCTGGAGTATGTAGCTGAGGCAAACAAGGTAGTACTGCTCCTTGACAACCAAGACTACCAGCTGCTTGGCGGACTTCTAATTTAGGCAACTCACCAGAGGGACAACGTGCCATGATGGCGACCCCCGCTGGTAAGTCTTCATGTGCTTGGTATACACACACCTGTGTAGGCACAATATTGACCAGTTCCAAGGCGGTTAAAAACTCGATTAAAAGTGTTCCTGTAATAGCCTTACCAAAAAACGCGATACAGTGTACTGATTCCTCTGTTAATCCTCCCACTTTCACAGATTGGGCATTTTCAAATTCATACCACTTTGATAAGGTAAGTTGATTTTCAACAGGGCGGACGTCAAGTTGGTCGACATCTATCATATTTTGCATTGGCATTGAGCGCTCCTCATAGCGGTATAGGCTCTTTTTAACATCTAATGAAAATAATGTCAGCCAACAAGCTGTAACTATGAAAAATACGCAAGCAAACACCTTTTTACAGTCATCAAAAAGTAAACGATTACTGAGACTTATTATCGCGGCAGGCTGTTTGATTGCGCTGCTATGGATTGCAACCAATACCAGTTTTCGATCTCATCAGTTACTACACACCAATGCCAATCACACAGGCCAAAGCTTAATAAATCAGTTTGCATTAAATGTGATTGAACCGCTTACCAAGATGGATACCCCCAGACTCAGAGCACTAAGTAATCATCTTGCTAGCGATGAATATGTACTATCTGTGGCGGTATACAACCACAAGGGGCAATTTGTCATTGGTAATGATGGTCTCACCGAAGCACCTGTTATTGCTGGATTGCCAGATGGACTCGCAGGCATCAACCCAAGTAAAGATGCTATTGTCAGTCAAATTATAGATAATGAGCGCACGATTGGTTTTGTGAGTATTGAGTACCTGACTGACGCTGCGATGAGTGAGAGCCATAAGCACTTTCATCAGCTTGGCCGTATCGTGCTACTCATGCTCATTATTGTCGGAGTGTTTACTTGGCAAATAGGCAGAGCATTGACGCGACGTGATGTCAAAAAGCACATTAACATAAGTGCACAAGAGAATAAGACCGAAAAAGATATCAACGAATGATGGGGCGCTAGCAAAACTTACTCAATGCAGTAAAGGCTAGAGTAAACTTACAGACGTCAAAGCGAAAAAAGCTCTCTGGACGATTTATATAGAGCTTGCGCAATGACTTCTGGTGGTTCAACTCGCAACTGACATACCTGTTCAAAAATATCCACCAAACGCACTGGCACATTTATCTGTCCTTGAAACCCACAAACCGGCATTGATGGCGCATCGGTTTCTAATACAAAATTAGATAATGGCAAACAGCTAACGACATCACGGGTCTTTCTCGCACGTGCATAAGTGATCGTGCCACCAATACCCAGTTTAAATCCTAACTTAATATAATATTCAGCTTGCTGCTGCGAGCCAGAGAATGCATGGATCACACCACCAAATTGAGGGGCCACTTGCTTAAACGCTTGTGCAATTAAGTGATGGCTTTGGCGATGATGGACAATAATCGGTAAGCCTAATTGATTAGCCAACTTAATATGTTCTTTGAATAGTGTTTGTTGCATTGCCAAGTCATCGCAATGACTATCGATACCACACTCCCCAATAGCCACCAGTTTTTCTTTATGTTGCACTGCCAATGCAACCAACTGTGGCATGTCTTCTACACTTCGTTCAGTCAAAAAGTATGGGTGTAAGCCAAATGCAATATGACAACTTGGGTGTTGCTGTTGAAACGTCAGTAAACTTTCACTTTGCGCAAGTGTTATACCTGGCACCACAAACCGCTCAATGCCAGACGCTGAGGCATCTGACATATATTCCGTTAAGTTATCGGCAAGTTCGTCAAAGTCCAAGTGACAATGACTGTCTATAAAGCGCATTTACGGATTTAAACGCTCAATAGACCAGCTACCATCTGCTTGCTTCACATACATAAAGCGATCATGAAGGCGGTGCTCTCCACCTTGCCAAAACTCTATTTTATGTGGCACAACACAGTATCCGCCCCAAAAATCAGGTAAGGGAATATCGCCTTTAGAAAACTTACTTTTCATCCCTTCAAATGTTTGCATCAATGCCTGCCTTGATGACACTGGACGCGACTGCTGAGAAGCCCAAGCAGCTAGCTGGCTCTCTTTTGGGCGAGATAAAAAGTACTTTGCCACAGCTGCAGTGCTCAAAGGCTTAGCTTCACCATAAACAATCACTTGTCGCTCAATTGCATGCCAAGGGAAATGTAGAGAGATTTTATTATTCTCAGACAAATCTTGTGCTTTTTTTGAGCCCGTATTAGTAAAAAATACGAAGCCATTTTTATCTAGATTTTTGAGTAATACGATGCGCTGTGAAGGCTGACCATCTTTATCAACAGTCGCAACCACCATGGCTGTTGGATCTGCACTGAACTTGGCTTCAACCGCTTGCTTCAACCAAATCTCAAATTGCTCAATAGGGTCATCTTGCAAAGTTTCTCGACGCAGCCCACCTTGCACATATTCTCTGCGGATATCATCTAATTTCATCTTGGCGATTCCTTAGCATATTTCAACGACTTCTCTTTGCACTCAAAGGAAGTATTACATAAACAAAAAGCCGCCTAAAGTGGCGGCTTTTTCAACATCACACATAGATAAAGCTTACATTTGCTCCATCACTTCAATGCCTAGCAAATCTAGACCTGTGTGCAGTGTTTTTGCCACTAAATTACATAACATCAAGCGACTTTCTCTTGCTTGTTCTGTGACATCGTCTTTCAAAATAGGGCACGCCTCGTAGAAAGACATATATAAACTCGCAAGCTCGTATAAGTAACCACATAATACGTGTGGCGTCGCTTCATTGATCATTAAATCAAGCACTTCTTCCAGCTGCAACAACTTAAGCGCAAGTGCTTTTTCTTGCGGCTCTATGATAGCGATATTACCAGCCAAGGTTGCGCTATCCACATTTGCTTTACGGAAGATGCTCTTAACACGTGTATATGCATATTGAAGATATGGTGCTGTTGCGCCTTCAAAACTCAACATCGTATCCCAATTGAAGATATAATCACTGGTACGATGCTTTGATAAATCGGCATATTTAACCGCGCCAATACCTACTTTTCGGGCGATCTCCGCACGTGCTTCTTCTGACAGCTCAGAAGCACGCTCAGCAAGTTTATCCGATGCTCGGCCAACCGCTTCATCCAACAAATCTGAAAGCTTAATCGTACCACCTGTACGAGTTTTAAATGGTTTACCATCATCACCCATCATGGTACCAAACAGGCTTGGCTCATAGCTGGTTTTTTCTTTTAATAAACCTGCTTTACGCGCTGTGATCTCAACTTGGTTGAAGTGAAGACCCTGACGAGCATCTACAAAAATCAAGATACGGTCAACATCAAGCTCATTCGAACGGTAATCACACGCCGCTAAATCTGTTGTAGAGTATAAGAAACCACCACCTGATTTTTGTACGATGAATACTGATGGCTCACCATCTTTATTCGCTAATTCATCAAGGAATACTACTTGTGCACCTTGGTCTTCTACCGCAATGCCTTTTTCTTTGAGCAGTTCGATTACACCATTAAGACGCGCGTTATATGCACTCTCTGCTTTGATGTCTTCACGACCAAGGGTTACGTTCAGCTTTTGGTAAACTTCTTCAGAGTGTTTTACTGATGTATCGATGAATAACTGCCACAATTTTTCACAGTGCGCATCGCCACCTTGTAATTTTACAACATAGTCACGGGCTTTATCCGCAAAACCTTCTTCATCATCAAAGCGTTTTTTCGCATCACGATAAAAGCTCTCTAAATCAGCCAGTGCCACCGCCTCAAGATCAATACCTTGCTCAAGTAAATCTTCAAGGTGTGCGATAAGCATACCAAACTGAGTACCCCAGTCACCCATGTGATTTTGACGGATAACGTTATCACCACGGAATTCAAGGGCACGCACAACGGCATCACCAATGATGGTCGAACGCAGATGACCAACGTGCATTTCTTTTGCAAGGTTTGGCGATGAATAATCCACGACGACTTTATGTGGCGTCGCGTGTTCTGCTACACCAAGTTTTGCATCTTGGTTAGCTGATTCTAAGCTAGATGCTAAGAACTCAGGTTTTAGATGAATATTGATAAAACCTGGTCCTGCAATTTCAGTTTTTGCAGCAACATCGTCGATATCTAAGTTATCAATGATCTTCTGTGCAACTTCACGCGGATTCGTTTTTAATGCTTTTGCGGCACCCATTGCGCCATTGATTTGGTAATCACCAAATTGCGGACGAGTAGATTGTGTAACCGCTGGGTTTGTACCTTCTGGAATGCCCGCAGCTTGCATCGCTGCATTAGCTTTTTCAATTAATAGAGTTTTGATATTCATTTGTTATCCTGTGACCCTTGCCAGCCATCAAACCAGCAAGGTTAAATTCAATTTAAGCGCTTATTAGTGTTCACGTGTATGGTGGAACTTAACATCAGGATAGCGTTCCATTGATAAGTTTAAATTTACACGGCTAGGTGCAATGTAAGTCAAGTTATCACCACCATCAAGGGCCAAGTTTGCTTCGCACTTACGTTTGAATTCAGCCATCTTCTTATCGTCGTCACACGTCACCCAACGGGCTGTTTGTACCGCTACACTTTCGTAAATTGCATCTACGTTATATTCAGCTTTTAGACGCGCTACAACCACATCAAACTGAAGCACACCGACGGCACCTACGATTAAGCTGTTATTTTGTAGTGGTCTAAATACCTGTACAGCACCTTCTTCTGACAGCTGTACTAAGCCTTTTAGCAACTGCTTTTGCTTCAGCGGATCTTTTAAACGAATACTACGGAATAATTCTGGCGCGAAATTTGGTATACCACTGAATTTCAGCTTCTCACCTTGCGTGAAGGTATCACCTATTTGAATTGTGCCGTGATTATGCAAGCCAATGATGTCTCCAGCGTATGCCTCTTGAGCACGCTCACGATCACCCGCCATAAAGGTTACCGCGTCAGAGATACTGACTTTTTTACCAATACGTACATGGTCCATCTTCATACCTTGAGTATATTTACCCGATACAATACGCATAAAGGCAATACGGTCACGGTGTTTAGGGTCCATATTCGCTTGAATTTTGAATACAAAGCCTGAGAACTTTTCTTCTTCAGCTTTTACTTCACGCTCTTCAGTTTGACGCGGCATTGGCGTCGGCGCCCACTCTGTTAAACCATCAAGCATATGGTCAACACCAAAATTACCTAATGCTGTACCAAAGTAAACGGGTGTTAGCTCACCCGATAAAAATAACTCATGATCAAACTCATTTGATGCACCGATCACCAACTCTAGCTCTTCACGTAGCTGTTCAGCTAACTCATCTCCAATTTCGGCATCTAGATCTGGATTGTCTAAACCCTTAATGATGCGTTTTTCTTGGATGGTATGACCTTGCCCCGTTGCATATAAAATCGTTTCATCACGATGAATGTGGTAAACGCCTTTAAATTCTTTACCACAGCCGATTGGCCAAGTGATAGGTGCACACATGATATTCAGTTCTGTTTCGACTTCGTCCATCACTTCCATTGGGTCACGGATATCACGGTCAAGTTTGTTCATGAAAGTCACGATTGGCGTGTCACGTAAGCGAGTAACTTCCATTAATTTACGTGTTCTATCCTCAACACCTTTTGCCGCATCGATCACCATTAGACATGAGTCAACTGCAGTCAGTGTACGATAAGTATCTTCAGAGAAGTCTTCGTGTCCTGGGGTATCTAGTAGGTTTACCAATGCATCATTATACGGGAACTGCATCACTGAGGTTGTTACCGAGATACCACGCTCTTTTTCCATTTCCATCCAGTCAGATTTTGCGTGCTGGTTTGAACCACGACCTTTTACCGTACCGGCTTTTTGTAACGCCTTTCCGAATAAAAGTACTTTCTCTGTAATGGTGGTTTTACCCGCATCCGGGTGAGAAATAATGGCAAAAGTACGGCGAAGCGATACTTCTTGCTGGATACTGTTGTTTGACATTGAAAACTCTACTTTTGGCTTATCTGAGTGTATCTATTAGCTGCTGACACTCGACTGTGAACACATATCCGCATATTGTCTCTGATCCTGACTATTTTAACAACTTATCGGCGTATAAATTGCCGATAATCTGTGTCACATTTACACAAAAAACTCTAGATGCTCTGTTTTAAGCAAAATTCGGTTGCATTGTGAAGTTACATATCCGCTAGTAGCCTAGCGTCATATTTAAATTATTAATACATGACAAAAACCCCACTATACAAATGTGCTCAAATTGCTAGGATAAGCGCCATCAACAAATAATAAAAATATGACTAATGACAAAACTCTTTTTAATTCCGAAACCTAACCCACATGCAACCCTGCGATTATTTTGTTTTCCATATGCAGGCGGCGCACCTAATATCTTTATGCCATGGCTTAATAAACTGCCAAACAATGTTGAGCTTGTTTTGATACAACTTCCAGGGCGCGGCGCACGCTTAATGGAAGCTCCCCACAATAAAATGAGTTCAATTATTGACGAGCTAATGCTACACAGTAGTTTTATCACGCAAAAGCCTAATGTATTTTTCGGCCATAGCTTGGGAAGTAGAGTGGCTTATGAGCTCGCTCTAACGTTACAGAAAAATAATCTAGCACTGCCGCAGAAATTAATTGCATCAGGTAGTCGAGCGCCTCACTTAGAAAATCATAAGACGCCTATCTATCATCTACCGGAATCCGAATTCATCACTAAACTACGAGAACTCAACGGTACTCCTAAAGAAGTGTTAGACAATGCGGAACTCATGGAGCTATTTTTACCCCTACTACGTGCTGATTTTGAAATTGCCGATTGTTATCAGACCGAAAAGCATCCTCTACCGGTTCCTATCGATGTCTTTTTCGGCCATGAGGATATTGATGTAACACCACCTATGATTAACGCTTGGCAGGCGCTATCAGCTTTACCGATTACTCAACATGCATTCAATGGCGACCACTTCTTCATTAACTCCCACAGTGAACAAGTGATCAAAGCAGTATCTAAATTACTAAATTCGCTTTAGCATGAGGCTCTACTGAGCCTTTTATCACTCCATTGAGTTCGCGCTCAGCCAAGATTTACACTAACTTTCCTCAGTAGTCATAGACATAGGTACAAATTAACATTTACTATATAATAATAGGTTAACATTCCACCTATACTTGTAATCGTATATATAAATATAAAGACTGATTGCTAGGTATGACAGCAAAGGTCTGAGCCGTTTCATTCAGAGAAAAAGGAAGGCAGAAGTGAGAAATGTATTGATGTTACCTATGCTGATACTCGCCCTAAGTGGTTGCAAAAGCTTAGTGGAGAAAGGGCATAACCTGTTTCAAGCAGGTATGTATACGCAATCAGCAGAATACTATGAACAAGCACTACAAGAAGACCCTCACGATATTGAAGCGCAAAAAGGTCTGCTCCAAGCACGTAATAAGATTTTAGATAAAGGCTTAATCGATGTTCGCATGCTAAGGTTAGGTGGCAACCCAACTGGTGCAGTCATTAAATTAGAATCTTTATTACGCAATCAAATTGCTTGGCAAATTGAACCATTTGGGCCTATCGCTAACACGCAAAATGAAGAAATCGATTATGCCACATTGTGGTTAAAGCAGCGCGCTCAACAACTTAGTAAGTCTCGATTTCCTGATCAATTTCGCTACTTTGAACATAAGTATGCTTTTTTAATCAGTAATGCTCAATTACACAGCCAGTTCAAACCATATCATGCAGCATTGCAAAATAAAGCGCATGCTCAATGTGCACGCATGTCGACTAAAACGAACAATGAACGCTTTTATTTGCGCCAGTTCACAGAAAAATATTGTATGGCATGGGATCTACCACAAGAGTTCACCACAATCACTCAAGATCCAACTCGTTACTCAAGTATAAAGCTTACACCTCGCTTCAAGGTGAACTTGCATCCCACCAGCAGGCAGTCTAATTCACTCAAAACCGCTTCATCAGAATTAAAACAAATATTTCGAGAAAGTCTGTGGTATAACCCTGTCGGTAAAAACGAATTTAAACTCAAATTTAACGCAAGCTTAGAGCATACTAGAAAAGCAAAGCTTGTTAATCGACACACTCACTTCACACTCGTTGAAGAAAAGCAAAGTAAAACCAACCCGTCTGATACGCTAGATGTTGAAGTGAAAAAAGCATTTCGATATCCCGTCACCGAGTTCACTGAACAATTTAGCGTCAATGCACAGTATGAAGGCGTCATTGCACAACAACACATTGAGTTTCGTGTCGATGATAGTCAGACACATTATACACAGAGTCATCAAACGAACTTCCCTCAGTTGAAAATCAAGCCCATAAAAGCATCCTTTTTAGATGTAGAAAGTAAACTTGATAAACAATTAAGTACATTGCAACAAGATTTTAAAGCTCAGTTAGATCGCGTTTGGATTGACACCCATTGCAATGGTTTAATCGGTGCACAACAAGGAGAATATATCTTACGCTGCGGTAAAATCACCCCCAATAATGAATTCGTAAACAGTTGGTTTAAAAAACAATTTGGACTGAGCTATCAAGAGATGGCGACGTTATACGCACTATAGCCCCTATTCTGTTTTATCGACAAGGCAATAAGGTTCTACCAGAGGTTTGCCTTGTCGATAAAAAGGCGATGGTGAATTTTTTCTCAGCAGTCGCCAAAGCACAAGTTTCAATACCAAATTGGCCACCACCCGATTATGTGACCAAGGCCCTTTGATTTCTGCTGGAATCTCTGCACTTGCAAATTTGCAAAAGACGCTACCTGAGGGCAGGCCAACTACTTCATCTAAATCTTCTTCAATACAACTGTGCAATAGCCCAACCAATGGCCAATGCGCGTTCATGGTATTACCCAGAGGGCTATTGCAGCATTTTGCAAACCAACGATGCACGCCCTGTCGCGTGACGGTAAGGCAAGCTATTTCTTCAATGCCATGTGTGAATATAAGCTGTGACGCGCTCACTTGAAACACATCTGAACCGCCATATTCATTGAGAATATTTTGCTTCGCTAAGTGTTTCACAAAGGCTTGGCAATCATCACAGTAACAAACCACGCGATTGTGAAAAAGCCGATTGCCACATGATACAACACCGCGCACTTTTCCACATTGGCATTTAACATTCACACACTTTTCCATCGTATTCTCCATCTGGATTAGGCTCGTTCATATTGCTGCTTTGCATGCACTCTAACAGTGCTTTACAACACAATAAAATGCAAGTGGCGCTTGGCCTAGAGTCAGCTTCATGCTAGTTTGCTGCAAAACAAAATAAATTTGGGAATTACTATGCCAAAGGCCAGTGAAATAAAGAAACATGCAGCGATTGAATACAATGGCCGCGTTATGATTGTACGTGATATTGAGCGCTCAGTACCACAGGGCCGCGCAGGTGGTAGTCTTTACCGCATGCGCATGTACGATGTTGTCAACAATGGTAAAGTGGACGAGACGTTTAAAGCAGAAGAAATGCTTAAGCTAGCTGATTTAACACGTCGCCCTGCGATGTTTTCATATATCGATGGTGAAGAGTATGTATTTATGGATGAGGAAGACTACACCCCTTATCACCTAAATAAAGAAGCAATTTCAGAACAGGTTTTATTTATCAATGAAGATACTAAAGGTCTATCTGTTGTGGTTGTTGAAGGCAGCCCAGTATCGGTTGACTTACCTTCCAGCGTAGAGCTTGTGATTGAAGAAACTGCACCATCAATTAAAGGTGCATCTGCTAGTGCGCGTACAAAGCCGGCAACACTTACAACAGGCCTAATCGTCCAAGTGCCTGAGCACATTTCAACAGGCGATAAAATCAAAATCAACACGACTGAAGTTAAATTCATGAGTCGTGCAGATAGCTAATTTTATCTGTCGAAATAAACAAGCCGGTTATTCCGGCTTTTTTATTGTCTTTGTAACTTAACCTCCTACTTTTTTCTGTTTTATCTCTTCTTTAGTGTAATTAATGCTTTGAATTGATGTTATTTTGTGCCAATAATAAATGGAACGTTCCAAAAAATAACAATCAAGAGAATGGGAGTTAATCATGAAAAGGTTTGCACTTTGTGCTTTAGCACTTGCTATCCAATCTGTATCTATACACGCGCACACAGGCCATACACATTCACCGTCACACACAAATGAAATCAACGAATGGCAAGATAAAAACAACTACAAAAAAGGCCAGCGAGTCACGCACCAAGGTGCAATTTATCAAGCAAACTGGTGGTCTGAGGGCGATTCGCCCGCCATTAATACTTCAGGGGCATGGCAGTTTGTACAATTCATCAATCATGAAAATAATACCCCAAACCCTTGGTTGCATGCGCAGGTATACACCAAAGGTCACATCGTTGCCTATAAGGGCGAGTTATTTGAAGCTAAATGGTGGACATTGAATGAAGTCCCAGATGTAAGCCAAGTCTGGGCTAAAGTTGCCCATAATAAAAAGAACGATCCAATTTCACAAATGAGCCTAATTAGCAATAACATAGTACTCAGTGAACAAAAAATAGAGTCTCCTGCAGGAGAAGCTATCAGTAATGCCTTTGATGGCGATCCCCGCACTAAATACGTCACACTCAAACCACAGGGGTGGCTGCAAGTCTCTTTAACACAGCCACAGAGTTTGGCGAAATATCAACTCACATCCGCAAACGACGCTCCGGGGAGAGATCCACACACATGGACGCTGAAAGGTTCTAACGATGGCGAAAACTGGCATGTCATCGATACACAGTCCGAGCAATCTTTCAGTAAGCGTTTCGAGCAAAAAACCTATCATTTAAATACGGTAAAGCCTTATCAACATTATCGCTTTGATATGACTCACAAAGGCACGGATGATTGGGGTTATGATTTACTACAAATTGCTGAAATTGATTTATTTACCAACACGCAACTACCTATTGCTGGTATTGCTAGCGATGCAAGCACAGTGTTTATAGGTGAAGCATTGACGCTGAAAGACACCAGTCTCAATAAACCAAATAGCTTTGAGTGGCGGTTTGAGCAAGGCACACCAACAACCAGTTTAGCTAAGGACCCACAAGTCACCTTTAATACGCCAGGTGTAAAAACAGTAGAATTAGTCACATATAATTGGCATGGCCAAAGTGACACGGCGAGTCACAAAGTAAAAGTGGTTGACCCCGTAAATCCTTGGCACGGATTTGCTTATCCTGAAATTAAATTTGCCCACGAAGATACGCAAAGTGAAGGCTATAAACGTATTAATAGGCTATTCCCTAATCTAGAAAAAACCATCAATGACGTTACGTTACAAGTAAATCAATATTTATATAAGCACTATGGTGAATCACCTGAATTTGACTCAGTAACATTTAGTCTTAAGTGGATGGATACCCTTGCTTACCGAGCTGGCTCTGGCCGAAATATGGAAATTGCGTTCAGTACCAAATATATTACGGAATCTTTAGCCAACGCCAGCGATGAAGAAGTTATTTACGAATTGCTCGGTGTATTCTGGCATGAGCTTGTTCACGGCTATCAACACTTTCCAACAGGCGCAATGGCCGATGGAAATGAAACTCACGCCATCGTTGAAGGCATTGCTGATCTCGTTCGGATCAGAGCTGGTTTCCACGCTACACGCAGCCCTTCACCGTCTAAAAACTGGCTAGGTGGTTACACCAATACTGGGTTCTTTTTATCATGGGTTCAAGACAATTATGATGATGATTTTACTTATAAGATCAACCAAATGGTGCTAACGAGTCAACGTGAAGGTTGGGAGTGGACATTAGAAGAAGCATTTAAACGCATCTTAAATCAAGATATTAATACCCTGTGGCAGAAGTACCAAGCAACACTGGGCGCTGCACCTGAAGCCCCCGCAATCCCTGAAGATCAAATTAGTTTAGTCAGTTTAGGCACAGATATAAGTGCCTCAGCACAGCCTGCAGACCCTATCTATGATATTGCAAAAGCAATCGATGGCGACCGTTATACTAAATACCTGACGATAAATAATCAGTCTGAGGTAACATTTTCTACCCATGGCGCAGGAAAACTTAAATCTTATAGACTCACTGTCGGCGATAATCAACCAAGCAGAGATCCAAGTGCATGGACGCTATTGGGCTCACAAGATGGAGTCACATGGCATGAAGTGGATAGTCAATCTAATCAGGTATTTAATCAAAGGTTAGAAACTCGAGAATTTGCAGTCGACCAAGTGCCAAGTTACCAATACTTTCGATTCAACTTCATGAACAGTGGTCAACAAAGCAATGGTGATTCAGTGTTTCAAATCGCTGAAATCGACTTGTTAGCCGATAGAGCTACGGCAACTTTACCTGTCGTTTTAGAAAACTTTGCTTTACTAGGTGGTGAACTGAGCGCAGAGCATGAAGGGTTTAGTCAATGGGGCGAAGGTTATCAGAGCGCATTTGATGGTAATTATAAAAACAAGTATGTTGCACTAACAGACAAAGGGTGGCTACAATTTATTGCCGACCAACCTCGTATTCTCAGTGCATATAGCATAACCAGTGGAAACGACGCTCCAGAACGAGACCCGTCAAGCTGGACGCTTCATGGATCAAATGACGGCATCCATTGGCATACTTTGGATACACGTCAATCTGAACAATTTACTGAACGTACTCAAACTCGCACTTTTCGTATTGAAAACACCACTGCGTTTACCCATTACCGTATTGACTTAACGCATACTGCTACTGACAATAATGGTAATAACTTACTTCAGCTATCAGAAATAGGCTTTTTTAGCGCTAAGTAAATAAATTAAGGCAAGGTTTTTTACCTTGCCTTCAAGCTTTGCCAACCCCTGCACTGCCACCGTACTTTTAATTTAAACCCAAACATCACCCGACACAGCGCAAAAACTTGAGAAATCAGGCAAGCCATCATATGATCCAATATTGCACAATGAATGGATAAATTGACGGACTTTTAAAGAATATATGGATATCGGGAAAGATGAAAACCAGTAAGCTCAGTATCAGGTTACTTTGGTATATCACACCGCTAGTGATTTTGCCTTTGCTGTTCTTAGGTGGCTTTACGCTCACCAATGTAACTAGCTCTACTCAAAAACAAGCAAAACTCATTGTTAGCCGTTTTGTTGAACAACAACAGCAAAAAATGTTCAACTACATGGAAATATATCAATCAACCACAAAACTGCTTTCCACATCTCCAGTACTCAGTGATTATCTACTCTCTCCACCCGATAAAGAACCGCTTCAAAAAAAGCGCTTGGGTACACTTCTTACATCATCTGATGAACACAAACTAAAAACAAAACGTTTAGGTGCACTTATGGATGTCTTTGCTAGTTACAGTGAAGCCTATCCAGATATACTTAGTATCAATCTTGTCGATGCCGATGGTAAAAGCCATGCTTTCTATTCAAGTAATTTAAGCTTTGCGCCAGATGATTACCCTTTTTTTGATCAAGTTCTAAAAAGCAACTTAAGACAACAACAGTATATGCTGCCAGCCAAAGAAGGCGGAACACAACTCTACTTTGTGCAACAGATTTATAGCGTCAACTTTCACCTAAAAAGGCCTCAACGTCAGGGCTATATTATTGTCCGAGTCGCTCCCTCAATTATCAGTAGTAGCATACTTGAAGCCCCCTACGACAATACATTAAACCTATTAGTCTCCACACAGGGCGAAGTACTTTTCTCTTCTGATGAGCAGTTTACATCGAGTTATCTATCTGATGAGGAGATGGCCCAGATAAGCTCATTGGCAGATAGGGGGAAATTAGACTCAGTCGTACTTCCCTCGGTAGATGGGCTAAAGCGTATGACCTATAGCGCGCAGCTCAGCGGCGGTTATTATTATATTTCTACTATTCCCAAAAGCATTCTCTATCAATCTGGTAAAGCGATCAGCTTGATCACAGCTTTGATTGTTATTCTCTCCGTGGTGACTTTACCTGTACTCATCTTTATCGTAGTACGTAATCTACTACTTACGCCAATTGAGCTACTTGGGGAGGCCAGCCATCGTGTCGGTGACGGAGACTTATCAGTATCCTTGCCAGCCCATGACGACGACGAAGTAGGCACCTTGTTTGATGATTTCAATCACATGGTAAAGCAGATCCGTGATTTCCAAGGCGAACTGGAAGACTATAAGCTTCACCTTGAAGAAAAGGTAGAAAGCCGTACCCGAGCACTAGAAGAAATGAACAGCCAGCTCGAAGTCGCAATCACAGAAGCTGAGCAAGCAAACCAGCTTAAAAGTCGCTTTTTAGCCAATATGAGCCACGAAATCCGTACTCCATTAACTGCAATCATGGGTTTTACTGAACAACTGCTACACAATCCTGGCGCTAAAAATGCAGATTTACACCTAGACACTATTTTACGAAATTCAAAGCACTTACTTGAACTTATCAACAATATTCTTGATTTATCTAAAATTGAAGCCGAAAAACTTGCAGTTGAAAAAAATAGAATTGAGTTCCTACCTTTAATAAAAGATATTGAGTCTATTATTCAGCCTCTCGCTGACGAAAAAAATCTTGAGCTTAACCTTGATTACACATTCCCATTGCCAAAAGTGCTCAACAGCGACGAGACACGCCTAAAACAGATTTTGCTTAACATTGCCAGTAACGCCGTCAAATTTACTGAGCAGGGTTTTATCTCTATTAATATTGATTTTAACACTCAGCATGATCAGTTTATCTTTACTATCAGAGACACTGGTATTGGTATGTCTAAAAGTGAGATGGAACGGGTGTTTAAACCTTTTGAGCAGGCTGATACCACTACCACAAGACGGTTTGGCGGCACAGGACTTGGTTTGTGTATTTCCAAAAACCTCGCTCAGCTACTTGGTGGAGATGTACAAGTCAGCAGTGAGCAAGGCAATGGTAGTACATTTACTGTTACCATTTCTGCAAACCATGCAGGTCACGACACTGAGTGGATTGAGTGTGATACCCACACCCATAGCCAAGCCAGCAGCTCACAAAAGCTCGCCGAGACTCAGCTAGAGGCGACAATACTCTTAGCTGAAGATAACAAAGATAACCAAGAATTGATCTCTTTACTATTAAGCTCTTGGGGGCTCAAACCCGATATTGCCAATAACGGCGCAGAGGCTGTCGAGATGTCCCTCATCAATGATTACGACTTGATCCTGATGGATATGCAAATGCCAGTAATGGGAGGCTTAGAGGCAACAGAAATGCTTAGACATGCAGCTTATGACGGACCTATTGTCGCACTGACAGCAAACATCATGAAGCATGATATTGACACCTACTTGGCAGCAGGGTGCAATGCCACTCTTGGTAAACCAATTGATAGAGAGAAACTAGGTGCGGTGTTACTCGAGTTTTTAGAGCTCGCCAGCGAAAATGCCTCTAAGTGGAATAACCTGCTCAAAAGCGAAAAGTTCTTGCAGATAAGCCAGAACTATCTAGAAAAGCTGCCTGAGCAACTCGATCTTGTAGAGGCTCTTTATGAAAACCAAGAGTGGGAATCTCTGCGTGCCCTAGCACACAGCTTGAAAGGTAGTGCGGGCTGCTTTGGCTTTAGTAACATCCACAGTGCAGCTGGAGATCTGGAGATTAGTTTGCAAGGTAATAACAAAGCACAGTGGCAATACACCACACTGCAGCTTACACAAGCAATACAATACACACTAGACAATGAAGATGTTCAACTACAAGCCGCTCGTTAAGCTTGCTTGTCGCTTCTTCACTGTGTGAACTGTAGCCCCATTAAAATAGCATCTTCTTTACCGTTTTGAGTCGGGTAGTAGTTTTTTCTTCTACCCATCACATGCAGACCCGCCTTTTCATACAAAGCAATCGCTGGTGTATTCGATGCTCTAACTTCAAGAAATAAGTTTTCCGCCTGCTCATCTCGACACCAAGCGATCAAGGCATGCATTAACTCAGTTGCAATTCCTTGGCCTTGGCTATTTGGATGTACACAGATATTCATCAAAGTATAATCAGGGCCCGCTCGCTCAGCGATAAAGTACCCAATCAACCCCTGCTCACTATCGCGACACATATTAAAGTAGCGTCCACCAATGCATGAGACGAGTGTTTTTTCGCTCCACGGATGGCTGTGGCACGCATTCTCAATCTCCATGACCTTATCTAACGGAAACTCTCCGAGTGCGTCTTTATGCTGATATTGCATGAGATATCACCTGCCATAGATGTTGCTTTTGCTGGGCATTCAATATGTCACTAGGCAGTGTCAGTGTACTGCCATTTAAGGCGATTGAATCACCTAGCACCACCACTAAGTCAGTACAGTTTAAAGCAAGACAAATATCTTCTGTCAATTGCGCTGTCAGCTGCAAATTGATTGGGGCATTTGACTCATCTTGCGAAGCAACTTGCGTATCATAGCGAGCTTTGAGCTTGAGTGGTGTTAAACCAAGTAATTGAGCATGTATCGGATGCATGATGAAAACACTTTTTATACTGATTTTAAATGGTAGTAGTAAAAGATTCAATTACGTGGGAAAAGTAAGAAGTGGCAGGGGCGGCAGGACTCGAACCCGCAACCATCGGTTTTGGAGACCGCTGTTCTACCAATTGGAACTACGCCCCTGCAATGTCGACGCATTATAAAGAGCTTTTAGAAAAGGTAAAGAGGAAAAATGCATTTTTTTGTTTGTTTGCGTCTTTTATAAACAAAAAGGCGAATATTTATTATATTCGCCTTTTTTTCATTCAATTAGCTTGTGCTAATTATCATTATTCCCACTCGATGGTCGCAGGTGGTTTACCTGAGATATCGTAAACAACACGAGAAATTCCATCAATTTCATTAATGATACGGTTTGATACCAGACCTAGGAAGTCATATGGTAAATGTGACCAACGCGCCGTCATAAAGTCGATGGTTTCTACACAACGTAATGATACAACCCAGTCGTACTTACGTGCATCACCCATTACGCCTACAGATTTAACTGGAAGGAATACAGTGAATGCTTGAGATACTTTGTGGTAGATGTCTGCTTTATGAAGCTCTTCAATGAAGATAGCATCTGCACGACGAAGTAAATCACAGTATTCTTTCTTGATTTCACCAAGTACACGTACACCTAGACCTGGACCTGGGAATGGGTGACGGTATAGCATGTCATAAGGTAAACCAAGCTCTAAACCAATCTTACGTACTTCATCTTTAAACAGCTCGCGAAGTGGCTCTACTAGACCCATTTCCATATCATCAGGCAGACCGCCTACGTTATGGTGAGATTTAATCACGTGCGCCTTACCTGTTTTAGACGCCGCTGATTCGATTACGTCTGGGTAAATTGTACCTTGCGCTAGCCATTTAGCATTTTTCAACTTTTTAGATTCAGCATCGAATACGTCAATGAACGTATGACCAATTGCTTTACGCTTGTCTTCAGGATCAGAAAGACCAGCCAAGTCATTTAGGAACTGATCTTCAGCATCTACTTTGATGATATTCAAACCGAACTTATCACCAAACATTTCCATTACTTGCTGACCTTCGTTTAAACGAAGTAAACCGTTATCAACGAATACACACGTTAGCTTCTTACCAATCGCACGGTGGATTAGCATAGCCACAACCGATGAATCAACACCACCAGATAGTCCTAAGATAACTTCGTCATCACCGACTTTCTCTTTGATACGCTCAACCGCATCTTCAATGATCTGCGAAGGTGTCCAAAGCTTCTCACAGCCACAGATATCAATCGCAAAACGCTCTAACAAACGAGTACCTTGCTGCGTGTGTGTTACTTCTGGGTGGAATTGCACACCGTAGAAACGTTTTTCTTCCCAAGACATTGCCGCGTGTGGACACGTATCCGTTTTCGCACTTGTTACAAATGTGTCAGGGATTTCAACCACTTTATCACCGTGACTCATCCATACGTCCAGTTGACCAATGCCATCTTCGATGTGATCTTCAATCGCTTCGAATAGTGCACAGTTACCGACTTTTTCAACTTTTGCGTAACCAAATTCTTTCTTATCAGAGCTATGTACTTTACCACCTAGCTGCATCGCCATTGTTTGCATGCCGTAACATACACCAAGTACAGGTACGCCTGCCTCAAACACATATTCAGGTGCTCTTGGGCTATTTTCTTCTGTGGTTGACTCTGGACCACCAGACAGGATGATACCCTGAGGGTTGAATTCACGGATCTGCTCTTCCGTTACATCCCACGCCCAAAGTTCACAGTAAACGCCAATCTCACGTACACGACGTGCAATTAACTGCGTGTATTGAGAACCGAAGTCTAAGATCAAAATACGGGAATCATGGATGTCTTTGCTCATTGAAAATCTCGTTAGTTAGGAAACGATAAAATTAGTAAAGCACAGCTAACCTGCTTTACCAGAATTAAAAAGGGCTAGCTGCTGCTAGCCCTGACAATTTTGCGGGCTCAACGCACGTTGGCCGACTTAACCTAAGCGATAGTTAGGCGCTTCTTTGGTGATTTGTACATCGTGTACGTGAGACTCACCCATACCTGCTGATGTAACACGTACAAACTCAGGTTTGATGTTCAGCTCAGCGATTGTTGCACAACCTGTTAAGCCCATTGCACTGCGAATACCACCAATTTGCTGGTGAATAATCGCAGCAATTGGGCCCTTGTATGCAACGCGGCCTTCAATGCCTTCTGGCACAAGCTTGTCTGCTTGGTTGCTCTTCTGGAAGTAACGATCTGAAGAACCTTCTTTTTGGTTCATAGCACCTAGAGAACCCATACCACGGTAAGACTTGTAGTAACGGCCTTGATACAATTCAACTTCACCCGGTGACTCTTCGGTACCAGCAAGCATTGAACCAACCATGACGCACGCTGCACCAGCAACAAGCGCTTTAACAATGTCACCTGAATAGCGAATACCACCATCGGCGATGACTGGAATATCACGCTCTTTTAGTGCTTCAACAGCATCTGAAATAGCTGTGATTTGTGGTACACCGCATCCTGTAACAATACGTGTTGTACAAATTGAACCAGGGCCAATACCTACTTTAACGGCATCTGCACCAGCATCTGCAAGGGCAAGAGCACCTGCGCCTGTTGCAACGTTACCCGCAACAATTTGTAACTCTGGGTAAGCTGCACGCGTTGCTTTAACGCGGTCAATTACACCTTGAGAGTGACCATGAGATGTATCAATCAATAAGATGTCCACACCTGCTTCAACCAATGCAGCGATACGCTCATCAGTACCAGCACCAACGCCCACAGCAGCACCAACACGTAAACGACCTTGTGCGTCTTTACATGCGTTCGGCTTTTCTTGAGCTTTTTGATAGTCTTTAACAGTGATCATGCCTTTCAGTGCAAATGCATCATCAACCACTAAGATTTTCTCGATGCGGTGTTCGTGCATCAGGCCAAGGATCTCTTCACGACCCGCGCCTTCTTTTACAGTCACTAGGTCTGCTTGTTTTGTCATCACTGACGAAACAGGCTTGTCTAACTGAGTTTCAAAACGCATATCACGACTTGTCACAATGCCTTCTAACTGGTTATCAGCACCCACTACTGGGAAGCCTGAAAACCCTTTTTCTTCAGCAAGGGCAATTGTTTCAGCAATTGTTTTGTCAGCTGTCACTGTAACCGGGAAAGTAACAATACCAGCTTCGTAAGTTTTCACTTTACGAACATTGTCGGCTTGCTCTTCGATGGTCATGTTTTTGTGAATAAAGCCAATGCCGCCTTCTTGCGCTAAGGCAATCGCTAAGCGTGCTTCAGTAACTGTGTCCATTGACGCAGAAACAAGTGGCAGATTAAGCTCGATATCGCGTGTCAGACGAGTTTTAAGACTCGCTGTGTGCGGTAGAACAGTTGAATGAGCGGGTACTAATAGTACGTCGTCAAAAGTAAGGGCTTCTTTTGCAATTCTTAGCATGTGTGCGGCTTCTCTCAAGTGAATTCTGAGTATAAGGAATTGCGTGCGCATTTTATCAGCGTTCCTTATGTGAGTAAACAAAATTTAGCAAAAAATGTGCTAAAGTGTCTGTGAATTTTTTATGGAGCTCGGTATGTCGTTGCCACAAAACAACAAAGTTTATACAGTTTCGCGTCTAAATCGCGAAATTCGCAGTTTATTAGAACAAGGTTTCGCTTCTCTTGAGTTGACGGGTGAAATTTCAAACTTTGTCGCCCCCGCTTCTGGCCATTGGTACTTTTCTCTCAAAGATGAAAAAGCACAAATTAAGGCGGCCATGTGGCGAGGCAATAACCGATATTGTAAATATCGCCCTGAAAATGGCGCACAAGTACAAGTCAAAGCCCGTGTCTCAGTGTATGAACCCCGTGGTGATTATCAGCTTATCGTCGAACAGATGGCTCCTGCAGGTGAAGGCTTACTGAAACAACAATTTGAAGCGCTACAGATGCAGCTCGCTGCTGAAGGACTCTTTAATAGTTTCCATAAAAAACCGCTTCCGCAACAAATCAATCGAGTTGGGGTTGTAACCTCAGCAACCGGCGCTGCCATCAAAGATATTTTGTCTGTGCTAAAACGCCGAGCTCCTCAATTAGAAGTCACCATCTACCCCACACTCGTACAGGGAAAAGATGCTGGAGTGCAAATCGCAGAAAAGATTGCATTGGCAGATAAGCGTAATGAAGTCGATATATTGATAGTGGGTCGCGGAGGTGGTTCGCTAGAGGACCTGTGGTGCTTTAACGAAGAAGTCGTCGCCCGTGCTATTTTTGCCTGTAACCTCCCTGTCATCAGTGCTGTAGGCCACGAAATAGACACCACCATCAGTGACTATGTCGCTGATTTACGTGCCCCTACCCCCTCAGCAGCCGCAGAGTTAGTGAGCCCTGATAGTAATGAACTGATAAGTTATGTAAAAGATAGAAAGCAGCGCCTAACAAATGCGTTAAAACGCAAGCTATATGATGAACAACAACATATTGCACGGCTACAACAGCGATTAAGCCTGCAGCATCCTCAGAACCAATTAATGCAACAAGTGCAGCGCGTCGATGAATTGCAGCAACGTTTGATCCGAGCATGGCAATATCAGCAACAAAAATACCATCACAAAGTGAATGTGCTTGAGCATACACTACTAAAATTCCACCCTGAAAAGCGCTTGAATGAAGCCAAAGCAAAGGTACAGAGATTGGAATCAGCCTTGCACAATACTATGAAACAGCAGCAAAGCCGCCAAAAAAACCAGCTGGCGCTACTTGCTGCTAGACTTGACAGTGTCAGCCCTCTGACAGTGCTATCTCGAGGTTACAGTATTACTCAAAAAGGCAAACATGTGCTCAGTTCGGTATCAGAGGTCAAAACCGGCGACGCGCTTATTACACAGCTCGCAGATGGGCAACTACATACTAAAGTCACTGCAATTAAAGAAAAAGACGAGTAAGTTAGTACTCACTTCTTAATTGTTCACTGGTTTTTAAACTCAGGTGTATCTGCATGACGCCTTGGTTTTGCACAGCGGTCACCGTTTTAAACTGCTTCATCCAAGGCATGTTAAGTAGAGCTTTGTGAAGCTGCTGCCACCTTGGTGAAGAGTTATGTGATTGCGAGGCAAAGTTGAGCTGACAAATATGTAGCTTGCATTCGACAGATAGCATATCTATATCATCATGCAGACTCGCCTCATATAAAAAATCTTCCGCAAATAGCTCCACTTCAGAGGCCCATACTTCATCGCGCCGCTGGTGTGCGAATATATTTTTCAATTGATTTGGAACATTATAGCTTGAAGATGAAGATTCACTGGGGTTGGATAACTGCGCTTTCAAGCGCGTATTTTCTTGCTCTAATTGCTGAATGAGTTGAACCAGCTGTGCGTATTGTGTGGTTTGATTTAAAGCAGCTAACTCATTACTGTACGTATCTTGTGGTGGAGCCGCAGAGATAGCTTGTTCTAACAGATGTTCTTCAGCCTCTTCGCGTGTGCCCTCATTTAATCGAGACGCTTTCTCCGGTAGTGCGTCTCCAGAGCCCAAATCAGTTTGACGTATCTCATAAACACCACAAGTTAATAAAATACCTGCAGCAAACGCATATACCAAAGAACTCTTGGAGCGCATCAGACCAAGCGCAACTTAAAGCATGGCGCTTGTATGGGAGTCGTTAATTCGACTAATCGCATCATCTAAGAAGTTTTGATCCATGCTCTCTGCAGGACATGGGCAATTTGGTTTACCGACCACTTTGGCAGGTACACCCACTACCGTGGTATGCGGTGCAACAGCTTTCAATACTACCGAGCCTGCGCCAATGCGCGCCCCTTCCCCGACTTCAATGTTACCAAGCACTTTTACACCCGCACCAATCAATACGCCAGCGCGGATCTTAGGGTGACGATCACCTTGCTCATTACCCGTACCACCAAGCGTAACTGACTGCAGTATGGATACATTGTCTTCAATCACCGCGGTTTCACCAATGACTATACCAGTCGCATGGTCAAGCATAATACCATGGCCGACTTTACAAGCAGGATGGATGTCAACGCCAAAAACTTCAGAGGTGCGACTTTGGATAAAGCGGGCGAGCTCTTTGCGCTGTTGTCGCCACAGACAATATGCGAGACGGTGTGCTTGTAATGCATGGAAACCCTTCAAGTTTAATATCACGTTAAGATAACTATCGGCAGCAGGGTCTCGATCTTTAACAGCTTTTATATCATAAGCAACATGGGTAAGCATTCGGTCACAATCGACAAACGCCTGATCAAACAATTCTCGAATGGTAAATGCAGAAACGACAGCATCTGAGAGCTTATTTGCCACAATAAAACTCAACGCTGCACCTAAGCATTCATGATTGAGCACACTTGAGTAGACGTGACTGGCGAGTAAAGGCTCTCTTTGCACAAGCTCTTGGGCTTCTTCTCTCAATTGTTGCCAAATTTCGTGTCTCATAATTTCCACATGCCTATCATTTACTGTCGTTACTTATCTTAGCGCGCATCACCCTTTGATAGCACTAGCCAGACTCAAATTTCTAGTTATTAATTATAACTTAAGGTTCCTATAATGGTGTTTTTTTTACGCGCGTGCAACTTAATGCCAATCAATAAAAACGCCTCGCATAAGCGAGGCGTTTACACTTTCATACGGCTTGAAGTTTTATTTAAACAAATCCTGCGCTTGTATGACTTCAATGTTGCTGGCTGGTACAGACAGTTTATAACTCTCTACTATCTTGTCTTCATCAAGTAAAGCCTGTGGCTTGCTGACATTGTACTTCAGTGGTGACACCTGCTCGCTAGCAAGACGCTGCTTCATGTCTTCACCGTCACCTGTCACAAACACATAGTGCATATTCTCAGTTTGAAGATTCTCACGGATCACACGGTTGACATCCTCTAAGCTCAAACTCGCTAGCTGTGAACGCACTAGGCTGACAAATTCATCGGTGTTATAGAATTGGCTATCCAATGCATAACCAAGTTGTCTATCCTGACTCGCCACCAGCTGCGGTACATAGTTGTTTAAGAAATTACGCGTTGCTTCAAAGTCTTTTTCACTCATCCCTTGCTTAATCATCTTATCAAGCTCATAAACCGCGACACGAGTGGCAAAATGCGCGTCATTATTTGAGCGCAGTGGACGTAACCACACTTGGAAGATCTGCTCAGAGCGACCTAAGTTCGCATCAGGCATAGTTTGGTACATACCGCGTGGGAAGTATTCTATGTAAGCATAATCACCATAGTTCATACCTCGAGTTTGACGAATTCGGTCAAATAGGAAAGCGCCTGAATTACGGTGTTCACCAAAATATGAACGTACTAACCATAGCGCTGTCCAGTCTTTACTGCTGCGCACCGTATCAATTGGGAAACCAAATGACACAGCAGTTGATTTAGCACTTTTCTCAACTACAGTCGCATGAATACCCTCTAGTACAGGCGCATCAGCAACATTTAAACGCTTTTCTTCACCTTTTGGTAAACGTGTTAAGTCTTGTATCAATTGCGCTTTCAAATCGTCATTTAACGCGCCTGTTAAACCTAGATTTAGCTTCGCCTGAGTGAACTGACTGTGATAGAAATCCTTCACATCTTGCAATGTGAGCGCTTCTAAATCTGACAAGTCACCTAAATTGAGACTTTCATACGTATGACCTTGATATAACTTATGATAAAGCACCTCTTTACCCAGCTCTTCATCATTGGACGACTTTAAGTCTGAATTAATATTATCAATCAGCTCTTTTTTCAAGCGGCTAAAGTCATCTTCTCTAAAACCTGGATTGAGTAGTTGCTCACCTACTAATGCATACCACTGCTGTGCATTATCTTTATGCACACGGCCGCGCAGTGCGATCATCTCTTTATCTACTTGATGGGCAAAGCTACCTGCTAGCGGGTACATGGCTTTTTGGATTTCTTTATATGACTTGGTTGCACTACCACCTTTAGCAAGCATTGCTGCGGTCAAAGCAGCAACCCCTTTTTTCCCTACCGGATCAGCAGCCGCGCCTGTGTAAAATAACCAGTTCACATCAACTAACGGTGAATTAGAGGTTTTATCCAGTACTGTAAAGTATTGTTCTGTAGGCTGGTTTAGATCAGCCGCCAGTGCGTCAAGTTCCACTTCTTTATCAAAACCAGCGATCTCAGCTTTTGCTGACATGGTGACGGTATTGCGTCCAGAATCAACAAAGTATTTGTTTGCGATAAGGCGAATATCTTCTGGGGTGACAGTGTCTGCCGTTGCATACATTTGGTTGATAACTTCAGGGTCACGTTCAAAATGTACGTAGCTTGCGAGCATAGATGCAATTGCTTTTGATGAGTCTAAATCATTAGCAAAGCTATAACGCTTGTTTGATTTAAGCGCTGCAAGCTTGCCTTCATCTACCAATTCCGTACGTGCTGTTGCATAAGTGCGATTAATTGCGTCACGCACGGTCACAAGGTCTTTTTCGTCTTCAACTTTAACGAACACATGTAAAAGGCCAGGGTCTTTTGTTTCTGCATTATAGGTAATCAATTGTGTCGCTATTTGCTTATCCACGACCAACTCTTGATATAACTTGGAGTTTTCTGAGAAATACAGCTCGGAAATTAAGTCTACCGCAGCGCGATCTTTTTCCGTTGGCTGCCAAGCAGGACCTTTGTAAGAAACTAGTAACCAGTGACCCGGTTGGCCCTCATTGACGACATGCTGGTATTTTGCTGCTTGCTGTTTTGGCTCGACTGGGATCTCTGCTTGATATTCACCACGCTGCCACTCACCCCAGTGCTTTTTCACCATATTAATCGTGGCTTGTGGCTCCACATCACCCACGATGATGATGGTCGCATATTCAGGCTTATAAAAGCGCTCGAAGAATAAATCCGCATAGGCCATTTGATCTGGCATTGCCTCTATATCTTCAAAAAAGCCCATCGTAGTATGTTTATAGGTGTGCTCATCAAATGCCTTTTCACGTACAGCACCTAATAATTTACGAAGTGGATTGGCATTATTTTTAAGATATTCACCTTTTACGGTCAGCGCCTCAGTACGGAATTGCTCTTCGCTGAAATGTAAATTTTGGAAAATATCAGACTGGATCTCTAATACTTTTTCTAAATGTTCTTTAGAAAAACTCAAATAATAATTGGTGTAGTCGTTGGTTGTATAAGCGCGGTTATCAACCCCTGAATTTTTGATGATGTCTTTGTAGATTGCTTCAGGATATTTTTTAGATCCTTTAAACATCATATGTTCAAAGAAGTGTGCGAAACCTGTTTTGCCATCTTCGATTTCATTGCGCGAACCAACTGACACTGGGATCTGTAAAGATACGACATCTGGATAATCAGTCTTAACCACCATCACACGAAGCCCATTATCGAGCTCTTCCAATACATAGTCTTGAGAAAATACTTTATTTTCAGCTGCATTGACCACAGCCGCAGCATTGTTTTGTAGACTATTGGTGTTATTTGCGTTATTTGCAGCACAACCACTCAGTGCCAAGGTAACAGCAAGGCTGGTCGCCAAAAGCTTAAATTTCATATGTGTCCCTAAATTTTCATTTTGTCTCTGTATGCCTGTGCAAAGCACAGGTTTATTCCCTGATTATGCCTCAAAGAAAGGAAAAATCTCATATATCTCGATAAATGATGAAAAAAACTTACCTCGGATAACATTAAAAATTTGCATCATAATTTTCTTTAAATTCAGTCCTTATGAAAAAAAATCATATTTAATGAAGTAAATTCAATAAAAAAATCTATCTAGACGTCTAAATGGCTGCTATATTTAACCTACTATGATGAATGAGCGGGAATGAGGACATGGCTTTAACGCTACAAGAGAAAATACTAGACCCTAACCAAGGGGTATATTTGATTGGTACAACCCCACCTAAGCTAGGCACGGACAGTGAACAGCTCCAAACAATTGCCACTAAGCTTTTGAATCGATTGCATGAGATTGAGTACGATGGGGTTGTTATTTACGATATTCAAGACGAAAGTAGCCGCACACAAGTACCAAGACCCTTTCCATTTAAACAAACTGTCGATCCTTGTGAGTACAGTAAATTAGTACGTGATTTATCTAATCTAGACGTCATCACTTATAAAAGCGTCGCACAGCGAGACCGAGAAGAGTTCACTCAATGGTTGCATAAAACGAAACAAGATTTTGGCTTAAACAACCTTGTATTAGTGGGCAGTCCCTCTTCAACAGGTGACATAAAATTAGGTTTACCTGAGGCTTATCAGACTTTACGTGAACACACACAAGATTTTTTCTTGGGTGGTGTAACTATCGCAGAGCGTCATGCAAACAAGCGAAATGAACATGAGAGGCTCATCGATAAAACCACTAAAGGCTGCGAGTACTTCATATCTCAGGCCGTTTATGATGCACAAGCAACGATTGATTTATTAACCAGTTATGCACGTACTTGTCGTCAGCAAGGTAATGAACCCAAACGCATTATTTTGACCTTCACGCCCTGTGGTGGACAAAAAACGTTAGAGTTTATGCAGTGGTTAGGTATCTCAGTGCCAGAAGCAACTAAATGGCGCATGCTGGATGCTGACAATACACTCAATGAATCAATAAAAATTTGCCGTGAGAATTTAGATTTGATTTTACGAAGTTGCGCGCACTTAGATATTCCGCTTGGACTAAACATAGAGAGTTTAACTAACCGTAAAGAAGAAATTGACGCCTCTATCAATTTGTATCGCCTACTCAAAGCAACCATGGAATTAAAGTTAGCTGAAAAGCAAATAGCTTAATTATTTCAGCACATCATTCATCTAGCAAAAAGCCCCTATATGGGGCTTTTTTCATAGTGACTCAGAGCTTAAATCGGAGACCCTGGAGGCATAGCCAAAGGTGCATAATTTGCTGGCCATTTGCCTTCTTTTAAGAAATGCTGAATATGCTCACCTAAATAAAGTGCAAACGCATCAGCTTTACCTGGACTCGAAAACAGCGACTGTTCTGTCGTGTCTTGCGCAATTTGTCGTAAGTAATAACGTAGCTGTGCTTGCACCTCTGGTGCAACCTTATCGCTCAGGCTCAGATCCGCCATGCGATAAGCCGTTAAATACTGAACGCGTTGGTTCAACTTTTTCGCCATGGTAGATTTTGCATTAGCTTCAAATACATGTGCATGGATCTTTGCCAATACTTCATCACTGCCTAAATAGCTATCATTACGCGCATACTGCTGAGCAACGCGATTTAAACGCTCGGCATTCAGTAATAACTTCAGTGTGTGCTGGGTTGCCATTTCTGGTAATGCCATAGCATCTAACGTCAAGCCTGTTCTGCCATGAACACTTTCGCGATTTCTCGACTCACCGTAAGCCTTAGGAGGGATCACCGCCAGTACAGACTCAGGAATAATCAGCGACTCAGGTGATAATGTCTCCAATAGTGCTTGCAATGCATCCACTTGCTGCGATTTTTCCACAACATGTGCACCTTTTACTTTGTCTTCACCACGTACTTCATAGTCATAATCAACGCCGCCTATCAATTTCACAGCAGACTCAACTTGATACCTGTGGAATAAATACAGTGGCACCAACTTTTCTTCTAACTGTGATAAAGCAACGCCTTTTTTGATGTTATTAGGACCAAATTGAGCCAGTGCTTGTTGACGAATGCCCATAACGCGACGCAGCTCAGCTGTTGGGTCTTCACCATTATCCCACAAATGTGCCGTAGGATGAGCACCACCTTGTGGTCTTGCGTCCGCATCAGAGATATACGCCAACCCCATGTCGTTGGTCTGCTTAATCACTTGCGCCAGCGCTTGCGCTTCATCTGTGGCACGATAGTCACCATAGCCGTATTTGACCGCTTGAATATCCCAAGCCCCCATGCCAGAGGCATAACCTTTGCTCACATCAAGCTGTCCACCATTGGTAAATTGCACCAGTGGGTGTGGATAATCCATAACGGATGCGCGGCCATCTGCTGATGCAGCAAAGTTATGAGCAATACCTAAAGTATGACCAATTTCATGTGCACTGAGTTGGCGAATGCGATCCAGCGCCATATCATGTAGTTTTTGAGTAACTTCATCGCCTTTGATATAAGGCGCAGCAAGCGCTTCTGCAATGAGAATATCTTGACGTACTCTCAATGACCCCAGTGTCACATGCCCTTTGATGATTTCACCTGTTAACGGGTTGACAATAGATGCGCCATAAGACCAGCCACGCGTTGCTCTATGAACCCATTGGATCACGTTATAGCGCACATCCATCGGGTCTGCTTGCTCGGGTAGCATTTTCACTTCAAATGCGCCTTTATAACCAGCTGCTTTAAATGCATCATCCCACCAACGAGCACCATCAAGCAATGCGGTTTTTACCGGCTCGGGTACACCGGGATCTAAATAGTAAACAATCGGTTTTACTGGCTCAGACACTTTGGCCGTAGGATCTTTTTTCTCTAAGCGATGACGCGGAATATAGCGGACATACATCGAGCTTCCTAAAGGTGCCGAGTAATCTTTGTGCTCGATACTCCAAAATCCTGATTGAGGATGAAACTGACGTGGCTGATAATTTTCATCAGGTAACTCTATAAGTGAATGACGCTGGTGTACCGTGATGGCATAAGGATCTGCCACAGCTTGGCGTACATACTTACCGGGGTTGCCGCCTTTAAACGTCAGTACGGCCTCTAACTCGGTGTTTTTTACAAAAGCCTTTGAACGCTCAGAATACACTGCACTGCGACTTGCATCTAGGCTATAGCTTCCTTGTTCAGTTGCTTTTAAGCGACGCGATACACCATGTACATCCGATAAAAGATAAGGCGTGTAATCAATTAGAACACTGTCACTGTCCTCAGCAACTACTTTAAAACCATGCAAAATACTTGATGCAAACGCCTCTTTGACACTTTGCCGCTCGGCATGATTGTCTGCACTGGCTCGATAATACGTATTGTTTGCGCGCAACATGACTTTATTGCCAAAGCGCTCAAACTGTACCAAGTGTGTGCCACCAAGCTGACCTCTGTCTAATCCGATGTCATTAGAACCAACGCCATAAGGCAAACTGTGCTGTAGTAAAAAAGGCTGTGCAAATTTATCTACATCTAGGTAAATTTTACCGCTGCTTTGATCTGCATAAAATGAGTAAAACCCAGGGAAATGGTTAAACTTATCAGTAAATTCGTCAATAGACTTAATTGCTGCCTGCGCATGCGTTATCATAGGCAGCAACAAAGCCGAAACGAGATAAGGGGTAAAATGTCTCTTAATCATAATTTTGTCTTTGTTATTTTCATGTTTTGTGATTGTTTTTTGGCTAGTATATAAAATTGTATACAAAAAACAGTGATTCAAGACGAAATTCAGCGCAGTTCGCAGTGCCTCTCTCACATTAAAACCACTGCGACCCGACAAACGTTATCAGGATTTAAAATATGCGTAGATTACCGCCGGTGTTATTTGAAGATGGATGTTCTAGAGAGTTAGTTTCTCTTATCCGTACTCTTTTGGCCGCTTGTAAAGAGATCTCCTTCCGCGTAGGACAAGGTGCACTATCAGGTGTGTTAGGTTCTACCCTAGATGAAAACATCCAAGGTGAGACCCAGAAAAAATTAGATGTTTTATCAAATCAGCTAATTAAAGACATCTTGTTAGAATCTGGCTACGTAAAAGCAATAGCGTCTGAGGAAGAAGACTACACTATTGCAGGCGATCCAAACGCCAAATACATAGTGTCTTTTGACCCACTAGATGGCTCTTCAAACACAGATATCAACTCATTAGTTGGTACCATTTTCTCGATTATGGAAGCACCTGAAGGTTCGGATGCAGCTGATCCGGCTATTTTTATGCAACCAGGTAAAAACCAAGTTGCAGCAGGTTATGTACTTTATGGTCCTTCAACAACACTCGCTTTGACCACAGGTAAAGGCACACGTATCTTCACGCTAGACAAAACACACGGCAGTTTCTTATTAACCGAAGACTTTGCAAAAATTCCTGAAGATACGCAAGAGTTTGCAATTAACGCTTCTAATCAGCGCCATTGGCAACCTGCGATGAAAAATTACATGGCCGATTTATTAGCAGGCACAGAAGGCCCTAGAGGCAAGAACTTTAACATGCGTTGGATAGCTGCCATGGTTGGCGATGTGCATCGTGTATTGTGTCGCGGTGGCCTATTTACTTACCCTGCGGATACTAAAAACCCTGAAAAACCTTACAAGCTAAGATTACTATACGAAGCAAACCCAATGGCAATGCTTGTAGAGCAAGCTGGCGGCCTAGCACACACAGGTGAGCAACGCATTCTAGACATTGAACCAACTGCAATCCACCAGCGAGTAGCGGTTATCCTAGGTTCAAAAAATGAAGTTGAAACTTGCTTAAACTATCATAAGTAACTTCGTCGCATGAGGTCATTCTAACAGTGTTAATAAGCGTGTTAGCTTGGCCTCGTCTATTCCGCCCATGATATCTGGATCTGACAGAGCATAAAGACTCCCTTCCAGTTCACCAACTACATACTCCTCACGCTGCAATAAAACATTCGCCCATAGCTCTAAATCTGCAATACAGATCTCTCCATCAATAGTGCGCTGCAGCACCTGTTTGAGAGTGGCTACCGACAAACTATACATACCGAGCTGCTGCTTGGCACCTAACATAATAGAGATTGCATCATCACGATGCTCGCCAAACTCTGCAAAACAGCTAACCGCCTCTGAATAATTCACTCTGTCCTCATTGATTAACTCGCTTGAGCTATGCCTAGTTCAATACCATTCATATAACCCAGTAATTGTGCCTGACTGACCTCATCTATCGCAACATCAGCAACGCTTTGTCCTTGAAATAAAATAACAGCACGGTCACACAAGGTATCAACTTGTTGTAAATTATGACTGATCAGAATTATGGCTATCCCCTGTGAGCTAAGCAAGCGGATCAATGTCACCAAGCGCGCACATTGCTCTGCACCCAAAGCCGCCGTTGGCTCGTCCATAACAATAATTTCAGCACCAGCATACACAGCTCTTATAATCGCGACTGCCTGTTTTTGACCGCCAGAGAGTGTATTTACTGGAGCGTTGATATTGATCAGCGGCATGCCAAGTCGCTGCAATAATTTTTTGGCTTTTCTTGCCATGGCTTTTTTATCTAACCAGCCTAGAAGTTTTAGTACTCTATGTTGATGCAATATTTCTCGGTTTAAAAATAGATTTTCGACAACACTGAGTCCTTGTACCAATGCCAAATCTTGATGGACAACGGCTATTCCGGCTTGATAAGACGCGCTTGGGGTGCATATAGTGCGCTCAATTTGACCAACTTGGATCTTGCCCTGATCAGGTTGAGTTAAACCAGCCAAACACTGCACTAGGGTCGATTTACCCGCCCCATTGTCCCCAAGTAAGGCAACCACTTCACCTCTATTAACCGTAAAGTGAACCCCCCTAAGCACATTGATACCTTCAAAGCTCTTATATAATCCACTGACTTTTAAAGCCGTTTGGTCTAACGCAGTACGCTTCATAACTTTTGTGCCCTCGATGTGATGGCCACAGCCACAATTAAAATACTACCTTTTACCATCATCTGCTCATTACTGGAAAAGCCACTGAATATAAGGGCATTATTAATACACCCAAGCAGCCATACCCCGAGTACAACAGCGAAGATATTAACCCTGCCACCAAGCAAACTACAGCCGCCAATGATCACAGCGGCGATAGCAACCATCAAATCAGACTCGCCGATTGTGTATTTGGCACTTTGCATTCTTGCCGCATATAACAAACCTGCAAACGCACAAAACCCGCCACACAGTGACATGGCAATCATACGGGAGCGAGATACATTTAACCCCATTCGGTGTGCTATCGATGAGTCTACTCCCACGGCAAATAAATGACGCCCAAAACGAGTTTGAGTCATAATTAACGCAGCTATTATCACCAGCCCTGCAAGCCATAATAAAAAACTGGGCACCCCCAATACTGTGCCATGGCCAAACAGGGTAATAAAATGGGTATGAATAATTGGAATAGACTGAAGATCTGAAAGCTGCCTTGCAAACCCAGTCAAAAACCCCAACATGCCTAAAGTGACTATTAACGGTGGCAAAGCGAAACGCTCACACAAATAGCCGTTTATTGCCCCAATACATACTCCCAAAGACAATGCGAATACAACGGCCACCGGCAGACCATAAAGCGGTAACACCAAAGCAGCAGCCATACCACAAAGGGCAACAATTGCACCTATTGATAAATCAATATAACCAACAGATAAAGCAAAGCTTAAACCAATTGCCATAACAGCAATAGGCGCAGTTTGGAGTAAAATGTTCAATAGATTTGCCGTGGTAAAAAAAGCAGAACCGGACAGAGATAATATGAAAACCAGCATCGCGCTCGTAAATGCATAATATATTAATGTATGTCTATTGAGCTTACTGGGCATCACTCCCCCTATCTCGCATCAGACTATCCGCTGTAGATTGCTTCAATACTGTTTGTAATATCTTTGGTAGTGGAGTCTGAAAAGCAAGTTGCCAAGAAGCTTCGATATTATTGGCAGTCACAGCATGATAACTCACTTGTGTATATAAGGGTGTCGTAACGCCAGTAGCAGCGCCAGCCCCTATTCTCGCCATCAAGGTTCCGATCTCGAACGGACGATCAGAGACTGTGCCATACATATTGCCATGCAAGGCCATATCAATAAGATTGTTCGTACCCAAATCATGGGTGATCACTTTAATGTCTTTACGATTTGCAATCCTAAGTGCCTCAATAACCCCCTCAGCAGCAGCATCCCACGATACATATATGGCAGAAATATTTGGATTTTGGATGAGCATTGCTGACGTGAGCTGCGCTGTTTGATTTTTTTTCACAAATCCTTTTTGTACGCTCAATTCGATATCATCGTATTGCGCAAGTGCACGTACAAAAGCGGCATCCCGTTGGTTGGTAATATAATAATCGGCCTCGTGGTAAATCATCCCTACTCGCCCTTTATTTGAAATAGCTTCTGCAACTAGCTTGGCTGCAGCTTGACCCATTCCTTCAACATTATCACCGACCAACCCAGCATAGTCTTCTCCATGTATAAAACCGGCTATTGGATTACTGAGCAGCACCAATTGTGTACCGCCTTTACTTAATCGCAAATAGCTGGGCTTAGAGCTAAAACTATCAATACTCAACGATAACAAAATATCTGGCTCTAAAACGGCCAATGTCTCCAAATCTGTTATTTGCTTTGCCGAATCATAGTGTGCCTCCGTCACCGCTAACACCTCAATGCCCAAACGTTCAAACTCTTGCTGGGCACCCAATGTCACCGCATTTACCCATGGACTAGAGCCATGCCAAGCCATCGCTGCAGTAAGGGTTGCAGTTTTAACATCGTCTTCTTGCTTCGTTGATAAAACGTAGCTGGTATTGCTATGTGCAAACTGAGCTGACATCACAAAAAACAAACAACTCCATGCACTTAATCGCAGTTTTCTACAAAATTGAAGGTAATATTTATACGTAAAATAACGGCGTTTCACTTAATAGTTCCTTTAATGAAAACCTGATTCAGTACATTTGATCAGCATTCCTATGTTTGTCAAATAATTTTACTTAACCTTGAATGGACTATCTGAGAAGCTAAAACATTTAAAGTATTCGAAAATAGTGCCATGTGTAATAAGATAGAGTGTCTTGAATATGATTTAGATACGTGTCGACGAAAAAGGATACAAAGTGAAAGGGTCAAATGCTAAACAGAATAAAGCCGTTAATTTACGTTTAGTATTGACGCAAATTGTCACATTAGGTCCAATTTCTCGCGCTGATATTGCACGAAATACCTTACTGACTAAACAAACCATCACCAATATGGTTGAAGCCTTATTGGCGGTTAATCTCGTAGAGGAAATCGGTGTCAAGAGAACGGAGAGTGCAGGTAAACCCTCAAAAATGCTGTGTTTAAATAAACATGCGGCATTTACCTGCGCAATGAGAGTGAGCCCCAATTTATTAGAGTTAGGCTTGTATTACCTCAATGGTGAATGTCATAGCCAAACGACCAAAGGCCTAATAACTCAACCTAACGCCCAAGACATCAAGCAAGAGTTAGAAAAGTTCATAGCGAAAAATGATATTAGCTTTGAAGCGATATTCGCTGGTGGCTTATCTATTCAAACGGACCAAACTGATGCAATATCTCAGCATCAAGTTAATCAACATCTACAATCACAATTAAGTGAATTACTTAATCTACCTATCGCATTAGAAAATACCGCATCGGCATGCGCGGCTTACCAAATGCTATTTGGCGAAGCCAAAACATTACATAATTTTGTGTATCTGCATTTGGGCAACAAAGTAGAAGCTGCGGTCGTATATGATAGGCAGATCATGCTCGGACAAAACGGGCTGACTGGGGCTATCGGCGATATATTTGTCACTCCAGATCAAGATGAAAGCACCGCAGAGCTAGGAACTTTAAATAAATACGCGTCGATTAACGCATTAAAAACCTTTCTCGACGGCTGTAATGAGGACACGCTCCCCATTGAGCAATTAGATCCCTTAAGTCACCCAATGTGTAAAAAGTGGATAACGCAAGCGACTGAGCCACTTCGAATTGCGATTCACACCTTAGAGTCATTGCTGAATACTCAGACTATCATCATTGGCAGTGATATCAGTGAAGCATGCCTTGATGCACTTATTTCTTCACTTAGGCCTTTTATTCCGTCTATCGCTCAACTTGGCAAACGGGACATAGTTAGACTCATCAAAGTGCCAAATATCGATAGTATCGCACTGACTGGTATTGCAACACTGCCCCTACATGCAGCGCTTAATAATAAAAACATGCAAACATTGCATATCCCTCCTTTTTGGTCAGGCAGCGCATTGCAAAGTACGGTTTTTTCACAGTGAAATTTGTGCAACACACTTGACTATGAAGGGCCTACCTCTACCGGGACTCCTTCTAGCTTGCTCCATTCACTCCACGAGCCATCATATACCTGTAAGCGTGTATAACCGCACTCTGTCGCGACTAAAGCCAAAATACATGCAGTGACTCCTGAACCACAGCTAAATTGGAGCGTTGTTTTGTTGTGCTCTGCGCCTAGCGATACTATGCGATCAGCTATTTTAGAGATGGGTTTTAACAACCCTTCTTCAGTCAACAAACTGCTATAGGGCAAATTAACACTATTGGGGATATGACCTTGACGTCCTTGACGAGGTTCACTTCCTGAACCTTCAAACCGTGTTGGGCCTCTGGCATCAAACAGTAAAGTATCTTGGCAATTAATTCCGGTCAGGACTGCTTTATGGTTTATGAAAAAATGCGGCTTTGGCTTTGCAATAAAATTACCAAGACTGTGAGCACTAGCATAGTCAGAGACAGTATCAAAACCACACGCTTGCCAATGCTTTAATCCTCCATCTAACACATATACATGCTCAAACCCCATTGATTTAAACATCCACCACGCACGTGCAGCACTAAACAAACCTTTATCGTCATATACAATGAGCGTATCCGAGTTATTTATCCCCAGTTGCTTGGCCTCAGCTTGAAAAACTCTGCTTGAGCACATCATGTTAGGAAGTGTAGATGCATGGTCACTGAAGGTATAACTTATATCAAATCGAAGTGCACCAGGAATAATCGCTGCAGGCTGATAGTCACCTGACTCACCGGGCTTCACGATCCCTGCATCAAGAATAATCACATCTTCTCTATTTTCGTACAACCACTGACTACTTTTTAAGTTTTTTACCATTTCGAACACTTATTTAATTAGTTTCAGTTAAATTCCAGCATCGCAAGCGCTATACTAGGGGGCTTTAATGCATATCTCAAATAATGTTTATGGGCAATCAAATCATTGATTCAAGTCAAGTAGATGGCGCTGTCTTAGTTGTATTGCCAAAGTTTATCGGCGATGCAATCAATACCCTACCAGCTTTAGAGCTTTTGAAAAAACTATATCCAACGCAACGAGTTTACGTGCTGGGCAGGCCATTTATGTCACACTTATTCACTCGCGCTGCGCATTACGGCACCGAGTTTATTAGTGATAAACGCTATGATGACGAAAAAAAGCATAGCTTTTTAAAAGTGGCCAAAGAGCTAAAGCTGCTTGATATTTCCATCGCAGTGTTATTGCGCGGTTCGCTTCGAGAAGCACTACTGCTCAAGATTGCTGGTGTTAAGACCATTATAGGCTATGCACAAAATGCAAGAAGCCCACTACTGAGCCACGCATTAAAACTCAATCAATCTGAGCACTATATTTACCGCTATTGCCAGCTTATCAACATCCCTCATGGTCAGCCCTTCGAGCAATTTAATACTCCAAAGTTAATACCTAAAAAAACAACATGCGCTTTAAGTAAAAAACGCAATATCGCGCTCTATCTTGGTGGTTCAGTTAAAGGGGACCGTCATTACCCACACGACTTGTCGCTAGAACTAATCAGCAATTTAGCCATGCGTGATGATATACATTTATATTTATTAGGTGATAAAGCGGAGAGAGAGGAAATGGAAACACTCCAATTTAAGGCGGGCAAAAACAGAGAAAAAATAACCAACCTAGCTGGCTTAATGTCACTGGATATATTAATTGATACCATCGGTGCTATGGACGCTATGATTTCTATTGACTCTGGTCCTATGCATATTGCCTCTGCGTGCGGGACGCCGTGTATTGCCGTTATTGGTCAAGGCACCTCTCCTTGGACGACTGTCGCCCCAAAACAAGAAAATTTAATAGCACTACACCATAATTCAATGTCGTTATCTAAATCACTCATGATAAGAGACGTTACTCCTAAAGCAATTACTGAAACGCTTGAAACCGTACTCTGAGCATATTTATACGGCTTTATGATGTTGTCCCAACCACTGAGTAAAGTCATCCGCCTTTAATGGACGACTTAAGTAGTAACCTTGCGCATAGTCACACTTCATTTCTTCCAATAGTTTTAATGACTCTACATCCTCAACTCCTTCTGCAACAACAGAAAAACCAAGCTGATGCCCTAAGCTGATTGTAGAGCGAACAATGCATTGATCCTGATGCGAACCAGCTAGCTTTAAAATAAACACCTTATCGAGTTTCAGCTCATCAATTGGCAACATTTTGAGGCGCCCTAAAGATGTTTGTCCAACACCGTAATCATCTAGAGAGATATGCACACCTATCTCTTTTAACGCGATCAAAGCGGCTATCCCTTTCTCCTCATTTTCAATCATATCACGCTCAGTAAGCTCAATAGTGATGAGATTGGCAGGCACAGAATATGTTTTTAACATAGCCAAAAGATGAGGGATAAACTCAACATCAGCAATATCTTGCGCTGATACATTAATAGCAGCTTTCATTGTAAGACCTTGCGCTGACCACACTGATATCTGAGACACAACTGTACGTAATACCCATTGTGTTAAATCAACTATCAAACCTGACTGCTCTGCAAGGTCTATAAATAATTCAGGTGAAACCCAATCTCCATTAGTACGCTTCCAACGTATCAAAGACTCCACTTTATCGACAACACCTGTGCGCATATTCAACTTAGGTTGAAATGTCATAAAAAGCTGCCCATCGTCTGCTTCCAAGGCTTGCTTAAGCTCATCGACAATTTCTAACCTCTCTAAATATGCCTCGTCTTCTCCCGTTTGATAAAAATAGACATCGTCTGCGCCATGAGATGCATTGTCTGCTGCGATTAAAGCACGTCGGATACTATCATCCGCGTTATCAGCTTGCTCAGGAATATGCACCACACCGACACTAAAGCGTAAATTTATATCAAAATTGTGGACCGTATAACTGGGGTTAAGCTTATTCAAAAAGCTGTCGACACATTGCTCCATCGTTGAGTCAGGTTTGGCCAACAGTACCGTTAAAAACTCATCTCCACCAAGTCTTACATTAAGCCCCTCAAAATCAGCTGTTACCTGCTCTATTCGCTCTGCAACCGCTTGAATACAGCTATCCCCTATACGAGGACCTAATTTATCGTTAATGTGCCGAAGCCCTTTAATATCAAGTACAAGCAGATAATAAACCTGCTCAGTAGAGAATAGAGCATCTAATATCGGTAATGCCGATGTTCGATTATAGAATCCCGTCAAAACATCATGGCTCGCTTGGTAGCGAATCTTCTTCTCCCTGGCTTGAATGTCATCCCCCATCTCATGGAATGCATCAACTAATTGGCATATCTCCTTAGTTGGACGTGTCTCGTGAATTTGTGCGTGATAATCACCTTTAGCAAAACGTCTCGCCATAACTGTAAGTTGCTGAAGTGGCGTCGCCAAATTACGCGCTAAAAAACCACTGGCAATAAAACCAAACAACATCGTAATACAAGAGAGAAATACTATAGTCAGAACAAGTTGATCAAACTCTTCATATTCAGCGCGCAAATCAGCGCTAAGCACCAAACTAACAGGAGCTTTCGTTAAAGAAGGCAAAGCAACTTCCGCATTCACATAAAGAGGGTATTCACCAAACCAGCGGCTAATTTTTTGTTCATGCAAATAAGTAAATAGATCCCTATCTTCGGGTAATTGAATAGAACTCGCTTTCATGCGCTCACCTTGGCTAATAAAGCTCATCTCCATCCCCGTAAGCCCTTTTAACTGCTGTGCTATGGGTTCATCAACAACAAAGCCAACAATCGTAAAGGCAATGGTTCTGGGCGCTTTAACTGGCAAGATTATGGCCTGATACAACTTTTTATCTAATACCACAAACGCAGAGCGCTCCTCATGTGCCAGTAACTCCTTCACTAACGGTCGCATATCTTGCGGTAACTCAAGCTGGTTTTGATTGGTGGAAATAAGTTTACCGCGCATATCCAAGAGCAACATCAGCTCAGCATTGATTCGCTGACTGTGGTTATAAAGCACACTACTTATCGTAGAAGCGTCCCTGGTGGCAACAGCTTGTTTGAAGCCAAAATCCTGAGTCAAAACGGACGCAGCCGTCACCAGTAACCTTTCTCTGGCAACTAAATACTGCTGATAAACGCTTTGCGCTTTTTGAATATCCTGTTGTACTTGCCGCTCTTTAAACTCGCTCGTCGACCACCAAAAGCCCGCAAGGCTGGCTATCGCCGTTATTAAAACGAGGCCAACGCACAGGATAATAATTCGGTTTTTAAAACTTGTGCCCATAATGTTCCTTTCAGATATCAATGAGTAGATATTGCTGACGGTAATATATAGTCCCAATTACTTGGTTTATATTAAGCATTCATTGATACACAGTTATGGCTAATCCAACTTATAGACCGTTATTTTTAGTAATATATTTCATTTATTTCAACACTCGTCACGTTGCTACTATTACTTGCCAAAAATAAATCGATGCTTGCCATTAAAAATATAGCTGAAAGCCATCAAATCGTGTGCTCTAGTTGAGAAAAAACGAATATTTAATACTTAAAAACGCACTTAACAATAAATACTCTTTATCAATAACGGTCTTGGAACAATGAGTAACTCTCTACTCGGTGATGTTGTATTGCTCAGTACAGTTACTAGGGAAAGAAAATCGAAGAAGGGAGCACGAATACCTAGCAATCAGTTAAATACTTGACTGCTAGGCATCTTTAAACACTAGTCTATAAGAGCATATTGCTCATCAAGAATAGCGATGACCTCTGCACGAGGGTCTTTAGGGATGGCAAGATCTTTGCCAACAATTTTACTCGCAATGCCAACATATGTGTCTGATACAGACATCATCACATCTTGTGGTAATTTATAAGACTGAGCCAAAGATTCTCTTTCAGGCATACGGTCTTTATTTAGCAATACGTCACTGTCTGGCACATTGTTAATTAATAACTGGCGGAAGCCTTCTTTCGAGTTTTCCACAATCTTGCCATCGCGATAAGCTGGGCCATCCCAAATTCGAGAAGAGTCTGGCGTACCAACTTCGTCTATGTAAATTAAGCGAGTTTTACCATCTGAGTCTTCAACATAGCCAAACTCAAACTTGGTATCAACGAAGATTTGATCAAGTTCATTTAACTCTTTAGAAATCAGATTAAAGCCTTCACTGAGTAACTGCTCATAACGTGTAACATCATCAGCTGATTTAAAATTGAATGCATCTAGGTTGTCAGTGATATTAGCACGCGTAATATTTACATCATCAACTTCTGGCACACCTTCAACACCCGAAATAATACCTTTAGTCGAAGGTGTAATAAGTACTTCTTCTAATTTCTGGTGAGCTTCTAGGCCTTCTGGCAGTTGAATACCGCAGAAATCTCGAATGCCTTTGCTGTAGTCACGCCACATGCTGCCTGTAATGTATTGTCTGGCAATTGCCTCAACACGAACGGTACTCGCTTTGCGAACAATCCACACGTATGGGTGAGGAATATCAACAATATGATTACCGGCAAGACCTGCTTCATCAAATAATTTAAACCAGTGGGCTGCAACGCTGTTTAGTGCAATACCTTTACCTGGTACACCATTTAAGCCATTTTCACCTTGCCAGATACAATCGAACGCAGAAATACGATCTGAAATAACCATGATCGCAAGCTCAGTACCTTTAGGAACATCATAGCCTTTTTCTTCGATTAATCTGGCGCTGTCTTGATCGGTTAACCAATAAACCGAGCGAACTTTACCACTGTGAACTGCACCTTTAGTGCGAATTGGTAGATCGTCATTGACGTCTAGAACTTTGTAGCTACTCATTGTATCTCCATAGAGAACGGCTGCATCTTGCTAAAGGACGCATAATACAGAGGGGGTTAGAGGGGGTATGATAATCGAGCACAACCAAAATCACAATTGTTTAACGCAATACTAGACCAACCTAGCGAAACTTAGTTTAGTCCTGCGTTGTTCTACGCTAACATGAACAAAACTCGGTACTAAGAGATGGTTACATGATCCAAATATCAGATCTCACGTTCAGCTGGCCGGGGCAATCCAACCCGACACTACAAATCAAAGACCTACAAATAAAAACCGGCGAGCGACTGTTTTTGCATGGCCCCAGTGGCAGTGGCAAATCAACATTACTCAGCTTGCTTGCAGGCATTCAGTGCGCCCAGCAAGGCAATATAAAAATATTGAATGAAGATCTTAGCGCACTAAATGACGCTAAAAGAGACAAGTTTAGAGCCGATCACATTGGCACTATTTTTCAAAACTTTAACTTGCTGCCTTATTTAAGCCCAATAGATAACGTTGTCTTAGGCTGTAATTTTTCTAAACGTAGGCAAGCAAACTTAAAAACTGAGGGCGCCACTGCAACATCGCAAGCAACGCGATTACTCGATGAATTAGGGTTAGATAAGAATACTCAGCACCGGGCTGTAAATGAACTGAGTATTGGTCAACAACAGCGCGTTGCTGCAGCGCGTGCTTTCATAGGACGACCTGAGTTCATTATCGCCGATGAGCCCACTTCTGCATTAGACGCAGATAACAGAGATATTTTTATTAGACAGCTTTTTGAACAAGCACAACAGTATCAGGCGACAATATTGTTCGTCAGCCATGACGCAAGTCTTGCACCTTTATTTGATCGAAAAGTCAGCCTAGCAGACATAAATGGAGCGAGCCTGTGACATTAATCAACCTCGCATTTAAAAGCATCATAAATCGAAAAGCCAGTGTGCTTCTTACCCTCTTTACCATTGCAATTAGTGTCATGCTACTGCTGTCAATCGAAAGAGTAAGACAGGAAGCCAAGCAAAGCTTTAGCAATACAATTTCAGGTACCGATTTGATTGTGGGTGCACGCACAGGAGATATTCAACTCCTGCTATCCAGTGTTTTTCGAATTGGTCATGCAAATAATGGCCTGTCTTGGCAAAGCTATGAATATATCAAAGCACAAAAAGGCGTGGCATGGACAATCCCAATCAGCTTGGGAGACAGCCATAAAGGCTTCTCAGTACTTGGCAGTGACGATAACTACTTCAGACACTATCGTTATGGCAGTAAACAAACGCTGCAATTCGAGCATGGTAGGCCTTATCACAACGCACAAGAAGTGGTTATCGGCAGTGAGGTTGCAAAGCAGCTCCACTACTACCTAGGGCAAGAGATTGTAGTTGCGCATGGCATGGGTAATACTAGCTTTCATCATCATGATGACAACCCTTTAGTGATTGTGGGTATTTTAGAACCGACAGGGACACCGGTAGATAAAACATTGCACGTGCCACTTAAAGCCATTGAGTTAATGCATGGTCCAAAGCACAGTACTCAACACATCGCCGGGCGCAAAGACAGCTCTGAGGACCACGACCACGACCACGACCACGACCACGACCACGACCACGACCACGACCACGACCACCAGAGTCAAAACTTGGAAAACCTGAACAGTCAACCTGGAGATTTGATCGGTCAGCCTAAGCAAATTACCGCTTTCTTAATGGGATTTGAGTCTCCTTTCTACACATTGCAAATACGACGAAATATAAATATATATAAACCTGAAGCACTCTCAGCCATTATGCCTGGCGTTACTCTAAGAGAGCTTTGGGGCATGCTAGATATTATAGAAAAGATATTGCTTCTTTTTTCAGGTGTAGTTGTATTGATAAGCTTACTAGGTATGCTAACAACTTTATTATCATCACTTAACCAACGCCGCAGAGAGCTTGCGATACTCAGATCTGTAGGAGCCAGACCTAGACATATATTTGCTTTAATGACCAGTGAAGCAGTCCTCATCACCGCACTTGGATGTATGTTAGGCGTTGCACTATTTTACTCGCTCATAATAATTGGCAAAGGTGTATTGCAAGCACAATTTGGTATTTCTATCACAATATCCATGCTCAGCAGCTATGAACTACTCTTGCTAGGCGTTATTATGGTCTCAGGTACATTTATCGGCGCAATTCCTGCTATTCGTGCGTATTTTTACTCGCTCAATGATGGCATGAGTATCAAAGTTTAAGAGGATTTTTATGTATTCAACTCGATTAGCATCTTGGTTAGTCTCACTCACTATGATGCTTATGTCTTTATCCATATTAGCGGCACCACCTAAAGAGATCTTTTGGGACGATTTAATTCCTGAAGGCCACGAGCAGATCAGTAATCAGGAAGCTGCTAGCCATGATGGCGATGATAAAAACTGGGTGCAACCCGATTTAGATGCACCTGTAGTAAAAGCACTTGATGGTAAAAGCGTTAGTTTACCGGGCTTCGTGGTTCCTCTTGAAGGCAATAGTGAAGTCATTACTGAGTTTTTACTCGTGCCTTACTTTGGAGCTTGTATCCATGTGCCACCGCCGCCACCAAATCAAATCGTGCACGTGAAAATCAAAAATGGTGTTCCAATTGACAGTTTATATGATGCCATAACCGTGACAGGCACCATCAAGGTAGAAAGTCATAAAAGTGACTTAGCGCAAACTGGCTATACAATGAAAGCGGTTGGCGTTGCACCTTTCGAGCTTTAATTTTTATCGAGGAAGTAGATATACTTCCTCGCTTCCCTTCACAGCAATCAATCACCCTCAAACCAGTCCTTCACAAAATAAACCTATTCCTCACTCCACATCGCTCATATGTCGCATTTTGTAGGTTCGATACGTGAGTTTTTGTCCAACTTGATGCAGCAAACAGTCTTTATAAGTAAGAAACTTTGAGCTCATCATCATATTAATTAAAATTGCTCTGGCTTGCGCTTATCGTGTAAAAGGTTAGCGACAGCGAGCGGAGCGAGTACGTTCAATTTGCGCAAGGTGAAATGAGCCGTTTTGACCGCTGATGAGGGAATGTATGTATTTAAAAAGAGTAAAGGGCAAAACCTGTGAAGGTTGCTCCCCTTCACCTTCGCTTATCGTGCAAAAGGTTAGCGACAGCGAACGCAGTGAGTACGCTCTTTTTGTGCAAGGTGAAGTGAGCTATTTTAGTTGTTGCCGGGGGACTTAAACGCAAAAAACCCGCTGCATTTCTGCAACGGGTTTCTTGATCTAATGTACGAAAACTAAATAGGTAATTGTGCGAAAACCCTGGGAATATCTGGGAGAGTGCGGGATTGAGTGAGACATTATTTAAAACACCGTTTCATTATTTGAAATGTGCGGCGGTCAAAAAATCGCACCGCATTTGGGTTTTCAAAAAGGGTAATGCTCATTTTCGTAAACAACTATAGCATCTACTAGCTTATCCAACTCTTTCGACTCAGATTTACTAGGTTCTTTATCGCCGAACTTATCAATGAGCTTTTTGACTCGATTCATTGCGATATCGTAATCTTCTTTAGTACTAATCTTCATATCACCAACCATTCAGAAAAGCGGCGGTCAAAAAATCGCGCCGCTATTGCCAATACTAATTTATCGTCTTAGCTGCTGGAGCCTGTTCAGCGTTCCAATCACTAGCAAATGCTTGTTGCCTTTCTTCAACCCTGTCGCCCAATAGTTGAAGTGCGGAAAGTACCTCTTCATGTGTGGCACAGGCACTATGGTTTAGAAAATGCGAGATCATGTTGTTTGCTTGCGCATTTAAAAAATTATTGTCCTTCATTATTTACCTCTTCTCTTTTACGCAACTCACCCTCCCTGATATGAACGTATATTTCAAACCACGTCGAATCAGGTGTTACTGGCGGTATAGATGGTCCCCCATTTCGTCCCTTTGGTTCTGGTTCTGGTTCTGGCGTAACCTCAATAGGGTTATGTGATGCTATACCTACAACTAACACCGCCACCATAATCAACGACAAAGCAATAAATTTACGTCTATTCATTCCTGATCCTTAGAGTTGATGCATTCATATAGCTCAGGGAACATATCAGGCTGATCAGTTGTATTACTTATACGGGAAATCAACCTCATGCTTTGAACTATTCTGTATATATAAGGAAGAGAGACATTATATTTACTGGCTAATTCAGCTTGGTTTTGACCTGTAAACTCGTTCCAAACCTTATTTTTTAAAATAAGGCTGTCCAGGGTTCTTCCTTTAGATATATACAATTGCTGCCCGCCAAATGCATGGCGCACATTGTCCACAACGGACAGTGCAAGTTTGTATGAATCACTCTCGTTTAACTTGGTTTGTGAACTTGCCGCAACAAACTCCAGCAATGCAAGTAAAAATATATCAGAGCTGTGATCAGCTCCCTGATTGTGTGCCATCCACTGAACCAGTGCCTTATGATCATCATCTCTGCGATTGCTAATTTCCATTGCCTTGCTCTCCGTATTTTCCCAACATCAAGCCAATAAAAGCGATCGAAGACTCTAGCCATTCCACATTGCAACTATGTAGCTGGCCTATAGACGGCATGCTACGTGCTTTGAATCTCTCTTCATTATTAAGAGGTAATTCATGCAAAGCCGGAAGCACATCAGCTAAATCGCTAATTAGCTCTCGCTTGTACCACAGTTTTAGTTGCTCAATTAGCGCGTGTGTCATGCCTGGTTTAAGCCACTCCAAACGCTCAATTGCAACATTGTGGTTTAGTCGCTTTGCTTGGCTTTTCGTCCAATTCAATAAGGCATTGTCTGATCCATCTCGAACATAGCCCCGAGACTTCATCGCAATCCACAACTGGCGCAGCTTATCCAATGGTGTATGAGAACTTTTATCTCGGGTTTTAGGCGAATACTTGCCTTTGGCCTTATTTGAAACTGGTTTGAAACCTTTTGATTTCATGAACTCCAGTACTTTGTTCAGCTCGATGACTGACATATCTAAACAGCTATTCTTTTTGGTCAATGCAACTAGGTTGCTTCTATACAGTTCGTCATCCCAACCCAATTGGCCTTTACCAACATGGATCAACTGTATATAGCGTGATTTATTCATTTTCATGGTTACCACCTACAGCGATTTACTAACGAGCGGGATTTGGTGCCATTTCCCCCACTCATCTTTTTCATGAAACACAACATAGGTTTTTGTGCTTGAGAGAATAAAAGCATCATCAAGTGCTTTCATCGCTGCGGCCCACTCGTCTGACTTATGACCTTCACGGTACTTGCTGCGCAAGTTCATGATCTTCGCTTTGCTATATTGTCCTTCCTTATTAGTCTCGAATGCATCTTGGGCAATGTCCTTTATTAATTGTGCTTCTTCCCCTACGTGGTCTAGAAGCTCATTAATAACCGAGTCAATCAATTCTTTAGCGACTAATATCTCTGGGCCAAAAGTGATGTTGTCAGCAATACCTACTTTTATACGGCTTTTCCCATCGTATGACGTGAGCGTGATATTCCCTTTTTTCCCGCCTATTTCTACACCGTATTTATGGCCCACTTCAGCTATAAAATTATTGATGTCTGTGAAAACAGTGCGCTTAAAATCGTCATGTGCCGCACTCAGGTTCTTTGCTTGCTGCACTGACTCTAACACCAAATCATTTTGGGCCTTATCAGTCTCACTGACTTTGCTTAGTGGAACTTTGATACCACGGCTATTAAATAAAAATTCCTGTTCCATTACTTCACCTTACTGCTAGTTTACGTTGAGATTCGCCGTTAATTGGGCGGTTGATTGAATGTTGTTTTCCTGCGTTATAACCATCACGCGCAGCACTGCCAGTATTAGCTTTTTTACCACGCGTCATGCTTTTAGCTGTACCCCGACTTGGGTAGTGTTTATTGGTATACGCGTCAACTAGGTGTTGTTCAGCATCGGTGCGAGCAAAGTCAGTTATTTGCGCATAAATTCCGTTTACCCAACCTTCAGCGAACTTGTCGCCTCTGGCCATTTTCGTTGATCGCTTGCAACGGTTTGATTGAGCTGCAACATACGCTGAGCGTTCTGCAATCATCTTCGGCCACAATACATCCCAGCAATATGCGGCTAGTTCAGGTTGTGGCTGTATGCCAATAAAGCGGATTTCGCTACCCAAAAAACTACTATAGAGCAGAGCATCGACACCAAAAGCGCGCTCAATCAACCCAATAAAGTTAGCTTTGTAGGAAACAACACGGCTAATTTTTACTGGAGTACTCGCTTCTTTAATATTTGAAAAGCCCACATCTTCAGCACTAATACGATGCTTCTCCATAAGTGCCTGTGCTGAGCGCATAGCGGCAGCAGCTTCGTTCTCATTCGTGGCAGACTTAGCCAGCGCTAAACACTTTTTGATCTTGTCTAAAATACGTTTATCCACGTGGCACCACCCTTTGGAATGTATAAAACTTACTACCACCGCATTCAGGGCATGTGGAAACAGATCCACCAGGCTTTTCAACTTCAGCTTTGTCCGACTCAATTCCTACCCACCCACAAAAATGATTTGCGCATGAGTATCCAGGTTCAGGCTTTGTGATCGTGAACTCGCGTTGCTTTTCCCCAAATACATGGCCCCAGCTTTTCACTTCTATTGGGTTATGCCTTGTAAGCAAGGCTTGAATTTTTCCATCGTCCGAAAGGAGCTTCTCGGCTTCAGATTTGGGCAACGTGACATTCTTAGTAATTTTGACGTTGGCTACCCCAGTCAATGTGATATCTACATGTTCCATTTCATCTACACCTTCAGAACTAGTGATTCAGTGATTTTTTTCTCACCGATTTGAGCTGCTAAGTTCATTGTTTTAGCTAGCCATGTGTTAACGCTGAGTGGAAATGAACGATCTAAATCGCTTTCATCAAGGCCAAGACCATGCTGGACTTTCGCAGAGCACTTACCTCTGATCGCACTTAAAGCGTCTTCAGTGAAAACCTTGTCTGTGTCTAACCCTGCACGCCCCAATTTATGCCTAATGTAACTAGGAACATGCACTCCCAAAGGATTCATTTTTATTTGGTTACAACGCCAAGAGAATTCGCGAACGTTTTGCCCACTCAGTTTTTTATGTAGCTCTGTTTGTCCGATTAGCACGATCCCCATGACGCGTTTGAATCCATGTGTTAGTTCCCAGATACGTTTTAAAAGCTTGATTACATCGGGCTTTAAATCATGTGCTTCATCAATAACCATGAGGTGCAAATGACCGTTACTGGCACTTTCAATTAAAGCTTCTTCAATTGCTGCATCTCGTTCTTCTGCGCTTGGCTTATAACCAATTTGCAGTGCTCTACAAATTGCTGTGGAAATGGACTCAGCGGTGATCTTCTTTCGGTCTAATCGCGCGGGTTGTATCAGTATTAAATCTGGATGATCCGATTGCACTTGGTGAACAAACATCCTTCTTAAGATTGTTTTACCACTTCCACACTCGCCGTATAGCGCAATCATGCTGCCAGCCGTCGCAGCTATGAGCATGTCTTCCAATATCATTTGATGAGATTCAACTAAAAACAGGTCATCTTCACAGTTGATCTCATTTTCAAAAGGGTCTCTGCGTAGCTGGAAAAATTTCTTGGCAGTTGCGTTTAACATTTCAGGCTCCGGATCATTAAATTCAATTTGCTCGTGGTTCGTTCTTTTTGGCTCATACCAACTGAACAGTTCATTCAGTTGTTCGTGATTTGCGCCAACACTTTTTAAGTAACTTGTGATGGAGTTTTTAATATTGATTTCATCACAGTTGATAGGCCAGTCAGCATGATTAGTGATGCGACTTAAACTGGCTTTACTGAGGGTAAGCCCCTCAGAGGCTAATGCTTTTACTACTTGGGCTTGCTTAACTCCCAGTACATCAAACACATGGCTAAGCTTTGTTATTCTCACTACTATCTCGCTATTTTCAGCACTGGGGTCTCCACAATCCCTAAGTGCAATTGTTCAACGACTTCATTAACTTCCGTTTCAATAATTTCTTGCTGCAATAACCAATCAACTTCAGTAGGTCTCAAATTACGGCCTAAACGCTCAGCCACCATAATGCGTAGATCTAGTCCATCTAAAACTTTGCCTTTACGTTTTGGAGCTTCTTTCAGTTGTTTAGTGACAGGGCTATCTGGTTGAATAGTTTCGCCCTTTGGCGCGATTCTGGTTTCGTGCTCGACATCTTTAAAGTGAGAGTGAGCTACTAACTCGCCACCAAATGGCGCGGACTTTTTCTTTTTGGCTTGGTCAATTTGCTTTTCAGTCATGCTTGGATAGGCTAACTTGTCAGCAGCTTTAACTGCTTGTTGAGTTTTGGTATCAGCATGGCTTTCAAAGTTTTCACCGAAGACAGGAGCATCAACACGAAACCCAGCTGCGTCATAGTTGATTGGTGCAATTTGGTGATAAATAACATCACCCATGGGGCTCTTAACACCTACAACTAAATCGGGTGTTTCCCCAATAATTATAGGGCTTACGTCCACTTTCATACCGACACTGATATGCTCCAGCGAACTAAGGTCATAATTCAAAGAACACTTAGTAACTGGGTGCAAATACGAAACTGTCAATTCACCAGTTACAACACGCGTATCACCTGTTTTTGTCAGCAATAGCCTACAAATTTTTAGATCTGGTAGCTGGCGCAAACGATGCCTGTATTCAGGCTGGTAAATCATAAGCCACGCGTCTTGTCGTGACATTTTATGACGTGAATGCTTACAGTTTTGACCTTTAATTTTGTTGGCGTTAAACGCCTCTTGCCAAGACCACACAGCAGCGTTAATTTCATCAACGCTATTTACTGGCTCTATTAACAAGCGAGACTCAAATTGTGTTTCAACAATGTCATTGCCTTTTTCAACTGAGCCTTTGGCGCGCGGGCTTTTAGCTTTATGTTCTTCAAACTTAACTTGCAGGCACTTTAAAACATTTTTAATAGCCGCAGCCGTGTTTGCGCTACCTTTGTCCCAGTATAAGAAGTCACACGGCCCCATAAATGATGATCCGTCGTGAGCACTCCAACACCACATCAAAAAATCAAATAGGTTGGCAACTGTCTCGCCCGAAGCCTGGTAATAACGAACTCTAATAGTGCCGCTCCAATGATCGGTTAGCACATAGCGCCATAGTTTGAGGTGCTTTATCTTGTCTAGGTTTTCTGGTTTATTCTGATAAAACTCATCTTGATCTGCGTAATGTTGTACCTTGCCTTTTCTGCTATTTGGTGGGTAGTAAAGCAGGCAATAACTCGGGTCGACTTGGTGAACATGATTCGGTCCCAAGCTACGAAGTTGCTTATGAGGTTCAACAGAATCTAGCTTGCGAATATTAGCGTTATATTGAGCTAGTACACGGCTGATCTGACTTGTACTTAATGTTGTGTAACCATTGGCCTCTAATATGCTTGATGCAACAGGCACATTCATGGTTCGCTTACCATTTGCGCGTTTAGAAATACTGAGCAATGACACCATCATATTAATAGACTCTTGGCTCATTGAGGTACTGCCAGCATCACTGCGTTTGGCCTTGCCACTTTGCCAGCCGAGACTCCTCAACCTGCGATACAACGCGTCTTTACTTAGCCCTAATGTTTCACACGCTTTTTCACGGATCACGCCTTTTTGACCGTGTCCTGCTTGGTCCAGTTGTTCTGCCCAATATTCTAGAGATAATGCGTTCATTCCATTACCTCCGTGCCTTCAAACCCTAACTCAATGAGCCAGTCAGCTGATGGTCTTGCGTCGTCTAAATCGCCGTAAGTACGGTGGATTTCGTTCCACATACCAGCGAGCTGAGTTAGTAAAATTTTGCTGTCAGCGTAAAAGGCAGATTTAGCAGTGTCATAAGTTTTGTCGTCGATTTGAATTGTCTCTAACTGCTCGCTAAGCAATAGCATCTGATTAAAACCATCTCGAATTTGATTTTGAGTTTTAGCCAACGCTTCAAAAAAGCTTTTAGCTTCTCCTTTCCACCTTTCTGAATTGAATTTCTTATGTTCGTTTTCCGCTCTTAACTCAACAATTTGATCTTCTTTTTCAGCCGCAGATTTTCGAGACGCATTGAGCATTCGTTCTGATGCATCCAGTTCAGTTTTTAACTTGTCAGTTTCTTTTGCGTGCTTTTCTTTGAGTTCGTCGATTAACTCACGAACAGCATCTTTATCACCAACTTCAAATGCTTCTGAATCTACGACTAACGTTTGATCCGAATCAGGAAGCTCCCTTAAAGATTTTAAATGGCGATACCCTAACTCCATTTTTTGGGCTTGCTCAAAAAACTGTTCTCCTAAAGAATTCAGGTTTGAAAGACGTTCATCAACTGTTTTATAAGACAAGTCCAAAAAAAACTGACAAAACTGCTTCCAAGTGGAAACTGTTTCCAATTTTCCTTCAATAGAAATTGGTAACCCTTTGTAACTCTTAGACTCTTTAATGCCTTGAACAAGTTTTAATTGGGAAACGGTTGCCAATTTTTCAACCATATTAAATGCCTGAATTTGGCCCACTTGTTTTAATATGTACTGCTGCTCCAATAACTTTTGGCTCTGCTCTACATGGTGGTCAATTTGCTCAACTAAATTGTCTTGGCTCATGCTGTCACCCCGTTGTATTTAGTTTGTTCCAATTGCAGATCACGGATAGCGCTAGTGAAGTTGTGCGAAACTGTGTTGCAGATATGGACAGGCTTTTTATTCAACCGCCAACGCTGTGTGTTTGTAGTCAGTTTTTCGGCCCAGCCTTGATGCTCTAAATTCGCTAGAACACGAGTTAAGTCTGAGCCGCTACAGCCCACGAGTTTTGCTAATTTTTTAGGTTCAATGCCATACACTTCATGACCTGCCATTAGCTCAATGGCTTTTAAAGTGCGTTGCACTTGCGGTGATAAGTATTGTTCATTACTCATTAGCTACACTCCACTGTCACTGGGCTAAACCATTGGCGTAGCTGTCTATGCAGCTTGTACCAATTCTCTTTACTTGCTTCTATGTGCAAGTACAGAGAGTTGTCTTCCATTAAATCACCAAGCCATTTGCCGCCTTTATCAAAGCCCGCATTATCCGGGCAAACCCATACGGTGATCTTGTCGTTTTCTAGGTAAACATATGCACTTCTATGCTTTGAAATATTCATACAGCCACCTTTATTGGTCTTGCAAATGCGTCAACGCAATCAGGACATACACAATCAAAATCGAAGTGCTCGCTTTTTAGTCTTCTCCATCCATTGGCATGAGCAGCAACTAGCCATTCATCAGCACCAATACCTGACTTCTTAGGCTTTTCACTTCGTTTGCAACAGTTGCACTGAACTTGTGGTTTACCTTCTGATAGTCTTACTGCATCATCTCGTGTCATTTTGCTAATGATTAAAGTCATGCTGCACCTCTTTGCATTCTGTTTGCTACGGCTTTTAACTGCTCCATACTCATTAAACGCGTTGACGCATTTGCATAATTCACCGCACGCCAATCGCTGTTTTTTTGCTCCGCCACCTGAATTTTGGGTATAGTTTGGTCTTTGATATGTCTCATTTTCAGTTCCTATTTTTGTATGTCGCTTAACTCACAAACAGAGTTATGGGCATGTGGTGGGGTTAAAGATTGAGGGTGAATTTTGGTAAGTACTTGGTTGCCTTCATCTATCAATTTCTGCCCTTGCATTATCTTTCTAGATGCATCGACAACAGCCGCACTTCGAGCATCTACAGGGCTATGCTCTAGAGGTGCTAATAGTGCTGCAAATGGTGCTATAGATTGTGTAGCCCAGCAAAAGGCAGGCAAAAACTCTGCTGGTAATTTTGTTGGCGAGCTGAGACTAAACCACTTACTGTATATATCTTTAGTTATCGACTTTTCGCCGCCTAAAGCTTCATTCATCCTTTCAATAATTGATGGACGGCTAAAACAACTTTCATTCTCAGCGTGCTTAAGTGCAGCCATAAAGATGAAAGTTAAATCGCACTTAGGCGCGTCTTCACTTTTCAACATGCTATTGTTCTCCACTAATGTACTGCTATATAAAAACATTACTGCCACCTAATTCTTATTAGTTCCTAATCAATTTATGGCTGGCAATTTTGCTGGCAATAATTGCCAGTAGATTTGCCTGTACGTTGGCTGCACTCGCATCTATGCTGTTGTTAACAAACTGAGGTGGCACATTAAGCAGTCCTTTAACTAGCTGTGCTAAACATAAATTTACGAAACAATCTGGCCTTATTATGAATAATGACATTGATAGCTCTATTGACTTGCTATATGACTCTACATCGGCGTTTAACTCCTTTATAACCGCACTCGCAGAATGTCTTACTCCAGATATTGCAGCTGCCATGGTGCCTACCCTCGACCTGTCGATAGATGAGTTTGACCGTTCACCAGAAGAGACAAGCTTGGGGGTTCAAATGCTACTCTGTGGGTGGAGAAATCATTTAGCCGCAAAAGCGCTGTTACCTGAAAGGCGTTTGAAAGCAGTAAAGAGAAACATGCTAGAGCCTTATTTGATGGAACACTTAATACACTGATTTGTGACGAATTATCCATTGTCAGTTCCTTAAGACGCTATTTGCAACATCGATTGTAACTGTGCTACCGCTGAGCTTTGCTGATCTTTTGTCAGACGCGGGCTAACGTTGGCCTTCGCGGGGAATACATCTTCTACCGGCTTTTCAATGATTTGAGCAATAAAATTTCCGATCCTTGAAGAATACGAATGACCGTTAATAACTTGCGACACGCTAGATTCTCTAACTTTGAGAGCTGAGGCAATAAGCCTTTGGGTATAGCCCTTTGATTTTATTGCTTGTTGGATTTCATCTGTTTTCATAGTAAATTACCTGAATGTTGAAACCTTTCGGAAAGTTTTGGCGAACAATAGCGAAAGGTTTAGTTAAGGTTAAGTTGATTATTGTGCGGATTTCCGCGCATGTCAATATTTTTGAGCGGAAATCTGCACATGATTGGATCTCGTCTTAAAGAAGAGCGTGAAAGGCTAGGTATTAAACAAGATGATTTTGCAGCTTTAGCAAGTGCAAAACGTCGCACATTAGTTGATTGGGAAAAAGGAGTTACATCTCCAACAGCCGTTCAATTAGCGCAACTGGCTGAAGTAGGTGTGGACATTCAATACGTACTCATTGGCAAAAAAACAGCTTCAACTTATTCTGATCAAACTATTGTGGAAGGAATGAGTTCATTCCTGTTTGATACAGCGGAATTAGGCTGGATGACAAAATCAAAAAACATTAAATTTAACGAAGTCATTAGTTTTGCACTATATTCAGTAAAAAAGGCCGCTGGTGAAGATGTAAAATTTGAAAATGTTAAGGCTGATACACTTAACAAAAAAGAGGGCTAAATGCCCTCTAAAACTTAATTCTAACTACGTTTAACTGTTCTAGTTCATACTCTATTTGAGCATTGTAGTCCTTGTAATATTGCTCAATTTCTTCTCGCCAACTTATCATCCCATCATATTTTGAATCAGGATCTTTTATGGATTCTAGTTCGCCTCTTTTCATTAATAGCTGGTGAGATCTAACTTGAAACTCGTCTTGAACTCTTTTTTCAATCTCTATTTTTGCTTTGTCTAGTGTTGTGACCTTGCACTTGAAAACCTGAATAATCAAATACAAAATAAAGATAAATAACACCGCCAAATAAAGTAACTCAAGTATCACATCGCTCTCCTTCTCTGCTTAAATGTGTTTAAACACACAGATAGCAAAGGGACTGAAAGAATAAGTGCGTTTGCTAAATTCCCTGTATTCACCCCAATTGTATAGGCTTCTTTCATCAAATACGTTTTTAACACAGCTCCGTCTATGTACGTCCCAATTTGCAATAAAGCCAGAATAGCTATGCAAATTGAAATACTAAAAGCTTCAAATCCTAGTTTGATTTTAAGAGTTTTATGTGAGGCCAATACTAGGATGATGCTCAGTGCGTCTATGGTTGCCCATGTGCCAAACCAGTAAATTAGATTGTTCTTCGAAGTTTCCCATAAGAAACCTTCTATCTTTAAGTTCAATAGTTGAACGCTGCACCATACCGCTGCTACTACAAAATATGACCGATTCCCACTTCTTGTAAGTAGTACTAAAAATGGCAAAATTATCGTGGCAAGCCACAGCCAACTGTTTAGCTCATTTAGAAGCTCAGAATAGCCAGCAAACATATTTCTTCTCCCTAAGAGAGGCACTAACCAGTGCCTCTATCTTTACCACTAAGGCTTCGTAGCCTTTACATCAAAATCATCTGGGAAAGCTGCTACTTTAGGGTAAACAATTGGGTTGTTACCACTCCCATTACCACCAGACACCTTAAATAGGCTATCTTTTGTAAGCTTTTTCGGCTTGAATGGTTCGTTACCACCTCCACCTCCAACAGATCCGCCAAAAACTTTTGAATGAACCTTTCTAGTCAAAATATTCAATTTCTTGTCGCGCATTTTTTACTCCTTTTGAAATAGAGTAAGCAGGATAACACTATCGGCAATAATTTCTTTTAAACTGGGTTAATAATCGTGGAGGGATCTTTATTGATCACTCCTTGCCAACACAAAATATGAAACTCCATTCCATTAACGAGATACTAACAACAAACCTAAGCTTAAGTGAAGACTTTCGTTAAAAATGCTGTAGAAAATTCGAGCTTATAGCACCATTTATAGGCATATCTCCCAATAGGGGTATTATTATTTTCATAAATTAACCCAATTGGGTTTAACATTTATTTTCCAATTGTACCGATTGATTTATTAACCCAGTTTAAAATACATCCAAGTTCAGCATTGGCACTCTGTAATCAACAAGAACGAAACAGAGTGCCACATGCAACCTACTTACCTTGAATTTTTAAAAACATCACCTGATTTAGCTAAAAACTTATCAGCTATTTTCAAACCGTACTCAGTTGAGTTTATGGAATGTATGCTGCCTATCCTCCATGCTGAAGGCGCACTTAAATCAGATGGGGGGCTTAACAATAGAGCAAACGATCGTGGTGGGCTTACCAAATTTGGAATTAGTCAATCTGCGTTTCCTAAACTCGACATATCTTCGCTAACTCTCTCTAGAGCTGTTCGGATTTATCACACAAATTATTGGCGACCTATGCACTGTAAACACGTGGACACGGGGTTGGCCCTTATGTTGTTAGATGGAGCGGTTCAGCATGGCGTTAATGGAATGACTCAGCTACTTCAGAAAAAGGCAAACTCAAAGCCTGATGGCATTTTTGGCCCCCTCACACTAAAAGCAACATTATCAATGGAACCAGCATCACTGTTGATTGGGCTAGGAATGAAGCGAGCTCGAAAGTATGCGCGTATTTGTGCACAAGATTCGTCTCAAATCGCCAACTTGGAAGGTTGGTTTAACCGCTTGGAGCACATAACTGATTTAGCTTTAAAGGAGGTATCTCATGGGTAAAAACTGGGACTGGAGCTTCAAACAGGGGCGGATCAAGAGACTGAATTATGAGATAGAAAGCCGTCTTAATGATCTTCCTTTCAACTCCAATGAAATACCGCGCCATAGTCACGATGGGACGATGCAATCAAGGTTTGTTAAGGGCTGGCAGTCGGTCACTGAAGCCGAAATTCAAATGAAGTTTTCTGGCTCGTTCCGCAGACCGCATCACATTAAAGGTTGAGTAATGGAATTCTTAATTGAGTGGTGGAAACAGATGATCGCAGTTGGTGTTGTGATTGTTAGTGCAGGTGCCATTGCTTGGTTGCGAGCCACTTTTGTGACCAAAAAAGCACATGACGATTTAAAGCAGCGTGTAGACGCTGTTGAAAAAACAGTTGAAGACCTCCCCAGTACAGAAGACTTACACGAACTGGATAAACGATTAATTGAAGTTGGGGGCAAGATTGACGTGCTTTCACCTCAACTTGGCGATTTAAAGCGCGTTACAGATTTACTAATGGAAAACGAACTAAGAGGTAACAGAAATGAGTCATGAACTTGACCTTGATTTAGAACCCGCAACATCGGGCTATTTGGATGAGGACGCATGCAAAGTCATTTATCAACTTCAAGCTTGGCACCAAGCTCGAATTGATAAATTAACCGAGATCGTAAACGCACCTAATGATGCACGAATTAAGATTGATGATTACGAGCTGGAATCCAAAAGGGACAAAGCATTGTTAAAAGCTGGGATTCATATAGCACTTAAACTTTTTGAAGATTTTCCAGTTTCAGTTACTGAGCCAGAGGAGAGCAATGATGTCAATTTTTGACTACATCAACGCGTTTTTTGCGATTGCAGGCGCGGGCATAGCGTTAGGTTTTGGCCTTCGGAATGGATTAATTGTTGCTGAGCTGTTCGAGATTGTTCTTAAAGCTTTTGGTTGTGTCATTTGCGAGATTTTTTCAAAATTGAGAGGGCTATTTCATGCCAATTAATCAAGTCATTGCTGAACACCAACGTATCAGCATTCTAATCACGCTTAAAGAAAGTCAAGACTACGGTGCCAATACGTCAATGTTAATTGATGTGCTCAAAGCTTATGGTTTGGGATGCACCAGAGATCAGCTTAAAACCGAACTCAACTGGTTGGAGCAAAACCGCTATATCTCGTTAGAGAAAATGAGTGAAAACACGTGGGTTGCGCGTATTACTCCAACGGGGATGGATGTTGCCGAAGGGGTTAGCGTTGTGCCTGGCATTAAGCGCCCAGGACCTCGGAGTTAGCAATGATGGATTCAGTTCGAAGAGGTAAATCAAGCAAGATAGATGCATTGCCAGATGATATAAAAAAGCGCCTCTCTGAAATGCTACGTGACAAGCAATATTCACAAGCCGAAATTTTGCAAGAGATAAACAAATTGGTTTTAGATGCCGGACTTGATGAAGAGGCCACTATCTCTCGCTCTGGACTGTCTAGACATGCTCAAAAGACAGAAGCTGTCGGTCAAAAGCTTAGAGAACTTAGAGAGTCAACTATCGCGCTGACGTCTGAGCTTGGAGACAAGCCACAAGGTGACACAACCAAACTGATTCTGGAGATGGCCCGTTCACAACTGTTCAAAGCGATGCAAAGAGAATTGCTTAACCCAGATGAAGAGGCGGACATTGATGTAGGCATGATTAAAGAGACGATGCTTGCGGCACAGCGTCTAGAATCTACCGCAATGAAAGCTCACCAACGCGAAAAAGATATCCGTAAAGCCTTTGCAGAGGAAGCCGCTGCCGCAGCTGAAGAGTCAGCGATTCAAGCAGGGTTAACTGCTGAAGGTGCTCAGCAAATTAAGAACCAAATACTGGGGATCGCATAATGGAAAGTGTAGCACCAGAGATTAGCTTGTCTAAGCTTCAGCATGATCTGAACAAGTGCGATGAGTTTGAAAAAAAATTCGGCCTTCCTGTATTCATCCCGTTTGACCAAAACGAGTTATTGCTTGGCTATCAAAAGCGTTGGATAGCTGACCGTTCTCCACTCAAAATTGCAGAGAAAAGCCGTCGAACAGGTATAACCTGGGCAGAGGCCGCAGACGCAGTTTTAGAAGCCAGCAAAAGCAAAGAAGCCCAAGGCACAAACCATTTTTATGTTGGCTCTAACAAAGAGATGGCACGGGAGTTTATCGAAGCGGCTGCAATGTGGGCTAAGGCATTCAATAAAGCGGCGGGCGGAATTCAAGAAGAGATCTTCATTGATGATGGACAAGACGGAAAAGAGATCCTGACATTTGTTATTTACTTTGCCAGTGGTTTTAAAATTCAAGCGCTCAGTTCCAACCCCGCGAATTTACGGGGTATGCAAGGCAATGTGACAATAGATGAGGCGGCGTTTCATGATCGCTTAGCCGAAGTGTTAAAAGCGGCACTGGCACTCACGATGTGGGGCGCTAAGGTGCGACTCATTAGCACACACAATGGTATAGACAACCTCTTCAATGAGCTAATACAGGATAGTCGCGCGGGTAAAAAGCGATATTCAGTACATACCATTACACTGGCTGATGCATGTAAAGAAGGACTCTATCAACGCATTTGCCAGATTAAAAAAGCGCAATGGACACGTGATGCTGAGAGCAAGTGGATTGATGACTTGCTCAATGATACTGCGAGTCAAGAAGACGCCAGAGAAGAGTACTTCTGTGAGCCCAAAAAAGGCGGAGGCACCTACATTCCTCGTGTGCTAATTGAAGCCGCGATGAAAAAGGACATTCCAATAATTGGCTATGAAGCACCTGACGATTTCATGAGCTGGACAGAAGAAGCACAACGCTCAGAGGTTGATGCCTGGATTGCAGAAGAACTTGAACCACTTATTGAGCAATTAAACCCTGCATTGAGCCATAGCTTTGGAGAAGACTTTGCAAGGCGTGGCGATTTGACGGTGTTTGTTCCTCTTGAAATATCCAAAAGTCTTGCCAAGCGTGTTCCCTTTGTTGTGGAGCTAACTAACCTCACTTATGACATGCAGCGTCACATCATGTTGTATCTCACGATGCGCCTACCACGCCTTACTGGTCTAGCTTTTGATGCCACAGGTAATGGTGGTTATTTAGCAGAAGCCGCAGCACTTCACTTTGGTATAGACATGGTTGAGCAAGTCATGCTGAATGACAATTGGTATCGCGAATGGATGCCAAAGCTCAAAGCAGAGTTTGAAGATCAAAACATCGACATACCCAAACATCAAGACATTCTGGCTGATATGCAAAAGATCAGCGTGAGCAATGGAACACCCAAGATTGATAAAGGTTCAGACAAAGGCAGTGATGGACGCCAGCGCCACGGTGACTTTGCAGTGGGTTTAGCAATGGCAAATCGCGCATCTTGGATGGATGGCAGCACCATCGAGTTTACTCCGCTTCCAAACAAGCACGACAAAAACAAACACAGTGATTTTAATTATGAAGACCTGGGCAGCTTTCAAGGCGCTGGGTGTTGGTAGGTAAGCATGAGCATAGTAGATCTATATGGTAATCCCATTAACTCAAAACAACTGGCCGAGACACAAACTGACGAAAACAGCCGTATTGCAGCAATGCGCAAAGAGTTTGCAGAGCATCCCACTCAGGGACTAACACCAGCAAAACTGGCCTCTTTGCTGCGAGAAGCCCAAGAAGGCAATTTGGCAGCTATGGCCGATTTAGCCAAAGATATTGAAGACAAAGACGGGCATATAACATGTGAACTTGGCAAGCGCCGTCGCGCCATCATTGGCTTAGACTTCAACATTAAACCACCTCGTAACGCCAGCGCCGCAGAGCAGCGGGATGCTGAAATGTTGGCTGAGATTTTAGACGATGCTACGTGGTTTTATGACCTGCTGTTTGATTTCAGTGATGCGATTTTAAAAGGTTTCAGTGCCAACGAATTGAAATGGGAATATGTAGAAAAGCAACAAATCATCACAGGGTATGAGTTCCAAGACCAAAACCTGTTTATGACGCACCCTGACGATCATAATCACCTGGTATTGAATGACGGCACCAATGAAGGGGAAACGCTTAATCCGTTTGGGTGGGCGCTGCACGTGCACAAGTCTAAATCTGGTTATGTACATCGTGCGGGCTTGCTTTCGGTTTTGTCTTGGCCGTTTCTATTCAAAAATTACAGTGTGCGTGACCTCGCAGAGTTTTTAGAGATTTACGGCCTACCTCTTCGACTAGGTAAATACCAAAGCGGTGCCAGTGACGATGAAAAAGCAACACTTCTTCGCGCTGTGATGTCGATTGGGCATAACGCAGGCGGTATTATCCCACGCGGGATGGACATTGATTTTCAAAATGCGGCCCAAGGCCAGTCCGACCCATTCGAAGCCATGATTAAATGGTGTGAGTTGACCCAATCCAAAGCCATTCTAGGTGGCACGCTCACAACCCAAGCTGACGGCAAATCAAGCACTAACGCACTTGGTAACGTACACAATGAAGTCAAACAAGACATCACACAAAGTGACTTGCACCAGCTAGAGCAAACCATTAACCGTGATGTGCTTTACCCTATGTATGCGTTGAATGGGCGAAGTTACAGCGGGAACCGTCGCTTACCACGGTTTGAGTTTGACACCTCCACCACCGAAGCCATGCGCGACTTAGCATTCCCACTGCGTTCATTGGTTAGCATGGGTATGGCTATTCCTAAATCGTGGGTGCATGACCGTCTGGGTATTCCTACAGCGACAGAGGATGATGACGTATTGGAGCTGCCAAAAGAAGATGCACCAAGCGCCACCGCAGCTTTGAGTACGTCCATTGCAGCACTCAGTGCTGATGTAAACGACCAAACGAAGCAAAGCGAACTAGACAAAGCCATAGACGCGATCACCAGTGGCGATATGCGCGACGAGTACAAAGCCACGCTTAAACCCTTGATGGATGCCCTAGTGCAAAGTGAAGAATTGGCCGCAGTGAATCTGGCAGAGCTTTATCCTACCTTGGACCAAGGACAGCTCACTGACCTGCTGACACGATTAATTTTTGTCAGTGAGATTTGGGGGACCATCAATGAGTGATGTAAATCTGGCGGTCGCCTTTGATAAACCGCCAGCGGATGCGGTGGCCTACTTTAAATCAAAGGGGTATGCAATCAGTGACGAGTGGCATGATGTGCTGACCCATGCCCAAGCAAAAGCGTTTACGGTTGCCCGAGTGCAAAACATGGAAGTGCTGGAGGCAATTAGAAAGTACACAGACAAAGCACTGACTGAAGGACTGACGAAAAAGCAATTTGCAGAGCTGCTTACTCCAGAACTTCAGCGCTTGGGATGGTGGGGAAAAACAAAGAATGCCCAAGGAGATGAGATCCAACTTGGCAGCCCATATCGTCTCAATACTATCTATCGAACCAATCTACAAACCGCCTATATGTCAGGGCGCTATCGCCGCTTGATGGCCCGCAGCAAAACCCACCCATACTGGCAGTATGTTGCAATCGACGATGACCAAACACGACCAGAGCATTCACTGTTGAATGGCAAAGTGTTTCGGTTTGACGACCCTATTTGGTCAATCATTTTCCCGCCGAATGGCTGGGGGTGCCGTTGCCGTGTTCGTGCGCTCACAGAAGCACAAGTCAAATCGCGCGGTCTAAGCATAGAGCGAGGTGATGATTGGGTGAAACCCTTTGATGCGGAGATTGTGAGCAAAGAGACGGGCGACATTAAAACGTTACCTCATGCCCGTATTCAATTACCAGATGGCAGCGTAATGACACCGGATGTGGGTTGGGCCTACTCGCCTGGACAAAGTGCGTTTGGCACGGATGTCAGCGTGGCGCAAAAACTGGGGAAAGTGGAAGACGTTGAATTGCGTGCACAAACAATTCAAGCACTCAATAACAGTGAAGAGAGAGCCAGAGCGTTTGAGCTATGGACAAAAGACAGTATTGATCGCATAGAGCGCTTTCAGGCAGCTAAGAAAGCAAAAGATACTGACGGACTCAAAGCCAATGGCCCAAGACCCCAGCATAAAACCGTGGTGTCATTTTTGAATGATGACATCAATGAAAAGCTCAAAGATAAAGGCATTGATGCGGCGCGCACATTGGTTTTGTCAGAGCGAGCCTTAGCTCATGCCCACAGTGAAAAGCACCAGGACAATGGTACTGCGCTTGCATTGGCTGAATACGTCAATCTCAGCACGTTCATTAATGACCCCAACACGCAAGTTTTATGGGAAACGTCTAGGAATGAAGTGCTGTTTGTTCGCGCGCAAGGGGAAGAGGCCATCAAGGTTGTTGTGCGCTATCAAGGTAAAGGCGTTGAGTTAGACACTTTGATAAATGCGTTAAAGGTGAAAATGAAAACCGTTGAGAGTGGTATTACAGGCGGACTGTATGAAGTATGGCGGTAGGGTGAGAATCGAACTCACATCACTGTCAGACAGCCCCTTACCTATCGGGGTACACCACCGCCAACAACAAGTATGACCTAAGACTAAGGTGATTACAATATGAGCAACACACTTGAAATCCTCACGCACGGAAATGCAGCAAACATCCTGGCAGAGATTGCTGACAAGTTCACAGACCTCAGCGACCCGATGAATGAAATTGCCGCCATTATGGAGGGAGCCAGTGAAGACGCCTTTGCCGAAGAACGCAGCCCAGTGACAGGTGAAGCTTGGCAAGGGCTCAGTGAGAACTATCTCAAGCAAAACCCCAAACGTGTTGGCGGCCAAATGCTGCAAGTCAGTGCAGGCGGTTTAGCGGCCAGCATAGCTGCGGACAGTGGCGACTTTTGGGCTGAGATTGGCAGCAATAAGCCTTATGCCGCTATTCATAACTTTGGAGGTGAGCCGGACATGGCTCCAGGTCCGGCAGCTATTCCACAGCGTCAATACTTGGGGGTGAGTGCAGAGGAAGAACATCAAATCATTGAGGTATTAGCGAGCTTTATCATAGAAAATTAAAAAACGCGCTAAAACGTCCTCTGCGGCGCTAAGCACGTTTACCCGCCGCAATGATATCTTTATTCAGAGAAAACACCGTTAACCCCGTTTCGGAACGTTTCTAAAATATGATTTAATCAAAGGCAATTGCTAAAACTGATTTATTCAAGGAATTTCTATTTATGAGCGAAAACGAATCAAGCATAGAAAAAAAGTGGTATCGACCTTCATTTTCTAAGATTGTGAACGGAGTGATTTTAATCATTCCGTTTATTGCCATCGCAATAACTCTGTATTTCATATATATCTATTCAGAAACATTTAGCCCTATATTTCCAGAATTAGGCGAACAAGCTTCTGATGTTGTCAGGGGGGAATATGGCACATTTGGTGACTTTTTCGGAGGTGTACTAAACCCAAGCCTCTCTTTCCTTACCATTGTAATGTTGGTTTTCTCTTTACTGCTGCAAACTAAAGAACTTAAAGCAACGAGAGAAGAACTAGCACTATCAAGAAAAACTCACGAAGAACAAACAAAAGAATTTACAAAACAAGCTGGTGAAACTAGTCGCTTTCAAACAACGCATCTCGCAAACCTTCAACAGCAAAGTAATATGATGCAAATTCAATCTCGGATAGCTCTTGATGAAGAAAAAGCTAATAGGCAACGTGAATTGGAATTGCAATTGATTCGCATGCTTGGGTATCAAAATACAGCTACGGCAAATTTGCTTAAAAGCACTGGTCTAGAGCCATTATCTGAACACGAAAGGCGCAAAATCACTCGAACTATATTTCAGGGTACTGAAGAGGACGTAGATTTTAATACAAGCTTAAAATTGTTAGCAGTCATGAGAGTAGATGAGATGTACATTCGTCAGGTTAAATTACTCAACGACTTTGCATCGCGAGGGTTAAACCAAATCACTGTGTCGTTTTACTGTGTTGAAGTTATTTCAGAGTTACTTAACGCAAGAGAGCAATTGGGACATTTCTCATTTCATAATTCCGCAGATAAAATGCTGGCGACTCTTGCGGAGTTAGAGTTAAGTATGGGTATTGTAGAAAATGGCACCCCAGAAGCATTGGAATTAATAAGGGTGTTTGCTGATCGATTGCAAGTAAGTTCTTCTAAGAAAGAAACTGAACAATAATTTTACTAACCCAGTTTAAAATACTCTTCTAGCCCAACCCGACATACTGGCACCAAGTTAAATGAAACGTGCCAGTATGTATGAAACCTTACTCCCCAACTTCGATTGGCCTTGCTGTATGTAACCAAACTGCACCGAGCGATTCCAATGTTGGTCTTGCTGTATGTAACCTCTCAGACCAAATCAGTGACACTGGCACAAGCGCGCGTGTGCTTATTATTCCTGATGGCCTGTTCAGTGGTCACGATGGCCGCCCGACCGATGTCGAGTCCGGCCACTGGCTGATGGACGATACCGCTTTTCAATTTTTACAAGCACACGCTCAGCAGCGTCCGAATGATTACTTGTTCGATTATGAACACCAAACCTTAAACAAAGAAAAAAACGGCCAACCTGCCCCCGCTGCGGGATGGTTTAAACCTGGTGCATTGCAATATGTGCAAGGCGAAGGTGTATATGCCGAAAACGTCGATTGGACCGACAAAGCGGCAAGTGCCATCCGTGCAAAAGAATACCGTTTTGTCAGCCCCGTTTTTCTCTACGACACAATCACAGGCCGTGTTCTCAAACTTCTTCATGTTGCCTTGACCAATGACCCTGCAATTTTGGGCATGGATGAGGTAGCGATTTTAAACAGCCAATTCACTCAATTTGGAGTTCCCCCAATGAATGAAGCACAACAGCTACTAAAGGCTTTAGGTGTCACCGTGGACGGTGATGTCACAGAAGCACATATCACCCAAGGCCAAGCGGCCATTGAGAAAATAAAGCAAGAAGCGCAAACAGCACAAGCAGCGCTCACAGCACAGCAAGATAAACAACAAACCGTGGACTTATCAAAGTATGTGCCTATTGAGTCTTACAACGCGCTGCATACGCAATACGTTGCACTCAGTACTCAGCACCAGGTCACCACCGTAGATGCTGAAATTGATAAAGCCAGACAAGACGGCCGCATCATCGAAGCGGAAGTGGGCTACTTCAAAAAACTGGGAGAGCAACAAGGCGTTGCTGCCTTAACCACCATGTTAGAGACGCGCAAACCCATTGCCGCGCTAACAACTCAGCAAACCCAACAAACTCAAAAGCCACCTGAAGACAAAAAGAAAGGTCTGGCAGCCCTGACGGCAGATGACAAATACGCCGCTGACCAACTGGGCATGAGTCATCAAGAATTCGCAGACGCTAAAGAGGAAAAGTAATGGCTATCGTAACTCCCGCACTATTAACCAGCTTACAAGTTGGTTTTAAAAAGAATTTTCAAAGCGGTCTCGAATCGGCTAAACCGCAGTACACACAAATTGCCTCGGTCATACCTTCTACGACAAAAAGTAATACGTATGGCTGGCTGGGCAAATTCCCCTCACTGCAAAAATGGGTAGGTGATAGAACCATCAAAAGCATGAAAGCCCACGCGTATAGCATCGTCAATGAAGACTATGAAGCAACAGTGGGTGTTGATAGGAACGAAATTGAAGACGACGAGCTGGGCATCTATAAACCCATTTTTGAAGAGATGGGCCGAAGTGCTGCTATCCATCCAGATGAAATGGTTTTCCCATTGCTCGCGGCGGGCTTCACGACCTTGTGCTATGACGGGCAAAACTACTTTGATACGGATCACCCAGTTTACCCAAATGTCGACGGTACGGGTACACCTGTCAGTGTCGCAAACATGGCTGAAGATGTAGGTTACGGCGGTGTGCCTTGGTTTGTATTAGACACATCCAAAGCACTACTCCCCGTCATTTTCCAAGTGCGTAAAAAGCCCCAATTTACCAGCATGACCAAAATCGATGACGAAGCCGTTTTCACCAGCAAAACCTTCCGCTATGGCACCGATTGCCGAGATGCAGCTGGCTTCAGTTTTTGGCAATTGGCCTTTGGTAACAAACGCGCTCTGACACCGGATAACCTCTGGGACTCAATCAAAAAAATGCGTGATTTCAAAGCCGATGGCGGCCAAAAACTGGCAATACGCCCAACTACATTGGTAGTCCCGCCAGAACTTGAAGACGTGGCAACCAAAATGCTAGAGCGCGAGTTAGACGCAAACAGCTCGAACGAGTTGAAGGGCCGCCTACACCTGCTTGTCGCTGACTATTTGTAAACCGTGAACTTAACAGGATGGAAAATGAAATGGCTAATAACACTTTGGAATCGCATATTGCAGTCTGTATTACGAGCCCTCAACCGACAGGCTACCGACGCGCAAATATTACCTTGTCTCAAGGGATTAATAACTTGTCCGTCACAAGCGCACAGCTTGAAATACTTAAAACTGATCCACGACTTGCGGTGCAAAAACTTCCGACCCAAGAAAACCCTATTTCGGAATCAGCATTGGGCGCAGGAAATTTACACCCTGTAGATGGTGGCTTTGAAGTCGATTTGGCGGGTGTGCCAGAAGAACTGCACCCATTTGTCGCTGTGATGATTGTTGAGCGCTTTGAAGACAAGCCCACGGTTGAGCAACTTACCATTGATATCAGTGATGACGTAAACGGTGAAAAAATCACAGGCAAGCACAAGCCCACCGCAGCGCAACGTGATGCAGCTTGGAAGTTGTACCAAGCGGCTAAAGCACGTGCTGAGTCGGAGCAGTAAACATGACCTACGCGACGCTAAACGATATGACCAGTCGCTTTGGTGAGCAGGATTTAATCCTGCTTACCCGTAGACAAAGCAGCCCGATTGGTCAGATAGATTTAACGGTGCTTGGACAAGCTCTGGACGATGCGACGTCTGAAATCAACACCTATTTGTCAGGGCGCTATCAGTTGCCCCTGAGTACCCAACCAAAGTCGCTGACACGCATTTGCTGCGATTTGGCGCGGTATTTTTTATCGGGAAACAATGCACCGGAGCACATTGAAACCCGTTACAAAGATGCAGTCAGTTTTTTGCGCGCTGTCAATAAGGGCGATATCAGCTTGGGGCCAGACACCACGGGCAATAAAGCTGAGAAAAATGACGTTGCCATCATCGAGTCTGCGGGCAGTGTTTTTGCACGTAGTAAGTCAACAGGGTTTTTGTGATGTTTGAGTTAACTGACAACCATCTAGCCGCCAGTGACCCGCTTAAACGCGCTCTGCAACATGTCAAAGGCGTATTAAATGTGCAGTACTTGAATGAACTCACTGAGCTGGAGCGTGTACAAGCAACCCCGACCGTGTTTTACCTGTACATGGGAGATGCTATTTCAGACAAAGCAAACGCGGGAGCGTCAATGCAGCTTAAGCAAACATGGCTCGTCGTGCTTGCTGACAGACTCGGCAATGAAGCACACACAGGTCACATTTTAACATCCATTATTCGCGCACTTGCAGGGAAAAAGACAGAGGATATCGGTCCCTGGCAACGCGTGAATACATCCATAAAACCACGGTACACACAAGGCTTTGGGTTTTACCCGCTGGCCTTTACCAGTCAATTCAAAATGAGAGGTAATCACCCATGAGCGACGGCTTATTATTTTCGGGCAATGTCTTTGTCCAGCGACTTGACCCCAACGGGCAACCAACAGGCGGTATTCTTGGTCCTATCAACACTACAAAATTAGCGATAAAAGCAGAAGCGGAAGCCAAGCCGCGCACATCCACCAAAAAGGCCGATTACGGTCAAGCGTTGGATGATGTAAAAATCCCCAAACCCACGACAATCAACTGGGCATTTGACGACCAACCCGCAGAACTGATTGCCATGGTTTTGATGGGGGAAGTGATCACCATTAATGATGCCAGCGGCACCATCACCGACAAACCTTTAACACTACCCGCTGAGCATAAATGGACTGAGATTGGACATAAAAATCTGGCTGAAGCGGGCCTAGTCGTTAAGCAATCGACAACCCCAATTGAGCTTGGCACTGACTTCGAAGTGAATTATGCCCTTGGGCTGATACGCGCTTTACCTGGCGGTGCAGTGGATGCAGGCGGCAGCATCACCGTATCAGCGCAATACAATGCACGCTCTGGCAAGCGCATTAAAGGGGCCGTTAATAGCAATACGCGCTTGAGACTCTTTGGTGAGGGCACCAATTTAGCCAACGGTAAGGACGTGCAATTTGAGGTGTTTGATACCTCAATGTCTCCAAGTAGTGAAATGGATTTGGCATCAACTGATTTTGTTGGTGGAGAGCTTGAAGGCACAGCGAAAGTTGTGCCAGGTAAACCCGCTCCGTTCGTTGTGGATGACATTGCCGCTTAACCCCAAGGGGCTTAAGCCCCTTTCCTACATTTAACTTTCTGAGTAGACCTATGGCTGACAAAACTTTAGAGCTTGCATTACGTATTGTTGCAGAGGCCACAGGCAAGCAACACATTGAACAACTCGTTACTGAACTACGCAACATTGAACAAAGTGCAGATGCGGCAAACCCTGCGGCCCAATCCCTTGGTGATAATCTTGACAACACAACGCAAAGCGCACAACAAACCAGTGTACAAGCAAAGTCACTGGCTGACGTTTTGGAAGAGCTGGGCAGTCAACAAGATTTAATACATAACTTTGAGCGGTCTAAACAAAAATTAGAACAACATGCGACAGCGACCGCCGCCGCGTCACAAGCGCTGGATGAACTAAAACGCGACACACAAAGCACAGAGCCCCCCACAAAAGCGCTAACAAACACCATTGAACAGGCAGAGCGCTCGCTTGCTCAAATGCGTGATGAACTGACGCAGCAAACGACTAAACACGCCGCGCTGCAAGGCGCGCTTAGGCGCTCAGACGTTGACAGCAACAACCTAAAAGCCGCCAAGCGCGACTTAGGTGCACAATTCGATAGAGCGGGTAAATCCGTTGATAAATTCACCCAAGATTTAAAAGAAGGCAATGCCGCGCAACAAGCCCATGCGGTCGGCCTTAGCAATGTCACAGGCCAAATTGCAGCCCTTGCAGCCGCCTATTTTGGCTTGGACAGAGTAAGCCAAGCAGTGTCCAATGTGTTTGCTACTGGCGATAAATTTGAAAAGCTCCAGGTGCAAATGAATGGTCTTATGGGCAGTATTTCACAGGGAGAAGATGCTACCCGCTGGATTGCTGATTTTACAAAAAACACCCCATTGCAATTGGGGGAAGTGAGCCAAGCATTTGTGAAGTTGAAGGCATTTGGCCTCGACCCGATGGACGGCACGCTTCAGGCAATCACTGACAGTGCACTCAAACTCGGTGGTAGTTACGTTGAGGTCGAGGGTATATCACTGGCACTCGGCCAAGCATGGGCAAAACAAAAACTCCAAGGTGAAGAAATTCTACAGCTTGTTGAACGGGGTGTACCAGTTTGGGATATGCTTCAGGATGTCACAGGCAAAAACGTCGAAGAGCTGCAAAAGCTCAGCTCTGAGGGCAAATTAGGCCGCGATGTTATCAAAGGCTTAATTGATGAAATGGGCCGCGCAAGCGCTGGTAGTGCTGCCGCACAAATGTCGCTATTCAGTGGTCAGGTATCCAATGCACGCGACAACCTTGAGCAATTTTACAATATGGTTGCGCAATCAGGGGCCATGGATTGGCTCAAAGGCCAACTGACCGAACTTAACAATGAATTTTCAGCCATGGCTGCGGATGGCCGTTTGCAAGAATGGGCGCAAGCAGTCAGTGATACCATTGTCAACGTCGGAACGGTCATCAAAAACACAATCACCACATTGTATGATTTGCGCGAAGAAATCGGCTTTGTCGCAAAAGCTTGGCTTGCGTTAAAAGTTGGCTCGTATTTCAGCAATGTGGTATCCGGTGCGGCCACTGCGACGCGTGCGTTCGTAGCATATAGAACCGCCATCACATCCGCCACTGTTGCAACAAATGCCGCGACCGCTGCAACCAATCGCTGGAAAAGTGCAGTTGGATTCATTGCCCGAGGTGGACTGTACACACTGTTGATTAATGAATTGATCAATGTCGGCGTTGAATACAACAACCTGTTGACGATTGAACAGCAAGTTGAACAAAGTAGAAATGCTGCGATAAAAACCAACGCTGCATTGGCGTATGAAATCCAGCGCATTAACGAAACAACAGGGATGATGTTTGAAACATTTGAGCAAGCTGAAGCGGCCATAGATAGCGGCATCATCGTGCTTAATGAACTAACGGGCGTATACGAAAAAGCAAATACACAACAAGAGCGCTTAGCACAAGCGACCAAAGACGCGGAGCAAGCAGAGCGTGAGCGCCAAGCCTTTTTAAGCCTCACTATTCCTGAAGCACTTAGGGTTGTTGAGTCATTAGACGCTCAATCAAAAAGCTTGAATGGTGTACGCGATGGCGTGGACGGCTTTTTACAATCGCTCGACTCGGCGCGTACTGCTCTAACCGCTGCGGGAGATGAATACAGCCAGCAAATCACATTACTTGATGAGCTAAAAACTAAGTTTGAGTCACACAATAAAAGCCTAGAACGACAAGCATACTTAGCCAATGATGTTGAAAAAGCCTATGAAAAAATGGGCTTGAAAAGCAGTGCCGCACTCCAAAAAACCGCGACAGAATTGCAAGGCGCGTTTGAGCTTATCCAGCAATACAATGAACCAATCGGCCAACAACAGCTTGCATTCTTAAAATGGGCTGATGCTGCAATTGAAGCCGCTGCAGCGACAAATAAAACCGTGCCCGCCAGCGTTGAAGCTGCCGCCGCAGCGCTGGGGTTAACCACTGAACTTGATAAGTTGATAAACAAAGCCAATGAGTTGGCCCCCGTTGTTGACACCAACAGCGAAGCGGTTAAGCGCTATCAGCGTGAACTCGACGCAACCAAAAAAGCGATTGCGGCAAATCAACAAGTGTTAGCGAGTAGCACTGCGACCGCAGCGCAAAAAGCCCAGGCACAATACGCGCTGATTGTTCAACAACAAAGGTTGGCAGAGCAAACAACCGACTTAAACCGCGTGCAGCAGCTTGAACTTGCCACCATGGGAAAACTCAGAGCAGAGCAATCGCGCATTCATACCGAGTTAGATAACCTCAATAACCAATATCAATCAGGCAAAGTATCGGCGCAACAATATACGGACCAAAAAGCCCGCCTAGAATCTATGCTGAAAGTCGTTAGCCGTTTGCTTGGTGATTTCAAAAACGCACAAGACTCAGCAACGGCCGCAACACAGCGCGGTACACAAGCAACAATAGCAGCAACGCAAGCGGCGCAGTCTCAAATGAAATCATTAAGAGAGCAGCGAAGTGAACTAGAGCGCACAGAAAGAACCTGGTATTCAACTCGCAGTGCATCAAATAGTCGAAGCAATCGCCCGACAGTTGAAACCATTGTGGATTATCAGGAAGGGTTGAAATCACGTGCGTATGAGTTCGATAGCCGAGAAGTTCGCGCCGAACGTGAGCGACGTGCGTATGAACAAGCAGCCGAAGCTGAATACAACAAGTTTAAATCTCAAATAAACAATGCGTCATCAACTAAGTCTCTGTCCGACATATACAAACGACTAACGCAACAGCTAACACGCATTGATGCTGCGAGCAAAAAAGAGCTTTTGACACTCATTAATCAACAACGCGGTGCAATTAAAAACCAGTCAAGCTCAGGGCTTTCTGGTGCATATACACGCCAGCCAACCCCGAATACACAACAACCAAGCACTTACCCCCCTAGCCCAACGAATGGCAGCTTAGAAACTGCCGTGCGACAACTTGTAAACGCACTGCAACAGCAATATAGCAACGCTACAACAGTGAAGCTGCAACTGAGCATACCAGGAGGAGAACAAGCTGAATTTTACGCGCAAATTAAACACCAACTTTTAGACGAACTAGAACAACTTGCGAGAGTGCAATGATAGAACTAAACAACCAACAATATGACCAATTTGTCTGGACAGATGAATTCAATTATCAATCTGTCGCTGAACAAACAGAGCGGGCGCTTAATGGTGCCCAGCATATAGAGAAAACCACTATACCTGTTGGGCGTGCAATCACGCTGTGGAGCCAGCAAGAAAGTTACGACGTATTTAAAGCGCTTTTTGATTTCGCCCAATCTCAGCTCAGTGCTTTTCAAATCACAATTCGTGGGGCAATCCACACTGTCGTTTGGGATCACACACAACAACCCGTCACCGGCACAGAAATCAAACAGTATTCAGATGCTCCGCCTGATGCGTTTGAAAATGTAACTCTAAAATTCAAAACGGTGTGAGTATGCTTAGAAGTGACCTGAAAATTTTTAAACCCGAGCGATTAGGCAACGAGCCGAACGCTGGCGGCCATCGCACAAATAATGCGATTGAATCCGGTAAATTGAATGATGTATTCAGTGCAATAAGCAATGTTGACTATGCATCAAGCGCGCTTGATGTCGTCAAGCTATATCCAACGGTTGCAACTCCAGATGATTCAAGACTATTAGACTCACTGTTGTTTATCAGTGACCAGCCAGAAGATACATTTGTAAACACATTTATTGCTGAGGTTCCCGCCCTCACTGATGATAGCGTGCTCAGTGATATCCAAGACATGCTGAAAACTGCAAAGTACCATGGCACAACTAAAACGACTGATACTGCAAACAATAACATTTTAAGTGTTGAGAACATAAGCAGCTCAATCGCGCCGACTGTGATAAATCGCATAGAGCACTTAAATAAGAGCATTGGAAATGACAGTGTATATCGCACTGCTGTACTGACATCTTATGGTGACATGACCGAAGTCATTCTGAATGTGCCGGATTTTTTATTAGGCCAGCCATATTATTACGGTGTTTATCAGTATTGGGTAGAAGCATGGAATTCGTGGCACCCTGTTAGAGTGTTTTCGAGTCAGTTTAATATTAACAATGGCACAGTCTCAACAACGTTAAATAGTCAAAAAAAACTACTCAAAGGCCAGAGTTTCACATTTTTTTATCTCTCAAGTGATGACTTTCGCTTTCATAACTATCCTGGCGCTTTGACATTATCTGTGGGTGAAAAAGTGCAACCAGGCTATTGTCGAATAAAACGAGCTAGTACAGGAGAGATATTAACTGATGACAGTGAAGGTCGTTTCATATCTGGTGGTTACATCATCGCCACTATTAACTATGAAACGGGAGTGATAACTGAAAATGAATCAATATCATACACAGGAACGCCTGAAGAAGAGCTTCGTGTTTTAGTTGCCAAACAAGAGCAAGTAAGCAGAGTTGCATCTTTTAATATCGAACTATCATCATTTGACCCAGCAAGTTTCTATGTTCGATGTAAAACACCAACAGGTACTGACATAAGTGCTTCAAGTAATGAGAGCGGCGCTATCACTGGCAACAATGTGACTGGCTCAATATCAGGTAGTGGCGAAGTTAATTTGGCATTCAACATTGATATTTTGCCAGGCACTATTTCATATGATGTACATGAGCTTGAACTTGTGAATGTGCCGACACCTCATGGTGGGATTGATTATTCAAAATTACCCAGCGGTGAACAGGCGATTTTTCACGTCGGCGATTTAGTCTGTATTCAAAATCGACAACGAACACAGCACGCGTCACTCACTGAGGGCCAAGTGATTGATGAGAGAGCTGACTCAGACTGGATTGACATTGCGGATGCAAACAATAAATCGCTCTACTCACCAACCAATGCGAACTACAGCTATGACAAAACAACGGGGAAATTAACCGTTCAATCTGGTGTTTCGAGTTTTACGGCTCCATTTATTGTGACATCGATTCAATCGGAATTGAGGCAAATACTCAGTATTAATGGTAATAGTATTAAGCTCTTAACGACGCTTAATAGAACATACACAGCAGGTGCTACCGTTTCTAGCGTATTGCGAATGGGAGATTTGCAAGCGCGCACATCAGATGAACGAACGTTAAGCGCTTGGCAAAACAACTTTGCAGATACAGGTGCATCAGCGTCTAACTCAATAAACACATCTCAATACCCAATAGTGATGAACGGCCAAGGTGCAATTAATCAGAAATGGGCAATAGTATTCTCATCTAGTGACTATCAAGTCTATGGAGAGTTTGTTGGATTAATAATGACAGGCAATACTGGTATAGACTGTATTCCAATCAATCCGCTCACACAGTCACCGTATTTTAATTTATCTAAAGAGGCCATTGGTAGTGGTCTAGGCCCTGGTGAAGCTTTTCTATTCACGACGTACGCGGCCAGTCAGCCGACAATAATGATCCGCTCGATATCGCCAGGACACACAAACATTGAGACGGACAGTTCAACAATCGCATTTCGAGGAAGTATCTAATGCCAAAACCAGTAACCATGTATAGATGGGATGATGAGGGAGCGCCCCAATTTGCAACGGGGAAATACAGCGAAATAATAGCTGTTTTGGATGCGTGCCTACTAACGGGGTATGGTAACAAGCAGCCCCTTGGTTGGACTAAACTTTTCACCGAAACAGCTGCATGTTGTTATCAGAATGCCACTGGAGGGTGTGTCGTATTTAGCTCGAACACGGGCCTAGATGATGAAAAAGGTACATATGTTCAAGCGTGTCAGAGTGCTATAAATAGTACAACGCTTGTACGTGCCGGATGGAAACAGAGCGTAAAAGTTTTTCAAAATAGTAATGTAAACTGGATTGTGATCGGAACTGATACGGCTGTATACGTATTTTTTGGTTATGTCTCAAAATACGACATAACGACAACGCGATATGCAGCGACATTTTTTATTGGAAATTTGTCTAATGCTATGGAATCAGACCAAGGCAAATTTATCGCTGTTTGCTCATTCATAAATCACGATTTTTCAATGGAAACATCAACAAATCCGCAGCATGGCTACGGCCGTAACATAGAGCATATAAATGACACACAGCAAAGTAATCAGAACGGTGTAAAAATACATGATACTGATAACGAAAACAGCAGTGCACTCTACTATGCATATGCGCCATTTTTACCCGCAAAAACAAACTCTAATAACCTTTACAGTCAAATATCAAACTCTTTAATTGCTATTTCACTGATTGTTAATGACCCCGATACAGAGACAGATCGGAATGGTGAATCTGTAATCGCAAGTCAAACACGGCCAGCGTGTCGCGGAACGTTGCCAGGGCTTTACAGCACGTTATGTGGACATAGAGGGGATGCGTTGTGGCCTGCCTTCGTTATATATGAAAATGCAAAATATATGATTCTACGAACGACTGAGCCACGCAGAGCGCCACAAGTGATACTAAATACAGAGGTGTGGAATGACTAACTTATTTATAGGTAATGTCGAGCCTGACGGCTACATTTCGGGGGATAAGTTTTATGAATTCCCAGATGCTAAAACATCATTGCCTATTGCTGTCACTGAATTCAAGTTATACACGGCAAAACCTGTCGGAGGCACATCAATCAGGTTCAGATTACTAGAGACAATGAACGATGGTTCTATTCGTGCAAATAGTGAATACCCCGATGGAGCTTGGACTGAAAGGGATTATATTCCTGGCTCTGGTGTTACACATGTCCAAATCTACTATGGACATGAAACAGATACAGCAACAGGTTTAATGTTTATTGAAGCACCGCCGCGCATTGTTACTGCTCACGGCGTTGTTTCGAGTATAACTGTAAGCGGCAATAAACCAGCATTTTCGTCAAAATTAGAAATTGACGTTGATAGCAATGCTGAACGCGTCATGTTGTTTGACAGATTATCTGGAGAGTTAAAACATAATCTTTTGATGAAAAACAATGCAGTTGCATCATCGCAAGATAGTCATTCAGTTACAGTTATATTGCCGCTGAACTACTCTCAGTCACAATCACTAACATGCGTTGTTGTCGATGATAATTTGGAGTATTCAGGCGCTATCATGGACGGTGTACAGTGTGAAATATCAGATCTAACTCAACGATGACAGCTTTAAAACTACGTTTTGAAAATAGATATTCTAGAGAAGCTGCATTATCGCCGATTAAGATCCGTTTTGTTTATGAGCAACAACAGCAACAGATCGCGAACTTTTACGATTGTGGCTGGCAAGAATTGAAGTGTATAGAACAAACAAATGAACTGTACTCAGATAAAAGTCACAACGTTTCAAAATCGTTCAATGTCGTTATGACTAATAGCATCGATGTCATACGTCGTGACAGCACTCAATTTTTGAGAACTGCTTCGGTTGAATGCCCAAGTTTTTTATTCACATACACAAATGCGAAACACAAAATAAAGTATCAAAGTGTCAAATACTCTATTCATAAATACACTGAACAACATATTGACGTCAGCTGCACTGTATCAAACAGCACGAGTCAGTATATTTTCGCAGCATCATCTACTGAACAACTGATAAGTAAATTATCGAGTTGCACATGGTCATTGGCACACAATACAAATAGCAACTGTATTTTAATGTATGGCCCCAGAAAACCAATTTATGTTTGCAGATTTTCAGACCACCCCAGAAATGGATACGTAAAGATGTCGTTTAGAGATAAACGTTCAACAGGTTCTGTAACGCTACGCTTTTCAAATCCAGGACTATTTTGCTATTGGACATTACATGGCGGCGTTGTGCGTTCAGATGATGATATACCAACACTCGACAGAAAAATTCCTGTCGAACCACAAATTCAAAGTAGCTACATCATGACCCCGACTATTAAATGTTGTCGAATTAATGACAATCTCGACATTGCGATTACATCATTCTCATACAGTTTTGCAAGAGGGCAATTTGCGGCGAGTGGCAGCGTGCGTTTTTCATCACGCATAGATATGGAGCGAGCAATCGGACAAACGCTGTTAATTACAATCAACGGGTATGAGTTTGTCATGCTGTGTGAACAACCAAGCACAAGCCTCAAGTTTGCCAATAAGTCATATAGTGCGAATTTGCGTAGTCGGTTTGCTGAGCTTTCAGCGCCTTATGTTAGAGAGAACAACTATACAAACAAAGTGACAAAAACCCTTGAAGGGCTAATAACAGACGCACTCGCAAACTCGGGCTGGACGGTACAAAGTCAGTTAATAGATTATCCGGTACCAGCAAACACGTTTAGCTATCAAGGTTTAACGCCAGCCGCTGCAATCTTGCAAGTAGCAAAAAGTGTTGGCGCTATTCTGGTTTTTGATGATAAAGCTAAAAAAGTGAATGTACTTCCAGAGTGGCCAGTTAATCCCTGGGATGTATCTAACGCAACATGTGATGTGATCATCAATGACTCACTCATTCTGGAGCACTCAACACGGAGAACAATTAGCCCTGAGTACACGGCCATATTTGTTCGAGGTGAACAATCAGGCGTTTCGTGCAAAGTAAAACGCGCAGGCAGCGCTGGGGACGATATCGCACCGGATGTTGTAGACAGTCTGATCACAGATGTACAAGCCGCAAGACAAAGAGGAACGTGCGAACTAGCACGCACTGGCAATAAGCAAGTAAACCAAATCAAAACAAAACTACTGCCAAACCTGCCACCGTTTAAACCAGGAATGCTCGTTGGTATTAGATACACTGATTCACTGTATAAAGCGACATGTGAAAGCGTCTCTATAAGCGCGTCAATAACCGGACAAGGTGCAATTACAATTAGCCAGTCTATTGAGGTGATATCTAATGTCTAATACGTTACAGCGTCTTACTGGCGTGCTGACCAAATCACATAAGACCATCGTTAAAGTAGTCAGTGTGAATGCAAATGGCACAACATTAGTTAAGTTTAATGATGGAAGTGAAAGTGTTGTGCTGGGTGATAGTGTGCAAAGCGGAAGTGCATATATAGAAAATGGCAGAATTATTGGTCCAGCTCCTGACCTACCATTTACGGAAATTGAGGTTTAAAAAGTGAAATGGCGTTTCATTATTTAAAAAATCCATTTTTCGCAGTTTTCGCACAATTCACGCTAAGTTTTCGCGCGCGGCATCAGTTTCTCTTATTTGGCGCTTTTGGTGCGCTACGCAGTAGAATGTCCTACTTTCACATGGGAAAGACTCGCCGTCCGCCCCACACACTATCATCGGCGCTATCGTGCAAAAGGTTAGCGACAG
>NZ_JASJUU010000002.1:562793-642787 GCF_030125375.1 Pseudoalteromonas umbrosa | reverse complement strand
CACCGCCCTTTCACGGCGGTAACAGGGGTTCGAATCCCCTAGGGGACGCCACTTACTTCAAGTAAGTAAAAAGCTCGTATGGTGAGAGTCTAAATAACCAGTCCTAGTGACACAAAATTGTGTCCCCTTCGTCTAGAGGCCTAGGACACCGCCCTTTCACGGCGGTAACAGGGGTTCGAATCCCCTAGGGGACGCCACTTACTTCAAGTAAGTAAAAGCTCGTATGGTGAGAGTTTAAATAGCCAGTCCTAGTGACACAAAATTGTGTCCCCTTCGTCTAGAGGCCTAGGACACCGCCCTTTCACGGCGGTAACAGGGGTTCGAATCCCCTAGGGGACGCCACTTTCTATGTTATCTTTAAGCTATTCTTGCTAATTTTACTCCCTTTGCTAACTTTAAATTTATTATTGCAGTGCGCAATTGACTCTCGTGCTTAATGACTTTGATTGGTATTGTGTGTTTCCTTTCTTTTGTGTTCAATTAAGGTTTGGTTGATGAATAAGTTTAAACTTTCAATTATCTCCATAAGCTTGATTTAGAACAATTTTTAGTCATTTTTGTCATGCTCGCATTAGCGTAATCACTTACTATTGCTTTTTAATTTAGAGTGAGTTGCTATGACTAAAGGAAGATCAACGGTAACCAACCGCGAATACGACTATCCCAGTTCTTATAATTTGCTATCTACAACCAACACCAAAGGGCAAATTAAATATGCTAATCGTCAGTTTTGTGAAGTTGCAGGGTTTGAACTACATGAGCTAGAAGGCAAGCCACACAATATTGTGCGCCACCCAAGTATGCCAAAACCCGCATTTCAAAACATGTGGAACTATATTGAGTCTGGCAAGCCTTGGATGGGCATGGTAAAAAACCGCTGTAAAAATGGAGATCATTACTGGGTTAATGCCTATGTGACGCCGATTACCAATAATAGCGGTCAAACTGTTGAATACCAATCGGTCAGAACAAAACCAGATCGTGAAGTGGTTAATCGGGCAGAAAAAATATATCAAAAACTTAATGATGGCGCAGCGGTAGAGAGCTTTACGAGAGCTTCTATGTCGTTGTCTGCGCAGATGATGTTGATCATAGGTGTATTTTACATACTAAGTATGGTTTTTGCGTCGTTACCATCTCCGTGGTCCTATATTTTAGAAACCATTCTAGTTGTTGTTGCTTTGGTTTTGACCTATCAACGTTTATCCCCAGTAAGGGAGTTAAGTCAAAAAGCACGAAAGGTCTACGACAATCCTCTTATGCAAAAGATTTATATTAATAAGGTTAATGATATTGCAGCGATCGAGCTGGCGTTACTAGCCAGAGAATCAGAATTACGCGCAGTACTTGGTAGAGTAAAAGATGCCAGTGATACGGTGCGAGGTCATGCTAAAGAAACCGTTGATGAATGTGATAAAAGTGCGCAACTGTTAAATAATCAACAAGCCCAGACGGGATCGCTTGCCACTGCTATCAATCAAATGACGGCGACGATCCAAGAAATTGCATCCAATACCAATAATGCCGCATCGCAGTCAGAAGCTGCGCTCAAATCTGTGAAAGAAGGAAGTTTGGCGGTTAATGAAAATATGGAAAATAACTACACCTTGTCAGAGGAGCTGACACAAACCCAATCCGATATCGAAGATCTTAATGCGCAAACGGTTAATATTGGCGGTGTTGTGGATGTGATCCGTGGGATTTCTGAGCAAACAAATTTGTTGGCGTTAAATGCGGCTATTGAAGCTGCACGCGCAGGAGAGCAGGGCAGAGGCTTTGCTGTTGTTGCTGATGAAGTCAGGGCGCTGGCACAGCGCACTCAAGATTCGACCAAAGAAATTGATGATATTGTTGCTAATTTACGACAACGTGCAGAGCGAGCAGTGCAAGCAATACAAAATGGGGTTGAAAAGTCAGGCCAATGTGTAGAAAAAGCAGAGGGCACAAAAGCCTCTTTAGACAGCATCAATTCAATCGTAAACGATATCTCCAGCTTGAATTATCAAATCGCAACTTCAACGGAGGAAATGTCGGGAGTCAGTAACGAGCTCAATAATAATGCGGTGACGATTTCTCAATTGGCGACTGATTCACTGCAAAGTTCCGATAGGTCGCTAGAAACCATGGCAAACACTCAAAAAGCCTTAGCTGATCAAAAATCATTAGTGGACCAGTTTATCGCCAAATTCCAAAATTAATCGTGACTTATATGGCGTGTGATAGCGCGCCATTATCTGCACTTTTTATCAGGCTGCCCAAATAAACTAGCCAGTTTATTCAATTTATTTATCTCTATTTTTCTTAAAATTTCTAATAGCTGTTATTAAGCAGATATGTTTGTTGAGTTTAGAGAGGTATATTATGAATAGAGCACTAAAACTGGCCTATAAACGGGAAATATTGACGGCGCAAACTTTGTATCAGCAAGGCGATTTTATTGCTTGCTTTAAGTCTCTTGAAAGAGCACATATTCTTGGTCAGCAGTCTGTAGTCAGACATACCAAAAGCCATTGGTGGATGTTAAAGGTAGGAGTTAAACTGGCGGATAAAAAAGAAGTACTGGGGCAAATATTAAGAGTGTTTGCTGCAATCATTTTCTCACGCATTTGGGTGCCTAAAGGCAATACAGGTGGTGCCAATGTCAGTGCATTTAAATCTATGCCAATACCTGAGGAGTTTAAAGCGTTATTAAATGAGTAAAGTAAAGCCTTAATTAGAGTCAGTGAAACAGACCCAGACAATAACGACAACAAGAGTGAATAGAATTTGCAACAGACCATCAGGATAAAGCCTGGCTATATATTGTTTCGCGGATCTTGCATCGATGCGGGTGAACACCAGCATATCGCTATGCAAGTTGTTTGGCCAGATAGAGACAGCACTTGTACTCTAGCCGGTTTGACATTTAATAATGCAGTGATCATTGACTCGAATACGCCACATAACTTGAAAATGGACAGTGGTTGGGTGTTGTTGGTCGAGCCACATAGCGTATTAGGTGAGTGCTTAAAGGTGCAATTAAGTGGTCAGCCCCTGAAAGTGCTCAGTGCTTCGACAAGCCTAGCACCACCCCAATCTAAAAGTGGCGCGAGCACTGTTTTTTTCAAAGCACTCTCTGAGTTAATACAGGGAGCGCAGATGTTCGATAACCAGCTAAATACAATTACAGATCCTCGGATTAGTCGTTTGTTGTCTGAGCTGAATTCGTGCTTTGGTGGGCAGTGTATTAAGCCTTTGCAATGGCGTGCAAAAGAGGTTGCACAAAAATATCATTTATCAGAAAGCCGGTTTTTACATCTTTTCTCCGAACAAGTAGGGATTGCTTGGCGGCCTTATTTATTATGGAGAAGAATGTTATGTGCTTTACTGATATTGCAAAAAGGCACAAGTGCAACCGAAGCTGCCTTTAGTGCAGGTTTTTCTGACAGCGCCCACCTTAGTCGTACTTTTAAAAATACATTTGGCATGACAATTAGACAGGCTATCAGTTTATTTAAGGAACAGGAGTAATAAGTTAAACCCCATAATACATCTCTTAGCACTTAAAATGTTCCGCTCAGGTGAAAACTTATCTTAAATACCACAGTAAAATTTATCGATAACTAAGCACAGTTATTAAACGATTAAAAAATATAGATATAATCAAAATCAATAACAAATGGTCATTTTTTGTAACATTTCAAAGGTATCTATAACGTTGAGCTTATGCCAATTTATCCAACACTGTGAAGTATGAAATTTAACCGCTTTGGCTGTGTATGATTATCAGCCTGAACGGTTATGAAAGCATGTACATGAATACAAAAGGAGGCGTAATGCTTATAGTGCATATTGTGGCCGGTTCATTTTTACTGCTGTTTGGTATTGGCGCTTTGAGCTTTGCAAAAGGTAAGCTCAGGCACAGATGGTCAGGCAACCTATTTTTCCTTGCTATGTTAATAATGACAGGAACAGCTGCTTTTTTTAATGGCGGTGCAACCATGTCGCTGATGACATTTTATTATGGCATGACCGCTTGGGTGATTGTACTTAGAAAAGAGCAATCAACCGGTATTTTTGAAATATTGGCTATGTGCTTAATATTTTATGTCAGCATATCATTATTCTATTTTGTATATACCGCAGCTGATTTGGATCCGACCTTCAAAGTTATTTTCACCATTCATGCCTCTGTGGCCTTGTTAGCTGCAGGTATGGATCTGAGGATGATCCTAAACGGTGGCCTTTCGGGTAAGCATCGTATCGCTAGGCACACTTGGCGGTCGTGTTTTGCTATGTTAGGGGCTGTGATGTCGTTTTCAGCAAATACATCAGATAGATGGCCTAATTTTATTGACAGTAATGCGTTAATTTATCTGATGATAGGCGTACTTTTTTACTGGGTAATTAGAGTGCTATTCACGGGTTGGTCAAAACGGTTAAACAACATTATTGGTGACAACTTACTCCTCAAGTGGTTGCCAGTATTTAAGCGAGATATTAAAGGGTAATAACACTAATTTACATGAAGTGTGATGGGCGGGAGTACCCATCACAGGCTAAAATCGGTAATTAAATATGTGTGAGGCTTTGAATTGTAATGACGTTTATGATTATTTAAGCCGCTTCAGATTACATCGGTTTATGAGGTCAATTGTTGTTTACGGTATTGCCCTGGAGTGCAACCTGTAAACTCTTTAAACGCACGGCTAAATGGAGCCGCAGACGCAAAGCCACTTTCAATACCAACGACAAGCACTGGCCAATCGCGTTTATCTGGGGCGCTTAATATTGTTTTGGCGTACTCGATACGCATTTGGTTCACATAGTGATTAAAGTTCTTCGCATCGAAGCTCGAGAGCATAATAGCGCGAATGCGATACTCGGGAAGATCTAGTTCACGAGCAATATCGGCAACACGTAAATTTGCCTCCAAAAAGCGTTGTTCTTCAACCAGCAGGTGTTGAATTTTCTGAGCGAGTAGGTGCTCACTTTGGATGGAGTCCTCATTTTTATTGTTCTGTTGCATAAACTGTTGTTGACGAAATCGTATCAACCAATGTGTGCTAATAAAGATTAACGTATATGCGAATACAACCAGCCATTCTCGTCCTTCGCCCATCGCTAACTCTTTGGGCAGAGCGACAGCAATTAACATAACACTAGTGATGCTCACCAAGAATGAAGACAGGTAGATCATCGTGATTTTACGCTGAGTCACATTTGCGCTTTGCAATACCCGATAGCCTTCCCAAAACGCGAGAACGAGCATACCTGATGATAATATAGTAATTGCTTCGGATAACACGGTTATCGAAGTTGATAGCCAATCGGTTTGGAGCTGCCATATTTTTTCTGTAAATCGGAATAGGTGCCTTAATATCAGGCATATTCCTAGTACCCCAGCAAACAAGAGGTGATGATGATTAATGGAATTGGTTTTTCGAAAAAATGCACGTGAAAAAAGCCAGTAACCACTGCAGGTAGCAAACCCGAATATCCCTATAAGGTGATGATAAGGGGTAAAGTAAGTGCTTGTTAGTTGATAGGCAAGATACATCGACGAGGAAGCACAAAACCCTGCAAAAGCCAAATGTAAAATGTGCTTGTGTCGAAGGCGATAATGATTGAAAGCTAATGCCAGACTTAGCAAGACAGTAAGTGACTGCGCGATTTTTAGCGGATCCAATTTTGATTTCCTCCCACTTTTATACCGATTCTACATTAATCTTGTTCTTTTTCGATAATCTTCTGATTTATCCGCTTTTATTAGTGTCGATTTTAAAATTCGATGCGCTTTAAAGCTTTCGTATTGGCAGTATTGACGTGAAATTTAGAAGACAAGGTATAGTTATGAAAAATAATTCTGTCATTGATAACCAAAGTGTTTGTGAAAAAAACAAGCCAGCTAACGAGTACAAATCTATACAAAGCGCTGCACCAGTGGTCGCATTGTGGAAAACATGGGGGCTTAGACTTATATTTGCTGCAATGGTGATTGTTCTGGGCTCTAAGCAATTAAACTATATCTTAGAGGGGGCTTTTGAATGGGAGCGCTGGAGAGGTCTTGGGCATTCAATGCTGTTCGCACTGGCTTTGTTTGCAATAGGCGGTGTTTTTCGTCCTTTAACGTTTTTACCTATTATGCTCTATGAAATCGTTTGGAAACTGGTTTGGCTGATAGTCGTTGCATTGCCTCCATTTCTGGCAGGTCAAGATGTGCCAAACATTGTAAACGCAACAGCATCGATAATTGGCATTGCTGTATTAATGGTTCTTATTCCTTGGCGATATGTTTGGTGGGCGTATTTTACTCAGCCGATTGAACCATGGAGACGAAAGAAAACTGATGGGAATAAATAAACTGTAATCTTGATGAAGGCTGCTAGCCATGAATTGCTAGCAGCATAACATCATAAATAAATGGTCGTATTAAATATAAAAGTAGCTAAAACAGAAGCTTACTTTTATTGAATAGCCAAAGTTGCGTCAAACAATAGTCTTCCATTGCTGGCTTGAACTTTAAATTGCCAATTTATACGTCTGTTTTTTCTTTAAATTCGCACAAATCTTCAATAATACAGCTGCCGCATTTTGGCTTTCGAGCAGTACATACGTAGCGACCATGCAAAATAAGCCAATGGTGCACATCTACTTTAAACTCTTTGGGCACGACTTTTTCTAATTTCTCTTCTACCGCGACGACATCTTTACCCATAGCAAATTTCGTGCGGTTAGAGACTCTAAAAATATGCGTATCGACTGCAATGGTCGGCCAACCAAACGCGCAATTAAGTACAACGTTTGCGGTTTTACGACCAACCCCAGGTAAGGCCTCTAAGGCTTTACGGTCTTGAGGTACTTCTGAGCCATGTTTTTCGATTAAAATTTGGCATAGTTTAAATACATTGTTGGCTTTTGAATTATATAAGCCAATGGTTTTTATGTATTCCTTTAAACCTTCAACGCCGAGTTCAACAATCGCTTCTGGCGTATTGGCGACGGGGAATAACTTGCGGGTTGCTTTGTTGACGCCCACATCTGTCGCCTGTGCTGACAAGGTGACTGCAACCAATAATTCAAACGGGGTAGTGTACTCCAAGTCGGACTCAGGGTTTGGATTGTCTTCTCGCAGTCGAGTTAAAATCTCTAAACGTTTTGCTTTATTCATGACGGTTTTTAAGTAGTTAGCTAAGAGGGGCTAAGTGTGATTGCATCTTATTTGTCCCTGCAATCACACCTAGGGTTTACGCAGACTAAGTGACGGCTTAGGCTGCGTTTAATTGCATTAAGTTAGGCTAGTAACCCTTGCTCTTTCTGTTTTTTCAGCTGGTGCTGCTGGCTGAGCTTGTGCTTTTTGGCGCTCATCAAAGTAGTTTTTAGCTGCAATGATAAGGCCCAGACCTAAGAAAGCGCCAGGAGGTAAAATGGCAACTAGGAACTGGCTATCAAAGTTCAGTACTTCAATTCGCAATGCCGTGGCCCAGTCTCCAAGTAATAGCTCCGCGCCATCAAATAAAGTACCTTGCCCGATAAGTTCACGCATTGCGCCTAAGATGACCAACACGGCAGCAAAGCCAAGACCCATCATCACGCCATCCCATGCAGACAGTATAGGGGTGTTTTTTGAAGCATAAGCTTCTGCGCGACCAATAATGGCGCAATTGGTCACAATTAAGGGAATGAAGATCCCTAGAGATTGATAGAGCCCAAATGTATATGCATTCATCAGCAATTGAATGATGGTCACAAACGCGGCAATGATCATCACAAATACTGGGATACGAATATCTTTGGGCACCCAGTTTCTGACGATAGAAACGGTGACGTTAGAGCCAACTAATACGAGCAAGGTCGCGATCCCAAGACCTAAGGCATTGGTAACGGTGCTGGTGACAGCAAGCAGGGGACATAAACCAAGCAGCTGTACCAAGGCAGCATTGTTTTTCCAAAGTCCCTCATGGGCTAGTGTTTTGTACTCGCTCATAGCTGCTCCTCTTGGCAAACATTGCTTTGTGCAAATAGGCTGTCAAAGTTTTGATGGGCAAACCAAGTGGCCGCATTCACTGAGTGGACAACTGCTCTAGGTGTGATAGTTGCCCCAGTAAATTGATCGAACACACCTCCTTCTTTTTTCACATTAAAACGCTGGTCTTCTGCTGATTGTGCTGTCATACCTGCAAAAGAGAGTACCCAGTCTGACTTTTTAACTTCAACTTTATCACCCAAACCTGGGGTTTCTTTATGCTGAGTAATGCGCACGCCAGCGATTTCTGCATTGGCGTATACTGCGGTTAACATGTCGATATTACCACTATAACCTTCAGGGGTAATATGCTGCACTAATAAAGCGACAGGCTGACCATTTTGCTTAGCTCGATAGATTCTATGTGGTCCATTAGGGCCAAGCTCAGGTGCATCACTTTCGATGCAATCTAAATACAGCTCATTGTTGTATTTGTCAGCGGGCAGTACCTGCGTCAATGTACGCATTAGGTGTTTCTTTTCTTGCGCTTCGATACGCGGCGCTGTGAGCTGCTGCACGAGCGCAACGCTACCTGTTGTGGCAAGGGCAAAGGCGGTAAGGATCGCGCCATTTTTTTTCATTGATGCGAGGATCATTTCTTTGCTCCATGTCCATAAGTACGTGGCTGGGTGTAGTGATCTATCAAAGGCACTGCCATATTGAGTAGCAGCACAGAAAATGCCACGGCATCAGGGTAACCACCAAATTGTCGGATCAGATAGACAAGCAAGCCAATAAGCGCACCGTAGATAAGTCTGCCTTTATTTGTGGTTGATGCTGAGACAGGATCTGTTGCGATGAAAAATGCCCCGATCATGGTTGCACCACTCAATAAATGGAATGCAATACCAGCTTGTCCACCTAAAAGATAACCAAATAAGCTACAAACAGCCAAAGATGCGATCATGGCGACTGGAATATGCCAGTTTATGACCTTTGCTTTAAGCAAATAAAGTCCACCGAGGAGGTAAGCTAAATTTACCCATTGCCAGCCCTCACCAGCAAATCGAGTAAATGCGCTATTATCCATAGCTTCTTGCACCGTAAGGCTCTGTCCCATAGCTGTTTTGACGTGATCCAAAGGCGTCGCACCAGTCGCGCCATCAATAACTTGTCTGGCTTGCTCTAGTGATAAGCCTGAATAAGTTGCTTCTGTAAAAATTAATGTAATTTGATCAAATAGTGTGATGGGCGCATTCAATAGTGATTGAATGGGTAACCATGCAGTCATTTGTACAGGAAATGAAATGAGTAGCAGGACGTATGCTGCCATAGCAGGATTAAACAGGTTAAAACCAAGCCCACCATAAAGCTGTTTTACAATCACAATCGCAAAACATGCACCAATCACGACCACCCACCATGGTGCTAAAGGAGGTACACTGACGGCGATTAAAACGCCTGTGAGCCATGCGCTTCCATCACTGAGCGTTGGCCAAATTGGACGACCTCGCAGTTTCAGCATGGCAGCTTCTGCAAGACTCACCGTCGTGAGTGCCAGTGCCAGTTGAATAAATACGCCGATACCAAAAAAATAGCTTTGCACCAAGATCCCAGGTACACAGGCTAACATCACGCAAATCATGAGTTTGTTAACCGATTTAAGGCTGTGGTTATGGGGCGATGAAGCCATGGTTAATTTCATGACAGATCATTTCCTTCTTGTTCTTGGGCTTTCTTTTTAGCTTTGGCACGCTCAACGGCGGCACGTATGGCGGCTTTGCGCTTGTCTTCTGGACTGAGTGCTTCAGTCTGTGTGTCTGAATCTGAAGACACATCCTCTTCCGTTTTGTCATCAACGATAGGCTTTTCCTTTTGCTCAGCTTCTTTAGCGGCTTTTTTCGCTTTAGCACGGGCTATTGCAGCAGCTACAGCAGCTTTGCGGGGATCTTCCGGCTCGTTTTCAACGATTGGTTCTTTCACTTGCTCAGCTTCTTTGGCTGCTTTTTTCGCTTTAGCACGGGCTATTGCAGCAGCAACAGCAGCTTTGCGAGGATCTTCAGGCTCGTTTTCAGCGACTGGTTCTTCCACGTGCTCAGCTTCTTTGGCTGCTTTTTTCGCTTTAGCACGGGCGATGGCGGCAGCGACAGCAGCTTTGCGCGGATCTTCCGGCTCGTTTTCAGAGATTGGCTCTTCCACTTGCTCAGCTTCTTTGGCTGCTTTTTTCGCTTTAGCACGGGCGATGGCGGCAGCGACAGCAGCTTTGCGCGGATCTTCCGGCTCGTCTTCAGAGATTGGCTCTTCCACTTGCTCAGCTTCTTTGGCTGCTTTTTTCGCTTTAGCACGGGCTATTGCAGCAGCAACAGCAGCTTTACGCGGATCTTCCGGTTCGTCTTTAACGACGGCTTCTGTTGCTGGTTTATCACCCTTAGCTGCTTTTTTCGCTTTGGCACGCGCTATTGCAGCTGCCACAGCTGCTTTTCTCGGGTCATCCGCTTTCACGTCATCTGAACCACTTACGCTGTTTTGCTCAGGAGCTTGCTCTGCCTTTTTTGCTTTAGCTCGGGCAATCGCAGCAGCGACAGCAGCTTTACGTGGATCATCTTCTGATCCTTGTTTTGGCTCGTCACCCGACTTTTTCGCTTTGGCGCGGGCAATGGCTGCGGCGACGGCTGCTTTGCGTGGATCTTGCTCTTGCGACTCTATGCTGTCAGCTGCTTGAGCTGCTTTTTTCGCCTTAGCACGCGCAATGGCAGCAGCAACGGCATCTTTTGGTGCACTACTTGTATTTGAGCCAGCTTTTTCTTCTTTGTACTTTCTAGCTTGCTCTTTTCTCTTTGCTCGCTCTAACGCTACAGCACTGTTATCAGGCTCAAGTGCTGAGGTATCGCCTTCAGCTTTTTTCGCTTTCGCACGTTCAATAGCGGCCTGTACAGCTGACTGTTCGGGGCGTTTTTGCTTAACTCGCTCAAGTGCCTCAGACACCTTAGCTTTATCTTTGGCTGGCGCACTGCGAGCAGGTCGCTTATGGCGGTTTTGTCGTTCTTCTTGTTCTCTTTCAAGGCGAGCTTTACGAGCTTCAAAGCGCTCTTTAGCACGTTCAGCTTTTACTTTTTCAAGTTTTTGTTCGCGGATCTCCGCTTTAGCAACACGATAATATTGCACTAACGGGATTTCACTTGGGCAAACATAAGAACAGGCACCGCACTCAATACAGTCAAATAAATTATACTCTTCGAGCTTGTCGTATTCTTGGCCTTTAGCAAACCATTGCAGCTGTTGCGGCAGTAAGGTTTGTGGACAGGCATCAGCACAGGCACTGCAACGAATACAAGCTTGTTCTTGCCCAGCGACCGCGAGCTCTTGATTGTCTGGCGCTAAGATGCAGTTGGTCGTTTTGACGACAGGGATCCTTACTGTTGGCAGTGTGAAGCCCATCATTGGACCGCCCATGATCACACGCTGGTCTTCAACAGGGGTAAATCCTTGGCTATAAATGAGGTGCTTGACTTCAGTGCCGAGTAAAGCCCACACGTTTTGTGGCTTGTGTATTGTATTACCGGTTACTGTGACTACTCGTTCTATCAGAGGCTTGCCTTCATAAACGGCTTCACTGACAGCAAACAGTGTCCCTACATTTTGCACTAAGACACCAACATCTGCTGGGATCCCGCCGCTGGGTACTTCTTTTGAGGTCAGCACTTTGATCAGTTGCTTTTCACCACCCGAAGGGTATTTAGTTGGAATTGATCGAACTAATATCTTGCTATTATGCTTGGCGGCTTGTTGCATCGCAGCAAATGCTTCTGGTTTATTGTCTTCTATGCCAACCAGCGCGTATTGCGGTGATAAAATAGACATCATCACTTCCATACCGCGGATAATATCTTTGGCATGCTCTCTCATAAGCATGTCGTCAGCAGTGATATAAGGTTCACATTCAACACCATTGACGACTAAATATTCAATGGTTTTTGCGCTATCTGCTTTTACATAGGTGGGGAAGCCCGCACCGCCCATACCTGCAATGCCGGCATGATGAATAATGTCAATGAGTGCTTTGTTATCTAAGCCATCAAGGGATTCGCGAGTCTCTAATTCGCACCAAGTATCATCGCCATCTGGTGTTAAGACGATGCTTAATTCTGGCATCGCAGATGGATGCGCTGAAGGCATTGGCTTGATATCGGTAATAGTGCCTGAAGTCGGGGCATGAATTGGCAGCGACCAGTTTGTACCAGGTTGCGTTAATACTTGTCCTTTTAAAACATGATCGCCTTTATTCACAAGGAGCTGGCCATTTGCGCCAATATGTTGTTTTAATGGTAAGACTAAATACTCTGGCAGGGGAAGTGAGCCAATAGCAGCCTGATTTGACAAAGACTTTTGCTCAGGTGGGTGAATACCACCAGGAAATTGCCACAGTTTGCCGCTTTCAATTTGTTCAAGTAATGTTTCCACTTAAACCTCTCAATCTAATTGTTTCACTGGAATAGCATCAATTTGCCACTTCCAAGATTGTTTTGTTTCAGCGACTGGGATCATATCTATACAGTCAACAGGGCAGGGCTCTACACATAGGTCACAGCCAGTACATTCATCTGCAATGACAGTGTGCATTTGACGTGTCGCGCCGACAATAGCATCGACAGGGCATGCTTGGATACATTTAGTACAACCAATACATTCATCCTCTCGGATATAGGCCACTTTTTTGATTGGTTCAGCTTCTTCGCCACCGGCAAGAGGCTTTGCTTCAACGCCCATCAGATCTGCAAGCTTTTTCACCGTGGCTTCGCCACCAGGGGGACACTTATTTACTTCATCACCATTGGCGATGGCTTCAGCATACGGGCGGCAACCAGGGTAGCCACATTGACCACATTGTGTTTGCGGAAGAATAGCATCCACTTGATCAACAATAGGATTACTTTCAACACGGTATTTAATGGCTGCGTAGCCTAAGATCAAACCGAATACGAGTGCAAGGGCACCGATCGCTATCAGAGCATACAGTAATGTCATATTACAACTTCACCAATCCAGAAAAACCCATAAATGCAAGCGACATTAGGCCTGCGGTGATCATGGCAATAGAGGCGCCTTTGAATGGGGTAGGGACGTCAGCTACCGCTAAGCGCTCTCTTAGCGCAGCAAATAATACTAACACCATGGAAAAGCCCACTGCAGCACCAAAACCATATACGGCTGAGCTGATGAAAGTGTGCTCTTTGGTGATATTTAATAATGCGACACCGAGTACGGCACAGTTAGTGGTAATCAGTGGTAAGAAAATACCAAGAAGACGATATAAAGTTGGGCTGGTTTTTCTTACAACCATCTCGGTAAACTGCACAACGACAGCAATAACGAGTATAAAACTCATAGTACGCAGGAAGGTCAGCTCTAATGGTAATAAAATATACTGATTAACCAAATAACTGGTGACAGAAGCGAGTGTTAAAACAAATGTGGTTGCCAGTGACATTCCGATAGCAGTTTCAAGTTTACTTGAAACTCCCATAAACGGACAAAGCCCGAGGAATTGCACTAACACAAAGTTGTTTACCAGCACTGTGCCGATAAGCAACAACATATACTCTGTCATTCATGCCCCTTAACTATCTATCTTCGTTTCGCAACGTGTCATAAGACTGGAAATTCTAACAATTTTCCACGCTGAGATCACAACATTTAGTAGACTTTATTTGCATTGAAATCAAAAATTGGTAGGGAATGTTGACAATTATAGGAGGGATATAAAACCCCTCCAAAATACAGGGGTTTAGACTTCTTTTGGCTTTTCTATGTAGTAGCCTTGTACTCCATCTAAACAAAGTGTTTCGACGATGTGCTTTTCTTCTTGGCTTTCAACACCTTCGGCAAATACACTGACGCCGATACGGTGTGCTAAATCAACCATTAAGCGCATAAAGTACTGGTTATTTTTATCTTCTTCTAAGCCGCGTGTGTAACTTGCATCCATTTTGATGAAGTCGGGCTTTAGATCTCTAAAGAATTTAAATGAGGTTAAACCCACACCAAAGCGTTCCACGGTAATACGGGCGCCGACACGGTGAACCATATCAATAAATCGCTTGCTGGCTTTAATATTTTGCTGCAAGCCAAACTCACTGACTTCGAATATCAGTTTAGAGGCAAGGTTGCCGTCTTTTAACAAGCGCCTTTCAAGCCAAATAACAAATTGGTCGCTATGCGCGCTAGATGCTGTGACATTTATACCAAAAAACTTCTCATTGAAGTTTCTGGTTTTAATTAGCTCCAGTGAGCTGTCGATAATAAGCTGGTCAATTTCAATTGCCATTTCCAGTTTTTCAGCCATTGCCAAGAACGAAGCTGTTGGCAACATTTGGTTATCTTCGGTTTTAAAGCGAGACTGGATTTCGGCATATGCTTTGACATTCTTACCAATTGGCATAATGTTTTGCATCATCAAGTTTACGCGGCGGCTGTCAATAACTTCTCGAATAACACGACGCCAGTTCTGGTTACCAAACCCAGCACCAACGTTATTGACGATGTCACTTTCTCGCTGTAAGTGCCAAGCATTAGCTTGCTTGCTTTGAGCCATGCTCATTGCGTTATCAACGACAGATAATAGCTCACCTAATGGCTTGCCAGACTCGTAAGAAACAATACCTGCATTGGCAACGGATGACAGTTCTTGATTTTGCTGATATTGGGTAAATCTTGCTTGCAGCGTCTCACCGAATTGCTCTGCCTCTTTTGAGGGGACATTGGGCAAGATGACCGCAAAGTCTGAGCTATTTAACCTAAATACTTGGCTGCCTGTGTACGTACCACTGACGTGTTTTACGATATCAGAGACGGCACGAATATACTCATCGCCTTTTTGATAACCACGTGTTTGGTTGATCATCTGTAATTCACTACAGCGGATCATGGCAAGTGTTCCAAAACTCTTATTATTTGCTTGTTCAATTTGGTGTTCGTAATATTCGACAAACATATTACGGTTACCAAGGCCCGTAACAACGTCTTTGTATGCTTCTTGTTTGATAGAGTGTGCAGCTGATTTGATGTCTTCTTGCTTACTTTTTAAAAAGTGCGCTAAGCGATTAAATGAAGGGGCTAGTTCTGCACCTAACTCAGTCACTTTACCTGTATTAAAGTCTTCTTCAATACTCTCTGTAACTTGGTTTTGAGTAATATATACATCTACAGCATTAGCGACGGTCATGCTGACATTGCGATTGAGCTTCTTATATATTGCTTGCATATAAAAAATAGGGATAAACGCAACTAAGCCAGAGATTAATAGCATGAGCAGTAAAGATTGCTGTAATAAAGAAGCTTGGCTTTGTGCATTAATCACAAACTCTATTTTAATGTCTTTGGTTTTATTAACGGCAAACTGCGGACGGATAGAATTAAAACTATCGGCAATAACATCTGCTAAAAAGGGGAGTTGGGTAGGTGTGCCCAATTGGAGTACGGCTTGGCCAGAAAAGTCTCTTACTATAAAAGTAGAAAACACGTTGCCGTTGCTGAGTGACAAACGTATATGATCCGGATTCATATCATTGACGGTTTTTTCTTGAATGTAGTTACTAACCATTTGCTGTGCACTTACCTGCGCACGACTCACAGCACTATCAAAGCTAGAAGCAACAAAAAAGATGCCTGCCGCAGAAAAAAGTAACCAAGATACAAATTGTAAAAAAATGAGTTTTTTAAAGCCTGCCATTATTTATCTTCTGCCTGAAAATGGAAGAAATACCCTTTAGCATTAGTACATGAATATAATGCTGCCAATCACAAATATGGAATACTAGGAAATACAAATACAGAAAATCGCTTGATGCATTTTCATTATGGTAAGTAGTCCTAATTATATAGCAAAAATTCACCATTGAAGGTGCTTGTAGAGTAGAGCATTGGTAGGAGAAAGTCTAATATATTCTGAGAATTGGCTCCCCCTCCCCGACTCGAACGGGGGACCTGCGGATTAACAGTCCGTCGCTCTAACCAACTGAGCTAAGGGGGAGCAATATAAAGAATAAGAGTAGTTGGCTCCCCCTCCCCGACTCGAACGGGGGACCTGCGGATTAACAGTCCGTCGCTCTAACCAACTGAGCTAAGGGGGAACTACACTTTATAACGATTTGGCTCCCCCTCCCCGACTCGAACGGGGGACCTGCGGATTAACAGTCCGTCGCTCTAACCAACTGAGCTAAGGGGGAATCGTTATATGTTTAGAAACTTGGCTCCCCCTCCCCGACTCGAACGGGGGACCTGCGGATTAACAGTCCGTCGCTCTAACCAACTGAGCTAAGGGGGAAGCATGTCTCTCAACGGGGCGAAATATTAATGACGACACGGCTAAGTGTCAACAATAAAAATCACAGTTATGCAAAAAAACTGTCTTTTCGCTGGATTAATCAACAATTAAGCTTTTTTTTAATCATCTATACCTCAAAAAACAGCTAGAAACGAAGCGGCATGCTTTAGATTCTTCTCATTAAAAGGATCTTTATCACATAAATTAAAAACTTTTTTGTTTAGTACGAGTGACATTGACGACTTTATAACGATAGATATTCGGTGTTTTTATGGCTTATGACTCAAAAATAAGCGAAAGGGCTGTTTTTTGCACTTTTTATGAGATCAGAATTTATGATTGTTAAGATCTTTTATGCGATCCTAATCGTAGGTTAGTTTGCAGTTCTTTTACAGTCGATTTGGTAACTATTTTACTCAAATATTAACTTGAAACTGCATAGGTTAGTTAGGTGTCTTGTTTTATTTTATAAAAAACAGTTATTTGCGTGATTTTTGGCTAGGGTTGAAAAAGTTGCATCTTTATTAAATTAGGCTAGTAGGCAGATAAAAAACACATTTCAAGCTCTAGATCATCGAGCTTAATTGAAATGATCATATAGAGAAAATAAATGGAGCGATAAGATCCCTGTCTAGGCCTTTATTTTTAAAGGCTCTACAAACTTATCCACGGAATCTGTGGATAACATTGTTTATTAATCTTTAAGAACTCTACGAAAGCTAAGTAAACCGCGGCATTAGCGCGAAGCAATAGTTTTTTTATCTTTTTTAAAGTTTATATATATCAATGGTATAGGTGTTTGTGTGGGTTTTGCATATCGATGTGAGTAATTTGACAGATATATTTCAATATTGATTAGCATATGTGCAAAAAGTGAGCCGAAGAATTATAAGAATTGAAATAAAATTGACATTTTTTGTGCAGAACGGAAATTAGCAAAGAATCAGGTAAAAAAAGCTACTTTTATAATATCAAGCCATAACGCACTTCTATCGTATTACTGACAATAATAGCGTGGCATCATCTAGAATGATGATTTAGAATGATGGGCTGTTAAAAGAGGTATCATATTTTATGTCCGCAGTACGTCAATCTAGTTCTAATAGTGATATTTTGCATGGATCAATTCCAGCGACTCTGAAGCGTATGACTGTGCCAATGATATTTGGCATGATCATGTTAATGAGCTTCAATTTGGTTGATACATTCTTTATCAGTTTATTGGGGACTGAGCCGCTCGCTGCGGTCAGTTTCACTTTTCCTGTTACCTTCACCATCATTAGTTTAGCGATTGGCTTGGGCATAGGCACATCAGCGGTGATCGCAAAAGCTTTAGGCAGTAAAGAAATAGAAGAAGCTAAATTCGATGCTTTTATTTCCTTGATACTGGCCGCGGTATTGGTCGCGCTACTTGCTGCATTGGGCTATGTATTCATAGATCCCATATTTATGTTACTTGGTGCAGATGATACAACGCTTCCTTATATACATGATTATATGAATGTATGGTTTTTGGGGGCGGTATTTTTAATTACGCCTATGATAGGCAACTCGGTGTTGCGTGCATCTGGAGATACAAAAACACCGAGTATGATAATGGGCTTAGGTGGCTTAATTAATGCTGTTTTAGACCCGATCCTTATTTTTGGCTGGGGGCCGGTGCCAGAGCTTGGTGTGCAAGGTGCCGCTATCGCTTCAGTGATTGCTTGGGCAGTTGGTGTTGTGGTTATTATATATTTATTGGCAATAAAGAAGCGCCTTTTAAGCTGTTCAAGCGCTAAACAGAGTAGTTGGGAAGCGGTGTCTAAAATTATGAAGATTGGCTTGCCTGCTGCGGGCGCGAATATGCTTACCCCAATTGCAATGGCTGTGATGACTGCGATTGTCGCAACGTATGGTGCGCAGGCTGTGGCTGCATTCGGGGTTGGCAGTCGAATTGAGTCAATTGCATGTTTGGTCATTTTAGCACTATCAATGACATTACCTCCTTTTGTCAGCCAAAACTATGGCGCAGGCAATTTCTCCCGAGTTAAAGAAGCGTATACTAAAACTTTAAAGTTTGTTCTTATGTGGCAGTTTGGTATTTATTTATTACTTATCCTAACCGCACATTGGGTGAGTCAAGCATTTGGTAATGAGCCTGAAGTTATTGGGATCATTAAGCTATTCATTTATACGCTACCTTTAAGTTATGGCTTACAAGGCATTATCATTTTAACCAATTCTTCGTTTAATGCGCTGCATAAACCAATGAATGCGCTGATCTTAAGTATCGTGCGTTTATTTGTTTTTTATATTCCTTGTGCTTATATAGGTTCTCATATTGCAGGTCTCAGTGGTTTATTTGTTGGGGCAGCAATTGGTAACCTATTTACTGCTATTTCAGCGTATATCTGGTTTAGTAAAACACTTAATGGCATGCAACAAGAAGGTATTGAGGTGCACTCTTAATGAATGAGTCTTTTGATTTAGTATCTGAATTTTCTCCAAATGGAGACCAACCAACAGCCATTGCTCAGCTTTGTGATGGGCTGGAAGCTGGTCTTGCCCATCAAACTTTGCTTGGCGCGACGGGTACAGGTAAAACGTTTACGATGGCCAATATTATTCACCAGCTGAATCGCCCGACTATTATTATGGCCCACAATAAGACACTTGCGGCACAATTATATGGTGAAATGAAAGAGTTCTTTCCCCATAACGCTGTTGAGTATTTTGTTTCTTACTATGATTACTATCAGCCTGAAGCGTATGTTGTCGCCAGTGATACATTTATTGAAAAAGATGCTTCAATTAATGACCATATCGAACAAATGCGTCTATCTGCTACCAAAGCGCTACTAGAGAGAAGAGACACGATCATTGTTGCATCTGTGTCAGCGATATATGGTTTGGGCGATCCTGACTCGTATATGAAGATGATGCTGTTATTAAAGGTAGGTGAGACGATAGAGCAAAGAGCCATGCTCAGACGCCTTGCCGAGTTACAGTACACTCGCAACGATATGGATTTTTCACGTGGTACTTATCGGGTCCGCGGTGAAGTCATTGATATATTTCCAGCTGAATCTGAGACTCAAGCTGTTCGTGTAGAAATGTTCGATGATGAAATTGAGCGGATAAGCTTGTTTGACCCTTTGACAGGCGCAGTTGACAAGCATTTAGTAAGAGCGACCATTTACCCTAAAACGCACTATGTTACGCCTAGAGAAAAAATACTAGATGCCATAGAGAAGATCAAAGTGGAGCTTAAAGAGCGCCGCGCATATTTGATGGACACAAATAAATTAGTGGAAGAGCAGCGTGTTGCACAGCGCACTCAATATGATATTGAAATGATGCAAGAGCTTGGCTTTTGCTCAGGAATTGAGAATTATAGCCGATACCTGTCAGGTCGTGCACCAGGCGAGCCGCCTCCGACATTGCTAGATTATTTGCCTGATGATGCCTTGATGATCATTGATGAATCTCATGTAACTGTCTCTCAAATAGGTGCTATGTATAAAGGTGATAGAAGCCGAAAAGAAAATTTAGTTGAGTATGGCTTTAGATTGCCTTCAGCAATGGATAACCGTCCATTAAAGTTTGAAGAGTTTGAGTCTATCGCGCCGCAAACTATTTATGTTTCAGCAACACCTGGTGACTATGAACTCGAACGTTCAAGTGGAGAAGTTGCAGAACAGGTGATCCGACCTACAGGTCTGCTAGACCCTATTTTGGAAGTGCGCCCTGTAACCACACAGGTAGATGATTTACTCTCAGAAATCTATCAAAGGGTTGCTCTTAAAGAGCGCGTATTGGTTACAACATTGACTAAACGCATGGCGGAAGACCTCACCGATTATTTAAATGATCACGATGTGAAAGTACGCTATTTACACTCAGATATTGATACGGTAGAGCGGATGGAGATCATTCGAGATCTGAGAAAAGGGGTTTTTGACGTGCTGGTCGGGATTAATTTATTAAGGGAAGGCCTCGATATGCCTGAGGTTTCTCTGGTGGCGATATTAGATGCGGATAAAGAAGGCTTTCTGCGCTCGACGCGTTCATTGATCCAGACTATTGGCCGCGCGGCACGTCACTTAAATGGTAAAGCCATATTGTATGGGGATAAAGTGACGCGTTCGATGCGTGCTGCCATTGATGAAACAGAGCGCCGACGTGAAAAGCAGCAAGCTTATAACGAAAAGCATGGCATTACCCCGCAAGCGCTAAACAAAAAAATCACCGATGTTATGGACTTGGGTGAAGAAGTCGCAGACTCTGATACTACAACGGATACAAGCCAAGGTAGCAAAGCTGCAACTGTCTCTGTTGCTGGCAAGTCAACGGCGCAATTGACTGAGCAGATCGCCCAGCTTGAGAATCAGATGATGACACACGCTCGTGAACTAGAGTTTGAGAAGGCGGCAAAGGTGCGAGATCAAATTCAATTGTTACAGCAGCAGCTATTAAATACTTAGTCGCTGTAGGGCAGTTTATAAAGCAGTGTGAGGTTTTCTTACTGCTTTTTCCCCTTTCACTAATAAACATTAGATGCTAAGTTGGCGAAAAACAGTTAAATTATCTAGTGTAAAAGATGAGCTAGGCACAGTATCACTAATGTTTCGATGAGTGTTTAGCGATTTTATTCTTTGAAATGTTATTTGAGAGAGTCGCTCTATACCGTGTTGTTTGCTCGCAAAGTTAATTTACTGCTGATCATTTTATTGTGGATACCACTTTGTCATGCAAATGCAGAGTTGGTACAAACATCCTTATCGCAACTTTCCGCATCATTAGAGAAAAATCCAAAACAGACCCTAAATAAAGTTGAAGAGCTAAATCAATTATTCTTGCATCCACAGCCCAGTTCTCGATTTTGGTTTGAACTCAAGGTTATAGAAGCAAAAGCAAAAACAAAACTAGGTTATTTTGACCAAGCTAAGCAGCACTTATACCAGCTAGAGTCGTATTTGCCTGTTATGGGGGGATTTCGGGATGCGCCAGCGCAAATAAAGTTATTACAAGCGCAACTAGCTTTGAAACTAAATGATATTAGTGCGGGCTTATTGCTATTGGAGCAAGCTCGTGACCTGGTGCCAAAAGAGCATGTGGCACTGCGCAGTGATATTTTACATTCCTTGGCTTGGGCATTGCGTTACCAAGCTAAATACAGTGAAGCAGAGCAAGTGATTAAAGATGCCATTTCTTTAGTAGCGCCAATAGAAGATAAAGCGCGTTTAGCAACGTACTATAACCAGCTCGGTGTGATTTATGATTATATGGGAAGCTTACAGTTGGCGCTTCGCTTTCATGAAAGATCCCTCAATATTCAAAGGCAGTTACAAAATCAGCAGGGAATTTCTAATTCGCTTTATAACATAGGCGAAATTTATCGAGATTTAGAAAAGTACCCTCAGGCATTACAGCACTTTAAGCAGGCTTTAGAGGTTGATAAGGCGCTCGGAGATCCTATCCATATTGCCAACAGCCATGGAAAATTGAGCCAAGTACATTTGCAGTTAGGAGAAATCCCACAAGCATTATCACATAGCCAAGAAGGTATTGAACTGGCGCGTGCAAGCGGTGCTAACAGTGATCTAGCATGGCAGTTGAGTATATTGGCAAATATTTATGTTACTCAAGGAGCATTAACGCAAGCTTTAGTCACTGCAAAAGAAGCGTTAACCTTGGCGATAGAAGCGAAGGCGAAGCGCACAGAGCATACTGTTAGAATCGTGATAATTGAAATTTGGCTAGCACAATCTCAATATGAATCGGCTTTGTCTGAAATTGAGTGGGTACTGGAGTTACCTGACATTGGTACCTCTTATCGCGCAACACTATATCGCTATCAGGCGCAAGCTTTACAAGCTTTAGGTCAATATAAATATGCGGTGCAAAGCCTTGAGTCTTTTATTGAATCTCGAACTCAGTTATATCATGACTTAGATAAACAACAGGCACTAACCATGCAGCAAAATGTGGAGTTTATTCGTCAAGAGCAAGCACTTAAACTCATTCAAAATGAGCAAGCACTTGCACAGGCTACATTGGAGAATTTAAAGCTGCAACGTGGTATGGGGGCTTCTCTATTATTGTGTTTTATGGCGATAGGTATTTATATATACAAGCGACAAAAGCAAAAGCAACAGTTTGTTGAGCTAGAAGCAGATATGATGGCGCAATCTTTGACCCAGAAGAATCGCTTATTAGCTGATGTATCTCATGAATTGCGTACGCCTTTAGCGGCGCTTAAGCTGACAGTAGAGGCGATGCAGCATAATATTGAACCAGATCCGGTCAAAGGCTTTGTCAAAATACAGAAGAAGATTAGTCACTTAGATAATTTAATAAAAGATATTTATCAATCTGCGCAATTTGACAATGATGCCATGGTGTTAGATAAGCAGCCTGTTGATGTCAGTATTTTATTACAAGAAATCGTCGAAGAATTTCAGCCCATGTATGCCACCAAGCAGCAATCTCTGGTTTTTTCAGAAGAAGTGGACAGTACGCTTTTTGAACTGGACGCAGCTAGAATTCGACAAGTGATATTTAACTTACTGCGAAATAGTCACTTTTACACCAGCGCTGATGGTCAAACTCGTGTGACGTTAAAAATGAATAAAAAAGGACTCACCATTTCTACTGAAGATTCATTTCCAGGTGTGGCGAGTGAAGATTTAGAAAAAATCTTTGAACGTTTATATCGCTGCGAGGGGTCTCGCAGCCGAGATCATGGTGGGTCAGGTTTGGGTTTGGCGATCTGTCAGCAGATCGCCCAAGCACATGGAGGTTCAATTAGTGCTGCGCATAGTGCTTTAGGTGGCGTCGCAATCACACTTCAAATACCTCACCAACCACAAGATTAAAAGCGGTAGCTGATACCTAAGCCTAAACTTGAGACATCGAGATCTCCCATATCTAGGTATTGATAGCTCACATTCATTGCCATGCCATTTTGCCAATCATATTGCCAGCCTAGCTCAGCAACAAAGCCTACGCCATCTTCTTCTACCAGTGTTGCTTTGCCACGATTTATTTCATAATCGTAGAAATTCGCACCTAACTTACCATATAAAGAGTTTTGCTCAGTCAGCTGATATTGGCCTTTTGCGGCAACAATTAGATTGCCATAGTCAATGTCATTGGCACCGAGTCCAAATAAAGTTTTATTCAGTTGGGTACAGGTGAACTTTCTATTTTGAGTATCAGTACATTCCCAATCATCAGAATCACTGCCGCCATTTAAACCGACTTCTAATGCCCATGTTGGGTCAAATTGGTAGTTGTAGTAAACATATAGCTGGCCAACGCCGTCACCATCTTGGCTTGAGCTTTTATAAGATGCTGAACCACCAGAGAGTTGTGCACCAACCCTATGTTGTTCATTGGTGGTGTTTGCTAGTGACGAAAATGACGCAGTTGCAGCAAGGACTAGTGAGAGTAGAGATAAAGTTTTCATTACGCATATTCCATTTGGTTAACTTGTGACTCAGTTTAGGGGCAAGCCTTGTGAGAGTCTGTGCCGCCGTTGTCAAAAAGTGTAAGGCTTAGTGAGAATGTGCGTGAGATAACATCTAGTACTGAAACTGGTGTTGAAATTGTTGGCATACTTGTTCAAGTTGAACTTCAGAGATCACCGCATTCGTACCAGTATGTTTGACTAATGCAATTTCTATATTTGGCAATAAAGGGAGTCTTGGGTCATGTAATACAGCTAGATCGTTACGACTCAGACTAGCCATAGCACTGATTGCGAGGTCGTGTTTGACTAACCCACGCAATGTACTGGCACTGCCCGAACACGCGATGATATGAAAAGCCCTATTTTGTTTCATTAAGCCCTCTGTGGCAGCTTGGTGAAATCGGCATTCTTTTTGGAATACAGCAAGGGGCAAGCTGGACTGTTCTAATAATTGAGTTTGCTCTGCACCGATCCAAACCCCTTTGTCCTGACAAAGCAAAAAGCCTTGTTCAGAATCTGCACTACGGGTAATGATGGCAATATCAATAAGCCCTTTATCTAGTTGTGACTGCAGATTTGGGCTTGATGCACAGGTTACGTGTAATTCTAAATGCGCGATATGCTGATGTAACAACTTAATCAAAACAGGCAAGACTGATTCAGCATAATCATCAGGACATCCCAGATGCAGAAGCTTTTTTGGTGTCGCGGAACGCAAATTAGTCAGGGCACTTTGCTGTAACTGGATTATTTTTTTTGCGTATCCAGCGAGTGCGACGCCTTCAGCTGTTAAATGTAAATTACGTCCTTTTTTGATAAATAACGTTTGCCCTACATCTTGCTGGAGCCTTTTCATTTGCATGCTGATCGCAGATTGGGTTCTATGCATTTGTATGGCTGTTCTACTAAAACTGCCTGTTTCTACAAAGGCGAGAAAACTTTTTAATGCGTCTATATCCATCTATCAATTATTCTGATGTGTTGTATTTAAATTATCCGTTAGTTTTAGCATGAATTACAACTTAGGATGAATGTAATTGCACACATAAATTGAGATTAGGGAGATATGATGCAGTTATATATTGGCAATAAAAACTATTCTACATGGTCTTTGAGAGCATGGTTATTACTGGAAAAATATGGCTTAGATTATGAGGAAATAAAACTGAACTTAGCTACTGAGTCATTTTATCAGGCGTTAGAAGGAGTAAGCCCGACACAAAAAGTCCCTGTATTAGTTGATGGCGATGTGACTGTTTGGGAGTCTCTTGCTATTTTAGAATATATCAATGAATCTTATCTATTTGGCAGAGCGCTACCTAAAAATGCGTCTGAGAGAGCGCGGGCACGTGCTTTATGTGCTGAAATACACAGCAGCTTTGGATCATTGAAAAATGCCATGCCGATGAATATTAGAGCCAAACGTCATGTTGAAGTTAACTCGCAAATACTTAAAGACATTCAGCGAGTAGAGATAATTTTTACCGAACAAATGCAGCGCTATAAACAAAAGGGTGACTGGCTATTTGGTGATTGGTCGATGGTTGATGCGATGTTTGCGCCTGTTTGTTTACGATTCGATACTTATGGCATTGAATTAAACGCCTGTGCACAAAAGTATGTGAAACAGGTACTGGCTTGCCCTGTGCTCTCACGCTGGCGGGACCAAGCTTTGTTAGAGGAGGACATTGTTCAATGCAATGAGACTGGAGTAAATACCGACTCTAAGGGTCCATAATTTTAACCCAATTTTACGCTAGACTAATGAAAATTTTAGCGAAGGGGAATGAGAAATGGAAATCGTTGCTATTGAAGAGTGTAATCGAGCAATTTATTTAAATTTAGCACAGGCTTATGAAGCTGAGTTTTCTAGGTTAACTGAAAAAAAGCCCTTAGCTGATGGGATGTTTGAATTAGATACCGATATTGCGGATAGTAATGTATCTGCTTTTATATGCTATGAATCAGGCGTACCTGCTGGATTTGCAGCAATTTATAGTGATGTTGCCGAAAGTTATGAAGTTGCTGAGTTTTATATTGTTCCTGTATTTAGAAAGGCGAAGTTAGGCACTCAATTTGCCCATGCATTGTGGCAGCGCTTACCAGGAAGTTGGACAATTAAACAAATTGCAGGTGCCGACTATGCCACTAAGTTTTGGCGCAGTGCAATCACCATGTTTCCAGGTTTGGATTTAACTGAAGACAAGTATGAAGATGAATACTGGGGAGAGGTTACTAGACAACGCTTTAAATGCTAGTTAGCGTAAATTATTGGAATAGAAAATATGGTGCCAGCATGGTTATGTGGCACCATAGTTTGTCAGTGTTTAAACAACACCACGAGGAAGACGACAATCGTGGTCTTTCTCAGCAAGCTCTACAATCCAAGCTTCTTCTGCTTTGTAGCCTTCTTCATTTGCAGTAACAACTGTAAAGGCCGCAGTTTTCGTCTTTGCTGTTGGCGCAGGGGCTGCTTTTTTAGCAGCAGGTTTTTTAACTGGCTTTTCTTCGCTTGCACCAGCTGTGCCTGAAGTTAGCTCTTCGGTTAGTGCAGCGACATCAGCTAGGCGCATATTTTTGCCACCATCAATGCTGTACCAGCCTGGTTTGATCGTGATTTCAGGCTTTTTGCCATTCACAGCTTCATAAGCAGCTTCAAACGCGCTTAGAACTTCAGTCTTATCAAGTTTACTCATCGTAGATTCCAGTCGTGTTGTACGTGGATACGCAGGTTAAGAATAAACGCCATTTATACCTATTTTTGAGCAATTTTTCAATTTTTTGCGTTTTTAAGCGCTGATTCAAGTTTCATTAGGTCTAACTTTATGCAATTTTTGCTTTTTTATTACATATTAAGCTATAGAGATTCACTATCCAGCATACGCCTTAAAGTGATCCACTGTTGTCCTATCCACTCATGAGTATAGGTTGTTATTGCCTGCAATACATAACTTGATGCAATAAACTGGCGGTAAAAGGGGACTGTGCTGAACCCATATATTTCGACAGGTGAGGAATGTGTGTCTATGCCTTGCGCTGAGAATAGATCTTGTGCTCTTGACATGTGACTGGCTGATGTGACCAGAACAACATTACTGTCCACAAGCATTGGGGCCAATAGTTTAGCTTCATCTGCCGTGTCATAGGCATTTGGGTTTTGGCGAATACGGTGCAAACTGATACCTAATGCTTGCGCTGTTTTTGCCATTAATTCACTGCTGGTAGTATTGTTAAATCCGGCACCTGAAACAACTAATTTTGCCTGCGGATATTGATGTGCAAGCCTCACTCCTTCGACTAATCGCGCTAATGCAGTACTAGATAGTTGTTGATTGGCAGCGAGCTTAGTATTTGGGTGAAGTCCGCTACCCAGTACGACAATGGCATCCACTTTGTTATGTTGCTGTTCAGAAAATAGAGAGATTGACTGTTCTTTTGGCGTTATTATGAGATCCGCAACATATGGTGTACTTATCAACCAAAGTGCAACGACCGAGCTTAAACACAGTACAAAGCTCTTTTTATTCGTTTTGGATATGATTAACAGTAATAAGAAGATAAAGATCAGCGAAGCAGGTAGCGGCATGAGCAAGCTGCCGATGATTTTTTTAAGTTCAAACATAATTAGCTCTAACTATCCCAGTTAGAGCTAGTTTAACCTGTCTACCAGTTATCGGCTAATAGATTGCTTGCACGTATTTAAAAAGTGTCGATAAACAGGGTTATCTTTCATACTCTTTTTCATTGCAAGATACATGGGACGACTCAAACCCAGTGCACCCAATGGGATAGATTTAATTAGCCCCTGGCTTTCATAAGGGGTGACGAGCCAATCAGGTAGCGCTGCCACACCCATACCAGCACTAACAAGTTGAAAAATTAGTAGGCCTTGATCGACTGATTTAAGCGTGCCATCAAATCGTGCATTTTGTATGAAGTGCTTGAAGATATCCTGACGCTCTCTCGGGATCGGATAAGAAATGATAGTTTCATCTTTTAAGTCTAGAGCCGTTACATAAGCCTTCTTCGCTAGTTCATGATCAGGCGCAACAATGAGTTTGAGCTTAAAGTCAAAAACGTGGGCATACTCAAGTTGATCAGGTTCTCTAATATCCGAAGTCAGGACAATATCAAGATCGTCATTTAGCAGCTCTGGTATCGCATCATAGCTAAAACCTTGCTCATAATCGACTCGAATATCTGGCCAGAAGTTATTGAACTCTTTAATTGTTGGTAATAACCAGTGAAAGCAAGCGTGGCATTCAACACTGAGTTTTAATTGGGAGATCGGTTGATTTAAACTTTCTTTCAACCTGCATTTAGTCGCTTCTACTTTTGGTAACACTTCACTGGCAAGTTCAAGTAATAACATGCCTTGTGGTGTAAACCTGACTGGTTGGGTTTTTCTTTCAAATAACTGGCAATCTAACTTATTTTCTAGGTCTTTAATTTGATGAGACAAAGCAGACTGAGTTAAAAATAACTCACGTGCAGTGTTCACCAGTGATCCAGTATCTTTCAGGGTAGCAATGGTTTTTAAGTGCTTAATGTCTATCATCATTAATAAATCTCATTCTAAACGTGAGTAAAACTCAGATTACATCCATATTACGCTGTACTATCCGGCTATTCAACGTCTAGACGTCTATAATTCCATCAGCGATTGTTCAAAATTTCACTAAATCACTATAACACTATTTTTGACAGCGTTGTCATTATTTATTTAACTTTTTTTAAAAAAAATACAAATTAATTTTGCTCATGTTGAATTTTCGGTTCGATTAGTTGAGAAAATTCGACTTTAGAGCTGGTTCTTTGGATGTCTAGGTGTCTAAGTTGGGGTGTTATGTAGTGGTTATTATTCAGAATTTAGATTTTCTTCACATTGAGAATAGCTGCGAATTAAAGTGTATACTTGAAAGTTATCGGGTTGGTGAAATAACCCAGTAGGTTTTTAGCCTAGTGGTTCGAAACTCGCATACAGAACGGTGACTTGAAATCGGAATAATACGTTGAGGTTTAATCTATTGGTAACTTTGCTTGGCATGACCTTGTTTAAATGCCACCTTTGATAGCTGGGTCTGTGCTCGCACGTCATCAGAAATGTACAGAAAGAAGCGTTCAATTAGACACTTTATTCATAGTAACTCGTAGTCTTATATCCAAAGTGGGGAAGGTCGGTTTTACTGTGTCCAGTGGCATATCTACATTGAGCCAAGTGTATAGGGGGTGAGTTTAATAAAGTAAGCACACTCGTTCAATTATTACTAGTTTATCAACAATCCTTGGCTCAACAGGTTAAATACAATATTGCGTTGGTGCAGATTGATGGAGCTATTTTATCACTTGAGCTATAGCAAGGGTATTGAACTGTATTACATAAAAGTTTCAATAAGTTTTCTAATCAGGTAGTGAAAGTACTGTTATTAATTTTTTAGCTGTACTGCACATTATTCTGTCTACATTGCTGATTATGCCGAGGGCGGTGTGCATTCGATTGGGTTTCAGAGAAGACGGCTCTCATTGTGTCAGATATTTTATTGCGTAAAAATAAATTATTATCTTTAAGTGAAATTGTAATGGCTGATAGAAAAATTTGGTGGCTAAAACTCCAAGTGAACAGTTTTGGATGAACGCTGATTGTGGATTAGAGACACGTGGTTTGGAAGAAGCACGTGCAGCGCTTTGATTATAGTGACAAAGAGAGCTACGAGAGGGGCTAGCATAAGAACATTTTTTGATAACAAGCAGCCAAAGCTGCTTGTTTCATTTTTCACTTATGAGTCAATGGTGCTTTGCTGTTGAGCCTGAAGAAAAGCCATTGCTTTATTACTAGGCATAGGTTTTGACACCAAGTAGCCTTGCCCGAATTGGCAGCCTTTTCGCTTTAGCCTTGCCCATTGCTTTGGCGTTTCGATGCCCTCTGCAACGACTTGTAATTTGAGTGATTTAGCCAGTGATAAAATGGCATCAATCAGTGGACTATCTCTTGTGCAAAGCTGCTCTACAAAACTTTTATCTATTTTTAGTACATGGATCGGTAATTGATGTAGGTAGCCCAATGCAGAATATCCAGTGCCAAAGTCATCTAAATAAAGTTGAACACCTAATGGGGTGATCCCGTTAATTATCTTTGTTGCTAGGGTGAGGTTTTCAATTAATCCGGATTCAGTGATCTCTAAACATAAGCTGCCTTTTCTTAAATCATATTGTGCATACAACTGCTCGATTAGCGTGATAAATTCTAAGCTTGCGAAGTGTCGAGAGGATACATTGACGGTAACTTTTACCTCGGGCATCCCTTGTTCTCTCCACAATGATAATTGCTTGGCTGCAAGGGTCAAAATATGTCGGTCTAGCTCGATAATTTGACCTGTACTCTCTGCGATAGGAATAAACTTATCCGGTGCTACTAATCCATTTTTAGGGTGATGCCAACGGACGAGTGATTCAAAACTTACTACACGGGGTTGATTGAGCGTGAAAATTGGCTGGAAAAAAAGCTCAAATTCTTGATTAGAGATCCCATGTTGCAAATCATTTTCTATGTCGGCTTGATGTTTTAATTTACTGCGCATGGCATTATTGAAGTAGCGAATTTGGCTACGGCCGGCTGATTTTGCTTCATACATGGCTGCATCCGCTTGCTGCAGTAGAGTAATAGCACTGTCTGAGTCATTTTCAGTAAACGCTACGCCAATACTGCTCGATGCTTGCAATACATGGGTATCAATGACAAATGGGTTTGCAATCGCGAGTGTCAAACGCTGTAAAGCTTTAGTTACCTGCTCTTCATCTTGGATATTTTCCATAAAAATAGCAAATTCATCACCTCCCAACCTGGCAAATGTATCTGTTTTTCGGATACATTTCTGTAAAGCATTTACAATTGCAATTAAAAAGCGATCACCAACATCATGACCAAGAGAGTCATTGATACTTTTAAACCTGTCTAAATCTAGATATATAAGGCAGTGAATATTGGATTGAGATTGTCGCCCAAGTGATAAAATGGCATGTTTCATCCTCTCGATTAACAAATACCTATTGGCAAGTCCAGTAAGGTCGTCATGCAGTGCTCGGTGCTCAAGGGCTTGTTTCGCTAAGCGTCGATCAATTGCCATGCTGATCTGCCTACTGATATAGGTCAAAATAGTGTAGTGCTGGCGATTAAATGTCTCTAGTTGCTTATAGCTTTGTAAGACGATCACACCTTGATATTGGTCATTAACTACGAATGGTACTCCAAGCCAAGCTTCTGGAGAGCGGCCTATCATTTCAAAATGTCCTTGCCTAACATGCTCTTGAAACTGCTGACGATCGCACAGCAAGGCTGATTGTGTTCTTATTACATAATAAGAAGCTGTGTGTTTTAGCTGAGACTTCGACACTTTTTGCTGAGCTAGGCATTTATTATCGTCTTCAATCAAGTATTCAATCTCAAGCATATCCTGCTTTGTGTCATAGATGCCGATAAAGCAATTGCTGGCAGGGAGCACTGTGTTTATGATTTTATATAGTTCATCATAGAATGTATCAAGCTCTTGAGAGTGGTAGGTAATATTGGCAATGTTTAAGATACATTTTTCGATTAGTTGCGCTTCATTAAGTTGAGAAACTGTTGCAGTGAGGTGATCAACCGTACGAACTTGGTGTATTTTTGCACTCAATAAATGAGCTACGGTGGACAAAATTTGCAAATGGCTGGAAGTAAAATAGTCTTGCTCTGGATGTTCACAATCGATTACACCTATCAAATGCTCCTTATAAACTAATGGGACACATAATTCCGATAATGCAGGGCGAGAATCTGCAATATATAGAGGTTCAATAGAGAGATCACCCGATATAAAAGGTTTTTTAGTTCGAGCGACATGCCCAGTGATCCCAGCTTCAATAGGCATGGTTTTTTGAGCCACTTCATAGCGTTCGCTGTGCTGAGCAACCCCCATACTGGCAACTGCTTCTAAATATGTGTTGTCTTGGTCTGCAAGGTAAATTACACAGTCGACAAAACCTAAGCGCTTTACTACCTGTGAAGTGACGTATTCAAAGAGCTCTTCTAGGTGCGTTATCTGTAATAAAGATAATGAAAATTGATTGATAATGCTCAACTGTTCTGTTTTTGATTCTAGTTTTTTTTCTGACAGCATAGGCAATACTCGGTTGGACATAGATCGTACGTTATCTTACATAACAATGTAATCTCAAATTATGTTGTAAAAAAGTAGATGTGGCACTGTAAAAAAAAAAGCACAACTCGTCCACTATTGAGGTACTTGCATGAAGGTATTTTGAAAAATCCTATATATTGTAGAGGTTTATTATTAATTCTATAGTTATGGTTTAGAAATGTTAGTGGTGAAGGTACTCTATTTTCAGGCTTACAAAATACGTGAATAGCTTTACTAAAGGCCTGACAGGGCCTATGATCGGGCAAATTCAGCAGTGGAAATTAGCAATGACAAGTAATCAGACCCTTACCATTACTCGCCCAGACGATTGGCACGTACATTTAAGAGATGGTGCAGTACTTAAAGACACCGTTCGCGATATCAGCCGATACATGAGACGCGCTATCATTATGCCTAATCTTGTACCTCCTGCGACTTGTACTGACGCTGCGCTCGCATATAGAGATCGTATTATGGCTGCAGGGCCAAAAGATGGCTTTGAACCTTTAATGGTTTTGTATTTGACTGATAAGACAACCCCTGATGAGATTAGAAAGGCAAAAGCGAGTGGCCATATTTTTGCTGCAAAACTTTATCCAGCAGGTGCTACAACAAACTCTGATTCAGGTGTAACGGATATTGAAAATGTTTTTCCAGCACTTGAGGCGATGCAAGAAGTAGGAATGCTGTTATTAATCCACGGTGAAGTGACGGATTCATCTATTGATATTTTTGATAGAGAAAAAGTATTTATTGAAACAAAATTGGCAAAAATTGTTGATGCATTTCCAAGTTTAAAAATTGTATTAGAACATATAACTACAAAAGATGCAGTGGAGTTCGTTCAGTCTGCACCTGATAATGTTGCGGCGACAATTACCGCCCACCATCTTTTATATAACCGCAACCATATGCTTGCAGGTGGAATAAGACCACATTATTACTGTTTGCCTATTTTGAAGAGAAATATTCACCAGCAAGCATTAATAGATGCTGCAACAAGTGGTAGTAAAAAGTTTTTCCTAGGTACAGACTCAGCACCTCATGCAAAAGATAAAAAAGAAGCTGCGTGTGGGTGTGCGGGTGCATATACTGCTCATGCAGCAATTGAATTGTATGCTGAAGCATTTGAAGAAGCGGGGGCTTTGGATAAGTTAGAAGGGTTTGCTAGTTTATTTGGACCTGACTTCTATGGGCTGGAGCGCAATAAAGATACTATTACTTTAGAGAAAAGCCCTTGGCAAGTACCAGAATCATACCCGCTTGGAGATACCACTGTAGTGCCAATTAAGGCTGGTGGAACGATAGATTGGCAAGTCGTAGAATAACGATTAATTATCAATTTTATAGATAATAGAGGCTGCAATTGCAGCCTTTTTTACGTTAAAAAAGCCTGAAAATTAAACTATTTTGTATTTCATTTGGCTGAGGAGGAGGGCTGAGTAGTTTATATGTGTAAATAAAGCTCATGGCTGTAACTCTTACTTACGTATATTTCCTGTACTCATCATTTTTTTAAGTTACAAAGGTTGGGGTAATAGATAGTGTGCATTTTTTGCATTTTGCCATTTGTTGTTCTTTTTTATGCACGGTTACTAAAGGGAAGCTCAGCCCGAGCTAAATTGAAGCTATTCACTGACGTATTTGCCAGTTTTTTAATTCAGCTGTGCAGTGAGTTGGGTATTTTAGACTAGAAAAAGTATTAAAAAGTGGTCTGATAACTTACGAAGTTTAAGATTAGGTGAGTTAAGAAAGTTGAAATTTTTATTAGGATAATACTGGTTTTTACCTAGCTTAATTTAAATTATTTCTTTTTAAACATGCACTTAATTGTTTGCTTTGTTCGCCTAAATGAAAAAAATTAATGCTGATATTGTATGAAGTTAAAATGTACCTTTTTTAAATAAAACATAATCTTATTAAATAATGGCTATTAATTTGAAATTATATAAATATAATATACTCTCAGTATTAGAGCTTTTTAATACTTCAATGAAAATTGTAATCAACACTTTATGAGAGAAATCTAATGCGTGAAATAAAATCTTTTATTAAAAATGCTAGCTTCAGTGATCTAACTAAAGCACATGAACTTCTTCAAGAAGCAATTGCTCAACAACAAGAGCAAGCGCAAGCAAAAGAAGAAGTATTAGCTTTACTAAAAGAAAAGGGATTAACGCTAGATGACTTAGTTGGTTCTGGTGCTATGGACAAGCGCAGCAAAGTCAGTCCGAAATATCGAATCGAAATCGATGGGAAAGTACATGAGTGGACCGGACGCGGTAAAACACCTAAAGCGTTCGCAAACGTAAATTTAGATGATTATAAGATATAATTATAAAATATTTTTAATCATTTTCTAAATTGAAAAGGACTATTCCTTTAAGTTGGTAAGGCTGTTAATGCGCCTTACCAGCTTCACACTTCAAATACATTGATTGATACTTCTTTTCCAAATATTTACGCTTTTTCAGTTTTTTCTATCTTTATTTTAATTTTTTATTTTTATATTTTACCTCGAAGTAATTACCTATATTAATTACAAGTATACTATTTTGTACCTGTTATGGGTTTTGTTAAGTGATAGCATACTGAGTTTATATACTGCATTGTTTTGTAATAGTTCATGTTATGTAATTGGTGGTATACTTTAAACTATGAGAAGAGGTGACTAGAGGTGCGTTATTTACACGCTTAGACCCTACCAGAAAGAAGCCGTAGAAAACACCATTATCCATTTTAGGAAAAGCAGCAAACCTGCAGTGATAGTACTGCCCACTGGAGCTGGAAAAAGTCTTGTTATTGCTGAGCTTGCCAGAGTGGCTAAACGCAAGATTTTAGTACTCACCCATGTAAAAGAGTTGGTCGAACAAAACGCGCAAAAATATGAGAGTTATGGGTTAAAAGCGAGTGTTTTTTCTGCAGGACTCAATAAAAAAGACCTTGATCAACAGGTCACCTTTGCATCAGTTCAGTCTTTGGCTCGAAATTTAGAGCAACTAAATACATTTTATTCACTGGTAATAATTGATGAATGCCATCGTGTCAGTGGTGAAGAAGATAGCCAGTACATGCAGGTAATGAAACGTTTAAAAACGTTTAATGAAAACCTTAAAATACTTGGCTTAACAGCGACCCCTTATCGTCTCGGATTAGGATGGATCTACCATGAACACTATCATGGCTTCGTTCGTGGAGATAAAGAGAGCCCATTTAATAAATGTATATATGAATTACCATTGCGTTATATGATTAGCAATGAATATCTGACTCCACCTAAAAAAGTGGACCCAGCCGTAGAAAACTATGACTTTTCAGCTTTGAAACCAGATAGCTTAGGGCGGTTTAGTGAAAGCGATATGAATAGTTTACTAAGCTCTCATACTCGCGCGACAAAAAGTATTATTGACCATGTATTAAGTGAATCTCATTCCCGTAAAGGCGTTATGATATTTGCTGCTACGGTTTTACATGCAAAGGAAATTGTTCGTTATTTACCATGTGATGAAACTGAGTTGGTCATAGGTGATACAGATAATAAACAGCGTGATGACATCATTACTAAATTTAAAAATAAAGAAATCAAGTTTTTGGTAAATGTGTCAGTACTGACTACTGGATTTGATGCTCCCCATGTCGATTTTATCGCCATATTAAGGCCTACAGAGTCAGTGAGTTTATATCAGCAAATTGTTGGCAGAGGCTTGCGTTTGGATACGGGGAAAAAAGACTGCTTAGTGATCGATTATGCAGGTAATGACTTTGATCTTTTTTATCCTGAAGTTGGCTCGGTGAAACCTAACCCTGATAGTGAACCTGTTCAAGTATTGTGTCCTGGTTGCGGTTTTGCAAATACGTTCTGGGGTAAACTGGATGAGCAAGGCAAGGTGGTCGAACATTTCGGTAGAAGGTGCCAAGGGATCTTGGAAAATGAAGCTGAAGGTGAGTCACTGCAATGCGACTATCGATTTAGATTTAAAGAATGCGATCACTGTGGTGCTGAGAATGATATTGCAGCTAGGCAGTGTCATAGCTGTGGTGAGATTATGGCTGATCCAGATGATAAATTACGTGACGCATTGAACCTAAAGAATGCCTTAGTCTTACGTTGCAGTGGTATGACGGCTGAAGTCATTAAATCGAATGTGCTAAAAGTATCTTACTTTGATGAAGATGGTGCTGAAGCCAGCGAGGTTTACGATTTTTCAAACAAAGGCAGTAAATTTTACTTCCACAAAAATTTTGCAAAAAGGCTTAAATCCGGTGAGCAAGTTAATAACTGGAAAAGCGCTAATGATGTGGATATTACTTTACTGACTGCACCTGATTTTGTAATTGCTAAACAGCATAAGAAATACGGATGGCAAATAGTTGAAAAAATCTTTGATTACAAAGGCGGGTTTAGGGTCGCAGATAAAAGCTAAGAGGACATAGAGAAGTCGCAGCTCAGTGTTACTGCGACTTACTAGAGCGTTTACTCTTCGTCGGCCATTAAACCCCAGCCATCACCATATCCTTCGTGACTGTTTGCAATAGACTCTAGATATTGTTCCGTTTGACTTAATAACTCGTGTGCTGGCACCATTGTGACTGTGGTTAAGACTTCCCAAACTCCAGTGTCAGGACATTTCCCCAATTGTGTTTTTGGTGCGAGTTCATCTTTGCCAATTGTCTCAATAAAGCGTTCTGCATTCAGCTTTTGCTCAAATAAGATGTAAAAATCAATATTTTGCATTTGCGACAGGTCGACGCCTGCTGCGGCTATTTCAGATAACAGCTGACCATTGTCATCGTTAGGAAATTGCATATCATCACTCAATTAGTAAAATTATGTATATTGTCCGTTATCCTAGGTGAAATAAAAAGCGTCAATGGCAAATTTTTGTCGAGAATCTAGGGTGGCTTGTGATAGTTTTAATCAACATGTGGTGCTGAATGTAACCGCAAAATATTGATTGATGACTTAAAAGGGTTTGTGTGCCACGTCTTATTGTTTTTTTTATCACCTTATTTGTTTTTATCCTACCTTCTGTTGCGACTGCACAAATGCTTATCAAGACGATTGAGGTACACTCTAAGAGTGACTTAGTGGATGAGAATGTTGCACTTTATTTAGAAAAATATCACGACACCAAGTTTTCACACCGACAAGAAAAGGCCATTCGAGCAGATATCCATTCGGCACTTCAAGCCGTCGGGTATTATGAATTTAACAGTGATATTTCTTTTTCTGAGCAGGTCCAAACGTTAAGCGTTGATATTGTGCTCTCCACAGCGTTTCACTGGCAAGATATAAATGTTCAGATACTCGGTGCAGGCAGTAAAGATCTGGTCTTGTCGAAATTACTAAACGCCTTGCCGATTAAACGGGGTGAAAATATTCGTCATGACGCTTACAGTGCGACAAAAAGTAAAATTGAGAGCGCCTTATTGGAGCGGGGGTACTTTGATTTTACATGGCAGCAGAGTGCTTTGGAAATCAACCGAGCACAAAAACATGGGGCGGTAAAGTTAATCATTGATTCAGGCCCGAGATATAAATTTGGTGAGTTACAGCTCTCAGGGTTTTCAAAGGCGGCGTATTTTATTTCTGAACTGGCACCGTTTGAGCAAGGTGACCACTATGATGCAAAACAATTGAGTGAGTTGAGTATTTCTCTAAATGAGACACCTTACTTTGCGAATGTGACTGTTTACCCTTTATTAAAAGAGCGTTACGCAGGGCAAGTTCCAATTAGAGTCGATGTGACAGACAAGCCAGCGAATAGCTTTGAAGTAGGTGGTGGGTATAGTACAGAGCTTGGGGCGAAGTTTCGCTTTAAGTGGAAAAGGCCCTGGGTTAATCAAATGGGCCATTCGTTTGAAACGGACCTGAATGTATCAGAGCGAAAGCAAGATGTGACCAGCGCTTATACAATTCCTGCAGGAGACCCAAATGATGATTTGTGGCGCGTGCTCGGTGGCTATCAATTACAAGATGACTTAACAGAAGGCGTAAAGGTGACTGCGTGGAATGTGCAGCTCCAACGTCAATGGGTGTTAGATAGCGGCTGGGTGAGAACTGCATTTTTGAAACGAGAGCATGAGAAAAGTGAGCAAACAGGCCTGACTTTGGATACTGAAATGCTCCTTCCTGGGGTGAGTTATGCGAGAAAAATGAGTAAGGGTGGCATGACACCTTACTGGGGCAATGAGCAGTTAATCACCATTGAGGCTGCGCATGAAGATGTGATCTCATCTACGTCATTGACTAAAATCCACTGGAAGCAGGCCTGGCTGAGAACATACAAAGCTCGTCATTTGTTTCTTCTTAAAGGCGAATTAGGTGCTGTGGTTGCAAAAGACTTTGATAAAACTCCACTGAATCTGCGCTTTTTCGCGGGGGGAGATCAGAGTATACGCGGCTTTGCGTTTCAATCTATATCGCCCAAGGGTGAGCAAGGTGAGCTTTTGGGAGCTAAGTATCTGGTGACTGCAAGCACAGAATATAATTATGAATTTTTGCCAAACTGGCGAGCTGCCATTTTCATTGATGGCGGAACGGCAACCAATGATTTTGAGGAGAAGTGGTCTGTGGGAGCTGGGTTTGGTTTTCGCTATATCACACCATTCGGTCCGATCCGTGTTGACCATGCATGGGGACTGAGCAAGCCAAGTCGTAGTACTCGACTCAGCGTTGTTATAGGGCCAGAAATATAATGTCGTACGCTAAAATCTTTCCTCTGTTGAAACGTCGATGGGTCGTCATTTTACTCAGTTTTTTTGTCATGATTTTTTTGTTAGCAAAAACCCATGTCGGTAACCGAGTCTTGGTGGCATTTGCTAGCAGTTGGGTGTCTGAATTAAATGTGTCGCTCAAATCAGGCCGCTTGCTCTCTGGTGGCATTGTTGATTTCACCTATAAAACCTTAGATGTCTCAGTGTCAGCAAGAGATTTTCGTTTATCGCTTGATTGGTTTGATTGCGCCACTTTGTGTCTCAAAATAGCCGGTTCTGATATTAAGGTGATAGCGGCTGACTCAACCTCTGCAGATAAAGTACAAAACTCAAAAGACCCAATACCCGAGCCTAAAGCCATTACAGAGTACATCGCCTTGCCTGTCTCAATCGGCATACAGTCGTTTAATTTGGAGCATGCAGAGCTAGAGCTTGCGGGTACGACTATGAGGGTGAATGGCCTTGAATTAGAGGCGTATGCTCAGGACGAGAGGTTAAACGTCCCTTATTTGACTGTTGAGAAAGTTAGCATAATCAATACAGAGGCGGTGAAAGCTGAGCCTTTTACCGTGCCTACGCAAATAGCACCGATCGTCATACCCTCGATATTTGTACCATTACACATCGAGGTTAATAAGGCACAGCTGTCAAGACTTACCATCCAATCACCGGAGCAAGCACCTGTTGAAGTAGAGGATATCAACTTCACAATGACACTTTTGCATCAGCAGGCTCGTATTGAGCAGTTTCGTTTTACTCATGACCAAATGTTTTCCTATGCGGATTTAAGCTTTGATTTAATCTCGCACGTTATCGGTGGTGCTATTGGGGTCAGTACTAAAGAAGGGGCCGCAGCTATTGTACTCAAAGGCAGTGTGAATAATTTGGTGCTACATGGAGAAATGTCTGGACTGTTCAATGCTGAATTAAATATACAGGCGTCCCCGACAATCACAAATTGGCCTTTTCAATTAAATGCAGAGGTTTCAGGTGTAGCACTGCCAGAAATTGGTGAGATCTCCAACCTAAAAGTATTCAGTCGTGGAGACCTGAATAATTACCGTGCTGAAATAGCTGGCTCGCTTAATGGATATAGATTAGAGCAACTATCTGATGATGTGCGGTTTGATATATCTATCTTAGGTAGTTTGTCACAGCTAACAATCGATAAAAGCCGTATCTCTGTTGCAGATACATTCTCTGAATTATCAAGCCAAATATCATGGAAAAACGGCATTGAGGCCAGCGCAAAAGGAGAGTTATTTGAGCTGCCTCTGCCTGGACTTGATATTGAGGAAGTTGCCAAGTTAAGTGGCCACTATGAGCTTCAATTTACATCTGCTGAAGATAGCTGGCAGGTTCATGTGGACTCACTTGATTTACAGGGTATAGTCGCAGACCTGCCGTTAGCAATCACATTTAGCGGGCAGCTTAATGAGCAATACTTGGGGCAATTTAAGCGGGCTAAAGTGCAATATGGTGACAGTATACTGAGAGCTTCAGGGAGCATAGGGGAGCAATTAGATTTAGCTGTTTTCGCAGATATTAAACATAACGCAAACCGATTATTACCACTCGATGCTGTTTTTAAAAGTGAGATAACATTAACAGGGAAACTTCAGTCGCCGGCCTTGACGCTTAATACAATGATTACAGAAGTCGTTTCTGATGAGTTCTCGTTGAAAGACGCAAAAGTTAAGGCGCAGCTAGATGCTGCAAACAATTATCAAGGCAGAGCTGAGTTAGAGGTAACTGATTTTAGTTTCTCTCAGTTCAAGCATGCTCAAGTGCAGTTTTTAGTTGCTGGAGATCGCGCAGCGCATGAAGGTGCCATTACCGTTAATAGCTCACAACTTTCTCTGTCGGCAAATCTATCAGGAGGAGTTGATGACCAGACTTGGCGAGGAACAGTTGACCAAAGTACATTTGAGGTGGATAACTTGTATGGCAAGTTAGCCACGCCCATTATTTTGGCTGCGAGTCCGTCACAGGTTAATGTCGCGCATCACTGTTGGCAGTTAAACGAAGGAAAAGCATGTGCTAAAGCGGATGTATCACAAGTGCAGAGTGTTGCTAATTTTGAGCTTGAGAATATCCCGTTAGCCACATTGGGGCCAAAGGTGAGTGACCAGATAACGCTTGGAGGAGAGCTCAATGGCTATGGCAAAGTTGCAGTGCTACAAGGTGTGGTTGATAAAGTTGATAGCAAACTATGGATAAATGAAGGACACGTGACTTTAAATCCTGAAGGTCAAACAACCCAAGATGAGTCTCTGCATAGTCATACCCTAGCAATTGAGGAGTTAGAGGTTGTTGTTCAAGGAAATAAGCAAGCGTTAGAAGCACAGTGGCATATTGAATTTAATAAGCTAGGGCTATTTAAGGGCGTGCTGTCGTTTGCGGACATCTATAACAGCAAACAGGTCTCTGGGCAGGTTCAAATTGATGGCATACAGCTTGATGAGCTAACGGCGTATGCTCGCGCTTATACATGGCCTGATATGACGTTAAATGGAGATGTTAATGGCATGGTGAGCTTTTCTGGTGACTTAAAACAGCCCAACTTATTAGGGGAAATACAGGCTCAGAACGTGCGCATTCAGTCTAGCTATTTACCGATACAATTGACCAGTTTAGATCTTGTGGCCGATTTTGATGAAGATCAAGTGAATCTAGCTGGCAATATGCAGACACCGCAATCGGGTAATGCGCGTTTGAACGGGCATATAGATTGGCAGGATGACTTGCTGGTTGAGGGGGGAATAAAAGGTGAGCAGTTATTTTTAAGCCCTATATCAGGCGTGCAGCTTGCAATTTCTCCTGATTTGGTAATGAGATACGATGAAAAGTTGCTAGACTTGCAAGGTGTGGTAGAAGTTCCATTTGCCCGAGTACAGCTGGATACATTACCTGAAGACGCAATAGTAGTGAGTGATGATCAAGTCTTTCTTGAGGATATTGCAGTGCAAGATCAAACGCCATATATAGATTATCAAGCAGATATAGATATAAAGCTACTTGATGATGTGAGGGTTATTGCACTTGGTTTAGATGCTTATCTTACCGGGGCTTTAGATATTGAACGTCAGATAGGGAATACGCTGTTAATGGGCGGAGAAGTATCCTTATTAGAGGGCAAATATACTGCATTTGGACAAGACCTAGTGATTGAAACTGGTCAACTTGGTTTTAATGGCCCTCCTGATATGCCTTATTTAAATATCCGCGCCATTCGTAACCCTGACACAACCGCTGATAATGTTATTGCTGGTGTTGCTGCGACAGGAAGTATTGCATCTCCACAGTTAACGATTTTTGCAGAGCCTGCAATGGATCAGGCTAGAGCGCTAGAGTACTTGTTAAATGGCGCGCCATTTAGTGAGGGTGATAGCGGTAATAATACGCTGTTAGCGCAGCTTTTACTTGCAAAAGGGATTGATAAAAGTAAAGGACTGTTTACAAAAGCTGGAAAAAAGTTAGGATTAAGAGATATAAATTTAGCTGCAAAAGGAAGTGGTGACGATACACAGGTGGAGCTTTCGGGTTACATTACACCGAGTGTACAAGTAAGTTATCGAGTAGGTGTATTTGCCTCCTTAAGTGAAATTGCAGTACGTTATCGAGTATTTTCAAAGCTTTACCTAGAGGCGACGAGTGGCCTTTACGATAGCATTGACCTGTTGTACAAGTTTAATTGGGGTGATTAATGCGATATTTGAGCTATTTGCTCGTTGCATTGTTTTGTTGCACAACTTATGCAACAGACACGAAGTATGTGAGGGTAACAGCAGGCGCGCACCCTTACGTTTTAGAATTAATTGAACTTGCTTTATCCTATCAAAAAGAGCATTACAAACTTGAATATGTGAAAAATATTCCGACTCAAAGCCGAGCGATCAGGCTATTGGGGAAGGAAAATGGCATTGATATTTTCTGGTCGGTTACCAGTTTCGAGCGAGAAAATATGGCACGAGCAATTCGCCTCCCAATTGTAAGAGGGTTGCTTGGCTATCGTATTTTACTTATCAATGAGTCGCATCAAGTACGTTTTTCAAAATTGAATCACATTTCTCAATTGCAGTCATTTCATTATGGGCTCAGGCATGATTGGCCAGATCATGATATTTTTGTAGATAACAAGTTGTCGGTAAATGCATTTCACACTTTGTCAGGTGCGCTAAATATGTTGAGGTCAAATCGTTTTGATGCTATTCCGATCAGTGTTTTGGAATTACCCGATGTTTTAAAGAGTTATAAGACCTATGCTGAGCAAGCGCTGTTATTCTACTACCCATCAGCGGTGTATTTATTTGTGGATAAAGAAAACACCCAGCTTCACAGCATACTACAAAATGGTTTAAATCAAGCTTTACTCGATGGTCAGTTTGAAAAATTATTTAACCAGCACTTTGCTCAATTAATCACTGATCTTTCTCTTGAAAAACGCACGATTATTGAATTAAAAAACCGTAGTTTACCACCCAGTGCGCCCCTTGATAATTCTCAGTTATGGTATAAAAAATAAAATGATAAAAGCGACTTCTCTCTTTTTTATCGCTGCAAGTATGCTCTCAGGGTGTATGCAGCAAGCGGATGAGCCGACTATTGTTGTCCGTGCGCCGTCCGAAATTATTAATACAGCGCCAAGCACTGCATGGCAAAAGGTTAATAATGACAATGTGATTCGTATCGAACTTGAAACCGGTCATGTATACGTAGAGCTTAATACGCAATTAGCACCGAACCACTCAAAAAATATCAAAGCGTTGGCACGAGAAGGGTTTTATGATGGCCTCAGTGTATATCGCTTTGTTGAGGGGTTTGTTGCACAAGGCGGGGACTCTACTGATAGCAAAATACCGACTAATGGCAAGAAGCGCCTAAATGCTGAGTTGTCGTATAAAACAGATCTGAAGTTGGAGATTATGGCGTTGGATGGATCTGATGGATATGCGATCCGCACCGGCTTTTTGAACGGCTTTGCTGTAGGTCAAAATCACGGTGGTACAAAAACATGGATGACACACTGTACGGGCACATTTGCCATGGCAAGAGGAAATGACATTAATAGTGGTGGTACAGAGTTTTATATCACGCTTTCACCGCAGCGTTATTTAGATAGAAATATTACCGTGTTTGGTCGTGTTTTAGAGGGAATGGAACATGTTCAGAAGCTTCAGCGTACACCTGAAGAAGGCAAGCCTTATAACCCAATCATCGGAGTTCATGTCCTCAGTGATATTGCCCAGCAAGATCCCAGTCATTTTGAATATTTAAATACCGACTCTTCGTCTTTTGAGGAGCTGGTGGCGGCGAGAACGAACAGACCCGAGCCATGGTTTAAGTTTACGCCAAATTACGTTGATGTATGCGCGATTACGGTACCAACGAGAAGAAAAAGTTAATGATGTAGAAAGTGCCGCAAAGCGGCACTTTTATTATTGTCTATTGACGCGTACGTTAAACCCCGTGGTGTTTTGCTCACTGGAGCGATATGGGTTGATATCCAAGCCACCGCGGCGCGTGTAACGCGCATACACTTCAAGTTTGCTAGGTTTTAATGCACGCTGTATGTCGCAGTAAATACGCTCAACACATTGCTCATGAAACTCATTGTGATCGCGAAAAGAAATAAGGTATTTAAGCAAAGATGCTCTGCAGATCTGCTGCCCTTCATAGCGAATCACAATACTTGCCCAATCCGGTTGAGAAGTGATTAAGCAGTTTGACTTCAGTAAGTGGCTATAGAGTGTTTCTGATACCTGAGCATTATCCGTGTGTGTTAATATTCCCTCTTCTGGACTGTAAGTATCAATATCCACATCTAAATCATCAATGCATTCGCCTGGCAGTTGAGTAAACGGGATGCAGTTATATTCATCTGGGCCAAATAGGGTTACTTTGACATCGCAACTTGCTGCATGAGATAGATCATCTGTAAGATGTTTGTGCACGTCATCAATGGACTCGAATCGTGTTTGATTAAAGCTATTTAAATATAGTTTAAAAGACTTAGATTCGATGATATGAGAGCTTTGACATGGAAAAACAAAAGTTGCTACCGCAACTTGTGGTTTGCCTTTATTGTTGAGCCAAGAAAGCTCGTACCCAGTCCAGGTGTCCTCGCCTTTAAATGGCAATGCTTGCTCATCTACCGCAATTTGGTCACGGTTGAGCTTGCGTGCGATAGGGTGTAATAAAGATGCATCGTATGCAGATGCGTACTCTGTGGTTTTACCAAGCACTGAGGCTTTCAGTTCAGGTGCGTTGTTGTAATCTGTCATGTTTCACCAATAGTGGTTACAATGGCCGGAATTATAGCGAATTAAAACGAGAATGGCAGTATGGCTTCATTGACAACTTTGATGGAAACACTACATCAGCGATATGCAGCGGCAATTGAGCAGCGACATGGACATTTACCTACGATCCCACATGATCCAGATTACCCAAGTAAATGTGAGGTCGGTGGGGCAGACCACGCCGGTAACATTCAGTGGCAAGCGGTGTCAAGAGAGCCACAGCAGGGGCTTGAAGATCTTGCAAAGGCGCTTGAGGTGACATTTCCACCAGCATTACATGCTTTTTACGGTGCGGTCTTTGCGGGCAATATCCAGGCACAATTTGATGGTAACGATATTGAGTTGCTTCAGGTTTGGAATGAAGATGATTTTGTGAATTTACAACAGAATATCACAGGTCATGTATTGATGAAGCGACGCTTAAAGCAAGATGACACAGTCTTTATCGGTTTGACAGATAGAGATGACTTGCTGATCTCTGTGAAGCTGAATAGCGGTGAGGTGTGTTTAGAGTATGTAGGTAAGCCAACACATCATGTATTGGCTAAAGATATTGAGTCGTTTTTAGCTAATTTGAGCTTTGATCACTGAAAATCCCAAGAAATATTTGAGACCAATTGACAGCTGTCACATTTAAAATCAAATAATCCAAACCAAGGCTCATCTAATGCCCAATCGCCATCACAATTTGGGCATTTTCTTTGCTTTTCTGCTGCAAGACTCTCCCCTCCGACACGATATAGGTAGTAGTACACAGGTTTTTGCGTGAGGTAACGAATACGCTTTGATAAGTCGAGCCCTCTGCGGGATAAATCGCTGGATAAGCTGGTAATTTCCTCTAATGCTGCAAACTCGCAACGGGTTGCACCATTGATCTGGATCTGATCGCAAGCCTGCCAATCTTCTTGCCATTTTATTAGCGCTTTGTAATCGCCATTGGCGATGGCCGGAATGTTGTATAGAGGCACAGGCTGAAAATCATCACCACAATAAAGCGGGCTACAGGTATGTACATAGGTAGTGTAAAGGATATAGCAAGAAGGCGCCTGGCATTGATCTGCACCATTTGCATGAATATCCTGCCCAATCACTTTCACTTTTGGCGCCAACAAACCCGCTTGTTGTAGTTGTTCAACAGCGTGTTTTACAAAAGGGCTGTGGTGTAGTGGGTGAAGCGAGTCTTCAAGTGGACACATGACACGTGTAATAAAAAAGCCGTCTTTGAGTACTGTCGGAAATTCATCACCGATGATTTGACCATTGAAGCGCAGCGCATTGACGAGGCGATTGATAGCTTGCTCTGCTTTTTCTAGTGTGGTGTCTTGATAGCAATCGAAAGTTAAATCGACGACGAACATGTTATTGCTTCTCTTCTAACAGTGCTAAAAGCTTATCTAATTTAGCTTCAATCCTGTCTAATTGACTTTGTGGTTTAGCAGGAGCTGGTTGGCTTTGTTGTGCGGTATGTGTAATTGCTTCAGGGTTATTTTTGTAACTAGCCAACGCGGCGATAATAACAGGCATAGGGAGTGGCTCAGTTAGTTTGGCTTTAACTGTTGCCACGCTTGGAGTTTTGCCTTCAGCAAGTAAGGTGCTGATGGCTTGTTGAGCTGCTGGGTGCATATTAAACGACCGAAAAATAAAGTCTAGTTTATCACTTTTATACAATGAGCCCAACGACCTGTCGATTTAACGCAGCAGAGCATCGAGTGTATCTATCACTTCACTCCAGTCTGCATCTGCATTTAAAGATTCTTCGATGAAATGTTTTTGCCCTTGATTCCAAAATGGCGCATCAACAATTAAGACATTACTTGGTAGTTTATTATTATCTATAAATAGTGAAATGTGCTCGTCACTATTATCCAGACCAAGCTGCGCGAATAATGCATTTAACGAATGATAGCTATTATCCATGTAACCCCCATTGAACAAGAAAATCTCTACAACTATAGTAAAGATGCCGGTGTTTTTTTCAGCAAATAAAAACAATGCCCGACGAATTCTGTTTTTACTTAACAGCATGTGTGAATATACAAGGGAAGATTATGTCTAATACAGAAGAGCAAACACAGACCCCTCCAATTGCAGTCAAATTTATTGAACCTGAAGATATCCATGTCGCTGCAAGTTTATTATTTCAGGCTTATCGAGATGACCCATTACTTGTACAAATTCTTAATGAACCAAATCAAAGCAAATACGATGCAAAATTGAGGGCATTGGTTAGGCAGGAGCTGACACGCTTTGGAAAATCAGGACAGCCTATTCTCGGGATATATATTGATGAAAACTTGGTTGCAGTGGCATGTGCTTTTGCTTCTCACTGTGAACTTGATAAAAGCTTTGGCTGGCACTGGCGGTTTACGTTAATGATGGGGGCAGGTGTATTACAGACTCAGCAAATCATAGAAAAGGAGCGGGCTATCAAAGCTCAGTTGCGGGATTTAGGTGAGTACTACTTTCTATCGTTTATCGCCGTGGATCCGCATTATCAGGGGCTGGGATATGGACATTATTTATTAAGTGCACTGGACTCGCTTGTCGGTGAAAACGACTTTATGTCAGGGATGGCGGTATTTGTCACGCAAGGGAATCAAGTCAACTTTTTTGAAGCACATGGCTATCAATTGGTCAAAGAGATTACGTTTAAATCAGTGTCTGGTGATTTGCTCTTTAAACAGCGAACTGACGATTCGGAAAAAGCACTGTGAGACTTTTCCTACATGGTTGTGCGCATTCATAGTTACTATCACTGGTTTATAGCCCTGATTTTAATTTAAGCCTATGTTTTAATTTATTTTTTGTGTTTGTTGCAAAGATTTTTAAGATATTTAATTGAGAATATCTCCTATTTATTAGCGCTGATTCGCTTAAACTTATTCGTGTTGAAGGATAAAAGGATACGGCAGCAAACATTGCTACTAGGAAGGTATTGGATTTTTACACGGGAAGTTCGGAGCGCTTAAGGAACTAAGTGAAGAGGAGCCAAGAGGCTAGGATGTAGCACAGGACGTGCAGACATAGGAAATGTCAAAAAAGGATAGGAGCGCCGAGGATTAGGCGAAGAGGAGCCAAGGTGGCATAGGATAGCGCATAGGACGTGCAGACATAGGAAATGTCAAAAAAAGGATAGGAGCGCCGAGGATTAGGCGAAGAGGAGCCAAGGTAGCATAGGATAGCGCATAGGACGTGCAGACATAGGAAATGTCAAAAAAAGGATAGGAGCGCCGAGGATTAGGCGAAGAGGAGCCAAGGTGGCATAGGATGTAGCACAGGACGTGCAGACATAGGAAATGTCAAAAAAGGATAGGAGCGCGAGGATTAGGCGAAGAGGAGCCAAGATGGCATAGGATAGCGCACAGGACGTGCAGACATAGGAAATGTCAAAAAAAGGATAGGAGCGCCGAGGATTAGGCGAAGAGGAGCCAAGATGGCAGAGGATAGCGCACAGGACGTGCAGACATAGGAAATGTCATAAAGGATAGGAGCGCTGAGGATTTGGCGAAGAGGAGCCAAGGTGGCATAGGATAGCGCATAGGATGTGCAGACATAGGATATGTCATAAACGGATAGGACAGCCTAAGGAAAAGGTATTTGAGGACATTTCAGTACTAATACATGGGATGTACGGGCATAGGAAGTGCCAAGGGACTAGGTTGGAGCGCACAAGGATACTGCGTAAGAGGAATGAGTGTAGGATACACGTTGGATGAAGGCATGGATGAGGATCGGGTGTGATTGGATGTATACCCGTTCAGGGGATGATGAAAGTTGGCGGCTTGCTTGTATGTTGTAGGCAGAGGTAGCGGATACCTCAAAGGGATATCGTCGGATTGGGGCGTGACAAACAGGGTTGCGCCTTAGTTTCCTTTCTGTTTTCTATTCTTAATTAAATTTCTTTCTAAAATTATTCTTTCTTTAATAGTTCTTTCTTTAATCACTTAATCTATGATTCTATGTGGTGGCACATCAATTTTAACCAAAGTTTGATTTTCTAAATAAAGTGTCGCTTTGTATGCGTTATCCCTGTCTGAGCTAAACTCAAACAGGAATTCGCTCTTGATACCTAACTGGCCATTTTTCAATACACCTAAGCGTCGCTTTTGACAGGCAACACTGAGCAGTTGCACATTGAGTTTCTCACTCTGCTGCGTTGCGTGCTCACGTGCTGCTTCAGCGATTTTCCTGCTGAACCAAAAAAAGCTACATGATGAAAAAATCAGTATAAATATCCAAAGTGTGATCATTTATGAAAAAAGCCTTCCAATTGCCCGTGATAGGGTTTCGCTGCGATTTTGTGCTCTCAGTAAACCTAATACATGAGGACGAAGAATTGGAATTGCAACCAAGTCAGCAAAAATACTTTCAAATAGTCCTTCTATTTGGCTGTTTTGAGCTGCTTTATCCATGAATGTGTAAAGCCTATCTGGCTCGGTCAATGTTTCCCAGCCTCGCCCGGCAATGGTCAATAAAATATCGGCTTCTAAACTTTGCTCTGATGCCAGTAACTGATCAACGGATTGTGCGATCAGTCCTAACCCATGACTGCCAGACATGGCTCTAAAGCTATTTATAGCCCCAGCTAAGTTATCTGTTGTCAGATGTGCGTGTAATTGCGTTTGTAAAAATTCAGTAAGTTCTGTTGAGATACTAACGTGTTCAAGCATGGCAGCAAGCGGGCTTTGTACTTGTGCTGGTAAAGTAGACCATAATGCCATCAGGTTTGCTTGGTTTTGACCATGCGCTAAACGCAAGGCGTAATCAGCGAGGCCTTGTAGCGCAAGGCTTTGCCAATCAGTTTGTCCATGAGAGGTAAAATATTGCTCTACTGTTTCATAGTACTTTGATGCTGGGCGTTTTAGCTCGCATTTCATCAATGCGTTGAATGCTGCTAACTTGTTGGCGTTAGGCGTATAAACATAAGGATTATTGTCTAGCTTCCCTTGTGCGGCTTCGCCGGTCAGCTGCGTGCCAAGCGCTTCAATGACCATGGATGCAAAATGATCTCGACTGGCAATGTTTAATTTACTTTGCTCATCAAGCGGAAACTTTAAGAACCAGACATAAGGATCTAATGTCGCTTGATTATCCCAAAACTGAATCGCCATCAGTGCATGCCCGCCTAAAGGATATGGATAAGGCACTTGCGTGTTTTCGATTTGATCAAATTGTTTTTTGTCTATTTTCGTAATACGACGACCAATGTCATACACTCGCCACTGCGTGCCAGCTGATGTTAAAAGTTCACCTAAAGTAGAAATATGTGTCGTCATTGTTTGCTCACGAAAAAATTACAGTGGGTGCAAGTATAACGGTATTTGAAGTGGGGGGTAAGAGTTGCAAGCTACATAGATCTCTAATATCTGTTTTGAAAATGTGCTTAACTGACACAAGTGGTATACTGCCACTTTGATAGTAAATTAGAGGCTTAACAGTGAGCCAAGTAGTTTTACAGCACCTTGCTGTATTAGAAGTACAATTAAAACAATCTCAACTTTGGCAAGCTGAGCCAGTTGACGAGCAAGCTTTGGCATCCGTGCAGCCATTTTGCTGTGATACGTTACGATTTGAGCAATGGTTACAATTTGTATTTATCCCTAAAATAACGGTGATGATTGAAAGCGGTGTACCATTACCGACCAACATTGCTATTGCCCCCATGTGTGATGTGGCTTTTGCCCAACATCCAGATCATGCGCTTTTATTTAAATGTTTGAGCGACATTGATGCACTTTTTTCAAATGGGGCACAGTAATTTATGTTAGAAATAATTTATCAAGATGAACACTATGTGGCCATTAACAAGCCATCAGGGCTATTGGTCCATCGCTCCTTTTTAGACAAGCGAGAGACGCAATTTGCGATGCAAATGCTCAGAGATCAATTGGGTCAACATGTATTCCCAGTGCATCGCCTAGACAGACCAACCAGTGGGGTCTTATTGTTTGCTTTGAGCTCAGAAGCGGCCAGAGATATGAATCAGGTGTTCATTGAAGGAGAGATTCAAAAGCGCTATCTTGCTTTGGTTCGAGGTCACAGTAAAGACGAAATTTTTGTAGATAAGCCGCTTAAAGAGCAATTGGATAAAATAGCGGATAAGTTCGCTGATCAAGACAAAGCTCCTCAGGAGGCGCAAACGTTGGTGAGATGTCTGCATAAAGCAAGTCTAGACATTCCGTTTGGCAAATACCCAAGCATTCGTTATTCCTTGGTTGAGTGCTTTCCAAAAACAGGTAGGAAGCATCAGATCCGTAGACATTTAAATCACTTATCAACACCAATAATAGGTGATGTAAATCATGGGGATAATAAACATAATCACTTTTTCCGTGATCATTTTGGCCTGCAAAGGCTGATGTTATTTGCAACTGAGCTAAAGTTTCTCCATCCTTATACTAAACAACCCATATTAATTCGCGCCAAGTTAGGTGAGGAAATGTTGGACATTTGCCGTCAGCTAGGTTGGCCGTCGACCGAGAAGGACTATCAGTAATGGCATCAATCACCTTGTTTGTAGGCAGTGTTTACGGTAATGCAGAGAGTTTGGCTGAGCAGATACAGACTCATTTGAATGGGCAAGGGCATGAAGCGCGTATTGCAGCGCCTGCAACCTTAGAGCATGTTAAATCGGCAGAGCATGCGCTGTTCGTTTCATCGACAACAGGACAAGGTGATATTCCTGATAATTTATACCCGCTATTCATCCAAATGCAGGCGCAAATGCCCATGCTGACCAATAAAAGTGTAGGCGTTGTCGCGCTGGGAGATAGCAGCTATGGTGATACGTATTGTGGTGCTGGGCGTCAGATTGATGCGCTGATTCAACAATTGAATGCCAACATTATCCTGCCGCGATTAGATGTGGATGCAGGGGAGTACTTCGAGCCTTGGGAAGCGGTAGAACCTTGGCTAGTGAAGTGGGTAGCTGCGTTATAAATATCAAGAAGAAGGCCTCAATTGAGGCCTTTTTTTGTTAGGTGCGTTTAACATCGACTTTAAGTTTTAGTTTTTGCCCTGGCTGTAAATACTTTTGTCCCGCGATGTTATTCCATCTTATGATGTCTTTGATGGTGACATTAAATTTGGATGCGATCCGTGCCAATGAATCACCTTTGCGCACTTTGTAAGTGATGGAGCGCTCGGTTGTTTTGAGTCCCGCGGTTGTCGTCTTTGGCTGCGACTTATAAATTGTCAGCTTTTGACCAAGCTTCAGCACTGCACTGGTCTTGAGCTTATTCCAGGCCGCTAATTGCTTGATGGTAACATCGTGCTCTCGGCTAATATCCCATAATGTATCACCACTTTTCACCGTATGTGTGTGTTTACTTTGTTGTGTTTTATTCGCAACTTTTCTTACTGATGCAGGTAAATGCTCGCTTTTAAGCTCGCCTTCACTCAAAGGAACCAGTAGCTTTTGGCCCACACGAATAATGTGGCTATCCAGCTTATTGAGCGTTTGAATCGCCGATGGGCTGGTATCAAACTTACTCGCGATCACTGACAGACTGTCTCCACGGTTAACCGTGTAGTATTGCCAACGCAGTCGCTCTTGCATCGGAGTACTTGCCAGCTTAGTTTTAAACTGCTCAATTTTATCAGTGGGTAATAATAGACTATGCGGGCCTTTGGGATCGGTTGCCCAACGATTGAATCCCGGGTTTAATCGATATAACTCGGTTAATGAGATCCCCGCCATATCAGCAGCCAATGCCAAATCTATTTGCGTACCGACTTGGACGGTATCAACAACTTGTGCGTTGATAATCTTATTCCATGTTACTTTGAATTCATCTTGGCGCATTAGTAGATCAGATAAAGCCAGTAGCTTAGGTACATAGGCAGTGGTTTCTCTGGGTAAATCCAAAGACCAAAAATCCGTTGGAAGGTGCTTTTTGCGGTTTTTCCTGATCGCACGCATGACTCGTCCTTCACCTGAGTTATACGCCGCAATGGCATTTAACCAGTCTCCGTCGAGTGTTTTGTGTAAATAGGTTAAATAATCTAGTGCTGCGCGAGTTGATTGAACAATGTCACGTCTGCCGTCATACCACCAGTTTTGTTTGAGATCGAAGCGCTCACCCGTTTGCGGCATAAATTGCCAAATGCCTGATGCACTGCGGTGAGAGTAGCCAAATGGGTCAAATGCGCTTTCAACAATCGGCAGTAGAGCGATTTCGATGGGCATTTGGCGTTTTTCTACCTCTTCAACAATAAAGTACAAATACGGTTCTGCGCGTTTAGAAATCCGGTCTAAATATGATTGGTGACGCTGATAATAGTTTCTTTCTGCTACGACAGGGCGATTTTGCGGCACAGGAATTGATAGCTGATAGCGAATCCTTTCCCACACATCATCAAATACAGGGGGCGGCTCGTCAGCCTCAATGGGCTCTTGGATCGCGTGAGCAAGCACATCACTTATTTGTGCTGGACTGGCATGGTCACGTGTTTCGATTGGTTCGGATTGCGTTGTTTGAGTTTGTGTTAATTCACAGCCTGTGATTAAACTTAAAATCGCAATTATCAGCAGTGGCTTTTTCATAAATCTCTTTTTGTCGGGCAAAAACCCGACGATTTTACCCTTATCTCGAGGAATTGGAAAGGTACGGTCGCGCAGTACTGTACAGCGTTTAGAATTTATCAATGGTATAGACTAAACGGGGCCGGAACGTGAATTATTTTTAAGACCGCCCCCTGAATGCATTCTCGTTGTATACCTGCGATGGTGCGATAGTACTAAAAGGTATCTTTCCATTGCCTTAACAAGGCAAACTTTTGCCAAAGGCTGTCAGGTGCGCTTTTTAAATATGCTGGTAGGTGTGCCAATATATTTGTTTGGTCTGAGCGTAAAAAGGGATTAATTGCTCGCTCATTGCCCATATTGGTCGGTAATGTAGGCAAGTCTCTTTCGCGCTGTTGTTGACACCATACGGTATAGTCCGAAAGCGCTTTATTCTCTGGTTCTACAGCGTGAGCAAAGGCAAGGTTTGCCAATGTGTACTCATGCGTGCAATATACATGGCAAGTATCAGGCAACTTCTTGAGTGACTCTAACGAGTGCCACATTTGCTCAGCGGTCCCTTCAAAGAGGCGACCACACCCACCGCTAAACAAAGTATCTCCGGTAAATGCTAAGTCGTCATTGATATAACAGATGTGATCCAAGGTGTGTCCTGGCGTATGCAGCACTTTAAATATAATACCTGCTATATTTATTGTGTCATCATGCGTTAGGGGGTGTGTTATGCCGCCATATTTTGAATCTTTTGGGCCATAGATAGGGATAGCAGGGAAGTATTTTAATAACTCGGCGACGCCATCAGTATGATCCCAGTGGTGATGGGTTATAAGAATACCTGATAAAGTACGCTGGTTTTTACTTAAAAAGTTTAATACGGGCTGGCTCTGGCCTGGATCGACAACCCAAGTTGTTTTGTCATTCGAGTTGCATATTGCCCAGATATAGTTGTCGTTAAATGCCTTTATCGGTTCAACTTGCGCCATAACTCATTGCTCTATAAAGTGAAGGTGTCAACAAGTATAACGAGCGAATGGGATGAAACCAGCATTAAGTTTTCAACAAGGGCCTAAACCGCAGTCATGGCAAGATTTTCCTCATGGGGAATATCTAAAAGCAGGTATTGAGCGGCGCATGGCACGTTGGCTGCCACGTATGTTTGGCTACCATATGCTTAAGTTAGGCTGTCTCAGTGGTCAACTTGATACGTCTGAGAGCCCAATTGATCATCAAGTGTGTATTTCTTCTAGTGGCCCTCATGCTGGGGTAATAGCTGAAATAGATGAACTGCCTTTTTACGAGCACAGTGTTGATGCGTGCATATTATCGCAATGTCTGGAGTACCACTCAGATCCTCACCATATTTTGCGTGAAGCACATCGTACCTTAATTCCCGGTGGCTATATTGTCATTACAGGATTTAATCCATTTAGTTTGTGTGGACTAGCACATATGTTACCGTTCAGCGGTGAAAAATTACCTTGGTCTGGGCGTTTCTTTACGCCTTCCAGAGTAAAAGATTGGCTAAACTTGCTCGGGTTCGAGATCATCGCAGATGAACGTTTTATTCACGCATCACTTGCTAGGGGCTCTCGATTGTCTCGATTTGCACCATGGCGTCGCTTTTGTCGACATTACCTCAAGCCCATGGGCAGTGTATACATGTTGGTAGCGCGTAAACGGGTTGCGCCTTTGACGCCGATCAAACCAAAGTGGCATGCTCGCCCGAAATGGACGCCAGCTGTCAAAGGGGCGAGGTTAAAGCACAGTCGTAGCCGGCATGAAGTAAGTGGAAACGATTAAGGGTTGTATCCAGTATCATCAAGTAAATCATCTTGCGAAGCTGCATCTCTTGCTAGGTCATCAACAAGCTCATTGTACTTATTGCCTGCGTGACCTTTAACCCAGCGCCACTGGATATCATGGCGCTGACATGCTTCATCTAGTCGTTGCCACAAATCAACATTTTTTACAGGTTGTTTAGCTGCCGTCTGCCAGTTACGCTTTTTCCAGTTGGCCAGCCAAGATTCAATGCCTTGTTTAACATATTGGCTATCTGTATAGAGCACAACTTGGCAAGGACGCTTTAGCGTTTCGAGTGCGACAATGGCTGCCAACATTTCCATTCGGTTATTAGTGGTCAGTTGGTAGCCTTGGCTCAGTTGCTTCTCATGGCCTTGATAGCTTAAGTAAACGCCATAACCACCAGGCCCTGGATTACCAAGACATGAACCATCGGTATAAATTTCTACTGTTTTTTGCACGAATTCGCCTGTTTTATGTAGAATGGGCAGATAGACGCTAACCATAGCAAAGTTAGGCAGCCAACGGTATGCATAAAAGACAAGTAGTACTCGATACAGAAACCACCGGCATAGATCCAAAAGCCGGTCATAGGATCATTGAAATAGGGTGTGTGGAGCTCGTTAATAGACGCCTCACCGGAAACAATTTCCATGTGTATATTAATCCACAGCGGGATATTGAAGAAGAAGCCATTGATGTACACGGTATTACCAATGAGTTTTTGCGCGGTAAACCATATTTTCACCAAGTCGCTCAAGAGTTTTTAGACTATATTGAAGGAGCTGAGCTGGTTATCCACAATGCGCCGTTCGATGTCGGCTTCATGGATCACGAATTCGCCATGCTTAATCAGGGTTTCCCAACTACCAATGATGTTTGTGAAGTACTGGATACATTAGTCATGGCCCGTGATTTGCATCCAGGACAGAAGAACAGTCTTGATGCCTTGTGTCGACGTTATGATATCGACAATTCTAAACGTACGCTGCACGGCGCATTACTGGATTCTGAGATCTTATCTGACGTTTACTTGGCCATGACCGGCGGTCAAAAAAAGCTGAATTTAGCTCAGCAATTAGAAGGCCAGCAACAAGGCGACTCAGGAGGCATAAGGCGTTTAGCCGCAGACAGGCCAAAGCTTCGAGTGATTCATGCCAGTGAAGATGAAGAAATAGCACATAAAGAAAGAATGGAACTAGTTAACAAGGCATGTGGCCAAAGCCTATGGCAACAATAACGAGGTAAAATCAATGCGCATCTACTTAGCTGTGTTGTTTATGTTTGCAAGCTTGTTGGCTTATAGTGAAACGCCAGACATCACGATATTAGAGCGTGATGGGGTTTCCAATGAAATTCCGCTGCTAGACAATCGATTCCGCATTGATCACAACGTTGATAAAATCACTTTACTTTTTTTTCGAGCGCCCGGTGCACCTGCTGTGGTGCTCGTTAGGCCCGATGGCAGTAAGATTTACTCTATCCACTCTGTGAAAGATGAAAGCTTAGAATGGTTTGATGAAATCAGTTATGACCTGATTATCATCGATAAACCAATGCCGGGCCCTTGGCAAGTTTTGGGACAGATCTTAAGAGATAGTCGGATAATGGTGCTGGGGGAAATTGAGCTTGCAGTGGACCCATTGCCACCTTTGCTGTTTCGCGGTGAAATGCTCAAGGTAAATGGTCGCGTAACCAATGATGGCAAGCCTATTGATGTGGGCTATTTCAGAGACGTGGTTACTTTGTATGTGGAGTTTGTCAGCACCAATAATGAGCAATATGCGAACTTTGGTGCGGGCACACAAAGTGTGACCGAGTTTAAAGATGATGGTCGAGATTTTGACGAGCGGCCACTAGACGGAATTTTTACCGGTGAATTTAAACTTGTTTTTCCAGCGGGCGAGTGGCAGCCAGAGTTTTACATAGAAACGCCGATTTTAAAAAGGCGAGTTGTCAAAGACCCTATTGTGATAGCTGAACCGCCATTCAACTTTGAACTGCAACTGGCAGATGATGAAGAATTTGAGCATGAGTTAGTCATTAAGCTCAATCGTGAAATCGTCAAGCCAGAAACTGTGATTTTGCAGGGCAAGATTTTATACCCTAATGGTGAAGAGCAGTTATTTACGCTCAATGAAGCAGAACGTTTTTATCGCCAACTACAAATTAAGAATTATGACTGGGGACGTTATAGTATTCAGTTATCTGCATTTGGTGAAAATATCAATGGCCGAGAGTTTATGGCGTCTATTCCAGATTATAACTTTGAAATAGAGCGTCCCATAGAAAAAGTGCCCGAACTAATCAAACCAATCTCACCTGCGGAGCTGCTAAAGGAATCTGAACCTGTTGAACCAGAAACAAGCCCTGTTTTATTAATTTCCATTGTTGTTGTGGGCAATCTGGTGGTTTTACTATTAGGTTGGTTGGTCTATCGGGTATTTGTCCAAAACAAGCCTATTAAATTTTCCATTCCTCTGCCTGCCTCATTGCCATTTTTGAAGAAAAAGTCACAAACAGATGATGACGAACTGGTGGTAGGCGATGAGGATGTAACTGATGAAGGCGATACTGATGCAGGGGATGTTTTAAATTTATCCATGTCAGATGATAAGCGGTAAACTTTTAAATCGAATGTAGCCTTGTTGAAGTCTGGCATTTTAGTTAAACACATATTTTTTGATTGAGTTCTATACAAGGTGCTGTAATTTTCATCGTGTAACTGCATTAATCGCTAAAAATGCAGTTTTTTTCAAAAAAATAGTTGACTCTGAAAGGGGTCATTCGTATTATTCACGCCGCTGTCAGGGAGCACACCTTGTCAGTGAGATACAAAGTTATCGCGGAGTGGTAGTTCAGTTGGTTAGAATACCGGCCTGTCACGCCGGGGGTCGCGGGTTCGAGTCCCGTCCACTCCGCCACTTGATTTTGTATCGCGATGTAAGCTGGAGTGGTAGTTCAGTTGGTTAGAATACCGGCCTGTCACGCCGGGGGTCGCGGGTTCGAGTCCCGTCCACTCCGCCAACCGCTTACATATGTGCATTGCTTCTTTGGAGTGGTAGTTCAGTTGGTTAGAATACCGGCCTGTCACGCCGGGGGTCGCGGGTTCGAGTCCCGTCCACTCCGCCATTTAAATAAAGAAGCAAGCTAAATCACTTGGAGTGGTAGTTCAGTTGGTTAGAATACCGGCCTGTCACGCCGGGGGTCGCGGGTTCGAGTCCCGTCCACTCCGCCATTTGGCTTTTTAGTGTTTTAGCAAAAAAATATGACAATACGCTTACTGCGGAGTGGTAGTTCAGTTGGTTAGAATACCGGCCTGTCACGCCGGGGGTCGCGGGTTCGAGTCCCGTCCACTCCGCCATTTAGCGTAAAAAGATATCTCTGCGGAGTGGTAGTTCAGTTGGTTAGAATACCGGCCTGTCACGCCGGGGGTCGCGGGTTCGAGTCCCGTCCACTCCGCCATTTGATATCTTAAAGAACATATACATGCCACTGCGGAGTGGTAGTTCAGTTGGTTAGAATACCGGCCTGTCACGCCGGGGGTCGCGGGTTCGAGTCCCGTCCACTCCGCCATTCATGTCTACATTTCATGAATCATATCCTCTCTTATCTAAATTTCGTTTTAATCGCACTGTATTTATATCTTAATTTTTTCCGTTTCTTCTATCTTAAGCATTTATTAAAACTAAATATTAATGTCTTATTTGCCTATTTCTGTTGGAGTTGTATACGAGGCAGTCTATGAGCTTCTAATGGGAGATAGCTGAAAAGGGCATCCATGCCCTCTACTGGTTAGTTATTACCGTGGATAGCGTTCATCAGAGCTCTGAGCACTTGCTGATCGCGTTCTTGCTTGAGTAGCGGCTTTAGCTTGTTTTTTATTTCTTGATTATGGGTCATTTGCTTTGCGGCTGCATTGATGGCAGCAACTCGCACTGCATTACTTTGCTGCTTTTGCGCAAAACCAATAACATTGTCTATTTGGCGCTCGGAGAGTTGGTTATTCCCCATTGCTGATAGCAACGCTTGCTGTGCGTCTGTATTCGACTCGTTTTTGAGGGACTTTTCTAGGTAGCCTAAACTTATCTCATTTGGCATATTCCCCAAAGCCTGTGCGGCCTTTGCACGAAGCTTCGCATCATCATTTTGTAAAAACTTAGAAACGCTCTCTTGGTGTGCCGCATCAGCACTGTTACCTAATGCTGTCAGTAAAGTTGCCTGCTTTTTGGCATCAAGCGTGGTCGCGAGTCTATCTGCCAGTGATTCAGTCAATGATTGAGCAAACTCACTACCAGCTTGGTTACTTGCTATGACGCCCAATACCATAAGCGCTGTACGTGCTAGTTTTTCATCGCTTGAGGTCAGCTCTTCACTGTCTATATGACTGTAAATAGAGTCAATTAGTTCTGGAGACAGAGGTTGCTCGCTATATTTTAAAGCCATTAAACTGCGAAATCGTTGATTGGCATCGAGCTCTGTATCTAAGTAAAGGTCAGTTAATAATTGATGGGCATAGGTAAAATCACTTTTACCAATCATGAGCAGTAAACGGCTGAGCTGCTTATCTTCGAAGGAACCTTGCTTGATCAAGCTGTGCAAAGCATTTAGATGTGTTTGGTTATCATAAAGCAGTTGTAGCAGTGCCTCTGTTGATAGGCCTCGTAAATCCTTACTTAGCAATAAGTCAGTAAAGCTTTTGGCGCTTGAAAGCGGCACAGGCTTTGGCTTGGGGTATACGCTACTTTGGGGAAGTTGTGGCCATTTTAATGGCGACATCGGTAATGACATTAATGCTACATTCGTAGCGATTGGTTGCTGTTTTTGTGTATATCGAATAGTTTGAGAGACATTGATATTGATATCGCCTCTAGCGCTTTCAACAAGGGTATTGTTGTATCCCTGTAATTCGCTTATCCAGCAATCCGTTAGGTTGAAAGTGAATAAATCTTGTTTTATGTGTGGTTTTTTAAAGGAAAATAGCTGAGTACCTTGGGTTGTTAACGTGTAGTCTAACTTCTGCTTTTGAATTGATGTATCAGCTCGTGCCTGATACTGAATTCGATAGCGACCAAGGTTATCGTTTTCCTCAAGAATGGTCGGTGCACTCAAATCGAGATTTTTTAAATGTTCAATATGAAACTGCTGATAAATGGCCATCAATTTTTGCTCATCTTCAGGCTTAAGTTTGGCTGCAAAATGATAGTCTAAAATATCGCCCGATGATGCGATTTTTACTGCGAATGGGACGCTGTAATACAATGCTTGAATCGGCGTATTGTCGAGTTTTAATTCAGCAGATGATAGCTGCAACCCCAGCCAGTAATGCTTATCTTTTTTTAGTAAAGGTCGATACACCAAGTCGCCAGAGACGGTGAGTTTATTTTGACTTGGGGTGTTGAGAGTGGTCATTTTTGTACTTGCATGCGTTGTAAATTTGCCCCAGCGCGCACACTCTTGGCTGGCATTAACACTGCCAAAAGGCAGTGTTAATGTGCAAAGTAATAATGGGGTAACCCGTTTCATACTTTACTCGTTTAGAACTTAAAGCTATCGCTGTAATCCAGCATTTGCCATGTTTTATTATACAAAGCGCCTGTGTCATACAGGGTTTTTGTTGCTGTTTTAGTTGGGAATGAGCAACAGAACTCATAACCCGGGTACTTCACCCAAAGGTATAACTCGCCTTCAATGGCTTTCATATGATTACTCACATCGATACCATAGGTGATTTCAGAGTCGCTTATTGCTTTACTAATATCAGTATAAGCTGTTGCTGATAAGGTTTCAGAGATGATCAAAAAGTCGATGCCGATACCGCCGCTTGCGATTAACAAGTCGATACCTGCAGTGGCATATGCATCAAGGCTTGCTGTTAAGATGTCGCCACCGATGCTAAAGCGTTGATCTTCATATTTTAATTCTGCGCCTACGCCAACTTCACCTTTAATACCCGCAGATACGCTCACAGGCACAATGGCAATAGTGAAGGTGGTAGAAAATAACTTTTGTTCCTCACTCCAATCATGCGTGTAGCTTTCATCTAGAGCAGTGACAGAGTCTGATTCAGAAATTAGTGACTTTCCTAAAAGAGATACACCCATAGAGTAACTTAATGTGCCATTTGCACCATCTGCAACCCCACTGGCACCGGCTGAGAATAGGTCAACACTGTCATCGAACATATACAGATCAAACCCGCCACCGCTAGATGCCCATGCATAACCACCTTCCGTTGCTTTTAGAATGATCAGAGATAGAAAGCTAGGTACAACCGCGACTTTTGACTTATCACCATAGGTATTGCTAAATAGGTCGAGTAAAATAAATTGGTCGGATGTTTGCTGGCTAATCGTAAAAGCTAAGTCATCGGTTGGTAAACTGCGAGCTGCACGATTTGCTGAATTGGACTGTGCTGGTAAGTTATGTTTTGCCAGTATGTCATCGTTTGGAGTGGTATCTTTATACAAACTGTAAGGGACATTTAGAGTGAAACTGTTGTTGGTAGTATCAGCTTCGTCAAACTCTGAGGTGTCATGCAAGGTAAAGCGAATATCAAAAGTATTGTCGCTTGAGTTTGCATCATAGGCTTGTCTAATTTTATGTAGCAGCGCGCCATTGACGGCAATGTCATATGGGAAATAGTGACTTTGCTCAAACTGTGCGAAAGTGATTCGCATTTTCTCTGCATAGTGGTCTTGGCCTTCTTGCCAAAAATGAGCGGTATACGCTTGATCTTCTATAATGATTTCTGCAGTGACATCAGCAGAATTGACCGTGTTACCAAACTTACTAGCATCAATGTGGCCAATGATATCCGAGCGCATTTGAGTTGGGCTGCCTTCTGACTCTGCATCGCGTGGGCCAAGCTCAGGGAACATGGCAAAACCATCTCCGACGGTTGCTTTATCAAGCACAAAGTCATGGTAATGTGATGAATCTATGGTGATTTGTGCATAGGTCACAAAATCATTGCTTTCATGACCTCGCGAACGGTTGTCATCTAAATTTGCTTCATCAGTAATGAGCTTAGCACTGTCAACATAGGCACCAATGACGTATTCACCACTGGGGATTTGCTCATTTGGAAACATCAATGTTGCGGTGAAGCTTTGTGAGCCTGGCTCTAGCTGTGCAATGTGGTGTACACCTAAGTTAAAGCCTTCTGGTTTGTCTTCGGTTTCAAGCTGCGTGACTTTATCTCTGGCAATTGCCATGAAAGTGACCCCAATGTTTTGGGTATCTAGCAATTCAGAGCTAATTGAGTAATCGAGCGTGATTGGTTGGCCTGGTTGATAAATTGTTTGCTGCGGTGTTTTAATTTCAGTTAAGGCAACATTTGGTACCGGATCGGTTTGCGTGCTAATTTCATGCGTGATGATATTGGGTTTATTATCATTTTCACTGAAGCAAGCTGTGAGCAAAAAAGGCATCGCTAATGCCAAAGACTTAGAGCGCATCATGTTTATTTCACTATTTTTAGTTATATCATGATATTTTTATCATGAAAAAGTGGAATGATTGTGGAGAGGAATCGGGGAAATATGTCAATTATAGAAAATATGTTCGTACATTTTTAAAAGCCAGTGTTTATTTCACTGGCTGTCGCATTTGAAGGGTTAACTATCTTCAGGTTGGGGGGCGATGCGTCTTATATCAGCTTCAACAGATTCCATTTTCGCCACTCTAAGCGCACCATCTGGCGTAATATCATAGTGCCAAATGAGCGGTTCTTGCCTTATTTTTGTCACCATGTGGGGAGACGAAAGAGGCAGCTTCCAAATAATGTCTGTTTTTGACCAAGTAGACTGCCAGTAAAGCTCGCCGTTCACGAGGCGTGGATTTTTAATCATGTGAATAGCGTTTTTTGGGAGCGCTGTTAACGGCTGTTTTTGTGCGTCAAAATTTGCCAGAGATGGGGTCAAATATAATGTATCGTCTTGTAAAACAATCCAGCTTTGTTGCTCGGTATCATAAATTAAAAAGTCAGATGCAAACTTTGTTTTGGTAAGCAAGCTGCCATCTAAATTAAAGGTATGGACAAATTGCGTGTCACTGGACCAAATACTTTGCTGATCAAGCCATCCAAATTGTCTTGGCATACTGTTGTGCTGACTATCAAAACTGATAATGATATCTTCTCTATCATACAGTACGAGTTCTTTATCTCGATTTGAGAGAATTTTGCTAAGCTGTGGATCCCAAGCTAAAAAGCTGACTAGCTCATGGCCTTTATTAAACGACAGCTGTTTTAACTGGTTGTTAGAGTGCAGGTAGATTTCACATTGTCCAGTTCTGCGTGACATAAATACGGTTTCACCTAAATCATTGGTGACTGGTAGAAAGTCGTTACTTGAGCTAGAAAATATCGGCAGGTCATCTTGGTCTCGAATGTTCACCTGCCAGGTTTCCGCAGCCGTATAAATATCACCACTTTGATCAATAGAGAGGTTACTAAACATCCCTTGAGAGGTTGCAAACACAGGGTAAATTTGACCATTTCTATGTTTGCCGATTAAGTTGTAGTGGGCGCTATCATCATTACTCACTATCGTTTTCTTTTCTGGATCAAAGTTAAACAGCCAGATTGGAAAGCTCCAAGTCAAATGGACCTTTCCGTCTAAGCTGACTAAACGCGAGTTGTGCTCGGCATCAACAATGAGGTAATAGATTTGCTCTTCCCAAGCTCGAATAGCACCAACATACTTCTCATTTGCCTTTTTTGGTAATGGAATTTTGACTAGCTGTTTTTGTTCAACTCGATATAAGTAAGCATTGTGTTCTTCTTTTTCAATGATGGTCAACACCAACTCATTGTCAGATTGCCAAACTGGCGGGCGTATTACGTGGCATGGCATAGGCTCACTGCTGTGAATCATTTCACCATGCTCATCACTGATGTGTAGTATGCATTTGTCACCTTGATACTGCCAATAGGCAAGCTGTTTTTTCTCAGGGTGCCAAGTAGGGTGCGCAATGCGTGTGTCAAATGTGCGTGTTTGTTGGTATTGTCCCTTTTTATCAGTGATTTTTAGGGTGTTGAATTGTTCAATGTAGGCCAATAAGTTATGTTGAACGTGTGCAGCAACATTAAACTCCACACCGAGCTCATAGGTAATATCTTCACGCTCATATACTGGGGTTACAATATCATCTGGTGTTGATGAAAAAAAAGCGATAGCACTAAAACAAGCGCCGGCAGAAAGTGTGAGTGCCCAGCAGCGCTTTTTAGTCAGTAGTGATTGAATTTGACTAGATAAGGATGACTTAGTATTAGCGAGTTGACTTTGGGTCGTTATATTACTATCACGCTTCACAGGCTCACTTTCTGACATGCTGATGACAGACACTTCAGGTAAAAATAAATACCCTTTTTTTGGCACTGTTTTAATATATAACGGATTTTTAGCGCTATCTTGAAGTTCTTTACGTAGCTTAGTAAGTAGCTGATAGAGACTGTTTGCCTCAACAATGGTATTTGGCCAAAGCTGCTTATTGAGCATTTCTTTGGTGAGGACTTGGCCTTGTTGTATGATCAGTAAAGTGAGTAATCGAGCAACTTGTGGTTCCAGTTTACTCACTGTGTGAGTTTGTGTATTCCACAATTCATCCTTGTCATTAAAGAATTGCCAATGGGCAAATTGAAAGCGTTTGTTATCTTCATTGTCGATTTTTTTTGGGCTGTGTTCAACAGCAATATTTTCACGATCCATCTTCCAACCTTGTTGTCATATTAGGCTCAATTCAAAGGTAACCTTGTTCAGGTTAAAGTCAATCTTGTTCAGCCATTTAAAACTATTCTTCAGAAAACCATAAGCTTTTATACGCTAAATATTTGCTTATATAACAGCCCTCTAGATAAAAGGGGGAAAGCGAATGAGGGCATGCAAGTGCAGTGTTTTAGCAATGGTTATTGGCTCAATTATACCTGTAAGTTATGCTAACTCACTCATTATTGATGGGAAACTTGATGATCAAGCTTGGCAGTCAGCACAAAAAATAGAGACGTTTTTTCAGGTTGTGCCAGCTACACATAAAGTGTTCAACGACAAGCTCAATGCACAAGTATTTGCGGATCAATCGGGTATTTATATTGGCATCACTAACTTTCAGCCTGAGCACAGTCGTCAAAAGCAGTTTAACCTGCAAGATGGCTTTATGCAGGCAGATTTTAACCGCGTGTATATAGATTTCTCAGGTGATGGCAGCAGTGCTTACTTATTTGCAATCACACTCGGTGGTGGCATTCAAGATGCGGTGGTGACCTCACAGCGAACCACAGATCATGATTGGGATGGAGACTGGCAAAGTGCTTATCATGAGTATGTGACGCATTGGAGCAGTGAGATATTTATTCCTTGGCACAGTGTGTCATTCTCTCCAAAGCTCAACGAGCAGGGGTTAGCGACTATCGGGCTTGGGGTCCAGCTGTATGAACTTGAGTCTAATCATATTTTTGCCAACCAGCAGCAAACATTATCTAACAGTGACTTCTTTATAAATATGCCAAAGCTCGAGGTCCAAGTGCCTGTGCAATCTCAACTGAGCTTTGTTCCCTACATAACACACCAGCATCACTTTACTGAGCGTCAGGGGAAAAATAGAGAATTAGATGTAGGTTTTGATTTACTTTACAAACCAGCTCACAACCAAACTTTGTCTGTGGCAATGAACCCTGACTTTGCCCAAGTTGATAGTGACGACGTCGATGTAAATTACTCAGCGGTAGAGACCTTAAGGACTGATAAGCGGCCCTTTTTTACTCAAGATATTAGTGTGTTTAATGTCGATGCGTTACAAGACACTAAGTTGATCCATACCCGCCGAATAGGGGCGAGCAGTGATGATGGTAGCGAGATGATCACGCCAATTGACGGGGCTGTACGTTTTGTTCATCAAGGCATGCATAATCAGTGGGGTGGATTTGCGGTACGCGAAAATAGTCTAGATAACGCAGTGGGTAAACATTTCTATGCGGGCCGATATAGCTACCGAGCGGCGAATTGGCGGACGGGGGTTTTAGCAACACATGTAGAGCGGCCTTGGCTTAACCGTGACGCCCATAGCGCCGCTTGGGATAGCCAATATCAAAGTGAAACATGGTCAGTGCAAAGCGCTTTTCTACTGAGTCAAATTGATGGTGAAGAGAAAAATACGGGAAATGGCGCGTCGCTTGATCTTGGCTATCAGTTCTCTCCAAATACCAGTGCGTCGGGCAAGTACTTGCGGCTCAATCGACACTTTAATAACCGAGATATGGGTTACATGAAGCGCAACGATTGGCAGTATATGAATTTAAACTTTAGTCATGCAGTGAACATTAACAATAATTGGTTGACGCGTGTCAAGCATGTATATGATGTCTCTTATGAAGCGAATACGGATGGTTTAAAGCTACCCTCAAAGCAGGTGTATCGAGCGGAACTCATGATGAGTAATGGTGCACAGTGGACGATGCAATTGGATCATACCGATAAGGGCTGGCAAGATAATATCGGCGCTGACAGTATTGCGTTTGAACTTCCAGAAGCTGTTGAAACGAGAGTATTATATGTCAGTCCTTATATAGGCAGCTTTAGCTGGGCGGCGAGTATAGAGCTTGATCAAGAAGGTTTATCTGGGCATGCCCAGCAATATGCGCTAGATATGACATGGATGCCGCATGAAAACTGGAATATTAAGTTTAATAACTTTTATCGCAATGGCGATGGTTGGCTGGTCGCCAATAAGCGCAACCAAATCACAGAATATGATAGGCGTTACTTTGTAAACACCATAGAAGTCTCTTCGCTGCTAGCTGATAACCTAGAGCTCTCAACGAATGTGCAATGGTCTGTATTGGAGGCAGCAAGTAAAGAGATCTTTCAAGTAACTGAGCAAGGCTTGGTGCAGCGAAATAATCTTGATACCAGCTTTGTTGATAAAGGCCTCATGTCCCAATTTAAATTACGATATCGTCTGGGGGCATACTCTGATATATATTTGGTGTATCGCCGTGGCGGCCGAGATATTGTCTCATTGCAGCGGGACAACGCAGGCGAACAGGGATGGCTTGATGGCGTGGAGCAAAACTGGACTAGACCCGACGAGGACAGTGCGATTTTTAAGATGCGTTATCTATTCTAACTATGCAGAGTGAATAAATCTCAATTCACAACCTACGGCCCAGATTGCATACTAAATTTTTTTCCACGGAGCGAACTATGAAAGCAATTCTGGGCACTACTTTGTTAATAATTGGGTTGGGTGGTTGTCAAAGTCTGAACACGCCTAATATACCTTTATATAAAACTCAGGATTGGGTCGCTGATGGGGAGTTTACAACCGGAGTAGAGGGGCCCGCAGTCGATGCTCGTGGTGTGTTATATGCGGTAAATTATCAAGAGCAGGGAACGATTGGTCAGATCACCGCGCAAAATAATGCTTCGCTATACGTTAAGCTTCCTAAGGGCAGCATTGGTAACGGGATCCGTTTTGATAAAAAAGGCAATATGTATATCGCAGATTATACGCAGCACAATATATTGCAAATTACCCCACAAAAGCAGATCCGTGTGTTTGCTCATGAGCCTGCTATGAATCAACCTAACGATATTGCCATCGCAGACGATGGCACTTTGTATGCGAGTGACCCCAACTGGCAAGTTGGGAATGGTCAGGTATGGCGCATTAGCACAACAGGGCAAGTTGAGCGCTTAAAAAAAGACATGGGCACCACCAATGGTATAGAGATAAGCCCAGATAATACTGTTCTATATGTAAATGAGAGTGTTCAGCAAAGGATCTGGGCGTTTGGCATAAACAAAAATGGACAGCTGGGCGAAGCAAGACTGTTTTATCAATTTGATGACCATGGTCTGGACGGAATGCGTACTGACGAACGTGGTAATTTATATGTTGCTCGCTACGGCGCCGGTGAAGTTGCCATATTATCACCGAAGGGCGAGTTACTGAGAACGGTTAAATTGAAAGGTAAATACCCCACAAATGTGGCGTTTGGCGGTGAGTCAGGCCGACAAGTTTTTGTGACTATGCAAAAGCGCGGTGCCATTGAAAGCTTTTATAGCGAGCATGCGGGTAGAGCAATGAAATCGCTGTGATGACTTGTTTAGATAAATTTTGCAACACTTTAACGATTCAAAAGTAAACAGGCTACTTGTTAATATGCACTAAAAATAATAAGTAGGCTGTTTATGATCAAAGTTGAAAATCTAACAAAAGTGTTTGTCCATAAACCCATTTTTGAAAAATTTCATATCGAATTTAATGCGCCTAAAGTGTGCTTAGAAGCCCCGAATGGATTGGGAAAAAGTACCTTGTTTTCTATTATTTCGGGCATTGATCGCGCCTATAGCGGCACAATCTATTATGAGGGGGAACAACTTAAAACACCGCAAGAAAAAGTTGCGTTGGCATCAGACAATATTGCGTTTCCCGTCTTTTTGACAGCGAAGCAACTGCTGAGTATGACTCTGCAAAGCTGGCAATGTCCTTTTCCTGAACAGTTGATCGAATTACTTGGCTTTTCTCCTTTTTTAGATACCACATTTAGTGCGCTGTCATCAGGTAACCAAAAGAAGTTGCAGCTGATCAATGCTTTGATGCGCCAAACACCTTATGTCATTTTAGATGAGCCAAGTGCGGCATTAGATCACCAAAGTACTCAACACCTTATTGATTATATACATGACTACCAAGGACAGATCCTGATCAGCTGCCATGAGCCAGCGCCTTTTTTTGAGGTGGGCTTTGTGCCTCAACCGCTATTTGCAAGCTAGGAGGACACTTGGTCCATTATTATCGATACAGGTTGAGTGCGTTTAAGGTAGAGCTAAAAGAACTACGTCGTCAGTTGGCTGAATTTTCTTTGCTTTTAGCGACCTTATTTTTTGTTTACTTACCAGGTTTGGCTTTAGGGGTCTTTTTTGCGCTTGGCAAAATTGTGCAATATGAGTCAGAGTCTCAAGTGATCTACATGACATTTGGCTTTTTGCTTTTGCAAAGCCTGTTACTACACACCTTAAAAAGTGCGGTGTTAGATACAGCACATCGCAGTTATCACGGGACCTTATTAAAATCTAGAGTACACCAATGGCTCGCCGATCAAGGTTTATTGCTGCTTTGTCATGTGCTTTTTTTATCGGCTTTACTGTTAGCGGTATCAATGGGATGGGAGAATTTGCGTCAAGCGCCACAGTTGATCATGTTTATGTTGCTTCAGCTTATGCTCGCAGCTACCTTACTGTATCGGCCAATTTCGGTCTTGGTGGTATTGATAGCCGCATGTTTACTGACTTTTATATGTCAGTACTTTATGACTTATTATGCGGCTTTGATAGTCTTGTTAGGCGTATCATTGTGGCTGCCACGTGATTACAAAGCGATAAAGCTGAGCAAGGCCACAGCGCATAGTTTTTGGGTGCAATGGACTCTTGAACAGCCATGGGTTGTGATCTGGCGTATCGGAATGACGATTTTAACCTATTGGTGCATTTGGATAATTGTTACAGAGCGTCCAGATCTAAAAAGTTACTACGTGGTGATGGCGCAATTGTTTGTAGTGCTTTGGTGGAGCAGTTTATTAATTGATACTAACAAGCAGGTTATTAAACATCGCAGTTTTTGGTATTCGTTATCTCAGTTCAAGCAGATCCAACTCAGCCAGTGTGTTTTTGTATTTAGCTTAACGACTTTGATGTGGCTGGGTGGCATTTATCTGTTAGGAAGTGGTACTTTTGAACTTTTAACCTTGTTTGCGACACCTTTGATGATGTGGGTTATTTTACACTCAGTGCGGTTTATGGCACTCACTTGGGCTATTGTCGTAGTGGCAATTATGCTAACCAAGGTTTTGGTGGAATAGTCAATGAAAAAGGCCGGGGAATCCGGCCTTTTAGTGATTAACCTTGTGGCTTAAGCAGCATCTACATTACTGTCTACCACTCGAGCTTTACCTGCAAGTAAATCGGCAGGGTCAAAATCATCAACATTAATCACTGCCAGTCTCTTGGCCTCAACAGCGGCAAGACTATCTGCTTCTTGCTGAGTTAAAATGCCACTTTCAAGACCCATACTAGCGACTTTGTCTAGTTGCATAAACGGCAGCTTTTGACCTTTAGCGCGGCACACCTTGTCAAAGATTGGCTCAATAGCCAAGATGTCTTTGAGTGTTTGCTCTTGCTTACCGATCAAGTTGCGTGGCTCATCAGTGGTGTAGATGTAGTTTGCCAGACGGTCACGTGTTTCATTAGGCGTTTGCAGTAACTTGGCAATATCGTGTTCCATTTGGTCTGTTGGCTTGCGCACAGGACGACCAAATGGGAACAATATCAGCTTTAATGCCCCGCGAAGTGCCATTGATGGCATGTTATTAATCAAGTCCGCTAGTGCACGTTGACACAAGTATAAATGCTCCTGACACGCCCATTTAACCAGAGGCAGATCTTCTTTTCTGCGGCCTTCATCGTTGTATCGCTTCAGCGTAGCTGACACTAAATACAAATAACTTAACAGATCACCTAACCGTGCTGAGATACGCTCTTTTCGTTTCAAGGAGCCACCAAATACTGCCATGCAAATGTCAGACATCAGGGCCAACGAAGCGCTGTAACGCGCAGCATTGCGGTAGTAGTCTGCTGTTTCATCATTAAATGGCACTTTAGTAAAACGACCGCCGGTGATGGCTAGCCACTTAGTACGTACTAGGTTAGAAATAGTAAAGCCGATATGGCCCATTAATGCCGTATCAAAGCTATCAAGCGCTTCTTGCTTGTCTTTGATATTACATGCGTTTAATTCAGCCAAAACAAATGGGTGACAGCGAATAGCACCTTGTCCGTAAATAATCATATTACGGGTTAGGATGTTTGCACCTTCAACAGTAATGGCAATCGGCGCACCTTGGTAGCCACGTCCCAAATAATTGTTTGGACCCAAGCAAATACCTTTACCACCGTGAATATCCATAGCGTGAATGGTCGCATCACGCATTTGCTCAGTTAAATGATATTTAAGGATGGCTGAGATCACAGATGGCTTTTCACCAGAGTCTACAGCACCTGTAGACATGCTTAATGCGGCATCGCTACTGTATGCATAGCCTCCCAGTTTTGATAGTGCCTCTTCAATGCCTTCCATTTTGCCAATTGGTAGTTTGAACTGACGGCGAATACGGCTATACGCACCACTTGCTAGTGCTAAAGTTTTTATGCCACCTGTTGAGTTTGAAGGCAAAGTAATTACACGGCCAACTGATAGGCATTCAACCAGCATGCGCCAGCCTTGACCAGCCATTTTTGGGCCACCAATGATAAAGTCTAATGGTACAAAGACGTCCTTACCGCGTGTTGGGCCATTTTGAAATGGTACATTTAACGGGAAGTGACGACGACCAATTTCAACACCCGGCATTGAGGTTGGAATCAGCGCACACGTGATACCAATGTCTTCTTTATCACCTAGCAAGCCATCAGGATCTTGCATTTTAAATGCTAAGCCCAGCACGGTTGAAACAGGTGCGAGCGTAATATAGCGTTTATTCCATGTTAAACGGATCCCAAGGGTCTCTTTTCCTTCCCACTCGCCTTTACATACCACGCCAAAATCTGGGATAGAGGAGGCATCTGAACCTGCTTCAGGAGAAGTCAGGGCAAAACATGGGATTTCATCACCTACCGCAAGGCGGGGTAAATAATGATCTTTTTGCGCTTGCGTACCATAATGCTGAAGTAGTTCACCTGGGCCTAATGAGTTTGGAACACCGACGATTGAAGATAATAGTGTTGATTTACTTGTTAATTTTTGCAGCACGCACGATTGTGCATACGCCGAAAACTCCAGACCACCGTATTGTTTTTTGATGATCATGGCAAAAAACTTTTTGTCTTTAAGGTATTGCCATACTTCTTGTGGTAAATCGGTTAATTCATGAGTTGCTTCCCAGTCGTCCAACATGGCACAGACTTCTTCAACTGGGCCGTTTAAAAAAGCCTGTTCTTCAGCTGTTAATCTAGGTTTTGCAAACTGGTGTAGTTTGTTCCAGTTTGGATTACCGCAGAATAGATCAGCTTCCCACCAAGTCGTCCCAGCGTCGATCGCGGACTTTTCAGTTTCAGACATGGTAGGAGTGACTTTTTTAAACGCTTTGAAAAGGGGGGCAACAATATATTGTTGGCGGATATTAGTAACAGAAAAGGGGATTGCAACGGCTATGAAAATTAACCAAGACAATGCACCAAAGGCGTCGGCAAAGGTACCGACAACCAACGTCGCGGCTGCAACACCCAAACAGGTATTCCAGCTGGCGCGATGATAGCAGGCTGCACTGACCAGTGCTATCAAAGCGATAGTAAATAAAAGTGTCATGTTGTTCTTCCTTATTAGAGGTCTGACCACATGATTAAGGCTAGCTTGTCTGACCAGTTATTTCAAGCAAAAAAGCCTCCCAAATATCATTTTAGAAGTCAATTTTTGACCGTACCAGTGTAATGTCACACTTAAAAATTGTTCAATTGCCAATTTTGTAAACTTATCTATATTACAAAAAAGACCTAAGGAGAGGGTATTTATGCAATTGGGGAATATAAGTGTCATTTTGATTACGTTTACAGCCATGCTGCTCAGTGTTGAAGCATTTGAGTATGCGATTCTTATCAACTTTATCAGTAGTGTAGTGTGTGCATGTTATGCCTATAGCGGTGCACATACTACTGCGCTATTCCTGGCCTGGTGCAATGTACATGCCTTTATATTTAGTCCATTGGTCAATGTGACTGAACAGCCAAGCGTTAAGCTCTTAGTGCTATTTTTATTGAGCCTCATGTTTGGTGCATTTGGTATTGGTGCAAGGCGAAACTAGGGTCTGTGCAATAGCTGAGTTACAATAGAGTTCCGTGCGACGTTTAGGAATAAAATTACATGAAGATCTTGGCTGATCAGAACATGCCTTTGGTGGAAGAGTTTTTCTCAAGTTTTGGAGAGGTAACCCGTTTTGACGGGCGTGCAGTGACTGCTGAGCAAGTGCAAGATGCAGATGTGTTGTTGACGCGCTCTATAACGAAAGTTAACAAAGCACTGTTAGACAATGCAGACAAGCTTAAGTTTGTTGGTACGGCCACAATTGGTGTCGATCATATTGATCAAACGTTTTTAGCAACGCGTGATATCGCTTTTTCTAGTGCGCCTGGGTGCAATGCGGTTGCTGTGGCTGAATACGTGATCAGTGCTTTGTATGCCTACAGTCAGGATCGCGATGTTGAACTGCGCGGTAAAAAGTTAGCCATTATCGGTGTGGGCAACATTGGTGCGTGCTTGCAACACAAGCTAGCGTACAGTGGTATTGAACTTATTTTGTGTGATCCAGTGCTGGCTGAGCAAGGCAAATTAAATGAGCATGTAGATATTGATACCGCGTTAGCGCAAGCTGACTTTGTCACCTTTCATGTGCCTCTAGTGAAAAGTGGCGCTCACCAAACCAAACATCTATTAAACAAAGATAGAATTAAGCAGCTAAAGCCTAATATGTTAGTTATCAATGCCAGCCGCGGTGATGTTATTGATAATCAAGCGCTCTTAGCTGCTAAGCAAGCTGGACAGAAGCTAGAATTAATCTTAGATGTTTGGGAAAATGAACCAAATATTTTGACTGAGTTGATGGCGCATTGTTTGTACACATCGGTACATATTGCTGGTCACACATTGGAAGGCAAAGCGCGGGGAACGCAAATGCTTTATCAGGCTCTGTGTAAAACGCTTGAAGTTGAGCCAACTAAGCGCTTAGAAACTTTTTTACCCACACCAGCGATAAGTCAATGTCAGCTTAATAATACGTTCACGGAAAGAGATTATGGCCGTATTGTACATATGATCTATGATATTCGCCGTGATAATGGTTTAATGCGAGCCAATTTAGAAAGTCAGGGTTTTGATGTATTGCGTAAGCAATACCCGCCGAGAAGAGAGTTTTCAACGTTGAACATCTTATCGCAGCCAAGCCACACACAAAAGTTACAGCAACTTGGCTTTCAAGTAGAAATGAATGAGGAATAAACATGTCGCAGAAATTTAACGTGGCGGTACTGGGCGCAACAGGCCTAGTCGGTAAGCAGATCATCGAAACATTAGCCGAAAGAAAATTTCCAGTTGATAAACTGTACCCGCTGGCGAGCAGCCGCAGTGCAGGAGAAGAGATTGATTTCATGGGTGAAAAAGTCACCGTGCTTAATGTTGAAGAGTTTGACTTTGCAGACGCGCATATAGGCTTATTTTCTGCAGGTGGCAGTGTATCAGAAAAGTATGCACCGATTGCGGCAGAAGCGGGTTGTATCGTAATAGATAACACATCACACTTTAGATATGACTATGATGTGCCTTTAGTTGTTCCAGAAGTAAATGCTAGCAGCTTAGCTGATTTTAGAAATCGCAATATTATTGCTAACCCGAATTGTTCGACGATTCAAATGCTGGTGGCGTTGAAGCCAATTTATGATGCCTATGGTATTGATCGTATTAATGTATCCACTTACCAAGCTGTATCTGGCGCGGGTAAAGAAGCGGTTGATGAGCTAGCTAAGCAAACGGCTAATCTAATGAATGCAAGACCAATGGAAAATGACGTATTTCCAAAGCAAATTGCATTTAATGTTATTCCGCAAATAGACACATTCCAAGAAAATGGCTACACCAAAGAAGAAATGAAGATGGTGTGGGAAACACAAAAGATTCTTGGAGATAGCAGCGTAATGGTGAACCCAACAGCTGTGCGCGTACCTGTATTTTTTGGCCACGCAGAAGCAATTCATTTAGAAACACGTATGCCTTTTGATTTAGAGCATGTGAAACAGTTGCTTGCTGATGCACCTGGTGTGGAGCTCGTTGAAAATGAAGAAGATTATCCAACACCCGTAAGCGATGCCAGTGGTAATGATACTGTGTATGTAGGCCGACTTAGAGCTGATATTTCACACCCAATGGGACTAAACTTATGGGTTGTTTCTGATAATACGCGTAAAGGTGCCGCGACAAATAGCGTGCAAATTGCTGAAGAGCTAGTCGCAAATTACCTTTAATTTTACTGTGGGGCAAAATGCAATGGCAGCATTTTGCCCCATAGATTGCACAAATCCTTCTTTTTACCACCTCCCTGATTTATAAAACATTTTCATTCTAATCATAAAGTACTACGCCAGTGTTAATATTCACTACACTGACAATGGATATTCCCTAATAACTGGTTTATAGTTTGCAATTGGAACAGAGCTTGCAAAAAGCAAAGATGAGCAAATTTTTTATTCACTTACTGGTTGGGTAAGTGGTCACCTTAAACAAAGGAACAGCATGCGCGGTTTAGCCTTATTTTGTATCCTAGCATTGGCTTTCATAACATCCCCGGCACACACTCAAGTTGGTACCGTGTTGAAGGGCCCTAAAGGCGTTGATTACGGCCTTGAAGGCCGTTCAGTTGGTCCTATTCGTTCTTCAGACACGTTGTGGCGCATAGCACAAAAAATAAGACCTGATGATTCAGTCACTATTTATCAGGTTATGAAAGCTCTGTATGACAAAAACCCCGGCGCATTTTTAGATCAAAACCTTAACCACATGCGTGATGGCGCGTATCTACGTATCCCCACATTGGCAGAAATCAGACGAGTCAATCCAGGCATCGCAAAACAAAAATCAGATCAAGATGATGTACTGTGGGAGCGTAAGAAAAATGGCACTTTAAACCAGTCAGATATAGATGATGCCAAAAAACGCGTTACACAGGCGCGTAAAGTCGATGTTGAACAAGCGCAAAAAGCCTTGACTAATCAGCTTAGAAATTTGCGTATGGAACAAGACTCCAAGTTGCTTGATTTGCAAAATCAGTTCAAGTCTTCAGTACAAAATGTGGAAGATATCTTAGAAGAGAATAACCAGCTCAGAAAGCAGTTAACCAGTATTTCTGACGAGTTACAAAATGTCCGTGATCAGCTTGGTAAAGACAGTGAGATCCAACAGCAGTTGAAAGTTGTGATTGATATGCAGAGCGAGATGATTGCGCAGCAAGAAGCTGATAAAAGAGCGGCTGAAGAATTCAGTTTAGGCAAAACTTTGTCTAACCCAATTGTCATTGCTTTATTGGCGACAATACCTGCTCTACTTATCATAGGTCTTGTGCTCTTTATGCGTAAACGCAAGCAAGCAGCTGAAAGCAGTACAGAAGATGATGAGTTCTTACCTCAAGCGCCAGCAGCAGCCGCGGCTGTTGCAACAGCAGGCGCTGCAACTGCAGCAGCCGCAGCCGATCCGCTTGATCTCGATATGCCAATGACTGATGACATCTCTCCACTGGATGAGAGTGTCCAGCTTGATGACGACATTTTGCCTGAAGATGATGACATCGTATTTGATGCTTTGGATGATGAAGATGATGGATTTGAGACCGGTAGTAGTACGCTTGATCAAGATGAGTTAGATAGCTTACTCAACGACGATATTGTTTTTGATGATGAATCGCCTGCGGAGGAGTCATCGGACGATATCGATGATTTCTTACAGCAAAGCTTTGATTCGACTGACGATGCTTTAGGTGATGAAGTAACGTTAGATGTTGAAGAAAACGCTTCTGGTGGGGATGATATTTTAAGTGCTGACGACATTGATGATTTATTCAATGAGGTTGGTGATGAGCAAGATGACACACTTGATGTAAGTGACGATGCACTTGCAGCTTTAAGCGAAGAGCTGGCTGAAGAGCCAGACGTTGCTGGCGATGATACGTTAGATCTGGATGATATTGATAGTTTGATTGATGAGGCGGCAGCAGAACCCCCAAAGCCTGATGAGGCTGAAGGAGTAGCTGATACTGATAGCATTTTAAGTGCAGATGATATTGATGATTTGCTTGATGGTGCATTAGACGAAGATGACCTTATTAATGATGAGGACGGCTTAGAACTTGATGATGTCGATAGCTTAATCGATGACGCTCAACATGCCTCTGAAGAACAACAAGATATTGATGATTTGCTTTCTCAGGCGGAGCAAGAAAGTGAAGTGGCGGGTGAAGATGACATTGATGCCTTGCTAGAGCAGGCAAATCCAGAGCCTGAGGCGACACAAGAGCTGGGCGAAGAGAGCCTAGATGATGTTGACGATATATTAGCAAGCGTATCTGAAGAAGAAACGACCCCTGAGCTTGATCTTGAGGAAACAGACCTTGCTGTTGAAGATGATTTAGGCGATATCGATGATTTACTTGCAGATGTTGGTGAACAAGGTATTGAGACTGAGCTTGAAGATGGTATTGATGAGGCTGTCGTTGAAGAAGTGGTTGCGTCTGAGCTAGACGTTGAGGGAACAGAACTTGATGTTGAAGATGATTTAGGCGATATCGATGATTTACTTGCTGATGTTGGTGATGAAGGCACTGAGGCTGAGCTTGAAGCTGACATCGATGAGCTTGTTGCTGAAGAAGAGGCTGCGCCTGAACTAGACGTTGATGAAGCAGAGCTCGATGTTGAAGATGACTTAGGCGATATTGATGATTTACTTGCCGATGTTGGTGATGAAGGCATCGAGGATGAGCTTGAAGCAGGCATTGATGACTTTGTTGCTGAAGAAGAGGCTGCGCCTGAGCTAGACGTTGAGGGAACAGAGCTCGATGTTGAAGATGACTTAGGCGATATTGATGATTTACTTGCCGATGTTGGTGATGAAGGCATCGAGGATGAGCTTGAAGCAGGCATTGATGACCTTGTTGCTGAAGAAGAGGTCGCGCCTGAGCTAGATGCTCATGAAACAGAGCTCGATGTTGAAGATGATTTAGGTGATATCGATGATTTACTTGCCGATGTTGGTGATGAAGGCATCGAGGCTGAGCTTGAAGCAGGCATTGATGAGCTTGTTGCTGAAGAAGAGGTCGTGCCTGAGCTAAACGCTCATGAAGCAGTGCTCGATGTTGAAGATGATTTGGGTGATATCGATGATTTACTTGCCGATGTTGGTGATGAAGACATCGAGGCTGAGCTTGAAGCTGGAATTAATGAGCTTGTTGCTGAAGGTTCAGATAATGCTAATGAGCAGTCAGTTTCTTCATTAGGTACTTCAAACGTAGAAGCTGGTCATTTGGATGGAATGATTGATGAAGACGTTGAACTACCTGAAATATCACAACAGCACACTGCGCTAGAAACAGAGCCAGAGCTAGAAGCTGAACCTGAATTAGAAGCAGAGCCAAATTTCGAAGCAGAGCCTGAACTAGAAGCAGAGCCTGAGCTAGAGGCAGAGCCTGAGCTAGAGGCTGAGCCTGAGCTAGAGGCTGAGCCTGAGCTAGAAGCAGAGCCAGAGCTAGAGGCAGAACCTGAGTTAGAAGCAGAGCCAGAGCTAGAAGCTGAACCTGAATTAGAAGCTGAACCTGAATTAGAAGCAGAACCTGAATTAGAAGCAGAACCTGAATTAGAAGCAGAACCTGAATTAGAAGCAGAACCTGAATTAGAAGCAGAACCTGAATTAGAAGCAGAACCAGAGCTAGAAGCTGAACCAGAGCTAGAAGCAGAGCCAGAGCTAGAAGCAGAGCCAGAGCTAGAAGCAGAGCCTGAGTTAGAAGCTGAACCTGAGCTAGAAGCTGAACCTGAGTTAGAAACTGAACTTGAGCTAGAAACTGAGCCAGAGCTAGAAGCTGAACCTGAATTAGAAGCAGAACCAGAGCTAGAAGCTGAACCAGAACTAGAAGATGAACTGGGTGTAGAAGTTGAACTGGGCCCAGACGACGAGCCAGAGCTAGAAGCTGGACCAGAGCTAGAAGCAGAGCCAGAGCTAGAAGCAGAGCCAGAGCTAGAAGCAGAGCCAGAGCTAGAAGCAGAGCCAGAGCTAGAAACTGAGCCTGAGCTAGAAGCAGAGCCTGAGTTAGAAGCTGAACCTGAGTTAGAAGCTGAACTTGAGTTAGAAGCTGAACCTGAGTTAGAAGCAGAACCTGAGCTAGAAGCTGAACCTGAGTTAGAAGCTGAATCTGAGTTAGAAGCAGAGCTTGAGTTAGAAACTGAACTTGAGCTAGAAACTGAGCCAGAGCTAGAAACTGAGCCTGAGTTAGGAGCTGAGCCTGAGTTAGGAGCTGAACCTGAGTTAGAAGCTGAACCAGAGCTAGAAGCTGAGCCTGAGCTAGAAGCTGAACCAGAGCTAGAAGCTGAGCCTGAGCTAGAAGCAGAGCCTGAGCTAGAAGCAGAGCCTGAGCTAGAAGCAGAGCCTGAGCTAGAAGCAGAGCCTGAGCTAGAAGCAGAGCCTGAGCTAGAAGCAGAGCCTGAGTTAGAAGCTGAGCCTGAGTTAGAAGCTGAGCCTGAGTTAGAAGCTGAACCTGAGTTAGAAGCTGAACCTGAACTAGAAGGCGAACTGGGTGTAGAAGATGAACTGGGCCCAGACGACGAGCCAGAGCTAGAAGCTGGACCAGAGCTAGAAGCTGGACCAGAGCTAGAAGCTGAACCTGAGTTAGAAACTGAACCTGAGTTAGAAACTGAACCTGAGTTAGAAGCTGAGCCAGAGCTAGAAGATGAACTGGGCCCAGACGACGAACCAGAGCTAGAAGCTGGACCAGAGCTAGAAGCTGAACCTGAACTAGAAGCAGAGCCTGAGCTAGAGGCAGAACCTGAGTTAGAAGCAGAGCCAGAGCTAGAAGCAGAGCCAGAGCTAGAAGCAGAGCCAGAGCTAGAAGCAGAGCCAGAGCTAGAAGCAGAGCCAGAGCTAGAAGCAGAGCCAGAGCTAGAAGCAGAGCCAGTG
>NZ_JASJUU010000002.1:205967-562696 GCF_030125375.1 Pseudoalteromonas umbrosa | reverse complement strand
AGCTAGAAGCAGAGCCAGAGCTAGAAGCAGAGCCAGAGCTAGAAGCAGAGCCAGAGCTAGAAGCAGAGCCAGAGCTAGAAGCAGAGCCAGAGCTAGAAGCAGAGCCAGAGCTAGAAGCAGAGCCTGAGTTAGAAGCAGAGCCAGAGCTAGAAGCAGAGCCTGAGCTAGAAGCAGAGCCTGAGCTAGAAGCAGAGCCTGAGCTAGAAGCAGAGCCTGAGCTAGAGGCAGAGCCTGAGCTAGAAGCAGAACCAGAGCTAGAAACTGAACCTGAGCTAGAAGCAGAGCCTGAACTAGAAGCAGAGCCTGAGCTAAAAGCTGAACCTGAGTTAGAAGCTGAACCTGAGTTAGAAGCTGAACCTGAGTTAGAAGCTGAACTTGAGTTAGAAGCTGAACCTGAGTTAGAAGCTGAACCTGAGTTAGAAGCAGAGCTTGAGTTAGAAGCAGAACCTGAGTTAGAAGCAGAACCTGAGCTAGAAACTGAGCCTGAGCTAGAAACAGAGCCAGAGCTAGAAGCTGAACCTGAATTAGAAGCAGAACCAGAGCTAGATGCTGAACCTGAATTAGAAGCAGAACCAGAGCTAGAAACTGAGCCTGAACTAGAAACTGAGCCTGAACTAGAAGCAGAGCCTGAGCTAGAAGCAGAGCCTGAGCTAGAAACTGAACCTGAATTAGAAGCAGAGCCTGAGTTAGAAGCTGAGCCTGAGCTAGAAGCAGAGCCTGAGCTAGAAGCTGAACCAGAGTTAGAAACAGAGCCTGAACTAGACGCAGAGCTTGAGTTAGAAGCAGAACCTGAGTTAGAAGCAGAACCTGAGTTAGAAGCAGAACCTGAGTTAGAAGCAGAACCTGAGTTAGAAGCAGAGCCTGAGCTAGAAGCAGAGCCAGAGTTAGAAGCAGAGCCAGAGTTAGAAGCTGAACCTGAGTTAGAAGCAGAACCTGAGTTAGAAGCAGAACCTGAGCTGGACCTAGAAGTCGAATCAGATCTACAAAGCTTGATGTCTGATATAGATGGTATTGAGCCTCAGAATGTTGACGACATGCTAGAAGAGCTCGAAGCTGAAGCTGAATTAGCGTCATTAGATGAAGCACTATTGGCAGAGGATGGGGAGATAGACTTAGGGGATGATCCGCTAGGTGATGAAGTTGATCTGCTAGCAGATGAGCCTTTACCTGAGCCGGATTTAGTGACACCCAGTGCTCAACTAGAAAGTTATCCAGAACTTGAGCTTGAAGAAATTGAAGAGCAAGAAATTTCTTTGGCTGAGGAGCCGTTCACTGAAGAAATGAGTGAAACAGAGCGTCAGCTTGCACAGAGCCTTGAAAGCCAACGTGATTTAAATGCAGATATTGAAGGTGACCTTGAAGCGCCTTTTGAAGATGATTTAGATGATTTATTTGGTGATTTAGATGGCGAGACTCAAGTAAGCGAATCGTCTAATTTAGAGGCGGGCACTTTATCTGAACTATCCAATGCGCAAGAGTTAGCACTTGACGATGCACTAGAAGATGAACTGGACGACCTAGGCATTGATTTAGATACTCCATTTGATGAAGATGCCGCGCTGGCTGCTATGGATGAAGAGGTGCTTAGCGAACCTCCCCAAAGCGCTCCTGAGCAAGTCCAAGCGTCACAAGATCTCGAAATTGATTTAGACACACCTTTTGACGAATCTGCTGCGCTAGCGTCATTGGAAGCTGAAGCGCCATTAACAGATGAACCTGAGGAGCTTAGCAGCGCTGAACTTGATCAAGTTACGGGGATATCTGACTCTGAACTGAATCTAGATGTAAGCGCAGATCCAGATGCATTTTTAGCGGAACTTGATGAAGCGGCCGAAGCTGATAGCGAAGTTGAGCCGCCTGTTGATATTGATGAAAATGCCATTGAAGATGCCTTTATGGCCGATCTTGAAGGCACTGACTTTAATGCTTTACTGGATGAGTTTGCTGAACCTGAAGCGCTTGATAGGGATCAAGAACCAGAACTTGAGGTCGACTTCGATGCGTTACTAAGTGAGGACTTAGATGATAAGTTCGAAGTTGAGGAGGATACGCAGCAGGTTGAATCTTCCTCAATGCCTGAAGATTTTCTAGAGATTGATGACTTACTCGCAGAAAGTGATGATGCAGTGACGAATGAAGAGCCGTACCAAGAGCCGAATATGGATGTGGGGTTAGATGATTTTGATGAGCTGCTTGCTGGCGATAATCCAACTGATGTGGATCTAGAAGAAGGTGGGTTCTCGGCAAAATTAGACCTAGCGAGAGCATATCTTGAGATAGAAGATTTTGACTCGGCGATGTCTGCGTTAGACGATGTGATGGAGAATGGTCCTGAGTCTGTTCAAGAAGAAGCTAGGTTACTTAAAGAGCAGATAAAAGAATAATGATGACATGATAAAGGGGGGCGATATCGTCCCCCTTTGCTTTTATTCCCCGCGCCAATAGCATAAAATGCCCGGCTATAATTTAGTGAAGAGTTTGCAAGTGTATGCGTGTAGTACTAGGTATCGAGTATAACGGTGGCAATTATTCAGGCTGGCAACGTCAAAGTCATGTGAGTAGTGTCCAAGAAGAAATTGAAACAGCGCTTTCGCGGATCTGTAATCATCCTGTTGAAATCGTATGTGCAGGTCGCACAGATGCAGGAGTACATGCGACAGGGCAGTTAGTTCATTTTGATACAGATGCTGATCGTGAAATGAGTGCGTTTACACTTGGTATGAACTCTCAATTACCTGACGATATTGCTGTGCGTTTTGCGCAGCAAGTTGATGATGAATTCCATGCACGCTTTAGTGCAACAGCAAGGCGATATCGCTATGTGATTTATAACCATACTTATCGTCCGGGCATATTAAGAAATGGCGTGACGCACTTCCATCACCCGTTAGATGAAAAAAGAATGCAGGCGGCTTGTCACCATATGCTAGGTGAGCAAGACTTTACCTCTTTCAGAGCGGTACATTGCCAATCGAATACGCCGTTTAGAAATATTCACCATCTGCAGGTCGATAGATTTGGTGATTATGTTGTTATTGATGTCAAAGCCAATGCATTTTTACACCATATGGTGAGGAATATTACAGGGTGTTTACTAGACATCGGTATTGGTGAGCAATCGCCTGATTGGATGGCAGAGCTGTTGGCTTTAAAAGACAGAACACAGGCGAGTGCAACGGCTAAACCAAATGGCTTGTACTTAGTGGATGTTGATTACCCTGAAAAATGGGGTATTCCTAAAATGTCGGTTGGTCCACTGTTTTTGCCGGAAGTTGAGATAAAAAAATAATTATTACTTAGGCGTGGATGAAACTGCATAAGCTATTTAATTATAAGTGATAACATTCCTTATACTGTGCATTAAAATCTCAGTTCCTCACGCGTCTATTACTTGTTAAGACTACTAAGACCAGTTTTTTATACCGCTGTTGCCTTAAACATGTTTTAATTGGGAAAATCTGTCTGTGTGTGCAGACTAATATACAGAATAAAGACAAGAGAGTTGCCAATGAGTTGGTTAGAAAAAATCTTGCCTAAAGCTGCTAAATCGGCAGGTAAGAAAGAGGTTCCGGAAGGAGTATGGGCAAAATGTACAGCCTGTGATTCCATCTTATACAAAGCTGAGTTAGAGAAGTCGCTTTATGTATGTCCTAAGTGTGACAATCATATGCGTATTTCAGCGCGTGAGCGCCTAGAGCGTTTCCTAGATGACGGTGAGCTTGTGGAATTAGGCACTGAGTTTGAGCCACAAGATGTATTGAAGTTTAAAGACTCTAAAAAGTACTCGGACCGTATTACTGCTGCACAAAAAGTCAGTGGTGAAAAAGATGCACTGATTGCGATGAAAGGTCGCTTGAAAGGCATGCCAGTTGCGGCAGTTGCGTTTGAATTCTCGTTTATGGGTGGTTCAATGGCGTCTGTTGTAGGTGCGCGTTTTGTTGCTGCAGTAAATGAGTGTCTTGAGCACAATATGCCGTTAATTTGTTTTTCGGCATCAGGCGGTGCACGAATGCAAGAAGCGTTATTTTCACTAATGCAAATGGCTAAAACCAGTGCTGCACTTGCAAAAATGAGTGAGCAAGGTTTACCGTTTATCTCTGTATTAACTAACCCAACTATGGGTGGTGTATCAGCTTCATTAGCAATGCTTGGTGATATCAACGTGGGTGAGCCAAAAGCACTGATTGGTTTCGCAGGCCCTCGTGTAATCGAGCAAACAGTACGTGAAACCTTACCTGAAGGTTTCCAGCGCAGTGAGTTCTTATTAGAGCACGGTGCGATTGATGTGATTATTGACCGTCGTGAAATGCGTGACTCTCTAGCACGTATGATTTCTAAGTTTATGGACTTGCCTTCTACAGAACAAGAGCATAGAGTAGCGTAAATTTTTCGAAATTGAGCTAGCTATGTCACACATCAAACCTAGCCAATCATCGAGCTTAGATGATTGGCTTTGTTATTTAGAGCAACTGCACCCTGCAAATATCGAAATGGGGTTAGAGCGTGTTGCCCAAGTCGCAAACAACATCCACTTGCTTGATACCCCTAGTAAAATTATATTGATCGGTGGCACTAACGGCAAAGGCACAACCGCTCGCTGTATGGAAGCAATGTTACTTTCACAAGGCTATTCAGTTGGCACCTATGCTTCCCCACACCTTATCCGCTACAACGAGCGTGTGCGTATTAATGGTCAAGAGTTGGCAGACCAAGATCATGTGGATGCATTTTATCAATTGGAACAAGGCCGCGGCGAAACGCAGTTGACCTATTTTGAATACGGCACGCTTGGCGCGCTGGCTCTATTCAAACGTTATGAAGTAGATTACGTGCTGCTTGAAGTAGGGTTAGGTGGGAGATACGATGCAACAAACATTGTTACACCTTATGCCAGTATTATTACTACGATAGACCTTGACCATAAAGAGTATTTAGGTGATACACGCGAGCTTGTAGGGTATGACAAAGCGGGTATTTTTAGAACTAACATACCTGCGATCGTGGGTGATCTTAATATCCCTCATACTGTGATAGATTATGGTGATGAAATTAACGCAGATATGATTTTATCAAAGCGTGATTTTGTCTTCACACCACTTGATAATGGTTTGCGTTGGCAGTATCAAGAGTACGATATGACGCTTACACAGCCTAGTATTCCAGCACAGAATGTAGCAACCGCGTTGACGGCGTTAGCACGATTAGAGCTGCTACCTGAGCAAGAAAAAATACCTGAGTTATTAGATAACTTACAGGTGGAAGGGCGCTTTCAAAAGCTCAGTGACTCTCCTTTAGTGTACACAGATGTTGCCCATAATCCAGAATCAGCGCGTTATTTACGTACAAAGTTACTCGACTTAAAAAATCAGGGCTTTAAAATTAATGTCTTAGTCGCTATGCTTGCTGATAAAGACAAAGCTGCTGTCATTGATGAGTTGAGTGATGTTGTAGATCAGTGGGCCTGTGCTTCCCTCAGTGGACCAAGAGCGGAAAGTGCCGACAACATGCGTGCAGTGTTAGGACAGGTTAAGCAACATGACGTTGCTGCGTATGAGTCTGTGCACCTAGCATTAGATACATTGCTACCTGAACAAGAAGCTAACTCAGCGCTCATTGTTTTTGGCTCATTCTTCACGGTTGCAGATGCCATACAGTATTGGAAAAAATAGAGAGTAAGACGTGAACTCAGGATTTGTAAATCGCCTCGTAGGTACCAGCATCATAGTGATTGCCGCCATAGTATTAATTCCAAATATTTTAGATGGCGAAAAAGTGCACTATAAAGAGGGGTTCCAACAAATTCCTGAGCGACCAGAATTTTCTTCTATAGATTTACAAGAGACTGTAGAGGCTCGCGCGGAATTGGCTGTGCAGCCAAAGCCTGAAGTGATAGAGGATATTCAAGCAGATGATATCACTGCTGATATAAACCTAGATGATACATCTGGAGTCTCAAATGATGCAGAGGCGAGTACACCAGCAGAAACGCAGGCTGTGCCATCTGAACCAGAGGCACAGACAGTCGCTGACGTACCAGTAGAGCAAGCAGAGTCTCAATTTAAGCAGCCTGTTGAAGCGCAGGTGGCAGAGCCAAAGAAAGTTGCGACTGTTGAGGTAAAGGCATCTGAGCCTGAGCGTCCAGAGCATTCTAACTTTTCGAAAATGGCGTACGTTATTCAACTGGGTAGCTTTTCTCACAAAGCCAATGTTGATGCGTTAACTGCAAAACTTAAGCTTAATGGATTCAAAACATTTACTCGCCCAGTAAAAACACCCAATGGTACTTTAACGAAAGTATTTGTTGGACCAGATTTAAATAAGCAAAAACTTGAAGCTAAGTTACCAGAATTAAAGAAGTTAACTAAACTTAATGGCCGTCTTACGCAATTTAAGGTTGCAAAATGATCTGGCAATTCTAGGGCGTGTCTTATAAAATGCGCCCAAAATTAACGACTTGTTGGTTATTATGATTTGGGTTGATTACGCCATATTTACAGTTGTCGGTATTTCTACCTTTTTTGGCCTAATACGCGGCTTTGTAAAAGAAGCTATGTCCCTTGTAGTTTGGGTTGGCGCATTCTTTATATCCAGTCTATTTTATCAATACCTATCCACTTTCCTTACCTTTGTTTCAGAACCCCTATTAAGAAACGCAGCAGCAATAGCCATACTATTTGTCGCAACGCTGGTATTAGGTGGATTAGTTAATTTTATATTGGGTGAACTTGTACAGCGTACAGGTTTATCTGGCACAGACCGTGTTGTGGGCATCTTATTTGGTGCTATGCGCGGTGTATTAGTCGTCAGCGCCCTGTTGTTCTTTCTCGATGCTTTCACCAAAGCCCCAGATACAGATTGGTGGAAGGCGTCGGTAGTAATCCCTGAATTTGGATTTGTTATTGAGTGGTTTTTCTCTTATTTGGAGAACAATTCGAGCTTTTTAAATTCAGCAAACCGTTAATCGGCGAGGAATTTTTTAATGTGTGGTATCGTTGGGATAGTCGGAACATCTCCTGTTAATCAGGCTTTGTATGACGGCTTAACTGTTTTGCAACACCGCGGTCAAGATGCAGCGGGCATCATTACCATTGACAATAATACGTTTAGCCTTCGCAAGGCAAACGGCTTGGTAAAAGACGTATTTCATACACGTCATATGAAACGACTACAGGGCAATATCGGTATTGGCCATGTGCGTTACCCTACAGCAGGCTCTTCAAGTTCCGCTGAAGCGCAGCCTTTCTATGTAAACTCTCCATTTGGTATTTCATTGGCACATAATGGTAATTTAACCAATGCGGCTGAGTTAAAAGAGCGTTTATTTACTAAGGCAAGACGTCATGTAAACACAACATCAGATTCTGAAATCCTGTTAAATATCCTTGCTTATGAGCTAGGTTGCAGTGACAAAATGAAGCTGGATGCAGATGACATGTTTACCGCAATTGCTGCTGTGAATGCACAGTGCTCAGGTGGTTATGCAAGTATTGCAATGATCATTGGCCACGGTATGTTAGCGTTCCGTGACCCTCATGGTATTCGCCCATTGGTATTTGGTAAACGTGACACAGACAATGGTACTGAGTACATGTTTGCTTCAGAAAGTGTTGCATTGGCGACAGATGGTTTCGACTTTGTTCGAGATGTTGCTCCAGGTGAAGCGATTTACGTGACTGAAGATGGCCAGTTCTTTTCAAAAATGTGCGCAGATAAAACCATGCTAGCGCCATGTATTTTTGAGTTTGTTTATTTTGCTCGTCCAGATTCGACCATCGATAGCATGTCAGTTTATGCATCACGTGTAAATATGGGTACTAAGCTAGGTGAAAAAATACAACGTGAGTGGGCGGATAAAGACATCGATGTGGTTATTCCAATCCCTGAGACCTCATGTGATATCGCCCTTGAAATTGCTTCTGTGCTCAACCTACCATATCGTCAAGGTTTTGTGAAAAATCGCTATATTGGCCGTACTTTCATCATGCCTGGACAAGAGCAGCGCAAGAAGTCAGTACGTCGCAAGCTTAATGCCATAGACAGAGAATTTGTCGGCAAAAACGTGCTATTAGTTGATGATTCAATCGTACGTGGTACTACTTCGGCGCAAATCGTTGAAATGGCAAGAGAAGCAGGTGCAAAAAATGTTTACTTTGCATCAGCAGCCCCTGAAGTACGCTTCCCGAACGTATACGGTATCGATATGCCATCGGCAGCTGAGCTAATCGCCCATGGCCGTGAACTTGAGGATATCAATGCGAGCATCGGTTCTGACGGTCTGATTTATCAGTCACTTGAAGACTTAATTGCAGCGGTTCGCATTGAAAACCCTGAGATCAGTCAGTTTGAAACATCGGTATTTGATGGCCAGTACATCACAGGTGATGTTGATCAAGACTACCTAAACCGTATCGATGCACTGAGAAATGACTCAGCAAAATCAACGCGTGAGCAAGCGATGTCAGCGAGCTTAGAGCTACATAATCAGGAAACAGGCGAAGGCGAATAAGCAACGCTAAAACTTGAATATATAAAAAAGGGCGATGGTGCATACCATCGCCCTTTTAGTTTGATTTCGTTTTTAGGATAAAAGCAAAGGCAGCGCGAATCACCACGCTACCTTAAGTAAATGTAGGGCTAATTATGCCATTCGTCCATAAAATAGCCGTTGCAGCAAGAATGATCACTAATAATATGAGTCCACAGGTGACCATTGAGCTGGCGTAGATAAAGCCTCTCTCTTCGGGAATATGCATAAGAATAGGTACACCCGTATAGAGCAAGTAGACAGAATAGGCAATAGAGACGATGCCAACACTGACCACAAACCATAGCTCTGGATAAATAGCGGCAATGGCTGACATGAAAAGTGGTGTTGAAGTGTAAGCTGCTAACTCAAGGGTTTGCGTGAAAGTTGGCGCTGCGCCAAAGGTGACCGCCATCCAATGCGCTAAATAGGCAAGTGCAAATACGCCGATGATCAGTGCAAAGTACATAGCAATTGCAATGAGCAGGGCACTTTCATGAGTAAGGTAGACAGCATCACCTGCGCCAATTTTCCAACCTAGGTGAACAGAAGAAATGTATCCCATAATGCTTGGGATCAGGGCTATTACTATCATATGGGATAGGCTAAAGCTGGCATTTTCATGATGGTTGTCAATCGTCTGCCACTCCTCAATTGGGTGAGCGTAGAGCCCCCACAAGTGGTTTAAAATCATACAAAGCCTCTCTTGTTGTTTGAGTGTTTTTTACACAACTTCAATTAACATATGAAATATTGGTTAAATTTTGTCAAGCAACTCGGGTTAAACGACAGGTGTACTTGATCCGAAACAATCAAGCCATGTGATTTCCGCTACGCCAAGATAGAGAGGCATGGTTTGTGTGTGATAGAATTGCGCAATTAGTTCGAAATATTTTGATGATGATGCTAGATAAATACGCAGATTTGCTTGCACCGATATACGAGTTCTTGGGTACACATACGCCCGATAGTTGGATTGAAGAGGCTAAAAAGCCTGAAAATTTACAACGACTTCTTGTTGACCATATGCATTGTGAATTAAAAGCGGCGCAGAGCGCAGCATTTTTAATTCGTAAATATGCCGTGGATAATGAGTCAGCAAAAACATTATTAGGTTGGGTAAAGCCTTATGAGGATTTTGTATATCGTAAAATAGGTGATGGCTCGTTTGCAGCAAGCAAAAACGAGTTAATTGGTAGCTTAACTGCAAAGCCAGAATATGCCTACAACCAAGATATATTAGACAAAATGGTGCGTCTTATTAAAGAAGAGCTGCATCACTTTGAGCAGGTGCTTGAGATCATTCAGCAAAGAGGCCTGCGTGTACAAAGCCTAAACGCATCTCGCTATGCTGCGGGTATGATCAAGCATGTGCGTACGTTTGAGCCAGCTGCGTTAATTGATAAGCTCATTATTGGAGCATTTATTGAAGCGAGATCGTGTGAGCGCTTTGCTAAACTTGCGCCGTTTTTAGATGACGAACTGGCGCGTTTTTATGTATCACTGTTGCGCTCTGAAGCACGTCACTACCAGGATTATATTGAGCTTGCTGAGCAAGTCGCACAGGCAACAGATCCAAAGCGTTTTGATGTGGCAGCGCGTATTGCCGAGTTTAAAGCCATTGAAAATGCGCTAATTGATACACCAGATGAAGATTTTAAATTCCACAGTGGTGTGCCAGTAGCGGCATAAAAAATTAATTAGCGCCCCGCGCGTCTGCTTGGAAAGTGCTCTATTTGCCTGTGTTTTCTAGTTGATGCGCGATATGCCTTCTCGCCTTTGAATACGATGCCAAACCATAGCAGCGCCGGCCAATACAAGAACGATAAAATCTCCAAGTTTTCAAAAAAGCTATAACAGATAAACACCGTCATTAAACACAATGCAGTTTGTGCTGTTTTAGAGTCTTGCGATTTCCATAAAAAGTAGATAAAGGTAAGTGCCATGGGCACAGCAAGGGCGATGGCGCCAACTATACCTTTGACGAAAAGTAGTCCATACCAGCTATGATGAGAGCCAATAGGCATACGCTCAACGAGTTTTGGCCCACGCTCAACAATACCGTGACCCCAAATAGGCGCTTCTGCTTCCCAACGCTGCACGGCTATATTGGCTAACGCTTGCCGTACCCGCGTTGAGCCCGGTCGCTGTTGTTTGACGGCTTCGTAAGAGTCCATCACCCATTGATACACAGGCTCACCAAGTAACAGTATAACGGGCACTAAAAAGCCGAGTAAAAATAAAAACCATGGCTCTTTGAATTTATCGCTGAACATCACCATAGGAAAAAGCATAATAAAAATGGCAATGCCGGCACGGGATTGAGAGAGCAACAGCATGGCCCAGCATCCAGCGATGGCCCAACGACGAATACGCGCGTTTTGCTCTTGCAGGCAAAATACCAGATAGATACAGGCCATAAACCCTGCTGCGGGAGCCCATGGAGTGAAGAAGCGCCATCTTCCAGCACCGGTTTCTGGGTTTATGCCGTAAAAACTCACCATAAAAAAGCTTTCCCCGGGCCCACCGATGACTTTTAACGGGGAGAGGAAAATATCGCCGGGTAAGCGACCTAAATAAAAAATAAAAGAAACAACAGCAAAGATCAGAGTTTGAATACCTATGATGCATACAGCACGGATCACGACTTCTTTACGAATTTGAATTAAGTTACCGATTAGAGGAAATAGCGCTAAAAGCGCCCAACCTTTCATCCAACCGATGGACGATTTTATGGTTTTTCCTATGCCTAATGACCAATTAAAATGAGCAATAATGAGCGCCACCAGCATCACCAGCATGGCGATGATCCATAGCCAAACCATAGGGTTAACGCGGCTATGTTTTTTATCAACTTCAACATAGAGTCGGGTGATCACCATAGCAAATAAGATCCAGCCAATCACTGAACCGAGGACGTATAGTGTGCCGGTTAAAAAGGAAGGGTAGGTCAGCACTAAGCCAGCCCAGACGACGAATTCCTCTGAGCTGACAAATTCTTTTTTCTCTCCTGGTAATGCTGACAGTAGTAGCATCCATTATCCTTTTGCTTTTGGCTTCTCAACAACGAGTGCCACGATTTCTCTGCGCTTATTAACCATTAATATAGCAAGTGATGTGAAAATCATCGCAAAAAGCGCCGCAGCAATGGCCAACCCTTTTTTCGGACTCACTGCTTTGAAAGCCATTGAAGGTGGCGTCATAAGTTGCACAATCGGATAGGAAGCAAACACATCAGCTTTACTTGCTTCTAAGCGTGCAGCAGCTGATGTGAATACCGCTTCTGCTAGGTCAAACTCTCGTTGCAGGCGTTCAAGTTCTGCAGCCTCACGTGCATATATTTTAATTTTTTCGTTTAACAACGTTTGGGCTTGGTCTAGTTCAACTAATTTTGCTTCTTTGCCTTTTTTAACAGCATACGCGTTAATAAGGTCTGCAAAAAGTTGCGCACGTTTTGGGTTATTCTTTAAATCTAGCGACGTGAATATGTGCGCTGCGTTTGGACCTACCAAACCTTGAGAGCGGTTGCGAAGCGACTGTTTTGAATATTCAAAGCGAGCAAATTCTGCTTTGACTTTAGGGTGACCCTCTCCCCAACGTGAACGATATTCGCTCAACTGAGATGCACTAGAGGTAAGTTCAGATAGATATCCACGAAATTCACTGTCAGACTGAAGTACAAACGCTTGACCTGCCATAGCAGGAGATACACCTAAGTCTACGCTCAACTGGCTGACATAGTCTTCGCCTTGGCCGATTTCAGCTTGGATCATCACCATTTTTTCTCTGATTGAAGATAAAGTAGCTGTTTCTCTTTGCAATTGCTCAGCAGAAACAATGAGTGAGCGCTGTTGAAAATCAATAATATTATTACGAGTTAGATTTAGACGCTCACGGTATTGGTCTAAAACAGCTTTGATGCTTTCGTCACGACGTTTAACCTCATCTGCACGTAAATGGTCAAGCTGTGCTTGTAGTGCGTCGTAGATAGCCCATGCTTTGTTTTGTGCAATTTGTGGTGAGCCGCCGGTTGTTTCTACATTCAAAATAGAGGTTTGCTCGGTTAAGCGCACTTTTGGATTGCCAAACTCGCGACCTGTTAGGTTCATTGTTTTAGCTGCGCTGTCGAGCAGGTTACGACTCATGATCATCTCTTTGTAGTTAACGCGCGGGTTATAGCCTTTACCGAATGGCGCACTGGTCGACGAGACAACTTGACCTACTTCGTCGATATTAACTTGGCTGTTTGCACCTGTACCTGGTAGCACAATGTCAAAATCACTTTTGAATGTGGGGGCTTTTTGCAAGTAGGCAATCACCAATAATGTAATGACAACATAGCTAATCGCACATGCAGCTAAGTATGGTCTGCGCAGCCAACGATAAATCGTTGCTCTAAAGCGGCTGTATGGCGTTGTAACTTGAAGTGCTGTACCCATGATACACCTCCTAAAACACCTTGAATGGTGCGACTAAGTCTAAAACGGTTTGCGCCACGTCTCTTAAATTTGTGATATCAGAGTCGTAACAGGCGATAGCGTCATTTGGCATTACGTATGGATTGATTTTATCTCTGTAAGGCATACGCATAAGTTGCTCGATTGAACGCTCAATAACTTGTGTCTGTTTTGTAATTGGGTGAGTGCTGACTAACACCACGCGACGAGGTGCGTTAGTATATGACTTGCCACCCACACAGTTTGCAGAGACTGCGGCTTGCAATAAACGCGTACCATAAGGCAGGCTACTTGAAAAACGACCGATGGCTGCGTTTGAATTACTCTCTGCAGAATCTATCAAGTTGGACATAAAGACTCGAAAGCCCTTTGGCGTGATCTGCGAGGGTCTAACCAGATGAGGTTGAAAACAGCCTGTGCTTGGCACGATGACTTGGTCACCGGCTATCAATGCGTAATCAGTTACCGGCTCGCCAGTTAAAATGCCCGTAAGGTCTACTTCTACCTGCCAACCTGAACGAATTAAAATCACTTGGTCGAGTTTTGCATCAGGGCGAATACCAGATGCAGTTCTGACCGCTTCCGACAATAAACGCTTTTTACTTTGGTCACCTGAAGCTGCAAGACGCTCTTGCTGTACTTGCGAGGGGATCGTTGCATTAATTGTCACACGACCTGGTTCAAACACAGCGCCAGATACTGGCACTTCTATGGATGCTAAGTTTAGTACTTTGATATTTACATCAAGCGTATGCGCTTTGAATATATTCGCTCTGATCAATGCTAGCTCAATGCGCTCACTTAAATGTTTGGTGGTCAAACCCGCTGCAAAAATAGGCTCAATCACAGGCATTTCCAGTAGGCCAGAGCTATCTAATATATAGCGACCATTGAAACCTTCACCAAACTCCATATTAATATCGATCAAGTCGCCCGGGCTCAGTGGTAAAGAATTTGCATCTTTTCCACCAAGTACTGGTACTGGCGCTTGGTTGTTAGGGTGTGTAACAATTGCTTTGTCAACGCGATACTGTTTTGAAATGGCAAATTCGTTCGCGCCAGAGCAATCTAAACCGGCTGCGAATACTGTGCCGGGCTCTGCTGGATTAATCACTGTGCCTTGTGCATCAGGGTGGCCATAAAAACGGTCGTCGTTATCTTCTAACTCTACTGTTCCGTCAATATGTGCACAGCCAGCAGTCAGCGCGATATTGCACACAAGTGCTAATATACTGAGCTTTGTTGTGATGCTGGTGACTGTCATAGTCTATTCCTTAATGAAAGATACTGTCTTAAATAAAGCATTAATTAGGCCAGTTGTCGAAATCATTAAAAAACAGGTGGTTACAATGTTATTTTGCGGTTTTTATATTGGCTTTTTGCAATTTGCATCGAGTGGTGTTTGCAAAATAGAAAAACCAGCCTCTGCTGGTTTTTCTATTTTGGGATATTGAATGTTTTTGGTAAACATTAATGCGACTTTTGAATGTATGAAACACCGCGCATCGCTGCGTTCTCTATAGTGTTATAAATACAGGCAGGTAATGTACTTAAATACGTACAAGCCCAAGTTGCTAGTGTGCGTTTTGGCTCTTCTTTTAAAATACGCCAATTAGTTTTAAGTGCTTGGTGCATTAACTTAATCGCCTGAGTGCTGTTTCTTGACTGAATCGCACGGCGGCATAAATAACGTAGCTGGTAAGCTTTTGCCAGTGAGGCATATTGATTGAAGAACGCCTCATGGCCGATACGGTTTTGGTCAACTGCATACTGCCAGCTGGTAAATTGCTTATGCAGGTTAGATGATAAGCCCGATGCATTGACGCGATAATAAGTCAGTGGCTGCGCAATACCTTCAAATTCAAAATCAGTATCTAGAGCCATTCTTAACCACATCTCGATGTCTTCAGACTGACGCAATTCTTCATCAAAGTATTGTGTCCATGCACGCATACCATCTTGAAATGCCACTGCATCAAATACCGCTTTTCTGATGACCGGAGCAGACCCATTACCGACAGGATTGCGGCAAAAAATTTGCTTTGTGGTGATGCCTGTTAAAGCGGGGAATTGGCCAATGCCAAGAGGCGCACCGTCTTCATCCACAAATAGAGATGGGCAGTAGCTCACACCCACTTTAGGGTTGCTGTCTAAGTGTGCGACATGTAATTCTAATTTTTTTGCTGACCAGAAATCATCGGCGTCCAGTAGGGCAATGTATTTACCTTTCGCTGCTCGAATTCCAGTGTTTCTAGCACCCGATAGGCCACGATTAAGTTGCTGAATGACCTGAATGCGTGAGTCATCAAACTGTGCGACTTTAGCCAGAGTATCATCACTACAGCCATCATCAACACATAAAATTTCAAAATCTTGATAAGTTTGCTTCAGTACCGAACCGATGCTTTGCTCAATATATTTACCTACATTGTACATAGGAATAACGACACTAACTGTTGGGTTGATTAAAGTATTCATAGCAAGCTCCTTAGGCGGCTTTGATGGCGCTGAATTTGACAAGAAGTACATTGATGGCAGGAAATACCAGCCATAATATGCTGCTCAAAAGTAAAACTAGGGCAAATGTGTCTGGCTGCTGTGGTGCGATAGCCAATACACCGATGATTGATACGATAAGGCAGAATGCACATTGCTGTGTTTCTAACTTAAATAGGCCTTTACTGCGTAGCATTGCGCTGTAGGTGTCTGACCATACTGTCGTGATTGCAATAAGGCACAATAAACTGGTTGTTGTAAAACTTGCCTGCCAATCTGCTGAAAAAAGAAACGGTACATAGACTGGCACCAAAACTGATTGGCATACAAAAATGGCAGATACGGCAGCGGTAACCAACATGATTTTTTGATTTAAATTGCCCGTTTGTGCATTTTTTTGTTGCTGGCAAACATATGGATATAGCGCGGTGATATAAGCTTGGCTGATTGACATGGCAAGTCCAATGCCCGCACTTTTAGCAAAGCTATAAAGGCCAAATAGTTCAGGTGAGAGTAATCTTGCTCCAATGAAGATGTCCATGTTCATACGCAGTGAACGCAAACCTTCAGCAGCAGCGAGTTGCGTAGAAGAACCGAGTAAATAAAAAAAGGTATCGCGCTTGAAGCCTATTTTATGAGGCAGAGTGTCAACCAGTGAAAAAGCGCCAAGCCATAACAGTGCAAATGCCCATTTTGCGTAAACAATTGATAGTAAGCCCGCGTCAAAATATAACGCAACGGCAATGGTGATGTTCTCTAAGATGATGCAACAACTGCTGATCATGCTAAACAGAGCCATACGGTTGTCGCGTTGGACTAAAAACGCACGGGTGCTGACTATTGGAAATATCAAATAGGTGAAAGCCATTAACGCCACTAAGGTGGTGATGTCATGCTCAGGGAAAAGCCAGTGGGTTGCATAGGCTGCAAGCAACTGTACTAAGAAAAGCGCTATGCACAGTAACCACTGTATGCACAAACCATTTGATAGATAATCAGGTAATTCACTGTCTTTTGCGCGAATGATTTGCGCGCCGGTGCCAGAGCGTAACAGTAAACGAATGACCTCATGAATACTCAGTGCCAACATAGCTGCGCCATATTCTACTGGGACCAAAAATGCTGCCATTGCCATGATGCTCAATAAGCGAGTAGCTTTAGCTACGACTTCTGCACCGACCAGCCAAGAGGTGTTACGTAGTAGGAGCTTCAGTGAATGTTTATTTGATTGCATCCGGTTTACTCTGTTTTAAGTGATACCTATATCAATCAATAATTACGCCAACTCTGATTTTATTTTTAACTTTATGTTATACCTAATTATTTTATGGTTTTTAGCTTTATCAAATGACGCTGTACTCGCAATTTGCAATGCAGATATTTTTTAATTTGCAAAGTGCCTATTGCCGCTAAGGCTCCCATTTTTGTATTTTGCGATACAAAGTTGATGGGCTAACTTCTAATAACCCCGCAGCTTTGACTACATTGTCATCACAGACTAATAAAGCTTGCTCAATGGCGAAGCGCTCAACCTCTGACAGTGGCACAATATTGCTGGCATCGGGCGTCGCTGTGCTCATTGATGGCGCAGCACCATTAGTAGGTATGGCATTGGCGGATGATTTGTCTTTAGGTTTGAAAAGCTCTTCACTGGGTTTTAAATGTAATTGTTGCATCAGAGTTTCTTCACTTACCATGGGACCGTCGGACATCACCACGGCACTGTGAATAAGGTTTTCTAGCTGTCTGACGTTACCAGGCCAAGCATAATTCAAAATGAGCTGTTCTGCGCGTTTGGAAAAACCAACAAAAAGCTTATTTTCCATTTCGCTAAATTTGTTGAGATAGAAGAGTGCAATTTGCAAAGGGTCTTCATCACGATCAGACAAGGCGGGCATATCTATCGCAATGACGTTAAGTCGATAAAATAGGTCTTCACGCAGCAGTTGCTGTTCAATGGCTTCAAGTGGGTTGCGGTTAGTTGCACAGACAAATCTCACGTCGACCTTTTCGACTTTGCCGCTACCGACGCGTTGAAAAGTTCCCGTTTGAATGAAGCGAAGAATTTTAGCCTGAAGCGCCATATCCATTTCGCCAATTTCATCCAAAAACAGCGTGCCACCATCAGCTAGGGTTGCTGCACCATCGCGGTTATTGGTCGCGCCAGAAAACGCGCCTTTAATATGGCCAAAAATTTCGGACTCCATCAATTCAGATGGAATCGCCGCACAGTTAATACAGACAAGTTCGTTGTTGTGACGAGGGCTTAAGTTGTGAATAGCCTCAGCGGCCAGTTCTTTACCTGTACCACTGGGGCCGGTGATAAACACATTAGCACGGCTCGGTGCAGCCTTATCGATACATTTATAAACAACTTGCATCGCTAAGGAGCCGCCAATAAAGCGTTGGAACTGAGATCTATGTTCTCGTTTATAGCGTTTTAGACTAGCGCGTAGCATGTTGCGCTCAGCAATGAGCATTTTTGTCTGTAGTGCCTGCTCAATGGTGATCCTGAGATTATCGTTATCCCATGGTTTTTGCATATAGCCCCAAACTTTTCCTTGGTTTATCGCGTCAATGAGCGCAGCTTGCTCTGTGAAAGCTGTCAGCATAATGCGAATGGTGTCTGGGTATTGTTCGGCGATGATGGCGAGTAGTTCATTGCCTGTCATCTCAGGCATATTTTTATCAGTGACGACCACATCTATGGACTCATTCGCCAAAATCTCAAGTGCGGCAGGTCCGCCTTCAGCGGTATGAATATGATATTGATCGGAGCGTAATGCTCGGCTGAGTGAGCGCAAAATATGTGGCTCGTCATCAACTAGCAAAATATTAAGTCCTGTTATTTTATCCATTCAAGCGCTCCTTTATTAATTTTTGTTCTCTATTAAGATATAGCAGTGTAACTCTCAGAGTTCCAAAGACTTTTGTCAGAAAGTAGCGGATATTTAATATTTATCACGATGTGATAAATATAACCGCAACAAGCATAGACAAAGATTCTGACTAACGTATAAAGATCCGACAATTTTGTTGTGACAGGGTGAGGGCGTGTGAAAAGGTGGAATAAAGTGCACTCCACGTAAGCAGAGCACACTTTGGCTTGGAGAGCTTACTTAAATGTATGGACTATTGTCTCGTCTGAATCGAGCGGAAACAGCACTTGGTTTGTCTCTAACATACTATCCACGCGAACCAGCATCGTTTTTGCAGTCTGTGGTAACGTGAGAGTGTGCTGTAGCTGCCCTGACGGATTAAATCTTAAAGTGGCAACAAGCGCTTTATTGCCCATCAGTTCATCTTCAACAGAGGGTACCTCGACATCAAACGAATAAACTTTGATGGTTCTTCCAGCTAATGATTCACCAAACACGTTTTCACCACTGAACTCCATTGTTACTTCATCGCTGGTTCTAAATTTAAAATCAGGCATAACATAGAGGTCTGTCGAATCTGTTGCTGCAGACTCTTTAAGCTCAGCCTGCGGCATGAAGTCTTCCATGGTCGCCGCAGGTTCTTGCTCTGGTGTTTGTGCCGGCTCCGTTTGCTGTGGTTCATTCGCTGCAGTGCTTGTATTTGCTGTTGCAGCAGGTTGCGTACTGGTTTGTGTCGCAGTGGGTGCTGGCGAGCTCGATTCAGAGCCGCCTCCACCTCCACAGCCTGTCATCAGAGTAGCCAGTAGGGTGATGCTGAACATTGCGGTTAAGTTAGTTACTGTTTTCATGGTGCGCTCCTAATTACTCTGATTCTGGCATGTAGTAGTGGGTGTCTCTGTCACTGGTTTTGTACCAATCCTGTGCTTGTGCACCGCTTGATTCAACCCAGGTCTCGTAGTTAGGGTAGGCCCATAACACATCAATATATTCACGCGGGTAGTTAAACTCTTCGCTCACTGTCAGTGCCCATGGCAAGTTATCAGCCGTTCTAAAATAACGGTTTAGGCTTGGATCTGATGAGTCATCCACCTTACCAAAGCGCGTTTGGTCGAATAAGTCTGTTGGCGGATAGTCAGCCATGTGAACTTCAATGGTGCGATCTGCTGTTCTGAAGATAAAGAAGTCTAAGTCCGCGATGCTAAGTGAAGGTTGAGATGCTTCAAATGTCACATCGAGTGTAAACGGTATTGGCTCGAAATAGCTGCATTCTTTCACTGTGTTAAAGTGCGTACACTTGCCTGACTCACCGGTTTGAGTGAATAGCTGTGTATTGCTCCAAAGTTGTAACACGGCATTTGTTTGATACTCCTCAACATTCTTTTCAAACGTCTGACCGTCAATGGTGACAGTGGCCTTTTCAATTAGCGCCGGTGCTGAGTCTAATATGCGAAGCGCATAGCCATTCTCATATGCGGCACCACGGGCAGTGATCCAACCATGTAAAATAAACCCACTGACCTCGTTGTTGGCATCAAAAGTTGTTTGTATGCGTTGCTTCACCACTAAATCATTTAAGTCATAATCACCGCGCTGTGGCCAATTATCTTCATAAGCGAGTGTTGACACTCCTGTCTGTGAAGGAAAATACTGACTGTGCGAACGTCTAAAATCATTCGGAAATTCGTCCTGTTCATCAGGTATGCCATCAGCGTCGCTGTCGTTGGCTTCGGGCATAACAACAAGGTTACTCGATTGAATAGCGGTGCCTGGACTACTTTGCACACTAAAAACAGCATCGTTAAAGTCGTTGTCACCCCAAGTGCGCGGTAAGTCTTCGAAGCCAATAACCACTTCTTGTTCTTGCTCATCGTATAAAAGCACGCAATGCTGTCTTAAGTCTTCAGTCGGTTCAGGGTTGAGCGATGAAATTGAATAGTAGTAAGGGATCTGCCAGTTTTTAACCCCAGTGTAGTACCAAAAACCATTTGCTGCGACGAAAAAGCCGATACTGGTGCCCGCAGGGTGTGTGCCGATACTGACGCGGTGACCGTTGGTCAAATGTGGATAGCTCAAATTAGGAAATACGATGGTTTCTTGTATTTGATCCGCTGACGTAGGCGGGTTTTCTGGGTCGAAAGTGAAGTAACCAAAAGAGTTTTTATATCCGGCGCCTTCATGAATAAAGGTAATAAAGACTTCTGCTTCTTCTACTAAGTGTATTGTAGAGCCACTGTCACCAGTTATGAAAGCTTCGTTAACTTTTGCTTCGGGTAGTGCATTGCTGATACGTTGGAAAAAATCACTACTATACTCGTCGCGTGCATAAATTAAGCTGTCTGGTTTACCTGTATTTTGGTTATATCCACCTGGCCACGCTTGCCCAGATTGGAACTGCCATACGTAGTTGCCATCGACCAGCTGTACAGCAACCGCGCTAGATGCCATGGTGCAAAGTGCAGCAGAAACGCACATCTTTGTGAAATAGCTCATAACGTGTAGACCTTGTTTTCGATTAAGTTGATAAAACAAGAGCAGCAACTGTGCCAGAAAATAAAGTGTTTAAATTACAGTGTTTTGTGTTTTTTTATGTGTTTTTAAGGAGGTTTTTTTTGCAAATTAATACGCATATTTTTTAGATTTCTTAAAATGAAAAAATATTTCTTGTGCAAACTTATGTTGAGTTTGCTTTATTTAAAAAAGGCACGAACTCATATTAAGGAGCGGTAAGTGACAAAGAATAAAAATGAGACACTGGTATTTAGCGTGGCTTTAAATGGTTACCAATGGCGTTATAGCCACTGTATAAAAAGTCAAAAGCGATATGCAAAAAAAATGGGGTATGACTACGTAGTTATTACTCGCCCTCTATTTACCTCGTTAGGGGTAGAGTGCTGTTGGCTTAAGCTGTTACTTTTAAAAGCTGCGTTACAGGCGGGCTATATTAATGTGTTGTTTGTTGATGCTGATGCATTCGTACAAGATGATTGCCCACAGATTGAATCGCTACTTGTTGCTGATAAGTTCATATATATGGCCCACGGTTTTAGTGGCGAAATCAATTCAGGCGTGATGTTAGTGCACAATACTTCTGCTGCAGTCGCGTGGTTTGAACAAGTGCTTGGCGAGATTGAAACCCCAGTGGCCGAGTCGAAAGGAATTGGTTGGGGGGAGAATGGGCATGTCGCGCATTTTGCTAAAAGCACCGATGGATTTCAGTTGATTTCGGATAAATGGAATAACACGCACTCTAAAGACATGACGGATTATATTCGTCACTTTAATTATGGCCCTTTGAAAAATAGCTTTTTTGATAAAATGGTCCATAAAATCATTTTTAAAGTGAGTAAGCTGCTGCTTAAGTGCGACCTTAATGATGCCCAGCAACAAGGTAAAAAGCTCACCGTTGTTAACAGTAAACTGCCAGCGTTATTTAACAGAGTTCGTCGTATTTATCCACAATTTAGTAAGTAGTAGGGAAGTATAATAAATTGTAGCTCCCATATTTTTTAAATTAAAAATCACTTCTCGTTGTGCTTTGCAAATTAAGAAATTCTATTCACTCTAAAATTGAAAATTTGAATTAAATTAAGTTAATTCAAAGTTTTAAATTTTTTATTTCATTTGGCACAGTCCTCGCAACTACCTCTACAACAGAGATTATGGAGGTGGTGACATGGCTGCTCAAACTAACAAACACAAGATTGCATTTACAGGAAAAACAAGTGCAACACGCAATGTAATTAGATTTACGTTTGCAATCGTTTTGATGGTCGCTTTGCTTCCTTTATACATCTTAAACACTTTATTTAGCATGCTAGTTTTAAAGGCACCAATCAAACGTGAAAACTGGATTGATGTCGGCGGTGATGTGGTTGAGTTATATAGCTGGCAAGTGGGTCCATTCAAATCGAGCGCAAACATTATTAACGTTGCAATGGGTCAAGTTCACTTTGTTGGGACCCCCATTATTCGCGGCACAACGTCAATACCAAATGTAAAGCGCTTCAAATCACCATGCGAAAAAGCGGGTTTATATGATTGTTTGCAGTTACATCGCGCTACAGGTTTAGTTGCAAGTGATGAGCTAACCTTGCTGGAAGCTCAGGCGAAGCATAACTGCCTTCAAGATGCGATGATGGTTTTAAAGTTAGTTGTGTGTAAGGCGCTGTATAAAAAAGGTGGCAGTACACAAGGTAACAGCCAGATGTTTGGTATACCGTTCGCGAATACCAAAATGCATGATGCGATTAATTGGGTATGTCAAAGCGAGCAAACACAGACAAACTGCCGTGTCGGTTACTTCCTTAATGTGAATTCAATTAACTTGGCTGCGAGCAATAAAGCATTACACAGCACGCTGTGTGCTAGCGATAAGAACTTTGTTGACGGTTCTGGCATGCGAATAGCGGCACAGCATTCAGGTATCGATTTAGCGGATAATGTTAACGGTACTGACATGCTACCACTGTTGTGTCAGCAGGCTGTACAAACAGAACAATCATTATTTTTGCTAGGAGCAAAAGAAGGTGTTGCTGAAAAAGCGGGCGAGGCATTACAAGAAAAATATGCAGGCTTAGACATTCGCGGCACGCATCACGGTTACTTTAACAGTGATGACGACATCATCGAGCAAATTAATCAAAGCGGAGCGACCATTTTGCTGGTGGCTCTAGGATCACCTCGCCAGGAACTATGGCTTGCTAAAAACAAACATCGTTTAAATTGCCAGTGTGCATTGGCAGTAGGTGGTTTATTTGACTTCTTTTCTGGGGCAATTCCAAGAGCACCGCTCTGGATGCGCGAAATGGGCTTAGAGTGGGTATGGCGTTTAATGCAAGAGCCAAAATCCAAGTTCAATCGCTATGTCATTGGCAACCCAGTGTTCTTATTCCGAGTTTTCATTTTAAAACAATCTATCAGAGGGCTTTAATCATGGATATCACAACTAAAATTGCGACAAACGTGACAGCTGCATCAACTAAAACAGTAAAGAAAGTAACGAAACACCATATTGACGGTGTCCACCACGGCATTCCAGTGTGGTTCCAAAGAGCGGTTGCAGCGCTAGGCTTATTAGCTATTAGCCCTCTATTATTACTATTGATGTTGGCGATTAAACTAGAAAGCAAAGGGCCAGTGGTATTTCGTCAAACGAGAGTAGGTAAATTTGGTCGTCGTTTCACTATGTACAAGTTCCGTTCAATGTATATGCAGGACGACCCGCGCTTCCAAGCGCCTGACCAGAAAGACAGTTCTAGAGAGGGTGTATGTCAAAAGTATATCCATGACCCTCGCATCACTTGTATTGGTCGTTTCATTCGTAAATATTCGATTGATGAGTTACCGCAGTTATTGAACGTTGTAAGAGGTGACATGATGTTAATTGGTCCAAGACCAGCACTAGAGATGGAAGTTGCACAATACAAACCAGCACAGCTGTCACGTTTAAATTCAGAACAGGGTTTAACAGGTCTTTGGCAAGTAACTGGCCGTGCAGATACGACGTTTGAACAGCAAGTGCAATTGGACGAGCAGTATATTGTTGAGCAGAGCATTATGAGCGACGTTAAGATTTTACTAAAAACCGTACCATGTGTAGTAGGTGCAAAAGGTGCATATTAAAATTCAATCCCTTCACTTTATCCAGCCAGTAACTTATTTACTGGCTTTTTTATTTTAAAAATCCCCGCATTTTGCATTTTCGTTCTGCAAATTCTCATAGTGAAAATACCCACCATTTATTTCGGTGCTAGTTTAAATTATTGATAATAAACAATTTAAAATTAAATTTTGTTTTGGCACAACCCCTGCAATATCTAGGTATAGACACAGAGTTGAGGACTACACATGCAAAGCAAACACGACATATATGTTGTTGGTTACTACGGCATGCGCAACAGCGGAGACGATGCGCTGATGTTAGCAAGTATAGAAGGTGCAAAAAGCACATTCGGTAGTAACAACATCGCTGTTAATGCCAGCAATCAATATGGCTTAGTGAGACAGCTAGAGGTACAAGGTCAAGCGCCGATGTTGTTTAGAGGCCACCAAAGAGTAACGCATTACAAACGTGCGTTTAATGCAAAGAAAATTGTTTTTGGTGGTGGCTCTGTATTGCATTCAAGCAGAGATATTGCACAAAAGTGTCATATGGTCACTCTGTGTGGCAAGCAATCTAGCTATGCAGTTGGTGTTGGGATTGAGGATTTCAAAACAACAGCAGATGAAAAGCAGTGTGCGAAGTTTTTAAACAAATGTCATTTCACCGGTGTAAGAGATGCGAAAAGTTTTGAAATTGCGAAAGCGATTGCACCGAATGCCAATATAGCGCAGACATTTGATTTGGCACCTTCGCTGTTACATTACTTCGGCAATTCAATTCAAGCAATTGAGCGCAGAGGTGTTGCATTTAATTTCTGTCAGCAAGCGATTAACGCTTTTGGTGAAGCAGATCAGTTAAGTGAACGAGCCAGAATCAGAAAAGCGGTTAAGTTGATGACTGCTATTTGGGAAATGACACGTGAAGATATTTACCTTGTAGATTTTAACGACCACAGCACTTTAGGCGATAACAATGTGCACGAGCAAATTCTTCGCAAAATGCCAAGTTATGTACCGGTTAAACGTATTCGTTATACAGTGAATCCACTGCGCTTACTACAAAGCATGGCAATGTTTAAAGCAGTGATTGGCATGAGGCTACATGCAGCAGTTTATGCCTACATGGTGAATACGCCGTTTATTAACTTGCAGTATCACAGTAAGTGTAAGCAGTGGTCAAAGCAAATTGGTATGGCAGACATGTATCAATTTGATGCCAATGACTATGACCCACTAGAGGTCATCAATATTACAAATCAGGTTGTATCGGGTCACTGTGTAGCACCAACACTACCAGTAGAACAAGCGGTCGCATTATCAATGAATAATTGGAGCAATGAATATGAACAGCATCAAATTCTCAGTTGTTATCCCTCTGTACAATAAGCGTGATTGCATCGAACGAGCAATTAACAGTGTGGTTGCTCAGAGCTATGAAGCAGATGAAATCATTATCATTGATGATGGCTCTACAGATGACAGTGCAGATATTGTCAGTGCTTTAAATATCAGTAACGTAAAATTAGTGAAGCAGGCAAACCAAGGTGTATCAGAAGCGCGTAATGCAGGTGCTAATATCGCTAAGAATGAGTTTATTGCTTTTTTAGATGCTGATGATACATGGTCGCCATTTTTCTTGAATCGCATTGCCGATTTAATTAATCAATACCCAAACATGGGCTTATATGCAACGCGTTACCAAAAAGTATACGGTGATAATGATTATAAAGACGCAAAAATTGCGTTGACTCAATGGGATGCTAACGGCTATGAAATGGATAACTATTTCGCGGTCGCAGCAAGTGGGGACTTACCATTTACCATGTCGAGTATTGTTGTAAGAAAGTCGACATTTGATGAATTAGGTGGCTTCCCGCGCGGTGAGTGGATGGGAGAAGATCAGAGCTTTTATATTAACTTTGCTTTGTACTCGCGTATTGCCTACTCTCCGTTAATTGAAAGTTTTTATTTTCAAGGCACTCAAAACAGTGCGTGTGACAAGGCTCCACCAAAAGAGTTATGTCCATTTGCTGAGCGTTTGTTGGAAGATGTGAAAGCAGGGCGTATTGCACCAAAGTTAGAGCAGATGGTATTAAAGTATGTTGGCGCACATATTTGCGATTTGGCTAAACGCCATATCAAACATGGCTCTTATAATTATGCCGCACAGTTACTGTCAAACCCAGTATCTCGCACGAAACCGGTTCATTGGAGCTTTTACAAGCTGGTATCTACGCCAATGTCGATTTTTTCTAAAGCAGCATAGACTGTGACAAGGTGTTCAATATTGAGCGAGTAAAGTACTTAGGTACTTTATTCGCTAAAAGCGTGTTGCTCTAAAGATTGAGTCTGTTCTGTCACAAGTAAATATGAGCTTTGACTATACCAATCTCCTAGCACTGTTCTAGTGAACTTATTTTTATGTACTTTTGGCCTGTGTGTATGGCCGTGGATCATGTGCTGTACATTGTACTTTTCAAACATCTCAGCGACTGCGTCGTCTGTCACATCTAATATACTGGGCGCTTTGCCTTGTTGATTAAGCTTGCTTTTTGCTCTGGCATTTTTTGCTACTCTGCGCCTGTACCAAAGCGGCATTGCGAGCATTAATTTTGGCCACCACCAACCGCGACTCTTTTTTCGAAACTTTTGATATTCGACATCTTGAGTACACATTTCATCACCGTGTAAAATCAGTGTAGGCGTGCCGTATAAGTCGATCACAGCTTGCTCAGGTAATAAAGTCATGCCACATAACTTGGCATACTGTTCGCCAATTAAAAAATCACGGTTGCCGTGAATAAAGTACACGTTTGTACCTGTAAGACTGATGGCTTTGAGTCGTTTAGCGACTTCAATTGCAAGTGGGTCTCCTTCATCATCGCCAATCCACACTTCAAAAAAGTCACCTAGTATGTATAAAGCATCAACACTATCATCTATGTAAGCATCTAAGAAATTATAAAAAGCGTTGGTAATATCAGATCTGTGTTCGGTTAAGTGAAGGTCAGAAATAAAGTAGGTCTTGCGCATGATGTCTCTTGTATAAATATGAGCGCCGTAGCGCTCATATTTTTAGTCAGTGTTATTCAGTGATGGTTGCACTTTCGATGATTACATCGTCTAGTGGCACATCCTGATGGAAGCCAGATGAACCTGTTGCAACACCTTTGATCTTGTTTACAACGTCCATGCCTTCAACAACTTCAGCAAATACGCAATAACCCCAACCTTGAGACGTTTCGCTTGAGAAGTTTAAGAAGTCATTGTCATTCACGTTAATGAAAAACTGAGCTGTTGCTGAGTGAGGATCTGGTGTACGTGCCATAGCAAGTGTACCAACCTTGTTAGCAAGACCATTGTTTGCTTCATTTTGGATAGGCGCGTCAACTTCTTTTTGACTCATACCCGGCTCAAAACCACCGCCTTGGATCATGAAGCCATCGATCACACGGTGAAAGATAGTGCCGGTGTAAAAGCCGCTTTCAACATATTTTTTGAAGTTTGCAACTGTAGTAGGTGCTTCTTTTTCAAATAGTGCGATTTTGATTTCGCCGAAGTTTGTTTGTAAAACAACCATAATGGGTCCTTGAATTACAATGATAAGATTAAAACGCTATTTTATAGTACATCTGCTGAACTACAAAGTGTTGAAATAACTTTGACAGTTTTGCTGTTTAAATTTTGTTACCTAGATAGGGTAAAATTCGCCTTTTTACTGTGGTGACGAGCTTTTTCAAGTGATATGATGCAAAGGTTTCAAACTCGAATTTAGGAAAATCACTACATGTTGCAGATATACGACACACTGACACGTCAAAAGTCACAATTTAAACCGCTTGTTGAAGGCAAAGTCGGCATGTATGTGTGTGGTATTACAATCTATGATTTCTGTCATGTAGGACATGCACGCACATATGTATCTTTCGATGTAATCAACCGTTATTTTCGATATTTAGGTTACGATGTTACTTATGTTCGTAATATCACGGATGTAGACGATAAAATTATCAAGCGTGCTGCAGAGAATAAAGAAGAGATCAACGATCTTACTGTGCGTATGACCAAAGCTATGCACGATGATTTTGAAGCATTAAATATCTTACCTGCAGACATTGAGCCAACAGTAACGGGTCATATGGATGAAATCATCGAAATGATCGAGCGTTTAATTGCTAAAAAGCACGCTTATGTTGGAAAAAGCGGCGATGTATTGTTTGATGTTTCAACGTTCAAAGATTACGGTCAGCTATCTCAGCAAGACCTAGATATGCTTCAAGCCGGTGCGCGTGTTGAAGTGGCTGAAGGCAAAGATGATCCACTTGACTTTGTACTATGGAAAAAAGCCAAGCCGGGCGAGCCATCTTGGACATCTCCTTGGGGCGAAGGTCGACCTGGTTGGCATATTGAATGTAGCGCGATGAGCTCTAAGCACTTAGGTGATTTATTTGATATTCATGGTGGCGGTTCAGATCTGCAGTTCCCACACCATGAAAATGAAATTGCACAATCTTGCTGCGCAAACAATGGCTGTTACGTAAATACTTGGATCCACACAGGTATGGTACAGGTCAACAAAGAAAAAATGTCTAAGTCTTTAGGCAATTTCTTTACTGTACGTGAAGTATTAAAAGCTTACGACCGAGAGACGGTACGTTATTTCCTAATTAATGGTCACTACCGCAGCCAGTTAAACTACTCACAAGAAAACTTAGATCAAGCTCGCTCATCTTTGGAGCGCATCTATACGGCTCTGCGCAGCGTGGAGCTGGTGGAAGTTGAGCTAAAGGGTAATGCTTACGCAGAACGTTTTGAAGCTGCAATGAATGATGACTTCAATACGCCAGAAGCTCTACCTGTTATTTTTGAACTGGCCAAAGAAGTAAACTTATTAAAAGACACTGACGTGAAAGCCGCAGGTGAGCATGCGTATATTTTGGTGAAATTGGCTGAAGTATTAGGTATCGCGCAACAGACGCCGGAGAGTTTCTTACAAGGTGATCAAGATGAAGATGAAGTGGCTAAAATTGAAGCCTTGATCGAGCAGCGTAACACTGCACGTGCCAATAAAGATTGGGCTGCCGCTGATGAGGCGAGAGATGCATTAACTGCACTGGGTGTCGTACTTGAAGACAGTGCTGGAAAAACTACTTGGCGTAAAGCATAAGCACATCTTAATGAATATTTTAAAAGGAGCACTGAGTGCTCCTTTTTTGTTTGTAGCAATAAATATGGTCAAGATGATTACTGTGACATGTTTCGTGATGCTGCCCCGTCCTTTTTTAGTACGTTAACCATCGGTAATATTCGGTGTTTAAGCATCAAATTGCACATGTTTTAGTTATTTAAGTTCCTTCCTTTATATTGAGATTTATAATTTTTCCTTAGTTAAGGCCCTCTTCGTTATGAAGCGATTCTAATTTTGCTACCAGAGTAAGTTAATCTTTGTATTTACTCACAAAAATTTTCTTGGTTTTTTTATGAACAGTGGTATTTTGGACGTATCGTGTTCTTAATGGAAAAGTGTGATGAAGGAAAAATTAATTGCTTTAACTTTCTTGGCCGCAGTGGGGCATTGTATTGCTAAACCTGACAAGCAGGTTGAGCACTTAAATTCTTATGCTGTTTTACCTGCAGGACATAATTTGCCATTTTCAGAGGCTGTGCGAGTAAATGATATGGTGTATTTATCTGGCCAAATTGGTATTCAACCCGGTACAACTCAGCTTGTGAAAGGCGGTATTACAGGTGAAAGTAAGCAAACCATGGAAAATATTCAGGCAAGTTTAGAAGCTCATGGTTTATCGATGCAGCATATTGTGAAGTGTACGATTATGCTTGCTGATATAAATGAGTGGCCCAAATTCAATAAGATATATACGAAGTACTTTTCAAAACCTTATCCAGCTCGAAGTGCTTTTGCAACCAGCGGGTTAGCGTTAGGGGCTCGAGTAGAAGTTGAGTGTATGGCGGCAATACCAAGATAGTAACGGCAAGCATTAAATGTTCGACTTGTTCCTAATTTAGTTTATCTGTTTAACGCTTTGTTAATCTTAGAGTGCATGTTATTTTTGCGTCCTAAGCAATAAATAAGGAGTTAAAGATAATGAAATTTGCTTTTGGTATTGGTTTATTTGCACTGCTTTTAACCGGATGTAAGGTTAATGAAGGTGAGCCTTTTGATAAAGATGCCGCACCAGAAGAGCGCACAGAATACCAAGGTGTTGAAGGGGTTGTGCAGTCGCAAAAAGATAAGGTATACCTCATGAATAAAGAGCTAACAGAAAAGTGTAAAAATGCTAAAGTCGATCATGCTGTTGCTATCACAAATAACGATATAAAGGCACAGGAAGCACAATTAGAAATTATTAAGTCTACGTGTAGATAAGTCAGGCTCTAAACGCGAGACAGGCTAAGTTATTTTTACCCCCAAGTTGGTTTCTACCCCCAACTTGGTGCGTTGCTTGCTTAAAGTTTGTGGGAAAGGATCATATTTGCCACAGTTTAAGGAGAAGACAATGTTACTACATAAAAGCGCCTCAATTACTCCCACCGAATTCGCGCAAGCAAAAGGGTCCCAATCAAAGGAAGGTCAGTCACAGGCGTTTGCTAAAGAAATGACCGGCCACAGTACAGGCACGGAATTATCTCAATCATTAAGACAAAAAGATCTCTCAGTCTCTCGATTAAATGACAGCTTCTTAGCAAAAGCTCGCCAATCCATGATGTTTAATCGTATAGGGGTGAACGAAGATAAGATCAAAGAGATAGAGGCAAAAATGCAAGAGTTGATGGCAAGGCTAGAATCCGGTGAAATTGATCAAAAAGAGTTTGAAAAGCAAATGTCCGCTTTACAAGAGATGTTAGCGAAAGAGTATAGACGCGGAGGGAGTGAGGAAAATGAAGAAGGAGTGAAAGTGGAGCACCCTTAAATATGAGTGCTCCAATATATTAGCTGTGGTAGTTTTCGCACGCTTCCAATGTATTTTCAATCAGGCTCGCGACAGTCATTGGGCCTACACCGCCAGGTACTGGTGTAATAAAACTGGCTTTTTGCTCTGCAACATCGTATTGCACATCACCGACAAGTTTTCCTGATTCCAGGCGGTTAATACCTACATCAATAACAATTGCACCTTCTTTTACCCACTCGCCAGGAATGAATTCAGGCTTACCTACCGCAACGACGAGTAAATCGGCGCGGCGAACATGTGACTCAAGGTCTTGTGTAAACTTATGGCAAACAGTTGTCGTACAACCAGCAAGCAGTAGCTCTAAAGACATAGGTCTACCAACAATATTTGAGGCACCAACAACAACGGCATGCATACCTTTGTAACGAACACCTGTGGAGTCTAGTAAAGTAATAATGCCTTTTGGCGTGCAAGGTCTCAGTGCTGGCATTCTTTGTGCGAGTCTACCAACATTATAAGGGTGGAAGCCATCTACATCTTTATGTGGATGAATACGTTCAAGGATTTTCTCTGCATCAAGCCCTTCAGGTAAAGGAAGCTGTACTAAGATACCATCAACTTCTGGGTCTGCATTAAGATTATCTACTAAATCAAGTAACTGTGTTTCGCTTGCGTCACTTGGCAAGTCGTATGATTTAGAAACAAACCCGACTTCTTCACATGCTTTACGCTTTGAGCCAACATATACTTGGCTCGCTGGGTCTTGTCCGACAAGTACTACTGCTAATCCTGGGGCTCTGAGTCCTTGTGTTACGCGCTGCTCAACACGTGTTGCGACTGTACTGCGAACCTGTTTCGCAATTGCTTTGCCATCAATGATGTTTGCCGTCATGGGTGACCTTTATATAATAGGGGTTATTAACTTGAACGATTATAGAGCCTAAATGGGGTTGCTCTAGTAATAATATTTACAGCGGTTACCTTAGTTTGCATTTTCATAGTTGCTTTTATTCAGGTAGGGTCACTGTATTGTCTATATTTTCGCAAACTTGAGCTAATTAGCCAAGCAAGATTCCGCGAATATATGTGTGCATTAATATAAGTCATAGTCAGTGTTGATTGTTTTTTGTCTTTTTCAGCTGCTTTTTAACCCTTTTGAGTCAAAAATAGGCAGTTGAACGAATTTATAAAAAAAATGTTTGACCTCAACAACTCAAAACCCTATTATGCACCCCGTTGCCAACGAGGGGTGTTAAACAAAACATTCTAAGTAAGTAACAAAATCGGCGATTAGCGCAGCTTGGTAGCGCACTTGGTTTGGGTCCAAGGGGTCGCAGGTTCAAATCCTGCATCGCCGACCACTTTCTCCATGAGGAAGTGGGTGGATAGCACACAAGTGTTGTTTGTGTTGCGCCCGTAGCTCAGCTGGATAGAGCAACGGCCTTCTAAGCCGTGGGTCGAAGGTTCGAATCCTTCCGGGTGCGCCATTTAAACAAAGTCCACAAGTATGTAGTGGCGGCTGTAGCTCAGTTGGTAGAGCCCTGGATTGTGATTCCGGTTGTCGTGGGTTCGAGCCCCATCAGTCGCCCCATCTACACACCCATAAAATATATCGGCGATTAGCGCAGCTTGGTAGCGCACTTGGTTTGGGTCCAAGGGGTCGCAGGTTCAAATCCTGCATCGCCGACCACTTTTCTAAAAAATATATTATCGGCGATTAGCGCAGCTTGGTAGCGCACTTGGTTTGGGTCCAAGGGGTCGCAGGTTCAAATCCTGCATCGCCGACCATCTCTTTCTTTAATTTCTCTTATTTTCTAAATCATTAAGTTTACTCTTCGTTTTCCTACTATTTATTTGTTCTGATTGCTCGACTCTCCCGTTTTATAGGTTATAATGCCGCGTCTATTGTTAAACATAGTGCCCTGATGGGGCAGGCAGCAAGCTCGACATGTAATTGGTTGTGAACACATGCAGTGTATGCAATGTTTCCGATTACGCTCCTGTGTCGACTTGTTTGTGAAGGAAGGCGCGTTGCCGCCAAAAATGAAAATTGAGGTATATCATGCAAGTTTCTGTTGAGACGACTCAAGGCCTTGAGCGCCGTCTGACTATCACCGTTCCTGCAGAGAACGTTGAGACTGAAGTAAAAAAACGCTTACAACAACTGTCTAAAACACAGCGTATTGACGGTTTCCGTCCTGGTAAAGTACCAGTTTCTGTGATCAACAAGCGCTACGGTGCGGCAGTACGTCAAGAAGTTGCTGGCGACCTTATGCAGCGTAACTACATTGAAGCAATCGTTTCTGAAAAAATTAACCCAGCAGGTGCACCGAGTTTCGCTCCTAAAGCACTTGAAGCTGGCAAAGATTTAGAGTTTGAAGCTACTTTTGAAGTTTATCCAGAAGTAGAAATTAAAGACCTAGATAAAGTAGCTGTTGAAAAACCAGTTGTTGAAGTAACTGAAGATGATCTTGCTAACATGCTTGAGACACTTCGCAAGCAGCATGCGACTTGGACAGAAGTAGATGCAGCAGCAGGCGAAAATGACCGTGTAACTGTTGATTTCCTAGGTACTGTTGACGGTGAAGAGTTTGAAGGCGGTAAAGCTGAAGACTTCCCTCTAGAGCTTGGTCAAGGTCGTATGATCCCAGGTTTTGAAGATGGCATCGTAGGTAAAAAAGCAGGCGAAGAAGTTGTTGCTGACGTAACTTTCCCTGAAGAATACCACGCTGAAAATCTAAAAGGTAAGCCGGCGCAGTTCACTATCACAGTGAAGAAAGTTGAAGTTCAAGAGCTTCCAGAGCTAACTGATGAGTTCGCAACTAAGTTTGGTGTTGCTGAAGGTGGCGTTGACGCACTGAAAGAAGAAGTTAAGAAGAACATGACTCGTGAACTTGACCAAGCTGTTAAAGCAAAGGTTAAAGAGCAGGCGATCAAAGGTCTTCTTGACACAAATGAAGTTGAAGTGCCTAAAGCACTTATCGATCAAGAAATCGATGCACTTCGTCAACAAGCCGCACAGCGTTTTGGCGGCGACGCTAAAAACATGCCAGAGCTTCCAGCTGAGCTTTTCCACGAGCAAGCTGTAACACGCGTTAAGACTGGTCTTCTTCTGGGTGAAGTGATCAAAGCACACGACATCAAAGTTGACGATGCAAAAGTTGAGTCTCTAATTGAAACTGTTGCTTCTGCTTACGAAGATCCTTCAGAAGTAGTTAACTACTACAAAGAAAATGATCAATTAATGCAGCAAATGCGTAATGTTGCAATGGAAGAGCAAGCTGTTGAAGCTGTACTTTCAAGCGCAACGGTTACTGATGTTGAGAAATCTTTCGACGACATCATGAACCCACAGCAAGCTGCAGAGTAAGTTTCTTACCTCGTCTTTGAGGAAAGCATTGACTTACAGCTAAGCTAACGCTTAAATGGCTCGTAATGCTCTGTTAAATGCAGCGCTGCGAGCCTTTTTCGTTATTAGCGATAATAATTTAAGGCCCGTTCAAGTAGTGATGCTTGAATATCGCGGCAAGCCTGCCTCGCATATAAAGGAACCAATAATATGAATGACGGTATAATAGATCCTCTAAACGCCTTAGTGCCTATGGTTGTTGAACAAACAGCGAAAGGTGAGCGCTCCTACGATATTTACTCGCGCCTGTTAAAAGAAAGAATTATTTTCTTAACTGGTCAAGTTGAAGACCATATGGCCAATTTAATTGTGGCGCAGATGCTGTTTTTAGAGTCTGAAAGTCCAGATAAAGATATTTTCTTGTACATTAACTCACCGGGCGGCTCAGTAACAGCTGGTATGTCGATTTACGACACAATGAATTTCATTAAGCCAGATGTAAGTACTGTATGTGTAGGGCAAGCTGCTAGTATGGGCGCATTCCTGCTATCTGGCGGTGCAAAAGGTAAACGTTATTGCCTTCCAAACTCTCGCGTGATGATCCACCAACCGCTAGGTGGCTTCCAAGGGCAGGCATCAGACTTTGAAATTCATGCCAAAGAAATTCTAACAATTAAAGAAAAATTGAACAGGTTAATGGCTGAGCATACAGGTCAACCTTATGAGGTGCTTGCCAATGATACTGACCGTGATAACTTTATGAATGCGCAAGAAGCGGTTGATTACGGTTTAGTTGACGCGGTTCATACGAGCCGATAAAAATTAAAAGCTAAAGAAAGGTGAATAATTACACCTTGAAATAATGAAACTTGGATCTATATCTTAAGGATGTCCAAGTTGACTTACTTTCGGTGTAATCCCGCTGCTTTTGACCGACCAGCGACACTTTGCTTTAGCTTAGTTATGCCAACTGAAAGTTTATTTGGTATAGTTAAAGCATGTATTGTGTTATCAAATCAGAGATAACTCCCCAAATTTAAGAGGTAGTTGAATGTCAGACACTCCTACAGACGGCGACAAGAATAGCAAACTCTTGTACTGCTCATTTTGTGGTAAGAGTCAGCACGAAGTACGTAAATTAATTGCTGGTCCGTCAGTATATATTTGCGATGAATGCGTCGAACTGTGTAACGACATCATTAGAGAAGAGATCAAGGATATCGCGCCGCAGCATGATGCGTCTGATAAACTGCCGGTGCCTAAAGAGATCCGTAATCACTTAGATGACTATGTTATCGGTCAAGAACATGCAAAGAAAGTATTATCTGTTGCAGTTTATAACCATTATAAACGTTTAAAGAATCAAGGTATTAAAGCTGATGTAGAGCTTGGTAAAAGTAATATCTTGTTAATCGGACCAACCGGTAGCGGTAAAACATTGCTTGCTGAAACATTAGCTAGATTGCTTGATGTGCCTTTTACTATGGCAGATGCAACGACGCTGACTGAAGCAGGTTATGTGGGTGAAGATGTTGAGAACATCATTCAAAAGCTGTTGCAAAAGTGCGATTATGATGTAGAAAAAGCACAACGTGGTATCGTTTACATAGATGAAATAGATAAAATTTCACGTAAATCTGATAATCCATCTATTACCAGAGATGTTTCAGGTGAAGGTGTCCAACAGGCGCTTCTTAAGCTGATTGAGGGCACAGTTGCATCAGTTCCGCCACAAGGTGGACGTAAACATCCACAGCAAGAGTTTTTGCAAGTTGATACATCTAAGATCTTATTTATCTGCGGCGGTGCGTTTGCGGGCCTTGATAAAGTTATTGAGCAGCGCAGTCATACTAACACAGGTATTGGCTTTGGTGCTGAAGTGAAAAGCTCTGACAGTGAGCGTACGTTAAGTGAAACATTTAAAGATGTTGAACCTGAGGATTTAGTGAAATATGGCTTAATTCCAGAGTTTATTGGTCGTCTACCTGTTGTCGCTACTTTAACTGAACTTGATGAAGATGCGTTGATACAGATCTTAAATGAGCCAAAGAATGCGTTGACGAAACAGTACGGTGCTTTATTCAAGATGGAAGGCGTTGAGCTTGAATTCCGTGAAGACGCTTTAAAAGCCATTGCTCATAAAGCGATGGAGCGTAAAACCGGTGCTCGTGGACTGCGCTCAATTGTAGAAGCTGTGCTTTTAGAAACCATGTATGAGCTACCATCAGCTGAAGATGTCAGCAAAGTTGTTATTGACGAAACAGTAATTAAAGGGGAGTCGGATCCCATTTTAATATACGAAAATAGCGGTCAAGATAAAGCTGCATCTGAATGATTTGTCAGTAAGTTAGAAAAGGAGCCTAGTGCTCCTTTTTTTGTCCAAGAGTTGAACTTTATAGAGGGCATCCCCATATACCTCTGTAATCTTAAAAATAAATGAAGTGCAAAGAGAACATAATGACGCTTGAGAGAACGGATCGAGTCGAAATTCCAGTGTTAGCACTGCGTGATGTAGTGGTTTACCCTCATATGGTGATACCACTATTCGTTGGCAGAGAGAAATCAATTAGATGTCTTGAAGCTGCAATGGAAAATGACAAGCAAATTTTTTTAGTGGCTCAAAAAGAAGCCTCCATCGATGATCCTAGTACTGACGATATCTATGATGTCGGTACAGTCGCTACAGTATTACAATTATTGAAACTACCAGATGGCACGGTTAAGGTTCTAGTTGAAGGCACACAAAGAGCTAAAATTGATGAGTTTTTGGTTACTGATGAGTATTTCTTAGCAAATGCACAGTTTATTGCTTCGGAAAACATTGCTGAGCAAGAACAAGATATATTCATTCGCAGTGCAGTGAGCCAGTTTGAAGGGTATGTAAAACTCAATAAAAAAATTCCACCTGAAGTACTGACCTCTGTCTCTGGTATAGACGAAACAGCACGTTTAGCTGATACTATGGCTGCGCATATGCCAATTAAAGTACCTGAAAAGCAAAAGGTACTTGAGCTGTATAACGTCACTGAACGTCTTGAATACTTAATGGCATTGATGGAAGGTGAAATAGACCTACTTCAAGTTGAGAAGAAAATTCGCTCTCGCGTGAAAAAGCAAATGGAAAAGTCACAGCGTGAGTATTACCTCAACGAACAAATGAAAGCAATTCAAAAAGAGCTGGGTGAGTTAGATGATGTGCCTGATGAGTTTGAGACACTCAAAAAGCGCATTAGTGAAGCTCAGATGCCTAAAGAGGCTGAAGAAAAAGCCACTTCTGAGCTTAATAAACTCAAGATGATGTCGCCAATGTCGGCTGAAGCTACAGTGGTGCGCTCTTATATTGATACATTAATCAATGTGCCTTGGAAAAAACGCTCTAAAGTGAAAAAAGACTTAGCGAATGCACAGAAGATTTTAGACTCGGACCATTATGGTTTAGACAAGGTCAAAGAGCGCATTATTGAGTATTTGGCAGTGCAGCAACGTACCAATAAGCTCAAAGGCCCTATCTTATGTTTAGTTGGTCCTCCAGGTGTAGGTAAAACCAGTTTAGGTCAGTCTATTGCGCGTTCTACTGGTCGTAAGTATGTGCGTATGGCCTTGGGTGGCGTACGTGATGAAGCTGAAATTCGCGGCCATCGTCGTACTTACATTGGCTCAATGCCGGGTAAACTGATCCAGAGCATGAGTAAGGTGGGTGTTAAAAATCCATTATTCCTACTCGATGAAATCGATAAAATGTCTTCGGATATGCGTGGCGATCCAGCGTCTGCTTTATTAGAAGTATTGGACCCGGAACAAAACAGTAGTTTTGCCGATCATTACCTTGAAGTTGAATATGATTTGTCAGATGTTATGTTCGTTGCAACATCCAATAGCTTTAACATCCCTGGTCCTCTACTAGACCGTATGGAAGTTATTCGTCTGTCGGGCTATACAGAAGATGAAAAGCTGAATATTTCTAAGCAGCACCTAATTCCCAAGCAAATTAAGCGCAATGGCTTAAAGGCAGGTGAAATTGAAATAGAAGACAGCGCCATTATCAATACTATTAGGTACTACACTCGTGAAGCCGGTGTACGTAATTTAGAGCGTGAAATGTCTAAGCTGTGTCGTAAAGCTGTGAAAACCATTCTGTTAGACAAAGATCAAAAACAGGTTGTGATCAATGCTGACAATTTGGAAAGCTTCCTTGGTGTGCAGCGTTTTGATTACGGTAAAGCAGAAGATGGCGATCGTGTTGGTCAAGTGACAGGCTTAGCATGGACAGAAGTGGGCGGTGATCTACTGACAATTGAAAGTGCGGCTGTTCCTGGTAAAGGCAAGTTGTCTTACACGGGGTCACTTGGTGATGTGATGCAAGAGTCTATTCAGGCAGCCATGACAGTGGTGAGAAATCGTGCTGATAAGCTACGCATTAACGATGATTTCTACGAAAAGCGTGACATTCATGTGCACGTACCTGAGGGGGCTACACCTAAAGATGGCCCAAGTGCAGGTATTGCTATGGTTACTGGTTTAGTTTCAAGTCTAACTGGCAACCCAGTAAGAAGTGATGTAGCTATGACAGGTGAGATCACCTTACGTGGTGAAGTACTGCCAATTGGTGGTTTAAAGGAAAAACTACTGGCTGCACATCGTGGTGGAATTAAGACTGTGGTCATTCCTAAAAAGAATGAACGTGACCTAAAAGAGATCCCTGACAATGTTTTAGAAGGGCTTGAAATCCACCCAGTTACTTGGATTGAAGACGTTTTATCAATTGCACTTGCTCAGCCAGTGGACAGTTTTTCTGTTGAAACGCAAAAAACTGCTGTAAAAGCTTAAAAAAGTCGATAAAAAGGGTTTTCAAATCCCGTTGGTGTGCTAAGTTAAGCACTGGATTTAGGCCTAGGGCACGGGAAGCCCCGTAGTTTCTAGGCTGTAATACATTTAAGCAATAGAGAATCGAAAGATTTCTCGTAGTTAACAACAAAAGTGATGTTAGTTTTAATACACCATCGCTCTTGATAATAACAATGTAAGAGGATGATATTGTGAATAAATCTCAATTAATCGATCAAATCGCAGCTGATGCTGATATTTCTAAGGCCGCTGCTGGTCGTGCACTGGATTCATTCATTGAGTCAGTAACCGCTGCGCTAAAAGAAGGCGACTCAGTTGCTCTTGTAGGCTTTGGTACTTTTTCTGTTCGTGAACGCGCTGCACGCACAGGCCGTAACCCTCAAACGGGTGCTGCAATTGATATTGCTGCTGCTAACATCCCTGCTTTTAAAGCTGGTAAAGCTCTAAAAGACGCGGTTAACTAAGACAGAGCTTATATTTTACAATTGCACTATTGTTAAGTAGATGTAATTGGACGCATAAGCTTCAGAATAAAAAGCGTATCTGGTAAGATACGCTTTTTTTACATGAGCTAACTGATGCAAAGTACCTTGGTGCTTTGACTTAGATAAGAGATAGAACAAATGCTTGAAAAGATTAGAGAGGGCTCCCAGGGCCTTGCTGCCAAGATCGTTCTTGGTGCGGTTATCTTGTCTTTTGCGCTGGCAGGGATCGGTGGTTACCTAGGTCAAACCACAGAGCAACCAGTTGCAGAAGTCAATGGTGTTAAAATTTCGCAATTAGATTTTGCGAGAGCGTTCGAAAACGAGCGTGGCAGATTAGAGCAACAGTTTGGAGAATATTTCGAACAAATCGCTTCTGATCCAACGTATATGGCGCAGATCCGTCAAGGCGTGGTCGACCGCTTAGTACAGCAAGAATTACAAAATCAGCTTGCAATTGAACTTGGGCTTCGTGTTAGTGACGCACAAATCAAGCAAGCGATATTCGATATGCCTTATTTCCAGATTGGTGGTCAATTTAGTAATGACCGTTACTTACAGTTGATCAGACAAATGAATTTCCAACCTGATGACTTCCGTGAGTACCTTCGTGAAGAAATGACGCGTGATCAGCTCGTTTCAGCGATTGCTGGGTCTGACTTTGCCCTCGATAGTGAAGTGAAGCAAGCCTTGGTTCTTCAGCAGCAGACGAGAGACGTAGACTATATCGTTTTAGACAAAGAGAAGCTTAAGTCACAAGTCACTGTTTCAGAGTCAGAGATCAAAGATTACTATGACTTAAACCAAGATCAGTTTATGTCACCAGAACAGGTTGCCCTGAATTATATCGAGTTAAAAGCTTCAGATATGGAGCTGGTTGACCCTGTGACAGATGAGCAAGTGCGAGCTTACTATGATGAAAACCAAGCTCAGTACCTAGAAGAAGAAAGACGTCGTGTTTCTCATATTCTAGTTGAAAGCAGTGAAGATGCAGAGGCTGCCAAAGCAAAAGCACAAGGTTTATATTCTCAGCTTCAGAGCGGCGCTGATTTCGCTGAACTTGCACAAACTCACTCAGATGACGTAGCCAGTGGCGAGTTAGGCGGTGACTTAGATTGGATCGAACGCGACATGATGGATCCTGAGTTTGAAACGGCGGCATTTGCATTAGCAAATGTGGGGGATTACTCCGAAGTTGTTGAATCTGAATTCGGCTTTCATATTATCCAACTAACAGATCTTCAAGCACAAGAAGTAACGGCATTTGAAGAAATGGCTGCGGAGCTGCGTGCTGAACTAGAGCAAAATGCAAAAATAGATGCATTCTATGGCAAGCAAGAAGAAGTACGTGAGTTGGCATTTGAAGTGGCAGATACACTTGATGATGCTGCAGTTGCAGCTAACCTTGAAGTTAAAACGACTGAATTGGTTGCACGTAACTTACTACCTGCACCTCTAAATCAGCCTGCTGTGTCTCGTGTTATTTTTACACCAGAGCTGCTTGAAGATGGCGTAAACTCAGAAGTCATTGAAGTGGCACCTGAGCACGTTGTTGTTGTTCGTGTTCTTGAGCACAAGCCTGCAGCTGTTAAGTCACTTGAAGAAGTAACAGAGCAAATTACAGCGCGTTTAGAAAATGAGAAAGCATCTGAACTAGCAAAAGACAAAGCACATACCTTGTTCGCACAGTTAGAGGAAGGTAAATCACTTTCTGATATTGCTGCGTCAGAGTCGCTTGAAGTGAAGTCAGAAGCAGCCCTTGCGCGTCAAACTTATGCTGTTTCACCAGCGCTTGTCAGTAAAGCATTTAAAATGCCTCACCCGAGTGAAGGCGCTTCGTCTAAAGCAATGGTTGAGCTGAATAACGGTGATGCTGCTTTACTAGTTGTTAAAGCGGTTAATCTTGCTGAAGTCACTGATGAGCTCGAGCCACAGCAAAAGCAAAGCGTGACGCGTGCGCAGGTGAATAAAAACTACCTTGCGTTACTAAGTGCGTTAGAAGGTACTGCTGAAATTGTAAAGCCAAGCTCTTTTGAAGTAACAGAAGAAAACTAAGGTTTTACTTTTAAGATAAAAAAACCACCTTTTGGTGGTTTTTTTGTATCTATTGCTTAGGTGTCTTACTTATACCGCGAGCAGCTTTTTCATCACCTTAGACTGTGGTCGGTTAAAGATAGTCTCGCAGCAACCATACTCTACGGTTTCACCATTATTGAGTACAAGCAACTTATCGCTCATATGTTTAACTAAACTTAGATGGTGAGTGATTAATATATAGGTTAAATCCGTTTCTTCTTGAAGCTTTAATAATAGGTTTACGATTTGCGCTCGCACAGAGGGGTCTAGTGATGATAATGCTTCATCTAACACAACGACTTTTGGATCTAAAATGAGGGCTCTGGCAAGCGCTACACGCTGTAGCTGACCACCGCTAAACATATGTGGATAGTATTCATAGTGTTCTGAGAGCAGTCCTACACGTGATAAAGTCAGCTCAATCTTTTTATCTCTTTGTATTTCGGTAAGCTTGGTATTAAAACGTAAGCAATCATCCAGCATTTCACCGATAGTTAAGCCTGGGTTTAGAGAGCGAGTCGGGTCTTGGAAAATAAGCCGGATATGATGGCATTCCCTTTTTGATGCGCCATCGTCGACAATCATATCTCCATTCAATAAGATTTGCCCAGAATCAGCCTCTTCTGCGCCTGCCAAGACTTTGGCAAGGGTACTTTTACCTGATCCAGTTTCACCAATGACAGCTAATGTTTGTCCAGGCAATACTGCAAATGAAATATTCTTCAATACTTTAACTTTATCTCGTTTAAAAATACCCGAGCGAGTTTTAAACGTTTTGCTAAGTGCTTGTACTTTTAGCACGGGTTGCATTTTTTCTTCTCTCTATTGAGTGGAAAATGACATGCATAAGAATGCCCATGTGATTTTACCAACACAGGTGTCGCCACACACTCTCTTTGTGCTTGTGGACAACGAGGTCCTAGCCTGCACCCTATAGGTAAATGTTGCAGGGGAGGGATTGTGCCTTTTAGTGCATAAAAGGGCGCTTTGTGACCTAGTCCATGTGCATAATCAGGTAGCGATTTTACCAGCGCCTGCGTGTATGGATGGTAGGGATCGGTAAACACCTTTTTTGTTGGTCCGGCTTCCACCATTTGTCCACAGTACAAAACATGAATAGCATGAGACCATTGTGTAATTTCTTCCAATTCGTGAGAAATCATTAATATAGACATGTTTTTAAGCTGGTTTAGACTTTTTAGCAGCCTAAATACTTGTGCGCGTGTGGTACTTTCAAGTGCAGTTGTTGGTTCATCTGCGATGAGCAATTGCGGATTTCTAGCAATGGCCATGGCTATCATGACTTTTTGACAAACACCTTCTGATAATTCATGAGGGTAACTACTAGATATTTTTTCATCATCCCGAATACCAACTTTGTGTAATAAAGCTTTAACTTTAACTTTACGTTCTTTTTTACGACCAAAAAAACCTGCTTTGAAACACTCGTCGGGTAGCGACTCGGCGACCTGCTCAAAAATTTTAGCGGTCGGATCTAGGCTTCTTCTAGGCTCTTGATAAATCATTGCCATATCACGGCCAACAATTTTGCGTCGCTTTTCAGGGCTTAAGCGCATTAGATCAACGCCGCGCCAGTGCATTCGGTCTGCGGTGACTCGCCAGCGTTCGTTGAGGACACCGACAATGGCTTTGGCAATTAAGCTTTTCCCTGAACCCGACTCTCCAACAAGTGCATGTACCTCACCTTCTTTGAGGCTCAGATTCACTTTATCTACAGCACGAATAACCCCATCTTCAGTAGGCAGCTCTATAGTGAGGTTTTTAATATCAAGTAGTTGCATTAGGTTGCCTTTCTTGCTTGGAGTGCTTTTCTTAGCCCATCACCTACAAGATTAGTGGCTAATACTGATAAAAACAATAGCGCACCGGGCAGGCCAACAGTCCATGGCGCGAGGTAAATGAGCCCTAAATTTTCAGCCAGCATGGCGCCCCATTCAGTTGTTGGTGGTTGGGCACCGAGTTTCAAAAAGCCCAACGCTGCAATATCCAAAATAGCAGTTGATAATGCCAAGGTGAAAATCACCACGATATGTTCGTAAATATTTGGAAATACACCACGAAATAAAACTTGTCCTCGACTGGCACCATCGAGTCTATATGCGCCAATATAATCTTTGTTGAGCTCTTCAACGACAAGGTTTCTGATAGAGTGAATATGCTGTGGTAGTAGTGCTAAAATAATCGCCCATACTGTATTGAGTAAACCAGGACCCAAGATTGCGATGATGATGATCGCGAGTAGGAGTGACGGAATGGCAAGGGTAATATCAAGTAAGTGGTTTAATATGCTCGATTTAAACCCTTTATTGATCCCCGCTAAAGTACCGAGTATTACACCAAAAATTGTCGTGACTAACGCTGCGATAATGGATAAGCCAAATGTGTAAGTTGCGCCATTCATTAACCTTGAGAGTACATCTCGGCCAAGATCATCTGTGCCTAAAATGAAGTGCACATCCCCGTCATCGTGCCATGAGGGAGGCAATAGCAGCGCCTCCCCATGTTGCTGATCGATACCATAAGGTGCTAGCAAAGGGGCTGTCATAGCCAATAAAGTTAAGCCAATAAACATCCATAGCCCAACTAATGCAAGGTGATTTGCTTTGAAATTTCGCCACAGCCTTGATAGTGGTGAGCGGTTCGACTCTTCACTGTATAAGCTAAACTTTGCCATGAGATTGGTTCCTAGATACAGGGTCGAGTATGGAATGGGTTAAATCGGCTAGCATATTGGCAAAAATAACGAACATAGAAACCGCAAGCAAGCCGCCCTGAATTGCGGGGTAATCGCGCTGATAAATACTGTCTATCAACCAGCGACCAATACCGGGCCAAGAAAAAATGACTTCGGTCACCATAGCCAGCGTAATAAGCGTACTAAACTGTAAGCCAATTTGCTTAATGACGGGTAAGAGCGCATTACGCAGTGCATGATCTAATATAATTTGCCTGCGGTTCAGCCCTTTTGCTCTGGCTGTTTTTATATAATTTTGCTCTAGCACATTAAGCATTGAATCTCTGGTAAATCTGGTAAGTACAGTTGTTGGATACATGGCAAGTACGATTGTTGGCAATGCAAGGTGATGCAAAGCGTCAAGAAATGCTTGTCCACCGTAAGGAAAGCCAAGTATCCAGATATCTAAGAGAATAAAGTTGGTGACGGCAGGTATTTCATATAATAAGCCAATACGACCTGACATTGGGAACCAGCCAAAGCCAAGACAAAACACCATAATGAGCAATAGTGCTAGCCAAAATACAGGGATAGAAAAGCCAAGTAGTGTGAGCGTACTTATGATTTTATCAGGCCATTTTTTATGATAAGCGCTGGTAATGATTCCAGCTGGAATGCCAAGTAAAATGGCGACAACTAAGGCATAAAAGCATAACTCTAGTGTAGCAGGCAGCAGCAGCGCAACATGTGAAGCAACCGTTTGCCCCGAAGAAAGTGATACTCCCCAGTCACCTTGAAATAAGCGGCCTACGAAGGCTCCGTATTGCACTAGGGCATTATCATCAATGTGATATTTCTCCTCTAGTATTTGTGACTGGCTAAAGCTTGTATTGACTTGGCCACTAAAGTTGGTGAGTAAATCGCCCGGAAACAAATAGTTTAAGCTAAATGTAAATGCAGTGAGAGCAAATAACATGAAGAGCAACAAGCTTAATCGTCTAAAAAGATAATCTAGCATTATTGCGCTTCCTTCTTGACATTCGCCAGTGACACGCCGCCAAAGGGCCGTAACTCAGCACCTGCAATTTCAACACTTCTGGCCTGAAACCTAACACCGTGTGCAATAGGTACTAATGGGAGCTCTTTTATCAACATTTCTTGAGCTTGCTGGTAGTAAAATTTACGCATTTTAAGGTCATTAGTATCTAATGCTTGAGTCAATAGAAGATCGAATTCTGGATTACACCAATTGGCTGGATTTTTACCTGTAAAAGTAGCGGTACAGCTTAATAATGGACTAAAAAAGTTGTCAGGATCTGGCGTATCAGCAGCCCAGCCTAATAAAACGCTGTCATGTTCATGCTGGCCAATCCGTTCAATAAACGTATTCCACTCATACTCAACAATACGTGTTCTGATCCCAATTTGGCGAAGATCGCTTTGAATAAGTTCGGCCATTTTTCGTGCATTTGGATTATATATACGAGATACAGGCATTGCCCAGAGCGTCATTTCGAACCCATCAGGGTAGCCCGCTTCTGACAAATATTGTTTTGCTATATTAGGGTCGTAAAAAGGCATTTCTTGTTCAGTAAACGCCCATGAAGAGGGCGGAAGAATGGACTGTGCGGCGATACCATTACCATAAAATACGGCCTGCATGATTTTGTCAAAGTCGATACTATGTGCAAGTGCTTTTCTGACTAGGACATTATCAAAAGGCGGTTTTTCAGTGTTAAATGCCCAGTATCCGACATTTAAATTAACGGCTTTATCCACTACTATATCTTGCCTTTGTGATAGAGCCTCTAGCTGTGTCGCGCTTGGGTGTGAGGTTATATCGCATTCTTTGGTGAGCATTTTGGCAATACGAGTTGTGTTATTGGTAGTTATGTCGTAAACCAGTTGATCGACAGCGTAATCGTGTTTCCAATAGCCGTTATGCTTGTGGAAGCGCACCAAGTTATCTCTTAAAAAATGCTTATACTTGTATGGACCTGTTCCTACGGGTAAGGAATCAAATAAATGTTTTTTGTCTTGAGATGCCCGTAACATTGCATACTCTTCAGATAAGATCACCGCAAAATCAGTGGCAATATTGGATAGTAAGCTACTTTCTGCACTAAATAGTTCAAAACGGACAGTATAGTCATCAACCTTAACTATTTTTCTGATCAATTGGTCCATACCGACGCTCTGAAAGTAAGGGTAATTCGCATCGTGAACAAAGTGATAAGGGTTGTAGACATCAAACAGACGACTGAAAGAGAAGATCACATCGTCCGCATTCATAGTTCGGCTGGGGCTAAAATATTCTGTGCTGTGAAACTGCACATCTTTTCTAAGTTTAAAAGTAATTTTTTTGCCGTCATCGCTGATCAACCAGTCTGTTGCCAGTTCAGGTTTAAACTCTGCTGTTACAGGGTCGATACTGATTAATGAGTTATATAGCTGGTTAGCAATAATATCTATGGTGGAACCAGTTGTTGTAACTTGAGGATTAAATGAGACTGGGTTTGCTTCTGCGCAATAGACGATACCTTGGGTTTTATTCGTCTGTTTCGTAATTGGCACCTCTCCACATGCGGACACAAGTATGGTTGTAGCTGCGGCAAAAGCAGCTTTGGTATAATTTTGACAGATGTGTAAAAGCTCAGTCATTTTGGCGACCACAGTTAAGCCTCTTGTTGTGAGTCTAACAAATTGTATTTTTTCAAATATCCCCTTAGCTGATGATACGTCAATCCAAGGTTTTGTGCAGTTTTCTTTTGGTTAAATTGACTAAACTCTAGAGCTTTTTTTAGTAACTCAATTTCGTAGTCACTTGAGAGTGTTTTTAAGTCACATGGAAAGGTTTGTGATGTAACTGGCAAAGATTGGATTTCTGCAACCTCTGTTACTTCGCTTGCATTGGTCTGCGATTGGGGAACTGACAATAAAGGTTCTGTTTTTTGCGCTTTTATTCTTTGTTGAGGTCGATAAGGGCTTTCAAAAGGGTCAAAAGTAATGTGATGAACTGGAAGGTGTTCATTACCATGCCGATATAAGCTTCGCTCAATGACATTTTTCAGTTCTCGAATATTACCCGGCCAATCATATGTAAGCAGTGCCTCAGTTGCTTTGCGAGTAAACCCGCTAAATAGTGACCATCCGAGATCTCTGGCCATATTGATAGCGAAATGCTCCGCAAGCAGTAAAATATCTTCTTGTCGAGCACGCAGTGGAGGGAGCGTAATGACATCAAACGCAAGCCTGTCGAGTAAGTCATGTCTGAATTCACCATTCTCAGCAAGACTAGGCAAATCTTCATTGGTTGCACATACTAAGCGTGTATCTACCTTGACCGTTTGCTTGCCACCAACACGTTCAAATTCCCCATATTCAATCACGCGTAGTAACTTTTCTTGAACCATGGCTGAAGTGTTGGCAAGTTCATCTAAAAATAAAGTGCCGCCATTGGCACGTTCAAAGCGTCCCTCATGTCGCTTACTGGCGCCAGTAAATGCTCCTGATTCGTGACCGAATAGCTCACTTTCAAGTAAGTTCTCATTTAATGCTGCACAGTTAAGCTTGACGTAGTTCTGATCCCAGCGCTCCGATAAAAAGTGTAACCGCGCAGCAATAAGTTCTTTACCTGTGCCGCGTTCCCCAATGATAAGCACGGGTTTTTCCAGTGGAGCAAGTTGAGAGACCTGATCTAATACAGCTAAAAAGCTATCAGACTGGCCGAGTAAGTTATCCTGTTGACGGAATTGACTCATATTTGACTAACTCTTAGTTTTTTTGACTAACATCTAGTTTATTTGAAAAAAAACGGGATGGATAGTTTTTTATTATAATTATAAGTTATTGAAATTTATTGTTTATTTTTCTTTTTAAAGTTGGCAAGCTTATTGATACATACTTATCAGCAATATAAATCACAACCAATGAGGTAAAAGATTATGGGAATTTTTTCACGTTTTGCTGACATCGTAAATTCTAATATTAATGCAATCTTGGATAAAGCAGAAGATCCAGAAAAAATGGTCAAGTTGATCATCCAAGAAATGGAAGACACACTTGTAGAGGTGCGTTCTACGTCTGCGAAAACACTGGCAGAGAAGAAAGAGTTAGAAAGACGTGTTGAGCAGTTAAATGGTCAAGCTAATGATTGGCAAGAAAAAGCGGAATTGGCTTTAACCAAAGAACGCGAAGATCTTGCAAGAGCGGCGCTACTTGAAAAGCAAAAAGCGTCCGATGCGGCACAAAGTGTTGAGCAAGAGCTAAGCCATGTAGAGTCTCATATCGAGAAGCTGCAACAAGAAGTGACTACATTACAAGAGAAACTAGCCGATGCGAAAGCACGACAGCAAGCGATTGTGCTACGTCAACGCTCAGCAGAGTCTCGCTTAGATGTGAAAAAGGCATTAGACAGCACTAAAGTTGAAGATGCATTGAATCGTTTTGAGCGTTACGAAAATAAAATTGATGGCTTAGAAGCTCAAGTTGAGTCATATGACTTGGGCAAAAAGTCGTTAGCGGATGAAATCGCAGATCTGCAAAAAAATGAAAAAGTAGATGATGAGCTCGAAGCTTTAAAAAAGAAGCTCGCAAATAAATGAACATAATGGCACCTACTGTTACAGTAGGTGCAATACACAAATACGCTGCCAAGACTAAATAAATAGGAGAAGATTATGTTTGACGCAGAGATACTAGTAGCCCCAATTATGGTTTTTATGATCGTGGTGGCTCCGCTGTGGCTCATTCTTCATTACAAAAGTAAAAAACAGGTGAGTCAGGGCTTAAGTGAACACGAACATCGTCAGCTAATTGAGCTGGCAAATAAAGCAGAAAAAATGGCTGAGCGCGTTGAAACATTGGAGGCGCTGTTAGATCAAGAATCACCGGACTGGAGGCGCAAAGTATGAGTCATAAGCGCAGAGAGTTATACCGAGACCCAAAACGCGGTAAGTTAGCTGGGGTATGTGCAGGCTTAAGTGATTATTTTAACATGGAGCTTTGGCTGGTTCGCATTCTATTTATGACGGCTGTTTTACTATCGGGCGGCCCATTATTTGTGGTTATTTATATCGCCTGCTGGTTTATCTTAGACCGTAAAACAATTGAACACGATCAGGCATCCAGTAGCCATGATATAGATCCTGTCTCAGTGAAGTTTAAAGTATGGCAAAAAGGCGAGCCGCCACGCCAAGCTTTATTTGACTTAAAAGACCGTTTGGGCAAGTTAGATAACCGCATTCAGTCTATGGAACGCTATGTTACTTCTCCTGAATTCACAGTAAAAAGGGAAATTAACAAATTATAATGGTACGTGGCGAGCCTTCGCCACGCCACTTCTAATAGGGATTTACAATCAGCATGAGTGTGAAACGGGTTACTCACAAAGCCCTTGAAAAACTACAAAGCAAAGCGCAAAAAACACTGCAGCGCTCCTTAGATCAACATGTCAAATTAGCGGTGACAGGGTTTAGTGGTAGTGGTAAAACTGCATTCATAACGGCCCTGGTCAAGCATTTAACAACCCAAGCAAACAGTCAAAACCTGCCGTTTTTTGATGTAGTGAGAGAGCAGCGCTTAATTGCTTGTAAGCAAGTGCCACAAAAAGCGCTCGATATTCCCACTTTTGACTATGCGTCAGCATCAGCCCACTTATTAGACAATCCACCTCGTTGGCCGCCTTCTACCGAGCGCATAAATACACTTACCCTTGCTTTAAAATTTCGCAGTCATAGCGGGCTACGTCAGCATGTGGCAAGCGATCATACTTTGTATTTGGAGTTAATTGATTATCCTGGTGAGTGGTTGATGGACTTACCGCTATTAAATATGACGTATGAGCAGTGGTGCAAAACGCAGTTAGCTGTATTATCGACACCGGCATATAGGGAGCATTGTGCCGCTTTTCTATCTGAATTAAACCACTTTGATGCCACGGCGCCAGTCGACATGTCCACGCTGAATAAGCTTGCTGAGCTTTATCAAGCAACATTAATGAAGTTAAAAAAACATACTAAGTTGTCGCAACTGCAGCCTGGCAGGATGCTGATCCCAGGTGATTTAGCGGGTGCACCGATAATCCAGTTTTTTCCTTTATTAACGCATGGGCAGCAGCATCAAGACAGTCAATACGCACAACTAGAAAGCCGTTTTGAAGCTTATAAAAAGCAGGTTATCACACCTTTTTATAAAGATTACTTTTGTGCGTTTGATAGGCAACTTGTGCTGGTTGATATTTTAGGTGCGTTAAATGATGGCCCCGATACTCTCGCACAAACCAAACTGGCCTTAAAAGAGACCGTGGACATGTTTGAGCATGGCAAAAGTGGTCTGTTACAGCGTTTATTTAAACCCAAAATAGACAAGGTATTGTTTGCGGCTAATAAGTGCGACGCAGTTGCTTTATCTGAGCAAGATAGCCTGACACGCCTATTACATACGCTTTTATGTGAACAAGAAAATGAATTGAAGTTTTCAGGCGTGACCGTCGATACCATGACGATTTCTTCGGTAAAGAGCTGTCAACCTAAGCAAGTTAATGAATCTGGAAACCTTTTGCACTGTGTTTATGGTCGCCCTTTGACTGAGTCTGAATATATTACTTACCTTCCCCCAGAGCCGCCGGATCATGTTCTTTCGGATGCTCAATGGCCAGAAAATGGGTTTAATTTCCTTTCTTTTTACCCATACCCAGCTTATCAGGGGCAGCTGGAACATATCCGCTTAGATCATACTTTACAGTTTTTAATTGGAGATAAGCTCACGTGACAGACTCGCAAAAAAGATACGCCGGTAGGCGTATAGAATCGCCAGAGAGAAACGAGGACGCTATACTTTCTGAGTCCAGAGTGGGAGAGCGTATTGAGTGTGACTTGGTACCTGCCAGCACAGAGCAAACGTTTGAACCTTTCTCTGATGATGAGTCTGTTGATCAGGGGTTACAGCCGAGCAAATCAAAGTTTGGTTGGCGCCATTGTTTATTCTTTAGTCTGGCGGTATTGATCCCGGTTGAGTTGGTACTGACAATTAACAGTGCTTTTCAACAAAGCGTTATACTAGCAAGTGTGTACTTACTTTTATTGGTTTCCATTGCTGGCTGGTGCGGAAAGTTTTTAATAAGCGAAGCAAGGGCGCTGCGAACACTTAAGCAATTAGAGCAGCGCCGAGAACAAGCTCAAAGGCTATTAAATAGTAATCAAATAGGAGAGGCACAAGCTTGGTTGGCGCCAGTATTAGCAAAGCAGCCTGAGGAGGCAGTGGAAAAATTTCAGCAAAGCTTGAAAAGCCATTACACAGATCAAGAAGTACTGCAGCTATATGAAGTGACGGTGTTGCAAACGCAAGACGAGCAGGCCAGAAAAATGATCACGGATTATGCGACAACCTCAGCGTTAATGGTCGCACTCAGTCCGATGGCAATTACAGACATGCTTGCTGTGTTATGGCGCGGTGTGAGTTTGATTGAAAAGTTAAGTGCGCACTATGGGATCACATTAGGCTACCGTAGTCGTATTAAATTATATAAATTGCTCGCTCAGCAAATTGTTTTTGTGGGCGCATCTGAATTACTCAGCGATCTTGCCGCGACGAGCTTAGGTGCAGAGCTACTAGGTAAGCTATCTGCCCGTTCGGCTCAAGGGCTCAGTGCAGGTGTCTTTACTGCGAGACTTGGCTATAAAGCAATGGCACTGTGTAGGCCAATTCCGCGGTTGGAAAATAAAACCAGCTTCTTATCTGACTTTGCAAAAAAACTGACAAGTCAGCTAATTAAACAAAATTAAACCCCGTGGTACACATATGGAGTTGAATTTTAGTGACAACATATGTGTACAGCCTAAGCTTATTAATGTTTCTCACTTAGACTTCTGAACTTCCAGCATGCTTGTACATTTATCCATCATGGAATATCTAATTACATAAGATATAAACATTTTGAATAATAACAACAGGCAAGCAATGAAAAAGTTACATGATCATACTAATTGTATACACGGTCCAAATCACGCAAATGATCCACATGGTGCCTTAACCGCACCTTTGTACCAAACCTCGACATTTAAATTTGAGAATGCAGCACAGGGCGCAGCAAGATTTGCAGGAGAGGAAGCGGGTTATATTTATACGCGCCTTGGTAATCCAACAACGCGAGAGCTTGAAGAAAAGGTCGCCCAGTTAGAGGAAATGGAAGATGCGGCGGCAACCGCTACGGGGATGGGAGCCGTGTCTGCATCGGTATTAAGCTTTTTACAGCAAGGTGACCACTTAATCGCCTCTAGTGCGTTATACGGTTGCAGCTTTGCTTTATTTGCTCACATGCTTCCTAAATTTGGCATTGAGGTCAGTTTTGTCGATATGACGGATGAAGCTGCACTGGAAAACGCCATTCAGCCAAATAGTAAAATGTTATTTGCAGAAACACCGATCAATCCAAATATGACAGTATTGGATTTATCTATGCTGGGCCAGTTTGCTAAAAGGCATAGCTTAGTAAGCGTAGTTGATAATACCTTTATGACGCCACTGCTGCAAAAGCCAAAGCGTTATGGCATTGATATTGTGATCCACAGCGCCACTAAATACTTAAATGGTCATGGTGATGTGGTGGCAGGGATAGTATGTGGCAGTAAAGAACATATTGAAACCATCAAGCTGACCGTATTGAAGGACATTGGTGCGACGATCAGCCCACATGATGCTTGGTTGATTAATCGCGGTTTAAAAACGCTACATGTTCGCATTGAACGTCACTGTCAAAGCGCCCAAAAAGTCGCTGAATTCTTAGAGGGCCATGCAAAAGTAGAAAAGGTGTACTACCCGGGACTAGCATCTCATCCTGGACACAAATACCTAGGCGAGCAAATGCAAGGCGCAGGTGGTGTTATTGCTTTTGAAATCAAGGGCACTTTGGCGGATGGCGAAGCGTTTATCAATGCTACTTCGCTGTGTACCTTAGCGGTTAGTCTGGGTGACCCTGAAACTTTAATACAGCACCCTGCATCGATGACGCATTCACCTTATACACAAGAAGAGCGCTTATCCGCTGGGATCTCTGACGGGCTCATTCGCATTTCTGTCGGTCTGGAAGCGGTGGAAGATATCATCTTGGACCTAAAAAGTGCATTTGAGTGTATTTAATTGTTTACACTTAATTGCTCTAAGAGTCTCTATAAATAGGGCGTGTATTATTTTGTGTTCAAAAGTGTAATTATAAATTTACGTTTTTAAGGTTCTTCAGGTAGGCCATTTTAGGTCTACCTATTAATATTTTGCTCACTTTTACATAGTATCGAGATAACAGGTTTGAACGCTCCACCACCAGAAGTGGAGATCAAGATAAAGAAGGTTACTATGGCTAAATCTAGTAAATACACTTCCAAGCAGCCTAATGAGCAAGGCATCATTGAGTGGAGTGAAGAAGAAAATAAAATTTGGTCTGAGCTGGTTGCAAGACAGCTTAAATGTATCGAAGGCAAGGCATGTGACGAATACATGGAAGGTCTAAAGAAGATCAATCTACCTCACGACCGTATTCCTCAACTGCACGAAATTAATGCTGTACTTGAAAGAGAGACTGGGTGGCAAGTTGCACCAGTACCTGCATTAATCGACTTTGATGAGTTTTTTAGATTACTTGCCAACAAGCAATTCCCAGTAGCCACGTTTATTAGATCTCGTGAAGAATTTGACTACCTTCAAGAGCCTGATATTTTCCATGAAATATTTGGCCACTGTGCCATGTTAACAAACCCAGCGTTTGCTGAGTTCACACATAAATATGGTCAACTAGGTTACGCAGCAGAGAAAAAAGACCGTGTATACCTTGCTCGTTTATACTGGTTCACAGTTGAGTTCGGCTTGATGCAAACCGATAACGGGTTGCGTATTTACGGCGGCGGTATTTTATCTAGTCCCGGTGAAACTCAGTACGTGTATTCTGATACACCAGAGATTAATAAACTTGAAGTTTTAGATGTACTACGTACACCATATCGTATTGATATCATGCAGCCTTTGTACTACACCATTAATTCGATAGATGATCTGTTTGATATTTCTCAAATGGATATAATGGCATTAGTAGAAAAAGCAAAAGAGTTAGGGCTGTTTGAGCCAAAATTTCCACCTAAAAACAAATTAGCAAGTTAAGGAACCACCCATGTCTGATTTAAGTGCACAAAAATGTGAAGCGTGTCGTGCGGATGCGCCAAAAGTGTCAGATGAAGAGTTAGCAGTATTAATTAAGCAGATCCCTGATTGGGTACCTGAAGTACGTGACGGTATCATGCAATTAGAAAGAGTTTATAAGTTCAAGAACTTCAAACAAGCACTTGAGTTTACAAATAAAGTGGGTGATATGGCTGAAGATGAAGGTCACCACCCTGGTTTGTTAACTGAGTGGGGTAAAGTGACTGTGACTTGGTGGAGCCATTCAATTAAAGGTCTTCACAAAAATGACTTTATCTGTGCATCAAAAACTGACGAAGTTTTCGCAGCACTATAAGATTTTATTTCGGAATGTTAAGGGCGCCATGTGCGCCTTTTTTAATACCCAAAGGAAACAGAACACTATCTGTTCCTTTGTTGTTTATAAGCTTGAAGAAGCGGTTATTTCAGCATCTCGATTCAGATTCGTGAGCTCATCGATAAGATCTAGAACCTCTGGTTCGACATAGTCAAACCCTTTGTCTTGTTTCAATGCGGTTTCAATGGTCTCAGCCAAAGTTTTGAGCTTGGGAACTCCTGTATAGCAACAAGCACCATGGAATTTGTGCACAATTTTTAATAGCTGTTCAGGATCTTCTTTTTCACACGCTTCATTTAAATGGTCTATTATCTCAGGCACGCTTTGCAGTAACATATTTAGCATTTCAAGTGCTAAATGGGGTTTGTTTCCAGAGCGTTGCAATGCAAGATTCCAGTCAAGCAAATGGCTCTCAAAGGGGGCCACACTGCTGACCATTTGTTCTTCCTTCTGCTCGCGCTCTAGGGGAGAAGATGCGCTGTGATCACAAATGATTTGCTTCAACATGTCTTCATCGATAGGTTTCGTCATATAGCCGCTAAACCCATCTTTGACTAACTGCTCTTTTTCTCCTGCGAGTGCATGCGCAGTCACGGCAATGATTGGCGTGTCATCATTCATCGATGACTCTTTGATGCTTTTACAAGCGGTTATGCCATCCATAATTGGCATTTGAATATCCATAAATATTAAATCATATTTATGTGTTTTACACAGCCCAACAGCTTGTGCGCCATTATGTGCCGTTTCAATGGTTTCAACTTGTTCTTCTAATAAGGTATATAGCAACTTTAAGTTGGCGTCATTATCATCGGCAATGAGCACTTTTAGTGGCAAGTGAGTTGCATTACTCGTTTCTATAGACAAATCTGGGTGATCTAAACGATATGGTGCTGCGAGCATTTCGCACAACTTTCTGTGATGCAGTGGTTTACTGATGCAGGCATCAGCGCCACTTCCAATCAAGGATTCACGCATATTGTGAGAAATGGTATTTACCATAAGGTATAAATAATCAGCTTTTTCTCGAGCACGGTTGATATAGTTTTTAACAGTTTGCATATCGTCAACGGTGGCCATATTACCGACCAGACAAATATCATAGCTAAACTCTTGTTCCAGAGCTGCAAAGAATGCCTCATCACTATCACACACTGTCACTTGCATATGCCAGCTTTCAATTTGCGTAATAACGGCATTACGCGTGTGCTCTTGCGGTTCGAAATACAAAACTCGTTTGTTTTCTAAAGGTCGACACGGTAAGTCATCATTAAATAAACGACTAGGCAGATTAAAAATGGCATTAAATGTGAAACATGAGCCGTTACCCAACGCTGAGTTTAACGTGATCCTACCTTGCATGACCTCAACGATATGTTTAGTAATAATTAAGCCAAGGCCCGTACCGCCAAACTTACGAGTTATACTGGTGTCTGCTTGTGCAAAAGGCGTAAATAGGGTGTCTTGTTTTTCTTGTGCGATACCGAGGCCTGTATCACTAACTGAAACGAGTAAAGAGGTTTGGGAGTCTCCCTTTAAGCGGTGGCTGATATCAACTTTAACTGAGCCCTTTTCAGTAAACTTAATTGCATTACTGATTAAATTAATGAGTACCTGTTTAAAGCGAGTGGGGTCACCGACTAGGTTGTCAGGTACTTGGCGATTGACAGCAATTGATAATTCTAATTGTTTCTCATAAGCGCTTGGTGCAAGCAATGTCATCACTTCATTAACTGCATCGCGCAGTTGGAATTGGATGTTTTCCAGCTCCATCGCACCGGCTTCAAGTTTAGAGAAATCCAGAATATCACTGATGATAGTAAGTAGACTGTTTGCAGAGAGCTCGATGGTATCCAGATAGTCTTTTTGATGCTTATTAAGCGGTGTTTTATAAAGCTGCCTTGTAAAACCAATTACGCCGTTAAGCGGGGTTCTGAGTTCATGACTCATTTTTGCTAAAAAGTCTGATTTAACGCGGTTAGCCACTTGTGCTTCTTTTTTAGCGATATTGAGCTGAATATTTTGCGTTTCATACTGTTCTAAGGTTTCTCGGTAGTCACTGGTGGCTTGATCAATATGCTTTTGCATTTCATCTCTTTGTCCGACCATTTTTTCACTGATGGTGACAAGGCCTTGTCGCATCATGTCAAACTCGCCTTGCATTTGCTCACTGACCCCGATATCCGTTTTACCTTCAATGAGCTTGTCTGTTGCAAGTTGTAATTGAGAGAGCGGGGTGGAGAACATGCGACTTAAGCGAGTGGACAGGAATACACTTAAAAATAAGGCGCCAAGAATTATCGTGCCACTGAGTAATAATGCTTTTTGTTGCCCGATAATGGCTTGATCTTGACTGATTTCAACCATTAATACCGCGATTGTTTTAGCATGGGCATCTTGCCAAGTTTCTCCCGTACCATAGTATTTTACTGGCGCAAAAATAACGTAGTTGTTACGTAATTTTTGGGCTTCTGTGGCATGCAGTGCCGCAACATTTCCTCGATAGTGCAAATCATTAAATTCACTGTGATAGTTGCTGGTCATGATGAGCTGATTATGCAAGTCAAATACCGCAATGCTGTTAACGAGCGACGCGTGTTGATTGTGTGCTTTGGTAATGATGCTATGGAGTTTGGCTTTGTCTTTAGAGTCTAAGGGCTGCTCTACTGTCATCGCCAGTGAATTGGCAATACTGGTGCCTTGCTGTTTAAGGATTTGTTCAAGCTCTACGTAGCGATTTATAGTAAAATAGCCCCCAAGTATTAAACCGATTAACACCGTCGGGATCAGGGTAAGCAATAAAACGCTATCGCGTAAGCTTAATTTAGACATATTGAGCGATATAAAACTTTGATAATTATGAACTCTAGAGTAGCGAGTTCATAGGTGTTTAGCAATGTATAAGGGGCGGTACATGGCACAAATTTTCCGTGCTAAAAAAACATCTGGTAAAGGTGAGGTTATGGAAGTGGGTATTGACTCACTCGATCATCAAGGGCGAGGTGTAGCAAAATACAAAGGTAAAGTTGGTTTTATTGAAGGTGCTTTGCCTGGTGAGCGAGTCAAAATCAGGGTATCTCAACAAAAAGCGAAACTTTTTGAAGGGGTGGTTGAAAAAGTGATCACCGCAAGTGAGCAGCGTGTTGATGCATTTTGTCGTCACTATCAACAATGTGGCGGCTGTTCATTGCAGCACTTAGGCAAATCAGCGCAGCTTGAGCACAAGCAATTAGCGGTGGAAAAGTTGTTTTCTAAGTTTTCAGGTACTGATGCACTACCATGGGTTAACCCAATTGAAAGTGACGGCAGACATTATCGTCGAGCGGCCCGCATTGCGACGTATTTTGATAGAAAAGAGAAAGTACTCAAGCTTGGCTTTCGAGCAGCAAAATCAAAGAAGTTGGTCGATGTGGTTGACTGTGGTGTATTGACTCGAGTGTATCAATCAGTTTTTGTTGACTTGAGAGAGGTATTAAATGGTCACGTACAGCTGCGCAGTGTCAGTCACATTCAATTATGTGAAGCAGACAATGCCCCGTATATTCTTTTACGTCATACCAAAGCGATAGACGATGAAGTTAAGCAAGGAGTACACGTTCAGTTCGAGCAACGAGGGTGGCAAACTGTTTGGGATGATGGCAATAAAGATCCGAATTACTCAGAATTGCCAGAGTATCAAGTGAATGGTATTAATTTTCAATTTAGGCTGAATAATTTTATTCAAGTGAATGCTGCGGTTAACTCAGCCATGCTAGACCAAGCTCTGAGTTGGCTGGCGTTAACAGGTAAAGAAAAAGTCCTTGATCTGTTTTGTGGCATTGGTAATTTTTCATTATTGTTCGCAAAACAAGCTAAGGAAGTAATTGGTGTTGAAGGAGTGGCTTCTTCTGTTGCAATGGCGACGCAAAATGCGCACACTAATAAAATCGACAATGCACAGTTTTTCCAGTTTGATTTAACGCAAGAAATGGCTTCAGCACAGTGGTTTAGTCAAGAACTAGACACATTGGTATTAGACCCTTCTCGCACAGGCGCATACGAAGTTTTAAAGCAATTGCCATTGGAGCAATTTAGTCAAGTGCTCTATGTGTCATGCGATCCCGTTACTTTGGCTCGTGATAGCGCGTTAATTTTGCAGGCTGGATTTATTGTAAGTAAGGTTGCACTGATGGATATGTTCCCACACACAGGACATATTGAAACAATGGCGTTGTTCCAAAGGAGGTAGTCAATAATGGTAGCGACTCGCCAATCTCACCACACCACTTTGCCAGCAGATTTTGATGCGCGATTAGCGTTATTAAAGTTGTCAGAGGATAAAACCGATCGACTCAGCGAGGCATACGCTTTATGCCCCGCAGAAACCAATGAAGATCTGTTAGAAAAAGCCATCGAGATGGTTGAGATCTTGGCTGAGCTGAATTTTGACTCAGAGTCCCTTGCTGGGGCATTTTTAACCCCTTACTTTATTGCTCAGCAACTTGATATTGAGGCGGTTGAAAAAGCGCTCGGGGAAAACATCGCCCTGTTGCTCAAAGGTGTTGAGCAAATGGCGTCAATCAGTACCTTGGCTCATCAGAGCAAAGGGAATGTCCAAATTGATAAAATTCGTCGCATGCTATTGGCGATGGTAGAAGATGTGCGCGCAGTAGTGATTAAACTTGCGGAGCAGATTTGTTATCTCAGAAGTGTGAAAGATGCTTCTGAAGAAGAGCGTGTGGTTGCAGCAAAAACAACCGCTAATATTTTCGCCCCGCTGGCTAATCGCCTGGGTATTGGCCAACTAAAGTGGGAGCTTGAAGATCTTTCGTTTCGTTATTTACACCCAGAGAGCTATAAAACCATTGCTAAAAAGCTGGCTGATAAACGCCTTGCGCGTGAAGCGTATATGAGCGATATGGTCTCAGCCGTGCAGCAAAAGCTAGCTGATGCCAATGTAACAGCTGAGGTGTATGGTCGTCCAAAGCACATCTTTAGTATTTATAAAAAGATGTCGCAAAAAAATTATGAGTTTGAGCAGCTATTTGATATCCGCGCTATGCGTATCGTGGTTGACCAATTGCAAGATTGTTACGCAGCACTCGGTATTGTGCATACTAACTGGCGTCACTTGAATAAAGAGTTTGACGATTATGTTGCAACGCCGAAGCCCAATGGCTATCAGTCTATTCATACCGTTGTATTTGGGCCTGAGGGCAAGACAGTCGAAATCCAGATCCGTACTCATGATATGCATAAAGATGCTGAAATGGGTGTTGCTGCACACTGGATGTATAAAGAAGGTGCACTGCCGGGGCGCGGCTCTGGTTATGAGCAAAAAATTAGTTGGCTAAGAAAACTACTGCAATGGCAAGAGGAAGTGGTCGATGGTAGTGAGTTTGCCGAGGAGCTCAAAAACCAAGTCGTGGAAGACCGCGTGTATGTATTTACACCGCGCGGAGATATTTTTGATTTGCCACTGGGTTCAACACCACTGGACTTTGCTTATTATATTCACTCGAATGTTGGTCATCGCTGCATTGGCGCTAAGGTCTTTGGCAAAATAGTCCCGTTTACGTATAAGCTATCCACTGGCGATCAAATAGAGATCTTAACGCAAAAAAATCCATCACCAAGTCGTGATTGGCTTAATCCATCTTTGGGCTATATATACTCTTCGCGGGCGCGTAGTAAAATCCATCACTGGTTTAAGCAGCAAGATAGAGATAAAAACCTGCAAGCAGGTAAAGAAATTCTCGATAGCCACTTACAAAAGCTGGATATCAGTTATAAAGAATTAGAGCCAGCCATTGAGCGATTCAACTTTAAAGAATTAGATGACTTGATGGTCGCTGTTGGTGCGGGCGATGTGCGTATTAATCAATTCTTAAACTTTATTCAGGATAAGCCTGAGGCTGAGCCTAAGTTAAAACTTAGTACACGCAAAAAACATAAAGGCGATAAAAACGGGATTGTTGTTGAAGGCGTGGGCAGTTTGCTGAGTCATGTTGCCAAATGCTGCCAGCCTGTACCGGGTGATGAAATAGTAGGCTACATTACGCAAGGTCGAGGTATCGCGGTACACAGAGCTGATTGTGACTCTTTTGCGCATATTACACAGCAGCACCCTGAGCGAGAAATTGCAGTAAGCTGGTCAGAAGATGTGCAATCATTTTATGAGATAACGATTCGCATCGAAGCCAATGACAGACAAGGCCTTATTCGTGATATCAGTGCGATTTTAGCGAATGAAAAAGTCAATGTGCTCAATATGAATGTGCAAACACAGCATGAAAAAGGGGTTGCCATTTTTACAATGAAAATTGAAGTGGGCGATTTATCTGCGACAAATCGATTGCTGACAAAATTGCTGCAAACCGAAGGTGTGTTTGAAGCGAAGCGACAACATTGAGAGTAAGCAATGAGTGATAACATACATAGACTACTAGAGATCATGGCCACGCTTCGAGACCCACAGAAAGGGTGTGATTGGGATAAACAGCAAGATTTTAGCTCTATCGTCCCTCATACGCTTGAAGAGGCGCATGAAGTGGCTGAGGCCATTGAGCAGCAAGATTATGTAGCGCTTAAAGACGAGTTGGGAGACTTGTTATTTCAAGTGGTCTTCTATGCTCAGCTCGGTAAAGAAGCTGGACTATTTGATTTTGAGTCCATTGTTGCTGGGCTGAATGACAAACTGATCAGACGTCACCCGCATGTTTTCGAAAAAAAAGCGTCATTGACAGAGCAGGAACTAGATGCGCAGTGGGAAGCGATTAAGCAATCGGAGCGTAAAGAAAAGCCCGAGTTTGGTGCAGATGTGATCCAAGGCCTACCTGCACTCACTCGTGCTAAAAAAATTCAAAAGCGTGCGGCATCATTAGGCTTTGATTGGCCAGATTATCATGGCGCGCTCGACAAAGTGGAAGAAGAGGTTGATGAAGTTAAAGAAGCCTTGGCGCACGACCCCTACTCTGAACACAGTGCTGAAGAGCTCGGTGATTTATTGTTTGCCACGGTGAATGTAATTCGTCATACGAAACGCGATCCTGAACAATTGTTACGCCAAGCAACGCGAAAGTTTAGTAACCGTTTTGTGCAGATTGAAGGGGTTTTGGCTAAGCAAAACTTAACCTTAGAAGAATCAAGCCTTGCACAAATGGATGAGGCTTGGGAGCTGATAAAAAAGCGTGTGAAGTAAATCCGCTGCCAGAGTAGGCAATTTTTGCTGGATTGCTAATCACGTTTTTGCTATACTATCGCCCCGTCTTGATTCTTATTTAAATTCCATTTTCCTTGATATTCTAGGGTTCGCATGAGTACAAAATTTATCTTCGTAACGGGCGGAGTTGTTTCCTCCTTGGGTAAAGGTATTGCAGCTGCATCATTAGCTGCGATTTTAGAGGCACGTGGCCTTAACGTGACTATTCTTAAGCTGGATCCTTATATCAATGTTGACCCGGGCACAATGAGCCCAATTCAGCATGGTGAAGTTTTCGTAACCGAAGACGGGGCGGAAACTGACCTAGACCTTGGTCACTATGAGCGTTTCATCCGCACTAAAATGACAAGTCGTAATAACTTTACGCAAGGTCGTGTATTTGAAGACGTATTACGTCGTGAGCGTAAAGGTGAATACCTAGGCGCAACTATTCAAGTTATTCCTCATATCACCAATGATATTAAGCGTCGTGTTGTTGAAGGCGCTGAAGGCTATGACATTGCAATCGTAGAGATCGGTGGTACGGTTGGTGATATTGAATCACAGCCATTCCTTGAAGCAATTCGTCAGTTAGGTACAGAACTTGGTCGTGAGCACGCTTTGTTTATGCACCTAACATTAGTACCTTTCCTTGGCGCTGCAGGTGAAGTGAAAACTAAACCGACTCAGCACTCAGTTAAAGAATTACGTTCAATCGGTATCCAGCCTGATATCCTTGTTTGTCGTTCAAACTGTAAGCTGCCTGCAAATGAAAGAGCAAAAATTGCGCTCTTCACTAACGTAGAAGAAAAAGCGGTTATCTCTCTACAAGACGTAGATAGCATCTATAAGATCCCTGCATTATTGAAATCACAAGAGCTAGATAACCTAGTTTGTCGTCGTTTCTACCTAGAGTGCCCTGAAGCAGATTTATCTGAGTGGGAGCAGGTACTGTATCAAGAGTCTAACCCTACGGGTGAAGTGACGATTGGTATGGTAGGTAAGTACATTGAACTACCTGATGCATACAAATCAGTGAACGAAGCGTTAAAGCATGCAGGTTTGAAAAACCGCGTAACGGTAAATATCGAGTACGTTGATTCTCAAGATATTGAAAGTAAAGGCACAGAGCTTCTTGATCACCTAGATGCGATCCTTGTCCCTGGTGGATTTGGTAACCGTGGTGTTGAAGGTAAGATCCTTGCTGCTAAATATGCACGTGAAAACAAAGTACCATATTTAGGCATTTGCTTGGGTATGCAAGTTGCACTTATCGAGTATGCACGTAATGTTGCAGGTCTTGAAAACGCAAACTCAACAGAGTTTGATACAAATACGCCTAATCCAGTTGTTGGTTTGATCACAGAGTGGCTTGATGCAGACGGTAATGTTGAAACACGTACCGAGCAGTCTGATTTAGGCGGCACAATGCGTCTAGGTGCTCAGCTTTGTCACTTAGCTGAAGGTTCAAAGGTTCGTGAAGTATATGGCAATGCAGAAATTACTGAGCGTCATCGTCACCGCTACGAAGTGAACAACAACTTTGTTGATAAACTAGAGCAAGCAGGTTTGGCATTCACTGGCTTATCTGAAGATAAAAAGCTGGTGGAGATCATTGAGAACAAAGATCATCCTTGGTTTATTGCGGCTCAGTTCCACCCTGAGTTTACCTCTACCCCGCGTGATGGACACCCATTGTTTGAAGGGTTTGTTGGTGCAGCATTCAGCTACCAAAAAGAGAACTCATAAAAGAAAAGCCGTGCACGAGTGCACGGCTTTTTTGTTTTAATACCTATGGTATTGCTATGCGACTGAAACACACTAATACGGTTGCATAGCAATGCGAATTAAGCAGAAATAAAAACACTCACCACTTTGGGAAAAGAGGAATCAAGATGTCAAAAATCGTAAAAGTGATTGGCCGTGAAGTTATGGACTCACGTGGTAACCCAACCGTTGAAGCCGATGTTCATTTAGACTCGGGTGCTTGGGGCCGCGCATGTGCACCATCAGGTGCATCAACAGGAACTCGCGAAGCACTTGAATTACGTGATGGTGATAAGTCTCGTTACTTGGGTAAAGGTGTACTAACCGCAGTAAACTTCGTAAATAAAGAAATTGCACAAGCGCTAGAAGGCCAAAATGCATTAGAGCAACGTGCAGTTGACCAAATTATGCTTGACCTAGATGGTACAGAAAACAAAGAAAAGCTAGGTGCAAACGCAATTTTAGCAGTATCGCTTGCAATAGCTAAAGCGGCTGCGCAAGAGAAAGGTGTTGCTTTATATGAGCACATTGCAGACATTAACGGTACTGCAGGTCAATTCTCTATGCCAGTACCTATGATGAACATCATCAATGGTGGTGAGCATGCTGATAACAATGTTGATATTCAAGAGTTCATGGTTCAGCCTGTGGGCGCATCAAGTTTCCGTGAAGCGCTACGTATGGGTGCAGAGATCTTCCACAGCTTGAAAAAAGTACTGAGCGCACGTGGCTTAAACACTGCAGTAGGTGATGAAGGTGGTTTCGCACCTGATCTTAAATCAAATGAAGAAGCACTAGAAGTTATCGTAGAAGCGGTTGCCGCAGCTGGCTATGAAATGAACAAAGACGTAACGCTTGCGTTAGACTGTGCGTCTTCAGAGTTCTACAAAGATGGCAAATATGACCTAAGTGGTGAAGGTAAGGCATTCGATTCAGAAGGCTTTGCAGACTTCCTAGCAGATCTTGCTGCACGTTATCCTATCGTATCTATCGAAGATGGTTTAGATGAGAGCGATTGGGATGGTTGGAAGATCCTAACGGATAAGATTGGTGACAAAGTACAGCTTGTAGGCGACGATTTATTCGTAACTAACACCAAGATCTTAAAGCGTGGTATCGATGAGCAAATCGGTAACTCAATTTTGATCAAGTTCAACCAAATCGGTTCTCTTTCAGAGACACTTGATGCTATCAAGATGGCACAAGACGCTGGTTTCACAGCTGTTATCTCTCACCGTTCAGGTGAAACTGAAGATGCAACAATCGCAGATCTTGCTGTAGGTACTGCTGCTGGTCAAATCAAAACAGGTTCACTATGTCGTTCAGATCGTGTAGCTAAGTATAACCAGCTACTACGTATTGAAGAAGCGCTAGGTGATAAGGCTGTTTACAAAGGCCGTTCAGAGATCAAAGGTCAGTAATCGACTTTTATTTGAATTTAAAAAGCCATGCAATTGCATGGCTTTTTTATGCGTGTCCAATGCACCAATTAATGACTAAAATGCTGTGCCAATATGTTTTGGGTAAATTGCGTTTTCAAATAAAAACCTCTGGGCAGGGTTTTGATTAATCCCCCTTGAGGTCCAATTGCATCAGTTAAAGCTTTACTGTTTGCTGCTTTTGGCCTGATCTGCATGACTTCTCCAAGGTGGCCTGATATTTCTTCTACCCGGCCAAGCGCTATTAATTCAATTTGTTCTTCCCAATCACGTTGCAATTGCGCTTCTTGCTGAACATTAGGTTGCCATAAAAAGCCACTGCCTACTGTTCTATCTACAGGGGCAATGTCTCGCTCAGCTAGTATAGGTAGCCATAACACGTGGTTAAGTTTTTTCCGCACACTGGAGTTATGCCAAGTAAGACCTGTTAGGTTCGTCAATGGCACTACTGAAACATAGGTGGTTTCTAATGGCTTGCCAGCATAACTGAGGGGGAGTGTTTTGAGTTCTACACCAATATGTTCAAAATCAGGCACTGGCTTTGATCCTGCACTGGCACCTAATACATATTCAATCAGCTGGCCAGGCCAGCCCTTTTCTCTGAGTAAGTCATTCGGGGTTTTAAAGTGATACTGAGCTGCGAGCTCGCCCAGTGTTAACCCTGCGATAGCTTCAACGCGTAGCAGTAATTCAGTGATGCTTGTTGGGGGAGTGGGTCGAAGCATAATTAGGATCTTATAGTGATTTTGATGCGAGATTTTATCAGAATTTACAGGAACTGTGGATTAACTTGGGTTGGGTGTTTTTTGTACTGGTGAGTGTTGTTGCTATTTTATCCAATGCAAATAGCGTTGTGAATAGTTTAAGATATTGATATATATTGGTTTTATGTGTTTTTGCGAGGTTTGGTATATCACCTTTTAGGTAATAAATTGGATAAATACAGATATATAAACAATATTATCCACAGTTTCTGTGGAGAAGTTGGGTTTTTGGTACTAAATCTGTGGATTTGTTTGTAAAATCGACTTGTTTGCTCTTACTTATGCACAAGCTGTGAGTAACTTGAGTAAAAGCAGGAATAATATTTGCTGATGCCATCGAGATATGGAACAATCAAATAAAATAGACATAAGAATGAGGCGCTAAGGTGATTGATGCCGAAGGATTTCGTGCCAATGTGGGAATTGTCATATGTAACAACCAAGGGCAAGTTTTTTGGGCAAGGCGCTACGGTCAGCACTCATGGCAGTTTCCCCAAGGGGGCGTGGATGAAGGTGAGACCCCTGAACAAACCATGTATCGAGAGCTTCATGAAGAAGTTGGGCTCAGACCTGAAGATGTAGAAATTGTTGCAAGTTCAAAACATTGGTTGAGATATAAGCTACCTAAGAGGCTGATCCGCAAAGACTCAAGTCCTGTTTGCATTGGGCAAAAGCAAAAGTGGTTTCTACTTAAGTTAAGGTGCAAAGATGAAGAGGTAGATCTACTCAGAACGCATCATCCAGAATTTGATGATTGGCGTTGGGTGAGCTATTGGTACCCTGTTCGTCAAGTTGTTTCGTTTAAAAGAGACGTTTATCGTCGAGTTATGAAGGAATTTGCTCCTTTTGCTATGCCTTTTAACCGAAAAGAACATAATCATAAAGATCATTGGCGAAGACGGTAAATAGGGTGTCAAAGTGCTAGCAACGTTAAGGTCAATAGCTCAATCGGTCTCTCAGCAGGACAATTTAAGTGACGCTTTAAACCTTTTCGTTGCAATGGTCAAAAAAGCAATGCAAACAGACTGCTGCTCTATTTATTTTGCAGATTACAGTCAAGATAATTTTGTTCTAATGGCCAGTGATGGCCTTAATCCCGACGCGGTGGGGAAATTTCGTATTGGTTTTACCGAAGGTTTAGTTGGCCTTGTTGCCCAGCGTGAAGAAACGATTAACATTGCACAAGCGCAAATTCACCCCCGCTTTAAACATTCTCCAGAAGTGAAAGAAGAAGGGTACAATGCCTTTTTGTCAGTGCCAGTGGTCCACCAGCGTAAGGTTTTAGGGGTCATTGTTGTCCAACAAAAAAATACCCGAGAATTTAGTAACGACGAAGAGTCTTTTCTGATCACTTTATCTGCGCAGCTCGCTTCACAACTCGCTCACGTTGAGCTGCAAACATTGCTTAAACAAGATGCCAATAATCATAAAACATCGGTATTAAAAGGCGTTGCAAGTACACCAGGCATTGCATTGGGTAAAGCTTATGTGGTGCTTCCTAAACTTGACTTCTCAAGTATTGAATCTAATCAGAGTGATAACCACTCGGAGCAAAAAAAACTGTTTAAGCAGGCTGTTGAGGCAACGCGTCACGAGTTTCATGTTTTAGCCAGTCGGCTCTCTTTAACGCTACCCAAAGAGGCTTTAGCCGTATTTGAGGTATACCAACAGTTATTAGATGCACGTAGCCTAGGCCAGCAAGTAACAAAGGAAATGGAACTTGGATGGGATGCTAAATCGGCATTGAAACATGTGATTGAAGATTTAGTTCAACAGTTCGAAGCAATGCAAGATCCTTATATTAAAGAGCGCGCCGTTGATGTAAAAGATTTAGGGCTGCGGGTACTTCATCACCTTGTAAGCACCGAGTCCGTATCAAAATCTTACCATGAGCAAACTGTCCTAGTAGCTGAAACTTTGACACCAACGATGCTAGCGCAAGTCCCTAAGGAAAACTTAGTCGGTGTAGTCAGTGTTCATGGCTCAGCGAACTCTCATGCTTCGATTTTGACTCGCGCAATGGGGATCCCTGCGATTTGGGGTATCGAAAATCTACCGCTCTTACAATTTGAAGATAAACACATCATTCTGGATGCTTACGCTGGCAAGGTATATGTTTCCCCTTCCAAAGTATTGAAAAAAGAGTATGAGGCACTGCGGCAAAAAGAGAGCCAGCTGCATGATAAGTTTGATGCTGAACATGACTTACCTCCCATTACTCTAGACGGTGAGCGGATCAGCTTATTGCTAAATGCAGGCCTTGATCTATCTACAGAGCATGTTAGCGCTAAATTTAGTGATGGTGTGGGTCTATATCGTACAGAGTCTTGGTTCATGCAGCGCGGACAGTTCCCATCTCAAGCTGAGCAGGAGCAATGTTATAGAGAGGTACTGGCATCATATCACCCAGAACCTGTTGTGATGAGAACATTGGATATTGGTGGTGATAAAGTTTTAGATTACTTCGATATTGAAGAAGAGAATCCATTTTTAGGCTGGCGTGGCGTCCGTATTACTCTAGACCATCCAGAACTTTTTCTAGATCAATTGAAAGCCATGATTAAGGCAAATGCTGGTTTGGGTAACTTACGGATTATGTTGCCGATGATTAGCCACACAGAAGAAGTCGATGAAGCTTTAGCATTGCTGGAACAAGCTTACTTTGAACTACAAGAGGAGTGGGCAGATCAATTTTATCAAATAGATAAACCCGAAGTTGGGGTCATGATAGAGGTCCCTTCCAGTATCTTTTTGTTGCCTGAGTGGGCTAATAAAGTTGATTTTTGCTCTGTTGGTAGCAATGACCTGACCCAATACTTATTGGCTGTAGATAGAGCGAATTCAAGGGTGGCTAAGTTATTTGAGCCCTATCACCCCAGCGTGTTAAGGGCGTTAAATAGCATCGCAAAAGAGTGCCAAGCATTGGAATTGCCGTTTAGCCTGTGTGGTGAGCTTGGCTCTGAGCCTGAAGGTGCTATTTTGCTCACCGCGATGGGATATCGCAAGTTGAGCATGAATATATCAGCATTAAACAAAGTTAAATGGGTTCTTAGAAGATTGCATGTAACGGATATGGAGGCATTGCTTGAACAGTGCTTGCAAGCGTCGAGTGCAATCCAAGTACATCGCTATTTAAGGGATTTTATTATTGAGCAAGGCCTAAGCGAAATTATTTATACCCAAAGCGGAGCTGATAATCTCTAATTTGTTGTTATAGTTATTCACGCTCAGGTTGTGACTTATCAAGGTATAGTGGATTATTTTTAGACAACCGCAAAGCTCAACTCAATATCCTCTTTAAAGACTCTGATATTTAAGTGAAGTGACCACTTACATATCTATTTCTCGCACCGATTTAAAAGTAAATATGACACCTGCTATTACCAACCTTTGGGATATTGATAATCTAAAAGAGTTAATTTATAGATGAGATTAGTGGCTTACTATTATTAAAATGTCCCGTAGTGAAAAGTTAACTTTTAATAAGGGCCTTTTAAGGTATGTTTACTTAACTGATTTATTTGGTATGGTACTGACTTCTTGGCTTTGAACATGATGGAGTGTGAAAGCCACACATAATTGACCAGTAGCAACAATTAAAAAGGTGTTTGTGTTCATTTTGAGTAAGAATACAAGCAAAACGTTATTTTAATGAGGGAAAGCGATGGCTTTGCAGTTTCCGGAAATCGATCCGATTATTTTTTCAGTCGGGCCTTTAAGTGTCCGTTGGTACGGCCTTATGTACTTAATAGGCTTTGCATTTGCAATGTGGTGGGCAAATAAAGAAGCGGAAAAGCCCAATTCGGGATGGACCAAGGACCAAGTCAGTGATCTGCTTTTTTACGGTATGCTGGGGGTTATTTTAGGTGGCCGCGTTGGTTATGTGTTGTTTTATAATTTCTCTGCCTTTTTATCCGATCCGCTTATGCTATTTAAAGTATGGGAAGGAGGTATGTCTTTCCATGGTGGAGCATTAGGTGTAATAACTGCAATTTTCATTTTTGCATGGCGCACCAATAAATCACCTTTGGCTGTGGGAGACTTTGTTGTGCCTATGGTACCTGTCGGGCTTTTAGCCGGTCGAATTGGCAACTTTATAAATGGCGAGCTTTGGGGTCGTCAAACGGATGTCCCATGGGCGTTTATATTCCCGTCAGGTGGTAATATACCAAGACATCCGTCTCAATTGTATGAAGCCTTATTTGAAGGGCTAGTGTTGTTTTTGATTTTAGTCTGGTATCGCAATCAGCCTCGTCCTGCAGGTAGCATCGCAGGCCTGTTCTTATTGGGTTATGGTACATTTAGGTTTGCGATTGAATACTTCCGTGAACCAGATGCGCATATTGGTTTGTATGCAGGTGTGATTTCTCAAGGTCAAATCTTATCACTACCTATGATCATCGGTGGTCTTGGCTTGATGGTGTGGGCACACCGCCGTGAAGCGACAAAAACAGCATAGTTAAATAGGGTGTTTAGCGAAGAAGATGCTTCGCTAAACACAAACAGCAATTTATTAATGGTCAATTTAGCGTTATAGTAATAGCAATTACGCTAAATGAAGTTGAAACACTTGAATTACTCATCCGCATCAAAAAAAACATACAGTGCCGCGCAACTTTTGCTCGTTGCTATTGTGTTTGTGATGTCTGTGTTTCAACCTATTGCACAAGCTCAGATGATCTGTGATCACGATATGCCAGGGGCAAAAGCCACGATGTCTATGCATTTGCCTAGTCATGATGCCTCTGATAATCAACATCAGCACAGTAATATGAATCATTCTATGCCATCTCACCATGAAATGGATTGCTGTGAAACAGAGTGTGCATGTCCTACCAGCTTATGTGCGCCATTTTCTCTTTTTATGGGTGAATCTTCCGTATTTACCACGTTTAAACAGGTAACAGAAAAGCCTTTATCTGCCTACACAGGTTCACCAAATCAGTTAATAAACACTGTCTATAAGCCCCCCATTCTGGCCTAACTCTAGGGTTATTGTGCCCAAAAAATAGCTTTTTAATATTCAGCCATCCCGCTGTATTGCGTTTTATAGTGCAAAAAGTATTTTCAATTACTTTTGAAACACCAGCGATGGCATTTTTCAAATAAAAATGAGTTCCAGAATGTTTAAATTTAAGTTTGTCACGTATGTGTTATTCATCGTTGCCATATGCAACTTTCACAATTTAGCTCAAGCACAAGAAGTTGTTGAGCAGCCACAGCTCAAGGTATACAAAACGCCGACATGTGGGTGTTGTGTTAAATGGTTAAGTCATTTGTCTCAACAAGGTATCACCTATCAAGTATATGATTTGCCGGATTTAGGTGGTGTGAAAAGTCAATTAAACGTTAAGCCGCGTTATCAGTCTTGCCATACAGGTGTGAGTGACGGTGGTTATGTATTTGAGGGCCATGTACCTGCGAAATTCATCAAGCAATTTTTAGCTACACCGGTGAAAGGGGCGATCGGTTTATCTGTGCCAGCTATGCCACTTGGCTCCCCAGGCATGGAAGTCGGTCAGCGTTTTCACCCATATCAAGTGTTGGTGTTGATGGCTGATGGCAGTAGCCAAGTATTTGCTGAAATTAGTAAATATGAGGAGCAATTTTAATGCGGGTTTTAATTGTTCAATTAATGACTGCTGGTGTATTCAATAATTTTCAGCCAGATGATGTAATGCCAGAGATGGATTGGGGGAAAGTATGATGAGTACGCCAGTTGTAAAAATAATAATGGCTCTGACAGTAGGTATTGTGATTGGCGCAGGTGTTGTTACATTGCGTGATAGTCAACATACTATGGTCGATGCCCAAAAAGGCGGAGCTGATGAAAAAAAGCCGCTTTACTGGGTTGCGCCAATGGATGCGAATTATCGCCGTGACCAGCCAGGTAAATCGCCAATGGGCATGGATCTTGTTCCAGTGTATGAAGAGTCTCAAGGTGAGGACAAGTTTGGCCCTGGGGTGGTAAAAATCTCTCCTCATGTTGTCAATAATCTTGGTGTCAGAACGGGTAAAGTGATATCAGGCGCATTGCAGCAACATATTAATACCGTGGGCTATGTGCAATATGATGAACATAAATTAGTGCACATTCACCCTCGTGTAGATGGCTGGGTAGACAATCTATATGTGAAGGCTGTAGGTGATGAGGTTGAGCAAGGGCAAGCCCTTTACGACTTATACTCGCCTGAGTTGGTTAATGCACAAAAAGAAATGTTGGTTGCACTGAATCAAGCTGATCAACAATTGATTGAGGCAGCCTCTAAGCGGTTACGTGCACTAAAAATGTCGACCGATTTTATTGAACAGTTGATAAAAACCAAGCAAGTCCGCCAAACTGTCACCTTTTATACACCACAATCAGGCGTTGTTAAAAATCTGAAAATTCGTGAAGGCTACTATGTTCAGCCAGGTACGACGATGATGAGTATAGGTCAGCTTGACCATGTTTGGGTGGAGGTTGAAGTATTTGAGCGTGAAGCAAGTCTTATCAAAGTCGGGCTGCCCGTTGTGATGACGTTAGATTATTTACCGAGTAGATCGTGGCAAGGGCAGGTTGATTATATATACCCTAGTTTGGATGCTTCAAACCGCACCTTACGCGTGCGGCTTAAATTTACGAATACTGATAAAGCCCTCAAGCCCAATATGTTGGCTCGAGTCCAGATACAGTCTGATAGTACTCAAAATACACTTTTGGTACCAAAAGAATCTGTCATCAGAACCGGCTCTCAAAATCGAGTGGTATTAGCGTTGGGAGAGGGACAATTTAAGTCGGTTGCAGTTGAAATTGGCCGCATTGATGAAATGCATATTGAAATTATATCAGGGCTAAATGAAGACGAGACGGTGGTGACTTCTGCTCAGTTTTTGATTGATTCAGAGTCGAGTAAAAGCTCTGATTTTAAGCGTATGACGTTTGATGAAAAACCAAAATCAGTATGGATGCAAGGGGAAGTGCATAGCGTAACAGAGCAAAGCAGACAGATAAATGTGACACATGGGCCTGTTGATGCATGGAATTGGCCAGAGATGACGATGGATTTTGATGTTGGGCAAGAGGTTGATCTCGATGCATTAAAAGTGGGTCAAACACTGCACTTTGAGGTGACACTGCTTGAATCAGGTAGCTATCAGGTGACAGGAATACATATTATGGCTGAGCCGCAAATCCCTACGGCGACTGTTAAAGGCGTAATTAATCATGTTTCTCACCGAGATCGCACGGTAAACATCAGTCGTGAGGCAATTGAGAAGTGGAACAGAGCAGCTGCAACTATGGACTTTGTGGTGGACGAATCACTGCCACTTGCAGATTTTAAAGTTGCTCAGGAAATTACGTTTACTTTTGAGGTCAGAGACGATTTAGTCATCGTTGACATAAAAGGCGTTAACAGCGGTGAGCATGATGCTCATACTGGCCATTGATAGGAGTTTGATGTGATTGAATCAATTATCAAGTGGTCGGTGAGCAATCGGTTTTTGGTACTATTGCTGACGGTTATTTTAACTTTTGGCGGCTTGTATTCATTAAAGCAAACGCCAGTGGATGCCATTCCCGATTTATCGGATGTACAGGTGATTATAAAAACAAGCTACCCGGGGCAAGCGCCACAAGTGGTGCAAGATCAAGTCACTTTTCCATTGAGTACCGCTATGCTGTCAGTGCCTGGCGCAAAAACGGTGCGCGGTTTTTCATTTTTTGGTGACTCTTATGTCTACATTATTTTTGAGGATGATACAGATATGTACTGGGCACGCAGCCGCGTGCTTGAGTATTTGAATCAGGCTGCCAGTGACTTACCTAGTTCTGCAAAGCCGCAGCTTGGACCGGACGCGACTGGGGTAGGTTGGATTTATATCTATGCATTGACAGATAAAACGGGTCGCCATGACCTGAGTCAGCTACGAAGTATTCAAGATTGGTTTTTAAAGTATGAATTACAGACGGTATCCGGCGTGTCAGAAGTGGCTACTGTTGGGGGCATGGTTAAACAGTATCAAGTGGAAGTTGACCCTGACAAACTCAGAGCTTATGGCATTCCTTTAAGCTTGATTGAAATTGCTTTGAAGCAAGGCAATCAAGAAATGGGCGCCTCTGTAATAGAAATGGCTGAAGCTGAATATATGGTAACAGCGACAGGTTACATAGATCAGCTTTCTGATATTGCCCAGATCCCGCTTGGGGTGAGTGAAAATGGTGTGCCTTTGACCATTGCAAATGTGGCTGATGTGCGTTTGGGACCGAAAATGCGCCGTGGTATTGCTGAACTTAACGGCGAGGGAGAAGTGGTCGGCGGGATTGTGGTGATGCGCTCCGGTGAAAATGCACAGGCAACCATTGAAGGAGTAAAGGAAAAGCTTGCTTCTTTGAAGGGATCTTTACCTGAAGGCGTTGAGGTTGTACCTGTATATGACCGCGCTCAGTTAATCGAAGCCGCGGTGGATAACTTATGGCAGAAGTTAGCTGAAGAGCTGCTAGTGGTGGCTGTGATCTGTGTTGTGTTTTTATTTCACTTGAGGTCTTCGGTGGTGGCTGTCGTTTCATTGCCGCTTGGCATTTTGGCCTCATTCATCATCATGCACTTACAGGGAATAAACGCCAATATCATGTCATTAGGCGGCATTGCGATAGCCATTGGCGCGATGACAGATGGGGCGATTGTGATGATTGAAAATATGCACAAGCATATGGAAAAAACGCCGCTGACGGATGAAAATCGCTGGGAAATTGTGACTAAAGCCGCTTGTGAAGTCGGGCCTGCATTATTTTTTAGCCTTCTTATCATCACTGTATCATTTTTACCTGTGTTTATTTTAGAAGCGCAAGAAGGCAGGATGTTTGAACCTCTTGCTTACACTAAAACTTACGCCATGGCGGCATCCGCCGGTTTAGCTATTACTTTGGTGCCTGTATTGATGGGATACTTTATTCGTGGCAAGGTGATATCCGAGAAGAGAAACCCGTTAAACCGAGTCTTAACGGCAGTGTATATGCCTGTATTAAAGCAAGTAATGCGCTTTCCTAAAATCACGATTATATCGGCTTTGCTCATTACGGTTGCTGGCTTTTATCCGGTTAATAAGATTGGAAGTGAATTTATGCCGCCACTGGATGAAGGCGACTTGATGTACATGCCGACTACGTACCCCGGCATTTCTATTGCCAAAGCTCGTGAGCTTTTGCAGCAAACTGATAAGCTAATTCGCACAGTGCCTGAGGTTAACAATGTATTTGGCAAGGTGGGACGTGCAGAAACGGCAACTGATCCTGCACCATTGACTATGATTGAGACCTTCATTCAATTAAAACCAAAGTCCCAATGGCGAGAGGGGGTTACAACAGAAAGCTTAAAGGCGGAATTGGATAGCTTGGTTAAATTCCCTGGCTTAACGAATGCTTGGGTCATGCCGATAAAAACGCGCATAGATATGTTAGCAACTGGGATCAAAACGCCTGTGGGTATAAAGGTCGCAGGCCCTGACTTGGACGTCATTCAAGAGATCGGCCAGCAAATTGAAGCAATTTTACCCGCATTAGAGGGAACTGCTTCCGTTTACTCTGAGCGTGTTGCTGGAGGCCGTTATATTAAAGTGGACATTTCTCGCATTCAGGCCAGCCGCTTTGGGCTCAATATTTCTGATATTCAGCAGGTAGTGGCTAGCGCCATAGGTGGAGCAACTGTCACCCAAACTATAGAGGGTCAAGAGCGATATCCAGTGAATATTCGCTACCCTCAGGACTATAGAGACTCCCCAGAGTCATTAGCCAAGTTGCTTATAGTGACACCTTCAGGCGCTCAAATCACCCTGGGAGATGTGGCTCGTATTTATATTGATACGGGACCGGCTAGCATCAAAAGTGAAAATGCGAGGCTCAATGGCTGGACTTACATTGATATCGAAGGTGTTGATATCGGTTCTTATGTGAACAATGCACGCGCTTTTTTAGAGCGAGAGTTAGATTTACCAACCGGTTATTCCCTCACTTGGGCTGGTCAATATGAATATATGCAAAGGGCAGAAGAGAAATTATCTTATGTATTGCCATTAACGTTGGCAATCATTGTCATTTTGCTATATCTGAATTTCAGAGCCATGACTGAAGTTTTGATGATTATGGTGACACTGCCAATGGCCATGATTGGAGGGATATGGCTGATGTACTTTGAAGGGTTTAACTTTTCTGTGGCTGTTGGCGTTGGGTTTATTGCACTAGCAGGTGTAGCGGTAGAAATAGGGGTAATAATGCTGGTATATTTAAACCAAGCACTCCACTCTCTCAAAGAGCGCGCTTCGCAGACAGGCGCTTCAATTTCGCGAGAAGAGTATCAAAATGCTCTACTTCATGGCGCTGGTCTCAGAGTGAGGCCCGTTATGATGACCGTGACGACCATTATTGTCGGGTTGCTACCGATTTTATACGGTACTGGTGCAGGCTCTGAAGTGATGAGCCGAATCGCAGCGCCTTTGGTTGGTGGCATGACCAGTGCTGTGGTGCTGACATTGATTGTGTTACCTGCAATTTATAGTCTATTGAAACGAAAAGAGCTAGAGCAGTTTAATAGAGCATTTGAATAAAGCGTTCATCTATTATGGATCTGGAGGCATTGTGTAAAAAGCAGTGTCATAGCACTTTGAAGTATGGCTTAATGTGCTCTAAAGTGCCTTTGCATTTTTGGTATTAATCAAAGAGGGTTAGTTAGACCTTTCGAGAGATTTTACATTAGTCGGTTGCGCTAAGCGTAGCGCAACCTAGGAAGTCTTTAGAACTAGGTGCTGTTAATTAATCTTCCACCGGTTTTGGCATTGGGACAACCATACCGCCACCACGACCACCAGCGACTGTTTTTATTTCTGCTAAAGTGAGTTGTTTTTTCATAAGTCCTTCTTTATTTATTTGGTTTTTTCTTGCGTTAACAGCTGTATTGATATTAGAAAAGTTCAAAAATCAGTCAACTTCGTCTTTTTCGGTAATTTATTAATCAAGGCTACTTATTGTAGTTGGAAACACGCATTTTGACCGTCAGTAGGGCACAAATCAGGTTCTCCACCAGCAACTAAGTTTGTTAACTTAGGCTGTAAGACTTTGCTGTTAGATAATTTCTTGAGTGAGTTTTTCTTAATTGTTAGTTTCATGATTTTCCTTATTTATTATTTTTCAACTAAATCATGATTAATCTAGCAATAATTGAACGGTAAAGTAAATAATGAATAGTTGACTCTAATGCATTTAGAGTTTATGGGAATTCTCCAAGAGCTTCTGTTTAAATACCTGTTCAATATCATCCCTACAGTGATGGTTTAGCTTTAATATGCAGTGTATGATAAGCCACAGTTGAATTTAGAATAGTGATAGGGTTAGGTAATGAGCCAATATTTAGACTTATGTCAGCGCATTGTTGATGAGGGAAAATGGGTTGAGAACAAAAGAACAGGAAAAAGATGCCTTACGGTAATCAATGCTGATTTAACCTATCACGTCGATAAAAATGAGTTTCCACTCGATACAACTCGAAAGAGCTTCTGGAAAGCTGCAATTGCTGAACTGCTTGGGTATTTGCGTGGTTATGACAGCGCGGCTCAATTTAGAGAGATAGGCTGTAATACTTGGAACGCCAATGCAAATGAAAACCAAGACTGGCTAAAGAACCCAAATCGCAAAGGTGAAGATGATATGGGGTTTGTTTATGGTGCAGTGGCTAGAAATTTCCCTAAGCCAGATGGTGGTAGTGTTGATTTAATCAAACAAGTGATCGAAGACCTTTCAAAGGGCATCGATAATCGTGGCGAAATTATCACTTTTTATCACCCTGGATCATTTCATTTAGGGTGTTTGCGTCCATGTATGTTCCAGCATCAGTTTTCAATTTTAGATGGTGTACTATATTTGAATAGCTACCAGCGAAGTCAAGATGTGCCATTGGGTGGTAATTTTAACGCAATACAAGTTTTTACCTTACTAAAGCTAGTTGCGCAGATCACAGGGCTTGAAGCAGGCAAAGCGTTTCATAAAATTGTGAATGCGCATATTTATGAAGATCAACTAGAATTGATGCGTGATGTGCAGCTAAAGCGCACGCCTTTTACATCACCTGAGCTTCACATTAACCCTGATATCAAAACGTTTGAAGACTTAGAAACCTGGGTTACTTTGGATGACTTTGAAGTGACTAATTATCAGCACCATGATGCGATTCAATATCCGTTTTCTGTTTAAGAATTTATAGATTTTGTGAGGTGGCTCTGTAGCCACCTCTTTTTGCTTATTAAATTAATAATAGGTATTTTTTCTTGCTTACCCACTTTACATGTGCCTACTTTTTGAGCTTAAACTCATCTTTTTATCCGTTTTATTGGACAAATTAGTCTTTTTTAGTCAGTCTAATGCATTAGCTTTTTAGTATGTGATGTTTGTAGCTGTCGTTTAGGTGGAATGAGTTGTATGCCTTTCAAGTCCGTAGCGCTAATTTTTGCTTCGATTTTTATAATGGTTTATTTAACTGGATGTGCGAGTTCGGCGTTATCACTAGACGAAAAAGTTGCCCAGCAAGAAGCAATATATGCGCAAAAAGCGATGCTAGCTTCATATAAAGAGAACAAAGCCAGTATTGAGAGGTTGGCTGATTTGGAAGAGGACTTAACGCAATTGCTTGAGTTACTCTCTACACAAACAGAAGTGCGAGATGTTCATAGCTACTTACAGCCAGCTCAAACTGTTGTAAAACACTCAAATGATTTAAATATGAAGATGAATGCGTCTAATGCTATAGCAGACGATCCAGTAGTGCACTCAAGTGTGATTAATGATCTGAGTTTAGATATACCAGTCGTTTTATTGGGTATTCATTTGAGACAGGAGAATGCGACGTCTCAAGTACAAGTTATACAAGATCGAATCGATATAGTTCGACAAAGTTACCCTCTTGTATTTAATCGTATTATCGCGAGTATTTCTGAGCCCGAACCAAACAGAAACTTATTTTATGTAACAGCCAATGGTTTTACTTCCGCAGAAGAGGTTACGGTTTTTTGTAAAGTGATGTCCAATGTTACAAAGCGTTGCTCTGAGTTGAAAAATTAGATATAAATGTATTCTTATTGGGTACATTGGCGAGTGTCAATCAACAAAGCTTTTTGTATTTTTTAGAGTAATAGCTCTTGCAATGCGCTAGCAACAAATATAAAACGCCACTACTTGTTTTTAGTAGGGCCTTTAAAGGATAAGAGTATGAAAAAGAGTTTAAATCATCTGGCCGTATTTGCCATTTTTACTGGGTTACCGCTTTATTCTGTGGCCGCGCAAAAAGCGACTTTTGATGCAAAAGTTACGGTAAAAAATGCATTTGAGTTGGTTAAAAATCAAGATTTAGATTTTGGCACAATTCGCGCTGTTGCGGATAATACTGGTACAGATACTGCGACTTTAACTATTCCTGCTGATTCGACTCAGTCACCTACGGTAGCTTCTACCAATGTCAGTAATGCCGAAATTGCGATTTTGTCTGCTGGCAGCCCTGCACAATTTAAAATATCAGGAGTCGTACCGTTCGCGAGCTTATCTATTACGGATCCGGTTGAGACAGATGTCTCATTGTCTGTTGGTAGTGGTACAGGAGCAGCAGGGTTTACCCTTGGATCATTTACTTATTATATTGAAACAGGTGCGTCAAGCTCTTCACCTGTTGTTGGTAAGCAGATCCAAGTAGATGCAAATGGTGAGGCTGTTTTCAATGTGGGAGCAACTTTATCAACAACAACTGGTAATGCAGCCAATTATTTAGATGGTGCTTATGTTGGTACTTTTACGCTGGAATTGAGCTACTAGTGTTTTGATACTGAATACTCATTTGAAGAAGGCGTGCCAAAAAGGGTATCTAGGCGTTTTTATAAGTTGCTTACTCATGATTGTTAGTAACTTGGTTAGCGCGCGCATTGAGGTTATCACGCCTTTGGATTTTGGGACTATTCTTATTTCTGATCATACCAACATCAGCCGTGTTCAAATTGGTGTTAATGGACGAAATGTGACAAGTGGTCCAGTACACTTGGTATCTGGGGGACAGGCTGCTGAATTAATAATCTCTTCTTTGCCCGTATTACAAAACGTTTCAGTGTCTACCAATATCGTAACGTCAAAACTTTCTCACAGTAACTTAGCTGTGCAAGGGATAAGCCTAGTTAAATTGGAGCACGTAGATCGTGTATTTAGTGATACACAAGGTAATGCGTCATTGAAAGTTGGGGGAACAATAGAGATAAATGCTCAACCTTTTCAATATCCTGACGGGGTTTACCAAGTGTGGGTTGATATTGAAGTAAATTACTAAGCTATTTATATGAAAAAGTATTTTTTAACAATCGGCCCATTGGCCATATTACTCTTCAGTCAAGTTACTCAAGCATCATTGATGATATCTCCAACACGGGTGATATTTGATGAGCGTCAACGTACTGCAAAAGTGTTTTTAATCAACAATGGTAGTGAAGCAAAAACGTATCGTTTAGGCTGGAAGGAAAAACAGGCTTTGCCAGCTGGTGGCTATCTTGATCTTCTTCCTAATCAAGTGGGACCATGGAAACTTAGTCACTTAATGAGGGTGACTCCTAGGCAAGTTCATCTAGAGGCAGGTGAGCGCCAAGTGGTTAAATTGGCATTACGTCGCAAGCAAGGCATGGATGATGGAGAGTATCGCTCTCACTTACTATTCCAAGCTTTGCCTACAGAAAAACAAAGCCAGTCTGAAGCAATAGGGGTTAGTTTAAATATGATTTTAAGCTACAGCATCCCTGTTATTTATCGAAAAAACGTATCACCACCTGAAGTTAAAATTACTGCCGTTGAGTTGTCGAAAAATTTAAGTGGCAAACCAGTCATCACAGTCGATATGTTCAGAAAGGGAGCCGCAAGTGCTTTTGGCAAGTTGCGAGCAGATTGGAAGCCAGAAGGCGCTAAGCAGTGGCTTAACGTAGCAACCGCTAACAACTATGCTATTTATCCTGAGGTGTCTCAGGCGCAGGTAGAACTTAATATTTTATCCGAAAAGGTTATTACAGGTAAGGGTCAGCTTAGGGTCACTTATACTGGGCAAGCTGAATTTCGCGATCACGCTTTTTCGCAGCGCACGTTTGATATCACCTCTCAGTGAATAAGTGATCGTTAGACTCTATATAAGTGCATTATTAGGGCTCTGTTTTGCGGCTCCTGCTATTTGTTTCGCTAACCTAGATTATGTTCAAACCCAGGTTGAGCGAGTAAGCAGTTATGGGGAGGGCCGCATCAAAAGTGGGGAAGAGCTCTTTTTCTCGGTGTACATTAAAGACCATTATATCTCTGAAGTATTTGCAGTGAAGAGTGACCAAGGCGTTGTGCTCGAATTGCAAAGTATTTTCTCGGCATTAGATTTTGCCATCGTTGCAGATGAGAGAGGGCAGCGATATACGGGATGGTATATTGATGAAGCTCAGCATTTCGAGCTAGATTTAGCACAGCGCAAGGTTTATGTGTCTGAGCGAGTAGCTAATCTCAATTTACGGGACCTTTTAGAGCGCAATGGTGAGCTATATGTTGAAGCATCATTGCTTGCTGAATGGTTTGGATTGCAATTCGGTATAGATTATCAAGATCTGAAAATTTTGATTAGCAGTGAGCAATCGTTGCCGATTGAGAAGCGCCTTGCTAGGAAAAGCCGTTACTTTGCTCCTAGCTTATCCACACAACAGCCTGTTTTGCCATGGAAAGAGACGCCCTATCAAGTATGGAGCCCACCTCTTGTAGATATTCAAACTTCTTTGGTTACAACAAACAATAATAAAAGTGATGCATCGATTTCTCTACTTGGAAGTCAAGATGTAGCCTTTTGGAATGCTAATTATTTTCTCAGTGGTCGTTCAGGAGATCTTCTTGGTGAAAGTCGCTTAAATTTGACTCGGGAGGAGGAAGAAGGTGTGTATATTGGTTCTGTTAAGGCAACTCAATTCGAAGTTGGTGATGTATTAGAGACTCGTATAGGCGGCCACTATCGAGCTTCATATTCACGTGGGGTTCGATTGAGTGACCGACCGCTCTACAAGCAGATAGATACGCAAACGGTTAGGATCAGCGGAGCGATACAAGTCGGTTGGGATGTTGAGTTGTACCACAATGGCATCATGATTGACCAAAGATTAAATGTACAATCTGGGTTGTATGATTTTGAGCTTATTGAGCTTTATTTTGGTAGTAATGAGTTTGAATTGGTCATGTATGGACCACAAGGTCAAGTACGACATGATCATCGTTCCTATTACGTGGGAGGAGGAAACCTTGCAAAAGGCGAAGGGTACTTTGATACATCAATTGTTGAATCAGGTAAAACAATATTAGATGAAACTGCTGGTGTCTCAAGTGTATCAGGGTGGAATATACTGAGCCGGTACGACCATGGACTCAGTGATGATATATCGGTATATAGCGGCATACGTTTAGGGTTGGAAGGGCAAAAAAATACCTATCAGCTCAGCGCAGGCTTGGGGTTTGATATGTGGAGCAAAGGCATATTAAACTTCGACTTTAGTCGCGATGAACAAGGAGCGCAATATCTATTGCTTCAAGCTAGAACACAGCTCTATCAGCAAGCTCTAAGTGCCGTTTTTACAGACAATAAAACAAGCAGGGATGCAACTGGTTCACATCAACAGCGTATTCAAGAATTTGCTTTTCGAGCAGCTGGAAATATATATAACCATAACCATTTGCGTCTAAATTATCAAAATACATTGAACTGGCGAAAGGACTTTGCTGATACAGACTTTTTAGCTTCTAACTTACTATCTTTGGCGACTCAGCTAGGTACTTTTAGCCATCAGTTGGATTATATTCAGGCTGATGGGCAGCAAGGCCATGATGTAAAAGGAACCGCGCGATGGCAAGGGCGACTTTATGGTGCTTATAGTCGTATCGGTTTCGGGTATCAGTTACACCCTAGACGCAGGCTCACTGACTATCAAGTACAATTGAATAGGGTGCTCGATGAGCAGCTTGATATAGAGTTTAACTACGTCAAATCTCTCATTAATGATGGCTATGAAGTTGGTGCAAACCTTAATTGGCATAATGATAAATTCAGGTTAACTGGACAATTTAGCTACTTTCAAAACGATGATTGGCAAGTTGGCTTAACAAGTCAGTTTAGTTTGGGTTATGAAAGTTATAGCAATGAGTTTTTTATTACTGATAGGCGTCTTGCGAGTTCTGGCTCTGTACTGGTTAAGGTTTTTCTAGACCAAAATAATAATGCGATATTTGATGGTAATGACGTCGTTTTAGAAGGGGTAAGAATTAAATCTGTTCATAGCTTTGCACAAGCTTTTACAGATGATAATGGCACAGCATTATTGGGCAATATGCCATTAAATCGCCAAACAGATATTGTTCTTGATGAAGACTCTCTTCCCGATCCTTTTTATATCTCTGCTCATGACGGCCGCTCTATTACACCTCGAAAAGGCTTTATTGCTTATTTAGAGTATCCAGTTGTCCATGCTGGTGAATTGGAGGGGATGGTATTCAAAAAAGATGCTGATGGTCATGAAACACCGCTAGCTTATGCTGAAATTGAGTTAGTTGATAAAGAGCATAAGGTGGTTGCGACAGTTAAATCGGCATATGATGGGTATTATGTATTTAGTGATATACGTCCAGGCTACTATCAAGCAAGGGTAAAAAAACAGTCAGCAAGTAACGTTATTCAAGCTAAAAAGGTTGAAGTCGTTCTTTCAAACCAAGGTGATGTGTTACTTGAAGTTGATTTAGTGGTAGAAACAGCAGAACCTTTAAGTGGATATTTTGCAGCCGGGGGAGAGTTTAATTCGTTAAAAGTGCTTAAAGCCTATGTCTCTATTTTAACACGAAGGTTTCCTCAACTATTTTCGGCTAAGCCGTTCTATGTGCAAGATAAGAAACGAAGAAAATATTTACTTGGCTATCATTATTCCGAGGATGTTCAAGTAGCGGCAAGTACTTGCCTAAAATTTACAGCGATCGGAATTAAATGTTACAGCGCACCAATGCCAAAGCTTCATTAAGCATGGGTTCCTTAGAAAAACTACAGTAAATACAATCCCCTAAATTTAAAGTACATATCTTAGATTTTTATGTAGACTGGTTCGATTTTTGCATAGATACAGATCGGTAACTTAGAGGTATGTCAAAATGCGATTTCTAATCTTGGTGTTTATGTTCTTGTTAGCTGGTTGCAGTTCAAGTTCCTGGCTACAACCAAAGCCAGAGAAGGTTGAAAAAAAAGCTCCTCCTGCACGTAGTCTCCACAGTTATGTGGGAGAGATGGCTACGCAGCTAAGTCAATATAGCCGGCCTCTAAAGCCCGGAGCTTCGGTCGCAGTAACAAGCTTTTTTAAAGATAATGAATTAGGTGCCGATACTTTAAATAACCAAGGTGCAGGATTAAGTAATCAAGTACAGGAAAGTTTTATCACTTATCTAACGCAGATGGGTTTGCAGGTGGTTGAATTTCGTATACAAAGATCGATTAATTTATCAACAGAAGCCGACAGTATTTTGAGTCGCGACATCGATAAGCTTAAAGAGCGACATAAATTTGACCTGATCCTGACTGGCAGTGTGAGTGAAAGTATTGATTCCTTTACGATACATGCGAGATTGATTGATATGGTAAGCAGTAAAACCGTATCTGCAGCATCAATAAGCCTACCCAAAGAAACACTCTGGGGGGAAGAGCAAGTGCAAATGCGCGATGGCTTACTGCATCGCAGCCAATATTAACGGAGAAAGATATGAAAAAGTATGCGTTATCACTTTTGTTGCCTATGTTATTTGGCTGTATGAATACAGACAGTGAGCGGTATCAGGGCAATGCGGTAATGGTGGATAAAAACGCGTTTGCAAGCTCTGAGAGTCAGTTTCAAGTTCACCCAGGCGGCATGCATGGTATGACTGTATCTCAGCAAATGGCCAGTCGCAATGTGACCCATTATGTACAAAACCTAATGCAAGATATGATAGGTAATTTGCGGTATGTAAACGATAGAACACCTATTGCAGTTGCGACCTTTGTTTTTCTTGATGAAGACTATAATTATGGCTCTTTACTAGGGAATCAACTGTCTGAGAGCTTTGTTCATGAGCTGCATAACTTTGGCGTCCCAGTTGTTGACTTTAAAACTACTGACTTTATGCGCGTGACTAAACAAGGTGATTTCATCTTCAGTCGAGACTTTTTAGAACTGTCAGATGAGCACACTTTTAATTATGTACTGGCAGGGACACTGGCAAACCATCAAGGTGGTGTATTGGTTAATGCGCGTATTGTTGGTGTGAAGAGCAAGGCTGTAGTAGGGACTGCACAGGGCTTTTTACCTCAATCAGTTGTCAACGCACTTCGTGATGGGATTGGTCATGATGGTATCCGGCTAGAGAGAGCAAGTAGGTAGTGGCAATGAAAACGAGTATTTTAATATTGAGCTGCTTAGCGCTTATGGTGGGGTGCGAAAGCTCACGGCACGCGCAAATTGTTCCCAAAGGTCAGCAATCAGTAAAGGATCAGCAAGCGCAGCAGTTGGCAGCTTTGGCAAATGAGTTAAATACACAGTCGGATGTTACCTATCCAGATCCGGGGTTTGTTACCTACGAGCATAATAAACAGCTATCTAATTATGCGGGTCAAATCGCATTAGAGTTAACCGATTCTATGACTGGGGTTTCACCTAGAGCCGTGGCGATAACGAGTTTTGTCAGCTTTGATAGAAGCCTCAGAAGGAGTAATCAGCTAGGTAACCAGCTGGCTGAGTCCATGATCCATCAATTTCAAAAAATGGGGTATCCTGCGCTAGACTTTAAATCTCACCGCGGTATTGCCGTGACTGTAAATGGCGACTTTGTTTTATCTCGAGACGCAAAAAGGCTCCCTAAAAGCCCGTCACCGAGCCATGTCTTAACGGGGACTATGATCTACCGAGATCGAGGTGTTGAGGTGAATACCCGACTGCTTGATTTTGACAATCGGTTAGTTGTTGCTAGTAGCAATGTCACTATTCCCTATTTTATTCTTCACCCAAGTGCGACAGTAACTTACAAATGATAAAGATGGTCGCAGCAGTGGCCATCGGCTAGGTTGATTTTCTTCTTAGATTGACCAGATTAAATATCTACATACTGTAACATCTATTTTTTCAAATGACTTGTCATTGATACCATTACACTGTTATAAATATAATTCATAAACAAACGCTTATGGTATTTGGACACAAGTTTGTGTCCCTGTAGTTTAATGGATAAAACGGGGCCCTCCTAAGCGCCTATTCTACCTCTCAAGCGGGGTTTAGTTATTAATACCCGCTAATTTATTTCAATTCGGAATATGTTTCAAAGCCAATAAAGCCAGTGCTCATAGCCTTTTTTGTGCTTTTTTTAACCATGTTTGGTGTTCGGGTTAATCGTTCGTAAATTGTTCTATATAGGTACTTATATACGTAGTTTACTATGGAGGAAACTATGGACTCAAAAATTGGTGATTTTTGGTGGTAGCAAAATTTATTAGTACTTACTAATGAAATTGGTTTAAATATCAATATCTTATTGTGTTATTCTAAAATACTATAAATATATAACTCTTTGCCTTTCAATAGGTTGTAGGAATATTAGCACCTGCTATTTGCTATGATTTTTTCGCCAAAATATATTCCGCTTTAACTTAAATAAACGTTTTAGAGGTATATATGAAAACTCCAATTAACCATGTAGATTTTAAATTAGAGGATTATGTTGCAAAAACTAATCGATTCGCTGACAGGCTTTTCGATTTCAAAGATGACAGAATCGACAAGTTGCCATTTGTCAAAGGTAAAGTCATTGAATTAAGGGATTCATATTTTCCTGAACGAGGCTACAACTTAATCTTACGATTGACCCCAACACAGAAAACCTTCTACGTAAAAACGCCAAAAAAATCTATGGTGAAACTGGGCGTTTGGAAAAAGCGAACGAATAGTCGTCATTATGAAGCTGGGACTCTAAGTACAGGTAAAGCTAGAGAGCTGGCAGCAGAGCACTTTGAATCAATTAAGTACTCAACCTTAGATGAAACGGCTATCGCAAATATGACAATTCGCGAGTACCTCGAGACCGGTCAATACACAAAAGATCGAAGTAAATTCAAAATTAAAAATAATAAAGTTAAGCCTTTGAGAGCAAGTATCGTTGGGGCAATTGCTCACGGTGCGAGATCTATTTTAGATTTCAAAATCTGTGACGTAAGTATTGGTTGGTTGGACCTACTAAAGAAAGACTGGAATGAGGCATATGTATCTCAAGGAAACAGTAAGAGCAAATTAAAATCGAAAGATACTCAGCGAAAGTACTTCACTATGATAAATGCAATGATGGGTATATGGGACACAGCTGGGTACATTCGCAAGAACCCCTTCGCTAACTGCGCTAGTGATTTTCACGACGCAGCAAAGAGCATGGGAAAACGCCAGATAAACACGATTAATGAAGTTTCAACAGTAGAATTGGTTGAATACATAATTAATGAATTACCGGAAGATACTCCAAAACAAATGCACGGAAAGATAGTGCTTGCGACTATGGTACTAACCGGCGTAAGAAACTGTGAGGTTTACCGGAATTTTCGCACAAATTGGAATTCATTTAATCGCACTATTACTATTCCTGGCGAGATAATATTAAAAACAAACGATACTCGTATTATTCCTATAGAAAATGATCTGTACTGGGACATGATGGAAAGGTATTTCTCTATGGGACCTGAGTATTACTACGAAACCGACAAATCATTTTTATTGCCCAACCCACACTCAAAAACAGGCCATGCTAGTGAAAACTGTACAGCGGAATTATGGAAAAAAGTAAAAGTTCGTTTTGGTATACCTACTAACAAGCGAGCTTATGATTTACGCCATACTTTTGCTAACAACCTTCGTAAAGAAAATCACGATATTGCTCAAGTTGCCTATTATCTGGGTGATGATATCGACACCGTAGCAAAATACTATTTCAGCAAAGATCCTGAAGCAGGACGAGATGCAATTAAGAGAATGCACCAACAAAAAAAGACTACTTCAACTGAAGTTCATCAGGAAGATGCGCGAGTAGACATTGATGAGTCGTTTATGCCAACCGAAGTAAAGCGCATTTTTGGTATGTATAAACTGGGTAAAGTCAATAACGGGAAAATGTCTACAGCCGATTATCAAGGCTTTCTAAAGCTAATCAAATCGATGCCTGATCAAATCTCCGATGCAGATTCGCAACTGTGGCTTCAAATTCAAGCAGCGTAAGCTGCTTGGGCCAAAAATTCAGATACTCTTAAGCTCAAAAGACTGACTTTATTGTTGATTGAGCCATTAAAATATTTCAAATACTAGTGAGAACAGCATGTCCAAACACAGACTTCTTAATGCATCTAGCAAGCCCATATCTCAACCCAAGGAAACGACAAGAAAATTTAGTGAGAGTCAAAACCTTGTTACCTCAGATCTAGTAACGTGCTTTGCTGCTTTGAGAACAAAAGGTGGTTCAGGTGAAAGGCATTTAGTTAAAAGACTTTTTGACATTGAAAAAGAAAAGGATCAAGAGATATTGGTCGTGAGAGTCGTATGCGACAACGTTTTTGAATACAACGAGCTACCACTAGGCAACCATATTGAGTTTTCTGATATTCAACACGGTGTCACTGAGGGCCATTTAGTTTGGGATTGGACCGATATAACCAAACTAAACTTACTACTAAAATTAGTCTCTGAAAATGCGACCAAGAAAACGACTATAATTTTCACTCACGGCACTAATTCCGGAGGCCGTATTTTCAAATGGCTTCCAATATTGGAACCTCATTGTCAGCAGGTTATTCTATCTATTAATACTGAAGTGAAGCAATGTAATGACGTCGCTGAAAAGATCTTTACTTTGATTACTAAAGATAATTGGGTGAGCGCAATTAAGGTTAGCTTCGGGCTTTGGGCTCAAGATAACCAATACAATCAAGTAGCGGTATCCGACTACAGAAATTCGTATTAGGCTCATAAAGTGTCAACACTTTTACACTTTTTAAATAACAGACAAAATTAGAGGAAGGTTTTTTGACGTCTAAACATGAAGTATCAGATACGCCAAAAGCAACTGGTGTAAGCAAGGTAATCGACCATACTCAAGCCTTGAGCTTAGCCTTAAACATACTTGATAAGTGGGGTTGTTCATCGAAACAAAAAGAGCAAATTCTAGCGATAAAAATAAAGCAGATAGAAGCAGGTTTTGTAGATATTAAATTATCAGATGAACAACTAATTCGCTGCTCCCATGTCGCCAATATTCACGCCATTCTCAGAGCCAAATTTACGAACCCAAGGAATATCTATGGCTTTATGAGTATGAAAAACAATAATCCACTTTTTAAAGGAAAGTCACCTATAAGCCATATCGAATCCGGTCACTTAAACGAGTTACAAGCTTGTCACGAAACCTTGAAATCCGGTTTATTTGGCCCCCCTTAGTACCTGAGTAAGAGTCAAATTTGTTTTTTTGACTATTGGCTAAAACCACGATTTAAATTAGATTTTATATGATATTTCAGCAATATATCGCTAGCTATTATTGAGTCGTTCGGCTTAAAATGAATCAAGGTTACGGTGATTAATAAAAATAACTCCGTTAGCTCTGAATCTCTAGTTTAATGTACCAACAATATTTACCCTTAGTCGAAGAACTTGATATTGCAGGAGAAAAAACGATTAGCCAATATAATTTAAAGTTCGCGCCTTCCATACTAGCGAGGTTAGGCGAAGAGTTACTGCCGAATTTTGACCAAGGTATCATCGAACTAGTAAGGAATTCATATGATGCTGATGCAAGAACATGTACTGTAACCCTGAACGATATAACTGAACCAGGCGGCTCTATTACTATTAGTGATACCGGTCATGGCATGGACGACAAGAAAATCGGTTCAGCTTGGTTAGTTCTTGGGCACTCATCGAAAAGAGAATCGGGCACAACACCCAATGGCAGAATCCAAGTGGGAGATAAAGGGCTTGGCCGTTTGGCCGCTCTCCGCATGGGGCATTACGTTGTTTTAAAATCACGCCCAGAAATACCTTCAATTGAAGTAAACACAAAGAAGGCAAATTTTGAGCACCGTGTAGATATTGATTGGTGCGAATTTGATCAGTGCTCGACTGTAGATGAAGTGGAAGTAGATGTAATTTCTAAAAAGTTAGATAGAGATGAATCAGCTGGAACTACAATTCATATACAGAACTTAAAACAAAAGATAACTAAACTTGAAGTGGAAAGGCTCGCCAGAAGCTTGATGTTACTTTCTAATCCGTTTGAAGAAGCGAATGACTTTAAATTAAAGTTTGTTTGTCCTGATTACCCCGAACTAGAGGCTCTTGTACAAAAAGGTTATCTGAACGAAGCTGAATATATACTAAAAGCGTCATTACTGTCAGATGGCACAGCAACGGCAGAAATATTAGATTGGAAAGGTACTGTACGATGGGAAACTACCAGCAAAGAATGGTTTCGAGAGAAGAAAAACAACCCAATTTATAATGCTCCTCAAGCAGACTTTGAATTAAATATTTTCCACCTTGATAGTTCAACTTTTGCGACTAGAAACATAAACAAAAAACAAGTTTCAGCTTGGTTAAAGGCCGTTGGCGGTGTTCATATTTATCATAATGAATTTCGTGTTCATCCTTATGGTGATGAAGGCTCGGATTGGCTTGATATGAATCTAGAGCGTGTAAACAATCCCTCTATTAGGCCTTCAACAAATACGTCCATTGGCAGAGTACGTGTTCATGATGCTGATAAGCAGCTAAAACAAAAAACCGATCGCGTAGGTTTTCGAGAGGATGACACGTTCAAAGAGTTAAGAAGGTTTGTTAAAGACTCTCTAAATTGGTATACCGCAGAAAGAGCAGCTTACGCTGCAAAACTCAAAAAAGCCCAAAAAGATGAAAATGAAAAGCAGATCAAAGATAAAGAACGTGCAATAAAGGAAGCTCTAAAAAAAATTACAGATAAAGCAGTAAAGCAAGAAGTTGACAAAGCAATTAGAGAATCAAAAGCTGCAAACAATCGACAAACAAAACATTTGAAGCAAGATTTGAAGCTTTATCGTTCTTTAGCTACCTCAGGAACTATAACCGCTGTTTTTTCTCATGAAATATCTAAGCCAGTTGCAGAAATTCCCGAGTCGTTGACTAGTGCAGAAAACCTAGTGAAGAGGAATACTGATTCCTCGATATTCAAACGATACAAAGAGAGAACAGAAAATATACTGGGTTATTTAAGCAGGCTAAGTCATTTTGCTGAATTACAACTAGATTTACTAAAAAGAAATAAAAGGCGAAATGAAACTATTGAAGTTATCCCTGTAATTGAGAACCTTAAAAAGAATTTTAAACCTTTGCTCGACAGGGAACACATTCACATTGATTTTCAATATTCAACTGTTAAGCAGCCCAAGTTACATGGGTCCGTATGTATTCTGGAAGCTATCATTACCAACTGTATCACCAACTCTATGCGAGCATTTCGTAAAGAGAATTTTGATGTTGATAGTCGTGTAATCGAGATAGTCCTTACTGAAGAGGCTGAAAGTTCTTTGCTAATTAGGTTCAGTGATAATGGACCTGGAATTGTGGATATTAGTACTGAAGACATCTGGTTGCCGGGCGAAACTACCATAGACAATGGCACTGGATTTGGACTAACTATTGTTAGGGATTCAGTTGCAGATTTAGGGGGGAGCTGTCGTGTGGAGGCTAAAGGTCACATGGGCGGCGCAACATTTTATTTTGAGTTTGTTACAGTATGAATATAAGAAAAATAGCAATAGTGGATGACGATCCTAATTCTCGAAAAAATATGAAATTCAGAGTGGAAGACTCTGGGTTTGAACCAGTCATAATTGAAGGAACGTTTGGAAATAACAAAAAAAGGCTTATAGACACCATACTAGGGTTAGACTTATATGGTGTTGTTTCTGATCACCATTTATCACCAGGAAAGATGGCAAGTTTTTTTGGTGCAGAGCTCTTGGCTGACTTATATGATAATCAAATTCCAAATATTCTTATTACTCAGTTTTTTGATCAAGACGCAGACACATCAATTCGTAAATACCGACAAAAGCTCCCAGCAGTAATTGGGCGAGGTGGAAGCGATGATTACGATTTAATTGGTAACTTATTGAAAATGTCTGAGAAGGAATTCAAAGAAGGACCAAGCCACGAGAGGAAGCCTCATCGGGCATTAATTCGTATTGACAATATGCAACGTTCGATAGGTGAAGGATTAATTGAGGGTATTATAACAAACTGGAATTCAGATGTGACAGTTAAGTTTCCGACTGAATTGATTCCAAAGAATGTTCAATCTCAAATGAATAGAGATAAGGTCAACAGGCTATTAGCATTCGTCAACACAGGAGCTGTCGATTCAAGAGAGCTTTACATTAGTGATATTCATTTAGCGCCAAGTTTTGAGGGAATAGATGGACTTGACTAAATTCACAGTTCTAGATATTGGTCATGGTAATTGCTCCATAATTGAATCAACAAATGCTTATACAATTATAGATGCAGCTCAGGGAAGTGATGTCCAAAACATCTTAATTGAAAAGCAAATAAAGCAAGTTGATGATTTAATCATTTCTCATTCTGACAAAGATCATGTAGGAGGAGCTATTGCAATCCTTTTAGATGATGAAATTGCTGTTAAGAGAGTTCATCTTAACCCTGATGGAATAAAATCTACTGACACATGGGGGGATTTCAGAGCAGCTGTAGCTCATTCGCGAACAGTACACCAAACAATAGTAGTAACTGCTATGAATAGCGATTCTGAAGATATAGTTTACCCTGATTATAAATTGGAAGTATTGGCTCCTTCAGCCGTAGATTGTATAACTGGCCCTGGTTCAACAGGAATAAGTGGAAAGATACTGGATTCGAATTCAATGTCTATAGTACTTAGGCTTATTCATGATGGTGCAAATGTAGCCCTCATTCCGGGGGATATGAATGGTGACACTTTAGAATTTCTTAAAAACGAAAATAAGTGTTTAGATGCTAAAATTTTGGTGTTTCCTCACCATGGAGGGAAGCCAAAAAATGACGACCCAGAAAAGTTTGCTAAAGAGCTTTGTGAAAAAGTAGATCCTGATTTAGTTCTGTTTTCTAATTCACGTCATAAACACGATAACCCTATTCCTTCAGTAATATCGGGTGTGAAAAGTTCAAATTGCGGGGCATATTTGGCGTGCACACAAATGTCATCCAGCTGTTGTGATAATGAGGCTCAATTGTCAAATTTACACCTTAGCGACAGCTTCCCAAGTAAAGGAAAAATTAAAAATCATAGCTGTGCAGGGAGCGTTACCATCGCTTTACAGGGAAGCAACACTGACATTAACCAACCGCTCAATGCCCATGGGAATTATGTGAGTAATTTTCCAAAAAGGAAGTGTCAGTAATTACTGATAAATGGATTTATTCAATTTCCTTCGCTCAATTGTGCAATGAGCTGGATTTAAATATATACGGAGCCCCTATTGCTGCTCTAAGGGGCCATATTCGATTTTTTAGCGCACCGTGGTAGAGCAGTTGCCTGATTTGGCACTTGCTTTGCCATCTCAAGGGGCTGTATACCAATTCCATTAAAAGCCAGTAAAAATAAGGGTTGTAGCGCTTTGTTGCAACCTGGTATAATGATGTTATGTTTAAGAAATTATTAGCCAGCTATACATTCTGGTACCAAATTTCTAAATCGCTTCGCTCTTTATCAATCTGTATACCAAAATGAACTGGGTGCTCAAATCCTGTTGGATTCTGCGCTCTGTATAAAAACTATTAAATACGACGACTACTACATAACTTGTCATAAGCCGTAAAAAGAACGGTTACGACAACGTGACTACTACATAATTCCGCAAAGACATTTAGCCAATCAAACATTCTTACCTTTGAGGATGAGCTTTCGCCATCCCATGGTCATCAAAACAAAAATTAAAATAAACTGGTGATTATCATGTCTAATAAAACTAAACCCAATAAACCATACAAACTAGACTCAGAGAAATATAGTGGGCTTATCAAAGTCTATGTTACCGATGAGCAAAAAAACTGGATCGAATCTCTTAAAAATCAGAGCAACGAACCATCAATGTCAAACTTCGTTAGAAGTATAATTATAAAATCTTCGGTAAATGAGCAGATATTAATTCAAACCGAAAGGCCAATCTCAAAAGATTTAGAACGAAAGATCTCGGGGATGGCAAACAATGTTAACCAAGCAATGAACGCGTTTCATATTTTTGGGGACATAAATGATCTGCACAAAATATCTCAAGAGATGAATCAGGCGCGACAAGTACTTGCTGAGATGAAAGCGTTAATCAGCAGCAATATCGACACAGCCGCAGCGCCTCTGATTCCTGTTCCTACCAAAACTATTCATTAATCCAACTGTAGTAGTCATATGGGCAACATTTGGTGTAGCCCTATGATCATCAACGTAAAACAAAAATAAATGGTGATTATCATGTCTGATTTAAAGAAAAAACCAATCAAAGTGTACTTAACTCCTCAAGAAAAAAAGGGATTAGAGATTGCACGTAATAAGTTTGTTGAAGAAGCAATAAAAAACGGTAGAGTGACTCAACTCAGAAACAAAAAAACGCTAAGTGGTTTTTTGCACCACAAGTTAAAGGAATCAGCAGAAGAAAAGCACAATGAAAATGTCTCTACTTTGCAAACCTTGAATGCCGTGAATAGTTTGAGTAACCAACTTCAAGCTGAACTTACCTCTAACAGAGAGTTGTTTTCTTCTGCGCTAGCAGAGTCATTATTTAGTTCTTCGGACGATGCGAAAAGAAAAGTTAACTCAGTTATAGAGTTACAAGAGACGCTTCTACAGCAGTTAAAATTGGTTCAGTTGTCGTTATCCGCAAAAGGTTACGAATTTGGAATAATTGAAGATGCTGACATCTCACAGTTAAATCAAAAGCACTATAGCCACTCAGTAGTCATTAAGTTGATTAAGTCAATCGGTAAGGATGACCCTCAGATGTTGTTGTCAATTGCACAGCAAATTTTAACAATGCAGCAACTCGGTGATATGAGATGATTTTTAAAGCACTTAAACACCGAAGTAATATTAGAGCGTTATTGCACTATATATATCGAGGTGATGAAAGAAAGGATAGGCATGAACACAAGATTGAAAAGATAGCTCATATTGGAGGCAATATACTTTCAAACTCACCCGTTGTAACGGATGAAAATGAATTTCCCCTAGTTGTCGATATTGATAGCATGCAAAACGAATTTTTAGAGCAGGCTGAAAAGTATAAAGGAATTTCAGACAAGCTCTATAAGCACTATGTAGTGAGCCTTCCCGATGAAGATCAGGATAAGTTGAATGACTATCACTGGATGCAGATAGCCAATGACACAATGAAGGTCATGGGGTATGACGAGTCAACTAAGTGGACCGCTGTCAGGCACGAAAAGAACCACATTTACATTGCCGCTTGTCGTGTCAAAGATGATGGTAGTCTTCTGCACCTTCATGCTGAGGCACAGAAAGTTTTTCAGGTAATGAGGGACTACGAGATCATGTTTGATCTTGTCCGTTTAGAAAATCCGGAAGTAAGCCTAGGGTCAGAGTATACAAAACGAGAACTTGTCTCTGTCGGTGGGAGAGCTAACGCTCACGACTATGAATTCGCTAAACTTAAAACTCAAGTTTTAAAAGGGCTATCCAAAGAGCAAGTTCGAAGTACACTTAGAACACATAATATAGACGTTGGCCGAATAATTAGGGCTCGCATCAACGCCATTAGAAATGAGCATGGAGGGTGTTACCCCTCCACAATGACTAACTTTGTAATGGCTCTTAGAAAACGAAATATAGATGTGTCCATTAGCAAAAACGCTGACGGCTCACCTATAGGGATTTCATATATTTTGATGGATCTTCCTGAAGAACATAGGTTTCCAATTTCTGGTTCAAAGCTAAAAGCCACTCAATTGACGTTTAATGCGCTTCAAAAACATGGTGTTGAGTATAAAGCTGAAAGGGATGATTTTGCGTTGAAGCTTGCGCCAGCTCCTGAACATATATCAGTTACTCTGGCATCTTCTTCAATTCGAGTGAATTTAAAGTCGATCAAAAAGCTCAAAAACAAACATGAAGCTGAGCTCCGAAAGATCTCTGAACAAGAGTCGTCAGTGTTTGTTGACTTTACTAATGCGGCAAATGCAGACGAAGCGCGAGCGAAATGGCTTGTAAAAATGCTGCTAGAAATGGTTAAGCTGTTGTTTGGTTCAAAGTCAGAAGAAGCAAGGGTTGTAGAGCTAATGGCTAGGGTTCAAATGGAAAGGCTAGCGATTCATCAAGCGTTTAAATCAAATGAACTTGTATTTGAGAACCCTGTTGAGACACAGTACTCGGACCCAAGTCAGGATAATGTTGACTTTGAAGTGAGCTTTTGAAGAAACAACCCTCCTGCTTTAGGTGGGTTTTCTGCTTCTATAGCTCAATAGGTGAAAACTCTTCAATTACGGCTTTCTCCATTTGTTTAACTTCACCATCACAGGAACCATTAGAAATCTTAAGCTTTTCTATATGCTCTGCAATAGAGGAAAGAAATAATGGATTAACCATTATTTCATTGAATTCATCAATCTGTTTATTGAAACGTTTATGTACAGCTTTTTGAAATAGAGTTGTAAATTCTTCTACCATCGACCCTTTGGCTTCATGGCCTGTAAATGGGTCAATTATTTTAGGGACGTAAACTATATTCCATGGAGCGGTAAATGCATAAACGTTTTTAGTTTTACCAAAGACATGTGATATTTGATAATTTCTCAACGTTTCAAATTGTTTGCTCGGAGTTTTGGAGTACCCCGTGAGTTTTTTAATGAGTTTTGTAGGTTCCGCATTATTTGTTGGATCTTTAACTACGTGCTGATTTTGTAAAACGTCAGCATATAAGTTTTGGAAAAGACTTGTACCGCTTGCGTTTCGGCCAAACCCACGGATGTAGACTTTTTGATTAGCCTCAATACGTCGCTTCAAATCAGACCAAGATTGGTCCGCTAACTCTTCTTTTGCATAGATAATTTCATTAAGCCCAAACTGAAAAAAATCTTGCTTTGATAAGCCTAGGTGTCTCAGAAACTCTATATAAGAATCGCGCATTGCACTTCCAAAATAATTTTAGTCATTTGGTATCATCCTTAAAATATCGTCACGAGAACTTTGTGCTACTCCCCCCAGAAATGTACTCCTTTGGGAGGCAAATTCGAAAGCTGCTCCAAAGCCTTGATTTTTTAACCTTTCCTTCGCGGCAAATGTTGGCTTAATTTTATTATGAACATCTCTCCACCAGAGGCTACTATGTTTTTTTATAATTTTATTTTTAATATTCTGGTAATGTTGTTTACTATCGCCGCCTTCATACGTAACCAAAATACTGGCCCAAATCATTTTGCGATGTTTACTAAGAGGCTTGTAATTGCGCTCAATGAGCTCTTTCCTCGCGTCTGGATGTAAAAGAAGTGAGTTATCGTTAATTTTTCTTTTAATCCATTTAGCTTCAGCGATTTCGAAAATTATTTTTTTATCAGTCTGCTGGATATCTTTTACTTTGCCTCCCCAAAGCTCAAGTTCGTCCGTATTAGCCAGTTCTTCAATTAACTCTGGATATTTGTCTGACAATAATTTGACTGCCTCGTTATATTTCATCTAATCACTCCTTCGATTTCGTATATTTGCAATCGAGCTACCTCAAATGGCTGACGCAATTAGTCCTTGTTTACTGTATTCATAATCAATGGAGATAATAAATCAGCGACAGCTCTAAATACAGGCACAACTACAGAGTTACCAAATTGCTTATACGCTTTATTGTCAGCACACACAATTCTAAAGTCAGTATCAAATTCTGTAGCTCTATATTTCTCAGGCTTTTCAAATCCCATTAAACGAGCGCACTCTTTTGGAGTTAGCCTTCGTGGCGTTTTATATGATGCGTCAAAGTCGTTGCTATACCTGCCATACTTTTCATCAAACTCTTTTTCAGCTTCTTTGACCAGCTTTTTAAATTCAACCAAGTCTTCAGAACCGAGTGACTCAAACTTTTCTTGAGCATATTTGGTTGAGAATGCTTCTCTTGTTTGATTCTTTTCAATTGCTCCTTGCTTTCTAGAGTCAAGGTATTCAGGCTCTAAATCATCTTGGTTTATTAAAATTTCAGAGCCATCTTTATAGTAACGAGCAGATAGTGTCCTTGTAACTGCTTCCGGGTTTCTAGGGTTTACCAGTCCAAAGCCAAACCCATTGCCTTTAGTTTGATGTTTTAAGGCATAGTGATATAAATAACTCCAAAGATTTTCCGTTAACGTATATTTCTTGCGTTGCTCATCGCTTAATTCGCAGAGGATTTCAGCAAGCGTGTAACGTTTAGTTGGAAATAGTTCTTGAATTTTCTCTAATGAAAAGTCAGAAAATTCAGGGTTAGCTTCGACTAAGTCGTTTCTAATCCCAACAATGACAACTCTCTCTCTGTGTTGAGGTGTAAAATGTGAGCCGTTGATCACTATAGGCTCAGGCTTTCTTTTTCGGACCTTAGCAATTGCACTCTCTATGTCATCGCCTTCAGTTGTTACGTTTGCAATATGATAACCTAATGCGTCCAATGCTCTAATTATGGTTGCAAATGTGTTACCAGAATCATGATTCTTCAAGTTTTTCACGTTTTCTAGAACAAAGAATTTAGGCTTTCTTGCCTCAATTATTTTTTCAACATCGAAGAAAAGAGTACCCTGTGTATCACAATTGAAGCCGTGCGCTCTCCCCAAGCTATTCTTCTTGGAAACACCGGCCAAGGAAAATGGCTGACAAGGAAAGCCAGCTAATAATACGTCATGCTTTGGAATATGGCTTAAAATGCTGTTTAACTTATCCTCATCAGAAGTATTAACCTCTTTACTTTTCGTAATTTGAGTTATATCCATGAGCGAAACATTTTTTTCAGGTGAATCTTCTTCAGAGTCAATAAAATAAGGCAGCTCAGACTCATCTACATAGTGATTAGAAAGATACGTTTTACGTGCGTCAGCATCCCATTCACTTGTAAAAACACATTTACCACCAATTTCTTCAAACCCCTTTCGTAATCCTCCAATACCAGCAAACAAGTCTATAAACTTGAAGTTTGGATTATCCCAATGGTTTGGTTTTTGAGGTAATAAAGCTGCCTTGATCTTCTCTATAGTTTCTTCGTTTATGATGATATTTGTGTTGTCTGGAGATTTCTTCCACTGGTTTAGCTTTTCCCGAGTTATTTCTTTTAAACTCAAACCCAAAGATTCATCATTTAGCTTTAAGGCTAATGTTTTTTGATCATAAATAGTTAGTAGTAACTTAAGAAGTCGACTAGTTGCTTCTTTTTGCTCATGGATGCGTTGTTCAGCAGCTTTGTCGGCTTGAATGATTTCTTTGTGGTACATGTGAAATTTAAAAAAGGGAAAAACTTGACACAATGTATCACACATTTTTCCCTTTTTATATAAATAACTGTTTAAATGAACAGTTGTTTATAGGTCGATCAGCTCCACTTCATCATAAAGCTTGGCAGAATCTCTATAGATATCGTTTATACGCCATTGGGAACGCCTTTTGTTGAGTTTGGGGTTGCTCTCAACGTATTTGGGAGCTGGATCTAAGATAATTGTTCCATCATGAATTGCGTTAAATAATTTAGATATTTGCGTTTTTTGACACCAAAGAGCTTTCGAATCAAACTCAACAAGAAACTTGTACCCTTTTTCAATTCCACTTGCATTTTCATTCAAAACTTTTTTTACCGGGTAGTAAACGGTTTCATTGTGCTTTACACCCCAACTATTAAGAAGCCGCTCAAAAGACCAAGTTGCGGCCTCAAAACCTTGATCATCAACAAGTGACACCCTCAGGTTCCTTGATTGCTTATCTATGCTTTTACTAGGATCATATTCAGATTCAAAAAACTCGTCTTTAGCCTTACCCTTATTCAAGAAAAGAATTTTTAAAGTTAACCCAGATTTTTCATTTCTCGAATTTGCTCTATGGATACCTGTGAACCTATATTCATCAGTGCCTTTTAAGTATCCGTATTTTTTCATGAAGTCTGGAAAGCTTTGTTTATATAAACCACCATCAGGTTCAGGTGTAAACAACGTCACTTTCTTTTGAGAGATGGCTTTCAACTCAATACCAAAAATATCACCATCTTTATCAGCATTAGGCTTAATACCTAAAGCATGCTCTAACGTATAGCCGCAAACCTGTGTTCCAGTAAAAGGTATGGTGTTGCCATCTTTGTCTAGTCTACATCCCAATAACGTCTGTCCTGCAACCTTCTCTTTTAGAAGAACAATAAGGTCTTGAGTTCGATTGTCAGCTTTTCCTAATGCAGAAGATTTAATAACACCAGACGATACCGCGTTTTCTAGCCCATCAAACTCTTCTTCAAACTGAGCTGATGGGTCAACGATCATCATCGCAACCGCATCACCACTTTTAGTGGCTCCAATTGCTAAATATCTAGGAGGGATCCCTTCAATCTTAGTGAACTCTATAGACATTGATCTAGGCATTTCATTATGAATAGTTTGGAAGCCAGAAAGTCTAGTTTCAGGATATTGGGCGTATAGAATTGCCTTACACGACTTAACTTCATGTAGCGATGAATCACTAGAAACCCAAGAAAACTTTGTGAAAACGGCCTCTGGTATTTTTTTGCCTGGCTTGGAAGCTCTTTTAGTTGTACTTGAACTCTCATCTCTCTCGTTAAATTTGAGTGAGAACATCGAGTTAAATACACCAATACTCTTATGAATATATACTTGGTTTTTGTCGTTATTATTTTTTGCTAAGCGTTTGATGACCAAAGACTCGCAGCCATGTGCTTTTAATGTATTGAAAACATCATCTGTAGATGTGATGTGGGCAAGGTCTAAGTGGTTATATTGGTAGTCCATCTTCGTAAAACAAATCATCCTATCTTGAAAGCTAATTTACCATAGGATTCAGATAGTTGTCTTACAAAAGTTAAAACAAAGGTTTATTGATGGTTATAGGCCTCTCTCAAACTTAACTCAGTAAATGTTGTATCCTCTAAACTAAATGAAACCATGTTGCGTTCAGCTAGTCGCTTTTCAAGCTTAAATATTTCATCATTGATTTTGCATATTGCTAAGAGAAAAATTTTCGTTACGTTGAGGTCAAATAGTTCCATAAATTGAGCGTAGATAGGGAACTCTGAATCTTTTACGTATAGCTCGAGTGTGTCATAAATCGCTATGGCGGCATCATTAATCGTTTTCTGAAGAGCGATATAAGTGTCAATGCTGTCATATTTTTCTTCTTCTATCACATAACAAAGTGGAGGCGTCAATTCGCTCGACAATTCAATAATGTGATTTAGAAGGCTCTCTTTCCAATGAAAAAATGCAGATGGGTTATGAGGGGCTATTTCAGTGGCAATGTCACGTAAAATAATAACTAGCTCTTCTGCTATTTCTTCTCTCGCTTTAGAAGGGGCTGAATCTAGTTTTCTAATCAGAAGGTAGTCTTTGGTGATCGCTTTTGATAGCAACTGTTCAAGTTTATTTAGATTATTTTTATTATCGAAAAATACAGTTTTTAGTATATCCGTGTCGTATTGAACCTTCATGTGTGGAGAGCCTGATCGTTTGAAAAAAATTTAGATCTTCCCCCTTTAGTATTAGGCCAGCTTCACAGAAGCTGAATAAAATCCAGATTTATAAAATCATCAATATAAATGTAAATAAGACTTAAATCATTTAAGTTAAAAGCTAAATAGTAAATCTAATTTTATTTAGATTTTATCACATTTCGAGTGAAAAGTCCATTTAAATCAATATTATACAGTCTTTTGTATAATGTGTTGTAGCAACGAATCAAGCTCAGAACTCAAGTTGTTTTGTACAGGTATTGTGGGACATTACTAATCTTTGTGAACAAAAATCACTAGTTCTCAGTCGCTTAAATATGGATATGACAGTCAATTGTTGGTAGCTTAATAACGTTACTTTTAAGTCCTCGTGGCACAGCTGGATAGCGCGGTCTCCTCCTAAGAGACAGGTCGTAGGTTCGAATCCTACCGGGGACGCCACTTTCTGGACCTATTTTGTAAATTAAAATTTACGGTTTTACACTAAGACAAGTCACCTTTTTTTAGTTTTAGCATGAAATCTGCAACCTCTTCAGGTTCCGAATCTAACAAATCGATAGGACTTTTGTTATTTAACATTAGTTTGGATGTCGTTGACCAGTTGCAAATAACCCAATCATCTTTGAACATCCTAATTAGTTCATCATACAGGTCAGAGTGATACTCCTTTATATGCTCAATTACCTTTCCTTTTTTCATATCTAATCCTATTTATATTCAAACTACAGTGACCTAGTAACTTAATCGCACTATTGAACAATGAGGTGACTTCCAAAAGAAAATAATCAGTAATCATCGTTCGATAATATAATTCATTAATATTTATAACTACCAGTTTTTCAAAATGATTTTCCTATTATGATTTACGTTATTAATTGTTCTTACGTAAAATAGGCTCACTTGTTTAGACAGTCACTAAAAACAATAATATTAAGGAGTCCATATCAAATGGAAGAAAACAATAGCTTTCCGAAAGAAAGCAACTCTCAAGAGCTTGGAAGGTTAGCCGCTGATAAATTTGGAAGTGTGAAGCCAGAGACATGGCTAGTTAAAGAAATTGATGGGGATAAGGATTTTGGGATTGATTACTTTATTCAACTAAAAGATTTTGGCTCGATAAAATACAACTTTTTGGCTCAATTAAAAGGAACAAAAGATAAAAAAAGAATAAGAGAAGATTCCATTGTTATAGATTTAAAAACATCTACTCTTAACTATTATGCGAACCAAGGTTTAGTAATGGTTATTGTTTGTGACCTGAATAATGACGAATATTACTATGAGTATTTGCACAACATTCTATATAACCTAAACGGCAACAATAGGTATCTTTCAGAGCCTCCAAAAACCTATAGTGTTAAAGTCAGTAAGCAAAACAAAATAGACCAGCATTTAGATATCAAAAATGTTGTTGAGGAGCACGCATATGGGCTCTACAGAATGACGAGAGTAGCTTCGCTTAATCAGTCGCACAGTAATATGCCAATATTGGAATCTGGGGAGCAATTTGAGGCAACGAAGAAAATAACTGAATTCGAATACATTCAAAATCAAGGGTATGTATCACTTAGAGCGATATTACCAAATAACAAAGGTAGGAAGATAAGCTGTTTAGTATGGATTAATTTACCTAGGGTCTCTGGTGCAATGATATCTATCGGTGAAGAAGAAGTTCTTAAAACTCTGTTTACGGGTTACCGTTCAAAAGCAAATGACACCGCAAGGAAATGGTTTATCTCTGAAACAGATAGTGGATATTGTATAGATATTGGCAATAACAGGTTAACAGTCCCCGCAAGTGTAATTAACGATTTAAGCTATATTCTTGACGAATTAATGGACGCGTATACTCAAAGAATATCTAAATTTGAGAGTACTATATGTTCTCTTCAGTTCCCCCTATCCAGTAATTATCATGAAGGGTACAAATTAATAAAAGTTAAGAGGTGGCTGTGGGATGCTATTTTGAACTTCGCATGGGAACATGAACAAGGTAGCGGCGACGGGAAATGGAACATATTTGGAGGTGATCAATTTTCATTAAGGGCTCATATCAGAGGTAAGCAATTCAATTGGGGCGGGAACATCGTAATAAGTCCAGAGATTGACTCACTTTATACGAATTACCGCAAATATGATGATGAAGTTGTTTTAGTATGGAACGGTATTGAAGAATATGAGTCGATAGAACATTTGGAAAGTGTGGACAAAGTTCACTATTGGTTGAAAGATAAATTAATTCCTGAGGTACTCCAATGGCTATCTAAACTAAACGATGCTCAAAACCCTAAACAGGGGATGAAGGCAAAAGTCTTAAAGTTTTTTGAGTCTTCAAAACAAACTAAGCAGTCAATCAGCCCAATAGACTATTATATCGTTCGCGACTTTAAAGACGATAGTTTAACCTTAAATCCACAAAACACTTTTCGTGAATTCAAAAAAGCTATCGACGAATTACAGAGGTTCTTTCATTTGAATCAGGATTTATACCTGAGGGCTGGTGGTATCATTGAATTATACCAAGGCTTACTTTATTTAATTTCAGAAGTTCGAGAATTTGATACACATTACATAGCTGGCAACTTAGGAGTTCAATTTAACGGCGGAAATGAGCAAATCACAGTTCAACTTCTTGAAGAACACATACAATCTAAAATTGAAGATGCAGATTCCGGGACAAGTAATTCATTCAGATTAGATCTAATTTTGAGGTGTTACCAATTCCTCTTGGATGATCGAAATTGTGACATTCAGCTAGATTTAGAAAAGCTTTGTACTCATTTAACTTCAGCCAACTCACTGATGAAAAGTATGAAAGCGATTGAGAAGCGTAGAGTTTGATAATATCGGAGCGTGCTCAAAGGTCAAAGGGCACGCTTTCTAATTAAATCTTGGTACTTTTAGCGTTACGGATGTGTTTGTTCTTATAGAATTTAACAAATCATAGAGGCTTTCATAAATAAACAATCATTAGCTATCTTTGTCAGTATAAAACTTCAAGCCGATAGTAGTGCCTCGACTTGATAGTTTATTAATTCAAAACCATATATTAGCTCTAGCGAATATAATTTAGTGGCTTGTATACTACGGTGAAGCTATGGTTTAAAATGAAAACACTGTAAAACATCAGTTTTTTGTTCTCTAAAGGCGCTTGACATTCCCCTCCTAAGGCTTTGATGTAGGTTCGATTCCTACCAGGGACGCCATCATGCTTATTCAATACGAAATAATCGGCCTGCTATAAAGCAAAATCCTCAGCAGGCGTGATAATTAGCTCCACAATGTCATTAATTTGAATGTTATTCATTGGCCTACTTTGAATATTTGTGGCGATGGCATTTTGAGCGTTGACTTGAGTGACTTTGACACGGTTGATGGTTTGAATACTGCGAGTGAAGAATTGGTTTCTTTCTCCTGCCACATCGCTCCTATGTGCAATACTGAGTACCTGACCTACCTTGAGGCCATGCGCACGCCCTAAGTTGATGACCAATTGATCGTGGTCTTTATGAAGTATGCGCCCTCGCGTAGGTAAACACGCAAATGCTTGATTTAAATCTTGAGCGAGGCTATTAAATACGCCTTGAATGCGTTTTCCATAATCTGTATGCCAAAAAGTATCACTATATACGTCGACTATTTTGGTTTTCTCATAAGGCCAAATGCCCGTTATGCTATAGTGTTGCTGCCATACTTTGTCTTTGCTTATCGCGTCAAAGGCTACGAAATCTATCTTAAAGCTCCTGACATATTCATCATCTTGCCAAAAAGCATATTCACTGTTCAATTGATGTGTCTGAGCCAAATCTGTGATTTGGCTAAGGAGAACATATTGGCTATTGCTTGTAGTTGTTAAGCTGTCGATAAGCTTATCATCGTAATCAAAGTTTTGTGAGAAAAAAGCCCGTACGTTGATACTTTTATCAATAAAGGGGATTGGTTTGACAGTCATATTACGCTGCATAAGGGTTTGATACATACGTTCGCTGGCTGATTTATGTATGTCAAAAATTTGACCAAGTCTTGCTTGGTGCGGTTGCATAAGCTGGCTTTGCGTAATTGTGATCTGTTTATTGAAGGATTCTTCTGGACATTGCTGTTGTTTAGGAAAAATGTCTAGGTGTAAAGTGACACTCATTACACCATCTTTGGTATTTTCAGATACGAGGTTGATCTCTTGTATTTCACCATGGCTTTTAATTTTGATGTGATCTTGAGCAAGCACACCATCAGCCAGTGTTTGCACGCTAGTGACGGTAGCACCAGAGAAAATCAGCGCTTGTGTTATTGCATCTTGCACAGCTTCTTGACGTGCTGCTGCGCGGTCTGCGGTATACGCATTCGCGTATCCAGTTACTTCAAACCATTCAGCTTGGGCACCAAAGCTTAATAAACAGGCAGTGAAGACTGTAATGCTCGCTCTTTTCATCGTTTAATACCGTATCAAAACTTAGTCTATCCTATATTTACTTCAGCAAGTCCTGTGCCAACCGTATTGGCTTAATTTGTGCATGTATTCGAGCACAGAAGCAAACTTATGTAATTAGGAGTCGGTAACGTATGCGTGGGTTACTTAAAGTTAGCAAAATTTTTGCCATCAGTGTAGTTGTTAGTCTTGCAGGCTGTAGTTCAATTATCGACAAACATGTGGAATATAGTCATGTACAACCTGATAATTACCCCGTATTAAAAGCAATTGGTTATGCACCGCTGGATGCACAGCCTGGAGCAACAGATAGTGAGAAAATGTTGATGGCAATCAAGGTGTCTAAACTAGAGGCATACCGTGAGCTTGCAGAGCAAGTGTATGGCCACCAACTCAATGCGACAACTACAGTGCGCGGTGTCGTCGCTCAAAATGATGGTCTACGTAGTCAGGTCCAAGGTGTAATAAGAGGTGCGCGTGTACTCAAATCATATGCTGTCGGTGACATTTATACCACTGAGCTAGAGCTGGATATGAAGACCGTATATGACCTTTATATCGGGCAAGTTAAGCCTAAAAAGATTAAAAGAGTCACTTACTATTAATTGAGAACAAAAAAGCACGGTGTTAGCCGTGCTCTATTTTACAAACTTAAAACTTAAGCCTTTAAGTTCTTAACGATTTCACCAACATTCTCTACTACACTACCATCTTCTGTGTAGGTTGTAGATGTCGGTCTACCTATAAGAATCTCTTTTAACTCACGCACTGTCATTTGCGCTAAGTGTGCCGCTTTTGCATTGACCTCATTTTGATTTTTACATTTGATGAGCAGCAAATCTATTTGTTCAGTTAACGGGGTAACGTCTGGGCTTTGAAACAACTCTTTTGTATATGATGACAGGTCTTTGTCTGTTTTTTGAATGCTATTTAACAGGGTAATTTTTTGCCGCGCGATGTCTTTTAGACCATCTCCATTTCGGGAGCTTAACGCATTCAACTCTTCATCAAGAAGCAGGGTCAGCGCTTCTAATGAAGAAATTTGTGTTGTTAACTGCTGTACACACAGCTCAAGTGCTTTATCCATATAAATCAAATTCAAATGCGGCTATATTTTTTGCGAGCTTTTCAGCGTCAACTTGGTACTTACCCTCTGCAATGGCCTTTTTAAGCTCCTCGACTTTTTTGCTATCGAATGCCGGCGCTTGTTGCGCTTTATCTTGCAGTCCTTTTAATTGCTGCGCTTGTGATGTCAAGCTGACAGAGTCTGCAGCTGATTTTTGCTGAGCGGCAGGTTTGGCCGCTGCATTATTTGCATCATTTCTTTGCAATTCAGCACGTTGTTGCTTAAGATTATTAGCAACATTGTTCGGCTGGTTTTGACCGTTAATGTTATTAACCATGATAGTGACCCATATAAATAGTTGTTTCAGTCTTTTTATCGACCATTCCACTACTAACTTTAGCAAAAATTTTAAATATTGACTGCAACGGAATCAACATCTTTTACTCTTGCTCTGATAGTTTTTCCAGATTTAACGTTTTTTACCCGAATTTGTTCGCCTATATTGCCATCTTGCAAGGCAATACCTTGGGTTTTAATCGCAAAATGTTCGTTACCTGCAAATATGATGACTGAGTCACCTTTGCATATCATACATATTTGGCGAAGGTTAATTGCCTTGTCTGCTTGAATTCGTCGCTTTGTTTTACTACCAACTAGCATATCAATACTGTCAATATTAGATGCGCGAACAAAGTGTTTAGGTCGCATGGCTACTTTCATATCCTCAGCCTGTAACACTGTACCTTTATCAAGTTGTTGTGTCGTTACAATGACAGGATATAAGGTCTCTATTTTGACATGCACAAACTGTACCCAGTTCTTTTTATCTGTACATCTAACCTGTACAGTGACCTGTCGATTAAATGGCGGGCTTGCTTTGCTGGAAACTTTTAATGGAGATTGGCATTGCCTACTTGGGATTCTTGTATCTAACGGTAACGCAGATATATTCAGTACCCCTTTAGGGTCTTGCGTGCTGTGCGCTTGAACATACTTTATTGCGAGTTCCTGAATTTTTACTGGCTCGTAGTTCTGAGCATACACTGGCTGCTTGGCTAAAAAGTAAGCCAGAATGAGAAAGAATTGAACTGCAATTGTATTTTTTAACAAACTCATGATGTTTCGACTATGCTTATGGGGTGAAACAAGGTATAAAGATTTTGCGTGAATTGCTTCACCGCTTCAAGGGCAACTTTGAATGCTATATAACAAGCAAACATTGTTCCGATAAGCTGTATTTTGAGTAGGAGAATGAAATGGCAGGTATTTTAGACTCAGTTAACCAACGAACTCAGTTGGTGGGTCAAAACCGACTTGAACTATTACTCTTTCGTTTGAAGGGGCGGCAACGCTTCGGTATCAATGTTTTTAAAGTAAGAGAAGTGCTTCAGTGTCCACCTCTTACAGCTATGCCAAAATCAAATTCATATGTGCGCGGTGTCGCGCATATTCGTGGGCAAACCATTTCCGTTATTGACATGTCTCTGGCCGTGGGTGGCCCTCCAATTGAAGATATTAAAAACTGTTTTGTGATCATTGCAGAGTACAACCGTTCTGTTCAAGGTTTCTTAGTTGGCGCTGTAGAAAGAATTGTCAATATGAATTGGGAGCGCATCATGCCACCGCCATCTGGTGCGGGCAGGTACTCCTATGTAACAGCAGTGACTGAGATAGAAGAAGAGCTTGTAGAGATTCTGGATGTTGAAAAAATCTTGAATGAAATCTGTCCTATTAATACTGAAGTTAGTGAAGAGATTGTCGCTGACGGTGAGATGCAAAAAGATCTCGGTGAGCGAATCGTATTTATCGCTGATGACTCGGCGGTTGCGCGAAATCAGGTAAAACGCGCACTTGAGCCGTTAGGCGTGCAAACTGAACTGGCCAAAAATGGTAAAGAAGCGCTCATTCGACTGAAAGAGATTGCAGAAGTTGATTGCCAAAATGACATCACAGAGCGTGTCGGTTTGCTTATCTCTGATGTTGAAATGCCTGAAATGGATGGTTATACGTTGACCGCAGAGATTAAGGCAGATCCAAAGCTTGCACCTTTGCATGTTATCTTGCACACGTCTCTTAGTGGCGTATTCAATCAGGCAATGATTGAAAAAGTGGGAGCAGATGACTTTATTGCTAAATTTAACCCTGATGAACTGGCTTCGGCAGTGAAAAAGTGGGTCCATTGTGATTAATAAGTGGTGGTAAACATTGGAAAATAAACATTTAGAGCAGAGCGAGTACGATCAGTTTCGCACCTTTTTAGAACAGCAGTGTGGCATAGTACTTGGTGATAATAAGCTTTATTTGGTGAAAAGCCGCCTTGCGCCTTTGATGTCTCGATTTAATGTTGATTCATTATCATCGCTAGTGACAAAAACCTTGAGTCCGCATGAACGGCAGTTGCGTGCTGCAGTTGTGGATGCAATGACGACGAACGAGACATTGTGGTTTAGAGATCAATATCCGTTTGAGTTACTTAAAAAGAAAATTTATCCAGAGTTTAAAGATTTGCGAAGGCCGGTGAAGATATGGTCTGCAGCGAGTTCGTCAGGTCAAGAACCTTACTCTATAGCGATGTCAACGAGTGAATATCAATCTCAGAATCCAGGTGCGATGAAAATGGGCGCTCAGGTTGTGGGCACTGATATTTCTAACACTATGCTGGATATGTGTAAAAATGCAGAGTATGACGCATTGGCATTGGCTCGTGGCTTATCGCCGGAGAGACGCAAAAAGTTCTTTATTGACAGTGGTAATGGTATGGCCAGAGTCGTTGATCCGATCCGTAAAATGGTGAATTTCCGTCATTTGAACTTGTTGGACTCCTATGCCTTACTGGGCAAATTTGATGTGATATTCTGCCGAAATGTTCTGATCTACTTCTCGCCTGAAGTAAAAGCAAAAATTATTTCTCAGTTTGCACAAGCATTAAACCCGAATGGTTACCTATTTTTAGGCGCTTCGGAGTCAATGGCTGGGTTAAGTGATGATTTTGAAATGCTCAGGTGCAACCCTGGGATCATTTATCAGAAAAAGTCTTAAATTGAAAAGCAGCCTACAGGCTGCTTTTTTTAAGCCAAAATTATGTGTGGCACAAAGCGGCTGAGGTCTTGCGTGATAAGGCTGGGATCTGCACGTAATCCCATACCGGCAGGACTATTACCGACCACCCAGCTTCCTAACACAACATGTTCATTGGCAAATTTAGGCAGTGCTTTAAATGCTTGGTAGATAAAGCCCTCTTTACCATATTCTCCACTTGATTTGGCGAGTAATTTACCTGCTTTGATGATTTCTATACTTGCCCCTTCACGAGAGAAAATAGGCTTTTTTACTATACCCTTATTCTTATTGAGTAAGTGTTTTTGATCGTCAAAGTAAGCGGGTAACAAATTGGGATGATTTGGAAAATATTGCCACAGTAGCGCTAATATAGCTTTGTTTGAGAGCAGTGACTTCCATGCTGGTTCTAACCATTGTGTAGACATGTTGTTGAGCGACTTGCCGTATTCGTCATCAAACATAAACTCCCACGGGTAGAGCTTAAAGCACCAGTCTATTTGCTTGTCATTCAAGTCAACAAATTGCTGCAAAGTATTGATGCCAATATCTTCGATAAAGGTAAATTGACAGGGAATGCCGGCTTCTAATGCACAACTTCTTAGGTAATCTACAGTGCCTTTATCTTCTTCTGTCTCTTTACAGCAGCTAAAGTGCAGTGTTTTAGTGCGGTTAAATTTGTGAATATGTAAAAATCGCGCAATTAGCTGCTCTTGAATACTATTAAATTGGTCGCTGTGCGGTGGAAGTACGCCAGTATTTACCTGTTGCTCTAACCACATCCATTGCCAGTATGCTGATTCAAATAGAGAAGTTGGCGTGTCATAGTTTGCTTCTAAGAGTTTAGCAGCTGAGACTCCATCATAACAAAAATCGAAACGTCCATATAAATGAGGGTCTCTACGCAGCCATGAACGTCTTATCATCTGCCAGTAGGGCTCAGGAATAGCAAATCGCCGCATTAATTCGTCATCATCACATATCTTGTCTACAAGGTATAACAGCATGTCATGCAACTCTTGCGTTGGCTGTTCGATGTCTCGTTCAATTTGTGACAGGGTGAATTGGTAATACGCGCTTTCGTCCCAATAAGGGGCACCGTGCATTGTATGAAATTTAAAACCCAGGGCATTGGCTTGGGCTTGCCAGTCAGCTCTTGGCTCAATAGGAACTCTAATCATGGTAATGTGTGATGTTTTAAAGGGGGCTTTAACCGCCCCAACTTTTTGAACTGGCACTGCGACCAAATCCACCGCGACTTTTGGTACGGGTGATTGTTTTGCTCGGTTTTGGCTTATAGTTAACTATTTTGCTTTTGACTGTGGTGGTACCTGCAGAGTTAACACTGGCGACGACACTGTTTTGCGCATTACGATAATTAAAAAAGTCATCTTTACTGCGATAGAGAGGTTTCGCACCTGAATAGTATTTGCCACTTAAAAAAGCGGCTTTCCTTTTCTTGCGCTTTTTCATCGCGTCGAGACCTTCATCAACCGCTTCAGCGAGCAGTGCCACCATAAAACCGGCCATGACTGGTCTCCATAAGCCGCCATTATTTTCACAGCGCTCATAACCAAAATCGCTCTCGCAGAGCTGCTCAGTGGCATAACGAGGAGCTTCAGATAAGTGTTGATCTTGTGCTTGCTCGTAATGAAAAAGGCATGACTCTGTTTCTACCCCAAATGACGTACAATCATCTACATCTTTAAAAAGCAATGTTGACTCTTCTGAGTCTGAACACCCGATCAAGCCTACAGAAGTGCCCATCATTAAGGTGAGTTTGATCTGCTTACTGCGTTTCATACTCACTCCTTAGTAGGTCATGCAGGCGGCATTGAGAATACCTGTAGCCAGTGATGCTCCACCTAAAAACAGGCCTGCGCTAATATGATTATTTTCTATTTTTTCTGATAACTTTGGCATATACAGTCGTACTAAAAAGAAAGTAAGCAACTGCATCACACCGGCAATAATGCCCCAAATAGCAAAATCTACTAGTGATACTGCATTGACTGCAGCGCTGGCAATAGGCAGTGTAAAGCCAATGAGAGTACCGCCGAAAGCTGCGGCAGCTGAGGGGTTGTCTTCTTTAACCAGTTTCCATTCGCAATGAGGCGTAATTTTCGTATAGACGTATAAAAATGACAATATTAGCAAATAGCCAATTAGAAAATATAAAATAAATGGAATAAATCCCTGTAAAGATTCCAAAATCATTATTGTATTAACCTATTATTTTATTATTCGTGAAGTAATAAATGCTCTAGTTCTCTGTGGAGAATATCATCGTCTCCAATGTTTAATTCTATCAAACGTTTGAGGTGGGTTACACTGTCGATATCTATCTGAGCACAATGCAGCCCTAAATGTGCTTCTTCAATGTGGCGAATTTCGACTTCCATATTTATTTCTATCTCACTACCGGGTAAATGAAACTTTAAACTCGCAGGTTGTCCCTTGAGGGGCGAAAGCCCAGTTGGTAGTGTGATAAGTGCACCATTTAGGGACAAATCTATAATTTCACACTGGTAATCGCCAGTTGTTGTCATTAAAAAGGCGGTATTAGAAAATAAGATTCTGGAAAACTTTCTGCGTTCTGTCATAAGTCGATCTCGTCGTATGGATATATCAAGTTTAGTCATTTTTTGGCTGACTAACCAGCTATAAAAAAGCCCTGAAATTTTTCAGGGCTTTTGTTTAATTGTGTATAGACTTAACCAATTTTTTTGTATTTGATGCGCTTAGGCTCAGCAGCCTCTGCACCAAATGTTTTCTTTAACCACTCTTCGTATTCTGTGTAGTTACCATCGAAGAAATTAATCTTCCCTTCGTCACGGTAATCTAGGATATGCGTCGCGATGCGGTCAAGGAACCAACGGTCGTGCGAGATACACATGACACAGCCTGGGAACTCTAAAATCGCATTTTCCAGTGCTCGGAGAGTTTCGACGTCAAGGTCATTGGTTGGCTCATCCAGTAGGATAACGTTACCACCCGCTTTAAGTAGCTTGGCTAGATGTAAGCGGTTGCGCTCACCACCTGAAAGTTCTTTAACAAACTTCTGTTGATCGTTGCCTTTGAAGTTAAAGCGGCCTACATAGGCGCGGCTTGGGATTTCGAAATTGCCGATCTTTAAAATATCTTGGCCGTTAGAAATCTCTTGGAAAACGGTATTGCCATCATCCATATTGTCACGGAACTGCTCAACAGTAGCTAGCTCAACCGTGTCACCTAGTTTGATCTCACCGCTATCTGGTTGCTCTTCACCGCTTAACATTCTAAATAGTGTTGATTTACCCGCACCGTTGGCGCCAATGATGCCGACAATCGCACCTTTTGGCATTGCGAAACTTAAATCATCGATTAGGACTCGATCACCAAAGCCTTTTTTCAGGTTATTGACTTTTATAACTTGATCGCCCAGACGTGGACCTGGTGGAATAAAGAGCTCATTGGTCTCATTACGTTTTTGGTAATCAGACTGCTGTAGCTCAGTAAACTGTGCCATACGCGCTTTTGATTTTGCCTGACGACCTTTAGGGTTTGAGCGCACCCACTCAAGCTCTTTCTCGATTGACTTTTGACGTGCCTTTTCAGATTTTTCTTCTTGCTTAAGACGTGCATCTTTTTGTTCAAGCCAAGACGTATAGTTACCTTCCCATGGAATACCATGGCCACGGTCTAGCTCTAAGATCCAGCCAGCAACATTATCTAAGAAGTAACGGTCGTGGGTGATAGCCACCACTGTTCCTTCGTAATCGTGTAGGAAGCGTTCAAGCCATGCGACAGACTCAGCATCAAGGTGGTTGGTTGGTTCGTCCAGTAGAAGCATATCTGGCTTTTCAAGGAGTAGGCGACAAATTGCCACTCGACGTCTTTCACCACCTGAAAGGTGCTCAATTTTTGCATCCCACTCTGGTAGACGCAGTGCATCGGCTGCACGCTCAAGCGCGTTGTCTAGGTTATGACCATCATGTGCTTGGATAATGGCTTCTAATTCGCCTTGCTCTTTCGCTAGTGCATCAAAATCAGCACCGTCCATAGCATATTCTGCATAGACTTCGTCTAAACGAGTGAGTGCATTTTTTACTTCACTTACTGCTTCCTCGATGGTCTCACGCACCGTTTTGCTCTCATCCAGTACTGGTTCCTGAGGGAGGTAACCAATTTTTGTGCCAGGTTGTGGGCGTGCTTCACCTTCAAATTCTGTATCAACCCCTGCCATAATGCGCAGTAATGTTGATTTACCTGCACCATTAAGACCAAGCACACCAATTTTGGCACCTGGGAAAAAGCACAAAGAGATATCTTTAAGAATAGTACGCTTAGGCGGCACAACTTTGCTCACCCGCGACATTGTATATATATATTGAGCCATAAATATAGTCCGACTTATTTTTTATTTCCGCTATTGTAGTTACAACTTACGGTGCATTCAACGTAAGTAAGTAGATTCACTAAATAAGCGTTGGCGCAGATTTTTAAAATGAACGTTTTTTGTGTAAACATAGCTAGGTTTAAGTAAATAAAACCACCAAACGCTCGTTGCTTTTTGCAATAAATTTGCCTTGTTATTTTTGTTTACATATGAAAGCAAAATGGAAATACATGTATCTGTTTTTTATGTATGAAAATACGCATATTCTTTAAGTCTTTATTGTTAGGGCATTTTTGACCTGTTTGAATCCCTAAAAAAAGGTATTATTTACCTATGCTCAGCAAAGTTATTGAGAAAAGCTGTTAACTTTCTTCATTTCAATCCGAGCAAAAAATAAAGACTCATATCCTTAATGAGTATTAATGCCGCCTTTAAAAAGGAGGGGACTGAACAAGGTGTTTTATCTAATTGCCTAACTAGACAGTCAATCACAACTTCACAGCTTATGGCTCCAATCACTCACAGTAAGTTGAAAATAACTCCATATCACCACGAAGCTTAACTGCACAATCAGTAAGGATCGCAATGACACAGTCAAGTTGCTCATCAAACAGAATTTTTAAAGATAAACGAACACCGCTTGGCGCGGAAATCCTCCGTTTCGCAAGGCGTATACGCGGTTTCACTCAAGCGGAATCAGCCGCCAACTATGGCATTGAAGAGCGAACGCTGAGGCGCTGGGAAAATAGGGAATATAGCCCAAAGTGGAACGATGTGGTGGGCCTGGTGGAAGACGTTTATTCACTCGATATTATAGAAGTAATAGGAAAGCTCAATGATTGCGACACAAATAACCATTAAACAAATTCGCAGTGCCTTGAGGCGCTGGGGTAAATACTGGCGACAGCAAGAGCAGGGCAAGGGCTTTAGCCGCCAAGCAATAACAGAGCAAACTGGAGGGGGTCATAGTAATTACTTCTCTAGTGACATGATGAATGTACCAGAAGAAATTGAATTACTGGGGCAGTTAATCAGCAAACTGCGGCCAGAATGCATCCGTGCAATACGAGCAAAGTATTTGTTGGATGTTGAGTTAAGCCAAGCGGCAAAAATGCTTGGCTTTGATACAAAGCGCTCTGCAGAGTTTTGGTTAGTTAAGGCCGAAAAAACACTCATGTTGGAGCTGAGCTATTAACACGTAGGAAAACATATGTCGATCATGAATACGGTTGAGCAAATCAAGAAACATGAGGGCTATCGACGCTTTCCGTATTACTGTACGGGAGGCAGATTAACGATAGGTTATGGCAGAAATATAGACAGTAAAGGAGTAGATAAAGAAGAGGCAGAGTATTTACTTGCACAAGATATTAAAAATGCATTAGCAGGCGTAAAGCGTCGTATTGATATATCACATTGTAATGAGGCGCGCATAGCCGTGCTGACAAATATGGCATTCAATATTGGTTTGCAAGGATTGATGGGATTTAAAAGGATGCTTGAACATGTGCAACAAGGAGAGTTTGAAAGTGCCGCTGTTGAAATGCTTGATAGTCGCTGGGCAAATCAAGTGCCAAGCAGAGCACAAGAATTAGCGCAGCAAATGCTAAGTGGGGAGTGGCAATCATGAACTGGCTTACAAATTTGTTCACTGGCAGTGTGAGAGAGCCATTGCAGGTAGTCGGTGAAATTATAGATGAGCTGTATACAAGTGAAGAAGAAGTGCTCGAACAGCATGTAATCAAAGCGAGGCTACTTAATAAGCAAAGTGAAATACAAGCACATATTAACTCAGTACAAGCAAGTCATCGAAGTCGGTTCGTTGCCGGTGCTCGACCATTCTTGATGTGGGTATGTGGGTTTGGTTTTTTATTTGCTTTTGTGATCAACCCGATTTTACAGTGGTTATTTCCTGAGCAAGGAGTACCTGTGCTGCCACTTGAAGTGATGTTGGAGTTGACTTTAGGTATGTTGGGGTTAGCAGGCCTTCGCACCATTGAAAAGTTGAAAGGAGTGGCAAAGTGAGACAACCTGAAAACTGGCAAATGAAAAAGGAATTGAGTTTAGCCCACATTCTTACAACGATTGCCTTGGTTGTATCAAGCATCTTGTATCTAAGCGATTTAGATAAACGCATTACTTCTAATTCTCAAGAGCTAGCCCACTTAAAACAGATCCGTAAGGAAGATCAAAAACGGATTGAAAAGCGTCTTGATTCAATTGATAAAAAATTGGATGCGCTGTTAAGTGCAAAGCGTACTAACCCATAAGGCCTACGTGGGCACTGTTTAAAAATCCCTTTTTTGTAATTAATCACTTAAATTCATGTGCACAAGCTATGAGATTGCATGTGCGTTCGTGCGCAAACGTATTATCAGGAGACGAATTGTGAGTACAGCCATCGAATTAGCTAAACTGCCACCACCTCAGGTTATTGAAGCGCTTAGTTATGATGAGATTTATAAGCAAATGGAGCAGGCTCTGCTCGAAAAGTTGCCGGATCATGCTTTATTAGCCTCTGATCCAGCGATTAAATTAATTGAAGTTGCGTCGTATCGCGAACTTTTACTCAGACAAAGGATTAATGACGCGGCAAAATCAGTGATGTTGGCGTTTTCGCAAGGCAGCGACTTAGATAATTTAGGTGCTTTGTTTGGCATTGGACGCGCCGAAAATGAAGGTGATGAACGCTATCGCCAAAGAATCCCTCTATCGTTAGAGAGCTATAGCATGGCTGGTACTAAAGGGGCATATGAATATCATACCTTCTCTGCCAACGATAAAATTAGAGATGTTTATGTAGACTCGGATAGTCCCGGCTATGTAAATATATATGCGCTGATAGATACCATGACACAATCGCAAGCCAACGAAATTAAAGCAGATATTGATAACAGGCTTAATGACGAAGATATTAGACCTATTACAGACAAAGTTGTCACCCTGTGGGTAATGCCAACAATTGAGACGCTGAGTGCACAAATCTATTTAAATATTGGCGCTAATAAGCAACAAGTTGAACTGGCGATTATGCAGGCACTCGATGCTTTTATTGCCCAGCATTGTAAGTTAGGCTCAGAGATCCCTCACTCGGGTATCATTGATGCATTGCATCAGCCAGGAGTGCGAAAAGTGAAGTTATTGACGCCCACGGAAGACTTACAGCCTGCGGTTAATCAAGCATATAGCTTGAATATTAATTTACAATTTCCCGATGAGGCATAACTATGAGCGAAAAGTCACTCTTGCCTCACAATACGACTCAATTAGAAAAAAAAATTGAGCAGCAGTTATCACATACACGTGAGCAATTTAATACTACAACTGTGATCCCTGACTATATTGGCTCGCAGTGGAACCCGTTGACTTGCCCTGAAGCGTTATTGCCATGGTTGGCATGGGCGCTGTCGGTTGATGAATGGAAAGAAGATTGGCCTGTAGAAACCAAGCGGGCAATGATAGCTAACTCTGTATCTGTGCATAAGCACAAAGGGACGGTGGGCGCGGTTAAACGCGCACTGGCATCGCTCGGTCTAGAAATAGAGTTTTTTGAATGGTTTGAAGATATCGATGATGTTTATATAGCGCCACATCACAGTGGCGAGCCACATACGTTTACGTTTATTGCGTGGGCAAACGCAGTGCCTTATACCAGTCGCGCTGTGGTGCTTGACCAAAAGCTGTATGATGCGATACATCGTGTGACTAACCAAACCAAGCCTCAACGGGCACATTTTGATTTTTTAGTTGGCATGAAGATGTCGTCGCCAATTGCTGCGGCCACCAGTGGTCACGGTTTTGCCTCAAGTCGACTTTATGCCAAGGTTATGCCGCACACTAAAGAACGTGCGGGCAGCAATACACTTTCAATCGCTGGTGCTATTTCTGGGCATCGCACAGCCTCTTCTCGCTATTATGCAGCCTCTTCTTCTGAGCGCAAGATCACATCATCAGCTCAAACAGGCTGCGCCCTTGTTATTAGAAAAAAGGTGCCTTTGGTTAGTCGCCAGCGCATCAACACTGCCAGTGAGCGAAAGTTAAAAGCGGGTGCCAAACTCGGGTTTGGCGCGGCACTCTCTACTGGGTCAGGCCAAGTTGTTAGGACCTATATACGCAGTGATCAAACCATGCCTTCGCGTTTGATTGAATTTAGCGGCCGTCTTACGGGCGCTATGTCAAACAGCGCAAAGCAAACGACGGTCTGTCGTTTGTACTTCAATGCAGTGTCTGCATCGTAAATTTTGATAAACAAGGAGTGCAATAGTGAGCACGATTTTACAACCGGTGATCACGTCAGCGGGACTGGCTGCTGTATTCAGAGCACAGCAAAATGGCTTTAAAGCCAAAATCACCAAAATCGGGATTGGCTCAGGTGTGCATCAAGTGGATGAAAACACCACCAATCTGAAAGCAGAGCGATATCGTCTGGATATTGACTGTGCAGAATATGATGAAGCAAATAAACAGCTTCACTTAACCGTACGCGACGACTCTAAAGTGGCGGATGACGGATTTTTTGTCAACGAGGTCGGTTTTTATACTGAAGAAGAAGTAAACGGACAAATACGTCATGTGTTATTTGCTGTTTATTCAGCAATAGATCCGATTGCGTATAAATCAAATGATATTGATCTGTTATTGGCGTTTGACCTGACACTGACAGGTGTACCGGGCGATGCTATCACCATTATTGATAAAGGGGTCGATTTTAATATCTTGATAGCCCCTGAGCTTGCCAAAATGGCGCGTTCACAGATCATGAATATGTATCGTCATTTAAAACAAAAGTTTGCATTAATTGACAAAGGTATTTTGTAAGGAAATTTCATGAAAAAAGTAGATAACCAGCGTGCACAAACATTAGCAGAGGAAGCCCTTAAGTTGATGCAAGAAGCGAAAGCACTGCAGCAACAAGCGCAATGTCAGGCGGCTCGCATTTTGGGCTACCAACAACAAAGTGATGGTTTAGCGTTCAAATATTTGGCGGCAAAGGCTGAATATGGCGAGCATAGTCAACAAGCATGTGATGCTAAACAAGCATGGCTCCATGCGCGAAAGTTTGTGCAGGCGCGTTATCCTAAATTTCATGAAAAATAATTCAAAACAGATTTTAAAAAGCCCGCTTTAAGCGGGCTTTTTGCATAAATGGAGAATGTAAATGTCTTTAGAACAAGATATCACACGCGTTGTTGAGGCCACTGAAGGGCTGACAGCAACCGTTGATAATCAGATCAGTGAAATCACGAACAAATTAAACACCGCGGTGGCTGAGACTAAAACCAAGGTGGATGCCCATCTAGCCAGCGCTGATGCCTTACTGAACTCTTATGAAGAGCGCCAGTCACATTTTCGCGTGACAAAAAACCAAGCCTTAGTGGCAAATCAAGCTGGTAGCTTCCCAGAAGCTTGGGCTGGTGGCTTAGTAACAAAAGCGACTTTGCTAGAAAAGGTTGAAACGGGTGTAGAAGCTGATCAGCGTACGCCATTGGCAAGAGAGTTCCTCAAAGCCGTTAATTCAGATACAAAGTGGTTTGCACAAAACTTCAATATTTGGGAGCTGGAATATGCACCGAACCGAGGCGGTGATAGCAGCCATGTCGATGCCTATTTAATGTATCAGTACTTAAGAAGGCCAACGCATATAACAGCAGGTGCCATTGTTAAGCACATTCGTGGACCTGTGCCTACAAACTTTTGGTGTCACGGTCTTAAAGCCGGAGAGCCTGCCAAAGTATGCGGACTTCATATTCACCACAATAGTCGAAATCACTATACGCATTGCCACCCCTATGTGCCAGGCAGAAACTTACCGGCTGATCAAACAGGCGTTATTCAGGTTGCACTGCCAGCGGTTGTGACAGGTCATGTACCTTTGGATAAATCTTGGGGTCAGTTTGCTTACATCGGTGACGCTGCATACGACGTGATTGCATAAGGAGAAAAAATTAAATGGCTAAATTAATCGTAAATGGACAAGTGGTCGAGCAGTTTTTTGATGCCGGTATGGAGCAGTACGCTGTAGCTCAATTGGTTGAAGAAAACTTTGGTAAAGGCAGCACGTTCTCAGTCGAATTATCAGTTGAAGAAGCACAGCAAAAGAGCCGTGATGATGTACGTTTATCTATTGAGCAGCAAGTAGCTGATACCGAGTCTTTGCTGGGCACAACGTCAGACACAGTTCATATGTTACTTAATGAGTTGAGTAGCTTTGTGAATAAATTAAGCGATGCATCCACCTTAGCTGAGATGCGTACTTCTACGACATCACTTAAAGCGGCAATTGGCGATATTGAAACAAAAGTTGCAGCAGGTGAGCTGAGCTTTCCTTATCAGACCAAAGGTCAAGATGCGGTGATGACAGATATTATGACGCGTGCAAACGGCGTTGATACTGTTATTAAAGCAAAGTAAGTCAGGCATTACACGGTTCTGAGCACACCGTGTTGATGCAGAGTTAAAAAACGCAAACGTGAAGCCCACCATTTGGTGGGCTTTTTTATTTTAAATTGGAGGTAAATTATGTCTTTAGAGCAAGACATTGCAAATGTAGTCAGTGCAGCAGAGCAGCTAACTGGCATCGTAGATACAAAAATTGAAGATATTAACACGACAGTAAATAACAAAGTTGCTGAGGTCAATACAACGATATCAAGAGAGATTGCAAGAGTTGATGAGTCATTGGCAAATACCAGAGTATTTGGTAGGAAAAGTATGTCAATTGCTGACTATTTCGTAACTGAAGTCGGCCCTACAAATATTCATATCAAGCTTCCCTATAGAGTTGACAGGGACCATGCAATGTACCATCTAACCGTTGAAGGTTACGCTTATGGTGCAGCCCATGATAATGAAAATGAGCCACGTATCATAGATGCTACTTTTGTCGGCTATTGTTACACAAACTCACAGACGCACTTAAATGTACAGTGTTTAGGGTCACATGAGCCAGCATCTTATATTGGCAAAGATAATCATATTTATCTCAGGTTGTCATTCAAAAACAAGTACTTCCTTACTTTAAATGTTAATGCGTTGAAAGTGGGTAATGGCACATTACTTAAACAAGGTGATGTAGAAATAATCGATAACCCAGAAGCTTTACTATAAGGAGATAGGTCATGAATGCAGAAAAACTATCAACAGAAGTAGAAAACCAAATAAGCCATGCAAATCAACGTCTCTCTACTAGACAGAAAATAAATAATCGCGTTGCTGATGATGGTAGTTTATTGGGTTCTACTTCAGATGTAACCCACATATTACTTTATGAGCTGAGCATTTTTGTCAATAAATTAACGGCAGCCAATTCCCTTGAAGAAATAAAGTCATCAGCTGAGTCGTTAAAAAATATCATTGGTGCTGTTGAAGGAAAAGTAGCCAGTGGCGAGATTAATTTACCTTATCAAGTAAAAGGTCAGACTGCAGCGTTAGATGAAGCGCTTACGCGGGCTCATGGTGTCAGTAATTTACTGTAAAAAATCAATGTACTGAACGATAAATAAACCAGCCCATTTATTAGGTGGGTTGGATATTTTGAAGGTGGGTAAAGGAGTGTATTTACATCAAAATTGCTGATACCAAGGCTAAGTATTTTTGGTATTCGAGTTACGGACATAGCACTGGGGAAAAGGCTTTATCAAATCGTTGTTGAAAGTTGGCTGAGTTTTAAAAAGCTATCAAATATGTCAGGTTTCAAAACAACTTTGCTAGCGGTGCTTAATTTATAACTCGATAGCAAGCCATTCAAAGTATTAAGCTTATACCAATTCATACACTGCCTGAACTAGTTCGGCAGGCACTTTTCAATAATCAATTTAAGAGCTTAGTTATGTCATTGACAAACTTTAGCGCCATAGATCTCAGCCGTTTGCCGGCGCCAAACCTCATTGAGTCACTAAGCTTTGAAAAGATTAGGGCTGAGATTTTAGATGATTTTAAAACACGTTTTCCCGACGCAGAGCTTAACCTAATCAGTGATCCGGTGGTTAAGTTAGTGGAGTCATTTGCTTACAGGGAGTTATTGCTGCGTCAGCGTATTAATGATAGTGCACATGGCGTATTACTTGCTCATGCTACAAGTAGCGAGCTTGATTATTTGGGTAATCGCTTTGAAGTTGCGCGCGCAGTATTAGAGCCAGCTGACAATACACAGATACCACCTAAAGCCGCTATTTATGAAAGTGATGAGCGGTATCGTGAACGTATTGCACTTGCGCTGGAAGGATTCAGCACCGCGGGCCCCGCAGGCGCATATGCATTTCATGCACTAAAGGGCTCGCAATATGTCAAGGATGTGTTTGTAGATGCGCCTGAGTTTGCGTATGTCGACCTGCCGGAGCAAGTATCGAGTTTACTACCACCAAGTGCACGGCTACTGGTGTGTACATATGACGCAGGTTTAACGCCAGAAGTATTGTCAGGCGCTGAACCGTCAGAGCCTGTACCAGGAGATGTGGTGGTGACGCTGCTTACAAGTCAAGGAAATGGTCACGCAACGACCGACATAATGGAGCAAGTCAGAACGCAGTTAAACAAGGAAAATGTGAGACCACTGACTGATAGAGTGCATATTAAATCTGCAGATATCATCGAGTTTGAACTAGATGCGGTATTACATATTTATCCAGGTATGGATGGGCCTGCACTGGTTGAGGAAGCCAAAGCAAGTTTAGCGGCGTGGTTGGCTGAACACCATAAATTGGGCCATGACATTTCTCTGTCTGGTTTATATGCGGTCTTACATCGAGAGGGAGTGCAGCGAGTTGAGCTGCAGGTGCCGCAGTGGGATATTGCCGTGCAGGCGCATCAGGCTGCGTTTTGCTCTCGAGCCATTATCTCGTTGGGAGAGGAGCATGTCTAACTATACGTTGCAAGGGAGTACCACTGAGTTAGAGCTTGCGCTTGAACATTGCAGTGACCGTATATTAGATATTCCCGTAACTACCGAGCAGTTATGGGACCCTTGGAAATGCCCTGTCGCATTCTTGCCTTGGTTGGCGGATGCATTAAGTGTTGATGTTTGGGATAGTCGATGGCCTGAGCATGTGCAGCGTAAAGTGATAGCGGATAGTGTGCCAAGACACAGATACAAAGGAACTGTGAGCGCGGTAAATAACGCATTAAAGGTGCTTAACGCGAAAGTCGAACTACAAGAGTGGTGGCAGTATGGAGGCGTTCCTCATAGTGCGAAATTATCAGCCATTGCTAATGAGAATCTGGATAGTAATGGCAGCACATTTTTGAGTCCTAAGTTACAGGCGCAAATGTGGCACTCTGTGGTGGCGACTAAACCTCTGCGCACTCATATTGACTTTAATATTGGTGTTAACTTACATACGGAAGTTCAAGCTGTCGGTGGCGGGCAAAGCACCTTGATGCAAGCCGCTTTGCATCGAGATAATCCAGTATTTAATTTTGCACCAGTTAATATTTGCAATTTTGCAGCAACCCAGAGCGTCAGTTTAAATATGCCGAAATTAGTGGATAAGCCAAGTTTTGACTTTAGCTTAAGCAAAGTGAGAGTGGCATCTACTGCAGTTACGGCATCGTTATCGAATGCTCTCTTTAAAGACGCTCCAAATTCACAACACATATCAAAAAGTTCAATCACGAGCGGTGCCTATACCGTTTTAATGCAAAATATCACGCTTAATTTATAAATCTGAGGTACAAATTATGAATGTATATACGCCTGTTGTGACCCAGCAGGGGATAAATGCGGCGGTCAGTGCCCTTGAACAAGGGGTTAAAATTCAAATTGGTCATATCGCTGTTGGTGATTCAGGGTATACACCTGATAGACATCAAACGGCGTTGAAAAGTCAAAAAAATACAGCATCAGTATCGGGTGCTGAAGTAGTTGGTAATGGTCAGTTCCATGTGACTGCAGAGTTCACTGATGATAAGCAATATGCTGTCAAAGAAGTAGGGTTTTATTTAAACGATCATGAACAAGAAAGTCAACGGACTTTGTTTGCAATCTGGTCTCACCCTGAAAATGTACTGTTTTTCCAAACCCCAATCGCAAAAATTGTGCAAGGTTTCGATTTGCTTTTAACAGCTGTTCCGCCCCAAAGCTTAGATTTTAATGTTACGGGCGATTTGAGTCTATATTATGCCGATGAGTTTGCTGCGTTGACCATTGCACAAACCAAAGCGCTCACAGCACAAATTCAATCTAATTTAAGGCAGATTCACTTTAATGATCGCCTTTTAAAGTTAGAGGGGTAGGTAATGTCTAGTTTATCTAAGAGCGTAGCAGAGCTTGCCAATAACAATGCGACTTTGGTTCAGCGATGTAGTGAGTTGACAAGTGACATCAATCATCTGTTACAGAATGTTGATACTAAAGTTGATACAGCGTTTTCCAAAGTGGGCGGTGAAATAAAAAATACATTGGAGCAGACTTTGTATGTTAATGCTGATGGCGCAGTTGGTAGCGACAGCAACGATGGGTTAAGTGCGCAAACACCGTTAAATACGATAAAAGCCGCAGTGGCTAAACTCATACCAGGCTGCTTTGCTCGCATTATGCTGGCTGCAAATAATGTTGAGCATGTTTCATCGACTCTTTTGGTCCCAGACTGCACTGTTATTTTTAATACGTATACTCAAGCTGATTGGCAATCCACCGGCTTGAAAATGCATTTTTCAGGTGCTATTGCATTTAATACCAGTGGTGACAATGCATCTATTTCGCTTGAACTGTTTGGCGAGTTCCAAAAAACCATTTTGATGGCGGGAAATCGATTATTTGAAAACTTAGGCAAAGCAACTTATTCATTGTGTAGTGATACTACAACCTACCCAGTGGTGGTGTTTCATCGAAGTACGTCAGGTCAGTTCTTTCCTTACTTTGTTGCAGCAAATTACGCTAAGTTTAGCAAAATCGGCTTGTTATCAATGAGTAATGTCGTATTTGCTTCGAAAGTAGTCAATATTGCAGGTGAAGCTGTTTATGAACCCATGCCACATATACGCTTGGATACAGCTCCAGTGGGCGGTGCCGTATTGGCAGTATTTAATAACGTTGATATGCATTGTGATCAATTGTCTAATCCGGGTGCTGAGCTAGCACCTGGATGTTACTTGATCTCGAAAGTAACGGGGTTAAATCACATTGCCCCACCGGTTACAGCAAGCGCCTAATCAAATAGTTTCCCTTTCCAATTACTTATTTATATTTCTAATTTAAATTAAGGATAATATTTATGGCTACACAAGCTAAAACGCTTGAAGAGCAGCTCACTGAGCTGTATTCGATTAATGGTGAGTTGGTGTCTGCGAACGAACAGTTGACTGCGACCGTGATTGGTAAAATGCAGGATATTGACACAAAAGTTGCTCAAGCAAAGAGCGCCTTAGATACAAAGTTCATCGATTCTCAGAACAACTTTAATACATTTATGAACACCGCCAATCGAAAGTATCAAGGGTCGGGGGCTGTCATTGATGCACAATTAAACGCTGAATCTGGAGTTGATATTGCGCCAAAAGTACATGAGCTGTTTGAAGCTGGTAATCAAAATGTGAAAGTAAATATTCCAGAAAATACAACGTGTTACTGGGGGTCTACTATCATGATCCCAGTTGGTTGTGGTTTGACTATTCAAGGTTCAAATCAAGAAACGAGCCAAATTAAATTTAGGGCTTTTCACAAGCAATATGATGATAAGTCATACCATTATATTGCACCAATGAGGTTGTCAGCTGGAGCGAATATCAGGGTTCGCACTGTGACTTTAGAGCAAGAAATACTGGAAGGCGCAACTGCTGCACCTTATCGTCATGGGATGTTTAATATTCCAAGTTATAATAGCGATATGGGAGATATCGGTTTTTATTTTAGCCATACTACTTTTAAAACTTATGACTGTATTGTACATCCAGAAGGTGTTGGTATTGGCAACATTTCAGTGACTTTTGTAGGTTGTGAGCTTCACAGAGTTTCGAACCCAGGATGGTTTACTTCTAAACAAAATTGTGCGTGGTTAGGGGCCGGCTCTTGGTCACATCAAGGGCGTTACTTGTCTTGTACTAAACATGGTTGTAAACAGGTCGGAAGCACGGAAACGGGTAAGGTCTGCGACATTATTCGAGTTTGGAATGATGGCACTGATTTAACACAAACTAAATTTACTCAAGCCAATAATACAACTCATTTCCATGGAGTACTTTAAATGGATATCTCATTAACTTACAACAATATTGAATATATTAACTTCAATACAGATGCATTGTTAGCTGAGGGGGTTCCTGAATCTATAATACAGGAGTCTTTGTTAAACCAAGCTTGGGAGGGCGCTAGAGTTAAGCGCAATCAATTGCTTGCTCAGTGTGACTGGACACAAATTACAGACGTCGATATGACATCAGAGCAAAAACAAGCGTGGCTTGATTATCGTCAAGCGTTGCGTGATATTCCTGCTCAAACGGTTGAGCCACAAGACATCGAGTGGCCTGTATCTCCGTAAGTTTCAGTATAAAGCTTAAATTTTATTTATAAAACCCACCTAGAGATCCCCTATGAACTCCCAGTACTTTGATTTTTCTGCGCTCCCAGCGCCAGATATCATTGAGCCACTGGACTATGAACGTATATATCAAGCCCGTAAGGAAAGGTTTAAATCTATAGCACCTCAGTACGCAGATGCACTAGAACTCGAAAGTGATCCACTTACAGTATGTTTACAAGTGGAAAGCTATCGAGAGCTGTTGTTGCGCCAGCGTATTAACGAAGCGGCGTATGCTAATTTATTAGCGACGGCGCAAGGCGGTGATTTAGATCAGCTTGGTGTATTTTATGGTCTGGGGCGTGCCGAAGGTGAAGAAGACGGTAATTACCGTCTTCGCATTCGGCAAAAAACTCTGGCCTCCAGTACCGCTGGTAGCAAAGATCATTACCGTAATGCAGCGCTCACCGCTGCCCCTAATGCTATTCGTGATGTAGAAGTGGATAGCCCTGCCTCCGGACGTGTTCGAGTATCTATTTTGTTTCAAGATGCGCACTCTGCCGATGCTCTCTTACAGCAAGTGAGAGAGTATATATTAAGTGATCAAGTTAAGGTTCTGACTGACCAAGTCGAAGTAAACCATGCTGAAGAAGTGCCTATTGATGTGAAAGCCGATATTTATCTACAGCACAATGTACCTAATTGGGTATTTACTCAGCTTGAAGGTAAGTTACGTGCAGCTTGGCAAGATGCCATGGCGCTAGGTGTTGCAATGACGCCGAGTTGGTTGAGTGCTCAGCTGCATGTTGAAGGCGTAAAGCATGTTGAAATACATACGCCTGACAGTTTGATTGATATCGCGTCCAATCAATATGCTCAACTAGGGCAAATTCAATTATGTCTCATAACCTAGATACCAATAGCGACGTATTGTTGCCTTATAACCAAAGCACTTTGCAAGCGGCTGTAGTAAAACATGGGCAGTTAGAGTTGATGTTAGGTGATGGCATTGCGCTATTACGTGGCTTTAAATCTCATCCTAAACAATCTTTGCTACCTTGGCTTATTTGGGAGTATGGCTTAGGGGCTTTGGTTCCTTACCTAGATGATCTTGACCAAGTGTTACAGCAAGGCTTGGCATGGCAGCGGATCCGAGGGACGAGAAAAAGCCTTGAAATGGCGTATGGATGGCTTGGCTTTTCACTTAAAGGTGTTGAAGAGTCTGAATCTTATCGCCATTTTTACCGTTACCAATGTCACCTTGAACAGCTACCCAGTTTAAATGATGTTGAGCGCATGTCTCAATTAGCTGAGCTCAGCGCGCCCGCCAGAAGTGAGCTTACGCGAGTTACTTATCAACTTGATATTAGAGAGCTTACTTTGTCAGCAAAGCCTTTTGGCATGTTGTTAAGTGATCACTCTGGATTTAGGCATCAGCTTCAAAATGGCAAGATACTCCGGATAAGTACCAAGCGAACTCACCCAAATCAATTTAGCTTTAGTGGTCATGCCCACAGCGGGTTAACGCGCAAGCACAATAGTGTTTGGCGTAGTTATACCTCTGATATCTTAGGCGTATTGCGCCTGAGTGAGCCGCTATTACATCAATTTGGTGCGACTTCTGTGCACAGTCGCCAGTCTAGTCGTGCTTACTCTCTTGACCAAGCGCAATGGTTTGGTCATTGGCAAGCGAGTAGTTGGTCTGCAACTCAATCGCCTCAAGTGGTGATTGCACACCAAAAAAATCGCTAATTCTTTTTAACTTTTAATGAACCCTGAACTTGGTTGATTTGCACACCTCTGTGCGTGTTTTAAGGATAGTGACGTCAGGCCTAGGATGGCAATCACAGACATACGGTTATTAAGTGAGTGGCGATAAATGGACCGAGTGAAGGCTGATAAGGAAATATTTTGGCTATTCTTACCCGTGCAGGGCGAACTATGCTCGCTCAAACGATTGCACAAACTCCAATCTATTTGGCTTGGGGACGTGGAGAGTCTCAGTGGCAGACACCACCGGCCGAACCTATTGCTGCGACATCACTTGCAGCACCAATAGGTTATCGTAAAGCAAAAAAGGTCGGGTTTTGTTACCCCGATGCTCAAGGTGACATCTTTATTCAAGGTGGCCGCTTTAGCTTGTCTTCAGAGCCAACGCAGCATATTTACTGTGAATTCACATTTGATTTTATTGATGGTGCAGGTGAAACCGTGCGTGAACTTGGCTTAATGTCAGGTCTACAAGCCAATGCTCAGTTACCTAATGGTTTAGTGTATCTAACGCCTGATCAAGTAGCTGATCCCGGTACTTTAATGCTTCTTGAGCATCGCGCTCCGCTTATTCGTGAGCAAGGTGTACGAGAAAGCTTTGAATTTGTTGTCAGCTTTTAGAGGTGTTTATGCTTGACGATTACTATGAAAAATTTCATGCGGACTCTGGTTATGAACGTTTATTGTTCAGGGCAGGTAAGGGTCTGCAAAGTAGAGAGCTCAACGACTTACAGTCGCAAGTTAATCACCAACTAAAGGGCGTAGCAGATGTCCTTTTAAAAGATGGTGATTTGGTCAAAGGTGGCGAAGTGATCATTGATACAAAGCTTGCTACCGCGTTAGTGACTGAAGGTGAAGTGTATATTGCAGGCCAAGTTCGGCCTGTGCCTAGCAGTGTGGTATCAATCGATATGACTGGAAGTGTCGATATTGGTGTTTGGTTGACCCACAATGTAGTGACTGAAGAGCAAGATCCCAGCCTTAGAGATCCCGCTGTTGATGCTATTAATTTTGATGAACCAGGCGCTGCGCGCCTTCAGCAAGTTTGTCAGTGGGGCTTATTGAGTGATGCCATTGGTCCAGATGATGCATTTTATCCTGTACATAAAGTAGAGCAGGGTACGTTAATTATTAAACAGCCACCGCCGCAGTTAGACGCTGTGACTCAAGCTCTTGCCCGTTATGACAGAGAGTCAAATGGGGGGAGCTATGTTGTTGAAGGTATGTCTTTAAGCTACCGAGGTGCAGACCAAACAGTGCAAAGCTTTAGCTTAGAAGAAGGCAAAGCGCATATTGAGGGGTATGAAGTAGCATTTGCAACGTCTAGAACTGCTGAATTTGACTATGATCCTGATGTGGGTGAAGTAAAAGAAGAGCCTAAGACTTTCCAATCGGATAGCCAAGGTATCATGCGTATTGATACTGACTTTTTTCCAGTCAAACAGGTAGAAGAAGTTAATGTAACCGTCGAAAAAACAACTCAACTGACGCGTGGTCAACTTGCTGGTGGAGAAGATTTATTGCCGGATGATTCGGTTTTGGAGATCTTGAGTATCACGCAAGGGGATACAAACTCTCAAGAAAGTACGACCTATATTCAAGGGGCGGACTTTATCTTTTTGCGTAACCATATAAGTTGGCAGCTTAGTGGCGAAGAGCCCGCAGGCGGAAGTCAATATGAGGTAACCTATCGGTATAGAAAACAGCTCATGCTCGACTTTGATGAGTATGGCTTTAATCTTGATAGGCAGTTGGCTGATGGTGGTGTCATTGTTGATAATACATTGGTGACAATTGATTATCAGTGGCACCGTCCACGCATTGATTTGATAGTGCTTGACCGCTATGGCCACATCAAGCGGATCAAAGGGCAAGCTGCGCATCAGTTCCCTACGGCGCCTAAAGCACCGGCACATCATTTAGCATTGGCACAAGTCACACAATCTTGGTTGAGTGACCAAGCACCTGCGATTGAGAACTTAGCTGTACGAGCAGTTTCGATGTCACAGTTGGAACAAATGCAAAATCAAATTGGAGATCTGTACCAGTTATTGGCAATAGAACGTCTTCGCAATGATGCTAATAGCCAAGATCCAGCCAGTAAATATGGGGTGTTTGTTGATCCGTTTATTGATGACGACATGCGTGATGCTGGCATTACACAAACGGCTGCTATTGTTGATGGTGAGCTGATATTGCCGCTCAGTGCAGATGTTGCAGAGTTGCCAGTACCTAACGGCGGCCTGCTGACCTTACCTTATGAATTAGAAAATGTACTTGAGCAGCCTAAGCAAACAGGCAGCATGAAGATAAACCCTTATCAAGCAGTAGAGCCGATCCCGGCAACCATTACTTTAACGCCAAGTCTGGACCACTGGACTCAGACACAGCGTAGTTGGACTAGCCCAATAACGCAACGTTTCACTAGAGGCGGTGGGTGGCGCTCTCGCACAACACAATCAACACAAACACAAGTTGTTGGTCGTACGACACGAAGTGCAGAATTTTTACGAAGACGTTGGGTTAACTTTACCTTGTCTGGATTTGGCAAAGGTGAAGTATTAGCACGTGTAATTTTTGATGGTATTGCGGTCACGCCAGAGGAGACATAATGATTAACGCAGATCCAAACGGCCGCATAAGCGGCCGTTTTTATATTCCAGAAAATATTCCTGTTGGAAGTAAAACGGTCAGGTTTGAGGGAGCCAAGGGATCATTTGGTGAGGCAACTTATACGGGCAGCGGTACCATAGTCAGTGAAACTGCGCGCCGTATTACTACGATCACAACGGTACGTTTTGATCCTCTAGCACAAACGTTCACTTTGCCACAAAGACGCTTTATTGCGGGTGTTGATTTGTGGTTTAAAAAAATAGGAGGGGATAAACCAGTCCGCGTTCAAATCCGCGAAACTGAGGTAGGTATTCCCAATCAAACCGTGTTAGCCGAAGCGTCACTTGAACGTAGCATGTTTAAATTGAATGGTGAGCCTACTTTGTTTGAATTTGACCCAGTTTCTCTCAATGCAGGACAAGAATATGCCATTGTAGTTTTAACCGACGACCCTGATCACGAAGTTGCGATTGCGGAACTCGGTAAGTTTGATAGTGAGAGTGGTTGGGTTACGACTCAACCATATCAAGTCGGCGTATTATTGTCATCGAGTAATGCTTCGACGTGGACTCCACATCAAAATCGCGATTTAACTTTTCGCTTGAAAGCTGCGCGCTTTACACAAACTGCCCAGACAGTTTCACTTGGTCAAGTAGAGTTGGACGAGCATAGTGATATTTTAGCAATGGCAGTGATTGAGCGTCCTAGCAGTGAAACCCAACTTCATTTTGAATTCAGCGGTGCCCAATTAGGCCAATTTAATCTTCAAGAATGGCAAGCATTGCGTTTGGCTAATAAGGTCAAAGAGCCTTTACAAGTGAGTGCAAGACTCACAGGGACTGAAACTCAAACACCGGTGCTATTTGACAGTGTGCAAACTGCATTGGGTAAAGTGAGTAACGAAGCTGACTATGTAACTCGTGCTATTCCATGCCAAGTGGGTGGCAGCTTAAAAGTAAGCTTTGAAGGTCAGCTTCCAGGAACGGCCAAAGTAGATGTATTTATCCAGCAGCAAGGCCAATGGGTAAATATACCGTTGAAAACCACACAACCTCAGGGCGATGGTTGGCTATTGTGTAACTATGAGTTTTCTAACCTGAGTGAGTCACAAGCACGTGTGAAGTTGGTGTTGTCTGGTACGCATATAGATAGACCCCGAGTGCGCTCCCTTAGAACCTTCTCAATTTAGGAGGAGGTATGATAGACGATAAAACCCTTTCTTATGCATTACCTCTCCCACATCCCGACAATTTATTGCAGCAAGACGTAGAGCGGATTCGCCAAGCGATTACAGATATTGATCAGCTGCTCTATATGCAAACCAATCTTGACCAGCAACAAGACATGCTGCTGAACGAGAAACTTAGACGAGTAAAGCTTAACCAGCTACTCGGCGAAACACTATTAACTTTATAAGAGGACATTATGGCGAGTATTCAAAATGCCGTGCAAGTCATGGTAGATAAGCTAGTTGCCGATATGGAAGGCACTCAGCCACTTACAGCCGAAGAACAAGCATTAGTAAGTAATGCAATCACCAAGTTAACCGACAATGCAAAACTTGAACAAGCCGTTGTTGCTGTTGCAGAATCACACATTAATGATGCTGCATCGACATTACAGCAAGTTTCACAGTCTACCGGGGCTGCGTTACAGTCAGCGACGGACTCTCTAACCCAAACCAGTACAACACTCGATACTAAGTCTAGCAAATTAGATTTGTTAGATTCAATGGCGCCAAACCTAAATCGAGTGGAGGGCCTTCAGGCTTCTAATAATGCGTTACAGATCCGCCCTTTGATGGCTATGACGCCAATTGATACGCCGAATTCACATGCCAATTTTAGAAGAGCAACTCCTGTTTTCGCTGTGTATGATAATAGTGGTGAAACTTTTGTAGTGAGACCTGGGTTCTCGCATAACGCTGATACTGAGCAGTGCAGACTGGAATACTTAAAGCTAAGTGCAAATGGAGCTGAGAAAACGACTACACATACCAGCTTTATATATACAACGGCGTTTGAGCAAAACCCAGCAAGTAAAATTTATTATTACGGTACAAGTGCTTATTTGCCGCTGGCAAGTAAAAACAATGCAGCTGACATACAGTATGAAATTGTTTATAGCACACAAGACTCACAGACCACAGCAGTGGCAAACTATGGTGGTGTATTTTGTAAGTCATCAGGGTTTACGTCAATTACTAAGCCTAAACAAAACTTAGATGCAACTGATCAGTTTGGTATCAGTACGATGACTTCGCACAGCTATAACGAAGTGGGTGTGTTGTATGACAATGCGAAACATTGCTTAGTTATGGTTGATGAAGGTACTTCAGTGTTAGTAGAGAAGTACCGCGATGGTAATGTTGTAACAAATACAGCGATAGCTAACAGTGAAGAGTTGCAAGCTTATGTGGACGCCGGAGATTTTACGGTTGTTAAATTTATCTATCATAACTTACAACATTCAAATGGCTTTCATTCCTACAATCATACTGAAACGCCAATGAGTAGCTACGGTGTGAGTTATTATGGCTATTTTGGTAGATATAATGGTGTGACTAAAATGGGCGAAAACAAATGCAGTGCGCATTATCGCTTTACCCACGAAAGGCGCTTAGAACCAATTAATTACTTTTTTAGTTGTAGTGCAGGTCATTATAAAGCGCAAAACTCCAATGGTACATACTCCCCTGATGCAGAAGTAAAAGTTGTATTGGAAAGTATGTCTGGTGAGCTGCTTGGTATGTATTCATATCGAGCAAGACCTTACCACGCTGGCTATGACTGCGGTATTTTAGGCGGCGCAATTAGTTGCATTAACCCATATTCTGGCGCGGGTATTTTGAATGAACATTACACCTATAATCAGTATGGTCTTGGCCGCACTTGTCGTGCATTTTAAGGAGAAAACATGAGTTGTGAATATTTTGCCGATAAAGGCATGAAAATTGATGGAAATTACTGGTTGGTTCACCCTCAAACAGGCGTTGCTTGGAACAATACTTCGATTGAGGATTTTAAACAAGCGTATCAGGCGCAGCAAATCGTTCTAGCAGAGGAAAGGCTTAAAGCTGATAAAGCAGAGCAACTTGCAGCGATTAAAGAAGCCGTATTTAACAAGCTTAATGATGAGCAGTGGCGTGTACAAAAAGCGCAGGAACACCTTCTGATGGCTGAGCTTGCTGGCGATCAAGCTGAGATGGGTTTGAGCAAAGCGCATCTGGCAGAGTTATTGTCACAGCGCGAGCAGCTTCGTTTAGCAAGTGATGAAGCAGAACAGGCTCTTGCGGATATATCAACGTACGAAGAATTGAAAGAATTTACTTTTGATGTAAATATTTCATTATAAATTTGATGCAATGACCCGTTTTATTCCCAATAAACGGGTTAGTATCAAAGTTGCTTGAGAAAGCAACAGACTTGTTATTCCACAACCTAAACCCGCTTAGCCGTGCCGAGCGGGTTTCTTTTTATTGAGTTTTAAGCTTCTTTTTAATTGTTGCGTATAGGGCAGGAATGACCTGTTCGAGATGCTTAAAATCAGTAAAATAGACCTAAGCTTGAGAAAAGCTTAATTAGCTTCTGATTGATACTAAGCTGACAAATTGCCTACTATTAAAGCGCCATTTAGCTTCTTTATTACGATAAATTAGCGAGTGGCGTTTTTTGTATGAGGCACGAGTTTAACGGTTTTAAGGCGGTCACAAATGACCTGTTTCTAAGCCTTAAAATTAGTAAAATAGACCTAGCTTGAGAAAAGCTTAAATAGCTTCTGATTGATACTAAACTGACAAATTGCCCAACTATTAAAGCGCCATTTAGCTTCTTTATTACGATAAATTAGCGAGTGGCGTTTTTTGTATGAGGCACGAATTTAACGGTTTTAAGGCGGTCATAAATGACCTGTTTCTAAGCCTTAAAATCAGTAAAATAGACCTAAGCTTGAGAAAAGCTTAAATAGCTTCTGATTGATACTAAGCTGACAAATTGCCCAACTATTAAAGCGCCATTTAGCTTCTTTATTACGATAAACGAGCACTTGGCGTTTTTTGTATGAGGCACGAATTTAACGGTTTTAAGGCGGTCATAAATGACCTGTTTCTAAACCTTAAAATTAGTAAAATACACCTAAGCTTGAGAAAAGCTTAAATAGCTTCTGATTGATACTAAGCTGACAAACTGCCCAACTATTAAAGCGCCATTTAGCTTCTTTATTACGATAAACGAGCACTTGGCGTTTTTTGTATGAGGCACGAATTTAACGATTTCAAGGCGGTCATAAATGACCTGTTTCACCTTCTTAAAATCAGTAAAATGATCTTAAGCTTGAAAGAGCTTTACACAGTTATCCCATGAATCAAAACCCGTACTTGAATGAGTGTGGGTTTTTTATTTTAAATAGGAAGATTATGAGTGGCTTTACTAAATTAGATTTATCGAAAGTCCCTGTTCCAGACGTTATTGCAACGCTTGATTATGAACAAGAGTATGAGCAACTCAAAGCCCAGTTTTTATTGCAAAACCCACAGTATCAAGATGCCCTTTCATTAGAAAGCGACCCTGTTGCACTTTTGTTGCAAACCTTAGCGTATCAACAAGTATTACAAAAACAAAAGCTTAATGATGCAGTGAAGGGCAATATGTTGGCCTCAGCTCAAGGGGATGACTTAGATGCCATTGCAGCACGGTACAACCTAGCACGCAAAATTGCTCCAGTGGAATCTGATGCAGCTTTTAGGCAACGTATTCAGTTGGCATTTAATGGCCTTAATACGGCTGGCAGTCGTGAGTCATACATTTATCACTCGATGTCATGCGATCCGCAAATAAAAGATGTTGCAGCACTTAGCCCAGAGCCTTGTGATATTGAATTGACCATTTTGAGCCACCTTGATGCTGGTCAGCCGAGTGATGCTTTAATTGATAGGGTTAAGCACTATTTCTCTGCACAAGGCGATAGGCAGGCAGGTATCGATGAAATGGCATCCAAAGTGCGTCCACTTGGGGACAGAGTCATGGTACACAAAGCACAAATAAAACCATTTTCGGTTAACGCAGAACTCTCTATTTTGCATGGCCCATCCGGCGATGCGCTTGTTGCAGCGGCTGAGCAAGCGGTACAAGCATATTGTGATTCACGACATTATCTTGGCAAAAAAGTCACGCGGGCAGGGATTTATGCTGCACTGCACCAATCGGGTGTGGAAGATGTCACTTTATTGAGCCCAATTGAAGATATTGTTTGTCAGGCAACAGAAGCACCGTATTGCGAGTCTATTTCGGTATTGATGGAAAATATCTATGGATAAACTTATTCCAGCCAATGCTAGTGAGCTGGTAAAGGCGCTAAGCCAACAGTTTCCAGCCCATCAAACTGTTCGCAATTTACTGATCTCGTTATTGGCGCTGTCTAGTCGAAGTGATGCCCAGTTGGTTTGGCTAGCAAAGCTGTGTGGCATGCAACCCAATACGGTATTAGCAAATCCAGATGTGTTATTGCAATGCAATACAAAGCAGTTGTTAGTGCTGGTGGATCACCCAGAGTTTTGTGATGCACAGCAGCTGGATGAATTTGCAAAGCAGCTTAATATTGAAAACTGGCAACCGATTGATGCTGATGCATTGAAGCGCGCCCAAGTCAAATCTGCATGTGTGTTGAATGATAGCCGCTTGCTGATTGCCAGTGTTTGGGATCCTTTTTTGTGCCCAGAAGCGCTGCTACCTTGGTTAGCCTGGTCCGTGTCTGTGGACGAGTGGGATGAAGCATGGAATGAGGTGTTAAAGCGCCAAGTTATTAATGACTCATTCGCTGTACACCAAGTAAAGGGGACGCCTTACGCACTGCAAAAAGCGCTCGATAGTTTAAATATCAAAACCGAAATTAAAGAGTGGTGGCAGGGAGACAATTTAGAAGAGGTGCCCCGAGGCACTGTGCAAGTATGGGCACTTATCAATAGCAATTTGGATGAGCAACAGCAAGGAATGCTGACCCCTCAAATGTTAAAGCGAGTGCGCCGTATTATTGAAGCGGTTAAACGGGGTTCTATTCATGTGGATGTGCAGCTGGGGCTTTCTTTCAGTGAGCGTTTAGGCGCTATTTGCGCCTTGCCATCTACTATTTTACAACGTGTGGATGCACCTATTGGTAGTGGTGTTAAGCCCAGCGCAGCAACGCAAAAAAACGTGACATTTGGCGTCAGTCAAAGCAGAAGCGTCAAACATTTAGCTATAGCGGGAAAGGGCGTCAAACCGCCAAAATCTAAAGGGGCATATCATTCATTTGGTGCAACTAAGTCTCATACATTATGTAGCTGGCAAGTGGCAGGGGGCGGCATAAAGCCCGGAAATAGTAAAGGCCTCTATGGTGTATTTGGCCTGTCTAAAATGAATCAATCGCACCATGTAAACATCACCGGCCAAACCGTTCTACCTCCAAATAGCACTGGGAATGAGGGGGTATTCAGTGTTACGAGACAAATTATTTATCAACATTTTAACTTACAAGGAGCTGCTTAATGTCTGCATTAACGCTGCAGTTTACCCAAGTTGGCTTAGATGCTTTGTTAGCAGCTAAAGCCAATGGTAAAAAAGCACAGATCAGCCATATGGCATTTGGTGACGCAAGTTATACGCCGTCGCAAACTCAAACGAGTCTGCGCAATCTTAAAGAACTTCAGTCAATTCGGGATGATAATTACGAAACAGATGAAAACCACCAAGTTACCGTGGTTGCCCTGTTTGATAAAGCCATATCTGCACCCGAATATGCCATTCGTGAAGTGGGTGTGTTTATCCAAATCGATGAGCCTGTGGGTAGCGATGACAACTTAATTCTTTTAGGAGTGTACTCTGAACCTAATCGAACATTAGGTTACAGAACCCCCGATGTAAAAATTCTACAAAGTGTGACCTTGAGTCTTGCTCAGCTCCCATCAGGTAGCGTGGAGGTGAAACCTAGTATCGATAATTTTAATGTATTGCTTGATAACGAGCTTGCAGATTTAACCTTGGTGCAGCTGGATACAATGCATCGGCAATTAAAACAAGAGTTACGCTTGGCAGCACTGGAACAGCTTTAATAGATTAATTAGGAAAATATATGTCAAACGAACATACTACCATTACTGAAAGTTTAGCGAATGTCGCGACACGAGCTAATGAACTTTGCAATACTGTTGATGAGCAATTATCTGTGATCAATGCCACTTTGACCGCTGAAAAGCAAAAGATGGCGGCTAAAACGACTGAGTTGACTTCGCTTACAAACGCAGCGATTACTGAGTCAAAAGAAAAAATTGAAACGCTTGTAGAAAATGGTTTCCGTTCAGAGATCCCGTTTTTTAGAGTGACGAAAAACCAAGAATTAAAAATCAATGGCGTGTTAACCCCTGGAACTAAAGGCACCCCTAGTGGGTTTGGTAACAGAGCTGGACACTATGAGTGTGAAATTGTTGCACACACTCAGCATGGTGTAGAGCCAGATCAGAAGAATCCGGAAATCCAAAAAATGTGGTCGGAAGTTCATCATACTATCCCGACACATAACCAGCCAGAGTTTGCAATTATCAGATTGACAGCAAAGGACGTTGCTGATTATCCAACAATTATGTCTAAGGCATATTCAATCTATCAAGGCGCTTTGCCACAAAATGGCATATTTACATTTGGCGCTTGGGTAAAAGTCGAGCAGGGGGAGGTTCATATGGGATACCCTAATAGCGACGGCAGTACGCGGCTACCCAATGACAATACATGGCACGAGAGAATGTATACGGGCTCAGTCTTATCTGGTGGAGCATACTATAACTTTGGCCCTCACTTTTATCTAAGTAAAGGCGCTAGTTGCTTAATTGCATTGCCTGGTGTTGTATTAGGGAAGGTCCCAGAAGGGCGTTGGGGCTATTTCGAAAGACCTGTTTTTGAGAGGGAGCAATAAATGTTAGAGCAAATTATTAATCAAGAAGATGAGCTTGGCGGAGTTCGTAGTCAATTTGATATCGACATCGACCTAAGAGCTTTTTTGAAAGATACAGATTGGTATGTGATTAGAGAGTCGGAGACTGGAATTGCCATGCCTGAAGAAATCAAAGCACAGCGTGAATTTGCCAGAAATCAAATTCATTCTCCATCGCTAAAGTAGATTGGGACAATAAGCATGTCTAATGATAATTTATCAATCACTGAGCGCCTTACTAATGTAGCAGCGAGAGCTAACGCCCTGTGCGACACTGTAAATAGCCAAATTGGATTAATAAATAATGCAGTAACGAGTGCAGAGAACAAGTTCGATAACTACATGAGTGGGGCTCGCGCTGAACTGTCTCACATTTTGATGAGTAAAAATCAGCGCATGGAACCTAATGATGACGGCAGTGCAATAAAAGGGTTCACCACTATTGGTTTAGAAAGATTTGAAGTTATCAAAGAAGCCACTATTCATGCTGCGGCTGCAAATGATACTGATCACACAGGTAATGGCATTGCACGAGATTTTCGTTCGAATATTTACAATGGTTATGTAAATGGCGCTTTCCATATATTGAGAATTAAATGGAAAAGAAACAACGTTAATCACCCAGCGAGATTAGATAACAACTGGAACACTCGTTATCAACAAGGAGCAATGACTTCTGGATGCTATTTTAAGTTGCTCTCAGGGACGGTTGGTGGCTCCATGCAGCCTGTGAAAAGTTTTAACAACGGATGGCAGTTACTGGGTTACCGCCAAAAAGCGGATAATACGGCAAAGTCTTTTTATGCGCCGCATACTAAGCTTGCGTTATCTACTTCACTATTAGAAGAAGGTGAAGCATTGATTTGTTTATTCGGTACAGTCAGCGGTTATGTGGATTTTGAAACGGCTGGTTGGGGTGTATATCCTGAATTTGCAAGGCCAGCAGATGTATCCTCTGCTATGTCGCAATTGCAAGCTGATTTGACGCTACAATCAGCTGGTGTGATACAGGAGTAAATACTGTGCAAATAAAACACAATGACATCTTGATCGCTTCGATTGGTGAAGCTTTGAGCTCAGCTCAAGTGGCCCAATTTCTGAAGTCGAATGAAATCAATGTCCCATTGGAAGACTTAACTTTTGAATACTCCCAAGGGGAAGCGCTGGAAGCACGCAGAACGGCTTATCTTGTGGAGTCAGATCCGTTATTTATGGAATGGCAATATGATCAAACGGATGCTAGTAAGCAAGCTTGGCAGGATAAAGTAGCAGAAATTAAAGCTCGTTATCCATTCCCCGCGTAAAGTATTTGGGCATTTCGTCCATTTCGACTCGCCTTTTCCTTCGAGTCACAACCATCATAAGTTTTAACTTCAAAGAGTAATATACCTCATGCAAAGATGTACCTTAATCAATAAGGTGCTTGAATGCTTATCATCTGGACTTCAAGGGGTGGCACATGTGGGGCTACTTAAAGCCGCACAACCCTACCCAGATCTGACGCAGCAAGCCCAACTTACAGTCAAGCTGAATGGCGAACGTCAAGCCAGTGAACTGCAGGCGAAAGGTGCCGACAAAGCCGTCGCATATGGACCGTCGTACAATAAAAACCTCAGTCCAAACTCACTCGACAGACGAGTGTTGCAGTTACAGCTAGACATAGAATTGGAAGATGCCGACAACGCACAGTTGCTGCAAAGACTTGATCAGTTGATAACCCAGTGTGAGGCACTTGTGATGGTGGACGAAATGCCCATCCATTGGCAGCACTTTATCGCCCAAAAAAGCGATATATCGTTTAGTCATCAAGTCAGCTCAACGCTGGCGAAAGCACAGCTTTACTGGGATTTTTACTATCAAGTGGAATATCCAGACGACCCACTAGGACCTGCCATTACCGAAGTGTATTTAGGGCCTAAAGGGGGAGAATATAAGCTGATCAATAAAGCACCGACTACAACTTAGGAGCGTTTATGTTAGCAAATCAACAGCAGTCAGAACTGGCTGTGTCTGACATGCAGCATCGCTTTGCCAAATTGATTTCAATCGGTACGGTTGAAGAAGTTGACTATGATTTGGCGAGGGTCAAAGTACGGATCGGTGAATGGTTGACCGCAAAATTACCTTGGCTGACCAATCAAGCTGCCCAAGACATGACATGGCAAGCCCCAGAAGTGGGTGAGCAAGTGTTAGTACTTTCTCCCAGCGGAGATATGGCACAAGGCATTGTGCTGGGTAGTTTGTATGCCAATGGCCATGAGCAACCGCATTTTAAAATGAATCATGTGGTGGATGCGACCAGCACAGGTGGAGCCCTTGTTCAAGCATTGTCCGCAATTGCGCCTGAATCAAGGGAGCATGTGCATCGTGCACATTATCAAGATGGCGCCATTGTACAGTACGACCGCGAAAACCATGCTTATGATATTTTTGTGCCTCAAACAGATCCGCTGGCGAAGATTAACATCTATTCAGGTGGTGATATTAATGTTGAGTGTCATAACGATACGAATATTACCATTGGCAATAATGCCACGGTTGAGGTTGGCGGTGCTGCGCAGGTTGATGTAACAGGTACTGCGGATGTTACTGTCGGTGATAATGTTTCAGTGAGTGGCGGTGCGAATATCGATATTGTTGCTTCAGGCGCATTAAATCTGACTGGAGATTCGGTTTCCGTGACGTCAACAGGCAGTAATGTCGAAGTGCTCGCTGCAGCAACGCTCAAACTCAATGGTGCACATATCAGTGCACAGGAGTAAATGATGCCAGCTATTTCAGTAGACGGTGCAATCACCGATGTGCACGTGGGGTTTGCTCCGGGTGTTATTTCTGCTTCTCAGACCTTTTTTACCGTCGGAGGAATACCCGCATTACGAGTAGGTGACAGTATTAGCGACCATGTGCTTATTGCTGACCCTAAGGTTAAACACTCAGGGATGGTTGTGGCTGCAGGGGCATCTACTTTTACTCTTGCAGGAAAACCAGTTGCAAGGCTTGAAGACCCAACTAATTGTGGTGGCAAAATCGCTGTTGGTGTTGGCAGTTTTACTATTGGGGGATAAATCATGATTGGAATGAATGCGCAAACAGGCAAGCCCTTAGGTGGCGTTGAGCATTTAAAGCAAAGTATACGCGACATTGTAACAACGCCGCTTGGTAGTCGAGTTATGCGCCGTGACTATGGCTGTGGGTTATTTGAACTCGTCGATAGACCGTTTTCTCACAATCTAGTTGGTGATATCACCATGTCGATTGCCAACGCGCTAGATAGATGGGAGCCTCGCTTTCGTCTAGAAGGTGTGTCTGTGCATCCGGCAGGTGAAGGAAAGGTCGAGATAACAATTGAAGGTCTATACCTCATTAACAATGAGCCGGTCACAATAGAGGGGATCCAGGTTTAATTAGCAATGGGCCAGTCGCAAAATAGGAGATCTATCTTTAATTAATAATGAGTAGGTCATGATTGAAGAGATCTTACTTTAAATCAAAACGGGTTGGCGTATCGGTCAACTTTTAACTTCCATCTGTACTTATCTTGTGCGGATAAATAATCAACGAAAGCCATGCGACTTCCTTGAATTTTCAAGTTAGGCCGCATGGCTTTTTTATTAGCTAATTGACATACCTTTAAAGGAGATATCTATGTCGCAATTTCTACACGGTGTAGAAGTCATCGAGGCGCAGTCTGGTACGCGTCCAATTAAAACAGTAAAAAGTTCAGTAATCGGTCTAATTGGTACTGCTCCACAAGCAGATGCTGAAAAGTTTCCTCTTAACACACCGGTTTTAATTGCTGGTAAACGTGCGGAAGCTGCGTTGTTAGGTGAGCAAGGCACATTGCCTGCGGCAATTGATGGTGTATTTGATCAAGCGGGCGCGGTCGTGGTTGTAGTGCGTGTAGACGGTGCAGATGATAGTGCGGTTATGACTAACATCCAAGGTGGCGTTGCTGCAGATGGCAGTTATGAAGGTGCATATGCTTTCTTGGGTGCTGAATCAGTATTAGGTGTAACACCTCGCATCCTAGTTGCACCTGGATTTACACATCAGCGTCCATCTGGTGCAGCTAACCCAGTTGTTGCAGAACTTGTTGGTATTGCAGAGCGCCTTCGCGCTGTGATCATTGCGGATGGTCCAAACACAAATGATGCTGATGCGATTGCATATCGTGGCGATTGTTCATCGCGCCGTGTGTTTGTAGTTGACCCTCAAGTGAAAGTATTCAAAGCAGGCGCAGTTGTAAACGAGCCAGCAAGTGCGCGTGTTGCGGGTATGATCGCTAAATCTGACAACGACCGTGGTTTCTGGTGGAGCCCGAGTAACACTGCCATGAATGGTATTGTGGGCACTGCAAGACCAGTTGATTTCCAGCTTGGTGATAAGAATGCTCGTGCAAACTTATTGAATGAAAAAGAAGTGTCTACAATCATCCGTCAAAATGGCTTCAAGCTATGGGGTAACCGTACTTGTGCGACAGACCCTAAGTGGGCTTTCCTATCAGTTGTTCGTACAGCGGACATGATTAACGACTCGCTACTTCGTGCACATATGTGGGCTGTTGACCGTAACATCACGTCAACTTACATCAAAGATGTGACAGAAAGCGTACAAGCATACCTTGATAGCTTAAAAGCGCAAGGCGCTATCCTAGGTGGCCAAATCTGGGCTGATGAAGATCTTAACACGCCTGAAAATATTCAAGCGGGTAAAGTGTACTTCAGTTTTGATTTCACTCCGCCAACACCAGCTGAGCACATCACGTTCAAGAGCATCTTAACTAACAACTACCTAGAGGAAATCGTATAATGGCAATGTCTCCTAAAATCCTAAAGAAATCAAAGCTGTTTGTAGATGGTAAGGGTTACCTTGGCATTGCAGACGAAATTTCGCTTCCTAAAGTCACTGTCAAAACACGTGAAGTGACTTCGGGTTTCCAAGCGCCAATCGAGCTAGATGTAGGTCAACTTGAAAAGCTTGAAGGCTCAATCACGTTACTAGAGTACAACGCAGATGTGCTTAAGCTACTTGGTGATTGGGGTGGTACTGGCAGAACAATTAATCTGACTGCACGTGGTGCGATTCAAAAGCAAGGTGCTGCACCTGAGCCTGTAGTTGTCACATTACATGGCTTCTTCAAAGAAGTAGACATGGGCAGCTGGAAGGACGGCGAAGAAGCGAAAATGACGCTGCAATATGCTGTTCAAAAGTACAAGTTAGAAATAAACAATGAAGTTATTTACAACATTGACCTGTACAACGATATTCGTGAAATCGCGGGTGTTGACCACATGGCTAACCTACGCAAGACTATTGGAGCTTAATCTATGACTGAAATCATTAAACTGACTTTCCCTGTTACGGTCGATGGGCATGAGTATGCAGAACTAAAAATGAGACGACCTAAAGTGCGCGATCGGTTAATGGTTGATAAAGCGGATATTAGTGAGTCTGAAAGTGAAATCCGCTACTTCTCACATTTGTGTGAAGTGTCTCCAGATATCATCGAAGAGCTAGATTGGAGCGACTTCGTTAAGTTACGCGAGGCACTCCAGGCTTTTCTCGTATCCCGCCCAAGCGTCTAAAAGCAATGGTGATTGCCCTAGCTAAGTACACAGGGTGGGGCTTGCAAGAACTCAACGGGCTGACTGAAGACGAACTCATCGAGTGGTTTGAAGCAGCGGTTGATTATAAAGAAGCAACAGAGGCGGGGTAACCCGCCTTTTTTTTCACCAGCGCAAGTTTGATAGCTCAAGGACTTAAGCGCAGTTTTAGGGTCTTGAGCTATCAACCTTGGCACAGTGCCGTTCGTTGCGCTGTGCAATCCACACACTCCCGCTTATTTCTCTTCCTAGGTATGATTATGAAACATCAAGGATTGTCTGCAAAAGACCGTTCAAAGAACAAAGTAAAGTATCGCCTACCTAAGCAGGATCAGGTTGATCCAAATGTTCAATTAGGCAGTTTGCTTGCGAATTTGGTTAAAGCTAAAAAGCCATTAGATACCAGCTCGATAGAGGCTGTGATAGGGCAATTAGCTAATGTTAATGTCAATGAGCTACTGGGTAACACTAGCCATATAATCTCCACGCATCTGACACAATTTTCCAGCGTACAAGCAAAGTCAAATAATGCGGTTACTCACAGTGCAAAGGCACTGCAAGGTGCTCAAAATGCACAGCAAGCTGAAACGCTTAAAGCGCAAGTGGATGCTAAAATTGGTGACGGCACTGGTTTAAGTGGTGCCATTAAATCTTTGGCACAACAAGTGTCGGCGTTAGATTTTCAGCAATTACAAACGGCAGCAAGCAATGAACTTGCGCAATTGCAGGCCGCGCTGCCGCAGCTTTATGAAGGCTTGCCCATCAATGCATTGAGCGAATCATTGGCGACGGCAACCGCGCAGGTGCAAAGTGCGGATACGCAAAATACATTAGATCTGCAGCTTGATACCTTACGCCAAGCTGCACCTGTCATGGTTGATGCACTGGGTATTGCGCAAATGAGCGGCGATATCATCAATGCTACGCAGGGCATTGCCCAAGGTACTAGTAGTGCGACTTTCAACGACGATTTAAATACATTAATCCAAAGTGCCCCGCAGGTACTAGAAACGTTCGGCTTTGATAAAGCCAGTGATGTGGTTAAGCAAACGTTGCCAGCAATTGCCTCGGTTAATTTCAAAGAAGTCTTTGAGGGTGATGTCACAAGCTTAGCAAGTGCAGCACCTGAACTTTTAAATGCGTTTGATTTTTCAGAGGCAGCAAAAACACTCGAGGCAGCACTGCCCGCGCTTGAACAAGTCGATATTGCAGCGGTAATGCAAGGTGATTTGAGTACGTTACAAAGTGCGGCGCCAGAGCTACTTAAAGCGGTTGATTTATCATCGGTTCAGCAGTCTTTAGCACAGCATATTCCTGCCTTGTCTCAGTTGGACTTGGCGAGCGTTATCGACGGCGACTTAAGTCAAGTTGTGAGCATTGCGCCTGAATTATTAAAGTCGGCTGGCTTTGAGCAGGTTTCGAACACGCTCAGTGCAGCCATGCCTGCATTACAGCAGCTTGATTTAAAAGGCATTGCCAGTGGTGATGTTTCAAGCTTGATGTCAGCGGCGCCAGATTTGCTAGCCTCGGTTGGTTTGAATGAAGCATCCGAGACTTTGGGTGCAGCACTACCCGCGCTACAGCAACTTGATTTGAAGGGTATTGCTAATGGCGATATCTCAAGTTTGATGTCAGCGGCACCTGATTTGTTGGCCTCGGCAGGCTTGAATGAAGCGTCAAAAACATTTGGCGCTGCGTTGCCAGCGCTGCGTCAGCTTGATTTAAATGGTATTGCGAGTGGGGATGTCTCAAGCATAATGTCCGCAGCACCGGGGTTGCTCAAAGCGGCGGGTTTAGATGAAGTTGGGGCAACATTGGGTGCCGCCTTGCCAGCTTTACAAAAGCTAGATACCAAAGCGATTTTGGAAGGTGATTTAAGTTCATTGATGCAGCAAGCGCCGCAATTGCTCAATGCGTTTGGATTGCAAGATGCAGCTAGTCTCTTTACCAAGCACTCTGCGTTGATTGAAAAACTCGATTTCAAAGGAATTTTGAACGGTGACTTATCTTCTCTAACTGGCGCAGTTCCTGACCTATTAGCTGAATTTGGCCTCGGTGATATAGGCCTTGAATCACTGTTTGACAGTGAAGCTGAGGAAGAGCAAAAGTCTAAAAAGAAATCGAAAAGAAACTCCAAAAAGAAGCGTAAAAAGCAATCTAAGCGAGGTAAAAAACAAGGTGCTGATAACGACGGTTCTGCTCAACACAAAGAAACCAAGCTAAATCAGAAAGCTGAGAAAAAGAAGGGCAAACGTAAGCTGCACTCAAAGCCCGTTTTGAAGATTTTGGACGGTGGAAAGTCACAACCGGTAGAAAAGCAGCTTCGAGAAAGTAAATCTGAACCTGTCACTAAGTCTAAAAAAAATCAACATACTAAAGGGATCCCTGGTGGTAAGCCGCCTAAAGCTGCGAATGATTCAGCCTTTTCTAAGCTTGGTAAGTTTTTGGGCAAGAAAGGCGGTGCGTTATCAAGCTTAACAAAGGGGCCTGGTAAGTATTTAGGTAAACTGACTACACCTTTGACCGTTGCCATGGGCGCTATGGATGCGTATTCAGCACTGAGTGATGATTCTTTAAGTAACCAAGAGAAAACCAGCCGAGTAGGTGGTGCAGTAGGTGGCATGGGTGGTGCTATGGCTGGTGCTGCTGCTGGTGCCGCGATTGGGTCAGTGATCCCTGTGGTTGGTACTGCAATAGGTGGCATTGTAGGTGGTGCTATCGGCGCGTTTGGCGGGGAGTCTGTTGGCACTTTCTTAGGCGATACGCTCGGTGGGTGGTTCTTTGATGATGAACCTCAGAAAGAAACGGCGAAAGCGGATGATGCAACCGCAGTATCAAACACCTTAGCGCAAGGGCAGGTTGATACTGAGTTTAATGCGTCACAAACAGCGAATTCGCCACTGCAATTTGTTAAAGACAATGTCATCAATGAAACCAATATGCTGACTGGCACTATGGCTGCAGTCGAGCAGGCTTCAGGTAAGCCCCATGGAAAGTGGAATAGAGCATCTCAGCAGGGACAATTATTCGGGCATGCATTAAATGGCCATACCATTTATCAGGCAGCAGCTAATGATGATTTATCAACGAAGGAAAAAGCACACACCATAGGTGGCACTGCCACTGGCGCACTTAGCTCTGAATTGGTTTCTAACCTTGTTGGAAAAATTCCAAAATATGGCAAGTTCCTTGGTCCTGTTGCAGGGTATCTGACCAATGCCGTGATGTCACAAGTGGGCGGCGATTTTTTTGCGAGCCTGTTTAGTGATGATAAACCGCAAAAGGCGGACGATTTAAAGACTAAAGCACCGCTATCAACGCCAACACCTCAGGCCCTTGCAGAGCAGAATACATCGAACTCGCAAATCAGTAGCGATGTGCAAGCGCAGCAAGTCGCGGGCAATATCACAGTGAATGCAAATATTACTGTGAATGCGCAGTCTGAGCAGCAAGCACATGAGATAGCACAGCAAGTGAAACAAGTGTTAGATCAACAACAGCAACAAGCGATGCGTGATTACCGCGCGCGATATTATAACGAGGTAGCTTAAGGGGAAGCCCCCTTAAGCCTTTATAAGAGGACTTTCGATGGCAAAGATCAATCATGCCAATTACATGATGCAGCTGGGTGAGTATAAGTTTTCTGTCAGTACAGCGGCATTTCAAAAATTACAGTTTAACACTGAATATCGCTGGAAAGATCTAGAGTCGCAAACTGATAAAAACAGTCCGGTAAAGCAATTTATTGGGGTTGGTGAGCAAACTTTAGAACTGGACGGGACTATCTTTCCTCAACTGGTTGAAAACGGCTTAAAGCAGCTGGACTTTATGCGAGAAGAGGCAACTAAAGGAGTGCCTCTTACGCTGACCTATGTAGAAGAAAGTGGTAAGTCTAGTCCGAGTGTCGGTCGAGTACTTGGTAAGTGGGTCATCAAATCAATAAATGAAACGCGCACGCTATTTTTGAATGACGGTATTCCAAGAGAGATTCAATTTAGCATGAGCCTGTCACGCTATGATGGCAATGAGGGGAATAAATAATGAGCGCAGTCAGCTACATTACACGAGATGGTGATTGTCTCGATTTGATTTGCTTTCGTCATTATGGCCGCAGCTCAGGGATGGTTGAACGTGTACTCGAAGCCAACTATGGCCTCGCTGAACTGGGGCCTATTTACCCTGAAAATATTAAAATTGTCTTACCGGATGTACCTAAACCAAAAGTGCAACGCGAGATCAATATTTGGGAGTAACAGGCAATGGAACTACAGCCACAATATTCAGTGAAGGCCAATGGCAACGAAGTCGCAGAAAAACTACGTGATAGAATCGCAGAAGTCAGTGTGACGCTTCGTACAGGGCTGTTGAGTGACATGTGCGTTGTTAAATTCGATAATCTTGAAAAAGCGCCAATCACCTTACCTGAGCCAACCGACAAGCTTGAAATTGCGATGGGCTATAAACAAGGCACTGAAGATGGCAAGGCACCCAGCGTTGTCCTTGGCGAGTTTCAAGTTGGTGAATATCAAATTGTGGGTCCGGTGCGAGCACTGGAGCTGGTGGGCAACAAAGTGTTTTGGGATCAGAATTTAAAAGCGGCGAAGTTAAAATCTTGGCCCAGTGACCCAGACAACCCATTGACGCTTGGTGATCTGATCTCGCAGATTGCACAAGAGTATGGGCTAACACCGCGTATCGCACCTGCGCTTGATAGCATCACTTTGCCACATATTGAGCAAAGTGAAAGCGATATGCAGTTGATGAGCAAGCTTGCTGAGCAGCATGATGCAGTGATGAAAATCATTAATGATAACCTAGTGTTTATGAAAAAGGGCACGGGACGTTCGTTATCAGGGCAACCTCTACCACAAGTAACCCTTGAGCCTAAATGGATTGTCGATTGGAGGTTTAATACCTTACATTATCGCTTAACCAAAGAAGTGGTGGCCAAATATTATGATTTGGATATCGCGCAATTACAAACGGTTTCAGCAGGCGGTGGCACCCCCAGTTTGACGTTACCTTATACGTACGCAGGTGAAACGAGTGCGCGGCAAGCGGCAGATAGTAAGTTGGCACAGCTTGCCCGAGCACATGTCAGTGCGAATATGGTGATATATGGCAATCCAGATATTGTGGCAGGTGCAGTTGTTGAAGTGCAAGGCACGCAAAGTGCACTTGATAAAGCTTGGTTTGTGAAAGAGGTCCGGCATGTTATCAATGGGCATGGATTTTTGTCCTATTTGCAATGCGAAACCTTATCTGAATAACCTCTTCTGTCTCTTTTATAGTCTCTTATATTAAATATTTCATGCCGTACCGCTGATCATGCGGTACTTTTCCTTCCCAACCTCCTACCTCCAAGGCTGTCTCAGTGGTTTTCTCACGTGCATTGCTCTATGCATAAACCGGCTGAGATGGCCTCTTTCCTAATTTCTTATCCCCTCAAAAGTAAAATAATACCGCTCAATGCGGTTACCCCACCAAATATCATTCCTCGTGTTACATGCTCTCTTCGTATCAAGCTCATGGTCATCACCATCAAAGGAGCCGCTGAAAAAATCGTCTGTGCAATCGCTGGATCTGTATTGTTGACTGAGATAAGTTGCAGCCATAGCCCGATAAAGGTGCCAAAAAAGACTGCAGCAAACAACCAAGCTTTGCCATCAATCCCTTTAAGTGTGATTGAGCGAGTCAATGACGATTGTTTGAGTATGGCAATTATCATAGCGACGACTAAGGTGCCCGAAGCAAGTCGTATCATTGCAGCCCAAAGGCTACTGATACTGTTATCATTGAGTGCCCCTTTCGAAAGTACCATGCCAGCCGCTTGGCAAGTTGCTGCTGCAAGTGCGAAGAGCACGCCTGTTCGATAAATATCTTTATCTAGTTTTGGCAATTTTTGGCTTGGCTTTACCGCGATAATGACGCCGATAGTGGTAATAATAATGCCGAACCAAGCTGTTGCAGATAGATAAACTCCTAACAAAACGATGTTTAGTAGCCCTGCGATGGCTGGTGCGAGTGATTCAATCACCAGAGTGCGAGCTGGACCAATATTTCGCAGTGCCGCAAAATAAGCACTGTCACCAATGGCAATGCCGACAATGCCACTGGCAATCAACCATCCCCAACTCGTATAGCTAGATGGCAATTGCGTATCCCAAGTGAAAAGGAGTACGGCCGCCATTAATGCAGCCGCGATAACTCCCTTAGCGACGTTCAATTCTAATGGATTTAGATGATGACTAAATCGTTTATAGAGCAGGGTCGAAAACGCCCATACTGCAGCTGCACAAAATGCAGCGATCTCTCCAATACCCACAAATTTACTTAGTTACTTGTTTGTTAATGTGGCGGTACTGTAATTATTTTGTATATATATGCAATAAAATTGAGTTTAACCGCCTGTGAGTATCTTGTTCCCTTCTTTACTTTATTCCACTCAAAAATAAAGTTTCAATTTTTATTGAAACTTTAAAACTTAATTTGCTACACTCATTTGCGTTGAAATAGTCGTGTGCTTAAATCGGCCTATGGCCTCGTACTGGAGAGTGAAATGATCCTAGATGCAATCCAAATTAACTTAATTATTTTGGGCTTTTGTATGTTTATCTCATGCATCATTATGGCTTTGACGGAGTCAAAGCAATTTGCAGGAGAGCAGCGTTTAAAAGTGAGCATTGAATATGGCATTTTTGCAGTGACAGGGTTGATAGCGAGTGTTGTGTTAGGCTACGGCTATTTCGGTTGATCATCTACTTGCATGACAGGGTGCTTATTGCTTGAGCACCCTATATTCTTTTCTTCTAATTCCTTCCTACTAACTAAGCTGAATGTAGCTTACCTCTTCCTTAAATTGTCCTTTTATGATCCATGTGCCTACATTTACTGATAGCTTTTATTTCGGTTTATCTCTTCCCTCTTGATTTTATTAATACGGAGTTATCTACATTTGGACGTCTGAACATCTAGAAGTTGATATTTTATGGCGTTCGTTCATAATGTCAGCCACTATAATATTGTTAGTTTTATCCAATTTGGGGAGGATCTCATGCCGATCACTGTTAAAGACGAGTTACCCGCCATTGCGAGGCTACGTCACGAAAATGTTTTTGTGATGCCAAAAAGCCGCGCCATGTCTCAAGAGATCCGCCCGATGCGTTTAGCCATATTGAACTTAATGCCAAATAAGGTAGAAACTGAGGTTCAATTTATTCGTTTGTTGGCTAACTCCCCACTACAAGTCAATGTTGATTTATTGCGTCTCGATACGCATCGTAGTTCGGAAAATTCTGAACAGCACCTAAATATGTTTTATCGCTACTTTTCTGAAGTAAAAGACGAAAACTACGATGCTTTAATTGTGACCGGTGCACCATTGGCACATTTGGAATATACGGATGTAATCTACTGGCAAGAATTACAAGCGTTTTTTGACTGGGCTGAAAATCACGTGACCTCAACTTTATTTTCTTGTTGGGCTGCTCATGCCGGTTTGTATCATCATCATGGTTTAAAGCGAGATCTCAAAGAGCAAAAGCTGTGTGGTGTGTTTAAACATCAAGTGTATTTTGATCACGGAGCTTTGACACGTGGGTTTGATGATGAATTTTTAGTACCGCATTCTCGTTATGGGCATATCGACATTGACAAGATTAACAATAATGAAGATCTAGTTGTATTGGCCGGTTCCGACAAAGTGGGAGCTTACCTTCTCAAGAATAAAACGGGCAGTCAGGTGTATATTACTGGGCACCCTGAATATGATGCTGATACACTGCAAAAAGAATATTTGCGTGACTTAAAAAATGGTCCGGATGCCCCTATGCCTGACAATTATTTTCCAAATAATGATGCTGACGCCAAGCCATCCAAAACGTGGCAAAGTCACGCCTTTTTATTATTTTCAAATTGGTTAAACTATTATGTTTACCAAACAACTCCGTACGATATTAATCTCGTTAGCCAAGACGTAAGGACTAACAATTATGCCGAATAACAGTGTGCCATTTGAGCCTGTCGATGGCCAAGCCGTATCTGAAGCGCTGAAAAAAACCATGCAAGAGCGTATTGTCATTTTAGATGGTGCTATGGGTACCATGATCCAAAAACACAAGTTTGAGGAAGAGGATTACCGTGGTGAGCGCTTTAAAGATTGGCATGTGTTGATCAAAGGCAACAATGATTTATTGAGCCTCACGCAGCCTGATGTGATTAAGCAAATTCACCGTGAATACTTAGAAGCCGGTGCTGACATCATCGAAACTAATACGTTTAACTCGACGACTATTTCGATGGAAGACTATGATATGGCGAGTTTAAGCCGCGAAATTAATTTCGAGTCAGCAAAATTAGCCCGCCAAGTCTGTGATGAGTTTACTGCCAAAGATCCAAGTAAACCACGTTATGTAGGCGGGGTACTTGGTCCGACGTCAAAAACATGTTCTATTTCTCCTGATGTAAATGATCCGGGTTATCGAAATGTGACCTTTGATGCACTGGTGGAAGCATATATTGAATCAACCCTTGCCTTAATCGAAGGCGGCGCGCATCTTATTTTGATTGAAACGATTTTTGATACGCTCAATGCCAAAGCGGCTGCCTACGGGGTAGAAGAGGCATTTGAGCAAGCAGGAATTCGTTTGCCTGTAATGATTTCAGGCACTATTACTGATGCGTCTGGTCGTACTTTATCAGGGCAAACCACAGAAGCATTTTATAACTCTATTCGTCATATCAAGCCGATTTCTATTGGTTTAAATTGCGCGTTAGGACCTGATCTACTTCGTCCTTATGTTGAAGAGCTATCACGTGTATGTGAAACCTTTACATCCGTACACCCTAATGCGGGCTTACCAAATGAATTTGGTGAGTATGACTTAGAAGCTGATGATATGAGTAAAGAGATTGTTGACTGGGGTAAAGAAGGCTTTATTAATATTGTTGGCGGGTGCTGTGGTACGACACCTGAGCATATTAAAGCCTTCGCGGATGGTTTGACTACTGTGCCACCGCGTAAGCTCCCTGAGCTTGAAGTACGTATGCGTTTATCAGGTCTTGAAGCCTGTAATCTGAATTAGGAAGTATCATTATGACGCAATCTACAGCTGTATTTACCAACGTTGGGGAAAGAACCAATGTCACAGGATCAGCGCGATTCAAACGCCTCATTTTAGAAGAAGATTACGAAACAGCGCTTGAAGTTGCCAGAGAGCAGGTTGAAGGTGGTGCGCAGGTTATTGATATCAACATGGATGAAGCCATGTTGGACTCAAAAATGGCGATGGTGAAGTTTTTAAACTTGATTGCCTCTGAGCCCGAGATCTCAAAAGTGCCTATTATGGTTGACTCCTCTAAGTGGGATGTCATCGTCGCTGGCCTGAAATGTATTCAGGGCAAGGCCATTGTAAACTCTATCTCGTTGAAAGAGGGCAGAGAGCCTTTTGTACATCAGGCCAAGGTGTTAAAGCGTTTTGGTGCCGCTGTTGTTGTGATGGCGTTTGATGAAGTCGGTCAGGCTGAAACGGCAGATCGTAAGTTTGAAATTTGCCAACGCTCGTACAAAATTCTTGTGGATGAGCTTGGCTTCCCGCCAGAAGACATTATCTTTGACCCGAATATTTTTGCCGTTGCCACCGGTATTGAAGAACATGATAACTATGCCGTTGAATTTATTGAGGGTACCCGCCGCATAAAGCAAAACCTACCACACTGTAAGGTATCAGGCGGTGTGTCTAACGTATCGTTCTCGTTTAGGGGCAACAACCCAGTTCGTGAAGCTATCCACTCAGTCTTTTTATACCATGCCATCAAAGCAGGTATGGATATGGGGATAGTCAACGCCAGTCAATTAGCGGTGTATGACGATATTCCACTTGAATTGAGAAATGCTGTTGAGGATGTGATCCTCAATACTGACCCAGGTGCTGGTGAGCGCTTAGTGGATATTGCTCCTAAATACTCAGGTATGGCGCAAGCTGAGAAAAAAGAGGATTTAGAGTGGCGTACATGGCCGGTTGCGAAAAGGTTAGAGCATGCCCTTGTAAAAGGGATCACTGAGTATATCGATGAAGATACAGAAGAGTGTCGTTTAAGCTTTGATAAGCCTATCCAAGTGATTGAAGGACCACTGATGGATGGTATGAATGTGGTCGGTGACTTATTTGGTGCCGGTAAAATGTTCCTGCCCCAGGTGGTTAAATCGGCCCGCGTAATGAAGCGAGCCGTAGCCTATCTTGACCCGTTTATTGAAGCTGAAAAAGAAGAGGGCGCAAGTAACGGTAAAATCGTTATGGCTACCGTAAAAGGCGATGTTCACGATATTGGTAAAAATATTGTGGGGGTTGTGTTGCAGTGTAATAACTATGAAGTGGTTGACTTAGGTGTCATGGTCCCTGCTGAAAAGATCTTGCAAACGGCCATTGATGAAAAAGCAGATGCCATTGGCTTATCTGGCCTTATTACTCCATCACTGGATGAAATGGTACATGTGGCGAAAGAAATGACACGTCGCGGCTTTGATATTCCGTTATTAATTGGTGGTGCAACCACATCTAAAGCCCATACTGCGGTGAAGATTGAGCCTCAGTATGACAAAGGTGTTATTTATGTGAATAATGCCAGCCGAGCTGTTGGGGTGGTGTCTAGCCTACTAAGTGATACTCAAAAGCCTGTGTTCCTAGAAAAAACAGCCAATGAATATGTCAAAGTGCGTGAGCAACAAGCGCGTAAAAAGCCGCGTTCAAAGCCGGTGACGCTCGCCCGTGCGCGTGACAATGCGACGAAATTGGATTGGGATAACTATACCCCACCAAAACCTAAAAAGCTGGGTATTACTGAGTTTAAAGATGTCAGCATTGCCACATTGCGTAAATACATAGATTGGACGCCTTATTTCATGACATGGTCTTTAGCGGGTAAATATCCGCGTATTTTAGAAGACGAGATTGTCGGTGAAGAGGCTAAAAAGTTATTTGCTGATGCCAATGCCATGCTCGATGATTTGGAGCAAACAGGCAAATTACAACCGCTTGGCGTCATTGGTTTATTCCCTGCAAACCGTGTGGATGATGATATTGAAATTTACACTGATGAGTCTCGTTCAGAAGTCATTCTGAAATCTTGTCAGCTACGTCAACAAACAGAAAAAACGGATTTTCCGAATTATTGCTTAGCAGACTATGTCGCGCCAAAAGGTATAGATGACTATTTTGGCGCATTCGCGGTGACAGGTGGTCTCGAAGAGGATGACTTAGCGGATGCATTTGATGCGCAGCAAGATGACTATAACAAGATCATGGTTAAAGCGGTTGCAGATAGATTAGCAGAAGCCTTTGCTGAGTATTTGCACGAACAGGTGCGAAAAGAACACTGGGGATTTGCGGCGGATGAATCGCTGACCAATGAAGAGCTTATCCGTGAAAATTACCAAGGTATTCGTCCTGCACCAGGTTACCCAGCTTGTCCTGAGCACACAGAGAAGAAAAAAATCTGGGCGCTATTGGATGTAGAAAACCGTATCAATATGAAATTAACTAGCTCTTATGCCATGTGGCCGGGCGCTGCGGTTTCAGGTTGGTATTTCTCACACCCTGATTCAAAGTACTTTGCCGTTGCCGCGATTCAAAAAGATCAAGTTGAAGACTATGCTCACAGGAGTGGTATGTCTGTGGAAGAAGCTCAGCGCTGGTTATCTCCTAACCTAGGCTATGACGATTAAATCAATCCCTCAAGTGCGCTTTGCTTTCCTGCTGAGCGCACTACATGCTTTATTTATTTCATAAATGCGTAATAACTTACTCAATTGTATTTAAAGGTAGACTTGGTGTACCTTTGTTAATATTTTAGGTAACGACTAGATAATGGAGCTGGCTATTGCTCAGGTATTGTCTAAAAGTAGTATTTCCCAATAATTAAACCAATCTAGGTAGTCATCAAATATGCTTGAGTTAATTGGTGTTTCGAAGAACTTTAGGGATAGCGACGTTATTACACAGGCTTTACAGCCGATTGATTTAACAGTGCAGTTGGGTGAATTTATCTCCTTTATAGGACCATCAGGTTCAGGTAAAACGACGCTTCTTAATGTGCTGGGGTTATTGGAAACGCCATGTAGCGGTGATTATGTATTTGCAGGAAAAAATGTTTCCACTCTAAATGACAAGGAAAAGTCTCGTTTGAGAAATCGAGAGATTGGGTATGTTTTTCAAAGCTTTCACTTGCTGCCTGACTTCTGTGTTTATGACAATATTGAAATGCCACTGCGTTACAGTAAGATGCATTCTAATTTACGCAGAAAACGTGTGTGGGGATTATTAGAGCAAGTAGGTTTAAGTGATTTTGCAAAGTATAAACCCTCTCAGTTATCAGGCGGACAACAACAAAAAGCAGCTATAGCACGTGCACTTGTTACTGAGCCTGCAGTTATTCTTGCGGATGAACCAACAGGCAATTTAGATTTAAACAGCTCCGCTGAAGTGATGGCATTATTGACGACTTTGAACCAGCAGGGGACGACTATTTTAATGGCAACGCATAATTTGGATTTAGCTCAACAGAGTAAACGGGTCATTGAGGTAAGGGATGGAGTAATCAAAGAACGTTGTCTTGTCCATTATGCAAGTCGATGGGGAATCGAACTGTAAAGACATTATCCACTTTCAAAAAAGAGTTTATTGATTCGCATAAAATCTTTGCAAACAGCAAAGTTAACAGGTTGTGCTTTAAATTAACATTTAAGAGGCTGCTAAGGTGACTTTTTAGTTTTTATTATGTATCTTTTTGCTTTCTCAATCTGATAGTTTAAGTGGATGATAAATGTTTTCTCTACCTTTTTTGCAGGAGATTGGGAGTAAAGCGGAGTAACCTGCTGATACGTGAATCAAGGATGGGTTCACAAAGAATCAAGGAACTATCAGGAATAATAATGTTACATAAATCAAATCTGATTACCGAAAACGTGACTAATTGGCTTCAGAGTCAAGCTTCATTACCCGCTTACAGCACAACTTTTGCGGGTGGGCTTGTTGTTCTTAGATGTTACAAAAAGAAAAATAAATAGCGTTGGGGAGGGAGCATGCTGTTCTACTACATAAAGCTGGCCATTTATAGCTTAAAAAGAACACCTCTTTTAAGTTTTCTAATGATTTCAACTATCTCAATTGGAATTGCAGCAACGATGATAACTTATACCGTGAGTTATATGATGAATAAAGACCCAATTCCAAGCAAAAGTGAGCGTTTATTTACAGTTCACCTAAGTACATGGGGAATAGATAATATGTATCGAATGCGAGATGGCAAAGAAGAAATCCCTGTTTTTGTAACTTATCAAGATGCAATGAATTTATACAATGCACAAAAAGCACCCAAGCAAACTATCATAGGTAGTTATAAAGCAATGACTCGCAGCAGTGAGCAACCTGTTAAAGATGCAACGTCAACATATATTAGATCAACCACCTATGAGTTTTTTGAAATGTTTAATACACCTTTCATATATGGATCAGGTTGGTCGGCATCAGAGGATGAAGAAGGTGCGCAAGTTGTCATTTTATCGAAGAAGCGCAATGAGAAATTGTTTGGTGGCCAAAACTCTATTGGGAAAGAAGTATTAATTGGAGGCATTTTACATCGAGTGGTTGGAGTGTTTGATGATTGGCCATTAATCCCGAGATTTTACTTAGAAGAGTTTGACGCATTGACTGAAGTGCGTGATATGTTCGTTCCCTTTCGTACCCAAATGAATAATGAGTGGGTAGCGAGTAAAGATTCGAGTATATATTGTTGGGGGGAGTTTGAGTTAAGTGATTTTCATTCAGTTATCAACTCAGAGTGTGTATGGTTGTACTTTTGGATAGAACTAGAGTCCGCCGAGCATCGTGATGAATACCTAGATTTTGTAAATAATTACGCTCAGGAGCAGCGTTTATTGGGTCGTTTTCAACGTGAGCAGATGAATCGAGTGTTAGATGTGAATGAATCGATTAATCATAGCAACGTTATGGGCGATGACAGTAAAGTAGCAGTGTGGTTAGCTGCAGCATTTTTATTTGCTTGTCTCTTAAATAGCATGAGTCTAATGATGACAAAGTTTCATGGTAAAGGCGGTGAGGTTGGGTTAAGGCGAGCAATTGGCGCAAGTAGGCAGGATATAGCGCTACAGTTCGGGCTAGAAACGTTCATAGTGGGTTTGCTAGGTGGTATTATAGGTTTAGGACTCGCCAATTTAGGCTTATTGGTAACCGCTGAAGTATACAGTCACTTGAATGCCGAGTTGATGAAAATGAATATAGAGATAGTGATAACAACTTTATTACTATCGATTGTTACAAGCACTCTATTTGGGCTTTACCCTATTTATAGGGCTTGTAAAATCGAACCATCCAGCCAGTTAAAAAGCCTATAGGAAAGCGTCGTATGAAAGATCTCAAGCCGATCATATCTTCGCTTTTACGCGCAAAGATGGCACCATTATTATTGATTTTACAAATTGCGGTAACGTTCACTGTACTAGTAAATTCAGTCTATCTGATGGTTGAAAAGCATGCGGATATCACAGCGCCCACAGGCCTATCAGAAAATGTTCTTTTTTCTTTCCAGATACCACATCAAGGTGAAGAACAGTCACAAAAAATTGCAAATATGTATAAACATTTAGAGGCAATAAGAGCACTCGAGAGCGTTGAGCGCGTAAGTATTATTAATTCTATTCCGCTTTCTAATCGAGGTGGTGGCTTTGATATTAAGATGAACCCTGATGATCCCGTGTATGTGAGTAAAGCCGCTGCATTTACAGGCAGCTATGACTTGATTGACACAATGGGCGTTAAGCTTATTGCGGGTGAAAGCTTTTCCTTGGTCGATGAAGAAGCGCTAAATGACTTAGGCTTGGGTCGATCGACAGGTGTTATCATTTCTAAAGCACTTGCGCAAAGTTTATTCCCTGAAAATTGGCATCAAGCATTAGGCAGTACCATCTATTTAAATCAAGTTCCTCATAACATTCGAGGAGTTGTAGAGCATTTGGCCGGACCATGGAGCTTTTGGCAATACAAGAAAAACAACATTATTTTGCCAACGATATTCTTGATGACGGATATCACTTTTCTCGTAAGATCCCATGAAGGTTTGCGTGAGCAAACTATGAAAGATGTCGTTGAATTGTTGATGCAGGACCCACACCTCCATATTGATGAACTCAAAACGTTTACTGAATTTAAAGAAGCGGCTTATCAAGCACAAAATGCCGCGTATACAACTTTACAGTTTGTTATCGTTGGTTTGGTGCTAATAACCATGCTGGGGGTATTTGGTCAAACCCGATTTTCAGTCTTGAAACGTCGAAAACAAATTGGCACTAGGCGCGCTTTAGGTGCTAGTCGTATGGAAATTATAAGATACTTTACTATTGAAAACCTTCTTATTACTTTATGTGGTGCAACTCTAGGGGCTTTATTAACCATACTAGCAAATAATCTAGTAGTTGCTCACCTTGAGCTTTCACCAGTTCCTTGGCCATACTTAGCATATAGTAGCGCCATCGTGATTTTATCTGGGCTGATTGCTGCTATTCAACCGGCAATAAACGCAGCAAATATTTCACCTGCAGAAGCAACACGAACAGTTTAACAATCCGAGAGCTTATACACAGTGATCTCAGTCTCTATCTAGCGTTATTTTTTAGAGCTGTTTTATCAATTTATGTTCTTTTTGGTGAATGTGATATTAATTTTGTGTTTCTTTTATCTTTTTTGTTCTACAATAATTCAAGTTTTTCTTTTGGGTACTTAGCGACCCATCCTAGCAATGCTGTTGAATAAAAAGCATAAGGAACAGTTAACTATATTTTTCAGTACGCGACGCCGTCAGTAAGAATTGTAAATGGCTGTAAATATTTGGTATATAAAGTTAAAGGAAATGTCATGTTAAAAATGCGGGGAGTTGCAAAATCTTTCATTACGGATACGGTCAAAACGCAGGCATTACACCCATTTGATCTAGAGATTCAGCAAGGGGAGTTTGTTGCAGTAGTAGGGCCGTCTGGTTCAGGGAAAACGACATTTTTGAATATTGCTGGTTTGCTTGAAGAGCATACTGAAGGGCAATATTTTCTAGATGAAAAAGAGACAACTGGATTATCTGACAAATTTAAATCATCATTAAGAAATCAAAAAATAGGATTTATCTTTCAAAGTTTTAATCTGATCCCTGAGCTTAATCTGTTTGATAATGTTGAAATGCCACTTAGATATCGGGATTTTAGCGCTAAAGAGCGCTCTGAAAGAGTACTAAATGCTTTAGAGCAAGTTGGTTTAGCTGGTCGCAAATCTCATTACCCCCAACAGTTGTCGGGCGGTCAGCAGCAACGCGTTGCGATTGCTCGAGCCTTAGCTGGTAGCCCTTCCTTTCTACTCGCAGATGAACCGACCGGAAACCTAGACTCGAAAATGGCTGAGGGTATTATGTCTTTGCTCAAAGATATAAATAAACAGGGTACCAGTATCTTAATGGTGACTCATGATATGGATCAAGCCCAGCAAGCGAGTCGAATTGTAGAGATACGAGATGGCTATCTGAATGAGCAAAAAGTGGCAAAGACTGCATAGAGGTGAGTCAAATGGGCAATTATTATTTTAAGCTGGCTTGGCTCAGCTTCAAAAAGACGCCTCTACTGAGCTTGTTAATGGTAGGCACCATTTCAGTTGGTATTGCGGCCGCAATGATCACAATTACAGTTGGTTATATGATGGGTAAAAACCCATTGCCTGATAAAAGTGAGCGAGTAGCAATGGTTCATCTAAACTCTTGGGACCCCAGTCAGCCAATTAGTTACAGAAAAAATGGTGAGCCTGATATACCAAATATGCTGACATACCAAGATGCAATGGCTTTATTAGCTGCAGACAAAGCTGATAAACATGTTCCATTTGTATCATTTAACACATCGGTTAGGGCTGAAGCTGATGATGTAACAAGTGCTCAAACACACAATATTCGTTCTACAAGTAGACATTTTTTTAGTGTTTTTGGTGCACCGTTTATTTATGGCTCAACTTGGAGTGCGGAAGCTGATCAACAAGGGCAGTCTGTTATTGTATTGTCCAAACGAGAGAATGATCGTCTTTTTGATGGTGCCAACTCCGTGGGAGAGAATATTATTTTGGGTACCCAACTATACCGTGTCGTTGGGGTGATAGATGATTGGCAACCAACCCCCAAGTTCTATGTAAACGCTTTCGATATGTATACTCCTACGTTGCCTTATTTCGTGCCACTTGAGTCTCAAATAAGAAACAACTTCTTTTCTCCAACGACTATGGGATGGTATTGCTGGGGTGATGATGCATCATCGACGCTTCAGGAGGTAATGTCATCTGAATGTGTATGGATCAGGTTTTGGGTGGAGTTTGAGTCAGAACAGAGCAAACAAGCGTATTTTCAGTTCATGGAGGACTACACAGAAGAGCAAAGAAAAGTAGGTCGTTTTTTGAGGCCAGAGCCTAATCGTTTGATGACTGTTACTGAGTTTTTAGAAGAAGAGGGCGCAGTGAGTGAAGAAAACAAACTCGGTATTGTTTATGCGTTGGCATTCTTATTTGCTTGTTTGTGCAATGTTATGAGCTTAATGATGACTAAGTTCCATGGTAAAGGTGGTGAAGTCGGCTTACGTCGGGCGGTTGGTGCCACGAAACAACATATCGCAGTGCAATTTGGCTGTGAATCTATATTAGTTGGTTTTTTGGGGGGAGTAATAGGGTTGGCGCTTGCGCAGCTTGGACTTGCAGCCTTGACAGACATGTATCCAGAGTATCATGCGAATGTGATGACGATGAATTTAACGCTCATGGTCAGTACCGTTGCTTTGGCCATTGGAACATCTCTGTTATTTGGTTTATGGCCAATTTATCGAGCTACCCGAACCCAATTATCTAGCCAACTAAAAAGTCTTTAGGAGTCATTGATGAAGGATTTCTCACCTATATTTAAGACATTATGGAAAAATAAAACGGGCCCAATGCTATTGATTTTGCAAATTGCAGTGGCCTTTACTATTCTCACTAATGTCTCGTTTATGGCCTCTTCAAAGCTACATGATCTCACTGCACCAAGTGGTCTTGATGAAGATGTACTTTTCTCTTTTCGTGCAAATTTACCCGTTGAGTCAAGCGACTATGTCGCGCTACTAGATCAAGATTTGCGAGATATTAAAGAGTTAAATAGCGTAGAGCGTATCACCGTCACTAACTCAGTTCCACTGGCTGGTTGGGGGGTATTTTACTTATTAACGGAGAATGAAGACCCTGAAAGTTATATTGCTAGCGCTGGGGCTTACAGTGGATCTCGTGAGTATATGGATACGCTCGGTTTCGAAATTATTATGGGGCGCTGGTTTGAAGAAAGTGAAATTGCATATGCCAGTGATAGCTTTGATGACCTTTCGAACTCTATTTTGGTAACAAAGGAACTTGCAAAACGTATTTCACCTAATGACTGGTCAGCTGCGGTAGGCAGCACAGTTTATATCCATGCTCGTGCATATCAAATAGTCGGTATTATAGATAGATTGATTGCTACATGGCCAGAATGGCACGGTAATGAACGCAGTGTAGTGTTTCCTGCTTATATTTTCACTGGCGAAAATAGGTTCATAGTTAGAGCTAAGCCTGGGCAACTAGAGCAGGCAATGGATGATGTTAAGTCCTTGTTGATGCAGCAACCTGGTCGGTTTGTAACAGATCTCAATACGTTTAAACATACCCGGGAAACTGGATATAAATCGATGGAGTCATCGTTTATTATTTTGACCAGTGTGACGATTGCACTGATCATGTTGACTATGTTGGGAGTATTTGGGCAAGCGCGCTTTACCCTTATGAAGCGTCGTCGTCAAATAGGTACAAGAAGAGCGTTGGGAGCGAGTAAATTCCAAATTATGCGATTCTATATTTTAGAGAATCTAATAGTGGTTGGTATAGGCGTTATCTTAGGCTGTTTGTGCGCTGTAATAGCAAACGTTAAGTTGATAGAGTTGTTTCGACAAGATGCTGTTCCGTATGAGTACTTTCTGTATGGTGGGCTCAGCGTCTTTGTTGCAAGTCTAATAGCTGTTATACCAACAGCGTATAATGCAGCCAATACTTCCCCTGCAATAGCAACGCGATCTGTTTAGCGTCTAATACACACTCCATCAAAGTCATCATTTTCTTTGATGGAGTGTGCTTCTCAATAATCTATATCACTTCTGCCACTTCCTTCGCATAAGTTAATTTAAATTTTTATGTGCTTGTTATTGTGCCTAATTTCATAAAGTAGTAAAAAAAGCTTATTTTTGTATTTGCTTTAAGTTAACATTTAGCAATTGGTTTTAGTATACTCTTTGTAGAGTGGGTAATAAATTGCGGGGTAGGCATGAAGTGGCTGATTTGGGGAATGCTCAGTTTATATACGTGTAATCTCTATGCTCACAATCAATTAGTAGTTGATATCATGAGTAGTGAAAACTTCAGTCAGCGTTATAATGAGTTTCTTAATGGTCGTTCCCCTTTAGACGTCAAATCATTTTATCCCACGACCAAAGGTTCCCATATTGAAATTATAGAAATGGTATTGCTACAGCAAGCACTGTTTTTGGGAGGAGAAACTCGGGAGGTCGTTTTTAATCCTAAGCCTTCGGTAAATATCATTGAGTTTTCGGATATGATTTCGGGGGATAGCCTAATTTTGGCGCGTAGTGTTTGGCATGAAGATATTATTAACTATAGAGGGTCGCTCTATGTGAGTGACGCACTGGTTAAATTTGGTCAGTACGAGGCTGGTTTGTATGTGACTAGGCGCAATGTCGCTTTGCAAAATTTGCCACAAGAGCAACTAGAACAATTGACTGTGGTCGCTAATCCGAGATGGCGGGTTGATTGGCGTGCTTTAAACAACACAGAAATTAATATTGTCAGCTTTATAGGACCTTGGGAAACCATGCTGAATATGGTTGAAACGGAGGTCGTAGATGCCATGCTCATTAACTTTAGTGTCAGTCAGGATCTGTTGCTCAATTTTGAAGGCCGAGAGTATGTACCTATTCAAAATATTAAAATGATGTTGCCTGATTCTCGTCATTTCATCGTCAGTAAAAATCATCCGCAGGGCGAAATGATTTTTGCCGCGCTTAATCGCGGCTTAAAAATATTACGTGCTCAAGGCGTGTTGGATAAAGCACTGCAGCAGTCCGGGTTTATCAGTGATTTAGTCAAAGACTGGCAATATGTCAATCAGCAAATGCTTTATCCGAGTAAGGCTGCACGATGATAAGAAGCGTGTATTTTTTATTGGGGTATTGCTTGCTGAGTTTTGGATCTTGGGCCAATACGAGCATTGAGTCCAATTCCTCACAGCGTGAAGACTTGTCAAAAATGTTGATGCATTTAACTGATAGCCTCAAAGAAGATTATGATCTCAATTTATTACCTCAAGTGCGAGTACTCAGAGAGCAATCAAAGCAGCTGGGTGCAAAAGACTTACAGGCGCGTTCTTTATTGTTAGAGGGTCTGATCCGTCAACATTTTGGAGATTACAAGCACAGCCTAGTCTTACATAATGATGCATTAAATATCGCTAAGCCTCTTAATTTACCTACTTTAGAAGTACAAATTTATCTTGCAATGGCGCAGCTTGAAATGGATTTGGAACGATTCCGCTATGCTCAGCAGCTACTCGACCAAGCTTACTTTTTAATTACAAAGCAGGTTGCAGCCGATAAAGCCCACGCGTTAATGGGTGAGTATATGCTTTGGCAGGGTTCGTTATATTTACTTAAAGGCAGCTATCGTCAAGCACTGGTGACTCTAAATGACGCCACATTAGCAGAATATACATTACTCACGAGCAAATTAGCCTTGGCGCGAGCTTGGGCGCACTTGAGCATTGGAGAGTATCAAAAGGCCAGTAAGCTGCTCGGTTCTGACTTAGTAAAGCAGTCTGTACTCAAGCGTAATTTGCATTTGCGGGTCCGCTATAAATTGACGAGTGCAACCGCAGCTTTGCAAGCAGGTAATTTTGCAACAGCCATCGATACAGCCAAACAGGCATTGAATGACACATTTGGCACTCGCTTTTTAACTGAGCAATCCTTATTACAAAATATCTTAGCCGGGGCGCATGCACAACTTGGCGATTTTGAGCAAGCACATTTGTATTTAAAACGTTTTGCATTGTCTCAGCAAGCGCTTAATTTGCAAAAGCGGAATAATAAACTCTTACAATTAGAGGCCCAGTATTCTCTCGCGGCACAAAAGCAGCAGTTAAGCGTATTAGAGAAGGACAATGCGCTTCAAGCGCAACAGCTGATTCAGCATCAGCAACAGATTGATAATGCACATCTTGCGCAGCAGCGTGGCGTACTCGGGCTACTTTTAATTGTGTTAGTCGTCGGCTTTGGTTATTGGCGCTGGCACAATAAGCGTTATCTCATCACACTCAAACAGCAGGTTGCAGAGCGCACAGAAGAACTTGCCGAACGCAATAAGCGCCTGCAAGCATTGAGCTTTACTGACAGCTTAACGGGACTTAACAATCGTCATTACTTTTTTAGTGTGATTGACGCTCAGATTAAGCCAGACGCTTCTACTAATAGTGAAAAACAAGAAATGATATTTTGTTTGCTAGATATCGATCACTTTAAAAAAGTAAACGATACCTATGGCCATGCTGCTGGTGATATTGTGCTGCAAACAATTGCCGACATTTTGAAACAGTGTACTCGGGAAAGTGATTTGGTGATCCGCTGGGGCGGAGAAGAGTTTCTAATCGTGATGCCGAACATGACGCACAATGAGGCCATAGAGGCAGTAGAGCGTGTTCGCAGACAAGTTGAGTGCTTTCCATTTGTGGTTAATGAGCAGCCTATTCAAGTAACCTGCTCTATCGGGTTTGCGCCATACCCACTGATGAATGGGGCGAAGAGTACCTTAAGTTGGGAGCAAGTTATTGAGCTTGCAGATAATGGCTTATATATGGCGAAAAAAGAGCATCGCAATGCTTGGGTTGGATTACAAAGCCTTAATCAGCCGTTAAACTCCTCTATTAAACAGTTAAATGAAGACTATCGAAGCTTGATAAATAGTGGTCAAGTGATCGCGTCAACCAGCTATTAAGCGTAAAAATTGACATAACAAGACCAGTAGCATGGTAAACTAGTTGCATCTATACACTGTTAAAACTTGAGTCCGCTGTGCTCCCAATTGAAGCTGTTTTTTCCGAGTTAGTCGACCACCTCAATACCCATGAAACCGTGTTATTACAAGCTCCCCCTGGGGCCGGTAAATCCACTTGGTTGCCTCTTAATCTAATGAAGTCAGGTCAATATCAACGTATTGTGATGTTGGAGCCGCGGCGTTTAGCTGCCCGTAATATCGCCCAATATTTAGCCAGTCAGCTGAATGAGTCGTTAGGTCAGCAAGTAGGTTTGAGAATACGTCAAGAAGTCAAAGTATCAGAACAAACTCGGCTGGAAATTGTCACTGAGGGAATGCTGACGCGGATGATACAGCAAGACCCTGAACTTACGGGTATTGATTTGCTGATTTTTGATGAGTTTCACGAGCGCTCACTGGCTGCAGACACAGCTTTGGCATTTGCGCTCGAAACGCAAGCTGCGCTGAGAGATGATTTGAAGATTTTAGTCATGTCAGCAACGCTTGATAGTGAACGTTATCAAACATTTTTACAATGCCCGCTGATCTGCTCTGAAGGGCGCAGTTTCCCAATCGAGCAAAAATATATTCCAGTCAAAGACGAAAGCCAGTGGTTGATGCAAATCGTTCCGGTGATACGCCAAGCTTTAAAAGAAGAAAATGGCAGTATCTTGGTTTTTTTACCCGGTCAAAAAGAGATACGTTACGTGGCTAATGCATTGCAAGGCGTGCTAGATAGCGAGCCTAAAGTGCATATAGCGACTCTATTCGGTGAGCAAGATAAAAGCGCACAGCAAGCAGCCATTGCGCCATCACCTGACGGCGAGCGTAAAATCGTGCTGACAACGAATGTGGCTGAGACATCACTCACGATTGAAGGGATCCGAGTTGTCGTCGACTCAGGAAAGCGCCGTGCAGCCGTATTCAATTTAAAAACGGGCGTTACTGAGCTCAAAACCGTCTCCATTTCGCGAGCATCCGCAGTGCAGCGAGCGGGTCGTGCTGGGCGAATAGAGCCGGGCGTAGTGTATCGTTTAGGAAGCCAAGCATTGTTTGAGCGGCGCGATGCACATGATAAACCGGATATTTTGAGCTCAGATATCAGTGGGCTGATTTTAGAGTCCAAAGTATGGGGGACTCAGATATCTGATTTACCATTATTGGATATGCCAACGGGTGCCCAGCGCAAGCAAGCTGAGCAATTGCTGATAAATTTAGAGGCCATTGATAGTCAAGGAAAGCTAATGAATCTTGGTAAGCGCATGCAGCAAATGGGCAGTGAGCCAAGGTTTGCGCATATGCTGCTTAAGGCACAAGCGCTTGAAGCACAACTAACAGGCATCACTTTATTGGCCTGTTATTTTATGGCGCTACAAGATAGCCGTGTGAAATGTGCGCCGGAGCTCAGCCTTGCGCTCAATCAATTGCACCACAATGCGCCTCAAACATTTACTAAGCAGTTGAAATATTGGTGTAAGCGTGCCGATATATCGCATAAGACCAATGAGCTTGCACTTGAGCATTTGGCTATTGTTGTGGCGCTTGCTTACCCTGATAGGTTAGCAAAGCGACGTGGAAATGGGTTTGTTTTAGCAAATGGTGCGGGCGTAAACGCTCACAGTGAGTTTTGGCAAGATAGCGACTATTTGGCCATTGCAGAGTTGGGCGGTCAACAAGGTCAAACCATTTTTAGTGCAACTGAGTTCCATCCGGCTTTGCTTGAAGCGGTTTTACCTTACTTATTTGAACAAAAAACGGTTTGTGAGTTTGACCAAAAGCAGACTCAGTTCTTACATCAAGACAGAGTGTACTTAGGGCAATGGGTACTCAGTGCAAAGCCGAGCTCGTCACCTTTAAATGAAGCTGCAAGAACGCAAGCATGGGTGTCTATTATTAAAGAAAAGGGCTTAAGCGTCTTCTCTGCTTATGGCGACGTTGAGCAGTTGCTGATACGCATGCAATTGGCTGCACAGCATTGTCCAGATACATTTCCAACCAGCACTGAGTCAGACTTAATTGCAGATTTATCCCAGTGGTTAGCACCATTTTTGAGTGAGGTTAAACAGTATAATCAACTTAAAAAACTCGATTTGAAAAATGCCTTGCTTACTCGCCTAGATTGGCAAAAGCAGCAACAATTAAATACGTTGTTACCAGAGAGAATTAAGGTACCTAGTGGTTCTCAAATCCGAGTTGAATATCAATTAGAGGGGCCTGCGCGCTTGGCCGTTAAAATGCAGGAAGTCTACGGTATGTTACAAAGCCCCACACTTTGCGAGGGGAAAGTGAGTGTCTTGATGGAGCTGTTATCACCTGCGCAAAGGCCGTTGCAATTGACGCAAGATCTCGCACATTTTTGGCAATCAAGCTACAAAGACGTACAAAAGGAAATGAAGGGCAGGTACCCCAAACATTTTTGGCCTGATGACCCCGCGACAGCGACTGCCACTAACAAAGTTAAAAGCCGCATGTAAAAGCGCATTCCCCCCGTTTGTTAATCTGCGGGGGATTTTTTAGAAAAAATAAAAAAACACCTTTACCTGAACTTAACTTGAGGTTTTAGTCTGGCCGTGAAAAATAAATAATAAACAGCAGGATATTCAAATGGAACTCACTCAAGTCTCTTCGCAAATAGGTCGATTCACGCCGCTCGTATGGGTCATGTTACTTGGTAATTTTTTTGTAAGAGCCAGCTACTATATGGTTTGGCCCTTTCTCGCGGTAATTCTTTACAGCAAATATGGCTTAAGTGCCACAGAGGTCGGTGTACTGCTCACAGGATCTGCGGTGTTTGCGGTATTACTTGGTTTTTATACGGGTAATCTAGCGGATAGATTTGGTCGATTTGCGTTGTTATACACGGCAGCTATCGTTGGTGTGCTCGCTTTTACAGCGCTAGCATTAGCAGATCAGCTATGGACATTTTGCCTCGCCGTCTTTTTTGCATGTATGCCCAGAACGTTGTGGGATGCACCAAGTAAAGCACTATTAAGTGATGAACTCAGCAATGGCCAAGATAGAGAGCTTGCCTTGCATTTATTGTACTTTTTAGTGAATGTGGGCGCGGCAATTGGTCCACTGTTTGGTCTATGGGCTGGACTCAATGGTGAACAGTTTAGCTTTATTTACACTGCATTTGCGTACTTAGGACTGTTACTTTCACTAATTTTAAAGCAATCAAGTGCAGTGAAAAACGAGGACAATGCGCAGCAAGCTCAGGTGCCGAGCTTTAAATCTTGGCTTGCTATTTTGCGTCAAGACACGCGTTTTTTATGGGTTTTATTGGCGACATTCCTAGTGTATTTGGTATATGGACAGGGCGATTCAAGCTTAGTTCAGTATCTGACTCGAGCTGAGGTTCCTGAGCTTGCAGTACTTGTTTCAAGTTTGATTATTACCAACTCATTGGTCATTGTTATTTTCCAATTTCCTTTATTACATGTGATGCGCAATTGGAGCATTCAGTCTCGCCTATATTGTGGTGGTGGTATTCTGGTTTTATCGCAAGTGATGATGGCACTGAATCCGGTTGATGGGTTTTGGGGATGGATCGGCGCTATCGCAGTATTGAGTTTCAGTGAAGCCATTATGTTTTCAAATATCAATATTCATATTGACCGTATGGCACCCTCCCATTTAAAAGCGAGTTATTTTGGTGCTGCTGGTTTATGTTCATTGGGTTTTGCATTTGCACCACTTGTTGGTGGTGTACTGCTTGATTGGGGTAATGGGGCTGTGTTGTTCATTGCGATGGCGATTGCCAGTGTAAAAGCACTTTACCTTTACAAGTTAGCAGAAAGTGCAAGTGAATAGGAAGTAAGTTAAAGTGCCAAGGATTAAAGCTCCTGTGATGGGAGCTTTTTTTTATGAATTAGAAGTTGATGATGGTCGATACCGCTTCTTCTTCAGTCGTCTGAATCGACAGCTTAATTTGTTTGTTTTGCCAGTCGATATCAACCATTCCATAGTTGCTACCAGACTTATTAATGAGATGCCTGTCGCTGGTGGTTAAGTTACTAACGTTATCACTGACAATACCAACTTGGCCTGTAGGAATAGTTGCACCTGAAGGCGCACAGTTCCCCCATTCTCCAGCAATACCTTTACCATTGCTATCCACTTGGGTGTAACACCAAGGCAGGTCATGATCTTTTGTGGTACAGCCTCGATAGGTGGTTCCTCCATAAGTGAATGGGAATTGACAAGCTTGGTCATATTGGCCACTGCCTTTGGTATCCGCATAAACAGGGAGTCTTAACGGGTTTTCAATGTGATATGGCCAATTTTGACCAAAACCTGAGGCGGTGACTTCATAGACAGTGACAGCATCGCCATGTTCTGCGCTTTTTGGAATTGTTTTTTGTAACAACTCGCCCCAATGCTGATCGCCGGAGAGGAATATAACCGCTTTGGTCTTGCCTGAATTTATCGACTTTTGTACTAAACGCAGTAGTTTAGCGCGTTCTGTCGGCACTTCTGCCCAAGATTCGTAGCTGGTTCCAGACAGACCTATTTCATTAAGCTCAGCAATGGCTTGTTCGAATTGTTGTCCATCACCATATGCACAATATTTATCTCGACTGCGACCTTGATAAAGCGGTGGTAAGAACTGAATACCACTGGCAATGAGCTTTATCTCAGACGGCGTATTGAGCTGTTGCTCAAGCCACTGCCATTGTTGCTCACCTAATATGGTGGTTTTATCTCCTTCACAGGTACCATAGTTGGTAAATGTCGGCGAGCGGAAATAACGGGCATCCAAAGTGATCACATGGGTACGCTCATTTGCAGGGCCGAGCATTTTTGCCTCGTAAACGCCAGCTTGTCCATTTAACCTTGGATCATTTGCTGGTGCATCAAAGTGGCGAAGATACTCCTTTTGGCTTGCGACACGCTGTGGATAATGTTTTCCATCGTTATTCGCGCCGTAATCATGATCATCCCATGTTGCCATGACAGGAATTTTTGCAGCCAAAAACTTTTGATAATCGATGTTACGCTTTTTATCATCATATTTTTGCCGCATGGTATCCATATCTGTGGTATCAGCATAAATGTTGTCACCTAACCAAAGAAATAAATCTGGCTGATGTGAAATTAATTTGGCCAGCGCTTGAGGCATATCACCTTTGGTTTTAAAGCACGAGCCCAGTGCAACTCTGTCTAGGCGTTTACTTGCTTGAGGGTGGGTATGTGACAACAGCGGTTCATTTTCAACGGGGGCGCATGCTTCCCAACTTCCTTGCTCATCGGTATAGCACCATGGCTCATCGTTGTTAATGGTCGCACAACCATAAAAGCGCTCACCTTGAAATATGGAAGGTGTTTGGCATGATTTTCCAGATACTGTTTTGAATTCAGGGATGGTTTCAGTACGAACATTTCCCCAAGTTTGCCCATCGATAGCTTGTTTTAAATAGCACCACTGGCTATTACTATTATTCTTATCTGTAGTGCCTTGATAGCGAGCAAGTTGGTAGCTAAAGTTGGATTGGCATTGCTCATAAGGTACTTCAGGGGCGGCGATGGTATGTAAACTCATACTACCTAAAAGTATGCTTGCGCATGCTAATTTAGATTGCTTCATTGTAATTCCTAAAAAATTATTATTCGTCCTCCCTGCTGATTTGGCCCTTAGAGATATGTAAGTGGGGTGCTTCCTGCTTGACAAAAAGCAGTGTATTTCCCAAAAGTGAAACTGCGTTGTCAGAAACATGGCAAAATTATGTCTAGGGTCTTTTTTTAGACTTGTGAAAGATGAAAAAATGTTTGTAACATGATGAAAATTTGGGTTTTATTATTTTATTTATAAACGTTTTTTATTTTTTTATTTGTTCGTTGTTTGCTTGTGTTTGTCGTTAATTTTGGTTATTTTTAGCTGGTAATTGTATTTTCCGCATACTTTTACAAAGTTGCAAAATAAAAGGATTTTGCAAATAAGTTAAAACTAAAAATCACAAATTCGCTTAATTGAATAACAAGAAAGTTGACTTGCCTATTGAGAGTTTAATTCAAGTCGGCAGGAAGCATTTTTGCACAATGTGTGTAAGTGGTTACGGTACGATAAGTCAAAGTTAATTTGAATTTATCGTGTTAAAAAAATGAAATTTGCTAAAAAGCGGCGCCTGATGGTGCCGCTTTTTGTTTTTAAATGCCGAAGTTAATTGCTTGGTAAGCCAATTAAATACTGAAAGCTTATTAAAATTTATTCCAGTATTTTAATGAAAGATTATTAATATATATCGTAACTGGTGAGCTGGTGAATTATCTTGATATAACTAATAATCGATATCTCGCTTGCTTTTAGTTAGCGTAAATAGTTTGTTTTATTGAAAGCAGCTTTGCTCTAAAACTTACTTAATGATGAACAAAATTGACCCAGTAAGCAAGCCAGCGACAATGAACAAGCCTTTTATTATTCTATCACTTTGATTATATGTTTTGGCTTTGGGCGGTGAAAGGTGGATCGCATTTTGGGCATAAACAGGTTTGTATAGGATGATGATAATATCAAAGCTTATCTAATTAATTTATATTTTGTAATTTGATATGCATATAAAATACCCTGTTGAGGCAGTTTAAGAGCTTTGTTCTAAATCAAAACATAGTACATACTAAAACCGAGAGGCCTAATAATATCTTTACATCAAGCGGGTTGAAAAGTAACATCTTGTTTCTTTTTGTTTACTTTGAGAATTCATGGGATGGTATTGGGTAGCTTGATGGTGCCTGCATCTATTGGAATCGTAATATCAACTGTTGTGCTTTCTTTACTTAAAGCAAATACAGTCATGTAATATTTTGCGCTTCCGAAAGCATGAATATCAAATGTGAACCTCATCAAGTTAGATATTCTCAATATGTTAGTTTGATATAGCCGTAAGGCTTTATAAAATGTAAAGGAGTTTTTATGAAGGGAATTGTCATCACTACTTCGGTTATTTTTGCAATAACGTCTTTTGTTTTTATTTATAACTCAACGCCTGAGGTTACTTCCCAGCAAAACACTGGGGGTGCCACTGGTGAGAGCTTGAAACAACAAATCACTCATTCTGTTGATGATATGGCTGTGATTGCTTCTTCACCCCATACCCCAAAAATAAATGACAATGAAGCTATTAATATAAGTGACAATGAAGCTATTAATATAAGTGACAATGAAGCTATTAAGCGTGATGAAGTAAGTAATCAAGATTTAAAGGCAACTGTATTTGAACAACGCTTTCTAATCGGTGAACACCAATTTCCAGCTGTTTCAAAGCAAACAATTGATGATGTTTTTGCAAACGATTTTCAGGAATTATTCAATGAAATGCGCAACGTTGAATACACAGAGCAAGCCGAAGAAAGGAAAATAGCTTTGGAAAACAAACTGCTGACAGTAGAGGGAATAACGAGTTATGAACTGGAGTGTGCGGCCAGTGTGTGTGCCCTAGAGTTTACATATAGTGTCGATGACCCAGAAAACCAATTTACTCACATCGCTGAGTTTGCCAAAAACTATATCTTCGAACAATATAAGAATGTACCGGATAACGAAGATAAAGTGAGGGCAGTCTATATTGCTACTGAAGATCCTTCAAAGATAAGTTTCGCATTTTAAATGATCTTAAAATGAATTGATAAGCAGAGTTTGATAAGCCCTGCAAAATTGGAAAGTAATCACTTTTATAAGTGCTAAAACTCATATCATTTGGGTTATCCCTTATTGCCAGGCTTAACTAATAATGTTTTGTCTGTGCCCTGTAACGCTGCACCTGAGCAAGTTGGAAGAATACAATTTGCTCAGGCGTATCGCTTAGTGAAATAACACCTATATAAGAAAAACAAAAACGAAGTTTACAGGCTCTAATTTTTGTTTATTCAAGAAAAATAGTGTTTATACTTTACTGAAAATGACGCCAGTACTTTAATGAGAAATTATCAACATTTACTGTAGCTGGTGAGCTGCTAAATGATCTGACTCTAACTAATAAACGATATAGTGCTTTACTTTGGTCAAGCTGATATAGCTCGTTTATTTGGAAGTTGCCTTTACCCAATGTGCGCTCTTCACAAAATGAAGCGCGTTCCCCGCCGTGGTAATAAACATCCGTACACACTTGGATTGGTTTTCCATAATCTGCTTGGGTGGCATTGAGGTCTAATTGCGTGTGGATCTGACTTGCAAATATCTCTTGGCCCCAAGGGATAAAATGTGAGTAACTTGCTTGTCGCCATGGTGATAGAGAGATTGCAAGGCTCTTGTCGCCATAAAGTGGTGCGTCTTGGTTAATGGCGATTGAGACATCATCTGGATAGCGTGTTGTGAAATCAATTTGGCCAGATTCATAATCATTGAATACCTGATATATCGCTCCATCGACTTTGGTAGATGCACTGTACATATCAATGTCATCGATCACAATGTGATCGTTTGATTCAATTTCAAAATGTACAGATGAAATGGCTGAGGTGTAATAGTCATCACTGAAGTCAAGCACTAAAGGTACGCGTCTTGTTTCATTTGCAGCCAGTACGAGGGTGTTGTAATTTGCGATGGTATTCGCAGTCCCTGAAAGTTCTTTGGTGAAATCTGCTCGACCAGAAAAATTGACTGCAAGTGATTCATCGCCTGGGTTATGTACAGTGATATATGTGGCCAAGTAGTCTGGCGTTGAATGGACAATAAATAGGTTGTTTTTTTCAAATCTTAGTCTGAAGCGCCCATTGTCATCTGGATTAATTTGCACTGCATTTTGGCTTGACGCTATTGGGTGATGAATAAGCGAAGGTGCACCAATAAAATATTTATTCAACTGTGCCTGTGTAGCAGACTCAAAGTCACCCTGAATGGGGAAGTGAGTGATCACCGTACTGGCTTTACCTTGGTTTTCACCTAATGTGGCTGAAATATTGTCAAAGATGACGGGCATTTCTTCGAGTAGATGCATGCTCCATTGCACTGATACTTGTTTTATTTTTTTGCCTTTTGGCAGTGTGGTTTTAGCGTCAAAAGAGTGGACGCTTTGCGCTTGTGGCGGGACAACATGTGCATCAGAATCATAAACTTGCATTTCACTGCCATCGCTAAACTCGATGGTAAATGAGGAATAGAATAAAATGTTTTGGGCAAATTGCGCACTTGCAAGCTCTGGTAGCTGCACATCAAAGCTGACTTTGAATGGCGTAGATTGTAAAAATGTTTGATTAAGCTCGAAAGATCGCTCAATTTCAAAATGGCTCTGCGCGTTCACTTGCAGGCTGTATTCTCCAGAGATAGGGCTGATATTTGTCCTAGCGATAGACGTTACATCGCCATAGTTAACCTTTATATTTTCCAGAGACTGTTCAAAGTTGAGGTGGGCGACTGATTGAGCATAAGATTGACTGCTACATACGCTGACCAAAGCAAGCACTAAAGGCTTAATTTTCATTTTCCTTTCCTTATTTTAGTTGTAACTTCAAGGCATTTGTCGGTAGATTAAATAAAATATTTAGTATTTATTCTAAATAAAAAATAAAAATACTGATTTAGTATTGCTTTTTTTGATGGGTGGGCCTGTTTTTTATGCAGTTAATAGGCGTTATCTATCAGGTTCGATAATAATTTCTTCACTGACTGGGTTATACAAACTTGGTTTATCAATTTGCTGAGCGATTAGTGTTTGTGGCATAGATGGTGTAAGTAGGTGGGAAAATGCACTGACTTCATGATAGCGCTCATCTAACCATTTATTAAGGAGTTCAGGCTGTTGTGGCAATATCAAGGGACTGGCTTTATCGTGAAAAGGCGTGAGTTTCGGGTGAGGTGGGAGAGTAATAATTGAGCAAGATAGCGTGTGTTCGCCTGTCACTGGATGCAGCCACTTTTTATATAATCCTGCGAAGCACAATCCCGCATTGTGCGCTTGAAAGTCATGATAATGGATTGGCTTTCCATGTTTATATTGGGTTTCACCAAACCCTTTTGCTACCACAATGCAGCGGCGGTACCTATATGAAGAGTATGCTGCGCTGCCTTTCACATTGAGTTTGTCGTATCGGCTGTTAAACGACGTGTATTTTGAAGGTTTAAATCCTGTCGCCGTTTCTGATAGTAACAGCCACCAAATGGCATCGCTGAGAAAACGCTGATGATTTTCTTGAAATACGATACTTATCTTATCTGTTGCCCGTTTGAAGCGTGAAAACTGTATTTTTTCCGTTGGGTTCTCAATGCCTAAATCCAATAGAATTTGGATCACAAATGGGTCGTCAGTGATATTGAGTCGGCCACACATATTTTACTCCTCAGTTCCACTTCACACATCAGTGATACTCACTTGAGTTTAGCGGTAAATGATAAGAAATGATCATACTTGCACTTTTAGTTATGATCTATAATACTGTATATATATACAGTAAAGTGTGTGATATGGCCAATTTAATTGATTTTTTACAGCATCAGAACCTTGTTTGGCAAGGCACCGATAATGCGCCCTTGTCTCAGTGCGTGAGTGAAAAGCACAGCACAGGCTATGAGGCATTAGATAATCACCTTGATGGCGGCTTTCCTTTCCCAGGGGTGGTGGATATGCAAAGCGAAACAGGCGTTGGTGAGCTGCAACTACTGCTGCCCTTTATTCGTTCGCAAACACGTTTGTGTGTGATGATAAACCCTCCTGCTAATGTGAATGCACATGCATTGATGCATCAAAATATGTCCACAGAATTAATATGGGGGGTGACCACTTCCAAACCTATTGAAGCGCTTTGGGCGGCTGAGCAATGTTTAAAAAGTGGCGTGTGCAGCAGTGTGTTGTTATGGCACCAAGAAGTACAAATTCATCAAGCAAAACGTCTGTTATTAAGTGCGCAAACTGGGCAAAGCATGTGTTGTTTGTTACGTCATAACGTGGTGCAAGGTGGCGCACTTCCTGTCAGTCTATCTATGCAGCTGGTGCCTAGTTCTGCTGGGTTAAATATCAAAGTAAATAAGTTAAAAGGGGGATGGGCAAAGCCAAATATGACGCTTGCATGGTCATTACTTTGGCCGCAAATTGTTAGTCATTCTGAGTCTTTACAAGGGCAGGTATTGCCCTTTAAGCAGAGTGTTAGCAGGTAGTTACGATGCTTTGGCTTTATTTGCACTTTCCTCAGCTACAGCTAGATGGTTTGTTAGTTCAAGATGATCAGCTCGTACCGACTATTATTGTGTCCGGTAGGAATAATATGGTTATGCAATTGAATGCTTCAGCTCACAAACTTGGTGTTAAGCGAGGGATGGGGCTAGGTGCTGCTTCGTCGATGAGTGCGTCATTAAATGTGTATGAATTCAAAGCCAGTTATGAGCAAAAACGATTGCTAGAGCTGGCTCAGTGGCTGTATTTAGATACCGCAGAAATTCATCTTTCGAAACCTTGTGGCTTACTTATCAAAGTGTCTAACATGCTGTCTTTACATACTGATTTAGCACATTATTGGCGAATTATAAAAGCCCGCCTTGTAACGCAAAATGTGCAGTATCACTTCAGCTTCGGTTATTCTCCACTGGCGGCTCAGTTGCTCGCGCAATCGGGCTTTAATCGACTTTGTGACGACCGAGTACAACTGGCAACTGAGCTTGGTAAATTACCTATTTCGTCGCTCTTACTGAGTGAACGCCAAACACTGCAACTTAATCGAGTTGGTATACACACAGTGCAAGCTCTCTTTGGAATTCCTTTGGTTGAACTGGGAAGGCGTTTTGATAATGAACTGGTGCAGTATGTTGGCCGACTGCAAGGTAAGCTACATCACCCGGTCGAGTTTTATCAGCCACCTGAGGTATTTGAGCGCGAGATCACCTTGTTGTATGAATTAGAAAATCTCGACTATCTGATAAAGCCTCTATTCAAATTACTGAAACAGTTAGAGGTGTTTTTAAGGTTGCGCGATAAGCTTACATCATCGATAGCATTAGTATTAATGCAAAGAGATATCGAGCCGCTTTGCTTAACCATAGGCTGTGCACATGGAGAGTATCGAGCACAAAAATGGCTAGATTTATGTCAGCTGGTATTAGCGCGCACGCAACTATTAGCGCCATTACAAGCTGTGGCTTTAAAGGTGGATAAATTCTGTGAGCCACAGGCGCACAGCGAAGACTTATTTTCTGAGCGCATCGGCACTATGACACGTGCTGGCTTGCTCTCTATGTTACAAGCAAAACTAGGTGAAGAATCCGTATTTGGTATTCAAACCACACCAGATGCTCGCCCTGAGTATGCCTCAGTTCGAAGTGAGCCCGCTTTGCATGCAGCACCAGCAAAGCCACCTGAGCATACCGCACCGTTGCTTAGACCAAACTTGTTATTTAATGAAATTCAACCGCTCAATGATAAGGTGATTTTACTTCAAGGACCGGAGCGGATCTCTACTGGCTGGTGGGATGGTGATGACATTGAACGAGATTATTTTGTTGCACAAGACAGGCAATTTAGGCAGCTGTGGGTGTTCAGAGATAGGCAAAAACGCTGGTTTATACATGGGGTATTCAGCTGATGCAATACTCAGAGCTTTTTTGCCAGAGCAACTTTTCTTTTTTGGAGGGAGCATCCCATCCTGAAGAGCTGGTCAAGCAAGCGCATTTTCTAAGATATTCAGCGTTGGCAATCACTGATGAATGCTCATTAGCGGGTGTCGTTCGAGCACATACCTTAATTAAAAATACTGAGCTTAATTTAAAGTTGATTGTGGGCAGTGTGCTGCATTTTGAGTCGCTCAAGGTCGTATTGCTTTGTCCAAATAAACTCGCTTATAGCGAGTTATGCCGTGTGATTAGCAATGCCAGACGCCGAGCGAGCAAAGGAGAATATCAACTTGAAAAGTGGGATTTACTGTCATTAAAACACTGCTTCATTTTGTGGTTACCGACAGGTAATAAAGTAGATGAGGAATGGGGAAAATTACTCACGCGCCATCACCCCACACGCACTTGGATTTGCGTTCAAAGAGAGTTAAGTAATCATGAAAAGCGATATACCCAGCACTGTGAAATGCTCTCTGAGCAGCTTGATTTTCCTGTGTGTGCAGTGGGTGCTGTGCTCATGCATGTTGCCAAAAGAAAGCCGCTACAAGATGTTTTAAGGGCGATTAAAGCAAATCAAAGTGTTGAAAAAAGCAAAGCAGAGTTATTGGTTAATTGTGAGCGTGCGATGCGTGCAAAAGACAAAATCGCAAAGTTATATAAGCCACAATGGCTGGTTGAAACAAATAAAATAGCCCAACTATGTGATTTCAATTTGGATGAATTACGGTATCAGTATCCGAGCGAGTTAGTACCAAAAGGCCAATCTGCGATGGGCTACCTACGTGAGCTGGTAGAACAGGGGACTAAGCGTCGGTTTGCAAAGGGGGTACCCAAAGACATTGCACTGACCATAGAAAAAGAGTTGGATTTAATAGAAGAGCTCGATTATCCGTACTTTTTTTTGACGATCTATGACATTGTGATGTTTGCTAAAGCACAGGGCATTTTATATCAAGGGCGAGGATCTGCGGCGAATTCAGTCGTATGTTATTGCTTGGAGATCACCGCGGTTGACCCACGCCAAGTGGCAGTTCTTTTTGAGCGTTTTATTAGCCGAGAGCGGAATGAGCCGCCGGACATTGATGTTGATTTTGAGCATCAAAGGCGCGAAGAGGTAATTCAATATATTTATCAAAAATATGGTCGAAAGCGAGCTGCACTGGCTGCGACAGTGATCACTTATCGTTTTAAAAGCGCAGTACGCGATGTCGGTAAAGCGCTTGGAATAAGCGAATCGCAGCTGACTTATTTTATTAAAAATGTTAATCGACGCGACCGAGGTCTGAATTGGCAAGCGCAAATAGTTGAATTAGGGCTTGAGCCTGACTCGTTAAAAGGTGCGCAGTTTATTGAGTTGGTCAATGAAATAATGGGCTTTCCAAGACATCTATCCCAGCATGTTGGAGGCTTTGTGATTTCTGCAGGTCCTTTACATGATCTGGTACCGGTCGAAAATGCATCCATGCCTGAGCGCACTGTGATCCAGTGGGATAAAGACGATTTAGAAAGCCTTTCCTTGCTAAAAGTAGATGTGTTGGCACTGGGTATGCTTAGCGCAATTAGAAAAACATTTGAGTTAGTTAAAAAACACACCAAGCAATGTTTGAGTATTGCGAAGCTGACTCGGTTACAAGATGACCCCAAAGTTTATGAGATGATACAAAAAGCAGACACTGTGGGAGTATTTCAAATTGAATCTCGTGCGCAGATGAGCATGCTCCCAAGGTTAAAGCCTCGTTGTTATTATGATTTGGTCGTGCAAATCGCCATTGTGAGACCTGGGCCAATTCAAGGTGATATGGTGCATCCTTATTTAAAACGTCGCAGTGGTGAAGAGAGGATCTCTTATCCATCGGAGGCTGTGCAGGCCGTGTTGGAGCGGACTTTAGGAGTACCTATTTTTCAAGAACAAGTGATAAAGCTAGCTATGGTGGCTGCTGGGTTTACAGGGGGAGAAGCTGATCAGTTAAGACGGGCAATGGCATCTTGGAAAAAGAACGGTGAGCTGATGCAGTTTAAAGATAAGTTACTGACAGGTATGACAGAGCGAGGCTATGAGCACCAGTTTTCTGAGCGTATTTTTGAGCAGATCTGCGGGTTTGGGGAATATGGTTTCCCTGAAAGTCATTCTGCATCTTTTGCTGTGCTAGCGTATGCGTCATCTTGGCTTAAATATTATTATCCGGCCATGTTTTATACCTCTTTACTCAACAGTTTGCCGATGGGGTTTTATAGCGCATCTCAGCTGCTTCAGGATGCAAAACGTCACCTTGTCACGATTCTTCCTGTATGCGTGAATCAATCGAGTTATGACCATACGGTTTGCCAGTTTGAAGGACGATGGGCGATTCAATTAGGGCTTAGAATTATTAAAGGGCTGAATCAAACAATGGCTACCTTGATAGTGGATGAGCGTCCTAAGCAGGGTTTTACCAGTGTCCAGAGCTTGTGTGAGTTAGGGGTAGATAAAGGAACACTTGAGCGTCTTGCATCGGCTAATGCGTTAAAACAGTTTAGCGATAATAGATATCAAGCTAGATGGCAGTTGATGAACCAAGAAGCGACGCTGCCACTTTTTAGTGACTTACCACAGCTGCAAACTTCGCATATTCAAATGCCAAGCGCATTTGAGGATCTTTTGGAAGATCATACATCAACAGGGGTTAGCTTGAGTAAACACCCGATCACTTTACTTGATGAACAAGGCAAATTGAGTGCGTTTACGCGTATGAATGCGCTTTGTCAAAAACAGCATAAAAGCTTAGTCACTGTAATAGGTATCGTCACAGGTAAGCAGTCTCCAGGAACGGCAGCGGGCGTTACTTTTTTTACTCTTGAAGATGATACGGGAAATATAAATGTTGTGGTATGGGCTGGAACTGCCCGGGCTCAAAAGCAGGCTTATCTAGGGGCAAAGTTATTAGAAGTCAAAGGAATTGTAGAGAAGGAGGGGGAAGTTATCCATGTTATTGCAGGTAGGCTGATTGACCATAGCCAGTTATTACAAGGTTTTGAGAGCAAGTCTCGAAACTTTCATTAAACTTTTTCAAAAAAATTTTCGTAGCGTGTTATTTTTTGCTTTTTATTGCGTTTTTTAAATCAAACAAGGTCGTTTTATAAATTCGATGACAGGATTCATATTAGTATTATGCGGCAGGATTCGTATTTAGCGTAAAACGGCAGGACTCGTATTTGGCGTAAAACGACAGGACTCGTATTTGGCGTAAAACGACAGGACTCGTATTTAGCGTAAAGCGACAGGACTCGTATTTGGCGTAAAGCGACAGGACTCGTATTTGGCGTAAAGCGACAGGACTCGTATTTGGCGTAAAGCGATAGGACTCGTATTTGGCGTAAAGCGACAGGACTCGTATTTAGCGTAAAGCGACAGGACTCGTATTTGGCGTAAAGCGACAGGACTCGTATTTGGCGTAAAGCGACAGGATTCGTATTTGGCGCAAAGCAACAGGATTTGTATTTGGCGCAAAGCGACAGGACTCGTGTTTTGAAAAAACGAAGGGATTCGTTTTGCAGAGTCTTGTCAGCTTCAAACGCTAATTATTCATATAAGGAATATAACTATGACTGAGTTCATTCGTGAAGTAGTGGCTACGATGCTTTTTGTTGTTGCTATTGTGGCGCTTTATATTCTCTTTTCAGGAGGTTTTAATCTTCTTTTCTGCTTTTTAGTCCCGATTAGCTTTGTGGGGGCATATTTCATCTGGCCGAGACATGAAAGCCGTGATAAAGGCAGTACTGTGTTAGATATCCTTGAAGCGATTGTTCTGTTTCCAATGGAATGTGTTATTTGGATCTCACGCTTATTATATCGCTTGTTAGGTTGTCTTGTGGTGGGTAAAGACGGCAGCGGGCTCGATTAAATTGCAATAATTCATATAACATCTCTGTCTGCTGATTTCTTTTCAACTTTCCATCCCTTATCTATACTCAATGACTGTGCGAGCTTTACCTTCGTTGAACTTTTCAAGCGGATATTGTAGTGAACGCCAGTGAAACCTTTCGGATTTTTACTCATTTATTAATTGCACTTTGTGTGTACTTCTCTTCTTATGCCATCGCACATAAACATAATAACTCGCATGTAGAGGCTCCCTCATTTTTTGAGCTGGGTGAGTTAATATTTCAACATGTCGGTGATAGTGAAACAATCCCTAAAGGGGTGATCACAGCCATTGTGCAAGATAGTCGCGGATTTTTATGGATAGGCACGCAGTTTGGACTGATCCGATATGATGGATATCGATTTAAACGTTTTGGACACAGCCCTGAAGACTCCTCATCTCTACCAGGAAATTTTGTCAGAGCTTTATGGGCTGGTCGCAATGGTCAAGTGTGGGTTGGCACCTTTTCTGACGGCGTTTCGGTGTTTGAACCTGAAACAGAGCAATTTCGACACTTTAAATATGATCCTGCCACTAACAATAGCCTTTCAAATAACAACATTCGTGCATTAATTGGAGATAACCAAGGCAATATTTTTGTCGCCACCAATGATGGCTTAAATTATATCAATAGCGACACCAGTGAAGTTGCAAGGCTAGACAATATTGCAGGCTGCGATATGCCTTTGAAGACAACTCGCATGCGCTCTGTACTTTTTGAACAACCTCATACTTTATGGCTTGGCACCCAATTGGGACTTTGCAAGATCACTTTACCAGACAATTTTTCTCAGATATTCACAGTCAACCAGATGGCATTAACAGGGCAAACTTATGGGGAGTTTAACGGCAAAAATGTGTTTCGGCTCTTTTTAGCTAAAGATAACTCTGTATGGGTGGGGACAACTGACGATGGTGCTGCAAGGCTGGGTAGTCAGATGGATGTCGTTCAATGGGTAACTCATCAGCCTAATGATCCCGAGTCGCTAAGTCATCATTGGGTCAATGGTATTGCACAGCCGACTGCAGATGAGATCTGGTTAGGGACCTCTGGTGGCGGTATCACAGTGGTGGATGCGGTATCTGCCTCTGTGAAACGGCACATTCGCCATGAGCCCTTAAATGAATACAGCATTCCACTTGATACCATGGGCGCCATGTTAGTCGATGACTCTGGCGTAGTTTGGGCGGGGACATGGGGAGGTGGACTAAGCCGTTATAACCCGAAAAATAAAGCGTTTAGAAAGTTTGTCCGAGGCCTTGATAGACAACATACACTGACACATGAAGATGTGAGAGGGTTTGTAGAACTGAATAATGGTCAAATTTGGGTTGGCACAGCGCAGTCAGGTATCGATATCGTTTCACCAGAGTTTGGCGTGGTTGGAGGCTTTAGACCTGATCCTGACAACCCTAAAGCACTGTCGGAAGGCTATGTCCGTGTTATGCGGCAAACACGTGACGGCAGCGTATGGGCTGGCACCACAAATAAGGGGTTGCATCGCTACGATTTTTCACAGCAGCGCTTTTATCGTTACACCACATCTGAGGGTCTGCCGAGTATACAAATCGTGACCTTGCATGAGACGCCGGGCGATAAGCTTTGGGTTGGGACCGGAGAAGGGGTCGTATTGATAAATACGCAAACCAATCAAGTCGAGGATATTTCTCATTTCTCTGGTAGTGAATTATTTACAGGCAAGTCAATTTTGAGCTTTGTGTATGATCACAATGACAGGCTTTGGGTTGGCACTCGCAATGGCCTGTTAGTGATATTTATTGGTGAGGAAAAGGTACTCGAGGTAAGTCCTGAAGCGGGCACAACCCAAAGTTTATCCGATAACTATATCAATAGCTTACTTTTGGATAGCCAAAAAAGGTTGGTGGTAGCCACACCTCATGGTTTAGACCGCTTGGTCAGTTTTAATGGTCGCTTTGCAAAATTTGAGTCGTTAAACACCTTGGTTGGTAGGCCTGTGGGTACTGCCGGTAATTTGCTCGAAGACGCGCAAGGACGGATCTGGAATGGCTATGGTTGGTTAGATCCTAATCAAGGAACATGGCAAAATTTGGCTCGAGCAGATGATTGGGATGTAGGCACCATGTGGACAGGCTCTTACATCAAGCTTCGTGATGGCACCATGCTCTTTGGTGGCACGAAAGGGATATTATTGATGCGACCATCACTTTGGCAAAACTGGCAATATCAACCCAAGCTGGTGATCAGTGAATTAGAGGTCAATAACCAAGCTGTTCCTATCCCTGAGAAACTGGTTTTACCTGCTGATACGAAGAGCTTTTCTGTTGAATTCGCCGCTTTGGACTTCACTGCACCTGAACACAATCAGTATGCATACAAGCTTGAGGGGTTTGATGAAAAATGGATTTATACCGATGCATCTAAACGCCGCATCACCTATACCCGACTATCGCCGGGGAATTATCATTTGCACATTAAAGGCACTAATCGCAAAGGCAAATGGAGCGAGCATCAAATCGATTTGCTTATTGTACAGCAGCCTAAGTGGTTCGAAACGATTTGGATTAAACTGCTGTTATTTACTGTACTTGCGTTCGGTCTTTATAGCTTTTATCGCTGGCGAGTGAAAGAGCTCAAGCAGCAGCAAGCTGCGCTAGATTCTTTGGTGCAATCTCGCACAGAAAATATTTCTATGCTTGGTACAATCGGCCAAGAGATTACCTCGACTTTGCACTTAGGCTCTGTGCTTGAGCGGGTCTATAAGCATGTTAATGAGCTTATGAATGCGGATGTCTTTGTGGTGGGAATTTTAGATGCGCCAAGTCAGCGAATTTTATGTCAATTAGCGATTGAACAAGGGGAAAAACTCCCGCCTTTTGAATATGCCTTGACCGATTTACGTCGCCCAGCTGTTTGGTGTATCAATAATCAGAGCGAATTGGTCGTTAACCGCGTGGAAGAATTAAAGCACTATGTGGAATATGTGGCAGCCCCTGTGAGCGGGGCTAATACAGAGTCTTTAATTTACCTACCATTGCTTATCGACAAACAAGTACTTGGTTGCATCACGGTACAGAGTTTTAAGCAGGCGGCATTTAATGACAATGATGTGCAAATGCTACGCACCATTGCCAACTATACAGCAATCGCACTGGCTAATGCGGAGTCAGTGGAAAAGCTTGAGGCTACTTTCTCGCAGCTCAAAGAGGCGCATAACAACCTTCAGCAAACACAAGAGCAATTGGTTCAACAGGAAAAAATGGCAGGTCTTGGGCGTTTAGTGTCAGGTGTTGCTCACGAGATCAATACGCCACTGGGCATTAGTATTACAGCGAGCTCACATGCGATGAAAGAACTGGGTGAATGCCAAGGTTTATTTGATAGCAGTAAGCTGACAAAAAATAAACTGCACTCATTCCTTGAGGTGATGAGCGAAAGTTTGTACTTACTTGAATCGAATTTATCTCGAGCCGCGCAGTTGGTTAAAAACTTTAAGCAAGTTGCTGTTGATCAATCAATCGAGGAGCGCGGGGAGATCAATCTAGGTCAATATCTTGAAGATACCTTGATGAGCTTAAGGCCAAAATGGAAGCATACTGAAATAGTTGTGGAAACTAACTTTGATGACGGTATTGTACTGTCGACTTATCCAGGCGCAATTGCGCAAGTGTTGACAAATCTGATTGAAAACTCAGTGCGTCATGGCTTTGAAGAGGGTAAGCATGCAGGCAAAATAGAGATTAGCTTGCAATATACAGCCTCGTATATCGAGTGGCTTTTTGTAGACAACGGGGTGGGTATGAGTAAAGAAACGTTGGCAAAGGTATTTGACCCATTTTATACCACAAGGCGCAGTGCAGGCGGGACTGGGCTGGGTATGCATATCGTGTATAACATTGTGACGCAAAAGCTGCATGGTGAGATAACTTGCCAAAGTTCGCACGATCAAGGGTGTCAGTTTGTTATTAAATTGCCTAGTAGCAATGCAAAAGTAGATTAAACAAACTGACCTCGCTTTTACCCGTTGATGCTAAAATTTACCGGTAGTCTTCTTCATCAAAATACAGGTGTTTTAACGTACCGCAATTCACAAACTTATACATTAGCTCTGAGCTTTTTGGTACACGCTTTGACGTTTTAAATTTCTGCATACATGCATTCGTTAAATCAACAAAAATTAAGTGATTAAAACTCGGTGGCTGGGTTAATTTATGGATGTAAATCCGCTCAGATTTATTGATCTCAATACTGTCATACTCTTGCCATTGAGAAGCTGCGGGTAAATCTTTTAATTTGCGTGCATATAGCTTTTTGCTAAAAACAATGGTGCGATCACTGTACACTTTAAAGCCGTCGCGTTTATAGTTACCTTCATATACATCGGCGACAATATTGACTTCTTCTCCGCGCTCTAGACGCTGCAAGTTGAAAGGCTTTGGTTTGATGGTGATGAGATCTGAATCTCTGACAAGATTTAAAAAGGCGACGTCTGGGTTATCAATCTTATACACAATTTGAATATCACTGGGTAATTTATAAGACGCAAAGTTGGTAGCGTAGATTTTGGAACCCCGGTTCATCAGTACCATACCATGCTCACCTTGATAGGCAGGGTTTAATGGCGGGAGCTCTTTTTTTTCTTCTTTAGCGAGCGCAATAAAGCTAAAAGCAAAGATGAGCGTGAACAGAAAAATTTTTTTCATAGTATTTCCTTTGTGCTTCGGACTTGGGCTGAGTATAGCAAGTGCTCAGTGAAGCGCTACACAGCCGTTTTGACTATCAGGGGCTAGTTCTTTATCAAGTTAGGCTGCCACGTCTTCGATACGGTTGTGATGCAAGTTGTACTGACAAACCCTGTCGCGTCCACGTTGCTTAGCTGCATATAAAGCTTTGTCAGCGCAGTTCATCCATTTTGTTTGTGTCAGGTCATCAGCACTTGCACATAAGCCCAAGCTGACGGTGATAGTTTGATTATCGAGTAGGGCGAGAGATTTGATATTTGCCCTGAGTTTTTGTGCGACTTTTTGCGCTGTTTTGAGATCTGTATTTGGGAGCAGTACGACAAATTCCTCTCCCCCAACACGAAACAGTAAATCTGTTTCTCTGATCTGTTCGCGAATATCAGACACCAAGTTGATAAGTACTTCGTCACCTTTCGCGTGACCATATACGTCGTTTATTTGCTTAAAATGGTCCACATCAATCATGATCAGTGTCGAGTCATAGTGGTAGTGCACCTTATTTGCCAACGCGTCTTTCAAAAATAGGTTGAGTTGTCTTCGGTTCAGCGCCCCTGTGAGGGCATCTTTGCTTGACTCCTCTTTTAATAGCGTGTGCAGGGCATCAATATGTTTGAGTAACAAGTGGACTGAGCAAGCCGTGAGTAAATAGGCAAAGAAAAACCTCAGCGCATCCGCCATATCATAATTCAAAAACACATAGGTGGTTGCGGTGAGTAGTAATGCACAATTAAAGAGAATGGATGTGGCCAACGGAAATGCGAAGCTGATGATAATACTCACAGGAAATACCCAAAAAATAGTGCCAGCGCCCAAGGTAAAAAGCGATAATGCGACACATGATATGGCTAAAGTAGCAATAATATGCTCATGAATGGGCAAGGCACGGCCTTTAATTAATGCGTGTGCATCGGCAATAAAAGCGCACACAAAAATCAAAATGAGTGTACCGAGGGCATGCTCACCGATAATCAGGTTTTTGATTGCTAAGGGGGTAAACACTGCCAAAATGATTAACGATAAAAGCGGAAACACTCTGCCTTTACCATCAAAATAGGTGTTTAAACGCAGCGAATACTGACTGTTACTTTTTACTGGCACGCGACATACTCTCTACCATAATTTATGCACTGTCACCCTAATAAATATATATAATTTATTCTTACTTTAAAGGTTTTTTGTGTTAATTATTTGATAACTCTTTGTGTCGTTAATACAGGGGGGTTATCAGGGTCAACCAAGTGTCTAAATGATTTGGGCTGTTGATGTACTTTTGGCTTATCCGCTGTGGTTTGGTTGCTACCAATATACAGCGGATTGATCGGTATTTACGTTCGAAGTGTCGATGACTTGCTGTCAGAACACCTATTGTAAAAACTCAGTTTTGGCTTGGCGTTGAGAAGCTAGCTGTGCGATAGCTTGATCATTTGGCTTTTGATCGATTAAGCCTTCATGGGCTAACAGCCATTGCTTACGTAGCACGCCACCTGCATAGCCTGTCATTTTACCATTGGCGCCTATTACTCTATGACAGGGCACGATCAAGGTAATCGGATTTCGGCCATTGGCACCGCCAACTGCGCGCACAGCTTTGGGGTTATTAAGCTGTTGTGCTAATTCTAAGTAAGATAAACTCTGGCCAAATGGGATGGTCGTTAAAGCCTGCCAGACTTGTTTTTGAAAAGACGTGCCTTGCCAGTCAAGGTCGAGATCAAATTGCGTCAGCTTCTGGTCAAAATATGCAGATAATTGCTGTTTACACTCTTGCAATAATGCGCTGGGATGTACATCAGACGTTTGCTCCCCGCAAAATATCAGTTGGCGCACGCCGATATCAGATGCCTTTATTTCAATCAGCCCCAGTGGGCTTTGAAAATAGTCTGTGTACAAGCTCATAATTGACTCCATAGTTGAAAAGTGAGGTAGCTGCGCCAAGGTGAAATTTTTTTATCATCAAATGCTTGTTGTGATTTTAGGGCTTTGATCACACCAAGGTCGGAAGCCAGAAAAATATCCGGGTCGCTTTGTCCACGCATTTTGGCATAAGCGACTGTCCAAGGGCCAATTCCCTTAATCGGTAACCAGTCATCTGCATTGTCGGTCACATCGTTTTGTGAAAAATGCTCAGCAAAGCGGATCAGCGTTTGCCTGCGTGCGGTGGGCATTTTTAAAAAAGCCAAATCACTGGTCGCCATTGCTTTTGGGGTTGGGAAAAACGCCTGTTCTTCATGTTTTTCTCCCAGCTCGTGTACCAGCTGAGTGACCAAATTTTTCGCTGCTTGCACTGAGACTTGTTGTCCAAGTATGGCCCGTACACCTGCTTCAAATAAGCTCCAGATCCCGGGTAACCTTAGCCCAGTGACCAATGTAAACTCATTGGGTAGTGCATTTTTCAAATCCCCTTCAATTTGGCCCAAGTCGGCGTCCAAATCTAAAATACGGCGGATATTGTTTACCACAGGTTTAAGGTATTTGATTTCGTCTATTTCAATGTCTACTTCAAAACAATGCTTTTGATCACAGTGCTTGGCAGTGAATTGCCCTTTGCAATCTTGCCAAAAAAAGGTGCGGCCATAGCTATCGTCCGTTACCCATTCAAGTCCGTCGATTTGGCGCTTGGACAAAAATTGCTGCATTTTTTGCCAGTTGAAGGGGGGACGATAATAAAGCGTCAATGTAATGTTTGAATTGCTTTGGTCTTGCTGTTTGCGCATTTTCGTGGGGGTCAGCTGTAACTGGTTTTTAAAGCAGTCATTGAAGCGACGTATACTATCGAAGCCGCTTGCCAAGGCAATTTCTGTGATAGGGAGCTGAGTTTGATGCAGTAATTTCTTGGCGAACAGGCATTGCTGATATAACGCATAAGCTTTTGGCGACACCCCAAGGTGCTGATTAAATAGCTTACGAACATATCGGTCACTGACGCCAAGCCGGCTGGCAAGTTGAGGTAAGGAGCCCTGTTGTAGCGCACCTTGATCTATTAAGTGAAGGGCTCTGTCTAATGTTGTGCCAACCCCTTTCCATGGTGCAGAGCCAGGTGCACTGTCTGGCCTGCAGCGTAGACATGGACGATACCCCGCCTGTGCTGCGGACATTGCAGTACTAAAATAAGTCACATTTTCTTCTTTAGGAGGATGCACAGGGCAAGTGGTACGGCAATAGATACCTGTGGTTTTTACTGCAATAAAAAACTTACCGTCAAAGCGCGGGTCTCTTGAATGGCGTGCTTTTTTACAGATTTCTACATCTAACATCAAATCAGTCCTTCCTCGTCAATGAGGTAAGTATATGCGAATTACCCTCTACTACTGGCCAGTTTCGGAACTCACTGTTGGTGTTGAATGGAAAAAAGTCACACAATGGCATACGCCATTATGTGACTAAACATTGTATTAGCGGATGTTCGCTTTGATTTCGTCAAAGCTGTGCTCAATCAATAATTGCCCGTTTTTGAATACAGTTTTAAGTAAGTTCTCGCGGTTGCCCAAATCACTCTCACGAATGGTCTTCATCCCTTTAACCTTATCGTGAACCACTGCAAGGCGACCTTTTTTACTGCGTTTTCCGTGATCTGTGATGGGATCTTTAAATACATCATGCCACAGGCCTTTGACTTTGACAGCGCTTGCTTTCATGGCAAATTGCATGGTGTCTCTATCGAGTTTTTGCAGCAGCGCACCGCCCATGCCAAATGCGATATTCTCAGCGCTTTGTTGCTTGGTTTTCATGGTGTGTAAAATTTCGCGAATGCTGTTTTCTGCAATGCCATCCCCTTGGATCACACGAACGCAATCAGGTAATACACGATAGCCTTTGCTATTGATGCGATAGCCAAACTTTACCATCAACTTTTCGATGGTTTTGGTAACCACTTCTACAGGTTCGCCACTGTCAGGGCGGATCACCAAAGTGCCACCTGTTTGCTCTACTTGCTCTTTCAGCTCATCGCCCCAGATGTTATCGATAGCATGCCAAAGGTCGTATGAATCACTGACTACTGCGACGAGCTTTCCAGGGCCTGAAAATTGTTTGAGCATATTCTCATATGCTGCTTTTTCGCCGTTTTTACCCCATGCTGTAATGGTACTGTGCTCTGCCGCAGGAATTGAAAACCCTGGCATAGTTGCGTCATAAAATCGTCTTGCAGCGACAATGGCACTGAGCGTATCTGTACCCATAAAATTGAGTAAGTGCGCAGCGCCACCCACAGCAGCTGCCTCTTCAGTGGTTGCGCCGCGCGCACCAAAATCATGTAGCTTAAATTCAAGCCCATCTAGTGAGTCAGCCGTTTCGGCCAAATATTGCTGAATAATTTGTTTGCAGTGGTAAGACACAGTGGCAACTGTGGTTGGGTACCAAATTGCGCGCAGTAGGGCGGTTTCAACATAGCTGGTTAGCCATGCGCATTTGGGGTCGGTATTAATAACTTGGACCAATGCATTACTGATAGGCACAACGCTCCCTTCAGATAAAGCTTGGATTTTTATGGGCAGCAAGCCTTGGTGTTTGTCGACTATGTGTCGCCAACCAGCCTCATGAAAAGGCACGCCATGGGCCTCTAAAATGGTTTTAGCATCATCAACATCTTGATGCGTGAGTGGGGTAGTTAAGTACTGTTTAATGAACATTTGTAAACCAAAAAACAGCGCTTTGTCATATTGCCCACCTCGAGGCTCAATATAGCTAGATACTTGGCTAGTGCCTTCTGGATACTGCTTAAAGTGTGAGGCTTTGTAGCTATCTGCGTTAAGTATGATATTAGTCATGATGGAGTTCCTCCTATCTATTTGCTAACTGGGTCTATCCCAATCGGCATTGGCATTTACATACCGGTTAATTCTTGAATGATAAAGTAATGATCTTCAAATAATTTACTTGGCTCTAACTCTGCAAGCGGCACCCACATGGCATGCTTGGCGTCATCCCCGCCTTTGACTTTGGGCAGTAATTTATTCGGCGCCAAATCAAAATAAAATGCATGAGTGATAGTGCGTCCTCGTGCCGATCTATTTGGGTCATCAAATACTTGTTGTTGCTTCATTGACCCCATTAATACCGGGGCAGGGACCTTTAACTTGGTTTCTTCTCTGAGTTCTCTCAAACAAGCATCAACAAGCTTTTCACTGCCATCGACAAAACCACCGGGTAGCGCCCACAGCCCTTTTCCAGGGCGTGCTTTTCGTTCAATTAGCAATACATGGCCACTTTGTACGACCACCGCATCGACGGTGACAAATGTCGGCGGGTAAGGGGCGTTTTGCCATGCTTGGCGATATTTTTCGATGAAGTCATGCTCGCTTTGAATGGCAGAGTAGTCATCGGTTCGCATAAACTTGTCTAGCGTATCACGCACAAAGTGAGGTAACACTAGGGCATTTTGCGAAGTTAAAAAATCTTCACCTTGAGATGAAAAGAGTTGCTTCCGAATTGGCGTGGCAGAGATAGATTGGTAGTTTTCTACAGGAACCGATCCCCATTGGGGGAATAAGTTTAAGTAGTAAGATGACTGGTCTTTACTGTGACCAATTAAACCTACTTGAGGCGTTTTGTGTGGCACTTTATGTTGCGCGGTAATGATACCTTTAACGGTTGTTTGCACGTTACGAACCCAAGAATCGTCGTTGTAGACAGTATCCATTAGAGGAGCGATGTGGACTCGATTGTTTTGTTCAGTGGTGAGTGAACCGCGGATCATTAACTCTCTTTCAGAGCATGTCCATGGGTTTCTTACTGTTCTTGGCTGGTGGGCAGAGCCACACAAAATGATAAGATGTTCAGCACGCATCAACCCTTCTTGTATCACAGCTAAGTGACCTTGATGAAAAGGCTGAAAACGGCCAATAAATACGAGAAAGTCGTACTTTTGATCGTGTTGTAATGTCATTGCAGCAAACCCCTTGCTGTTGTTGTAAAACGCGACGCAGGTCTATCCCGCTTACGTTGTGATTATCGAATGGTTCCCACTCGATAACGCTACAATGACACAACACCGTTTAAATTTCAAACATGAATATTCACTAAGTTTCCATCTTCAGGCAAACCGAGTTGAGACTTTAAGTCAGATAAGAGTACTTGCTTTTGCTCATCATTTAATTGATTAGTATCTTTTTCGGACAATGCGTCACTTAAATAATCCACGACTTGCTTTAAATCCACTTGTGGAGAAGACTTGTCTTTTGGGGGCTTTGTTGGTGCGCCTGCGAGTTCGCCAACTGCTTTGGCATCAAAGCCGAGTTCAGACATCTGCTCAGCCAATGCTTTTGACGGTTTAATACCGGCTTCACTGAAACTGTTTACGATGCTTTGTGCATCGGCTTCCGACAAGTTTTCAGGGTCAAACTGTTCCAATGTTTCTTTGATAGTACTTGTTTGCTGCTCAGATAATGTGATCTGAGGGCGACTTGCTTGTGCAGAGTGTGAATATGATTGCGTAGCTTGTGTGATCATGGGCAATTAGCTCCAACAGGTTAGTCATTTTATTTTGACTACTAATTGCGCAAATAATGTGGAAGCGCGAATGATAACTCGCTATTTCTGGCAAGAACCATCTTTACTTTACTCTTCATTATTTTTGATATCATTTCTGTCTAGTACTTCTTCAATTTCAGGTTCGATGTATTTCAACTCGCCTAATTGGTACGGGACAGATAAATCGAGGTTGAAAGCATAGATTTTTTGTAACTGCTGCTGCACAAAGTTTTGCTTGATAGTGTCTATATTATTCTCTGCCCAAACCTCAATGGAGTCAGAATGTATAAATCCATCTGGATGGTTTTCTACATCATGCAAAAGCTGTTTCCACATATCCCCGTGAGTCGCTGCGGGCGTATCGAAAGTAAGCTCAATGACTTCATTCATCCAGCTTAGCCCTTTATTTTCATACGCTTCCAAGACGCTTTTATGCAAATCCCTGCGCTCGCTTTCATTGGTATCTTCATCATGATGTACTACAAATTCCTGGTCTTCTGTCATAAAGTACTGAGTATGCGCCCATTTATCTGTTTGTTGTCCTAGCATGGCGAAAATATTCTCACTATTAGACTTATCTACTTCTTGTAACATGGCAAAGAAACTGTCTTGCTCAAAAGGTTTGATGGTAATGGCCATATCAACGAACCCTGCATTTGTTACAAAATCACCTTGGCTAATATGTTGATTGAGTTCTAATAATTGGCCATCATGCATTTTATTGTTATCAAGCAATTTAACGTATTGCATCAGGTGAGAAGAGTAATCGTTTAACTCCCTTAATCCCAGATCTTCAAATGGGCCGTATTCAACTCGTAGCAATGGGCTTTCAATACCATCCTCACTTAGCAGCCCCTCAGGCGTGAAGGGAGGCGTTCTATCGTGTGCTTTATTTTGTTGAACTAAGTGAGCCATAACGTCCAGTGAACTACTGAGCACATCATCTGATAATGTGCTTAATGTTGAGACGATGTCTTCACTGTGATCGCTGATTAAGTTGGTGTACTCATTATAGCGCGGCGCAGATGTTAGGACTTCGGCCAGTTTTTCTAATTCATCGTCATTTAAACGTTGGCTCAGATTGAGTAATTCTTTCGTGGGTTTTACAAATGAAAATCGAATTTGTCCGTCTGAGGATAGTCTGTCTTTTTGTGCTAAGAATGCATCAATATCGCTTTGCTCTGTGAGCTCTCCATATTGAAACCTATTTTCCTCATAACTATCAGCTTGAACCCTGTATACACTGACATAGCCAAAAGAAACCAAGTCCGGTATTGCTTTAAAGAATATATCATCTATGACATCTTTGAAAAAATCGTCGTTTTGAGAAGTTGAAAGTGATACATGATAACCAGCGCCACTGGGTAATGTATTCGATTCATACCTTGAGTCTGCATCTTTGAGTGCTGAATTGAGAGGCGTGTTTTTATTGTTGTTAGAATAGCTATGTGCACTGCCATGAACTGAATTGACCAGTCGATTAATCATCACCTTATCCTTTAGAGTCTGATTTACTGATCTATTAATCGGCCAACCCTGTTATTTCTTTAGGTACGATTTGCCTAAAATACGCTCAAGGATAAGTCAATAATGAACTTTAATAAATTAGTGTTTGATTGTGGCGCTATTGTGGCTGCGCTTTGCAATGAATATGCGCAGCGCCATAAATGTTGTAACGCCTGCAACCAATGCGCATAGAATATGGTGTAGCACTAAATGACTCACAATAAATGTTGGAATATCTTCAACGCCATCGATAAAAAATGCCTTTATGAGTAATCCGATATAAGCACTTAAGTGACCAAATAGGACTACTAAGTATATTTTTTTGAATTGATTTTTCGTTGTTTGCACCATTTTTAATGGGGCATATTTTATAATTAATAGCGCGAGTGCTGCGAGCAAGATGCTAATAGCACCTAAGCCTAGAAGGGACGTCTTAACAAGCACAATTACTAAAATATAGGCCAAAAACATTTTTTAAATTACTCTGAATTAATGACTGAGCGATGCTATGTTAAAGCTCTTTTATTTGTCTATCTGAATTGCTTTGAGAGGTTATCAGATTTTATTTGTGAATCGTATTGACTCAGCCCATTGAAGGGTACATAGTAACCATTCTACTTCACAGGATAATAAGAAATCACCATGAAATTGCTTTCCAATACACATATAAATTGCAAGTGGCTCTCTGTCACATGGCTAGGTGTGTAGCGGTTTAGCGTTTTTCTAACCGCGACGATGAATGCGGTTAGCTTATCTTGAATAAATCACCCCATTTATCGTCCTTAATTGATAAGGATAAATAGAAATGCCCGTGCAATTGTCTTATGCATTTGTCGTTTTAATTTGGTCTACTACACCGTTGACAATTGTCTGGAGTAGCTCATCTATGGCACCGACTACTAGTGTATTACTAAGGATGGTTATAGCTTTAATACTCGCATCAGTCGTAGTGAAGCTTTGTAAAATTAAAATGCATTGGACAAACACTGCATGGCGCTTATATGCCTATTCAGGCGGAGGGATTTTAGCTGGTATGATGCTGTCATATTTGGCATCAAAGACAGTTCCTTCCGGTGTCATATCTTTAGTATTTGGTTTGGCACCTATTATCTCAGGGGTATTAGCGCAGAAGCTTCTGGGAGAGGATAAGTTTACAACGGTAAAAAAATGTGCGCTTGGTTTGGCATTAGTGGGCATGTTTTTAGTGTGCTTTACTCAACTCCAAGAGTTACATATTGAGCCTTTAGGCCTGATATACGTCTTATTTGCGACTATCAATTTTAGTATTAGTGGCATTCTTGTAAAGCGAGTTAGCATTGTGATTCACCCAATGGCGACAACTTTGGGTTCCTTAATTGTAGCTGTTCCTGGCTTTTTGATTATGTGGCTGTTGGCGGGCGCACCATTTGATGTTGATAGATGGAGTGAAAAGTCAATGTGGTCAACTTTGTACCTCGGTATTTTTGGCTCGTTCTTTGGATTTTTAGCTTATTTCCATATTTTACAAAAAATGAAAGCCAGCACCGTTGCATTGACAACTTTGATCACACCAGGACTTGCAATGACATTAGGGGCTCAGATTAATAATGAGTCGATTACACCATTGTTATTGGTAGGTACGATTATCATAATCTTAAGCCTGACTTTATATCAGTTTGGAGGACAGATAAGCGGATTGTTTCGGGTCAATAAAAAGGCGTCTTAAATCAAATAAGATGAGAGAGCTATATAAGTTTCCTTCGAAGTTTGCAATTATATTAACTTAATCAGTGTTTATTACAAATTGTATGAAATTCAAACCACAAAGAAATAACAGGTTTAATTTCCATAACATTCTGTGGTAAAAATAGTAACATCGGTGAAAATTATAATTATAAGCTTAGGGACAATGAAATTAGCATTCGAAGACTTTCAATTTGATATTCAGGCGCTCACGTTATTAAAAGATGGACGAAAAATCTCTCTAAAAGAGAAACCCGCGCAAATTCTAGCTTTATTAATCACGCAGCCAGATAAGATCCACAGTAAGGTTGAGATATTAGAGGAGGTGTGGCCAGGGAGAACGGTTACAGAGCAGGTCGTATTTCAAAACATTGGCCATTTAAGAGCGTTATTTGGTGATGAAGCAATTAAGACCTTTTCGAAAAAAGGTTATCAATGGCAGTTACCTTGTGACCCTGTGGATGGCCACGTGCAAGAATCTAATGTTGCTCAAGAAAACGAAACACACTCTAGTACAGACTCAGAGGCTATCAACACAGCACAGCATACACCTGAAAGCATAACTACTCAGTTGCCTTGGAGACTCATTGTTCCTGCGTTTGTTGCTGTCGCTGCCATAGGGGGCTTTTTAGCGTTTTCCTAAATAACGCCTTGGTATGTAGTCGCTACCAGAAAGGATGATTATTTAAAAGGGTTTTAAGTTTAAGGGGTATGGATGAAAATCTTGCAGTAAAGTATGCGTATATTCCTCAAGAAACTAAAGAACAACACTTCGCTGGTTAAAATAGCAATATGAGCTTGTTTTGTTTATATCAAAGCGTAGAACATAGAACTTAGTTTAATTTTTTTTGTCAAAGATAGGAATAAAGGCGTTATATTAGGACATATCTGACCTGTTTTTAATGGTGCCTTTAAGCTAGCCTGCGTGCTAGGCTATTTTGACCAAAAGGAGTGTTATTTGACTACGATAGCATACCATCACTCAACGCAAATCATTTGTGTTGATAGTTTAACGACCACATCGCAAAGTATCGTGACTGACGAGGCACAAAAGTGCCAACGCGTTTATAATGGTTTTGTTTTTGCAACAGGTAATTGCACAGAAATATACCATTTACTTAGTAATTGGAAAAAAAACTGTTTTGAGGCGATAAATTGCACATTTTTCTTTATTAATAAACGTGATGAAGTTTTTTACGGCGAAATCCGATATGGAAAACGTTTCTTAGAACCTTTACAGATGAATTGGGCGATTGGCTCTGGTGCGAATTGGGCGATTGCTGCAATGGACTTTGGAAAAAGTGCAATGGAAGCTGTTCAGTATGCGTGTAAAAGAGATAAGTCATCTGGCGGCACCGTGCACAGTTTTAGTCTAAAAAATACATCGAAATGGCTACCTTTTTGCGCAGCGCCACAACATATAAAGTTAATGCCTGATGCTAATGTTGTTTGAGTGCTAAAAGTATACTTATTAGGTTTGTGTTGTGGTAAGTGCCAAACTCAATTGTCTGTTTAATTTTTTGTCGAGTAATTTTAAATGACGACACTATATATTACCGGCGCTGGTGTAAGTGCCGAAAGTGGTATTCCTACATTTCGCGGCGAGGATGGTTTTTGGACAATTGGCAGTCGTAACTATACGCCTCAGCAAATGGCGACACGTACCATGTATGAAGAAAATACCACTGAATTTTTAAAGTGGTATTACCATCGCTTTGTTACATATCGGCATCATGGCCCAAACGAAGTGCATCATTGGCTAGCAGATAAATTATTGGTAACGCAGAACATAGATGGGTTAGATGGCAAAGCTGGTAATGATGATTACATTTCTATCCATGGCCGAATTGATAAAATGACCAAATATCACGTTCAAGGAGAAGATGTAGAGATAGAAACAGCGCCTTGGGGTTTAGTTGATGAAACTAATTTAACTTCATCCTTGTTAGAACTCTTTAAAATTTCTAGTAAAGGGCCGGAGCTTAACGTCTCTTTGAAGCCTTTTGTGCTGCTGTTTGATGAGTTTTATACTGATTTATACGGTATTGGTAGAGCCCAAAAGCGTATGTGGGATGCCAGTAAAATTGTATTTATGGGTACATCTTTTAGTGTCAATATTACGCAAATGGCGTTAGATATTGCACGTCATAAAGACATTCCGGTAGAGGTTGTTGATCCAGAGCCAACTCATATCTTGCATAGCCAAGTTAAATACTTTCCTATGACTGCAAAGGAATATATAGCGTATGGCAAAGATACCTGAGTATCACGGTGTTGCTGAATTAGTGACTAAGCGCCTCGTACTGAGACAATGGCAAGAAATTGATAAAGGCCGTTTTGCACAAATGAATGCAGATCCAGAGGTGATGCGTTACTTTCCATCTAAATTAAACATCGATGAAAGCAATGCGCTGTGTGATAAAATTGCAGCACTGATAGATGAGCGTGGTTACGGTTTTTGGGCTGTAGAGTTGCAAGAGGGTAATGAAGTTACAGTCACTAGCCCAAGCACAGACAGGTTTATTGGCTTTGTAGGGTTACATTGGCAAACAAGGGTAAATCCAAAACATCCTTTTATGGAGATCGGTTGGCGGTTACATCGTGATTTTTGGGGCCAAGGGTATGCATATGAAGCTGCTCAAGCGGCTCTGAAATTTGCGTTCGAGTTATTGTCTGTGGAGCAGGTTTACGCGTTCACGGCTTTACAAAATAGACCATCGCAACAATTGATGCGACGCTTAGGTATGACGAATTTAAATAAAAACTTTGCCCATCCAGATTTACCAGATGGGCATGTTTTACAGTCGCACTGTTTATATGGGGTGACTCGTGATGAGTTTGAGAATAAGCAGTTAGTGTAACTGACACACTTGGTTGATATCGACTTGATAATAGCTTGCGACAATCAGTAGCGTTTGATTTTGTGCATTAAGCGTGATGTTACGGTTTTTCATGGCGGCTTTCACTTGAGCTAGGTTATTTTTAAGTACAGGTGTATTGTCTGATTGCTCTGCCTCAATTAGCGCAAACAGGGCTGTGAGTTCATGTTCGGGCAGCAGTTGTTCATCGAGACTATAAATAAAATAGCACTCCAATGGCGTTAACTTGTTTTGATTACGCACGCGTAGTGTATTAGCCAGTGATTCATTGCGTTCAAATAATAATAATGAACGAATGAAATTAAACGGGGGAGGGGACTGCTCTGTATTGGCAAATAAGGCGTGTAAAAAAGTATTGCCTTGATGATTTGTCTGTGTGAATGAGTCCGATGCTTGCAGTGCGGGCATAAAAAAATTCACTCTGTCATTATTATTTAGCCCGGCAATAATTCCTGAAGGCAGACCATGCGCTGCGATACATTGTGCAGCGATATTCTGATAATCGGCATAACGATTAGGTTGCGATTCACCGGTTTCATAGCAAAATTTAAGTTGTGCAGCACGGCCTTTGTCATCTTGCACTTGATATGCAGAGAGTATTTTTGACAGCTCTTTGCTTCGAATAGCTAAGATTAACTCAGCAATGGCTTGGTCTTGGGTTTGATTTTTGGATGCCTGCGTCATGAATGTTTATCTCCTAGCAGCGATGCGATGACTATCGTAATCTTACTCTTTTTTTTACACCATAAAAACTCGCGAAAATTCCCTTAGCTTGAAAAAGATACAGAGTGACCACATAGCAATGTAACAGTTTAACAAAGGACTAACGAGTATGGACTGGCAAACTAGCGTGCTGATCATGCTTTGCATATTCGGTGTTGTTATATTCATGTATCGTGCGGTGAGTTGGGCCAAGAAAATGCCCAAAGGCGCTTTTTTATTTATGGCTTTAATGCCTTTAATTGCGCTATTTCCAATTCCGCCGCCACAATTTAAGAATATAGATAAAGCCAAGCAAGAACAGCGGAAAAAGCAAAAATCTGAAGAAGATTAATGCATCACTTGATATTTAAAATAACAATAAAGAGAGTAAAACTATGTCGGGAGAAACCAATTTATCGGTGCTGCTAGCCAGTATGGAGCCTGTTTTATCTACGCAGTTGTATGTCTATTGTGTTGTATCGGAGCGGCAACTAGTGGATCTTTCGCTGAGCAAGATACACGGTATGTTCCGAGAAAAAGAGGGGATCACTGTGATCACCAGCAAGACGTATGCACAAGAGGTGAGTATCAATTATCAAGGGGACTATCGCTGTATTACTTTAAATGTGCATTCAAGCTTAGAGGCGGTTGGCCTGACTGCCTCATTCGCAACAGCATTGGGAGAAGAAGGACTCAGTGCGAATGTCGTTGCAGGGTATTATCATGACCATATTTTTGTACAAAACGAATGTGCTGACAAGGCCTTGCAGTGTTTAATAAAGTTGTCTGAAAGCCATCAAGAGACGTAGTCTTTTATGAAAAAAGGCTACCATTGTAGCCTAGCAAGTTGGGATAAAGCAGGGCATTTAATCTAGCGTCAGCACAATGCGTCCTTGAATATCGTTTTCTAGCATTTGATCAAAGACTTGATTGATATTGGCTAGAGGTTGAGTTTGTACAATGGCACGAACTTTTCCAGCGGCGGCAAACTCAAGACACTCGATGAGATCTTGCCGCGTTCCGACGATACTGCCTATAACACTGATCCCTTTTAATACCGTATCAAAGATAGGGATCGGTAGTGAATCATTGGGAAGTCCAACCAAAACGCATTTACCGCCGCGTTTGACACTTTGATATGCACTGTCAAAAGCGTTTTTTGAGGTAGCTGTACAGATAACCGCTTGCACGCCGCCAAAATTTGATTGAATATGCGTAGCAGGGTCGGTTTTTTGATAGTCGATATAATGATCGGCCCCGAGCTCTTTGGCCAGAGCAAGTTTATTGTCACCCGTATCCACTGCAATCACATTTAAGCCCATGGCTTTAGCGTACTGAATTGCTAAATGCCCAAGCCCGCCAATGCCAACAATAGATACCCATTGCCCCGGTTTAGCTTCACTGACCTTGAGTGCTTTATAGGTTGTAACGCCTGCACAGAACAAAGGCGCAGCTTCGACAAACCCCAAATCAGCGGGCACTTTCACAACATAGTTGGCATCAGCTAAACAATATTCAGCATAGCCACCATCAACTGAGTAGCCGCTATTTTGCTGCTGAGGACAGAGGTTTTCGTCTCCTTGTAAGCAGTGCTCACAATGTCCACACGCTGAGTGTAACCAAGGGATACCAACCTTATCGCCAACCTTTAAATGGTGGACATCATCTGCTTTCTTTTCAATGACGCCAACACCTTCATGACCGGGGATAAGCGGCATTTTTGGTTTTACAGGCCAATCGCCATGACAGGCGTGTAAATCGGTGTGACATACCCCACAAGCTGCGATTTTAACTAAAACTGTTCCAGGTTGGATTTGTGGCTGTGCAACAGTCTCTATGCACAGCGGCGCTTTAAATTCATGAGCAACGGCTGCTTTCATGGTAGATCCTTTTGTAAATAGAAGACAATTGATTGTGCTGACATTGAGTGTATCTAGTTTTGAACTGTTGGGGTTGATCCGGCGCAATGTTTTACGCTTGATGAAATGGGTATCGTGTTTAAGTTCACCTTCAAAGTGAAATTGTTTCTCTGTCTTTTTTTTTGCTATGCCTTAAAGTGGACATAATCGAATCGGTACAGCCCGTGCCAAAGTATAAGGAATTAAATTGAAGGATTTAACACAGGGTGAGATATATAAGCACCTCACATCCATGAGTGTGCCCATTATGATGGGTATGTTTATACATACTTTAAATTTTATGGTTGAGCTTTATTTTGTGGGTCAATTGGGCAGCGCCGCCTTAGCTGGGGTAGGGAGCGTTGGCGTGTTAGTCTTTTTTGTCTTGGCTGCAACGCAAGTACTTAATGTGGGTATGGGTACATTGATCTCTCATGCTGTAGGGCGAAAAGATAAACAGCATGCCAATATTTTGTTTAATCAAGGCATACTCATATCCATCTTGTGCATGATTGGCATGATATTATTTGGGCTATTTGCAGCACCTGTTTACTTTGGTACTTTGGCACCAGATACTGTGACGTTAGAAGCCAGTCTAGATTATTTTTACTGGTTTTTGCCTGCATTAGTGCTTCAGTTTCCTATCACTGCTATTGCTGCAGCATTGAGGGGAACAGGCGTTGTTAAGCTACCCATATTGATTAATATTATTGCTGTAATCATCAACATGTTGCTGTCTCCTCTACTTATCACAGGCAAAGTCTTTGGCATGGCGCTCGGGGTAGCCGGTGCGGCAATTGCTAGCTCAATTGCTATGGCATTGGGCTTTTTGGCACTGTGCTTATATTTGAAATATAAAGAGCGTTATTTACGTTTGACCTTTAAGCAATGCTTGCCAAATGGGGTGGAAATTAAACGTATTATAGGGGTAGGTCTACCTGCGGGTGGTGAGCTGCTATTCACATTTTTTTATATGTCCGTCATTTACTTGGTTTTGCGTGATTTTGATTCTTCTGCACAAGCAGGTTTTGGTGTGGGGGTTAGAGTGATGCAGGCACTATTTTTACCCGCTATGGCTGTGGCGTTAGCCGGCCCTGCAATTGCAGGGCAAAATTTTGCGTCTGGCAATCCCTCCCGTGTTTTAAATACCTATCATCAAATGGCGTGGATGACTTGTGGATTGATGCTGATTTTAAATGGGCTATGTGTGTTTTACGCTGATGTTTTCATTACGCCTTTTTCAAATGAACGAGAGATTGCTGCCGTCGCGACTGGTTTTTTAAGCTATGTTTGCTTTAACTTCATACCTGCTGGATATGTACTTACCGTGTCAGCCATGTTTAAAGCATTAGGGAATGTTTGGCCTGCATTGTTGAGCACAGTGTTCCGGTTTATTTTATTTTCAGCGCCAGTGATCACATTGTCCATAATCACTAACATTAGCTTAGAAACAATATGGCTAATATCCGCAGGTTCTGTATACATACAAGCGGTTGTCAGTCATTTTTTACTTAAAAGAGAATTGCACAAAAAGGGTGTGCAGTTTATGCCCTATGGTGAATATGAAGTTCAGCAGCGTCCATCTTATCGAGTTTAGATATAGCTAATAATTCAGCATTACTATGAAGCATCAGCCCCTCTGACTTGAAAAACAAATTCGCTGCCTTGGCCGAGGCGACTATTAACTTTGATCTCGGATTTAATGAGTTCGATGAGTCGTGCTGTGATGGCAAGTCCAAGGCCTGCATGAGACTTTTTACAGCCGCGTGTATTACTCGCTTGATAACGCGCTTCAAAAATATAAGGTAACTCTTTGGGGCTTATTCCAACGCCTGTATCTTGCACGGCGATACTGTAAGCTTTTTCGGTGGCGCAAATTGAGATACAAATATTGCCTTTTGCTGGTGTATGGCGCAGTGCATTTTCAACTAAATTGCTGAGAATTCGCTCTAACTTTGCAATATCAGAGTAGACGGTAAAGTCGCATTCAACTGGGTACACACTTAATGATATATCTGCTTTTTGCGCTTTTAATGCGAACTTAGCGAGTACGTCATAAATAAGCTCGCCAAGATTAAACACTTCAAAGTTGACTTTAGACTGTCCTGATTCTAAATGAGCAAGTTCAAAAATCTGATCGATGAGGCTTTTTAACTGATTGCAGTTTTTAAGCGAAATCGCAAGGTACTCTTGCTCATTGCTGCCCGTCGGAGGATTTTTTTCTATGAGCTCTAAGTAACCTTGTAGTGACGCAAGTGGCGTACGCAAATCATGAGATAGATGCGCTAACAGCTTGCGACGTTGTTCATCTATGGCGGTTAGCTGCGTCATTTGCTGATTTATCGTTTCTAGCATGCTGTTGACACTTTGCCCGACGAGATGAATTTCGTTGTGTTTGGATGGCCAAACTAATGTGTTAATGGACTGCATATCAAAATCATTTTTTTCAACTTTTTGAATAAATTGGCTAAGCCGTTTTAGTGGTCGAGTCATGGTACGAAATAGCAGCAACAAAATGGCAAATAGAAAAACGGCCATGGCGATTAGCCAAGCGATGCTTTGCGCTAATTGTTCAGAGCTTTTTATATGCGCGCTGATAGAGTCGGCAATTGATGAGCCGATAATGACATATAAGTATCCTTGTAGCTTGTCTCCGTTATACACGGGGGAGACGGAAAATATTTTGTTTTGCTCAACCGAACGCGGGTCATCACCATATACGGGCAGCTTGGTCGGCTCGTTAATAAGCTGAATAAGCGGTCTTAAATCAACAGATTGCCTTTTTACTTCACCGGGCTTTGCTGAAAAAGTAAGAAGTTTGCCACTTGGGTCGACAAAATAGAATTCAAATGCAGGTCCAAGTACCATCAGTGTATGAAACAAGTTCTCAAGTGCTTTGTAATCATAGACGCCTTGCTTAAGTAGCGGGTTATCTTGCGCTAAATGCTCGGCAAGCCCTAAATGTAATTGTTGCTCCGCTTGGGCTCTGGAAATAGAAGAAAGGTTTTGTGTCCAGAACACAAACGCAGAGACTGTGAGCATGAATACACCAGTAATGATTAGCGCAAGACGGTGATAGAGTGAAAAGGTCATAACCTGTCCTGTTGCAAAGGCTTAGAGTTGAGTTTATAGCCAACGCCCCAAACGGTTTCGATGATCGCTTGGTCAGTGAGCTTTTCTATTTTGGTCCGTATACGATTAATATGAGAATTGACGGTATGTTCATAGCCTAAATGGTCGTAGCCCCAAACAGACTCCAGTAATTGCGCACGGGAAAATACCTGATTGGGGTGTTTGACGAAAAATAGCATAAGCTCAAACTCAGTTGCGGTTAGCTCCAACATCTTTTGATGTAAAGATACTTCATGGCAGTGTGGATCAACTTGCAGATCACCCAGTTTTATTGGTGCCGAAACACCCTTAGGTATTTCAATAGACTGTTGTGCTTCTAACAGCTTTATGTGTCTTAACTGTGCTTTGATACGGGCTTGAAACTCACGATAACTACAGGGTTTACATATATAGTCATCGGCCCCCACCTCCAAACCTATGACGCGGTCCATCTCGCTGCTTTTTGAAGTTAACATGACAACACTGATTTTGGGGTGGAGTGTTTTTATTTCTCTGCACAATGTTAAACCATCAACGACTGGTAGCATGACGTCTAACAATACAATGGCATAGTGTTGTTGCGTTAGTTGAGACATAACACCTTCTCCAGTCGCAAGGTGATCAACTTCAAGGTCAAGCTCGTTTAAATGTACTTGAAGTAAACGAGCGATGTCTAAATCGTCTTCGACAATGAGCACGCGTTGATGCATAGACTAACCTCCTGCCTGTGATATTGCACAAGCAAACACGCCCCAGCTACTCGGTTGCCGGGGCGAGTAGGAGGCTATTTGGTTCTCATAATGGTCACTGACATCAGTGGGTTGTCAAATTTATGAGCGCTGCTTAACACAGAATTCGTCAGACCATCGTCTTGACCGACAACACCAGGATGCATGGCAACCTTGTTCAGTTCTTCTCTTTGCGCATTAAACCCTTCCCCATTGTCAGCGGGGCCAGGAATGGTGCCACTGGTTTCTGAATTCGCTTCAGTACCAGCGTCATACGCATAGGTGACATAGTGCATCTCATCACCTACAGCCATAGAAGACACATCTAAGGCATTAAGACCGGTAAAGCCGTCATTTGTATTCACCATCATAGTAAATAATGATAATTTTTGTTCATCCAGAGAAGATTGCGACAACATAAGTTCTGTTTTTGCCCCCGGGGGTAACACCCCTTCTCCAGAAGTTTTACTCTGCACTACTCCTAATGCTAGAAGTTCACTGTTGTCTCCACTTTCGGCCATTTTTTCAAGCGCTTCACTGGCTGGTTGGCCAATTTCCCAAAGCTGCCCTTCTTTATGTAATACTACACCTACAGGGGACAGAGGTTGGGCATAAGTCATGTTTGTCACAGTGACTTTTAACATGGCCTCGCTAGGCTCAGGATCAGGTGTTGGGTCCGGCGTTGGATCAGGTGTCGGGTCTGGAGTTGGATCAGGCGCTGGGTCCGGCGTTGGATCTGGCGTGGGTGCCGGTGCTGGAGTTTCAACAACCATAGTCGGCTCATCGTCATTATCACTACAAGCAACCAGAGTCAGGCAAGCAATCGGTATAATCAATTTAGAGAGTTTCATGATAGCCACCTTATTTTACTGTAATAGTCACTTTAGCAACTGGGTTTAACCAACGGTGCACAGTATTGTGTAAATCACTGCTACCGCCTGTTGCATTATCATCGCCTAGGTTGCCTCTATGAATATGTATCATGTCATTGGCTTCATCAGCCGTTACACCAGAGCCATTGGTGCCTGGTGCAACACCTGGAGATGCTGGAATACCCGGCACATCCGGTGCACCGGAACCGTCTACTACCAATTCATCATTGGCTTCTGTACCTGCATCATATGCGTTCAGATAGACATGATAGGTGCCTGCTTCAGTTGGGATCTGCCAACTATTGAGTCCTATAAAGCCGTCGTTGGTTGGTAACATCATGGCAACGATAGACAGCTTATCGTTGCCATCGGTGGTTTCTAAATTTGTTGTCGTACTTGTCACGGGCGCGAGTAAGCCTCCAGCAGGGTTTAGGGCAGTATTCGCATTTATGCCTGTTAATATGGTATTAAGACCGTCTAAGCTGCCGCCTTCGGCCATGGCTTCAAGCTCATCGGATGCTGTGTCTCCAACATTGAATAACATGGCATCCTTGGTGTGCGCAGAAATGAGTATAGGGGTGAAGTATATTCCTTGGGTTAGGTTAGTAACCTTCACTTCAAGCGAGGCTGCATGTGCAGCACCGGAGCTAAGAAGTGTGCCTGCGATGAGTGATAGAATACGTGTTTTCATAATTGGCTCTTGTTGTTTGTAATTGACAACATTAAGCATGCAGGGCAATTATTGCGAAAGCCTCCCTCAATTATCACAAATTTATCACAGTAAGATCATTTTTTAATGCAAGCTCAAAAAAGTCAAAACCAGCCACTTGGGCTGGTATCGGGGGTTAAAATTTACCGGCTGGCGGCCATTGAGGGTTGCATATTTCATCTTCTCCTACGGCCGTTGGCGCTTCGGCTGTGATGCTTGAAGGGGTATCTTCTTTTGGTATACACACCTCAACAACATAGTTGGTGTTGTCGTGCTGGCGAACTTCTTCTAGTGCATTGAGCAGCTGTGCTACAGTGGTGACTTTGATCCCCTTACCACCAAAGGCGTCCGGTAACTTAGCTATGTTCCAAGCAGGCAGATCATTGTAGCTATAAACTGTGTTGAGTAGTTTATCTTGGTAATCTACCGGCGGATCTCGAAATGGATTTGGATTTACAAGGTATTGCTCGATACCATAGATACCGTTTGCCAAGACAAACACAACGGTATTTTGTCCATATGCATGTTGATCGGCCACCGCTTGACAGGTTTCATGAAAGGCGCCATCGCCGACCACCACAATGGAGCGCTTATCTGGGTAAGCACACTTTACGCCTGTGCCAGCTGGCACAGAGTAACCTATCGATAACCAAGCGGCTTGTGCAACAAAGCCATTTCGAGACGGAATTTTAACCTTTTGGGCACCGATCAGTGGGAAGCCGGCATCCACAATTAAAACATCCTCTTCTGATAGCCAGCTGCTGATTGCAGAAAAAAAGCTATCATAGCCCAATTGCTGCTCTGGCGTAGGCATGCTGCTTATTGGCATTGGTTTGCGAATGCCGCTAAGTTGGGCTGGCTGTTCTTTAGCTAATTTCTCAAAGGCCTCTGTGAGGAATAATAAATAGTCTTTAAGTTGGACCGATGGATAAAAGTCAGCACCCACATAGACACCTTTATGAGCCGATAATATGGTGTTGCTGCTACGAATATCTTGATTGCCAGTATCTTTACCCGTTGTCCATGCACCTATACCGATTAACACGCCATCTTCTCCAACCAGATCTTTTACTTCCGATGGGGAGAGTGTCACGCAGCCTTCAAACCAAGGGTGTGTTTCAGCAATGACGGACTTACTCAATGCAGAGGTCACAAAATGTATCTGTCCATCGGGCATGGCATGATGGCGGTTGATCACTTCCATTAAATTGAGAAACTCATCTTGCAACTCTAGGCGTTGCAGTTCAATGCCGGCCCAAAATATGCTTTTCGGTTTTGATAGCATAAGCTTTAGGGTTGCTTCGGCTGCTTGTTTGGCACAGCTGACTGTGAGCGTATCATTTTGCCGCTCTCTGACTCGCCCTTGTGGTCTTTGACACGGGCTACGCCAAATATCCTCGGTGACTTCAAAATAGATGGGACGCTGCTCACTGAGCAATGCTGTTAATGCCGAGTCGATTTGATAGGGGGCCTGTAGTGCATTGGTGATTCGCTCTGCGGCCACGGTGACTGGGCGAAACATGTGAATATCGACAAACTCATACCCTGTAGTATGGGAATAAAGCAAACCTTGGCACTTTGATATTTGGTCTTCTTTATTGGTGGGAGCTCCATTGATTAAAATAACCGGAACCTGCTCAACATAAGAACCGGCGATGGTGTTGAGTAGGCTAAATGCACCGACGCTGTATGTAACATAAGCGGCGCAGGGGCCTTTTAGTCTGGCATACGCATCGGCGGCAAACCCAGCGCAAATCTCATTGGCATTGCCTTTAATAGTGATGGGGGATTGGCTGTCGGCCAAAATAGTATCAAGTAAACCCGCGGTGTAATTGCCAGCGACGCCAAACATGTGATCAACGCCAATTTCTTCCAGCCGGTCTTTGAAATAGTCTGCTACCGTATATTCTTTGAAACATGAACTCATAACTAAATTCTCAGATTAGTTCGCAAAAATAGCGGCTCAGCGATTTGCTTAGCCGCCGCGTTGATATTGTCGATTACTTGGTATCGAAGTAGCAAAGGTCAACACCGATAACACTATCAAAGTCTTGTGTTTGGTCTATTGGCGCTGCATTTGCTGAGAAGTTAGTCTCAATGTACTGGTTGATGAGCTTGCTAGAGTTTTCCTCGTAAATTGCTTTGATTGCATCCGCAGCGTGAATGTTGGTATTTTCAAAATACACTTGGCTAAATGGTTTCAAACCAAAGCTTTTTTCTAATGCCAAATCAGTTGAACGTAGTGCACCTTCAACCCAGCCCTGATAATCAGAGAATGCTTCACCACATGTATATAGGTTTGGCAATGGTTCACTGAGTGTTTCCATGACTTCTTTATCATTTGCACCAACCGCCCATTGGTGAACGCCATAACCAAATTGTCGGCTTGCTGGGATATCAAATTTGGTACTACCCTCCCAAATACGTGCACTGGTTAGGATCGGTTCTGGTACGTAGTGGGTGTTAAATATTTCTTTGAAGAATTTTGTTGCCTGAGCTACAACAGCTGTCGACGCTGGATAGATATCATCTGGGACATCTTGTACATAATGACTTTGATTCGGGTGATGGTAAGTCTCGCCAATGTTTTGTAAGTTGCTCCAGAAGTTGATATTTAAATAGTCGCAATAGATGGTTAATGCGGCAGGTCTCTCGTATTTGTCATTGCCGATACGGTCTAATTTAGCTTGTACATCTTTTGAAGGGTGCGTTGTTCGCTCTTGATACATAAGCGCTGCGGCTAATTCATCATTGACGGCATAGAAAGGGTATACTGATCCCGTAGGTAAGTCGGCAAAGTTAGGACCAAATTCAACGGCGGGCCGGCCAGTGGTGCCACGACCCCACCATGCAGAGTCATAATACAGGTTAATTTTTAGCAGCGGCTGGTTGCTGGCAGACTGCAGTGTATTCCAAAGTTGCTCAGATTTTTCCTTGTCGAGTTGGTTAAATGCGTTGGAGCGAACAAACAGTTTTTCAAGCGCAAGTCTGGGTAGACCCAATATCACTTTTTCTGCTTGCACGACCCCTTTGTGTGTTTTCCCGTGTTCATCAGTGTGGCTATAGTGTAATGAATACAGCCCAGATTCTTCAGCAAAGTCGATTTCTTCAATACTAGTTTGTAAGTGAATATTATCAGTGCCTACTTCTTCCACGAGTTTATTAGGTAATGTACTAAAGCCGTCTTTAAAGGTTTTAAATTGTACATTGGCAGGAAAGTCTTCTAGGAGTTGATATGCAACCCCCGCGTTCATTTGCGATAGGAAGGTGCCATTAAACCCAAGTACACGATAGAGCATATTTATACACTCTTGTGAGTAGCCCATATTGGTGTAAAGGTCCCACAAGGTCCACTCATTAAGCGTTTGTCCTTGCCACTGACATTCTAATCTAAACGCTTGCCAAAACTCAGGGCCCCTGACTTCAGGGCGTTGCTGAAACTGTGGGTTAGCCTCTAATATACGATTAAACACGACATTAACGATGTCTTTGGGGTTCACACCTTGCTCAGATTGATCAAGGTTATATAAGTGTGACCAGATAGCATAATTATCTTGCTGCGCGTCTGTCACGCTAAAGCTTTCACCGCGAAAGAATAAACGGTTGTTTCCGCCGCTGTTCATCGGAAAAGGAACTATGTCATTTTGCAAGTTAAGCTTCAAGAACAGTGCCATTAAGTCGTCCATTCCATCAAACAAAAAGCGCATGCCGCCTTGCTCTTCTTTAACAGTGATAGTTTTTGGCTGATCTGAACGCAGATTATTAAATTCGATCAGATCGGAGTCTAAACGTCCACCGGTTCTATTTGAGCGTTCAAATATAGCCAGATCTTGTACTTGCGCTTCTTGCTGTAATCGCCAGGCACTATATAGACCTGACATACCCGCGCCAACAATGGCGACTTTTACTTTAGATGGGAGGGGTTTATCCGTGATCTCTTTGCCAAATGTGTAATGTGTCATAGTTTTTCCTTAGCCTTGATGGTTAAGTCTACTTTGGCAGACGACTACTCCTATAAACGACTACTGCGACTGTGCTGCAAAAGCAGATAGTTAAATCTGCGATTTATATAAAGCTTTACATTAATTATGTAAGTTGATTAATGGCCTTATGAAGTGCTATCGCACGGCGAATTTGAATAATTCAAACTAAATGTAGCACAAAGGTTAACTTTGTGATTGTGAGGTTGAATGTGTTTTTCGATCTATAAGGTGAGAGCCCTAGTTAAAAAATATGTCGACTGAAGATTATCTTATGATGCTTGAGTGCATTTAAACAATGAGGCAAACTATATGCAAAACATATGGTTATATTAAATTAACGCGAAAGCCAACCTAATGGTGTAAAGTCATGCGCTTTAAAATTGATAACAAGGAAGTCGACCTAGTTCGCGGTGTGGTTTATACCTTAGACACACAGCAACGAAAGCGGCATGAGATCCGCGCAAAAACCTTACAAGTTTTGACTGTATTAGTTGAAAATGCCGATCGTGTAGTGACTAAGCATGAGTTACTTGAAATCATATGGCGCGATTTAGTTGTACAAGATCAAGTTTTGGTACAGTCAATCAAAGAGATAAGAGATATTCTCGGTCCCAATACGATTAAAACTTTTCCTAAAAATGGATACCGTTGGGTAGCTGAAATCGAGCGTGTACAAAAGCCGTTTCAACTTAAAGCGTTTATTCCAATCCGTATTTTAGCTTTGGTGTTTTTAGCGTTGATATTAGTAGCTGGGTTGGCACATTATATCTTGGATAAATCCAGTACACAGCAGTTACCTCGTGTTGCATTTCTCCCTGTAGATAACGATATGCCTGATAAACTGCATGACTGGGTGCCGATAAAGGGGATGGATCACCTGACTTATGGGCTTGCTCAACAAACCGAGTTGGCAGTGAGCGATACTGATGAAGTGTTATTGGCAATTGAACACTTACAGCAAAGTGAGCTCCGACATACGGCGCCTATAGCACAGCTGGTGTTTAAACTTCAGCAAAAGCTCGAAGCACAACTCATAGTACAAACTCGATTGACAGGTTACCCTGAAGACTTGCAGTTACATTACACTTTGCATTCTCAGCATGGCCCACAGCAAGGTGTGATTTTATCCCACAGTGTTGACGATGCATTAAATCAGTTGATTAGTACATTGGCGGATAAGTTTGATCAGCGAGAAGTTACAATTGGTAAACATTATGAAGGCGCTTTTAGTAATCAAGCTTTTGCAAAGGGGGTAAATGCATTTTTAAAGCGTGATTATGAAGCTGCCATTGTGTTGTTTCAAAGTGCGTTAGTTGAGCAACCCAATATGTTAGCTGCAAGGCGGTATTTAGCCGGCAGTTTAGCCAACACTTACAGGTTGCCCGAAGCGATCAATTTGCTTCAAGACAGTTTATTGCTAGAAGATAACTCAGTGAGTAAAAAAGAACATTTACGTGCTAATTTACTGATCGGTTACCTATTGATCCATTGGCCTCAAGGTGACAATAGGCAGCAAGAGTTAGATTTAGCAGAGCAATACATAGCGAGGGCAAAAGGGTTGGCTCAATCCAGCCAAGACAGGTTATTTATTGCTTACTCGTATGAAGAGCTGGGTAAAATTAAACGTTTACAAGGTCAATATAGTGAGGCGACCAGATGGCTATTGGAAGCATTAGATTATCACGACAGCTTTCATGGGCGATATGGGCAAACTACGGCTTTGATAGAGCTAGCGAAAATAGCCATTGCTCAAGAAGAGATCAGTGAGGCTAAACTCTATTTCACCAAAGCGATGCAAGTTGCTAATGAAAGTAATGCTCGGCCCAATCAAGTTTGGGTATTGTTAGCTCAGGCAGATATGTATCGCGATTTGGGGCAAAAAGCCCGTGCGCACACAATGGCGCAACAGGCGCTAGATATCGCTCACCTAGCAGATAGCCCACAACTCATCGCCAGAGTACAGGCTTGGTTTGCCCATGTGCCTATTCACACAGTGAATTAAAGGCTGCAGTAATCAGGCTGTTTTGGGCTCCAGTCAGGCACTGTATCTCGCTGCGTGACTTTGAACTTTCTTAGTTGCTCTACTGCTTTGACAACGGCTGTCGGTTTAACGACTTTATCCTTGATAAAATAGACCCAGTCGACATCTTGATAGTATTGGCGCATTTGCGTAGATTGCACCAACTTATTAGGATCAAACCACTGGTTAAAGTTAATTGACATAGGGACTTCTGGATAAACCTCTGGGCCATGCTCAGCAAATAAGTGCCCATTTACATAGTATTTCAGCGTATTATTGGCGACTTGCAAAACCAGTGTGTTCCACCCTTGTAGTGACTCGATATGATAGTCATATGCGTTGACCTTAGTCCAAGGTGTCAATTGAAAGGTTTCCCAAGAAGTGGCAAATAGAGCCAAGCGTTCGGTTCCCCAGCCACCGTTGGGCAGGTATTCAAAATCCATTTCACTGTAGTTTTTATCCATCGGTGCTTTTAAAGGGCTAATGGCATAAAACGTTTGTATGACGGCGTCCCCGTCTGGTCCATACTGCGGCGCGTCATTAAAATAGACTCGTGCAGCATAGGTTCCCTCTTTATATTTTCGATTGTGGCACACTTGTGTGTGGCGCGTATTCTCTGCCGTACCATCAGTTTTCGCGGTAATGCGCATTACTGTATTGTTGTGATTGATAGGGTCAGGGTGGAAAGTCACGCCTTCTTTCCACCAAGTTGCGTTTTTAATCCCTGGGTGGCCGACTTCGTCACGAATTTGCCAGCCATTTTTTTGCGCATCAGAAAACTGACGATAACTAAAATCATCAAACATGATTTGAGGTGAGTTTGCGTTGGCTTTATGGGCTGTTGTGCAAATACCAATTGTACCTGCAACCAATAAGCTAAGTTGTGCTTTCATTAAGATTTTTTGCGTTAGCATCTAGTTTACTCCATTTTTTGTTTGGAGCTAGCTTGTTGTACAGATAAAGAAAGGGCGAATTAAACTTACTGAAATTTACTTAATCTAATTTATTAAAAAATATTAAATATATGATTTTTAATAATATAAAAATGAACCTTACTCATCCATAAGCAGGCTCATTGGGCTAGTAATTTGGATTTTAGTTGTTGTTTTGAACGTCTACCTCTTGTCCATCTGTTAAGCGCTCAGCGCCTCGAACCGCGATGCGGTCGCCGATGTTTAACTGACGGGCGATATCCATAGCTTTGATTTCGACTAGCTTTCCTTCACCTTTACCGACACGCACAGGGATTTGCTGAACTGTGTTTTCATCAGAGATTTTAACAATATGGATACCTTGCTGGCGGATAATTAAAGCGTCGCGATTAATCAAAAGCACAGATTGCTTTGATTCTAGTGGTACAGTTACATCGACAAGCTGGCCAACTGCGTATGTATGCTGAGGATCAGTCTCTATGTCAGCCCTGACTTCGACTGTTTGTGAACGAGGGTCGGTTGCAGGGATAACACTGCTTATTGTAGCTGTATTTTTTATTGGATTACTTAAATCGCCACTTTGAAATGGGAGAGAAATACCGGGCTTGAGATAATGTAAGTATTTAACGGGAACATACAGCCGAGCTTCTAGGTTGTAAATATCTACAAAGTTAAGTAAATCGCTTGCACGGCTGACTTCTCGACCTGCACGTTTAAATCGCTCACTGACTACGCCAGTAAAAGGGGCTTTAATTGTTGCTCTAGATAGTTTATCAGCAATAACTCGAAGTTCAATTTCAGCAAGAGCAATATCAGAGAGGGCCAAATCATGTTGGTTCTGTACACGATCTACCTGTGTCGCTGCAGCACTGTTTGTTTTAGCAAGCTTCTGTAAGCGGTTGAGTTCTTGCTTATGAAACCTAAGATTTACTTTTGCGCGCTCCAGCATTTCTTGTTGACGAGCTTGCTCAAGTTCCAGAGGTAAGGTATCCATGCGAACTAAGACATCTCCCTGTTTTACTTGTTGCCCAGGCTCTGCAACAAACAACAATCGTCCAGCAAGCCCCGAAGTAATAACCACGTCTTGCTTACCAAATAAGGTAGCACTGACCGCAAGCGAGCTAGATAATGGCGCTTGAGTAACTGACTCAACAGATACTGGGAGCGCAGCATGGCTGGTGGCATTCATCATGAGTGCGCTACATGTCAAAGCAAAGGAGAAGAGTTTGGCAGTTAAGTATGTTGTACGCATTGTCGGTCCTTATTGGTTTGACACTAAATTTAAAGCGGGTTTTGATTCACTATCTTGCTTTGGTTTTGGCTGCTTCCCTTTACCAAGTTGCAATAAGCTAGGCATTAATATCAGGGTAAATAGTGCACTGATTGCCATGCCTCCGACAATCACTGTTGCCAAACCGCGATAGATTTCCGCTCCGACACCAGGCACAAGCGTGAGAGGAAGCATGCCGAAGAGACTTGTTAATGTACTTAAATAGACTGGTCTTGCTCGTAGCAATACAGCTTGTCTGACTGCATCTTGTCTCAACATACCTGAGGCTTCTGCGACGCGTGTTTGATCGACAAGTAAGATAGCGTTGTTCACAACCAGACCAAGCAAAATTATAAAACCGATCATCGTAAGTAAATCAAGAGACTGAAAAGTAAATAAATTCAGTACATATAGCGCTATCACACCACCTGCAGCAGCCAATGGCATGACCGTGAGTACAAGTAAACTGTCTTTAGCTGATTTAAATAGCGCACTCATTAATAAGAATAAAATGAAAAGGGCTAACACAAAGTTGATGGCCATTTCCTGAATGGCCGAATTCATTTTCTGGGCGTTGCCTGAAAGAATAACACCAGCATTCTCAGGCAGTGAGTCTTTGACTTGAGGAATAACTTGTGCGGTTAAAATTTGTTGAGCTTGTTCTAATGACATTGTCGCTGGAGGCGTGACGACAATACTCACCGTTCTGCGACCATCGACTCGACGTAATTGACTTGGCCCGACTGTGCGTTCAACATGTGCAAGCTCTCCAATGGTTTGAATGCCTGAATCTGGTGTGATAACTGGTAATGCCTTGAGCGCTTCTGGCGAGTCCCAATTTTTGGCTCGTAGAATCACGTTCATACGATCATTACCGTTAAAATATTCATTAACGAATAAGCCACCGGTAAACGCTTGTACAGCTTGAGCGACATCTTGACGTGTGAGACCTGCCTGTGTAATACGACGATCATTTGGATGCAACCTTAGCTCGGGTTCGGCCATATCCAATCTTGGCTGTGGCTGGGCTGTTGCATCTGGAATAGCCTCTTTGACAGCATTCAAAGCAACGTGTGCGCCAGTAATGAGGTCATCCATGTTCGGGCCTGTAATCTCAATATCAATATTACGTCCGTCGCCACCATTTGATACTTGGATCATAGAGCCTCTAAAGAGAAAAACTTGGGTATCAGGCAAATCAACGAGGATTTCTTCGCGAGTAACTTTCATTAATTCCTCTACTCTTTGAGGGTCTGCCGAGTAAATGAATCCGCCAGCGTTAGTGCCGAACAAATAAAAATTAAAATCTTTAATACCTGGTTGCTTTTCCCCGGTGTAATGAGGCATCAAACGAGCTTTTACCCGTTTTAAAAGCTCTTCTTCCATATAAGCGACATTTCCACCTGGCGGGGTCGTTAGAGAGAAGAAGAAGCCGTCTGTAGGTGCTTGCGGCATGAAATCTGTTTTTGGCAGCATGGTGACCGTGATGAGCATGGAACTGCCTAATAAGCCTGCGATCCAGCTTATTTGCTTAACGCGTGAATTAGTTAGCAACATGATTAGTCTGGTTAACTTTTTCCAATATGCTTGATAAGGGTCTCTTTTAGCTTTGCTATCAGGCAAGTAACGGTTAGCCACTGGAATAATGGTTAATGCGCTAATAAGTGATGCAATCACCGCAATGGATAAGGTAAGCGCTAAATCTGAAAATAGCTGCCCTTCAATACCGGCCATAAATAATATAGGTAAAAAGATAGCTACGCTAGTAGCGGTTGAGGCAAATAAGGCTCCAGCGACTTGTGTCGCCCCTTTGAGTGCGGCCTTGTGATTATCAAAGCCAGTTGACTTTAGTCGTGCGATGTTTTCTTGTACTATGATTGCTGCATCGAGTACTAAACCAACCGCAAATGCAAGACCAGCCAAAGAAATAACATTGATGCTGCGGTCAAAAACATTCAGTGCTAAGAACGCCATCATTAAAGATACAGGGATAGTTGCTGCAATGATGAGGGTCGTTTTAACGCCACGAAAAAACAGCCATAAAATAATACAGGATAGGAGTACACCCAAACCTAAGTTACTTTTGACTAATAGCAGTGCATTGCGAATATGTACTGAAGCATCATAACTGAGCTCTATACTTAGGCCTTCTGCGGCTAATGGACCAGCATTGAGCTCTTTAATGGCTAGGTTAATATCATCTAACAACGCCACTGTATTTGCATCATTTATCCGCGCTATACGAATATAGTAGGCCGGTTGCCCATTTCGGCCACTCATACCCAAACGGTCAGAAAAAGTTTCTTTGACAGTGGCGATGTCGCCCAAATATATGGGCCGTTCATCAGAATATCCAATGCGCATTTGCAACATGTCCTGCAAGTCGTATTGGCCGGTAAAACGCACTGTATATTGTCTTCGCCCGACGTTAGCTAAACCTGCTGAGGTATCTTGTGAGGTACGCAGAGTCTGCCTAATCTGATTTATACTAATACCCAGTGCTGCCGCTTTATGTGGGTCAAACGTGACACGCAGCTCTCTTGAGCGTTCACTGGCGAGATCGACGCGGGAAACTCCTTGAATTTGAGATAATTTAGGCTCAATAATTTCTTCTATTTGTTTTTGGTATTGAGCCATATCAAGGCTAAGGCCTTCATCGCCTGTATTTAATGGCGTGACAAGTAAGGTCGCTGCTGCTGCGCCACCGCCTCCGCCAAAGCCACCGCCTGCAGACACCACAGGATCAATGGCGTCAAGGGGCAAAGGAGGTGCTTGATTAAGATTGGTTAAGACGTCTAGCATTGCTTGCTGCATATCCGTACCAATCGCGAAAGTGAGAGAGATGGAGCCATTACCGCGGTTAATTGTAGTATTGACTTCAAGTGCACCTGGGGTGTTTTTGACTGCGTTTTCGAGAGGCTCTATGATCACAGACTCAATTTCCTCCGGAGCAGCTTGACGCCATCCAGAAAAAATAGTGATTTGTGGTTGTTCAATATCTGGTGTGAGTTGTATGGGAAGTTTGAATATACTTAATAATCCAAACACCAAAACGAGCGCCAAAATGACGATGACGCTGGCTGGGTTTTTAAGAGAACTGCGCGTTAAATTCATTACAACATCCAAGTTTAACAGTACATGATGGAGTGTAACGATTGAGCTGAAAAGTGCCAGCCTCAAAAAATATTAGAGCTCTCACTGCGCGATAAAATGCGGTTTTAAAGCGGTTGATTGCATCTTTGCAATACGCTGTAACAATTTTTCATCGTTTGAAATATATGCCTTTCACGTGGTTAATTGAATAAGTGTGCTATTGACTCGCCGTTAGCGTGAAATCTACACAATTAAATAGCGCTTATGAAAATCATAGTTCTAAAATAAATGTGTATACGGATCAAAAATCCAGCTAATAAAATACTTTTTAACAATAAAAGTACAGTAATTTGATATAGGTTAAACAATGCTCTTTCTGTCAAAGTTTATCTGTATATATAGCGTGCTGTGCATTAATATTTCGTTCTAAGTTTAGGGACTAACTCACAAGCTGAAGGGTATCACCATACGAAACATCATTTGCGTGATATTGAGCTTAAAGTAGCTGGATAAGGATAAACAGGAACGCATTCGACATTTGATAACAGTTGTAAGGAGTATAATCATGTTTGTTGCTTTGAAGTGGGATCACCAAATTGGCGCCCATTTTGTGTCTTGGCTAGTTGTGGAGTGCGCTGCAATTAGAGATAAGTTTGGTTTGCCACAGGCTATCCCTCCACGGCGTGATATTGCATATTTCGTCAACCCTAAAACTGCAGAGCAAGACGCAAAAGCATTTGCTGATCATAAAAATGGTGTTGCCAGTGTGACATGTGAACAAGATTATTCACCTTATTTATCTGATCATCACGGTTATGCGCATTATCAATGGGATCATACTTACCTTGAAGAGTTGGTAAAGCATGCTGTTTTGTATTGGGAAGATGGGAGACATATTGAGAGTAAGCCTTTTAGAGATGATGTGGCTTATTTTGTTTGCCCTTATGAATCCGAGTCGGATAGTAGGTTTTTTGTGCAATATAAGTTGATGATGCATAGCAAATGTTTACTGCATAGCGCTTAACCCATGAAGAGTGAGGGCAACTAAGAGCCCTCAATAATAGCTTTTAGTTATAAATCCTGACTTGAAAAAATGGGATAATTATTTGGCTTAAAGCGGTTTATATTGATGAGAAATCGACTATCTTTTACAGGTAATGTAGCTGAACCATAATCATATGTATTTAGCTTGTCACGCAGTGTTTGGTTGTTTATCCCATCTCCAGTCATATAATACCAACTAATGATAGGCGGGGTTACAAAGTACCCGTAGTTGTTTTCAGCGATTTCATTTTGCTTAGCAAACCTCAATGCATGTGTTAGCAGGCCATCTTTATGGTAGACAATTTTTAAATGTCCATTATCAAAAGGCAGCTGACTAGCAGGTTTGGTGTAAAGGTCCCCATGTGCACTGTAGCTGCCATGGGTAACGATGCCGTCAATTGTCCAAATGGCTGCATATTCCCAGTCGTGACGATGACCACCACCTAAGTATGGAAAAACCTGATCTTTTTTAAAATATAGGGCATAAAAGTGGGCACAAAATTGTCCATCATTTGTCACCTTACAGGCATGTCTGTGCACAGTATTAGAGGTCAATAAAAATTGGTTATCACGACAGTGCCCGCCTAGTGAGCCTGTTGTTTTTAGTCCTGAATTTTGTTGTCCGGTGCGGCTTATACCTGCACTAGGTAGGCAGCCATCCGTATCAAAGTCAAATACTGGCTCCGTGTTGTTAATGATATAGGCAGGTGGTAATGCGGGCGTGAGCGCTAAAAAGTCGTTGGCGTGCGAGAGCGAACTAAGGGACGTGCAGCTAAGTATAACAGCACCATATATCACTTTTTTGGCCATCATAATACTCCTTGTTATCGATAGTGATACTAGTTAATTGAGCATTTATTCTACAAGGAGTTTATGACGAAATGTATATAAATTGTTTGTTTTTGATTTTTTACTCTAGCTCTAAACCCGCCTTTTGTTGGTAATCTTGTTTGACGATTTCCAATGCATCGAGGACCTGTTGTGGCGGCACTTCGTGTTGCTCTAATAACATAATGAGGTCAACTGCTAGTTTTATATGTAGGGGGGCCTGGTCAACTGATGGGGGCTTATTCATTCGAGAATTGTCTCTTTTTGGATACTTGTTCAATGGCGACATCTATGGCTATTTTAACACGTTCTTCCATTTGTTGTCGTTCAGATTGAGGCAGGTAAAACTCCATATCTACATCATAGCGAATATATCGAGCTGGTAACTGATTGAGAACGGTACAACAAAAATCTGCCATGACGTTATCGTCATACTTATCGTTTAATTTACGTTCTAAGATTTGTTCGATCATGACCTTTTCATAATAATTATGCAAATCATCATGTAGTTTCATCGTGTTAACTCCTCAGTTTTCCCCCTCAATACTACTTAAAGTCTATATCATAAAAGTAGACTGCGCGACTTAAGACAAAAGTAAAGTTTGTTTCGAGTAATCACAAAAACCGTCAAGAAAAAGGGGGTTAGGCAAGGAAGCGAGATGCTTGTAAGGCACTAAATAGTTGCTGATGTACGGTCACTAAGCTGTCTGTGTCACGCTGGTAACCGCCACCTAAGGCGCACATTAACGGCAAAGCATGCTGATAGCAATAGTCCAAAACAATTTGCTCACGCTCTAAAACACCTTGAAGGGAAATGTTAAAGTGGCCTAGCTCATCTTTGTGAAAGATGTCAGCGCCTGCATTGTATAAAACAATATCTGGTTGATGGACACGAACACAGAGGTCAAGGGCCTGCTTAAGTGTGCTTAAATACTCGCTGTTTTGTGTGTTTGCTGGCAGTGCAAAATCATAATCAGAGGTTTCTTTGAGCCTTGGAAAGTTTTGTTCGCAATGAATTGAGCAGGTAACCACATCACTGCGAGACTCTAAAATAGCTGCTGTGCCATCACCTTGGTGGACATCACAATCTAAGATCAACACGACATCGGCTTGTTGTGTATCTATTAATTCGCACGCAGCAATGGCCAAATCATTAAAAATACAAAAGCCACTGGCTCTGTCTGTAAATGCATGGTGATATCCACCGGCTAAATTTGCTGAGAAACCATTTTTAAGGGCGTAGTTGGCCGCTTTTATACTGGCACCAACAGATGTTAAGGTACGCTCGACTAATTGCTCAGACCAAGGAAACCCCATGCGTTTAATGTCGACTTGACTCTGGGTGCCATTGCAAAAAGCATCAACATACGCTTGGGTGTGACAACGAGTGAGTTGCTGCTGAGTGGCTTTATCATTGACGGGTCTAAGATACTGACCGAGTCCAATGTCTTCGATGCGGGCTTTGAGTTTTGCATATTTACAAATAGGGAAGCGATGTCTTGGGGGAAGGTCAAGGCTGCTGTAAATATCATCGTAAAACAACACGTCAGCGATTACCTTGCTTTTCGAGTTGTTGTATTTTTTCTTCGGTGGCTGAAATGGCTTTTCGACAGCGCCCTAAACGGGTGTGAAGCGCCAAAATTTCAGCATTGAGTTTAGCATTTTGCTCTGCGTTAGCACCATCGAGTTGGGCCCGTCGAAGATCGATCATCTCTTGTAGGCGCCGCTCAAATTCATGGTTTTGAGACAGTTCCTGATACAACTCATGAGAAGACTGCATAATACGCTGAATGGCTTTTTTATATACTTTGGCCTTTTTAGGTTGACTCAGTTTGTTCTCTTTTGCCCATACCGGTGTTGATTTAAGCACTTTAATTACGGCCTGCATTTGCTCACCCACTTGCTCTACAGCAAATTGGTATGCATGGCGGTTCTGCTCCGGTGGGAGGTTTTTTAGTGTGAGCTTAATCTCTTCGACATAATCACTGAGCAACAGACTTTTGGTGTGAAACAAATGGCTATCAAATAAGCTAGGCTGATTTTGAATATAGCGGTTTTTATCAAACCACTTAGCATTATCAAATTGATAGGCTTGAGTGCCCAATTGTTCAAGTTTGCTGTTGAGCTTGTTCAGTGCTTGGCTCATGAAAGATACGCCTCAAAAATGAGCTTACCCGCTAAAAGTATCACGACAGTATTAAATATAGGCTTTATTAGCTTGCTGCCAAATTTAATGGCTGAATGCGCGCCTATCCAAGCACCGAGCATCAAAAAGGCACCCATGGTGACACCGAGCAAGAAATTCACATGCCCTAAAGCGACAAATGTGATCAACGAAATGAAGTTGGACACAAAGTTCATTGAGCGTGCCAAACCACAGTTGAGTAGCAAGCTCATTTTATATAATAAGCCATTTGACGCGGTCCAAAACGTGCCCGTTCCTGGTCCTGCTAAGCCATCAAAAAAGCCCAAAGATAAGCCTTGAATCCATTGCTTAACCTTTAACATTGGCGTTTTCTTTGGCAAGGTATTTAATTCAGTAGAGCTGAGACTGCCGAACAAACTGTATAAAGCGACAATAATGATGATCACAGGAAGCAGCTTATTTAAAAACTCAATACTTAATTTATCAACCAGTAAGGTGCCAAGAATTGCCCCAATGGCGGTAGCGATGGTTGAGGCCGCCCAAAAGCGTGGATTGAATAATTGCTTTTTATAATAGGTAAAACTTGCGGTAAGTGAACCAAAGCTTGCAGCTAACTTATTGGTACCCAATGTTACATGCGGCGGTAAGCCCGCAGTTAAAAGTGCAGGTACAGTGAGCATGCCCCCGCCACCTGCGACTGCATCAATAAAACCAGCTGCCAGCGCAACTGCACATAAAAGTGCCCATGTTAGAGGGTCAAAAGCGAGTTCTAGCATTCTTAATCTATTTGTCTTGCAAAGGGTGGTAGCGTGTCGAGCATGGCTTTTCCATAACGTTTTGTTACAAGGCGCCTATCAAGTATCGTGATGCGACCAGAGTCAGTTTCCTTGCGCAGCAGTCTACCACAGCTTTGCACTAATTTCTTTGCAGCATCAGGTACAGTAATAGATAAAAATGGGTTTCCTCCTTTTGACTGAATAAATTCAGCTTGTGCTTCTTCAACTGGCGAGGTGGGTACAGCGAAAGGTATCTTAGTAATAATTAAATTTTCTAAATATTTACCAGGTAGATCGAGCCCTTCAGATAGGCTTTGTGTGCCAAATAAAATGCTACCAGCGCCTAAATCAATAGCAGCCTTATGACGGGTAAGCAAGGCTTCTCGCGACATTTCTCCCTGCACAAGAATATTAAGTTTCTTTTTGCGCAGCGCTGCGACGACATGATCCATTTGCCAATATGAGGCAAATAATACGAGGTTTGCTTTGTTTTTATCTAAGTATTGCGGTAATGCCTCAGCCAAAAAGTCACTGAATGTTTTATCCGTTGGTTCAACGGTTGTTTTGGGCAAATGCAAAGTAGCTTGTTGCTGATATGCAAAGGGCGAGTCTGCTTTGATGAATTTCACACCATCTTCACCAATTAATCCACTTTCTTTGGAAAAATGATCAAAGCTACCAAGCGCAGTAAGGGTCGCAGAGCAAAGCACAGCGCCAGCGCATTCTCGCCAAAGCTTGTCTTTTAAGTAAAAGCCAACTTCTATTGGACAGTCACATAACAAATGGTCGTGATGGTTTTTATATTCCATGCGCTTGATCCAGCGCGCATGCGGAGTGCTTTCACCTTTGGCCGCATAGCTGAACCATAATTTATTGAGCTGTTCTAGACGATTAATGTATTGGCCGCTTTCTACCAGTAGAGGGTCCGCTAAAAATGCTTGTACATCACCATCCGATACATCTGTTGTCAGTGCATCATGCATCTTATTTAGTGCCCTAAGCGCATCAAGCGTTGCATCTGCGATTTCTTTCGCTTGAGTCGTTAGAGACTCAGGGACATCTCCGTTGATGAATCGATAAGTATCGTTGTCGTTGTATTCAAAATCAGCCTTATCAAGGCTGTCCCGAACTGTTCTAAGATATTTACTGGCGTCGTTGGCAGCGTCATTAAGTTTGAAATTTTGTCCAATCGCTCTTTGCGAGACAATGGTATTGGCCATTTTGCCACTAAATTTTAACAGCTTTTCGAGCCACTCTATGGTGCCTTTGATGGTTGCGGCAGCGGATGAGAAGTCGCGTGTAATGTGGGGCAAGTGATGGGCCTCATCAATAACATAAAAGGTATCTTCAGGCTCAGGTAATATTGTGCCACCGCCAAGTTCTAGATCTGCGAGCAATAACGCATGGTTAATAACCAGAACATCCATTTGCGCAATTTTTTGTCGTGCAAGATGAAAAGGGCATAAATGATGGGACTTCATTTGGCGCTGACAGGCGTGTTTGTCACAGGCAATTAAATTCCATACTTTGTCAGGAATCGTATCTTCCCAGCTGTCTCTGTCACCTGCCCACTGCTTGTTTTGGTAGGCATTGGCAAGTGTCTGTAAACATTTCTGTTCCATGTCAGACAGTGGTGACGTGGTCGTCGGTACCAGAGACATTTGCATATCGTCTTGATTTACCGCAGCCATAAGCTTTTGTACGCAAATATAGCGCTGGCGTCCTTTCACCAAATCAAATTTAAAGTCAATGCCACTATGCTCTTTAAAAAAAGGCAGCTCTTTCTCAATTAACTGTTCTTGTAGAGCGACCGTTGCTGTAGAAATTATGAGCTTTTTCTTTTTTGCTAGTGCTAATGGCAGCGCACCAAGGCAATAAGCTAGTGATTTACCTGTACCTGTTCCAGCTTCGATGACGCAGATCCGCTGTGATTTGTGATATTCACCGGCAAGCGTTTTTGCGATTTCAGCTACTAGGTAGTTTTGGCTACTGCGAGGGCGATAATCTTCAAGTTGCTGAGCGATATTTTGATGGGCATGACGTACGGTTTTTTTTAAAGAGTCTGACAACATGTGGATCGCCTAAGCAAAAAAGTATGGATATAATTACAGGGGTGTATTTTAGGCGGGGTTCACAATTGGCACAAGCAGTATATCCGGGCTTTATTTTGTCACGGCAACAAACTTCATATAAAGGCAAGTTACGCTTGTGTTATTGGTTGAAGACGCAGCAAGGGGTCATTAAGGCTTTTGTTGAAGATGAGCAATGCGTGTTTTTTATCATGCAAAAGCATAGTGAGAAGGTAAAACAGAAGCTAGAGCAAGCGAGCTGCCGGTTCAGGTTAGCTGACGTTGCATTAAAGCATTTTGACCAATCTAAAGTCTGCGCACTGTATTTTTCAAGTTTAAGTGACTTTTACAATGCCAAAGAAACACTGACTGGATATGTGCCAATGTACGAGGAAGATATCCGTCATGCTGATAGATATTTAATGGAGCGCTATATTAAAGGCGGCGTTTGGGTCACCGGTCAGCCCGTGCAATGCAGTGGTTACATTGAGCTACGACGTGCAAAATTAAAAACTAACCCTGTGTTTGTACCAGATCTAACTATGCTGTCATTGGATATTGAGTGCAGTGGTGATGGCGTTTTGTTTTCAGTTGGCTTGGTATCGGGTGACAGAAAAACGGTGATCATGATAGGGGAGCCACAGTTAAGCGACATAAATATTGTTTGGGTTGAAGATGAAATCGCGTTACTTCATACCTTGTGTAACTTAATAGTACAGTTAGACCCTGACGTATTGATTGGCTGGAATGTCATTGACTTCGACTGCGTGGTACTTCATGAGCGCGCTCAGGCTTTGGGCGTCTCGCTTAATATTGGCCGTGATGGTGAAGCGATGCAAGTATCTAGTGGGAATTTTACCCGTGTACTGATCCCGGGTCGCGTTGTGATAGATGGCATTGATACCATGAAAAATGCGACCTATCACTTTGAAACATTTAAGTTAAGCTTTGTTGCTAAAGAAGTACTTGGTCGCGATAAATTGATTGCTCAGGATAATCAATTAGAAGAAATTATCAGACAATTCCATGAGGACAAACTTAGCCTTGCCAAATATAACTTAGAAGACTGCCAGTTAGTTTGGGATATTTTTGAGCAGCAGTCATTGCTTGACTTTGCGATTGCGAGAACACGATTAACAGGGTTGGAACTCGAGCGCATGGGTGGCTCAGTGGCAGCGTTTACTAACCTTTATTTACCCTTACTCCATCGCAGTGGCTATATTGCGCCCAATCTTGGAGAGCATGGTTTAAACTTTGATAGTCCCGGAGGGTATGTAATGGACTCTAAGCCTGGGCTATATAAAAACGTCTTGGTACTGGATTTCAAAAGTCTTTATCCTTCCATTATACGTACCTTTTGTATTGACCCTATGGGGCTCATAGAGGGGGAGCAAGATGTGCTCAATGCCATTCCAGGATTTAATAAGGGATTATTTTCTAGAGAGCAGCATCATTTACCTCAACTAGTTGCTCAGCTCTGGGCGGCTCGACATAAAGCCAAGCTCGAAGGAGAGCAGATGCTGCAGCAGGCGATAAAAATCATTATGAATAGTCTGTATGGTGTATTAGGCTCTAAAGGGTGCCGCTTTTATGACCCGAGACTGTCCAGTTCAATTACGATGCGCGGTCATGAAATCATGCAAACCACGCGACGATGGATCGAAGGAATGGGTTATGAAGTGATATATGGCGATACAGACTCTACATTTGTTAAGGTAGCGGATGCTGCCAGTGCAAAAGACTGTCAGGACATTGGCAAATCACTGATGGCAATGATCAATGAGCGCTGGGCTGATGAGCTTGAAAAGCAGTATCAGCTCTCAAGCTTTTTAGAGATAGAGTTTGAAACACATTATAGCCCTTTCTTTATGCCCACTATTAGAGGCCAAGAAACGGGGTCAAAAAAGCGCTATGTTGGCCAAATTGAGAGTAAAGGGCAACCTGAGTTGGTGTTTAAAGGGATGGAGACTGTACGCAGTGATTGGACGAGCGTTGCCAAAGAGTATCAGCAAGCGCTGATCCGTGCACTATTCGATGATAAAAGCGTAGTAGAAATCACAGAGCATTACATCGGCCTCATTACTTCCGGACAAGTGGATGATAAGCTTATTTATAAAAAGCGTCTGGGCAAGCCGTTGGATGCATACGTCAAGAATATTCCCCCCCATGTGCGTGCAGCTAAAGAAGCGACGCGCTTGGGCTTGGTGAATGGGCTCGGTAAGGGGAGCCAAATTGCATACTATATCAGCCAGTCCGGTCCTCAACTATATATCAAAGCGCTTACACAACTTGATTACACCCATTATATAGAAAAGCAAATATTACCTATATATAGAATGCTGCCTAATATTGATGAAAATGCGATCAATTTGGCAGGTCAACGATCCTTTGATTTGTAAATCTCTAGATGCGAATTTTTATCGCTTTGTAATATTCGAGATTTTGCAGCACAACAGATAGCCAATCTTTAAAATTGCTTTTACAGCGATGTAAATGCACCTTCCCATTTGTGCAAATTATTTGTAGTCAGTTATTTCGTTGGCTGAAAATCGACCACTTAAACGGAATATAAAAATATTTTTATTAACGCGATTGCGGCTTGCTTTTTTTAATAAAATACGGTGGTGTATTTTTATTGTCCATGATTTCTGTGAATTTAATTAAAAATTTAATCCATATTGGAGTAAGTGTTTATTAACTTCAAAAAGGTATTAAAATTTGATGTTTTGCTGTTTAGTTTTTGTTAGTGAGTGTTAACTTGCCCTTGTTTGACGTTTAACATGAGTCCCGATTAGTATCCATGCCGAATTTTTAAAACCGGCCACTAGAGCCAGAAGTAAAGACTTATAAAACTCAAGCTTACTGCTAAGTAGTAAGCCCAGGGAGAATCACATGTTGAACACTAAAGTAACTAAAGCTGTGCGTATTGCACTAGCGTTTGGTGCTGCTTCTTCAGCTGCATTTGCAACTAATGCTGTAGCTGCAGAAGGCGCAGAAAAAGTAGAACGTATTGAAGTAACTGGCTCACGTATCAAACGTGTTGATATGGAAGGCGCGAGCCCTGTTGAAGTTATTACAACTGCTGAATTTGAAAGCCAAGGTCGTGTATCAGTAGCCGACGCACTACAAAGCGTTACGTCAAATAGCTTTGGTTCATTCTCTCCAGCTTCAGGTTCTGGCTGGCAGTCACAATCAACAGTAAGCTTATTAGGTGCAGGCCAAGACCGTACACTAGTACTTGTTGATGGTAAGCGTATGGCGGGTTCACCGTCTCTTGGTGGCTCTGCGGCAAACCTAAGTGCGATTCCAATGGCGGCAGTTGAGCGCATTGAAATCCTTAAAGATGGTGCATCTGCTATCTATGGTTCTGATGCTATCGCTGGTGTTATCAATGTTATCTTGAAAAAAGACTATGAAGGCGCTTCATTTGACATTCAAGTAGGTCGCCCAGAAGCCGAGGGTGCCGACAGCAAGCAAATGTCTCTTGCTTTTGGTATCAGCTCTGATAAAGGTAACATCACGTTTGTTTACGATCACCAGACGCGTAACCCAATTTTTGAGCGTGACCGTGATTACACTAAAAAGTACGTAAACGATGACAATGGTGACGGCGTGATTGTTCACGGTGAGGAAACTATTGGTGTTAGCTTAATGGGCGCAACATTTTCTGATAAAAATGGTGTGATGACAGCTGCTGCGAATTGTGAGCAATTGAAGAACGATGTTCCTGGCTTTGTTGGTACTCTTGGTACAACTTCAGGTGGCACAGTATGTGGTTACTCATACGCTGATGTAGCGGCTAACTCTGCGTCTACACAACGTGACTCTGTTATGACGAGCATGACGTATAACCTGACTGACGATTTAGAGCTTTATACGCGTGCTATGTTAAGCCGTAATGACTCTTTTGGTCGATATGCACCTCCTGCTGCAACAATTTGGAATATGCCAGCTGATCACCCATTAAATGAATTAGGTGAAGACGGCGTAAATGGCCATTTCCGTTGGTACCAAGTTGGTAACCGTGACACGAATGTAACGGACTATCAACAAGACTATATGATCGGCTTAAAAGGTTTCTTCGGTGAAACGGCTGAATACGAAATTGCTTACCACAAAGCAAAATTAGATTACCGTCGTGCGGGTCGTAATTACCTAAGCTCAGGTGGTTTGGCATATAACTTTGACAGAGTAAACGATGAAACACCTATCGTTCAAGGTTCTGAAGAGTGGAACAACAACCTAGCAACTACTGTTTATGTAGAAGATCAAAACGAACTTAACCATATCTTTGGTGGTGTTTCATTTGCTGCTGGTGAACTAGAAGGCGGCGAAATTCAGCATTACATCGGTGCCGAGTACTTCGACCAAGAGCTTCGCTCACAATATGATGCACAAAGTGAAGCTGGCCTAGTAGGTGGTTCTGCTGGTAGTTCTTCAGCTGGTGAGCGTGATACGAAAGCTGTATTTTATGAAATCGCAATGCCTGTACTGGATAACTTAATCCTAAGTGCCGCATACCGCTATGACAGATACAGTGACTTTGGTAGCAAGGGTACTCCAAGCTTTAAAGTTGAATACCGTCCTATGGATGATCTACTTGTTCGTGGTTCATACTCAAAAGGTTTCCGTGCACCATCTCTAAACGAGTTACTAGCGGCACCGTCGGAGAGCCACCCTCGAGTTATCGACTATGTAAAATGTGAGAAAAATGGTTTCGCTCCAGCAGATTGTAAGGCTGGTGCAGTTTCTAATCTACGTAATGGTAATAAGAATTTAGGTCCAGAAGAGTCAACATATATCAATGCAGGTATTGTTTACTCTGGCTTTGAAGATGTTGGTATTAAGCTTGACTTCTTCTCACTAGAAATTGATAACGTTATCTCTCTAATCACAGTTCAAGATCTGATGAATGCAGATTATGCTGGTGTGCTTGGTAACATTGAGAGTGCATACCCTGGCGTGAACTTAGATCGTCATGCCAACGGCAATATCAATGGCTTAGTAACGACGCGTTATGAAAATGGTTCATTCATGTCTCGTAAGGGTTTAGATTTAGACCTTTCTTACCGCTTAGACACAAGCTTCGGGGAGTTCAAGTTTAAGAAAGTAACGACTTACATTCTTGAAGCGAAAGAAGATGTTTTCTTCGGTGGTCCATCACAAGATACTGCGGGTGCACCAGAGACTCCTGAGTGGCGTTCACAACTATCTGTTAACTACTCAATTGACAACGTAGCAGTTAACTGGACTACAGATATCGTTGCTAGCACAGCTGAAGATGAAGTATTAACTGTTGAAAACAATGACTTCTTCTATACTTACAGCAACCACAACCCAACTTACGTTGTTCATAACTTAAATACTAAGTACTTCACAGAAGGTTACGGTACTTGGACACTAGGTGTGAGAAACTTGTTTGACAAAGGTGTGGTGCTTGATGATGCTAACCGCTGGGTAAATTACTCAATTTACGGCGCTGGCCACATTGGTCGTGAAATCTTTGCAGGCTACAACGTTAGCTTCTAATCTTTATATTTCACTTACTAAGCCTCGCTTCATGCGAGGCTTTTTTTTGAGTCATTTTCGTTATTTTCTAATCCTCTACTGACTTGCCTATTAATCAACCTAAGTGTTTTCCGTATAGGTTGAATATTACGCCAACATTTATTGCTTAAAATCAAATAATGAAATCGCATATAATTGCATAAAGGTAAATTATTGGTGTGTTGTTTTTGTTTTGGGTCTGCATTGTGTAAATTGTGACTGGTTTTTTCTACCTTGTCCATTGGGGTACTGTTTGCACATTTTAAATTTAATACTGTCAAGAGGTGGTTTTTTATGCGTATTTAAATTATATCAATATGATAATTATAGATTTATTATTTCTTTGTCATTTTTGTAGTCTTTGTTGTGTGCTGTTTTGGTTGATTAGAGGTGGTGTTCCACTAGGTGTTAATGTTCCCTTTCTTAATGCAGTTAATTAAATCCTTTTAATTCATTGGTTTGATGTTTTTTTGTTGTTTCTTTTGTGACTTTTTGTGCTTAGTGATGTTTATTTTGTTTCAATAAATGCAATAAAGTTGTTGACGGTAGTGCTTTGTGTTGTTTAATATTTCATCGATTAATTGCTTGTAGAGCAATAATAAAATTGGTTTACACCATTTATTATAATTATAACCACTCAAAAGGGTGGTCCTGGGAGATTCAAATGTTAAACAATCAAGTAACCAAGGCTGTGCGCCTCGCATTGGCTTTAGGTGCTGTTTCAGCAACCAGCTTTGTGGCCGCTAATGAAGCTGGTACACAAGAAGTAGAGCGCATTGAAATTACGGGTTCTGCGATTAAACGCACAGATCTTGAAGGTGCATTGCCTGTAGATGTGATTGACGCAACAGATATTGCTAAGTCTGGTGTAACAAGTGTGCCCGACTTAATTGCGAACATTCCATCAATGCAGGGTTTCACTGCTGCTGGTGAGTCCGTGGGTGGCAGTGGTGGCGGTATTCAAACTGCGTCGCTACGAGACTTGGGTTCTGAATATACGCTTGTCCTTATTAATGGCCGTCGTATGGCGTCTTCTGATTCAGGTTCAAGTATCGATATTAACTCAATTCCATTATCAGCAATCAAGCGCGTTGAGATCTTAAAAGATGGTGCCTCTGCGCTGTACGGGTCTGATGCTATCGCTGGTGTTGTAAACTTTATTCTTAAAGACGATGTACAAGAAACTACGATCAGTGCTCGATATGACAAGCCAAAAGATACGTCTAGTTCGAATTTCGCCATTACAACCGGTTTTGGTGATTTAGGTAGTGATGGCTACAATTTCATGGTGAGCTTCAGCCGTGATGAGCAAGATAATCTAAGGTCTGTTGATCGTGACTTTGCAAAAACAGGTTTTGTTCGATTTGAACATGAGGGTCAAGATTTAGTAGCAATTGCTGGTTCCTCAAATGCGATCCCTGGTAACGCTTACGTGACATACAACACACGTGACGAAAGCGGTGAGCTAGTTTTGAATGAAGCAGGTAAAAATGTTACTAAAACGTATGCATTGAATCCTTACAAAGAAGCGAATGGCTCTTGTCACACGACAAGTGCACCATCTGGTAATGCATGTCAATTTGACTATACAAGCACATTAGAAATACAGCCTGAGAGTGAGCGTAATAACTTATTTTTACAAGGTACATTTACTGTAAATGACGATACAGAAGCATATGTAACAGCGTCAGCTTCTGAGTTCAAAATGACTACGCGTATTGCGCCTTACCCTACAGGTACATTTACGCTTGCTAACGACTCACAGATTGTGAAGGATAATGTTCTTAAATATCTTCCTGAAAATGTGTTAGCAGATATGACTAAAGTAGCTGCTCGATGGCGTGTACTTCCTGGTGGAAATCGTACTGACGAATATACTGCAACAACGAAACACTTTGTAGCTGGCTTACGTGGCGATATTGGCGAATGGAACTATGATTTAGCCGTTACAGCTTCTGATGCAGAGCGTGAACAAGTTCGTGTAACTGGTTACCCATTAGAGAAAGAGTTCATTGAACTAGTGACTTCTGGTGAAGTAGATATATTTGCGGACCCTGATTCATTAACAGATGAGCAGAACACTGCGGTAAGAAATACAATGTTTAATGGTCTTTGGGACACAACAGAGACAGGTCTATTCGCTATCGAAGGTAAAACGTCTGGTCCAATCGCTGAGCTAGATGCTGGTACAGTTTATATGGCTGTTGGTTTTGACTACCGCATGTCAAACTATTCACTAACTAATGGCGAAGGCCAAAATGCTGAAGTTGTCTTATTTGAATCTGCTGGTGAAGAATTTGATCTAGAGCGTGACAGCTACGGTGCATTTGCCGAGGTAGTCGTGCCTGTTCTTGAAAACTTAGAAGTAACCGGTTCACTACGTTATGATGAAATAGGTGAGATCACAGACTCTAAGCGGACTGGAAACCAAACTGTAAATGATAGTGCAGATGATACAACATATAAGTTGAGTGTATCATACCGTCCTAACGACCAATGGTTATTGCGTGCTTCATATGGTACAGGTTTCAAAATGGCTACAATGCGTGAAATTGCAGAGCCTCGTGTTGAATTTGGTGTAACAGCTTCACCTTATGATTGTCCCGCTGGTTTAAGACAAGAAATTGCACAATTCTGTTACTCTGACAAATTGCAGTATGATGTATTCCGTGAAGGTAACGCAGATCTTAAGCCCGAGACCTCTAAGCAGTATACGTTTGGTTTCGTATGGTCTGGAGATCAAGGCATGAGCTTTGGTATGGACTACTGGAACGTGCAAATGGAGAATCAGGTTAGGCGTTTAACGCAAAACCAAATTTTTGGTGACCCAGTAACTTATGCTGAGTGGTTTACGACTAAGATCGATCAAGGTACGGGTGATACTGTCGTTGCAATTATTCAAGCTGCTGACAACGTTGGTGAATCAAGAAATTCAGGCATTGATTGGCACTTTGATTTCACAACAGAGTTCTCTTTCGGCACACTTAAGTCTCAATTAATGGGTACTTACATGCTTGAAAGTGAGAGCTTGCGTGTTGGCAGTGACAATATCTGGGACTCTAGCTTAGGTAAAGTTGGTACAAACGAAGCGGTTACTTTCCGTAATATTGTCAACTTTAATAACACCTTCACGCATGGTGATTTTACTCATAGCTTAAACTTTAAAGCACGCAGTGGTTACACAGATGCTGCTGCAGATGTGAGTTTTTACGTTGCTAAAGCTGATGATTGGAATGAAGCTGTCGATGGTAGCGCAATCCAAAAAGACATCTCAGTGTACATGACGGTTGATTACCGACTTGCATATGCTTGGGGTGATAATGCAAATATAGGCTTTGGTATCAAGAACTTGTTTGATAAAGAACCTCCATTTACGCTTAACGCAGCTGCAGGTCACCAGGTTGGTTATGACCCGCGTTACGCAGACCCGTATGGGCGCACGTTCTACCTACAAGCTGATTACACTTTCTAATATCGGCGTCTGGCTTTAAGTTTAACTTGGAGCCAAGTTACTTATTTTAAAGGAAACAATAACAATTTTGAGCATTTATAACTTTATTAATAAATCTGATTGACCATATTTATGTAAACAAGGTAGATGCTATGTAGATTAAGTTTCCAATTGAAATGATTTTGTGTGAAAAAGCCTGCGATTGCAGGTTTTTTTTCATTTGTTTTATTGTTATTTTATCTTTTTTTTGTTTCTAATTTGTTTTTTTTGTTTCTATTTTGTTTTGTTTTGATGCGGTTTGATTTGGGGGAGATGCGTTGGTTACATCATAAATTATTGTTTGTCATTTGTGTGAATAGTAAAACCATTACTCTGGATTGTTTTTTGTATATTTCTGTTTTGTATGGTTATAATTTTGTTCTTTATGGTTTTTTGTTCAGCTTTTTAAGCCTGTTTTTTTGTTTCTTTGATCATGATTTTAGCTGTTCATTGATAATTGGGAGTGGATTTAAGAATTCCTTATTGTTGCGTTTTTATAAATTAAGCAATGTATTAACCGGTTTTTACAAGCTTGCATGGGTATTTACTTTGTGGTTACTATACTGGTGGTGTTGCATATAAGGTACACAAAATAGTAACGTGCTTAACCTTGTATGAAGGGCCTTATTAAAAATAAAAGCTTTGATAGAAGCTCAGGGAGAAATTGAATGTTAAATAGTAAGATCTCAAAAGCAGTTCGCCTAGCGATTGCTTTTGGTGCTGTTTCAGCAACAGCGATTGCGACAAACGTAAACGCAGCTGACGGTGAAGAAATTGAAAAAATCGAAATCACAGGTTCAAGTATCAAGGGTTCTGACCTTGCTGGTGCTTTACCTATTAACGTAATCACTGCTGAAGATATCAAAGCAACAGGTGTAACATCTGTTCCTGATCTTGTAGCTCAAATTCCATCAATGCAGGGTTTCACAACTCCTGTATCATCTGTTGGTGGCGGCGGTGGCGGTACTTCAACTGCTTCACTAAGAGGTATCGGCGAGCAGTACACGCTAGTACTACTAAATGGTCGTCGTTTAGCTCCATCGGGTTCAGGTAACTCAATCGACTTAAATACAATTCCACTTGCAGCAATCGAGCGTGTTGACGTACTTACTGATGGTGCTTCTGCACTATACGGTTCTGATGCAATCGCTGGTGTAATCAACTTCATCACAAAGTCTGAAGTTGATGGCACAACTATTGCTGCACGTACTGACCGTCCAAAAGACGGTGCTGAATCAGTTAACTTAAGTGTTGTAACTGGTTTTGGTGACTTAGACTCTGACGGCTTTACAATCGTTGCTTCATTGAGCCACGACACGCGTGAATCTCTACGTTCAAAAGACCGTGACTTCGCGAAAACAGGTCTACTAGAGTTCACTCATAACGGTAATCAATACTATGACGTTCAGGGTTCTTCAAACGCTATCCCTGGTAACGCTTTTATTGGTTTCAATGACGGTACAAACACGGCATTTACTCCATACGCAGTTTCAAATGGTGACAAATGTGCTCCTGACAATGCATTTGCTCCAGGTAGTAACTTCTGTTCATTCGACTACACAAGTACTCTAGAGATTGTTCCAGAAGACGAGCGTACGTCACTAATGCTTCAGGGTGAGTTCATCCTAACTGATGACATGAACTTGTTCTCTACACTAGCATTAACAAACTACGTAATGACTCCTCGTATCGCGCCAAACCCGACTGGTAACATCAATATCGGTACTGAGAGTGTGCTTTACGACAAGTATGTTGTTCCTAATTTAACAGCTGAACAGCTTGCTGCAGGTGTTGATACATTCCGTGGCCGTTGGAGAGCACTTCCAGGTGGTAACCGTACTACTGAGTGGGAAACAGATTCACTTAACACAATCGTTGGTTTAGAAGGCACAATTGCTGATGCAATCGACTTCAACACAGCGGTTGTATATTCTCGTTCTGAAAGAAGCCAGTCTCTAACAAATGGTTTCTATAACGCAGAAAAATTTGTAGAAAACATCCGTAGCGGTTTGATTGATATCTTCCTTACTCCTGAAGAGTTTTCTCAAAACCCAGATGCAGTAGCTGCATTAGAAGATTCACAGTACCGTGCACTTGAAGATACTACGACAACTGAGTCACTATCTTTCGATTTTAAAGCATCACAAGCTCTATTTGAATTGCCAGCTGGTGAAGCGTATATCGGTTACGGTGCAGACTACCGTACAAACTCTTACAAGGTTGTTCGTTCTGAAGCAAACATCAGCAATGCACGTTTTGGTGATGGCGGTGGTGACTTCGACTACGAGCTAGAGCGTTCTACTTACGGTGTATTTGCAGAATTACAAATCCCTGTACTAGATGAGTTGAGTGCAAACGTTGCAGTTCGTTACGATAACATCGGTGCTGTTGAAGATACGATGAACGGCGGTAAGGTTAACGATTCAGAAAATGACACAACTTACAAGCTAAGCTTGCGTTATTCTCCGACAGATAGCTTAGTATTCCGTGCTTCATACGGTACAGGTTTCAAAGCTGCTTCATTGCTACAGATTGCTGAGCCTGAAACATCATTCGGTGTAACTGGTTCTCCATATACTTGTCCGTTACCTGCTTCAGATGCACGTGCTCAGTACTGTCCTCCAGGTGCGTTACAGTATCAACGCTTTAACCTAGGTAGTAACACACTATCTCCAGAGACATCTAAGCAAAGCTCAGTTGGTTTCGTTTACTCTCCAACAACAGACTTCACGTTTGAGCTAGATTACTGGCAAGTTAACATTGAAGACATGGTTCAGCGTCCTGACCAGAACTACATGTTTGCTAATCCACAACTGTTTGACGAGCGTTTCGTTCTTAGAACAGACCGTTCTGACCCAACTAACACACTTCTAAGTGTTATTACTGCACCAATCAACATCGGTGAAAGTAAGAGTGCTGGTTTTGACTGGAAAGTTATGCTAACTAATGACCTTTCATTCGGTGAGCTGAAAACTATGGTTCAGGGCACGTACATGGACAAGTCAGAGTACACTCTTGCAGGTGTATTCCCGTATGAGTGGGCTAGCAGCTTAGGTCGTTACGGTGTTGACCAAAGTGTTGTATTCCGTAATATCGTGAATATCCAAAATGTACTTACTCACGGTGACTTTGCTCACACGTTACGTATGAAGTACAGATCAGGCTGGCATGACCAACCATCTACTGTTGGTGTAGGTACAATTGCTGAAGCTGCAACTGAAGTTGTTTACAATGACCAAGGTGTTGGTACAACTCAGTTCACTACTGCTGATATTCAGTTCAAAGTTCCTTCTCACATGACTGTTGATTACAAAATTGACTACCGTGGAATTGAGAACATGAACATCACTGTTGGTGTTAACAACCTGTTCGACAAAGAGCCTCCAATGTCACTTGGTGATGCTGAAGGTCACCTAGTAGGTTATGAAGGTCGTTACTATGACCAGTACCTACGTACTTATTACCTAAGCCTAGATTACACATTCTAATTTAGAGCTGGTTAATATAATAAGCCCGCTTTCGAAAGAAAGCGGGTTTTTTTGTTTTTTATTTTATGTATTTGTAATCTAAGAAATTCTAATTTTAAATATCAACATTCCGCAGTATTCTGTCTACTCCTAATATTAATCAATTTATATAATTAGTTAGTATTAGATTTATTGTTGACAAAAAATCACATTGATAATACTTTAAAATGGTTAACTATAATTAAATAAATATGGAGTGTTATAATGAAAGTGTTAGCAATGGTTATGGCCGTCACTCTTGCAGGCTGTGCAAGTAGCGGCGATACAACAGCTAAAAAAGATGATGGATATCGTTGTGAACAAGTAAGTTCACTAGGTTCAATTATTCCGAAAAAACGCTGCACTACATCCAAACAACGAAAGCTTATTCGGGAAGAGTCTAAAGAGTCTTTGAGACAACATCATCGTAATGGTGCGCTTTCCGGCGGTGGCGATGGCAGATAACCTGAACAATTCATGAGGTCTGCATAGGCCTCTTTAGCTTCATATTTTCTCCTCCCCCCTCACGTTAAATTATGCTTATAAAATCATCCTTTATCGACAATGAAAACCTATCTGGCAAGACGAAACGACTTTTTTTTTATTTAAAATTATTTATTGATTAACACGCTAAATAATTGCTTCAAAGTAAAGTAGTATTAATTTTTTATGGTTTTATGGCTTGAATATTTAATGGTGGGCTTTATGTTTTTATTTCTCTATCTCTTAGCCTTAACCTTCTCCTAAATCAGGATATAAAAGCCAATAAAAATATTAATAGGCCCTTTGTTTAGATGTGTTTATGCTTATAAGTTGTGTTCTATCTCAACGTGGTGGTGTTTTTATTTTGTTATTGGTGGATATATAGGGGTTGTGGGTTTTAAATAATGAGATTCAATTTTTATATTTAGCTCATCTCAATGAACAGTAGATGTTAACGTAGTGAAATAAAGCTGTGGTGTTAATTGTCAATAAATTACTTATCTTGATATTACTCGACAGAAAAGCAAGTACATTAGACTTTTCCCAAATTTATCATAGCCGATATTTAGCTTAACTAAGAGGTTTATTAATTGTAAGTTATATGTTGTTTAAAGTGGGCAGCTCGCTTTGAGTTCATTGCTGGGTGGTACCGCGTAGCCTCTTTATATAAGTTACGATTAATTTGAGCAAGTTCACCTTAGTTAGAGTATATAAACGTTTTGAACAGTTGATAAGTGTGTAAAGAAAGCACTTCTCAGCTTCTGAAGAACTGAACTAAGAACGGTCATGTCATCACTATTATCCAAGCTCGCGCTGTGTATCTTAACACAGGAAAACAGTTCGACTCTCGAAAAACTTGTGTACTGAATTTCCTATAATAACTTTTTCTTTTAGTTTAATTAATTATTTTATGTTTCTATTTTTATTAGCCTTTGTTGTTGACAATTTGAGGGGTTGGTAATAATTTAAAATTGACCTTTGTAAATTATTTAAATAAGGAGCGTTATAATGAAGGTACTAATATTGACAGCATTATTAACTCTTGTAGGTTGCGCGAGCAATGGTGATATCACTGCTAAGAAAGAAGATGGATATCGCTGTAAACAGGTAAATTCATTAGGTTCTATCATACCTAAAAAGCGTTGCACAACTTCAAAACAACGAAAGTTAATTCGTGACGAATCTCAAGAGTCATTGAGACAACATCAGCGCAGTGGCGTTCTTTCTGGTGGAGGGGATGGAGCTTGATTAGAGGTTTTTTAATTTAAGATTTATTCTGTATAAGTTAAGTTGAAAATTATTTTTCTATAGATGCTATGTGTATTAACTTTATAAAATAAATCTTGCCTTTTATAGGTGGTTATTTTTTGTAGCAAGGTAGTGTGCCAAAGCTCTTGAATATCGGGCTTAGCTTATAGTTTGTTTATTCATTAACATCAAAGCTATGTTGCTCGGCACTAAAAATATTTATTTTATGTCTATTACCTTGCTCGCTTTTTTATACTGAACTTTAAAGCCAGAAAAACTAGGGAGCTCCCATCTCTTTGGCGCATCTTTTCTTTTTCCTTCTAAATACTCTAATAATACCCTTTTGGCTCTGAAAAAATAGGTTACTTGCATTTTTAACTCTGGAATTGTGACAAAGAGAGGGTGTTTCTCGATGAACTTACCGAGCTCCCAGTCACCGACTTGCTGAAAACTAAAGTCCTCAGCTTCAATAAGTTGTATATCTTCTTGTGATTCAACACCTAATTCGATTAGCTTAGCTCTGATGAACTCACTTGCATTAGGTAGGTTATCGGGCTTTTCTATGTAATCAAAGTACAGTTTATGTGATGCAATATTTTCGTTTAAACGAGAATAAAGACCTTCAAACAGCTTATCTTTCTGAATAAGGTAGGTGCATGCATCTATGAGCATCTCACCCTTTGCAATAGTGGAACAAACAGAGATTTCTACATTCGCATATTGTCTGGCTACTGTTGTATAAATTGTACCTTTATCAATATAAGCTTCCAAAAAACTAAGTTCTCCGATTTCTTGAGATGCTAACACTTTTATTGGTAATGGTGCTGCCAATGTCGCCATCGTCATAGCTTGTTTACTTCCTTTTCCGGCAAGGGAGAAAGTATCGAGTACTAGCATCGCTTTTGTATTTTCAGTGATACGTGAAGTATTTGAAGGAGAAACTTCTATTTTACCATTACCAAAGCCACCTCTGCGGTTATTCCGCTTTATAAATACCCACTCGGGGCGAGCCTCTGCAATTGCCTCAATGAGAGCTTGACGGTCGTAGCTGGCTGCTTTTTCGAGACTTGGTAGAGAAAATGCCTCCCTTAATTGCTCACTAAACTGCTTTGCTTCAGCCAACGCTTCAGGTTCTGTCTGAACGAGCCCATCAAGTTTGTCTCTTATTACTGCGATAGCAAGCTCGATATCACAGTGATTTGGTAATAACATGTTAAGTTGTTCTAGCTGTTCAACATGCGCTGGTAATTGGTAAACGCGCGCTGGTACTGAGATAACAGCAATTAAGTCAATAATGGCTTGTTTGAGTGTACTTGATGGCATTTTTTCAATAAGAAAGCCAAGCTCAGCATCGACTGGCAATGGGTATAGCATTCTGCCAAGGTCGGTCGCACATTGGTTGCCATCAATAGCACCTATACTATGCAGTGTTGAGATTGCTCGCTGTTTAGATGCTTCTGGTAATGGGTCAATGAAGGAGAGTGAGTCAACGCCTTGTGCAGCACACCCTGCTGCGAGGACAAACTCAGTAAGCGCTTCTCGTTGTATTTCTGGTGGTGTACGCTCAATCAAAGGGGCATATTGGCCGTATAGACGAATACACATCCCAGCTTGAGTTCTGCCTGCACGACCTATGCGCTGTTTTGCTGAGTCTTGCCCAATGGCATCTAGCCCAAGCACTGTTTTGCCATTTCTAAGGTGTGTACGTCGCTCTAACCCTGAATCGATAACACAGGTAACATTTGGGATTGTAAGAGATGTTTCAGCGACATTGGTAGCTAGTATGATGCGTTGCGCTGTTTGTTGCGATAGAGCAAGTTGCTGATGTTGCTTACTACAGCCACTGTACAGCGGGACAATAATGGCTTCGAGAGATTTTAAGGCTTTGGCACAGGCGAGGATCTCACCTTTGCCTGGCAAAAACACTAAAATGTCGCCATGTGTATCCTCAAGCGCTTGTTGACAGGCAAAAGCAACACGTTCGACAAGACGGTCTTTACTGGGCATAGTACGCTGATCTTTTGCGATAAAATCTTGCTCTACTGGATACATTTTGCCTTCGCTATGCAGTATAGGCGCTTCAAGGTAGCGGCTCAGGCTTTGTGCATTGAGCGTCGCAGAGGTCAGTATTAGTCTGTGTTTAGCATGTTGCTTGATCAGTGCTAATAGTAAATCCATGTCCCAGCGGCGCTCGTGAAACTCATCGAGTACGATATGTGAATAAGCGGCTAATTTATCCTCAAAATACCACCTTAGTGCTACACCGGGCGTCACAAACACAATATCCGTTTGCTCATCAAACTCGGTTTCAAAACGGATTGCATAGCCCACCTTGTCCCCCAGTTTTGAGCTGCATAAGCTAGCGACATATTCAGCAAGTGATGTACAGGCAATGCGCCTAGGCTCAACAACTAATACCTTTCCCATTGAGGCTGCCCAGATAGGCAGTTGCGTTGATTTTCCGGAGCCAGTGGCTGCTGTCACGACAACATCTTGCTTGATAATAGTGGCTAAAAATTCTGATTTGATGGATTCAATGGGCAAGGTCATAGCTGTTATTTATTCGGTACTTTTTTGTCGATTTTATCAAAAAACAATTGAAAAGGGACAAGAGTGAACACACTTAAATAAAAAAGCACAGTAAATGAGCAAGTATGATAAATCTAATGTTGATCGTGTTCTTAGTGGTGTTTGTGGTTGTTTATTGGTATCTCAACGACATTAAACGCTACTTTTGGCGTAAAAAATACCAGCAGCAAAGCCTGTCACGGGCAGATAAAAAAATATTGCGTAATTACATGCCAATTTATCGCAACATGACAGATACAGATCGTGCGCGTTTAGAGCAGCACATCATTTGGTTTTTAGGGGAAAAGCGTGTGATTGGACGTGACGGCTTGCAAGTGACAAGGTCGATGTCGTTAATTATTGCCGCGGACGCCTGTTTATTGGTGTTAAATCAAACTTGGCCTTTGTACCCTAATGTCAAAGAAGTACTGCTATATCCAAGTCAGTATTATGCACCGCAAACCAATAAAGACAGTGCAGGGTTGGTAAGCTATCACACAGCTGTGAGACAAGGCGAGTCTTGGCCGGGTGGCACCTTGGTGCTCAGTTGGCATGATGTTCTTGAGGGTAACCGCTTGCCTGGGGATGGGCACAACTTGGTATTTCATGAGTTTGCTCATCAATTAGATCAGCAAGCTGGCAACACCAATGGCACGCCAGAGCTGCCAAAAGGGATCAGTTATCAGCATTGGGCTGATGTGTTAAGTCGTGCCTACCGTCAGCTAAAAACTCAATTGGCGTATCAAATGCCGCACGTTATTCATGAATATGGTGCGACCAATGAAGCAGAATATTTTGCAGTTTTAACGGAGACTTTCATTGAAAAACCAGTTGAGCTAAAGCAAGAAAACCCTGAACTGTTTAACCTGTTAGTGAGTTATTTTAGATTTGATCCTAGGGACTGGTTGGGTAGGGCAGTTTAAAATTGGTAAACACAAAAAGTTGAAGCTTGCGTACCAGATACCTTACGTTATTCATGAATATGGTGCGACCAATGAAGCAGAGTATTTTGCAGTCTTAACGGAGACTTTGATTGAAAAGCCAATTGAGCTAAAACAAGAAAACGCTGAACTGTTTAATCTTTTAGATTTGACCTTCGGGACTAGTTGGGTAGGGCTGTTTGAAAAAGTGATAACGCAATATAGGACGGGTCAACAAAAACAAAAAAGCCGCTGAGTCAGCGGCTTTTATTAATAACGGTTACAACTTATGAGAAGTTGATTTCGTTGCGCTCACCGCGCTCTTTACGTCTGTTGTCACGGTTACCATCTCTGTTTCCGTCACGACGTTTATCGCTGCGAGGATCTCTGAAGCTACGTTTGCCACCGTCACGACCTTCAGAACGTCTGCCACCATCACGGCGCTCGCCACGTTCTTCAAAACGTCTACCACCTTCACGACGATTACCGTTGCCACGCGCCTGATCAGCAGGGTGTGTGCTCTTAGTCATCTTCATTGGGCGTTGACAAATGTGAACACCTTGGAAGTGTGTTAGCGTTTCAGCAGGCATATCCTGTGGAAGCTGAACAGTGCTGTGCTCATCAAATAAACGGATTTCACCGATAAATTTGCTTGAGATATCTGCTTCGTTAGCGATTGCGCCAACAATGTTCTTAACCTGAACACCGTGCTCACGACCCACTTCAATGCGGTAAGTATCCATAGGTGCCGAGCTATTGCGACGGCCTTTTCTATCACCACGGTCGCCACGTTCACCGCGTCTGTCGTCACGGCGGTCACGGTTACCATCACGGTCACGACGCTCGCGTTGTTGAACTTTAATTTCTTCAACTTTAAGCGGAGACTGTTGCTGTGCTAGGCAAAGTAGCGCAGCTGCTAGTTGTTCTTGGCTTAGCTCTAGTTTCTCACCTAGGCCTTGAGCAACTTCACTGAAGAACTCAATGTCTTTGTGATCAAGTGACATGCTAAGCTTGTTTTGAAGTGCTTCAATACGTTTTTGCTCAACAATTTTTGCACTTGGAAGCTCTACTTGCTCGATGTCTGAGCGAGTATGACGCATGATGTTACGTAGTAAGTAACGCTCGTTACCTTTTACGAACAAGATAGCCTTACCTTTACGACCCGCACGACCAGTACGACCGATACGGTGTACGTATGCTTCGCTGTCTTGCGGAATATCGTAGTTGATAACTAAGCTTAGGCGGTCAACATCTAGACCACGTGCTGCAACGTCTGTTGCGATAACGATATCTAGTAAACCACTTTTCAGTCTTTCAACTGTGCGCTCACGTGCCTGTTGGTTCATGTCACCATTAAGTGGTGCAGCAGAGAAACCTTCACGCTCAAGCAGTTCAGCAAGCTGAACCGTATCGTTACGAGTACGTACAAACACGATAGAAGCATCATAATCTTCCGCTTCTAAGAAACGTACAATTGCTTTGTTTTTATGTGTCGTTGCACGCCAGTACACCTGCTCAATTGTGTCAACAGTTGAGTTACGTGGTGTGATTTTTACTTGCTCTGCGTTATCTAAGTACTTAGAACAAATAGATTGGATCTGCTTTGGCATAGTTGCAGAGAAAAGGCATGTTTGCTTTTCTTCTGGTGTTTTTTCCATGATGCTTTCAACATCATCGATAAAGCCCATGCGTAGCATTTCATCAGCTTCATCTAATACCAATGCATTTAGGTTTGATAGATCAATGGTCTTACGGTTGATATGGTCGATTAAACGCCCCGGAGTTGCCACGATGATCTGTGCGCCACGGCGAAGTGCACTTAACTGCACGCCATAGCTTTGTCCACCATACAGCGCAAGTACTTCTACGCCTCTGGTGTACTTAGCATACTGCTCGAATGCCTCAGCAACTTGCAATGCAAGTTCACGAGTCGGAGTCAGTACTAAAATTTGTGGTTGCTTAACGGATGCGTCAACATTGTTTAATAGCGGCAGTGCGAAAGCCGCCGTCTTGCCCGTACCCGTTTGCGCTAGTCCCAGCACGTCCTTTCTTTCTAGCAATAACGGTATACATTGAGCCTGGATCTCAGAAGGTGATTGATACCCTAGCTCTTCGACTGCTTTTAGGATTGCAGGAGAAAGGTCTAAAGATTCAAACGTTACTGGTTCTGACATTAATGCGCCTCAACAATTTAAAAGAGGCGGCATTGTACAGTAAAGAAAAGATAATTGCTTGTATAAATTGGCACTAAATTTGTAGGTGTTTGAAATTGGTTAAAAAATAAACTGTAATTTTTTTAGGGTTATTGATATAACCCTAAATTTGCTTTGGCATAGGCCTCAAAATCATCAAATCCACCAATGTGATCTTGGTCTACAAATATTTGTGGCACCGTGTTACATGGCTTGCCAGCAGACTTTTCCAGGTCAGCTTTACTGATCCCTTCTTTGTTTATATCGATATAACGAAAATTGAAATCGTTACGTTCATCTTTTAAACGTGTCGCCAATTCTTTCGCACGTACACAATAAGGACAACCTTCACGACCAAAAATAACAGTAAACATAGTAATAACTCTCTCAATGATTTCAATGACACTCAGTATAGTTGAGCGCGCTGGAATTAAAATTGATTAAAAGCTATTACACCAATCTGTTTTTTCGATTTGAAAATAAGGATAGGCTGAGCAGTGTTTTACGAACGGTACACCGTTTTAATTAAGTGAAAGCCAAACTTGGTTTTAACTGGGCCATGAACCTCGTAAAGCGGCTTTTTGAAAACTACGTCGTCGAATGCTTTAACCATATCGCCCTTGTTAAATTCACCAAGGTCACCGCCTCGTTTTTTTGAAGGGCATGTTGAATGCTGTTTTGCTAGCTTATTAAAATCCCCCCCCTTTGCGAGTTTGGCTTTGATGGCTAAGCATTCTTTTTCAGTTTTGACTAAGATGTGATACGCGCAAGCTTTAGGCATGATAATACTCCGGTATGTTTAAGGAGCGGATCATGCAAGGCGATGGCGAAAAACGCAAGAGGCAATTGCTTGCTCGCCACGCCTTTATCAGGAAAGCGTAAGCCGTCATCGGGTTGTTCAGTGTAGATGACGGCGTTATATTAAAAGGTCACACTAAAACCAATTGAAGGGCGCATTTCAAAGTCGTCATTTTCTTCTTTTATATGTAGGTCATTCACCGACGAGATCTTGTCGTAATCTAAATCAATGTAAGCGACATTGTCCTGGCCATAGGCATTCATGAGCTCAAGTATTAATTTACCCTCTAAACCAAATACGATGGTTTTTCTTTCAAATCGCACATCCAGTCTGTGGTAAGTCTTAAAGCGCTCAGAAAACGGGTCGCCATAAACTGGTAAAAAGCGTCCAGCATGATCTGGATTCTCTCTAACACCGACGATTGGGGTATAAGCTTGCCCACTACGTGCGGTAAAGTTAAATCCACCTTGCCAAAGTTCATTAATGTCATAGTTTAAGACTGCGTTAAATACGAGCGGTGTATCTGCATAATAATCTCGCGTGACATTACGGCTTAAGTCAGTGCGTTCACTTTTGGCATAGCTCAGCGCCATCCAACCATACCAATTATCGGTTTTGTTCTTATTCACCAGAAGGTCAATACCGTATGCACGTCCTTCTACTTGGTTGCTATATAAAAGGTGTGCATCGCTGCCAGCGTCGATCGCCAATGGTAAATCTTCCATGGTTTTATAATAGCCTTCAATTGACCAAGACCACTCGTTTTCAAGCATTTGTCTAAATCCAAGGGTGCTGTGTGTTGCAACTTGTGATTTGAGCGCTGGGTTACCTATCTCAGGCAGAATGTATTCAACATCTTGCATGCGGTTGTAACGACCGACTTTAGCGCTTATCACGCTATTTGGTGTCACATGATAATTTACCGCGACACGGGGCGAAGTGAATGTTTCGTCGGTGTAACGATTATGCTGGCTTTGAACACCAATTTCGGTTTGCCAGTCTTCATGGGGTTGCCAGATATGCGTGATTCCAACAAAACCTGAGTCCAAGTCAATGGTACGTTTACCTGAAATACGATCGCCCTTTTTCAAGTCACAGTCTGGGTCAATCTCAGTACATAAATATTGAAATGTGTCGTATTCATAAGACGTTTCATTATCAAAGTAGGCTGCGTCAAACACAAATCGGTGTTGTGGATTAACGCTATAGTTTAAGCGTGCTTTATAGGTAAGTTGCTTTTCACCTTCTTGTTCAAAAAAGCCTGTTAGATTGTTTGGTTGTTTGCCAAATTCGAGTCGTCCAGAATGATCCAGTGCGCCAATACCGACTCTTAAATGAAACTTTTTGTTGTAGTGATCCCACAGAATACTCTGGCTGTTAAAGTCTCGAATAAATCGGGCATCTCCCTGAAACTCAGGCGTTTTTTGTGCGAGTTCTGCACGTTCACTAAACCCTGCTGCTGCGGAGTCTTCAGCACCGGTAAAATTAAAGGTGAGGGTATTGCTGTTATTAATGTCCCATAAAAACTTGCCTTGATAGTCATGATCATCTGGGGCGTCGTTAATGGTTACCCCTGATGGCTCGCCATCGTCATCTTCTAGCTCTTCTCCTTCACTGAAAAATAAAGGGAGCGTACTTTTTCTGCCGGACACATAAAACGCCGTATTTTCAGTTGCCTGACCTTCTACAAAAAAACCAGCATTAAACATCGAAAAGTCTAGTGTGGTAGTAATTGGCTGGTATTTGGGGTTTCTTAACGTAACATCAAAAACTGCACCGGTAGCATTGCTATAACCAGCGCCATAGCCTGCTGAGTATAACTGAAAATCTTGAATAATATGACGATTAAAAATGGAGCTGCCAAAGTCATGGAAAATATATCCTGCTGGCATGAAGTCGACTTCAAACATATTGTCGCTGGGTGATGAGCCTCTAACCGCAGGCTCGCTCATTGAGCCGCCTGCAGCGACGACACCGGGTAGTGCAAAAACAGCACGCAGTGGGTCGCCGAGTGCACCGGGCATTTCAATGAGTTTTTCAGTATCTTCTGTAATTTCTGAGGTGATTGAGCTGCGTTTGTAAATAACTTCTATATGCTCAATGTCCTCTTTTTTGGTTTGAGCATGTGCTGACATCGCCATACACAGCATAATTGGAGATAAAATAAAACGCTTCTTCGCAGTAAGTGCAAACATCATCGAATCCCTTTGGCAGTGAGTAACTTTAAAATTTGACGATAGTGTACGGACTAAAAGCGTTGATTTATTGAGGGTTTGGGTAAGAAAATGTATTTCAGCTGTACACTTTTTTACAGGCGAAGTCGAATCCCTAGTTCGCTAGAGTAACCGATAGAGCGCTCGACAACTTTGAGTTGAGGGTCCATAACATAGTAAGTTGGATAGGCTTTTACTTTATAATCTTGTGCTGTTTTTCGATTACCTAACAAGACCGGCATGGATAAGTTTAAATCTTTGCTGAAAGCTTTAACTTCTTCTGGACTTTGAAAGTCGAGGGCGATGGCCACCGCATTTACTTTCCCCTGGCGGTGGAGCTTATCTATATTTGGCATACTATAACGACAAATGTTACACCACGGTGCAAAGAAGTAAATGACGGAGCGATCTCCTTGAAGCTGGCTAATGTCATATCTTTGCGACGTATTCTCTAATAAGGGGAGTGAAAAGTAGGGAGCTGATTGCTTACCATCATCTTCTAACATCCCCAGCTCTTGATATGCCAAAACGGCAGCAAAGATGACAACAAAAACGATGATATTAAAGAAAGATTTAATCATTATTGGCGCTTAATCTGCGTTATTATATATGAAGACCGAGCGCCAGTATAAAAAATTGCAACAGGGTTGCAAGGAGTTTGTTGTAACCTCTTTCGTCTTTAGAGGTATTAAACTAACTTATGACCGATAAATATTTTCACCAAGATAACGTTTGGCTTTATTTACTTTTAATTTAGTCAGATCTACGAGCACCAGTCCGTCAATACAATTATTGAAATCAGGGTCAATACTGAAGCTTAAAAAGTTCACGCCGCTTGGTTCACACAACTCGGTGTATTGTTTAAAAAGCGTTGGAACCTGTGCCCCCATATTTGCCAGTATGTGCTTAAGCTCAGCAAAGTCTTCTTTTATATCATCACCGCAAAACAGGTTTCTACAGGTGTCGAGCTGAGATTGAGCAAGCTTATATTCATTGTTGGGGTGAGCTAAATTCTCAAGTTCAGAGAAGTAATGCTGGTAGTGATATACCAACATGGCTTTTGCTTTATCAGGTAGTGCATTGGATAAGCTGACAGGGCCGAATAAGTATCTATGTTCAGGGTAGCGCTGAATAAAGGCTCCGATCCCATACCAAAGGTAATCTAAACTTTTGCGTCCCCAATATTTAGGTTGCACGAAGCTCCGACCCAACTCTAGGCCCTGATCAAAGTAGAAGTTCATATCATCTGTATACGAGAATAAGCTGCTTGTATACAATCCATTAGCACCATGCTGTTCAATAACCTGTCGCGCACTTGCGAGGCGGTAGGCACCAACCAATTCTAGTTGTGTAGCATCCCAAAGCACTAATTGCTGATAGTACATATCATATTTATCTGTATCTCGCCTTTTGCCACTGCCTTCGCCAACAGCTCTAAACGCAATTTCTCTTAATCTACCCAACTCTCTAAATATTGGTGAGCTGCCCGCATATTGGTAAAGATAGATTTGCATACCGTCTGCGGTTTCACCAAGGCGTTCACATTGCTCAATAGCTTTTTTGAGCTCTTTCTTACATTCAGGAACTGCAATGGGAGTCTGAGTTTTTAAAGGGAGCGCTTTTTTACTGTTCAGTCGGTAAAGTTGCTTACGAATGAGCGCAACTATCTCTTTGTCTTTAAGGTTATCCAAACGATAGGATTCAGGGGGAATACTTGCACCAATTTCAAACTCCAAAGACTTTTGTCTTTGCTTAAACATTTCTTTGACCAAAAGTAAGCTTGCCAGAGGTTTGTAAATCATAGAGGTGCCGTAAAACAGAGGGCTGTTCTTTGCTTTGATATAGATAGGTAGAATAGGGCAGTTGGCTTTTTTAGCCATACGCAAAAAACCTGTATTCCATTTGCAATCTTTGATACCAGTGGGGCCTAACCTAGACACTTCTCCTGCAGGGAAAATGAGTAATGCACCCTCACTTTTAAGATGTTTTTGAATATTAGCAAGTTCTTGTTTTCGACTTGCATTGGAGAGGTTGTCTACAGGTAGTAACAGTGAGTGCATGGGTGTAATTGACATCAACATGCGATTTGCAACTACTTTTAAATCAGGTCTGGCCTTCGCTAAAACTTTAATTAGTGCTAGGGCATCTAATGAGCCAATAGGGTGATTTGCGACAATTACGACGCTCCCTTCGCTGGGTATATGTTCAATTTGCTTAGGCTTAAACCGCGCGTCAAAATCTAATTCTTCAAGTACTTGTTCTACAAACTCAAGGCCTTCTAAGTGCGGGTACGTATCTGCAAATGCGACAAACTCTTGTTCATGTAATAAGTAGCCTAATCCCTTCTTTACTAAACCTTTCACTTTTGGTGAGTTTTCTAGTTGTGGTAAGTTGGCTTCGATCACTTTATCAACGCTGATCATCATAATTCTCTACGGCTGTGTTTATAGCAGATTAAAAACTGAATGTGACAATTGCGTTGCATAGGTATGTCAATTTTATGGTGATCTCACACTATTATCAGCTTGTTACTAAACGATATACTGTGTGTGGTGAACTTTGTATTTTAAATGGGGATGTAATATGTCGGTGTTGGTTTGTGTAACCGGAAGAAATAATGAAAAATTAATGGCAAAATTACAAGTTGCTCTACCTGATGTGGATTTGCAGTTATGGCCTGATTGTGAAGACTTGTCAGTCATAGAGTTTGTATTAACATGGAAAGCGCCCGAATCACTTTGGCAGCAATTACCGAACTTGAAAGTGGTGCAGTCTTTCGGCGCTGGTGTAGATGGCATCCCCATGAATAGCTTTCCATCGGATGTAAAAGTTGCAAGGATTGTTGATCCCCAGCTAAGTGATGATATGGCGGAATATGTATTGTCTCATGCACTGGCTCATAAATTGAGACACCAATCATACATTGCTAATCAATACACTCAATATTGGAAGCCGCGCCGTGCGAGGACAGGTGAAAGTGTAGGCATACTCGGTTTGGGTGAACTGGGTAAAGTTGTTGCAAAGCGGTTATTAGATAATGGTTTTACGCTCAGAGGGTGGTCTAGAAGTCATAAAGAGATTGATAACATTGATTGCTTTCATGGAGAGGAACAACTTGAAGTATTTGCGTCTGAACTCGACTACTTAGTGTGTTTGTTACCATTAACTATGGAAACACATGGCATATTGAACAAGTCTATTTTTCATCATGTGTCTAATGAGTGTTTACTGATTAATGTTGCAAGAGGTCAGCATTTAAATGAACAAGACTTGATTGAAGCGCTAGATAAAGAGGAGCTTGCTGGTGCAGTTTTAGATGTCTTTGCTACGGAGCCATTGCCCAAAACACATCCCTTTTGGAACCACCCTAAGGTGATAGTCACTCCGCATATTGCAGCTGTGACAAATCTAGATACGGTTGTTGCACAAATTGCAGAAAATATCCGAGCTTGCATCGCGGGTCTACCGATTAAAAATACAGTGGATGTGAACAAAGGTTACTAATATTTTGAGATACTAAAAAATTAATTTTGGCTGAAATTCTCTCAAGTTGATTTTATTCATGAATGATTGTGTGGAGGAAAAATTAACCTGCTGATTTGTAAGTAAATGTAAGTAATAGTTATTCTAATTTACATAATTACTGTATATAAAAACATATTGAGACATCTATTTATATTCAGTATGTTAGGAAAAAAACAATAATAAGACAGGAAAAAAAATGAAAAACGGTCAAGGTGGTGTAAAGCTTTATTTTGTCGTTATTTCTGTACTTGCATTAGGCGTTTCAGCTTGGTTTAATCAAGCGCAGGCTGCTGAATGTCAAACCTGCACATACTTCGTCCAAACACAATAAAGTATTTTTAGGTGATCGTGGGGCTCGCTGCCCCATTGATGATTTATCTTTTTGCGTGTATTTCTCTATTTTCTAATTTCTTCTCATCACTTTTTTTGAGCAATGTGTATGTAGAACCGCTTCCACCATGGCATGTCAAGGCTGAATGAAAAGCCAATACATTTGGCATTTCTTGGAGCCATTTGTTGCAATAGCTTTTTAAAATAGCAGGGAATGGCTTGCTTTTGAGGCCGATACCATGGCGAATAAGCAAAACTCGGATATTTCTTTTTTGACAGTCTGTGACGAATTCGAACATGGCTTGGCGAGCTTCTATAAAAGATTTACCATGTAGATCTAGTGTTGCGTCTATTTGATATTTACCTAATCTTAAGTTTTTATACACGCCCTCTTGAACACCATCTTTTTTATAACCGAGCAGGTCATGAGGATCTAATAGGTCAACATATTCTGTGGACAAAAAGTTGGGGTCAAAGTCTAATTCTTTTTGTGCTGCTTTGCGTCTTGCTAGCTGAGCATCTGTTGGTTGGTTTTGTTGTTTTTTAAGTTGTGCGCGATTATCTTGTGCCAGCGGAACAACATCGCCCATTGAAGCTAAAAATAACTCTTCATCTGTCATTGCCATGACGAATCTCCAATAAGGGACAATTTTCACGATTCTAGCTTATCAATGAAACCTTGGATAGCCTTGTAGGGTTGAATATTTTTTTGATCCAAACTGAGGTGAAAAACGTATTTGGCCTGACAATCAATATATTCATGTGAATAGATATGTATTTTTATTTAATAGATATTATTTATGAAAATAAGCTGAGGTCCGGGTGCCTCAGCTGGCAGACATTTTAGTTGGTATCGTAGTGTTCTAGCGTAAACACTTTAAATAAATAAAATGAGTTAATTAGGATTAATCCAAGATTAGAAATCACCGAAGTATCCATAAGATCTAGACTGAACAAAACAAACAATAAGCTACAAGCCATAACTGCTGCGACCCTAAGCCATGTTTTATGATTAATAAAAAGAGCTCCAAATCCCAGTACCAGTAATAAACTATTCAGTAACCAGTCAAACTCATTAGCCATGATCTTAAATAAACTCCATTGATGATTAAAAAGGGGCGCCATTATGCGCCGCTTTTTTAGTCATCTCAAACGAGTAATTTTATGATTTTCAGATTAGTTTTTTTAATGGGCTATCAGGTGTTTTATCGCCGCGATGAAACCTTGGGTTTCAATGATCGCGTATTTTTGACAAGTATTAGGCTTGGACACATCTTGACACAAATAAAGTGTGCTGCGCTCCGAGGCTTTAATTGGCTGTAAGATGGAATCAAATAAAATAGGTTCGACACCAGGTAATCCTGGCCAATAGACGCTCTGGGTTACCATGTTGAGTTTTTTGTATGTAATAAGTTTAGGCTTTGGAAGTAATATAACTAACAGTGCTATAACCCCGATAACAATAAGTGTTGTCAGACTTTTTTTGGGTGGTTCGGTTTGTACTCCTTGATGACCATGCTGCTGTACGAGTTCTTGCTGTCGTTTAATTTGTTGTGCAGAGAGGCGACGCTTTTTATTTTTGTTTGCTTGCTGCTTTTGAAAGTCACTTTTATTTAGTAGTGTTTGTTTTTTTGGATTAATTGCCATGCTTAGGTGTAGCCTTTTGGTTGCAGGACTCTATAATAGTTCTATGCTATAGATGATAGCGCATTTCTAATTACTAGCCCACGGGAAAGGATATGGAACAACAAATCTCTATTCTCATTGTTGATGATGTAGGAACCGTTCGAAGTTTTTTGCATCAGACATTGATGCATTTGGGAATTGACAATGTCAAAGAAGCATCAACCGCAAAACAGTGTATTGAAGCCTGTAAAGAGCGGCACTTTGACATTGTTTTTTTGGATATAGAATTACCAGATGGAGATGGAAAAGAATTAATTGCTGAGTTGGCTCAAATAAACCCTGAGATAAACGTAGTAATGGTATCTGCCCACTCGACAGTTGATAATGTTAAAGACGCTATTGAGCGAGGTGCGAAAGGGTTTGTTGTGAAACCTTTCTCTCCTAAGAAAATTGCAGCGATGTTAAAAAAGTTTTATCCAAAGTTGGAAATAGCGTAATGACATGAAAGCGTTACGTTTTACCTCTGTGTGATAGGCATAAAAAAACCGACTTACGTCGGTTTTTTTATATCCATTTCCACAGATTATAGCGCTTTAATCTTAGCAGCTAGGCGGCTCTTGTGACGAGCAGCTTTATTCTTGTGGATTAGACCTTTAGTTGCGTAGCGGTCTAGGATTGGAGTTGCAACAGCAAATGCTTGCTGTGCAGCTTCTTTATCACCAGCTTCAATAGCAGCGATAACTTTTTTGAAGTATGTACGCATCATTGAACGACGGCTTGCGTTGTGCTGACGACGCTTTTCGCTAGTGATAGCGCGTTTTTTTGCAGACTTGATGTTAGCCAAGGTATGCTCCTAACAATCTTTTAAAAATAAGCTTAGTTTAAAGGCCGAGGACTATGCCTGTTTTATGATCCAATGTCAATAAAAAATAACCTGTCCGGCCTAAGTATTTCAGTACGGCTTTAACACACCTTTAATGCCTACAAACTTGCTTCAGCGTAAGATGTGTCGCCTTTATATGTCTGTAAAAACCATCTCCTAAACCTAAGGTCGTCGGCAACGGTGTGAACAGATTACGAATCATAAGCCTTAGGGCTGATGATTAATGCGTGTATTGTAGCAAAACACAGAACCCAAGCCTAGCTTTAATAATGGAGTGCGTTGCTTTCTCGTCGGTGGGTGTTGTTTTGTGGTTATGGTTCATGCTGGTCTGTGGCATACTTGGCGCTTATTTTTATTTCTTAAGGTAAGCTCAGTGGCAAAAGGGTTATTCAAGTCAGGCATGATTGTCAGTGCTATGACGATGTTATCTCGCATTTTGGGGTTAGTGCGTGATGCTGTCGTTGCAAATTTACTTGGAGCTGGACTGGCAGCAGATGTGTTTTTATTTGCAAATCGCATTCCAAACTTTTTTCGACGTCTGTTTGCTGAAGGGGCTTTTGCACAGGCCTTTGTTCCTGTTTTATCAGAGATTAAAGAAAAGCATGGCGATGATGAAGTACGTGTGTTTGTGGCTCAAGCTGCGGGTACGCTGGGGACCATTTTGCTGTGTGTTACCATATTTGGGGTTGTCGGCTCTCCTGTCATAGCAGCATTATTTGGCACGACTTGGTTTATCGACTGGTGGCAAGGCGGAGAAAATGCAGATAAATTTCTACTCGCTAGCGCGCTACTCAAATTTACTATTCCTTATCTGTTTTTTATTTCATTGGTTGCACTGTGTGGTGCGGTAATGAATGTATACAACCGCTTTTCCGTCGCGGCTTTTACACCAGTATTATTAAATGTTTGTTTAATTAGTTGCGCGGTGTTATTACATGACCGTTTTGAACAAGGCGCTTATGCACTGGCTATTGGTGTGTTTATTGGCGGAGCTGCGCAATTGGCATTTCAGCTTCCTTTTTTGGGTAAACTAGGCATGTTATCTCGGCCAAGGTTTGCTTGGCATGCGCCACATGTTACGAAAGTTCGTAAACTGATGTTGCCCGCCATTTTTGGCGTTTCGGTTAGTCAAATTAATTTATTACTTGATACAATTATTGCTGCTGCGTTAATGACTGGGTCAATAGCCTGGTTGTATTACTCGGATCGGCTAATAGAGTTTCCGCTGGGGCTATTTGGTATTGCCATTGCCACTGTTATCTTACCAACGCTATCAAAGTTGCATGCAAATGATAAAGGTGAAAACTTCCAGCAGACAATGGACTGGGGAGTAAGGTTTGTACTCTTACTTGGATTCCCGGCAATGGGTGGTTTGATTGTCATAAGTCCTTTAATAATTTCTGTGCTTTTCGGCCACGGTGAGTTTAAAAGTGGTGATGTTGATAATATCGCAGCTGTCAGCGCGGGTGTGACAGCTTATAGTGTAGGCTTGGTCAGCTTTATGCTGATAAAAGTGTTGGCCCCTGGTTTTTATGCTAGGCAAGATACTAAAACACCAGTAAAGATTGGCATCAAAGCACTAACTCTTAATATGGTTTTCAATTTGGCATTAGCGCCTTTCATCGGTTATTTGGGACTCGCTCTGGCCACTTCTCTGTCAGCGACATGTAATGCTTATTTACTTTATCGAGGGCTTAAAAAAGAGCAGGTTTATACCATTTCAACGTTTTCACTGTGGTTTGCCGCAAAATCTATTTTTGCAACTTTGGTTATGGCCTGCAGTGTTTATTGGCTATCACAACAGTTTGCTTGGCAAGGAGAAGGTATTGGTACACAGTTGTGGGTTTTGGGTAGTTTGCTCGCGAGTGCAATCGTTTTGTACTTCTGTGTTTTGTATGTTTGCGGCGTTAGGGTATCGACGATAAAAGAAATTCAGCAGATAGAAGAATAAATAGACTCGATTGAAGGTCTTCATAGCTCGCATTTCTAACTAACTTGGGTATAATCGGGCTTTTTGAAGACTCGAGCAAAAGGCACGCGTTGTATGCAATTAATCAGGGGCATCCATAATATTCGACCACACCACTATGGCTGTGTTTTGACTATAGGAAACTTTGATGGTGTTCATTTAGGCCATACTGAAGTATTAAAAGGGCTCAAAGCTGACTCTGAAAAATACAACTTACCCAGTACCGTGATGCTCTTTGAGCCGCAGCCGCAAGAGTTTTTTATAAAGAACAAAGCGCCAGCACGATTAACGCGACTGCGTGATAAGCTTGCGTTACTCGCTGAGAATGGCATAGAGCGGGTTATTTGTGTCAGCTTTAATAATAAGTTTTCAAATCTAGAAGCTGAATTTTTTGTCCGTGAAATACTTTATCAACGTTTGGGGGTTAAAGCCTTGACCGTAGGTGATGATTTTCGTTTTGGTAAAGCTCGCAAAGGCGACTTTACGATGTTATCAAATATCGGGCAAGAGCTTGGTGTACATGTTAAAGATACATTGAGCTTTAGGCAGCAAAACAGCCGTGTCAGTAGTACGCTTATTCGTAATGCACTAGCACAAGGTGATCTTCACAAAGCACACGAGATGTTAGGTCATACTTACGCTATCTCTGGGCGAGTTATTCATGGCTGGAAAAAGGGTCGAGAGCTAGGCTTTCGGACCGCAAATGTAGCATTGAAGCGACAAGTGAGCCCTGTTCAAGGGGTGTTTGCTGTAAATGTTTATATAAATAACAAGATTTATAACGGTGTAGCTAATGTTGGTACAAAGCCAACGCTAAATGGCAAGCGTGCTCTATTAGAAGTACACCTATTTGATTTTGACCAAGATATTTACGGTCAATTTATTAAGGTGGAGCTGATACATAAGCTTCGCAATGAACAAAAATTTGAGTCACTGACGCATCTGACAAAGCAGATATCGGCAGACGTCGATGCAGCAAGAGCAGTATTTTCTAAAATTAGGTAGCCGAACGGAAAGTAAGTTAAATGAGCGATTACAAACATACTTTAAATTTACCGGAAACATCGTTTCCGATGCGTGGCAATTTGGCGCAACGCGAACCCAAAATGCTTAAAAAATGGTATGAACAAGACTTATATGGTCAAATTCGTAACGCGAAGAAAGGTAAAAAGCCATTTATACTGCACGATGGCCCTCCTTATGCGAATGGCAATATTCACCTAGGTCATTCAGTAAACAAGATTTTAAAAGATATCATTATCAAATCGAAGACGTTGTCTGATTTTGACGCGCCTTACGTACCTGGTTGGGACTGTCATGGTTTACCAATCGAGTTGATGGTAGAGAAAAAAGTAGGTAAGCCGGGCAAGAAAGTGTCGGTTGCTGAATTTAGAGAAAAATGTCGCGAGTATGCTCGCAAGCAGGTTGATGGCCAAAAAACAGACTTTAAACGCCTAGGTGTGTTTGGAGATTGGGATAAGCCATACCTGACTATGAACTTTGACTTCGAAGCGAATGCGATTCGAGTACTTGGTCGTATCATTAAAAATGGTCATCTACACAAAGGTGCTAAACCTGTGCATTGGTGTACTGACTGTGGTTCTGCGCTGGCTGAGGCAGAAGTTGAATATCAAGATAAGCAATCTCCTGCAATTGATGTACGCTTTGTATTTACTGAAGCGGCCGCAGTAGAAAAAGCATTCTCACTGTCTGAAGGTCATGAAGGTAAAGGCGACATCAGTACAGTTATCTGGACGACAACCCCTTGGACACTGCCAGCAAACAGAGCTGTTGCTGTACACGGTGGCCTTGAGTATGCGTTAGTCCAAATAGAAGATGAAGGCAAAGAACAGCGCCTAGTATTAGGCTCTGAGCTAGTTAAAGATGCGGTTGACCGCTTTGGCTTCAAGCAATATCACGTATTAGGCTACTGTAAAGGTGATATACTAGAAAACCTTGAAGTTGCGCACCCTTTCTACGACTTTAATGTTCCAGTTATCCTTGGTGAGCACGTTACTACAGATTCAGGTACTGGTATCGTTCATACCGCACCTGGCCACGGTCAAGAAGACTTCGTGGCAGGTCAAGCATATAACCTAGAGGTTGCAAATCCTGTAGGTGCGAACGGGGTATACTTACCTGATACGCCAATCTTTGCAGGTCAGCATGTGTTCAAAGCGAATGCAAATGTGATTGAGCTACTGACTGAAAAAGGCATGTTAATGCATCATCATGCATTAACGCACAGCTATCCACATTGTTGGAGACACAAAACGCCAATTATTTTCCGTGCAACACCGCAATGGTTTGTAAGCATGGATCAAGCCGATTTACGTAAAGACTCGATGAAAGAAATCGAGAAAACACAGTGGATCCCAGCTTGGGGTGAAAACCGTATTGCTAACATGGTAGAAGGTCGCCCTGATTGGTGTATTTCACGTCAACGTACTTGGGGCGTGCCAATTGCACTATTTGTTGATAAAGACACAGGTGCACTTCACCCAGATACTGAAACCCTAATCGAAAAAGTAGCTGACTTAGTTGATCAATCAGGCATTCAAGCTTGGTATGACTTAGAGCCAAGCACATTACTTAATGAAGCAGACGCTCAGCAGTACGTTAAAGTGCAAGATACGCTGGATGTATGGTTTGACTCTGGTGTTACACATGCATGTGTTGTTGATGCAAGAGAAGAGCTAACTGGTCCTGCAGATTTATACCTAGAAGGCTCAGATCAGCACCGTGGTTGGTTTATGTCATCTATGATGACGTCTGTTGCTATTAACGGTCACGCGCCATACAAGCAAGTGTTAACGCATGGTTTCACAGTTGATGAAAACGGCCGCAAGATGTCAAAGTCTTTAGGTAACGTGATTTCACCACAAGACATCATGAATAAACTAGGCGCTGACATCCTACGTTTATGGGTTGCTTCAACCGATTACACGGCTGAGATGACAGTTTCTGATGAAATCTTCAAACGTTCAGCTGACCGTTACCGCCGTATTCGCAACACTAGTCGTTACTTATTGTCTAACTTAAGCGGTTTCAATCCAGCAACGGATTCAGTTGCCATTGAAGATATGGTTGAGTTGGATCGTTGGATTGTGTCTCGTGCATCAGAATTGCAAAGTGAGATTGTTGAAGCTTATGACAACTATCAAATGTTGGTGGTCACGCAGAAACTAATGAATTTCTGTACAGGCGAATTAGGCTCATTCTATCTTGATGTTATTAAAGATAGACAGTACACAGCGAAGAGTGACAGTCATGCTCGTCGTTCATGTCAGACTGCGCTATATCATATTGCAGAGGCAATGACGCGCTGGATGGCCCCTATTTTAAGTTTTACAGCGCAAGAGCTTTGGGAAGCACTGCCAGGTGAACGTGGTGAGTTTGTCTTCACTGATGTTTGGTACAGCGGAATTACAGGCGCAACATGTGGTCAACTTGATAATGCGTTCTGGCAAGAGTTGCTAACAGTTCGTGATGAAGTGAACCGAGTACTAGAGAACGCACGTAAAGAAGAAGTCATTGGTGCAACACTACAGGCTGAGGTAACGCTGTACACAGGTGGTGAATTAGCTGAAAAACTTCAAGGCTTAGAAGATGAACTACGCTTCGTATTACTTACTTCAAAAGCACATGTTGAAGTAGTATCAAGCCAACCAGATGGCTCAGTGGCTTCTGAGATTGACGGCTTATTCATTAAAGTTGCTGCAACAGATGCGGCGAAATGTGATCGTTGTTGGCATCACAGTGAAGATGTTGGTACAAGTGAAGCGCATCCAGAGCTATGCGGTCGCTGTATAACCAATGTTGACGGTGAAGGCGAGCAACGTAAATTTGCATAGGAGTTGCAAGTGACCAAATTGACCGAACGAAGTGGTCTAGTGTGGTTATGGCTGAGTCTACTGCTTTTTGCAGTAGACTACGTCACAAAAGCATTAGTTGTTGCAAATATGAAGCTGTATGAATCAATAGAGCTTTTGCCGTTTTTCAATTTTACATACATGCATAATTATGGTGCTGCATTTAGTTTCTTAAGTGAAGCCGGTGGGTGGCAAAGATGGTTCCTTAGCGGTATTGCTGTGGTTATCAGTGTATTATTAGTTGTGTGGCTAAAAAACTTGAAAGCCAATAACTGGGTACTTTGCGGCGCATACTCATTAGTACTGGCTGGCGCCATAGGCAATTTATATGACCGCGTGACGTTAGGCTACGTTGTCGACTTTTTACATTTTTACTATCAAGATTGGCATTACCCTGCTTTTAATGTCGCTGACATGGCGATCGTCGGTGGTGCTGGTTTACTTTTATTTGATGCATTCTTTGGTGATAAAACCAATACTCGGGAGACAGAGGCGTGAGTGAACAAGTCATAGGCCCAAAATCAGAAGTGCTGTTCCACTATTCAATAAAGCTGGAAGATGGATCTGCTGCTGACTCAACAAAGGTGAACAATAAGCCTGCTAAGTTGTTTATGGGAGATGGAAGCCTCACTGAAAATTTTGAAAGCTGTTTACTGGGGTTAAAAGAAGGTGACAATAAAACCTTTGAGCTCCAGCCAGAAGATGCCTTTGGCATGCCAAATCCAGATAATATCTATTATTTAGATCGCACTAAGTTTGGTGCTGATACACCTGCAGAAGTTGGCAGTATTATTGCCTTTACTCAACCCGATGGCACTGAGTTACCAGGGCTTATTCGTGAAGTGGCAGGAGACTCAGTGACAGTTGACTTTAATCACCCTCTTGCTGGGCAGGTTGTGACGTTTGAAGTAGATATCTTAGAGGTTCATAGTTAATGGAAATCTTGTTAGCTAATCCACGAGGGTTCTGCGCAGGTGTTGATAGGGCGATAAGCATTGTTGAGCGTGCGCTGGATATTTTCGAGAAACCTATCTATGTACGCCATGAGGTTGTACATAACAAATATGTCGTAAATGGCCTTCGAGACAGAGGTGCTGTATTTGTTGAGGAACTTCATCAAGTACCAGACGATAGTATCGTCATTTTTAGTGCTCATGGCGTATCTCAGCAGGTAAGACAAGAAGCGAAAAGGCGCGAGTTGAAAGTGTTTGATGCAACATGCCCTTTAGTGACCAAAGTACATATGGAAGTAACTAGAGCCAGTAGAAAAGGCACTGAGTGCATTTTAATTGGTCATCACGGTCATCCAGAAGTTGAAGGTACTATGGGGCAGTACGATAATCCTGAAGGCGGGATTTATCTTGTTGAGACACCGGAAGATGTTGCTTCGCTAGAAGTGAAAGACGCGAGCAATTTGTTTTATTGTAGTCAAACTACACTGTCAGTAGATGATACGGCAGATGTTATTGATGCACTACGTAAGAAGTTTCCTGAGATACATGGACCACGCAAAGATGATATTTGCTATGCAACGCAAAACCGTCAAGATGCAGTGCGTGACTTAGCTGATAAAGTTGATTTGTTACTTGTGGTGGGAGCAAAAAATAGCTCTAACTCAAATCGCTTACGTGAATTGGCAGATAAAATGGGCACCGCTGCGCACCTTATCGATGATGAGAAAAGTATTGATGCGGGTTGGTTTAAAAACGTAGAGCGTGTAGGCGTCACAGCAGGCGCATCAGCACCTGAAATTTTGGTTCAGCAGGTCATTTCTCGATTAAAAGAACTGGGTGGGCATACTGTTGTAGAAAACCCTGGGCAAGAAGAGAATGTTGTGTTTGCAGTGCCTGTAGAGCTGAGATAACACATGACACCATGGGTTCATTCGACGTCGATTGACCGTGGTTTATTTAAGGCGATGCTCACTGAGCGAGGCATACTTGCAATGATTATTGCCTCGCAAGCTGTCGCCTTTATCTATACTCTAGCTAGTGGTAAGGATTTTTGGTTAAGCCTTGGCTTAGTAAGCCTTTTCACGCATGCAAATGCATTTATCACACTCGGTTTAATAGCGCTCGTTTTGAGGTATTCAAAATCACTTTCGTTTAAGAGCGAGCTTGGTTTGGTGCTGATTTTCTTCCAATCTGTATGTATCGTGACAAGTTTAGTTGTCCAATACTCCCCATTTACTCCCGTTGAGCCAATAGATTGGCCGTTTATTATTAATAATAATGCTATCTGTGGTTTTGTTGTGATTTTGCTATTGCATTTCATGGCTATTTATATCGATAACCTTAACACCATTGCTCGTGTGGCTAATGCTGAACTAGACGCGTTACAGGCGAGAATTAGACCTCATTTTCTACATAATGCTTTAAATACTTTGGCTGAGCTTTGCCATGAAAACCCAGATGATGCTGAAGATGCAGCTTTAACCATGGCTAAATTGATGCAAATTGCTTTCGCACGTAATAAAACACATAGCTTGGGGCAGGAGTTATCTTTGACGAAGGGCTATCTCACAATAGAAAGGTATCGTTTTGAACATCGACTTAGAGTTGTATGGTCTATTAATAATGTTGATTTAGGTGCAAATGTACCGGCTCTTATTTTGCAGCCACTGGTTGAAAATGCAGTTGTTCACGGCATTGAGCCCGCTCGCGAAGGTGGGGTGATCAATATTGACATTAGCACTGTAAATACAATGTTGGTTATTAATGTAGATAACCCACTTAATGCTGACTCAAAGTCACGCTCAGGTCAGGGAATAGCTCTTGAAAACATTTGTCGTCGCCTTTTAATTTATTATGGTGAAAAAGCGTCTTTGAAGACATCGCAAAAAAGTGGTAGATTCTTGTTAACAGTAATGTTACCGCTTGGAGCTTTGAATGAAATATCTGGTAGTAGACGATGAACCTATTGCACGACGACGTATACAGCGGTTACTAGGTGAATTCAAGATTTTAGAGTTTGTTGGGGAGGCACAGGATGGTCAGCAAGCTATGGAGCTTGTTGAAAGCCTAAAACCTGAGCTCGTATTTTTGGATATTTCCATGCCGGGCATGGATGGTATAGCACTTGGAAAGTATCTGCGAGAACATAATGCTAATTTGAAGTTGGTATATGTAACCGCATACCCTGAACATGCATTAAAAGCATATCAAATTTTCGCTTCAGGGTATCTTGTGAAGCCTGTTGACCGAAGTCAGATATCTGAACTTTTAAATCATCTTTTCCCTGATTCATTAGCAAAACTGCAATATCAAGTAGGGCATGATATTCGTTGGGTGAATGTGCCTGATATTTTGATTGCGCAAACAGATGAGAGGTATACGCATATATACTTCGAAGGTGGTGATGCGCTGATTGATATACCATTGAAGAAGCTACTTTCTGATTATCCCCATCATTTTGTTCAGGTACACCGAAATACCATTGTTAAAAAGGCAAGTATTGTAAAATTAGAAAGTTGTGAAGGCGTGCACAAAGTTGTGCTCAGTGGTGTAGTAGAGCCTGTACAGGTTAGCAGGCGTGCCTACGCGAGTCTTAAAACGGTGTTTTAACCACTGACCCTCATTGATTGACCGTTTAGTCATGTAGCGGTTTGGTTATCTAAAAAAAGCGATAATATGTAACTTAGAATACATATTGAGTTTTTTTAATGGGTAATTTGTTTCCAAAAAAAATCCAAGCTGGTTTTACTTTATTAGAGGTGGTAGTGGCCTTTATGGTACTTAGCTTTGGATTATTAGGTGCGGTTGCACTGCAGGCTAAGGCGAAGCAAGCAAGCTTTGATTCTATGCAGCGGGCCGCCGCAGTAGCCTTAGCTGGAGACATCATTCAGCGGATCAGATCCAATGATACAACCGAATTAATTGATTTATATGGCGGCTCCTTCACGAGTGAAACTAAACTTAATACGGATACGACATGCTTTTCCAGTTTTTGTAACAACCAAGCGATAGCTAATTTAGACAAAGAACAATGGAAGCAAGCAATTCGAGCCAAAGAAAATACAGGTTCTTTGGACGATACAACGGTGTGTATTACACCCGTTCGCGATGGTGACGGCTTTGAGGTTACTGTTACCGTCGCTTGGGTTGGTCGTCAAGCGATCAAAGCAAACAGCACGACATCGGCTATTAACTGCGGTACCAACGATAATTATAGAAGGCTCGTGTCTTTATCTAGCTTTGTACTTGTAAGGAGCTAGCAATGCGTCAACGTGGGTTTACTCTGATCGAAATCTTAATCTCGCTTTTTATCGGGGCCATACTCTTAGGTGGCGTTGTCGCAACGTATGTCAGTATGAGGGTGACTACGAAAGACACTATGGCCATTGGTGAGTTGCAAGAAATAGGTCGGCTGTCATTAACCTTGCTGCGTAGAGACTTAGAACAGGTTGGGTTTTGGGGCACCTTTTATGATAAAAGTTTCAGCAGCGACAATTCCTCTGGCCCAGCAAACCCTGCTGGTGATTGTTTTGGTGGTTTAAATAATGGCAGCTTCCCAGATATTACACCTACTAACTTTCGTCCCATATACGCTGATTATACGACCAGTGGGACTGCGCTGGAGTGCATATCCGGAGCTAAAAAGAATACAGAAGTACTGCAGCTGAAATTTCTTGAAGGCGAGCAGATAACCAATGATGTGGTAAGTAATAATAAATATTACTTTATTGCACAGCAAGAGCAGGGTGAATTCATCGCAGGGAATGACTTTGTTGCTTTACCAAATGTGAACGCAACTCTTTGGCCATATAGCCATCATGCTTATTACATTAGCGAGCAGCAAATAACCATAAGTAATACGCCACTGACTATTCCAGTGTTGATGAGAAAGAGACTGACTGTGAACGGGCAAATGACTACTGAAACCGTCATTGAAGGCGTTGAGGATATGCGTTTTTTATTTGGTATTGATATTGATGGTGACAGTCGAGTTGATAGCTATCGCAGCGTTAAGCAAATGACAGCTGCTGATTGGGAAAGATCGGAAGGTGTATTGACTGTTCAAGTTATTGTGTTGGTTAGGTCGTTAGAGCCTGATCCTGGTATAAATTTGAAGAATCAGAAATATACACTAGGGAACGACACCGACAAAGTCATTCATACATTTTCAGACAGTTATAGGCGAACTGTTTTTTCAACGACTGTTCAGCTATATAACATGGGGTCTTCAGCATGGTAAATCATTCGAGACAAAAAGGGATGGTACTAATCGTCTCTATGGTATTGATTGTTGCAGTGACGAGTATCGCCGTGACGCTGATGAGCAGCAGTACAATCGATATTAAAATTACCAATGCAGCACAAGAGCGAGAAACAGCCGAAGCTTATTTAATGGGTGAAGTACAACGCTTGGTAAAAAATCAAAAACAAATGTTTGGTGGCAGTAAGTTTCATCTAACAAATGGTCAAATTGATGCTAATGATGGTGGTGTTCATAAATTTGATAACGAAAACCAAGATAGTCTTGTGGATTATGAATTAAGAAACTTGAATAAAGGACAGTTAGAAGTTCCATGCCCTCGGATATATGGTTATACAGAAGGGGTTGTCTGCAATATGACTGAGTTAACGAGTTCAGTTGAATATGGTGATCAAGGTCGCCATAAAGTGACTGTCGTTATAGGTATTGGTCAAGAAATTCAAGATGTTAAGGCAAATCAATGAAGTATTTCAAAAAAATATTGTTAGTCTGCTTTTTGATAAGCTGCGGCGCATATGCTGAAGACATTGAGCTCTATGTAAAACACGATGTAAGCGGTTCTGAAAAGTCTCGTGTTATTGTGATTTTTGATACATCTGGAAGCATGGCATGGGACGTTAATGATGGAAGGCGATGCTATGAGTACAGAAATTGGAGATTACGCTCTGTTGATTGCTTCGATACTTCGAAAACCTCAAAAGCGTGCTACAAGTATATAAACGGGCGCTACCGTTCGGTTAATTGTGGAGATAGTAGGTTAAAAGTAGCGCAAGACGCCATGGTGTCTTTGGTAAATAATAACCCAGACTTTGATTTTGGTTTAATGCGCTTGTATTCCAGCTCTGGAGGCTATGTTTTGAACGGCATTGGTGCCGATCCTAGTGTTGTAATTAGCAAAATTAACAGTTTGCGAGCTAGTGGCAGCACACCGCTTTCTGAGACCTTGTGGGAGGCGTACTTATACCTGACAGGTAGGGCTGTCGATTATGGATATAATGGTGGAAATAATCGAGATAAGTCAATAGAAGTAAGTGGTGTATACAAGTCACCATTTGCCCCAGTAGCCGGAGACCCCGAGCGCTGTGATACCTCTACAAACGTTATTTTAATGACTGATGGTGATCCTACCAGTGATTCAGGTAAAAACTCTGCAATTGCGACTGAATATTTTAATAAATTCGGCTCATACCCGACAGCGGTATCGAATAGTTACCTCAACTCGTTGGCTAAGTTAATGCGGGGCACTTCAGAAACACAAATAGATTTATACCCTACGACCTCGGACAAGCAAGACTTTGCGCGTGTGTATACCATAGGGTTTGGTACTGGTATGTCTAATGCCGGTAAAGCGCTGCTTAAACAAACGGGTGAAATTGATGGTGGCGGTGATTACCTTCATGCAAATACGGCATCGCAGTTATCTGAAGCACTTAAACTGACGATTTCAAAAATACGGGAGCAAAGCGATAGTTTCTCATCTCCCTCAGTGTCTACGAGCAGTTCAGATTTGAGCCGTAGTGGCGATTCAGTTTATTTTACTATGTTCTATCCTGAAACTCATACTCGATGGGCTGGGAATCTTAAAAAATTAAAAGTGTCTGGTGGCATCGTGCACGGATCATCTAGCACAACAAATGCGATAAATGATCAAGGGCAAATTGATAAGTCGGTAACGACATACTGGTCGGCACCAAGTAGCAAAGACGGCAATGTGGTGTTGGAAGGCGGGATAAATTACCAGTTGACTGAGCGGCAAACAGTGCGCCGTTTATATTCCGATTATGGCAAAGGGGCGCTTTATGATTTTGATTATGCATCCGCTTTAAATGCCCATCAAGGCTCATTGGTAAATTTGGCGGCAAAGCTTGATAGTTCGACGACAGAAGTGCAGAACACCATTTTGTGGGCAAGGGGTCTGGATATAGATGACCAAAACGGTAATCGGATAACGAATGAAAGACGAAAAGATATATTTGGAGATCCGCTTCACTCAAGGCCTGTGACCATTGATTACGGCAATGACGATTTGAGGGTAATCGTGGGCACCAATGCTGGCTTTTTGCATATGTTTAAAGACAAAGGTGAGACTGTCGAAGAAAGCTGGGCATTCATTCCAGACTCTCTCCTTGATATTTTAAAACCGCTTAGAGATCGCAGGCAAGATACCAAACTATATGGCATGGATGGGCCTATCACTGTGTATTTTTGGGATAAAAATGATAGCGGTGTAGTCGATTCTGGCGAAAAGGTGTGGTTGATCGCAGGTATGAGACGTGGTGGGAACGAATATTATGGTTTTGATATTACAGTGCCTGACCAGCCAAGAATGCTGTGGGGTGGGCCAATTAAGGGCGGTGTTGGTGATTTCACAGAGTTAGGACAGTCCTGGTCTAAGCCTATTGTTTCTTTTATTACAGCTCAACCTGAGAAGCCAGTGTTAATCTTCGGCGCGGGGTATGACACAAATAAGGACAATGCTACTTTCACAGAAGATAGCAAAGGTAGGGGCATATATATTGTTGATTTAGAAAGTGGTAAACCAGTGTGGTCCTTGACTCCCGATAACGGCTTTAAGGGCGAGCATAGTATTGCTGCGGATGTAAGTGTGCTTGATTCTGACTACGATGGCTATGTGGATAGGATATATGCAGCAGATACAGGTGGTGGGCTTTGGAGAGTAGATTTACCTAGTAGTAAACCGAATGATGAAGATGCGCCGTGGACACATTTCATGTTAGCTAATTTGAGTGGCGGGAATGATAATGCGAAAAGAAGGTTTTTCTATCGCCCAATGATAGCGAGGACTTACTTTAGCAAGGTGACTGAAGAAATCGTAGATGGTAAGGCAACTACAATCAGAAGGGATGTGCCTTATGAAGGGATCTTGATTGGCAGTGGTAATCGAGCTAAACCGACGTCAACAAATATTAAAAACTTTTTATTTATGGTCAGAGACGAAAATACAAAAACTCAGTCATTTACGTCAGACAACACGCCGAGTGTGATCCGTGCAAGTAATTTGTTTAATGTAACTAATGACCCATTCAAATCTAGCCTAGATAGCTATGAGAATTTTATAGACCAAGAGGTTGAACTTGGTAAAGCGAAAGGTTGGAAGATCAAGCTTGAAGAGGGAGAAAAGTCGCTCTCAGCTGCCACTGCGATTGGTGGGTTGGCTTACTTTACCTCATTCTCGCCAACAACGGTGTCAGAAAATCAATGCTCGATTGGTGAAGGCACTGGGTATTTGTATATAGTTCACCTGCATTATGGTATGCAAGTATTCCAACTGCGCCGTTACAGGACAACGGCAACATTACCGGATACACCGCGGACGCATTACGATGTATACGAAGATCCAATCACCAAGAAAAAGACTGTCAAAGCCAAAATTATCAGCCCTACTGTGATAAAAGAGGACGCATTAGATGACATGTTTGGTGGTAATCCTGCTGATGGTATTGACCCTTATAAGCTTGAGCCACCTAATGTATACAAAAATACTGATGGCTCTGCAAATGTGCCGGGTGTTTCGCCACTGACAATCACATACGAGACAAGACAGCTTTATATATACAAGAAAGAAGATAATGATGAAAAGTAAAATGCGTGTTTACTCAGGTTTTACGTTGATTGAGTTAGTAATTGTCGTAGCGATTGTCGGGGTACTCGCCACCTTGGCTTATCCTAACTACTCTAGTTATATTAAACGTGGCGCGAGAGCCGATGCCATGACCATTTTATTGGATGCGGCAAATAAGCAAGAGCAGTACTTTGTGGATAATAGAGAGTATGCTAGTAAACTGGAAGACATTGGCATACCCACAACGAGTGAAAACGGTTACTTCACTATTTCAGTTACTTTAAGCAATGGTGGTTATACCTTAACTGCAACAGCGGCTGCTGGACCTGTTCAAGGTGATCTTGAGTGCAGTAGCTTATCAGTGAATAACCTAGGTGTAAAAACAGTAACAGGTACAGCGAGTGCAGATACATGTTGGGAGCGCTAAAGTTTGCATCTCGACGTATCTTGAAGCCTTGTGCGGCCCGCAGTACTCAAAGAAAGTGCTTTACCGTATTTGCTGCCATCTTGTTTAGTGACGCAATAGACAAAGGTACCATTTGCTAGGCCCCAAGTGCTGCCGGTATGTTTGAACGTTACAGCAGCTCTTTGGTAAGTAATATCGTCAGCAGAGTTTATTCTAGAGCTGATGGTAAGAATAGTGTCTTGGTCGTTTAAGCAATTTAGCTGTCCTCTATCAATGAACAGAGTGAGTTCAGTATGCCAATAGTTTTTAGCACAGCAATTTGAAACTAATGGACATAATGTAACGCGTTCACCAGAATAAATCGCTTTAAGTCTTGCATAACTTATTAACCTATCTAGATACATGAGTGCGTGCTGAGGCCTATTTTGGGAAAGCACTTCACTCATCGATGGAATAGCAAGGGACGCTACAATGGCACAAATAGCTAGCACGACGAGTAGTTCGAATAGTGAAAAACCAGACTCTTTAGTTTTGTTCATCCACTTCAGTCCTTGAGTATGAATACATATTTTAGTGACTTTGGGGGTGGATTTAAGAGAGTAAAGCTTATATAACGTTGGCCATGTGCACATTATTATTTTTTTGGTGCATTACGATTTTACTTATTGTGGTGATGAAAAAGTTAATCTTTTTTGATTTATAATTTTTATTTAGTTGTGTGTAAGTTAGGTGCAAGTTTGCGTTGTATCACCAGTGAATAGTGCAGTACCTGCTTGGGTGATGTTGAGGCTCTGATTTTGGGTAGTAGCGCCATTTGGACAGTAGATAAAAGTGCCATTCTGGCCATCACCGAGTCGGCCACTAGAGTCAAATTTTAACGATGCAACTGGGTAGTTTAAGTCATCATTATCTAATACTCTTTCCATTACTCTTAACAAGTCGTCCGTATCAGTTGTGTACGAACCATTATTGTCGCGATCTACAAAAATAACAATACGATTGCTTTTCCAATCTGTCCTGCAAGCAAAGTCTTTATTTTCCAATAGTAGGGTTTCTAGGACTGGGCATACGATGACAATTTCATCACTGGCTGTTGCTTTTGCTCTGGCAAAAGTGACTGTGCGCTTGAGCTCTAACAAGAAGCTCTGTGCGCGATTCTCTTGATAAGTGGAACTTGTGAAGAAAAAAGTCATGGATGCTAATACACCTAAAATAGCAACGGTGATTAACAATTCCAATAAGCTCATGCCGCGCTGATATCGCATCTTAAGCTCCAAATATAGCATAGGATTGATACTTTATTTTGCGCTTTTTCAATATATTATTCAACAGCTATGTTTGCCATGCTTGCCCCTATTGTCTAAAATCGACGCATTACCAGAGGAAGCATGATAATCATGAAGAAGATTGAAGCAATAATTAAACCGTTTAAGTTAGATGATGTAAGGGAAGCCCTGTCTGATATAGGTATTACTGGCATGACTGTATGTGAAGTCAAAGGCTTTGGACGCCAAAAAGGCCACACTGAGTTATATCGTGGTGCGGAGTATATGGTTGACTTCCTACCAAAAGTAAAGCTGGACATTGTGCTTGCAGAAGAAGACGTCGATCGTGCAATTGATGTTATTTTGAAAACAGCTCAAACCGGAAAAATTGGTGATGGTAAGATATTTGTCACAGAAGTTGAGCGTGTTGTTAGGATCCGTACTGGCGAAGAAGACGAAGAAGCAATTTAACTTTATGTTTATTAAAAAGTTCAGGCATCAAAGATGCCTGAACTATTATATTAACGTTGGTTAAGCGCTTTTGTTTTTCTAACATTGTCACTTAGTTCGGTTAAACCAAGTTTGTCATAGCTTTTCTCCATCATATCCAACGCTTCTGTTAAATAACTGCTTTGTGAATAGTGCTCAACAACATATTTTCCGCGATTTGCTGCTGCCAAGTATGCTTCACGCTCAAAGTAGTAATTGGCAATTTTTAACTCATAACGTGCCATTTTGTTAAGCAACCAAGCAAGACGCTTCTTCGCTTCTGGCGTGTAACTGCTATCTGGATAGTTTTTAACAAGCGTAGACAAATCTTGAAAGGCGACACGTGTTTTGCTTACATCTCTATCCGCACGGTCAACGCCGAAGTATTCCTGAAACGCATTTTCATCGGCTTTAATATTAATTAAGCCTCGCATGTAATACATGTAATCAAGGTTTTTGTGATTCGGGTTCAATCGAATAAAGCGGTCTACTGTTGCAAGTGCTTGATCGATATTTCCTGTTTGATAATGCGCATAAACCAAATCCATTTGCACTTGTCTGGAGTAAGGCCCAAATGGGTAACGAGCATTGATTGCACCAAGTAGTTGAATAGCTCTAGCGTAAAGGCCGGAATCTAGAGTGCGTTTGGCATCTTCATATAATGCTTGTACAGATTTGTTTGGTACACGTTCAATTTCTTCTTGTTCTGGTGCTGAAGAACATGCGGCTAATCCTAGTATAGATGCGCTAATAAATACTGCAGCAGCGCGTTTTCCCAACTTCATTATCATTTTATTTTACTACCTTCGTTGTCTTCGGCTAGGCCAAGTCGGTAAAACCGAGTAAACTATGCATTTATGCGATTCTAACCCAGTCGAGCGAGGCTTGCACTGGTAATTTAGGTAAAGTTACACATGTCAGAGCAAATTTCTCTACAAGCCGAAGTGCCAATCGAGTTAGGCGGTAAACGTCTAGACCAAATATTAGCGCAATTGTTCCCTGATTTTTCACGTTCAAGAATAAAAACTTGGATTTTGGATGAGAAGGTAACCGTTAATGGTCAAACATTGAGCACACCGAAAGAAAAGCTATTTGGTGGTGAAGTCGTAGAGATCGAAACACAAATAGAAGCTGAGCGCGAATATGAAGCGCAAGATATTGCACTAGATATCGTTTATGAAGATGATGATATTCTGGTAATTAACAAACCTATGGGTTTAGTTGTACACCCAGGTGCAGGAAATCCAAATGGTACAGTGCTTAATGCATTGCTGTATCATCACCCTGATATTATCAATGTACCTCGTGCTGGTATCGTGCATCGTTTGGATAAAGACACCACTGGTTTGATGGTGGTTGCAAAAACCATTCAGGCGCAAACTCATTTAGTTAAAAACTTGCAAGCGCGCACCAATTTCACCCGAGAATACGAAGCTATCTGTAACGGTACAATGACAGCTGGCGGTGTAATTGAAAAGCCGATTGGTCGTCATGCCACTAAGCGTACGCATATGGCGGTACATGAAATGGGCAAACCTGCGATTACGCACTATCGTGTTGCTGAAAAGTTCAGAGCACATACGCGACTCAGGCTACGTCTGGAAACAGGTAGAACACACCAGATCCGTGTACACATGGCATACTTAAAGCACCCTTTGATTGGAGATCAGCTTTACAATGGCCGTCCTTGCCCGCCGAAAAATGCCTCTGCAGAATTTTTAGAGACATTACGTGGCTTCAAGCGTCAGGCACTACACGCTGTTAAGCTCAGTATCGCGCACCCAATTACCGGTGAGAAAATGACTTGGGAAGCACCAATTCCTGATGATATGCAGGCACTTACTGAGATGTTAAGAGCGGATACGAAAGCTAACCCTCAAATTGAATACTAGTCATATGATATTGCCTCAATGGCCGGTACAAGAGAAAGTCGGTGCTTTAACAAGCACCCGCTTGGGCGGTTATTCTAAGGCGCCTTTTGATACATTTAATCTGGCGAGTCATGTCGGGGATTTCGTTGAAGACGTTAAAAGTAATCGTAGGTTATTAGGGGAGTCTCTTCCTGCCGACCCTATTTGGGTTAACCAGGTTCATGGCTCACATGTACACGTTGTTGATGCGCATACAGAGTTTGACAAGACATGTAGTGCAGATGCTTTGTATACGCGATTAAGAAAAAAACCCTTAGCAATCATGACCGCAGATTGCTTGCCCATCCTATTAGCAAGTCGACAAGGTGATGAAGTTGCGGCAATTCATGCCGGTTGGCGGCCACTTGCTGGTGGTATTATCGAGAACACGCTAAAGTGCTTTCGTGCGCCTGCAAATGAGATAGTGGCTTGGTTTGGGCCTGCAATTGGACCTACTGCGTTTGAGGTGGGGGCTGAAGTTAAAGATGCCTTCATTGAAAAATTACCAGCGCAAGCTCAGGCATTTACACCTAATACTGGAAACAAGTTTCTCGCGGATATTTTTCTATTGGCTCGTATTCGGTTAAATTCGTTAAATATAAAATATATTTATAGCGATGAACTTTGCACTTACAGTGATAGTGAGCAATTTTTTTCATACCGCCGTGAGGGGCAGTGTGGACGCATGGCGACCGTGATCTGGCGCAAATAAATTTTATTCCCTACTTGAACATATTCACCAAAGGACCCACTTAAAGAAGTAGTTTAGAATACTTAGGTGTGGAGTCTCATGCGTTTAGATAGATTTACTAGCAAATTCCAAAGTGCGTTGTCAGACGCTCAATCCCTAGCATTGGGTCGAGATCATCAATTTATAGAACCAGTCCATTTAATGTATGCGCTGCTACAACAAACGGGTTCGAGTGTCAGGGCGCTGTTTGCGCAAGCAGGTGTGAGTGCAGACGAGCTCAACACTAAGTTATCTCAATCTATAGAGCGGCTTTTTAAAGTTGAAGGTGTTGGCGGTGATGTTCAACTGTCTAATAACCTTATTTCACTTATTAACCTATGTGATAAATATGCCCAAAAGCGCAAAGATAAATATATTTCTAGCGAAGTGTTTGTATTCTCAGCATGTGAGGATAAAGGCGAGCTAGGAGATATCTTTCGCGCCCTCAATATTACCCAAGACAAGGTGGAAAAAGCCATCAAAGCCATTCGAGGCGGACAAAAAGTAGATGATCCAAACGCCGAAGAAACGCGTCAGGCCCTTGAGAAGTATACAATAGATTTAACTGAGCGTGCTGAGCAGGGCAAATTAGACCCAGTGATAGGTCGCGATGATGAAATTAGGCGCACGATTCAAGTCCTCCAGCGTCGAACTAAAAATAACCCGGTGCTGATCGGTGAACCTGGAGTCGGAAAAACGGCGATTGTCGAGGGATTAGCTCAGCGTATTATCAACGGTGAAGTACCTGAAGGGCTCAAGCACAAACGTGTTTTGTCTCTAGATTTAGGGGCACTTGTTGCGGGTGCTAAGTATCGAGGTGAATTCGAAGAGCGCTTAAAATCAGTGTTAAATGAGCTAGCTAAAGAAGAAGGCAGTGTGATCTTATTCATTGATGAGATCCATACCATGGTTGGTGCAGGCAAAACAGATGGTGCAATGGATGCGGGGAACATGCTTAAGCCTGCTCTCGCACGTGGCGAGCTGCATTGCGTTGGCGCAACGACGTTGGATGAGTATCGCCAATATATTGAAAAAGACGCAGCACTTGAAAGGCGTTTTCAAAAAGTCTTTGTCTCAGAGCCTACAGTTGAAGATACCATTGCGATTTTACGTGGCTTGAAAGAGCGTTACGAACTGCATCACTCTGTAGACATTACCGACCCTGCGATTGTTGCTGCGGCAAATTTATCACATCGTTATATTAGTGACCGCCAACTACCAGATAAAGCCATTGACCTAATAGATGAGGCAGGCTCATCTATTCGTTTGCAAATCGACTCTAAGCCAGAGCAGTTAGATAAGCTTGAAAGACGTATTATTCAGCTGAAATTAGAAGACAATGCTTTGGCAAAAGAAAAAGACGAAGCCAGTCAAAAGCGTCGCACTGAAATGCAGTCACTTATTGCACAGTTAGAGACTGAATACACAGAGCTGGATGAAGTGTGGAACGCCGAAAAAGCCTCTTTACAGGGCACGCAAGTAATTAAAGCTGAACTCGAACAAGCGCGCCTTGACCTTGAAGTTGCTCGTAGAGCAAGTGATTTGCAGCGCATGTCTGAATTGCAATATGGCCGTATTCCTGCGCTTGAGCGCAAACTAGATTTGGCATCTCAAGCTGAAATGCAAGAAATGAGCTTGCTTAAAAACCAAGTGTCTGAAGATGAAATCGCAGAGATCCTTTCTCGTTGGACAGGTATTCCTGTGGCGAAGATGCTGCAAGGGGAGCGTGAAAAGCTCTTACATATGGAAGATGAGTTACATCAAAAAGTCATCGGGCAGGACGAAGCGGTTAATGCGATTGCTAACGCTATCCGTCGCTCGCGCGCAGGGCTTGCGGATCCTAATCGCCCAATTGGTTCCTTCTTATTTTTAGGACCTACTGGGGTGGGTAAAACTGAACTGACAAAAGCGTTGGCTAACTTTATGTTTGATACTGAAGATGCCATGGTGCGAATCGACATGTCTGAGTTCATGGAAAAGCACTCAGTTGCACGTTTAGTTGGTGCGCCTCCAGGCTATGTCGGCTATGAAGAAGGTGGCTATTTAACGGAAGCGGTACGTCGCAGACCTTATTCTGTTGTGTTGTTAGATGAAGTAGAAAAAGCGCATCCAGATGTCTTTAATATTCTTCTACAGGTGTTAGATGATGGCCGTTTAACCGATGGCCAAGGTCGAACGGTTGATTTTAAGAATACTGTTATCATCATGACATCAAATTTAGGGTCAGACGTTATTCAAGAGCAGGCAAGCAGTAATGATTATGAAGGCCTGAAAAACAAACTGATGGACGTACTCACAACTCAGTTTAGACCGGAGTTTATAAACCGTATCGATGAGACTGTGGTATTCCATCCACTGGTCACTGAACACATCAAGCAAATTGCAAGGATTCAGCTTGATAAGCTATCAGGTCGTCTTAAAGATAATGGTTATGGGTTCGAAGTAAGCGAAGGCGCACTTGAGAAAATAGCACAGAGCGGTTTTGACCCAGTGTTTGGGGCGCGGCCACTTAAACGTGCTATACAGCAATATATTGAAAACCCATTGGCGCAAAGTTTGTTGCAAGGTGATTTTAATGGGTACGCACGCATTAAGGTAGATGTTGACGAAGGCAAGATCTTGTTTAGTGGCGAGTAATCTCGTACGACAGCTCAGATATAATTAAAAATATTTGTTATGAACCCCCTAAAGATCACGATGAAGTTATTTGGGGGGTTTTACTTTTATATGATAAATTTAACAGCTATTTAGTCTGGCTTGATGGCATAACATGAATAAAAATTACAAACAGGCAGGTGTCGTAAATTTTGGCACTGCAGATAGACTTCAGATACAAAGCCTCTCTCAGCCAATACTTGAACGGGGTCAGGTTTTTATTCGAATTATCTCATCTTCTGTAAATCCCATTGATGTTAAAACACGCGCTGGTTTAGGTTATGTTGCACAGTTAAAGCAGGATGGTGCATTTTTACCATTAGGCTACGATGTTTTGGGTATCATTGAAGAGGTAAGTGAGGGAGTTAACGACTTAAAAGTTGGTGACACTGTATTGGGTATGGTGGGCTTTCCCTCTTCACCAGGCTGCTATGCTTCTCATGTCATTGCTGAAAGTGAAGAACTTATTGTTGTTGATTCGAAAGTTTCTGATGAATTAGCGGGTCTGAGTTTAGCAGGACTCACTGCACTACAATCGTTAGATAAATTAAATGCGAACGCAGGGACCTTGTTTATTAATGCGCCGACCGGTGGTGTTGGTCATTTAGCCCTGCAGCTTGCGACGCTTAATGGATTTAATGTGGTTCCCGTAACAACACGTAAGTCATTAATTGAGTCGTTGAACTTTGATATGGCGATTATGTCTTATGAAGAGTTTTTTGCCGAACCACAGTCAGGTCAACTTTTGGATTTGGTCGGTGGCGAGCTTGCTTGTAAAATGCTGTCAAACATGGGGGCTGGCACTTCGTTTGTAACCGTGCCCTCAATTACTAAAGACGAAGTAATGAAGCACGGCGCATCTTTTGGTGCTCATGGAGAAGGAATTTTAGTCCATGTTAATCCAAAACACTTAAATGAACTGTATAAAGCTGTCGCTACACAACAAGTAAAGCTTGTTGTGAGTAAAAAATTTAAGCTAGACGAGATTGCTTTGGCTCATAAATATGTTGAGCTAGGCGAGCACTTTGGCAAAGTTATTATTGTGGCTTGAGTATTTTAAATTAGCCCCCATTGAAGGGGGCATAACTTAAGCTTGATCCGAGCCTCGAGGTATTTTTTTGAAACACACGAATTTAGATAGCAAGTTAGAAACACTTGCCAACACTGCGCTTGTCTCTTCATTAACGGGTATTCAGCGCGGTATTGAACGAGAAGCTTTACGGATCCAGCCATCCGGCAAAATTGCTAAAACACCCCACCCAGCAGGTGTTGGACATCCATTGACACATAACTCAATTACAACTGACTTTTCAGAGTCACTGCTTGAGTTTATTACACCTGTTAGCACCTCAGCAGAACAAACGCTATCTCAGCTTAGAGATCTACAAAAATATACTTTGACGAATATGGGCGACGAAATGTTGTGGCCTATGAGTATGCCGTGTTTTATTGAAGATCAAGACGATATTGTTTTGGCACAATTTGGCAAGTCAAATATCGGGAAAATGAAGACCCTGTATCGTGAAGGGTTAAAAAACCGCTATGGTAGCATGATGCAGGCGATTGCAGGTGTGCATTTTAATATGTCATTCCCAAGTGACTTTTGGGATGCATTGCAGAGCAGTGAACAAGATACGGGTTCGGTGCAAGATTTTATCTCGAATAAATACCTTGGTCTTATTCGTAACTTTAAACGTGAACTTTGGCTGATAAGTTATTTGTTTGGTGCTTCACCAGCATTGTGCCGCTCATTCTTGCAGGGTAAGCAAAGTAACTTACCGTTTCAAGAATCAGGCAAAGGCACTTTATATTTGGATAAAGGCACAGCACTGAGGCTAGGTGACTTAGGGTATACCAATAGCGCTCAGTCTTCACTTAAAGTGATGTACAACAGCTTGTCTGAATATGTAAAAGGCTTACAAACAGCAATCCGCTGTCGTTCTGATTTATACGAAAATATTGATGATTATCGCGCAGATGTGCCTAAGCAATTAAACAAAAATATTCTTCAGATAGAAAACGAATTCTATTCGCCTATTCGACCAAAACGCAATGCTAATTCGCAAGAGACGCCAACACAGGCATTAGCACGCGGTGGTATCGAGTATATTGAGATCCGCGCATTAGATGTTAATCCATTCTCAGATACAGGCATTAGCTTAGAGCAAATCAGATTCTTAGACGTGTTCTTAACTTACTGTTTGTTAAAAGACTCACCAGAGATGGACTGGGATGAGCAGCAGGTTTCAGACAGAAACTTACAAAGTGTAATTTGCACAGGACGCGATACAGAAACTCATTTACAGCAAGGCGATACGCAAGTTTCTATTGCGGCGTGGGCTGAGTCTATTTTCCGTGACTTGACGAAAGTTGCAAAGCTGTTTGATGACGCGCATGGTGATCAGACTTACTCTGACACGATTGCAAGCTTAGCTACTTGGGTAGATAACCCAGATGAGACGTTTTCAGGTCAATTAGTTAGTGTTTTAAAAGAGCAGAGTACCGATTCTGCTGAGCAAGCCCTTAAACTGGCCAGCCAATATAAGCAATCTCATTTGCAAAGTGATTATCAGTTTTATAGTGAGTCAGAGTTGGATGCTAAAACAGCACAATCATTTACTGATGAAAAAACGGTTTGTGATGCAGATGAGTTAACGTTGACTGCATTTTTACAAGATTATTTCGAAAAGGCATAAAAAAACGCAGCCCATGAGGCTGCGTCAAAATATATCAGGGATGAAACAATGCTAAACTGCTGCATTCAAGTAGTATGACCCTAGCAAAATAGAAAAGTTCAGGTGAGTTCAAAAAAAATGAGAAAAAAAATAATATTTTTACCTCTACTGCTAGCTCTGACTGGTTGTGCAACAGCTCCTCCGAAGCAACCTAATGATATTTGTAAGATTTTTGAGGAGAAAGAGGACTGGTATTACGATGCGCGTGATGCACAGGATAAGTGGGGTTCGCCAAAACATGTGCTGATGAGCATGATGTACCAAGAGAGTTCATTTAGGCATGATGCCGCGCCGCCGATGGAATATTTTTTAGGCTTTATTCCAATTGGCCGTGCAAGTTCAGCTTATGGTTACTCCCAAGCAAAAACAATGACTTGGAGTGATTATATTCGTGAGACTGGTAATTCAGGGGCCGATAGAGATGACTTTGAAGATGCGATAGACTTTATGGGCTGGTTTGTTTATAAAACGCATAAGGTAAATGGTGTTTCAAAGTGGGATGCCTATGCGCAGTACCTAAATTATCATGAAGGCTGGGGTGGATACCGCCGTGGCACTTATAAACAGAAAAAATGGCTGATGAAAGTTGCCAATAAGGTTAAGCACAGAGCATCTCGTTACGGTGCACAGCTGAAACGATGTGAGGATGATCTGAATAAAAACTGGTTTGAGAGGCTGTTTTCGTAACAATCAGTGTTGAGTAAACGAGTTTAGACCGAATAAAAAGAAAAAAGGGTTAGCATATGCTAACCCTTTTTATTAAGCTTGCTTTTGTGCTTGTTGAAGTGGATAAATTTTCACTATTTTTATCATGTTTTCTTTGACTTCCATGACTTCCATTGGATAGTTAGCGATTTTTAAGCTCAATTGACTTTCTGGAATATCTTCAAGGTACTCAACAATTAGGCCACTGAGAGTTTTAGGTCCTTCTGTTGGTAGCTCCCAACCCATTTCTTTGTTTAGGTCTCGGATATTGGCGCTGCCATCAACTAAAACGGAGCCATCACTTTGCACTGTCACTTCATCACTTGGTGTTGGTGTTTGGGTTGTTGTAAAGTCACCGACAACTTCTTCTAAAATATCCTCGAGTGTAACCAAGCCCTGAATGTCACCGTATTCATCAACTACCAAGCCAATACGCTCTTTATTTTGTTGAAACTTGAGCAATTGAGTATTTAGTGATGTGCCTTCAGGAATAAAATATATTTCTCTTACGGCACGCAGTAGTGAAGGCTTATCAAACTGCTCTTTAGTTAATAAACGCAGTGCATCTCTTGAGTGAATAAAGCCAACAGCGTCATCGATTTGGTCACGGTATAAAAGCACTCGAGTGTGCTGCGCATTTGTTAGCCTGCGAGAAATATCTTTCCAGTCATCGTTAATATCAATGGCATTGATCTCATTTCGGGGGATCATGATGTCTTCAACGGTGACTTGTTCTAGGTCTAAAATAGAGGTCAGCATATTGCCATGATTGGTGGGTAGCATGGCACTGGATTCATTTACGACTGTCTTGAGCTCTTCTTTACTTAAGCTATGTTCTTCTATTTGTTCTGGTGATACACCAAAAAGCTTGAGCATGCCATTGGTGATCCAATTGACGGTAACAACGACAGGGAATAATACTTTTAAGAGTATTTTTAGTATTACAGAGCTTGGGAAAGCCACTTTTTCAGGATACAGTGCAGCAAGTGTTTTAGGCGTGACTTCAGCAAAAATCAAAATAACCAAGGTCAGTGCAAATGTCGCCACAACAATACCGGCATCACCTAATAATCTCATACCAATCACGGTGGCAACCGCTGATGCGGCGATATTAACGAGGTTATTACCGATAAGAATAAGTCCAATAAGGCGATCTGGCCTTTTGAGTAGTTTATCAACGCGTTTGGCAGATTTGTTATTCTCTTTGACTAAATGTCTGAGCCTATAGCGATTAATGGACATGATGCCAGTCTCAGAGCTTGAGAAATAACCTGATATAAGTATCAGTACGCCAAGTATGATAAACAAGGCGCTGGTAGATATGTCGTCCAACAGAGGATCCCTTTTTTACTTTCGAAAGGTTATTAAGCGTCAGCATAGAAGCAGAGTCAAGCTCGACGCTTATTTTTTTGTATTAAAATTTGTCTAAGATGACTTCTTGGATAAATCGGCTGCCAAAATAAGCCAAGGTGACAATGCCAGATGCACCAATAATGGCAAAAACGACTGGCTTTCCACGCCAACCAAATTGGTGGTGGCCGAGTGTGACTGAGGCAAAAATTGTCCACGCAATTAATGATAATACTGTTTTGTGGATAGACGCTTTATCAAACATACCATCTAAGAATACAAACCCAGCAATCAATGCCAACGTGAGTAGTCCGGTGCCGACAGTGAGGAGTTGATATAACTGAGACTCCACTTGCATCAGCGGAGGCAAATGGCTATTCATGATTGCAAGATCTTTGCTTTTTAAACGCTTATCAATAAAGTAAAACTGAACAGCATACAAAGTGGCGATGATTAAAATACAGTAAGCCAACAGCGACAAAGAGATATGTGTGACTAAGCCAATATCTACATTGATGTCATCCATGATAATGTGGTGAGGGATGAATAAACTGGCAATAAGCAAAATCGCTGCAAATCCATAAACCACGGGTAACAATAAAGTTGCAGGGAATTTTAATGAGACCGTTGTAACAGAGACCACAATAACCCAGCAAGTCAGCAGGGCAATATTAATGGTACTCAAGTCTTGGCCGTACTGAGTAAACACCGAATTCACCAATACCAGCATATGGCTCAATATCGCCACCGTACTTAAAATAACGGTTAGCTTTTGACTTGGGCCTTCTTTATGGAATAAACGTGAAAGCACGTGTCCAGTTGCTAGTATGTAAAACAGGCTCGCCAATAATGACAAAATGATGATCATGAACTTTGTGTCTACTTTCGTGGTCCTTTTATAGGCTATTGTATTTTAAGCCTCGCCGCTTGCATAGACTTTGTAAAAAGAATCTTTGTATAACTTGAATACTGTATTAGTTGCGCGCATATCAGTATAATGTTGCGTAATTACGAGATAGTGGAAGCGATACATGTTTGAGAACCTCCAAGAACGCTTAGGAAAAACGCTTAAAAACATCAGCGGCAGGGGCCGACTGACCGAAGATAATATTAAAGAAACACTGCGCGAAGTGCGCATGGCCTTACTTGAAGCAGACGTTGCACTGCCTGTAGTGCGTGAGTTTGTAAAAAAAGTGAAAGAGCGTGCTGTTGGTGTTGAAGTCACCAAGAGTCTAAGTCCTGGTCAGGTTTTCATTAAAATTGTTCGTGAAGAACTTGAAAAGGCGATGGGTGAAGCGAATGAAGAGCTAAACCTTAACGCTCAGCCTCCAGCTGTTGTGATGATGGCGGGTTTGCAAGGTGCTGGTAAAACGACCAGTGTGGGTAAACTTGCAAAATTCTTAAAAGAGAAAAAGAAAAAATCTGTTTTGGTTGTGAGTGCCGACGTATATCGTCCTGCGGCAATCAAGCAGCTTGAAACGTTAGCACAGGAAGTAGATGTTGAGTTCTTCCCAAGTGACATTTCTCAAAAACCAGTTGATATTGCCAATAATGCTGTCAGTCATGCGAAAAAGAAATTCATCGACGTAGTGCTGGTGGATACCGCAGGTCGTCTTCACGTTGACAGTGACATGATGGACGAGATCAAAGAGTTAAACGCGGCGATTAATCCAATTGAAACGCTATTTGTTGTTGACTCAATGACAGGTCAGGATGCCGCCAATACGGCAAAAGCATTCGATGAAGCGCTTCCTTTAACGGGTGTGATTTTAACGAAAACAGATGGTGATGCACGTGGTGGTGCAGCGTTATCTATCCGTCATATCACAGGAAAACCGATTAAGTTTATGGGTGTGGGTGAGCGAACAGATGCGCTTGAACCATTCCACCCAGATCGTATCGCCTCGCGTATTCTTGGTATGGGTGATGTGTTATCACTTATCGAAGAAGTAGAAGCAAAAGTTGACAAAGATAAAGCTGCAAAAGTGGCGGAAAAAGTCTTTAAAGGTGATGGCTTCACACTGGAAGATTTTGCTGAGCAATTAAAGCAAATGAAAAACATGGGCGGCATGATGTCGATGTTAGAAAAGCTGCCAGGCATGAATAACCTACCTGATGCAGTGAAAGGTCAAGTCAATGACAAAACCTTTAATCAGATGGAAGCGATTATCAGCTCAATGACACCAAAAGAGCGTGCGCGTCCTGAAATCATCAAAGGCTCTCGCAAGAAGCGTATTGCTGCAGGTTCTGGTACTCAAGTACAAGATATCAATAAGCTGCTTAAGCAATTCACTCAAATGCAGAAGATGATGAAGAAGATGAAAGGCAAGGGCGGCATGATGAAAATGATGCGCGGCATGAAAGGTATGATGCCTCCAGGTATGTTTGGTGGCGGCGGTCCTAAGTTTTAATTAACTGAATCAAAAAAGGGAAGTGATGTCACTACCCTTTTTACTTTATCAAGCCCTAATCTTGTTCGGCCTCAGAGCTAAGTGCTTTGCGTGCAGCCTTGGTCAGTCTAACAAGTTCCATTCTCACTGCTTTACTATCCATACACACGTTTTCAAACTGAACATAGTAGTTTTTGTCATTGGCGCGAAGATAACATCCATCGAGGACAATGGTTGTCATGATGACGTCGTCAGCTTGCACTTGGTGGATCAGGTTCAGCATAAGCTGGTTGGCATCAGCATGGTCGTCATTCATATGTTCAACCATGCGCTTTTCATCTTCTAGCGTCCATTCTGGCTCTTGTGCATGCCATTCGTTTTCTTCTATCCAGAAGATATGACCAAATCCACCAATGTAACGAACGCGCTTTACTTCCATGCGCCATAACTGAAAGTCATGGGCTTGGCGGTAAGATATGGCTTCAGGGTATTGACGCTCATAGCGCTCAAGCAAGGCTTCTGACTCTTCAGCAGGCACCGGCACTGCATCACCAACGACAGTTACTCGTGCGTGTGCATTTTGGTCACCTTGATCAGCAGCATCAAATACGGTCGCACACATGCGGCTATCTTCAGTAAGGTTTCTTGAATGTTGCGCTATCCCTGCAATATAAAAAATTAGCCTACCTTGATTGTCCGTCATAAAAGGAGACACAGATCCAAAAGGGTAGCCCTGTAGGTTTTTAGAAATAGTTGAGATCACACAGACAGATGACTGTCTTACTAAGGTGCGTGCTTCAAAAGCGGCTTGTTCACGCATTGGAGGCTCCTGTTAGCGGTTCTGAAAAAATCATAGGGATTTCAAAGCTGGGGTGCAAGTTAATTTGCATGCCAGCACGGTATATTGGTTGCAGCACCTCAGGACGTAAGACATCCTGTGGCTTGCCGTCGTGATAGATGACGCCATGGTGCAGCAGTAAAATTCTGTCAGCATATAATGATGCTAAGTTTAAGTCGTGTAATACAGCAATGACGGTATTACCTTGCTCCGCAAAAGATTTCGCTTTGCTTAATGTCATATGTTGATGATGCAGATCCAATGCCGAGGTTGGTTCGTCCAGTAACATCAACTTGCCTGACGTTCCAGGCTTATGTGCATCAAGCTGCGCAATGCAACGTGCAAATTGCACACGTTGAAACTCACCGCCTGATAGTACGGTAACATCTCTGTCAGCTAACGTTTCTAGAGACATTTGCAGGATAACCTCATTGACCACTTCAGCCTGTGCTGATCTAGTCTCGTGATAGGGGTAGCGCCCCATTGCAATCAATTCTGCAGCACTAAAAGAAAAATTGACACGGTTGTTTTGCAGCAGCATGGCGCGTTTGGTCGCCAGTTGCTGAGGGTCAAGTTGATGGATCCGCTGATCGTGAAATAACACATCACCTGAATAGGACAGATCATCACATATTGCGCTCAATAAGGTCGATTTACCCGCACCATTCTCTCCAAGTAAGACAATAAATTGACCTTGCTGCGCAGCAAAAGACAGATCGTGAATAATGCGCTTGTTTCCGCGCGTAATCGAGATATTGTTACACTCAAGCATGAGCACCTCGCTTTTGTTTCACTAATTGATAGATAAAAAATGGCGCGCCAAATAGCGCAGTGACAATACCTATCGGTAACTCAGAGGGTGCGACAATCAGGCGTGCTATCCAATCAGCAAGTAACATTAATAAGCACCCTAAAAGCATGCTCAGAGGGAGCATTTTTCGTAGATCTGGGCCCACTAATAAGCGCGCGATATGGGGAACAACCAACCCAACAAAGCCAATCATACCCGCCATAGCAACGGCACCACCGACACCGAGCGCAACGAGAAAGACAACTTCGGTTTTTAGGCGTTTCACATTAACACCTAGATGTCTTGCATCCCTTTCGCCAAGCATTAGTGCGTTTATTTGGCGTTTCTTCAAAATCAACATGATGGTACTGATGATGATAAGAGGAGCGCCGTAAATCATTGCTGACCAACTCGCGCCGCCTAAAGACCCCATCTGCCAATAAGTCATCAAACGCAATGAACTGTCGTCAGCAAAAAAGCTGAATAAGCCGATAATGGCCATGGCAATGGCATTAATGGCGACGCCTGCCAATAATAATGTTGTGATTTGAACCTGACCTTGATGATTGGCTAGACGGTAAATGACAGAAGTGATGGTTAATGCACCTACGAATGCGGCAGGTGCAACCATGGCTTCATTAATAAAGCTGACTTTGGGAGCGAGTGCGATAACGGCAATGGCAGCGACCGCCGCGCCACCTGTGACGCCCATTAAACTAGGATCGGCTAGCGGGTTGCGACATAGTGCCTGCGTTGCAGCGCCGCTGCAAGCGAGCACGGAGCCAACTAAAATGGCGAGTAGCAATCGAGGTAATCTAATTTGTGATACGACACTCATTTGCAGCTCATTAATATCCATTGTCATGGTATTGGGTAATATCCAAGCGATGGGCATTTTCCAATCCCACCCAACAGGACCGCTACTGAGAGAGAGCCAAGCAAGGCCAAGCAGCAATAAGCCGCTCAACCAGTACCACTTTAAATGTTGATTTGAATTTAAAAGGGGAAGTGCGGTGTTGCTCATAATGCCTGCTTACGATGAAATGCGTCTAGTTTGGCAATGGCTTCAGGTAATCGAGTAGTCATACCGAGTGCCATTAGAGAATCCATAACTAATAGACGACATTCCTTCGCAGCTGGGATTAAAGCAAGGGATGCTTGCTTACAGAACTTTCCTGGGCCGCCTGCGCCATAGACAACATGACTGGGTGCGACGATAAAGTCTGGGTTACTGATTAATAGAGCTTCACGGTTAAAGGGCTTAAAACCATTATGTACAGCGATATTTTCAATGCCCGTATAGTCAAATAAGACATCTGGTACAGTCTCTTTTCCTGCGACCATCACACCTCTTTCACCAGCAGAGAGAATAAATAATGCCTTCGTACCTGAGCGTTTAGATTTACTTGGCAATTGCTTTTTTAAAGAGTTGATTAGCTGTTCTGCTTGAGGCTTTTTATTGAGATCGGTTGCAACTTCGGTGATAAGAGAAAAAAGCCCTTGAACATGTTTTGGCTTTCCGTACAACTTGAGTAGAACTCCAGTGCTTTTAATTTGCGTGAGTACTTCAGGGCGGCCGGCGCCTTCTAGGGTCAAAACCATGGTTGGCTTTTGCGATAAAATACCTTCTGCGGCCAAATCACGATAATAGCCAACCTTTGGCAGAGTTGTTGCTTTTGGTGGCCATGTACTTGAAGTGTCTACTGCAACTACAGACTCACCTGCATTGAGCGCATAGACGATATCTGTAATGGTGCCACCTGCGACGACCAAGCGTTCTGCGTTCGCAGCGAAGCTACTCAGCATCAGTAAAATACCAATATAAAGGGTATGTTTCATTGTTCTCTCACGTGTTAATTACTTGAGTTTTTGACTCGTTACTGCTCGTTTGAAGGGCAGTTTGAGCGACTGATAAATCCCTTATGAGTCTGTGTATCCAATGGCGGTAATAATACATTCTCAAGAAACTAAAATCTACATGATTATAGAAATGCAAATAATTATCGTTTGTGATAGTTTAAAAATACCTTTATAGTGCACAGCGAAATTTATTCGTTCTTCCTGTTTGAGGTTAAAAGATAATGTTTAAACAAACTACTATTTCGCTAAGTATTGCAGCTGCGGTCTTTACTGCGCCAAGTTCAGTTGCGGAGCAATTTGAGAAAGACAGCGAGGTTATCGTAGTATCAGGGTCGCGTATTGAGCAAAAGCTTGAGGATGTTGCGGGCTCTGTGAATGTTGTCACCGAACAAGAAATTGAACGTGAGTTAGCAGTGGACTTAAATAGTGCATTTAAGTATCAAACAGGGATCACAACTACGGGCTCAACTGGTGAAGCCCAAGCGCTCAATATTCGTGGTATTGGTGGAAATCGTGTTGTTTACGTCAAAGACGGACGCCGCTTGAATGATGCTTATTCTGGTGGTGGCGGCTTAATCATTGGTCGCGGTTACTTTGATGTTGATAACGTAAAGCAAATTGAAGTGGCAAAAGGTGCTGCATCATCTCTTTATGGCTCTGATGCTTTGGGTGGCATTATTGTTATATCGACAAAAAATCCGTCTGATTACCTAGCTAATGAAGATAGTTATGCTCAAGTTGGTATTGGCTATTACGGCGTTAACTCGGAAAAAAGCGCCACAGCAACATTTGCTAAGCAACTTAGTGATCTAAACGCCACATCTATTCAAGTGACGCGTAGAGATGGCGAAGAAACGCAGAATTATCAAGAAAATCTTCCAGGATTTGACTACACATCAAATGCGTTATTGCTAAAGTCGGAGTTTAAATTGACTGACAGCGAGCGTGTTTTGGCGACGCTTGATTACTTTGACCAAGACAGCGAGCAAGTAATCACGGCAAATGAGTATGAAACAAGAGATGATAACGAAAGCCTTTCTTTGTCATTAGAGTTTGATACTTCAACAGCGACAAGTTTTTACGATAACTTAAGTACACAAGTTTATTATACTGACTTTGAACAGATCAGTAATCAGACTCGTGCTAATGATGGAAGTCGCAGCCGTATTGGGCCTTACACGGATTACAACGACTATCGTTTCGAGCAGTCTATTCTTGGTGCACGCTTAGTATTAGATAAGCAGCTAGAGTTTGGTTCTGTGTCACATCAACTTGTTTATGGTTTTGATTATGATGGTTATGAAACATCAAGACCTCGTCTAAAAACCCGAATTGATGCACAAGGTAATAAAGTGTTTGATAATGAGGGACAAAAAACATTCCCTGGTGCAGACACCACCATGTTAGGGCTTTTTGTACAAGATAATATTGCTTTGTCTGATGCTGTTACATTGAACGCGGGCTTGCGTCTTGATAAGTATGATATGGATGCAAAACAAAGCGAGCTTTATGAGGGCACAGAGTTTGGGGATATCAGTGAAACTGCACTATCGCCAAAGCTTGGTTTAGTATATGCAGTTTCAGATAATTTGAATGTGGTGGCACAGTACTCTCGTGGTTTTAAAATTCCACCTCATGATCTAGCATATCAAAGCCACGGTGTTGAACCTATTTACCAGATTTTACCGAACCCTGAGCTAGACCCAGAGACCAGTGACAGTATAGAGTTTGGTGTGAAAGGTGGTTTTGACTCAAAGCAGTTTTCTGTAACACTATTTAATACTAAGTTCGATGACTTTATAGGTAATAAGGTAGTTCGTGTTGAGCCTAGTCAAATACCTAACATGCCGCCTAAGACGTATTATCAGTACCACAATATTGGTGAGGTAGAGATTAAAGGATTAGAAGCGAACTTTACCGTTTGGGTAAATGATAATGTTTCTGTAGAAACTGGTCTTACATATGTACAAGGTAAAGATAAAGAAACTAACGAATATCTAAGTTCAATTAGTCCTCTAAACGGCTTTGCAAAGACGCGTTATGAAATGGACAGCTGGTCAGTTACAGCAGCGTTTAAAGCGGCTAAGCGTATGACTAAGGTTCCAACTGATGACAGAATTAAAACTGGTGGTTGGGGAACTGTCGATCTCTATGCTGAGTATGATTTCGGCAACCTGCGACTCAATGCAGGTGTCTTTAATCTGTTAGATAAAGAATATATTCCTTATGAAAGTGTTGCAGGGCAAGCGGCTGATGCGAACCTAGAGCAATACACACAGCCAGGACGTAATTTTGCGATTAATGCTAAATATACCTTCTAGGCGGTAATGTCTCCCTGCGAGCAAGGCGATATTCGCTTTGCTTGAGCATTTAAACGGGTGTTTTCAACAGCATCCGTTTCTTTATTTTGGCGGGTACGAAGCCAAATGATGATTGCATTTTAGGTCTAAACCGACCTAGGTATGTCAAGATTGAGAATTAAATCTAAAACATACTTGCATTGTTGAGAAAAACTCGTACAATTCCCCAGCTTCCCGTAGTGGGAAGTTATATCTTATTAATGAAAACAGTCAATCTATGTAGAGGACGGTATGGTAACTATTCGTTTGCAACGTGGCGGCGCTAAAAAGCGTCCATTCTATCAAATCGTGGTTGCGGATAGCCGTTTCTCGCGTGACGGTCGTTTCATCGAGAAAGTAGGTTTCTTTAACCCAATCGCTTCTGGTCAGGAAGAAAAACTTCGTCTAGATCTTGCTCGTGTTGATCACTGGGTAGGTCAGGGCGCATCTCTTTCAGATCGCGTAGCTAAGTTAGTTAAAGACGCTCGTAAAGCGGCTTAATAGGCGTAAGTGTAACCATGAGTCAAGATAACACCTCGACACTTGTTGTCGGCAAATTAGGTGCCCCTTATGGTATTAAGGGTTGGCTTAAGGTGCATTCATTTACTGATGATCCCCAAGGGATCTTCGATTTCAGCCCATGGTTGATAGGGCAACAAGGTAAATGGCAAGCACTTGAAGTGAGCGACTGGCGTCGCCACAACAAGGGTTTCATCGCTAAATTTGCGAACATTAACGACCGAGATGAAGCAATGGCTTATACCAATGCTGAAATTGCCGTTAATAGTGAGCAGCTTCCTGAATTACCTGAAGGGGAGTTTTATTGGCGAGACTTAATTGGTATGACGGTTGTAACCAATAAAGGTTATAACTTAGGTCATGTCGATGACCTTATGGAGACTGGCTCAAATGACGTTTTGGTTGTGAAAGCAAACAAAAAAGATGCATTTGGTCAGACTGAACGCTTAATTCCATTTTTGACAGATTCTGTCATTGTTGAAGTTAAGCATGAAGAACGTGAAATTACGGTTGATTGGGATCCAGCATTTTAATGAGTGAACAGCAAAAACTTTGGGTCGGCGTTGTATCGTTGTTCCCTGAAATGTTTGATGCAGTTACTCAGCAAGGTGTAACTGGTCGAGCTGTGAAAAACGGTTTGATTGAGTTCAATTGTTGGAATCCAAGAGAGTATGCGACCGACAAACATCGTACTGTAGATGATCGCCCTTATGGCGGTGGTCCAGGTATGTTGATGATGGTAGAGCCGCTTGAAAAAGCCATTCTAGATGCAAAAGCTGCAGCTGGCGATGGTGCAAAAGTAATTTACATGTCTCCACAGGGGCGCAAACTAGACCAACAAGGCGCTGCTGAATTGGCAACGTCTGAGAAGTTGATTTTAGTTGCGGGTCGATATGAAGGTATAGATGAACGGATCATCGAGTCTCATGTAGACGAAGAGTGGTCCATCGGTGATTTTATTCTCAGTGGTGGCGAATTGCCCGCTATGACACTTATTGACGCAGTCGCGCGATTAGTGCCAGGTGTGCTTGGTCACAATCAGTCTGCTGAGCAGGATTCATTTTCGGATGGCCTGTTAGATTGCCCTCACTATACTCGGCCTGAAACATTGGATGGAAAGCAGGTCCCTGCTGTATTACTCAGTGGGAACCACAAAGAAATTGCAAAATGGCGCTTAAAGCAGTCATTAGGCAGGACTTGGCTACGCCGTCCGGACTTGTTGCGTAACCTAGCTCTGACTGAGGAGCAAGCAAGGCTTCTCGCTGAATTTCAGCAAGAACATGAAGCTTGTGGCTAGAAGACAGTTACTCCTAGGAATGTGAGAAATAAAATGGCAAAAGTAAACCAAAATATTATTAAAGCGCTTGAAGAAGAGCAGCTTAAAAAAGACGTACCAGTGTTCGGCGCTGGTGATACAGTAGTTGTACAGGTACGTGTAAAAGAAGGTAACAAAGAGCGTCTACAGGCCTTTGAAGGTGTTGTAATCGCTAAGCGCAACCGTGGCCTTCATTCATCTTTCACTGTTCGTAAGATCTCAAACGGTGAAGGTGTTGAGCGTGTTTTCCAAACACACAGCCCAGTGGTTGATAGCGTTACAGTTAAGCGTCGTGGTGCGGTTCGTCGTGCTAAGCTTTACTACTTACGCGAGCGTTCTGGTAAATCTGCACGTATTAAAGAGAAACTTAACTAATACGCGCATAATACCTATGCTTAACAAACAGGCCGCTTTATGCGGTCTGTTTGGTTTTAGACTCTCACTTTTTCGATATTAGCCACCAAACTCACTTCAAAACACTTTCTTATTTTTTACTTAGTATAAAACTCCTGCGTTTGTACCCTACAATAGTATGAAGAAACAAATTGACGCTTTCTTAATAAAATTCGTCCTGTTAGACTGAGTGTAATTTATTATTTACTGGTGTAAATTAAGGTTTACGGTATGGGAATGAGAGAGAACTTAAGCCTAGATGAGCTGCGCATACAGATAGATCGTTGTGATAGTGAACTGGTGAGCTTACTTGCTGAGCGAAGAAGACTGACCGAACAGGTTGGTCAGATCAAACAACAGAAGGGCGCAGCGCTACATGCTCCAGATCGAGAGGCGGCGTTGATCGCTGCTCGCCGTCAGCAGGCCGAAGAGAAAGGCGTTAACCCGGAGTTGGTAGAAGATATTTTGCGTCGCATGATGCGTGAAGCTTATGAAAACCAACAAAGTAAATTGGCATGTGCAGCGCCACAACTTTCACCTATTGTGATTGTCGGTGGTCAAGGTGCGATGGGCCAGTTGTTTGCAAAACAGTTTAAACGTTCAGGGTATGAGGTAAAAATACTCGACAAATCTCAGCAAACGGATGCCAGCTCAGTGTTAGCAGGCGCTAAACTCGTACTGGTGAGTGTGCCTATAAACAGTTTAGATAAAGTAATAGCAGATTTGCCGCCATTAGACCCTGAATGCATTTTGGCAGATATTACCTCTGTTAAGCAAAGCCCTTTAAAAAGTTTACTCAATAAACACGCAGGCCCAGTGGTTGGCTTACACCCGATGTTTGGACCTGATATTTCGCATTGGGTTAAGCAAACTGTAGTTGCTTGTCATGGCCGTGATGAGAACGCATGCAGTGGGTTATTAAAACAGCTGCAAATATGGGGATGCCATATTGTGCCAATGGAAGCGAAAAAGCATGATCAAGCAATGCAGATTATTCAGGTTATGCGCCACTTAACAACGTTTGTCTATGGGCAGTTCTTAGCAAAACAGTGCCACACTCTGGAAGAGCTACGCAGCTGCTCATCACCTATTTATCAATTAGAACTAATGATGGTTGGCCGCTTATTTGCGCAGTCTCCGGAATTGTATGCTGATATCATGTTAGCTCAGTTCGAAGATGTCGAAGGGCTGCTTGCCAGCTATCAAGATACTTTTGCACAAACGCTGCAGAGCTTAAAGCAAGGTGATAAGCAGGCCTTGATCGATGGCTTTGATAAAGCACAGGCTTACTTCTCTAACAGTGCGTATACCTTCTTAGCGCAAAGCCGTGGGATTTTAAATAAAGCCAATGATGCGAAAGTGTTAGATGAGCTTGCTTCCTAAATTTGAAAAGCGCTATGTATATAGCGCTTTTTCCACTGTTTTATTTTATTACCCGTTCACGAAAACCTAAGGTTGACTATTAGATTGGGTCTACCGCTTTGAGCGACTCACTTTGATAACAGCCGAGTATTCTTACCGTTTGCGTGTGCGCTTTAAGGGCTTCAAGAGCTTTTTGAACAATTGGATCAGCAATGTTTGCTTGAAGGTCAACATAAAATATCTCTTCCCAAGGGTTACCTGGTACTGGGCGAGATTCAAGTTTTGTCATATTGATACTGTTCTCTTTAAACACCATCAATGCATCTGCTAGTGAACCGACATGCTGCTTGGTTGCCATAATAAGACTCGTTTTAGTGGGTATTTGAGTAGAGACTTGTAGTGGTTTTCTCGCCACAACAATAAAACGGCTGTGATTCTCAGCTTGGTTCGCTAGTTCACTTTTAATGACTTCTAAACCTTGGGCGCGACCAGACTGCGCAGAACCTATAGCGGCACTGTGCTCACATTCTGTGGCAAATTTTATAGCACTGGAGGTTGAATCACAGGTTTCATGAATGACATCTGCTAAGTTTTGTAAGAATCGGCTACACTGGGCAAAAGGCTGAGGGTGAGCAAATATCTTTTTCACATCTTTAAGTTCAGTGCCTGGCTTTGCTAGCAAGCAATGCTCTACGCTGTGTGTCACTTCTCCAACGATAGACACTTGCGCATGCTGCATTAAATCAAATACTTCGTTGATACTACCTGAACTGGTATTTTCAATTGGTAATATACCAAAGTCAGCTTTACCATGTTCCACAGATGTGGTGATTTCTTCAAATGTTTGACAGCCTAGTTCAACCACTTTGCCAGGACGTCGGCTAAAATACTTGTGACATGCCAGTTGGCTGTAAGAGCCCTGTCCACCGAGATAAGCTACTCGGTGGGTGTCATTCACTGCATCTGGATTTAAACTCTTTTGCAATAGAGCCTGCTGATTAAGAACAGAATCTTCCAAGATAACTTGGAAAACGTTGTTTATGTAAAACGGGTCAAGACCTAAAGATTTTCCGTAACTGATGAGCTTTTCAAGTAGTGCCAACTCTCGCTCTTCATCTCGAATTGGCTTATTGTTGTTTATTTTATACTCCAGTACTCCGTGGCTAATTCTTCTTCGTTTAGCCAGTAGCACTAATAGTTCAGAGTCTATTTCGTTAATCTCTGTTCTCAATGCATTTAAAGTATCTTGCGTCATGGTCCTCACTCCCATTTTGCCAAAAAAAAAGCCTCCCAAATGTTGGGAGGCTTAGCTATTCGTTTTCACGCGCAAACAGTTAAGCCTCTTCACCTAAAGAAGCTAAAAAAGAAAAAGTAGCGGCGCGTAAAATAGTTCATAATCTGTTCGTTTTCATATTCACAGTGTTATCAATATTATTAACACAGATATTAAGGCAATTACAACAAGCTATTTTAAATTTTACCAGAAATGCATTGGCTACGATTTGTCTGATCTGATATATTCAAAACAATAAATGAAAAAAAACATAACTGGGTAAAGAGTTTATCGTGGGCAATCGTCGTCCCCCTTCACGTTTTGGTGCTAATTCTCTAAGTGTGAAATTATCGATTTTGATTTCCGCCGTGTGTGTTATTGCGGGGGTGTTTGCTGCTGCTCTGATGTTAAAGTCTGAAGAGAAGCACCTTATAGAAGCTGAGTTTGTGCAACTACACGATTTAAGTGAGCAAATGCTTCAGCAGTTTGTTCAGTATCTAGAACTGAAAAAAAACTTAGCCCAGCAAACGAATGTAGTCGTGACAAAAAAGCTGCTTCCTGTTAACAACTCTCCCATTGCTGTTGATGTGCCTGTTAATGTACTGGATGGTAAGGTACATAGTGTTGCTGCAAATGGCATGTCAGCAGCGTATATATTAAAAGACTCATTGACTGACTCTGATAAGGCACTTTTCCAAAACTCAGAGATACTGTGGAATACACTATCTCCAATTCTATTGCAGGACTTTTTTAATTTTTATATCTATACCACTGAAAATTTTGTCCGGATTGCACCACCTAATTCTGTGCTTTTAGACAGTACACAAAATAGACAAGCCAATATTCATGCACAGCCACTTCTGCATGAAGAGTTAAATCCCACTCGGGAAGCAATTTGGTCTGATGTGCATCATGATCCTGTTTGGAATAAGTGGGTTGTGAGCATTTTGGTACCACTATACGAAGGGGATGAATATCGAGGCTTTACTGGCAGCGATTTGGAACTAGAAACCTTGTTGTCTCATTTACCAAAGCCGACAGCGGATCAAAGCTATATTATCTTCGATAAACAAGGACGAATAGTGTCTGCTCCCAATTTAATTGATGCGACAGATACGCCTGAATTAAAGACAAAAGAGGTTCTGCCAAAAGCGATTCAGCGTGTAATAGACACCGCATTGAAAGTGAGGCTACCAAGTTATCAAGACGAATTTATTCATGATAAGGCCGGTCATATTGCCAATGTGATGCACCTTGGAGAGCTGGACTGGTATGTGGGTATGTATAAACGCAGAGATACTGCTTTATATGCACTCGAAGAACTTAAAGTAAAGTTTTTTGGCTTATTTGTTTTGTATGCTGGTTTCGTCGCAATGTTATTGCATCAAGTGATTTATCACCTGATTTTGAAGCGTATAAATCAACTGGTAAAAGTGCTAATTAGTTTTGGACGCGGCCAGTGGGATCACCCTAAACTCACTGATAGTGATGATGAGATCGGACTCCTTAACGCATCATTTAATGATATGAGTGACGACATTAAAAAGTTGGTGAATGGCTTAAACCAAAGGATCAGTGAAAAGGAAATCGCTGAAAAAGCAGCAAATAGGTTGTCTAAAGCAGTTGCTTTCTCAGGCACTGGCGTGGTGATTACCAATGAACGTTTTAAGATAGAATACGTCAATCCTAAAATGGTAGAAATGACAGGATTCTCTGAGTCTCACTTTTTGGACTCTCCGTTACTAGGCATTATTTCAAACGAAATGGCGATTTTAATCGACGACATCGACTTTGATTTGAAAAGCCGAAATTACTGGCGTGGTGATACACTGCTACAAAGTAGTGATAACGAGCAAATTTGGGTGAGCTTGAGCATCTCTCCAATTCGAGAGAATGGGGGACGTATTTCAAGCTATGTTGCGTCTGCGCAAGACATCTCTTTTGTCAAAGAAAGCCAAAGAAAAATGGAGGAATTGGCTTATTTTGATACATTGACTGGACTCGCTAATCGTACTTTTTTCCGTATGCAATTGCGAAAGTCTATGGCGCTGGCGTCTCGGGGGCATTATGCATTTGCGTTGTTTTATTTCGACTTGGATGAATTTAAACGCATTAACGATACACTGGGTCATGATGCTGGAGATAGACTGTTAGTAGAAGTTGCAGACAGATTGAAGCAACGCCTCAGAGCGGAAGACACCATTGCCCGTTTAGGCGGTGACGAGTTTGCTGTTTTGCTCAGTGGAATAAGCACGCGAGATAATGCCATGGACGTTGCTCACACTATTCAAAAGACGTTAGGGCAGCCTATTCTGCTTGGTAACAATGAGGTGATAGTCAGTGCGAGCATCGGTATTACGCTTGCACCATTTGATAGCCAAGAAGAAGAGCAATTGTTAAAGCATGCAGATCTGGCCATGTATGAAGCAAAAGCAAAAGGCCGAAATACTTTCCACTTCTACTCACAGGAGTTGAATGCAGCAGCAAATGAGCGTCTGCACATAGAAAATGAGCTGCGCCAAGCCATCAAAAGTCAGCAATTCTCGCTGCAATACCAGCCTCAAATTGACAGCCGAACAGGGAAGATAGTGGGCTATGAAGCGCTGATCAGGTGGAATCACCCAACTGAAGGTAATATTCCACCAACGAAGTTTATTCCTATTGCAGAGGCTACTGGATTGATTGTAGAAATTGGCACATGGGTTTTAAAAGAAGCATGTCGCTTTTCTGCCGTACTTAAATCTAAAGGGTATACTGCAGACATTTCAATCAACTTGTCTGCTCGTCAATTTAAGGATTCAAATTTAATTGATACCATTTCTTACACTTTAAACGAAGTTGGACTTCCTCCATCAATGCTCCATTTAGAGCTGACAGAAAGTATGTTGATGGGGGATGTAGAAGCTGCTATTGAGCAGTTAAAAGAGATGAAAAAGTTAGGCGTATCATTGTCGATTGATGATTTTGGCACGGGTTACTCTTCACTCAGCTATCTGAAACGTTTCCCCGTAGATGTGCTTAAAGTGGATAGATCATTTGTTAAAGATATACCTCAAGATACGAACGATATGGAAATCACTGCGGCTATCATTGCTATGGCACAGAAGCTTAGCATGAAAGTGGTTGCTGAAGGGGTAGAAACTGCCGAGCAAGTGGCATTTTTGCAACGTAATAACTGTCATATAGTGCAAGGGTATTATTACAGTGCGCCATTGACGGAGCAGGGGGTGTTTGCACAGGACCCAGAAATAATGAAAGTAGCAGGGAATTAGCCCCCTGCGATTTTAACTTTAAACCCCTGTGCAATCAGTAGGCCTTTCAGTTTTTCTCTATCGTCGCCTTGAATTTCAATAACCCCATCTTTGACTGCACCACCTTGTCCCATCTTGCTTTTTAGTGTTTTTGCGAGTTTTTTCAAGTCATGTTCGCTAGGGTCAATCCCTACGACTAACATAACACCTTTACCCTTTCGCCCTTTGGTTTGACGCTCGATACGAATATGGCCATCTTTAAACAGCTTAACTTCATGTTGTGGCTGCTCGTCTTCTGGTTTAATTCGACCCAGCTCGGTAGAATATACTAAACGACCATCTGACATTACTTACTCCAAACTAGTTACCTTAATTTGGATACTAACAAAAAGTGTTTTGTGTCGTTATATTTTTTTGGCGAAATTACGTAATACGATTATATTTAAAGCATAAAGATGGATAACAAAACCAAATTTAGAGTAGGAGCTTGCAATGAGCCTGAGCAAAAATGCTTCAGCTGACGGAAAGACCTTAACAATTCAGATTAAAGGGAAGTTTGACTTTAATTTAGTGCAATCATTTCGCCAAGCATACGCCGAAGTGAACGATGAAACTGAGAAAGTCGTTGTTGATTTGCGAGACACAGACTACATGGACAGCTCAGCACTGGGAATGTTATTAAATATGAAAAAAACGCTCGGCGACTCAGTCGGGAGTATTCAGATAAGTAATTGTCGACCACAGTTAAAAAAGATACTGCAAATTTCTAGATTCGATAAAAAGTTTGAAATTGATTAGCAGAGCTTAATCTAGCATGCTTATTTTAGTGGTTGATGATCAACCCCTTAACTGTAGGCTGCTCACAGCTATGCTTGAGCAGCAGCATTATGATGTTTTGGTGGCTAATAATGGTCAAGAAGCTTTGACTTTATTACACCAGCATGAAGTTGATATTGTTTTGCTTGATGTCATGATGCCGGTGATGAATGGGTTTGAAACAGCACCCAAAATAAAAGAATACGCAGGTGATGTGTATTTGCCCATCATTTTTATTACGGCGCTTGAAGATCATGCCAGCTTTGAGAAATGTTTGAGAGTCGGCGGAGACGACTTTATACACAAGCCATTTGATAGAATTATTCTATCGGCTAAGATTAGAGCGCACGCCCGCACCAGAAAGCTCAGTAAGGAAGCAAATGAGCAAAAGAAACAACTAGAGTATCACTATAACCAAACAGAGCGTGAACACGAAATAGTAGAGCATATCTTCCGTAATGCTTTATCAGGGCAAGAGAGATTCGACAAACTCTGTGATTTTCATTTGTCTCCCGCATCTATGTTTAACGGTGATATGTTCCTAATGGCGAAAAGTCCGATTGGTGGGTTTTATTGTTTATTAGGGGATTTTACTGGCCATGGTTTAGCTGCAGCTGTTGGTGCTTTACCTGCTTCACGCATTTTTTACACCATGGTACAAAAAGGAATGGCTGTTGGCGATATCGCCACGGAGTTAAATAGCTCCTTGTATACTTTATTGCCTGGCCATATGTTTTGTGCAGCGGCAATTATTGAACTCAGTAGTTCAGGAAAAAATATTTCAGCTTGGCTAGGCGGGTTGCCCGATGTGTACTTAGTTAATAAAGAAGGTCGTGTTTTAAAAACCGTGGAGTCACAGCATATGGCTCTAGGGATTTTAGATGATGATGAGTTTGAGAGAACTATTTTACATTTTGAGGTGGATCAAGGAACACGTTTAGTGATGGCAACGGATGGTATCATTGAAAGTGAAGGACCTGATGGAGAAATGTTTGGAGAAGGGAGATTTGTCGATACATTGCAAAGCACACCCGCAATCACCACACAAAATGTCATTGATCAAGTACGTAACTATGCGCAGCACGCTGAACAGCAAGATGATCTAAGTATCGCAATCGTTAATTGTTTACCTGCAGAGTTAGAGCAAATTGGTGATACACATTATTCTTCTATTCCCTTCGAGATTGCGGTCTCTTTAGATGCCGAGCAGATGAAAAATACCGATCCTGTTTTGGAAGTAGTCAATGTATTGAGCAATGTTGAAGGTGTAGACGCACATCGCTCTAATATATTTTTACTGTTATCTGAGGCATATAATAATTCTTTAGATCATGGAGTTTTAGGGATCAGTTCAGAGTTAAAAAATCAAGAAGATGGGTTTTTAGAGTACTACACACAGCGTGCCGAGGCGTTATCAAAGTTGGACACAGCATCCATTGAGATTTTAGCATCCTACAACCCTGAGAAGCGATCGATCACTTTTGACATTAAAGATTCAGGTAGAGGATTTTCTCAACCTGAACTACAAAGCGACAGCACACTGTCCGAAGAGCATGGGCGGGGTGTTCAGCTGTTATCAGAAATTGCTGACAGTGTCAGCTACAATCGTATTGGTAATGAAGTTAAATTAGTATATTCGCTGGATTAAGCACTTCTCCATAATCACTTCTTAGTATTGAAATTTTTTTACGATCCCCCCTTTCTTATAATACCCAAAAGTAAAAAATATGCTGATGGCTATAGGCAAAGGCGTGTTTGCGTGTTAAATTAGTTTTAGATATATAGATGTTTGGATGGCTAAATGATTTCTGCATACTTGGATAAAACACAAACCTCCCTTGACCATACACTTGTTCAATTACAGCTTGATGAGTTGGATGTTTACTTGGCGTCACATCAAGCTCAAATGAGATGGTCTTATCAAATACCTGAACTTGGTGAGGGTGGGAGTTGTAGCTTGTTTGGTCATTTACAAGACGCACCATTTGAATTGGCATCAGTGATAGAGCAAACTCAAGAAAATGATGCTTTATTGTCTAAGCTTCAAACAATTGTCGAGTTTGTTACTAATAAAACTGGCGTGGAGTGGTTCGGTATTTATCAGTCAAGGCAAGTTGACGGTGAGCAACAATTGCTTAAACTCGCATACAATGGAGCACCTAGTCGTCCATTATTTCCTATCAATGAGCAATTTGCAGCGACATCAAATAATATTCAGACAGTACTTTCTGAAACATCTCGTATTATCAATAATATTCCCGAATATATTGCACAGGGCGGTGAATATTATACCTGTGACCCAAAAGTTCAGGCTGAGGTTTGCATACCTTTATTAAATGACAAACTTGATTGTGTCGGGATCATTGATGCAGAAGCATTTAGTAAAGACTTTTTTACTGCTGACAATTTATCTGTACTTGTCGCAGCTTGCATGAAAATAACGCATTACCTTCCCAAGTAACAAGGCTCGTGTTCTTGTTAAATTGTGGTAGTATTATGGCAACTATAACCCCCACAATTGCTACGTAATATTGAGTTAAATACTTAAATTATTAGAGGCGATCTTGCAAAGATGTGAGTGACTCTTCGTCTCTTCAAATTTTGTGCGTATCAGTTTTAATAGGAATAAAATACACATGTTTTCAGAACTAAAACCATTACCTACAGATCCTATTTTGGGCCTAATGGCAGCTTATAAACAAGACGATAACCCTAACAAGATTGATTTAGGTGTTGGTGTATATAAAGATGAGCAGGGTGCTACACCAGTTTTAAAAGCGGTTAAAAAAGCAGAAGCATTTCGTTTAGAAAATGAAACAACAAAATCGTATATTGGATTAGCAGGTAATTTAGATTTCTGTACAAAGATGGAACAACTGCTATTAAGCGATAGTCATACAACATTACTTGCCAATCGCGTTCGCACGGCACAAACACCTGGTGGTACAGGTTCATTGCGTGTTGCAGCTGAATTTATTAAGCGCTGTAACAAAGATGCGACAGTATGGGTAACTACGCCAACATGGGCAAACCACATCAGTTTGTTTGAAGCGGCTGGCTTAACGGTAAAAGAGTACCCTTACTACGATTATGAAAACAAAGGTCTGCTTTTTGACGAGATGATTGACACACTAAAGCAAGTACCAAAAGGTGATGTTGTTTTAGTACATGCGTGTTGTCATAACCCAAGTGGTATGGACTTAAATGCAGAGCAGTGGCAAATTTTTGCAGATCTTGCTAAAGAAGTGGGCTTTACACCATTAGTAGATATTGCATATCAGGGTTTCGGTACTAGTTTAGATGAAGACGCTAATGGCCTGCGTTTATTGGCTCAGACAGTAGAAGAGATGATTATCTGCTCTTCATGCTCTAAAAACTTTGGCCTTTACCGAGAGCGAATTGGCGCATGTTCAATTATTTCAAAAGATGCAGCGAATGCGGATGTTGCAAATTCAGTACTGTTAAGCGTTGTTCGTAGTATTTATTCTATGCCGCCAGCACATGGTGCTGATATTGTAAATACGATTTTATCGAGCGATGAATTGACACAGCAATGGCATCAAGAGCTGGCTGAAATGCGTGACAGAATTAATGGCCTTCGCAGCTTGGTTAAAGACAGTCTTGAGCAAAGAAATACAGGACATGACTTCTCATTCATTGAGCGTCAGCACGGTATGTTCTCTTTCTTAGGGATTAACAAAGCGCAGATTGATCGTCTTCGTGAAGAGTATTCAATTTATATTGTGGGCTCTAGCCGTGTAAATGTTGCAGGTATTAGCCACAGTAATATTGATTACTTTGCAGATGCTGTAGCGTCAGTATTGAAGTAATCTAACAAGATATTTCAAGTATATTAAAACGCCGAGCTATATTGATAGGTCGGCGTTTTTGCGTTTTTGGAACGAATAAGCAAGTATAGATAAAGGCAGTATCATGCTTGTTTAATAGCAGTCACCTTATCATCTTCAACGTCGGCTTTTTTGGTCGTTTTTTTCGGCTCTTTTTCTGCGGTTGGCTTACTACCTTTTAGTACAGAGATAAAGTCGTCTTTGTATTTTGCCATTTCTAGCGCAAGAGACTCTACTTGTTGCTCGCTCAGTGGCACATCTACCTTATCTAGCATCCCTTCAAGCGCCTCTGCCACATCCAGCATTTTATCGTAGGCATCTGCCTCTTTTTTGCTAGTAAATGTCATTCGCTCTACTCCATTTCTTTCAACCACATACTTTACTATAACAGCCATGATCACCCTCCATAAAACACTGTTTTTTTATACAGTAAACTGTATTTGATTTTTTTGCAACTCAATCGCTGCCAATTAGACGATCCATATGAAAAAAATACAATGAAAATATTCTTAGGTATTTTACAAAAGTCAGTGATAAATCCTATGGTTAGATAGCTTAATCACCTTTTTAAGCATGATGAAACTCACAAACTTTTTAAGGAGAAATTAAATGTTAAGGAAAATATGGAATATTGGCTTACTAGTACTATTGCTAGCTTTTAACAATGTGGTTCTGGCACAAGCAGTAGAGGATATTGAAACGTCGACCTTACAGGTCAATGTGAATACAGCAGCAGTTGATGAGCTAATGAAATTACCTGGAATAGGCAAATCAAAGGCGCAAGCAATTGTGGACTCAAGGGAGCGAGAAGGATTATTTTTCAATATACAAGAGCTGGCAAGAGTGAAAGGTATAGGGGCAGGACTAATAGATAAAATACAGGCCCATGTCGTATTGGAATAAATGGAAAAAGCAGAGCCTAATTTTGGCTCTGCTTAAACTCAGATAAAGCTTTATCTAAATTTTTTAAAGCAAACTGTACTTCAATGGGGGCTGTTAAGAGCGGGTATGCAATACCTGTGATGAGCAATACAGGTAAAAGTGACCAGCCTTCAAAGTAGGCGAGTGCCATGAATAAGGGAGTCAACAAAGCAAGTTTACATACAGCCAATATAACCTTATTTTTTGCAGACAGCATGGAGATTGCTATCGCCTTAACTTGCTGTTTTTCTCGTAAAGACAGCGAAGAAAGTGCAGGAACTTGGCTTAGTCTAAAAATCATATATTTCTCTAATTTACTTCTTAAAAATAATCATAGGTGCAAAGATCAAAAAGCTAATGGCATAAATTGCAAAAATAACTTCCATCCAGCCCGGCATAGATAGTCCTGCAAAAGACCAGTCTATGTTTGAGCAGCTACCTGTTACAGCAAAAAAGGATGGGACCCATTCATGTAAAGGAACAGGGAAGCTTGGTTCGAAAGCACAGGTAAAAGCAAAAGGATCTGTAGTGGTTTGCATATCAAGGTGCTCGCGTGCAAGTAGCCACCCCCATATAGCTGAAATACCCCAACCAGCAGTCGCTATCAATCGAACAAAGTAATTCTTGTTACCACAAAGACCAACAAAGGCGGCTATTAAAACCCCTAGCATTGCTGTACGTTGATAGATACACATCACGCAGGGCTCTAAGCCCATGGCATATTGAAAGTATAGTGCAACGACTTCGAAAGTAAGTGCACTTAAAAACAATAAGCCCCAAGCTGTTGTGGTTCGAGAAAAACTCGCGAGTCTATCAAACATGTATATCTCCTTTTTTGCACGCTATTATGGCTATCTAGTATCAATGCTTCAAGCTATTTGCATCTTAATGTAGGTCACATTAAGGAGGGTAAATTGCTTTTATTTTACTTTGTAGGGTTTTAATGTGTTTAGTAAACAGACCGTTAGTCTATTCATTTTTAATTTAGTTCCACTTTATGTTGTTATCGGTCATTTCTTTTATGAAGAGTGACTATCTAAGCTCAAGTGATATTACGCGCAATATTGTTGGCTAAATGTGTTGTAAAAAAGCAGCTCTCAATGCTGTTTATGTTATGGCAAAACTAAGCAATTTGTTCGTTTATACTATCTAAACGTGAATAACTCTGTCTTCATGTCACAGTTGCGCTTGTTACTTTATATCCATCTGGTACAATCAGTAGATTAACGAGTTGCAGTATCATGCTCCGCCTGCTACCGAGTGTCGCTTGCGTTGAATGTATCTAGCCTTTGGTTGTAAATTAAGTGGTGCAAAATGAGAATTTTTAAAGCCAAGAGCCCAGCGGGATTTGCTGAGGAATATATAGTAGAGTCGATTTGGAATGGTGAGTTTCCACCAGGGTCGATATTGCCGGCCGAGCGTGAACTATCAGAACTTATCGGTGTGACTCGTACAACCTTAAGGGAAGTATTACAGAGATTAGCGCGTGATGGTTGGTTAACAATTCAGCATGGCAAGCCAACACGTGTGAATAACTTCTGGGAGACATCGGGTCTAAATATCTTAGAGGCACTTGCGCGTCTTGATGAAGATAAAGTCCCTGAATTAACCGATCAATTGTTGTCTGCACGAACAAACATCAGTGCAATTTATACTCGTGCTGCGATTAAATTAAATGCTGAAAAAGTGATTGAAATTCTGGCGCAATATCAGGAGCTACCTGATACGGCTGAAGCATTTGCAGATTATGATTACCAAGTACATCATCAGCTTGCAATTGCTGGTGGTAACAAAATTTATGTATTGATTTTAAATGGCTTTAGAGGCCTTTATTCGAAAATCGGTTGCCATTACTTCTCGGAGCCAAAAATTCGTAAATTGACCAGAGAGTTCTACCGTGATTTAACGGCATTGGCTGAGCAAGGCGACTACGATAGAGCGATTGCGCTTATCCGTAAATATGGTCATCAGTCAAGTGAGTTATGGCAGGTTATTCGTGCCGACATGCCAAATGACATTATGGATTAAATATTTAAAAGAGCCCCGAAAGGGGCTTTTTTGTGTCCAAATATTGGCCCCATCGAATTTTTAGATTGTACCTATCGGATAATTCGATTGTTATTTTTCTTCAGAGCTGAATAAACTTAGGCAAATTTTTTCAAGGGGTTGTTTTTCGTAAACAGCGCCTCAATAATTAGAATCAAATTACAAAACGATTTGTATATTGGAACTAAACCTAACTATTTGGAGAAAACAATGGGTGTATTAGTTGGCCGTCAGGCTCCTGACTTTACAGCAGCAGCAGTACTAGGTAATGGTGAAATCGTAGATAGCTATAATCTACATGAGCGTATCAAAGGTAAAAAAGCAGTTGTATTCTTTTACCCACTAGACTTCACTTTTGTTTGTCCTTCAGAGCTTATCGCTTTTGACAAGCGTTTCGAAGAATTCCAAAAGCGTGGCGTTGAAGTAATCGGTGTTTCTATCGATTCTCAATTCTCACACAATGCATGGCGTAACACACCAGTTAACGAAGGCGGTATCGGTCCAGTTAAATATGACCTAGTTGCTGACGTTAAGCACGAAATCTGTCAAGCATACGACGTTGAGCACCCAGAAGCTGGTGTTGCTTTCCGTGGTTCTTTCCTAATCGACTCTGAAGGTAACGTACGTCACCAAGTAGTTAACGATCTACCTCTAGGTCGTAACATCGACGAAATGCTTCGCATGGTTGACGCTCTAGCGTTCCACGAAGAGCACGGTGAAGTATGTCCTGCAGGTTGGACTGAAGGTAAATCAGGTATGGACGCAAGCCCAGAAGGTGTTGCTAAGTTCCTATCTGAAAACGAAGGCGAGCTATAATTAGCAACTTCGATTAGTTTTAAAAACCCGCCTTGTGCGGGTTTTTTATTGTTATAAATCGCCACATCATGAGGTACTCTCTTCAAACCACTTTTGACTGATCATCTTGATGGTTTCTATCGAAAAATATGCCAGCAATAAGCTCACTACTGGCATCGCTAATAAGCTAATCAATGTTACTTCACTAAACATATTAGTTATCCTTTTTAGCCTGTGTTGTTTCAGGCTGGTCGATTTCGATGTCCTTATTGGTACGGATCAAACTATCTACTAGTGCCTTTTTAGTGTTTATTTTTAATTCCACTAAACTCAATTGAATATTTTCACTCACTCGACTTTGCACATCACTTAACAAATCACTGCTAATCGTATTCGCGTTAGCTGAAGCTGACAGACCAATAAAAAGGCTAGTTGTAAGTACTTTAGTAAATAAGTTCATGCTGTTGTTCCCTTTGATTGTTTAGACGTAATAACTATTACAAAGGTTGTGCCAGCTTAGATTTTATTTTTAAGTTAATGATATTTATGAGGTTTTCATTTTTCAGATAGTTGGCCAAAATCGAGGTGTGGTCGATTTGGCCAATAAGAATGGCTTAAATAACTAATTTATGGTTAATTTTGCTCTAACATTTGAAAGATAAGCTGTTTTACGATATTAGGTTCAAAAGGCTTATCACACATTGCATTGACGCCTGATTGCGCAACATTTGCTAAATGTGTTTCATTGGCCTCAGACGTTACCATTAATACCGGCACATGGGCATGTTCATCTGAGCGACGAATTGCCTCTGTCAGCTCTTGTCCGTTGACTTCAGGCATGTTGAAATCAGTGACGATTAAATCGAACATGCTTTCATTTAATACACTTAAAGCCTGAGCACCATTTTCAGCTTCACTGATACGCGTTGCGCCAAGATTTTGCAGAACACGTTGAATGTGGTTACGGGCCAACATGGAGTCGTCAACGACCAAAATTCGCAAATCTTGAATGTCGTATAACTCAAGCTCAAGCTCTTGTGGCGAGAGTAAATCCAAGGTGGCGTTAATGGCTTTGCCTAAATGCTCTTTGGTAAATGGCTTTGGCAGAATCGCAACAACCCCTGATTGTTTGTAGGCTTCAAGCTGTTTCCGGCGAGTTTCACTGGAGACGAGCATAAAGGGTAATTGATGTTCACTGAAGTGCTCGTGAACATGGTCCAATAGAGCAAGTGCGTCTCCATCTGCCAAGTACAGCGTACAGATTATGAGATCCGGTAAATTTTGATTGAGTGCATTTATGGCGCTACTGACTGAATCGGCGAAGTCAATATTTTGCACGCCTTCATCTTGGAGCTCTTTGGCGATAATCTTTCGTTGGGTCACAGAGGGTTCGACGAGTAAAATCGTCAGATCTGTACTGAGTAAATCGTTCATTTTAAACCTGAGGATAGAAACAGAAGCTAAATGTCTTCAGCCAGTACAATTTATTCACCTAACGTCGGCTTTTTTCATCAACTGGCTGCACATGATTCAGGCTAATATAGCGTATTTGTAAACGTCAGGCTAGTTTGGATAATGATTGCGTTAATGCTTGTTAACTTTTATCTGCGAAATTCAGGGTTTTGGGGTAAATCAACCAATATCAAAATGGCGCCTTTTCCACCATACTCAAGAGGCGCTTGGTGCATAGCAAGAATATCAGGGTGCTGTACCAAGTAATGGGGTACCTTGTGCTTCAAAATACGCTCGCCAATACCATGTACGATGCACGCGCAACTTACATGCTGTTTTTTACAGGCGTGAATAAGCGCAGCAAGTTCATCTTTTGCGGTTTCTTTATTCATTCCATGCATATCTAAAATCAGCTCTGGCGCATAGTCACCGCGCCTTAACTGCTTTGCAAGGTACTTATCGGCACACGGTCTGACAAAGTTGATGGTGCCATGAGTATCAATATCTGGAACGTACTCATCTGAAAAATAAAACTCAGCTTGATGTTGTTTCTTTTGCTCAGCAATTACTTCGCCTTTGAAGCGGGTGGCTTTTCGTTCGTGCACCACAGTGTCTTGCTTAAGGGGTTGTGTTCCGGAAATTGCATCACGGAATAAATCAAAGTCATCAGAGGCCATAGCTACTTCAGGGTATTCTCTAGTCATTCGCGCATTTTAAATAAAAAAAGCATAAAAACCTAGTCTAAAAACCGCTACAATGCGGCTATCTACAAAGTGTGAGAATAATCATGAGTGAATTAGCAATAACCAATGAAATCGCCCAAGAGGCTTATGAAGATCTGGTAACCATGCAAGATTGGCTGCGTTGGACGACAAGTCAGTTTGTTGCAAATGGGCTTTTTTATGGCCATGGAACCGACAATCCTTGGGATGAGGCGGTAAATTTACTCTTGCCAACGCTAAACTTGCCGATAGATGCGCCAAAAGACCTAATGCAAGCTAGGCTGACCAGAACAGAAAAAAAGCGTTTAATTGAAGTCATCAAGTTGCGTATTGAGCAGCGCATGCCAGTGCCTTACCTTACCAACCAAGCTTGGTTTGCAGGTATGCCATTTTATGTTGATGAACGCGTATTGGTGCCACGCTCTCCATTTGCAGAGTTGATCACCCAACAGTTTCAACCTTGGGTTCAAGCACCAGAAGAAGTGACTCGTATTTTAGATATGTGCACGGGTTCTGCATGTATTGCGATTGCACTGGCTAAGCATTTTGAAAATGCACAAGTGGATGCAGTGGATATTTCTTTTGATGCGCTGGCCGTGGCCGAAATGAATATTCATGATCATATGATGGATGAGCGTGTATTTGCGATTCAGTCTGACGTCTTTAGTGGTGTGCCGGGTCAAAAGTACGATTTAATTGTCGCAAATCCACCTTATGTTGATGCTGAAGATATGGCAGATCTTCCAGATGAGTTTCATCATGAGCCTGAATTAGGTCTCGCGTCTGGTGACGATGGCTTAGATGTGACTCGAGTACTGCTCCAAGATGCGGCCGAGCATCTAACAGAGAACGGGATTCTATTTGTCGAGGTGGGTAATTCTATGGTACATATGGATGCATTGTATCCGGGTGCGCCATTTACTTGGCTTGAATTTGAGCACGGCGGTTTAGGTGTGTTTATGATCAGTAAAAAAGAATTGGTAGCATACTTTAACGATTAAGCTTTGCTGTATATTGCCTGCAAATGAAACCTATTCATTGGCAGCTTGATACGGCAAGGTATGACAGTGATGAACATTGTCAAAACTTGGGGCATATCCCCATTGAGGCTTTAGGCCAAAACCGTAACGAGGAATGAGGAAAGTTAATGGCAGGCAATAGCATAGGCCAGCTATTTCGAGTGACAACCTTCGGTGAAAGCCATGGTACAGCACTGGGTGGTGTTGTAGATGGTGTTCCGGCAGGGCTTGAAATCAGCGAGGCTGACTTACAGGTAGACCTAGACAGAAGAAAGCCAGGGCAAAGCCGCTACACGACACAGCGTCGTGAAGGGGACGAAATTAAGATTTTATCAGGTGTATTTGAGGGCAAAACGACCGGCACGAGTATTGGGTTGCTGATTGAAAATACCGATCAACGCTCTAAAGATTACAGTAAGATCATGGATGTTTTTCGTCCAGGGCACGGTGACTATACCTACTGGCATAAATATGGTCATCGAGACTATCGTGGTGGCGGACGTTCATCTGCACGCGAAACAGCAATTCGTGTTGCTGCAGGCGGTATCGCTAAAAAATATCTCAAGCAAGTCCATGGTATTGAGGTTTGCGCTTGTCTGTCGCAGCTTGGGCCAATTAAAGCTGAGGTGTTCAACTGGGATGCGGCGGAGCAAAACGCATTTTTCTTCCCAGATGAAAGCAAATTAGACGCTTTGGATGAATATATGAGAGACCTTAAAAAGCAAGGTGACTCAATTGGTGCCAAAGTGAAAGTAGTCGCTAAAAACGTGCCTGTGGGTTTAGGTGAGCCAGTATTTGATAGACTCGATGCTGATCTTGCGCACTCTCTAATGAGTATCAATGCAGTGAAAGGCGTTGAGATTGGTGATGGTTTTGATGTGGTTGAGCAGAAGGGCTCAGAGCATAGAGACGAGTTAACACCCGATGGGTTTGTTAGCAATCATGCTGGTGGCGTACTTGCCGGGATCTCTACAGGACAAGATATTATCGCGTCGATTGCGTTGAAACCTACTTCAAGCATTACAGTCCCTGGACAGAGTATTAATACTGCTAATGAGTCGGTAGAGATGGTAACCAAAGGTCGTCACGACCCATGTGTGGGCATTCGCGCAATCCCAATTGCGGAAGCAATGATGGCCATTACCATTATGGATCACCTACTTAGACAGCGCGGACAAAACCCGCATGTCGAAGTGCCTCAAGGTCCTATACCTGGACAGATTAAATAATGAAAGGCACCGAAAGGTGCCTTTTTTATTTCTAAATATCTATATGCTAAATAATGAACTTTAGATTAAGCGATTAATTTAGCGAAAGCGCGATCAGCCGCTGCGATAGTGTTGTTGATGTCTTCATCGCTGTGCATAGTACTTACAAAGCCGGCTTCAAATGCAGATGGTGCAAGGTACACACCTTCTTCTAGCATCAAGTGGAAGAAGCGCTTAAACCTTTCTAGGTCACATTCAGTCGCCTGCTGGTAGGTGTCAACACGCTCGGCCGAAGTGAAAAAGAAGCCAAACATGCCACCGGCGAAGTTAGTCGTCAGTGGAATACCGTGTTTATCCGCTGCAGCCTGAAAACCAGCACATAGCGCTTTGCTCTTTGCTTCTAGGTCGTCATGTAAGTTTGGCTTAGAAAGTAACTCAAGTGCTTTAAGGCCTGCAGCCATCGCAATTGGGTTACCAGAGAGCGTACCAGCTTGATAAACAGGTCCTACTGGTGCGATGTAATCCATGATTTCACGCTTACCTCCAAAGGCACCAACTGGCATACCGCCACCGATCACTTTGCCCAAGCAAGTCAGATCTGGCTCGATATTGTAATAGGCTTGTGCACCACCAAGGGCGACACGGAAGCCAGTCATCACTTCATCGAAGATAAGCACTGACTTGTGCTCATCACATACCGCACGAAGACCCTCTAAAAAGCCTTTAACAGGCGGGATGCAGTTCATATTACCTGCAACGGGTTCAACTATGATACAGGCGATTTCGTCTTTATATTCTTCAAAAATCGCTTTGACTTCATCCAAATTATTAAATGACACTGTAAGTGTATGTTTTGCAAAATCGGCAGGAATGCCCGGGGAATTTGGTACGCCCATTGTTAGTGCACCAGAGCCTGCTTTTACCAGTAGAGAGTCAGCATGACCATGGTAGCAGCCTTCGAACTTTAAAATCTTATCTCTGCCAGTGAAGCCTCGGGCAAGGCGGATCGCGCTCATTGTCGCTTCGGTACCAGAGCTCACCATACGAACTTTTTCAATCGACGGAACAAGTGCTTTAACTTTTTCTGCCATTAAGATTTCAGCTTCAGTAGGCGCACCGTAGCTCAGGCCGTTCTCAACAGCTTCTAACACCGCTTGCTTGATTTCTGGGTGGTTGTGGCCAAGGATCATCGGTCCCCAAGAGCCAACATAATCGATGTAACGATTATTGTCAGCGTCAAAGGTAAATGGACCTTCTGCTTTTGTAATGAATAACGGTGTGCCACCCACACCATTAAATGCCCTTACTGGCGAGTTAACGCCCCCAGGTATAGAGGTTTGTGCACGCTCAAATAAGTCTTGGCTAATTGTCATAATGTATCCTTTTTGATTAACTTTGGCGCTTTCTGCTGAACCAAGGTACGTTGGTTTCGTATTGCTGTACTTTGTTTTCTACACCGAGCGTCAGTGCAAAAAGTGCCATACGGATCAATACACCGTTTTGTACTTGTCTGAAGATTGCCAAGTTATCATTACTATTTAAATCGTTGTCTAGTTCATTCGCATCGCTGCGGCTATCTCTAGGGAGTGGGTGCATTAATACTGATTCAGGCTTACAGTGTGCGTCGTAGATTGCTTGGCTTATTCTGAAGCCGCCACGGTATTTGTTTGCTTCCTCCTGAGACGGGAAGCGCTCCTCTTGGATACGCGTTTGGTAAACGATATCAGCAGCTAGATTGCCTTCCATTTGAGATACGAGCTCGATTTGGTGTCCAGCATTGGAGACCGCATCTAAGACATAATCTGGCATTTGCAAGCCATCTGGTGCTACCATTGAAAACTTAATATTTTTATAGTGGCACAAAAGTTTAGAGAGCGAATGCACAGTTCTACCGTACTTTAGATCACCGACTAAGGCGATATGCATACCATCAACAGAGCGGTCGAAACGATTAAGTTCTCGGTCAATGGTTAATAAATCTAACAGTGCTTGTGTTGGATGCTCGTTTGGTCCATCACCACCGTTTAAAACAGGCACATCTGAGCCAGTGGCAAATTCAGCCACACTGCCAGCATCCGGGTGACGCATAGCAACAGCATCAGCGTAGGCTGAAATAACACGCGCTGTATCATATAAGGATTCACCTTTAGCTAATGCAGAGCTTTGCATGCCTGTGGTTTCTCTTACTAAACCACCTAATAAGTTGAATGCAGTACCAAAACTGACACGCGTACGAGTACTTGGCTCAAAGAATAAGTTTGCCAGTACAGCACCTTCAAGTACTTGAGTGCGCTTATGCTTTTTAGCATAAGGTTCCATGCGTTTAGCAACGTCAAAAATTAATTCAATGGCTTCTCTATCGAGTTGATTGACAGAAAGGATGTTTTCACCTTGGAAACTTAGCATGCGGCGATTCCTAATCACAGATTGACAACAGGAGGCAAGGGTGCGCTCCTAACCGAGATAACCTTGGCAACGCAGGTTACTGGAACGATATGATAGCATAATTGCACGTCAACAGGAGAGTATGACGGTACGATACCGTCATATTTACACTAAAAAAGTGGCTTTAAGACTGCGAGTAAGATGATAGGCAGCAACAATAACACTGGGAACTCATTAAAGAAGCGGTAAAATCGTGTGCTGCGAATATTTCTATCGTGCTTAAAGTCGGCCAGGAGCTTGAAGCAATATGCATGATATATATAGAGAATAATCACGAACACGAGTTTATAGTGCAACCACATGTTGTATTTGAACCACTCTCTACCGTACTCTATGATAGTCAGTACGCCAAAGACAGTGGTTAAAACCGCAAATGGTGTGACAAAATAGAGCAGTCTTCGCTCCATTATTTTCAGCATGGCAGCGCAGGCTTTCTCTTCAGTCATGGTGTGATAGATAAATAATCTTGGCAAATAAAAAATCCCAGCGAACCACGCAACCATAAAAAATATGTGCAAAGCTTTATAAATCAGCAAAGCGCTCATAGTGCCCCTTATTGTTATTGATTAAAGTAAACTGTTTCTCATTGTTAGGATATGACGCAACTTATCCCAACGTACAACGCCCATTATTTGTAAGCTATCTTTTTGATTGTAAACATAGACTGCGCCAGAGCGCTTATCTTTTAATATTTCAAATGCCTCGGCGAGCGTTGCTTGTGTGCTCAAACCTTGTAGCGGTAAATATTTTATTGTCGCACTGTCATCAGATACTAAGGTTAAATCATACTCAGCTAAACGATATCCCTTTTCTTCGTCGTAAGTAATCAGCGGAGTTTGGCTATCCACAGCACTGAGTGTTGCTTTAATCTGCTCGGGATCATTTGAATAAAGTAATTTAAAATCTTCTTCCATTTCTTCGACGATCCCGACTTTCTGCAGTGCTTCTTTGGCGGGTGAAACCTGATAAGGCAGACCTTGAAAGTCGAGTTGCTGAATAAAAATAGAGCGGTTGCCAAAAACTTGCAGCGCAGTTACATATGCGGTCGAAATAACTAGCATGGCAGGGACTACGATTTGTGGATTTGAGGTAAGCTCCATGACAGCTGTCAAAGCTGCTAGTGGAGCGTGTAAAGTAGCTGCTAAAAGCCCAGCCATACCTAGTACACCATAAGTTCCAGCTACGTTTACTTCAGGGGAGATAAACTGTGCAAAAAAAGCCATGAGTGTGCCCATGATTACGCCAAGCCCTATAACAGGGCCTATCAGCCCCCCTGGGATCCCTAGCCCAATTGCAAACAAGGTGGCAAGCAACTTAGCAATAAAAATTGTCGTGAGTAGCTGCAAATTATCAGGACTATCAACTGCCAGTTTTATAGCACTCATGCCTGAGCCCATAGCTTCAGGTACAAGATAACCTATTAACCCAGCAATTAAACCGGCGAGTAATAAACGAGGGAACATGCTAATTGGCTTAAAGCTTTTGATGATTAGCATCAAATTTTGATTAAATGCAAAAGCAATCGCACCTAATGCAAATCCACATATTATCAGATAAGGGTAGTGCCAGAAGCTGAGCATTTCTATTTGGATCAATGAAAGTTCGGAGACATTACCAAATACAAACTGTGTTGCTAAGGCACCAGTAACGGCTGCCAGCATGATGGGAACAAAGATATGGATCTTGTACTCCCTAAGCACGACTTCCATCACGAAAATAACAGCGGCTAAAGGCGTGTTGAATGACGCCGCTATCCCTGCTGCAACACCACACCCGGCAAGCGTTCTAGCAGCATTGTGCGGTAAATGTAGCCTTTCAGTGAGTACGCTGGCGCCTGTCGCGCCCATATGCACAGATGGTCCTTCACGACCTACTGAGAAACCACAGATAAGCGCGATACCACCCCCAAAAAATTGATTGACTGAATTCCAGATGGGCATATGCCCGTAATGATGCTTGATCCGGTTAATCACAAATGGAATACCGAGTCGATAGTGCTTAAAGCCAGTTAAGTTAGCAAATAAGGCGATGACCAATGCTGCCCCGACAGGTAGTAATAACCTTTGGTGCTCTGCCAAAGATGTGAAGTCGTCGTGGCTTTCAAGAAAAGTTGATTGAACAAGTTCGATCATTAATCGAAAAAGAATGATTAAAATGGCTGCAATCAATCCAGCGCATACGCCCAATAGGCAAAGCTGTGCTGAAGTTCTCGGTTGTGCAAGGCGTCGTCTAACTTGATCAAGCGTCATAGTTTAAAGTTTGAGATTGGAAGTACTTTTTTATTTTATCAAAAGAATAATATTAAGTCCCTGACATAAATCTAGCTTTGTACGTGTTTTTACGGGTATTTTTTATTAAAGGTATGGACTTGATGGCGGGTGAAACGGGTACATACCGATACTTGATTAAAATAGTCGGGTATTAGATAATTCCGTTAATTAATGTACAAGGGTCGAATGCACATGTCAGAAGAGTTACCGATTAAGTTTAGCGATGCAGCTGCTGCGCGCGTAAAAGAATTGATTTCCGAAGAGGAAAATCCTGAACTAAAGCTTCGTGTATACGTAACTGGTGGAGGATGCTCTGGGTTTCAATATGGATTTACATTTGATGAAAAGGTAAACCCAGGCGACTTGGAAATAGAGAAAAATGGTGTGGTTATGGTGGTTGACCCAATGAGTATTCAGTACTTGATGGATGGTATCGTTGACTACACTGAAGGGCTTGAAGGCGCACGTTTCTTCGTCAATAACCCAAATGCGACGACAACATGTGGTTGCGGTGCAAGTTTCAGTGTGTAATTGAAGCGGTTCCAAATCACGATAAAAAAGCCATGCAATCGCATGGCTTTTTTATGCTGGGTTAGTCACATGCATCATCAAAACAAAAAAGCCTAAAATCAATGCGGAAAACAAAAGAATATAGATGAAACCGCGCTTTCCTTGTTTGATAGGCACATTGTTTACACGCAAAAAATAATACCATCCAAAGCACAAAATCAGTGGTAATAAAAATAAAATCCGGAACATTTTTAAGCCCTTTTTTTAAGTTAATTTTAAGATTAGCTGTAAATGCTTATTTTTTAAAGAAAAATAAATTATTTCAAATACTGGTACAAGATATAAAATTTTTGTTAAAGTGTAGTATGTACCCTACATGAAAAAAACGAATACAGTTTTTCAAAAATTTATTAGGTTTTAGCGGTAAGATAGTCTATACCTAATTGGGTACATAGGAACACACCTGTTGTTGATACAGGAAATGTGCAAGGCCTATAGGGCCTACAGAGGTATTATTTTTTAAAATACAATAGCCAGCTGAGTGAGACGGGCAAATTTCACGAGGCCAGTTGAGATTAATCATCAAGTAGGAGATGTTTATTTATGATGGGTAAAACGGTTTCTTCGGAAGAAAACGGAAAGTTAACAAAATGGTTGAAATCAAAGCGTCATGAGAAAGGCCATACAATGCGTAGCCTTGCTCAAGTTTTAGGTACGCCACATTCTTTCATCGGAAAGATTGAAAACCAAGAGCGCCGTTTAGATGTGATCGAGTTTTTGCGCTATTGTGAAGCGTTAGAAGTTGACCCGTATGAAGGTCTATCTTTAATTAATAAAGAAGAGCTATAACCCTTTACGGGATTAAGAATACAAGGTGCAGGGAAGTGCACCTTAGTCTTGTTTCTTGAAGTCCGCCTCTAATGCATAGAGCTTATGGCGAATGAAATATAGAAATAGTAAAGAAGGAAGTACCATCAACGCAGTGATGACAAAAAATACTGCCCAATTGCCACCTAACCAGTCATCAATGACCACGCCACTGTAACTAGATAACACAGTTCTACCTAAACTGCCCAATGATGCCAGAAGTGCATAATGTGTTGCGCTAAAGGTTCTATCGCAGAGCATAGAAATGAAAGCGACCATAGCAACCAATGACCATGCCTGAGTAAAGCCATCAACAACAATAGCAAGCGCATACAGAGACTCTTTTGGTCCCGCAACCGCTATCCAAGAAAAAATCAAATTAGAGGCCGCCATTGCGACACCACTGATAAACAGGCCTTTGACTATGCCATATTTGTGGTTGAAAATGCTGCCAAGGAATGCAAATACAATGGTAATGAGTCCGGTGCCTAGCTTTGAATACTGTGCTATTTGCGTGTTGGTAAAACCAATCTCTTTATAAAATACGATAGACATGCGCGCTAAAAACGCTTCGCCAATCTTAAATAAAAAAATAAAGGTTAAAAGTGCAAGTGCTGTTTTGACGCCATTTTTATTAAAAAAGCTGACAAAGGGCGCGACCAGCGTCACACCCAGCCAAGCGAGTAACTTATTGGCTTTGGAGTGGCCAAGTTGAGATAATTTTTCTTCGTATGCTTTTTGTATTTGCGCTTGTGCTGTATCTCGATGAGACTCTGGCTCTTTTGCTACCAAGGTTACAACACAAAGTAATGCCATTATCACAGCGAGTAGCAAATAAACATCAGACCAAGATATATTTGGCAGGTCGGCTGCGAAAAAAGGAATAGCGCCAAGCAGGGCATAGCCGCTCCACCAACCTGATGTTGCCATGGCTGCAGCTGCCGTAGACTTTTCACTTTCTGATTGGGGTAGCACATCAATACGATAACCATCGATCGCAATATCGTGTGTCGCAGCGAACAAAGCAATTAAAAAGCAAAGTAGAGCCGCATAAAATAAACTTGTTTTTAAATCAATAAATGCCAAACATATGGCACTTGCCGTAATAACGACTTGGCCGAGTAAAATCCAACTCCTACGCTGACCCAGTATGTTACCAAGCACGGGAAGCTTTAATCTATCGACTAATGGAGACCACAGAAAATTGATGGTATAGGCGCTAAAAACAATTCCAAACAATCCAATTAAACTGCGGCTAAGGCCTTCATCTTTTAACCACGCAGACATGACTGAGCCGATCAGCACCCAAGGGAAGCCTTGGCTCATACCAAATGCAAATACAGTCAGCAGTCGTTTGTCTTTGTAATAACTCAGGTATTGGGAAATACTGGCTGATGTCATCATTGTTTAGTTAAAACTCTTCAGCTGGCAAGATATCGACGCTATGAATGATAACCGCTGTCTTAGGGATAAATGAGTAACCTAGCTTTTGATTGTAGCCAGTTTCCACTTGCATTATCTTGTCCAAGGTTTCATAACCATCAGTGACGTTACCAAATACCGCAAATCCCCAACCTCTACCTGGGTTTAAATGGTCATTATCATCCATATTAAAGAAGAACTGACGGGTACCCGAATGCGGCTTACTGTCTTGGTAGGCCATCGCGACAGAATACATTTCATTTTTAAGGCCGTTACCGCTTTCATTGAAAATGGGTTTGCGTTCGAACATACCATCGTAGTCTTTGTCGTAGCCGCCACCTTGGATCACAAAGTCTTTTTCGTTGGCTTCATCACGTTCAACTCGATGAAAAACAGAGCCTTTATAATCACCATTGACAACATAGGTTAAAAAGTTATTGACCGTTAGTGGCGCGCGTGAGCGGTCTAGCTCAACGATGATTTTACCCAGCGATGTATTGATCTGAACTTTAGGGAACAGATTGTCTTTTTGGACGAAGCGTCCTTCTTTATTAGCTGCTTGTGCAAAGCTTGCTGTTACAATTAGGAAAGCAAAAACCAATATGCGGATCATGTTGACAGCCTCTTATTATTGTTGTGCGATGAAATCAATTAACTCTTTGTCTTTAATTATATGAGTAACAAGCTGCTGTGCGAGCATATTAAGCTGACCTTCCACCTTGGCTTGGTCGTGCTTTAAAGAGCCCGATAGCGTGCGAGTCCCCGTGTATGACTTACTAAAAGTACCACTTGGTTTATTGACCGTCACTTTAAATTCAGCTTCGGCATTACTTTCATGCTTGCTGTATGTTTCAGTCACTTGCGCTAAGAACTTATCTATCTCCAGTGTAATCGTTGTTTTAGCTTCTGGAGTGATGTTTGCGTTATTCGCTACTAAGGCCTGTTTAAATACATTAGAAATAGTGACTGGCAAGTTTGCATCAGGTAAGTAAACTGCGGGCTCTGTATTAAGCACTTTGACAGTAAACTTGGATGTTCTTAAATCCATCACATTGACATTGATGGGCATGTTAAACTGGACAACTTGGCCTTCGGAATATTGTGGATTCATGATCACCGACTTTGGCGCGGCTGTGCAGCCAGACAATACAGCCAACATGCCTGCAGTTGCGAGAGAGTAGATAATTTTGGCCATGATTAGCTCCTTTTTATTACGCTTAATACGGTAAACTTTTTATTATTGCCCAGCACCTTACAATTACCAAAAAGGCGCTGCAACTTATCTTGATAATCTAAATGACGATTTCCAATGATCCTGAGTTCGCCGCCATTGCGCAGTGTATATTTAGCCTGTAAAAACATTTGCCAAGCAATGTGGTCTGTGATCGCTTGTGCTTGGTGGAATGGCGGATTACACAGCACTAAATCTGCGCTGTTCGGAGTAAAATCGGTTAAACAGTCGTTGTGTACAAACTGAGAATCGCTCAGTCTGGTAGGTAGATTGTCTGCTACGTTCTGGCGAGCACTTGCTACAGCCATCGCAGACTCATCCACAAAGGTGACTTTTGCATTGGGCATACGGTTTAATGTTTGCAGTCCAATCACGCCATTACCACATCCTAAATCAATGATGTTGAGTGCCTTTTTACCTGCAGGTAAGTAGTTAAAGAAAAACCGTGCGCCAATATCTAAGGAATCACGTGAAAAGACATTGGCGTGATTGGTGATGGTCATCTCTGTCTTTTCTAATGACCAAGATACTGGAAACTTGCAAGCAACGGGTTTGTTGGTTGTTTTAGAAAAAATTAATCGAGACTTTTTAACGGCCAAACTAGTTTTTGGTTCGTAGATAAAATGGTTAAACGACTTTAGTGTAGAGGTATGGATCTCTTTTGCTTTACCAGCGGCAACAACAGGGATGTCTGCGGGTAAGTGACTCAATTTTGCTAACTGGTGCTGTAAATAACCTGCATTTTTAGGTATTTTTAGTATCACTAAATCGATGTCATGGGGCAGCGCATCCAAGCTATCTAAAAATGAGATATGGGTATCGGGTAGCTGGTTTTCACTCAGGTTGTATTTACACGCAGCGGTGCTCACAAAGGAGTCGTTGACAAAATGAATGGCAGGGAGCTGGTCATCATGTTGGTAAATAACGGATAGTGCGCAACTGAGTGCGCCAAAGCTGTCATTTAACACTAATATTTTTCGCACATCAGAGTAGTCTTCGCTGATGTGTTCAAGTAGATACTCGTCTGCGGCATCCCAAGCTTGTAAACTGCGATTTTTTTGTTCTAGAGGAAATCGATGTAAAGTAAATGGGCGATTAGCCAATACCGCGTCGGTTGTCATAGGTCTATATTTTTCACTAACAATGTGAGTGCATAATATCATGTCACAGCTGAACAAAGAATGTTTGCCTGAAGGCTTTACGTATTTTCCACAGGTTATCTCTTTTGATAAAAGCTTGGCCTTATACGAGCACTTAACCACGAGTTTGCCTTGGCAACAGCCAAAAATTCAGGTCTATGGTAAATATCATTTTATTCCGAGGTTACAGTGTTTCGTTGCCGACCCGAGTGTACATTATGGCTACTCAGGTAAGTCATTGGATAATGTTCCATGGCTGCCCGCATTGGATGCCATGCGCCAGCGCTTAAAAAGTCAATATGATAAAGCTTTTAATGCACTGTTGGTTAATTGGTATCGTGATGGCATGGATACAATGGGTTGGCATAGTGACGATGAAAAAGAGTTGGGCAATAAGCCATTAATAGCCTCGGTATCTTTGGGCGCACCAAGATTGTTCAAAATACGTCATCGACAAACGCGGGAAGTTACTTCTTTTATGCTTGAAACGGGTAGCTTGTTGATTATGTCAGGAGATAGTCAGCACGATTATGAGCACAGTCTACCTAAACAAACAAAAGTCAAGCAGGGGCGAATTAATCTGACATTTAGAACGGTTGGTTAATCCTAGTTTAGGGCGTATAGTATGCGATGTTTAACAATATGATAGTAAAGAGTATGCCCATGTCTATGCAGCAACAAATACACACCAAACTCAGTGACGCAATTGATTGCACGCACCTTGAGGTGATCAATGAAAGCCATATGCACAGTCGCGGGAGTGATTCACACTTTAAAGTGATTGTTGTCAGTGAAGAGTTTTCTGGTTTACGTTTATTACCTCGTCACAGACGCATAAATGAGGTACTGAAGTCTGAATTAGCCAATGATATTCATGCTCTGGCTATTCATGCCCATACACCTGAAGAATTTAGTGAGCAGTCTGGGCAAGTACCAGCATCACCAAACTGTTTAGGTGGGTCAAAGTTCGACTAACATCTGATCAGACCTGTATTTAGGTCATCAGAGATTACACTATACGCAATTTTTCTGGCACCATCTTTCTAACCTCTCAGTTGTTTGTGGTAAATGATGGGCCTAAATACTTGAGACAAATTCAAAATTTAGTAGGAAATATAATGGTAATTAAGCCGAAGATCCGTGGTTTTATCTGTACAAATGCTCATCCAGCAGGTTGTGCTGCACATGTTGAAGAGCAAATCGCTTATGTTAAGCAACAGGGCGAGTTAAAAGATGGTCCAAAAAATGTACTTGTGATCGGTGCTTCTACTGGCTATGGCCTAGCGTCTCGTATTACTGCGGCATTTGGTTCTGGTGCAAAAACACTAGGTATCTTTTTTGAGAAAGAAGGTACAGAGAAAAAAACAGCATCTGCTGGTTGGTACAACACAGCAGCTTTCCAAAACGCAGCTGACAAAGCAGGCCTTTGGTCTAAAAACATTAATGGTGATGCGTTTTCAACGGAACTAAAAGAAAAAGCCATTGAAGCGATTAAAGCAGATATGGGTAAAGTCGATTTAATTATTTACAGCCTAGCTTCGCCGCGTCGTACTGATCCTAAAACAGGTGAAACACACAGTTCAGTGCTTAAGCCAATTGGCGAGGCAATTACAACTAAAAACTTAAACACGTCTAAGCGCGTTATTGACGAAGTGAGTGTTGAAGCGGCCAACGAAGATGAAATCGCTAACACAGTTAAAGTGATGGGCGGCGAAGACTGGGAACTTTGGTTAGATGCACTTAAGCAAGCAGATGTGCTAGCAGATAACTTTAAGACGACAGCTTATACTTATATTGGTAAAGAGCTAACATGGCCAATTTATGGTCATGCAACAATCGGTAAAGCGAAAGAAGATTTAGATAGAGCTGCTGCGGCAATTAAAGCGTCGACAGCTGCGCTAAATGGTGAAGCTTATGTGTCTTCTCTTAATGCAGTTGTGACACAAGCGAGTTCTGCAATTCCAATCATGCCACTTTATATCTCAGCTTTATTTAAAGTAACCAAAGAAGACGGTACATATGAAGGGACTATTGAGCAGATCCATGGTCTATTTAATGAAAGTCTGTACAGCGATAGCCCGCGTTTTGATGACGGTGGTCACCTGTTCCAAAACTACAAAGAGCTAGAAGATGGTGTGCAAGCACGTATTCAGCATATTTGGGACACAGTAGATACGGATACGATTGATGCATTAACTGACTACGAAGGTTATCACAACGAGTTCTTAAAATTATTTGGCTTTGGTGTTGAGGGTGTCGATTATGACGCTGACGTAAATACTATTGCTGAAATCAATAATTTAGTTTAATTATTGAGCTAATGGTGAAGCGTACTTGCTTCACCATCATATATTTATCCTGCTAAACATACCTATCTTTTTCTCATTCAATACCACTTTGGTCTATATTGAATTAATCGCAATTAGCTGAACTGAGCTAAAACCATTGTTAAGTCGTATTAATTTGATAATTCTACTCGCATAGTCAGGGCGATTAATGTTAAAATTGCGGAAATATGTGAGGACTATATATCACGACGCTTGTTTTTGGTTGATTTGACTTTTGTCAAGTCTCTTTTGATTAGGCGAGTTCTTTGATACTGAAAACACGATGAGATAGCGGCCGTGATAACTAAAGATTTTTCAATTTCTTTCCGTTAATGTAATGCAAGTGCGTATGATCAACATAAAAAAAGGTCTGGACTTACCCATAGAGGGCGCACCACAGCAAGCTATTCATGATGGCGCTGCCATCAAACGCGTAGCTGTGCTTGGTGAAGAGTTTATTGGTATGCGTCCAACCATGCATGTTCGCGTGGATGACCAAGTCAAAAAAGGCCAAATTCTTTTTGAAGACAAAAAGAATCCTGGCGTCAAGTTTACTGCGCCAGCCTCTGGTGTAGTTAAAGAAATCAACCGTGGTGCTAAGCGTGTTCTTCAGTCTGTCGTGATTGAAGTGCAAGGCAATGAGCAAATCACTTTCGATAAGGTCGCAGCTGCTGATTTAAGCAACTTAGATCGTGAGAAAGTTAAAGAATTGCTTATTGAGTCTGGTCAATGGCCAGCGCTACGTGCACGTCCATTTAGCCGTGTTGCTGTTCCAAGCGCAACGCCGAGCTCAATCTTCGTGACAGCCATAGATACTAACCCATTAGCCGCAGATCCTGCAGTGATCATTGCTGAAAACGTTGAAGCGTTTGAAGCGGGTCTTGCTGTGGTTTCACGTCTAACTGATGGCAAAGTATTTGTGTGTAAGCAGTCTGGTAGTAAAGTACCAAGCTCTTCGCTATCACAAGTAGAAGTACATGAGTTCGCGGGTGTTCACCCAGCAGGCTTAGTGGGTACTCATATCCATCATCTAGATGCAGTTAGTGCAGACAAGCAAGTTTGGCACTTAGGTTACCAGGACGTTATCGCGTTTGGTAAGCTGTTCCTAACTGGCGAGATCTACACTGATCGAGTTGTTTCTTTGGCAGGTCCTCGCGTAAAGAATCCTCGTTTAGTTAAAACTCAAGTTGGTGCGTCGTTAACAGATTTAGTATCTGGTGAACTTGAAGACGGTGATAACCGAGTCATTTCTGGCTCTGTGTTAGCTGGTAAAACAGCAGCCGGCCCTCATGGTTTCCTAGGTCGTTACCACGTACAGGTTTCAGTTCTTCTTGAAGGTCGTGAGAAAGAGCTATTTGGTTGGATTGCGCCAGGTAGTAAAAAATTCTCTGTGACACGTACATTCATTTCACACTTAGCACCTAGCCGTTTGTTCAAGTTTACAACGTCTACTGGTGGTTCTAAGCGTGCAATGGTGCCAATTGGCAACTATGAGCGTGTTATGCCTCTGGATATCCTACCAACGCTATTACTTCGTGATCTGATCGCAGGCGATCTAGATAGCGCTATCTCTTTAGGTGCGCTTGAGCTTGACGAAGAAGATTTAGCATTGTGTACCTTCGTATGTCCAGGCAAGTATGACTTTGGCTTAATCCTACGTGATTGCCTGACTACTATCGAGAAGGAAGGTTAAAAATGGCCTTAAAGAAATTTTTAGAAGACATTGAACCTCACTTTGAACCGGGTGGAAAACACGAGAAGTGGTATGCGCTTTATGAAGCTATCGCGACGGTTTTCTATACTCCTGGTTACGTAAACAAAGGCGGCACGCACGTGCGTGATAACATCGACCTGAAACGTATCATGATTTTGGTATGGATGGCGACGTTCCCGGCTATGTTCTTTGGTATGTTCAACATCGGTCACCAAGCGGCATTAGCGATTGGTAGTGGTTTTGACATCGCATCTACTTGGCAAGCTGGTATTTTCCAAGCGCTAGGTGGTGAGCTGACAGCAGATTCTGGCTGGGCAGCGAAAATGTTTTATGGTGCGTGCTTCTTCTTACCTATTTACGGTACGGTGTTTGTCGTAGGTGGTTTCTGGGAAGTATTATTCGCATCAGTGCGTAAGCACGAAGTAAACGAAGGTTTCTTCGTAACTTCAGTATTATTTGCATTGATCCTGCCTGCAACCATTCCTTTATGGCAAGTTGCACTAGGTATCACGTTTGGTGTTGTGGTAGCTAAAGAAGTATTCGGTGGTACAGGCCGTAACTTCCTTAACCCTGCACTTGCTGGTCGTGCGTTCCTTTTCTTCGCATACCCAGGTGATATCTCTGGTGACACAGTATGGACAGCAGTAGATTCATTCTCTGGTGCTACATACCTAGGTCAAGCAGCGATCGGTTCATTAGATTACAACAACATGCAGTTGTGGTGGGATGCATTCTACGGCTTTATCCAAGGTTCAATGGGTGAAACGTCGACGCTAGCACTGGCAATTGGTGGTTTGTTCTTGATGTATGTTCGTATCGCGTCATGGCGCATCGTACTAGGTACATTCCTAGGTATGGTTGTGATGTCTACGCTACTGAACATGATCGGTTCTGACACGAACGCGACATTTGCTATGCCTTGGCATTGGCACTTAGTACTTGGTGGTTTTGCATTTGGTATGTTCTTTATGGCGACTGACCCAGTTTCTGCGTCTTTCACTGATAAAGGTAAATGGGCATACGGTGCATTAATTGGTGTTATGGTAGTGCTTATCCGTGTTGTTAACCCAGCATACCCAGAAGGTATGATGTTAGCAATCCTATTCGCTAACCTATTCGCACCGCTATTCGACCACCTTGTAGTGCAGTCAAATGTGAAGAGGAGATTGGCACGTGTCTAGTAACAATGAAACTATCGGCAAAACGTTAGGCGTTGTTGTTGGTTTGTGTTTAGTGTGTGCAATCGTCGTATCTTTTGCGGCAGTTCAATTGCGCCCTCTACAGCAGGCAAACAAAATTGAAGACGTTCAGCGTAACATTCTAGCAGCAGCTGGTTTTAAAGACGTTGAGAACGTTTCACAAAAGTACAGCCAAGTTATCGATGCACGCGTTGTTGACTTAAAATCTGGTGAGTTTGTTGACACAGATCCTAACTCATTTGATTTCACAATGACTAAGTTCGATGCAGAGCGCAGTTTTGCACTTCCTAAAGAAGAAGACTTAGCCGGCGTACTTCGTATGACTCATGAGTCTCCTGTATACCTTGCTAAAGACAGCAATGGTCAGGTTGAGTCAGTGATCTTACCTATTCAAGGTTACGGTCTTTGGGGCATCATGTATGGTTTCATCGCTCTTGAACTTGATACAAAAACCATTAAAGCTATCAACTTCTATCAGCACAACGAAACCGCTGGTCTTGGTGGTGAAATCCAGAACCCTAAGTGGACAGCTACTTGGGAAGGCAAGCAACTACCTGTTGATATCGTAAAAGGCACAGCTGGCAACGATATTCACAAAGTTGATGGTCTATCTGGCGCAACACTAACTTCGAACGGTGTTGATAACACATTCAAGTTCTGGACAGGCGATAAAGCGTTTGGTCCATTCCTAGCGAAAGTACGTGAAGGGGCATTGAACTAATGGCTAATGCAAAAGAAATGAAGGAAGTCTTGTTAGGACCAGTCTTCGCAAACAACCCAATTGCTCTGCAAGTACTGGGTATTTGTTCTGCGCTAGCGGTTACTTCAAGCCTTAAAAATGCACTTATCATGTCACTTGCTTTGACTGTGGTAACTGCGTTCTCAAGCTTATTTATCTCGTTGATTCGTAACCACATTCCGTCAAGTGTACGTATCATCGTTCAAATGACTATTATCGCATCATTGGTAATCGTTGTTGACCAAACACTTCAAGCATTTGTCTATGCTACAGCAAAAGAACTAACGGTATTCGTTGGTCTGATCATTACTAACTGTATCGTAATGGGTCGTGCAGAAGCATATGCAATGAAGTCGCCACCGCTTATGTCTTTCTTAGACGGTATCGGTAACGGTCTTGGTTACTCAGTAGTTCTAATTACAATTGGTTTTGTACGTGAGCTATTCGGTGCAGGTGCACTATTTGGTGTTGAAATTCTTCCACTTGTTGCTGACGGTGGTTGGTACCAGCCAATGGGTCTATTAATTATGCCATTCAGTTCATTCTTCTTAGTTGGTTTCTTCATTTGGGTACTTCGTACTTATAAGAAAGACCAAGTAGAAGCGAAGGCATAAGGGGAGAAAGATGGAACATTATCTTAGCTTATTTGTAAAAGCTGTTTTCATTGAAAACTTAGCGCTATCTTTCTTCTTAGGTATGTGTACATTCCTTGCGGTATCTAAGAAAGTAACTACCTCGTTTGGACTTGGTGTTGCTGTTATCTTCGTACTAGGTGTAGCTGTACCGGTAAACAACATCGTTTATCACGCAGTATTAGCACCAGGTGCACTAGAGTGGCTTGGTTTCCCAGAGGCTGACTTAAGCTTCTTGAAATTCTTGACTTTCATCGGTGTAATTGCAGCATTGGTACAGATCCTTGAAATGACTTTGGACAAGTTCTTCCCTGCGCTATACAACGCGCTTGGTATTTTCTTGCCACTGATCACAGTAAACTGTGCGATTTTCGGTGCGGTAGCATTCATGGTTGAGCGTAACTACAACCTAGCAGAGTCAGTCGTATTCGGCGTAGGTTCTGGTGTGGGTTGGGCGCTTGCAATTGTATTGCTAGCAGGTCTTCGTGAGAAGATGAAGTATGCTGATATCCCTGACGGTCTTCGTGGTTTAGGTATTACCTTCATCACTGTAGGTCTTATGGGCTTTGGCTTCTTGTCATTCTCTGGTATTTCACTTTAATTAGCGAGGAAACTATACGATGGAAACTATTGTATTAGGTGTAAGTATGTTCATCGCTATCGTTGTGATCTTGGTGCTAGTCATCATCGCAGCGAAATCGAAGCTTGTACCAAGCGGTGACATCACAATCGGCATCAATGGCGATGCAGATAAAGCAATTACTTCAGCACCAGGTGGTAAGCTATTAGGCTCACTAGCTGATGCAGGTATCTTCATTTCATCAGCATGTGGTGGTGGTGGTTCTTGTGGCCAGTGTCGCGTACATGTTCATTCTGGTGGTGGTGATATTCTTCCAACTGAGCTTGACCACATTACTAAAGGTGAAGCACGTGAAGGTTGTCGTCTAGCGTGTCAGGTTGCAGTTAAAACTGACATGGAAATCGAAGTAGAAGAGTCTATCTTCGGTGTTAAAAAGTGGGAATGTACAGTTATCTCTAACGATAATAAAGCGACATTCATCAAAGAGCTTAAGCTTGGTATCCCTGAAGGTGAGGTTGTACCTTTCCGTGCAGGTGGTTATATCCAGATTGAAGCGCCAGCTCACCACGTTAAATACGCTGACTTCGATATTCCTGACGAGTATCGTGGCGACTGGGAGCGTTTCGGCTTCTTTAACCTTGAGTCTAAGGTTGATGACGAAACAATCCGTGCATACTCAATGGCGAACTACCCAGAAGAGTATGGCATCATCATGCTTAACGTACGTATTGCGACTCCGCCGCCAAATAACCTAAGCCTACCTTGTGGTAAGATGTCATCGTACATCTGGTCACTAAAAGAAGGTGATAAAGTCACTATCTCTGGTCCATTCGGTGAATTCTTCGCGAAAGAAACTGATGCAGAAATGGTATTCGTTGGTGGTGGTGCAGGTATGGCACCAATGCGTTCACACATCTTCGACCAGCTTAAGCGTCTTAACTCAGACCGTAAGATGTCTTTCTGGTACGGTGCACGTTCTAAGCGTGAGATGTTCTACGTAGAAGACTTTGACGGCCTAGCAGCTGACAACGAAAACTTTGAATGGCACGTAGCACTTTCAGATCCTCAACCAGAGGATAACTGGGAAGGTTACACAGGCTTCATCCACAACGTATTACTAGAAAACTATCTGAAGGACCACGAAGCGCCTGAAGATTGTGAGTTCTACATGTGTGGTCCACCGATGATGAACGCGGCTGTTATCAACATGCTGAAAGATCTAGGTGTTGAAGACGAAAACATCCTACTTGATGACTTCGGTGGTTAATTAGGAACTTAGATATGATGATAAATCGTATTTAATAAGATTAAACCCCTAGGGCATTCCCTAGGGGTTTTTTTATATGCTTTAAGGACTAAAAAGTAGATGCAAAAACTCAGCTATTTATTCTCTGTTATTTTTTTGGTGTTTTTTTTGTCCGCTTGTGGACAGCAGCAAACTCAACAAAAGCCGGTTGAAATTAACGGCAAAACCATGGGAACTACCTATAACATTAAAGTATTTCCTGGTCCGGTGAGCTTAGAAGCGCAGCGTTTTAAGCAAGAAGTGGATGAAGCGCTTGTGGCAGTTAATCAATCCATGTCTACCTACATTCCCGACTCAGAAATCAATCGCTTTAATCGCCTTGAGGCTAATACAGTAATGCCGATTAGTGGCGATTTTCGTGCCGTGATCGCAGAGTCTATTCGCTTAGGTGAGTCGACTAAAACCTTAGATGTGACTATGGGACCGCTGATTGATTTATGGGGTTTTGGTCCAGATAAAAGACCGACCAAAAGACCTTCGCAATCTGACATTGAAGCCATGCAAGCAAATATCGGTGTAAATAAGTTAGCGCTGACAGATGAAGGGCTGGCGAAATCACTGCCACATCTTGAATTATCTTTTTCAGCGACGGCAAAAGGTTACGGCATTGACAAAGTTGCAGAGTTGATTGAGAAAAAAGGCTTATCTAATTATATGGTAGAGATTGGCGGAGAACTTCGTATCTCTGGCAATAAGCCAGATGGTTCACCTTGGCGAATAGCGATTGAAAAACCAGATGCACCGGCAGGACAGCGTCAAATTCACCGAGTTGTAGAGCCGGGCAATAATGCCATTGCCACGTCAGGGGATTATCGTATTTTTTACGAAATGGATGGCGAGGTATTTACACACCTAATTGACCCGGGTACCGGCAGACCTGTGCGCCATGACTTGGTGTCTGTGACGGTGTTACATCCTTCAGCAATGACAGCTGATGGCTTGGCAACAGCGCTTACCGTGATGGGAACGCAACGAGCAAGAGCTTATGCTGAAGAACATAATCTACCAGTGTACTTGATCAGTAAAACAGACGCTGGCCTAGAGACATTCTCAAGCACTGCGTTTAAGCCGTATTTAGATGTAAAAAAGTAATCAGTGGATTCGGTTAAATATCATTGCTTTTAGTGTGGTAAATTCATTCAACTTTGACGGATTTAGATATATAATATTGTCAATACACCGTCAGTTGCTTGGAACTTGACCAAGCTAGTTTATTGAGGGGCCTCTGCCTATGTCACTATTTATTCTTACCTTTGGGTTACTTATCTTGATCGCTGCAGCTATGGCTGTAGGTGTAATCGTTCAGAAAAAATCAATGGCAAGTAGCTGTGGTGGTTTAGGCTCAATGGGTATCGATAAAATCTGTGATTGTGATGACCCATGTGATAAGCGTAAAAAGCGTTTAGCCAAAGAGCAATCTTGGCGCGAAAACCAAATTCTATAATTAGATAAAAACGCAGGCTAGCCTGCGTTTTTATTACCCCCAAGTATATGCTGCAAACTCTTTACTTTGTTCGTCATACTGAAACGACATTATCCGGTAAGTTATTAGGGCAAACCGATCCTCCTTTAACTGAACAAAGTCAAAACCAATTACTTAAAACACTCCATAGTTTACCTAAGCCAAATCGAGTGCTCAGCTCGCCAAGACTGCGATGTCAGGTTGTAGCAAAAGCATTTTCAGAAAAGCTGGGGGCAGATTTCATGGTTGTTAATGCACTGCAAGAAATGAACTTTGGTGATTGGGATGGTAAAAGCTATGAGTGGCTTTGGCAGCATACTCGCTCTCCGAGTGTTGGCGACTTTTGGCAAAACCCTTGGTTAGTAACACCACCAGAAGGAGAGAGTATGGTCTGTTTTAATTCGCGAATTAAAGCTTGGTGGCGTACTTTCACATCTCAAAGCAGTGATGACACAATCGTCATTGTAACCCATGGTGGGGTTATGAAGCAGCTACTGGCACACTGGCTCACATTGCCTGAGGGCGCTGTAAATCATTTAAACTGCTTTGAAGTTGGATATGGCAAGGTCATTCAGGTGTCAGTGTTCTATGATGAACAGGGGAGTGCATGGCCTAAAGTTGTGTTTTAGCCATCTAGACTTCATAATACACAAAATTATTTCGACATCACTTGGGAATGAGGTGTAAACCCTCAGCTGTCCCCGCAACTGTAAAAATGATTGCATGACTACTCATTTAAAGCCAGATACCAAGGTTGGAATAAAGACTTAAGCGGGCGCACTTGGGTCATGTCATTTTACCAAGTCATATTTATGATACAGTGGTGTTTTGATGTGTGCCCCATGTAGAGGAATTATGGCGGCAACACCAATATCAGTCGATAGCTTACATCTAGTTATCAATAATAAATCAATTCTATCCAATATCAGCTTTTCAGTTGCTGAGGGTCAGTGTGTTGGCCTCATCGGACCTAACGGGGCCGGTAAGTCGTCTTTACTAAGATGTTTATATCGCTTTCAAAGTCCAACATCCGGTACTATCAGTATTAATGGTAAAGATGTAAGCGAGTATGACCGCCAAAGTTATGCTCGCAAAGTCGCTGCAGTGCTTCAAGAGATCCCAAGTCAGTTTAATCTCGCTGTTTTTGATGTTGTTGCCATGGGCCTCACACCCCATAAAAGTTTATTTTCCAGCGTATCACTGCGCGACAAACAGGCAATCCAAGAAGCGCTATTAAAGGTCGGATTAACACATAAACAAAAGCAATCGTATGAGTCTCTATCTGGGGGGGAAAAACAGCGGGTGATGATAGCCAGGGCTATTGTCCAGCGTCCGAGTCTACTCTTAATGGATGAGCCTACCAGCCATTTGGACGTGAAGTACCAAATCGAAATAATGGCGCTAGCTAAATCATTAGGGATCACTGTGGTCGCCTCTTTTCATGACTTAAATTTAGCCTCAGCCCTCTGTGACGCTATGTTAGTTTTAAACCATGGAGAGCTTGTTATTCATGGCGCGCCTAAAGAGGTGGTGAGCGAGTCTATGTTAGCACAAGTTTTTGGTGTCAAAGCCGACGTGAGCCTCCAAACATGTCCTGCGAGTGAACAAGAGATCCCACATATTCGTTATCAGTATCACTTATCGGGCGATGGCGAACTATCATCGAGGGGTCGAACATGAGATTAGCTGCAAGCAGTGCATTGTTACTCGCATGTTTATTTAGCTTTGTGTGCGCCCTAAGTATCGGGGCAGTGCAAGTTGATTTTTACGATGTTTGGCTGGCCTTATGGTCATACGACAACACCCAGTTAGCACAAAAAATTGTCATCGAGTTGAGGTTACCGCGTACCGTACTTGCATTTTTGGCTGGAGCTGGGCTTGCGACAGCGGGGCTGATTTTACAGACAGTCACACGTAACCCCCTTGCTGACCCTTATCTATTTGGTATCTCTTCAGGAGCCTCTTTTGGTGTGGTGTTGCTATTAACATTATTTGGAATGCAAAGTGCGCTTGCCATGTCTGGCGCTGCTTTAATCGGTAGTGTCTGCGCCATGTGTTTGCTGCTATTGATTGCATATCATAAGGGCACTGCGCAAATCGAAAATATGTTGTTAGCGGGCGTTGCACTGTCTTTCTTATTTAATGCATTTACGAGTTTGCTCTTATATTGGAGCGATCCGCAAGCGGTTACCGCCATTATCTTTTGGAGCTTAGGTAGCTTCAGTCGTGCTGATTGGATGTGGATGTGGTTGCCTGCTGTTGTGGTGCTAAGTGGAATTATGACCGTTGTATGTTTTAGACGGCATCTTAATGCGTTGCTATTGGGCGATGAAAGTGCGGTAACTTTAGGCGTTAATGTACACAGGTTGCGCTTGGGCATGTTATTAGTAAGTTCTTTAATCACGGCTGTGTTAGTCGCCGCATGTGGCGGCGTTGGCTTTGTCGGCTTAATGATCCCACACATAGTACGATTTTTTATCTCTCAAGCACGTGTATTAGGCATGATAGTCACGGCTTTAAGTGGTGGATTATTGATGCTATGGGTGGATGTGTTAGCCCGAATAATCATAGAAAACCAAGAATTACCTATTGGTGTGATTACTGCGGCCATAGGTAGCGTCTTTTTCCTATCTTTACTTATGTTTCGCAAGCGAGCGGCAAACATTTAACAGAGGCATGTATGATCCCTGCTTTAGATTTAACACACAGTGATTTTGTTCAGCAAAAACTAGACTTAAAAACAAAACCTCTAGGCTCTCTGGGTAAACTTGAGGTGCTGGCAAAGCATCTGGTGTTGATTTACTCACAAGGCATGCCTAAAGAGACAATGGCCGCGCAGCTGTTTAGCGTTGAAAATCCATCGGTCAGTATTTTTGCAGGCGATCATGGTATTGCCAGCGAAGGCGTCTCTATTGCACCGAGTGAAGTCACTGGCCAAATGGTGGCTAATTTTGCCAGTGGCGGGGCTGCAATTTGTGTTTTGGCCCGTCAGCTGGGCTGGCGTCTAAATATAGTGGATTGCGGTATTCTTAAGCCTATTCAAAACAGTCATGTGATTGACAACAGGCTTGGGGCAACGACTGCGCCATTTCATTTACAACCGGCGATGAGTGAGGCTCAGTTAGCGCAAGGTTTTGACAATGCCAAACAGCTTGTTGCAGCAGAGTTGGACATGGGCTGTAATTTGTTTGCGTTTGGTGAAATGGGGATAGGTAATACCACGTCTGCTGCCGCCATTTTTTCTGCGCTTTGTAGCTTAAAACCGAAGGAGACTGTTGGACAGGGCACTGGCGTAAGCCAAGAAACTGTCGTGAAAAAACAGCTGCTGATAGAGCAGGCGCTTGACCTTCATCAGTTGGACAGCAATGACCCAAAACAGATTTTACAAAGCGTTGGCGGATTTGAAATTGTCCATATGGTTGGTGCTATGTTAGCCGTCGCTGAGGCGCAAAAACCAATTTTAGTGGATGGTTTTATTGCGACAGCTGCGGCTATGTTGGCCATTTCGATGGCGCCCAACGCTAAGCAATATATGGTGTTTGCGCATTGTTCCAACGAACAAGGGCATAAGAAGATGCTAGAGTGGCTAAATGTAGAGCCGTTACTGCAGTTAGATATGCGCTTAGGAGAAGGAAGCGGTGCAGCGTTAGCACTGCCTATCATTCAAAGTGCTTTGGCCATTTATAACGATATGGCGAGCTTTTCTCAAGCGCAAGTAACCCAAGTGGTTGGCTGATATGACACAGTGGTCTTTATTTAAATTGGCGGTGATATTTTTAACTCGGATCCCGATTACATTAACGGCGTCTGTTACGGATACCGATATAAATCAGTCTAGCCGTTACTTTGCCTGTGTGGGTGTTTGCATCGGTTTGGTGATGGCACTCCTGCTGTGGGCTTTGTCGCTTGTATTGCCTATGAGCGTAGCAATTTTATTCACGCTCGGTGCTAGTTTATTAATCACAGGCGCATTTCATGAAGATGGGTTTGCAGATGTGTGGGATGGCTTTGGCGGCGGCTGGAGTCAGCAGCAGAAGCTGGATATCATGAAGGACAGTCGCTTGGGCACCTATGGTAGTGTGGCGCTGCTTGTATTAATGCTGAGTAAATTCCACTTGATGCTTACCCTTAGCGGCAACCTATTCTCACTGTTATGGGGGATAGTGTTGGCGCAGTCTTTGAGCCGCCTAAGCGCAACGAGTTTGATTGGCAAGCTGCCTTATGTACAGCTAGATGCACAGAGTAAAGTAAAGCCTGTAGCAAAAAGCCTGCAGTTAGCCTCTCGTGCAATTTTATACCTAACAGGCATTGCCGTTATAGCTGCTGCTTTTGTCTGCTCAGTGCTCACCTTTTGGCAAGTGATTGCTTTAATCGTCACTTTATGGTTTACCCGCCTTTTTTGTCAATATTGGTTTAAAAAGCAGTTGGGTGGTTACACTGGGGATTGCTTGGGCGCAGCACAGCAAATCTCAGAGTTAATGATTTATACCTTTTTGGTTGTAAGCCTAATATGACTAAGCATGTTGAACTCATTTTGGGTGGTGCGCGCTCTGGCAAGAGCGCGCTTGCCGAGCAAAGAGCACAAAGCTTGCTCGAGAGTGGCTTAGTCAAAGAGCTTATCTATGTCGCAACTGCGCAAAGTAAAGATGAGGAGATGGCTGAGCGTATTGCACACCATCGAGCCTCAAGGCTTTCTTGTTGGAAGGTGATTGAATGTCCATGGGATATCGCCCCGCTCATTGCCGCGTTGTCACCGTCCCAATGCGCGTTGGTTGATTGCTTAACATTATGGCTGACTTATGGTTTGTGTGAAGTTGAATTCCCAGAGTACGAAAAACAAAGATCTCAGTTGCTCACAGCACTTCAAGATACGAAAGGCAAGGTCATACTGGTGAGTAACGAGGTGGGCCATGGCATTGTGCCTATGGGAGCGCTGAGCCGTCAATTTGTAGATGAGTCAGGTCGTCTGCATCAACATATTGCAGCTGTGGCAGATCATGTGGATTTTGTCATGGCGGGTTTGGTATTGAATTTAAAAAGTGAACAAAAATGAAGACATTGATGGTGCAAGGCACCACTTCCGATGCGGGTAAGAGCACGCTAGTTGCGGGCCTTTGTCGTGTAGCGGCTAGGAAGGGGGTCAAAGTTGCCCCGTTTAAGCCACAAAATATGGCACTCAATAGTGCCGTGACGCCTTGTGGCGGAGAGATAGGTCGTGCACAGGCGCTACAAGCGATGGCAGCAAAGGTGCCACTCAGTGTTGATTTTAATCCCATTTTACTTAAACCCAATTCTGATACTGGCGCGCAAGTCATCGTACATGGTCAAGCACTGACTAACATGGAAGCGGGCAAGTATCATGATTATAAAGCGGTAGCGATGCAGGCTGTGATTGAGTCCCATGAGCGATTAAGGAAAACATATCAATATTGCATGGTGGAAGGGGCGGGAAGTCCTGCTGAAATAAACCTTCGAGAAAATGACATTGCCAATATGGGGTTTGCCTGTAAAGTCGAATGCCCAGTGATCATTATTGCTGATATTGATAAAGGTGGTGTATTTGCCCACCTTGTCGGTACGCTTGCTTTGTTGAGTGAACAGGAGCAGGCCTTAGTGCAAGGGTTTGTGATCAACCGATTTCGGGGCGATATTAGTTTGCTGCAATCCGGTTTAGACTGGCTTGAGAACTATACAGGCAAACCCGTATTAGGCGTTTTGCCTTACTTACATGATTTGGCACTGGATGCAGAAGACGCAATTACCATCGAGAATCGTACCGACGATGCACTGTTACGTGTTGCTGTTTTACTGTTACCTCACATTTCCAACCATACCGACTTTGATAGTTTGAGATTAAATGCAAAAGTGGATTTAAGATATGTGCGTCATGGTGAGAAAATTGGCAGTGTTGATCTGATCATTATTCCGGGCAGTAAAAATGTCATCAATGACTTAGCCTTTTTACGTAGCGAAGGCTGGGATAAAGAAATCAATCGACACATCAGGTATCAAGGCAAGGTGTTAGGTATTTGTGGTGGTTTGCAAATGCTCGGGCAAGAAATTACAGATCCGTTGAATATAGAATCAACTCAAGCTCGTACCAATGCACTCGGTTTGGCGGCATTGACTACAGAGCTTGGTGAAAAAAAGCAGCTAACCAATGTGTCTGGGCACTGCTTATTAAATGGCAAAGCAGTTGCCATTTCTGGGTATGAAATTCACTGTGGTCAAAGTCACGGAGAGGCGCTAGCGCAGCCGTTTCTCACTTTTGATGAACATCCATTAGGTATACAAAAAGATGGCTTTATTTCTGATGATAATTTGATAGCGGGTACTTACTTGCATGGTCTATTTGATAATCCTGTAGCGAGCCGTGCGATTTTACAATGGGCATGTGATGAGCAGTTTGATTTTGATGGCTTTGATCTGGCGCAGCACCGTGAATTACAGCTTGATAGGCTTGCGGATATTTGTGAGCAGCATTTAGATATAGATAAGATTTTTGAACTCAAGGTATAGGAGTCCAGTATGACGGATAAGAATCAAGATAAGCACAAAGCGCGACAGCAAAAAGTAAAAGAGCAAGTAGACCAAAAGGTCGCTGAAGCGAACATTGAGCAGGGCATCTTGCAGGTGATCACCGGCAATGGTAAAGGCAAATCAACATCTGGTTTTGGCACTGTTGCCCGTTGTGTTGGGCATGGTATGAATGCAGCAGTGGTGCAATTTATTAAAGGCACATGGGAATGCGGTGAGCGCAATTTATTAGAGAATGCGGGTGTCCCATTTGCGGTTATGAAAACGGGCTTTACGTGGGAAACACAAGATAGAGAAAGCGACACGCAAGCTGCACAAGCAACGTGGCAGCATGCAAAAGCATGGTTACAAGATGAGAATATTGACTTGGTTTTATTAGATGAGCTGACTTATATGGTGAGTTACGATTATCTAGACCTTGATGAGGTGATTGAAGCGCTCAATAATCGACCGAAAATGCAATCAGTGATCATCACAGGCCGCGGCGCGCACCGCAGACTGACTGAGCTTGCAGACACAGTCAGTGAAGTGAGAAATGTAAAACACGCTTTTGAAGCTGGCATTCAGGCACAAAAAGGATTTGATTACTAATGGCCATGCATGTTTGGTGGCTGCTTCTGAGTTTGTTACTGTCTGCTAGTTGTTTCGCGCAGGATAGTCAGCAACCTAGTCGGATCATCGCATTGGCACCGCATATCGTTGAAAATCTATATGCGATAGGGGCTGGTGATAAAATTGTAGGTACTGTGGAATATGCGGATTATCCAGAGGCAGCTAATCGCATCCCTCGAATTGGCGGATACCATGGGATCCAATTAGAAAAAGTACTTGCGCTGGCGCCTGATCTGGTGATCGTTTGGAAAAATGGTAACAAAGAAGCGGATATTGAAAAGTTAAAATCACTGGGTATTCCTATTGCATACAGTGTGTCTAAAGACATACGCCAAGTACCGACAGAATTAATCAAACTAGGTGAGCTTACCGGACATAAAGCGCAGGCAGAGCAGCTTGCTGATAAGTTTAATCAACGCTATCAGCAAATAATTAAGCAGTTTCAAGGCAAAGTGTCTTTGGATGTATTTTATCAACTTTGGCCATCTCCACTGATGACGACCAATGGTAAAACTTGGATACATCAGACGCTAAATATGTGTGGGGTGCGCAATGTCTTTGCTGAGGCTGCTACTGAATACCCGCAGATAAGTCTCGAGAATGTGATTGCGAAGCACCCTCAAGTGATCATTATTCCAAATGAGAAAGCCACAAAGCAGCCACCGCAAGTACAATGGCAAAAATGGACGGAGATACCAGCAGTAAAGCATGGGCAATATATCGAAGTTGACGCTGACTTATTACATCGCTTTAGCACGCGCATGCTTGAGGGAGTGCAGGATATGTGTGATAAACTCCATGCTTCAAGAAATTATTACGGAAAGCGACTATGATATCGTGGCAATCGCTTATTGAAGCGCAAAAGAAACAGCCTTATTTGCAGGAAACGTTGGCATATGTTGCGCAAAGACGTAGTGAAGGCGTGACTGTGTTTCCGGCGGATGAACAGGTCTTTGCAGCGCTTGATGAAACTGCACTTGAGGATATTAAGGTCGTGATATTGGGTCAAGATCCGTATCATGGTCCTAATCAAGCCCATGGTTTGTGCTTTTCAGTGCAACCTGGGATAAAGATACCGCCTTCTTTGGTGAATATGTATAAAGAGCTGGCCAATGATATTGAGGGGTTTAAAACCCCCACTCATGGTTATTTACTGCCGTGGGCTCAGCAAGGTGTTTTGCTGTTAAATACGGTGTTGACTGTTGAGCAAGGTCAGGCACATTCTCACAAACAACTAGGATGGGAGCGTTTCACCGATGTGGTGATAAATACCATAAATGAGCACTGTGAAGGCGTGATATTTTTACTTTGGGGCGCACACGCGCAAAAGAAAGGTAAAGCGATTGACACATTACGACATCATGTTTTGCATGCGCCACATCCTTCGCCGCTGTCTGCGCACAGAGGCTTTTTTGGCTGTCAACATTTCTCCAAGACCAACGCATTACTACAATCTATGGATAAATCTCCCATTGATTGGCAAATATGATACCAGATGGCTGACATGACAAGCATGTCAGTGGGTATGTACAGACAAACAAAAAGGCTCTATAAAAGAGCCTTTTTGCTATATAAAATCGAGTTCGTCTAAGTCGACACTGTCTGCGAATATGTCTAGTTCTTCCAATTCCTTACGAAGGCGCTGTCGGTCTTTTAGCGCTTCAATTTCACGCCATTTTCTTTTTTTCCCCTTCGAAGAGGCTCTTTTTTTCGGTTCTGGACTTTCTACAACTTCAATCATATCGTCTAGGCTATCCATGAATATCTCCTATTGATGTACTAACCTCAAAACATGTGCTTAAGCATTACCCCATTTGCATGAAAAACACACTTGAGTAATGCTGGTATACCACAGACAGTAGAAAAATAAAACACAAATATGTCTTTAAAGTGAAAACAAAGTGACAGTTTGATGACAAGCAAAGAATCTGTATGTTTGAGAAAAAACATGTCGATCTTAATAGACATTGCACATCGAGTAGCTAAATAAGTTGGATTTTTGAACTATATAATCTTGAAATACAACAGTTTCTATTCAGGGGAATCAGAGTGTTCGGGTATGTTAGCTGCTGGCGAAGGTTTTATAGTTTGGGTGGGGAAGCGTTGTTTAAATCGTCGCTTAAAATAAATGTAAAGAAATATAAACCGAGGGAATATTTTGGTGAGGATGTTAAAAGCTGAGCAAACGTTACTCAGCTTTTTATCACCTAATCTTAAAGCGATTTAACCTCAGACTCTAAGATTTCTTGTGCGTGAGCGAACGCTCTGATGCCCTCTGCAAGCTTTTCTGTTGCCATTGCATCTTGGTTATGTAACCAGCGGAATTCGCTCTCTGTAAGCGGTGCTGGCTTTTCTGCAGACGCTTGTGCATTTTCTAGCAGGTAATCTTCAGTTGCCGGTAATTCGCCTAGCTCTTCTAGTAGCGCAGGGCTAATAGTTAGCTTATCACAACCCGTTAGTGCAACGATTTCGCCTGTATTACGGAAACTTGCGCCCATAACTACTGTTTTGTAGCCATGACGCTTGTAGAAATCATAAATAGTACGAACAGACTGAACACCAGGATCGTCTAGCGGATCAGTTGGCTTATCGACACCATTTGCTACATGCCAGTCAAGGATACGACCAACAAACGGCGAAATTAAAAACACGTTTGCATCTGCACATGCGCGCGCTTGCGCTTGGCTGAATAGTAGTGTTAGGTTACATTTTACGCCTTGCTTTTCAAGTGCTTCAGCTGCCTTGATACCTTCCCAAGTCGATGCGATTTTGATTAAGATCTTATCTTTGCTTACACCTTGCTCAGCATAAAGCGCAAGAAGCTGCTCTGCTTTTGCAATCGTCGCCTGAGTATCAAATGATAAACGTGCATCTACCTCTGTAGAGATATAGCCAGGTACGATGTTAGCAATCTCTTTACCAATTAAAACCGCGAAATAGTCACAAGCGAGCTCAACTTGTTTTTGCTCATCTTGCTCTTGCGATTTTGCGTAATCTAAAGCTTGTTTTAGAAACGGCTGATAGGCAGGCGTCTGCGCCGCTTTTAATAAAAGAGAAGGGTTTGTTGTTGCGTCTTCCGGTTGATGTTTACGGATCGCTTCGATGTCACCTGTATCGGCAACGATCGATGAATGCTGTTTTAGCCTATCTAATGCTGAAGTCATGCTGTCCTCATTCCTAATTTTTGCAGCTTAAATAAATTACACACCTTATGTTGCAATACCGTGATCAGCTTTTATAGGTCAAATGTCCTCATGATAGATTATCATATGGCTTGCCTTAGCCTGTTTGGTTATTGTTATGAATAGGTGAGTTATGTATGTCCACAGTAAAGGTGCGGCCTTACCTTGCGGTTATTTGTATGAACAACTAAGAGCGAAAGATTTTACGCTTGCGATCAACTGTGGATAGTGTTGAAATTGACATTAATCAATATTTAAGTCAATAGGCTATCAATGATCACGGTTATTTCACCCGCAAAAAATCTCGATTACGACTCTAGTGCGCCAACAACGCGCCACACCTTACCTGAGTTATTGACGCATTCTGAAGCATTAATTTCAGTCTGTCGTGACTTAAGTCCTCAAGAAATCGGTAGTTTGATGAAAATCAGCGATAAACTGGCTGGTTTAAATGCGGCGAGATTTGCCGATTGGTCGCAGCCGTTCACTTTGGAGAATGCAAAACAGGCGATTTTTGCTTTTAACGGTGATGTGTATACAGGTCTTGATGCGAACACATTATCAGAAGAAGTTATTGATTATACACAGCAGCATTTGCGGATCTTGTCTGGTCTTTATGGTGTATTAAAACCACTTGATTTGATGCAAGCTTATCGCTTGGAAATGGGCACAAAATTGGCTAATACACGCGGTAAAAATTTATATGAATTTTGGGGTACGGTGATTGCTGAAAAGCTTAATGAAGCGTTATCAGAGTCTGGCTCTACCCAACTTATTAACTTAGCATCTAATGAATACTTCAAGGCGGTAGATAAAAAAGCGCTTAGTGGCGAAATTATTACGCCGGTATTTAAAGACTGTAAAAATGGCCAATATAAGGTGATTAGCTTCTATGCGAAAAAAGCGCGTGGCATGATGGCACGATATATTATGGAGAATAAGGTTGATAATATCGAAGCACTTAAGGCTTTCGATGTTGCAGGTTATTACTTTAGTGAAGAGGCTACTGCAAAAGCTAATGAGCCTGTATTTTTGCGAGAAGAGCAATCATGAGAAGAATAACACTAATCGCACTTTTTATTTTATTACAAGGATGTAGTACTCGAGTGTCATTGACAAATTCACATGGTGAAATCGCATGTCAGCATAAGCAACAAGAATGTCTTAGCATATGTAAAGAAGATGGTTTGACACAGCCATGTAAACAGCAATGTCAGGTTGAATCAATATGTGAAGTGACACCACATCCAGAAGTGTACTGATTACTATTGCCCTTAAATAAAGGCTAGAGAATTTGAATAAAAATGTCTTTTTATTGGCATGCTGTCAAGGATTGATGACCACGGGTAATATCTTACTGGTCACCATTAGCGCTTTGGTCGGCCAAAAGTTAAGTGCCTCTGACACCTTGATCACTTTGCCAATCGCGACACAAATGTTTGGGTTATTGCTTGCAACTGTACCTGCTTCATTGGTAATGGCTAAAACAGGCCGAAAGTTAGGCTTTAGCATAGGCAATATTATTGGTACTTCAGGTGCGATATTGGGCTATTTGGCACTGATAAATAGTCAGTTTTATTTGTTCTGTATAGCCACATTTTTAATTGGTATAGGAATTGGTTTTGCAACTTTGTATCGTTTTGCGGCCATAGAAGTCAGTGACAAACCCGCGCGTGCGATTTCGATGATCATGGCAAGTGGCGTTATCGCTGCGGTGCTTGGGCCGAATTTGGCTGTATGGGTGAATAACTACTTGCCTGAAATTAATTTTGCAAATTCATTTTTGGCATTGACCTGTGTGTATTTGCTCGCTCTGACTTTATTACAATTGGTCACGTTCAATGAAGTTTCAGGCCAACAAAGTCAGCTTCAACAAAGACCCATTAAAGGGATAATTACTCAGCCGCAATTTATGATTGCCGCATTTATTGGCATGATCAGTTATTCAGTTATGAACTTATTGATGACGGCAACCCCATTGGCAATGCATCGCCACGGTTTTGATTTGGCGCAGTCGGCTTTAGTCATTGAATGGCATGTGCTTGGCATGTTTCTACCTTCTTTTTTTACCGGCAAGTTGATAGAAAAATCTAGCCCTGTGGTGATGATCATTGTCGGTTGCACTTTGATGTTGGTTTGTTCAGTCATTAATTTGCTGGGGGTGAGCCATTGGCATTTCTTAATTGCGTTATTTGCGTTGGGAGTGGGTTGGAACTTTATGTTTATCAGTGCGACTTCATTAGTCAGTGAGACATATCAGCCTCACGAGCGCGCAAAGACACAAGCTGCAAATGAATTTTTTGTATTTAGTATGGTGGTGCTTTCATCACTATTTGCAGGCTGGCTTGAAAGTGAAATTGGCTGGCAAGCACTGAATATATGGTCTATTCCAATAGTTGTGCTTGCGTTATTGGCCTCTGCTTGGTTTAAGCAATACTCACCCCCTTCGCCAGTTGTAAGTAAGCTTTAACGACTGCATCACGGAATAATAAATCAGAATCTTTGTGCTGTGCTCGATATGACTGGCAAAATGTTTTGGGGTCGACTTCAGTACGCTGCAATAAATGGTCAGTGAGATGGCCATATTGAGTGTACCAAGCGGTTTTAATGTTCTGTGGGGTATTTGGCAGCATAGAGAGAACACGTTCGCTCAATCTGAATTCTGACTTTCTGGCCAATGAGATCATGTCGTCATTGGCAGCACCTAGCCAACAGGCACCTTGCTGATTTACGCATACGAGCGGTAAAAACGGCGCAAGTGACGGAAAGAGATCGTTTTGATATAAGGTGACCTGCCAGTATTTTTGTGCAATCGTACAAAACTGCTCAAAGCTTGAAATGGCGCTAAAACCACTTTTGGCGAGTTTTACCACTTCAACGCGTGGTTTATTGGGGTTCACGGTATCGTTTGCAGCATCTATATACCAATCAGCCGCTAAGATGGCATTTTGGAAGTATTCATCTCTAAGTGTCCCCCAAACAGGTTTAAGAGCTTGTCCACCACTTAGCTTGGCTGAAAGTGGCTTTATTGCTTCAGGTATTTTCTCTTGTGCTAATTGTATATGCAGCTTATCAAGTATGGCGTTGCGTATCTCTTTACAACGCCCGAGAGGGTAGGGCTTTCCCGCAAAGCTTGGATATTGTTTTGCTAATATAGGATCGATTTCTAGTCTTAGGTGTGCCAAGTGACTTTCTAATTGTTGCCGTTGCTGCTCATTCATGATGATATTTTTATATTGGTCTATGTAAAGTGTGATATTTCAACACGCCAAGAATATGAAATGCGCTACTCTTTCGTATGTTAACAACACAAGGTTAAACTAAGATTAGCAGCAACTGAGGGATACAAAAAAGCCCCTACTGGGGCTTTTGATTATTTTTTCTTTTTGCTCTTAGTTTTAGCCGCTTTTTTCTTGGCTTTAATTTTTGCTGCGTCTTTTTTCTTTTTCGGCGCCTTAGCTTCTTTGTGCTTCGGCTCAAGCCCTTCAATGGCACGACGTTTAAGCTTTTGATCTGTATAACGCTCGACCTTACCTAAAATTTCAACATCATGTGCTTCAATCAGTGAAATAGCCGTGCCTTTTTTACCTGCACGACCCGTACGACCAATACGGTGAACATAAATATCTGCAGTGCGCGGCATATCAAAGTTGATTACGTGCGTTATGTCGGGAACATCAATCCCTCTTGCAGCAACATCTGTTGCAACTAAGATATTGGTTCTGCCACTATGAAAACTTGCCATAGCTGTCATACGTTTATCTTGCGGCATCTCGCCTCGTAGCCAAGTAGTCTTGATTTCATTGGCATACAGCTCACCAATTAACTGCTCTAGACGCTCTCGAGTTTTAACAAAAACAATGGCTTTTTCGACTTCTTCGCTTTTTAGTAAGTGCGTTAGCAACGCTAATTTATGTGTGTAGTCATCGGCAAGATGAGCCCACTGGTGGATTTTGCCTTTTTCTTTTCTTGATGGCTCTGCTTCTAGTAATGCAGGGTCATTGAGCATGCGTTCAGCGAATAACTCAACGCTATCACCTTCAAGTGTTGCTGAGAATAAGAAGCCCTGACGACGGTTTTTAGCCTCTTCACAGATACGTAGCATCTCTTTTTTGAAGCCCATGTCTAGCATGCGGTCGGCCTCATCGAGTACCAGTAGCTCGACGTTGTCAGCGTGGAAGTTTTCAGTTTCCAAGTATTCCATTAAGCGACCCGGAGTTGCTATTAGAATATCGTTGTTTTTTTCGAAGATTTCCTTGTGGCTGCCATAGTTGATACCACCTGTGACAACACCGATACGTAAATGTGTGTTTTCTGCAAGTGCCTGACACTGTTCGTGCACTTGATAGGCAAGCTCTCTGGTAGGGGTCATAATTAAGACACGTGCAAACCCAGGGTCTTTTCTTGGAAAATCTAGCAAGTATTGAATCGCAGGAATAAGAAAAGCGGCTGTTTTTCCTGTGCCAGTGGGCGCTGATGCAAGAATGTCACGCCCAAGTAGCGCTTCAGGAATAGCCAGCTGTTGAATGCTGGTGGCGGTTGTATAACCAATTTTTTTTATGGCAGAGAGTACCTTGCCATCAAGGTCAAATTCAGAAAATTGCATAATGCATCACAAATAAAGGACAATAGCGGAATTATACTTGTGCTTGGCGTTTTCTAAAAGGTGCAATATGGCAAGCTTTGCATTTAAACAATTTAAAATTGACCAAAACCATGCCGCAATGAAGGTTTCAACGGATGGGATCATGTTTGGCGCGTGGTTATCTCTCGATAATGCGAAAAATGTACTTGATATAGGTGCAGGGACGGGGTTGTTGAGTTTAATGGTAAAACAGCGGTTACCAGACCTAACATTATCTGCAATTGAAATAGACGAGCAGGCAAGTAAAGATGCAAGCCATAATATTGCGTGCTCTCCTTGGCCGGATATTCGATTACATCGCATTGCTGTGCAAGAATTTGAATCGCTGGATAAGTTTGATTTGATACTTAGCAACCCACCTTATTTTCAAGCAAGCTTGAAAGGAGAAAATGCACAGAGAAATTTAGCAAGGCATACAGATAGTCTTAGTTTTGCAGACTTAATTTCATCGTTTTTGCGCCTGTCCACTGAATGTGGCAGGCTGGCTATTATATTACCTGCAGATGGTGCGCATAGATTTATTGAACAAGCACAATCACAAGGATTATTTTTGACTCGCCAATGCAACGTTAAAACGACGCCTTCAAAACCTGTGTCACGGATTATGTTTGAATTATCTAAAGTAGAGCAGGCATTGGCGACAGAGTCTCTGTGTATATATGATGGCAATAATCAGTACAGTGCAGAATATACGCATTTGTGTCGTGCTTTTTATTTAAAAATGTAAAGGCTGTGTACGAGTGAATGCGAAATGAAAGGAGAGTGTGATGGAGCGGGCACAACAAATAAAGCTAGTTTTGGGCTTTTTAGACGAAATAGGTTTGCCATATAAGGTGGTGAGCTTTGCGCAAAAGACTTTCTTACCTGGGCTTAGACATAACCAAGGGGTGTTAGAATTAGACTTGGATAAACTGATTTACCCCGGTGATATATTGCATGAAGCAGGGCATTACGCCGTATGCGAACCAAAAGAGCGACACCTTTTAGATGGTGATATTTATAAAACCGGATTAAAGCATCAACGCCCAAAACAGCAAATGATGGGTGAGGAAATGGCGGCGACAGCATGGTCCGTCGCGGCTGCAAAGCATCTTGGTTTTTCTCTTAATGTTGTATTTCATGACGCGGGATACAGAGGCAATAGTGAGAGCTTAATTAATGCGTTTGAACAAGGTGGAGGAATCGGTCATCCGCTATTAGGTGCTTATCAGATGAGCTGCAAAGAGCACGGGTTTCCAAAAATGCAGACGTGGATCAGACAGGTTTCTTGGGCTTGAAGGTTGTATGAGCGGGTGTGCCCGCTCACATGCATTTATAGTGTCGCTGCGTATTCAGTCATAACTTGTTCAATCCAAGTCGCGATACGCTCATCACTTTTTTCATATTGGCTGTCTTCATCTAAAGCCAAACCGACAAAATGTTTTCCATCTTCTGTCAGTGCTTTTGATGCTTCAAATTCATAGTCATCTGAATTTGGCCAAAAACCAATGAAATTTACACCTTGCGGGGCAATTTTATCATGCAGCATACCCAGTGCATCTTGGAACCATTGGCCGTAACCTTGCTGATCGCCCATGCCAAATAAGGCAATGGTCTTTCCACTGAGTTCAACACCATCGATGTCGTCCCAATGTGATTCCCAGTCTTCTTGTAATTCACCAAAGTCCCACGTTGAAATACCAAAGATTATAAAGTCGAATTGCTCTGCATTTTTCAATGGTTCATCTTTGATGTTGTGTAAAGAAATGACATCTTTACCAATGATTTCTTGTATTTTTTCAGCGGCCATTTCTGTATAACAGGTTGTTGAACCGTAAAATAACCCGATTTGCATTGTATTCTTCACTCAAATGGCTGTTATTATATGGGGGCAGTCTACCTTAAGGTTTAATCAATTGATACAGGCAGCCCGTGAACGAACAAGAAACCATATTAGAAATAGAAGAGGATGATTTCGATCCGATAGAATCATTCTTAGACGCCTTATTTTTAGAGCAGGGGCTGAGCGACAATACCATTTCAGCGTATCGAACCGATTTGGAGAAGTTTTCAAGTTTTATACGGATGCAGCTTGATGGCCAAGATATATTGTCCATCAATGTGACAGATGTAGAAGCCTATCTAGCATACCGCGTTGATCTGGGTCTTAAACCACGAAGTACAGCCCGCTCTATTAGTGCCTTGAAGCGGTTTTATCTTTATTGGGTTAACCAGAAAAAAATCAGTCAAAGTCCACTGGTTAATATTGCACAGCCTAAAACAGTACAATCTTTACCAAAAACGCTATCAGAGCAAGAGGTCGAAGCTTTGTTGAATGCGCCGGACGTTGAAGATGCGATGGGACTCAGAGACAAAGCCATGTTGGAACTACTGTATGCAACAGGCCTTCGAGTCACGGAATTGGTTGGTTTGAGAATAGAGCAAATCAACTTGCGTCAAGCCGTTGTATTAGTTAAAGGCAAGGGGGGCAAAGAACGTATGGTGCCAATGGGTGAAGAGTCATTGCGCTGGGTGGAACAATTTTTAAATATTGGTAGGCCTCAAATGGTCAAACATGCCAACGATTTTGTCTTTCCATCTAAGCGCGGCATAGGTATGACACGGCAAACTTTTTGGCATAGAATCAAACACTATGCTATGTTGGCTGATGTTAAGTCTCCGTTATCTCCACATACGTTACGTCATGCATTTGCAACACACTTGCTGAATCATGGAGCAGACTTACGCGTTGTGCAAATGATGTTGGGTCATAGTGACTTGTCAACGACACAAATTTATACCCATGTTGCTAGTGAGCGTTTAAAATCCCTGCACGAGCAACATCATCCTAGGGCTTAATGGAATTTTTTTGTGGTTTTACGGTCCTATTGGTGAATGAAAAACGAATTTACGAGAACAAAGATGAAAAAGTTATTTTTAGCAGCCGCGCTTGCGGTCAGTGCTTCTGCTTATGCAGAAGAGGCAACGCAAAAAGAAGGTGTTTTTGCAATTAACCCAATTCAGCAATCACTTGCTGGCCTTGGTTTATCAGTGAATGAAATTACTGATAGCCCAATTCCGGGGTTGAAAACCGTGATCACCGACCGCGGTGTGTTTTATTCGAGCACTGATGGCCGTTATTTAATGCAGGGCGCATTAATCGATATTCCAAATAGAAAAAACCTGACAGAAGATGCGTTGAGTGGTGTACGTAAAGAAGGCTTAAAGCAATACGAAGACTCAATGATTGTCTACAAAGCAAAAGACGAGAAGCATCAGGTCACGATTTTTACCGATATCACTTGTGGTTATTGTCGTAAGCTTCACCGTGAGTTAGAAGATTATTTAGAAGCTGGGATCACGGTCAAATATCTGGCTTTTCCACGTGGTGGCATTCAAAGCCAAGGCTATGAAGACTTAATGAATGTTTGGTGTGCACAAGACTCTGCAAACGCGATGACAGAGGCGAAAGCGGGTAATCCTGTTGCTGATGTAAAAGATTGTACAGCACCAGTTGCTGAGCATTATCAGCTAGGTCAGAAGTTTGGTGTGACTGGTACACCTGCAATTATTCTTGATGATGGCACGATCATTCCAGGCTATCAGCCTGCAGCCGAACTAGCTGCTTCACTAGAAAGAAATGCAAAGTCTTAAGCTTTACGTATAATAGACCCATAATGATAAAAAAGGCCGTCAGGCCTTTTTTTGTGCCTGCAAATGTTATCTATCCACTTATTTGTAGCCGCAAACTGGAATAACTAAAGTCAGATAAAGAGTAATCAGAGTTCTATGCAAACTAAGATCCAGCCTCGACAGCATGTTGATGATAGCTACTTGCCGGATAATCTTCATCCAGTCATTAAACAGCTTTATGCCTCACGTGGAGTGCAATCTGCGACTGAGTTAAATAACAGTGCAGCGACACTGCTAGATTTTAAGCTATTTAAAGATATAACAGTGGCTTGTGAGATTTTGGCAACGACACTAAGTGCGCAGCAACGCATTCTGATTGTTGGTGATTTTGATGCTGATGGCGCAACCAGTACTGCGGTATTAATGCAAGGGTTGCCCGAGTTTGGATTTAATCATGTTGATTATTTGGTGCCAGATAGATTTAGTCTGGGTTATGGGCTTAGTCCAGCATTAGCCGAGCAAATAGTACAATTAGGTCCAGATCTTGTGATAACCGTTGATAATGGTATCTCTTGTATTGCGGGTATCGATATTGTAAAGGCCGCTGGCATCAAAGTTATCGTGACCGATCACCATTTACAGGGCGAGCAGTTGCCTAAAGCAGACGCAATCATTAATCCGAACCGCCATGATTGTCAATTTCCATCAAAGTCGATAGCTGGTGTTGGGGTTGCATTCTATCTATTAATTGCATTGCGACATCATCTGCGCTCGGTGTCTTATTTTGAAAATAGCCAACGTCCAGAACCCAATTTAGCCTCATTACTCGATATTGTGGCATTGGGCACAGTGGCCGATGTGGTTGCGTTAGATGCAAACAACCGTACTTTGGTTTTTCAAGGTCTGGCTCGTATAAAAAACGGCCAAACACGACCTGGAATAAAAGCCCTGATTGAAGTTTCTAATCGTAATATGAACCGTTTAACGGCCAGTGATTTTGGTTTTTCGTTAGCACCAAGGCTCAATGCGGCGGGTCGTTTGGATGACATGAGCTTGGGTATAGCTTGTCTGTTAGCGAAAGATGAATTTCAAGCGCGCCGGATTGCGAATGAGCTTGATAGCTTAAATCATGAAAGGCGCGAAATAGAGCAAGGTATGCAGCAAGAAGCAAACGCCGTTTTAGAGCGATTAAGCAATAAAAACCAAAGCGTACCAACGGCGGTGTGTTTGTATCAGGATGACTGGCATCAAGGTGTTATTGGTATCTTGGCTGGTCGACTGAAGGAAAAATATCACAGACCAGCGGTGATTTTTGCGCAAGGGGATGATGGTCAGATCAAAGGTTCGTGTAGATCGATTGAAGGCGTTCATATGCGTGATCTATTGGAACACATTAACACACAAAATCCAGGCCTCATTTTGAAGTTCGGTGGTCATGCTATGGCGGCGGGGCTCAGTATTAATGAGTCACAATTTGCTGAATTCAAAACTGCGTTTGAAGCACAAGTCGAAAAGCAATTGACTGAAGAGTTGAAACAAAGCGTGTTGCTGACCGATGGTGCGTTACCGAGCGAGTGTTTTAATATGGACTTTGCAAATATGCTCCAAGCGGCAGGGCCTTGGGGGCAGCAATTCCCTGAGCCAATTTTTAGTGAGCGCTTTGAGTTAGTACAGCAGCGTTTGGTTGCCGAAAAACACCTTAAATTAGTGTTAAAACACCCGACTGGTAAGCTGGTGGATGCTATCGCATTTAATGTCGATTTGAGAGCGTGGCCAAATATGTCTGCCCAGTTCGCTGAGGTGGCGTATCAACTCGATATCAACGAGTTTAGAGGTAAATTTTCATTGCAGTTGATTGTGCGTGAGATCCAAGCCATCACAAACTAGTTTTGGATATTTTCTTGCGATTAAACGAAATGACCTTAGTTATCCATGCGAAACCCCAAAATTATCGTATTTTGGGGCTGATATATGGCAGTAAATTTTGTTACTATTGGCCGTTTAGATAGCCTGTCTAAATAAACGCCGTAGCATAGCGAAGAAATTACGGTGTATGGGCTAGATGTTAAAGGCGTAAATTGGAGTAATGTAGATGTTTGAAGTGAATCCTGTGATTAACCAAATCAAGGAAATTCGCGAACGTACTGAGCTTCTTCGGGGGTATCTTTGACTATGCTCTAAAACAAGAGCGTTTAGAGGAAGTCAATGCCGAACTTGAAGATCCAGCAGTATGGAATGAGCCAGAAAAAGCCCAAGCGCTGGGCCGTGAAAAATCGAATCTAGAAGCGATAGTTGAAACCATTGATAACCTTGTTGGTGGCGCAGACGATGCTGAAGGCTTGGTAGAGCTTGCTGTAGAAGCGGAAGATGAAGATACTTTCGTTGAAGCACAGCAAGAAGTAGAAGGCTTAGTTGGTCAATTAGAAAAACTAGAATTCCGCCGTATGTTCTCAGGTGAGCAAGATGCCAACGATGCCTACATCGATTTACAATCAGGTTCGGGCGGTACTGAAGCGCAAGACTGGTGTAACATGCTTCTGCGTATGTATCTGCGCTGGGCTGAAGCAAAAGGCTTCAAAGTTGAAATCGTTGAAGCAACTGATGGTGATGTTGCCGGCATTAAAGGCGCAACGGTGCGTGTATCAGGTGAATATGCTTACGGTTGGTTACGCACAGAAACTGGTGTACACCGCTTAGTGCGTAAGAGCCCATTCGACTCAACAGGTCGTCGTCATACTTCATTTGCCTCTGCATTTATTTACCCAGAAATTGACGACAATATTGAAATTGATATTAACCCAGCGGATTTACGTATTGATGTATATCGTGCGTCGGGTGCGGGTGGTCAGCACGTAAACCGTACAGAGTCTGCTGTACGTATTACCCACTTACCAACGAATACTGTTGTGCAGTGTCAGAATGACCGTTCGCAGCACAAAAACAAAGCGCAAGCAATGAAGCAGTTAAAAGCTAAATTGTTTGAACTTGAAATGAAAAAACAAAACGCCGAGAAGCAGTCTCAAGAAGATGCTAAGTCTGATATCGGTTGGGGTAGTCAAATTCGTTCATACGTATTGGACGATTCTCGTATTAAAGATTTACGTACCGGCGTTGAAAACCGTAATACTCAAGCAGTATTAGACGGTGATTTAGATAAATTTATCGAAGCTAGCCTGAAATCAGGCCTTTAATCAACAAGCTAAACTAAGAGCTAAAAAATGACAGATCAAATCCAAGACGAAAATAAACTCATTGCTGAGCGTCGTGCTAAATTGGATGCAATTCGTGAGAATTGTGATGCCAATGGCCACCCGAACACCTTCCGCCGCGAAGACTATACGGCTGATCTACAGGCTAAGTTTGGTGATAAATCGAAAGAAGAGCTTGTTGAGTTAGACCATCAGGTGTCGGTAGCAGGTCGTATTCTTGCTAAACGCGGGCCTTTCCTTGTACTACAAGACATGAAAGGTCGTATCCAAGCGTATGCTTCAAAAGATGTGCAAAAAGCGCTGAAAGAAAAGTACGGCCAGCTAGATATTGGTGACATCATCGGTGTTTCAGGCCCACTTCATAAGTCAGGTAAAGGCGATCTTTACGTAGACATGGTTCAGTATGAGTTATTAACTAAGTCACTGCGTCCATTGCCTGAAAAGTTTCACGGTTTAACGGATCAGGAAGCGAAATACCGTCAGCGCTACGTTGACTTGATTACAAATATGGATACACGCGAGACTTTCCGTATTCGTTCAAAAGTAATTGAAGGTATTCGCCGTTTCTTAGCTGAGCGTGACTTCATGGAAGTTGAAACGCCAATGCTTCAGGTTATTCCTGGTGGTGCAACGGCACGTCCTTTCGTGACTCACCACAATGCGCTAGATATCGACATGTACCTGCGTATCGCACCAGAGCTTTATCTTAAGCGTTTAGTCGTTGGTGGCTTTGACCGTGTATTCGAGATTAACCGTAACTTCCGTAATGAAGGTCTTTCAACGCGTCATAATCCAGAATTCACAATGATTGAATTCTACCAAGCATATGCTGACTACAAAGATCTAATGAACTTAACTGAAGACATGCTTCGTACTGTTGCACAAGATGTACTTGGTACAACAACGGTAATTAACACGGTTAAGAACGCTGAAGGCGAAGTTATTGAGACCATTGAATATGATTTCGGTAAGCAGTTCGAGCGCCTATCTATGGCAGATGCAATCATCAAGTATGGTCCTGATGCTGAAGAAATCGCGCATATCTTCAAAGATCCTGAAAACCACTTTGATGAACTAGTCGCTTATGCAAAGAAAGTACATGTTAAGATCCCTGAGAAATGTGTATGGGGTGCTGGCAAATTCTTATGTGAGATCTTCGAAGAGACCGCTGAGCACAAGTTAATTCAACCAACATTCATCACTGAGTACCCGTGGGAAGTGTCGCCACTTGCACGTCGTAATGATGAAAATCCATTCATCACTGACCGTTTTGAGTTTTTTGTTGGTGGTCGCGAGCTTGCGAATGGCTTCTCTGAGCTCAACGATGCGCAAGACCAAGCTGAGCGTTTTACGCGTCAGGTTGAAGAAAAAGATGCTGGTGATGATGAAGCGATGCACTATGATGCAGATTATATTCAAGCGCTGGAGTATGGCTTACCGCCAACAGCGGGTGAAGGAATCGGTATTGACCGTTTAGTTATGCTATTTACTGATTCACCAACGATTAAAGATGTTATTTTATTCCCGCATATGCGCCCGCAAGCGGACTAATAACCGATTAATTGAAAAAACGGCTTTCATTTGAAAGCCGTTTTTTTTGATTCACGCCCTCAGATCTTCATTGATAATTTCTGCATTACTTAATCGAGCACGATCATTAGCGCGACATATTCTTTTTATAGCTCCATATAAGTTAAAAGAATTCAGTAATATCAGGGGTATTTTGTTATAAAGTATTTGTGCGGTGCTTTTCTTTTATCTGTGTAAGATATTTCTCAAAAATAATTTTTATTTTCTCAATAATTATTGCCTTTGCATTTGAAAACAGTGTTTTATTATTGTTGTTTCTTAAATTGGTGCGTGTTTTATCAAGCTAGTTAGTTGGCAATTTCTTAATGCATTTCTATACTGACGTGGCATTTAGGATGAATCACACATAATAAGTTATAAGAAAACATAGATTATGCCGAAATTAGACGAAGAACAATTAAAGCATGAGGCTGCAAGAAGGGAATATTGTAGGCAATGTATTATCGAATTTCAGAAATTGGGGTATTTAGACTCCTACCTTGAAGAAGTATTCGATCGCAAACAGCGTTTAATGAGCAAGTTTTCGAACCCCACAACCCCCAGAAATGATTAGGATTAGAGCAATTTGTTAGAAAAAAAGGCAGTGTGTTCAATCTGTCACCAGATAGTCATTTTTTACAAGAAAAGTGTTTGACTTATTTTTTCTGTTCTATATTATACGCCCCACAAAGACGGAGAGGTGGCCGAGTGGCTGAAGGCGCTCCCCTGCTAAGGGAGTATAGGGTTTGTAGCCCTATCGAGGGTTCGAATCCCTCCCCCTCCGCCATTATTTAATGGTTTTCTTTGTGATTGGACGCGTAGCTCAGCTGGATAGAGTACCTGGCTACGAACCAGGCGGTCGGAGGTTCGAATCCTCCCGCGTCCGCCACTTTCTCTAAGTGGAAAAATAAAAGAGGCACTTATCGAGTGTTA
>NZ_JASJUU010000002.1:205146-205867 GCF_030125375.1 Pseudoalteromonas umbrosa | reverse complement strand
GCGTAGCTCAGCTGGATAGAGTACCTGGCTACGAACCAGGCGGTCGGAGGTTCGAATCCTCCCGCGTCCGCCACTTTCTCTAAGTGGAAAAATAAAAGAGGCACTTATCGAGTGTTAAAACCGATATTACGGACGCGTAGCTCAGCTGGATAGAGTACCTGGCTACGAACCAGGCGGTCGGAGGTTCGAATCCTCCCGCGTCCGCCACTTTCTCTAAGTGGAAAAATAAAAGAGGCACTTGTCGAGTGTTAAAACTGATATTACGGACGCGTAGCTCAGCTGGATAGAGTACCTGGCTACGAACCAGGCGGTCGGAGGTTCGAATCCTCCCGCGTCCGCCACTTTCTCTAAGTGGAAAAATAAAAGAGGCACTTGTCGAGTGTTAAAACCGATATTACGGACGCGTAGCTCAGCTGGATAGAGTACCTGGCTACGAACCAGGCGGTCGGAGGTTCGAATCCTCCCGCGTCCGCCACTTTATTTAAAGTGGTTACTTCACTCAAGTAGTAAAAGATGAGATAAACACCGACAAGAGTCGGTTTTTTTATGCCTGAAATTTGAATCAGTTTAGAGATCCGAATATTCCGAGATGCTTTGAGCCAGTCAGAGGTTCACTCTTCACAAAAGACGTCCCGCGTCCGCCACCTATTTAAAGTGGTTACTTCACTCAAGTAATAAAACATGAGATAAACTCTGGCGAATATCATTTTTTATGCCTGAA
>NZ_JASJUU010000002.1:179633-205048 GCF_030125375.1 Pseudoalteromonas umbrosa | reverse complement strand
AAATTTGAATCAGTTTAGAGATCCGAATATTCCGAGATGCTTTGAGCCAGTCAGAGGTTCACTCTTCACAAAGTACGTCCCGCGTCCGCCACCTATTTAAAGTGGTTACTTCACTCAAGTAGTAAAAGATGAGATAAACACCGACGAGAGTCGGTTTTTTTATGCCTGAAATTTGAATCAGTTTAGAGATCCGAATATTCCGAGATGCTTTGAGCCAGTCAGAGGTTCACTCTTCACAAAGTACGTCCCGCGTCCGCCACCTATTTAAAGTGGTTACTTCACTCAAGTAATAAAACATGAGATAAACACCGACGAATATCATTTTTTATGCCTGAAGTTAACAGGGTTTGGATAATCTGAATACTATTCGCAGCCTTGCGCCAGCCAGACGTTCAACCTTAAAAAGCAGGTCCCGCATCCGCCATCTCTTTTTTGATGATAACAACTTACTTCACTTAAATTATAAAGCATGAGAACACACCCATGAGCATCACATTTATGCTTGAGATCTTCGGGTTTAGGTATCTACATAACTGTGTAGCTGTGATCCAGCCAAAAGGCCACTCTTCGTTAAGTGTGTCACGCTTGCATAGAGTCATTTTAGGTGTCGTATTTATCCAATTTTACGATCAAGCTATGGCATACACTTGTACCTAATATCAATTATGTTTTAAGGCGTAGGTAATGAATACAACTTATACGGGAGCCCAGTTAGCTCAGTTATATCAGAATATTAGACTGCAACATGAAGAGAGTGTGTTATTTGTTGAATGTGGATTTAAAGAAGCAACACTTGAGCAAGATAGTATTATCTCGGCATTAAAGAGCAAGTGTTTGACGCGGGCTCAATTAGATACTGTGAAGCCTTTCTTTTTACTAAAGAATATTGATATTAAAGCCCATGTAAAAGTCAAAAAAAGGTTCTTTTTTTGGCGGTGATCAGGCATATTGCCAAGTCATTGTGTGCTTTAGGAGTTGCGACGTTGGTGCGTGCTATTTATTTTAATTTTACTCTCTTAATCATGTTGTTTTTATGTGCGCAAGAATCAATAGCGATAGAGGTTGGTGCACAGCAGCCACAGACATATTTACCGCTTTTACAAGATAAGCGGGTTGGCTTAATTGTAAATCAATCTTCTTTAGTTGCTGATGATCACTTGGTTGACTTTTTATTAGCACAAAATGTTAATGTTGTTAGGATTTTTTCGCCCGAACACGGTTTTAGAGGCGATCAAGATGCAGGCGCGTATATTGACAATAGTGTTGATGCGAAAACAGGAGTGCCTATAGTATCACTTTATGGAAAGCAAAAGCGCCCAAGCAGAGATGTGCTCGTTGATTTAGATATACTTATCTTTGATATTCAAGATGTTGGCGTTAGATTTTATACCTACATTAGCACGATGCATTATATGATGCAGGCCGCAAAAGAGTACCAAAAAGCGTTTATCGTATTAGACAGGCCAAACCCAAATATTCAGTATGTTGATGGGCCTATCTTAGACAAAATATATAGCTCGTTTGTAGGTATGCATCCAATTCCTATATTACATGGTATGACGGTTGGAGAACTGGCCTTGATGATAGAGGGGGAAGGGTGGTTATCTGGCACCAATGACCTAAACCTCAAGGTTGTCCCAGTAGCAAACTATGATGTGCTCGATGAATATATTTTACCTGTTGCGCCCAGTCCTAATTTACCAAATCAACAGGCGATTTATTTATATCCATCATTATGTTTTTTTGAAGCGACAGCGGTATCGGTAGGGCGAGGTACCGACTTTCCTTTTCAAGTGTATGGACATAACCAAGTTAAACTGGGCGCATTTTCTTTTTCACCACGATCAATTATTGGTGCAGCACGTTTTCCAAAATTAGAAGGCGAACAGGTATGGGGTCAGGATCTGCGTCAAAGCAAGCTAAAGGGATTTGACTTAACATGGTTTGTTGCGGCATATAGTGCATTTGCACAACATAACCAACGGTTTATCACATCACCTAAGTTTTTAGATAAGCTAGCAGGGACTAATCTGATTAGGCTTGGTGTTGAGCAAGGGTTAAAGGCACATCAAATAGAAGCTATTTGGCGTCAGGAAGTGGCAGAGTTTAAACTGCAAAGAGCGCCTTATCTATTATACAAAAGATGAGGCGCCTGGTACATGAGACTAGATGTTTAACATATCGCTCATGTATTCATTGGAGCGATCTGCACGTCGCTGCCAATGTAGGTTTGATTGTGCCAAGGAAATAAACAGCACGTCAATTAAGTAACCTAAAGAAGCACGAGTCAATACTGCTGAGTGTTTAACAGCTTCTGCTTCTTGAATACAGTACAAGCAGCTGTCTGCATAAGTTGCCAGCTCGCTGTGGCCATATCGAGTGAGCGCTAGAATTTGACACTCGTTGGCTTTAGCTTGCTGAGCAAGTTTGACGATACTTTTAACTGTTCCTGAATTACTAAGGCAGATAAATAAGTCATCTTTGCCCATAGTGGCAATGTAACTCGATGCGCTCAGTTCATCAACGTGTGTGACTGCACAAACACCTAGCTTTTGTAACTTTAAAGTTAGGTCTTGAGCCATTGTATGCGTTGAACCAATAGCGCATACCATTACTTTTTTCGCGCCTTTGATTGCTTGCACAGCTTGCTCAAACAATTCTGGTGTATTTAACTTGCTGGTTGCAACAAGTGTTGCTTGTTGGTTTGCGATCAGCTTTTCAGAGATATGTGCAATGGAATCATTTTGTTCTATCTCATTTGATAGCGGCGTATCTTCTTGTGTTTGTTCATTTAACGCATCTACAACAGCTAACTTAAATGCTGGAAACCCTTTATAACCTAGTTTCTGAGCAAATTTAACAACACTTGACTGACTAACACCTGCTGACTTTGCGAGTTCGATGGATGACAGGCCGCGAATTTTTGCTCCTGATTTCAACGTAAAGTCTGCCAATTTAGCTTCACTTTGTGACAGTGAAGGCTTCAAGGCCTTTATTTTTACAAAAGTAGACATGAGGATCACCTGGTAACTAAAACTAACTTAAACTGTCCATATTATAGGTTCAATTGGAACGTTGCGATAGATTGTTTCGGAATATTATTGCGTTTTTTGATTTATGCGGCTCTGCTATGGGTACTATTGTTGCATTTGTGAATTTATATACCCGAAATAGAAGGTTTTTTTAAATAAGTGTTTAAGCTACCATGGTTATAAATTACGCATGTATGATGACAATATTAAGTATGAATTTACGTTTTAGCTACTGTTATCAGCGCTTTTCAACTAAATGAAAACAAGAAAAGGAAAGCTATGTCTTGGTATTCTATTTTGCCCCCACTTATTGCAATAGCCGTTGTTTTTTGGCGAAAGGAAGTGATTGTCGCCTTAATATTAGCTTTACTATCGTCAGAATTTTTACTGGTATTCATTAAAGGTGAGCAATCTATCTTCGTTACATTTATTAATAGTATTGAACGAATAATTGAGGTAGCAACGTCAGCTGGGAATAGTCGGATTTTAATTTTTAGTATCGTGATTGGGGCGTTATTGGCATTTATCCGAGAGTCTGGAGGTGTATCGGCAACAGTACAAAAATTGATGCGCATTGGGATTGCAAAAAATAAAAAACAAGTGGGCCTATTGACCATGTTTACAGGCACAGCTGTATTTATCGAGTCGAATATGAGTGTGCTTACTTCTGGCATTGTTGCACGTGGTTTATTTGATAAGTTCAAAATGAGTCGAGCACGGCTTGCTTACATTATAGATAGTACCAGTGCACCGGTTTGTATTTTGATATTGCTTAATGGCTGGGGTGCGTTTGTTTTGGGTCTGCTGAGTAATTATGAACTTGAACAGTCAGCTGTCAGTGTGTTGTGGGGCAGTGTCACTTTTAACTTCTATGCCATTATTACGTTGATAATCGTGCTCTACACTATTGTGTTTGATAAGGTTCATGGTCCGATGAAAGTTGCTGAGGATGAACTTAAACAGACTCAAGTCGAATTAGATACAGGACCAAAAGCCTCACGAGCCCGGTTTATGTTAGTGCCGCTTGGTGTACTTATCTTTGGCATGATTGGCTTTATGTTGTGGACGGGCGATGGCGTGCTTGCCAGCGGCAGCGGTTCTAAATCGGTATTATATGCGACCGTGTTGGCATGTGCGGTTGCTTATTTGATGTTACTTACAGGCCGCCAATTTACGCATCATCAATTGATTGATATCGGCTTTAAAGGCATGGGGGAGCTATTGCCCTTGGTGAGTATTGTTTTGCTATCTCTGACTTTAGGGGCAAGTCTAAAGGAGTTGGGAACGGGGGTGTTTGTGGCGCAACTTGTTGGTGACTACTTACCCCTGTATCTGATCGTGCCTACCTTGTTTTTAACGGGGGCAGTAATGTCTTTTACGACGGGGACATCTTGGGGTACATTTGCAATACTGATACCCATTGGTGTACCGTTAATTCAAACGTTGGGCTTGCCGCCTTCGCTGGTTATCGGCGCGATTTTAAGTGGCGGTATTTTTGGCGATCATTGCTCACCTATCTCAGATACCAGTGCTGTATCTGCACTGGCGTCTGGCTGTGATTTATTAACTCATGTTAAAACCCAGCTGCCGTATGCCCTTGTCGGGGGCGCTTTGGCCTTGGTTGGGTTTATTATAGCGAGTGTTGTCTTGCTTTAAGGACACGCATAGAGGTTTTTGCCAGTGGTTGGGGCGGCAATATTAATTAACTGTCCCGACTGGTTTTTACTCAATGCCAATAACTGACCTTGTTCGTATTCAAGGATATTATGTTTAGGCACACCCAGCTCTTCGAGTAAATCTTTTCGTACTTCTAATAAAGTTTGATTCTGACAGTCCGCGATGAACCATACATCTTTCTCTGAATGCACTAATTGGCCGTAAAACTGGCGTACAGTCATAAGTGTTTCTTTGGACCCCGCCAGCGTGTCGTCAAGCTTTGCTTTTTGCTGTGCAATGGTGGTTTGGTATTGTCCCTCGACGATATTGTGTGTCTCAACAACTTGATAGTGCTGCGCTGAAAAAGAGTGAGGGTCAACCTGTGCAAGGAAGTTTTCAAAGTCGGTCATTAAGCCTTGTAAAGTCAGGCTGCCTACTAATGCGACAAGGCAGCATGAACTTGCCCACATGGAGGTTCTTAACCAAAATTGCCTAGTGTGCTTACGGTTTTCGAGTCTACTTATTCTTTTTAGCCGTCTAACCTGTTTTGGGTTCATTTTATTTAGTCTTTTCGATGCCGAATACGCTTGCTGGAGATCGTTTATTCTGGGTTTTGAGTCACTCATTTTAGCTCTCCTAACATGTGCTTCAGTTGTTGCTTGGCGTATCTCAAGCGTGTTTTGACTGTTTCAGGGTTTGCAGTGGTGATCTGGGCAATCTGTTTGAGTGAGAACCCTTCTAATTGTAAGCAAACGGCTTCTTTTTGGGCGTGTGGTAGTGCTTTAATCGCATTGTATAACTGCTCATTGCAAGCGTAATTGAAGTTGCTATCGCCATCTTGTGTGCAGATATCGGTTTCGTTGCTATCACATATAAACTTATTTTGTTTGCGAAATTCATCAATTAAGGCATTACGTGCAATTTTGAATATATATGCTTTGGGCGTACTATTGCTTTGGTAGTATTGACGCTTTTCTACAATGGCTAGCCAAGTCTTTTGGCATATATCCTCTGCGGTCTCTGGGTCGCTTTGCGTGCATAAATAGTGGTAAAGATCAGGGTTAAAATTATCAATTGCCTGTTCTAAATACCGATTCTCACCGCAGCGTTTAAATTCGTCTAAGGGATCATGTGCTTCAGTTTTGTCTTGGATGAACCAATTTTTTATCGCAAGTAGCATATTCTCTCCGTGTTTTATTTCTTATTTACACCAGAATCTATATCAGTAGCCACTGAGCTTATACTCAGCGGCCATGTACAAGTTTGCTTACTTGTTCAAATTAAACTCTAACATAACTGACTGCCCAGGTTGAACTACGGGTTTGCCATTGATGACTTTTGGGCGATATTTCCAACGCTTCAGCGCTTTGAGTGCTGCGCGGTTAAATACTCGTTTGGGCTTGGCATCAATAACCTGCGCATCAATTACTTGTCCGTTAGGCGAAATGCTAAACGCTATTTTTACCCAGCCCTCTACGCCATCTCTTGCCGCTGCGGCTGGATATGTTGGCTCAATTCGTACAATTGGCGCTGCGCCACTGTCACTCATCTGCAATGTGTTTTGCATTTGAATTGGCGATGATTCAACACCCGAAGAAATATTGATCTCTACCGCTACACCTGTGGTTTCAGCGGGGGGCGTGTTCGGTTTAGGTGGTGCTTTTGGCGCAGGTTTTGGCGGCGGAGGTAAAACTTGGCGCACCTTTACGGGAGTATCCTCAAGGTCTTGAGAAATGAACACGTCCAAAGTGGGTACAGGCTCTGGGACAAACACCTTTTCTTGGCTAACTAATTGCTGCATGAAAGCGAACAAAGAAAATGTAACGCACAGGGCACCAATAAAAGATAAAACAAGTTTGTTTAATGCTTTATAAGGCGCTGGTACTTTGAAATCAGTCATTGTAGTCATCATAGTTTCCCCTTCTTTTTGCTAGTAAAACGCGCTAGGTCAAAAAAAGGGGTGATATATTTTTTATTTTCTTTTTTAACTGATTAAAATGCCTCTAAGTCGCTTAATAGGAAATGCCATGCAGTTACAAGATATCGATAAATCAAGATATAGAAAGCATCTAAATTGGGTCATTGGCCTGTGCATAGTCAGTTTAACCGCAGGAAGCTTGGGTATTTCTCAAGTACTCATTCACCTTTTTCCAGATAGTGATGGTAGTCACTTTCATTGGAATCTTTTGGGGGTGTTGGTAACTTGTGCGGTGATTGCTGCTGCCCTGAAAAAAGTAAAAAATCACCCATTTATGGCTGAGGTTGTTTATGTTTGGGAGCTAAAACAAGCACTGAATAAAATTACAAGAAAAATGCCAAAACTAAAAAAGGCGGCTGAACAGGGCAATCCAAATGCTATGTTAGCAATCCAATATAGTTACAGCGGGTCTCGTCAGTTGTGGCATTTAGACGATAACACCATCACCATGGAAGAGCTATCTCTATGGCAGGCTGAACTAGAGGGGTTAGCGCAGGCACATAACGTTACCTTAGATATCGAGTTGTATGATGAGCGCATTTTACGTGAGTTTTAGGCCGAGTAATAAGTAAACTGGTTTTTGGTCGTTTTTTTAATTGAGTACATGGCGACATCCGCACATTCGACCAAGCCTTTTAAATTGTCGGCATGCTCAGGAAAATGTGAAATGCCAATACTAACACCTACATGTAATTTTAGCTTGTGCTTGTTGTGCTCAAAGATAAAAGGGGTATTTACAGCATCAAGGAGTTTAGTGGCAATGGCATTAATGGTGTATTTGTCTGACGTTTTAATTGCGATGACAAATTCATCACCGCCCCAGCGGCATACTAGGTCATTGTTTGAGACAATGTACGAAATACTTTGGGCAACATGCTTCAATACTTCATCACCGGCATTATGCCCATAGATGTCATTGATAGGTTTAAACTCATCAAGGTCCAATAAAAGTAGGCTAAACTCAGTATTAGCATCAATCCAGTCAAGCAAAGTCAGCTCTGCACCGTAGCGATTATATAAGCTGGTTAAACTGTCTCTCTGTGCGCGATGGCTGAGTTGATTGATCATGGTTTTTCGAGAGGTAATATCGGCTAAAAAAACTTGAAAGTACCACTGTCCATCACTTTCTGTGTTGAGGATGATCATACTGAGCCAAACAGAAGACAAGGTGAGTGGATTGGTAAATTCAAACTCAGCCTGCATAACTTGTTTTTGTTTTATGCTATTTTCGGTGAAGGTGTACAAAATATCTGGAGTCTTACAATATTGCCCTAAGTTGTCAGGAAAGCGCTCTTCGCTGTCCACACCCATACCCGCTAACAAATCTTTAGCTGCATCATTGACGAGAGAAACATCTCCTTGCTCACGTACCAATAGCGTTGGTGATGAACTGCGCTCAAACATCAAGCGAAATCGTTTTTCGAGCTGTTCAATCTCTAACCGCAAACTACGTTCTTGTTCAAAGAGCATTTCGGTGTTGCTAAGCATTGCGTTGATACCTTTGCCTATCTTACCTATTTCACTCTGCTTATGGGCGTCATGTATATGGATCCGATTAGCGCTTCCAGGAGTGATACTCGTTAATTGATGGCTTAAGTAGCCCAGTGGCTTTGAAACCAGTAAAAAGGATAAAACGGCAAATAACAACAGCATGGGAATGACCACAATGAGCAAGGTTTGTACTGAGGAAAATGCAATGCCTTTGGCGTTTTGACGTATAAATTGGGTGTTCGGCACGACATGAATGAAGCCAATGTTCTCTTGCAGAATAAAAGGGTTAGGCAGGCTAAAAGTGAGCGCTTCTCGCTCGTTAAATAAGATGCTTTTGGCGAGCACTGTACTTTGGTTGGTCAAGGCGGCTGATTGAATAATGTCATTGCTCACCAAGCCATTGACAACTTCATTGGCTAAATCTTTGTCTTCAAGATAAGCAGCAATCGATGCAGTTGAGGAGACGGTTTGGCTAATTTGCAATACGCTGTTGTCTGAGCGCTCAAGCTCAGTTTCAAAAATGTAGTTGTAATATAGATACGCGTATACAGCAGAAAATAAAAAAGTTGAGATGCTTAAGATCAGCATCAACCTTACTATTAAGCTTTGTTTACTTAGCAAAACGATACACTACTTTTAATTCGTCAGTTACGGCAGTTGCCGGTATGTAGGCAATTGCACTTGGGGTTGTTGTTACTTTATCAATTATAGCGTCAATTGTTGGATATGCTTGAGGAGGTGATGCTTTACCACTGAATTTAACGCGTGACCAGTACGCGTTTACTTGCGATATGCTGCGCCCAGTTAGTGCTTCAAAAAATACTCTACGTAAGTCATGCTCTTTTTTATAGTCCAACGTCACCGCGATATGACCATTTGGAAAGGCGAGGTATTTGCCCATATACATATCAATTAACTGTCGCTTTTCTATACGCTCGATTGGGTTATGTTTATTTACCACGATGACTATCTCACTTTGTGCCGCTGCGCTGGTACTCCAACCATATAAGCAGAGAATCAACAGCCCGATATTTTTGCAGAGTCGATACATTAGAACACCCAGTTTAGGCTGATACCCAGCGTGTTAAATGAGTTGTCAAAATCACCGCTTTGCAAGTTACGATGTAAATAAAAAGCAGAGGGCAAGCTATCTATAGCTGTGTGTTCTAATTGCACTTTTACTGCGAGATAGTGATTAATTTCCGTTCTTAGGGTGAGTGAAAACGTATTTTGGTCGACGAGATAAAAATTAGTATGTCGGATCAGCGTGTTGTATAAAAGGTCTAGCTCTGGGGTTGAAACCAAGGGGCGTTGTGGCGTCCTATTGTTGGATTTGGCCTGTGCTAGGGTGGCCATTAAAGTATGGTTTTCATAATAGATGCCAGCACTGATATAGCCTGCAGTGAGCGCTTTCAGTACTTGAGAGTTTGAGTCTATGTACGACACTTCGCTTTGTAAAAACCAGCGACTATCGTCGTATCGTGTGCCGATAGCGGAATAATTGAAGCGCTTTCCTATGATATTTAAGGAGTCAAGCAAGGCTGATTTTTGTGGCCAAATTTGATCAGGAACCAAGGCTAATGCAGCTTGAAGTTGTTTCTGTTGGTCGTTTTCGTTGCCTGATTGTGTGGCCGTATAATTTGCCCTGAAAGTCCAATCATAAGATTGCCATTCGATAACCAGCCCATAGAGTGACTTTAGTTCTACATCCCAAAAAAAGCCTTCATCACTGATAATTGGTGCTGTAGATTTGCCAGCGAAGAACTTACCACTGATCAACCCCTGTTTCAGGCGACGGGTATACTTTATGTCAATCCCATCTAAGTTCTGGTGTGGGACAATGGCATAAAACTCTGTAGGGGGGTGGTTATAGGTATAAGTATATCCAATGTCACGGTGTTCGGTCATCATGAACAAGTCGAGGCCTGTTCTGCCAACTCTAAGTTGCCAATTGCCATTAAAAGAATGACGTAGAAAGGCCATTTGAATGATGTTATCTAAATTTTGTTCTTCGTTATCTTTAAAGAGTGCTTGTCCGACAAACTGAGTATTTTTACTTGCTTGCCACTCAACTTGTGCACCTAATGATGAGTTAGTGAAGCCGAATTCGTCTTTATAAGTCGCATGAGGCTGAGAGATATGCTGCCTAATTCCGGCAGTATCTGAATCTGTAACCGTTAATCCTATGGTGGCAAAGCCATCGAGCTTCAATTGCTCGGCTGCACCATAACAAGGAAGAAGTAAAAACAGTATAGTTAACAGCCTCATCGGCGACCCGTTATTGCTACCAGCAAACTATCTATGTGGATAAAGACTAGCGCTTATGTACACATTTACCAGTTTTGTGTATTTTGACTTGTAAAATGGTACATTTGTCACCATATAGAGTGATATATGCATATTTGTGATAATATCACATTTTTAATTAGGTATTTTCTAGTCGTGGCTGAAGTTAGAGCAAGAGTCGAGCTGAATGTAGGGCAGCGTAGTCATATTCCTGCAGAGATAGTATCTTTTGAAGGACTTAAAGATGGTGAAGAGCATGTTGCGTTAGTATTTAATGGTGCAGATTCTAAGCAAGAAGTGCCATTGATCAGAATGCACTCAGAGTGCTTAACTGGGGATGTTTTTCATTCATCTAGATGTGACTGTGGTGAGCAGCTTAACGAATGCATAGAAGAAATGCATCAAAGTGGTGGTGTTTTATTATATTTGCGACAAGAAGGTCGAGGCATCGGCTTATATAATAAAATTGATGCTTATGTATTACAGTCTCAGGGAATGAACACCTATGAGGCCAATAACCATCTGGGGTTTGATGACGATTTACGTGACTTTTCAGATGCTGTACTCATGCTCAAGGCCTTGGGACTCAATCATGTAAAGTTGATGACAAATAATCCGCGTAAATTGAATGCACTGCGTAATGCCGGTATTGAAGTTGAAAGCGTTGTCGGTACTCAGGCACATGTGAAAGTCGGCGACTCTGGAAATCGCAATTATTTAGAGACGAAAGTGAAGCATGGCTCTCATATGTTGGATATGGAACAAATAAAAAAATCTAAGTAGCCAAATAAGGTTTGATTTGCTGTATTGAATGGACTTTAACAATAGAGCGAATCAAACACTGAACATGTATTTTATTTTGTATTTCACTATTTTGTTGCATTTAGTCACGATAAGCCCCATAAACTTCCTTTCAAGTACTCTTTCGAATCAGTATAATTAGAGCGTTTTATAACTAAGTTAATCATTTATGTCTGCAGATTTTCAAAAATTCAAAGCGAGTTTTGGGGTGAGCTGGTTTAAAGCCGGATGGGCGGTGTTTAAAACTCAGCCTTTGACTTTTATGATGATGTATATTTTTATCGTCATCGTAGGACTATTCCCATTTGTTATTCCCAACCCTATCATTCAGATGATGTGCGCGCTGGCTGGGCCTTTTTTAACGGTTGGTTTTTACAATGCTGCGCTAAATATACAAGCGGGTAAATCCATTATGCTGGCCGATATTTTAAAACCGTTTACCACAAAAGGCCGCAGACTGAATTTGTTTCGTTTAGGTCTTTATCAATTGGGTGTCGCGCTTATTTTGGGTGTATTGATGAGTTTGTTGTTTGAACCTGTGACAAGTGCGCTGCAAAACCACACCCCAGATCAAGATATGCAAATAGTCATTGAGCAGATCGCACAAGCGATTAGCTTTTCGGACATTGCTATTTTTATTGCTTTGCAATCGCTTGCGATGATGGCGTTTGCCTATGCTCTGCCGCTAGTATACTTCAAAGAGCAGGCGAATATCTTTGCTGCGATGAAGGAGTCGTTGAGCGTGTTCTATCACAATATGGCGCCATTGACAGTCTATGGTGGTATTGCCGCGTTGTTGATCATTCTATCAACGCCGCTATCACTTGTGCCGTTAATTTTCATTATGCCAATATTGTACATTGGTTTTTTTGTCTCTTTTCAGGCAATTTTTGCAACGCAATCATCTCAAAGTGAAGATGGCCCAAGTCAAGGGAATAAATCACAAGATGATAAAGACAGCGTGACTCAATCAGGCCGGTTTGACGCTTGATGGATGATAAAGAAAAACAAAAACTGAAAAATTACGCAGTTTGGTTGTTATCTAGGCAAGAGTATTCACGTAAGCTACTTGGTCAAAAGCTCCGTCAAAAAGGCGCGACAGATGAGTATGCTGAGTCACTTATTGAGTGGCTCTGTGACATCGGGTATCTAGATGACTTAAGACACTGTGAAAGTTATCTCAACCGCCAACTAGCCAAGGGGTTAGGCGAAAAGCGGGTAATGATGGATGCGATAAATAAAGGCGTTGATAAGTCGCACTTAACGCAACTTATCGAACAAAGAGAAATTGATTGGTTTGCCGTAGCTCAACAAACCTATGAGAAGAAATACGGTTACTCCACAAAACAATTAGATTATCAAGAAAAGTCAAAGCGCGTTCGATACATGATGTATCGTGGCTTTAGCTATGACCAAATAGATTTTGCTATACAATCGCAAAGTGAGAGTTGATTTTTGATAACTTCCTTTGTGGTTTACAGCACACAGCAGCAATAAAGGGTGAATAATCACATGCAGCACATGACTACCGCACAGATTAGGCAAAGCTTTTTAGACTTCTTTGCTAAACAACACCACCAAGTGGTGCCATCAAGTTCTCTAGTTCCAGGGAACGATGCCACACTTCTGTTTACTAATGCAGGTATGGTGCAATTTAAGGACGTATTCTTAGGTGCGGAAAAGCGTCCATATAACCGCGCGACGAGTTCGCAGCGTTGTGTACGTGCTGGTGGTAAGCACAATGACTTAGAAAATGTGGGTTACACAGCGAGACACCACACATTTTTTGAAATGTTAGGCAACTTTAGTTTTGGTGATTATTTTAAGCAAGATGCGATTAAGTTTGCGTGGTCATTCTTGACTGATGTGATCAAGTTACCAAAAGAAAAGCTGTTAGTGACCGTGTATCACACTGACGAAGAAGCCTATGATATTTGGGCAAACCAAGTTGGTGTACCAGCAGAGCGTATCATTCGAATTGATACATCTGATAACTTCTGGTCGATGGGTGACACGGGTCCCTGTGGTCCATGCTCGGAAATCTTCTTTGACCATGGTGAGCACATTTGGGGCGGTCCTCCAGGCAGCCCTGAAGAAGATGGCGATCGTTTTATCGAAATCTGGAACCTTGTATTTATGCAATACAACCGCCATGCAGATGGAACGATGGAGCCATTACCGAATCAGTCAGTTGACACAGGTATGGGTCTTGAGCGTATTTCTGCGATTATGCAGGGCGTGCACTCAAACTATGAAATTGATTTATTCCAAGCTTTAATCAAGGCAACTGCTGCTGTGACCGGTGCGCAAGATTTAGAAGACAAATCTCTACGTGTTGTAGCCGACCATATTCGTTCATGTGCGTTCTTAATTGCCGACGGCGTAATGCCATCAAATGAAGGCCGTGGTTACGTGCTTCGTCGTATCATTCGTCGTGCAGTAAGACATGGTAATAAGCTAGGTGCACAAGGGGCATTCTTCCATAAATTGGTAGGTGCACTCGCAGAGCAAATGGGTGAAGCGTACCCTGAGCTAATTAAGCAGCAAGCAATCATTGAAAAAGTTCTACGTATTGAAGAAGAACAATTTGGCAAAACACTTGACCGTGGTTTGGCTATCTTAGAAGAGAATTTAGCTGGCCTTGAAGGGGATGTTATCCCAGGTGATTTGGTATTTAAATTATATGACACTTATGGTTTCCCTGCGGACTTAACGGCTGATGTCGCTCGAGAGCGCTTTATGACCATCGATGAACGTGGCTTTAAAGCAGCGATGGAAGCCCAGCGTAAGCAAGCGCAACAAGCAGGTAAATTCGGTGCGGATTACAACGAGCAGCTGAAGTCTGAGAAAGTCACTGACTTTAAAGGGTATGATGCTATTCAATATAGTGGCACCGTAGTGGAGCTATTCGCAGAAGGCGAAAGTGTCTCTGAACTAACTGAGCAGCAAAAAGGCATTGTAGTACTTGATCGTACTCCTTTCTATGCTGAGTCAGGTGGTCAGGTCGGTGACACGGGTGTTTTAAAAGTAGCTGGTGGCGAATTTGTTGTCATAGATACGCAAAAGTTGGGTAATGCGTTTGCACACCATGGTTATGTCGCAGGGCGTATCGGTATTAATGACAAAGTCGATGCGCAAATTGATGCACAGCGCCGTGAACGTATTAAGAAAAACCACACAGCAACGCATATTTTACATGAAGCACTTCGTCAAATTCTAGGTGAACATGTTGCTCAGAAAGGCTCATTGGTCATGCCTGATAAGTTGCGTTTCGACTTCTCACATTTTGAGGGCGTAACCAAAGAGCAACTGAGAGAGATTGAAACAACGGTTAACAATGAGATCCGTGCAAACTTTGCGTTAAATACCCAGCTAATGGATATTGAAGATGCAAAAGCGAAAGGCGCGATGGCGCTATTTGGTGAAAAGTACGATGATGAAGTGCGTGTTGTTTCAATTGGTGATTACTCAATTGAATTATGTGGTGGTACACACGTAGAGCGTGCTGGTGATATCGGCTTCCTAAAAATTGTCTCTGAAAGTGGTATTGCAGCAGGTGTACGTCGTATCGAAGCTGTGACAGGTGAAGATGCGGTGGAGTATGTTGCAGAGCAAGAGCAAGCACTGTCAGATATCGCTGCACTAGTAAAAGGCGATAGTGCAAGTGCGCTTGAAAAAGTGGCTGCACTAATTGAGAAAGCAAAAGGCCTTGAAAAGCAAGTTAGTCAGTTGAATGACAAGCTAGCAAGTGCGGCGGGTGCATCTTTACTTGAGTCAGCGGTTGACGTTAACGGTATTAAGTTACTTGTGGCTAATGTGGCAGGTACTGAGTCAAAAGCACTGCGCGGTATGGTTGACGACTTAAAGAATAAGATGGGCTCAGGTGTGATTGCACTGGGTGTTGCCAATGGCGAAAAAGTAAGCTTGATCGCTGGTGTCACAAAAGACTTAATTGGCCAAGTTAAAGCGGGTGAGCTAGTAAATCACATGGCAGCGCAAGTTGGTGGTAAAGGTGGTGGTCGTCCAGATATGGCACAGGCTGGCGGTTCACAACCAGAGAACTTGGAAGCTGCATTAGCAAGTGTTCCTGTATGGTTGAATGATAAAACGCAATAACCTGTGGCATTAATCGTAAAAAAGTTTGGCGGCACCTCGGTTGGCTCAATTGAGCGAATCGAGGCGGTCGCCGATTTGATCATTAAGGCTAAACAACAAGGGCATCAAGTTGTCGTTGTTGTGTCAGCTATGTCAGGTGAGACCAATCGCTTATTGTCACTGGCTAAGCAAATTGATGAGCGACCAAGCGCACGTGAATTAGATGTTTTGCTTACAACTGGTGAGCAGGTATCGATTGCGTTGCTTGCTATGGCTATTGTTAAACGCGGCCATTCTGCAGTGAGCTTGTTAGCTGACCAGGTTGGTATCAAAACGGATAATGTATTTGGCAAAGCACGTATTCAAAGTATTGATGTGGCGCGTTTGCAACAAGAGCTTGAGCATAATCGTATTGCGATTGTGGCCGGGTTTCAAGGCCGTGACTCTGAAGGCAATATTACGACCTTAGGTCGTGGCGGAACAGATACCTCTGCGGTTGAAATTGCCGCTGCAATTTGTGCAGATGAATGCCAAATCTACACGGATGTTGATGGTGTCTATACCACAGATCCGAGAGTAGAACCTAAAGCACGTCGCATGGATCAAATTACGTTTGAAGAGATGTTAGAGCTGTCGAGTTTAGGCGCGAAGGTGCTTCAGATCAGATCCGTTGAAGCTGCAGGAAAGTACAATATTCCATTGAGAGTTTTATCAACGTTCAAGCCCGATTCTGGCACCCTAATTAGCTATGAGGAACCTAAAGTGACAAGTAGGACTGTATCAGGTATTGCTTATCAAAAAGATGAAGCGTTAATTATTGTACGTAAATTACCTGAAACGCCGCGCTCTTTAGCAAAGGTTTTGTGTTTACTTGCTGAATATGACATCGAAGTGGACATGATAAGCCAAATTAATCATCAAGTTGGCAAAATAGACTATGCTTTAACTGTACACAGCAATGAGTATGCACAAGCGCTTGATGTATTAGACACCAACTTAACTGATATCGGTGCTTTGAGCGTAGAGGGCAATCAACAAGTTGCTAAGATCTCTGCTGTGGGTGTAGGCATGAAGTCTCATTCAGGCGTTGCAGGCATATTTTTTGACGCCTTGGCGAACGAAAATATTCATACGCTTTTAGTGTCGACATCGGAGATAAAAATTTCTGTTTTAGTAGAAGAACGCTACTTGGAGCTTGTTGTTAGGGCACTTCATGGTGCATTTGGCTTAGAAAGTCGTGAATAAGCAATTATTTTGCTTACTTTTACATGAACTTTTAATTAAAATGAACTTGACGCGGAATCTTTTAAATTTTGGAATAACAGGAGCAAGAGAATGCTAATTCTAACTCGCCGTGTAGGCGAAACCCTGATGATTGGTGATGAAGTAACAGTAACGGTACTAGGTGTTAAAGGCAACCAGGTTCGTATCGGCGTAAATGCACCAAAAGATGTTTCGGTACACCGTGAAGAAATCTACATGCGAATTCAAGCGGAAAAATCTAACCCGACGGGTAACATGTAATAAGTACGATGTTACCTATGTTCGAGAAATGGCCACATTAAAGTGGCTATTTTTTTGCCTGTTGCAATATAAAAGCATATGCATCTTGCTCTAGTGCTTGCTTAGAGATGTATTGACGATACTTTGCATGCTCTATTAATAGTCCTTTATCTGTTTCAATTACGTTATCAATTTCTTGCCAACTGAGCTCAAAAGCGCGATACGGGTTTTTAGCCTTGATCCCTTGTTCATCTATTTGTAAATGTACTTTCGAGCCACTTGCTCTGCTGACCATTTGCCTTGCAACCCACCAAGGGCGACGATAATAAAATGAGACCCCTTCAATGACCGCCAGTACAAATAAAAAGTTGCCAAGGTAAGCTTGTCCTAATAAGTAATGAGATAAAGCGCCCAATATCAACAAAAAGCTGATTAAGCCATATTTAGGCTTATGATGCTGACTTAGTGCGACTGATTCATCAAAGCATTCCTGAAAATATTGCTTATCTAGGGTAAATTCACTTTGAAACACGAGTATTCCTCAAGTTGACTAATCCCTAATTATACGATGTTCCCCAAGGTGTTTAAATCTGAAAATTTCATAAGTCAATTTTCGATGCCTCTATCTTTTAGGTTTGTACCCAAGTCACTATTTATGGTGTTTAACTTCAATTGCTGAGTATTTACTCTTGTTGCGATTTTTGATTTTTTTATTTAGGTAAGACCAATTTTTAATGGGCCGATATTAAACCAATTTTCATAACACCTTCCTTTTATTTAGTTATATTTAGCTTTTATATCTTGAGTATTTTTCATATTTATTTGGTGTTTTATGCTTTATTTTACCATTATTGATGATTAAGTGTGTGAAAAGAAAACAAAAACACTTATTGGTAATACCAATTTACAACCAGCTTTACATGAAGGATTTGTTTGATATGATGGTTGAATAAATATTTACAAAAGTTGCCTATCTATTTCTTGGTGCGGGTGGGTGTATACAAATAAATAACAATTAAGGGGGCGGAAATGGAAATCAGCGAATTGCTAGCGCAGGCTGCCAATCTTATGTTAACAGGCATGATTGGGGTATTTTTATTTTTATCAATTCTCATCTTTGCAGTAAAAGCGTTATCTAAGCTGGCTGCAACAGAACAAGAGTCTCAGCAACCTGCAACTAAAAAATCTTCAAAACCAGTATCAACAGGTGTGCCTGCGGCACATGTCGCTGCAATCAGTGCAGCAGTTTCTCAATTTAGACAAAAAAACTAAGGGGTATCTCATGTCAAAACTAAAACTTACTGAATTAGTCCTAAGAGATGCTCATCAATCTTTATTAGCAACACGCATGCGCCTTGAAGATATGTTACCGATTGCGGAAGAGCTCGATAAAGTCGGTTACTGGTCTGTAGAGTCTTGGGGTGGCGCAACATTCGATGCGTGTATCCGTTATTTAGGTGAAGATCCTTGGTATCGGATCCGCGCACTAAAAGAGGCCATGCCTAATACAAAGCAACAGATGTTATTGCGCGGCCAAAATTTGCTTGGATATCGCCATTATGCAGACGATGTGGTGGAGAAGTTTGTCACTCGGGCACATCAAAACGGCGTTGATGTATTCAGAATTTTTGATGCTATGAACGATGTTCGTAATTTGGAGACTGCGATCCGTGCTGCGATCAAGGTGGGTGCACATGCGCAGGGTACAATCTCTTACACTGTGAGCCCAGTCCATAACTTAGAAAGCTGGCTTAAGCAGGCGAAACAACTTGAAGAGATGGGCTGTCACTCAATTTGTATTAAAGACATGGCAGGGCTACTTAACCCATATGATGCAGATACCTTGATCTCTGAACTTAAACGAACTGTGTCTGTGCCTATTGCGATGCAATGTCATGCAACAACAGGCCTGAGCACAGCAACATATCAAAAGGCCATTGACGCGGGTATTGATATGCTTGATACCGCCATTTCTTCAATGAGTATGACGTATGGCCACAGCGCAACAGAAACACTCGTGTCGATTGTTGAAGGAACGAAAAGAGATACAGGACTGGACTTAGGTCAACTTGAGTCTATTGCTGCGTATTTTAGAGATGTCCGTAAAAAATATGCGGCATTTGAAGGCAGCCTCAAAGGGGTTGATGGGCGTATTTTATCTGCGCAAGTACCCGGCGGTATGTTGACGAATATGGAAAACCAACTTAAAGAGCAAGGTGCAGGTGATAAACTCGATGAAGTATTGAGTGAAATTCCTCATGTCCGTAAAGACTTAGGTTATATCCCTTTGGTCACACCTACATCGCAAATTGTCGGCACGCAAGCGGTATTAAATGTACTGACTGGCGAGCGTTATAAAACCATCACCAAAGAAACAGCTGGCGTATTGAAAGGAGAGTATGGGTCAACACCTGCTCCAGTAGACGAGCCGTTACGAGCGCGTGTTTTAGATGGTGTTGAGCCAATTACATGCAGACCTGCTGATCTGCTTGAGCCTGAAATGGACAGTTTGGAAGCCGATCTGCTGGCTAAGGCTAAAGCAGAAGGAATTGAGCTTGCTGAGGAAATTGTCGATGATGTACTGACTTATGCTCTGTTCCCTCAGATAGGCTTGAAATTCTTAAAAAATAGATACAATCCAGAAGCGTTTGAGCCAAGCCCAAGCTTAGTTGTTAACACGGCTGTTGAAAAAGCGGTTAGTCGCCCTGTGCCTGCTCGCAAACAAGAAAATGAGCGCTACAGCGTAAGAGTTGATGGCAAGGTCTACGATGTAGAAGTGTCTGCAGGTGGTGACTTGCAAGAGATTGCGGTGAAAGACAGTGAGCTGATGCCACAGTCTGCATCCGTTAGCTCAGGTGAAACACTCAATGCCCCCCTTGCAGGTAATATTTTTAAGGTGCATGCAAGACCAGGCGATGATGTTGTTCAAGGTGATGTCGTACTCATCATGGAAGCGATGAAAATGGAAACGGAAGTTCGTGCAACCTCGACCGGTAAAATCGCAGATATTTTAGTCTCTGAGGGGGATTCTGTCTCTGCTGGCGACGCGATTATTGAGATGGCATAGGAGCGCTTGATATGGATGGTTTGTTAAATTTATGGCAGGCAACTGGCATTGCTAACTTAACGTTTCCTGCGTTGTCTATGATAGCCGTAGGGTGTGGTCTTCTATATTTGGCTATCGCGAAAAAATTTGAGCCGCTTTTACTGGTGCCGATTGGTTTTGGTGCGATATTAACGAATATCCCAGTGGCAGCGCTGTCTGAGCCGGGTGGATTACTGTATTACGTTTATTATATCGGGATCGACAGTGGCATATTCCCCTTACTAATATTTATGGGGGTAGGTGCCTTAACTGACTTTAGTGCGCTAATTGCGAACCCTCGTATGTTGTTACTTGGGGCTGCGGCACAGTTTGGTATTTTCGCGACTTTATTTGGTGCTATTTTACTGAACTTTATTCCAGGGTTTGAGTTTACCTTACAAGATGCATCTGCCATTGCAATTATCGGTGGTGCAGATGGACCTACGGCGATATTTTTAGCGTCTAAGCTATCACCTGAGTTATTGGGCGCAATTGCGGTAGCTGCGTATTCATATATGGCACTGGTGCCTATTATTCAGCCACCCATTATGCGTTTATTAACGTCAGATGAGGAGCGTAGTATTGCTATGCCACAGTTAAGAGTCGTTTCTAAGAGAGAAAAGATTCTGTTCCCATTGATGGTATTGTCGTTGACTTTACTGTTTTTACCAGCTGCTGCGCCTTTGGTTGGTATGTTCTGTTTGGGTAACTTAATGCGTGAGTCTGGTGTGGTAGATAGGCTTAGCAATACAGCGCAAAACGAGCTGATTAATATCACGACGATATTTTTGGGTTTGGCGGTAGGTTCCAAATTAGCAGCCGACCAGTTTTTAACGGTAGAAACTTTGGGTATTTTGGTGCTTGGCGCGCTGGCATTTAGCATTGGGACGGCTTCAGGCGTTTACATGGCTAAAATTATGAACCGTGTTTCGTCTAATCCAATCAATCCATTAGTTGGGGCTGCAGGCGTGTCCGCGGTTCCAATGGCTGCAAGAGTGGTAAATAAAGTCGGTCTTGAGTCTAATCCACATAACTTTCTTTTAATGCATGCAATGGGGCCCAATGTAGCAGGCGTGCTTGGTAGTGCGGTTGCAGCAGGTATTTTGCTTGCGTTAGTCAATTAACAACACTCTCCAACCTTTAGTGGGGCATTTGCCCCACATTTTTCTTATTTATATTAGAGGCGCTTTCTTCTGGAAGCGCCTTTATTGTTATGAACGCAGTTTGCATTGAGCTAGTATAAATAACGGGCCAAGTGAGTTGGTCCATGTTATAAAATAGTCTGGTTGTAAAAGTTAGGGAATACCATGAACATTATTTTGATACTGGTTTGCTTGATTGCGGCGTTACTTATTCTGATCCCGCTTCTTGAGAAATATCAGGGAAAGCTTGGCTTAGATAAGGCGCAAAAATACAGTAAATATATCCTGCCTTTGGCGATGATAGGTATTGTGGTTAAACTTATCCATTCAATGGTTCAAGGGTAAAGTTGGGTTTGTTTGGTAAAGCCACCGCAGTGGCTTTACCAATAGGCGACTAAACGTTAATTGGCAGACTGTAAGTACTTTTGAATAAACTCTGTTGCTTTCATATAAGATTCTTCAAGCTCATCTCGAAGTTGAATTAATTGATCTGTCGTCATTTCATCTGTTTTACACTTTGACTCAAACTTTTCTGCGATAAGCGCAACTTGCTCAGCGCCAATTGTTCGAGATATGGATTTAAGCTGGTGACACGCTTCAATGATTTCATTTTGACTTGATGAAATAACCGCACCATTTATGTCACGGGCTAATTCGCTACTTTGCTCAAGGTACATTCTAAAGAAGCGCAGTCGCTTAGCGCTATCATCATTTACGTATTTGTTGAGCTGATCCATATTAATTGGCATATCATCGTTAGTTTGCTCTTGTGCAACTGATGAGGCGCTCGTTTCTTCTGCCTCTGCAACAGGCGCTTGCTCTTCTATTACCTCTGGTGTGTTTGGCTCGGCATGAGTAAAGCTTGGCATATCTAGTTGCATAGCCGATGTTGACGGCATTTCTATGTCATTACTCATTTGCTCTACTTGAGCAGGCTGGTTATCAGGCAGTTCCTGAGTAATCGGTTCATCTAAAATGGGCTGTGTTTGAGCGTTAGCGCTTTCAATGTCCGCTTGTGTCGGTGTAGCTGAGGTGCTAGGTGCTTCCGTCGTTTTGTGCCCAGAGACGTTTTGCCATTTGTCTAAGGTGGCTTCAAGCACATTTAGCTCAACAGGTTTTGTAATATAGTCGTTCATACCAGTGGCAAGGCAACGATCTCGTTCACCCTTAAGTGCATTGGCAGTGATGGCAATAATATAAGGCTGAGCGTTGATGTCTGGCGCATGCTCGGCAATATCACGGATCTTAGTAACCATGTCGTAGCCTGACATTTTTGGCATATGCAGATCGGTTAAGACAACTGCGTAATGTCCCTGTTGCCACATCTTCAAGCCCTCTTCACCATTTTCAGCAACCTCGACCCCATAACCGAGTAAATGAAGTTGATCCGTAAGTACTTGCTGATTTAGGACATTGTCTTCTACTAATAATACTAGTTTATTTTGAGCTTTAGCATCTTCAACATTTAGGTAGCTATTCATCGTGCGAGATGGCTTAAGCTGTTTTGGTTGATGCAAGCCAACCGCAACTAATACCGCAGTCATGAAACTGGTTTTACATAGTGGTGCTGCATTAAGGTAGAAAATATGACCGTGATTCAGCGCGGATTCGTCCATCGTACTCAATACAATCACTTGCTGATTATTATGCTCGATAGAATAAAGCAGGTCTCTTAATTGCTGATTGACTTTATCCATACCATCTAAGCCATCTAGAACCCAAACTACATCTTGCTCGTACTGGTGTTCGTCTATCTCGCTTGGATCAATAATGATGGCTGAGTTTGCACCCATGAAAGATAAATAGCGTGCCAAGATAGCCCGGCGGTTAGGGTTATGCGTAAAAGTAACTACCTTACGGCCGGCGAGCACACCCTTGTTGGCATACTCAACTTTCCCGCTGATGCTAAATGGAAGTTCAACAATGAATTCACTGCCCATGCCGATGTCTGAATTTACGTTGATAGAGCCTAACATGAGTTCGACAAGGCTTTTACAAATAGACAGCCCTAACCCTGTGCCACCATATTCTCGAGTTATGGAACCTTCTGCTTGAATGAAGGGGTTAAATATCTCCCTAAGCTGAGCTTGGGTCATGCCTTTACCATTATCGGTCACTTTAAAGCGCAGTGTGTAATGCTCAGATGTATTTTGTGCGACTTCAACAGAGATCTTTACAAAGCCTTGTTTGCTGTCATCAGTTGTGGTGAATTTGATTGCATTACTACATAGGTTGTAAAGCACTTGGCGAACGCGCACAGCATCACCGACTAAATTGCTCGGAATATCTGGGGCAATAGCAAGCTGCAGGTCCAATTTACGTTTTTTCGCAACAGAAGAAAGAACACGCGCCACTTCTTCAATGGTTTCCGATACAGAGAATGCACTACTGTCAATTTGTAGCTTACCAGCTTCAATTTTTGAGAAATCTAAAATGTCGTCCAATATCCCAAGTAATGAAAAGGCAGAATCACGAATAATGGTCGTCAATCGGTGTTGAGCACCATCTAACTCGGTTTGACGCAACAAATCTATGGTGCCAATGACCCCGTTCATAGGTGTTCTGATTTCATGAGACATAGTTGCTAAAAAGGTAGTCTTCGCTTCTGATGCGCGTTCAGCGTTTAAAGTGGCCTTTTCCAGCGCGAGTGTTCGAGCTTGAACTTCTGTCTCTAGGCTCGTTTGTAGCTGCCTCAATTCATGTTGAGATGCTTTGTTACCTTTTATGATATCGCGGATTTGATTGATTAGGCCATTAATACCGATAGCAGTAGAAGACAAGCCAAAACTCAGTTGCTCAGTAACATGGACATCGTAATCTTTCTTCTTTATTAGGTGTTCAAGCTCTGAGTTGAGTAAGTTAAGTTCTTTTGCCAACTTACCAACGATTTGCTTTTTCAAAAAGAGTGCAAACCCTATTGTGAGTAACAAAGCAACAAGGGCCAATGCATAACTTAACGGGTTACTGCTGGCGACAGTGGCTTTGGGCTCGCTATAAACTAACACCAGTTCACCAACCGGTATGTCATCTAGCGTCAATGGCTGATGAACAATTACTTTGCCATCTATGGTCAATTTAGTGCGTTGTTTGATAGGTGCGATAGGTTCATCATTTGATTGAAACACCAAACTCGGCTTGCCCATTCCACTGTCAGCATATAAATAGGCATCTATATTTGGGTTACCTGCTTTTACGGATGTCAGCATTTGCTTGGCGTAGTTGTAACCTAGCTTCATCATGGTATTACTCAGCGGGGCAGCCAAATCCTGAGCTTGCAGAGTAAGATCTGGTTGGCTATGTACGACGGTACTTTCTTGCTTTGGCCAAAGGTAGGCGCCTAGTGATGCAATACTAGTAATGATGAGTGTGATAAAAACAAACAGGGGCACGAAACCTTTGATCTGTGCTTGTGAAGATTTTTCCATTGAAATAGTCCGAGCAAGTAACTTTCAAATCAAGCTTTATAATAACTTAACATCCTACCACCTATAATGGATGATTTCTCCACGTTTTTACTTCTTTATTATTGCTACAAGAGGATCCTAAAAGAGGAATAAAGTATAAAAATCAGTCTTTAGTCAGTTATTTTTGTCAAATTTGCATGAATTGTGCGCAAACAAATTATATTGCAAAAAAATAGTTGACTTGAAAGGGCAAAACCCGTTTAATACGCCGCACGCCCAGATAGCTCAGTCGGTAGAGCAGAGGATTGAAAATCCTCGTGTCGGTGGTTCGATTCCGCCTCTGGGCACCATTTTTAGGTGCGCCGACTTAGCTCAGTTGGTAGAGCAACTGACTTGTAATCAGTAGGTCATCCGTTCGACTCGGATAGTCGGCACCATTTATAAATATGGTTTTGCATTGGAAATAAATCCAAGCTAGTTAGTTGTCCAGATAGCTCATTCGGTAGAGCTGTGTGGAATTGTATTAAAAATCCCTAGGGAGTTTTAATACGCGTAAAATTATTTGCCCAGATAGCTCAGTCGGTAGAGCAGAGGATTGAAAATCCTCGTGTCGGTGGTTCGATTCCGCCTCTGGGCACCATCTCTTAAAGATGTAAAATAAAAAATTTCACTAAAACGCTTTGCAAAGGCGGTTTAGGTTTTGAAGTGCATTATATGTATTTCAAACATGTATATTGTTTGCCCAGATGGCTCACTCGGTAGAGCTGTGTGGAATTGTATTCAAAATCCTCAAAGGGTTTTAATACACGTAAAAAATTATTTGCCCAGATAGCTCAGTCGGTAGAGCAGAGGATTGAAAATCCTCGTGTCGGTGGTTCGATTCCGCCTCTGGGCACCATTATTAAGTGTGCCGACTTAGCTCAGTTGGTAGAGCAACTGACT
>NZ_JASJUU010000002.1:0-179537 GCF_030125375.1 Pseudoalteromonas umbrosa | reverse complement strand
TGTCGGTGGTTCGATTCCGCCTCTGGGCACCATTATTAAGTGTGCCGACTTAGCTCAGTTGGTAGAGCAACTGACTTGTAATCAGTAGGTCATCCGTTCGACTCGGATAGTCGGCACCATTTAATTTTAAATCAGCGAGTCGCTGTATTTAGATAAATACGTTTCAAAAAACTCTGATATAAAGTTTTTGAAACTGTATTGGCCGTTCAATTAGAATAGCCCTAGTCAACATTTTGCCCAGATAGCTCAGTCGGTAGAGCAGAGGATTGAAAATCCTCGTGTCGGTGGTTCGATTCCGCCTCTGGGCACCATTCTTATAGTGTGCCGACTTAGCTCAGTTGGTAGAGCAACTGACTTGTAATCAGTAGGTCATCCGTTCGACTCGGATAGTCGGCACCACTTATTTTGAAAAGCCAAAATCCCCCTATATCTAAATACTTTTTAGTATCTTTTAGCTTACGATTTTCATCTCCAAACTTTTTTAAATTTTAATGTCAGAATCTTGCATCCCACCATATTAGAACGCCACTTATAAAATGTACTTTGACCAACACCATGTTTATGGTTTATTTCCTGCAAAAGGTACGCTCGATTAAGTTTCTTTGATCATGCCGACTATCCGTGTTTCGGTGAACTTACTTTTTCGCATCGTAAAATTTCCTTCTTATATTGAGAGAAACCCTACTTATGAACTGTTTCAGTTTATGGGGTAGTTACAGCCGGCTCTATTCGCCTTCTCTTCATACTCATAAGCTTTAGCTACTTTACGATATTTCAACTAGTATTTTATTAAGGCTCCAAGTTAGGTAGTATTTTGATTGATGTGGCCACTTTATGTGCAGGTTTGATCATTGACCCTTAGTATGGAACAAATAGAGATATTCATAATCCCAAGTCCGTGTCAGGGGATCTGTGAAGTGAATAATCGCGGTTATTGTAAGGGCTGTTTTCGCAGCCGAGAGGAACGCTTTTGTTGGAATCAAATGACAGAGCATCAAAAAAAGCAGGTGATAGATCTATGTCAGCGCCGTAAAAAACGTGTGATGGCAAAAAAGCAAGCAGAGAGTGTTAGCAGCACGTCTAAAGGGCAAGATGCACAAGATGATTTGTTTAAATTCGATATTTAGCTTTTAACACCTTGATAATCCCTTTTTTTTCTAACTTTTCTAATGTCTCTTTTAATTTTGGGATCAGCTCTGCATGTTTGTGGTGAAGGTAATGGTAACTGTCTATGGTTATCAAGTCTTCAATTTTGATCGACTCAACGTCCATATAAGGTAAATGCTCTCGCAAATGAAAGTCTACAATGAGTGCCCCTTGTACTTTTTTTTGCATCAGCAAATTTAGCTGAGCAGCGCTGCTTTTAACCTCAAGCAACTCCCCTTGATATTTGTTTTCCATCATATACTGATAAGCGACGAGATAACCGCTTTGTACTACCATGGACTCAATATCTTCAAATGAGCAAGCGGTGCAATGACTCAGAAGTTGTAGATTGAAAGAATAGAGCGGAAAGTCGACATATAACAGGTTTGCGTAGCTATCAGTTACACCAGCTATACGGCCAAGTTGTCCATCAAGTTCGCCTTCATTAGCGGCGACCAATGCACTTTGTAATTCAAAGTCAATAAGCTCTAAATCATGGCCAATATCGTTATATGCCAGGCTCAATAGCTCCACAACATAGCGAGCCTGAGGGGTGTCTGCGGGTCGATTAAAATAGAGTGTCTTTGCTTGAGCAACAGAGCAGTACGATAGCAAAAGTATCCATAAAATTTTGATATGCTCCACAGAGTTCTCCCTAAATTACCGTAATGAGCAGTGTGCTTTTAGTTATTAAATTCTCGATGAATGCACTGTAATGATTAACTTTGTAATTCAATACTGCCGTTGTTCAGTACATATATGATACACTGTTTTTATAATTTTCAATAATTGTACAGTTAGATGTCTTATAATCTGTGTAACCTCTCCAGAGCGGAAAAATATCAAATCCAACTAGAGTATGAAGCGTCATTTTGGGCGTATCAAATTAAGCGTGGTAAGAATACTCGAGAAGCAATATATGATGCAATTAACAGCCGCCCATTATCTGAGCGTGATATGTTAAAAGCAAAGTTTGAGCAATATTTGGGACTTATGTTAGTTTAGTTATGCAATTGAGCTGTTTTTGTTTGCCTGCAATTCAAACGCCCTTAGTAAATAAGTTTTATCAGGCCAACAGAGTACGTGGTAGAGCAACTAAGCAGGATGCTATTTGGGTAGTCAAAGCTCCAAGTATAATAGCCGCTTGCAGATTACAAAAGATTGAACAGGAAACGTTTTTATCAACTGTTTTTGTAGAGCAAGCATATCGAGGAAAGGGGGTTGCCAAGCAATTGTTACAGTCTGCGATTAAGCGAGAGCCTTGTGTTTATACTTTCGCATATCAAGCGGTTGTACCTCTGTACTCTAAGCTTAACTTTATTGTGATAGACGAGAAGGTATTGCCGGCTAAGCTTCGGCAAATGTTTGCGAGTTATACTAAACAGGGACGAGAAATTATCGCGATGTGTTTTCAAGGGAACGTACACGCATGAATTATGTGATCGCTTTTATCATATTGATCTTCAGCGTGTTATGTCATGCCCAAGTGTCTCGAATTTCTCCTGCTGAAGGCTTATCTCAAAGCTATGTAAATACGTTACTGTTCGATAAAAAAGGGTACCTTTGGTTATCTACCGAAGGTGGGTTAAATCGCTATGATGGGTATCAGGTACTTGAGGTGATGGGCCCCAATAAAGCATTGGATAAAATGCAAATTGACCGAATCTATCAGGACCCTTCGGGTAAGATTTGGGTAGCTTCAGGTCGCGCGGGATTATTTAGCTATCATCCTGAAGTTGATATATATCGCCAATATATTCAAGCTCCTTCTTCTGAGCAAGACTACATTCAGAACAGTGTTTTTCAAATGCTAGAAAAAAGCCCAAATGAATTGTGGCTTGGCCGAACAAAAAATGTATCTGTACTAAATAAAGAAACAGGCATCATCACAGAAGTGATTTCTATTCCAGGGATGAACGATCGAAGCTTAGTGAGATCCTTGTTGCAATTTGAAGATATACTTTACATTGCTACTACTGAACGTCTTTTTGCCTATCATATCCCCAGTGCTCGTTTAAAGCCTATAAAGCATATCAATAATCCCGAACACCCATTTCAACACAACACAAAATCTTTGCTGTTGCTAGACGATTCCACTTTGTTGGTTGGTGCTGTTCTTGGTTTATATCAGCTAGACATAAGTGAATTGCAGAAGAACTTTGATGCAACCCCAGCCTATAAGACGATATTAGAAGAGTTTAATATCTGGCATATGTTAAAACAACAATCGTATTTATTACTCGGCACTGATAAAGGGCTAATGAGGCTTGACCCTAAAACAGGCGTGATTGAACCTGATAAACGTTTGACTCAAAGTCGGTTCTCAATCTCCGACAGTAGTATTATTCATTTAAACGAAGACAATAATGGCGGTGTTTGGGCTGCTACCCGCACAGATGGTGCATTTTATTTACCACCAGATAACCACATTTTTGATAACGTACAAAATGACTCAGTGATTGGTGAATTTTCTCATGGTGCGGTGTGGGGTATTGTAGAGTTTCAAGGTTATTTATGGGCAGCTACCAGAGATGGCCTAACTAGATATGATCCAAATACCAGAGAAGCTAAACCTTTGCTACAAGGGTATATGGGGGAGAGCTTTTTACCTGAATACTCTATTTTTGAGCTGTTTCCATTTAAAAATAAACTGTGGCTGATAAGTAATCGAGGTCTGTTTGTATTTGACCCCAAGACTGAAAAAATTTCTCGACCGAGGGCACAGAACCCTGAATCTTCGAAAATTCTGTCTGGCTTTGTAAAGGGGGCTGCATTGGTTGAACCGGGTTTACTGTATTTTGTTGATGGTAATTCTGGTTTTTATCTGTTTAATATGAACAACGGTATACTAGAACCATTGGGAGAGAGCTTCGCACAATTTGATCCATTTTTAAGCTATGGTTTTTTTCCGCCTTTGTCCAGTCACCCGACACAGCCTGTTTTTTATAGCGAAGGTAGACTATTTAGGTACGATCATTTGAATCAAAAATTACTTCAAATATATCAAGTACCCAAAGCCCACAAGCAATCAGCTGTAGATTTACTAAGTTACACTATAGATAAAAATAATGTACTTTGGTTATCCTTCGCGACGCATGGTTTAGTCCGCCTGACCGCCGATGGATATAAACCACTGCCACTGCCCACTGATTCATTGTCTGTTACCAATTTTATATTGTATGAAATGCAACAAGACAAAGAAGGGATGATTTGGATGTCATCTCATCAAGGTATATGGCGCTTAGACCCTGATAACTTTCATTTGCAGGGCTTCACCATAAATGATGGTTTGATGAGCAATGAGTTTAATAGCGGCTCTTCAGCGAAATTAAAAAATGGTCACATTGCCTATGGGTCATTACAGGGGATAACTATTTTTGACCCAGAAGTGAATAGGCCAAATAGGCCATTGCTAACGCGCGTAAATATCACCAACGTTGATTTGATGTCGAGAGAGCTTAAACCTGCGGGGCTAAAGACCTTTTCTTCGATCGAACTTAATCACGATGATATTGGATTAGAAGTGTCATTTTCTGCCATGGCATTTACCGCCCAAGAGCGTATTGTTTACGAATATCAGCTGTCGGGCGAACAGAGAATTTTGAGCCGTAATAGTAATCGAGTTGTCTTCCCTAAATTAAACCCTGGTAATTATCGTTTGAAAGTATGGGCTAAAGATCCACTTACAGGTGATTATACAGAACCAGCAGAATTACACATTCGAGTTAAATATCCAATTTGGCGATCGCCTCTGGCATTGGCTTGTTACCTTATATTGGCTAGTGCGTTATTTGCACTTTGGGTTCACAGGAAAAACCGAGTTGCTCAACTGTTGATGGAAGCACATAAAGATACCCGCAATAGTGAAACACGTTTAAAAATGGCATTGGAGGGCAGTAACTCGGGTGTGTGGGATTGGCAGTCAGGCTCTAATCTCGTATATCAACCTCGTCTGTTAAATGAACTTGGTTATAAAAATGAATATATAAACTTAGATGATTATTTAGAGCTTATTCACCCGCAGGATAGAGCTTTATTCCGTATAGAGTGGCTAGAGTTTGTTTCGACGGCGAAAGGATATATTGATTGCACATACCGCTTACGCAACCGAGTTGGTCAATGGCGCTGGTATAAAGATTATGGCAAGGTAATGGCGTGGCGGGAGGCTGTACCAATGCGTGTTGCTGGTACTTACACTAACTTGACGCGAGAACGGGTGTTTGAAGAGCGAGCAGCATTATTTGGTGAAGCTTTTGAGCAGACCCGTGATTGGGTTATGATTTTTGATAAGCGTTTTCGTATTCTAGCGTGTAACAAAGCACTTCAAGATGCATTTGATGTTGAGGCAAACCCTACTTCAAGTACCAGTGTGAGTCTAGGCTTAGAGCGTCATGTACGACTACACTATCTGAGAGCCATGAGCAAACTGGTTGAAGGTGAGCACCACAGTGCTGAAGAAGTGTTACGCTTACCAAGTGGTGAGGTACGGCATGTACTAGTGAAAGTCACTGCAACTCTAGGTCAAAATTACATCATTGTTTTGACAGATATCAGTAAACAAAAGCGTACTGAAAAAGAGCTTTATCAACTTGCAAACTACGATGCTCTCACGAAATTACCCAATAAAGTTCTATTTATGGATAGAGTACAGCATGGCATAGAGCAAAGCGAAGAGTCACAACAATCCTTGGCTATTTTGGCGATTAAATTCGGTCGCCTGCAACGTTTAGCAGATACCTTTGGTGATGACTTTGTGCTGGCTGTGATCCGTCAAGCAGCCAAAACATTACAATGCTGTTTTAGAGAAATGGATAGCCTGGCTATAGGTCAGGAGAGAGACTTTTACATTTTAATGGAGCATCTTGACGATGTAGACGCAGTGACTCGTTACGCACAATGCTTGGTTGCGCGCTTTGAAGAGGGTATGCGCGTTCATGAGCAAGATGTGCAAATTGATGTGCATGTTGGTATTTCACTCTACCCTGATGATGCCAGTGATGCGTTTGAGCTGAATCAAGCGGCAGAAATTGCATTGAGCCATGCAAAGAAAAATCCGCAAAGCTACTATCAGTATTATCATCAAGATATTAATCAGCAAGTAAAGCGTAATATAGAAGTGGAACGACGTTTAAGTGCAATCTTAAATGACGATCAACTATGCAACTATTACCAACCGATTTTAAACGCGACACAAGGCAGTATTGAAGGTTTTGAAGTGATGCTCAGATGGCCTGATGATCCTAATATCAGTGCTGAAGAGTTTGCGTCTGCGGCTGAGAAAACAGGGTTAGGGAACGACGTTATTTTACAGACGATTGAGCGAGCTTTAATTGAGCTGAAGGTGTGGCATTTATCATGGCCGGATCTGTATATTTCAGTCAATATATCTGCACAGTTTTTACACTCCAGTGGGTTTGTTGAGGGCATAAGGACAGTACTGGAGAAAACTCATTTACCCGAAAGGTGTTTGGTATTTGAGATATCTGAGTCAGTTATGATGAAAAATGTCTCGCAATCTATAGAACGAATGCTGGCATTGAAAGCGTTAGGGTGTCGTGTATTTATGGATGATTTTGGTACTGGGTACACATCTTTGATGTATTTGACTCAGTTCCCAGTTAGTACGATAAAAATTGATGAGGGCTTTATTACCGACATTGGTAATAACAAGGATCATGAAAGCATTATTCATTCTACGTTATCCCTTGCTCATAGCTTGGGTAAAGATTGTATTGCTCAGGGAGTTGAGAATATCGATCAGCTTAAGTTTTTACGTATGCTTGGCTGTGAGCGCTTCCAAGGCTATTTGTTTAGTCCAGCGCTACCAGGTGACATGATTACACATTTAATGGTGAGCTCGTGGCAAGAGATGTTTGAAAACTAGAGCTTCTCGCCACAGTGACGACAGTAAAGGCTCTGTGCTCGCTCTGAGGCCATCAGCTTAATTGCCTGATTGGCCTCGGAAGCACTGAGTCCCAATTCTAGCCTGAGCGCTTCTAGATGCTCAGCTTCAGCATCGTCTAACTTACCATCAACCAAGGCGTGTAAAACCGCTTCATGAAAGGCATCTCGGCGTTTACGCAATTGATCGGCAAAGCTCGATGCCAATAATCCAGTCGGAATGGCCACCATGCCCATACTGAGTAGTGTGATTACACCGCCAAAAAAGCGCCCTAATGGCGTAATTGGTACTACATCTCCATACCCTACGGTTGTCAGTGTTGCCATTGCCCACCACATAGCTGCGGGGATCGAACCAAATTTTTCAGGTTGAACATCGTGCTCAATAAGATAAATGCCGCATGATGCAACGATTAATACGAGTGACATAATAAAAAAAGCCGCCATTAATGAGCTGGCTTCTTCCTTAAATGCTGCCAAAAGCAACTGCATTGCTCGGGAGTATCGTGTGAGCTTAAAAATACGCATTAACCTGACGACGCGCAAAAACCGGAGATCGAACGTAAAAAACACCATCAATAAGGTAGGTAAAATGGCGATTAAATCAATTGCTGCAAGGGGGGAGCGGATATACTTCAATCGAATAGCAAAATGACTTTTGCTATCGTCTTTAAAGTTGAGTTTATCGACACAACACCATAATCTCAGTAAATATTCGATGCAAAAAATACCGACGGATATCACTTCAATATAGAAGAAGGCGCGATAATATTGACTTGCTAAGTCAGGCACGGACTCTAATACAATCGCGACAACATTAAAAATAATTAAAGCGATTAGAAATATATCTAAGCTGTGGGCTATTTTACGGTATTTGCCGCTGCCTTCTAATATGGCTGCCGTTTTTTGTCTTAGCGTTAAGCTCATAATGTTTTAGCTATGGATTAGTAGTTTGCAGCGGCATCGTCATAATAGCAGCCCCTTCTTCAAAGTCTCTTCTGACATTAAAACCTAGGTGTTTTGCTAAATTTATCATACCCGTGTTTTCAAACAAGGTGATCCCTTCAATCGTGTCGACACCTTTCTCTTTACAGTAATCAATGGCTGCGCTCATAAGTATTTTCCCCAAGCCTAGGCCTTGAGAATCCGAGCGCACTATGACGGAAAACTCAGCTTGGGTGTTATCTGGATCCATTAATACTCGCGAAACACCCAGTGTACGAAATGTACTTTTATGTCGTTCACTAATGATAAATGCCATTTCGCGATCATAATCAATTTGCGTCATCTTAGCTAATTGGTCGTGGGTAAACTGTGGTAACTGACCAAAAAATCGTTTATACCTATCTTCTTTTGTAAGTGACTGGTCAAATTCTTGATGGTGACGCTCATCTTCAGGCTTAATCGGCCTTAACGTAACTTGCTGACCATTTTTGAGGGTAATTTGACGCTCCAGTTCTTTAGGGTAGGGCTTAATGGCTAAGCGCTTACGATGAGCGGTAGGCTGATATGGTGATAAGCCTATCTGTGCATCTAGCACTAAAAACTGTCCAGAGCTTGCCAATATAGGGTTGAGCTCAAGGCTATGTATATCAGGCTGCTCAATGATCATTTGAGATACCCGAGTGAGTAGCGCACACAGTCGATATTTATCGACTTTATCTGGCAGAGCACGCTCTTTCAAAACGCCTTTATCATGGGCTGCTGCGATTAGGTATTTAGCCAAGTTCATATTTAAAGGGGGAAGTGCAACGGCAGCTTGGGAGAAGTTCAAGCCTGTACCGGCTTCCCCTAGTAAAATCACAGGTCCAACATCAGGCTCTGTTTTTATCGCAATGCGCAGCTCTTGTGTACCCGCTCTAGATGCCATTTTTTGTAGAGAAAAGCCTTCTATTTCTGCATCGGGATATGATTTTTTAATTCGTAGCAGCATAGAAAAAGCGGTTTGCTCCACTTCATTTCCATCGTTTAGGTTGAGTACTACGCCGCCGACTTCTGATTTAGACGGAATTGCGGCACTTAGTAATTTTAGTGCGACAGGAAAGCCAATGGCTTCTGCTTGCTCTTTGGCTTCACTTGGGGTGAGGGCGACTTCGGTTTGAATACAATCAATCCCATAACTTTTAAGGATTTGGCTCGCTGAGTGGGTTGATAAATATTGATGTCCTGTACGTAAGTAATGATTGATTTGCTGTTTTGCAGCAAGACTATCGATTAACTCGTCTTGAATGATGGACTCAGGAGTTTGTGTCAGGTGCTTTTGATTACGGCGGTAAGTGATCAGGTGCATAAAAGCACTGACTGCCCCTTCAGGCGTTCGATATGTTGGTATGTTACTCAGTACGCAAATATCTCTAGCGGAACGTGCAGCCTCTTCCCCCATAAAGTTAGTCATGACAAAAGGCCTGGCCATTTTGGGCAGTTTTTCTAGCGTTTGCGCGATGATCTTGGCATATGCTGAACTGGGTGCCAGTGCAGAAGGTGTGTGTATGATCAGCAAATTTTTAACTTCATCAGCTTTTAATAAAACTTCTAAAGCTTTCTGGTAGCGCTCAGGTGATGAGTCGCCAAAAATATCGACCGGATTATCAGTTTGTGATGATTGAGGCACAATGTTGTTAAGCGCTTCGATGGTATTTTCTCTGAGCTTTGCGAGCTTGCCAGAGCGCATCAATAGGGTATCAACAGCCATAATACCCGGACCGCCACCATTGGTTAAAATTGTAAGGTGTTCGACTTTGAGTAATTTGGGGTGGAGTGCAAGTGTTTGCGTGGCTGCAAACAGCTCGCGTAAATCGTTTACACGCAACATCCCTGCACGTTGAAACATGGCATCGTAGACTGCGTCATCTGAAGTTTTACCACCTGTGTGATTGTATGCTGCACGCGCACCTGCAATGGTTCTTCCTGTTTTTATTGCAATAACTGGTTTATTGAACGCTGCAGCTCGCGCTGCAGAGATAAAGCGTCTTACGTCTTTGATGTTATCTATATAGAGCAAAATGGCGGATGTTTTACTGTCTCGTGCTAAATAATCAAGTAGCTCATCGAAGTCGATATCAAGGCAATCCCCGACAGAGACAAAATGAGAAAAGCCAATGTGCTTGTTTTTTGCCCAGTCTAAAATGGTAGAGCAGACTGCAGCCGATTGCGATAAAAAAGCGAGTTTACCAGGTTTTGCCACTGTGTGTGAAAAGCTGGCATTCAGACCAATATGCGGTAAGATGAGCCCTAAACTGTTACTTCCAAGGAGGGTGACCTCGGCTTGTTGTGCACAGTGTCCTAAGGTATTTTTTTCTTCATTGTTTAATCCAGCAGCGACGATAATAGCGTGTTTGCAGCCAAGTGTACCGAGTGCTTTTATGAGTTGGCAAAGGGTGGCTTTGTTGGTGCATATAATGGCAAGATCTGGGGTGCAGGGCAGTTGCTCTATATCAGAATAGGCAAGTACACCATTGACAGCGGTATATTTTGGTGTGACTGGCATAATAGGCCCTTTAAACCCACCTTGTAGCAAGTTTTTCATGACGACATTGCCAGCCCTATTTGGGTTATTGGAGGCGCCGATGACTGCAACCGAATTGGGATTAAAAAACTGACCGATGCGCTTTACACTCATGCCTACTCCTTTGAATTGCCTATATTAAGCGAAGTGCTTACTCAAGACTGTAACATGTTTACATCATATTTCGAGAAGATAAGAGAATTACTTTGATCTCGCGGGCACTTTTGAGGTGCAAAAGTGCCGCTATGTAAGGCGTTTGATGATTTAGACTTTGAATTTGGATACGTCCTCCTGCATTTTATGGGCGTCAAATTCAAGTGCTTCACAATTTTTGCAGTTTTGGCAAGAGTCAACATAGAGCTGTTCTGCTGATACAGAGATATTGGCAGCCGCATTTTCTACACCTTGAACGGTTGCCATTTGCTCTTCGGTTGCGCCTGCGATTTGGATCACCATATCGCGTATTTTGTCCATCGCATTTTTGTTATCATCCATACTTTGCTGGGCATCTGTGATCCCCTCGTACATTTGCTCACTTAAAGATAAGCTTGTTTGCATTGCTTGCTCTGAATCATGGACCAAGCTTTGCAGACCATGGATCATTCGTTCGATTTCAACGGTAGAACTTTGAGTGCGCTTTGCCAGTGTGCGCACTTCGTCAGCGACGACAGCAAAGCCTCGACCGCTTTCACCGGCGCGCGCAGCTTCTATAGCGGCATTAAGTGCGAGTAGATTGGTTTGTTCCGTGATCCCACGTATGACTGAAGTCACACTTTCAATTTCGCCACTGGCTGAGGATAATTGCTGCATTAGTTTACTGTTTTCGTTGATGTGCCCAGTCAACTCAGACATATTGTGGTGGGCTTTGTGCATGATTTCTGAGCCGCGGGCCATATTTTCATCAGCTTCATTGACATTGTTTTGCACCGCAACACTGTTTTCTGCAATCAGAGAAACGGCTTGCACTAACTCACTGACCGCTACCTTCACGGCATGGGTATTATTTTTTTGCTCTTCGATGGCTTGTTGTGAGCGTTTCGTTACCTCAACCGATTGATGCGCGCCACTCTCTACTGTTTCGCCCGTATGCTTTATTTCCCTGACAATATCGGCGGTTGTATCGATAAATTGATTGACTGAACCCGCAAACTCTGTGACTTCATCGCGGCCGCTCAACTCGATATGATGGGTCAGGTCGCCTTCACCATGGCTAATGGTGGCCATATTGGCATTGGCAATTTTGAGTCGTTGCACAATATGCGCACCTTTCCACAGTAATAACCCTGCGATGATGACGGTTAGGATACCTGCTAGCATCAAGCCTTGATTTTTCGCGGCAATCAATTCGTGCTGGATCCCTTGATCTATATCGCCAGACAGTTGATTCATTGTACTCTCAACTTTATGGATACTACCTCTAAGCTCTCCTCTGAGCCCAGAGCTTGCATCTAGCCCTCGCTCAACCAAGGCAGTAGTGAGCGCACGCGCCGTATTTTCAAATAAAGTAAGGTCATTTTGTCCACCGCTAAACTGATCATTGAAATAGACTTTCATCACAGCCAATTGCTGGGTAACTTCATTTTTAGTCGACATATTGAGGTTAGTTTGAAAATCATTTTCCAATAGCACTAGCCGAAGCGCTTTACTCATTGCTGTGATATCACCGATATTGGTGAGCGATTCGTGCAGTGCGATTTCTGCTTGATTAAACTCTCCTCGTAGGCCTTGGTTAGGAGTGAGCCCAATCTTTGTATCCAGTGCAACCAAGTTACGCAAGTTAGATTCATAATTGCTCAAGTCTTTTTCGGCGACAATCAGGGCTTGTTGTAAGTGAGTAGGAAGCTGCCCACTAAGGACTGACATATTTTGTCTCATCAATTTGATACGGGCGTCAAACTTATCGACATACTTTTGTTGTTTGCGAAGCAAAAAGTCTTTTTCATGACGTCTGAGCATCAATAGATCATTACTAATCTCTTTACTGGTTGCGAGTCGCTGTCCTAAATTCGCTATATGGCTTGTTTCATACCACAATACACCCACCATGCAAAACAGTGCGATCATGACAAGAGAAGAAAGTAAAATGAAAGTTTGACGTATGGTCATAGTCTACTCCTTAGCTTCGATACTCCCATCACAAAAGTTAGAACAGAATTTTGAAATTACCAATTAGCAGTGAAATTTATTGAGATTATTTGTCTAACCACTTATTCATTATGTCGTCACAAGTTGTTTTTATTACATTTATGTTACAAAAAATGCACATGTGGCCCCAAAATGAGAGAAATGATACAGAGATAACGCCTTTTATTTATTTCAACAATCTACCTTCTGGGTGCAATGCAAATAAAGGAGAGCTTGGTGGTTATTCATAATTGAGTGGGGCATGAGGTGTTGGTTTTATGTTACTTCTTTGTTTGACGAGCTCTCATCAAAGAGTTCGTCACTGGCATGAACTGAGACGATACATTATTTGTGATAGCCTCGGGCACATTGCGAGCCGATGTCTAGGTTTTCCTGTAGCGAACTGACCAGTTCGCGCTGCTATTAGGTTTAGCCTAGGTTTAACTTCATGATATCTTTAGCGATGTTTTCCAAGATGGTTAATTCTCTTTGTACAGATTGACCTTTTTTATCACTGTTAGCCAAAGTATCACGATTGTGTGCGATGGCATCTTGAATTGGCATCCACACAGGTCGCATACCATTGGCTTGTTCATAAGCTTCCATTTGGGGGGCTGTGAAGTGCCCGCAAATTTCTACGATGAAGCAGTGTGAGATAATATGTACGTTATCAAATTCAGGTTTGTGCCAGCGCTGAAACTCTTCATAAATACCATAGGGCTTTATCTGTGTAACGGATTTTGCACCTGTTTCTTCTAGCAACTCTCTGCTAAGCGCAGCTTCCATATCCTCACCTTCATCAACGCCACCTCCGGGTAAAGTGTAATCATCATATCTTGCGGTGTAGAGTAGTAAGATTTCTTGATCTTTGGTGACGATTGCACGTGCTGCGTGCCTAATAAAATGACTGCCAGGCAATGCCTCAGCGGGTTTGGTATTGAGTTGTTTCATAATGACTTTGTTGTTAGAGAATGCAAATTGGTGAGTGTACCATATTTACATTCTCGTTGTGTGCGGTGACTAGAAAGGCACTGGGTAAGTTTTTAAGATGGTATCAATTTCAGCAAGCGCCTCAGGAGGTAGTGGTTTATCAAACGCGCTGATATTCTCTTTTAATTGCGCCATTGATGTTGCACCAATAATGGTAGAGGTCACACCATCGACTTGATCACACCAAGCTAACGCCAATTGCGCTGTTGTTAAGTGGTGCTCATGAGCAATTTCTTGATATGCGGCTGTTGCTTGTTGCGAATACTGCGTATCTCTGAATAAGCCATGGCGCTGCATCAGTGTCCAGCGACTGCCTTCTGGTCTTGCACCGCCCAAATATTTACCTGTTAGCAGACCACCAGCTAAAGGCGACCATGGCAGGTAGGCAATGTCTTCGTTAACACAATTCTCTAGTAAATAAGGCCAGTCTTTTTCGTGTAGTAAATTAAACTCATTTTGAATTGAAACGGGCTTTTCAATATGGTGTTGCTCGCATAAGTTGAGGTAGGTATTGATACCCCAAGGGGTTTCGTTAGACAGCCCCCAATGGCGAATTTTGCCTTGGCTGAAGCATGCTTTGAGACCTTCTAAAATATCACTCATTTCGTCTAACTGTTGTTTTTTACTCACTGCATGCAGGTCTAACATACCATGCCAGTGTTTACCAAAGTGGGGAGACGTTCTGTTTGGCCAATGCAATTGGTATACATCAATATAATCTGTATTTAATCGCTTGAGGGAGTGTTCTACAGCTTCGATCACCGCTTGTTTGTTTATGGGCTTACCATCTCGCACCCAACTTAGCCCAGCTCCTGCTATTTTTGTAGCTAAAACAATTTCTTGTCTTTTTTCTTCATGACGTTTTAACCAATTACCTATTATTTGTTCGGTTTTTCCATAGGTATCGGGCGAAGGGGGGACTGCATACATTTCAGCAGTATCAATGAAGTTAATACCTTGACTTAAGGCATAATTAATCTGTTCATCCGCATCATGCTGATTGTTTTGCAAACCCCAAGTCATACTTCCTAAACAAACTCGCGAAACCTTTAATGGTGAGTGGCCTAATTGGCTGTACTTCATAGATACTCCTTGCAAAATCTGACAATTTCACACTGCTAAATTGCAGCGCAAAGATTTATATCGACTACCAGCAGTGTAGAGCATTTCTTCTTATTGTGCAGGTGTTTGTTGTTGTCGATAAACAAAGATGATAAGTCATGCTCATAGAGGCTTGCTGTAGTTTACTTAAATTTTATAGTGTTGGTTTAGTGTGCTGTAATGAAAGCTTTTCAATAGATATATTTGTAACGATAATTTTTGTATATTGATGCGAATTGAAGCAAGGGGAATTGGGATTTTCGATTGGAGTATCAATATTTAATAAAAGCAGTAGATCATGCTCCCTTTATTATCATCATTTTGGGCCTAATGATTGCCTGGCATGGCCACTATGCTAGATGGTTACTGATTAGTTATGGAGTTTTAGAAACCCTTGACCACCTCATACATCTTGAGATCCGAAGTTGGTTAACGCACTTTTATATTATGAACTCCCTGATCATTATTGTGTTTATGTTTCCTATCCTGTTAAGACGTCCGATGGCACTTTTCATTTTCCGAAAAACTGGGAGAGAGTATTTTGCTATTGTTGGTAATAGGAAGGGTCTTTCTAAATATGAAGTGATAATACTTTGGTTAATGGCTTCAACGGCAGTTGTCAATTTCATTACATGGATTGAGGTGATTTGTTATAAATATTGGATTATTGATTACGTTTATATCAAGTTTCACTTCAGAGATTACTACATGGTGTCTGTACATTTAGTGACACTGGCAGCTATGTATTCTTATTCTTTTTATACGTTTATTTCTAAATCTCAGATAAAAAAGTGCATCGTTAGACAAGCGTGAAAAAAAATGCCAATATACTGTATAAGTAAACAGTGTTTGGTGTGCGTTCGTGAAAAAGTTCATTCACATTGATATGGATTGTTTTTATGCTGCGGTAGAAATGCGCGATGACCCTTCTTTGGCTAATGTGCCCATGGCGATAGGAGGCAGAAGCCATCGAGGCGTGCTCTCAACATCCAATTACATTGCACGCCAATACGGTGTGCGCTCAGCTATGTCTAATTATAAGGCCAAGCAACTCTGTCCACATTTAGTCATTGTACCTGGGCGTATGCATGTCTATAAACAAATATCCCATCAAATTCGTGCTATTTTCGCAAGGTATACATCATTGATAGAACCTTTATCATTAGATGAGGCTTATCTTGACGTGACTGATTGCACTGCATTTCATGGCAGTGCCACATTAATCGCAGAACAAATCCGCAAAGATATTTTTAATGAAACTGGGCTCACTGCATCAGCAGGTATTGCGCCAATTAAGTTTTTGGCAAAAATAGCCAGTGATGAAAACAAACCCAATGGGCAGTGCGTGATCACGCCAGAGCGTGTAGATGCGTTTATCGATGAGCTACCACTTCGCAAAATTCCAGGTGTGGGTAAGGTCACACATGAAAAATTATTGGCTTGTGGCTTAGTGCATGGCAAGGATGTGAAAGGCTTAAGTTTGGATGAAATGGCACATCGTTTTGGCAAGTTTGGTAGGGTGCTTTGGCGACGGTGCCAGGGAATAGACGAGCGGGGTGTTGAAACGGAGCGTGTGCGTAAATCAGTGGGAGTTGAAACTACGTTTGAAAAAGATATCCAAGATCTGACGCAATTAAAGTCGATTTTATGTGACAAACTCATACCTGAATTGACTCGCCGAAGTGAAGGGTATCAAACTGAGCGAGCCTTCACTAAGTTGGGTGTTAAAGTAAAGTTTTATGACTTTTCTCTAACCACAAAAGAATGCCAGTGTAGCCATATTGATCCAGATATTTTGTGCACTTTATTAGAGCAAGCAATTGCTCGTCATGGCAATAAACCGGTTCGTTTAGTTGGAGTGCAAATTGGTTTGGGCGATTCGCCGAGCAATCAAGTTCAAATGGGATTATTTAATTGACGCTATGGCGTCGTTTTATCTCAGCTTATCTGTGCGACTAAAATATAACTGAATTTGCGGTTTTCCGTGTTAAAGTAGTGTTAATACAACAATAACACTGAGGACAACCCATGCAATCTATCATGATAGTATTGTTTGGTATCTTGGGGATGCTATTTGGCTGGTTTGTGTACTCCAAGTTTATCGCAACTAAAATTTTTAAAATGGACGATAATTTCGTCACCCCTGCCCATGAATTTAACGATGGTATTGACTATGTCCCAACCAATAAAGTGGTACTTTGGGGACACCATTTCACATCTGTTGCAGGCGCAGCTCCCATTGTCGGCCCTGCGATTGCTGTATACTGGGGTTGGGTACCAGCTGTTTTATGGGTGGTCTTTGGTACTATCTTTTTTGCCGGTGTGCATGACATGGGCGCTTTATGGGCCAGTGCGCGCCACAAAGGCAAGTCTATGGGGGCGCTGTCTGAGTCAGTCATAGGTAAACGTACACGTTCACTTTTTATGATTGTGGTATTTTTGGTACTGCTGATGGTCAATGCTGTATTTGGTGTGGTGATCGCAAATTCTTTTGTTGCTAATCCAAATGCTGTTTTCCCAGCTTGGGCTGCTATTGTTGTGGCGCTTATCATCGGCCAGCTGTTAAAGCGTAAAGTGCCTTTAATTCCGCTCTGTTTGGTTGGTGTTGTAGTGCTGTATGCAACGATTTATGCAGGTAGTGGAATGCCGATAGCACTGCCAAGTGAAGTGTTTGGGCTGACAGATAAAGCCAGTTGGATCTTAATTTTATTCGTCTATGCGGCGGTTGCTTCTCTACTACCAGTTTGGATGTTACTTCAACCCCGTGATTTTATTAATGGCATGCAATTGCTGGTTGGTCTTGTTCTTTTATACGGTGCGGTATTTGTCGTCATGCCAGACATCACAGCACCTGCCTTTAACACACAAACTGCAATAGATACCCCCAGTATTATTCCGCTGCTATTTGTTACGATTGCATGCGGTGCCGTATCTGGCTTTCATGGTATCGTGTCTTCAGGCACAAGTTCCAAACAATTAAATAAAGAAACCGACGGGCGGTTTGTTGGGTATTTAGGCGCAATTGGTGAAGGCTCTTTGGCGCTGATCACGCTGGTGGCCGTCAGTGGTGTGATGCTGGCTGTTTCCCCAGAAGAGTGGCATGAAATTTATAGCCATTTAGGTGCGGGCTCAGTGGGGGCATTCATTCAAGGTGGCTCAAACTTGATCAGTACTGGCTGGGGACTGTCTGCTGAGATAGCTTCTACATTACTGGCTGTGATGGTGGTGTTGTTTGCAGGTACTACGATGGACTCAGGTGTTCGATTGCAGCGCTACATTATTCAAGAGTGGGGTGATATTTATAAACTCCCTATTTTGAAAAATGGCATTATTGCTACCTTAGTCGCAGTAGGGTGTTGTTTGTTATTGGCTTTTGGGGCTGGTGGCGCTTCAGGAAGCGGTGGCATGATCATTTGGCCTTTATTTGGTTCGACCAACCAAATTCTGGCAAGCTTAACCTTGTTGGTCATTTCTGTGTACCTTATCAAACTTGGCAGACCCGCAAAATTTACATTAATCCCTATGATATTTGTTATTTTAATGGCCTTTTTTGCCGGTCTTATTAAATTGGGCGAATACTATGAGAAAGGTAACTGGCTATTGGTTGGCCTAGATATTGTGGTTTTGGTGGTGAGTGTCCTTGTTATGCTCGAAGCATGGAGTGTTGTCAGTAAACTCAAAAGTACAGCGGAAGCTGCTCCGGACAGTGAAGAATCGAGCAGCTAGCTTGGCTCTTGCGTCTAAATAACCGATAATTGGCCCTTAAATTACAAGAACAAGGGCCATTTTTATGTCTTTTCCTCTCTCATTGCCAGCTTCTAACTGGCAGCAAAGCGATGCCGATGCAGTGATCGTTATCACATCTGATGTAAACGATTTAGGCGATCAGCAACTTAATGACATAGCCGCACCGCATTTAGCCGTTGATGCGCGTTTGGCCACTCAAGCAAATGTTTTGTTAGCACCTCAAGTGCCGGGGCAGCGTTTAATTATCGCACCAACAGGTCAACTTAACCGTGATTATGATGATGTGCGTCGCTTTTTTGCCGCGGGCCAAGCTGCCATTGCACAAGCAAAAGCATCAGGTGCTGTGAAACCAGTGATCGTGTTAGCGGGCGTACCAAGTGACGAACGTTATAAAAATGCGTTACAAGTTGCTTATTTAGGTGCTTGTCAAACATTGTGGCAACCGCTAGAAGCACGTGAGTATCGCGGCGAGCATATTGAACCGGTTGAGCAGATTTTCTTGGTTGATGCTGATGACGCTATGTGTGCGCAGATCAATGCCATTGCCGCGGGTCAGTATGCGGCACGTGACTTATGTGGTACTGAGCCAGAGCGCATGGCACCGCCGCGCTTTGCTGACTACTGTGTCTCACTGTTTGAAAACACCTCAGTCAAAGTTGAAGTGATCTCAGACATTAATGCCATTGATAAAGATTACCCTATGCTTGGCACTGTTGCGCGTGCATCGTATGCCGTTGAGCGTCACCACCCACGCGTAGTTAAGATGGAATATGTACCAGAAGGCGATATTGAACGCACATTGATGTTTGTCGGTAAAGGCCTTGTTTATGATACGGGTGGTGCAGATCTGAAAGTGGGTGGTTTTATGGCAGGCATGAGCCGCGATAAAGGTGGTGCAGCATCTGTGGCAGGCTTCATGAAATCAGTAGCAGAGTATCAGCCTAAAGGTGTGAAAGTGATTGCTTACTTGGCGGTTGTTCGAAATTCAATTGGCTCTGATTGCTTTGTGCCTGATGAAATCATTGAAACCCGCGAAGGCGTGCGTGTCCGTATTGGTAATACCGACGCAGAAGGGCGTTTAGCGATGGGCGATCTGCTAAGTGAAATGAAAGATTTAGCTAAGTCAGAAGTTAACCCTGAGCTATTCACTGTGGCAACATTGACAGGTCACGCAGCGCGCGCGATGGGCCCATACAGTGCGTTTGTTGAAAACGGTCCGGCACGAGCTAATGCGGTTTCACGCCAAATTGCAGATCAAGGCGATATTTGGGCTGATTGTGCAGAGGTGTCTCGCAGCCGACGTGAAGATTACGATTTTGTTCAGCCTCGCACGTTGGCGGATGATGTGCTTTCAAGTAACAATGCGCCATCAGCTGTGACAGCACGTGGTCATCAGTTCCCAATGGCATTTTTGGCGATTGTGGGTGGCTTGGATAAACATGGTTGTGATTCTGAACTACCTTTACCTTACGTTCATATGGACATTGCAGGTAGCGGTGTTGAAGGCGGTGATTGGCAGCATGGTAAGCCAACGGCTGCAACTGTAAGCAGTTTGTTTGCACGTTATTGCCTGTAAGGATTGATAGAGTCTTTTGTGCTCTAACTAAGTAAAATTACCTTAAAGCAGATACTCGTTATCTGCTTTTTTATCGGAGTAGACAAAATGGCATTTGAACTTGCCCCAGAATTACAAAGAGATTGTATTGAATTAGCGCAGTGGCCTTTGAGTACGGTGCTTTTAATGAATGATAGCCAATACCCTTGGTTTATTCTGGTCCCTAAAGTTGATGGCGCGCGTGAGATCATTGATTTAAATGAGCAGCAACAACAGCAGTTTTGGCAGGAGTCAAAGCAGTTGAGTGAATTGTTAATGGCAGTTTTTACGCCTGAAAAGCTCAATGTCGCCGCTCTTGGTAATATGGTGCCGCAATTACATATACATCATATCGCGCGTTTTACGCATGATGTGGCATGGCCAAAACCAGTATGGGGTCTGCATCCTGCAATACCGTACACGGATGAGCAGCTTATAGGATTGAAAAAGGCGCTCGCACTGTAGCGCCTTTAATGGTTAAAGGCCCAATACTGCTTTACCTTGTTTAAATGTCACATCTACTGGGATATTCGCATTTGCTAGCTTATCTAAGTCAGCTTGCAGCTCAGCTTTTATATCACCGTGGGTTGCGATGAGCTGGTCGACTTTATGGTAATCACCATCTCCTTGTAATGTGAGGATCAAGTTTGATAATTTCTCCATGGCAGCGCCCATTTTATTCATATCTACCTGATAAAGGCCTTGTGCATTTTTAGAAAACGCGCCCTCTTGTTTAAAGAAATTAAAGCGGATCATATTGGCTTTGCCGTGTGCACTGGATGCACCAAAGCGCACTGAGCGGAATATACCGGCCATAAAAGTGACGTAATAATCCTCCAATGTACCTTCAGTAATTTCGCCTTTTTTCAAAAGCTGCTCAACCATATATAGACCTAGGATATCGGCTTTGCCTTCTTCGATTGCACTGGCGTGCTCTTGCAATGATTGTCGAACCGTGCCCTTGCCTGTGATGGTATTTTTAATGCCTAGGCCATGGGCTACCTCATGAAACATGGTGTTGGCAAAAAATGCGTTAAAGGTAATGTGCTTGCGCTGTTCGGGCACAATCAGTTCTTCTGCGATAGGGACTAAAATTTTATCAAATTTAGCACGCATTGCATTTTTAAGCTGAAGTCGACGGGTACCCTTTTCTAATTGTACTCGCTCATCGTTAGGGAGGTTGATGGCAATTGTTTTACTGCCTGCGTTTGAGTGACCTGCATAGTACACGACATCATAGGCGTTGAGATCTGCATCTGATCCCGGTACTTCTTGCTTGTATTTTTGCGCAACTGGTAGACCTGTTTGAAGTTCTGGTAAAAAGGCTGCAAATTTAGCTAGGCGCTCACTCCATGCTAAGTCCTTAATTAATACATAAGACTCAAATGCACTGCGATAGCCAAATAATTGGTCCTCGTATGTTTCAATAGGGCCGATGACGACATCGATGGGATTATTTTTCATCTCCATCCATGCAAAATCAGAAGGTTGATAGCTGTTATTTAATAAGGCATCTGCGCGAAGGTTTAAGTAGTTAGAAAACTGCTTATCTACAGCCAATGAGCTTGCTTGTCTGAGCAGGTTTGCAGCTTGTTCTAGCTCAGCTCTATATTCAGTGGCGTAGGGTACGGAATATAGGTTTCCTTGCTCATCTCTTTTTACCATGGAGTAAAGACCTTGCTTGTCTTTAAATTCAGCTTGGTTTAACTCCGCTTTAGTCATATCACTTGGGTAAAACTGTGCGCCGGGTGTTTTTTCTTCAAATCCGCTCAGAAATACTTTGTCACCATCTAAACGGTCCCAAGGACCATAATTTATGTCGGCAAATTGGCGTACTTTGTCATCCTTGATGCCTGCTAAGAATGCGGCTTTATTATGGCCGAAAGCTTGTTTCCAAAATAAATCATCCATTATTTTTGATGCATCAATAAGCAGTGAAATCATCTTTTTCTGGTTGTCATTAAGGTGACTCAAATCACTTGTTAAGGTGACCTCGGTATAAATATTGAGTCGTTGCTGATCAATATTTATCAGTGAATATGTTGCAGATGATTGCTTTTCTGTTTGCTTAGCTTCTACTTTGTCTGATGGTTGTTGAGAGCATGCGCTTACTAGCAAACCTGATGCGACCAAAATAGCACTGGATAGTTTAGAAAGTTTCATCATTTACCCTTGAGGTGTTAGTTATTATGATTGTGAGGCATCTATGATGCGTAAAAAATAGCAATTGAGCAAACAGTTCAAACAAAGTATTTATTCGTGCTTAAATACTAAGAATAATTTTTATACTTTTCTTAACTTTATCGAGAAGTTAGACAATACTTAAAGCAGTAAAAATTATAAGGCCATAGTTAAGTGGCGAATTTAAAGGACTTGACCATATGTCTACAGAAAACGCATTACTTACCATTCTTGTCGATAAAATCAATAATGACACACTTGTCTTACCTACACTCCCCGAAGTTGCTGTTCGAGTCCGTCAGGCTGCCGACGACCCTGAAGTAAACTTGTTGCAAATGGCGGATGTCATTTCTCATGATCCAGCATTGGCAGCACGTATGATTAAGGTCGCAAACAGTGGCTTTATGGGGCGCTCTATTAAAGTCAATACGCTCAACCAGGCAGTGACCCGAATTGGCTTGCGGCAAATTAAAAACATCGCAACGGCAATGGCGATGGAGCAGTTGTTTGTCTCCAACAATAAGTTGATCAAAACCTACATGGACAAGGCATGGCAAAAAACGCTAAAAGTCGCTTGTCAGGCTATTTCTACCATGGAGTTTTATCTACGCTTAAACAAGCATACCTCACTGAATAAAGATACTATTACGCTGGCATCTTTGGTGTTCAACATTGGAGTCTTGCCGATTTTAACTGAGGCAGAAAAGCACCCTGAAGTGTTCGCCAACCCTAGCTTCTTAGCTCATGCAATCCAAAAGTTAGCAGGGCGCATTGGTGGAGCGATTATGCGTGAGTGGGGCTTTACTGATGATTTTGTTGAAGTGGCAGAGAGCTGGGCGAATCCGAATTATAAGCCAGAACACGTTTGTTACGTTGATTTTATTCGTGCAGGGGCTATTGTAGAGGGCATTTTACAAGTGTCAGATAAAGCTGCTGCACTTGGGGTTTATGAAGAAAAAGGTGTGCTTCGATCTATTGATATGTTTACGGACGATGCGTATTTAGACTTGCTAACAGATGTGAAGTCGATGTTTGCCTAAGATGGGTTAATTAAAGTGAAAAGGGCCAGTTGGCCCTTTTTGATATTATAGGTCGTCTTTTTCACCAAGTTCTTTGGTTAGGTCTTCGAGCAACTCTTTGATCTCTTCAGAAACGAGGATAAAGTCAGCATCTAGTTTGATTGCTAAATCTTCTTTTGGAATATCGGCGTTTTGCTCTTTTAGTGCATCGTTGTAGCTAACTCGTTTGATTGAGCCATCATTTTGTAATAAGAATTGAACGCGTTCTTTCCAATCCAATGCAAGCTTTGTGACACGCTTACCATTTTCTAAGTGAAGCTTAATTTCGTCGCTAGCTAGGTCATGTTGTTTTAGTTTAACCTGTGCGCCTTCATCGGCAGCATCTTGCAATTCAGCGTCATTGCCAATGGCAAACCCTTCAGGTGCCTCAAATTTTGTCAACCAGTCTGTCAAGAATACATCTAGGTCGTAGTTTGCAAATGCTGGCACGATAGGCAAGGTACCCAAAGATTTACGCAACAAGGCCATCATCTCTTCAGCCTTATTAAAGCTCGCGCTATTTACAATCACCCAACCGCTTTCTTGATCGATAAAAGCAAATTGTAAGCTCGACTTTTTAAATGCTTGAGGGAGTAGTGTTGCTAAGATATTTTCTTTGAGTTCGTCTTTTTCTTTTTTCTTAACTGGGCGGTTTTCTTCACGCTCAATTTGCTCTACTTTTTCTGCAACCATGTCATTGATAACGGCAGCCGGAAGTACTTTTTCTTCGCGTTTAGCACATAAAAGAATACTATTTTGTGAAAAGTGAGACAGGGTTTGACCGTGTTTCCCTAATGCGTTTACCCAACCAAAGGTGCTCATATCTTGGCTACCACAAGCGCGAAATATGTCTTGCTCTAGTGCTTTTTCAAAGTCTTCTTGTGTGTACGAAACATCTTGTTTAAAACGGTAACAGATCAGGTTGCTGAACCACATATATTCAAATATCCAAGTTAAAAATCGACTTGCATCATAGCAAACCTAGTGGGCTGGGCAAAACTAAAATTGTCGAGCTTGTTATTTTAAAAGGCGATGGGTTTCTGGGGCGTGAAAAAAGTGGTTTATTCACATCCCAGAGAGTGAGGCTAGCTGAACATAGCCTGTTGTGCTTTCATTTCTTTTGGAAAACGAATGTGGTAAGTGAGCCCTTGACCTTCTTCAGAACTGACTTCAATATCGCCATTGAGAGTTTGCTTCACAAGATTGAATGTGATGTGCGTTCCCAAGCCGCTACCGCCTTGATCACGTTTGGTGGTGAAGAATGGGTCAAACAGTTTTTCTAGTTGTGCAGCTGATACGCCTTTACCATTGTCCTTATAAACGATTTTCACATCATCGTTGTCGTCTGTGATCTGAATATCTATGGTGCCTTTATTGACGCCTTCAAATCCATGTATCAAAGAGTTCATTATCAGGTTGGTAAATATTTGGCTGATAGCACCTGCAGGTAAGTTGAGGGTGAGATCAGCAGGGCAGTCTATGTTAACTTCGTGTGCTGTTTTTTTCAGTTTGGGGTGCAATGAGCGCAGCACCTCTTCTAAATATTGCTGAAAATTAATGGTTCGAACGGCTTCACTCGCTTGGTCTACTGCAATTTGTTTGAAGCTGGCCACCAGCTCAGAAGCGCGTGCTAAGTTGTTGGTGAGTAGGCTCGCACTTTGCTTCGCTTCATGCATAAATTCTTCTAACGCTTTAGGAGATAGAGTTTTTTCCTTGTAAGCTGCTTCTAGTTGGTCTAACCGTTCTTGCAAAAAAGAAGTTGCAGTCACGCCAATACCGACGGGTGTATTTATATCATGTGTTATACCCGCAACAAGGCCGCCCAATGCTGCCATTTTTTCAGAGCCAACTAAGCGCTCTTGCGCCATATTGAGCTCTTCGACATATTTCTCTAATTCATTTTGCTTAGTCAGTAACTCTTCTTCTGTTTGACGTCTGAGGTCAATTTCCTCAGTTAATGTCAGTTTTTGTTTTTCTAATTCATATTTTTGTTGTTGTAGGTCCATCATTGCTTGGCTGAGATTGGAGGTTTTCCTTGCTACTTCTTGTTCAAGCTGAATATTATGTTGATCTAACTTTTCATTGCTAATGATGAGCTCTTTTTGGGTTTGGTCCAATTGCTTTCGATATTCAGCGACTTTATCTATGAGCTTGTTGAATGCCTCTTCCATGACTTTCAGCTCATTTCGCTCGGTTGTATCAATGTCAATTTTGTGGCCGTCTACATTATCTACCTCAAAATCTTCAATTTGTTCAGTCAAATCCGTCAACGGCTCGGTGAGCAGTTTTCTAAATGCCAACAAAAATAGAATGATTAAGAAGGTTGTTTTGACCATGGCGTTCCCTATCAAAAAATAGATAGAGATCATGATCCGGCTAAAGACCACTTCCCGGCTTGAAAATAGCGTGACGTCGCCGACTTGTGTGGCACGGCCAGAGAATTCGAAAATGAGTGGAAAGGTGTAGCCAAACAGCCCTGAAGGGGTATCTTCAATTAAGGCTTCTTCTTGCACAAGTTGTTGGCTGTAGAGCTCATGAATGTTTAAAGAGCGGCCAAGTTGCGAGATAATTTCACCACTGTCATCGCGAACGATAATACCTTCAATCATGGGTATCGCCAGCAGGCCTTCTGCTGTGGTGACCGTTTGCTTTGTGTTTAATTCCCAAATAGCACGTGTAAGGCTACGACTGAACGTTTTCTGTAACATAGTCAGTTCGTTACGAATGTAGTCTTTGGTATTGACATATTCTGCAACCACTTGTCCACAAGTGACGACGAACGTTAGTAGAAAGTAAACTGACAGAACGTTTGTTAGTAGTTTTTTGGACAGACTTTTCTGTAGCATGGAGAGTTCTTAGCTCCTGACGACCATGTTATAGCACACGTGTTAAACTTAAAGTTAGCCAATAAATGGCTAAAAATAAATGTTTATCTTGCTATCTTCACAACATATTAGTGTATATAAAAAACTTACTGGATGTTGATTATTGTGTTATAAGATTAGGACAACAATAACGTTTATTTGTTACTAGAACAATAAAGATTTACCTTCTTATGAGCTACTCCGTGTTAGTGTGTGACGATTCTACTGTTGCACGTAAGCAAGTTATGCGTTGCTTGAGCTCCAACCTTGATGTTGAGATCAGCCAGGCAAAAAACGGCCAAGAGGCTGTTGAAATATTGCAAAATTCGCAAATAGATTTGCTGTGTTTAGATCTGACTATGCCGATCCTTGACGGTATTGGTGTCCTCGAAGCGATTAAAGCGAATAAAATAGAAACTTATGTCGTGGTTATATCTGCTGATATTCAAGATCAGATGAAAGTGAGAGTTGCTCAATTAGGCGCACTTAAATTTCTTGAAAAGCCAGTAAAGTCGGAGCAATTGCTTTCTTTACTTAGCGAATTCGGTATCCGTTAGATAAGCTTTTCAATTTTCTGTACGTATCTTGAACATTTTGCATATTTAATTTTCTTTTATCGTCTTGACAGGTTGGCTGTAAATCGGGCAATCTAATTGACGTAGATATTTTTTAGACAAACTTTAGTTAGGTTAACAAAAAACCATGAACCCAATTTTATGTAACGAGACAATTATTATTACGACCACCATCCACACTGGATAGTGGCATAGGTCCGTGCATATTTGAAAAAGGCCTGTGCTCACTGAGAGCACAGGCCTTTTTTGGTTTTGGAATGAGGAAAATTGATTATGCGAGTTTTAAAATTCGGAGGCTCATCACTTGCCGATATGGCTTGTTTGAAGCGGGTCAGATCTTTAATTCTAAATTACGGTGGTGATAAGGCTGTCGTTGTCTTATCAGCACCTGGCGGCATGACCGACAGTTTAGTGTCTTTGGTACAAATTGCTGAAAAAGGTGATGACTATATCACTCAATGGGATGCTTTTGTCTCTCGCAGTGAAGGTCTGAGGCAGGAAGTTGAATCTGAGTATGGAGAAGTATTAGATTGGCCTCAGTTGGGTCAGCTTCGTGAAAAGTTAGAGGGTGTTAAGTTACTTAAGCAGTGCCCTGCGGCGGTTAATGCATATGTAATTAGCTTTGGTGAGCGAATTAGCGTTGCCTTGATGGTCTCTATGTTAAAAACACATAATGCTAAAGCGTTGGACGCTGCGGCATGTATAAAAACAAACCTAGAGCATCTTGACTCAGAAGTTGATTTAGATAGAACAAAGGCTGAAGTTCGCCAACACATTAATGAAAAAGATGATGGCATCTTCGTTATGACAGGCTTTACTGGCAGCAATGCCGAAGGCGAGTTAACAACCCTAGGCCGAAATGGTTCTGATTACTCGGCAGCAGTTATGGCCGCGAGTTTAAATGCAGATATTTGTCAGATATGGACTGATGTCGACGGCGTATATAGTGCAGATCCAAGACTCATAAAAAAAGCGACAAAAGTTGAACGCTTATCTTATAAAGAAGCCATGGAGCTCGCCTATTTTGGCGCTAAAGTGTTGCATCCTAAAACCATCTTACCGTGTGCGAAAACAAATGTACCTTGTGAGATTAAAAATACGCATGATCCAGATGTGCCGGGCTCGCTCATTTCTTCCCAAGGCGGTGGTGATGAACCCGTAAAGGCCTTATCAAGCTTGGATAAACTGGCCATGTTGACAGTTTCAGGGCCAGGCATGAAAGGCAAAGTAGGTATGGCTGCGAGGGTATTTGGTGCGCTAGCTAATGACAAGGTTTCAATTGTCCTTATCACACAGTCTTCGTGTGAATTTAGTATTAGCTTTTGCGTTTATGAACATGACTTATCTCTGGCTTTAAACGCTTTAGAGTCGGCATTTGAGTTAGAAACGCAAGCCGGTTTAATTGAACCTGTTGAAGTTCGTAAAGATCTTGCAATTGTGACCCTTGTTGGTGACAACATGAAGTCACATAAAGGCTTAGCAGCTAAGTTTTTTGCTTCTTTGTCTCAAGCTCAAGTTAATGTCGTGGCCATTGCGCAAGATTCTACAGAAAGTGCAATATCTGCGGTTGTGTCGGGCGATTTATGTAAAGATGCGATGAAGGTGTGCCATGAAAACTTTTTCACCCATGTCCCTTCAATAGATGTCTTTTTGCTTGGTTGCGGCTTAGTGGGCAAAGAGTTAATTAAGCAGCTAGAAAAACAACAGGCTTGGCTTGCAAATCGCAATATCAAATTAAACCTATACGGCGTGGCAAATTCAAGGCAATGCTTGCTGAGTCATGAAGGCGTAGCTTTTGAACAATGGGAAAGCCAATTAAAGCAGGCTAATGACGGCTTTGAGCTGAATGAACTTGAGCAATTTGTAAAGCGCAATCATCTGATCAACCCAGTTATTGTGGATTGTAGCTCGTCTGAACAATTGGCTGATCAATACACAGACTTTCTCAAAGCGGGCTTTCATGTGGTGGCTGCTAACAAAAAAGCCAATACAGGTGACATGGCCTATTATCGAGCATTGCAACAAGCTGCCCAGTCATCAGGACGCAAGTTTTTATATGAAACAAACGTCGGTGCGGGCTTACCGGTACTCGATAATTTACAGCTTTTATTTGGCGCAGGGGATGAGCTACTGTCCTTTAGTGGGATCTTATCTGGTTCTTTATCATATATGTTTGGTGCCATTGAAGATGGGTTGAGTTTATCTGAAGCAACTGCACAAGCGAAGCGAAATGGCTTTACAGAGCCAGATCCAAGAGATGATTTATCTGGCACCGATGTGGCCAGAAAGCTATTAATTATTGCGCGTGAATCAGGTTTGGAACTTGAACTAAGTGATATTAAAGTCGAGCCTGTTGTGCCTGAGCAATTTGCAGCTGGTACTTGTGTTGATGATTTTATGTCGCAGTTACCTGAACTGGACGCAGCTTTTGCAGATCGCGTGCAAAGTGCGGCGAGTGAGGGTAAGAAGTTACGTTATGTTGGTAGTATAAAAGAGGGTATTTGTCGCGTTGGCATTGAAGCGGTCGATTCAGAACATGCGCTATATGATATTCGTGACGGTGAGAACGCATTGGCAATTTTAAGCCAGTATTATCAGCCGAAGCCTTTTGTGATTAGAGGGTACGGTGCAGGCGCAGAAGTTACCGCTGCGGGTGTTTTTGCCGATATTTTAAAAACACTGTCTCGCTAGGAGTGCACGATGAGAAAATTTTATGCACCTGCTTCTATCGGTAACTTTTGCGTTGGATTTGATTCTCTCGGTGCGTCACTCGCACCGATAGATGGGCAGCTCTTGGGCGACGTTGTTTATATTGAGCAGGCCAATGATGATAGGTTTGAGTGTATTGGTGAGTATGCACATAAGCTCCCAACAGATCCAAAAGAGAATTTGGCATTTCAATGTTTGACTCATTTTAGAGCGCAGGTGAAATCTGATATGCCAAGTGTCTCTTTGACACTTGAGAAAAAATTACCGGTTGGTTCAGGTTTAGGGTCGAGCGCTTGCTCTGTTGTTGCAACTTTTGCGGCATTGAATGCGTTTGCTGGCACTGAGCTGTCACAATCCCAAATGATTGAACTAATGGCGGACTTTGAGGCAAAAGTGAGTGGCGCACGTCATTATGACAATATTACGCCATGTTATCTGGGTGGGTTACAGCTTACCGCGGAGCTAGTACCAGACAGGGCACTGGCATTACCTGTCGACCCGAACTGGTATATTGTTGTGGCATATCCTGGATTTGCATTGAATACATCTAAAGCGAGATCGGTATTACCTGCGACGCTCACATTAAGTGAAAGTGTTGAGTTTGCCCAAAGAATGTCCTCATTTTGTACTTTGCTGCAGTTAAATCGATTTGATGAGGCCGTTGTGCTTATGCAAGACAATGTGGCAGAGCCCAGTCGTTCGCCACTTATCGAAGGGTTCAAAGAAGCAAAGTTGAGTTTACCTGAGCTGGGCGCCAGTGTAGTGAGTATATCTGGCGCTGGGCCAACACTATTTGCGCTGTGCGATTCATTAGAGATTGCTCAAAAGTGTCAAAATTGGCTGAAGTCAAACTATCTGAACGAACAAGGGTTTAGTCACATCTGTAAAATAGACAGTATGGGCACCAGAGAATTGGTTTAAGGAATTAAAAATGAATTTAGTTAATCTTATGGATCCTCAGCAGCAGGTTTCATTTACAGAAGCAGTTAAAATTGGTCTAGGGCGTAATCAAGGCGTTTTTTTCCCTGAGAAATTAGCGGCAATTGAAAATGTTGATGCGTTGTTAGCGATGCCATTTAAAGCCCGCAGTAGCAAAATCTTACAGCATTTAATCGGTGATGAGTTGCCAAGTGATACGCTTGATGAAATGGTGAATAGCGCCTTTAATTTTCCTGCGCCCATTGTTGAGGTTGAAAAGAATACGTATTGCTTAGAGCTATTTCATGGTCCTACACTAGCATTTAAAGATTTCGGTGGGCGCTTTATGTCTGAGTGCATCGGCTTATTTAATCAAGGCGAGCGAGTTACGATTTTAACAGCGACCAGTGGAGATACTGGCGCAGCGGTTGCCCATGCATTTTACGGCAAAGAAAACGTAGACGTAGTTATTCTATACCCGCAAGGCAAAATTTCGCTGGCACAACAAAAGTTATTCACAACGCTAGGTAAAAACATTCATTGCTATGCGGTAGAAGGGAGCTTTGATGACTGTCAAGCACTGGTAAAGCAGGCGTTTTTGGATGAGGAAGTAAAGTCTAAGCTCGGACTAAATTCGGCAAACTCAATCAATATCAGCCGTTTGTTAGCTCAAGTATGTTATTACTTTGAAGCAGTTGCACAATTACCTGAGCCTCAACGTCAGCAAGTGCACATCTCTGTGCCCAGTGGAAATTTCGGTAATGTGTGTGCTGCGATGATAGCGGCGGCGATTGGGCTGCCTGTTAGTAAACTCAGTGCGACGACAAATCAAAATGACACTGTACCGCGTTATATTAAAACGGGTAATTGGTCTCCCAATGCGACTTTAGAGTCGTTATCTAATGCAATGGATGTGAGTAAACCTAATAACTGGCCACGCGTTGAAAGCATGCTTAACACGGCAATATTTAACAAAGATGATTTTTATTCATGTTCTGTGGGTGAGTCTCGTACTCAAGAAGTAATGAGGCACATCAACAAGCTTGGCTATGTTGCAGAGCCACACACTGCGATCGCTTATGAAGGTTTGCAAATTAATAAATCCGATAATGAAACGGGGATATTTTTGGCGACAGCACATCCGGCTAAATTTAAAGACTCTGTTGAAGATGTGTTAGAACAACAACTTGATATGCCACAAGTGCTTGCAGAGGCTTTAGCTAAGCCGTGTTTAGCAGAGGTTATCCACGCTGATTATGGTGAGCTTAAGTCACGTTTGTTTGAAAAGTTAGGGTCGTAACCACACTTACTTCATTGGTCTGTGCATACATAAATCAATAATGGGTGAATGTATGCACATTTTATTTTTTAATGAATGAACTAATCCATATAAATATTTTTTATGTTTAAATAAAAAAATATCATCCCCGAAACACTGTGAAATAAATTCAATCCTTGTTTAAATAGAGCTACGCAGATTTCGTAGGCAATTGGATGTAAATTGCGTACAATTGCATTCGGTAAATTTAATCATACGTGCACCTAGGAGAAACCATGTTAGAACGTAACATGAATATTGCAGATTTTGACCCTGAATTATTTAACGCGATCCAGTCTGAAACGACTCGTCAAGAAGAGCACATTGAGCTTATCGCATCTGAAAACTACTGTAGCCCGCGTGTTTTAGAGGCTCAAGGGTCACAACTTACAAATAAGTACGCAGAAGGTTACCCTGGTAAGCGTTATTACGGCGGTTGTGAGCACGTAGATGTAGTTGAGCAACTGGCAATTGACCGCGCATGTGAATTATTTGGTGCAGACTACGCAAACGTTCAGCCGCACGCTGGTTCTCAAGCAAATGCTGCTGTTTTTCAAGCGCTACTTCAGCCACATGATACTGTATTAGGTATGAGCCTTGCTCACGGTGGTCACTTAACGCACGGTTCTCACGTAAACTTCTCAGGTAAAACATACAATGCAATTCAGTATGGCCTTAATGAAGAAACTGGCGAAATTGACTACGCACAAGTAGAAGCTTTAGCACTTGAGCACAAACCAAAAATGATCATTGGCGGTTTCTCTGCTTACTCCGGTATTGTTGATTGGGCTAAATTCCGCGAAATTGCAGACAAAGTTGGCGCATATTTACTTGTAGACATGGCACACGTTGCTGGTCTAGTTGCAGCTGGTGTTTACCCTAACCCAGTACCTCATGCACATGTTGTTACTACTACGACGCACAAAACACTGGCTGGCCCTCGTGGTGGTTTGATTGTTTCTGCATGTGGTGATGAAGATGTTTACAAAAAGCTGAATAGTGCAGTATTCCCTGGTGGTCAAGGTGGTCCTTTATGTCACGTGATCGCAGCAAAAGCGGTTGCATTCAAAGAAGCACTGGAGCCTGAATTCAAAACTTATCAAACACAAGTTGTTAAGAATGCACAAGCGATGGTAGCCGTTCTTCAAGAGCGTGGTTATAAAGTTGTTTCTGGTAAAACAGATAACCACCTATTCCTACTTGACCTTATCGATAAAGACATCACTGGTAAAGATGCTGATGCTGCACTGGGCCGTGCAAACATTACTGTAAATAAAAACTCTGTACCAAATGACCCTCGCTCACCATTCGTGACATCTGGTCTTCGTATTGGTTCTCCAGCGATCACTCGTCGCGGCTTCAAAGAAGCTGAAGCGGGTGAACTAGCAGGCTGGATCTGTGATGTATTAGATAACATCAATGATGAATCAGTGCAGGCAGAAGTAAAAGAAAAGGTAAAAGCCATCTGTGCTAAATTACCTGTTTACGCATAATTAGACTCACAATTTGCGTTATTTTTGATATTATAAAGGCCGCATTTATGCGGCCTTTTTATTATCTATTTGCTTTGTGTGCTAAACAAAGGCACTTGTTAAGCTTAAACAGATCATATTTATACGCCGCATTAAAAATATTACCCAACAGTGAGAATTTATGCATTGTCCTTTTTGTACGGCAAAAGATACTAAAGTGATTGATTCGCGCTTGGTGGCGTCTGGACACCAAGTAAGACGCCGCCGTGAATGTATAGTTTGTCATGAGCGCTTTACGACGTTTGAAGGGGCGGAATTATTAATGCCCCGAGTGATTAAGCAAGATGGCACACGGGAGCCTTTCAATGAAGATAAATTGCTAAATGGTTTACATCGCGCATTAGAAAAGCGTCCAGTTAGTACTGAGCAAATTGAAGAAGTCGTACATCAAATAAAATCTCAGATCCGCGCAACCGGAGAGAGAGAGGTTAACAGCAAAATGATCGGCGAATGCATTATGGAAGCCCTTAAAAAGCTCGACAAAGTCGCTTATGTTCGCTTTGCTTCAGTGTATCGCAGTTTTGAAGACATCAAAGAGTTCGGTGAGGAAATCGCGAGGTTGGGAGACTGATGCATTTTACACAAGCTGATCATGAGTATATGGCATTGGCCATTGAACTTGCTAAGCAGGGTCAGTACACCACAACGCCTAACCCAAATGTTGGCTGTGTCCTCGTTAAAAACGAAAAAATAATAGGCCAAGGCTTTCATATTCAGGCAGGTGGTCCTCATGCCGAAGTACATGCTTTAAGAGAAGCACAAGGGAAGACACAAGGCGCTACAGCGTATGTGACTCTAGAACCTTGCAGTCACTATGGTCGAACTCCGCCTTGTGCTAAAGGGTTAATTGATGCGGGCGTGAAAAAAGTGATTTGCGCCATGGTTGACCCAAACCCACAAGTGGCTGGCAATGGCATAAAAATGTTAGAGCAAGCAGGTATTGAAACCGCATATGGCTTGCTAGAGCACGAGGCACGTGCCTTAAATAAAGGTTTTCTAAAAAAAATGGAAACTGGAAAGCCCTATGTGATCGCAAAACTCGCCGCAAGTTTAGATGGAAAAACGGCGCTACAAAATGGCCAAAGTAAGTGGATCACTGGACCTATCGCAAGACAAGATGTGCAGAGCTTTAGAGCGCAAAGCTGTGCTGTTTTGTCTGGTGCTGACACGGTATTGGTTGATGATGCCAAACTTAATGTGCGCGCCAGCGAATTTAAAGACTTTGAATTGGTGGATAACCTGGCGCAATTACGTCAACCAATTCGTGTGATCATAGATACTCAAAATCGCTTACATCCTAATCTGAGCTTATTTAGCCAAGAATCTAAGATTATTATTTTACGTACCAAGCTTGATAAACAGCATCAATGGCCTCATTTTGTAGAGCAAGTGTGCTTACCTGAATTCAAAGGTAAGCTAGATTTACATGCTGCAATTGAATACCTAGCGACACAAAATATTAATCAGGTATGGTTGGAAGCCGGCGCGACTTTATGCGGGGCAATGCATGAGCAAAAATTAATTGATGAATATATCATCTACATGGCGCCAAAAATTATCGGTGAAGGTGGCAGGGGCCTATTTAAAAGTTCTGTTTTGACAGAGATGGCCCAAATACCAGAATTTAAAATTACGGAGTGTGTCCAAGTTGGCACAGACATTCGCATAAGTGCGACCACCAAATAAGAGTACATATGTTTACAGGTATCATTGAAGCAACGGGCACACTCACTGAACTTACCTTGAAGCAAGGTGATTTGAGTGTAAAAGTGCAATCTCACAATTTAGATATGACAGATGTGGCGCTCGGCGATAGCATCGCCACTAATGGCGTTTGCCTGACCGTAGTTGAAAAATACAGCAATGGCTTTAAAGCGGACGTATCAAACGAAACTTTATCGCTGACAAGGTTTGGCGATTATCAAGTTGGACAAAAGGTCAATTTGGAAAAAGCGCTGCAGCCGATTTCACGTCTTGGTGGGCATTTAGTGTCCGGCCATGTTGATGGCATTGCAACCGTTGTGGCAGTTGAAGCAAATGCTCGTGCAACTGACTATTGGCTATCTGCTCCTGATAGCCTTATAAAATATATTCCTTATAAAGGCTCTGTTGCTATCGACGGGATAAGCCTAACCGTCAATGCTGTTGAAGGAAATAAATTTAAACTCACCATAGTGCCACATACAGCACAAGAAACAACAATAGCGGATTTTAAAGTCGGTACTGTGGTGAATCTAGAAGTTGATCAAATTGCTAGATATTTGGAGCGTTTAATACAAGGTACTCAAACGACTTCAAGTGAATCGACTCTCACAACCAGTTTGTTGGCACAAGCTGGCTTTATTAAGTAATTGGCCATTCAAACAAAGTAATTAATGGGAAAACTATGAGCTTAAACAGCGCAAAAGAAATCATCGAAGACATTAAAGCCGGTAAAATGGTCATTTTGATGGACGATGAAGATCGAGAAAATGAAGGTGACCTGATCATCGCGGCAGAACATATTACGCCTGAAGCGATTAACTTTATGGCGACCTATGGCCGAGGTTTGATTTGCCTAACGATGACACAAGAAAGATGTCAACAACTCGACCTGCCACTTATGGTGCGAAATAACGGCGCGCAGTTTTCTACTAATTTTACGATGTCAATCGAAGCGGCTAAAGGGGTAACAACAGGTATTTCTGCTGCGGATAGGGCCCGCACAGTACAAGCGGCTGTTGCTAAAGGCGCTGTTCCAGAGGATATTGTTCAGCCAGGTCATATTTTCCCTATTATGGCGCAACCTGGTGGTGTGTTGACTCGTGCAGGGCACACGGAAGCCGGTTGTGATTTAGCGCGTTTGGCTGGACTTGAGCCGTCGTCAGTGATTGTGGAAATCCTAAACCCAGACGGTACTATGGCAAGGCGTCCAGAGCTGGAAGTGTTTGCAAAAGAGCATGATATTAAAATTGGCACCATTGCTGATTTAATCGAATACCGCAACCTGAATGAAACCACAATCGAAAAAGTTGCCCAATGTAAGTTACCAACTGAGTACGGTGAATTTGACCTAGTTACCTACAAAGATTCCATTGATAATCAACTACACTACGTGTTGCTTAAAGGTGAAGTTAAAGAAGATGAGCCGACACTTGTACGAGTTCATTTACAAAGCACATTCAATGATATTCTCCTATCTGATAGAAGTGCCGACCGAAGCTGGACTTTGCATGGTGCAATGGAATACATCGCAGAGCATGAAGGCGCATTAGTCATTCTAGGTAAAAACGAACAGACTGAAGATTTAGAGCAATTGGTTAAAGCCTTTGCTGCTGAAGACGAAGGCGAGAAAATCAGCTATCGTAAGTTTCAAGGTACATCTCGCACTGTCGGGGTAGGCTCACAAATTTTGGCAGACTTGGGTATTCAGAAAATGCGTCTGATGAGTTTGCCGAAGAAATATCATGCTCTTTCTGGCTTCCATTTAGAAGTTGTCGATTACGTAGAGCCGAAATAGTCGCGCTCTTCACTTTTTACACCTACTGTCTGGCTGGACAGTAGGTGTTTTTCTTTAAGATGTGCTATTATGCGCGTCAATTTGGCTATTGCTAATACTGATCAGGAATCATCTAATGAAAATAATTGAAGGTAACAAGTTCGCACCAGGTAAAAAATTTGCCATTGTCATTTCTCGTTTTAACGATTTCATCGGCAGCAGCTTATTAGAAGGTGCAGTAGATGAGCTTAAGCGCACAGGTGGCGTGAAAGATGAAGACATCACTGTGGTTTATGTACCAGGTGCAGTTGAGTTACCTCTTGCAGCTAAACGTGTTGCAATGAAAAAAGAGCATGATGCTATTATCGCGCTAGGCGTTATTATTCGTGGCGGTACGCCACACTTTGATTTGGTGGCTAACGAATCAAATAAAGGACTAGCATGCGTTTCATTAGACTACGATATTCCAGTAGCTTTTGGTGTATTGACGACAGAAAGTATTGAGCAAGCTATTGAACGTGCGGGAACTAAAATGGGTAACAAGGGTGGCGAAGCTGCACTTGGTGCACTAGAAATGGTTAACGTACTTGAGCAAATTTAAGAGGAATCTAAGTGAAACCAGCAGCTAGACGTAAAGCGCGTGTGCTTGCATTGCAAGCTGTCTACTCATGGCAGTTAAGTGGCAACCCAATTGCTGATATTGAGCAGCAAATGCTAATTGAGAACGACGTATCAAAAGTGGATGTGGAATACTTCAAAGATTTAGCACGTGGTGTTGCAGTAAACTATAAACAGTTGGATGAAGCGATTCAGCCTCACCTGTCTCGTCCATTTGACGATCTAGACATGGTTGAATTAGCGACTTTACGCGTAAGCGCGTATGAGCTTAAGTTCCGTGAAGATGTGCCATATAAAGTGGCTATCAACGAAGGGATTGAACTGGCCAAAATGTTTGGTGCAGAAGACAGCCATAAATTTGTAAATGGCGTGTTGGACAAAGCAGTTAAGAAAATCCGCAAGTAATCAGAATCATGAGGAGAGCCGGCATTGGCCGGCTTTTTTAATGTATGAAGGAATTTGAGTTAATTAATCATTACTTCAAAGGCAGAGGCATAACTCGCCGTGATGTTGCCGTTGGAATTGGTGATGATTGTGCTGTAGTTGATATTCCTGAAAATTGTCAACTTGCAGTCACCACAGACACCTTAGTTGAAGGTGTGCACTTCTTTCCCGATATTCCCGCAAGGGCATTAGGACATCGTGTCCTAGCTGTTAACTTAAGTGATTTGGCAGCCATGGGTGCTGAACCCACTTGGATATCAATCGGTCTGACCTTGCCTGCAGTTGATATGACATGGCTTGAGGAATTTACCGAGGGTCTGCACGAAATCGCTGAATATTATAATGTACAGTTGATTGGTGGCGACACAACACAAGGGCCGCTTACAATTACCATTTGTGCTAAAGGCATTGTGCCTAAGGGCAAGGCTTTAACACGATCGGGCGCAAACGTGGGTGATTGGATTTATATTACAGGTCCAGTTGGTGATGCTGCTTTGGCGATTGAATCTCGTAAGCGTGGTATTACATTAAATCCAGACCAAGTAAAACGTGTAACCGAAAAGTTACATTATCCAAAGCCGCATGTTGCTGCGGGTCAGGTATTAAGAGGTCTTGCGACTTCATGTATCGATATTTCTGATGGCCTACTTGCAGATCTCCAACATATTGTTGACCGTTCTATGGTAGGTGCTGAGGTGGATATAAATAAAGTCCCCATTTCTGATGATTTACGTGCCTTAGATGATGAAAATCTACGAGAAATGTTGAGTTTGTCTTATGGTGATGACTACCAACTACTGTTCACTGTCAATGACAACAACAGAAGTGCTGTTGAGGCGAGGTTAGTTCAATATGGTGTTCAGGCAATTTGCATTGGACAGATCACAAATACAGCGGGCACTGTTGAGCTTTACAAAGATGGCGAGAAATACTCTATCTCAGAGCAAGCTGGCTATGAACACTTTAATTAGGAGCGAGCTTGGATAAGTCGTTAAAATTCAATCTCAAACGCCCACACCAATTGTTTGCGTTGGGGTTTGGTACGGGCCTTGCGCCCAAAGCACCTGGCACAGTTGGAACATTAGCCGCATTGCCGTTTATTTTTGCCACAATGACATTGCCAATTTGGTTTCAAGTTAGCCTTGCTGTTTTAATGACGATATTCGGAGTTTGGGTATGTGGAAAAACAGCGAGAGACGTGAAGGTACATGACCACCCTGCAATTGTTTGGGATGAAGTGGTTGGTTTTTATATTACCATGATTGGTGCCGCTATTAGTTGGCAATCGTTAGTTGTGGGTTTTGTTTTGTTTCGCTTTTTCGATATTGCTAAACCAGGCCCCATTAGAATGCTAGATAAAAAGCTACACGGCGGGCGTGGAATTATGGCTGATGATGTTTTGGCTGGTATTTTTTCATTGATTTGTATCCAAGCTTTGTTTAAAACAGGGGTCCTAGTCGGCTAACCTAAAGTTGAAAAAGAGGGAATCTATGCACACATTTTTTCTACTGTTAATCATGTTGGTGACATTCAATGTAAATGCTGCTATTAACGATTACGTTGTAAAACAGTGGAACATGCAAAATGACTTACCATCACAAAGCATTAAAAGTGTGGTGCAAGATCAGCAAGGCTATATTTGGCTAGGCACGCAATTTGGACTTAGTCGATTTGATGGACATCAGTTCGTCAATTTTAACACTCAAAACACCAACTTTTTAGTTAGTAATGCGATCAATAAACTTGTTGTTGATCGCTTTGGCATGCTTTGGGTAGGGACTCGCCGAGGTGTGTTGCGCATAGACCCCCAAACTATGAAGGCGCAAAAGTTCAAGATCCAAGCAGATGTCAAAGATATTATTGAAGATAATAACGGTAATATTTGGGTTGCTGCAAACGGACTTTATTATATTTCCGCAAAACGTTTAATGTTGGATAAAAACAATTTAGACGATAGTAAATTATCACTTACCCATATTAGCCAGATTGTCGGCGCAGTGACAAAGATGGCACCATCACCAGATGGTATTTGGGTCGTCAATGAACGTCATCTACTACGTATAGGTGAAGCACAGTTTGTTGGCTCTAGCGGCATGAGATTAGAATTGTCGAGCAAAATCTCTTTGCCCCGTCAGCTGGCTCAGACTAATATTCATGATTTAGCTTGGGTTGATGGCAAGCTCTTTCTTGCATCGCAACTAGGTGCATTTTTCTTAGATTTTGATGAAGTTTTAAGACGTTTTGATGAAATTGGGAATAGTGCCGTTTATAAGTTTTTAAGTGATGAACAAGGAGGGATGTGGGTCTCTACCTATGGCCGTTTGTTATATAAAGAAAGTGGCGGCGAATGGCAATCCGTTGATTTAGTGCAACTTGATCAGGGTATATGGTTTACTGATCTATTTATAGATAAGAGTAATAACGTTTGGCTTGCGAGCATCAATGAAGGCTTGTGGCTTGCTCATTCTGGACGAGTTGAGCGTTTTCAAGCTGGGCTTCGAGGCAAGCAGGCCATTTCAGCTATGACTATGGGGCCAAGAGGAAACGTTTGGGTAGCTACTCGAGAAGGCGTTGGCATGCTGGATCAGGATGATAACTACCAGCCTATAATTACACCAGCCCAGTTAAAGGGTGTAGAAGTACATGATATGGAGTTCTTGGATGGACGTTTGTATTTAGGGACTGGTCGTGGTGTTGTGATATATGACAATGGCCAATTACTAGCCATTCCAAATCGTGAATTTCGCCAAACTCAAGTTTTTACTATAAGCCCTTCCAATCAAGGCGGTCTATGGATAGGTACAGGGCGTGGTTTATACCGACTTGATTACAATGGTCTAACGCCGTTTACTTATAATGCATTCTTAGGAAGCCAATTCGTCACTTATATCGTTGATTTTCCACGCTATGGTTTCATAGGTACTGATAAAGGTGCGTATAAATATAATGAACGTGGCATTGAAAAAATAGGTGGCCAAACTTCACTAGAAACAGCTTACGTGACCAGCATTTTACATGTTGAAAACTATACAACTCTGGTGGGGTCATTTTATGATGGTTTATATTATCGTACTGAGTCAGGAGACTGGTTTCAGTTAGATGCCTCTCACGGTTTGCCTTACGGTCCTATTCTGTCTTTACACTATGATAAAGAGCAAAACTTTATCTGGGTAAGCTCTATGAAAGGTGTTTACCGTATGTCCATAGAGCAATTTACACAAGAGATTGAAAACCTGAAAGTTGAACAGGTCATCAACCCGTTTGATAGACAGTTAGACGGAATGCCGAGTCAATGTTGTACTGGTCTTGGCCATGACTCAGTGGTTGAGGTAGATGATGTATTATTGTATCCAAGCTTGCAGGGAGTAGTCAGAATTCCAAAAAGTGTTAAGCTTTTTAGTGATAGTGAGCTTGAACCTCGTTTCGAAGGGATCACGACACCGGTTAGGGAGCTGACACCAAACAAAATTGTAGAAAGTATTGTTTTGGATACCAATGAGCGAGACTTAACAATTCGCTATACCGCAATTGATTTTTATGCTCCACAAAGTATTGAATTTAGATATAAGCTCGAAGGCCATGATGATCAATGGCGAGATGCGCTTGCGAGACGTGAAGCCATTTACACGAATTTACCACCGGGTGAGTTCACATTTAAGTTAGAAGTAAAACGTCGGGGAGAAGATTGGCAAGAAGCACACTCTAAAGCTGTCAAATTGACACTGCCACGTCGCTTTGATGAAACCGTCTTTTTTAGGCTTATTATCACTTGTGGATTTATCTTTTTATTCTATCTTGTGTTTTGGGTGTTTAGAGCACAGGAAAGGCGCAAACAAGCTGCGTTAGAGGAACTGGTCACAGAGCGTACTACAGAGCTCAGAAAAGCCAATGAAAAGCTCAATAAAGTGAATACACAATTAAAGTTAGTGAGTCATTCTGATGAACTTACAGGCTTGAAAAGTAGACGGTTTTTATTTGATCAGTTGCCTAAAGATATTGAACACTATCAGCGCAATGCGCATTCATTAAAAGAGCAGGGAAAAAGTCTCGTATTAATGATTTTAAACATTGATAAGTTCAGTAAAATTAACGACGCTAATGGGCCGATAGGTGGGGATAGTTGCTTACAGCAATTGGCTACTTTATTAAACACTCGTACTCAAGGCTCTGATTATGTTGCACGCTGGAGTGGTGATGAGTTTCTACTTTTACTGCGTGATTTTCAATGTTCTGATGTGGATCAGTATGTTAAAGACCTGTGCAAGGCAATTGGTGAATTTGATTTTACTTTGCCCAATGGCAAATCGACAAAAATGACTGTGTCTGTCGGTTGGTCGTTCTACCCACTACAAATGTTAGGTGGGCACGTTATTGGATGGGAAGCATCGGTCAATCTTGCTGATATCGCGTTGCATCAAGTTAAGCGCAGCGGTGGTGACGGCGCAGGAACAGTAGCTTTTGATGACGAGTTGGATGCGTTTGAATTTGAGCAAAGTCAGAATGTAGAATCTCAGTTACAATTACTTCAATCTAATGGCTTAGCTGAAATTAAAGTGTGGATGCGCTAAAGTTATCAAGCAAAAATGAATAGTGCCAAGCTGAACAAGTGTAACTCTTGGCACTCATCTTTTTTCATTCTCGCATTTGTTTCTGGACATGGAGCAGCGCTTTATCCATCTTTTTTATAAAGTCATATTTAAATGGGTACTTATCACCATTGTCTTTGGTATAACCAATATGTGCCGTTCTGCTTAAAACGACTCTGTCCTCGCGAAACTGCCGTACATTAATGTCGTCTCGTTCTTTTTTGACTGATTCGAATCCCATTAATGTTGATAGCCTGTCATTGACATAGCAATCTAAACGAAACTTAGATAACTTTTTTATATTAGTGAGAGTGTCTTTGTTTTCCCATATTTTAATTACCCCTTTTTCTCTTGCTAAGGCGAGCTCTTTATCTAGAATCAAAAAGCCTGCATTGATGCCAATATTGATGGGGGCTTTTTGAGTGGATCTGTTCAGTATATTATTGAGTGTTACTCCAGGGTTGCAAAAAGCAACAACAGCTTCCTCACCAAGAGGTACTGAGTAGGGCCATATATAAGGTCTCTTATCTTTGTGAATATAGGGCGGTAAGAGTGCAAAAGCTTCACCATTTTCCATAGCCGCAACACCACGCTTCCAAGGAATAGGCTCTAATATCACCTGATAATGGTTGGATAATCGCCTCGCCGCAAGTCTCACCTGCTCAATATAAATGCCATATAAATAACCGTTGCTTTCATAAGAATAGGGTGGGTAGCTATCATCAACTAAGATTGTTACGCGCGGTTTTATATCGGCACCTGCATCTAAGGGCCAAAGCGCACCATAGGCCAAAAGCATAACAACAAGCAAGAAAAGCATGGGACGCATCATAAATAGTGTAATAATTAAATTGAAGGCTGTCATTGATAACTTTAGGCAACTATGTTCGATATTACCAGTGGGAATAGTTGGCTGATTATAAGGAAAAGCCTGATTTTACACACAGCTACAACGCTGTAATGAAGCGTAATTTATTTGTATGTGCTTTAGGGTTACACTATAGGCAAGGAAAAGCGCTGTGATATAGCGCTTACTTGTCCTTAGAAAATTGAGTATTAAGAGAGGAATAGGTGACCCCATGGCTAAGCTTAAAGTAAAGGATTGTTCGGATGTGATCTACTTAAAGGCGTTCCATCGCTTTGGTAGGTTGACTTATTCTGTGGATACTCATGTTAGTGGTGTAGAAATCTCTCGTATACATGCTGTGATAGAGCATAACGGGGAAGCTTGGGAGCTTAGAGATCTGAGCAAAAATGGTGTTTGGTTAAATGGCCAGCGGATTGCCTACAACCAAGCGATACACCTTAAAGTGGATGATGAAATTACGTTTTCTGAGATGCATCCTCAAACTTTTATTGTTGACTCTATTGCACCACCAAAAGATTTGTTAATTCCATCATGTAATGAGCAACCAGATGAAGTGATCCCGCTGGAGAAATACCATTTCTTGCCATCAGAAACTGACCCTGAGCTGGTTGTTTTTTATGACAATGAAAAGTTATGTTGGTGTTACGAGCAGTTGGCTACAGGTAAAATTGTGCCTTTGACTGACAGTGATAATCTGTGTGTTGCCAATGAGCTTTGGTATCTATTCCAAGTTGAAGCTGCTTCTCAAGAAGCGACTATGCCAATTGATAAGGCGCATCAGTCTAGCTTAGAGTTTGTATTTGATATCAGCTTAGATGAAGAAATTACAGAGCTGAAAGTCAATCATAATGGGACATTACTAGATTTTGATGTCAGAACTCATCACTATTTAACCGCCTTATTAGCCCGTTACAAAGCAGGAGATGAAGCTGCTGTCGAAGAAGAAAATCAACGCGGCTGGGTCAGTGTTTCACAGTTGTCAAAGGATTTGGGGATCAGTGAAAGCCATATTAATATTCAAATCCACCGTGCACGCAAGCAGTTTGTAGATCTAGTAAATGATAAAAGCCTTGCTGAGCAGATCATTGAACGCAAACGCGGTCGAGTACGTTTTGGTGGAAAGCATTTTACGATTAAAAAAGGTTCACACACTGAGGCATCTTACGCAGGATTACAACTCGCACTATAATTGGAGCCTAAATTTCAATATTTCCAATGAGTCTGTATGAGACACTTTATTGCGTGGTTAGCATGCTTTTTTAGTTCAAGCCTTTTTGCTTTGGGTAATTCGGCTGAAATCGAATGGCATAATGCTACGCCTACAACGGCTCATAAAGAAGAAGTTCCGCAGTGGATCCGTCATGGTATTAATAAGACAGTATCAGCGCTTGGGGAACTTCCCAACAATTTAATTCCTGTATCTCTCTATTATATGAAGCATGCGAAGGAGCCAGTTCCTTGGGGGGAAATTGCCCGTGGAAAACTTGATGGTATTAAGCTGTATATTGACAAAGGTGCTTCGTTGGACTCTTTGATAGCTGATTGGACGTTATATCATGAGTTAGCGCATTTATATCACCCGTTTCTTGATAATCAAGATAGCTGGTTGGCCGAGGGGCTTGCAACTTACTTTCAGAATGTAATCATGCTTCAAGGAGGAATTATTTCACAGAGCGAATTTGTCGCGAGAATACAGGCTGGGCTTAGTCGCGGTGAGCGTGCGACTCGGCAGTTTTCCGGTCAATTATCTCAAATATCCAGTCAAATGTGGCAGTTAAAAGCACACCAGCGTGTATATTGGAGTGGTGTTGCTTTTTTTATCGAAGCAGAACTTAAATTGCAATCAGAGTGTGCTGATTGCAATATCGCAAAATTGCTAGCACATTATCAGCTCTGTTGCCGAGACAATTTAACATTAAATACCAGTCAAAATGCTACTGTATTCTTGTCATCTTTTGATAAATTAATTGAGAGTAAGTTGTTTGAGACGCTTTATAAGCGCTATAAAGCGAGACGAGACTTCCCTTTTATTTCGAAAAGCCATATCAACATGATATTGATGCGGTATGCAAAGTAGAGAGAAATGGAGCAGGTAAAGACATGCGTCTTTACCTACTAATATGGCTAAAGCCTAGCTTTTACATATTCACCCGGGGCATCATAAATACCAGGGTTTGCCTTAGTTTTAACAGCACGTGCTGGGACTTTTTCATCAGTAAACTGGGTTATCCATTTACCCCAATGATTCCACCATGAACCTTTAGTATGGTCTGCTTTTTCAAGCCAAGTATTGGCGTCACCTTGTGGTGCTGGACCTGACCAAAAACCGTATTTGTTGGCTTTTGGTGGGTTAATAACACCTGCGATGTGGCCAGACTCACCCAGTACAAAAGTTGTTTTTGCACTGGTGTATTGAAAGCCTTTAAATGTTGCTTGCCAAAGTGCGATGTGATCATCTCTAGTCGATAACGCATAGATAGGTTGCTTTACCTTGGCTAAATCGATTTTCGTTCCTCGGACCTCAACTTCTTTTGTGGCGATTAAGCGATTTTCTAGGTAAAGGTCACGGAGCATAAAGTTGTGACATTTAGCCGTGAGGTTGGTGCTGTCTCCATTCCAATATAAGAGATCTAAGTCCATTGGCGGTTGGCCTTTGAGGTAATTATTAACATAATAATTCCAATACAGGCTGTTTTCTCTTAGCATGCTAAAAGAGACGCCCAAAAGATGACCGTGCATGACGCCATTTTGTAAGTTATAGGCTTCTAGTGCAGATATAGTTCCTTCGTTGACAAATACACCAAGCTCACCTGGTTGAGAAAAGTCTAGAAGTGTCGTGAGTAAGGTTGCGCTTTTAATTTTTTGCTTCATGCGCTTTGATGTAAAGTATGCCATGGCCGTGGCCACCAGCGTACCGGCGATGCAATACCCTATGGCATTAACATACGCTTCACCAGTTTGCTTTTCTATTTCGTCCAGAGCAGCAATCACACCATCGACGACATAATCTTCAAAGCCAACTTCTGCCATACTCGGGTCTGGATTTTTCCAAGAAATCATAAATACAGTGTGACCGTTATCGACAGCCCATTTAACGTATGAGTTTTCTTCTTTTAAATCTAGAATGTAATATTTATTGACGTACGGCGGTACAAAAAGTAGTGGCGTTTTGTGTACTTGCTTAGTCGTCGCAGTATATTGAATTAATTCAAACAAGTGGTTTTGAAAAATGACTCTTCCAGGTGTTGTAGCTAGGTCTTTACCCAGCTCATAGGCGTTTTCATTGGTCATGCTGATCCTCAGCATATCGCCACTTTTTGCCATGTCTTTTTTAAATAATTCAAGTCCATTAATGAGGTTTTGGCCTTCGGACTCGATGGTTAACTTTAAAAGCTCTGGGTTAGTTGTAATAAAATTACTAGGAGAAATAGAGTTTATAACTTGCCTTGCAAAGAATTCGAGTCTTTCTTTTAATTTTTCATCTAAGCCAGGCGTTTGGCGAATTGAGTCAAGTAATGACTGGCCAAATAGTAAATAACTTTGCTTTATATAACTAAACCAAGGGTTATCTTGCCATTCATCGGCAAGAAACCTTTTATCACCGCGTTCTGTCGAAATGACTTCTTCGCTTGATGCATTGAGACTTTGTTCCCATGTTTGTTGAACAATTTTTAGTTGTTCTTGCCACCAGTTAATTTGTTGTTTTGCGAATAGCTCTGGTTGCTTAGTAATTTCTTTTGCCCATTGACCAAAGTCCTCAGCGCTTTGTTCATTAAGTGCTTTTTGAACTGGACTGTTATTAAAAAGGTTTTGTGAAAAAATACTGTAGAGATCTTGATTATACTGCCACCAAGCGGTCATGGTCTGAGTAAAATCTTTATTGTCGGTATCCATTTTATGCTTCCTAATCGGAGGTGTGACAGACGAGTTATTGCTTTAAAAGATGCGCTGCATGTGCTGTACAAACTTTTTAACGAGAGCGTGAGTCGACGTTGTTTATTGGCACATATATTCTCTAATACTCATACTCACAGATCGCGATGACCATATATAAGCTTGTCAGTGGTATTGCATTTGAATTAGGTAGATCAGCCTAGCAAAATTGGATTTCACTAGGCTGATATTAACGCATTATACTTTTGCCGCTTTAACAGTCTCGTTAGAGATGGTCTCTAGGTTGTCTTTAAACTCTTGACCTAATTGAGTTAACTTTTGACCGTCTTCGATAAGCTGCTGGCTTAGTTTATTAACTGCACTGAGCTGGCTTGCATTGAAGTCAATGAAAGACTTTACGTCTTTTACTTCAGCGGCAGTTTTTAGTTGTTCTACAGATGTCTCTGTGAATGAATGCGCTGCATCTAGCTGAATTTTCGCTAGTTGCTCGATATTTTTTGCAACTAGTTGGTTGAACTGAATTGCAGGTGAAAAGAATTTTTCGCTTTGATCAGTGATTGATTTAAAAAAGTCGTTGTACATGGCTTGCTTCCTATTGAGAGATAATCCGTTTAAAAATGCAATACCCATCTACTACAGAAAAGTTGCCTTTTCTAAATGGTATCGTTGAGTTTTTTAGTTCATATACAGGCCGCCGTTTAAGGCAAGCGTTTCACCTGTAATATATGCAGCGCCATCAGATGCTAAAAAGCTCACTGTTTCAGCAACTTCTAATGGTGTCGCTAGTCGTTGCATCGGCACTTGTGCCTTGATGCTTTCTAATACGTCTTCACGCATTTTTGCAACCATAGGGGTTTCTGTATATCCAGGTGCAACAACATTCACTGTTACACCTGCTCGTGCGCCTTCATAGGCAAGGGATTTACTAAAGCCAATCATACCAGCTTTGGCTGCCGCGTAGTTTGCTTGGCCAAACTGTCCTTTTTGACCATTAACGCTAGAGATGTTGATAACACGACCTGACTTATTGCTACACATGTGTGCAAACAGAGGTTGAGTCATATTGAACATAGAATTTAAATTTGTATCAATGACATCGTGCCATTGCTGCGCATTCATTTTTTTAAATGAAGCATCACGAGTAATACCAGCATTATTAACCAAAACGTCAATTTTACCGTGATTATCAATAACTGACTCAAGGCTATCAGTGCACGCTTGTGCGTCAGTCACATCTAAAAATAATGGTGAAACATATTTCGGGTTGATATTTGATTCATTGCACCAAGTATCAAAGTCTGCTTCGTTACGTCTAGGGCTTGCAACTGCAATAACAAAGTAATTATTTTCTACGAGCTTTTGGGTAATGGCTGTACCGATACCACCTAAAGCGCCTGTTACTACTGCTATTTTTTTATTTTCCATAATGTGCTGTTCCGAACATTAAGTGGCAAAACAACTGCACAACTAAGCCACGTATCGCTGAAGTGGTTGTATTCAGCGACGGGTTAAAACTAACGTTATTGTTCATGTCTAATGTGACGAATTAATAACTAATTTGTTTAATATAAAAGACAAATACTAATGATTTTGTATTTGTTTTAGGCACGTATTACCTAAACCGCTGCCATACTGCTCAATATTCAATTTTAGATTAGACTAAAAACTCAAAATTTAACAAGGTGAGTTGTCTAACCAATTGTCCAATCTCGCGTGCAGTAAGTAATAGTAGGTATTGGCATTTTCGGTATTAGACTAAAGGATAGTAGACGCTAATTATTTCAATCATGGTTTTATTTTCTATTAAAAATTAAGTGCTTATTGTTTTATTAGGTTGGTGATTTTTTTAAAAAGGATTTCTTCATTTGCAGATATATCGTCTTTTAATGATTTTTAAGATAGGCTATTTTGGTAATGCGTTTTTTCAATAGTTTTAGTTAGGAGTTTGCTGATGTTCAGTTCTGGGCGGTTTTTTGAGGTATTTCTCTTAAAAGTAATTTTGGTCACATCGCTTTGCTTTAGTGCTGTAGTCAGTGCAAATATTCAAGCTGTTAAAGCAAAAGAGTTGTTAATTAATCAAATGTCAGATGCTCCATATACGATTATCGATGTGCGTACTGTGGAAGAGTACGCTGATGGTCATATTAAAGGCGCGATAAATATTCCTTATGATCAAATTGAAGCGCAATCATTTCTACTCAATGAATTAAAAGATCAAACATTAGTGGTGTATTGCCGCTCTGGAAGGCGGGCACAAATTTTTGAAACCGCTTTATTTAAACGCGGGTTTAATTTGCTCCACTTAGAGGGAGATATTTTGGGTTGGAAGTCGCAAGGGCTACCACTGGTAAAGTAGTAACCCTGATAGTCAATACATTATATGAGAGATGCTAGCATCTCTTCACTATATTCGGTTAAAGGTTGCTGATTTTTGACTTTGGCAATGTAATCTGGATTGGCAATAAATGGTCTACCAATTGCGAGTAAATCAAAGCGGTCGGACTCTATTGCTGTTGCCCCTGTTTGTGGTGTAAACCCACCGACACCAACCAATGTTTTTTGATATCTTGCTCTAACATAGTCAGAAGCTCTGCCACCGAGGTGTTCGAACGTCATTTCGTCGTCGAATATCCCGATATGTAAAAAGGCCAAGTTGCGTTTTTCCAGTTCAGGTAATAAGTAGTCAAACACGGCTTTGTCTCGCACATCCGCAGCCATGTTGAAATACGCACCCGGAGATAGACGTAAGGCTGTTTTTTCATGGCCGATACGCGTCGCAATGGCATCGACGACTTCCAAAGCAAATCGGCTCATATTTTCGGGAGTCTCGCCGTATTGGTCGGTTCGGGTATTGCTGTCATAATGCAAAAATTGGTCGATGAGATATCCATTAGCGCCATGGATCTCAACACCGTCAAAGCCAGCATCTATCGCATTGGCAGCTGCCTGAGCGTAGTCTTCAACCAATTGCTTGATTTGCTCAACGGTAGCAGGAGTTGGCACTTGATAACTGAGCTCTCTCATACGCGGAACTGTTCCTTCAAGTCCTCGTGCACTTGGCGCTATGACAGTGTCTCCATCATAAAAGTAGGGGTGTGCCGTGCGGCCTGTATGCCATAGCTGCGCAAAAATCTTACCACCGTTATTGTGCACAGCATCAGTGACCTTTCGCCATCCATTGATTTGCTCAGGAGTAAATAACCCTGGAGTATTTGGGTACCCCTGGCCATCAGGTCGGATAATAGTCGCTTCAGAAATAATTAATCCAGCTTCAGCTCGTCTTGCATAATATGCGGCCATATCATCTGTAGGGACGAGTGCATCGTCTGCCATACAGCGTGTAAGAGGCGCCATTAATACGCGGTTTTTTAATGAGATAATGTCGTTTAATTTATAGGGTTGAAATAAGATGTCTGTCATGGGTTGTCGTTCTCTTTATTTTGAATGTTTATTCAAGATAGCTTTATTTGAACGATCATTCAAGAGAGTTTTTGAACATTTGTTCAAAATTGTTTAAGATACCTATAAATCCCCTCATGGAGTTATTAATGAGAAGCGCAGAGTTTGATAGAGAAGCTGTTCTAAGAGCCGCTATGAATGCATTTATGGAAAAAGGCTACAATAAAACCAGTATGCAAGATTTAAAGCGCGCTACAGGGCTTCATCCAGGTTCTATCTACTGTGCATTTGAGAATAAAAAAGGTTTATTGCTTGCGTCATTAGAACAGTACAACTTGGACAGAAGCGACGAGCTACGCGCTATTTTTCGTGATCAGAGTGATGCATTAAGTGGATTACAAGCGTACTTAGACAGTATTGTTGCTGAGTGTGTCAGTGGCGACCCTACCCAATCATGTTTAAGTCAAAAAGCCATTAATGAAATTGCTCAAACAGATGAGCAGGCACAGGCAGTTTTAAGCCAACAGTGCATCATGTGGCAAAGTTTTATGAAAGACATATTTATACAAGCTGAAAAAGAAGGCGCGATAAAGGGAGAGCGCTTGCCTGAGCAGCGAGCACAAAGTTTAATAGTTGGTATTTATGGACTTAGGACATTTTCCCAAGCTCAAAAAGATGCTGATGTAATTGCGACTCTAGCTAACCAATTATTACGTGATGTTTGCCGTTAACAGCCGTATTTGAAGCCTCTGTATGCACTGTATATATTTGATAATAATGCTAAATACGTTCAGATAGTCAGAGAAAGAAAGTGTGTATTTAGGTACATTCCATTAGACATTATTACTAGCTTGAAAGACTAGCTCTGTTGAAGACTTTGGTATAGTCTATGAATTCTTGTGATTATTAGTTAATTAATTGGAAATCATGAAGATATGGAATATCAGTTTTCTAATGCAGTGTTAAACACTCGAAGTCAAAGCTTCGAAGTAGATGGGAAAAAGGCGGTACTTGAAGATCGCACTTTTAAGCTACTTGCTTATTTAATTGATACCCACCCTAAAGTTTGTTCTCAAGAAGAGCTGGTAGCCTACTTATGGCCTGATTCAGTTGTTTCCCCATGGTCACTACCTCGTTTGATCTCTGATACACGAAGTCTATTAAGGCGATTAGGTGTAAAACAAGATGTTATTTTTACTGTGCGTGGACAGGGTTACAAGTTTAATCCTGAAGTCACAATTCTCAGTGCAAATGATACTGCTCAGCTTGAGTTAGCAATACTGCGAGCAGAGCAAAGATCTGATGGTGCGCATTTAAAATTTTGGATTGGTGTGACTCTGCTGATGTGCTGTGTATGCATATGGCTAGTAGTTAACCATGGGTTTGATCATGAGCAAAATATGAGCTTTAAGGCCAGTGAACCCGTTGATGCCAAAGGGAGAATACTGTGGGTTGATGATAACCCTAAAAACAATGCAAAGGAGCAGGGATATTTTCTTAAAAAAAAGATAGGTGTTTATAACACAACATCAACACAAGAGGCGCTATTGCTGTTGAGTATGTATGAATATACGGTCGTTATTTCAGATATGGGCCGTGAAGGTGAGCCTTTAGCAGGGCTAAAGCTTCTCCGAGCGATGCGTGCTGTCGGAAATAATACGCCATTTTATGTATATACTTGGGTTGATTCAGATCAGCAAACAGAAGTGATTTTATCAGCAGGTGGTCAAGGTGTCGCGACTAAAAAGCGTGAGCTTTATAATTATGTATTGCTGCATTTTAGTGATGAAAAAATGTAGTGAAAAACATTAACTGATTGATTTGTTTGCTTTTCAATTTATTTCAAAGCGATTCAAGGGACAAATTCATGCAACTATGTCAACGTTTAATTGCTGCTCTCTTACAGCAAATGTCTTGGCCTTAACATTAGTACCGTGGTGGGTGCTGTAGATGTTAAGGCCGTTTTCTTTTATGATTGCAACAACAAGTGCGTATATCTTCCTATTGATGCATAGGGCTCTGCTCTGTTGTACTGCAGTTCAAGGGCTAAAAGCGCCTCAAATTGGTCTTCTGCTTTTTGCAGCTCGCGTAAATAATCGTGAAAACAACGCACGCCCGTTTTACTAATCGTTTTGAGAGATAGCTCGGCTAACCAAAGTTCAACCTGCTCACTTTCCAGTGGCTGATTTGGACTAAGTCCCACTTTTTGTTTAACTTTCAATCCGCTCGCTACGTAGTCGAAGTTACCATAGACCATGTTTGCCAAACGCTGCGCAGCTTTATTAAAGTACATAAGAGATAATACGCTATTAGGCTTTAAGCAATTTTTTAATATGGTTAATGCGTGTTGCTGCTCAACTATCCACTCTAAAACTGCATGACAGAGCACTAAATCAAACTGCCCAAGGTCAAGTGCTGGGATATCTTGTAACTGAGCATGAATGAAGCTCATCTTATTGATAAGGTTTTCACTTTGAGCACGTTCTTTGGCGAGATCTAACATAGGCTCAGATACATCTAGTAAAGTCACGTGATGGCCTCGCTTAGCAAGGTAGAGCGCAAGTTGGCCTTGGCCTCCACCAACATCAAGTATTCTGAGCGCTTTGTCTGTAAAGTGATGGCTCAATAGCTCGTCTAAATCACGTTTGAGCACGGCTTCACGAATTTTGCCCTTGGTTGTACCGTAGATATTATTTTTAAACTTACCTGCAATATCACAAAAGTGACGATCTTGAGGACTAGGTTTATGTTGCTTTTTTGCCATGATGGCTTAAACCGGGTTATTAATATCGACAAACTCAACATCAAGGTCGTATTTGTCAGCCAAGTATTCCCCTAAGGCTTTAACACCGTAACGCTCAGTTGCATGGTGTCCAGCTGCAAAAAAGTGAATGCCTTGTTCATTAGAACTATGGATGGTTTGCTCGGATGCTTCACCTGTTAGGTAGGCATCAATGCCTTGGCTAGCCGCTAGATCAATAAAGCTTTGACCGCCGCCTGTGCACCACGCAATCGTTTCAATCTTGTGCTCACCAGCTTGATTCATTAGTGGTGCTCTATCTAATTTATTTTCTATTAGCTGCGCAAATTCATCGGTTGTCATCGGGGTTTTTAGTTTTCCTTTAACAGCGACACTGCTCTTATTCCACGGCTCCAGTGGACGCTCTACAATCAGGTCTAGGAGCTGACCAAGTTGTGCATTGTTGCCAAGCTCTGGGTGTACATCAAGCGGTAGGTGATAAGCCAGTAAATTAATATCATGTGCAAGTAAACTTTGAATGCGACGCTTTTTCATGCCAGTAATTGGCTGGTCTTCACCTTTCCAAAAGTAGCCATGGTGCACTAAGATTGCATCGGCTTGCTTTTCTATCGCAACATCTATTAGCGCTTGGCTGGCAGTGACACCGGTAATTATCTTTTTGATCTCTGACTTACCTTCAACCTGCAAACCATTGGGGCAAAAGTCACTTATTTGAAAAGGTTTGAGTAATTCTGTGAGTTGGTTAACTAATTTTTTGCGCTGCATAATGACCCCGAAATGCGATAAAAACGCATAGTTTAGCGTTTTTTTGACGGAAGAAAAGCGTCATATTTCAATCCGTGTCTCGGGAAAGTTTAGGGCAAAGTTGTGCTTTGCCAATATTAGGCTAGTTTTAGTTTCATACACATCGCTTTGGAGCAACAATAATGGCGGTTAAGGGAATTCCTCAAGGGTATCATGCGATCACGCCTTATTTAATTGTACAAGGCGGCGCTGACGCCATTCATTTTTATCAAAAAGTATTTAATGCGTCATTGGTTATGCAGCTCAACATGCCAGATGGATTAATCGCGCATGCTGAACTGAAAATTGGCGACTCGCATATCATGATCAGTGATGAATGCCCGGATATGCATTTCAAGGGACCAAAGGAGTTGGGGGGAACTTCGGTTTCTTTGATGCATTATGTAGAGGATGTCGACTTTGTTTTCTCACAAGCTTTGGCAATGGGGGCAAAAGAGCTCAGAGCTGTTGAAGATCAATTTTATGGTGATAGAGCAGGTACATTAGAAGACCCGTTCGGACATGTTTGGACAATTGCAACTCATATCGAAGAGTTAACCGAAGCAGAGTTGCAAGAAAGGATGAGCGAGTTTATGTCTAAACAGCAAACGCAGTGATGCCCTTAAATTAAGCCCCACAAGAGGGCTAACAGTGCCTGTGTTAGAGGTTAATCTTGTCTTGGGTGTTTAATTCGAAATCGCTACTGTCATGTCTTTGGTGAAGCTGTTCGCTTGGTTCACCCCATGTGCGATTGACCATGCGCCCACGCTTGACTGCAGGGCGTTTTGAAATTGATTTAGCCCAGCGTTGAACGTGAGTGTATTCTTGTACATTTAAAAACTCTGCCGCCTCATACAGCCCGCCTTCAACGAGTACCCCATACCAAGGCCAAATAGCTATGTCAGCGATGGTGTATTCATCGCCACACATATAGGCATTGTTTTGTAGGTGATTATTTAACACATCTAGTTGTCTTTTTACTTCCATGGTGTATCGGTCGATGGGGTATTGGTATTTTTCCGGTGCATAAGCATAAAAGTGTCCAAATCCACCACCTAAAATGGGTGCTGCTCCCATTTGCCAGAATAACCAGTTAAGACACTCGGTGCGAAGCGCGAGAGATTTAGGAAGAAACTCAGAGAATTTTTCTGCCAGATATAGCAAGATTGCGCCAGATTCAAATACTCGAATAGATGGCGTTTGACTGTTATCAATTAGCGCAGGGATTTTTGAATTGGGATTAATGTCGCAAAACCCAGAGGAGAACTGATCTCCTTCCATAATATCAATTAAAAAGGCATCGTATTCTGCTCCTGCGATACCTTTCTCGAGTAGCTCTTCGAGTAAAATGGTGACCTTAACGCCATTAGGGGTCGCTAAAGAATAAAGTTGGAGCGGGTGCTTGCCAGTGGGCAAAGTTGTTTCGAATCTGTGTCCTGCTGTTGGGCGATTTATATTGGCAAATTTTCCGCCGTTACCTTCTTGCCATTGCCAAACTCGTTCTGGTGTATAAGTAGTTTTTGTCATCACCTTTCCTTTTATTCGTTGGTTTTAATCTTCTAATGTGGACCGTGGTCAGCGCGTTTTTAATTCAGTTGCTCAATATTAGTGTTGAGTCACATGCACAGAACACAATAACTTTAGTTGACTTTGTTATGTTTATGGAGCCAGTTAATCGCTCATCCGGCAGGTATTTTGAAGATAATACAGATAGCTAAAATGCTTTAGTCCATTATTTTTACTATTTCATTACATTGAGTGTAATTCATGTGATTTTTTTAAAAGTAATAAATTCAGACTAATAGCGCTTATAAAAAGAGAAAGTTGGGTGGGTTATACCTTTAATTGTGCGTAGTTAGTATTTTCTAGTTCCTAAAGCGGGTTGTGTTTTACTTTATATTAGGTACATTGGTGTTAATAACATTTTTGATTTTGTTAACTTATTTGAGGGCCTATAGCAATGTACAAAGCTTTTCGTTCAATATGCGTGCTTTTGACAATAAATTGCGCTTTTTTTTCTCACGCTGATGACAGCGCTGTCTCTTCACAAGCAAGCCTTAGTGAACAGGTGACTGAGCGACGTATTGCAGGTCTGTGGCATGACGTTAACAACAGCAATTTCGCGAATGGTCATTTAATAGTGTCACAGCAAGGGAATGAGGTGTTTACTGCACATTATTTGGAGTTTAAAGGGGCGCCGTTTGTAGAGCATGGCAATGGTGTACGTGAAAAAGACACTATCACGGTGAAGGTTCAGGTAACGCAACAAATTCCGGGATGGACAACTGAAGGTGTCCATACGTTGACGCTGTCCGAGGACGGACAGTATTTGATAGGGGAATATGCTTCAGGGGGAAGTAAGGGTCCGCTGAAGTTTAAAAAAGCAGGTAGATAAACCTGCGTAGCAATAAAAACATGTTGAAGGATATAAAATGAAAACATCAAACAAAAGGGCATTAAACCGGGTTAAGCAGGCGTTGCTTCTCTCAGGTTTTTTCACCTCTCTTTCTACACTTGCAGCAGCTCCAGGTGCGCCAAAAGTAGAATGGATGGTTGAAAAACATAGTTTAGTTACAATCACAGATTCACTTGCATATAAAGACGTTTTAGTTGCGCCAAGTGTTGATGTTTCTGTGCCTTGGTCAAAGTGGACTGGGGAAGCTGGTGAAACAGTTAAAGTATTACTTGATGGGCAGGTAGTCCACAGTCGTGTGTTAACAGAAGTAGGCAGCTCGCAATCGGGTGTAGAAACGTTAACATTTACCAAAGGTGGTAAATTCAACTTAACGGTACAACTGTGTAATATTGATGGCTGTAGTGACAGCACTAATAGTAAAGTTCTTGTAGTTGCAGACACTGCGGGTAGCCATTTAGATCCTTTGCCAATGAAAGTGAACGACCCGCGTTTTCCAATCGAGATGACTAACCGATCTTACGTTAATACAACGGGTAAAGTCGTAGCGGCATACGCTGCAGAGTGGTCTGTTTATCGTGTTGAAGGGATGGATTACTACATTGATAATATTCCTGCGGAAAACCTGACCCATATTTTTTATGGATTTGTTGCGATTGCTGGCCCTAACGAGTCGTTCAAAAAGGAAAATCCGACAGGCTATGACACCTTTCAACGCGTTACAGCCGGTCTGAGTGATTTTGAGCTTGCGCCACCTGATCCTTGGGCGGCTTACATGAAGCCTGTTGGTGATCAAGTAAATCAAGATGCAATCAAAGGCAATTATGGTCAGATGATGGCACTCAAGCAGCGTTATCCTGATCTCAAAATTATCCCATCTATCGGTGGTTGGACGCTATCTGATCCATTTTATTTCATGGCAGACGACGCTAAGCGTAAAACATTTGTTGAGTCTTGCCGTCAGTATTTAAGAACATGGCAGTTTTGGGATGGTATTGATATCGATTGGGAATTCCCAGGCGTCGCAGCAGCAAATCCGAACTTAGGTTCTCCAAGTGATGGTGCGACATACATTAAGTTGATGAAAGAGCTTCGAGCGATGCTTGATGAAGAGGAAGCGCGCACTGGTCGGAAATATGAACTTACTTCGGCGATTAATGTCGGCTTTGATAAGCTTGAGAAAGTAAATTACGGTGAAGCGATTAAGTATATGGACTATATCTTAATGATGTCCTACGACTATTTCGGCGCATGGGATTTAGAAGGCCTAGGTCACCAAACTGCAGTATATCCTTCAGATTTCAAACCTTCAGATGTGCGTACCACACAATATAACCTGAAGACGGGTATTGATTTACTCAAAGCGCAAGGCGTACCGGGCAATAAATTGATCGCAGGTATTGCTATGTATGGTCGTGGTTGGACTGGTGTTGAACATACGCCTGGTACACACCATATGCAAGGTAAAGCGACCGGCCCTTCAGCACCGGCTGATGCATTTAAGCTAGAGCCTGGTACCTTGATGTATGCCAACATTGCACAGTGGGCGAAACACCCTGACTGGGAGTATCACTATGATACGGTTGCACAAGCACCTTACATCTATCGACCTAGTACGGGCGATCTGATTTCTTACGATGATCAAAAGTCGATTAAGGCAAAAGGTGAACTTGTATTCCAAGAAGGTTTAGCAGGTATGTTTGGTTGGGAGATCGACACAGACAATGGCGACATTTTAAACTGGATGCACGAGTCGCTTGGTCACCCACTTGTAGATGGTTCTAACCGTGCCCCTGTGGTCAATGCTGGCGCGGATCAAAGTGTGTTATCAGGGTCTGTGGTTAAACTGGCAGCGACGGCGAGTGACGCAGATAACGATGCACTTTCTTATCAATGGCAGCAAGTATCTGGTCCTGCGGTTACTTTAGGTGTCACTAGTGCATTGAACCTAGAATTTGTCGCGCCTGATGTTGTAGGCGAAGCAACAGTAACTTTGCGCTTTAGTGCTAACGATGGCAAAGGCGGAAATACTAGTGACGAAGTTGTGATCACGGTCCGAGACAGTATTGTAAACACGCCTCCGGTGGTAAATGCAGGCGCAGACCAACAAGTTGAATCAGAAACAGCGAGTGTAGTGTTAGATGGTAGCGCAACATCAGATGCTGATGGTGATGTTTTAACATATACATGGTCTCAGGTTTCTGGCACCGCAGTTGTGTTGGCTGGTGCAGATACTAATCAAGCTAGTTTTGCAGCGCCTCAAGTATCGCAAGCAGAGCAATTAGTATTCCAGTTAAGTGTATCTGACAATGGTGTTGATAACTATACTGATACAGTAATCGTTACAGTTACACCAAAAGGCGCCGGTGGTCATCCAGCTTATGATGCTCAAGCGGTTTACAACACCGGCGATCGAGTTAGTCATTTTGATCAAGAAGTGCAACAAACACTTGTTTGGGAAGCTAAATATTGGGTTTCTGGTGTTGAGCCAACGCGTTTTGCTGATGCATGGACCTTGATTAGTCAAGCTGAATTTCCATGGCATGTTGATGTTGCTTACAATGCAGGTTCAGAAGTGAATCATTGTGATGCCGCTAACCTATGTGCACGTTATAAAGCATTGTGGTGGACCAAAGGTGATGAACCAGGTAAAAGCAGTGCGTGGCAAAAACTCTAATTGAATTTTGTGTGGGCTGACTGTCCACACTCTGACCCATAGGAAAAGATTTAAGTGAGATCTTTTCCTATCCATACTACCTTTCCAATGATCTCAAGTTGCTCCATCTCATCAGGCTTTACGACCTGCTCAACATATTCTTTATTGTCACTGATGAGCCTTACAGAGCCATCTAGGTATTGTTGCAGACGTTTCGCGTATAGCTCTTCTCCGAGTCTAACCACATAAATTAAGCCTTCACTGAGCTTTTTGTCACTTAAATCGACTAAAATCGTATTGTTATTATGAATGGTCGGTTCCATAGAATCGCCTTTAGCAAAAACAACGGCTAATTTACTCTTTTCAAGGTTTTTGTATTCAAGCCATTTTTTTCGAAATGCGAGATGTCTTGAAACTTGAGTTTGGTCATTAAATGCACCGTACCCTGTGCTTACAGATACGTGGTAGCCGGGAACCAAAACAAATGCATCATTAAATTCATCTAATTTTACGACTGGGTGTAATGACTCCACATCATCGACATTACTTTCTGTGCCAGTGATAAGCCACAATAGATTTACTTGTGCTTCATTAGCTATTCGTTCAATGATGCTCAGTTTTGGGTCTTCGCCTTTTAAAATGCGACGCAATGTGCCTTCAGAAACATCAATTTTTGACGCAAACGCCCTGATACTATGTGGTTTAATCGCTTCCTCGACTCTGTCAGCTAAGGTATTGAGGTAATTTACTCCGTCCATAATGGGTTATATTTCCTATATCACATCTGTTTAAGCGTCATGTCAGGCATTATAAGGAGCTTTAAAAATAAACTCAATGCAATTTTTTACGCAGGAATAAATTCATTAGTGGTTGTGGTGCGTAATATTTTGAATTATACTTATTAAAAAATTACGCATTCGAGCTTTTTACAGGTTCAGTATGCATTAATTACGGTAAGTTATAACAGTTAGTAGGGCACCTGCGGGTGCAGACGTACTCACTTGCGTAAAAAAATAAGGAAAGTGAACATGGCCAAACACCTTACATTCAATACTCAAATGAAAACTCGCTTATCTCAACACTTAGTATCTGCTCAAACTAGTGCTGATATGAGCCCTCAAGCAACTAAGTTAATTCGTACCCCAAAAGGTGCGCAACTGTTAAAGTATGCAAGAAAGTGCAGGGGATATACGCAGGCTGAATCCGCGGCCTGCTACGGTATTGAAGAACGAACTTTAAGGCGATGGGAAAACAATGAATATAATCCTCGATGGAATGATGTGATTTCATTGATTGAAGATGTTTATCTGATGGACATTACTCAAGTAATTGAAGGGGTACGAAACGACCCTGAGTTAACTGCGTAAGATATGACGCGTTCAAAAACGAATTTCAATCTCTTCATTTATTACGCACTCAAGGGAAGTGCGTAATAATAAGTTATAAACAGGGTTGTACTTTGCAGTTAAATGAAACGGATGCATTGGTGATTTTTAAAATATTGATGATGATTACTTGTGGATTACATAGGAATGCTTGTGTGTGATTATGAGATGCTTTTTATTAACTAATTATCTTAAAAGGGTACTCACTTAATAGGTTAAAAAATTTAGATAAATTTTCAGTTTTTATGATTCTTGTAATGACCATTGTGCTATTTGTATTGGAATAAATTGACTGATAGCTTTTAGTCATCAGGTAGCTGAGTATGTAGTACAGACTATGCGGGTTTCTCTCAATGAAAAGGAAATTGTCATGTCTTTATCTAAACTTTCGATTGTATTTTGTACGTTATTGACAAGCTTGAATGCGGCTGCACTTGCGCAAAATATTGCTGACGAAGATGGCTTTGAACGTTTAACACACTATATTGATGGGCCTGTGAGCCATGTTCTGATCACCAGTGAACATGCCCATAAATTAACGCTCAATGTGCAGCTTAGAGATGAGTTCAGCCGCTGTTACAACGCCAATGTTTATTCTAACGAAACCCATAATAACCTCGCTAATTTGAGTCTATCTGTGGATGTGGATTCTACGCAGAGTTTGACATTAGAGGCAGATTTGAATGATGAAAATGCATTGCAGGCTTCCAAAACGGTTCATATAAACTGCCTTGATGGCGATGGCATCGATTACAATGTGTTGGTTAATGTACCGGGTGCTCCAATTGTGGATTGGCAGGTAACACTAGAGCCCGAAGGTAAGTTTATTTATCAGCCATATTCATACGGCTACCATTCCGCATATCGTATTCGCAGCAGCTTAAGTGTGAATAATCAAAACACACAATCTTATTGCTCAACAGTAGCGAATCGAGGCGTATCATTAGGTCTGTTCCATGGGGAAGATCGCAAAGGGCCATTTCACTCAGATGTGTTTATTAAAAATGACGTGTTAACAAATCCTGCGCATCAGGTTTTGTATCAAATTATTGAATGTGAAAATGCGGCGGGTAAAACCATGGTTGTTAAAGTATTTAACCTAACAAACCCTAATATCATTCACCTATGGGAAGACCAAGTGATTGTAAAATAGAAGAATAGCCACAAAAAAAGCAAGCTCAGGAGCTTGCTTTTTTATGCGTTACGTAAAGTTATTTTACTTCTTTACCTGCCGCTTGTTGGTCTGCGTGGTAACTTGAACGAACAAACGGGCCACATGCTGCATGTGAAAAGCCAATTTCATCAGCGTAGTCTTTCAGAGCGTCAAACTCTGCTGGTGGCACGTAGCGCTTAACGGGCAAGTGGTGCTTCGAAGGCGCCAAGTACTGTCCAACTGTTAACATGTCTACGTTATGTTCACGTAGGTCTCTTAAGACTTCTTCAATTTCAGAGATCTCTTCACCTAATCCTACCATCAAACCTGATTTGGTCTTAACTTCTGGGTGTGCTTCTTTGAAGCGGCGAAGTAACTCTAGAGACCATTTATAATCAGCACCTGGACGCGCTAATTTGTATAGTCTAGGCGCAGTTTCCAAGTTGTGATTAAATACATCAGGTGGCGTTTCGGTTAGGATCTCAAGTGCTCTATCCATACGGCCACGAAAATCAGGGACTAGGATTTCAATGGTGATCCCCGGATTATGCTTGCGGATCTCTCTGATACAGTCTGCAAAATGCTGTGCGCCGCCATCACGTAAGTCGTCGCGGTCTACTGAGGTAATCACCACGTACTTAAGTTTCATGTCTTTAATTGTCAGTGCAAGCTTTTCTGGCTCAGCTGCATCAGGCTTTAACGGGCGACCGTGTGCGACATCACAGAATGGGCAACGACGAGTACAAATAGCGCCTAAAATCATGAATGTCGCTGTACCGTGGTTAAAGCACTCAGATAAATTAGGACAAGATGCCTCTTCACAAACTGAGTGTAAGCCATGCTTACGCATTGCGCTTTTAATGCCTTCAATTCGCTCACTTGATTTTGGTAAGCGGATTTTAAGCCACTCAGGCTTGCGGAGCATTTGCTCTCGCTCAGTTGGTAGTACTTTGACCGGAATTAATGCCATTTTTTCGGCATCGCGTAATTTTACACCCGGCTCCATTTTGACTGGTTTACTCATTCGTTCTCAAACCCTTCAGTGTGAACAACATGCTCAGCGTTAATGCGCTTAAGCATATGCTTAATAAGCCCGTTACCTGCTTCTTCAAGCGTAGCAGGCCCATTTAAATCGCTAGTTTGTATCATCTCCATGCCTGCATAGCCGCATGGGTTAATACGCAAAAATGGACTAAGGTCCATGTTGACATTGAGCGCAAGTCCGTGGAATGAGCAGCCTCGTCTAACTCTTAAGCCTAAAGAAGCAATTTTGCAATTGTTGACATAAACACCTGGCGCATCAGCTTTAGCATAGGCATCGATATTGTACTCTTGCAATGATTCAATAATGGTTTCTTCAAGCCAAGTAACCAGTTCTCTTACGCCAATTTTCAATCGGCGCAAATTGAACAAAACATACATCATTTGTTGGCCGGGTCCGTGATAAGTCACCTGACCGCCTCTGTCAACTTTAACAACAGGAATATCACCTGGTGCAAGTACGTGCTCAGCTTTACCTGCTTGACCTTGAGTAAAGACAGGGCTATGTTCAACTAACCAAATTTCGTCGGCCGCTGAGTCATCACGCTGATCAGTAAAGTGCTGCATTTTTTGCCAAATAGGCTCGTAACTTTGTCGCCCAAGGTGGCGAATGATGACGTTATGGTTGCTCATGGACTTCCTTCACTACAGTACGTAACGAACAGCTTCGATACTACCTAGCTCAGTGTATATCTGCTCAATGTGCTCTTTTGACGTCACTGTTGCAACCAAAGTGACAGATTCATATGTGCCTTTGCTACTTGGCTTAACTTTTGGCGCATAATCACCAGGCGCAATGGCTTGCATTTTGGTAAGAATCTGATCGGTTAGATCAACATTAGCCAAGCCCATGACCTTAAAAGTAAACGGGCAGGGAAATTCTAAGTACTCATCAAACTTAGTGTTTTTTACAGGTGTTACCACGACGGTTTCCTCACTACAGATACTAAGCAATGATTGTGTAATGTGAATTGTTTTCACTTAGGCATCATTACCTCAATAATGGCGGCATTCTATCATTTTTATGGCAAAAAAAAACGCCTCAAATAGAGGCGCTGTTGCTTTATATACGTACTTGGTACAGGGTTATTGCATGATCTGTAAACGTAAGTAGTCGTAAATGCGGCTGAAGAAACTACCTTCTTCAATTTCTTCAAGGGTGACGAGTGGATATTCAGCAATATCTTCACCGTCTAGTTGCAAGAATAGCGTACCTACAGTACTGCCTTTCGCAAGAGGAGCAGTTAGTGTTTGGTCTAACTCAAAGTGTGCTTTTAAGTTTTTGCGCTGGCCGCGTGGAATAGTGATTGGAGTATCTTGTGTGATACCCAAAGAGACAGTCTCTTTATTACCCATCCAGATTCGCTGGTCTGCAAAGCTGTCACCGGCTTTGTAAGGAGTGATTGTTTCAAAAAATCTGAAGCCGTAGTTTAATAGCTTTTTACTTTCGACTTTTCTTGCTCTCTCACTTTCAGTACCCATGACAACTGCGATCAGTCTCATGTCGCCTTTGGTTGCTGAAGTGACTAAGCTATAACCCGCCTCTGCTGTGTGGCCCGTTTTAATACCATCAACGTCTAAGCTTGCATCCCACAGTAGTGAGTTTCGGTTATATTGCTTTATGCCATTAAAAGTAAAGGATTTTTGCTTATACAGTGCATATTCTTCAGGCACGTCACGTATTAGTGCTGCACCTAAAGTTGCCATGTCTCTTGGCGTTGTATACTGTTCTGGCGCATCTAAACCGTGGCTGTTAATAAAGAAGCTATTGGTCATACCAAGCTTTTCGGCATGTGCGTTCATTAAGTCAGCGAATGCACTTTCACTGCCAGCTATATGTTCTGCCATTGCAACACATGCATCATTTCCAGATTGAATAATAATACCGTGGTTTAAATCATCAACACTGACTTTTTTGCCAACTTCGATGAACATTTTTGATGATTCTGGAAAGTTTTTTGCCCAAGCTTTTTCGCTGATGGTCACCATGTCTGTTGGCGCGATGTTTCCAGCTAGAATCTCAGTACCAATGACATAGCTGGTCATCATTTTTGTTAAACTAGCAGGCAAAAGTTTGGTATCCGCTTCGCCCTCTGCAATCACTTTACCGGTTGTAAAGTCGACGAGGAAATAACCTTTTGCACTCATTTGCGGTGGAGAAGGTATGATCTGTGCGCTTGCCGAAAATAATGACAAAGAACACACGACACCAAGGATTTTTTTAACTACTTTTGGTTTAAATACTGTCATCATGCTCGCTTTTTAATTTAGTTTGGGCAGTTACTTGCTTTTGTACTGCCCAGCAGGTTTTATTTTTGTTCTACATGCCATTCAGTGTACTTACATGTTGGCTTTAAGTCGCGGAACAAAAATTACGTAATTCAGATTACGAATATTTTAAAGTTCATATTCGCTATAAAGCAAGAAGGCTTTGTTAAATTCACCTTCTTGTAAGGTTTTTAGCACCTTTTGCGCTGTCTGGTCATCTAAAATCGGTCCAAGTCGCAATTTGTAAAGATTATCTTCAAAAGCGATAGGTGTACCTAATTCAAATTTATTAGACAACTGAGACGCCAACGCCTTCACATTTTCCATGTTACTGCCAGCTGCAACTTGTACATACGTCAAACGTGGATTTTTACGGTCAATAGTAATGGCTTCAATCTTAACCTCCGCTGTACCTTGCAAATGGTATCCAAGCTTGTAAGCGGCTGCATAAGAGAGATCGATGATTCGGTCGTCATGAAATGGGCCGCGGTCATTTACTCTGACAATTGCGCTGACATTATTTGCTAAGTTAGTGACTTTAACAAAACTAGGTAAAGGGAGTGTTTTGTGCGCAGCTGTCATATCAAACATATTGAAGGTTTCACCATTGGAAGTGTAGTAACCATGAAATTTGCGTCCATACCATGACGCTGTACCTGTTTGTGTAAAGCCTTTTTCATCTGAAATAGGCGCATAACTTTTGCCCAGTACAGTATAAGGACGACCCGCACTGACGCTTTTTGGTTCGTTGGTAACTTTTGCATCTTGCATTTCAAGCTCAGTCGGTGCACGTAAAGGCGCTTTGTCCTGACTTGTATGATATCTGCTGCTACAAGCGCTCAAAAGTAAAATGGCACTTAAAGGGAGAAGTAATGTTTTTTTCATAGATTATTTTAGTAGCATTTTTTTATCTGTTGCTATCGCCATTATGATACCGAAACCAGCCATCAGTGTAACCATTGAAGTACCGCCATAGCTGATCAACGGTAAAGGAACGCCAACCACAGGTAATAATCCTGAGACCATTCCAATGTTGACAAAAATATAGACGAAAAATGTGAGTGTGAGCGCCCCAGCAAGTAACTTACTAAATGCCTCTTGTGCATTGACTGCTATGTATAGCCCTCTACCAATAATAAATAGATAAACACTCAATAGCATAACGACGCCTAGTAAGCCGAATTCTTCGCTCAGTACAGAGAATATAAAATCTGTGTGGCGCTCAGGTAAAAACTCAAGTTGGGACTGTGTACCATGCAACCAGCCCTTCCCTTCAATGCCACCGGAACCGATGGCAATTTTTGACTGAATAATATGGTAACCGGCGCCGAGAGGGTCGCTTTCGGGATCGAGTAAGGTCAAGACTCGCTGCTTTTGATACTCGTGCATGACAAAGTGCCACATAGCAAATGCGCCAGGTATGGCCAATAGCACGCTGCTCCCGATTAACCGCCAACTTAAGCCAGATAAAAATAAAACAAAAATGCCTGAGCTTGCAATGAGCAGAGAAGTCCCCAAGTCTGGTTGCTTTTGAATGAGGATAGTAGGCACCAGCACAATGGCAAAGCCGATAATGATATGTAAAATCTTGGGTGGTAGCTGCTGCTTACCAATGTACCATGCTACCATCATAGGTACACCCAATTTCATAATTTCTGAAGGCTGAAATCGTGTAACTCCAATGTCTAACCAGCGCTTTGCACCGTTAATTGTAATACCAAAAAAGAATACGCCGATAAGCATGATCAACCCGACTGTGTAGAGCGGAAATACCAGTCTTTTTAGGGTGTTTGGTGAGATTTGAGCCATGACTAACAATGCAACGATGGCACCAAGCATGCGAGTTGCATGGCGAGCCATCATATCCATATTTTGACCGCTGGCACTATAAACGACTGCAAGGCTTCCAGCCATCATGAGAAGTAGTGCGATAAGTAATGGCAGGTCAATGTGAATTCGTTGCCAGAACGAGCGTCGTTGTCTTAATTGATTCATTTACCCTCCGTGTGACTTGGGTAAGCTTCGAAGTAATAATCCATGAGCTTTCTTGCAATAGGCGCAGCAATAGTTGAACCGCCACCTTGGTTTTCAACAATCACGGTAACAACGATACGCGGGTCATTGTATGGAGCAAAGCCGACATAGATGCCATTATCTCGGTGTTTTTCTTTTAGGCTATCTGCGTCGTATTTTTCACCTTGTGCGATACTGACGATTTGGGCCGTCCCTGTTTTACCTGCCGGATCATATGTTGCTCCAAGGAAAGCCTTATGTGCTGTACCTCGGGTTTTTTTTACTGTGTTGTGCATTGCATCCAAAGCTATTTTCCAATGGTGTGGGTTCTTTAGTACCACAGGAGGCTTCTCTTCGGTGTACATTTGCTCCACATCATTGTTTTGCTTCGCAACTTGTACCAAGTGCGGAGGGCGGTGTATCCCTTTATTAACTAGAATAGAAACGGCGTTGGTAATTTGCATTGGTGTAGCCGTCCAATAGCCTTGTCCTATGCCGACGGATATGGTGTCACCTGGCCACCAAGATTCTTTAAAGCGCTGGCGCTTCCACTCTGTGGTTGGCATGATGGCAGCCGTTTCCTCATGAATATCAATACCAGACAGATCACCAAAACCAAATTGGCTCATAAAGTTACTGATTTTTGTGATGCCAAGCTTATAAGCGGTCTCATAAAAATAGGTGTCGCAAGATTGTTCAATCGCTTCATAGACGTCAACATGTCCATGTCCCCACCTTAACCAGTCACGCCAGCGGTGCTCTACATTAGGAATTTGGAAGAAGCCGGGGTCCCAAATTTTGGTTTCCTCTTTTACGATGCCTTCCTCTAATGCCAAAATGGCAAGGTGTGGCTTCACGGTAGAAGCTGGTGCATACCTGCCTTGCGTTGCGCGATTAATCAAAGGTCTGTCTGGGTTGAGCAGCGCTCGGTAGTCTTTGCTGCTAATGCCATGTACGAATAAATTGGGATCGTAGCTTGGATTTGAATATAGGGCTAAAATCCCTCCATCTTTAGGGTCCATCACCACGATTGCGCCCCTAACGCCCTCAAGCACTTCTTGGGCTATTTTTTGTAAACCAATATCCAAGGTGAGCACTAAATCCTCCCCAGGCTTCGGGTGCTCGATACTGAGAGAGCGAATAATACGACCTCGGTTATTTACTTCGACACGTTGCGAGCCAACTTGGCCATGCAGGCGTTGCTCATAGAATTTTTCTATGCCCAATTTACCAAAATCATGAGTGGCACGGTAATTTTTAGCAAGTCCTTGAGATTCTAATTCACTAAGCTCTTTTTTGTTGAGCCTAGAGACGTAACCCAGCGCATGCGTCAGTGCATCACCATATGGGTAGTGCCTAGCAAGTCTGGCTTCAACACTAAAGCCGGGGAAGCGGTGCTGGTTAACGGAAAAAGTTGCCACTTCTTGCTCATTCAATCGGGCCTTTAAAACTTGGCTTTTAAAGCGCCTAGAGCGACGATTACTTTTTATGACAGCGTTTTTTTGTGTCTCGGTAATGTTGATGATTGCACCGAGCTGTTCTAACGATTGCTCTAAATCTGTTACTTGCTCAGGGATCACTTCAAGATTATAAACTGGCCTGTTTTCCGCAAGCAATACACCATTTCTATCGTAAATTAAGCCACGATTTGGCGCGATAGGAATGACCTTTATCCGGTTATCATTCGAACGCGTTTGATAGGTTTCGTGCTTCTCAACTTGCAGAGTATAGATGTTATTAAGAAGCACTCCGATAAGGATCACGACAAAAACAAAGCCAACAAACGCGCGGCGCGCAAATAAATTGGCTTCAGCGCTGTGGTCGCGGATCGTTGGCCGGTTTTTTATCATGAAATACTTATTCTCTGTGATAAGGATGGTTGTTGTTTAAGCTCCAGCCACGATAGAGGCTTTCAGCTACGACAATTCTTACCAGCGGATGTGGCAGAGTAAGATTAGAGAGTGACCACTTTTGCTCTGATGCAGCTATGCACTCTGGTGCGAGTCCTTCAGGTCCACCAATCAGTAAACTGACATCACGGCCATCAAGCTGCCATTTTTCCATGTTGTTTGCTAATTGATGCGTATCCCAAGGTTTGCCAGTAACTTCAAGGGTAACTATACGGTTTCCCTTTGGGATTGCTGCGAGGGTTTTTTCACCTTCTTGTTGCAAGATCCGTTTGATGTCAGCGTTTTTACCGCGTTTACCCGCAGTAATTTCAATCAGCTCTAGTGGCATGTCTTTGGGGAAACGGCGTTGATATTCTTTGAACCCCGTTTCAACCCATGCAGGCATTTTTGTACCAACAGCGATTAACTGAATTTTCACACTAGCCCCAAAGCTTTTCTAAGTCGTAAAAATCACGCGTTTGGTCTTGCATAACGTGTACAACAACATCACCTAGGTCGACAAGCACCCATTCACCGCTGTCTTGTCCTTCGTGCCCAAGTGGAGTTTCACCTGCGTGACGCGCTTCTTTTGCGACGTGCTCAGCAATAGATTGAACATGACGTTTTGAGTTGCCAGAACAAATGACCAAATAGTCTGTGATGGAAGATGTTTCTCGCACATCTAGCTTTACAATATCACGGGCTTTCATATCGTCGACTTTATCAAGCGCAAAGTCTAATAGTTGTTTTGAATCCAAATCAGGGTCTCTTTACAATATACACTTCAAATAAGGGCGCAATTCTAACATGATTTCCAGCAGAATTCCCAAGCGGATCAGCGGCGATTAATGCGCGTACAACCCATTATTATTAATATAAGCTATGACTTTCGGTGACAACCAAGGTTCAATGGATTTACCAGATTTTATTGCTAAGCGTATTTCACTTGATGCCGCGGAAAATGTTTGACCGGTCAAAAAGTGACACTTACCAGCTGTAGATTGGTGCAAAGATGCAGGAGCGGATACTTGCGCCTTTGCTAAATATGATGCCAATTGTTCACAAGGTGCATATTTATCACCCGGTCTTTCGTAAACAACAATATGGCAAAGTTGGGTAATTGCTTGCCATTGATACCAGGTATGTAAGCTGTTGAATGAGTCCATGCCCATTAGGAAGGCGATAGGGGTATTTGGGTGCTCATTCCTAAGCTCTTGCAGGGTTAAAACTGTATATGAAGGTTCTGTCCTAACAATTTCTCTGGTATCAATGGTGAACTTTGGCTCAGTATCTGTAGCCAGTTTTAACATGGCTAGACGATGCTCTGTGGTGATGCTAGGCCCTTGTTTATGAACAGGCGTTGCATTAGGTATAAAGGACAAAGCACTCAAAGAAAGTTCTTTCAGGCAATGCTTTGCCATGTTGATATGGCCTAAATGAATAGGGTCAAAGGTACCACCAAATAGTGCGATCATTACTTTGTTGCTCCAATTTGGTTGCTCTCATCAGAAAATGGCATTGGGAAGTTAACGGGTTGACAAAAACTCAACGCAATATGTGCCAAACCCTGGAAGGGTGCGCTGAGTAAGTTGCTTTTATACGCGGAATCAAATTGTGCCAGTAAACTAATGATGAGCTCTAGCTGTGTTATTGGTAACCTATCTAGCGCCTGTTGTGTTGATGCTTGCTGGTTTTTCCAAATATTATACTGTTTGAATAGTTGAGAAATTGGCTGACCTTGTACTAATGCGCGTTTAATATTTAAAAGCGTTTGTGCCTGGCTTTGGATAGTCCAAGCAACGCTGGTTGGCTCAATATTATCTTTGGCTAACTTGTTCAGTATTTTAATAATGTACTTTGCATTACCTTTAAGTAAGCCATCATTTAAATCAAAAATATCAAATTTAGCTTGGTTTAACAGTCCGCTCATTAACTGCTGTTGGTCGATAAGTGCATCTTTGTAAAGCAAAGATAGTTTTTCTAGTTCCTGAGAAGTAGCGAGCAAATTTCCTTCTGTTGCCAGCAAAAGGCTGCGTTTAGCATCGCTTTTTAGATTTACCTTTAATCGCTTGCATTCTTCATCTAGCCATTTTTCTAAATGGTAGCCAGTTAATGCATAACAAGGGACAAATAAGCCTTTTTTATCGAGCGCTTTGAACCAGCCGGAACGCTGTATATCTTGGCTGGCTTTTGCGCCCTTTAAGATGAGGATAACATCTGGGTTAATACTCGCAGCAAGTTCCTTGAGTATGTTCACGCCATGTGTTGGCGGCTTTTGTTGGTTTAGGTCTAGTTCAATGATGGTTCGAGCACTGAATAAAGACATACTATTGTATTGTGCAATTAACTCTTGCCAGTCAAAGCCCGGTAGCAGGGCAAACTTAATTACCTCATCATAGCCTTGTTTTTTAGCCGCTTGACGAATGTTGAGTACACAGTTGTTCTCTTGAAATGGCTCTTCGCCAAATACCAGATAGAATGGGTGCAGGTCTTTACTTAATTGACCTGCTAATTGATTTGCATAACAGCGCATTAGAGTTGTGACAATTCGCGAATAATTCGTTTGGTAGCAAGCTTACGCATTTCACCAAGGATAATTTCTAATTCTTTTGATTTTGCAAGTGAGTTAGTTGGGTCATCTTGATAATTTCGATATAACTCAAAGCTTTGCTCTATGGGATCTTGATCTGGGCGTGCTAAGCGGTATGACACTTTATAGGCAAGTTCATATTGAGCGACTTGACCATTTTGAAACAAACTTAATGTTTGCCTATTTAGCTCATCCTGATACAAATGTAGCTCAGCAGTGTACTTTGTATTTTTATGTTCAATTTGGTCGTTAATTTTTACTTGTGAACGTTGTAACTCATACTTTAGCTGCTCGAAGAGTGCAGATTTCTGGTCATCCCCAGTGAGGTGTAACACTCTCAAATCTTCTGGGATATAAGATGCTTGCTTAAGGTGAAAACCACAGCCTGAGACAGCAAAACAGACCAGCAAAATTGCTAGTCCGTTTTTAATGTCTGCAAGCGAGCGAACAGCGGAGCCAATCTGGCTCGCTGTTGAAATGACTTGCTGAACATAGCCAATCATTAGTTTGCAACCACATTAAGTAGTTTGCCAGGTACATAAATTACTTTACGGATGGTTTTTCCGTCAGTGAATTTAGTCACATTTTCTTCGGCAAATGCAATCGCTTCTACTTGCTCTTGAGTTGCATCAGCTGCGACAGTTAGTTTGGCGCGAAGTTTACCGTTAACTTGAACAACGATAAGTTTCTCATCTTCAACTAATGCACTTTCATCTACAACAGGCCAAGACGCATCTAAAACATCACCTTCATGGCCTAGTTGTTGCCATAACTCGTGACACATATGTGGCGTAATTGGCGCTAACATAATGATGGTCGCATTGAGCGCTTCATTTGCAAGCGCGATATCCTGCTCATTTTCAAGTGGCGCTTTAAGCAGTTTGTTTGATAGCTCCATGATTGCAGCAATAGCTGTATTGAATGTTTGGCGACGCTCAACATCATCAGAAACTTTAGCAATGGCTTTATGGATTTCGCGGCGAAGTGCTTTTTGGTTGCCAGAAAGCTTGCTTAGATCCAAGTCTGCTTTGCCTGCATTCTTCACATCAACTGCATATTTCCAAACACGGCGAAGGAATCGCTGTGCACCTTCAACACCAGAATCAGACCATTCAAGCGTTTGCTCAGGCGGCGCTGTAAACATCATAAATAAGCGAACAGTATCTGCACCGTACTGTTTAATTACAGTTTGTGGGTCAATACCATTGTTTTTAGACTTAGACATCTTACCCATGCCTGCAGACATGACAGGTTCGCCATCGTCTTTGTGCCATGCTTTGATGATGCGGCCTTTGTCGTCTTTTTCAGTTTCCACATCAAGCGGAGAAATCCAGATATCACCGCCTTTTTCGTCTTTGCGGTAATAAGTATCAGCCAAAACCATACCTTGACATAGCAGACGCTCAAATGGTTCATCAGAATTAACTAATCCGAAATCTCTTAGTAGCTTGTGGAAGAAGCGAGAGTAAAGTAGGTGCAATATTGCGTGTTCAATACCACCAATATATTGGTTAACAGGTAGCCAATAATTAGCTGCGCCTGGCTCTAGCATACCTTCATCGTAGCGAGGGCTACAATAACGCGCATAGTACCAAGAAGACTCCATGAAGGTGTCGAATGTATCCGTCTCATGGAATACTTGCTCACCATTCACCGTTGCTTTTGCCCACTCAGGATCTGCTTTGATTGGTGAAGTTACACCATCCATCACAACATCTTCAGGCAGTCGAACTGGCAACATATCTTCAGTTGCAGCCAGCTCAGAACCATCTTCTCTATTTAGCATTGGAATTGGAGAGCCCCAATAACGCTGACGGCTTACACCCCAATCACGAAGGCGGAAGTTTACTTTGCGCTTACCTGCATTTTGAGCTTCAAGCTTATCTGCAATTGCATTGAAAGCCCCATCGAAGTCAAGACCATCAAACTCACCAGAATTGATAAGTACGCCTTTCTCAGTGAATGCCTCTTTGGTTAAATCAGCTGTCTGTTCAGCATCTGCCTTAGGGCTTATGACTTGTTTGATTTCAAGGCCATACGCAGTCGCAAATTCATAGTCGCGTTGATCATGGCCAGGTACAGCCATCACCGCGCCAGAGCCATAGTCCATCAAGACAAAGTTGGCGATCCAGATTGGTACTTCTTTGCCTGTTAATGGGTGAATAGCTGTAAAGCCTGTCGCGATGCCTTTTTTGTCCATTGTTGCTAAATCAGCTTCAGCTACTTTGGTATTTTTGCACTCATCAACAAATGCAGCAACAGCTTCATTATTTTGTGCAGCTTCCAAAGCAATTGGGTGACCTGCCGCAACAGCAACATAAGTTACACCCATAAATGTATCAGGGCGTGTTGTATAAACGGTGAAGTTTTCGTTGTTGTCAGCGCGTTTGAAATCGATCTCTAAACCTTCAGAGCGGCCAATCCAGTTGCGCTGCATGGTTTTAACTTGCTCTGGCCAGTGATCTAGCTTGTCTAAATCGTCTAATAGCTCTTGTGCATAATCAGTAATTTTAATAAACCACTGAGGAATTTCTTTTTGTTCTACAAGTGCACCCGAACGCCAACCGCGACCATCGATTACTTGTTCATTCGCAAGAACTGTTTGGTCAACAGGGTCCCAGTTTACAGTAGACATCTTTTTATAAACTAAGCCTTTTTCGTAAAGCTTAGTGAAGAACCATTGCTCCCACTTATAATATTCAGGGTGGCATGTTGCGATTTCACGGTCCCAATCGTATCCGAAGCCTAGTTGCTTTAATTGACCACGCATATAGTCGATGTTTTCATAAGTCCATTTAGCTGGCGCAGTATTGTTTTTGATAGCTGCGTTTTCAGCTGGTAGGCCAAATGCATCCCAGCCCATAGGCTGCATGACATTCTTGCCTTGCAAGCGCTGGAAGCGCGACACAACGTCACCGATTGTATAGTTACGGACATGACCCATGTGGAGCTTTCCACTCGGGTAAGGGAACATAGACAAGCAGTAGTATTTTTCTTTGCTTTCGTCTTCGACTACTTTAAATGTTTTGTTTTCTTCCCAATAGGATTGAACCTTGGGTTCGATTTCTTGTGGGTTGTATTGCTCTTGCATTGACGTTTCCAGACTTCTTGCAAACTGATTGTAAAATTGGTCAATAGCATACCCGAAAAATCAGCTTGATCACAGCGTCTGATAAGCATTTTCAGCTGAATTATGTGTTTTTAGTTGATTTCGATTGGTTCAATTATCAGCTCACTAAATAGTTAATTAATGAAGGCTCGATGGCCCTTTTCGAACGGTGCTCTATAATTGGCTTATATCAGCAATATTATCCAACACTTGTTGTGATGACTTCATAAATCAATCGTTTCAGCAGATTGTTAGTGTAGTGTTCAGGTTTTATCTGAAATGCATACACAAAAACTGTGGAGCGTAGTTGGGTAGGAGGCGACATGGCGGATTATCAACAATGGCTGAGTGACTTTTCTAAATGGTGTAAAGATGTGAAGGAACATGAGCTTAAAAAGTTGATGGATGACTTTTTGCAGGAAGAAGAGAAGTGGCGACAGTTTGGAAAAAATAAACTAGGTGATTATCGACACTATTTTAAACGTGACTTACAGCATGTTTCTGAGTTTCAGGATCATTATGAGGGGGTTGCATGGGAAGAATTCAAAGAGTCTGTTTTGTATGAGCTGGCTTACTTAGAAGATAGGACGCAGCTTGAGTGGCATGCATTGATGAGTGATTTTGCGCATGATGGTATTTATAAAGAAGGTGAATGGATAGCTTTGGGGCAATTAGTATGTAAGAATTGCGGCAATAAAATCGATGTTTATCACTCTATTGAAATAAAAGCTTGCAGCGAATGTGGACATGATACGTTTTCAAGAAAAGCGCTCACGCCTTAGCGACCGTGCTTTAATTTTTCTAAGGTGAACAATAAAGAAACCAGGAATGACTAAAACAATTAAGCCACTGAGTTCGGAGCAACTGACTCCGACAGTCTCTTTGCAGCATATACATTCATGTATGCAAAATCCTTATCCAGAGTCTTTACCTTTTATCGGTCAGCAACGAGCACAGAGTGCGCTTGATTTTGCGCTCGGTATGGAGCTACCCGGTTATAATGTGTTTGTGATGGGTGACGCTGCAACTGGCCGTTTTACTATGGTTAAAGACAAACTAGAAGCACATAGTAAGACACGTCCAACGCCAAAAGAGTGGCTTTACGTTAATAACTATGACGATCACCGTGAACCAATAACGATGTTTATGCAGCCGGGGGAAAGTCGTCAGTTAGCAGATGATATTGACGCTTTTTTGGATGAAGTGGTAGATACATTCCCAGCTGCTTTTGATAACCCAGGTTATCAGCGTAAGAAAAAATCAATCGATAGAGATTTTGATAATAAATATAACGCAGCACTCACGGCTGTTGAGCAGTTAGCCATACAAAAAAGCGTCGTAATGCTTGAAGAAAACGGCGCTGTTAGTTTTGTTCCTGTGGTGAATGGCAAGCAGCTCGATGACAATGAATTTGCCGCTTTGAGTGAACAGGCACAGACGCAGTTTTACGATGCGATTGACGAGCTGGAAGATGGGTTAATTGAGGCATTAATTGAACTTCCGAGATGGAAAAGAGAATCTTCTGAAAAACTAAGAAAATTAAAGAAAACTACGATTGAACTGGCAACAAAACCACTTTTAAAGGCGCTTGAACATAAATATGCTAGCCACATTGGTGTTGTTCGGTATTTAAAAGATTTGCGCGTTGAAATAGTTGAAGCTGTCCTAGATTGGTTGGATGATGATTCAGCCGGTACGGACGAGCAAAAAGATGATTTTGATGCCAAAGGCATGCTTACAGACTTTTTTGCGCCAAATATTTTAATCGAATATAAGGAAGGTGCGCCAGCACCTGTGGTTTATGAGCCGAATCCGACATTCGGTAATATTTTTGGCAAGATTGAGTATGAAAGCGCTCAAGGGTCCTTAATCACGAGCTATCGCTCCATTCAAGCTGGGGCTTTGCATCGAGCTAATGGCGGTTACTTGATTATGGATGCGGAAAAAGTGTTGTCATCGCCACAAGTGTGGGATGGGCTGAAGTTATCTTTGAAAACGCATCAGATCAAGAATGATTTACCATTTCAAGACAGTTCCGTTGGCAGCAGCTTCACGCTTAAGCCTCAGTTAATCCCTATGGATGTAAAAATCATTTTACTCGGTTCTCGAGATCTTTATTACACCATAAGTGAGTATGATGAAGAGTTTGGGGAGCTGTTTAGAGTACTGGCTGATTTTGATTATTATTTACCGTCAAGCGACAGATTACAGTATCAATTTGTCAGCAAAGTACAAGAATATTGCGAGCAAACCCTGAACTGTAACTTATCTGCCGAGGCGTTGATCAGATTGCTAAAGTTCAGTTATCGTCAAGCTGAGCATAGAAGCAAATTATCTGCCCGTTTTGCGGATGTGTTAGAGCTCGTAGCGGAAGCCAGCTACTATGCAAAGCAGGATAACGCAGACACCATAGATGATCATCATATCAATGAGGCATTACTTGGAAAGCAATATCGCACTGGGCAACTTAGTGAAAATATGCTGAGTGATATTGAAGAGGGGCACACACTAATTGCGACACAGGGTAAAGCGGTCGGTAAAGTTAATGGTCTAACAGTGTTGCATATTGGTGATACGGCATTTGGTACTCCTGCAAGGATTACTGCGACAGTGTATGCAGGTTCTGATGGCGTAATTGATGTAGAGCGAGAAGCTGAGTTAGGTAAATCAATTCACTCCAAAGGTGTTATGTTGCTTACTGGCTATTTAGGCAACAAGTATGCGCAGAGATTTAGCCTTACCTTAAGTGCAAATATCGCTATTGAACAAAGCTATGGCTATATCGATGGCGATAGTGCATCTCTGGCTGAATTATGTGGTTTGATTTCCGCAATCACGCAACTCCCCATAGACCAATCGTTAGCTTTAACAGGATCTATCAATCAGCATGGTGAAGTGCAAGCTGTAGGTGGTGTCAATGAAAAAGTAGAAGGTTTCTTTAAGTTATGTAAAATGCGAGGTCTGACGGGCAATCAAGGTGTTATAGTTCCTCATTCAAACTTAATTAACCTAGTGTTAGAAGATGAAGTTGTAGAAGCTATAGAACGAAATAAGTTTCACATTTATGCCGTAAAGAATGTCGATGAGGCACTTGAGGTATTACTGGATGTGCCGGCTGGAGAAGCCTGTGAGGGTATTTATCCACAAGGTACGGTTAATCAATTGGCATTGGACAGACTTGAGCAAATAGCGCAAGTTGTAAGCGGTGATGACAAAGAGTCGCCCGAAGATAACGAGTAGGAGTAGTTATGTCTGCAACGAGTATTGTCGTTACGGTGTTAGTAATTGGGCTAGTATGGTTTATCTATAATGGTAATCAGAAACAAAAACAAATAGCGCAGATTAATCGTGAAGATGCAGAGGCGTTTTTAGCAGTAAATACTGAAAAAGAAGGTGTCATCACAACGGACAGTGGCCTGCAATATGAAGTGATCACAAAAGGAGAGGGTAATCAATTTCCGACCATGAGCGACAGTGTGCGTGTGCATTATCACGGTACGTTGTTAAATGGAATGGTGTTTGATAGCTCGGTAGAACGCGGAAAAGCGATCACTTTTACACCTAAACAAGTTATTGAAGGCTGGCGAGAAGCGCTTCAGCTTATGGTGACAGGTGATAAGTTTAGGCTCTACATACATCCAGATTTAGGGTATGGCAATAAGTCTGCTGGTAAGATTAGCGCAGGTTCTTTACTTATCTTTGAGGTTGAGCTTATCGACATTAACTAAAAGGAGAGAATTGCTGTTTCCTTTTTGTTAATTTTAGCTTGCAATTCGATTAAATTGTGTTTTAAATGGGAACAGGTATCGTCATGCAAGGAGGTGATACTTGACATATCTGTTTTTGATATTGGTTAATGTTGCAGGAGCTTTGATTTGTAGGAAGGTGAGTAATCACAAACTAAGTATAATTGAAGGATACTTTTCCTCCGCATACCCACGTTTTTATCAACGGCTCTCTCTAGATCGTTTTGATATCGGTAGAAAAAATTCTTTTGTTTATAACTTAGCTGAGTTCTCATCTGTAGGTGAATTACAAAATCTAAATGATGAACAATTAAGAGAACATATCTTTGAGCAGTATATAGCCGATATAGGTGTGATTTTTTTCTCTGTTGGCTCTGCAATTTTTTTATCTATTATGGTTTTAGATAAATAAAAAAACCCACTTTGGTAATCAAAGTGGGTTTCTCTTAGCTCCAGCTATCATACCTTTTTCGTCTGGATAAAAATAAAGTTAGTATCACGCCCAATATTAGACCAGAGAGGGCAATACCGCCGCCATAGGAGAGCAGCTTATGTTGTTCTTGTTCTGCTTTGGTCTGGCTTGATTCAATTTGCTGTTGTAATTGCTTGTTAAGATCAGTGATAGTCTTTTGTAATTCAATATTTTGAGTTTCTAATAATGCATAGTCATTTTGCAAATTTGGCACTGAAGCTTCCAAACTATTGAGCTGTCGTTGTGCATCGATTAAAGATGCATTTAAGTCAATAACTTGCTGTCGAAGACCTGCTTCGGCAGTTATAAACTTCGATTCTACCCAACCACGCCTGTTTTTATTATCAATAATCCTTACAAAATTATTTTCCTGTTCATTACTTATTTGTATTGGGGAACCAGCTTCTACCGAGCCGAGAATTCGATAATTTTTTCCAGGGCCTGAGTGCAAAAACAGGTAGAGGTTATCAACGATAAAACCGTTAGGCGTGATCTGTTGTGCCACTTGTGCGGGAGTGCTTGAGTTATCGACGTCTTGCGCACTAAGCGTAAGAGGTGAAAAAGCAAGCAGAAGTGGCAATGCGAGGTGCTTTATCATTCGCGAGCCCTTATTTTTTTAAGGTTTATATGAATTTATGAAAATAGTATGGCTTTAAAAAGCGCTTGGCAAGAGCTTAAAGTCTGATCGCCATTTTTTATTTCAAATCATGCAGCATAATGAATTTGATCTGAATGGGCGAATTAAAGCTAATGTATGGATTTATGCGATTATGCGGTTTTCAAATGGGTTAACGATTGAGAAGTGTTTATTTAAGGTACTATGCGAGATTTGAGGATTTATCGTCATTTCTCCTTTGTTTATGGTAAAAAGATTGCAAAATTAGGTGTCATTGTATATTTTGATCTTTCTCATATTATATAGGTAAACTACCCCCTGATGGACACTGAAATAGAACTGAAGTTTTTGGTTTCAGATAACGAAGTTCCGCTTATTCCTGCATTGATCACTCAATTTGCGAAGCGGGTAAATAACAAGCCGGCTAAACATTTAGAAAATGCATACTATGATACGCCCAGTAGAGAGCTCAGAGCACTCGACATAGGGTTAAGAACACGTTGTATGGATGGCGATTGCGAGCAAACGATTAAGCTTGCTGGGGAAGTCATTGGGGGCCTTCACCAGCGGCCAGAATATAACCTACCATTGAAAACAAAAAAGCCAGACTTACTTGCATTCGATCCTGCTATTTGGCCGATGGGAATGCGATTGGAGTCTGTGGCGGAAAATCTTTTCCCGATATTCAGCACTAATTTTATTAGAAGAACTTGGCTCATTGAGACAGAGGCGGGTAGTCTAATTGAAGTGGTTTTAGATAAAGGGGAGGTTAGTGCTAGTGGTAAATCGGAAGTAATCTCAGAGCTTGAAATTGAACTGGTTGAAGGAGAGCGTTCGGATTTATTCCTCTTGGCTGAGCAACTCGTATCGCAAATTGGTGTCAGGTTAGGGTTTTATTCAAAAGCTGCTAGGGGGTACAGGCTTGCAGATGATAACCCTTTATTACCTAACTCAGAAATTGGGTTCGTATCGCTGTCCAGCGACATGAATCAAGAGCAGGCTTTTATCAAGTCGATTAACTATGCGATTGAACTTGTGCAAAAACATGAGCAATGTTATGTCAATGAACCAAGTTTAAAAACACTTAAACGTATAATTGACGGGGTGCGTTTGATAAAACACGCTTTTTGGCTCTTTGAAGAGTTCGTCACAAAAGAAACGACTGACTTTTTGAGAAAAGAGCTTAAATGGTTATTAGGTGAATTGGATTGGGTCGAAAGTGCAATTTATTTAAAAACGTACACTTCTAAAAGACATGCCTATTACAAGCGGATCCATAGTGCGCCGGAGCTATCTCATGTTATTGATGACTTGAAACGTGTGCAGCCGACGAAGACTGATTTAGAGGATCTTTTTCACTGTCCTAGATATAACAAGTTGTTGTTATCACTTACCCGTTGGCTGGTAGAAAAAAGCTGGCGACAACAGTGGGATCAAAATGCTATAAAAGCCGCACAGAGCAGCGTTCGTTCGATGGCGAAAAAAACTTTTGAGTCGGAGTGGAAAAAGCTTCGCAACATGTATCCAGAGAAAACAGACATGACTGTTGCAGGCTATGTGCAGACACGTCCATGTATAGAAGAGATGTTGTTGAGTGGTAGCTGTTTTGGGGCATTGTTCAATGAAGAGTCAAGATTAGATTTTCGTGCTCCATGGATGGATATTCTGTCAGGTATTTATGAATTAGAAACATTGCACTATCTGAAGCAATTATGTGAAGGGCAAGAAGAACAACCCTTTTCAGATATACTCACGTGGTTACAGCAAAAATCAGATTTTTTAATTAGCGCAATGGATCAAAGCCGTCATGCCACAGTAAATTGTGAACCTTATTGGTAAAATCTTCACCATATATTTAGGTCTTTTAGTATGGCGTTGTTACACGCCTTACTTAGCTTATTTTCATTATTCGTCATTTCGAACGGTCATCATATTTGAAGGGCAGCTCACAAAGCATATTATTTTCAGAGCCAAAAGGTACCCGCTTTATTAACATGCAAACTGTGATTGTTAGAGGGTATCAAATAGGTGCGACAGGTCAAAATTCATCAACTACACTAAAGTCAAAGCCACCACAAAGGTGACCCATGATAGATATTGATGACAAAGTACTAGCAGATTTAAGATCAGGTTTTAATTTACCCGCTAAGCCAGAAATTTTACAAAGCTTGCAAGATGAGTTGAATAAAGATGAGCCCGAGCTAAATCGTGTTGCAGAGATTATCACAGAAGATGTAGCCACTTCAGCGGCCGTATTAAAAGTCATCAATTCCCCTGCTTATGGTATGTCGAGAACTGTGACAGATATAAAGCAGGCCGTTATGTTTTTAGGCATGAATTGTATAACGCAGGTTGTGACTGGCCATTTATTGAAAAGTGCATTTGCACAAGACAATTGCTGTATTTCACTACAAAGGTTTTGGGATAGTGCATCCGATATATCGCAAGTTGCCATGCTGATAGGGAAAAAGATAAACGCAGAAATTCCTATCGAAGACTTACAGTTACTTGGCTTGTTTCATGATGCAGGGGTCCCAGCAATGGCAATGCGCTTTCAAGACTACGGTGATGTGCTTGCGCGAGCGGCGCAACGTCCTGAATATTCTCTATTAGAATATGAGATGCAGCATTATCCCACAAATCATACAGTTGTCGGGTATTATTTAGCGAGTTCTTGGCATCTACCCAAGAGAGTATGTCAAATAATACTTTGTCATCATGATGCAATATTTTTCCAAGACAGTGACTCTAGTGCAGAAAAGCAGACGTTAGCTACACTAAAACTTGCAGAGAATTTTTGTTTTGAAATTAAAAATTTTAGAAGTTGTTCAGATTGGCATGCATTTAAAGATGATGTAATGCTTGCTCTGGATTTGAGTGATGATGATTACACTGATATTAAAGAAGACGTGGAAGAGTTTTTGATAGGGTAATAAAAAAGACGCCTGAGGCGCCTTTTTCTCATTGTTCTGTATTAATTTATTACAGACCTGCAGCCGCTTTAAGTGCGTCGGCTTTGTCTGTTTTCTCCCAAGGGAATTCTTCACGGCCAAAGTGTCCGTAAGCTGCAGTTGGAAGATAAATTGGGCGCTCAAGGTCAAGCATAGTGATTAGACCATATGGACGCAGGTCGAAGTGTTCACGAACAAGTTCAATTAAACGTGCTTCTTCAACTTTACCTGTACCAAATGTATCGATGCTGATTGATGTTGGCTCTGCAACACCGATGGCATAAGAGACTTGAATTTCGCACTTGTCAGCTAAGCCTGCAGCAACGATGTTCTTGGCTACATAACGCCCTGCATAAGCAGCTGAGCGGTCAACTTTTGATGGATCTTTACCTGAGAACGCACCACCGCCGTGTCTTGCCATGCCACCGTATGTATCAACAATTATCTTACGGCCAGTTAGACCACAATCACCCATTGGGCCACCGATTACGAAACGGCCAGTTGGGTTAATAAAGAATTTAGTAGCTTCAGTGATCAACTCTTTTGGTAGAGTTGGCTTGATGATTGTTTCCATTACAGCTTCAACGAGATCATCTTGCGAAACTGAGTCACAGTGTTGAGTAGATAATACAACTGCATCAATACCAACTGGTTTACCGTTTTCATATGCAAAAGTTACTTGTGACTTTGCATCCGGGCGCAACCAAGGAAGTGTGCCATCTTTGCGAACTTCTGCTTGACGTTGAACTAAGCGGTGCGAATACGTAATTGGTGCGGGCATTAAAACATCAGTTTCATTACATGCATAACCGAACATAAGGCCTTGGTCACCAGCACCTTGTTCCTCAGGACGAGAGCGGTCTACACCTTGGTTAATATCTGGAGACTGTTTACCAATTGTATTTAAAATCGCACATGAATCAGCATCAAAGCCCATGTCTGAATGCGTGTAGCCAATTTCACGAACTGTTTTACGAGTAAGTTCTTCGATATCTACCCAAGCGCTTGTGGTTACTTCACCACCAACCATGACCATGCCTGTTTTTACATAGGTTTCGCATGCAACACGCGCTTTAGGGTCTTGCTCAAGAATTGCATCTAATACTGCATCTGAAATTTGATCCGCAATTTTATCCGGATGGCCTTCAGAAACTGATTCTGAAGTAAATAAGTGCTTCGCCATTATTTTATACTCACAAAAAGTGCGCTTCGCGAACATGCGTAAAACAGCGCTGGAAAAATCTAAGGGCGTTATTCTAACTAAAACAGGGTTGTATGCATAGTTTTTTTACGCCTAGACGTCTATTTTTATGTAGTTGCAATTTACTCATTAAAAACAATGTGAATTTATCGTTTTTCTTATGATTTTAATTGCAGTGGTAATTTTATTAGGTAAGAATGGGCCTTTAAAAACCACCGTGCAAACACTTAAAGGTAGGAGAATCCATGCCATCTCGCAAAGAACTTGCAAACGCAATTCGCGTTCTATCCATGGACGCTGTACAAAAGGCTAAATCAGGCCACCCAGGGGCACCCATGGGCATGGCAGACATCGCAGAGGTACTTTGGCGTGATTATTTGAAGCACAACCCAAATAATCCAGAGTGGGTAGATAGAGATAGATTTGTATTATCAAATGGCCACGGCTCAATGTTAATTTATTCTTTATTACATTTGAGCGGTTATGAGTTGTCTATTGATGATTTAAAAAACTTCCGTCAGATGCATTCTAAAACACCGGGCCACCCAGAGTATGGTTATGCACCGGGTATTGAAACCACAACAGGTCCTCTAGGACAAGGTATTACTAATGCCGTCGGTATGGCGATTGCAGAAAAAGCACTTGCAGCACAGTTTAACCGTGATGAGTACGATATTGTAAATCACTTTACTTATGCATTTTTAGGTGATGGCTGTCTGATGGAAGGCATCTCTCACGAGGCGTGTTCACTGGCAGGCACATTAGGGCTTGGTAAGTTAATCGCATTTTGGGATGACAATGGCATTTCAATTGACGGTGAAGTAGAAGGGTGGTTCAGTGATGATACACCTAAGCGCTTCGAGTCTTATGGTTGGCATGTTATTCCGGCTGTTGATGGCCATGATAGCGAAGCTATTAAAGAAGCAATTGAAGCTGCGCGAGCTGAAACGGGCAAGCCAACGTTGATTTGTTGTAAAACTGTAATTGGTTACGGTTCACCTAACAAATCAGGCAGCCACGATTGCCATGGTGCGCCGTTAGGTGATGATGAAATTAAAGCTGCACGTGAATTCCTTGGTTGGAAGCATGACGCTTTTGAAATCCCAGAAGATATCTATGCAAAGTGGGATGGTGCGGCACATGGTCAACAGATCCAGAGCGAGTGGTTGGTGAAATTTACTGAGTACCAGATGCATTACCCAGAGCTTGCTGCTGAGTTCGAGCGTCGTACAAAAGGTGAATTACCAGCTAATTGGACTGAACAAACCGAAGCTTATATTGCTGAGTTACAGGCAAATCCTGCTAACCCTGCCACACGTAAAGCGTCACAAAATGCACTAAACGCGTTTGGTCCAATTTTACCAGAATTTATGGGCGGTTCAGCAGACCTTGCCGGTTCTAATTTGACAATTTGGGAAGGCTCAAAAGGTCTAACTGCGGATGATGCATCAGGCAACTATATTTTCTATGGTGTGCGTGAGTTTGGTATGTCTGCAATTATGAACGGTATTGCCCTGCATAAAGGTTTTATTCCTTACGGTGCCACATTCCTAATGTTCATGGAATATGCACGTAATGCAGTGCGTATGGCTGCATTAATGAAGCAACCAAGTATCTTTGTTTATACGCACGATTCAATTGGTTTAGGTGAAGATGGACCGACACACCAGCCAGTAGAGCAACTTGCTAATATGCGCTTAACACCTAACTTAGTTAGTTGGCGTCCATGTGACCAGGTTGAATCAGCTGTATCGTGGCAGCAAGCGATTGAGCGTAAAGACGGTCCTACATCTTTAGTATTTACACGTCAAGGTCTGGCTCAGCAAGCTCGTACTGACGAACAAGTTGCTGCAATTAAGCGCGGTGGCTACGTGTTAAGCTGTGATTCAAACCCTGAGGTTATTCTTATTGCTACTGGTTCAGAAGTTCAGCTGGCTGTAGAAGCTGCAGAGCAGTTACGTCAAGAAGGTAAAAAAGTACGTGTTGTATCAATGCCTTCTACAGACGTATTTGATGCACAGTCGGCAGAGTATAAAGAATCAGTATTACCTGCATCGGTAACTCGCCGAGTTGCAGTTGAAGCAGGCATTGCAGATTTCTGGTACAAGTATGTAGGCTTAAATGGCGCAATTGTTGGCATGAGCACCTTTGGTGAATCTGCACCTGCTGGTGAACTATTTAAGCACTTTGGCTTTACTGTTGAAAACGTAGTCGCTAAAGCAAACGCTTTGTTTTAATCGCGTTTTCAGAAATAAAAAAACCGCCAAGTAAGGCGGTTTTTTTGTGTATAAATTTTTTCTTAAACGATAAGCCCAAATGAAAAATTGGACTTATCGTATATTTAAGTCAGTCTACTTATACTCTAAACTGAGATACAGATTGACGTAACTCTTCTGCTAGTTTTGCCACTTCTGAACTAGAAGTCGAGGTTTGATTTGCCCCTTCAGCTGTTTGCTCAGCAATGGTTACTATTGACTCAAGGCGTTCGCTGATTTCTTGAGATACCTGCTGCTGTTCGTTTGCCGCAGTTGCGATTTCTTCACTCACGTCATGTGCTCTTGAGACTGCATCAGTGATAGAGTTTAGCGCTTCATTAGCAATATCGCTTTGTGCCACGCATGACTCTGCTTGCTGCTGTCCTTTTGACATTGCAGTAACAGCTTCTTCAGCCCCAGCTTGCAACGATTCAATCATTGATTGGATCTCTTGAGTAGATTCTTGAGTTTTACTTGCCAAAGAACGTACTTCGTCTGCAACAACTGCAAAGCCACGGCCTTGCTCACCTGCACGAGCAGCCTCAATCGCAGCATTGAGCGCGAGTAAGTTAGTTTGCTCGGCGATACCGCGAATTACATCCAAGATCCCACCAATAGCAGAACTATCGTGGTGGAGCTTATTGATGACTGTAGAGACTTCTTCTACTTCATGAGCCAGCTGCTCGATGGTTCTTTTGTTGTCATGTGAGATTCCCTTAACACGCTCTGCTTCTTGATCTGCGTTTTTAATTTCATCAAGGGCTTGGTGGGCACTGTTACTGACCCCATGTGCTGTACTGCTCATTTCTGTTGTCGCAGTTGCAGCTTGTTCAACCTGTGATTGCTGGCTTTTAATTGCGTGACTAGACTCAGATGTAATTGCTGATGTTTGCTCTGAGGCTGCGGCTAATTGTGTTGAACGGGAAACAATACCCGTGATCAATTCTTTTAAACTGGCGATAAGCGTATTACAGCTTTGTGCTAGTTCTCCAAATTCATCTTTTGCAGAGGCATCAAGCGAGTGGGTCATATCTCCTCTTGCTACGATATCCAGCACACGATTTACTTCAGCGAGAGGTTTTGTGATGCGGCTGACTGTGAAGTAAGCAATACCAATTGCTAAAAGGGTAGCTGCAATCATGCCTGTCCAAGTCGCAATGTTGGCCGATGACACATCTTCAGTCACTTCGCTTTGGATCTCAAAGGCTAACTGTTTAGCTTGTGCTACAAGCTCACCGAGTTGCGCGAGTGCCGTTTCAGTTGCCTGCTCGGCGCTATTTAGCTCATTTTGTGTATTAATACGGGCTGTGATTAAGCTTTGGCGATTGTTTGCAATACTGTCACTACCTTGAAGTTGCTCTTTAAGCGCTTCATAGTAGGAATCTAGGTCATTGAGCAAGTCTTCATCTAGCTGAGCAACGGTCGAGCGCATTAGCTCAATGTTACGATCAATATCTTCAAATACATAGCTTTGCTCTTTTTTGACGATATCCAACGTGCTTGACTCATTGATAGTGAGTATATCAGCGCTACTGGTAGCCAATGAACTAAATGAGTTTTCCAATTTATTGGCGGCTTGATATGCACGTGAATTTAGTGACTCGAAGCCGTCCAAGTCTAAGATATCAACCACAACAGTAGCGGCATCGTCAGCGGCAATTTCTGCTTCTTCTAGTTGCGCTATTAACTGTTTATTTAATCTCATTTCTAGTGATTTGTCGGCAAACAGGGATGTAACTGACTTTGAGAAAGTCCCGAAGCTTGTGGCGACGTCTTGACTGCTGCTTGAGAGTGTTGGGTCGTCTTGGACGATTTGATTCAAAGCTGAATAACTTTGCTCAAAGGTTTTTTGACGTGTATTAAAAGCAGATTTTAAACTGCTTAATTCGTCACTAGATTGCGTGTAAAAACTGGCTTGGGCTATTTTACTCATTTGAGTAAACTCAATTTGTAAAGCTGCGCTCCTATCTAGCGCGGGAAGTGACAGATTGTTGACCAGCTGAGTTGAACTATCGATATTTGCGATCCTGAGCAGCGAGTTCACTCCGATGGACAATAAAAGCAGGGTAATTATTATAAAGCCACCCCAAATACGTTGGCTAACGGTTAAATTCATACAAAGATACCATCAAGTTAAAGCAGTACAACCACTTATCGGATTTATTGCGCATTAGTTAAGTATTTTATAGCAGATGTGAATATAAAATTCAGTAAAAACGGATAGGTTTTGATTAATTGCTGGTAATTTGTTCGTTTGTAGACAAATTAAGCAAAGTCATTGGACCACCCCAGACGCATCCTGTGTCTAATGCAATGATTTGATCTAGGCAAGTTTTACCCTCTAATGCAGCCCAGTGACCAAAAATGAAACGTGTTTGACTCGTTTTAAAGCGTGGATGTGTAAACCATGGTTTTAATTGCTCACCTTCTTTGAGTGTGCCTTTATTATCGAAATTAAGCAGCCAATTAGGTGTTAAAAAACGCATTCTAGTGAATACATTGACTATGGTGTTGAATTTTATTTGCGGGTCATCATCGGGTAAATCAATACTTGGATTTTTACCATACATTCCCGCAAGAAATTGCGCTGATGCTGAACCCTGATAACAAGACTGTCCCCATTTTGACAACTTAACTGCTTGCTCGATATTCCAATGAGGATGTATTCCTGCATGTGAAATAAAGCAGTCGAACTCAGGTAAATAGGTACATAATGGTTGCGACTGCAAAAAAGTTAAATACTTTGTCAGTGAGGTACTCGAAATTAATGCGTCTAGATTATCTTTGGGATTTGCTTGTTTGTCGTTAAGTACTGTCGACATTAAATGTAGGTCATGGTTACCTAGTGTAACAGTGACCGAGTCTTGTAATGAATATACGTGCTGCATACAAGCTAGGGAATCAGGTCCTCGAGCGACGAGATCCCCCACAAGATACAAATGGTCTTTACTAGGGTTGAAATCTACAAGTGCTAAAAGCTGCTTAAATTGCGAGTAGCACCCTTGTAAATCACCAATTGCGTAAGTAGCCATTGTCAGTGCAATATATCTGGACGGTTAAGTCTAAATACTTTAATTGGGGCTTTGAATTCAGAGCCGAATTCATTGCGCATTAAGTAGTAGCCCTCCATGGTACCTACGGGAGTATCTAAAACGGCACCACTGGTATATTGGTAGCTTTCTCCTGGGCGAATAGTAGGTTGCTCACCAACAACACCTTCTCCTTCAACCTCTGTCTCTTTGCCATTTGCATCAGTGATTAGCCAATAGCGACTTTCAAGCTTTGCGCTACAGAGACTATGGTTTTTAATGGTGATGGTATAAGCAAAAACGTACTTGTCTTTTTCTGGCTGAGACTGAGCTTCTACATAAAATGTCTCAACAGAGACTTTTATAGGTGTACCTATTTCACTGTTTATTGTCATAGATCCAGTTTGCAATTTCGATAAATTGAGAAAGAGAGATATTTTCCGCTCGAAGTGACGGGTCTATCCCTAGCTGAGTAATTTCTTCTACTGTTAGTAAATTTGAAAGACTATTTCGCAGAGTCTTACGTCTTTGGTTAAATGCCTCAAGACAAACGGTATTGAGTATTTTGGTGCTTTTTGCACTGCGTTGAGAAGCTTCTTTAGGGATCAGTCTAACCACTGCAGAGTCCACTTTTGGCGCAGGCTTGAAGCATGTCGGTGGCACTTCAATGACTGGCATAGCATGGCAGTAATATTGTGTCATCACACTTAATCGACCATAAGCTTTTGAGCCTGGTCCTGCGACCATTCTATTCACAACCTCTTTTTGCAGCATAAAGTGCATGTGTTCGACATGGTCTGCAAACTCAAAAAGGTGGAATAATAGAGGTGTGGAAACGTTATATGGTAAGTTACCAAATATCTTTAATTTTGCTGTTTCACTGACGAGACTTGAAAAGTCAAACTTCATTGCATCGCCTTGATGAACATTGAGTTTACTACCCATAGTTGGGTGAGCAATTAGACGCTCTGCAAGATCTCTATCTAGCTCAACAACTGTCAACTTACCGCTGAGCTCAACAACTGGCTCGGTGATTGCGCCAAGACCTGGGCCAATCTCAACTAAGTTATCATCTGGTGTTGGATCTATAGCCGTGACTATCTTATCGATGATATTGTCATCATTTAAAAAGTTTTGGCCGAATCTTTTACGGGCGCGGTGCCCTAAATGTACTTTATCTGTCATGAATTCTGTATTTTCTTGCTTGCAAGCTTAATTGCTTCGTGAATTGCCAGTTCAAAACTACCAACCTCAACATCTCCGGATGCTGCTAGGTCAAGGGCTGTGCCATGATCAACTGAAGTTCTGATAAAAGGCAAACCTAAAGTAATATTAACTGAGTTACCAAATCCTTTATATTTTAACACAGGTAATCCTTGATCGTGATACATCGCCAGTACAGCATCTGCATTATCAAGATACTTTGCTTGAAATAGCGTGTCAGCTGGAAGTGGACCAATGAAGTTTTTGCCTTCGTTATTAAGTCTTTCAAGTACTGGTGATATGGTATCGATTTCTTCATTACCTAAATGCCCGCCTTCTCCTGCGTGTGGGTTTAATCCACATACAAGTATTCGGGGGTCTTGCACACCAAACTTCGTTTGCAAGTCATGGTACAAGATATTAGCAACTTTAGTTAGACGTTCTTGTGTAATAGCTTTTGAAACATAGGCCAAAGGGATGTGTGTGGTAGCTAGTGCTACTCGCAACCCCGTTGTTGCGAGCATCATGACAACATCAGGGGTATTTGACTGGTGAGCAAAATATTCTGTATGGCCACTAAACGAGATACCTGCTCGATTAATGATGCCTTTATGGACAGGACCTGTTACAACAGCGTCAAAGGTACCATCCATATTCTTTTCTGAGGCGATACGCAGAGTATCTAAAACATACTGTCCATTTTGTTCATCTAGTTGCCCTGGTATGACATCGCAACCTTTATCTACTTGAAGATAATACAGCTGCTTTGCTGCAGCAGGCTTGACTGGTTCTTGAGGATCAAATGCAAGCAACTCAATATCTAAACCAAGTTCACCAGCTCTTTGTTCTAATATAGTTCTATCAACAACTGCAACAAGCTGGGCTGGCCAGCTTTGTTGCGCTAATTTGATCACCAAGTCAGGGCCAATTCCAGCTGGCTCACCAGGTGTAATTGCTATTCTCAAGCTCATATGTGCTCTTCTTATTTGCTATCAAGAACTTCAACGTGAGCTTGCTCTCGCATTTCTCTCATCCATTTGAAGCTTTCTTCTTTGAATTTTCTTCTGAATAATAGCTGGTGAGCACGATTCATTTTCGCTTGCTCAGTTTTATCAGCTACTCGTTTGTCTAGAAGTTCTACAATATGCCAGCCAAATGTACTGCGAAATGGCTCACTTATCTCATTTTGCTCAAGGCCTAGTAGAGTGTCTCTGAAAGCAGGTACGTAAGTTGATGGATCTGTCCAATCGTATTCACCGCCTTTTAATGCAGAACCAGGATCTTCTGAGTGCTCTTTCGCAAGTTCCGCAAAATCAGCTTTACCAGCTCTTAAATCTGCTACAAAACCAGCAAGCATGTCGCGTGCTTTCTCTTCACTTAAAATGATTGATGGCTTTAATAAGATATGTCGAGAACGTACTTCAACCGTCTCTACAACTTCTCGACCACGTACATCTTGCACCTTTACAATGTGGAAACCAGCACCAGAGCGAAGAGGGCCTATTAGTTCATCCTTTTTCTTGCCTTTGATGGCCTCAGCAAATAAGGTTGGCATTTCATTTATGCCCATCCAACCTAGTTGACCACCATCTAATGCATTTGCACCACCCGATGAAGCGATTGCGATACGTTTAAATTCTTTACCTTCATTTAAGAATTTAATGACGTTATCGGCGCGCTTTCTAGCATCTTCTATTTCTTCAGGGTTTGCTTTACCATCGACCTTAATGAGAATGTGACCGATATTATACTCTTCAGTTTGGCCGCTTTGTTGCTCTAAGATTTTATTTAAATTATCAATCTCTTGTGGGCTAATATACACTCTTCTATCAACTGCACTGCGTTTAACTTGGCTTATTGTGATTTCTTTTCTTATCTCTTCTCGATAAGCTTGGAAGCTTTCTCCCGCTGATTCTACTGAACGACGCAGATCGCGGATAGTGCCGCCTTGTTCTTTGGCAATATTAGATAAAGTTTGATCCAAGTGTGCATCAGAAATGATCAAGCCCATGCGATTTGCAAGTTGCAAAATAAGGGTTTCATCAATGAGCTTATCAGTTGCTTGAATACGCAAAACTTTATCTGATGGTAATTCAGTGCCTTGCTGACTTGCTTGCTCTTTGACTCGGTTTACAACTTGATCCACTTCGCTTTGAAGTACAACACCGTCATTGACTGTAGCGACGACTTTGTCAATTTGTATACGCTCGGCAAGTGCTGGCTGACATAGCGCAACACTTAATACGGGAATGAGTAACAGCTTTTTGAAATTCATAAGAGTCTTTGTTGTTAATTATTTAAAAAATAGGGTCTACGATAACCGAAGATACCTTGTTTCAGTAAATGGCTCGCATCGTATCTCGACTTACTTCCCAACCCTTTGAGCACAAAATTAAAGTTTATGCTGGAGTCGAAAATGGGGTCTTGAAAATTAGTGGATTGATTCAAATCAGTTTCAATCGTTCTGTTTCCTGTAATTTGAATAGCCCAACAGCAAGATTCATACTGTAGACCTGCAAATACTTCTACGCTTCGTTTACTTGTTAAGTCACGATGATAGCTTGCGACAACTTGCCAGTTATCATCAATTGGCAAACTGGTAAATATACCGACCTGATCAATCTCATTACCTGAGACATTGTTAACGTAGTGATGGTTCAACTGTACCAGCTTTTTATTATTACCACGATAATCAATTGTCATATGTGAGCGGATCAAATCTTTTTCATCGGCGTCATACTGTATTCCTCCAGAGAAATACCACCTTGGGTGCCAGTGTATTTTCGTTTCTGCCGCGAATAATGCATTATAATTGTTATCGCCAAAACGGCTATTAAGTTTATTTTCAGTTGGTTTTACAGAATCACTTAAGTAAATTATCTGGCCGACACTTAAGCTAAAACGTTCAATATTTTTATCGTCTAATAATCGAGTGGTAGCACCTAATGTAACTTGATTCGCTTCAGAAATGTAATCTACACCAGAAAAACGCCTTTCTCTAAATAAACCAAAAAAATCATCTTGCATTTTGACGGTATCATAAGAGCCGATTTTGCTTTGATCTTTCTTAGGTGTGTATAAGTATTGGATCTGTGGTTCTAATGTTTGTGTACCATCTTCTAACAGGAAGTGCATACTGCGCTCTAAATTTAGTTGGCCATGGAGCCTGACCTGAGGCAATGTACGAGATGTTGAATCTTTATATTCACTTTCATTAAAGTGGCCGTTTTGCTCATAATGAGTATGTAATAACGCCAATTTTGAATCGAATGACCATGCATAGTCACTGAGGTTGTAAGTCACACTTGGCTCTAGGTGCACACGTGTTGCATCGGTAATTGTTGCATCACTATTTTTAAAGTGACTCATTTGTCCTGTAAACTGCCAATCTAGACCAAGATATTCTTCAGGGGTACGGTTTTTAATCGTGATCTCAGGAAATGCAGAATAGGACTCAGCATGATTACCCAATACTTCAAAGTTTTGTAGTTGAAGATCGACAAGCCAATCTTCACCAAGATAACTCAATTGCCCTTTTCTGGCTAATTGTGTGTCTGTTTGATTTGCGTAGCTAGAACCAAGGTCTGTTAAGTAATTATCATCGCTGACATTAGTTACATCAATATTGGCACGCCAGAAATCATTAAAATAACTTTTTTGTTGCCAATGTACTAAATACCGCTCATCTAGATTTGGTTCTGATTTATCATTGCTGAGTATTTCTGTTGCGATCGTACCACTATGTTGCTCGGTCAAATATCTAAATTCTGCTTGTAACTGCAACCCTTTATTTGACATGTACCTTGGTGTGAGTAGCGCATCAAAGTTCTCTGCCAAATTAAAATAATAAGGGGTGACTATCTCTACGCCATAGCGATTTGAGCTTGATAAAGTTGGCGTTAAGAGCCCTGACTTTCTTTTATCATCGATGGGAAATGTAAAATAGGGGACATAAACAACAGGGGTGTTTAGTATTTTTAATACGGTGTTATACGTTTCCCCCCATCCTTTTTCTTTGTTGAGTGTGATTGTACTTGCTTCAATTTGCCAAAATGGTGACTGGCCTGGACACGTCGTAAAGCTTGAGTTGAATAAATCAACTTGAGTGTTAGTTGCGCGCAATTTCTCGGCTTTCCCTTTACCCTGCTGCTGGGTCAACTGGTATTGTGCGCCAAGCAAACTAAATTCACTTCTGTTGAGATCTGCGTACATACCAGTGCTATTGACCATTGTATAGTCATCTTGAAATAACAATGGTCCTGATGCGTTGAGCAGACCTTCGCGTTTGTCGATCAATGCACTTTTTGCTGTGACGGTCATTGTGTTTGTGTTGACCGCGACATCACCGGAAAACTCAGCACTGTCTGTGCCCTGCAGTTCAACTTTATTTGCTTGAATATCGATGGTGTCAGGCACTATGCCTGGCAGAGGTTGCCAGTCTTTAGGTTGCAAATAGTCTTTACAGAGTCCGCCAACAGTGTTCGAATTAGCTAAGACCTGTGTACTTATAAGGGGTAGGACTAAAATGCCCCAATTTTTGCTCATTTATCGACCTTGTCTACCTTGCACCACGATTCAGCCAGACATGATAAATGAAAACAGTGTTAAATACAGTAATTAAGATCAGTAATTGGTGAAAATATGGCAAGTTTTACTCCTTCGGGCAGATTAAAAAGAGAACATCACAGACAACAGTTTATTGAAACTCAAATTACACGGCTATTAGAGGGGGCTGGTGGGTTTGATATTACCGCCATCACAGGTGATGCGAGCTTTAGACTGTACTTCCGTGTCCAAGCAGCTCACGCTAAATTTATTTTGATGGATGTTCCACCTGAAAAAGGCACGATCTCTGAATTTGTGCATTTAAATGACGTGTTCTCTGAAGGGGGTCTTTTAGTACCTGAAGTGCTCGCTTTTGATAACGAACTAGGGTTTGTTTTGCTTGAAGACCTGGGAGCAACTCACCTTGCTGATCTAGTTGAATCGGAGCATAGAGAAGCGCATTACCTCACACTATTATCTTGGTTGCCTAAGATAGCCAAATTGCCTGCTTCTGAATGGATGAGAGAATATGATTTGGCATTTATCTTACAAGAAATGGATATTTTTAGATCTTGGTTATTAGAGAAATGGCTGGATTATTCTTTTGATGAAGAAGAGGTGGCTAGGTGGCAGCATTTAACGCAGAGTCTAGCGGGCTGTATGTTGACTCAACCACAAGTTGTTATGCATCGCGATTTCCACAGTAGAAATGTCATGTTTCAACAGGAAAAGGGGCGCTTAATTGATTATCAAGATGCGGTCGTGGGCCCTATATGCTATGACGCAGTATCTCTGCTCAAAGACTGTTATGTAAAGTTACCAGCAGATGAATTGGAAAGATTAAAAAAAATAAGTTATCAGCAATTGTCGGATAATGGGCTCCTTGAAGGCATTAATTATGATCAATATATCGATTATTTTAATCTTACTGGACTTCAAAGGCACTTAAAGGCTGCGGGTATTTTTGTTCGATTATATCTACGTGATGGTAAGCCAGGATACTTGCCAAATATTTTACCTACCCTCGATTATATCGTAGAGGCAGCCAATGCATATACTGATTATCAATGGCTTGCAACTTGGCTTCAATCCGAGATAATGCCTATGGTACAAGATAAACTAGCAGAGTCTTTATGAAAGCAATGATCCTAGCTGCTGGACGAGGCCAGCGTATGATGCCATTGACCGCAGAAATGCCTAAACCTATGTTAGCGGTGGCAGGCAAACCTTTGATCGCCTACCACCTTGAGCGATTAAAGCGTGCTGGTATTGACCAGATCGTCATCAATTTAGCTTGGCAAGGAGAAAAAATCGCACAGCATTTTGGCGATGGTAGTCATTTAGGTATGCAGATTGAGTATAGTCATGAACCTGAAGGCGGTCTTGAAACGGCTGGTGGTATTGCAATGGCGCTATCTAAATTGTGTGAAGATGATGATGTTTTTGTGGTTATTAATGGTGATATATTTACTGACTATGATGTACATGCTTTGACACAATTACAACTGAAGTCCGGCGAAGCACATATTGTACTGGTAGAAAACCCAGTACATCATCCTGATGGCGATTTTCGTTTGACGCACCAACCACTCAATGAGCAGACCTATACTTTTTCTGGTATTGGTCTATACCACAAAGACTTTTTCAAAGATGTGATGATTTCAAAAAAGCCGCTTGGCCCGATGTTACGAGCAGCGATAGATGAGCATATGTTATCTAGTGAGCTGTTTTTGGGTCAGTGGCATGATATAGGCACGCCAGAGCGACTTAGTGAAATTAACATTAAGATGGAGTCGTGTAATGTGGGGTAAGTTGCTTGGTGCTGGGTTTGGCTTCTTATTTGGTAAATGGTTAGGTGCGATTTTAGGCTGTTACTTGGGTCATTTGTTTGATAAAAGCTTAAAACAAGACTTCGACAAAGCTGGCGGTTTTCAAGGTTTCTTTAGTGGTGATGACCTAAATGAACGTCAAGCGCTGTTTTTTTCTAGCTGTTTTGCCGTGATGGGACATATTGCGAAATCAAACGGTAGAGTGAGTGAAGTACATATCCAAGCTGCATCCGCATTTATGGATGAAATGGCTTTGCATGGTGATGATAGAAGGGAAGCACAAAGTGCTTTTAATGCAGGTAAGCAGGCCGATTTTTCTATTAAGGAGTCAGTACATGATTTCAAAGAAGCTTTTGCTAGACGATACGATTTATTGCAATTGTTCTTAGAGATTCAAATACAAATGGCTTTTTCTGATGGTCATCTGTCAGCAAAAGAGTTGGAGCTTTTAAAGTTAGTCAGTAAATACTTAGGTATTGGTGGGAAGCATTTTAACTTTGTCTTAAAACGTTATCAGGCAGAGTTTAAATTTCGTCAACAGCGAGCTCAATGGCAGTCGCAACAGAGTAACCGTCAGTCAAATCAATCGGAGAATAGGGGATATAAACAGTCTTACCAAAATAAAGTTGCTCCTGAGCCTGAGGTTTCTCGAATTCACGCGTTGGCTGTGCTTGGACTAGAACAAGGAGCTAGCGAGAAAGAGATAAAACGTGCATATCGAAAGTTGATGGCACAGCACCACCCCGACAAGTTAGTTTCTCAAGGCTTGCCAGAACATATGATGGAAGTTGCAAAAGCAAAATCACAAAGTATACAGGCTGCTTATGAGGCATTAAAAAAGTAGTCTTGTTATAATTGTCGTAAGAAGCCTGCTAATTCCTTTTGCAATCTGTAATGTTGGTTTGTTTGTGTATTTTGACCAAACAATTGCCTTTGACGGTAATCGTATTTGCTGTTTCTTTTTGCCCAGCGGCGTCTATCTTTCACTGAATGTAGCACCGCAGGGTTATCATAAGAATAAAACACGTCCAATAATGCAGGGCTTACTAAAGAGAGGCTGGCTGCAAGATGTTTGTTTCTATTGGGATGTGCCAATTGAGCACTGACGGCAATCAAAGCATCGACTCGGATCTGTGGCAAAGTTGCTAGGTACTCTGCAAAAAGGCCTGCACTGTTACCAAAGGCTAAGACCGCAATATGTTCACCTTCTCGAAGTGCTAATGTCTTGTAAAGCGCATCGAAGCGCGCTACCAACTCTGTCTTATAGTCATTGAGCGCCGATTCACTTACAAATGAAATCACATTTTGCTGACTTGATTTTGATTGTCTCTGCTCGGTATCGATGATGCCATCTTGTATCATATTTGCATTAATATTCAGATCCGGAGAAGGGATGACATATGTGTCATAACCATCATCATTGAGCGCTTCTCTTAAATAGCTCAATCCATTGCCTTGCAGCGGGGATTGCTCAATACCTGGGAGCATAACGATGATACCGCGCTTACTGCCACTCATATACTCAGAAAACAAAACAGGGATCTCTCGTTCGTCATCTTTGATAGTTATAAACGAGTCATTAGATAACCAGTAGCCCAAATCTGATTCAATCATCTCTGCTTTGGGTTGAGGTGCAATATGTTCAGCAGCTTCACTGAAACTGTTAAATGCAAACATGACACTAAAGTAAAGTGTCAAACATAACCTAGTCTGTCTTCTCATGGTGCAAGCGAATAAATATCTAATGATTAGTTTAAGTATCGACTAAAAGCCATTGAGCTTTAGTATTTTAATTTGGGAATTTGATACAATAGACAAATATGCAGTAATGGAAATAAGAGGACGTCTAAATATGGCAGACAGTAAGCGCGATTACATTTGGTTGTTTTTTAAAGGAGCAGGCATGGGGGCTGCCGACCTTGTCCCCGGTGTATCTGGTGGGACAGTGGCGTTTATTACAGGCATATATGCTCGCCTATTAGCAGCCATTAAAAGCGTGGATGTTACAGTATTCAAAATGGTTTTAAAGGGCCAAATTAAGGAAGCATGGTCACATATCGATGGTAACTTTCTGCTTGCGGTATTCGGTGGGCTATTTACAAGTGCCTTAGCTTTATCAAAAATCATTGCTTATTTATTAGAGCATCACCAAACTTTTGTTTGGTCGTTCTTTTTTGGATTGATCATTGCTTCATTTGTTTATATCGCTAAGCAAGTTAAACGTTGGCAGTTACAGCATATTATCAGTTGCTCACTGGGTGTGATCATTGCGGTAATGATAACATCGCTAAGTCCTGCAGAAGCACAAGCACAGCCATGGTTCTATTTTGCTGCGGGAAGCATCGCTATTTGCGCTATGATACTACCTGGTATTTCAGGTAGCTTTATTTTGTTACTACTGGGTATGTACGGGCATGTATTAACTGCGGTCAATGAACGCGAGTTTATGCTCGTTGGTTTGTTTTTGCTGGGATGTGTATGTGGCCTAATGGTGTTTTCAAGATTCTTATCTTGGCTATTAGCAAGGTTTGAACAGGTAACTTTTGCATTACTGGCAGGCTTTTTAATTGGCTCACTTAATATGCTTTGGCCATGGAAAAAAGTGGTTTCTACTTATGTTAATTCAAGTGGAGTAGAGAAACCATTGATGCAAAAAAATATCTCGCCTATTGAGTTCTCTCAGTTGACTGGCCAAGACGCGCAATTAGGTATTTGTATCGCACTCGCTGTATTTGGGCTTTGTTTAATACTTGCTCTAGATAAACTTAGCCATCAGGATTAGAGCTAACTCAGTCATCAGCACGTTGCGCATCATGCCCAAGTGTAACGTGCTACTTTCCACAACCCCTTTGTTTTCTCCTTTGATACTTATTCTGCAGCATGCAATAAAACGTAAGGTAACAATATAATCACATTTGTGTCTTATCATGAAATATAAGATAAAACACCATGCTTTAACCTGTATTTTCGTAAACTAGCTGTAAAATTAGACTAGAGTACAATGTCGCAAGTGTAAAAAGTGTGTTACTTTCTGGCGAAGATGTACTCACTTAACAAGGAAACACCTTGAAATGAAACTTGTAGGGATCAGTTGCCTGCTATTGTTCTGTTTGCTGGGGATCAACTTTCCAGCGTTTGCTTCTACCGCTCAACTCGACTTAACTGCCAATACACTTGGGTTCGTATGTATCGCTATTTTTGTGGTTGCATACACATTGGTGATGCTTGAAGAAAAGCTACATATGCGCAAATCTAAGCCGGTTTTAGTTGCTGCCGGTCTAATTTGGATTTTAATAGGTGCATTTTATATTGAGCAAGGTATGCCGGATGCGACCGAGCATGCATTTCGTCATAATTTACTCGAGTTTGCAGAGCTGATGCTTTTCTTACTGGTTGCGATGACCTATATCAATGCGCTTGAAGAGCGTAGGTTGTTTGATGCTCTTCGTGCTTGGATGGTGAGAAAAGAGTTTAATTATAAGACGCTATTTTGGTTGACAGGATTTCTATCATTTTTTATCTCTCCGATTGCAGATAACTTAACGACAGCACTGCTTATGTGTGCTGTGGTGATGAAAGTTGCTGAGGGCGATAAAAAGTTCATTAATTTGAGCTGTATAAACATTGTTGTCGCTGCAAATGCAGGTGGTGCGTTTAGCCCATTTGGGGATATCACTACGTTAATGGTATGGCAAGCAGGGATGGTGAAGTTTAATGAGTTTTTTGTCTTACTCGTTCCATCAATAGCTAACTATGTGGTGCCAGCTGCAATTATGAGCTTTTTTGTTGCTGACAAGAAGCCTACTGCAAGTTGTGAAAGTGTCGAACTTAAACGTGGTGCGCTGCGTATTCTTACACTCTTCTTACTCACTGTTGCTACGGCGGTAATGTGTCATAGTTTACTGCATTTACCTCCAGTGCTTGGCATGATGATGGGGTTGGGGTATCTGCAATTTTTTGGTTATTTTTTGAGAGTAACATTGCCGGGATCACTGGCTCGTAAAATGGCAATGGCAGAGCGTGAAGGTGACAAAGAGCGTTTGAAAAAGCTAGGTAGTGTTGTGCCTTTTGATGTCTTTAGTAAAGTATCAAGAGCAGAGTGGGACACCTTATTGTTTTTTTATGGCATCGTTATGTGTGTGGGGGGACTCGGCTTTTTAGGGTATCTCAATCTGATGTCTCATGTTTTGTACGGTGGTTGGTCTACAACTGGAGCTAATATATTTTTGGGCGTTATTTCAGCAGTCATTGATAATATTCCTGTTATGTTCGCTGTATTGTCAATGCAACCCGAAATGTCGCATGGACAATGGCTATTGATCACTTTGACCGCTGGTGTAGGAGGGAGTTTACTTTCTATTGGATCCGCAGCTGGAGTTGCCTTAATGGGCCAAGCAAGAGGTAATTACACTTTCTTTGGCCACTTAAAATGGACTCCAGTCATCGCGCTAGGTTATGCGGCGAGTATTGCAGTACATCTTTGGTTAAATGCTGACTTATTCGCTATTTATGGCTAGTTTATGTCTATTTAGTTGTTTAGTTTAGACATATGGTGGTAGGCCGAGTGCAAAGCTTGGTCTACTGGCTTGTTTTGTTCTGTTGCTCTGATAATACAGTGCCGCGAAATTTGACCATTGACTTTACCTACCATCATTCCTGTACTATTTTTGGCTGCGCTAACAGCTTCAATACCTAGCTCTGTTGCTAAGATCCGATCCTCAGGGCAGGGGCTTCCGCCGCGCTGTATATAACCCAATACACATACAGCGCTTTCAATGCCTGCTGTGTCTTTTAAGGTTTGTTGCAGTCCATGGGGCCCTTTTGGCCAAAGGTTTTCAGCTAAGACAATCACAAAGCCTGTATGCTGCTCTAATAGTTGCGATTGTATCTGAGTAATCAGGTGAGATTTAGCTTGCTCTAAACTATTAAGATTGCAGTTTTCAAATGAAAGAATTGCTTCAGCACCAGCTGCAAGGCCAACATTAAATGCAATATGGCCACTTCGACGACCCATTACTTCGACAATAAAAACCCGTTCAAATGCATTGGCTGTGTCACGAATATTATCTATGGCTTGTGTTGCTGTATTAACTGCACTGGCAAAACCAATAGTTTTGTCTGTGCAAGCGATATCATTATCTATGGTCGCAGGTACACCAATAAGGTTGCCAGACCAGTCGCTCTGTAATGCCATCATGCCTCTAAACGAACCATCGCCGCCGATGACGATGAGTGCATCAATCTGATGTTTTGTGAGTGTATTGGCAACTTGTTTTACCCCTTCATCCTGATGCATCTCTTTACAGCGAGCACTTTTTAAAATGGTGCCACCACGCTGGATAATGGGAGAAACTAGCTCGGGTGTTAAAAAAATGAATTCATCATTTATAAGGCCATTATAGCCATGATAGAAACCAAGACATTCGATATGTTGCTCATGACATGACAATACAATAGCGCGAATTGCTGCATTCATGCCAGGTGCATCGCCGCCACTGGTAATAATTGCTATGCGTTTCATTAATTTCCTCAATAAAAAAGGAGCATGCAAATTTTAGCCTAGACAGCGATGCTTAAATGTCAAAATTGTTTATTGGCTGGATAACGACCAAATTGACACACTTCCTGAAATCTCATTACCTACAATTAGCAAAGCTTCCCCCGTTGGGCTTTGTTCTTGATCAATGAATACCATTCCTTCTGGGGCGAGGTCTCCACTTATTTGCGCGCCAGCTTCTAGGCCCCTGTTAATCATATAGGTGTTCATGATGACATTGAATGGATTGCTGACGTCGTAGACTAAGATACCACCCATCCTTTCTAAACCAATAAATGCATAGGTACGCTCATTGATTTGGCCGATTGTAAGTGCTTCCGGTTCAGCCCCTTTAGCATCTGAGCGCGTATCTCCTTTATTTTCATCCTCATCATTATTAAACGCATCGCCATGAATGGCTGCTGTGATTTTCCCAATGTCATCGCCAGAGTCATATACTCTGTGGCCATGATGATCCCAAATTGAAAATGAGCGAGCTCCATAGGTGTAAAGTGCTTCATATTGGTTGTCGTTGTCTGAATCTCCCAATACGGTAGTTACTTTTAGTCTGCCGATATCTTGATCGTCATTGTTTAAGTAATCGAAGTTAGTGTGAAGTGCTAGGTCCTCTGCTCTGATTTCATCGGTATATGCAAGACAGCCATCATCATTGTCGAACTTCAGTCCACCATCCGCTAAGCAACTTGCCTCGTCAGGAGACTCAAAAAAGTACTCCCTACCATCGCCTTCGTTAGCAGAAATGATGAAGTTTGCACCTTGCCACTGATAGGCTGCAATCGTGTCGGGTTGATACATGCCATATAACCCTGGGTAAGCGGCAAAGTTAATGGCGTTATCTTTATCTGATGCATCAAGCGTCGATTTCCCCCAGTCTTTAAATCCAAGACCGTGTATCGATAAGCTATTATCAACTAGGTCAACTTTGGCGATAGCATTATTTTCTTGCAGTGAAATATAGGCATAACGGCTATCTTTACTGATTGTGACGTATTCAGGCTCCAGGTCCATTGATACACTCGTATTGATGGCATTACCTTTTATTGTGCGTCCAGTTGGATTTGCAAATATAACGCCTTGTGTTTTTAGTGCTGTTAACTGGCTATCAAATTGATTGAAGTTTAAAATATTTGCAGTATCAGATACTTCACCGCTATTGATGTCAATGATAGCGATACTACCTTCTGGGTCGATACTATAATCCCCTTTGGGCTCACCCTCATTTGCGACCACGACTTTTTGACCATCAGGACTAAATGTAACCATATCTGGTAGATCCCCAACCGTCACTGACTTTATAAACTTAGGTTTGTCAGCTATATCGAAAAAAACGATTTTACCTGATTGACCGATATCTTTGGCTACTGCGACAGCGAGTAAATTATTATGGATAGCTAGACTGTTGGCATCGCCAGTTTCAAATTCACTTAAGTTGATACGTGCGCTGCTTTGTAAGTTTGTATTGGTTACCACACCAGCTGAATCTTTTGTCAGTGTTTGTGGGTCCATGTTTGCGATATCGATTATCTCAATTGTAGCTGGTGAGGTAGAGCTATTGAGAGCGAAGACTCTCAGGCTTTGAGCGTGATACGCAACTATTTCTGCGGCACCTTCAGGGCTTTCAGCGTTGAGCACTGCTCGGCCAACAAGTTTAGGTGTAAGCTGCTGGAATGAGTCTAAGCCTGATGCACCATCTGTACCAGAGTCCCCTTTATCTCCTTTGTCACCAGTGCTACCAGTTTCTCCAATCTGACCATTGCTTCCATCTTTGCCATCGACGCCATGTCTGCCATCTTCACCATCAAAGGTACAGCCTGCAAGTAGAGCTGAAATGAGTAATGGAAGTGCAAGTTGCTTCATTTTTATCTATTCCTAAAATATTATTGAATTTAGGAACATAATTAAGCACAAATAATTTACAGATAAGTGACAGGCGGGTGTTTACACAAAAAATACATACTTGAATGGAAAGTAAATTAAGATTAAATGGCCCTCGCACTCAGTGCGAGGGAGGCCAATTAATTACCACCGGCGGTGATACGGTTCAACTCTTCACGTTGTGCTGTAGGTAGATTGTCTACAACAATGTTGTATGAGTCATCAATTAACTTTTTTAACTCGTCTTCTGGAATGCTGCCGTCAAGCACGATGGTATTCCAAAGGCGTTTGTTCATATGGTACCCAGGTACAACTGACGAATATTTGTCACGCAGTAACAAAGCTTCATCAGGATCGCACTTTAAGTTTAGCCACCAAACTGGCTCACCATTTTCGTTAGTTTGACCCTCTTTACCTTCATAAAGTGTTGCAAACATTTTGTGTTGCACTTTATACACATCTACTTCTTGTGCAAATGGCTTGGTAATAAAGGTCCCAGGCTTAGCCTGTAAATAATTATGTACACTCTTCTGATCCATAGCCCGTGTCCTTGAAAAACTATATTAATTAAAACAACATGGGGCTAATTTTAGCAGCTATTGAGAAAATTCTGTAATGAGTAAGACTTCTTATGCAAAATGTCATGAAATAACAAACATAGTTGACAAATCTAGCCCGAGTACTATCCATCTAATTACATAAATCAAATTCACAATCCATTGAAATTTATTAAATTAGAAAAGATAAGTTCGAAAAATATGTCTAATAGCCTTTTCTCATCATTAAATCATCTCAAGTAGGCATTAAATGCTCAACTTTTAGGTAGCTGCAAACTACACCATGACCAATTGATCTAACAAGTACTACCTGAACTACTTAATACTAACTTTAGTCTAGTATTCGTAAATACACTATTACGATTTACCAAACTTGGGATTACATGAGCAGAGTAGTGAATTCGTTTCACTATTATTACCGCCGTTTGCAGCAAAAAAGTATCTAATCGCATTTTTTTATAATGCAATAAAGCGGTAATTAATGAATTAACTCCAATAATAAGCTGTTTATTAAAGAGTTTTTCATTTTTTAAGTCATGCTATCCCAGTTTTAGCACTAAATATTTGGTGATAACTTGTTTCTTCAAGGCTGGTATTAAATTAAATAATGCAATATTTTGCAACAATTTTATGTTTTTGATTGGTTTTTATCCGTAAAATGCTGGGTTTGAGTGATTTTTATACTTTTTTTGTGACATAATAATGGCACATATATTTTTGATAGCGAGTAATCGGGATAAGGTTGAAACAGCAGAGAATTGAATGGTTTAAAAAGGTTTAGTATTAATTAACGAGTTGTAAGCTTGGTTTTACTTTGTTCTCTGATTGCAAGAAACGCTCAAACTCTTCTTTAGAAAGGGGTTTAGAATAATAGTAACCTTGAATTGTTTGACACTCTAGTTGTTTTAAGAGGGTAAGTTGATCTTCTTCTTCGACTCCTTCGGCGACGACATGTAAATCTAAATTGTGTGCAATAGTAACGATTGAGTCCACCATATTTCTCCCACGTTCACTGCCCATATCATCGATAAATGCCTTATCAACTTTTAGTGTATTAAGTGGAAATTGTTTTAAATAGGCTAATGAGGAATACCCTGTTCCGAAGTCATCCATTGCAAGGTGTATACCTCGTGAACTTAGCGACCTCATAATTGAAATTGCTTCTTGGGGATCGTCCATAACCGTGCCTTCAGTAATTTCAAGCTCAAGAAAATATGAAGGAAGTTGATTTTTTTGCAAGATAATATCAATACGGGCTGTTAAATCAGGTAAGCTGAATTGTTTTGCAGATAAGTTCACAGCGACTCGACCATTGAAAAGTCCTTTGTCGACCCAATGTTTTACATCCTTACATGCTTTATCTAACACCACTTCGCCAATTTCAATAATTTGTCCCGTTTCTTCTGCGATCGGTATGAATACACCTGGACTAATAATTCCTTTCTTTGGCGTGATAAAACGGACAAGTGCCTCCATCCCGACAAGCTTTCCGGTTCTTATATCCATTTTGGGCTGATAATAAACTATAAAATGGTCTTCTTTTAAACCAAAGCGCATCAAGTTCTCAATTTGCAAACGCTTGACGGCCTGTTCATTCATCGAGTCGTTAAAAAATAAATAATGATTACCTTTTTGCTTTGCGTGATACATAGCTGTATCTGCGTTCTTCAAAAGAATTTCAGGCGTTTTACCATCTTCCGGAAAGAGTACAATACCGACTGATGAAGTAATTACTAGTTCATGGTTGGCCATTTTAAAAGGAGTTGCGATGGCTGCGAGAAATTGCTTAGCAACTTTTGTAATTGTATGGATATCGTTTGTGCCAGACATAACTAGTGCAAACTCATCACCGCCTAAACGATAAAAAGTATCTTGCTGTCGACAGAGCTTTATCAATCTCATGGAAAGTTTTGAAAGCAAGCTATCACCTAACTGGTGGCCTAGCGAGTCGTTTATTTTTTTAAAGTTGTCTAGATCAAAAACCAGAAGCGCATGATGGGTGCCTTGCTGAGAGAGCTTCTTTAAATTGGTAAAAAATAAATTTCGATTAGGTAGTCCGGTTATCCTATCTCTATTTGAAAGGTTATGAAGTTGCGACTCTGCTTTTTTTCTTTCAGTTAGGTCTGAGAAGACAACTACATAATTAGTTACGTGTCCATGACTGTTCTTAATCTCATCAATGGTCACTTCAATAGGTAACATACTGCCTTTGTGATCATAAATTTTGAGCTCTTCTTGCCAGTGCTCCGTTTCCTTTAAAGCAGACTTTATTTGCCTAATAAAACGACTATCATACCCCGGAAGTTGAAACTCTGAATCGATATATTGTGTCCTTTTTCCGCCAAAAACCCTCAGATAGCTCGGGTTAAGATCGACTAGTTTGAAGTTGTGATCATAAATAGCAATGGCATCTGTTAGGGACTCTACACATTTTGCAAATAAATTAAGCCTTTCCTCAGTACTTTTGAGGTGGTTTATATCCCTTACTGTTCCAGTCATTCTCAGTGGGTTCAGATTATCGTCTTTACTAATCACTTTTCCTTTATCTAGTACCCAATGGTATTGATTTAGGTTGTCCCTTAAACGATAAGAAGCCTCAAAGAAGGCTGTTTTTTCTGCAAAATGCAGTTTTAGTTGTTTTTCAACGAGTGGAATATCTTGTGGATGTATTCGTTTAGCATTAGGAATAAAGTGATTACTTTTTTCTTCGTTTAATGCGTATTTATCATTAATACGGATAATGTCGCCGGATTGAATGTTCCAATCCCACAGGGTATCACCACTACCTTCGACGGTACTTTTTAGCCATTTTTCAGACATACGAAGGTTGTCTAGTTTGCGCATCGCGCTTCGGTTTAGCAAAAGTGTTATGAAAAACGGAGCTAAACAGACAGCAGCCACCACCAAAAAAGATAGAGGAGTGTTTAAAAGGGGCTCTAAAAGTGCAGATGCGTGTACGGGGGTACTCAAAGCAAAAATATAAATAAGAGCCAATAAAATTCTTATATTGTTTTTATATACCATAGTGTACAAGATTAATACATTCACCGTTAATCTAATCGAAACAGCCAGCCTGAGTCAAAGCATAATTGATGAAATATGGAAAGACTCGCGGTGGATGGTCAATTTATGGCTGATCACTGTGATATTTGCATTCTTCAGTACCAACTCAAAGCTAGTTAATGGTTAACGTAATACTTGGAAACTCTCTTTTAGTGATTTGATAAATAAAGCACTTCAATTCTTTAAATGTCAGCTTGTTGAGCGCTTCCAATAATTTAGCTTGCATTGAAAATGTATGATCATCGTTCCCGATTGCTACCCAAAAACGTTGTGAACGTAAACGCAAATTTTTATCTTTCTCTGCTATTTGTGACTTAAGGCTAGATTTGACATCTAACCAGTGTGCGCCATCTAATGTGTCTATATTGGCAACGAATTCTTCTAAAAATAGCTGATGGTATTTGATTAAATCTTCGCTATGGTAATTGGGAGATTGAACGTAAAAAGCGATACCGGCTCGAGTGTTAAAAGGTGCGTAGCCAGCGCCTACAAGATAGCCTAGTTGTTGTTCTGTTCTAAGCTTTTCAAAATAATGCTGACTAACCAGCTGGTTGAAAGCCATTATCTTAATTTTATCTTGGACATTAGAGGTGGGTGCTTGAATATAATGCACAAAGGCATGCTCATTGTGCGAATTTTCAAGGTGTTCAACGTGCCGTTGTTTAATTGTTTTAAGTGGCTTCTTTAGATCTTCTAATATTTCGCTTTTCGCAAAGCTACAGAGTAACTGCTGTTCAGTTGCATATGCATGTTGGGCCTGCCAATTACCATGTAAAAATGCTTTAGCATGAATAGAGGTGAAAAATGAATCTCTAAATGCATTAAATTCGTTGAAGCATACATTTTTTAGTGCGATCGCTAACTCGTTTGGAGTTGGATTCCAAGGCATGAGCTTTGCACCTAATATACTGAATAGCTCACTCACTGGCTTGTTTTTGTTGTGGTTTTGCCAGTGTCGGATCAGCTGCTTTTTATACTCAGCAAACCTTGCAGCGCTTATTGGTTGTTTTTGTAGTGCTTCAACAAGTTGAGAAACAAGTTTGAGTTGGGACGCTGAGAGCCCAGCTGTGTGAAGTGTAAGCCCTCCTTGATGTGATGTTAAGTGGTAACTTAACCCCGCTAGCTCTGCAGAATAAAATTGCTCGGCAACACTATCCATAAATAAATCTGCAAATAACCTTGTTAGCGCCATTGAGGTATGATCTAAGATAGAGGCTTCAGAATCTATTTCTAGATAAAAGTGCCCCTTGGTTACCCTAAATGTTGCGTCCTGTTTAAACCAAAAAGCGAAACCAGGTCGCTCTTGCAGTCGAGTTGGAGCATGTGTTGTAGACTCGATATCAAATAGCGTATTTTCTTCACTAAGGTAGGGGTTTACATTTGGAAGTCGCATTTCTGTCAAAGGTTCATTTATTCGCGCAAGTGCATCTAACCATTGCTGATTTATTTTTACGACTTGATACGGAGTATTATACCATTGTGCAGTTTTGTTTATTGCATCAGCTTCATCTGTTGCGGTTGGGTGAATAAGCACAAGACGCATATTGTTAGGTGCTAAATAGCTCATTAATTCTGCATGTAGGGTCTGGTTAAAGTGCTCCATGCAATAGTCACCATAGAGGGTATACTCTTCACTATAGTGGTGCATGTTTACGCTGACATTACTGACCCAGTCTATAAGCTTATTGACTTCTTGGTTGTCAAAAGCCAATTCCATTAGTCGTTTTTTATCGGCATAAAGTGCTGGCAGCGTGTGATGCTTTGCGTTTATGAGACTGATATATTCAAATAACATTTCAACGATGTCTTCGTAAAATTCAATACCTAAATCTGTAAGTGCAAAGCTGATGTTGAAATCTTTAAAATTACTTCCATTTACACCACCCCCAGCAGAAAGGGCGTTAATCCAGCCATTTTTTTTCAGGATTGCGTAAAGCGACCCTTCACCCTCATACCCTAATAAATGCGCAAGGAAGCTGAGGCTTTTATATCGGTATAACTCCTCTATATTTGGCATAGCAAAGCTGACGATCAATTTTTGTAAATGCTTTCTTGGTTTTATATGCAGTTTTAACCCAAGATCTTGTGGTCGATAAAAGGGCACTTCAATCTCTGGTTTTGGTAAATTGGCGTCACCATTAATAGCGGCAAAGTTTTCATGTATCTGTTGTTCAAGCTCGTTTGTTGGTTGCGGCCCAGCAACAACGAGTGTCATCCACTGTGCTTGGTAATGTTGTTTGAAAAATTGAATTACTTCATTTCGAATGTCACCGTGTTTATCACCCAAAGTATCATGGTTACCGACGGAGAATTTGGTGAATGGATGAGCAGGGTTGGCTGTTTCTTTATGCGCCTGAATAATGCGGCGGTTATCGTCTTTTACTTTAAGGTTAAATTCAGCATCAATCGCATTTCGCTCATCAAGTAGTGCGCTTTGTTCAAAGCTTGGTGCTATAAAAAAATCAGCAAACCGCGGGATTAACATATCAAGTTTATCAGCTAAACAATCAAAAAAGTAACAGGTATGCTCTGTACCAGTCCATGCATTGCTATTTCCACCATGTTGACTGACAATTTGAGCAAATTCTCCTTTGATTGGGTATTGCTCTGTACCCAAAAACAGCATATGCTCAATGAAGTGAGCCATGCCTTGGCGCCCAACAGGGTCGTCAAAGTGACCGACATTTATTGTTAAAGAGACTGCGGACTTTTCACTGCTAGTGTCTGATATAAGTAAGACCTTAAGACCATTGTCCAGTGTAATGTGCTTATATTGTTTATTATCATTGTTGCTTAATTTCAAGTTAACGCCGCCGATATAATAAGTGAGACAGTCTAAAAGCAGTAAACCGCTTACTAGTTTTAAGTAATTTGTTTTAATATAGCGGACATACAGCTAGGTTTACTACTGAATAGAGATAAAAAACCAATACTTTTCGGAGAGCTATGAAAACAATATTGATAATGCGTCATGGTGAAGCCGGTCCAATGCAGGCAAATGATGCCACGCGTTTATTGACTGAACGCGGTCAAATAGAGGCATTAGATATGGGGCAGTGGTTATCTATCACCCATAAACCTAGTGCATTGCTTGTCAGTCCATATTTGCGTGCACAACAAACCGCAGATGCTGTAAAGCAAAATAATGAGTTTTCTTATCAAGAAATATGTTCCGACATTATTCCTAGCGGAAGTGCTTCCTTTGCCATCGATTATTTAGAAACGCTCATTAGTATGCATGACGAAATAGACACGTGGTTAGTGATAGCTCATATGCCGATAGTAAGTTATATGATCGATCAGCTAGTACCGGGGGAAATGCCTATATTTCCAACTGCTGGCGTTGCAGTCATTGAATATTGTCCAACAACACATAAATCAAATTACAAAGGCCTGCAAGCTCCTCGCATTTAATGTCAGGCAAACTCGTATTTGAGGCAGAGTAATCATTTCCTCCATAATTTAGCTTTTCTCTGATTGAAAGGGTTTAATTTATTTTAGCCTTGTTGTGGAACCTTTCCTAAATATCGCGTTCAAAGCTCATATCTGTCGTTATCTGCTTAATGAGGTCTAATGTCCTCTTATCTATTTGAGCAGTTAGCTATTATTGTCACGCTTTCATGACACCGGTTACCATTTGGGCGATGGTAATCTGTGTAACTTATTATTTATTTCGTTTCTTTTAGCAAAGTTAATTTTTTTGCGAACTTTGCGTCATCAACGAAATATTGATTTTATGTATATTAATTGGGTAAAAAATATTTTCTTGAACATAGTATTGATGAGTTTATAAGGACAAATGTCCGCTTTTTGTAGCTAAAAGTTGTAAAGTTTTACCTAACGTCGTCGAACGTTGTAAAAATGTGTGTAATTTATGTGTTTATTAGAAGCATTTTAAAAATATGCTGCTATAATTACGCCCGTTGCGTTCAGCCTCGTTTAACCGTTTTGCACTCTCGAGATCGAGGTCCGCGTTGTTTGTCATCAACGCGCAAAATTGAACGCCATAGCCAATGTGATACGGCGCCCAAATATACCGTTGAACTCAAAGAGTGCATTAATAAGGTCAAAAACCAACATGAAAGCAATGAAAAGATCTACGTTAGCAACTTTAATCAATGCAACGTTGTTCTCTGCTGTGGCAGGTACTTCATTCACTACGCTAGCTGAAGAAGAGCAAGCGAACAGCAATCAACTGGAAGTGATTCAAATTACTGCGCGTAAGCGTGTTGAAAATGCACAAGAAGTGCCAGTTTCAGTGTCTGCCTTACAAGGTGATAATTTAGACGCCTATAGTTCTGCTGGTATGGATATCCGCTTTATGAACGCTAAGATCCCGAGCCTATCGGTTGAATCTTCGTTTGGACGCACATTCCCGCGCTTTTATGTTCGCGGTCTTGGTAACACAGACTTCGATTTGAATGCATCTCAACCGGTTTCTTTAGTGGTTGACGAAGTTGTTCAAGAAAACCCTATCTTAAAAGGTTTCCCTGTTTTCGATATTGAGCGTATTGAAGTACTACGTGGACCACAGGGCACTTTATTTGGTCGTAACACGCCGGCTGGCCTAGTTAAATTTGACTCTGTAAAGCCAAGCCAAGAATTTGATGGCTACGCTTCAGTTGCATACGGTAGCCGCGAGTCTGTTGACTTTGAAGGTGCTGTAGGTACAGGTCTAACTGACAAAATTTCCACACGTGTATCTGTATTATGGCAAGAGCAACCAGACTACATTGATGTCCGCTCTCCTGAAGGTGTAACAAATCAGTTTGCTAAAGATGACTCATTAGGCGGTTACAGCGAGAAAGCAGCACGTATTCAATTCTTATACGAAGGTGATGACTTTACAGGTTTGTTAAACTATCACGTTCGTGACCTTGACGGTCGTCCAATTCCTTTCCGTGCAAATCTAATCGAGAAAGGTTCGAACAACATTAACCCTATTTATGATAATGATGTTGTTTATCATGATGCAGCGTCTCGCGCTGTACAAGAAGTTGAAACTCAGGGTTTAAGCTTAAAGCTCGAGTGGGATCTTGCAGAGCACACAGTTACGTCAATCACAGCTTGGGAAAGTGCTGAGATATACTCGCGCGCGGACATTGATGGTGCATATGGTAATGCATTTGCTCCAGCAATGGGACCGGGTAAAATTCCTTTCTCATCTGAAACAGCAGATGCACTTCCAGAGCATGATCAATATACACAAGAATTACGTCTTTCAAGTAACTACTCAGGTGATTTTAATTACCAAGTAGGTGTGTTCTTATTTGAAGAAGAAATGACCATCGAAAGCTTCAGCTTTGACACTGGCGTATTTGATACAGCAGCGGGCCAATATGGTTTACAAAATGGCTATGCTATCCAGAATCAAGACACTTCAGCTTGGGCTGTATTCGGTTCTTTTGATTACACATTATCTGAAAAATTAGATGTGACTCTTGGTCTTCGCTACTCTGATGATGAAAAAGAGTTCTATGCGAAAAGAACAGATAACCCAACACCTTGGAATGGTTCTCCTGACTTCCTAGAAGGCAGTGCAAATCCTAGTGACAGCCATGTGAGTTGGGATTTAAGTGCAACATATAAGCTGACGGATGATATTAACTTATTCGGTCGTTTAGCAAATGGTTTCCGTGCGCCAAGTGTTCAAGGTCGCATTGTATTTGGTGATGAAGTGACTGTCGCTGAGTCTGAAACTACAAACTCAATTGAGTTCGGTGTTAAATCAGATGTACTTGATGGTCAAGGTCGTGTGAATGCGACTGTGTTCTATTACCAAATGGATGATCAGCAGCTGACAGCTGTAGGTGGTGGTTCTAACTTTAACCGCCTAATCAATGCTGACAAAACAACCGGTTATGGTTTTGAGTTGGATACTGAGTGGGTACTTACAGATGAATTAAACGCGACGTTTAATTTGAGCTACAACAACACTGAATTAGATGATGCAAACTTAGCGGTTGCGGTATGTAATCAATGTACAGTGACAGATCCTACTTATATGGTTGAAGGCCCTAATGGACCTGAAGCACGAGCAATTTTGGATGGTAACAGCCTACCTCACGCACCTGAGTGGATTGCAAATGCAACGCTTCGCTACACTAAAGAGTTAGAAGGCGGCGATTTCTTCGTATACGCTGATACTTCTTACCGTAGCAAAATCAACTTTTTCTTGTATGAGTCAGTTGAGTTTGAAGGTAAAGCACTATTCGAAACAGGCGTAAGAGCAGGTTACGCATGGGCGTCTGGTGATAACGAATACGAAACATCTGTATTTGTACGTAACTTGTTTGATGAGCAAGTTGTTATCGGTGGTGTAGATTTTAATAACAACACTGGTATGTTGAATGAAGAGCGCTTTATTGGTGCTGAGTTCAAGGTTCGTTTCTTTTAATTTGTAACTGAAATGAATTAGTTAATCTCAAACCCGTGTTATTGGATAAATAACACGGGTTTTTTATTTCTTTAATGCAACTGTTGGAATTAGCTGATACAGTCGCATCGTAGTTTAAGTAAGAGGAGTTAAACATGTCTGGGTTTTGGAACTATCGCGTGATTTTTTGTGAAGGTAAAGATAGTGAATCACCGCTATACCAAATTCATGAAGTTGAATACAATATCAATGGTAAAGTGACTAATTGGTCAGAGACAGGTGCCGCTCCTTTTGGTCACACGATTGAAGAGTTACAAGCGGATTCTGATAGACTTAAATCAGCGTTTGAAAAACCAGTATTAAAAGTTGTTCGCAAGCAACGTGGTTATGAGTTAGTTGAAGTAGAGACGGGTGAAGAGGCTTACGCTGAGCCACCTGCAGCTTTGAAAGGCTAAATAAAAAATGATAAGGAGTGTTTATGGGTTTACAGGCAATATTATTCGATTTTGATGGTACCTTAGTAGACTCAGAGGCACTTCATTACACCAGTTGGTGTAAAGTACTTTCACCATTTAATATTTTTATCAGCGAATCTGAGTTTTGCGATGAATTCTCTGGTGTACCTACTGTTAAAACCGGCCATATTTTGCAGCAACGTTACAACCTTCCTTATTCGGGAGGTGAGTTAGCAACGTTAAAAAATACACAGTTTGTAGAAACCGCAGCCACTGAGAAACCCAAACTAATGCCACATGCAGTGGATGTGCTTTCTCTTTGTGCACAACATTATAAATTGGCTTTGGTTACTGGCAGTACACGAGCAGAAGCGCTTCCCGTATTAACACATTATCAACTGCTCGAGTTTTTTGACTATATTGTTTGCAAAGATGATGTAACCAACCCTAAACCACACCCAGAACCCTATTGTTTGGCCATGGCTAAACTCAATATTAGCGCACAAGAAGCGATTGCCGTAGAAGATTCACAAACAGGGCTAGCATCTGCGACTGCTGCAGGGTTGAAAACGGTTGTGATCTCTCACTTACACTCAGCAGGGCAAGATTTTACCAAAGCTGCGTGGCGAAGTGATAGCTTGGAAGCTATGTGGCAGCAAATCGTAAAGCCAAGTTAAACTGTACAAGTCCGATAAAGGTGCTACTTTAAAAAGAGTCATTGAAACGCAAACAAGGTGTTTTAGTTGTGATGGCTATTATTGTCTGTTTTTATCTGCAAAGGAAAGTAGCATGAAACACGTCTTTTTTTGGCTGTGTACAGCCCTAGTTATTTGCGCCAGCCCCACTTCTTTTTCTAATATTGCACCTGATGTTCAACTCGCAAAAGTATATGAGCAACGAAAACCCGTCAGCGATTACTTGGTAAGTGAAAAGTATGATGGTGTACGTGCAGTTTGGGATGGCAAGCTGCTTAAAACCCGAACAGGGCATATTATTCACGCTCCAAAATGGTTTACGGCGGTATTACCTAATCGTTGGTTGGATGGCGAACTATGGGCAGGGTATAACAACTTTGCGTTTGTTAGTAGTTTGGTGCGCAGAAAAGTACCTGATCATGAGAATTGGCAGCAAGTTCATTATCTTATTTTTGATGCTCCAGATCCACTACTGACATTTGAGCAACGCTTTGAGAAATACCAAGGTATCGTTAATGGCTTACATAGTATTCATGTTAAGCCTATTCCTCAGCACCATTTTACTAATAAAGCTCAGTTAGATGAATTTTATACGCAAGTTTTGTTGCGTGGTGGTGAGGGGGTAATGCTACATGAAAAGGCTGCTACCCATCAGGGGGGCAGAACTGCTCAAGTACTTAAATACAAGCCTAAGTTTGATGCTGAAGCGGTTGTTATCGCACATTTGCCAGGAAGAGGTAAGTATCAGGGAATGATGGGCGCAATCCGGGTTAAAACGATGGAAGGGGTCATATTTAACATCGGGACGGGATTTACTGACGAGCAACGTGTCTCTCCGCCAGCCATAGGAAGTACAATTACATTTCAATACCAAGGGTTTACCAAATACGGCAAACCGAGATTCGCGAGCTTTTTGCGAGTGCGCGACGCTTTGTAAGGAGGGATATCCTTTAAAATCGATCTGAGCTATGGTAAATTTCGTCCTTTTTTGCGAGCGGATGCGAGGTAAAAATGGTCGTTGGGTTTGATTATGGTAGCTCAAATTGTGCAATGGGTGTTATGCGTGCAGGCGCAGTCGAGTTGATCCCTTTGGAAAACTCTAAGTATTACCTTCCTTCTACTTTATATGCACTACATAACTCGCTTATTTCTGAATATGTTGCAAAAGGCATTCAGGAGAGTGCCCAGCCCCAGTACAGAGCGCAGAGAAGTGGCATATTGAAAAGCGCACAGTTTGCTCGTAGCGATTTAGATCTGATGCCGCAAGAAAGTGGTGTTTTTGTTGGCCAAGAAGCGATTGAAGAATACATCTCTATGCCAGAAGAGGGCTATTTTGTTAAATCGCCCAAGTCATTTTTTGGCGCAATAGGGCTCAAGCCTGAGCAAATTGCATTTTTTGAAGATATTGCCACAGCCATGATTATGGCGTTGAAAATGCGAGCCGAGAAATACTTAGGTTCAACGCTTACGCAAACGGTGATTGGTCGTCCGGTTAATTTCCAAGCGGTCGGTGGAGAAGATAGTAACCGACAAGCGATATCTATTTTAACCACAGCAGCGAAACGTGCGGGTTTCACCGATGTGGAGTTTCTCTATGAACCGCTAGCTGCAGGTATTGATTTCGAGTCGGAGCTGCAACAGGATCAAAAAGTGCTCGTAGTTGATATTGGTGGTGGTACAAGTGATTGCTCATTTGTACAAATGGGCCCAAGCTATCGAAATTGTGAAGATAGAAGTGCTCACTTCTTGGCTCATACGGGAAAGCGAATTGGTGGCAACGATTTAGATATTGCTTTGGCGTTTCATAAATTAATGCCTGTGTGTGGTTTAGGTGGACAATTTAAATCTGGCTTGCCTTTACCAAAGCAAGCTTTTTGGCAAGCATGCAAAATTAATGATATTCAATTGCAAAGTGATTTTTACAGTAGCGCATTTGGCCGTGAGCTTAATACCATGCTGCGTGATGTCTGTGAGCCTGAAAAGCTAAAGCGCTTGCAAGTGATCCAAGAAAACAAGATGACACATCAATTTGTTAGGCAGGCCGAACTTGCGAAAATTGCATTGAGCGATGATAGTGCGCATCAAGTTGATTTATCATTTATTGAAAATGATTTGGTTCAAAGCCTTAATCTGACGCAATTAACTGAGTCTGTTGAGTCGAGCTTGCAACAGGTTGTTGCACTAGCCGAGCAAGCGATTTCAGATGCAGGCACTAAGCCTAATGCCATTTATTTGACCGGAGGTAGTGCACAATCGCCATTGTTGAAAAGTGCATTGCAAGCAAAGTTGGGCGATATTCCAATGTTAAATGGTGACAATTTTGGTAGTGTCACCGCTGGGTTAACAAAGTGGGCCGAACGTATTTATCGTTAGCGAATACGGTTTGAAATATACTCTGAATAATCGGGCTGTGTTCTAGGCAGCTCAGTATTCATCAAAGTCGAAGTCAGCAGCATATCTGCGCTGGCTTCATTACACGCTACTGGAATATTCCAAACTGCGGCCAGTCTCAATAGTGCTTTAACATCAGGATCATGGGGCTGAGATGACAAAGGGTCCCAAAAGAATATCAACATATCAATTTGTTGCTCGGCAATTTTGGCCCCTATTTGTTGATCTCCACCCATTGGCCCGCTCATTAACTGTGTTACTTCTAGCTCTGCTTGTGACGTTATCAGTGCGCCTGTGGTGCCCGTCGCACTCAAAATATGCTTGGCTAAAATGGTTCTATGCGTTTTGCACCAATTAGCCATACTTGATTTTTTGCCATCGTGGGCAACTAAAGCAATGCGCTTGGTCGCAGGAATATTAGCTTGTGTGTATTTCATAAGATTCCTTACAACAATAGGTTAACTGCCAATGCAATAAAAATGGCTGCAGATATTCTATCTATCCATATAGGCGCTTGTGGATGACTTCTAAAGTAGCCAGCAATTTTATCTCCACCATAGACATATACACAATCAACAGGAAAAGCCAATATGGGGTAGAGTAGACCAAATAGCGCTAATTGAACTGTCGTGGATGTATCTAAACTGGTATCAACAAATTGAGGTATAAAGGCGATGAAAAAAAGCGCAACTTTAGGGTTAAGTACTTCGGTCATCATTGCCTGAAAAGTCACGTTCTTACTTGATTTGCTCGGTGTACTATTATCATCCTCAGATTGTTCGTCGTTGGTGTCAGATAAGGTCGCTTTAAAGGTCATTATCCCGAGATAAGCGAGATATCCGGCACCGAGGTACTGGACTGCTGTGTAGGCCGTTTCAGACGCTTTTAAAATAGCAGACAAGCCAACGACGGCAAAAATGGTGTGGACCACGCCACCGAGCGCAAAGCCCAAAGCACTTTGCATTCCAGCTGTTTTACCATGGGTAAAAGTTTGTGCCATCAAAAATGCATTTGAAGGCCCTGGAGCGATAGCAATAATGAAGCTTGCAAATAAAAATGAAATCAAAAATTCAGGATTCAGCATAATAGAGTAAATGTAATACAGTTGGATGTCAGTTTAATCACTTGGGAACTGGTTGAAAATGCTTTATTGCGTTTTTTTAAAACTATGCGGGTCATATGAACCCGCATAACAAGGTTGGGGGATCTTGATTCAATATAAATAAATGCTAAAAAAGAAGTCTAGTGCCTTCTCAACAACAGCCTGTGCAGCTATTAGATACAGTATGCCGAGCAGATGTGACAGTTTTACGACTACATAGCAAAAAGTGTCACGTTAATTTGCACTATGTAACGCTTGACGATGTTTTGAGAACAACAGCATTAAAAAAGGCAATCCCATGCACAGGTGTAGCGCTAATTGCAATGGTGCAGTCAGTCCCAACGGTTGAGTTAATACAGCTAAGAGTCCAGCACCACTCATTTGCATCAGGCCTATTAATGCGGAAGCGGTACCAGCTTGTTTTGGAAACTCTGCTAGCGCATTGCCTGCCGCGGCACCAATGGTAAAAGCAAACCCTATCGAAGCTAGATACATTGGCAGCATATAATAAGCGGCTGTTATTTGCGGCAGCATGAGGATGATAGCACCTGCACTGCAAAATAAAGTGAGCCCAAATTGTAAAGCGCGACGACTATGACGTTTAATAAACTGCGGTGCTACAAAACTGGATACGATGCTGATAAATGCGTTCAGGGCGAACCAGAAAGTAAAGTCCGCCATAGGGAGATTTAAATGAGACATTATCCACCCAGGTGCACCGACTACAAACACGAGCATTGCCGACATACACACCATGGTAATTGATGCGTTAAACATAAATTTGGGGCTGCTGAACATAGAGCCAAATCGGCGAAAATCGAGGATATGACCGTTGTAAATAGAGTCCTCAGGTTTCGTTTCTTTAAAAATGAAAAATAGTAAAATTAGGCCAAATACCGCAAAGACAAATAAAAACGCAAAATTACTGCGCCAGCCAAACTCAACAGTTAGCCATGCACCTAAAATAGGTGCTAGTGCAGGAATAAAGCAGACAATGCCATTTAAATATGTGATCATCTGGCCACTACCTTTATTACCAAAGCTATCTCGCACTACGGCAAAAGCACTGACAAAAGTGGCACATGCGCCAAGACCTTGCAGTACCCGAGCAAACATCACTGATTCCCATGTATCCACAACTGTGGCCAGCGCGGCACCAATCATAAACAGGCTTACACCAGAGAGGGCTATTGGTTTACGACCATATTTATCTGCTAATGGCCCAGCAATTAATTGTCCGAGTCCCACGGCAAGCATATAAATACTGACAGTTTGTTGAATTTTAGCTTCGCTTACTGCTAGTGCATTTTGCATATCGACAAAGGCGGGTAAGTATAAATCAATACCAAGCGGGCAAAATATAACCAACAGGGCGAGGATGAAAATAAGTGATTTACTGGTGTGGTGTTGCATGCTGTCTCCTTTTCGACGCTATTGTATTGCGCGCAGAAAAAAAAGACAGGACAAATCGCCGTAATACAATAATATTTTATTAATCGAAAGAGTTTTATAAGAATTATGAATGAATAGTAATCATTAAAAACAGTGCTTTATTTTATTTGAGTTCAGAAACTTTGTTGTACTTTTTTTATTAACTGATGTTTTTAACTTACTTGGTGGGTGTAGATAAATGCACTTTTTTATATATGAATAACACTAGAGTTAACTGGTCTGATGTGTTAGGTTTAACCAAAAAGGCAGGATAGTTTATGGCAAGTTCACTGTTAAACACTTATAAAAAATTTCTTTGGCTACCTTTTGGAAACTGGTTATTTAGTAAAGCGGTATGTAAGAGAGCGCCATACTTTTCGACCATTAAACCTAAAATCACTCATTTAAGTAGTGGTAGAATTTGTGCGCAAATGCCTAATCGTCGTGCGGTGCATAACCATATTGGTACAGTGCATGCCATTGCCCAGTGCAATTTGGCAGAGCTGTGTGCTGGGGTCGTCACTGACGCAACAGTTCCTGTGAACTCCCATAGATGGATCCCCAAAGGTATGACAGTACAATATCTGAAAAAAGCTGATAGTGATCTAAAAGCTGAAGCGGTGATCCCTTTACCACATCAGTGGCAAGATAAAGAAGATTTAATCGTTCCAGTTGAAGTGTTTAATGCTGAGGGCGTGAAAGTGTTTCACGCCGATGTGACAATGTATATAACAGCGAGAAACTAGGCCTGTTCTTGCTTTTCAATCGGGGTGACATTTGAAAGGTCTGTTTTGTGCGTAAGTTGACCTTCAATATGCGCCCCAGCTTCAATGCTCAAGGTATCGTGAATTATATCGCCATGCACTTTAGCTGAAGGTTCTAAGCGGACTTGTTGTGCAGTGATACAGCCGTTGACAGTGCCTTTCACATGAACTTGTGTGGCTTTAATATTACCCTCAATTGTCCCTTGCTCACCAATTACTAAGTGCTCGACATCAAGGTTGCCAGAAACAATGCCATCAATTTGAATTTCACCTTCGCAGTGAATGTCACCAATGACTTTGGTGTTAGGAGAGATCATGGCGACGTAGAGCGCTGAGGATTTATTATTTTTTAATTTATTGAACACGTTCGAGTACTCTTGCAAGTTTAACAGGGTTAATATGCTTTTTATCCTGTAATACTTCGTAGTGCAAGTGTGTACTGGTACTTCTTCCTGTGCTGCCCATTAATGCAATTACATCAGATTGCTTAACTTGTTGGCCTTTTTTTACTTTAATAGTATGCAAATGCCCATAACGTGTCGTGATCCCATTGACATGTTGAATTTCAATAAATTTGCCATAACCGCCATATTTTCCGGCTCTGATAACTTTACCATCTGCGGGTGCGATGATTTCTGTTTTGTGCCACCCAGCTAAATCGACGCCTTTGTGGTAGGCACGGCGACCGTTAATTGGATCTTTTCGATAGCCAAATGCACTAGAAATATAATATTTGTCTTCTTTAACCGGCATACTTGCTGGCAACTTTTGCACTAAGCGCTCTAGCTGGTTCAATTGTACAGAACTGTCAATAGCGTTGAGATACGCTTGAGGCAATTGATCACTTTGAACTTGGTGATAAGGACCACCTTGCGCTTCATTTGACGTGTTTGCTTTGATGCCCGCTTCTTGCATGCCCGCGAGTAAAACTTGATTTCTGCGTGCGATCAAATTGTGCAATTGGTTAAGTAGCTGGCTTTGTGCGTCGTTTAGTTCTGTCGCATGATGATGAAATGATTCCGTATGTTCTTCGTGAAGTTCTAATGATTCGGCATTCACATCGCTATTTTCATGAGATTCTGATGGGAGCGGGCCTGTTTCACTCACCTCACCTTCAGTCAGCGTATTGGGGAGCGAAGCCATAAGCTCATTTAATACTGCATGCTGTGCATCGAGCTGCGCTATGCGCGTTTGCTGTTGTGCTAGTTGTGTCTCAAGTGCAGCCTGCTTACTAATAAAAGCAGCTTCTTTGCTTGAAACTTCATCGGACAGCGCAAGTAAATGCGTTTTTTGTATGAAATATTGTGAGGTTGTAAAGCCAAGCCATGCCAAAGTTGTGATTAGGCATATTACAATGGTGATTTGAACCCAAGCTGGTATTGCCAATAAGATAACTTCGCCATTTTGACGTAGCATGACTTGTTTGGGTTGAAACAGCTTTAAAACTAGGCTTTTGATAACGCTTAACATAACACTTAAAAATTTAGATAACGCCTAACTCTAACAATTTTTATACAAAAAGCCAGTATAAAATCATAAAAAAAAGGCGTGTTTATGCACGCCTTTGATTTGAATGAAATTATTTTATTCAATTATTTTGCAGGAAGTACTGTGCCTTCTACTGAGCCGAAGCCGATGCGGTTGAAGCCGTCTGCTTCACACCAGCCGCGCATAATTACCTTGTCACCGTCTTCAAGGAATTTACGCTCTTCGCCATTGCTTAAAGTGATCGATTCTTTACCGCCGCGAGACAGTTCAAGTAATGAACCTGCTTCTTCATGTTCAGGACCTGACTGTGTGCCTGAACCTAGCATATCACCTGGTAAGAAGTTACAGCCATTGACTGTGTGGTGCGTAACCATTTGTGCAACTGTCCAGTAGCTGTGTTTGAAGCTTGACTCAGATACTTTGCTTGGTGCGGCATTTTCGCTGCGCATCTTATCTGTTTCGATAAGTACGTCCATTTGAATATCAAATGAACCTGTCTCACGGTTTTGTGCAGACTCTAGGTAGCTCATCGGTTGTGGGTCGTTTTCGTCACGGTGCCACGCAGTACGGTATGGTGCTAACGCTTCTGTTGTTACAATCCATGGTGATACTGTTGATGCAAAGTTTTTCGCAAGGAATGGACCTAAAGGTTGATATTCCCATGCTTGTAGGTCACGTGCTGACCAGTCATTAAATAGACAGAAACCGAATACGTGGTCTTCTGCATCTTCAATCGCAATTGCTTCACCTAGTTCATTGCCTTTACCAAGGTAAATACCTAGCTCTAATTCGTAATCTAGACGTTTACAAGGGCCGAATGACGGCGCGTCTGCATCTGGTGCCTTAGTTTGACCTTTAGGACGCGGGAAAGTCTGACCTGATACATCAATTGATGAAGCACGGCCATGGTAGCCGATTGGTACCCACTTGTAGTTAGGCAGAAGTGGGTTGTCAGGGCGGAACAAGCTACCTACTGCAGTTGCGTGATAGATTGATGTATAGAAATCAGTGTAGTCACCGATGTGACACGGAAGTGCATATTCTACGTCATCTTGCGCTACAAGTGCACTTTCAAGGGCACTTTGATGCTCAGAGCCTTCGCGTAATGCACGAGAAAGTGCTAAACGTAAGCCTGACCAATGTGCTTTACCTAGACCCATGAATTCGTTTAGTGCTTGTGCATTTGCAGCTTCAACGGCTTCTTGTGCTACACCGTCAAAGATGTTTGCAGCAGCAACGGCTGCTAGGTCTAATACCTGATCACCAATGGCTACGCCGCCACGGAACTCTTCATTGCTGCCTTTGCGACGAAATGAAGCAAACGGTAAGTTTTGAATTGGGAAATCGTTACCTGCCTGGTTTGCACTTGCAACCCAGCTTTTTAAATTAATATCGTGTGTTTCATTGATAAAAGACATGGTCTTTCCTTTTTTCTACAAGCTGCATATGACTATGCATTTTTATTTGTGCTTTCGCCAGAATATGGCCAAGTTTAAATAGCAAAAGCAGCTTAGAAAAGCTGCTTTTTAATTTGTCTTTACTGGTGGATAATTAAATCACACCACGACGCTCTTGGTCACGTTCAATTGACTCAAATAGAGCCTGGAAGTTACCTTCACCAAAGCCACCGTCGTCAACACGTTGGATCATCTCGATGAAGATAGGACCGAATAGGTTTTTCGTGAAGATTTGAAGTAGGTAGCAGTTTTCGCTCTGGCTATCTACTAGGATCTGGTGATCTTTGATCTTTTGCTTATCTTCAGCAACCCAAGGAACACGGTCGAAAATTGTATCATAGTAGTGATCAACAATATCTAAAGTCGCGATGTTTGTTTTGTCTAGCTTATCTAGAGAGCCAACAAGGTCGTTCGTTAAGAATGCAAGGTGCTGTACGCCCGGACCATTGTACTCGTCTAGGTACTCATCGATCTGGTTGTTGTTGTCATCTTTACCTTCATTGATTGGAATCGAGAAAGTACCACAAGGTGACTTAAGTGCGTAAGAAAGTAGAGCTGTCTTCTGACCTTTGATGTCGAAATAACGCACTTCTTCAAAGCCAAATACGCCTTTATAGAAGTTTGCCCATGTTTCCATTGTGCCTTTGTAAACATTGTTAGTTAGGTGGTCAATGCGAATGAAACCTTTATCTTCAACAATGTTTTGCTCTTCTAGGTCTTCAAAATCATTTTCAAAGATAGAGCCTTTGTCACCGAATACATCGATGAAGTAAATAAGGCTGTCACCGATACCGTAAATAGCAGGGTACGGTAGGTCTTTGTTTGCAGAATCAGTCGCTGGTTTTGCACCACGCTCTACAGCAATGTCAAACGCTTTTTGTGCATCTTCTACACGCCAGCCCATTGAACAAATAGCTGGACCGTGTGACTTAGCAAACTCGGCAGAGAAACCGCCACGCTCGTTGTTTAGAAGGAAATGGATTTCGTTCTGGTTATAATGAACGATGTCTTTACCTTTAAACTTTTTAAGTTTAGAGAAACCAAAATCAGTAAAGATTTTGTCCATGTAATCTGCGTCTGGGGTTGCGTATTCAGTAAATTCGATACCTACAAGGCCAAGAGGATTATTTACTTCACTCATTGTCATTCTCCTGCATTAAGCACTGGATTGCTTGTTGTAATTTATGCAGTGGATAATTAATCAAAATGACCTAAAGTGAAAGGTTTAAACACCAATTCACTCATGGCTGTTTTGTAAATTTGATTGCACATTTGGTGCCGTTTTAAGACAAAATGAAAACAGACAATTTTTTTAGATTGAAAAGCTGTAATTAAACTGAAAATTAGGTTGTTAATTCGCTAATTTTAGAAAGAAGTATAATTTTAAGGTGTTGATTTTATTTGGTTTTTGTGTTTTTGATATGATTGTTCAATAAGTCTGCAGTGATATACGCGATGTGAATCAAACAGGTAAATAAAGGGTGTGCTGTAAATTATTTTGTACATTTTTAGGTTGAGATATGAAAAAGCCGCGCTGAAAAGTGCGGCTTTTTCGTAAATTTTATTTATGTGTTACTGTCTTTCGCCAGTCACTTCGAGCTCTTTTTCAAGATAGTGAGCTTGGGTGTGGGGCTCATTGTCACCCTCAGCACCATGCATCCAGTCAACTAGCTTGTTACTTAGCAAGTACATCGCCAGCGCAGATATGAGTGCTGTTGCACCTAAACCAATAAAGATACCCATTGCGTTCCCCATCGCTTCTTGGCCTTCGCCAATGAACGAACCGACAAAGCCGGCAATTTTATTTGCGACTGCCGTACATAGGAACCAAATACCCATAAGCAGTGATGCAAGACGAAGTGGTGCCAGTTTACTCACCATTGATAAGCCAATTGGAGACAGGCAAAGCTCACCTAGGGTGTGGAACAAATAAAATAGTACTAACCACATCATACTGATCTGCAAAGTACCTCCGGCTGCTGCGCCTTCGGTCATTAGTGCCAGCATCATAGTTAAGAAGCCAAGTGCTAAGAAAACTAGGCCAATTGCAAATTTCACCGGAGAGTTTGGCTCTCGCTTATCGAGCTTTAACCATATCATGGCGACAATAGGCGCAAAGATGATGATGAAAATGGAGTTTAAAGATTGGAACCAAGAAGCTGGAATTTCAAAGCCCATCAGCATGCGATCTGTATAATCATTGGCGAATAGGTTCATCAATCCACCGGCTTGTTCAAAGCCCATCCAAAAAATAATGCTAAATACAGACATCGTGAAAATGACGCGAATACGGTCTTTTTCAACTTTAGTTAATGGCTCTTTTGTGCCAGATTCTGACTGCTGCTGTGATAACTTCGCGGCTGGTACGACGCCAATATCACCCAAGTACTTTTGACTTAGTAGCATTTGCATGACAACAGAAATCACCATGCCAATACCTGCAGCGACAAAACCAGCTTGCCAGTTTATTTCAGATGCAACATAGCCTGCGACCAGTGGACCTAATGCGCCACCTAAGTTAATTCCCATGTAGAAGATGGTAAATGCGCCATCACGACGCTTGTCACCTTCTTCATATAAATCGCCCACCATTGTAGAGATATTTGGCTTGAATAAACCGTTACCGATACACAGTAGTGTTAGTCCAATATAGAAGACATTTTCTTCTTGGCCTGCGACCACACTGTGAGGGATGCCCATAATGAAATGACCTGCTGCCATTAAAATACCACCAATGATGATGGCTTTGCGCTGTCCCAGTACGTTATCTGCTAGCCAGCCGCCAAATAGCGGAGTTAAGTATACGGCCATGGTAAAGGTGCCGTATAAGCTAAGTGCGTCAGCATTAGTCCAGCCAAAACCGCCACTTTGTACCTGAGCTACTAGATAAAGTACTAAAATTGCACGCATGCCGTAGTAGCCAAATCGCTCCCACATTTCCGTGCCGAATAGTAAGAATAGGCCCTTAGGGTGGCCTAAAAACTCACCTCGATTAGGTATTGAATTCATATTTATTACTTCCAGATTTATCACATGTGTGTTGTATGGCCTTTATATCATCGATAAATTCATACTTATATAAGTGTGAATTTGTCTGTTATTAATTGGGAGGCCAGTTCCCAAAAGATCTACGTGCGAAGTCAGTATTGACTAACTATTCACGAAAAACGCGTCAGTATACCCAGCAAGGTGGCTATGGGGAAGCCTTACCAGACAGGTTTAGAGACGATGTGGCATAAAAAAACCAGCCAAGAGGCTGGTTTTTAAGATTAATAATTATTAACGGCAATAATTATCGACAAAAGTTAGGTCGTTAATATGCTCAGGGCCTTCCATCAGCTCTGTCGCGACTGCTGTATTTGGGTTAAGCGAGTAGATTTTTGCATTCTGGCCACTTTGACGACCCGACACGTACAGGGTGCCAGTGTCTGAAATGGCAAGGCCAGACGCCCAATTCACGCCATGCTCTCCAATCTTGGTGAGGCTCATGTCTGCTGTATCTAACGTATATAGTGCTTTACCGGTTAATACGTATAGCGTGTTGTTGTCAGCTGAGTAAGCGATATCGCCATGACTAAATTCATCACCAGCGTATTTCAGCTTACCTAATACAGTTTTTTCACCAGTCTGCAAATTGTAGTCATACATGTAAGTTTTACTTGTAGCACGCAGGTGTATACCGTCATCACTGACTGCAGAGCGGTAAATCGGCCATGATGTCGCATTGGCCACCGCTGTCTCAACATTACCATCTAAATCAAGTGACCATAATGTAGAGGCCTTGGTTTGACTGTCATTTTGTTCCATGAAATACAGCACGCCATCTTTACTCGCGATATTTGACGCGGTATGAGACACGCCAGAAACTTTACTGTAAGTCATGGTGTCTAAATTGAAATTGAAGATATAACCATCGCCCGCACTACCATAGTTATTGATGCCAAATAAACCAGTGACGCAATCTGCTGTCACAGATACATTGTCTAACAAGGCACCGTATGAATCTGATGTGCCGCTACCTGAAAACGCGAGTGTGCTCTGAGCGCTGTCTGCTGTTACAGTGACTGTCACGTGCTGCCAACCACGGTTAGCACCATTAAGGTTCGCGATAATTTGACCGTTCCAGGTAACTGTTGCTTGGTTTGTTTGGGTGTTGTTGCGCACTCTCGGAGAGTAATAAAAACTGACCACATAACGTTTACCAGCTTCGGTAGCAATGTTCTGATATGCAGTGTAGTTGCTGGTTGAGTCTAGCTCTAAATACTGCGAGCCATCTTGCGGTGTGATTAGGCCGAGTCTATCGGTTTGAATTTCAAAGCGTGCACCTGTGCGCTGCCAGCCTGAAAGGTTATCGAAGAGTTTCCAAGTCCCTGAGATATTTCCTGATTGTTCAAATGAACCATTGGCAATTAGATTATTCTCTGCCAGAACATTCTGGCTTGCTGTCAATGCAGTAACTAATAATACAGATGACGTGGATAGCTTCATATATTACTCCCAACTTGATTACATAACATCCGTTGTTAGTAAAATGTTAAATTAAAATGCCTTTGTCTAATCTTATTTTCCTAGTTTTGAGTGCTGAGGTCAATTAAAATACAAAAAATGACTGGAATTTATTATTCCTTAAATTCAATTTTAGATGAAATTAGTTAAAAAGTACTAATTTTTGGGGTTTGGAATTCTTTTTCGTTTCTGTTGCAGGGCCAGCCAACCTGGCTTTTGGCTGCGATTGAGTGCGGCCAAAACTGCAATGGCTTTTTCGAGCGTGATACGTTGTGATGCGATGTCTTTATAAACTTGTTGAGCTGTTTTTTTGCGCTTCACAGCAGCACCAGCATCTAAAAAAGACTCCACGACTTGCAAGACAAAGCGTGTCACACGATTTTGCTTTACCTCTTCTTCCTCATTGCTTGATTTGGGGTCTTTACTTTGCAGGCGCTCTTTTAAATGGGCGATTTCAGCCTGACTAAATTCGTTTTGAGCATGGGGTAATTTACTGAGCTTTCCAAGAAAGTCATTAAAGTAGTCGTGTTCTATTACGCCAATCCGTGAGGTTTGAGCGAGTTTCATCAACCCTTGTCTAAACTGTGCTTGGCTAATGTGGTGATTTAACAAATTATCGCAAGTTTGATGTAGATGATGCCACTTTTGCCACGCATAAACATAGTTTAGGCCAGCGCCTTTTATATTTTGCATACCCACAATAAGTTGATGTTGACCATCTAATCCGAGCTTGGCGATTTTTCGAGTGAGTTCATCTGCGCTAATGTAGGGGTTTTCTATTAGCCGCGTGCGCGCCGCAAGTAGTGTATTTAAGTGCTCGCTTATTTCTTTAGCGTGTGCTTGCAAATCCTCTATGGACATTATGTCATTGGCCAAATGCCAGCTTTCAACTAAGTGATTAAAACAACGGCGCTGACGTCCACTATCTACATGCTGCTCAAAAAATGCTGCCATTTTGGATTTGTCCTGCAGCGTCTCACACTCCAACTGGGTATTTGGGAGTAGCGCATTTAACTTATCACAGAGCATTTGATCAGATACTAAGCATTTAAACTGTTCGAGTAATTTGGCGAGATCTTCTCGGTCATTATTGGCAATAATACGTGCAATACGTGCGCTCAATGCTTGGTTAAAGTAAGCGAGGAAGCCATCCACATTAGTGCCGATAACGACGATGTAATCAAAGGTGAGATCTTCAATGAGTATTTGTGCAAACACCTTAGTACGTGCAATACGGTCATTACGATTATTGATGAGCGCAATGGTTTGAATTTTGGGCTGCTGACTTTGACCAAATAAATTTAAGCGTCGCCAGTTTTCTATTGTAGCAAGGCGTTCATTGGCTGACATACTATTGACAAAAGACTGAGTGAGTGCACCGATGGGCGCTTGCTCAAAATGCTGTAATACACCAATATCAGGCACAATGCGCTCGGCAGTTTCTTTAAACACGTAATCTTTATTAATACCTATATACTGCGCCATTTTGCATACCAGAGCGATGTTATCTGGATGCTCCTCATAGGGGTAGAGTGCACGAATGTCATTTGTTATTTGAAACCCTTCACCCCAGTGCACTTGAATCAGTGTCGAATCCTTTTGTTCTGCTGACTTATTAAGGATTGGATACATGCTTTGCTCAGCGGTAAATACTTGAGTGTTTGAGCCAATAAAGGATGACATTTCAGTGGCGACATCTAAACCAGTTGGGCCTAAAATATCTTCATGATCAGGATAAGCATTGGTGATTGTCGCGAAGTTGTCGTTCATCCAGCGACGTAAGATCCGCACATACCTTGGCGTCAGTCCCATACATTCCCATAAAAACACGTCTGCTTTTACTGATTTAGCAAATGCCAATACGTCGCTTTGCTCCCAAATACTGGCTTTATCAAAAGGCCTGAATAATGGCAGCTCATGTTGTTCTCCATTGCTGGTGGTATATATCATCATGGCTTCGCAGCCAGTCGTTTTGGTGATCACTTTTAGCGCGATACTACTAAACAGCGCTGCTTTTAATCTCTCTGTCCCTGATTTACCGCGTGTTCCCCAACCGCCAATAGAGATAGGAATTTGTTTTCGATTACGTTGTATATCTTGGCTCACTTTAATATGACGAGACCAAAAATAGGCCATAAAGGCGCATACAAAAAACACCAGTTGACCAATGCTATTTTGATAGATGGAATATAGATACTCTTTAAACCCTAAGCCAATATTAATCAATGCGGTGGTGATGGACGTTCGACTAAACAATTGTCGGATGCTGCTTTCAACTGGGAATTGGGCTTTGTGCGTGGAGCCATAGCCGATAAACTCAATTTTAAATCCAAGCTTTCTAATCGCGTCTAGGTAGTTTTGCTGCTCAAGCTCTCCGCCTTTTCTCAGGCGGTCCAGTGAAGAAAACTTGATAGAAATTTGCCAATAGGCACATATACGCTGAATAAGTTTATGTGGACGTGTGATCAATAAAATGCCATCAGGTGTGTAACTTTTAGCTTGCGCAGGCAATTGATCTTGACTCAGGATAGAAAGTAAATAGTCAGGTAATGGCAAATAGGGTCTTGCGCTATGTTCTTTTAAGTTATAAAGCGCTTCACCAGGTACATTGGTTTCACTGATCTCAGCGGTTGAGCAACTAGTGACATGTAGCTCAGCAGATGGTTTTTGCGCCTTAGTATGACTATAACTTTGTCGTTTATCTGTGCTTGGCGTAAAAAACTCGTGCCAGAACCGCCAAAATCTTCGGCCCTTTAATGTACCATTGTGGATCTGCCATTGGCCACCTTGCTGATAGCCATTAAAGCCAAGTTCGGACTGGGCAATGAAACTCAGTGCTCTGCCTATTTCTTCATGAGCGGCATCAGTGGAAAGTGCGATGGTGTCTCCTAGCGCCATCTGATCTTCAATACTCACAATAAGCTCTTGTATATAAAAACTGTTCAGTTGTTCTCGAGTTCTAGTAATGAAGCGCCTGACTGCTGTACTCGGGTCTTGTTCTAGTTGTACATTGAGAACATCAATGAATTGTTTAAAAATAGATTCTGGCTGATCTGTTTCCAGCTGCATATTAAGCATCAGTCGAGCGCTTTGCTCTAAAATGATGCGCTTTATCTCAAAGCTTTCTTCACCTTGTAAACAGCGCTTCCAGTGTTTGAAAGCCAGTCCGTTTTCGCAAAACCTAGCGGCAGTTAATTGCTTGACGAGCGTAAAGCGTATTGCGTTTTCTGTTTCGTAGCGAAACCTGCTTTCTAATAATTCAGTGGCAAACTCATTCTCGTAGCTAGGTATACACTCTATCGTTGCTTGTCTTACCCTATGGTACGGGTGAGTGCTAAGCTGTTGTATCAGCTTTATGTCGGAGTCTGTCAATGCTCTTTGTTGTATCAGTACTTTGGGCATTGCAACTAAGATAAATAACTGATCATTATTTTTTGGTTTGTCTGGAAAATCATTTACAGACTCTGCAACTTTTGCCCACATAAAGCTGCGAATAAATGTCGGTCTTTGGTGTATCAATATTTCCAGTATATCTATGATGGCGAGGTAAGGTGTATTGTCAGCCTCTAAAAGTTCAATAAGTTGCGCTACTAACTCAGCATCTAGCTCAGGATCGGCACTAAATTCATGAATAAGAGAAACTTGGTTAACCAGAGCACGGATCATACCGTGACGAATATGCAGGCTGTTACTATGTGCCAACAAATGAATAAAAAACGGTTGTAAGTCTAACTTTTGCCAAGCAGTATTTAGGTCATTTTTACTCGAGCGCAGGTAGCGGTTGGTCAGCGCGCCGAGTTTTGCAATTAAAAATTTTAAGTCTTGTTCAATTTCAGACACTTTAGACTGATAGCGGGCGATGACTGCGCCTTCATCGAACCAGCGTGAAAAGGCCAACTTGTCTTTTTGTAATTCTAATCGCGAGGCTCCGAGTTGCTCTGCATACTTTAAGATGTGTAATTCTCTTTCTGCTTTTAACTCGGCTTTGTTTAATCGTTCAATAAAACTTTTATAGTCGGCCTCGATGGCTTGTAAATTACCATGATGATTTTCAATTTTATGGCGTAAAAACGCAATCGTTTGTAATAGTTGCCAATATGATGTTTGTTCTTGTTCTGGTTTGTTTTTTACTAGCTCCCAATCAGCTAATTCGTCCACGAGAGTTTGATATTTGTGCTGATATAGGTTGAGCCAAAATTGTTCTGTGTCGGCAAATAAGAGATCTTGAAGCTGTCGTTTTAACGTTTTATCTGCCATTAATATCTTGCTCTAGGAAGTGTGTTAGTTGTAGTGATTCAAAAATAATTTCATCATGTGCAAAAGGCGCAAAGCCTGTATTTTGTAGGTTGCCTAAAGTTACCTCAAAGCGTATGTTATGGTTGTTTCTAAACCAATCTTGTGTCCAATTAAGACTGATCCATCCCGCTGTCTGTTCACTAAAATCAAATAAGGTTTGCCAGCTCAATGAGGTTAAGTACTGCCAAGTTGCATTCGGACGGTTTTGGTCCGCGAACACATAGCTGCTGCTGAGTCCCAATGTAAAAATATGCCCTTCATAATATTGTTGCCAATTCCCGCTCAGTGTTGCGGTGTCTAGGCTGGTCCAATCTTCATTGGAGGTTGTGCTAATTTGCGCACTAAATTGACTGTCTACCCAAGGTTGATAGCGAATTCGATACCCTGCTTGCCAGCCATGCATATGGTTTGCGCGATAAAAATTGTACATATCTTGGCTAATAAACGGGTCGTCTAGGTATTCTTGTTTTTCTATGCTGGTGTAATAGTAATAGGGTTGCCACCACCATTGGTGCCTCACTGATATATCATCTCGCCAAATTTGGCCAATGGTTGCGTCAATATGGCTGGTCAAATGACTTTCTTGAGCAAGTTCAGCTTCTTGCCAGCGGTTATAGAGTCCAACTTCACTAAACCAAGGGCTTTCGTGATCTAGCCAATTATATATGCCGTTAATTGCCAAAGACTCATAGCGTAAATTATTAAGTCGATATGCGCCTTCAAGCCTATACCAGTGCTGTCGATAGCGGTTTCTCAAACGGATCCCGAAATCGAGTCGGTGAGCGGTATCAATGGGATCATTGGTCTGAAAAATACCATCTCTGTCATAGCTCATATACCCCTCAATATGTGTTCTATTACCATTGGCGCTTATCAACGGCTCATTGAAGTGCTTGGCAAGCCGCTCAAATTTCAATTCTGCTCTGTTCAATTTTAGAGGGGTAACAGGAGGGGCGACAGCTAACTTTTGACGATTAGTATTAAGTCGCCAAGCAAATAATCGCGCAAGGCGCGCATAGTTGCTTGGGATCTCAATATTACCAGCAGGGTAGAATCCAATATCCTCCAGACGCTGCTTTTTCTCGAAGCGTTCAATTTTAATTAGAGCGTCTTTATCGAGCTGCGCTAAGATTGATTGTGATGCGGTGGCATAATAAAACAACTGACGCTGGTCTAGCTCGATGCTTTGCCAGCGTCTGCCTTGACGAACTTGCACTTCTACTTGCAGGATTTGCGATAAATATGGATTTAGCCAACGTATTTTAATTAGCCCACTACTTAACTCACTTTGCGTCAAGCCAAACTGACTTTGCTTGTCTGAAATCGGCCATGCTGTTTCACCATTGCCAGTTTCAACGGCGACTAAGGTGGCAGCATTGGATACCAGTTCCGCATCAGAAAAGTGAAAGACTAGACGTATTTGCATTGATTTTAATTCTCTAAAATCTAGCGAAAGGGTGTGGTAAGGACGTATTGTGATCCCTTTTACATCGTCTCTTTTGGCGGTGTGGCGACTAAGCTGTTCTGCGATACTGCGAGTTTCAATGGGGGATAGGTCGACAAGTTGAGTACCTGCGTAGTTAAGATATTTTTGCAGTGGTACCCAGTGACCAAAGCTTTGTACACGGTCATGGAGTTTGGATAAAGATGCGGGAATATCCAAGCCGTTTAGTTTAGAGAATAACGCGGTAAACTCATGATCTGCCAAGGTTGCATTTTCTAGCCGATATAAACTGTTATTGAGTAACTTAGTAAATGCGGCTGTATTATGAGCGTTAGTGGTATGCAGCAGCTCTAAAAAGGAAGTATCTAATGCAAATTCACTAAGTTGTTGCGTTGAGTAAGGGTTAAAGTGTGTTTCATCAAAGATTTGAAGCTGCGCAAAGGTGGTCTGTTTGCTGTTCAACGTTAAAGTCTCACCAGCGCGTAATGTCACCATAGTGCTGGATGCCACAGATAAGAGCGTTTCAATTGGGCTGGTAACTGAAGTAGTGGACAATATGTCGCTGTAAATTGGCATAAAATAGAGATCATTATCTTTATCAACATGTAGCCAAGCAATGTTGTTCTCTCCAGTTTCTAGGCCAAAGCTACGGGCACTAATTTGGATATTGATGTCTGAGTGGGCTGTGATAGAAACAGGCTTTTCACCTATTTTGTAGGCTTTATATGCGGCCGTTTCAGTCACTAACTGTACTTGTTTGTTGTGGACAATATCATATCTTGGCTGAACATCTCGGAGCTGACCGCCATAGGTTGTGTAACCCAGTCTATCAAAAAGTGAATTGGATACTTGTTGTTGGTCATGGTCTAACCACAATGTCTCAAGGAGCTTACCTTGCGACAGTAAAGTACTGGTGAGTAATTGAGGGCACCCTTTAAGTTCATGCTTGAGCGCACATAAACCTTGGATATTAAATATTTGATTGGTCTGTTGATAGCGGCTTAATAGCCCTTTCGCAGCAAAATCGCTCAATAACGTATTCGAGCTTTGCAATAAAGCACCCAAGTAGCGCAGTACTGCATTGCTACGATCAAGCCGCGTAAGAACTGCTAACCGTAATTGCCAAGCACGCAGCTGTACATCATCAAAGGGGCTGTTTAATAACATCCGGAGCTTTGGAAGGGCTTCAGTTGGCGCATGCTTAGCTAAGTGCTCAACCTCCCCAAGTTTGTACATCCAATGACTCTTTGTATATTGGGAGAAAGAAGGGCTATTAAGGTCTGATTGTAGTTTGAAGTTAGACAAACTATTGATGTAACTTTTGGCTTTGTCTGATTGGATACGAGCAAGCAGTGCGGAAATAGTTGGGCTCTTAAACGCCAATTTTCCGGGCTGTGAGTACAGGAGTTCATTATTTGGTAGCGGCAGCAAGGTGCGAATTTGCAGTGCGATATCTATTTTTGCATCACTGGCGGAGAAAAGAGTGATTTGCTCTACATCCATTTCAACGTCTAAATTAACTGGGACAAATCCTTGTTTCGGTGTCACAGCAATTTTATGACGCATAGTGTTTATTTCTACTATCAACTCAGCGGCGCGATTGGCTCTGACATACAAAATAGCGCTGTTTGTGATCCTTTGTTCCTGACTCAAATCAAACTTGAGCGACTTATTTAAGCGGTTATATTGCAACATGCTGGATGTTTGGCTTTGGAATAAGTAGTGCTGTGATGTTCTTGCTGTTTGGTATATAGAAACCAGCCTTTTGTGTGTTGTGAGTGGCTTTTGGGCATTGCTGGTCGGTGTTAAAAATGTGCCTGTTGATATTGTGCTGATAAAATCTTGATGACGCCTTAACTCAAGTGCGCTGGCGCTCTCAGGCTTAAATTGAGTGAGTTGGTTGATGTTGTTTTCAAAGTAGATTTTGTGTAGAGCACGGTCTAAATTATTGACCCAGTATGGACTGAGTAATTTTTCTTGGTGTTTGATACCTGCATTTTGATCATAAATGGCGCGATGCATTTGCTCTAATTTAACCCAGGTTTTACTGCTGCTTTTTATGGTCAAATAACTGTTTGCTGGCACAGCGAGATAATCGACATTGCCAACACCGAGTTTGTGTTGAGTATATTCTTGAGCTTGTGCATCGGAGACGTTAATGATGCTGATTGGGGCATCATTCACCAAGGCGACAACCTTGCCGCCTTTTTGTAGGTCATACAGGTCGCGATGTACTGTGAGTTTTAGCTTTTTTGCTTGCTCAAAATACAGCTTCACACTTTGCTGGTTATGTAGTGGGTATAAAGTGGTATGTTCCTGTGCCAGCGCTACGGTTTTGCCTGACATTGGGAATTTGACTGCGCGACGGAAGGGGTCTCTGTGGGAGTGTTGATATCCGCGCCATATTTCAAACTTGCCATCTTGCTGCTGGTTGTAAACTTTTAAAATCCGCGATCTTGTAGAGGCACTTAATTGACACATGTGCTGCTGGCATAACCATTGCTGCTTGGTGATCTGCATGAGGGCATTTAATGTTTGCCCTTGCCAAAATGCCAGTGATTCAAGGTTTTTAAGGGGGGTTACAAGCCACTGTCCTGCAGGTAAAAATAAGTACTTAGCCTGATGATGAGTGAGACTAATGTCAGCAGCACTGCGTTCCAGCGCTAAAGTATCGGCATCGTACCACTGTACATCAGCCTGTAAGTTGGCAGTCTGTGCTAGACAAACGGAGCTCGCTAAACTTAAAAAAACAATCAACGTGAATATGAGAGGCATAAATTGAATTGCTCCATACTGGTTGATTGAGTGATCAGTCGTTTGCGCATGGGCTTACTGATCTCGATATGAATAAATCGATGTGGGGCAAGTCCTATCTTGTGCAGGATGTTTTTAGTGCCACCGAGCTCGAAAATATCTTTTTGATAAATATAGGTATGACTACTTAGGCCCGATAAACAGCGCTGCAGCTTAGCCAATTTTGAATTGTAGCTTCGGCCTTGGCTAAGTATAAAGTCAGCCTTTTTCCCTTCGGAGGATTTACGCTTTTTTTGATTAAATCCATGTATTTGAAAAATGGCGGCGTTGGGGTGAGCATAGTGAAAGGCTTTGACGGCAGCAACATGCAGCCCACGCTTTCGCTTGGAGTAATCCATTGGCAGGTCATCCAAACTTTGGCTATGCCTGTGATGGGTATTAAAAGCCATCATATTGCAGCTAGATTCAAATAGTGCGCGACCGATTTTAAGCGTGTACTTGTCGTGAAATTGATGAGGAATAGACACGAAGCAAGGGGAAGCCGCCACGCGGTACATGAGCGCGCCTCCGCCGTTTATAGGCGAAGTTGCAGTCAATATATGTACAGGGCTGCGTAATTTTCCCTGCTGTTGATATTTCCATGGCTCAATCGCTTGCGGCTTTGCTATCCAGCTATTAATTTGCTGCCAGTTTAATTGTGATTGTGCAAAGCCATTAAAGCTTGTCATGCTGATGAGCGCGATGATAAATTTATGTATTTTCATTTTGCCACCATAAAGGGGTAAGTGGTTGTGCGCTATGTTCTTCTAAAATACTTATCCACATTTCATCTTCAGCCGATATCGCAAATTTTTCAAGTGTTTGAATGTCTGTTCCTATTTTTATCGTCACGGGCGGGTAGCTAATAATATTGGTCGATTGAGGGTGCAGCATAAATGCAGGAACTTGCGATGGCATGAGCGCATACCTTTTAGTTGCCACCGTATATTCATCAGTGACGCCGATTTCATATCTCCCACTAAGGCGAGTATTAATTATGAGAGGCGCTTGTTCACTCTTTACTGCTGGATATATAAAAGGCTTAACGACAATCGATAGAGGCCTGTTTTTACCGCGATAGTCCAAAGATAAGGAATCGCCGCGATTGATTTTGTACAGACGTGTTTTTATAAAGTGACGCTGCTCGCCTTGGTTAATAAATAAATGGTTTGCTTGGCTTACACTGGTGATGATTGAGTCGTCAGTGGTACTACTCGTTGCATCAAACTCAATGTATGTGGGCGTTTGCTTCTTTAATACGATCACTTTTGGGCTTTTTAAAGCTGGGTCCTGATCCGAGTCAATTGAATGAATATCATCGAGTTGTCTAAAGTGAACTTGTGTTGGTTCACTGGGTGGCTCAAAATAGTTAGCAGGGCTGTAAATTAATGCTGTGTTCGAAATTGGGTGTCGGTCAAAGAGCGATTCAGATGCGTAATCAGTTTCTTTAATAACAGGTAGAGGTGGAGCTTCAAATAGTCGTACTTTTAGGATTTGTTGTAACTCTGTAAAGATAAACTCATTGGTTGCTTTTTGCGCAAACCAAGCGCCAATTTCAACAAAATCAGTTAAAGGGTTATCGCACAGTTGTTCGCAGACCACATTCTGATAATGAAAATCACGATGTCTGCTTTGTAGCTTTACAGCAACACTTGTTTTGCTAGAAATTCTTAATTTAACGGCTTCATCAGGTAGGCGGAGATAATATTTTTCACTTTCATTAACGGCTTGGCGCAGTGTTTCAGGTGTTATCAACCGATCAAATTGTGATAGCCGCGATTCCAAACTTATTTTGTGACGAGCAAAAATCTGGCCTTGTGCGTCGTATAAAGAGACTATCGCGTGTGAGTCCTCAGGAGTTAAATCCCGAATATCGAAGACCACATCACTGCCACCTGAAACAGCATAATCAACAGGTGTATCTGGCGTTAATACATAGTAATAACTGTGCAAAGGTGCAATTGGTTGCGCTAGTTGATACCACTGGGTTAGAGCGGGCAAACTGGATTGCACCGTCACTAAACCTGGTCTAATATCTTCTATTTTATAGCTATTATCTTCGAGCTCCACTGCGTTTAGCTCAATGGGCGGCAGTTGCTGACTCAAGTCATGCCATGTGAGGCGCAATGTACTGACAGGCACCGTCGACGTAAAATGAAGAGGGGCGGTACTTTTAACTCTAAAGGTAGCTGTAAGGTTTGGCGCTGAATAAAAGCTATCGAGATCCCACTGCTGTGCAGAAAAATCATAAGTGATGACATTATAAGGCAGTGTTTCGTATAAAATGTCACTGACGAAGTCGATATTGGGTATGCCTTGAGGCGCAAGTTTTTGCCAATCATATCGTACCGCGTTGGTAAGCTCCCACGGCGCGAGCGCATTGCCCCCTAGGGTATGGTAATTGAGCATTCTCTCGCGCCAATCAAGTGGTAACTTCAACCATATTTGCTGACTGTCATCGGTATCTGTAGATGTTTGGGCGTGAAGCCTAACTACAACACCTCTAAGTGTATCCTCTTCAGGGATAAGTTTGAGCTTGATTTGGCTGGCATTCGGGTAGCGTGACACATCTATATAAAAAGATTGTCCAGAGGCCACCGACAGCGCTTTTCTGTCTTCTATAATTTGTTTTACTTGCTGCTCTTGTGCTGCAAGTACTAGTTTTGAGGCGTGGTGGTAAGTATGCTTATTGAGTTGTACGCCCTGACTATCAAACAGTTGATATTCGATTGCATAGTTTACTGGTTCGTCAAATACTTGTTGTCCCTCAAAAATGGCGTTTGATAGCAATCTGACTGCGCGTGTTCTGGATGCTGAAAAATTAAATGAAATGTACTTGTCATTAGGTAGCCAATGTACAACTGAGCGTGTTTCTTCTTCACTGCGCTCTTCTAACTGTTCAGCAGATGCTAGCCATGTAACGCCATTAAAGCTTATCCATAATAAGACTAAGAGCAAAAATCCAGTAGCGCTAAGGTGTAGTAGCTTTTTAATCCAATACATGTATTAGCCCCCCTGTAGCGTAGTTAAAGTCTTTGATTGTCAGAACCTTATTGCTGGTGGGAGTGTAAATAGCAAGTAATTTATTGCGTAGTTTAATTGTCAGGGCAAGCTGTTGTGATTGCTCTATGCGCACGGCTTGTAACTGACAATTGGGATATTTTTGACAAAACTCTGATAGCAGTGGCAAGTGTTGATCTTGCGAATATTGTTCTGCAAGTTGCAGCACCTTCTCTAATGATGGAGGGTTGTCTAGTAGCCAATCATTGGGGCTTAATACTAAGGTATTTAAAGATCTTACTTGGGGATCTCTTGATACTGCGAGCAGGCGTTGTAAGAGCGCCTGCTCTGAGATGGCAAAATGTTGTTTAAAATCGGAGGCCAGCCACAATGTAGCAAGTTCACTGATTGGGCTAAATAGGCGGTAGCCAGATTGCGGTGATGTACCTATCTCAAGCCCTCTTGTTTGCACTTGTCCACTAACAACTTGTGTATTCACACCTAAGTCAGTTAATGTGTATTGTAATTCTTTCAATGTATTAGCGTGTTGTTCATCTGGGTTTGTGAACTGAAATGCGATTGCACTGGGTCTTACGTATGAGGGCGCGCTATGACTGCGTACTTGTAAGCTTAAAATCGGCTGCTCAGCGAAATAACGCAGCGTACTCTGGTGTACGACGTTAAATAGACTTCTCACATTACCTGGAGCCATGACATTAGCCTGTTCATTTGCGTATGGGTGTGCCCCGGCGATTGACAGTGCTTTCGCTCCAGTACTTGCAAATAGTTCGCCTGAGAACTTTAGCGTATTACTTTCAAATAAAGGCCTTGGGACTTGGATATTGAGCATGGCACTCGGGTGAAGGTTAATAACATATAGCCCTTGGCCCTGCTGTAAACTCTCTTGGTTATTGAGTGGAGCCAAGACAATATACTGAGCTTGGTCGTTATCTATGATCTGCAGCTGATAACCCATCATATTGGCAATGTGATTAATTCGGGCTAGACGGTTTAGTTCATCCTGATCAAACTCTCTATCTGATTGCTGAGCCACTAATTTATATAGCGGACCGAGAATTTCAAACTCCCAGAGTGCTGCTTCATTATTTGTCAGCTCCCGGTAGTGATTGCTGCCCTTGGCACTGATATAGGGGGCGAAGGTTTCGATTACCTCATCTAGGCTTGTGTCAATAAAGGTGGCAGCGACATTGCTGCCACTGCTGGTGCTAAGAACAACCTCTGAAAGTAGGTTGGAGTAACTCGCGCCATCGATATAGGCTTCAACCATTTTTCCATTAAAATCAGCCGTGGGCATGCTGCTGGTGTGTAACATACCAAATTGACCTCGTTCGAATCCCATGAGGTTTGTAAGTTGCTTCTGAGATAATGAAGTAGGTAACTGATTAAAAATCCAAAATTGACTATTTACCCCATAGGGGCTCAACTGTAAGTGAACCCGAGTATATTGATTTACTGACCGTATTTGCAGTACTTCAAGTTCCTCAAACACCGAGAAAAACGCACTGTAATAGGGGCTTTGCTGGGATACTTGCTGTGTTGCGATTGAAGGCGTGAATTGCGTCCCTAGTGCCAGTGCATCACTGCCAAGTAATTCAAATAAAAGTCCTGCTGCATCACTGGCGACCCGCTCACTTGACGGATAGGGAACGCTGATAATATGAGACTTACTTGGTTGTTTTGATAGGGCAAAAAAGCCCCTTACTGCGCTTGTGTCTGTGTCCTTGATATACAAGTACCGATCGTCTTCATATAAAGAAAATTGTGCCTGTGATAATAGTCGTCTAGCTAACAGGACGTTTTCCTGATCTTGTCTATTGCGATTAAGTACTCGAATTGCACTCATAAAGTGTTGAATGGACTGAGCTTGTTGATATTGGCTTATAGAAACAGGCTCGTTTTGTTGAGTATAAAGGTAACTTTTATAGGCGCTGATCTGTTGGCTCAGCGCAATATCAGTGTTGTCGCTTGAATTGATCTTTGCAGGAGTTGTAGCGAATATCGCAGGGATAAACATGATTAAAAAGCCTGTGGTTATGGCAATTAATCCCCCGACTATTGAGGTTTGGAAGGTAGCACGGATCACCAGTCCTAAGGCATTTTTTTGGTAAATTTTTAACGCTAACAGAGTGGACAGCATGTAACCAAAAGCAAAAGTATCAGTTACTTTTAATGTCGGATAATAATGTACAACAACATAATTTAAGATGATTTTGTATAAAAAGCCGATATTGAAAAAGAATAACAATAGTCGTGCCCCTTCAAAGTTTGCATGGCGCAATCGTGTGAAGGTCAATATGGAGCCGCCAAGTATCAGGATCACAGCAGTCTCCGCAAAGGATGTGAGCAATTTCGTCGGTTGCATGAGCTGCAAAGCTAGCAGTGCAGGCAGCATGATGCCGTTAAATTCCCAGCCGTATTTGATGTTGGCACGAGAGGCAATAAAGGCAGTGATCACTAAAATGATATAGGCTTTGGGCGCTGCGACAATGGAGGCCGCAACAGCTTCATACATGATTGCAAGATTGGCAATACTAAAGTTGGTAAAAGGCATGAGCATAAAGCGGACTAACAGGTATGTCACAAAGAGCTGTATTAGTGTGACCCGCATGCCATATTTGAAGCCACCATTCCACATGACGTTTGCTGTTAAGGCGATGATCACCAGGCCTAAGCTGTAGAGCTGGCTGGAGTAGTCAAACGTGATATCCCATTGTGCTAAGTACATGGCAACTAGTGGCCAAAATAGCGTATCCATCACCACTCTGACTAAAATACTGATTAGGATGATGGCAAAAAAGCGATCTCTGCCAAACATTTCGCTAAACCCAAAGCGCTCCATGATGGTTTTAGCACTAAATAACATTACAGCATAAACAACTATAGCTTCTATGATGATAACCACCGCTGATATCGGTGTAACTATGAAAAGTGGCACAAGGTAGCCTGGAACAACGAGTCCAGTCAGCGGAAATCCAAAGCGTAAATTCAACATACAAACAACGGCTATGCCAACCCAGACTGTTGTAATTACAGACTGTCCTAAGCCACTGCCGGTCGGGAAGAGTTGCAGCACCCAATCCATTAAGTCTGCACCTTAATATGATGTTCTTCAGGGTCGAGTGGTTGCATCATTTCTAATTGTTTTAACAGTAGAGCCGGGTCATCTAGCTGTTTAATTAGATAGGAGATATCGATAAATTCAAATAATATTCCGCCTACTTCAAAAGGCTCGCCAATACTGCTGGTGGAGCGAGATGATCGCAATGAGCGAATACTCAAAATAAATGTTGCTTGTCCTAACTGAGCAGGCATATACAACTCGCCCTGTTGTAAGGTGATATAGCGTAATTTTCCTTTGGCTTTTTCACTGTCAAGGTGGGTCACGCGTTCTAACAAGTCTAATGCTGTCATCTCAAATAAAGACATTTCATTGTGCTTGGCGATTTCTTCTATTTTTTGGTTGGTTTGCACTACTTGTCCAAAGAGGTTAAACATGATCGCCGCAGTGTGGATCTGGTTAAATACGTGCTCAAGCGTCGATAGCTTTTGTTCCATGTCGCCAATGGAAGATTTAACTTGTTGACTTAAAGGTTTTTGCAGTGCCAAGGTTAATACCTTGGTAAGAGCACTGGTATTGGCTTTTTGTTGATTTTCAAAGATCCGAAAGTGAAAAAGTAACTCGCCTATCTGGTTTGCAAATCGATTTACATTTTGTACGAATCGTTCTTCGTCAAAGTACTCATTGGGCTCAACCGTCATTGCCCAAAAGCCTCGAATATCTCCTGCATACATCAAAGGCACCACATATTGTGCCTCAGCTTCTTTTAAGTCATTGAAAAATGGTCTCGTTATATGTAAAGCACCAAATGCTTTGATGGCGTCCGAGTAGGGAGGACGTTCATAGTCTCTGCGCATCTCGTGGATATCGGATAAACTGCAATTAATGGCGCGTATTTCATGGAGCCTATGGTCGCCCTCAGTGCGGGCAAGGAAAATCGAACGATTTAAGGCAAGTTGCTGATTTACCAGTGTGATAATTGCATCCCAAGGGCTGCTTTGCGCGCTAAAAGCTTGCGGTAGGTAACGTCCCATCATGCGTTGTTGCACGTTGCCTATGATGTCATTTAATTCAATTTCTTCAACCCACTTTCGAGAAAAAAACACCCATAAGAGCGTCACAAGGTTGGTAAAAATAATTTGTCCAGCTGGCAAAAAGTAATCAAAGAAACGAACGCTAAGATAGACCGAAGCGATACAAAGCAGGATAACCGTACAGGCGATTAAAATCCCAGTGTTAAAGCTGCATCTTTGATAGGTAATGAGCAAAATCGTTAATATTAATAACTGTAGGGCTGCAGCATATGTGATAGGCATTAAAGTTACTAAGGTCTGCTCAGCAAAGTTATCAGCAATATAAGCGTGAAGATAAATAGGGTCTTTGAAAGAGTCTATTTTTGGCGCACGTACTGGCAGAGCAAACGCTAATTGGCGCTGAGAGACGAGCACTACTTTATCCTGTAGCTGAGCTAGAAATACATCATCTGAGAGCAGTCGTGTTGCACTAAATTTAGTGAGGGCTTGTGGCGCAAGTGAAAAATCAAGCAATTGACCTTGTGCTTTGTAATGTGGGTCGAATACATGTTGCCAAACACTTTTACATTGCTCTGGTGCATCTTTAATGACGATTTCATAGCCAAGCCACGACTCTAAGGTAGGTAAACAGTATCTAGAGTCGGCGTAAGGGAAATACACGTTGTCAAAAGAGAGCTGCTGCTCACCAGAGACATGGCTGAATATCACTATGGCTTTGGCTTTATTTTCTCGTAATTTTGAAATGATGTCACTTTGTTGCGCTACGAGGTTGTCAGACTCAATCACGACGACTTGGGTATTTTGCCGATTGAGATTTTGGCTAAGCTCAAGATAAATAAGTGCATTGAGCTTGTCTAGCGTTCCGCTTAAAGTGACTAATAAAATCAGGGCGCACAGCAGCATCGTAGACCAAAAAGTCTTTTGTCGTTTGATGATAAAAAACTGCTGCTTTATCGACACGTTAGGTTACCTAGTCAAATGCTGAAAACTCAAAAGATAAGGTAACGTCCTGTTGTGTCGTGACACGTAAAAAGTCCAGCCCGTGAATAGCGTTGCTCTGCCAAACGTTATCGGACAACGAGATATCTTTTTGCCATGATATGAGGGCTAAATCATCTAAGATGAGCGTTGCTTCGCCATCATCTGGCGGCGAATGTATAAAGGTTAATTTAACTGCACGAGCGGGTAGTTGTTCAGGTCCAAGCGTATTTGTATCATCAGGTAGTGAAAAGCTATATTCAAACTTTCGCCAATTATATTCCCCAGGCTCAGCAAGGCGAATGGTTTGTTCTGAGAAGAGCAGGTTGTCTTCTGATGTCGTGATAGAGAGTTCAACATCCAATGCACCAGCGTTCATTCCTTTATTGTATCCGTAGAGGCTCATGTCATGATATGCAAGCAATGTAGATTCATTGGGGGTAATGGGCATAGTCCGAATCGTATGTTTAAAGGGCATACGTAAAGGCCTATTGTCGAATTGGGTACGAACTAGGCACATGGCTTGTTTGCCACTGCGCGCGCCTGTTAAGCACGGGGTGATATTTTCGCTGTCATTTTCCCAACGAGAAACCTCACCAAATGTGTCATCGTTATCCCAATCTTCAAAGTCACCAAATAACATCAAGTCTCTGCCTAATTTTAGTGATGCTGAACCGCTAGATGATACCTTAGTCAAAAAGGCATTACTCGGTACAAACTCCCTTAAATCAACAATATGCTGACCCGCGCTGAGTGATATTTGAGCAGTTTTTACAAGATTTGGCGCACGGCTATTATAAAAATCGATTTCCGCATAACCAGTGCGAGGAATGACTGAGACACCGCCTTGAGAGAACTCACCAAGTCGTCTCATTAGGTAGTCACTTAAAAAACCAGTGACTAATTTGGGTTGATAGTCTTCTAGGTAAATAGGGTAAGCCCGAGCGCGTGTGGTTTTGGGGGTTGCATTTGGCATCACCTCCAATGTTACAGCGACGCCGAGTAATGTTTCAATACGATTCTGTTCAAATACAAAGTTACCTAATCCGAGTAACACGGGGGTTTCGTTTTGCAGGCTGAAGCCTTGTGCAACGTGAGGGTGGTGCGCAATCAGTAAATCAGGTTTTAGCTCACTGAGTAAATTAAATCGATTACTGATATAACGCGTGGGTGCATACGAGTATTCGTCACCGCCATGTAGCTGTGCTATGGCATAATCACTTTGTGCGATTGCTTGCTCTACAGCCGAAGTAGCTTGCTGGCTTTGGGTGAGATCTGCTGCACCGCCTTTTTGCTCCTCGGCAATATAATTAATGGGGTTGTCATCGCCAGTAATGGATGTTGCAGAAACGAGTCCAAGTGAAAACCCTTTTACCGAGGTAATTAGGGGGGCATAAGCTTCTGTGTTGTTGTTGCCTACTCCACTGTACAGTAAGCCAGCCTCTGATACATACTTGACGGTATCTTCTAAGCCAGGCTGCAAATAGTCATAAACGTGATTGTTACCCAAAGCGACATAATCGACACCGATTTCTGTGAGCCCTTGCAATGTTTCCGGCAAGGAGAAAAAAGCAAATTCTTTGGTTGGGTGCACACTGGTGGGAGTATCTAGAATAGGGGTTTCAAGATTAACCGATGAAAAGTCAGCATGCTCGACTAAAGGTTTTAAATACCGAGTAATTTCAACGGCGTTTTGGGCTGCAGAACCAGCACGAATAAGTGCCCCTTCAACATCTGGTACCGAATTGCCCATAGTGGTTAAACTTGGGTCCATATAGCGTCTACCAAACATGGTATCACCGGCAAAAAATAAGGTGATTGCTCCCTCGGGCTTGGCGACTAAGCGCAAATTGAGCTGTGTATTGGTACTTGTTACCTGCACTGTGGTGAGTAACGGCTCGAAGCCTTCTTTGAAAACAGAAATACTGTAATTACCGGGTTTTAAAGTAGGTATAGCAATAACACCGCTGCTATTGGATTGATAGGTATTGCCAGCAATAACGACTGTCGCGTCGATGACATTATTATTAAACGTATCGGCAATGTTGATTTGCCACTGCAGCGATTCGTTTTGCTGTTTGTCTTGCTCGGTTTGTTCAGCTTGCTGAGATTCGGTTGGTCCTGTCTCATAAGGGTCTTCAACAGAGCAAGCGCTAAGAAAAATGGATGTTAGAACTACAGCTAGTTTTTTTGCTTTCATTGGCTCTCCCACCATTTATATTAACATTATTTAGTTATTTAGTATTATAAAGTGTGTGCTGAACGACTTGCAATCATTTCTTCTGAATTAAACATCTTAAATATCATGTGTTTATTATAGGTCATTATTATTAATTTTGACTTGGAAAATATCTGTCCAAAAATGTTTACAATTTGCTAGGCTGAAGACTATTCTTAGAGTATGATCCGGCCAGAGGTAAAAAACCGTTTTGAGGAACAGATGCGTTTAGAGATTCATTGCGCCGACCGTATTGGTATTGCACAAGAAATACTCAATATATTGGTTAACTATCGAGTTGATTTAAAGGGGATTGAAGTTGACTCGGTTAATTGCCGTATGTATGTGAGCTTTCCCCCCATTGAGTTTGAACAGTTTCAGAAAATCATGCCTGAAATTCGATTAATTGATGGTGTTGAAGATGTTCGCACTACGGCGTTTTTGCCTTCTGAGCGTGAGCATAATGAACTCAATACGTTATTAAGTGCATTGCCTGACGGGGTTATTTCTATTGATGCAAAAGGTGGCGTGAGGCATTGTAATGATGCGGCATGTAGAGACTTAAACTTATCACTTGATGAAGTGATTGGCACCAGTATCAACTTGCTATTGAAAGGTTTTAACTTTACGCGCTGGTTGGAAGGTAGTGAAGTATTGGGACAGACTACACGTGTAGAAGTTGCTGGAGAAGATTTTATTGCAGACATACTTCCTATTTCTGTGCCTCAGGCTACTGAGGGAGATGTTTTGGCAGGTGCGGTCATCAATATTAAGTCTCAAAGCCGTTTAGGCCAGCAAGTAAGCGCGTTTAGACGTTACGGGCAAGAAAGTTTTGCTACGATTCACAATCAAAGCACAGCGATGCGACGTGTTGTACGTGAAGCGCGCAAGATGGCACAGCTAGAGGCGCCTATCTTAATTACCGGCGAGACAGGAACTGGTAAAGAGTTACTAGCAAGAGCATGTCACTATGCATCAAACCGTTCGTTAAAACCTTTCATTGCTTTGTCTTGTGCGTCATTGCCTGATGATGTTGCTGAGTCCGAACTGTTTGGTTACGCAAGCTTTGATGAGCAAGTGCCGTCAAAACGTGGTGTTTTAGAGCAAGCAGATGGCGGCACCGTGTTTCTTGATGAAGTTGGTGAAATGTCTGAGCAGTTACAGACAAAGCTGCTGCGTTTTTTACAAGATGGTACGTTTAGAAAGGTAGGCGACGAAAACGAAGTTAAAGTTAATGTTCGCATAATAGCCGCTACTCAAAAAGACTTGCCAGCAATGGTACAAGAAGGCGGGTTTAGAGAAGATCTCTACTATCGCATCAATGTTCTAACCTTAGAAATAGCACCTTTGAGAGATCGCAAAGCAGATGTTAAGCCATTGGCAGAGCATTTTATCCAAAAATATGCACAGCAAAATGGCCAAGCGGTTCCTTCTTTACATCCTGAGTGCCTTGAGTTTTTAGAGCAATATCCATGGCCAGGTAACGTACGCCAACTTGAAAACGCTATCTATCGCGCAGTGTCCTTACTCGATGATAAAGAGCTACGTATTGAAAATATGCAATTGCCAACCTTTACACATGACTTAGGTTATTTGGAATCGGACTTTGAAGGCACGCTTGAGCAAGCCGTTAAACGTTTTGAAGCAACGTTATTAAGAAAGCTTTATCCTGCTTACCCTAGCTCCAGACAGTTAGCTAAGCGTTTAGGTCTGAGCCATACAGCGGTAGCAAACAAGCTGCGCGAATATGGTATTAATAGAAAAACTGTTAAGGTCTAGTGTATTTTATTTGGGCGCCTATTTCTTGGTGCCCATGCTTCTAGTAACTCCTTCCAAGCGAACATGCTTGACGCCAGAATCATCAAAATGCACGTCAATACTGACGTTATTTCTACTCAAAAAGTAATCAACATTATTGAGTGTCAGCACATAATTCCCTTTCACTGGGTTTTTAAATTCCTTCTTTGCTAGCTCTAGTTTATTTTTACCAATTTGCCATTGAAAAGCTTCAATATAGCCAGCGTTAAATTCTTGAATCCAAACTCGAGAATCGTCTTTACTTAAGGTTAAAGCAATAGAGTAAGACTCAGGAAGCTGAGACATTGAATAGGCTTTTTTGCCAATTCGGAATTTTTTGTCTGATGCTTGCCAGCCAAAACCAAAGTCAAAATCTTTTGTGATACCTGTTGGGTAAGTAACAACCCCTTTCCCGGACAAGTCAAAGTTAGCAAGTACATGATCACTGAAACTCAGCGCTGTGATGAATAAGCCAAGTTTGAATATATTATTCATAAATAAACACTTATCTTGAAGATAAAGAAAACTTAATTCAGTTTATAACATAAAGCAAGTTGCTCAAAATTTAACAAGTCATTAAATATATAACTGAACACGCTTGTTGCAATTAAAGGCTATGATACACTGGCAAGACAAATTACTGGTTAGACCAATTGGAACATGAATTTATACTTTCGCTTATTGCTTCTGTTTTGGAAAATTAGACAAAATAAAAATTATGAAGGGATGTTGGAGCCAACAAGCATTGACTTTAGAGCATTGCCAACGGACTGTGATATCAATTTACATCTAACAAATTCGCGTTATTTAGCAATGATGGACATTGCCAGGACTTGGATGACAGAGCGATTAGGCTTGCTCAATAAAATCCTCAAAAGAAAATGGTTTCCTATCGTAAATGCAACAGCGATCACTTATATTCGCGACATTAAACCTATGCAAAAGTTTTCAGTGACGACGCGTGTGGTAGGTTGGGATCATAAGTATTTTTATATAGAGCAAAAATTTCATTCTGAACGAGGCTTACATGCTATTGCCTACGTCAGAGGCGTATTTAAAAGCCGAAAAGGTATCGTTGCGGTTGAAGATTTATTAGAGCTGGCGGAGTTTAAAGGGGACCAGCCTGAGCTGCCCAGCGAAATTGTGCATTGGAAAGAAATGCTGGAACAGAAAAAAGCGAACAATAAAAAGGCCACATAAGTGGCCAAGATTGAGAAATCTATTTTATGTATTAGAACTTGTATTTAGCACCAATCATTGCTACAAATGGGTCAATTTCAACATCAGAAGTAAGCGCTTGGCTACCATTTGCATAAACGGTTGCGTCTGTGTCGATATCCATTTTCGAAACCATCACATGCAAGCCCCACTTGTCATTGATTTCATAATTCAAACCTAGCTGTAACGCTAATCCAAATGAGCTCTCTAGGTCTACTTTTACGTCATCCGTACCTAGCGTCTGCTTTAATGCCGCACTCGGTTCTTCATCGAAGAAGACTGTATAGTTTAAACCCGCACCAATGAATGGACGTAATTTAGCACTCTTGTCAAAGAAGTGGTATTGCGCTAAAAGTGTCGGCGGTAAGTGTTTAATTTTTGTAATGTCATTACCAGCCAAACCGCCTTCACCTTGCACAGTATGAGAAAATGGCGTTGCTGCGACTAATTCAAATACGATGTTATCATTGTAGTGATAGTCAAATGTGATGCCTAGTTGTGTATTTGAGTCAGCTGAAAGTCCTAATGCTCTATTTTCGTTAATTGCTGATGCTGTATCAATTGGATTGACATGAATTGCACCGACGTTAACACTAAATTGAGCGTGAGCGAGTGGTGCAGTCACTAATAAAGTTGAAATTAAAGCAGCTGTTAGTTTATTCATTTTCATCTCCTGAACCTATACCAGTTGGTTCTCTTTAATGGCTCCATAGTAAAGGCTCCGGTAATTAAAAAACTGTTCTAGATCAAATTTGACTTTTCATCTTTCAGAAATATTTGAAAGTTTGATTTGGAATAAGTTTTTATAGCTTTTTGCATTGAAAATTTGCTGTATTTTGCTGCTGTGAAATTTAAGAGCCGCTTTTGTGCGTGAGTTATTAGTAATAAATGTGCAATTTAGTCGACATAAATTGGACACCTTTAGCACGTTTAATGGAGGAAAATGGTTTTTTGGTGATGAAGCATGCCACAACCTCTTCAACCACATGTTCAAACTATCCCCTCAGTTGTAGAGAAATTACAACATTTGATTAGAGCTCGTTCAATTACGCCCGATGACGCTGGGACTATCGCATTGTTGCACAAGCAATTACAAAAATGTGATTTTGAGGTTGAGCTGATTGAATCTAACGGGGTAAAAAATTTAATTGCCTGTAAGCATTTTGGCGATGGTCCTGTTTTTGCATATTCTGGACATGTGGATGTTGTCCCGGCTACGCCTGAAGGCTGGGTTGTCGACCCGTTTTCGGCTGAGATTGTAGATGATATTATTTACGGTCGAGGCGCTGCAGATATGAAGGGCTCGGTGGCTGCCATGCTCAATGCAACCATAGATTTTTGTCTATCAAGCACTAAAAAGAATGGTTCATTTTATTGGCTGATCACATCAGATGAAGAAGGCGAAGCAACTGATGGCTCTGTCCTTATCGCTGAGTATTTAAAGAAAAGAGGTGTGGTGTTGGATGCTTGCCTGGTTGGTGAGCCAACTTCGCATAAACTAGTAGGGGACACCATAAAAAATGGGCGACGAGGCGCAATTTCCGGCCGGTTTCTTATAAATGGCAAAGCTGGTCATGTTGCCTACCCTGAATTTGCAGTCAATGCCGCGCATATAGCAGGTGAGTTGGTTACTCAGTTATCTCACTTAAACTGGCCTTTGGATGAACCTGGCTCTAAAACGACGCTTCAGGTAACAGGGATAACAGTGCCTAATATCGTTGATAATTTGGTTCCTGCAGTATGCGAGGTGACGTTTAATGTACGTTATAGTCATGGCTATAAAAGCAATGATATTTGTCACAAGCTAACCGCGCTTGCGGACTGTTTTGACGCTGATATTGATATTTCTTGGGAGCGCCCTTGCGAGTCGTTTTATACTGGTAAAAAGCAAAGTAATTGCTTTTTATCTTTAATTGAAAATGTAATTGCTGAAGAGCTTGGGCAATATCCTGCGCTGAGCACTGCTGGAGGAACATCAGACGGCCGCTTTTTTGCCAATGAGTACACTCAGGTGGTGGAGTGTGGGGTCAAAAATGATTCAATCCATCAAGTTAATGAACATGTTTCTATTGCTGATTTACTCTCAATTGAGCAAATATATAAACGGATTTTATATGCTTATTTAAGTGAATAATGATGCGCCAGTTTAAAAGGTCAGTAAAAAACTTTATTTTGACAATTTCATCACTAAGACATAGTTAATGTTAAAGGGCGCGTTGCTTGTGCTCTTTTTTTGTTGATTTAGGGCTTTTTAAAATTACGAGCACTAAGTCATCTTATAGAGGTTGTAAGCACCATTTTATTATTTATCAGGTTATCTATATTTAATTGAGTAATAATCATACCTAATTTTTAAGTAAAGTTGCTTTATCTATTATATGCTTTCTACGTATTAGAATACTGTTGTAATGTTTCTAAAAAGAAGTTTAATTTTGGACTAAATTGTTTTTTTGAGTTGATACACAATTTAGTGAAACCTTGATATGAGGGGCAATTACATTTTCGTAAGAGCTTGGCGTAATTGGTTTAATGTTTACTTGTTGTATGAGAAATGCTCAGGTATGATCTGGAATTGAATTCGGCACAAATGCGCAATAAAGATAATAAGTAATGAAAAAAATAACGTCAGTGCTTCTTGTAATGTGTATGACCATTGCAAGTAAAGTATATGCTGAGCCTTGGTATGATGAAGATGACTTGGAGTGGCAGCTAAGTATAGGTGCTTTTTATGTCAATACTAAGCTACCAAAGCTAATTGGCGCCAAAAATGAATTTTCTTCCCTCTCTCCTTTGGTAGATGCCAAAATTCAATATAAGCAATTCTATTTGAATACACATTCAGGAGATTTTTTTGGTGGTTCTGATTTAGGCTACCAGTTGATACAAGAGGAAGATTGGGGATTAGATGCGATTTTTGGTAATTATCAAATACCATTTTCTGATACCGGTTATTATTCAAACGAAGATGATAAAGTAGAAGAGCTAAAAACGATTAATCGTCGCAAAGTCGATCAGTCCATAGGTCTTGCTTATTATCAAAACGTTGGAGAATTTTTGGCGGTTGCTGAGTTGGTCTATGATGTCTTCGGTGACTCTAATGGCTGGGTTTTTCATATAGAAGCAACGCGCAACTTTGAATTGCGCAATTGGGATCTTTGGTTGAACTTTGGTGCTAATTATTACTCGCAAAATTTTAATAATTATTTTTATGGTGTATCGCCTTCAGAAGTAAATGATTATTTGTACGGCTTTACTGCTGGAGATGGCGCTACCGCATTTGTTCAAACTCAAGTTAACTATCCTGTCGCACAAAATTGGGTATATAGTGCTGGCGCTTCAATTTTAGTCGGTTCAGGCGGTGTCAAAAGTAGTCCACTGATTGATTCAAACTATGCTCGAGTATTTTTTACTGGAGTGAAGTATGTATTTTAGATTTGCTTGGGTAATTATGGTTTCGTTTATAGCATTGCCACATAAGTCAATGGCTAGCGAAACTCGTAAAGGGATATTAAATGCATCACCTACTAAATGTGTTGCGCTGAACCAAGGACGTACCTGCTATGCTGATGTTATATTTGACATATCAGCACCAACTGCAGGGGACTATTGCCTTAGAGAAAGTGAATCTAAACGCATTTTACAATGTTGGGCTAACACCGACAGCTTCACATATACATTGAATTTTGGCTCTGTCGAGAGCGTAAGTTATGAACTAATTGCCAAAACACATAGAGATGTATTAGCTGTAACTACAATCGAGGTTAACTGGGTTCACAAGGTACGTACTAAAAAAAGGCGTTGGCGTCTTTTCTAATCTAATGAATAGTGGTCATGTATTATGCATGACCACTGTTTTCCTTAATTACACTGTTCAATCAATCTACGTAAGTGGGTGCCGATATCTTCAGTTTTTGTTTGACCTTGTTCTAGTAGCGTTGCGAACTGTGTTTGTAACTCAGCTAAGTCATAAGTTTGCAATAAAGCTTTCAGATAGGTCACCGTTTCAGCGCCAGCTTTTAACAACTCAGGTATGCTGTCCAAACTGATCTCTTGTTCTGTTAAACTGGCTATTGAATTTGCTAATTCCGCGACACTTGCGCCATCTTGCAGTGCACCTTCTACTTCAACTAATGCACCCATCGGGTCACCGTCAAGTTTGCTCGCAACACAACTGGCCATAGTACCTGCTTGTGCGCTTTGTGCCATAGCTTCGAGCCCTTGTTCTCGGATCTGCTCGATAACCGCTTGAAGCTCTTGGTTTTCAGACAAATACTGCGCTTCTATTTGGGCTTTAGAGTTTTCAAATACATCACATCCAGTGGTAAAAAATACACTCAAACCCATTAAAACAGCGATACGTTTCATAAACTCACCTAATTAACCTAATTCAGGTCCAGTCTACTCATTCATGCTTTGATTGTCATCATAACTTCAGGAATGACCGATTTGCTTTTGTTGCCTAATTTGATCTAAGTAAACAATATTTGACATACCAAATAGCTCCGCCTTAAGCACATTTGCAACGATATGCAAAGCGCGTTTCCAAGCATTTCTGACTGCGAGTGTGAATTGCTTACCAAGGTGTACTTTAAGGGTATCTAAAAAGCAGTTACACAAAATTCTGATATCACATGCGGAAGGTCGCAGTGACTTTATTGTGGCGATATTGTCTGTGATATATCGGCATAGTTCTTTTTGATTTGCCATTCTGATCAAGCTTTGTTGGATAAAAGCTCGTAACTGATATTCGATTGTCAAAATTTGTGATTCGGCGTTTGGTATCACCATCGACATAGGATGCATTTTAAGGCGGTGATTAAAGCTGACACAAAAGCAGTGAAAATTAGGCTTGATAGTCGCAAACGACTGGCTTAACAGTTGATATTGATAGGGTGAAATACTCATAATCGCTCCAATTACGATTAGAGCGGATCCATGCTCAAGTTTTTAATCAAATCTGCTTTGCCATCACTCAACTGATACAACTAACAAAACAAATTAAACTTGGGTAATTACTCAGGATGCGTGTTTTATACTGTTTAAAAAACGCACTTTGACTAAGTATAGCCATGAGATTTTTATGATTGCAAACTTATTTATCAATAATGCAGAAATGAAAACACTCCATTTCTGCATTGATTTCTAGTTTTACTTGATTGGAGACAATAGTTTAGGGTCGGTAACTAGTTGTCTTACACCGTGTGCATGATCTTCTTCAAAGACGTTATCTTCACACCAATCAGCCAAACTATTGATGTCAACTTTGGCACAAGCTGGGCGTACGCTCCAAGTCACTTGCAGAGGAGAGCATTGCTTGTCGTTGTAGCTTGGGCCAGTTGTCGAGCCTAAAAATTCGACCGGCTTACCCGTTGTATTTGGGATATGCTTTGGCTGGTGATAGCCATTAACGATATTTCCGTCATAGCTTAAATCATTAAAATCAAGCGCATTTTCATCGTTTACGACCAAGAACACTTGCGTTTCTACACGTAGATCTGGGTTTGCACATTGCTCATTAAGGCATGAACCTAATCCTTTGCCAGGTTTGACATCACATGAGCTATGCACCCAATGTACTTCAATAGTGTCGCCGGGTTTGACGTTTTTACATACTTTGCCTTTTGGCGCTTTTAGTTCAGCGGGTGTAAGGCTTGAGGTTGCATTACACTGATAACCGCCGTATTTTCCATCGCCAGCAAATACTGAAAAGTCTTTTGCTTTGTGTTCTGCATTTTTGTGAAAGTGGATATTACACAGATTCATTTGTGATGAAGGAGGAGCGAGACTGAAGATGCGTTTATTTTCACCTGCTAGGTTATCAATGTCGCGTGGAGTTTGCGGGCCAGCTTTTGCACATGAGTTTGCTGTGGCGACACCACTAAAAATTAAAGTCGAGAGTGCAGCGATTGTTGCCTGAAATGACCTTTTATTCATTTTATTGTCTCCTAATTGTAAGAAATGTGAAGTATAGAGAAAACTAAAATAGGTACAAGCGCTGTATGTTAATGATTGTTAAAGAACTAATCGGTAATTGGGCAGTATTAGAACTGCGAGCTAATTTATCTAGTTAGTGGTTGCGTATTAATGGAACAATCTCTATAATACACGCCAATTGAGCAGCTTAATGCTGCATGTGGACGCGGGATGGAGCAGCCTGGTAGCTCGTCGGGCTCATAACCCGAAGGTCGTCGGTTCAAATCCGGCTCCCGCAACCAATTTTAAGAAGTTTAGATATTTCTTAACGGTCGCGCATTCATGGTAATGCGCGTTTTGCGTTTAAGCGCAAGCTTAATTTAGGCTGGTACAGCCCGCAACCAAGCACGGCCTTTGGCCACACAGTTTGTTTTTGGTGTGACGCCCCGCTTGGTTCGGGGCGTTGTTGTGTCTGGTGCTAGATATTAGCAATATAGGCCCAAGAACATGCAGCTGAATTGATGGGGCCATGAGCCCTTTTTTTGTTTGTATGGAGGTAATTTGTGTCAAAACTCGAGCAAGATTTAACCGTAATGCTAGAGCCCGCAGTTGAAGCGTGTGGTTTTGAGCTTCTCGGTCTAGAGTTTGTGCAAGCGGGTCGTCATTCTACACTGAGAGTGTACATTGAACATGAGAATGGCATTAATGTTGACGATTGTGCAGAAGTAAGTCGCCAAATTAGCGCGATTATGGATGTAGAAGATCCCATTACAAATGAATATAACTTAGAAGTGTCTTCACCGGGTGTGGATAGACCATTATTCAAACAAGCTCATTATGAGGACGCGCAAGGTGAAGAGGTGCGTTTGCGCACTAAACTTCCACAAGATGGTCGTCGCAACTTTAAAGGCGACCTAGTAGCAGTTAAAGGCGATATGATTACGCTAACTGTCGACGGACAAGAGCATCACATTATGCTTAGTAACGTCGAAAGAGCTAATATTATCGCCAAATTTTAAGATTAAGTGCGAAGGACCAGGGCAAGCGAGGCAAAACCTATGGCAAAAGAGATCTTGTTGGTTGCAGAAGCTGTATCCAACGAAAAAGCAGTCCCAAGAGAGAAAATTTTTGAGGCGTTAGAGTTCGCACTGGCGACTGCAACAAAGAAAAAACATGACGGTGAAATTGAAGTACGTGTTTCTATTGATAGAAAAACGGGTGAATATGATACATTCCGTCGCTGGCAGGTGGCAGAGCCGCTAGAAGATGGTTCATTAGAAAATCCGTATTCTGAAATTACCATTGAAGCTGCGCAAGTAGAAGAGCCAGAGTTACAATTGGGTGACTATGTTGAAGAGCAAATTGAATCTATTCAATTTGACCGCATTACAACTCAAATGGCAAAGCAAGTGATCGTACAAAAAGTACGTGAAGCTGAACGTGCGTTAGTCGTTGATGCATACAAAGATCAAAAAGGTGAACTCGTTACTGGCGTGGTTAAGAAAGCGTCTCGTGATACAGTTGTAATTGATCTGGGTAACAATGCTGAAGCGGTTATTTATCGCGAAGATATGCTGCCACGTGAAAGCTTCCGTCCTGGTGACCGTGTTCGTGGTCTATTGTATGAAGTGAAGCCTGAAGCGCGCGGCGCGCAATTATTTGTTACTCGTTCTAAGCCTGAGATGCTGATGGAATTATTCCGCATTGAGGTGCCAGAGATTGGTGAAGAGATGATCGAGCTCAAAGGTGCAGCTCGTGATCCTGGTTCACGTGCAAAAATTGCGGTTAAATCAAATGACAAGCGTATTGACCCTGTAGGCGCATGTGTAGGTATGCGTGGTGCACGTGTACAAGCTGTTTCTACAGAGCTAGGCGGAGAGCGCGTTGATATAGTACTATATGACGACAATCCAGCTCAGTTCGTAATTAATGCAATGGCTCCAGCAGAAGTTGCATCAATTGTGATGGATGAAGATACACGTACAATGGAAATCGCTGTTGAAGCAGATAACCTTGCGCAAGCGATTGGTCGTAACGGGCAAAACGTTCGACTTGCTAGCCAGTTAACTGGTTGGGAACTGAACGTAATGACAGTTGAAGATATGGAGCGTAAAAACGCTGAAGAATCTGATAAACTGATAAGCCTATTTACTGATAACCTAGATATTGATGATGACTTTGCAGAGTTTTTAATCAACGAAGGTTTCTCTACGCTTGAAGAAGTGGCATATGTGCCAGTAGCTGAGTTCCTTGAAATTCAGGGGCTAGACGAAGACACAGTTGAAGAGTTACGTAAACGTGCAAAAGATGCTTTAACAACGAAAGCACTTCGTGATGAAGAGTCTTTAGAAGGTGCTGAACCTGCTCAAGACCTACTAGACTTAGAAGGTTTAGATCGTCACTTAGCATTTGTGATGGCGAGCAAAGGCGTTATCACCCTAGAAGATTTAGCAGAACAGGGTATCGACGAATTAGTTGAGATCACTGAATTATCTGAACAGCAAGCGGGCGACTTTATTATGGCTGCACGTAATATTTGCTGGTTTAGTGAAGAGTAGTTTATTAACGGGAGGTAACGCATAGCATGGCAGAAGTGAGCATAGAAAAACTAGCCGAGAACATTGGTACAACTGTCGATAAATTACTACAGCAGTTAACAGATGCAGGGATCACCAAAGCCAAAGGCGATCAGGTAAGTGAATCTGAAAAAGCCAAGTTACTTGACCACTTGAGTAAGCAACATGGTGGCACAGGTTCAGATGGTCCTGAGCGCATGACTCTTCAGCGTAAAAGCAAGAGTACCTTAAGTGTTACTGGTTCTACTGGTAAAGCTAAATCGGTTCAGGTAGAAGTACGTAAAAAGCGCACTTACGTTAAAAAGAGCGCAATCGAGCAGCAAAAAGAGCAAGAACGCTTAGCTGCAGAGGAAGCTGCGCGCAAAGAAGCAGAATTGAAAGCTCAACAAGAAGCTGAGCAACAAGCGAAAGAAGAAGCTGAACGCAACGCCCAACAGGAGGCAGAGCGAAAAGCCAAAGAGGAAGCTGAGCGCAAAGCTAAAGAAGAAGCCAAACGTAAAGCAGAAGCAGAACGTCAAGCGAAAGAACAGCAGAGTAAAGAAGTGGATAGCGCCCAACAAGAGCAAGAGAAAATCGAAGCAGAACGTCTTCGTACAGAAGCAGAAGCAGCAGCTGTGAAAAAGGCTGAAGAAGAAGCAAAACGTCAAGCAGAAGAAGCTCGTCGTCTAGCGGAAGAGAATGAAGCACGTTGGAAAGCTGAAGAAGAAGAGCGCAAAAAACGCGAAGCTTCTGCAGATCACCATATGACGACTTCTACATATGCACGTGAAGCAGAAGATGAATCTGACGCACGTGAAGAGAAAAGTGCACGTCGTAAGAAAAAGAAAAAGCCACAGGCGAAAGGTGAATCTAACGCACAGTCACGTGGTAAAAAAGGCAAGCTAAAAGCGCCTACTTCTCTACAGCACGGTTTCCAAAAGCCAGCGGCAGAAGTTAAACAAGAAGTTCGCATTAGTGAAACAATTACAGTATCTGAGCTTGCATCACGCATGGCTGTGAAAGGTGCTGAGGTTGTAAAAACACTGATGAAGCTTGGTGAAATGGTAACAATTAACCAGGTGATTGACCAAGAAACTGCACAGTATGTTGCAGAGGAAATGGGTCATAAAGTTGTTCTTGTTAAAGAGAATGAACTTGAAGAGAAAGTATTAAACGATCGCAGTGACAACGAGAGTGTTGGTCCACGTGCACCGGTTGTTACTGTTATGGGTCACGTTGACCACGGTAAGACGTCAACTCTAGACTATATTCGTAAAGCGAAAGTAGCAGACGGTGAAGCCGGTGGTATCACTCAGCACATTGGTGCATACCATGTTGAAACTGATGGTAACATGATCACGTTCCTAGATACTCCGGGTCACGCGGCGTTTACATCAATGCGTGCACGTGGTGCAAAAGCAACGGATATCGTTGTTCTAGTTGTAGCTGCTGATGATGGTGTAATGCCTCAGACTAAAGAAGCTGTACAGCACGCAAAAGCTGCTGAAGTACCGCTTATCATCGCTGTAAACAAAATGGATAAAGAGGGCATCGACCCAGATCGCGTTAAAAACGAGCTTGCTCAATTGGATGTTATTCCAGAAGAGTGGGGTGGTGACACGCAGTTTGTTCATATCTCAGCGAAAACAGGTCTAGGTATTGACGACTTACTTGAAGCTATCTTGATGCAAGCTGAGCTATTAGAGCTGACTGCGCCTCAAGAAGGTATGGCACAAGGTGTCGTTATTGAATCTCGTCTAGATAAAGGTCGTGGTCCAGTTGCTACTGTACTTGTACAAGGCGGTACGCTAGAGCAAGGTAACATTGTACTTTGTGGTCTTGAGTACGGTCGTGTTCGTGCGATGAGAGACGAAAACGGTAAAGAAATTTCACAAGCTGGTCCTTCAATCCCTGTAGAGATTTTAGGTCTTTCAGGTGTACCTGCAGCGGGTGATGAAGCAACGGTTGTTAAAGACGAGCGTAAAGCACGTGAAGTTGCTCTATATCGTCAAGGCAAGTTCCGTGAAGTGAAGCTTGCACGTCAGCAGAAAGCTAAGCTTGAAAACATGTTCACTAACATGACTGATGGCGATATTTCTGAAGTTAACGTTGTACTTAAAGCAGACGTTCAAGGTTCAATCGAAGCTATTTCTGATTCACTAACTAAATTGTCTACAGACGAAGTTAAAGTGAAGATTGTCGGTAGCGGTGTAGGTGGTATCACTGAAACTGATGCAACACTTGCAGCGGCGTCAAATGCTATCATCGTTGGTTTCAACGTACGTGCGGATGCATCTGCACGTAAAGTGATTGAAGCTGAAAACCTTGACCTTCGTTACTACAGCGTTATTTACGACCTGATCGAAGAAGTGAAACACGCAATGGCTGGTATGCTTGCGCCTGAGTTCAAGCAAGAGATCATTGGTCTTGCTGAAGTACGTGATGTGTTCAAGTCGCCTAAGATTGGTGCTGTTGCTGGTTGTATGGTAACTGAAGGTATCGTTAAGCGTAGCGCTCCAATTCGTGTACTACGTGAAAACGTGGTTATCTACGAAGGTGAACTTGAGTCGCTTCGTCGCTTTAAAGATGATGTACAAGAAGTTCGTAACGGTATGGAATGTGGTATCGGCGTTAAGAACTACAACGACGTTAAAGTTGGCGATCAAATTGAGGTATTCGAAACTGTTGAAGTACAGCGTTCACTGTAATTCTCACAGGGTTTAAACCTTGAAATGGGGGCATTCGCCCCCATTTGTGTTTGTGTTTTTTGGATTTTTATAATATAAAAATCAATAGTTTATATAAGTGGTGACAATGAGAGAATTTTCTCGTACGGATCGCGTTGCACAGCAAATTCAAAAAGAAATTGCTGTTATTTTGCAACGAGAAATTAAAGATCCAAGATTAGGTATGGTGACTGTATCGGCAGTTGAAGTATCTCGTGATTTATCTTACGCAAAAATCTTTGTAACTGTTTTAAACAGTAAAAGCGATGAGGATACAAAACAAAACCTAGCAATTTTGAATGATGCAACGGGCTATATCCGTTCATTGCTTGGCAAACGTATCCGCGCGCGTATCATGCCAGAGTTACGATTTGTACTTGATAACTCATTAATGGAAGGTATGCGTATTTCTAACTTGGTTGATGAAGTGATCCGCACTGATAAAGAAAAGCGCGGTGAAGATACGGATTCAGTTGAAGGTGGTGAAGAGTAATGGCCCGTCGTAGTAAAGGTCGCCCGGTTGATGGCATTGTACTTTTACACAAGCCACAAGGGATCTCATCTAACAAAGCTTTGCAACAAGCTAAAGGTATCTACTTTGCACAAAAAGCGGGTCACACTGGTGCGTTAGATCCGCTTGCAACAGGTATGCTGCCAATCTGTTTTGGTGAAGCAACAAAATTTACGCAGTTTCTATTGGACACTGATAAAACTTATGTTGTGCGTGCACAATTAGGTGAACGCACAACGACGTCAGACTCGGATGGTGAAATCGTTGAAACACGCTCTGTGGAAATTACGCAACAGCAATTAGAGCAGGAAGTTGCCAGCTTTTTAGGTGAGTCTGATCAATACCCTTCAATGTATTCTGCGCTTAAATATCAAGGCCAGCCTTTATACAAGTATGCACGTGAAGGCATTGAAGTACCGCGTAAATGTCGAAAAATAAACGTATATAGTATCACGCTTGATGAATACGATGCGGACAGTCAACAGATCCAAATGACTGTACACGTTTCAAAAGGTACCTACATTCGTACTATTGTTGACGATTTAGGTGAAAAGCTGGGCTGTGGCGCACATGTGGTCATGCTTCATCGCAGTGGTGTTGGTCACTACCCAGCAGATAAGATGATTACTATTGAAACGTTAGAAGAAAAGTTACAACAGGCTAAAGCTGATGGTGTTGAGCCATCAACATACATTGATGAGCTACTGCTTCCGATGGACACCGCTCTTGTCGACTTACCCACGATTATTTTAACTAAAGAGCAAGGCGTTGCTTTTAGCCATGGACAAACCGTGGTGGTAGGTGAAGTACCTGAAGGCGTTATAAAGGTAATGGCTGAAGATACGTTCATCGGTATTGGTGAGCGTAACAAGCATGGCCACCTAAAAGCAAAAAGAGCTCTATCTAGCGCACAATAGCTTTGTCAGCGGCATCAATTACTGATACAATGCCGCCGCTTTGTCGCTTTGGCTGAATTAGTGATCGGCTGAAGCATTAAATTTATTTAAATTGGAGTTTATTATGTCACTAAGCAACAAAGAAAAAGCAGAAATCGTAGCAAAATTCGCACGTGCAGAAGGCGACACTGGTTCTCCAGAAGTTCAAGTTGCACTTCTAACTGCTGATATCAACAAACTACAAGGCCACTTTGCTGACCACAAACACGACTTCCACTCTCGTCGTGGTCTACTACGTAAAGTTAGCCAACGTCGTAACCTTCTTGACTACCTTAAAGGTAAGAACGTTGAGCGTTACGCTGCGTTGATCAAAGAGCTTGGCCTACGTCGCTAAGAATTTGATGAATTGTTGGATTTTTATCCGACAATAAAAAAGGGGCGAATTCGCCCCTTTTTTTGTGCGTGTACTAGCAGTATACTTACCCTCGCTCATGCATAGTGCTGAGCAAGCGCCGATACTTCTGCCAATTGTAGTGCTTAAGTAGAACTATATGAGTAGCCAGTAATTTTGGTTGTTCTATTTAAGACTGTAATTGGTTGTTGTTGGCGTTTTAATATATTTTTTAAGGAATATTTTTGTGCAAGCAATAATTAAAGAATTCCAGTTAGGTCAACATACTGTGACTCTGGAAACAGGTGCAATCGCACGTCAGGCTGACGGTGCGGTTTTAGCAAGCATTGGTGACACATCAGTGCTAGTGACTGTTGTTGGTAAGCGTGAAGCAGCGCCTGGTCAGGATTTCTTCCCTCTAACGGTTAACTACCAAGAAAAAATGTACGCAGCTGGTCGTATCCCAGGCGGTTTCTTGAAGCGTGAAGGTCGTCCTTCTGATTCAGAAACACTAACAGCGCGTCTAATTGACCGCCCAATTCGTCCACTATTCCCAGATGGTTTCGTGAACGAAGTTCAAGTTATCGCGACAGTTGTTTCTTCAGATCCTGAAATTCAGCCTGATATGGTTGCGTTGATCGGTACTTCTGCAGCACTTGCTATTTCAGGCGTGCCATTCAATGGTCCTATCGGTGCAGCGCGAGTTGGTTACATCGACGGTCAGTACGTACTTAACCCAACTGTAACTGAGTTAGCTGAAAGTAAGCTAGACCTAGTGGTAGCAGGTACTGAAAATGCAGTACTGATGGTTGAATCAGAAGCTGAAATCTTAACTGAAGAAGAGATGCTAGGTGCTGTTGTATACGGTCATGATCAGTCTCAAGCTATCATCAAAGCAATCGAAGAGTTCAAGGCTGAAGCTGGCAAACCTGCTTGGGATTGGACTGCTCCTGAGAAAAACGTTGCACTAGCAGACAAAGTAGCTGCAATTGCAGAAGAAAAAGTAGGCACGGCTTACCTTATTACTGACAAAGTAGCACGTAAAGAGTCGCTATCTGAAGCAAAAGCAGAAGTAATTGAAAAGCTAACTGCTGAACTTGCTGAAGGCGAAGAGCTAGACGAGCAAGAAGTTGGTAAGCTATTCAGCTCTCTAGAGAAGAAAATTGTTCGTGGTCGTATCATTGCAGGTGAGAAACGTATCGATGGTCGTGAACCAGATATGGTTCGTGCACTTGACGTAATGACTGGTGTACTTCCACGTACACACGGCTCATCAATCTTCACACGTGGTGAAACTCAGGCATTAGTTACTGCTACTTTAGGTACTGAGCGTGACGCACAGATGATGGATGACCTAGTTGGTACTCACAAGCACCACTTCATGCTTCATTACAACTTCCCTCCATTCTGTGTAGGTGAAACTGGTTTCATCGGTTCTCCAAAGCGTCGTGAAATCGGCCACGGTAACCTTGCAAAGCGTGGTGTTCAAGCTGTAATGCCAAGCTTAGAAGAATTCCCTTACTCAGTACGTGTTGTTTCTGAAATCACTGAGTCAAATGGTTCATCTTCAATGGCATCTGTGTGTGGTACTTCTCTTGCTCTGATGGATGCGGGTGTACCTGTTAAAGCTTCTGTTGCTGGTATCGCAATGGGTCTAGTTAAAGAAGGCGAAGAATTCGTTGTTCTTTCTGATATCTTAGGTGATGAAGACCACCTAGGTGACATGGACTTTAAAGTAGCAGGTAGCAGCGCTGGTGTTACTGCACTTCAGATGGATATCAAGATTGAAGGTATCACGAAAGAAATCATGCAGATCGCACTTAAGCAAGCTAAAGCTGCCCGTATGCATATCCTTAGCGTGATGGACCAAGCAATTGCTGCACCTTCACAAGAGCTATCTGAATTCGCTCCGCGTATTTACACGATGAGCATTCCACCGAAGAAGATTGCAGACGTAATCGGTAAAGGTGGTGCAACAATCCGTCAGTTAACAGAAGAAACTGACACAACTATCGAAATCGAAGATGACGGTACTGTTAAGATTGCTGCAACTAATGGTAACAGCGCTAAAGAAGCGATTGCACGTATTGAAGCACTGACAGCTGAGCTAGAAGTTGGCACTATCTACAACGGTAAAGTAAACCGTATCGTTGACTTTGGTGCGTTTGTAAATGTATTACCGGGCAAAGATGGCCTTGTGCACATTTCTCAAATCAGCAAAGAGCGTGTTAATAACGTATCTGACCACCTGAAGGTAGGCCAAGAAGTTAAAGTTAAAGTACTAGAAGTAGATCGCCAAGGCCGTGTACGTCTAAGTATTAAAGAAGCGCTTGAGCCATCGGAGCCTGCTGCAGAGCAAGCACCAAAAGGTGAGTAATTTTATGTAAAGAAACAATAAGTTTCGTTAAAAGGGGCTGAATGGCCCCTTTTTTTGTGCTTTAATGGCTGACACTATGATTATCTGGCCCAAAGAGGGATATACCTTGAGATTTTTACTATTACCTTTGCTTGGATTGAGCTTATTGGGCTGCCAAAGCACTCAGCAGGCGAATATTGAAGATAAACTGCAACCTCTGCTACCAATTCCTTTCACCGAGCCAATGCAACCTAACCCTCGCGTTCAAATCGAAGTTGCCCGCTATAGTGAATTATTAAATAGCGCAGAGCTTACTCGTAATCAAAGAGCGGAGCTATATCACATACGCGGCAAGTTATATGACAGTTTGGGTTTAGCGCAATTGGCTCAAATAGATTTCAATCGTGCACTGAAACTCAGACCAGATCTTGCTGAAACATATAACTTCGTTGGCATACACCATACATTGCGCCAGGAGTTTAGTGAGGCTTACGAAAGCTTTGGTGCGGTGCTTGAGTTAGATGAAAGCTATGAATATGCTTATTTAAATCGTGGCATTGCGCTATATTATGGCGGCAGAAAAGAGATAGCAATAGCTGATTTTGAGCGCTTTTTATCAAGCTCGCCAGATGATGCTTACAGAATGTTATGGCTGTACCTAGCACAGAATTCTTTAGATCCGATTGTTGCGCAAGCGCAATTAAAAGCAAATAGTCAGCAACTAAATAATGAAGCTTGGTCGACTCAAATTGTACAGTTTTACTTAAACGAAATAAGTGAAGAGCAGTTTCTAGATGGTATTACTGCAGGTGTTAAAACTCAAAAAGAGTATGTGGAAAGACTTTGTGAGGCATATTTTTACATTGCAAAAAGGCATTTGAGTACAGGTAGTTATGTCAAAGCGGCGGAGTACTTTAGGCTAACTTTGGCAACCAACGTATATGAATTTGTCGAACATAAATATGCTAAATTAGAGCTTCGCCTGTTACGAGAAGCATTGTTAAAAGCAAGTGCTAGCTAAGTGATGCTACGTCAGTACCTGACTGGTATTGTCTTTCTGTTGATGGCTGTTCCGAGTAGCAGCCAACATATAGCAAGTTTGGCCGATATGAAAGGTGCCGAACTGAATATACTCGTTACCCGTGCTGCGCAAAATTTTAACCACTCAAACTATGCTTATTTGCGACTCAAGCAAATCCCAGAGCAACTCACCGATGAGCAAGTTCAATTGCTAAGGCGCACTGGCTATCCTATTTTTGCTTTTGAATGGGCTATTAGGCTTGTAGCAAACAGTCATTATGAGCAAGCGTGGCTTTTAATCGAAAAATATTGGCAACAGAGCACATCGTCAGCACGTATTCGGGTGTTAGATCTATTAGAGAAGCAAGGAGAGTATGCACTTATGACACGTATATTTGATCAGCTAGAGGTTCTAGAGCCTTATGCTTCTATATACGGTCTTGAAGTCGGCAACTCGATAAGCACCTTGAATAAGGCCAGTGTTGATGCTTTAGGTGTATCCGTATTTGGTTGGCATACTTCAAGCGCCAGTTGTAAACATTCTATTATGTTATTTGCCGAGACCTTATCTGGTGTAAAGCAACTCAAACGTCTAAGAACACAGTACAATCAAAGCACATTATCTGAATTGCTTCCATATTGCCTATCTGATCCTTTATATGTTGGAGACCTGACACAGTGCTCAGGAGGTGAGTCTAACTTCATCCAATGCAATATTGATCTTTTACTTCAAGAATCATCAGTGCAACAAGCTAGACATTTAGTGATCATGACAAATAAACAAGGCTTGGCAAATGTATATAATGGTGTGATGAGGCTTCATAATAAGAGTCAATATGAGCTGTTTGTACACGAAATGATGCATTTTGCTCATTTTGAAGATGAGTATCCAGTGCCTCAAGCAAAGGCTGATTGGCTATGTAAAACATCAGGCTATAAAGCCCCCAATTTATATGTTGGTACAAGTGCTCCAAAAGGATGGTATAAGAGCGAGACATGTAAGTTTGGGCAGCTAGAGTCGTACAAACCGCAACATATCGCATCAAAAATGCAATATCACGAAATTCACTTGTCAAACCACTATTTAGGATTATGGTTAAAGTCATTAAATAAAACTTTATCAGTGCCCAGTGATTATCAGGTTTATCTCAACGAGCTAAATACCAAGCATTGATCTGAGTTAAATGAGCGTACCTTTTATGAACAGGATCTGAATTGTTTGTTAATCTTGTCTACAATTTAAACAGCCAGTACGTGAAACCCTAGACAAGTCAAACACTAATAAAGTATAACTGGTAGACGTTATGTGTGATAAAAATGCACGTAAAAAATAAACAGAACACGATCGCCATGACGTAATCATAACGTGCATTTAATAGTGATGAACGGCATCGAAGATATAAGGCTTCTTTATGACTTTGCTTTGGATACCATTGATATCCTTGTTAGGTAGTTTACTCTCATCGTTAACAGGTAAGCTCTCTCGCAATCAGTCTACTGCAATCACCTTGATTGCACCTACTGTGGCTCTTTTATTAGCCATTGATTTAGCTCCCGCAGTGTTTGCTGGGGAAGCTGTTCGCGCAACGCTAGATTGGGTACCAATACTCGATCTTGACGTGTCTTTCCGTTTGGATGGATTGGCACTTTTATTCGTATTTATGATCTTAGGTATTGGCATATTAGTTATTTTCTATGCACGCTATTACCTGAGTGAAAATGACTCAATGCCCAAGCTATATGCTTATCTAATGTTATTCATGACAGCCATGCTAGGCATTGTAATGTCTAACAACGTATTGCAATTGTGGGTGTTTTGGGAATTAACCAGTATTAGTTCATTTTTACTGATAAGTTATTGGTGGCATAAATCAGAAGCGCGTAAAGGCGCAAAAATGGCGCTGGCAATTACTGGTGGCGGCGGTTTAGCACTATTGGCTGGTTTACTATTACTCGGTAATATCGTTGGAAGTTACGATTTAGACATTATTTTGGCAAGTCGTGAGCTTATCCAATCTCATGATTTGTATGAAGTGGCATTAGTGCTTGTCCTATTAGGCGCGTTCACTAAATCTGCTCAATTCCCTTTCCATTTCTGGCTACCTCACGCTATGGCTGCGCCAACACCTGTAAGTGCTTACTTACACTCGGCAACTATGGTTAAAGCGGGTATTTTCTTACTTGCGCGTTTTTACCCAGCTTTGGCGGGAACAGAAATTTGGTTCATCTTAGTGGGTTTGACAGGCCTTATAACGCTACTTGTCGGTGCGTATATCGCTTTATTTAAACATGACTTAAAAGGCCTACTGGCATTTTCGACTATCAGCCACCTTGGTCTTATCACCCTGTTATTGGGCTTGGATACCGAGCTTGCTACAGTAGCGGCTATTTTCCATATCATTAACCATGCAACGTTTAAGGCGTCGCTTTTTATGGCGACCGGCATCATTGATCATGAAACTGGCACCCGAGACATGCGTAAGCTTAATGGTATGTGGCGCTTTATGCCTTATACCGCTACATTGGCGATGGTTGCAGCTGCATCGATGGCTGGTGTTCCGCTACTAAACGGTTTCTTGTCTAAAGAAATGTTTTTTGCAGAAACATTGCATCAGCAGTTACTGGGTTCAATGTCATGGCTTATCCCTATTTTAGCAACCATTGCAGCTGCTTTCTCTGTGGCCTATTCTGCTCGATTCATTCACGATGTTTTCTTTAATGGCGATCCGGTTGATTTACCAAAAGAGCCTCATGAAGCACCGCGTTATATGCGAGTACCTATTGAGATATTGGTGGCGCTATGTTTGATTGTGGGCATGTTCCCGAACTTTATTGTCGACGGAATTTTAAGACTGGCTTCTGGCGCTGTTTTAGGTGGTGAGCCGCCTGAGTTCTACATCGCAATTTGGCACGGCTTGAACTTACCTCTGCTAATGAGTGCAATTGCTGTTTGTGGTGGTTTACTGATATATACTCAGCGCAAATACCTATTTCAATTCCAAGCATCTCTACCACCAATTAATGCCAAAAAAGGTTTTGAGAAGACCATGCATTCAGTAGTGATCTGGAGTCAAAACAAAATCAGTGCTATTGAAAATGGTTCATTGCAGCGTTATTTAATGCTGATGCTGTTGGTTGTGCTTGTCAGCGCTGGTTGGCCTTTATTTGAGATGAGCCAATTAGTGGGTGAGAATACACTTACACCTGTCGATATTCATAATGGCATTGGCGCAGGACTATTAATGATTGGCGCGATCAGCACTGTGATTTGGCACCGTACACGTATGGTTGCGTTGCTTATGATTTCGGTTGTAGGTTTGATGGTATCTGTCGCCTTTACGCGTTTCTCTGCACCAGATCTTGCGTTAACACAGTTAACGGTTGAAGTTGTGACCATTATTCTATTGATGCTAGCTTTGTTCTTCTTACCACAGAAAACACCAAAAGAATCTAGCTCGATTAGAACGTTGAGGGACTTGGGGATCGCATCAGCGATCGGTGTGATTATCGGCAGTATTTGTTATGCCCTGATCACACGACCTTTGACTTCTATCTCTGATTTCTTTGTTGCTAACGCGAAAACGGGCGGCGGGGGAACTAATGTCGTAAACGTTATCCTAGTTGATTTCAGGGGCTTTGATACGCTTGGTGAAATCGTCGTATTGGGCATTGCAGCACTGGGTATATATAAACTGATTATTCATTTACCATTGTTTATGCCGGGCAGTGACTCAGAAGGCAGACCTTGGGCGAAAGAGCGCTATCCTCTTCTGCTGGCTTCAATTTCTCAAAGCTTGTTACCACTCGCGCTGTTAGTGTCGTTTTACATTTTCTTAAGAGGGCATAATCTACCTGGTGGTGGCTTTATCGCAGGTCTAGTCACAGCAATTGCCTTTATTTTGCAATACATTGCACATGGTTCAAATTGGATAGCAGAGCGCTTTACCTTGAACTACAGAAAGATTATCGCTTCAGGTATTGCGATAGCGATGTTATCTGGTTTAGGTAGTTGGGCATTTGGACGTCCATTCTTGACTACGTGGTTTGATTATTTTGATATTCCATTGATTGGTGAGATTGAGCTTGCCAGTGCATTAGTATTTGATTTAGGTGTTTACATCACCGTTGTAGGCGCAACGCTGATGATACTAGCAAGTCTTGGTAAAGTGACTGCAAATGCACCCAAAGAAGAGGTGAATATTTAATGGAGCTTTTGTATTCTTCATGCGTGGGCCTATTAGTGGCCTGCGGTGTATTTTTGATTTTACGTGCAAGAACGTTCCCGGTTGTACTTGGTTTAACCATGCTCTCGTACGCAGTTAATTTGTTTTTATTTGCATCAGGACGTTTGTCAATGAACCAAGCTGCTGTGCTTGGTTACAGCGAAAGTTATGCAGATCCGCTGCCACAGGCATTAGTTTTAACAGCCATTGTAATTGGCTTTGCGATGACTGCATTTGTGGTGATTTTAGCGATCCGTGGTCGTGCTGATTTAGGTAATGATCACGTCAATGGGGTAGTACCTGATAAATCAAAAACGAATTCTCGTCAGGTAAAGGAGCAGGGTAAAGCATGAGTCAACATTTAACTTCTTTACCTGTTTTACTACCTATGTTGGCGGCAGTGCTTATGCTGATGCCGCCATGTGGAAAAAATTTAAAAATTAGGCGTTACGTCTCTGTTTTGATGGGCTTGATAACGACAGTGGTATCTGTGTCGTTGCTTGCTTATGTAAAAGTAAATGGGACGCAAGTGTACGCTATTGGTGATTGGTCAGCGCCATTTGGTATTGTGTTGGTTGCGGATCCTATCTCGACTTTACTGGTCTCGCTTACGTCGTTTTTAGGCTTAGTTTGTGCGCTTTACAGCTGTGCTGGTGATGACGAGCAAGGTAGTTTCTTCCACCCACTTTTACACTTCTTAATTTTAGGTGTGAACGGTGCATTCTTGACAGGAGACGCATTCAACCTATTTGTCTTCTTTGAAGTATTGTTGATTGCATCCTATTCATTGCTGATGCACGGTGGAGACAAGCGAAATACTCGTGCGGCACTGCAGTATGTCATTTTAAACCTGGTTGGTTCATCTGTGTTTCTAATTGCCCTTGGTATTTTATACGGTACTTTGGGCACATTAAATATGGCCGATATGGCAACACGCGTGATGGAATTACAAGGTGATGATGTATATCTGGCTAAAATAGGTGGCTTGTTGTTGCTGGTCGTATTTGCTCTAAAAGGTGCTTTATTACCGCTCCATTTGTGGTTACCAAATACTTACTCGACAGCAATGCCAGTTGTTGCTGCCTTGTTTGCTATCATGACTAAGGTTGGTGTGTACTCAATGATGCGCGTTTACACCTTAATTTTTGGTGAGCAAGCTGGTGAGTTGAGCCATATGGCACAACATTGGTTGTGGTGGCTTGCGCTGGCAACTATCGTAATGGGTGCAATCGGTGTGCTTGCAAGCCAAGATCTTCGTAAGATGGTTGCAAACTTAGTGGTAGTTTCTGTTGGCACCTTGGTGGCACTTGTGGCTGCACAAACTGTTGATAGCAGCGCTGCAGCAATCTATTACTTAGTGCATTCAACACTTGTTTCAGCAGCTTTATTCTTAATTGCTGATTTAGTAGGTAAGCAAAGGGGTAAAGTGAGCGACCGTATAACAGCGGGTCGTCCTGTAGCGCAGCCATTGTTTCTTGGTGGAGCATTTATTTTTGCGGCAGTAACCGTCATTGGCATGCCTCCATTGTCAGGGTTTATTGGTAAGGTTTGGATCTTAGAGTCTACGCTGGAGTCAGCACACGGACATTGGTTCTGGCCAATTTACTTAATTGCCAGTCTTGCTGTATTGGTTTCCGTATCAAAAGCTGGTAGTACTGTTTTTTGGCATCACACCGGAAAAGGTGAAGCGAATACCGAAGAAAAGGCACACCCTGTGCAGATGGTTGCCGTGTTGATGTTGGTTGCGGCGTCTCCATTGATGGTTATTTTTGCAGGCCCAGTTACTGACTATGCCCAGTTTGCAGCAGTTGAACTGCACAACTTTTACGGCCTTATCCAACATGTATTAGGAGGCAAGTAAATGAGATTAGAAGCAAAATACAAATGGTTGCCTACCCCGTTTAGAAGTTTACTGCTATTTTCGGTATGGCTATTGCTCAATAATACAGTTGCCCTCGGTCATGTTATATTAGGTTTAATCTTGGCGATTGTGATCCCATTGATCACACACCCTTTTAGAACTAAGCAACCTTTGGTGGTGAGACCGTTTAGAGCGCTGAGCCATTTAATGTTGGTTTTGTATGATATCTTGACTGCAAATATTGAAGTTGCGATTAAGATTTTAGGTCCGACTAAAAAGTTGAAACCGGGTTTTGTAAAAGTGCCGCTAGATTTAAATGAGGCTATGCCTATCACAATTCTAGCGAGCACGGTATCGTTAACGCCAGGTACTGTTAGTGCTGAGGTATATCCTTGGCCAGAGACTGTCGAGGGTGAAGCACCGGATTGTCAAAAATACTTACTTATCCACGTTTTAGATTTGGATGATGAGCAGGCGTTGATCAATACCATTAAATCTCGTTATGAGGCGCCTTTGAAGGAGATCTTTGAATGTTAGACACGATCATCTTAATTGTTTTTGCCATGATTGGTTTGGCGCTACTGTTAAACTTATGGCGCTTAGTCGTTGGCCCATCAGTGCCAGACAGAATTTTGGCACTGGATACCATGTACATTAATACCATTGCGTTAATTATTCTATATGGAATGAACATGGGGACGTCGCTGTATTTTGAGGCTGCGTTGTTAATTGCTTTACTTGGCTTTGTTAGTACGGTTGCGGTGTGTAAATACCTGCTTCGTGGCGATATTATTGAATAGGAGGCCATGTAAGTGGATATTGTAATTTCAGTTTTGCTCTTAATGGGTGGGGTTTTGGTACTAGTAGGCTCAATCGGTTTGGTAAAAATGCCAGACTTTTTTATGCGCCTACATGGGCCGACTAAAGCAACCACTTTAGGCATGGCATGTTTGCTTTTTGCCGCGATGGCACATTACAGTGAATATGGTGATGGGCTTAGTTTAAAAGAGATTCTAATTTCTTTGTTTTTACTTATTACCGCGCCAATCAGTGGTTATATGTTGATTAAGTCTGCAATTCACCACCGAATTGATTCTACAGATAAGACGACTGGTAAAGACAAAATAGAAGAAGATTAAGCCCTTATTTTAAGCTGGGTGTGTCGGCACCCAGTTTTCTTTCTTACCCCACCATCTTATTCTTAAATATTTATATTCTAATTTAATGATTGATCTAGATTAATTTATTCTTGCACATTTCGATTTAAACACTTATTGTCAATTAATCTTTAATATTTCTGTAGCATAATCAATTTTAGAAATTAAAGAACCAACTTCTAACAGTTCACTCTTCGTGCGTTTTTATACTCACCTGTGGTTAGTCAAATTAGAATTACAAGGTCATTTATGCGACAAATCTCAATTAAATACAAACTCATGTGCTTTGTTATTACGATAATAATGGCAGTAATAGCAATGCTCGTGATAACAACATGGTTGCATTTACAAGATGAAAATAAAAAACAAAGTGAGCAAATACAATCTGTAATTCTATCGGAAATTAATACCCGCTTGGCTGCTCAAGGAGATTATTACGCACAAAAAATTGCTGCGTTCTTAAACTCCGCGTATCGTGTACCAAATACATTGGTGGGCGCATTGGAATCGACATTAACAGCTCCCATTGAGCGTAGTGATATTCAATCAATGCTTAAAGGTGCCTTGAAAGCAAGCCCAGATATTTCTTCTGTATATGTGCATTTCGAAAAAAATGCCTATGATCAAAAAGATGCGCATTTTACTAATGATGCTGCGCACTCGGTTTTAGGGAGTGGCGCACTTGAAATGTATTTTACTCAGGATAATGTGGGTATTACTCAACATAGCGTCATGTCCTCCTCAGCAAAATATTCAGAAACGCTCAATCGTTATGGTATACGTGAGGCTGAATGGTATTTATGTGCAAAAGAAAGCAAATTGCCATGCATTATGGAGCCGTATCTATACGAAATTTCCAAAGGTAATGAAATGCTGATGACATCACTGACCGTGCCTATTACACAACATGGGCGATTTAAGGGGATTATTGGTGTGGATGTCAACTTGCCAAATCTACAGAGATTAGTGCAAGAACTTTCAAGTCAGCTTTATCAGGGACAAGGAAAGGTATTATTACTCAGTGAACTTGGCTTAGTTGCCGGTGCTAGTCATCATCATGACAGTTTGGGTAAACCTCTCACTGAAATTTTAGAAAGTAAACTTGCTGAGCAACTTACATCTTTGCATATGAATAAAGGCTATCAAGAAGTTGGCAACTCCATTTTTGTTGCCAGTCCAATCAAGATTCAGTTGGCAAATACGGTCTGGTCTTTAGTGATTGAAGTTCCAAAGCAAGAAGTTTTATCTTCAGCCTTTATGATTGAAAAGCAGTTGCATCAGTCCACTGAAGACCTTGGGATCTGGATGTTGATGCTGGGAATAGTGATTGTCACTGTGGCTTTGGCTTTGAGTATCTTCTTGATCAATACGATCACCAAACCTCTTTCATATATTCAATCACGGGTTTCTAATCTTGCCTCCAATGAAGGGGACCTAACACATAAGCTGGAAGTTACGCATCACGCAGAATTAATTTCTTTGGCGAATGGCTTTAACCTATTTACAAATAAACTAAGGCACATGATCGAGGATCTAAAAGGGCTTGCCCAGCAGTCATATCAACAGTCTTATGTTACGACAGAGGCTGCAATAAACATAAAAAATAAAGTATCAAACCAACATATTGAGATCGATAGTGTTGTGACAGCGATTAATGAGCTCAGCGCGACAGCAAATGAAGTGGCTAGAGCTTCCGAGCAAGCGGCATCTACAACAGATAAAGCGGTTGGAACAGTTAATGAATGTGAGCGCAGAATCATTTCGACAACGAGTACGGTTGAAGAAATTGCTGATCAGGTTTCAACCGCTCAGTCAGCATTTAATAAGGTGGCTAAACGTAGTAATGATATTTCACAAATCTTGGATGTGATTAGAGCGATAGCAGAGCAAACGAACCTATTGGCATTAAATGCAGCGATAGAAGCTGCGCGAGCTGGAGAGCAGGGTAGAGGGTTTGCAGTGGTGGCAGATGAAGTACGCTCTTTAGCATCTAAAACACAAGCGTCGACCGATGATATTGCACAATTGATTGAAAATTTGCAAAGCGAAATTAAAGGGTCTGAAGACATAATCGAGCAAACGGTAAATAAGGGCCGTAAAGCAACACTTTTAAGCAGAGAGGCAGCAAACACCATGAAAGGACTTGTGGCTGAACTACATACTATCTCCCATGAAGTGACCCAAATAGCGACTTCTGCTGAAGAGCAAAGCATGGTAACAGAAGAAGTAAATGCAAATACGACGAGCATCGCTGATGCTGCTCGTGAGTTATCGCAGTTCGCTGATGAGGTAGAACTAGCTGCGAGCATGATGACTCAATTGGTTGAACAAAAACATGGGCAGTTAAACTTGCTGAAGACATGATTTCTACTAAGTACAAGTAATTATTGAAAAAAAGCTAGTTTCTTATTTAGTAAAAGACGCAATTGTTTGTTGACTCTAGATTTGTTTTAATGAGTTGGCTAGAATGACTGTAAATATATACAGTAAATGAATTTTATGAAGCTCTATATCGCAGAAAAACCTTCACTTGGGCGAGCAATTGCCGATGTACTACCAAAACCCCATAAAAAGCAAGATGGGTTTATTGAGTTAGGCAATGGTGATTGCGTTACTTGGTGTATTGGCCATCTGCTAGAGCAAGCTGAGCCAGAAGATTATGATGAGCGCTATAAAAAGTGGTTGATCCATGATTTACCCATTGTGCCTTCAGAGTGGAAATTTAAAGCCAAACCAAAAACAAAAAAACAGTTATCTACTGTTAAGCGGTTAATAAAAAAGGCAAGTGTATTAGTCCACGCAGGAGATCCAGATAGAGAAGGTCAGCTACTTGTTGATGAAGTGATCCAAGAGGCTAAACTCTCACAATCAAAAAAGTCATCAGTTGAGCGTGTATTAATAAGTGATTTAAACCCCAGTGCAGTAAAAAAAGCGCTCAGCCAAGCTAAATCTAACACTGAATTTATGCCTCTAAGCATCTCCGCTCTAGCTAGAGCAAGAGCGGACTGGTTGTATGGTATGAATTTGACTCGTGCATTTACCTTAGCTGGACAAAAAGCAGGTATTCAAGGTGTGTTGTCAGTTGGACGAGTACAAACACCTGTTTTAGGCTTGGTTGTACGCCGAGATGAAGAAATTGAAAACTTCGTCTCAAAACCGTTTTATGAAGTGATGGCAATACTTCAAAAGCAGACCGGTGAGCAGTTTGAAGCTAAGTGGATCCCTAGTGATGCATGCCTACCTTACATGGATGAAGAAAAGCGTGTACTGCTGAAATCACTGGCAGAGAATGTAGCGAGTAGAATAAAAAATAAACCGGCAGACCTAACTGAACTTGAGCAAATACCAAAAAAGCAAAACCCGCCGTTGCCATATAACTTATCAGCCTTACAAATTGATGCAAATAAGCGGTTTGCAATGTCAGCAAAGCAAGTATTAGACATCTGCCAATCCTTATATGAAAAGCATAAATTAATTACTTATCCCAGATCAGATAATAGATACTTACCTAAAGATCATTACAATGAGCGCAATGACATATTAGCTGCAATGCTAAACAACAAAGGTGAAAAAGAGTCGCATATCAAGAATGCGGACTTAAGCTTAAAAAGTAAATGTTGGAATGACAAAAAAGTAGAAGCTCACCATGCAATCATACCAACAAAGAAACACCTAAAGACAGCGCAGCTAGGTCATCATGAGCAGCAAGTTTATGGGTTGATCTGTAGGCAATACTTAGCACAGTTTTACCCTGCTTACTTATATTCACAAACTAAAGCGCATATACAGATCTCAGGTGGTAAGTTTATAGCTAAAGCAGATACAGTGATTGATATGGGCTTTAAGATTTTGTATCAATCAAATAAAAAAGAGTCAGAGGATAAAAAGCAACTACCGATGCTTGAAGTTGGTGAGCCATTACACTGCACTGATGGTGTAGTAATGGAAAAACATACACAACCCCCAAACTTTTACACAGAAGCGACATTATTAAGTGCCATGACGGGTATTGCTCGTTATGTAAAAGACAGTGATATTAAAAAAGTGCTCAAGGAAACAGACGGCTTAGGAACCGAAGCTACACGTGCAGGTATCATAGAGCTTCTTTTTAAAAGGAACTTTTTAAGTAGAGAAGGGAAGTCTATTAAGTCCACAGAACTAGGACGCGGGCTTATTAACACAATCCCCAATAACCTATCACTGCCTGATAGAACAGCGCTGTGGGAATCGCAATTAACAAACATTGCACAAAAAACGGCTTCGTATAATCAGTTTATGTTACCGCTGCAAAATGAGCTATCGGAACTCGTGGGGCTATCCCAAACAATTAATACAGACGCATTAAAAGGGATCTCAACTACAAGTGCTTTCAAAAAGAAAGGCAGCTATCGTAAAACCCGTCGTAAGTCAGCATATACGAAAGGAAAAAGTAAATAGTTAGTGATAATTACCTTGTAAAGTAAAAACAAGACACTATATAGCTATTAGAATCTAAATTAAGAATGCCTCATTTATGGAAAACAAAATTACATTAACGCCTGAAAATATCCAGCAGGTACTATCATCCTCCTCTGCAGACCACCTTGTCTTGTTGAGTTTTTACAGTGCCCAGCACCCTGATTGCGCGGCTCAAGCTGCTATATTGGATGAATTAGCAACACAGTATAAAAGTAGCATTACTATTGCGACCTTAGATTGCGATCTTCAGCAGGCGCTAGCAGGACAGTTAGCGCAGCAAGTTGGTTTACAGGCCTTACCTACTATAGTTGTGTTAAAGGCAGGCTCGCCAGTAGATGTGTTGGCTGGCGCAAAAACAAAGGAAGAAATTACGAAAGTACTTACCGAGCATTTACCTTCGCCAGAATTGATCTTGCTAGATCAAGCAAAACAATCTTTAACGGCAGGGGATTTAAATGCTGCGTACTCACATGCTAAACAGGCATATGATATTGCTAGAGGTAACCCTAGAGTAAATTTGGTTTTTGCAGACATTTGCATTCAAATACAAAAAACAGAAGATGCTGAAGCATTACTTGCGACGATCCCAGAAGATCAACATGACGCTTATTACAATAACTTGCAAGCTAAGCTGATCCAAGCGCAAGAGGCGCAGGAATCTCCTGAAATAAAAAGATTGACGCAAGCTATTGAACAAAGCCCTGAAGATTTAGCTTTATTATGCGAACTAGCTCAAGCACAAGTTGATGCAGGGAAAAAAGAAGATGCTTTAGACTCACTGTTTAAAGTGCTGAGTAAAGACTTAGCGTTTGGTGAAGCAAGAAAAGGCTTTTTAGATATTATTGCATCTTTACCGGAAGGTGACGCAGCAGCTGCAAGTTTCCGTAGAAAACTATATAGTCTTCTTTACTAACCTCCTTGATATGTTGGCGTGATGAAGATTACGCCAATAAATTTCTTGCAACTTCTCAAATATGTACAATACTTAAATTCCTTTTTCGAAAAGTCATGACATTTTGATTAAAAAATGATGACAAGGCTTGTGTTTTTACACGTTTCGGGCGGAATTTTAATCGTTTAAGTCTTTTTTATAAGTTTTATTAGAAAAACACTTGATCAAAATTAGGATCTCCCTATAATGCGCACCCACTGACACGGCGGGATGCGCCAGAAAACACAAACCAAAGTGAAGGTTAAAGTTAAATTGAAAGATTAATTAAAAAATTAAATTTTCTAGTTGACTTTAAAAGTGAAGCGGTTAATATGGCGCTCCACTTCGCAGCAAGGCTGCGGCAACTAACCAAGAGTTAGTTGCACTGTTCTTTAAAAATATGAAGCAATCATCTGTGTGGGCACTCGTACAGATTGAGTTCTAACAGCTCTTGATTCAGGAGCAAAAGAATTAGAGTCTCAAATGTAACTGAGTGACTATAACAGT
>NZ_JASJUU010000003.1:14246-1183173 GCF_030125375.1 Pseudoalteromonas umbrosa | reverse complement strand
AGCCACCTGATACGGTAATATCTGATGAAGTGAAAGTCGTACTGGCTTCGCTCAATACAATAGAAATCGTCGCCGTTTCACCCGCTTTAAGGTTGGTGTCTGAGGCACTAAAAGTGGTTACTGTCGGCTTGGTTTTATCAAGACTTGCTGTATCAGTTACAGCAGTCGCTGCGTTACCTGCCGCATCAGAGACAGTCACTGACAGCGTGAGTGTGCCATCATTTAACCCACTGATATCAGCAATGTTCACCGTTTGTGAGGCGCTGGTGATATTACCGTTGCCTGTCACTTCTGTACCACCATTGCTGCTATTTAATGTATAGGTATAACTCGCCCCTACTTCTGCACTGCTAAAGCTAAAGCTCGCGCTGCCCGTTTCTGTGCTGTTATAGCTGGTGTCACTGAGTGCCACACTGTGACCACTCGGTGCGCTAGTATCCAGTGTACTCGTCGCCGTCACCGCAGTGGCCGCGTTACCTGCGGTATCCGTCAGCGTCACAGACAGCGTGAGGGTGCCGTCGTTCAGTGCACTTAAATCAATGTTAGAAATGGTTTGGCTTGCAGAGGTAACCGTGCCATTGCCCGTTGCTGATGTGCCGCCATTGCTGCTGGAAATAGTATAGCTGTAGGTTGCGCCTACTTCGGCACTGCTAAAGCTGAACGAAGCCGCGGTTTTTTCGGTATTGGAATATAAAGTATCACCAAAGGCAACGCTTTGCCCACTGGGGGCTTGCGTGTCTAAGGTGAGCGATAAATTACTCGCTGAGTTCGCCGTATTACCTGCATTATCAACAGACTGCGCTGAAATAGTATGACTGCCCGCTTGTAACGTAGACGATGTGATGCTCCAAGCACCACCCGAGACAGTTGTACTACCGATATTACCATCTAAATTGGATGACAAGTTAATAGTGTCACCTGTAGTACCTGTGCCCGTGATCGTTGGCGTTGTATCGTTTGTAATATTATCTGTGTTGGACGTACCTGAATCACTACTGGCTGACAGGTCCGGCGTGCTCGGCGCGTTTGGTGCTGATGTATCTATAGTCACATTCAAAGCACTTGAAGCGCTACTTTCATTATTGCTAGCATCCGTAGCCTTAGCTGTAATGGCATGAGTCGCTGCTGATAATGCACTTGTGGTGATCTGCCAATTACCGCCTGTTGCGGTACCACTGCCAATCACTGTGTTTCCAGACTGGTCGCTGTACAATCTTACCGTACTGCCAGACTCAGCTGTACCACTGAATGTTGGCGTAGTATCTGATGTAACATTATCGGTATTTGAACCACCGGTGTCTGAACCTGCATCCAGATCTGGCGTGGAAGGGGCGTTTGGCGCGACATTATCTACAACAGTGATAGTAAATGACTCTTGGAATGTTGTCGTGCCATCATTTGTCTGAACACAGACAATATAATCCCCAGCACTTAGTGCCGACTGAGTTTGTAAATTCGAACCGCTAATTTGGAAACTGCTGTTTCCGGCATTACTTGTACAAGTACCGCTGGCACTGCTGCCACTATTAACTAAGCTATATGCATGCACATTGGCGCTATCGAGATCCGTGGTCGACAGCGTGCCCACATTCACACTTGTCCCCGTTGCCGATTGATTGATACTCGTTGCAGATAATGCAATATCTGTTGGTGCATCATTCTGCGCTGTAATATTCACAACCGCTTGATTTGTGCCTGTACTGTTCGCCGTACCATCGTTAAATGTGTAATCAAGCGTTACGCTTGAAGGCGGATCGTCAGATGTATTGCTATAGGAAATAGATTGGATCACGCCATCCACAATGGCCGATGTTGCGCTGGTATTAAATGTCAGAACAAGCGTACCGGCGGAGTTTGTCGTCACAGTACCAACACTGGTACCGTTATAAGTAAAGGTATTGCCCTGCGTTAACGTACCAAGCAAATTTAAGTTTGCAAACACATCTTGTGCATTAGCGCCACCGTTTCGGGTGATGGTCAAAGATGCATCATTGTAGTTGCCCGTGCCCCCATTTAAGGCATCCAATTCCGTATCTGCTACAGTCGCATCACTATCAATGGCAACCGCCGAACCATTTTCTGTAAACGTAGACAATCCGTTTAGTGAGCTAAACACAGGCACATCATTGGCTGCAATAAAGGTGATCACTGTGTTCGCGCCGCTATCGGCGACTGTAAAATCTAAACTTGCGCCAGGTGAATTCGAGAGCGTCAGGGCAATCTCAACTGCTGCAAAGTCTGTCGCATCGGTGTCTACTTGTAAGGTACTATTACCGTTAAATCTGACGTTGCTCGTAGTTAATCCAGTGACACCCGTCACCGTGATCATATCCCCCACAGCAAGGTCCGCGATTGTATCTCCATTTAAATCGCTGGCACTACCGACAAAGTTATCATTACCACCATTACCCGTTATTGAATCTGTACCCGCGCTAGGTCTTATCGTATCGGCGCTGTCACCACCTGTTAAAGTATCATTACCCGTTAAATCGGTTGCTGAAATCACCAAGCTATCACCTGCTAATGTTGATGCATTAATGGTGACACCAGCATTAATAGCTGAGCCTGATGAGTTACTGACGGTGACTGTCCCGCCATTTGAAGAAAAGTTATCGGTAATGGTCACCGAAGTGACGCTATTGGAGCCTAATGAGATGGTCTCAATACTTGAGACACTGGTCGAACTAAAGTCAAACGTACCACCACTGACCAAATTTAACGTTTCAGTACCCGCAGCGCCATTTATTGCTGTTGAAAAGTCACTGACATTTTGAGCGTCAATCGTTACCGTTGCACCACTTGCCAATGACAATGTACCCACATTACTAAAACTTGCACCTGTTGTATTGGCACCATCACTGGCAGACACGATGTCGGCAGCTGTCGCTTGACCTGTTAACGAACCTGAAAAGCTTTGCCCTGCAATATTAAAAGTAATTACATCCGTCACGGATGTTGCCGTAACACTTGTTGTTGCGCCTACATTTATCGTACGTGTATTACTAGAGTCATCCCCTACTGTGTAATTTTCTATGCCTGAGAGCGTTGTTAAATCGCCATCACCTGAGATAACGATGGTTTCTGTACCACCTGCAGTGATTGAGCCACTAAAGCTCTCATTTTGCGCTGCGGTCATGGTCACCGACGCGCCAGTTGCCAAGGCAAGATTAGTAATATTTGAAATGGTCGCGCCGCTAATATCTGCGCCATTGGATAAGCTCAACGTATCAGCGGACGTATTTTCTCCTGTAAGCGTACCTGTAAATGTTAATGTCCCAACATCAAAAGTTACTGCATCAGTGGCACTGGTCGCAGTCACTGAGTGACCAGCAGCAGCGACCGTTACCGTTCGGGTGTTTGTACTGTCATCGCCAATGGTATAGTTTTCGATGCCAGCAACCGTTGACAGATTCCCATCGCCTGTCACAGAGACAGTCTCTGTACCAGCAGCCGTGACTGTGCCTGAAAACTGAGAAAGTTGTGCAGCACTAAATGTCGCGGATGCGCCACTTGATAAAGTGAGGTTATCAAAACCCGAAACAGTTGCACCAGCAATACTGCCGCCATTTCCGACACTAAGTGTATCTGTACCACTGCCGCCTGCTAATGTACCTGTCGCGGTCAGAGTCCCCACATTGACAGTATCGTTGTTACCACTCCCTGTTAGGTTTTGCCCAGCGCTGCCCAGTGTAAATGTATTCCCAACGGATAGAACGTATGATTCTATTGCAGCATTGCCTGTTAACCCATCTGTGGCTGCTGAGATAGTAATTGTGTCAGTACCAGTTGCCGTCATGGAGCTAAAGCTATCATGCTGAGCTTCGGTCATGGTTACCGAAGCACCCGAGTTCAATTCCAGTATTTCTGTATTTGAGACAGTTGCACCCGCGATATTCGCGCCACTTGAAAGACGAAGTGTATCTCCTGTCCCGCCACTAGCATCAAGCGTGCCTGTTGGTGTAAGCGCTGCGACATTAATGACATCATTTGAGCTACTACCCGAGACATTTTGCGACGCACCGCCCAAAGTGAAGGTCATGGCAGCACCTAATACATAGGTTTCAATGTCCGCATCCCCCGTCACAGCCGCATCACCATTACCACTTGAGATAGTAAACTGATTCGTACCCACACCATTTATGGTGGTAAATGACTCATGCTGAGTCTCACTTAAGGTCAAGCTACCGTTATTTGCCGCCTCTAATGTCTCAAAGTTTGTCAGTGACGTCAGTCCACTGATATCCACACTATCAGAGACATTCAAGGTATCCGTGCCACCGCCACCATCCGCGGTTGACCCTGCCGCATGGGCCGTTTGTGCTATGGTTAAAGATTCATTTTCACTGGTGAATAAAATCGCGGGATTGAGGTTAGCACCAGTTGTAGTATTAAATGATGCACCCGACGAGGTGGTCGAAGTAACATTTGCAACACTCACCGTTGAGGTGCGTGACACACTGTCATCAGTACCATCATTGACGACAACCGTTACCGTTCTCGCCGTTGTATTAGGCGTAGACGACGTATTGTTATAGGTTATGGCATCTAAAAACGTCTGCACTTGGGCGAGTGTTGCCGTCGCCCCTGTAATCGAAATGGTATCTTGCAGGGTGATATCTGACTTGCCCGATACCCCATTTAAAGCATTTTGTGCCGCGCCTGTGACATTCAGTCCTTCCGAGGCCCCGTCTTGGTCATTCGTTAGAGACACCGTAATCGTTTTAATGGTATCTGACTCAGCATCTGTGACGCTGGCACTGTTAGTAATGCCAACCCCCCCGCTGCCCTCACTAAAAGAGGACGACCTGTTATTACCACCGGCAGCTGTATCTAAATCCACCACTGGTGCGGTGTTGGCCGCAGTGACTGTTGCACCAACATTAAAAGTATAGGTGCCTTCATTGGGATCATTACTGGTTATGGTCACCGTAGCAGTTGGTGAACCAACCGTAGTCGGGTCTAGCTGAACAACAAATGTCGTGCTGGTTACCCCATTTAAAGAACTAGCGCCAGGTTGGCTAGATATTGAAAAGTCACTGGAGGCAGAAATGCTCACCAATGGAGAGCCACTCAACGTTAGCGTAGAAGCTGCAATCACATTTTCTATGGTAAACGTACGAGTAAAATTGCTGCCGCCCGTTTGGTGAGAACCAAAATCAGTATGGTTGCTTGCACTTAATGCCGTCGTTCCAGATGTAATTGATTGACCATTACCTTTTAAGTTGATGTCCGGATCGGGCGCTGCTGCGGTACAATCATCAGTATCAGGGTACCAAACACCGGGTCCAGGGCCCGCTTCACAACTGGCTTGGCTACCATAGGCGGTAGTACAACCAAAGGAGACTTGGCATGACGCTGCAAGCTCTTTGGCAATACTCACTTCACCATTAACTTGTGTCGTTCCCACACCTTTACTGTCAAGTAAGCCTTGCGCTGCCAAAAAAGACAGCGTGACTGAGGTTGCATCATCTTGGTTATTTGGTTGCTCCTTCTTGTGCTCAGCAATACCAAATACCTCATCCCGTTTATTGCTTTGCTTATTACTAAAATGAAAACTGTCTGCAACTGGTATGGAGCTGAGCGACGGCACTTCGTGATTTGGCAAAAAATAACTATCCGCAATATTTGAAGAAGAATTTGCAGCAACCAGTGATGGGATCATCACCCCTAATATAGAGGTCGTCATATCAAGTTTTTTCATTTCAATTCCTCCTTCGTAAACTCATATAAATGCGCAGAAATAGCGTCATCACCGCTGATCATTTCAGGAAACGTAGAGTTGGGAATAATGCACAAATCGTAAAGTTGGCTGACATCGCCTTTAAACTGTAATTTTGATAGGATCTCACCGTTGTGTTTATTGATAATCCATATGCCACAGACGGTATCTCTTTGAGTATGTGCTCTGGTTAAAGGTATATCATTAACCACGGTAGACGAACGCACATGACTAGTCGCAACCAACATCAAATCACCATAAAATGTCAGTCCTCGTGTAAAGCCAGGCAATGTGCACAAAACTGATTTTTCGCAAGTTTTTGGGTCGTAACACAGTATTTCACCTTCGCCTGAGTTACATAAATAGACTTTCCCATCATGGCATCTTGGTGAATGTGGCATTGATAGCCCACTGATGAGTATTTCATTTTTTTCTACATCCATTAACGTCCCATTTAGCTCTGTTCGCCATGAATCTTGATAATCTTGAGTGTTAAACGTTGTGACATATTTAGGTTGCCCATCTAACATGGCCATACCATTTAAATGACAACGGTCTTGCGGTTTTAACTCGCTGATAAAGTGCGGCCTCCAACGGGGTGTAAAGCCGGATTCTGAAGAAAGGGTCGCTAGGCATGAAAAGCTAGAGTTAACAACCCATAATCCATCATCGCCCCAAGCAATATCGTGAGTATTGAGCGTCCCCGTTGTTAACGAAGAGCGCTCAGTAAATAAGACATCACATTGTTTTATTGCACTGATCTGCTCAGTTCTAAGCGCTTTAAATGCATCGGTATCGCGTTGCTCGTCTCTTAATTTACTTGCCAAAGAGTCAATATTGTCCACTTCCCCGCTGAGTACACTTTTTCGAGACATGCTGCTTGCTTTAAAGTTCACAATTCGATTCACGGTGCTGACTAAAAGTCTATCTTCGCTGACACAGACGCCCATTGGCCTGACAAACTTTTTTACACTGCAATTCAGTGCCGTTCCTCGGCTTCTAAGTAACATCACAGCATGTGATTGATAGCTAGACACAGCCAGTGAAATCCCTAAAGCTTGTAAGATCTTAGGAAAGTTCACACTATATTCACTCGCAAAGTCAATGTTGACGAGATCAGCCTCATCACCTGTACTTCCATAACCCTGTTCACGATACCCTTGCATGCCTTTACTCCTTAGTTAACAGCGCGCAGTCTCTGTTTAAAAAATCAAACGAGCTTAATAATTGTTATTGAGTTTAATTTCATTGTTTGTCAGGCCACACCCCAACAGATGTGACACTTCTCCGGTGATCCAAGCGGCAGCCGAAGACGTCCCATGTATAGTGAAATTTGAACCTTGTTCTTTTTTGGAAAATACGCCTGGCGCATACACATCTACACACCTGCCATAATTTGAAAACGGTGCAACTGTTCCATCAAAAGACAATGCACCAACTGTTGTTACGCCTTTTATCAACGACAGTTTATTGCTCACACAAGCATCCTGTGCATGGTTGCCTGCCGATACGATAATGTAAGAAATGCCCCCTTCAGTTAGCCCATCGCGGATCACATTAGCCAGCAACTCGGAAACAAAAGGCAATGTCCAACTGCTATTAATCACGTCTACCTGCATTTTTTGGGAAACACTGAATGCCAAAATCATGGCTGAATTCAAGGTGCTAGCTTGTTGAATAGTCACTAGCTCTGCTGCGGGGACACCCTGCTCAATTGTTTGAGACTTTAAGTTGCTCGCTATGACATTAGCAACCATGCTGCCATGACCATTTGTGACCTGTGTTTTTGATAAAAGTTGTTGGCGGTCTGCATCATATTCAAGCAGTACATTAAACGTTGAAAGCGCAGGCTCTGATAAACTCATACCCTCATCAATAATTGCAATTCTCCTAGGACTATACGACGAAACACATTTGTGCCTGTGAAGTTGCCTGACCTGTTGCGCTTTCAATATATTTTTTGGTGTTTTCTCGATCTGTGCTTGCCTGCGGACAATTGCAAAATCGGGCTGAACATTCACCACTCCACCTAATTGCTTTAGCTGTTCATAAGCAGACAAAAAATGGGTCTTTGTAGGTGACACTAGAACAGTTGAGCTATGTACATTTTCTGCCAGTATTTGGTTTGCAGCAATCGGCAAGACGTTATGTGCTTTACGTTTATCAATTTGAGCAATTAATTTGTAATTTAGATAAAAATCTAGCCCAATGTTACTGCTATAAATATCCGATTGAGTTGATGGGTATAACTTAATTTCTTCTAGGTTATTTTTAAAAGTAATAAAGGGTTTATTGGGGGTGTCTGCGACAACCCCAAATGCTAATAGAATTAAAAAACAGCCTAAAACTTTCACTGCTAACTGCTCACTTAACTCCTAGGAGGAAAGATCCCATCCATACAAATACAAAATTGTATTGCTAGATATGGTTGCCTGTTTTCATGAGCTTGATTCTGCCCGTTACTTAATACTGCTTGTGGGTTAAGGTAAATGTTTGACCCACCCAAATCATCAGATGAATAAACACGAGCAACACCACCCGTTGTAGCCCTAGCTGCGGAGAGTAAACCGGTGCCATTAGATCTATCAACCAAACCATCTTTAATCGTTTTACCTGCGTATAACTCGTGAGTATGCGAAGGTAACTGGCTCTCCATCAGAACAACATCAGGTAAACCAACACGGTCACCTAAATCTCCCGGAGACAAACCTGGTCCAGTACCAAACATGGTTGGACTTCTACCTTGCAGATCCGGCATTTGCATGTTGGTTTGACCATTGCCTCCATAGGTAGTACCTATAACTGCAAACAATGCCTGATTTTGTGAGATATCAACAAATTGCCCATCACAGAACGTATAACTCACTGGCGCGAAGGTGTAAGGCAACATATCAACCTGACCAATAAATGGATCCATTTTATTACTCCTTTAGTTACGAGACGGGTATATACCGTTCATGCAAATAATAAAACCGAGATACAACATCGGCATTCTATTTTCGTGCGGTTCATCACCACCCGTTGTGCCTATAGCTCGATTGCTGAATGGGTTGGTCTCTAACCCTGCGGTAGAATCAGGTAAGAAGTGCAATTCACTGCCAACATAAGACTGCCCTTCTACTGGTGCCTGTAACTCAGACGTCGCAGTGGTAACTTGGACCGTATGGCTGTGTACTGGCAATTGATCCGTTGACAATACAACTTGTTCGGCACCAAATCGCTGCCCTAAAACTCGATTTGTCAGGCCAGGCCCTTGACCGTCGCCGACTGGGATTCGCCCGCGCATGTCAGGCAACCCATAGGTACTTCGGCCATCTCCACCGTAATTAGTACCCAATAGACTAAACAAAGATTGATTATCAGTTATCGCTTGTAGCTGGCCTGCACAGTATGACCAGTGGTATGGTGAATACACGCCTGCAAACATGCGAATTTCACCCAAATATGCATCACTCATATTATGCTCCTTTGCTTAGTTTCTAGGCGGGTATGCACCATTAAGTGCAATAATAAAACCAATTACCGTTGTCGGCTGCATATTCGTGTGCGGCGCATTGGACCCTACAGTGCCCATGCTTTGAGACGATAAGGTATCTAATCCACCAGAATTATTTGCATAAAACTGCTTAACCCCAGTTGGAAACTGTGTATTGGCTGTCGATATCGTATATCGAGCAGTTGGATTTGAATTACTAAAAGGTAAAAAGCTATCACCTTCTAGCGAATCGACTTGAAAATCGTGATTGTGACCTGTTTGTGCATTAGTCAGAGTAACGTCTTCAAAGCCACTTTTCTGTCCTTGTTGGACAATGCCATACTTGCCTTGATATACAGGTGCGCGCCCGCGCATGTCTGGCAGTCCAAAATTGGTACGAGCATCGCCGCCGAATGTATCGCCGAGCAATGAGAACAGCGCTGGGTTGTCGTTTACAGCAATCAATGCGCCATTACACGCAGCCCAGTGTACTGGTGGAAAGTTAAAGGCAATCATCTGCATCATGCCTAAATACGGATTAACCATAAAAACCACTCCTTACTTTTGACTTGGGTTTCCCCACTTCTTAATTACGTCTGCGAGAAATAACAATCTGATATTTATCAATATCGTGAATACTCATAAACATTGGATATTCACCAAACGCATTGTGTTTAAATAAGTAATTATCTTGAGGTAGTTGGTTTTTAGGATCGCCTAGCAATGAAATACTAAAAGAAGAAAATTCTTCAGTGTCGATTCGACCTTGCTCAACTTTACTGATTGCTAACGTACCTACTTGTTGTTCATTTTGTAACGAAAATACATCGATCTCTTGACCAACCAACGAGTTCATCAGCTCTTGCGTGACTTTTTCCATTTATTGCTACTCTTTTATGCATTGATTAACAGAGGCATTGCCTTCAGGGCAAAACCAAATTAAACGCCAACGATGCTCTTCATTGCTGGGGGGTACCAAATCATTAGTTCATAGGGAGACTGAACCTCAGATATTTGAAACCCGAGCTCTAAATACAAACGTTTAACGCTCAAATTGTGACTCAAAACAGATAAGGTAAGTGGCACAGCTGATTGTGCAGCGCAGTGTTGAAAAGACTGAATAATTGCCCGTCCAAAACCATGACCTCGTGCAGAGATTAAAAAACCGATATCAATCAAGCGAATTTCGTTGTGACCAAAATCAAGCGTGGCCTTGCCAATTGGTTCGCCGTGTTTTTCAATAATGAAGTACATTGCATTGGGGTACTGAGCACCATAGCCTTGAGTTTGCGCTTTTAACTGCATCTCAACGATGGACTCAATAAAGTCTTGCTCACCATCAATACACTGCAAATCCTGTCTTACTTCTCTGTGCAGCTTTTCGATAAATGGCTTATCACTAGCTGTTGAGGGACGAATATGAAGCCCCTCCGGTATGGTAAATTGCACCATAATCCTTATCCTCTTATGTGCATTTATTGAGTATATGCAGCTTTAAAATTTTTGCTCGGAACATTCAATGATATTTTTAAGCCAAGCATTTACTTTGCAATCAATTACCAGATTAACCCTAGCCTTGAAGCCTCGATTCAAAACACTGTGTTCTAAATCCGCATTGACGTACCAAGCTTCCCCATTGCGCATAGGCACTTTTTGTCCGCCAACAACAAATTCAATTTCTTCAGAGCCAGTAATAGGAATATGGATCCGTGCTTCGCCGTACTCCAAAGACAAGCGATGGTCTTGATGCGGATAGATCTGACTACCTGCCCCTAAACGCATCAGTCTCACTGACTTAAAGGGACATTTGAATTGACTTAGAAAGCGTTCAATTTCATGCAGGCTACCCATGATAGGCAAAGGTGAAAACTGCCCGTTACACTCCTCGATAGAGAAACATTGTAAAATTGGATGAGCATCCAAATGAGCTTGATCAGCATAGAGCGCTAGTACATCCCACTCACCTGTAAAACAAGATGTGTTTACATGCCTACACCAGTGAGAGTTGCTGACAGAAATAACATCATCGAGCAGAGCATTAACACAGCAAGATAAATCGAGCTTTGCGCCCGCCAATACCTTCGTTGGTTGTGCACAACTGAGAGTCATAAAACTACCCTAAAGGCTGACCAGAAATATCAAATTTATAGACGGTATCTGCAAACTTGCCACCGAGAGCAGTGATAGAATGATAGCCATCTATGGTAGATAGGCGAGTTTTTGCATATAAGCTCCTTGGCCCATAGCTTTTTAAATATACGCCTTGACTGTCGTATAATTTGATATTATTTGAATTAGAATCTAAAACATGGACATATCCTAGCTCATCACAAGTAATCGATTTAATCCCACTTAACTGATGCTCTAGTTCAGTACCGAACTCTCCAAAAGAACCTAGAACCTCGCCTTTAAAGTTTAAAACATAGATAGAATAGCTCGTTTCCCCTATGACAAATAAACGCTGGCGCTTTTCATCGATAGCAAAATCTTTAACATGCATATTCAATGGAACAAAACCGACTTTTTGCCCCTTATCATCATATATTTTTATTTGGTTCGTGGACTCAAACAAAATATATACTTTGCTACCATAACGTCTTGCTACTCTCGCTTTGAGGTTTATTTCAACGATAGTTTGTTGTGGGTTTTCAATTAAAAGCGCAGGAGGGTTAATTTTCGTAGACAAAAGTTCAGAGTCATTTAATCTGCGTGCATATAAAGTTGTAAGCTTGCTTTGATTCGCCAAAACAGGCAATGAGAACCCTGCACCGCCCAATGCACTCATTATGAATGTTGATTTAATGAACCCACGACGCCTCATAAACTATTCCTTCTGTAAGCAATTGAATTCATTATTACAGGAAAGGAAACAATAAAATATTACACCTTATTACATCAACAAGTAAAAAAACACTAAAAGAAATATAGTAAGTAACCCTTAATGATTGGACTTAATTTTAAGTATCTTTGAATGTGAAATATTTTTCTCACTAAGAGACTTAAATTAAAGAATAACTATTCTTATCTGACTGTGTATAAAAAATCAGAATACCAATCTAAAAAGCAGGAAAACACAATAATCATATGGCGCAATTGTTGATAAACCTATATTAGAGACAAAATATGAAAAAATTAATCCTTAAATTTAAAACAATAAAAATAAAACAACCGTTTCTTACTAGGTAAAAAATCGTATGTATTATATATGTGAAATTAATTATAACTTGTAATCGTCAACCACTAAAAAACGATGTACTATCTACATTCAATTGCATCAAATGTTTCTTGGCAACAATAATTAACTCGTAGAATAAACATAATGTCATTAACTCATTTTTCTGACCCATATATAGAGAATAACTTCGATTCTTCCCAATATGAGCTTCTTCATAAGATTGGCGAAGGCGGTTTTGGTAAAGTCTATAAAGCACGCAATAAAAATACAGAACAAACTGTTGCTATAAAATTCCTAGCCCTCGAGCCACACTTAGAAGAATCAAAAAAGAAGCGATATGTTGAACGCTTTAAACGTGAAACCGCACTAAGTGGACAATTAGAGCACCCACATATTGTTCGATTATTAGATAAAGGGCAGGTCAATGAGCACCTGTTATATGGTGTTTTTGAGTATATTGAAGGCCAGTCACTACGTGAATACCTTATGCAAGAAGGGGCGCTGGATGCAGTTGAAGCCACCGATATTATGTTACAAGTGCTCGATGCACTGATACACGCCCATAAAAAAGGTATCATTCACCGAGATATCAAACCCGCCAACATAATGCTTACACAAGCGGGAGCGAAAACGCATGCAAAAATCCTTGATTTTGGTATCGGTACTCTCACGCAAGAAAGCCGTCATCAAGACTTCGCAACCATAACGTTAACGCAAGAAACAATCGGCACGCCTTCATATAGTGCCCCTGAGCAATTAAGAGGGGAGCCAGCCTCTGAGAAAACTGACTTATACGTATGGGGTCTAGTATTACTTGAATGCTTAACGGGTATGCCTGCGGTTACGGGGTCAAGTGTGGCTTCAATATATCATAAGCAGCTTAGTGACGTGCATATCCCGATCCCCAGCGCCCTGCTCGGGCACCCGCTTTCAGGACTGCTGCGTCGAGTCTTACAGAAAAACGCCGCTGAGCGAGTGATCTCCGGTAAAGAAGTATTTTCCGAGTTAAATACCATGAACGTGTCTAACTTGGTCGGTATTTTAGCTGATGTACAGGCACAACATGGTTTTGACGACAATACGGTTGTTCTGCGCAATGACGACCCAAATAGTCCTGTTGTACACGATTACACAACCCTTACTGAGCGCAAACAAATCACAGTATTAGCACTTCGATTAAGTGCTAAAAGGCTCACAGACAATGCCAAAGATTTTGATATCATAGATACGCTTTTTAAATCTCAACGCAATCACTGCATCGATATCGCGACCCGATTTGGCGCTTATCATGTCGGAAACCTAGCCGATACCATGTTGTTTTACTTTGGCTATCCCGTTGCCAGTGACAATGACACGCGTTTGAGCGCTCGCACGGCTTTAGATGTCATCAGTGAACTCTCTAAGCGCAATGCTTTAATGCAAGAAGCCCATAATATTCAACTCAATGCCCACATTGGGATCCATTCTGGTATTTTTGTCACGTATGCCAACTCAGTTCCAGAAGGTAACATCGCTAATACAGCAATGGAGCTTGCGAGACTTGCTGGTGAACGTCAAATTCTTTGCTCTGCCGAATCTCGCGCTATTTTAGAGCCATATAGTGACTTTGATTACTTTGACAATATTCAAATCGGGTTGTCATTTGAACAATTATCCATCTTTAACCTTAAAGGCGAAAAACGTGTAGAAGCATTTGGCTTCATGCGCGGTACTAAAAGTCACCATAAACTTATCGGTAGACAGACTGAGTTAGACAAAACCCTCTCCGTAATAAACGGTGAAAACAACACTCGTATTGCACATATTTATGGTGAAGCTGGGATCGGAAAATCTAGACTCTTACAAGAAGTCAGAGACAACGCTAGTCAATACCAACACTTAGTAGCCCAATGTCTGCCAGAGCATCAAAACAGCGCTTTATATCCAGTTTTGAATCTAGTTAAGTACCTCTTTAATACTGACAATCAATCAGTACAGAATATTACAAAAATTTTAGTAGATGCTTTAACTGAATATGGCCTAGCTCAATCAGACATTGATGCAACCGTACCCGTACTAATGGTTTGGCTGGCGATAGATTTGCCCGAGGACATGCAGCCGTCTTCACATTCCCCCGATGAACAAAAGGCAATACTTTTTGCAGGCTTAAGCGCATTATTATTGACACGCAAATCAAGTATCAGTGAATTTAAACTTTATATCGTTGAAGATATTCATTGGGCAGATGCAATCACTATCGATTTTTTACGTTACTTCGCAGCTCAGCTGCAAGATGGTAGCGTAATGATAAGTACGTCCAGACAACCTTGCCCTAGAAACTTACATGACCTGACTTTACTGGAGGTGGAACTTAATAAGCTCACTGCCAAAGCCACTACAGACTTTATCCAGCAGCTATTTGATAGTCAAAGCGTGTCTGATAATGTGTGTTCGGTGCTAGTTAAACGTACTGATGGCATTCCACTATTCATCGAAGAACTCGTGAGTATGCTCAAAGAAAAGCAACTGATACACGAAAGAGATGGCGCAATCACATTTATTAGTCCAGAGCGTTTAGAACAGGTACCTAGCAGCTTAAGGGAATCATTGCAGCAAAAACTGGATAACTTAGTCCATGCCAAAGAAACAGCTCAACTTGCAGCTACCATTGGGCGAGAATTTGAGTATGAGTTGCTCGTTCAAGCGTCATCTTTGAGTGAAGATCAAATACAAAATGACTTAAATGAACTACTTGAAAGAGAACTGATCGTTCAACAAAGACGTGTAAATAGTGACAGCTATGTATTTAAACACGCTTTAGTCAGAGATGCTGCGTATGACAGTGCTTCAGCTTCAACGAGAAAAGGCATGCACTTAAAGATTGCGAGCGGCATGCATAAGAATACTAAACATGCACTCGAGGATGTTGCATTTCACTACGAAAAGGCAGAAGAGTATCAGCAAGCTTACACACTTAATACGCAAGCCGGTAAAGCTAAAAACCAAGTTGGACTGAACTTATTATCCATCCCCTTATTTGAACGTGCCATCGAGCAGGTCCAACTCGTAACGCCTTGCGAGCAAACATCCCTAGATGAAATAGATTTACAATTTACACTCTCTATGTCGTTGGCTGCTACGGTTGGCTATGCCCATAACTCTGTCAGACCACATATTGAACGAGCACTTTCGCTATGTAACAACCTTAACGACCCACAGCCTACCCTTGATGTTTTATGGGGCATTGGTATCACACAAGTTGTTTGCGCAGATCATAGAGAAGGTATAAAAACTGCAGATACCCTTTATCAAGGTGCACTGAAAAGCAATAACGTTAAATACATGGTGTCTTCTTTATTTATAAAAGGCACTATACTCTGGGCAATGGGCCGCTTCAATCAATCTCTCGAAGTTTATGCAAAGTCCTTATCTTTGTATAACTATGAAAAGCATCATCAGCTTTTTACTGATTACCCATTTGAAGTCGGTATTTCTTCGCATATTTTACAAGCTTCAAACTGCTTATTGCTTGATGACTATGAAACAAGTGAGCAGCTGGTAGAACAAGCAAATGCCTTGGCGTTACGCCATAACGTGCCCGCTTGCACAGTACATGTCCTAGCGCGATCTGCCTATCACTATGTTGTAATTAAAGACTTAGAAAAGGTGCAATACTACGCTCAAAGATGTCTAGATATATCCAAGGAGTGCAAATTCACACTGTGGCATGCTTATGCAGAGATATTACTGAACTGGGTGCGCATGAAATCTGAGCAACCATTCTCCATCTCGGATATGCATGCTCACCTTCAAACATATATCAATACAGGCTCAATTGGTCACCTATCTTGGCTCAAGTCGCTATATGCAGAAGCCTTGTTAAACAGTGCCGAGCAAGAGGAAGCACTGACCAATATAAATGACGCGATCACGTTAGCCTTTAAACAAAAAGATTACTTTTATTTACCTGACAGCTTTGTGATCAAAGACAAGATACTCACTTCGCTTGGCAAACCGTCGAACTATGCCAAAAAAGCAACTAAGTTGAGACAGCAACAACAAATTTTTGGCAAAAAATAGTCAGTAAAAAATCAAGGGGCACCAACAAATGAAAATAATACCGTTTGTTACGGTTTCGCTGCTGGGGATGTGTAGTACACATCTCGTCGCGTTTAATACATCGAATAGCACAACAGAAGCATCATCAGATATGCTGCCAACAACGGCATGTGAAGAGAGGTCGCTCAGTGAGTACGCACTGAAACCTTGTTACCCAGCAACTATAGAAAATACGCCAACTGACACTTCTGCATCACGTTTTGCATATCAGCAGTTTTATGCTGTCAACTGGCCATCTCAGCAAGGTAAAATAGGTGTACCGGATCTAGATGCTGATTACACAACCAGCTCAGACCATTTACCTGTTTGGCAAACTTGGCCACGCTTGCAGGATCTACATATAAGCCAGTTAAAAAACATACCCTTAAATTGGAGCAGTTTAAATTACTTCGTACCACAACAATGCCAAAGCCTTGTTGAAAAAGATAAAAATGGTGACTCTGCACTGTCAAAGTTTATCAACAGCAATCCTAATATCCCTGTAAACTCAAAAGTAGAAGTGCTGTTCGATATAACCGACGCCCATGGTGATGTGTTATTTGATAAAAATAATAATCCGGTCTTCTATCAAATATATCTAAATGAGCAATCTTGGCAGTTTTTGTCACAACCTGAGCCTGCAAAGCCCTACGATTTTATAATGGGCAATTATGATAATACTCAAAGAGGCGCAATGTTCCTTAAAGCATCTTGGATGCTATTGGACAAATCTCAAATCAACGACTTCCACAGCAGTGTTGCGTTAGTGGTAAACCCAAATTCAAAAGCCTGCTCTTTAGAGGTTGTTGGTTTGGCGGGTCTGCATATAGTGAACAAATCAATCCCTAGCCAATACAAAGAATTAAATGGACAACGTATCAATAACTGGTCTTGGTCAACCTACGAGCACACCAAAAATGCGCCAACAAAGGCACAATTAGTACAGTCAGATACTCAAAACGAATGGAATTTATTCAATATTGATTTAACTGATAAAGGCACCTTTAGTGCGCTTGAAAAGTCTTGTAAAAGCAACAATGAATGGGATTTCTCGAAAGCAAGCTGTGAGATCAATAGTCCTTCAGCTGATAATACTACTTCTCAAATAGTCAATACCTTGGTGCTACCAAGAGAGATTGCCAGCCAGCAGCAAGTTTACAACAACCAAGCTCAAAAGCGCTTAAAGAAATATAATTCAAACTTTATCAACTACGAGCTGGTAGCTAGTCAGTGGCTCAAAGACAAAGTCATGTCACCGACCAATTTATCGAACACCACTATGGAATCATTTTTCCAAGAGGAGAACTGCTCAGCTTGCCACAGCGATGCAGCTGATCAAGATTTTATGTTTTTGAATGACAGTAAACTGAAATCACTGCCTGACTGGATCCAACTGTCAGGTGACGCCAAACTATTTAATTAGGATACAAAAATGACTCAAGAAGCTCTAACTGAAGAAAAAATGTCTGCGCTACTGGCTGTTAAAGACCGTTTTAGTTGTCTAGAAATGCAAAAAAATATGATCGTCAGAACTGACCTTCGTATCGCAACATCAAACTTATATCCACAACTAAGCGCAAAACCGGCGTTAAAATTATTGCTGGCAAATATTTATTATATTCCTAGCAGTAATGTGGCTTTAACTGACGATAACACAGTCACCAATTTCTTTGAATCTAATGGCGTACCTATCGACAGTGAAACCAGCGTTGTCATGAGTAAAGAGTTTGCGAATTACATTGTTGAGGGCAGCGCACAGCAAGATTCAAACGATGTGATCTCTCTTGTGCTTGCAAATGTAGGCTACCGCTGTGCATTCTCAGATCTATCTGATTTAGAGGCCAATGAAAACTTTGACGCGCTTGATGCTAATGCTCCAGTACTTGCAGACGTAGAAGAACAGGCGCGCATCGGTATTTTAGTTTGGCAGATTGCTATGAACAATGCACTGCGCACAGAAGTCATAAACTTAATTGCTGAAGGTAACGAAGCGGCGCTGACAGATAAACTAGTCTCTATCAAACTTGATAACGACTATGGCTTTGTTGCACAAAGTACAGCAGAGACAATTGCCAACGGGTTAGTTGTCAAAAAAGACATCAAATACGTTGCAAGCTACATTGGTAAAAACATGTACAAAGCGACTTGGTAGTCTGTATTTAACGATTGACGGTTAAATACATTAAAAGGTTAGCAATATTTGACTTTAAAATAGACGGTATTGCTACCTTTTCATCTCTTTTTTAGCATATGCTTTTGAGAAGGTGAATCATCTCCCCTGAATAATTGATAAAATACAAAACTAACATTAAAAATCTAAACTTTTAACTCTTGTATCTTTTATATAACAGCCCAAAATACTCATAAAAAACGAGCTATGACCGATAGATAATTTCTTACTGCTTGTCTTCCTTTTTTACAAATAACTATGCCAAAATAGCGCTAACTTCGCATAAAAGGATTATGTATGAAAACACTACTTGGCATCATTACGACTCTAGGCTTATTCAGTGCTAGCCACTATACTCACGCAGCTGACACTGGTTTTGCGATATCTGCATTTAGCGGTTACTCAACGAATCATGATTTACAAACAACCAAAGAATTTAAAGTTGATCTTGAGGACAGCAGCCATTTTGGCGTTTCCGCCGATAGAGTAGTCAATAATACGCGCTATGGCTTATTTTATAGCTTTAACGAAACAGAATTCGCAGACAATGAAATTGCAAAGGTCGATATGGAGTACTTGCTATTTCAAAGTGCAATCGAGATCCCAATCTACGATAATTTATCTAGCTATGTGGGTGCCCATATTGGCGTAAATCGTGTTACACCAAACTTTGCTGAGGCCGATGACTTTTTTGCATCAGGTCTATTTACCGGCCTAGATTATAATATTGGCGCAGGGTTTCATGCCTTTACTGAACTAAGATGGATGGCCACGATTGTGAAAAATACATCTCATGTTGTTTGCGATGATGATCCACAAACACAAGACAATTGTATTTGGCACTTCGATGGTGATGTCTTAAACCAATTTCAGTTAAGTGCGGGGCTAAATTACCGTTTTTAATTGAGTAAGACTCAATTTAAGCTCTTCGATAAATAGCTTAGTTTTGTATGGGGTAAAGCGTGTATTCGGGTAATAAGCCCAAAGCTGCTTTACCTCAGATTTCAAGTTAGGTAATACAGGGATTAAAACACCTTCTGTTAACTCCCGTGCCACATACTGCGGTGAGATAAAAATGAGCCCCATACCTTGAATAGCAGCTTTCATCAATGCATCCAAATGGTCAGAGACAAAATTATAATGGCTGAAGTCAAATAAACTGCCATCTTCTAAAATGATCCCGCCTTTCTTTTGATAATAATTACTTAGCAGCATTTTATGTGAGGCAAGATCTTCAATGGAGTTAATTTTCGCACATTGACAGAGGTAACTCGGTGCGCCAAATAACGTCATTTGATAATCGGCAAGACGAATGCCTTTGTGTGCCATAGAGTCAAACTCTTCGTAGTAGCTCGTGATAACGAGGTCATGCTCAAGATCAGGCGGTGAGCCAGGCGTCAGTATATTTAAGTGAATAGTTAAATCTTTATACTTTTGCAAAAATGTCTCAATAATTGGCATCAATAAACTACTGCCAATCGCCTGAGTTGCGGCTATTTTTAAAGTGCCTTGAGGCTCCAACTCACTACCTTGTGCTTGCTCAAGCATATCATCAAATTGACCAACCCAATTTCTCGCGTACGATAAAAATCGCAACCCATTTTCATTTAAGCTTACTTTGCGGGTTGTGCGTACAAACAAAGTCTGGCCTAACTGTTTTTCTAACCAATCAATACGCTTACTCATTGCAGAAGCCGACACCCCTATCACGTCCGCGGCTTTTGTAAAACTGCCCATATCTGACAACACCACAAAACTACGAACAGCGCTTAACCAATCCATATTAATTCCTAGCAAGAAAAAGTCTTTTAATTATTACCTTATTTTTAGGACATTAAAAGCACGATATAGTACGCATCATTGTAAAACCCTGAAGAGTGCATATCTTGAATCCGTATATTGCATTGGCTGCTTTTTTATTGTCTTGCTCTCAACTGGCTAGTCAAATATTTATGCCTGTCTTACCTGACATTACGCAAAATTTAGCGCTTACAGAAGGTGCAAGCCAAGCAATCATCATTAGCTTTTTTCTCTCTTTAGGCGCGTCTCAACTCATAGCCGGACCACTATGTGACAAATATGGTAGTCGACCAATTTTTATCGGTGGGCAGGTTATTTTGATTGTGGGCACTTTGTTGTGTGCTGTCGCTGACAGTCCCAATACATTTTTGATCGGGCGTATATTGCAAGGCATTGGTAGTGCAGCCCCTGTGCTTGTTAGCCGCGCAATTTTATATGCCACATTTAACGGCAGTAAACTTAATAGCGCTATGGGCAACTTAGCAATCTCAGCCAGTATTGTGGCAATTATCACCCCATTGTGTGCAGGTACCCTTGCTGAACACTTTTCTTGGCAGGGGATGTCATATGCGCTGATCGCTTATTATGGGTTCGTCATGATCTTTGGTTTAGCGGTATTTCCCACAGAGCAATCTAGCGCTATGTCACTTCGCCCTTCGGCACTTGTAAAGCAATATCAAGACATCTTTCTCAGCCGTTATTTTACTTCAATGGCTGTGCTTAAATGGGCGCCTACATTTTTATATTTGACCATCCAGCTTTATTTTCCGTTTTTATTGCGTAATCAATTTAGCTTTACCACTGAGCAAATTGGTCAAGCCATGACAGTCTGTATGGGCGGCTTACTTGTCGGTTCATCCCTTGCGAAAATAATGCAAAAGCAGATTGGTCATTTAAAAGTCGTCGTCTATTTATGGCCAGCCCTACCATTAAGCGCACTGACATTTTGGTTTTTTCATGACTCAGTTTACGCGATCACCCTTGCATATGGCGCGATTCTCTTCATTTTTGGCGGATTTTTTCCAATCTACATGTACTATGTTGGCCACTTTCATAAGTCCCGTTCTAGTACAGCCAATGCGCTGGTTGGGGCGACTGAGTTGTTAATTTTTTCTATTATTGCATGGTTAGCAAATCAGTATGTGATCACAGGCCCTAATTCTATCTCAATCATCATTGCTGCAACTTCTGTGATAGTTATTTTTGCAGCAAAAAACTTGGCCAAAGCCAAAAACCCGAACCACAGCATTCAAGGAACGTCCAATGCAATTCGAAACACAAAGACTCAGAATTAGAACATTAAATAGCTCAGACTTGCATGCGGTTTATCAATCCCGCAGAGACCTAGAGACATCAAAGTACATAGGAAAGCCTGCCACAATTGAAGATGTACAAAAACGCATCGAAGAAGCGAGCCAACCGTGGAAAAACATCGATGGTCAAAAGCTATTATTGGTCATTGAACATAAAGTTTCTGGAGACTTTATTGGCGAGATGCTATTTAAATTTACCCATGTAGCTCATCAAATCGGTGAAATAGGTTACCGTTTAAGCCCAACTCAACAAAGAAAAGGCTATGCTTATGAAGCTGCTAGTGCTTTAATTTCACAATTATTTGAACATTTTGCGCTCAATAAAATTACCGCAGTTTGTGCCACAGAAAATACCGCCTCTTGGCAACTTATGGAAAAGCTCGGGATGCAAAAAGAAGGACATCTTCGCGAGCATATGCCACTTGATTCAGGGTTTGCTGATAGCTACCTTTATGCAATTTTAAAAAAAGAGCATCTCGTTCAATAATTACAAAGGGGAAGTGAGTTTTAATATCTCATTTAAGGCAACAAAACTCTTCTAAAGTTTATATCTAACCTCACCTAACCAAGACGTCATTCTGCAACTATACTGTTTAAAAGCATTGATGTAGGAGTGAGTTATGAGAATGCGCCAAAAACTGATCAGTAGTTTTGTAATGACAGTAATAATACCAATATTAGCAATATCAATTATGAGTATTACGCGCACCAAAGAAGAATCTCTGACTCGATTTACCGCATCCTCTGACAGTGAAATACGTCAGGTCGAAAACACCTTTGTGCTGTTTTTTGACCAAATGAAAAACAACGCTCGATTTTTGGCACAAAGTCAGGCTGTCACCCTAGTAGGAGATGATACGACAACCTACTTCGGTGCTGAAAAAATGATGACACCTGAGACCTCCGGCAGTAATGAAGCTGAGATTTTTGAGCTATTTAAAAGCTTTGGCGTGACGCATCCAGAATTGCTATTTGTTTATTTAGGCACAACTCAAGGCGGTTTCATACAATACCCAGCAGAGCCACTTGGCGGCTACGACCCACGTAAACGCCCTTGGTATCAAGAAGTCACAAAATCAGCTAATGACGTGGTCATTACGGACCCTTATCAAGGCGTAACAGGTCAAGCCATGGTCTCCATTGCAACAGCCATTAAGCGAGATAACACCCTGGTTGGCGTTCAGTCTCTTGATGTCACGCTGGCCACTTTGACCGATATTGTCAGTAATATTCAACTCGGAGAAACCGGCTATTTAATGCTACTGGATGGGAGTGGCACTATCTTGGCTGATCCTAAGCAACCAGATAGTAACTTTAAAAATATCGCTGAATTAACCGCCCCCAAATATCAAGCTATCAAAAACGGCCCCAAAGATGCCTTGATTGAAATTGATAATGGTACTAACAAGTTGATGGCCAAACTCTACCATTCAAACACACTTAATTGGACTTTTATCGCGTTAATGGATGAAGATGAAATCTTATCCTCTGCCTATACCATGTCTTACAACATTAGCGTTATAGCCATCATTATGCTGGTATTATTTGTTGTCATCGCTATCGTACTTGCCAATAAAATTGTCTATCCCATAGAAATGGTCTCAGAAGGATTAAAAGAAATTGCGCAAGGGGAAGGCAATTTATCAAAAAGACTGCAAGTTATTGGCAATGATGAAATAAGTGAGCTAGCAGCTTGGTTTAATCAGTTTTTAAACTCAATCAATGCACTCGTCATAGACATAAAAAGTAATGCCAGCAATTTAAACAACCAAGCCCAACAGTCTCACGGTAGTATCGATGAAATAAGGGGTCAATGTCATCATCAAGCAAGCACATCTGAGCAAACCGCTGAACACACCCATTCAATGGAAAATATGGCGATGACCGTCAATGATAACTGCACGCAAGCGCTAAGCGAAATCTCTAATACAGATGCCCATGCCCAACATGGTAATACATTAATACAAAGCACAGTGCAACAAGTGGCCACTTTGAATGACTCACTTGGCAGCTCAGCAAAAGCAATGAGCGAACTAGAAGATCAAAGCAACAATATCACGAACATATTAGAAGTTATTAGAACCATTGCCGAGCAAACCAACTTACTGGCACTCAATGCCGCTATCGAAGCTGCTAGAGCTGGTGAGCAAGGACGTGGATTTGCGGTGGTTGCAGATGAAGTGCGTACTCTTGCTCAACGCTCCCATGACGCCACCAAGGATATTGAAAAGGTATTGACCAAGCTCACTGAGCAAACTCGCTCAGTATCACGCCATATGACCCTCAGCGTTGAGGAGTCTAAATCTGCTATTGAGCAATCGGAGCAAGCTCATCAAGCTTTTGAAGATATTGCAAACTCAATTTCACGTGTGAAACCAATCATTGCGAATATATCTGAGCAAGCTGAGCAGCAAGGTGCCTATGCCAGTGATAGTCGAACGCAAATAGAAGGGGTTAACCAATCAATTAAACAGGTAAGCCAGTCAGCTGACACCTTATATGATGGCGCTAAACAACTAGTGATATTTGCCAACAATCTCAATGAGCTTGTTGGCCGATTCAACACTGATTAAAGTCAGTAATGCGCTATTGAAGATTTTTCTGACTCGCCATGCCTTCTAAAAACTCTAAGCTTGCGCGCTCTTTGGTTGTTGGGCTGTAGGGATCTCTTGATAGCTCAGATAAATCGACGTCTATCAAGGGAATTTCGGTCACTTCACTTTCACCAAACCGAGTCCGCTCACCAGGCACTGAGGACATACGCTCTACCACAAACGTCATGAGCCTTAGGTCTGAACTTTTATCAGGTAGTACCGATTGGTGCGCTTTTAATTGCAGCTCTTGTCGACCAGACGACAGCTTAGACTTGGCAACAAGATGCGCTAAAGGCTCTGCGCCATCATATAAATTTGCTCGAACACGATAAATGCCCGCGTCTTCAACATCCATCGATAATGTCATTATCAAGTCGCTGCCATTTACTTCTGTATGCTTCAAGCCAATCAACTTTGCACTTGGCTGCTCATACTTTGCCTGCGCAACAATTGTAATGGGATCTCCAGCGACATCAGCCATTACCTTCAATTGCAAGTCGCCAGAAAAACCTTCCTTACCTGCGAGCTCAATCATTGCACCGGCTTCTGAAACAGCTAGCGACTTCTCAAGCAAGATCTTTTGCTCATCTACAATGCTCACAATAACTTTGGCGCGCGTTACCGCTTCACCTTTTAAAACCAGTTTTATGGGTTCAGGGTAAATAAAGCGATATTTGTTTAACGAGAGTGAAATCGTGCTGGACATATCTGAGGTTGGAACCGTCAAAGGGATAAAACGATTTGGTTCTAAACGATCAACATCATTCACCGTTAATGGCTGAGAATAAGGCGCATACCGTAAAGTTTCACGATAGTTGTTCGCTATCACTTTTGCAGCTTTTTGAGTGCTTGTTAGCTGAAAAGGCGACATATCTACGGCACTCGCAGCCACTTCAGTTTCAGGCTCTATCGTCTCATCAGGCGCTTTTTCAACAACCGCCTGCTTATTGGCTTTTTGTGTTTGCACTAAGGCTGGTTGCACAGTGTCATCAGGCATAAATACATACCAAATAATAAGTGCCGCAAGGGCACTTATTACAATTACGACCTTTTTATTCATCGCAATTACTCAGGCATAGCAGCAAATAGCAATGCTGACATGCTGTTATTATCTGACTGTCTTACATATCTATATTTCTTCTTCCAGATCCAAAAGCCCTTCTCTTCTTCATACGTTGAGAAAGCAACTTGCTTATTTGGTGCAAGCTGAATCGATGAATTGGCTGTTGTTACTTTGCCTTTTGACTGATTTACGATAACCGAAAAGTGATCATAGTTATCACTCATTAACATTGGATAGTGATATGGCCAGAAGTTTCTTACGCCATCTTGGCTTTCCAGCTTACCGTCCATCCCAACGCTAACGCTACAGCTGTCAAAAGCACCAGCTTGGTTTGCACCACAAGCAGAGTGAGCTGCAACAACGCTGTCGTCGATCCCTGGCAAAAATAGTTTCGTGGCATTAAAATAAAGATCGCCATCGGCTACAAATCTAAGTCTTGGTGTTCGATCACTTGGGAAAGTAGCCAGTTGACGTGCATTATTTACTTTTAAGTCATGTAATACACCTAGAGTTTGACCCACTGAACGACCTAACCAAGCCCTCACCGCAGCCTCTATAACCGGATTTGCCAGTCCATTTGCCGCACTTACTGCCAGATCTGCAAGTTCGCTACCGCCACCCGCCCCGGCAACATCAAAAGTCGCAACGATGTTAAGTGGTTCAAGACCTGCGTTTTCTAACCAGTTTGCTTGGTTATCAATGATATAACGTGTAACTAAGTCACCTGTTGAGTGCGTTAAAAAGACACATCCTGGCTGACATACACCTTGCTCAGACATGGTGCGTAGTTTAGGCCACAAATAGTCGCTTGCAATTTTACCTTCAATTCGCTCGTATGATGGCCAATCAATGCGCTCATCGGCAAGTGCTCCCCAATAGTCAGCCCAGTAAGCCTGACCATCACTTTCTACCTTTGTTGGATCAATGGCAGATAACTGCTGCGATTGAAACCCATGTACCAATACCGTTTTATAAGCTTTAGCACTTACATTGATGCTTGTTCCCATCAACGCGAGTACAAAACTACTCACTAACATTTGCTTGATTGACTTCACTGACGTACGCTCCATTTTTATTATATTAATAAAGTAAACACACCAACGACTTCGTGTTTAGCTACAAAATAATTGCAAGTAAAAACTCAAAAATCAAATTAATGACGCAATTTAGTTTCAAAAATTTAACTTTAAAGATCAAAAAAGGGACACTTCATCGACCTTTAAGCCATAAATATTAGTGTTTAAAATTGAAACAAACGTGATGTTTAAGTTAAAAATGGATTAAATTATCAAATTGTAAATATATGTAGACAGCAGCCCTTATCGAACAAGAACTACTGAATTGGAAGGTATGTGAACTAGCTAACCTGCTACTTCAACTCTGTTTCGTCCATGAGACTTTGCGAGGTACAATGCCTTATCAGCACATTCAACTAAGCTATGCCAAGTCATTTCTTTACCGTAAAGCGCAATGCCAAAGCTGGCACTGATATGTTTGAGCACTTCACCAGTTTCTTTATCTTTTATAGACAGCTTTGCAATATCTTCGCGAATACGATTAGAGAAACCAACAGCCTCACTGATGCTGGAGAAAGAAATTAAAATGCAAAACTCTTCCCCCCCATAACGATATGCTGCACCTTGCCCTTCACTGTGTGACTGAAGTTTTTGTGCAACTTTTCGCAGCACATCATCACCACGTTGATGACCGAATTCATCATTAAATTGCTTAAAGTGGTCAATATCAATAAAAATAAGGACTTTTTGAAACTGGCTAGGATCATCACAAAACTTAATAATGTCGTCATCAAATTTACCTCGATTTAGTAGTCCTGTAAGCTTATCGGTACTCGCTTTGGTTTGAGCAACGATCAGAGTTTCTTGAAGTTGTTTAATTTCACTATAGGCACCTTCCAGCTTTTTTTGAAAGCATAGAGCATTGTGCTGCATCACGATAGACTCTTGGGTGAGCTTAGATACGTAGCTAAGTACTCCATCATATATCTCAGGACCAGTCCCTACATTTTGCTTTTTTAGCTGATGTAACCCGACATGACACTCAGATAACACCGCAGAAAATTCTTCTGAGCAGTTAAGCGTATTACTGATTTCTTGTTCAACGGTATTGAGAGTGCCTTTTACCAGATCTGACATTTCGTGGAAAAGAGCAAGATCCTGCTCGCTTAAAAATTCATCAAAGAGCGCTTTTGCATTTTCAGGCGGACACGTTCCATGTTCCATTAAAATTTCATCGAGTTTTTGATTCAGTTCTGGCTCTTTACCCAACACATAGCAGTACCATATCGCGTAATTCATCGGCGATAACGGGATCTGATACTTAACCATAAAAGGGACAGCTTGCTTGAGACAAGTTGCTGATTGAGCGAAAGAGCTATTTTGTTCCATGTAAGACCCATCAATCCACGGTTCACGTGGTATTTTTATTAATTTTTGTTCTGCTTTGAGAGCCAAGAAATACAATACTAAATAATTAGAAAAAATTAATCAATCATGAATTTAACACTCTAATAACAACGACTAACTATGTAGCAAATGCATACGAATTAAGTCTAATTCAAGGATTAAGAATAATTTATCTAGGTTCCCTCCCCTAAAGTACCCTTACAAGGTAATTATTAATTGCATTTTTATCAACTTAATTACGACCATCAGTTTCATTTTTGGGTCCAATGGATTCCCTCAACATGTTTTTAAATTGTCCTAGCTGCCAAGGTCGCATCGCGAGTAAAAGGCCAACCCCTCTACGTTTACTCAACGGCAGTTTAATATCTTGTTCATTAAGCTGCGCAATTTCTTTGGTGAGCTGCTGCAATCGACGTTTTATGGTCGCGATTGTTGCATCGCTATAGCTACCCCTTAAGTAAAAACGGTAACTGTCTTCTTGGTTAAATTCACCCTGTAAAAATTTACCTAACACTTGTTGTTCAATGTACGACTCTAATGGCCCTCCAGGGATCCAGTTAAAGTCCTGTGCTATCAGCAATTTGTATCTGTTATTTGGTAACAACTGAATCATTTTTAAGCGATCCAAGTGTGCAAGCAACCTTACACACTCTAAAGCTTCAATTTGATACCTTGAAACAATATCTTCAAATTCCCAACCATCTCTAACGCAAACCGCCACTAAGAAAAGTTTAGGGTTATCCATAAGCTCTTGCTCTTGCTGGACGCTCAATTGGCTGATCTGTGATTGCTGGGACTGCGATAGAGAAAACAAATCACACAAGGTAAGTTCTAGCAACTCACAAATGTTCTCAAGTTTTTGTAACGAGAATAAGTCATTAGAGAACATTCGCTTTATTGTTGCCTCACTTTGACCTAGATGTTTAGCAACATCCTTATAAGTGAGTTTATGCTGCTTCAATAGCATTTTGATCGTATTTGAAACAAGTGGGATCTGGCTCATGGTATTAAAATATGATACTAAAAGTATCTAATATTAATACATGGTATTAATCAATGTACAACTCCGTCCAGTTTGCTAGTTTAAGAAGCAACACAACGAAATATGGAGTTTTCACATGATTATTCAACACCTCAAACTTGCTGCTGTACTTAGTGCAGCCCTATTTATCACACTGCCCAGTTTTGCATCTGACAACGCGTCAAATGCCAGCACACACAGCAGCCATGCAATCAAATATAGTGCTCTAGCAGCAACAGATAGCTTGGCAACAGGTGCCGCAATCTCTACTGCGGTTGTGGCTGTACCTGTCGTTATATCAGGTGCAGTATTGCTTAGCGGCGGCGTTGCTAGCATGGCGATTGTAGACAAAACACTTGAGTCACAAAAGGCACAACCGCTACCTATCAGTGATGATGTCATTATTGCAGGCCCACCTCCCTCTAACACACTATAAGGAGAAAGACATGGGAATATTAAGACGCGGTGCCTATCTGGTATTTGCCATGCAAAGCATGCATGTTACCGCAGGCAGTGAACAATCAATGGATCATCACTATTCGCCAAAAGAAATAGCGCAGTTTGCTAAAAAGGTTGAGCGTTATAGCGCAGCGCGTCATGCCCATGTGTTTATCATTGCAAGAGTCGGGCAACCAAGTAATACGCTACCTAAAGGCGTAGAGTTTACGCATGTAGCCTTAGCCGTATATTCACAAATAACCATGCAAAATGGCGAAACAAAACAAGGCTATGCAATACACAACCTATATCAAAAAACAGATGATCCAGCGACAAGCGAGCTGATTGTTGACTATCCAACTGACTTTTTTTGGTCGGTAAAAGACTTAAAAGCTGGGATAGCCATCCCCACATTGGACGTTCAAAAACAATTACTTGAAGCAATTAATAACGGCGTTGCCAAGCAAGTTCATAATCCAAAATACTCGCTGATTGCTAACCCATACAACAACAGAAAACAAAACTGTACAGAGCATACCCTCAATGTCATTAACGCTGCGATTTATAAAACCACGGATATGGCGCAGCTAAAAGCAAACACACAAGCGTATTTTCAGGCACAACCTCTATCAGTTAGTCGCTTTAAATTGTTCTTTGGCTCTGTATTTAAAGATGACATTTATAGAAAAGACCACAGCGGGGATGTACAAGTTGCAACTTTTACCAGCATTCGTAACTACCTCGAGCAATACGAGTTGCTGGCCCACTCGGCGATATTGACACCTGATACACCAGTGCAGAAACGAGGAGAGATTTAATAATGGACAACATAACCCCAACACAAGCACCGAGCAAAGCATTTAATCTTGCATCTATAACCGTATTGGCTACGGGTGTAATAACATATTGTATAGGCTTATTTAACGCCTCTATGCAACTGAATGAAAAAGGTTATTACTTGGTTATTCTCTTATATGGACTGTTTTCAGCGGTTTCATTACAAAAGAGCATTCGAGATAAACAAGAGCATTTAAAGACTTCGAATATTTACCATGCGCTAAGCTTAATATCGACAGGCAGTGCCATTCTCTTATTGCTGATTGGCTTGTATAACGCAGATTTGTTACTCAGTGAAAAAGGATTTTACGGACTCGCATATTTAATGAGCCTGTATTCAGCCGTCGCTGTCCAAAAGAATATCAGGGATCTAGCTGCTCACTCACACTCACAGCTTACTGAAGAACCGCTAGCGTGTGCGCAGCAAGAAACAGATTAAAAACCAAGTATGATCATGGTATTAATTTGCAGGTCATCATAGATTTCCCATCGCGAGTGTCAAAAACGGCAAAGCCATACTTTTGATATAAGGCTATGAGATGAGGCTCGCATTTCAAATTTAATGATGACAAACCACGTTCTGTAGCTTGTTGCTTGGCAAAATTAACCAATTCTTCTGCTAACCCTTTGCCACGAAAGCGACCATCCACGTAGACGCCATCTAGCCAACAACGTCCATTCATGAATTTAATCTCGGCAGCGCCTGCCAACTGCTCATTAAAATGCACAGTAAATCCAAATCGCTGATCTGTGTTTGAGAGTTTTGTAATGACGTCTGACACACTGCTATTCGCTCGCTTACTATCCCAATGTTCATAGTACCAAGTTGCTACCTGATGTAGCTCCTTAGAATCTGCGAACAATAACGTTATCCTTGTACACATTTTATTCTTCTTATTTTTTGTATAGTTGCTAAGCTCAATGTTTATACAGGACTTGCTATCAACAAAGCAACAATAACCTGACAGTGTATGATTTTGATAATGACTATATTTAGAAAAGACTAACGCGCACCGAGGTGCGCGTTATCATGACATGGTGAAGGGGCGACTCCAAGGATGTGTTACACATCAGAAACCCTTCACATGTATAAACGCAGCAGCTATTTATTTGGATCAAAAAAATTTAATAATATTTCTAAGCGCTCAAATAGCAAACAAACCAAAGCCAAATCATGTACTTTTTGAGCTTACCCATGTTTTGTAAGACTTTGGTGTACGACCAAACTTTAACTTAAAGTTTTTCGCAAAATGCCCTGCGTGCTTGTAACCAACCTCTTGAGCAACCTGCATAACGGATAATTCTGTGCGCGCCAATAAACTAGCGGCACGATTAAGGCGAAGCTCTGTCAAATACGCAAATGGCGCACAGCTAAACACCGTTTTAAATTGCTGCTTCAGCTTATAATCATTCACACCCACGATTTTAGCCAACTCAATAATGCTCGGAGGAGACTGCATATTAGTCTCCAAATATTTTGCAGCTTGATAAAGCGCTTTTAAGTCAGTTTCTTTAATGGTGGCCAGACTATTGTGATAGGTTTGGTTGTACTCCAGCAATTCAGTCATCAGCTCCATCATTTTGGCTTGCACTAATAGTTTCATACTTTTAGCGGGTAATTTGCAATCATATACTTGATTTAGCATATTTTTTATTGCCGAGTTAATCGGTAAGCAAATGAAGTGTTTTTCGATTAAAGATGGTACAGAGTTCGCTGATTGATATTGTGCTATCAACGATGACATCAGCCCGTGACTTATCGTGAAATTGACAATTTTATGTTCACCTGCACTGTAATCAAACGTACAAGCTGATTCCTCGATAAAAAATAAACACAGGTGATCTTTTGGGATAATTACGTTGCCTGTGACAGGAGTTGTAATGCTCACTCGCCCTTTTAAAACAAAAAATGCGCCACAAAGTTTAGTGCTATCAGCTGTGAATTTAGTCTTTTGGTTAAAGTTCAGTTCATTAACTTGCAATGCGCCATCGTCATTATAATTAAACCCAAAACTCGCCCCATTACCAAGCTTCTCAGGCAAAGAGATACAATAATCTGAATCGTATGCCCACCTACTCCCACTTTCTAATACTTGCTCTGATTGTAATGTCAATTCGCCAACATTAAACGCGACATCCTCCACGTGTTCAGTGTGCACTATTCAATACTCCATTGAGTGACAAAATAACTCCTTATCGCGCTCTGCTTGCTCTTCGATATAGGCAAAAATATGCGTTCAATACACCGCATATTCTCAGTCACAAGCCATAAATTATGAACAATTTTACTTCAGTTAATAATAACGACGATAAAAAGACACCAGAAATTAAAGGTACAGTTTTAAACCAATTTAAGCCCCTCAAGGATGCTTTTGTAGATAACTTTACACGACACCACGAAACTGGTGCGGCGATCTGTGTTTATCACAAAGGGCAATTAGTGGTTAACTTATATGGCAACAACGCACTCACTTCACCTTGGCAAGCAAATCACAGAGTCAGTGTAATGTCTTGCTCAAAAGCAATGCTGGCTATCTGTATCCACAAATTAGCTGCTAATCGGCAAATCGAGTTAGATGCCCCAATTTGTCGTTACTGGCCCGAGTTTGCAAAACACGACAAAGCACATATCACCATTGCTGCTGTGCTCAACCACAGCGCAGGACTACCTTGCCACTCAACGGGAAAACCCCATGATATCTTTGATTGGCAAGCATCGATTAGCAACCTTGAACCAGCCAAGCCTATTTTTCCCGCAGGACAAAAGCTCGTATATCATGCCCTTACTTACGGTCATATTTTAGGTGAAGTATTACGCCGTGTGGACGGTCGTATGCCAAGCACTTACTTTGAGCAGGAAATAGCACAGCCATTTGATATTGATTGCGCACTAACAAGACAGGCAAACCATCCGCATCGAGATATAAAACCAAGCCCAGCCTTTTCTCGTTTTGGACTAACATTGATGTCTCGCTGGCTGCCTTATATTCCTTATTGGAAATACCAGTATTTTAGACCGTGTAGTGAACACTATCACCCTAATTCATCGGCTTGGCACAACAGTGAAATTCCGGCGGTGACTGGTCACGCATCAGCCTTGGGGCTCGCAAAAATGTATGCGTTCTTAGCAAGTGGCGGGACTTTAATAGGTCAAACACTCCTGCCAAAGTCACAAGTTAAAGCAATGACACAACTGAGTTTTTCAGGGCAAGAGCTGACAACCCAAAAGCAATGGCGCATGGGCGCCGGTATGATGCTTAACTCCCCAGAATTTTGCCCAATGGGCCCCAACCTAGAGACGTTAGGTCATATGGGTATGGGCGGCTCTATTGGGTTTGCCGATCCCAGATCACAACTTGCCTTTGCATATGTGACTGAATCTTTTCATACCCCAAATAAATATGACAAAAGCCTCTGCGGTAAACGACAACAGAGCTTAGTCAAAGGATTATATAAATCATTGTTATAAGGACTTTTTGGTTAAGAGAGACAGCTAAAAAAGTAGATAAATATCATTACCTTTGCTTTTGAACCATGCTAATTTGATATCAAAATAATAATAATGGAACCACTATGAAAGCCATTTATTTCACACTTATCTCCCTTTTCGCCATGTCCGTGTATGCCAATTCACCACTGCCCGACAATAGACATGTAAGTATACAAGGCAGTGCAACAGTTGAGGCAAAGCCCGACCTTGCTGATATTTCTTTTGAAATTGAGGTCATGAAAAGTACTGCTTTGGCGGCAAAGCAAGAGCTAGATAAACGGGTCAATGCCTTATTAGAGGGATTGAGTACATTTGATATTAAAGATGATCATGTCTCGGCGTCTAGTTTATTAACTGAACCTAATATTATTTATGATGATGAGGACAACCCAGTAGAGTCGGGTTATATCGCCACTCGCTCAATCACGGTCACGCTAACCAACATAAATAAACTGAATGATTTTCTAAATTTCGCCCTGAGTGTAAAAATCGACACAATAGACGACATTAAATTCAGCTCTTCAAAATCATCTCAATACAGACAAGAAGCAACCATGAAAGCTGTTCGCAACGCAAAGGATAAAGCAAATATGTATGCCGAGGCTTTTGGTGCTAAACTTGGCCAAATCTACAGTATCGACCCCAACGCTCATGGCTCTAGATATCAATACGGTATTGAGCGCATAGAAGTGACTGGCTCGCAGATTGATAACACTTACTTATCCGCTGGACGCTATTTACATGCAACCATTACATTTTCTGCGTCAGTGAATGCCGTTTTTGATTTAAAAGTAAATTGAACCTTAAATAAAGCATCGCTTAACATAGGCCTCGTGCCCAACCTATTTCTGATAAGCACTTTGTTTTATCTTTTCGAGTGCATCAGCTAAAAATGATAAGAAAATTCGTACTTTGGCAGGTAAATTGAAGAAGACGAAAAAACTATTTTTTGGAGTAGTTACACGACAGGGGAAAAAAGAATGTGATAAAAGCCTATATGACTGGTACATCGCCACATAAGCTCAATTAAATTTTCAAATGACTAGCATTAGTGATTTTCTGGATTTGGATGCACTTGAACTAACTCATGGCAACCGCTTACGCAGTTCGAACAAACTCCACCAGCTACATTCGGCGTTAGTGCATTAGGTAGTTTACGTTTATCATTTGACAATGTTGCCAAATTTTTCTTCTTTATTTTTAATATTTTTTTCATAGTCGAACTCTATTATTTATCCTTATTTACAAATTACGTATTAGCAAAGCTAACGAATAGTCATATCGCAACTTATAATGCCAACCCCTTTTGTGTTCTCACTAGACAAAACCACCTTGCAGAAAATTATCCTATGAATATTTGTTAATGCATACTCAAGAACAAAAAACAAACATTAGCAACAAAGTTAAGCCTAAAATAATAATACATATAAATAATAATAAAACTCAACAAAAATATAAAAACATTAACACCCACATCTTCGAACAGGTTACTCAACACCCAAAAAACAAAGTCAAAAAATCCTTTTATAAAAATATTAATTAAAAAATCAAGATTAAACCAAATAAAAAACAGGAAAACTTTAATATAAGCACATTTTAAAATGAAAAATTAAATATATTTCTTAATAGAACTAACTCATTCTAATTATAAGTTATTTAACCAACTTAATCACATATCTCTTCGCAATGCAAAGGATAGGACGAGTATGTATACCAAGATTTTTGAGGCGATACAGTGAAAAAATCTATAGTATTGAGCGCATAAAGAGACTGGGTCACAGATGCTCTGCGCCAGTGAATACCATGATTGATTTAGACATAAAATAATCGGACAGAGATGCTCGTCATCGCACATAAGCGACTCGTTCAGCCCATGTCTGATAAGCACTTTCATTTTGCTTTTCGAGTGCATCCGCCAAATATGAGAGAAAGACCCGCACTTTAGCAGGTAAATAAGTACGTTTGGGATATATTGCAAATACTCCGTTCTCAATTTGAGGGGGCCTAAAATGTGGATAGACAGATACCAGCCTACCTGCTTCTAAGCCCGCTTTTGCCAAAAAGTGCGGTAACTGTGCAAACCCTAATCCATCCTCACACATTGCCACCATCATTTCCCCATCGTCCGTAATATGACTAGGCTCAAGGCCATAAAGAGCATAATCACCTTGCTCGTCTGGTAAATAAACAGGTTGTAGTTGCTGTGTTTCTTTAATGCGAAATCCTATCCACTGATGTGCTTTAAAATCCTCTCGTAGTGCAGGCGTACCATTTTTAGCTAAATAGTCTGGTGATGCACAGACAAAAAAATCCATTGGGCTGAGCCTTTTCGCAACTAACCGACTGTCTTTCACATAACCAGTTCGAATTGCAATATCTACACCACTCTCAATGACATCCGTATGCAAGTCATTAATTTGCAAGTCGAGTTTAATCTCGGGGTAACGCGCACAAAACGCAGCCAATACGGGACGTAAGTACAAATGCCCATAACATACCGCAGAGTTAACCTTCAACACGCCGCAGGGCGAGTCGTTGAGGTGTTTAATCTCCCCTTCGCACGCAGAGAGTTCCTGCAACAGCTTTCGAGCAGTAGATAAATATTGCTTACCTGCATCAGTGACACTCAACTGTCTGGTTGAACGCTGGATCAGCGTTACTTGAAGCTGTGCTTCCAAACGGCTAATTGCTTTACTCACCGCAGATGGATCTGTATTACAATATGCAGAGGCCGCGGCAAAGCTACCTTCTTCACAAGTCGCAATAAATAGCTCCAATGCTCTTAACTTATCCATTTGATAGCTTCCTTCTTATTTTTCACTCCAATATACCAGTTTGATCCGTGAATTATATTCATGGTTGAACTGTATTTTTTACTATTTTTCCATGAGTGGTGCCTTCATACACTGAGCTAACCATTTTAAAGTACTATTTTGGAGGCTAAGTTTTGCGACAATTCAACGAGGATACACCAGACAAACAACCGTTACGGCTATATTTTGCGGTTGCTTTCATTGCTATGTCAGGGCTCTCTTATATCAATTTTTTACCAGGTTTAATGAATGCCCTAGCAATTGGCTTAGGGTATGCAGAAAGCCAAGCCGGTCAAATTGTTGCACTCAATGGATACGGTGCTTTATTTGGCACTGCGCTGGCTATTTTAAGTGTGAAATATATACATTGGAAACCGACGATTATCAGTGCCATGTCTGTATTACTGCTCTTGGAATTAACCTCTCCCGCCATTATTAGCTTTGACACCCTGTTGGTATTGAGATTTGCCACAGGTTTTGCCGGTGGGCTGGCCGTTGGCGTGTCATTTTCTGTGCTTGCAAAAATGTACAATACAAATCGGGCTTTTGGCTTTTTATTATTTATTCAATTTATCATTGGTGCACTAGTGATGTACACACTGCCACAGCTTGAGCTTCACCTAGGTGCACATGCTGTATTTTATGTTATGGCGACAATTGCGGCCTTCAGTATATTAATGGCAATAAGTATTCCTGCTGGGCGCTTTGCAACTTACATTAAGTCACAAGAAAGTTATACAAGAGTAGGCTCTCTTGGCCTTTCAATAACAATTATGCTAGTCATTTTTATTTATTTAACCGCAGCCAGCGCGCTTTATGCTTATGTCGGTTTAATTGGCATCAAAGCAAATTTAAATGAAGCGCAAGTGAGTACTTATATTTCTTTTACAGGATTGTTGGGCCTGCTCGGTGCTGTCATTCCCATGATACAAGCGCCATTTATTAAAAGACGGCCACTGACCGTAATCAGCATTTCATTATGTCTCGTTGCGGTACTCGTATTACTTCAACCAACCATCTCCAGAACCGCCTATATTGTCGCACTAGCCCTGTTCTTCTTTGCGTGGCCTGCTGTGCAATCCTTTTTATTTGCCACGATAGCTGATATCAGCCCCAGTGGACGACTGTCTACTATAAGCTCACTCGTATCCTCTATCGCGATGGCGTCAGGGCCCATGCTAGCCGCATTTTTAATAAAACCAACTGACTATAGCCTGATGCTCACCATCTGTGCGTCGCTATTTGTGCTTTGTGCAGTCATTTTATATATGCCGCTCAAAATAGCGCCTCCTGCAAAGGGGCAATCTACTCCCACTCTTACCACTCAAGCTAAACAATAAAAGGAAGTATCATGATCAGATTTTTGCTTAATAAACAGATACAAGATATGAAATCGAGATACGATTATGATGTGCAATATATGGAAGATATTTTGCAGTCTAATTTAGCCGCTTTTTTCAAATATTGGGGTTTTACTAGCATGTCATCCCATAACGCGCAGGTGCCCATTGGTCCATTATTTGCCGCGCGCATACGCACACTCATCAATGAAGATTGCGGGCCCTGCATACAACTTGCAATCAATATGGCATTAGAAGCTGAATTAGACCCGGCGCTTATTGAAAATATTATAAAAAACCAGCAAGACATGGTGCCTAAAGAGGTGGCACTTACCATGCGTTTTACCGAACTGGTACTGGCCCATGACCCTGATGTAGATGAGCTCAAAGCACAAATTGTTTCTCTTTGGGGCCAATCAGGGCTAATTACGTTAAGCTTTAGTATCAGCACCTACCGCGTATTTCCAACGCTCAAATATGCGCTTGGCTATGGCAAAACCTGCCATAAAATTGAGATAAATAAAGCGGTGTATAAACCGAGTTAACTCTAAAAAAGACGTTTAACATTGCCCACTTTAGCCAATAAAAGTGGGCTCAAAAACTTCGTTTGAACCAGAATTAAAAAACCCCATTCGCATTGTTAATTTTACCGCCCATAAACAAGTTATAAAGTCGCATAGACATATCCAATGGCTGTATCGCATCCCAATGTTCGACTAACCTCCCCTCTCTCACAGTCCACGTATCGATAATGTTCATGCCTTTTGTATCATCGCCTCGATGCTTTGCTTTTAACGTCGCATGAGAGTGAATGATCACTTGTTCACCATCAACAAACATGCGTTTGACGTCATAGCTAAACTCAGGTGCTAATTTCACAAAGTCTTTAAGCGTTTTTATCACACCACCGATACCATCAGCCATGGTACGGTTGTGCTGCTTGTATTGATCTTCTCCAAAGCGCGCGATTACTGCGTCAAAGTTGTGATCGTTCATCAGTAACTGCACAAATCCGACTACAGCTTGGGCATTACCAAGTTCTTCTGCTTGCCAGTGAGATTGAGTTAGTGCTTGTAAATTGATCTGTGGTGTACTCATTGTTTGCCCTTAAAACTTGATTCAACCAAGGCTTTAATAGCCTCGCATTTAACTTTTAAAATGCAAGTTAAATTATTTGATTGCAAAATGCAAGTGAATTATCATATAAGGACATCGAACAAAGAGACCTATTATGACCAAACGTTCTGATTGCCCTATCTCTAATGTGCTTGATATTGTTGGGGATAAATGGAGTTTACTGATCATCAGAGATCTGATGTTTTTTGCTAAACATTCTTACTCTGAACTACAAAACTCAGAAGAAAAGATGGCTACCAACATTCTATCCAGTCGCTTAGAGAAGTTAGAAAAGCAAGGACTCATCAAGAAATTACCTGATAAGAAAGATAAGCGAAAAAAGGTATATCAACTCACAAAGTCAGGTATGGATTTAATGCCGACTCTGTTAGAAATGATACTTTGGAGCGCAAAGCACGCCCCAGATTTAAATATACCAACGCAATTAGTCGAACGTGCACAAAACGACCGTGCGGCATTATTAGAAGAGCTGATGGCAAATATTCAACAATAGTTACAATCCAAATTCTGTTTTTTTATTGTAACGACATGCGCTCAAATGTGGCGGAGGTACCCGTTGCCCCCGCTTGCGTTGCTCCACCAAGCAAATAGATGTGATTGTTTACAGTTAATGCACCAAGCCCATGGCGCGTCGAGGTCATTGTAGTCGGTTCAGTATGCCAAAGGTTGGAGTCTGGATCGTAGCGCCAAATACCATCAAAGGTACGCGTTTTCATTTCTCGCTCTCCCTGATTGTTCGTGATGTATGTATACTCTTCACCACCAAACACATAGATTTGGCCATTTAAAACAGCGCTAGCTAGTCCAGCACTGGCCTGCGGCATGTTTGCAAGGTTCTCCCAGCTATCCTGCTGGGCATCATATCGCCATAAATTATCGAGATTTTTAAAATCTAGTGCATTAACACGACCACCCATCACATACCATTGATCTTTGATCACCACTGACGTAGCTGAATTACTGGCTATAGGCAAAGGCGCAGCTTGCTGCCACCGACCTGCCTTCAATACCCAATGCGCATTTGTATCGCGCAATTTACCGTTTATCAAAGTGCGACCACCAGCAACATGCACATGGCCATTAACCACACCGTATACTGATTCTCCCATAGGTATTGGCAAGTCTGGGCCAGCTCCCCATGTATTGTGCCCTTTTTGTAATGTGTAAACAGTTCGTTTTACTTGCCATGCATCATGTGAAGTTGCATTAAACCCACCTATTGCATAAAGCATATTGTCATTGGCTATCAGTCCTAAATGGTGTCGAGATTCTGGCAATACAGGGCCACTCATCCACTTTTTATTTTGTGTATCATAAACATAAGTATGTTTAGATGCCGCCAAATGAGCGAGCACAGCATGCTCAGGAGACATTTTTTCAAAAGCCCCTGCGACATATACTTTTCTATCAAAGGCGGCTGGGTACACTTCTTGAAGTGGTGCAGGTAACCTTGTCTGTGATTGCCAGTGGATATTTTTTGGCTCAGGCACTGTGCCTAGCGTTGAATCAACAGAACAAGCTTGCAGTGCAATAGCGCAAAAAGAGGCGATTAAAATTGCGTAAAACTTTTTATTCATAGGTTGAAGTGGTTACATTCGTGGTCTGAGAAGTAAAGCATACTCAGCCCCTAATGCCTGTGACTTTTTCCTCAACTTAAAACTTATGTAACTAAATTAGCATATTAGACTTAAAGCGCTGCTTGTAGATAGGCAATGATTTGTCGTTTTTGCCGAGCGTTGAAAACATAGTAGCCAAAGCGAATTGTGTTTTGTGACTTATCTGTGATGCTAAGCTGCTTCCCCAGTAAGCCATATGCCACCTTAAATTCAATAATTTCAGAGCGAGATAGCAAGCTACTTTCTCCGAGTCGTATCAATTCAAAACTATCTTCGCTCAGTTTAACACCGTGTTCTACCATGCGACTTTTTCCTGTATTAAATATAGCTAACCAGATAGGTGGAACCGTGACAATGAAAGCAATGAATACGAGTGCAACATGTATTTGATCCTGATTTACACGCACATCAAACGCTAAAATACACAAGCTCGCAATCGCAAATTGTAGCAAAGAAAAACATGCAACTTTATAAGCTCTATCTATCACATTTTGTAATCGAGACTGGATAATTAACTTGACCATCACCTTCCTTGATAGCTGTCTATTAACGGCGGCACACACCGTTTTCGCAACGCGACTTGCCTGTCAGTAAATACGAGATACGATACCGATTTTTTGCAAACAACAAATAAACCTGATCCGCGATTGGTTTAATTAAAGGCCAGCGCAGTGGTGCGTACAGCCACCCCATGCCTACCAACTGCCAAGCTCGATGTGTGACGTCTAATCCGAGCAACAAGCCGCCTTGTTCATCAAGCGCATGCAGAATTAAATTGGCTTGATTTGGGTCTATGTTTGGGTAGTTAACAAACTCATCACTGTGTATATCCACTGTTTTAATATGTGCAGCCTTGTCACGTTTAATCAATGCCGTCATTTCCTTCACGCAAAGAGGGCACGTACCATCGTAAAATATCGTTAGTTTAGTCATATTTCTCACTCTTGTTTATAACCAGATACGTACATGCAAAAAAATACGATCAGCACTGCGTTTATAAATACACATTAACGCAGAACGCGCGGAGATTAAACTAGATTACGAGAAATTAGCTTATGAGAAGCATCACAAACGCATGAGGGTTTTAAAGTAAAAAGAGCCACAATTGGGTAGCTCTATTTCTCATTAGTATATTCAATCTTAGCTAACTACTTTGCTATGATTATCGACCACCAAAAACGCGCGGAGTGCCACCTTCATTGATACAACGAAAATACGCGCTATTGATAGAGCCATCACTATATGCCTCCTCATACCACAAGAATGAGCCGTTTTTATAACATACGACGTAAGTAGCTTCTTCAGCTGAAGAAACACTAGGCAGTGAAATAGTAATGATGGTTGCTAATGCAGCAAGTGTTGTTTTAATCATTATTTGTCTTTCCTTATTATAATAATTGATGTGATTTTATAACCACAAGAAAATGCTAACAAAACAACACAAAAAAGAAAACAAAATATAACAAGTATAATTTTCAGAAATTAAGATATATTTTCGTCTTTTTGCACACTCCCCCGTCTTATAGGTGTTAATTCTTTTGGAGGCATTTATGCAATATCTCGACACTCACACATTCAACTTACAAACCCCAGTAAAAACTGCATCTGAACACAAGCCAAAAGTGCTTATTTTATATGGCTCACTAAGAGTCAATTCCATAAGTAAAAAAGTAGCCATTGAAGCGGGCAATATACTGACTTACATGGGCGCAGAAGTCAGATATTTTAACCCACAAGGTCTACCCATATTTGACCATGGAGAGAGTGCCGAACACCCCAAAGTCTTAGAGCTTCGAGATTTAGTCACTTGGTCTGAAGCACAAGTATGGAGCTCACCAGAACTACATGGCAATATGTCTGCAGCGCTTAAAAACCAAATCGACTGGATCCCCTTATCCATTGGTGCAGTGAGACCCACACAAGGTAAAGTGCTTGCCGTCATGCAAGTCAGCGGTGGTTCACAAAGCTTCAATGCGGTGAATAATATGCGTATTTTAGGACGCTGGATGCGCATGCTAACAATACCTAATCAATCTTCGGTAGCGAAGGCCTATAATGAATTTAATGATGATGGCTCCATGAAGGCAAGCAACTATCGAGATAGAGTTGTTGATGTGATGGAAGAACTGATGCGTTTTACTTATTTAACCCGAGACAATAAAGATTTTTTAGTAGATAGATACAGTGAGCGAAAAGCCCAAGTTACTCCACAAAAAGAAATACCTCCAGCGATGGCAGATATTTTAGAGCAAAAAACACCATCAGTTGAAACTAAACAGATGTCGTGCTGCTAATATAAATGGGCAATAGTAAATATGCTATTGCTCTTTTGAGAGTTGATATGACCATAGAAGAAATCTGGCAAGAATATAGAAGCAGTTTAAATGCGTTTTTACACAGCAAAGTGTCCAACCCTGACGACGTTGAAGACTTATTGCAAGATGTGTTACTAAAAACGCATCTCGCCATGCACAGTTTAAATAAAAAAAGCAGCGTCAAAGCATGGCTTTTTCAAATAGCACACCATACTGTGATAGATCATTACCGCAAAAATGGACAGGAGAAACACATTCAATCACAGCAACTATGGTATGAATCGCAGCAAAGAAATATAAAAATGGAACTGGCACAATGCATCAAGCCTTTTATCCAGTCACTGCCCCAGAGAAGTGCCTATTTACTGGAAGAAGTTGAGCTCGAGGGTAAAACTCAAAAACAACTCGCACAAGAACTATCTATCAGCTACTCGACGGTAAAATCCCGAGTACAAAAAGCTCGAACAGAGCTGAATGACGTTTTTCATGCTTGCTGTGACTATGAATTGGATACACGTGGCAACCTCACTGAGTATCACCCAAAAGCGGATTTTGATGCACGCACATTGAAATCAACTCGTAAGCAGAGTAAATGCAAATAAATATAAAGATTTAATTCGCTAGGCGATTGCTGACTAAAGGAATAAGCACTCAACGCAGAATAACACTTACAAGTAAAATACTAACATGAATAAACTAAATTACTGCCCGATCACTGCGGGATCATCAACTTCTGTCCGACATGAATAGTGTTAGACTTCAACCCATTTTTTTGTTTCAGTGCTGACAAAGAAACGTTATAGCGCTGTGCAATAAGCGATAAAGATTCACCATTTACGACGCTATGCACAGGCGCATTTTTACTTGCCAATAAAGTGCCTTTGGGAGGGTAACGAGTAAAATAATTTTTAATTGCGCCAGTGATCGCAACCGCTAATTTTTTCTGGTGAGCAGGATTATTTAAGTTTTTTTCATCTTTTGGGTTTGATATAAAACCCGTTTCAATAAGGACCGATGGTATATCTTGCGCCGTCAATACCGCCAAACTTAACCCGACAGGTTTTGTCTTGTGTAACTTAGTCACCTTTTTTAACTCTTTTAAAGCTTCTGTAGCGAACACATAGCTGCTTTGAGTCGTAAACTCTTTGGTCATGTCAGCAAGGATCACCGCCAAATTATCGTCTTGCGTAGTTTTAATGATTTCTCCTGCGCCACCAAGTAATTGAGACTCTTTTTCTCGATTCGCTATTACTTTAGTAAATTCCGAGTTCGCTCTTCGAGCCGACTGTACCAAAACAGAAGCGCCATTAGGTTGAGAAGAAGTAAAAGCATCAGCGTGAATTGAGATCAATAAATCGGCTTTATTTTCTCGCGCCATACGAGGTTTTCTTTCATGCCGGACAAAATAATCTCCTGTACGAATCAAAACTGCTTTCAAACCATGCTGACGATTTAGTTGAGCAGCTAACTTTTTAGCTATTGCCAAAGTGACATGCTTTTCATAACTGCCGTTATATCCTATAGAACCCGGATCATCACCGCCATGTCCAGCCACAATCGCAATGACAACGTCTCTATTTTCATCAACCTTTTTATTTTTAACCACGGATTTAGGCTTAGCGGTATCATGCATCTCCACAACAAGCCTATGTCCATATTGCCCCGTGGGTGCTAAAGGAAAAACGACTAGTTTATATGTACCATCCAGCTCTAACACAACACGCTTTGATTTTTTATTCTTAGGTTTGCTGGTACGAATTTTTTTAACTCTATGATCGCTTCGAGCCAACTTTTTAAAGTCAATTTGAGCTCGGCTATTACTAAAGTCTATGACCAAGCGATTCGGTGAGCGTAAACTAAAAAACGAATAATCAGGCTTGTCTTTTAAATCGAAAACGACTCGCGTGCTCGACGGTGCTGACCAAAGGCGAACGGATTCGATGTTATTATTTGCATGTACTTTTATACTATTAATACACACAAAGAGTATAACGAGCACTAAAAATGAGCTTGTTAAAAGTTTTGAAGTTACTAAATTGGTTTTCAAAGCTAACCCTTTTAAGGCCTAAGGCAAAAAATACTGCGTTATTAAAGATTATACTAGCAAACAAGATAAAGTAAGTGAAATTGACATTGTCAGAATAACACACCTCAATGAGCAAGGTTTTATCATTAAGTCATTGTGAGACGATTTAAACTTCGATTTGTGTATTAGCCTAATAAAAGGTATTAGTGTAAGCTGTGACGGGCTCTCACTGAGAGCTTTAAGCTGTAATAATAGAGCAAAGCATAATAAACTTTGCTCACAGCCATATTCAGTTTATACCAAAATTACGCAGAAGTGCATTCAGGGACTGTTTGAATCGGTGTCATAGAAAAGTCTAACTGCAACGTAGTTCGGACAGGATGACTAAATTGATTGTCATCAGCTGGTTTCCATTTAAACTTTCTTAATGCCTTTTTAGCTGACAAATCAAAAACCTCACTTGGTACAGATTTGATGATTTGAAGTTCTGATACCCTACCTTTACTTGATATAACCAACTCAAATTCCACACAACCTCCTACACCGTTTTCAGCAGCCCTAATCGGGTAGATAGGATGAACAAACTCTGTATTTTTCCAATATTGCTCTGTTGGCGTATTTGATTTTGTTAAATCTATAATATTATTCTTTTCACCTTGCTCTAGATTACTTGATGAAGAACAGCCAAATAAAAATAGAACCACGATCCCTAATGAAAGGCTTTTCATATATATCCTTTATATATTTAAAATGTAAACCAAAAGAAATAAAACAGTAGCACCAAAAGTGCGAAATGTAAATTATACTTCAATATGTACTCCAACATCACACTATATAAATATCCATTCATTCAACTATCGCCTAAGCCTCTGATTTTATTAATTCATCACAGAAGAGAGTTCTTTAAAAAGTGCATAGATGTTCAGAGCTCGAATCCACTGGCATTCTCCAAACAAAAACCAAAAAAGGGGAGCTTTCAAACCGTATTAACAATAATACAAAAACGAGAAATACCACTGTAAATAGTAAAATTAAGATAGCTTTTTGGTAAATCAACTTCTTTTATTGACCGATTTATAAACTTGAAACAACTAGATGCAAAAGGGTCAGCACAACAAGATTGCTCTTGCTCTATAAGTTCAGCACCTTAACCTGACTTCGAATATGTGAACAACTAATGGTTGTCGTAATGATGGAAGTCAAGTCATTACAACTTATAGCTTGGTACATTCAATCTACAAGGTAAACATGGAGGTTTATATGTTCCATTCAATCCATCGAACACTTTTTAAACAACCCCTTTGGCAACAAGTTATACTAGCCTTAATCTTTGGCTTATTCGCGGGCTTAATACTCTCACCCAACGGGCTTGGCTGGCTAAGCGAGCAAGATGCACAACAGGTTGCTCTTTGGGTTGCTTTACCTGGTAAGTTGTTTTTAGCCTTAATCCAAATGGTCGTTATTCCTCTTGTCATGTCATCCATTATTTCAGGTATCGCTGGCAATCAAGATACTGAGTTTTTAAAAAGAATTGGCCTGCGGATCTTTCCTTACTTTGTGATAACAACCATCATCTCTGTCAGTATCGGTGTAGTCATTGCTTCAATTATCACACCAGGTAATTTTGTCGATGGTAGGCTGTTGCTGGACCTTGATATACAGACAGCAGCAATATCAACGACCGAGGTAATCTCTTCAAGTATACCTGAAAGAGTCGCAGCAATGATCCCAGCCAATTTCACTCAATCAGCACTCGACAAAGATATGTTTGCTGTCGTCTTATATTCCGGTTTTATTGGCATAGCCATGACTTCTCTCATTGCAAAGCAAAAAAATTTACTACTTGATATCACAGAGTCAGTACAAACGCTCTCTCTCAAAATCGTTAATTGGGCAATGAAGCTCGCGCCATTGGCGGTCTTTGGCTTACTTTGTGATATCACAATCAGAATTGGCGTTGACGCACTCATTGGTGTTTCAGCTTATGTCATAACGGTTATATTAGGTTTATTGATGCTATTGTGTGTGTATTTGATGATGATTTTTGTGATAGGGAAAGTGCCACCATGGCAATTCTTAACCACTATTAAAGACGCTCAACTTCTTGCATTTTCTACATCGAGTTCGGCCGCCGTGATGCCATTATCTATGAAAATCGCGGAACAAAACTTACAAGTAAAAAAACCGGTTGCGCAATTTATCATCCCCCTTGGCGCTACCATCAACATGGATGGAACAGCACTATACCAAGTCATTGCAGCCCTATTTTTAGCTCAAGTATTTGGTGTTGAATTATCACACAGCCAAATCATACTATTAATGCTAACTACTGTAGGAGCATCAATTGGCTCCCCAAGCACACCTGGGGTGGGTATTGTCATACTCGCGTCTGTTCTGACCAGTTTTGGCATTCCACCCTCTGGCATTGCCCTTATTTTAGGTGTAGATAGAATTTTAGATATGTGCAGAACTACTCTAAATGTAACAGGAGATCTCACTGCATGTGTGTTAATGAATCGATGGCTAAATAAAACAGTGTAGAGCGCGTCTATACTTATCGGATCTATTTACGTCTATGGGTGCACTGATGCGCCACCAAATTGCTCTGCAAGCGTATTAATGATCTCAATCGGGTCAGTAATGGTGCTCTTATCCGGTTGTATTAAAACTGGTAACCATTGTTTGCCTTCACCTAACAATTCCACCAGTATTTTACGTGGCTTTGGAAAGTCAATTCGATGAACTTCAATACTATCCTCCCAGTGGGTATTAATAGATAGAGCTCCTTCAATTAGCGCACAGTGTGAACAAATCCACATTTTTCCAGGTCCATCTTCAAATGGCATTTTTAACACTATCAATTGTGGTTTCATGCTACTCCAAAATATTAAACAACTGTAATCATCTAATATAATAGCAAGTTAGTACTTATATTTAACGTGAGCATAGTTCAATGTAATTTAACGTATTTTTATTGACTGAAATAGGTGGCTTTCCTTGCCACGTATCACTTAACTACAATATATTGAATTCACATCTTCTTTTTAAAAATCAATGGTATAATCGACATTCTGGACGCTCTAATACATACAAAATAAGCCCAAAATATTAAAATAGGTTGTAACGGTCCCCTGATAATTAAGTAGATTGGCCCCTATTGATAACCACCCAAACCTATGACATTTATCGCAGCATAAGCATGTGAAGGGAAGAAAACGATAAACATAGCAATCGCAACTTTTGAGCGAATAATTATATACGTAATGCGAAGAGGCGTGATCTACAAAAGTATTTTCTTTAGCCCTAAAAGTGTGTTTAGTATCAGCATAACCAAGCTTCCGCTCTTAGTGCTCTTTTGGAACCCAGCTGGTTCACTCACAAATTTGATTTAAGTGAGTGTCCATAAGTTGATAACCACTGTGTATCTTACTCAGCTCATATTTATACTGTTTCTTGCACACTGCCTAACTAATAGACTGCAAGTTAGCCACAGTTTTACCCTTTCATCAAAGTCATGTTCTATTTTGGGGAGAAGAACAGTTGTTATTCAAGTTCATTATGGGCCACACCAACGTTATCTTTGCCCCTTTGGTTTGATGATTTGCAACTTCCATATAACCATTATGGTTACAAACGATTTCATTACACAGCGATAAACCAATACCGGAACCTTCTTTTTTAGTCGTATAAAAAGGAGTAAGAACATTGTTTAAATTGCTAAAACCAGGACCATTATCACTAATAATTATGGTTTGTTTTTGTTGGTGGCAAAAAGCTTTTATAGAGACTTCACTGATTGTTTCTTCACAGGCTTCTTTTGCATTTTTAACTAGGTTTATGAGAACTTGGATCAACTGGCCTAAATCACCAAAACATTGCTCATTACCTTGAAAAGTAATTACCACTTTTGATTCATCTATAATTGTTCTTACTTCATCTATCAATGTATTTATATCGAACCAGTCACATTTAACTGGGGGTAATTGTGCTAGGCGACTGTACTCATCAACAAATGACAGCAAACGGTTACTTCTTTGGTTAATCCTAGTCAATACTAAGCGTGTTGCTGATTCGTCTAGCTGCTTACTTGCAAGTAATGTATCCGTCATGGATGACATAGGTGTTAGCGAGTTACGTAATTCATGCCCCAACACCCGGACTAAGTTTTGCTGAGTGATGCTTTTCTTTTGGCGTAAGACTTGCGAAATATCCACCGCTGAAAATAGCCAATGCTTATGGCCCTGATGTATGAACCTAATGGTTTGGCTTTGCCATTTATCATCAAATTTTGGGTGATAAAACTTCGCATTCCTTTTTATAAAGCCTAGCTCTTTTGCCATTTGCCCCACTAGCATCGGTTGGTGAATGAGTGCGTTCATTGTCGCATTGCGATAAGTTAGTTTTAAATCCTGATCAAATAAACACACTGGCACTGGCCATGAATCCAATATTTGGCTTATTACACAGTTGAGCGTTTGCCCTTGTTTTAACCTTGCTAGACTTGCCTCTGCAAGTAGATAAATTTCCTTTTGTAAATCATACAATAGACCATCACCAACACGTTGTCTCAAATGTATGTTTTGCTCCCCATCTTTGACTGATTGGGCATATAAAGCTAATTGTATGATAGATTGTCGCCAAAACAGATAGATCTGCCTAGCTCCCCACACGAGTGGGTAACTTAACGCAAATGCTAATGTGCCTATTGCCATTAAGCTCCATTCCAAGCTCCGTACTAACCCGATCACTAAAGATAATATCACTAGTATCGTGATAGCCAGTCCTATGATAAGGCGTTTTTCATGATTCATATTGAATACAAAACTTCTCTAAACGGCGATATAAAGCATTACGTGATATTTCGAGCAATTTGGCTGCTTCCAACACTTGTCCGGAGCTGACTTCCATCGCTTTTACAATCAGCTGCTTTTCTGCCATTTCCAAGGGTTGTAATATAACGTTGTTTGTGGGGGTTTCTGTTGACTCAAGCAGCAACTGGTCAGCATCAATTTTAGGCTCAGTCGTAAGTAATATCGCGCGCTCGATCACATGGCTAAGTTCTCGAATATTACCTGGCCATGTATGTTGGCGCAGTTTTTTAATAGCACCTTTCGTTAAAGATACACAGTGTTTGTTATATTTAAGGGAAAAACGCTGTATAAGACTAATCGCTAACGCTTCAATATCATCAAGCCTTTCCCTTAGCGGCGGCAAATTGATAACAAGTGTATTTAAACGGTACAGTAAATCCTGACGGAATTCGCCACTACTTACCAATTTAGATAAATCCGCATTGGTGGCACTTATTATCCTAACATCAGCCGTTTGTGTTTGACTTGCACCAAGCACCTCATAACTTCCAGTTTCTAACACCCTCAATAGCTTAGGTTGAAGAGGAAGTGGCAAGGTGCCAACTTCATCGAGAAACAGAGTGCCCTTTTCTGCAAGCTGAAAACGGCCTACCCGATTTTGCCTTGCATCTGTAAACGCTCCTTTTTGATGGCCAAATAGCTCACTTTCAAATAAGCTTTCCGGGATAGCTGCCATATTAACGGCAATAAAGGGCGATCGCTGACGGTGTGAAAGTTGGTGGATACGCTCAGCTAATAGCGATTTCCCCGTACCGTTCTCACCTAATATGAGTACGTTGGCATCTGTAGGTGCAATCTGCTTTATTAGTTGCTCAATCGCTAACATTGACGAAGATTGGCATACCCAATTATCACTCACATCATTCGTAAATAATTGATGATAACATTGATTTTCCTGTTTAATTTTAGAAAAGCATAACTGCTGCTTAATACTATTTAGTAATTTAAAATTGTTCCAAGGCTTTTCTATAAAGTCACAAGCTCCCTCTTGCAAAGCTTTCACAGCCAAATCAATTGTTCCCCACGCAGTCATCAAAATTACAGGTATCGCACTTTGCTTAAGCTGCTGGAGAGTATCTAAGCCTTCTTGCCCACAGGTTGTGTCCCTGCTGAAATTCATATCCAGTAAAATAATATCAGGCTTTTGCTGGCTTGCTTTAATAATGACATCTTTAGGTGTAGAGGCCTCAATGACCTTATAACTTTCACTACTGAGTAATAACGACAACGCCAGGCGAATATCATCATCGTCATCAGCGACCAAGACCGTTGCTTTAAAGTCTGTAACGTTAGGTGAAGATTGGTGAGGCGAAATCAGGGCTTTCTCCTTTTATACTAATGCGTTAAAAGTCGTGAAGCCGATTTTATACCCACAATTATTCAATTGATCAATTCTGAATAATTGCAGGTATACATATTCTTTGAAGTGTGTTACTACTCTTGCCTTAATGCTCCCATAGGATCAGAGCTAATAACCTTCCAAGCAGGTAACGCAACTGAGGTGATCACCACAGTGATAAGCCCGACATTAAGTAGCGCCATCGCCACTAAATTAAAATCAGGTAACAGCAATAGTTGGTTTTGCATGGCCTGATAGCCAATTGCAGAGACTACAAATCCCAGCCCGAGCCCAATCACCAACATTAATAACGCGTCTTTGAGAATAAACTGCACTAACTTAATCTGCATAGCACCAGTTGCCATACGAACTGCCAGCTCATATTTTCTGTGATTTGTGGTCATTTGGGTTAAACCTGCAATGCCGATTGCAGCAAGGACGAGTGTTAAGCCCGTTAACGACAATACAACCCAAAGGCTAATACGCTGATTAAGAGTTTGCTCATCCCATACCTGCTCTAGTGAATTAACTTCGAGGTTAGTCAGTCTTGGGAATTGCTTCGCGATTTCGTCACTAAGCATAGCAGCAGTGATCACTTCTCCGGCTGGCATTGAAACCGTAAACCTCAGGGTTCTATCAGGATCTATTCGATGTGAATAGACCGCGGGCATTATTAATGCGTTAGTTTGCCCTGCTTCTGAAGTTGTTGTAGGCACAATGCCATTGATTATCATTGGGGGCTTACTGTTATCACGACTTAGCTGAATTGTTTTCCCAATGACTTCCTGATTTGATAATTCTGGATAGACTGTTTTTGCCATTAGCTCATCAATAACGATCCTGTTTTCATCATTATCTATTTGAACTTGAGTTAGGTTGCTACCCGCGAGCATCGGAATTTTAAATGCATTAAAAAAACCACTGCTTAAGTGCTTAACTTGATAAACCACACGTTTACCGCCATTTTCGTGAGATCTAAACGCCCTTCCTATAAACGCGCTAGAAAGAGGAGCAAAAGATGGCAATACAACCTCACTATTAACTACCTTATTTTCAATTAGCTGAGCTAACTGCTCTCTAAGCTGCTTAAGTTCACTATGTTGGTAATCTTCATTCTTACCTAATTGCTCTGCCCACTGCTCATCTGCAACGTACATTGAAATGTTATAATGATTGCCAAGATCAAACCCCAAATCACGATACACGGTTTGATAACTTTGAATAGCGAGCATAACAGAAGCCGTTAACAAAAATGAGGCTACCGAAAGTTGAACAATCATTAGCAGCTTACTGATCCATTGATTGCTTTGTGCTTGTATTCCTTTACCACTACTACTTAAGTTATTAATCAGTGACGCTTTATCCACATCAACCAATGCCAAGGTACTAAATAGACCATTTAGCAACACCACAATGAGGCAAGAGGTCGCAACTGTGATGCCATCAATTTGCACAACATCAATCATAGGCAGGCTACCACCAGCAATTAGCGGTAAGCTCTTTAATGCCCAAGCAGTTGCCAAAAGTCCAGTGACAAGCGCCAGCAAGAATGTAGGTAAGTTTTCAAGAAACACGAGTAATCTAACTCGCAATAAGCTGGCACCCACACTTAGTTGAATTGCAAACTCTTTAGTGCGCCCCTGATAATGGGCAATAAACAAGTTAAGTAAATTAAGTGATGCCATTAGCAACAAGCCTATAACGGCAAAAAATAAAGCGGTAATCAGGCTTTTTGCGTCTCCCAATAAGTTACTACGATAATCAGATGCAATTACTTCTTTTTTAACGCCACTAATAAGGTCTAGGTACCCTTGCGCCTGCTTTTCATCGACACTACTCTTCACGTATTGAACGAGCCATTGATCCAGCTGACTCTGAGAAGGCAAACGAGTTTGAGGATTAGCACTTTGAAGTAAAACGCTTCCCATGCTATTTGAAACATTGCCCACTTCCTGAGATTGAATTAACGTCGTTGCTAAATTTTGAATGAACCAAATTTGCTGGGGTAATATAGGATCATCACTTTTAACCGCTAGAACATCTTCAATTATGCCTGCGACAATATACCTTTGATCGTTTACAGTTATATGCTTACCAAGTGCGGACTTAGCGCTAGAAAAAGCCTGATTCCACAAGGTTTCTGAGAGCCACACATATTTTTCAGGAGAGGCCATCGTAATGTCATCACCCAAAATAAGGCGGGCTCCCAATACCTCTAGAATTGTATGTGAGGCATCATATCGCGTGGTTGGATAAGACGTTCCTTCGATTATAATATCTTGATCACTGGGGCTAATCCCAGCCCAAGTTCCCAAATCTGTAAAGTATTCACTCAAATCAGCAAGCCGGCGCATATCCCAATATGAAACACTCATGTCCTTGGACATTTCAAAGCGGTAGCTTAATGTTTGAATGGACTTTTCATTGGGAGCCCCCTGTAAAGGTTTATATAGTAAGGTTGAGGATATAGCGACAACCGATAACACAGCTCCCAGCGTTAGCCCCAGTGTCAATATCAGTGGAATACTTAACCTTGGCAATTTAAATATTCTTGATAGCCCTTGGAGAATGGACTTTTGAAAAATACTCATGCAACCCCCTGAAGATCAACGTCGCTTTGTTGTTCAGATACAATCTTCCCATCAAGTAACTGAACCTCACGAGTTGCGCAGCGAGAGTAGCGACTGTCATGAGTTACCATAACGATTGTTGCACCATCTTTATTTAGCTGAGCGAGCAATGCCATAACTTGATCGCCATTTTTACTGTCAAGGTTACCGGTCGGTTCATCCACCAAAATAAGGTCAGGATTACCAACTAATGCGCGTGCAATAGCTATGCGCTGTTGCTGTCCACCTGACAGTTGGTTGGGTCGGTAGTCTTTGCGATGAAGCATATCAACTTGGCTAAGAACATCTTCAACACGTTGTTTTATTTCATTTTTTGATGTCCCACGATGCTCTAATGGTAAAGCAACATTTTCAAATACAGTTAAGCTATCAATTAGATTGAAAGACTGAAAAACAAAGCCAATATGTTGGTTTCTAATTTGAGTGCGTTGATCTACTTTTAGACCTTGTGTGTCTACACTCGCAATCTGATAACTTCCTTCGCTTGCGGTGTCCATTAACCCCATGATTGATAAAAGAGTTGACTTTCCGCAGCCTGAGGGCCCAGTAATAGATACAAACTCACCTTCTTTGATGTGCAATGAAATACCTTGCAAAGCATGGGTTTCAACTTGCTGACCATCATAGCGCTTATGAATATTTGTCATTTCTACTACAGTTTTCATGAAAATTTCCTTGTTGTAATAATTATAATAATCGGATTATGTGGCCACTCTCCCCGCATTTCAGGGAGATAATAAATGTGCGAAATAGCGCTGAATAACCACGAAAATATAGATTAATTTTTTAAGTTTAATTGTTGGTATTGTTCGTATTCAGTAGCGTCGAAGATAGCTAACTCATCCCCCACACTAAGCCCTTCTCGAATGATAAGTTTGTCGTCAGACAATTCGCCGAACAGCACCTCGCGCTGAACAAGTAAATCATCGTAACGCACAAATGCGGCTTGCTTACTACGAGGGCGAAGCCCTGAGGCTTGAGTAATATAAACCGCGTTTTCTTCATGTTTGATGAATACTTGTGATGACACCTGAAGTGCAGGTCTGGCATTGGACGTTAACTCACTGTCTAAGATCGCTTCTGCCTGAACCGTACCGTTGGTGACAATGCTTTCGACACGGGTTATGCGGGCATTAATTAAGCCTTTTTGTGTGTTTATGATAACTGGGGCATTTATATCAATTTGATCCGCTTGATGCTGTGGTAAACGAAGGCGTGCTATCAGTTCCTCATCGCTGCCCACCTTTGCAAGTGATTGACCTAACTGTACACTTTGGCCTAGCTCAATATCCAAACTTTGCAGTGAACCCGAAATGCCAGCTGTGACTTGCATATCGTCTAACTGCTTTTGTAATAACGCGACTTGAGAAGCCTGCTGATCCACAATGATGTCTCTTTGGGTTAACTGATAGCGCTGCATTCCCCTAAACTGTTGGTATTTTTGCTTTTCAAACTCTAACTTCTTACTCTCTTGCTTAAGGAATAGTTTTGCGCGCTTTAATTCTATCTCTGAGGCAACACCTCGTCTGGACAATTCTTCGTTCAGCGATAATTCGAGTTTTGCCTTCTCTACACTGGCCTCTATATTTGCGATATTTCCCTGATACCTGAGTAGCTCACTTTGCTGCTCATATTTAAATGCTTCACGTTGTGCTTTCAGTTCCGCCAGCTTGCCGGAAGCCTCATTTACCTCTTGCGCCAATTTCGGATTAGATAGCCGTAAAATAACGCTATCTGGACTCACTTTTGTTCCAGGACGAACTAGGATGTCCGCAACTTTACCTAGCGCCGGTGCGGTTAGAATACGCTCTTTAGCCGATGCTAGTTCACCATATGCCTTGGTGTACACGTCAAGCGGGCCACTTTGTACTACTTGAAAATTTAATGTTGTAGTATCTACCGTTTTGACTGACTTGCTGCTGACAGCATATGCCGCATATACGATTAGTATTAAAAATATTGAAATACTAACCCACCTTTTCCACGGTTTTTTTTCTTTTAATTCGATCTTCATCTTATGTATTCCTTAATGCTGCTTAATGTCTGTATAGAAAGATATGTGCCAAAACATGAAACAGTTTATAAACAACAACTTAGGCCCGCATTAAACTGATGGATAACTTATATTTGTTCGGATTTGTACAGATGTTCACTAAAACCGAACATCTGTACCTTTTGTCACACCACTTCGTGCTTTCTACTCGGCCTAAACATGCTCCATTTCTTCTATCAAAGAATGCCTTATTTCATTAGCAAAAAGTGCCTGATTTGTTGGGCTTGATAAGCACTCTACACTTGGCTTTAAATCAGGTGAGTTTAAAATCGCTCGTAATGCAGCATCGTAATAACTCAAGATTTGCTCACGTGCAGCTTGGTCAAATACACTATCCTCAAAGCTCAGCCTAAGACCTAGCTCCCCTAATTCCCGGCGGTGCATATAAACACATTCCCAGATATAGCTGGAGGTATTGTTTCCATTGGCAGCACCATCAGCGTCTTTGGTGTGGTTTACTTGAAAGTCTACATAATTAAACAAGCACCCTGATAAATCTAGCGATAGCGCCTGCTGTAGCTGTGCCACCGGATATTGCCTATGACTCCAACTGTCCTTTTGTAGTAGATCGACTATGTTTACGAACTCACGCCAGCTTTTTTGCTTTGTATTTACAGCCAAAGGAAGAGGATTCAGAAACAGGCCAATCGCTGTATCACCGCCATCAACCTCTAGTCGGCCATGGCGAACAATAGAGCTGGTAATCTTGTCAGTTCCGTTCACCTTTGCCAGTACCCACATATGAGCAGCCAGAACAATACTTCGCGGCGACACATTCATTGAGGCTGCAGCCTGTTCAAGTTGGTCATGCAAAGTAGACAGATCATTGCTGATCCTGTAAATGTCTTTTGCAGTGTTTCCTGTCCAAATAGGTAACTCAGCATTAGCAAGGTGACCTTGCCAAAATTTATAGGATTCATTGCTTTGTAAAGCTTGCATTTCAGCGGCGATGTACGTATTAAACTTCAATGTTTCAGGCTGAACCTGAACCTTATTTCCTTCCACATAGTCCTGATAGCGCTGAATAAACTCTGGCAGCAACATGGACGCACTCCACCCATCTAAGATGGCATGGTGATTGGCAAAGGTGAATGCAAATTCGTTATTACCATAGATATGTACAGTCATTCGCCATAATGGAATGCTAGTATCAAATTGACGGTGTGACTCAACTTTAAACCAAGCTGCAAACTCATCTTCTATCGACGCAAGTGTTCGACCTTGCCAGTTAACGACTTGGATCAACCCTTGATAGTCACGTAACACACACTGCACAGGCTCTTCACTTGAGAAGTCAACTACCGTTCGAAGTATTGCATATTGCTCAACCATATCCTGCCATGCAGCCCGGAATAATTGCTCATCCCATGGCGCATTAATTTTTTCTGACATAATATCGTGATAGCTGCCATGTAATTGGCTGTGCTCTATAAATCCCTTTTGTAGGTAGGAAAGCGGATAAGCATCTTCATAGACTTGTGTGTCTATTGCTTCTTTTATTTTGTCATTGAGCAATGCAAATGGAGCAACTTTCGTGGCGACGTTCTGACAATCAACACTATTACTGCTTATCGCCATCGCAAGATCCGCAATGGTCTGATTTGTAAGTAAGTCCTTAACGCTGAAAAGTACTCCCTTTTCCTTAGCAAGTGCAACAAGGCGAACCGCCAAAATTGAGTCACCGCCAACACTAAAGAAATTATCTGTAATACCAATAGTCGGCTCTTTCAATGCGATCTGCCACATCTGGCACAGTTGTTCCTCTAACTCATTAGTAGGTGGCACATAGTCTTGTTCAATACTGTATTGCGGCTCAGGTAAAGCTTGTCTGTCAACTTTACCCGTTACCGTTATTGGGAAGTGGCTTAATACAACAAATGCCGATGGCAGCATATACTGCGGTAACCTAGTTTTTAAATCGTTCCTTACTGCTTTGATAAACGCCGTATCAGCAAGTTGCGGATGGTTTGTTTTTTGTAAATAAGCCACCAGCCTTTTATCACCAAGCGCTACCTCCTTAACTAATATTAAAGCTTGCTTAACACTAGGGTGCTTATTTAATTCAGCTTCAATCTCGGGTAACTCTATTCGGAAACCGCGTATCTTCACTTGATGATCTACGCGGCCTAAAAACTCAAGGGTACCGTCACTTAACCATCGAGCCTGATCCCCTGTTTTGTAGAGCTTCCCAGTCCCAGTAAATGGATTGGCAATAAACTTTTCATCTGTCAGCTTTGGCTGATTCAAGTAACCACGGGCAAGGCCTTCCCCCCCTATGTGAAGTTCACCTGCAACTCCTGCCGGCTGCAGTTGGCTTTCACTATTAAGGATGTATAAGGATGTGTGGTCCAGCGCACTGCCTATAGGAATAACAGAGTCTTCGGCAATATCCTTTTCTGTTACATCAGCATAACTCACATCAATAATTGATTCTGTTTGGCCATAAATATTTATGCAGCGGGCATTGCTTGAAACCACCTTTTTTAAATCTCTAAGATCTTTTCCATACCAACTTTCAGAGCCAACCAGTATGTAACGTAAAGCACTCAAGGTTTCCTGATTACTCAGTAAATACTCTGTCATCATTCTAAGCACAGCTGGCACAAAGTCGCCGAAACTGACTTGCTCTTCTTGCATTAAAGCTACCAGCTTCTCCGGTGTCAGCAATGTTTCTTTGCTCGTGACAACCAATTTGCCACCTGTTAATAATGACTTCACCATATCACCAAGGCAGATATCTACAGTGATCCCAGCCATTTGTATAACGCAAGGAGGCTGTTGATACAGTGAGAAAGCTTGATCCCACCCGTTTAAACGCACCATCATTGAGCGGTGTTCAACCATAACCCCTTTGGGTTTACCTGTAGAACCAGATGTAAATACGATATAGGCAAGATTTTTAGGCGTTAGACCAATGTCCTTACACGCGATATTACTATAATCCCTTGTGTCCGCCTCAGCTGCTAACGCTGCAATATCTATTAGGTGGAGATCATGCCTAACTGAATTAATGGTATCGAAGAATACTTTTTCAGTAACCAGGTTTTCTATTTTAGTTTCATCTAATAAAGCATCAACGCGCTCGAGTGGGAAGCTGATATCAAGTGGTACATACGCCGCTCCTGACTTTAAGATGCCTAAAATGCCCACGACCATTAATTGAGAGCGATCTAGGTAAATACCCACCTGGGACTCCGGTCCAACCCCCTGTTCACGTAGATGGTGAGCAAGTGTATTGGCCTGTTGATTCAATTCACTGTATGTAAGCGAGTGCTTATCAAAAACTACTGCAATCTTGTTTGGGTGTTTAGCTGCTTGTAGCTCAAAAGCTTCATGAATACATAGTTCATCAGTAAATGGCGCTTTAAGTTGCTCATTTGATAGCCCCAGAACTTGCTTAATCGATTGATCGAGTTGTTCAAATGCAAGCAGTGGTAAGCGGTTTACTGGATATGACGGCGTCGTTATCGCGTTTCTAAGCAAGGTTTCAAAGCCATTCATCATTTTAGTGATGGTATCAGGCTGGAATAGGTCAGTTGAAAATTCCCACTCCATCACAAATCCATCTTCAACAGGAAGTGCTGTAAGGGTTAACTCAAACTGAGAAAAATCAGACTGGTGTTCCAAATGGCCTAACGTGACACCTGGGAAGTTAATCTCCATATCATCACGATTGCCTCTTCCCCAGTCCTGAAACGACAGCATTACTTGGCATAATGGTGCGTAACTCACACTACGCTCTATTTGTAACTCATCGATTACCTTATCAAATGGCAGTAGTTGGTGAGCATACGCATCTAAAATGGTTTGCTTGCTATCTTCTATTAAATCAGTAAAGCTCTGCTCTGCTGAAAATGTTGAGCGCAGCGGTAGCGTGTTAACAAAAAAGCCGACTAGCGGCGCTAACTGTGCTTTTTCCCTATTTGCGATTGGTGTACCAATTACAATGTCATTTTCACCACTGTAACGTGATAAAAAGTAACTAAATGCCGCATGTACAACCATAAATAAGGTGGCATTGTGGGAATTTGCTAATGCCTCTAACCCGTGCTTTATATCAGCATCTAAGTGCTGCCTAAGCGTAGCTCCTCGGCTTGATATTTGCTGTGGACGGGTATGGTCTAAAGGCAATGCATGAAGTTTAGGAGCAGCCTGAAGCTTGTTTTTCCAATAACCTAGGTGGTTTTCAAGCACCTCACCTTTTAAGTAATTGCGTTGCCATCGAGCATAGTCTGCATACTGCAGCCCTAGTGCTGGAAGTGGATCATCCTGTTTGTCCAGATAAGCGCAGTAATAAGTCTCTAACTCTTGCACAATCACATTCATCGACCAGCCGTCAGTATTAATGTGGTGCATACTGCCCAGCAAAACAAACCTTTCAGCGTCTTCCTTAACTATAAAAAGACGCAGCATAAGATCTTGACTTAAATTAAACGGTTTTTGCGCTTCCTCGGAAACTAACCTGTCCAGCTCGCCTTTTTTGTTGACGGCATCTTGAATATCAATCACGGGCAACTGAAACGGTTGCGGTTTGCGAACAACCTGATAAACCTGATCTGCATCTTTTATAAATACAGTTCGCAAACTTTCATGGCGTTGCACTATTTTATCAAAGGCATATTGCATTGCGGCCACATTAAGCGACCCATTAAAAACCATGGTCATCGGAATATGGTATTGCAAGCTTTCCCCTGCCATTTGGTCAAGCACCCATAACCGCTGCTGCGCAAATGAAGGGGGAGAAATATCCTTGTTATTGCTAATGTTCAGATTTTCGTAGAGAGCCTTGATATCAGCTTTGTTTTTCTGTAGCTGTTGCTTGATTTCATCGGTTAACGCACCTTTAGCCGCATTAACTGATAACTTGTCATCTTGTAGCGAGATAATAATATCTTGCTCTTGGGCTTCGATCAGAAATGAAAGTAAGCTCATAGTTCAAACTCCTCACGTTCACTTGCAGACACTTCTTGGGCATTCACGATAAGCTCAGGGTTGCTACCACCTTCCTTGCTGAGTGTGATTGCTTGGTCAACTTCAACAGCAAACTGGCGCAAGTTTTCGGTATTGAATAGCGTCGATACTGGCAGCTCAACATTAAGCTCCTGACTGATTTGAGCCAGTAATTTAGTTGCCAATAAAGAATGCCCACCCAGATGGAAAAAGTTACCAATTACACTTACTGGCGCATCTAACTGCAACACGCTTTGCCATAGCTGTGCTAACTTCTCTTCTATTGGCGTTTCCGGTGCGACGTACTCTACTGATTCACTTGTATAAGTCGGAACAGGTAAAGTGGAACGGTCAATTTTACCATTGTTGTTAAGGGTGAACTTTTCCACGATGACAAAGGCTGACGGCAGCATAAAATCAGGTAGTTTGCCCTTAACATGTGCTTTTAACCGTACCGCTAGTTGAGTATCTGCTTGTTGGTTCATTGCGCTGTTGGTCGTGACATAAGCGGCCAATCGCCTATCACCAGGCACATCTTCTCTGATCATGACAAGTGCTTCAGCAACTTCAGGGTATGCAGACAAGCATGCTTCTATTTCACCAAGCTCAATACGAAAACCTCTGAGCTTTACCTGATTGTCGGCTCGAGAAATAAATACAAAATTACCATCAGGTAACTTTCGAACTAGATCACCAGAACGATATAGGCGCACATTTGGCTCATCATCAAATGGATGTTGGATAAACTTTTGTCGGTCAATGTCAACAGCGTTGAGGTACCCCTTAGCAAGCCCAGCACCACCAATACATAGCTCACCAATTGCCCCATCTGGCATAATTTGTAACTCAGGGGATAAAACCCATAACTCACCACCATTTATAGGCTTTCCAATGGGTAACATATCAATTGGGTCGAATTCACTACTCACCGTGTGGCAAGTCGTAAATGTAGTATTTTCTGTTGGGCCATAACAATGAGTAACCTGTACGCCTGGCAAAGCGTTAACCACCTTCTGAATTGCATACGGAGAAGTCACTTCACCGCCCAAAAGTACCTGTAAATTCGCCCAGTCCTGTTGTGCAGAATCAGATGATATATCTAATGTACTCGCCCATTGCTCAAATAGTGCTGTAGTAATGAACAGCGTATTGACCTTACGCTGCAAGATAAGCTTATTAAGTATTTGGACATCGATATAATCTGACGGGTACAGGTTTATTTGCCCACCGTTTAAAAGCGCTCCCCATATCTCAAATGTTGTTGCATCAAAGCTGATGGAAGAAATTTGTAGCATCTTGGTATGTTTATTGAGTGCAACGTAACCAGCGTCAAGCACTAAACGCAATACCCCCAACTGGTTAACCATGACGCCCTTAGGTTGCCCAGTAGAACCAGAGGTATAGTTAATATAAGCCAAGCTCGGCTGGTAAATCTCGTTGATGTTTAGATCTGTCACAGGGTTAGCAAGTAACCCCATCAATACTTGAATATCATCAACAAAGATACATTGCTGTAAGCTGCTATCCAAGGGGAGCTTGTTTGCAAGTACTTGTTGCGATAGTACAACCTTTACACCGGAGTCCTTTAACATATAGCTTAAGCGTTCTTCAGGGTAGTTGGGATCAAAGGGTACATATGCACCACCTGCCTTTAAAATCGCCAATATCGAGACTATAAGGTCAGGACAACGGGTAAAACTAACGCCAACCAGCTCCCCTGGCTGAACTCCTTGTTGAACTAGATAGTGTGCCAACTGGTTGGCTTTAGCGTTTAAGTCGGCATAGCTTAAAGTGATCTGTTCAGAGATAACTGCAGGTGCGTCTGGAGACTGACGAGCAAATGATTCAAATGTTTCACTTATACTTGCGCTATGGTCAATTGCCGTTTGACGGTCTGCACGTGCTTTTAGCTGCATATTTTGCCGCTGTGCAACTGAAACAATTGGTAGTGACAAGACAGGGCTTTCTGGCGACACGGTAATATTGCTTAACAGCACCTCAAAAGCACTTGCCAAAGCATCTATAGTTGAGCTTGAGAACAACTGAGGGTTGTATTCCCAGTCACAGTTTAGCCGCCCACCTTTATCCTCAATATTCAAAGTGATATCAAATTTGGCTATGCGCATGTTTTCAGTCAACGGTGAAAATGTTAAACCATCAAAGTCAAAGTCGGGGATTTGGTTGTTTTGCAAAGAAAACATGACCTGAAATAGAGGAGTAAAACTCTCGCTTCGCGCAGGGTTCAGCATTTCAACAAGGGTATCAAAAGGCACGTCCTGATTGGCATAAGCATCTAGTGTATTATTCTTAACTTGCTGAATATATTCTATAAAGCTGGGGTTGCCAGTTAGCCTTGTACGTAATGCAAGGGTGTTGACAAAAAAACCAATGAGTGGAAAAAGCTCAGTTTGGGTGCGGTTGGCGATTGGCGTCCCCATCACAATGTCTTTTTCGTTACTCCAACGGTTTAGTAATAGTGCAAAGGTACCTTGCAATAACATAAACAAGGTACATTGCTGCGACTGACATAAGTCTTTGATCGCCGTTGTTAGCTTGCCATCCAGAGAAGACTGGTACAAAGCGCCATCTTGGGATGGCCGAGCAGGGCGAGGGTAGTCTAGCGGTAAGCTATGCACTTCAGGCGCATCGGCCAGGGTATTCTTCCAATATGCTTGCTGCTTATCCAATGCTTCATCTTGAATTGAGTTACGTTGCCAGTTGGCGAAGTCAACATATTGAAATGCAAGATCAGGCAGTGGATTTTCTTGATTATTGTTATATGCCCGGTAAAGCGCATTGAGCTCTTGCAACATGACACTGACAGACCATCCATCTGTAGCAATATGATGAATTGTGAACAATAATAAATGTTCATTTTCCGATTGTTTTATCAACAAGACGCGTAACATTAGGTCTTCAGTAAGATTAAATGGCTTAGTTGCCTCATCCCTAAGGGCCTCGTTAATCTCATCCTTAGATAATGACATCTCTTTAATGTTCAGCGCAAAGTCAAATGACCCTTTTACAACTTGTAAAGGCTCTCCGTCTCGCTCAATAAAAACGGTTCTTAGACTTTCATGGCGCTCAATAACTGTTTTAAAAGCCTGAGTTAATGCTTCAATATTTAGAGAGCCAACCAGCTTAAAGCCCCCCTGCACGTGATAACTCGAATTAGAGCCTTTTAATTTGTCAATGAACCACAATCTCTGTTGCGCAAATGACAGTGGAATACCGTTTGCTTTTTCTTCTTTGGTAACACGTATCATCTTACTTTGCATCGTGCTCGATTTAACGTGTTCTAATAATTGGGCTTTATGCTCTGTGATGGCACTTGCCACATCTCGGGTAATGACCCCCTTTTCTGCATGTACCTTTAACTGCTCGTCGGCTACTTCAAGTGCAACCTTTTTTTCATTTAAAAAATTAACTAATGCTTGAAAATTCATACTAAAAAATATCCGTTTCAAAAACTGTGATTAAATAAAGGTGATTAAGTGTGGTTATATTTCCAAACCTTCAGCGATCAATTGATAGTGTTTTAGTAAATCTTCAGCAGATTCGGTAACAGTTAGTAGCGTTAGCTCATCTAGGTCAAGCTCCTCAATCAGCTTGGTTAGCTTTTCACTCACTTGCGACTGATTGCCAACGATCAAGGTGTCATTCATTTGCGACTCAACTTCAGGATCATTTGATATCTCAATTAAACTTTCACTTTCTGCCATGGATGGGAATGGGATATTGTGGCCGCCTCTCTCGGCAAGCATACTCCATGCAACAGAGCTTAAGCTCATACGCTTCGCCTTCTCCTCTGTGTCGGCGCAATATGCAGCAACCGCCAAGTTAACTGCTGGTGCCTTTAAAAATGCAGAAGGCTTAAAGTTTTCTCGATAGGCCTGAATCGATTGCTTCGCCAGTTTAGGGTTTGCAAAAGACGCGTAAGCATAGCTAATCCCCCTTTCAGCCGCATATAGTGCTGAACCTGGCCCTGCACCAAGTACCCAACATTCAAGTTGGGGCGCCCCTTCAGGGGAAGCGTAAACAGTTTTCTCATCGTTAAGGTAGGCATAAACTTCATCCTGCTTTGCATTGATAATGGCAGGACCAAACTCATGATCACCCAGAGCAAGCAGTGCGCCATGTACCGCGCCAGGAGAGCGGCCAATTCCTAAGTCAAAACGGCCGTCACAAAGGGTTGATAGCATTCTAGCCGTTTCTGCAACCTTTAAAGGAGCGTAATGACCAACAAGGATGCCTGCTGTACCAACGCGTATAGTAGAAGTCTCAGCACCTATTTTAGCGGCCATCAGTTCAGGGCTGGCACTGGCAAATGCTTTCTGGTTATGGTGCTCTGCTACCCAATATCGGTGAAAGCCCATTTCCTCTACTTGTTTCGCCAAGGCAATTGAACGGTTGATCGATGTAACCGCAGTTTGACCAGTAAAAATAGGTGATTGGTCGAGTGCGTTTAGTTTTATTTTTTTCATTACGCTTCCCTTTGATTAAGTGGTTCAATTGTCTGTGAAGTGACAGGTGAGTTAGACAATGTTTCTTGTATATGGCCTTGATCAAATTTAATGATGCGATCCGCGGCATCGAAAAATAAGTCATCATGGCTAATGGCAATAATGGTCTTACCTCGTTGCTTTAATTCAGGTAGCAACTCTCGATAGAAGAACTCCCTAAAATAGCTATCCTGATCAGCCGCCCATTCATCAAATAGGAAAATATCAGGGTCTAGTATCAAGGCTTGGATTAACGCAAGGCGCTTTCGTTGCCCAGATGAGAGTTCAGTCGTTGAAATGCGCCCTTCTTTGTATGTCACTTTTGTATCCAGTGACAGGCGCTTTAGGTAGTTGTCAACAACATCTTTTTCGGCTGGTTTACCATGCTGGTCAACAAACCAGTCAAACAAAAAGAAGTCAGAAAAAATCGCGGCAATACGTAACTGTTGGTGAGCAGTTTCACTCCCATTGCCAGTTATAAGCTCTAATTTTCCGTGCTGCGGTTGATAGAGTTGGGTAACAAGCTTGGCAAAGGTCGACTTACCACTACCATTACCACCAATAACAAATAATACTTTTCCTCGTTCAACACTTAAATTTAAGGGGCCAACAACAAATTGGGAGTCGTCCAGCTTATCGGTTTCATAGTGAAAGGCACATTCTTTAACAGCTAGCTTAGACCAGTTTTGTTGTGTTTCTTTGCATGTTTCAGAAACCAATTTTGGGGCGTTATCTGACGATAAATCAATACCAAGAGACAAAATTTTCTTATAGGCCACCGCACCTCTAACACACTCTTCAACAGAGCTGATCATCATGCCTAATGGCCCGATAAGGTAGATGGTTACAAATACATAAGCTACCATGATGTCCAGCGGTAATTTATTAAAAACAGCTGATGAAAATACAACGGCTCCTAGCGCAATAAAGATAATTACGTTTGTCCAGTTATTGCTTATATTAAAGAGTGTCTGTCCTTTAATTTCGAGGGCGCGAATATCATTAATTGTTGGGTTAATTTCGTTATCAAGAAAATATTGCTTTCCTGAAGGGTTTAAATTGAGCTCTTTTGCCCCCTCGGTCAAACCGCGATAGCTTCTATACAAGCCATCTTCTTGATCTCGTATTTGATTGAAAAAAGCTGTCGCACGGGACATGATTAAGTTTGTGACTATTAACCCCAAGGCTATCACGCTGACAAGAATCAAAAATGACTGCCAAGATAAATAGGCCAGATACCCAAAGCATAAAATAACCAAGATGCTATTGAAGCATAATGCAGGAAAGATCAGCATAGCAGAGGACAGTCGATTGACGTCCGTAGACAATGTTGCCTGAAGCTTGTGGGGACCTAGTTTTTCCAACTCGCTGTATTGCATTGCGAGCAAGTGTGAAGAAAGTGTTTTTCGTAAACTTCTCACTGTAGTTGTGCTAAAGATGGTGACACTTTGTTGGGCAATGAACCCTCCTACCATGACTGCGATAGCACCTAAGGCATAGAAAGAAAGGCGTTGAAGATAATCAGCACCTTCACCTGCAAGCTTTACCTCATTCTGAATTGCTGAAATAAGCCACAATGAACACACGGCACTAGTTACGCTGCCAATTATAAATAATGGCAATAGTTTCCAATATCGCTTTAACCCTTTAATTATCATTTTACTATCCTTCAAATACTGGGGCTTCACCGCATTGAAATACCCAATATGCGGTGAGTGCGCCAATATATTTAATTTAAAATACGAGAGATTCCATTACTTCAGTAGTGTCACCGAAATTAACGTCTATATACTGAGCCAACTCTTTTATCGTTTGGTATTCAAAGACTTGGTTCAGAGCGAGGCTGATATTGAGCTCTTGGTTAATGACACTTACAAGCCGCGTGGCGCTAAGTGAGTCTCCTCCTAAGTCAAAAAAGTTACACTCCACGCCTATTGACGGGTTCTTAAGTTCATTAGCCCAAATAGGCAGTAACTTTTCTTCTGTTTCAGTAGAAGGTGTCACTAACACGGTTGCTGGTATCGCGCTCAAGGCTGAAGCAATTGAATATTCTTTCAGTGCATTACGGTCAACTTTGCCATTTACAGTAAGGGGAATATCTTCAATTCCTATAACCAAAGAAGGGACTAAGTAATGAGGTATGCGTGCTTTTAGAAACTTCTTCATAAGGCTGTTGGTTTCACCTATTTCTGCAGGCAAACCACCAGAAACAAAGGCAATTAACTTTTTGCCCTGCTCGTCGCAATGTAAGATGGCAGCAGCGTGGTTAACATCCGGATGACTTTCAAGTGCACGTTCTAACTCGCCTAGTTCAATCCTAAATCCTCGCAGCTTAATTTGATTATCAATCCGACCAAGCATGTTGAGTGTACCGAACTGACTCCAAAACACCTGATCACCAGTTTTATATAGCTTACGTTTTCCTTCCCCAGCCTGAAGTTCAAGCTCAATAAACTGCTCGTCTGTTTGAGCTTGGTTTTCATAATAGCCATTTGCCAGCCCATCACCCGCCAAATACAACTCACCAGGCGCACCAATAGGTAATAAGCGCTGTTCCGTATCTAATACGTAGGCATAAGTATTATCCAGCGGTGTTCCAAGTGAAATGGCGTATTGGCTATCAATAGTTTGAGGAACATGGAAAAAGGTGCTGAAGACCGTATTTTCAGTTGGCCCATAACCATTAAATAGCTTTACAGTAGGATCTTTTTGGTAAAGTCGACTTGCTGAAACCGGATTTAATACGTCCCCGCCAACCGTTAGGTAGCTTAGCCCTGTTTTACCGTAAGGCAATTGCTCAACCCACCTTTCAAACAATGCCGCAGTTAAAAATGCAGTGTTTATGTTATTTGCTTTTATTACCTGATTAAGCTTATTTAAGTCTATGTGCTGCTCAGGGTAGATGACGAGCTCTCCCCCACTTAACAGTGGAAGCCAAATCTCTTCAGTTGCGGCATCAAAGGCGAGTGCAGATAAATGCAGCATGACCATGTCATTCTTTAGTAGCTGACGGACAGACTGGTTCTTAAGTAGTCTAAGCAGCCCCTTCTGTGTAACCTCAACGCCTTTAGGCACACCTGTAGAGCCCGACGTAAAGATGATGTTCAATAAACTCGAAGTACTATCTTTACTTGTATATTCACCAGAAAGAAGGCCCGCTTTCACAATCGCATTATTTAACTCGCTACTGTTTGCGCTATCAGTTGGTAAGTCTTCAGCAAAGTCGGCCGTATAAAGTATATAGTTAGCGTCACAGGTTTGTAACATTTGCTTGATTCGAGGCACAGGGTACTTCACATCAATAGGGACATAACAGGCACCTGTTTTAAGAATGCCTAATATTGCGATAATCATGTCAACAGAGCGTGAAGTAACTAAAGCAACCCTATTACCAGGCAGCACGCCTTGCTGGGTTAAATAATTTGCAAGTTGATTACTTTGCTCTTCAAGCTGACTGTAGGTCAGCTGAGCTTCAGCGAAGCGAACTGCCACCTTGTCAGGTGCTTCTGCTACCTGCTGCTTAAACACCTCACAAACTGAATGACCTCCTAAGTCAAGTGATGGCTTACTGTTGAATGCCAAGAGCTTGGTTTCATCTTCTGCACTGAGAGCGTACAAAGTGCTTTCAGGCGCCAAAATCATTGCTCGTAGCGTGGTTTCATAATACTGCAACAACTGCTCTATTTGCCCACCCGAAAATGCATTTTGATCCCATGTCATGCCAATTTGTAGGCACTTATCTTCTGCTCGGTTGAAGTTGACAGACAGCTTAAATTCGTTTGCCGTATGTGCTTTAACATCTTGAATCTTGTTCAAGTGTTGGCTTGAATCACGGGCAACCGTTGTAAAGTCCAAAAAGTTAAAAGAATAATTAAATAACGCTGTTTGATTTGTCGCTTCCAAGATGCGGCTCAATGGGAAGTGCCTTTGCTGCCAAATTCTTTGCTCTCCTTGGCTCACCGCCATGATAAGCTGCTGCCAACTTTCCTGCGCCACCTTTAATCTAAAGGGCAAAACGCTAACAAATAAGCCTAAGCTTTGGCTGCTATTTTCAAGTTCCGGCCGACCATGAAGGCTCAGGCCAGTAATCAAATCATCTTCCCCTGTGAAGGTTTTGAGCACATGCATGTGCGCAGCAAGCGCCACTGACTTTAAAGACACTTTTAGTTGTTTTGCCAATCGCTCTAACGCGCTGGTCAATGCGCTATCAAATGAATGGGTAATGCTAGTACGTTTATTTTTGCTCGCCTGTTCTGGTGCTGGTAAAGATGCAAACTCAGCATCTTGTAAATAGTCGCGCCAAAACTGAGTATTAGTGGCGTCAGCAATTGCCTCTTGCTCCGCTGCTATAAAGTCAACGTACTGAGGCGTATTAACTAACTGAGCTTCACGCTGTTCCAGTTCGGCCTGATAAAGCTCAGATAGCTCCTTAAATAAGATCTCAACGCTCCAGCCATCCAGCAGTGCATGATGTTCAACCCATGTCATTTCAGCCTTGTGGCTAGACAAATTATGCACATGCACGCTAAACAAGGGGGCTAATTCAACATTAAGCCGTTTGGTAAGCGCTTCGGTATAAGCATGGTCTAAAAGCTCCTGTTGCTCTTTTGTATCAAACATACTCAAGTCGGTGTAGCTCAGCGGGAACTCAATTTGCTGGTGCACAAGTTGTAATGGAATACTAAAACCCTGCATATGAAAGCTAGTGCGCAAAATGTCATGTCGTGAGACTAAACGAGCCAGTGCAGTTTTAAATGCGGCAATATCAATTGAAGTGTCTAGGCTGATCCGCGAGACGTTATGGTACAAGCCCTTCGCTCCAGCGCTACCTGAACTATCTTGGCTGTCATAATGGAAAATCATCCCTTCCTGAAGTTTGGAAATCGGATAGGCATTAATCACGCCCTTAGGTAGCTTTGCTCTATCGCTGTCAGGGCAAAGTGAAAAAAGTGCCATTTTTTCAGAAGCAGCTTGCGGCGCTTGCTGTTGAATATGAGCGGCTAAAGTTTCCAGTACAGGATAAGCAAATAAATCTGCTACATTGATCCCAAATCCAGATTCACGCACCTTACTCACTACGGCTAACGACTTAATCGAATCACCACCTAAGTCAAAAAAGTGGTCGTGAATACCAATCTGATCAATATCAAGTGCGTTTTGCCAAGCATGTGCTATCACTTTTTCAGCTTGAGAAGATGGTGCCTCGTATGCCTTTTGAGCAACTTGAACCTGTTCAGGGTTTGGTAAAGCACTTCGTTCAATTTTACCATTTTGGTTTAAAGGTAGTGCTTCCAAATATTGAAATGTGACCGGGATCATGTACTGAGGCAATACTTTATTCAGGTGCTGCACAATCTCGTCAATGTTATGCTGCTTATCACTCACCTTGTCAGATGACACTAAATATGCTGCAAGATTTTTATCCCCATCAGCGTTTTCAAATGGATTCACCACTGCAGCTGAAATGCCATGTAATTGAGTAAGCGCAGACTCAATTTCCCCTAACTCAATTCGAAACCCTCTAATTTTAACCTGTTGATCTGCTCTTCCTACGTAATGGTACTCACTACCTGGCATGCGTTTTACCAAGTCACCTGTACGATATAGCCTTAAGTCCGGCTGAGTGGGATGCTGAATAAACCGCTCTGCTGTTAACTCATTTCTATGTAGGTAGCCTCGTGTCACCCCTGCGCCTGCAATATATAACTCACCAACAACTTGGTCAGGCACAGATTGTAAAGACTCATTAAACACAAAGCCTTTTAAGTCATTTAACAGTTTGCCTATCGGGCTTGAACGCTTACTACAGTCATCAGATGTAATACGATAATAACTGGCATGAACCGTTGTTTCTGTTATGCCATACATATTAATTATTTCAGGTGAATTCAGTGCTGGGTTATCCGCAAAGCAATCAAACATTGGCGTTAATTTGCTCGGCTCTAACGCTTCACCACCAAAAATAATATAACGTAGGCTGCTAACCGCTATGCTCTCGATAAAGTAAGGCATCAGGTTATAAAAGGCAGTGGGGGTTTGATTCAATACCGTCACCTTATTTTCTATCAGTAAGGATTGTATTTGCTCTGGTGAGCGACATGCCTCCTGAGTAGCAATGACGAGCGTTCCCCCATGTAATAGTGCACCAAAAATTTCCCACACAGAGAAATCAAAAGCGTATGAATGAAATAAAACCCATACATCTTGCTCGTTAAACTGGTAATGGGCATTACAGGCATCAAATAAACGCAATACATTTTTGTGCTCAACCATTACCCCTTTTGGCTGGCCGGTAGAACCCGATGTGTAAATAATGTAGGCAAGCGAAGCCCCAGTATTGCTATCAGCGCGGCGGGAGTCTGTTATGTTTTGCACTGGTTGCGAAGCTAACTGCTCTATGACTTGAGGCTGGTTCAAGACCACAAGCTCATACTCTTCATTATCAGCGTCCAAAATACCAGATACGCTGTCTTGCGTTAAAATCAGTTTAAGCTGGCTATCTCGAGCAATGTATGACAGGCGACCTTTGGGGTTATTAGGGTCGAGCGGAACATAGGCTGCGCCAGCTTTGAGGATTGCCAAAATGGCAACTATCAGCTCAATGGAACGGTCACACATCAAGCCAATTAAGCTCTCTGACGGCAAGTTTTTTTGTTTTATAAAATGTGCCAGCTGGTTAGCTCGTCTATTTAGCTCGTCATAACTAATTTGTTCATCACCTAAAACTAGCGCAGTTTTTTGTGGGTACGTCTGAGCAATTTGCTCAACTACTTCGGTAATCGATGATGCCTGTGAGAATAGTGCTTGCGCATCTAACTCATCTTGTTGATTTTCCTTGTGACGTTTAACCTTGCTCAATAACGCCTTGCGCTGCGCAGGCGACAATTGATTTAGCTTGTCTAGCATGTCTTTTTTGATATTTTCCATATTCATACTTCTTATAATTGTTCTTCTGCCATTAACAGCTCAGCAAGTTCCGCTTCGCTTAAGTCCTTTAGTTCATCTATCAGCGTACTCATTGACGATTTGTCATCAATTTCGTCTTGCTGCATGTCGAGTGAGCCAACTAGAGCAGCGGGGTCCGTTTGGCTTACAATACTGTTGATAATTGCTATAAAATGTTGAGATATCTGATTGATGAGTGTTGAGGAATATTCGCCACTCTTGTAGCTAAAGCGCACCCAAAACTCCTCATCAGGCACTACTGCAACCGATAAGCCAAAATCGATATGCTCCTTGGCGCTTGCCTGCTCAACTTTAGTATTGGTTAATGTCTGAGAAGCATTTAGTGCTTCACCAGTAGGGTAGTTCTCAGTTACAAGTAAGGTATCAAACAGACGCTCACCAGATTTTATGCCTGCATTTTTCGCTTGCATGCAAACGTCATTCAGAGGCAAATAATTATATTGGTTACATTCAAGCTGCTGTTTTTGTAGTGTTTGCAAATAACTTTCAATAGTTTCTGTTACGTCGAGATGAGCAACCAATGGCAAGGTGTTGATAAAAAGGCCTACCATTGATTGTATGCCGTCAACATCACAGTCTCGACCAGAAACAATCGTGCCAAACACCACATCATTGGATTGCGTGTATTGACTTAACAAGTATGACCAAGCCATTTGCATAACTGTATTGAGTGTCGTGCTGCGCGCTCTACAGTAGTGATTTAAGTTTTGGCTAAGGACTGCATCAAACGTAATGATTTGCTCACAATATTCCCTTAGACCATGCTCCTCTTCAGATGGCATCAATAAGCAAGCTTGAGTCACATTTTCCAACTTGCCTTGCCAAAACTGTAGCCCTTGTTGTTGGCTTTGCTTGAAATACCAGTCAATGTACTGTTTATAATCTGCAACAGGAGGAAGTTGGTAGCTGGTAAAGTCAGATTTTTTCTCTGCAACGCTAAACACTTCACCTAAGATAATGGGCAGACTCCAGCCATCAGACAGGCAGTGGTGCTGAGTGAATAGCAGCCGCCAACGAGTCGCTGAAAGTTGTACCAAATAGATGCGGGTAAGCGGCTCAGTGGTAAAGTCGCAACCCCTGTCATAGTTTTGCTCAATCACCTCTTCCCACTTTGTATCTTGTATTTCAGAAGTTAACCCAGACCAGTCAAACTGATGCCACTCAAATTGCCCGGTTGGTAAAACAACCTGATGTATATTAGCGCTTTCTATACCCACAAATCGCGTACGCATTATAGAGTGGCGTGCCATCACTTCTGACCACGCTTCCTGCATTGCGCTAAAGCTGGTATTTGCACTAAACACAATATCCTGATGCTGCATGTAGGCTTTTGGTTCTTTATACGTTTCAAAAATCATCCCTTGCTGCATTGGGGTAGCCGAATATAAGTCTTGCATCTGTGGAAATTGATGCTGCCATTCTGCCAACTCTGCTTGTTTAACATTGGCTAATGGAAAATCAGATGGTGTGAAGCAAGGTTGTGCTTGCTGACAGTGGGCAATAACGTCTCGTAGCCCCTGTTCCAGCTCCTTTACTAGGCTTTGCATATTACGCTTACTATATTCAAGGGTGCTGTAATCAAGCGTGAAGCTCAACTGCCCTTGCTTAACCCAGCCATTTAACCCCAATTTATGCCAACGAGGATGAAGCCCACTCTGGTGTTCACCTCGCTCTTCTTTAGCTTCGCTAAAGTTATTACTGCCAAGCGATGCCAATTGCTTATCCGCATCAAACACACCTAAGTAGTTAAATGCCACAGACTGATAATCATGGCTAAGTTGTGCATCGGCTTCATTATGATTGAGCTGCAGTAAGCCGTACCCTAAACCATTGTTTGGAATTGCCCGCACCGTTTCTTTGATCTTCAGAATGACCTTCTTAAGGTACGCTTGTATATCCTGCTCCTCGTTTTCCTGTTCAAAGTAAACGGGATAGAAGCTTGTGAACCAGCCCAGCGTTTGACTAATATCTAGGTCGCTAAATGGCACGTCCCGGCCATGACTTTCAAATATAAATTTAACGCTATCTAAGCCCCCCCAACGGCATAAGCCAAGGTACATTCCTGACAGCAGTAGCTCATTAATGTGTGTGCGATACGTGGAGTTAGACAGCTGTAGTAACAGTTCTGTTTCGGCTCTATCCAGCGTAAAGCTTTCATTTTCTGTGGTAGCAATCGTTGGTTTATCAGAAACGCTATATTCAGTAGGTAAATTAAATGTTTGATTTTGTGCACGCCAATATTCAAGCTCAGATACACTGTCTTCCTGACTTGAATAATCAACAAGCGCACTTGCAAAAGTCTGATAAGAAGCCGTTTTTCTTGGTAATACAACACTGGCATGCTCATCTTTACTTAGCTGCTCATACGCCAGATGTAAGTCATCCAAAACAATACGCCAAGAAACCCCATCTATTACTAAATGGTGGAACAATAAAAACAACCGTTTGTCGCTTTGAGGCTCCTCTCCTTCCTGTAACAAGATGGCTTTGAATAACGGCCCATTTTTAAGGTCGAAGCTTTGCTGCCACTGTCCACACTGCGCTTCAATCCAGGCTTCCCACGCATGACTTTCAGGCTTTATCTGGTAGGAAAGGCTATCATCTAAAAACTTTTTGGTAAGCGGAGTGTGCAGTGCTTGCCAGTGACCGCCTTCACCTTGATTGAATACTAGACGCAATGCATCATGACGTTGGTATATTGCATCAACAATTTTCGTCAAATATGCTTCTGAAAAATCAGCTGGCACATGAAGCAATAGCGAGTGATTGAAGTGCTCAGGTTGCTCAGTATTTTTATCAAAATAAAAGTGCTGAATAGGTAATAACGGCATATTACCAGTCACCATTTCTTGTTGCCCGGTATTGACCGACTCAAAGCGTACGACTTTTACAAGCTCGGCAATCGTTGGATTATGAAAAAGCGACTTCACACTTAACGAAATCCCTCTATTATTTGCCCTTGATACAAGTTGTATAGATAATATTGAGTCACCGCCAAGACTAAAGAAATTATCGGTTAAGCCTACTTTTTCAACTCCGAGAACTTGTTCCCATAGCTCACATAGTGCAATTTCAAGTGCACTGGTTGGCAATTGCTGATCAGCTCCTGATTGGTTAAGCTCCGGCTCTGGCAGTGCCTTTTCATCCAACTTACCGTTATTTGTTAGTGGCATTTTGTCCAAAAAGACGTAATGAGATGGCAGCATATGACTGGGTAAATGATTATCCAAATAGCCTGTGATACTGACCACCATATTTTCTCTTGATTGCTCTGTATTTAAAGCTTCGTCTTTGAGTGTTATATAAGCGACAAGCTGCTTGGCTTTTGCTTTACCTCTTGCTTTAACATGGGCTTCAGATATTTCTTTAATTGCTGATAAGTGATGTTCAATTTCTTGCACCTCGATGCGAAACCCTCGTATTTTCACTTGATGGTCTTTACGACCTGAAAATACTAGCTCTCCACTTTCAAGCCATCGCGCCTTATCACCTGAGCGATACAAGCGGCTACATGGAGCGCCTGGCAAAGAGCTATCTATAAACTTTTCTTTGGTAAGCTCGGGCTTATTGTGATAACCCCTAGCCAGTCCAACACCTGATATATACAGCTCCCCAGTAACCCCGATTGGGACTGGCTTTAACTGTTGATCAAGAACATACACCTGAGTATTCGCAATAGGGCTACCAATCACTGGGGTTTCATTTTGCTTTAGCTCTTTCATGGTAGTCATGATTGAGCATTCAGTTGGACCATAGAGGTTATATAACCGACACTGCTGGGTCCAAGTGTTAACCAAATCTAGTGTGCAGCTGTCCCCGCCCACCATAATGACTTTTAAAGATGGAATTTGGCGTACCACCTGTGCACCTAATAACGAAGGGGTCATCGCACAATAATTAATATCATTCGATAACATAAACTGGGTTAAATCAGTTTTAGCATCCGTAAAGTGAATCTGGGCACCTGCACATAGGCCGTGGAATAAGCTTTGTCCACCAGCATCAAACTGCATAGGCAGAACATGCATAATGCGTTCGCCATGGCTGATATCAAATGTTTTGATATCATGCTTGATCAGGTTAACTATCCCTCTATGCTCTAACAGTGCTCCCTTAGGCTGGCCAGTTGTCCCTGAAGTATAAATTACATAAGCCAGTTGGCTTGGCTCCCCACATCTGGGTAAGTTGCCTTGGCTATATGAGCCAAGCGAATTTGGTTCATCAACCGCCAATAGTTCCGGTTGGGATGAATTCCCTCCAGTGATCTCACTTAGCTGCTCAGTAAATTTTGATTGGCATAGTAAGATTGGCGCTAACGTATCTTGTAGTATATATTGCACCCGCTTTTGCGGGTCATTCGGTGAGATAGGCAAGTATGCCCCACCTGCTTTTAATACTGCAAGGATACTTACAATCAGCTCAACATTTCGCTCTAGATATAATGCAATAAATGTATCTGGCTTTAAGCCCTCACCATAACTCACTTCATACTGGTCACGAATTCTACGTGCTAATTGATTCGCTCTAGTATTTAATTCCTGATAAGTAAGTTCAGTGTCACCAAACACAAGGGCAATACCGTCAGGTGTTTTTTCAACTTGCTGTTCAAACAACTCATGGATCAATGTCTCTTGCGAATATGGGCAAGCTGTATTATTGAAAGCACTAATTAGTTGGTGCTGTTCAGTGTCCGGAATTACTGACAAAGTGTTAGCAGCTTGTTCAGGCGCTTGCAATAGTGCAGTCATAAGCCTAGAAGCGGCTGTTGTAACATAGCTCAATACACGCTTTGCATTGACGCTACTGTCTACATTTAATGTCAGGTGATACGCGTTATCTATATCATCTACAGATAGGCCAAGTGGATAATTTGTACGTTCGTGTGCTTCTAAAAAAGAAAACTCATTGCTAGCATCTCTTACTGGCTGGTTCTCAAAGCTAAAACGGCAATTAATGATTGAGCTAAATAGTGGGGCGTCACCCTCAATATCGCAGCAACTTTGGGCTTGCGTTAGCGGAGTGTACTCATAGGCAATTAAATCCTGAATAGATTTACTGATAGAGTTAACAAGCGACAACACGCTTTGGTTGTTCAATTGCGCTTTTATTGGCAGCGTGTTGATCAATAGGCCAACCATTTGCTCGGCCCATTGTGAGCCTTGCAGCCTGCCAGACATCACTGTTCCAAAAACCACCTGCTCTTTACTGCAACAAGCAGATATAACGAGCGCCCAAACCGCATGGAAAAATGCACTTGGACTACAATGATTTTCACTTGTCCATTGGCGAATTTGCGCTGATAAATCGCGTGGTAAATCAGCACTGAGCTCCGTTGCTTGTATTTTTTGGTTAACATTGAGCAGCTCAAAAGGCGCTGTAGGCTCTGAAACATCACTTAGCATTGACTCAAAAAAACTGATGGCATCAGTATGCTTCTGATGGTGCTGTATGTGCCCAACAGCTTCCCTGTATGAGATAGGAGAAGGTAACGATTCCGTATCTCCCGTAAACCAGGCTGACAACTCATCTACAATAATATTCAGGCTGGTATTGTCATCAACTAAATGATGCCAAGTTAACTTAATATAGTGCTCACCTTGTGCGGTATCTACAACGGCAAGGTGAAACAATGGTGCTTTAGCTAGATCCATACTGGTGATGATGTTTTCCTTCAACACATCTAATGCATCTTGACCATCCACAGCCTGTAGCCATTGTACTGGTATTGAGGCGCTACGTAATACAACCTGAGCCGGGGTATCTAACTCATCCCAGAAAAAAGCGGTCCTTAGTACGTCATGTCGTTGTATAACAAAGTTCAACCCTTCCACCAGTTTCTCAAATGAAGCTCGACTATCCACGCGCAGATAAGTCGTTATTACATAGGGATCTTCTTCCGGGTCTAGCATATGATGATACAGCATGCCTTCTTGAAGTGGCGTTAGCGGATAGATGTCTTTGATACATTTCATGCCATCAGGCACTTGGCTCGCAATATGATCAATTTCCCGCTGCGATAAATTGATAAGCGGCAACATTTCAGGAGTGATTATTTCACAACTTTCTGGGATTGCATTCGCTGGGGTTTGATAAACGTCTGATTGGTTTGCAAGTTTAAGTTCTTCAGCAAGCTCAGCTAAGTTTGCGGCACCAAATACAGACTGAACAGTCAGCTCCCATCCTAGCTTTTGAACAGCCGAAACCAGCTTTACGACCAGTAGTGAATGCCCGCCAAGCTCAAAAAAGTTTGCAAGTGTACTTATTTTATCTGAATCTAGATTAAGTACTTCAGACCAAGCATTAACTAAAATCTGCTCTTTATCTGTTTGCGGCGCTTTAAATTCATGCATCTTGGCTGTTTGCAGTATAGATTGCGCTGGCTCGGGAAGCGCTTTTTTATCCACCTTACCATTCGCCGTGAGTGGCCACTCATTCACAACCATAATTACTGATGGCAGCATATAGTTAGGCAGTACCAATGCAATCGCACTTTTTATTCGCTGGACAATAGCACTAGCCTCTTCTTCCCCATAACATGGAGCATTTAGCTTAGCGTAGCCAACAAGTGACTTTTCTCCAGCGTGGTTTTCCTTTACCAACACTAAACTAGAGTCTACTCCATCGAATTCTGCCAGTTGGTGTTCAATTTCCCCGAGCTCAATACGAAATCCCCGAATTTTTATCTGATCATCTGCACGGCCAATAAACTCAAGCTCACCATTATCAAGGTATCTGGCCAAATCACCTGACTTATAAAGCCTCGCACCGTCCTTTGCTGTAAATGGATCAGCTATAAACCTTTCTTCGGTGATCTCCGGTTTATTTAGATACCCTCTAGCGAGTCCTGCACCGCCTACATATATTTCACCAACGGTACCCCTGGGCACTAACTTTCCATAGTTATCTAATAAGTATATGGTCTGATCGCCCAGTTTATTTCCGACAGATGCTGGGTTTACGTCAGTCTTGCTTAATGGCTTGTAAGTAACATGAACTGTTGTTTCAGTAATACCATACATATTAATTAACGTAGGTTGCTGATCACCAAACCGTTCCCACCATGGCGTTAGACTTTCTACTTGTAACGCTTCACCACCAAACACAACGCACCTTAAATGGGGCAACTCAAGATTCTCTCTCAGTATCACTTCAGAAAGTGAGCTAAAAGCACTTGGTGTTTGGTTTAAGATTGTTACATTTTGGGCTTGGCACAAGTTAGCAAACTGTTTGGGGTCTCTAGTGCATGCGTAATTAGGGATGACAAGCTTTCCGCCATAGAGTAACCCCCCCCATAGTTCCCATACACTAAAATCAAACGCAATAGAGTGAAATAATGTCCAAGTGTCTGAAGCACTGAAATTAAAGTCATCTTCAGTTGTCAAAAATAACCGACATACGTTTTCATGGGTTTGCAGTACCCCTTTCGGCTTTCCTGTGGAGCCTGATGTATAAATAACGTAGGCCAGATGATGTGTTTGTAAATTTGTATCTGTTACTGAAAGATTATCTGTTGGACAACGCGATAGCTCATCTTGCAAGCGCGAGTCATCCAAACAAATTGCCTGTGACTTTTTTACTGGTGTTTTGTCAATCAAGCTGCTGAGTGTAATAACAGTATCTAGCTCAGCATCGTCTAACATATACTTCAGACGAGCTTCTGGGTAGTCTGGATCTAATGGTACATAAGCACCACCCGCCTTAAGAATAGCTAAAATGGCAATGACCATTTCAACAGAGCGTTCAAAGCACAATCCAATTAATGTATCAGGTGAAATATGCTTATGCTTATTCAAGTAGTGAGCAAGTTGATTGGCACGACTATTTAATACTTCATAAGTTAGCTGTTTTTCTTCGAAAACTAAGGCTACCGCTTGAGGATGCTTTTCAACCTGTAGCTCAAATACCTCATGTATACACTTGTCATTTATGTAGTCTGATTTAGTGTGATTAACATGCTGCGTAAGGTATTCATACTCATTTGGAGTAATAACGTCATAGCCGCCTAATGGCTTATCTGCACCTCGCGTAAGCTGGTTCAAATAGTGAAAAAACTGTTCTGACCATTGTGCTATTTGCTTATGTGAAAATAAATTCGTATTAAATTCCCATAAGAAATCAGCACTTGAATCTGTTTGTGTAACTTCTAAGCTCAACTCAAACTTAGCAGTTTCGGTGTTAAGCTGTTTTACTGACGTTTCTAACCCATTTAATGTCAATGTTTTAGGGTATGCTTCTTGAAAGCTAAATAACAATTGCGCTAGTGGAGAAAAGCTTAGGCTCCGCGTGAGGCCTAAGTGTTCAACAATCACGTCAAAAGGCACTTCATCATGCTGAAAGTCCTTCATCACAGCTTGTTTTACGTCTCTTAATACCTCTTTAAAAGACAACTCAAAGTCTGCACTCAAGCGAACAGGTAGCGTATTGACAAACATCCCTACCACTGAATCTAACTCTTGCCTATTACGTCCTGCAACGGGTGTTACAATGACGATGTCTTGCTGATTGCTTAATTTCTGTAAGAAACTTCCCCAGGCTGTTAGCAAGAAAATATAGGGGGTGACTTGAGATGATTTAGCCAAAGTGATCACTTTATGCCATAAATCAGCATCAATCGTGTAAACCTGCTTGTCACCTCTGGTACCAAGTTTTCTAGGCCTGTTATTCACCGTTGGCAGGGCATGCATAACAGGGCTATTTGCCAACCGTTGTGTCCAATAATCTAATGAGCTGTCAAATCCACCAGCCTGAAAGTAACCTTGCTGCCAAGCAGCATAGTCACCGTAATGCAGATCAAGTGACGGTTGCTCTTTGGCAACTGGCACTTTTCCGTTTACACGGGCCTTATAAAAAGCAGCAAGTTGATCAAATAGCAGTTCTACTGACCAACCATCAACAGCGATGTGATGAAAAGTGAACTGTAAGGTTGAAACCCCCGCAGCTTGAAGGTAAATCAGCGCCCTTAGCATAGGTGAACAGGTTAGATTAAAAGGTCGTTGTGCCTCTTCGGCTAACTTTTTGTTTATAAGTTCCTCGTCTAAGTTAGACGCTTGTATCGTTTGTAGTTTTACAGCTATGTCTTGACGAAAAACTTGTCTGGCTTGTCCATTCACTTCATGAAATTGAGCAGTAAGGGCCGGATTTGCTGTAAGTAAATCATTTAGGGCACCTTCTAGTGCCTGAACCTGAATCATCCCCTTAAGCTGATAGGCAATTGACATATTGTATGTGGAAGTTTGTCCTTCCAACTTATCTAAAAACCACAAGCGCTGCTGGCTAAAAGACAGTTCATATTCGTCTTTTTGGATACGAGGAATCGCCTGCTCAGAGGCCAAAAATTCAACCAGCTCATTTTTGTTCTCACGGATTTGAGTGGCAATATCCTTGGTGATCGCGCCAGGCGCCGCTTGGCTTTTTAACTTCCCATCGCTTAAAAGAAGCGTTATTCCCTTATCTTTTAAATGCTTTATTAATGCTGCAACCTTCACAATTACCACTCCAACTCTTCAATATTTTCTTGCTCTTCAGTAGCACTATCCATTAGCTTTTGCTCTATAAATGCGGACAGTGATGCGATTGTGTAGTGCAGCATTAAGTCTTTTAGCTGCAGTTCAAGGTGAGGATAAATAGTGTTGATTTGCATAACTATTTTAATCGCATTGAGTGACGCTCCCCCCACTTCATAAATGCTTTGCTGAACTCCAATACGCTCAATACCTATTTCTTGACACCAAATTTGGGCAAGCAAAACTTCAATCTCTGTACTTGGTTGCTGGAAGTTATCTTGGTCACTCTCTTTAGTTGGTAGAGCTTTCCTATCTACTTTTCCATTAGGCGTTAAGGGAATGCTGTCTAATAGGAAATAATTAACTGGAAGCATGTAGCTAGGCACCTTTTGTAATAGGTAACTGCGACATATAGGCTCAAGAATAGAGAGTTCGGCGTTACAACTTGCCGCAACAAGATACGCATTTAAAACTTTGGCACCATGCTGGTTTGTCATCACCTGACAAATTGCTTCTTTGACTTCTGGTAGGCTATTAAGGTGGCTTTCTATTTCACCTAATTCGATTCTGAAACCATTGATTTTCACTTGGTGATCAACGCGTCCAATAAACTCAATATTGCCATCAGTCATTAAACGTCCTAAGTCGCCAGTGCGGTATAGTCGTTGATTTAATTGAGGGTGAACAATATAGCTGTAGTTGGTTTTTTCGATATCGTTAAAATAGCACTGTGCAACTCCGACGCCCCCAATATACAATTCGCCTTCAGCACCAATTGGCTGAAGCTTTTGCTCATGGTTTAGCACATAAAACGACTGGTTGAGCAGAGGTTTACCATAAGGAATGCTTTTCCATTCAGAACAGTCTTCATATATTGGGTAAGTGATCGACCAAATAGACGCTTCCGTCGCTCCCCCAAAGCTATGGACTTGGGCCGGCTTCCCTGAACCTTGAAAGCATAACTGCAATCTATTTGGCAGTTTAGGAGGTAACCAATCCCCGCTTAGCATCATATGCCTAATTGGTGCATGCGCGTCTTTGTTATTTAATTCAAAAAAACTTACAAGGAGCTCTGCTGAAGCTGGAACCGTGTTCCATATTGATACGTTGTGTTGCTCTATTAACTGCGCCCAATGTGAAGGCTCACGTTCTTTCCCTGCTGTAGGGAAAATGATCGTTCCACCTGCCGCTAGCATGCCAAAAAAATCATACACATTCAGGTCGAAGCTTAAGTCAGAAACAGCAAGCACTTTATCTTTTTCAGTGACATTTAAGCGCTCATTTATGTCCCTTAGCGTATTCACAGCACCTTCATGAGCTATTGCAACTCCTTTTGGTTCACCGGTAGAGCCTGATGTAAATATGACATAAGCAAGTGCCTCAGCTGAATTGATTGCCTTAACTTGTTTTATCCAATCAGGCTCTGGCTTTTGTACTGGTGCATGCTTAGCAATTAGGCAACTTATGGTATCTGGTAAATTACTCGCTAAATCAACTGAGCTAATGACTGTTTCTATATTGGCTTTTTCTATGACCTTTCGCACTCGCTCTTTTGGCCAATGGGTTTCAAGCGGTATATAAAAATGCCCCGAACACATAATGGCCAATGCGGAAACTAACTGCATTCGACCTTTAGGTAGATAGATTGCTATTGGTTTTCGAGTGTCTGGCGTAGCCAAAGAAAGCTGAGAGCTCATGCCAGCAACATGATGCAATAATGCTTCGTAAGTTAACGCACCTTGTGAGTCAATCAAAGCGACCAGTTTTGGTGCTGCTATTGCTTTCGTTAAAAACAGATCATGAATGGTAGGGTTATCTGAATAAACCTTCAGCGTATTGTTGTAATCTTCAATATGCTTCCAATCTGCTTGACTTAAGATATTGATATCTTTTATCGATGTGTGCTGTTGTTCTGGCAACGACATAATCAAGTTTGACAAGCGTTCTATCAAAAGTTCGGCTTCATCATCGCTGTAATATGCCAGATTGTGCTCAACGGTTAATGTGAGATCCTGATGATCACCTAATTCAAATATAGAGATATTAAGTGGAAAAGGGTCATAACCTAAAATTACGGAGTTTGTCTTTGTTTGCGTACCTTCAGGGTGATGGTCACAGCTTATTTTGACGTAATTAAATACTACATCAGAATGCAGTGTTCTTCCTTGATTATAAATATCAATATCTTGGGCTAGCTGCTCCAAAGGTATAGCGTAATGCAAATTATCAACTTGATTTACTTCTTTAATCTTTTGCAATAACTCACATAATGTCAGCGCTGTACCAAAATTATATCTAGCAGGTAGTATTTTAGCGTACATACCCACCGTTTTTTTTGACCTCAGTTTCTTTCGGTTATGAAATACTTGCCCAATAATTAACTCATCTATATTGCAGCTGTTGAGCATGTATATATAAATGGCCGCTTGCATCAATTGGTTGATGCCTACTTTTAGTGATTTGCCTAACATTTCTATCTTTTGAAATGCAGCACGATTAATGGTCATTTTCTTCATGCGGCTCGGCACAAAGTCATTGTCAGCGTATTGATAGCTATAACGAGGAACAACGGCTTGGGCTGGTAGTTTTTTTAAACGCTCTACCCAATACTGCCTGTCTTCTGCAAACCTATCCGACACCAAGTAGTCAGCTTCATCATCTATTTCGTCTTTGAAACTAGGTAGGCTATTTTTGATTTTTTCTAGTTTCTCTGAAGCTGAATTTGATAAAAGGGCATCATAAATGCGGTAAAGGTTTTTAGTAAAAACAGAAACCCCCCATCCATCACAGATAACATGACTAAAAACAAGAAAAAGCTCATATTCCTGGGCCGACTTTTTAATTAATGCACCTTTATAAAGTTTGCTATCTTCCTTCGTTATAGGTTCTTCTATAAAAGCTTTAGACCACTCACTTACTTGTTGTTCAGTGATTAATTCCGACCTGCTTTGAGCAAACAGATCAATAAACTCTAGCTCATCAATTGGATGTTTTTCGAAGCAGAAGTTGTTTTCAGCGCTACTACCACCGTGTAATCGAATTGAAAATGTATCGTGATATTCGATTGCCAGCTCGTACGCTTTTTTGAAAATAGGCTCGTTTATAAAACCGCTAATATCAATGCGTACGACAAGGTTGGTGATTGGAAGTTCTGCATATTTTTTTTGATTAATGTATACGTCTCTCTGAACACTGGTCAGAGTGCAAGCAGCATTTGTACTCATGGATAAGCCCCAAGAATAAATTTATGGATTAGTTTTTTATAAGTATTAAATTGACTTAAAAGTTACTTAATGATGTGTGCACTTTCAGAGATATATTCTCGTGCTTTCCAAGTGCTCTCTAACAATAAACACCTCAGTAGCCAGCGGTCACTGCCGTCGTACTTTGGTTGATAATTACTTCTTGCATGAGCAACTCTTCGGTTATCAAAAATCAACAGGTCGCCCTTTTCCAGCACGACGGTCTTCTTATTGCGATTAATTGATTTTTGTAACTCTGTAAAAGCTTTTTGGGCGGACTCAGTTAGGCATGTTGTAAACGGTGGATCAAATACAATTTCTTTGTCCAAGTCTCCGTTTAGTACAGAGCACACTTGGCTTTCTTCAACATCTTCAGATGTAGGGGAAAACGTTGTATCTTTTTTTATTAAAAACTGTTTTTTCTGCAACTCTTCTTCTAAGGGCTTTTCTAAATCAATGTCCTTGACTTCAAATATATAAGTTTCTGCTTGAGGATCTTCCCTTAGACAAAATAATGCAACAAAGTCAGCCTTGGCTTCATGAAAACCATCTTCCACATGCCACTCTAAGAAACATTTATTTGAACCTAACTGTTGGTTTCTATCTTTAAAAAGAGGAAAAACATCATCAATATAATCAAAGTGCTTTTTACCTTCAAAATTATAGATATAGCCTAAGCTAGAAACTAATATACTTAATAGTTTTCGGGCAAATAGCGTACTTTCACCATGCTCCGTCCCCTTACAACTAGGAGTGGCGTGAATGTCACTAGGTAGTGGAAGGCCCTTTATTAAAATATGATGAGCTCTATTCCCCTTTTTTAGCTCAAAAAGTTTAACTAACAAGGTTTGCGGTAGGTTTGGAAATTGTTTCCAACAAGAAAAATAAAATTCATCAAAGCCTGCAATCGAATAGTCTAATATACATTGCTCGACAGTGGCTAAAATCTGTTTTCTTTCATCCTCATTAATCCGTAATACATTAATACTTTTACTTTCTAATGAGCATGCTTCTGATCCATGTGTGCTTATATTATCCTTATCAGGATAAGGAAGCTCTGAGGCGCTTATCATAGTTAAATTCATTTACATCTACTTATTGTTGTTATTTCATTAAGAGTAGGTGAATTTTGGATGCGTATTAGACATACAAAATGTATCAATAAAAACTTAAACACTTTACTGCCTCACAAATTATTAATTAATAGCAATAGAATCAAGCTGACAGTTATTACAGGTGCCCACCATAAAACCATAAACCACTGTTTTTATTGAATATATTTAAAGCACACCCAAGCTTAAATTAACATCATATTGACACATTATTGTAATATACTGTTTTAAGTAAATGCTCTAACCGAACTTTGATTTACAAATAGGCTCCAGAAAAAAAAAGATTCTTTCCCTCAAGACAACCTGTAATTTCAATTAAATTTATAGTCGATTTTTATGTATTAATAGAAGTGATTTAACCCCCCAAGGTAGAAACAAAGGATTTTATTTATCACTCTTCGTTAAGAAAGACTTATTTTTCTTAACTCGCACATAAAAAAACCTAAAAAAAATAGGCGCAAAAAAAATCAAATTAATTATCAACAAAATTTTCAATACGTTACATAATATTTATATTTTTCTATTTCCCAAAACCTAAGCTCGGCATGGCTTTTATAATATTTATAATAAAAATACCACTTAACGTTTCAGCACTCAGATTTAGCTTTTTTCAGAAACCACGTTCTAGTATATTAACACCGAAATAAATAAACTTATGAACCAAAGTCACAACCAACAAATTAGACATTATTTAACTAGTTTTAGGTAAAGGCAGGGGGGGGGAGCATAAGTAAAGAGAATAAAAACCTAATGATATGACTTATCATCATATTTTTTAAATATAACATGCATAATGAAATTCTATTTTTTTCAACAAAACTCACAAAAAACACCCACAAAGAGTGGTAACCGATAGGTATGTATAGTTCATATTTATAAAACATACATCACTTAAAAAAGTCTAAAATAAAAATCCATTACATGATTACCTTTCAACACATATTTATATATAACTTAGATTACAAAGCGCATAATTAAAATATTTAGACGATACATAATGAAGAGGATTATTCCCTAGACAACAATGTGTTCCTTAACTACAAGAGGAAAAAATATAAAGCTTTTTAAGTTCAATGCATAAAATGCTTTATAGAAAATTGCGTACATTATTCAACTTATTAGATTTAATTTCACTCAGCTTTATGGCCAATCAATGATGCCTTTGCATCATTTATCTTTATACAAGTACTTGTATAAAATCATACTCATGCTAATGTACAAGTACTTGTATAATTTTTAAGATGTATCATGAGTACATATTTAGAGAGCTTAGACCAAGCATTTCTTGCCCACTTTTGTCGACGTTTATCAGACTTGATTAGCGATCAAGGCGCCGCCGCAATACAAAGTTATGGCATTACCACACCCAGTACTGCTATATCCAGCATGTACTACTTAGAGAAAAACAACGGCGCCACTGTCGCTGAATTATCCGAAGCACTTTGTGTCACGCATCAGATGGCGACACAAAGAACTCATACCCTAGTCAAGCTTGGGCTGATTTGCCGAAAACCTAACCCGAAGGACAAGCGCGCAAAAACACTGCATTTAACCGAGCTTGGTAAACAAGAAGTGATGCAGCTAAAACCTCTAACATCGAAGATGACAGAAATCTTCACGGAACTCACTCAACAAATTGAATGTGATTTGCTGCAAAAAGTTCGAGAAGCTGAAAAAGCACTCATCGATAGACCACTTATGCAACGCCTCGAAGCGTTGGATAAACCCCAGCATTAAAACAAAAATAAAACTACATAAGGATGGCGATATGAGAGCTTATATTTCTTTATTTCTTATACTTTTAAGTGGTTGTTCAATTCATACAGAACAAACCTTAAAAACGCATTCAATGAACGAAGTATCATCACCAAACACCGTGCTCACAAAACTAAAATGGCACCATGGAGCTCAAAATTGCGAGACATCCCAATTGGCTGCCAATGATATCTATCAGCATGATGCAAGCACTTATATTATTAGACAAAGCAAATGCTTAACATATGAGGCCCCGTTTATATATATCTTGGTCGGCCAACAAACCATATTAATGTTAGACACTGGCGCAGTGGGTGAGGGTACTGCGTATAATTTGTATCAAACACTTGAGACTTTGTTAGGTAAAAAACAGCTTTCAGAAAAAGCATTACTCGTCATTCACTCGCACGGGCACAGCGATCACTACCAAGGTGATTGGGCTTTCAAAAACCGAGCGAATTCAACACTTATCCAACCATCAAAGGCCGCGCTACAAGCCTACTTTAAATTTGAAAGGTGGCCTGATGGGCAAGCCATAGTCGACCTTGGTGGAAGAGCCTTAACAATTATGCTTACACCAGGCCACCAAGAAGAAAGCCTAAGTATTTATGATCCGCAGAATCAGTGGCTATTGACTGGCGATACACTTTACCCCGGATATATCTATGTTAAGGACTGGAATGCATACAAATACAGCATCAATAAACTGAGTCAATTCGCAAAAAACAACCCTGTAAGCGCAATATTAGGCGCCCATCTAGAAATGACAAATGTACCAAAACAATATTACCCTATTGGCTCAACATACCAGCCCAATGAGGCACCGCTGGATTTAAGTGTAGAGAAACTTCACGCCCTCAATAACATATTAAAAGCAAATAAATCACCCACCGAGCTGATATTCGACAGCTTCATCATTAAGCCAATGAACTTTTTCCAAAGAACGCTCAGTAATATAGCTAGGTGGTTTCAGGCCTAGTAATATGACTAAGATAAAAAATAAAGCCATGGCTATTTATAGCGATGGTTTATATCTACCAATCAAACTGGCCAGTAAAAATAAGGGAGCAATACCACTATAAGATGAAAAAAGTCTTAAGTGTAACAGGCCACTCCTTCCCCCAAGCCTGATGGAAAATCCAACTACCCTACCACTTTTTCAGATTAAAATATCATAATCAAGAGATATAAAAATCCAGGCAGCAAGAGCCGATACTAAAAATAGCATTATAATAAAAATTAAAAGAAAATAATGAGTGGTACTAGGACTGGCCGTATTTACATGCTTGGTAGAGTCATTGCCACTCTCTTCATCTTGCACATCACCATGCTTTTCTACTGTTTCCTGCCTCTCTATAAATGCCTCAAGCTTAGAGTCTTCTTCAATTTCATTTATCACAGACCTTTTTAGCTGCTGCTCAGCTAATAAAGCTTTGTTGTATTCAAGAGCCTTATCGTAATCACTGAGTAATGTCAGCATCAACTCGCCCGAGTTGACAGTCTCATTGGGCAATTTAAATAGATTGCAAACAACACCATCATGTGGAGCCTTGATCTCAAAAAACGCAATATCAGTCTCTATATCCATCAATACTTGGTCTTTAAAAACAGATGTTCCCTCTTTTATAAACACAGAGACGACATTATCATTAGCTACAGGTATTTCTGGTGCAAATAGACATATATTTCCTTTGTCTTTTAATTCGTGATCAACTACATAAACCTCTTCTTTTTCATCAGATTGGTGCAAGTCATTTTCTGTGCTTTCAAAATCGACTTCTTCAAAATCTTCGGTCATAATTTCGATTAAAACAGCACTTTGCTCATGAAACTCGCCTTCTTTCACATATACATTTTCAATAACTCCATTGCATGGTGACCTAAGGTCAAAAATGACCTTATCTGTTTCTACACAACATACTTTTTGATCTCGTGTAACCTCTTGGCCTACTGTGACATAAACCTCTCCTATGTGGGCAGTTTCTATCCCTACAGGTAAACGAGGTACTTTCACTGTCAATATCATCATATCCCTATTTCCCTAATAAATTTAAAAACACCCTTCAATGTAGCTACTAACCAAAAACGAGCATGTGAAAGCTTTATCAGTACTATTTCCATGTATCGACTTTATCGCCGACTTTAAAACCATCTTCGTCAGTTACAATTGTCTATAACGGCACTTTTAGCCGTTAAAAACGAATATAAATCAGTGACAGAATAGATAAAAATATTATTCAAGCTGGTCAATACAAATAGGTGAATAATGCAAATAACCCCGTAGCAAAGAGCATCCCGCACAAAAAGGGCTTTACGCTCGATGAAGCCTGAGGAGTGTTCGTGGTAACTTCTGTATCAGTGCATGATTGCGTTGTACTCACCTCACTCAAAATATCAGGCAGTTCTGATCTTTCCTGTGATATTAAGTCTTTGGCAGTTTCTTCAAAGCTCGCCTGTTCAGGGTTATTTGATTGGGCATCAAGCTCAACCTGTAAATTAGCGTCTGCGCAAATTTCTTCAATCGACCGTGATTTAGGCTCTTGTGGAGAGTCAGTTATCCCCTGTGGCTTTTGCACTTGTTCCTTCGTTGTATCAACAGTTTTTTTGGGCTCTTGATACATGGTCACTAATAATTCACCTGAACAGATCGTATCGTTCGGCATTTTATTAAACTTGCAAATAACCCCACTATGATTGGCATAAATATCGAACACCTCATCGTCAGTTTCAATATCACAAAGCAAGTCGCCTTGCTCAACTGTACTCCCTTCTTTGACGTAAATATTCAGAAAATTACGACCTAACTCAGATAAATCTGGGGCTACAATATCGATATTGCCTTGTTCTTTTAATGCATGTGTAACAACACATTCCAGAGCAGAAGTAAATGGTATTGCCACATCACTACTTTGCAGCTCTTCTTTTTCGTCTGTCGATAGCTCAGTTAACGGAGTGATAGACATAAGCGCTGCATATTCTTTTTTATAGTCCCCTTCTTTGGTAAAGATTTTTTCAACAACTCCGTCAACATATGCTGCCAATTCAAAAATAACTTTATCAGTTTCAACACTGCACAACGAGTCGCCACATTTAACTTGTTGGCCAGCTTCTACGAAGACTTTACCAATGTGAGCTTTTTCATTATCTGATGATAAAATCGGCACTCTTACTTTAAGCGTCATGATATCCCTATCTCCTTCTAATAAAAACCAATACATTGTTCTATTTTTTACCCATTTCAAGGGTGAAAAACAGAGAAAAAAACAATACAAAAGAATTAATTTATAGACTATTATCCAATAGTTGTATGGATACTAAATATGCTTTAGACGCAATGAAAAAATAATTAGGTAAGATAAGCGATCACATAAAAAGCATCAAAGAACACTTTAGGGAAACAACCATTAATTACAAAGCGGAGACAATAAGAGGTAAAAAAGCCGATGACATACATAATCGGCTTTTCATTATGCATATGCTAGAGCATATAAGGATTTTCACTGCTTTGTGCAGCCCCTTGGGTCTGCGCTGGCAGCCTCTCAATACGTGCTAGGCGCTCTAAAATCACATCCACTTTGCGTCCAAGTTCAGGATCTAGGGTGTTTGACTGCTCAGCCTGTTGCATCAGTGATGGTAACGTAGTGTTGACCAGCTCACTCAACGCAAGTGCCACTTCATCACTGGGTGTCGCTTGCTGTGCACTCTCCACCTGCTCTCGCAGCTGGGCAACTAGTTGTTCTAACACTGAACTATGAACTAGCGTTTGTGTACTTAGGTCATCATGATTTTGTTGCATGCTCCCTGACACACTTAAAAGTTGCTCTGCCGTTTGCTGCTGACTCAACTCAAGCGCCTCTTTTAACGCCGCCCCTAATGTATTTTGGCTTTGTAAAAAGTCGCGGCTGAGCCCAGATAAAGCGTCTGCGATATCAGTCTTTTCAGCAATCACTTTTAACGCGTCGCTTTGCTGCAACAAAAGTTCAGTCTGACGTTGATGATCTGAGACAAGGCTTTGCGCTTCCAATACATTAGCCATATGTTCTAGTTTGCTAGAAACACACTCTACTAAAGCCTGCTGAAGCTCTTTAGATTGCTCTACCTGCGATTCTTTCAGCACGTTTTGAGCGCTGAATGCACTTCGTACTTTTGCAAGTTCACCGGCTAACTTTGCAAGTTCTGCGCTTTGGTTTGCCATTACTTCACTGTGTTTTGAAGCACTTTGCTCTGCACTGCTAATCTGACTATCTCGTTGACGCTCAATTGCACTGGTGACTTGTTGTAACTGTTCAGACAAGGCTTCTGTTAAAGCATGTTGTGAAGCGAGTTTATTGTCAGCTCTTTGCGCATCAAGCTGTGCTTGCTCTGAAGAGCGTTGTGACTGGGTATTTAATGCCCCAGTGAGTTGTACCAATGCATCATTAACCTTACTCACCAGTGTGCCAGTCGTATTCGCGCCTTGATGCGCTAACTGTTCACTGTGCACTTGATTTTGCTGATGTTGTTCAGTCAAAAGTTCAAGTAGCTGTTCAAACGATGCAGAAAGTGGCGACTGCTGTGCACTTTGCTCTATCACTTTTGCTACCGACTGTATACTGCCATTAGTATCTTGTGCACTGATCGCTTGATTAAGCGATTCAAACAAAGCGGAGTAATTATGGCTTAATTGCTCTTTATCCAACTTTGTTGCAATGCTGGTGAGTGACTCATTGAGCTCGCCTAGTTGCTCAACAGCAAGTAATACAGGGCTGCCTGCATCATTGGCTCTATTCAGCAGCGCGTAATCATCTAAGATCTGTTGCCAACGCGAACTAGCCAGCTCATCCAACGTACCGCGCAGCTCAGCAAGTTTAAGGAGGTTTTCCTCGCTGCCTTTACTGAGTGTTTGTGCCTCACCACGGTAATGGTCTTGAATGAGGTTTTCTAACTCCTCATCATTCATTGCCGCCACAACCTTTTCGGCCATCTTGTTCATGTTTCGATAACTGCCTTGGAGCTTAAACGGCGGCTCAATTCGATAATCATCGTCTTGCGCAGCGGAGGCAATATACTGCGCATTCACCTTTAAAACCGTATTTCTTATCTGGATCAGCTTTTCTAACACAGACACAATTTCATTTGCTTGTGCCTGAGAATAGTTATGCTCCAGTTCATTCAAAGAAATGTCTTCGCCTTGCGCAATACGCACCAATTTATACAAGTCCTGCATATTACGGTTGGCAAGTGGCGCAAGCACTGCATTTGAGGTGAGTGCATTTTCGATGAAGCTCATTGCAAATTCTTGCTCACAGCCTGATAAGGTATCACCCAAGTTATAAATATCGGCACGGTTAGCCAACATATCAGGAATTTTAAAGCTCTCGCCAGATTCTGTGTAAGGGTTACCCGCCATCACAACAGCAAACTTTTTACCACGTAAATCATAAGTTTTACTGCGGCCATTCCATACTCCATCAATACGCCTAGAACCATCACAGAGTGAAATGAATTTCTGTAAGAATTCAGGGTTGGTATGCTGGATATCATCCAAATAGAGCATGACATTATTGCCCATCTCAAAGCTCTGATTGATTTTTTCTATCTCTTTTGCAGCCGTTGCATTGATCGCTTGGCCAGGGTCGAGTGAAACCTGATCATGGCCAATTGAAGGACAATTCACTTTTACAAATGTTAAACCAAGTCGATTCGCAACATATTCAATCAGCGTCGTTTTACCATAACCCGGTGGCGAAATAAGTAACAACATCCCCATTAAATCGGTACGTTTATTATTGCCTGATGCACCAATTTGCTTCGCGAGATTATCACCAATGATTGGGAAGTAAACTTTATCAATCAGCTGGTTACGAACAAACGAACTCAACGGTCTGGGCTTAAATTCATCGAGCTGCAAGCGCTCCTTTTGCTCAACCAAAATATCAGATTTAAGTTCATGATAATGACTAAAGCCACGAGCATGTTCAGCCAAATATAGCTCTGTGCGCGCAAAAAACTCTGAGTAATCAAGCGTTAATGCTTGCTCCTCGATACGAATATGTTGCCCAAGAAGTCCATTCACTTGATTAGAGACAGCCACATCTTGCGCGGTGAACTTTACCATTTTTAGATGCTGTAATAGCACCATATTAGCCGCTTCAATCAGGTTATCGCTACTTACTTCTGTATCATGCTGTTGTCCATATGCATTGAGCCAGCTAGTTACCATAATGGCTTTGTCTTGCAAATGTTCTAGCGTCTGCAGCGTATCTTGTAGTGAACCTGCAAACCCTTTACTTCTGGCGACACTATTAAATTGCTCTGCTAACTTTTTGACCGTATGAGAGGTCGAAAACACAAGCTCTTTTTTACTTTGCGCCAGTTCTTTAATTAAATATTCAGCACTTAACTGCCCAGACAAAGTCGATGTGTAGCCCAGATAACGGTTTAACTCATTTTGTGCAAATTGAGTGATCACCTCGCCAAGTTCGGTGGCTAGCTGTACTTTAAATCGCGCATCCCCTAACAAGGTCTCCATCAACTCAGCTTGTATAGACTGCTCTCGCCACTTGATTAACTGCTTATCATCACATTGGCTTGCATACAACTGCGCAACAACTCGCGCGGATGTAGGGTATATCAATAAGCCTAACGCCTGCTTTTGGGCCAGCAAGTTTTGTAATATTAGAGTTGCATCATGGTCATGAATGCCCTTTTCATAACCTTCTTGGTATCTAGGCTCAGCAAATTTTTGCACTAATGTGAGCAGTGTGTCCTCACCTATCGCTGCATTTAACTCATCAAGCGTTAGTACGTGAGTCGGGTCCGTAGCCGCAGTCAGCACTTGGGCGGCTAAAAACTCTCCACGATATATGTCGTTATTTTCAGAGACCAAATTCTGCTGCCAATAAGGGCGATAAGCGAGCAAGGTCTCTCGAATGCTTTTATCCCCAATCGGCTCAAAATACTCAGTGCCAGTCAGGTGAAACATCAAGTCTTCATCACGAGGCAATAAAGTCAGATCAAGTTGCTGCTTGTTTACGCCAAAGTGGTGCTTGCCGATTTTGACGGAATTGCCACCATCACTATATATATCCTGCTTATCACGTAGAGAGCGGATCCCCTGATCTTTAGCTGCTTTTAGCTTGGCTTGAATATCATCTGCTTTGATCTCATCACCCAGCTCTTTAAGCTCCTGCGTTAAACTGCGTAACTTGCTGATCATAGGATCAGAAGCAAAGTAGCTGTTGATTTCATCAATATCTGTAAAGTTTTGTGAGCGCCTAGTTACTCCCTGTAAAATACGCTCAGCGGCATTGGCTAAATTCAGTGCTCTGCGCTGCCTTTCGTCTATCAGCTGCTGCTTATGTGCTTCAAAGCTTTCATAAACATCATCGCGTTTGGCCATGATCTCAGCAAGATATTCGTCATATTCACTGAATTGAGATTCCAGCTCTTCTAACTGAATTAACAAGCGAGAGAGCTGCTCATCACATTGCTCTGGGGTACGCGCATTGTTCAAACTGCTGGTAATACTTTGGCTAAACAGTTTAAAACGCGCTGCAAATTCCGCTTTTGCTTCTACGCTGCCAAGGCTTTTTCGACGAATCTCAATGCTGGCTTTTGCACGATTAACTAGACCATAAACACCACTGACATCTTCAAGGATCTGAGTTCTAACACGGCTGTCATCGATTTCTAAATCGAGCATGGTGTGATTGAGTAAATCAAGTTCATCACCCAATGCATCTAACTCATCTAAAAACCCATTAAGCTCGGTAACACTCTCACTTTTCTCACTCAAGCTGGTCAGTTCAGCCAACTTGTCATGATAAGGGGCTAAGGCCGCCTCTTTTTGTAAAAATTGCGCCGTCGATTTACTTAGCTCTAAAGTCAGCTCATCTAGGCGTGTTTGCAGTGCTTGCAAAGCGGTAACATCTATATATTTTACCTCTTCCAAGCTAATAATTTTGCCTTTAAGCAGTTTTAGGGCTTCAAGACCTGTGACAAACTCAGTGGCCAGCTTAAAGCTATCAGGGCGAATATCCTTAGTCGTCGCCTTATATTCTTGCTCAATATCTGCCAATGCTTTTTTAGCGGTTTCTTGTATTTGGCTGACCTTCTCAAACTCATCCAAAACCTGCTCAGAGGTTTCAAATATCTCATGCAATTGGGTATTGAGAGGCGCAAAATCAGGCTCTGTCAGCCAATGATATCTATCTAAGATACTGCGTGTTAACGAGATCAAACTTTCATAGTGAGAGACATTGGGGTTTTGCTCACTGATGGCCTTGCAGACACTGTATAGATCTGAAATACCGCGCACCAAGTCTGGATTACCAATTTTACCCAGCATGCTGCTTGGTGTAGGCGCATTGGCCGCAAATTCAACAGAGCAAAATGGACTGTCCCAAACCTGAATTGGATGAACGCGCTCAGCTTCTTCTTTTTCGGCTTTAAAGGTGATGGTTAAACCATCTTCATACACACCATAGCCATGACAATAGATTGGGTTTTGTAGATTTTTCTCGATCAGATTATAAGCAAATAGTGCGTAGCGCCCTTCGCTTGGCTCATAAAAGACATATAATACATCTTCGCCGTTGGGCGATTTTATCTGTTTATGAAATTCTAAGTTTTCAATGTGATCTTCAAACGAGCGAGTTTGTCCTGATTGTAAATAGTAACCACCAGGAAAAATAATACCGTGATCATCAGGAAGCTGTACGCACGCATCAGAAATCGCATCTTGGCGGATAACTTTTTCAGTTACACAGTTAAAAATATAATAGCGCCAGACTTTTTCTCGATAAGGCAATACCTTAAGTAAGATGATTTCGCCAAGTTTGGCATATTCAACCTCACAATCTGCCAGAGATTGATTTTTATCATCAACTGGCTCTGCATAAATTCCTTCGCCACTTTCAGTGTTGTTCTCAATTTTAATGGTGAGATCGCCACCGACTGTTTCAACAAAGACGGTATCCAGAATATTAATGTGCGGATGGCGGCCCTCTTCATGATCACTGCGGTCAGTTTTGACCCACTCAAAATCATAATCCTGATCTGTATTTAAATCTCGTTCGCCACGGTTATCTATGTAATCTAGTGTATTATCAGCTGCGATTTCCCAGCGAAATACGCGTACATCAGTGAGTTTGTCACCGATTTTAAATAGCGCAAAAAGCTTTCCGTTTTGCTGAAACAAATGCTGTAGGCAGGTTTCTTTGTAGTAAGTATATAATTCGTCAAAATCTCTTAAGAAGCGTTTATCTGTGAGAAATTTCGTCTCATTTGGATAAGCTTCTACCTCATAATGGTCATCTTGCTGAACCAATTTTTGAACGCTAAAGACATCGCCTACTTGAGTATTCTTTTTCATTCCCAAGAATACGTTATAGGCAAAAATAAGTTTGTCACCGATGAGTACGATATCGCGTGGTATGCAATTGTGCTCTGTTCTTACTCTAGCTCGCCCTTTTACTTTAATCTCGGTGCTACCAAATGTATCAATACGATTTTTATTGAGTGAGTCAATATCTGTGCGTAGCTGAGCACCAGAGTTGCTCAAACGGCGCTTGATCAAATCATAAGAGCCTTGCTCCAGCGCGGCATTATTTGCAGAGTCAGTCATAGTCTACTGTCCTGTTGTACACGGAAGGTAAATAGAAAGGTAAGAGCATGCGTATCTGCATGCTCTTTTTAAGTCATGTCACTCAGCGCTTAGCTTTGTTCGTTCGACTCAACTTGCTTCGCACTGCCATTCAACGTGCTACCAAGTAGCGCCAAAAGCTGCTGCTTTTCTGCATCGCTACTATTACCTAACTGACTAAAAAACTTGCTCATAGCCACGTTTTTCATTGTCTCTGACGAGGCATTTGCACCGCTTAATACGCCTTTTAGATCATCCATGATGTTTCTCTCACCATTTAAATGATCTTTAAACAGCGTTTGAACCGTGTCACTTTCACCGACTAAGCCATCAATCGACTTACCCAACGTGATTGCCTTCATGAACTGATCAAAGAACTGACCATCGCCACCCATGATGTTAATATCTGCACTGCCTAGCGTTTTTGAAAGTACTTCTGAGTGATGTGCGGCAATGTCTTTTTCTGCATCCAACTTAGCAAGTGTCAGCTCTTTTTGCTGATTTAGCTGTAAAGTAAAGCCTTCATAATCTCTTGCCGACTGATCCATCGCATTGAGCGCTTGCAACTTCTCTTCAAGACCTTTCGCTTCGGCTGACATACGACGCTCAAGTGTCAGTGCCTCTGCTTCACCTTGTTTCTCAATTGCTTCAGCCATGGCTGATTGAACTTCCGCATCGGCAAAACCAATATCGCGTTTACCTTGTGCTTCCGCCGTTAATTTTTGCTGCAATACTTGTGCTTCCGCTTCGCCTTGCTGTGCATTGGCTTGCGCTTTCGCTTTGATCACTTCAGCTTCGGCTAAGCCTGCCGCCGCTTTTTCTACTCGCTCAGCTTCAGCCAGTACTTTTTTCGACTCAGCAGTCTGGTTTGCAATACGTAGCTCAGCTTCAGCCATCTTTTCAAGCTCTCTCGCTTTAAATTCTGATGCCTGCTCTTGCGCTTTAGCCGCTTCAATGTCTTTAACAAGCGCTTCTTCTGCCTCTGCTTTGGCTTTGATCACAATGGCTTCTTTTTCACGCTCCGCAGCAGCCAATGTCTGAACATCTTTGATGCGTTCTTGCTCTTCTGCTACCGTTTTATCAACTGCGACTCTGTCACGAACCACTTCCGCGATTTCTTTGCGTTCAACTTCAAGTGCTTTTTCTTTGTTAATACGCATGATTTCCGTTTCTTTCTCACGCTCAATCACTTCAATCTCACGAGAGCGCGCCACTTTTTCTTCTTCAATAGCCAGTACACGCAGACGGTTTTGCTCTGCAATATCTATTTCACGCTGCTTATTTTGCTCTGCAATTTCAATCGCTTCATCAGCTTTTAAGCGTGCATCTTCAGACTTCATGCGCTCTTCTTGCATCACGCGCTCAGCTTCAGCTTGCTCTCTGGCGCGTACCGTTGCAATTTCACGTTGCTGCTTGGCTTTAGCATCTTCTTTTTGTCGCTCAATTTCCAATGACTTTTCAAGCGCTGCTTGGTTTTGGATGTCTATTTGTGCTCGCTCGTCACACTTTAGTTGGTTAGTTTGAACATTTTGCTCAGCGGTTTTTTCAGTGATGCGACGGATCCCCTCTGCATCCAAGATATTGTTTTCATCTAATTTATGAATAGACGTTTGTTCGAGGTAATCAATCGCAACATCTTCCAGCGTGTAACCAGATAAGTCCTGGCCAATCACCTCTTTGATTGCATCTCTAAACTGATTGCGATGGGTAAACAACTCTTCAAAGTTCATTTGCTTACCCACTGTTTTCAGTGCTTCTGAGAACTTAGCTTCAAATAGCTCTTGCAGGGTTTCAGGCTGCGAAGCGCGGGCACAGCCAACTTGCTTGGCAACACGCAAAATGTCCTGCTTGTTTTCATTTACACGAATATAAAAGGTGATGGCAATATCTGCACGAATGTTATCTTTACAGATCAAGCCGCTGTTTTCTCGACGCTCTAACACCATGCGTTTAGTTGAGATATCCATCACTTCCATTTTATGGATAACTGGGTAAACAATTCCCCCTGTTGTTGTGACATCCGGCTCATTCTTCATTTTGTTAATAATAAGCGCATGTCCTTGATCCACTTTTCGATAAAACTTCCCGACGATTAAAATAATCGCAAAAATAACGGCGATCACCACGCCTACGATCGTTAAAATTGGCCCTAGATTATCTAAAAATTCCATGTGTATTCCTAAATGTTTTAATTATTCCAATCCATGACTATGTTTGTTTTCACATAAAGCTGTCATGGTATATTTTCCCCAATCACTGCAATTGAAATTTGAGAAGTCGATTAAATATTAACGATGGCTTTTATGAAAGTTATTACCAAGGCTTTTCAACAACTAAGTAGCTGTTTTTATTTGGGTAATGCTCAATTAATAGAGCAACATCTCCCAGTGCGAATAACCCCTCTTCATCGGCTCTAACTTCTATCAGTTGCTCGGTGCCCTGAAATTGGACTTTTGCTTGACCAAATTGGCTATTGACTTTACTCGTTGCAATCACACATTCAAGACCAATAAAATCGTTTTTAGAAGCTGTTTCTTTACTATCAAAAAATCGTCTTAAAGGTTTAATTAACAATGCGGTTAAAGGAATCGAGGCCACAAAGCAACCAAGCATCATTGCACTACCGAGTAGGTAAAACATCACCCCATCACCTAAAGCATAAGCAAATAACTTATGCGCATAAAAGCTTGTAACCCAGCTAATGAGCACCACTAAGCTAATTGAGATGGTCAGTGGAACACCGCCAAATCCCATCTGAAAAAAGGAGCCTCCTCCATCAGCTTCTAGCTCTACATCTCCTTCTAACATATCAATATCAGCAAAGCCGAGTAGTGCAATTAGCCAAAAAACAATGACGATAAGCAATAAAGTGGTAAACACCACTGTGGGAAAAGTAAAAATAGTATTGAGAAAGTCCATAATCTAATGTGTTCCTATAAGTTAAGGGCGATTCAAACCACATGCACTCTTTTATTTGCCCTACTTACTGCCTTTTACATGTTGGATCAGTAAGTCTGCGACTTTTTGCTTTACCATGCGCTTATCTCCATCGGAGATCCCAAAACGTTGCGCCAACAGAGCAATTTCATCATCACTTAAATTAAAACTGAGTCTTTGACGCGTCTTTTTGGATTTTATTTCTAACCCCAAAATACGCCGTATCATGTCAGAGGGGGTAAGTTCCTCATCTATCGCGTTTTTCTTAATAAACTTTTGCACTTCAGAGCTTAGATCAAAAGCAAGTTGTGTTGCTCTGACAGCTTTTTCTTGCTTTTGCCAAGTTTTCTTATTTTCACTCATCCGTGTTACTTATTTTGTTTTGCTCTGATCCGCGCGAGTACATCAGCGCCTTTTGTAGCTTCTTCACCAATGCCAGCTGCGCGCATTTTATCATTAAGTGAGTTGTCATTACTTTCATCAGCTAATTGCTGTGCTGCATCTAGTTGATCTTGCCTGTCCAATTGTCGCTGCTTAATGCGCTCAAGTGACTGTTTTGCAGATGTCATCGCAGAGTTACCCGATGTCATAGTATCGTTCACTGCCATGGTTGCTTTTTGTACACTTTCAGTGGTTTTCACCATACTCAACTGGCGCTGGTTTTCAACTATGGTTTTTTCTGCTTGTTTGATTTGCTCCTTAAGCTTGCTCACACTGCTACTAAATGTATTAAGCACTTGTTGCTGCTCAAGTTTTTCTTGTTCAAATTGCGCTATCTTTTCTGCAATCTCAAGAGCTAACGCCTCTTCGTCTTTATCTAAGGCTTGCGCAGCGTAGCTTTCATGTTTGGTGATATCTTCATCCAAAGCTTTAATAGCTCGCGTCGTTTGGATCTCTTTTGCCATCACTTCAGTGAGACTGCCCTTGGCATCGCTCAATGCACCTTGTGCATCTCTGATCTCTTGTTCAAATATACGGATCGCGTTGGCGTCAACTATCCCTTCACCAACTTCATTGACCCCACCTTTAACCGCAGTAAATAATTTTTTTAAAATACTCATGATTAATACTCCTTATTATTCGGTTAGGTAGTCACTAATTGCTTCCAAAGCATCAATAGCATTCGCCGATAGAGTGACTATTTCGTGACCCAATTGTTCAAGTGTTGAGTTTGTAGAAAGCGCACCAAAAATCGCATATTTGTCATCAATTTTAGCGAATGCACTCAACGGCATTGGTACATTTAATCGTAGTAACGAAGCATTTAAGTCTGCTTGTTTTTCCACACTGATTTCATGCTCTGTGAACAAGTAACAAATACAGAGAATTTGCTCTTCTGTGCGGGTAACAAAAATGGGAAGTTCATCATTACCATCAACAATCACTTGCAGAACTTCTTGCCCTACATTATTGATAAAAAATGACTCAAAACTGGCACCCTCAGTTTCATACTGAGACAATTTAATTGAAAGCTCATTTAATTCCATGTAACAGATTCCTTATATCAAATTGGCGTTTATTATTGATAATAAAGCCGGACTGTTTATATGAGTTACAACATTAGACTTGCATGATGTGACATATTATGTCAACTGTATATTTGAAAAAATGCAAAAATATTGAATTGCTTTTAAATTTAAAAACGTAAAATACAATACTTTCTCACTAAAACAACTTGGCTATTTATAACAGTAATTCCGAGCGAGGTAAAATTAAAAAATTAATAAACATAACAATAACTTGAACATTTAAGGTGGGTAAGTTAAGTGTAATATAATTAAGTGCACAAAGATCCTTTATGCACGCTGAGCATCACCTGTCGGCGAGGGTAAGATAACTCTATTGCTGATATCAAACAACTTAGTATTTCTCTAGTTTTGCTCTTAGATTATTTTTCACAGCGGGCCATTCATGAGACAGTATAGAGTAAATAGCTGTATCTCTTAGCGAGCCATCAGGCATAATTTGGTGGCTACGTAAAATACCATCTAATTTAGCGCCAAGACGTTCAATCGCAGTGCGAGAAGCTTGATTAAAAACATGCGTTTTAAACTCAAGTGACAATGCACCTGCAGTTTCGAATAGATAGGAAATAAGTAAATACTTACATTCAGTATTAACTCCCGTTCTTTTTACCGAATCTGAATACCATGTATAGCCTATTGACGCCCGTCGATGCTGCTCTTTCACATCATAAAAGCGCGTTGTACCAACTACCTTACCATCGCGCTTGGTTTTAACTACAAATGCCACCTCTCCATTCTCTAGCCCTTTTATGGCATTTTCAATATAACCTTGCATATCTTGAGGGGCTGGCACTGATGCATACCAAAGCCGCCAACCTGCACCATCACTGACAGCATCTCTTAATTCTTCACAATGGGACAATGACAAAGGCTCAAGCACAACTAAATCCCCTTCAAGTGAATTACTTGATAGCCACATACAGCATCTCCTTACTAAAATAATTTGAAGGAATTGTAAGTTATGCCAGCATTAAAAATTTTATTTTTACAAAGATATTTATAGCCTCAATCAATGCGAATGATCTTTCTCTCAATGCGCTTATGCTTGAGTGGGAGCCAAGATTGATAGACAAATTCATAATAGGTAAGTTGATCGGCTTTATCCAATTCATGACTCACATACTGTAAACCTGAGCTATGATATGCTCTGTCACTGTGGGGAGCATCCCAAGCGGCTGCTACCATAACATCGAACTCATTATTCGTGTCATCTTCAACTCCAAGTATCCTTTTCATATCAAGCGTCGAATATTTACTTCCTGTAGAAACTTGTTCATGTTTAAATAGCTTTACTCTGTTGGTATTGTGCTCTAACACTTTTGATTTATCAGCATCTAAGTGCGTACTATCCAATTCCCCCAAGCGAATAGTCTCAAAGTCTCGTATAATTTGAGCCTGAAGTAACTGAAATATATCTGTTATGGCGGCCTCATTACCTCTCGTAACGTCTCTCAAAACGCTTAGTAACCTCTCATCAGGTAAGCTATTTTGAGATATATGAATACCATAATCAGGGTCGTTAAAAACAATAAACTCGAAGCTGTCACAACTTTTAATGGCTGAAAAATTAATATCAAAAGTAGGGTAGATACTCGCGGCTAAAAACTCTTCAAAGCCTTTCATAAATGTAAGTTGGAAATCGCCAGACTCTAATGTATTAACAGCGACTATGTAATTAGACTGCACAAAAAAGTTTTTTTCACTCAAATTATTAGCTGACTGACTCTTGTAGTAAATACTGTATTGACCGTTATACATTATAGCAACTTACCTTCTGTGCTCAGCTTTTGTAACCACCCATAAACACGAATTTACCAATGCAATACTGCGATATAAGAGAGGTATCTTACCTGTATTTATACTAAGGATTGAATACTAAAAGCAGATAGATGAATATTTGTAATTTTTGTTTAGTTATTAATCTAAATCCTAATACCTATAATGTAAACATAAAATTTACAAGATAGGCACAGTACTTAGATCAGAAGAGAAAATAGGTAAGAAGTACTTTAGACTCAGAGTGTGAGTTTAAAGGTATGCTTTTTAATTTAACATTGCAAAACGCATGTTATACACACCATCCGTAACCTCTTCTATTTCAATAGAAGCTGAATGGCGATATAAATTAAGCTGGGTTAATAACCTTGTGCGGTCTTCTTCGGAAGCAACATTCTCATCAAGAAGTAAAGTCGCATTAATGAAGTGCTTTTTCGATCCATCTGAATCGCGAGTCACTGTCTCTCGATCATCGTGTTTTATTTGGTCTATCAGTTTATATTCCATAGCACATCTTTGTTGTAAGTTATCAAACGATGATAACTATATAAAAGTCCCTCTATTCCAACTATTACAAAGTATTACACGAGAGTTCAGATTAGTCTACCGTTCAAAGACTCTGCGTAGACTAATCTTATAAACCTCAAAAACAACCTTGTTCTAGTTAGGATTCTGATTGTTAAGGTAAAGCGCTTGCAGCGGACCCGTTTTAAACCATGCTTCCATAACTTGAGATTGGCTTATAGAAAACATTTTCTGATCTTTATCATCCGTTTCAGCATTCATAAAGTTCATAATCAAATCACTATTTTTACACTGTGTCGTCGGTTGACCATCACAGGTCAAATGACGATGGGTGTTTTCATCTGTAGGTACTCCATGTGTATGACCAATCAAACCAAACAAATGACCTAGTTCATGTGTTAACGTTTTCCCTTCGTCAAACCTAGGTTCACGAGGTGGAATGACACCGAACACCGAATCCGCTACGACAACACCTATTAGTCGATCTTCTACAAACCCTGGAATATTCGCCCTGCCAAGTAAGCCTAACGTTCCTTGAAAATCTCTCGCATATCCAACCCATACATTAATATATTGCTCATTAGGCCAAGCATCAATGCCTCCTTTTTCCGCTTTCGCATACGCGTTATCAAGCGTAATGATGCTTAGCGCTGCTGTTTTTCGATTAATCCCTGAGTGAGGGTTGCCGTCTGGGTCATGGTTGGCTAAATAGAGTTGTATACCAGTATCGGCAATATACGGCACAAATTGATCTTCAATTGACTCAAGATCCTCGGTATTTAAGGCTCTAAAGTGTCGGTTTGTCGCCTCAATTTGAGAATGTATTTGCTCATCACTAATCTGTACATACTCATTTTCTATCACATGAACAACAACGGGTAAGCGTATAAGCTCAATACCTTCTGCAGGCGCAGGAAAATGGCTACTGAACTTTACATCTATATTACAATCAGCATTTATAGAATCTGTCGTGTATTGTTGTTCGCTTAGAGTACCACCACAACCAGTCACCGACTCTATGAAATGGTCGCTATCGGGGTTAATATTAATCTCTGCACTTTCACCATATGACAATTGATAACTGGGGCTATCTACCCAACCACCAAGTGATGTCGTTACATTGACTGTATATTGATAGGCCTTAAACTTAACTTCAATCGTACAATTTTTTTCAGGGTTGCTAACTGTAAATTTATCACCCTCCATATTACCATCACAGCCAGAAACGCTCTCCAATTCATGACCTTGATCTACACCAATTAAAAAAGTTTTTTCTGAATTTTCAGCCAACTCGAACGAATCAGGTGTTATTGTGCCTCCTTCGCTCAAAGAAGTCGAAATCATAAAACTTTTTTGCTCTGGCAGAGTTGTGTTTGGGGCTTCAGGGGATTCTGAGTCACTAGACCCTCCACACCCCCATAATAAAACAGTCGTTATTCCTATCAGATAAGTTCTTATATGAGGCATCAAGATTTTCCTTAAATTAAAATGCTACTGACTACATTAACTAAAGTTAATGATGTGCTCCAGCTTAAACTTGTTATTTATTGTTACAAAAAAACACAATAATGTTAACATTAAAAACACTTTACATATCACTTTTTAAGGGGCTATTTCTATTTGATGATTGTCAGTTTCTTAAAAACTGCACCCATTCACTCTATTAACAATTTAGAGTTATCATTCAAAAAGACACTCTCTTTTTTCATGAAAAATAAGCATAAGCTCAAACTCTCCTATATTGGTCTAGCTATTATAGAGCCATCTCCCAAAATCATACGGGAATAAAAAAACTTGAAAACATATTAAATGAGAATAAAATACCCAACCAATAGAGCTTAAACTCTATTAATAAAATAAGTAATTAAGGATGAATGATGAAAAAATTAATTTCCACCCTAGTAGCGCTATGTGCTCTCAATGTGTCAGCAAATACTGATGAATTAAACGTTAAGTTAATGTCTAATAAAATAAAAATTGTCGCGTTTGGTAAAAGCGGATGGGATGCTCGATGGAGAGAACCAACATGTAGCATCACTAAATCAGATAAAGACGAATATGGACGAGCATACCTAACCAGTCATTATGATATGTGCACATGTCAAAACAGCATACAAGCTAGGTACTTAGTGGAAGATACACAGGCAAACCCAAAGGATGAACTGGTAATTTGCTATATCAATAACTAGTAATTATCGCTTAGACCAAGACCCAACCTTGGTCTATTTAAAATCCCCACCTGTTACTTCTGAGAAACCTAGCCTAAATTATCAACACCTAGTGAACGCTAGCTATGTTACAAAAAGGGAAAGTATAGAAATACTTAATTCGGCATTTATAATTTTGTATTCCAGTTAACCAATAAAAATGACATAAAAATTACAAGAATAAATGCATCAATGTTATAGTGTCACAAAATATCCCCCTAAAATCATATTTTTTATTCATAGGTAGTTCAATGTCACTATTTCAGCTAGAAACATACATCAAACACAGTAAATTTGTCGCCTTAGCCGCTATTTTAATCAGTATTATCGCCTGGTCAGTCGAGCTGACTGGCATTGTGTATGTTTGTCCATATTGTCGAGCACAACGCACAGTTATTGGTATTTTAGGCTTACTTTTAATACTTCCTACAGCTTCGCATTGGATTTCTAAATACATTGCACTTGTTATTGGTTTTTTTGGTGCTGTTGTCGCTGCAAATCAGCACTTCATGGGGTGGAAATCAATCTCAGCAGGAAAATTTAACTTTCATGAACACATAGCAATGGACCCATTTTTATTATCTGGTTTCGCAATGACCGGCATTATCGGTCTAATATTTTTGAACTTAAAGCAGACCAAAACGCAGCAGAAACCTGCTTAACCAGTACCTAAGTATCCAGTGCGTGGTAGCAAATCTATTCCTTATGCTACCACGTTGCAACTTACAAGCCATATACACTGGGGCTTCTACCATCTTCACGGATTCTGGCTTCAAGCTCTTGTTTATAAGCAAGATCATCAGCATTATTGCGCCAATAACTCGCTCCAAATTTTTCGACTGCAAACTTCATCATTAAAGCAGTAAAAGTACGGACACCTGACTCGCACAACATTGAATAAAACAAATTATCGGCATCCGCTCTGTCAACTTCATGAGTATGATAAAGCCAATCATGTACTAATGCAGCCTGCATATATCTAGGGTTAAAAGGCGTACCTACCAAATAATAAGCAGCCTTAGGAATGCTTGCCCCATCGTATTGAAAAAACCGAGGTACCCAACGAATACTTCCATTTATCTCGTAAGAGAAATCCTCAACCAACTCATAGGCATTTTTTAATTTGTTTGAATGTGAATTTAAGACAGGTTTGATATTTAGTGTACCCATATAGACTGTTCCTATTTTCTATCATAGGAATACTATAGAAGTACGAGATGTCAGCATTGTGGCTAGAAAGAAAAATTGCACTGAATTAGGTTTGATTGAAAAGAAAAACTATGGCAACCCCTAAAAGGAGTTGCCATAGTGGCTAAGTGACGCTATCCCTTGTTATTTTTATTAGATGGGACACAAGCTACTTTGTTACAAGAAAGCTCGCTCAATAGGGGTTATATTTTTTATTGTTGTTCCCCTAAAGTCGTTTTAACTTAAGCCTCAACGGGGACCTATATTAGGTATTAAGGGTGTGTCATGTCAATGTTAAATCCGCTTTAAATTCAGTTAAACAGGATATTATTAATTTATTTATTGCCTCCTAAATTTTTCGTAAATAATTTCTACTATCGTACCAACTTGTTTAGCTTTGGAAGACACAGAGGCCAAAATAAAAGGTTGTAAATGAGTAAGATTGATGGCTAAAAAACAAACTTCAACAAACCACATATACCAGTGTGTATATCTGAATATAGATACAACAGTACAGAGCCATTTTGGTGCACAGCCTCTTCATTTTCACAGTATCAACACTTTTTGATTCAGGTGATAGAATCAGACAACTCGAATTAGACCCTTGTAGCTATTCAAATGCTCGTTTACACAATTTGCAAATAGCGCCTTCAGGTAACTTCGCAGATGGGAGCGATACACCACTTCCATATTCATTGAGGCTAGAATGAGTGATGCAAAACTCTGTCAGGGGGTTTGTAGATATTATCCTTCCACATACTTCATCTGTCATGCCATTAAAATTGGCCAGTGGCACAGATTCAACTCAACCAAGAGTTTTCGTTGATGTTAATGTGACCAACAAACAAAAAGCTTTAATCAACTATACAATTGAAGCCGGCCACTCGCTGAAAGACCTCTCGACAGGACTCTTTCATAACACCGATGGACCGAATACGTTTGAACTAGATACAATGAATCATCCATGAGAAGTACCTTGCCTCAAAGTAAAAGAGCTTAGTGTGCTTGAAACGGTCGGTTTAAAACTAAATAAATTTTACCAAATCGTTATTTTTACAAAAAATAAACATTTTATATGTGTGAAGTGTGATTTTTAGCCAGTTGGTAAATCACGTAAATCATCAAAAAGGATCCACATGTATAAGATAAAATTAGCACTATTCGGTTTAGCTGCTCTGAGTAACTCGCACTATTCACTTGCAGAGACTAATAAATCAGAGTTCAACCGCTACGTTAACTTTAATTGGGGCGACTGCCCCTCAACGTTTAAAACACCAGACAATCGTAACCTCTGTTCTTTCGCAAAAGTGCCTGTTAACTGGGACAAGCCAGACAGTGAGCAGATAGATATCATGGTCTCAAAGTACCCAGCCAAAAGTACAGATCCAAAAGGCCAAATTTGGTTTTTACAAGGAGGACCAGGTTATTCTGCCAGCTTTTACGCCACGCACTACAACACAACGCTTGCACAGTACACACAAGATTATGATTTATATATTTTAGAACATCGCGGCGTTGGCTGGTCAACACATTTATCTTGCCCTAACCAATTTCAAGGAGATTATTTACAGTATCAAAGAGCATGTTATAACGAACTCTATAACCAGTGGGGAGACAATTTATTTAATTTTAACACCACTGGAGCCGCTCACGATTTAGCTTACGCCATAGATAAAAGCAGAGCGACAAACTGGCTACCAACATATGTTTATGGCGCGTCATACGGCACACTTTGGGCGCAACGTTTTACCCAAGTAGCCCCTCAGGGAGCACAGGCAATAGTGTTGGACTCAATTGTCCCTTCAAAAGGATTTAGCTTAGATTTATGGGATGAAAATGCGAACTATATCTTCAGTGGACTTGCTCAATATTGTGATAATGATCCACTTTGTCGCAGTAAGCTCGGCACCGACTCCGAAAATGCGATAAAACAATTATTAAACAAGGTGTATTCACACTCTCATTGTAGTGCAGCAAAGTTTAACCGAGACTCATTGCAAGCGCTCTCAACGTTACTCATGATGCGCTCGGTGGAAGGCGCATTAATGCCAACATATTATAGATTGGCACGCTGTAATCAAGATGATGTCATCGCACTAAATAACTTACATCAATACATTTTTGAAGGAGTTGGGCGCAAGCTAATGGCCATTGAGCCTGACCATCCGCTTAATTTTTCTCAAGTACTTTCCAGCCTCATAGTGCACAATGAAATTAGCGATGAGCCAAGAACCCTTTCAGAGAGACTTGAATATTGCCAAGACGCGGTTGCATGTATACCCAAGAACCTGCTCTTTAGCCGCTATATCCAAAAAGATGTATGGGGCAATAAATACAGCAATCAATTTGTGTATGCTGATGTTCAACATTATATACCCACATTAGTCTTAAATGGCGATTTGGACTTGCAGACACCTCATAGCTATGCACATGAGTTTAAACGCACTTTTACTAACATAAACCAACGATATATTGAATTTCCCGAGACGCCACACGCAGTGATCTTTGAGTCTCCAGCAAATACGGCTAGTGGTAATAACTGTGGCGTCGACGTGATGCAAAGCTTTTTAAATAATATTTGGCAGCAGCCAAATACAGATTGTATTGCTAAACTCGAGGGGCTGAACTTCAATCTCTCAACGATCGAGAGCCAAGTTTTATTTGGCACTGATAATGCTTACGACGGCAGCGCAACGCCTATGTCCTTAGAATCTCTAGAAAGCTTAAAAGCTCAAAACCCAGTGCAATTTGACAAGCATAGAGATACTTTTATGCGCCTCGCTTATTTTTAAGTAAACAACAAAAAAGACGCCAAAATGGCGTCTTCATATATGTTAGCAGCGTCGTGAGCCGCAAGCCCGACATGTCTCTGTCGCGACACACCCTTTATTTGTTCTATCACAATCGATGTCTGTATAGTAATAGCGACCACCCACAATTTTTGGTGTATTTTGCTGCATCAATGTATTTAACTGGCTCAGCTGTTTAAAGTTTCTTTTTAGTAATTTGAGTTTCATTATTAACTTTCCTTTTAGTTTGTTTTTTAGCCAAAACAACCGTATCAAAATATTCATAATGTAACAACATAGGCGTAGCTCTGTTATTTAACGTTACAAAATCGTCACTCACTCATCGAATAAAGCGTTCTATATTTTTGCTAACCATTTATACTCATTAGCTGTAAGTAAAATACGTGCGTATAACAATGAAAACGATAAACTATTTAGCAAGTATCCTTGTCGTAGCGAACACGACAACTGCAGCTGTATCAGCAAATGAAAAAGTCGAAGATGTCTATAAGAGCAATTGCGCATCGTGCCATGGAGCGCAATTGCAAGGGGCCATGGCAAGCTCATTATTGGATGCCAATTGGATAACCGATGGCTCTGATGATGCATTGACTAACGCCATAAAAAGCGGCCTAGTAGATCGCGGTATGCCCGCATTTGGACACGCTCTATCAGAAGAAACCATTCGTACACTCGTCGTTTATATCAGAGAAACGAGTTACAATGCTGATACGGCAAAAATCCAAACTCCTACGTTAAGCAAACAATTCAAAACTGCGCTTCATGATGTCAATACCCGAGAAGTTCTGTCTGCTAGCGGCATTATTTGGGCAATGGATTTTCTACCAGATGGCAGTTTATTGTATACCCTAAGAGAGGGTGAACTATGGCATCTAAACCCCAAAGGCAAGCGTACGAAGATCAAGGAAACGCCTGAAGTATGGCACCGAGGACAAGGTGGTTTATTAGATGTTTTACCAGATCCAGATTACCTAAAAAATGGTTGGATTTATTTGTCATATAGCAAAAAGACAGGGAAAAATGAGGCAAATAGGGACATTGGCATCACAGCCATTGTGCGTGGAAAAATTAAGAATGGCCAATGGACAGAGCAACAAACCTTGTTTGAAGCACCCAAGCAAACACATAAAAACCGTGGCTGGCACTTTGGCTCGCGTTTTGCCATTGATGGAAACTATTTATACTTTACCAATGGTGATGAGGGACACCAGGATGATGCACAAAACCTAAAAACACAAAATGGTAAAATCCACCGAATATATAAAGATGGACGCATCCCCAAAGATAACCCTTTTTATAATCAAAAAGACAGCTTAAAAACCATTTGGACGTACGGTAATCGTAACCCTCAAGGCCTAGTCATTCATCCTACGACAAACCAGGTTTGGTCTACAGAACACGGACCAAGGGGGGGGGATGAGCTGAATCTTATCAATAAGGGCGTCAACTACGGATGGCCAAAAGTCACTTTTGGCATGAATTACGATGGTTCACCAATCACGCCTCACACCGATTTACCTGGTATGCAACTACCAGTGCACCAATGGACACCTTCCATCGCTGTCGCCGGTATGAATTTTTATACTGGTAAGCAATTCAAAAACTGGGAAGGCGATCTCTTTGTAGGCAGCCTTGCCAAAAAACAACTTCACCGTCTGAGAATAAAAAACAACCGTGTTGTGGATGATGAAATCATATTAAAAGGACTTGGTCGCATAAGAGACGTGGTAACAGCCCCCACAGGAGAGCTGTACATCACGATCAACGACCGAAAAAGTAACCAAAGTAAAATCGTCGCTCTCAGTGCCGTAAAATAACATTATTGGGTAGTGAATAAACAACTTCACTACCCAATAATTTGATTTAGAAGTCACAAACTCAACTTACAATGCTTCACTTTAACCCGCGTAAAGGCATTGGTTGGTGAGATAATTTAAAAAATGAAGCTGATGTTCGTAGTCTTTCTGATAAAGCGACAATGCCCTTAACTGAACTGGACAAATCATTACTCGCTTGCGTTGAACGTTTAGATGCCGTATCAACCGCCTCGACAGTTTGATTAATTTGACTTAACCCTACTTCTTGCTGCTTTGATATTTCCATTATATTTTGCACCAAGTGCGATGTTTTATTTGCCGCAGGAATAATGGTTTCAAGTTGCGCCCCGGCATTTTCAGCTAAACTCACGCTCTCACCCGCTCTTTTACCAATTCTTTCCGATGCACTTTGGCAGCGCTCTGAGAGCTTGCGCACCTCACTAGCTACCACAGCAAACCCTTTACCATGAATACCTGCTCGAGACGCTTCAATGGTTGCATTTAACGCCAACAAATTTGTTTGATAGGCAATCTCGTCAATAATTTTTACCTGCTCAGCAATGCTTTTCATGGCTTCAATGGTTGTCTTGACCTTTTTTCCACCTTCATTTGCCTCTTGCGCAGTGTTAATTGCGACTTGCTCAGTTGCCAATGCATAGTCACTATTTGATTTAATCGAGTCGCTTATCGAACCAACTGCAAGCTTGGTGTCTGTCACACTGCGCTCCTGTGAAGCTGCAGTTTTCTCCATCTCTTTTGCCGTGTTAATAACTAAAGATGAAAATCGCTCTAATGCACTTGCACTTTGCTTAACCTCATAAATAACAAGAGTAAATTGCTGTGCCATGCCCTTTAAAGCGCGCATAAGATTGGCAATTTCACTTTGCCCCGTGACTTTTCTTTTAAAAAATAAATTGCCCTTGGCCAATCTATTGGCAATTTCTACCGCCTCATTTATGGGCTTTGTGATAGAACGAGAGATAATGAATGCCAATAAAATAGCAATAAGCAAACTGAAAACACTGACCGAGATCACAAACTGCTGTGACACTCTATTGTCTTTTTGCAGCACAGGTCCCATCGCATCTTGTTGATCCTTAATACTCAACTTTAGCGATTCAATCTTGTATGCAGCTTGCTGGCCAATCACATCTAATTTTTCACGTTTGAGCTGGTTACGTGTAAATATCACGTCGACTAACTCACTAAATTGATTCATATATCTAGGGGCAAGACGCCTAACATTTGCAAAGTGTCGACGTCGTGTTTCATTTTGGAGCTGCTCATCTAACTTTTCCAAGTTAACAATAAATGCCTTGTACTCCTTGTTGACTTCATCAACATCTTCACTGTCATTAGTATCTAAAAACTTGATGACATGAAGCCTCACTAAAAGTAGATTTCTCAATGCTAAAGATGCATAAAACGCCGCTTCCATATCACTGTCTTCGCGAGCACTGATTAAAATTTTTGATAAGTCCTGTTCCATCAAAGGCCCCATTTTATTAAGGCTTTCATGAACAATCTCATTGCGTTGTGCAATTTTATCTTCCACTTTCTGAAAGGTATTGGCGTATTGGTTCGCCAAATTTTCAACATCAATAAAGGTTTGGATTTGCTCTTTACTGATGGCATCTTTGTGTGCACTCACTAGCAATTCATTGAGTGTAGACATTCTGGAGCGCTCTTCTTGGAGCGCAATATGACTGCCGGTATTGATATAATGCAGTGCGGCAATTCGTAATGTCAGTAAGTTGGCTTGCACTCTTCCCGCATTATTGGTGTTTCTTGCTAAGGAGCGATACTCTCTAAACCCGTCAGCTGCAGTATTCAGAGCCTGAACAGACACTAAAACTGCACAGCTAAACAAAAGCAACAACACACTAAACCCAAACCCTAAACGACTTGATATTTTTAGCTGCGCAAACATAGCTACCTTCCGGTATATCCATACCTTTGATATACGATTCTAAAAATATAATACAACAGCCACACATTGCTGGATTTTATTGCTTAAAGCGCATTAATATACTTACTTTTCTTTTAAGACATGCGATCTAAATTGAATTAGCACGCAGTGTTCAGTGCAGCCTGTCTGGTAGATTTAACTTCAGTACAAATCTCCTCCCTAGGAGCACGGACCGTTGCAATGCCAAACACAACTTCTTCCTTTTTTTGGTTGCTGCACTGGCAATCGATGATCAATGACCCATATTGCAAATCTTTGTCAATCACTGTCACTTTTGTAGTAATTACATCTCCAACCACAACAGGTAGAGCAAACTTTAACTCTTGTGAGAGATAAACAGCATCAGGGCCAATAAGCTGAGAGCTAATTACTGCAGTGATCTGCGCAGTTGTCCAAGTTCCCTGTAAAATAGCCCCTCGCAAAGCCATATTATTAGTGTACTCTTTTGCCAAATTATCTAGACTTTCTCTTTCAGAGAAAGTACTTAAACTTTGAATATCACTCAAATTCACCTGACGAATACCTGTTGCACTTCGACCTATTTCAATGTCTTCAAAAACAACGTTCTCTAGTTTCATTTTTCACCTTATCACCTTGACGTAATTATCAATATAAGCCTCTGATGCAGCGACCCTTCCAGCCTTAATAATTTCAGAGCTTTAAAGATTCCCCCTTAGCGTTGAAGCGCAGAATATAATCATGCTCACAAGATTATTTTCCGATACTGACTAATTTGTTGCTCACCCAGTGAACATATCACTATGACGCCACTATTCAGTACATTTGGGAGTTCTAGTACCAGCCAACCGCTTCCACACCAAAATTGATCGTCTAACTCCTATTTAGCTAATAGCTCCGTGCTTTATTTGGTTGTTCATGAGTATAAAAGCGAGACTTTTCACAAATAAGTCAATTTTAAAATGCTAAGTAACTGGCAAATAAATGTGCAGTTTTGTGAATGTAAAATTAACGGTAGGCCATTGAATAATAAAAATAATAATAAACCTTCCAGCTTTACCGTTATCACTTTACATAGAAGCGAGAAACAGTATGATGCGTTCCGATTAAAACAATATTATAAGGATGGAAATGAAATTACTTGCCTTAGTAGTATCAAGTGCTCTAATTTCAACAGCAACATTTGCTAGCGATACGTTTAATTTTGATTACGTTGGTGCAGGCTATGCCAAATTCAAGCTTGAAGATGCCGATAGCAGTTTAAATGGATTTACAGTAGAAGCGAGCAAGCAGCTTAACGAAAATTGGGCTGTTTCTACTCAATATATGGATACATCCCATAATGAGAGACGCTCGAGTGTAGATGAGTATTATGATGCCACTGTAAGATCAGATTCAGAAGAGAAATTTGACATTGCTCAATGGCAACTGAGCGCGGCTTATCTCATTCCTCTAGAACAAAATACACTGTTAGAATTTGTGGGCACTATTGGCCGAATGACTTTTGACTATGACCATTTTTATGAACAAACAATTGTTCAAAATAAAACGTCTAACAGTCAGTCTTCTCTATATGGAGAGCCTTGGCATTACGAAGACAGAGACCACACTAGCACACTAGGCTTCGAAGCATATTACCACGTTGCGCTTTTAGATAATTTTAAAGCCAGCGCAGGTCTTGGTTATCAACACATTAAAGATGCCGACGAAAAAAATGAGCTTGTCTACCAATTTGAATTGGCTTATGACATTACTAATGACTTTACTATCAGCGCAACTTACCGAAACGTAGATGTATACGAGAATCACTTTGTGACTGTTAGATACAACTTTTAAACACAAAGCTTAGTGGGAGCAGCGCGTTCCCACTACATCAAATGTTCACTCTAGACACTTTTATCAATAATATGGACATCTCTTTGTGGGAAAGGAATAGATACGTTCGCACCATCCAACGCCGGTTTGATAGCTCGATTCGTAGCAAAATAAACATCCCAATAAACATCTGTTTTACACCACACCCAAACAGCTAAATCGATAGAGTTATCACCGTAACCAACGACACCAACAAACGGTGCCGGGTCTTGCAATATACGGTCATCATTTTGAGCCATTTCTAATAAAGCGCGTTCAGCTTCGTCAACGCTGTTGTTGTAGCTAATCCCCACTGAGAGATCTACACGGCGAATAGGCTCATGAGTAACATTATTAATTTGCTCACCGGCCAAAGGGCCATTTGGTAATATAATTCGGCGGTTGTCTAACGTTGTTAAGAAAGTACAGAACACATCAATTGCTTCAACCACGCCTTCTTCACCTTGCGCGACAATGTAATCGCCGACTTTAAACGGTTTGAAAATCAAGATCAGCACGCCGCCGGCAAAGTTTGACAGACTACCTTGCAATGCAAGACCCACAGCAAGTCCAGCAGCACCTAATATGGCAATGAAAGAGGTTGTTTTCACGCCTAACATTGAAATGACGGATATGAATAAGCAAGCTTTGAGTAAAACAGTCGCTACACTACTGAGCCACTTTCTCAGTGAAATGTTAAAATCCCGCTTCTCAAGCAAATAATCAATGGCGCTGCCAACGAGAGAGATTAACCATAAGCCTACAATTAGCGTAACAATGGCCAGTGCGAGTTTGGGCGCAAAGCTCACGACATGCTCAATCACCAAATCCATGACCTTTTGCAGATCAATCGAAGATGTGTCCATAAAAACCTCATTAATTAAACCTAAAGAACTAAGCTTAGTTAAAAAAATGAAATTAATTATGAATTTTTATTGCTAAAATACCTTTACCAGACCTGCTTACAAACAAATGTATAATATAATCAATGTACTGCTGTATTTATTTCAATAAATTACGTGAATAACAACATAACCTATAAGTAAAAAACTCTTTTTTCGTACCACACAAGTTTGTAGAGTACACATTGGCATGAATCAATAAGACTTATAGTGCTTTGATTTAACGCTACAAATAAAATACCAAACCTTCCTCTTTAAAATCACAACAGTCTCATTTTTACGTCTCGCTTGTAATCACCTGTAATTTCCCATGTTACAGAGCTGTGCAAAAATATTAACAATACTTAACTACCGTCAGAGAAAAATATGTCCAATCAATACCCAATTGTACTTGGCTGGCTGCTAAGGAGATGGCCTTGGGTCCTATCTACGCTCATTATCCTTGCCATTGCTGTAATCGCTTTTCGCACCCTGTCTGCGTTAAATGAACTAAAATATGCCCTTACTCCCCCTAAATTACCACAATACAAGCACCTCGATACTCAATTTATCAATCAAACGGGTTGGCCAAGCACCGATACCTATAACCATCAGTGGCCATATCATGCATCACAAGGGACAGCGACACTACCAATTCCCTATGAGTGGCTAGTCGCGCTAGAAGCGCCGAAAAACACACCTTGGTTTATTTTATTTAGCGAAGAGAAAGCTTTTCTTACTGAATACATATACCGGTTGGGTTTTATAAACTTAAACGATACAACACAAACAGACCCTACTAAATTACAACTTCCTTTAGGCTTGGCTAAAACCTCAAGCATTCCTATGCCTGGTCTAAACCGTAAGGCAACAGCTGTCGGCTTTACATGCACAGCTTGCCACACCGGACAGTTTACTTATAAAAACACTCGATATGTGGTTGATGGCGGCCCTGCTATGACGGATTTGGGGTTACTTACTAAATCTTTAGGTGCAGCCATAGGTCAAACTGTGTTATCAAGCAAGCTTGCGCCCTTTGATGGTCGTTTCGAGCGCTTCGCTGAAAAAGTACTGGGAAGTAATTACAATGTTGTCAGTAAAGCCAAACTCAAAGAAGCGCTCACAGAGACCGTTGCCAAGCTTGCTAAAGGGCAAGATACCATTAACGTCACAGAGGGCTTTACTCGCCTAGATGCGCTCAACCGCATAGGCAACAAGGTCTTTGCTGACAACATGGACCGACCTGAAAACTATAATCCAATAGAAGCACCGGTAAATTATCCGCACATATGGACCACATCTTGGTTTGACTGGGTTCAGTATGATGGCTCAATTATGCAACCACTGATTCGAAATGCAGGCGAAGCACTTGGGGTTGCGGCCTATGTAGACATGCAAATTCCTACTAACCAATTACAGCAGCCAGCCACGTTTGCAAGCTCTATCCCAATCGAGTCTCTTTATAATATTGAGCAGTGGTTGGCAGGTGAATATCCATTAAAGGATTACACACCCGGAGAGCTTGGTAAAATCAGTGGGCTAAAAGCCCCTAAATGGCCGGACAGCCTGCCTAGAATTGACAAAACATTAGCAGCCAAAGGTAAGCAACTATACACACAAAACTGCCAAAGTTGTCACTTGCCTCCGATGGATAGCCCTGATTTTTGGCAAGATCATTGGAAGGAAATCAGATATGAACAAGATGGTGAAGTGAAGCAAACTGAACTGAAATACCTAGAGCTAAAGCTCGTCAATTTGGCATACATTGGCACAGATCCAGCGCAAGCTGAAGTACTCCCTAATCGCACAGTCAATACCAAGCAACTTGGCCTTGATACTGGTCTATGTGTATACGTAGATGATCAGCAAAAAACCACAAACATGACTGAAGACTTGCAGTTTGTCACGGTACAAGACAGTGTAACAAATAACTTTGCCCTTGCACTTGGCGCGGTGGTTGAAGAAACCAATCAACAGTGGTTTAGACAAAATTACACAAGTGACGAATGGCTGCAGAAACTTAAGGGTGGCCGACCAAATTGCCTCAGACATAGCTTTGCTTACAAAGCACGACCGCTTAATGGAATATGGGCAACAGCGCCCTACCTTCACAATGGCTCCATTCCCAATCTTTATAGCTTGTTATCTGAACCGCGTGAAAGACCCACTTTTGTTGAGCTCGGCAGGCTCGAATTTGACCCAATCAATGTGGGCATTTCTCAGGGGAAAATTGTGAATGCGCTCAACCAGCAATCAGATCTACAGCCTGCAAATCAAACTGATGACTATCAAAATGGATATTTCATATTGGATACGCGCCAAGCGGGTAATCACAATAGCGGTCACGCCTTTACTGACGATAAAACGGTGGTAGGGAAAATAGGTAAAAAACTCAACCATGAAGAAAAAATGGCACTGATTGAATACTTAAAAACACTGTAATTAAAAAATGTGCATATCTATTGATATGCACAACTTCAAAGGCTAGCGCCGTACAATGCGTTTTCGCCATGCAAATTGCTTGCGAAACGCATTTGGCGTCATGCCTTCATGCTTTTTGTAACACTGGTTAAAGTAAGCACTACTGTTAAATCCACATCGATACGCAATCACACCGATAGGTAAAGCGGTTGTCGCTAGTAAATGCTTTGCGCGTTTCAACTTAAGTGTCAGACAATACTGTGAGTAACTAGTGCCCAAACTGCTTTTAAACAGTCTCTTGAGCGTAGCAACACTCAAGTTAACCTCCCCAGCTAACTCAGGTAGGCTAGGTAAACACGCAATACGGCTCTTCAACAAATCGAGTATCGGTGTCATTCTGGCGACATTTCTAGCAGATGCATTTACAGCTGCGCTCTTCATTACGTTTGCCTGCATCAATATGAACAACACTTCGCTTAGTAATGTCAGTCTCTTAAGCGCATTCGCCGTGTTCATATCAAGCATGTACTCTTTGACTTTGAGCGCGGTGTCCTTTGAGAACACACAACCTTGATCTAGTCCGCTAAGCCAAGCTTGTATGGCTTCAAATTCGCTGATATCAACCGAAAATAATGACTTTGGCCACAATACAACCACCACATCACCAACGGGTGCTTGCTGCTCTGCGTTATCCCAAGTATGCGGCTCTGTTGGTAAAATTAATGCCAAGTCAATAGACTCAAATGCATGCACATCATCCGCTAAAAATCGCTTTCCATTTGCCCCTAAAGTTAAAATTAGCTCATAGCAATCATGTTGATGCCATTCAAACAACAACGGGGTATTCTGAATATGCTTAACACTCACAGACTCGTTGACGGCAAAACGAACAGGTGCTGGTTTAATTTGATTAATAAGCTAAAACCTTAAATAAATGAGCTAATAACTAAATTAGTAGTGTGCGTTTTTGGCAAAGTAAACGCAACTTAAATAATAGGATGTAAAGTAATGAATGTCGTATTCGACCTGGATGGTACGTTAATTTTTCATGGTCAACCAATGCAAAGTGCAGTATCTGACGCACTGCAAAAAATTGAACAGCAAGGCGCGACTATATTTTTCGCAACTGCACGTCCCTTGAGGGATACGCTGCCAGTCATTGCAAAGCCATTTTGGGATCATCAGATAATAGGCTGTAATGGCGCCATGATAAGCAAAAATAGACAGGTCGTAGATGCTTTACACTTTGATAAAGATGAAATTGTTGAGGTCTTGGACTGGTTAGATAGAGAAAACATTGCATACCTTTACGATGGCCTTGAAGAGTATGCGATTTCCACCACGCCACATCACTTTCATCAGGACGTTAAAAAACTAGGTAGAGATCCTGTGTGTAATCAATCTGCTAGACAGCAGCCAATTGTGAAACTTTTAGTGCTTGAAGAACACCGACATGAAGAAGTCAAAGCGTTTCTCAGGACCGTTTTGAGTGATTATGACGTATATCACCACAATGGCTACCATAGCTTTGATGTGGTACCTAAAAACAGTAACAAGCTTAATGCGCTTTTACGAATTGGCCTAGATATGAATCACACGATTTGCATGGGTAATGACCAAAATGACATTGCCATGTTAGAGGCAGCCAAAAAAGCATATGTGGTTGGAGATTTAATCAGACTAGATCGTGACTTTGCACAGTTGAATAAAGATACACTGATCACACACCTCGATGAGATTGCTAAACTCGTTAGCTTATCTGCGTGATCCACAATGAATTGAGCGTGTGCCCACGCTCTCCTATCTGAGTGTAAATTTTGATGTTACTAACCATGCTAAACATCTAAGTGCAATGTAAGAAACGCTTTATTAAAATTCTACAAACATTCCAACTAGCTGCTCAAAACCAAACCCTTTACTGTGCATCGAAGGTGACTTTTTGAACAAAAGTAAACCTATCTAGTGGTACATACGTATTATCAAGAAATCTAGATAGGAGGTTGTATGAGCCACTATGTTATTAAAGGTCATGACTATGAAGCCTTTCGTGATACCCAAGACGAACTAGAATCACTACATGTTGATAACGAAGATGTCAGTGCAATTTGCGACGATAAACCCCACCCTTTACATGATTGTTTAACGAATCACGTAGTTCACCTTATGAAGTCAGAGCTGATGGTTCTGCTCACTATCATCACCGCAGCATATTGTGCTGTCGCATGGGTGCTGGTACCAACGACAGCCGCAATAATTGGAACGGTGATCCTTGGGATGTTTAGTCTTTGGGTGAGCGGTATGATTGGAACAGATTTAATCAGATATTACATGATGTGTAAGGACCTAACACGAGGCGAACACCACCCATTAGTATTGCATGTTGAAATTGATGATAGTCAACAAGAAGCGTTAAACAAAGTCATGCAAAATCACCCGCAAATGAACCTACAAAAACTTCTGTAACTATACTTATTTAATTATGTTGGCCTGCAAAGGCAGGCCAACATGTGCCGCTTGCTAAATCGCTCGTAACTCTTTTTCACTAAAAAGTATATCTTTGCATAGGCTTGGTAAATCGGATGGTCTTAACCCACCTGGAAGGTGTTTTAACTTATCAAGGCTTTTACCCAATTTAATTGAGTTCTCAGGATCGGTCATTACTCCATTTATCCATGGCATAAAATAAGAAACACGAGAATAGACCTCCAAACTGTTATACTTTTCTGAAGGCCCACCGCCATAGCGCGAGCTTAAGCCCATAACGTAATAATCATTTCCCTGCCTGAAATATGCAGGCCCACCACTGTCACCACCGCCAGAGATCCCCTCAAAAGGCAATGCTGTTTCTCCGTTATCAAATTTAAATGTTAAGATTGGCCCCTTTGCTTGCTCCACTCGGTTTTGTGCTTTTCTAAGCACACCTTTATTGTCATAATTATCTACCGTTATCCCTGCTATTCCATTACCTGTTCCACCGATCCCAATAAACCAAATATCTCGCCCAGCCTCATTTGTTTCTTGGTATAACTTCGCTGGCCTCACCTCATTAATTGACTCAGAAAGCTCAACTAAGGCAATATCATGACTCACACCTGGAGTGTGTTTAGGGTGTACATGTAGACGTTTAACTATCGCGCTGCCGTTTGTCGTTTTTATCTTGGTACCAGGTTCCAAACAAAATGTCGTATGCGCTGCGGTAACAACCCAATTTGGTTTAATTAGAGAGCCATGTGCACCGTCAATATAAAAAGTTATAAGTGCAGGGAAATCAGATGGTTTAGCTAAATATTCCTTGTCTTCGATATCATGACGAATAAGAATAGCGCTTGCATTATAACTAACAAAAGATAATAACAAAAATATATACTTCACAATCATCCTCATCAGACATATTAATTAAAGATTAGCGAAAAATCAGAAAGCCCCCAAGAATAAATAGCTCAAAAGCAATCCGAATAAAACATAATAACTCAGAAAAAAACTAAAGGTTTATAAATTTAACTTTCACAATAAGCTGTTCCTAAAAAAGAGCAGCTTATAATAAAATAACTTAAACAATCAATTACTTACTGTAAATAAAACTGCCCTTGAAAAGCCTGTTCTTGATCCGTTACAAAATAACCTTGCCAATCGGCAGCCTTTATTTCGTATACATCATCTTCAGCGCTCTTTATGGACAATACATCATTAGAGTGGACTCCACTTAAATATTTAACACCATAAAAAGACCAATCAGAAAATCCTTTACTCAATAATTTTGAATGAATAAACTTAGTACTACTAAAGTTTGCACGTTCCGATAATAATAAAGATTTAAAACCTTCATCATTCCATAAATATAAAACTTGACTACACCCAGTTAATAACGCAATCTCCCCCGCCTGGTTGTAAAATCTAGGTAACGAATTTCGGTATTTATCCACAAAATCTTGTGCCGCACTTTGTTCATCGTAACACGCTAGAGAAAACGCAAATTCCTGTTTATTAGGCACCCTACCTAACGCTAACCCAGATAACCTTAATTCCACTTCGTCTTCTGATATACGGAATGTGTCATAGTCAAGTAAGCTATACTTTTGTTCCAAAGAGGTGAGATATGAGCCAGACATAGCATGATTTTTCATGTTTATTTCATTACCATTTACTTCTAACATAGGTTTAGTTGCAGCTAATTCTATAAGGTTGCTCCATACAGTCGGTAGTAATTGCCTATGATATTGGCCTCCCACCAATCTATCTTGTTCAAAAAATAAAGCGGTATTCCGGCCTACTGTAACTAATCGCCATTTATCGTTAACTCGCCAATCGAAGCTAAATCTGCCCACCTGTTTTAACGCATCTTGATAAGAGACTCCCAATTTAAGGCCATAAATACTATTGCCGCTTATTTTTAAAGATGGTATTTTTTGCACTTGTATCGAAGTATCTAACTGAACTTCTTCTACTTTTATTTTTGAATAGTTAAAGTAGAAGCTAAGCTTATTACTTTCATTTTTTGCAATTGCCTGCCCTTCCTCACAACCAGTTACAGCAGATAAATGAAGGAAACCCGTAATTTCAGCACTGCGAGTTACCTTGCCTGCATTTATTTTTTCTTCATCTTGTTTAAATATAACTGATTCAACAATATAGCTGCTTCCTTCTGAAGCTTTTCTATATGCCTTATCCAGCAAAACTTTTTTTATTTCAGCAACAGCTTCTTCTTTTGAGTACTTTTTATCAAAATGAGCACTCTCTCTAAAGTGAACGTCTCTAATTCCAGGATCTTTTATACATTCACTGCCTCGAAAGTACACTTGATTGGCATTGGAAGTACAACTAATTGTCAGTAAAAAAAATAATATAGTGAATCGCATCCTTACCTCTTTATTTTTATAATTAAACCCACTATATGGAATAACACAAAAAATAAAGATATAAAAGAAAACAAAAAAAACAAAGTGTGAATATTAATAATTTAATTTAAAAAACAACAACAAAAAAAGAAAATAATATAATATAATATAATTTATATATCAAACAATACATCGCCAAATAAACCAAGGTTAACAACTAAAAAATAGATTGAGAGTTATTCACAATCAGTATCACAATACCTATTTAAAAAATTAGATAATCAATTAATTTTTATCCAGATTTTTTCATTTTTTCTGCTCATCTTCTGTGTCATCTGATTTACTATAGACAGTTACTTATACCTGACTTCAGATAATAGGAGATAAGCCAAATAAACAAGCTGTGCCACTTCTAGTGATATCAAGACTCTTGAATCAAACTCTCTGAGTCTTTTAATTCAATACCTTGTGGCTGACTTTACAACGTTAAATAGACGTAAGCTCAAATTCGGGCCACCTCTCAAAAGGCACTTAAAGGAACATTTCAATGTCACTGATGGTGTTGCGTACCTTACCCTCTAAAGCTGGCTTTATTTCGATCAAAGCAGTAAGGCTTTGAACTACGGTTTTTTTGTCTAGCTGCCCTGAAATACGAGCAAGGTGACCTAACCCTGTTATTGCGGCAGTTGCAACCCAGTGGTCATCATCATATATATACTTCAAATAGATGTTTTGAACCCATTTCCAATCTTCTAGCTCACATAAACCAAGAAGTAAAAGACATAGCTCTTCTCCTTTTGCCAAATTTAATTGAGTTTCAGTATATTCTTTAGAAGTAATTGTCACTCTTTGATGTTTACTCATTTTATCTTGCTTTTTTGTTTCTAAATCTGACTTTACGCGGTGTAGCTTGCATACTCTTGATCATGTTGACTGCCTGACGAGCATATTTCTACTTCGCCACAGCGTTGAGTTGAAACTCTCATTATAATTTAAGCAACGTAGCATCACGCTTTGCACTCCAGTCCCTCATAAACATGCATTTCTATGGTACTTTGCTTATGCTGCATGATGGCTTCATCCGGTGCGTTAATACTATGAATTCCATGCACCAATTTACCTTTACCGTTAACGTCTTTACCGGTCAGTGCCTGTATCTAGGGGTGCAAATCATAATATGACAGCCAAGAGAAATGATATTCTAGAGAAAACTGATAGCTAAATATTAAAAAAGCGGGGTCAAATTAGGGCTACGGGACATAGCACACTTCATATAGGGATAAAAATTTCATCACGATACAACGCCTCAAGGTATTTTTTAGTGTCTTATCAACATCAAAAAAACATACACGGAATATGTACTTGAAACGCTTGAAAAAAACAAAAGAGGCCCCGCTATTTGCCAAGGGCCCCACTAGTGCTAGACATTAATGTGATATTAACTCTCACATTTAGCATAAAAGGCCACGTCGTCCGGTGGAACAATTATGCGTCTTGCATTTTATCGCCATTTACAAAAATAAGGATGGCTTTGACAGTTGTCTGTATCAGGTTCCATCCAACCACCTACAACTTGGGCAGTGCGTTTTGCATCAAGTGCTTTATTGTCTTTAGATAGATTTTTTAGTTTATTTTTTTGTATCTGTAATTTCATGGTTAGTCCTTTGTTTTTTATAAATAATTGATACCAAGTTCCCCTAACTGGGAAATATTAACCTACAGCAAGTAAACCATGTTGTCAACTTGTGTCATTAAGTTGCAAAAAGTAAAGTGGTTGCGTTCAAGTTTTCACATTTACAGCTCATTCTTAATGAGTGAATTTGGTGTCTTCTGTGATGTTTTGCCGTACCTTATTTATGATTCCTGAATGCTATTTTGGTTTATTTTACCGCCTTGCTGAACCGTACAGATTCTTGAGTTGACTTGAACAGGTACCAACTTAGAGTCCGATATTGGGTTTTGTGGCTCGAAGCCAGACTCAACAACCTATGGGATTCGTTGTTAAAGGTGATCTCATATACCTTTTATATTAATGGTTTATGGTCAAAGGAAAAGCATCGGGGGCTTGTTTTCACCTTTAAAAAAACAGGTTATATTTCAGCATCACGTAACGTATCAATGCATCTTATGATATTCCAGCTTTTCCAACCTTCAATAGTCTAGGTGAGTATCAAATGCTTCTTATACTTTTATTAAAAATCCGCAAATGTCTTTTCTCGCGCAAACCAAACGGCCTTGACTATCAAACCCAAAGGCATATTCCAAAGCTACAATATCATCCGCATTAAAAAGAGGGTTTCCAAACTCTACAAATGAAAACTCAATACCACTTTCACACTTAGGTATCTCTTTATAGCTATATGTATTTTCTGAAAATAAGTCCCTTTCCCCAATTAATAAAGGTCCACCTGCATTTACACGCACGATAAGCCCTATATTACACCTATTCCATACTTCATACTGGACAGAGAGAGAATGGCCAAACTTATCTTTCAAGTGACCAACAACAAGTGTGTTAAAGGCGCGCTCAGTTAGTTCTTCCCATTCATCACTATCTTTATACAAACCAATATCAAATAAACTATTGGATATAGAGATTAAAAGTTTTTGAAAATTTAAAATTACATTTGAAACATCAATCATAGCTTTTCTAAAACCTCATCACTAAGCTTAATACCTGCTTCTATCAAATCACCGTTTGACCTGTCTTTTAACTCATAAGCATAGGTATTTCCAACTCTTTTCAGGCTGGTTTTTTCTAAGCCTCTTTGTTCTGACAATTCAAAATCTAGCACTTCAAATGTTACGTGCCCAATAGTTAATTCATAGGGGCAAACTCCTGCAAAACAGGTTAGCTCGAAGCCATTAACTTCAAGCGTTATTTCTTCTTCAATATCTGGATTTAATCCAAGATCTTTTGCGTTATATGTGATCATTATTCAACGGGTATTGTAACTTTGTCTTTCACATTACAATTTTGAGTTTTCCAGAAGTCTTTACCTCTTTTAGTATGTAGTATTGTTATTTTTCCTTGTCCATTCTTACCTACGAAAGCAATTTTAGCCCGATCTTTTCTATTGGTAACCATTAATTAAACAAACCTCGTGCTAGTTTCGCCTTTTATAGGCGTACTGCACTTTAGCTCCATCTTGCATAACGTTTCTAGCAATAGATAAATACTCGTCCATATTCCTAGTACCAAATTCAGATATTATAGTGGTAGTGAATTTACAAACGATGCTGATAGGACCTGCTTATTTATCTACTTTAGGGCCCGTAGCTACCATTGCCCATAACAAAATCAGCAATGACAAAGATGGCCCCTCAGAAATCAAACGTATTGGGATCAATTTGGTAAGTTTGAATCAGCTAGCTTTTCGGCTTTATGTTCTTCTTCAGTGCAATCTAATTTCCAGTAGCTACTGACATACATCCGCTCCTTTTCGAGCCCTTTTTCCTTTTTAAACCAACGGCGAAGCACCTTCATGGTGTCAAACTCACATGCACACCATACAAATACATCACCTTGCTGCCAGTCAATCTCTTTAACAGCGTCGAGTAAAGGGCTATTTTTACCCGGTGTGGAATTCACTCGCCAGATAACCTCAATACCGCTGGGCTTATTTAAATCTTGAATGTCTTCTGGGCTGGTCACTTCAATTACTGCACGCCCATGAGCACACGTAGGCAAGCTTTCTAAATAACAACTGATGGCTGGCAGCGCAGTCATATCTCCTACTAATAAAAACCAATCAGCACGGTGATCAACACCAATTGTTTTACCCGGCCCGCCTACAATGATTTCATCACCAAGCTGAGCAGTTTTAGCCCAGTCAGAAGCGGGGGCCATTGCGCCTTCTTTTTCATGCAGTGCAAAGTCAATCGTCAATTGCTGAGCCTGCTTATCAAATGCGCGTACTGTATAGGTTCGCATCATAATATTGTTGTTTGCCAACTGCGCGAAAGCGTCATCTTCGCGTAATACTCTGCCTTGTTTAGTAAAAAGTAATTTCACATATCCAGCTTCAAACCCTTCTGGAAAACTGGCTAAATCCTTACCAGTTAAAACAATACGTTTCATATTTGGTGTTAAAAATTCGCTTTTTAATACCTGTGCTTTTCGATAATTACCTACAGCCATAACTAAACTCTTTTATTCTTTGTTATTAATACGATTGGCGGTTTGAAATATTTAATTAAAGCACGCATAAAGTCACCCAAAGCAACAGACATCACCGGCAATAACCTTGGGATTATATTGTAAAGAGAAAAGGAGGATAAAAAACCGTTGAGACTAAAAAGCATACTTAACCAAGTTACTAGCTCAAAAGTATGCTTTGTAAAAGCCTTATTTGACTAGGCTATTTAATAATCGCTGAGAAAAGCGATTTTACACAGCGCTTAAAGCATCAATTAACGCTTTATTTCTGTATCAATTGTCGTAGTACACATCAGTCGCATTGGCGGCTTAGCACCACCAGCAACCATATCGGCTTGCTTAGGGTTTAAGTGAAGATCTTCACTTAGCTGTTTAAGGTTTTTTTTCTTCAAGTTCATTTTGCATATCTCCTTTATTTCATAAAAACCACCCTCAAACTAAACGTTCTCGAAAAGATCATCAAGTGCGCAGCTTAAAATTATGATTTTTTATTCTCAGTAAAACAGTTAGATAAAAATCTTTATAAAAACCTAGATTGACAAAGAAGATTACAAGCATAGAATAACCACATTCGAACGTCATTCGAATAAAAATCAAAACTGCTAATTTAGAGGTATTTGTATGGCTCCTGCGCCAAAATATGACCAACAAACTCAGCAAAAGATGATCTTGTCCGCCGCCGAGCAATGTATCAATGAATCATCAATTACTGACTTCACCATGGCAAAAATCGCGCGTATTGCCGGACTTTCTATGGGGTCTGTCTATAAATTCGTACAAAGTAAAGAAGACATCGTATTGGCCCTTGCCAATGAGTCTTTTATTCACCTCTCAAATATATTTAACCAAGTACTGGCACTCAAACTCACTGCCCCTGAAAAAATCATCGCCATTAGCTTAATATCACCTCAAAAGCTTCAGTTATTCGAGTTTGATTACGCACTTCAAACGTACGCCACCAATGAAGCTGTCATCAAAAAAGGTTCTAATTACTGGACCGGTAAAATTATTGAAGCCCAGTCTCGCTGTGAGTCTTCTTTTAAAGTGGCACTCGCCGAAGGTATTAATGCAGGAGAGCTTGAAGCTGTGCCAAACTTGTCTGAAGTCATAGAAGAAATCATCATCAGTGGCTGGGCGCTGACCGTCGGCTACGAGCAAGTACAGCGTGTACAACAAACAAAACAAATTATAGAAGGAACTGATTCTTTGCTTGCCTCATTACCACTTAATCACCCAATAATCAGAAGCTCTGTGCGTCTACTTAATAGCTACCCGTGGAAGCAGCCACTTACTGACGCTTCGCTTAATCACATTGAACAACAGTTGATAACGCTTAATCTGCGTTAATCACAAATAGGAGTAATTATGAACATTAAACGTTGGCTCACCGCTATTTTTATTGTCCTTGTTGTGATTGCCAGTCTTGGCTTCATTAAATTTAGCCAAATACAAGCGATGATTGCGTTCGGTGAGTCCTTCCCTGAACCGTCGGCCTCTGTGAAAAGCACCTATGCGCAAGCGGTTGAGCATACCACTCATATTAAAGTCGTTGGTCAACTTCAAGCGCGTCAAAACATGACCATCAGCAATGAGTACCCAGGACAGATCACCTTTGTTGGATTTAACCCTGGTGACACTGTTAATGCAGGGGATGTCTTAATCAAACTTGACACCAGCATCGATGAAGCCAATCTAAAAGCGGCAAAAGCACGCGTTAAACTGGCTAAATCAACCTATGCTCGTGTGGTCAAATTACTTGAGCAAAAACGAATTAGCCCTGATGAGGTTGATCAAGCAGAAGCGAATGTCAGCATTGGCGAAGCCGAAGTACAAAACCTAGAAGCTTTAATCGCTAAAAAAACCATCACTGCACCTTTTGCAGGTCACACTGGGTTTGATCAATACCAAGTGGGCCAGTTTCTCGACGTAAATAGTCAAATTACCACTATGGTAGGTAAAGATGACGCTATTTGGGTCGATTTCCATGTGCCACAAACCTTGTCTCAGCCAAGCATTGGCAGTGAAGTCAGCATCTCATTTTCAAATAACAACCAAAATGTTCAAAGCGACTATCAAGCACAGATCATCGCAAAGAAACCAAGTATCGATTTAAACTCACGTCAGCAAAGCTATCGTGCTTTACTCTCCAATGCAGACAAGTTGTTTAATCACAATCAAATGGCCATGGTGAAAATCCCCTCAACAACCGTGAACGCGGTGATGGTCCCCACCAATGCTATTACACGTAGCCACTTTGGTGAATTTGTATATAAGTTAGAAAAAGACGATGAGCAAAACTGGCGTGCAACCCCCATTAAAGTAACGTTAGGTGACAAAGTTCAAGACAATCAAATTGTATTGTCAGGGCTCACTGGCGGTGAATTTATTGCCAGTGAAGGGGCATTTAAACTCAGAGAAAACTTGTTGGTTTTTACTGAGCAAACGGCGTCAACGCAAAGTGAAAACGGAGTGCAGTAATGAGCTCATTACACGAAAACAAACCGTCAATAATGGATATTTTTGTCAACCGTCCGGTGTTGGCAATTGTATTGTCCTTATTGATTATTTTAGCGGGCGTTAATGCCGCGCGGCAGATCTCCGTTCAGCAATATCCAAAAATTGAAAGTGCCTCGCTCGTCATCAATACCGTTTACACAGGTGCAGCAGCAGATGTTGTTAAAGGCTATGTCACCGAGCCCATAGAGCGTGTGGCTTCGACTGTGCCCGGCGTAGACTACGTTGACTCTGTCACCACATCAGGGCTCAGCAAAGTAACTGCTTGGCTTGATTTGAATCACAGCACAACCGATGCCCTTGCAGAGCTAACAACACGCCTTAACCAAATTAAGTTTGAGCTACCAACTGGCGCGGAAGACCCAGCCATTCAAATTGTGCGAGCGGATAGCCCCTACGCGGTATTTTATTTAGATGTAGAATCGCAAGGCTTGCCGAGAAATGAAGTCAGTGATTACCTGGTCAGAAATGTCGTGCCGTCTATGTCTGATATTCCAGGGGTACAAAAAGTCACCCTCGAGGGCGGTAGAAACCCAGCGATGCGCGTTTGGTTAGACACAGATAAACTGGCCATTTATAACCTCAGCGCCAGTGATGTATTTGCAGCACTGCAAGCCAACAATACCATTGCGACTATTGGTTACACCGAAAACAACCGTCAACGCATCGACTTAATGGCCAACACAAGTTTAAAAAACGTTGCTGATTTTGAGCAGCTGGTTGTAAAAGAAACAGACACTGCACAGTTAAAACTGGGCGATATTGCCGATATAGAAATTGGCGAAGCCCCCGGTATGGTGACGGCACGTTTAGATTATCACGATACGGTATTCTTAGCGGTTTGGGCGCTACCTGGTGCCAATGAGATAAATATCGGTGATGCGCTCTATGCAAAGCTGGCCGAAATAAACCAGATTTTACCTGATGGCATGAAAATCTCGATTGGCTACGACGGCACACTCTACATGCGTGATTCAATCAAGGAGATCTTTACCACCCTTGCTGAGACTGTACTTCTGGTCGGTATCGTTGTCGTTGCCATGATGGGCTCATTCAGAACCGCCATGGTGCCGCTTATCACCATTCCAATCTCTATTTTGGGTGCCATTGCAGTGATCTCAGTCATGGGGTTCTCGTTAAATCTACTCACCATTTTGGCCATCGTGCTATCGGTTGGCTTGGTCGTCGATGACGCCATTGTGGTCGTTGAAAATGTTGCCCGCCATATGCGAGAAGGCAAGCCCAGATTGCAAGCGGCACTGATCAGCTCAAGACAACTACTTGTGCCCGTCATTGCGATGACCTTAACCCTTGCAGCCGTTTATGCGCCGATTGGCTTTTTAACGGGCTTAACGGGCTTCTTGTTCCGCGAATTTGCCTTTACTTTGGCCATTGCAGTCTTAATTTCAGGGTTGGTCGCCGTAACCCTCTCGCCCATCATGAGTGCCTATGTTAGCCCAGAAGGCGGCAAAGAAGGCAAGTTGACTCAAGCAGTGAATGGCTACTTTGATAGACTGCAAGCATTCTATTTCAAGAGCTTAGACACCTTGTTCCAGTGGCGTACACAAATATTTTTTGTCGCTATTGTGTTCTCACTCCTGTCAGTGCCGTTTTATTTGTTATCGCAAAAAGAACTGGCGCCAATTGAAGATCAGAGCAGTGTCCAAGTAGTGATAGAAGCGCCACCTGAGTCTTCACAAGTCTACACCGCTGAGAAAATGAATGAGACAGCACGTGTGATGAACGCGACCGAAGGCGGTCAATTTACTTGGCAAATTGTCACAGCAGCTGCGGGTTTTGGTGGCGTAGAACTTGCCCCATATGAAGAGCGCGAAAACTCAGTGCATGACTTATTGTTTGATTTATACGGTCGTCTCGGTAGCGTCACAGGTTTAAGCTTATTCCCTATCCTACCGGCCTCTTTACCAACCGCAGGCCAGTTTGATGTCGAAGTGGTGCTGAGATCCAGTGATGATGCGCAAACAATGAAGCAATACGCAGACCAAATCATTGCTAAGGCCAACGCCAGCGGCCAATTTATGTTTGTGAATACCGACCTTAAAATTGACTTACCACAGGCGGAACTAGAAATAGACCGCTTACTGGTCGCTGATCTGGGTCTGGATCTCGCGGATGTAAATAACCAGCTGAGTGTGTTGATGTCCAACAACTTTGTGAACTACTTCAACAAAGATGGGAAAGCTTACCGCGTGATCCCAATTGTGGGTGATGATGAGCGTTACAATCCTGAAAATATTCTGGATATGCAAGTTAGAAATGATCAAGGCACGCTCATTCCAGTCTCTGCGTTTGCCACATTGCGCACCTTCACCAGTCCTCGTGTTTTGGGTTCATTTAACCAACAAGACTCGTTCAGGATCTTAGCGGGCGTGCTGCCACACATCACCAAAGAGCAGGGCCTAAGCAGTATTGAAGACATTGCCAAAGAAATCTTGCCTGCACATTACTCAATTGATTATGCGGGCGAATCAAGGCAGCTTCGTAAAGAGGGTAATACCATGGTTGGCGTACTCTTGGTCGCTATGATTGTGGTGTATTTCTTATTAGCGATTCAATTTAATAGCTTTAGAGATCCCCTTGTGGTGCTACTTGGGTGCGCACCTTTGGCCTTATCTGGCGCACTGATGTTGCCGTTTTTATCGCTTACCACGGTGAATATTTACAGCCAAATCGGCCTGATTACCTTAATTGGCCTTATCGCTAAAAATGGGATTTTAATTGTGGAATTTGCCAACCATTTACAGCTTGAAGGTAAAAATAAATTTGAGGCTGTCAAAGGCGCTGCGGCAACCCGCCTTCGTCCTATCTTAATGACAACGGGCGCAACCGTACTTGGCCACTTCCCGCTAGTCCTTGTTACAGGTGCTGGTGCAGAAGCAAGAAACAGCATTGGTATTATTCTGGTTGCAGGTATGCTGATCGGGACGTTCTTCACGCTGATTGTATTGCCACTGCTTTATGAAAAGCTGGCTACCGACCACCGAGGAGAAGTTGAGTCTGAAAAAGCGCTAAACGAAACACAGTTTGCCACTGAAATTTAAAGCAAACAGGTGCTCAGTCCATCACTGAGCAGCTAAGCCTATCCACTCTGCTTAGCTGCTCTCCCAAACTTCCTCGGTAACAATAAATAACAACTATCGTTCCTATTTTAGTTCATACTTTATAGCGTAAAATTGATATTAAAGGATTTACTATGCGCTATTTACGCTTAGCCGGATTATTTGTTTTAGTGACAACCTTATTTGGCTGCGGCTCAGACTCAAGTGGGCCGACAATTCCTCAACCACCAAGCGAGTCCCAAACCGAAAAAATCGTTACAGGTGTAGAACTGCATTTATTTAATCGCGAACTAAACTCCACACTTTCACAAGAAGACATTAAACGCGACGAGTCTTATCAAGAAAATACACCGATTCAATACAATCATTTAATTTTTGGATTAGACACAGTCACAGAAATAGTGACTCTCAAGGCATCTTTATTTAATTTAATGCCGCCCTCACTGATCAGTAAGGCCTATGCGCTGTCACCAGTACCTGAGACAACCAAAGAAAACATCCAGTCCATCGTGATCACTTCACCTTATGATTTTAATGAATCCGCCCCTGCTGGCAGCAACTTAAACCAATTCTTTTCCGTATCTTTTGCCAGCTTCCCAAATCAATACTATGTCTATAAAAACGATAAACGCATCTACACAGCATTAAATGAGTACATTGAAACAGCCGATGCCGAGCCTTTAAAATCACTTGGCTTTAGTACAGATTTAATTTTAAACACGGCGCCAGATGCAGACTATCCGATGAGTTTTTACATTGAAATGGCACTCGACGATGGCCGAGTATTTTCGCTTGAAAGTCCTGAGATTCAGTTTTTAAAAAGCGGTGAAGAATAAACCCACTGTCAGCTTTGGGCGCAAGCGCAAGATGCTATAGGTTAATGTCCTCAGTCAGACACACTCATTAAAACGTACTCATTATTTAAACAATGAAAAAAGGGGCCTAAGCCCCTTTGACTACAGTGACAAAAAAATTAGAAATAGCCTCTAAAACCAAAGGCAAAACTTCTGCCTGGCATAGGTGCTTTATCCTTTAAGAAAGAGGTGTGCACGCGTGCTTCTGTATCCGTTAGGTTGTGTCCTTTTAGATACATTACCCAGTCTTGACCTAGTGCAGCAAAATCATAATTAATGCTGGCATCAACTAGGGTATAACCCGGTGTTACCGTTTCATGGGCTGCGATGTGAGACTGCTTCTGATAGCGCACAACATCAAGGTTTACGGTGAATTCATCGAGGTTGTAGGTCAGTTTAGTACCAAAGCGCACAGGTGACACCATTGGCAAATTACCGCCTTGATCTAAGCGTGCTCGGACTAAATCTGCAAATAAAGTTGCGTGCAATGCATCTGTTGCTTGCCATGCAAACTCAGCCTCAAAACCGTGTGTGATCACATCATCTGTTTTGAAGACATAGACAGGTAAACCATGATCTTCATGTTCGCCATGCTCCTCATGTTCACCATGGTCGTGCTCATCACCATGTGCTCCATGATCATGGTGGTGATCATGGCCATCATCGGCCATCAAGCCTGTGTTGACTTGATAATAGTAATTATCGATTTGGTTGTAGAACGCGTTCAGTACAAAACCGAAATCCCCTTCCAGCTTTCGCCAAGTTAAGTCGATATTGTGCGCGCGCTCTAAATCAATATCCTCTGGGTTTAATTCAAATGACAAGCTATCTGCTTTTTGTCTAAACAAAGCACCCACTTCATAAGTACCAGTGCCGATGTGTGGACCAAACGAAAATAACTCTGATGCAGCAGGTGCTCGCTCTGATCGCGATACTGAAATGCCGACGTTATAGCCCGGTTGGTAATCCCACACCGCACCTGCTGATAGGCTCACAGGGGTAAATTCATGATCGACCGCAAAGACACGATCGGCGACTAAATTACCATGGTCATTTTCATGGTCATGGTCATGGTCGTGGTCGTGGTCGTGGTCGTGGTCGTGGTCATGGTCATCATCACCCTGCAAGTCACCGCTTGATAACACAACATTTGGCGCATCAATGGTGACGCGTTCAATACGTGCGCCCAACTGTACTAATACATCAGAAAAATGGCGCTCTTCCATCAAGGCTATGGCAAAGGTTTCACTTACCGACGGCGGTGTAAATGCCTCTGCACCTTGCGCTGAAAAATCACTGCGCTTGTAATGCACACTAACGCCACCGCGCCAACCAGAGATGGGTTGATGCATCACATCTAATCGCGCTTCATGGCTCTCATTAGCAAAAATAGTACCCACTTCTCCGTGCTCTATTTCTGCGTGCTCATAATCTGTGTAAGCTGCTCTAAAGTTTGCTTCGTTTAGCCATGCATGATCAAAGCTATATTTACCGATAAGCTGCCATCTGTCTTGATCTAAATCTGCATAAACTGTTGGCGCTTCATCGCCATGACTGTGCCCCGGAATGCCATATTCACGGGTCATTTTACCGTATGAGACCCCCACATAACCTTGATCAAATAAATAGGAAGTACCTACAGTGCCGCCTGATGACTCCTCAGCACTGTTCTCAACGGTATAATCACCAGATTGATTTTTTTCTGAGCCGACTTCAGCAGGCACTGGGATCTCATAGTCCTCTGAGTCTCTCACATAGCCATCCACATGAAACGCGAACTGCTCAACACCCGTGTTTAAGTTAAAGCTTGCTAGTTTTTGCTCGTCGCCCGTGGCATGCTCAACTAATACTTCACCAAATGTGTCACTGCGTGTGGGTACGCGCTCATCTACCACATTGACCACACCACCAATTGCACCACTGCCATAAAATAGCGTTGCTGGTCCGCGAAGAACTTCGACTTGCTGGGCTGTTGAGGTTTCTGATGCAACAGAGTGATCAGGGCCAACACGCGAGGCATCGCTCACATCGAGGCTGTTTTGCGTGATTAATACACGTGGGCCACTTAAGCCTCGAATAACCGGAGTACTGGCCACCTTGGCATGAAAGCTGGTGTGCACGCCTACTTGCTTTGAAAGCGTGTCACCAAGTGTTGCAGCTTGTTGCTCACGAAGCTTGTCGCCAGACAACACACTCACTGGCATAGAAGACTCCATCATCGACGCATGAAATGGAGACGCTTTGACATCGAGCACTTCAATCGCTGACGCATTTAAAGTCACTAACACATTACTTGTGCCTGTGCTTGATGCCACGACTACTTTATTTTGATGAGCAAAACCTGATGCCGTGATATGTAGTTCAACATCACCACTTGAGTTTGTCTGCAAAACAAACTTACCGTTACTGTCTGACTGGGCTGTTCGCTGTGAACCCATGACGGATACGGTCGCATTGGCAACTGCATTACCGTCTTGGTCTTGAACCTGACCTTGGATGTTTTGCGCATAAGCGTGGACTGATAACGGCGCGATTAAGCCAAGCATCAGTGGTGAAAGTTTAAACATAATCATCTCATCTTAATAATTGTTATAATATAACATCGCACAACTTGGTGATTTGCAAGTTTTTTTATCCTGTTTTTTGTAGACATCATCGAAGATTCATATTCATTTTACCCATAGCAATAACGCGTACTTGCACAGCCATAACCGATATAAATCAATAAAATCATAATCTTAATAATTTGTTGCAATAATTGAGAGAAATATAATTGCATTTATTTTGTTACAATATAACATATCATGCAATTCAATAGTTCAGGTACATTGCGCAAAGAGCGCACATAACATCATGCTTAAAGCGACTCCCAACCAACTTTTTGCATGAATGTTTTTTTAAAAAAAGCCTCAACAATTGCATTAAATATTCAGTACACACTTATCTCGGAAGTACACTATGATAAAGAAAACAATCGCATTGGCCGTCAGCTCAGTGATCTTACTCGGCGCATGCAATAGCCAAAACGCAGCTCAGCCAATGACAAACACACAAGCAACTGCGCAAAAGACAGCACAAAACCCGCTGATGAGCCCAAGCACATTGCAGTATCAAGCACCAGATTTTACGATCATTAAAGATGAGCACATCGCTCCAGCATTTGAGCTTGGCTTTGAACAGCAGCTTCAAGAAGTCGATGAGATCATTGCGCAAAATACAGTGACATTTGAAAATACCATTGTTGCCCTTGAAAAAAGCGGTGCACAGCTAAGTCGTGCAAGTGCGTACTTTTCAAACGTCAGTGGCACTGACTCAAACCCAACCCGCCGTGCATTAGCGCAGCAATTCTCGCCACTCATGGCCCAGCATTTCGATAATATTTACCTAAACGAGAAGCTATTTTCGCGTGTGCAAGAGATCTATGATAAACGCACCACTTTAAACCTAGACGCCGAGTCAGTAAGACTGATTGAGGTGTACTACAAGCGCTTTGTAAGAGCAGGCGCTAAGCTAAACGAGTCACAAAAAACGCAGATCAGAGCACTAAACAAAGAGCACTCACAACTGACGACGCAATTTAGCCAAAACCTACTGCAAGAAACACAAAATATTGCTGTTGTTGTAGAAGACAAAACGCAGCTTAAAGGCTTAACAGATGCGCAAATTGACGTCATGGCAACCGCTGCTGAAAAAGCGGGCCACAAGGGTAAATACCTTATTAGCATTACCAATACCACGCGCCAGCCAATCCTTGCACAGCTAGCAAACCGCGATTTAAGAGAGCGCGTATGGCTTGCTTCTGCCAACCGTGCACAAACGGGCAAAACCAATAACACTGAGATAGTCAGCCGCCTTGCACAAATTCGTGCAACACGGGCTCAAATCCTCGGCTTTGATAGCTGGGCCGATTATGGTTTGTCCGATCAAATGGCGCAGAATCCACAAACTGTATTTGACATGTTCTCTGGCATGACTGAGCAGTTAATGAAAAACGCGGCACAAGAGACTCAAGCAATTCAAGACAAAATAGCGCAAAACGGTGAAAGCTTTAAAGTGCAACCTTGGGATTGGGCATTTTATGCTGAGCAAGTACGCCAAGATAAGTTTGCGCTGAATGAAAGCAGTGTTAGACCTTATTTTGAGTTTAACCGTGTGCTGGAAGACGGTGTATTCTTCACCATGAAAGAGCTATACGGCATCGAGTTTAAACTGCGCCCAGATTTACCTGTCTATCACCCAGAGGTTAAAGCGTATGAAGTCTTTGACCACGATGGCAAGAGCCTAGCAATTTTCTATGCAGACTACTTCGCCCGTCAGGGTAAAAGTGGCGGTGCTTGGATGAATTCATTTGTTGATCAGTCGCACTTACTTGAGCAAAAACCTGTGGTCGTAAATGTGATGAATATCGCCAAAGCACCTGAAGGACAGCCTACCTTGCTAAGCTATGGCGAAGTCACGACCATCTTCCATGAACTTGGGCATGGCATTCACGGTATGCTGTCGGATGTGAACTATCCTTCTTTGTCAGGCACGTCGGTTTCAAGAGACTTTGTTGAATTCCCATCTACCTTTGAAGAAGACTGGGCCATTCACCCAAAAGTCATTGCTAATTACGCCAAGCACTACAAAACCAATGAAGCAATTCCACCAGCACTGCTTGATAAGTTAGTGCGCTCACGTAGCTTTAACCAAGGCTTTGATACCCTAGAATACGTTGCTGCTGCGCTAGTGGACATGGAATGGCATTCAATCAAACCAGAAGAAAAAGTAACCGACTTAGAAGCGTTTGAGCAAAATGTATTGAAAAAGCACGGCTTATACGTACCGCATATTCAACCACGCTATAAATCTGCCTATTTCTCCCACTCAATGGGCGGCGGTTACTCAGCGGGTTACTACGCCTATATGTGGAGTGAAATCCTAGCGGCAGATGCATTCGCTTACGTGCAATCACAAGGTGGCTTAAACAGAAAAATCGGCGACCACTACCGCAAAAATATTCTAGAAGTGGGTAACTCACGCCCATTAATGGAGTCTTACAAAGCATTTAGAGGTCAAGCACCGACGACCAATGCACTATTAAAGCGTCGCGGTTTAGGTAGCAATTAAGCTCATTGCACGCTCAACATATCAGTATACAAGTGGCCTCGTATGAGGCCATTTTTTTTGTAGCTGGTTTGTGTTTCTTCTATAGTCAAGCAAACGACTCATTCGGTTGTTTTTGTCCTTTCCATAATTTCTACAACGCTTAAATGTATATCTTTAGCAACAAGTTAGTTCTTGTGATAGAACTGGTATAATGATAACAATGATCCGAGGCTCGGTAGAAAACGGCTTGTTGGGTCGATATTAAATTGTTAGGTGTTTTTCGAGTATGGGTGGTGCATTAGTCTTAATTTTAGTAGTTCAATTCTTGCTTTTAGCTTATTCAATGTTTATCGCAGGCGGTAAAGGATTGTTCTATAAAGCTCAATCAGGTTTTATTTTAACTGTATCTTTAATTTTAACTATTTCAATTATTATTACATACCCTAACTTCTATGTTTTCTATTTAATTCAATTAGTTGCCTTTACAATCACAGCATTAATTCTTTATAAATACTATGATGTAAAAACCACCTAACAAGCGCATTATTAGCGGAACCAAAAAGCTTGGCTTGGTTCTTTCCAAGCCAATTATAGCCAAGCATTTTGTTCCACATATGCGGGCGTTAGCAGCCGTGAGGGATTATGCGTAAAATTTTTATACTGGCATTATTTTTTAGTTCTTCTTGTTTTGCTAATGATATAACTAAAACTTGGATGAAACTTGAAGGTGATTATGTAATTGCTATTCAGCAGCAAGATTATAAGAAAGCATTAAGATATGCTCTAGAGTTAAGCAAAATCGACCCTAAAGATACACAGGTTCTGTTGTATATAGTTTTTGCCTCAGTTAAATCTCAAACTGAATTACCAAATTGGGTAATGGAAAAACCGTGGAGTTCCGCTTCAACGCAAGATATTTTTAATAAAGAGTTAGCAATTCAGCTGTTAAACGGGAGAACCAAATAGGGAACCAAATAGGACAGACACAAACTTTCTCACTAAGGCTGTCATGCCAATTGCTGCGCTAGTCGCCCGCCAGCTATTGGCTTAATTATTAGCAGGGCGTTTGCAATGCAAGGGAAGTATGGCTTTTAATTGTCCACACTGTAATCATAAAAGCGTAAGTCATTTTTCAAAATTTCTATCTTTTGAAGGTAGCCCTGCGACATGCTCAAACTGCGGCAAACACTCTATTGATGCTAAAGGCGTTAATGACTCTTATCGGCAAATAGTTTCTCTTGCCTTAATTGTTTTTGGTGCGTTATCGCTATTTACTCAGACTATTTTATATTTGGTTATTTGGTTTGCTTTCACCACAATATTTCCAATTCAAACCAAATGGGACAGGCACAAATTCTTTGCATAAATTGCGTTACTTGACTACTGTCTAAATATCCAGCCTTATTTGAATTTAATAGATATGACAAGAGCAAGGAAAGCACTGATAGATCTGTCGTCGACGTCTTATTATCACTTGATAGCACGGTGTGTACGCCGTGCCTTTTTGTGTGGAGAAGATGAATACACAGGTAAAAACTTTGATCATCGACGGACATGGTTAACAGAGAGAGTAAAACTGCTAAGCAGTGTGTTTGCGATTGAAATAGCGGCTTATGCCATTATGAGTAATCACTATCATTTGGTTGTTAAAGTGAATAGACAGCAAGCACTTAGTTGGTCAGATAACGAAGTAATATCTAGATGGTATAAGTTGTACAAGGGGAGCCCTATCGTAGATAAGCAGCGAAACGCTGATACTCTTAGTGAGGCTAAGCAACTGCTTGTATCTGAGTTAGTTGGTTAGTTGAAAAGTGGCGAGCCAGACTGTTTGACATTAGTTGGTTCATGAAAAACCTTAATGAGTACATTGCAAAAGAAGCAAACAAGGCAGATAACTGCACGGGTAAATACTGGGAAGGGCGATATAAGTCTCAAGCCTTACTCGACGATAAGCAAATGGGACAGGCACAAATTCTTTGCATAAATTACGTTGCTTGACTACTGTTTAAATATCCAGTTTTAATTTGAGTTGAATAGGAATGACAAGAGCACGGAAAGCACTGATAGATTTGTCGTCGACGTCTTATTATCACTTGATTGCACGGTGTGTACGCCGTGCTTTTTTGTGCGGGGAAGATAAATACACAGGTAAAAACTTTGACCATAGACGAACATGGTTAGTCGAAAGAGTAAAACTGCTAAGTCGTGTATTTGCCATTGATATAGCAGCATATGCCATCATGAGTAATCACTATCATTTGGTAGTCAAAGTGAATAGACAGCAAGCACTTAGTTGGTCAGATAACGAGGTAATATCTAGATGGTATAAGTTGTACAAGGGGAGCCCTATCATAGATAAGCAGCGAAGCGGTGATGCTCTTAGTGAGGCAGACCAACTTCTTGTATCTGAGTTAGTTGAAAAGTGGCGATCTAGGCTGTTTGACATTAGTTGGTTTATGAAAAACCTTAATGAGTACATTGCAAAAGAAGCAAACAAGGAAGATAACTGCACGGGTAAATACTGGGAAGGGCGATATAAGTCTCAAGCCTTACTCGACGAAACAGCACTGCTCAGTTGTATGGCCTATGTAGACTTAAATCCAATTAGAGCCAACACGGCAAATAATCTAGAGGATAGTGATTTCACATCGATTCAAGAGCGTATAAGGCACTTTAAAAACTCCAAAGAAAATGCAAAGAAATCAAATTTAAATGAAGCAAAGAGCCAAGCTAAACAACCTAAATTACTAAAACCGTTTGGTGCGAGGGAGCATGTAAACACAATACCTTTCTCATTAATTGACTACCTTGAACTAGTTGACTGGACGGGCCGGTATATTCACCCCAAAAAAAGGGGGTACATACCAAAAAGCATGCCCAATATTCTAGTTTCACTAAAAATTGAAGAGGCGACTTGGCTAGATAGAATACAGAGCTTTAGAAGTCATTACGGTAACTTTGCAGGTTCGCAAACTGCATTAAGAGCACATGCCGCTAAAAATGATGTGAATTGGTATAAGGGAGTTGGTTAGTAAAAAGTAGTTTTAGCCTTGCTTATCAATCTAGACTCTTCTTATTTAATAAAATGAATATATTCCTAAGTTATATTTATTTCTACCATAAGGCGGATTTTAATAACGCTACTATAAGAAATACCTTAGGCTTGGAAACACACTTCTACAATTCAATTCTAACTTTAAAAAAAGAAAGAAAAGTGCCTGTCCTATAACTTAACTCTATAACTTAACTCCTATCCGTCTAACTTATAACTTAACTCCTTTAGTATTTCCTCATAACTGTTATTTATGCCAGTTGAGGCTGCGCCTCTCGGTTGATTAAATAAACCTACCAGACAAAGGGCTACACAGCAGAGCAACATGGATAATCTACATAACTTCTCTCATTCGATCGAGAGACAACAACGATACTCAAACGTGATGACATATCAAAATGACAATGTTATTGACAAATTTACTGAATCGTTCGATGTGTCCAGAGATGAGTCCGCTGCCATTTTCGAAGAGATGAAAAAGTTACTGTGGTTAATGCACCAAGCTTCAAATGAGTCAGGCCCAGAAATCTATGTGCATAAGGAAATTTTAATCATCGATGAAATGTGGCACACCTTTATTCTGTTTACTCGAGATTATGAGGCTTTTTGTCTTCAATTTTTTGGTGAGTTTTTACATCATAGCCCGACAACATTACGCGAAAAAGAGCAAATGAAAAGTGACTATGATAACGCCCAAAGTGTATTTATAAGCGAGCGTAAGGCCGAGTTAGAGGCTCAATACTCGTACGTATATGATGCTTTGGGCGAAAACACTTTGCTCAAGTGGTATCAGGAATATCCAGAGATCTACTCTGAGCAAAACATTAAAAACCTTAGAAAATACTAATCAACCATTTTTTGGAGAGATCATGAATAAATCACAAATCATCAATTCACTTGTAAACAAAAACCTAGAGCGTAACAAGGGCGCAAGATTCTGTGGATGTGTTATTTGTCTCATTGATAGAAAGCCTAATGTTGGCCAAAACAACAAATAAATTGAATAAGGCTGTACCACATTAGTACAGTCTATTGCTGGTTGCAATGATAAATGTAAGAGGTAGTAGAATTTGTCTGAATTTCTTTTTGATTACGAGCGCGCTTTTAATCCCTTAATTACAGACCATTTAGAGAGTGCTTCTTTTGACCTAATGTTAAACCAGCAACAAGCGAAGCAAATTCAAAGCTTTCTAGCATTAGAAAAGGGTATGAAAATACTCGATATTCCCTGTGGTACTGGACGTCATGCAAAGTTATTGGCTGAGCAAGGGTTTGAGATTGATGCATTAGATTACAATGCTTCGTTTATTGAACGAGCCCAACAGTTTGCAAAAAACGCCGGCCTTTCCGTCAATTTTATGCAAGGGGATATGCGAGATCTCAAGTTTAAGGAAAAGTACGACAGAATATTTAACGTTTTTAGCTCGTTTGGCTACTTTGACGATAAGACTAACTTGCAGGTGATGCAAGAAATGTCATCCGCACTTAAACCCGGCGGGCGTCTGTTGTTAAATGTCCTCAACGGTGAGTCAGCGGCAGTTAAGGAAAGTAAAAATGGTATTGCGCGTCAATTCAAAGGCTTGGATAAACAATACGATCCACACAGTAAAATATTAACAACCAAACGTGCGCTAAAAATAAAAGGCGAAGAATATAGCTATGAGTTTAAGGTGCGTCTCTATAATGCCTCTGAACTAACTCACATGCTCGAAATGTGTGGCTTAGTACCTTTGGAATGGCACGGCGACTGGGCAGGCTCAGCTTTAACCAATAATTCGGCACAAATTTTTGTTGTAGCTGAAAAAAGCTTTATTGCTTAGTGCTCCAAAAAACTGGATATAAGTAACGGGGTTAGCTGTGAATCTAGTTGAACAAAATCAAAATAGTTTTGAGCAACCAGTGCATGTTGCATTGACCGACGTAAGCCAAATGAATGGCCTAAATTTGGTTGATTATATTAAATCGTGCATGGCTCAGTTTGGAAACATATTCACACTGTCTATTTTTGGTGGGCCAAAAATCACATTAGTTCAGGAGTCAGATCTGTTCAGTGACGTCGTAGCAAAAAATAAGATGAATATTAACCCTGAGCTTGTAGAGGTAAGGAGTCAATTTGAAATTGACAATGTATTTTGCGATGAGCAACAAATTGCACAAATGAATCGAGACTTTGTACTCGCACTAAAAGGGCAAAAGTTAGCAATCACAAAAGCACGTTATGATGAAAGACTCAATTTTGAATGTCAGAAATTTGCTGAGCGCTATTTAAATACACAGAATTATTGTGAAGTTGAGTTGGCCGAACTGCAACTTAATACCATGATAAAGGCAAGCCTATATTCACTTTTTGGTAAACCTTTAGCGAGCGACCAAGCTATTGCTGATTATTTTAGCTTTAGTGAAAGCTTGTCACCGACCGGTGCTGATTGTAAGCAAGCTGCAAATGACGCAAGCTGCGCTAAAGAAAAGCTGCTTTTACGGTTTGAACAAGTCCTTGCTGAGGCGCAAACTCCACTTATACAATCGTTAAAGATAGGGTTGTTTAGCAGTCCAATGATCAATCAAGAGGACAAGGCAAAGGTATTGCTATATTTTTTATGGGGTTCACTGTCGAATATATTGCCTTCGATGCAATCGTTTTATCGAACACTTGTCCAGCATCCTTCCTATGCTAATGAAATTAGAACTACCCCCAGTTTTGATATATTGCCCCTTATCAAAGAAGTGCTTAGATTGCGCGGAAATAAACCCATTTATAGGTTGGTAGAATCTGATATCAAGATTCAAGGAACTGATGGAAAAAAGTTTGTCGTGCCTAAGGGACATTGGTTGGGTTTTATTTCGCAAATACACCACCAAGACGAGAAGAATTTTAGTGAGCCAAACAAATTTGACCCATCACGTTTTTGCAAGGCCTTTGGTCATACAAAAAGTAACAAGCGCCCTTCGCTATTTGTATATGGTGTAGGAAACTCAAAGTGTCCTGGCAGTGCCTTCGCAAATCATATGATGGCGAGCACGGCAGTGTATTGGCTAAAACATTTTGATGCTAAATTGTGTGGCTCGCATCAAGCTGAAGCCATGCGTATGTTCGATTCAGTATTGGGGGACAAACAGTCACTTTTATTGAAAAAAAGAGCTTAGCCAACAGAATAAAGAAAAGTGTCTGTCCTATTTATTTCCCAATATCATATGATGGCGAGCACGGCAGTGTATTGGCTAAAACATTTTGATGCTAAATTGTGTGGCTTGCATCAAGCTGAAGCCATGCGTATGTTCGATTCAGTATTGGGAGACAAACAGTCACTTTTATTGAAAAAAAGAGCTTAGCCAACAGAATAAAGAAAAGTGTTTGTCCTATTTATTTTGCGCCTAGTAATTAAAGATCCAAATAGTTATTGATATTTGGCCTCTGGACTACTAACAACATCATCGAGAAAGAGCGCAAAAAGCTTGGTTTGCGCTCCTTAGTCGATAATTATAAAACCAAATGGGACAGGCACAAATTCTCTTAGCACTCAAAATATTTCTAGTTGGCAATGCATTAGGTTATTTGTTAAAAGAAGACTTTTTAAATACATGTGCGTGACATAGGAAGATAAATACGCAACACTCGCACTATAAGATTGTTATGTTTTAAAAGGATGTTTAGTGAAGTCATTCGTTTTAGTACTAATTAACTTCTATCAAAATTATTTATCTCCTTATAAGGGTTTTTGTTGTGCCCATGCAGCTTTGAACAAGGGAGACTCGTGCTCTGAAGCAGTTAAAAAGATAATAATTAAATGCGGATTATGGACTAGTTACCCTTTGATAAAAGCTCGATTTAATGAGTGTAAAGCAGCATACAAACAACTATCAGATAATGACAAGAAGAAACCTAAAGATAAGAATAAAAAAGATACATGGTATGACTGTTGTGATCCTTCAGCAGCGTGTGAAGTGGGAAACTGTATACCAAAGAAAGGCTGCGACTTACCAGATTTACCATGTGATTGTTCGTTGTTTTAAAACATAAGAAGGCAATTAAAGTCGGGTGCGTAAGAACCAAATAACCAAATGTGAAATAGGACAGGCACACACTCTATTAGCACCAAAAAATTTATAGTTGGCAATACATTATGTTATTTGTTAAAAGTACATTTATTAAATACATGAGTGTGTCACCGGCAGAAAGATGCACGACGTGCGCACTATAAAATTGTTAGCTACTAAAGAGAAGTCAATATGATCGATTTTATCTGGGACATGTTTCAGCAACGACAGATCGGTGAAGTACAAGATGGACTTCGAAGTAATCTTGAAAAAGATAAATATCAAGATGGAAAAATATCTACAAACGACGCGCGGTTAAAGGAATTAGAACGCCGTCATGAACAATTAAAGCTCGTCACTATGGCTATGTGGACATTGCTTAAAGATCATTCGGGCTTAACCGAAAACGATTTGAAAAAATATATAGAAAAAGTGGATCTAATGGATGGAAAAGCAGACGGGCGAGTCAACACTAAAGAAAAGAGCGATTGTAAAGGGTGCGGTAGAACGATTCTTACAACTTCATTAGCCTGCCCATATTGTGGTGGGGATTTGCAACGAAAAAGTGCTTTTTCTAAAGTGTAACGTAGCTAACATTATGATTAATAGCTAAGGTCTACTTTTGACATGATGCGCCACTTTAGATTGGCATAAAGCACACATTCGCCCTAACTCGAAATTGTCCAAATGTGAGTTAGGGCCACCATCTCTTCCTCTCTCATAACAAACACTCAAATGATTTAATAAATCCACTCCGCAAAGCCATAAATCTAATAGGAGAACGACACTCTGTATCAACATTCACTTCCTGTGCAATCCAACGCCTGTTGCAATACTGCTTGATAGGTGCCGTCTGCTTTCATTTGCGACAAGGTGTCATCAAAGCGCTTTTTCAGCTTTTCTCCGCGCCTGGTTTTTGGAAATGCGAAATAACTTGGGATAGCGTATGCGTATTCTGTATGCCGTTTAATTTCATTTTGAATATCAAGTCGACGTAATATATCCGCCCCACCCAACTGATTACTTATTACGATATCAACACGGCCAGCCAATAGTAGTTTAAAGCTTTGCATCCCTGAGTTTGCTTCAACGATTTTATGGATCTGTCCTTGTTTAATTGCTTGGTCAATTTCAAAGCCGTAACTGACATTTCTGACCAAGCCTACACTTAACTCACTTAACTCATCTATTGTGCCAGTCAGGTTTAACTTGCTATCTCGTTTACTAAAAATAGACACCGATTGATTGATCAATACTTGCTCAGAGAACAGCATGGTTTTTTTTCGCGCTTTAGAGCTGTAAATTGTGAAGATGCCATCTGCATGGCCCGTTTGGATCTCTCTAATTGCCCTACCCCATGGCATAAATCGAACTGCAATGGGCTTATCCATGCGCTCGAATATCTCATTAACCATAGCAATGCCGACGCCTTTAGGCTGATTACCTTCTAAATATTGGTAGGGAGGATATTCTAACGTCACAAACTGTAATACGCGTGCTGCGAGTGCTTGATGACTTAACAGCAGTAATAAACACACAGCGAGATAGGCTGACAAGTTGCCACATTGACATGTTACCTTGAAAAAGTGCCCAGCCATTGCACGCCAACTCATCATCACAACTTAAAACTCAACTTTTAATTTAATATACGCTCTGCGCCCTCTTGGATCGCCTGTTCTGGGGTCATAGCTGCCCGCAATATCCACAAAAGGCGGGGCTTTATCCGTTACATTTACAACGCCCACGGTAATATTTGTATTTACACCTACTTTTATTGCCTCACCTAAATCAATTTCATATTGAAGATCTAGGGTATTAAACGAGCTTATTTTCTCTAAAGTAACATCATTTTCGTAACTGGCGACATGGCGAAAAAACACGTTGGCACTGTGTGCCTCAAACTGCCAGTTTATGCCAAAGCTGCCTTTAAGTTTGGGCGTCGGGTTACCCACTGTATTGCGATTAAGTCTACCAAGACCATCGTTAACCACACCGGTGTTATCCGTTAAGTCATATTCCAAAATATATGACCCCGAAAACTGTGGCGTGAGTCGACCAAAACGCGTATCCCACTGATATATTATATTAAAATCTATACCCGATGTATCAATGGCTTCAGCATTAATGAAGCGAGTATTGACGATTGAAATTGTCCCAGCTGATGTGCGAATTACCCGTTCAGGATCATCTGCAAATGCGTTTACAACGGCTTGATGGCTTTCCCGCGTCAGGACCTCTTCAAACGAAAAGCGCCAATAGTCTATATCCATGTCAAACTGGTTTGCGCTAAAAGTACCTCCGATATTCAGCGCTGTAGAGGTTTCTGGAACTAAATCAGGGTCACCTACGGTTCTATTGCCACCAAATGTCGTTGAACCGTCTCTAGGATCTGTAATATTAGCAAAATTCGTTTGTACTCCTTTTAACTGATGCACAGAGGGAGCGCGAAACGATGTACTATAAGATCCTCTCACAGATAGGTTAGAAGAGGCATGCCAAAGCAGCGACACTTTGGGATCGGTGGTATCTCCGCCTAAATCGCCATAATCTTCATAGCGCAGTGCAAGGCCAAGCTCGAGCTGTTCAAAAATAGGTAATCTTAATTCTGTAAATACCGCTTTTACATCTCGATCGCCTTCAACATTTTGATTACCGATTAAAAATGCGAATCTGTCTTGCTGGGTCAAGGCATCATACACAGAGCGAATGGACTCTTTTCGATATTGCATACCAAACGCCATTGCCGCAAAACCTGCCTCCATTTCAATCAGTTCATCAAATGCAATAACGCCCTCAACAACTTGCGTCTCGGACTCTACATTGCCAATATAATCGCCAATGATATAGCTACGGAGTTGCTCATTGGCACTTGCTTGCGGATCGAATGGGTTAAAATACAAGCACTCTCCTGCGCCAGCTACAACACCAAGGTCTTGCCGACAGTTAATGCCGCCAAACCCAAACAATGCAAACTGGAAGTTATCTGCTATCACGTCTTTAGGATTTAAAAACGCCTCATTTTTGGCATTCACGTAGGATACTTGCCAAAATTTATCCGTGCCTATGGCCCCATCAATCCCAAATGCAACACGGGTAGTTTGATGCGAATAAAAGTTGATCTCCGTTGGTTTGCCCACACCGAATGGACGACCTCGGAAGAAGATGTCTTCGTCGTAGATATTATTAGGATGGCTTGATAACACGCTGGGGGCATTCAATACCGGAAAACTAGGAGATACTTCTCTTGATACGTCGTTATCTGCAAACCCAGCTTCAAACCACAGCTCTGTATCATCATTCCATCCCCATTTTGTGCGCATGTATAGCTGTAGCCTGTCTTCATTGGGCACCGCTGTAATTTGAGGGGCAAAATCAAACAAACAAAACGAATTACCATTGCTGCCCTCGGACACACTCCCACCATTTTGCACACAATTGGGATCTGCAACGGTGAGGCCGTCAGGGTTGTCATCATTTGCCAGCGACGGGACCACAAAGCTCCCAGGATTACCGAAACTACTAAATGCAGGTTGCACCCAGTCAACCTCTGAGAGTACCAAACTGCTTCTCTCTAAATAACTTGCTGCGACCAAAACATGCCCTGAACTTCCTGTATCACTGCCAAATACAAAATCCACTTTTGTCTCATCTTGACTGCCATCACTCATCCGTTTGCGATATTCATACTGCACTTCACTGCCGTTTAAATCATCTCGACTAATAAAGTTCACAACCCCCGCAACCGCATCTGAGCCATAAATTGCCGATGCCCCATCTTTGAGGATCTCAACCCGTTGAATTGCCAAGGTTGGAATAAGTGACGCAGTATCTACAAAGCTAGCCCCTTGATCGGTTACAACCGCAGACACCACTTGCCGCCTGCCATTCAATAACACCAAGGTAGAAGAGACGCCTAGTCCTCTTAAATTGATATTTGAAGTCCCGACGGTAAAGTTTTGCGTTAAGTTATCTGAATTATTCTGCGCGCCTGCATTAAATGGTAAGGTTTCGATAAGATCTCTGACATCATTCGCACCAATTGTCGAAAGTACTTTTGCGTCAATACTTGCAATGGGAATAGGGCTATCAGACTGAATTGAACGCTTTAACCTCGTGCCTGTGACCGATATTTTTTCAATCTCTTGCGCGCCGACACACTGTGTGGGCAAATACAATAGTGATCCTGTAAACAACCAGCCCATAAGCCTTGTAGGCTTATAATGAGACATCTCACCTCCACTTCACACCACGTAAGTGTTATCGCAACTAAATGAATACTCTAAATAAGCATAGAAGGTTTTTGGTTATATTCTGGAAAAAGTTATGCACATACTCAATGGACAAACGCGATAACCCTTATTTTGCAATACCGTTCGTACTGACACAAAAAAGCCCAGCGATTGCTGGGCTTATATCTAATTAATTAGATTTGCTTACCACATTTTTGAAATCTTGATATCCGCTGTTGCGCCATCTGCTGATTGCCCAACCACTTCAAACATCAAGCCAAGCTTAGGTAATTTAGTACCTGTCGCTGGACGGATGTAGTTTGTATAGTCATCCCAGTCTGCAAAACGCGGGTTTGCATTTGTAAACTGATCTCTCCATACAGTTTCTAGGTAACCACCATTAGCTAAATCTGTACGAGTCGTTCTGCCTTCATCACCTAACTGCGGTAACGTATTAAATGGTGCATCTTTGATCTGTCTACGACTGTTTAAAGGTGTAACACTGCGATCTGTTACCCACTGACCTGTCGCGCTATATTCTGTTACATACTCTAAAATTGGGTTTCTATCAGCATCTACAATGCCTAAGAAACCGTGACCTGGGTGTGCAGCTGCTAGGTTATCTGCGCTCGGTACATCGAAGAATTCAATGATGTAAGATGGATCAACAAACCATACAAGTAAACCTTCTTCCATGCCCGCGTCTTTTAAGCTTGCATCGAAGCCAACATGTTGACGCCACTCAAGTAAATAATATGGAGTATACTGGATAGTACCGTCAGATAATGCAGCACTGTATGCAAAATTCACTTTTTCAGGGTTGTTTGAAGTAATTTCATTAATAACAACACCATTATCAGCTACAGAGATATTATCTACAGCAACGTAAGTTGCATCGCCGCCAATTGCATAGTTTTCAATTGTGAAAGTCACATCATCAAACTGTGCTAAATAAGAAATGTCGTAATTTACTTTAGTCCATTGTGCACTCGTACCACGTACTTTTCTGCCATCAGATGCCATTTCTAGTTCAGCAGCATTTGAAGGTGCCAAAGAACCATAAATTCCTGCACTTGGAACAGTTACCATGACTCGTAGGCCATATGCACCATTTAGAGATGTCGTTGAATTTAAGTCAAAACTTAAGGTAGCGGCTTTAGTATCATTTAATGGCTGTGCAAATGAAATAGAGCTGTAGCTAGTCAAGTCAAATGCATTTGCATTCAGTGGCTCATAAATTCTTTTCGTTTGCTCAGGTAAGTTGATTTTAACCAAGTCGTTATTCAAGCCTTTAACACCAGCTTGAGAAAACTTAACCGTCACACCTTGACCAGTTAATTCTGCTGCATTAATTTCTTGAGACTGGATCCAATTACCACCGAACTTGTTTTGTAAGAATAGTTTAGCGTATGGACTATAGCCTGTTGGCTTAGTACCGCTAATCACACCACCCCAACTACCAGATGCCATTGATGAATAAGAAGAAACTTTTGCACCAACACCGCCATGTTTATCTTCTGAGTAAGCAATATCATACTCATCAGGTAAACCTAAATCATGACCTAATTCATGCGCTAATAGACCTATTGTTGCATCAATCGGCTGAATAACATAACTACCAATACGTGCAGTTTTACCTACAGTTTCATTCACTACATCAGCATTTACAACATGTCTGTGTGACCAAATATAATTGTTAAATGGGCTGTTTGGATCTTGGCGAAGTGCACGAGGCTCTGACTCTTCACCTAATGTTGAGTGAACAATACTTAGGTGATCGATTTGGCCATCATTATCCAAATCATAATCACTTAAATTAAAGTTTTCATCCGCAAGTACGTTATATACTGCTTCTTTAATTAAAGCATGTGTATCATCTTTATAATAAGGATGTGCAAACTCAGTTTTATACCAACCAAATACGCCGCCCTCTACGTCAAAAGAGCCGCCACTTTGATCAATAAAGTATTCACGCATACTTGGAAGCGTATCGCCACGAGGACCTTTATAACCATTTTTAGAGAAAATCATCTCTTCATAATGTTCAGGTGTATAATCTTCATAATAATGTCTGTTTGGTGCATCTTCTGGTTTAATCGAGTTATGCGGAACGTCTGAGAACTCCATCAAAATTGTTAGCACTTTACGAGTAGTTACTTCACCATGCCATTCACGAGTTTGCGATGTTACATCGCCATTTTGGACAACTAAAGGCGCACTAAAGTCAGCTGTTAAATTCTTATGTAAATCAGCATCTTTCTTTAGCTTTGCAACTTGAACAGGGTCGATGGATACGTTTTCAGTAGGCGTATTTACGTGGTGAGCATGCGCATGGGCATAACCACTTAATGCACAAATCACAGCAGCTGTGAGTGAATTCAGCATATATTTTTTCATTATTATTTTCCAAATTATTGAGTTATTAGTGAGCCAGAGCAATAACTATCAATGCGGATTACTTGCTCAAAATAATAAAACTCTATTTTTTTAAAAAAATAACAATAAAATCAAAAAAATTAAATAATTTCTCCACACAAAACAAAATCAACGAACTTTTGATACATTATAACAATAATTACAGGTGGAAAATAACAATGGGTATCAATCTCTGTTCCAACACAAATAAATAACAAGTTAAAATTTACACATAAATCACATTTTAATTACTTTAACTTACAAGCTCATTCCCAAAGATAAAATTACCAGCGAATTAATTTAAATAATATACTAATGACCTCGAAGGGCCTTACCTTAATCGCCTTACTTTTTAGTATAAGACTATGGTTTAAAATCATTGAGAAGAGAAAGGAAAAAAGAAATGTATTATGAGGTAGAAATAAAAATATTTAGCGGAAAAAATAACAGGGGCTCTAAAAGTGCCCATGCAGGGCACTTTTGTTCTAATTAAAGACCTAATTCTTTAATTTGCTGAGATACTCGCACGCCGCTGCGTACCGCACCTTCCATGTAACCTAAATATAGGGTATCTGTATGCTCCCCTGCAAAATAAACTCGCCCAACAGGTTGTTGAAATAATTTCCAGTATTTACTGATTTGACCTGGGCCATATGCAATAAATCCTCCTTTAGTCCACTCTTCAGCCACCCAGTTTTGTACTTTGGTAGCAACAAGGTACTGTTTAGAACCTGGATACATGACTTCGATTTCATCTAACCTTGCATCAACGATCTGTTGATCAGTCCATTCTTTTTGTATTTGGCTGTAATCACCTGATGTATAAGTGATAAGAATACCACCAGTACCGCCTTGACGCTCAGTCGTCTCCCAAGTCCACCCGGTAGGTAAGCCACCAGCGACTACAGTATCACCGCCCAAGTTTTGGTCTAGCCAAAAACGCTTATTATATTGCAGGAGTACTTTTGAATGTGAGCCATAGTTAATGCTGTTTGCTGCATCGCTCAATGCTTGTGGTAAGTGCGGAGTAAACGTAATTTTATTCAATACTGGAAGAGGTACTGTTACAACAACCACATCCGCTTCGTAGCTATCACCGGTTGCTGTTTCAACCGTTACACGATCATTTTGTTCGCTAATACTTACAACTGGCTGGTCTAAGTGGATATCACCTTCGATATTATCTGCAAAGGCTTGCGCCATTGCTCTTCCGCCTTTTAAGAAACGGAAACCTTCAACATCATCATCTGATACTTGCTCATATACTTTCGCGTACTGAGCCAAATGTAACAGAGATAAATCGCTCGGCTCATCAAACTCACCTCTGACAAATTGCTCAGCAAGCAACTCTGCTTCTGGGTGAAGTTGAAGCCCATCAATCCAACTTTGTACCGTAGTTAGGTCGTACTCTTTCGCTTTATCTAATAGCGCAGGCTCATCTGGATCGGGTACAGCATCAGCAAGTAGACTCAGCTCATCATAAAAGCGATTATAATCAGAAACAATTTGAGGGTCGAAATCATTTTCAAAATCTGTATAACTTACTAATTTACCATCAACATAATAAGCACCACTTTCTATTTCTCCCCAATAACCCGTATCTGCAAGCTCGACATTAAAAAGGCTAGCATATCGGTGAATTTCCTGATGCACCGTAGGCCCATCAATAAACTCTCCGCCTATCTCACCGTGCTGCTCACCCATATCATGCGTGCCGATACGACCACCAATCCTGTCTTTAGCTTCAAGAATCGTAACCGAGTATCCGATACTTTCAAGTTCATAAGCTGCGGTTAAGCCAGATAACCCAGCACCTACAATAACAGCCTTATTAACAACTGGTGCTGGCTTTGCCTTGGGCTGAGCGACGACCACCTCATTGGTATCATTACTACCACATGCAGATAGCATGGTAGACAGTACAACTGTACCTACTACGATACGCAAAGATTCCTTTCTCTCTGATAAATTCATAAACACCTCTTTGAATCTTATAGATTACTAAATTACGACTAACATTTTTATTCAGATATATTTCAATCGATTAGCCCTGAAAATAGCCATTTAAAAGCCGGGGGCAAGCTATCATGTCCCTACAATTTTAACAAGGACAAAATCATGTTAACTTATTGACAAGCTAAAAGTTTACTCGTGAAAAAAGAAGTTATAAATTACTCAATACCTTATTAATAAAATGCATCATGGTAATTTTAGGCTGGGATAGTGTATTTGAGGTTATAAATAGGGCACAAAGTTTGTGCTTTTTAAAACATAAGACCAAAGGCAAGTAGATTTTAATTAAATAAACTTACTATTGATATGTCAGTGGGTATAACAAGAAGTAATTAATAGCTGACATACGCATTAAATTAACGACGTAGCATTGATAATCCCTATGCAACATGCCATTTTATCAGTTACCAAGAAGCGTCCTGCAAAGCTTAATTTGCCTGTTCATCTATTAGGAAAACACCGAAAAACTAAGATCTCCTGTTCAGCATCAACAGGTTGAAATGTAAGATCAGTAGCCATTTTTACAGCGATACGCTTTTTTTCGATTAATTTAAATACCCCTTTTGGTAAAGAGCTATGACGTTCATACAACTTTTCAGGTTCGCACTGTAAAGCCAGTATGCGTGAAAAACTTGAGCCAGAAGCGAGGTTTCTCTCTGTGCCTTGATACAGAGCAAGATCGTCCACAATGCATAATAAAGTATACAACCCCTCATCTTTCTCTGGTGCTATCATGTACTGAGTTAACTCACTAACTTTGACGTCATCACGTAGCGCTTGATAAACCTCTTGAAAACTGTCGATATAAGATACAAATTCATAGCTTTGTGCAAGAGATTGCAGCCTTTGATGCTTTTGTAGATCAGTCTCTTCGGGGTGGGTCGATTTTTCTGTGTTTCGCCACGAAGCTAATGACTGCTTCAATTCAATAAGCGCTTGCGCTTGGTCTTGCGCTTCATCTTCTTGTTGGCGTTTTCTTTGCTCAGCGAGCTGCTGTTGACGCTGCAACTGGACCTCTTTTGCGTGTATCTCAGCACGTTTTATATTGCCGCTTTCAAACGCATTGATTTTAATATTCATCACCTCCTGTACTTGCGCAAAAGAGAGCTGCTGACCATATCGATTAACAATAAAAGCACTGGCGTTGATATAGTCAGGGTTTAAAGACTCTAATTCTTGGCGAAGGCTTTGATATCTGTCATACAACACCTGCTCTTGTGCCAAAGTTGCCTCACTGCCACACTGAGGGTCACCAAGCCAATGTGCCTCGCGCATGTTACCTACAGTTACATACATAGCATCCATCAAATCAGTTTGCTTATCTTGAGCATCACTCATATGTCCCTCTACTTTATAAATGACTAAAGGTAACGTATTTTATCTTTCACAATATATAAATTACTAGTCATTATCACCATTAAAGCATTTGATTATCATGATATTACGATCCTCGTATTACATATTTCTAGAATTACTAAGCTGATCGAATTAGGTTGATATCTAGCCTAACGTGGCTTAACTATCCACTTGACCACTCTTGCGATCCCCCCATATTCACCCAACCCCATTATTGCAATTATTGGCTTTTTAACCACTTCCCTTTCAAAAACACTGATCTAACTGCTCAAAAAGAACCCAAAACGTAAACAATTGTAAAAATTAGAACGTTCTTTATTGTATACAAAAAGCATTAAATAATTAAAAAATGTTAACAATATGATTTAGTGGCGAACAATTTATCACCGCAGCCATCAAAAGAATAAAAGTAACAAAATATCCACATACAGCATAACCCCCTATTAATCATAACTTTATGCAAGGACAAATGTCCCCATTAAAATACTTAAACTCATGACTGTGTTAATAACTAGAGCTGGGCATTTGTTGCAATTAGATGTCCTATATTTAAGGTATTTTTAATAAAAAGTTCATAATAGAGTATTATATTCGCCTCCCATTTTTTAATGGGAATATTTGCACCCTTAAAAATATTCTAACTCGCAAATGATAAAACAGAGTGATAAACACACGGGAAAAATATGAACTCTAACAATAAGCATCGCGGAAAACTGCGATACTTGGGCCGCTGCATCGCTATGGGGCTGTGTTCAAGTGTCGTCATTGGCCACGCAAATGCAAACGTTATCTTTACAGAGTATGTAGAAGGTAGCAGTAATAACAAAGCGCTTGAACTTACTAATTTTGGCAACAATAGCATCGACCTTAGCACCGTCAGCATTGCGTTAACTGCAAATGGCAAAAAGCTGGAAGAAGTCACACCACTTACCCTATCAGGCACTCTCGCTGCGGGCAGCAGTTATGTCCTGTACAACAGTGGCGCCAATGACGAATTAAAAGCACTTGGTGATATCGCCAGCACCGCCACCTATTTCAATGGTGACGATGCATTAACCCTGATGGTTAATGGTGTTATCGTGGACAGTATTGGTCAAGTCGGTACAGATCCAGGCAGTAGTTGGGGCGCTGGTGACACCAGCACAAAAGATAAAACGCTACGTCGTAAAATAGGCATCGAAAACGGCGACATCATCATAGATGATGCGTTTGACCCAGCAAACGAGTGGATTGGATTTGCAAAAAACACCTTTGATGGCCTTGGTTGCTCAGGTGTCGCAGCTTGTGGCGGCAGCGGTAATATCCCGTCAGAAATAAGTGGCTCGCCAGAAGGCATAGTGAATGCGTCTAATACCTATGTATTTACCCCGACTGTCACCAACCTTGATGATGATACACTGGTTTTTGCCATCGAAAACAAGCCGAGTTGGGCAAGCTTTGATACAACAACAGGTACGCTATCAGGCACACCGGCAGCGGCTGATATTGGAATCTATGAAAATATTGTTATCACCGTCAATGATGGTACGGTGACTAATGCACTAAACGGCTTTTCAATTTTAGTTAGAGCTACCGGCACCAATGATGCACCTGTCATTTCTGGTACGCCAAACACATCAGTGCAAGCAACTAGGCAGTATGCCTTCACGCCTACAGTCATCGACCTCGAAAATGATGAGTTAGTCTTCACTATCACCAATAAACCAAGTTGGACAACATTTGATACCGCTTCAGGTCAACTTAGTGGTACTCCAACGGAGTCTAATGTCGGTAGTAATAACAACATTATTATCTCTGTGTCAGACGGTGTTAATGCTCCCGTGAGTTTACCGGCATTTTCAATTACGGTTACTGACAAACCGAGCAGTAACTATAATTACAACACTTATTATGCCTCGGCAATTGGTAAAGTCGGCGCGCAGTTAGAAAGTGCGCTTACTTTAATCGCCAGACAAGGTCAGCAGAGATTAACTTACTCGCAAGTATGGGATGCCTTAAAGCACACTGACGAGGACCCAAATAATCCAAACAATGTACTGTTGTTTTACACTGGGAAAAGCCAGTCCAAAGATACCAATGGTGGCGGCACAACAGATTGGAACAGAGAGCACAGCTGGCCAAAGTCGCATGGTTTCCCAAGTGAGAGTCAGTATGGTTATACCGATATTCACCATTTAAGACCTACCAATGTACAGGTGAACTCCACACGTAGCAGCAAAGATTATGATGATGGCGGAAATCCGGTTGATTACGCACCGGGTAACTTTACTGATAGCGATTCATTTGAACCAAGAGACGCAGTAAAAGGCGATGCCGCTCGTATGATGTTCTACATGGCTGTGCGCTATGATGGCACAGACGGCAATATGCCTGATCTTGAGCTTGTAAATAATATCAGCGCAAGTAGCTCGCCAACTTTAGGCGTACTATGTAACCTCATGGATTGGCACCGTGAGGATACGGTAGATCAGTTAGAATTAGATAGACACCAACGCATCGTAGAGCAACAGGGTAACCGAAATCCATTTATTGATAACCCTGAATTTGCAGAAATCCTTTTTGGTGATACCTGCCCTAAATTAGGTGATGTAGCCCCCGTCATTAGCGGTCAACCTGAGCTTATCGTTGGCGCAGGTCGTGAGTATAGCTTTACGCCAACTGCATCAGATCAAAACAACGATGACTTGACCTTTTCCATCGTAAACAAACCATCATGGGCGACATTCGATACGCAAACAGGTCGTTTATCTGGCACGCCAGCAGTGGCAGATATTGCAATTTATGAGCAAATTCAAATCTCTGTGACTGACGGCACATCAACGGTGTCTTTACCTAGCTTCACCATTGAAGTCGTTGATTCAAGTTCGATTAAAACCCCACCGACCATCACAGGTACACCGAGTAAAAGTGCTATCGTCGGCATTGCTTATGGATTCAAGCCAGAAGCAAACGATGAAGACAATGACACGCTGACTTTCTCTATCGCCAACAAACCGTCTTGGGCAACATTCAACACACAAAATGGTGAACTGACTGGTACGCCGTCATCTCAAGATGTTGGTGTGACTAGCAATATCGTCATCGGTGTCACTGATGGCAATAAAGATGTTGTGACCTTGCCTGCGTTTTCGATTCAGGTCATTGAACAGGTCGAAGCCAGTAAAGTGATCTTCACCGAGTACATTGAAGGTAGCAGCAGCAACAAAGCCGTTGAAATTACAAACTTTACTGGTGTAACTATAGATCTTAGCCGCGTTACAATTACCTTGGCAGATAACGGTAAACCGCTCACGACAGAAGGGTTAAGAACACAAACCCTGTCTGGTGAATTAAAGCATGGTGAAACTCACGTTATTGCTAACAGCAGTGCAAATGACGAGATTAAGAGTCGTCAAGACAGCACCAGTACCATCACTTACTTTAACGGAGATGATGCACTTGTACTGACAGTTGACGGCCAAGTTGCCGATGTATTTGGTCAAGTTGGTACTGATCCAGGTAGTGCATGGGGCAGCGGTAATACCTCAACCAAAGATAAAACCCTACGTCGTAAAGAAGGGATCACATCAGGTGATACAACCTTAGATGATGCCTTTGACCCAAACATTGAATGGGAAGGGTTCGAGAAAAATACCGCAGACGGTCTTGGCTGCAGTGGCGTGGCGGCTTGTGGCTCTGATGGTGGATCAACCCCGCCGCAAGTTGAACTTGGCGTATGTTATGACCCTGCAACACTCATTAGTGCGGTTCAGGGCAATCAGGCTACAAGCCCTCTGGTGGATCAATCTGTTGTGATTGAAGGTGTTGTTGTGGCCACATTCCAAGACAGCGGTCAACATGGCGGATTCTTCATTCAAGAAGAAGACCAGCATGCAGACAATGACAGCACCACATCAGAAGGCATTTTTGTCGCGGATGCAAATACCAAGGTCACAGTTGGTGAACAAGTTCGTGTGCTGGGCACCGTTGTTGAGAAGTATGACTTAACACAAATTAGTACAGTAACAGAGACCCTTTCTTGTGCCACAGATGTGTTAACGCAGGTCACACCAACAGAGGTGAATTTACCGTTTGCAAAAGGCTTTGACCAAGAGTCACTTGAAGGTATGTGGGTATCAATGCCACAAACGTTACATGTCACCCTGAGCCATAATTTCACTAAATATGGTGAGATTTACTTGTCTCAAGGCATGCGAATGCAACCTACCAACAAGTATCCTAAAGACGACCCGCGTCGCCTAGAGCTTGCTGATCTGAACACAAGAAATGTACTACTTGTTGATGACAACTCAACGCAAAGTAACCCTGAAACAATCAGTTATTACCCAAATTTCAGTTCTGATATGCCACTTCGCTCTGGCGACCAAGTGTCGAACATGTCAGGGGTGATTCACTACACCTATGGTAATTACAAGCTTATTCCAACCAGCTTACCAAACTTCGAGCAGTCTAACCCTCGTCGTACTCAGCCTGTAGAACGTCAATCAGAGCAACATATTCGTGTTGCGAGCTTTAACGTACTAAACTACTTCGTCAACTTTAACAGTCGCGGCGCGAACAATGAGCAAGAGTTCAATCGCCAGCGCAGTAAAGTGATCCGCGCAATATTGGCCTCAGATGCTGATGTTGTAGGTCTAATGGAAATCGAAAACAATGGCTACGGTGACAACAGTGCTATTAAAAACCTCATTGATGGACTAAATGAGCGAGACGGCACAAATAATTGGGCATACATCAACCCTCAGCTAGAACAAGTTGGTACAGATGCGGTTACTGTCGGCATTATTTACCGTGATAACCGTGTGACACCTCAAGGCAGTGCGCAAGTGATCACAGATCCGCCATTCGATGAAGCAACACGTGCACATAGACCCCCCATGTTGCAGTCATTCAAACCAATTAACGGTGGCAAAGAAATCCGTGTCGTTGTGAATCACTTCCGCTCTAAAGGCGGGTCATGTGGTGAAGATATGGATGACGCAGTCGAAGGCGCGTGTAATGGCCAGCGCTTATTAGCAGCTCAGACAGTCATTGCAGCACTTGGCCAAACTGGCAGTGAAATAAACTCAAATTCAGAAGTTTCTAGCACTAATGAGCCTATTTACGCTATTTTAGGTGACTTTAATGCCTATGCGTATGAAGCGCCTATGCAAGCATTTTACGATGCTGGTTTTGCCAATATCAGTCTTGAAAAAGACACCGGCGATAATTATTCATACTTCTATAGCGGTGTAGCTGGCAGCCTAGATCACATGTTAACTGCCAACGCTTCGATGGAACGTGTTGTGCAAACCATGCACTGGCATATTAATGCCGATGAAGCCGCAGGCCTAGACTACAACACTGAAGGTAAATCAGAAGGTCAGCTAACAAGGTGGTTCTCAGACTCGCCATACCGTTCATCGGACCATGACCCTGTTATCACCGATTTCGATTTGGAAGTCGTTGTCATACCGGATAACCAAGCGCCGATTGCAAACAACGATGTTGCAGACGCAGTACAAGGCGAAACCGTTACTATCGATGTGCTGGAAAATGACACGGATGCAGACTCTGATCCACTTATCATCAACGCCGCTACAATCGTTTCAGGTGAAGGTGAGCTTAGTTATTCTGATACGCAAGTAAGCTTTACGCCAAGCGCAAGCTTTGTTGGTGAAGCATTAATCAGCTATACCATCACTGATGGCAATGGCGGTACTGCCACAGCAACACTCTCTGTCAATGTTATCGCTAGAAACCAAGCGCCTGTCGCCACCAATGACACCGCAAATACGATTGAAGATCAAAGTGTGACGGTTTCGGTATTAAATAACGATATCGACGAAAACATGGCAAGCGTAAAAATCACAAATGCGGCGCTTAGTTTAGGCTTAGGACAAGTTAGCTATTCTGACTCTACAGTTACCTACTCACCAGCTGACAACTTCAATGGTACAGCACAAATCACTTATGAAATCAGTGATGATGCTGGGCTAAGCGCAACTGCACACGTTGCAATCACGATTGCACCGCAAAACGACGCACCGACAGCCGTTAACGACTCAGCAGTAGCCTCTGCAAAGTCACTTGCCAACATCAATGTACTTGCAAATGACACTGACATCGATGGCGACACGCTTCGTATCACTGCGGCAACAGCCGATACGGGTAGCGTTGAAGTAAGCGGCGATGTGCTTCAATACCAAGCACCGGCATTGAATACAGGCCATGCAACTATCAACTACACAATCAGTGATGGCACCGAGACTGCTCAGGCAACTGTGAATGTTCAAATTAGCACGAACAACCTAGCACCAGTTGCACAAGATGACTTTATACAACTTGCTGAAGGTCAATCATCTATAACGATAGCTGTATTAGACAACGACAGCGATCCTGATGGTGATACCTTGTCGCTGGTGGCTGTTGATTCAGATACAGGTCTTGCTGTGATTGAAGAAAACAGAATTGTGTTTAGTACTAACGATACATTCAATGGTATCGCTCAGGTTCGTTATGCAATTTCGGATGGATTTGGTGGCCGCGCAGAAGCCGTGTTAGAGCTACGCCAAAATCAACCTTCAGCACCTGTGATCACCGTACCAGCTGATCTGACTGTAAATGCTACGGGCCAGTTTACTAAGGTAGAATTAGGCGTAGCCACTGCGGTGGATAGTAGCGGCGAACCAATTGCTGTTGAACTCATTGGTAATAATTTCTTAGCGTCTGGTGCCAATAAGGTGTACTGGCAAGCATGTAATTCTGCCGATGTCTGTGCAAGCGCAGCACAGTTAGTGAATGTACGTCCGATGGTGAGTATACCTTCTCCAAGCCAGCTTGTTCTTGAAGGCCAATCGACAACGATCCCTGTGACGTTAAGTGGTGAGCACTTCGCTTACCCAGTAAACATTGATTTTGCAGTTTCTGGTACTGCTGGTGAAGAAGACTACACAATGGCATCAGGCCAAGTCACTATCGAGTCTGGGACACAGGGCTTCATTTCTATCGAGGCCGCACTTGATAATGTGAGCGATGCAAATGAAACTATTGTGATCACATTAAATACAGATGACTTGAATGCAATTACTGAGCAACAACATCAAATTACCATCGTAGAGTCAAACGTTGCACCAACGCTTACTCTCAGTGCTGTGCAACAAAATGAAGCACGTTCAATCATGGTTGCAGAGCATGGCCCAATCACACTTTCGGCAAATGTGCAGGGTCAAAATAGCACAGATACACACATCATTGAGTGGCAGACACAAGCTGATTTGAATAATGAGAGCACCGATCCAACTCAATTTATTATCAATGCTTCTACACTTTCTGCCGGTGTATACCAAGTAAGTGCGACTGCTACAGATAGTGCTGGACTATTTGATACACAAACTGTGATATTTAAAGTGGTTTCAGAGCAACCGGCACTGAACGATAATACAGACTCAGATGGTGACCTCATTAGTGATGCGCAAGAAGGTTTTGGTGACGAAGATGCCGATGGTATTCCAAATTACTTAGACCCAATTGGTGCGCAATGTAATGTACTACCTTCTTCAGGTAATAACTGGGAGTCTGGCCTGATTGAAGTAGAAGCCGGTGTGTGTATGTCTCTCGGTAGTTTAAGTCTGGGTAGCAACAAAAATGCAGCCTCGCTCAATGCCGATGAAGCAGTGCAAACGGGCTTAATCTCAGCCGACGAAGGGATGGAAAATCGCGGTGGTATTTTTGACTTTGTTGTTGACATGCCAAGTGGTGTAGAAAGCGTCAAAATCGTCTTGCCTCAGCAAACCGTAGTGCCATCAAATGCGCAATATCGTAAGTACCTGCCAAATCAAGGTTGGGTCACATTTGCAACGCAAAATGGTAACGCTATCCACTCAGCCATGGGCCAACAAGGTTACTGCCCAAGCATGAATGATAGCAGCTGGCAGGAAGGCTTAATCGAAGGTACATGGTGTGTCAGGCTAACACTGGTAGATGGTGGCGAATACGATGCGGATGGCATTAAAAACGGTAAAATTGTCGACCCAGGTGGTGTTGGTATTGTTGTAACAGACAACAAAGCGCCTACTGCTGTAGACGATAACCAAGAGATAACGAGCAACCAATCAGTCGCACTAAATGTACTTGAAAACGATACTGATGCTGATAACGACACTCTATATGTAATCAATGCCTCTGCTGTACATGGCTCCGTGCAAATCAATGGCGATTCGAGTTTGCAGTATCAAAGTGCGCTTGATTTCATTGGTGTAGATACAATTGAATATACAATCAGTGATGGTCAAGGCGGGACAAGTACGGCAACAATGCGAGTCAATGTGATTTCACAAGTTCAGTTGCAGAATCAGCCACCCGTTACCGTGAATGATGTGGCTGAAATGCTTAACAATGACACCATCACAGTCGATGTCACCGCTAATGACTCAGACCCAGAAGGTGGTAAGTTAATACTTATAAACGCAACCGCAGACTCAGGTGAAGTCACCTTTACGGATAGCGCCATCACGTTTAAGCCTGAAGCGAACAGCGAAGGTCAAGTGACTGTCAATTATATTGTGGCCGATGAGCAAGGTGCAAACGCATCTGGCACACTTGTAATAACAGTAAAGGCACCCACAGTAAATGTAATTGAACGTGTAGAAACGAGAACAATTCGTTCTTCTAGCGGTTCAATGCCTGTACTCCTACTACTACTTGTTATCCCTGCGCTACTGCGCCGCAGACGATAACATAAAGCTAAAACGATAAGCCCCTGTCGCCTTTGGCTTCAGGGGCTTTTTTATGGTGACCTTCAATTAATCCCTTCCCCCCTGAAAAAATTAACCCCGTTACCCTGAACTCGCTTCAGGGCCCAATCCCCTCCCAAGCATGGATTGCGGAACAAGCCCGCAACGACGAGGGTAAGAAAGTGCAACTTGTTTAAACAACAACGCTAAACTAAACCCCGTCACCCTGAACTCGCTTCAGGGCCAAATACCCTCTTAAACATGGAGTGCGGAACAAGCCCGCAACGACGAGGGTAAGAAAGTGCAACTTGTTTAAACCAACAACACTAAACTAAGCCCCGTCACCCTGACCTCGCTTCAGGGCCCAATCCCCTCCCAAACATGGATTGCGGAACAAGCCCGCAACGACGAGGGTAAGAAAGTGCAACTTGTTTAAACCAACAATACTAAACTAAACACCGTCACCCTGAACTCGTTTGAGCTCCCAAAGTGGTTCAAAAAAACAAATAAAATACAATCAAGCTGCCAAAGGTAGTGAGATATAAATTTTTAAATTTAAACGCCAAAAAAATGGCTGCTAAAGCCCCCAGTAAATAGGGGTTATTCAACTCGGTAACCAGTTCCCCATTTGGCATAAACACAATCGGCACCCAAATCGCAGTCAGCACACATGGTGCGCTAAAGCTCAGCAAACGCTGAAATCTTGGACCAATGGTAAACGGTAAGTTTTTTGCTAAAAATAGATATCGAGTGGCAAAGGTGACACATGCAAGCGCAACAATGGTAACTATCATGATTTGTCCTCTTTTGCCTGCAAAACATATCCTGTGCTCATGCCAAGCAATGCAGAAGCCACCAAACCAAATTCAAACTGGATGGTTTTGAAATACAGTATGCTGATCCCTGACACCAAACAGGCACACAAAACAGGGAGGTTTGACACCCCAGGTACCACCAGCGCTATAAAAATGGCTGCGATGGCAAAGTCCAAACCTAAATTAGTCAGATCAGGTAAAAACTGCCCTGCCACAATGCCAAAAAATGTCCACACATTCCAAGCGAGATAGAAGCTACCGCCTGCAACCAATGCATATACAAGACGCAATTTACCTTGATATGCTCGGTGATGATGAGAAAAAGCGAATAGTTCATCAGTGAGAAAAAATGCGATTGGCCCGCGCCAACGAAGCGGTTTATCGACCATTTTATTACGTATGGCTAATCCGTATAATAAATGGCGTGCACTGATGATGAATGTCGTTACCATCAAGGTTAGCAGTGAGGCTTCTTTGGCCATTAGCTCTACCGCCACCAATTGCGCAGAACCTGCAAATACCAGCACAGACATAAGCTGTGCCTCCAATGCTGTAAAGCCATTTTGAATCGCTAAAGAGCCACATAACAAGCCCCAAGGCAACACCGCCAAGTTGAGTGGCAGCATATCAAGCAAGCCTTTTTTTATTGCAACTTTCATAGAATTAACACGCCTGCCTATACTGATTTGGGGTTATCCCCATGTTTTTCTTAAAGTGACGACTAAAGTGGCTATGATCATAAAACCCAACATGACTCGCCACATCAGAGATACTTTGACCATGTCGAAGCAACGACTTAGCGTGATTCAATCTATGTTGAATTTGAAAGGCATGCGGTGTCAGCCCTGTCTGCGCTTTGAAAGAGCGGACAAAATGAAAGTGGCTCATATGAATAAGCTGCGCTAAATCAGCCAATGACACGTCATCAAACACATGATCGAGCAGATAAGATTTTGCTAACTCTATTCTGCATTTCAGCGACTTTTGCTCATCAGCTAACGTTACTCTGCCTGCTGACTGACACAAATTATCCAAAAAATGCACCAGCTGAGTTTGCTTTTCCAGCAAGCCCGCTGCTGAGTCCAATGTGGTAAACAAGTCATTAAGCTGCAAGGCAAGTGCCGGATTATGCATCACGGCCTCACTGAAATAAGGCGCACGGTTTTTGTTGCTGTCCATTAAGCAGTTAAACAACTCAGGTGTCGGATACATAGATCGATAAGATGAGACCCCTTCACACGCCTTTTTACAATCATGTACTTGTTCAGCATTAATCAAAATTAGACTATGTTTACCAGCAAGGTGCTGCGCGCCTGAGCGAAAAAAACGCTGCGCGCCGCAATCAACCAAAGCCACTGTGTACCCACTGTGATTGTGTCGGCCAAAATCAGTTTTTTTATCTATATTATGAAGTACTTCCAAGCCACCTAGTTCGTGATGAAAGCTAAATTTTGATTGCTGCATAAACTTCCCCCTTACTCAATCTCAGCTTAACGTAAGAGTTCTAAAAGTGCTTGTACAAAATTGCGCAGTTTGCAATCCAGTGCTTGAAGCTAGACTAACCTTAATCCGTGAAAAAGCGCAGAGTATTATTTGATAACTCAATAACCAAAGATTTATACAGCCCCAATAATAAATGTCGTGCCAAACAACTATTTAATTTACCACGAACTGGTATACGAATTGCTTACTAAATACTACTCACTCGTTAATACCTAACTACTAGGCAGTGAGTTGATTGCCACGAACGGCACTATTTAAAACACCAAAATAACTCTTTAAGGAAAAAAGAAAATGAAAAAACTTATGTGTGCAACCTCTTTATTTTTAGCGTCGGTATCAAGTTATGCAAGCGTTGCCAATACAGAACTTGTCGATGTAGATCAGATGCTCGCGCAAACATTTGAATTGATCGCAAACAATGAAAACCGCGCAGCATTAGATAACCTAAACTGGTTGGCTAAGCATGGCGTATCCCACGATCCAAGGTTTCACAACACCTTGGTTAACACAATGCAAGACCTCTGGTTTAACTTCGTACACAGCTATGCTCCCGCTTGGAAGTCATACCATGCTGTATACAGTACAGCCCAGAAATCATTGGCTGCAGCGCCTCAAAATTGTGCCGCATTTGATATCGCACTGAGTTATAGTCAACAGCCTCATCATGCGACAAATCATATCTCTTATTTAGAACAAACAGAGCAGCAATTCCCAGCCACATGGCAACGATGCTGGACCTTACCTGCGTCCTTCAAGGCCATTGAATTCATCTCAGAACCGCTTATCACACAGTACGTTGGAGACTTATCAGATCACTTCAAATTACATATTGTCGATGACCTAAACGCCACTTATCGCGACTGTGACAACTTGCCTGACGAGAGTTTAGCGCTTGAATGTAAAGACGAGCATAAGCAAAAGCTCATTGATGCATCAGTGATGTATAGAGATGCAGCGATGGCAATACATGATGACATCTCAGAAGCAGGTAGAATTGGCGGATACACAATTGGCTTGTTCTTAGAATGGCAAGCCTACGACAACCGTAACTAGTCTGGACTTTTAGGACTCAAAATTCACACTGAGATCAATCAAGAGCGGTAATACTTTGCCGCTTTTTTTAATTTCCAACTCAAAATATTGCACAAATAACCTCTTGCTAACCATTCACAGTCAAAAAACGACTATTGAGTCTGGTTTTTACTGCACTCTCTCTATTTACCAGTAATATAGCTTTGCACTATCTTCTTTTTAATCTTGTCATGACTGAAATACATTCAAACAATACAGAAGGACTTCTTACATTGACCATCATGGCACTGGTGAGTTTAGCTATCAGCTTTACTGGCTGGATGCAACGAGGTATAACCTACTCAAGTTTGACTTTAAATTAAATAAAAATAAAATTTTAAAAACCTACCAAAAGAATAATTAATATAGTAGTTTTAAAAAGATATAATTTCGAAGGCTAGAAATAAAATTCAGTAAAATACAATGAGGGAATAATGACTAGATTACTATTTATTTTAATTAGCTATATTTTGACATTCACTATCTTTACCGCAAGTGCTAAAGAATTTAATACACCACAAGAAGCCGTCGGCACCTATATTACAGGCGTCACTCTAGGCATCGGCAAAAATATTGAAATGGCTTTCCAAAAAACAGCTACTATTCAGTACTTTGACGAGCGTGGTCAGTATCAAATCTTTGGCCGCGATCAATTTATGCAACGGATCGATACAGGTAATAAGTGGGCTGCGAATGTTGAAATCACTAACTTGTTAATCACTGAAAATATTGCCAATGCCACTGTAGAGTTTACATGGGGAAAAGAAAAACAGCATGGTTATGTAGATTACATCAATCTCATTTTTGATGGTGAGCAGTGGCAAATTACAAGTAAGGTTGCACAATATATTTCAAGACAGCCTAACCAATAAAAAATCAAAACTCCGTAAGATATAGGCGCATTTTGCGCCTATTAGGACAGTTTTAGTTACCTTGGATGATACTCAAGCTTATCGGTTAGTACAGAGAAGTTATCTTCACTTACTTTTAGTAAAAACTCTCTGCCACCCTGACCATAATAGCAGCCATGTCCCCGCACAAATTTCCCCACAACGGTGTGATGGCCATGCTTGCCTTTACAAATAAATACATCAAACCCTTCATTGCCACCAATTACCGCATTACTTCTTATATCATTTGGTTTTGCGCCCGGTACATATGGACCATGAAGTCGACTGTTCCACTGTAGGTCGCCGAACTTGGTTAGTAACACCTTGTAATAATGGGCACCGATTTCTCGGCCACGATAACTGACATAACACATATCATTCACCTCTTTACCGGGTAAATTTGAATGTCTACATACATTAACAGCAGAGTTTGAATCATGTTGTCCCGCATATACACGTCGTCCATCATTTGACGTCGCTGCATGATCGTATTTCCAACCTGTATCATATATCCATTTACTTGGATCTGAATATGCCATTGTACAAGTGCTGAAAAATGAAGCTGCCAATAGACTTAATTTGTAAAGAGTACTTTTTTTCATTTTTATTCTCGATAGTAATTGTTATAGAATTCAAATAACTGCATTCAGGACAACAAATATAAATCATCACTAAGCAGTAATGACATAATTAAAAACACCAAGATTCTCACAAGAAAAAAAGAGTAAAGATAAAGTAAACATGCGTCAAAATTAGTAAAAGAAAAACAAAACTAATAAATAACCAATATAAACAGAAGCTTACACGCCTCCAATTTAAAATAAAAACACAAAAAAACTGGCACAAAAAAGTATTCATACAATCGACTAAAAAACACTAAACCTTCCGCTTATTTGATGTAAATAGCGACGTCGAAGCAAAGGGCTTTTAAGCAGATTCAGACTAGATAAATTCAGTAGCAGTTTTTATTCAAAAAATATCGAACCGGCCATTGCAAAAATGAAATAGCGAGGTGTATTTAGTGCAAGAAACCACTAAATACGCCTCATTTATACTCAGTAAGCAGTCATCAATAGAAGCAACATCTACAATCCATCAAACCTAGCCAATAAAATACAAATTACTACTCAATTTAATTAGTAAGTTTATTATTAAAATAACCAGTTTCGGCCAAAAAACAAAAACCGTTTGTTCAATTGTTCTGGCTTGATATTATTACGTAGAATTGGAAGACCCCACACACATGGAGTAATAATGAAAAAATACCTTCTCGCACTGGTTACAGGTACTGCTATTGCATCAGGCGGCTACTACATTGCACAAACAAATAGCAATTCCACCCCCTTACCTCAATTAGACTATGTACCTGCAGACACTCTATTTTTATGGTCACAATTAAATAGCTTCCCCTATCTGCAGTATTTTGAACTATTGCCAAAAAGCTATAAAAATGTGCATCAAATAGAAGACGTGATTGCGACAATGAAAAGTGATGATATGAGTGTTAATCAACATTTTATTCTCAACATCCTTGAGCAATACTCTAAAAGTGCGGAATCATCTGAACGTATTCAACGTACTTGGGGTGTTAACAATGACTTAAAAGCCCTCGCCTATACAGTTGGGCTGCTGCCTGTGTTACGCGCAGAACTTGGTGAGCCAGAGGTATTTAGTAGCACCATAAAGCAGGCTGCTGAGGACGCAAATCTAAGGTATGAAGATACGCAGATAGATGGCACGCCAGTGACTAGGTACTTTTTTGAAGAGGGTGGTCAACGTATATTTGACTTATTAGTTACCATTAACGAAAACTGGGTAACTGTCACCATAGATACGCCATTTAATGATACTGATGATTTAAAAACAGCTTTGGGTCTCACTAAGCCTGAAAATACCTTAAGCAGCAGTGGAAAAGTTGAAAAATACATCCAAGACCATCAACTGGATGGAAATAACCTCGCCTTTTTAGATACAGGCTTATTCGTTGATATGCTTACTGCCAAAAACCCAGACAGCCCTGCAACCCAGATGCTAGACAAGCTTATTAGCTTATCAAATAGTGATGGCGCACTTGAGAGTATCAGAACACCAGAGTGTCAGCAGGACTTTTCTGACATCACTCAAAAATGGCCGGCGATTATTTCCGGCACACAAAAAATGGACATAACCAGTCAGTTTGCCGACCTGAAAGTGTCGACGGTTATTGCGTCCTCGGATACAAAAATACTTAATGCCTTGCAAAATATGCGTGGCTTTTTACCTCAGCATACACAAAGCAATAACGATGCTTTAATCACTTTGGGGTTAGGGCTCAATGCTAATCAGCTCTCCCCTTCTGTCAATACGTTATGGGCCGCATTTGCCAGTGCCCAATTCGATTGTGCGCCGCTTAACACTTTGCAAGTACAAACAAAAGGTGCAAATCCAGCACCTCTTGCCATGGCTACGGGCATGCTCGGTTCATTTAAAGGTGTAAGCGCGACAATCTTTGATATAGATGTAACCACTCTTTACCAACCTAATGAATTTGATACAACCGCTTTAGATGCCTTGATTACAGTCTCTGCAGATGATGTAAAAGCGCTGTTTAATATGGCAAAAAGCTTGGTGCCCGAGCTTACATCGTTAACCTTACCTAGCGATGGCAGCGCCATCGAAATAAATGATTACCTGCCACCGAGTGTTTCAATATCTGGCCCGGTTTATTTAGCATTAAAAGGCCAACATCTGGCTTTATATAAAGGTGATATGGCAGAAAAGGCGGCAAATGATTTGAACAGCCAATCAGTGACAATCAATGGATTAGCTAACTTTGGATTGAACAGTGCTAAGATATTTCCAAAGGTATTTGAAGCAGCAAAGCAGTCTGGTGAGCCAATTCCAGATGAATTAAAAGAGTTGTTTAATCAAACCGGTAAAATGCATGTTCAATACGATATTAACGATAAAGGCATTGTCTTTGATGTCGATATGAAGATAACAAAATAATTGTAAAAAGGGCTAATACTGGTCTGTATTAGCCCGCACTTCTATCCATTGCTTTTTTAAAAAAAGCTTTTACTTTAGTCCTTTCACTAGCGGCATACCATTAGTGCCAACGGGTATATATACTGTTGTATGATTTGGTGATTCAGCCATTTTCAACTGCGCATTAATCGCCTCGTGCTGCAGGTAATTTTCTGTAAGCGTTGAGTTGATGATCTTTTGCGCTTCAGCAATTCCTTTAGCTTCCTCAATACGTATTTCTGCATCTTTTTTCGCTATTTGCTTCTGCGTTTCTTTTTCAGAAAGCAGCTGCTGAGCTGCAAGTTTTTTCTCAACTGCTTTAGCAACGATGTCTGGGTAATTTATATTGCCGACAACTATATTTTTGACCTCAAAAGGGGTTGCCTTTAAATACGTTTGTAGTTTGGTGGTCACTTCATTTGCAATATCATCTCGGCGTGCTTTTAACTCACCACTATCAAACATTTGCACTGCGTTTCGTACATATGTTCTGAATGTTTCTCTAACAAATCTCTCATACCATTTTTCACCACCATAATTTTCTACCACGGCTTTAACAGTACCAGCTCTAATAGCAACGACAGCATGAAAATCAAAAACTATGTTTAAATCATCATTAGCTAAAATTCTAAACTTTTCAGTATACGTATTCGGGCGCATGTCTATGTTGATCACTTCATTACGCAATACAGACATACCATAGTTACTGGGCCCTTGGAGGGTTCCCTGGTAACCGCCAGAGCCGAACATTCTTGGTTTTTCATAAACGTACCCTTCATGTCCAGCCGGCGTACTTGGGTTGCTGCAAGAGCCTAACCCAAAAAGGAAAAATACAATAACGGCGACAATACTAAAAATGCTACCAATCGGAGCTGACTTTTTTTCAAACATAATGTGCTTTATTCAAATATAAAGCCATATAATACGTTGAATACTAAAAAAGACAAAATCAATTAATCAAATCATATTCCCTCAAATATAAAGTAAATATATACCAAAAATTTATTTCTGTAGAAATAATAATCTTTATACTATATATTTATTCGAATTCTATACTAAAATAGTAAGTAGTTAGGAACTTTCATGATAAATGAGCAACACCATATTCACTTTAGAGCAGCAACCTTAGAAGACAAAGCCGCATTATTAAACCTTGAACAAGCTGTTGTCGACGCAGAGCGGCCATATAACAGTCAAATAAAAGCTGATGCTCACTATTATGATTTAGATAACCTGCTTCAAAGTGAACAAGCAAGCGTACAAATGGCAGAATGCAACAATCAAATCATCGCCACAGGCTATGTACAAATCAGACAATCAAAACAATCTCTTGAGCATGATCTGCATGGGTACTTAGGATTTATGTTTGTCAGCCCAGAGTTTCGAGGTCAAGGGTTAAACCAAAAAATCACTCAACGCTTAATTGATTGGGCAGAGTCAAAAGGCATCTTCGACTTTTACTTAGACGTATATAACGACAATCAAGCTGCAATAAATGCGTATCAAAAGCTTGGATTTAAGCCGTCACTATTAGAGATGAAAGTAAATACAAAAAAATAGCTCACAATCTCGGGGCTCTTCTATTGTCGACGCGCCGGATAAACATTAATGCGTACCTATTTTTCAGTTTAACTGATTAATTCTCATTACATGTTTCCCCTCAAAATAATTTTTTCGTCTACACTGAAATTATTCTGCAGCTCGTAAGGTCTTTTGTAGCAAGTCGTCCGGAGCGCATAAATTTTGCTTTTTTTGTATCGCGCGAATTTGCAAAAAAAGTCAATAAATCGAGCACTGGAGTGGTGCTTTTCCTATTTAAAATACAGCCCACTCTAGCTTGCTCTATATATTTGGCAATACCAAAACACGAGGAAACGACAATGAAAGCATTAACAGGTGCCGCAATGGCAATGATGGTAGCTGGTCTTGTAGGTTGTAATGCAACTGATTCAAGCCAGTCAAGTAATGCTAGTGCAGCAGCAAGCTCAAAAGGCGCAACCACAGATCTAGTACATTGCTATGATGTGAATATTTGCGGTGGACACAACGATTGTAAAACTGCCAATAATGCCTGTGCAGGTCATGCATCTTGCAAAGGGAGTGGTTTTGTAGGTATGCCAGCAAAAGCATGTGCCGATGTTGGTGGCAAACAAAAAGACAGCTGGGTTGGCAGTGTCGCAAAAGCTGATTTAGTGCATTGTCATGATGTCAATATTTGCGGTGGTCACAATGACTGTAAAACTGCTAACAATGCCTGTGCGGCGCAGGCATCTTGCAAAGGAACTGGTTTTGTAAATATGCCAGCAAAAGCATGTAAAGATATTGGCGGTAAAGTCGGTAGTTAATAACATAATTCAGAGCCTGTTCCATACAGGCTCTGAACAACTAATCTTGTGAGAATAGCTTGAATAGCACTCCTTCCCCTTATATTGGTTTCGGACTTGGTTTACGCACTTGTTATTTTGAAGAAATAATAGCGACTAACCCAAAGGTAGACTGGTTTGAAATCATCTCCGAGAATTACTTTGTTGCAGGTGGTAAACCTTGGCACTATTTATCGCAAATAAAGGAACGATACCCCATTGTGATGCACGGTGTATCCATGTCTATTGGCAGTACATCTGATGTCAACTTTGACTATTTAGATAAGCTTAAAAAGACAATTAATCGTGTTCAGCCGCTTTGGATATCCGACCATTTATGTTTTTCTTCTCTAGGAGACTTTAATAGCCATGATCTGCTTCCCATGCCCTATACAGAAGAATCTCTAACGCATTTGAGTCAACGCTTATCCATTGTGCAAGACTATTTAGAGCGTCCACTTATTTTAGAAAATGTATCCAGTTACCTCACCTATCAAGCATCAGAAATGAACGAATGGACATTTTTAGCTGAACTGCACAACAGAACAGGTTGCCAGTTCCTATTAGACATCAATAATATTTATGTCAGTGCGCGTAATCACCAATTTGATCCTAATGAATTTTTAGATGCTATCCCCCAATCTGCTATTGCGCAAATACATCTAGCTGGCCATAGCGATTTTGGCAGCCACATCATTGATACACACGATCAACCTATATGCGATGCCGTATGGGAATTATTCTCAAAATTTGCAAACAGCCATACACCTGTCAATACCATGATAGAAAGAGATGACAATTTCCCTGATTTCAAAGAAATCATGGCTGAGCTAACGCATGCAAGATCTTTGGCCCCAAGCAACTGGAAAAATTATGAGTACGCTTGAACAATTACAAAGTGACTTTATAGCGATGCTGCAGGGACACAATACAAGCTTTACAGATCATATCGCACAACAAACAGGCTTGTCGCCCGAGCAACGCAGTGAAATCTATCAAAATGCATATCAAATTAGGCTTAAGAAAGTGCTAGAACAAGACCATGAAATGCTTGGCTTGTATTTAGGTGATGAATTATTCGATCAAATGGCTGAGGCATATTTAGCTTTATTTCCTTCTCAATCGCCATCTCTTCGAGAGTATGGTGACCGCCTTCCAAACTTTCTCAGTACTCATTCACCTTTTCAAGAGTACGGCATACTATCCGAAATTGCTCAATTTGAACGACTATTACTTCAAGCTTTCGACGCAGCTGACAGCAAATTATTGGAGCTTGTCCATTTACAATCAATTGAGCAAACTGATTGGCCTAATATTATTTTGAGCGTGCACGATAGTGTACACCTACTTACATGTAGGTACGCAGCCGTTGAAAGTTGGCAAGCGCTGAAAAATGGCACTCCTCCACCATCACCAGAATTGAACAATGTCCAACATTGGATCATCGCCAGAGCCCGCGACAAAAGAACTGGCTTTTACCCTTTATCTGAATGCCACTTTCAATGTTTGATGAGTATAAAACAAGGCTTACCGTTTGGCTTTATTTGTGAAGCCGCAGCAAATGTCACTGGCGATCAACAACAAGGCACAGTTGAAGTCATGCAGTTACTGCAGCAAGGAATAGAGCTAGGTTGGTTTTTACAGACCTCTGTAACACAATAGCAGGCACTGATATGAAAATGAGACAAAGGCTTCAACTCTATCAAATCAGTGTCATCTTTAGCATGCTATTTGCTTTAATCGGTTTCAGTTATAACACTTGGCGGTTAGAAGTCTCTGAGCATAATAGTAATGTTCGCCTTGCTTGTTTTGAGATACTTAAAGAACTTGCTGCATTAGAACAACTCATTTATATCTCGCATTATGATAAAGATATGAGCACGGCGAGCCCGCGAAAAGGTTGGATAAGAGTAGGCCTTATCACAGACTTTAGCTATTTAGCCAACCAAGACGTACAGTTAAGTTCCAGTGCGCTACACCAAACTTGGTCTGAGCATTGGGAGTCAGTGCCTGACGATAACCAGTCCGTTTTACTTATTGTTGACGATATTGACCAAGTGAGAGTCAGCATCAAAAAACTGTTAACCTCACTCAATTAAAGACAGACTAAATAAGTAGCTCGAGTTTAGTCTGTCTATTCTTATTCCTCTCGCTGGGCATTAGCGTTTTTCCTACACCTAGCATATATTTTTAAATTGTAGCTCTTAGCAAATTCATACTGCTTTAGACGTTGCTGTTTAGCCTGCTCAGATTTAATTACATCACCAGAGCTGGGTAAATATTTAAGGCCACACAATGATTTAAGCTCTTCAAAATCAAGCTGCTCAAGTCCAGGGAAAACTGGCCGACGACCAGTTGTTGCGTATAATCTGAAATCGTTCTTTTCAACTGCATGCTCTATAGCATCTGACACGTCTTTTTGAACCTTCATCTCTGTACTTAGCTCTTCTCGATGTTTGCCGTAGCCATCTGCACAGCCAACAGCCAAGCAACCCAGTAACATCAAACTAAAATATACTTTCAAACCAGCCTCCTTAGCCTAGCTCTCAATAAAAATAGCACCGACATCATATAACAAAGGTAATACATAAACCCTGACGACCCACCTCCATCGCTCGGTGGCGCAGAAACAGTTATCGTGACCTGTGCCGTAGCCTCAACTCCTGCGGCATCTCTAACAACATAAGATAACTGTTCAGAGCCCAGAAAATCTGCAGCTGGCGTATAAGAGAGTTGGTTATTGGACACAAGCACACTACCTGTGCCTTGATAATTTACTGTGCCTATTACTAAATTATCCCCATCAATATCAATATCATTTGCCAATACATTTAAAAGGTTATTTTGCGTATTGAGCGTTACGGAAAAGGTGTCATCTTGACCTGAGGGAGCGTCATTTACAGCAGTCACGTTAATATTGGCGTTAAAAACATCACTTATGAGTTCTCCACGCGCTGCGGTAATAGGCACGGTGAGTGTCCCATTGAAATTTTCCGCAGGGGTAACCGTTAAACCGTTCACATTATAATTACTACCACTCCCCACCGTAAGCGACTCTGCATTAAATCCGCCTTCATACCTGAAATTGCTAATTTCTAAAGTAATACTAGTATCTTCTGCAACTTCTAAACTTTCCTGCTCAGTAATATTTGGAGCTATCGGTTCCGAACTACCTTGTATTTGCAGATTGCCACTGTTAACTGCAAAAAAGATATTGTTGTTACACTTAATTTTTAGCTTGCCATCGGCAGAACTCACAAGCCCAGATAAAGTCACTTCTTGCTGACCATCATTAGCGACATTGTCTGCAATTACCGTCGGGAATGTTTCACCTCCATCTAGGGATAATAAAATATCTACAGACGAACAAGATATGGGCGCATTCTCAGTATCTGCAGTTTCCCACCGTACCATTTGTGTACCAAGAGTCCAAAGCGTGCCGCTTGTGGGGTCTTGTATGGAAAACCCTTGTTCATTACCAACGACCGTGACTGTCATTGAGTCATCTGCAATATTACCTGCTCCGTCTCTCACTAATAATTTAAAGTTCAAACTGCGACTAGTTGTCGGTAATGCTTCTCCATAACTAACCTGTCCAGACAGTACGTCTGCCATTTTAGGAAATGTTCTGGACCCATCTGTGACGGGGCTGAATACACGGAACAAGGGCCCCGTTCCCATATCAACTCCATCTTCTTGAGGGCTATTAGTAGCTCCTCCTAAATCACTTTGCTCCCAGCTATACATTAATATATCACCATCAGCATCCGTCGCGCTGCCACTTAATGTGAAAGGTGTTCTCGCAGGAACTGTGTAATTTTCCCCAGCCTCAACAATAGGTGCTTGATTTGATTTTGCAGTTCTTACACCGCACGAACTGCCATCAGCCTGTCGAGTGAAGGTAGCCATCTGTTCTAAGGAATAAACATGAAAATACGGATCCGAATTTGCTTGAAGATTTTGAGTTTCACAAATACCTGTATACCCCATAATGGTTGAACCGCTACCAGGTTCAAATGCGGCATCTTCTACACGGTTTCCGTCACACGCACCAACAAGACCATTAAATGTATGGTCTGCCCCCAATTGATGTCCAAGTTCATGAGCTACATAATCAATAGCAAATGCGTCGTTTATGGGCTGCGGGTTGCCTGTGACTCCTTCAGCTTTTGCGCTTGTACATGCAACACCAAAACCTGCAAGTCCGCCTGCTCCGGTTCCTACTAAATGCCCTATATCATAACTATCAGCATTAGTTATATTGGCAATCGCATCTGCAATTTTATCAATATCAGTATCATCGTTCACAAAAGGATCTGCTGTTGGGTCTAAAAAAATCAAATCATCATTGTTAGCTATCAGCTCAAATGATGTTGATAAGTCTCGCATATAAATTTGGTTCACACGATTCACAAGTGTCACCAACGCAGCCATAACTGACAGTTTAGTTCCCCCATGGAATTGCGCATATTCGCCCGTAGTTACAATTGCCAGCCTATATTTTAGGTCTTCATTCAAACCAAATCTGTATTGTAATTTATTGCTTAGGCGTGATTGTGTTTGAGCTGCGATTTTAACATTGCGCTTAATCGGTTCATGCAGTACATACTCGGATTTTACACTTTGACTGATTATTGCATGTTTGTTATACACCCTATACAGTGCTCTATTTTGTTGACTTTTCCTATTAATAGGCTCTATAAATACGCGCTTCCCTGACAGTTCATACACGCCAAAAAAACCATTAGGAGAAAAGTCAAAAGTCCCTCGCACTGCAGGGTTAGTAACCATAACACCAGTGTACGTTTTAATTTCAGGATACTTACTCGCTAATACTTTTGGCATTACTGAGTACGGCGTCAATTGGAATTCGTACAGTTCACCATCAGGTGATGGTAATTGTATTGATATATCACCATCAACAGCTAAAAGCTGGGTTATCTTGGTAGTATCTAAATAAACCTGATTTAACCCATTAAAATTTTGCTTGCCTTTAAGCTCTGACCACAAATTTGTTTCACTTTTCACATTAAAAGTGACCAATAGCGCCATAAAAGCAAAAATAAAATATTTCACCATAAGTTTTTCCAACTCGTCGCTCTTTATATTACAGCATAGTAAGAGATAAACTGATTGCTTGGTTAAAAACTTATTTTTTTATTCCAAACATTAATTTAAGTTAAGGGTTTTAATTTGTGAGACATCGCCTATATGAACTGTAGGCTAATCATGTCAATAAATGTAATTATGTATAAAAGCTCATCTGACCTCTTGAAAGGGTTGAGTAATAACTTTAAAGTGGCGTTATGAAATTTGCACAAGGACAGGCATGATTTTTTTAATTCGCTTTATATCGTGTATAGCAATGACAACGCTATCATTCATCTATTTATTAGAAATGGAATTTTTAAGAACGAGTTTGCTCGCAATATTAGCAATTATTGCGAATCCAAATACCAAACATACATCACTCGAATATGATAATGGAAAACGATTATTTAATAAATACCTTGTTGATAAGCCCAAAAAAAGTCGAAATACATTAAAGCCTTGGTAAGATGTGAGATAAAAATACTCACCCGTAAAGTTAAGGGCCAATATAACGGCTATTATGCTCAGCTAATGCCCTTCTCACTTTATCAATTAACTGTTTATCAGTATTTAAATTAAACGCCATGCATGCTCGCCTATCAGAGTTATTCCGCACTTCGATAACAGGTACAACCGCATCATAGTTAACGCCAATAGATTTCAATGTCTCATGCATTGTGTACTCTGTTGTCAGTAAGAAATCAATTCGTCCAGCTAATAACTTTCTCTGTGACGCACTTGGATCTGCGGTGATATCAAGGTTTGTGCCCGACTCAAACCCTTGTTTGGTTAAAAACTCATGCACGACACTGCCACGTACAATCGATATGACATATTTTTTCGCATCTTCAAGAGAGGCCACCTGAATATCCGTCCTGCTTTTTAAGCGAAACAAATATTGTCGCACAGGCCTCAGTAGAGGGCATGCCCACTCAAACAAGTTTTCACGATCACTACTTCGATAAATCGAGTAAATCATTGTATTAGGTTGTGTTTTTGTCAACTTCATTGAGCGCGCCCAAGGATAAAGCTTGATCTCATATTCAATACCCGCAAGATCTAACACTTCTCGTACCTTTTGAGTCGCGCGACCAACAATTTCCCCCTGTTGGTTTGCATAATTATATGGTACCCACTCTTCGGTAACCACTTGCAGCTTTGGAATATCCGCAAAAGCATGGTTTTGGATACAAATAAACAAAAGCACCAGCAACAGTGCTAACCTGTCAATCACGACTCCTCCAAATAGTTACCGATAAAACAATGACAATTATTGCGCAATCTTTTCGTTACGCTTTACTCAAAGGATAGTCGTTATGGTGTGATGAGAAAAATAAAATCAATAAATACGTGCAAAGCAACAATAGTTTGTCGCTTTGCCATACAAAAATAACCCTATGCAGAGGGATTATCGAAAGAATACGACCTTTTGAATTTTGCCATCTTCAATTTGATAACTTGTCACAAACTCAGAGCGTTTATCAATCACACCATCCTCTTTTGTACAGATCTCAGAGGTTTCGTGGTCAATGACGATATTGCCGTTCGTGATCCTTTTAATAGACGTTGACTTCATACAATGCATCTTCTCAAACATCAAACCATAACGTTTGATAAGCGGTTTTTTGCCTGTGAACATCAAGGTTTGAGGATACATATAAAACTCCACATCTTCTGCATACAAGGCCAAAAACTGACGAATATTTTGATTGTTATATGCATGGATCAGTTTATCTATGACAGCCTCTGCAGCTTTCTCCTGCTCTGTTTTTTGTAGATTATATTCGCTGGCTTTATCATCAAATGCTGGGTTAGCAAAAGCTAACGAACACATACACAAAGCGAATAGAAAAAAATACCTCATACTTCCCCCTTTTTGGTACGGGCAAGTAAGTATAACAATTTTATAATATGTAATACAGTGAAGGTTCAGCTTACCAATATTGCTCAACTGTAATATGTCCAGGCTCTACCCTACGATGCTTTTTAAACCCAAGCTGCTGTAAGAGTAATGTCGTGTCTTTTACCATCTCAGGGTTGCCACATAACATAAAATGGCTGTCTTTAGGTATTGCAGACAAGTTGCAGAACTTCAAAAGCTGTCCGTTTTTTATATTGTCTGTCACTCTGCCACTGAGACCTATATCTGGCTTTTCACGACTAACCAAAGGGACATAAATAAATTGTTTGAACAGCTTTTCCGTTGCACGAATTTGATCTTGATAGCAAAGATCAGTATTTAATCTTACACCATGAACAAGTACAACTCGATTAAACTGCTTCCATAGCTTTCCGTCACTCACGATCGATAAAAATGGTCCAATTGCCGTCCCCGTAGATAACATCCATAAAGTATCAGCTTGGGGAACTTCATTCACAGTAAAATAGCCCGAAGGCTTGCTGTAAACCCAGACGTCATCACCTTCATTGAGTTGCGCTAATCTAGAGGACAACGCACCATCTTCGACTTCTATCAAAAAGAACTCATGTAAGGGATCTGAGGGTGAATTTACAAAAGAGTATGCACGTGCTACTCGCTTACCATCTATATCAAGAGCCAATTTCGTGAATTGGCCTGCTGTGAAGTTTTGTATATCGGCTGCTACTTTCAGGCTGAATAAGCTCGGCGTCCACCAGTTTACTTCTACAACTTTTCCTATTACCCAATTTGTCATATCTGCACCACTATAAATGCATATACTAAAACAATGGCATAGATTAAAAGCTTGTCAAAGTTCCTGACACCAAGGTTTAGCTAAATCAGTACTAAGCGACGTCAAAATTAAGTGCTGTCGCGACTCTGTTGGCATCAAAAACTCCGCATTTAACGACTTGAGTAGCTTGTGTACAGGCCCTTCATAGCCTTCTTTTATTAATCGAGAAAGGTGTTTTTTTGTGTACTGCAAGGTATGATCAGCAAGTCGATTGGATTTCACACTTTCATGCATAAGATCTAACCACTTAAGATACAACTGATCGCTCTGTGGTAAGTATGCCTCAAAAATCGGTGTTAGCTTTTTACGATATTTTTCATATAGTTCTGAACGCCTTGCGATTAAGGCAGCGCCTAACAAATTAACCGTTACTCTCGCAGCATTTCGCTGATGCTTGTCTTTTAAATAATGTTGCCTCGCGGCAATGAAATAGCTAATAGCCACTTTTGGTTTATCTAAAACGACTGCTGTATTGCCTTTAACGACTAGCAATCCTGCTTTTCGTCGGCCACTGAGAATAGCTTCATCAACACTTTGAAGAATTTGAAAACTAATCGCAGGCTGATTGTCCATCCGATACGCAATAGACAGATTCACCTTCGCGGTCATCTTCTCCGTGCTGTTGTGAGCATGCTTAAGCGCACATTTATACGTTGTAATTGCGTCATCAAACTGGCGATTCAATCGATATGCAACGCCAATGACATTAATTATGGTAAATCGAGAACCAGAACTATGTGGACTCAGCCTTTCGTCAGACAGTAGCGAAACAAGCTCTTCAACTAACTTAATATTACCCGTATTACTGGCAGCAGCCAATAAGCTACTATAGATGGATACCGTCTGAGCAGAACTTTGTACAAGCAGTTTTTGAGCATTTTGCTCGTAATAACTCACAGCCTCCGCTGGGTAGTTGAGCGCTAGGTATTTGACCCGCTCAGACTCCGTTGCAAAGTCTAGGTCCTGTTTTTCACTGGCAGAAACACTGCTTTGACAAGATAAAAACAGCAAAAGCAGGGGAAAAAAATACTTCATTTAGGTTGTCAAATCGATTTGTTGAGTTAACCATAGTACATCAATGTATTTTTAGAAACAGTATCAACAAGGCAAAAAGTTGTTATGACCGTCGATTACGGTACACCGCACCAATGCTCTATTAACCTTGGACGTAGTCTGCTTTTTTTACTTTCAGTTTGCACTTCCAACGAAACAAGATGCATTGCCCCAAGGGGTTCCAAAATCATTTTTACTGGTGCTAGATAACCACCGGCTAACAATTTAGGTGCCAAATTTAATGTGACACTCTGTGCCTCTGATGATATTTTTTTATTTTTCAAACTTCCATATAATTTATCTAACCATAGTAAATAGGCGGACTCATTATCAGTCAAATGACTTTGGAGTGTTAAATTCAATGTTTTTCGAACCTTGTCAAATAATGTCCATTGTCCATCTGCCAAAGCAGCCCCTAGCAAGTTTACAGTCACCCTGGCAGCATTTCGATGATGCTTTGCCTTGATATAGTAGTGTCTAGCCATCGTGTAATGATCAATTGCAGCACCCACTTCACGCAACACCATCGCTGTATTTCCCTTAACAACCAATACGCCTGCAATTCTTCGACCACTCAAGATTGATTCATCAATACTCTGCAATATTTGATAGCTTAGCGCAGGTTGATCCGCCATACGATACGCTATCGCCAAATTTACTTTAGCTATCATCTTTTCAAGTTTATTGTCTGTTAGCGTCAAAGCACATTTATATGCAGCAATCGCCTCAACATATTGTAAATTTGTGCCGTAAGATACACCGAGCACATTAATGATTGCAAAAAGGTAAGGCTCCCGAAATGGATCAAGTCTACGATGAGCAAGCAAACCGACGAGTTCCTCAATTAAAACGGTGTCATGCACGCTGCTGGCGGCAACCAGTACATCATTATAAAAAGACACAGTCTTTTCGCTGTGTGATGTCAATAGTTTGGCTGAATTGCGTTTGTAAAGCTCAATGGCCTTATCAGGATAATTTAATGAAAGATACTCAATACTCTCAGGCTCTGTCGCAAAAGCGCTGATATGTTCTTCTATCGCAGAGGTACTACCATAGCTCAGTAGCAGTAGGCCAAATAGATATATAAAATACTTCATCAATACCATCCACTCACTTTTCCTCGTCGATATTAGTAAATCAATGCTTTTTTAAAAACAGACCATAACAATTACGCATTTTGTCAACATTAGTTACGCCCCATCACACCAGCCATGTGCAAGCTTGTCATCTATTTTGGTTACTATATTCGTTGTAGACGGGTCATGCGAGACAATATGCTGCGCTTTAAATTTTTTTAGCAAGCTTTCAACTGGCGCTTGAAACCCTGCTTCAATAAACACAGCAAAGTTATTTGACGTATAAGTAGCTGCTAATTCAGATATTTGATTGTCTTGGATACTCTGATAAATCAGATCTAACCATTTTAAGTAGGTAAGTTCATTTTCTGTTAAATAGGTACTAGACTGTGGATCAAGTTTTTTTCGGCTTACATCGAATAATTTGTACCGTTCATCTAAAAGTGCAGCCCCCAATAGATGCACAACAACTCTCATTGCATTCCTATGATGGCCTCCGTTTAAGTACTGTACCCGAGCAGCTTTGTATGCTCGAACTGCCGAATCAAACTCGCCTAACACCATAGCGGTGTTCCCTTTCTCAACAAGCACGCCCGCAGCTCTCCTGCCGTTAAGGATCGCCTCATCTATGGTTTGTAAGATTTGGTAGCTTAGTGCTGGTTGGTTATGCATACGGTAAGTAATCGCAAGATTTACTTTGGATATCATTTTTTCCAAGTGGCTATTAGTATGATTTAATGCACATTTATGAGTTTTTATCGCGTGTGTATACTGCATGTTCATAGCGTAAGAAACACCAATCACATTAATAATAGTAAAAAGATAGGGCTTTCTAAAAGAGTCAAGCCTATCATCAGCTATCAAGCCTATAACCTCTTCCATTAGATCAATATTATGACTATTACTAGCTGCAATGAGCACACTCGCATAGACCGACATTGTTTCTTCATTACTATGCAGTAGATGCTTAGACGCATTCTGCTTATAAAACTCAATTGCCTTTTCTGGATAATTTAAGGAGAGGTATTTAATTTTCTCAGAGTCAGACTCCTGTTCAATATTTACAGAGTCAATTGCCACGACTTTATGTATTGCCAAATACAAAATAAAAGCGGCTAATACGCCAATATATTTCATTTAAATTTATCAGTGTTATGCTGCTAAATAAAATATAGTACATCACTCGCGTTTAAGCATGAATTAGGTTGATCATCGGTGTTTGTCGAAGCGTATATAAGCCGTTGAGCCATCGCTCATCCCTTTTATAAAACTCGTTATCGGGAACGAAGTTTGCAAAGTATCAATACTATTTACGACTAGTCGCAAATAAAAAAAAGCCGCACTAGGTGCGGCTTTTTGGGTGTGATTCGCTTTGTTTTAGGCGTGTCTCCAAAACTCTGCGATTACGTTACCAAGGAACTGTTCAAGCAGCGCAAAGCGTGCGCTACTTTAAATTAAATTGACTCTAGAGCAATCTTAACCATTTCGTTGAACGTGCTTTGACGCTCTTCTGGTGGCGTTGCTTCGCCGGTAATGACGTGGTCACTTACAGTGAATAAAGCCATTGCTTTTGCACCGTATTCAGCAGCAACACCGTAAAGGCCAGCTGTTTCCATATCAACAGCCAAAACGCCTAATTTGTCTAGCTCAGGGTAAAAGCTGCTGTCAGCCTGATAAAAAGTATCTGTGGTATAAACGTTACCTACTTTTGCTTCAATGCCTAGGCGACGCGCTGCATTAACACCATTTTCAAGAAGACCGAAATCGGCGATAGCAGCAAAATCAAAGCCACGCACACGAGCGCGGTTTACATTAGAGTCTGTGCTTGCACCCTGTGCAAAAATCACATCACGGATTTTTGTATCCTGATTAATACCGCCACAAGTACCGATACGAATTAAGTTTTTAACACCGAAGCTAACAATAAGCTCACGTGCGTAGATCGACATCGATGGGATACCCATACCAGAACCCATGATGCTCACTGGCTTACCATTATATGTACCAGTAAATCCAAACATGTTGCGAACGTCTGTCACTTGGCGAGCATCTTCTAAGAAATTCTCAGCAATATACTTAGCACGAAGTGGATCACCTGGCATTAATACCGTTTCAGCAAAATCACCTGGGTTTGCATTAATATGCGGAGTACTCATAACATGTTTCCTTTAACTTAAGCTGTAACCAACTTGTCGGCAAAGCCGTCACCATATTCTAATTCTTCTAGGTTAAACCACTGGGCAAGTGTTTGACCTATATCTGCGAAGCTGTTTCTTTCACCTAATGGAGTATTGTTCATTCCATTTCGGTATGCCAATACAGGCACGTATTCTCTTGTGTGATCAGTACCCGGCGCTGTAGGGTCGCAACCGTGATCCGCCGTGATGAATAGCACATCGTCATCTTTTAGCTTACCTAAAATTGTCGGTAAGTAGGCGTCAAACTCAGCCAACGCTTCGGCATATCCTACTGGGTTGCGACGATGACCAAACTTTTCATCAAAATCTACTAAATTTGTGAAAATCAGGCTGTTATCAGGCGCTGAGTCAATCACTTCACTGGTCTTGTTCAATAAATTCATCAAACCAGGTGCTTTGTGTTTTTGTGTGATCCCTTGGTGTGCATAAATGTCTGCAATTTTACCAATACTGATCACTTCCCCCCCGCTATTAGCCAACTTGTCTAAAACAGTTGGTGCCGGTGGTAGAACAGAATAATCTCTACGATTACCTGTACGAATAAAGTCGGCACTCGAAGTGCCTATAAACGGCCGCGCAATCACTCGTCCTATGTTCATTTCATCAAGCAGTGCCCGTGCGATTTCACATACTTGATAAAGCTTTTCAAGGCCAAATGACTGCTCATGAGCGGCTATTTGAAATACGCTGTCAACTGAGGTGTAACAAATAGGCATGCCAGTTTTGACGTGCTCTTCACCCAATTGCTCTAGAATCACTGTGCCCGAACCGTAACAATTCCCTAAGATGCCTGGGATATCCGCTCTTTTACACAGCTCATCAATAAACTCTTGCGGGAAACAAGGTTGTGTATTTGGAAAGTAGCCCCAGTCAAATAAAACTGGTACACCTGCCATTTCCCAGTGTCCAGACGGCGTGTCTTTACCACTAGAAAGCTCTTTGGCATAACCCCATGCTGCTACCGGCTCAATACGCTCAGCAACTTCACATGATTTTCCGCCTGCAGCTTCACATGCATCTACTAAGCCTAATTTTGTTAAATTAGGGATAGATAGTGCAGAACCTTTTTCCTCTTTATATGCTTGCAAAAGATGAGCGAACGTGTTGGCACCTACATCACCAAATTTTTCAGCATCTGGTGCTGCACCAACGCCAAGGCTATCTGCCATTAAAATAATTGCTCTTGCCATATATCACCTCTCATCTTTTGTCTGGGCCGTATTTTGTTTTTATAAAGCATCTTTGCTCCCAGAGGTCGTTACTTTATTGATAGCTAAATATATCGTACAGGACATTAGTCCGCTGTCACAAAACCATAATATATCTTCTTAGTTCCCATTTTAAATAAATAAAAAATCTGGTTATACCAGCGGACATAAGTCCTGTTTTGAATGGGGCAAAACATTTAAATTTGCTCATTAAGCGAGGCAAAAGAGATTAATCGTGTCTTTTTTGCTATTGTGATCTTCCAACGTCAACAATAGCTGGGTGTGAACTTTAGTGACACGAACAATTATAGCCATAGCTGGCGCTTCTGCGTCTGGTAAGTCTCTTTTTAGTCAAACAATATATAACGAATTAGTAAATGAACTTGAATCAGGTGCTATCGCCGTTATAGAAGAAGACGCTTACTATAAAGATCAATCGCATTTGCCATTTGAGCATAGAACTCAAACAAATTATGACCATCCGGATGCGTTTGAGCATGCGTTGATGAAAGAGCATCTTGAACAATTGCGTCAAGGTAAATCAGTACAAGTACCTACTTATGATTATGCTCAACACACGCGCAGTAGTGAGACACGCACAGTAAATCCGGCAAAAATATTAATTGTCGAAGGGATTTTACTGTTAAGCGACCCAGCATTAATAGAAGAATTTGATATAAAGGTATTTATTGATACCCCGCTTGATATTTGCTTATTACGCCGTATGCAGCGTGATATCGAGCACAGAGGCAGAAGTATTTCTTCTGTTGTTGAGCAGTATCAAGCAACGGTTAGACCGATGTTTTATCAGTTTATCGAACCATCGAAGCACAATGCCGACTTGGTCGTGACCCGTGGCGGTATGAATCGCGTTGCGATTGATATTATTAAAAGTAAAATAAAATATTTGCTGCAAGAATAAAACGGGAACATTTTGGCATGACAACAATAATGAGCCTAGTAGGCATGATGATGCTACTAGGTATTGCTTTCGCGGCTTCAACGAACCGCAGCGCAATAAATAAACGAACTGTAGGTATCGCATTTTTAATGCAAGTCGTCATCGGCGGCTTTGTACTCTTTATAGAAGCTGGTAAAAACGCGTTGGCCGCTATGTCGTCAGCAGTTTCTTCAGTAATTGGTTATGCCAATGATGGAATTAGCTTCTTATTTGGTCCTTTGGCTGCGCAAGAGTCAATTGGATTTGTATTTGCAATTCAGGTTTTGCCTGTCATTGTATTTTTCTCGGCGTTGGTCGGTGTTTTATACCACCTCGGGATTATGGAATGGATAATTAAAATTTTAGGTGGCGGATTACAAAAGCTTCTTAAAACATCACGACCTGAGTCGCTTTCTGCTACCGCGAATATTTTCGTTGGACAAACAGAAGCACCTCTTATTGTGAAGCCGTTCATTCCTAAAATGACGCAATCAGAGTTATTTGCCGTTATGGTTGGTGGCCTTGCAACTGTTGCAGGCTCAGTCATGGCGGGTTATGTTGCTATTGGTGTTGATTTAAAATATTTGATCGCAGCAAGCTTTATGGCAGCACCTGGTGGTTTCTTAATGGCCAAAATGATTGTGCCAGAGACAGAAAAAACCAAAGAAAACTTAGCTGAAGTAGACAGTGGTGAAGAAAAGCCAGTTAATGTCATCGATGCAGCGGCTGCAGGCGCTTCAAGCGGCATGCACTTAGCACTTAACGTAGGTGCTATGCTACTGGCCTTCGTCGCATTAATCGCGCTGATGAACGGTTTACTTGGCGGAATTGGCAGCTGGTTTAATCACCCAGAGCTGACATTACAAGAAATTTTAGGCTATGTCTTTGCACCAGTAGCTTGGATGATTGGTGTACCTTGGGCAGAAGCTGTAACGGCAGGTAGTTTTATCGGCCAAAAATTAGTAGTTAACGAATTCGTTGCTTACTTAGACTTTATGAATTATCGCGATGGGTTATCTGAACACACCCAAGCAATTGTCACATTTGCGTTATGTGGATTTGCTAACCTATCGTCGATTGCAATTTTACTAGGCGGACTAGGTGGTATGGCTCCTAGTCGTAGAAAGGATATCGCACGCTTAGGGCTCAGGGCGGTTTTAGCAGGGTCAATGGCTAACCTAATGAGTGCAGCAATAGCAGGTTTTTTCCTCTCGCTAGCTTAGAAACTTAACGAGATATGCCGCTTTTGCAAAACAATTGGTTGGTTGCCTTAAGGGGTTAGGGTAGCCATACTAACTTGAACGATACTTCCAAAGGGCCTTTATGGCCCTTTTATCGTTTCTAATACATCATAAATACAGTCACCTAGACTCTCATCACTTTCCACAAGTCTCATTGACACAATTCACAAACAACTTTTATGTAATCAACCTTCTCATCTAAACCCACTTTTAATTCACATTTAATAAACATATAATTATAAATTAATAAACAATAACCATACTGCGAACTGCTCTTGAGAACGTAAAAGAAACTCTTCACAGAAGAGAAGTTTCTTATTACGTGCGTTTTTTTACTGCCTAATTAGTGTGTTTAAGGAAGTTTAGTGTCATCGAGTAAAAAAATTAATAACGCTTTTTCTATATTTGTACTTGTTACCCTCTGTATTTTTAATGCGAGTAAAGGGGGCGCAGCACCCATCGCTAAACAACGAAATAAGCAAGAGGTTCAAAATATTGAGCGCATCACAGTAACGGGGTCGCACATAGCACAAAGCAATAGCACGCATTTACTCACTCGTGTTTCCGACGACATAATCGGTCAGTCTGCATATGCCTCTTTATCGGATATTCTCATTGATGAAGTTGTTCAGATTAATGAGGGAGTAAGTCATTTAAATTCTCAAAATAGTACGCATAACTCAGGCCTTTCAACTGTCGATTTACGCGGTTTAGGACTTAACAGAACATTGACTTTAATTGATGGTAGGCGAGTCGTTTCAAATAGTTACTCAGGTGAGTTGGTCGGCCTTTCTACCATACCTAAGGGTATGATAAAAAATATCGAAATTATTACAGGTGGCGCGTCAGCAGCATACGGCTCTGGCGCTATCTCAGGTGTCGTCAATATCATCACTAAGCAAAGCAAAGACGACACAACAATTAATTTAACTGTGGGCGAGAGCGTGGCGGGCGGTGCACGTGAAATCGCCTTCAATGCCGATACTGGACTTCAGTATAGCAACCAGCAGGGACAACTACTGCTTAGCGCCACCTACATCGAACATTTTGGCTTGGATTACTGGGACAGAAGCCGCGCTCAACAGCAGGATGACTGGCGATATGACCCAAAAAGAATGTGCAATACGATGCTCACCGCACTGTATGACCCTAAGCAACAGAGTGCATACCGCTGTATGCGTGATATTGATCAAAATGATTGGACTTCGTTAAGCGATGCATTACCGGGAGGGGTTTTTAATGAATCAAGCAGCTTTAAGCCTAACTCAGGCTTTTGGTATGATGAGCAAACATTGCGAAATAACTGGCAAGAAGAAGTGCATGGTTTGCACTTTAATCAATACAGTTTACTGCAACTACCCAGCCAGCAACTCAACCTAGCAATCAAAAATGAATTTGATTTTAAATCAGGTAAGCAGGCCTATTTTCAATTGCATTACAGCAAAAATGATAGTCAAAATATAAAGTCCCCAGAAAACGAAGATGAGTGTGATCTGGTCATCACCTATAACGCACACACACAGCAATTTGGTTCAGATTGTATTGGCGCAATCCCCTACACTAATCCTTATATCCCGCCAGCGATCAAAGAAAGTGCAAATAGCCAAGATATAAAATGGGATCGTTTGTTTCAAGAAGTCGGCGCCGTCACCAATGATAACTCGCGCGCTACACTGCGTACGTGGGCTGGTCTCAATGGAATCATGTGGGATAACTGGCAATGGGATGCCTCACTTGGCTTTGGTCAGTTTACTCAACAACAAATCCGCTATAACGAATTAAACGTTGCTCATGTCACAAACGCACTTAACGCCCACAAGTTACCTGATGGTTCCATAGAGTGCATAGATGAAGACGCCAGAAAAGCTGGCTGCACCCCAATCAACTTATTTGGGGAAAACGCGATTAGCCCAGCGGCCGCAAGTTATATACGAGCGAACCCTAAACTGACCACTCGCCTTTCACAAATAACCTTATCCGCCACACTCAGTGGTGAACTTATCAACTTGCCGTCAGGCCCTTTATTAAGTGCTTTTGGTATAGATTACAGAAGGGACAGTCAAAATGTCTCCACCAACGTGCCTCAAGGGGGAGTGACTTTTAACTATATTCCTAACTTTTCTGGAGATGTCACTAGCTATGAAGTCTTTATGGAAGCGTCTGTACCTTTGCTCAAAGATAAGCGATTTGCACAGCAATTAAGCCTTTCTGTAGCTGCACGCGCAGCGGATTATAGCTGGTCAAATATGGGACTTATTCAGAGCTATAATCTTGGTTTCAATTTTACTCCCACGACACATTATACTGCGAAGTTTAATTGGGCAAAGGCGATGCGAGCCCCAACAATCACTGAGCTCATGTCTCCCATAAGAGGCGACTACAATGCCTTTCAAGACTTATGTAATGGCGTAACCGCAACATCAACGCTGATGGGTCATGACAACTGCAGAAAGGAAACGAGTATCAGTGATGTAATAAAAAAAGAGGGGATTTTTCACGATCGTAATAACAGCTACTCGCCAAACTTGGGAAATCCAGAGCTCACCGAAGAAACTGCCGATAGCTTCGCGGTTGAGCTCCAAGTTGAGCCTGAATCAATCGCTAACATGACCATTAATGCAAGCTATTATCGGATTAGCATAAGAGACGTCATCACATCACTTTCACATCAAAATATTATGAATAGGTGTTATAAAACAGACACACCATTTGATCCTAAGAACCCATTTTGCCAAGCGATAAAAAGAGACAGTGAAGGACAAATTATTGAGTTACAACAGCGCTTAGTCAATGCAAACCAACTCTTTACACAAGGCTATGATGCGGCGATTCACTATACACACACTTTAAATCGTCTTGGCCAGCTCAGATTTAAATTGAATTGGAATCATGTGATTGAGCATGCATTAATATCTGAACACATCAATGGACGTGTAACTGAAATACACGAAGGGTATTTAAATCACCATATTTTTGCAGATACAGGCAAAGCCTCTCTTTTGTGGCAATATGATAAATGGCAAGTGTCATGGCATACACAATTTAAAAGCGGTATAACACGCAATAAGCAAGTATCTGAGAATTGGCTTGGTTTTATGCAAGATAATAGTAAACAATGTGCACTGCTGTCAGACACCTGTATCGACAACCCAGAACCTCTTTGGGGTAATGACCTTCCATCATACACCACTCACTCGCTTCAACTATCTTATCGTCAAAAATTACAAGGAGCGACATTAAGACTCTCTGGCAATGTAAAAAACCTGTTTAATAACAATGGGCCCTTTATCATTGGGGGGAATGGCAACTTTCATAGTGCTTATGGAGGCGGACGAGGTCGCTTTGTTTCATTGGGTGCACAAATCACATTTTAACAAATACAAAAAAGGCTTCATGTTGAAGCCTTTTTTAACGGATGTTATCGTAAGTTACTTATTTAGTTGTGCCTTCGCAGCTTCTACTTTCGAATAATCTAATCCAAGTTCCGCAACGGCCTCTTTAATTAAGGCAGGGTTTTGCATCACAAGCCCCATCAGTTGCTGTAATTTTTCAGGTGGAATTGGCAATTGCTGTACAGTCGCCATTGCCATTAAAGGGTTTTCAGTTAATGCCTGAAATACCGCTTTAATTTGTTCATCAGAAATATTGTGCTCTTTAAGTAGTGCGATAATAGGATTCATTGTCAAACCTTAAACTATTAATGTGTTCGCTAGATGCAGTCAAATATGCGCCTAGCAATATATTCTTTTTTGTTGGGTCAAAAGCGTGTAACTTCAACCCCATAAATCATGAAATATCATTTTTTACTAATACTGCGCCGTAAAAACCATCATATTCACTATTTACACCGGGAACTAAGCTTAATTCGTCCTCTAAAGTCCAATTTGGATTATTAGCTAAAAATGCTTGAACCTGTTGTCCATTCTCAGAAGGTAAAATAGAGCAAGTCGCATAGACAAGCTTGCCACCCACACAACACATCTGACTGTACCTTTGCAAAATATCCTTTTGTAATACAATTAAGTCATCAATATTTTGCTCATTCAAATGCCATTTTGCATCCGGGTTACGACGTAATATACCCGTACCTGAACAAGGCACATCCAAAAGCACACGATCAAACTTTTCTTTTTGCCTTTTGATCGTTTTACTATTTTGGATCAGACGTGTTTCTATAACATGAGAGCCTGCACGCTTAGCACGCTTTTTTAATGTATCCAGCTTATATTGGTGGATGTCTAGCGATAATAAACGCCCTTTGTTCTCGAGCAAAGCCGCAATATGGAGGCTTTTTCCTCCCGCACCTGCGCACGCGTCCACTACTTTCATGCCTGGCTTTATATCCAATAAGCTGGCAATTTGCTGAGAGCCGGCGTCTTGCATCTCAAAATGACCCTTTTGAAATGCATCTGTTCTAAACAAATACCCCATTTGCTCAACTTTAAGAGTATTTGGTAAACCATCAACAGGCACAGTAGCTATCTGCTCTTTCCTTAAACTCTCTTGGACACTCACAACGTCACTTTTGAGTGAATTCACTCGAATGAAGTGTTCAGCCGGCTTGTTAAGCGCATTGGCTATTTTATGCCACTCCGTGCTCAACTCCTTTCGCGCTCGCTCATCCAACCAAGCAGGCATGCTCAGCAGCACATCTTCAGGCGCACTGGCGAGTTCATTTTCGATATTAGCGATATTCAGTGCTGATACTTCAGGGATCTCTGGGAGTGTTTGCCCGCTCAGTAAAGTGTAAGCGCCCCACATATGCCATGCATCATCTGAATTTAACCCAGTGACAGAGTCAACTAAATCTCGACGGCCAAGCCCCCAACAAAGCTTTCGACTATAGCGGATCAAATCGTAGAGAGTTGTAACAAAATATGCGCGCTGTTCGACAGTCCAAGCGAGGTTTGCTTGTAAGTGCTGTTGCACTACTTTGTCAGCATATTGTTCCAATGTTGATGCCTGTAATAAGGCACTATTTAGGCTCTCTAGCAGTTGGCGGGGTGCAGTCACGGTGGTTTCTCATTTGTGTAGTACAAGGCGCGAATTGTAGCGCTTTTGTGGTTCTTACACCACTTAATAAACCACTCCTTTTCATGCAGGTCGTCACAAATAATTACAACCTCTGCATTGCACGCTAAGAGCTACTCACATAGCATCTAAATTGAACTATTTATAAACAAGTACAACTAATACCAAGTTAATAATGCTAACTCAGTCATTCTAGTTGGTAATAAAGAAAAAATAACCAAATAAAATCTTTTACTCGTAAAGGATAAATTTGTGTTTTGGAGAAACATGATGAACTTTAAAGCTATTTTGACAACTGGGATGATCGTATCAAACCATGCTTATAGTGCTCAGATGCCACTAAAAATAGACACCGATAGCCCATTAGTCCTAACAAACTCTCCGATCGTTTTCGCCGTTAATAAAGAAGAAAAAGCGTTAGAACGTATCAATTTGAGTCAAAATACCTCTCAGAAACTGCCAATCAATGCAACATCCAAAGGGTTCCATTATGGACATGTCGCAAATTCTAGTGAAGTTCAAGCATTCGTATTAGATAATGGTGGCGTCTATTTAGTCACTGAGAACAAAACAACACAACTTGTTGAATCAAAAAGTTTGCTCACTCGCTTACAGGTAGATGACTTTGAGAAGGTCGAATTTATTTTAGATGCCAATAGTGACGGTTTAAGTGATATTTATTTACCTGGATTTACTCGTAATGAGCTTTTTGTTCAACAGCCAAATGGACAATTTATAAAGCATGACTTTGAATATAACTTACCTCTAAGAAGCAATTCCTATAGAGAATCGCTTGAAATCAGCACAAACTTTACCTCTTTACCCATAGTTCATGACTTTAATGCTGATGGCTTTCCCGATTTAGTATTTCGCACTCGCCAAGAAGTCGCAGTGCTATATGGTAATAAAACAGGTTACGCACCGAATGTGGAATATATTCATCTTCCTACCTCATTTGGAAAAATTACGGGTAACCGGATTCGTACTACACAAGACCTTTTAGATATTAACCAAGATGGGCATTTAGATTTAGTCACTAGAATACGGCCTGTGACTGAGGGTATATCAGGCCTTGAGGCCAAAGTAGAATATGATTTATATCTGGGCCAAGCTAAAGGCTTTAACTCAGGGGCTATAAAGTTGCCCCACACAATAGGTGTTGGAGGAATGCGTATCGAATATGACTTTGATGGTGACGGGTTACTTGATCTACAAACTCTTAATGTCGACATCGGCTTAACGACCATTGCAGCGATGGCACTAGGTGGGGGAAAGGCTGATATTGACGTTGACATGCATTTTTTTAAACAACACCCACATACGTTATTTAAAACGACACCAAATACAGAAAAGGAAATTGAACTAGAAGTTGATATGAAACGCTCTATGCAAGGCATGCCTTATTATACTGGCGACCTAAATGGTGATAATAAGCATGATTTGGTTTTTAAATCTTCGGATAATACTTTAAGTATTTTTTACGGTGAAAGTAATAATCTATTAAGAAAAAAACAAAAGAAGATAAACCATACTCTACCTAATAACCCTAACGATATTGTACTTGTTGACGTTGATGAAAATGGCACAGAAGATTTTGTTTTCAAGTACGCAGACAAACAAGGCAAAGTTGAGATTAAAACACTATTAAACTAACTTTTATTATCTTAGGGGTATTTAAAATGCCCCTAGTAATTTTGTGCTCTCACCAACAACACGACTCACAATTTCTTGATAAAAATTAGAGACCTTGACTCAGCGACCAGAAGAAAAACAAATGATAAGTAAACCACATACAAAAAAACATACTACAATGGTTGCTTTATAGTACGACAGACTAATAATTAAAGTGACAGAAATACTCGAATTGTTAATTCACTCTAAAATAAAGAAGAAAGATTTATACATTAACTATAGTTACTGTTTGGCTAAAAAGTTTTTACTGTTAAAAAACCACAATACTAGCTTATCAGATATCCCTATCACTCATTAGCATTAAATTTATATAATATTTATTATTTAATAAATAGGGTTCTTACATTTAACATTGGTAAATCATGTTGTACCATTCCACTTTGATCAAAAAACATACTCAAAAGGACTAATAATGAACGTGAAAAAGAATGGACTTTTAATTGCCGTACTAGGTGCGCTACAACTCACAGGATGTGGAGGAAGTGATAATAATACTCCAGCCACTCCCCCTGTCGCAGAGAGACCAAGCACAGAAAACCCACCAAGCACTGTAGAACCAAATTTTTCTTTAACCACATTCAAAAGCAATACATGTGGCAGTGAAAAAGTTGTAGCCGATATTGTTTATCACAGTGCAGATGGGAGTTTTATTTCTACAGAGAGAACATCTACATCTGGTGAAATAGCATCATTGCTGCCTGAAAATACACAACATATTTCTCTGGTTTATAATACCACTACTGAAAATGGTGATAGGCATCTGCAGATCCAAACCTTATTGAATGTTGCTGAAGGATTTAAAATCGATTCGCTCAGCTTTAATGATAAAGAACCTTGTGGATGCAGTGCAATTACATACGATTTAACAACGCTTAAAGCACAAGCACCTGACTCAACAGCGTTTAACGTCAGCGCAACACCTATTTTATTATCAGAAGCACAAGAACAGTTCAATACTTGCGCTACTGAAGCCCAAACACTTGTATTTACTCAATCTGAAGTGGGTCACAAAGGTGGATTATTTGATACATCAAAAGAGGCAACTATCACGTTATCGGATCAGCAAATCACGGCTTCTGGCACTCCGGTAGATTTGAGTGCTATACAGTTTGATGACCAAGAGACAATTAGTTTTTCATCTTATTCAGGTAATAACGAAGTACACTCAGTGATAGTAAACCAAGCCGCTTACATCAACCCATCTTATAAAGACAAGAACCAGCTTGTGATTTTCAATGACTTAGCAACGGTCAATTATTTATCTTTAAACCGTCCACTTCATATGCAGCTCACAGATGATCTGTCATATACTTCATATTTCACTGCAATGAATCGCGTTAGTGATGAAGGAAAAGTATCAGATCTTACACATATCCAATTAAATGATGTGCTCACCTCTGCCTACGAGTCATTTGTTAATTCAATCAAAGATGAGTCTCAAATGGCTGAGTTAGATTTTAGTGCGATAGATTACAGAGTAAATCTCGCCATCGTTAACTACAAATGGGAGAGTGACGTTCAAGGCAAAGTTCACTGGCAGATTATCACTGATGGAGAAGAAACGATTCCACAACTAAAATTTGATAACGTCGTTCAGGAAATTGAGCCTAATGATTTGTCCGTTACCTTAACCCTGAGCGCGCTAAATACAGAGCATACATTTAACGACTTAAGAGCCGCCTATTTAAACAGTATGATAAGCTTCGAGAAACGCGTAGAGTCAAAGCTGTTTGATAAAATGGCCAGCTATAGTCTTACCCACCAGCCATAATCATCTTTTGGGGAAACGCTTAGTTTCCCCTACTTATTTATTGTATTAATTTCCATGGTCCACTTGTATTTGTTGGACTCGGTGTATCTCCTTTGGTCCACCACTTCGCTTCATAGACCTTGTCTTGGTAGCTGGCTTTATCACCTTTAAGATAGACTTTATTGCTATCCCACGCTTTTACTCCCCCTACTGGCGGCTTAACATCGATTGGCGGTAATGTGTCAACTACTGTGACACTTGGCCACCCTGTGTGTGATTGATAGAAATTCGTTACGCATTTTTCATAATCGCCAGGAACAAGTGCAGAGTATGCAGTCTGATATCCGACTAATTTACACTCGAAAGAGTGGCCGCCCGGTCTGTCTGAGTAATGTGCCCAGTTCGCTTCCCAATTAGTGTAAAGCACACCACTTGCGCCATCGAGATTCAGACTACCAAAAGGGGTTTGCTGCCAGCATGTATTTTCTTCATCCGCTTCAATTGGAATGTTGTAGTAGTGGGATAACCCTTCCCAATAACGAATACGATTTACAGGCTGGCCTTTATAACGATTGTGTTCTCCACACTCAATCCCGCCATTTATAACATTGATGGTTGTACCAAAACCATAGCCAATGCCCGCATTGAGTTCCACCTGTGAAGGCACCCAAGTTCTATCGATCACATGTAACATGGCAGGCTTAGGCGCTTGCGGCGTTAAGAAAAACCAAATAGCAGATGCTAAATTAAGCCATGAATCTGCGACGCGACCTGGATCATTCAACAGTACAGTTGCATCCCCATCGAACATGACTTCAGAGAACATACCGTAGTTAAAGTGATAAGAGAGTTGTTTTGCACCACGGCCGAAATAGCCTTGCCCTTCACCGCACGGCCAACGTCGGTTTTGCCAGTCATTTTGACCACACCCTGTACGATAACCGCCCTGCCCTTCAGACCAACCCATTTCGCGGACATGTACAAGTGCCTGCTGCCACTCTTCTAGCCCATTTGGATTGTCAGACGTGTTGTCTTTAGAGATATGACCGCCGGTCTCCTGAGCAAAATGAGCAAATGCCGTAACGATAGACTCTTTACAAATTGCATCGGCATCTCGGCCATCTGTATATTCACCACAAAAAGCAGGGAACTTACCAATCGCACGCAAAAAGCGTGTGTATGTGTACTCAGGCGCAGCCATTTGCGTCAAAAAGTCCCACTCAGCTTGACCAAAAACCCGCTCAACACGTTGGACGTTACTTGGGTTGTTCGCAGCTCCTGGTAAAATTGCTTCAACAATCGTATTGCTGCGTGTTTCAAGTGCCTTAGACCAAATTGCATACATTGGATCTGCAGTCAATGCTTGCTCCGCTGTATTTAAATCTGCACGAGAAACAACATATCCACCTGGATTGTTAGGATCAGGCTGCACATTCATTCCATGGGTAACCGCACTTGCACACAATATTGGCATGCACATAGCCGCGAGTTTGGTAAGTTTACTTACCCCTTTTTTGCAGTTTTTCATAATTTACCTTTACATGTTGTTGAATTAAATAAAATTAGAATTCAATTTTTATTTGTATGTTGTATCTAAAAAGCAGTAACCAGCTGCTTTTGACTTGATGAATATCAATACTCATCAAATTAACAAATATTACACATTGACATCGCTGTCAATGTGAATTACCCATTTTTTGAACAAATGCAAACTTGATTATCACTCAGTCTTCTGCAAAATAGGGAAATATTATTAGAAAAAAGAACAAGTAAGATGATTAGATTAACTCAGCTAAGCCATGATTATTTTTCTCAAGTTATTTCTCTCGGTAACTTAGTACATGGAGAAAATTATCTCGATGAAGAAAAGCTTGAGAAAATTTATCAAATGGGTCTAAGAAATGGCTTAAATTCCTCATTTATTGCTGTTGATGAACAAGACCGTGTGGTGGGGTTGAGGCTAACTTATTGCCCAAGTCAGTGGGAAATAGACAAATGGTGTACCCCAACAGAGTGGCCCGTTGCCGTTGAAGCCATGGCTTACTTTAAATGCATTGCCATTCACCCAGATGCACAAGGACAAGGTATTGGCCCCAAATTATTAGCCGCTTCAATCACCGTTTTAAAGCAGCAGGGTGCAAAGGCAGGCGTTGCTCATCTTTGGCGTCAAAGTCCAGGTAATGGCGCAGTTAAATACTTCACCAAATCAGGGGGAAAACTGGTAAAACTGCACGATGATCGATGGCTTGAAAACTGTATAAATGATGGCTATGAATGCCCCATCTGTGGTAATGAGTGTCATTGTCAGGCCGCTGAAATGGTCATTGAATTTTAATGAGTACCTACGACCCTCTTTATCAAGCTAATTGCAAAGGTCAGCCGCTACCTTCTAGTTACTGGGCAAGTCAATTCTCCCTAGAAACAGACATTAAGCAGCCCACAAAAGCTGATATGTATGATGTTATCATTATTGGGGGCGGCTTTACCGGGTTACTAACCGCCTTCTATCTTGCCACTATGCACAATCAAAAGGTCTGCGTACTTGAAGCGAACCAAGTGGGATTTGGTGCAAGCGCGAGAAATGCCGGGTTTGCATTGCCCACCACAGGCAGATTAACTCCATTAAGCATGGTTAAAAAGTGGGGACTAAATATTGCTTCACAGGTATATAATGAATACCAAAATGGTGTAACTCGTTTAGAAAGGTTAATTCAAGAGCACAGTATCGACTGCGACAAACAATCACATGGATATTTGAAAATTGCCCACTCTAAACCTGCAATGGATGCCTTATATCAAGGTTATGAGTTTGCAAAAAAAGCCTTTTTTGATGAGAAGTTATCGGTTATCACACCCAATGAGCTTAAAGAGCACTACCTGAATATGCCTAACACCCACGGGGCAGTAAGAAATCAGCATGGTTTTGGACTAAACCCTTTAAAGCTCCTTAGTGCATACAAAACTGTGGCATTAAAGGCCGGTGTGGATATCTTTGAGCACAGCCTTGCAGAACATATGCCTAAAATGGGTAACACTCACACAGTAAAGGTAAATGATGTCTTACTGCGAGCCAACAAACTTCTTATTACTGCAAATGCTTATGGCAGCAAACGTTTTCACCCTGCGATTAATCATAAATATATCCCGATATTAAGTAGTATTTTGGTTACCCGCCCACTTACCTGTAACGAGTTAGCCGAGACGGGCCTCAAAACACACCAAGTCATGATGGATACCAGAACGCTCAAATATTACTACCGACTATTACCAGACAACAGACTGTTATTTGGCGGTAGAGGTGCTGTGTATGGGAAAGATCAAAACAAGCAAACCTACCAAACCCACCTCAAAGGCGCCATGCAAAATGGCTTCCCTGCACTTAATTCAATCGAGACAGATTATTACTGGCATGGTTATATTGCAGCGACTTTGGATGACCATCCTCATATTTATTTCCAAGATGGCGTTGGCTATGCCATTGGCTACTGTGGCGCAGGCGTCGCCTTCAGTACCCAAGCAGCATATCGCTTATCGCAAATGACCATGTCATTAGATACGCCATCGCTGCCAATCTATCAATCCGCCGCGCCTAAAGTGCCCTTTGCGCGACTTAGCCGTTTAGGCCAACTGAGCTTTTATCACTATGCGCAACTCAAGGATCGTCTGTTTTAGTAACAGGCTTTACCAAAAACTATTGTAACAGACACACAAAAAGATCAAAAATTAAACAAAAAGCACATCTTATTTCAATATTTGAACCGTTTAATGAGACAGGCAATTAAACTCAAATAAGGAAAATAAAATGAAAAAGTTAGTAATCGCAGCTTTATTTACAAGTCTGTCTGGTGTTGCAGCGGCCAATGCAATTGAACTAGAAACAATGGAAAATAGTAATGTTGCATTTGAAAAAGCAGAAGTCACTATCGCAGCCAATCAAGGGGTATTTGCTTCAAGCGTCGTAACATATTACAGCCCTCGTGTTTGGGTAAATGGTCGCCTTCAGCCGTTTTTTGTAGGTTCAACAAATGGTAACCAGTTCTGTGAAGAGCGTGGTCACAACCAAGAAGTCAGTGGCAGCACAATCACATGTGGTGAAGATGAGTCTTCATATGCAAATTACGACTGGTATGGAAAGTCTTGGGTATACAAGAGCACAGGCAGTAAAAACCAATGTTATCAGCTTTATGCAACAATAAAATGCCAATAATCAGGTTTGGCATCATAAGCTAAACAGCGTTGTATATAGTTGCAAAGTAACATGTATAAATAGGAGGTCACTGACCTCCTATTTTAAATTAGGTCAAAAGCATACAAGTTAAATTGTCGCTTCTGTCTTTTTTATCAAACCAAATAATTCATCTTTAAGCTGAACACGCTCCATTTTTTTCGTGTCCAAGTAATCGTCAGTGGTGTTTTCAACACCCTCTTCAATTCGACGCACTTCTTTGTCTAGCTCATTATATTTATTGAACAGTTTTGCAAAGTGGTTGTCATTCATTTTTAAATGGCGGATAGTGTGGTGGTGATCAGGAAATTCGTGCAATAAGTCGTGTTTTTCTATGCTCATAAATGGATCCTTCTGAGATATTTATTGGCTTAACTTCATTGTTACTGATACACATAAATGGTTATTGATCTGTATCAGCAATACATTGGTTATCCGTCTTATAAAACCACTTCAAAAGCATATAGCATGCACTTTAAAGATGTTAAATCACCAAGGTATGACACTACCATCAAAGCTCAAGAAGCTACCGCTTTGCTCCTCTTGTAACTCATCTAACACACGTTTTAGCCCCAATGCCGACTCTTGTGGCGTGATCAAAGCATTCGGGCCACCCATCTGTGTCTTTACCCAACCTGGATGTAAGGCAACCGTTTTAATGCCTTGTGGTAATAAGTCATTAGACAAGCTTTTTACTACAGAATTCAGCGCAGCTTTAGAGCTTCGATAAATATATCCACCGCCTTTAGTATTTTCAGTATGGCTGCCAACTCGTGAAGATAAGGCAGCAAAAGTTTTACATTGCCCTCTTAACAGGTTTGGATAAAACGCCTCAGCTAACTTGGCAGGCGCAATGGCGTTAACTTCCATTACCCTGCGCCAAGCCTCGACATCACAGTGCCCAAAACCATACCCCTTTGGTCCATATAATCCAGCATTATTGATCACAACATCAATCGCCAGCACACTCAGTTGCTTAGCTAGGTCGTCAAGCTGAATATAGTTAGTAACATCTAATGGGTATATATCAAGCACACCTGATGCGCTCCCCCCGGCCAAATCACGTAAGGCCTGGCTTGAATTTATGTCTCTAACGGTTGCCAGAACATGCCAGCCAGAATCTAGATATAATTTTGCAAGAGCAAGCCCAATGCCTCTATTTGCCCCAGTGATCAATACGCACGCCATATGTATTCCAAACTTGATCCGTAAATAAAAGAGTTTTAACGAATAAGAGAATGCAAATCAAGTGGTAACAACATTGCCCTAGATCATCACATATGATTGAGCCAATGCTGTGCAGAATGAGGTTCAGAAAAATAACGTGTTTGCCCGCCTAGTACCCAGCCACCAATGATGGACATAATTCTCTGCCACCGATTGCAGCCAATTACGGCAGTACGTGTAAATTGATCACTGTATTTGCAAGCAAGTCGAATATCAGTCCATGCTTCACTTACTTCCCACCCTTGTAACTCAGTTAGATCAATTAACACACAAATATCTTCATTCATACTGTGCATGACCACTTGATCAACTATGGGTAAGACAACCACATAGTCTTGGTGAGTGAGCCTGCCAACGGCTTTAAAGCTCAGTAATAAGCCGAAGTCCCGACGCTCTGTACCAACTGAAATACCATGGAATTCACTCATTGCAAATGCCGCTTTTAGAAAGTAAAAAATAAGTAAACAATGCCCTTTTTTACAATAGTTCAATTTAAGCTATCGCGCACATTTTAATAAATATACTATGCTTAAAAAAACGCGCTCATTAAAACCTTTGCTCCGAGTAAGCCTAAAAAAATGGGAAAGTCATTGAAAATAATAATCTTTTTTTTAGTGAGTTTGATCACTACTTACAGCTATGCACAAACAGAAAAGACTTGGTTCAATCAAGCCACTTATACCAAACTAGAGGATGCGAACACGCATACCTTGCAGCTGAGTAGCCACTATTACTTTGCGCCTCAAGCCAACTTTTGGGTGTGGGATGACTTCGGTTATCTAGATACAGACACCAATCTGCTGGCAACGTATACCAATGATGAACAATCTGCATTTACAGGTTTGGAAGGTGAGCTGTTTATTTCAAATTGGTTTGCAACAGCAAGTATTGTTGACTTAGGAGAGACCGACGACAACTACACTATCGGATTTGGCTATTTATTTTTTGATAATTTGAAAGTGAGCGCCAAACATCAGCAACAGGCGGGCGCAGACGATATTATTTGGCTGCAAGGCCAGCTCAATATAGATATCGATGAAAATGCTTATGTGGGTACCACACTAGTCAGTGATGATGAATTGGACAACTGGCAGGTAGAAGTGCGCTACTTTCGACGCCTAGGAGAGCAGCAATACTTCACACTTGATTTAACCCACGAAAACACAAGCAGCAAAAACCACAACAATTTCATTGCGAATTACTATTTTAACCAACACTTCGCCCTTGGTCTGGGCAGCAATGAGTCGCATCTACTCGTCGAAGGCAAGTATTTTGTTAATCACAGCTTTTTTGTCAAAGCTAGATATCAAGAGCAAAGTGATGATGAGCAATCTTTAGAGATGTCTATGCAAGCTCAGTTTTAACCGTCGATTAGTATATGCGACGACGAAAAGCATCATTGATAGCTTCTACTTTCGTATGTGACAAGGCGCCGGTGCTTGTCTCAACCCATGACTCAAAATCAGCGAAGCTCTCTAATTCAAACATTTTTGCTGTTACCTCGGCACAGTTTAATGCAAGCATGTCATAGATCACTAACTCTGCGTGCCACTCTGCATCAAGCACCTCAAACCGCTCTCCTCGTTTTATCATAAAAGCTCTTTGAAAACTGCGCTTCAGCTGCATCAATCCTAGCCTGCCAACGTCGTCACTTTTCGGTAATGCGTAATCACTGTACTGCCACTGTGCTTTTGGGAACAGAATCGAAAAGTCTGGGCTACTTGGTGCTACATAATCAAACTGAATAGTCTCATTTGCCGTCAGTACGACATCATAAGGGCTAAAGTTAAACGCAATATTTAAGCTGCAATCACCTTCAGTTAATACTAAATCACCATATACTTGAATATCCGTGGTGAGCTTAACTGTATAACCTGACCAATCTTTATCAGGAATAGCTAGACAAGATGAGAAACAGCTTAAATCTTCCTGACTTAAAGCCAAAGATGTTGATTTATCTAAACAGAAAAACTCGCCAAGTAACTCAGCTCGCTCATCCTTATTCTCGCCTTGAGTCAACCACGCTTTTAGGCTCACCTGCTGCGGAATAAGCACGCCTTCAGGCGCTAAAAACTGAACCAAATGTTTGAAAATATATACTTGTGGTTCGCGTTTTAACAAAGCCGTCATAGTTTCTGAAATAATAATATCAAAATGTTCTTGAGACGACTCGGGATGCCATAACGTCGCGTCTGCATGATGCGTACGAATGTGGTAATGATCAAGATTAAAGTGGTTAATTAACTTATGCACCGCATCAATATTCTCTTGATGAATATCAATTAAGGTAACCTCAACAGGTAAGTTATCACTCACCACCAATAAAGGTATAAGCAAAGTAGCATAGGGTCCAGTCCCTGCATAAAGTACTCTAACGGGAGCGTCATTTTCTCTAATGCAGTCATTTATCGCTTGTGCGACGCCTTGAGCAAATAATTGTGTTCGCACTGTTTCTTCAAAACATTTTGCCGCTTGCACGGGAGAAATCGCAACACCTGACGCGGTTTCTGTTTTATCAGAATAATTCATATCTGTACTGGTAAATATCCCAGTAACAGCGCCTAAATAATCCACCATAGCTTTGATATCAACTTTATCGACAGCCCCTTTTGGAGCATTCAGTAAAACCTGCGCAACATCGACAAACTGTGATTTAGATAACCCCATAACTTCCCTATTTTTAGAAACTTAGAATTAGGTTTGAGGATAGAGTGACATACCCCAAAAGTAAAACTAAAAGGCTTGCAAAAAACAGTCTTAAATATCTGAGTTGTTGTGAAGTTTTTACAACTCGATGTAACACTCCGCCAAAATATAGCCATAGCGCATCTGCCACGATAGCAACCGCAAACAGTATACTGGCCGCAACCACACTGGCCTGCACTTGAGATTCAAATGGCAAAGCTGTATTAGCAAATATAGCGATACAAGCAGCATAAGCTTTGGGATTAAACAAATTTAAAATAAACCCATCCATAAAACCAACGGACTTATCTCCAGTTGAAGATAAAGCACTTTTATTGGTAGCAATTTTATATGCAACGTAAAGTAAGTAGAGTAAAGCCGCGACTTGCAATAGGTGCGTTAATTGCGGGAAGCTCAACAGTAACGCTCCTAATCCTGTTGCCGACGCAACAATAGCGACCAGCAAGCCACTCAAAATACCCAGTAAAAATGGCACTCCTTCTCTAATCCCAGAGCTTGCCCCAACAGCGGCGAGCGCCAATGGGGCAGGACCAGGTGAGCCAAGTAACAAAAAGGTTGTAAATGCGAGCGAAATAATGGCTTCTAGCATGGGGTCTCCAAACTTTCCTTTTGTTTTATGTTTTGTTTTTTCTTGTGTTGAGTTCGTCGAAAAACTGACGAGGGACGGTTGAGGTGAACACCTCAACCTATTGCGTTTTATTCGGGTGACGGGATGCGAACAACGCCTTCCATCAATACACGTGCACTTCTGCTCATGATGGCTTTTTTCGCCAGCCAGCGTTGTCCATTTTGCTCAGCTTCAGCGCCGACTTTTAAGGTACCTGACGGGTGCCCAAACGTGACTTGGTTTCGCTGTCCACCACCAGCAGCTTCATTAACTAAAGTCCCCGGAATTGCCGCCGCAGTTGCGATGGCCACCGCGGCTGTACCCATCATCGCATGATGGAGCTTGCCCATTGATAAAGCTCGTACATTTAGGTCGATATCTTGCTCACTAATGGCTTTACCACTGGATGCAGAGTATGCACAAGGGCCACTAACAAAAGCTATTTTAGGTGTGTGCTGACGAACCTTAGCTTCTTCCAAATCGTTGATCAGACCCATTTTTAACGCACCATAAGCGCGAATTTTCTCTAGCCTTTGCAACGTATTTTCATCACCGTTTATTGCCTCTTGCAACTCAGTGCCATTAAAACCCAAATCGTCAGCCTTAAAGAATAAAGTCGGGATCCCTGCATTTATCATAGTGACATCAAAAGCCCCTTCATCAGGTACTTCAAGTACATCCACTAAATTGCCACTTGGGAACATATCGGCATCAGCATCAGCTGGATCTAAGAACTCAACAACCACTTCAGCTGCCGGAAACGTCACCCCATCTAACTCAAAATCGCCAGTTTCTTGCACTTCACCATTGGTGATAGGAATATGTGCGATGATGGTTTTACCGATATTTGCTTGCCAAATACGGACAACTGCAATGCCATTTTCAGGTATGCGAGTATTGTCAACCAAACCATTGCTGATGGCAAAAGCACCAACCGCCGCGGTTAAGTTACCGCAATTACCGCTCCAATCGATAAATGGCTTATCGATAGCCACTTGTCCAAACAAGTAGTCAACATCATGGTCGGCTTGTGTGCTCTTTGACAAAATGACCGTTTTACTGGTGCTGGAAGTCGCTCCCCCCATGCCATCAGTTTGCTTAGCATACGGATCTGGGCTGCCGATCACGCGAAGTAAAATATCATCCCGCAATTTACCGGCAACTTGTGCGCCTTTAGGTAAATCTTCTAAATTGAAAAATACGCCTTTTGATGTCCCGCCACGCATATATGTAGCAGGTATTTTTATTTGTGGTTTAAAACTCATGATCCTTCCTAACAATAAACCCAAGCATTGCTTGGGTTTATTTTGATAATGTTGGTTAAGCGTTGGCTTCTAAAAAATCTTTTGCAAAACGCTGCAATACGCCACCCGCTTCATAAATAGACACCTCTTCTGCGGTATCCAATCGGCACGTTACATCCACTTTGATACATTCACCATTTCGGCGATTAATCACCAGCGTCAACGTTGTACCCGGTGTACGCTCACCCACAACGTCATAGGTCTCTGTGCCATCTAACTCAAGTGTCAATCTTGTTGTGCCAGCTTTAAACTCGAGCGGTAATACACCCATACCAATCAAGTTGGTTCTGTGAATCCGTTCGAACCCTTCAGCAACAATCACTTCAACACCCGCAAGTCGCACCCCTTTTGCCGCCCAATCTCGCGAGGAGCCCTGACCATAGTCCGCACCTGCCACAATAATAAGCGGCTGCTTTCTATCCATATATGCTTCGATTGCTTCCCACATACGTGTCACTTGGCCTTCAGGCTCAACACGTGCAAGAGAGCCTTGTTTCACTTCACCATTTTCCTTCACCATTTCATTCAATAGCTTCGGATTCGCAAACGTTGCACGCTGCGCGGTTAAGTGATCTCCTCGGTGTGTCGCATAAGAGTTAAAGTCCTCTTCAGGCAGGCCCATTTTGGCAAGGTATTCACCCGCGGCACTGCTTGCCATAATTGCATTAGAAGGTGAAAGGTGATCGGTAGTGATATTGTCACCTAAAATTGCCAGCGGCCTCATGCCTTTCATCGTACGCTCGCCTGCAAGCGCACCTTCCCAATATGGAGGGCGACGGATATAGGTGCTCATTTCGCGCCATTCATACAATGGGTCGTTATCTTCACCATAATCAACCGTGAGGTTGAACATCGGGTCGTATACTTCTCTAAATTGCTGTGGTTTTACACTTTTTGCTATAACCGCATCAATCTCTTCATCGCTTGGCCAAATGTCTTTTAGTGTTACTGGGTTGCCCGCTTGGTCATGACCAAGGACATCTTGCTCAATGTCAAAGCGCACACTACCTGCAATTGCGTAAGCCACCACCAATGGCGGTGACGCTAAGAATGCTTGCTTTGCATATGGGTGAATACGACCATCAAAGTTTCGGTTACCTGACAATACAGCCGTTGCATACAGGTCTCTGTCGATAACTTCTTGTTGAATTTTAGGGTCAAGTGCCCCACTCATTCCGTTACACGTAGTACATGCAAAGGCCACTATGCCAAAGCCAAGCGCTTCAAGCTCTGGTAGTAAGTCTGCTTCAGTCATATAAGAGCGCACCGCTTTGGAGCCCGGTGCAAATGATGTTTTGACCCAAGGTTTGCGCTTCAGGCCAAGTTTATTGGCGTTTCTTGCCAGCAACCCAGCTGCGACCACATTGCGTGGATTACTGGTATTGGTGCAGCTGGTGATTGCAGCGATGATCACCGCGCCATCCGGCATTTGATCTTCAGTTTTTTCGTAATCAGCCACGATACCTTGTTTGGCCAAATCTTGCGTTGCCACACGGCGATGCGGATTAGATGGACCCGCTAAGTTGCGTCCTACACTGGATAAATCGAACTTTAATACACGCTCATACTTGGCTTCAGTCATGGCATCAGCCCACAAACCAGTCAGCTTGGCATATTTCTCTACTAACTCGACTTGCTCATCATCACGGCCCGTGAGCTTTAAGTAATCAATGGTTTTCTGATCTATGTAGAACATAGCAGCCGTTGCGCCATATTCGGGTGTCATATTTGAAATCGTCGCACGGTCGCCAAGGGTTAAGTCATTTGCGCCTTCACCGAAAAACTCTAAGTAGGTCGAGACCACTTTTTCATTACGTAAAAATTCAGTAATGGCTAAAACAATATCAGTTGCAGTGATACCCGGCTGGCGTTTACCCACCAGCTCAACACCCACAATATCCGGCAGTCGCATATATGATGCACGGCCAAGCATGACACTTTCCGCTTCTAAGCCACCCACACCAATGGCAATCACTCCCAGTGCATCAACATGTGGTGTATGACTGTCAGTGCCAACTAACGTATCAGGAAATGCAACCCCATCTCGCGCCTGAACCACTGGTGACATTTTTTCTAGATTGATCTGGTGAAGAATACCGTTACCCGGTGGGATCACATCGACATTTTTAAACGCTGTTTTTGTCCAATTTATAAAGTGGAAACGGTCATCGTTACGGCGGTCTTCTATCGCTCGGTTTTTCTCGAACGCATTTTCCTCATAACCTGCATGCTCTACAGCCAGACTGTGGTCAACAATTAGCTGAGTTGGTACAACCGGATTAACTTTGGCAGGATCGCCTCCTTTTTCTGCAATGGCATCACGAAGGCCAGCTAAATCAACCAGTGCTGTTTGACCAAGAATATCGTGACACACAACGCGCGCTGGAAACCATGGGAAGTCCAGGTCTCTGCGTCTTTCAATTATTTGTGTCAAAAAGTCATTAAGCTTTTCAGGCTCAGCTCTGCGCACTAAGTTTTCTGCAAGGACTTTAGAGGTGTAAGGTAATCCATCATATGCGCCGGGCTTTATCGCTTCGATGGCCTCGCGCGTATCATAGTAACATAGGGTAGAATCAGGTAATCGTTTACGGTATTGGGTGTTCATAACTGCTTTTTCCAACTGAAGAGGTGACGATGTGCTTAGCATGCAGCGCTATAAAGCACTGCATGCTCACGACTTACGGTCTATATAAGTCGTCGGCTAACTAGCGCGCTGCAATCGCAGGCACTGGGCGAAGATCTTCACCTGTATATTCAGCCGAAGGACGAATAATACGGTTATCCGCACGCTGCTCCATCACGTGTGCAGCCCAGCCCGTTAGGCGAGACATCACAAAAATTGGGGTAAATAGCTTCGTTGGGATCCCCATGAAGTTATATGCAGATGCATGGAAAAAGTCCGCGTTACAGAATAACTTCTTCTCACGCCACATCACTTCTTCACAGCGAACAGACACAGGGTAAAGCACTGTATCGCCAACATCTGCAGCCAGTTTTTCAGACCATGTTTTAATAATTTCATTACGTGGATCTGATTCAGAATAAATCGCATGACCAAAGCCCATGATTTTCTCTTTGCGCTCTAACATGCCCATCATTTCTTGTTCAGCATGATCCGCTGATTCAAAACGCTCAATCATCTCCATCGCAGCTTCGTTAGCACCACCGTGAAGTGGACCACGCAGTGAACCAATTGCGCCTGTCACACAAGAATGCATGTCTGATAGTGTTGACGCACATACACGCGCAGTGAAAGTAGATGCATTGAATTCATGCTCAGCATAAAGGATAAGTGATACATGCATAACGCGCTCGTGAAGCTCTGATGGCTTTTCACCACGTAGTAGATGTAAAAAATGCGCGCCAATTGAATCATCATCTGTTTCAACATCAACGCGAACACCATCATGGCTAAAGCGATACCAATAACAAATGATGCTTGGGAAACACGCCAGCATACGGTCAGTCACTTTACCTTGCTCATCAAAGCTGGCTTCGCCTTCCAAGTTACCCAACATAGAGCAGCCTGTACGCAGCACATCCATTGGGTGTGCATCTGCTGGAATACGCTCTAACACGTCTTTAAGTGCCACAGGTAAACCACGCATTGACTTCAATAGAGCTTTATATTCGTCAAGCTCACTTTGATTTGGCAGTTTGCCTTTAAGAATAAGGTATGCAACTTCCTCAAACTGACAGTTCTCAGCCAAATCTTTAACATCATAACCGCGATAAGTTAGCCCCGAGCCAGATTTTCCTACTGTTGATAATGCAGTTTTCCCTGCTACTTGACCACGTAGACCTGCACCGCTTAGTACTTTAGCCATTACTTTCTCCTGAAAATTTTTTACCTGCTGAATTTTAGAATCTTTTTTCTGAGCGTGCTAAAACACGCTCTTTTATATTATTTGTTACTTGTTTTTACCTTGGGCAAACAATGCATCAAGCTTTTGCTCGTAATCGTGATAACCAAGATAATCATATAAATCCATACGTGTTTGCATGGTATCTACAACTGCTTTTTGGTCACCATCATTCAATAAAGTACGATATACCAGCTCGGCTGCTTTATTCATCGCACGGAATGCGCTTAGAGGATACAGCACCATACCGACGCCCCACTCACCAAGCTGTTGCTTGCTCCAAAGTTCAGTCTTACCAAACTCTGTCATGTTCGCTAAAATTGGCACATCTAACGCTTCTGAAAATGCTCTGTAGTGTTCTTCAGTTTGAATCGCTTCTGCAAAAATGCCATCTGCGCCCGCTTCTACATAGGCTTTTGCACGTGCAATCGCAGCGTCTAAGCCTTCTTGAGCAAAGGCATCAGTGCGCGCCATAATGAAAAAATCTTTATCAGTACGGGCATCCACCGCCGCTTTAATTCGGTCGACCATTTCTTCTGTTGATACAATTTCTTTGTTTGGTCTATGGCCACAGCGCTTTTGTGCCACTTGGTCTTCAATATGTACCGCTGCAGCGCCTGCTTTTTCCATATCTCGAATAGTTTTGGCAATATTAAACGCACCGCCCCACCCTGTATCAATGTCCACCATCAGCGGTAAATCACAAGCAGATGTAATACGCTGAACATCAGCAATGACGTCATTTAAAGAGGTCATGCCTAAATCAGGTAAGCCGTATGATGCATTTGCGACACCACCACCAGATAAGTAAATTGCTTGGTGACCTATTTGCTTTGCCATAATCGCACTGTAAGCGTTAATCGTGCCTACAATCTGTAATGGTTGATTTGCATTTAACGCGTCACGAAATTTTTTTCCTGCACTCATGATGGTGTACTCTCCTGTGATGTTTACTTCATATTTGATAGCTTGACGGCGATATTATTTTTTGAATATTGAATATGGCGTCGCATTAAAATCTCTGCCAATTCACCATCACGATTTGCAATGGCTCTTACGATATGTATGTGCTCGTCATAAGCTGTTGTCACTCTTGGTCCAGTCATACCTAACTGAACTCGATACATTCTTGCTAAGTGGTAAATCCCATTGCTCAACATAGTGATCAGTTGTTGATTTTGACTGCCAACAATAATTCGATAATGGAAGTCCAAGTCACCCGCCTCTTGATAGTAGACGTTGCGCTGCTTTACCTCGTCCTGCTGGCCTTCTAACAAACTGCTTAATTGATTGATCTCAGCATCAGGCATATTTTGTGCTGCAAGCCTTGCCGCCATGCCTTCTAATGCTTCACGGATCTGGTACAGCTCAAGCAAGCCTTCGGACGTTAGAGTCACGACGCGCGCCCCAACATTGGCTTTGCGTTCAACAATATTGCATGCTTCTAAGCGGTTAATAGCTTCACGAACGACTGCACGGCTAACCTCATACTTTGTCGACAATTCAACTTCACTCAGCTTTGAACCAGCTGATATATGACCTTCAACAATTTCTTCCCTTAAATGAAAAAACGTTTTATCTGAAGAAGTTACAGCTTTCTCTTTAAAGAAGTTCATCAAATGATCACGCAATAGTTTTTATCAATTGCCAACAATATAGATACACTTTACGTTAACGTCAACCTGCAAACAAATAAATTGTCGACAATCTTGTTATTCACACTATTCACCTTATTTATTATGGCTGAGCAAGCACCTACCAATTTAATAATACAGATAAAGTAATAAACTAACGTGACAAGCGTTTAGTAAATCAGCAAAGAAGCATGCTAAAGCGCTGATAAGATAATAGATAATTTAGGAGTGGTAAGTTTAAAAACAGCGGTGTATAGGCAATAAAAAAGGCAAGCTTAGCTTGCCTTTTAGAATTCGTATAAACTGTGACAGTTACAGCTTAACGATTTCCTCAGCTTGAGGACCTTTTTGGCCTGTAGTAAGTTTAAATTCTACACGCTCGCCTTCAGCTAGAGTACGGAAACCGTCGCCTTTAATTGCACTGAAGTGTGCAAAAACGTCTGGGCCATTTTCCTGAGCGATAAAACCAAAGCCTTTTGACTCGTTAAACCACTTTACTGTACCTGTTAAAGTATTAGACATAATAATAAATCCTGATAAAAAATATAAATGCCAATCCTTAAAAGCAAATTCTACACTGCTTAAAGAGAATCCATCTTTATAAACTGGCAAACCTATGCCCTTGTGGGCGCATAGACCTAAATTTTGCCGGTGATAAAACTTCAGGACGGTACTACTACAAGCTAACACTTATACAACAACGTAATGGAGATTTATAAACACTGACCGAAATTCTGTCTATGTTCATCTTATAGGGATGCCCCTCTAAGTCAACTAATTTTTAAACATATTTATGAATGCTTAATGACATAATCACATAAGCATTGTGAACAATTAGAGACACCGCTACAGCCCCAGTAAAAATAAGGCTTTAGTGTATATCAATGCGAATCGATTTTTATTGATTTTTCTGCATAAAAATAGCATTTCAAGTGCATGCATTTATGCTCGAATTTGTTTTCCCAATACTTTATTTATTAGCAAATATGGTGGTATAAAGCCGCAGATATAATTGACCTTCCACAAATTAAAATTGCAATAATAACAATAAAAATAAAATACCTAAAAAGTCCAGCTCCGCCAAAGTAGTAAACTAGTGTAATCAATACCGAAAAAAATGAATGTTAACAATTGCACTGCATTTTGAATCCATCCAGCGCGTAGAGCAGAAAATGGTGTCCAAGCTTATTTAATCGAAAAGGATTGACCCAACAATTCATCCACCTTTGTACCTGGTACTGGTAAAGAAAATAAATGCCCCTGTAATTGATCGCAGCCATGGGAAGCGAGTGTCGTTGCCTGTATATCACATTCTACTCCTTCAGCAATACAGTTAACGCCAAGACTCTTAGCAATATTAATCATTACTAAGGCAAGGTCGTCTTGGTGCTCTGCTCCACCGATTTCATTAATAAAGCTAGGATCGATTTTTATCGAATCAAAATGCAATTCTTTGAGCAAAGAAGGATTAGTGTGACCAAGACCAAAGTCGTCGATGGCCAAACTAAAGCCTAGGTCACTTAACGCATTGAGCGTTGCTTTAAGTTCATCCGCACGCTCTAGTAATGGGCGCTCTGCTATTTCTAGTTCAAACTGCTGTGGACTTAACTGATATGTGTTCAATAGTGTCATTAGCTGTTCTGTAAACATACTATTTAGCAAATGCTTTATCGACAGGTTTAAACACATTTGTAGGTGAGGGTAATCTTTTAACCACTCTACAAACTGCGGTATTGCAAGCTCAAAAACATACATACTTAAATGGCCATTTATCCCAGCACTTTCTGCAACATCGACAAATTGCTCTGCAGCGATCAATTCATCTTGGTGTTGCCAACGTGCGAGGACTTCTATTTTTTCTATAACCAGCGTCTGTGCATTTAATATGGGCTGAAAATAAGGTAAAAATGCTTTTTCTCTAAGCGCCTTTATCATGGCTGTTTCTTTTTCAAGATATAGCTCAGCTTCTTTATCGAGCTCAGCACAATAGAATTGGTAATTAGAATGTCCCACTTTTTTGGCTCTATACATGGCCGTATCGGCACTTTTCATCAATATATCGGCGTTTTCACCATCTTCGGGATATAACGCAACGCCCGCACTAAATGACACATTCACCTGAGTCGCTCTCAAATCATAGTCACCACTTGAAGCGTGAAATATTTTTTCCACCACATGCCGGACATGTTTTCTGTCGTCCATACTGTCAATCAGAAGTACAAACTCATCGCCACCAATGCGTGAAACCGTATCACATGCTCTGATACTCGCGGTTAGACGCTTAGCCACCTGCTTCAATAACTCGTCGCCACTGTCATGACCAAGGGAGTCATTAATTGCTTTGAACTTGTTTAAATCTAAAAATATCAGCGCAAACTGATGCTTGTGACGCTTAGCTCTTTTACATGACTGAACCAACCTGTCTTGCAAAAGTAACCTATTTGGCAAACCAGTTAATGCATCATGATGGGCCAAGTGATTCATTCTCTTTCGCATCAGGCGCGATTCCGTGACATCCTGAAACACCAACACAGCGCCAGCAATTTTATCGCCGCGAATGAAAATAGGTGAGCAACAAACCTCTATCGCAAAGTCGAGGCTAAGATGATTTCTAAAGCAAATCAGTTCACTAAGGCAAACAGTTTGAAGCTCTTGCATAGATTGCTGCATTGGGTCATTAATGGGCTCTTTACTATCTTCATGAAATAGTGGCATGATTTCTTGAAATGCTTTCCCTTTAACCTCATCGCTCAACAGAGCCAAAACAGCTTCAGCAACAGGGTTCATAAAGGTAATCTTGTTATCTATATCTGTGCAAATAACCCCATCGCCGACAGAACTTAACGTGATCGCCAGTAATTCATGCTGTTTTTGTAACTCACTTTGCTTAGCGACATCAACCAGCTGACCAAGAAACACCCCTTGTAAATGAGTATGATTGATTGAAACGATGAACTCTTCTTGATTCTGTGTCGCATGTAAAGGTCTAAATGACAATTGTGCAAAGTCATCACCCTCTTTTTGCCAACGTATAAATTTCTCAAAGCTAGACTCATCAATGAGCCCTTTTAACCCTAACTCAACCAATTTCTCTTCCGAAGTACGAAGCTGTTTGCACAGTCCTTGGCTAACAGCATATAAGGTGCCATTTTCACAAACCAAAAACTGTGCCGTTAAGCACTCCCTAAACACCTCATAATACAGCTCGCCATGTTCGCCAAAACCAATTTCTTGCTGTTTTTTTCGCGCGAAATAAATCACTCCGCCGCCTAAAACTATGGCCATCACAAAGCCAATAATACCAAGAGAAAAGTAGTTAAAAAGTTCAATTAGAGATTCATTACCGTACTGACCTACTTCGGTAAAAATCCAATTTTCTATAAACTGACTTATCTGAACACCAAATGAGAGGCCAACGAGCAGAAAAAAGACACTGAGTAACAGTTTTTGTGTGAGTCGATTCATATGCATTCGCGCAAAATCAATAGAGTTATAAAAATATCCTTAGTATCAATTAAGCTTAGACTCTGATGGTCAACTTTAACAGTCACTGCAATTAATTGATTATTTATATTTCTGGAATTTAACCTACTTTTGTCCTAAATCTATTAAGGGCAAGGTTATTGAGATCAAGTAATGATAAGCATAAGCGACGATGTAAAAGTGGTTGAAAACTTTGTGCGCGTAGCGCAAATAATCGCGAACTTGGAGTCCATTTTAACCCAAGCGAAAAACCTTTCTCTGACCGCTAAAAATGCACGAGTCGTAGCACTAAGAGCAGGGGATGCAGCGCTAGGTTTTAAACCCATTACCAATTTTATCGATGAGTTCTCAGAACAAACTATTGCTTCTACGACTAAAATTGCGGACTTATCTAATCAGCTGTTTAAAGTCGCGCATAAATTAGTACGCTGTAGTCAATATTTTCATCAAATGACACTACTCAAAACACATATAAACTCAAAGCAAGCAGATGCTATGTATCAAGAAGCGCTTAAATCACAGCGACGCGCAGCGTCACAACTATCTCTGGCTCTGAGCGAACTTGAAAATCACTTTGAAGACATTCAAAAACAAATGCAAAGCGCCGAATATATTGCCGTAACCAGTAGAGTTGAAGCCACCAATGCTGGGGACTTTAGTGACAGTTTGCAATCTGTATCTGACTTTATTGCAAGTGCAGCTAAAACAATCAAAACCGCTGTTGTATACAACTTAAGTGAAATCCATACTCTAAGGGGAGTTTTAAAGTGAAACTAGCGGAATTATACAAAGGAAAAACACACAGTTGGATGATGCTTGAATGCAGTGGCTCAAAAAACGATACACACAGCGCGGTTAATCAATACTTTATTCACAGTGAATATGAATCGTTGCTAATGGACCCTGGTGGGATTGAACTATTCTCTCCAATGTTAGCAGCTGTCTTACAGCATACTGAACTCGATAAATTGACAACCTTGTTTGCATCCCATCAAGATCCTGACATTATTGCAACTTTAAGTTTATGGGATAAAGCCATCGCAAACGCCACGTTATACGCGCCCTCTTTATGGGATCGTTTTATCGGCCACTTTGACTTAGACAATCTTCATTTTGAAGGCGTCAGTGATGAAGGTGGGGAAATTCAATTGGGTGGCGTGCGCTTACGCATACTTCCCGCACACTACTTGCACGCAGCTGGCAATTTTCATCTATATGATCCCACAGCTAAAGTTTTAATGAGTGCTAATGTTGGTTCAGCAATCAAAGCGCCGAGTGATACTAAATTCGTGGAAGATTTTTCACTGCATGTGAAACATATTGAACAATTTCACAAACGCTGGATGCCGTCTAACCAAGCTAAAGCAAACTGGATTGCCAGAGTTAAAGAGCTTGATATTAATATACTTGCACCCAATCATGGCAAGCTTTATAAAGGCGAGCAAGTACAAGAGTTTTTGGAATGGTTTGATAAATTAGATGTAGGTAGCGCTGCTAAATGAACACCAAATTGTTCAGTCTGTGAGAATTTATAAAGCGCTCTGTCATATCAGAGCGCTTGGTCTTTTATGTAGCTACTGGGTATAACTTAAAATAGGGTAGTCACGACACACACTTTGTACTTCATTGATAAACCCATCTCTTAGTTCTGGATTCAAACGGTACTCCTTCTCGCTGACAATGTGCACAGCATCTAAAATACGGCACACCAACTCGACCACCTTTTTACAGCCAATTTCATCCATATGTCGCTGCGCAAGTGCACCGGTGCCAATTCTCAGTCCACTGGTAACAAATGAAGAACGGGTTTCACCAGGGATCCTGTTTTTATTCACCGTGATCCCACACTCTTCCAACGCCTCTTCAGCGATTGTACCTGTGAGCTCTCCTCTGAGCTTGATTAGCACAGTATGATTATTCGTTTGACCGCCAATCACTTCATACCCATGAGCATTAAACGCATCAGCAATGGTATCAGCAGCATGGCGGATACGAGTAATATATTGTTTAAATTCAGGCTTTTGTGCGTAGCCAAATGCAGCGGCTTTTGCAGCAATAATGTTCACCGCGGGGGCGCCCTGCATCATAGGAAACACAGCGCGATCTAGAATACGAGAAAAAGGCAAGTTGAAGCCGGGTACGATGTCATTTGCATCTCGACCAGACAATATTAACCCACCTCTAGGGCCTGCCAGCTGTTTGTGCGTACAAGTTGTCGTTACATGGGCATGATCAACAGGGCTTGGATGTAACCCAGTGGCTACTAACCCCGCAATATGAGAAATATCCGCCATTAAAATGGCACCAACCTCATCCGCTATCTCTCTGAAACGAGCAAAATCAACCACCCTTGAATAGGCTGTTGCGCCACAAACAATCAGTTTTGGGTGATGCTCATGTGCAAGTCGGCGAACTTCCTCGTAATCTATCAAACCCTCATCTGTCGTCCCATAGCCAATTGCTTTATAAAAAGTGCCAGATACAGTTACTGGGCTGCCATGCGTTAAATGTCCACCATGATCTAGAGACATCCCTAAAAAAGTATCACCGGGCTTCAGCAACGCTGAAAACACTTGGTAATTTGCATTAGATGCTGAGTGTGATTGAACATTCGCATATTGCGCTCCAAACAGTGACTTTGCGCGTTCAATGGCCAATGACTCAACTTTATCAACATTTAAACACCCTGCATGATAACGTTTACCCGGTCCGCCTTCAGCTGTCACATTCACCAAAGCAGATGCTGATGCGGCCAGCGTTCTAGGGTCTACAGTGCAACAAGATGCCACCAAAGATAATGTATTGTGCTGCCTGACAACCTCATCATCAAGTAACCTTGCAAGTTCAGCGTCTTGCCGACTTAATTCGAGTATGCCCTTTTCTAATAAACCTTGTTGTCCTGAGATAAGTTGTCTATCAAAGTTCATAAAAGCTCCTTCTACGCCTCTTTGTTATTAATATATTTATATGAATAGTTATGTAAAACATCTGCTACTGGCTGGCAGATAAAATTAAAACCGCAAACCCAGCTAAAATAATGGCACTTACTCTCTCAATACGGGTAACATGCTTTTGCAGTATTTTTTGCGCCTTCACCCCAAGTAGCACCAGCCCACCCTCAGCAAAGACTTCAATCACTAAAAAAGTAAGTAGTAAAATTAAAACAAACGAAAAATCTATCGTGCTGACATCAACAATCGTTGGAATAAACGCAATCCAGAACAAAATTATTTTGGGGTTAGATAACGCCAGCAAAAAGCCTTTGAAAAAATAGCCTGAGTGCACTTCACTGCTAGCTTCAACCAGTCCTTTCGAGCTATTTATCCAAGTACTCGTTGCTAAATACAACAAATACCCACTACCTATGACCTTAAACCAGTCTATTAATTGCTCGGATGCAACATTCATAGAGTTCAGTCCAAACAATGCACATAAAATCAATACAGCGAAGCCAAGCGCGCCGCCTAAAACTAATTGCAGCCCTTTACTGTGCCCTGACTTTATTGAGGTAGTCAGGGCTAACATGGCATTTGGACCTGGACTAAAAGACATAGCACTACATGCTAATACCAAAATAAACCAATCACTTAGAACCATAAAAACCTCCCTAATAGAGGGACATTTTATGGAGAAAGAAAGAAAAAAGTGCTATGTTATCTGGACTTTTTTTAATGATTTCTGGTCATGTCGTGTGAATAAAAGACCTCACTTTTCATTGTTACTCCTACCGGAGTTTTCTTTGCTGCCTTATGCTAGCTTTTTAGATAAGTTGCGCTTTTCCTCCGATGAAGCCGATTTTAGCTCTCAGAAATATTGCAGTTGGGCATCCTATGCTTTAGATAAAGATCTCATTGCCTCTAGCTGTGGCAGTATGCATAAAGTCACGAGCTTATCTAACGAAGATAATTTAACACCCTTCTATCAATCAGATTTCGTTGTTGTTTTTGGTGGAAGAAATATTTCATCTGCGATTGAAAAAGCACAAACATTAAAACCGTTAATAAAAAAAGCATATGCTTTAGGCGCGCACTTGGTATCAATTGACAATGCGGTGTTCTCGTTCGCACAGTCAGGAATGTTAAGCAATCAAAAAGTAACTGTACACTGGCGACATCACCAGCAGTTTTTAGCCATGTTTCCTCGTCTCAACCTCGCAAAAGATTTACTATTTGAAACGCAAAATAGGATCACAACCTGTGTTGGAGGCACTGCAACCGTTGAGCTTGCTATTGAGTTGATCTCTACATATCTTGGCAAACCACAGGCTAGCAAAGGGCTTGCTGACATGATCATTGAACAACCCAGACTCAATCAGTTAGAGCCAAATTTTGCCGATATCCCCAATGTCAACGACCCTCTACTAAACAAAGCTCTGACCTATATCTTTGAGTCTATTGCGCACAGACAAACTATTGAGGAAATTGCCAATCGCACAGGGATCAGCCGCAGACAGCTTGATAGAAAAATGGAGAAGCGATTTCAATGCTCTGCCTCGCAGTATTTACATCAACTAAAAATGAAGCAGGCACGATGGCTACTGCTCAATACTCCACAAAGTATCTCGCAAATAGCGGAGTCTGTTGGTTTTGATAATCTAGAGTACTTTAGGCAGGCGTTTAAGCGATTTTTTCATAAAACTCCCAGTAAAGTACGCGACGAAGCCTCGCAGTAAAACATACGTGCTCAATGCTTAAACTTTTATGCATCAGACTTTACATCCAAAAGACTTGGACGATTAGATTAACTTGCACGTCATAGTAAAAATAAATGATAAGAATGGAACTTATTATGTTTTTGACATGCAGTTATGTCACACACTTCAGTACTTTGATCTGCCTGTTTATATCGTTCTTTGCACAATCTCCTACGCATGCATATCAAGCAATAGGTAAATACGCGCAACTCCAACACTACCCGCAGGGTTCAGATCGTGCTGTAGGTGCCATGATCACCCATCGTTCCCATCTCTCTATACAATCGCACTCAACAAACACGACTTACTTTAAAAAAAAGCCCTTAGTAAACAATGCAATAAACTTGAGTGAAAGCTTTATAAATGAGTTCTATAAATTAAGAGAAAACGATTAAACTGGAACTAAAAGGCCTGAGTCCGATAGCGTATCGAAATCAGGCCTTGATAGCCGCTTAGAAATGAGACCAATTTTATAGGGTCACTTCACTATCGTGCTTTCATCACTCGTAAGCTCTATTACCCTCGGTAAGAGACCCCAAACCAAACGGAGCGACCAAATTCAATTTCACTGGCCAACATTTGTTGATGTTCACCTGTCATACTGCGACGCTTTTCGTTGGTGAGATTTCGCACTTTGGCTTTCATCACCCAGTTTTTGTTGACGTCATAGCGCAACTGCATATCCCATTGTGAAAAGGCTTGCCACACCTCACGAGTTTGAGCAGTAAGCGGCAACGGCTGATAAGGTGAGTACTCACCTGCGTAGTGATAGCCCAAACGGATCTCTGTTTTGCTGCCAACAAATCGATAATGTGCAATCACGTTCGCCGTTTTATCAGCTTGGCCAAATTGATAATCTAAGCAAGACACTGCTTGATTGGGTATTTCGTAGCATACCTCATGCGACAAAATCGTCGCATTTGCCACCAGCCCGAAACCTCTTAGGTGCCTTGACCACGCAGACCAGTCCTGCAATGTTAAACTCAATTCAACGCCATTGACTTCAGATTGACCATAGTTAGACTTTTGCTCAAGTATCACTCGGTTATCTTGCTCACCCAGTACAGTACGCGTATCCACTGCGGTGTCATCAATATACTTTTTAAATAGCGCCATTGAAGCCAGATTGCCATCTCGCCAATAATACTCAGTTGATAAATCCCAACTCTCTGCAAGGCTGGTTTTTAAGTTTGGATCGCTTCGTTTGATAACCGTATAGTCACGCCTTTCATTCACAGAGTTTAGGTTATTACTGGCAAAATAATCAGGTCTCGCAACGCTTTGCCCAACACTGGCAAATATGCGCCAATTGTCAGTTATATCATAACGACCGCGCAATACGCCCAACCACTGCGAGTCTTTCAGAGAAAGTGTATTGGGCGTCACGCTTTGGGTGTTCATATTAATATCTTGCCCTTGCGTTTCTTGCTGCCATGATTCGTAACGAGTACCGATAGACCAGCGCCACCTATCAGATTGGTTAATTAACTCAATATGTGCAGCACTGACTTTATCGACGCTATTAAAGTCATGTCTCAAGCTTGCGAACTCACTAGCATTGTTATTTAACTCAAAGCCACTGATATTTTCATCAAAGTAATTACTTACATACTCACTGGACAACCAAGGTAAATTAAGTCCAAAAGCATCTACCGAATACCTGCTGTCACCAACAAGCTTGCCAATTGGGATATCTTTTTTGACATCGTATCGATTTACATCCCTATTAGATCGCATCTTGCTGTGTGTATAGCGCAGTCCAGACTTTACGCTCCAACCCAACCTGCTTCCTTCGGCATGCCAGCTATACAATACTCGTGAGTCCAATATGGTGTTGTTATTTGCTCTGCGTTGTAACTCAAATTCGTCAAGCTTGATGGTACGAGGGCTCTGTGCAAAACGAGGATCGTTTACTGACCAGCTCCTATCACTGTAGAACCCAGTATATTGATACCCCAACAAGTGATATTCTTTTGGACTGGTTGCGCTTTGCCACACGCTTTCTTCATCTTGCCTATCTGAACTCGCTTCACTGTAAGCAATGTCAAAGCTAAGGTTTTGGCGTGAGCTAAGCTCGTTTTTAAAATGTATATGACTGCCAAGCTGTCTACGTGCAGTGTCCCTATAGATAGTATCCAGAACTAAATCAGCCTGTTCAATCTCAGCCTGATCTTGCCTCACTTTTACTGGCGTTCTGGGCACTTGCTCAAATGCAAAGCTATTACGCGGCTCATTCTCTGTTTGTTGGTAATAATAACTATGCCAAAACCCATAGCTTTGCTCTGTTGGAGCTGCTTCAAGCTTGATTGAACCGCCCTGACGTACCCAAACATTTGAATATGCCGATTGGCGAGAGCGATTAATAAACGCTTGCCCATCTTTATTAACATGGTACTGATTACTGAGGTTACTTTGGTCTCGTGATTTTTCTGAGTACATACCAAATGCAACCAAACCAAACTGTGAGTCTTGCCCAAAAACACGGCTGTATTGGCTACGAATATTTAAGCCTAGCTTGTCGTCATCATCGGGCACATTTTGATAACTATACTGAGATAATTCAGCATCAAACCTGAAGTGTGGAGAGCGTTTTTCAAAAGCACTGTAGCTCTTAAGATCCATCACAGCCCCAACAGAGTTACCATTAAAGCTCACATCTGGGGTCTTATACAACCACAGCTGACCCACAGAAGATGCCGGAATAGTTTCTAAATTGACGCCCCGAGTGTGCTGCCGGTCACTGGCAAGCGCCATCCCATCTAGCGTGACCGAGTTCATTCCTGATTGCACACCACGAACAGTCACTAACTGCCCCTCATCCGAATCATTGATGGTATGCACCCCCACGATGCGACGATATGAATCTGCGACATTAATATCCGGCAGCTCGCCAATATCATCTGCTGCGATTAAATCAACAAGGCCCACTTGATAGTTGTGCTTCAGCCATACCGCCTCAGTGCTTGCCCCCTTTTGACCTAATACGCTTATTCTTTCGATCTCACTGTTATTCTTAGACCCAGATTTACGCTTTTTCCTTTTAGCATCATGTGCCTTATTTGGCCGGTAAACAATGAAGCCAGAACTTGCTTGCTTAACTTTAAGGCCAGTATCTTTGAGCAATATTTGAAGTAGTTCATCAAGTGTAAATTGTCCTTTCACTTGTGCCGTTTGGTATCCTTTAAGTAAAGCTGGCTGAGTAAAAATAGACTGCTCACTTTGCTTAGCCACTTGAAATAACGCCTGGACTAGGGGCTGAGGCTCAATATCAACACGAAGACTTTGCTCACTTGCAATTGCTAACGTGCTTAACTGCAGACCACTCAACAATAAAAATAGATTTCGCATTACACTCTTACATTAATTCGTTTTAACCATGGCAGGCTTAGTAAGCAACCATGTGTCACCTGACTGCGTGTATTCTAATGACAACATCGCAGCAAGATCTTGTATCACAGACGGAATATCTTGGGTTGAAAATGAGGCAGTGACTCTCAGCTGTTCCACATCTTCACCAGCCACAATAATCTGGCCAGCGTAATACCGATTTAGCTGGGCGACAATTTGGTCGAGAGGCGCATCTTGATAAATCAACTGTCCTTGCTGCCAGTCATCAATCACTGTTGGATCAATAGACGTTACTTGACTCAGCCCTCTGCTGTTATCTGCAATAATGACCTCTCCTGCTTGAAGTTTGGCATGCCTGTCTTGCAGCTCCACTTCAACTTGCCCCTGTGCAACCGCCACTTGAATCGAGCTCGGATTGAAACGCACATTGAACTCTGTGCCTATGACGGTAATATTCACTTGCCCAGAAGAGACAATAAAGGGCCGAGCTTTATCACTAACAACATCAAAATACCCCTCACCGGAAAGTAACTTCAATGATCTTGCTTGATTTGACATAGACACCAACAACTTACTATCAGGGCCAAGCGTCACCACACTGCCATCGACTAACGGGTATGTTTCAACTTGCGCTGTTTTAGTTTGATATATTTGCTGTGCTATGACAGGGTCAGTTTCTTGTCGCTCTAGTCCTAACCAACTCAACAGGGATATCAACATGACACTCGCCGCAATAGCAAGCCAGCGATATACATGGTTATTCGCTGCTGACTTATCAGTATTAATTGTTACTTTTGACGAGTTTTTTAATTGCTCAACAAGCACTTCAGAATCTGAGCTTTGTGCCACCGGTAATTGCTCTACCAATGAAAGCGTTTCTTCTAGGCGTCTATAAATACGCTCATGTTCGGGGTCTAAGATCAGCCACTGTTCAAATTGCATTTTTTGTTCAAGATCCAATTCATCTTGAATCAGCAACCAGTGGGTAGCCTGTTGTTCGATAAGTTGCTTCGAAGATGTTGTATTTAAGTCAGTGTCAATGCGGCTGAAAACATCATTGGGTTTAGTCATTAGCACTTACCTTTGTATGGTGATTTAACGCGTTACTGCAAATAAGCACTGCTTTAGCGACCTGACGCTTTACTTCTGTTTGCGACATCTCGCAACGTCTGGCAATTTCGGCATAAGACATTTGATGAACCCTGTTGAGCAGAAATAATTGTCGCTGCTGCGCAGGAAGCTGCATTAAAGCTTTATCTATCAATGCCAATTTCTGCTTATTGTTTAAATCGAATGACGGCTCTCTGTCGTCCAAACTGACATCAGGATCAGAGATTTGTTCGTCAATATAGCGCTGCCGTGTTTTTTCTGAACGCTTAAAGTCTAACACCAAGTTTTGCGCCATTTTATACAAAAATGCACGGTGATTTTCGATTTTATCTTGATGCTCAAGCCGAGAAAAGCGCTCAAATGTTGCTTGTACTATATCTTCAGAGTCTGGTGGCTCGCCAAACTTACTTTTTAAAAAAGCGCCAATTTCTTGGCTGTATTTGTGGTACAAACTAGTGAGCAAATGACTTTTTAAATGGCTGATTTTTGATGTTGTCTTTACTGTCTCAGACAAGTGCGTGCTCTCTAGCTCAAAAGTAAAACGATGGCAATGAAATGACCAAATGATGTGCGATTTTATCACTGCGCCCTTAAGTATGACAAGTCAGCCAAATTTCCTAAAACGCAATACTGAGTACCCAAATTACGCTCGTTTCTGATCTAAGCATGGTTGATATTTATAGCCTGCTGAATAAACACTGGTAATTAACATATGTTGGGGGGAAATAACCTTTAACTTCCGACCTAGGTTACGAATGTAGCTATTTATCGTATTTTCAGATACAACTCAATGATCTTTATAAATATGTTTACGTATATCCTCCCTGTTAAAAACGGTATGAGGATGACTATACAGTAAGCGAAATAAATTAAACTCAACTTCTGTGAGCTGCACTTCTCTATCCGCATACTTGACCGTAAAGTGGCTCTCAAGCCATTGAGTACGATGACGCATAGCCGCTAGTTTTTTGTAACCGATGTAACATAGCATTGATCCTTACTACCATTTCTTCAGGACAATAGGGTTAATGCTTCATTTCGTTCAAACAATAAAATTTTCGCCATAATACAAATTTAAGTTGGCATAACCCTCAAATAGCTCAAACCAACTTAAAAACCTCACAATGAAACTCAATGCAAGTATGACGGCTAACGGATCTTAATCGTCCAAACTTTTGAATACGTTCAAAGATGAATCTCGATATCAACACCGGATCACATCTTGAACTTACCTGTTGCCTCCATTAAGTGGTCTGAAGCATCGTGTAGCTGATGAGATACCTCATCTAAATCAGAAAACGAGGCATGTACTTGCTGCTGGGAAATATTCATTCTTTCAATCGTCTCAGCAACGATGTTAGCGACAGAGCTCTGCTGCTCCGCCGCAGACGCAATTTGATTATTCATCATGGTAATATTAGCTATCTTGCTTTGGATCTCCTCAAGCGCCTGCCCCGCGTTAAGCGATCGCGTTTCATTACTACTCGCTTGATCATTGGCTTGCGTCATCATCTTAACACTGCGATCAGCCGCATTTTGCAACGAGTCCAACAAAGTGCGTATTTCTGTCGTCGCATCGCCAGTTCTTGATGCTAGCGTTCTTACTTCATCGGCCACAACAGCAAATCCACGTCCTTGCTCGCCCGCCCTAGCAGCTTCAATCGCCGCGTTAAGCGCCAACAAATTTGTTTGTTCTGCAATCGAGCTTATTACATCTAAAATCGACGAAACGCTATCAGTGCCTTTAGCGAGATCATTAACCGCATCAGCTGCCTCTCCAATTTGTAAATTTAAATCTTTGGAATTTGCAATGTTATCCGATACCGCCTTAAGGCCATTTTGCGCTTCAACTTCCGTTTCTTGCGCCGCAGTGTTAGCCGCAGAGGCAGCTTCACTAATGCTCGTTATTGACTGAATGAGTTCATTGATAGACTGCTGGGTTTGAGATGCTTGAGACGCTTGTTCGTCTGTAAGAGTGCGCACATTTTCAGTGCTGTGGACTAATTTTTTTGACGTATCTAACAAAGGCTGCGAAACCGCCATTACGCCTTTAATGGACTCTGTTAAGGTATCCATAAACTTGTTAAAGTTAAACGCAGTGCGCCCTAACTCATCTTTGCCAATCACGGTTAAGCGTTGATTTAAATTGCCTTTCCCATCAGCAAGCTCCCTTAAAGATGCACGCAGTGCGTTGGCGGTACTACTGATGTTTCTCGCCACAGACAGTGCCACAACCAATAACAAAATGCTCAACACAAGACCTGCTTGCACCGACATCCAAAGCCCATCGTTACCGCTTTGATTTGCTTTTTCTATGGTTTCCTTAAAGTACTGTCCGACCAACTCCCTATAATTTGTTAAGTCAGCGTCTGTTTGCTCAAATAAATTGGCTTTTTGCTTTGCAAGCGTTGGTAACTGACTAAAATCAATGGTGTTTGTGATCATCCCATCAGCTAGCTTTTCAGACAGCTTTCGATATTGGTCAATCACCACTAATTGCTCGTTAAGCATTGCCCGATTGTTATCATCTAAATCAGCTAGTTGGGCAATATTATCTGTCAATTCAGCTACTGTCTGCGACGCTTGAGCAAGTACATCTTTGTCTGCAAAAGACACAGATTGACTGAATAACTCATCTGCTCTTTTGATAAGAACACTATTAATCGTTGATAATTGAACCGTTTTATATATTTTTTGCTCCAACAATAACAACTCTTGTTGCGTACTTTTAAAAGCAGCAAAGTTTATAATTAAGTTGATAATAAAGACAGAAATGGACAGAGCCACAATCAGACAAACTTTATAAAATAGCGGAAGGTTTTTGAACCACAGCATGTTCAGTATCCTGCATGAGCGTCATTAGAAAAGCAGTCGGGATAACCCATACAGCTTCATTTGGTGCATTTGTAAATATAATCTTGGACAAAATTGTATAAATTGCCAATTATTCGACAATTTTCGGGAAATCTAATCATTTCGTCTTCGTAATAGGAAATTTTTTTTACAAACTAGTAAATAAGTAATCTTGTTCTACGGTTAGAGTGGTGCATGTAGTCGGTTGCACCTAATACAACCACAGGACAGGGTGAAACTATGAAATCTAATAATGCTGTAAAGTTGTTAATTGGGGGAGCGCTTGCATCATGTAGCTTCTGCAGTTACGCAGACGTGGTATTTAATGGCTTCGCATCACTGCGCGCAACCTCAGCGGACAGTGACGGCGGAACATCTGCATTTCCCACACACAAAGCCGATGGAGATATCTCATTCTCAGATGAATCTCTATTTGCGCTGCAAGCAAGAACCGACCTTGGTGAAGGACTCAGTGCAACTATTCAAATTATGGCTGAAGGCACTGAGGATTTTGACGCAGAGGCTCGTTGGGCATACATCAGTTATGAGCTATCTCCTCAGCACACCATTAGCATGGGCCGCTTTGCAAACCCAAGTTTTTACCAATCTGAATATCAAAACGTCGGCTTTACCAATAATTTTGGCCGCCTTCCTCGAGCAGTGTATGCCGGTTTTGATTTTTCGACCATTGAAGGGATAGCGTTAGACAGTAATTTCACTTTTGGTGATTACTCATTAGTTACTAAAGTGCTCTATGGTAATTGGGATGGCACCACCTTCCTTGCTGCTACACAAAATGACGAAACATTTGGCTTTAAAGACGAAATTTCTGTCAGAGTGGAGCTAAGCAAAGACTGGTGGACTGTATTTGCAGGCTTCTTCATGGTAGAAATTGAAGGCGGCAGTGTCGACAGTAACGCCATTTTAGGTGCCACTAAAGGTGCTGTCGAGCTGGCAGTTAGCCAGGGCGCGACAGCGCAACAGGTTGCAGAATACGAAAGCGCTGTTATTTGGGGTGGTAAAGATGGTCTGTATGGTTACTCAGGTTTTCATATCGACTACGATAAATTTATTGTTGATTTCGAATTCGCTAATTACGGTGTAGAAGACTCATCTGATGGCTTTAACCGTGCTTGGTATACTGCATTTGGTTATCGTTTAATGGATAAAACGATTGTCACTGTTCATCACGAAAAATCGATTCAAGATGAGGGCGATTTAGAGTTCCTCAAAGGTATCTCTCACCCAACCTTATTTGCTACCGCAAAAGCATTAAGAAATACACTGTCGCTCAGAGAGTTTGATGCTATTGGTGTGTCAGTTCGCTATGATTTTCACTCTAATGCCGCGTTCAAATTCCAGTATTTATCTGGTGAAGACACGCGTCCCAACGTCCAAGATTTTACTGTCTTGAGCGCTGGCGTAGACATCGTTTTTTAGTGGGGTGAAAACATGAAAGCTATATTACTGACTACTGTACTTATGTTATCCACCTCAGCGCATGCGGTTGATGTGGTTGTTCATCCTTCTAATAACGCCGCACTAGATAAAGGTAAAATAGAGCAAATATTTTTGGGTAAATTAAAAACGTTTGATGGCTCAGCCAAAGTTATTCCCATTAGCCAAGTTGACAGCAACCCAGTAACAGAGGAGTTCAATACAAAGGTCGTTGGTCGCAGTGCTAGCCAGCTTAAAGCCTATTGGTCTAAGCTATTGTTTACCGGTAAAGGCCAACCTCCTAAAAGTATGGCTAATGATCAGGAAGTTATGAAATTAGTTGCTGATAATCCAAATGTAATTGGCTATGTCACCAGTGGCAGTGCCGACAGCAATGTTAAGGTACTTATGTCCTTCTAAGGCGATTCAATCAAGTTATAAAACTGATCAATTGCTTTAGTATACAAGAAGCTCTGCTCTAGCAGAGCTTCCATAACACCACTGCGTTTTGCTTTTTCAATTTCCAATTCAATTGACGCTTTATGGTCTAAACAGGGGCTGAAATTAGATAAAGCTAAGTACACATGATTAATTTGAATAGGCTCAGGTAACATAGCCAAAGGCACTGTTTTACCAGATTCAAACCACGTATTAATTGTTTGCCACTGAGGCGCGATAAAATAATCGATCCTTTTTAATTTAACCAATTGAATTGCTTTAGCAATGCTATCGGTATGAAGTAATTGTAAATTGTCTATCTCGAGGTTAAGCGCAGGATCAGGTTTGAGCGACATATCGCGCAGAATTGCGCCTCTCAAACCATATAACTTGTTAATGTTCATAACGCGTTTACCACGGCGATAAAATACTGCATAAGCAGAATCAGTAATGGCGGGGTGCAACACGGTAAACCAATCTTCAGGGTAGTCATCACTTTGTAGACCTACAAACATGTCAATATGACCATCGCGCGCCCATTGCATCACTCGCTGCATTGGTGCAGGTTTTGCCACTTCAACAGTGATTTCTTTAGGTATAATGGTGCGGACAAACTCAAAGCCTATCCCTACCTGCTTTTCATCATTTATTGCATAACTAATAGGCGGCATATCTGGGCTACCGGATAAACGCACTAACGTGCACTGGGCGTCACTCGCGACACTTTTAAAAAGGCAAAAAAATAGACATATGCAACATTGCTTATTCATGCGGCTCTCGCGCCCACAAATTCCTATTGTTAGTTATAGACCATTTAGCATAAATAGACGTTGAATAAGTACTGACTATATAGTTTAAAAACTTCATTAAATTCAATTTTAAGCCTCTAAACTCAGCCATTCACATGATACAGTAGTGAAAAAATTAACTACTTGATGCCGTGCGTATTTTTAATTCTCTCAAATTTGTAGGTTTACTGAGCATTATGACAATGAGTACACTAACCTGCGCCAATAGCGCCCAACCTGATATTCGCCAGCTGCTTGGACAAAAGCTCATGCTGGACTTTCGCTACTTTTGCCAAAACGACGTCCAATGCCGTCAGCCCATGACGACCTTGCCCACTGAGTTGGCTTCATTTATCAAACAATATCATATTGGTGGCGTGATTTTATTTGCTGAGAATGTGCAGCAAACAGCACAAATCATTAAACTCACAACCGACTTACAACAAGCCAGCGAGACACCACTATTTATTTCTATTGACCAAGAAGGCGGACGCGTAGCGCGGATCAATCGTGCAGAAGCAACCTCGTTTACTGGCAATATGAGCATAGGTGCAACCTATAAAAAATACGGTGATAAGTATGCAACAAGCGTTGCAACAGTCATCGCTAAAGAGCTCAGCAGTCTTGGGATCAACGTTAACTTTGCGCCTACTGTTGATGTAAACGCCAACCCACTGAACCCAGTTATTAATGTCCGCTCTTTTGGCGAAGACCCAAAACAAGTTGCACTTTTAGGCGCTGCACAAGTGAAAGCATTTGAGCATCACGGGGTTATTTCTGCACTCAAGCATTTTCCTGGTCACGGTGATACCCATGTAGACAGCCATACTGGACTGCCAAAAGTTGACCATACATTGGCACAAATTGAGCGCCAAGACCTTTACCCTTTTGCACATATTATCAAGCAACAACAACCGGGTATGATCATGACTGCGCACATTCAATACCCAGAATTGGACAGCAGTACAGTGACGAATAAGCAAGGTGACAAAATGATACGCCCAGCCACTATGTCACGTGCCATTATGCATGACTTACTTAGAGGTAAAATGAATTATCAAGGCGTAACTATCACTGACGCGCTTGATATGGCTGGTGTAAGTGACTTCTTTACGCCTATTGATGCGGTAATTGAAACCTTTAATGCAGGGGTGGATATTGCGCTGATGCCAATACAAATTAGAAATCCAAAAGATTTAGTACAATTTGCCACGTTTTTTGACGCACTCGTTAACGCAGCAGCAACGGGTGAATTAAATCAACAAGACCTCATTCAATCAAATCAACGAATTGCCGAACTCAAATCTCGCATGCTTAGCAAAAACGGAACACCCAGTCTTGCTATCGCTAAAAGCATGCTTGGCAACCCTCAGCACAGAAAAGTTGAAGCCGAATTAGCGCTTGCGGCAATAACCGAGGTGAAAAATCAAAACATGCTGCCAATTAAAGCTGAAGAGGGTGCACATATTCATTTAATTATGCCTGATAGACAAAAAGCCGCGGCTTTAAAGCAAGCCTTGCTAACTGAAATAAATAAAAACATTACGATTTCAATTACTAGCCTTCAAGCTTTTAAACCAGAGCGAGCAAAGCAGGGAATTTTACAAGCTGATTGGGTAATAAGCGCCTATGCATCACCCGAGCAAAGCGCAGCAGAAATTGGTGGAATGGATGACTTAGCTGAGTTAGTGTCTTATGAAGTATCTAAGCAGCAGCAACCCAAAGCATTATTCGAACTCATGCAGTTTGCGCATACACATAAAAAAGAAAGTTTATTTATCAGCTTACGCGCACCATATGAAATTGCAAAATATGCACCGTACAATCAAGCGGTTTTAGCAAGCTATGCCTATAATGTGGATGTAGTTATTGAAAATGATGTGCGCGGGCCTGCATATACAGCATTGGCAAAGGTGATCACTGGTAACGCAAAAGCTTATGGGAGATTACCTGTCAGCATCGATAATAAGTGACCCAAACAGTAATACGTCACCTAGAAGTCGCCCCGCATTGATGAAATCACGTCTATTTTTGTGGGGGTAATATGGATCCAAAGGCGTCCTTAACGGCACCTAACGCGATTCGTGAAATGATTAGAGCCGGGGATTATTCAGGTCCAACCAATGGATTTGTACCTGGCTTCACGCAATGTAATATTGTGATTTTGCCTAAGGCTTACGCTTTTGACTTTCAAAAGTATTGCCAAAATAACCATGATTGTTGTCCCTTATTAGCAACCAGTGTAAACGACGGCGAATACCACGTAAACGCACTGGGCAGTAACATCGACATACGTACAGATGTCCCTAAATATCGGGTGCTTCGCGACGGGCAACTGGTAGATGAAGTCACTGACATTGAAAAGCTTTGGCGCGATGACTTCGTCACTTTCGCGCTTGCCAGCTATGTCGCCTTTGATTATGTCTTACACACTTTTGGTTTTGATCACACCACGTCCAGCCCTGCACATACCCTACCCATGTATATCAGCAACATACCCAGTGAGCCGGTGGGGCCGTTCAAGGGGAATAAAGTGGTCTGTTTAAGACCAATGGATACACAAGAAATTATTCGCGCCATACAAGCAGGTAGTATCAGTCGCGTGCCACATGGTATTCCTGTTCATTTTGGCAACCCAGCTGATATTGGGATTAATAATTTGCAAAAGCCCAACTTTGGCGACCCGATTTTCATACCAGACAATAAGCAACCTGTATTTTGGACAACCAGCCTCACAGCTCATCTTGCAATTACCCGTGCAGCGCCAGAATTGTGTATTATAAACAGTCCTCAACATATGTTGGTCACAGATAGGCCAGATATGGATCTGTTAATACAATAATTAAAAGTAGGTTGGCATGCTGTTAAATTGTGATTTGGGTGAAAGCTTTGGTGCTTGGGAAATGGGACTTGATAAAGAGGCTATGCCATTCATAGACATGGCAAACGTTGCATGTGGATTTCACGCAGGTGATCCAAGTGTTATGCAAAAAACCATAGCACTTGCTAAGCAGCATGATGTACTCCTTGGTGCCCACCCTAGTTACCCTGATCTGCAAGGTTTTGGCCGCCGCTCGCTCACTATGGCTAAACAAGAGCTCATAAACTGTATCCACTATCAAATAGCAGCGCTAGAGGGGATGGCAAAAGTTGCTGGAATGACGCTCAGTTATGTTAAGCCCCATGGCGCGCTATACAACGACATGATGCGTGATGAGTCTATCTTAACGACGCTCATCGAAGCGATACATCAATACCCAAGTGAGCTGAAGTTAATGATTCTAGCCACATCGCGAGCAAAGCAACACCGCGCTCTTGCTCAGCAACATAAGGTGACTTTACTCATGGAAGCGTTTGCCGATAGGTTGTATACCGATGAAGGCATGCTCACACCTCGCTCTGAGCCTCACGCAGTGCATAGCGAAGAGAAATTATTAGAGCAAGTAAAGCTTCTCGCTGGCAGTCAGTCAGTGATAACCGCAAGCGGACACAAACTAGCGCTAGCAGCAGACACGCTGTGCGTGCACGGCGATAACCTTCACGCCATAAAACAAATAGAAAAAATAAGAAAGATACTCAACGGTTCAATGTAACTATTTTCGTCTTATGTAGGGATAACTATGGAGCTGATCACACCGCGATTAAGACTCAGGCCGCTGACTAAAAATGACTGGCAACTATTTAAGAGATTAAATCAAAATCCAGATGTCATGGCTTACGTCGCAGATATACAAGCACATCAAGCTTTGAAATCACGTTTTGATGAACGCTGTGCTCGTTGGCAAAAACAAACTGATGCATGGCTCACGCTAGTCATCGAGCGAGTTGATACAGAAGAATGCATTGGCTTACATGGATTTAAAAGCTTCTCAGATAAGCCAAGCATTGCAGAGTTGGGGTTTATGTTGTGTCCCACTCAACAAGGCTACGGCTTTGCATTTGAAGCATCCGAAGCCGTTATAGACTATGCATTTACTCACCTAGGTTATGACACATTATCGGCTACTGTCACTGTCGGAAATAATGCATCTGAGCAATTACTTAACAAGCTCGGGTTTACTACTTTTCAAGTCATTAAACAGAATTATCAAATAGGTGAACAGCTATTTGATGATCTTCAACTTACTTTGCGTAATCCAAATCTATAAAACATAAAAGCGCCACCCTGCGTAAACTAGGTGGCGCTTGGTCTGTCCAAGATTTCGCTTGGAACATGAATGTACGCGATTTAGAAAGGACCAGCGTTTACATCAGGCGACTGCCATAAGCTAGACCAGACGAAATTACCATGGACATAAAAGATAGTATCTCCATGAATAACGCCTCTATCATCTGCTGCGCGTACATAAGGAACGCTTTGTTGTGGCTCATCATAGGTTGCAACACTACTACCGATGTAAGTTAAAGAGCCCGAACCTGCAGTGCTAACTTCAAATGCTGCCAGCGCATTAATATTGCCCCAAGCACTCGTATTATCATCTTGAATTGTCACTTCCCAGGACTCTACCGGTAACGTCATGCGGAACATTTGCTCACTCACTTTTAAGTAACTAAATGCATGATGATCGAATTCAACCGGCGTATAGCCACCTGCAAAAACATGTTCTTTGATTAAAGTAGGGGTAGACATATTACTGACATCGAACAAACTCACTTTTGCCCCAACGGCAGGCACGGTACTACTCGAAGAATTATCGCCACCGTCATCAACAGGCTCTGACACAAACCCAAAATCATTCACATTTTGGCCTATGCCGATAAGTAAGCTGTCAGATACGGGGTGAAGATAAGCCGAGTAACCAGGGATTTCAAGTGCGCCTGCTATGATAGGTTCGCTAGGTTTGGATAAATCAATCACATAAAGCGGATCTATCTGCCGAAAAGTAACCACATAAGCTCTATCTTCCATAAAGCGTACTGCATAGATATTTTCTTCAACTAATCCATTAGACTCAACTTTTCCTATCGGGGTAGAGTGAGTTTCATTTGGCAAACGAGAAATAATTTCCAAATTTGTGCCTTGTTGCTGAAGAATAAAAAGTTGATGTACCATACCTTTGAGTTCATTAAACCGAGAGGTCACAACACGTAAATTGCCTTCATATTCACTGAGCCTAAACGCGGCATTACTGATATTAGCAACAACAATAGGCTCGATCATATTATTCAAAGCACTACCAAACCCCAATGCACCATCAACATTCCCTGACGCACTATAAGTGATAGAGCCGCCACTCAAAGAAAATTTATGTAAAGCCGTTTGGGTAAGATCGTCAAAACTGGCAACATCTGTTGGCCAAAATCGGTTATGTAAGTAGATACTCTCTTGGGATGCATAGACACCGTCTGCTGGTGCATTAATACAAGTTGACTCAAAATTAGTCGGGTCTTGCATAGAGAACTTAGTAATCGTTGTAATTGAGTTTGCACTATCAATAGCTGTTACATCAGTTGGAATGTAGCAATCATTGGCATCAAATAATGCCGACTCCTCTCCTGTTTTTAAATCCTTAATTTTGGGAATAAGCTCCGACACATTCAACTGATAGAGCGCCTGATACACAGCCAACTCTTCCGTTAACTCGGTGGTATATTCAGCCCTATATTTACTCACCACAAACAAGTCACCATTTATCACCCGGCTATCGAGAATATCTCCTTCAACTCGATATTGCTGTATTATTTGAGGCTGCTCTGGCGTCGCCACATCCGAAAAGCTGAGTTCAAACGTATTTAAATATGTGTTTGGCGAAGGGGATGTGGATGATGTTGCTTGATTTTCAGCTGGAGAATCCTCAAGGGTGAGCACCGGATATTTGAACACCGAAGCCAACTTTCCATTATTTAAATATAGCTCTTGTTGAGCATATAGATTTTGCGAAGCATCTAGGCGCGCAACTTCATTAATGCCATCATCCGTCCTCTTCATAATCCTGACATATTGTTTAAAATCAGCACCTTGAGAGAGCTCTTGAGCGGAATGCCCAGCTATGTAAAGATACTCCCCATCATATTCAATTCGATCGCCTTCATCCACGCCAGCTTCAACGACGTTAGTTGACGAAAAACCGAGGGATGATTCACCGTCGGCTCCAGGCGATGCATTCACAGGCACAGAGGTATCTGCTTGCTCCGTCGGTATACGGCTCAAAAACGCGCCATTTTTTAGTAATGTAGTAAATTCACTGGATGATGCTTTTTTAAGCTTAGATGAGGATTCATTTAACCAATTTAATTCTGGCACGCTGCTTGGTAATGTCGACTGTCCTTGATCTCCGTTATTATCACTATTGCTATTATTATCACTGCCACCTCCGCATGCAACTAATGCAGGTAGTACAGCCAATGCAATACCTGCTCGTAAAAACGAAAGAGTAACTTTTGAATAAAACATAGTTTTGCTCCTTGAATGAAAGTAACTTTACTTTAATACAGTGACGGCATTGTTCTGTTATTTCGCTCGATCTATTTGTTATTTAATGTAACCACTTCTGGTAATTACGAAAATTACTGGTAAATTTAGCTCTAGGTTTTACGGGAGTAAATTGATTGAAACAATTTTTCATTTTATTATCTCTGTGCTGCGGCTTCTTCACTACGGATAGCTTTGCAAACTGCAGTGAGAATAATGAGCAATGTACTGAAATAGGCAAATGGGAGTTTTCTGTTGCCGTTGGTGCTGGCGTCGCGACCAACCCAGTCAGAGACGGGGATAATGTTCCTTTAGTGATATTGCCTTATATTAATTACTATGGTGATAAGTTCTTCTTTGACAATACAACTACAGGCTACACTTTTGTAGAGCAGGACAGATTCGATGTCAGTTTCATTGCCCAACTCAACACCGAGCAAGCATATTTTGAACGATTCCACCCGAGCAATATTTTAGTAAAAAATACATTCACTGGAGAGTCAAGTAATCCGGTAATTACCCCTGAGCCCGATGAATCTAACCCGCCCACAAGCCAACCCGGATCAGATGGTGTTGACTCTGATGGAGATAGTGGCATTACCGATGACGGCAATGATTCAAATAATGATAAAGAAGAACAGCCAGAGCCTAACGAGCCTGCAGAATCTATTTCACTAGATACAATTTCTAAACGAGATTGGGCTTTGGACGGCGGTATTCTTGCACATTGGTACTTTGAAAACTCATCTAAATTAACCCTAGTTTGGCTCCATGACGTTACAAATACTTATCAAGGTTATCATGGTAGCCTCGATTACAGTTTTGTTATTCCAATACAAACTGACAACCCATCTCGGTTAAAAATCAAACTTGGTGCAGAGTACAAGGGCAAAGCTTTAGTTGATTACTATTATGGGATCAGCCTCAAGGACTCGCAGTCACAACATCACTTATATCAAGGGAAATCTACTGTAAATCCTTATGTAGGTGTTGCTTTTAACTATAAATTAAACTCGAGCTGGCAATTAAAGTTCAGTGCAAGACATACTTGGCTGGGTTCCGGCATTAAAGAGAGTCCTCTTGTGGATCAAAACTCTTCGTCCAATATTTTTATTGGGGGATTATATGAGTTTTAAGCGGTCCTCTATCCTCGCTTTGTGTTTGTTATTATCAAAAACTGCCAACGCTGAAATTAATGCATTACCAGTAAAGAAAGCAAAGCTTGAGATTAAGCCTATGGTTTGTATGGTTAAATCAATAGGCCAAATTTGCGAAATGACGATTTCGGTCGACTGGTCTATACAGACGCCACAAAATGTATGCTTATTTAAAAACGAGACATCTTTACAGTGTTGGAAAAACAAGCAAAAAGCTAAAACTAATATCAGTATCTCAATTTCTGAAGACATGATTTTTTCACTCAGAAACGAAAAAATGCATGTATTAGCAAATCAGAAAGTAAAGATAAACGCAGCTGTAAGCCGAAAATATAGGCGCAAACTAAAATCTGACTGGAGCTTTTTTTAATGGCTAAAGTAATCCTTGTTGAAGACGATGAAAGACTTGCAACACTAACTGGGCAATTTCTTGAAAGTAACAACTTTTCTGTCACCATAGTTAATGATGGTGCAAAAGCAGTAAATACCATCATAGACCAGCAGCCTGATGTTGTTATCTTAGATATTATGTTACCCAATTTAGACGGTTTCTCTATTTGTAGAGAAATAAGACAGGCCTATTCAGGCCCTGTACTGTTTTTAACAGCCAAAGATAGTGATTTTGATCATGTAAGAGGCTTGGAAATAGGTGCAGATGATTATGTCATAAAGCCAGTAGAGCCATACGTATTGCTCGCCCGAGTTAATGCCTTACTGCGGCGCGGAGGAAAACAACAAGAAGAAAGTACTGACAATATCAAACTTGGCCAATTAGAAGTAGACAAAGCTGCCCGTAAAGCCTATCTATCGGGCCAAGAAGTGGAATTGACCAGCTATGAATTCGATCTGCTATGGGAGCTTGCAAACAACGCAGGACAAACTCTAAGCCGTGAGCATATTTATAATCAAGTCGTTGGACGTGAATATGATGGTTTAGACCGTAGTGTAGATGTGCGAATTTCTCGCCTACGTAAAAAACTAGGGGACAACCCAGAGCAACCATTTAGATTAGTGACTGTTTGGGGTAAAGGTTACTTGTGCTCTAAATCAGCTTGGGATTGAGGTGTCATGCTCCGACTGTTAGCAAGTTTATATTTCTTTGTTTTCTTTAGTATCATTGCTATCAATCAAAGTAGTGAGTACATATGGAAACACTGGGGTAATCAAACCCCTAATGAATTAGGCTATGCAAAGCAAGTTGCGGACAATTTAAGAGACGTTTTAAACACCGTTGGTATTGAAAATTATCCTAATAAGAGCAGCCTAGATATTATTAATATTAACGATGTCGCTTGGTTTCCAGAGCAGCGCACTGCGCTAGGCAAGGGAGAAGTGGTCATTTCATTTGACAGTAATGATAATTACCAACTATTCATGCTATTAGCTGATGAAATAAGTATCGTCAAACTGGGACCTTTCGAACCCAAACGCCCCTCTATATGGACTAAATATGGCTTTAAGCTCGTTTCTTTTTCTATTTTAGCCTTGTTGTTAGTCCTGTGGTTGCGTCCTCTTTGGCGCGACTTAGAGCAGCTTAAGCGTATTACAGAGCAGCTAGCGACCGGTCAACTAGATATTGAGACCAAACCATCGCGATTTTCTGCCATCTCAACGCTTACTCAGCATATACAAAAACTTGCATTGCAAACAGCAAGCCTGATGCAAAACCAAAAACACTTGGTAAACGCAGTATCACATGAATTGAGAACACCACTTGCGAGATTAAAATTTGCACTCGCAATGTTAGCACCAAAAGATCCTCAGCAAGTCCAAGCAATGAGTCAAGATGTCACAGAAATGGAGCTGTTAATTGACGAAATGCTGAGTTATGCACGTTTAGAGTTTTCTGAGCGTGAGATGAGTAAAACTAACATCCCATTGAGTGACTTAGTCGAGGCGCAAATAGGCAAATGCTTAGGAGCATCTAACAAGCAGGTTGAACATAGCATAGCTCAAGACATCTATGTTTTTGGTAATGATCATTATCTAGCGCGTGTTTTACAAAATTTACTGCAAAACGCTGAGAAATATGGCGCTCAAAAAATTAAGATAGAGCTCAAGCTGCGGGATAATCATGTGATTTTATCTGTATCTGATGATGGCCCGGGTATTCCAGTAGATAAGCGTGACAGTGTATTTAGCCCGTTTACACGCCTCGATAGTAGTCGTAGCAAGGAAACTGGCGGCTTTGGCCTTGGGCTCGCTATAGTGACAAAGATACTTAGTTGGCACAATGGTAAGTGCTGGGTAACAGAGTCTGAAATGCTTGGAGCAACCTTCAACGTTTCTTTACCTGCACATAGAAACACTAATATTTAACTGATCGCCTAAGTACTTTTGTCTGTGCTCTTTTGTTTTTGGTGTCTAAACGTTTTCTCTGTGAGCTTCTTGTTGGCTTTGTCTGTCGACGCACTTTCTCAACCTTAATCGCATCAAGGATAAGTTGCTTTAATCGATTAAGCGCATCCTCTTTATTTTGCTCTTGAGTTCGATACGTTTGCGCTTTTAGCACAATAACACCCTCTTTACTGATCCGATTGTCTTTTAGTGCCAGTAGACGATCTTTGTAAAATGCAGGGAGTGTAGAGCGCTTAATATCAAATCGTAAGTGTATCGCCGAAGACACCTTGTTTACATTTTGCCCCCCGGCCCCTTGTGCTCTAATTGCCGATAACTCTATTTCCCAATCAGACAGCTCTACATTATTTGATAGACGTAACATACTAACTTAATTGCCCTTTTGAATTGGTTTAAGTACTTAAGCTCAAACCGTAAGAAACATAAAAGCACTTAATCATTGTCTAATAATACGGATACCGTGCTCTCAATGCATATTATAACAAAAAGGTAAGTAATAGGGATGCTTTAAGGTACTAGTCTTTGTAACCAACGTCACTCTAAACCTAGTACCTAAACATTTGTATGCTAAACGGTGCGCGTGGCTATTGCAGGTGATAACTGAGATGCTTTGAAAGCTGGATACAATACAGCTACTTGGCCAAGCAGAATTGTACTCAGTGTGCCTAAAACCATATAACTTGCTGGCACAGTCCCCAGCGAAAAAGCATTGCTGAATGCATTACTCAGAACTATTGCTGCAATAATGCCTATGACAATCCCAATACTACAAAGTACCAAATTTTCTAACACAAAATACCGGATTATTTGTCCTTTGCTCGCACCCATGGCGCGCCGAATACCGATAAGTTTAGTGCGCTTAATAATGCTATAACGAGATTGCCCAAAAATCCCCAATGCCGTCACCATCAGTAAGCCGCCAATCACACCAAATAACGTATTACTTGCTGCATTTTCAGCACTGTAGGCACTTGCCTTTACTTGCTCAAACGTCTCTATTTTGTCTATTTTTCTACCGTGAAAAGACATTAAATACGCCAACGCCTTCTCCATTACATCACTCTGCTGGCCAAGCTGTGTTCTAATGATGTAATACACCATAGCATCAGCCTCTTTGACTGGAGCCAAAACCACATGCTCAACAACAACCCAAGTTGGCCATGCTGCTTGTAATTTGTCTATTACGCCAACAACACGCTGTGGTTTTTTATCTATATAAATAGTCTTACCTACAACTTGTTCCCATTCATCGGCATAAAGTGACTGAGCAAGAGGCTTGGTGATCATGATATCTATGGCATCTTTATGCCCATCAGTGCGCACGTTCAGTTCAGAACTTGGGCTAAACCTATTGCCGGCGACTAATTGTACACCAAACGCGCTTAGCAAATTTAGGTCGCCACCATAATAACCAGAAAAAGTGTCATACCTAGAGTCGGGTTCTGTTGCGACTTCTAAAAATCGTCCCCAGCCACTAAGTGGAACTCCAGAGGAAACAGAAGCGAATTCAACGCCTGAGAGAGCTCTGAGATTAGCGAGATCTTGATCTAACATACCAGCCCGAGCAGCCTCATCAACGGGTAAGTTAGTCGCAATATAGAATACATTTTGCTCATCAAGACCTGAAGCTCGCCCTATTGACTCACGTTTATCCAGAGCAAGATATACCGCATTAACCAGTATCGTGAAGGTTATCGCAACCTGTAAAATGAACAGCGATGACGCGCCAAAGTTACTTTTTAGTGACTTTAAAATTGGTAATAAATCCTTCATTCCCCATCTCCCTTACAAGCTTTTCAACTGTGTTGCAGGCTGAACTCGAATTGCTTTTACTATCGGGAACAATCCAAAGATCAAGCTAGAAACTACGGATAGCAAGACGGTTACAATCATCAACTGCACACTCATTGCCATGATATCTTTACTTAAATGTGTATAAAGTTGGCTCGATAGGAATAAGCAAATTTGACTCAGTAGCAAGCCTAAAAGCCCACCTATTAGACCGATAATACCTGTTTCAATCATATACTGCTGGATCAAATCAACGCTACTTGCGCCAACTGCGCGACGAAGCGCAACTTCACCCGCTTTGCTTTGGAATTTGGTCATTATGATACTCATTGCATTTAACAAACAAAGTGCAAAGAAACAAATGGCAAGCCAAACCGCTATTTCACTATCTGATGAATAGGCTTCACGCTCTTTTAAATACTCAGCAGGTGATTGCAATTCATTTAGCGTGGGGCGCTGGAATCGGCCCAAAGATTTTTGTTGCTCTACATAAGAATCTAAAAAGTCCATGTAAGCATCTTTTTCTAGTTCATTATTCAGTTGAACCCAGAAATAAACCCAAATACACTCTGAAGCCCAAAATGCTGCTACAGATGCATTCTCTGCATCTTTCCAGCATTCAAATGCCTGCACATTTGGCGACCAGAACTCTAAATTTAGCTGTGTTTGAAACGGCACAAATATATCTCTAGGAGATTTAAAGGCACGCGTAGACTCACCATAAAAACGCGGTAAAACAAACCAATCGTCAATGACACCAACAATAGTAAACTGGTGCTCGCCAAGTTCTATTAACTGCCCTATCGAATCTTTTCCTTCAAACAGCTGTTCATTGAGCTTCTTAGAAATTACAACGACTTGTTCACCACTTTGATCACTGCCTTTAGGCCACGATGACCCGTATAGAAAAGGAACTTCAAAAGAAGAAAAAAAATCTCGAGTAGAAGCACGTACAAACGTCATTTTTGCATCAATTGCATCTTGAGAGGGCAGCTTCAACATGTCCTTAAAGCCAGCAATAGGGATATGCGCTTGTGCTTTATCATGGCGAATAAGATTCACAGCATCTTGCACTGACATGTAGATAGGTGCATGCTCTTCATCTCTATTTCCATAAATCACCTCTGGGCTCCAGTTATTAAGCCGTACTAAATGAAGAGAATCCGATTTAGATGGTAAAGGGTCTTTTGTCATCATATAGTTGATCGTGTACGTCGTCATTGTGGCCGCAATACCCACTGCAATAACAATGATTGCCAACAAGCTCATATAACGCGTTTTCCACAAACTCAGAAATGCCAATTTGGTGTAATAAATACCCATAAAATGTCCCCTAAGCTATTTCTTGAGCGTAGTTTTCCACATCATTAATTACACCATCTTTTACCTCTATGACCCGGCTTGCGAACGCAACTTGAGAGAGATCGTGCGTTACCATGATGATGGTAGTCCCTTTTTGATTGATCTCTTTTAATAGCGACATTACACCACTGGCCATTTTAGAATCTAAATTACCCGTTGGTTCATCTGCAAGCAAAAATGAAGGAGAGCCTGCAAGTGCTCTGGCGATCGCAACTCGCTGTTGCTGACCACCAGAGAGTTGTGATGGAAAATGAGATTGGCGTTTGGCAAGTCCAACTTGCTCTAGCGCTTGTTCAACTCGCTCTTTACGCTGTGCAGCAGATAATTTTCTGTAGCGTAGTGGCATCTCCACATTATCGTAAATATTTAGTTCTGGGATCAGGTTAAAACTCTGAAATACAAATCCTATTTTCTCATTTCTAAGACGTGATTTATCTTTATCACCCAATGTCGATACCTCGACACCATCAAGCCAATACTGGCCTTCACTGGCCTGCTCGAGTAAACCTGTAATGTTAAGAAAAGTTGTTTTACCAGAGCCTGAAGGCCCTACGACAGCGACAAACTCACCTTGTTTTACCTCTAAATCAAACGGACAGAGCGCGCTCGTTTTAATTTCATCTGTGCGATAAGTCTTCGCTAACTTACTCATCCTTAACATACTTCCCCCTATTTATTGTACGATTCTTACACTTCCTGCTTCTTTAAATATACTCAGGTCAGAAATTACTACTTTGTCGCCCATTGCTAGACCAGAAATAACTTCCACTTGACCTAAACTCTTTGAACCCAATTTAATCGATTTTTTAACGGCTGTGCCATCTTCAACAACGTAGACAAACCGGCCCCCTCCAGACTCTGTAAATTGACCTCGAGGTAGAAAGTAAACGTCGCTTTTTTCTTCTAAAACAACACGGCTAGTTAGTCTTTGGTTTTGTCTCAACCCTTTTATATTCTTATCTTTAAAGCGAATTTTCCCTTCTACTTGACCGCTGACTATTTCAGGTGATATTGCAGTGAGTTCACCTCTATATTTATTGCCATTAAGCATTAAGTCTGCCCCCATACCCAGCGCTAAATCATCCGCATAGTTTTCAGGGATCTTCACCTCAACTTCATATTGAGACAAATCAACAACACTCAATAAAGGTTGGTTTTTAGTAACCGTATTTTTTTGTTCAACAGTTAAATTACCAACAATTCCTGCAACAGGTGAGACTATAGAAAGAGATGAAACCTGTCTCTGTAATTCATTAACAACAACTTGCTGCGCTTCTAATTCAAGCGCACGTGTTTTAATTTCAAACTTTTGACTTTCTTTTAATAATGCAACTTCTTTCACAGCCAATCGATACTCGCGTTCAGCATTTTGAAGATCATCCTTAGCCTTTTGAAAATCAATATCACTGACAACTTGATTCTTTTGGCCTTCTTCATTTCGGCGCATTTCGCGCTTTGCTGCATTGAGTGCTACTTGCGCTTTGCCAATATAATTCTCTTGTTCCAAGTCTTGCTTTTTGACCTGTATTTTCTCTCGCTCTAGCTGCGTTTTAAGTCGCGTTAGTTCTGAACTTTCTTGTGCAAACAAGCTCGTTAATTCTGGACTGTCAATTACCGCAAGTGCCTCGCCCATCGCGACGGTATCACCAGGAGTCACTAAGTATGTCACAGTGCCTTGAGCAGGACTGTATACTGTCGGCCGTTTCGCTGCAATAACGCGCCCTTGCACCGAAATATCTCGAACAAATTGTCCTTTTTGTACCTCAGCAATACGAATTTTCTCTAAACGAACTGCGCTTGTACCACTCAGCCAAACTGAAATTTGAGGTACAATTAAACTAAGAAAAATAGCGATACCGACGATGATCGAAATGTAGAGTTTATAGTTCCTTTTTTTCTCTATCTGCGTGTCTTGTGCGCTGGTATCAGATATATACGTCATATTACTTCCTTGAGCATTATGTAACTGCTTTTCATTGATTAAAATACACAACAAGCCCCAAAATGTCACTTAAAATAAACATTTCATTAAAGATGTGGTGATATTGAGACTGTCCAAAAACCAGTAATCCTTACAACTAGTTATATTTTGGGGATAATTTATAAGTCATTACTGAAGTTTTTATATTAACATGAACGTCAACATAGTTTAATCAACATTAAATTTTTTATAGGTAAGATTAACAATGAGTAGAGAGCAGGTAACAGAAAAATGTGCAGCTTCCATGCTGCAGCAAGTGCTTAGGAATTTATTTTATTCCATTAATTCAATTCGAAGGGTGATAAGTTATCTTTAAAAGACCTAAAAACCACAAACAAAATATTAACAAAGCTTTTGAGTTAATACTGTTTCACTGTTGCTCACAGCGCGACTTATTGCTTGTGCTAAATTTTTACCTTTTGCTTTAACACAAATACTAGGTAAACCTGGTAAAAGTACCTCAATACTGCATTGAGTTAGCGTGCCATGTAATTTTGAAGGTACATCATCAATATGAACTTTCACCTTACGAATATTGGTAACGTATTTAATTAACTGCTCACTGATCATCTTGGTCACTTTAGCCTTTGCTGAACTGCCTATCGCTTTACCAGTCATTCTTAAGTTAAGTTTCATATTTTTGACCTCGCTCATAAATGTGCGCCAATTAATCGTCTTGATAAAATAAATGATTGCGCCGATAAGTTAAATCTACTAAGGTGGAATCAAAGATAAAAGCTGATTAAATCTTATTTAGACATCGAATTTTACGAAGTATGATGAATATTAACTACAACCACCTCTACTATTTCTGGCAGGTGAGTAAACTGGGCAGTATTGCAGCCGCAAGCAAGGTGCTACACCTAACACCACAGACCATTAGCGCTCAAATAACAAGCTTAGAACAAAGGTTAGGAAAACCCTTATTTGTTCGAGAAGGCAGGGGCTTGAGACTGACAGAATATGGTCAATTGACCCAACAATATGCCAATGACATGTTTAGCGTAGCGGAAGAGTGGCTGGAAACAACTCGCGGCGATCTCGATAATATCAATCGTACCCTAAAAGTTGGGATTTCAGATGCTTTGCCAAAATCTCTCGTTTCAAAGTGGTTATCTCCACTGATCAAACATGAGCGAATCACAAATTTACATTGTATTGATGGCCAACAATCTGAGTTATTGGCTCAAATGGCCACTCATAAAATTGATTTAGTTCTCGCTGATAAACCATTAGATAGCTCAACACCATTTAAAGCCTTTTGTCATGAAATAGGTAAGAGCCAATTAGGTCTGTATGGAAATTCAGCCTATTACGCCAAACTAAGTAAAAACTTCCCGAGTACCTTGAAAGATATGCCCATCATTTTACCCGCCAAAGCAAGCCCGGTAACAAATGCAATCCAATATTGGTTAGAAGACCTAGGGATCAATATGTCAGTTGCTGGACATGTAGACGACAGTGCGCTAATGAAATCTCTTGGGCAACAAGGATTTGGTATTTTCCCAGCTCCTTTATCCATTAAAGAGGAAATAGAGCGCCACTATGACGTGACTTTTATTGGTAGCATCGAAAACGTCTATCAACATTATTACGCTTTCACTCCAGATCGACTAATTAAAGACACGATTTATTCTGAATTCGTACAAAATGCGCAGCGCGAAGGTGAATAAAGCCACCTTCGTTCTCAATATGAATTAACATGATAGAGGCTGTGTGACTAACATGCACAAACCCAAAATTACCATACATTATTGCGTACTATGCCAATGGTTACTTAGGAGCGGCTGGTTAGCCCAAGAACTGTTATCAACCTTTAGCGATGATCTCAAAGAAGTGTCACTTTCACCGGCAAGTAAAGGCGTATTCCAGATTTATTATAATGACGAACTGATTTGGTGCAGATTAGTAGATGGCGGCTTTCCAGAAGCAAAAGAATTAAAGAGGCGCGTACGAGACAAGTTAGATCCCGGTCGCGATCTAGGCCATATCGATAAACACCAAAGTTAAGACAGCTTCACCACCATATATGAAGTCAAACTAGACAGCTATTACTTATATACTCAATTTAGAAGCATCAGGCACTATACTATCATCAAGATAACAAATGTAAGCCGAGCTAAATATGGAATGATGGTAAAGCAGACACTTACACATACGTCTGCTTTGCCTTTATTAGTTATCAGTGACTCTATAAACCACCACACTCTCTACAAATACGATTATCAAACGTAATAAAGATGGTATAAATGAGTCATTAACACACTCAGTGCCTATCCGACGAATTAAGAACCGTCGCAACTTTTATGTTAAATCCTGAATTTTTATTGGCGCAACTTCATATTAAATTGACCATTTTGCAAGCTACAAAATTAATTTAGATACGACAAGGTAAAGCAAGAATGACGTAATGGCGTGGCATGCCAGTGGCAGCAACATTATGTAAAACTTTGCAATAAAAAAATTCCCTTCTGCGCCGTTCGTAAATCCACTTTCTTTTTTAATGCCAGATGAAAACTCTGCATCCATATTTTTTACAACCGAATACATTTTTTTGTAAAAGGGCAATAACATAAAAAGGCACACAACTGCGCAAGAAAAAACCAAAAAATAATTCATTCACATCTCCTTATTGTGCTACTTCACAGAGCCAAATAGCACAATAATGAAGTAGTAAATATATAAAGCTGGTGTTAACTAGGGATCAACAATAAGTCATCTACCAGCATCTCTACGTATTTGTTGCAGCAATTCATCATCTCTGATCAACCGCTTCATCACAGCCTGAACTTCTGAGCTACTTGCATTGTCGTACATGGCCAAAATATCATTTGCTAACTGCTGCTTTACTTCAGGATCACTTTCACCGGCTTGATAATACTGACCCATCAGGCCTTCCGCAGCCATGGTTTTCATATATTTATTAGGCTCTTTTTCAATAATATCTTGTAAAGATTTAGCGATACGACTATCCACAACAGGTGAGTGAGCAACAACTTCAAGGGCTTGTACCTTAAGTTTATCGTCTGAGCTATTTCTACTAATTTCCAGCACCGCATCAACCGTTTCATAATCAAACATTTCATCCTGTGTTCGATTAAGAATATACATGTTCATTTGTAACTGCCCCATCGCAGAAAGGCGTTCTTGTGGTGTTAAGGTCTGATCCAGTACTTTTCCTCTCAAGTCTTGACTAACCCGAGTCGCATACTCTGGATCTGTCTTTAATTTCAAATCATAGTCTTTCGGCAAATCTTCATAAAAGCCATAAACAGGATTGTCTTCACTGCGTTTCTGTTTGTCTTTACGTTCTTTCTCTTCTAGTACTGCAAGAATCGCTTCTTCCATAACACCATTGGATACACCATTACCAAACGCTTGATTTTCAATATCTAAAAGACGCTCTTCCAAATATTCTACACGCGCTATCAACGCGCTATTTTCCATGCCTTCATAAGATTGACGTTCGTTCGGCTCAACAAGAGAGTCGTGTTTTTGCGACTGAGTATATTGCTGTTGTGATTTTGACTGTTCAGCAAGCACAGGTTGATTATTAGGTTTAATTGAGAAATGAGAATACAACGCCATCGCAAATGCAGCTGTTGCAATGCCTAATGCAATATTATTTTTTGTTTGAGACATCTTATACCTATACCTCTAATTCATGCCTTAAATAAATACGCTTCCTTGATCCAACAGTTAACGTCACACTCTAAACCAGTTAGACACTATAAACTGTTAAAAGTTGTACACTAAATTTAGCCATACATTTAGGTCAAATTGCAATCTTTGAACAACATAAAAACAGTAATGAATTATTTTATATTAATGGTATTTCAGCTCACTCAAAAAAATAAAAAATAACCTACTGATATTAAAGAAAAATAAAGAACAAAAATCAATTACCCCCTCTTCAAAGGATGTAGCAAGCATAACGTTAACGTAAAGAAACTTTATTCATTACGATTCGGTTTTTATTGAACATTCTTCAAATTTCGCTTTTAGCCACTGCAGTAAACATCTGACAGCTTCACTTTGCACCGCTTGCTTGGATGTGACAAAAAAATAAGAAAATGGCATTAGCATAGGCTCATAAGGTAATTTAACCAGTGTACCTTGCGCCAACATTTCACTGGCAATGTGGTGCCAACCCAGTGCGATACCTTGGCTATATTTAGCTGCAGTTAAAGTATGACCAAGATGGCTAAATGTTCTAATGTTTCGATTCGGTATGCCGTTAACAAAATGCTGTTCAAGCCAATCTTGCCAATTAATACAACCAGGCGCATCTTCCATTCCACCTTGATAACTTAGCAAAGGAGCACCTTCGTCCAGCGCTTCTAAATAATTTGGCGCACAAACAGGATAAACCCACTCAGATGCAAGGCGTGTACAACTAAGCCCTTGATATTGCCCATGACCAAAGTGTAAATGCGCATCGACATGGTGACAATTAAAGTCAATGAGCTGATCTTGTGCGATTAGGATTAGCTCGATATGGGGATAACATTGGTAGAACTCTCCCAATTTTGGAATTAACCAATGCTCAAGTAACGACGGGATCACAGCCAACACAACTCTCTCAATTTGAGTCGAACGACGGGCTGCAACGACCCCATACTCTAGTACGTTGAACCCTTTACTCACATGCTCATAAAGGCGCACCGCTTCTGGCGTTAAGGTCACGCCTTTTGATTTACGATGAAACAGGCTCATACCTAACTGAGATTCTAGCAACTTCATTTGATGGCTAACTGCACTGGGGGAAATGTGCAGAATGCCAGCCGCCACCGTAAAATTTTGCTCTTTAGCAACCACAGAAAAAGTATGCAGCGCGGTCAATGAGAGGTTTAAATTACCCATGATGTGAAAATACCTCAAGTCACTTTGAGTTATTATCGCTTCTATATATCAGCTGTCAATTTCATAATAATCAGCAAGTATTTTGTAATCGCACTGCACTAAGCCTAGGTGCAATTTAAATTTAGAGGATACCTATGTCTATTCACACAGCGGTTATTTCTTGGCATCGTCAACCAAATGAAGCATTTATCGACGCGAAATATAATCGAGCACATACTTGGCGTTTTGATGGTGGCATTGAAATCGCTGCATCATCTTCTCCCTCGGTTGTGCCTTTGCCATACTCAGAACCAAATAATGTGGACCCAGAAGAAGCATATGTTGCATCACTATCCAGTTGCCATATGCTATTTTTTCTTCATTTCGCAGCACAATCAGGGTTAATCATTGAGTCCTATATTGATAATGCTTCTGGGATAATGGGTAAAAATGGACACGGCAAAACAGCAATCACAGACGTGATACTCAAGCCGCAGATCACTTGGCACCACACAAGCCAAATTGATGAACACATTATCTCTGAACTGCATCATCAAGCCCATGATTCGTGCTTCATTGCAAACTCAGTAAATACACGTATTAGGGTGGAATAAACAGCCGATTACAATGCATTTACCCCTGTTATTAACATACTCTTAGAAGTGAGCTGAGGGTATCAACCAAGCTCGGTGTTAGTTGGTTTCCAATTAATGCTGAGCGTGTATTTACTATCAATCTGCACGTTTAGTTTCCATCCGAAACAATCACAAACCTGCGACAGTATTTGACTACCAAGGCCGTGTCCTGAGTGCGTCGGCTTTGCTTTAATGGTATTGTCAAACACTAGTCCATCTTCATCACACCTTAATCGCAGCGCGCCATCACCATGTTGCAATGCATTTTTCGCCACTTGTATTAACAGCAGCTCAAACAGTTTAGGCTCAATAGCCTGCTTTCCCACTTTGTACTCATTAACAAGCTCTATACTCAGACCATGTTCACGCCATTTTGTTTGCCACCTCATTAACCAAGGCAGCAAAGCATGGCGTCCAAGCTTTGCTTTATTAGGGTGACTCAATAGCAAGACTGCTTCAGCAATATCAGTCAGTGCCTGTTGCCCTCTTTCAAGCTCATCAAGCACGTCTAACGCTGCCAAAGGGATTTCATCAATTTGCTGTAACCGGCTCATACTGTGATGAATGTGAGTCAATGGTGTTCTCACTTCATGGCTCAAAAATGCTGAAAACAAACGCTCTTGTTTTTGCGCATGTTGCTGTGCAAAACGTGCCATTTTTACCATAGACTGTAGTTCGGACATTTCAATAAAACGCGCACTTGGCACTTCATCTGTCTCTAAGCTGCGCGTAACTCTATTTAGATCGCGACTCATAGCTCGCCAAATTCGCCAGACTAATAACCCTAAAGGAATTAACATAAAACTACTCAAGACGATAAAGATCGGCACTAAACTTGGTGAGTCTTGGTGAGAAAAAAAGTGAATGACAAATAATGAGCGACCCTCACCATCTTCACTTTTGAGGACATACATATCACCATTAACGGATGGTAATAAAAACGTATGTTCAAATTCAATATCGTCAATATTCAAAACAGCTTGGTATTCGAGGGGCATATCATCTAAAAAACCGATGAACTTCTCTTGTGTCATCAGAGGCAGTGTAAGCTGTCCACTGTGTGCCAATGCTAAATCTTGATAGAGATAATGCTCTGTTGTGTCATCCCAAGCAAAATGATAGACCCAAGTCGCCACTTGGATCCAAATTGCAATAAAAACCAGAAAGAATGCACCTACCCTAAGGATAAAATAACGCCCAAGGCTTTGAGGCTTATTCATCATTGCACCTCAAGACCACACCTTGACTTTTAATGGTATGAATAAGCTCTAATTCAGTGGCTTTCGATATATTACGACGCAACCGAGTGAGCAGTGATTTATACATATTATTGTTGACGTCTTGATCTGGCCATATATGAGCTAAGATCTGATCTTTGCTCACAGGCTTTGGACTATGCTTAGCAAGCAAAGATACTAGTTGCCATTGCTGAGGAGAAAGCACCAAAGCTCGCTCTCCTCGCTTTGCTATTTTCAATGAAAAATCAATAAACAAACTATCTAGTTCAAATATCGAGGCTGTTTGCGAGGCCTGCTTTTGAGCCAAGATTTTAAGCCTAATTGCCAGCTCTGGTAGCGCAAATGGTTTGGTAATGTAATCAAGTGCGCCTGCTGAAAAAGCAGCCAGCTTATCTTCGAGTGATGTCGCCGCGGTGCAAAATAACACAGGTACACCTTGACCAAGAATATGCTCAGACAGCAAATTAAGCCCACTCCCGTCTGGCAGGTCCATATCTAAAATCACCGCATCATAGTGGGTATATGTTTGCGTTTGTGCTGCAATTTCTTTTGCACTTGAGACTGAAGTGGCATAATCCACTTCAATGCCTTCAAATTGCAAAAAGTCGATTAACTGTGCAGCTAAAGATCTATCATCTTCAACCAGCAAAACAAGCATAAAACCTCTACACTGTTACCTTGTGGTTACCATGCCATTGATATTGTAGCGCCAACTAACAGGAGTCAACCATGAGAGTCACAAATATGTCTTTAATTCCTTTAATTGTAGCTGCCCTTTGTATGTCTGGCTGTAACTCAGATTCAAGCCCTACGGCTAATAATTCCGTTAAGAGCAATACGGCAGAGACAACACCTAGTCAAACTCAACAAGACAAATCAACCATGGTGTTTGTAAATGGTGACATATATACAGTGAATGAGGACAAGCCTTGGGCGCAAGCGGTTGCAATCAAAGACAATAAAATTATATTTGTCGGCACCACAGAGCAAGTGCAGCAACATATTGGTGAAAACACCCAAGTTATTGACCTTAAAGGCAAGATGATGATGCCAGGCTTTCATGATGTACACATGCATCCATTAGAGTCTGGATCTGATGCCACTCAATTTACCATTCCTGAAGCCGAGTCTACCGATACTTATATCGACCTTGTTGCAGATGCCGCATTTCAAAATCCAAATGCCCAATGGTTGATTGGCTATGGGCACTCAATTAGCACTTTGCTAGAAATGCAAGACAGTCCTATTGATGTATTAGATGAGGCAGTACCCGACCGCCCACTTATCATTATGGAGCAAACATCTCATTCAATGTGGCTCAATAGTAAAGCAATGGAATTAGCGGGGATCCACAGAAATAGCCTAGACCCCATTGGCGGTGTTATTGGCAAAGACGAGCAAGGCAACCTTGATGGGATCCTTTACGATAATGCTGGTAACCAAGTTATGGAGCTGGCTATGCGCTCCCTGACCAATACACAACAAAACGATTATTTAGGACTTATAGAATATACCATGCCTGCGCTAAACAAAGCAGGGATCACCTCAATCAGTGATGCGAGAACCTACTGGCAGCGCGGACACTTGGAAACTTGGCTGAAAATTGCCAACGAAGATAAGCTAACACTCAGAGCGCATTTAGGTCTGTGGGCTTACCCGCAAATGAACGATGCCGCACAGCTAAGTAAACTAAAATCTCTTTATCAAGCAGATCCAAATAGCTTGTTAAAAGTAAATCAAGTCAAGTTTTATGTAGATGGTATATTAGTTAACACGACCGCTGCGATGCATGAACCGTATCACCAAAATTGGCTTGAACTCGATGGTAACAATGGCCTTAACTACTTTACTCAAGCACGTCTTGAAAAATACATAAAAGCGTTGGAACCAACAGGATTCGATTTTAATATTCATGCTATTGGTGATAGAGGGATCCACGAAGCGCTTAATGCCATTGAAAATGCCTCATCGGGTAAGTCTCGTCACAGATTGACCCACTTGGAAGTGGTTGACCCAGCTGACTATGCGCGCTTTGCTAAACTCGGCGTGATAGCAGATGCCCAAGTCGCAGGCGACTTTACTGACCCAGGTCACTGGCCTGAAAATATTCCTCTTTTGGGTGTAGAACGCAGTCAAGACTTGGTTCCAATCAAAAGCTTAGTTGAAAGCAATGCAACCTTAACGCTGTCCAGTGACTGGAATGTCAGCCCATTCAACCCATTTATCGGTATCAGTAATGCGATATCAAGAACACCGCAAGCTATCACGCTCGCACAAGCACTCGAAGCCTACACAATAAATAGTGCTTATGCGATGCGACAAGATCACTTGGTTGGCAGTATAGAAGTAGGCAAACTGGCTGATTTAGTCGTGCTAGATAACAACCTATTCGAAAGCACAGTCAAAGAAATCGCAAATACGCAGGTCACGATGACATTGTTGGATGGAGAAATCGTCTACCAGCGCTAAATTGAATAAAATAGGGGCCTCACGGCCCCATCGAGCACCACTTAAGTGCAACAACTCGGAGCTATCTTTAGCTTTTAATGATTTTCTATTATCAGCACATTGTTAGTATCGTTACTTTTTTACTCATCAAATACACACTAAACACTTACTCAACATAACTGGCACGTTCCATTACATTTTTTTGTTTAAATATACTGAATAAATACTAGATTATTTTAAAAAGGACAATGCTACCATTGCGCAAATTTTAAACCTGTATAATTTAGTAAGTTACCCATACCATGTTCAAAGCATCCGTAATATCAAGAATATCAGTCGGATACACGGTAGTTCTCCTGGCAATGGTTGCCATCAGCGTTTTCTCTCTCTTTAGAATGTCTGAGATTGATAGCAACTTGAAAAAAGTGACCCAAGTCGCTCAGCCTATTGATATAAAAGTAAACTCTGTAGAAAGTAAGCTTGATCAGCTTAATTTGTCTGTCTATCAACACTACTATACAGATGATATTTCTGAACAGTTAAGATTGGAAGGTTCCATCAATGCTTATCAGAAAAAGATCCAACAACAACTCGATGCGATGGCAGAGCTGTTCACGAATTTACCTAATAACGGTGAGAAAATACAAGTTGTTGAGCAATTTGAAACCAGTAAAGCACAGGTATTTAACGCTCAACAAAAATCAATGAGCGTCGCGAGCACTGCGCTAAAAAACAAAGCCACACTCAAACAGTATCAAGCACAGATCAATCAGCTTGATGAGCAACTTGCGAAGATTACTGAACGCTACAAAAAATATAGACAAAACCAATTAGTGACCGCCTCTTTAAGTCAACTCAGATATGGTATTTCTATCGCGAAGCAGTTTTTGTTGATCAATAACTTACAAGAGCTTCAAGCCCTATCACAAGAGTACAAGTTGTGGCTATCTGATTATGTTAAAAGTGGCTACCAGCTTCAGTCTATTTCATCGAGCGCAGCACTCGAGCGAAATATTCTTACTCCACTAGGCGCTGTAGCGACAGATCTTGCTTGGATCATTGGTAAGCAAGATGGCATTAAATCTCTGCAAAGTAGTTATCTTTCTAGTAAAAATGTCCTGATCAGCAACCTAGCTCAAGTAGAGTCAGGCTTACAACAGCTGAAATCAGATATGGCTCGCATCAGTCAACTCAGTCAAGATTTTAGTGCTGCGGTAGAGTCGCAAACAACTGCATCAGTTGAATCAAGCTTCACTTGGATCTCTGTAGCAACACTCGCCACACTCATTTTCGGTATTATGACAGCGCTGTATATTACACGCAGTATCAGCCGCCCACTTAAGCAAACTGTTGCAGATATCGAGAAACTCGCAACAGGTAACCTAGGTGAGCAAATCGATGTAACGGGTAAAGATGAATTTGCGCAATTACGTCAATCACTGCAAAGTTTAAGAGTTGCCTTTGCTAATATCATTACCGATATAAAGACACAATCAGAACAGATCAATCATTCTGTAGATACCCTATCAAACAGCGCACAGCACACAACCACGATTGCAAATCAGCAAAAAGATCAAACCACACAAGTGGCCAGTGCAGTCCTTGAGATGACCGCCACATCGAGCGAAATTTCTGATACTGCAGTACAGGCAACACAGCTTATGGCACAAGCTGATACCCTTGCCACTCAGTCCCAAGGCTTAGTGCAACAAAACCAAACCCTAAGTGAGCAGCTACGCTGTGATATGACATCTGCTGCCGATGTGGTGGCCTCTTTAGATAAAGAATGTCGCCAGATCGAAGAAGTGGTTAATGTTATTGATACCATCGCTGATCAAACCAATCTATTAGCACTGAATGCCGCTATCGAAGCAGCGAGAGCCGCAGAGCATGGTCGAGGCTTTGCAGTTGTTGCAGATGAAGTGCGTACGCTGGCTATGCGAACACAAGCTTCAACAGAGCAAATTCAAACTAAAATTGATCAGTTACTTAAATCGTCAGATCTAGCCGTGCAAGCACTTAGAAGCTCAGTGCAAAATACGGAGTCCTGCACCCAGATGGCTAAGGAGATTGATGTACAAATTAAAGAGTTTGCCCAAGGCGTGAGCGATGCGCACCAACTTAATGAAGTGATTGCGGAAGCCGCAAAACAGCAACATATCGCCGCTCAGGAAATAAGCACAAGCATTGAAAACATCGATGAGCTTTCGTTACAAACGCTCGACCAAATTCAACATAACAATGCAGCTGCGAATGAGCTTGATAAAGCATCTGATGCGTTAGTGACAATGAACGAGCAGTTTAAGGTGCAATAGAGATGAACATGACGAAACTTTTATACCTAGTAATCATACTATTGCTTTGGCCAACCATTGCCAGTGCCAAGCAACAACTCGACCTTTACACTTGGCGTCAACAAGAGCAGTTGTTATGGGAAAAGATCAATAATCAAAACTTGCTTGGCGATGTCCAAGTAAATGTAAAAGTCATTGACTTTGATACATATCAGTCCCATGTACAGCTGGCAATGCAAAATCAGCGTGTTGATCTTTTTCAATGGATGCCAGGCCCTGCGGCACTGGCACCACTGATTGAGCACAACCTGATCTCTGCGCAAAGCAATGAGTTAACTTCTATTAATTCCAACGCACTTCCGGCGGCGACAGGTGCCGATGGCAATATATATGGCGTCCCATTTGCAATGCAACTAGAAGGGGTATTAGTCAATAAAAAATTACTAGAAAAGCATGGTTTAAATTCACAACCACGCTCTGTTGCTCAATTGGAAAATGTGTTTGCACAATTAAAGCGTCAAAATATTACACCACTGCAAATGGCCAGTGACCAATGGTATCTATCGCAAGTAGTTGCTGAAGTCATGGCTGCGGGATTACTGAATGCATCTCGAGCACAAGCGCTTATTGCGGGCCAAGCTTGTTTTACAGATCCTGACTATGTAAATATTTTAAGCACATTGAAAAGCTGGCATGCACAAGGTTTTATTAACCAAAACGTCTTAACGCAAGACTATCATGGCATGGGCACCAGTAAAGCGCTTGGTAACTCAGCTTTAGCATTGGATGGCGGCTGGCGCGCAGGGCCAAACTCAGTGTTTTATCAAATAGATAAAAGCTACCAAGTTGGCTTTTGGCCTATCCCTGGACAAAGTGGCAAGTTCTATGGATTTGCTGACGGTACATACCAAATCAATGCCACCAGTGAGCATGCAGCTCTTGCACAAAAGGTGCTTGATTTTACAACAACCAGAACTTTCGCTAACTTATTTGCAAATACCCTGAATGAAATCCCAGCTTATGATGGACAGGTTCAAATCAGCAGTGCAAACCTTAGAGCGCAAGCCCAGCTTTTAAATGAGCAAAGCTATGATGCGAGCTTATTTACTGCTTCATCATTAAATCAGGGATCTCCAAATTACCAGCAACTTGTTGCTGAGGCCATAAGGCAAGTGTTTTCTGGCGTATCAGCGCAACAAGCCGCACAACATATTCAGCAAGGTCTAAATAGCTGGCAGTATATTGGCACTCAAATCTGCCAAAAATAAATTTTAGTGCGGGTTAAAATAAAGATTAACCCGCACTACAAATATATAAATCCAACATTTATATTAAAAATATAATCAGAAAATCATTTAGTATCGAGGCTCTTATCTATAAAAAATAAAAATGCAAAGGAGAAAGCATGAAATTCAAGAAGAGACTCTCTTTAAAACTCATATCTACAGTCTTATTTCTTTCATCAAATAGTGTGTTTGCAACATTAGATCATCAAGTTAAAGTTAGTGACAAAGAACAAAGGTTGATCAACGATATTGCTGAATTTACTGAGCTCGTACACAGAGTTCGATATTTTTATCCAAGTAAAACAAACGAATCCACTGCCTGGGAATACTTCCTGAAAAGTAGCATTCAAACGCTTTTAAATCAGCCTGAAGAAAATAGATTAGAACATGGATTAACCTTATTGAAGTCTATTACTCCTTTAATAGAAAGAGAGGCAAATAGCTTACCCAAGCTAAATGATAACTATAAACTTCATCATTGGATAAACTTTGGTCCTCGCAATTTCAATTTTTATTTCAGATCTATTTTCGAAGCTGATCCGTTATATATTCCAGCCCCAGAAACTCAAATTTATTCAGATTCGTATAACGGTAAACCTCTTTATTGGCCTTTGTTTATTCGAACAGAAGATCTCTATCTAGGTACCGCCTATGAAGCCAATGAAGGTAAAGTGTCATTAGAAGATACAGCCACATGCATGGCTGCTATCAGTTCTATATGGGGTGAAATACAGCATTTTTGGCCTTACTTCCATCAAGTTAACGTAGACTGGCAGTCCAGTCACCTGGCTTTACTTAAAGGCTGTCTTGGCGATATTGAGCAACTTGAGCAAATAATTCAAATTGAGTTCACTAAGCTCCAAGACAATCACGTGTGGGTTGGAGTCCCCAGAGAATACCGAGAATCTAATTATTACCAGCTACCATTACGGCTTGATCACATAGAAAACAAAGCTATCGTAACGAATAAAACGCCTTATTTAACCTTACAAGCTGACATTGGTGATGAACTTTTATCAATCGATAATACTTCTGTCTCAAAGTTAGTTGAGGGATATAAAAAACGCACATTCAAAAGTGCTCATAGAGAAACGATTGAAGCAACACGAATACTGCCACTACTTTATGACGGCCCAAAACTGGTCGATCTCGAGTTTAAAAAACCTGATGGAAGCACATATACGACGTCCACGGCTTCAATACATCATGAAGTTATTGGACCGTTTGAGAGACCAAAAAAAGAGCGCTCTATCATCAATCAATTAGGCGATGGTTTAACCATTTTCAGACCACAAAACCTAACGACACAGAAGGAATTGCAAACGGTAAAACAAGTCTTGGCAGACAGCAAAGGGGTGGTGCTCGATATGCGTGGTTACCCAGCAAATCTTATGTTGACAAATCAAGCTCTGGGGATGTTTACGGATAAACAGTTAATGCTTGGTGAATTCTCATTCTTTATTCAATTTTTACCTAACAGGGAACAAGCATTTAAGGCAGAACAAGTTAGGCCGACACCGGCAACACCAAAGTTGTTTGACGTACCTGTCGTTGCGATTACTGGACGAAATAACCAAAGCGCAGCAGAGCATATGATGCAATGGGTTCAATCTATAGGAATACCTATTTTAGGTGAGGTTACTTCTGGCATTAATGGAGAGCACATTCACGCTCAAATTTTTGGCGGACACGCAAATGGGGGTTTATCTTTTCGATATACAGGCGCATTAGCGAACCAACTTGATGGAAGTAAATTCATCGGCGTTGGTATTCAACCAGATGTAAACGTTCCGATTACACAAAAATCTATTCAAAATAATATAGATATACAGCTGAATGAAGCAATTGCACTCATCAAAATGATGCTTTAAGGTTTATTAATACATTACAGACTGCCTGTACTGGCAGTCTGACAATCACTGATGCTAATTATAATCGACTTTAAAAGTTCAAAAATGTCAAAAGACTTCGCTTAAAAGTGAGAAGGTAGGCGTGTAAAGATAAAATGAAGATTCTACTCTCATAAACACATAACCTGAACACACCTCGAGAGAATAGCTAAACTTTTCCACGACGAAAGCTAGCTGATACAAGCATAGTCAAAGGCTACTAAAAATCTTGGAAAATTAGAAAAAATCATGAAAAAACAGTGACAAAAAAAAGCCTACCACAATTTTATCCTTAAAAATTCAACACCCATTATTACAATATGTGAGCCTCACTTTTTGAGTGCCTCTCAACTTTTTACGCGCACTTTCACTATTTAATGAAGCAAAGTAACAAAAGCAGTACTAAAAACCCTGCCTGAACAGCTTGCTTACCCATGATTGATAAACTGGATTATCAAAAAAATTAAAAGCACTACGTCTACCAAACCCAACATTAAATTTAACAAGCCGAACAGCATTTCGAACAAATTAAATGACTAATTTAAAATTTAAAACATAGAATAAAGTATAAGGTATCAATCAAAGAACTTGATATAGATCAAAAACCATCAAATATAATAAATTAATTTACTCTAAATTATTCTCATTTTTTTGAGTTTAACTTGCCTATTTTTAAAAAATCTATTGTAAGTAACAAAACAAAAAACATAACTGACAAAAAGACAGCACATCAAAAACCACCAATGATAATAAGTATCATTACAATAAAAAGATAAATAAAAGTAGACTTTTCATAATTTTAAATTCCAATTCAAATTAAAAGGTGGAATTTTTATTCTTTGCGGCGCATCAAGACATCTAAAAAAAGCTATTAAATTATAGTTAGAATACAAAAAGAGTATTCTAGCTTCACATTTTCGACCGAAGTTAATACCAAATAAATCAACAATATAATCTGAAAAGCCATTTTTATTTGCTTACTAAACCACTACCCCGTTAAAAAAATACACATTTGACACAAATAAGTAACATCATGTACAAGAAAATGGAGGACTGTCCTCAATGAAATAAATTAAATTTAAGAAGGAATTAAAAATGATTGTTGAAGCACCAAAAGAGAAAGTATCTATCTCTGAAAAACTTGATGCGCTAAAAAGCAGCTTTTCAGATCAAACGCTAAACATTGCTAATGTTGATCAAGCACGTGTTGATAGCATTTCTGTAGCGCCTCCTATCACAGCTTGGAACTGGTCGAAGTCATTCGAAAAGTAACCTAAGACGTGATAACTATGCTGTTAAATACGTGTATTTAGCAGCTTTTTAAGGATAAAAGCATGAATACACTTACCAACGAATTACCCAAGTGTTTAGAATTTAACAGCGATCGTTTTGCTGACGTATTCAGTCAATGTAAAATTGACCTTTTGGTAGATATTTTTAAACGAGAAATTTTATCACACAAAGAACTATCAGAATTGTTTGATAAGCTTTCTAACACTTTCTCTTCTGAAGAGTTATACCACTTTTTCAAGCTCCCAAAACTATGGAAAATCATTTTTACTAGCCGTGGTAAAGATGACTATATTGACCGTATAAAAGCACTCTTTCTCAACGAATTAAAAGTAGCTGAATTAGATAATCAGACCATATTAAATAGCGCTTTAATCGAGCAGCCACAACTAATCTGGAACTTACGCTCTGATATTGCCTATAACCCATTGACACAAACAGCATATAAGAATAGTTACCTACACAAAGAAACAGGTATTCTCATTGATTACTTTAGTGACCTTGCTCGCGGCGAGCAAAGAGATATTCCTTGGGGTGACACAGGAATATCGCAACCCCTTATTGACAGCACGACGCCAAAAGTTATCTCTGCAATAGATTATATCCAGTCCGTCTCACCAGCATGCTTTAATGTTTTAAAAGCCAGTATCTACTCCATCGTTGTTCGATTTGACACCACTAAAAATAAATTCAACTGCGCATCGACCAATATATGCAACGGACTTGTGGTGTTAATAAACCCACACCTCAACGGGGTAAGTATTGAAACTCTTGCAGATGCCATTGTGCATGAAATGACACATAACCTATTTGATATTGCAGAGCTTTATGAACCTTGTTTGCCGACCAAGTTTCACCCTCAGACGATCAAATCGCCTTGGACGGGCAGAATGCTTGACCCTAATACCTATATTCAAGCTTGTTACACCTGGTATGGATTAAGAAACTTTTGGCAAAAAGCCTATGCACACTTTAATACCGACAATGCACACAAATACCTGCAACAAGCATCAAAAGGCTTTGAGCAGGCTGAGTTTGTGCGTATCGCGAAAAACTCAGACGAAATCATAAACACAAAACTCATAACAACATTAGAGCGCTTAAAATAAATAGGAATTAAAGATGTTGAAGTTTTTAAGCAGCCCAAAGGGACTTTCTTCTATTACGGGAATTTTTTCACTGTCATTAGGCACTATTTTACTCGGAGTGATCATTGCATTCGTATTTGCGGATAATAGAATCAATAATGGCATTGCTGGCAATATTTATAAAATTGAAACCCAATTTAATTTACCTAATGGAGAGCAAGTTAATAGCTCCCAAGCCCCAGCGGCACTAATACCTGCTCTATCTGCATTCAATGAAATCGAGCGCGTCGGCATAACACATAGAGAAATAATAAACGTATTACACAATACCAATGAAATAAAAGATGCGCAGGTATATGCACTTAATGAAGCGGCATTTAATATGCTGTCACTCAGTTCAAATGGTGTCTCTGCAGTTGAAAATAATCAGGTATATTTATCAAACACATTTGCCAGCAAATTCACGAATAATCCTGCCAGTCTAATCGGACAAACTTTAAAGCTAGGTCAATTGGGTAGGTTTCAAATTACACAAGTAATTGAGTTAGATGAGAGTTTATCAATTAAACCAGACCTCATGATTGCTTTTGCCTCCACCTTTGAGCCTGTTATTCAATCACATTACGGTAATTGGTATGACACACATGTTCATCTATTCGTTGAATTAAACGATAATACATCGCTAAATCTAGATCAGGTCGTGTTAGAAAATGCCCCTCAAATACCCGGTGCCCCTTTCACACCTTCTTCATTTATCCACTTATCCAAGCGCCCTATCTCCCAATTACATTATGATTTAGCGCTGCCTGATGAGCTGGGGACTACATTTGCTAAGTCAAGCTTATATCTGATATACGGTGTGTGTGGTTTTTCATTTTTGCTCGGCTGCATCGGTTTTTTTAGTGCTGTGTCTTCTGTCCAAATCTCACACTTAGAGCGCATAAAAACCTTATTAAGTATCGGCGGCAGTTATGGCCAAATTACACTGAGCGCATTACTCGACAACAAGTTATCTCTGCTTATTGCCAGTGTATTATCGTTATCTTTTTTTTATTTTGGTATGCAATTTCTCAGCGCTGAATTTTCACTTTTAACCATACTAAGCACAACACATATGTGGATAATTTCAGTCTGTATGTTGTTGTTACTTGCCTCTATGTATATTTCAATTATCTGTCTTGTCATACATAAAATTGTGACTTCACAAGAAGATCAGACAATTTCAAGATCAGCAGGCGTGAGTACCATCTGGATGACGCAATTGACCATCGTCATGCAAACGCTCATCACTGCGATGGTCATGTTTGTCGCTGTCAGTGTGACCTACGAATTGTTTTCTGCTAAACAAGCGAACTATGGATATGATATTAGCCGCACACATTACGCAAAATTAGACGGACACAATGACCATTTGCCCACGCGTACTCGAGATAACATAAATACCAACCACGGCAGGGTGTCAGAAGTGAGTAGTTGGCGCCCTTTCGATAAATCAGCGAATTACATTTCAATATCAACAGCACAACAAAAGTTGGATGAGCAGCTCACACCTGTCCACTACTTTTTTGCTGGCCCTAGTATTGCGCAAGTGCTGGCGCTTGAAGTATTAAGCAGCAACCAAACAACCTTAGCGCTAGACAAGGTGAATAATGACGATGGCAAAACTCGTGTCATTGTCACCCAAGCCTTTTCCAAACTGTTCGACAATATTCGGATAGATCAGCTCATCAACCATCAATTTTATGCCGATTTTGGCGAAGGTTTGACTAACATTGAAATTGTACAAGTCGTGAGTAACTTCTATCTAGGTAAAGTGAAAGCTGACTTTGATCCCATCATGATAGTGCTTGATGACACGAAGGCAAATACCTTACTGGTTAAGCATGACAGTCCAGCAAGTTTAGTGTCTAAATTATCCCTAATCTCTAGTGAACAAGCCCTAGACGCAGAATTTTCAGACTTGAGTAAAATCGTGTTCTACTTGCTTTTTGTCGTTATTTTAAACATCGTCTTGATTGCGATGAACACCATTGCTAACTCACTGGTGGATGCTGAAAGACATAGCGACTCGCTGCATATTATGAAACAACTTGGCGCAGACTTAACAGCCATCTTTAGCTTTGTATTTAAAAAGAATGTCTATTTATACATAGCTTCATCACTCATTGGGATACTGCTGGGTTATATCACCCTTTATCAGCAATTGATCCCTCTAGATCAGATGCAGTTTAGCTTCTACCACTATGCATTATCGCTCTTTGTTGTCTCGACACTTATCGCCTTTATCATTGCATTGAATTTTGGCGTGATAAGTAAAAAGTACTTGTCAGAATAAGGAGTCATGAGATGGATACAGTCATAGAGCAGCCAAAATATAACAAAGCTAAAATCATCTTTGCCATTGTCGTTATTATACTGTCAATTGCATTGGGGCTTTTATACAGCAATCAATCAATCTCCAGTATACCGATTAAAGACGTTAATCGCGTTAAAATTGCCAGCGTAAATCCAAACATCACTGCTGTGGGTACCATCAAACCCAAAAAATCAATTAAGCTATCTTCAGATATTGGCGGTCGCGTTAAGTATTATCTCAACAAGAAAAATTCATTCGTAGAAAAAGGCGAGATACTCCTTGAGTTAGAAAACTACGATTACATTCTCAAGCTCACAGAAAAGATTGCGCAAATATCAGAGCAAATAAGTAACCTTAAAAATATGCGCTTAAATCTGCGTCGGGAATTAAAAACCTCAAAACTTTCATTAGAGGATGCCATTTTTCAAGTCAATGTATTGGAAAGGGAGCTCGCTCAAAAACAACAGCTGTTACGAAATAACCTAACGCAAGAGTCGGAAGTACAGGACGTACAAAGTAACCTCACCCGTTGGCAAGCAAAACAACAAGTATTGGCAAGTTATTACCAATCACAGAAAGACCATATCAAACATCAACTTGGCGAAATCAATGATACGGTAGATATACTCAACACCCTCCTGCTCAAACTGCAAGAAAGCGAACAACAGCTAGTGATAAGAGCACCTATTTCAGGCAATTTATCCGGCTTTGATATTGAGTTTGGTCAGCAGATATTACCTAAGCAAGAGTTTGGTTCTTTAGATCTCATTGATGACTTTTTAATTGAAGTAGAGCTCAGTGAGTATTATTTGAGCCGTGTTCATGACGCCATGCAAGCCGAGGGAAGTATCAAGAATCGCGATGTTGCGTTGAACATTATCAAAATTTTCCCTCTGGTAAAGCAAGGTAAATTTCGTATGCACCTTGAAGTACCCTTCCAGCAGAGCATGAACACGCAAGTCAAAGTTGGCCAATCTATTGAAATATCCCTCACAGACACAGCAGACACAAAGCTACCAAGCGTACCTTTGAATGCCACATTTAGAGAAAATAACGACACGTTTATTTATTTGTTGAAAAGTAACCAATCCAAAGCAGTTAAAACACTGTTGAAAATCAAGGAGCAGATTGGCGATAAAGTGCTCGTAGATAACCCCAACATCCTTGGCAAAGAGCTCATTATTTTGGATTGGAATAAGAATTATAAAGAGGAGCTGTACATTGAGTAACATGATCAAATTAGAAAATGTATACAAGCATTTTTACACCAAGAAGTTAAAAACGACTGCACTGAACAACGTGTCTTTACAGGTCGAAAAAGGCGAATTTTTGGCTATTACAGGCAAGTCGGGCTCTGGTAAATCAACGCTACTCAATGCGATAGGTCTTTTTTCAAGTATTGATGAGGGTCTCATAGAGCTAAACGGCACAAGCGTTACCGGCATATCCCAAAAAAAGAAGCTCACATACCGTCGTGAACACTTAGGGTATGTATTCCAGTCATTCAATTTAATTCCAGATTTAAGCGTGATCGAAAACGTGATGCTGCCCCTTAAATTTAGGGGGATAGGACTAAAAGAGCGCACAGCTGTAGCGGAGCAAGAATTAGACAAGCTGTCTCTGTCATCACGGCGCGACCACTATCCAAGCCAACTCTCAGGCGGACAGCAACAACGCGTTGCCATCGCCAGAACCATGGCATGTCAGCCCAGTATCATTTTGGCCGATGAGCCAACAGGTAACTTGGATGAAAAAACAGGACAAACAGTACTCGATATTTTACACCATGCAAATACCGCCTGCGACGCCACCATCGTCATGGTAACGCACAGCGATAAAGCGGCTAGCATGGCCAATCGGCAAGTAAAAATGGTTCAAGGTGAACTGATTAGTTAGGGAGAATGCATCATGCTCGGAGATATTTCCGTCAAAGTAATAGAAGAACCCGTTAATCCCGTCAATCAGCTAGAATTAACGGATTACCAATACTCTCGTTTAGCGTCACAATTGATAGGGGAAATCCCGGATAGTGATATGCTTGATGAGGAGGAGCTTACGCTATTTAGACGTGAGAAGGACGCCTATTTCGAAGCCAAGCCACTCAACGCAAGCAAGGTGGTGGTGGTACTAAAAGCCACACGACTGTGCAATCTCAGGTGTACTTATTGCCACTCATGGGCTGAGGGACCAAACCAAACGGTCAAATTTGAAAACCTCATTTCCATTGTAAAGCGCATCTTGGCTATTCCCAATGTCTCACGAGTCGAATTTGTATGGCATGGCGGCGAAGTCACTCTGTTGCGTCCTGCGTTTTTCAAAAAGCTGATCTGGCTTCAAGAGCAGTTTAAACGCAAAGATCACTTTATCACCAACACCATGCAATCAAATGCGGTGAATATCTCAAAAGAATGGCTCACCTTTTTACAAGGTATTGGCATGGCCGTAGGGATTAGCTTTGACGGGGTACCTGAGATCAACGATACCCGTCGGCTTGATGTCCGAGGGCGCCCGACTAGCTTGAAAGTTGCAGAAGGGATCAAACGCTTGCAGCAGTATGGGATCCCCTATGGCGCGCTGATAGTCGTTGATAGAGATGTGTACAATGTAAGTCCGCAGCGGTTGCTCAGTTACCTCGCATCGATTGAGCTCAATGACATTGAGTTTTTAAACATTGTCCCCGATAACCGCGCACAGCCCGGTGATGACATTGGCGATGCTTATATTAGCTACAAAGAGTATATCGAGTTTTTAAGTCGAGTTTATACCGTTTGGCACGCCCAATATCGCGGAATTATTCAGATCCGCATGTTCGAAAACTTTATGGATGTATTAGCAGACAGAAGCAAACAACTCTCTGCCTGTTATTGGGCTGGCAACTGCTCACAAGAGATCATTACCATAGAGCCAAACGGAGATGTGTCGCCCTGTGATAAATATGTTGGCGACATTGGTAGTATTTATGGATCATTACTGGATTCAGATTTAGCCACGCTGCTAGCCAACTCGAAACATAACCAAACCTCAGTACAAGAAGAAGTCGAGTCACACTCTCGTATGCATGAATGTAAGTGGTTTTCAATTTGTAATGGCGGGTGCCCTCATGATCGCGTCATCAATGCACGGCATGTAGAAGACTACGACGATAAATGTTGTGGCACAGGCAAATTATTAAAAGTCATTGAAGAGTCGATTTAAACATATGCTATTCAATGTAGAAGGGGCCGTTTATCAAAAACTGAAGTCGTTATGTGCCAAACGCTACTGGGCAATATCGTGTATTGTTATGCTAAACGTGCTTGTCGTTTGCAGCTCATTTGGGATTGCTTATACCGTTGAGCTGCTGTTTAAACAAGAGGTCACTGCAACCACACTAAACCAATTTGTTGCCATCATTTTGCTTCTGTTACTGACCTTTGTAGCGAGCAATGCCCTGAGACAAAAACTCGTATTTGATGTCAAAGAAATGATGAGCACCAAGTTGATGAGCTTTGCCATTGGCCGGTTAATGTATAATCAACAGCAACTCTTCGACCAAACAGCACCATCTAAATTGTATTCTAATGTCGATTACGACATCAAAGCCATTAATGTTTATGTCCACTTTGTTTTGAGTATTCTAATACAAGCATCTGCCACCTTGCTGTGTGGATTTATCTATTTGCTTGTCACCAATATATATATGACCTTAATTTCCATCGTTGCCGTGCCTGTAGTGATCTTAATGATCTTTCGTATCAGCCAAAAAGTCTCACAAGCCAATAGTCATAAACGCAACATGGTCTCTATGCTCAATGCCGCCATCATTGAATCTCTCAGTGGTATCCAATCTATCAAAGTGCACAAAATGGAAGGGTTACTCTCCAGGCAAATAGAGTCAAAAGCAAGTGACGTCTACCGCGCGACAAAAAGGCTACACTTGTTAGAGTCTATTGTCTCAGGCTTGATTATATTTGGTGGATTTTCAAGTGTTATCTTGGTGCTTTGGATAGGCGGGCATAACGTCATATCGGGGACAATGGCATCAGGTGAACTGGTCGCTTTTGTCATGGTCTTGCTTTTAATGTCATATTCATTTGCCTCGATCAGCGACATTAATACCGTTACCGCCAAAGCAAAAAGTGCAATCAAAAACTTAGAAACGTTATTGCAATGTGACTACGAATTACACGCCATCAACACAAAACCAGCCAAAGATATCAAGCATATATCACTGTATGATTTGTCGTTTAGCTATCAGAATAATAAAGACAAAGCCCTCGATGGGATCAACTACACTTTTCAGCGCAATCATATTTACTCCATTGTCGGTCGCTCTGGCTCTGGGAAAAGTACCCTGATCAAACTCATTTCCGGGCTGTATTATAACTACCAAGGCAAAATCTTTTTATCTGATGCTGAAGCAAAATCACAACAAGGCAGTCCACACAAACATGTGGCGCTGATTGAGCAAGACCCATTTTTTTTCAATGGTACAATTTGGCAAAATATTACCCTTGTCGATAACGCTAATGAGATTGATGAGCTAAAGCTTAACCGTGCTCTTGCGCTCTCACAATTTGATCGCGTTATAAAAAACAACCAGATCACAATCGACAGTAGTATCACGACCAATGCCAACAATTTATCTGGTGGCGAAAAGCAACGCCTTGCCATTGCTAGAGCACTCTACAGTGACTGTGATGTACTCATACTCGACGAAGCTACTAACTCTTTGGACAGGGCCACAGAATCAATACTGCACCAGCACCTGAGAGAAATCGCAAGGAATAAAATCGTCCTTGTCATCACACACAACTTAAACAGTATCAACCTGTCTGATCAGGTGTTAGTTATCGAAAAAGGTAAAGTTGTAGCTGCTCAGCCACCCAACCAAATCATTACCAACGAACACTTTATAAAAATCAGTGAACAGACTAAGTCATTACAAAAGGAGTGTTAATAATGGAGTCAACCCACCAAGTTGTTATCATTGGCGCAGGCCCTGCCGGCATGCAGCTCAGCTACTTTTTAAACAAAGCTGGTGTGTCTCATGTTGTGCTTGAACGCGCCGATATTCCAGGTAGCTTCTTCGCTACATACCCTGTACATCGCAAACTTATTTCAATAAATAAAGTGCATACCGGATTCGACGATAAAACCAAAAACCTGCGCTGGGATTGGAATTCATTGCTCAATGATGATGATGACTTTTCATTTAAGGACTTTGACCAAAGTTACTACCCGAGTAGTGATAAGCTGGTCGAGTATATGGCTCAATTTGCCACGCGCTATGAATTACCGATCCAATTTAATACCCATGTCGATTCAATAACAAAAGCCAATTCGCAATTTGTAATTAGCTGTCGTAGCAACAAAACTTACAACGCTAATATCTTGGTCGATGCAACCGGTATTGGTGAATTAAATGTGCCTAATATTGATGGTATCGAGCATGTGATCCCTTACACTGAAATGAGCAATGATGTATCTCAATTTAAAAATAAACGCATCTTGATCCTTGGTAAAGGAAACTCTGCTTTTGAAACGGCTGACAGCCTGATGGAAGTATCAGCCAATACGCATGTAATAAGCCCTAAAGACTTTAATTTTGCATGGGTTAGCCACTACCCTGGGCACCTGCGTTCAGTCAATCAAGGCTTTTTAGATACCTTTTTCCTCAAGCAACAAAATGCCATCCTAAACGGCACCATAGCGTCAATTAAACCGACCGATCAAGGCAAATACTTAGTTGATATGATTTTCTCAGAGGATGGAGAACGAGAGATCAACACTTACGATCATATCGTCAATTGCAGTGGCTTCAAATGCAATTTTGATCACTATAGTGCTGATTTAAAGCCTGATTTATGCTTAATGAACAAATTTCCCAAGCTCAACCATCAATGGCAAAGTACCAATATTGATAATCTGTTTTTCTGTGGCGCGAATATGCAATGTAATGATTACAAAGATTCCTCCACGCCCTTTGTACATGGTATTCGACACAATGCACAAACGCTGGCCGAAATACTAGTGAACAAGCTCCAAAATCGCACATGGCAAGCTAAGAAAATAATCACCGAAAAAACAGATTTATATGACGCCATCAGTGAGCAAATTAGACGCGCAACCACCATTTGGTTTTTATTTGGTAACGTATATGATGTCTATGCACTTGATACGAAAAATAATTTTCAGTTTTACGAAAGCATCCCCAAATTAGCCTTTGAACACGATGAGCTATTTCAAAATTTCAGTGGATATACGCTTGAATTCAGTTACAAGCTACCAAAAGATGAGAATGAAAAACCCAAGTTTTCAACACATGGCTTTTTGCATCCCATCATCATGAAATATCAAGATGGTGAATGCATTAATGAAATACACATGCTGGAAGACATTTATAGTGAATGGGAGGATTTAGATAAGCTCGATAATGGCATTAAAGAGTTTATTATATCTGGCTACTTTTCCTAATATGGAAGAGATTAAGAGGGAAGTGATTACCCACTTACCTCTTGAATTTTTTATATCTATTTCTCTATTAACATCTGTTTGGCCAGTTCGTAGGCTTTTTCAAGCTGAACATCGATGTTATCAACAATCGAATCCTGCGTTACAGGTACTAGATAATCAGGTTGAACACCCACACCTATTAATTTGCTACCATCAATTTGGTCTGAACGAGCGCCAGTATACAAATAATCGATCCCTCCATGAAATGGACCACCAAAAATCCAGTTATACATATAATCGCCATTAATTCCCATTGTGACATCACCAACAATGGGGATATTCAAGTTTTGTGCAATCATCAAAAAGTGTTCTGCTGCACTCGCATTTAAGTTTGCAGAAATCGCAACTGTTGGGACGTCGAACAGCAGCTCATTTAGTGGTAGTCCAACATGCGCGTTATAAACATAGGTATCCCCCTGATTAGGGAGTCTTTGAAGGAACTGCATATACGCACCTCCCTTAGTATCTGTATCTGAAAAGTACCCCATAAATTCGCGAGTTAAAAAGAAGTTACGTGGATATCCACGCATGTCCAGTACGATTGCTTTAGCGTTACTTAGACTTTCTTTCGCTTCATTAAACTGAGCTTCAGTTGCGATATCGTATAAATTCAGCCGGACGATCCCACCACCTAAACTTTGTACAAGTGTCCGATCCTCTGAATGCCCCTTAAGCTCCCCAATAACTTCCTTGTGTATCGTCGCAGTTGTGGTTGTAAACACGTCACCATCAGGTTTCCTAAAAACCAAGTTAACCAGATCTGGAGAACTATAATGTTGAGTTATACCAAAAGCTGCGATGACTTTATCGACATGGTTACTAGATGTAAGTGTGGATGCGGTCTGCTGAATTATCTCATTAGCCATAACGCCATCGATGGAAACGAGTTCATCACCAATCTCCACTTGCAGTGACAAGTAGTCCGTTTTGCTAGTTACGATGGCTTTACCCTCAACATATTGGACTTGTAACGGAAGCTGATAGTCTCCACTTTCCGTAAACTCTTCAGAAAAACGAACTGAAAGATGATTATCTTGAAGCTTTTTGAATTCAACATTCACAATGTTCGTAAGTTCACTTGGATTACCTAAGCACCCTTTCAACAGTGCAGAGTGACTCTCTTGCCAGTTCACTGCCACTTGCTCAAAGTAAGGCCAAAAATGGTAGATTTCAGCCCATGTATAACTTAATGCCGCCATGCATGTTGCTGGGTTTTTCATGGATGACTTTTTCATCACTCGCCAAAAAGCCTGCCCTTTTTGACTATCTTGGTTGTTTAAATATAGTGGCCAATATACTGCTTGATTATCATATACGTCGTTATAAACTATCGATTTTGGTGTGCGTATATCATTAATAAGCTCGGAAAAATTACCAGACAATATATCCCGATTATACGAGCTAAAGTTGTGCGCACCTGAAGCCGCCCACGCATGTGCAACATCATTATCTTTAACAATGGGTAATTTACTTGGCTCCGTCACTATGTAAGGCGCGATCTTTTTGAGCTGTCCAAGAGCATAAGTTAATCTGGCGTGCTCCGGCAGCGCCACCATATCATGTATGACTTCCTCAAGAAAAAACTCCCACCGAGTGCCAGAAACAGCATCACTGGGATAAAAATACCGAATACGATGCGCAAACTCGCTAAACATTAAAATATCAGGCAATGCTTGCTCAAATTGAGCTTTAGCTGCGATGTTGTTTTCAATAGATTGATCAATTACAGGGTTGGCGTACAAAGTACTGCTTGTTGCAAGTAGAATACCGGTATAAATTCTACGGTAAAGACATGAAGAGAACATAGTAACTCCTTTTTATAATGTAAGGACCTATATTCGTAACAAACAATTCAATCTGTCAACCATGTAATTACTAAATTATTATTTTAATATATTGATATTATGCATTTTTTAATATTTAAAAGTGATATCGAAAAAAGCAAAATTGACATGAATAAAGCTCCCAATAAAATAACTTTAAATAACTTTAAATAACTTTAAATAACTTATACACATAAGGATTTGCGTAAAACAACGTTAAATAGCATGGCTTTTCACCATCGTGCCAAAACAATTGGTAACTTAGACAGGAATTTTTTATCAAAAAGATAATTTGATCTTGTTTTAGCTCATAGTACAGGTATCGTATAGCAAATTTTTTAATCAAGCTTGTTTGTTGGAAGTCAAATGCGTTTATTTATGTTGTTACTTTTCTGGTTATCACTCCCAGCCTTGGCCTACCAAGTTCAACCTATGATTGTTGATCTTACTGCACATGGTAAAAAGTCGTTGGTCACTTATAGACTGCAAAACCCCAGTGAGAACACATTGCCAATTGAAATCGAAGTATATAAGCGTACCTTTGATGAAAACCAGCAAGAAGTACTTGTATCTGCAGAAGATGATTTCATCGTCCTTCCTCCACAAGTCGAGGTTGCTGCAAAAAGCTATCAAGTATTTCGCGCCAAATACCTAGGCTCTCCTGAGCTCAAAGAAACGCACTCATACCGCATCGTTTTTAAACAACTTCCTTTACCCGAGGACGATGACAAATCTGGGGTGAAAATGGTCTTTAATTTCGCCACACTGGTATTTGTCAGTCCAGAAGGGATAAATGCTCAAGCACAAAGCTCAATCCAATGTGAAAAACTTGAAGATTGTACTTTGACAATTGCCAACTCTGGGAAACGCGTTTTAGATTTGTCGACCTTTGACTATCAGTTTCATAATGGTGAAACCAATATCGAGTGGGCACAGCTTCAATCTATCACCTCAGGCCGATTTATCATGCCGGGACATAAAATGGAAGTTGACTTGCAATCTATACTTAATGAAAAGCCAAGTAAGAACGCAAAACTTATCAGCCTATTTAATCAAAAGTAATTTAGCCCATGTTTAAAATAGGCGCTTATATCCGGCCTACTCGCTTGCGAAATGTGTTAATCACACTTCTATTGTTTTGGGCTACCCGAGTTTTTTCAGCCTCATTCGAGATGGACTTTCCAGTACGGCTATATCTTGCCGAAGTGGGGCAGATTTCTGCCACCACAGACGGCTTTGAGCTAAAATCTGTCTCTGCTACCGAGTTTAAACAACAATTAAGCCCTCTACTTAGCCAAAATGTCATCATGTGGCTTACTAGCCAAGGTGAAAAAGCCATCACACCAGAAGAATTTGCGGCGCAAGGTATTGAATTAAAATTACAAGCTCAAGATCTCATCATTGATATGACACTGTCAGAAACAGCTATGGTAACTGATAGCTTATCATATGGTCGACAAACTCATTTTGAGCAACCCAAAGGCGAAGCTGATTGGGCCATGTTGAATAACCTCAATTTAAATCATGAACGTTTCAATAATCATAATGACCATAGATCACAGTTTGAGTGGCTAATGAATGCAAATATTGGTGGTGGGGATGGCTTCAACATGCGCAGTTCATTATTTTGGGAAGATGGCAGTCGCAGAGACAGCAAGGTCTACCGTGGAGAAACTGCAGTTTATTACGATCAACCAAATAAACCGCTACGCTTAACCTTAGGGGATACCAGTATAACGAGCACGGGACATTTATCTGGCGCACAACTGGCAGGATTCAGTTTCAGCAAAGCTTATTCTAAGCTGCAGCCACAACGTAGAATAACCCCAGGCAATAGCCAACAATTTGTTCTACCACGTATGGCCATATTAGAAGTCTATATTAATGACTTTTTAATCTCTCGATTGCGCCTAAATGCCGGTCGTTATGACCTCAGTGACCTTCCTCTTACTTCTGGCGAAAACAACATTCGCGTCATCGCCACTTACCCTAATGGCGAAACAGAAGAGTTTAATTTTACGACACATTATAATGCAAGATTACTAGCCAAAGGACTCAGTGACTACTCTTTTGCCATTGGTCATTTGTCGACATTTGAAGAAAGGCGTTTTGAATACGATGATGACTTGCTGGTATCAGGCACATACGAATACGGTTTAAGTGACAATTTTACCTTTGGTTTTAACGCTGCAGTGCACCCTATTGGCCATGTAATTGGCTCTTTGGCAGCTATAAACAGTCCTCTTGGTAATATTTCATTACGCTACTCGCAAAGCGAGAAAGATGGGACTTCTGGCAACATTTTCTCTGTAGAAACAGAGCACAGTGTATGGGGTCATGGTAACTTTGGCTCACCTAACTTACGCCTTGGCTACGAGATTAGTCATAACTTTACCAACACCCCTTGGCTTGAGTTTAATACTATTAATAATCGTAATCGCGCATTTGTTGATTACAGTTATTTTATCAATGAACATATGGATATTAACCTGAATGCCGCTCGCGCAGACAATGATAATAATGAGAAGACAGACATTATCACTGCCGAATTCAATGTTCGCTACGAGGATATCCGCTTTAGGCTAGGCTACAACTTTAGCGACAGTGAAGATGAACGGTTTATCTCAGATAATAAGCTTTTTCTCACCTTTACTTGGAACTATGATAGTCGCCGTTCAAACCACCGAGCACGAACCCAATATAATAGTCGTACAAAAGTCACCAGCGCCAGTTATGGCAAAACCAATTACAACTTTGTGAATGACTACGGCTATCAAGTTTTGGCTGAGCAAGGCTCAGATTTTAGACAAGAGCAAGCAGAAGCCAGCTACACAAGCTCATTTATGAGAGCTGATGTCAGTACTAGCAACTACTCCCGTTACGGCATAGGCTCCGATAGCAGTAGCAGTGTAAATCTATCCACCAGTCTCGGCATTGCCGACGGACATGTCGGTATGAGTGCAACCACGACAGCTCCCTTTGCTGTTATTACCAAACATAAAACGTTAAAAGATGCCGATGTACTCGTCAATATCGACAGAGCAGGACGAGCCCAATCAAAACCAAATAATCAAATTGGTTCACTTATTGATTTAGGTAGTGGATACAGTAAAGCACAACTCAATATTGATGTACCGAACGCGCCACTTGGCTATGACTGGGGGCCTGGGATGTATGTCAAAGTCGGAGGGGCAGCTACAGGGCACCATATTCAAATCGGTTCTGATTTATCGTATACCGTGATAGGCACATTGGTTGATCACTCAGGCACACCAATTGCAATGAAACGAGGACGTATAGTCCATGTGCACTCCAATGAAACAACGAGTTTGGATGGCGATAACATGTCTACTCAAAGCTGGGCATTCTTTACGAATAGAACAGGACGCTTTGTTGTCGAAGGCATTAGCACTGGCCATTATCGTATTGAACTAGATAAATTGAGCGGACAATTCAGTATTTCAGATGAAGCACAAAGATTTGTTAGATTAGGCACTATCTCTACACAAATTGCGCAGCCTAAAGGAGGCACACAATAATGAAAATCAAAGTCTTTTTATTAATGATTTTGAGTTTTTTGATGCTTAGTAATGAGGCGCGCGCGGACTGGTATAGCTGTTACGGCAACTTGTGGGTCACTTCTAATTCAACAGACATCATCACTGAGCACACAAATAGAGTCTCGGTTTTTTTACCGCTTAAAGTTCAAGTTTCTGAGCAACTACTAAACTGCGCAGACGAAATTTGGGTGGAAGACGTCTATTACTACTCAATGGTATTTGAAGGGCCTACCCAAGACAAGTATGCAAAATTATTTGATGCCCAATTTAAAAAAATTAAAGTCAGAAATGGTATTTGGAAATCACCATTGAATGAACGTACCACACAAATGTGGGTCCGTTTGCGCCATTACAGTTTATTCCCTGCAGGTGCCTACAACGGTGCGATTAGAGTCTCTATTGTCAAAAACAATCAAATTGTTGAAGAACAATATTTTGACATGACTTACTACTCTGAGCCGCAGGTTTCGATTTCTCTAGACAACAACAGCCAAGGCAAAGTCGCCGGCAGTCACGGCCAATATCAAATCAATCTCGGGGAGCTGAAAAGTAATATGCGCTTTTATTGGGGTATAAAAATACTCAGTAATAGCTCATACGATATCGTTTTGGACTCAGAATTCAATGGCTTGCGTCATGAAACCAACACTAATGCGCTGATTAATTACTCTGTCAGTTTTGATAACGTCAAAATGTCGTCAGCTGATCAGATTTATCGTAGCTACAACTTCAACCCAGGCGTCAAAAATAAGTGGTATGGCTTTGAGTTCATTTTGGGCAATGTCGAATTAATGCCAGCCGGTTACTATAGAGATAATTTATCATTAACCGTTTACCCAAGGTAAGCTTATGATTTAAAAGTATTTAACAAAGTTTTATGACGGAAAATACAATTCTTTCGGAATAAAATTTTATTCTTGGCACACCCTTTGCTTATAATTAGCCAGATAGGTGAGCACACCTAGAAATTAAAATTAGATATAAAAACTACTTCTGTTTTTTAAAGGGGAAAAGCCATGAAAACACTATTAAAATCACTATTCGTTGCAACTGCATTCACATCAATCTCAGCTGCTGCTGCTGTAACAAGTACAACAGGTACTGAAGCGAAATTTACTTTTGAAGGTACGATTGAGCCTATGTGTAAAACAAGTAGTGGTAGTAGCAACAGCATCACTGGTCTAAAACTTGATTCTACTCAGCAAACTCAAGAAATCGGTACTCTTGATGTTTGGTGTAATACTGGTGAAAACGCAACAACAGAATATACATCTGCAAACGGTGGTTTCTTAGTAGCAAACAATGCTCAAAGTAGTAAAATTGCATATACACTGAACATTGGTGATACATCTGGCATCGATTTACAAACAGGTACTTACAAGCATTCAAAAGCAACAGCAGCTGGTACAGGTACTTCTGGTGAGACACAAGCAACTTCGCTGAAAATCACACCACAGTCAAACGGTTTAAATGACGCAGGTACTTACTCTGATACTATTACTGTTACTGTAAGCCCGAACTAATTCAATATTGGGCGGCAAAGTTTTTATGGCTTAATCTTCACTGCCTAATATAAGATGATGGGTTAATTTTTTAAATTAGCCCATCAAGCTATAAAAATACTTGACCACACATTATTTAACTTAAATATTTTTAATATATTTAATCTATAAACCCACCCACACTTCCCTGAAAAACACATTTAAAATATAAAGCAAAGATTTTAACAAACTGAAAAACCAACCAGAATCCTAACTGAGTTAAACCTATATTAATAAAAATAAAAGTTATAATATTTAACCCTCAAGGATATAAAAGTGATAACTTAATTAAAATAAGTAATTTTAACCTGTCTATTGCTCAGCACTTCATATGCAAACGCAAATTGTAATGCCCTTTTGAACCAGTAACTTCCCTTGCTAGACAAGACTTTAACTGAATTTGACCAAACACCGAACCGCGTCTGGCGAGCCTTATCAGAGCAAAAATGCTTTTCTGAATCAGCCCAGCTTATTAACCGCTATATGGAACATAACACCCAAAAAAGTACTGCTCTACTGTGGCACCTATTTCAAATGAGCGCGATGGGTGGCAGAATCAAAAAGCGATTAAAATTGCTAAAAGCGTCGCAGCATCGGCACCTAACAGTCAGCCTTCATTTTTATGGAAGGAATATGTACTGGCAAATATTGCTTTTTTAGAGGGTGATAACAAAGCGTTATTAAAAAATAGAAACTTAATAGCAAAGCATAAAGAACACAAACCCAATGCTATGAACTTAGTAATTGTATATAAATTAATTAACAATATTAAGAAATGCTATCTAGATACATACTCAATATAAACAGAAGAAGTCAATACAGTATTAAAAAGACTATATTTTTTAAACTTGGTGCGCTTAGTTCAAACTTAAAGCGCACCTTGGTTAATAAAGCGCTAGCAAGCTATTTAGGTGAGCGCCAAATAGCTGCCAGTATTAACATCGCTGCAATCAGTGCAAAAGGCAACCCATAATCTAACCCATAAATAGCAGTACCGACGATTGGGCCTACAACAATACCTAGTCCCTGTGCAGATGAAACAGTGCCAGCAGCGGCGCCTTGCTCATGTGCTTCAACCGAATTAGCAGCAAGCGCAGAGAGTGATGGATATACCCACCCCATACCAAAGCCTGCCAAGCCATAACCTATCCATAATATGACCGATGATAAAGAAAAGTAAACGACGATAAAGCCAGCAGCAGCAATGAGCCCGCCGAACAAAATGAACCTCTGTGGTTGCCACATAAGCTTTTGCACTGCGACCTGTGCGACAATCAAAGCTATCCCTACAACCGCAAGCGCAATACCAGCAGAGCGCGCTGCAGTTGATGTATCAAGTTGAAGGCGATCAAGAATAAAAAATCCCACTATGACTTGTGCAATCGAAACACTAAACGCAGCAACAAAAGCCACAGCTACAGGCCTGCGAAGACGTTTATCAGTCAAACTAACTGATTGCATATCAGGCTTTGCATGTAACTTCACCTTGGGTAGCACTCGCCAAAGAGCTAACAGTGCAATAGCAGGTAAAATGGCAGTAAAGTATAAAGGAATGCTTAAGCTGTAAGCACCAATCAATCCGACAAAGCCAGGCCCAATAACCATTCCAGCGGCGCTTGCAGCACCTATCCCTGCCATAGCCGCTGTACGCTGTTTAGGCGGAACATGATCCGCTATCAGAGCAGCACTAGTAGCAGGTACCGCCGCATAAAAAACGCCGGCAATGCCTCGTCCAACTACCAACCCAATAAATGTAATTATCGGGGCCACTGCTGCTTGCATTGCAAAATCAATGAATAATGCAAGACTTGCGTAACTAATTACAAACCCACTAAGGCCAAATAATATAATTGGACGTCGCCCACGTTTATCACTCAATCGCCCCCAAAAACGAGCCATCAGTACCCATGCTAGACCAGCAGCAGTCATCGCCGTACCTATTTGCCACGCTTCTAGCCCAGTGACTCTTGCGACGGGTCCCGCCAATGCAGAAAAAGCCATAACTGCCATAGTACATACAAAGGTTTCAAACATCAGTGGTTTGATATTAAATGTAGGTGCTTCATCAGGCACCACATTGCTATTTGCTATATTAGCCACTTACACTCCTTGTTTAAGTTATCATAGTAATAGTTATATGCTGTATAAATACCTAGCCAAATAATGCATCACTTTTAGTAAAAAATTCGCTTAGATTAATTTACCTGCCAAAAGTCTATGGGGAATATAAAGGTAAGGATAAAAACAGAATAAAATTCACAATATCATTAACAATAGCTATTCTCAATATGCTAGCTGAACCTTTGTACCCTTATTCCCAGACCCATGTTTCAGCTAAATGGCGCTATATTGCTAAAACAGCTTAAAAACTTAAAAACCTCATCTGGCTATGAGCTCTGAAGCAAGTTAAGAGTGACAAAGGGAAAGTTCTGGTGAAGTGTCGCCACCGTAGTAAAGGGTCAAAAGCTAGTGATATTTCAAACTTATAAATTTAACCACAGCGCAACCCTCCCCACGACATTGCCGGCTAGCCCAGCAATCTATAGCTACCAAACCTCAAATCGGTTGATCTGCTTATCCTCAGCATCCAAGTACTTTTTCATTGATTCCGGAAACGGGCCTGTGCCCATGGCGTTTTTATCTTTCTGAAAATGCTCTTGCTCCATCCCACCAAACACCGTAATGGTTGGCCTAAACCAGTAGCGCTTTGGGTATTTGGTTAACACTAGGCTGCCGGTGGCCATTTCTCCGCCGCCTCTTGCGGCTTGTACCACAGGGCCTTCACATAATTCTATGTCTTCAATTGGCACATAAAATCGCCGTCTCAGAAAAGAAAATGGCATGCGTACCAACCCGGTGTGGCGATTAAATTCTATTTTGTCTATCCATGCCCCCCACTCCCAGACTTTGTGAACGGCCATGGGGCCTAATATACTTACAGGGATCAAATATGCGTACGAAAAATTCCAAAAAAAGACAACATTAACAACACTAAAAAAAAGCATATAGACACATAAGATAAACCATAAAAAACAAAACCCGCCCCAAAATGGCGCTCTTCGGATCCCAACAACTTGTCCATCGCACCAGCCAATGTGATTATCCGTACCATGGTGCTCCCGCGATGAGAACGGCTTTTTAAATGGCTTAGCTTCTTTAAATTCACAGCCATTTAGTTGTGCAGCTTTTGCAAGGCGTTGCTCATATGTCTGATTATGGAGGTGGTCTTTTGAAAGCTCATCAAAAAATACCCCCTGTTTATCATATTTCTCTCGATTGCGACTTTTTCTCTCAAGCTCATCATAAGCAGCTCGCATATAACTCGGGGCATTCGCTTTCTCTTTTTCAAATTCTCGTCTCCGTCGCTCTTTTTTAGACAAACTTTCAGAAGAAGGTGAACCAACTTTTTTCACGTTCATGACATTCCTTGCTACAAACTCAACCCTTTTAGCTCGGCTTGGCAGCAAAACCGCTACCAAACCTTCCACCGATTAATTTGCTTATCCTCTGGGTCAAAATACTTTTTCATTGACTCTGGAAACGGGCCTGTACCCATGGCATTTTTGTCTCTTTTATAATGCTCTTCTATCTCGGTGTGAACATGCCTATGGATCAACTCATCACTGTCCATAAATTTAAGAATCGCTGTCCAATGATCTTTTTCCATCCCCCCAAAAGTGGCAATGGTTGGTCGCCACCAAAACTTAGCTGGGTATTTAGTCAACACTAAACCACCCGTTCCCATTTCACCTCCTCCTCTCGCCGCTTGAATGATTGGGCCTTCACACATTTCAACATCTTCAATCGGGACATAAAATGGCCGTCGCAACAAAGTATGTGAGGTGCGCACAAGTCCGGTATGGCGGTTAAACTCAATCTTGTCTAACCAATCCAACTTTTCCCATAACTTATAAGTCAGCCATGGGCCGATAAAGAATAATGCTATACCTGCCAACATCCACCAAGCGGGCCCTGTGATTAATCCAACGATAAATAGGCCAAAACCACCCAAAAAGCCAAAAAGAGAAAGAAAAAAACAAACAAGCCAAATTCCGGGCGCTCTGCGCAAAGCCAACACTTGTCCATCACATTTACCGATATGATAATAACGTTCTGTGTGTTCTCGCGATACAAACCTTCGTTTAAAAGGTTTTGCCACTTTAAATTCACAGCCATTCAAGCGAGCTGCAAACGCCAATCGCTCCTCGTAACTTTTATGGTGTAAATGCTCCTTCGAAACATCGAAATAATAGATACCTTGATCTGTATATTTACTAATATTTTTCGCATATAACTTTATTTCTTTTGATTTTTCTAGCCGCCATTGTTCGAGCGACTCATCAGATTCTTCTTGCATATTTTTCCTTAAAATAAACGCCCTTTAATTATAATGCCATAAGACTAGTAGGCGCTGTCTGAAATGAACACATTGCTAACCCACCATGACGCTGCTGAATACTTTCTTCTTTCTTTCTCTCAAACCTTATTGGCAGCACAAACTCTTGCTTAGTGCCATGAATGATGGGCTCGCTTATCCCTCTTGGATAAATGGCATAAAGCACTTTAAATTCAATCCTCATATCTTGCTGAATCCCTAAAGCGTGCTTAATTTTTGAATAAGTCGTGGTAAACTCCCAACCAGTACGATTAGGGTAGAGTTCAATCGTATCGACCATTTGACTAATTTGGTGTCTTGATAAAATACTAAAGTTGTCGTCACCTTGCTTTTTGTACATAAATACCAATTTTGCGCCATTTTCTGGATATGAAAGAGGAACACTGAATGAAAACTTCGCTGAGCCAATCACATTAATAGAGGTAATCGATAAATTGGGGCGATAGAGTGTGTTGTATAAATCATGCAAAGCCAACTCTGGGTTTTCCTCCCACTGGGCAGCGCGGATTGTGGCATCATGACTGTCATCATTTTTAAAGCGGGTCTTGCTTTTCCCCCAGTGGCAAGCCTCAAGCCAAGCCTCTATCGGCTCTTCCGAAAATGCCCATGCGATACCTGCTCCGATTAGTAGTATAATCACGCCTGCAATCGCAAGCCCCGAAGCCAATGATACAAGTGCTGCGCTCTGAAATACCAAACTCGACTTAGCCAATATTCCTAAAAGAGATGACAAAGTCATACTCGCTGCCCCAGTCATCATTAAACCTTGAGACAAGGCTTGTGCCCCATCGCCCCGCTCATTTGCTGAAATCATGTTGTTATAAGCAACGTATGTACTGACCGCACTGGCAATAAATGTTAGTGCATTTGCCGCTAACGAACCATACACCTTAAATTTCAATTGAGATGACCACCAAAAACGTTTTGTTAAGGCACTTGGAGGAACAGGCTTACTACGTATGATTGCATAGCACTGTTTTGGTGAAGGCAGGCCTATTTTTCTTTCCACCATATTGAGGCCAATATTACTCATAATATCTGCGGTATCTAAAATCGCAGATAATTTAGCTATTTCAGGTGCATTAGGGTCATTGATGGTACTGTAGAGATTAGCCACTTCGAGGATGGCAACAACTGGTAACAGGTTTCTCAGCACCGCATCTAGTGTCGCTGGATTAATGTTCATTCGGGCCATTTTGCTCAATGCTTCATTTTCGTGACTAAAGCCTTTTAATTTCCATTCAATCTCTAAATCCCTAACCAAATTATTTTCAATCTTATCAAAATTTTCCTCAATTGCTGCTTTCAACTCTTCCACAGCAGACAAATCCATAACTACTAAAGTTTTTTTAATGCGTGTTTGCCCAGCCTCTATATCAGCTTGCTGTTTTTCCATCACTTTAAGCACTTCATCCAAAGAGCCATCCAGCTCTAGAATGTGATCTAATCGCGCTTCAATAGAAGCAAATTCGTCTATTTTTGCTTTTACTAAAGGATCTGTTTGAGGGCTCTCATAGGCACTATCAAACCCTTCTGCAGCACGCTCAAGCTTTAGCAAGCTCTCTTGGGCACGTTTGGCTTTATCTAAAAAGTTAAGCGGTACTTTGCCATCAGGTAATTTGTTAGAATAATAATCGTTAACATCAATATCTATTTCTGTCAGCAAATCGCCTGTCATCACTTTAGCTAAATGCATATAGCGAGTGTGTGGCACTTCACGTAATAAAAGGTCCCGAAAAGACCTACCTTGATAATACTCACCGCTTTGATGTAACAGCTTTAAATTTTGCTTGGTGCGGATCAGCCTAGCACGCGCCCGACTATGGTTATCATGAAGCGCTTCTAACTCTTCCATTCTGTTGGCTAAAACCTGATCCATGCTATCCGGTATTGATTTACCCTCTCCAAATAACCCAGACTGTAACTCTTGACGCACTTGTGCATTTGCAGCTTGCCTTGCACTGATCTCCTGTTGCTTCAATGCAATACTGTCGTGTAGGTTGTCTATTTCTTTTTGAATCTCTGAACGTTGCGATCTAAGCCTCTCTTCTTGTGTGTTTCTATCAGCACTGTGTGCTTTAAAATCTTTGCCAGCCCCCCCAGCAGCATAATAGCTGGTTGGTACGGAAAAACTCACAGCCAATACACCCCAAACCACATGCGAAGCACGGCGCCAAAACTCGCGCTGCTCGCCAGACATTAAGCCGTCGTCTATGTCTTGCTGAATTTGTTGCTGTAATTCAACTGAAAAAACCGTATCGAATGGGTCACTGCTTTCTCTGCGCGCGCACTCATAATCGCTCAATGCAGTGCCGGTCTTTTTCGGGTACATCAGTGCGGTCAGTTTTAAACTGTTGGCTGCGTTTTCAGTATCTAAGGGATGCGTGCCCAGCACTTTTAACATCAGCTCTTGGCCCATGTCCTCTTCGTCTATTTGCTTGGCAGCCCTAAAATCTGAGTCATGTACTAAAAAACTTTCAATTAAGGTTTTGGTGAGATCGGTGTAAGGCGCGGTGACATCGCTTATTAGCTCATACACAAAGTTGCGTCTTACATCTTCGTAATAGCCGTAGTCCTTCACCGCTTGGTAAAAGCTCATTGGCTCGTCTTCGCGGGTGATATGGTCAAAACCAAATGACTTTTGCACATTAATGGCGCGGGCAGAGGTCAGTGCCTGTTCCGTTTTTAAGTAGCGTCTAAACTCATACTTTGAAAAACCAGCGCGCACCCAACTTTTGTAGTTTTGTGCCATATCTTGCTCATGTTCAGAGACCGACATGCCAAGGTCCACTTTTTGCTGGGTGGTATTGGGAAACGCAAAAAACTGCGACTGAATGGTGGTTGCCAGCACATGTTTAGAAATGTTTTTTTGCTCTGGTGCAAAGTCTTCAAAATCATCTGGGGTAAGGGGCGCGCCTTTGATAGACTCCATCGACAATTGCTGGATGTTTTTACGCTCTGAGACGATTTCAGCGGCAAGATAACGGGCCACGCCTATTGGGTCTTTTAATACCGGGCGGTGTAGGCCATTTTTTGGCATACGCGGCAGCGGGATGTGCTGCGGCGCCTCATCATTGCTGTAACCTTGTGCATAGTTACCCAATTTATCAAGCACTTGCATACGTTGGCTACGGCGCTCGCTCGCTGCGTCATCATTGGTGCCCGGCTGAACTCTTGGGCCATAGTTTAAGCGCGGATCGTTTTCGCTCATGCCGCCAAAGGCTTCAATTTGTCGCCAGCACCACTGGGTTTCACTGAATGCAATTTCTACTCGGCATGGCTGACCATACAATTTATTGGGCACCAAAACTTGCTTAAGCTGCTCACCCGTTGCCACGCGCTCACCAACTTGACCGTGCTCATCAATGCGCCACGCCTGCGGGCCTTTTTGGTACGCGAGGTTCACATCTTTAAAATAAGAAATGTCTTCTTCTTCGTGCTCTGTGACTTCAAGCTCGCGCCATAAATGACCGTCTACATAAATGTATAAATATCCGGGTCTTAAGTTCGTTAGTTTGCGCTCAGCGGCGCCATCTGGGGTGCACTCACACAAGGGGTAAATGTACACCAACTCAACATCGGCGTTATTATTGTTTTGTGTGGTGTTGGCAAAGCCCAGCGGAATTTTATAGAAACCGGTTTTTGCCTGATCTTCGCTGTAATCTTTGATCATCAATGAGACTTGCTCTGAGTCACTGGCATAGCCTTCAAACACCAATTCGCGATAAGCGCCTTGCTCATTGACGCTAGTGGGAGCTGTACTTGTCATCCGATCCTGATCCTTTCCTGTGAATTACTGATCCCTGATACCACCAAGGTGATGTTTTTATCGCCCTCTTGCGGTGCTGGGGTGGGGCGGTTTTCAACGCTGAGTCGCTGTACAGGCATACTGCCTGACTGCATTAATGGCGAAGGCGGGGTATTTTTGTTGTTCGATATCATGATATCCCCTTGGCGCACCGCTGGCTGGTTTTCAATAAACACATTGAATGATCCCAACATAAACTCCGCTTTGCCTTCGGTCACACCGCTCATAATGCCTTTTTTGTCACCGGGTTGATCCCCTGTGCTCTCGGTAAATTCGCTATCTCTTGTCCCTGCTGGGTTACCGTTAATTTTCACTGAGCTAGCGGTGTTGGTGATGTCATCGGTTTTTGCCACATTGCAATAGGGAATGGGCACCACAGGAATGCCTATGGTGGTTAAGCAAATATCCAAACTCATCAGTTTGCCTTTGCTTTCAACATGGACTGCGGAGCGGCCATTGATCAGTACATTTTTCCCACTCGCCATGCGCACTTGTTGCTCGTTTGCCTCTGTGTCTTTAGTTATCTCACTTTGCTCACCGGCCTCCCAACCAAGTTCTTCGCTGGCAAGGCGTAATAAGGCATCGGCATCGTTCACTGGCTTGTTAACGTCCATGCCCGTTACAGGCTCGATGTGTGGCAAGATGGGCTGATTGGCTTCTTCATCCCATTCTGGGGGCGGAATAATGTAGTCAGGAATAAACTCAGTGATCAGGTCACCCAAAGTATGGTCGCTGTATTTGGGCCTATCTATTTCGTCACGAAATGCGCTTTCGCCACTGCTTTTATCAGCAAATATCGCCACCCCACTGGCTTGGCCTAGTGCGCCATTGCGCTTTGCCGCTGCGGTTAAGCCCAGTAAAACAGGGTTATTATGACGCCAAGTTTGGCTGCCGCCACTGCGCAGCTCTGCACTGGTGGCATCAATGTCATATTGTACCGTTCCGGCTTGCTTTCCTTGGCCGGCATTAATGTAACTCATCATCACTCCTTGTCAGTTGCCAAAGTTGTGGCTGCGTGTGCTCAACTATCAACCATACCTTGGGGGATGTGTACTGAATGGGTAAATCTAGATAGGCAAAGCCAAGTACCAAAGCCATTAAGGTTTGCGCGACCCCAGCATGGCCACATAACCTGCCCGGCTCTTTTAATTTAATCAAAGAGGCGGATCCGTTGCTGCCTGACTGCGTTGCCGCTTGATACAGATAACAACTGGCATCAAACCACATGTTGTGCCATGCCTTGGTGCTCGCCATATTGGAAATATAAATGTCTTTTAGGTCTGCTTTTACTTGTTTTAACTGGCTTTTTAACGAACTATTGCTGCTTTTTAAGCACATGGCTTGCTTGTTTTTACCGAGCAGTAACGCACAGGCACCTTCGCTCATGATCATGCCTTCAGTGCCATCTTGGCGCTGTAGCTTGTCTTGCCAATCACTGTCATACAAAATTTCATGGCCTGTACAGGCATCTGCCGCCACCACCACAGTGCCATCGGGCAGGGTTAAATCAATATCGTCACTTTGACTTATCAACACATCTTGTAACTCGCATTGCTGGCAAAGTGCGCTGAGGGCTTCATCACTGATTAACGGATCTGTGCCTTGCTGTGGGAGCACAAAATGAATGCGGTTAGACCATGCAATGGCACCCGTTTTTTCTCCTCTCAGCAACGCAGGGATGGCCAGTCTTGTCATCAAGTCGCCCAGCATCAATTCAATACGGGCAACGCGCGGTAAATTGGCCAAAGGTCCGAGCTTGGCGACAATGGCTTTCGCCATGCCTTCTTCTTCCTCTAGGTTACTGGTGGCGGTATAAGTCATGCCATTTTCAATAGCGCTATAAAATGCGCTTAAGGTTGTGCCCGACGTATTTATATGGCCTAAATAGCTAATGTAGCGTTCGCTGCTCATAAGCTTGACTCTGTATACGGCAGTGGTGCTTGCTCTGGCATGACTATCAAGGTATCCATTGGGTGGATCCCGTCTTGTTTCACCGTGGTGCGCCATAGCAAAGAAAACTGCTGAGTATGGGTGTCAAGAATTAAGCTGTCACACACCATATTTAACGGCGTTTGCATAGCGCCGCGCATCATCACCAACTCAGGTTTGATATAAGGCAATTCAAAAGTGACTTTTTGGCCATAAGGCTGGCCCTTGGTTAAGCCACTCAGTGCGATTGTGGTATGCGGCTTTAGGGTGCAAGGCAAGCACTGATCCGCTGGCGCATAGTTATAATAGTTGGCACATAAAGCTTCAACATATGGGTAGTCACCTGCAACCACGGCCTGAACATCTAACTCAGGTTGCAACTCCAAACGCGGTGACCAAAAATGCGGAATGGGTGCAAAGCTGGCAACTGGTGTGGTATCTCGCGGTTTTCTTAACACCTGATCTGCATATTCCACTTGCGGTAATAGCTGCCCGATCCCGTCTCGGTTTCTGAGCTTAAAGCCTCGACCTATGGGGTTTTCTCTGTCCATACTTTGTGGGTTATTCGGCGCTTGACCACCATACGCCACCGCGTAATTGAGCAACAATGGCCTCAATGGCTGTAAATCCTTTGCCACCGCACCAAATAAAGACCAGCGCCAGCGCCGCTCTCCGGTCACTCGTAAGGTTTTATTCATCAGAACGGCATTGTCACTCAGTAGGTCAACGCCCACCTCCATCACATGGGCAGCACGATCACTAGGTGGAAAACAAGTAAAACGTCCATACCATTCAAACCCTTGCTTAAACGGCACCATATCATTGGCGGCGATCAATTCACACTGCGCGCCTTCACCTTGAAAGCCATCGCCCATGGTGATCTCAGGACCATTTAGCTCTTGGGTGACCTTGCCTTGCTTGTCGTATTCAAAGTTTTGCTTTACCACCACCACATAACAAGGCTGAGAGTCTTTATCCCAGCTTGGGGCAATTTCAGCAAACCATGCTGAGTCATTTACTAACATCCGTTGTTCTCCTATCTATAAATTCCCAATGCCTTGGCGTGCAGGGTAAAAAATACAACATCGCAGCGATCTTTTGCTCATACTGCGCTGCCACCAGCTTTTGTACTAATATGCCCTTAAATTGCCTTATCAGCTGAGTATCGAGGGCCGCAAAGCTTTTTCCTTGCAGCACATAGTCGCCTTGCTCCAGCAACATTGTCTGACGGCATGTCTCTGCATGTTTCACACAGGGGATCTGCAACCCGTCTTCGACTTGCCCCTCCCCTTTTGCCAAACTGATGGCCGCCACCAACTTAAGCTCTTTATCTGTGAGTATTTGCCATACCTGATAAGCTGGCTCACTCATAGGCTGCGTATCGAGCCAATTGACTAACAGTTTGAGCGTTTTTTTATGGGCAAAGTGGCTAAGTACATGGACACTGTGCAAGGGGTAATGCTCACAAAATGCCACACAGGCATCTTGCCAATCTGGCAGCTGTGCAATACCTGCAAGGCAAAGTAGTTGCGCCTTATACTCCGCCTCATCAGTAGCACTGAAGGTTTTTAATAACTGCGCCGCAAATTCGTCATGTGCAAACAACCACATGTTGACTAACGCCGCATGAACAAACTCAAAATGCTTGCTTTGCAGAGCTTGCTGAAGCTGTAAAGCATTTAACGGTTGACCTGCAAACGCCAATCTCACTAACCAAGGCTCTGGCATTTCAATATTGGTCAGCATGGTCTGGCGCTCAGCGTCGCTAAAATCGCTCAGCCACGCTTGTGCACTCATTGCAAACAGCGTACTTGCGCCGCTTTGACGCCAAATGGGCAGATCTGTACTGGGCACCTTGGCCTCTGCCAGCCACATTGCTAAAAAAGTATCTAGCCAAGGGGCTTGCTGCGCGTTTTGTTCATGCCAAAGCAATAGCTCCTGCCAATCGGCTTTAATCATGACATTGAGCGCTTGCTCATCTAACCATTCAAACTCGCTGGGCTGTGCTTGTGCCAGAGTGTAAACATGGTTAACCAAAAAGTAGTGCAAATCATCAAACCTTTGTTGACGCACAATCCCTGACTTTTCAAGTTCGCAAAGCTGTCGCCACAACTTTTTTATCTGTTGCTTGTGAAGTGGCACCTTGGTGACTGCTGAAAACATACCTGCCCTGCTAGTTCAATCTAATTGGCCAGCCTTGCAGGCTCAGATCTTTTTTGGTTTCAGCGGATAAACTATCGCCTTCCAGTAAAATTGAGCCATCGCCATAAATCTCAATCGAGCCTTTGGGCGTTTTAATGCAAATGCTTTGGTCGGCTTTGATGCTCACTTTGCCTCGATTATCATCAAACTTGGCACATGGAAAACTGCCGCTGGTTGCCAGTTTGCCAATCACCACTGGCTCTTTAATGCTAAGTAGCACCACTTGATCGCCTTTTTGAGCACGCGACACACTTTCCAGCTGACCCACCACATCGACCTCTCGGCCGCTGTTGGCCAACATCACACTGACTATTTTGCCCACCTCATCCACCAGTAATACGCTGGCCACCAACTGACTGGCCGCAGGTAAATACGCCAAATTATGACTGTGCATTTCCCATCTCCTCTTAATTGTTCGCTAATGCATTGCCAGAAATAGAAATGTTGCGCGCGCTTAAGGTCAGGTTTGTGCCGTTAATGGTAATGTTGCCAGCTCCATCAATTTCGATGCTGCCACGCCCTTGTACCAATTGAATAGACCCTTGACCTTGTGTTGATAACGTCAGGTTATTACCACTACTTAAGGTAATTTCACCGGCGTTTGCGCTCATTTCGATGTTGCCTTCCTGGCTGTGAACATTGATCTCTTGGGCTGCTTCTATACTCAATGCTTGTGTTGCTTCGAGGTCAATATCGCCATCCGTTGCTTGAATTTTAAAGTTTAAGTCCGCGGTTAAGCGGATCCCCCGCGCACCGTGCAGTTCAAGTTCAGCATCTGTACTTTGAATCGCAATGCGATCTGCGGCTTTGACTGTTAGCTCGTCAGAGGCGGTGACATTGAGGTTGCCACCCGCTTGCATGGTCAGATCTTCTTGCGCCTGCAAGCGCATTTCTCCGCGGCTAGATTGCAACATGACCTTTTCTTGTCCATCGGTTGCATCTAACAGCAAGCTATTGTCATCACTGGCCGTGGCCACTTTAATTTTGCGTTCTCCCTCTTTGTCACTCATCACCAGCTTATTGCCAGCACGGGTAACAATTTTGTTTTCATAGGGATTATTACTGCTCACAGGGCTTGGTGCTTGGGCGTTATAAAGCGCGCCTAAGATCACCGGACGATCCAAGTCGCCATTTTCTCCACACACTAAGACCTCTGTGCCTTGGGTGAGCGGAAAGTGCATGCCATGGCCTTGACCACCATAAGTTTGTGTTAATCGGGTTGGTCTGCTTTGCTGGCCTTCGCCATCTTGGTTAAAAGGCAGTTTGACTTGATATTGACCTGTCTCATCCACCTCTTGCTCAATGGTGGCGTTGAAGGTGGCAAAGACCCGTCTTTTTGGTCTAGGCTTGGCACAGTAATCTTGCGCAATTGGTAGTAACACGGCCTGATTTTTATAAGTCAGCCCAGTGACTTTGCTGCCATATGCCACGCTGCCAGCCTGACACCCTTGATGGGACACATGAGTCACTAGGTATTCACCGGAATAACTGGGATGATCTGTGACTGTTAAGCACACCCCTGGGCGCAATGCACGGCAGTCCGTATCTGCGATCAGGGTTTCTCGCTGGCAATCTAGGCTGCGTTGATGCACTTCAGCTAAGTCATTGCCATCGCCGTCACTGGCCAAGTTGTCACCAAAATGCGCGCTTTCGCCAAAGCCGCTGATGTCTGTGTTATTGCGGCTACTGCCCTGTATCTGGGCGCCACGCTCGTAATGGCTGTCGTAATAGCGCACTTGCTCGCTGAGCATGGTGGCTTTTTTAGAAAACGCGAACACGCTTTCGCAAGTGCGCACCTGCCCGCTCGGTGAAACAAAAGGCAAGGTGATCTCTTTAAGCGGTCTAGCAAATTTGTCGCTCGACTCGCAAATGGCCAGCTTGGCAATGCCATAGTCAGTTTCTCGCCAGCCATATACATAGCCGTATCGGCGCATCAAACGTGTGATAAAGTCGTAATCACTTTCATCATATTGCACCACCATATCAAGCGTTGGGCCGCTGACTTGTAAGTCAAGCTGAGCCGATGGGAAATCACACTTTTGCAGCACGCTTTGGATGATCTGCCCGGGATTCATATCGGTAAATATCCGGTTTGAACGGTGTTGCTTAAGCTTTGCAAGACCTGATTGCAAAGTTAAGGTATACACATACCCCTGATGAGACTGACCATGGCAAATATAATTGGTTAAAAATCCGGTCACGGTGAGATCTTCAGTGCTCCACGCAATGATCAAGCTGATGTCTTTGCCGATCAATACATCCGGCTCCACCAGCTCTTCGCTCAGTACTTGAATGTCAAATATGCAATCATCACACAAGGCATCAAGGTCCGCTTGAAAGGATTGCACCTGAAACAGCGCATCACTCAGCCCCGCAATTGTCACCCCAAAGTGGCTTTCATCGGCGCCGGTCAGTTTTCCCGCATCTAGTCCAAACATGGTGCTGCTCCCTCAGTTAGGCCAGATCGGCAAATACAGCTTCAATTTGCCCGTCATCATTTAAGGTTAAAGTCAGCAGATCTGGCATATCTTCTTCGCTCAAAAAGCCTAAAATTGAGCGGGCAACACCCGGTAATATTTGCTGTTCTATGGTGGCATTAACCAAGCGAGCGCCGCTGTCAGACAGCGCACATTGCTTTGATAAATGGCTCAATACACTCTGATCAACCCGCAGTGTAATTTGATGGTTCTCACTTAAGCGCGCAGCCACTTTCTCAAGCTTTAAGGCGACAATATTCTCTAGTGCATCGCTGTCTAGCGGCTTAAATGGGATCACCTGCATACGCGCCAATAATGCAGGCGCAAAATGATTCAGTAGCTCAGGCTTAATCAAGTTATTTAGCTCAGATAGGCTTGGCATGGTCCAAGGCGTTTGCGCCTCTTCGTCGCAGTCCTCGTCAGCGGTTGGCGTTTCATCTGCTTGCTGGTTTAACAAGCCTTGCGCCTCATTGATGGCTTTGGCTAATACGTCTTCGTCGTCTTGATTTGGCGCACGGCACGCCTTAGCGATTTGCTCAGCGGCGATATTAGAGGTCATGATGATCACGGTATTTTTAAAATCGATTTCGCGGCCTTCGCCGTCGCGCATCATGCCCAGCTCAAACACCTGATAAAACATGTTTAATACATCCGGGTGGGCTTTTTCAACTTCATCAAGCAGCACCACAGAATAAGGACGCTGGCGCACCGCTTCGGTCAACACACCGCCCTCACCATAGCCCACATAACCCGGTGGTGAACCCTTAAGCTGCGACACAGTATGTGACTCTTGGTATTCGCTCATATTGATGGTGGTTAAAAACTTATCACCGCCAAATAGCACATTGGCCAAATGTCGAGCGGTTTCTGTTTTACCCACCCCAGATGGGCCACTAAATAAAAACACCCCGAGCGGGCCTGAAGATGCCGACACCCCAGCTTTGGCCACACGCAGTGACTGCGCTAGCGCACTTAGTCCTTGCTCTTGGCCTACCACCTGCGCACCTAAACTTTGCTCAAGCGCAAGGAGGTTTTGCAGCTCATCTTTGACCATATTGCCCACGGGGATCCCCGTCCAGTTAGCAATAACTTGTGCCACGGTATCTTGATCAACTTCGCAAAAGACCGCATTGCCCTCTTCGTTTAACGATTTCAATTGGCGGCGATATTCTGGCAGTTGGCTTTGCTGTGCACTGGCAATCGAGGCATGGGTGTCTAGTTGCTCAGCGCGGCGCGCTTGCATTGCAGCGAGCTCTGATTGCGCTTGGTCAAGTTCAGCGGCTAACTCTGCTCTGACCACATCGCTCTCAATGCCCAGCTCAGCCTCTTGCTCTAATCGCGCCAAACGCTCGGTTAAATAGGTGACACGCTCTTGGGCGTTTTCAATGATCACAGGAGAGGTGGCGGCGCCCATTCTCACTGCTGCCGCCGCAGTGTCGAGTACATCAATGGCTTTGTCTGGCAACTGTCTGCCTGTAATATATCGCGCCGATAAACTCACCGCCGCTTCAATGGCGCTGTCGGTAATATGAATTTGATGGTGTTGCTCGTACTTTTCTTTAATGCCACTCAACATCAGTTTGGCATTGTGCTCGCTGGGCTCGTCTACTTTTATCAGCTGAAAGCGTCTTTCAAGGGCAGCATCGCGCTCAAAATACTGTTTGTACTCGCTCCAAGTAGTGGCCGCCAGTGTACGCAGCTCGCCTCGTGCCAGTGCGGGTTTCAGTAGGTTCGCCGCATCGCCCATGCCGGCATCGCCACCAGCACCGATCAAGGTATGCGCTTCATCAATAAAGAGAATAATGGGCGTACTGGATGACTTCACATCGTCAATCACTTGCTTTAAACGGCGTTCAAACTCGCCTTTTACCCCAGCGCCCGCTTGCAGCAAGCCCATATCTAACACCATGATCCGTACACCCACCAATTCATCTGGCACCGTTTTGGCAACGATGCGCTGTGCAAGGCCTTCCACCACCGCCGTTTTGCCAACCCCTGGGTCGCCGACAAAAATCGGGTTATTCTTGCGCCTTCTACATAACACATCGATTGCCAAACGGATCTCTTCGCTGCGTCCTAGTACCGGATCAATGCCGCCACTGGCCGCTTTTGCGGTTAGGTCTTCACAAAATGAGTCCAATGCCGTTTGCTCTGCATCTTGTCCATTTTGCTGCAAAGTGCTCGCTCTACCCGTATCCACAGGTTGAAACGCCATGCGCTCAGTCGAGCCTTTGCAAATTTTATCGAGATTGTCTTTTAAAAAGTGAATATCGAGCTTATCAAGCTCTCGCGCCAACCCAAATGCAGGGCTAAATGGGACGAGATCTTTAAACGCATCAAGCAAGGCAGCCCCAGTGATCCACTCGCTGCGATGCTTCACATTGGCAGTGAGCCAAGCACGCTCTAATAATTCATATAAACGGCGGGAAAACACAGGTTTGCCCTGATTGGCAGCGTCTTGTTGATTGATAAAGCTCAGCGCTTCGTGCCACAGAGTATCTTGGTCAATTTCAAAAAAAGGCAGAATTTTAGCCACATCACCTTCGTGATGATCTTCCATCAGCTTAAGCAGTAAATGTTCTGGCAAGACTTCATAGTGCTGGCGGCTAGCGGCAAAGCCTGCCGCTGCTTCAAGCGCGCTTGCGGTATGTGCGTTTAATTTATCAATAAGTTGCTTAATGCCTGTCGCGTCCATTTTATTTCCTTGCGATTTAAAATTATTCTGACTCTTTCCTACTTCAGAGCGCGCTCTGAAGACGCCTATTTATGACTGATAATCACTGTCTAAAAAGTTTCTTTGCGCAATGTGCGCTTCTACAATGCCCATACAACTGCTGGTGCCAAGCTCACATTCCCCCAAGGGCATTGGATGCTGCTCTTTCACCTCAATTAAAATTTTGACCTGCCATGCCATTTTGCTGCCGGTATGCCAAGTCAGTAACTTATGCATTTTCTTCCCTTCGTCGCCATTTGGAAACAACGCGCGAGCCTGTGCTTCACTCAACGGGCCAATGTCAATTTGCACACGATTACCAGTGATCAATACCTGCCCGCCTAGTAAGCTGTCTTGGCCTAATGTGACGCTATTCTCAGCGCTGATTGGGGGTTTTTCTGTGACTTCTTGCCACTCCACCATGTTGTCAGCAATTTGCAAATTCGGCTGCTTTAGCCCCTGGCGCAGCACTTGTTGCAAGCCAGCGGCACTGGTTTGGTTGGCGCTGGCTAAATTGAGCTTGCTGCTTTCGCCTTGGCTATTTTCATAAATCGCCGCCACCATTTGGTCAAACTGACGCGCGCCGACGCCCGCTAAATTGATCTGTGATTTTTTCCATGCTTGGTACAATTGGCAGTACAAAATATGATTAAAAATATCTAAAAATGCCCGAGTACGTGCGCCCATTTCTTCATCGTTAGCGGCCTGCTCAAGCAAGTAATGGGGCATGGGCGCATCCACGCCATACAAGCCTAAAAATGCGGTTTCTAGCTTCAGCTTACCGCGCTGGCTGAGCAGCAATTCACAAGCACGAATATCCGATGCTGGAAAGCCTAACTCTTTGAAGGTGCTCACCAGTACACGTTGGCTTGCGCCTTGCTCTAACTCTCCCTCCATCGCCCAATGCTTTTCGATTAACGACATGGCTTTAAACAAACTAAATTGCCATGGCGCGTCCAGCAATGCGGCGATCGGGGCGGGCAGTTTGGCCCAAATTGGGTGTTTTTTTTGCTCTGTCATGGCTATATCTGATAACTCTCGCCGGAACTTATCTGCCAACACCAAGTGTGGTAGCTAGGTACGCATGTCACCTTGGTTTGCAAACACTCGTTAATGGGCGCATAAAGCTTAAAAAACTGATGCAATACATCACAAAAATGATAAGCATCTGAAAAGCACACAAACTGCTTCTCATTAATGGTCAAATGAATTTCTAGCCCTTTTACAAACACCCCTTTTTGCAGCATTGAGATTGGCCTTGAGTGAGCATCAACAATACTGGCGATCCGGCTTTGATTTTCTGAGCGCCCTGACCAATCAAACAGCGCCAAAAGTTTTTTTAATTGGATCGGATCGGCAAGTTGAGAAAAGCGCATATTCAATAGGCCAATCAACAGCCAGTGTTTTTGCTGCTTGGGGCAGTGCAGCATCTTGCTTGGGCGGATCACATTTTTCATCGTCAGCGCAAAAGGGGCATTGGCTTTGGGAACATGAATGTCGCCCTCTTTTAACAATTGCCTTGGCCACACGGCATTGTGTGCAAGGGTGCTCGCTGACAGCGTTTGCACAGCATCAATATCATCCATGGAGATCTGCACATACACCTTGGGGGCAGCGCCGCCTGTGTCTTTGGATACCAAGCTGTAAAGGTGCTTTTCGTCTTCAAATACACTGGTATAACGAGACTGAAAATCAACACTCTCTCCTGAGCTGCGGTTTTTCCCCTTGAGCTCAGTGACCTCAAAGCAAAATGCCTCTGCGGATTTTTCTTGTATTGGCGTAATAGGGTATTCGGTTTGATTATCTAAGCAGCGCATTGGCTCTGCATCACACGCAAACAAATTGACTGCGGGCACACAGTTGAGCATGATATTTTCATGGCTAACTTTATGCCCAGGTGGCAGCTTCACTTGGCTGGTGATCTCAATATCTAGGGTGTTAAGGTTGGCGTCAAACTTCAAAAGATGGAAGTTGTTTAGCTCTACAAAATAAAAGCGCTCACGACTATTAAAGTAATCAAGCAATAGTGCGTAGCCCGGATGGCACTGATCACTGTTGGGTAAGATACCAAACTCGCCATGACCAAAAGCACTGCTCACCGATGACTTAGGGAGCAGCTGGGTGAGTTTGTCGAAGTGACTGCCATAACTGACTTCAATGTGTTCACTGGCGTTGGTCATTAAATGATATAAGCTGGCACACAGTGGCGTGTCACCACACAAATAAAAACGCAAAGATTTTAACTCATAGTCACTGACCACACCTTGGCCCAAGCGCTTGAGCTTTAAACTTAACTTGGCGCCACTGTGAAACTCCTGATAATCCACCGCATACACTTCAAACGGGGCAATTGGTGTATCGGTCGATGTGGTAAAGTGGCATACCACAGGGGTGGTTTTATCCCCATGGGAGCTAATTTGCGTACCCGATTCGACCGTTGTGGCCCCTTGCATCGTCATCTTAGGGGTGAATTGAATAATGGTCGTGGACGGATAATTACTCAGCATCAGCGGACACACTTGTCGCAACACTTGCTCAGAGACTTCTGGTAATGACTCATCAAGGCGCTTTTGCGTATATGCCGTCATATAGGCAACGCCTTCTAATAAGCGCTCAACATGCGGATCGCGGTCTTTGAGCGCATCAATGTTAAGCTGCCCCGCATGCTCTGGATATTGCTGAGCGAACTCCTTACCAGCTTGTGTTAAGAGACGCATTTGCGCATCAAAATACTGTTGCATATCCATGTTTATTCGTCCTTGATCTGAGTATCTACATCGGCTTTGCCGCCTGATGCAAAACGGGTATTCAGTCGAATGATCTCACCGCTTTTTAGCTCTGCACGAATATCAAAGCGGATCACGCAATTATGTTCTTTAATCTCCACTGGGCGCACAACAATATTGGCAATACGTGGCTCGTATTTTTCTATGGTTTTTTTTACTTCGTTGGCCAACGTATGTTGTGAATAAGGCAGTCCCTCGTAAATATCTTCTACATCGGGTAAACCATAATCTTCTAAGTGCCCCAACACACCGCGCCGTGCATTGAGCAACTGCGTTAGATGTTCACACACGCTCAATGAGCGCGTCGCTGTTTTATTGGGGTTATATGCTTGTTGTTGAGACTGCGCCAACAGATCAAATAAAGCCATATTGCGTCACCATGGAGTTGTTTAAAAAGAGGCAAAGCACTGCTTTGCCTCTGATGAGTGGTCTTAACGACCCTCAGTCCAAGAATCAGAAAACTCAATGTTTCCGTCTAGGTAAGTCCAGGTGATACGCTTATAACGCATGTTCACTTTCTCAAGATGCGGATAACGCTCTTTGTCCAGATCTTTTACGTTGTGCATGGTTGGCGTAATAGATGTGATCTTTACATCTTCAAGTGTGTGGCGGAAATACTCGCGCTCAGTACCAGTGTCATCAATACGGTACCACTTAAGCTCTAATTGCTTTAGTGTTTGACCATTTGAACACGCTTTGTACAAATACGGTGTAGATGCATCCACAGCTTTTGTGATGATGAAAGGTTCGTGCTTACGAGTCCCTGTTAGCTCTCCTGTGTCATTGTCCGTTGGGATACGGAGTTCATGGTCAAAGTGTAAAATTTCAATTGACCCTTCACGCTCAGCCACAGTTACTGAACCTTTTACTTCATTCCCTTGGTCATCCTTTAACCACAAATACGCTGGAATTGCCATTTCTATATTCTCCTTTTAATATAAGTTGTTTCCTGATAATTAATGGCATCGCTCTAACACCGCCTCGGCTGTGTTAGATCCCAAAAAAAGCGCCACGCTTCATGCCAATTTGGGAACATGTCCTGGGTTGGTTGCCGCCAACCCAGGGCAATTTCTACAACTAGAGATACCTACTTCCCTGCAAATAAGTATGTCTAGATGCACACTTTGCCGAACAAGCCAATTAACAACGATGCAATCTGAAAAGCTTGATAGAAAGCGGCTATGCCGCTTTCAAATACGCTTCACTGAACTCATGTCTGGTTTTCATTTCTCACCAGGCATTTGCCCCACCAGAGCTAGACGTACATCAATGCCTTCAACTTGGAAGTGCGGCACCACATAGGTGCTGACTCGGTAATAACCTGGGTTACCAGGGATCTCCGCAACATTGACCTCAGCATCTTTCAATGGGTGTGTCGCTATCAACGACTCATCAGGGTTGTTCATCTTAGTGACTAAGGCGCCCAACCAATCATTGAGCTGCTGCTCAAGCTCATGTCTTGGCTTGCTCGAGCCGATGTTTTCGCGCTGTAATACCTTCATGTAATGAGCAATGCGCGACACCAAGTAGATATAAGGCAAACGTGAGTTAATACGAGCGTTTGCAGAGGCTTCTGGCGTTTCATAAATCTGTGGCTTTTGCGCACTGTTTGCCGAAAAGAAGCACGCAAAGTCAGAGTTTTTATAGTAACTCAGTGGGATGAAGCCCTGATTCGCAAATTCCAACTCCTTGGTTTCGGAGATCAGGACTTCTGTTGGGATCTTGGTTTCTTGACCGCGGCCCGCTTCAAATGAATGCAGTGGTAAATTCTCTACGCGTCCACCTGATTGCGGCCCGCGAATGTTCACTGACCAGCCATTTTCGTGGAAACTGCGGATCACATTGGCTGCAAAAGCAAATGTGGCATTACCCCACAAATAACGCTCATGATCTTCGCTGGTCACTTCTTCTTGGTAATTAAAGTTACGAATTGGGTTTAAATCCCCATACGGTAAGCGCAGTAAAAATCTCGGGAACGCAAGACCGATGTAACGTGAGTCTTCAGACTCTCTGAAATTTTTCCAGCGCTGGAACTCCGCACGTTCCATGTAAGAGCGTAAGTCTTGGATCTTAGACACTTCTTCCAATGAATCTTTCAAGAAAAACTTCGAGCCAACACTGGCTAAAAATGGGCAATGTGCGGCCGCAGACACGCGCGAGATCTCTTGTAAAAGGGAGACATCCGGTGCTGAGCAGTCAAATTCAAAATTCGACACCATGGTTGAAATTGGCTCGCCCCCAGGCGTGTCATACTCTGCGGTGTAGACCTGTTTGTATAACACAGACTGTGTGGTATCTGGTGACTCTTCAAAGTCATCACGCAAGGTTTCTTTATCCACATCTAACAACTCAACTTTAACGTTGGCATTATTAGGACAGCGATTAATTAAATAGCGTAAAGAGCGCCATGCCGATTCAACTTTTTGAAAGTTCTCATGGTGTAAAATCTCATCTAACTGCTCTGAGATAATGCGGTCAACTTTAGCAATGTAATCATCCAATAGCAGCTTATCGATACGGGATACTTGCTGGCCATCTGAGCTTGCCATGTCTAAAAAGACGTTGATGGCCGCGGTTAAACGCTCATTGGTATTGGTTTCAGCCAAGTTATTCGCATCTCTGAATGTATCTATGCTAATCTCACTGCCGACCGGATCAATATCCACTAAGTCACAAATGGCTTCATACGTAGAAACCGCTTCGATTTCTTCTGCGCGTGCAGCCACATTTAGGTTTTCTTGCATATTCATAGGGTGTCCTTACTCCTGCGGTTGCTTAGGCTGCTTATCTTGTTCAGAGGCAAGCGGTGCCAGCTCATCCAATTTCGCCTTGAGTTCATCGAGCTCAGGTTTGCTCTGTAAGATGCGCTCTAACTCTTTTCTCAGTGATGAGTTATCCAATAGGTTTGATTTCAAATCCCGTAACAAGTTACGCATCGACATCATTTTGTTGAGCTCAGGTACCTGTGCGGCAACCTGCTCTGGGTCAAAAGATTTAAACTCGTCAAACTTTAAGTTCACGCTGATATCGCCATCGCCTGCAATGCGGTTACGCACCTGAAATTGTGCCTTGGGCGAGATATCTTTGAGTACTTGTTCGAGGTTATTTTTGTCGATCGAAATACGTTCACGTTCAGCTAAGTCAGCGTCGTTTTGACCATTTGAATAGTCACCAACGACCAGCACTTTCATTGGCAGCTCACTTTTTTGTGTGGCGCCATCCGTGTCCAGTTCTAGCGCGATATTGATCCGCGCTCTGGGTATTTCTTTTTGAAATGTATCTGTCATGCTCTTCCCTATTGTTACTCTTTACGCTTTCCATAAAGAAAGGTCATCGTATATCGATTTACACCCAGTCGATCGCTGAGCTCACTTTGGTTACCAATAGCTGCGACTCAATGGCAGCCACTTGTAAATCAAATTCATCTCCTTGCGTTTGAGACATCTCCTCAAAGCATTGCTTGGCATAGCGCCAAACGTCCATTGCAAAATCCTCTTGCCACAAATCAAGGCGATGGGTTTGAATATCTGACAGCAATTGCTGAAAAATCGGCACTGCTAAGCTGGCTCGTTCGGCTCTCAGTAGCAGTCGCCCTTGATGAAGGCGCGCACAAGCTTTATCAAAGGCCGTGCTCATCGGTTGGGCATCTATCAGCTGCAATGCTTTTTTTAGCTCGTTATTATCTACCAGCTTTTGTGCTTCACTCATCGCCGCCTGCCACTGCTGCTGGCCAGCGTCTTGGCTTTGTCCGCCTTGAAACAGCGCGTGTTCTTGAATGCGCTCACGATTTGCCGCGCTGCAAAAGTCACTGCCGTCTTCATATTTCAGCTGCAACAATTTAGGAAATTGCTGTGCAATTGCCGCTAATTGCAGCTCCAACCAGCCTTTTAAAGTGGACTTTGATAACCCAGCCAACGCATCCAAGGTGAACTTTTGTAAGTCCAAATTAAAATGCATGGCCCCTTCCATAAACAGCGCCTCTGCTTTTGCCAGCGCTTCGGAATATTCTTCGTTTGCCAACGCGTTTTTTATTGGTGCAAACGCGGTTTCTCGCGGTGCGGGCAAGCGTGTTTTTAAATTATCGTCATGAGGCGGTAAGGCCAATGCGCCCCAGCGCACTGCGCGTGCTAAGTGCATAGCTCTTGGCCAGTTTTGCTGCGCTCTGTCATGCTTTAGCAAGGTGCGAACCTGCGCCATATAATCGCTGTCTGAGTCTATTGCTTGCGTTGTCACCTTAGGCGGTACCACAATAGGCTCTGCGGCCTTGGCAGCTACCGCCGCTGGCTCGGGGTCAGCGACAGGCGTTGGCTGCGGCTGCTCTTGCGTAACTAGTTTTGGTTCGGGTTTAGGTTCTGGCTTTGGCATCGGCTGACTGATCCTGCCTTTTTCACACCACGCCCCTAAATCTGCCAAAGGGCCAGCTTGGTCATCTAAAAATGGCACAACCTCTTTGGCATAAATTTGCAATATTTCATCGAGTGTTTGCCAATGCTCAGGGGTCGTGCCGCCAATGTTATCTGCCACACTGAGCAAACGCTGCTGTTGCTGTAAGAACCACGTATGCACCGATGCCCGCGCTCGCGGCTTTTCAGGATACAAAGCATTATCAAACTGCTTTACCAAGTCATTAAACAGCCTCAAACTGGGCAATAAACCATTGATCCCAAACTCTTGTGTGGCTGCTAAACACAAATAAGATGCCACCCGTAAATCTTTGGTTTTTTCAGCCAGTAACTTACTCGAGATGATAAATATCTCTTTAAAATCAACTTCTGACGCGCCTGATGACGAGGCTTTCACACATTTAAAGTCATCGTCGTAGCGCACATCTTCACCGCACTTATCAGGCTCAAATTCGCTCAGAAGTGCGCTGCTCCATGCTTGCCAAGACGGATAACCATGTGGTTGTGTCATTACACTTTGCTCCAGCTACGCAAGGTATCAAACACACTCATATTGGTGGCTTTTGCCAGCTCTAAAGCTTTGCTTGATAACGGCTGATTGTCATTGAGCTTGGTAAAATCCATCACCGTTGAGCCTGTTGCTAAATCAAGCCAAACCGATGCAAAAAAAGAGGCAGGCACCGGCCGGCAATACACCACCAAAGATGCTGAGCAGCTGAGCTGTCCAAAGTTATAAAAGCACCAAGGCTGCCAATGATTATCTGCCACTGTATTGGTGATCAAATGCAGCCAAAATGCGACGACCAGCTTGCTGTCATCACCCAATTGTGGCATCGGTAACTTGATCCCAAATTGGCTGCGTTTGCAGCCCTGTGCCGATAAGCCTTTAAGCGCATGCATCAACTGTTCAATAAGTGCGCCGCGCTGCTCCACAGTCGACAAGCCCAGTGCAAACCAGATGCGCTCAATGGGTTGCTTTCTTAGCGCTTCCATCGAAGTATTAAAGTCCAATTCCTGATCGCACATCTCACCCAAAGGCTGTAACTCATGTGCTGTTTTTTGCATCATTTCTAAAGAGCTCGCACTTTTGATCAGCTCATGATTTAAAATTAAAGAGCGAATAATGTTAAAGCGTTCATACAATAAAAACGCAGGATGCGTTTTAAAGTCCGCATTACTACACAAAATAAATGAGCTAAATGGATACTGCCTACCGCTTTTGTCTTGGCTTGGCTGCAATACTCCCATCATGCTGTTGTCAGCCTCACCACCAGCAATAAAAAACAGCGTTGTCAATTGGTCGTCAAAATGGCTGTCGCCTTGCAACGCACTGCGGCACACATGGGCGTAGCCCTCTTGCAGCCAATGATCCATGTTGATGACTTCACGCGAGTCTACGTGATACTTCACAAAATCGGCTTGTATCGGGCTTTTGCCCATAAAGCCAAAAGGCAAGCTCACGGGTACCTTGTTGGGTTTTTTATTGGAAAAAAAGCTGAACATACTCATCCTTTACTGCACCTGCTTTGCTGCTTGACTGGCCAGTTGCACACGGCCTGTGAACAAGGCTTCTGGCAAGGCAAAAGACGACATAAAGTACTTGCTGAAGATACCGCTATTGCGACTAGATTTTAGCGCTACTTGTACCTGAATATGTTCAGGAGCTTCGCTGCTTTCTTCTTCAGGCAATAGCAACTCCCACGTCGCCATATACTCTGTGCCTTTAACCCATTTAACACGCGCTTCGTTGAGTATTTTCAATAACGCCCATGGGCCGTCTTTTTGGATCTCGATCCGATTGCCTTTGCGATCCATGCCATAGATGGTGGCCTTTTCTGCCCCTGTTCTTGCGGGCCACGTAAATCTGCGCCACTCTTCCGGTTCGTTGCGATAGCGATAGCTTTGGTCGCTGTAACCTATATAGGTTTCACGCACACCGCGCTGCGCAACAGGCATCATTTGGAAACTGATCCCCACTTCAGAGCCCTCTCTTGGGAACAATGAACGCGTTACTTTGCGTGCCTTGGTCAATTTATCCAGTACGGGCTTGTCAAAACCAAGGCCGATGCCATTCCAAGTTTTTTCTACCCACACACCGCGTTTAAGCTTTAAAAACGGTGCCAAGTTTGCATCCATAAACTCCCAGAAAATACCGGAGTCGCGATTAAGTAGCTCAGAGATGTCCTCAACTGCGGCATCTGGCCCAGTTAAGTTAAACGGGTATTTACCTTTGAGGTTGTCCTTGTAGCTGATATACACATTGTTGTACCAACGGTCGTTCAGCTGACTTCTTGCTTCGTTCATTACGGTTTGCACACTGGCTAATAGCGGCGCTTTTAATAGTCGCTCCAGCACTTGCTTACTGTCTGGGTCAAGCGCTCTCACTTGGCTTTCTACCACCACCCATGCACTTTGCAATGCGTTCTCTTTGTCTTCACCCGTTAATAGCGAGCGTGAAAACTCCATCGCCATGAAGTCATCATCATTACTGGCTGCGATGTCTTTGATATCCGAGTGGAAGGCACTTAATGCACCTAAATATTGCTGCAGATAATCTGAGATCTGTGCCTCTTCAGAGACTGAGGTATAGCGTCTTAAATCCGCGAAACGCTGTGCCAATTCAGGTACTTTTTTGCTGCTTAAGCTTTCAAGCCCTTTACTGTTGCCAAGCAAGGTATCTGACTTCACTTTATCAATGATTTTCTCACTCACACCACTGAGCTTTTCAGGCTCTTGTAGCGGTGCATTACTCAAGTTAATGTTGGCGTCTATGGCCTTCATTAAATCCACCAGAGGCCCTTGCGTAGAAGACAATTGCCCTAATGTTAGGCTGGCTGCGTTGCTGGTATTAAATGGTCTTACTTCAACTGCATTGATGAAATCAAACCACGCCGTGGCGTACTCTTTAAAATATAAAGCCCGAATAGCGCTGGCCAGTTCATTGGCTTTGGCTTCATCAATGGCGCCTTCAGCACCTGCTTGCTCAGTCCCCATCACCCAATCACCAGAAAAAGCAATGTTTGCGCGACGCTTTATCTCGCTGTATACCTCTGATTGCCATGCCTTTTGAGTAAAGACATACGGCACAGTCAACTCACTTTTCAAAAAGGTTTTATTATTTTGGCTCATCATTTGATCGAGCGTCAGCTCAGGGTTGGAAACGGAGACTTTGTCCTTGATCTGCCCGTAAATCACATCAGGCTGCGGATCTGTGGTTAAGTTGGCTCTGGCCTGTGCAATGAGGTGCTCCTGTGACGCCCATACATCTAGCCCTGGCGCTTCAGTGTCTTGGCGTAATTGTGCGATGTAAAAATTAACCAAAGCACGCATTTTCTCTGTGGTTTGCGCCGTTTCATCCGCCTCGATATCCAACTCTAAGCGCTGCGCCACCATGCTCAAAATGGCATTGCTTACAAACGCATGATCTAAACGCGCAAACTCATCACTCATCATCAGCTGAAACTTCATCAAATTGTAATAGCTGTCTCGCAGCTGCGGTTCGACACGTTTGATCACTTGTTCTTCAGCCATTTGCAAGTCTTGCCACTGAGTGTGTGAACTGGCTAAAGCCGTTGCAATTTGCTGTGCTGCAGGTCCACCAATTAATGATTGCACGCGCTGCTGCAAGATATGTTTTATCGGTGCCTTGGTGGTGTCAGCTGAATACACACCCAATAGAAAGTACCAAGGTAACTTCTGCTCATACGCCTCGAGTGTTTGGTAGTGTTCAAACAACGCCAACACAGCATTAAACTGCTCAACCTCAGATTGATGTTCCACACTGGTGGCAATCACGTGCTTACTCAACAGCTCACCGGTATCAAGCAATTGCGTGTTATGGGTGTACGAGTTAAACAACAACCCCGACATCAAGCCAATCGCCGTGATGCTGGTACAGATTGCCAAGCCTTTGACCCATTTTTGTATCTTGCGCTTTTTGCGGTTGCCTTTAGTGAGGTCTTGCAATTTAAACATCACTTCATTGAAGACTTTATTGACAAAAAATGCGCTGGTTAAACTTTGCTGACGGTACTCAAATAACACTGAGCGGAAGGTCGCCAGTTTGGTTTTAGAGCTGCGCTCAATGGGCACCCCTTCTTGCGTGCCTGAGGTAAAATAGACGCCCGCAAACCAAGGGATCTCTTGGAATGGATTTTCTTTGAATAAGATCTCAACAAACTCGCTGACCTTATCAGATGCCGCTTTAAACTGATTAGGAAAGTCGTAAATAAGCTGTTTTCGCTGGGTATCTCGCTCACGCGTCATCTTGACTAATCGCTGCTGACACAAGCGCTGATACATACTTTCCATTTCAGCATTAAAGGTGTCGCACGCTTCATCGCTGGTTGGCGTTTGATTTTTATCCAGCAAGTAAGCGCCCCATGGCTGTAAGCGTTCTTGCTCAGATAGCTCGTTAAAAAACGGCTCAAACCCGCTAATCAAATCAGTTTTGGTAAACACGATATAAATCGGGAAAATAATCCCAAGTTGGTTGATAAGTTCGTCAATACGAGTGCGAATTTGCTTAACATGGTCTCGTACTTGTTCTGTATCTGAAGTTAAAATATCCGCAATACTGATGGCGACCATCACACCATTGATGGGTAATTTAGGACGGTTTTTCTTAAGCAATTTTAAAAACGACAACCACTGCTCTTTGTCGCTCTCTTCAGTGGTATAGCGGCCTGCCGTATCAATTAAAATCGCTTGATCTGAAAACCACCAATCACAATTGCGCGTACCGCCAAAGCCCTGAATATGCATTTGATTCGATTTAGAATAGGGGAAATGCAGTCCAGAATTGGCAAACAAAGTGCTTTTACCGGTCGCAGACGGGCCGATTATCATATACCAAGGCAGCGCGTATAACGCCGTATTACCACGATATCCAGCGCCGAGGTGAGACGCCTTTAATGCAGCCAGAGCGTCTTGCATCTTTTCTTTTATTTCTGCCACTTCCGCTTCAGAGCTGGCATTGTGATTAGCCAGTTCTGACGCCAACTTATCACCAGAGCGCTTTGCCCACAGCCAACGCACAAACAGCACCAGCATGAAGACGACAAAGATGCCGCCCATCAGCCAAAGTCGCTGATCAACGCCACCTAAGCCAATGAAGCGGCCGCCGAACCAAGCCAAGCTCAATAAGGCAAAAAGTCCTATCCATTTGGCTGTTGCCCGTGAAGAAAAGAAATTAAGTAAGAGGTGAATTAAACCACTTTTATTAACTGAACCCGCCATAGCACTACCTAATATTCCCTGTTTTTTCTAACTGCGTTAATACAGCAACCTGCTGCTCAAGCTCAATAAACTGCTCGTCTGCTTTGCCTTGCAAATATTGGTGAAAGCCTAAATACATCAACAGCAACACTGCCACGGTGATACTGAAGATCACCCAGTAAGGAAGCCTTCTGCCCAATTGCGTCACAACATGCTCAGCAGGCATGCAGGTGTCTGATAAATTCAGTGGTACTTTGCCTGATAACTCTTCCAACTGGGCGCGCACATCCAACATCAGGGCTTTAAGCTGCTCTACACCCTTAATTTTATAAACCCCTTCAAAACCCAGCTGCATACAGACGAAATACACTTCGATAACCGCACGCTTGCTGGCACCGGCTTGACGAATATGAGTCAGCTTTTCAAAAAATGCTTCCCCAGCTCTTGAATTACCAAATAACTCAAGCTGCAGAGGACGAGCCATCCAAGCCATTCTTGATTCCATTTCAGAGGCCATAATTTGCTCATCAAGATACGCTGTGAGTGCAAATTTAGCTTCTTGCATGTCACTTGCGGTGATCCCATTGGCGTAACAATCTCGCTCAAATTCATCAAAGGCATTCAGCGCTTGCTCACGCAATGCCTCGATGTCTGTTGACTGGCAACCTCCTTGCCTGACCGAATGCACAATGTCTAGCACGGGCGAAATACAGGCCAATAATTCAGTGTGTGTTGATGTCCTTGTCATAACCGTCATTCACTCCTATTTGGTCACGCTCACCAATTCAATTTGCACGCTTTGCAGGCTGTACGGCACAAAGATACGCAGTGAAAGCTCTTGTTTTATTTGCGCCCATGCCGCACTAGAGGCATTGATCTTGAAGTATTCATAGCCACCTTTGAGTGACACCTTGCTGGGAGGTCTTTGGCAATGGGTCAGCTCAGCGCCGCCTAGAGCTGATGCGATCAGCATTTCAATTTGTGACGATGCCGCCACTTTCACTTGGTCGGCAAACAACTCTATCCACTGTGTTGATTCGTGCTCAAAGAAAGCCGCTAAATAAAACTCATTATTTCTAAACTGATCGGCTTCAAAGCCAGTGACTTCAAACATCGAATCAGAGAGCTTTTCAAGAGGTAAATTAGCGGAGCGCTTGGTACTAATGCTGCCGATAAGCTGTTGTATTTGAGATTCAAAATAGCCAAAGATTTGCCCCAAATTGTCATGCTGATAAGGCGGTATATCTATCTGCTGTTCTGCTTCAAAATGCGCCAACTGAGTCAGTAATGTACTCAGGGTAATGTACATGTCTTCTGGATGGGTATACTGGGACAACAGTAAGTGGTTCAGATAAGGCATATTTGCAGACATGGCTTGTAGCAGCATAAATTGCTTTAAATCACTGGGACCAAAATCTTCTACGACGCCCATCTGTGCGCGACTTGATTGCAGCGCTTGATACTTGGCGTTTAAAATATTACCTGCGCTATTTAGCCGAGAAAATGTCGGTGCATGGACACGCACGTTAAGTAGTGAGGGCACAAAATGTGTATCAAATGCAAACTCGCCTTGCTCATTGGTTATCACCTTTGCACACTGCAACTGTTCAATAAAGCTTTGGCTGGATGAGCTTTCAATTAGCATTAGTTTGGGCTTGGCCACCATGACCTCTTTGCCTCGTGCAGGATCATGCTCATCTTGTAGTTCTACAAATTCACATTGGTAGGCACTGAGCTGGCCATTTTGCGGATAACCTTTTATGTCACTCACTGCGTGATTGGTTGCCAGTGCTAAGCTCAGCGTCACAGATTGCTGACCGTCATCGAGCTCATAAGTGAGCGCATCTGAGTCAGTAAAGGACATTTCGATTAACCGGCCACTTTTAAAAATAACACTGACAGCCAATAGTTTAACCACGCCTTTTGCTATGGCACTTTCATCGAACTGCAGGCGATAGAATCCATAAGGCACTCGTTGCGATAAACGACTGCGCGCAGCCATTTCACTTTGCAAATGCTTATCCAAGTGCTGAAAGTGCTGCTGACTCAGCATCACACCTTCAGCCCACACGGGTTTAAAAGACAGGTTATCGAATATCATGAGCTAGTCTTCCGCACCCGGTACATACAACGCATTGCTTTGGACTTCGATATCAAGCGACGTTGATAGTGGTACTGGCCAATCGTTTAGGTCGTAGTAGGTGCGCCATTTACCATCGGTGCGCTCACGAAATAGCGCAACAAAGCCAACATACTTGGCAGAGTCAGCTCTCTCAAAATTGATTTTTAGGCGTTCAGAAGGGTTAATGGTGCGCTCTTCAACCGTGATCAGAGAACTGGCCAAAATAGACCTATCTTCTTTCCAAAGTTGTTCAAACGTCGCATTTCTAAAGGCTTGTACGTCAGTGAGCTGATACACCTTCAACACCACTGGCAATGGCTCGTCAAACTTATTTAAGTTTATGTTATCGGTCGCCTGAACATCTAATTTAACCTGAGTCGTCATACATGCAGACAAGCTTAGCAGCGCCACAAAACAGACAATCAACCTCGCCATGATTTTATTCCTTGTAGTGAATTACGTAAGTTTTTTATTTTGGCGTAGGTGTTCACAACTGCGAATGATGTCCATTGAAGTGCAGCGGCATGAATGACCTTAAATAAGCAAGTTGCCAATCGTCTTTGCTTATACACCACGACTAAATACCTATCCTAGATATCAACACCAATGCTTGATTAAAATCAAAAAGCAGTAATAAAGAATCATTTATTGTTAATTTATTGATTCAAAAATTACCCACATTTGTACCCTTGCCAAAAATCGACACAGACAATACATAAAATAAATCTCCAGATCAAACCATTTAATCAAAAATAAAATATTTGATTAACAAAAATACGTACTTTATGATCAAAAACAAACATAAAGCATGAGATAAACTCATATTAAAGCGCTAAAAATAAAGTTTTAATCCGAATTTAAATTACATAAAAGTTACAATTAACTGAAACAAAAATGAAAAACTTCAACGATTAAGGATAGAGAAATGGCACAAACAAGGATGCAGATATATGGACTGAGTCATCAAGCTATTGTTACAAAATTTGAATTAACTTCATGTATTAATGAGTTTTTTTTATCAAACGCCAAAATAGAGTCCAAACTCAAAATTGATAATGATTTAGTACTAGGAAATGCTGTTACTTTTGAAACAATACATAAGGATGGTAAGAGTACATTTTTCACTGCAACCTTGAGCGATTTTTCAGCTCAGCATGTGCACTCGCAGCTGTACCAATATCAGCTCACGCTCAAACCTAAGCTCTCAAGGTTAGTCGACTCCCACCACAGCCGCATTTTTGTAAACTCCGATGTACGCTCTGTCATCCAGCAGCTACTGACTCAAGCGGGCTATCAAGCCGATCAGATTGATTGGCGGCTGTCACACCCTCTCCCTTTTGAAAAAATCAGAGTGCAGCCCCTTGAGCAAGACCACCAGTTTTTACTTCGAACCTTGCAGCAATATGGACTGTTTTACTGGTTTGAGTGCACTGGCTTAAACGAAAAAATAGTGATCAGTGACAGCAATCTCAACGCGCCCTATGTCAATCGAACTCAGTTAAAGCTACGCAGCAGCGATGGCATGGAGCGCAATAACACCAGTCAGCATGTCGGCTTTTTTGAGTTTAATCGAGAAGTTGCATGGCATTTGGAGGGCAGTCAAGTTCACCAATCCACCAGCCCACCAAGCACAGGAACGAGTGTCACAAAAAATTACTTTGAGCCCAATTTAAATGCACAAAGCACTGTCCAGTTAAGCACTGATTTTGAACTCTCCGCACGAGCTAAAAATGATGTGCTGCGCCTCACAGGTAATGTGCCAGACGCATTACCTGGGTATTCATTCTCACTGGTATGCAATGCCATTGGCCAAATCAGTGGAGATTATTTGTGCATTGAAGCAAAGCACATATTCAGTGCAGGTAGCAGCGAAGAGCCGGATAGCGCCCGTCATCATTGCAAGATTACCTGTATTCCTCGTAGCAACCCGTTTAAGCTACCCATCCAACCAAATTTACCAAAACCTATGGTATTTCGCGCGCACGTCGTCACCGAGCAAGCTGGCGATGACCCGACTCAAGTGGCCCTAGATAGCAACGGGCACTATAACTATAAACCCCAATATGCAGAAGATATTTCTGTTGTGCCGCACGCAATTAAAGCACTCACACGCTATGCTTGCAGTGGCCAAGCTCAAGCCACAGGTTGGCATTTTCCGCTCTTGCCGAGCAGCCAAGTACTGATAGGTTGCATCAATAACGATCCGGACAATACCTTTATCATGGGGTTTGCCCCGGACCAGCAGCAAACAAGTTTGGTCACCAGTCAAAATGCTGAACACAATATCATGCAAACGCGCACCGATAACCAACTGCTTTTAGATGACAATGAGCGCACACCTAAGGTACTGCTCAAAACCCTCAATGGCGAGCAGCATATCGAGCTAAACAGCGATCGTAGCGCCCCTTTTATTCAAGTAGCCGCTCAACAAGGCGCAATGACGCTGATCAGTGCTGATGACTTCACCATCCAAAGTGATAACCGCATCCAAATGCAAGCACGCGCAAGTGCGCAGATCAAATCAAAAAAAGCCGTCGCTATGCGCACAGATAGAAGTACCATTGAAACGCACAGCAATAGCACTCAAAACCTTACCGGCAGTAAAATAGAAGCCAGCGCCAATACCCATAGCAGTATCAAATCAGGGAAACATATAAACTGCGTCATTGGACAAGACTGTAACCTTGAGAGTGTCGGTGGTATTGTGCTCTCAGCACCTAATGGTAGCCAAGTGATCCACGGTGATGATGGTATCACCATACGCGGCCTTGGTATGGGTACGCTCGGTCTGTATAGCCAAGGCGCTTCTATCACCCTAGATACCAGCGGTAATATCGATATTATCGCTTCAAAACTACTGACGTTAAAAGGTAAGGCCGCAACCATACTAGATGGACCGGTAGAGTATGACTTTGAATCACCGCAAAGTCCTTCTGAGTCTGAAGAACCCAGTATTTCTGATGTCGAAGATAATAGCCGCGTCAGTATTCGCGATATTTAAACCAATGCGGCACAGGGTGCCGCCATTATATTTCAGTTTGAAAAGCTGCCATATCCACCAAAAAAGAAATGGCTTGAGCTTGCGTCATTTGCTCCGGATCGAACTCTGTTTGGCCGTTTTTTCGCAGTAACTCATAAAAAGACTCAGATCCCCCCGCATAGCCCATTTGCCACTTTGCAAATGTGTGTTCAGACACTTCGTCATAGCTAATAATAGTGGCTTCTTCATGTCTCGGATCGTCTGCAATATCTAAGTAGAGCTCATTTACCGTTTCTCTGTCTCCCTCGAGTGCTTGTAAAAAAAACTGGTTTTCAAAACACAGCATGCCACACACCTCTAATTCGTCGTTATTCGAGCGCGCGGTTTGCAAAATATTGCGTAGATCCGACAAACTCATACTACGAGATGCCTGACTGTAATAGACCAATCTCACTAGCTTCATATCCATACACTCCTAGTCTTCTTCATTGAACATGCCATTACACAGAAAGTGTAATCATTGGCTATAGTTATCAAAATTACAAGGCAAGAACCGCAACGATTATGGAAAGACAACAGCAGAGCGTTTTACACGTTGGGCCGAATTCTGACGCCCTTGATGCGCTATTAACTCAACGTAATTATCAACTCGAAGTCACCGATAATCTCAGAGCATGTAAAAAGCTCATCCGCAAAAAAAAGCCCGGATTAATTATTTTTAATGTTGAAGACAAGGACTCTGAGGCGCTGACCGAGCAAGTATTGGAATATGTACGAATTGGCTGCCAAGACAAAGACTTAATCTTCATCGTTGCACATCCTCCAGCACGTATGCCAGACGCATTAAGCTGGATTGAAAACTACGATATTTCGAGCTTTATTAGCTTATCTCCCGATAAAACTGAATTTAACTTAAGCGTGATTGAGCGCAATCTCAAAGCTTGGCAACGCTTAGAGCAAATCAATGCCCAACACAAAGCTGAGAGCGATCTGTTGATGAGTGTGGCGCATTTACATCGTAATAATAACGATATCAACGAGGTTATGCTGACCTTTATGCGTTCATTGGCCAATATAGCCTGTGCCACAACCCATTGCAGAATAAAAATAAACAACCAAAACGAAGGCGCATTAAGCCATGTTTGGCCTGAACAACCAACGCTGGAACAGGTGTTGTCCGGAGTTTTCGCTCTACCAGCCTTACCCGCTTATTTAGCGCGCTCTTTAACTGAGAAAAAGCCCCAAATAGATTTATTGCCAAACGACGATGCATTTCAACCGCTCAATCAATTACTTGGAACAAAGCTCAGCAGTTACTTAATATTTCCCATTGTTGTATACGATAAAGTCCTTGAAATGATGGTTTTTTTTATTGATGAACAGGCCATGGAATCTGTCTCCATGCGGCAAATTGATGTGGTAAGCAAAGCCGCAGAGCAGCTCACTATTTTACTGGAAAGAAAAGAGTCGGAAAGACGTCTGAAAAAACAGTGTACCCGCTTAAAAGAAGCGCTTCTTGAGCTAAAAGAAACCCAAAACCAACTTGCACACAGCGAGAAAATGGCCACCGTTGGCCAATTTGCCGCGGGCATTGCCCACGAGATAAATAACCCCTTGTCGTCGGTATTAAGTAACTTTGGTTCGATGGACAATTACCTTGATAGCATCCTCAATCTACAAAATTTACATGATCAGTTTTTAAGTGCCGTGGAGGGCGGAAATCAGCATGTCGGCGCAAAACTAAAAAGCCAAATCACAGATTATCGAGGCCAATCAGACATCGACTTTATTTATGATGATATTCGCGAGATCGTTGCTCAATCGCAAATGGGCTTAAGCCGAGTCAGTGACATCATTAAAGATTTGCAGTCATTCACCGTTGTGCAAAATCAGCATCACTGTCAGCTCGACATCCCAGCTATTTTGAATCAAAGCTTGTCATTGCTTGAGAGTCATAATAAGTACGATATTGTGGTTGAGATCAACTTAACACACACCTGCCAACCCGTTTCTAACTCTGGATTTGTACAACAGATTTTAACTAACTTACTAAAAAATGCGTTTCAGGCAGTAGAACAGAGTCAACCTGAATCCCCCTATGTAGCAGTCTGTACACAAGAAGCTGATGGCAAGCTACTCATTACAGTAAAAGATAATGGGTCCGGCATACCGCAGGATATTCAAGATAAAGTGTTCGATCCCTTCTTTACCACAAAAGAGGTTGGACAAGGCAGTGGGCTTGGCTTGTCTGTGAGTTACAATTTGAGCAAGCGTTTAGGTGGCTCCTTATCTCTCGCTTCTACTCCAAACGCACATACCGTGTTTGTTTTAGCGCTACCTATAAACTAAAAAGCGCCTGTTAGGCGCTTATTTACTTATCCGCCCTTTGGTGGGTCTTGCGGGCGATCCTTTGGAATAACAACGGCACCACCACCTCGGCCACCGAACACATTAACAAGAGCACATTTTGATATAACATTTTGTTTTTGCATAACTTACTCCTTTAAAAGACAACGGAACCATTTCCGTTACATTCAAGCTAACACCTAAAAAAGGTACAATAAAGTCATAAAATGTAAGGATTTTTTATACTTGTGAAAAAATGCTACATTTCATCTATGCAAAGTTACTCACAAGGTAACGAAACACTCACCACAACCCCTCGATCTGTACAATTACGAAACGCTAATTTGCCTTGATGTGCTTCAACAATTTCCCGACATAATGCCAGACCAAGCCCTGTTCCAGCATGTTTGGTCGAATAGAATGGCAGCAATGCATTTTCCAATACTTCTGCAGCCATTCCTGAACCAAAATCTCGCACTGCAATGGTCACACTTTGCTGCTTTTGCTCAGTAAAGCTAACCTGCACTAATGGTGCACCTATCAGCTCACTCTGCGCTTCATGAGCATTTTTCAAAATATTAATAAGCACCTGCTCTAGTTGATGCTCATCTGCAACTACCTGCTTTAAGGGAAGCGCCGTAGTGAGTTCAAATGGATATAATGCGTTTAATTGTTCAACTAAAGCCTGCCAGTTAACAGGCTTTTTATTCGGCATTTTTAGTTTTGATAACTCGCCATAGCCTTTAATAAATTCATTAAGGTGCCCAATACGTCGAGAAATAGAACTAAACACTCTATCCAATCTTGGCTCAGATAAGTTTTGAGCCAATAATTGACCGGAATGACACATGGAACTGATCGGCGCAATAGAGTTATTTAACTCATGGCTAAGTACTCGGATCACTTTTTTCCACGTTTGTACCTCTTGACGCCCAAGTTCATGGGTAATACTTTTTAACAAATAGAGCGTATGGCTTGCTTGATGAATACGAACACTGGATTTAGCCAAGTGCCAAGCTTGCTCATCACCGTGTTGATCTTTAAGGGTAAAAATACTCTCTCCGCTATTTTGCAAGGCTTGCGCAAAGTCATCATCTAACGTTTCACTGATATCATGCCAACTGTGGCCTAACAAAGAATTCCCTTCTTTAAACATGAGTTCGGCGGCGCGATTGGCAAAAATAATTTTATGATCAGGGCTGACTAGAAACGTGATAACTGGAGAGGTGTTGAGCACTTTATCAAGCAACATCTCACGTTGATAAAGGTGCTGACGCTCTTTTCTTAGTTTCTCAGTGCATTGATTGAATAAATTAAACACACGATCATAAGTTGGGTCATTTTTGGGCGCGATGCTAACGGAAAAGTCACCATCAATCAGGCTCAAAAGTCCCTGTTCAATACTGCGTTGAATATTGGCCTGAGTTTGGTTATAAACATGGTACAAATATCCGATAACAGTAAACAGTACCATACCTAAAATAAGAAATATCCAAGGGTATAACGGCCCATAGAGTGCAGCGGCTATGGTAAATACCAGTTGACCAATAAAAAGCAAAGCAATCACTTTACTCATCATGCTTTTCCAATTTGAACTTTTCAATACGACGATACAATGTTTGACGACTGAGGCCTAACTCTTGTGCCGCATGCGCAATTGTCCAGTTATGCTTCTCGAGTACCTGCTGCATGTGCTCTTTTTCACTCAATGCTGTTGTTTGCTCATGTCCTTGAAAAGCACTGACGTCCACTTGATTTTTATCTGCAAAAATTAATGCTCGTCGACAGCTATTTTCCAGCTCTCGAACGTTACCAGGCCATGTTTGCTGCATTAAAAAGTGCTCTGCTTCTTTGGTAAGCGTATGCGCCACACCAATGAAGTGTTGAGCCAATGGAACAATGTCTGCTTTGCGTTTATTGAGCGGTAAAATTTGCAGTTCCATTCCGTTGAGGCGATAGAATAAATCTTCTCTAAACGCGCCGCTTTTAATGTCGAGCAATAAATTGGCGTTAGTCGCACTTATCACTCGTACATCTACCTTTTGCGTCACATTAGAGCCCAATCGCTCAAATTCACCGGTCTGCAACACACGCAATAGTTTCATTTGGCCTGCAAGTGGTAAGTTGCCAATCTCATCTAAAAATAATGTGCCGCCATCGGCTGCTTCGAAACGCCCTGCCCTTGCTTGATTTGCGCCGGTAAACGCGCCTTTTTCTGCACCAAATAATTCGGCCTCCATCAGTTCCTGTGGGATAGCGCCCATATTCACTTTAATAAAAGGCGCATTCGCACGCTGCGATTTTTGGTGAACAAAGTCAGCTAACTTTTCCTTACCTGAGCCATTCGGGCCGGTGATCAACACGTTGATATCCGCAGCGGCCACCTTAGTCGAGGTAAAGATAAGCTCACTCATTTCACGACTTTGATAAATCAATTTGCACTCAGGGATAGGCGCAGCTCGTACTGAGATATTTTCTTCGATAGCTTGTAATAATTTCTTATCATCCCAAGGTTTAGGGAGATAGTCTGCGGCACCTGATTTGACTAACGTTATCGCCGTTTCTAATTGGCTCCAAGCGGTGATGATAATGATGGGTAAAGTGGGGTTTAGCTCTTTTAATGTACCAAATAACTGCTTTCCCTCATCTCCTGATGTGGTCCCTTCGCTGAAGTTCATGTCTTGAATGACCAAATCCACTTTTTGTCGAGAGACGGTCAAAATGGCATCTTTAACGTTAGTGACTGTCAATACAGTGTAATTGTGAATACTCAGCAATAAATCTAACGCATCTAAAATATCAGGGTTGTCATCGACAACAAGAATTGTGTTCATAACCATTTAAATACCATGTAGTGACCGTTTTAACAGGTCACTACATGTCTTTCCTTCATTTTTATAACGTGCGGGTTGCAACCACTGGCGCTATTTTTGTTGTTTTCCATGCAGGCAACCAAGTTGCCGCAGTACCAGATATAAACACGATAATAACACAAGACAAATAACTGATAACATCTGGTTTTGGTATCACAATGACTTCTGCCAATAACATATTCACTGCAATCACACTTGCGACCCCAAGTAGTGCGGCAATACCACTGACCAGCCAATTTTCGCTCAACACATAGATTAATACATCCTTTTTCCGTGCGCCCAATGCGCGTCTAATACCAATTAAACGCTTTTGCTTAGACACATGAAAGTGTGCATGGGCAAAGCAACTGATCATGGTCACCAATAACATCATCCCGGTCAGCAAACTAAATAAGGTTGCCAAACTGCTCGACTCTTTAAAATAATCACTGTGATGTTCTTCCATGGTCAGGATCTCTCGGATCTCTCGTTCAGGGTGTACTTGCTTAATGGCCTCAGTGATCGCCGTTTTAGTCTTTTGTATATCACCTGAGGTGACTTTCACCATATACATTAAACGCATTTGAGAGCGAGCCATATTTCTATACATGAATATGCCATGATGTGGGTATTTACTCGAAGGCCTAATTGCAATATCCGACACCACGCCGATCACTCGCCCTTCAGAGGTATGCTTGCCAACCGCGCTTTCTCCCGGATACAGTGCTTCAGCTAAGCTACGAGTTAAAATGATATTGGCTTCAAATTCATGATTCTCTAAATAGCCATGTGTTGCATTATCATCAAGCGTAAAATCACGCCCAAGTTGCATTTGTGCGCCGAGTAACTCAAAAAACTGCTCGCCTACATAGTACATTGGCACACCTGTAAACTGCCTTTCTACTGGGGCATCTTCGGGTTGATTTACATCTTCAATAGAATGGAAGTTACCGCCTTTCATCAGCGGCAACTGGTTGGTAAAACTCACCGTTTCAACCACATCAAGTTTATTCAAAGCCGCCATATCTTCATCTATCACAGACAAGAAGAAATTGGCATCTAAAAAGGCTTCTGAGGTTGGACGGACCTGAAATACCAATACATTTTCCATATCAAAACCCACATCTCGGGCTAACTTTTCATTGGCCTCAATACTTAACAATAAGCTGTTACAAGCCAGCCCTATGGTTAAAACAAGTTGGAAAATAAGCAAGCCTGTTGCAAATTTACGCAGCAACATAGATTTAAATAATGCTTTTAGATTCATCGTGCTACTCCTTACTTCAAGATGCTAGCTAGCGGCGTACGTGCGCCCTGCACAAGCGGATAAATGGTACTTAACAGGCAGGAAGTCAGTGCCACCCCCACACCAATCACTATCATGTGTAGCGGCAATTCTGCTACCGGGGCTAAGTCTTCAAATAACTGACGGTACAAAGCCAATAAACTCATGGCCAACACCAAAGATACCAAAGCACAGGTGATCCCTAAAATCACACTCTCTATCACGCCTTGATAGAACACTTGCTTGCGACTGGCGCCAACCGCTCGACGCAAGTTCGCTTCAAATTGCCCAGCCTGATAGCGAGATAACATCAAGCTGTTGGCATTAAAAATACACACCAGCAGAAAAATACCCGTGGCAAAAGTAAACGCTAAAAGGTCTTTATTGACTACTTCGTTCTCATCTAACCAAGCATTAACATCATAAAGTCGGTTATCCACTTCATGGCGGTGATTGCCTTTCTCTTTTTGCTGCTGCGCATAGCTATCGATAAAGGTTTGAAAAGCTAGTTGCTGCTGTTCGTCTATCAGCTCAACAAAGGTCTGAATGTAATACGCATTGATCTGCCTTGTTTCACTCAGTACTGAGTAGCTATCTGTCGACAACGCTCTTGCATAGATGGCCCAGTTATTGTCTATAGCCACTTCAATAGGCACAAACAAATCATCCGTCTCATCAAATGCTTTTCCTTCAGAGGCATGATAAAAGAGCGGTCTCATATGCCAAGGTTTCAACACCCCGACAATGTTATAAATTTTACCTTGCAGCTCTACTTGTTTGCCGACACTATTCTCGCCACCAAATAAGGTCATGTTGAGCTTATGGCCAATCACAACCTCTGTACCATGCTCATTTTCCCACGCTTTACCATGGGCAAATTCGGCGCCCATCATGTCAAAAAATGAGGCGGTGGTCGCTCGCGTACTACTTGAGTAACGTGTCAAATCATCAGAGTCTGCACGGCGACTATAGACATGAGTTGCATAGTGCATGGTTGCATTTTCTGCGACACCAGCATCCAGTATTGCTTTTGCATCGCTGTATCTGAGCGTGTGCATGCTACCAAAGTTATTCGTTGACCCTGCGTAAGTATTCATATTCACAATGAATATTTGATCACTTTTACCGGGTATAGGGTCTTGTGACATCAAAGACAGCATAGACAAATTAGCCAACAAGGTGCCGATCCCAATCGACAGAGTTAAAATAATCAGGGAAAAAAACAGCGGTGTGCGTTTAAAGTTGCGCACGCATAGCTGCACATAATAAGAAAACATATCCATGTTTACCTCCTAAGCCACTGGCTGGTTCTGACTTATGATTGGTGCCTGCTCAACTGGCGCATAAATGCTGTAATCCGTGATTTGACCATCAATGATTTGTATATTGCGGTTTACTTCTCTGGCTTGATCAGGGTCGTGGGTTACCATGATGATGGTACTGCCTTCTTTATTAATGGTTTTTAGCAAGTCCATGATTTGCCTTGCCATTAGTGAATCAAGGTTACCAGTCGGTTCATCAGCCAATAAAACCTTAGGCTCACCTGCCAGTGCTCTTGCAATGGCAACTCGCTGTTGTTGCCCCCCAGACAGCTGACTGGGTAAATAACTATGACGACTTGATAATCCGACCAGCTCAAGCGCATGCTCAATGCGATTACGTCTTTGCTTAGCACTTAAGCCACGATAACGCAGTGGCATATCCACGTTATCGTAAATACTGTAGTCTGGGATCAAGTTATAGTTTTGAAAAATAAATCCGATTTTCTCGTTTCTCAAACGCGATAAGTCATCATCTGACAGCCCTTTAACAGAAGTGCCATCCAAGACATATTCCCCCTCGTTAAACTCATCTAGTAATCCCGCCACATTCAAAAATGTCGACTTACCAGAGCCTGATGGGCCAGTCACCGCGACGAACTCTCCGGCATCTACTTGTAGATTAAAGTCACGTAACGCATGCGTTTGAATCGTTTCACTGCGATACACTCTGCTGATATTGTTCATTGAAAGCATAATTAAGTCCTTAATTATTGTTGTTTATTTTGAAATCTTAAAAGTTTGGCTTTGGCTAAATGCGTCGTAATCAGAAATGATGATTTCTTCACCTTCTTGAACGCCGCTGATCAATTCGACATAGTCGACGCTAGACACCCCTATTTTAATGTCACGTAACTGAGCCATTTGATCTTGAATGACGAAGGCTTGCTTGCCTCCAAAGCTTGATAAAAACGGGCCGCGCTTGACTTGCAGTACCTGCGCTTTTTTCTCAAATTCAATACGTCCATTTACGCGCTGATTCTGACGTAGCTTTAAATCACTATTGGCATTAATTTTTACACGCACTGCAACTTGATTTTGTTGGATCTCTGGAGATACTGAGCTCACCGCCCCCTGATAAAACTGCCCGCCAAGAGATATCTCAACATTTAACCCAATGCCTAAATCGTCAGCATAAAATTCTGGTACTTGTAGTTCTGCTTCATATTCAGATAAATCGACGATGGTCATCAGTGCTTGAGCGTCCGCCACCTGCTCTTTTTGCTGCACTAACCAGCTTCCTACGACCCCGGTCACAGGCGCACGAACTTCCAGAGCTCGTTGTCTGCGCTTCAATTCGTCTAGGATTTGCGTTTGACGCTGAACCGATAGTTCTCGCGTTTGCGCCTCAAAATCTAAGCGCTTTTTAGCCATAGAGACACGCTTTTGCGCATGCTTGTGCATCAGTTGTGCCTCAAGGAGCGTATCTTTACTGCGGGCAAAGTCCAACTCACTGATCACTTGCTTGTCATAAGATTCTTTGGAGCGAAGCTGTTCGCGCTGCGCTGCATTTAAACGCACAGTCGCCTCATCTAAACTGCGTTCCAATTCAAGTTGTGCTTCATCGTCTGCTAATAAGCCTCTATTGGACTCCAACTGTAACTGAGTCAGCAACGAACTTTGCTGATCAATTTGGGCATCGAGTTCTGGGCTGTGGATTGTTGCAAGCAGCGCATCTTGCTCCACTCTATCACCGGGTTTAACCAACAAGGTCGCTTGACCCGGCTCTGGGCTGTAGACTTGTGGCGCGTTGGCTGCCACTAAACGTCCAGAGACAGACACATCTCTCACTAGATCTTTTTTAATTACTTTGGCTGTAATCAACTGCGCGTAAGATACCGTTTTTATGCCTGAGTACCACTGGCTAATCGCAGGGATAGACACTACGGTGATCAGCGTCATCAATACCGCTGAAACAACGAATTTAAGTTTACTTGAACGCGTGCTTGGCGCGATGACTTCATCCTGGGACTGAGTTCCTTTAATCATTTTATACCACCTGTTGATTTCGATACTTAGATATAAGCGAGGACAGTGCCAACATTGAAATAAAAATAAACAATTGATTTTTAATGATTTTTATTTTTTATGTTTTTATCGAGTGTCCGAATGGACACATCTGTTGTCCAGATGTGTCACTGTGACACGATTGTGGACACTTTGTACTTAGACCAAAGATCAAGACAGGTTTTCGCTAGATGCTTCTACTATTTCCGACACTCTCAGCGAATGAGATATAAAACACAAAGCTAGAGAAAAAGTGACAACTACGAATGTTCAAGTGGTAATAGTCATAAATCACCTAAGAGTTTGTAATAAGCGCTCAACTTTAATTTAGTAAGCTTCTTTAATCACTGCTTCATGATACAAACCTGATTAAAATCTCGAAACAAAGAGGTATCGCGATAACTTCTGATGAGTTGAAGCATTACCCTAAAATAAAATGAAATATTTTCATTTCAAAACCAATTATTAACAATTTGACAGCAAATGAGTTTTAAAATATAAAAGATTTTCTAAATTTAATTTTACAAGCAGGGAGGGAGTTGGTTTGAAAAAAGAGGATACGCCATATTTTTCTATAGTAATACCAACATATAATAGAGAGAAAATGTTAAAAAATGCTATTCACAGCGTTTTAGTACAAGATTTTAAAAGTTACGAAATCATTGTTGTAAATGATGCTTCCAGTCATCAATACGATCGGAGTTACTTTGATAGCATTGAAGGTCTACATTATATAGAAAATCACCAAAATAAAGGTCAGGCAGAATCTCGTAATATTGCAGCGCGTGTTGCAAAAGGGCGTTATTTACTATTTTTAGATGATGACGACTGTTTTACTGACGGTTTTTTAAGAAAAACTTACCAATACCATGCGAACAAAAACTTCAATATCGATGTTTCTTGGTCTCAAGGCATCAATGTCTCTATAGAAAATGGGAAGGAAAAATTTGAACCAATCGTGTGGCCAGAAGAGTGTCAAAGTGATAAGTATGCACCTGTTAGATTCTTGAGATCGGGACTAGGATTCGGGGTCTGTATCAGGAAAGATATTTTTGAAAAAGTAGGCGGGATCGATACGAAATACAAATTTCTTGAGGACACAGAGCTGTTTATTAGGCTTATGTATTACAACTATATTCCTCATGAAATTAAAAATGCTGAAGTGTATATCCACAAGCACAATGAGACACAGCTAACAAAAGAGGTTAAAAACTTCAAATATAGAATCGCAGAGTGCAAAAGCCTACTTAATTTGTATCGTGATTATTATGCTGTCAACTTTCATTCTAAAGCAGATCTACATTGGTATATGAGAGAAATGGAGCTCGAAATAATGAAATCTCAACCGGACTTGGTATCTTAAAATGACAATAACTAGACCTTACTTCTCTATCATTATAACCAAATCAAATAATACAGAAGGCACTCAAAGGCTTTTAAACAGCATAAAGGATCAAAATTTTACCGGCTTTGAAATTATCATTGCCGATTCTGAACCTCAGCTGCAGTCAAACAACGAACATAAATTTCCACCTGAGCTCAGCGTCCAATTTAACCCTGCAGGGGCTGCCACATCTGAAACTAGAGCACGAAATTTGAGCGCATCACTCGCAGTTGGAAAATATCTCCTATTTTTGGATAGTAATAACGAACTACCACCAGGCTTCTTAGAACACGCTTATTTTATTTTAAAACAAGACAAAGAGGATAAGGCCTTACTCTGGCATCCCATTTCTTATGTTGATGAAAGCGTGACACCGAAGCAAGTATACAAAAAGCACTGGGAAGCTACGGTAGATTTTGATCAAGCCATCTGCATCCGATTATTTCAAATTAATATGCACTGGGGAATATTTATGCCTACATTGGCTTTTATTGAAACAGGGGGATTAAGTGAAACTATAAAAGAACATAAAAATATCGACTTATTCTCAAAGCTTATTAGCTACGGATGTATTCCATCAGAAAATAAAAGTAACTCAGTTTATTACTACCTTGATAAGAGATCACGAGCAAGATCAGAAAAAATAAGCATCAGCAATCAGATAAAAGAGATTAATTATATTTTAGAAAGCTACAGTGAATTTTTTAACAAAGACTTTATGGCTAAAAGCATGCTTCACTGGAAGCTAGAAAGGTTAATTTTAAAAGAAAACTCAAATATTGCAAAGGACGCCAGTGCTGCTCTCTCCTTATCTTAATTAATCTATGTATAAAAATAGAAAACCCATGTGCACGCTGAGCGATTCATCACGTGCACAAATAAATAATAATATCTATATCTTAATAAGGCGAAAAAACGGTAATATTCAATCTACACTAAGAGGGTAAGGGCTTCTTATCCATTCCAAAACCTGATCAAACCTTACTATTCTCACTTCTTTCTTCGTCTGTAAGTATTCTACGAACTCTTCTAGTATTTCTCGCCTAATTGACGCCGGCATATCTAAATCCGTCTTATTGTCGTGAAAAATTCCACTATGCATACCTATCAGCATAGGAGTTCGATTACCAGCTAATCTCAAATTCAAGGTATGCTTAAGTGTTGCCAATATTTCGTTCTTGTTAAACTTTAATATATAAAACAGGTTGTAATCAAAGCCAGTTATCTTTCCATTATCGACATTAAAGTAGTCACACCTTGATGCGGCTAACTCTCTCAATGAATAATCTAAGCCATACTTTTTAACTTCGTTATCATCGGGGACGATAAATGGATATACAGGAAGTGCCCACAAGCCCGGGTAGTAGCCCAATGGCTCTGACTCCCCCCATTGCGACAAAACTTTATTTACTGGGCTTTCATGGTCCAGAGAATATGGCCAATAATGGTCACCTCCGACTTGATCTTTCTGTCTTCCTTCTTGTATGCCTGTATCATAGAGGATGCCTACCTTAGACATGGCTTTGAATAGGTTATCATTATAATGTAAGCAAGGAGGTCTAAAGCCTTTAATATCCTGTGGGGTTAAACCAATACCTGTCAACTCATTAAAAGTTTTAGTATCCGACTCTATATATGGTCTACACAACATATCATTGCATTTTTCAATTTGCCATAACCACTCATCTTCGCTGCGAGTTTCTCCACCTAATGCATGGTTAAAGGTATGATTTCCTATTTCATGGCCCTGTTGAAAAGCTTCAAACCATGATTTTTTTATCCATTCAGCATTATCACCAAATTCCTCAGTGATATATGCTCCAACGTTGAAAAAAGTTACACGCACAGGCTCGCCATCAAATGTCATCGGGTTACCTGTTCCTGACGGATTAACCTTGTCTTTAAAAAACTCTAAAAGCCAAGCCATTCCTCCGCCTCCCTGAGCCATTTGTGAGTAACCTGGGCTTTCATTGTCATCAAAACCAAAAGAAACAAACATAGGGGTCTCTTTTAACTTAAGGCCTAATGGTGGGAGCTTTGATGGAGCCAAAGACTTTAGGGGAAATTTACATCTTAATGTGTCTGACATGTGAGCATTTCTAGTTAAAAGTGACTACCAAAGACGATTTAGATTCAAAATTCATAAAACGCCTCCCATGTTAATAATTCAGAACCCTTTCTGCTAAAAAATAGGTTTATACCGATAAATTTACTAGGTTTAAGCATCAGCTTAATCACCAAAATTTAATAACAGAAAGTAATTTTTTAGCAAGTTAATTAATAATGCGCTTGAATTTATATAACTGCACACCTAACCAAAACAATAATGAATAAAATTACGAAAATATAAATCCGACACAATAAAAATTAAAGTTTAACATACGCGTCACTTTAAGTTAAGTTTAATTAAAAATAATGACACCAAAATGTTAAGGAGAAATATGTCAAAACTAATACCAAAAGATGCACATGCTATGATTATTGGGGCAATGAAATGTGGAACTAGCTCTTTGTTTAACTATTTATCAAGTCATCCAGAAATTTGCCCCTCAATTACAAAAGAACCTGAATTCTTTTCCGATATGCAAAGTCATGGAGTAAATGTTACTAGTTATAGTGAACTTTTTAATTTTGATGAAGCAAAACATAAATACACTCTAGATGGCTCTACTGGATATACAAAATATCCGATAGAGAAGGACGTTCCAAAGAAGATCTTTGAATATGGAATATCGCCAAAAATTATCTATATTATTAGAAACCCTTTCGAACGCATCCAAAGTCACTATAGTCATATGCAAAGGTGGTCAAAATGGAAGCCGGATATTTTAGATAAGCAACTCATTGATACTTGTAATTATTTCTTGCAGTTGGAGCAATTCAAGAAGTACTTTTCTACTTCCGACATCCTAATTCTAGATTTTGATGAATTAAAGGCTGATCCCGATAGTGTATTAAAAAAAGTATATGACTTTTTAGACCTATCACATGATTACTTCCCAAATAACTACGAAATAAAAAACCAAACTCGCCCTCTTTCAAAAGCGGACTTTATTATCAATAAGCTAGAGTCTGATAAAGAACTTTTATGGATACCAAAAACACTAAAACATGCTTTAACTCAAACATTGCAAAAGCTACTCCCAAAAAAAGCAAGAAAACTCACTGAAACAGAAATGAAATTTCTCCACAATGAACTGAAAGACAGTATGCTTAAGCTAAATGATGTGTACGGGTTTGATGTCAGGAAATGGGGGTTCAATGACTAAGAATTAGTGCCCCAACTAGCTCCTATACTAAAGATCGAAGTAGAGGTTGGAAAGCTCTACCAAAACCTAAACGCCAATCTCTGCATGATTTGACTATACGCTGATTGAATAGCAACTATAAGAAACTATCAATAGATACTTTATTAATTAATGAAATATCATTAAAAATCTAGGCTTTAATAATGATAGTCACAGACTATAAATGTTAATCACTGCTAGACCCAACCAACTTTATTGCCTAACTGAGAGCTTGAGAATCGTTGAATATCAATGAGTTCATTTATTGTAGAGAAAAATACTGGTAAAGTTAAAAAAATGAAAATATAAATTAGAGATAACACCGTTAAACGCATACGTTTTGTAATAGTATTTATTACTTTTGAAAACGGGCTCTTGCATAAATTAGTTTTTGATACTGCGTTTAAAAATATCATGATGCTCTGAATCATCGGCTTTTGCTTATCTCAAAATAAAAATATAAAAGGAAATATGTGTAATGAGACATCCAGTAGCAAAATTAGATTACGGCGCACCTTTATCCGGTTCTTCAGAGCATGAACCATGGGTGATTGATGGCATAAGTGACTCGCCTAACTATATATACAACTTTGCGATAGACACCCGAGATGTTCTTGTCACAGACTTAAGGAAAGCTTCAAAAAATATCACTTTAGAACAAAATGGCTTCGAATTAACGACTATTTCATCAAAAGTTGATCAGAATGATCTATTCAGCAAACACGATCATGCTGTTCTTGCCTATCAACAGGAAATAAAAAGCTTACTATATAAGCAACTAAATTTTGACGACATAATATTTTTTGATACAACTGTAAGGTGTGAACATACTTCACATGAAAGCCAGTCAGGGGTTTTAAAATCTCACCCCAGGGTACATGCTGACCAGAACCCCAACAGCGCCTATCAACGGGCAAAGCCTTATTTAGCATTGGACAAAAGATTTGGAAGGTTTCAGATAATTAATTTTTGGAGACCTTTATTTAAGGCGGTTAGAAATCATCATATCGCACTTTGTGATTATCAAACAATTGATCCGCATGCAGACCTTGTTGATACCCAGTTGGTTTTTCCACCTTGGTTAAAAGATAAAGAAAACTACTCGCTCAAATTTAATAAAAATCATAAGTGGTATTATTGGAGTGCATTAACTCCTAACGAAGCACTTGTATTTAAGTGCTTTGATAGCAGCTCTAAAGTGTTACAAAATAAGATAGCGCCCTTCAAGTCTCGGGTGCTAAGTGACATATCAGGAGTTTGTCCTCACACTTCATTCTTTGATGAAGATGGACCAAAGGTGGGTATGTTAAGGTCCTCAATTGAAGTCCGCGCTATGGTATTTTATGAAGAATAATCACAATCTTGGTCCTATCATCCCGTTGAACCATAATATCAATAAACCCCGCTAGTCATAGCGGGGTTTATTACATCTAATTAAAAGTAAACTTTGATGGCAGTGGCGTGGCGGGTAGCATGAAGCCTACCTGATGTAACCCTAGCTCTTGACTCATCCAATCGACCATATGCCAACTACCAATCCAGTATCAGACCATCAGGGTAGTTTGAAAAAATCATTGTGTCACAAGATAAAGTTGCTCCAATAACTATGTGTAATTATCACAGCCCCTCATACCAAAAACACAAGAAAGCTAGTCAATTCCTAGCCGTATTCTATCTATTTGCCACCTTAATGAGCTTTGACATTGAAAGTCTTTCTCAAAAAATTGTTGATACTTATCTAATATTAACTGGCATTCAAACATTTTTCTTTCCCTAAGGCTGTCATTTTTTGTGAGTCTCACATTCGTATGATCATGTACGTTGATGTTTGCATCTGATATTTCCATCGGCCGATATCCTTTAGCCAATAAGCGAGCAAAAAACTCAGTATCCTCAACAACTTTAAACTCTCCATCTAAGCCATTTAAGTCATTAAACACGTCTTTTCGAACAGTAACCCCAAAACCAAGCCCAATAGTCAAAGCCTTCTCATTAATTTGATTATCTCCGATAAAATAGTCAGGCCACTCATGCACCCGTCGTATGATACGATCGCCCTCATCGCGCACAAACGTGACTTTAGACCAGGAGAAATCCACTTCAAAATTCTTTTGCTTATAAGCATTAAGTGTTTTAGCAAGGAAATCAGAATCTAGCTCATCATCGTCATCTAAAAATACGATATAAGCGCCGTTTGCATTACGAGCACCTACATTTCTAGACGCAGCTTGCCCAACATTCACATCATTTTTTATGTAGGTAACATGGCTATATTGCTTATAGTCACTCATGTCATAGCGCTTACTAGACCCATCATCTACGACAATCACCTCAAAGTTTTTGTAACTTTGAGCAATAGCGCTATCGAGGGCTCTATAGAGCATATCCTGTCGGTTGTATGTCGGTATAACGATAGAAAACAGAGGCTTGCTTTTTTCTACATCACTTATTTTCTCCTTTAAGTGAAGATGATCTATTCTTCGTGAAACAACACTTTTCTCGTGAACATTGTTTGAAAAATAATTTTCATGCTTTTCCAATATATCTTTTAGCTCAGTGATACCAATCCCAATATCATGAGTGAAAGCGCTTTGCTCGGGGTTTTCTTCGTAATTATAAATAACACGAGTATTGCTAACTTCTACCGGCTTAAAACCGCTAGATAACATTCTAATTGCTACCTCAACCTCAGGATACAAGTTATATCTTGGGTCAAAATTACCAATAGATTTAAGGGCATCTCTTCGATATGTCAGCCCAAAATATTTTCCAATCGACAGGGACTTTAGTGAAAAGTAATCCCCCTCCCCCCACAAACCAGACCATATGTGTGCTTTTGGTTCCGGCTGTTTTAGTCCCATTTCATGATAAACAAACCCACTCCACGAAAAATCTGGGCGATTCTCGTTATGGTGATAAGCATCATATAATGAAGCGATAAAGCCATCTTCGATTATGCAATTACCATGTAAAATAGTGACATAGTCCCCAGCAGCTAGCTCAACCCCCGCATTGACGACTTGAGCAAAGTTAATTTCTTTCTCAGATGCAAAGTATTTAATATTTTTATCTAATGCATAATCATATTTTGACCCATTGGAGATTACGATGATCTCATAACTTGGGAATTCTTGCTTTCTTATACTGTGTATCGCTCGGCTAATCAGTTCAGGACAACTAAATGCGTTTATGATAATCGAAAGAAATATATTATCACTCATACTACTTTCACCTTAAAAGTTAAAACTTCAGTTTGGGTTAATTCGGGCACGATAGCGCCCATAAAAATTAAAATTTACAATGCTACGCCTTCGGTCGTAATAGCTTTGTTTTTCAGTTGTTCCAGAATGTCAATTTCAACTAATTTCGCCTTCCCATCTTCGATCAAGTATATTTTATCTGCCATTTTGATAGTATCTGGGCGGTGTGCAATCACAACCGTTGTGATCCCTAAGCTTCTAACTGAGGTGTTAATAAATTCCTCATTCAACACATCTAACTGACTAGTTGCCTCATCTAAAAACAAAATTTTAGGGTTTTTATATAATGCTCTTGCCAGTAATATCCTTTGTTTTTGCCCACCAGATAAAGTAGAGCCCATATCACCTACCAATGTTTGATAACCAAGTGGCATTTTGACAATTTCTTCATGCACAGAAGCTATTTTGGCGCATTCAATTATCTTATCTGTGTCTGCATCACTATCAAAAAAAGCAATATTTTCGGCCACAGTCCCTGACAGTAAGGCATCATCTTGCATGACCGCACCAATCGTATCTCTATATTCCATAGTGCCAATTTGATTAAGTTGTACGCCGCCAAATTTCACCTCCCCAGCATTAGGTTCAGCAAGCCCCAACATCAAATTTAATAGTGTTGTTTTCCCACAGCCCGAAGGGCCTATTATGGCGATACTCTCACCAGGATTAGCGGTAATACTGCAATCTTGTAAAATAGCCTTATTGTTCTGGTTATAACTAAATGACACATTGTTCACCTCTAATTTCGGCTCCAATTCACTTACCTGCACCAAGGCCGGATAAATTTTTTCTCGCTCAGTAAGCACAATTCCAGATAACCGTTCAACTTGAACACCTATTATTTTAAATTCAAGTACCTTGTCTACGACCCCGATTGACCGTGCTATAAATTGATCTTTATAAACAATAAAAGCCACCATCATGCCAATAGACCAAGTGTTATCCATTACAAAAAGTGCACCTAACCATAAAACTGCTACTGTCTCTATACCGAATAAGATCCAATAACTACTTTCAGTAAGGATCCTAATACGCTGCGTTTTTAGATTCGCATTTCTTTCCGCGACTAATCGATTAAGCCATAAAGACTTTCTCTGCTCTAATCCATTAAATAGGCTAATCGTTTTCACACTTCTTAATGTTTCAAGTAAAACCGAATGTTGCTGTGCAGAGTAAATTACATTTTCTTCTGTAGATTTTTTTTCAGCTCGATACCAAAGCATTCTCAATAAGAAATATAAAATGACGGATGCCACCACAATGAGAGCAAGCAATGGGTTATAAAAAAACATCATTGCTAATACCCCAATAGACATCACGCCATCAAGACCAACCTCGATTGACCTTGTTGTCGCCATCCCTTGAATTGGGTGAATTGATTCAAATCTAGAAACAATATCCCCGAGGTGATGCTTGCTAAACCAAGCTGGGGGTAAATGCACCATATGCGAAAACACGTTGGCGAACCACTGTATATTCAATGACGCGCTCATCACCATTACAGCCCACGCCCTCAATGTGTTGATAATCACTCGAATTATCTGCAGCAAAATCATTGCTATCCCAAGCGTTGTTAATAAGTTTAAATCGTGGGTAACAATCACATGGTCATAAGTTATCTGGGTGATTATCGGTAGCATGAGTGCGGAAATTTCCAACATAAACGCCAACACAAGCACTGTAAATAAAGATGATCTAAGTCCAGTGGTCGTGCCAAGCATCTTGCTCCAGGAAAATTTTCTATTTTCACGAACGGGGTTTGCGTCATCAAAGCTTACATTCGGCGTTAATTCAATTACAGCACTTTCAAACTCATCTAAGAAATCTTCTGTCGATATTTTCTTAATTTCTCCTTGAGGATCATAAATCGTTGCATGTCTTTTATTGATATCTTTTAGAACAACAAACTGGCTTCCAGAACGATGTAAAATACAAGGAGTAGATACTTTATGGAAATCAGAGGATGATACATTGACGACCCTTGAATTAAATCCCAACGTATTTGCGACTCGATTTACTTGATCAACACACATCCCCTGACTGTTAACATCACAATCTCGCTTTAGCTTATTGTAGTTACCATCTTTTTTGTAAAATTGAAGAATCATCGATAAACAAGCAATACCGCTACTAGCACTGTCAGTTTGGATCACTAAATCCAACTTGTTGAAAAATCCAAAATTCAGCTTCTCAGCAACATTTAACATTCGTTAAACTCCATTAATACTGTAAAGAGGTTCAAATACCCACTCATATAGTTTTCTGGTATCCAATAAAATATCCGCTTCGATCATCATCCCAGCCTTTAAAGGCACATTTTTTCCATATGCTTTTACCGTCTGGGCAGGCAGCTCAACTATCATCTTATAATTCGAATTAGCTACTTTATTGGCGAGCGAATCGGGTACCTCTTTTGGTTCAATCGCCATCTTAGATATATTTGATATCCGGCCACTATGTTGGCCAAACTTCTGATAAGGAAAAGCGTTATAACGAAACATCACATCTCGCTGTTCGTTTATAAAACCAATTGAATCAGTAGGCACATACACTTCAGCCTGCAATTGATTTTTGACTGGTAAGAGACTGAAAAGAGCAACATCACCACGGGCTATCTGCCCTTTAGAGAAAGCAATATTTACAATAACACCATCCTCTGGCGCATATACCCTAAACTCATTTTCACTACTGTGGTTAATTAACGTATATAGTAACTGACCAGATTTAACTGAAGAGTCCTCTTCAACAAAAATATCCTTAACTATCGATATATTTGGTGGATAGACTTTTATAACATCTTGCTCTGTTACTAACACACCATATACTCTTTGCTTGCTTGTATATTCAAAGTTAAAAAACGCAAAACAAATAGCTGACATTATCAAGGAAACTATCGCCGTATATAAACGAACCCCAACCGGCATTGTTATTAATATTTCACTACCTTTCATAGTTCACACCCATAATCACAACACGAAAAAACGCCACTTTTTAAAACTAAAAGCTTAATTTTTCCCATCAAAAACATTAAAAAGCATAAAAAAAGCACAAAAAAACCCACACAGCATATAAGCCATGTAAAAAGTAAAATCGATTAATTAGGTTGACTTACAATGAAACCAACCTATTTAGAGAGTATTAAAGATAGCTACAAGTTCTTTAGTGTCTTTGCCAAATTCGTATTTGCAACTCTTACCGTATTAAAACTAATTGACGCGAAGCAAAGAGTAATCGAAGCAATAAACACAATTAAGAACATGACTGGGCTAAGTTCAATACGGTATGAAAACTCGCTCAACCAGTTATAGGAGAAGTAATATGCAAATGGCATCGCGATCGCATTGGCAATTAACATTGGCTTGCTAAAGTCCATACAAAATAATTTTGTAATATCTAGCGCTTGTGCACCTGCTAATTTTCGCATGCAGATCTCTTTATTCCGTAAGCGAATGGAAAACGCTGACAAGGTATACGAACCAATTACTGAAATAGTAATGGTAATAAACACCAATACTCCCATTAATTGACCATTCTTTTCCCATCGTCCATATGATTTCTCTAAGTCTGAATCTAAAAAGCTGCGAACGATTGGGTATTCCGGATTTATTTTAGACCATACATTATCAATATGTTTCAGCGCGCTCATTGTACTGCCCGTCTTTGTTCTCACTGAAATAAAACGAGCTCTATCAGGTTTCAAAAGGAATATATATGGTTCAATCTTGCCGTGCCCAGCTAGCATATGAAAGTCACTCACAACCCCAGCTACCTTCAACGAGAATGGCCAATCAGGGTCATCTGTACGGATTATCTTTCCAATTGACTGTTCTGCTGAATGCAAACCAAGTTTTTTGACTGCGCTTTCATTTAAAATAATATTGAAAGTGGACTCTGAAGCGTCTTCCATATCACTTTCCTCAAATACCAGCTCGTCACTGCCAAACTCTTCGGAAAAGTATCTACCTGCTCGTAAGTTCACATTATAAGCATCAAAAAAATCATAACCTATCATTAGGTGGTTAATACTTAATGCATTTTCTTTAGAGCTTCCCAGCGGGAAAAAGCCTTTAATTGTGCTACGAATATCTTTACCTGGCACTTCTGTAGACTCTGCAACATACAAAATATCAGGGTTGCTCTCTAGCTCTGTAATTAAAGAATTATTTTTGCCACGGATGTCCGTCCAATCCAAGTTGTGTACGACAACAATATTTTCTTTATCAAACCCTAGATCCATATTTTTCATGAACTGTAACTGCTTGAAAATAACAATAGAAAATACTGACAGCCCTATAGCAACAGCAAATTGAATAATCAGAAGCAGCTTTCTTACGTTTACTGAACCAGTTCCAAACTTTGAACTGCTACGAAATACATCAACAGGTTTAAATGAAGACAGGATAAAGGCAGGATATGCACCGGCACATACACCAGTAAACAGTGAAATTAGTATCAACTGTAAAAGCAAACCAATATCGGTAAGGTAATTAAAAGATAAGCTTTTATCGGTTATCGCATTAAATACAGCGATCAGCATTTCAACACTAAACAACGCCACTAATAATGCTGCCAAGCTCAACAGAATACTCTCAGAAAGAATTAAAAAAGCAATTTGCATACGAGAAGCGCCTAATGCTTTTCTAACACCCAACTCTTTATTTCTTTCAACTCCCTTGGCGGTACTTAAATTTACTGTGTTAATACAAACCATAAGTAAGATTAGCAGTACAGTTATACTTAATATTGCCAAATTACCTTGTCCACCGACAGCTGATTCATTCACATGAATATCGGAAACAGGTAGCAGTGTAAACTCTAGATCTAAGTGCGGTGGAACATGTTGTTTTGCAAACGAACGTAACGAGCTTTCAATAGATTGAATATTTTCGTCTTGTTGAAGTTTCACATAAGTAGATGCAAATGGGACTTTCCAATTATCATTAACATACTTTCCATACATACGCTTTCTAGACTCAATGTTTGCAATGAGCCCCAACTCAAGGTGCGTATTTTCTGTTGGATCTTCAATCACGCCACCAACAGTAAATTGATGTTTCACATCAAATTGTATCGTTTTGCCAAGTGCGCTCTCATCACCAAAGTATTTTCTGGCTGTCGATTCTGTCAAAACAACAGAATAGCTTTTTTCAAACGCTTTTTCCCTGCTGCCTTCAAGGAAACGCATATCAAACACATTAAAAAACGTATGATCCGAAAATCTAATTTCCTCATAAAATCTTCGGTTTTGATAAGTAACTAAAAACCGCATCAACACATAGCGTGAAACATATTCTGCTTGAGGAACAACTGTTGATAGCTTTGGTGCAACACTAACATAGGTATCTTTAAACTCAGCAGCTCCCGAACCATCAGGCATATGTCTTATGGTGCCTAGCCGGTATATTCTCTCCCCATCACTCCAATGCTTATCAAAGCTCAATTCATCTTGAACATACAAAGAAACTAATATCGCACTTGTCAAGCCAACAGATAGAACAAGAATATTGATGAGAGAGTACGCAGGGCTTTTCAATAAGCACCTTATGGAAAATAGTATATATTGTGCAAACATCTCTCTACCACGCTACATGATTTGCTTTGTTGTTTGCTTCAGACATACTGCCTTCTCGCAGTTTTCCGTCCAAAAGTGAAAGTACTCTATTTGCCGCTCTGGCATGCTCTTCTGAATGCGTCACCATAACAAGTGTTGTGCCTTCTCGGTTCAATTCAAGTAACATGTTCATTACCTCTTCACCAATTTGGCTATCTAGATTACCTGTTGGTTCGTCTGCTAATATCAGCTTTGGCTTACCGACTAAAGCTCTTGCAATTGCAACACGTTGTTGCTGTCCTCCCGATAACTGACCTGGGTAGTGCTTAGCCCGATGCGCAATATCCATTTTGCATAAGATGCTTTCAACAGCATCTTTGCGTTCTTTTGAGGATAACCCCTGATATAAAAGAGACAGCTCTACGTTTTCACTGACGGTCAACTCGTCAATTAAATTAAATTCCTGAAATACAAACCCTATATATTTCTTCCTGATTTGAGAAAGCTTCTTTTCCCCGTAACCAGAGACATCCTCTCCAAAGAAAAAATATTGCCCTGATGTCGGGTTATCCAGTAATCCAAGAATATTCAGAAGCGTTGACTTACCACTCCCTGAAGGTCCCATTATAGATACAAACTCACCCTCTTTGATTTCCATATCCATTTTGTCTAAGGCCAAAGTCATAATATCAGCCGTTTGATAAGACTTACTTATTGCATCAAGTTTCAACATATTTTGCGCACCTACTGAAGATTAAATTCCTGTTTTATAGCGAAATTTCTTTTTAAAGTTATATTCGCCGTCTTTTACTTAACTTGGATTAAGTCCTTTTCTAAAAAATTAGAATAGGTTGATGTTATGATCCTTTCGCCAATTCCCAGCCCCTCTAACACTTCCACATGATTTAGGTTTCTTCTTCCCAGGCTAACTTTACGCTTTACCGCTTTGGTCCCACTGTCATCTAAAACAAATACCCATTCACCGCCGGTGTCTAAATAAAATGCCCCGTTATCAATGAGATGTCCCTTTTTTGATGCCCCCAGATTTAAGGACAGCACCAAGTTTTGTCCTCGACGAATATCACTTGGTGCTGAGTCTACAAAGTCTAAATCGACCAAAAATACGCCATTTCGTACTTCTGGATATACCTTACTCACTTTTAATTCGTACTCTGTACCAGTATCTAAATCGGCATAAAATGCTGACATTCCTTTTTCGACTCTAGCAATGTAAAAAGAATCAACGCGCGCAGCTATTCTGAATCCATCCACTAGATCTACCTGCCCCAACCTATCTCCCTTTGCTTTAGACTCACCCACATCCAAGTCAAGTGAAGAGAGCAACCCCGTAAATGGCGCTTTCACGGTCAAATCTCCTAGACTCTCGCGAATTATTTTTAAATGCTCATTCAGTCGAACTTCGCTTTCTTTCAATTGGCGAATTTTTGTTTCTCTAATACTCATTTCTTGTTCTTGAGATTTACCGAGAATCTCTCTATAACGCACGCTATGCTCATATTCATCTATAATCGATTCCAGCTCTTCTTCAGCAATGTGTTTATTTTCACGCAGTTCTTTTTTTAACTTTAACTGACGGGTTAGACGCTTAACCTGATAGTCAACATCATTAATCTTCGTTTTTAATTCGAGTTCATTTCTATCTAACGATAAACGCGTATTTGCATTAATATCTAGTTGCTCACTGATGCGAGCTTCTTGAGAAAAAATATCAAGTTCAAAAGCGGTATTTTGGAATTTAAGTAGCGGCTGACCGACAGTGACAAGCTCGCCTTCATTTACAAATATCTCGCTTACAGTACCGCCCTGCACCGCATCGATATATACAACCTTCTGTGGTTCGACAATACCATTAATAGGTATCACATCCTTAAATACACCTTCGCTTACTGTAGAGAAAGACAGCCGCTCAGCACTAACACTATAACTATTTCCACTGGCTAGGTTAGATGTTAAATAAAACGCCACACAAGCGATTAAAATAAAAATAATAGATTTATATAAATAAGATTTTATATTGCTTTTCTTTTCAATCTTAAAGTCCATTATGACACCCTTAAAAATAACCCACACATCCAGAGGAATTAAAAAACAATTACAATAATTACAATTAAAAACCCAAGCCATTACCAAAGTTAAAAGATAACAACTTAAAACTTCATGATAATGGCTTAAGACTATGAGAATATAAATACAATATAATTATTTAAAAAGTTCTCATTCATGAAAATTATAATCTTCGAAATACGCCTTTTTCTAATTGCTGGCAGGTATTAGAAAAGATCATATCCATTGCCAACGTATCATCGAAAGCAGCAAGGTATTCTTCCAGTAAATCAGGGCTATAACGGTGCCAACTTTGGATCATATCTTCAATAATGAAATAGTCACCCTTTACCAATAACCCCTCAACAGCCCACTTCATTACGTTAAAAGTATTTCTGTGCGCATCGTCAATAAACAATACAGGGTGCTCGACCTTCTCTAATAAGGGTTGCAATGTTTCAAGTTTTGTACAGTCCACTTCATGAAGCGTAATATTCTCCATCTCAGAGTCAGGTATCTGGCATCTGCTCAAATCTTTATCTGCGCCTATCACTTGACAATCTAGCCCCATCAGCTTTGTGAGATCACGAAACCACATTAGTGAACCGCCACTAAATACGCCCAATTCAATGATCGTTTTTGGCTTCATTTCATGAAGAAGATTATGATATGCCGACTGTGTATCAGGATCTTTAAGCAGCCTGACACCTCGCCATTGAACAACAGGAAAGTCACAATAACCTAAGCTTTCAGGTGCTTCAGCCCATTTACTTAATGGCCATTCTCGTGGTCTATCTTTTAATACAGGAGGAACATAAACAGGGTTATCACCTAACCCCCGGTAATCATTTAGCTCTTTAAAATCTTGGTCTAATTTATTATTCATAATACTTCCTTATCTTTTTTATATTTTTAAAATTATTTAATAATCAAAAACCGAAACCCACACCTTTAATATCTCAACTAGCCTTTAAATATGACAAAGACTGATTAACTAACATAAATCGCTCGTTGCTTTTACTATTAGTACTAACAAATGTCACATACATAGCTTCAGAAGCACCTGCTATCTCTTCTGGCATAGCCAAATACAAATTAAACTGCCGCGTATAATGGAGATTATATTTTCTATCTTTAAAGTACATGTGTAGACGGGAGTTCTCTGAGAAAATATCAACTTCCTCCCCATGACCATTATATTTACCTAGAAATTTATCACTGTCTTTTGTACTACATGTCGGTGTGACATAGTTCTGCACATGAAATAAATTTTCATTTAAGAGAGTCTTAGAAATAAACCTTGATATCGCTGAGTTATATACCGTGTCTGTACCATCAAATAATATAACAAAAGAAATGCCATATTCAGGTAAGACAGCAAGTGTTAAAGAAGAAACATCTGTCATACCTTCACATATACATACATTTTTATAATGGCGATTAATACCAAAACCAGGTCGCTGTCCTTCAACAGTACACCACTTGTTACTATCGCCTAAAATTAGAGATGCCGACTCTGGAGATAGGATTACATTCCCATTGGAACCATTTCTACACTCGATCAGTGCATATCCTAAGCGATTGAGTTCTGAAGCTCTCATGAATAGATCTTGACCGGTGGTAAAACTGAGGCCCTCCTGACATTCATTAACCTCTAATGCATCTTCGACTAGGCAAGTGCCAACATCATTATTTTTTTTACCTCTATCGCGCGGTACAAAAATTGAAATACACAAAGGCGACAAAATATACTGAGATAAACACTCAACCCAACTTTGACCTCGCAACAGTTCAACTAATCGAACGGCTAAAACAAATCCGGGCTCTCCATAAGAGAACATCACCCCAGGCGCAAACAGGTGTTGATGATTCTTAAGGTTTTTTATATATGCAGAAGGATTATCAAAAAAACAGCTTTCATTATGTGCAGGCTCAATCCCAGTTGAATAATTTAAAAGATTAACGACCCTAATTTGGTCTCTATAATCTTTATTGCTCAACTCTAGGTCATCAAAAATATCTATTAGACGATCATTAAGCGAAACTTTACCTTCATCGATAAGCTGCATTACCAAAATAGAAACAAAGAGCTTACCTGCACAAGATAAAGGATATAAAATGTCTGCACCATTTTTTGAAAAAGATACGCTATCGCGGTCAGCGTAAAAATTATAATTTTCAGTTGCTGTAGCTATACTAATTGAAGTTTTAAAACCTTTTTGCTTATTCAGGTTTTTAATAAACTCCGACAGCTGTGATGTAAAGCTTTCCGAAACCACAATATCTCCAATTCCCTAGTATTGATAATACGCTTCAGAGCTGTAATAAAAACCAAGCTCTAAAATATAATTCACATGAATGTTTTAAAAAATATTTAAATACCTTACTTACTCATCAATCACCATGTGCAAGGCTTCTATCACTCAATGAGCTAATAGCCTCAGCAACAGAGACAATGAGTTTTTCACTTGACAATACTTGGCTATGATTCACATCTAGAACGATATTATCTTTGGGTAACACTCCCAAAATTCGCTCTACTTCTTCAATACTTTGCGAACACTTATTCTTGTCCCACCAACAAGTTGGACGCATATGGATCGCCTTTAACTCGTGATTCTCAAGTGCCAAAATTGAATCAACATATGCTTGACAAAATGCGGTCGAAAACGCGCGACTAAACATGTACGCAGGCGGGTTTTCAATCCAGTCGGTAACGTTCTTTCCCAAATCTTCGTTGTCTATAAACGAGCTAACAATATCTCGTATCGAAGTTCTATCTTGCTTAGCAATATTCTGTGCTAACACATCAGCATCTAAGCCTGGGAAATTACTAACAATATGATCATGAATACTATCTTTTAGCTGATCTTCAGTAAGTGGCTCATAGCGAGGCTGAATATAACTATCAATGAGACCCAAAAAGCTAACTTTCTCACCCAGACTATTTAAAATACGCTCCATCTCTATCGCGACTATGCCACCGAAGCTCCAACCTAAAAGCCGGTATGGTCCCGTAGGTTGAATTTTCCGTATTTCTTGGACGTAAAGTTCGGCCATATCAATTACTGAATGATTGGTCCAATTCGAATCAACAAACAAACAAGATTGAATACCATAAACTTTACATTGAGGGGCTAAACGGCTTGCAACCTTCATGTACTTATACACAGTGCCTGCTATTGCATGAACACAAAAGACAGGCGGTGCGCTGGATTCACTGTCATTAATTGAGACAATTAATGGCTTTTTTTGTTGTCCGTAAAGGCGCATAATTTCGCTTTTATGGGCCATTATAAACTCTTCAATTTCTCGACGTTGGTTACTATCGCACACAACAGATAACCGACCTTCAGAGTCAACATTCACACCAACCTTATTACTGATTAAATATCCCAATACATCAGTGGGTTTATTAGAATCTAAAGCATCCTGTTCAGTTCTTTTTTTCATTTGCTAAAATGCTCCAATACAGCCGCTGGCAATTTCAAAGGGGTACTTACGATTAAACTGACTCTAGCTGTCGCTGCATATCTTTAGCCTTAGGTTTATCAGGCTCGTTATGACTGCTAAGCTCTAAATAATTTTCCCCAACCCACTGACCAAATGTCGCCTGTTCAGATTTAATGCATACATCAAGACCAAGCTTGCGCGCTTCAGGAACAGAAAAAGAAAAGTTTGAGTTAGGTCGCAAAAAGAACACCATAGATGTTCTCTCACTTCCTACAGCAAGATCTGTGGGAGGAGAAGCAACATGGTGTATCGGTGCAAGGATCTTGCCTTTACTGACTATTTTCGCCACTGCACCACATAAGATTAATATTGTATTAGGGACTGCTGGTACTTTAATCAGTTCGCCATCTACCTCAACATGCAGACTGACAAATCCATTTGGACACCCGAATTGCTGGATTAATGTCACAATAGAAAGATCATAGTGAGGAGCCATTCTCATCGGCACCTTTTCAGCGATGCGATCTTCTGGCACATCAGGAAAGTAGCGCAAACGTAATAAAGGGTTACAATCCATGAACTCTTCAAACTTTTCTTCATTATCTGTAAAAACGCCAGCAGCAGACATCACCGCCCCTACAGTGTCTCTAGCAATATCATAAATATCGTTGTAATAGTCAGACCAAATAGACTTAAAATTATCATTTGGGAATACATTGTCTGATAAACCCATCGAATAGCACATAGAATAATCAGAGTAATTTCCGTTATTAGTGATCGTCGCTGTGCTCTCAGCTTCTAATTCAGAAAATCCTCGTCTTTGTGATTTATCGAGATTGGAGCAGAGCGCCTTTTCTTGTGCAGAACCATTTTGAAAAAAGTCCAAGCCCACATTCGTTGCAGTTCGATGGCGTGTGTCATCAAACCCATAATCTGACAGGTAAAATAGCCCTTTTTTGGAAACGCATTCTAACAGCGCTTTTTTCTGTAGCCCTTTTTTCAGATCCTGTAAGGAAAAAACTGGAATTGACTGAGTTGACATAATAAACAAGCCCTTTAATAAGTTAATAGATGTAGTAAGCTCATATCCGTGTTATGACGCATTAAACTGTCTCTTCAACGGATAGCATTTCTACATAATTGCCACCCATCCAATCAGCAAAAGTCGCTGTTTCGCTCTCAATACTGACATCCAAACCACACTTTTTTGCATCAGGGACCGAGAATCTAAAGTTTGCATTCGGACGTAAAAACATCACCGCTGAAGACCTATCACTTCCCTCAATGCGATCTGTCGGCGGTGCCGCTACGTGGTGAATTGGCGCGTGAATTCGACCACGAGTTACCAAGCTGGCAACAGCCCCGCACAAAATCACAACCGTGCCTGGCTTTTCTGGCAAAGCAATTGTCTTATCACCAATTTTTGCCTGTAAGCTGACAAACCCATTTGGACATGAAAACTGCTGTATCAAGGTAATAACTGATAAATCGTAATGAGGAGCCATTCTCGAAGGCATGTTTTCCGCTGAACGTTGCTTTGGTACTTCCGGAAAGTACCGGACTCTTAGTAAAGGCTCACATGTTAAGAACTCGTCTATGTCGTCTATACCATTCAATGACTCCTCAACAGAAATCAATACAGATTTCGCGATATCACGTGATGCGCTGTATAATTTGTCAAAATATCCACTCCACACAGTTTCAAATTCGTCAGATGGAAATAAGTTGTTTGATGTCCCCATCGAGTAGCAAAATGCATAATCAGAATAATGACCTACACCCGTAGAACTGGCTGTACTTTCCGTTCCTAAGCCGGAAAATCCACGTCGATTACTTCCTTGTTCTAAACTCACTGCCGCTTGCTCTTCTTGGCGAGATTTTTCAAAGAAATCAATTGCCATATCAGTGACATTGCGGTGCAAAGAATCCCTACAACCGTAATCAGAAACATAAAACAGCCCAATTTGCGTAACGCACTCTGCAAGCTCTTTCTGTCTAGAACCATCTTTTAATTCTTCCAAACTAAAAGTGGGGATATTTGGCATTATCATACAACTTAATCTCCCTGTATCTTTAAAGCGTTGTTTATTTATACATAAACCTTTAAAGCATATTATCAATTATAAATATAAAACCATTAACCAAAAAAATTAATAAAAATAAATATATTTAGTTAAGTTAACATCAAAGATAAAACTTATCCTTTTCTTCCCCATTATCTTTTTGCTCATCAAAGTTACCACGAAGGCGATTAACTTTAATCACGCTATCAATTTTATTTGAAAGGGAAGATACACTTTGGTTTTCTATAATATCTTCAACGTCGATATCAACTTGAAAGTTATCATTTATATTAATAACCAAAAATGTTACTTGAATAGAATTTAAACCGAGATCAAAAATACTATCTAAACTACTAAAATTTTCAGAGTTAAGAATTTCAGCCAATTTTTTAGAAACAAAACTTTCTATTTCTTTTTTAGTAAAATCATTGTTATTTGGTAATTTATTCATTGAGCTTACATTCCATTTTTACTTTAAAGCTGTACATACTGGCGCCTATACAATAACGAGCATCCAATATCTACTATTCATTCGTTTAGAAGACCATTTTTGTACTCACGCGCTACTTTTAGTGAAGTAAGTAATGCATATGGCGATATTTTCATACTTATTGAAAAATCTCTAAGGGACTTACGATGTTCATTTTTTCCACCAAAAATAGTCACCCAAGAATAGAGTGGTATATCGCAGCCCGAAGGTATTTGTACTTGCGAAAAGTCCATCCCAATCGCACTATTTTTTAGTGGTAATTGGGTTTGATCATACATAAAGTAATCATCTCCCCCATTTGGAAACAAACCACTGCCATAACCAATTGATACTGTTCCCAAAGTTTCACCTTTACGGACTTTATTGTGCTGTGTATAAGAAAAAGTGGTATCTTCTTTAATTTTTACTTTATGAACTAATCTAGATTCTAGATTTAGTGCAGGTATTAGATTTAACGCTGAAGCTCTTATCTCATCACTCATATTTGCAGAAAAGCAATTTTCACCAAATAGCATTAAGCCTGGACGTATCCAATTTGAATCGACATTTCCAACTTTAGATATAATCCCATGACTTGCATATAAACTTGTTTCAAGTTGCTCACCATAAACTTTTTTTGCAACTGATATAGCACTTTTATAATTTTCAACTTGAGTTAACGTAAAATCAAAATCATTATGTGAATCAGAAAGCTGAGAATATATACACTCAACTATTACATTATCCATTTCACTTGATAGTTGAACAAAGTTAGAAAACTCATCTAAATCACTATACCCGGATCTATTTAAACCACAGTTATAATATAACCACACCTTCACTTTCTTTTTTTTCTTAGATGCAGCTTTATCGTATTCCTTCAATAACTCAATTGATGCAATGCCTGCTATCAAGTCTTCGTCCAATGCAGCGTCTATGTTCTCAGGAACACAACCATCCAAGACAACAATTGGTAAAGTCACGCCACTCTTTCTAAGACAAAGCGCTTCGTAAATATTCTCTACACCAAATGCATCTACGCCATGCTTCTGAAGATCATGGGCAATTTGCTCAGCACCAACTCCATAGGCATTACATTTAATCACAGGCATCACTTTTGAATGCGGATGTAGTTCTCGCGCAAAGTCTACGTTTCGTCTTATTGCAGATAAGTCGACTGTCAGCTTAGTGCGGTTTGCTTTGAGTACATCAATGTCACTGCCCATTGACGCCCCACTTACCGGCCTGTTAACTTTATTACTCATTTCACTACCAACCTTTTACCTAAATAGGCTAAGAATAATCAGCCTATTCCTGACATACACCGCAAAATACCAAACGAAGTACATTGCCATAGCTTTGAACTAGCCTATGCTTCTCTGTTAAACACCTTTGGAATATGACATTGAGCGTATATTCCATTGACATTAGCTAATTAAACTTTTGAAACCCCAGTGAATAGAATTGACTTATCACTCTAATATTTTTGAATAGAATTTATTTTCCACTTGATGTTCAACCATATACTCCTTGTGAAGTTCACATGATGATGCAATGTCTTCAGAGTTTAAAATAAGCTCAATTGATGCTTTTATGGTCTCACTTGATAGGGCGTTGGGTGCAATCCAATCACCTACTGTTAATCCTTTCACAATGCGACCATTATGTGGTCTGTCGTATCCCTTACCAATTATTAGCTGAGGAGTACCACTGGCTATTGACTCACGAACAGTGCCAATACCACCATGATGTATAAGCAAATCAATTTGAGGTATAAGCTCGTGAAATGGACAGTAATCCACAACCAAAACATCTTTATCTTCTGAAATATTATCTGGGACGTATTCTCTAAAAGGCGTTATGACCAATAACTTTCGACCAGTATTTCGACAAGCTTCAATAGCATCACAAAAGTAGTTATCTCTAAATGGTCGACTAGTGCCATGGCTTATCGCCACTACTTTTTTCTCACTATCTATAAATTTTGTCACCTCAGGTTGTAATGCATTCTGATCGACATGACCAACAGAGGGAAAACCCACATTTTCCATTTCTTGTACTTCATTACTCTTTCCACAAGAAAACCACTGTGGCCAGAAAGCAAAAACATCATTAAAACCTCTTACCCATTGCTCCCAGTCTTGAACAGGTAATAAACCAACATTTTCTCGAACTTGATTAACCTGCAAAGAGGCGTTTTTACATACAGACTCGAAAAACTGAATGCTATGCACAAATGAAGGAGCGAGCACGCACAAATGCAACGGGATATTGTATTTCTCTTTTGCCATCATTGAGGTCATATAATCATTGCTATGTGCCAATATAATGGTGTTCTCTGGTGACTCGATTTTGCTTTCGATAAGAGCAAGTTCTTTTTCAGTTGTTGCCGGTATGATGTCCTTATACAACTTTAACAACGCAGGTAATTTACGTTTCGATTCAGGCACGTTGTTCAAGTAGTCAAACCAAGCCTCATCATCCAATGCAACAAACTCGAAACCTTCTTGCTCAGCATTATCACGATAACGGAAATTAGACATAAAAATAATGTCGCAACCAAGCGTTTTAAGCTTTCTACCTATATGTAGAAATGGATAAATGTCTCCCATTGTTCCTCTGGTAAACAATATTACTGACTTACTCATTTTCTTATTTAACCTTTCCGTTAGTAGTGGTCACAAACATTTAAATGCCATTATTACCGTTGCTGTGATTGAACAAAATAAACACTAGGATTCTAATGTAGAGCTTTTTTCATCGGTGCCTTGCACCATATTGCACTCGCTTAAATCTGCTAAATACTGTTTAACAAGATCAGAAAACCAGTTAATTGAAAGGCATTCACTACTGAATAACTCTTCAATATCAATTTGAATCCCAAACTCTTTATTGATCTCGGAAAATACCTGCACTGCCGATACAGAGTCTCCGCCTGCATCAAATAAATCTTCATCTTGCCCAAACGAAGCGCACCCAAGAATGTCACACCAGATTTCGTTTATTTTTTTTGGGATCGGATCCAGATTTTCTATAACATCTGCACAGTTTTCATTTGTCTGCTCCGAAGAACCTTTAGAAATCCCCTCCATCAGATCAGCTAGATTTGATGGGTCCATAACTGGTTGTTTCATTTTTATCCCTTTATCAACTTTATATCGTATTAAAATTATTAAAATCTAAGAAAAACAGTGACTAAAACAGGCTATGTCTCAGCACATCCCCCTCATTAAAACGATTAAATTCAATCGACTTCAAAAAATTCTCTGCAGGTTTATTTCTCGCGGTAGGCTTAAACAAAACATCAATCTTGCCGAGTCCTTTTTCCTCTGCTCTATTACACAGCCAGTCCCACATTTTCTTCTCGACATTTTTTCCCAGAGCCCTGCAACTCAATAAAAAGTTTTCAACCACAATAGAATCACACTCGATTCGATAAAATATGCAGCCAACCTCTCCATACTCACCAAACCTATCTTTAACCGAGACAAGCATGCACTTAGAAGTACTGCTTCCAATGCGTTGACTCGCCTGCGCCCTATCAAACTGAATACCACTGAAGTTAAATTGATTAGTACGCACACTTAACTGACATGCACGTGCAATAGATTCATCGCTGATTTCGTATATATTGAGTTCTAAGTTTAAATGCGCTAAAAACTCTTCATGGCTAGTAAACTTGGATTGCTCGGCTTTACGTAACTTATCTTTTTGATAAAACCGAGTTCGGCTTGCATCAGCTTTGCTCACTGCAGGAACATCCAAAGCCCACTGGTGTTGTAAAAACAACATAATGTCGTTGGAATTATCAGGGAGTTGTAAACAAGTAACCTCAGGACATGCGCTCTGAACCTCACATATCTCAGTTGGGTTATCATCGATAAAAATAAAACTATCTAGTCCAAGGTTAAGCTCATTTGCTAGGCGAATTATATTGCTAGATTTTAGATCCCAATTGATCCCATGAGAGACAATATGAGACTTCTGCAATGGCATTTTCCCTTGATGGTAATCGAATGCAGCCCAGACATCCTGTTCAGTATTTTTGCTGCATAAGCACAACAAAATACCTTTGTCATGCAACTTCACAACAAAGTCTTGCAACCCAATGTAGTCATGATTTAAAACAAGATTCTCGACTCCATCTTCTCCAACAACTCCTCCCCACAGCGTATTGTCACAATCCAGCACCAAGACCTTCTTGGGTTTAATCTTCCTTGAAACAATGAGCCGTGAAGCGATTGTACCCAATGCGGTATAGCACTCTCTCGAATAAGGCATCAAGGTAGTTGCATATTCATATTCATTAAAATACTGACATGACGGATATAGAGAAAAAAGAGTTTCCTGAGGTTCAAAATGTACATTATCTAGCTGCTTTAGCTTAGTTTTTAACTCATTTCTTAGATCAGAGGTATTGATGTTTAAGGCATCCGAAGATGGTGCTTCAATCAGCAGTATTGGGACAGAGCCATTCAGTGATGCATACTCAAGTGCATCAAAGAGTTCATTTGAAAACGACTCTACTACCGACAAGCTTAGGTCAATCGATTGACTACCTGCATAACAATTTTCATATCTAAAAAAAATGACAGAGGAAAAATTGGAGGTGTCATAAAACTCACTTTTTTTATCGTATAACTTTGAAATAAAGCTGTAAGCTTCAGAAAAGTGTATTGAGCTTTTCACTTGATAACTATCTAACCAATAGTTCATTACGTTATTTACAGGCTTAATAGTAAAATTAGAAGCCAAAAACAGATTATTTAATTCAACGTTTTCCATATTCTACCTAACCTAAAACACCATAAATCTTAAAAAACATTTAAATCACTAATAAAGTTAATCAACATCAAAGCCATAAACACTAAACTTTATGAATATGGTAAAAAACTCTTTTGAAAAAACGTTTTTATAAAAATAAAACCTACGCCTATTTCCTACACAAACCTTGGAAAGAGATTAAATTATTAATATATAAAGGAAAAATTAGCTAAGGCTCTATCTCTCCATTTCTAAAAATCTCGAAAAATCATCAACATGTGCAAAACAAGTTTTCATCGGATAAGGAAGCAATTTATTACGCTTAAACCTATCTGAAACTTTCTTATTTAAAGTTAAATTTGAGGATATAAACTGTCCCCAAAATCCTAAATTCCCTTTTATATCATGACTATCTAATGAACCATTAGCCTGCCATTGAGGTGGAAAAACACGGAGCCAAGGCTTAAAATTATTTAGCCATGTTGTTCCCTCTATGTATTTAAAATTATTATTTTTAGCATCATTAACCATCACTTCCAGTGCCGACATCATGCACTCTTTATTACCTAGAATAGATTTAGGGTAATGATGATTTTCAAAATGAAACTCTAACTTATTTCCCTCAACTCCTAAATTATACTTAAATGGATTCATTAACTTATATTTAGGATCTGTACACATCCATTCTAATCCTTCCATATCCTTATCTACCCTAGGCTCTAAATATGGCTTGATTAACTTAAGGGAAAAAGCTTCAAAATCATCAAAATTAACACTATTGCTTATATAACTTTCAAGTTCAGACAATATTTCATCCCACAAACAAGGATCTGATGATTTGGTGTCGCTATACAGGTTATTTAAATTGAGACTTGTATAAGCCAACAGCATTGTCCTGGTATTAACAAAGTTAGCAAAGCTGTCACCTGAAAATACATTACGAAAATGAAAAATAAACCAAATTTTAAGTTTCACCATATCCAATAGGTAATCGTAATGTTCTTTTCTAGAAATCATCTATAAACGCCTAAAAACAAAAAACTTAACAAAAAATACACCACAAAGTCATTTTAAAACCACAATCAAACACAAGTGAGAAACACTTACTAAACACTTAATTCACACAGATAATACGTGATTAAACACAATAATCAACACTGAGTTATTATAAAATTTACTTTTCTGTGCATATTACAACCATATGTAACTTTAAATACTGCCCAATACATTGACTATCAGCTTAAATTTAAGTCAAAACCATAGCTAAGGTGTACATCTCACAATAAATTAAAGAGTATTGTTTAATAAAATTCATACAAACCAAATCAATAATCGTAATAGTCAGACTCACGAAATTAAAAAACAGCACTAAATCATAGAATTTTAATTTTGCTATCAAGTCATCCAAAAAGATAAAAACAGTGAAGTATTTAGATAATTTAAAACAAGTGAGACAGGGTGAAAAACACCATCAAACAAGAAGAACCAAGCAAACTTAAAGGATTAAAAAACATCTAAAAAACAGAAACCTAAAAATTTTAACCATATACATTTTTACGTAACTTTAGAAACTTTAAAATGGTTCAAATTTAAAAATAATAGAGCATAATTTATCACGCTATAACGAATGGGAATTTTTCAAGTTCAAATGAGCATGAAAGCTAATTCAACTATTACTGAAAAATAAAAAACAAATTAAAATCAAACATTAAGACCAAATTAAATTTAAAATATTCAATAATAAAAATAAAAAAAGAATAAGTTACCTTACAGATTAATTAGATGAATATATTTCATACATGTAAGTACTAGACTGCTTCAAAAATACTATTTTATTTAAATTGGGTAATCTTCTTAAAGCTCATAAATGCAGTGCCCCAGCTAGGTACTTAGGCATTTTTCACACATACAAGCATTGGGAAAATCAATTTATTAAACTTTAAAAAAAATAATAATTGAGGGAAATCACGTTCTATTTATAACAAAACTGAAGTTGCCACCAAGTTGTATTTAATAAAACTTTGTGCATTAATAGTTAACACTTTTAACTTTAACAGTCACAAAAATGCAAATTATTAACAGCTTGAAATTGAGTGAATCTCTTCATCAAGATATTGCATATCGTATGTCTGAAATATCCAAATATGAAGAATCAATTTTAGAAAGAGATACAGATTTTTTTTTAGAAAAGATTCGCTCAGGATTTTGTATTGTTGCCTTAGATAAAAGTTCAGACATAAGTGTAAATGAAAGGTTAATAGGGTTTCTATGTCTAAATAGATTAGAAAACACTGTAGCAGAGTTATCAGCAGGCTGGATATATAAGTCATATCGTTCACAAGGATTATACTCTAAATTGAAATCTAAGATAATCGACTTAGCCGACTCTGAAGGAGTAAAGATAATTGGCACCACCAAACCAAAAAGTGGTGGTACATCAGCATTAATAAGCAGTGCAAAAAATGGAATTTTTCCAGTCTCTTTTGATTACCTCAAGATAAACCACCCTCAAGCTTTTAAAAGCTGTTGTGTTTGCAGTAAAGATAGAAACCACGAAAAATGTGACATTAGGGATATAAAGTGCATTTTAAGTATTAACGAAAACATATATGAAGAAAGCGAAGAATTTCTTAGGTCCGGTTATGAAGGTGACTCAATAAACAACCAAACCAAAGATATTATATTAAATATATTAGAGAGAAATAAAAATGAAATTTGCAAAAGTATCTAGGATAGATGTATCTCCATTATTTGGTAATGATATATCTAAAAAAATTGAGGTTGCCAAGCTAATTGATCAAGCATCCAAGGAAAGCGGTTTTTTTTTAGCAGAAAACCACGGATTAGATGTTCAAGGGCTTGCTGAAGTAACAACTCAATTTCATCAAAAAATTACCCCTGAAGAGAAGTGGAATTTGGCAATTGAGGCCTACAACCCGCAAAATAAGAAACAAAAACGAAATGGCTATTATATGCCAATCGAGGGGAAAAAAGCGGTTCAATCATTCTGTATTCTTAACCCTTCTTTTACTGCTGATCACCCTCATATACAAGCCGGCACACCCATGCATGAGGTAAATGTATGGCCTGATGAGAACAAATACACAGGATTTCGTAATTTTCAAGAGAATTACTTCCGTGAAGTTTTGGATTTTTCAAAAGTATTACTTCGCGGTTATGCCCTAGCGCTAGGCAAGGACGAGGACTTTTTTGAGCCGTATGTTAGTCAAAAAGGAAGCCTCTCTGCTGTGTCATTGATCCGCTATCCATTTCTTGAAAATTATCCCCCGGTGAAAGAGGCTAAAGACGGCACCAAGCTAAGTTTCGAAAGTCACTATGACGTATCGATGATAACTGTACTGTATCAGTCTAAAGTCCAAAACCTTCAGGTTTTAACCGACGAGGGGTATTTGGATATACCAGCTACAGATGACTGTTTTTTAGTTAACGTGGGTACATATATGGCTCATATTACTAATAATTATTACCCATCACCTTTACACCGTGTTAAGTGGGTTAACGAAGAGAGATTATCTCTTCCATTCTTTCTCAATCTAGATCATGAAAGTGTCATCGAGCCCTTTATTCCTCACTCAAATGACGCCTCAAAAAATGAAGCAATTACTTACGGTAGTTATCTTCAAAAAGGATTAAGTGACCTCATTGTTTCCAATGGTCAAACCTAACCACATGTACATATAGAAAACCTACACAAGTAGGTTTTCTTTTCGTTTTTTTGAAGTTTATTCTTATATGGAAGATAGTTTATGAGCTTGTATTTTAATTCACCTGAGAAGGTCAATTTAGCGCCTACTTGGAATCTGGATGGACTGATCCCTGATAATCAACGAGATCGTATTTCAAAAGAGAAATCTTATAGAGTCGAAGCGCCTGCAAGTATCACACGTACTTTTGAGTCAAATATCATTGAAAACTTATCCCTTTATCAGGATGAAAACCAAGTTTCTCAAAATGCCATAGCGCGTTTACTATGGCATAAGGTATTGGGTGTATTTGGGTTTACACGTCAAACAGTCACATTAGTAAACATCGAAATTAACGAAAAAACCTATTGGGCAAGAGACTTTTTTGATCATGATAAGATGGTCAATACTGAGTTTTCAGATATTATCTCTGAATTACACAAAACCAAACCGTTAACCGCGATTGCAGAGTTACCTTACACAAGTGTTTTGACTGTTAACTCAGCGGCTGTTGATGATTTCAAATTATATGCACCACTATGGGCAGATGTGTACACTGATGACAATGGCCACTTAACTTGGACAATACACTTTGATGCAGCATTATTCGATCATTCTCGCATTGCTGCCATGCTAGAGTTGTTGAGTGTAATTGCCGATCAGTTTTCAGCTAATCCAAATATAACTGAATCCCAGCTTGAATTAATAAGCCCTTGTGCAAAACAAGAGTTACTCGCTTGGAATAATACCGATGGCGATTATCCATCTCATAAACGCTTGCACCATCTCATCGAAGAAGCAACCGAACGTACCCCGCAAAAAACAGCCGTCGTTTACAAAGAGCGGAGTATTAATTATCAACAGTTAAATGGAAAATCGAATCAGATTGCTCGCTTCTTGCTAGAACAACAAAATTGTAGCGACCCGCGCCAACTAGTCGCATTAATAATGGATAAAGACGAACTGTTGATAATGGTAATACTTGGTATTTGGAAATCAGGTGCTGCATATGTTCCTATTGATCCTGGGTTTCCTGATGAACGGATCCGCTTTATTCTCGCAGACTCTGGCGTTAGGACAATCTTAACCAGTAAACCTTATGTCCATCGCATTACTGCGCTAAGTGAGAAAAGCGCGAAAGTTGTCGATATAGATGACATGTTTGACTGCTTAACAAATACAAACCACAGCCAAGAAAACTTTGACTTAGGGCTAGCAAGCACGGATCCAGCATATATGACCTATACATCAGGTACCACTGGTGTTCCTAAAGGCGTCATTAAGAATAACCGTAGCGTTATCAACAGTATTACCTATTTGACTGAAGCTTATGAAATTGGTCAAAAACACAGTGAAGCAATCGCTCTTTTTTCACCTTATGGCTTTGAGCCTTTTGTTCGCCAATTACTCATTGCGCTCATAAATAATCAAAAGCTTGTCATCTTTGATGAAAAAGATAAACTCGATGTAGTTCGCTTCCCTAAACTGCTCGAACAGCATGGTATTACCTACTTAAACGGCACATCTTCAGTTTTGCAGCAGTATGATTATTCTCATTGTCCTGCACTAAGCCGCATCCTCTTAGTCGGAGAAGAGCTAACACCAAGCCGCTACAAGCGCATGAGAAACGTATTCACAAAAACCCTTATCAATGAATACGCCTTCACAGAAGCTGCGTTTGTTACCGCTATCAAGTTTTTCGAACAAGACTCTGTAAGAGACAATCGAAGCATCGGCCGACAAATAAGAAATGTTAAATGCTATGTCCTAAATGAGCACCTCAAGCAAGTACCTCCAGGCACACTTGGTGAGCTGTTTATTGGAGGTGCAGGCGTAGCTAACGGGTATTTTAATAGACCGGAGCTAACCGCTGAACGATTCATAAAGAACCCTCACCGTAGTGAGCACGAAATAGAGCAGGGACTTAATGAAAACCTTTATCGTACCGGCGACCTCGCACGCATAGGCCCCCATGGAGAGTTAGAATTTTTTGGCCGCAATGACTTTCAAATTAAACTTAACGGTGTTCGTATTGAGCCCGGTGAAATAGAGTCAATAACACTCAAATACCCGGGAGTTAAAGCATGTGTAGTCGCTGTTAAATCCTCAAAAAATAGAGATAATGACGAAGGAAAATATCTCGTTGGGTACTATGAAGCCGATCCGGAGCAAGTATCAGAAGAGCAGCTTATAAATCACCTTGAATTACAATTACCTCGCTTTATGGTACCTGCACGAATGGTGCATATCGATAGCATTCCAGTAAATACTAATGGCAAGACAGATCTGAAAGCACTGCCAGACATAGATGCCCTTTCAGTTAGCCATGAACCAACGGCCGCACGCAATGATATAGATCAGAAGTTAAAAGCCATTTGGGCTGATACCTTAGGTATACCTGAAGTCAAAGTTGGTATTTCAGACAACTTTTTCCACCTTGGTGGCAGCAGTATCACCGCGATAATATTGAGTGCTCATATCCGTAAACAATTCAATGTTAACCTATCCATTGAAGACGTATTTCAATCACGTACGATAGAACAACTGTCAGATAAGATAACTTCTTACCAAGCCACTGGAACCACCGATACTCGAGAAGTCGCAAACACTGGCACCTTCGCTGGTAAAGAAGGATCTTATCTCGCAAATAGCCTTCAACAGGGCTTCATGTATCAATATTTGAAAAAGCGAGAACAGGGCAATAATGATGATTATGTGATGCAATCACTCTTCACTTATCATGCAAAAATTTCTGTCGAGAAGTTCAAATTGGCTTGGGAACTAGTCCAAGATCGCTATGGCGTACTTCGCACTCGATTTGAATGGAAAGAACAGCCTTTACAAACCATAAAAAAACAGCAAAAGCTAGAATGGCAATTACTCGACTATAGTACACACGAGAATATTGACCTTGCAATCAAAGAGCTGCAGGCTGTTGATTCTAAAAATGGCTATAAACTTGATGTCGATAACCCGTTTAGAGTCTACCTTATTAAACAGTCAGAGAGTTGTTTTAGCTGTTTGTTTAGCTGCCACCATATTATCCTAGACGGTTGGTCTTTAGCTAATTTATTCAATGCTTTTCACAATACGTACCTCTCTTTAGTTGACGATGAATCAGTGCTATCTGATCAAGATACAACTTACGAGCAAGCACTCTCTTTTTGGCAAGAAAATCGAAATGAACACGCTGAGTATTGGCACAAACAAATAGAAAATATTACCGAGCGTGGTGATTACAATGGCTTAGTTAAACAAGAAAAGCGATATAAAGTTTCCTTAACAGAATACGACAATGTGCAGAGCCAAAAAGCAGGCAACTTAGTTTTAAACAAACAAAAAGCAGAAAAGATCCGCACCATTTGTTCTCGCAATGGCATCACCCTACACTCCATGTTGCAATTTGTTTGGCATAAAGTACTGCATACAGTGGGCAATGCTGAGCAGACCGTTGTCGGCACAATTGTGTCTGGCCGTAATTTGCCAATCGATAACATCGAACACGCTGTGGGCTTATTTATAAACACACTTCCCCTTATCGTAGATCACACAACTACTCAAAGAAAATCAGCGCTTGAGGCCATAGGCGATATTCAATCTCAAGTAAATGCAATGAACTCTTTTGCCAACGTCGAATTGGGAAAAGTGTTTAAAGGCGACAACAAGAAAGGGTTATTCGATACCCTATTCGTCTTAGAAAACTATCCAGACTTTGGTGCCGAGTCTTTGCAAAAACATGGCATAGACTTTGAAGCAAACTATGAATTAGAAAAAGTTGACTACCCATTAGCGACAATCGTCAAAGAGACTCAAGATAATTCGATTATATGGACCCTTTGGTATGCTGCTGAATTATTCGAAGAAAACACCATTGATATGCTACTTGGGCTAATTGACTTGATCTTTGATCAGCTCATCAACGACATTACAACACCGGTCGGCAAGTTTACTTTAGTTGATAACAAACAATCTCAATTACTGGACGAAATAAATCAAACTAAAACTGACTTCTTAGTAGATGAAACGCTACACGGCAGGTTTGAGACTATGGTACAACAGCATCCAGAACGGATCGCACTAGTCTACGAACAAACTAAACTGACTTACAAACAATTAAACACACTATCCAATCAGATTGCGCACAAGCTGCGGTCCATGATGGATATAATACCAGATAAATATGTTGCTTTAGTGCTAGACAAAAATGAGCACATGTTTTCTAGTATCTTTGGTGTGTGGAAATCAGGAGGTGCATATGTACCTATTGATCCTGCTTTTCCAAAAGATCGGATCCAGTTTATTCTTGGTGATATCAATGCAAAATTACTCATCACCAATCAACGTCACTTCCAGGCAATGAAAAATCTGGTCGACAAAGACACAGACATCTTAGTCATTGATGAAGTTTGCCTCGATGATATGCCCCACACAAACCCTTCACCAATTAGTTCTGCGACGGATTTGGCGTATACCATGTACACTTCTGGTACAACCGGAAATCCTAAAGGAGTTATGATTGAGCATAGAGGCGTGTTGAATCTACAAATGTCTTTGGCTGATCGCTTTAACTTGCATGCTGATCATCAAGAAGCCTTCTTATCTTTCTCTAACTATATCTTCGATCACTTTGTTGAACAGATGACTGACGCACTTTTAAATGGTCAAAAGTTAGTTGTACTCAATGACGATATGCGCACTGATAAAGCGCGTTTGTATAACTACATTAATGAAAATGAAGTGACTTACTTGTCTGGTACACCTTCGGTGCTATCAATGTATGAATTCGACTCTTTGCCGTCATTAACTCGCATTGACGCAATCGGAGAAGACTTTACTGAAACGTTATTTAATAAGATCCGCTCTACATTTAAAGGCTTGATTATTAATGGGTATGGTCCTACAGAAGTTTCCATCACAACTCACAAACGACCATACTTACTGGAACAACCTAGACAAGATAAAAGTATTGGCTTCCCAATCGGAAATTGTACCGCCTATATCCTCAACGAAAACTTAGAAAGATTACCACAGGGCTGTGTCGGTGAATTGTATCTTGGAGGTGTTGGTGTTGCACGAGGTTATATCAATCGCGAAGCGCTTTCAGCCGAACGTTTCGTAGCTAACCCATATATACAAGACTGTGCGCACCAACCAACGCACAATGAACGTATTTATAAAACAGGGGACTTAGCACGTTGGTTACCAAATGGAGAAGTGGAATATTTAGGTCGAACTGACACCCAAGTAAAGATTCGAGGTTTACGTATTGAATTGGCAGAAATTGAAGCTGCGTTAACCCAGTGTCCAGGGGTCAAACAAGCCGTAGTTATTGCTCGAAACCGTCAACTATCTAATTGCAGCACACCACATAAATACTTAGTCGGATTCTATCTGTCCGAACAAAACCTATCCGCTCAAGCGGTAACTGAGTTTCTTCGCACTAAACTCCCTGAATTTATGGTCCCTAACCAAGTAAAGCGTATTGAGTATGTTCCAGTTACTCCCAGCGGTAAACTCGATGTAAAACGTCTACCTGAAACTGCATTTTTGACCCATGGAGAAACCTATGTTGCGCCTTCAAACGCCATTGAACACAACCTCTGTAATATTTGGTCAGAAGTACTAGGACTCTCTGCAGATAAAATTGGTGTACATGACAGTTTCTTTGCTCTTGGTGGTGACAGTATTTTGGCCACTCAATTGGCTTATACCATATCAGAAAGGCTAGGTAAGAACTTAAATGTCGCCAATGTGTTTAATGCCAATACTATCGCAATGCAGTACAAATGGCTTTCGCAATCATCTGAAAATGATCAAGAGATTATTACTAAGTTGCCTAATGCATACAATCCAGTGTCACTGGCACAAGAGCGCTTGTTGTTTATCGAGAAGTTTGAGAATGGCACCAGTGCCTATAACATTGGTATTCACATGGCTTTACCACATACCATTAATCAACCCGCACTATGCAAAGCCTTACACGCTATTATTATGCGCCACGGTATGCTGCGTACGCTGATCAAAGGTGAGCTAGACGGTATACAATTACAACGCACTATTCCAAAAATCCAAGCAGTCGATTTGATAAAAATCAGACAACATGAATTTTCTACTCGTCAAGAAATGGATTGTGCACTAACAAAAGAAGAAAAGCATATCTTCTCCCTAGATCAAGAGCTACCAATTCGGATCACCTTAGCTAAAAATAATGAGGATAAAGCAACCTGCTTTCTTACGATTGTTGTTCATCATGCTTGTTTTGACGGTTGGTCTTGGTTAGTTCTACAGCGAGACCTCACAGTGCTGTACCATCAATACTGCCATCCAAATAGCTCAGTGTCATTGCCTAATTTAACACTTAACTATGCTGAGTTTTCTGCTTGGCAGCGAGAAACTTTGCAAGGTGAAAAGTTAGCCCAGCTGAATAACTATTGGATGGATAAGTTAACCAGTTATCAACCCTTACAACTAATGAATGATGTGCAGCGACCTGCTCATTTTGACTTTCAGGGCAAGGCCGTAGACTTCAGTATCGATAAACAATTGACCGATAACTTACGTGACTTAGCTAAAAAATTGGATATCAGCTTTTACAGTGTGTTAACAGGCGCATATTGTCTAATGTTAAGTCATTATACCAACCAACGAGAAATTGTTATCGGTATGCCTTTTAGCAACCGTGATCGTAACGAATTTAAAGACATGGTTGGGTTCTTTGCTAACTTGCTTGTTTTAAAAGTAGATGTAAATCCAGCTCTATCACTGTCTGATTACCTTAAGTCGGTGAGTCAAGAAATAATATCTTCCCAACAGCATCAAGAAATGCCTTTTGAGCAATTGGTGAAAAACTTAGGTATTGAGAATGATGCAAGCCAACACCCCATTGTTCAGGTCATATTTGCTGTCAATATGCTAGATAGCAGCTTTGAGCTTGAAGGTGCATTAAAAGATACTCTTCCTATGCAACCCTACAACCCGAATATGGATGGAGATATTGCCGCAAAATTCGATTTATCAGGCTGGATTTCACAAAGCGACTCAGGTTTGAGTGGCAATTTCACTTATGCCAAGTCTTTATTTACCAAGCAAACGGTTACAAACTTCACAACTCACTTTTGCATGATGCTTAATCACATTGCTGACTCTGCAATGGAACAAGACAAGATTGTCGCCCAAATTCCGACAGTGTCTGATCAAGATAAAGCACATATCCTTGCAATAAACTCGGTTGAGGCATTAACTACTGAACCAAGAGATGTGTCATTGCATAAACTCTTTGAAGAAGCCGCAATACGCCAGCCCAATAAAGTCGCTCTAGTATACGAAGATACACAGCTCAGCTTTTCTGAAGTTGATGCGCTTTCGAATCAGTTAGCCCACTATTTCTGCGACACGCTAAATGTGAAAAAAGGAGCGCTCGTTGCCTTAATGCTTGATAAAAGCGAATGGACAGTGATCTGTATTTTAGCTGTGCTCAAAGCAGGCGCAGCATACGTACCATTAGACCCAACGTATCCTCAGCAACGTATTGATTTAATATTAGAAGATACCACCCCTTCAGTGCTACTAACGAACATGCGCTATCTTAATCAGCTATCTGAACATAATGTAGTAGGTACCACTATTGCCATTGATTCTGATTCAGTAGCCAATCATATAAGCCAGATGCCTACCACCAGCTGTGGTGTAAAGGTCATTGGCGACGATCTAGCATACATTATTTATACTTCAGGTACTTCGGGTACACCAAAAGGAGTGAAAATCGCGCATGCGAATGTCGTGAGCTTACAAAGCGATCTCGCCCAACGTTATTTCACACCAGAAAGTGATCAAACGGCATTGCTGTTAGCAAATTACGTCTTCGATTTTTCTGTCGAGCAGCTTTTGGTATCTATATTTAGCGGTCATAAGCTCATTATATACAGTGCAGATCAATCTCTAGAAGCCTTTTACCAACATGTTAACCAACACAAGCTGACATTTTTGAGTGGTACGCCTACGCATATACAGCAATTCGATTTGTCTCGAATGAAACACTTAGACACTTTAGTTGTTGCTGGAGAGGCCTTTTCTGAGAATCACTATCGTCATATTAGAAAGCATTATCAAGGTACACTCATTAATGCATATGGTGTCACAGAAACAACAGTATATAACACCATCAAAGTATTTAATGGCAATGATCCTTACCAAAACTCAATCGGTAAGCCGCTTTCGAATACGCAAGCTTATGTGCTCAATGACCGCTTGCAACTTTTGCCTGAAGGCGCTGTCGGCGAATTGTTCTTAGCCGGTAATTGTGTCGGTCAGGGCTACCTAAATCGCCCAGAATTAAATGAGTCGCGCTTCATTGCTAACCCTCTCTGCGATGAGGACCCCATACCAAATAAGCGCTATCAAACATTATATAGGACGGGAGATTTGGTACGCTTTCTCCCTAACGGAGAGCTGTCATACTTGGGGCGCAACGACCAACAAATCAAACTTCGTGGCTTACGAGTTGAGCTAGGAGAAGTTGAGTCGGCTATGGCTACCTACCCAGATATAAAGCAATGTACTGTTAAGTGTGAGCAAAGAGCAGATCAAGGTGCATTTCTTGTCGGCTACTTTTTCACAGACAATGAAGACACTAGCGAGCGTGATATAGCGGAACACTTAAAAACTAAATTACCTGAATACATGGTGCCTCAGCAATTTATAAAGCTAAGCTCCCAGCTGCCAATGACTGTCAATGGTAAGATTGACCATAGCGCATTACCAAAAGCGCGGCCGCAATCCCAAGACTTGGAGGTCACCCCAGCGCGCAATGATATCGAAACGACCCTAATCACTATCTTGACAGATATTTTAGGCTCCGACGACATCGGGATAGATCATGACTTCTTCAAAATAGGTGGTGACAGTATTAGTGCAATGACGCTTGTCAGCTTTATCCAACGTGAGTTCAACCAATATGTAAGAGTTAAGGATATTTTCGATTACCCGACAGTCCGTGCTCTTTACGATAATGTATTGAAGCATAAAAAGCTTCTAACTGACTGCAAAGCTGAACAAGGGATACTGAATGGCGATTTGCCTTTATTACCAATACAACAGTGGTTCTTTTCAAAACAGCTCCACAATCGCAATGTTTGGAACCAATCCTTCTGCGTGAGAACACCTGATTTGATAATGCCTAAACTTCAACATGCGATACAGGAATTAGTGAACTATCACGATGCTTTCCGTCTTCGCTTTTCGCAGCATAATGATAAGTGGCAGCAATATTATGATGGACAGCAAACACAAGTGCCACTGCATCACCTCGATGTATCTGGCATGTCACAAGAAACCATAAATGCCAAATTGGAAGAATGGCAGAGTCAGTTTGATATTCATAACGGCGATACCTACTGCTTTGCCTATATTCATGGCTTTGAAGACGGGCATGCTGCAATATGGTTTGCAGCTCACCACCTAATTATTGATACAGTTAGCTGGCGAATTCTCATTAATGACTTACAGCGTTTGTATGATGGTGGGGCTTTAGGCCAAAAAGGAAGCTCTTATCGACAGTGGGTCAACACTGTAAAGCAACATACAATAGATAGTGAGGAGAATACGTATTGGGCTAGTGTGGTTGATGCTATGAGCACCTTACCGGTACAAAATGCGCAAAATGATACCCACAACCAACTATCATTTGAGCTGGATACCAAAAGAAGTAAATCGCTCCTTGCTGAGTGTCACACCACCTATGACACCCAAATTAACGATCTATTGCTAAGCGCACTAGGAATGGCTTTAACGAGAGTAAATGGTAATCAAAACCACTTCGTAACGCTGGAGGCACATGGACGTGAAGTCATAGATCAGCAAATTGATATAAGTAGTACGATGGGTTGGTTTACAACTATGTATCCATTTGAAATCAGCAATAAAGCAGAAATAAAGGCCAGTGTATTAGCGGTAAAAGATACTCGGCGAGCTATTCCGAACCATGGCATTGGCTTTGGTGCTCGTTATGGGTATACCGATACTCGTATGCCAGATATTAGTTTCAATTACCTTGGTCGTTTCTCCCAGAGCAATGAAAATAAAGGTCTCTGGAGCATAGATAGAACAATGTGTCACAACCTTCGAGATCCTCGTGATCACAATAGCAGTGATTGCATGACCGATATCACTGTGATGTGTCAAGACGATGTTTTTTATATCACTATTGATTCAAAGCTTGATACCGAATGGTTACAACAGTTTACTACCGCGTATCAAGATACTTTAAAAGAAATCGTCGATCATACTTTAGAGCAACCGACACACAAAACGCATGTTGAAACAAGCGAGGAACCCAAGCCAACACGGGGACGTTTCGATCCATATGTGGAATTCAATCAATCGAATACCGACGGCCCGATACTATTTGTGCTACCACCAGGTGAAGGGGGAGCCGAAAGCTACTTTAATAATCTCGCAAAACATTTGACAGAGTATCGGCTGGTTGTATTTAACAACTTTTATCTGCACAGCCAATTACCAGACATCACGTTTGAAGATTTGGCCCATTTCTATCTTGAATATGTTCAGTCTATTCAACCTCAGGGTCCTTATCATTTCTTAGGGTGGAGTTTTGGTGGTGTACTCTCTACAGAAATGTCACGACAGCTTGTTGAAGCAGGTGAAAGAATTGGTTCTTTGCACTGTATAGATTCGTATTTCAATGTAAGAGCTGCCTGCCAAGCGCAAGGATTAGGGGAAGAACAGGCTGTCATTGATATTGTGAATTATCGTTACAGCCCAAGTAGACAAAGCATGGATAATTTGGTCGAAGCGGCTGAGCAAATTGTTTTATTCAAAGCAATGACAATGAACGATGGCTACGATAATGACAAGCAACGCTTATTGTACGAATATTATCAAAAGTCAAAGTGGAATAACTTAGAGACAATGCTTGATATCGAAAATGTAGACCTTATTCCGCTACATGGAGAAAATCACGTATCTTGGGTAAATAACCAGAAGTTGTTGTCACAGATGACCGAAATAATTAACAGTAATGTTCTAGAGGATATAGAACTTTAAACAGTACAGTAAACCTATTGTGCTATTTTAAAAGTGTTAATCTGGCAGTCACCGATATAACTTGGTGACTGCCATATCAAAGTTGCTATTTAGTGTTTTTGAAACAAAATACGATAGTCCCCCTTTTAAAAAAAGCAGTACTAAGTATCGAGCCCAAAACTAATTGAACGTCTCAACCATGATGCCGTCTTATATGTTTTATCAATCCATCACTATTAAACTCTAACGAGACGATATTGGTCTTCTCGTATTCGACTTCATGATCTAAGTGCGCAGGTTTTATCTTACCTGACTCCATCATTTTGATAAAAACGACGTTAGCACCTGTCATGATATCAATAATATCAATTTGACTATGCACCACTTTATCTTTGAGCTTGGCGACCATGTCTTTTCGTAATTTTGCTTTATCCGTGTAAGTAAAGTTATACCTCACATGCTCATCAACAAACTCATCTGCAAGTAACGCAATAAAATTATCTATATCCCGTACGCTTGTCGTAGGTTGTTGGCGGGCATTTTTAGCCTTAACAAATGCTTGTGCCTTAATCACCATATCGTTATGCGTTAGCTCAGGTTGTGCCAAGGCTAATTTTGATGAAACAATGGCTATTAAAGCGAACACGTATTTATTCATGTTATCTCCTTATTTTTCAGCTCAACCATTACGCTTTTTTAGTTCGAGTCATTTATGACTATTAAATAGATTAGTTTTTAAATGTGATTGGTAATCTTGCAATATCAACTGACGTGCTTTGTGGCTTTTTCGCTGCACGCCATGGGCAATAAACGGCGGCACTATTTTCCAGCCCATAAAGCCAAATACGTCTTGGTATAATCCATCAATCTTTCCTTGATAATACGCCTTTTCATCTTGATTGGCTGCTCCCCCAGTTGTGATTGAGTACATCACCTTTCTTGGCTTTAAAATGGCCTCTTGACCATACGCAAAACCTGAGGTTAATACGCGATCAATCCATCCTTTTAGAATGGCAGGAAACGACCACCACCATAGTGGAAACTGAAGGATCAATAAATCACATGCAATTAAGTTTTGCTGCTCATACTTAATTTGTTCGCAGAAAGCACCATTATCTAAAGCATATCGCTGTGCTTTGGCCAAGTTGAACCCCGAAGGGTCTGAGAACCCGATGACATCCTTGGTTCCCGCCACAGCATCAAATTGCTCAGCATATAAATTGGACTCAGTAACAATAGCGCCAAATTCACTGAACGTTTGCTTTGCAACCTTATGCAATGCGCAGTTAAATGATTTCTCTTCAGGGTGAGCAACTATTAGATGAACGCGCATCTCACATCCTTGCTTTTTAAGTAATTAAAATTATCGTTATTGACCAACTCTTGCCCAATTAGTTCAATGTAGGTACAAATAACTATCTTCTGTTTTCACACCTAAATTAACCGTAACAACTGCTAGAAATTCGCATGCACCTATTTAGACTATTTACTCCAATTAAAACAATCATGCCTTAGTTTTCACCAATACACCTAGGTCATTTTTCACTAAAACGATGTCTTCACTTGTCTAAATTGACTTTTTTTTAAAAAAATATGTATTTTTTTTGCATATTATTTCTGCTATTCAAAACTCACTTAATGGTAAAAATTTAACCTTTTAAAGCATTCACTTAGTTAAAAAATCAGCTAAATGATAACCGCAAAATCTATGCTTCACACGATAAAATAGACTGTTCCCGCACAACTTTTTCTTGATCTGCTGGCGTGCCAAGCGCGTATTGCCGGAAAATTAGCCACTCCAATGGAGATGATCGTGAAAGTACTTGCAAAACTGGCACTTGTTGCCATGGTGGGCGTACTGTCTGCCTGTTCAGATGATGATGACCCAGTCGTAATCACTCAACCTCACCAAACAGAAAACTCAGTCTATGATGCAGCCAAAGCAGCAGGCTCGTTTACCACCTTAGTCGCAGCACTCGACGCAACGGGTCTAAATGCAACACTCGATGACACAAACAACAAATTTACAGTGTTTGCACCAACTGACGCAGCGTTTGAGCTACTCGGCACGGAAACAATAAATGGCCTACTTGCCGATACAGACAAACTAAGCAGTATTTTGACATACCACGTACTAGCTTCAGAAGTGAACGCCGAGACTGCGCTGGGATTAGCTGGACAAACAACAGAAACCGTCAATGGTGCTAAATTAGCTTTATCCCTGTCAGGCGAAAGCTTACTGATTAACACTGCGACTGTAACTCAAACAGATATTCAAACCGATAATGGCATCATTCATGTCATTGATGCGGTGTTAATGCCGCCGGCTGGCACCACGGCAACGCAAAATATAGCCGAAGTCGCAACAGCCGCAGGCAATTTCACAACGCTGTTGAAGGCAGTAGAAACAGCAGGTTTGACAAGCGCCCTAACAGGTTCTGATCCGCTCACTGTTTTTGCCCCTACAGATGCGGCGTTTGCAGCTCTTGGCACAAAAACGATTAATACCTTGCTTGCCAACCCAGAGGTACTTGGCGATATTCTTAAGCAGCATATTGTTGCAGGTAATGTCGATGCCATCACCGCGATGTCACTCAATGGCAAAAACGCAACGACCTTGCTAAACAATCAACAAAGCGTGTCTATTGACGCAACATCAGACATGTTGAAGTTTGCAGGCATCACGGTCACTCAAACCGATATTCCGGCTTCTAACGGCATTATCCACGTACTCGATGCAGTCGTGGTCGGCAGTGTGACGGTCCCAGAATCATTGGGTTTGATCCCCGAAGTTGCTACTGCGGCAGGTTCTTTTAATACATTAGTCAGCTTACTTGGTGCAACGGAACTTGACCAAGTGTTGTCGGATCCAACTGTTAAGTTTACCGTATTTGCACCGACTGACGCGGCGTTTGCAGCACTCGGACAGGAAACATTAGATGCGCTTGGGGCCAATACAGAAATGTTAAAAGACATTCTGTTGTACCATGTTGTATCGGGACAGAGTGTCATGTCAGACGCAGCATCAGCCATCGCCTCTTCAGAGTCAAATATGGTTACAATGGCCAACAGTGATATGGCTGCATTAAGCACTATAGATAGTAAACTGTTCATTGATGATGCCGTAATTAGAACTGCAAATGTGCAAGCCGACAATGGCGTCATCCACGTACTTGATAAAGTAATAATGCCCCCTGCTGATAAAGTTGCTTCTGAAAAAACCATCGCCGAAGTCGCAGGCGAAACTGACGACCTTTCTACCTTAGTTCAAGCTTTAACTGCCGCAAACCTTGTTGATACGCTATCGAACAAAGAAGCAACATTTACAGTGTTTGCGCCAACGAATCGTGCATTTCAAAAGATCCCAGCTGACACACTCAATGCATTGCTAGCTGACACAGCTGGGTTGACACAAGTGCTAACACAGCATGTGTTAAATTTAGAAGCGCCAGCGATGACGGCCCTCAAACTCAACGGCAAAAAAGTGGAAACACTTGCAGCAAATATGCTCGATATTCACGTTGTTGATTTTGCAGGAACCAACAATGGCGAAAACGATGCTGTCGCATACGATTCGAGCAAGCAGATACTGGTCGCTGGTAATGGCAGTGAAAAAGCAGGCTTTACACTCTATACATTTGACAACGATCTCACTTTTGCACAAAGCCAGTGTAACGATGCATGTGCAACGGCATGGCCGCCGGTGATCGCAACACAGGCGCAAATTGAAAATATTCCAGGATTGTCTTTAATCGCTCGCCAAGACAATATGATGCAGGTAGCGTATTTAGGGCGTCCTTTATATTTATACGCAGCGGACACGGCCGCAGGGGATATGATGGGTAGTAGTATAGACAATTGGTCACATGTCATGCTACCAACATCAGGCCTGCAGATCGAAGGCAGCAATGTAATACAAAAAGACATTTATACAGCCAATGGCGTTGTGCATTTGATTGACACCGTGATAACAACCGTCGATTAATTTCCCTTCCTTTGACCTAGGTATGGCTGTCTACTCGACATGCCATACTTTTTTAGTTGATAATCAAGCGTGCTCAAACGCCGAAGTTTCCACATGATACTTTTGCTCAAACAGCGCAAAAGCACCAAGCAAAGGCGCATAAGGCAATTGGCTAATACGAATATTCAGCTGCTTGCACTGCTCATATTGAGTAAATGTAGACACCATTGATTCACCAAATAAATCATAAGACTGTGTCACAGAGCCACCCATAACGATGACATCAGGGTCGTAAGCAAGCTGCATATGAGCAAAGGCTATCCCCAAATGCGTGCCCAACTGTTCAAATAACTTAAGTGAAGAAGTATTACCAGCTTTTGCGGATAAATACTCTAACTCCCCATCAGTACCGCGCTGTTTAAAGAATTGGCCACTGCAATAATCCTCGATAGTTTTATTCAAATAAGGTGCACTTCCAAACTCGCCAGCTAAACCATATCGACCAGTATAGAGTTGCTTATTGATCACCACGCCAGCACCAAGCCCTGTCCCTAAACAAACACCCAATATATTTTTACAGGGAAAATTTACCCTGCCATGTTCACCATAGCGGTATTCTCCATATGTAAAACAGTTCACATCGTTGTGAACCAACACCGGAACATTAAAGCGCTGACACAGCAATTCAGATAACTGCACATCTCGCCACGCTGGAATATTTGTGACTTCAAACACTTCGCCAGTGTCGCTATTCACTACGCCAGGAATGCCAATAGCGATACCAACACATTCATCCGTTATTGTATTTTTCACTAATTCCATAATGTAGTTTGTTACTTCTTGCTTCGTGCCAGATGCAGGCACAGGGTAACGTTTCACTTGAGCAATTCGACCTTTCTTGGCAAGACCGCACAAAGCTTTAGTGCCCCCTAAATCAATACAAACAACCATCCCTGACATCTTTATGCTTCCTGCTCTGGTGATCTTTTCGCAAACAATTTAATTGTGTGATTATTGACAATAGGTTTTGAGGTATACGCCACATGCAACATATAGCCCAATGGGAAAAATAACAGCAAAAGAGACAACTGCAACGATCCTGATACTTGTGCCAAAGCACCAATCAAGGGCGAGATAACTGCCCCACCTATAATACCTGTGCACAAAATACCCGCGATTGCTCCGTGCCCGTGAGAAAATGAATTGAGCGCGAGCGAGAAAATCGCTGACCACATTATCGATAAAAAGAAGCCCGCAGCAGGGAATGCCAATAATGCAATGTCTACAGAGCCAAATATAGCAGCTACCAAACTGATACCCGCTCCGATGCAAAACCACGCAAGTACTTTGCGCACATCAAATAGCTTCATTAAAATCAAACCAGCCGCACAACCGACAGTCAACATCAGCCAAAATTCACTGACAATACCAGCACCGACTTGCCTTGCATCCAACCCATGAACTTGTTCTAAAAATAAAGATGTCGTATTCGCTATCCCTTGTTCAAGGGCTACATAGGCGGCAATCGCAAAGAAAAACTTGATGACCAATTTATTCTTAAAAAGTGCCAAACTTTCTTTCAGCGTATAGGTTTGTGCCTTTTCTTCTTCATTATTATTGCCCTCAAAGCGTGTCACAATGCCCCAAATCAACATGACAAAACACAAAGCAGCAAACAACCAGTACATACTTAACCAACTCATTTGAGCTGGTACAAGTGTATTTAACATATGCCCAGACTGCTGCGACATGTCTGCCAAATTAACATAAACAATAGGAGATAAGGTCGCGCCAGCACCAAACAACAGCTGAGCAACAATAGATAACACGGCGAAATGCTCACTTCCACCGGCTTTTCTCAATAGTGGATTGATTGCCACTTGTAAAAACGCCATTGCACTGCCGATTAAAAATAATGCGACCATCGCAAACACGAAACTAGGTAAGAGTGCAAATAACAATGAACCTGCAGCAGCAAGCGCAAAAGCCAATGTCATTACAAACTTTTCACTGAGACGCTGCGCTAATAACCCAGCAGGAATCGACATCACACCGTACGCAGCAAAAAAAGCAAATGGAAAAAACCCTGCCAGCGCAATGCCGATATCAAAGCTTTTAATCAATTCAGGAAAGATGGGACCAAGAATATTGGTGATAAAAGAGATCGTAAAGAACGTCGCAAAAATCACAAGGACTGCCGGCAAATTCTTATTCATTAAGTGTACCTTATTTAATAAAAAGGTGATGGCAAAAATAGGATCTGTTCGTTGGCAGACAAATGATCCAAGGGGAATCCGCCATCACCTTAACTCGTCAAATAAGGTTAGTTTGCCGCCAAATAGATGCATATTGCGGCACTTTTCAAACCTTTATCAATACAATTCAAGCTCACCGAAAAAATAGAAATATTTGCACACTGAGAACCAAAGCTAGGCACAATTCAGTCCTACCTAAGAGACTATGAGTAAAAGGTTTGATTTCCATAATGATTTAGTCATCTTTATCTAGTATAGCGGTTGAAGTTACAACCTGTGCCAGTAAAACTGGACACAAGACTGGTTAGAAATGAAAAGTTGATTTAATTTAAACTTAGCTTTAGAAAAGACGAATAGAACAGACAGCCAGTATTTATATTGGCCACATCAAAATGAAAAATGGTATAGCCCCAGTTCAGGGCTACATGTCCATATTTAGCTTATTTTCGCGTGCTTTCGTAAAAAGAACATTCATAAATTCATTGGCACCTGTGGCTCTTTGAATAACATAGCTGCCACTTTACCAATCACATACGGTCTAGACACGAATAACTGATCTCTCCTTCATCCAGTACCATCCGTCATGTGCAAACACAAACAGGTTCAAAAAAGCCAAAAGACATAAAAACATGCTTGCTTAGCTAAGCATATTATTTCACCTGAACGACTTGCCCATTTGTCAGCTCAGGTAGTTTATTTGCTGGCAGTGAAAAAACCGCATGAGGTGTACCTGCAGCAGCCCATATAGTCTCATATTCAAGCAAGTCTTCATCAATAAAAGTAATTGGCGTTTCTATATGCCCCAAAGGTGGAATACCACCAATCCCGAAACCAGTTACTTTACGTGTGAAATCTGCATCCGCTTTACTCAGCTTTTCACCCAAATGCTTTGCAACTAGTTTTTCTTTCACCCGATTTTTCCCACTAACCAATAATAATATCGGTTTACCGCTCTCTTTGCCTTTAAAAATAAGCGACTTCACTATTTGCCCTAACTCACACCCTATCGTGTTTGCTGAATCCTCAGCTGTGCGCGTGCTTCCCGGTAACTCAACCACAGAAAACTGACAACCAGCAGCCACAATCGCATCTTGAACTCGTTGTGCACTTTTACTTAAATTCATTATCTATCCTTATTATTTAGCGGTACCTCATTATTTTGTTAGCAAAACAGCCAGCGAGATATAACCACTTCTTGAACTTATATTACACATCACAACTTATCATCTATATCTACACACAAGTATTAGCAATAAGTTTAGCAACTGGCTTTACTCACGATGATATCCATGTGCAGTGGTAGATATCACACATTCTGCGACCCCTAATACAGGCGTTTTTAAGCTTTTCATTCTTGAACTACAGTGAAAAAGAAATTTCAGATATCTAAAAGGTAAGCAATAAAATATACAAATACTTAATAAAGAAGAAGGGCTTGATAGCCCTTCTGAGTATAACGATTAAGGGAAATTAGAAATTACCAGCGCCCTCGCACACCGAATGTGAAGCGGCGCTCATAAATATTTTGCGCCATACGGTTATTTTCCCACTGAGCATATTGTGATTCATACTCTTCAGTTAAATTACTACCAGACATATAAACTGTTAGGAAGTCGTTTACATCGTAACTCGCCGACATATCGATATAGGTTGTCGGCTCTGTCCAAATACCAACATTACCCATACCACCTGGTGTCGAGATTGTATGTAAACGTTTAGAGCGGTAGTTCGCTGCTATTCTAAACTGCAGACCATCTTGCTCATACCATAAAACCGCATTACCAGACTTTTTAGAGTTATCTTCTAGTGGCAATGCTTCACCACCAAAGCCCGTTTTACCACTTTCACTTTCTGAATAAGTGTAGTTAAGCGCTGCACCAAACCCACTCCAAAATCCGGGCAAAAAGTCAAATGCCTGTTGATAACTAAGCTCAGCGCCTTCCATGGTGCCACCGGTACCATTTAATTGGCCATTCACAGTTACATTTCGGCGCACAACCCCATCCCCATCTTCCGCAGCAATTTGCCACTGGGCAGACTCAATAAAAGATTCTAAATCAATATTAAATACGGCAGCGCTAAGCAAGCCACTTGGTGAGAAATACCACTCTAACGTCACGTCAGTATTATCTGCACGCCACGGGTCCAATTCAGGGTTACCTTGCATGGTTGCGTTAGTAGCGATCAGTAAGTCTGGACTGATCCCTTCGCTTGCAGCCAAGTCATCACCAGCGCGAGCACGGCTAATACTTAATCCACCAGCCAATGACTCGAGATCTAAACGTGTCATAGTTTTACCCCATGACGTACGCAGGATAAGGTCTTCTCTGAGGTTAAATGAGACATTGATAGAAGGTAAAAAATCATTAAATGAGCGATCTGTCACTATATCACCACCATCGCTGGCAACTGAGCCGGGGCAATTAGTACAAATAGACTCACCCACTTTATTTTGTAAAATATCCAACTCAGTTTTTATATATTGAAAACCAACGTTGGCACGATAGAAATCGTTTGATAAGTCAGCACGCCAGTAAACCGACTGAGTCCTTTCTTCAACGGTATACGAGCTGCCAGGTACGCCACCTCTAACATTGCCCGGATATAAGGTATTTTGAAATGCAAACGGATCATCAAGCTGACGTGGATCTACAAAATAATATTCTCCAATATTAACTGGACCAAAATCACTCCCTTTAGCCACCCACCCGCTGGGTAAACCTGTGAAATTGAGCGGATTGTCAGCACCCATGGTGATATCACCATCTTTTACACTCACTTCACCATTGCCATCCGTATCAAATGCAGCCAAACCTTGGTCTTTCCACATTACATTGACACTGCCTTCACCAACCGGGTTAGAAAATGGAGCAAGCAATACATACTCATCACGTGTGACATCACGCTGACTCGCACGAATACCAAAGGACATTTTTTCTAAATGTCCTAACTCAAACTGATACTCACCATCTAAACGCAAAATATCTAAATTCGCGTCTTCATCGTAATTATTTTCAGAATAAGTGGATACGATTGCATAACGGTCAATATTGGAACCAAAAACTTCTCCCTGCAACTGTTCCGGTCCTGTTAATGTCGGATGTTTACCGTTGAAGTTTAAACGCATTGGAATTGGGTCAGGGCCGTAGCCACCGGGGTTTGCAGCAGTAGGACCCGTACCATCATTTCGTCTAAGGCCATGGGCAATACCACTGGTTAAGTAACCTTGCGCCACATTTTCCGTATGACTACGAGATGCTTCCGCAGTAATAAACCGTGCCTTACCCGAAAAGTTACCATCTCCTTTATACTCTAGCTCTAGATTAAAGTTGGTTGATTCACGTTCATTGGTGTGACTTTCAGAGTGCGAGATGACTCTGGGCGCATTAAGTGTAATATCTTGCGCGGTATACAAGTTATGTCCATTGTCTAATTGGCCACGATCAATTGGATCATGCTGATCTTGCCAATGCCAGTGACCACCCCACGCATTGTCTGCGGTGATCCCTTTCTGGCGATCCGCATCATCCATATTGGTATAGAATACGTCACTACTTAGTGTCCAATTATCACTCAATTGCGCCTGAAAACTGACTGTTGCACCTAAACGCTCACGTTCTGTAAAACGGTTCATAATACCGTAGTTTACATACGTAAATTCGGCATCATCCGAATCTCCATCGCCATTCATATCCTGCTTCGGACAATACCAACAGTCTACCCCTTCATGGTTTTCAAATGGCGCATACGCCCAACCATCGTTAATAGAACCTAAACGGTAGTTTGCTAAATTGGCTTCATCATAAGACACCGTCGCAAGCACCGCAAAGCGGTCACCATTATAGCCACCAGACACCATCAATTTTGGGTCAGTTTCTTCTGAATAAGAGCCTGTTGATGCCTCGATTAGCGCAGCGCCACTGAAACCATCTTCCAAGTCAAAAGGCTTGCGAGTCACAAGGTCAACTGTACCAGATATACCACCTGCTAACGTATCTGCGGTCGGCGACTTCATCACATTCATCGCACCGACCAAGCTTGATGGAATATCGGTAAAGTCTGGTTGTACTTCACTGATTGAACCTGCGCTTAAAAATTGCTCGCCATTAAGCAATGTTGTGACTTGAGGCATACCGCGTACATTAATCGTCGCGCCTTCACCTGCACTGCGGCGTATCTGAATACCAGGTACACGCTGAAGTGAATCAGCGATGGTCACATCAGGCAACTTACCAATGTCTTCAGCGGTAATTGAATCAACCACGCCATCAGCAAAACGTTTGGTATTTAGACTTTTTTCGGTTGAAGCACGAATGCCTCGTACTTCAATTACTTCAACTTGCTCTGCATGCACACCTGACTCTGCTGCCATAACACCTAAGGGTAAAATATTGGCCAACACCGCAAAAGACACCTGCGACAATTTAAATGGGGATAAATTATGTTTCATCTCGATTCTCTCTGATCTATTTTTTATCTGTTTTGGAAAAAGAAAATTAGAGAAAACTCTACGCTTAACATCAAATAAGTACATTGACCTTGTCGCTCGTAAATCTGAGCTACTGAAAAACCACCTAGCCATAACGTTACTTAAAATTAACAACTCTAATTTTATTTATTACCTATTTGAGCAGCATAAGCACCAAGATGTTTGCATTTTCTATCTCATGCAGGTACAAAACTATCAATAAACAGCGCTGTCATCGCAAAATATTTACTTATATGCCGCTTTTTCCTTCAAAAAGCGTATTTTTTCAGAGAATAGCCAAGTAAATAGATAAGTATCAGTATCAAGTTGAAATGTATCACCAATCTAGTTACAGGTGATGAAGTATTTAATTATATGTAAAGGAGAGTTTGAGTAACAGGTGTCATAGGCACATTAATCATCTCACAACATGTGCTCAAGAAAATGTATTAATAACAACCAAAGTAAAATTAAGGATAATATTATGAGAGCGATGTGCGAAAAAATTATTCCCTCAACAAATTGCTCCTGGCGGTATTGTTTATACCAATTAAATGAAATCCCATTTAACTGGCATTATCATCCAGAATACGAGATTTGCCTTACTTTAAATAGTAAAGGAGTCTGTCATATTGGTGATTACATAGCACCATTTTCAGATTATGATTTAGTGCTGCTTGGACCGGAGCTGCCCCATACTTGGCAATCTAAACCCAACTTAGATGGGAGTATGCAAAAAGTATATGTCGCCCAAATTCCAGCCCAGTGGCTTGAGCAACAGCTCAGGCTAAACAAGGAATTTGAGAGCCTACACACTCTCTTACACAAAGCAAAGTGTGGTTTAAAATTCAATACTGTTCTGGCACAAGAAACAGAACAAATATTTATCAAAATGGCCGACTCTAACCCGCTTGAACGCTACATTTTATTGTTCAACATGCTTAATTTGATGGCTACCAGTGAGTATAACACCTTATCGAGCATGGAATTTAATTATGCTAACCAACAAGATCCCGCAAAGGATAAATTCGATAAAGTAATTAATTTTATCTATGAAAATTATACTGAACAACTCAATGCGGATTTATTAGCAGAGCAAGCACATATGAGTACAAATCACTTCCATCGCTTTTTTAAAAAACGCACAGAAAAAACAGTTACCGAATTTATTAACCAACTTCGTATTGCCAAAGCATGTAAATTACTGATTAATTCTAAAGCACCTATCACTGTTATTAGCGATCAGTGTGGATTCAACAACTTATCCAACTTTAACCGCCGTTTTCTTGCCATCAAGGCATGCACCCCTAGTCAATTCCGCTCGCGAATTCAACACAAAGCTCTGTTATGACGGTACACAATTGTCAATTTTTATTGCTCCTTTGATTATTAGTATATTGATATAATTCATACTTAATTCAGCGTATTAAATATACATTGCGCCAAAAAATAACAGAACAAAGAAAACTTATGCAATTACAATGGCCGTCACTACTGATTTCTGGACTATTACTGCTTGCGGTAAATAGTGCAGCTGCTATTGAAGGATGTCACAAAGGTGAGCAATGCACTATGGTTGTGTACAGTGAGCAAACTGACACTTGGCAGATTATTAACAAATCCCGTGCCGAGCGTGCATTTAGCCCATTTTCAACTTATAAGATCCCAAATACACTTATTTTACTTGAAAAAAATAAGGTAGATACTAAAACGACTTATCGAGTCAATACGAAAGCGTACCCACCTAAAAAGTGGTGGCCAAATGTGTGGCATAAAGAAGAGATCACGTTAAAAGAGGCATTCAGTTATTCTGTATTGCCACTTTATCAAGATTGGACTAACACATTAAACAAGCCTGAAATCAAAACTTATCTATCTCAGTTTGATTATGGAAACCAAGATATCAATGGGCCCTTGGATGGTTTTTGGCTCAACTCAAGTATACAGGTTTCAGCGTTTGAACAAATTGAATTTTTGCGTCGCCTAAATAATAAATCTTTGGGGTTAAGCGAACAGACATATCAAACATTTGACTCAATCTTTTTGCAAGAAAACCACGCTGATTATCAGCTCTACGCGAAAACAGGCGCAGGTCCCATTGCTCGAAAAACCTATATAGGTTGGTATGTTGGTAAAATCAAAAATGCGCGAGGCACGCACTACTTTGCCTTTAATATGTATGCACCGACATTCAATGACATTGTTAAAATACGCGTAGATAAAGCACGCGCAACACTTAAGGATTTAGGCATTTTGTAATATGCCACAATATAAAACATTGAAAAAAGAGGTAACCAAGTTACCTCTTTTTTTAATTTAAGCTAATTTCCTAAGTAGACCTTGAGTATTTTGCCGCATCGTATTTGCTACCATGAAGTAACCGATAGTAGCAACAAAAAGTGCTCCACTTGTGGGACCTAAAATCCAAATATAAGGGTGTAATTTACCCTCTACCTCAAACAACTCACGCTGAATGATCAGCAGAGTGACATCGCTCACTAACGCTGCAACAAAGCCAGCTAACGCCCCTAACAGTAAAAACTCATACAGAGTCGCCAATTTAATCAACCGGCCCCTTGCACCTAATGTACGCAAAATCACGATCTCTTGCATGCGCTCAGCAAGGCTTGCCTGCACTTGAGAGATCAGCACCAAAGCGCCGCTGGTCAGTACGATAGCGAGTACAAAACTAATCGCTAAAGAAACTTGAGCAATCATTGACTGAGCTTGTTCCAAACGGCTTTTTATATCAATCATACTTACCGTCGGATGGTCTCGTAATAACTGACTTACCGTTTTTTCATCGCCCTCAGAGAATTGCGCTGCAGTAAAGTAGGTCACTGGGAACCTGCCCGCAACCATAGGGTTAAATATCATCACAAAATTTGGTTTTAATGACCCCCAATCGACGCTGCGTAAGCTGGTAACACTGGCTTCAAAGCTCTGTTCATTCACTAAAAAGGTTAGTCGATCACCAATCTTAATGTTCATGCCCTCAGCCATGCCTTTTGAAATAGAGACTTCAAGTTTTTCACTAGTTGGGTCAAACCAAGTGCCTTCAATCACTTCATTGCCTTCTGGCAGCTTTGTCATCCATGTTAAATTTAACTCTCTACCAGCCCCCTCTGCTGCACCTTCATCCTGCTCTTCGCCCTCCTGCTTAGATGCACTGCGAGCATACTTCTCACCGTTAAGGGCATTGGCTCGGCCACGAAATACAGGATAAAAATCAGCATGAGAAATGTCGTTTTGCACAAAAAATGATTCGATGCTTGTGACCTCAGGCTCGCTGATATTAATTAAAAACGCATTAGGCGCGTCCTCAGGTACTTGCATCTGCCAGTCAGAGATCAAATCATTTTTTAATACAAACAAAAACAGCATTAACTTGATGGCCAGCGCAAAACTGATTAATTGAACCGCGTTAGCGTTAGCTCGCTTTTGTAAAGTTGCAATCGCCAGTGACCAACTACTTCCGGGGCTCAAACCTAACTTTCTGCCAGCACTAAACAATAATCGAGAAACCCCAAATAGAACTAACATCAAAATGGCTGTGCCGCCAAATAACAGTAATGTTGTTTTTAGCTCACCACTAAAGAACCACATGAGCACAAAAATAGTCGAGATCGATAAAGCCATATGCACCCGACTCACTGCCAATTTATCGCCTAAATTACGGCGTAATACACGTAGCGGCGGAATATCAAATAAGTCTAATAATGGTTTTAATGAGAACATCAATGCGCACACAACGCCTATGGTAATAGCCAAAACCCATGGTTTAAAGCCCGCTTGTGGCAGCTGTGCATCCATAAAGTTTGCCAGATAGTCAGTTGCAACCGCTTGCAACACATAGCCAATCGCGAGTCCAATTGTGACCGAGAACAAAGTAACCATACACAAATGCAAAAGGAAGATGTTGCGGATCGTTGCTCGGCTTCCACCAAGCGTTTTCATCATAGCGACCGGATCATACTGGCGTTCACAATAGCGCTTTGCAGATACCGCCATAGCAACCGCTGCTAACATAATCCCAAATAGACCAGCGAGTAGCAAAAAGCGTTCTGAGCGCTCTAAATTTTCACCAAGTGGTGATTGGCGGTCTTTGATCCCCTGCCACCTCTGGTTGTCTCGCATTTGCGGTTTTAACCAGCCGTAATAATCAGCTAGAGCCGCTTCTTCACCAGCAAATAACATGCGATAAAAGACTCGACTACCAGGCTGCACAGCTTGGGTGGCTTCGATATCGGCATAATTCAGCAAAACACGCTTATTACCCGCTAACGAGAAAAACGGGGCATCAGGTTCATTCACGAGGATTTTGCTGGCACGAAAAATCCCCGCACCAATTTCTACTTTATCACCAATAGCTAGCCCTAAGCTATAAAATAAGCCTTCACTGAGCCAAACATTACCGCGCAGTGGCACACCACGCACCTCATAATCAGCTTGATCAAAGCCATCTTTAAGTGTGACTACACCTCTTAAAGGGTATCCCTCTGAAACTGCTTTTATTGATCCAAGAACAAGCTCATCATTGGCAAAGAGCATTGAGTCAAAAAACATCTGTCGTGCAGTTTCTAAACCCAGCTTGTTAGCTTCAATGATAAACGCGTCATCCAGAGGGTGGTTACTCGCTAAACGTCTATCGGCAGCGATAAAATCTGCCGACTTCTGCTCTATATTCAGACGGATACGCTCTGTGACTGAGGACAGGCTGAACACAGTCAAAACCGCAAGCGCTATCGCCGCGAAAATAATCGTTAATTCTCCACGGCGCAGCTCTCTTGAAAACAAAGTAAGTGCTAACTTAAACCACATGAACTGTTGCTCCTTCTCCTTCACGGATCTTCTCGAGTTGTCCAGCTTCAATGTGAATTATACGGTCACACTGCTGTGCGAGCGCTTCATCATGCGTCACTAGAATCAATGTTGTCCCATTTTGCTTATTAAGATCAAACAATAACTTTTCGATTAAATGCCCGTTTTTGCTATCAAGATTTGCTGATGGTTCATCGGCAAAAAGAATTTTAGGTGAGCCTATAAATGCACGAGCAATGGCCACTCGTTGTTGCTCACCGCCAGACAATTGAGATGGATAGTGACTCACTCGATGAGACAGGCCCACTTTTTCTAGCAGCTCACTGGCTTGCTGTTTAGCACCTTTGTCCCCAGCCAGTTCGGCAGGTAACATCACGTTTTCAAGCGCCGTTAAGCTTTGCACCAGCATGAATGACTGAAAAACAAAGCCAACTTTCTCTGCTCTCAAATGCGCTCGTTCTTCTTCATCTAGTTTGTGTAGCGCTGCACCATCGAGAAAAACTTCACCCGCAGATCCTGTATCCAAACCTGCTAGTAAACTAAGTAGTGTCGATTTACCAGAACCTGACGTACCAACGATTGCGACAGACTCACCAGACTTGACAGTGAAATTGATATCGCTAAGGATATCTAAGTCACCCTCAAAGGTACTGACTGTTTTGTTAAGCCCTTTGACCTGAATAACATTTAACTGAGAAAGTACTGACATGATTCGAATTTTCCTAAAACTTATGCTGTTCCTCGCCTGCTTTAATCAGCCATTTTCCGCGATTGCAAACGAAACTAAAATTATGATTATAGGTGATAGCTTAAGTGCGGGTTACGGACTTAAACAAGACCAAGACTGGGTTAATTTGTTACAAAATAAGTACGTTGAAAAGAAAAAATCGATCTTATTAATCAATATGAGCGTGTCAGGGCAAACTACTGACAATGCCTTACTCAATATCGACGCACAACTGAAAGCCCATCAGCCGAGCCATGTGCTGATTGAATTAGGTGGCAATGACGGTATTCGTGGCTTTCCAATCAAATTAATTCGCCAACACCTAACTCAGCTCGTCACAAAAAGTCAAAACAGCGGCGCCAAAGTTGCGCTAATGGAAATTCAAATCCCACCCAACTTAGGTCCACGGTACACCAAGATGTTTACTGGTAATTACCAAAAAGTAGCTGAAGAAACTGGAGCTTATTTGATGGATTACTTTATGGTGCCCGTTGCTGTAGACAAAACACTAATGCAAAATGATAACCTACATCCCAACGAAAAAGCGCAGCCACTTATTAGGGACTTTATGGAACAGCAATTTGAGTCTTGGATAAAAGAATCATAACAGATTGACACTGATTTAAATTACAATAACCAATGTACCCAAGACAACATTTTGGGTACAATTCGATTAATATCTCCGCATTAATACACCCAGCGCATACTCAAAACTAACTGCCTCTTCATAACCACAGGTAAGAAGCTCACACTCGTTTGCACCAATCAGCTCATAAATAGGGAGCCCACGCTCATTAAGCTATACAAGTACTTTTATAGACACGCTCGCATTAGTCAATCCCCATAGACTTTTTAATGTGTCATGCAAGTCAGGTGAAATGCAGTTCCTTGCTGACTACTATCAAGAGATAGGCCAATATCTAACCTTTGACACAACCTAAATACAATGGACAAGCCCATTCCGAGCCCCGTGCTCGACTCACTCTTGATTCCCGATTCAAAGATTCGGTCTAGTAACTCTTTTGGGATCCCTTGGCCCGTGTCGATAATACTTAATATATTATTTGCAAAACTCACTGTAACTGTGCCTTTTTCCACATGAGAAAATGCATTTCCAATCAAGTTGCTCAATATCAAGTTAATCGCGATTTCACCCACCGAGATAGTGGCATTGCTTGGCACATTAACCTCAACAGAAATATCTTTATTGGCTATTTTAGACGCTTGTTGTAACACACAGCTTTCAACAATGGGTAATAACTTAACCTCTGTTTGTTTGATTGTCTCTTCTCTGGCTAAGGCAAGTAATATTTCGACACTTTGCGTCATTTGCGCCTGCGCAGCGACTGCACGATTGACCAATTCGAGCTGTTTCTTGTTCAAACTCTCTTGTTTTAGTAACGTCAAAGCGCCCTGTGTAACGGCGATTGGCGTACGTAACTCATGTGAGGCATCTCGAGTAAACGCTTGCTCTCTATCGATAAATTTACGAATTCGATCAAGTGCCTGCTCTAGAGTGCGGGCAAACCCACCTATTTCATCTTTAACAAATTGCTGAGAAAAATTTTGAGGTAGTTTTTCGACAGGAGCCTGAGCAACAATATCTACCAATTTATCTAAAGGTTTCAGAAGCTTCTTGGCCATTGCCAGTGATAAGTACGCTAAAATAACTGCCACAATAAGTACAATGCCCAGTGCAACGAGCATAAAATTAAACATACCAAGCTTAACTTTTCTGACGACTAATTGCTCACTTACTTCTGCCAATAACAGCCCTTTATCTAACCACATCAGATGATAATGCAAGTCCCCCTGCAATGAAAACTCTATTGCATTAGGCGATTCTTGTAACGTATTTTGAATAAACTGCGGCAATTGCTGTTTATCTTCTAAATATTCAATAAACTCCAACCGTGGCACTGGGGGATTGCCCAAACTAAGTTGCTGAGAAATATAGTTAGCTTCATCTTTAAGGATGACGTTAAAAAGGTGATCTTCTATCGTATACGCAAATAAAAAGCACACAAATCCAAACAAAATACTTATAAATAGTGAAATACCAACAAAGTAGGCAATGATCCGAGTACGTAATTGGCGAGCTTTCATAATGTCACACTATATCTAGTGCCAAACCGACACTATGAATTGTTTTTATTACCGCTTTTTCAAAGGGCTTGTCTATGGCTTTTCTTAGCTGGTAAACATGAGAACGCAAGGCATCTGAGTCTGTTGGCTCGTCACCCCAAATTTTATCACTGAGTTCACTACGACTAAGTGGCCTCGGATGATGCTCCATTAAAAGTTGAAGAATCTTTAATGGGATCGGCTGAAGCGTGATCTGCTGCCCTGCTCGTTCTACGTGTTGTGTTTGTACATTTAGGCTTAAGTCACCTAACTGTAGGGTTTTATCACTATTGAGTAAATGACGTTTAGCCAATGCAAGGCATCTCACGAAAAGTTCCTCGAGTGCAAATGGCTTTGTCAGATAATCATCTGCACCGGTACTAAAACCCGCCAGCTTATCATCCAGTGCATCGCGCGCTGTCAACATGATAATGGGGATATGTCGATTTGCTTTTGCACGCAATGCTTCACACACAGCTAGCCCATCTAATTCAGGTAACATGATGTCCAAAATAATACAGTCATAATAATGCTTCAACGCCAGATCGACCCCCTGTTTCCCATCATATGCAAAGTCTAGTATAAGACCCTGAGACTCAAAATATTCGGCAATATTGCGGCTGATCTCAATATTATCTTCAACTACTAACACTTTGAATTGCATATCGGTTTTATGTGAAGCTAGCTGTATATCCATAGTAATGCTACCTCTATATGACGTATACAGGAAGCTTACCATGGTAGGGCGTGAAATGAATGTGAAATGACGAAGCGCTTGGTAAAAATACGGCACATAGCCATATTTATCTATTTACCAAGCATGATTATAGTAAGTGTGAAAAATGCAAGTAAACACTGACATTCTCAACTTATTAAGCACGAAAAATGAATATTTTTATACTTATTGTTATATTCAAGAGCTATTAGCTCCTTGTTCACCAATACTTTGTGCTCGATTACGTTAATTTTCCTTTTCTCATTGGAGACTGACTAACCAGTCGTGACAGCCATTGAAATAGGCTAGGACGAGGATCTAATTTCACCGTTAAATTGAAACTATACCCTTTTTTGTAGTGGGTTCTGATTACTTCACCTTCTAAATTATGCTTTGAAATACTGCGACGAAGCTCTGAAACAGCACGATTGATCGCGTTGTTATCAACATATTCTTGTTGCCAGATTTCTCTACACAATTCATCGCGGCTAATAACGCGATCTCTGTGCTGAATAAAGTAAACTAACAAGTCGTAGATCAAGGGCTCAACTTTCACCCTCTCTCCGCAGAATGTTAACGAACGTTTCCTTTTATTCAGTGCATAATGACCAAATACCGCAAAGGTAAAGTCAGTATTTTCTTTATCACTTAAATTCATGATCAACAATATACTTCCTTTATATATGACTTTAAAAGCACCTTTATTTTATCGCTCAAGTCAGTATATTGGAATGAAATACATCATATTTTCACATGACTTTTGCTAATAGAAACTTATTACCCAATCGAGTACAAAAGAAACAAAAAAGCGTAATAGTACACCTCATATAAACAAATTCTATACAAAAAAAACACATACAAGAACAAAAAACCCCCGCTTTATTTTGGAAAAATGAAGTTTATTCCGGTATTCATGACAGTCATTTATTTAGCTTTTTTTTACTCATATTAAGAAAATTCATGATGTAGTATTTTTTTATTAGTTTTAGCTGAAAGGGCCTGTTTTTTGACCCTTTGTCAGGTTTAAAATGACGCTATAAAAGATTTTATTTCTTTATTACCTGGGAACTTTTTTATTCCGTAATCTAGCGATTCTAATGCTTTTTCAGGTTGACCCATACGCACAAATGCCTTCGCAAGCGTCGTTACAATAACTGGGTGAGAAAACTGGGGTAAAATATGCTCTAATAATGCCGCACTCGCGCTGACTTGAAACTCACTAGTAGCATTATTAATTTGCACAACGCTTATCATTGCAAGCATTTTCAAATCATAATTTTTTGGCTCATTTTGAAGTTGCTTTATCGCTAATTGCCGATCAGTTAAAAACAACTCATACAATTTAACTGTAGCATCATCTTGGTAGAGTTGTTCTGGCAACAATTCAACTTGAAGCGCAGAGACCATCGCACGGGCGGTATCTACAGTAGAAAATGGGTTTTGTCCCGTGATCAGCCTACCATCAATCGTTACTTGATTAAGCATCACCGCATCTTGTTCAAATATTCCGCCTCTTTCCACTAATTTATCTTGTAATAAAAATGGGAAATCTTTCAGCCATTTTGATCCAAAAGCCTTTTCCTCCCCATTGGTAAACCCGTTGACACGTTTACCTGAAACCAAATATTGACCATCTTCCAATTTAACATCGACTAGTGCTGCAGGCCCATGACAGACAGCCCCTATCACTCCCTCTCTTTCATATATATTTGCGATGATCTTTTTCAATGCTTCATGTTGGTGTAAGTCGAACATAGGGCCTTTACCACCAACAACGAATACACCATCAAACTCATTAGTGTTAATTTCATCCAATTTATAGGTATTAGCTAATGATGATAATGCAGCCTCATCTTTTAAAAACTTTTTATTGTAAGGCGCTGATTTATCGTAATTATCCGCAATAGGTTTGCCACCTGAAGGGGAAGCCAAGGTAACCTCTATGCCATGACGCTTGAAAACATAATAAGCTTTTGTTAGCTCTCCAAACTCAAACCCAGGCTTAATTAAAGCTTGATTCTCATTAACTTCACCATAGCTGCTAAGTACCATTAACACTTGCCTCTGCTCATCAGCAAAAGTAATTGAACTACACAGTGAAATACCTGCAAATAAAACAATGTTTTTCATAACGACTCTCCTTTGGTTGGAGTGCTATAGTAAGGTGAGAGATGTGAAAGGCCCGTGAAGCCTTATTCTATGCGACATTAGTCAAATGCTAACAATGTACAGTTAGTATCACCTCATACTTTAGGAGTAAACTTCTTCCCAAATAATCCCGTGATTCATGCTATTAAAGTAAAACTCTTTATAGGTTGGTGCCAACAGTACATTTATAAATGCAACAGGAATTGCCTTGATGAAAGATTGTAATATTGATAATGAAAAAATGTTGATTTCAGAGCCACTTTGGCAATTATACCAAGATGTTTATTTCTATCCTTTTATGTCAATATCCCATTATTTTAATGGTGCCATAATCAGTCTTTGGAATGAACATGGTGATATTTTAAGTTTCGATAAAAACAAACAAATCAAAAAAAGAAATATTAAAACACTATCTCGATTACATACTCCTATAAAATATTTATACGGTGGAAACTACGATATGTCTTATCGCGAGCTCAGTATTTCTGTGAATGTTTCCTTGCCGTTTGCCCAAAAATTATCACAGCGCTTTAATCAGCGTGCTTTTTATTTCATCGTAAATGGTAATATCACCTTATATAACAGTAAAAACCTTAAGCAATTCTATACATTTGAAGATACACTTCCCCGCAGAATCAAACGAGTAGATTTACCCGCTTTAAATTCAGCACAGCTCTGATTACGTACTCAAAAATCAATTATTCTTTTTATATCTATTTTTATAAATCTGCGCTGTTGTTCTTTATTTTTATCACGCTCAACTTGAGTACCAAACTACACTATCATTTTCATTAGGTGCTTTTATTGATTTAGAATAATAAAGATTATTTCAGCAATTCTTTACAACTTAAAGAAACACACTAAGAATCTGATTTTCTTATCATTAGTAATGTTTAGGTATGACTCATAAACATTATCACCACTTAGTCTGTTTTTATTGACTAAACTAAGTGGTAAACACTAAGTAAAGCAGTACCTATGCGACTCAAAACTAGACTTCCGCTTGTATTAGCCATCACTGCTTTAGTCCCCATGCTTATCATTTTTTTTATCGCCATGATACACAGTACACGTCAAGCTGGTGAGATGAGTATTCGAGCAGCGCAATCTGAAGTACTCAACGCAGCTGCAATTTTTAACGCTTACTTTTCTCAACGAAAATCCGAAATTGCCACTTTAGCGCGCCAGCCTACTCTGAAAACGATGAATTTTCGGCAAATCAGACCAATATTGTTGTCCGAAAAAAACGCTCACAATGGCGTTTACGAAAAGTTCATCTTAGGCAGACAAGATGGCAGCTTTCACAACACTGAGGGGGGAAACCCACATCATGATATGCGCAGAACTTTTGATGATAAAGATCCCAATGCAAAGGTTAAAACCATTATAAAAAGAGATTATTGGCAGAACACAATTAGTAACAATATCGATGGACTCCCTAAGGTTTACGTTTCAGAGCCGATGATTTCTTATACCACCGGCGTAAAGCAAATTGTGATCGCAGCATCTATTTTAGGACAAGATAATCAGGTTGCGGGGCTATTGGGCGGTAGTATTCCATGGCGAGAAGTTGATCGACTCGTCACCAATGTCAAAGACCATGTTCTGGCTCAATTTGGAGAACAAGCTAAGTTGATGTTGGTATCTAGTACCGGCGTGTACATGTATCACTGGGATTTAGAAAAAACCATTCAACATAAGCATCTTGATGGAAAATATGTGCTCAATGACATTGGTGAAAAAAGCAGTGTGATCACACGCATCACCAAAGAGCGAGACCCTTCTTTACAAAAATTGGGCCTTAAAATGATCGCTGGGTTTGAGGGGCATGGGCAGTTTATGCTCGACACGCACACACAAGCTTTCGTTTTTTACGCCCCCATTCGCGCAGCCAATTATAGCCTGGCAGTCGTCTTACCAGAACACGTTGTGTTTGCATCCGCCTACACACTTAAAGAAAAATTAATTGTGATACTAACACTGGCTACATTAGTCAGCATGTTAGTCTCATGGTGGATTGCATATAAATTGTACAGCCCTATTTCTCGGCTTACTTTCGCAGCTAATTCCCTCGCAAAAGGGCAATATGATGTACATTTAAAAGCAAAAGGGGATGATGAAATATCTGAATTAAGCCGCACTTTTGAGGCGATGCGCAGCACCATTTACGCAAGAGAAAGTGACTTAGAAAGTAGAGTAGAAAGACGCACACAAGCACTTGAGCAAGCGATGCATGCAGCTGAAATGGCAGTCTCTGCAAAAAGCCGTTTTTTGGCCAATATGAGCCACGAAATTCGCACGCCCATGAATGGCATATTAGGCACTATTCAGTTACTAGAACAAGAAGCCAGCTTTAGTAAAGAACAAAAACACTTATTACAGCTTGCCAGCGTATCGGGTAGTAATCTATTGACACTCATTAACGATATTCTTGATATTTCGAAATTGGAACAAGGCCAAATCAGTTTATACGAAGAACCATTCGAGCTTAAAAGTACCGTTGACCATTTACTTCACTTAACCCAATCCAGAGCGCGCGCAAAACCGATAACAATGCTTTATACCATAGTGCCCAATACACCATTAGAAATTGCCAGTGATAAGCATAGACTGCAACAAGTCTTACTTAACCTGCTCAGTAATGCATATAAATTTACAGCACAAGGTGAAGTTGCCTTATTCATTCAACTCAACCCTAAAAACAACGAGCAACTACTTTTCACAGTAAAAGACACCGGAATTGGGATCAAAGCGGAGCAACAAGGAAAAATTTTTGACCCATTCTGTCAAGAGGATGACAGTACTACAAAGCGCTTCGGTGGCACAGGGCTCGGCTTGAGTATTTGTCAACAACTAGTAAACCTTGCTGGCGGTACAATATCTTGTGAATCACAACCAGATAAAGGCGCTACATTCACCTTTACTTGGCCTTACTCACCTTGCTGCTTAATAGAATCAAGTGGTGCCGAACAAACACTGTGTGCACGGCTTAATGGCCATGTGTTACTCGCCGAAGACAACGCCATCAATCAAGTCGTTATCTGTGCTATGTTAGAAAAGCTGGGACTGCGCGTCGATTTAGCAAAAGATGGTCAGCAAGCGCTTGAAAAAATAGAACAGGATTACTTTGATTTAATCCTGATGGATGTTCATATGCCCAAAATGGATGGCATAGAAGCAACTAAACACATCAGAGCCCATCCTAAGTATAGTCAGATGGTGATCATTGCCATCACCGCAAATGTATTTTTAGAAGACATAGCAACATACTATAGTGCAGGTATGGATGACTTTGTCGCCAAACCCGTCGAAATGACTAAGCTCGAATCAGTACTGAGTAAATGGTTAGGAATAAAAAACAGCTAACCACACTGTTTCTTCATCCGGTTTGGTCCAACTGACTTTATGTTTACAATGTGCAGGGATATTTATATGCTCACCAACACCGAGCTTTATTATCCGCCCATCAGCAAAAGTGATCTCTCCTTCTCCCTGCAATACAATGACCCACTCATGCTGAGCTTGGTCATACCACCCTGTCTCTGGAGACGTATGGCCACGAGATATAATGCGCTCTATCTTCACTTCATCATTACCAGCAATAAGCTCAAAAAACTCATCCGATAAATCTTGTGGCATCGCATCAAATACGCTTTTCTTAATTTCGCTCATAAGGAAACCTCTATACAGATTAACATAATTGTAAAAAATGAAGATACAGTAAGGAATATTAGAAGAACTTGGTGGAGCTAGGCGGGATCGAACCGCCGACCTCTTGCATGCCATGCAAGCGCTCTCCCAGCTGAGCTATAGCCCCAAGTTAGCGAGTAAGAGTTTATTATATCTTGTTAATTTGTAAAGCAGTTTTTTCCTAACAACCAAACAACCCAACAAATATCATTTCCGAAAAAAAGTAGCGACCAGCAATAAATTGGTCGCTATAGTTACCGCTTAACTTTGGTGACAACTGGGAATTTAGTTTGTTAATTTTTTTAACGCGCTTTCTAATGATGTAGTCAATTCATCATTAACCAGTGTATTTTTTTCCAAATCAAAGTTGTCAAAAAAGCTTGGAATAGACAAGTGTGCTTTTACATCCGCTGCAAAGTATGGGGCTGAATTTACAGCGGTATTCAAAACACTTTGTGCACCACCGGGGCCAGGAGAGGTCGCTAACAATAGCATAGGTGTGTTTTGATATACCTTCATATCGATGCGAGATACCCAGTCGAAGATATTTTTATACGCAGCCGTATATGAACCATTATGCTCAGCAAATGAAATGACAATTGCATCTGCACCACCTACCTTATCGTAAAAGCGCTGAGCCTGCTCTGGGATCCCGTGCTCTTTTTCACGGTCAATGCTATAAATCGGCATTTCAAAATCATTTAAATCTAAAATTTCTACTTCAGCTTGCTCAATGCGAGACGTGGCATATTTCACTAATGCGTTATTGATTGACTGACGACTGTTACTTGCTGCAAATGCTAATACTTTCATGATGCACTCCAAAATAGTTGCTTTATTTATCGTGATTAATGGCTCAACTTGATGACAAACAGTGTAGATTAAGTTCTAATAAACATTAATAGGGCAAATGAAAAGTTACTATTTCCATATGAATCATAATCTATTTGAAGGGGTCGAGGTATTTGTCAAAGTGGTGCAATGCAATAGCTTTGTAGAAGCTGCACATCAACTCGGGCATTCCCCATCTCATATCAGTAAAATCATTAATCGATTAGAAGCTCGACTTGGCATGCGACTCTTAAATAGAACAACGCGTACACTGGCGTTAACACCAGATGGTGAAGTCTATTTTCAGCATTGTGTACAACTGATTTCAGATGCAGAACAAACACTACAATTACTGACCAACGAAGAAAACAAACCAAAAGGCGTGCTAAAAATTAGTTGCCCGGTGGCGTTTAGTTTAGATTATGTCCGACCTGTCGCGGCTGAGTATTTAAAAAAATACCCAAATGTCACCATTGAGTGGGATATTAACGATCGCGCAGTTGATATCGTAGGCGATGGCTTTGACTTGGCACTTAGAGCTACAACACGTCTGGAGGAGTCCAGCTTGATCTGTAAACGGATCTATCAGTGCAGAACACTCGTCGTTGCAAGCCCAAATTACATTGAACAATTTGGCAGGCCACATCATCCGAGAGAACTAGGTAAGCATCACTGTATTTGCTACAGCAACCTAAAAACCCCAGATCGCTGGGAGTTTACTGAACAGTCAGGAAAATCATTCATCGTCGACGTACGCAAACGCGTTAATTGTAACAACGGTAAAATGCAAGCCGCGCTCGCCATAGATGGGATTGGTATCACCAGATTACCTGAGTTTTACTTAGAAGACGCATTAAAGACCAAGCAATTAGAAATACTATTTGAGTGCTATGAACAAAAGCCAGTTGAAGTATATGTAATGTACCCAAGTAGAAAACATTTGTCCCCTAAGGTACGCTATTTTATTGACATGCTGGCACAGCAATTATCGCCTTAACAATCACACACTAATTGGATATTGCACCATAGCGCTGGTAAATCATCTCAATTTCTTTATTGTGTAGCATGAATGAGAGCGCTTTATCCAACTCCATTTGTAATTGTGTTAAATGGGGTTGTAATCGCATATGCACAGGCAACTTACTGATTTCATATAGCGCTTTAAACTCTGCATACTCTGAGCTGTGTTTTTGATAATACGCTGCTGTAGCATCACCTATCATCACACAGTCAATGCGTTTATGTGCAAGCTGAAACAGTAGCTCTTTTTCTGATGTATTGTCGTACACTATAATTTTGTCTTTGCCAAAGTGTGCTTCAAATGCGCCATACCTATAACCACGCACACGCCCAAATACCTTGCCATAAAACGCCGTTGGATTTTCAACTACAAGGCCATCTTCCCTACCCAATACAACCTCACGAGAATGCGCGTAGGAACGAGAATAGATTGCAGGTTTAACCCCTTCAACTCTCCAGCTTGGGTTCACACCAGGCTCAATATCAATCTTACCCAAATCAAACTGCTTTTGCCCACGGGCAACCGACCAAGGTACCAGCTCAAAAGTATGTCCTGTTAACGTACTTAACCGCGCAAAAATATCACTAAAAATACCGGACTGCTGACCATTTACAATAAAGTTATACGGCGGGTTTGCCCCATGATAAACCAAAACAGTGTAGTGCTCAGCAGCACCGCTTGAGCTAAATAACAATGCAAAAAGATAAAGCAAGTAACGCATGAACTAGCCAAATTAACCTGTTACCTTTCAACTTAGCACAAATTTTACACACATTATGAATTTGCACCTTTTTTAGGCAAAAAAGTGCTGTTTCTTGTCTTATTGGTAACACCGTTAGTTTTAACACTAAATACAAAGAAACAATATTTCAATTTTAAAAACAAAATGGCTAAATAATACCCATAAATTTCATTTTATAAATTTTTTCTTCATTTTTTTGACTTTAATCATAAATATTATATTCATTTATTCGTTTAATAATTATGTACGAACGCAAGGTCTCTCACTTTGTAGTTTACGTTGTGAAGGAAACAACACGACAACAACTCCGTACATGAAATTTATTACGAGCCAATTAGGCTCTTTATTCTCAAGAAAAGGAAAAAACTATGAAAACTGGCGTATTATTCTCACTAATTGCCGTTGCTGCCGCTACTAATGTTTCAGCTGAAGAGCTGCCTACTGATGCTGGCTATGCAAGTGTTCAAGAAGTGCTTGAATATGGTCGTAAGTATCAAGCTATCAGAACACAGCTTAAAGATGCAGGGTATCGCTTCCACAACTGTCACACTCAAGTAATCAATTACTTCGTGACGCCAATGCAACCTGAATATCTTTATGCACAAACTGAATGCACTTACTCGACGCCAAGTGGTGGCAACTACTCTCTACAAACCGACTATGCAAAAGTCACGATTGATGTAAATTACAATCAAGAGTTTGGTTTGTATAGAGAAGGTAATGTGACAGTAAACTATATGACCGTTTACTAATCATAAAAATGCATGGCAACTTTTTATACCGGTTACAGAAGTTGTGATGCTACATAAAATATTGGGGTGCCGTACTGGCACTCCTATAAAGATTTCGTTAATTCATTACAATCTCCCTTGCTTTATTTCACTATTATCTTTCTAAAGATATGCACTAGACGTATAAAAGTATAAAATGCAGCACTTAAGATCACCTTTCTAAGACAATATTTAAAACCTAGAAAGCACCTTGAAGATCATCAATTGTCCATAGATGGGTCGAGGGTAAAAATACATGGAGCTTCAATGTGTAATGGAAAAAATACACGCCTATCGATATTAATTGCGGATGATCACCACTTGGTTAGACAAGGACTCAGATCGCTAATAAACCAATCACAAGATCAGTATCAAATAGACGACGTCGCGACGGGAGAGCAAGCGTGGCAATTTATTTTTGAAAAAGAGCCTGATCTGGCCATTTTAGATATCGCAATGGGTGAACTCAGTGGTCTAATGGTATGCGAACGTGTCAAGCAAAGAAATCTCAATACTCGCATCATTTTTCTCAGCATGCATGAGGACCTCAAAATTGTCGACCGTGCATTTGAAATAGGCGCTGATGCCTACTTGTCGAAAAGTGAGGCATTTGACACACTCAATCAAGCCTTAAAACAAGTCGTAATAGGTAAAACCTTTATCAGTCCAAGTCTTCAGGCTAAGCTGAAGCAATACCAAACCGAAAAGGAACATCACTCTCTAACTAGCCGAGAAAAACAAATTATAAGTTACATTACACTTGGCCATACTAATCGACAAATTGCTGACATACTGTGTATTTCTGTTAAAACAGTTGATAACCATCGAACTAGAGCGATGAAAAAAATCGGGGTTAAAAAAACAGCTGAATTGGTCGCCTATGCCATAAAAGAAAGACTCGAAGTATAAAATTCAACGTCTACGAGTGCAATTAGGGTAAATACCCTATTTATACTTTAAAGGCTAAGTATTATTTTACCCACCTCACGAAATAGACACTAATTAGCGCCACTTAAAGATGGAATTTTAAGTTTGTTAAAAACTTAATCGATTCTGCTCATGATTAAGAAGTGCTTAATTCACTGCAGATAAAATGGACAATCTGATGGAAAAAATTATCGCTATACTTTTGTTTTTTATTGCATGTAATGTCAATGCTAATCATCGCGATGTTTATATTTCGATTCCCACTGAAAAAATTAAAAAAAATAGTGAGTTTTATGTCGATCTTATGGCACACAACTTACCTGCAGTATATGGCGCACATTTAACGCTAAAATACGACCCAACACAATTAACCGTACTGCCTGCAACCTCCAGCTCCGAAATGCCGCATTTAGAGCATGGTAACCTGTTTAAACAAAACGAATTGCTGGTAATAGACAACAGGGCTAATACACTTTCAGGCGTGATCAACTACACCGTGAGTCAAGCAATTCCTGCTCGAAACCTTTCGAATACCAACAGAGTTGCACGTGTGTTTTTTAAGAACCATGGCAATACTTCTAAGACATACATCAAACTTGAAGAGGCTTACTTCAACGAGCAAAGCGGCAGTAAAATCTATTATTCCGCAACTCCCCCCTTAGAGCTGCAATTTGCGAACTCATTTCATACACAAAAGCAGCCAAAAGCTGATTTTTCACTCCCTCGTTATTTAATGCTTGTAGGTCTAGTCATACTATTTGGTATCATCACTTTAATCACTCGCAAAACCGTATTTAAACAACCATCCTGGTTAACTCGGGCCTCACTTTATTAAGCCCTTTCAAAATTCAAAGCGCCTGTTAATGCCTAATGATGGCGCTTTTCAGACTCGGGAATACAAGTAGATATGCCGCTTCAGCACATGCATGTACTACCTGCTCGCAGTACATTAGGGCTTGAGCTAACTTATCGCCCCATAATGAAGTAAAAGCAAATATGTACTCTCTTTGTTGTAGTACACCTGTATTCTCAAGTATCTTTTTTCTGTTTAGAAATCCTAAAGGGCACACAACTGTGCCCTTTTTCATTAAATAATTAACAATTTACTGTTCATATACATGGATAAAACCATCTAGATCTGGCACTAATACCTTACCAGACCCTACAGCTGGTGACGCATATACACCACCGTGTACGAAACCGGAAATCATATTTGGCTGATAATGCCAAACCGTCTCTCCTATCTCTTTATCTACAGCCATAAACCCGCGTTGAGTAATATACCAACCAGGCTCATCATGGCCTGTAGAACCAATATAAACATGTTTATCATCGATGATAGGCTTTCCCCAACTCCAACCAGGCGTTGCTACCTGCCAAACAATATCCCCAGTCTCTGTTTCCATTTTAAACAATAGCTTGGCATCCGAGCTGCCTATATAAAAATAATCATCATCGCTATCAGCAACTGCACTCGACTCAACCCAAGAGCCGCCTGGTAGTGCCTTTTTCCATAATACTTGGCCGGTATGAGGCTCTAGTCCATACAAATTTGTGTCTCTAGATCCGATAACAACAACATCATCAATCACCGCGGGACTCGAAGGAATCGCACCTTGTGTTTGATACTGCCATGCCAGTTCACCAGTATTTTTATTAAGCGCATAGACATGCCCATCCCAGCTGGCAACAAATACCTTGCCTTGATATAGGCTGGCAGTCGCACGGATCATGCCGTGTGTTTTAAACTGCCACTTAACGTCACCTGTTCGTTTAGAAACCGCGTATAAATGACCATCAGCACTACCGACATAAACATAGCGGTTGTCTGCAATTGGGCTCGACTTCGTATAATCAAATTCCCAAGGCGCATGATTCGCAGGTAAAACTCTATGATGGCCACCATCATTTAAACTCACTTTCCAAAGTAATTTACCACTCCAACGATTTAACGCGTATAAAAACCCATCATCGCTTGAAAAAAATACTCGATGATTATCAACAAAGGGTTTTGAACGCACCTTACCTTGTGTTTCATGTGTCCATCGCAATTTTACTCGATCGATATCAAGTGCATACAATTTGCCATTATCACTCCCAAAATAAGCGAGGTGATTTTTAAGAGAAATACTTCCCCAATTTTCACTGCCAGTTTGGTAGCTGTACAGATAATCGCCACTCTTAGCAAATGAAGACACACTAATGAAAGCTGATAATAAACTTACACATAATCTAGTTGTCACTTTTTTTATTGTCATTGCTTGCTCCTTTTTTAAATTTCGAAGTGACACTAAATGACATAAAAAAATAAGTCCTGAATTTCCACTAAAACTTTCTTAGCAAATATTAAATATCTGATGTATAAGCTTTTAAAATATGATTTTGCACAAGCTTAGAGAATGCTTTATCTTGCTTTAAAGGTAAAAAATGAGGATCAGCTGCTATCCATAAGAATGAATATTGCCCTGCTCGACGTGATTGCTCCAAATAATGCAGTGCTAATTGCGTATCGCCTATCGCGGTTGCATATCTTGCTTGAGACATAGGCGCATCATAGTGCCCCACATCCGCTCTTCGTGTATCTTGGTACAACAACCATCGATAAACTCCTTCCATTCCATGTGACGCAAACTGCTGTTCAATCATTGTGATTTCAGACTCTGTATAGCCTTCGTATCTCATGACCCAAATTAACTCTTTTAATGCCAAATCAAAACGACCTAACTGCTCATAGATGGCTCTTAAACAAACATGGTAGAACCTGTTGCTCTGGGAGTATGGGCGCAGCCTATCAAGTGCTTCAAATGCTTCATCAAACTGTTGGCTCATCATATATACCCATGCCACGCTCTCACTCGAGTAACCATCTGGTTCCATTGTCTGATATGTACGAATGTGATGCATGGCCTCATCAATTCTCCCCAAAGCAAGTAGATATTGCCCATACATGTGATGCGCCTCGCTATTGGGTAAGGCATTTAAAAAGTATGTTTCAGCATCTTGAATATTCATTTCCCCCATAAACATGAGCTTTGCATATAGCAAATTAGCTTCTTTGTGCTCAGGGTAATCAGATAAAATGCGCTCTAGAATAGTTTTAATGTACTGCTTATCCTCTGAATAACTTGCACTTTTAGGGTTAAGCCGTGAAAAGTATGCTTTTGCCAGCCAATATATAGGCTCTGATAACTCCGGCTCTTCAATAGAGATTGATTTCAATAAGCTGATCGCTCTATCGAGCTGTTCAGGATGATTATTAACAATAAAACGAGCGTGATTAAACGACTCAGTTAAATGTTCTGGGATCACTTGTTTGATAGGTGTTCTTGGCATTTGCCAAAACACTACAAAAGAAATTGCAACCAAACAAAGTGCGGCTTTTAACAAAAAGCTATCCAAAGAAGAGGGCAGCGCATCACACAATGGCGGACCAACCCAACGATAACCTACACCCGTAATGGTTTTTATATATTTAGGTGACTTTGCATCATCACCTAATAACCTGCGCAATCCATTAATCGTCACATATATCGCATCTTCACTAACAACACGTTGCCCCCATACTTCAGATAAAATTTGTGACTTGCTGACATCTTGATGCTTAAATTTTAATAGTAAAACTAACAGCGCATATTGCTTAGGATCCAACTCCACTACTTTTGTGCCATTTTGTAAGCTCAACTGCCGATGATTTATAACCCATTGTCCTTTATTGGCGGTCTTCAGCATAATTCCTACCTAAGAATAAAAATCTATAGTTATCTAATTTGAAAATAATATTTGGGTAAAATATCGCCATTAGCATAATGGACTTGACGTGTGTTGTTAAGGTTTTGTTTACAAAAATTACAAAGGTAATAATTTTGCAATATAAAGGGCTGAGAAAACCTCACCCCTCATCAGGTAAAATTAATAATAACTGGTACTTAATGTGCCTTGCTGAAGATCTTGGTTTATTTTCCAATCATCAAAGAGCATCGTTGAACCACCAGAATTTGAACAGCGAATAGCGTATGTCATGGAAGAGCTATACGCATCATAAAGCACTTTACCAGTTTGATTAAACACATCGCTATGGAGATTATTTATGTGCATCTGGCCATTAAATAAACCTGGTACATCACTATTGCCAAACTCAACAACATGACACTCACCGTCAGGTGCATGTGTATTTACTGACAATTGCGCTGTCAAAGTAACAGACTGAAAATACCCCGGATATCTACTACCTGCATCAGTCCAGTTATCAAGCTGCAAAGACCTGTCGTAATTAATTGTCGGTGCAGCAGGCACTTTGTGATGTACTAAATAGCTACGTTCATCGTCATGACAAGTCAGTTTAATCACTTTAGCTACAGTTTCGTTACCATGTTCAACAGCACCAAAAACCACCCGGTTATCTGCAACAGTTAACGGCGCAATAACCGCTCCACTGAGTTCATTATATAGCGCAGCAGCATTACATGAGGCATGTGCAGCAGTATCAAAAAATGCGGTAAAATAATGCGAAGAAGTCGTCTGCACCATCACGCTTTTAACCGGACCATAAGGGTATTGGGTCGTTTTACCAGCATTACTGTCCGCATCATAAATGGTCTCAAACGCATAGGTATTACCCGTCATCAAAATACCTACCGCTAGGGCGTGAATTACTTTCATTTTAGTCTCCTTTGAAAACAGCCATCTAATAAGTCTATTATTTTTACTAATTATTGTAAGCACAAAAATAGCAACCCGCGCTGGGGGAACACGATGTTCAATCACTACAAATTTACATGATTTACTTTGTAAGCTCAGCTCGACGAAAAAGTCGATATAGGTACACACTGCCACTTTGTGAGATTCAATAATGACCGCAAAAAACAATAAGTCAAATGTTTTTACTTATAAGGGACTTCTAAATCTTAGCTATTACTAATCCACAAAAAAATCATTAATTATTGATATATATAGATATATTTTTAATTTTTTTAATGCTCAGCAAACCAAAAAAATAACATACAAAATAAATTGAGTTACGCTTTGTATTCTCCCCCTAAACATCTAGCTCGTATTGCCAAGAGCCACTTCATAATTTTACTTTAGATTCATAAAACGCTTGATGACGCGATTGTTCCAAAGTAATGACATTTACAACAGACAACAGGGGTATTTGAAAGGCATTTGAAAGTTCATATATTGTGATACCAAAATGCTTTATCTCAACGTAAAGCCCTATAACTCCACACATAACAGATTGTCAGCAGAGTTTATAATCAAAACAAGAAGTTATGTGATTCGAAAAGTACATTCATTAAAACTCAAAGTATGAACATGATAAAAAGTTGAATAAGGTATTACCTTCGCTTGTTAAATTGCGCCCTAGATGAAAGGTGTACGGGTTGTTTAATTGACTTAGTAATTCAAGCAAATCAACTAAGCAGCCTTTAATTTCTGGAAGCTGAGTGAAAGTCGCACAAATCAAATTTCCATGGCCGCCGCCGACATCTAACACAGTATTCAATTTGCCAAAGTCATAACTATTGGCAATTATAGGTGCAATTTTCGCACTTAAATTGGACATTTCGCGATTAAAGATGCTCGCTTTGTTTGGGTTTGCCTGCAGATAGTCAACAGTGGGTTTAAGTGTTGAGCGGAAAAATAAATAGCAAGGCGATAAACTATACAAATAATTACGACATATTCATTAAAAAAGCCGAAGTGATTGTAAAACAAAACGCGTTTCCCCAATAACTGTATAGGCGTTGAGTATCGTCTACAAGAAAAACGTTTTAGGTAATGATAACTTGGAAATCTGATACTAGCATTAGCAATGTAATGAAGGGGGATGAGCGTAAAAGTAAACAACACCTGATCCATAGCGGGTAATAGCGATGTTCTAAAGATTCAAATGAGTATATGACACATTATCTGCTTAATATTTAATATAGGGCAAATAATATGTCATGCAAATAACCCATGTGCCAGCATATTTAAGTTAAATATGAAACGATCAAACTACTGTTCTGGTTCTTTAACAAATTTGGGAGCACTTTCAATACGTGCAAACCAGCTAACGATATGAGGAAAATCACTTAAATTCACACCGGCTTTTACAGCAAGTTTTGGGTAAGTATACAAGGCTATGTCGGCAATGCTTGGTTTAGCACCCAATAAGTAGTCACGATCACTTAAGTGTTTATCCAAATAGACAAAAAAGCTGATTGTTTTATCGTAAGTTTGCTCAAGATCACCGGGTTTACCAATGACCTTAATACCACGATATAAATTAGGGCCGTTGAGCACTTCACCTGCAGACATGGATAAGAACTTTTGAACTTCTGCTCGCAGTAATGCATCCTCTGGATACCATGTATTATTCGTATCATACTTTTGAGCAAGGTACACTAATATCGCATTCGAGTCACAGATCACAGCATCGCCATCAACCAAAACTGGCACTTGTCCAAGAGGATTTAGCGCCACAAAACTCTCTCTTTTGTGCTCCTTCATGTGTGGGTCTAGCAATTTGAGTTCATATTTAAGCCCTAAAATAGATAAAAAGTGTCTGATCTTGTGGCCATTACCTGACAAAGAAAAACTATAAAGCGTTATACCTGACATAAGTATCCTTTTACCTGTTAGTTAGTCTATATTGAATGCCATTGATGCATTCAATAATCAGGTTTAGTTTTCCATAGACTTGCAAATGAGTAAATTAAGTATTTTTGAAGATTTCAGCCACGCCTAATCACTATTTCGCTGTGCTGGTATGTCACTGAGATACTCAACAAACTCAACCTCAAACCCATCGGGGTCAATAAAGTACACATTTTTTCGATGCGGATGGACCGGACCTATCTTATCAACCTCAAAGCCAGCTTGCTCAAGACGCTTTACTACTCCATCTATACTGTTCACGACATAAGCGAAATGACCTAAACCAACTTGGTGTTCCGTCAATACTCGGTTTTGCCCTTCACCATGGTCACTAAAGGCAAGATAGTGGAAATCATCCCCAAAATGCAACCATGTTCGTGGTTTGCCAAACCACTCCCCTTCTCCTTTACTTCTGACTTTCCAGTGTGGAAAAGCCGCGCGATAAAAAGCTAATGCAGAGTCGATATTGTTAACAACTAAATTGACATGTTCTAAATACATATGCGCCCCCTATTTGTTTTCCATGGTGTAGTTGAACGTGGCTTTTTTATCTGAAGTTAATTGTTCTATATAAAGTTTAATAACGTTTTTCATGGTCTTCCCTCCGTAAGTTGAGTGGCACTTTAAAATCTCAACTTAACTTGAGGTAAAGACTTATTTTGATATTTTTTTACTGTGAAGATAAGCGCGCCGAAAACACAGCCTGAATAAACTCAACGAACGCGCCAACTTTAGGAATATGCAGGCGGTTTTTAGGATATAGCGCGTAAACATCAACCGCTGGTAACTCCCAGTGAGGCAGGATAGGTTCAAGTTGCGCTTTTTCAGGACTGTGCGAACACATATAGTCAGGTAATATGGCAATGCCTATCCCATCGACCACCATTTGCTTAAGTACAATGTAATCATCCACCCGCATTCTCGGAGAGATTGTGACATCGCATTGTTGTTTGTCATTAACCAAGCTGATGACCTCTGACTTTTGAATGCTGCTCATCAACAGTACATCCAAACTAGCTAGCTCTTCTGGTTTACTGATAGCACCATACTGCTCAACAAACTTTCGACTCGCGTAAAACCTTCTTGAAACACGTCCTAAACGCTTAGCAACCAAGCGTGAATCTGCTAATTCACCTATTCTGATCACCAAATCAAACCCTTCTTCAATCACATCGACTCTGCGATTTAACAGGCTCAATTGCAAGTTAACCTGCTTGTGCTGGTGCATAAACTCGCTCAATACAGGTTTTAATATTTCATGTCCCATGCCAACAGACATACCCACTTTGAGCTCACCAGCCACCTCATTCAGTGCTTTTGCAACACTGGCGTTTGCCAACTCAATATGCGCTTTGATCTGCTTGCAGTGTTCAAGGTAACTACGCCCCGCTTCCGTTAAATGCTGAGTCCGTGTTGTGCGCTCAAGCAAGGTGATACCCAAGCTGGCTTCCAATTGTGCAACCTTTCTACTCAAATTGGCTTTTGGCATATTTAGCCGCTCTGCTGCCACAGTAAAACTGCCTGCGTCCACCACAGCCAAAAACAGTAGCATGGCATTCACATCTGTTTTTTCCATCGCCTCACCCATTGTTGTTATATATGGAAAAGTAATTCTATTTTATAGGCATATATAAAACAACCGCCTACTCGTACACTTTACTCATCACTTCGAAACAAGATAAAAAAATAGGAAATGACCATGAATATTCTTTCAAGAGACACTTTAGAACTAGGCGGTTTTGCAGGTATTACAGAGCACAGATTAGTCACAGATAGCCGCGTTTTTGCAGGACGTAAAAAACCAGAAACGTTCGAAGGGCTAGGCAGCATGGTGTACTTAGCAGATGCACGCTACTTACCAAACGGCCAGTCAGGTATGCACCCACATAGCGAAATTGACGTCATTTCAATTGTTTTAGAAGGCCGAGTAAGCCACGAAGGGTCATTAGAACATGGTAAAGACTTAAGTGCAGGCGATGTGCAAGTGCAAAGAGCTGGCGGAGAAGGCTTTAGCCACAATGAGATTAACCCCGATGACAAACCAAACCGCATGTTACAAGTGTGGGCACTGCCAGAAGTTGCAGGCCAACCAGCCCAGTACAAGTCATATACACCTAAAGGCAATGGCGTCACACGCATTTATGGCGGCAGCGACAGTCAAACAGAGACTTTTGCCAGCGCAACCACTATGGACATTGCACATTTAGCTAAAACAGAAAGTCTAAATTTAGAGAAAACCGCTTTAGTTTATGTGATTTCTGGTCAGGCACAGGTAGAGCAGCAAAGTCAATTTACACAAGTTAAAGAAGGGGATCTGATAGAAGCTAGCAACCTAGTAATAACAGCCTCTGAGCAGTTACATTTACTTATTGTGTCACATTAATGTGGCACTGGAATTGGAGCACATACACAATGCAAACTAAAGCCCCCAATACACACATAATGATGTTGATAAACTATCTTGCGTTGTTTCCCTTGGTGTATTTTATTCCCGAGTGGTTAGCATCCATGACAGGCAGCAACAAGCTCGTTCATACCGCACTGGTACTCGCGATTATCGTACCAATCATCTCTTATTTTGTAATGCCATTGGCCGTAAAAGCCCTAATGAGAAAATGATGAACAGATAGACGGCCACCAATAACGGTGGCTTGGCATGATGAGTGCCGTATAGGTGATTAAATGCAGCATATAACATTAAAATCCTTTTAGTTTGCGCATTAACTCAAAGCCCAGTTCGGTGACTTTTTGCCCTTTTAGTTTATGCATACCTGAGATGTTAGACAAAATGATATACCCAGCGCGATTCTCTACATCCATGATCATCACAGAGCTATAACCACCTGTACCACCATCATGAAAATATACTGTGTCTGATTGCTTATCTCCCTGAAAAACATACCAGCCCAAACCCATTTGGATATGCCCTTGTTTAAACAAGACTTGGCGCTGTAACCTTGCCCAAGTATGTATGTCGTCGAAGTGTGCTTTCATAAATTGCCCGAGATCTTGCACAGTCGACAGCATGGCTCCTGCACCTTGCAACACTCCTAAATCCCAGTTTTCGGTCGGATCGCCCCGCTTATTTAAGCCCATCACTAACTCGCCATGTACATCGCGCCAATTGCAAAAGCTGCGCGACATATTGAGCGGTTCAAAGAGGCGCTTTTGCAGTAACTGTGTAAAGTTCATGCCCTCTATTTTAGCTAAAACATAGCCGAGCAACCCCACACCTAAATTTGAATAATTATGTTTTTTTGCACGATTGATTTTTATATCATTGGCCAAGTGTGCTAATAGATCGGCTTCTAAATAAGCTTGATAAGGGTTGTTTTTTCTTTTAAATAGCGCTTGCCACAATAGTCCAGGTGGCAATCTAGGCAAGCCGGATGTATGTGTTGCTAATGACTTAAACGTGATCTGTTCATTATTAGCAATAGTCAGGTCAAGATAAGAGGTAATAGGAGAGGTTAAGGCCAACTTTTCTTCAAACACCATCTGTGCAAGCACGGCGTTGGTAAACAACTTGGTTAACGAGCCAATCTCAAACACAGAAGCACGATTGTCAATTTGCTCAACGCCTTTGTTGCCATGCCTTGCACCATAATACTGGCACTGGCCTGCCTCGAACTTAGCCACCGCCAGCTCTGTGTTGGGCGAAAAAGCCTTGGTGACTTTATGAATTGACTGTATTTCGTGATCTGCAAATTGCATAGCTGCCCCTTTACTTCTGTCTTGTATTTATTGGAGCACAAGCACGGGGACACTACAAAATGAATAACGTAAGTAAATGTTTATAGTGAAATAGTTTGTAATTTATTGGCACCTCAAAGGATTAAGATGCCAACTGCTCACGATAGCTGCCAGGCGACACACCGTGCCAAGTTGTAAATGCACGAATAAACGAGTTAGACTCTTGATAGCCCAACAAAAACGCCACTTCACTTAAGGATATGTGTGACTTTTGCAAATAGTGCTTAGCTAATTCTGAACGCACATCTTGCAATACACTGTGAAAGCTCGTGTCTTCATCGCTCAATTTACGCTGCAAAGTGCGCTTACTCATGGTCAGCTTTTGCGCCACCATATCTGCTGAGCTTTGCCCAACAGGTAAAGACTCGATCAACACTGCACGAACCCGCTCAACTGTTGTTGCTGTTGCCGTTAAATCAGCCAGCTTTTGATTTAAGCCCCCTTCAAAATAAGACCACATGCTGGCGTTTGCCGTTAAAAAGGGTCGTGCGGCATCTTCCGCTTTGAATACCATAGAGAGCCTGTCACCTTGCTTAAGCTTACAGCCAAAAAACGTCTCATATGCGGCGACATTATTGGGCAACTCGGGCAAGGTTACCGCTAATGGTGAGGCGTGATGGCGCGTTGCCATACGCAGTAACTTGGTAAAAAACACCATTTCTGTGAGCACCAGCACAGCGGGAACGGGACCTTCATAGCCATAACATGACAGACCCATTTCTGTAGTGGTGTCAGTGACATCCAGATCCATTTTCATTGGGCCTATCAGTGGTTTGTAGTGCTGTATACGTGATAACGCGGTATTTAAATCAGGGCTACATAAAACAGCAAACAACAAGGCATCAAACACCTCTACAGATAAATGCTCCGCCACCAATAAAGGCACATCGCGACCATCAGCAGCCTTTTCAATGGCCAACCACCAATCAAAGTACTCTTTTGGCGAGAGCATCACAGGTTCACGGTTGAATACATCTGCTGGTAACTTGGAGTAAGCCACCACAGTCTCAACATCAATGTCCATGTCTTTTAATAAAATTTTACAGTTTGCATGTACTGTAAACTTGCTCGCTATTTTCATATCTTGTTACTTTTCCATTGATTGGCGTGACAACTTCAGCACCATTTTACGTGGCAGTAACGGGGTGATCCAGTTCAGTAAAAACTGCAATTTTCGCTCGTTAAACGCCACCAGTTGACCTTTTTGCATGGCTTTATAACCGCACTCGGCCACTGACTTTGCCGACCTTGCGTTTTTCCACACATCAACCCCTTCCAAATTACCGGCCGCCACAAAACCTGTACTCACCGCCCCCGGGCACAATGCCGTTGCCGTCACGCCAGTACCAGATAACTCTTCAGCCACCGCCTGCGTGTATGAGGTTACATACGCTTTTGATGCATAGTATACCGCTTGCAGTGGGCCCGGTAAAAAAGACACCGTGGATGACACATTTAAAATACGCCCTCGCTGACGCGCCACCATGCCTTTTGAGTATAGATGTGTGAGATCGGTCAATGCGGTGATATTCACTTGCACCATTTGCTGATCTGCCACCATATCACGTTGGTAAAACACGCCATGACCACCAAAGCCAGCGTTATTAATAAGCACATCCACCTCAATATTCAGTGCCGATGTTTTATCAAAAATACGTTGTGCAGCACCCGGCTGAGATAAATCTTCACTGATCACAGTCGTTTTAATACTGTGCTTAACCTCAAGCTCTTTTGCCAAGGCATCCAACTTATCTTGAGAGCGCGCTACCAAGACTAAGTCACCCCCTTGCTGTGCATGCAAGTGTGCTAATTCAAGTCCAATACCGCCCGATGCGCCTGTGATTAATGCTGTATTTGCCATGTGTTTTACCTTTGTTTAAACCCCGTTGATTCAATGTGCTCAGTATAAACATTCAAAACGCGCCACACACTGACAGATCGTGACACTCAACATTCAAAAGGTGACAAGCTGCATCAAAGGATGCCAAAGTGTAAACCCCCATTACAGTTTTGCTGGTTTAATAAATATCGATTGCAGCGAAATACGGATATAGATCCCTGGGCAAGCCCGGGAAGACGGCCAAGGGAGCACTTAAATAAAACCAACACACCAAGAGAACCCTCGTCATCCTGATGAAAATCAGGATCCAGTTTTTAGACTTATGCATATGAGTAGTCGGTTGAGAGAAACTGAATTCGCGGCTCTGATGATTAATACGCACCACTGAGATAAAACCCACACGCCTGTCTCACCCTCCGTCATCCTGATGAACATCAGGATCCAGTTTTTAGACTTATGCATATGAGTAGTCGGTTGGGAGAAACTGAATGCGCAGCCCAACCACGATTAATGCGCACATCTTAGCACCGTCATCCTGATGAATATCAGGATCCAGCTTTTAAGACTTGTGCATGTGAGTAGTCGATTGAGAGAAACTGAATTCGCAGCCCAACCACGATTAATGCGCTTATCTTAATCCCGTCATCCTGATAAAAATCAGGATCCAGTTTTTAGACTTGTGCATGTGAGTAGTCGATTGAGAGAAACTGAATTCGCAGCCCAACCACGATTAATGCACTTATCTTAACCCCGTCATCCTGATGAACATCAGGATCCAGTTTTTAAGACTTGTGCATGTGAGTAGTCGGCTGAGAGAGGCTGAATTCGCAGCCCAACCACGATTAATGCGCTTATCTTAATTCCGTCACTCTGATGAATATCAGGATCCAGTTTTTAGACTTACGCATGTGAGTAGCCGGTTGAGAGAAACTGAATTCGCAGCCCAACCACGATTAATGCACTTATCTTAACCCCGTCATCCTGATGAAAATCAGGATCCAGATTTTAGACTTATGCATATGAGTAGTCGGTCGGGAGATACTGAATGCGTAGCCCAACCACGATTAATGCGCTTATCTTAATCCCCGTCATCCTGATGAAAATCAGGATCCAGATTTGAAGTTTGCCCGTGACATAGCTAACACGGAGCTGAAAACCGCCCATGGAGCTTTGTTACATCGGTCATCCATGACCTTATTCTAAACGACTCCCCCTTTGCACTGCAAAACTTCGTTTCAGTCACTCATCACCTAAGCTGCCTGTTCGGCAGTGAAGTATGAGTAGAATTGCCACTGACTGGGCTTGGCTTTCTAAGCTGCCTGCGTGGCAGTGAAGTGCTTGTCGGCGTCGGTGCATCACTGGCATATTTTCTAAGCTGCCTGCGTGGCAGTGAAGGATACCAGATGGAAGTACTATAGAAATCGAATTTTCTAAGCTGCCTGCGTGGCAGTGAAGTTAACATAGAGGAGGTTAACAAATGGGCAGCATTTCTAAGCTGCCTGCGTGGCAGTGAAGATCAAGCTAAGACAGTTGCTGCTGGCGTCACTTTTCTAAGCTGCCTGCGTGGCAGTGAAGATATAGGGGAAGTGAAATATTTTCGAATTAATTTTCTAAGCTGCCTGCGTGGCAGTGAAGGTTCTCTGTAGCTAAAAGCGTTTTTCGGTACTTTTCTAAGCTGCCTGCGTGGCAGTGAAGATTTGGACTGTGAGATACACTTTTGCTTGAGTGTTTCTAAGCTGCCTGCGTGGCAGTGAAGAATCAGCACGAAATCATAATCAAGCCCCGAGATTTCTAAGCTGCCTGCGTGGCAGTGAAGTTTAGTACTGTTAATTTCTTGGAGACTCCCGATTTCTAAGCTGCCTGCGTGGCAGTGAAGGGCTCGGCTAACAGGTCCGTGTTTTTGACTACTTTCTAAGCTGCCTGCGTGGCAGTGAAGCTAATCCGCTCTCTATTGGGCTTGTATTGGGTTTTCTAAGCTGCCTGCGTGGCAGTGAAGTGTTTGGATCAATCGTCGTGTCGGGAATGTTCTTTCTAAGCTGCCTGCGTGGCAGTGAAGCGGTCAATTAATGCAGGAGAGTGTTTGCTATGTTTCTAAGCTGCCTGCGTGGCAGTGAAGAATCAGCACGAAATCATAATCAAGCCCCGAGATTTCTAAGCTGCCTGCGTGGCAGTGAAGTTTACTTGTGATTGGGGACTAATGAAAGAGGATTTCTAAGCTGCCTGCGTGGCAGTGAAGACTATAACCTAGCATCCCACCGTGCTCCGCTATTTCTAAGCTGCCTGCGTGGCAGTGAAGGAACATCAATAACAATCCCAGTTCGCGAGCGATTTCTAAGCTGCCTGCGTGGCAGTGAAGAGCCAGTCACAAAAATGTCAGTAGCTGAATAATTTCTAAGCTGCCTGCGTGGCAGTGAAGTTCTGCCCAGTCTGTTAATGCTCGTTGCTGTTTTTCTAAGCTGCCTGCGTGGCAGTGAAGAACACTGCGTCCCGCGCTCTACTACGCAAAGGTTTCTAAGCTGCCTGCGTGGCAGTGAAGTTAAACCCGTGTTGTGGTAGTCGTATATGTACTTTCTAAGCTGCCTGCGTGGCAGTGAAGAGGAAGTTGAGGGCCCAGCTTTCATTGTAGATATTTCTAAGCTGCCTGCGTGGCAGTGAAGGAAAATGTAAAAAACTCTCAGAACCAGCCAGCTTTCTAAGCTGCCTGCGTGGCAGTGAAGAAAACCTTTGAAGATTCACTTATCATTCATTTTTTCTAAGCTGCCTGCGTGGCAGTGAAGCAAAGGAGATACGAATGGCTAAAGAGGTGTTATTTCTAAGCTGCCTGCGTGGCAGTGAAGTGCTCGAAAATTGGAACATTTAAAGGCTCATATTTCTAAGCTGCCTGCGTGGCAGTGAAGGTCAAAAGACTATTTATACCCCGTTTGGTTTATTTCTAAGCTGCCTGCGTGGCAGTGAAGGCATATTTTACTGAATCAGATCCGTTGTTCATTTTCTAAGCTGCCTGCGTGGCAGTGAAGCGAATGTTTAGATTTAGGTGGCACCGTTGATGTTTCTAAGCTGCCTGCGTGGCAGTGAAGCGCAAACGAGTATTATTAGTACAAGAAGGAAGTTTCTAAGCTGCCTGCGTGGCAGTGAAGACGGTCTTTGGCACTGCATCAGGAATTGTGTAGGTTTCTAAGCTGCCTGCGTGGCAGTGAAGTTTAGTCGCAAAGTCCGCAAGTGACATGGTCATTTCTAAGCTGCCTGCGTGGCAGTGAAGAATCTTGTACAGAACTTATCCACCGTTTCTGTTTTCTAAGCTGCCTGCGTAGCAGTGAAGTCAAACATTCTCGGAGGGAATGAGCTCGATATTTTCTAAGCTGCCTGCGTGGCAGTGAAGATCTGTTTTACCACTGTTTATCTAAAATAGATTTTCTAAGCTGCCTGCGTGGCAGTGAAGCACGTTGGGCACCGAGTAATGAAAATCATACTTTTCTAAGCTGCCTGCGTGGCAGTGAAGGATATACAGTCACCCTCATGTCACCCTCACTGTTTCTAAGCTGCCTGCGTGGCAGTGAAGACCTCAATGGTGAGGAACTACCGCGAAGTATGTTTCTAAGCTGCCTGCGTGGCAGTGAAGGATAGAATAAATGAAAAAAGATAAGTTGCAACAGGCTATTGAGGCAAAAAACCTATTTTTACCTTGTTAAAAACAGCCTATTACAACTCATTGTATTTTATACAGATTTTAAAAGAGCAAAAATAAAGGGTAAAAATACCCTTTATTTTGTTAGAACTGAGGGACACACCCAGCCGAATTTTCATCATTTGCCTTTGCGCTCAATCCATAACAGTCAAATGTGCCATGTGTATCACTGTCAAATTCTTGCATGGCAATAAATAACGGGTACTTACTGCTTTTATCGGGTGAGCGCACTTTTGTCTGTTGGCTATGCAAAAAGATAAAAGGATGTTTAGTATTTAGAGCAGGTTTAGTTTGTTCCAGTTCAGCTAAACATTCCCCTAAAGGCTTGCCACTTTTTTGAGACCATCGCTGCGCTTTTTCTGCCATTTCACGCTCAATGCGCTCAGGACTTTTAACATTTTTTCGCGTGAAACTCGCATAACTGACCGCATCTGGTACAGGTTTTATGCCTTTAACATGCGTATAGTCTTCAAGCCGACTTAGCCATTTAGCGATATTAAGCTGTTCAAGCTGTGCTTGCTCTTTAGCAAATAGCCTCAATTTTGAACCCAGTGGAAAACTAGCTTTACCATATTGAGGAAAACCAACGGCAATAGCTGATTTATTTTTATCAACCTTGTTCTCTACAAGCGCAATATGCACTTGTTGATACACCTTTTGCCAAATGTCACTAAGGGGTACTTCTGGTTCTGGTAATAAGGTAATTTCTTGGTAGTAATTCATAGCTCACCTACTTACTTGAGCGGCTAAACACACCACCACGGATTAAATTAGCTGTAACGTAAGCTCGCTCATCTATGGTTAGGTTTTCATCACGTACCCATTTAACCATTAATGTGTACAAATCAATTTTATTTTTTCTGTATGCTTCACCGCGCTGGGTAACTGATCCAAAAGGCTCAATAGCTATTGGCTGACTGCTTTTGCCATACCAGTTATCAATAGTTCGTAGCGCATTACCAACTTTTACATTATGAATGGCTGCGCAATCATCAAGCTTAAACAATACTTTACGTTTTTCATTCATATTCATTTCTTGAGATGGAAAAACGTGTTGACCATTGCCTAATTTGACGTAGGCATTCACTTTAATCAAAGCAAAGCTTTCATCATCGCCTGCTAGCCCTTTTGCTATCGCTTCGGTTAATATCGCTAAAGCTTGGTTGTTGGCTCCTTTTTCAAAGTTTTTTAATGAAAAATCATAAGCATCAAATATGAGTGTTTGATCAAACTCTGTAATGTCTACATGAATTGATATTGCCTCAGCTCCTACACGATTTCGCCATAAAAAGCGACCATTAGCTATATTATAGGCATAACGAAAAGCCAGTAAATTCAAGCCTTCACTGGATTTAAACTCATCAACTTTATTAAAAATGGCTGATTCAAACTCGGGGGCATTACAAGCAAACGGCTTACCTAAATCACCCACCACACGAAGTGAAAAGCTGACTTTTAATGTATCCGCATTTAAAGGTAAGTTAGCATCATCACTGTCTGATGACGCTGGATTTGGTTTAGTTTTATCTTCATCACTAATACCATGTGCACTCTGTGTTGAGCGGTTTTGCCTTTGTGATATTGCAATTTTCGGCCATTCTGCTGAGTCTTCATTAAAGTTTTCTTGCCAAGTACCTGAAAACATTAATGCATCCGACACTTCTAATTTACGCTCAAATGAAAGTAAGCTTGGCAGTTCTATTTTGATTTCTATTGACATAATAGTTCCTAAAAAGAGTAGTAAAATTTTAAAATTCTTCGAATTCGATAAACGTGTCTGTCTCTAGCCCTTGTTTGCACAAGTACCAATGAGGATTACTCTTGTCATAAGAGTATTGCCATAAGCTTTTTTCCAATGCTTCTGGTGTATTGACTTTATGTATACCGCACCACAGCCCAATACCATGAGTCGCTTCGACAAAACAAACATCAGTTTCGTTGTCGCGTGTGTTAGCAACTTGATTGTTATTTTGCTTGACTGAAATGGCCTTATAACCGTTCATGATTGGTACTAAGTAGCCAATATGTTTACGTTTTACATAGTTCCAATCTGCGGGGGTTTTATTACTTGGCTCACAATAGTGTTGCCATTGCTGTAACAACTTTTTGTTATGTTTATCCGCAGGTAAGCCTGCAAAGTATTCGATTAATTGCTGTGGAATATGCTCTGGTCTAAAAACGTCTTGATGAAGATGTTCTTGCCAAACTTCAAACAGCTGGTTGACATTGTTGTTACTTGAGTCTTGATGCAATAAGTCCAACAGGTGTTTACCAATCAAGTTCGATTTTGGCCGTGCGCGCTGCTTTAATCTTGAAAAATCTAACCAAGCATCAAGCAGTTCTGCATCGGTATTTTGGGTTAATAGCTCGCTATAGCACTCCGCTAAATAATCACTTTTATCTAGTAATACAAAACCCGGTAGTAATTGGTAATTTAGCCTTATTACATCTTGCTCGCTTTCAACCGTCTTTAATGAAATATCTTTTATGCTCACGATCGAACCACCAGCAAGGCGCTGGCGGCAACAAATCGCTTTTAGCCAGTTGATAAAGCTAGTTTCTCTGTTACCGACATTACCTTCATAGGCTATCAACAAAGAAACAGTCAGGTTCATTTTACCTTCTTCAATAATGGGCGGCGCATCCCCTAGCTTTGCCGCAGAGGTGCCATGCATATAAGGTGGATTTTTACTTTGCAAAAATTCGATATCTCTTGAAGCTTGATAAGTATGCACTTGGTGTTGATGGGAGATTATCGCGCAGCCACCTAATGAGATATCATCAAAACCAGTGTTATTTTCAAGCTTTCTTGATAGGTTATGGGTAAAGCCCAAAAAGTGAGTGATCGCAGGAAACCCCCATGTAAAACCCGCAATGGCATTGGCGTTTTGCACTTGAATATGGCTGAGTAATATATATTGCTTCATCGTAATGTCTCCTCCGCCAAGTTTTGAGTCGTCTGCACTAAGTTAACTTGAACTTGTAATTCAAACTTTCTTAATTGATGTTCAGCAAAAGATTGCCAAAGTTTTCTATGGGCAGTTGTGGCAGTTAAGGTTTTGTCTTTGCCTACTAACCAGCGGTTTAACCACTTAGCGAAATCTCTGCGCACAACAGTTTGCCAATCGATGGTTTTTCGCTTTGCTTGAAAGGCTTTATCTTGCCAATAAGGGTCTAAAAAACATTGGTATTCATCAGTTAACTCACTGTTTGCCGACCAACCCGCTGGTAAAGCATGAAGATAAGAAACGCGATCAAGTATTTCGTCAAAAACATTTTGCACCCATTTCTCTAACCACTTTTTACGTTTAGGATCTTTAATGCTCAGTGATAAGTCATTAAATCTAATTATAAAGTCTCTGATAAATTCAATATTTACCTGACTTGATCTAGAGGGATATAAACCATCAAAATACGATGTTTTAGTTAATGGCGCTTTTAACTGTGACTGCCATACAGGGGGCTGTGAAGAAAATAAATGAACTTTGCCCGCTCGTTTGCCATTTAGTACCGATACATTTTGAGGTTGACTCGCAACCGTAGCTATTTTCGCCGTATTAGTTGTTCGTACATAAGTATGATCACTATAAGTTTGCGCCTTGACTGCTTTGCCGTCTTTTTCCTGTTGCTTTTTTACATCTTTCGAAAAACACCTGTCATAGATAGCTTGGCAAGTAGCTGAAGATGTAAGCGGAGTTAATAAGTGATAACCGTCATCAACAGGAAAATAAACTTGTTTGGCTAAACTATCACTTTTAAGGGGAGCATTGAAAATGGCATTAAAACCAGTAATCCACGACGCTAGCTCTTGCTCATCATCAGCAAAAGACGATAATGGCTCACTATTCCCTTGGTAAATTTCTTCACTTAGTAAGCCACCATTGTCGAGCATTAAAAACTTCACATTTTTTGAAAGTGCACCATTAGGGTAAGCACCATCAATAACAGGCGACCGCAATGATGAGGTGGTAAGAAAGCGATCGTCTTGTGCAGAAATACGATCAAATATTGATGATGCGCTACTACTTGAATGAGTTAACTTGGCAATATGAGTGGCAGGGAATACACCATCACCCTGCATTAATGCCTTACAAATCCAAATATTATAAAAGCAAGATTTTGCTTGTAACTTTGCTAATTGCTCTGCATTTCCTTTTATCCAAGCCTTACCAATAAAATCAGCATAAACTAACGATAGTTTATCGCACTCTTTAGCTGTGACTTTGATTTTTTCAGCCGCCTTACAAGCCTTGTTGAACCCTTTTAAATCTTGCTCCTCTGGCGCTTTGGCGGTGAGTAGTTGTGATTTATAAAAGTCAGCCAGCAATAATTGCCTGTACTCTGACAGCTTACTTTGTTCTCCCGTGCTATCAATATATTCTTTTATCAATGCAGACCATGGCCTGCTTTGTTCATTTTCATTCATATTAACGATCTCTTGTTTTTTTATTCGGTAATTGGTGTAAGCCTAAATTTTCGTGATAATGGTATTGGTAGGTCTTCGCTGGATCAACGTGATACAGAACCACTCTAAGCTCAGCAAAACGCTTAGTGGCCTGCTCTAAATCTATTTGAAAATAATCAGCTAACTGTTGATAAATTGGATATGGCTTTAAATCAAACCAAAATTGATTGCCACTAGCGATTGTCAGATTTTCAATCTTATCTATGTCTATAGCGTTTAGCTCTAGCGTAAACTTATTTGGGTAAGCGTCTTCATTTTTCCATTGCCAGCGGTGTTCACCATCTTCATCAACAAATAAGTAATAAGCCTCATCTTTTTGTGATTGCCTAAATCGTTGTTGTTTTTGTATCTCGCCACACCAATGAGGTGAATAGTCCCACCAAGCCGATGCGGCTTTTTGGTTTTTATCTTGCTTATCCTTCAATTCAAATAACTGGTATTGCAGCGCTGCATATTCCAACTCAACTAAATTGAAAAATTTGCCACTTCTGTCTCTTTTATAAGGCGTTTTTAGTGAAATACTGTGAGTTGCATCGACTTTTTCATACTGCTCTCCACTCAGTACGCTATTAAGGTCATGACTAATAAGGCTAATTTTTTCAGATTCATAACCTGGCTTTTCAAAGCAAATTTTCTCTTGTTTTAATGCTTTGATATTTTGACTTAAAAGAAAAATATTAGGCTTGGATGGTAGTATGCTTCGATGTCTCAAAATGCGCCCAGCTAGTTGTACTATCGAGCGCATCGAGCTTGGTTCAACTATTGCCCAGTCATAGTCATGATCTCGCCCTACTTCTGCTACCGGAGATGCAAGCACCACAAAAATATGATGTTTGTTTGGGTATTGCTTTAACTTATCAGTTAGCTCCTTTGGTGGCCATAACCTGTCTTTAGCATTACGTTTAAGGCAAACATCAAGCTGTTGCTCTAAGTGAGAACGGATAGCAAGCGGATAAGCAGAATGATAAACACAATAATGGATACAGATATTGCTAGGGCTAGTAAGTGCTAATAATGCTTTGGCAACCGCTATCTGAGGATTAATATTAGCCATGCGCACTAAACCAATAGAAAAGCTTATTCCGTGATAATCATTAGCATGTTCATCATGTAACTTTAAAACACCTTGATGAATTGTTTTTGCGTAGCGTTGATAAATACAGTCATGGTTCTCTTGCTTGATGACATCCAATATGTAGCCAAGACGATTAGGCTGTATTTCCTTAGCTAATAATTGAATGCGCTTTGATACAAACTTGCTATGCGCTTGCCTAAAGTTACTATCATCAGTTATTAGCTCACTTTTAACTTTAAACTCATCAAACCAAGCACAACTTATTTCACCATTAAAGTTATCAATATTAGCGTTAGCAAATTGCTGCCAACCTTTTTTATAGGCTCTAAATAATGCATTAGCTAATGCTTGTGGCATAGTTGCAGTAGAAAGCAATACACGACTACCTAGCATACCGCTCCAATAAACAAGCCGAGTTAATGCAGGTAAGTCTTTTAGGCCAAAATCATCGGGTTCGTCGAGTATTAAATCAGAGGTTAATAACCTTAAGTTGGCTGGGATTTGTTGGCCACCTCTTATGCCCTCACATGCCGGCATAAGATGATCTATAGTGCAGACAAGCAGCGGCGCATTAAGTAGCTTTTCTATCTTATCATTGTGCTTTGTCCACCTTGATAAGCTATGGTGCTGACCCGCATACTTATAATCGATATGTAAGTCTTTATCTAATAAATCTTGTTCTGACTCACTACCTTTACCTTCAAGGCTAGGTTGATCCTTGATGGTGACTTTACTTTCGTCTTTCTCTTTCATTTCAAATAGTTGACTTACTGCCGAGCCTCCAACCAAGATAGCTAATTCTTCATCCGTCAGACCTAGCTCTTTACGATACTCTTTACCTGTTTGTAATGTTAACGACCTTAAACCTAAAGCAACATTAAAGCGCGTTCGACCACTTTCTTGACCTAAGGCAAACATTATTTTGGCATTGGCTAACGTTTTACCTTTTCCTGTCGATGCCATATTAATGCCGAAAAAACCATGTTTTTTAGTCTCTTTTCCTAAGGATTTAGCCAGTTTTCTAGCATCATTTTGCCAACCAAATTTCTCTTTATACTCTCCATCAACATTCGACGTTAGTGCGTTACTCTGCACCAATTGTGGTAAATCATTGTTTAGCCTTATTAAGCCATCTGCGATTTTTGATGCGTAATGGGCAACGCCAATCAAATGCTCATCTAGTTGCTGCTTTGTTACTTTTTCTCCCTGCTTATTTTTTTCCGTATTTGCAATAATAGGATAGTTTTCACTACGCCAATCCAAACGTATATCTTCAACAGGCTTGGCAGAATAAGTATGATCAGCCAGCATTAAACAAAGCCGAGCTAGGTGGGTAGTAAAAGCATCATCATTTAGCCAATTTTTACCTTGATTGAAATTTAATTGTGCTTTAGCTGCTGATGCTACAAAACAAGCTTTAGAACACCAATGAAAACTATTTACGGGGCTACCATACTCTGTTAATGCCCAATTATCTTGCCACCTTTCTTGCTCATCATCATTGGCTGACTTAGGCGAGTTCCATAAAGCGGAAAAATTCTTTTCTTGCCAATACTCGGTTTCTGAAAATGGAGCGTTTTTTATAGAGATAGGTAACTTATGGTGAGAAAGGATCAACCAGCCTACTAATCGAGCAAAACCCGTTAACTCCATTAAAGGGTTGCTATGCTCTTTTTCTTTATCAATGCCGTCTCTAATAAAGTATTCAAAATCACTTTTATTTGGTTGGACTAAGGCATTTATCCACTGAATATCTTTTTTATCGCCGACAAATGCTTGAAACATTCTTAGAGAAACCCACTCATGACGAAATGGCTCATGAGAAATCTTCGACTGCCCTTTCAGCTTCTTTTGAAAAAGCACATTAGCTTTACCAAAGTCATGAAATAAACCTGCTATTGCTGCTGCGTGTTTTATTTCAGTAAATGTTTTCCAATAATGAGAATCATAATAATCAGAGGCATCAACATGAGTATAATTAACCGGCACCACGCCCTCTAAATTAAACTTACTTTTATTCCCCACCACCCACAAAAACTGACTTCGGGCACGGCTTCTGATCCAGTGGCAACTCACCGCAGTGCTATGACTGGCGGTTTTTCGCAGCATCTTTTTAACGGTATCGAGCCCATCTTGGGTGATCACGGTTTGCCATGTGTTATCACCAATGCGGTTGGCGAAGGCATCCAGTACCCGTCTGGTTTTCTTGAGGGCGTTTTTCTCACATTGAGATACAAATGTGACCATCATAAGGCGTCACCTTGTTGATCATTTTCAATGGCGGCTATTTGCTCTTCACTAAACTCTTGCAATGTAACTTGCTTTACTTGATCAAACATATAATCCAGTGCTTTGTGGTCGGTAAACGCTTGTAGGATCTGCTGTCGAAATTCTTGCTCGGTGGCATTTTCTTTGGCACAGATAAATGCCCAAGGCAGTACCAATGCATCTTTGATTAAATCGGCAACATCGAAAACACAACCGCCTTTTCTAGTTTTACCGTGCAACACAGCAAAAGAATGAGGAATACCGAGCACCCACAAAGTGCAGGCACCCAAACCATAAGCGAGATAATTGCCGTGGTTCAAAAAATCATTGGCTTTGCCAATATCAACCTTTTTGGAAGATTTATGTTGGCGCTTAAAATCTTCGCTGTCGGTTGCGTTTGCGGCATATTTATAAAGTACCTTGGTGAGCTGTGCTTCGGTTAACAGCAGCTCTTGTGAACTATTGGCTTTGTCTGTACGCGTAAAAAAGGTATCCAGCGCGGTTTGAATAGCTTTATCGTCAAAGTTAAAGCCTTCACTTTTTAAGTCTCGGTCTTTTTGCCAAACTTGCTTTAAAAATGCGATCCGTGCCTGCTGAAATTGCTTTGCAGCATCTAAGCGCTTTTCATCATCAAACCAGAATCCCATCCAGCCTTGCAGGTACTCAGTTGGTCGATACTCATTTTGCGGCGTCATCCATTCAATTTCACAGCCCATGTACAAAGGTGTTGCGCCGCCGCCACAAAAACCAACTAATACACCAGCTTGAGCAAGCATGCGCATCGCCGCTTGTGTAATCGAGGTACCATTACCCAGCAAAATAACCGTGGTATTGGCAATAGGAATATTAAAATAGAGGTTCTCTTTGGTGGCTTCGGTCAAATATAAAACACGGCCATCTTTTTGCATTACGCGGCAATATTCTAGATAAAATAAGTTGGCACGTTTTGAGTGCAAAATAGCTTTTAAATCGCTAGGGCTAAAGTCTTCCATCGTCTTCCACTTCCTTTGGGTTTAGACATAACCTACCGTTATCAATGTGCGGCTTCAATGCTGCACGTATCACCAGTTAAGTTTTTTACAGGTGTTTAATTCCAAAGTAGCTTTTGCTTTCTTAGAGTTCGATAGCAATCTGGGTCCATCACAATTTGCTGAGCTTCTGGGCTTGGGTGTTGCACATCTAAACGTAAAATACTGATCAAATAATTAAGCAGCGCCACGTTGGTTTTGAGCTGTTTTTTGTTGCCGCTCATATCAAAATCATGGGCAATGACTTGCTGAGCATAATCACTTAAACGCGGATCTGGCATTATGGTTAACGTGACTTCCTGCTGCCATGCTTCATCATCTTGTTTGTACTTTTGTGCCTTACATTTGAATTCAGGACACGCAGATAAGATGCGAGATAGTGAAAAGTCTCTAAAGCCTTTGGCGTCTTCGCAATATGCTCTTAGGTGATAACGCAGGCCTGAGTTCACCAATGTATGTGGGCGAATAATACGCTCTGTTTCTCCACCTTCTTTTATCGACTGGTAACGAATATCAAGCACACTTTGTCGGCGGCAAGCGTTTAATATGGGCCGCAAAATAGTGGGGTTGAGTTTTCTATGGGGGAAAGGAAGCGTTGCTATCGTCGAGGTACTTAGGTTGTGAACATACTGCTCACCAATTAAATTAGCATACTCGGTAAAGTCTTGGGAAATATAATTTGGTGTAAAGGGGGTTGCCAATACATAAGCTTTTTCAGACTCGTTATAATGCGCGTCAATTTGATAGCGCGCGATAAAGTCTGTTAGGTAACGCCTTGCGCTGGGTCTTGATAGTTTGAACTTATCTTGAAAAGTGCCTGTTTGGATCTCTCCTTGCCAAAATAACACCGCCTCAATATACCTAAAATATTGCTCTTCCTTAGCTTGCATAAATCACTTTTGGTAAAATTAAAGTGAAATAAATGTATCAAAATAAAAACAGGAAGTCATTGATCAGCGACAAAAATTAGGTGTAACATGCTATTTTTTAACTAACTCACAGTCTGGTTTAGTCTATTCATAGAGCAGCTGTTATCTGCTAAGTTAAATCATATAAACTGAAAAAATAAGTTAAGTTACCAATGAATAGACTGCCAACGGATAAAATTGCTCACTTACTTGATATGATACCCACTCGTGGTTATATCTTCTTCTCATCAAATCAGTTGTACCCATTAAATACAGTTAGTTGCGTGCTTTATTTATGGCTAACCGAAGACTGGCTTACTGCGATAGTTGGCGCACCAATCATAGGGGCATTAATAACATTACTGTTAAACATAGCTCTATTTTTCTTAGGTTTGTTATGTGTCTGTTTTCTTGTGTTGTTACTCGCTGTATTCACCTTAATAAATACCATTTTTCACAAACCTATCAGTGAGATTCGTTCTCGATTTCCATGATGCTCAATTAACAGGGAAATTGTGTTTACAGGCTTTACTAGTGACCTCTCATCGAAAAACCAATGGTTTCCGAGGCAAGCTCGGAATGACGGGTGTGGGAATATGCAGACTTGTGGGTAAGCACCAAAGCTGCCTGTATAATACCTCTTTACTCGCCGTCATCCTGCTGAAAATCAGGATCTAATTTTGTTCTTGTTAAGCCCAAAATTTCATCACGAATACATCAAACTACCTGTAGTGGTGAAGAAACTTTTTTAAAGGCAAAGCTAAGTCGATACCCGCCCATGGAGCTTGGTTACATCGGTCATCCATGACCTCACTTCCTCGCGCTGCGAAACTGCGTTTCGGTCCTCATCACCTAAGCTGCCTGTTCGGCAGTGAACGCGACAGATCAAACTGTTCCCTCAAGTGTAGATTTCTAAGCTGCCTGTTCGGCAGTGAACTTAGCAGAAGCAATGCAAGCAGATGTCGGGCATTTCTAAGCTGCCTGTTCGGCAGTGAACAAAGTGTGGTGTTTACTCAATCTCAATATGGATTTCTAAGCTGCCTGTTCGGCAGTGAACTTGTTTCTTGTAGGCTTTCTTCTAACAATATATTTCTAAGCTGCCTGTTCGGCAGTGAACAGATTGAATCTCGCTTGATGTATACGGTCGGATTTCTAAGCTGCCTGTTCGGCAGTGAACGCCCTTTTATATTGCAGGTCCAACGATTCAATTTTCTAAGCTGCCTGTTCGGCAGTGAACTTTTTGAATAGACACTCGCTTGCTGTGATGTTTTTCTAAGCTGCCTGTTCGGCAGTGAACGTCGATGATATGTTTCAGCATCAGTTGTAATATTTCTAAGCTGCCTGTTCGGCAGTGAACATCAGCACTTTATGCTAGGCATAGTTTTAATATTTCTAAGCTGCCTGTTCGGCAGTGAACGTAGTGAGCAAGTTAAATCTCAAGTGGTATCGTTTCTAAGCTGCCTGTTCGGCAGTGAACGAGAAATGAGATAATTGTTGATATGCTCTAGCTTTCTAAGCTGCCTGTTCGGCAGTGAACATTTGCCTGCCAACATATAAAAGCCATCAATATTTCTAAGCTGCCTGTTCGGCAGTGAACGCCCAGTTGCTAATGTCACTTGCTCAAATACCTTTCTAAGCTGCCTGTTCGGCAGTGAACCCAGAATGAAAGCAATCAATAGGCAGGGTTCATTTCTAAGCTGCCTGTTCGGCAGTGAACCTTCGGTATTTGTTAAAACTTTTAATAAGTCATTTCTAAGCTGCCTGTTCGGCAGTGAACAAAAAGTTAAAGACTCTCGTTTAGCAAAATTCTTTCTAAGCTGCCTGTTCGGCAGTGAACGGGCAGGGCGTGTCTGCGTTACTAACGTTGAATTTCTAAGCTGCCTGTTCGGCAGTGAACAAGAGCAAGGCCGCAACGCTGTTCCCGCGTATTTTCTAAGCTGCCTGTTCGGCAGTGAACAGATGCACGTAGGCTCTCGAATGAATTAAATATTTCTAAGCTGCCTGTTCGGCAGTGAACACTCTAACTTGATTGCTCTAGCCTGTTGTGGATTTCTAAGCTGCCTGTTCGGCAGTGAACTGCATTTTCAAGTGAAACAGAAACCAACAAAGTTTCTAAGCTGCCTGTTCGGCAGTGAACGTACAAAAGCTGCGAGTTGAATTGATTCTTTGTTTCTAAGCTGCCTGTTCGGCAGTGAACAACCAGAAGCTAACGGGCCAACGAAGCAAGAATTTCTAAGCTGCCTGTTCGGCAGTGAACTCCTGTAAGCCAAAAGAACGTGCCGACTTTTGTTTCTAAGCTGCCTGTTCGGCAGTGAACACCAGGCTCGTTTAAATCTGCATCCGCCGTATTTTCTAAGCTGCCTGTTCGGCAGTGAACTATAGATTTTTAACACAAAAACACTTAAATACAAACACCTAGGTAAATAATGTGGAAAATACCTTCTTTTTTAGGGTACTTGTAACTTATTGATTTTAAACATTCTGTTGATGAACATAAAACAAAAGGTATTTTTGATACCCTTTTGACACACAAAAAAGGCCATTTTACTGGCCTTTCATATTTTCCATTTTCTATATGGACGGATTTATCTAGAGCAGTTATTCATACAACGTCTAATAAAATCATTACAATTTGTCCAAGGTGGCGCCCACTTAACACAGGCTTCATATTCATACTGGCAACGATCCTGACACGCATTTGATGGGGTTAGTAGGTCTAAAATGGTTGGCTGAGCTGGGTAGGTAGCTGCTGTTACACCGTCAACCGTTAAAGTTTGATTAGTATTGGTCGATTGCGTATCTGCTGCAATAGCTGCAGCACTCATTGCTAAACAGCTCAGCGCTGCAAGTAGTACTTTTTTCATGATTTCTCCTTGAGTCACCTATATCAAATAAAAACCATAAAACGCTATCACCATTACACAAAATTAACAATTGAGTTATTTTTAACCGCACACTATGTATGAATAACTTATACAATCCAACATAATAAAATTTCACTTTGGATTGTGCGTATATTTCCTAAGTTTTTAAAGAGCGTATTACCTACAGTTACTGTGTAAGAAAACAGTATAAAACCCCCACAATTTGCTACCTTGTCAACCCCCTTTACGCGGCTTGTGATTGCGCACGCCACAAGCGTGTGTAGTAGCCACCAATTGAAAGTAAGCAACGATGAGTACCAGTCTCAACAATTTTGCCTTCATCAATCACCAAAATATTATCTGCATGCACAATGCTTGCAAGACGATGCGCCACAGTGATCACTGTACGATCTTTTTGCAAATGCTTAATTGCGCTAACAACTTCAGTTTGGGTAATTGGGTCTAGTGAGGCAGTTGCTTCATCTAATAGCACAACTGGCGTATCTTTGAGTAAAGCCCGAGCTATCGCAATGCGTTGCCGCTGACCGCCAGATAATCGTACCCCGCCTTCGCCGACAGGCGTGTCTAACCCATTTGGTAATTTATTGATAAACCCTAGACACTGCGCCTGCTCACATACATGACGTACTTCTTCCAGCGATGCATCTGGCTTGCCGATACGAATGTTCTCTAAAATACTGGCGTCAACTAGCTGCATGTCTTCAAAGACCATACTGATAAGGTTGTGCACGCCTTCAGTTCCAATATCTTGAAGATCAATTCCGCCAATTTTTATGCTGCCACTTTGGGGGTCAAAAAAGCGTGCACACAGGTTGATTAACGTCGACTTGCCACAGCCTGCTTCTCCAACAATAGCGGTCACTGAGCCTTGCGGCACAAAAAATGAGATATGCTCCAGCGCCTTCTTATCATCATAATTAAACGATACTCGTTCAAAATTGATGTCAAACTGCTCAGGCTCTTGCGGTTTATAGGGCTCTTCCATAGCCTCTTCACAAAGCAATAACTCAACTTTTTGCTCTGCTTGTACTGCCAGCTTTAAGCTCGTGCCCTGCTCTGCTGCATCATTCAATAACGCTAATATTTGCAGCAATAACATGGCAAATATAATGACGCCCAAATTTATATGAGCAGTGCCATTTTCAGGTGTTGTAAATGCCAACATCATAACAAACAGCACAACAGCAAAACTCAATATTACTTGAAAGCCAAGCACTGGCGCTGGTCCCCACCCTTCAACTTGCAAACTATGCTGCTTACTTGTCTTAAGTTGCTTTTGCACACGGACTAACCAGTGGCGTGTTTGGTTAAATAACTTTAACGTGCAAAGCGCCTCTATATAGTCGGTAATAACACTGCGAGTATGTTTATGAGCCTGTACTTTTGCTTTGGCGGCCCGATTAAACCTTGCCTTGGCAACGTGTAGCACCCAAAAAGCACAGGGCAAAATCACACAGAGCCCCAGTGCATATAACGGCGAAATGATCAGCATTAATAATAGTGCGATAATAGAAGCGACTGCCGCTGATAATAAGTCTGGTAAAACATGTGAAAAAAGACTTTCAACTTTTTTAATATCCGCACTGAGCAATTCTAAAAGCTCACAGTTATGGGCTTTGTATATATACCCCAAAGGTAACTGCCGAAAGTGATTTATCGCTTTTGTACGGTATGCGTGTGTCAGTTGGTAACTACCGGTAAAGGTGCGCAATTGACCAAGATAAGCGCACAATAATTGCGCCACAAAAATTGCGACTAACACGATGAAATAGTCTATTGGAGACGACAACAAAGCCCCCTCTAGAGTACCAAACTTCTGCTCTGTATGAATCCAATAAAAGCAAAACATTATGGGGATGATACCAATACAGCGCTCGAGCCCTCTAAAGATTACCCCAGATAAAAACGTCTTTTTCCCATCATTCACATGACCTAATATTCGGCCAATACTGTTTATTGCTTGTCTATCCATTTAAATCTCATAACTCAGTATAGGTGCAGGTGTAAAATGTGTGGCCGAGCTAGATTCACCGCCCTGTAAATGCCAGCCTTTTTGATAATGTTCGCAGCGCGCTAGCAAAGATTCATGATCCCCCTGAGCGACAATTTCACCGTCAACCAAACTAAATATTTGATCGCTATTTTCAAGGCCAACATACTTATGAGTGATCACTAAAAATGTGGTGTTAGGGTAATGACCTTTTAAACCTTGATAAAACTTACTGTGTGTTAGGTTATCCATAGCGGCACTCGCCTCATCTAAGATCACCAAAGGTGGTGCAGCTAACAATGCTCTTGCTATGGCTATGCGCATTTTTTCCCCGGCAGATAAATTAGCACCTTGAGCACTCACTGGTGTTTCAAGCCCTTCTCGTTGGCGTTTGAGCCAAGGCTTAAGCTGTGCAGCCACCAGTGCATGATCAAGCGTCTCTGTGCTAATGCCACTTCGTCCAAATATAATATTATCGCGCACAGTACCTTCAAATAAGTAGCTTTCTTGTGTCACCACGCTCATAGCTTGCGCGCGCGCGCCATCAGATAAACCAAATACATCTTGACCGTAGAGCTGCACTCGACCTGCACTTGGGACCAATAATCCACACGCTAACATCGCGAGTGTCGACTTGCCACCACCAGAGCCACCAACAACCACGTTAATGGCATTGGGAAGCAATTTAAAATGCACATTACGTAGCACTGTATGTTGATGATAACGAAAATCTACACAATAAAATTGCAACATGGGGTATTTTGAATTGACTTGTATGGGCGCTTCGTCTCGATGGTTTGGTTCGACACTAAACAGCGGCGTAATACGCTGGATACTTTCCAGTAGCTCGTTAATTTCTATAAAAAATCGACTTACTTTAACCACAGGCCCAAAAATGCCAACAGCTAACATCAAAGCCAGTAATGAATGACTCAATGTGATTTGCCCACTACTGTGCAACCAAATAGTACAAGGCAATAAAAAAATAAACACAGAGCCAAGTAAAGCAGTATACAGACCCCAACTAGGTGCAGTGTGCTTAACCACCTCATGGACCTCTTGCTGATAACTCTTGAGCTGATTGTCCAGTATGGCGAAACGTTGACTATCCAGGTTGTATAACTTCATCAAAGGCGCGTATTTTACATAATCACTTAATGTGGTATTAAAAGCAGCATCAACTTCATTAAGTTTTGCATAATGTTGTGCTGTTTTACTCAGAAAACAAGCTCTCACGATAAGCGCAACTGACACCACTGCAGTTGTGCTCAGTGCTAACCGCCAATCAATCATAAATAAAGCGAGTACAATACATAGAGACGTTAAACAGGCATTGAGTAGTTCAACACTTTGATGAGCAATGAAGTTTTCGAGCTTCTCAACATCTTGAAGACATTGTTGCTTCAGCTGAGCACTATTTTGCTTTTTGAGCCAGTGAAGTGAAAAACTGGATAGGTTTTGTGCAAGTCTAAACCTGACTTCGGTCAGAATTTTAAAAGCCATTTTATGGCTAAAGTAATAAGCGCCAACTAAACATAGGTTTTTACCGATGATCACTGCGACTAAGCCCGCGGCAATCCACAGTAGCTTCTCAGTAGACGCAGCCGCAAGTATTAATATTTCATTGAGCGACACAAACAGCAAATACACAGGCAGTAACTGCAAACAACTGACCAATGTGATCAAGCACACTGCCAAGGTTAGTGTTACTTTATGTGATGCACAAATTTGTCTCAAGACCCACCAAGGACTTCTATTTTCCTCAGTATCATAAGGCTCATAACGCATATAAACAGCTCCTTGAAATGCGTATTTAAATCAGGGCCGAACGGCTAGCCAAATAATATGAAAGTAGCAAAGTAATGCAATCGCCTCGCTTCCAAATACTGACTTTGTTCAGGTGAGTTTGTCATAAATCAAACAAACCTCTGACTCCCTTAAGCAAAGTCAGTAACAAAGACTGAATTCAGATTACAATGATTACTCTGTTTATCAATGTTAATTTATTCATGTGAAATACAGTTATTCGGCAAGATTTATCAACAAAAAGACAAGTGAACTTAAGTTTTATTCATAACAATAACAAGCATATGGACCAGCTCTTTTTCCGTCTTTTTGTATGCGCTTTGCCTTTCCAGCACACAGAATTACAATAATATGCAATTTACCTACTTAAAACCCATACATTTATACTACATTGTGTGCTGCTTTTTTAGGCCTTCTAACTACTGCTATTTCTACTAGTCCCAAACACATAACCTAATAATGCTGTAAGTGTTGGAAACAACACATTGAGTAAAATGAGCTGTAACGTATCAAACCAAAAAGACCGAAAATCACTTCTTTGTTGAGTTAGCTGTACGAGTACATCTGAATGCGCCACTTGATTTGTCAATATCAGATTTTGGGTCTCTCTCATGGCAGTAAAGAACTGATATTCACCCCACATAAAGATACATAGAATAATGACCAAAAATCCGATTAATACACCAATGATCCCCCAAGTTAAATTAACACCCGCTCTTTCTTTACCTGTGAGCGGTTCGGAGACAGGGGCATCCTCAGGTGTGTAATCCTGTGCTGACGCAAGATCGATATCTTGCAATGGTTCTTGTGATTGGATTGCGTGTGATTGCGTGCAGTCCTGTGCACTTAAAGACATGACTTAACTCATATTATATTTCGTATTTTACAAATTGGATTTGGAGATATTATTTAGCTCAGGTATGACAAGACGATGTATGTCTTTTCCCTGCTTATTTGCGGATAAAATCGTTCTGTCATGGACCACCTCATCTGATGCCCAATCTAACAACGTTAAAGCGACTTTTGTCAGATCACTTGACTTTTTTAGTCCTAAACGGCTTTGTAGTGCCGCTAAATAGTCCGCATCAACCGAGAATCTCACTTCTGTCTTCTTCGTATCCGCCATTAAAACTCCAAAAAATATCCAGCTTTTTTCCAATTCTAGTGGATGTGTTATGTATGCGCAATAGAAAAGAGCCTAATATATACCCAAACTGGGAATAATTTAAGCAGGGCCCAAGCAAATGGCTTTAGCCATTGCTTTTATCTGCGGATCTACGCCATTTAACAAGTCGATTAGCTGTGATGCAATACCAAAATCAGATTGAACTCGACTTTTTGCCTCATATTCATCTATACCATTAATCAACTCATTCAATGTTAGAAAAAAACCACTGGTACATTTATTCCCTATTCCCTTTAACGTCACACACACAGCCACATTACGCGGCTGGCTGGCCGTATTCAAAATAACGCGCAATAACTGAGGTGGCATGTAAGTATACAAGCTTGCCAATGACTGAAATTGATATTCCCCCATTTGAGTGTAAATAACCCAAATAGGTGCCTGCTTGTTATATAGTGGTTGGTAATGTAACACTGGGTGTTTGTCTGTAGACAACATTTCAACCAGACCACTTTCAACTTGATTCTTAATACGCTGCTCAACATTAGCTATGAATCGATTTATCAACGTAATGTCATGTTCTATCCTTGTCATTCAGTCATGCTCCATATATAGTATTTACATATTTTAACATTTTAATAATAAATACTTAAACATAAAAAAATCTTTAGATTAATTAACATTTTTGTATGTAGGGCGAGACATTGAATAAAACAGTTAGGCCGCACGATGAGCAAAGCTTAAGTGACTTAAAGGTAATGAGGCTCGCAGCAAACAAGACTCAGAAGCAAATGGCCAAAGTACTCGGGACGAGTGAAGCAACAATTATAAACTACGAAAATGGCGTAAGTGATATAAAGTATAAAGATTACTTAAAGTGGTCGCTCGCATGCAGGTTTGATTTAAGTGCCATAGAAGAGCAGCTTCAGTCGCTGCGAGAATTGGTAATAGAGAATAACTTGCATAGGTACCGTAAAGTGAACAAGCTCAAACATGAAAAGTAATCTGTAAGTAAATCTAGCTCGCTATACAGCATGCTTTTCACCTACAGTGCTTTCAAACCACTCGCTTGATAAAGCATCTTAGGCAGTTACCCGCGTGGACATCATTGTTTAACCGTGAGCTATTTGTTGGTAAAAATTAATGCCATGCCCGACGTGACGTAAAATCAACATAAGTACTTCTCTCAAAAGCCAGTAACAGTCATTCGTTAACGGGTTATATCAGAACACATAACTCCTCGACTAAAATTTTAGCTTCACTGAAAATGTACATACTTCATACACATACTCAACAGGTGTTTATTTTGTTATTATGAATAATATCATTTCTTAATAAAAATCACGTAAATTCCCCTGTTTTTAATGACAAACCACAATGGATCTGAGAGAATCCGCCACCATAAACAGTAAACTAAGTCAGTATTTACTTACTGCAAAGCAATTTATAAACATAAGTGTATTAATAATGCGTAACGCCCTAGTATCATTCTTTCTACTGTTTACATTTCTCCCCCTACTTACAGAGGAAGTAAGAGCAAGTAATGCTTACTATAAAGTAACATATCACTACAATATTGGTGATGTATTCACAACGAAAGAGAATGGCATTTGGCGTACAGCCAAAATTTTAGACATTGATACTAACGAGCAGTCTTCCACTATACACGTATTGCTGTACAGCAATACAAAACAAAAGCCTACTTTGGCTAGCTTAGATAAATTATCAATATTGGCTTATCACTCTACAATCGCACATGCACACTTAGAACAGAAATGGCTCTTTATTGGTAATGACACCCCATTAAAAGCAGAGCTGAAAGGCTATGTAAATTACTTAAAGCACCATGACTTTAATAAGTATGCAGAAGCAACAAATCAAAAAGTAGACGACCTAATTTTTAGGGCAAATACGCTATATACAAAAGGCTATGCATTAAATCAGGCTGCCCAGTACAAGCAAGCAATTGAAGCGTACCAACAAGCTATCAACATATATCCATTATACTTTGAAGCCATCGATAACATTGGCTTTGCTTATATGGATATGGGCGACTTTCAGACGGCCATTAATTACTTTGATCAATCTTTACAGATCCACCCCAAAGGCATAACTGCTCAGTACTACAAAGGTATGTGCTACATAAATTTAGAAGATTATGACAGCGCACGTAAAACATTTAAGCACGGCATTGAAAACTTTCCAGAACAGAGCCACGTCTTTGAAGAAATTTACAATAAATTGCAACAGAACGCCCTTTAACTCCGATAAAAAGCCTGTTCATTGTCTGACTGATTTTCAATCATTTTAGATTGACTCCGCCAAATCATTCACGTAGTTTATTTTCAACATAATAACAGTGAATAAAACAAGGAGTTCTCTATGGAAGGCAGTGTCGTGCTGCTTAGTGGCTTAATTGCCACAATTTGGATAACGCTAGGGGTTTACATCGCCGCTCGTTTTTATCCCAACTACAATCATAAAACCCAATTTTGCAGCGAATTGGGAGCTGCAGGCAGTCCAACAGAACAACTCTCACCACTTATCAACAATTATCCATTAGGCTTTTTATTTTGCTTATTTGGTTGGGGGGTTATAGAAAGCGCACATGAGTCATTGCTGTTAATTTGTGTTGGTTGGTTGATCATTGTTCACGGAGTTGGTACGTGGGTTGCTGGCTTTTTTCCAATGGATAAAGACCCTTACACAACAGCACCGAGTTTTAATTGCCAAGTGCATTCATATGCTGGCTTTTTCATGCTTTTGTCTTTGCTTATTGCACCGACCCTAGTGATATTCAGTCAATTGGAGGTTTGGTTTCGGGTTTTCTCTGGATTGTGTGTCGTGACTGCCTGTTATTACCTTTATAAAATGGCACTTGCATTTAAACAAAAAGCCAACCTAGTCGGTTTATATCAGCGCCTGTCTTACTGGATCAAACTCATTTGGCTAGCAACGCTATCTATTATGTTGTGGGTAGAAAGTTAATACGTGACCTCTGCACTAGCTGTGCAGAGGTTTAATCAATTAGTTGAAAAACTGCTTTGTCATTACCCCAATCTTAACTTGTTCGGCTTTATCAAACTCTATCTCACGCACTTTAGACATATTCTTCCACAGTAGTTTATAACCACGCGTAAAACGGGTTTTACTCACTCGCCTCTGAAAACGCGCTTTTTCGCTCTCAGTGGCATCCCGTAAATCGCCTAAAGTGCCATATAATCTAACTGCAGGTCGAGTGCCAAACTCACCTTTAATTAATGACTTAATCCAAAACCACATACTGCCATTCACCGCTAAAATACACACCCTTTGACGGGAACAAGCCGACTTAGGTAGCTGAGAAGTAAACTTTTCAAAATAATAACCCTTTCCTGGCTCAGTCAGAATAAGTGAGCCGATAGGGGTGATGTGTGGACTGCCATCTTCTTTAACACTGGCAATCGCATAGTGGAATGATGATTTAAATGAACATCTAAATAACCTTTTAATCTCGAGCCAATTTGTTTTTATATCCATATGAACATCCCGATGTTTGTCGATTTATTATGTTTTACTTTTAGCCTCTAGCAAGCTCGCAGCGCAAAAAAGCGTATCCATATAAGGGTCTTTAATTTCGTAGTATGCGTCTATATCGTTTGGAAAACGCTTAGCAAGCGACCTTTTTATTTTTTCATAAGCCATCGCAATGGCCTCATTTTTACGCAAGAAGTCACGGAACAATAATGCATATAGCTGGTTAACGCGACCAACTTCCCTCACATGAATATGAGCTTGTCTAGCACCTTTTGGTTCACGAAAATATAGTTTTTGCATCTCTTTGCCTTGGTCTTGATAGCCTACCAAATTGTCGTGCGTAATATCACCACGATAAACATATCCACCTTTTTGAAATGCAGCAACTAGCAATGGAGTGTCAAGGGCCTTTACACTTACTTGGACGTCAATGATGTCTTTGGCAGCAAGCCCAACAATAGCTGTCGAACCAATGTGATCTATATCGACTGCTAAGTTACCAAGTAACCATTGCAAATCTGCTTTAATTTCATGAAATTCATCTACCCACCTTGGTTGATAATCTATGATCGTAATTGAATTCACTCTGTATTCTCCTTGGCTTGGCATTTAAAAATCACATTCTGTCATTACCAGCGACAGTCTTGTACCTTCTTAAACCACGGTGCCAAAAACGGCGTTGATTTGCGTGTAGGCAAAGCTGGCAGCGTAACTTGTACAATCGGAACCAAGTGCGTGACAACCAATAATTTGACTTGATGACTTTCTAACTGTGTATAAGCAACTTGTAAGTTTTGACGTGCTTGGCCTGATATATGTCCCCCCTGCTTAACTAAATGCGCAGTATTTATCCAAGTTAAAAGTGCTTTTTTGGATTGATTGGGAAAGCCATCCGTCAGCGCTTTTATCGGTGAATAAAGGCGCTGATAGTTGAGCATTTCGCCCTTTAAAAGAAATAAAAACAATAGATTGGTCCCTGCGGTAATGTGACCTGAACGTTTATCAATGCGCTGATATCCAGCCAATGCAGCACGAAAATATACATCAGCTTCATCATAATTAGCCAAATCTAAAGCTATCGCCCCCAAATTATTATTAATGGTCGCCATCATCGATGCATTGTGTTGCTGTTGTGCCAATAAAGCAGCTTCTTGGTAAAGTGAAATTGCATCTGGATACTTACCCATATGTCTTGCCACTAATGCTCTGCTATTAATTAACGTAAGCCGCTGAGATTCATTTTGTGCGTACTGTAAAGCGCATTGCAAACTGATATCAGCCTCTTGTAGGTGCCCTTTACGGCGCAACCAAATACCCAGTGCACTGAGTATGCTTGGCAATTTATCTTCGAAATAGGGGTGTGCACTAAATGCAAACAGCGCTTTTAATGATTGCTCAAGTAGCATTAACTGATTAGTTGGTACAGATGCCCTAACACGCAAAACGTGCCAGCGGATCTGAAGCCCCAATGGCAATTTTTCGACATCAGAGCTCAATGCAAGAATGCGCAATGATTGAGATGGCTTCACCGTTAGATAATCTTCCGCTTCTTGCAGCATTTCCATTTGCTGCTCAATAGAAGGACTTGCATTAAGTATCGATGAAAATAATAGCCCAATGGCGATGATGACTACCTGACCTATCAAACCAGTTCCCATTTATTAATCATCTATTGAATATAGAGGAACAAAGACGAGAGGCCAAATAATCCTTTTTAGGCTGCCACCACTTGCTTAAGAGACAAACCCAGAGGGCATTTTTGTTTCTTGATTATTTACAGCGAGCCTATCACACACAGCAACCATTTCTGGATAACTTTGTTTAAGCGCTTGATGGTCAGCAGCTTCGAAACACTCCCCAGTAAAGCCTGGTGCCATTGTGCAACCAAACAATGCATACTGCCCACCAGCTGCCAATTCGCCCGCTTGCCATACTCCAGCAGGAACTCTTATCTGGACATGTTGACCTTTTGAAAAATCGGTGCCCATTACAATTGTTTCTGACCGGCCATCGGGGTAAAGCAAATAAAGGTTAAATGCATCGCCTTGATAAAAGTGCCAAACCTCATCATGTGCTAGGCGATGAAAGCAAGACACACTTTTTAAAGCATTACAGTACATCCCTATCATAGCAGTACCGACTGGCACACTGTCACCTAATTCATCTTCAGCACGCCAAGTACTTTTATACAAGGTCCCCTCAACAGGTAAGCGCTCGAAGCGATAGTGGGCAAGTACATCGAGGATAGTCGGTGTGATCTCTTGATGAGTAAATAACTGATAATCAACAATATCAACTATAGCATTCTGATTGAGTTTGCCGTAAATATGTGGAAACCCTGTATGTTCGTCCATAGGTTCTGAAGGAGCTTCAAAAACAAGCTTAGCTTTAACACGCCGCGGATCAATCACCGCCACTTTTACTGAGTCTAAGTTTGCATAAAATCGTCGATATACAGCCTCTACTTGTACAGCGGTACACGCATGAATATATCCCTCAGATTGAAGCGAGGAGGGCGCATAATCTTCGTCAGTGAATGTGATTTCATCACCACAAAAAAGAACAAAAACCGCATTTTGTGTTGTCATAAGATTCCTTATATTTGCATCTATGCTTAAGCAAGATGCGCTTTATGAACGAGCCTGACCTTGCTCATATAAAAATAGGCATAGTATGAGCTAGAATCATCACTAACCAATTTCAAATGAGGCTACACCATATGTTCGTGCAATTGGAAGTTTGGGTTCATCGGCAGTGTACATTCTGGCGGTTTCAAAAACCTTCGTCATTTCCAATGACTCCGCTAACTGTACCGCACTTTGATTCGGCTCTGGTGTATCTAAAAAGACGATGACAGACTCATTAGTGTCTACAGTCACTTTTCCAAGCAAAGCATGCATAAGCGCTTTTGCCGTATCCGTATTATCAGCGTATAGAGGGCCTATTTTATAACCCTCTTCACAGGCTCTGATCACTCCAGAACCAGTGATAGTTTCTTGACTTAATATACTTACCACATGTGCATTAGGCTGTATTCGCCATTGATGGTTGAAGTCAGCTCGACATGCGGGGAAAAATGGTTTTTCATAAGCTTGGATCTCCTGCTCGTCAACTTCACAGACTTTTCCATCAAAGGTTACTTTCATATCTGCAAGTAGCTCTGCATTAAATTTGCCTTGATATCGAATATTACGATATGCAAGCTCAAACCCTGATTTTCGGTAGTTACCTTGCTGTTCCACCACCCCATCTAAACCGATATTGCAACCAGATAAATAGGCCATGGCGGCTTGCCATATACGATAACCAAAACCCTGCCCTCTATATTCTGGCTTAACGATGTAAAACCCAATGAACCCAAAACTATCGTCATATTTAATGGCCGAAATCACTGCGATTGGCTCATCATTAAGTAGACCAATCATAAAACCTTGCGGATCTGCTATAGCGTAACTTTTCGCATCACAGTGCCCCGGATTCCATCCTTCTTGTGCAGCCCATTTAATGGCAATGCCTATTTCATCATCGGTCATTGCCCGAATCACAAACTCATCCTTTCCCATTTAACCGCCTCTACTGGATCATTTATCTTTTACATTCATATAGTTTTACAGCTTAATCTAGAGAATATTAATTTCAACTGTCGTAATTTTTATCGATAAATATTTGCATTGAAATACGCAATACGTTGCCTTTTTTGAAACATTAAGTGTATTATATGAGCGTATTTTAAGGAGAATAATTACATGGACACCGCTAGCCAGCCTGTACAACTAGGCCCAAGCACCCCTTCTTTAGTGCACTTTTCTGGTAATAGTAAAGACTTTTTCGGTATTTGGATTGTCAACTTATTACTCAGTATTGTCACCCTGGGGATTTATTCAGCATGGGCAACCGTTAGAACTAAACAATATTTTTTTAGCAATACGCATATTGATAAGCACCGCTTCGAATACCTCGCAACCCCGATACAAATTTTTAAAGGTCGGATCATTGCGTCGATATTATTGGTCATCTATCTGTTTTTTACACATTACTTCCCGCTAGTTGGTGCTGTATTGGCCGTGATGATCACATTTTTAGCACCTTGGCTTATCAATCAAAGCTTTAGATTTAACATGCGAATGACACGATTTAGAAATGTTCGCTTTAATTTTAAAGGAAGCTATGGCGGAGCGTGTAAAGTATTTCTGCTAATGCCTATTTTATGTGTATTTACCATGTATCTACTGCTGCCATGGACACTAAAAAAAATGGATGAATACTTGCTCACTAATATTAAATTTGGTGACAAACAATTCTCTGCAAAGCTTTCAACAAGTAAATATTTGAGCGCTTTGCTAATCACACTATTAAGTTCTTTTGCAGTTATACCGCTGTTCATTGCAGGACTTTTTGTTGCAGGCAGCAACGTTGAAGACTCACCTAAGGTACTCATGACCTTGATACCCGCATACATTGCTTGTATGTATCTTTTAAAGGCTATTTATCAAGCCATTATTAGAAACCATGTCTTTAATTCTGCCGAGATAAAAGATATCGCACAATTTCACTCTAATTTATCTGTGACACGTTTTGCCATTGTGGAGGTGACGAATATACTCGCAATTGGCCTTACCTTAGGCTTAGCATACCCATGGGCAAAAATCCGTAAAACTAAGGTGCTAGCAGAAGCTACAGCGGTCACTTTAATGCCCGCAGCTAAAGACATCATTGATACCATGGATAGCACTGAGTCATCCTTGGGTGACGAAGCATCAAACCTATTTGATGTAGACGTATCACTGACTTAATCATGCGAGTTTGTGGCCAACTCTATCCATTTTCGAGTAGTGCTTCCTATGAAGTAGATGCCTTGCTCGACAACGGACAAATACATATTTCTTACGATCTAAATCGTGCGGTGCGCTGCTCACTTGATAGCTTATCCTTAGCGACGCCCATTCCAGGCGTCGCTACACAAGCAACATTTCCTTCCGGTGAACGCTTTGTCCCCCACAGCGCAGACTTTGTGTGGCCTGCGCATACAAAGCGTAAGAGCATTGCAAAGTTAGAGCGTCATTACGTCATGATCTTCTCTGCACTACTGCTGACACCGCTGTTAATTTGCGCTCTATTGTTTAAAGTGGTCCCTAGCACAGCAGTTTGGTTGGTAGATTACGTTCCTGAGTCTATGGTCGATACCATGGGGCAGCAATCCATGTATTTGATTGAGGAAAACTTCCTCTCACCAAGCGAACTGCCGCCAGAGACACAAAATCAAATCCATCTTATTTGGGATGAAGCATTAGCCGCCGTTGCACTATCAAAAGAGCGGTATCAATTAGATATTTATGCATCAGAGCATTTTGGAGCTAATGCCTTTGCACTGCCACATGGTCAAATTGTGATTACTGACGACTTAATCGAAGCTCTTCAGGATAACCCCAATGCCATTCGCGCCGTATTTTTGCATGAAATTGGCCACGTTGAAGGTAAACATAGTATTCGATTAGCAGCACAGGCATTTGCAGGCACCATTGCCATAAGCTTTATATTTGGCGATATGGAAGGCATACTCGAACTCATTATTGGTTCAGGGAACCTCATTATGGGTGCCCAGTTTTCCCAAAAAATGGAATGGGAAGCAGATGAATTTGCACTACAGCGCCTTGCCCGACTTGGTCATTCTAGTGCAGATTTTGCCGATGCTTTAAAACGCTTAAAAACACTCTCAGAAACGCGCAAGAGTACAAGCGAAAAAGACGCAACTTGGCTTGAATATCTCTCCACACACCCAAGCCTAGATGAGCGCATCAAACACGCGCAAACATACCAAGTGAATTAAGGCGACAAATACGGTGTCGCCCTTTCCAATAAACAATATCACTCACACTGAGCAGCAGGGTAATCGTCAACCTGCGTTTGTATATGTTGAAAGTAATGATTGACCTCAATCGGAGTTGTTCCATAGTGACCCGCATCAGTACCAATAGTAAAACTATTACTCGCGCCTAACCCTGCACGTATAAACGCTTCAGCATCTGTTTTTGCATTTCCATAAGCGCGAACAATATCCAGCCCCTGCGATTGTAATCGATTTATTTCCGCTGTTTTATATTCAGCAGTGCGAAATAAACTCGTTTCATTACTCAGTGATGTTCTTAAAAAGCCTTGCGGTAAACCCATCCAGTTCAACCAATCTCGTGTTCCTTTAGCGTACCAGTATACTCGGGCGGTAAGGTAAACAGGTTGATAACCCAGATCCAAATATCGACGCACTAACGAATATGCGCCCTCTTTTTCATCCGCTCGATCAATCCCCGTATAGTCCCCAATTTGCTCAGCATCCGACTCAGTTAACGTGCCATCAATATCAAAAAGCACTGCTTGTGTACCAGCTTGAACCACTGTCACATAACCTTCAGCACCTGAGTTATCTGCGGGAACGCCCGCATAAATACGATACTGCCCCGCTTGTAAAGCTGGCAAGGAAACGCTGGCTTTTCCATCGCGGTTAGTCACTGCGTCTGCCAAGAAGCGCCATTGAGTATCCTGCTCTGAGCGAATATAAAACTTCACTGTTTCATATTCTAGATCTTTATGAGCAACGGCCCCATAGTCAAATTTAGCCGTAACGGTCAGTGCTTGTCCTTCAGCCGAAATCTCATCGTGCACCATATGAAACGCAGGCAGCCATGTGATCAATTTATTTAATCGGTTTCTATATTCTGTGTTTGGCATGTCAGGTTTAGTAAACTTAGCCTCAAGCCATGCTAAGTTTGGACAGGTAGGAAGTGCATTAGCTGTAAAAGAAAACCCTGCAATTAATGCTATATAACCCAAATTTTTCATTTTCGTTTCCATCATATTTTTGTCACACGAAGAGTAAATACTCCACATTACAAAATTATTAACAAAAAATTTTCTTTTTCCAGTGAAGGACCAAAAATTTCTTGATAAGGAAATCAATAAATCAGTAATACTTTGAATAAAACATTGTTTTATCTACTTTTATAGAACATACGCAATGTAGGCACAATTAAATTGCACCTTTAAAAAGGACGGTTTGAAAGCTATTTTTTAGCAATGATGTCTACTGGATATGCAAATTCATCAGGATATTTAAGGTATTGCCTTTTTCCCTCATATTGTGCTGCTATCCAGCCATATTGCGCGTGAGAGCGAAACAAGTACTCACCACTTGTGGTTTGCAAGCGCCCTTCAACCGAGCGTCCCTCTAACTTCAATTTAAGGACAGTGTGTTGTGCTTTATCACCCGTGAGGTATCCAAATACAATCACCCCCCCTTGCTTAGACTGCTCAATTCGGTCAATGGTGATCATATAACTTCGAGCTTGCTGGGGAACGTAAAATGATACTAAATCAGATGCTTGCAAACTCTTAATGCGTTTTATATCGAATTCTATATAAGCTTGGCTGATGTATTCATGATTATCAAATAGTGCTTTTCTTGCATTCGTCGATGCTTTGTTAATCACAAAGTGTTCATCACTTTGATGAGATGTATCAGTATCTAAATTGTGCTTCAAGTACTCACTTGCAGTACCTACAGTGTGAGACTTTACTCCATTTGCACATACATTGCTGAGGCTTCCCCAAAGAAAACATGCAATGAACAGTGCGACTGCACAGGCTATTCCCTTATACATATCACTATATTAACAATTATCAGCTATTTAGGTACATTAAATGGTGCAAGTAAGTTAATCAAGAAATAAAAGACCTTTATCAATCACAAATTTTTCACATTGATAAAAAGTAATACTCTTGACTTATTAAATTCAATAACTTGCAATCTTTTATATCTTTACACTCATTTACAATAAGTGCTGATTTTGACTTTTAGAGCAACAAAATTTACTGGATTGGTTGCGTAAAGTATTGAGTCGTATGGGGTTCGTTAACTAACGTAAAGTGCCACCACTCTTCTTTAAGCCCTTTAAAACCTGCCGTATGCATCACCTTCGACAACAGCATACGGTTGGCTCTTTGCTCAGTACTAATACCTTGATAACTGGGCCAAGACACTTTTGAGAAAAAATCCCAACCAGAGCCCATATCTAACTCTCGGCCTGTTTTTAAGTCAACGACAGTCAAATCAATGGTACTGCCACGAGAATGCCCAGAACGCGCAGCGATATAACCACGCTCGAAAAGCTTATCTTTTGGCACTTCAGGGTAATAGCGAGCCTTGTTTTTAGTATCATCCAGATCCTTTGCCCAACGCACAAAATGATCAACGGCCATCTGTGGTCGGTAGCAATCAAATATTTTCAGACCTAGACCAAACGTGCTTAGTTCTCGCTGCGCTATAGCAACCCCTGCTGCGGCCGGTGCGCTGAGTAAACATTTCGGGGCTAAATAACCATCAATTTTTTTACCGACAAAGTTATCTTTCGTGAAATAACGGATCTCTGTGTGGATATTTGGCACTTTAGTGGTGATGTCAACAAACTCTGCCGCGGATAGCTCTGTGGCGGAGAGTTTTGTAGTAGAAAAAGCGAGCAAAATCAGCCCATAAACTGATGTTTTCATTTAAAACCTCTAAGTACCTTAACTAACAACAAGTTCCACAGTGTGGATTGAAATTATGGAAGAAGTATGGACAAAAGACTTGTAATTTCAACAGTTCAGTAAGTTACGTGTCAGTGAACACAGTGAGATAATGAGACACTTCAAGGCTTATAGTAGGTGCTTACTTACACTTTTTTACTTATTAATACACTCTATAACGGCATTCCAGACGTAATGTAATAAGCTATAAGTAAGCTACTTTTGGGATGGACAAATGCTATATGCATTATTTTTCAAGGATGATGCTTTTTTCAAAACAGGTAACCAAAGCTTACTTCTCCACTTTGCAAGCTGGCTTAACAAATTGTGAGAACAAATCACTCACTTCAACTCTAGCGCGCAACCTCGCAGCAATTAAGTACAATCCAGCTAACTTTCGATGTATAAAGAGTGCGTCAACGGGTGGTGTATGCCATTGCCTTTCTCGTGTACTAAGATCCATTCCTTTATCACGGATCCGAACTGCAATATCACTTTCAGAAAAGTCGAAAGGTTGTTTTGCTCTGAGCGGCTCCGTGGCCATGAAAAATAATTCCAGAACAATGTCACGATAAGCATCGTCGATATCATCGCTAAAGTAACCAATTTCATAAATTGCATCAGTCATGGCATCTTTGTCGTAAGTTTGACCAGCACGCAGTAAAGACCAATATCCTTGAGCAAGGCTTGTATTAATTGTGCGAGAGGCTCCAAAGTCCAATAGTACGACCTGTTGCATCTTATCGTCATATAGGTAATTAGCTAGGTTAGGGTCACTTTGAATTGCACCGAGTTCAAACATCTCTATAAAGAATAATCGAATCAGGTCTGTGGCAATTTTATCTCTTTGTGTTTGAGATGCACCGTCATAACACGTCAAGTCTTTTCCAACCACATACTCCATAGCTAATATGCTGCCTGTAGAGTACTGCGGATAAAAATTTGGCACACGATACGCAGGGTAACTTTTTAACCCTTCCCTGAACTCTTGTAAACGCAGGCCCTCTGCAAAGTAGTCTGTCTCAACTAAAAGCTGTTGCTTTGCTTCCTCGATAAGCGGGTCAATCACCACTTGCTTCGGGATCAGTCCTGACATTTTTATTAGCATTGCAACATTGTCTACATCGCTATCAATACTATTTGCGACGCCTGGATATTGAATTTTTAGCGCAAGCTTATCACCTGACTCAGTAGTGGCCTCATGCACTTGGCCAATCGATGCTCTTGCGAAGCTTCTTAACTCTAGATGGCTAAATTTATCTAACCAATTTGGGCCCCAATTCTGCTTCAGTAACTGCACAAGTTGCTTATGTGGCATTGGCTGAGCATCAGCACGAAGTTTTTCAAGCAATACAGCCAGCTCTTTAGGTAGCAAATCTCCTGCATCCATAGACACCAGCTGACCAAGCTTCATCGCCGCTCCTCTTAGGTGGGCAAGCTTATCTGCAATTGCGTGCACATTTTTAGGTTGTAACAGAAGTTCTTTTTTACTCACGCTCTGCCCTGAAAGCACTTGTTTTGCACCAGAAAGCACAACATTAGAGGCTACTTTAGAAGCCAATCCGCCCAAGTGGGCTAACCGAGAAATACGTGAAGATGGAACCCGCTTACTTTTATCTGTCATTTTGAAACCAATCAAGTCTATGTTGTGCGTGCGCAATAAAGGTACTTTGCTTTTTGCTATTTGGATCAATATTGTGACCGCAGTGATACAAAAAGCATAGAGATCTCTCACCGAGTATATCAAAATCAATACGTTATCCCCAACGTTCAAGCCCCCCCTTTAATTAAATAGGCTCTGGGCTATACTTTGAGTAGTTTTATGAGTAACCCACTGTCGCCAATGAAGTATTTGATTGCAGCTTTTTTTTTACTATTCACCCAACCCCTGTATGGCCAAATCTACCATTTTGTCTCGATCAATTATCTAATTGAACAAGAAGTAGGGCGAATTGTATTAACTGAAGTCTATAAGCAGCTAAATATTAAAATTACCATTACGCCATTACCCGGAAAGCGGGCACAATTTGAGGCCAAAACAGGTCTTAAACACGGCGAAATTATGCGCATTTTTAGTTACGGTGATGAAACACCTACTACGATTAGAGTACCTACACCATATTACTCCCTAGAGACAGCAGCATTTGTTCGGGCAGACAGTAACGTTAATATCAAAACAGCTGCTGACCTGCATAAATACCATATCGTAAAAGTAAGAGGGGTAAAGCATACCAACAACATCACCCAAGGCATGAAACATGTTGAAGATATGGATACGACTGAGCAAATATTAAAGCTTGTTTCAAAAGGACTCGCAGATGTGGCACTCACCAATAAAATGGATGGTGTTATGTATTTACAAAAGCTTGGGATAAACAATGTCATACACGGCCCAAGCTTGGCGGAGCTCGATTTATATCACTATATACACGAATCACAAAAACACCTTGTACCTTTGGTAAACAACAAACTCAGTGAAATGGAAAAGTCTGGAGAGTTAGAACGACTCATTAAAATGGCTGAAAAACAAGTGATGTCAGTAAAGTAAGCATGATGCTTGAACAAGATGAAACATTCTTAAAATAAGAACAAATACTTCTCTTTTTATTAATTTTATTCGACTAGATTGTAGCTATATTACACTTATTGGCACACATAAGTGAGACAGCTATGAAAGTTTTAAGGCTAACTAAAGCACAAGCAACGCAAGACGGGGCTGGTGTAAAAATACAACGGATCGCAGGGTTTGATGGAAAAAGCATAGACCCATTTTTAATGATCGATGAACTCAAATCCGACAACACACAAGACTTTATTGGTGGCTTTCCAGCGCACCCACATCGCGGAATTGAAACATTTACCTATATACGTAAAGGCGGTTTCGAGCATCAAGATCAAATGGGAAATAAAAAAGCCATCCGCGCAGGACAAGTGCAATGGATGAGCACAGGTAGGGGCGTGATCCATTCTGAAATGCCATTAGCAGATGCAAAGCAGGGGATGCATGGCTTTCAAATATGGCTGAATATGCCAGCAAAAGATAAAATGAATCCACCGAAGTATCAAGACTCAAGTGCTCGTCCATTGCCGACGATCACCACTGATAGCAAAGCGACCTTAACCGCACTGGCCGGTGAGTGGCAAACAGCTGGAAAAACAGTTACTTCCGAACTGAATCAATTAGCAGGCGATGGCGCAATCAGTGATATCTCTTTGCCAGTTAATAGTGCCTTGAGCTTAGATTTATCGCACTTTGGTAAAGTCGTTGCCTATATCCACTCTGGCCAATTAAAAGACACAGTTCACCAAGCTGGATATCTCCTTACTTTAGACCCAAAGACACCCATAGTTTTGGAAACAGCAGAGCACGAAGCAGGACTTTTGCTACTTGCAGGTCAACCGATTAACGAACGCATTGCCCATATGGGACCATTTGTGATGAATACCCAAGCTGAGCTTCAGCAGGCCGTTCGGGATTATCATGCTGGCTTATTTGGTAATATTTAGCAAATACTGTCAACCCCGTTTACAGATGACAAACTGATATTTTTCATATATTTACTATTAATTGAGTGCAGCCTATAATCGCTGCGCTTAAATCAACAAGGAAATTAACTCAGTGAAAAAGTCAGTCCTCGCGCTTATAACGATAATAACAACCTATGCCAATGCAAGTGGCAGCGAGATCAATGTATTGCACGACGAAGCTCGAAAAAGATCTATTCCCATTGAAATTAAACAGCCAACCAATGCTGCTTTTTGCACAAAAGACAATCAGTGCCCAGTTGCTTTTATCAGCGCAGGCTATGGTGAATCTCATCAAAATTATCAATTTCTCAGTGATACATTGGCGCACCAAGGCTACCTTTCGGTGTCTGTTCGCCATGAACTAAAAACAGATCCCCCTCTATCTGTGACCGGCAATTTATACCAGACTCGACAAGAAAATTGGCAACGAGGGGCAAAAACATTAGACTTTGTACGCTCGACCCTTGCAGCACACTATCCACAATATGACTTTGATAACCTCTTACTCATTGGTCACTCTAATGGCGGAGATATATCCGCACTATTGATCAACCAAGGCAAAAAATATGTCTCTGGACTGGTTACATTTGATCATAGACGTGTACCACTGCCACGCAATAAAGCCGTCTCTGTGCTATCAATTCGTGGCAGTGACTTTCCAGCAGACAAAGGCGTTTTATACACAGAAAAAGAATTACAAACTTATCCTGGGTGTGTGATTAATATTCCCAATTCAAAGCACAATGATATGACAGATGAAGGTCCAATGTGGCTAAAAAAATCAATGTCAGCATTGTTCAAAGGGCATTTAAATGGCCAATCTTGTCAGCGGTTGCAAAGCAGACTAACAGGCAAATAAAAGGGCAGTGCAGGTCCAAGTGCCATAGATTGCGTTTCAGCGCGCCCTATGGCAAATAACGCTATAAAAGCAAAGAAGAATCTATCGGGGTAAACTGAGTGGCGGCATTCATCAAACTCGCAGCTGTCAAGGAAGGTACACCATACACATGCGCCTCTGATTGATATTTATTACGTACCGTATTAAGTAAAATATCAAAGTCGCCATCTCCTGATGCCAAAATAATTAAGTCAGAATCCTTAGCTGACTCAAGCACATCTATGGTGATCCCGACATCCCAATCGCCTTTTGCAGTGCCATCCGAGCGCTGGATAAAGGGTTTTAGTTTAACCTCAAATCCAATGGCCCTAAGAATATTTTGAAATTGACGTTGCTTTTCATCGCCTCTATCTATCGCATAGGCATATGCGTTGACTACTTGTCGGTTATGCGTCACTTCAGCCCAAAAACGGTTGTAATCAAAGTTACGCTGATAAGCGCTCCGAGTGGTGTAATAGATATTTTGTACGTCCACAAAAATGCTCACAGTTTGCATTAAGCTCTCTCGACAATTCGCTGATAACTAAAAACCTTAGTCTAACATCAATGCAACGAATGACCATGCGCAAAGTAGCTATAGTATATAAGGATAAACAAACGGCAAAAACCCACAAAGACAATGGCAAGATCATCAACATTGGTAGATCATTTTTAGGTGCATTTACTGACGATGACTCGCTCTATGTAGGCTTTAAAGCGCCACTCGAACAGTTTGCCATAGCGCTTGCCAAAGAAATCGGCAGTCGGGGAGGTCACAGTCAATTTAGTTTGCTCGGGCCCCATTGATACTGATTTTTTCCATCAACAAGAATCACCTGAATCTGTGGCTTATTTAAGTGCCGCCAGTGTTTCTCAGCGACTTGGCACCATCGATGACATTGTACCAATCGTCGCGTTTCTCGCTTCACCTCTGTCTCAATGGACAACAGGCCAAACGCTGTTTGTAAATGGCGGTTTTATCACGCGATAAACACAAAGGGCCTTTCATCATTAAGAGCCCATTGAAGCCAATACTTTCTCGATAAAGGGCCATTTTTGTTGTGTATAGGCCTCTCGGTTATGATGGTGAGTTTGCGCGAGTGTTCGCTTTAGATGTGCGTACTGCCGGGCCACCTTATCATTTGTGCGTAGAATATTCCTAAAAGCAATGCGCTCAAACCATAGCGGGCTTTGGTAGGGAATCAAATGTACATGATGCGTTCTAAACTCAGGCGAGGGGCGACAAAACCAGTGCATTTGCTCCGGTTTATATGGGTAATAGCAATATCCATTGGTACTCATTACATCAATCGCGCCACGTGTATCTTTTAAGTTATTTATCCCAACCATAATATCGATAATGGGTTTCGCAATCATGCCAGGGACAGATGTACTGCCAACATGTTCAATGTCGCCTACCACCCAAGGCGCAATCAACGCTTGAAGTCGATCGCGCTCCTTTACAAATTGGCTAGGCCAAGTTTTATCATAGTTGACGAGCGCTATATTCATCTTTTCTCCTAATTACTCTCACGATTAGACGCGCAATACATCATTATGTTTAGTTCACTCATACCCACAAGTTAATTTAAATTCAAAATAGGCCACCTCTCCAAATTTTGTCACTTTTATTTCGTAAAGTGTTTAAGCAGAGGCAATCATACTTTGCAAGATAATGCTTTCTGAGCACAGAGGTGAATATGAGTATCATATTTCAGATCGCCACAGAGTCAGATAAAGACTTTCTGTTGTCTTTGCGCATACAAACAATGACAGAACATTTAGAGCGACAAGGGATCTTCTTATCTCAAGAAGCTCATCTAAGTCGTATAGAAGAGCACTATCAATATGCGAATATCATTTACGTAAATAATGAAAAAGTAGGTTGCCTTAGATACAAAGCCACTGTACTCAGCCTAGAGATTATGCAGATACAAGTGCTGCCGAAATTTCAAAATAAAGGTTTTGGATGTGCCATACTCAAACAGCTTTTAGGTCAATATCCACACCTTCCAACGCACTTAAGTGTACTAAAAGAAAGCCCAGCTAAACGCCTATATCACAAGCTCGGTTTTGTAGTACATGCCGAAGATGAGTTTGAGTACTTCATGATGTTATTACCGAAGTTTAACGGCTAGATAGTGACTGTCAGCCCCCTTTACAACAAGGGGAGCTTTTCAATTTGATAATGAGATTGCACTAATTGCCCTATCAACACGGACGTCGCAAGCAGGCTTATCTTTCCTTTCACAGGTTCATTTGGCAACCACTTTAGACCTTGTCCTAAGACCACAGGTACAGTGATCACAATTAATTCGTCGATCAGACCTTTGGTTAGAAAGCTTTGCACCAATTTTCCACCATCTATATAAAGTCGGTAATGGCCCAACTGATGCAGTTGAGATACGACTTCTTGCTCACTGGCACATACTAAATAAGCTTTGCCTTTACTCTGCTCGGGCAATTTTTCAAGAGACTGACTCAGCACAAATACAGGTTTGTCATAAGGCCACTGCCCGTAGCACATTACTTGCTCAAAGGTATTTTTGCCCATCACAATTGCATCTATGTCAGCCATGAAATTACCAAATCCCAAGTCACTATGCTCAGGGTTGTCAATTTTCGAGAGCCAATCAATGTTACCATGCTGATCTGCAATATAACCATCTAAGCTTTGTGCTAAATATACTGTGTTTTTTGTCTTCATTACCTTAACCGCTTGCCTTAGCCAATGATTATGTATCGGCTAAAAGTCTAGATTAATTAGCTGCTTTGATACAGTTTTTAGTAAAAAAGCGCTCAAGCAATTATAGTTCAGACCACAAATAATCCATCTGGTGGGCTGTTTTCCTCGCCACATCAAAACCGAACCTTTTTTTCACCATATCTAGGCTCATATCGATACCAGAAGCAACGCCCGCTGAGCTAGTAAAATTTTGATCTGTGACGAAGCGTTTATCATTGACTACAGATAGGTGAGGGTACTTTTGGCTCAATTCTTCAATGCGTTGCCAGTGGGTTGTGACAGTTTTTCCTTCAATTAAACCCGCTTTTGCAAACAAAAAAACACCACTGCATATTGAAGCACAGTGCCGTGTATGCGTTGCAGTTTCAGCTAACCAATCTAATACCGCTTGATTGTCTATCACTCGATCAAGCTTGCCACCAGCGACAATCAATAAATCAAACCTTGGATGCCCATGTATGCAAAAGTGAGGATTAATCGATAAGTCGCCCCGCGCTCTAATCGGCGAGTTGCTCGGTGCAATTAAGCTGACATTAATGGGACGTTTTGAAATACGAGAGGCAGTTGTAAATACTTCGAGCGGACCGCAAAAGTCCATAGACTCGACGCCATTGTAAATAAAGATACCAATTTCCATGATGTCATCACGGGTGTGAAGTATGTGTCATTAAAGTGGATCAATTTTAACCAACAATCAAGGGAAAGTTTTATGAAAGCAATTAAAATTTATTGAATTTGATCATTTAAAAATAAAAAATTTCACTAAATTTTCGATAAACAGTGGCTTATGAGCGATAGAATAACCGACTGATATCACCTAAACATTTTGCAATACTTTTACCTTTGATCAAATTTGCACTTTACCGGTATTACAGTAGTATGTCCCCGAAATAGCAAGCTTGTATCTCCAAAACATTAGATATAGCGACCAATTTTTGGTCAGGGTTGCAACGTAAAGACTCACAATTTTCAATCGAACAAACTGAGAACACTATGAAATTAAAAATGTCATTTTTAAGCGCTGCAGTATGTTTAGCGCTAGCTGGGTGTGGTACTACTCCTAGCTCACAAGACTCAGCCCCAGTGGAACAAGTAAAAAAGCAATACTCGAACCCATTATTAAAAGAGTATACCGGTCCTTATCAAGGGGTGCCTCAGTTTGGCGAAATGAAGCTCGAAGATTTAGTACCTGCGGCTGAAACTGCACTTGCCGCGCAACTGGCTGAGCTTGATGCTATCGTCAACAACACTGACGAGCCTACATTTGAAAACACCATTGCAGCGCTTGAGCGCTCAGGTAGTGCTGTAAACAATATGTACCCTTATTTCGTTACCTATATTACGAACCTGTCTTCACCAGAAGTGCGCAAACAGCAAGCTATTGTGATGGCAAAGATGTCAGAGTTCGAATCAAAGCGTAACCAAAACAAGGCACTATTCCAACGTGTAAAAGCGGTTTATGAAGGTGCTGAATTTAAAACATTGACGCCTGAGCAACAACGCGTCACTTGGAGTCAATACAATAGCTTTGCTCGCCATGGTGCAACCTTAGAAGGTGAAAATGCTGAACGTTATGCAGAGATCAACCTGCAACTATCAAAACTGTACACTCAATTTGGTAATAACGTACTTGCAGATGAAGAGGGTTACACCACTTTCTTGACCAAAGATCAGCTATCAGGCTTGCCACAAGCATTTATTGATTCAGCAGCAAGTGCAGCAGAAAAGAAAGGCCAGCCAGGTAAATATGCGATCACCAATACGCGCTCATCAATGGATCCGTTTTTAACCTACTCAACTGAACGTGAACTACGTAAAGCGGTTTGGCAAAACTATTACAGCCGCGGAAACAATGCAGGAGAGCACAACAACAAAGCTGTGATCTCAGAGATCCTAAAATTGCGTCGCGAACGTGTTGAACTGCTTGGCTACGAAGACTACGCGCAATGGCGTTTAGAAGACCGTATGGCGAAAAACCCAGAAAATGCCATCGCTTTAATGGATAAAGTATGGCCAGCTGCCATTGCCCGCGTTAAAGAAGAAGTTGCAGATATGCAAGCGATCGCGGATAAAGACGGTGCAAAAATTACAATTGAGCCTTGGGATTACCGTTTTTATGCAGAAAAAGTACGTAAAGCCAAATATGACCTAGACTCAAACGAAATTAAACAGTACTTGCAATTAGACAAGCTCACTGATGCTATGTTCTATGTTGCAGGCCGCTTGTTTAACTATGAGTTTTCACCAATCCAAGATGGCTCTGTGCCGGTTTATCATGAAGATGTAAAAGTATGGGAAGTCACTGATAAAACAACAGGTAAGCATATTGGTTTATGGTATTTAGACCCGTTTGCTCGTCAAGGTAAGCGCTCTGGTGCTTGGGCAGTATCATTCCGAAGCCATACTTCTATGGATGGTAAAACCAATGTACTCAGTACCAACAACTCTAACTTCGTTAAAGGCCCTGAAGGTAAAGCAACGCTTGTATCATGGAGCGATGCAGAAACTTATTTCCATGAGTTTGGTCACTCACTACACGCGCTATCTTCAAACGTGAAATACCCAAGTTCAAACGCAGGTGTACGTGACTATACTGAGTTTCAGTCACAATTGCTTGAGCGCTGGTTATCTACCGAAGAAGTGATCAACAAATTCTTAGTTCATCATGAGACTGGCAAGCCAATGCCACAGTCTTTAGTCAAGAAGATCAAAGAGTCTGCAACTTTCAATCAAGGTTTTGCAACTACTGAATACTTGGCATCTGCAATTATGGATATGAAGTTCCACACAACTGATCCAGACAAAATTGGCGACCCTGTAGCGTTTGAAAAAGCACAACTTGAAGCGATTGGCATGCCAAACGAAGTCGTTATGCGCCATAGAACAACACACTTTGGCCATGTTTTCTCAGGCGAAGGTTATGCTACTGCTTACTATGGTTACCTATGGGCTGAGGTACTGACTTCAGATGCTGCTGAAGCGTTTGCCAATGCACCAGGAGGTTTTTACGATAAAGACGTTGCTAAACGTCTAGTAGACTACTTATTTGCTGTTAGAAATGCGATGGACCCAGCTGAAGCTTATCGCAAGTTCCGTGGTCGTGACGCAGATGTCAGTGCATTGATGCGTGACAGAGGTTTCCCAGAGACCAAATAGCATTGGCTTTTAAACCAAAAAGGGCATATTCAATATGCCCTTTTTCTACTTAGTTCACACTCACGCAACTAACTGCATAGTTGGCCATGCTCATCCAAGACATTAATACGTTTAAGCTGCTGAATTAACGTTGCCATATTAAATGGCTTAACCACAAATCCATCCACTTTTTTTAATAAAATTGCCTGTACCCGCTCTTTACTGCTTTCACATGTAACCATTAAGACTGGTACTTTTGACAGTTGTGGCGTTTCTCTAATTTTACTCAATAAAGTGAGCCCATCAACATGTGGCATATTAAGGTCAGAGATAACCAGATGATATTTACGCTTGCCTAAAAGCATCAATGCCTGCTTGCCATCTGTGGCTTCATCAATATTATCAAAGCCCAGTTTTCTCAACATATTAATCATGACATGGCGCATTGATGTCATATCATCTACCACTAAAATTCTCATCTTATGTCCTTATTACGTGCATAGAATAAGTGTCGAACTACAAAACTAGTCAATTTTTATTTGCTTGTCTAACCCCTTTACAACCACAAACACAGCTATCCTAAAAGGCCTTCAGCTATGGTATGGTTAATTTAAGAAGATGAAAGCGTGAACTGGCAATGAAGTGTGAGCAAAGCGACTTAATTGAAATTGCATGTATGAAGTACTTCATACTAAGAATTGAGACAAAAACTGAGGTCATTGAGGGTAAGGCAAAAGACATTGTATACAACGAAAAGAGAATACAATGCCTAGTTATCGAACAGGGTTCAGAAGAAATCATTATTGAGTTAGATGCCATAAAAAAACTGACAGCTTTGACTCAAAACCCTTTTTTTGAAAACATTCGATTTAGCTAATCTGTTTTCTTAGATTGAAGAGATAAAGACATAAATACACTCAAAGGGTTATCTCTGTATAAACCGAACCGCTCACAGCGGTCAAAGCCTAAAGACTCATACAATTTAATTGACTCTTCCTGCTTCACACCTGTCTCTAGACGGATCAACGGTATTTGAGCATCACCCGCGTAGTGCAATAAAATCTGCATGATACGTTTAGACAGCCCTTTACCACGATAACTTGGCTTGACATAGAGACGTTTAATTTCACCATACAAGGTTTTATCAAATTGTTTAACAATGGCACCGCATGCCACAATTTCAGATTCATCTTTTAAACCAACCGCTCTCACATTTGGCTGATTCAATTCCTCTAAAGCAAGCGATTGATCACTGGCGATAGGGTAAAGGGTATTCATTAATCGATCTATTTCTGAGAATAAATCTTGTACATTAGGATCGTCAGGCTTTAGCTCTACTAGCTGCATAGGGTCCCTTTAACATTGTTATTTTGTCGCTCACATACTGCGAAAATACACCGACCTCGGTCGTAGTCGTACTCGCCTACAACGTGCCAAAGTTAACTTCCAAGTGTAAGCATGCATATATAAATGCTAGAAGTTACTCAAGTAAACGATTCAGTGTAATCTAAATTGACGCAAGTATAACGGAAAATAGTTAAAATGTTATTAAAATGCGATTTCTAGCGCCAAATGGGTACAAAACACCCCACAATGTGTATAAATCAACCAGTTAAATTTAGCGTAATTTAATAGCGCTTAAGGCACGTGCATATCTCAGCCCTGCACGTTCAAAGTGAGCTCGATCAGACTCACTATGGTAGTGGTATACACATAAACGACCCAATAAATCGCTTGAATACTCTCTAAGCAAGTCATCTATTCCGCTATGGCTAGGGTTACCTGTTACCGCACAGTCATGAAATATTATCTCATTTTTCGCAGCGACATGGGACAGTAACTCAGGGATCGGACGGGTATCTCCTGAATAAAACATCACACCCGGTAAGTGTAATGAAAATGCCGAATTGGGCGCATGGTGGCGTACTGAATATGTCCAAACTTTTAAACCTTGATGCCAAAAGTACTCGCTCACTGGATGCAATATGAATGTCTGCCACACATCTGTTTTTTCCTCTGCAAGCTTGGTATACCTGAGCATAGCGCACAGCTGAGTAACTAAAGAAACTGGCACATATAATCTCACCGATTTGCCAGCGAGTGCCGCCTTAAAATACAGTTGCTCAAGCCCGCCAACATGGTCGTAGTGCAAATGTGTGATAAAAATATGTTCTGGCAATCTATTTGAAAACACCTCAGCAAATCGTCTCAACGTATCATGACCACAGTCAATTAATAGCCATGGAAGGCCATTGCGTATCAACAAACAGGCGGAGTTGCCTAATTCCAAGGAGCTTGCATCTCCAACCCCTAGGAATAATGCAGAGTTAGGTGCCGCTGTACATAGCGTCTCGTACTGTTGTACGAACGCATCTGCAATTATCACATCTTGCAAAACCATCACCTTAGATCACTGAGTATCTGCTAGATATCCTGCATGATCAAGTTGACAACGCCGTGACACAGAATTGACGAATTTATTACTTATAACACTACATTTTGGTCAAAAGAGTCATTTCCCAGCGAGCGCAATTAAAATAAAGTCATTTAATATCAATACATTAAAAAATTTCCGAATGTGGCCTCATCTTTGCTGTAATATCAGTAACAAAATCGAATAAGACTAATAAAGATGAAAAGAATAATTACACCTATAATCGCCGGTTTACTACTAAGTGGCTGCGTAGTACACGTCAGCGGACATGCTCAAGACAATTTAATAGAACAAACAAAAACACTCTCTCTATCCTCAACAGATCTAACCGAACTAAAGATAGACAACAGTGCAGGCAATATTGTTGTCAAAGGCATAGAAGACGCCACGTCTATCTCACTCACTGCACACATCATTACAGCGCCCGACAGAAGCTACACACTCACATTAGATAAGCAGGGCGACACAGCAAAACTCATTGCCAAACATGATGCATACATAGGTGTGGCTTGGTATTCAGGCAAAAGTCCGCAAATTAGTGTAGAGGTACAAATGCCACAACATATGCTACTTGATATAGATGATGGCTCTGGAGATATTTCAGTCTCTAATGTCAAAGGCATTACCATAGACGATAACTCAGGTTATATCGAACTGGCCGATATCGATGGCGAAATCAATATTAACGATGGCTCAGGTCATATTACTGTTACCAATGCAGCAAAAGATATCCGTATTCAAGACGGTTCGGGGCAGATCACTCTAACCAATGCTAAACAAGGCGTTCATATTCAAGATGGGTCTGGAGATATTAATATCAACGCAGGTCAATCTGTCTTCATCGAGGATGACTCTGGTAATATCAAACTACGAAATATTACTGGTAAGATCACACTTGAAGATGGCTCTGGTGAAATTGATATCATTGGAGGCCAATCGGTCGCGCTCAAAGATGAATCGGGTGATATAAAAATTTCTAACATAGCAAGTAATGTTACTATTGATGACGGCTCTGGTGATATTTGGGTAACAAAAGCAAAAGGCCAAGTATCTATTGAAGATGACTCTGGTGATATTGCGGTCAGTGATAGCCACTCGCTGGAAATAACTGAAGATGGCTCTGGTGACGTAAAAATTTCGAATGTATCACAGGTTTTAAACCTCAACCTAGATAGATAATGAATTACTAAAACTAAATTAATTTTTATCGCTGTGCGCCTAGAAAATAGGCCACAGCCCTAACAAAGAAGTGGATCTGAAGAAACGCAGCCCTCCATTAAAACGTGTGCTTATGCTAAAGCCGTCACTTATTGGAAAAAAATGCATAGCAATCTAACGTTGTTAATAATAATTACCTATATCCCATCCTACTCAGTTTTCATAATATAGTCCTCTTGCTTTTTAAACCTATGGGAATTCTGTGTTTAAGGTCTTTATCTCGACGTGTTTATTGTCACTTGCGGCATACAGTCATCATGCGCACTCCTTGGAAGAGTTCGAACAGTACAAAGCACAGTCAGAAGCAAAGGGTAACAAAGACAGAATCGCCTTGTTAGAAGATGCACACTTCTTACTCGCAGATCCAGCTTTAACTGCTGAGCAGCGTACATATGTTTTACATCGAAGTGCATTGCATTTAGTGAGAACCAATCAATTCAGTAAAGCTGAAGATCGACTCGAAAAACTTGCAGCTCACTTGACCCAGTTTCCAAATACTAACTTTTTGGGTAAATATCATTGGGTGGCAGGGGACTTGGCAATCTTGCTTGGCAATAACACAGATTCAAAGCACCACTTTGAGCACGCCGTTGCTCAGTTTGCCCAATCAAACGATATTAGAATGCTAAGCCATGCCCACCGCATGTTAGCTAACGTACTGTCAGAACAAAAAGACTATTTTCAAGCACTCTCCCATGTGTTTCAGGCCAAAGATACAGCAAACAAAATTAATAATGCGCATTTATTCAGTGCCGCGTTAAGTACAGAAGCCAAAATATATAGAGACTTCTACCAGCTCGATAAAGCACTCGATGTTTTAAATCAACAGCTCGAGTTTCAGCTCGGTGAACCTGATATAAGTCTTGCCCATATTTCTTCAACCTACTTCAGTTTGGCGCGCATTTATGAAAAGCTTTCAGACCACCAAGCTGCCATTGATGCATTAAATAAATCTTACGAAATAGATACCAAACTAGACGATAAAAACTACATGGGGGTGACACAGCTTCATATTGCACAACAATATATTGAGCTTAAAGATCTCACAGCGGCGAGTATTGCAATTGACAAGGCGAGTAACCTATTCAAGATTGTTAAAAACGAGAAAAACTTAGCCAGAGCACAAGCTGTGCAAGGAAAAATAGCCTTGGCTAACGCTGAGTATCCTAAAGCTATCAAGCTTATTACACAGAGTTTAAATAAGTTCAGTCCGCAGGATAATAAAACGCTGTTCAATGAATTTAGCGTCAATCTTGGTGAGGCACTGGCCCATGAGAAGCCCTCTGAGGCCATTGTGCACCTATCCAGTTTACTGGATAAAGTCGGTGCTGAAGATAACCTCATCGTATTGCAAAGCCTTGCTGTGGCGTTTAAAAACCTAGCAGACTTCGAGCAAGCCTTACATTATCAAGAACGCGCCTTCGCCGCTAAAGAAGCAATTAACCAACAAGCTGTTACCACCCGCCTCGAAGCTAAGAAGCTTAATAGTGAAATAGGCCTAAAACGACTTGAAGTCAACGAGTTACAAGCTGGTCTTGCAAAATCTCAACAAGACACCAAAACGCGCACGGTTGTCTTAGCCGCTGCCATCATCGTGCTAACGAACTTTCTCTTACTGTTCTATCTCTACCATTTAAAACGCCGTCGCGTTATGGAAAAAGAGACTGAACTACTCAATCAAAGCTTAAGCTTGAAACAACAATTGCTTGCAGATGTATCTCATGAGTTACGTACGCCTTTAACCGTGCTCAAGCTGAATATTGAAGCCCTAGAATACAATTTAACCGAGGACCCGAAGACAACGTATAAAGTGCTGCAAAGAAGACTTGATATGCTTAACACGCTGATTGCAGATATTTATGAGTTAGCCCAAGCGGATACAAACAACCTACGTCTTGAATTTGAACGATGCCAAGCAAAAGCTTTATTTGATGATCTTACAATCGCCATCGCGCCCATTATTGATACCACGGACTTAGAAGTCATCTACATCAACCAGTTATCAGAACTTACAAAAGTTGAGTGTGACATCAGCCGACTCAATCAGGTATTTAATAACTTGGCAAGAAACAGCGTACATTACACAGACAAACCGGGCCAAATCAAAATAACCGTTAAGCAGCAAGAGCAGGATGTCGTGTGTTCTTTTGAAGACAGTGCACCGGGTGTTAGTAGCGAGGCGTTAAGGCGACTATTCGAACGACTTTATCGCTGTGATAAATCTCGTAGCCGAGATTTGGGTGGCTCTGGGCTCGGTTTATCAATCTGTGAGAAAATCATTGAGTTACATCAGGGCCGTATTGAAGCAAAACACAGTGACTTAGGCGGAGTAGTGATCCAATTTACCCTACCAATCAAGTCCTAATACCATTTCAACACCATCCACTTATTCTCGATTGCGGTCTTAATTTAATGGCCGCTTTTCGCTTCTCTGTATTAAAGACGTACCTTAGTGGATACGCCCCTAATCAATTTGTCATTTAACGTCTATATTTTGAGAAGAGCAAAATTAACCAATCAATTTTTTTGATTAGTTCGATTAATTCAATCAAATATACAAATTACCGTTCCGGCGACATAATAGCTCCATCAACTTTCGAGGAGAATATAAAATGCTAAACAATATTGAAGGCCAAAACGTACCATCAGTCACTTTCCCAGTTCGCGTTGGTGAAGAGTTTCAACACATCACATCTGACGAGTTATTCAAAGGCAAAACTGTCATCGTGTTTTCATTACCAGGTGCGTTTACACCAACATGTTCTTCAACACACTTACCTCGTTACAACGAGCTGGCAAATGTGTTCAAGCAAAATGGCGTAGATGACATTATTTGTATGTCTGTAAATGATACTTTTGTCATGAACGCTTGGGCAAAAGACCAAGAAGCAGAAAATGTAACGCTTATCCCAGATGGCAATGGCGAGTTCACAGATGGCATGGGGATGCTGGTAGACAAAAGTGACCTTGGCTTTGGCAAGCGTAGCTGGAGATACGCAATGTTAGTTAAAGACGGCGTAATCGAGAAAATGTTTATCGAACCAGATTTACCGGGCGACCCGTTTGAAGTATCTGATGCAGATACCATGCTTGAATACATCAACCCAAATCAGAAAAAGCCAGAACCAGTTTCAATTATTACTAAACCAGGCTGTCCTTTCTGTGCCAAAGCAAAAGCGCTATTAAGTGAAAAAGGCCTAGCTTATGAAGAGTTGGTATTGGGCCAGCAAGCAAGCTTAACCAGCCTAAAAGCACTATCGGGACGTGAAACAGTACCACAGGTATTCATTGGCGGCGCGCATATTGGCGGCTCAGATGATTTAACTACTTACTTTGAAAACAACTAAATAACAGCACTGTAAAGGGGCATGACAGCCCCTTTAAACCACATTTCCAATCTTTAGTGAGGTAATAATGAAACAGCTTGAAACAGATGTCGTTGTGATTGGTGCAGGTACTGCTGGCCTAAGTGCTTATCGTAATGCAAAACAATATACACCCAACGTGCTTATGATTGAGTCCGGTAAATATGGTACAACGTGCGCGCGAGTAGGCTGTATGCCTAGTAAACTTTTAATCGCCGCTGCAGAGGCAGCACATCATGTTGAACAAGCACCTCAGTTTGGCGTCATGTCAGAACCTGCAAAGATTGATGGTAAAGCTGTGATGGCCCGTGTACGCAGTGAAAGAGATCGCTTTGTCGGATTTGTTGTTGAAGCTGTAGAAGAATTGCCTGCTAAAGATCGTATCATTGGTCACGCTAAGTTTCTTGATAACCACCGCGTGAAAATTGATGATCACACCATTGTTACAGCTAAGCGCTTTGTTGTGGCAACCGGTTCTAGACCAAATATTCCCCCCCCATTTTTGGCATTTGGTGACAAGCTTATCATCAATGATGATGTTTTTGATTGGCAAGATTTACCGGAGTCTGTTGCTGTATTTGGCCCTGGCGTGATTGGCCTAGAGCTTGGTCAAGCACTGCATAGACTCGGTGTAAACGTTAAATTATTCGGCGTAGGCGGTAATATTGGACCACTCACAGATCCTGTGATTAGAGACTATGCCAATACCGTGTTTGCTGACGAGTTTTATGTCGATACGGATGCAAAAGTATCCGATATGAAAGTCGTAGACGGTAAAGCACAATTAACCTATGTGGACAGGCAAGGTCAGTCTCAAACTGAGCAGTTTGATTACGTACTTGCTGCAACCGGTAGAGTACCGAATGTGGACCAACTTGGTCTGGAAAATACCTCTTTAGAGCTGGAAGACCATGGCGTGCCGATTGCTGATCCGCATACCATGCAATGTGGGAATAGCCACATATTTGTTGCAGGCGATGCCAGCGACCAAATTCCATTACTACATGAAGCCGCTGATCAAGGCACGATTGCTGGTGTGAATGCGGGACGCTATCCTGATATCAGAAATGGTTTACGCCGCACACCTATTGCTGCTGTATTTAGCGATCCGCAAATAGGAATGGTTGGCGATAATTATGCACAATTGACCGCTAACTACGGCGAGTGTGGTTGTTATGAAATCGGCGAAGTTAGCTTCGAAAACCAAGGTCGCAGCCGCGTGATGCTAAAAAATAAAGGTCACATGCGCGTCTATGCAGAGCAGGGGACTGGGTTATTTTTAGGCGCTGAGTTTATTGGGCCAGCTGCTGAGCACATTGCACATTTACTTGCTTGGGCTGTGCAAAATAAGATGACGGTACCGCAAATGTTGGATATGCCATTCTACCACCCAGTTATTGAAGAAGGTGTTAGAACAGCGCTTCGTAACGTCAATGCGAAATTAAAGTTCGGTCCAGACATTATCAAACATTGCTTAGAGTGTGGTCCTGGTGCATAAGTCACAAACATTCTCGAGTGAGCGCAAAGCTCACTCGGTTTGGCTGTAAAAATATTCTGGATCGAAAATTTCAGGCTGACGGCCTCTGATCACTTTCAACGCATCATTCATTTTATCGATAATGCGCTTATCTATCGCTTTATTACAAGCAAATCCCAAATAAGAAGAGCGTAGCGGCATCACAATACGATAGTGCTTCGGATTTATCCCTGCTCGCTTAAACTGATAACGCGCAATGACGTCACCATACGCGATAAGATCGATGCGTTTTAGCTTTAACATTTGTACCAGCTCAAAACCGGATGCCAAAAATACCAAGCTCTCTTTATCAACTCCCAACTGACGTAATAATTGATGACCAATGTCATTTTTTACCACCCCAATTTTTAAGTCGCCAATGCTTCTTAGATTCGGTAAATGATAATCTGTTTCTTTGTGACCAATGATGGCCACATGGTTATCCATCGTAGGACCAATAAATTGAAACAGCCTTGCTCGCTCTTCAGTGTAAGTCATTGAAAATATGCAAGCGTTGTTATTGGATAATGTCATTTGATAAGCTCGAGGCCAAGGCAATAACATCACCTCGTTGTCATCGAGTTTCCACCCTAAATCACGATAAACGAGCTTTAATGCTTGAATAGCAATACCTTCAACTTGGCCATTCACATGATAATTAAAAGGCGGGTAGTCTTCTGTGAACCAAACAAGGTTAGGCCCTTTAGCAACAGCGCACTGCGCTAACAACAGCACCATTATGTAAAACGCGAACTTAGGCATCATATGTTTCCTCGCTTCACTTTAAAGTGTAGATGCTCTCACGAGGTTTGTAAGGCCTATTTTTTCAGCTTAAATCAAAACTAGATGCCCAATTAATCACAATGGACAAAGCCTAGGTACTCACCTGCCATCAAGCTAATTTGCACAAATAAAATCTGTTTACATAAATTATTACAGGTGATAATTTAAATTATGAATATAAAAGCATAAAAGGATAGTTATCATGAGATTAAAAATTAAAAAACATGCACTTATCTCACTCAACAAAACAAAAAGTACACTTAATAATAAGCAAACGCCAATGATTGGAGGCGGTATCAACCCAACAGAGCCACCAATGGCTACAGCAGGTTGTGAGCCGACACAAGTATGTACGTTTATTACATGCTAAAAAGCTGAGCTGTATACAAAAGATATACTTAGATTAAAGTATAATTTCACCCATACTTTAAAGCAGAGTTTATAACGGTTAGGAGCTATCGATTGTATCTCCTGACTTTTTTGAATTATTAACTCAACCGTATCTATATCAACCAAAAGGCAAATCGACATAGTCAAAATGAATATGTTACGCCCAAGACAAAATTTAACAATACATTAGTACACAGTCTCAGAATACAGACATGTACGCTGCAATGATCGCGACACTTGATTCAATTTTTAATTGAGTGTTTATAACTATACCTAATACTTTCAATAACATTTACCCACCCATGAGTTAAACAATCCCCTTCATATTGCAGAAGGTCACTCATAGAACTATATATGCTTTATTTGCATGTCTTAATATGTCCTATTAATGTCAAAGGAAAGTATCTACGTGCTTGCTTCAAACTTTTATAGTGTTCTAACAATTGATATAGGAGAAAAATATGAATAAAGCACTCATCATCATTGATACCCAAGACTCTTTTTATGAAACAGTCTATTGGCAAAAAAAGGGGTTTGAAGAATTTCAACAGAATGTACTTGGCCTCATTGAACATTTTTCTACGGCTAATTTACCCATATTAAAAGTGTTACATAGTGATGAAGCGCCTAGCAGCCCGTTTAATCCCGTCTCTGGTCTTGTCAAACCTATGTCTTTTCTGCCCAATAACTTTACTAAGATATTTTATAAATCAGTACACAATGCATTTACTGACACAGGTTTAGAAGCATGGTTGATACGACACAAAGTCGACACCCTCGTCATTTCAGGGATAAGGACTGAGCAATGCTGTGAAACCACAGCAAGGGTCGCTTCCGATCTCGGTTTTAATGTTGAATTTGTCACCAAGGCCACATTGACCTTTGACATGAAATGTCCGATCACTAATAAACTCTACCCAGCAGAGGAGCTTAAAGCCAGAACCAATTTAGTGCTTGCTAAGCGCTTTGCTTCCATTCAAGATCCTAGTGATTACTAATGCTGTGAAATAGTATACTTTTTTAAAATTCAAACGAATCATATTGCCTGATGAAAATATATCTATGCTTTTTCATTAGGCAAGTTATAGGTAGCACTCAATCGTGACCATATACTTTGTATTACTCGCAGATACACTGCCTTTGGATTTTGCAGGGCCATTGCAAGTATTTTTAGAAACCAAACGCCTAGGCATACAATTCGAAATAAAATACATCAGTGCGACGACACAGCTTAACTGTGATGGCGGACTACAGCTGCATAACCTAGAACCTTTGCCCACTGCATTAGCTTGCGATGATATCATTGTGCTTCCGGGCTGCCATGATGCATTTTCTGCATATACGACACAAGATGCTGATAAAACCATTCAATGGCTGAAAAGTACTGTCACTAAGCAGACAGTTTTAACAATTTGTTCAGGCTCTATACTTGCCGCAAAAGCAGGCTTATTAGCCAACAAATCGTGCACAACGCATTACCAACTCATCAATAAAATGCGCATCGCTTTTCCTAACTGCCAAGTATTAGACAATAGAATTTTTGTTGAAGATGGCAATATCATAAGCAGCGCAGGGATTAGCTCGGGGATCGATATGGCAATCTATTTTGTTAGTACTCGGTTCACAGAGCATATCGGTGCTCAAGTAGCGCAAGAAATGTTAGTCTATTTCCGTCGAACTGGCCAAGACCCTCAGCTCAGCAGCTGGCTTCAGTATCGTAATCATATGCACCGCGGCGTTCATAAAGTACAAGATATGGTGTGCAGTAACGTCGACAAACACTTCTCTTTGGCACAACTTGCCCACGCAGCATGCTTATCGCAGAGACAGTTGAGCCGCTTATTTTCCATTCATTTAGGTATAACCCCGCGAGAGTACCTTCAGCATATTAAAGTGGGTCATGCTCAGCAACTGTTGAAGCGCAGTAACCATAGTATTGAACTTGTCGCTCAGCACTGCGGATATGCCAGCAGCCGCCAATTTAGGCGTGTATTTACCCAAACGACTCATATGAGCCCTCAGCAATTTCGTCAGCTGCACAGTGATGCTTAACCCGCTTTATACGTCATATCAATACCTTTATCTGAGGATAAATTTATATTATCTTTAGGAGTGTCTAAACTCAAAGAATTTAATACTGCTGGAGTGTTTATGAGTGACTTATTACTCTATATACAATTACGATTAGAACCGGGCTGTATGGGACCGCAGGGTAAAGATCATATCGAAGCATTTTGCAAACAAGAAAACGCTTCTCCGTGGCAGAACCAGTTCGCCACAGTGAGTGTTGTGCCCAGATATGATAAGACCCTACCAGAGTGGGAATATAGAGTAAAAAACAAACTGCTTAGCACCGAACAAGCTAATAAGTTTATATCAATGCATGATATGACAAAGCCTGACTTAGAAGACGATATTGAATCACATATGGCAGAAGAAATTGACGCCTACATGCAGGGTAAACTCTAGTCTACTGACATGCCCGTGCATATGCGTAAAAAACCGTGATATGAACCTGTCACCTTGTTATGTATTTTTCATACATATTAAACACCTCAGCGTTTATACGGCGACCAAATATCTCAAAAAATGAGATTTTCTTGGTTGCGCTGATATAAACGCAAACCAGCAATAACAACACAGTTATCAGTTGATTTTGCCAAGCATTTAATTCCCATTGCCCAGACCACATTAAAGTAAAGTCTGTGGTAAAAGGATAGAGGTATTGAATAGGCCATTGAAAACCGTCAGGGCCTTTTGAACCGAGCACATCACATATAATATGTAAATGAAAACAAATAAATGACAGGCACCACATACTCACCTTATGCGACTTTGCTAACAAAGCACATATTGATGCTATCAACAATGCCGCAATTAAATTATGTCCTACTACATGATGATATTTACCATACAAGTTAGTTTTATTGGAGATGAGATCGACAACGAGTCCTATTCCATCTAGATCAGGGGCTACCCCAGAGAGGCTAGCGAGTAAACGATTTCTCCGATTTTGTAAAACTGTGGCAGACAATGCCCAGCTCAATAAAAAATGCGTTGCTGGCGCCATTTTATAATCCTAATCATAAGTAACACAGTCAACGAAAGAAGCAGAATATAAATGGAACAAGATAAATTTACGCTGAATGTATGCGGAATATACGTGTGGCAATTTTGCGTTGGAAAGACTAGCAGATAGTATAAAGTGTGCAGGCTAAATACACACTTTATGAAACGATAAACGGCTTAGTTATGGGTGTAAAGCCCCTGTACAGCCTTTGCTAACTTCAGTGTTTTGCATGAAAATTGTCACTTCAGCCATCACCAAACCAAACTTTTTAATGTAAGAGCGATTCATCAAGGTACACTTATCGAAGGCCCACATCCAATCGTCAAACACAACTCGGTAAGTGGTATCATCGACAGGCAAATCCATCTCATATTGCCATCTCAGAGCATTACCATATAAAGTGCCGACAGCGGTCGTTGCAATATCTGGTGCATTACCTGTGAACCCATTATTGCCATTTTTAATCGTCCAGACACGCTGTTTCACACCATCACCGTATCCGTAAGTGAAAGCCTCATCCAAGACCAATTCACCAACATCATTAACCGAGCCATCGATACGAACCTTAAAACGCTGTACCAGCTCACCACTGCGATTTTGCACAATGCCCCATGCATTGACCTGCCCATCGAAGAAATCATACACATCAATGTTTGGTGTCATGTTTTGATATTCATCGCTTTGTACTGAGCTACGACAAGCCGATAACAATACTAAGGCGCAAAGTAATACAGCCAGTTTCATTATTTTTCTCCTAGTAACTTCAAGCGCATTTTTGGCTCAGTGGTTTTTTCACTCAACCAGATATCAAAAAACCACTTAGTAAAGTTTTGATCTGTAATTTCCCCGAGTAACTTTTCAGAGTCATAAAAACGTGTAGTACCGTTTTCATCTCGTACACCATAAAGTGAATAGTTTTCTGTTACATCAGGAAAAATTTGTTTCATCTGCAAAAGCCATTTTGCACCAAGCGCTTCATCATTGAACCCTTGCTTCTGCATCTCTTCTAATGAGCGCTTTGCTATCTCTTCACCATCTAAATCTCTTAAATAGGTGAGTTGAAGTACAAAAGGCGCTAGGCTGTCATAGCTGCCGGAAGAGGAGTAGAGGCTAATATCGTACACATCCCAGAATAAGTACGTCATACGGGCCGTTTGGCCAACTTGTGTCATGTCTTTTGTTAAGTCTAGTCCGTTGTTATCATCACTAACGGCCACTCCACTTACCATAAGCAGCATTGCCAGTAGGCTATTTTTAAACTGTTTCATTTTTAATCCATCATTTATGTTCAACAGCTTATACGCAATAATGGTCAGGATTGTTCACTTAACTTCAGATAATTTGCCACCATTTCATTTTCGCAAAATATAACCAAATACATGTTTTCAAACGTATTTAATACTCGTTAGACAATGTCTATAAATCATAGAATTGGCAAAACTGCGATATAAACCAACGTAACTTAGGATCTTTCTGTCGCGTTTTATGCCAGTATAGCTTCACTCGATAATTTGGCACGTTAACAGGCGGCTGATGAACAGATAAATGATGTATGTTAGCGGCATGTTCAGCATATTTAGCTGGCAATGTCAGAAGCCAGTCTGTGTTTGTTAAAAGCGCGGGCGTAGCGAGCATGTGTGGCGTCGCCAATACTAGCTTGCGGGACTTTTTAGATTGCGCCAACGTTTGATCAACAATACCTCGCGTTTCGTTCCAAGGTGCAATCAACACGTGGGGCTTAGATAAAAACAATTCCAGCGGCAACTGTTTGGGTAACGCTTGGCTCTTGCAGCTTAATGTCACATAAGCCCCTTCAAACCAGTTAAGTTGCGTTAGGCTTTCGAGTGTCTCTTGTTGATGCTCAAAACCACACACCAGATCCAACTTACACTCTTTTAATGCCTGAACTGGGATCCGCTCTTCTAATTGAATTATCTGTACTGATAGGTTGCTATACAGGCTTAACAAATCACTTAAAAATGGTTTTAAACACCACGCTGTGTAATCAGTTGCAGCAAGCGTTAAACGCTCCACTTGCGAGGGGTCAAATGGTTTTGCTTCTTGTAGTCCTGAGGTAATGGCTTCAAATGCAGGTAACACATCTACCGCCAATTTATTAGCAAAGTCAGTGGCCAACATTTGATTGTTCTCTCTGACAAACAGCTCATCTTTAAGACTTGTGCGAAGACGAGTAAGTGCATGGCTACATGCCGATTGACTCATATGTAAGATACTAGCCGTTTGTGTTACTGAGCCAGTTTGATACAAAACAACAAATAGTTTGAGTAGGTTTAAATCTATATTTGGTATATTTCTCATGTAATTCATGCATGTGGTAAGTGCAAACTATGCACTTTATTCATGTGTAACTTAACAGTACACTGATAAGCAACTAAGTCAAACAGGGATTAACAACCATGAGTATTTCTATCCGTCCTGCAAAGATCCAAGATGCAGAGACTATTTTGCACTTCATCAATGAATTAGCGATTTATGAAAAAGAACCAGACGCGGTTAAAAACACGGTGCAAGATATCGAACAGAAACTTTTTGGTGATGATGTAAGAGCCCATGCCCTTATTTGTGAGCAAGATGGTGAAGCGATTGGATTCGCTGTCTATTTCTTCAATTATTCAACATGGCTAGGTAAATATGGCTTATACCTTGAAGATTTGTACGTCACACAGGATAAACGTGGCGCAGGTGCAGGTAAAGCCATAATGAAGCACCTCGCTCAAACCGCGATACAAAAAGACTGTGGCCGCTTTGAGTGGGTAGTTTTAGATTGGAACAAGTCTACCATTGATTTTTACCAGAGTATTGGCGCAGAACCGCAAGATGAGTGGATCATTTATAGACTAACAGGCCAAGCGCTTAAAAACTTTGCAGAGCAGCCTTAAACATCCACATATTTATTCTGCATTGCTTTGAGCTCCGGCGGCAAAGCAATGCCTTCGCGCTCAGCAATAGTAAACATCGCTCGCTGAATAAATCCACCATAGATATTGCCATCACTGTCAGTGATCTGCCAATCTTCAATATCTTGTAACTGGCATACATAGTTATGCGCCATTTTACCTTCATGTGTAATAGGCGGAGTGACTAAAAAAACGCTCACTTCATTTCCTTTAATCGCCTCTACATGCGCACCTAAATGCTCAACTACACCGCAGTCACTCTCAAAACCAAGTTTGACAAAAGCATCGTTAGGATACCTGAGGAACAATTCTAAAAATTCATCCATTGTTGCTTTGGCAAGTTCTACCGCTTCCAAAACTAATGGATCATTTGGGTCAGTCTCTAGTGGCGGAAAATCCTGAGACTCAGAGCTATAGCGGTTATGCAACCAGAAACCGACTAAAATGACCACAACGATCAACCCCCAATACATACTTCCCCCTCAGTCTCATATTACGGTTTGTCAGACTCTACCAGTATAAATGATAGCCCTACAGTCATAGTTTAGGGCAAGTTTAATTCAAGAAAATATACAGACAGCTATGCCAAAGTAGTCCGAATCAGTGTGAGGTGATTAAAGTAGTCTTTTTATTGTTACACAGTCCACATTACCAAATAAAGGGACACATAAAAATAACATTTATATGTAAACAAATGCAAAAACTAGAATTTTCACAAACATTTACAATAAAAATTTTAATTTTTTTAAAGCGCTTTATGCTGTTCTTTTATGCGATCTTTTGGACTCTTTTCTGCGTAAAGAGTTACCCAGTAAATCTTCTCTACTTACTAAAAAACCGCATATTGTGCTTACAACAATATATATACCGTACATTGAGCCAATATAAACCCAGTCATTTTCACTAGAAAGTAAAGAAATATTTGTTCCATCATTTACAAATAGGACGTTGACAATAGATAAAGAAAATACAGCACGATAATAAAGCGAGTGCCCTAAATGACTAGCAAATGCAGCGACAAGCAGTGCAAACAAACAAAGATAAAATCCAATAACAGAATTTGCGCCAGGTTGGTAACTTGGGTAGATGGCAAAAATCGAAATCAATACCGAGATCCATCCCGATAGGTGATAAATCATTTTCAGTTCCCTTGAATTAAAATGTTATTTTTTGTAAACCAAAGTACAGGGCGATTATGGTAGATGTACAACAAATTCGCAACTCCTTTGAGATGACTCATTTAGGGTTCAGCTCATTAAAATGTCTGAGACGCGCTTTTTTAATGCAGGAATTGCATTGATCTCAAACCATGGGTTTCGTTTTAACCAAAAGTGATTTCGTGGGCTTGGGTGCGGTAATGGGATCTGAGTTGGCATATAACTTTGCCATTTCTGCACGGTATCAGTTACATTTTTAAAACTATCTAAATGATATGCCTGCGCATATTGGCCTATCAAGACCATCAGATGAATATGATTAAATTCAGCCAATACTTTTTCCCGCCATGTTTTAGCACAGAGCTTAGGCGGCGCTTTATCGCCACTTTTTCCTTTGCCAGGGTAACAAAATGCCATAGGTACAATGGCAAACAACGCTGGATCATAAAACTGCTGCTCAGAAACCCCCAGCCAAGACCTTAACTTTTGTCCACTTGCATCATTAAAAAGTTTGCCAGTTTTGTGCACTGTCAAACTGGGGGCTTGACCCGCAATCAATATCTTCGCATTTTTGCTACCTTGAATAACTGGCGAAGGTATATGCTCAAAATGTGCTTGGCACAACCGACAAGCAGCAATATCATCAAGTAATGTCATAATTCAACTTTCATGAACCGAAAAGGCTGACTAGTTATTGCTTTAATAGACCGGTTAAATCGGAAAGTAATTCAATCAGCTAAAAAATTTTTTTAATTAAATTAAAAGTGCTCGCCAATTGCAAGAATAAAATAATCCACTTAAAGATTGCCAATAAATTAATTTTTTCTCTTTCTTGTAGCTAAAGCTTTAACGTTTTTCTTTAAACTTGAATCATTGTGTATTTGGCGCATTTAATAATGATAATTACTGTTATTTACAAAACTATTCGTAGATAATCACTGATCTGATAAAAAAATTTAGGAACATTATGTCACAAGCCGATAATGCTTTGACTTTTCAATACAGGTTAAGCGTTGTGTCCCGATTTTGTGCGGCAATTTTGGGCGGTTACTTTTTTACAGCCTACTGTATTTCGCTGTTAAGCCTCCTGCTTCCAACCAGTAAAGTAGATGCCGTCTTATACAGTGTTTGTCTTAGCATCTTAATTTATAGCTGTGTTTTTATTGCTGCTTTTGCTGCTCGCTCCTTGATAAAGGTTTGGGCCGCTTTAATTATTAGCACCAGCGTCATTGCGCTGATCACCAATTTTGTTCAGGGAAGTATATGAAAGACAGTTTTTTTCGTTCAATGACTTGGCTACATACTTGGGTTGGTCTTTTGCTATGTTGGCTATTATTTTTAATTTTTTTTGCTGGCACGATTAGCTTCTTTCGACACGAAATTAGCTTATGGAATCAACCTGCTGTACACAAGATTGAGCAACCCAAAGTTGAGCAAGCAACATTAATTAACACCGGCTTGGATTACTTACAAAACAAAGCACCTGACGCAAACAGGTGGTGGATAGGGCTTCCTTCACCAAGGCAACCTGAAGTACATGTTTCTCATCGCCATAGTCAGCCGGATGGACAAAGAGACAAATGGATAGACGAGCAGCTAGATCCAAACACACTCAATCCAGTTGAAGGGATGGTAGAGACCCGAGGTGGTAACTTTTTCTATAGATTACATTTCGATTTACACTATATGGACCGCAAACTCGCTCGCTGGTTAGTCTGTTTTGCATCACTATTTATGCTCATCGCACTCATCTCCGGCATTGTAATCCATAAACGTATTTTCAAAGACTTATTCCAATTTAGACCACAAAAAGGTGTAAGGGCATGGCTTGATGCACACAACTTATCATCAGTACTCGCGTTGCCCTTTCACCTTATGATCACCTATACAGGATTGGTGACTTTGATATTTATGCTGTTCCCAGACCCAGCAAATACACTGTATGAAGATGGCGTAAAAGGGTTTAGAGCAGACTTTTATCCCGAACGTCAGCGCTTAGAAAAGTCAGAGCAAACGCTTAATACTCCTGCTTTCGATGCTGCATTTGCACACTTTCATCAAAACTGGCCAGAGCAAAAAATAAAGCGAGTGATCGTTGACCACCCAAGTAGCATCAGTGCAACAATCAAAATATATGGTGACAATGGTACTTTAATTCGTGATGAATACCCGTATTGGCAATACTCTGCGGCCTCAGGTGAACTGATAAAAACAGCTCGCCTTGATCCAAGTGGCGGTGAAGTGCTTTATGGAGGCATGATTGCAGTACATAGCGGCAGACTTGCTCATCCAGGCCTGCGTTGGTTGTATTTTATTTGTGGTATTGCGGGCTGCTTAATGATTGCAACGGGCTGCATTATGTGGGCTAAGCGCATAAGAGAGCGCTTAAAACCCAATCAATCACCTAGCTTTGGGCTTAAATTAGTGGAAGCTTTAAACTTAGGCACAATAATGGGATTGCCACTGGCAACTGCAGGTTTTTTCTATGCAAATAGGCTTTTACCAGCGGATATCGCAGGCAGAGCAGATAAAGAAATACTCGCTTTCTTTTTAATTTGGCTTGTTTGTGCAGTCGTAGCTGGCCTTTGGCGTGCTAAACACGCATGGCAAAGTTTCGCTTATTTGAATGCAATAGTCTGGCTATTGCTGCCGATTTGCAATGCGCTAACAACAAATGGCAACCTAATCACCTATTTGATAGATGGCAAATGGATCTTAGCAAGCTTTGACCTAGTATTTTTAGCGACTGCAGCGGTGTTTTTCTTCCAAGGAAACAAACTGAGTCTGAAAACAAGTTCGGTAAAACCTACTAAGCGCCCAAAACGTTCCACAGGTAAGGAGCAAAAAGCATGATCTACAGCTTAGCTACCCTTCTGTGTTTCAGCGCATTTTATGGATTTGCAATGGCTAAAACGGCTCACTATAAAAGTGTGTTTGGTGTTCGCCCAAATCAAAGCATAACCCAGCGCTTTAGCTATGGTGCTTGGATCATTATTTTACTAAGCTTCATCGTGAATCTCTCACAATCAATCGGCTACGGTAGCTTAATGTTCTGTGGGCAAATGGCACTCTCCGTACTCGTGATCTCACTGTGCATGACATATAAAGCAAAGTGGTTAAGATCACTATTTTACTTACTTCCCGCTCTAACAAGTCTTCTCACCATACTGACTATCATTAGTTAGTACTATTCGGCGGCTGATATACTATTATCAGCCGCTCAGATCATCATTTTACTAGCTTTATTTGGATAACCTCGCTCTCGTTACCTATTTCGGCCTACCCACAATCGATTTAGTTAGTAAAAATATGATCTATGATTCAATGCAAGTATCATCAGCTAGTATAAAACTGATCCCAATGAGCAATCTCAAATAAAAAGTTAGTAAAAACCTGATCCAAGAGAAGATGACTTGATAAAAACATGATCTCTAATTTTTAGATCGGCAGATAAGTTAGTAAATTCGTGATCTATAAGATTATAAAAAGAGCGACAATATACTAAAAGCTGGTGTTTTTCTTCTACTTAACAAACAAATGAATAGAATAAATAGAGTGAGTTAGTAAAAATTTGATCTCATTCATAGTAAGTCAGATTTTTACCAAGTTACCTGCAACTACGTTAGTAAAAATATGATCTGTTCGACTTTATCTTAGTAAAATAGTGATCTCTAGATAGTAAAAGCCCATAATTAAAGAAAATACACCTACAAAAATCACCAAGAACACATAGAAAACTTACTAATACGTGTTCAGTTCATCCGTTTTTTAGTCAGTAGGTAAAATCATGATCTCATAGTGCAGTGGCTACTTAACACAGCAAAGAAACGTCACGGATGCAATTTCACATGACGCTCTTTGACCTCTTCAGTTGCAGAGCCACTAATTTTTGGACCAATCTAACTGCATATCCCATTTAAACTGCTTATCTTGTCGCAGTGGTGCTTGTGAATCATCTACGGTTTCCAACACGTTTTTCGCTTTTACGAGCGTTGCGTCACGCCCAAACAGATAACTTTGCTCTCTCACTATGGTTAAGTACGCTTTGTTTAAAGCCAGCGCACGTTCTTTTGAAGGCGTTATCAACTCGTAAAGATTAACTGCGTTTTGTACCTTTTGCATATCAACCTTGCCGCCTGTGAACCACTTTTTCAGCATTTCTTGGTTTTGACGAAACTCATCACCGCCGCCAACTCGGGACATATACGTCAGAAACTCTCCATCTTCCTCACCTAAATTTGGCACATCTTTTTGCGTTTTTAGATTGATGTACCCCCAACCAGCAGCCCCCTCAACCTTACGAGCAAACGAAAATGTTTGGTCATATGTTGCCCCAACAGTCTTATGACAACCGTTGCAAAATGCCAACTCTTGCGCATGTTGAGGCCGCAACTCACCGCGACTATCCTCTATGTAACCATTAATCATCCAGCCAAATGTATTATTCACGCCTTTATCGCCCACATAAAGTGTCACTGGGAGCTTTTCAAACTCCTTTTCTTTTGCTTCTCGATAATAAGAGCCTGCAATTTCTCTTTTTGATTTAAAGTTATGCTTTTTCATATAGCGCAACTCTTTTAGCCGAGGTGCATTATAAATCTTGCCTTGTTCATCAACCCCCAAATAACGTACCGTGTGCAAAAACTCAGTGCCTTCTGGGTAAAGCATATGCGCTAACTCTGTTTCTGCATCACCGATATAATGTGCTTGCTTCACTATGTGAGTAATATCACTGAACTTACCATCTCCATTCAAATCTTGACCAACAGCATGCTCTGAAATACGCGGTACAGAGATAGCCTCCAAACCTTTCACAGCCAATTCGGTCAGACTCAAATTCGCCAGATAAACGTCCCGACTGTAAAGACCATCTTTGGTTTGAAATTCGCGCGGTAGCCTTATCATCACATCCCCTGTTGACCCATTCGTTGGCCAAAATGTACTTGGAAAAGGCTTATAGTTAAATGCAACCCAACCGCTACCATCATGGGCAAAACCCTGTTCGTCAAACGCTTTTTCTGGAAACGCTAAATTCTTAAGTGGTGTTACTTCGCCACGCCAGTCACTGCGCTTGCTCATTTTAGCTATAAAAGGTGTGTAGTTATCCTGCTCGATCCAGTTAGTAATTTCTTGATCTGAGATCCCTTTAATCAAATCCGTACGGTCGATAAACAGATTCTTCCAATGGTTTTTTAAACCGAGATCTGAAAACGCATAGTCACCTTGTAAATCACCGTCGTTCATCACATTAGGACGCGCTTTATCATCATGGTACGACTGGTGGCAGGCATAACATGGATTGTTTACTCCATCAGTCTTGGTGTAACACTGTGGCGGTATCACAGACTCAGGGTTGTACACCTCTTGATGTTCTATATACGCCATTGCAGGAATATCGTCGCCTGGTTTATATGGTGCTTTATGACGAGCATGCTCAGTGTCGGTTGGTAAAATTTTGCTCTGCTCAAGTGGTTCAGTGCATCCACTTAAGGCAATGGCCAAAGCCAATGTCGAAATAAGTAACGGGTATTGCATTTGTATGACTTCCATTTTTAATGCCAAAAAAGCGGTGCAATGCACCGCCTCAATAATTAATTGTTATTTTGATTTAGGGTCATACATCCACAATGTGTTGTTGTATTTCCAAGATGAGCTGTGATCTTCTCCGATAAGAATGCGACCATCACGCATAACAACAACATTGTCAGGCTGTGCTAATTGGCTTGCATCACAACGCTCTGAATCATCCAGCGAAGAACGATAAGTCGAGCCCATCACAACAGGTTCAATACGAGTTAAGCTATAATTGTCATCAATATGCGCACGATAAACACCACCGCAATCCTTTACACGACCAGACAATTGAATGTCGCCTTGGCCATCAATCATAGTATTGTCGATATCTGCGATGCCTATGTATAAGTAAGCTTTTTCCACGACTTCACCTGCGATCATATCTTGACCAGACACCGCTTCAAGCACACGGTCATGATTGATTGCTAAGCCTTCAAGCTTGCGCCATTCAGCGGTCGCTCCCTTAAGGCGTGCCGCTTGGCGTGATTCCAAAAATGCCACACGATCATCCATAGGTTTGCCAGCAGTTACTGGTGAACCGCCTTGCGCTTCAGTAGGGTAGGTTGCATCACCATTCGCCCAAGCCTGCACATCTTCCATGGAAATATAGTTAGTTTTACCGTCTACATAGCTTTCAGGTGAAATGCCATCATACTCAACTATCCAGTCTAAAATAGCCGCATTAGTGCCTGTTGCGATCTCTTTCCACTCAATATCAAACCCAGTGACTGCAGGATCTGATAAACCTTTATCTTGGATAAGCTTTGCGCCGTATAACGTGCCCGAACTTAGGTCTTCAGCTGTGTCGGCAACAAACTTGAACAGCACACCACCGGTGTCATCTTGCGAAGAGTAAACCGTGCGTCTATCTGGCATGACAACGGCGTTTTCATGCTCATATCGCCCAATCGTATAATGTTTTTCAACGACAGGCTTATCTGCCATAGGAGACTTTACTTCTGCAATGTAACCATAACGATATGGGTTAGGTGATTCAGGTGATAAAAACTCTCTAAGTTGAGCCAAACGTGTGCTAACAACTGGTGCATTCCACTCTGGATAAGTAGTTGAATCAACATCTGAATTTACAATCCATTCTTCTGAAGTCAGTGGAGTTCCCCAAGGCGATACAGATCCAAAGCAGTTTGCTGCCGTACCCTTTACTAAATCAAAGTCTAACATCATGGCCTGCTCAACACTCCATTGGCCATTTTCGCTCTTGCTCATTTTTAAGCGGCTCATACCGCCAGGGTAATCTTCCCAGTTAGTGAACAAATAACCTGTGTTTTCTGACTCATAGATAAAACCATTGAAATCTGGCATGTCATTTTTGATGATTTCGTTGCCAGAAGTCATGCCATAGATTACACCAAGCCCACCCACTAAAGCGTTTGTTCCAAGGTCATTAAATGTGTCTCCGGTTTGACCTAAGATTTGATATTGACCTATTGCAGTTACAATTGTTTGCGCTTCAAATTCAGTTGCATGCAGTGGAGCATCAACCAAATTACGAGGCAATTTATTGAAGTTGACACCAGTCAATACACCCACAGTGCCTGTATTAAATGGACGATTGTTAAAGCTATCTACCTCCGTGTTTTCATCACTAGGATGTTGTGCGTTAAAAAACAAGTCACCTTTTTCAGTTAAGAAAATACCAGTTACTTCAGAGCCTCTAGGCACAGTCGCGATCCGAACTAAACCAGTACCGCCATTGATTCCATCAGTACCATCTACTCCGTCACTTCCATCTACGCCATCAGTACCCTTTTCGCCATCTGCACCATTTGCACCATCTGCACCATCTGCACCATCTGCACCATTTGCGCCATCTGCACCATTTGCGCCATCTGCACCATTTGCGCCATCTGCACCATTTGCGCCATCCGCACCATCTGCGCCATTTTCACCATTAATACCATCAGCTCCATTTATCCCGTTTGAGCCATTTTCACCTGCAGGTCCAGCAGCCCCTTGCTCACCTTGAACACCTTGTTGGCCCTGAGCTCCAGGTGCACCATCATCTCCGCTACACGCAGTAAGTGCCAAAGTGACGGCTGAGGCAATTAACGAATAGGCTATGCGCTTCATTTTTATTACTCCGATTTATTTGTTGCTACATTGGGTTTTTATAAGCGCAACTAGCCTGAACGGAAGTAATGACAAATAAGTTTATGAAATATTAATCTTTTTGGTCAAAAGAAAGACTCTTTTAATATGACTGTAAAGGGGGCTTACAGTGAGCTAATGCTTTGATGTTCCATATAAATTAGCGCATCGACGTCATAGCCAAGTTTCATGGCTGTTTCTTGGAAGTCCTTCAAAACAGCATTTGGCACTTGTGGTGTGCGAGACAATAACCACAGATAGTCTTTATCATAACTTGTCACATAAGCGTATTGATAATCTGCTTCGTCTAATTTAAAAACAACATAACTGCCATAAAACGGACCAAAAAATGACACTTTTAAATGACCTACGTCTTGTTCAGAAACAAACTTAGCGACACCATCAGCCTGCTTCCATGTTTGCTCGGCAGTGACATAACCTCTATTAACAACCCTAACACTGCCATCTTGATTTAAAGTATATGTTGCAGTCACATTTTGCATGCCACGCTCAAAACGGTGGTCAAGGCGCGCAATTTCGTACCAAGTGCCTTGATAACGCTGCAGATCAAAGTTTTTTACAGGTATAACCCCTTCGGGCAAACCGGTACATGCTGTTAAAGACAAAAAAGCTCCTAACACACATGCTTTTACAAAGTGGTGTATTTTCAAAGCGCAATACTCCTATATTAGTTATTAGGCTGATACAATTGAATATTGTGGTCTATACGGCCACTTAGTGCCAAACGATCTATCTGCTGGCAGAATACTAAGTTGTTGAAACTAATTGGCAGTTCATGAAAATACTAACTCATGGTTTTGGCGCGCCCACGGGCATTTTAGCTGTATACGTCGAAAATAAACCTAATCTTATAGAATACAAAAACCTTAATGAAGTCATACCTTTGCGTCAGGGTGAGATCGATTATATTAATCACGAATGTGGTAACGGGTGGCGAAAACTGTTTAATGTATACAGTAAATTTCTCACTGAGTTAAGTCATCCAGATCATGATTTTACTAAGAAAGAGAAAAATACGCTCACATGGCAAGCGTATAGAGATAAAAGCTTACTACAAGCCGGATCCCAAGAAGCTTTGCTGTTTTCTTCACCCAGTTTAAGCCCAAATAACTACCAGTGGCACATCATTGCTGGACGAACATATGCTAAAAAGCTCTTAAGAGATCACGATTTTACCCACTCAATAGTCTGGTTAGACGAAGAATTTGCCATTGATAAGGTAAACAAAATCATCGTATGCCCCTATTTTGACTATCGCCAGCTCAGCAATGTAAAAATCTCTAAGCTGGTCGAATTGATTAGGGCACATACGCCTTAATCACTTTCCTTTTGCAATTGAATAGGCACTAAAACCAAGTGCCTTAAAATAAAGAATGGGGGAGCAAAACCCAGTAAGACTTGTCAGTTCATGGAGTCTTGCGTCACTTAAAGGATAAAAGGCTTCTTGAAAATGAAGACGCATCGTTTGTGCTCCAACTTCTGTCAACCCGAGTTCTTTCTGACAATAATGCAGCTGCGCTGCGCGTTCAAAATCGGTATTGGGCAGCATTAAATCAGCTAAGAACAACCGTCCACCAGAGCGCAAATTCAGAGCAATTTGCTTTAAAAGCTCAGCTTTATCACCATTATCTTTTACAAAATGCAGCACTAATAAGCATAAAGCCGCATCCGCTCGGTAGGTTGCTTCATTCACTGGGCCATGATGGATCGTAACTCTATTACTCAGCCCTAAGTTAGTAAAATTTTGATCTGCAATAGCGAGCATATCTGCAGAGATATCTTGAGCAATAAACCGCCAGCCAGTATTGTGCCTTGCCAGCTCGATAATTTCCTTACCTGTGCCTGCACCAATTACCAATATGGTCGCATCTTGAGCTAACATCACACTCAGTTGTGCGGCAGTCGTATGATGCAGAAGCTCATAACCTGGTACCAGTTTACCAATTCGCTTGTCGTAACTGAGCGCTTCATCACCTGTAAATGTAGGCATACCTTTCCTCTTTAACTGTCCTTTGTCGTCACGGTAGAATAGCCACCGGACTGCTTTTTAATCCTAATTTGTGTCGCAACGCGTTCTGTCATTTGTGCCACATGAGAGATAACCCCTACCTTTCGACCCTGTGACTGCAGAGCATCCAATGCATCCAATGCCACACTTAATGTCTCTGGGTCGAGCGTGCCAAACCCTTCATCGATAAATAGAGAATTAATTTTCACTTGGTTTGATGACAGTGATGCTAACCCTAGCGCCAACGCCAGAGAGACTAGGAATGACTCTCCACCAGATAGGGTATTCACGCTGCGTTGCTCATCGGCCATATCACGATCGATAATGGCAATTTCCAGAGACTGACCTATTACGGTCAGGCGATAACGCCGCGACAAGCTCATTAAATGATGATTGGCATAATGCAGTAGGATTTTTAGCGTTTGTGTTTGCGCTAAATTACGCATCGTTTTGCCTGTTGCATCGCCTAATAAACGATTTAGTAAGTGCCAATGCTCATAGTCTGCTTGCATCTGTGCTAGTTCACCTTGCTGTGACTGTAGCCTTTCCACATTGTTTTGATGAGTTTTAAGTGCAACAGAAACGGTGACCATATCTGTGTGCAATCCTTTATTTTGCTCATTTAATTTGTCTAACGCTATGACAATTTCCGACTGTGCATGTTCAGGTTTTTCATTGTCATTATGCTCCGCTAAGTTCTGCTTTACATGCGCTAACTGTGATTTTGCGCTATCGCGCTGTTGCTCTAGTATTTTTGCTTGTTCAATTAACGGCATCCATAACTCAGGCTGCCAAGCGAGCAGTTCATCGACTAACGTTTCAGTCAAAGTAGGATATTGCTGTTGAGCTTGTATCAACCAACCTGTAAAGCGTGTTTGATTTTCAGCTAAGTTAGTCTCATATTCTTTTATCTGCTGGTTTAAATGAACTTGTCGCAAAATTTGCTCATCATGCAACTTATGTAAACGAGTGAGTTCATCTTTATGCGTTTGGAGTTGCTGCTGTGCCAAAGAGACACCTTGGTGTAGTTGCTGACTCCATTGTTCAGGCGTAGTTTCAAGCGCTAGCAATGCGCCGCGTTGAGCTTGCGCCTGATCACGAAGCTGCTGATATTTGCTGAGCTGTGCATTAAAATTGGCTAATTGCTGTAAAGCCTTCTCTAGCAACGCTTGCGTGGTGCTTTGCTGTGGTAAACATTGCTCGATATCTTTGACTATTTGCGCGCGCTTATCTTGCTGTGACATCACTGTAGTCACTTGCTCATACAAGGTCTGAACTGCTGTATCCGCAGAGTGAGCCAGCTGAGATAACCACGCCTCATTCTCATATACTTCAGAAATTCGCAGCGCCAACTGTTCACTGGTCTGCGCTAATTCATTACTTCTTTGAGCTAGTGTCGCTTGTGATTGCTCAATTGATTGAAGCTGTTGCTGATGCTGTTGTAAAGCACTTCGCAACTGCTGAAGCTGCTGCTGATTCTGCTGTAATAATTGCCACTTGTGCTGTTGAGATTTACTCAGCTCGCTGTAAAGTGCGAGATTATTATCAATCTGTACAAGCTGCTGTGCGTGTTGCTTGGCATCGCGAAGTGACTCAGGTAATTCATCAAGCAAGGTTTGATTGACTTGCTGCTTGTTTAATATTTGTGCTTTTTGTTGCAGCGCAGCTTGTAGCTGTCCATTTACTTGCTCTAAGTTAGACACTACCTCATGATAACGTGCTTGCGTTTGCTGACGTGCCTTTTCTGCACTGTGATACTGACCTTCAAAGTCTCGGATCAATTGCTGCCAATGACTATCGATATGATCTACACGATAAGGGTGTTCTGTCGCACCACATACCATACATTCTTTGCCATGTTCTAACTGTCCGCGCAACGCACTGATATTGTCACTTGCACGCAATTTAACCTGATGTAAGTTTTCTTGGGTTAAATTCAATTGCTGACGAGTGAGTTCATCTTGATGCTCAGCATCTTTTCTTTGAGCTTCTGCACTGTGTTGTTGGTGTCGTAAACCATCAAGGTGTGCCTGTAGCTGCATGAGTTCACCATTCAATACTCGCTGCTGCTCTAATGCTTGCTGTGCCTTATTGAGTTGTGATTTCTGAAATTGCAATTTTTCGTAGTCTAGTTCACTCAAGCTGTGCTGTAATTGATTCACTTCAGCCTGCATTGAATTAACATGCTGTTCAACCTGACTACATTGTGGCTGCGCTTCCATAACGGCTTGTTTCGCTGCTTGGTGCCGCGCTTCCAATACTGATTGCTCCGACAGTAATTCACGTTTGTCATGGTGCACACGTAAATACTGTTGCAGCACCTCAAAAGTTTGGGGCCAAGACGCACACAGTGATACTAACTGTGGTGACTCTGACAACTGTTTATCCAGAAGGGTTTTCTCAGCGTCAAGTGCTGTTATTTGCATTTTCAGTGTGTGAAGAGCTTGCTCATACTGTTGCTCCAACAATTGTTGCTGCACCACCTGCTCTTCAAATTGATCACAAAGCTTCGCATTTTCATTGCGTACCTGATCAAGCTCTCTCACCTTAGCAATATCAGGCTCATGCTGTTGTAATAAAGCCTGTGCAAGAGATAGTTTCTCATTACCAACTTTCAAGGCACTTTCTTGAACTATGATTTCGCTGTTTAAATCCTGTGCAGCTAAAGCCTTTAGATCCGATTGTGCACGCACTATATTGGCCTGAAATTGCTTAGCCTGAGTACGGTTATCTGCGATGTGCTGGGTTAATTGCGCCAACTGTGCACGCTTAAACTCATCACTACGGCTAGCCAATGTCGCATCTTGCTCCGAGACACTACTCGACAAAGTTGTCAGTTGTTGCTCAAGCTTTGTTTTTACCGTGTACCAGCCAAGATGCTGTTCGAGCGTTTTTACTTGTGACTGCAACTGGCTTTGCTGTTGCTGTAATTCTGCTAAATGCTGTTGCTTATGTGCTAAATCCTCCTCACTGAGTAACTCTATATTACCAAGTTTTTGTTTGAATAAAGCAAGCGCTTCAGACTTTTGCTTATGAAACTCAAAAATGGTTTTGCCAACTCGACTAAACTGCTCTGTCGCGGTCAGACACTCCAGTAATTGAGCTCGCTCATCCGCATTTGCTTTTAAAAAAGCAGCAAAATCGTGCTGAGCTAATAGCACTGCACGGGTAAATTGCTCAAAGTTCAATCCAATTAACTGTAATAGTTTTTGCTTTGCGTTGGATTTTTGCGCCAATACCTGCTCACAAGAAGCATCCAGTAATACCAATTCAGCTTCTTTAATACGCCCATCTACTTTGTTGCGGGCTCGAGCCACTTGCCAACGTGCAGTATATTGCTCACCATCTTGAGCAACAAAACCAACTTGCGCATAACCTGAAACAGTCCCTCTTCGCAATAGATGCCTTGGGTCACTCAGTTTGATTTCATCGCCATTAAAAGCCACTTTGTTTTTTGAGTCTGACTTTAATCTCGCCGTTTTCCCGTAAAACGCCAGACAGATAGCATCTAATAAAGTACTTTTACCAGCCCCAGTTTCACCTGTAATGGCAAATAGACCAGTATTTTTCAAAGGAGGCGCGGTAAAGTCGATACGCGCTTCTGGCAAGGAGGCTAAGTTTTTAACCTCAATAGTCAGGATCCTCATAGTTCTCCTTGCTCATTTAATGCGACTAACACAGTCTCTAAACATGCTTGTAATTCTTGTGGCAATGCAGATTCCTTATCTATTTGTTCTTTATATGCTAATTCCAATAAGGTAAGGGGAGCGAGGTCATTGACTTTACTTAAGTCTTCAAACAGGGGCGTATCCTCATTGTCAGTGACCTGTGATACACGCTCTATACCGCAAAAATGAACGCGTTTACCAGCCAGTGCTTGCTCTATTTTATGACGGAATTGACTGTCAGTTTCGTTGGCATTCAAACGCAACCTCAAGTAAGGCTTAGGTACTTCTTCATCCGTGGGTAATTCCAAACCTTCAATATTTTGGCAAAGCTCATCCAAAGTTGCACCACCTTTTTCAGGTAATAGAATGACTTGCTTGTGCCTTGGCACAAAACGCGGTGTAACTTCTCTGACCTGCTTACCAGAAAACTCAATCAGCAGTATCTGGTGCTTATAGTTACGCTCAGAAAATGACATCGGGAAAGGCGTACCGCTATATCGTATCGCCTCATTATTGGCGACTTTTTGCGCTTTGTGCAAATGACCAAGCGCGACGTAGTCAGGTGTATCTCCAAACACATCTGCATGAATCGAATCAAAGCCACCAATAGTGATATTACGTTCAGAGTCAGTTGATATATCACCACCTTTAGCATGCAGATGACCTAAAGTGATCACTGGAAGCGACTTATCGCTTATCTGCTCATACGCAGACTGGTAAGCCTGCTGTACTGCTAGTGCGTAGCCAGACTCGTCGCCGTCGACCTGCGCCATATCAGCACTACGTAAAAAAGGCATAGCGACAACTTGAACAGCACCACAACGCGTGTTGATCAGTTTAACCACCTCTTCTGGTGCATGTTTGTCATACTTACCGACTACATGTGTATCAAACTGCTGTAATAGTGGTTTAGCTGTTTCAATGCGATTGGCAGAATCATGATTGCCCGCAATAATAACGATATGCAAGTGAGGGGATACAACTTTTACATGCTTGATAAATGCATATAATTGCTGCTCGGCTGTTGCTGGTGGAGTTGCTGTATGATAAATATCGCCACTGACGACCAATAGATCCGCATCAACTTCAACTAATTCTTTAGCGAGCCAGTTTAAAAAGGCCTGATGCTCTTCATAACGATTATGTTCATAAAACTGCTGGCCGAGGTGCCAGTCTGACGTGTGTACAACTTTCATACAGCGTTCCTTTCCTAATTAGGAACGCTAATATAACACTGCTTGGGACTATTTATTAATAGCTCAACCGCCACCATGCGAAAATTAATAGCGGCAACGCTAAAAGTAGTAACATTGGTGCTCTATAAAGCTTGTTTTGCTTTGCCTCTAAACGCTTAATTGCAGCTCGCTCATTACAGGCAGCCACTTTATCAACGTAACAATAGCCGTCTTCTATATACGCTTTACAATTTTGTTCATCAGCAGGTATCGCTACAAGCTTTTCTTGTTTTTTTAGTATGTAAAAGTCCATACTGCTCACCACATTTTTTTCTATAAACGGGTATTAATCAATGAGCAAAACTAACGCCAGTTTTACCCAAAATAAGGAAGAGCGCGATTTTAATGATAAATAATGCCAAATATCAACAGTAAACTTGGGGTTTTTAAATTTTTTTTCAAAATAGAGACAATAAATATGAAAAATGCCTACTTGGCATACAATTAAAATTGTCATTTTTTCATCATTTTCGACTCTATATCTAGCCTAAATGATTGAGCTGAACAATTTCTGAACCAGCAGTCAGTTCATACAATTTATTACATTTAATATTAATATATTGATATACATAAGATAAAAGTAGCATCCACATAACAAGATATGTTATATCAGTACACATGACAGGTCAAAAAACCGACGTTACACTTGCAAGATATTGTAAAAAAACACAATAATTCTCTTAATCGTTCTAAAAATCGAGTAGACTAAAAGTAAGTGAGTAAACACTATCATTTACCATTAAAGGAGTTGGATATATGAGAACTTGGCTTATTGCCGGGCTCAGCTTAATTTGGTTTTCACCATTGCAAGCACACAAATTAAAAGTTTCACTGGCAACTGCAAAAGTGTTGCCACAGAATGGGCATATCAAATTAGAATATAGATTTCATATGCATGATCTTGAACATGCGGTAGTGCACCTGTTCAATGACTCAAAAAACATTTATCAAGATACGAACCTACAACAACAATTCTCTGATTACGTCTATACCCAAACATCATTAAGAAGATTAAACGGTCAAGCACTGGCTTTATCAAAACCCACTTATCAAATAGATCGGAAATATTTTAGAGTATACCAAGAAGCGCTATACGAGAAAGAAGCTCCATTAAAAGGTCTGCAAATGCGCAATGGCACATTGAGAGATATCTGGCCTGAACAAATCAATTTAGTGAACTTCAGAGGTATGGGGCCAGTAAAAACCATGTATTTTGATAAAGATGACAATTGGCTAAGTGTACAATTTGATGAAACAATCAAATCAAAAGCACCAAACCAGCCTTAAACAAAATTAAGCAAGTACCGTGGTCATGCGTTCATAAAGCATAATCTTCACAAGACAAATAATATTGGTTGAAAATGATAAGACCAAAATTTAAAACGTTCTTAAAACATACCAAGTATCAATAATGTTAGTAAGTGTGCTACACATCTAAAAACAAACCTTAAATTAGGAATGCTGTTACCTAAAGTGAGCGACAGAAGTGGCGTAAATAATGTCACATACCACGCCACATAGAAGCAAACTGCATCACAAAAACTGAATTATTGACATACCTGTTCATCTCGAACTGCAAACTGCGAGTCACAGCGTAAAAACGCTTCGCCTTGCTCATCAAAAAATCGTCCATACCATCCAGAATAGCGATCCAGCTCTAGCTCCAAAAAGCCAAATTTTGCTTGTTCATTACCATTGGCTTCCAGCCCATCCACAACGGCCTCAAAACTCGTGTAAGGTAATTCTTCACTTAAGCTCACACCACTATTTCCAACCACTATTTGTGGTGGACGTTTGTATTGCTTATCAAAACTCAATGACTGATAAATATGCATATGGCCCGATAATGCCAAAGCCACTTGCTCAGGTAGATATCCAAGCGGTGTATCCGCTAATGCTCTCTGTAGCATGATATTTAACGTATTGTCAGTTGCCACATTATTTACCCCCCACAGCGGCCTATGCGTGACCGTCCAAATCGGCTTATCTGGATATTTACTCGCAAACTTCTGTAAAGACTCATACTGGCTCTGATACTGTGCTGTTAGTCCATTTGAAAACCGATCATCACATGCATTGGCCGAATCCTGCACCCAAATATTGAGCCTTTCAAGCTTCAGCATGTATGGATCTATCATCGCAATAGCAGAAACCGCGGAATTAAGAGGCTGAGAAAAGTTGCCTTGCGCTGGGCATGTGCGTTGAGCTACGCCTTGCTCCAAACCAGACCCAGGACCAAAAAAGTAAAACCAACCAAGTCCTGCACGGCTGCATAACTCGTGATTTCCCCTCGCAAAGACCCAAGGTGCCTTAGTCAAAATAGCGTCAGCAGCGCTGAAAAAATCAGCTCGCCAAGCACGCCATGTGTCTGGTTTTGGGCTACCTTGTGCATTTTGACTGTAATAGGTCTCCTCTAACCCACAGGTTTTTCCGCCATAACCTCCATCTCCTGCATCGTAAGCATAAACACCTTTACTGATACTGCCACTAGTACCTCTATAATTGTAATCCCCCATATGAAGAATCAGGTCAACATCGCGCTTAGCCCCCTGAGAGATCAACGTTTTAAACGGCTCCGCAGGCCCATTGCCATCACATACATGTGATTTACAGCCAGAGTCACCATAGACTTGAATACGCTTAGGGTTGAGTGTTATTGCATCAAACTGCAGTTCGGTGCCGCCCACCTGATATGCAATACCGGCCTGCACGGCAGATTCACACACTGTAATTGGAAAATTTTTACCGGGATGGAAAGCACGGATTTTCATCTGACTACGCTCTCCACTTTCGCTTTCAAGTAAAGGGCACACTTGATCTTTACTATGAACTCCCGGAATGATGGCACGCACATAAATCAGTGTTTCCCCCGATTTACTGGGGGCCAGCATTGAATAAGCCGTGATCACTTCGGCTTTTTTTATTGGCTTTGGACTACTGCAACTAGCCAGTACCAACAGCCCACACAATATACTCACAACTCGCATTATCGTTTTCCTTCTAGTTTGCGTCACTAATTCCTTGTTTAGTGTAGTAAAAACTCTGTAAAGGGCTATTACAGACAATTACCTACACGGACAACGCATTATTTGCAGGCTGCAATATCTCGCCACTTAATACCAAACTTTGCTAGGTACTTTTGCAATCGACTGGAATCATTAATGGTGGCTTTTTGCGTTCTACTGACATCAAATAACACGCGCCCCGCAGCTGCCATACTAGGGCTTTGCAAACAAACGGTGACGACATAATCTAATTGTTGGCGATCAAATGCATCTAAATGTGCGATTTGCTCGTCGCTCAGAATAGAAATTAAGCAAGAACTGTGCTTGTTAGGTTGATGTACTTGCCAATCACTTTTTAATCTTTCGATTTCTTCCGTCACATCAGATGTGCTGATCCTTGAAGTGTCTGCAAGTGTCGCAAGGCGGATCATTGAAGATCCCAGATCTCTAAAGTTACCCTGCCAAGTTGCCTGTTCACTATGGGCAAAATTTAAATATGCTACACGCGCTTCTTTATTGAAGCGAACGCGGCGGCCATGTTCTTGACTGTATTTATCCAACTCAAAGTCTATATTGGCATCGATATCTTCCCGCCGCTCCCTCAGAGCAGGCAGGTGATAAGTCCATAAGTTGATACGGGCCAATAGATCCTCTCTAAAAGAACCATCAGCAACACACGCATTCAAATCACGATTAGTACCAGCAATTAATTGAAAATGACTGTGGCTCTCTTGATCGCTACCAACTGGATAGAACTTTTTATTTTCAATTGCATGAAGCAACATTGCTTGCTCCTCTAACCCCAGCTCGCCAACCTCATCTAGAAACAAAAGGCCCTTATTCGCAGCTTTTAAAAAACCTTCACGAGCTTGTAACGCGCCCGTAAAAGCCCCCTTTGTATGACCGAATAAAGCAGCCATGGCATTTTCGCCCTTTAAAGTTGCGCAATTAACAACAACGAAATCGCCTTGAAGCGTCTTACGCTGCCTCTTCAATTGATAAATTCGGTCTGCCAATTGGCTTTTTCCAGCTCCAGTTGGGCCCATCAGTAAAATTGGCGCACTAGAGCGTATAGCTACTTTTTCTACTTGAGAAATTAAACGGTTAAACGCTAAGTTTTTTGTTTCTATGCCGCCTTTAAGAAAGCTCTCACCCTGTTGACGCTCAATATCAAACCGCTGCGCTAACTGATCATACTTAGACAGATCTAAGTCTATAGTATGCAATTGACCCACAGATTTATTGTCATTGCTTGGATCAGGAGATGTTTGTACTAACCTACCTGGAAATTGGCGACTCTCAGTGAGCAGATAGCTACAGATCTGCGCCACATGCGTCCCCGTTGTAATATGAAACAAGTACTCCTGATTGTCTAAATCAAACTCAATCGTTTGGCAAAAGTCATACAATTTGGCATAGACCTCACCAAAATCCCATGGATCATCAAAGTTAACCTCAACCAATTGCACGGATGTTTCAGGCGATACCGTCTCAATGTCCACCGCAACATTATGAGCAAGCCGCTGACTTCGCGAACCATGCAATAAATACAGCTTATTAATAATGAGGTTTTCTTGGCTCACCAAGGATACATTTGGCCGCCAACGGTGCCAACGGTCAACCCGCTTACCGACAAAGTCTAACTGAGTGCCTAACAAACTTACTGCTACAACTCTCTTCATAAAACATATCCAAATAGATACAACAATATATTTATGGAAACATTTTAGAGAAAAAAGAACAAGTGAAAATTAAATAAAAAACAACCAAAAAAAACTTTTAATCATTTAAAAACAACAGGTTAAAAAATAAACCTTACTTTTATTTTCAGCTTGGCACGTACCTTGGAATAGTAATCTCGTAGCATGATGTCGTGTTTCGAAAGAACACAACGGTGCGACTTACTTTGTAAGCACGTATTCCGATATTGGCTACCTCAGTCAAGAGACTGATTTGGATAGCACGCAAGTGCGGGGTTCAACTCCCCTTATTTTGATAGATAGCTCAACGGTAGAGCAGCGACTTAGGTTCGTGGGTTGCGGGTTCAAATCCCGCTCTAATCACCAAAAATTAAATTCATCTCATGATGATGTAAAAAATATTTGAGCTAAATAGCTCATCACTTTGCAAGTAACCGCCGCTAACACTAAGGCTGTTTTTGCTAAGTAAACCCCGAGGTTGGCAAGCCGGACGCTCCCCAGCCACGCAGTTACTTAGCCAAATTTTCGATAGCTAGTTGGCCGTTACGATGCTGTATAAGGAAAAAAATGAAATTTAGAAAACAACATATAGTGTCACCAACACAGCGCGTATTCGTATATAAAAATAAGCAATTCGATCGAGTACTCGGCCCTGGCAAGCACAGCTTTTGGGACTTTAATAATCAACTTGAGTTTGTCACTTATAGCATAGACTCGTTATATTTTGCTGCGCCTGATGCGGTTCGCATGTACCACACGTATCCAGAGCTTCATACACATATCAGTCATTTTAAACTGACTGAGCAAGAAGTCGGATTATTGTATTTTAATGACGCCTTGAAAGGAGTTGTTGCGCCGGGAGAGAGCTTATACCTTTGGAAAGATGCAGGTGAGATCCGCTTAGAACGAATAGACATCAGTGAGCAGTTTTACGTTGAAGAAAGCACCTTAAAGCTCATCGAAAAAGCTGGGCTTAATCTCGCCTCAAAACTGATAAAAAGTCCGAAAACCGCAGCATGTAAGCCGATTTATGAGATCACCATTGAACGTGAACACACTGGCTTTTTATTTGCTGATAACGAACTTGTTCATGAGTTGCCAGCAGGTCGCTATGGCCTTTGGCAATTCAATCGTGACTTTGAATTACAAACCTTTGACTGTCGCACAATTTCGGCACAAGCTGGCGCACATATCTATGATAAACATAAAGAACTCACAAGTATTTCTCATCAAGTACTGGGGCCTGAAGAAGTGGGGCTATTGTATGTCAATCATGTTTTAAAAGGCATTGTGCCACCAGGGGAGCACCTATACCTTTGGAAAGAGGCTGGTGATATCCATATGGAGAGGGTCGATATCAGTAACAACCTGTATGTAGACCACAGCCTTTTAGCAAGTATTAATCAATCTGGCCTCAATAGCGCCAGCAAACTGTTTAAAGCACCAACAACACAAGCGAGTGCGCCAATTATTGATGTGTCGGTTGAAAGTGACCACATCGGACTTTTATATGTCAATAACACGTTGGTACGTGAGTTACCACCGGGACAGTATGGACTATGGCAATTTAACCACAATATTGAACTGAAATTATTTGATTGTAGAACGCAAATGCTAGAAGTATCTGGTCAAGAAATCTTAAGTAAAGACAGAGTGAGCCTGCGTATCAATTTAAGTGCGAGTATCAAAGTTATCGATACCAAGCTCGCAGCGCAAAGCGTTGATAATATCGAGTCATTTGCTTACAACGCTTTACAATTAGCACTTCGAGAGGCCGTCGGTACACAAAATTTAGACGACTTACTGCTTGATAAACTCTATATCAACGAAACCGTCAAGGACATCGTTGATGAGCGATTACATGCGGTCGGTGTTGAGCTAAATCACGTGGGTATGAAAGACATTATCTTACCTGGAGAGATGAAAACGATTTTGAATCAGGTCGTTGAAGCGCAAAAAGCCGCTGAAGCAAACGTAATAAAACGCAGAGAAGAAACAGCTGCCACACGCAGTTTGCACAACACCGCAAAGGTCATGGAAAACAACTCCACTTTAATGCGATTAAAAGAGCTAGAGGCACTAGAAAAGATTGCTGACAAAATAGAGAGCTTGACCGTCTACGGCGGGTTAGATGGGTTGATGAATAACGTGGTAAACCTTGGAGATCAGCAACAAAGGAGAGAAACGAATGTGTAAGTCTCACTACGAAGTATTAGAAACCGGCAATAAACACCCTATTAAGGCTTGGACAAGAGGGGTACCATTTGAAAGTGCAGCAAAACAACAACTAGAAAATATTGCTTCAATGGACATAGTACATAGCCATATTGCCGTTATGCCAGACGTTCACCTAGGTATGGGCGCAACCATAGGGAGTGTGATCCCCTCTGTAGACGCTGTTATTCCAGCTGCCGTGGGCGTCGATATTGGCTGTGGTATGGTCGCAACCCGCACCTCGCTAAAAGCAGCCGATTTACCCGACAACCTAAAATCGATCCGTAGTGCCTTTGAAGCAGCGGTGCCGCATGGACGCACCGCGAACCGCAGAAAGCGCGACGTAGGTGCTTGGGGTAATATTCCCAAATTGGTCGAACAGCAATGGCTTAAATTAGAAGCTCGATTTAATCAGATCTGTGCCAAGCATCCGGCGATTGCAAAAAGTAATCACATAAACCACCTAGGTACCATGGGTACAGGTAATCACTTTTTGGAACTATGTATTGATGAAACTGAGCACGTTTGGATAATGCTGCACTCAGGCAGTCGAGGGGTCGGTAATCGTATCGGTACTTATTTTATAGAACTCGCTAAAAAAGAAATGCAGCGCCACCAACAACACTTACCTGATATGGATCTCGCTTATTTAAAAGAGGGAAGTACCTATTTTGATGATTACGTTGAGGCGGTAGAATGGGCGCAAGATTTCGCGGCCAAAAATCGTGAAATTATGATGTTTAATGCATTAAAAGCACTGCGATCTGAAATCCCTATACAATTTGATACCATGGATGTTGCGGTTAATTGCCACCATAACTATATCTCTCGAGAAGAACATTTTGGCAAGCAGTGTTATGTCACTCGTAAAGGGGCTTTACGTGCAGAGAGAGGAGAAATGGGGATCATTCCGGGTAACATGGGCGCACGCTCTTATATTGTCCGAGGTTTAGGAAACCCAGATAGCTTCAATAGTTGTAGCCACGGTGCAGGGCGTGTCATGTCACGTACCAAAGCAAAAAAAGTGTTTAACATTGCAGATCAAGTCGCAGCGACCAAAGGCGTTGAATGCCGTAAAGATGAAGCCGTAATTGATGAGATCCCACATGCCTACAAAGACATAGATAAGGTGATGGCGGCGCAACAAGACTTAGTCGAAGTTGTACACACATTAAAACAAGTAGTTTGTGTAAAAGGTTAAGAATGAACAAAAAAACAATTTTAATTGACGGCTCTAAAGGCGAAGGCGGCGGACAAATTTTAAGAACAGCATTAAGCTTATCTATGCTGTTAAATCAACCCATAGAAATTCAAAAAATTCGCGCTGGCAGAAAGAAACCTGGACTGATGCGACAGCACTTAACGTGTGTGCTCGCAGCACAGCAAATCTGTGATGCCATTGTAGAAGGTGCAGAGCTAGGCTCGCAGCGCATTAAATTTACACCTGCTACTACCAAACCCAGGGAATATGAATTTAAAATAGGCACAGCTGGCAGCACAGTGCTGGTTTGCCAAACCGTTTTGTTACCCCTTGCACTCGCAGGCAAAGCATCCAAAGTCATCCTGCACGGTGGAACACACAACGGTATGTCGCCATCATTAACCTTTTTTGAGCAATCATTTTTACCCGCGCTCAAATCTATGGGACTAGACTGCAAAATTAACACTCACAAGTTAGGCTTTTTCCCCGCAGGGGGAGGGAGCTGGCAAATTGACATCAACCCAATCGAAAGCTTATCACCGTGTGTATTCGAAAAGCCGGGAACAGAGCTTGAACAACAACAAAATCACTGCCGCGCTTTATCCATCATTGCTGGGGTTAAGCATTCGGTAGCGAAGCGAGAGATAGAAGAAGCAAAACAACTATTAGGATGGCATGCGCCAAATACAGAGATTCTTGAGGCAAAAGCATTTGGACAAGGCAATAGCTTTCATCTGAGTGTCGGGCATAAACACCAAATAGCTATGTTTGAGCAAATGGGTGAGCTTGGTCTTCGCGCAGAGCAAGTCGCCAGACGAACAGTCAAGTCACTCAAACACTACTTAAAATCAGGGGCTGCGGTAGAGGAGCATTTAGCTGATCAACTTTTGTTACCTATGGCATTAGCAGGCAGAGGCAGTTTTACCACCAATGTGCTCAGTAGCCATACAGTTACCAACATCAATGTGATATCACAGCTCAGCGGGGTTTGCATCAAAACGCAGCAGCTCAGCGACACACTTTGGAAAGTGTATTTGGATTAGTTATGACTGAAAAAATAAATAAAATCGCGCCAGAAATCAGCGATGAGATTATGACTCGCATCAAAAATGCAGAGCAAGAGTACAATGTAAAGGTCCTTTACGCCATTGAATCGGGCAGCCGTGCATGGGGGTTTGAGTCACCAAATAGCGACTTTGATGTACGCTTTATCTATGTTCACAAGCAGGACTGGTATTTATCTGTGATGCTAGAAGATAAAAGAGATGTTATTGAATACCCCATAATTGATGACATCGACATCAATGGCTGGGATCTGCGAAAAGCACTTAAACTGCTACATGCATCAAACCCAGCTATAGGAGAGTGGCTGCAGTCCTCTATTGTGTATGTCAATTGCAAAGACTTTAAGCATCAAGCCATGTCTCTATTTAAAGCGCACTATAGAGTTGACCGTGGTATTTACCACTATTTTAATATGGCAAAAAACAACTACCGTGAACATTTAAGGGCCGACATAGTATCGCATAAGAAATACCTCTACGTGTTGCGTGCACTATGCGCGGTAAAATGGATAGAACGCTTTAATTGTCCACCCCCTATCGAGTTTGAAACTTTGGCAAGCGCAGTGATTGAAGACACCATATTGCTCGATAAGATTTGCTCGCTCGTCGCTGAGAAAAAGCGCGTAACAGAAAAAACACTGGGCCCAAAGATCCCTGAACTGAACGCATTTATTGAAGCGCAGCTTAGTCAATTTAAAGGCAGTAAAAAAGCACCGCCATTAGAGCCTAATAGCATCGCTGAGCTAGACAGCTTCTTCCAAAAAATGCTGCGCAGTATAAATTAAACGCAAGGTAAGTGGTGGCGCTTCTATGTACCACCCATTGCACCACCCATTTTAGTCACTCCCCCAAGCACTGTTTAATTTCGTTGATCAGAGTATTTACTCGTTGTGGTTGCGCTCTATTTCGATGTGTACCTAAATAGACAGTTTCATAGACAGGTTGTGTTAATGGGTGAGCAGCAATAAGCTCAGGTTGAGCAAACGCTGCCACAGCATGGGCTGGTAATACCGTAAACCCAAAACCACGTGCGACAGGCTCTAAAATTAGCCCAATTTGATTTGAAAAGCCTTGGTTTTTTAATAAGTCACTATGCTGGAACTCAGGAAAGTTAGCGCCAAGTAATAACTCCGCATGATGACTACCATCAGGATGATTGATATAGCCCAAAGCACTGAGCGACTGCCAGTCAGGTAGACCCAAATATTTTGGCGTCACAAGTAGTAGTTGCTCCTGAGCAATCGCCTCACAGCGCACGTTAGCGTCATTGGACTTTTTACTCATCAAGCCAATGTCTGCATGTTTACCAGCAATAGCTTGCTCGATCTCACGGTTAGGTGCAAAACGGTAATCAATCGTGAGGTCGCGATAACGCTGCTGTAAATTAAGTAGACTCGGATACAACTTTAACCCCACACTGCCAGGTGACATCACTCTCACGTTGCCTTTGTAAGCAGGGTCTTCCCCGATGAGTTTTTCCAACGAAGATACCCCATGAAGAATTTCTTGCCCATGTACGTATAACTTTTCACCGGCTTCTGAAAGTGAAAATTGCTTTCCTTCGCGTAACAACAGTGTTTTACCAAGCTGTTGCTCTAACTTGTTAATATGTTGGCTCACACCGGATTGCGTCATATGAAGCTGCTGTGCGGTGCGCGTGAAATGACCGACTTCAACTAGGATGCAAAAAGTGCGTAGCCAGATCAAATTAATCATTACACTTTGTACTCAAAATTATAATTATTAATAATTTTACTTAATAATCGGAGATTTGTAATCTGCTCACATCACATTTAGGAGCACATTTTATGAACAAGGTTTATCCAAGAAATTTTTCCCACATTGGTATCTCAGTACCAGATCTTGAAAAGGCTGTTGAGTTTTATACCCAAGTATTGGGTTGGTATTTAATCATGAAACCCACAGAGATCACTGAAGACAACAGCGCCATTGGCCAAATGTGCACAGACGTATTTGGTGCGAATTGGGACAGTTTTAAAATTGCACATTTATCAACAGGTGACAGAATTGGCGTAGAGTTATTTCAATTCAAAAACCAGACTAACCCAAACGACAACTTTGAGTATTGGAAAACCGGTATCTTTCACTTTTGTGTACAAGACCCAAATGTAGAAGAGCTTGCAGAGCGCATAGTCGCAGCTGGTGGCAAAAAGCGCATGGCAGAACCTCGATATTACTATCCAGGTGAAAAGCCATATCGCATGATTTATATGGAAGACCCATTTGGCAATATCCTAGAAATTTATAGCCACAGTTATGAGTTGATCTACAGTGACGGAGCCTATTAAGCTCGCGTATATAACCGCTCAGTCACATTCATCTAATTGCATGACTTGGGTGTAATAGGGGTGTAAAGCCCCTTTGCATTTCAATACCAGTGAAAAAACCTTTCAAGAAAATAAAACACGAAAAGCCACATTCAACATAAAGTCCCCATGATTGATATACACAGAATTAGCTTAAAAACTTCGATATTATTTAGTATTTAGTCGTAAATTTAGGTAATGTAATTTAAATAAAACATTTACAGCTATTTACTGTAGTCTTATCGCTGTAATTGAATGCAAAGATGACAAGATAAAAAATGGAACTTCTCACATTACTCATCATCATTGTGACGTTTATAGGTATTTTTACCCTAGAAGTCATTGCTCCCGCATCTAAAAATAGCTGCGATCGTCGCTGGCTGCTCCTTGCATCTGGCATTAGCTTCTTTCAATCCATGTGTGCAATCGGTGCAGGGCTGATATTCACGGACCTATTTAATCATATATCGTTATTGAGCCTTAGCTCAATCAACATGCTCACCCAAGGTGTACTCGGGTTTATGTTAACTAGCTTCGTTGCGTACTGGTGGCATAGGGCAATGCATAAATTTGACTTTTTATGGCGTACTTTTCATCAGCTACATCATAGCCCTCGCCGAATAGAATCACTCTCTGCTTTTTACTTACATCCTTTTGACAGTGTTGCCGCAACCTTGCTCAACGCCATGTGTTGTTATCTTATTTTAGGATTGAATGCATATGGCGCAGGCATCAGTTTAATCATCGCCGCTGTTTATAATATTTATATCCATGCAGATCTAAAAACACCTTACTGGATGGGCTTTATTATTCAGCGACCCGAAATGCATAGAGTCCATCACAAACACATGCATCACAAGCAAAATTATGGACTTTCCCTGTGGGATTTGTTGTTTGGCACATTTTCAAACCCCAAAGATTATGTGCGTGAGGTCGGCTTTGATGAGCTCAGAGAGAAACGCGTATACGACATGCTGAAAACCAAGGATGTATATAAATCCTAGCCGTTTTGAACCTTACATAATTAGTCTAGCCATACTATTTGTGACGGATCACCACAAAAAAAGTAAATTTATCAACTTGTCATACGACTTATATAAATAGAGTGACAAGTAGGAAAGTACATATTTATGGCAGATACACACACGTGGCCAGCAGATGCCGATGGAGAAGTACTCAAAGTACTAGACGAAAGAGGCTTTGATTTTGGCTCCACACACACGATTGAGTTTTATCTGGAATTTAAGGCTTGGCCACTGAGCGAACACCAGCAAAATGAAATATTTGAAAAATTACACGGCGCAGATTTTATAGAGTCAGATCCAGAAGATATTGAGCTTGGTGATGCACCGGGTTATGTCTTATTTACAACACAAAATAAAGTCACCCATGAGTTTGTCGGCCAAGAGCAGGCCAGATTAAGTGAATTAGTTGCGCATTTAGATGGCACTTGTAACTCATGGGCCGTATGTAGCCCCTGTGGCGGATAACTTCTTATGTAGCCAGCTCACTAGCATAACCAAATATAATGTTAGTGAGTGGCATGATAATTTGCCGCTCTAAACTCTTTTCCAAAGTCTAAATACTTATCCTGCACTTGGTTTGCATCAAAAAATCATGCACTCTACTGGTAAAAATAAAAACAATATACGCATCAAAGATCATGCAATACAAAAAAGACAATTATCGAATTAGTGATTCACGAGAGGACATTCAACTCGATCAGGTTGAATCATTACTAAGAAGTTCCTATTGGGCCAGCAAACGCGATTTAGCAACCATTAAAACCTCTATAATAAACAGTGAATGCTTTTCGCTCTTTTATCAAGAGTACCAAGTCGGCTTTGCAAGAGTCGTCACTGATTTTGCAACGGTTGCCTATATCGCCGATCTGATCATTCACCCAGATCATAGATCTCAAGGGCTCGGAGTGTGGCTAACAGAGACGATCGTCAATGATCCCCGTTGGTGCGCTAAATTTAAATTTCTCGTCACTGATGATGCGCACAGCCTGTACGAAAAGTTTGGGTTTTCTGGCAGCCCGAAACTACTAAGCACTCAGGTGTAAATTTTACTAACTCAACCATTAGGTCGATATAATTATCAGTTAAGCCCCAACCCTAATTTGATAGATGAATAATCATCAAAAGCACAGCACAACGACCCTGCAAAACCACATATTACTTTGCAAACGCTTTATAGGTCTTAGTAATAAACAAATCTTTTTGTTTGATATTAACTAGGTGCTTGCAAGCTGAGGTGAATAATGACGTTTGTACTATGCCCGTTTTTTGCCCCGTGGGAACTAAAGCCATAAATGGATTGCGTTTATATGCTTTCACAGACTTACCTTGGCGATTTCTCACTATCCTTTTAGCCAAATATTTCCCTTGTTCTACAGCCAAATAACCCAGTTTAGCTTCTCCTACATCAGCAATATCACCCAGTGCATAAAAGTTATCTTGACCTACAACTTGGAGCGTGTCATTCACCACAATCAAACCCCTATTATTCAGTATATGAGAGTAGTTTTGTTGCAAAAATGCATTATTCGGTTTGGTACCTGTCGCACATAACACCATGTCTGGCTTTAACACATCTGTTGAACGTTTATCTTGGTAACCCTGAGTTTTGGTGCATAGCTGATAATCACTATTTAACTTGACTTGTACGCCTAAGTCTTCCAACTGTTGATGTGCTTTGCGCTGTGCTTTTTGACTAAAGCCAGAGAGTAGTGCTTTATTTTTGTGAGTTAAGGTAACCACTTTATCTTTAAAGGTATAAGCAATTTCACCAGCCAACTCTACGCCAACGACACCTCCGCCAATGATTAATATCTCAGTTGCGTCTTTAAGCTGCACATAATGCTGTCTAAGCTCAGCCTCTCTGTCATTTAAGCTATGTGCATCCATGCTCTTGGCCAATGGCAAAGTCGGATATCTAGACCCACTTGCAATCACAACCTGCTCAAACTCAATACGCTCGCCATTTTCTAGCAGCACAGTATTGTCTTGAAGGGTTTTCACACCACTTTGAACAAACTGACCGGCCAAAATATCTCGATAATATCGGCGTGACTTCCCCTTAAACAGGCCCTGCGTTGCGGATTCCCTCAGCACAGCATACGTGACTTCAAAATAATCTTTTTTGTCTACGACTATGGTCTGCACACCACTTTTATGTAATTTTTGTGCTGTGGTCACACCACCAAAGCCACCACCAATGATCAGTACTTGCGTTTTCATCTCTCTTACCTCAATTCACTCAATGAGACATAGCATATACCGTTGCAAATTTGTTTTTAATGCGCATTTTTAATACCCTTATGTGCATATATGCAACAGAGACATATCATGGATAAATGGACTGAGTTTAAAACCGCCTATCGACTAGCAAAACTAGGGACACTTAGTGCCGCAGCAACCGATCTGGGCATACACCGCTCAACCGTCATGCGGCAAATAGATAGCTTAGAAGCGCACTTAGGCATCAAGCTCTTTCAGCGTAATGACAAAGGGTATATTCCAACAGAGGCAGGGCTGGAAGTGATGCGGTTGGGGGAGATCACAGACGTACAATTTAATCAGTTTGTCGACAAAGCAACAAACTCAGATGGCATGATGAGCGGTGTGCTTAAAATCACCTGTGTCAATGAGTTAGCCGAATTGTTATTTCCAGTGATAAACCAATTCCAAGCGCAATATCCAAACGTCAGATTCGAGATCTTAGGTGATATACGAAAGTATGCGTTAGAGTATGGCGAAGCAGACCTAGCCATTCGGATGGGTGAGAAGCCGCACACACTTGATAACATCGTGCTCCCATTCCAGTGCATCGAAGTAGTCATGTGTGTGCATCAAAAGTACGTAGAACAACATGGCCTGCCAACACAAGACAATTGGTCACAACATAAATTTATCGCCAACTCCGAACGCATTGCACATTTGCCATGGAATGAGTGGATCCACACACAGGTAGCAACAAGTCAAATTGTCACCACCAGCAATGCTCACCAAGTGCTCGACTATGCACTGCATGCAGGGTGTGGGATCTCTGTTAGTACAAAAGAAGCAGCCCAAAGCAACCCGATGCTACACATATTACCCATAGGCGGCATCTGGCAGGTAAACACTTGGATATTGGTACATCGTGACATCGTACATATTCCAAAGGTACGTAAATTTATCGACCTGCTAAAACCCGAACGGTAAAAAAGCTAACTTATACTCTATCAGCCGCTTCAATTTCTTGTATGAACCGACTTAACACGGCTCTGTTTTTTGCCAAACGAGTCGCTTTTTCATCAACCTCTCTTAGCTGGCTGTGTAATAGCACTCTTAACTCATCACAAGGTTCAAAAATGGGCTGCTCGCCTCTAATACAAGGTAAAAATTGTAATATGGTGCTTAGCGTCATACCAGCTGAACTTAGCAATTTAATGCGCTCTAACGTCAGTACCTCACGCTGATCATAATCTCGATACCCAGCTGCGGTACGGCGTGGTGTTAACAGCCCTTGCTCTTCGTAATACCGAAGCATGCGCACACTTACACCGGTTTGCTCAGATAATTCACCAATTTTCATCTTTACTCCTTGACCTTAACAGCACTGTCAGGGTTTATTTTATTGGCTTCTAAATATGGACTCAATGGAAGTAACACAATGACTAGTAATGAATTTTCACTAAATACCTTTGTCAATGGTGACCATCAACCCAGCTCTGCACTTAACCCTTTAGCGTTTTCTGGCTTTGCACACTTCAGTGCGATGCAAGTAAGAGAAGGAAAAATGAGAGGTATAGACTTACACTTAACGCGTCTGCGTAAAGCGTCACAAAAATTGTTTAATAACGCGCTCTCAGATCAGCAGGTACGCACTTACATCAGAGACGCGATTAAAGAAAGCCCATTAGATTGCTCACTGACTATCACATTGTACTCTTCTCACGGTGAATTTACTGCCCACAGTATGAACACGGTTCCGCAAGTACTCATACGCACTAGTGCGCCTTCAAATGGTCCAAGCGGACCTTTACACCTCACCGCAATTAAACACCTACGACCTATGCCTGACATAAAGCATGTAGGAGAAATTGGCAAAACCTTTTATTTACACAGGGCATTAGAAAAAGGGTTCGATGACGCGATATTTGTTGATGAGCAAACAAGGATAAGTGAAGGTACAATTTGGAATCTCGCCTTTTGGGACGGACACACCATTATTTGGCCAAAAGCCCCAATGCTCCAAGGTACCATGATGAGCATATTACAACGACAGCTCACCAAACTTCAGATACCGCAGCGCACAGTACAACTTAAGCTGTCTGACCTTACAATGCTCAGTGGCTCAGCGGTAATGAATTCATGGACACCAGGGGTAAGTGTAAAGGGCATTGACAACACTGTATTTAAAGACTCAGATAAACTAAACGCACTGTTACATAACGCATATCAATACGAGCCATTAGAGGAGATTTAACGCCTTAACGATAGGGAACTCCAATAGAGCATTTGCTTTTTAGGCCAATACTCTTGATTGCATCATGGAATCATAACCCTTTACTATATTAAAGTTTAAGCTCGTAAACGCACATTTTTCTGGTTGTATCTGAAATATCTATGGTGGTTGGCGTAGTACTTTGCAATATCGCGCCTACTTTTTCAGCGTTTCGAATGCTGGCTATGTTGTCTTCTAAGCAATGAAACTCAAGTGTTTTTGCTCCTTGAGATTTTATCCAGGGAATCAGTTCATTTAAAACTCGTGGAATGACCTGCTGTCCTCGAGCCTTCTCACATAGCCAGTATCCGACCTCACACTGGCTTGTTACTGGATCTATGTACTTCACACCACAGACACCACTGAAGCAACCGCTCACAGAGATGGCTAACCACCTTGAATTTGGCTCACCACTGTTAACTCGCGCATCAATATACTGCTTTGCACTATCACCACAAGTTACCTGCTTAACCCAAGGTAAATTGCGTTCTAAGCTAATCCTGTTGTGCTCTACAGCATTATACAGCTCGGCGCTATGATGCAACCCCAGTGAAGTTATTTGAATATCAGATAAAGTCATTGAAATACATGCCTCCTTACACGTAAATCTGTCCTATGTTTCTTAAATAAGAACATGACTGTACGAACAAAAATTTATGAAGTCAAAGCAACTATATTCAGCATAGGGCTAGTTTTGTATTCAGAAAGGCTGAATTTGAAATGAAAGTTACAAAGCGTAACAAGGGCTCACAAGGATTTGCACACTGCATCGGGATTGCAACACGGGTTTTAGATAGACTTTACCTCGTTGAGTAAACACATATACGCCTGCAGTTTGTAGATTAGTTTATTGTAGTTATTTAACATGTTGATTTCCCTGTCTTAAAAGACTTTTAGCGCACCATTGGTGCGCTTTTTTTATGTACATTAATTGTAGCAGCTTACATGTGGGCCATCAGTATGACATACAGGGTAGCTATATTTGCACAGCCAAGGAGACGTTTTGTACTGAACCTGATATTGACCACCAGCAATAGCACCAGTTTGATCTTTAGATACTTCTTTGTTTGTTAATGACTTTAGTTTCGTTTTTTGTAATTTAAGTTTCATAACCATTCCTTTAATTCATTGTTTTTTATATGCAGTAATTAGGCAACCCAGCCCAAATACTGAATACCACTATCCGTAAAACTCGTTTCACAGTAAACATGGAAATTTTCATCCAAACATACACTTTCATATCATCTTGTTGAGTATTTTTTAACAAGAATTAATTCATGAAGCTATCATCAACAATAAGAACAAGTGGCGTGTATGGTGTTATCTACTATATTTCTGACTAATAACAACATTCATTAATTAGGTGCCCTATGATATTTTCATCAAGGACAGATCGTCAGAAATTACACTCCCTCGAAACCAAACTTAACGTCTTTTTTGAAAATCAATCCATCATAGAACTCAATGACGATGGAATAATCACACATGCCAGTACACATTTCTTAACACAAATTGGCGCGCAGCACAGTGACATCATTAATCAACATTACAGCCGCATTATAAAAACTCGGATCAACCTAGATGAGCAAGCTGATAGCAACTGCCAAGAAGTTCAATTGCGATGCTCAGAGGGTTTGGAGCTTTGGTTTCAAGTACATGTCCACTCTACTTATGACCAACAAACACGTACTCAGAGTAAACTATTATTACTCAACAATATCACTAGATATAAAAACAGCAGTATTGACCAGCTTGGGCAAATAGAGGCTATTGGCAGATCTCAAGCTGTTATCGAATTTAATATGGATGGTACAATTATCCATGCAAATGATAACTTTTTAAAAGTAATGGGCTATGCACTTGATGAAGTTGTTGGCAAGCATCACAGCCTCTTTGCAGAACCTGAATACGCGCAAAGTGAAGACTACACACTATTCTGGCAGCAATTAAATCAAGGGCAATTTAGTACTGGCGAATTTAAACGACTAGCGAAAGGCGGTAAGGAAGTCTGGATCTATGCTTCATATAATCCTATTTTTGATGCCAATGGCAAACCTTATAAAGTCGTTAAATATGCATCTGATATCACCCTAACGAAATTACAAGCAGCAGATTACCAAGGACAGCTTGAAGCTATCAGCAAATCTCAAGCTGTGATAGCGTTTAATATGGATGGCACCATCCTAGATGCCAATGACAATTTTTTATCTACTATGGGTTACACCTTAGATGAAGTTAAAGGCCAACATCACAGCATGTTTGCAAGCCCAGAGTATGCAGCAAGCGCTGAATATGCAGCATTTTGGGCTGATTTAAACGCAGGCCGTTACTTTACGGGCGAGTACTTGCGTCAGGGTAAACACGGTAAGGAGGTATGGATCCAAGCCTCTTATAACCCGATATTAGACCTCAATGGCAAGCCATTCAAAGTCGTGAAATATGCTGCAGATATCACAGAGCAAAAACGTCAAGCAGCCAATTATGAAGGTCAACTCAAAGCGATAAGTAAATCACAAGCCGTGATCGAATTTAATATGGATGGCACCATCATTGATGCCAACGAAAACTTTTTAAAAACAACCGGCTACAAATTGGATGAAATCAAAGGTCAACACCATAGTATGTTTGCCGAACCTGATTACGCTCAAAGCCAAGCATATAGCGAATTTTGGCAACAACTCAATCAGGGTAAGTTTGATTCTGGTGAGTACCAACGCATCGGTAAACAGGGTAAAAAGATTTGGATCCAAGCAACCTATAATCCAATATTTGACGCCAATGGTAAGCCTTTCAAAGTCGTTAAATTTGCCACAGATATTACCGCACAAAAAGTACAAAGTGCTGATTTTGCAGGACAGCTTGCCGCCATTCACAAGTCTCAAGCTGTGATTGAATTTAATCTAGATGGCACCATCATTGATGCCAACGAAAACTTTTTAGCAACAACTGGCTATACACTTGCACAGATCAAAGGGAAACATCATAAAATATTCGCCGAAGCAGAGTATGCGAACAGTGAAGAATACCAAGCGTTTTGGCAGCGTTTGCGCCTCGGTCAGTTCGACAGCGGTGAATACAAGCGCATCGCAAAAAGTGGCAAGGCAATTTGGATCCAAGCTTCTTATAATCCCATTTTTGACGCTGAAGGCAATCCGTTTAAGGTCGTTAAATACGCCACGGATATCACAGCAAGAAAGCATGCTGTCTCTAGTATCAAGCAGGCGATTATGGCACTTTCCCAAGGGGAACTCACACATACCATTGAGGAGGACTTAGGCGTTGAATTCAATGTGTTGAGAGACGCCATGAACAACTTAATGGATAACTTAAGCCGTATGGTGCAAGAAATTACTGAAGCCTCCAATAACGTATTTCAAGGCGCACAAAGTATTGCCGTTGGCAACGAAGAGCTTAATAAACGCACCGAAAACCAAGGTGCAAGCATTGAAGAAACTGCCTCTACTATGGAAGAGTTAACTGTGACCGTGCAGCAAAATGCAAAAAGCGCAAAAGATGTTTCAGATCACGCAGATGAAGTAATGAAAAAGGCGCAGCAAGGAGGTGAAACTGTCTCCAGTGCCGTTGCCGCTATGAATGAAATCGAAACCTGCAGTAATAGTATTTCAGATATTATTGGGGTCATTGATGAAATTGCCTTTCAAACTAACTTATTAGCACTGAATGCCTCTGTCGAAGCGGCAAGAGCAGGGGAGGCAGGCAGGGGGTTTGCCGTAGTAGCCAGTGAAGTGCGTAATTTAGCGCAGCGCAGTGCTTCTGCCGCCAAGGAGATAAAGGGGCTCATTCAAGACAGCTCTCAAGCCGTATCTAAGGGGAGCCAGCTTGTCTCTGCATCGGGTGACACCTTTAACCAACTCATCCAAGTCGTTAAAGAAGTGAATGTGATGATTACAGAAATTACGTCCGCCAGCCAAGAGCAATCCGAAGGCGTTGCCGCAGTCTCCTCAACCATAGCGCAAATGGACAATGAGACACAAAACAACATGCATTTGGTTGAGCAATCAACGCATGCCAGTCAGGTCATGAGGCAACAAGCACAGCACCTGCTACAGCAAGTCGATAACTTCAAAACTCAGCCACGGACTAATCAGGAATTAATACCTGCACCAGAGACAAGAGGAATGTTAAGACTTAATGCAGGATAAGCTTCATCTGCGAATAAGTTAAATAAGTCACAGCTTAACTGTTATGTAGGCTGTGACTAACCCCATTCACTTCAAAACACTTGGGTAACATAAAAGTACCCGAGGGCTCCCTTTTGCGTTGTGACTTTAAGAGTTTGACCAGCTTTAAAGTGCACTCGATGCTCTGGTAGATAATAGAATGAGCTTGCCTCATTCCAAAGTGTGTAGAATTTGATAGTGCTGTAACGCATTTTAAACTCATCAACATGCTTAACAGTGTAAGTATCGATCCGATAATCCTCTATCTTGATACTATTGTTGATTAATATAGCGAATATCATCCCAAATAAGATATAAGCACATATCGTCATTACATAGCTTGATTTGCGTTGAAACCATGGCACCTTTTCTCGCTCAATAAGCCATTGCATGCTTTTTTTCGCTTTATAATACTTGAATGAGTAGTAAATAAAGGCTGCAACAATGCCTGTAAAGCTGCCCCAAGCAACTAACTCTTGGCCGTTCACAACACTTTCTGTGAGCAAAAAGTTAGCTTGGAAAATAAAACTCAATAATGCAATTGGAATAGCCAAACGTGATAATAATTGCAAAGTGCAAATAACTCCTTTTATCTTCAAAGCAACAAATTTAGCTAATGATGAAGTATCAAACACTTATATCAGTTCAATAACGAATATATGTGTTCAAATCGACTTATCAATTGGCTTTGCTTGCTAACTTTGACAAGTGGTGTAAGCCAGCTTTTAACGCAAGATCTTCATTCTCAGTATTGTCGATGTGATCGATAACAATATCAGGTAAAAATGCCTCCCTAGGCGTGCCATTGATATGAAATAGCTTTTCAACGGGGATCACTACATTAAGCTGAGAGTGCGTCAATGTATGTCCAGAAATGGCACCTAGCAACTGCGCCATAGGCGTTCCGATGACAGTCGCTCGTTGCATACCGTGTAAACCTATGGTCATACCCTCTCCCATACTTCCTGTCCAGCGGTTGCTGAGCACCACCAAAGGCTTGGTAAAGGCATTATCACCCCTTGGATAGACAAACTCTTGCCAGCGCCTTTTCACACCAAACTCACGCTCTACCGCCACTAGCTCATGCTCTTGATATGGGAAACGCTCAGAGATAAAGCGGCTCATAATGCCACGCGCCACATCGCTGTTACCGCCACTAGGGGTATTACGTAAATCTAATATTAAAGCAGATGCTTCTTTATACTTTGCCAGAGCTTTATCAAAGGCGGGGATCAACGCATTATTACCAAGGCTGTTTTCAGGTCGAACATAGCCAATATCGCCCATCCACTCACTGGTCAAGATGGGTTTTTCTTTGATGATTTCATCAACAACTTGCTGAGTATCTATGGTGAGAGTTTGTAACTGCCCTTGCCACTTTACAGTCACTATAATAGTTTGGTTTCGAGTTCCAGTTAGCAAGCGGTTGAGCACCCAAGTCTGAGCACCTTGTTGCCGTGATACATTAGCCGCCTCGATGGCATCAAAAACGGCTTTACCATCGATTTTCTCAATCGTCATGCCAGCTCTAAAGCCAACTCTGTGAGCATAACCATTGTGCGGTATCGAGGTGATCACAGCTGTCTCACTTTCCACTTCAGCCCACATGGTCAAAGCGGTCGGCATAGGCAAGTAGTAATCTCGAGGACGGGGTCTTATTTCACTGTGTTGGTCGTAAAAAAACTCAAAGCAATGATTTAAGTGACCAGATAATGCATTTACCGTTTTAATTTGAGTGACTTGCTTTCGTAAACAAGCTTCAAATGACGCTTGGTGCACGTTTTTTTTATCGAGATAAGCGTATCTTTGCTTTAAAAGCTCGGTAAACTCTTTAATATCCTCATTGACTTGCTGAGTAGACAAACTTAGCGTAGTAGTTTGTGCAAAGATGCAACCAGAAGCCATCATGGCACTGAAAAGAAGCGTATTTACTATGTGTACTTTCGAGTTACGCGGCATTTTAAAAATCAATTTAATTTCCTTTTTCTTCAAGTTGAGCCTCTCGTTCTCGCAAAGTAACTTCCAACTCATGTAATGAAATCTCTCCCTTTTGATAACGCTGCTCTTGTTCTAGGACGTACAATACAAAGCTTAAACTCGACAAAAAGAGCTGGGGTCTATGTGTATTTGCGCGTTTCATCAAAATAAGTGATTCACTTAATTCTGTCAGTGACTCTTGAGATAAGTTTTTAATAAACAATTGCTGAGACATTAGTGCATCGAGATACTCAGGGTAGGGCAGTGGGTTGTCTTCAAAAAATTGTGCTTTAGAACGTTTAGTCTCAGTGCCTGCCTCATTTTTTTGGTAAAACTCCATTACCGCTCGACTATAGTCGAGGCTTTCTGTCGCCACCGCTTTTGCAGCATGGAGCAACTTTATTAAATCACGGCGTTCTTTTTCATCTTCATCGTAGTTACTAATAGCTATTGCCAATAATACACCAATAAGCGTTGCTACCATGGTAAGTGCAAAGTTACTTGCCAATTCATTGGCTTTTGTAAACTGTCTCAAAGAAGGTATGAAAAATACGGTACAGCAGGCAATGAGAATGACAGTGGTAATTAAATAAGCCATAGTTGACACCCTAGTTATATTTATTGTGTGGTGTTTTTCACTACTTTAACAGTCAATGATATGAATTTTAATATAAATATATAAGAACAACTTAATATACACAATCGCGTTACACACATGCACTCGATTAATTTGAGCTCGCTGAATTTTTCGATACACACTTTTCGTTTATAGTTATTGAACAGATTTATTACACAATTTTTATGACCCATAGGTAAGTCCTGTGACATCTGTTGATTATTTTTTACTGTGATCTTTGCAACCTTATATGACGTACTCTATGGTTAAAGGCAGGCAGAGTGTCTTGCTACGGAATACGAGGTAAGAAGCACATGATTAAAGGAATTATATTCGACTTGGATGGGACCTTGGTGACCTCCAATTTAGATTTCGCAATGATGAAAGCCCAGCTAGGCTGCCCAAGAGATGAAGATCTGCTCGAGTTCATCGAGGCGCTACCATCACCTTATATGCGTGAAGAAGCCATGTCACTCATTCATCAGCATGAGATGCAAGATGCGCATCAAGCTGAGTTTTTACCTGGTGTTAAGCAATCTATTGATGCACTTCATAGCAAAGGTTACCCTATGGCCATCGTCACACGTAATTTTGCAAAAGCAGCAAAAATAAAGCTTGAACGATGCAAGATGCCTATTGAACTCATTCTGACACGTGATGATGCACCAGCTAAGCCCAACCCAGCGGCACTTAATCTTGTTGCGCATCAGTGGGGATTAAAAAATAGTGCGTGCATGTATGTCGGAGACTACTTGTACGACATCGAGGCTGCAAACAATGCCAGCATGATATCTTGTTTATACACACCAGAAATAACACCTGATTATGCGAAACAAGCAGACATGACATTTCGTCATTGGGAAGCTTTTTTACCGTTGATAGAGCAAAACAACCTCAATTTTCAACACCAATTAGCCTGACATACTCGTTTTATCGTAATAAACCCGTCATATCACCAAGCTCATGCCCGATAGGGTATAGCCCAACGCGTCGAGTCTTGTTAGAATCTTGTGCAATTGAATTTCAAATAACGAGAATTAAGATGGGTAGAGCATTTGAAGTCCGCAAAAACGCCATGGCAAAGACGGCAGCGGCAAAAACTAAAGTTAACTCAAAATATGGTAAAGAGATCTATGTAGTTGCTAAAAATGGTGGCGCAGATCCTGAAACAAATCTATCCCTTCGTCGTTTGATCGAAAAAGCTAAAAAAGATCAGGTTCCAGCACACGTTATTGATAAAGCAATCGAAAAAGCTGCTGGTGGCGCTGGTGAAGATTACTCTCCAGCACGTTATGAGGGTTATGGCCCAGGTAACTGCATGGTTATCGTTGACTGCTTAACTGACAACCCAAATCGTACAATCAAAGATGTACGTCTACCGTTTACTAAAACGGACTCAAAAATTGGTAGCCCAGGCTGTGTTGCACACATGTTTGATCACTTTGCAATTTTAGGATTTGCAGGTGACGATGATGAAGCAGTACTAGAAGCATTGATGATGGCTGACGTTGACGTGACTGATGTAGAAGTTGAAGACGGTAAAGTATCAGTATTTGCGCCTAACACTGAGTACTTTAAAGCAAAAACTGCATTAACTGAAGCATTTGAAGGCATTACATTCGAAGTAGACGAAATTACATGGATCCCACAAACACATGTAGAAATCGAGAACGAAGATGATATTGCTAACTTCGAAAAGTTCATGGGTATGCTTGAAGACTGTGACGATGTACAAAACGTTTATCACAATGCTATCGTGAAAAAGTAATCGATAAAATTACTTAAAAAAGCCGGAAAACGTCCGGCTTTTTTTATGCATAAAAATTAAAGATCAAAGGTTCGTGACACTGAAAACGCAATGCGTTCGTCCGATGTATCCGAATCAATTGAAGTATCTTCAGCGGCAATGGCTAAATCAAAGCCCGATAGGCTGGTGGAATATGCGATTTCATAATGATGGTAAGAACTATCTGTACCATCCCAAGTCTGATCTCCACCCACATAATTAGATACCGTATAGCTTACAGAGATATCATGATTCTCAGCCACTTCAAACGTATGAGATAGGGTTGTTATGGTATGTTTTTCATCTAAACCCGCATAATCCCAGCTGTACCAGAAATTAAATTCAGTAGTACCGAGTGCATTATCAAAACCAAACTTTGTGTATGCTTCTGGATAATTGCTGTCACTAGAGTCATCGCCACCATGGTAACTATAATAAGCAATCCCAGTATCTAAGCTAAGCGACTCTGTCAGCGTCCACGTCCTGCCAAAATAGACGTCTACTTCAACATCTGTACCATTGTCAAAGTCAACATTTGAAGCCCAAGAGCCTGCATACCAGTTAGTTTTAGAGTTGCTATAATCGAGACTGGCTTGCAGTGCAAAGTCATTTTCAGTTTGGCTGATACCATTAAATGTATAGTCCGATGCACCAGTAATAGTTGAAGACCAATCACTCGCAATAACCGTATTTGTTACCATTAGAACAGACAATGTGGATAAAGTGAGTCGCAGATTTTTTTTCATAATATTTATCTCAAACGTACGGTATTACCGAACCTATTTAGTTTAAAAGTCATAATAGCGCTATCTACATACTGCATGTGCAACAAGTTTAGTGTAACTCACTGGTTAAACAATATGCTTCCTCACGAGAAGATCAATAAATTAATATTTAAGCCTGTAAAGTTACTTAATACACAACAAGTACGAGACAACATTATCGATTAAAGACGATGCTATTTAGTGAAAGTTAACCCATATAAAAGTATCATTTTTTACGTAACACCTTATTTTTAATCACTTAATCTTATCATTTTTGTTATTTAAATAGTACTCATCGTGCCACTGAGTAATATAAGGACAATAATTATACTATTTAAAAAATTACATTTATAAATTTTTACTCACCTCTAAAACCAAAGTTAAGAAATAAAAATTTAACAATTGCGCGGTTTAATAGATAAAAAACACTAAAATTAGAGTAATTACTTATGAATATTTCCCGTCGCCAGTTTGTTAAAAACAGCATGATCATCTCAAGCTTACCATTGAGTCTATCTCTATCAGGCTGCACCTTTTCAGAGAACCCTTTCAGCCATGGAGTAGCCAGTGGTGATCCCTTATCAAATAGCGTGATATTGTGGACTAGGATAACCATTCCAAAAGAAGTAAAAGAGCGTGTTGATATCGACACATTGACAGTGAAAGTAATTTGGCAAGTTGCAACTGAAAGCAGTTTTTCTAACATCGTCTCCAGTGGTCACGTGATAACGAGCCAAGCACAAGATTTTACGGTAAAAGTAGATGCCAAAGGCCTACAAGAAAACACACGGTATGTGTATCGGTTTATTATCGATGAGCTCGATGAACCACTTATCTCACCAACAGGGAAAACCAAAACTCTACCAGAATATGATGTCAACAATATCAAATTAGCAATGGCATCATGCTCTCACTTCAGTTACGGCTACTTTAACGTGTATGCCCGTATAGCAGAAATTGTAGACTTAGACGCTGTACTGCATCTGGGTGATTATTTATACGAATATGGCAATAAAGACATCTACAGAAATCCTTTTTTATGGAATCGTAAAGTAACACCAAATCACGAAATGGTGACATTATCCGACTACCGCCAAAGGCATGCGTGCTACAAAACAGATACTGATCTGCAAAAGCTGCATCAAACCCACCCGATGATCTGTATTTGGGATGACCATGAGTTTACTAATGACACATGGCGAGAAGGTGCAAAAAACCATAATGATGGAGAGGGCACATGGCAAGCGCGCAGCCGTGCCGCCATTCAAGCCTATTATGAGTGGATGCCAATAAGAGAGCCTCAACACACTAATAGAGAAAAAGCATATCGTCGTTTTCGATTTGGTAATCTAGCTGAACTAAATATGTTAGACACGCGCTTTATTGGTAGAGATCAACAAGTCGATGTAAAAGACCCAGCACGCCTCGACGAACAGCGAACCTTGCTCGGCTATGAGCAAGAACAGTGGCTACAAGACAACTTGTTAGATGCCAAACGCAATGGCGTAACATGGCAGTTAATTGGCCAGCAAGTACAAATGATGCAAATTCAAATGCTGGGTAAGCCTATTAATACCGATTCTTGGGATGGATACCCAGCAGCCAGAAACCGGCTATTAGATTTTATTGAGCACAATCACATCAATAACGCCGTTATATTGACCGGTGATGTGCATTCGTCTTGGGCAGCTAACATCTGTAAAGACCCTTACGACTGGCAAAAATATAACCGCTTTACCCATGATGGTGCCGTCGCTGTGGAAATCGTGACTTCATCAGTGACCTCACCTTCTATTCCTGTGCCGGGACTACAGCAGCTAGTCGGAGACGTTGGCAAAATTTTAATGCCTGAAAACCCACATATTCGCTATGTTGATCTCGCAAACCGAGGGTTTGTAACATTGGAGATCAACGAGGAGCGACTACAAGCTAATTGGCATCACGTGCCTTTTGTTGGATTTAAAAATGACCAAGTGCATGTTGGAAAACGCTTTACTGTGCACTCAGGAAAATCAAAACTATGCTAAAACCACCCGGAGAAGCCCTATAAATGGGCTTTTAAATTTTTTTTAATTTTTTCCTTGAAAACTATTTGCCCCGTCCATAGATAGTATTGTGAGGACGCCGACAGGGTCCCAACCAAAACAAATGTTATTTTTTTAGTTTGTTTATCCGTTCAAAAGAAGGGTAAACAAACATTATCGCTTATTAAGAGGATATTATTATGCGCAACGTAGATCTAACTCCACTATACCGTTCATTCATTGGCTTCGATCATTTAGCATCACTTATGGACCGCGCTGCCCACGATGGCAAGCAGGCAAGTTATCCACCATACAACATCGAAGCACTAGACCAAGACAAGTACCAAATCACCATGGCTGTGGCCGGTTTCAGCGAAGATGAACTTCACATAGAGTCAGAGAACAATACGCTCAGAATCAAAGGTCAAAAAGCCAATAAAGAAGACAGTGCAGAGCGTAAATTTATACACCAAGGCATCGCTGAACGTAATTTCGAACAAAGCTTTCAATTAGGAGATCATGTTCGAGTCATTGGTGCAGAATTAGAAAATGGTTTACTGGTAGTCAAATTAGAAAGAGAAGTGCCAGAAGCATTAAAGCCAAGAAAAATTGAAATTGGCAAAGGTAAATTGCTCGAAAACGAGAGCTAGACTCAACAAACAACCTATTTGATTACCCCTTGGATAAAGTCGCTATATGCGGCTTTTTCTGTTGCCGTAAACCCCCTTTACAAAATATCACTCATCGCTTTCTTTCGATTCCACACAGGTCACTATCTGAACATGACTTTGCAGATTCCGCAGTGCCTTTTGCACCTTGCTCCGAGTGTGCTCTGTCACCGCACTGTTCTTTGTACTCAATTGAGTCCTGTATATTGTCATATATATAAGCAATTGATGAAAATGCAGCTGTTGTTGCGGCCACCAACGCAGGAATATAAATATCATTCGGATAATAAGGCGCCACATTCGATGCTTCATCAGCAAAGATGATGACATCGATATCCGTTTTTTCTCGCACAATATCGCAATGCTCATCTAAATAGGTCGTTTTTTTCGGTGCAAAAACACAACCACTCAAACCCACAACAACCAATAACACTAAACTCTGTTTACAGTTTTTCAAAACAGTCTCACACATTCCAATTGGACATTGAATATAGCAAACTAGATAACCAAAATTTGTAACAATGTGTAGACTATTTAATCAACTACTCAAGAGCTGAAGATCTAATAATATATTTAAAAAGGGTTTAAATTGAGCAGGGTGGGGCTAATAAAGTTATTCAATTGAAAAAAGTAAATTAAAATAAGCAACACCTAAAGTTGCGATATAGTACTCGGCACATTAGGTATGCACCGAGCCTCACAATCAACTTTACAGTATGTCTTTGCTACATAAATCCATGTTTGCTTTATCTTTAAGCTTTAAGCAATACATAGAGGTTTCGTTAACTTCAATACCATTAATCATAAAGGTTGAGAACCAGCCAAATACTAACGCTAGAGCCACGATTGCATACTTTTTATATGGAGGTAATGTTGTCATGTTTAATACCTTACTACTATCTTGTCGGCCGTCTATTCTGGCCAAATAAATCTTGAAATTAGGTGCCAAACACTTTTATCCAGCTTGGTAGGCACCCTTTAAAAATTAGCGATATACGCGAACGTTTCTCACTTCACCTTTGAACGGGTAAGTGTTCTTTGGTGTAGAGCCAATGCTAAGTGGCACGTCATTTTGCGTTGGTAGCACAATGCTCTTGCTGCCCATTGACTGACCATCAATGCTCAGTGATAAGACGTTACCCTCTAACTGCATTTCAAGTTTGTGCCATTTACCATCAGCAAAATTACCAGCATTAACGCCTTTGCCATTGATACGGGCACTAATCACCCCTTCTTTATTTACTTGGATGTAATATGCGTTTTGTGTACCGTAATTGCCTTTCGATAACATGAAACCCGTTTTAGTTGTGCTGAAGTTATCGTATTTAAACTCAAGATCAATTTTGCTAAATTGGTCGATGTCTCCAAGCTCAATGCGCTGATCAACGCCATTAAATGTACCTTGGTATTCACCATATACTTTGCCGTCTTGCCCATGGCCTGACAGGTCACATACACTGCCTTTCAATGACCAAGCACCTATTAAATTGTCACCAGTCACTTTTTTTGCACAGCGACGTTGCTGTAACTGTTGCGCGTATAAACTTTCGATATCAGTGTGACTTTGCACATGTGCTTGTGGCTTATCAGCCAAACTTGTGTCATATCTTTGCTGACTCTCAAAGCCATTAAATCCAGCACCCTTTAAGCCAACTACATATGGCATGATCACACGACCGTACTTGCTGTCGTGGCGCATAAACGCCCACTTATCAATTGACTCGTTTTGTGCTGTGTTTGTGATGTTCCAAAATACTAAATGCTTAAGGTGGTTAGGTTGTGCACCGACAGAGCCGCCCATAAAGCCATAATTCCAACCCCCAGTACTGTTTTCAATTAAATTGCTGTAAGGCATATTGGCATGCAAGTTATGGAAGCGGTCAGGCGAGTGCGTCGAACCAGAAATTACGTTACCCGCCGCTTTATGAGAAAAGCCCGCCGCATGCCAGTGCTCAGCTTGATCATCAATGTTTTGTGCCAAAACATGGGTCGATGCATTAATGTCCAAGCTGATATGGCCTGGGTTACCAGTAAACGCTAAGTCTTTTAGGGTCATAGCAGCACTGTTTACCACAGAAACACCTTGGTTTAAGTCGATAAACTCCACGTTTTTAAGCCATGCATGTGCCACGCGAGAGAAACGAATAGCGCTCCACCCGCCATCATGCACACCACTTTTATGATGTTTAAATGCTTCCTGCCAATTACCTTGAATTGTCAGGTTTTCAACACCGATATTTTGTACCAGACGTGCTTGTTTCAAGCCCCAATATCCATCGTTTTCAACATCATGATGAATAACCGCGGCGAATGTCACTTCATTGCCTTCAATGGCAGTGATTTGATGAAACTCTTGTGAGCGAACCCCTTTTTTGATCATGCCCCACTTACCATCTAACTTATAAGGTGATAATGCTTTGGCAATCGTCTCTGGGCGAGGGTCAAAACGAGACAGTTGTACCCACTGACCTACTTTAAGCAAAGATGCATCACGAACTTGTACAGAACGTGTAGATTGTCTAGGGTGGCTAGAAGTAATATCAGTAATAAAACGCTCTTTGCTAGGAGAGGTTACCGACTCGCGCACACTTTTTACTTTAGGGTCACGGTTAGCGTAGTTATAACCAATCTCAAATAGATAAGGACTTGTCCACATTTTATTTGGATAAACTAAATCTAAATGCTGGTCCATTTTTAAAATACTCAGCTGGCTCTCACCACGCAATATCATATTGCCACGTGATACTTTGATTGTTGCGCTTTCACGACTCTTACGACCTTCAACAGTATCTGACTTATCTATATCGGCAACATCAGACACAGTGTTCAAATCATACGTACCGTTAGGGAAATAAATAACTGCGCCTTTCCCCCCCTCATCAATATGCTTTTCAGCTGCGATAATGGCATCACGTACCGCTTGCTTGTCCGAACGGCCTGGGGCAATATCTGCACCGTAGCCAGTTACATCAAAAATACGGTAACCCAGATCATTGATACTCGGGATCGCTTGGTTTGAGAACTGGTAGCCCGCGTATGAAAAATTAGAGATGATCTGATCATCTGTTATTTGCGTGTTTGGATCTCTTAGATCTGATTGTGATGATCTAGAATCTAGGTAGCTATGCCAGAAATCGTTTGCATAGCCTTGCATTGGAAACCAACCTGTCGCAGCGCATAGTGCTACAAGTAATGATTTATTAGAAAATGTTTTCATATCTATCCTCAAATAACTACGTTCGGTAGTGGTATTGAGTAGATCTGGCAGTCACATCCCTCTTGAATATTCACAGTGTCCCTAACTATGAAGCAACCCCGCTATCGTGTGCATTGCATGAATATACAGCGCATTTAGACCGGAAGCTTTGCGTCCTAGGCTTTCACCTAGTTTGCCAGTAACTACAGTTTGTGTAAATTTCAGGAGGAATGTATAGGAAGGTTCCAAATTGGTCAAACACAAATTAGAGCAAAAATCCTAATCCGTTGTACGAACAGGAATTATAAATTATTAAACTTATGTGACAGATAAAATATTCCCTTTTAAAGGTACCAATATCAGCGTACTAGGTACTATTTTGTTTACAAAACAAGGGAAGTTTTAGACCCATCAAAGCTCAAATGCCAATTACCACAATAAAATCGTCAGCATAATTATTCACCAATATAAGCGCATTTTATAAGGCAGGGAACTTCACAGTTATACAGGCCCCCCCTAGTTCTGCGCAAACGCCCGCGGATATTTCCCCTCGATAGCGCGCAATAATTTTGGCACTGAATGCTAAACCAATTCCAAATCCAGTGCAGTGCTGGCGGTTAAGCCTGACAAATGGTTTAAACACTTCTGCTACTTTGCTCGCATCAATGCCGTTTCCATCATCACTGATTACAACCACATACTCATTTTTCTCTTGCGTTAACGTCACCACACAACGGCTATATCCATACTTCAGCGCATTATCAATGATATTAGAGATAGCCATAGAAAAATAACGTTGATCAACATGAATTAGCGCTTGTTGCGGTGTGATATTAAGCTCAACGGCACCATCAAAAGAGAGATCAACCAAGCTAGGGAGTGCCGTGACCAGATCAAGCGGCTGAGGGTTGGCCTCATCTAAACTATGCTGCAACCTCGCAAAATCCAACATATGAATAAGCAAGCCTTCCATATCATCTAATTGCTGGTTTACGCGCGCTTCGTATTTAGTCCTAAGCGCTTCATCTTGTGTTTCGACAATGGTATCTAGGCCCATGCGTATTCGGGCCAATGGCGTCCTTAACTCATGGGATAACCCACCAGCAAGTAATTTAATATCATCCATGAGCAGGTTAATCTTGTTTGCCATCTGATTAAATGACAGCTCAATATCTCGAATATACCAAAGCGTACCCACCTTTAACCTAATATCTAATTGGCCATCACCAAATTTGGCGGCTGTATCGCTCAAATGCATTAGCCGACGAACAAAAGGGGTTAAGAAAAGCACTAAAATGATGACGAGAAGAAAGTAAAAAATAAGCGTTAAAGAAAGGCGGTAATCATCTTGTTCAGCCAACTTATTATACTGATAAACCAAAATATTCTGCTCACTGGTCATCAGATGAACTTTCACGTGATCCTGCGTCTCGAGGTATACAGGCTCTTGTCTTTGAAGCTGCTGTTGTAATTGAGTCGGCAAAGGATACTCATCCATAGCGTGAAGGCGTATAGATGCATTGCTATTACCTAGAGCTCTCTGTTGAAGTTGTTTATCGAAAACGAGATGACTTTCTTGAGATGCCATTATCTCTAATAATGGCAATGCCAAAGCAAGTTGCTCTGATACATCAGATTGTGCAGACTCCTCTGAGGAATAGAGGACATCAAAGACCTGACCCAGAGCTATGCTTGCGATTACTAGCACACTCACAAGCGCAATGACAAACCGCCACATTTAAAAAGACGGCCTTCTAGATAAATACATTACCAAGTATCCTTAGACAGCTGATAGCCCTTGCCCCACACCGTGGCTATTTTGTAAGGCGCTTCTGTATCACCGAGCTTTTTCCGTAACCGAGATACGCGTAAATCTATGGTGCGATCAAAGCCGTCATACTCAAAACCTCGCAGCTCCTGCACTAAATCCTGACGTGTTACGACGCTCCCTGCGTGCTTAGCTAGGACCCATAAGACATCAAATTCATTACTTGATACTTGAATATTTTGACCACCGAGTTGCACTTGTCGATTACCCATATCAACTTCAAGGGCACCTATCACTAATTTTTCATCATTAACTTCTTTAGTCACTGTGGCACGTCTTAGCAAAGTCCTCATTCTGGCTTCCAATAACCGACCCCTCACCGGCTTTGTTAAATAGTCGTCAGCGCCCATTTCTAACCCTAAGATTTCGTCAATTTCTTCATCTCTGGCCGTCAACATTAAAATAGGCTTTTGCATTGATTGCCGTAAGGCTTTGCACACATCTAAGCCGTCCATGCTGGGTAGCATGCCATCTAAAATAATGAGATCTGGCTTGGTCTTTTGAATCGCTTCAAAGCCAACTAACCCATCGTGATAAACATCAACATGGTACTGTTTTGCTCTGAGATAATCCGCTATCCACTGGGCTAACTCGATATCATCTTCTACTAAAGCAACCTTGCACTGACTCATCTACACATCCTTAAAACATTCTCCATCGTACCGCTTTGCTTTTTCTTTTTTTATAAATCCAAGCGTATTCTATTGTTTTGGTGAAGATAATTTTTTCACTGCCGTTTTTTAGGCTGACTGCTAAATTATCCGTCATCATAAGTTCGCTTTGCCATTTTCCATGTGCAACATTTTGCCAGCAATGCAACTGCTGCTCGTTGGCAAATAAGCAATAGTTACCAACACTGTTCGTTTGCCAGCTCACAGAAACATCAACATAGCATTCTTGTCCCTGCTCCAATGCAACACATTGCTCAGGCTTAATGATAAACTGTGGCTCGTTAGAGGCTGCAAATGCTAGGACTGGCGTAAAGAAAAAAACAGCAATATATTTTTTCATTTCGCCTCCTAAAACACGTAGCTCATAGTGACACTTATATGGCGACCAAGCCTGCTACGATTGGAGATGGTATTAAGCGCATCTAACGAATACGGACTATCGTCAATACTGGTAGCGTAATCAGTCAATCCAATAGCGCCATCAACCACCCAGCGCTTGCCAACTGGCGTCGTAAAACCCAACTTCAATTTAGTATTCACCCCACCAGAGGCTTGATAAGGATCTACTCTTGCTGATTTGTAAGGCACACCATAGTAATAATTAAGCATAGCGCTGTTACGATATTGAAAGCCGATAGAGCTATAAAAGTGCCAATTTTTGTGTTGCCATGATTTCGCAATCCAAAAAGAGGCGTAAGCCCCTCCGTCATATTCACTATTATCCGCTTTGGGCGCAAGGATGGTTTGAATTTGATAGCTGCCTATGGCACCAGTGACACGAAGCCCAACATACCCAGTCAAATCTCGCTCATCATAGGCGTTGGATACATATCCATAGTAAGAAATGTGTGCATGCGCAGCCGAGAAAATGACATCAAACTCCCACTCGCTAGAATTATAAAGGTTGTAGCCCATCGCCCATTGCGGTTCAAATTTACTATCACTACCAGGCACTTCAACAAAAAGTCCATTTTCGAAGTAATAATTACCGTTGATATTTAAAATTGGCCGAGTAGCAATATTTGTAAGTAATCCTCCGCCATAAGAGACCCCTAAACCTAATGACAGAAATCCGCCTGCTTCGCGCTTATTTGAAAACCCTTCCCAAAAGCTGGCTTTTTCTTCTGCGTAAGCGGCTGGAAAATGAAAAATTGAAGCAGCCAAACATATAGGCACCCACTTTCTTTTAAAGTACATAGCAGTTTCTTATCTTTATTATTAGCTAACTAATGTATTGAATTAATGAAAAAAATAGCGTATGAGATTATAACAAACTGTATCAATTTGTATCTAAAAACGAGTCACAAAAATAAAATAGGGAATTGGAAAGGGGGTTTACAAGAGCGCTCTGCCTCAACTAGCTCAGAGCCCTCATAGTATAAAAGTTAATGAGTCTGTTTTTTCAACCTACGATAATAATGTAATAAAGGTTCCGTATAGCCGTTAGGTTGTTGCTTTCCTTCAAGTACAAGCGAAATGGCAGCTTGATATGCGAGACTATTAGAATTTGGATGGCCATCTGTACACATGGGGACGTAATTGGGATCATAACTATTTTGGCTATCGACCACACTCGCCATTTTCACAAATGTCGCCAGCACCTGTTCTTGAGTACATATTTGGTGTTCCAACCAATTGGCAATATGCTGACTCGAAATCCTCAATGTCGCTCTATCTTCCATTAATCCAACATGAAATATATCTGGTACTTTTGAACACCCTATTCCTTGATCAATCCAGCGCACCACATACCCCAATATACCTTGAATATTATTGTCCAACTCTGCTTGTATCTCAGAGGGGGAAAGAGGCATATCATCTTGCAGTAAAGGAGGCATGAGTAGCGCATCTAAACAATGACTTTGATGATCGAGCAAGGTATTTTGCAATGCCTGAACATCGATTTCATGGTAATGGATCGAATGAAGTGTTGCAGCGGTCGGTGAGGGTACCCAAGCAGTATTTGCACCAGCTTCCAACTGCGCCCCTTTTGCATTCATCATGTTTGCCATTTCGTCAGGCTTAGGCCACATACCTTTACCAATTTGAGCGCGGCCTTTAAATCCGCTTGCTAATCCGACTTCGACATTCTGTCGCTCATATGCAGAGATCCAAGGTTGGGTTTTGATGTCTTCCTTAGGCTTCACGGGACCTGCAAGCATTGAAGTATGAATTTCATCACCTGTTCTATCTAAAAACCCGGTATTGATAAATACAACACGTGCCTTAGCAGCCTCAATACACGCTTTTAAATTCACCGACGTACGACGCTCCTCATCCATGATCCCCATTTTTATGGTATTTTTAGGCAAACCAAGCATATTCTCTACTTGGTCAAATAATTCAGCAGTAAAAGCAACTTCCTCCGGTCCATGCATTTTAGGTTTTACTATATTAATGCTGGCTGTTTTACTGTTTTTATACGGACTATTTCCCTGTAAATCATGAAGCGCTGCGGTCGAGGTTACAACTGCATCCAAAATACCTTCATACACTTCATTGCCATCCGCATCAAAAACGGCAGGCGTTGTCATTAAATGCCCAACATTTCGAACAAACATCATCGCCCGTCCACTCAAAATGATAGGTTCACCAGTCAATGAAATGTACTCTCTATCGCCATTTAAACATCGCGTTACTTGCTGATCACCTTTAAGAAATTGCTCTTTAAGAGAGCCTTTATTCAGGCCAAGCCAGTTTCGATAAACCAAAACTTTATCTTCAGCATCCACTGCAGTCACAGAGTCTTCGCAGTCCATAATTGTGGTCAGCGCCGATTCTAAAATGATATCTTTGATCCCAGCTTTGTCCACTTTTCCGATCGGATCATCATGATCAATACAGATCTCAAAATGCAGCCCATGGTGCTTAAATAAGATCACCCTAGGATTGTGCTGCGGTCCCTGATAGCCCAATAACTGAGTCGAGCTTGCAAGCTGTACTTGACGACTATCATTCAAAGTCACTATCAACACACCATTGACTATACCGTAGTGCGTACTTTCAATGTGAGATCCGGTACTTAAAGGTAGTATTTTATCTAATAATTGTCTGCCATAGGCCATCACCTTAAAACCGCGTACGGGATTGTATTTGCTACCTTTCTCAGCTCCATCCTCTTCACTAATTAAATCAGTACCATAGAGCGCATCATACAAAGACCCCCACCGAGCGTTTGCAGCATTGAGCGCAAAACGCGCGTTATTCACAGGCACAACTAGCTGCGGTGCTGCAACATGAGCAATTTCCGGCTCCGACACTTCAGTCGTTATTTCAAAGTCTTGGGGTTCTGGTAACAGGTAACCGATAGATTCTAAAAATGTCCGATATTTTTCAGCATTCCAATTGGGGTTTTGGACATGATAACTGTCAATTTGAGCTTGCAATTCATCGCGCTTCTCGAGCAAAGCATGGTTTTTTGGTGAGAGCTTGGTCACAATACTTGCTAAACCTTGCCAAAAAGAATCAGAGCTTATTGATAAACCATCAAGTAATTCCTGATCCACAAAGTCATAAAAGTCAGCATCAATGGTCATCCCAGCCTGTGTCACGGTTGCATTCATAGCTGTGTTCCTAGTGCAATTTTTTTGAACGGGTTATTCAAAAATAAAGCAATTTGTCCAAAAACAAACCCCTTCAGCCATTCATAATAAATATACTGACAATAACAACTATAAATTTAAAAAATTTTAAAAGCCGTTCTAGTGTTTAATTAAGCCGCAGCAACTCTCACACAAACGCTTTGGCACAACCAATTTAATTTAGTGTACAACTCGTTCGAAGGATATTTATCATGAGCAATTATCAGTCTCAAATTGACCGCTTTACTACCTTATGTACTACCAAAGATAATAACTGGCAGTCTATTAACCCTGAATATGCCAGCAGAATGCACTTACAAAACCGCTTCAAAACAGGGTTAGATATTGCCAATTACACCGCCAAAATAATGCGTGAAGATATGGCCTGCTATGACGCTGATCCAACACAATATACGCAATCTCTTGGCTGCTGGCATGGCTTTACCGCACAACAAATGATGATGGCAATTAAAAGGCACCAAAAAACAACAAAGGGTGCTTATGTCTATCTCAGTGGCTGGATGGTCGCTGCGCTGCGCTCTGAATTTGGCCCGTTACCTGACCAAAGCATGCACGAAAAAACCGCGGTGCCTAAATTAATTGAAGAGATTTATACATTTTTAAAGCAAGCTGATGCAAGAGAACTCGACCATTTGTACAAGGCGCTCGATGACGCAAAAGCTAAAGGTCAAGATACGAGTCAATTACAGTCTCAAATAGATAACTTTGAAACGCATATTGTGCCAATCATAGCTGACATCGATGCAGGGTTTGGTAACGAAGAAGCAACCTACTTATTAGCGAAACAGATGATAGAAGCGGGCGCTTGTGCAATCCAAATTGAAAACCAAGTCTCAGATGCTAAACAATGTGGCCACCAGGCTGGTAAAGTGACCGTGCCACACGAAGACTTTTTGTCAAAAATCAATGCTGTGCGATATGCATTTTTAGAGCTCGGCGTTGAAGATGGCATTATTGTCGCCAGAACAGATTCACTGGGTGCAAGCTTAACGCAAAAAATCCCTGTTTCTAAAGAAGCGGGTGACATCGCGAGTCAATATACTGCATTTTTGGATACACAAGTCATTCATGACGTAGACCAATTACAAGATGGGGATATGGCAATAAAATTAAATGGACAACTACAAAAACCAGTGCGTCTAGACAATGGCCTATACCAGTTTAAAGAAGGCACTGAAAAAGACAGAGTTGTACTTGATTGTGTCACTAGTTTGCAAGCGGGCGCTGATCTACTTTGGATTGAAACTGAAAAGCCCAACGTTGAGCAAATTGCTGAGCTCGTGAATCGTATTAGAGAGCAAGTACCTAATGCCAAGTTAGTGTATAACAACTCTCCGTCGTTTAATTGGACTTTGAAATTCCGTGAACAAGCTTACGAGGCACTCAAGGCACAAGGCAAAGATCTATCATCTTATCCAGACCCATCACTTGACCCGAAAGCACTCATGGCACCAGAGCTAGATTCAACTGAGCTGGCAAAAATAGCCGATGAAAAAGTAAAAAGCTTCCAGCTAGATGGCGCGACTCATGCTGGTATATTCCACCATCTAATTACTTTACCAACCTACCATACTGTAGCACTTAGCACTGATATTCTCGCTGAGGGGTATTTTGGTGACTTAGGTATGCTCGCGTATGTCAGAGATGTCCAAAGACAGGAGATACGCCGAGAGCAAGCTTCAGTCAAACACCAAGACTTGGCGGGTTCTAATATTGGTGATACGCACAAAGAGTACTTTAGCGGAGACAATGCGCTAAAAGCGGGTGGTGAAGCCAATACGATGAATCAATTTTAGATAGTCTAATCCCAACTTGGGCCTGCTGGGCCCTTTTCTACATCTCATCTTTATTAAATCAAACGGCAGCATTTAAGATCACACTTTTACTTACTAGCCCAAATACAGATCAGAAATATACTAGCGAGCATACGCAATACCGATTTAACGAAAAAATTTGAGTAACATGTCAATTTTTAACCAAAAATATGCCATTAAAGCGCTCAATAACTCAGTGAATAACAACAATAACCTTGCCACTGTTATTATAAAGCAAATTTTTACCAACTCTGCCTACCCTTTGAGATCTACTTTTTACTAACTGTTTTCTTTGCTAAATCATAATTTTACTAACGTATTAAAACTTAGAGCACAATTTTACTTACTCGTTCCCTGTAAACCCCCTTTACATGATCCATATTTGTCACACATTTGTTGCATAGGATGCAACCGTCTTGATTTAACTTGAAAAAATATGAAAAAAATATTCGTGCCTTTGCTTTTAACCTGCATATTATCTACCAATACAGCCTCAGCAAGTATAGATATTGATGAATTAAAGCAACTTGAGAAGCAAGGGAAATATCAAATCGCTTTGGATTTGATCGAACCTTGGCGATTAGAAAATTTATCTCAAGACAAGGCATTGGAAGTGTTATTAATTCAAGCCGAAATATATCGAAAACAAGGGCTGTTTGAAAAAGCCATATCGACCCTTAACCACATTGAGCAGAATCATTATTTAGATACTCAGTTAATACGCACGATTAATAATGAAAAAGGCATTAACTACCGTCGCATGTCTCGACTTGAAGAAGCGGAAGAGCATTACTATAAAGCTTTAGAAGCTGCACAGGAACTAGAGGACAAAACCTTAATAGGGTTAGCTTACAGTAATTTAGGCACCCTATATGATCATAAGAATCAGCTCGCACAAGCGATGCAGTTTCAACTAAAAGCACAAAGCTTCTTAAAAGACAGCCAAGACCACGGCATCAAAGCAAGTAATTATTATAACTTAGGAGATATTTCTGTCAGGCTCGATGATTATGAACAAGCAGAAATATTCTTCCGATGGGCGTTAGGTGAAGATAAAAAAGATGGCAATGTGGTCGCTATTGCCGACAGCGCACTGCGTTTATCTCAAGTGTCTTACAAAACCAACAACCATCAAGTGGCAATTGACAATATATATGAAGCATTAAAGTACTTAAAACAAACCAATGCGAATGAAAACTTATCTCGAGCTTATCATATGCTTGCCAGTAGCTATATGAAAATAGGTCAGGGAGATGCTGCACTTATCAATGCACATTTAAGTTTAGACTTTGCTAAAAAAGCACAGAGCCAAATCCAACTAATTTATGCTTATACGAGCGTATCCCAAGCTTATTTGCACTTAAAGCAGCCCCATGTTGCCCAAGGCTATATTCAGGAGTTAGAAAAGCTAGTGAATGTGGAACATCACACACCTTTAGCGATTCACTTTCATGAAGTCGCTGCAGATCTCGCTGATCAAAACGATGACTTAGAATTAGCGTACAAACATATTTTCCAAGCTCTTAAAGCGCACAAAGCAATGAGTGAAAAGTTTAATAATCAAAAAGCTGAAACCTACCGTAATAGTATTGGTAGCTTAGTACAGCGACAGCAGCTCGAAGTTTCTGAAAAAGAAAAAGCCCTTGCGCAAAGTGAGCTAAAACATACCAAACTCATGCAAAAGTCATGGCTCATTGCAGGTCTTGCTGCATTGTTTATATGCTTGCTCCTGACTTATATCTATTTTATTAAACACCGAACAGCAAACCTAGCCGCAAAGCTTTACCAACAAAACTTAAAACAAAAAGAAAAAATGCTTGCTGATATCTCTCATGAACTGAGAACACCATTGAGTGTCTTAAAGCTACACATCGAAGCACTCGAACATGGCCTGTTTGAAGACAACAATAAGGCTTATGGCAAAATCAACGAAAAAATATCTCAGCTAAACTCTTTGATAACCGATGTATATCAACTTTCTCAAGCGGAGAACAATGCAATTGCTTTGAATCAGCAAATCCAATGCGTTCAAACTTTATCGCAAAATTATAGTTATGACATTAAACGCATGGCTGAAAACCATGCCCTAACTTTTAGTAGTGAAATCAGCATCCCTGAAGGTTCGACTATCAATATCGATAAACCCAAATTAGATAGAGTTGTCGATAACTTGTGTAAAAACACGTGTTTATACACAGACAGTCCAGGAAAAGTGGTATTCAAAATGTACCAAGATAAGCATCATCTCAACATACAAATTGAAGACTCGTCACCAACTGTTACAGATGATGAGATCCCCAAACTATTTGAACGACTATATCGTGTTGAAAGTTCACGAAGCAGGGCAACCGGAGGGTCTGGTTTAGGTCTTTCTATTTGTAAAAGCTTAGTAGAGCTCATGTCGGGAACCATTGATATACAGCGCAGTAATCTTGGCGGATTGGATATTTCAATCGTTTTACCACTTAAATAAAACAAGATCAAAAAAGCCACTTATGCAAAATAGTGGCTTTTTTGATCTTGTTAGTAAAAGAAGAGATTAATTCTAAAGTGCTACTTTTATAAATTTGTCAGCCTAACTGATCCGAGCACTATAACTTCCATTTTGATCCATTTTTTATCCACATTGCCCTGTTTTAATAAGCAACATGAACGGGAGGAATTTACTTATGACACAGCGTACAATGAAACACAATGATTGGGTCAAAATTGCCGAGAGAAAAAGGCATAGGAATAAAGTACGACCTAAAAAAAATGCACTACCTTTTTGGTCTTTGCTACTAGCTGGATTTATCATTTTAGCTTCAGCATGGAACTACTGGGTAGACAATAAATCACATTCTGTTGTACATGCTGAAATAAGTCACGATGCTCAAACTCGTATTGACCGTTATTTTTCTCAGCAATATATGATGGGAAGCTGGAAACTAAGTCGAATCAATTTCAACGACGGTGAATTGAATGTTTTTGTTCAAATCCCAACGCCATTAGCTATGACCAGCAGTGAAATCAAAAACTATATAAAGCAATCTCTTTGCCCACACCCAAAGAGTACTGTTTGGAATGACGTGAAAAATAACTCACTCTTTATCTATCTTTACTCTGATAAGCCAAGAAATGGCGATTATGCACTGTGTACTAGGTAAATTAAGCAATAAATAAAAAGGGCGAAAGCCCTTTTTTTGTGCCTATCACTTTAATTCTAGCTTTGCCTTTTCAAGCATTTCCTCTGGCAGTTCTTTGGTGACCGAAACACCTAACTCTTTAAACTCTGAAGCTTGCTTAATTAAATTCCCTTTTCCAGTATACAGTTGTCCAACCGCTTTATCGTAGGTCTCTTGTGCTTTATCAAGCTGCTTGCCAACACCTTCAAGGCTATGTAAAAAACTATTAAGCTTGTTATAAAATTTTTCCGCTCTGAGTGCCAGTTCTTTGCTGTGTTTGCTTTGTTCTTCGAAGCGCCAAAGCTGTTTAACGATATTCAAGCTCGTTAGCAGAGTAGTGGGAGTAGCTACCAGCACTTTATTTTCTAGGGCATACTGATAAATATCAGGCTCGTATTTAATTGCTTCTACAAAAGCAGATTCAACAGGGATAAACATGATCACAACTTCTGGCGAGTTGAGTCCAGGCAAACGTTCGTAAGACTTATCGCCCAGCTCCTTCACCCTAGCTTTCACCGCATTTACATGATCTTTTATTGCTTGCTGTGCCGATACCTCATCCTGTGCATTGACATATCTTGTGTACGCATTCAAAGATGTTTTCGCATCCACAACCAAATGGCGACTTTGAGGTAGATAAACAATCACATCTGGGCGGTACTTTCCGTCTGATGTGGTGAAACTGACTTCACGCTTATAATCATACCCAGGTCTTAACCCTGCACTATCCAACACATTTTCCAGCATTAACTCACCCCAGTTACCTTGGGTTTTAGTTTGGCCTTGTAATGCAGTCGTCAATTTGCTCGCTTGATCCGTCATAGCTTGGTTGTTAGCTTGTAGGTGAAGCAGCTCAGTTTTTAAGGCCGCTCTTTGTTTTAACTCTTCACTGTGGATCGCTTCCATTTTATCTCGGAAACCTTTAATTTCCCCCTGAACAGGGCTCAAGATTGTTTGAATTTTTTCCTGACTGTGACGGGCAAATTGCTGACTCTTCTCTTCAAATAACCTACTTGCTACGTTCTCAAACTCTTGTTTAAGCGTGTTTTTAGCCTGCTCTAACTGTGCAATTTGCGCATCAAATGCCAATTGCTTTTCGCTAAGTTTGGCTTCCATATCTGTCAGCTGGAGTGCCAGTTGGTGCGCTTCCTCTTGAGATTGTTGTGCTTTATTTTGAGCTTGCTGCCATAAACCATAATACTCTTTAACTTGAGCATGTTTCTCAGCAAGCCTTGCCTGATATTGCTGAGCCTCTCCATGGGTTTTTAGCTGAAGTTGCTGCGCCGCATTTAGGTTGTCTTTAAGTTCATCATGGGCATGCTGAAGAGCATCGATTTTTGCCTGAGACATGTCATGCAGTGTCCGTGACTTTTGTTTCGACAGGTGGATAATAATAAAAAAGCCAATACTGGATATCGTGGTACCTAAGCCAAAAAGTACCAATATGGTTTGCCAACTCAGGGCAGAAAAACCACTTAAAAGCATAGTGTGACTCTAACAATTAATTCTTGTTAAATCATACCTTAGAGTCGGGTTTTAAGCACTGATAACCAAGAAGTATATAAAATAAAATTAGGTGCCAACAGATTTTAGCACCCGTAGGAAAGGAAAATTAACTGTTAATATGCTGCTCATTGAATCGATAACCAGCACCATAAACTGATTCAACAATTTTTGGTGATATTTCGATGTTTTTAATCTTTTTACGTATATTTTTAATATGGCTATCGATAACTCGATCAGAGATATCAAAATTATCTGGTTGTATATGATCAAGAATTTGCTGACGTGAAAACACACGATTCGGCGCATTATAAAGCATCGCGAAAACATCAAACTCAACTTTAGTTAAGCTTAAGGACTGCCCTTTTAATGAAACCAGTAATTGTGACTCATTCACCTCAATGTCTGGTGCTTCTGAAGTCTGCGGAGCGCTGCAACGGCGCAATATCGCTTTGATACGCATGACCAGTTCAGCCGCACTAAAAGGCTTACAAACGTAATCATCAGCACCAAATTCGAGCCCTTTAAGTCTATCCGATTCGGAAACTTTCGCTGTTAACATCACGATTGGCACCATGGAAAACTCTCGGATTTGCTTCATGCACTCAACCCCATCTTGGTTGGGCAACATTATATCCATTAAGATGGCATCAGGGCTATTATCTCGCACCCAACTAACCACTTCTGCACCGTCGGCAATGTGTGTTATTTCAAAGCCTGAGGCCTTAAAAAACAGCATAACTTGTTCAGCAATATCAAAGTCATCTTCAACGATCAAAATGTGGTTTTTGTCTTCCATTAGTTTCTCTTATTGGCTTTTAATACTCGCAGTTGCTTTTTGACCTGCTCTTTAAGATTTGACGAAAGCGTATCATCAAAAAGTAACGTCGTTAAAATGCTCGTTAAATCTTCAGAGCTTGCAACTTCATTAATAAGATCATAGTCGCACAGCGATTGTGGTTCAATAAAGTTTAACTGCGAAATCGTATTTTCATAGCACAACATAGTAACCCACCTTTAGTCCAATTCATTTGGTTTTCGTTTTCCTATATGTGTATTAAAGTGAAAGAATGTGGATCAAATGTGGAACACAGCAAGAAATGAAGGCAAATGCCATTACACTGCATTACACGAAATGTGTTTCATTACAAAGCGGAATAAAAAAGAAAAACCAGCTCAGTTGAGCTGGTTATTACAAATACGTTATGTAATTAATAAGGGGGAAATCAACATGTGCTCATTGCTGAATGTAGTCTCACAATGCGCATATAAATAGACATACCTTTTATAAATTAGTTCAAAAAAATTTTAATTTTTTATCAACTCAAGCATTTGAGCTTCATTAAACTCATTTAAATTAACCCCCGTATCAGCAAATAAGGCATCAACTAGCGCCTGCTTATCTTTTTGCATTTGATAGACTTTCTGTTCAATCGAGTTAGCTACAATTAACTTGTATACAAATACAGGCTTATCTTGACCGATACGATAGGCTCTGTCAGTTGCTTGATTCTCAACTGCAGGATTCCACCATGGGTCAAAGTGTATCACTGTATCAGCTTGCGTTAGATTTAAACCTGTCCCACCTGCTTTGAGTGAAATTAAAAAGACATCCACTTCACCTTCTGTAAAGCGAGCAATAGCCTTATCTCTTTGTCTAGTTTGTCCGGTTAGCATAGTAAAAGGCACTTCGATCTCATTGCAAAGTGAAGAGATCATATCGAGCACAGTTGTAAACTGGCTAAAGATAATGATCTTACGTCCTTCTTTTAACAAGATAGGTAAATGCTCTTTTAACCAATTAAATTTGGCACTCTGTTGATGTGCACCTGCTTTATCAACAAGCTCTGGATGACAACAAATTTGTCTCAGCTTAAGCAGCGCATCTAAGAACGCTAGCTTACTGCTTTCAACGCCTTGCTCTTTAAATAAATCAATTAAACTACTTTCTATCTGGCTTTGTACATGCTGATATAAAGAAGCTTGTTCAGGCATAAACTCAAGCTTTTTAATTAACTCTGTTTTTGCGGGTAGTTCACGTACAACCTCTGATTTCGTTCGACGTAAAATGAATGGTGCAATTAGAGATTGAAGCTCCTTAGCACGTTTACTATCGCGCTCTTTTTCAATGGGTAATTGAAAATTTTGTTTAAACTGCTGCTTGGTCCCAAGAACATCCGGCATAACAAAATCAAGTAACGATTTTAGCTCCATTAAGTTATTTTCAACCGGTGTACCACTCATACAGAGCTTGAATTCCGCCGATAACTGCTTGACACATTTTGAGATTTGAGCAGTCTCATTCTTAATGTATTGTGCTTCATCGAGTACAATCGAATCAAACTGTAACTCTGAATAATGTGCCAAGTCTCGTTTTAATAAAGGATAAGTTGTAATAATGAATCGGGCTTGCGCAACTTGATTCAATTGCTTGTCTCGATTGCTGCCATGTACCGTTAAAACTGGCAAATGAGGTGCAAATTTTTTAAATTCGTTTTGCCAATTGCCAACAAGGGAAGTCGGGCAAACAATCAAAGAAGGCTTTGTCACCAATGTATTGTGTTGCGAGATAAAATACGCAATAACTTGTAAAGTTTTACCTAGCCCCATATCATCAGCCAAAATCCCCCCCAACTGATGGCGGTTAAGAAACTTCAGCCAACTTACACCTTGTAGCTGGTAATCTCTTAATGTGAACCTTTCCTGACTGTCACCTAATAATGACTCATTGGCGTTGATAGGTTTATTTAGCTCGGCAAGATAGTCTAAGAGACGACCATCATCTGACACACACTCAACTGCATCTAACTCAAATAGACGCTTCGCATAAGACAAAGGGAATTTGAATTGGGAGCTAGATAAATAATAGCTAAAACGCGATTTTAAAAGCAGTAACTCTTCGTATACGTCTTTAGAGACTGCATAGTATTGTTGTGCAATCTGAACATACTGAAAAACATTTGCAATTGAGTTGACCTCATGACAAGGCGCTTTGTCCCAGTCGAGAAGAATTTGCCTATGATCAAACATAACTTTGCCAATGACATGGTGTTTCTTATCACGTTTGAGCTGAAGAGTAACCTTAGGTACTAGCACCTTTTTGGTTTGATGAATTTCTTCTACTTGCCACATCTTTCTTTGCAAATAAGGGCGAACTTCACAGTTATACCAATGATGAGAAACCTCATCTTCGACAGGCAACTTAAATCCACCACCTTGTGCTTCGAAACCGAGGCCTAAAAGCATTTTTTCACAGCGATTCAACTGCTTTTCTGTAGAATACTTCTGAACAGAGTTAAATAAATCTAACTGCAAGTGCGTATACTCGCCATCTGTAACAGATAACTTTGCAACTAACTTGTCCTTATCTATTAACTTTTCATAGCCTTGTGGTGGCGGAATGACATTATCCGCAAAGATATCTTGAAACCGTTTAATCACAGCTTCAATTTTATCTTTTTGAATACACGGCATAGTATGTAAATGCGCAATTTCTTGTGCACTTAGCTCTGATTCAATCCGCCCCAGTAACATATTTTCAGTATCTAGATAGACAGGAGGGTCTGACTTAATGAGTAACCATTGCTCTACATCTGACAACTGACTGACTAATTTAAAATTGTCATTTTCAATCTGCCATGAAAAGTCCAAATGTTGCATATGACCAAATTGTAGAGGCTTACGACTATTACCAAAAAAACATCGCTTCGTGGAAGCCAATTGCTGCAGCGCAGCAAAACCCCACTTACCTGAAAGCTCAAAATGACCGGGGGTATTTTGTGACCGAACCCAGCTAAATAAGCGATAATCACTTTCTAAAATATCTTTGGGTGGAACATGCGCGTTGAGCTGTTTCTCAGTCAACACACGTCCAAGAGGATAAAGGCCATCTGGTTTGTGAGGGGACATTTTTGGGTTTAATAATACTTCGTTGCCTCTATGTTCCAACACAAAAAGCAAGACATTCGATGCATTCAAATCAGTTGATTGCTGAAGAGAAGACAATTCATTAAACCAATCATTAACCAGAAAAGACTCGCCAAAACCACCAGAATGATCAACCTTAAGCTTTAACAGTACAGCTGCGATATGTCGACATTTCGGATTATTAGAACACGAGCACTGAGCCTCTACAGAAGGCGCCCCCTTAATAAGCTCAATTTTGATATGCTGTGTAAAGGTATTACCGAAATTGCCTAAAACTTGTGCATCTATACGTGAGAAGTCTTCACTGTGTTCTAAAAAAGATATTTGTTCGTCGTTTAGATACTCTTTAGCCTTCGCTAACATTGCAGAATTAAAATACTGCTTCAAAAAGCGATCAGATAAAGGAAACTGAGAAGACTGTTCCTGTTTAATTTCTTCAAATAAAGCTAATAGTTGCTCTTTAGATAACTGCGAGGACATTTTCTAACAAGTAATAAAACGTAAAGAACCAGTATATGAAATTACTGTTTTGAGCTAAAGGGGCAATTGGGACTAAATTACGAAAAATTGACTGGTTGGATGACAAAAAGTATAAAAAAGGCCTAGAAGATCTAGGCCGCAACATGCTAATTAAAACTATTTAACAGTTTTTGAAGTTGTTCTAATCGCTTATCCGTCAGAACTTTATCATCTATTTTAACTGTTACTGCGCCTGAATTTAAACTTCTTTGAACTTTAATATATTCATTTTCAAGCAATGATTCTGAACGACTTGTCGTAGCTTCATCTAACGTTGTTAAGTACTTAGTTATCTCAATAGCACGTTTTTCATCACTCATTTCTTCTGTAAGTAATGGCTGATTCGATATTCTGTTTAATCTATTAACAAATTGTTCAGGTTTGTCTTTTCTAGCATTAATCAGTTTTTTTGCAACCTCACGTCCAAGGTGATTTGGTGTTGGGTACAATAAAACAACTTCTTTATCTATGTATTGAAATGCTTTTACAGCATCAGCAACAGCTGTGTGAGAAACACCTTCAATTGCAGCTATCTCTCGATAAGAACCTTTTTTACCAGAATCTATCAAGTATTGACGAGTCTGATCGTAAGCTTTGCCTAACTCCCATAGACTCGGCGCGATATATTGATCCGATGAAACAGCAAGCGCTTGCGCGTCTTTGTTGGTGAAGTCTTGCGACGTCAATACCACATAATCTGCACCAGCAAGTAAACACGCTTTGCGTCGCCTAGATCCAGATAGTACATGTAACTCTTTGCCTTTAGCCCAACATAGTGCAGGGTGCATGTTTTTACCATCAGCTTTAATTGCTGGCAAGATATCAGCGACCGAGCTTTCATTCAATAATGATTGCTCTCGACGATTCTGACCAAAAACAACTGTTCTTTCGGCAATTTGCGAATGAGAGATCACTTCACATTTTAAACTAATCATTCTATTCGGATCACTTGGAGATGGCATAGTGATCACATCACCTACGTTTGCTTTACCAAGCAAATCATCCAAACTACTTTTTTCAACAGGTGTTGCAAAAGGATCTAATCGAGTATCGTTTTTACGTTTTCTAGCCATTATTTAAACCTGTTATTCTAATCTAAGCTTGATTGTGTAGATGACCAATTTGAGCGTATAAGCATTTCTAATTCGTCAACAACATCCTTTATGTTCTCTTGTGCACGAAGTAAAGACTCTCTACTTGCCAATGAATCTGAAGTTTTCTGATCGAAAATGGTGTTAAAAGAGGAAGAGCTTGCCGTAATTGCAGAACTATGGTTGATTGGATAACTCATTACTTGTCTACCAAAAGCCGTTCTTACATCTTTAACAATATCTCTCTGAGAGTGGTTACCTTTTACGTAATTAGTGACAAGAAATTGCATGAAATCCCAACCTTCATGCCCTAGCGCAGCGACTGTATGGTAAATTTCTCCTAAGCGCTTTAGATATTTGTTATTTGCATCAAAATCAACTGCCTCTGGGTGGACAGGTATCAGCATCGCAGTAGAAGCCATCAGAGCATTGTAGAACATGAAATTAAGAGAAGGTGCTGTGTCTATAAGAATAATGTCAAACTCGTCTTCAACAGGCTGTATAACGCGTTCTTTGAGTTTATGATAATGTCTTGTTCCTTCATAACTACTAGATTCTTTTAATTCAGTAGCAGTTTCATGCTCAAAATAAAAATCATCCATGCCAGAAGGTAAAATTCTGATATTAGGAATATGTGTTTTCTGAAAAGAATTTGCTACTAATTGACTCCAAGTTTCACCTTCATCTAATTCAATACAATCTCTCATTAGATCACCCACAGTGATCGGATCGTGCTCATTTGATGGAAAAAAGCTTGAAGATGATCCTTGAGGATCAAGATCAATAATGCCGATTCTATATCTCTTAATATTTGTTGTAGCTAAAGCTGCTGCTAAGTTTACAAGAGAAGTAGTCTTACCACATCCACCTTTTAAGCTATTAATTACGATAACTTGCAATTTATCACAAGGATCTCTGTGATCAGCTTTGATCCCAAGTATTTCAGCCATAGCAAAAATATTGCTCAGTGTGTAAGCGTAATGCCCATTCGCACCTTTTTGAATTGATAAATGATCGAAGTCACCTTGATCATGTCGACGTTTAAGGGTTCTATTATTTACATTCAATAAATCTGCAGCTGCTTTTTGTGTATATGTACGAAGCTCTTTATCTTCAGATTTCAAATGAGCTCTGTAATGTTGAATTCGACCTTCTAAGGATTGTTCAGCAACTTCAGCAGTTGCTTTTAACAATTTATAAGTGGAAAGTGCATTGCTATTGATAGACATACGTATATTCCTTAAATTTATGTCTAATATTATAATGTCCATCAAATGAAAGGTAAACACCAAAATTAGTAGACATTCAAAAAAAACGTAAATTTATTATTTGATAAAGAATAAATAAGGAGTTTAAGTATGTTTAAATATATAGGTATATAAGGTTAAAGTGAGTGGAATACATCTTAAGACTTTGTATTATAAGCACTTTATATATTTTTTTAGATCATTAAAATACGTAGTAAAGATCAGATCTTTATATACTGACAGATCAGAAAAATACTAACGGTTAAAATATATTTATTGATGTCAACAGTTTATCCACAGGTTAATTCACAAAAAGATACCTTGAGATCAAATCTATACTAAGTTTAGAGGTGGACTTATCAACAAAAGATTTAAAATATATGAAAATCACTAGATATAGATCTGATCTATACTATGAATAGATCAGATCTTTACTAAATTGAATCACTCTTATACACAAGCTACAGAATCAAATGCCACTTTATTAGGAATTTTGTGGTAAAAATGTTTAAAAATCCAAAGAAAGCTAGCCTAGTTAGTAAAAAAATGATCTAAAGAACACCATTAGTAGGTAAAATAGTGATCTAATAAAAAACTTGGGTTCAGATCAATTTTTTACTAACTTTAAATATTAACTTTTGTGCTTGAATGTGTTGTTATTAGCTGTCGAAAGAATCAGGAAGTAAAAATCATGAGCCGCAAGGTAAACATCTCTGTTGACAATCTGCCAGACTCTTTGCGAGGTCAAATTCATGGTGTTGAAAGTGCGATAGATAACGAAAGTTTGGCCCTTTTTACAGACAACAAAGATGTTCGTATTTCAATTGAAAATACAAATCATGGCTTGAGAGCTTATTCTAATACGTTTAACCACTATGACCTATGGGGTCGTTTTGTGCGTTCTGGCTATAAAAAGCTGCCTTTGGAAGAAGCACCAAAAAAGACCATAATTACCAGAAGAATATCTGAAAAAGTTGATGGAATTTTATACGATGGTGAAATAAAGATTACACCAGCAGTTGTTAGCAGTAAAAAAGATGGTGAAGAAACAGAGTTTTTGGTGTGGCCATCAGATAGAGAAGAGAAGGTTGAAAGAGCACTTATTCGCCTTGCTTCGAAAGGAAAAATTGTAAAAATCAATTTTAAGTCCGGTATTCAATATGCGGTAATTTTTTCGATGAATGAATTGGCTCAAGAGTTGAAAGCTGTTGGTCAATCAATGCCTTACCCTCAAATAAAAGAATCATTAGAAGCTTTACAAGGTTCAAAACTGTCGTTTAAATATCGTGCTACAGATACAAAAAATAATGATGTTGATGATTCATTTTACGAATCAAACATGAACTTTTTATCTTCACTTCACTTTAGTGGTAAAAAAGGTCAAGGCGGCAATATCAAATGTGTTGCTTGCTTAAACGCATTTGTGCATAACATGATCGATAATCTTGAATACAAAGGCTATTATTTTAATAGTGCACAAGAGTTAAAACGTGGATTGTCGAGATGGATGATGTTACGCCTTTATCATCTGTGGCGTTATGCCGCACCAGGAAAGACATATCATTTTAGACTTTTATCTATCATGGAAAAGTATGGTTCAATCTATTCTACAGATGAAATTACCGATAATAAATTAAAAGCTCTTCGTAGAGATATGACTACAACTATGAAAGACCTGATCGAAAAGGGTGCTATTTCAGAATATAATATTTCTAATGTAAAAGATGAAGAAACTGGGCGTATCATAGATTACGTATATGAAATGCATCCTTCTACACAATTCTGTGAAGAAATATTAGCTCTTAATAAACACAATAAACGTATTGAAATTCAAGGTGGAAAAAGGTTAGTTGAGACTGCAGAAATTATTGATGAAGATATTTTGGAAGAAATCGTTAAAAAGTGATTGATAAAGGTCAATTATGTTAAATTGACCTTTAAAGGGATTACTTCTTAATCATTAGGTTGATTTTCTAAATAAATTCTTTCTATTAGATAAGAATAGTCTTTTTTTCTTACATCAATGTTTTTTGCTGAGTAATCAGCTAAGCTGCCTATCTTTGTTTCTTTTTGTGGGTTCAATAAGATAAAGGGCAATGCTCCACTAACATGGTATCTATTTTTAGCAGAAAATCGGATATTTACTTCAGGTGTTACTCTTGTTGGCCGTTTTATTCTTAGTTTTGAATCATCACTGAGGCTTGAGACTCTAACTTTTTCAGATTCAACTATTTGAGCCCAACTCTGTTGATCAATAACTCTTGGATTTGAGTATCCTGAAGATTTACTTAACATTTCAAGTGCTAATTTTTTTGAAAGGGTCGTAGTTGAATGCTTTTTCATCCATGTGAATCTAACAGAGTAGGGTATTTGATCTTCACAATGTATCTTTCGATATGCTGCTAAGGTAATTAGATTAGGAACAGCATTATGAACTGCATCAAACCTTGCATCATTGCTGTTAATTTTTAAAATTAAGCTTTTAAAGTCTTCTTTTGATTTGTTAACTTCTCTTATGCGTGCTTTAATTTTTCCTTCAAAGTCATTGACCGATATTAATCCAGGGTGTCTAGTTAATACTTTGCCACTTTTCTTTTCACCGACAAATAAATCTAAATAACCTTTAAGGCATTTATTAAATGCTTCATCACCAGAAAGTTTAGTAACTTGTATACTTTCTGGTGCTTTTATTTCGTCTTCAACTTTGATGGCTGGAAGTTCATAGTAATAACTATTTAATACTTCATGTGCTTTAAGCTCTTCGCATAAAAGATTTATCTGGTCTAATAGAAAGTCAAATTGACTTCGTAATTCAAACTTGGATGTCATAAATTATTTAAGTAAGATGTGTTCCTTATATTATAGCAAATTAACCACGTTTTTCTATGTGAAATGGTATTTATAACTTCATGTTGTCGAGAGAACACATCTTACTATTGAGTTGGATATTATTTTTGTTTTTTAGTAATGTGCTGATTTATATAATTGAAAACAACTAAGTATGATGTGTTCCTTTTATTATATATAACACGAAACAAATCATCAACTAGCCCATTGCTTTTTGAAAGGGGTAATATCTACAATTCAAATATTAAACTAATGTTTAGTGGTTTAGTGGTTTAGTGGTTTAGTGGTTTAGTGGTTTAAGTTTTTTGTTGTAGGTATCAGCTAAAATATTTAAGCTTTAATAGACAATGCTTTTTTCTAGAAGTCATATTTTCAATTTATGTATGTTGCATAATATATAACAATAATTTGCTATCTTCGAAAAAATCAAGTTTTTCGATTTTTGTATTAAATTAAATTCTATTAAAAGGTAATGTGTTTCTTTGATAAGAATTGAAAGTTAGAAGGCTATCTAAACATAAGTGTAAAAACTTCTTAGATTCGTTTACTTTATAGTTTGAGATTTTTTTAAATTTAATTTTTCCCTGTAAATAATTATTTAAAAGTACACTCGATTGTTATTTATAATTTTCACACAAAATGTATGATGTGTTCCTATTATTATTGTAGATTTTCATTCTTTTTGCAAGGTAATATCTATTGCTAGTAATGTTAGGGCTTCGTTGTAAGTACAGCATTTATAAGTCCTATAGAGTTTGAATTAAAAAATCAACTCAATGAATGCATATCAAACAATCGGATTAATAGCTATAGAATCCTAGTCATGATAGGCCAAATTGAAGGTAAATTAAGAAGTCAAAATACACAACTCACTATGATTACGCCTAATCTTTAAGGTATAAACAAAATAATTTATATATTTGGTAAATGAAATATTATTTATCAAAGAAGTTTCAAATTATCGTGTTCAATTTTGATAAAAAAGTACAACATAAAAGATAAAGTAAATCTGAAAAATAATTTTTTCCTCGTTATTATTAAATATTCTAACAATAATAAATTTAATAAAGATAAAGGTAACTGCTGTGATGAATGTTTAATTTTAAAGTTTTAGAAGTTACAATTTGTATTAATTTTAACATCGTAAAAGGTGAAAATTGTAATTGCTAAGTTTTAAATTCAGTTTTTGAATAAATAAATTTCTTATCTATTGAGGAGAGCTTTCAATAGTTATTCTTACCAAATTAATTATATTTTAAAACTTGGTGTTTCTAACCTTGATTAATAAATATGTAGTAGCGTTACTAAAATTTAGATTTTTAACTTGGGTTTGAAGAAAAAATAGTTTTACTTCTATTGATATTCATCCAAATCGTAGCTGTTCATTTCTTTAGTCTTATTTTCTTTAATGGGCTAGTGAACGTCGTCTATTAGAAATTAGAATTCTTACTTATAACCTAGGGGCTAATAACAACCTAATTTGTTCTTTCATAATTTTAAACCAAACTGGTAGAACTTTTTGGGATTCCTAGGATTATGATTTTTCTTAGTGTGGCTTCATTTCTTTCATTACTAATTAATTTTTTTTCATAAGAGGGAATTGTTATCCGATCATATGTCGATGTCATAGTTGCAATGAATTACTACGAATTTCATAACTGCTTCACCATCGATAACTATTCATTGACTACGCGTGACTACTTAAATTTATTTACTATGTTCAACATTATGAAATTCGATTGCTGATTGTTTACGTGTTTTTTGGGATCACATCATCATAAAATCTCAGACTGATAAACAATGATAAATATCTTTGTATGGTTGATTTAATTGATATCTTTCTTAAAGAACTTAGGGTAGTAGTTATATTTTTTCAGTGAGTAGGATAGTTCATTGTAATTTTAAAACAATTAACGGAGTTCATTAGTACTATAATTTAAAATAGAATGAAGTGTAGGAAAAGTATCAAATAAAATTCAGTACAATTTTTTTAAAGATTATTTTCACTTGTTTCTATAAGGGAAACTTTCGATGTATAGAAAAAACAGTATTGCTGTTTATCTGGAAAGCATATTTATCGTTTTCTCCAATTTGGATTGCTATTTGTAAAGATCTAATTCTAATCATGCAAAGTTATTAAATACAAGTAAGAGTTTGGTTTACAAAAGAATTCACCAACTAATTTAACATAATCAAAGTTTGGTTTCGTTAACTATTCCTTTCCACATATATTTTCTAAATGCTTCACCTTATTACAAACTTTGTCACTTGGTCACTTTCTAATTTAAAGCAGTATGTTTCTACGATTTCTTAGATTATATGTATGATGTGTTCTTTGTTTGTTGGATGTTAGAATTAAATTTGAAATTTCACTAATTTGTGCTTGAAGCATACCGTCCTATACGATAACGTGCATTGTGAGGTAACTAATGAGGAATGAGAAATGAAACCTTGGAGTCCAGATAGCTGGAGAGACTTTCCGATAGTCCAACAGCCCGAATATCCAGATAAAAAAATATTAACAAATGTTGAGTCAGAACTAAATGCAGCACCTCCACTCGTGTTTGCAGAAGAAACAAGAAGTCTGTATAAAAGCCTAGCTGATGTTTGTAATGGAAAAGCCTTTTTATTGCAAGGCGGGGACTGTGCTGAATCCTTCGCAGATTTCAGTGCTACAAACATAAGAGATACCTTTAAAACACTGCTTCAAATGGCTGTTGTTCTAACTTACGGCGGAAAATGCCCAGTTGTTAAAATCGCAAGAATGGCAGGCCAATATGCCAAGCCAAGATCATCTGACTATGAGACGATTAATGGTGTTTCATTACCATCTTATCGTGGCGATATCATTAACAACTTTGAATTTACAGAAGAAGCGAGGATCCCCGATCCAAATAGATTGATGAAGGCATATCATCACAGTGCATCTACACTAAATCTATTAAGGGCTTTCGCTCAGGGTGGTTTAGCTGATTTACATCAGGTGAGTCGTTGGAACATGAGTTTTGTTGCAGCAAACCCTCTACGTGATAAGTTCCAACAAATGGCAAATCGTATTCAAGATGCACTTGAGTTTATGGAAGTATGTGGAATTGACGCTTCAATTGCACCTAGCTTAAAAGAAACTCATTTATATACATCACACGAGGCACTTTTACTAGGATACGAGCAAGCGCTAACTAGAAGAGACCACTTGTCGGGAGACTGGTATGACTGCTCAGCACATTTTGTGTGGATAGGTGAAAGAACAAGACAGTTGGACCATGCACATATTGAATTCTTCAGAGGAATTAAAAACCCTATTGGTGTTAAAGTTGGGCCGGGTATGGACCCTGATGAATTAATCCGCTTGATTGATGCATTGAACCCAGAAAATATCCCAGGTCGATTGACTTTAATCACACGAATGGGAGCTGATGTTCTGCCTGAAAAACTCCCCAATCTTGTACGTAAAGTTAAAGCTGAAGGGCGCAATGTTGTTTGGTCGTCGGACCCAATGCATGGCAATACAGAAAAAGCAAGCACAGGCTATAAGACGAGAAGTTTTAATAACATTCTACGTGAAATAAGTCAGTTTTTTGCAGTACACAAATCTGAAGGTACATATCCTGGAGGTGTGCATCTCGAAATGACAGGCCAGCATGTAACAGAATGTATAGGTGGTGCATATGGCTTATCTGATGAAGACTTGGCACAAAGATATAGAACACAATGTGATCCTAGGTTAAATGCAGATCAAGTATTAGAGCTTGGCTTCTTAGTCGCAGACTTACTAAAGGATGCAAGAGACAGGGTATAAAGAAAAGGCCGCTTAAGCGGCCTTTTTTAATATTTGTTTCTTGATAAACCAGCTTCTGCAATAATTTTTGCAGATATTTCTTCTACCGAAAATTTCGTTGAATTCAAAAATGGCGTTCTATGGCGTTTGAATAACATTTCAACTTCTCGAACCTCAATACGGCACTGCCTAATTGAAGCATACTTAGAATTAGCCATTCTCTCTTGACGTATAGATGCCAATCTATCAGGGTCAATAGTAAGCCCAAACAACTTATGCTTATGCTCAAGTAAGAATTTAGGAAAATTACCTTTTTCTAAATCATCTTCTGTTATCGGGTAATTTGCAGCTTTGATGCCATACTGCAAAGCAAGATACAAACTTGCCGGTGTTTTCCCGCTTCTACTAACACCAACCAGTATGATATCAGCTTCATCATAATCTTTTATATTGGCGCCATCATCGTTAGCTAATGCATAATTAACAGCAGAAATACGAAAATCATATGTCTTTTCATGAATACTATGTGTTCTGTGAACTTTAGGGACAGGTTTTACTTTTAATTCGCGTTTAACTATTTCGCTTGCGTAAGACAAAAAGTCATAACACACACCTTTTGAGGACAAAATAATATCGGACAATTCAGGATTAACGAAAGTAAAAAAGACAAGCGGAGGTTCACCGCTTGAATCCGCAACTTTGTCAATTGTGGCTTTTATAGCCAATGCTTTATCTACTGATTCAATGAAGGGTAAAGTCTTATGTTCAAATTCGACGGGAAACATAGACAAAGTTGCATGCCCAAAAACTTCTGCTGTAATGGCTGTGCCATCTGATATATAAAATGCTGTTCTCATTTTAACCTTTTCATTACTTTTTTAGTATTTTTTCAAGTCTTGGTTTACGAGGCTATACTTACCGTTGTAGAATGCCTTCGACCTAAAGGAAGGTCAATTAATCTCTCACATTTATTACAATTTGTTTTTGGAGACAGTTCCGTGCAAGACTACGTTCTCTGGTATCAAGAATTGGGTATGCAAGACGTACCTCGAGTTGGTGGTAAAAACGCTTCTCTAGGTGAAATGATATCTAACCTTGCTAACGCTGGTGTACAAGTGCCTGGTGGTTACGCAACCACAGCAGAAGCTTTTAATGAGTTTTTAGAGCAATCTGGACTTAATGAAAAAATCCACACCATTTTAGACACCCTTGACGTTGAAGACGTTAATGAATTGGCCAAAGTAGGAAGCCAAATCAGACAATGGGTTATCGACACTCCCTTCCAACCAGAATTAGACAAAGCAATTCGCGAAGCCTACGCCACTTTACATGGCGATGATCAAAATGATGTTTCTTTCGCGGTAAGATCATCTGCAACAGCAGAAGACATGCCGGATGCATCATTCGCCGGCCAACAAGAAACTTTTCTAAATGTACGTGGTATTGATGCCGTAATGGTCGCAATAAAACACGTTTTTGCATCTCTTTTCAATGACCGTGCTATCTCATATCGTGTACACCAAGGTTATGATCACAGAGGCGTTGCATTATCTGCAGGTATACAGAGAATGGTTCGTTCTGACAAAGCATCATCTGGTGTAATGTTCTCTATCGACACTGAGTCTGGTTTTGAAGATGTAGTTTTTGTAACATCAAGTTATGGTCTTGGTGAAATGGTTGTGCAAGGTGCAGTAAACCCCGATGAATTCTATGTGCACAAGCCAACTCTAGCGAAAGGCAAACCAGCGGTTGTAAGAAGAAACATTGGTTCTAAAGCTATCCAAATGATTTACTCAACCGATGAGTCTCACGGTAAACAAGTTGAAATCGTGGACATGGACCCTCAACTTTCCAACAAGTTTTCAATCACTGACGAAGAAGTACAAGAATTAGCTAAACAAGCAGTTATCATCGAGAAGCACTACGGTAGACCAATGGATATCGAGTGGGCAAAAGATGGCAATGACGGCAAGCTATATATTGTTCAAGCTCGTCCAGAAACTGTTCGTTCAAACGAAGATTCAAATGTTATGGAGCGTTTCCAGCTTCAAGAAAAGTCTGAAATCGTTTGTGAAGGTAGAGCAATTGGCCATAAAATTGGTACTGGTGTTGTAAGAGTACTTTCATCAATTGATGAAATGGACAAAGTACAGCAAGGTGACGTACTTGTAACTGATATGACCGATCCTGATTGGGAACCAATCATGAAGCGTGCATCCGCTATCGTTACTAATCGAGGTGGTAGAACGTGTCACGCTGCAATTATTGCACGTGAATTAGGCATACCAGCAGTTGTTGGTTGTGGAAATGCAACAGCGACCATAAAACATGGCGATGCTGTTACTGTTTCTTGTGCAGAAGGTGATACTGGTTATATTTACTCAGGCGAACTAAAGTATGAAGTCATTTCATCTCGTATTGATTCAATGCCAGACTTACCATTGAAGATCATGATGAATGTGGGTAACCCTGATAGAGCTTTTGACTTTGCAAAGTTACCACATGCAGGTATCGGCTTAGCTCGTTTGGAATTCATCATCAACAGAATGATTGGCGTACACCCTAAAGCGCTTATTAACTTTGATAGCCAATCAGATGAATTAAAAGCAGAAATCAATGAGATCATTGCTGGCTATGATTCTCCTGTAGAATTTTACATCGCAAAGTTGGTTGAAGGCATCTCTACTCTTGGCTCGGCATTTGCGCCAGAAAAAGTTATCGTTCGTATGTCAGACTTCAAGTCAAACGAATATGCAAACTTAATTGGCGGGCAACAATACGAGCCTGAAGAAGAAAACCCAATGATTGGTTTCCGTGGTGCTTCTCGTTACATCTCTGAAGATTTCAGAGAATGTTTTGCTTTAGAGTGTGAAGCTATTAAACGCGTTCGTAATGAAATGGATTTAACGAACGTTGAAATCATGATCCCTTTTGTCAGAACACTTGAAGAAGCAGCTAAAGTAATTGAACTTCTTGAAGAGCATGGCTTAAAACGCGGTGAAAACGGACTGCGAGTGATCATGATGTGCGAACTACCATCAAATGCATTACTTGCTGATGAGTTTTTAGAATATTTTGATGGCTTCTCAATTGGCTCAAATGATTTGACGCAGCTGACTCTTGGTCTTGATAGAGATTCAGGTCTTATTGCACATTTATTTGATGAAAGAAACCCAGCTATCAAAAAGCTACTTTCAATGGCAATTAAAACTGCTAAAGAAAAAGGCAAGTATGTTGGCATTTGTGGTCAAGGTCCATCTGACCATGAAGACTTTGCAGCTTGGCTTGTAGAGCAGGGCATTGATACAGTATCACTGAATCCTGATACTGTATTAGAAACTTGGTTATACTTGGCTGAAAAGTTCAATAAATAACTAATGAGAGAGCACCTAAATTAGGTGCTCTCTTTAACCACCTTCAAAAACCACCTTCAAAAACCACCTTCAAAAACCACCTTCAAAAACCACCTTCAAAAACCACCTTCAAAAACCACCTTCAAAAACCACCTTCAAAAACCACCTTCAAAAACCACCTTCAAAAACTATTCTTCTTGGTTATCTATTACATTTCCACTCTGTAGCATAATTTTATTTTATTGCAATTAAAGTATGATGTGTTCTAATGTTTTTTTAAAAACACATAATTAGTCATAGTTGTTTAACTGGTAAAGAAAAACAACTAATTTAACATAATTAATTATCAACAATCATAATGCGAAAGGGGTTGGGCTTTTGGGTTTCTAGTTGTTGTAATTTTGAAATTGAACTTTCAGAAAAAATATGCCCTTTAGGTAAAAGCATAATACCTTGCGCATTATGCATAGCTAAACCTAATTCCATGCCAGGCTTCAGTTGTTGAGCGGTTAATATGCTCATACTACCAACTTTATCCGTTTCAACATGATCTGTTGAAAGTACATTTAGTAGAGATTCAACTACCTTAGGGTGATAAAAACTACCGCTATACATCTTAATAATTTCCAAAGCGTTTTCTTTTCTTTCGCTCATTGGCCTTTGGCTTTGATATATATGCTCCATATAATCTCTTGAAACAGCTAAAATCTGTGCACCAATTGGGATCTCTTTTCCTTTAACTCCTTTTGGTACACCTTGCCCATTATATTTCTCAAATTGACTATAAATAGCTTCAGCAACATCACTTAGATGCTGAGCTGGCATTAGCATTAATTGAGCTGTAGCAGGGTGAGTAAGAAATACTTTTTTCTTTTCACTATCAAGTTCATGAAAAGGCTTTGAGTATAAGCTTGGGTCCATTGCTAATAGACCTACTTGTGACAAATATCCAGACATACGAACCATATCGGCAACTTCGTTACTAAGCGACAAACCTTTCGCAATTTGAAAGCATAACTTAGCAATATTTTTAGCTTTATCCGCGTCAAGGTATGGATTTGCATTTATAAAGTTATAAAGCAATTCAACAGTACTTTTGTGTTCTTTCTTTTCATTTTCATTAGCAGCTTCAAGTTGTTTTAAAACCTGGCGGATCTGCGAGGTTCTTTTTTCGACTAAACTTTCTAAGCTTGAGTTGAGCGTTTTTAATTCTTCGTTTTGCGCTTGTACCTGCTTTTGTAAAGCATCGTTTTGCTTTTTAAGTTTTGTAAGTTCGGCAGCTTTATTTATCTCACGAACAAGTTGCTCGTTATTCCAAGGTTTTTGTAGATAACCATGAATACCTCCACTATTTATTGCATTGATTGTATCTTGGATATCTGAATAACCAGTTAAAAGAATTCTTCTTGCATCTGGTGAAATGGCTTTGGCATGAGTTAAGAACTCAGCACCATCCATGTTCGGCATACGCATATCTGAGATAATCACGTCAAAATCAATTTCTCTTACTCTGTCTAGGGCTTCGTGGCCAGATTGATATAGTTCAGCTTTAATCCCATTTTGTCTCAATAACCGACCCAATGAGTTCAAAACACTTTTCTCATCGTCAAGACAAAGTACGACTATTGTTTCATCATTCATATATCAGAGTTCTCCAACTCAAAAATGTGATTTGTTACTAATTTTAAAATTAGACTAAACTTTAATAAGAAACAATAAAATAGGCACGGATTTGATGAAAATAAAACCGACAAATGTTTTGATACTAGATGATGATAAATTAATTCTAAGGGCACTTTCTAGAGCGCTTAAAAAACAATTAGGTGTAGAAAACATTGTCGCGTTGAATGATTCAACATTATTAGAACAATATCTGGCAAATTCAAACGATACTTACGATTTATTCATAACAGACTATCAGATGCCAACTTTAGACGGTGAACAAGCCCTAAAGATTGTTCAACAGCAAAGTCCATTGACGACTCGTGTCTTGATGTCAGGGGATATTGATAGCATAAGAATTAGACCCAAAAATATTCCTGCCAATATTATGATAGCCAAACCATTCACAGTTGATGATTTACAACTACTTAGTGATATTTATGAAAGATCACAGGCAACGAACCTTAGTCAGGAGCTTCAATTAAAGCTGGGATTTATGCCTTATGTACCTTTACCTACTATAGAATTGATAAAATTTCAAAAGAAACGAGATAATACAGATTTAAATAACATAGGTTTATTGGTCAAACACCTAGATAGCCTTGTTGATAAAGTTGTACTGGATACACGCCTGAAATCTAGCATAAAAGAGGCAGGCTATGAGATTACAATAATTTGTAGTCAATTTATGGAACAGCTGATCTGCGGACTATCCGCTTGTAGTGTAAGAAAAATAATAGAGAAATACTATTTATTGGGCGTTAAAGCTTTCATGTTTGCAAAGAGGAATAATTTACAGCTCAGCGAATGTGAGAATGTATTTCAATATATATATAGCCTATGTCTAAATGATTTAATTAGAATATACATAGAAAGAGAATATAGAAAGAACTATGAACCTAGATTATATGATCACTTTGCATCTATTTGGGGCTTAGACGCAAAAATTTTGTCGCAAAGAAACCTTATCTTTTCAAATAACACAGAATGTGAGAGCGATCTCATATGCAGAGCTATCGCACTCAACATAGGTTCAAATAATGAATTTATAGTATCGGACATTCTTGATTCAAGCGAATCGACAATTAACTGTTTAAAATCATACTCAAGAAAGTCAGCTATCAATTCTCAAACTAAAGAGGAACTTTTATGAAAGGTTTGATCTTCAGATGCTTGGAAGAACTTGTAATCGAACAAAAAGGTATGGATCTTTGGGAGGATCTGTTAGAACAACACTGTCCAGAAGATCGTGTATATATTAGTGCTCGTTCATACCCTGATGAAGAGCTGCTAGCTATCGCTACCAGTGTGGCAAATGCATTAGGTTTAAATATGGAGCAAACACTAAAAGCTTTTGGTACCTATTTATTCACATTTTTAGCAAAAAAACACCCAGCAATCGTGAAAGAGTTTACAAGCTTTGATAAATTAATAATATCGATAGACGACGTAATTCATAATGAAGTTCAAAAACTATATGAAGAACCTAACTTACCGACAATCAGTGCCACAGTAATAGACCCAAACACAATTGAACTCATTTATAATTCACCGAGACAATTGTGCTTTTGCGCCGAAGGGTTAATTTATGGATGTGCAGAGCATTTTAATGAATCAGTAACAATAGAGCATACTACTTGTACTCACCGCTCAGACCCTTATTGCACGTTAATTATAACACATGGATAATTATGCAGAATTATTACAAAGCATACATGCGGGAGAAACAAGCCCGCGATGAACTAGAAGAGTTATTAGAAGAAAAAACAAGTAAGTTGTATGCTCTAAACATAGAACTTGAAAAGAAAATAGAGATTCTTCAAAGGCAGCAGGTTGCAGTCGTTCAATCTGAAAAAATGGCCACGTTAGGGACACTTTCTGCAGGTGTAGCTCATGAAATCAACAACCCTCTGGCTTATTTAACATGTAACCTAGACACCTTGGCTGAGTATACTGATGATATAAATGAATACTTAAGTTTGAGTTCAAAGCTTATAAATAGCGAAGTTGATCTCAGTGAATTCTCAAGTGCTATAGCTAAGCTGCAGCAAAATATTTCAATTGCAGATTTAATTCAAGATATAAATGACATTACTGATGACTGTAAGGAGGGCTGTGGCAGAATCAGCAAAATCGTCGCAAACCTATTGGATTTTGCAAAGCCAACAGCTGAGAGTATTCTAGAGTTTGAAGCTCTTGAGATAATTGAACAAACTACTCAACTTCTAGAAAATAAGTTAAAGCAATTACATGTAACTATAGATTGCGAACCTGAATTAATTATTACAGGTAATAAACCAAATTTAACTCAGGCATTAATCAATATTTTGGTCAATGCTGCACAGTCTTGTGAATCAAAGAGAAGTGATGACCAATCTTTTTCCCCGATGATCAATATAAGGGCAAGACAAGAAGGAGAAAATGCATTAATTGAAATCCAAGACAACGGTCAAGGCGTAGATCCTCAAGTTATTAATCGCGTGTTTGACCCATTCTATTCTACAAAACCACTCGGTGAGGGTACAGGAATGGGACTAGCAGTTGTATACGGCATCATTTCGAACCACCTTGGCACAGTATCAATAGACAATAATATTGATTCTGGCGTAACAGTATCAATTAAAATCCCCCTAGTACATTAAACTAAGCATCTGTCTTCAAACTTATTTTTGATCTTTATATTAGACTTAAGTCGAAACTCACTAATGAGTTTGAAGAAAAAAAATTCTATTTTTCACTGCTTCAAATCAAATTCTGAAAGATTTAATCATTAATTAATATAACCAATAAGTATAACTTATAACCCAATTAAGTTTACGCCGACGTAAACTTTCAGATAACTTTTTTTTATGCGAAAGTTTACATTTAGACCCAGTTCAGACACATAATTTCATTAAGCAACTGTTATATATGCAATAGTATTAAATTTTACCTAAAAAAGAGATGAATTGGATTCATACGTTAGATTTACCAACAAAAATTAGATTTATTCATATCATCATTAAAAAACCCATACATAAGTGCTAAAAGGAAACCAGTGAAGGTTATTTTTTAACCAGCGCGACATTGACGTGTTTAATTTCTATGTTAGGTTTATTTAACAAATGTTAATCACAATTAATGTAAAGGTTGGTGATAAAATGAAAATGAGAAATCATATAGTAAATGCTCTCAAGTTAAGCTCTATAGCAATTGCAATAAGTACAACGTATGCAAATGCTTATGACTGTACTGGAATCTCAGATTGGCAAAGCGGGTCTACTTACGTAGGCGGTAATCAAGTAGTACAAAACAACAGTGCGTACGAAGCAAAATGGTGGACACGTTCAGAACCTGCACTAAACTCAGGACCAAACCAAGAGTGGAAAAAACTAGGTGATTGCAGTGGAACAGGCGTTAATAATCCACCAGTTATCAGTCAGTTAAAACCTACAACAGGTTCTGAATTTGCAGAAAATGACAGCGTTGCCATAAGCGTTAAAGCGGTTGACGTTGACGGAAGCGTAAACCGAGTGGAATTTTATGTTGACAATAACTTAATAGCTACAGACAATTCAGGTGTTGCCGATATATTTGATGTCACTTGGACGGCTGGTCAACCAGGACAATATCAAGTTAGTGCAAAAGCATTCGATGACAAAAACGAAGCTTCAAACATTCTATCCAACCAGCTAATTGTTAAAACTTCTACGCCCGTAAATGAAGCTCCTGTTGCCACACTTAATATTAAATCTAAGCCAGTTGAATTAGTTGTTGGAAGTAGCGTTGTATTTTCGCTTTCTGGTACTGATGCTGATGGCTCTCTTAGTAAACTCAGTTTCGCTGTAAATGGAACAGAAGTATTGAGCACTAACGGCACAGCAACAGAGCACACTTGGGTTGCAGAAGCCGATGGGACATACAACTTTACGTTAACAGTAACTGACAATGAAAACGCTAGCACCAGTATTAGCACACAACTTCAAGTAGGTGCACAGAACCCAGGTGATAGAGATGCTTGTAAACCTGACGGCCTATATCAAACACCAGGAGTAAATACGCCTTACTGTACAATCTATGATGCAAATGGTAGAGAACTCATGGGTGCAGACCACCCTCGGCGTGTCATAGGCTACTTTACTAGCTGGCGCAACGGCGCAAATGGACAACCATCTTATCTTGTAAATGATATTCCTTGGGACAAAATTACGCACATTAACTATGCATTCGCACACGTTGATGCAGCTAACAAAGTTTCAATAGGCGACCCAAATGCAGCAGGTAACCCTGCAACCAATATGGAATGGCCTGGTGTAGCAGGTGCAGAGCTTGACCCTACATTGCCTTACAAAGGACATTTTAACCTTCTAAATAAATATAAAAAGCAATACCCAGACGTAAAAACTTTGATTAGTGTTGGCGGCTGGGCAGAAACTGGTGGTTTCTTTGGCCCTGATGGTTCACGTGTAAATAGCGGTGGCTTTTACACAATGACAACCAATGCCGATGGCTCTGTGAACAATGCAGGTATTGAAACATTTGTTGCAAGCTCTGTAGAATTCATTCGCAAATATGGTTTCGATGGCGTAGACATTGATTATGAATACCCTTCTTCAATGAAAGACTCTGGTCACCCTGACGATTTCCCTATTTCAAATGCCAGACGCGCTGGATTAAATGCATCTTATCAAGTTTTAATGAAACGCTTGCGTGAAGAGTTAGACAAAGCTGGTCAGCAAGATGGTGTTCACTATATGTTGACCATTGCATCACCTTCTTCTGGTTATCTGTTACGTGGCATGGAGACGTTCCAAGTAACAAAATACCTAGATTACGTAAATATTATGTCTTATGACTTACATGGTGCTTGGAACTCTCATGTAGGCCATAACGCAGCGCTATATGACACAGGTTTGGATTCTGAACTAATCGCTTGGAATGTATACACAGAAAAGAACTTTGGTGGTATCGGTTACCTAAATACTGATTGGGCAGTAAAGTATTTCCAAGGTGGGTTGTCAGCTGGTCGTATTAACATAGGTATTCCTTACTATACTCGCGGCTTTAAAGATGTTCAGGGTGGCACTAATGGTTTATGGGGCCAAGCAGCACTACCAAACCAAGCTGACTGTGCTCCAGGTACTGGTGTTGGCGAGAAAAACAAATGTGGTAATGGTGCACTTGGTATAGACAATTTATGGCATGATAAGAACGATGCTGGACTCGAGATGCCTGCAGGGTCAAACCCACTTTGGCATGCTAAAAACCTACAAAACGGTGTAATGCCAAGCTACTTATCTGATTATGGCTTAACACCAGATACTGACCCAGATGACCAATTAACGGGTACTTACGCGCGTCATTATGACAGCGTTGCCGTAGCACCATGGCTATGGAATGCTCAAAAGAAAGTATTCTTATCTATTGAAGACGAAGAATCGATGGGAACCAAAGTAGACTACGTCATCAACAAAGGCTTAGGCGGCATAATGTTCTGGGAACTCGCTGGCGACTTTGATTATGACCAAGCGAAAGGTGAGTACTTCATGGGCTCAAGTATGACAACGCTTGCCTATAACAAGTTCAAGCAGTCAGGAGCTCAATATGATATCCACCGCGGGGATGTTGCATTCCAAGTACCAACTGAACAAGTAGATGTTACTTTTGAAGCGAAGAACTTCCCAGTTGGAGATGCAAATTACCCTATAGCACCAACGTTTACCTTTACCAACAATTCAAGTATTGATTTGTCAGGTGCGAAGATTTCATTTGATGTACCAGTATCTACTTCACCGATATTTAAATCAAATTGGAATGCACAAGAAAAGCTTGTTATGGCAGTAGATGTAGACAATTCAAATGCAGCTGGGGATAACATTGGCGGATTTGATGGCGACTTCCATAGGTTTTCAATAACACTAATTGATGATTGGGGTAATCAACCAAAATCATTTGCTCCGGGCGAGTCAGTAGGTGCTCAGGTCATGTACTACATGCCTGTAACTGGACCTGTTAACTTCACAGCCGAAAAAGATGGTAAACGTTACGCGTTCAAATTTGAGCAACCAACGTTACCAGCTGCTAAGCCAGGTGATGGTAATGGTGGCCCAATTACACACTGTGAAGGTACTCCCATTGCTGAAATACCTGTATATCCAACTTTCCCAAGAGGCACACATGCCGGTCAAGGTGACCTAATCATCGATGGGAAGGGCGTATACAAGGCTAAATGGTGGAGTAACAAACAACCATCGACAAGTTCAGATTATCAAAAAGTCTGTTCACTTTAACTAAGTAAGGGGGAGGGCTCCTCCCCCAAATACAAACCTAAAACAAATTAAATTAGCATGTAGTCATCAAGGTGAGCGAAATGAACACTATAAAAAGAAAGGCTTTAACATCAATTTCAGTTGTTTGTACGGCGTATTTAACATTACACGCAATTAATGCTTCAGCACATGGTTTTATGGATTTCCCTAAGGCAAGACAATCAATATGTGAAGCACAAGGTGGCTACTGGTGGCCAGACGACGGTACAAACATACCAAATTTAGCATGTAGAGCGGCCTTTTTAGAATCTGGATATGTTCAGTTTGTTCAAGAACATGAGTTTGCCGCACTAATAGCTGACTACAATAATCAAGCAGCAGTTGAAGCAACCATACCTGATGGAACATTGTGTGCAGCTGGTTCAAATGAAAAAAGAGGAATGAACTTACCACATAAAGATTGGCAAACAACAGATGTAAAACCAAATGCCAATGGTGATCTAGCTATACGTTTCAGAGCAACAACGCCGCATAATCCTAGTTTTTGGAAATTTTACTTATCAAACCCTACGTTTAATACAGAAACAGATATTTTAAACTGGGCTGATTTACAATTGATCTCAGAAGTTGGAAACATCAACTTTGTGACAGACCCTGATGGTAAAAAATTCTATGAAATGACAATCAATATCCCTCAAGATAGAACTGGACGCGCAATACTTTATACCAGATGGCAGCGAAATGACGTTGCTGGTGAGGGCTTTTATAACTGTTCTGACATAAATATTACGTCAGATTCTCAACCTGTTAATTGGTATTCAGCAGGCTTTTTTGTCAAGCAAGGCCAAGATGCAAATGCAGGAGATACTGTTTGGGCGCGTGTATTCAATGGCACCGGGCAAGAACTTGTTAAGCAATCATTAAAAATCACAACTACAAACCTAACAACCTGGCATGAAGAACTAGCAACAATTCTCAACACTAATTATGCAACAGATATACAAGTTGGCGTGAAAGATGTCGCTGGCAATATTAGCTTCGATAAAAATAATCTCTTAACGAACGAAGTTTATGTCGCTGATGCAGCAAACACATACAATCTAACAGTACAGGTTAAACAACCGAATACACCGCCAACTGTACACAAACCTGACCCGATTATTATGAACGAATTAACTGAAGTTCAGTTACATGTTCATGCATTTGATACAGATACCATGGATCTAACATATACATGGAATGTACCCAATGGCCTGACTTACACAGGCACTGGGGCAACTATTAATCTAGCCGCCGCTGACGTAACTCAAGATACAAATTACACGGTTAGCGTAAATGTGTCAGACGGAGAGCTTTCATCTTCCACGACAGCCGAAATTACCGTTAAAAATGTCGTAAGTACACTACAGCCATGGAATAAATCAAAAACATACGTTGCTGGCGATAAAGTTAGTCATAAGGGTACTGATTACGAAGCAAAATGGTGGAATAGAGGCGAAGAGCCTGGCACTACGCAAGTTTGGAAAAAGATTTAAAAGATGTAAAGGTCACTCCAAATTATTTGGGGTTTGGATATAACATGTAAAATAAGGTTGAGATAGTAATGAAGATTAATAATTTAACTGCAGCAATAGGATTGGCATTAATGTCTACTGGATTAATGGCCGCACCTTCAGCACCACAAATCAGTTGGGAACCACAAACATACTCATTTGTAGACGTTAATTTAGAAGGAAATGGTTCTTATAAACAGATTGTTCAAGCTAAAGATGTCGTTACAGTAAATATTAAGTGGAACTCATGGAGTGGCACCGGTGGTGACAGTTACAAGGTGTACTTCGATAACCAAGTGGTAAATCAGGGACCACTAGCAGCAGGCACAAAAGGTGGAACAGTCTCGTTTCCATATACAAAATCTGGTCGTCATACACTTTATCTAGAAATCTGTGATGCAACAGGGTGTGCTAAAAGTGCTGGTAAACCAATTGTAATTGCAGATACAGATGGCGGTCACTTGCAGCCTCTTACAATGGATGTAGATCCAAATAATGCAAATAATGGCACTATCCCTGGAATGGTTACAGGTGCTTACTTTGTAGAGTGGGGCATATATGGCCGTGACTTCGACGTATCTAATATTCCAGCGCACAATCTTTCTCACCTGCTTTATGGATTCATTCCAATTTGTGGTGCAAACGAATCTCTTAAAGAAATTGAGAATGGTAATAGCTGGCGCGCATTACAAAAAGCGTGTGCTGATTCACAAGATTATGAAGTTGTTATTCACGACCCTTGGGCAGCAGTTCAAAAAACATTACCGGGTACTGATAACAACGACCCAATTCGTGGTACTTATGCGCAGTTAATGGCGCTTAAACAGCGTTATCCTGACCTGAAAATTTTACCTTCAGTAGGTGGCTGGACTTTATCAGACCCATTCCATGGTTTTACAACAAAAGCTAACAGGGACACATTTGTTGCTTCAATGAAGCAATTCCTTAAAACTTGGAAATTCTATGACGGCGTTGATATCGATTGGGAATTCCCTGGTGGTGATGGTCCAAATCCAGGTCTTGGAGATCCGGTAAATGACGGCCCTGCATATATCGCATTAATGCAAGAACTTAGAGTTATGCTTGATGAATTAGAAGCTGAAACAGGTCGTAAATATGAGCTAACATCAGCAATTGGCTCAGGATACGATAAAATCGAAGATGTAGACTATCAAGTTGCTCAGCAGTACATGGATTATATCTTTGCAATGACTTACGATTTCTATGGTGGTTGGAATAATGTAACAGGTCACCAAACAGGCATTTACTGTGGCTCACACCTAAGCCAAGGTGAGTGTGATGGTACAGGTCTAGATGATAATGGTGAGCCAAGAAAAGGGCCAGCTTATACACTTGATAACGCAGTAAAAGCACTGCTTGCACAAGGTGTAAACTCTAAGAAAATCGTAGTTGGTGCTGCAATGTACGGACGTGGCTGGGAAGGTGTATACGATTCAAATACAACCATTCCAGGTAATCCCATGACTGCGCCAGGTAACGGTAAATATAAAGGTTCCACCAGCGAAGGAGTCTGGGAGGACGGCATCATGGATTATAAAGGCATTGCTAAAAATCTAGTTGGTGGTGGTAACGGTCTAAATGGATTTACTGTTGGTTATGATGAGCAAGCAGAAGCGGCTTGGGTATGGAATAAATCAAGCGGTAAACTACTTACATACGATAGCCCTCGCTCAGTTCTAGCTAAAGGTCAATACGTTAACTTGCATAACCTTGGTGGTTTATTCGCTTGGGAAGTAGATGCAGATAACGGTGATATTCTAAATGCTATGTATGATGGTTTAACAGGCGGTATGCCAGTAAACAGAGCTCCAGTTGTAAACGTAGATGCAAATCTAACGTTGAACTCTGGCCAATCGTCAAGCTTAACTGTAAACGCAACTGACCCAGAGGGTGCTGCTCTAACATATGCTTGGTCGGCTCAAGGGTTAACGCTCACTTCGGCAAATACTGCTACTGTTGGAATTACAGCTCCATCTGTAACAACTGATACGACTTACCAGCTAACTATTGCAGTAACTGATGACCAGAATGCTACTACTGAAAAAACAGTATCAGTATTGGTTAAAGCTGAAGTACCTGCAGGTGCTCCAGTTGTTCAACCAATTAGTAATGTAACAGTACAAGAAGCACAATCGGTAAATGTATCTGTTGTTGCGACTGACCCTAACAATGACCCGCTTACATACACTTGGAATGTGCCTGCTGGCCTCACAGTTTCAGGTCAGGGATCAACAGTATCCCTAACAGCAGGTGATGTTGCACAAGATACAACGGTAACAGTAACAGTAGATGTATCAGATGGCACTAACACAACATCTGCGTCATTCGATGTAACTATTACTAACGTTGATGCAGGTGCACCTGCTTGGGATGCTGGTACAGTGTATGTCGGTGGTGACAAAGTAACTCACAACGGTTCACTATATGAAGCAAAATGGTGGACAAGAGGTGAAGAGCCTGGTCGTGCTCAAGTTTGGAAAGCACTTTAAGTAGTACACTTTTTTGTTAAGGGCTGACATTTATATACTCTTTATAAATTGACAAATGGATAGGCCAGCCCCGATAAAACAAAGGCACAAAGTGCCTTTGTTTTTTTTTGTAAATAAATCATAATTAGAAAACAATTCAATTTAGAAAGAACATGTGAAATTACTTTTTTTTCTACTCATCTTAGTTTCGAATTTCGCCAATTCAGCTCCCAACTGTATATCTGAAAAGAAGGTCGGTATTGGTGGGAGTTGGCCGCCTTACATAACCTACGAAAATGATGTACCAAATGGAGTAGACATCGAAATTACTAAACTTGTTTTTGAAAAAGCAAATCTTTGTATTCAGTTTCTAAGGCTACCTAGTTCAGCAAGAGGGTTAGTCGAACTTTACAAGGGATTTATTGATGTTTTACCCTCGGCTAGCTTCAACCGAGAAAGAGCAGAAAATGCGCACTTTACCAAACCATACCGGCGAGAACGCATGCGATTGTTTACAAGGCTTGAGCTTCCTCCAGTAAAGAGCCTTACAGAATTGTTTGCTGCAGAATATACGTTTGTTACAAACCCAGGCGCATATTATGGAGAGGAACTTCGACAAATTTTACAGATCCCTTGGTATCAGCAGCGTTTAGCCGAGGTGGCAAGCGCATCAAGGCGTATGGAGTTAGTAAACAAGCGCAGAATTGACTTTTTAATCGAGGATGAATATAGCGGTTATTACTATATAAACCGTTTAGGTTACGATCAGTTAAGGCTACACTCATATATAGTCAATGATAATGCAATTCATTTTATGCTCAGTCGCATTAATTTTACAGAGAAAGAAATTGAATCCATAAATAATGCTATTGAGAGCTTACAAATCGAAATTCAAAACATCTTATTAGCGTCACAGCCCAAGGTAATAAAATAGGAGAACGTGTTGAAATCTTTATTATTAGTAACACTATTACTCATATCACCAATTCTATCCGCAAAAGAAAAGCCTTATACCATCGACAGCTACTTACCTCAAATAAACATAAATCAGTTTTATCAAGAGGAACAAATAAAGCCGAATAAGAGCGATTTTATAGTCAGATCATCACTAGCAATGTCAAATGAAGATGGAAGTAGAGCTGTTCTTATTAATATAGAGAATTTATCAAGTGGAAGAAGAATTTTAGAACCTGAACAATTAATCGTTTTATTTGCAAATGGTGATGTCGAAATTCTTACTTCGTTGCCTAGGAAAACAACTGTAGCAGGAGAGTCATCCGTGAATATAACAATTGAATTAGGATATAATATGTATCCTGTAATTTCAGTACTAGCATCAAATAATATCTAAAAATATGAATCCATACATTGAAAAGCTTTATATGCTCTCTACAAAAAAAGAAAGAATCATAATAGGCTTAATGAGCGGCACATCTTTAGATGGTTTGGATGTCGCTGTATGCAAAATATCTGACTTTGGCACCGACACAAAGTGTGAAGTTATACATTTCGCCACAATTTCATATTGCGATGAAACTAAAAATAAAATACGCCGAGTATTTTCAACTGAAACTGTTGAACTTAAATATCTTACACTATTAAACCCATGGATAGGGACGTTACATGGCCATTTTATCAACCAGAAATTGACAGAGTGGGGCATAAAAAGTGAGGAAATCGACCTAATTGCAAGCCATGGACAAACTATCTATCATTGCCCAAATAGCTTTCATTCATTTAATGATTTCAATAATGGCACATTGCAGATTGGTGACGCTGATCATATTGCCGCAGAAACAAACATAATTACCTTGTCTGACTTTAGACAAAAACACATTGCTGCGGGATTTGAAGGAGCACCACTTGCACAATATGGAGACTATAATCTCTTCGCGAATCATCAAAAAGATACGTTGCTGTTAAACATTGGCGGCATTGCTAACTTCACTTTTATTGGTAAAGGTTATGATGTAAATGATCTCATCTGTACAGATATAGGTCCAGGCAATACACTTATGGACCAATATGTACAAAAGCATTTTGGTATCGATTTTGATAAAAACGGTGAAATCGCTTCGAAAGGTGTCATAAATAATGACTTACTCGATTCGCTATTATCTTTAAGCTTCATCAAACAAGCCATACCTAAAACAACTGGGCCTGAACTATTCAATCTTCAGTTACTTGAAACATTACTTTCTCAGTTAGATATCTACGTATCGCCCAACGATATCATGGCAACATTAAATGAATTCACAGCAAGTTGTATTGTCAAACACATACACCAATTAGATATAACTAACTCAGCGGATGTACTGATTAGTGGTGGTGGTGCACACAACTTGTCACTAGTTACAAAACTTAAAGATAAATTAGGCAAGCATTTTAGGGTTATGAAACTGGATAAGAATGGGATCAATGCAGATTCTAAAGAGGCTGTTCTATTTGCAATACTCGCTAATGAAACCGTTATGAACACGAATGCTGGAAGCAAAAACGCAAAGCAATTAACAATGGGTAAAATATCTCTACCGTTGTAATGCTAACCCATCCATTAACTCATTTTTCCACGCAGTTAATCTTGTAGATAAGGTTTTAAAAAAGGGCTGCTCATTTTTATAAGGTAGCTCTTCTGAACTATGATTTTCAATTCCTCTAACGAGTTCGACCTGCGCATCAACTACGTTTTTCACTCCGCCTGTTTCGCCAAGTAAGCTAAGTTGAGTCATATAACTGCCGGCATCTCCACTACCAGTCAAGACGAGCTCTACAGAACCTTTTGCAATATCCAAATCATCTAATAAAACAGTTCCACAAAAATTGACATACCTCGCATCTACATGAGTTGCTGTAATGACTAACTTGTTTCCAGATACAGCATCAGAAGGCAACAAGCAGTCTAATACAAGTTCTTCACCTTGCATTTCAAACTCGATCTCATCAAATGCTGAAGCTTTACCGATAGGAAAAAGTGGATCAGTGTTTGTATACAATTCAAATTGGATGGTTCTAGTATTTCTCATCAGATACAACAGGAAAATAATTAACAGCTAAAGTATGAATGTTTTTTATTGCATTTATATGAACAAAACCTCGACAACCAGCTTAGTTGCCGAGGTTTATGCTCTTAAATCTGTTTTTAGCGAACAGCTAGCATGATAAGACCAGGCACTACGAAGAATGAACCAAGTACATATCCGAACGCAGCAGTCTTGTTCTTTGCACCCACTTCAGCAAGCTTTTCAGCGCACTTAATTGGGATTTCGCGAAGTAGTGGCAGACCATAGATTAAGCCAACCGCGAATACGTTGAACATGACATGCACTAGCGCAACTGTTAACGCTACCTCGCCTGCAGGACCTGTGATAGAAGTTGCAGCAAGAAGCGCTGTGATGGTAGTACCAATGTTTGCACCTAAAGTAAATGGATAGATTTGACGCGTTGTGAACACACCGCTACCAGCTAGTGGAATCATTAAACTTGTTGTTGTCGATGAAGACTGAACCATTACAGTTACAACTGCGCCTGAACTGATACCCGCAACTGGTCCACGACCGATTGCACCGTGAAGAAGGTCTTTTGCTTTACCAACAAGTGCTTGTTTAAGTAACTTACCTAGCGTTGTTACAGCGAATAAAATAAGCGCAATACCGATTACAACCATTGCAATACCAGCAGCTTTACCGTCTAGGAAGCTTACTGAATCTTTAACAACACCTACAGCAGGCTTAACTAAAGGCTTAATGAAGTTATAGCTCTTGATTGACAAATCTGCATCGCCAACAAAAAGATGAGCAAGACTTGCTGAGAACTTTTCTAATAGACCGAACATGATTTCTAGAGGTAAGAAAATAGCTACCGCGAATAAATTAAAGAAATCGTGCACTGTAGACGCCGCAAAGGCTCTTTGGAATTCTTCTTTTGAGCGAATGTGACCGATTGATACAAGCGTATTAGTGATTGTAGTACCAATATTCGCACCCATTATCATAGGAATTGCGATTTGCAGAGGAAGACCACCGGCAACTAGACCAACTATAACAGATGTTACAGTAGATGATGATTGAACTAAGGCTGTAGCAAGTGCACCTAATAAAAGCGCAACAAATGGATTAGTAGCAAACGCGAAAATTTCTTTCGCACCTTCAGAACCGCCGGAAGCAAGTTTAAAACCACCACTAACTGTACCTACGGCAACTAGCACTAAATAAACAAGAAATGCAATTGCACCCCAGGTTAGTAACTTTGATGGTAATGACTTTTGGCTATATTCACTCATTGATTTATCTCGTTATGTCAATGCCATTCTTTATGGCACTTTGATGACGTTTTTGTTTCAGGACGCATTTAAACAAACAAATATGACAGAAATATTTCAGTCGCGATAATTGTACCTAGAAACCATTACTGATTAATGTCCTAAATCAATGCAGATGTTGCATAACAACAGCAAGATTGCGCTATCCATATGTTTTATTGTGTTTTTATCAAAATTAAATGTGTTACAATCTTTTACATTACACTTTATCTTAAACAGAAATCATTCTCAGCCTCCATATTTGCTACATGATTGAAGGCTAAAATTTGACTAAAAGAATGAAGAGAATAAGTAATGCGTTGTTTTTTACTGGTACTGCTGTGTTTTTTTTGTACACCAATCATTGCTGGTCCATTGACAAATATAGAGCCAACAACAATTAAACCAAACACTCAGGCTCTCTCTTTAAATAATATTTCGATGTTTTACTTCGACTACGAAGGTGAATTTCGCAGTGCATTCGATTTCGAGCGTCATTCATATCATTTCAGATCTATCAACGACATAAACAAAAAACCTAAAATAAGTATTTATTCAAAGTGGGCCTACATTAAACTTGATAACCAAAGTAATGTTAAAGAGTGGAAAATGTCATTTGGCTTTCCACGTTTAGCAAAATTATCAGTCTATAAAAAGTTGCCAAACGGGTGGCAAGATCTTTTAAATCTAGATGAATCTGATCCCTTCAACAAACGTCCGGTTCAAGATCCACAAATGTATGTTCCTTTAAACATGGATATTGGTGAAAATACCTTTCTTATTGAGTATCAAACATTTGCAAATGCGCCTGCCAACTTACAAATACATACACCTGAAAATTACCTTGAAGAATCTCACAAAAGCCTAATAACAAATGCCAGCCTAACTGGTGTAGTAGCGGCAATTTTATTAATCGTTTTAGTAAATTTGTTTTTTAATCGAAATAGCACAAATGTTTTCTATGCGGCATGGACCTTTTTGTTCTTTTTGATTGTTGTTGATACTGCGGGATTCAGCTTTCAATACTTTTGGCCTTCACACAATGCGTTTTCGGGTCAGTTTTCAATATTTTTAATGGCAACAGTTCCGCTGTTTCATTTACTCTTTGTCAGAGGATTTTTACAGCTCAAGCATTACCACCCAGCGCTAAACAAGGTTTATGTTGCATTCATTGTACTTTACACAATCACAGTGCCAACAGCTCTTTTACTAAACACCGTCTATTTCAACCTTATTTTAAGTACACTAGTCATCCCAGTTTTTGTTTATACTTGTTCTTGGAGTATCAAACAAAAAGGCCCTGGTATGCGTACCTTCACATTTAGTTTGATTAACCATTTATTGTTTTTAAACATTTTTACTATATTAGGCGCTAGTTACGGTAATTTTATCGATGTATTTGATATCACATCATTTATCAAAATTGGATACTTAATCGAAGTTCTACTGTTTACCATAGCATTAGCTTTGCAGCATAAGTCACTTCAATCAAGGCTGTTAAATCAACTACAACATCAGGTACATGCTCTAAACCAAACTGTAAATACCAAGCACAGAGAAGTTAGCTACAAAGAAGAAAAACTTAAAGAAAAAGAAGAAAAGTTATTTACTGATCTATCACATGAATTAAGAACACCACTTACAGTAATGAAAATCCAAGTTGAATCGTTGCAATACAATATAGTCGACAATGTTCAAGACTCATATAACAAGCTTATGAGTAAAATAGACGAACTCAACACGTTTATAGACCAGCTCATGCTAGTCACAGATGATAAAGATATTGCCTCTTTACTAAACAAAAAACCAACCAATGCGCGTGTCTACATAAATGAGGTATTTCAAACTTGTATAAGTGAAGGTGATCCAAAGACATCAAAGTTCACCATTACTAACAAATTAGATAGCTCTCTAATTGTTACCTTAGATAAACAAACCATTGAAAACGCAATATGTGAAGTTGTTAAAAATGCACTGAGGTTTGGCGGTGAAGGAGTTGAAATTTCCCTTAACACTTATCTAGAGAATGATAGTCTGATAATAAGAATTGAAGATTCTGGTATGCCATTATCGTATGAAGCCCATCAACAATTATTCCAGCCGCTGTTTCGTGAAGAAATTTCTAGAAGTACACTAATGGGTGGCAAAGGAATGGGTTTAGCCGTTTGTAAGAAGATAGTAGAGTCACATGACGGACAAATAGAATCACACAATAGCTTGCTGGGCGGCCTCTGTATTGAAATCTCACTGCCGATGAACAATGAATTGACATTTAAGACAGAAAGAGCGAGTTGAACATCTCGTTTTTAACTCTTTGCGCTATAACTGACTATAAAGTAAAATCCCTCGTTCAGTTTTTTGGGCGTTAATTATGAGCAGTTTAGAGTTTTGGGAAGCGAAGTCTTTATCGGACATGAGCATTGAAGAATGGGAATCGATCTGTGATGGGTGCGGCAAATGCTGCCTTCATTCTTTTATCAATAGTGAAGATGAAGAAGAACATTTTGAAAGTACAGATGTGTTAAGAGATGGAGAAGAGCTTCTTTATACAGACGTAATTTGTCAATACAGCGATATTCAAACTGGAGGGTGTACTCGTTACAGCGAGCGACAAACACTCGTACCAACCTGTGTCCAATTGACCAAAGATAATCTTAAAGACATTTTCTTCATGCCACAATCATGCAGCTACCGTCGACTTCATGAGGGCAGGGGACTTGCATCTTGGCATCCATTAAAAAACAATGGTTCAAAAGAGATAATGCATGGTTTGAACGTTAGCATCAAAGGCAAGGTTGTAAAAGAAACTGAAGTAGACCTTGAAGAAGAGTTCGAAGCACATATAGTTGAATGGCCTGAATTTGATTGCGATTAAAAATGGCTCAACTTATTTTTAAATATTAAAAAGCCCATGATACTTATATCATGGGCTTTTTACTTATTTTTGCTCGTCTTCAGGTAAAGTTACGTTTAGCTCAAGTACTGCTAAATCATCTTCGTTTTGTTCAAACTGAACATTTACAGCATCTGAGTCTACTTTTACATACTTACTGATAACTTCCAGAATATCTTGCTTAAGCTGTGGAAGATAATCAGGCGTACCGCGCTTAGAACGTTCGTGAGCAACGATAATCTGTAAACGCTCTTTTGCCAATGAGGCGCTGTTCTTTTTTTCTGAACGGAAATAGTCAAGTAAAGACAAGTTAACCTCCGAAAATTCTTTTCAGTAGACCTTTCTTCTCGACATTTAAAAATCTAAAGTCGATGATTTCACCCAGTAACCTATCAATAGCATCACTGTACGCTTGGCCTGCATCAGAGTCTGTATCTAAAATAACTGGCTGACCAGAGTTAGAAGCGTTAAGCACTGACTTAGATTCAGGTATCACACCAAGTAGGTCGATGGCTAGAATTTCTTGTACGTCTTCTACTGATAACATCTCGCCAGTCGCAACGCGTTCTGGGTTGTAACGAGTAAGCAATAAATGCTCTTTAACTGGTGCAGCACCTTCTTCTGCTCTTTTTGACTTACTTTGTAAAATACCTAAAATTCTATCCGAGTCTCTTACAGATGAAACCTCAGGGTTTGTGGTAACAATTGCTTCATCAGCAAAGTATAAAGCCATCATCGCACCGGCTTCTATACCAGCAGGAGAGTCACAAATGATGAAATCAAAGTCTTCTTTTAACTCATTTAAAACTTTTTCAACGCCTTCACGAGTTAGTGCGTCTTTATCTCTCGTTTGAGATGCTGGGAGAATGAATAGTTTTTCGACTCTCTTATCTTTGATGAGCGCTTGGTTTAAATTTGCTTCGCCATTGATGACGTTAACAAAGTCATAAACCACACGACGCTCGCACCCCATGATTAAGTCCAGATTTCTTAGGCCAATATCAAAATCGATGATGGCTGTTTTATAGCCTTTTAATGCTAACCCCGTACCGATTGCTGCACTCGATGTAGTTTTTCCTACACCACCTTTACCGGAAGTTACGACAATAATTTTTGCCATTAGATTTATCCTTTGACCAATGCTGTTAATTCTAAAGATTCGTTTGTTTGAGTAATCTTACAAGGATTGCCCCAAAATTCCCCCTGGAGGGAATCGCTGATCCAGTAGCTACCATTCACTGATACTAGTTCAGCTTCCAATTTTTGACAGTAAATACTCGCAGAATCATTACCTTGTGCACCAGCAATTGCACGGCCCCGTAATGTTCCGTAAATATGAATATTACCGTCTGCAATGACTTCTGCGCCATGACTAACGGCGCCCATAATAATCAAATCTCTGTCTTTTGCGTATATTTGCTGACCGGACCTCACAGTTCCGTTAACAACTTGAGCAGGCATATAGACATGTTTTTCGACAACTTCAGTTTTAGTATTACTAGAAACGCTTGGCGTAACATCTTTTGTATAATTCAAAACAGACATACCAATGGACTTAGCTGTTTCGTTATGCTCGTCGTTGCCGTTGCAAATACCAACAGGATTGAGTGATAACTCACTTAAGATAGACTTTAAATCTGAGAGTACCAAAGGCTCGTCTTGAACTTCGGCCAGATTTATTACAATAGGTGCACCTTTAAAAAACTTAGGCGCCTGAGATATTTTTTCACTCAACTGCGCTTTTACAATACTTAAGTCAGCATTTAAAAGCTGTAATACAGATAACGTGAAAAGGTTCCCTTTGAGTTCGAAAGATTGTGTAGACATAAGCGCTCAAAAATATAACTGCGTACTCTTTATTAAATCTTATTTTGACCCCGTACTGTGTACGTTTGAGAGCAGCAAAACTTTCCAATTATTATATATGTCATGGTATAGTGCTGCTCTAAGATAAGCAAGAATTTATAGGGTTATAATGCTAAGTGCAGTATACAAAAGTAGTAAAAAAGCCGACACCTACCTTTTTGTTGAAAAAAGAGACGATTTCAGCAAAGTTCCTGAGCCTTTGATGAGCACTTTTGGCACCCCAATATTTGTAATGTTAGTTGATCTTGCCAGAAGAGAGAAACTTGGGGTTGCAGATTTAAGCACGGTTAAGGAAAAATTAACCGAACAAGGGTTTTACTTGCAGATTCCACCTCCGGAAGAAAATCTTCTGGATGAATTTAAAAAACGAAATGGAGCAAAGAGTGACTAAGACTTTAAAAGTTATACTTACATCTCTGTGTTTTTCAGCGTCAGTCAGTGCAGCGACTCAAGCGGACTTTGATAAATATGTTCAAAAACTAAAATCAGAAGCCGTTGCCAAAGGATATGAACAATCCTTAATAGACTCTGCTTTCGCTACAGCGACGTTTAAAAAGAAAGTAATTAAAGCAGACAAAACACAGCCTGAGATCGTTGAAACACTTGAAACATATTTGCCAAAACGTGTTCCTGATTGGAAAGTCAAACGCGCTAGAAAACTATACAAAGAAAACAAAGAACTGTTAGATCAAATTGAACGTGATTTCGGTGTTCAAGGCCGTTTCATTATTGCGCTTTGGGGCCTTGAAAGTAGTTTTGGCAGAGTACAAGGTGGCTATCCAGTTATCAGTTCTTTGGTCACTTTAGCGTTCGATGGCAGACGCGAAGCCTTGTACAAACGTCAACTATGGGCCGCCCTAGATATTTTACGTGATGGGCATATCGGCTTAGACAAGTTTAAAGGCTCATGGGCTGGCGCAATGGGACAAACCCAGTTTATGCCTACGTCTTTCAATGCTTATGCAGTTGATTACAATAAAGATGGCCGAAAAGACATTTGGACAACAAAAGAAGATGCCTTTGCTTCAATCGCTAATTATCTTAAAAGCGTTGGTTGGAATAACAACTTAACTTGGGGAAGACAGGTGAAGCTGCCTGAAAACTTTTCTGAAAATTACGTGTTAAAAAGAGGCACTAAAAACCATAGTCAATGGCTTGAATTTTTCAATAATTCAGAGCGCTCTTTATCCGACTGGCAAGAACTCGGTGTAAGACGTACAGATGGTACCGACTTACCCAATGTTAATATTAATGCAGCACTAGTCATGCCAGATGATATTAATGGCAGGATGTATTTAGCGTATGATAATTACAAAGCGCTGATGAATTGGAACCGTAGCTATTATTTTGTCACAAGCGTAGGTTACCTTTCAGATAGAATTGGTTATCCAAAAATTTAGTCAAATTTTTGGTATAAAAAAGGCAGCTTATAAGCTGCCTTTTTGTTGGGCTAATGAATGAAAATTAGTAATAAGATAACGCTTGTGTTTTTCCCCAAAAAACACGATAAGAAAATAATGTATATCCGATAATTGCTGGAACCACCAACACAACACCATATAGCATAAATGTCAGTGCAGATGGGTCTGCAAGAGACTCGTAAATAGTCAGTTGGTTTGGTACAACATATGGGTAAAAACTGTTAAGCAAACCTAAAAAACATAATAAAAATATGCAAGTCGCGATAGCAAAAGGCGCCCAGCTTTTTTTAATATTGTCGAAACTTGGATAGCGTGTAAGAACACAATGGAGCAAAACAAACAGACCTAAGCATAAAATGGGGATAGGCAATAACAGTAATGACTCGTTTATGTTAAACCATTTAGATGCGACGAAGTCATTGATTAGCGGATTTACAATGGATATAGAAATCACACCAAGTGCAGCAATCATGTTAGATTTTGCACACCACAGAATCGCTTTTTGTTGAAGTTCACTATTGGTTTTCATGATCAACCAAGCAGAACCTATGAGTGCATAAGCAGCAATTACACCGAAGCCGCTAAGCATTGCGAATGCATAACTTTGCATGCTCTGCTCAAAGGACATGACATATAGGCCCAGCATAAAGCCTTGTGCAAATGCAGTGATAATACTGCCAATTTTAAAACTAATGTCCCATGCATCTTGGTATTTTGTTTTTGCTTTAGCACGAAAATCAAATGCAACGCCTCGTAAAATTAAACCAAGCAACATTAAAGCCACCGGCAGATATAAGGCCTGCAGAATAACTGAATGCGCCATAGGAAATGCAATCAAAGCCAAACCGACAGCAAGTACAAGCCAAGTCTCATTCGCATCCCAAAATGGGCCAATGGAAGCAATCATGGTATCAGCTTGTTTTTTTTCTTTAAGAGGCAATAAAATGCCAACTCCTAAATCATATCCATCTAGCACTGCATATACCAGAATAGCCAAGGCCATAAGTGCGCCATAAAATTGTGCTAAGAATTCACTATTAAGCATAATTTTCACCTCGCATAGGGGGATTAAGCTCATACTCTTCAACTTCGACAGCTTTATCAGCTGTATAAAAGAGTGTTTTGATATAAGCACTCAGAAGCAATGTATAAACGCACAGATAACCAATCAGTGTATAAAGTACATGTTCAGAAGGGACTTGTGTAACTAACTCATCTATTCTGACTAATCCTTGGACCATATAAGGTTGTCGACCAATTTCAGTCACATACCAACCAGCCAATGTTGCGATCCAACCAGAGAATGTCATAACGACAAGCAATCTGAGCTGCCAAGCGGGTAATTTCTGATGTTTCCATAAAGTCACTCTCGTCAAAGCTGCTACTAGGATCATCAATAAACCGAGACCAACCATAACTCGAAACCCGTAGAATACAGGCTTGACGGGTGGGTGTGCCCCTTGAAATTCATTAAGGCCTTTAATTTCGCCATCTAGTTCATGAGTTAAAATTAAACTCGCTAAATTTGGAATAGCTAATTCAAAATGATTGGTTCTGTTGACCTCATCGGGAACAGCAAATAATAGTAGAGGTGCCCCTTTTTCTGTCTCCCAAACACCTTCCATTGCAGCCACTTTTTGCGGTTGATGTTCAAAAGTATTTAAACCATGCAAATCACCGACAACAGCTTGCAACGGAGCCAACACCATCGCAACCGTTAAAGCGACTTTGAGCGTTAATTTTGGCGCATGTTTATGATCGTTTTTTAATAAGCGGTAAGCGCTGATCCCAGCAATCAAAAAGGATGCTGTGATCCCAGAAGCCAAAAGCACGTGTGACAGACGATAACCAAACGAAGGGTTAAAAATAATAGCGAACCAATCCTTGGGGTAGAATACTCCATCAACAATCTCGTATCCAGCTGGCGTTTGCATCCAACTGTTTAGAGATAATATCCAAAAAGCAGAAATCGTTGTGCCTATAGCCACAACTACTGTTGAAAAAGTGTGTACAGCGGGGCTAACACGCTTCATACCAAATAACATGACACCTAAAAAGGTCGCCTCCATAAAGAAAGCAGTCAGAACTTCATATCCCAACAAGGGGCCTGCAATATTGCCAATACGCTCCATAAAACCTGGCCAATTTGTGCCAAATTGAAACGACATGGTAATACCACTGACAACACCTAAAGCGAAAGTAAGGGCAAAAATTTTAACCCAAAACCTATAAGCCCGGAGCCAAACGGGCTGCTTAGTTTGAACATATCTGACTTTAAAAAAAACCAAAAACCATGCAAGTGCAATGGATATGGTCGGGAAAAGTATATGGAAGCTTATATTCGTCGCGAACTGTATTCGCGACAGCAATAAGGTATCAAGCATGACACACCTCTGTTAGTTACGACTTTTTCAATAACTTATCCTTGAGGTCGATCACCTTACTAACAGACGAGCCTAGCTTCATCAATGATTGCAATTGTTCAGGTGTCAACCTTTGCAATTCAGCTGACCATTTAGTAACTGTTTCTAAAAGATCATGTATGGATTGCATTTGCTCCTGAGCGTACTTTTCTTCTGGCGTATTCGCGGTATCCAATATTTGGTCACGTAATAATGTCAGAGTAGGGTCAATTTCTCGCTTTCGTCTTTCTTCAAACACTTTATTTGCAAGATCCCAGATAGTACCGTTCGGCGCATAATATTCTTTTCTATCGCCGGGAATATGATGAACTTTGACTAATTGCCATGATTGCAACTCTTTGATACCCATACTTACATTGCCACGGGAAATCTTTAGAGCTTCTGCAATTTGGTTTGCAGTAAGTGGGTGCTCATTAATAACGAGTAACCCGACCATTTGCCCAATTGTTCTATTAAATCCCCAACGACTGCCCATTTCACCGCAATGGAGCACGAAGTTTTCGATTTTTGGTGATAAATTCATAATTCTAAACGTTCAGTAATTATTGAAAGTTAAATATACAAAGATAACTGACTCAGATCAACCAAAGTTTCATTTTTTTCTGAAACTTTAAAATGGTTACTATTTCTTAATTTAAAATAGTCGAGTCAGTACCTAAAGCCAGACTGTAATCTAGTCTGTTTTGAACTGTTTGTATATCGCTTGGGTAAAAAGTTTTAAAAGTTTTGGTAAATAATGAAACTTTCGAATTAAAACTGTTCAATTTCGCTATTTGCAGTCAAACTAGTTACCAAGATGGAGGCTTAAAATAGCTAAAGTTTCACATTCAAGCATGGATGTTGAACAATTTGTTCAAATTTAGAAGACTAAAATAAAAAGGCTTTATCTTACGAAAAAGCCTTTGGTAGTTGAGATGTAAAGGTAGGTTTAAGACTGATGTTTTCCAACTTCCCAGTTGTTTTGTTTTAAAAGTGTCTCTCCAGCATCAATTGCACCAGACTCTAAAGATGTACCCATTGAGTCATTCCAGCGGTTTAAATAGCCAAATAACGAAATAACACCGAGAATTTCGACGATTTCCCCATCATCCCAATACTTTTTGAGTTCTAGTTCAATTGTATTATCAACTGCGTTAGGTACGCTCGATGCGGCAAGGGCAAATTCAAATGCGGCTTTTTCACCGTCTGTAAATACATCCGATTCACGGAATTGCCAGATTTGAGCTAGACGTGAATCAGTACCACCATAACGTTGAGCCGCCAAAATAGTGTGGGCTTCGCAATAGCGACAACCTGTATTAGCACTGGTGATATACCCGACTAATCTTTTTAGCTCTGATGTAACTCGGCCATGATTTTCCATAACCGCTTTATTTAAATTAATAAATGCGCGTGCAATTGCAGGTCTTATCTGCATAGTAAGCACACTATTAGGGCAAAACCCTAATGTTTCATTAAAAAACTTTGCGAGCTCAGTAACTTCCTGATCGTGATCTTGAGAAAGTGGGGTAACTAAGGGCATAATCAGCTCCTGTTGAATATCATTATTTGTTGCATATGCAACATAACATAACTCTGGAGATTCTAATTGTCTAGTGAAATTTCATATCAAAATGCATTAAAAAACAGATTAGAAAGCTTTTCTAAAAAACAAGACAGTGAACTTGCACTCGAGACACATATTCCATTTCAAGTCGCTGTGGTAAGTAACCTCTTATCAATATCTAGAGATCCTATTGTGCGTAACCTCACAGACTGCGATACCAGAGAGCTCAGAATTTTAATCAATATAGGTTCGTATGGACCAATCACAGCGTCAGACATTGCTTATCAAACTAGGCTTGACCCTTATTCAACAACACGTGCTATCAATGCTTTAATAAAAAAAGACTTGGCTCAATACGCACAGATAAATCCAAATACACGAAGTAAACCTGTAGAATTAACTAATGAAGGGGTTGATATCTACAGTAAAATAACTGAGCACCTGAAACAAAGAGAAGAGAGGTTACTAGAGAGTTTCACTGAAAAAGAAAAGGCAACCTTGAGTACATTGCTACAGAAGTTAGAGCTAAGCGCTGAAAGTGTGCTTGCTAACGAGGTTAAGCAATGCGAATTAGAGGGTGATTCAGTTACTCGAGATCACAAAGAAATAGTCAGGTGGTACAACCGAACAAATAAACAAACCTAAATTGAACTAAATCTGAACATATTTTTTGCACATTTACTAACCAAGCTAAAGGTTATTAAATGAAGGGGCGAAAATATGAAAATCAAAAATATATCCAACTTGGGAGTATTAGCCTTGCTTTCTCTCTCAAGTTACCAACTCTGTGCAAAACCAACACATGAACCTAAAAAACACCCTAATAATAAAAAGCATATCGTTAAAATTCAAACAGAAGCTGATATTCGACTTCAAGAAATAGTTGCTCAGCAAAACTTAACAGAAACAATTCCCAATATTTCAAATCAACCAATACTCAGCCACCCTGTTTCTCAACTAGGGATGAAGCTATTCTTTAGTAAAGCACTTGGCGGAGAAAAAACCGTGGCATGTGCAAGCTGCCATCATCCAAGATTAGGCGGCGCAGACGGCCTATCTTTTCCAATTGGGACTAATGCTGTTGACCCAGATATTATTGGCCCATTAAGACTGTCATCAGATACCATAAATATACCACGAAACTCACCGACCATTTTTAACGTCGGATTATCAAACTCAAGTTTATTCTGGGATGGTAGAGTAGAGCGATTTACCATCACGGATATCCAAGGGAACGAGCAGGAAGTGATTAGTACTCCTGACTCAGGTTTTGGAGTGGCTGATCTTAATGTAGGCAATGACTTAGTTGGCGCGCTTTCACGTTTTCCTGTAACATCAGTAGAAGAAATGCGAGGTGCTGCATTTGAGAATGCGTTCAACAACCAGTCCGTTCGTGAACATTTGGCCGAGCGACTCGGAAACTATGGCAGCGGCAGTGATGACTTAGAAAAAAACAATTGGCTTAACGAATTTAGACGCGCATTTAATAGTACAGATAACGCAGAATCACTGATAACATTTGATAGTATTGCGCTTGCACTAGGACAATATCAATCTTCAGTGAACCTCATTAACTCTCCTTGGAATGCATACCTTAAAGGCAATCTCAATGCACTATCGCAAGCCCAAAAACGCGGTGCTACTTTATTCTTCTCTCAAATTAGTGAGGGAGGAGCTGGGTGCGTAAATTGTCATGGAGGCTCTCGTTTTAGTAATGATGGTTTCTTTAATTTGGCATTTCCCCAGTTTGGTATTGGCACAAGTGAACAAAATGCTGATCAAGGCCGTTTTAACATAGATCCACAGCAACGTAATATGTTTGCATTCAAAGTTCCCAGCTTACTCAATGTTGAACTGACAGCACCTTATGGACATTCAGGCGCTTATGAAACTCTTGAAGAGGTTGTAGCCCATTATGTTGACCCAGCTAACGCCATTAATGACTTCTTTTCGAAAGGTGGTGCGTGCGGCTTGAGCCAATTCAAGAATGATGCAAGCTGTGAAACACTGAATACCAATGCACAAGACAACAGCCAACAAGCACTCGCTTTACTACAGCTATCGCCATTTGTCGCACCGCCATTGGATGCAAACCAACAAAGTGACCTTGTACAGTTTTTAAAAGCACTAACAGATAAGTGTGCCAAAGATCATCGCTGTGTAAGAAAGTTTGAACCAGCGGCTAAATCACCGGACCCTGACAACTTAAGGTTAAAAGTAGAAAAGGCAATTTTAGGATTGAGTTAAAAAAGGTGGCTAAGCCACCTTTTTTATTTTTTATTTCGAAATTTTATAGGACAACTTTACATCTCGATATGGTAAGAAGCCACGTAACCCAATATGCCAAATACCCGATTTCGCGTTATTGATATTACAAGACTCATTGCTTCCCCATAAGTAAGGGCGACAATCAAATCTATGATATCTTGGCTTTTTGTTGTGTCTTAGATAAAGGTCAGCTTCTCCAACCCCTTCAATTTTCACTTCTAAATTATTATAACCCTCAGGTACTTCGATGGAAGTGCGCTGCCACCAAAACCAACCATAAATATTATCAATTGTACCTTCGATAACTGGGTAAGGGTCTTGCGTTTGTATATCAATGACAATTGGGTCATGATCTGATGAGCGGTAGGCATGTTCAGCGTATAATGACTGCTGATGCTTATCTGATTTATATTCAGTATTGTAATCAAGCGCAACAGGTTCATCTGCATTAATATGCCAATCCGCCACACCAAGAACTTTTTGCGTCATAGAGTTGCTTGCAAAAGCATGGTCAAGACTGCCTAAACGGCCCTTGAAAACATACGAATAGCTCGTAGCATCACCATTAATCACATTACGTAAATTAGCATAACCATTGGTTGTCATCTGGCTAATTGGGTCTTCCATGTTATATGCATTAAAATCACCCAATATAACCGTATCTTCATCGACAACAGACGTTGGGTTGCTAGCTAGCCACGCATGAAGCTCGTTTACAGCCGTAACACGCGTTTGGTTCCAGCAGCCTTGACCGTCATTTTGATCTTGATCTAGACCTTCTGCCTTACTACAGCTTCCTTTAGAACGTAAATGCGCTACGACAACGTTGAATACGTCCGTGGTCGATATATCTTCAAAACTTTGCACGACAGGAGGTCTATTACCATAGTCAAAAGGAACTGCATCTGTAAATGCCGGTGTACCGACTTCCTTCACCTTGTTGGTACGGTATATAATCCCAGACATGATGGCATCGGTACCCACATTATCAGTACCAAAATTAACGTAACCGTAAGTGTTGTTGCTATCCGCGTTAGTTAACACGTTTGCTAACTCTGCGATGGCTGAACTTTCTCCAAAGCCATCATTTTCCAATTCTAGTAAACCAATAACATCTGCATCTAGCTTAATAATGGCAGAGACAAGTTTAGCTTTTTGACGCTCAAACTCTTCGACAGAGTCAGCGCCGCGTTCAGTTGGGAATCCACCACCTAAACCATCGCCATTAAAGAAGTTCAGAACATTCATACTCGCAAGTCTCAAGTTTCCTTGCTTTTCAATTAGAGGCGCGTCTGTTCTAGGGTTATGTGAGGTGAAGTTTGGTGTAACCGTTGGATGAATGCGGTATTGCGAGAATCCATAACCAATTACGCCTTCTACACTTGATACTTTATCCCCAAGTCTCAGCGTGTTGTATGCATCCAATTCTGGTGAAGGATAGGGGATCACCTCTGGATTTTGCTGTGATGACCCGTCATCAAGCGTAATCTCTTTAGTTGCATTTAGGCGCTCGACTTCATTAGCCGCTTCACCAGGTTGTGCTACTTGAGTGCCTTGAAATAAACGCTCTGAACCCAATTTAACTTCACCGTATCGCTTTAAGCCATATGTATCATTTACAACTAGTTCATTTGTAATGTTTACAAACATACCCTCGTAAGCTTCAAGGCCTAATTCAGTCGGGATCGTGATATCTGTACTAGACACAGCATCAGTGCCACAAGTAACAAGGCTTGTAACGCTAGAGATTTGAGTTTGGCCATATGACTCTCTGACTGTGCCTGCCAATTTCAGTACTTGACCTTCGGCAATAGAAAGATCTTGATGGGAAACAAAGATACCTTCAGACGTAAGCGGGTTATCATCCTGATCTAACGTCTCTTCTTGAATGAAGAACCCCTTAATTTGATCATCACGCACTAAAGACGCTGTAACTACACCTTGTATTTCAACTTGTTCACCAACTAATGGGCTTTGTGCACCTTCACCCTGAATCGCAGAGATCAATGTGTTGTTTAAATCACATTCAAGCACTGGTGGCTCAGTTGGGTCAGTCGAGTTATGAAACCCGATATTAGAAAAATCATCTTTAGGAAGCGCTTCCCACTCAGCGGAGGGAACAAACTCGTCATCTGCTACTGCATCGCCAGTCGTTACTGATGCAAAACGGATCAGTGTTTTATCCTTTGTTGAAACACCTTGGTCACTCCAAGAAGAACCTGGGTCAACGCCTATCTGGCCAATGCTATCCACAACGACACCGTTATTAGTCAAGACAATCGCATCGTCGCCATTAAACCAGCTACCATCTTTTTGTTGCTGCGCCTTTAAACGTAGCTCTTCACTAGCCCTAGCATGCACCAAAACATGTGTTTGCTTGCCTGCAAGCATTCCTTCCAATGAAATACTCGTACTTGCTGTTGTATTACCGTTGAAAAAAAACTGCAAACGATAGTTACTTAAGTCGACCTCAGTCGCATTATTATTATAGATTTCTATCGCTTTGTTATAGCTACTTCCTTCAACATATTCAGATATGAGCACTTCGGCATGAGCAGGTATTAAAAAGCATGTAATCGCAGAAGCAATTAGGGATTTTTTGAACATAGTTATTTCCGTTTACCGTGTTTTTTAATGAATTATTTAGTAATTAAGGATGCAACTTTATATGAAAAATATTTCAATTGTAATATTAATGTGATTTTTTAATGTGAAATTTGATTTTATTGAAGCTGTTACTAAGCAATTAATTCAACTTAGCAGTGAGTTTTAATGATGGCTAGCAAATAATGTCAATCGGTACCTGAAAAGGCATATACAAAAAATCTGTCAGAACACAGCTATTCTACACAACTCTATCTAATCTAATATTTCAGAATCATGAATAAAATAATTATTGATATCATATAACAATAATTACACCTCAGTTATCGATTAAATTTTGACCGAAAAAGCTTTCTTACGTTAATGTCTAATAGTCAAACAGTTTGACTAACTTAAGAGCTGTTGTAGAAAAGAGGTATAGACTGCCTATTGATACCTCTTTGAAACAAGCTTTGAATAACAACTAATAGTAAGTATTAGTTGTACAACAACATGTAAAGAAAATTTCATATAAGGACGATTAAATGAAAACTAATCGATTGATTAAATTAGTATTATTGCCTCTGGGGTTAATGGCTAGTCATCATGTATTTGCCCACGAGGTAGGGAACAATAATTCCATTCATGATAATGAGATTATAAAACGTCTTGATCTAAATATTGATTGTAGTGAAGATCCAACAGCACTTAGTCAAGCGGTGGAAAAAGCCTATTTAGCCAAATCAGTTCAATTAACGGTTTCCGGTGTATGTAATGGCCCAATTAGCATTGAGCAAAGCCACTTTGAAATTAAAAATGACGAAGGGCGAACTGGGTCAATTCGAGTTAGGCATACTCAAGAATACACTCAAAAAAGCGCAGTCTTAGTAGAGGCTAGTAACTTAAAGCTCAAAAATATCAATATTGACGTACCAAATGATATGGCTGCTGTTGAGTTGAGAGCCAATAGTTTGGCAAAATTTGACCACGTTACCACTAATGCAAAATCAGCTGAAGATGCTTCATTTTTGCAATTTTCGGTTACGGACAACAGTACTGCATACTTTAAAAATATGTCTGGTAATTCAATTGGCGTATATGGCAGTTCATACGTTGAGTTTAACAAACACACAGATCAAATGAGGCTAGAAATTTACGATACATCTGCGGGGCAATCAACTGAAAGCAACCATTTTAAATCTGTTCAAGTTGCGGGTAACGGCTATTTTTTGGCTGAAAATAAAAGTAACATCAGTCAATTGATGATTTGGAGTAAAGGCGCAGCAGAGATCAACAACAAAAGTCGAGCCGGTGAAATCATGATGGGCGGGCAAAGTCACTTTGCAGCTTACAAAGAATCGATGGTAGCTGGGCCATATTCACTCTGGGGCAATGTGGTTTTTGAGCTTGAACATTCAAAAGCATATAACTGGAAAGCGGTAAATAAGCCACTGTCGATCATTATAGGAAACAATGCGAACGTAAATGGTAAACTGTATCCAGGTTGGAGCTGGACAGGCCAAGCGAACTAAACAAAATTAAATTGAAAGAAGAGGTTTTCTCTTCTTTCATTAAAAAAATTATCTAGTTAGGTTAGTTCAAATAATCAATATAAATACAAAGTTTTGATTCATTGATATCAAAAACAGGAGATGAACAAACTACCGCATTGTGTTCTTGATCTTCCCAGTTTTTCCCCTTAACAAGGGCTATATCACCATTGCAAAGTGTATTAATATCACACTCTCTGGGTTCTTTTATTGCTGGTGCAAGCTGATTTTTTTCTAAAGGGTGATATTTCACAAACTCTTTTTCAACCCACCTCTCTCCAGAACCACCTAATGTTGACATCATTTTCACAATACCGTTTTGAAAATGAAAAGCTGGGCTCAATGAATAAGTACATGGCAATATGCGCAGACCAATCTCTTTCGGTTCAAATAGCTCTTGAAACATCAACAGCATTAACTCGATATGTTCAAACAGTAAGTCACCATGAGTCGTAGACGAGAATAAACTTTTCACCTGTTCAAATAGCTCATTCTCAATTACACCCTGATACTGAAAAAAGTTATCTGATGCCTTTTTAACATAATGAATTGCAGCATTACTTTTAGCCCAGTTTGCAGGACTGCAAAAACAAGTTAATGCAGTGTCTGGCTCATAAATTTTTGAAAGGATGCTCGCGGAGTCATCAATGAGGTATTTAGTGCTTGTGACAGGGACACTTACTTCAGAATTAACGCTCATAAAACCATATTGTTATGTGATAATGTAGCAACACTATCATTTTAATTAATCCAATTAAAGGGTTTACATGAAATAATTGAGAATAAGAATTAATTTTATTAGCGGGGTGTTTAAATAGTAAAAGGCCTTTAACTTACTACATATCAAAAGCCTTAAATTTCAAAAGGGAATTAAACGCTAATCAATCTTAAAATTATCCATCGTTCTTTGCAGCGTGTCACTGTTCAACTTCATGTCCTCAAAAAGTGCTTTAAGCGCAATGGATGTTTCAAGTTCGTCGTTTGCCGCTTCCAATACGGCCGACGTATTTGTCGAAATATCTTGTGCAACCGTAGACTGTTGCTGTGCAGCAGTTGCAACTGATGTAGTAAGTTGTTCAACATTATTACTATGTTCACTAACTTGCATAGAAACAAGACGTGTTTCCTCAACTTCGCTCATTATCTCACTAGCAAGTTGAGTATTCTCTTTAATGGCGTTAACAACACTTTGACTGATTTCATTTAAATTACTAAGTAGCGAAGATATTTGCTCTGACGACTCCTTGCTGTTATTAGCAAGTCCACGCACTTCATCTGCCACAACCGCAAAACCTCTTCCGTGTTCACCAGCTCTTGCAGCCTCAATTGCAGCATTGAGCGCCAGTAAATTTGTTTGATCTGCTACACTGCGAATTGAATCTAAAATCGTATTAATCTCAGCAACTTGCTTTTCCATTTTCGCAGCCATCTCGTTAACCATATCCATATGCTCGGATAGGGCATTCATGGCATCTAAGTTTCGTTGATTGTCCTCAAGTAGTTTTTGCGATTCGTTGTTTAATTGATCGCTTGCAGCCAATGTGTCTGAAGCGGAACGTGCAATCTCTTCACTTGTTGCAGCCATTTCTTCAATCGCTGCAGCAATACTCGATGCCATTGTTTGTGTTCGCTGGGCATCTTCGTTCACATGGCTTGCCGCCTTGTCCATTTTCTCACCTAAGTCTGTACCGACATTAATTGATTTGGACAAACCAAGTAATAAATCTTTAAAAGCGTATACCGTATTATGAATCGACTCCGAAATTTGCCCCAATTCATCACTGGTTTTAAGCCTGACGTCCAAAGTGAGATCGCCTTCTCTTGCTACTTTTTCCAAAATACCAGTTAAATGGTTTAACTCATGTTTAAGTGATGTCACCAAATGCATATTTATGACTGCAATCACACTCATTGCAAGCACAAACGAAATTGTAATAAACCAGCTTTGACTAACAAGGTCACTTTTGACAGCAGCGCTGTGATCGACCGTTTTAAGCCATTGTTTGTCGAGAATCTTTTTAACAGCAACAATTTGGTTAGTTGCTTTTGGAAACCAATCACTACTTGACATCAAAGTAGAAAAATCTGGATTATCTTCTTCAATTAAATAATTAATGACTCTATCAAGCTCTTTGGCGCTGGAGTCAGACATGGCTCTTTGATATTCCTCAAGCTGCGCACCTTCTAAAGACGTTTCTAGTTGCTCCTTTAAAATAGCAAGTTGAGTCTGGTAATAGGTTAGTTCACCTCTTATTTGCGAATTGATCCGCTGTTTAGCAAGTACGCCATTCACTTTCCCTCTAAGTTGTCCTTTACGCTCTTTACTTTTAGCAAGTAAAAATGCGATAGACAATTTTGAGGCTAAATCACGGTTGCTGATATACGCTTGCATACGTGTTGCGGTATCAATGGCTATCTGATTCAAATGGCTATAATACTTAAATGCATTTTTACCATTTTGGTTGTCAACTTCACGTCTGATTGAAGGCTTATCATTCAATTCTTTAAATAGAAAAGGAAGCCATTTTTTAACTTTTTCATCGTCCCTAAACTGCCCAGAGTATAGATCTCGCACAAATTTCTCAGCATTATCGGCTTTTGTACGTTGAGCTGAAACAAGCCTTTTTTTGTCTGCGGTTGGGTTACCCAAGTAGCCTGCTGATAAGCCACGCTCAACCGCATGATGGTGCGCAATTTTTTCTATAGCATCTAATAGCTTAATATATTCAATATCTTGCGTTGTAGAGGTGTAGTCATGCCAATACTGAGTTGCTACTTTTGCAAGTAAGATAAAAATAAAAAGAATCAGGGCGAGAGAGCTAATAACGGTCAGTTGTAAAATGGATAAGCGTTTTAGCAAATTCATTTATTTCTCCAGGGCGTAAACCTAATGCCAATCATTAATAGATGGCCAATAATTGTTCCTTACCCTAAAAGATAGTCAAAAAATCGCTAACGATATAAGTTTCTTCAAGAAAATATTCGCAAAATGATTAAAACCGCCAAATAGACCAATAATCGTAAATCGCATGTGCCTAAATGGGAGTCGAATAAACAAATCAAACATCCTCCAAGAAGGATATGGATAAGTAAGAACACATGCTTTCAATACAAGAGGTGTCGATAAGACAATAAAAAAGATAAACACGCTATACTAAATCAAAGTAATAAGTTCTTAATCGTTCACTATCTACTTATTATCCTTATCATTTAATTTAGGTGGTTGCTTCTTAAGCTTTGCTTTGTACCTATTCCCATATATAAAGCAAATACAGATGAGGAGTATGATTAAAATTAGATATAAGCCGCCGCTGTAAACTGTCATCATCTTCTTAATCCAATAATATTTTTGCTTAAGTATAGCTGCGTCGTTTAATAATCTTGACTAAGCGACGCATATATCTTTCTACAAATATTGTTACGCAAATAAAGCAGGGCTCGCACCAAACTTGTTTAAGTTCGGAAAAACTTGCGCAAGTTCAGTATCAGATATCCCTAACCATTGACCTAAAGCCGCACCATACTGATCAACAGACATTGTTGGGATCAATCGGCCACTGCCCGCATCCAACTCATGATTAAGCTCAGCAGGAGGAATATCACCAAATACAGTGCCGCCATTGATTGCACCGCCCATTACAAAGTGATGCGCTCCCCAACCATGATCTGTACCGTCTCCATTAATTGCTAAGGTGCGTCCAAAATCAGATGCCGTAAATAAGGTAACATTATTGCTCAGCCCCATACTTTCCATCGCACTATTAAATGCACCAAGCGCGCCATCTAATGCACTTTGCAATTTAGGTAAGCTCTGCGCTTGACCTGAATGAGTATCAAACCCACCCATCGACACAACAAAAATCTGTCGATTAGTTCCTAACTGCTCTCGCACAGCCAATGTTCTAGCAACAGACTCAAGATGTCGGCCTAACCCCGTTTTGGGAAATTCTCCAACACTTGTTGTTTGAGATGAAATAGCTTGGTTAAACATTTTGTTTGCTTCAAAAGACTGACCAATTTTCCTAGCAAGATCTTGTTCGAGTAAATTATTGGTTTGGTGCCCTAGTGCACTAAAGTGTGCGTCCACCGCGTCATTGCCTTCAAAAAACTCTAAAGCTTGTATTGTCGCAGCTTTGCCATCTGTTACATGATAAGGAGTTGTATTCGTTCCAGTGAGTAGAAGCTCTCCACCAGCGGTTGTAACAGCAGAAAATGTATTAGATTGGGCACTCCCTTGATTTATTAGCGCATCATAAAATTTTCCTGCCCAACCATACTGCGCACCTTCAGCCTTTCCAGACATCCACGTGCTTTGCTGGTCGTTATGAGAAAACAAACGCGACGGCAAATTTGCTGTCTCATTACGAATGCTGGTGGCATTCACGTGTTCTAACAAAGGGCCAACATTGCCGACAACGGATAATTTACCTTGCAGATAAAGCCCTGCAATCGACGGCATTTCAGGAGGCAATGCAAATTGTCGGGAACCAAACCTACTTGGGGTGGTGATCGGTAGTAAAGCACTTTTTTCGCGTTTGGTGGCATACTGATTCAAAAGTGACTGTCTGATACTAGCCCACTTGTTATAACTTTGCGCGTCATAGGGGATAATGGTGTCGTGGTTGTCCATCCCGCCAAATAAAAACACACAAACTAATGCACGATATTCATTTGAGTCGACTTGAGTATTTGCAAGCACTTGACCCATATTCATAATTGAAGAGGCAACAACACCTGCACTTGCTGTTTTAATAAAGTTACGTCTGTTCATTGTTATTAGCCCTCTATTTTTGAACAAGATAATCAGGAGATGACATGACCATTAAGATGGACAAATGTACTCGATCAAGAAACCCATCTTCTTCATCCTCTCCTATCGAGCCAATCACTTGCTTAATACTTTGTTGTGTTTGATCACTTAACTGGTTAGCACAAAGGAGAAGGTTAAGTTGGTCGATGAGTGCTGTGGGATCATTTGCAACACTCAGCAATCGATCATAATTAGGTTTAAAACTCAATAATGCTTGGTCAAAGTTAAGATCGGTGCCTATTTCATCAAACTCTTCTTTCAGCTCTTCTAGGTCAGCTTCTTGTTGTTGGCCGGTAATAAAATACGTCATGAAGTTAATGTATCCCGGTATGGAGCTAGCATTGGTTATCTGTAGCTCTGGAGAAACTAAACCATTTGCAGCAGTGACACTCCCAGGCGCTTTATATCCAGGACGAAAAAAATTAAAAACACTGGGGGAGCGGTAGGGATGCTGAGCAAGATCTGCGCTGGCACTGGTATCCCACAATTGCGGAACAAACTCAGGCGTGATATTCGTTAGTTCAAACGCCCGAGCCCACTGCGTAAATCTAAGAATAGGTTCACGAATTTTTCCCCCCGTTTGTTGGTTGGGATCTCTTGCTTCTTGATCAAAAAGAATCGCAGCAAATGTCGCACTAAGATCACCTCGTTGGTTAGCACCCACTTCACGCCCATCCGGCAATGTAAAATTACCTGACTCAAATGCCGTCACAACACGCTGAACGTAATCAGGACTCGGATTAGAAGTGATCAATCTTTGTATAAGTTGCTTAGTAACAAATGGTGCTAAGTTTTGGTGGTCGAAGATAAGGTCTAGTGCCTGAGTAATTGATGTCTGTGCATCTGTACCGGCTGCTATCGTGTGCCCCAAAAATGATTTTTCTTTTTCTGAATGTGAATCCGAAAATACTGCCATTGGCACACTAAATCGTTTACCTAAAAACTCCTCAGGATCATCCTCATTTAAATTTAGACCAGTGAAAACGCGAGCTAAACCAGTAATATCAGAATTGTCATAAAGTTCAATTGTATTGCCCTTTGAGTCTAGTTGTTCACTGCCATCTTTATTTAACGCAACAACACCTAATGTAAATAACTGTAGTAGCTCTCGAGCATAATTTTCATCTGGCATTCTTCCTGTTTCGTCATTGCCTTTCTCACTGCCCATATAAGTCAAATAGTGACCCATTGCAGGAGAATAAGTTACACGTTCTAATAACGTTCTATAATTTCCAAAAGCATTATTTATAAGAATGTCTTGGTAGGCAGCAACTGCTTCAGGGACATCAGTTAAGACTTCACCACCGCCATTTGACACAACTAAGATTTCAGATAATGCAAAGGCTGCACGCTGTCTTAGTTGATCAGGTGCACCTATACTATTTCTCCAAAATGCAAAACTCGTTTGCTCAATGTAAAACAAATTAAAATCTTCTTCAGGATCACTCGGTGCTTGCGCTTCAACACTTGGTAAAATCAAACTCGGTGACACTTTGAGCTGACTTAGATACCACTCTGAAGCACTCTTGTTTTCTAGTTCAGATAACAATGTAGGCGTAGGACCAAAAGTTGCTTGCTGCAAAAACCTTGAAACCTTCGCTTGTGAAGAGAAGGTTGTATCAGATAGGGTAGGGGTTTGATCAGCGTCATCGTTGTCCGATAAATCATCATTATTTGACTCTGGATCAATGTTGTTGTCATCACTGGGATTATTTGAGTTATTATTATTTGCTTGGTTTGTTTGTTGGCTTTGATTGTCAGTAGTTGGGCTTTGTTCAGAGCCACCCCCACCACAACCTGATAAGCAAATGATAATAAACGCAATAAATAACGTTTTTATTCTTATATATCGATTCATAACTTAGCCTAAGTTCACTTCATGATTAGACTAAGTTTAGGGTAAGTAGTAAATTTGTGTGTTACAACTCACATACATTTACCATACAAAATTGTATGGATCACAATGGTGTACTTGAGACCGGTATTTCTATATTAAAAACGGCGCCGAATTGATTTGGTAGCAAAACCAACTTTGCATCATGTACGTCACAAATCGCTTTAACGATACTCAAACCTAAGCCATTCCCCGGCTTAGACCTACTTACATCAGCACGAAAAAAACGCTCAAAGACATGTGGTTGGTCATCTAAGTGGATGCCGGGACCATCGTCTCCAACTTGCAGTAATGCGCCACTGGTATGACTTTGCAGCCTTATCCAAACATTCGCGTCTGCGCTACTATATTCAAGCGCGTTTTCTAACAAATTACACAGTAGCTGATTTAATAAATCAGTTTCGCCAAAACAAATAACGTTATCAACAGCAGAGTGACTGAACTTTCTGCCAGAGTCTTCAAAAACGGGCTCGTAACTAAGCGCTAGATCGTTAACTAACTCTGATAGGTTAACTAATTCAAACTTCTGTTTATGTTTACCTGATTCAATCGCATTCAGTCGAACAAGGTTATTAAATGTAGAAATGACAGCATTAAGATCTTGGCTAGCTTTATTGATATGTAACTCAATCGCTTGGGTATCAGTGATGTCTTGACGCATACTTTGCAGGCGATTTACAACTCTTGAAAGAGGGGTTTTTAAATCGTGAGCAATACCTGTCGACATCGTTTTTGTCGTGCCATGTAATGCACTAATCTTATCGAGCATCTCATTGGTATAACTTGCAAACTCACTAGGCATTGTCGTCTTAGATTTAACAGACAATCGTGAAGAGTCCGGAGAGTTTGATATAATATGCATTTGTTTTTTTATGTCAAGTAATGTTCGCTGGCTTCGAAAACTTGCAAAATAGCTTATTAAAAATGCAACAATGAATATTAAAAAAGAGCTAAACATGCCAACATTAACTAGCACACCTGATGCGAGTCCACTCTCATAACTGTTAGGCTGCGCAACTTTTAGCAGCAATGTATCCTCTAACACTTTTGAATACACTAAAACCTTAATTTCATGTCCATTATCAAAATCTAAATAACTCCAAATGGGTTTGGCTTCAAAGGGAATATCTACCTCACTACCTACCAAAAGCGTATTTCCTTGAGTAATAGAGAATATGGATTCGTGATCAGATAACCTCTCAATACTCTGCTTTTTGTTCCAAATAGGTTTTGACTCTAAATCTAATTCTGTAAGCATAGTTTGAAGACCATCTTCGTCATACAAAGATTGAACTTCTTCGATATAATCAACTAACTCATGTTGCTGTTCAGAAGAAAGATGAGCCAATTTAAATATAGAGGCAATAAAGAAAATGGTCATAAAGCCTGCTGTACAGGCAATACTAATAAGTAATGACTTCAAAAGTAATGTTCGAGAGAGCAAATTATTCATCAGAAATAATGTATCCACAACCGCGTACAGTTTTGATGAGTTCAAGATCAAACGGCTTGTCAATTTTGTTTCTCAGTCGACTAACATGAGTTTGAACCAAACTGGTTTTTGGATCAAAACTAAAACCCCAAACCTTTTCAAGTAGCATGGTTTTAGTCACCAACTGACCAGGCGTTTGCATGAGAAATTCAAGAATTTGATACTCTTTGGTATTTAACTCTATCTGTCGGCCTGCTCTGATGACTTTCCGGCTAGTTCTTTCCAATACTAAATCGCCCAAGCTTAATGACAGTAACACTTTAGAAATAGGCTTTCGCCTAGTTAAGGCTTTCAGCCTTGCGTAGAGTTCCGAAAAGTCAAAAGGCTTTACCAAATAATCATCTGCGCCAGCGTTTAAGCCATCAACTCTGTCTACTGTATCACCAAGTGCGGTTAGTATGATTATAGGAGTGAGAATACCACTCGCTCGAAGTACTTTAACAGCATCTAGCCCATCCATATTTGGTAGGAGTCTGTCGAATATTATTACATCAAACTCAGTTGAAGATGCCACCAATATACCTTCTTGCGCTGAGGCAACATGCTTAACAAGTTCTCCATGTTGTAGTAACCCTTTTTCAATAAAGGCGGCAGTATCCAAATCATCTTCAACAATCAATATGTTCATATGTCATTCTTATAATGCTTTTTACTAAGTTTAACGCATAGGTTTAGATTTCAAATATACAAATTTGTATTGTTTTAAGATGTTATAAGCGACATGAATTCAAGCCTGACTGATCGGGTTATGTATTTGGAGAAATGCAACCATACGCAACGATTTACCTTTACGAAAAATCTTCAAATAACAAGTTAAAACAACAATCTTGTAAACCATCGCTAAAAAAACGTAAATTAACGCATCGAAATTTTACATTACAATCAAAAAGTGGCATCTTCTAAGCAATTCACTTTTTCGACGCATTATTTTTTTGGAACGTTCTAAATTAGGGTTCACCATGAATCATATTACAAAAAGCAAAAATCATATTCTTATACCACTCAGCTTAGCTGTGCTCACTGCGTGTAGTACGGGACAAAATGAGTCTCAAACTTCGGCTGATAAAGTAAAGCAAGCTAACTACGTCACTGATGTCGTAACTTATGTGAACCCATTAATCGGTACTAAAGGCCCTTACAATCATCGTCAAGCTGGTAACGTAACACCCGGCGCGGTGGTTCCTTTTGGTATGTTTAATTTCGGTCCAGAACATGCGTATACCGAAGACTTAATGGCTGAATCTGAAGGTATTTCAAAAAAAATACTTGAGGAAAACAAGCGAGTACCAGTCTCACCTGGCGGATATAACTATCAAGCAAGTCGCGTAAAAGGGTTTTCATTCACTCGATTATCAGGAACAGGCTGCCTAGGTGCTTCAGGCGACATTCCCGTTATGCCATTCACAAAAGATATTTCGTTCTCGCCTGCAACAGATCCAATCAACGCTTACTACAGCGCTGGGTTTAGCCATGATGATGAAACAGCCATCCCGGGATATTACCAAGTAGGCCTTGATAACGGCGTTGATGTCAAATTAGCAGCAACAACCCGAACGGGCATTGCAAAGTTTACTTTTGAACAATCGGACAATGCAAAACTGCTGTTTAGAACAGCATATTCGCAACTTGGCAGTGGTGACGCTTATGCAAAAGTAGACGCCGAACGCGGCGAAATCACAGGTTATGTTACATCAGGCAATTTTTGCGGTTATCTTGGCGAGTATAATCAACGGGATTACTACACACTGCATTTTGTTGCAAAGCTCGATAAACCTATTACTGGCTCAGGTGCTTGGAAAGATGATCAAGTCAAGCAAGGGGCAGTTTCGTCAAAAGGCGGTATGGGCTATGGAGATAATGGTTGGCCAGACATTGGGAAAGGTTCTGGTGTATGGGTAGATCTTGGTATTAACAATGGTGATACAGTTCAAATGCGCGTGGGGATCTCCTATGTTAGTTTGGATAATGCCAGAGAGAACCTAGCAAAAGAGCAAGGGAAACAGACATTTGCTCAGTTAAAAACTAACTCACAAACAGCTTGGGACAACGAGCTGTCAAAAATTCAAGTTGAATCACAAGACTCAAGCAAATTAAGAGTATTTTACACTGCGCTTTACCACAGCTTATTCCATCCAAATGTATTTTCTGACGTAAACGGCGAATACATGGGCTTTGATCAAAAAATACATAGCATTAGTACCAACCAAACGGCGCAATATGCGAACTTTTCAGGATGGGATGTATATCGCTCACAATTGCAGCTTGTTACCTTATTAGACCAAACCAGAGGCAATGATATTGCACAGTCACTATACAATCAGGCTAATCAATTTAATGGGATTTGGGACCGTTGGACACATAACGCCGGCCCAACCGGCGTCATGAGTGGTGACCCATCAACAATTGCCATAGCAAATTTTGTTGCCTTTGGTGCTAAAGACTTTGATGTAAACGGTGCATATAATTCACTCAAAAAAGCAGCAATTACACCTACTGAGTTCGACTTGTCTGATGTTGGTTGTCCGGTATTCTGTCGTGGTCAAAAGCCTTCTTTAGATCAATGGCAAGAAATAGGTTACATTTCAGAGCAATCTAATAGCTGGGAAGGTGCATCGGAAACACTAGAGCAAGCATCAAGCTATTTCTCTTTGGCTCAACTTGCTAAGCGCTTAGGTAAAGAAGACGACGCAAAACGATTTGTTGATGAAGCAGGTTATTGGAGAAACATTTATAACCCGAACGCCACTGATACATTGGGATATATTCAAGGTCGTAATCAAGACGGCAGCTGGAAAAATGAATTTGATGCATTCTCAGGCCACCTATTCGTAGAAGGTAGTCCTGCTCAGTATTTATGGATGATACCACATGACGGCGCTGGGCTTGCCAAGGTTCTTGGCGGTGAGACAGCCATGAGCCAAAGGCTTGATGACCACTTCAAAAAGCCAGATGGATCTTGGGTGCTATATCGTGACTCAGCTGAGTATGCCGATGTATCTAACCAGCCTTCCATTTTGTCTCCTTGGATGTACCTACATACAGGCGATGCGTACAAAACACAGCAAACTGTTCGCGAAACAATGAAGCAATTATGGCTTGATGCGCCAGATGGTATTCCAGGTCAGGATGACTTGGGTCAAATGTCATCTTGGTATGTATTCAGCAGCTTAGGTATTTATCCAAAATACCCCGGACGTGCCGATTTAGTGTTATCAAGCCCACAGTTTACCTCTGCAAAAATTGGTAATTTAACCATTCATGCGCCAGGAGCATCAAACGATAATATTTACATCAACTCACTACATGTGAATGGCAAACCTAGCTTAAATAGCTGGATTAACGAAGCATATATAAATAAGTCTGTGACATTAGACTTTACACTGAGCGATGTACCAAATAAAAGCTTTGGCCAGGCTATCGAGAATAGACCACCGAGTTATTCTCCTACAAATAGATAACAACATAGTTCTCATTCAGAGGCAGTAATTAGCTGCCTCTTATCAATCATATAAAAGTCAACAGGCCTTATTAGCTACTTTTTACTTCTTCTTTGATTAGCCGAAGAGGTTAAGAGTTATTACATAAGCTAACATAAAGCTGCCATGTATTAGATTGCTGCTATATTTAAAATTAACGATGATAGAGTTTAAGCGGCAAGGACAGCATGGACAGTAACACTCCTCACATAATTACTGATCTCAACTTGCAAATTAGATTTGTAAGCCAAGCCGCAACAGAGCTGCTAAACAAAAAGAAACTTATAGGCTTAGACCTAAAAGAAATATTCGAAATTGAATCCATAACAGATGATCTCTCAATTGGCTCATATCAGTCCCATCGCTTTATATTCAACCGTTATAGCTGTCAAAATGGCTATTGCTTTTTACTGCAAGAGCAAAAAAACAATACTGAACATTTAGACTTTTTAGTTGATGCAATCAGTAGTTCAAGCATTGGGATCTGGCGCTACAACATCGAGACAAAAACGATATACCTTTCTGATATTTCGAAGCGAATACTGGGGATAAATCCAAACATTAAACTAACTTGGCGTAAATTATTATCACTCGTGCACTGTGACGATAGAGCATTATTTCCACTTTTCTTCGAAAACCATGTTCAGTTTGGTGTGCCATTACAATTTGAGTTTAGGTTAAAGCTATCAGGTCAAAAATCTTGGTTTGCACTGAAGGGAAGCTGCCTTCATAAATCAAGTGAGCAATGGATCAATGGCACCTTGCAAGATTGTACCGTTGAGAAAACCACTGTCATAGCTCTAAACGACGCCGATGAAAGTAAACAATTGGCGATAGAAGCAGGAAAAATAGGAACTTGGCGTGCCACCAAATCAGGGCACCAATGGCTTTGGAAATGGGATATGCTGGCCAACAACATCTTCAAACTGTCACCAGAGGACATAGGGGATTTAGATAAGTGGGTTGAATTACTTCACCCTGAGGATAAACCTCGCGTTCAAATTGCACTAGAAGAAAGCTTGCGTACTGGTGTTGAATTTAAACAACATTACCGAAGTATTCTCAAGAGCGGAGAAGTTATTTACGTCTTCGCACAGGGCCGCGTTGGTAAAAACTATAAAGGAGAATATTGCCGCATAGATGGTGTCTGTGTCGACCAAACTGAAATCCACACAACACAATTAGCACTTAAAAGACTTAATTCAGAGTTAGAAACTCGGGTTAATGATAGAACAGCCGAATTACATAAAACACTGCAAAAAGCTGAACAAGCCAATAAAATTAAATCTGAATTTTTATCCATGATAAGTCACGAGTTAAGAACTCCACTCAATGGCATTATTGGTGCATTAGATTTACTTTCTCATAGTACACTCTCTCATGAGCCTAAAGACTTGGTCGAAACAGCGTCTACTTCTGCAAACCACCTAATTACAATTTTAAATGATTTGCTGGATTTAAATAAAATTGAGGCTGGTAAGCTTGAACTTGAAACCGTCAAATTTGACTTGCCTTCTGTTATCACAAATGTGGTAAACACTTTCAGTGCAACAGCAAAAGAAAAGGATATTGAACTAAATATCTTCGAATCATTTACTGAATCAGTGATTTTAAAAGGCGATGAAAATAGATTTTTACAAGTTTTACTCAATATCTTGAGTAATGCTGTCAAATTTACTAATTGCGATTCCGTTCCAATCAAAAAAATTACTGTAAAGACACATGTTAACAAACTTAATATCTATCAAAGTGAAGTCATTGTTACAGTGTCTGATAGCGGTGTCGGCATGAGTAGTGAGACAATTCAGAAACTATTTACGCCGTTTACACAAGCAGAAAAATCTACCACAAGAAAGTTCGGTGGTACGGGCTTAGGACTTTCAATTTGCGGCAAACTTATCGACCTAATGGGTGGAAAAATCTCCGTAGAAAGTGAACTCGGAGTCGGCAGTCAATTTACAATAACAGCCCCTTTTTGGCTTGAACTTGCAGAGGGGAGTATCGAAGAAAAAAGTGCACTCAATTGTTATCTAATAGGCACGTTATCAGAAAAAAACCAGCATATACTCCAACTCCTAGAATGTGCTTTTGCAGTAAACATAATCGATTTGGAAAACAACCAAATTACACCTAATTCAGAAATAAAGCATAACGTTGTCCTGACTAACGAATTAGAAAGGTTTTCAAAACATATCGAGATGCTTTCAAAAATACATAAAGTGATTGTTTATTCTGACCGTTCACTGGTTGAGCTTATCGCGTTATCGGCCCCATTTTTAGCAGTATTTTCTAACCAACCTATCACGCTCAAACTCTTAGAAAAGCAAATTAATGCCCAGCAACAGGAGCAGCTTCTTATTGAAGACTTTTCCTTAGATTTTGATACTGATGACTCTATTGAAGCCTCTGTAAATGAGGAAGATAACCCTTTGGTAGCAGAATACGACATACATGACATTCTGTTAGTAGAAGACAACCCATTCAATCAAAAGCTAATAAAGAGCCAATTAGCTAAATTGGGTTTATCTTGCGATGTTGCCAACAATGGCGCTGAAGGATTTAACTTTTGGCATAGTGGAACTTATAAGCTCATCTTAACCGACTGTCATATGCCTAAAGTTGACGGGTATGAAATGACTAAACAGATCAGAACCGAAGAAGCAAAAACAGATCAGTCGCCAGTACCAATAATCGCAGTAACTGGGGCTGTGATGCAGGGGGAAAGGGACTTGTGTACCTCCATAGGTATGAACGACTTCTTATGTAAACCCATAAGGCTACACGACATCAAATCAATCATGGAGCGTTGGTATGAACACTCAACTTGATGAATTAAAGACGTTAAATCGAAATACAATTATTGAGTTGGTTGGAGATGAACCGACTAAGATTGCCAAGTTTCACGTGGAGTTTTTAAAGCAAGCTTCCGTCGTCTTAAAGAGCATTGTGAAGTCTTTTAACATAAGCGACTTCAAAGAATTAAAAAGCCAAGCACATTATCTTAAAACATCAGCGCGAGCCGTCGGAGCTGAGCGTTGTGCGTATTTCCTCGAAACAATAGAGAGCTATAGCTTAGATCAGAATAAACCAGCAATTAAACAGGTCATTATCAAGTTAAATGGCGAGTTTGGGGCAATAAAAAAGGAGTTAACACATGACAAGTAACAACCGGATAGCTAAACGACACCCGTCGGTTTTACTGTTGGCCCATAGAGAGGATGATGTCCAAGGTGTAGCCGAACTTATTGCAGAACAAACAGATGATTTTCGATGCTTAATAGTCAGAAAAACCGCTCTAGATGATATACAACAGCTAGCTCCGAAAGTACTTTTGTTTGCGCTATCTGACGTTAAAAAAAGTATCTGTTTGTATAATTTATTAATTAAAGAGAATAGATTAATTAAAAACCACTATAGTGTTTTACTTTGCAGTAATAAAGAATCTGGAGTTGCGTTTAAGTGCTGTTTGAAAAACCTATTTGATAGCTATTTTGTATACCAACCCCTATATGAAAAGTTTAGACTACAACTCATTGTCTACGATGGGCTGAAGCAATTCGCAAATTCAGATACATACATTGAGTCATTAGACGCCATAGTCCAAAATCAAAATGAAGAATTAAATGATCTTATAGAAATAGGGTTAGGTTATAAAACTTCTCTGATGGATGAAATTAATAAACGTAAGGAAGAAGTCAATTCAATCAACCAAGATATTCTTTCTCAACTGCCCGAAGGGATGCATAGACAATTAATGTCAGAGTTAAATGAGTCACATATCCAACCTCTTCTAAATGCACTAGAGTCTTCAATATCAGAAAAACTCATGGGCTTAGTTAACGGCCTAAAACAATCTCAGAATTTAAACTCACAATTGCTAAATCAATTACAACAACCATTACAGTCAAGGCAATCTATCAAAAATGAAGTAACTGCAAGTAATGACTTTCTACACAACGAGACGAATACTCAACAATCAATTTTATTAGTTGAAGATAATCACATATATCGAGAAATGATAAGTGACGTTTTGAGTAATGTAGGTTATGAAATTGAGCAAGTGGATGATGGACTAGCCGCGATAAAAAAAATCAAACTTACTCAATATGATTTGATAGTTATGGACTTATTTTTGCCAAATTTAGACGGTTTAAATACTACCAAGCATATTCGAAATGTAGGGAAGAATATAAAAACACCAGTTATCGCACTAACTGGAAATAAAAACAAACAGCTGGTAAAAAAATGGGCTGAACATGGCTTAGATGGCTACATTCTAAAGCCATCAACCAAGCAAGAGATTTTAGCAATCGTAAACAAAGCCATCGGCCATCAACTATAGAATAGTGAAGTGTGCAGGGCCTGATAACAGTATTCATTAAGGAACTACATTCTCGATGTGCGATAATTGTTTTCTAACGATTAAGTAGCTCGGCAAAGCTTATGTGTAATCACCTGAGTTTAATTAAAAATACATGCCTTTAAGTATTGTTTGAAACCCTTTTTGGTACAAATTTTGCTAAATTCTGACAAGCGGCAATCTATTTCACCTTCCTCAAACACAGGTATCTAAGTCGCTAAAAATTTTCAAAAGGAGCTGATTATGCAAATATCTTCAGAGGCTTATGGGATATTAGATACATATCGTCAAAATAAGTACGGAAAAAGTAACCAAGTAAATAATGATCAAACACAGGAAAATAAGAAGAAAACATCATTTACCATCAAAGATAGTATTAATCTCGTATATTTGGTCAAGCCTAAAAAACAAGATCTATCAAAACTCCAATCCATCGACATAAGTCAAAATGGATTTACCGCTGAACAATATGAACAAGAGTTACGAAAATCAGGAGAAAAAGAGACACATATTACGGCGGCTATTTTTGTTGATGACAAAGCCGTGGCATTTCAACACCAAGATGAGGAACCTAGTGGCTATGGTCCTGAAAAGGATATTTTATCAAAAGCTGGAGGAGATCCCGAAAAAATAAAACAGTTACTAAATCAATATTACCCTAATGCTGAAGTTAGATTTTTTGCAGATGGTCAACAACCAACAAGAGCACAGAAATTTGAAATGCAACATGGTTATTCGTTCAATCGTTTTGTGAATGAGCAAGTTACACAAATGCGCCAAGATGATTTCAAGAATAAAATGTACAAAGAAGAGATGCACCGTAGAAAAGTGCTGTTTAGTCAAACGCCACAGACACATGTTTTTACCTATAACGATAAAGTCATAGCAAGTATGGATAAAACAGGCTTTGTGAATGTAGGCCAAGCACTATTAAAAATAGCAGATGACAAGGGTATAGATCGAAAAGAGCTAAAAGAACTGTTTAGACTTAAAGGCCACAACGCCGATGAATATCAAGCGAAACTTAAAGATGTATTTGGCTACGGTGCTGAATTAAAAATACATGATGCGCAAAGCGCACCCACAAGGGGAGAGCTTAGCAAATTAATTAAATAGCTTGTTTTCTCTTTTACAACGGCTAGTTTTCACTTGAGACGGCTAAAGTAAGGAAAGTTTTTATAAAAATAATTTTAGCCTTCATTAAGTAGTAAAGTATAAAATAAGAATTAAAATCAAAGTATTAAAAATTTATTAAAAATCTAATACTTTTACACGCACAATTTGCGATTGAATTTTATTCATTTTCTTACTTGTAATATGTTACAAAGCAATGCTATTAATATTAACAGGCTAGCAACAGCCGTACTGCAAGCTGTGTATAATTGAATAACTAATTTAGATAAGGAAATAGACAATGAAACTTGCAATTAAAAAGCAACAACTAAAGCAGTTAAGTAAAGATAAAAACCTAGATGCAAACGCAACGCCAAATGTAGCTGGTGCGGGTTACACACTTCGTTGCCCACCGCGTGAATCTGAAACAGGTAATAGATACTGGGCATGCCAGTGCTAAAAACCGTTTGGTATTTTAGGGAGACTTAGCGTCTCCCATATGGGTTTTTCACTTAATAAAATCACTAATGATTTTGTAATATATAATTTCTCTTTAATTCTTAGATAGTCACTCTATTAAAACCACTGGCGCTAGTCATTTAGTCTAGATAGTAAACGTCGCACTAACGTTTTTAGCTCATAATCAAGCTGAAACATGTCATATCTGCTTCATACTCGGCAAAACAATATCGACATCAATACAAATTACCTATAAATAGATGACTCTATTTCATCGGTCCACATTGATCAGCTTTATTAAGCACACTCTTTAACCCTCAAAACATTTATTTTTAAAAATTACAGCCTTGTAAGTTTCGAGAAAGTTTCCTGGATTATTGTTTGCCATGTAGAAACAAATACACCCAATTTTAAAGCTTAAATACTCTATTAAGGAAAACACATGAAACTAACAAAATACCTTTGCGCTTTGACACTTGCTTGCAGCACAGCTTCTTTTGCAGAAGAACAAGAACTAAAACTGGGTATTGGTGGCGCAATTATCGTTCAGGATGAAGGTTACAAAGGCGTTGGCAGTGAGACAGAGTTTGTACCGGCTATTGCAGTTGAATATGGAGACTTCAGATTATTAGGGCCGTACGCTTCTTACACATTTTACAGAAGCGAAAACTTTGAAATTGCTGCAACCGGTATGCTCAGACTTGATGGATATGAGCAAGCCGATGATGAATTATTTACAGGCATGGAAGACAGAGATATGAGCTTCGATTTCGGTTTTGAAGCAGAAATTGACTCTGACTTTGGTGAATTTGGCGTTAAATTCACTCATGATGTGACAAATACTCACGAGGGATACGAGGCAAGCCTTTCCTACGGAATTCCAATGCGAGTGAAGCAAGGTCGCATTATGCCTTACGTTTCAGCTAATTTCGCAAGTGAGGATCTAGCAAATTACTACTATGGTGTAAGACGCTCAGAGGCGACAACATCAAGATCATTTTATGAAGTAGACAGCGCAACCAACATGGAAATCGGCATTAGCAGTGATTGGTTTTTTGGTGAAAATCATATGATAAAAGCTGATGCGAGTTACACCGCTTTTGACAGCACAATTAAAGACTCACCACTGGTAGACAAGTCCGGGACTTTCCAATTTTTACTGGGGTACGTTTATGTCTTTTAAACGCAAGGCGCTATCTAGCGTAGCAACAATTTTCGTGCTCACATTTGCATCAGCTTGTAGTGAGACTAACGCCAAGCCAATTGCACAGATAAAAGTGCAACCAACGACACAAGCTGAACGCGTATCTGCGCCTACTAAAATATTATACGGCAAAGTTCAAAGTGAACGTGGCTATGATATGGCGCTTTTTAATAGCGGACGAATAGAGCAGCTCGCAGTTAGAGAAGGACAATTTGTTAGCAAGGGTACACTAATCGCCAGATTATATTCCCCCAATTTAACAACCCAAGTCATAGAAAAAGAAGCTGTTCTCAGCGCTGCAATTGCAGCGTCTGAGGAAGCTCAAAGTGAATTTGAACGTATAAAAAACCTACGCGACAAAGCACTGACTTCAGTTTCCCAATTAGAACAAGCTGAAAAAACAACAAAGATAGCAAAAGACATAGTAACGCAAATGGAGGCACAATTAACACAAGCCAACAATGCATTAAAGGAGTTTTCAATTTATGCCCCTCAGGATGGCTTAGTTGCGTCACTCTATGCTAGAGAAGGGCAATTTGTCACTTCATCAAACCCTGTTATCCGATTCGAGGAGTCAGGTAGATTGAAAGTTGAATATTGGGTACCTGAACGAGATGCTGTGGATCTATATATGGCTCAACCTGTCACCATTTTTATCCCAACTGTAGACAAAGAGATAAACGGAACAATCAGCGAAAAAGCAATACCATCGGTAAGTGGCCCATCGTTGTTTAGAATCTCAGTGTTAATTGAAAGTAGGGTTGAAAACTTGCTAGGTCTGACAGCTCAATTACGGATCGCATCTACAAGTAAGGCAGTTTATCGGATTCATACTAACGCTGTGAGATTTATGCCAAACGGCGAAGTCTATATGCTCGATAAAGAACACAATAAATATAATGTTGAGCTTGTTAGCACTCGCGGAAGTGACTTATTGATCACTGCAGAAGAAAATTTAGATGGGATTCAATTTGACACATCACCTGAGCCAACACTAAGCAAAAACCTAATGGCTGCATTGGAGGAAAATAATGACTGATAAAGCCTCTCTCAAATGGTATCAAAGCCCAAGGCTTATCCTTGGGGTGATTGCAATTTTAGTCACTGTAGGGATCGCAGGCTGGTTCAGTGCCAATGAACAAGAGGATCCTCAGTTTCCATACCGCAATGGTTTTGTAACATTAAATGCCAGCAACATGACCATATCTCAGCTCAAAGATACGGCGGTTATCCCACTAGAGCGAGCGATAAGCGAGATAGATGAGGTAAGCAACTACCAGTCTAGAATCAAAAATGGCAGCGCCACCATTGATATTGAACTTCACGAACATATTTATGAGACAGACACGGTGTGGGAGCGAATAAAAGATACCGTAAACAACCAAAAACAAACCATCCCTAATGTTGCTATCCAACTAGTAGATAGGGCACAGGACACGCAAGGAATTGTGATTGCAATTACTAATCCAAATGATTTATTGCGACAACGTGAAATTGCGCTCGATTTAAGAACAGAGCTTGAACAGCTCTCAGCAATTAGAAGTGTCACGCTGGTGGGAGATCCGCAAGAACAAATCGTCATCGACTATTCGCAGCAGGCAATGACAGAATTGGGCGTATCTCCAATGCAGATTGCACAAAGATTCAATAATACTGCTGGTACGGGTATTAGCTTTGAAAACCGAGGTTTAGCAACCAACTCTAATGCTGTTGGCAGAATACAATCTTTAGAGGATATAGCTAACAGCCAAATAACACTCGATGATGCAAGCCCTATCAAGATGTCAACCATGGCTGATATCTACTACCGTACAAATCCAATTGCACCTGAGCGCTTTATGGTAAATGGTAAAACTGCGGTTGGATTGGCCGTGACTTTACCCGCAAACACTGTACGTGTAACCGCAGTCGGCGAGCAAATAAAGCAGGTTGTAGAGCGCTTTAACAGCCAATTCACAGCGCCACCAGCACAGATAGTAATATTTCAACCGAAATGGACACAAAAGCGAAAAACAGACTTACTCTCATCACTCGCAACAGGATGTTTGGCGGTTGCAGTAGTACTGATTTTACTCATGTCAGTAAGAACAGCTGTTATCGTAGTCATATCGATACCGACTATTACGCTTATTGCAGTGGGTTTGTTTACTGCAGCACAAGGCGTTATTCATCAAATGACCATCGCAGGTTTGGTCATCTCGCTTGGACTAATGGTTGATAACAGTATTGTAATGGCAGAAAAGATCGTACAGCTAATTGACCAAGGGCTAAACCGACTAGAAGCAAGTAAGCAAGCCGTAAAGGCCCTTTACAAACCTCTCGCTACTGCAACAGTTACCACAATAGCCGCATTTTTACCTATGTTATTAGCAAAAGGCAGCGTAGCCGATTTTATCGCAACCATACCTGTACTAGTGATCCTTTGCATTAGTATTAGCTATATTATTGCGCTAGCGTTTATACCTATTTTGGCAAACTTTACCCTTAAACATAATACAAAAAACACCTTTAAAAATGACCAGCTGCAGTCGATGGGTAGCAAAATAGCAAAGTTCTCATTAAACAAGAAAAAAACAACATTAGTGGGAGTAACCTTTGTTTTATCTCTGATATTCGTGCTACCAGCAGTTAATGGCGAGTTTTTCCCAAAAACCAATAGGAATCAGGCTTATGTGGATATCCAATTACCCTATGGCTCTAGCATCACGAAGACCACACAAGTAGCAAACGAAGTAAGTGACAGTATTCAAACCCTTGGGTTTGTCACGCAAACACTGACTTTTAGCGGCTCATCTGGCCCAAGATTTTATTACAACTTAGTACAGCAGCCAGGAGAAAGTCACATCGCCCGTGTTGTTTTCGAAGTAGAAGAAAATATAAACCTTAAAGAAATAGTTGAACGGCTTAATATTTTTTTACCACAAAACTTTCCAGAAGTACTCATTATTGCGAGAGAACTTGGACAAGGCCCGCCGATTGAAAGTCCGATAGAAATTAGGCTGATAAGCAACAATACAACTGCAAATTTACACGCCGCAGAAGACATTTTCATGCTTTTAAATGAAGATAAAGCCACACAGCATGTCAGAAGAGCTTATAGCTATGGCATTGCGAATGTAAATTTTGAAATTGATCAGCAGTCCCTTAGTTTGTCTAGCTTGACAGAGGCAGAACTTGCAAGCTATTTCGCATGGCAGGGGACCGGGTTACAGTTGGCTGACCTAAGATATAAGACGGAGCCGGTAAGTCTGATATTACAAGACACCAGTTCGTCACAAAGTGCTGAGCGCTTAATGTCATTACAAGTGATCAATAATGACCAGTTTTTACCAATTTCAACATTCGTTTCTACGCAAATTACAAGGGCTGCGGCCGTAGAAACACGTCGAAACGGCAGAACGGAACTGCGAGTACTTGCTGACGTTAATGCAGGATTTGATGAAGAGTCTGTACTTGAGAAATTGCAACCAGAGCTCGAAACAATAGCGAACAAATACGGTGTCAAAATGGAATTTGGTGGTGAGTTTGAAGAATCAGCAGAGGCAAATTCCGCGTTGCTCATGGCTTTACCAGCAGGTTTAATCCTATTATTCGTTGCGCTCATGATACAGTTTAATTCTTACAAGCTCACCGCACTGGTAATGATAAGTATCCCAATGGGTGCTATTGGCGCACCGATTATGCTTTCACTTGTGAATATACCTTTTGGATTCATGTCTTTGCTCGGGGTACTCGCATTAATGGGGATTGTCGTTAACACAGCCATTTTGCTCATTGATTCAACACTCGAAGAAATGAAAAAAGGAAAAAGTAAGATTGAAGCTATTGAGCTTGCTATATCAAGTAGGCTAAGGGCCATTATTTTAACCACAATCACAACAATTATTGGGATGTTACCACTCACATTTGGTCAAAGCCCACTGTGGCCACCACTTGCGTGGGCAGTGATTGGCGGGTTAATAAGCTCTACGCTCATTATGTTGTTCGTTATGCCAATATGTATGCACTGGTTAATTGATCCAAAAAGGCATTTAAAACGAATTAATATACAACAATAAAAAAGGACAGTTTAAATCTATGCGCATATTAATCACAGAAGATAATCAACAACTTGCAGAGTTTATCCAACAAGCAATATTACAAGATGGCCATGCGGCAGACATCGCAAACAGTGCAGGTGAGATGAGCAGCTTAATTGACAACTGGCAGTATGATGCGCTGGTTCTTGATCTTGGTCTACCCGACACAGATGGTATTGATGTCATAAGACAGCTTAGGGGCGCTGATAATCCAATTCCCATTCTTATTTTAACTGCCCGCGGAGGCGTAGAAGACAGGATTAAAGGGCTTGATTTAGGGGCAGACGATTATCTGAATAAGCCCTTTGCTATTGATGAATTAAAAGCAAGACTGCGCGCAATTTTAAGAAGACCAGTAGAATATTCAGGTAACCTATTAACCAGAGGCAATGTGTCTTTAGATAGTAAGGCAAGGCGCGTTATGGTCGACGATAAAAATATCAATATGGGTAAAACTGAAGTCGCAATTTTAGAATATATGATAAGGCACGCTAGTTTAACCGTTAGTAAAGATGCAATTTATGACGCAATATACGCATTAGGCTTTGAAGTCACAGACAATGCCATTCAAGTTGCTATGCACCGCATTAGAAAAAAACTTGAACAAGCAGGGTCAAGTACAGACATAAAAACAATCCGAGGAATAGGATATATTTTGTCATGAACCAGTCAGGCATTACCAAAAAGGACTCTCTAGCACGCAAACTCTTTATACTATTTAGTGTAATGGGTGGTGCCGTATTTGCGCTCATTGGCGCAATTTTATTTTTGTTTTCAATTAACTTTGCCAACATTGCAGTAGAAAAAAGTATGCATGGCATGGCAGAGGACATTCCCGAGAGCCTATATTTTGATGAGCGGGGCACGTTATTTTATTCATCCACAAACATGGCCAAAAAATGGGGTTATGACGCACTATTTAACAACCTTGCATTTAAAGTTATCGACCGCGCAACGAATAGTGTGATCCTGACTTCTAACCAGCACTTGGAAACATCTGCTGCCCTACAGGCTCTGCCGCTAGACTTACCTGAAGGGTACTCATTTTTTAATGGCATTGACAGATACCGATTCTCGGTAACTTTACAGGGCAAAGACTTATATGTCGACTTGGCGAGAGACGACCTGATTGGCGAACTTGCCAATGAAGCTGTATTGCCTATGCTAGGACAAGTGCTCACGCTTACAATGGTTGCTGCTTTTTTAATATTTATTTGTGTTGGCTATGTGTCTATTAAAGCGGTCGTCAAGCCCGTTAACAATGTAGCTGAGCAACTAGATGGCATAGACCCTTCTCAACTTGATAGACGACTTGATAAAAAAGGTGTCCCAAGCGAAATGTTGCCGCTTGTCAATGCACTTAACGACACCATGGAGCGCGTTGAAAAAGGCTTCAAGGAGCAAAAACGATTTGTGGCAAATGCGGCACATGAATTAAAGACTCCTCTTGCTGTACTGCGCACACGCCTAGAATTAGCAAATTTGCCAGAAAAAATTGGCTGTGAGCTAATGGGGGATATTTCATATATGACGCGTGTTGTTGAACAGCTACTAGATTTATCACGTGCACAAAATCAAAATAGCTATTTGCATAAACCAGTGAATATATCAGATGTCGCCAAAGATGTTTGCATGCTTCTAGGCCCATTAACACTCACATATAAAAAAGAACTGGCACTCGAAGAGATTGATAAAAACGCGACTGTCATTGGCGATCAAGCAGCGCTGATCATTATGCTCAAAAACCTGTTAGAAAATGCACTTAAACATGCGGACGAAGGCGCTAATATTATCGTCGAAGTTGCAAATGACAGGATTTCTGTAAAAGATTCAGGGCCTGGCATAAAAGAAGAAGACAGAGTTAAGTTGTTTGAACGTTTTTGGAGAAAAGAGCAATCAACTTTAACCGGCAGCGGTTTAGGCTTAGCTATCGTACACGAAGTAACGCTTGCGCATAACGCAAAAATTGACGTTGAATGTAACAATGAACTCGGCGGGGCTACCTTCCATGTATATTTTTATGATAGGGTGGAAAATACACTTGTTTCATAGCATTTAAAGGAGTTTAGCTATGCAAATTAGAGCGTTAGAAAGCGCGGATCTGCAAAGTATTTCAAAGCTAGTGTCTGATGTATCTAATATGGATATACTGCCGCATTTTTGCAGACAAGGAAAAAGCGAATTTATAAGTCGTGTCATACCAGACCTCGAGGCAACGATGAATCCAGCCTTGTTTAAAAGCATTGTAGCAACAGAGCTAGATCAGATCATTGGCTTTGGAGCTATCCGAGAACAAAACTACATTACCCACGTTTTTGTATCGAAAAACGCTCAGGGTAAAGGAGTCGGTAAAGCTTTAGTCAATAAGCTCGTAAGCTTTGCCGATGGCAAGCAAGTGTCTCTTCGAGCATCTATTAATGCTCGTAGCTTTTATGAGGCAATTGGATTTAGTGCAACTGAGCCAGAAGGACGATTTAATGGGATCCGCTTTATTCCTATGTCTATGCCACTGGATAAAGTTAAGTAAAACATGAATATAAAATTGATTTCGTATTTTTAATTTGCAATGCAATTTGCGTTTTTTGTTTGTCTAAAACAGCTATACCTCATACAAATCAAACACTTAAAACTGGCCTGCTTTTTGATTTAGTTAACCATCAAAGTCAATTTAGTAGGCCAGTGAATGAAACATATTGGAATTTATACGACATCGAGGAACATCGACGAAGTCTCCATGATGCTCAGTGAAGCAAATGCACTCGCTGAAATCGGTCATAAAGTCACTATTATCACCCGCGTAAAATATAAAAATATTAGAAACTTACACAAATCAGTTTCAATTGCATATTTGGGTTCTCCAAACATCATTGAGTCTAGTGGGCTGTGCTCAACCATTGGATACTTACGGCGGTGTTACGCTATTTGGAAGCAATTCAAAGGGCTAAACTTCTTCGATTTGATAGGTAAGGGTACAAAGCTTACAAAGTTACTCAAGAAAAAAGAAATTGAACATTTACACTGCAGCTTTAACCAAAATGACTACTATATTAGCCTTGCCAGTACAAAATGCGCCGATATTTCACTATCAAGCTTTTGGGATGTCAAAAACCAAAGCAGAATAGGTAAGAAACAGTTTAAGCTGTTTGAGCAGTGCGACCTGCCACTCATGGAGCTTGAATGTCAGAGACTACCTGAGCATATGCAACCTTTGGTGTTAAATAGAGGGCTCGATATTTCTAAATATAAGCCTTATGGAAGAAATAAGCCCAGTTTAAAACTTATTTTCATCGGCAATATTGTTAAGGAGTCAGGGCTAAACGTTATTCTAAACGCACTGGCAAGCCTACCTGCTCGCATTGAGGTTAATCTTGATATTATCGGGGATGGGCCGATTAAAAAAGCGCTCGTAAATGAGTTAATTAGAAAGCGACTTAACAGGCGCGTGCACTTTTTAGGTGCCAAACCTCGCTCATGGATATTGAAAAACCTACCAAAGTACAGTGCAATCGTTGCACCTTATTGCTCGGATAACAGCATAGCGCAAGTAAATAACATCACATATATCAAAGAAGCAATGGCTTGCGGGCTACCTGTGTTAACCTCAAATATCGCTGCATGTAAAGAAATTACTAGTTCAAATACTGGGATGAAATGCCCACCAAATAGTATCGATGCTATGTCAAACATGTTGACTGCATTTATGCAACTGAGTGCCTATCACCAACACTTGCTCGGTAAAAACGCCAGAAAATATGCAGAAGATAACTTTAACGTTAAACACCAAACAAGAGCCTTATCGAGGTGGATACAAGCTTTGTAACCATAAACCACCATAATCGCAGATTTTGTTCTATACCTATATCTCAAGGTGTCGATATTTAAGCGCCACCTTCTGATTAAATATCCATCACAAGGAGTAATGGAGTGTCTGATTCAATATATAGAGCATTACAAGGGCTGAGTCGCAGAGAGACCATTCTATGCAAGCAGGGAAGTAGATTACCTAAACATTTAGAGTTTAAACTGTATACCTTTTATTTGTCTCTGATCTTAATTGCCATTGTCGTTGCATTTGTATGGCAATTAACTAGGCAAGAAACATTCAAAATGACTTCTTTGATTTTTTTACTTTCTGGCTACTTTGGGATAATTGCTCATCCAGCATTGTTGTTTATCGTGAGAAGTAAAGAGATAAGCTTACATTTTAAGAACCCTTTCAATTTAGTGTATTCCAACGCTCAGGAAACTGAGAAGATCGACAAAAAATATATAGACTTTTTATCAAAAAAAAGCCCGGAAAAGCTAGAAATCGTTTTATTAGAAGTCAAAGCACAAAAACATATCTTTGAGCAAAAGACAGCCTTGCTTGTTGGCTCAATCGAACGAATTGGCTTTGCTCCGGGTATATTGGCACTACTTATATCGCTTGATAAGCTCAGTGAAATAGAACTGGATTGGGTACTATCAATTGCTTATATCATTCCAATTATCTATTTTTTTGGTGCCTTTAGCCGTCTGCTTGCCTCTAAAGTGTCACGCCATATATCAATACTTGAATTAGCAATTGCAAATCAAAAAACACATAACTAATTTTAATTTTTATAATTAGATGCACAGCAAAATAGTGTGCAGTCATGACTTATTTCATTGCCTTCATTTTAAAACACGTTAAACTCTAGATGTTAACAGTGACATATCATAAATTAGTCAAGGATTTAGAATTAGTGGCTGATGTGAAGCGTATTACATATTGTTTAGTGATAGGGCTCATTTTTTTAAGTCCGCGTACTCTTGCACAATATACCTTTGCCTTAATTGGTAAAACCAAAAATGACAGTTTTTATCAGCAAGCTTTTGCTGGATGTAAAGATTTTGCACGTGTTCAAAACGACCTGACATGTGTATATGACGGCGCTGATGACTACCAAGATGTACGCACTCAGGTGCTCATTGCCAAAGAGTATATAGACAAAGGTGTAGATGGTCTTTTGATATCAACAACAGATTCTAAGCATCTTGTATCTGGCGCATTAAAGTATGCAAAGAGAAAAGGTATACCGGTCATCACTTTTGATTCTGATCTACTTAAAAAAGAACGCGATTATAGATTGGCGTATGTTGGCACCAACAACTTTGACTTTGGCGTTGCACTGGGTGAGGCCGCCAAGCAATACCAAAAGCAAACCCCACAGCCAATCTGCGTTCAATCAGGGCATTACACAGCACCTAACTTAAACAAAAGGATAGAAGGAGTAAGATTTGCACTATCTGGAAATGCAAAGAAAAAGCTCGACGGCACATCTGGTTGGATAGAGTACGATAGGTGTCCGCTTTATACACTCGGTAAGCGGGATGAAGCACTTAATCAACTCCTTACTATTTTTAATTATGACAATCCGCCGATATTTATTGCTGTCGCAGGGTTTGCGCAATTCAATGCGAATTACGTTACGGCGTTAACCCCCTATAAAAAGCGATTATCAAAACAAAAAATCACGATTATTTCGGCTGATACAGAAAATGTTCAACTAAGAGCACTTGGGTTTGGATTATCCACTATCAATATAGGCCAAAAGCCTTACCAAATGGGCAAAAAAAGCACAGAACTCCTATACGAGTATGTTAAATTTAAGACTAAGCCAAAACAAAGTGCCTATTACCTTGATTTTCATTATTGTAATCAAGGTAATGCAGCCACATGCACCAGTAACAGATAAAGCATTAGCCCTAATATCTAACCGGGGTTACTTGCAGCTTAGCTTTAGTCATAGCCTCCAAAGACACTGCAGTTGGTACCTCACATAACGCATTCAACATACCTAAAGTTTTATTGTTTGCTGCATCATCAGGGCTTACCGACATACTTTCCTGATAGTGATATTGTAAAATCTCAGAAAACTGATTAGAAATCGTCACATCGAAAAACTGATATCCAATCTGACATTTCATCCAATGTAAATATTCTGCTGACGTACAGCTATTAACCAGTGTGCTGGTGGAATTTGGCATATCGATAAATAGGCGACTGGCTGTAGTTTGTAAAATTGCGCTTCTGATATCTTGTATTAGTAACAAAGGCATTAAGTCTGTGATTGGATTACAAGGACCGAATATAATTAGATCCGCATCTTCTATCACCGCGACGGCATCAAGGGATGTATTCACATCTTTTGAAAGAAACACTTCTTTTGGCAGAGCCTTGAGGTCGTTAATATTCTTTGCACCAACAACCGTTTCTCCGCCATACGTAATTGCAATCAAATCAGTTGCAAAGTCCGACATAGGCAGCACACTGTTTGACGTATTTAAGGATTGATTGAAAACAGTCATCGCTTCTGTGGGTGTATGACACATTAACGCCAATAACTCCAAGTTAGCTACGTGACCATGAGTTGCCATTTCCTGTTCTTTGCATGAGTTTAAAGCGAGGCTCATGCTTTGAAGAATCTCCAATTGGGAATAAGAGAGTAGCGCACATTTATTATCTATATCAAAACTTGGCTCAGCAGTTGCGCATATCGCACTTAGCCTTTGACACATAGGTTTTAGTGACTTCATTAAATCAAGCATTTCTTGCCCTGCACCTACAAACACTACATTCATATTTTTAGTCCTCGCCTTTAAATTTACAAAGACGTTCTGCAGTTTATAGGCCAATAAGTAACCAGTTGATTTTTATTGATATAGTGGAAATGTAGATAGAAAAATTTGCATTTTAAAAATGCAAATCGAAAAAGTTCACTTAATGAAAAAAGAGGATATAAATCAAAAAAAGGGGGCAAATGCCCCAGTCTAATTTTATAAAACCATTGCAGCAATCCAACCGAAGATCAAAAGCGGAATATTGAAGTGGATAAAGGTCGGTACAACAGAATCCCAAATGTGGTCATGCTGACCATCTGTATTTAAACCCGAAGTTGGGCCTAATGTTGAATCTGACGCAGGGGAACCTGCATCTCCTAAAGCGCCAGCAGTACCAACCAACGCCACTGTAGCCATAGCTGAGAAACCAACTTCCAAAGAGAGAGGGACAAACAGCGTCGCGATGATTGGAACCGTCGAGAACGAGCTACCAATACCCATAGTGATCAATAGGCCAACAAGTAGAATGACTGCTGCTGCAATTGGCTTACTATCACCAATTAAATTGGCACAAGTTTGCACTAAGGATGCAACATCACCTGTCTCTTTCATTACGGATGCAAAGCCTTGAGCCGAGATCATAATGAAGCCAATCATCGCCATCATTGCAACGCCTTTGGTGAAGATATCAGAGTTTTGCTCCCACTTAATTAAACCAAAAAGAGCAAACATCATTACACCAACTAGTCCACCCAAAATCATTGAACCACTTACATTTTGCGCAAGTAGCGAACAAATAACAGCGATACCACCAGCAATAAGTACCTTACGCTGATCTTCCACAACTAAATCACTTTTTTCAGAAGTCATCTCATTTGACTGATACTCTCTTGGCTTACGATAGCTGATAAAAACAGCGACCAATAATCCTATCAACATGCCAATTGCAGGAATTATCATTGCATATGGTACGGATGTGTTAATAATTTCAAGTCCATTATCAGTTAAATTTTTATGCAAAATTGAATACAAATAAATGCCACCAAAACCATAAGGTAAAACCATATACGATGTTGCAAGACCAAATGTCAAAACACATGCAATTGCGCGCCTATCCATTTTAAGTTTATTGAATATCACAATCAGAGGAGGGATCAATATAGGAATAAATGCAATATGAACTGGTACCAGATTTTGTGATGCAATCGCACAGCCCATGATAACCACAAGGATCAACATACTTAGATAAGAGGCTGAGTCTTTGTTTTTACTATTAACCAAGCTAAGTAGCTTATTAGCTAGGATTAAGGTTAAACCGGATTTGGAGATAGCCACAGCAAATGCACCTAACATTGCATAGCTTAGTGCAATTTCAGCACCACCAGACAAACCGTCATTAAACGCATTAAGTGTATTCTCTAGTCCTAAGCCTGCAGTTAAACCTGCAACCAAGGCACTAATTGTCATTGCTACTATTACGTTCACGCGCAATAGTGAGAGGCCAAGCATCAAAATGACCCCAATAAGTACAGCATTCATATTATTGTATTTTTGCCTTTTTTATTATTTGTTTGTTTAATTGAGAAAGCCTTCGATATTGCTTGGCAGAAAGAGGGCGTACGTTAAAGCGCGCAATCTCAAACAAGCTATAAAACTCATCCAGTTCTTTAGAGGCATTTGGCCATTTAACTTTAAGGTTTTCACACAATTGTTTAGGCGTTAATTTATCAGATTTTTCATCACTCAACACCATCAACTTTTTATATATTCTCACTTCTTTTGGATCATTGAGCCGAGTTCTTAGATTTAAATAAATAAACCAACAGCCAAACGCAACGATCAGCATTAAAATAACACTTAGTGCTGGCAAAAACTTGTGCTTGTGCCCAAACAACATTTCGATCAATGAGGATTGTTTCTTATCATCGAAGTTTAAGACCCATCTCGTCCAGTGAAAATCTAATTGCTCTAACTGTAATCGAAGCCAATTGACTGCTGCAATGCTAGAAAAAGCCTGTAAACTCAGCCCCAAATTGTCTTTAAATTCATTTTCAAGGTCTCGCAAGTCAGCTAAGGAGCCCAACATCCTTTGTGGTGAAACCCAAGCGGTTGGATCAAGTCTTTGCCAGCCAACTTGAGGGACATAATATTCAACCCATGCATGTGCATCATATTGATACACTGCATAATAGTTGCTTTCTTCATTTAACTGTCCTCCCAAATAACCGGACACAAGCCTCGTTGGGATCCCAGCTGTACGCATTAAAAAAGCAGCAGAAGATGCATAGTGTCCGCAAAATCCTACCTGTGAACCGAATAAGAATTCATCGATCGTATCTTTGGAGTTAATACTGGGTGGAGTCAAACTGTATTCAAAGTCTTGTGTCGTAAAAAATGATTCCATTTTAGCGATAAATGCCTGAGTCGAGCTTGTTTGGGCATCCCATTCTTTTGCTAATGTAATGGCTCTTGGATTGATATCATTAGGTAAATGTGTGTTTAAATTATATTCCCACCGTGGCATTCTCGCGTCATCTAACTTAACTGGAGATACTTCATATTGCATAGGTTTATTAGTTAAATGCCTTTGATATACCATACCGAAATAATTAACCCTAATTCCTTTACTAGCAGGAATACCTTCATCCAAAGTATATAACCAACGCGTATTAGACGGATTTGCAATAACAGTATAGTTTGAAGCAGTGGGCTCATAGGTCTTACTTAGAAAGCGGTTTTGTAAATCGGACATCGCCCACTTTTTACCATCAAACCTATCATGAATAATTGCACGCCAATAAAAAGGAGGTTCAAAACCATTAGACTCTGGGAGTAAAGCGCGAAATGCCAGCTCGGAAGAGCGGGAAAGCTCGGAAATCTGAAATGGGTCAACATCTTCTGATAAGCCTGTAGATGCAGTCTTTGCACTAGGAAGCTGCCAAAAAGGCGGAAGCTTTGGCACTAAAGCAACCATAACAACCGCTAGAGGTAAACTAAATACAAACTTGCGTACTGAACTATTGATAGAAGCCTTTAGAGGAACATGGTGGGTCACACTGAATAACTGCCCCAAGTTTAACAATAGCAATGCTGCGACTAACAAAAACGATAAAATATTTTGTGAAAAAAGATAAAAACAAGGATAGGTAAAAAAGTTGAGAATATAAACACTTTGAGCCTGTTTTACTGAACTGACACTCAGCATTTTCAATGAACAAGCACCAAAAAGCATAGCAACAAACATTTCGATAGCTTGGCTAAAGCCAAGAGATAGAAAGACCACCACAATGACCGTCATTGCTAGTAAGTTAATTACAAGCTTAGATGGATATTTAACTGCCCCTACAGACGTGCTAATTTTAAAAATGCAAATCAATAAAATTGAAACACAAAAAACATAACCCAAACTTTGGAATAGTAATAAAGACAAACCACAGTATACAAATGAAGAAATTAGCGTATTTTGACGAACTAGTTCTTTAACACTCACTCAAGCTCTCCAAACACTGAACAACATGAGCTTCGCTGTTACCCGGCGGTGTGTATGCATTTGGAAGATGTAATGCAAATTCATACCCTAATCGATCAGCTTCAAGTACTTGAAAACACAATTGAGAAAGCCGAGACTCTTTTGTGCCTTCCATCATATTAAAATCTAGTACTAAGCTTACACCGTGACTGTCACCAACATAGTCTTTAACAAGTAATTCTTGACTCTTAGCAAAGTGTCGCCACGAAATTCGATTACGGCTCATCCCTTTTTGATACGGTTTTAACCCAGAAAATTCATCTAAACTGTCGGACTTATTCGCTAACAATTCTGTGTCTTCACTCATATCTATTGATTCATGGAGACTGAGTTCAGATTTAAGCGGCGCAGGATAGGTAAAAAAGCTCTTATCTGTAAGTAAATAACTCCACACATTAACCAAACCAAAAGGGTAATTACTATAAATTTTAAATTTACCGCCAGAATACTTACCACGTTTTTTTTGATTCAAACGAACTACCTGCACAAAGCTGGTTTCAAAAATGTTTTCCTGTTCAAAGCCATGTCCTTCCCAATCTGCGCTAACCACACTAACAGAATAGATTGGCTTTTGAGAATAAACTTTAAACTTACATTCATTGTGATTGCCATAAAAATTACTTTTAATATCACGTAATTCAAGCTTTACACCGTGCAAATTGAAATAGCCGTAAAACAATGACGATATTTGCAGCATAAGCATCAAATACGAAACACCAAGGATCAGGTTATTTTGATAGTTAATACCGAGAATAAAGTTAAGTAACGCAAAAGAAAGAAACCCCAATCCAAGAAGTGATGGCATTACGTAAATGTTGTTATGTGAAAACGTTATAATGTTAGCGCTATGTTTTTTTGCGATAAGTTTATCTATCCAGCCTTTATAAATAGCCTTACGCATTACACTGGTACCGCGACTCGTTCAAAAATTGAGTTAACAACGGTATTTTGTTCATTGCAGGGAATATTTAAGCGATGCCCAGCAACACAACCGAAGACTGCTTGTACATCGTCTGGCAATGCAAAGTCACGCCCATTAATTAATGCATGTGCCCGAGCCGACAATCCAAGCGCGATACTAGCTCTCGGTGATAAAGGATCGCTAAACTCACCAGAATCACGGGTAAAAGTGACTAAATCTAAAATATACTGTACAACAGGCTCCGATAACTTCACGTTCATGACTTCATCTTGAAGAGCCGCCAACTGCTCATTGCTGATCGCAAGACTTGGGTCAGCTACATCTAAATCCCGCTTATTTCCTTGCTGTATCAATGACTTTTCAACTTCAAAGTCAGGGTAGCCCAAGCTTATTCGCATAAAAAATCGATCTAATTGTGACTCTGGTAATGGGTGAGTACCAGATTGATGAAGTGGATTTTGAGTCGCTATCACAAAAAATGGCTGTGCTAGGGGATGTGTATTACCATCAATGGTCACCTGACCTTCTTCCATTGCTTCTAATAGCGCGCTTTGTGTTTTAGGACTCGCGCGGTTTATTTCATCTGCCAATACAATTTGGCTAAAAATAGGCCCTGGATGAAAATCAAACGTATGAGTTTGAGTATTGAAAATACTAGAGCCCGTTATGTCCGCAGGCAAAAGATCACTGGTAAATTGTACCCTTTGATAGCTCAAGCCGAGGACGCTTGCAAGACCGTGCGATAGTGTTGTTTTCCCCATGCCCGGTAAATCTTCAATTAGCAAATGCCCTTTACTTAACAAACAACATAAAGCCAGTTTCAACTGCTCGTTTTTCCCTAAAATTAATTGGGATAAATTTTCAATTATTTTGCTGGTAATTTGGTTCATGCAATCATTTCTAATCTTTTCATGACAGTATCAACTTTTTTGGCATTAAATGGTTTGGCTATAAAGCCTTTAGCGCCAAGCTCCCATGTGTTTTGTACATTTTCAAGACTATTATGACCTGAGCACATAATAACGTGTGTGTTTGGGAACTGATCATTCACATACTCAAGTATTTGCGTACCATCTGTATCTGGTAATTCTATATCCAGAAAAAGTACGTTGGGGGATTTGGACTCAAGCAAAGGTTTGGCTGACGTAAAGTCCTTTGATTCGTATATTTCTTCGAATCCTAAGTTTTCTAAAATATCAATTAGGTAGCTTCTGACTTCTTCTACATCATCAATAATAAGTATAGGCTCTAAAGGTCTAACAAGTTCCATATTGTAATACTATCTGACTGCGACTGACTTAATACTATGTCATGGCGGCTATGAGCTCAATGCTTTATTTATATCAAATCAAAGTACTGGCTCTGACAGGTTATTTTTACCTATTAATATGCTTAACGCCAAACATGATATAGATTGCCACAATAAGAATTTAAGTATTTGCAACGCAATAAAAACGAAAAAAGAAAATATTACATGACACATTAACGTTTTATATGCACATTTCTCTTTATGTATTGCTCAAGGTATGACTTAAGCAAGCTGTGCTCTTCATTTGGCAGATAATCTAAATGCGCTTGCAAAAATGCATTACCGCCATAGCTATTTAACAAAATTCCATTTACTGTTGCGATAAACTGTTTGCTGGTCGGGGTTTTATTACACATAAAGTGCCCAATAATCACTTTTGGCGATCCAGCTATGTGGTATGAGCGAATAGGTAAATCAACCTTGTTACTATATCGGTGAAACTCAGCAGGGTAGTTAAGTAAAAAGTCCACCCTATTTGATATAAACATACGGTACACCGTCTGGTAGTGATCTGCACCACCGCGCAAAATCAAATTACCTGCATTAATAGAAGCCAGCTGTTTGTCGAGAAAATCACCATACGAGAAATTTTCCGCAATGACTATTGCACTCTTGTCATACGCATCAAACAACGCGGGCAGTGATGTTATTTCGCCCTCAGCGTTTAACACACCATCAGTTGCTTTTGACAAGTCATGATGAGAGTACAGTTTATGTGCCCAATAAAAGTTAACAGGCAAGCTGAAGTAATAATCTGACTTGCGTTGCTCGTTTTTAATCATATTGATGTTGCAAGCCGCAACATTAGACTGCTGTAATGATTTAATCGCCCGCTTTCGGCTAGATTTAACATAATGAACAACAATGTCTTCGACTTGTGAAAGCACAAACATATTCGTTGCGCCGGCGATATTAAGAGGTTGCTGATCGCCAGAGCTAAAAAGCTCGTAGTCCAATTGATCATCTAGGTAGATATGCACACCATGTGCATTCAAACTTTCGCTAAAGGTGCAAGCAGCTATCAAAAACAAACCAGCCAACCTATCACTGCAACTCACTATTTATGCCTCTATCATCAAGTCACTATTAAATTGTAGCCGAGAATCTCATTTCTCTACACAACATTTAGAAATTTGCCTAGTAAGATAATAAGTATTCCTCATAAAGATTATCTATCACGCCTGAACAAAATGACCATAATCAAGCGCTTCTCTATTGCATTTCATTAAAACCTCAGGCCCAAAGGCATCAGTCACAAAAATGAAACCTTATTTACATATGTAATACAGTGTAATAGAAACCCCATATTCATTAATGTAATTTATGAAACGATTTCAAAGCCAATACAAATGCCTTTGAGCGTCGTGTAATTAAACAATAATAAATTTTGGAGTAAATAATGGGTTCACGAAAAGGGATCGTAAATTCAGCAGTCGTTGCCTCTGTGGTAGCAGGCTCTATGGTGATGACCAGCCAAGCAAATGCGTTTGGTTGGGGCAGTATTGGTGACTTCTTTAAAGATCCAATTGGGACCGTTGGCGGTGCCGTTTCACAAGTGGCGCAAGTAGTTAGGCACGTTACAAGCCCTGTGACAACTATTGCAATTGATACACTGAGACATGGTGCAAATGTTGTAAACAGCGCAACTAACTTGGTTGGTGTAGATTCATCAGCGATTACTGATAAAGCGATATCGCTTGCACAGCAACTGGCTACTTTAGACAACATTGGAACGTTTGTAGCGGACCAACAACAAAAAATCGCTGCACTTGAGCACTTTGCCACTGTTGCAGTCACTAATGCACACCATTTAGGTCAATTAGAAGCCCTAGTTGATGGCGTTAATGAAAACAACGTCGAAGTAGCAAGAAACATAGTACATAGCCTAATCAAAGACATTGACTACAATACCTTAAAGCAGGTCGTTGATCAGGTTAAGACATATGATGGCGCACAATCTCTGATGTTTATGGTCAATAAAGGTAATCTAGGAGTAGGGGTTGCTGTTGACGTTAACGAGCTTGAACGCATCAAGTATGGCCATCGTTCAAACCGCCACGAACCAATCATGAGCTTTTTTGTTCAGGCTGTTAATCCAGGAACACCTAACAACCAATTAAAATTTTCTGTTGGTTACCATAAGAATGCTCCTTTACAGGTATCCGGAAACAGCGTAAGCCTATCAAGTACGGTTAAAAAGATGAAAGTCAGCCTGGCATTTGCATCATTGAATAGCAGTGACTTCCTTGCTCTGGTCGACGTACAAGCTTTGCGAAATCAACATAAAATGACAGCGGTTGGAGTCAGTGCAAATCCAATTAACTTGCAAGCAGGTAGTACATCAAGACAAGTTGTATTTAAAGAATGCCAAAACGGCAGACTACAAGCGAACGGCGTTGATTGTAATCAACAAGACTTGTCTATCAGTTCACTGACAGGTGTCCACGCCATGGACCAGCACACAGCTCTTGGTGGTGTATCATTTACCTTTAAATCATTTGGCAAAGTAGATGGTATGTACTGTGTACAAACAGTGGAGCCAGCAGATCCGCATACGTGGCACGACAACTACTTCTGTTCATCCCAAGACCTTGGCATGAAATGGTCATATGCAGGCCCGATTGATGGCATGCGCTGTACGCAAATCATCGAATTAGCAGACCCTCATACATGGCAAGACAATTACCTATGTTTACCAAATGACTCAGACTATCTATTCTCTTGGAGTAGCGCAGGTAAAGGAAACATGAAAAATACAGTAAGATGGTTAGAAGCTGCAGATCCTCACACATGGAATGACAATTATTTAGGCATTGAAAAACATGTTGAGATGAAACTATTCGATAGGTGCTTAGATATTGCAGGATATCATCCAAGCAATGGCCAAGACATCATGCTACACGACTGTCACAATGGCGCAAACCAAAAATGGTTATTCACCAATGACGGAAAAGTGAGAAGTAGAGTAGACTATAACAAGTGTTTAGATTACAGAAACTCAGCAACTAGCAACGGTGAAAAACTGATGATTTGGGACTGTAACACAAGCCCAACACAGCAGTTTGAATACATTAACGGTCAATTAAAAACGGTTCTGCAACCATCACGCTGTGTAGATGCACCAGCGCCACATAACTACACAAGAACACACTTGTGGGATTGCCCAGTGTTAACAAGGCACAACAACGTGGTTATTTCTAATTAAATAGCTTCATATAACACACCCAGTTTTTCTGGGTGTGTTATTAAATACAATAATTAAGTTTATAATTTATTCAATGACTCGCTAAATAAAAAATGCAACAGATATTGCTACAACCAATAAATATGATTAAATAACTCGGAATGAACGAAGCTTTTCTATTTCCAAAATAATCGCAATAACACTCAAACTTGCATTTAGATCAAGACTCAAATAAATTTTGTATAAACTTCTGCAGAGCAGTATTTTTCATCACCATGCTACAACATAGCTCAAGAGCCGAATTTGTAGCTCTTCAAAATTTCAAGGTCCTGAACGACAGCAATAGCCAAGCACTCTTAAGCACAAATTAAAATGTTAATACAAGTACAATTTCATCATTTGTAAGTCTAATTGCAGATACCTTGAGAGTACCTACCAGCCATAGTAACAGAGAGCCTTGATACATTAGTTGGGTGTTAATAGTGTCACAAATTATGTTGCTTACTCAGATAACACTAGAATCAATGAGAATAAAAGCTATCGCTTCTTCAGGTAATGTGTAGCTAAGTGGGATATCAAACTACAGCGAACTAGCAGCCGTCTTTAACACTGATGACAATAGTTATGATGAGTATCAAACATTTCACCCTGTTATGAATATTAAAGTTTAAACATTAAAAGCTTTTTTATTATTGATTTGGTAATTGGTCTCAGATGTATATTCATACATTTAAACGATAAATAACACCTATTCCCAACTGCAAAAATTATTTTATCGCGTGCTATATATTTAAAAATAAAATATCAAAAATGAGTTTAAATTTTTCGTTCTGATGTGCCATTATAGCTTGAAAAGTGTTTGAAATTAACATGCGTATAAATAAGATTGATTCATCATAATTTACTTTTTTTTAAAAAACTAAGAAGCATGTAAACCTATATTCAAATAGTTAATTGATGAACCAGTTTAACACTTTGAATAATGCGCTGTAATTATGTGTAATAGTTAACATAAGGAATCTTAAATATGCTCTTTAAGTTATTTCTCAAAGGAGCATTCAAATGAAAAGTGAAGTAGACATTGCCATTGTGGGTGGCGGAGTATCTGGGGTTTATAGCGCGTGGCGTCTGCAACAAGAGTTAGGTCACGACCAACGTATTGCTTTATACGAGTATAGCGATCGAATCGGAGGTCGGCTTTACAGTGCAAACCTTCCTGGCCTGCCTAATGTTGTTGCTGAACTCGGAGGTATGCGATATATCCCTGAAGAGCACGTTATGGTGAGTACACTAGTCGATGAACTAGAACTAAAAACAAAAGATTTTCCGATGGGCTCAGAGCTACCATTATATCCCTCTGAGCAGCATAACTCACCCAAAGCAGGTAGTGAAAACAATTTATTTTACTTACGAGGCCAATACTTTCGGTATAGAGATTTTGCTGAATGCCCAGATAAAATACCTTACAACCTTGAAGAAACCGAGCGCGGATATGGACCTGAAGATTTACAAGTAAAAGTAATGAACCTGATCTGTCCGGGCTTTGCAGATATGTCGCTATCTGAACAAATGAAAGTCAAAGTTTTTGGTAAAGAAATATGGAAACTAGGTTTTTGGAATCTTTTAGAGCATGTGCTGAGTAACGAAGCTTATCTATTTATGAAAGAGGCTGGAGGTTACGATGCCAATGTTGCAAATGCCAGTGCAGTAACCCAATTACCAGCGACAGAGTACAGCGACGATACCATATTTAAAACTCTGAAAGATGGTTTTCAAGCTCTACCTCTTAAGCTTCGTGATGAGTTTAAAAAAGCACCTGGTTGCCTAGAGAGTGCTGAACGGGTCAACATGTTACGACGTTTAGTAAAAATTGAAATGCATGATTGTGAAGAATACCGTTACAATTTGACTTTTCAACCAATGACAGTGAATGACCAAAAGAAAGTCATTGATGCTAATGCCCCTGTTCAATGCGTTAAAGCTAAAAAGTTGATCCTCGCCATGCCAAGAAGGTCGTTAGAGCTTATTGAGTCACCCTTTTTTGATGACCCTTGGTTGAAAGAAAACATTCCATCCGTGTTAAGCCAAAAAGCAATCAAGATGTTTATGGCGTACGAGCAGCCATGGTGGCGTAGCCTTGGGCTTGTAGCTGGTCGTTCAGTGACGGATCTGCCTATCCGACAAACCTACTACTTAGGAACTGAGTGCGACCAAAAAGAGTGCGTAGAGTATACATGTAATGAAAAAGGCGAAAAGGTCTGCAAAACTCAATACACATATGGCGAGCCAAATACCAACTCGCTGCTGATGGCCTCCTACAATGATATTGGTACAATCCCATATTGGAAGGGGCTAGAAAAGGGAGAACATTACCAAGGGTATGTACCAGCATATGGCGTTGAAGGCTACGGTCAAAATGAAATAGTCCCTAAAAATCAATATCAAATCACAACGGGTATGGTTGAAGCTGCCCACCGTCAGATCCAAGCGCTACATAATCAAAAAGCATTGCCTATGCCTTACTCAGCCATCTACCAAGAATGGGGAGATGATCCATATGGTGGTGGCTGGCATGAATGGAAGGCTAACTATCGACTAGATGAGATCATGTGTAAAATGCGCCATCCTGTAGAGACAGAAGATATCTACATTATTGGTGAGGCATACTCATATGAACAAGGCTGGGTTGAAGGTGCATTAAATACGGCTGAGTCAACTCTTTCTGAGTTCTTCAAGTTACCGACGCCAAAATGGCTAAGTGCATGTGGCAAGCCTCATAATTATTTGCCAATTGACTGTTGCAATCAATGCGACTCTTCCTCCGAAAGTAAGCAGCCCAACGCCAGCTCACAAACCCTCAATGAAGCTACTGAGTTTGCCTATGAAGGAATAAATCATGAGTACCGCTAATTTTACCGTTGCAGATTATCTGCTGTGGCGCTTGAAGCAGTTTGGACTTGATAAAGTTTTTCAAGTCCCTGGGGACTATGTACAAGAATTTATGACTGCGTTGGACAACTTTCCTGGCATCGATGCCGTTGGTGATGTAACCGAACTAGGAGCAGGGTATGCTGCTGAAGGTTACGCAAGATATCGTGGTATTGGCGCTGTGTCAGTACAATATGGTGTAGGTACATTTAGCGTCTTAAATGCAATTGCTGGTGCCTATGTAGAGCGAAATCCCGTCGTCGTTATTTCAGCGAGCCCCTCAGCATCAAATCGTGTCGATATAGAACAAACGGGTGTACTGTTCCATCACAGTACAGGTGATTATAGTGCTGACAAGAAAATTTTTGAAAACGTCACCGTCGCAAGTGAAATTCTCGCTGATGCGAATACTGCACCAGGTATCATAGACCGTGCGCTACAATTAGCAATGAGCGAAAAGAGGCCAATATACCTTGAAGCTTGGCAAAATGTATGGGGAGCGCCATGCAATAAGCCTAATGGAAACCTAATTGTACAACAGCCAACCTCAGATCCATCATCGATGGCAGCGCTACTTGAAAAAACGATTAACCGGCTTGAAAAAGCAGAAAAACCACTCGTTTTATTGGGTATAGAAATTGCTCGCCTAGGCATACAAGCAGAAGTAGAAAGCTTACTTTGTCATTTAAACATACCTTATACAACCTCTACACTTGCCAAATCGGTATTAAGTGAAACGCAAGGCGTAGGAAAAGAACTGTTCATCGGTACCTACGCCGGCGAAGCATCTTGGCCAGAAACATTTAACTTTGTTAGCGGACGCGACTGCATTTTAGCACTAGGCATGATATTCACAGATGATTACCTGACAATGTTAGATAAGCAAGGAAGTAAACTCATCAGAGTGAATATGGGGCAAGCAAGGGTAGGCCAGTGTGAACGCTTTAATGGTATCAACTTGGCACAGTTTATTGGGGACTTAGTTGATTACGTCAAGCACAACCCACGACAGCTTCATGCGCAATGTTCCATACCAAATAATCCATACTTGAATACACCTGTCCATGAAGGTGAAAAAATAACATACGATAATTTTTTTGTTACTTATCAACAACAATTAATGCAGTCTCAGCACGTGCAAGGTCTAAATTTAATATTAGGTGAAAGCTCATCGCTTTATATGGCTGCACGTTTGACAGGCATAGAACAGAATCGCTTTGTCAGCGACGCCGCTTGGGGCTCATTAGGTCACGAAACTGGGTGCTCCCTAGGAACAGGGTTGGCCAATCAAAGACGAAGCGCAGTTATTGCAGGTGATGGTGGCTTTATGATGATGTGTCAAACACTCTCAACAATTAGCCATAATAAGCTCAATACTGTTGTTTTTGTGATGAGTAATCAAGTCTATGCAATAGAGCAATCTTTTGTTGATATCTGCGCATTTACGCAAGCAGGGGAGTTCGCACCTTTTGATAAACTTCATCACTGGAACTACGAAGCGCTAGCGAAGGCTTATTTAGTCGAATATTTGAACGTGGAAAATGTAAGAGATTTAAATCAAGCTTTTTCGACGATAAATACCAACCAAGACAAGTCATATTTAATTAAAGTCAACCTTAATAAAAAGGACCTCGCACCTGCGATAAAAGATCTCGCTGAAGCCATAACAGGCACTCAGGTTGAAAATTGTCCATGCAGCTCAGAAAAAGGAAATAATGATGACAGAACAATGCAATAAACCAAAGCCCGAATGCCAATTAGAAGAAGCTGAAAAGCGTATTGAGGCATACTGGGAAAAAACTATAAGCTACATAGAAACACTAAAGCAAACTCATGCTTTCGAGTCCGACCAATTACTTACCCTGCTACCTTCAGCAGATCTAGATGAGAAGCGCTTTTTACAATACCAATCGAAAGCATTGATTTTTAATACGCGATTGCAGTTTTCTCCATCCGTTATCGTAATGTGCAAGCACACCGATGATGTTGTAAATGCTTATCAAGAAGCGATACGACACAAACTACCTATTCGTGTGCGCTCCGGCGGTCATGATCATGAAGGGGAGTGCACTGGTACTGACGTTGTGCTGCTCGACCTTAGCGAGCTAAAAGAGTTTTCCATTCATCAGCATGGAGAGGACTATATTGCACATATCGGTTCAGGTTATCGGTTTTATCAGGTTATCCCTAAATTGGCTAAGCCAGCAGATAAAAAGATCCCGCCTTTAACAATTCCTCACGGTACATGCGCAACAGTTGGCTTGGCTGGCTACATTCAGGGGGGCGGCTGGGGGCCTTGGACAAGAGCAAAGGGAATGTGTTGTGAATCACTCGTTGGTGCAACCGTTATTTTGCAAAACGGATCAAAAATAGAAGTCTCTGAAACAGAATATCCAGACATATTATGGGCGCTACGTGGTGGCGGCGCTTTAAGTTATGGCATAGTCACAGAGTTCAGAGTCAAGGCATTTGAAATCCCTGACGAAATACACCGCTTTGAACTCCATTGGAACAATGCGGAACCAGACTCAACGAATTTAGAAACATGGAATTTATTGACACAGTGGGAACGCGCAATTAATGATCCGCGCACCGAACGCCTTGTGGGTACAAACCTTAAGATCAACGCTATTCCAGATCAAGCCTGTATCAGTGTAAAGTCACTGAGGCACCCTAGTACCATGTATGGGTATTGGGAAGGTACAGAGAGTGAGCTGGACAATTTTGTCGGACAATATTTCCCAACGGCAAAAGTAACAAAGACAGGCACTGATACTAAGCTTAACTACAGCTCTGCACTAATGTCCAATTGGTCTAGAGATACCTTAGCAAACTTGAAACCAGTTGGTATGAAGCAAGCTCTAGTATCAAATGCAAATGGTACGCCATTTACACCTGATTATGACGCACCGGCACCACATAAAATCACCTCAAAACTCGTTCAAGACACGGGTCTCACTGAGGAGGGCAGAGCAGAACTATTGCGGTCTTTAACTTCGCCATTACTGTTCGAACAAAATGCAGAACTTGGCTTGTTCTCATACGTAACCTTGGGTGCTATTGCAGGGCCGTTTTATGCAGATGACACAATTACTGGCGCAGCTAAACGTGTCGCTTTTCCTTATTCGAAAGCCCAGTATACAATTCAATATCAAACATGGTGGAATACGGAGCTAAAATATGACGGGAGCTTTGATCGCAAAATGCTTGGCCAAGATAACCCAGTGTTCCGTTATGTAAACAGAGCCTTAGACTGGATTGAAGTAAGCCGCGACACACCGATTGACGGAGCGTATGGCGCTTTTATCAGCTTTAAAGATTCGTCCATACCAACAAAAACTTACTTTCAAGACAGCTATCAGGAGCTAATACAAATCAAGGAAAAATACTCTGGTTTCAAAATTGATTCAGATCTAGAAGGAGAAGAGATTTACATTAACTTCAATCATTTAAGAACAAGAAAGACGATTATTTAACTCATTATGACGTTCATGCTTATGTCTTCTGTTGAGCAGATAAATAAGCTGTTTTGATTGTAAAATATATACAAATGGCACATAAGTAACAAAGCGAAAATAGAACACTTTGTTACTTATTATTATATTGCCATTGCTATAGTGAACGTCTTGTACCTGCCCTGAATAAAGCTTTGAACAATGATAAAACACCATGAGTAATTAACATTTGTACACACTGCAATCTGAATAGATCATCGTCAATCCCCACTCATTATAGGAACACAATTAATTTAAGGAAATTACTCAACACCAATAAATTCAACCAACTAAAACTCACACGAAAATTAATCAAAAAATATCAATAATTTTATTTGTCAATTTGCACTTCGAATTGCTAAACCTAAGATTGAAAAGAGCAGCTTCAATCTGTTTTAAACTTACAACATGCTAGCAAAGGGAGTGAATGAATATGGCACTTAAACCAACAACCACAGCACAAGATGCTTATGTTGAAATGTTTGAAAGGCACCATAGCCAAGCACACAATGAATTGATAGATAAACTCAACGAAGTGGCCTTAAAGCTTTACTCAATCCCGATGGATAAGCATTACCTAAGAGACGCAATCTTGGTTGAAGTGTCAAAAGCACTGATGGAAACCAAAAAGTATTTTCGGGCATTAGAGTCCAATACGCCTCGCAATTATGAGACCGAAGGCAAGCTCGTCATGCTTTGGGGCCTAGCTGCGGCGCCGCTTAGCATGCTAGACAAAGAGCTAGGTATATTATGTGAGTTAGAAGACGAAAATTGGTTACACCCAGATGGCTGGAGTAATGAGGAAATCATCCAGTTTGGTGTAAAACTCGATTTAATATCACGAACATTTATGCGTTTGTCATTTCCAGTATCGGTATGGCATTAAAGAGAGCCAAGCATAACCAAAATAGATACAAATTAATTTTTTTAGGCCAAATACTAGCGTGTGAACTTAAACAATAGAGTTAGCTTACTACAGTTTTATGATCAGCCTTCGTTGTGAGTTGTGTGGGCTTGTTTAACGTTGTCATACAAAGAACCATATGGCTGAGACCACAGTTACCAATAAGTAAGACTTAAAAACTTTGCGAGAGTTACATTTTTCCATAACCCCAACTATAGCTGCAATACACGATAGAGTAATCAAAGCAAGTGTAAGGTTATGTTCTGAATAGGTAGCTGCTGAACGATATTTTTCACCGCCATAATATACCATCGCTTCTGAACCAAAATTATAGCTTTTTAGAACTTCAGGGCTTTGAGTTATGGCTATAATCCAATATTCTGAAAAACTAATTACGAATATGATACTTAGCAACATAATAAGGGGTAGCACGGGGTAGTAGCGGCTTAAGTTGTTCACAAATTTAATCTTCCTTACTGTCGAGATATAAAATTTCAAAGTTAATATCGGCATACAGTTCGCCCCTGCGAAAAGTAAACTTCTCAAACCATATCGACTTTATTTCATATTTGTATTGTTTTAGGGTTTTATCTATTAGGCGATACTTTGAAGTAGATCTAATTGCATTTTTAAAGTGCTCTTTTAAAGGGGAAAGAGCTGGGTTGTGCAAATTACCTGAGGATTTAAATGCTACTTCTAGTTCATAGGGAATGTGCTCTTCATAATACTTAACTACTTCACCTATAAAACTTTCCTTACCGAAACAACACAATAACCGCACACTATGCAAGCCACCTTCACTTTCATTTAAAAGTAATTCATTTAAGCTAACCGAGCTCGCAATGTCGTACCGTACATGATAAGAGCTAGAGCCCGAACCTATCAGCTCTGATTCATTAGCACTTAAACTGGTTGAAATTAGCAAGAAAAAGCTAAATAAACTATGCACTTTAAACCTCATATACAATAAATCCTTTATTGGGGTTTTACCGTTCTAAACTACACTAAAAATAACAAAAAAAGCATCTAATTTCATTGCTCAATTCACCGAAACAAATTAATCGTTACAGCCCCAAATAGGTCTATTAATTGTAACGCGCGCTCCGAGTTTGAATAAAAATACATTTGTAATTGGACAATGCAAAGTTTCCTAAAACCTTCCTCTATTTTTACATTCGCATTTCTGTATTAATTCTTTCATGTTTGCATTGCTTTTAGTATCCAGTTAAGTAGAGTTATATTGAGGAGTAATACAAGGATATAACGTTGATAGCATCTCTATTCAAAAAATTAAGCGGCGTATTTCAAGCAGTACGCTCTGATAACTCAACTGTGATTCAAATTGCAGGGAATAATTCAGGTGATATTGTCTTCAAGGACCCGATAGCAGTGAAAGCATTTGACGCCTTAAAAGCTGAATTAGATAAAAAGCAAATTGAAATATCTGAATACAAGCAACAGCTTCAAACTTATCTCGACATCATCTCTAATTTAAGTCAAAGCAAACAAAATAACGAATTGCCCGCTGAAGAAGTTGAAGCAGCATTACAAGCAATCATAGATAGTGGCGACGTCGATAAAGCACAAGCGCTACTGTCAAAGCTGATTGAGGAAAACGAAGACACCATTCTCAAACAGGCTGAGTGCTATTACCAGCGCGGTTCGTTAACTTATCTTCATGAGTCTCAACAGACACTAGAAGATTTTGTCAGGGCAACGCAATTAAACCCTGAGCATCTAAATGCTTGGAATATGGCTGGCCATATGTATAAGCGAACTGGTGATTTAGACAGTGCACTTCAAGCGTATCGACATGTTTTAAACTTGGCTGAAAAGACCGATGATGGTGAAGGAAAATCTGTGTCGTATGGCAATATAGGTATTGTTTACCAAACAAAAGGCGAGCTGGATAAGGCGCTAGAATATTACCATAAGAGCCTTGAAATCAATGAATCTCAAGGAAACAAAAAAGGTATAGCTAGAGACTATGGGAATATGGGGGTTGTTTACGGAAAAAAAGGAAAATTATATGAGGGACTTGAATATTTCCAAAAGAGCCTCGAAATCAATGAATCTCTAGGCAATAAAAAAGGTATGGCCAGTGACTTTGGCAATATTGGGCTTATTTATCAAATACAAGACGAACTAGATAAAGCGCTTGAATACTATCAAAAGAGTCTTGAAATCGATGAATCACTAGGTAATAAAGAAGGAATGGCCAGTGACTTTGGCAATATGGGGGTTGTTTATAGGAAAAAAGGTGAGCTAGTTAAGGCACTTGAATATCACCAAAAGTGCTTGGAAATCAGCGAATCTCTTGATCGTAAAGAAGGAATATCTAGCCAGTATGGCAATATGGGGGTTATTTACCAAATACAAGGCAAACTAGATAAAGCTCTTGAATATTACCAAAAGAGTCTAGAAATCGATGAATCTCTAGGTCGCAAAGAAGGCATGGCGAACCAGTATGGCAATATGGGAAATCTATATATAAATCAAGGCAACCTCAAACAAGCAAGAGCATATTGGAAAAAGGCCTTGGTATTATTTGAGCAAGTTGGTGCACAACCTCAAATTGAGCAAGTGTCTAGATACCTTGCAGAATTAGAGAATACAAAGGAGTAAGAACTATGATTGAGTGGTTTACCTCACTTAGCACTGAATTGCAAATTGGTGCATTGACGCTGCTGGTGACAATTATCGGAGTACTTGTCGCTATTGTAACGCGCGTTTCAAATTTAGATAAAAATACGTTTGTTTTTAGACATCCCAAAGTGAGTTAAAACCTTCTCCCATTTACCATTTCATTTCTGCATTAAATCTTTCATGTTTACATTGCTTTTAGTATCCAGTTAAGTAGAGTTGTATTGTGAAGCAATACAAGGATATAAAGTTGATAGCATCTCTATTCAAAAAATTAAGCGGCGTATTCCAAGCAGTACGCTCTGATAACTCAACTGTGATTCAAATTGCAGGGAATAATTCAGGTAATATTGTCTTGTCTGATAGCAAGGCTATAAAAGCGCTAGAAGCATTGAATGAAGTATTAAGAGTAGAACTAGATAAGAAACGCATTGAAATTTCTGAATACGAGCAGCAGCGAAAAACTCATGAAGAAATCATCTTGAATTTGAGTGAAAGCAAACATAATAACGAATTGTCCGCCGAAGATGTAGATGCCGCATTACAAGCAATCATAGATAGTGGCGATGTCAATAAAGCACGAGCGCTACTCTCAAAGCTGATTGATGCTAACGAAGACGTCATTCTCAAACAGGCCGAGTATTATTTCCAGCGTGGCTCGTTAACTTATCTTCATGAGTCTAACCAAGCACTAAAGGATTTTGTTAGGGCAACGCAATTAAACCCTGAACATTTTAATGCTTGGACTATGGCTGGCCATATTTATGACCGAATTGGCGAATTAGACAACGCACTACAAGCCTATCAACATGCTTTAAACTTGGCTGAAAAGACAGGTGATAATAAAGGTAAATCTATATCGTATGGCAATATGGGGCTTGTTTATAAAACACAAGGCGAGCTAGATAAGGCGCTTGAGTATTACCAAAAGAGCCATGAAATCAATGAAACTCTGGGTCGTAAAGTAGGTATGGCTATCCAGTATGGCAATATGGGGCTTGTTTATAAAACACAAGGCGAGCTAGATAAGGCGCTTGAGTATTACCAAAAGAGCCTTGAAATCAATGAATCTCTGGGTCGTAAAGTAGGTATGGCTATCCAGTATGGCAATATGGGGCTTGTTTATCAAATACAAGGCGAGCTAGATAAGGCGCTTGAGTATTACCAAAAGAGCCTTGAAATCAATGAATCTCTGGGTCGTAAAGTAGGTATGGCTATCCAGTATGGCAATATGGGGCTTGTTTATCAAACACAAGGCGAGCTGGATAAAGCGCTTGATAATTACCAAAAGAGCCTTGAAATTGAAGAGTCTCTAGGTCGCAAAGAAGGTATGGCATGTGATTATGGTAATATAGGGAATGTTTATCAAACACAAGGCGAGCTGGATAAGGCGCTTGAGTATTACCAAAAAAGCCTTGAAATTGAAGAGTCTCTAGGTCGCAAAGAAGGTATGGCATGTGATTATGGTAATATAGGGAATGTTTATCAAACACAAGGCGAGCTGGATAAGGCGCTTGAGTATTACCGAAAGAGCCTTGAAATCAATGAATCTCTGGGTCACAAAGAAGGCATGGCCATTCAGTATGCCAATATGGGTATTCTATATGAACAACAGGGCGACCTGAATCAAGCAAAAGTGCATTGGGAAAAGGCCTTTGCATTGTTCGAGCAATTGGGCGCACGACCTCAAATAGCGGAAGTCTCTAGCTGGCTTGAAGAATTTGAGAGCATAAAGGAAGAGAATAATGATTGAATGGTTTACTTCACTTAGTATCGGTGAGCAAATTGGTGCATTGACGCTGCTGGTGACAATTATCGGAGTGATTATCGCTATATTCAAAAAGTCAGGGCGCAGTGAGCCGCAAAAATCCGTTAACCAGAGCATATCGGGTAGTAATATTAATAACGCCGTACAAATAGGTGGAGATAATAAAGGTGAGCTGCCGAAAAAGTAGCAGCTGTAACGATTATTAAGAAAAGCGGAGTCTGGGATGAAATTGACGCTTGAACCTTGGTTTGAAACTCACATTAAGTCCGATACTGGTAAGTATTGGACATTGCAAAGATAAGCGGTTTAAACGCTTAGTAAGAGAAGGAGTTATTACTTCTGACTTTCTACACGATCCCAATTTAACATAACGTAAATTATAGGCTATCTTATATACCCATATAAGTATATTATCCTTACTCTATTCACCAGAACCATCATATATCACCTCATTTATTAACAAGAAAATAAGCTCTCTTATAAATTACAATCTTATTTGTTCACAGATAAACCAAAATAAAGCGTTATAAGTTTAACTTTATATTAAGTAATAACTAAACATAAAATCATCGTAGAAAATAAAAATCATATAAAGCCAATCTAAAAAACTCAAAGCTTGCTGTATAGCAAAGTATTATTTAAATCGTTTAAAAGATAACTAATCAAAGCCCATTCCGTACCTAATATATGCTCAAGTGAGTAAGATTCTAATATAACGTCCCCAAAATAATTCCAGATTTTATAATTTAATCAAGATACTTTGATTGAAAACAAAGAGAAAAACAAACAAAAAATTAACATAAAACTTTCAACAAAAGATATTTTGGAATGACATAAAGAATCGCCTAAGCAACAATATACCTAGGCGATTAGATGTTTAGCCAGTAATGATTCTAAGCATTCTGCGTAAAGGCTCGGCAGCCCCCCAAAGTAGCTGATCACCAACAGTAAACGCGCTAATATATTTTTCACCCATGGATAGCTTTCTAATCCTACCAATTGGGATATGTAAGGAGCCAGTCACGTTAACCGGTGTAAGTTCTTGCTCCGTAATCCCTCTCTCATTTGGAATAACTTTTACCCACTCATTATGTTCATCAAGGATTCGCTCTATTTCACCAACTTCTATGTCTTCACGTAATTTAATGGTCATTGCTTGCGAATGACAGCGCATTGCACCTATACGAACACACAAACCATCTACAGGAATTGGCTGCTTAACCGAACCTAGAATTTTATTGGCTTCTACTTCGGCTTTCCATTCTTCTTTACTCTGACCAGACTCCATAGGGACATCTATCCATGGGATCAAGCTACCGGCTAGCGGCACGCCGAACTGATCCTTTGGTAAAGAATCATCTTTGAGTTTATCGGCAACAATTTTATCAATTTCTAAAATTGCTGAAGACGGGTTATCTAATTGTGCACTGACACTGCTATGAATAGCACCCATTTGGGTAATAAGCTCTCTCATATTTCGAGCACCAGCACCAGAGGCTGCCTGGTATGTCATAGGGCTAACCCATTCAATTAGATCCTTTTCAAACAAACCACCAAGTGCAAGTAGCATTAGAGAAACTGTACAATTGCCACCTACAAATGTTTTAACGCCCTGCTCTAGCCCTTGTTGAATAACATCATTATTAACTGGGTCAAGTACAATGATACTATCACTGGACATTCTTAATGCCGAAGCAGCATCAATCCAATAACCTTGCCAACCAGCATCTCTTAACGGTTGATATACTTCTTTTGTATAGTCACCACCTTGGCATGACACGATAATGTCCATTTCTTTTAAAGCAGGTATGTCATATGCGTTATTAAGCGGTTTGGCTTCTCCCGCAAAGTCAGGGCCTAACTGACCTGACTGAGAGGTTGTAAAAAAATGCGCATTTAGATGATCGAAATCACCCTCTTGTTGCATACGCTCCATCAACACTGAACCAACCATGCCGCGCCAGCCGATAAATCCTACACTATTCATTACATTACCCTTTATTAATTTAAAATTACTCATTGCGTGAGGGGTACGTCTAGACGTCTAACCTATCAAAATTAATCAATCACCTCTAGTACTTTTTAAGGTAACTAAAAAATAACTCATATCACAACATTGGAAATCAAATGACAGAATGAAGAACAGATTAAAAGCGAGGCAATTAAAGCACAGTTTAACAAAAGAGAAATATACTTTGTGCTATATAAAAAAACCCCGCGATGCGGGGTTTGGATACAACATGTAAAGGTTGCGTCCAAGCTTGATGCTGCGCATCAAACTAGAACTCTGTTTTGGTAATATGTTTATTTTATGTAAACAAAATACCTGAATGTGGTAAGGATATGCGATAACCTTTTTGTGCTAGCTATTATGAGTCAAGTTAGTACTATTTTCAAGTAAAAATCAGTCTTAATATTGATCTAGATTATAAAAAAAATCCAAAATTAATATATGTTTACGCTTACGTAAATGTAATATTTCTCACGTGAAAGTTATTAATTATAAACAACAATATCAAGACTCAAATTTAAGACGTAGAAAAGCGGTACATATTTAATAAAATTTAAAATAAATATACTACTATTAAAAGGTAATTATTTTTATTTTGACAAAAATAAAAAAGACCACTAATAAAGTGGCCTTAACTTAGTAAAAATAGTTAATTAGAATTCGATAGAGAAGTCCAAACTAACTTGTTGTGCCGTTTCTTTTGAGCGGATCAAAGCACCATTTTGTTCAACCTCAAAATCTTGACCAAGCAAGTTCTTGACTTTGAATGTCATTGTCGTGCTAAAAGTAGGATAGTAGCTATATACTATATCCAAAGAGTTGATTGGTTGCTCATAAGCATCATCAAAGCCATTTACACCAGCCGCTAGAATACGGTCTCCAAATACGTTATAAATAACCGAGCCTTGATGATTCCCATCGTGGGAGTCATAGTTCAACTGCAAATTTGCAACGTACTTAGAGTGGCCTGTCATACGACGTTCGAGATTCGTTAAGTCCCCTCTAGCACTCTCTAAAATTTCTACTTCTGAATCACTTACTGTTAAGTTACCAGAGGTGAAGAACGCACCACCTAAGAAATCAGACGAAAGCTCAACCAGCCACTCAGCTTCAAGACCGTATACATATGCCGTATCAGCGTTTTCAAACTCTAAAGTAAAACGCCCGTCTCTCTCGTTTAGCTGGGCTTCGATTGGTTTATCGATATCTTTATAGAACGCACCGACAGAGAAGTTATCACCGCTCTCAAAGTAAAACTCCACACGCACATCAAAGTTATCTAAATGACTCGATTGTAGTGTTGGATTACCTAGTGTTCTATAATCCGTTAGCGGATCTTGATATTGAACTGGCGTTAGTTCACGAAGATCTGGTCTTACAATCGTTTGACCCCAACCAGCTCTGATCTGATAAGTTGGCTGGCTATATGTCATAGACAGTGAACCGAACGTCTCGTCTTCCATTACAGAAGCTTTTTGAATTGATTCACCACTTAATTTATCAGTCAATAAATCAGCATCGAAAACGGAGCGAGAGAATGCAAGCGCTACTTGTCTAAAGTCTTCATATCTCAAGCCACCAGAAAAGCGCCAATCATTAGCGTATACGTAATCAAAGCTACCATAGTAGGCATCAATTTTTTGTGCTGCTATATAGTCATCAGCGGTTGGTTCCTGGAAAAGGATCTCAATTTCTGTATTATCAACACGCTCGTCATCACGGAAAATACTGCCGATACCCAATGCTTCGTTTGCATTGGTCGCAAGGACTATATTTTCTGATGGACCAAAGCGGTATTTAAAGAAATCAGTTTTGTATTCACGGGTTTTGTCTACAAAATATGCACCACCTTTTAACTCTATTTCTGAAGAGTCAAAATAGAAGGCCTTTGACAAATTCCAACCGTAGTTTTCAACTTTGTCTTCCATATCTACAAAACGATATAGGAACGGATCACCACCTAATGGGCCACTTGTATAAGTATCTGTGTAAACACCATCTGTATAACGGTCCCTTGCGGTTATCTCAAGCTCACTTGGAATATCAGTTGTTGCTGTAGAGTCCGTGTATTGCCAGTCGAACCCTACCCCTTTGATAAAGTCATATTCAATATTATGTGTGCCACGAAACTGAATAACTTCCAGCTCTCGTTGCTCAAATGACGTTAAGTTCTTACGTTGGATCTCACCATTTTCAATACTTAACGACTTCGAAGGCTCTTGATAAAGAGAAACAGACGCTTCGTCTTCGGTATCACGTAGCATCATGTAAGAGGCATTTAAATCATGACCATCTAACTTATAGCCAAGATTAAACGAAGTATTCAACTTAACATTTTTCTTAGTAGACTCTTTATCTGTTCTAGCGGAATAGCATTCTAAATCTGACTTTCCACAATCTTCAGGCTTAACATCTACCGAAGATAGAACTGCAGAGTATCCTTTACTATGAGACCATTCATGATCATAGGCAGCTGAGAACAAGAAACCTAAAGCGCCATCAAAGCCAAAAACGTTATCAAACTTATCTCCATAAACGAGCTTTGCGCCAAAATCCGGGTCCAAGTCTTTCTCAACCATACCGAAATCACGGTGCAGTGATTTAGTTAAAGACTTATTGATGGCGATCGCTTCGTCTTGAGAAATAGCTTCTCCACGCTCTTTTGATTCAATATCACGAATATTTAAAACTGAGATATCCGAAATACCGTTGATATATTTGTTAAGCGCCGCATTCATTGTGCTTGGCATTGCGCGCAGTCCATCGTCTTCGCCTAACCAATCGTCGTCACTACCGTTATATACAAAACCAGTGCTGTTAGTATCTTTATGTGTCAAACCAACTTCTAGTTTTATTATTCGATCATTAGGTATGCTCTTAGTGCGAATGTTGACATCACCACCACCAAACGCTGCAGGCATATTAGGAGAATAAGCTTTCTGTACTGCCAATGACTCAATAATGCTGGATGGGAAAATATCCAATGGAATAACGTTACGCGTAAGGTCCGGGCTTGGTACTTGCGCACCATTTAAACGCACACTTGAATAACGCTCACCTAAACCACGAACATAAATAAACTTGTCATTTACCAGGCTCAGACCTGTAACACGACGTAGTGCAGATGCCGCATCACTATCACCAGTACGTGAAATTTGTTCTGCGCCCATAATGTCTGCGACAAAAGCTTGATTCTTTCGCTCTTCAATGACGGCGCTCGCACTACCTTTCAAGCGGCTTCCTACCGCGACTACTTCTTCAATTTCTTGCGCAGTCTCTTGTGCCATAACTTGTGTGGACAAAGGACTTAAAAGAGAAAGCAAAGAAATCGTTATCAAATTTGTTTTAAACACTTTGATTGGTTTCATTTGTAATTCCTCTAAACCAAAATATCGATTCACAAAGGGCGCATTAAAGCGCCCTTCAAGTTTTTCTTTTGTGGCTTAGATTATTTTGTACGTTCGATTGACTGTGCTACGAATTTTGCCCAGTTTGTGTCCGTCTCATCTTCACCTAATGCACCTACATAAGTAACATCAGTAAAGAATGAATTCGTTTCACTTAGTTTTGATGACTCAACCACAACATTGTTACCATCTTTGTCTTTGATTGTACCGTTAGTAGTTGCTAAATCAGCACCAAGTACGTTTTCAAACGCGCTGAAACCAACTAGTTGGTTACCATCTTCTGTGAACCACTGTTCGATATCAAAGTCAGCTAGATCTCCGTCTAGCACGATATTTTCTGGTTCAAAATTATATGCACAAGCAAAAATTGAGTTATGGAACTTAATGTCACCAGCCTTTGCATTTGCATGAACACCTACAGGACCAGAGCCTTCATTTTTGTCATAAAGGTCAAAACATGCAGAACCAGCTTCAGTACCTTTACTTACGAAAAGCATGTTATGAAGTTGAGCTTTACCCCATTCTTTCATTTCCATGCCCGCGCCGTGACCACGAGGGCCTTTAATACCGTTGCTCACTACTGTCGCGTTAGCAATTGTTGGATTAGAAACTGTTGTTGCTCTGTCTGCGCCTGCATCCGTTGTAGGGTCTTTTTTACCACCATCAGTCTCAAAACCGTGGTTACCTTGGTTGAGTGTTTGAACTAGAATGAATTGACCATTACCTTTCCAACCAGTATCCCAATCAATACCATCATCCGCAGTATCGGTTACAACAATGTGCTTGATGTTCACTTGACCACCAAATAGTTCGATGCCATCGTCATAGCCTTGGTGAATGTGAATGTAATCCACTTTCGTACCTGAACCTACCGCATTTAAAGTGATAGAGTTTAGCTCATCACCTTCAACACCATTGCCTGCATACTTAACAACAACGTGCTCTAGTGAGCCACTGTTATCTGCATCATTATTACCACCGTAATATGAAACAACGCCTTCTGCTGCCACGTTACACATGCCTGATTCAGCTTCAGTTTTAGTACACTCAACTGTTGTAGCTAAACCATTGATTTGGATACCGCCCCAATCCTGCATAGCAGGTACTGTTTCTGCATCACCATCTATTTCTTTAATTGAAGTGAATGTGATCGGGTTGCCAAGTTCACCAACAGCATGGATTTTTGAGCCGCGACCGATACGTACAAAATTCTCAGCTTTAGTAAATGCGATTGTTGCACCTGCTTCGATGGTTAAAGTAGGGCCGTCAAGGTCGATTGAGCCACCTTTTGATGTATCAACATCATCACCGATGAATAATGCACCTTCAAATATATGTGCGCCGCCATTTGGTAATGCTTCAAGTAAGAAAGAGGAAGAGATGCTCTTAGCGTTGCTTGCAAACGCTTGAGAGTATTTACAATGAATACCGTCTTGGTCACCTTTAAAAGGAGTACCGTCCATTGTATAACTGGCACATGGAAGCTCTACAACTTTATCACCGCCGTTATCACCACTATTATCGCCGCCGTTATTGCCTGTATCTGGAACAACGACCGGACTTTCAACTGAGTTGTCTACGTGATTGTCATTAGTAGTAGGTGTGATATTAATGTCGCCGCCGCCACAACCAGCTAGGACAAGAGCAGAAGAAATTAAGCTTACTTTAAATAAACCAGAAAGGTTCATGTTGGTCTCCAAAGATATAATTGTTATAACTGTATTTATTTAATGGAGCCAGAATAGAATTAACGTGTTACAAATGGGTGACAGTTTTTATAAGTTAAAATGACAAAATAAAATAAGTTTAAAATAAAAAAGCCACCCGAAGGCGGCTTTGGTGTTGCGAATATATATAATAAATTACATTAAAGATTCTTTCAAACTCTGTTTATGAAGCTTTTCATTTTTTACATACTTAATCCATTGCCGTGCTAATGCTGCTGACTTCTTATGTTTCTCAGCTTGTTCAAAGGCGAGTATAGATGCATCGAAATTTTCTAAGTTATACTGAGCCATACCAAGCGCGACGTATACATTTGACTCAAAAGTAAGACCACCTTTTTCAAGCGCAGCCCTTGCAGCGTCAGCTGCTTCGTCAAAGTGCTCTAGATTAATATATACTTCTGCAAGCCGCTGTTGAAATTTTCCATGAGACACCAGCTTATCAGCAGATTTGAAAAACTCGATTGATTTTTTCTCATCACGCGCTTGCACGTAGGCCTCTGCAATAAAAGATAAATTCTTTTCGGTATTTTCGATTACCTTATTCTTTATACCTTCTTGCAAAGTTTGCGCAGCTTTAAATGGTAAACCATTGTATAAATAAACTTGAGAAAGCTGAAGCACTTCAGATTTTGTTTTAATAAATCCACGCTGTTTGGCAGTTTCTAAAATAGCAAGCTGCTTTTCTTCAGCTCCAACTTCACCATACATACCTCCAAGCTGGATCCAATATTGAGGCTTATCAAAAAGTTTAACCATCTTTTCTAACGTATTTACAACATCAGTAGGTTGGTTTAATGAATAATATAAAGCGCGTTGAAGTACTAACCAGTTCTCTTTTGGCACTTCATTTTTAGATTCAACTAATGAAATAGCAATATTAATATTTTCAAGCGCATTTTTATATGATTTACTCTGATATAAAGCTTGCGCTTTCAGTGTATAATAATTGGTTTTAACCGGCTGAGTATTTAAAGCTTTCCAATCATCTAAATAAGAGACAGTTTTAGCATAATCCCCGTTAGCCATTGCAAGCTGCGCTAAACTGAACGTCGTTGATAATTTTAATGACTCAGGGATCGCGTCCTCAGCCACTACATGTTCAAAAGATTCAATCGCTTTTCCTAGCTGGTTTTCATTGTAATAAATAAAACCATAGAAGTTATGCATCATGGCAACCTCATAGGAGTTCATGCTCGATGAACGTGCTTTAATTGAATCTAATACTTCAAGACCCTCTTGTACATTGCCATCATCAGCAAGCTTTTGGGCTCTAGCTAGCTGGCTATATACCTTCTCTCTCAATGCTGGCACACGCTTTGTTTTAGTCGCAGCATACGCACTTGATAGCGATACTTCTGGCACTAAAGAGATCATACTGATAGAAGCATTAATGGCTAACGTCGTCGCACTAAGAACCAGTATATTTTTGATTAATTTCATAATACAAACTCCTAACTTCACTAACCATTAATTTGGAAGGTGATCTTATTTTGTACACCAGCCACTTCAACAGCCTCACCATTTACAACGCGCGGCTTATACTTGAACTTCAGTGCAGCATCCATTGCAGCGCGATTAAAGATATTTTCTGGCTCAGCTTGCACAACTACTGGGTCTCGCACTGTGCCCTGTTTAGTTACTATAAACTCAACGATGACAAACCCTTCAATTCCTCTAGAAAGTGCACGCCTTGGATAAACAGGTGCAACTTTCACAATAGGTAAATATTCACCATCGCTTGACTCTAGTGCCAAGCCACCTGCTAGATCTACGTCAGCATCTACATTTGCAGAGAAATCAAAACTCGCACCTGCTGCATCTAGGTTGTTCGCCTGCATTTGTGGCGCATCCATTGGTGGGGGCGGCTCTTTAGGTGTTGGTGGCTTTTCAGGCTTGCGCTCTTTCTTTTCAATCGTTTCTTCTTTTTTCAATCTCACAAAATCAAGGACGTTGCCTTTAACAGGCTCAGTGGCAGCGCCTTGACCGCCATTGATCAAAGCCTGCATACCAAGAAACAAGAAGAATGTAACGACACCAGCAACTAATAATGCAATTATGTAACGCATTTTCTTCCCTTAGGACTCTTGTGCAGCAATAGACACATCAAACGCACCTGCCGCTCTTGACGCATCCATTACCTTAATTAGTATTTCAGTCGTTGCCTTTTTATCAGCTTGAATGACAACACTGCCCTGCGGGTTTTCTGCTTTCAAACGCTCGATATTTGCTTGAACAGCACGAATATCAATTTGTCGTTTATTAATCCAGATTTCCCCTTTGTCTGAAATCGCAACCAGAATATTCGCACGCTGCTTTTTAACGGCTGTTGCTGCTTCGGGTCGGTTAACATCTATTCCTGCTTCTTTAACGAATGAAGCTGTCACAATGAAGAAGATAAGCATGATGAATACAACGTCCAACATCGGCGTCATGTTAATTTCTTCGGTTTCTTCTTCTTGAAAAACTTTTGCTAGAGGGGCTCTCATTTTTATACCTCAAATTCTTTAGTGATCTAACAGCAATTTATCTTCTAAAAGCTCAACTTCTCGTTTCGCTTTACGCTGCAAATATGTAGACGCAAATACACCTGATAGTGCCGCTACCATTCCAGCCATTGTCGGTATGGTGGCTTTTGATACACCTGCAGCCATTGAACGTGCGCTGCCTGAACCTGTAATTGCCATTACGTTAAATACTTCAATCATGCCTGTAACGGTGCCGAGTAGGCCAAGTAAAGGGCAAAGCGCAACCATCACATTGATAAAAGGTAAGTTACTGTTTAGCGCAATACCTGCTTTAGATATCATGGCTTGGCGAATTTGCTCTGCATTCCAGCTGTTTCTTTCAGCTCTATCTTGCCAAGTTTTTACCGTCTGCTTTTTATAGCCTCTGTACTTACCAAAAAAGTACATAAAGCGCTCCAGGATAAGTAACCACATAGCAAAGGTGACTACTGCGATGACCAGGAGAACCTGGCCACCCGTATCAAGGAACTCTTGTAGTGCGGTGATAGCATCTACTAGTAGCACCATGATTACGCTCCCTTTTCACTTCGCTCTGCGATAATGCCTGCACTTTGCTCTTGAAGGATAAGAAGCAGGTTACGTGAACGTGTATTCAATACTGTGTATAAGAATACCGTTGGGATAGCGACGACAAGACCAAGTACCGTAGTCACAAGTGCTGTCGAAATACCACCAGCCATGAGTTTAGGGTCACCCGTGCCAAATAAAGTAATTGCTTGGAAAGTATTGATCATTCCGGTTACAGTACCCAATAGACCAAGTAATGGCGCGACAACTGAGATGATCTTAATTAACGTTAAGTTACGTGTAATTTTTGGCATTTCGCGCAGAATTGCTTCACTTAATTTTAGCTCTAAGGTGTCATAAGCGACATCTGGGTATTGCTCTTTGACTTTCATTACACGGCCAAGCGGATTGTCATCCTTCGCAACATCTGATTTAAGCTGACGTTTGATCTTAGCGCCTATCAACATGAGTGATACAAAACGCTCAAGTGCGATTAATAGTGCAAGTGCACCGACAGCTAAAATAACGTAGCCAACCACACCGCCTTGCTCTACTTGCTCTTTTCTATTTGGTGCTTGAACCAATAATCCTAAAATTGAACCACCCGTTGGGTCTAACGCAAAGTCAACATTACCTGAGCTTGCACCTTGTAAATCAGCCGCGCTTTGTTGGAAACGAGACACAGGCTGACGAGTCAATTCTGAAATTGTGTTTGTTTCAGGGTTAAAGGTAAGGTATTTGCCATCTGCAATTAGGTTAAATGCACCAACACGCATAACTTCCTTATTAACCTTCTCACCACCTGCAACAATGACATCAGTGTTATAGCGAGACACTTTACCCTGCTCGGTCATTTCGCGCTGAAGCTCAAACCATACCTTTTCTATGTCTTCTATCGATGCGAGTTTAGAAGTAGAGCCCATTTTTTTGGCCATTTCATCCATCACATCGCTACGATTTTGAATTTCTGCAGAGACAACTGACGTCCTGAATTTAGAACTTGCATCACCTGACGCTTGCTGCAAAACACCGAAAAGTTCTTTTAAAGAGCCCATACGCTTAGATAGCGTATCGCTTAGGTTGCCTAATTTAATTTCATTTTCTTCAAACTGGGTTTCCATACGCTCAGAGCGATTTAACTGATTATTACGATCTGATACAAGTGAATTCAACATTCTCACTTGTTGGTCTTCGCGAGATCTAAATTCAGCTTCACGCTGCTTATTTTGCTGAGTCTGTGCAGCTTGCCCTGATTCTAACGTTTTAAGTAGCGTATCTAAATCCATCGGTTCATTTGCAAATGCAGATGTACTTAATGCCATTGAAGATACAAGTAATGCTTTACGGCTAAATGATTTTAAAAAGCTCATTAGTTATACCTCTTATTGAGCAGCTTGGACTGGCAGTGTTAACATATCAGGGGCAAGTTGCTTACGAGCAATACGAACACCCTTATTGATTTGGCTAATGTTGGTGTTAGGCAGAGCGACAAATTGCTTTGACTCTTTATTCCAACTGCCAGCTTTTGCAGCGTCTTTAGTCACGTACAACAGCTCCAGACGACCAATGCGCAGCATGTCTACTTCACGTTCTTGTCCATCAATAGTAATAAGTGTTGAATAAGCTTCTATTGTGCGACCGTATTCAACTTCTACTTGATATGCTTCTAACACGCGACGGAATTTTTCACTTGAAGTGATGTCGGCTCTGTCCATCATTGCTTTTAGCGTCGCAATACGGTTCGCGCGCTCTTCTGATAAGAAAGGCACATCTAATGCGACAAACTGCTCAAGACCTGCAATCATACGTAGCATCAACGGCGTGATCTGGCGCTCTATGACTGATACCTGATCCATCGACGCATTAATAGCTGCCATTTCTTCAAGCTGATTATTAATTTGCTTTTCTAGTTGGCTGTTATAGACAACAAGACCTTCAATTTCCTTATTAAGCGTTCTAAATTGCTGCAGACGAGACTGCATATTATCTGAAATCGCATCGATTTTATTTTGAGAAGTTAGCGCTGATTTGTTAATGGCAGAGCTAGAGTCTATTACTTGATTGAGATCATTTGCCTGCGCACTGCTTGCTACTGCAAACACGCCCGCTAAAAGCAATTGGTTAACGCACTTCATCTCACACACCTTTTATAATATTTGCTTGTTCCAATTTTGAAGTGTGTGCAGTTTAAATATGAAAAATGACAACCGTGTTGCGCAATTAATACATTACTGTGACAGGTGTAATATAAGTTTAAAGAAGGGATTTATACTAATTAATTCAATATTAAAAAGGGCTGCATTATGCAGCCCTTTAATTGTTATACCTTAAATTTATTCATCATGTGTTCTAATTCATCAAATTGCAATTTTAACGTTTTGCATTCATCCAATGTCTGCTGCAAACTTGCGCTTCCTTGAACACATAAATCGCTAATGCCGTGAATGTCCCCATCTAAGGACTGTATTACGGTGTTTTGTTCTTGTGTGGCATTTGCCACCGCATGGTTCATGCCATCGATTGATTCTATCGCGTGCGATACTTCTTGCATTTTAGTACCCGCTGACTGTGCTTGCTCTGCACTTGCACTAGAGTCTTCAATACTCAGTTTCATGACAGCTACCGCAGAAGCAGAGCCTTGTTGCAACTCACCAATTGTATTTTCAATCTCTTGCGTGGACTCCTGAGTACGCTGTGCAAGTTGTCTTACTTCGTCTGCAACAACCGCAAAGCCTCGGCCCGCTTCACCAGCGCGTGCAGCTTCTATCGCAGCATTAAGCGCAAGTAGGTTTGTCTGCTCACTCACACCTTTGATAACTTCTAGTACCTGACCGATACTCGACGTTAATCTATCCAGTCCGTCGATGGTAGACTGGGCTTCTTGCATTTTAGAGCTTAGAGCGCCGATTTCTTCAATATTAGAGTTTAATGCTGATTGACTTTGATCAGATAAATTATTGGCACCAGTTGCTAATTCCGATGCATGCTTAGCATTATTTGAAATTTCAATCGCACTCGAAGATAACTCGTTTATCGCAGTTGCAACATTGTCCGTACGCTTTGTTTGTTCAGTGTAAATATCGAGCGCTTCTTGGGTTTGCTTTTGCAACCCTTCCATCACACTTTCAAGTGCATCTGTGGTGCTCTTTACTTTAGAAATACTTTGGTGAATTTTCTCGACAAACAAATTGAAATAATTAGAGAGCTCTCCAAACTCATCGTTATTTTCAACAACAAGCCGTCTGGTTAAGTCACCTTCACCTTGTGCAATGTCTTTTATCGCTTCGTTTAGGTGCGTCATTGGCCTCATTAGATACTTGAGTAGCAATTGCATCATCACAACAATAACTACCACACCTAACAACATGTAGATCAACGCCATATTTCTAAACGAAGAAATAGAGGAATACGCTATCTCTTTATCAATCACCACGCCTAAAAACCAATCTACATTTTTAATGCCATGCATTTTGACAAAAGACACTAGCTTTTCTTTGCCATCAATCTCCAATTCAACAAATTCTTGTTGTAGATTTAGTTGCTGACCAAATAGTTGACGCATGTTTTTATCATTCATCTGAGTGTTAGGATGGCTTAATATGCGCCCATCACCATCGAGCAAAAAGCCATAACCAAAACCCAGAAAATCTATTTCATTAATGATTTCTGTGATGGTCGCCATATCAATGTCGCCGCCCGCAGCACCAGATAACACGCCATTGCTATATACAGGAACCACGGCAGTGATCGTCAACTCATTGGTTGTCGCATCTGTATAAGGCGTAGTAAAGGCCGTGTCACGCTTTTGCATAGCTAATTGATACCATGGGCGCGTTGTCGCATCAAAATCACTTGGCAGCACAATAGAAGCATCATTTAATACAAACTGGCCATCTGGGGTGCCAATGAATGTATTTTTAAAATGACCGGCCGCAGCAGCTGTTTGCAACCTTCGGCGAACATCTTCGTTACTGTCAGACTTCAAATGGCCATCAGCAACAGACTGAACGATGTCTAAACGGTCATTTAGCCAATTAGCAATATTTTGTGAAACAGATTGAGAAATTTCTTGCAATACAAGTGTTAACTGATCTTGAGTTTGGGAACGCATCAAGACAAAGTTATTCACTGTAAATAGACTTAAAACGATAACAAGTACGACCGAGGCCGCAAGTGTGATTTTGGTGGTAAATTTAAAGGCGCTAAACATGCAGATCCTGTTGTTTTTCTTATCTACTACTAAGTAGGTTGTATCAAATCTTTACGAGTTTGTCCCCCTGTTATCGGCAGTTTTTATCTTTATATTATAAATTTATTGAATTATTTTTAATTGGCAATAAAAAAGGCAAGCTAGACTTGCCTTTGATATAGTAAAAAAGAACTAAAATTAGAGTTTACTTTGATAACTTGACCAAGCTGTATCGAGGTTAATTTCCATCTCAGATGAAAAGCTCTTCCAACTCCATTTTTTGTTATCAGAAGGATCTAATTGGGCGTTTAGCTCTACCAACAAGTTAGGGTGATGATTTTCTTCCAACCAATGCAAGAAAAACGCAGTGGTTTTATAGCCTGTGTCGTAATTCCCACCCATCTTACGGTGTTCAAAGTCGACATAACCGCCTTTCATGCGCACAACATCAGCAATTCCTTCAATAATTGGCCCTATCTCTTGGTAATTATGATCATCTAGCTGATACGCATGGGCAATTTCATGATAAAGCACCCCGATTAACTCATCATATAGTGCCTGTGCACTATTGTTTTGCGCGAATCTATTGAGATACTGCGCACTGATATGGATTTTAGCCCCATCGAAGTTGCCTTCTTTATAAGCAACCCCATCCATATCTTCTATGATGATCTCCAATAATGGTAGTTTTGGTGCACGCTGTTTTTCACTATATAAAATACGTGCAACATTATAAGAAATCTGCTTTATCAAATGGACATTGACGTGCTGCCAAACAGGCACGGTTTCTTTGCTGAAGTTTCTGATTTGCACATTCGGCAGAGGAAACTGCTGCCACGCAATGTCAGCTTGAAACTGGATTGGCTTTATTGCGGTATCAATTTTGTCTAACGCTGATGCGCTATGGACCATAAGGCCCATAGCCACTGCAAGCGAAGAAATTGCAGTTTTCACTTTCATGCTTAGTTATACTCCGACATTGACGGTGGACGTGCGCTAATTTCGCTGCCCCATGCTTTGTTCGGCTTATCACTCATTACATACTTAAGCTCACCACCAGACATAATGTCTGCGTGCGTTAAGTAGTTACGGTTTAGTGGCTTTCCATTTAAGCTCACAGACTGAATATACTTATGTGTTTTACTTAAGCCTTTAGCAGTCGTTGTGAATGTTTTACCATTTGCCAGCTTTAAGGTTACTTTAGGTGTTTGCGGCGCGCCAATTGCGTATGACAAATCACCCGGTGCTACTGGGTAGAAGCCCATGGCTGAGAAAATATACCATGCAGACATCTGACCAACATCATCGTTACCCGCAAGGCCATCAGGCTTGTCAGAGCTCAGTGTATCCATGATTTGACGTATACGCTCTTGTGTACGCCAAGGCTTACCCGCATAGTTGTAAAGGTAAGCAATATGGTGACTTGGCTCGTTTCCATGTGCATAGTTACCAATTAAGCCTGCGATATCTTCATGCTCTTTGATCATGTCAGCAGATAAATGGGTATCGAATAAGTCATCTAAACGCTTTTCAAATGCGTCATCGCCGCCCATCAAATCAATTAGGCCTGCAACATCGTGCGGTACGTAGAAGCTGTACTGCATCGAGTTACCTTCAGTAAATGCGCCCATATACTTTGCTTCATATGCATTAAAGTCAGGGTTCCAGTTACCTTTAGTATCACGACCACGCATGAACTTAGTTTCAGGATCAAACACGTTTCTGTAACTCATTGCACGCGCATAGTAATCTTTAGCCAGCTCTGTTTTGCCCATCGCTTCAAACATACGTGCAATAGCATAATCATCGTACGCATACTCTAAGGTAATAGACACTGACTCTGGCAATACATCCATAGGCACGTAGCCATACTTTTTATACTCAGGGATCGCGTCATACACTTTGTTATTTGCTGTGTTAGTTATCGCTTCAACCGCTAAATCAATGTCATAGTCACGAATACCTTTAAGATAAGCGTCTGCAATGACCGATACTGCGTGATAGCCAATCATTGTCCAAGTCTCATGGGCATGGAAAGACCAAATAGGCAGCATCTTTTCATAACTTTGTTGATAGTGAACTAACATAGATTGGATCATGCCCGATACGCGATCAGGATCGATGTACGTCAGTAACGGGTGCAGCGCACGGTAAGTATCCCAAAGTGAAAATAATGTGTAGTGCTCAAAGCCTTTACCGTCGTGGATCTCACCGTCAACACCTCGGTATTGACCGTTTACGTCTTGGTAAATGCTTGGTGCTTGTAATGCATGATAAAGCGCTGTGTAAAATTGACGCTTTTCAGATACAGTGCCTTCAACATCGACTTTGTCTAGGTAATTAGCCCAAAGCTGCTTTGACTCAGCACGCACTTTATCAAAGTCCCAATGTGGGATTTCTGCATTTAAGTTTTCAAGTGCATTTGAACGACTCACCGCTGACAAACCAACTTTAACGTAAAGCGGTTTATCTTTTAGACCATCGAATGAAGCAACAAATTTAACGGCTTTACCCGCAGTCATTTTTACAGCTTTGTTTTCGATCGTTGAGTGTTTTTGCTTGGTATTCAGACAATTCATACATCTGTAACGCATGTTGTCTTCATTAATGAACTCATAGTCATCGATAGGCTGAGAGAACTGGATCGCAAAGTACATTTGTCTGTTACGCGCCCAGCCATTAGTCGCACGGTAAGCAACTAGCGTTCTGTCATCAACTTTACGAATGTCACTCCAAATAACTTTGTTTTCGAAGTTATAAATTGAGCTAGTTAAATCAAATAGAACATGACCGTCATCATGGCTATTAAAGGTATACTTATGCATACCCACACGAGTTGTTGCTGTTAGCTCAGCTGTGACATCGTAGTCTTGTAACTCAACGCCGTAATAACCCGGTTCTGACCACTCTTTATCGTGAGAAAAGCGTGAGCGATAGCCAGTATCTGGTTTTTCTGCAGTACCTGCTGTTAGCTTTACATCGCCAGTGATTGGCATAACCAATAAGTCACCTAAATCAGAGTGACCAGTACCTGAGAAATGCGTATGAGAGAAACCTACTATCGTATGATCATCATAGTGATAGCCTGCACAGCGCTTGTATATTTCTGGTTGTGGTGAAACGCCGCGCATAGGGTTATCAGTATCAGGACTTAATTGGACCATACCGAATGGAACAACTGCACCAGGGAATGTATGACCATCTCCGCCAGTACCAATGAATGTATCAACCCACTGCGTGTTTGATTCGCTTGCCACACTTACCGACGAAACTGAGGTAAGTGACAACATAGCTGCAGCCCAAATAGAGCGATGCATGTGCCTCTCCTTTATTCTAAATTATGATTGGATCGTTCCAACTGAGTTTAATATACAACGTCTATGAATACGTATTCAATACTTATGAGATAGAAATTTATAAATTTAAGTTAAAAAAGGCAAGTGAACACTTGCCTTATTAGAAAGAAGTTTTTGCTTTACGCTATTTTGTCATGCCATTGCTTAGATAGCTTGACCACATTCAAGCCATACCAAGCAATGAAAATGTAGCACACGAGCGGCACAATGAAACTAATTTGAATATGCATAGTATCCGCGACAACCCCTTGCAATAAAGGAATAATAGCACCACCAACAATGGCCAAACACAGCCAACCTGAGCCTTTACTTGTTAGTGAGCCTAGACCTTCAATAGCAGTTGTAAAAATAGTTGGGAACATGATTGAGTTAAACAAACCAATCGCCAGCACAGACACCATCGCAATATTACCTTCTGTAAACATGGTCATTGCCAACAACAACATGACAAAGACTGAGTTGAACACCAATGCTTTCGAAGGCGCTACGTATTTAAGTGCTTGAGAGCCAATAAAGCGACCAACCATCGCCCCACCCCAATAATAACCAAGCAATTTAGCAGCCGTTGGCGCATCTAAGCCACCAATATGTTCTTCTGCAAAATAGTTTACGATAAAGCTACCAATAGAAACCTCTGCGCCTACATAACAAAATATAGCGACAACACCCATCATTAAATGAGGTGCTTCTTTTAAGTTTTTGTCTTTGACTTTACAGTCTTCAGTTTCGATATGCGCTTCGATTGTTGGTAGCTTCAAAAAAGCAAACACAACCGCGATTGCGAGCAAGCAACCTGCAATGACCAAGTAAGGTACTTTGACAGAGTCAGCATTAGCAGCCTCTACTACCGCTGCGCTGCCAGCACCAAATAACAACATACCACCTGCGATTGGGCCTAAAGTTGTTCCCAATGAGTTAAGTGCCTGAGCTAAGTTTAATCGGCTAGATGCCGTTTTAGGAGTACCCAGCGCAGCAACATAAGGGTTTGCAGAAACCTGTAAAATAACGATACCTGATGCCATCACAAATAATGCACTAAGAAATACCCAGTACTGATGCACAATAACAGCAGGATAAAACAGCAAACAACCAGCGGCAGCAACAACAAGGCCGATAATTATACCTTTTTGATAGCCAAGTCTCTTAACCAAATTGCCTGCAGGAAGAGAGACAACGAAATAAGCAATGAAAAAGCAGAATTGGATTAACATTGCTTCTGTGTAATTTAAGTCAAAAACGCTCTTTAGTCTTGGAATTAAAACATCGTTAAATACAGTAATAAAACCCCATAAAAAGAACAGGGTTGTCATTGCAGCAAGCGGAAAAAAGTAGTTTTTTTCGTTGTTCTGGGTGCCTGCAGCAATGCTTTGATTCATGTTGATTTCACTCACTCGGATTACTCCATGTTAAAGGATGTAATGATTCTACACATTGTTACAAGAAAATCACAAATGTTTTATTGGATCGTTCCATTATTTTTTTTAAGATGCTACAGTAAATGAATAAATGAGAAAACACGGTCATTATACTGAATAAACCAAATTCAGATGTTTAATTGCATGTCACAGTTTAATATGCATTTAAAAGATTGACCGCTACGCGATTTGAGAGTGGAGCACAAATAATGTCGCTAGATTTTAAGAGTAGAGATTTTTTACAGCAACATATTGATAAAACCATGGCGTTCTATCATCCGAGGTGCGTAGACAACAAGGGTGGGTTTTATCAGTTTTTCAAGGACAATGGTGACATTTATGATGACAGCACGCGTCATCTAGTATCAAGCACTCGATTTGTTTTCAACTATGCCATGGCATATATCAATACAGATAACGCTGAATATTTAGAATTAGTGCAACATGGCCTAGATTATTTAGAAACAGTCCATAAGCAAGAAAATGGCGGATACGCTTGGCTTATTGAAAATGGAGTGCCGAGCGACCTAACCAATCATTGTTACGGTCTGGCATTTGTATTACTTGCAAACGCCATGGCTGTAAAAGCAGGTATCAATTCAGCAAAAGATACTATCGAACAAGTATGGTCATTATTAGAACAAAAATACTATGACACTAAGTTCGGATTATATCTTGATGAGTTTGATGCAAACTTTACTAATGCAGACAAATATCGCGGTCAAAACGCGAACATGCATATGTGTGAAGCACTGCTTATGTGTTTTGAAGCCACAAATGATAATAAGTTTTTAGACCGCGCCTACATACTTGCACACAATATGACAATGAAACAAGCCAGCTTAGCTGATGGTCTAGTTTGGGAGCATTACAACAGCAACTGGGAAATCGATTGGGATTACAATAAAGACAATCCTAAGCACTTATTTAGACCTTGGGGCTTCCAACCAGGTCACCAAACAGAATGGACCAAACTACTATTGATCCTAAATAGACACAAACCAGAAGCTTGGATGGTAGACAAGGCCAAATTCTTATTCGATCAGGCGCTTGAACATGCATGGGATGAAGAGCATGGTGGTATTTGCTACGGTTTTGCACCAGATAAAAGCATTTGTGATGGCGACAAATACTTTTGGGTTCAAGCTGAAAGCTTTGCAGCCGCTGCCCTGTTAGCAATTGAAACCAACGATGAGCAGTATTGGCAATGGTATGAAAAAATCTGGCAATACAGCTGGGATAATATGATCGATCATAAATACGGCGCTTGGTATCGAATTCTGACCCAAGACAACCGCAGTTACAGCGATGAAAAGAGCCCTGCTGGTAAAACCGATTACCACACAATGGGTGCCTGTTACGAAGTGTTAAGAGCCTATAATTTAAGTGAGAGAAGTTAATGAGCGTTATTTGTTTTGGTGAAGCGCTAATAGACTTTTTATCTGATGGTGGCACACCAGAATCCTTTACTAAATATGCCGGTGGCGCGCCAGCAAATGTCTCTGTTGCCGTAGCAAAGCAAGGTATAGATAGCATATTTTGCGGTATGCTCGGTGATGACATGTTTGGTCACTTTTTAAAAGATGAACTATCCAATCAGCAGGTGAATACTGATTTTGTAAAATTTACCTCTCAAGCAAAAACAGCACTAGCCTTTGTCTCGTTAGATAGTGATGGAGATAGGAGCTTTAGCTTTTATCGACCACCAGCAGCCGATTTATTATTTCGTGAAGAAGATTTCGAAGAAAATATGTTTGAGCAAGGCACCATTTTACATGTGTGCTCTAACAGTCTCACAGAGAAAAATATCTATCTAAGTACAGTAACAGCAATGGAAAGAGCCAAGCAACATGGCCTTATCAAAAGCTTTGATATGAACTTGCGTGAAAACCTTTGGCCTTCGATGAACCATTGCGTCGACAGAATTTGGCACATTATGTCTCAATCTGATGTGGTGAAGTTGTCTAAAGAAGAATTGGTATTTTTAAACACACATGCCCACCCTTCTAAAGATGAGCAAAATACCATTGAGGCAATATTATCTAGCAAAGTTAAGCTGCTAGTCATCACTGACGGTGCCAATGACATTCGTTACTTTACTGAACAATTTTCTGGATACATCACGCCGCCTAATGTAAAAGCGGTTGATACAACTGCGGGTGGAGATGCATTTGTGGGAGGCTTACTTGCTGAGCTAACACGCAAATTACCTCAAACCCCATTTGAAGAAATAGTCAGTAGTGAAGCACAAGTGCTCGACTTGGTAAATTTCTCAGCTAAATGTGGGGCGTATGCCGTCACAAGGTTTGGCTCTTTTGTTTCTCTACCAAGCAACCACGATATAGAATAATAAAATTTCCTAAGTGTGAGACAGGCTCAAGGATGAGCCTATTTAACCGCTACACATACTGCAAATATTCGCCATAAAACCAATATACAATTGGTCCGCACACAGTCCAACCGATTAAAAAAGGTCGAAAAAACCCCAGTCGCTTTGCGTTTAACGCCTCTACAACAGACTCATTTTCAGAAGGTTTATATGGAAATACTTTTCGATACACTTTAAATATTGCGAGCCCTATTAAAAAAGGTACTATTATCAATGCGAAAAATAATAAAACTGCGTACCAGGTTTCGTCTGAAACTCGTTCCATAACACTCCCATAGTGATTTAAATTGTTTAACACTCTAAATGTTAGGCAATTTCAGAATAGAGACAGACTAAGATAATTACAATAAGAAATTTTATACCTATGATAAACAAATACTTCCCTCTTCCACTTTGCATATTATTAGCCAGTTGTGCTTCACAAAATAACGTAAATCGCTTGGAGCCGACTAAGGACATCAAATACAAAGTAACTGAAGGCTATACCCACCAATTTGCCAATACATACAAGATGCCCGAAGATTATCCTTATACTTGTAAAGAGAATTGTTATCCCAAAAGCCAAGATATTCATTGTGAAAATGACATGGAACGCTGCCAGTACGTTGGTAAAAATCCAAACCTTTCTATAACTAAAGGAAATACATTTAATGTCAGATGGTTAGGTCATGCTAGCTTTTCCGTAACAACACCTACTGGGGAAACCATACTAATTGACCCTGTCACAGGCCAATTTGACTGGCCCGTAGATTGGGCGTTTGTTCACTTGGCAGGTGGCTTTTATCGAACGGAGCCCAGTGCATACAGTAAACAAACACTTGAAGATACTCAGGCAGTCGTCTATTCACATATCCATTACGACCACTTCAATAAATCAGATATCGAAAACATAGGTAATCATCCAACCTACCTAACACCTTTAAACTTTGCAGATTACTTTCCTACTGGTGGTTATAACATTGTAGAAATGCCTTGGTTCTCCAAATATGATATCGGTAACACACAAGTTCATTTTGTCCCCGCACATCATTTTAGTAGTCGTATTGTTGTGCCCATGATCACAAGCGATGATGATGAAACACTTTGGGGTGGCTGGGTGTTCGAAAGTGAAGGCAGGAAATTGTTTTTTGCTGGCGATACAGGTTACTCAGGGCACTTTAAAGATATACACCAACAGTATGGTGATATGGATGTCTGTCTCATCCCAATCGCATCTTACCATCACGAAAAACATGGAAAGTGGTATAGAAACGTCCATTTGACTCCAGAAGATGCGCTAATTGCAGCTGATGAGCTAAATTGCGGTGTAATGGTCCCTTGGGGACACGGAAATATGAGCTGGAAAATGGGTGATCATACATCACACTCAGCACTATTTCGTTTATTACATATGAAAGAGGAGCTGAACAGCCGAACCCCACTTTTTATTTTGAATGAAGGTGAGCAAGCCGAATTCTGATTAAGCAAATCTAGCGAAGTAAACTGCTTCGCTAGACGATTGGGGAGCAAAGTTATGCTTCCCACTTTTTAAGCGCATCTCCAATGAGTTGCTTACGCCAGCCTTGGAATAAATCAGGTTTTATCATCACTTCGCGCTCTTTGGCACTAAGTTTCCAGTTCCAACTGATCACTTGATTAATTTGCTTTTTAGATGCAATGACATCAACAGGTAAATTACTCTTCTTAGCAACATCTGTGATGTCTGACTTAATCTCTTTCGCCGCTCGTTTGTACTGTGCAAAATCAATTAGCCTTTTTACTTTTGCAGGCAAAGCATCTTCTGCTACAGATTTTCCTTGCTCAATACACACTAATATTTCTTTACCAGAGCGATTCACTTCCATTGCATCGACTTCTGGAATATTGCGCATACTCGAAAGTGAGCTAGGTCGCCTCTTAGCAATCTCAACCATATTGAGCTCTTTAAGGATGAAGTTTACCGAAATATTTTTCTTTTCGGCTTTGTTCATCCTCCAAGCAGCAAGCTCTCTCAATACAGCAAGATCACGCCCTCTTAACTGCCAAACATTTTTAATGCTTAAGTAAAGGTATTCATCCGGCGTTCTAAAAGCACGCTTTTGAGCAATCAATTCACTCTCTGATATCACAATATCAAATAACTGCTTTTCTTCTATTTTCTTTATTAGTTTTTCAAAACAAGGAAGAAGGTAGTAAACATCAGCTGCGGCATATTCCAACTGTTTATCCGATAATGGTCTTTTCAACCAGTCTGTACGCGACATGCTCTTATCGATTTCAACATCCAAAAGGTTTTTAACCATGTTTGCAAAACCAACACAATTCCCTTCCCCCAACAATTGCAATGCAAATTGGGTATCAAACAAAGGTGAAGGTACAATACCACCAAATTTTTGAAAAACTTCAATGTCTTCAGAGGGAGAGTGAATTACTTTTATCACATCTTGCGAAGTAAACAGTGCCCATAAAGCTGAAAAGTCCATATCAATCAATGGGTCAATTAAAGCCAGATGTGTACCATCATACACTTGGAATAAAGCACTTTCAGGATACAGCGTTCTACGACGCATAAACTCGGTATCAATTGCTAAGATTTTACTTTCACAAATGAGGTTAATAAATTTATCTAACTCCGCTTGAGTTTGAATAAACTGATACTGCACATTGACTCCTTCGCTTCTTGCGAAAAAAAACCGACATAAGCCGGTTTCTTGTTATTTTAACGCCCTACGTAATATCTTACCTACGTTCGTTTTTGGTAGTTCATCTCTGAACTCAACCATTTTTGGAACTTTGTAGTTTGTTAGGTTTTCACGACAATGCGCTATTATATCTTTTTCTGACAAAGATTGGTCTTTTCTGACAACAAAAACTTTAACTTGCTCACCACTGACCTCGTGAGGCACACCAATAGCTGCAACTTCAAGTACGCCATCATGGCTTGCAACAACCTCTTCAATCTCATTAGGGAACACGTTGAAACCGGATACTAAGATCATATCTTTTTTACGATCAACAATGTAAAAGAAGCCTTCATCGTCATAGGTTGCAATATCACCTGTTGCAAACCAACCATCTTGCAAACACTCAGCCGTTGCGTCTGGACGGTTATAGTAACCCGCCATTACCTGAGGGCCTTTCACTAAAAGTTCACCTGGTTCACCTTTAGGTGCTTCCTCACCATTGTCTAGCACTATTTTTAAATCTGTGCTCGGTGCTGGTAAACCAATTGATCCGTTATAGCCAGCTAGGTCTAACGGACAAATAGTCACAAGTGGTGCACACTCGGTTAAACCATAGCCTTCAAGTAAGCGAGAGTTAGTGACAGATTGCCATCTTTCTGCAACGGGTCTCTGAACAGCCATGCCACCACCTAAAGACACTTTCAACTTTGAAAAGTCTAACTGCGCAAAGCCATCAGTATTGAGTAAACCGTTAAATAGCGTGTTAACACCCGTAATCACAGTAAATGGATACTTGGCTAGGTCTTTGACAAAGCCGGCCATGTCACGGGGGTTTGTGATCAAAATATTATGACCGCCATACTTCATGAAAGTCAGACAGTTCGCAGTAAGCGCAAAGATGTGATAAAGCGGTAGCGCCGTGATCACAACTTCTTTACCTTTATCTAGTACTTTGTCTAAACACCCTGATACTTGTTCTAAATTAGCAACCATATTGCCGTGCGTTAGCATCGCACCTTTTGAAACACCTGTCGTACCACCGGTGTACTGCAAGAATGCAAGGTCGTTTTGATTGACGTCAGGCTTTTTATAGCCATTAGGATCAGCACTCATTACATTTGCAAAAGGAATGGCTGATGGCAAATTATACGCCGGTACCATCTTTTTAACTTTCTTGACGACAAAATTCACCAAATGCTTTTTCACACCGCCAAGTAAATCACCAATCTGAGTTAAAACAATATGTTTAACCGATGTTGAAGGAAGTGCTTTTTCTAACGTACTTGCAAAGTTCGCTAGAATGAAAATAGCTTTGGCCTCAGAATCGTTTAATTGATGCTCTAATTCTCTTACTGTGTAAAGCGGATTAACGTTTACAACTGTACAACCCGCTCTTAGTACACCTAAAATAGTGATCGGTGTTTGCAGTAAGTTTGGCATCATCACCGCAACTTTATCACCTTTCCCAAGTTTAAGTGTGTTTTGAATATAACTTGCAACCGACTTAGTCGCTTCATCAATCTCTTTATATGTCAGTGTTTTACCCATATTTGAATAAGCGGGTAACTGAGCATAGTTGGTGAAACATTCGTCTATTAATTCTAGCAGCGAGTTGTAGTGTTCTGGATCAATCGTTGCCGGCATGCCTTCTGGATAGCGCTTTAGCCAGATTTTTTCCACTCTTAGCTCCTGTGTTCTCGTTCTTTTTTTCATTAACCTTAAAGCAAATAAGGCACTTAAACAATTGAGTAAATACTCTAACTGATGGATATTCCCATATTTAAAGCAAAGTTACAATCAGCAAAGCACCTGCTTTTCGATATGTCCAACAATCTCATTTAAGATATTTTGAGGATGTTGCATATGGCAATGATGACCTCCAGAGACATTGGAAACGCTAAGTTTATCAAAACACGACAGAAATTTTTTCATGTTATCACGCATTTGAGCATATCCTTTTTCAGGTAAGATAAGCATAGTGTCTACTGAAATTTTATCTAATAAACTAATCGCTTGTTCCTCATTTAACCTGATGGTCGAGGGTAATTTAAGTTTCGGGTCTGAACTCAATCTATATTTACCGCACTCGACAAGAATCGTTCTTTCCATCAAAATCTCTGCAATTTGCTCATCGAAGCCACCGACCTTGGCTCTTGCCTTGATCATTGATGACCTGTCATCAAACCAACGGTTATGTTGACTAGATTGCCTTTGTCGCTCTTCAAATGCTTTTATCAAGTTTGTTTTAGCGAACTGGGGGCCTTGATATATGAGTCCAATTCCGTCAATTAAGTTCAATGAGCGAACGTACTCAGGAAAAATACTAGCCAGTAGATTGGCTATTAGTGCCCCCATGGAGTGGCCTACAAAATGTGCACTTTTTATGTTAGCTGTTTGCATGAAACGCATTACATCGTATACATACTCGACAAAATAGTACTGCGCATCGTCAGATTTCCAATTTGATTTGCCATGCCCCGGTAAATCCAAAAAAATCCAAGTATATTTTTTTTTCTGAGCTTCTGTCAGCAGCTCTGCCATCGGTTTAAAGCTGTTGCTGTTGTCTAACCAGCCATGCAAACACACGACGGCATAAGGCCCGTTACCAACCTGTTGCCAAGAAAAGCCACCTTTAAAATTGTCTTTCATCTCATTTTTTTTATTAATCAGCATTTATTGATATTCTTCACAAACACATTTAGTTAAGATCATACGCGATAAAATCTATACAGCTATAGAAATAATTAATTCAATTATTGCATCAGACTTTAAATCAAACACGGGAATTCAAAGGAAAAACTATGTCACGCAAAATTTCGGCAGTTGCAGCGGCTATTTCATTATTAGCGAGTAGCCAAGTTTACGCTGCACCAAAAAACATCATTTACATGATTGGTGACGGCATGGGCCCAGCATATACCACGGCATATAGATACTACAAAGATGACAAAACAACAAAAGTAGTTGAGCCTACTGTGTTTGACTCAATTTTAGTTGGTATGGCGCACACTTACCCTGACGACAACACAGTGGTGACAGACAGTGCAGCAGGTGCAACGGCCCTAAGTACAGCAAAGAAAAGTTATAATGGCGCAATCGCCGTTGACACAGCCAAAAAGCCGCTAAAAACAATGCTGCAAATGGCTAAAGAAAAAGGCATGACTACAGCGTTGGTTGCAACTTCACAAATTAACCATGCAACACCTGCAAGTTTTGCCGCACATAATGAGTCAAGACGCAATTACGATGAAATCGCAAACGATTATGTAGATGTCAAAATAGCGGGTAAATTACCTGTCGACTTGATGTTAGGCGGCGGCACACAATACTTCATTCGAGAAGATAGAAATATCGTTTCGGAGTTCAAACAAGCAGGATACCAATACATTGACGATTTAAATGACCTAAACTCACTTAAATCAGTACCTGCAATCGGGCTTTTCGCCAAAAAAGGCATGCCGCATGCTATTGATGAAAGCCCTCTTCGCCTAACAAATATGACAAATAAGGCGCTAGATTTACTTGATCAAGACAAAAACAAAGAAGGTTTTTTTGTCATGATCGAAGGTAGCCAAATTGATTGGTGTGGACATGCTAACGATATTGCGTGCGCAATGAAGGAAATGGATGACTTTGCTCAATCGATTGAACTAGCTAAGGCCTATGTAGACAAAAACCCTGATACACTTTTAGTTATTACAGCTGATCACTCTACCGGTGGTCTAACGCTGGGTGCAGACGGTGACTACAAATGGGAACGTGACGTCGTTGCAAATGTTAAAGCTTCAGTCAAAACCATAACCCAAAAACTTAAAGATAGTAAAAGCCTTGAAAAAGACTGGGTTGCACTTACCGGTTTAGAGTATACATCTGAAGTCGCTGAAGAACTTAAAGAAGCAAAGTCCGAGGGTGATAAAGCTCTTTTTAAAGCGATAAACGAGCAAATAAACGAAGCTAGTTACACAGGTTGGACAACTGGTGGTCATACTGCCATAGATGTTCAGGTATTTGCACATGGTAAAGGCCGTGAAGATTTCATTGGCTCGCAAAACAATACTCAAATTGCTGAGAAATTAATTTCATTTATTGAACGCTAAATTTTCATTTCACATTAGGTTGGTTGTGGCTTCTAACAACCAACCTATCAACTTATACCTGTTTACCTTCGCTCTTTAAGCTTGCGAAGTCGCTGTAATAGTGTAGGTACTATCAATTTATGTACTGGTTTTATAAAAAACATATACCATTTGCCAAATGTATTATTTAAATGAACAACTGTCGTTGCATGGAGTTTGGCTCCAGAGTCATTTGGTGTCACATAAAATGATACTTTAACGTTTAAGTGTTTATCTTTATCCTCTAATATAACTTCATGTTGAGTATTTTTATAAAGAGTGAAAATCCCGACCCTGTCTCCAACCTCTATATTCTTAATATTCCTTTGCGGATTAACAGCACCAATCGCACCAAGATCTTTCAAACCAAAGCTAGAAACTATCTTATTACGTAAACTCATTAAAAAATTGAACCACTCTGGTGAGCGCGTCACTAGCTCCATAAACAGCTCAAGTGCAGTTTCACCTCGGTAACAATCGATATCAGACGAAAAGCAATCATAAAAATCTGCATCTTGTGTATATAACTTAATAAGGGAGGAGTTCGGTATTTTATCCATAAAATTAATATCGAGTTAAAGTGTTAAGTAGAATTTACCAATACTAATAGCACTATTGCAACCACACCCAATTTATCAAATTCAGTGCATACATTTCTTAAAGAAAAATCTGTAATGTTAAGCACTGCCTAACTTCAAGAACGCGTGTAGGGATAACTAGTAAAAATAAAAGGAACAATATAAAAACAAAATATTTACATTTTTTTATTATTAATATACGGTAAATAGAAACCAAGTAAGACATAAGGAAAAATGAGAATGAAAAAGCTAAATAAAAAAACACTAAAAAGTTTATCTAAAGACAACATGAAGCTGCCGCTGGATATGACACCAAACATTGCTGGGGGTGATCACACGGATCGATATACTGACAATTGTGGACCTTCAGTACCTCGTAACCCTACTTGGTATTCTGAATGTGGTTGTCCAACATCACCTTGTTGATAGAAAAACTTAAATATAAAAATGGGTTAGCAAGCACCTAAATGCTAGCCCATCCAAAGCAATTATTTATAAGCTCGCTACAAAATTAGCATAGACACGGCGTACGCTCTCATTGTCGAACATTTGATAGTGATCAGCTTCTTCAGATATCACAATTTGCTTATTTTCACTGTTACTCGATTTATAAAGTGCATGTGAGAGTGAAACAGGAGTTTGCTTGTCCTCCCCACCGCCAATCACCAGTAATGGTCCTTTATACACCCCCCTTAGCACTTGCTTGTTATCAACAGAATAAAAGACGTCATCCACTTGAACATCTACAATAATTTTTTTGTACCAAGGAATTGCTTCGTCTATCCACTCTTGAACATTAGTAGCTGAGCCTTCCATTACCAACCCATCAATTGGCTTTACGCTGGCTACTTGAGCAGCCAAAAAACTACCTAAAGAAAAACCATGTACTAGCACTTTATCAGCATGAAGTTGGTTTTGGACATAATCAAAGCTCATTTTTGCATCTTCAACTAAGTTCGAGATCGTTGCTTTGCCATTACTTGCGCCTAATCCCCTGCGATCGAACACAACAATATCAAAATTATATTCAGCTAAATGTAGTAATGCTTTCTGAGTTGCTGAGCTTTCAAGTGTCATTCCATTGCCCGGTATAAACAAAATTGTATTATTTGTCCCGGAAAAATCTAAATGCAAGCCACGCAATTCAACATTACCTCCATCTACGGACATCTTCAGCTCTTTAACTTTATGCTGAGCGGTAATGCGCTCAAGGCTTTGTAAAAATTGCGGAGTGTAGTGCTTTATCGAGTCTGACTGGCTAATGAAATTAGATTCACTAATCGAAATAGTGCACCCATTTAGTAAAAAGAAAGTCAAAAAAATCACATGCTTTTTCATTTTATTTCCTGATTATTAGTAGGTTATATGTACCAATCTATCAGAAAGTATTCCTAAAATGTGGTATGTACATATTTTGTAACCACAAACTACTTTTGATAAATGAAAAAACAATCAATTTTAGAAAGGTGATACAAATTACATGCATCGCAAACCCCACTAAAGAGCTTATGATGCAAGATAAGTTTTGAAGCTCACTAAAAACAGCCACTTGATAATAAAAAATCTGAATGGATTAAAAGTAAATCTATAATTCAGAAACTTAAATAACTTTGATATAAAACGCTATACTATCATTGACGCATGTAAGAAAGATTCTATTTAACATATCAGAGGGCAGTATGAATCGAATAAAATATATTGTGCTCATTAAAGTTACGAAAGGTATGAAAATTCGAGCATTCATCGCTGATGATTTGTTCTTTAATTGACAGTTTTGTGTGTAACGTCTATTCGAGTGACTAGGTAATACAGATCTAGGTATAATACAAATATAAGTTTAGCGACCAGTTTTTTCCAAAAACCGAAGCCGCCCTATCGCCATTACGTTTTATCAAGCAGTTATCAAACAAGTTGGAGACCACTTAACATCTTTCATTGCTCAATATAGAGGGCATACTTACTATTGAATTAATATTGAAAAGCATGATGCAGAGCTGGTTACCAAGCATAACTTCCTCTCGCCATTTTATTCATTAAAACTATAACCTTGAAATTCGAGCTAATAAAACGTTGAGTTAACATACTTTCAATAATTCTAGTGGTTTCATTATTGAGAGTTTTATGAAATAAATACCCAACCATTTTGCTAGGCTGCGAAAATCACATTATCGCCATCTAATTTTATTTTTTATCTGAACACAGCTCTTAAAAGAGTAAAATCTACAAGCCCCTTATCGACTCTACACTCCATTGACGACTAACTGATTGTATTTTTAGTTTCCCTAATTCAAAACATATGATGTGCATCATATATACTATATTCATAACTGATTTATAAAAACTAAAACAGATACAACTAGCTGCTTTAAAAGAGCAAAAAAGTTGTTCTAGAACATAAAATTTAACATAAAAACACCAGAAATGTTAAATAAAAAATACCCATAGAAAACAAAAACTTCCAAATAACAAATCTTACAGGAAGAAATTATTCATATACTTATCAGTAAATTAAAAACAAAATCCCAACCTAATTATTTCCATAGACTGGTTAATTTAGAAAAAACACCATTGACGAAAGATTAAAAATTTTACTATCTTGTTAATGCACAAAGTGCATTCAATAAAAAACATCAATAAACAGGATTTTAAAAATGAAAACAACTTTAAAAGCTCTTACACTTGTAGCAGGCACTTTTTTTGCTGGTTCTGCGTTCTCAGCAGAGCTTGTGTGTGATGTATACCCCAAAGGTAACGGTAACAGCTGGGGCAATGGCACACAAAACTGTTTTGGCATAGATTTCTCGTTCGGGACATCCACATCAGGTCGTTTTTACCTAAAAAATGTTTCGAAGCCTATCCAAGAAATTCAGTGGAATGGCGCAGCTCGATGCAGTGGCACCAGCACAAGCTGTAGAGTTACGGTCAGAGCATACTCTGCTACATCAGCTTCTGCATTAATTCTATATAAAGACGGTACATGGGAAAAAACTAACACTGCTACCGCGTCATATGAGACTGGCCATTAACATCTTAACTAGCTAAATCTGAGCAGCGCCTAAAACCTTTTAGGCGCTTTAGGCAATAGTTAAACTTGACTCGCAAACACTCAAGAAACTTAAAATAAAGACTTCTTCTTCACTTAAACAACCTTTTAATTCTTTAATCATTCAGTGAGTTAATAAGACAGAAGAGACCTTTTCAAATTTGCTTATCATGGTAGATAAAAGTCATCCATACAAATATTATTCGTAAAGTATGTAGGAGCAGAATTACACTTATCAGCTATATAAACATAGTTTTTGCTTACTATTCTCAGCGTTCTAGCCAGCGAAATGCTAAAAACTATGTAAATAGCAAAGATTACAACTAGTCACTAAGATATCTACTTAAGTGAGGATATAGCCTTTTGCAGCAGTATTCATTAGAAGTGAGGAATTGGTAACCAGCAAGCAAACTAGGCAGGTGTGCTTGCTGGTCTAAAAATCGGAGCTTAACGTTGTGCAGATGCTCCACACGTAAGTTTATTTACCACCGGGCTCTGCAAATTTAGTCATCCACTTCTCAACTTCATTGTACCAATAGATTGAGTTATTGGGTTTCATAATCCAATGGTTTTCATCTGGGAAGTAAATCATGCGTGACTCTACGCCTTTGGTCTGCAAAGTACGGAATAGCTCAAAGCCCTGTCCGACAGGCACGCGATAATCTAGCTGACCATGAACTATCAGTGTTGGTGTATTAAAGTTTTCAGCATAAAAGTGTGGAGAAATAGTTTTATAAATTTCCGGCTGCTCCCAATAACTGCCGAAGCGAGGTGAATGTACAGCAAAATCAGCCGACATTTGAGAGTACATGTTATAAACCGCAGCATGAATTAAAAATGCCTTAAAAGAGTGTTTGTCGCCAAGTAATGTCGAACTCAAAAAACCACCATAGCTTGCTCCTGCTGCAACCATACGCTCTGCATCTATCCATGACTTTTGCTCAAACCATTTTGTTGCCAATTGCACATCTTTTAAGGGCTTCGTTCGCCAATCTGGGTTGATCGCATCAGCAAAATCCTGCCCAAAACCACTTGAACCATGGAAATTAGGCCACGCCGTTACATATCCCCAAGAAGCGAAAGTTTGCGCATTCCAACGATAGTGAAACCCGTCCGTGATTGCATTATGCGGTCCACCATGGATCAGCATCATTAATGGGTACTTTTTAGATTTATCAAACCCTGGCGGATAATGAACCCACATTTGTATGTCCTGTCCCCCCGCACCTTTGTAAGTGACAGATTCGTATGTACCTAGCTTAACTTCAGACATGACAGATTCATTCAAGCTGTCTATGCGACTTGATTTACCATTACGCGTATTGACTACGACTAAACGTTTTGGATACAAAAAGCTCTCATTAGTTGTCACTAATTTGCGTGAACCAAGCAGTATGGGCGCGCCAAAATTAGTGTCTTTTGTAATGGCACGTGTTTTCCCGCTTTTCCCATTAATATGGTAAATACGCCTTGTTCCAGCATCATCTATCGAACTATAAAAATCACGACCATTATCAGCCCATGTAATATTTGTGACTGAACGGTCTTTGTCTATGTTGAGTACTTTTGTTTCTTTATTTTTTAAGTCATATAGTTTTATGACAGCAGTGTCAGCATAAAAGCCAAGAATGCTGCGGCTTAAATAGGCTAGGGTTTTACCACTTTGATTAAACTTTGGCGAAAAATCTGGCGCATTATTGTCTGGCGTAATGTTTACAGCTTGCTTACTACCAATTTTACCAACAAAAATATCTGACTTAGTGTCAACTTGGTTATCCCAACCATTAGAATTAAACACAATGTGGGTCTCTTTTGAGTCAATGTCATAGCTCAATGCTGATTGACTTGATCGGATCAGCTGTCTTCCCATTGGCTCTGTAATAGGCTCAACCTGACCGCCATTTGCTGGAATACGAAAAACATGTGCTTGTCTGTCTTCATCAATAAAATGATCAAAAGAAGAGTATGGCAGCGCGCTCCATTGGCGAGCTGATACTTTGGTACCCTTCTGCTCTTTTAATAGCGCTTCCATTTCAGCCCAGGTTTTTTGCGGCCAAACCGAACTAATAAAATAAAGGTGCTTACCTACCCACTTTATACCTTTCACCCCAGTTGGGACATTCGTCAACCTTTTTGCTTCACCGGGCTCAGTTAGAGGCAAAATATAGATTTGGCTAGCTTTGTCCTCTGCACGCTTACTAATAAATGCGAGTTGACTGGAATCAGGAGAAAATACAGGCCCACTCGCCCTTAATTTAGCAGATGTTAAAGCCCTTGCCGGTTTGCCCTTTGCATCAAACAACCATAGTTGCGTATCGCCTTTATCTTTTGCAACATTAAACTTTGTTACTGGTGCAACGATAAAATTGCCATCTGATGACACAACAGGCGAACCCAGTCGTTCTAACTGCCATAAGCGCTCTACATTCAGAGCTGTGTTAGGTTGTGAAGAAGTCGCGTGCACATTAAACGTCCACCCAACCAACAACACAAACAATAAAAATAAACGAGTTTTCATTGGCTTGTGATACCTCTATTAATATGAAAATGCAAAATAACACTATCCATCAAATGAATCATACAATTTGGGATAAAACCCCCTAAACGAATGTTTACCGGACAGCGAGCTAATGCACTGTCGCTTTTGATAAGCCTATAACTAAAACGCTGTTGTTTAAGTTTCATTGAATATTAGACGCACCTATCAAAATTTCACATCGAATACGTAAAGATAAAGCACCAGAAAAAAGTAGTCTCAATAGCGGTTTCGCCAATAGTAGTAATTCATGTACCCATATATCATGCCAAAAACACACTATGAATATTTTTCATGTTAAAATATATATTCATATATAACAATAATTTCTGTTCAAAAAACAACCTAAAAAGTAACCCCTTGTAATTTAAATTTGCAAACAATATTGCCATTAGACCGTTCCAAGTATTATGTTATTTAAAAGAACACAAAATGTTACTGTGATGTTTACGACTTATATCAGACACACCCTAATGCTTATAGTTATTAAGGCTCTAACGCATTTGGCTGAATAAGTGATGTTTAGTCACAGGCAACATAAAACCTAAACAACAAGGAACAAACATGAGTATCAAGCGATTTAAACTTTCTGCAATCACAACCCTAATGGCAGCCGCAGTCAGCTTACCTACACTAGCGAATGAACTTGTCTTCGAAGGCCACAGCTCGGACCATAAGTTAGAGACAAAAACGGTTGAAAGTAACCGATACATTGTAAAGTTTAAGAAAGAGAAACTTGGTGAAAAAAGAGCGTTCAACGACTTTATAGCACTAAATTACTTGTTCACAGCGGGCGCTGAACCATTATTTGCACTAAACGATGAGCAAGCCATGGTCGCTGAACTCGATGAGTTTAGCCTTAGAACATTGCGTAAGATGTCATCCGTAGAATCAATCGAAATTGATCCTAAGCGTTACTTGTCAAAACCAATCTCAAAGGATTCCATTACCCCCTATGCACAAAGCACACCCTATGGAATAAACATGGTACAAGGAAACCAACTGTCACAGACTAATACTTCAGCGAGAAAAGTATGTGTTATAGACACTGGCTACAACTTAGGCCACCCAGACTTACCTTATGGTAATGTGACTGGTGTTGCTAACAACAATGCTGTTGGCAGATGGAATAATGATGGAAATGGTCATGGTACGCACGTTGCTGGCACAATTGCAGCCGAAAATAATAACCAGGGCGTTGTTGGCGTATACCCGGGCGTAGACCTTCATATAGTTAAGATTTTTGACGACAACGGCCAATGGACTTATGCATCAAATTTAATCAACGCGATACAGCAATGTAAAGATGCTGGTTCAGATGTAGTGAATATGAGTTTGGGCGGTGGCAATTACTCAAACAGCGAAAATACGGCAATGCAAAACTTTGTCAACGGCGGCATGATGTTGGTTGCGGCGGCAGGTAATGATGGTAACGGCACAAAGTCTTACCCAGCATCATATGATGCTGTTATTTCAGTCGCTTCCGTCACATCAAATGAATCGCGTTCATCATTTTCTCAGTACAACGACCAAATTGAAATATCTGGTCCAGGCTCGAATGTTAACTCCACTTATCCAACCAACACATATAGAAGTCTAAGCGGGACCTCTATGGCTTCACCTCACGTTGCCGGTGTTGCAGCACTCGTTTGGAGCCACCATACACAGTGTACAAACCAAGAAGTACGCGCAGCAATCAATGCAACGGCTAAAGACAAGGGCGCTGCAGGATATGATATCTATTATGGCCATGGGATCGCACAAGCGAAAAGCGCATCTGATTATTTAACTGCAAATGGTTGTCAAGGTGGTGGTGATCCAGGTAACCCAGGTGGCGTAAAACCGGTGAATGGCTCACTGCCTAATTTACAAGGTACGCAAAACGGATGGACGCACTACACTTGGAATATCCCTCAAGGGGTGAAAGAAATGAGCTTAAATATCACAGGTGGAACCGGTGATGCTGATCTTTATGTTCGTTACAACGCACAACCTGATTCAAACAACTATACCTGCCGCCCTTGGAAAGACGGAAACGAAGAACAGTGTACATTTACCAACCCGAACTCTGGTACATGGCACATTAGCTTATTTGGATATAGTAACTACAGTGGTGTAACACTTAACTATGCTTACAAATAAATAACAGCAGAATACCAAAACCAATGTTCAAGGCTAATTAAACAATCCCGATTAGCCTTGAACTCACACTTTTAAAAATGATAAAAACACAACAATAAAGAAATGCATGAAAAAATAATAACTTTCACTTAATTTACAAAACAAAAAACAACGCAATAATTTATTCATTCATTAAAGTTATATAAATAAACCAGTAACTTTGAACTCAAACCCATGCTCACTCATTGAAACCCAACAGAGACCAATAACATATTTTGTTATAATATACATAAATATAGGAAAAAATCATTAACACTTTTGCCACCTGGGCACACTTCAAACAAATAACTGTATATCCAGACAGCAACTCATAAAAACCTCAACTTGAAAACCAAAAAATATACGTTAAAACTGTGTATTTTTTATTCTTTTAATAAAGAATATCTTTGATAACCTAATCAAGCTTGAGTTATAATGCGCGCCCATAATTGCACAAAACCAAAGGGTGATAAGTTTTTCTTCTCGTATTTAAGTGGATTTTTACTGCTGTTTTGCAGGTTGACTTAAATGAAGGGAGGCGGACTTTAAAGCACATTAAATTGAATACACAGGATGAATGTCCGGTAAATCAATATTTATTGATTCAATTACAATGGAGCGGCCTGATTTAGATGACTGGAAAAACTAGAACGTGTTAACTCGAAACATTTTGTTGTTACAAACTAAAATAGCGGCCTTAGTCCAAGTGTGTCCATCACTTTTGACAGCTGCTCAGTTTCGCATTCTTATTTGTAATCTTCGTGGTCAAACACTCTTTGGTACTAATTATAAATAATAAGCAGTAACTCCTATCTATTAATTCTCACACCAACTTTATTACCAAGTAAGTTTCCTTCAGGAAGCTTACTTAAATTTGGTTTGAATAAAATAGCGTGGATGAAGCAGTTTTTAACTAATTATTGAGATTTATATTTAAATCAACTGGTTAGAAATTTAATTTAAGATTGAAACAACCTAAACACACGGGAAACAACACAATGAAAAACGTTCGCTTATCGAAAGTGGCCGGCGCCTTAGCACTTGCTATTGGTGTGTCAGCAAGTGCATTTGCATCTGACACCTCATCAGCCATGCGTGGTAAAATCACTACGCCTGCTGGCGATGCTGCCGCTAACGTTAAAGTTACGGTTATTCACGAGCCGACAGGCACAGTAAATACATTTACTACTAATGACTCTGGTGCATTCATCGCAAAAGGTCTTCGCGTTGGCGGTCCATACCGCGTTGTGATTGACTCTGATAAATATTCTGATGCAGAGCTAAACAACATTTCACTTCAGCTAGGTGACACACACCGTATTACAAAACAGCTAGAGCCACTACAGACAATCGAAAAGATCCAAGTAAGTGGTTATAAACTAGTACAACAAGCCGGCGGTTCAAGCAGTGTATTTGGTGAAGATACCATTAATAACGTACCTAGCTTCAACAACGACATCAAAGACGTTGCACGTCTTAACCCACTTGCAAGCATTAACGGTAACGGTGAATTGACCATTGCTGGTAATAACCCAAGAACAAACGGTTTAACTGTAGACGGTATCGGCCAAAACGATGACTTTGGTTTGAACTTTGGTGGTTACCCAACGTCTCAACCACCAGTTGCACTAGATGCAATTGAGCAAATCTCTGTTGATAGCTCACCATTCTCTGCGAAAAAAGGTAACTTTGGCGGCGGTACTATCAATGCCGTAACTAAGTCAGGTTCTAACGAGTTTACTTTCTCAGGTTTTTACGAGACAAGTACACCTAGCCTAGCAGGTAAAGTAGATAACATCTCAGAAGCCAAATATAAAGAGAATATTGTCGACGACAAAGGCGAAGTAGTCCATTACGCTGGATCTAACATTTTAGACGAAGACGGTCATAAAACGTTTGAAGTTTCAAGCACAGATCCAATCGAAACAGAAGCAAGAATGGGCTTTAGCACTGGTGGCGCTATCATCAAAGATGAGCTATTTTTCTTCGTGAACTACAACTCTTGGAAACAAGAGAAAGAAATGGACTATGGTTTTGATGGCTCTGGCACATCACACGAATTTGATATTTCTGAGCAAGATTACGACCGATTCAATAGTATCCTAAGCAATACATACGGTTTACAAGATGAGCTTGGTGGCGATCCTGAGAATACAAGTGACAGTCTACTAGTAAAGCTGAGCTGGAACATCAGTGACCTTCACCGCGCAGACTTTACTTACCAATGGCAAGATGAAGAGAGCGATAAAGGCTTCGCAACTGGTGGTAACACCATCACTATGGCATCTAGCCGTTACCAATACGTTACTAAATTCAACAACTTTGCGACAAAACTTTATTCAGATTGGTCTGACGACTTCTCAACTGAAATTGGCTTTGCTTACAAAGATGTATCCAATGACAGCTTAACAAATTCTGATTTAGGTCAAATTCAAGTCTATCTAAATAATAGCGACCGTGGTGAGTCTATTCAGTTCGGTCGTGACGATGTACGTCACAGCAACATTTCTGAAACAGAAACTTACGCATTCACTTTCGATGCAACTTACCTAATGGGTGACCATGAGATCAATTTTGGTGCGCAACTAGAAAGTAAGCGTCTATACAACCTATTTGCCCAAAACTCGATGGGCACATGGAAGTTTGGTAGCCTAGATGATTTTGAAAGCAAAAAACTGTACAAAAATTGGAAGGATGACTACCAATTCTCATACATGAATGCAAATTCAAACAATGTGAATGACTTAGCGTATGACGCAACACGTGAGCAACTTGCACTATATGTAGAAGATAAGTTCTACCTGACTGATGATTTAGAAATTACTGCTGGTGTTCGTTATGAACGCTTAGCTTCAGATGATGAACCTAATCTTAATGAACATTTCCTGAAAACATACAAACACACTAACCAAGAAAACCTAGATGGCGCAGACATCATCCTTCCGCGTATTGGATTTAAGTTCTACGCAACGGATGCACTAACCATTAACGGTGGTATTGGTCGCTTCCAAGGCGGTATTCCTAACGTTTGGTTCAACAACCCATTCCAAAAAGACGGCATAACACAAGTTGAAGCATCGCAAGATGATATCAACGCTTATTTTGCTAATGTTGAACAAGTTGATATTACTCGTGTGCCTGAAGGCATTAAGTCTACATTGGAAGAGGGTGCAGGTCATACAGCTTATACTGATCCAAACTTTAAACTACCTTCAAGCATCCGTGCGCAAGTCGGTTTTGAGTATGAATTTGATTCTGAGCTACTAGGTGACGGCTTCAAATGGTCTGCTGAAATTGCTTACCAAAACAAGCAAGACGAAGCTGTTTGGCGCAATACGGCTATTAAACAGAAAGAAGCTGCTCCAAACCTTTCGGCGACAGGCCGTGTAATTTATGAAAGTATTTACAAAGAAGAGTCTGGTCGTACAGATAATCATGACATCATGATGACGAATTCTGACTTAGATGCACGTTCAATTATCATTTCAACAGCAATCGCAAAAGAATTCGATAACGGCCTATACGTGTCTGCAAGCTATACACATCAAGATGTTGAAGACATCTCGCCGGGTAGTGCATCACAAGCTGACGGTAACTACAAACATGCAACAACACATAGCCGTAACGTTGACTTAGTTGGCCGTGGTCACTATGAAGTTGAGCACAGCTTTAAGCTTAACTTACGTTACCAGACTGAGTTCTTCGAAGGTTATGCATCTAAGTTCAACATGTTCTTCGAGCGCCGCTCAGGTCGTCCATTTAGCTATACGATGGGCTCATACAACGATGGCGACTTTGGTGATACTCGTGGTCTAGATAGAACATCAGCTTATCTTGCATACATTCCAACAGGTCCTGATGACACAAACGTAGATTGGAATGAATCTAAGTTATCGTGGAATGAGTTAGAAGCACTTCTTAACAGGGCTGGTATTTCTGAGCGTGGCCAATTACTTGACCGTAATACAGGTACTCAACCTTGGGTTACAACAATGGATGTGAGCTTTACTCAAGAGATCCCAGGTATCTATAAAGAGCACAAAGGTGAAGTTTACTTCATGATTGAAAACTTCGCGAACCTACTTAACAGTGACTGGGGTGTTGAGAAGAGACTTGGCTACAGCGACCAAAAACTATATGATTTTGGTGGTTTAGAGGACGGTAAACTAGTTATCGATCCACGTTACCAAGGTTCAGACGTTCGTAATTACTCTCAGATCACCAAAGGTGCATCTGCATGGCAAGCTAAGATTGGTATCCGCTACTCTTTCTAATAGCGTGACTATTTAATGATTAAAAGGCCAACTTATGTTGGCCTTTTTCTTCTCTGTGGTAACTGCATAAAAAACCGTAAAACATACTAGATAAACGAGTGCATAAGCTAAGCACTTTTATCAAATATTTTTAAAGCATATAGAGCAACTTTAAACCCTTACTCCCCTCTCAGCACCGTTGTTACGATACATCAAAAACGAACCAAAAAATTATGTTAAATTGGTATATAATCAAAAAAGCACGACTATCACTACTTTATTTCTAACTCAGTACAGCCAGCTCGCTTTTGCTTAAAAGCGATATACTCACTAAAGTATTTAACATTAACAGGGAAATACTCTACTGGCTCATCTCCATCAGGGTAAGCCTTTGCTTGTGATATTAGAGCTTTTTGCAAGGCTCCACACTCCTTCACTCGCTCTCCAGTAGTGCTATAACCGGATGAAAGTCTCTCATATAAACTTGCTATAAGCGCTTGATTATCATCTGCAACCACATAGCTGATCGCCTTTATGTAATGCGCAATACCTTGCTGCTGCCTATTTTCAAATGTTACACCGGCTTCTGCAAAACCAAAAACGTTAAACGTGCCTTTATGATTGGTCAGCATAGAAGAAAGGTAAAAGTCACCATAATACAAATGAGTGTACACCAAACATTTTGGTTTTTTAGTTTCATTGCAAAACTCCAACACATTACTAAGCAGATTATCTACACCTTTAGGCGCTTTATTTTGCTTTAAAAACCTAACTGCTTTATTAAAGTCCCTATCTGCATCTTCTTGCTTATATGTCACTTCACACCCGGTTAAAACAAAGGTTGCACCAACCGCCAACATAGTATTTTTTATATTCATAAATTCACTGAAACTAGTCATAAAAATCGACATTATTATCGGATAGTAAAAAATTGAAAAGTCGCCCATCAAGATAGGCTTAATCAAGTGATTAAGCACTATAAGGAGATGTTATTCTGGTTTGCTTGCACAGCCTGCTTGACTCTGTAGTTGCTGAATATAGTCACTGAAGCGTTCAAAATTCATTGGAATTTCGTCAGCAAGCATGTCATCTTCTGGGTACGCTTGAAAGTGATACTGTAAGCTTTTCTCTAACGCTAAACACTCTTTTTCTGTATCGTCTATTAAGTGATAACTCAAAGATAGCTGGATATAAAGAGCTGATATTTCTTTATGATCTTTAGTATGGTCCCAATAGCTAATGGCTTTTTCAAAATGTTTAGCAGAATGCTCAAACCTATTTTCAAACGTAACATCTCGCTCTAAAAATCCATTTTCCTCGTAGTACTTCTTTTCAACCCTGACTATATTGGAGCGATATAAATGTCCATAAAGTTCATACGCAAGTGCTAAACACTGATAATCATTTTCTCTTAAACAAATTTCTGCTGAGTTTTTAAGCCGGTGTTCATTACGAACTGGGTCTCCAGACATTTGAACAGAATAACGGGCCTGATTAAGCGTGTAACGCGCTTTCATTAAATCTTCGGTCATGCCGCAACCACCAATAGATACAAATGCGATTAACATGATGAAAAATTTTTTTAAATTCATAAGCTTGTTATTAAAAATAGTCGAGAAAATACTGATTAATATTGAGCGACAAGATCTAAAGAGTACTATTATAGGTAATTAGAGATACCTTTCATATTAAAACCTTGCCGCTCTGAGTTAAAGTTAAGATTATTCAGACGCAATACTTATCCATAAATCTCGCGCATCCATTATGGGAACAGAGGAGCTTAAACAAGCTTCTTGTTGTATTCTGTTTAAAAGGCTCTTAATAAAGTAGCCGTAACAACTAATTCAGGCTGTGTAAGTGTTGAACCTAAATCAGACTAACTCAACCTCCAAGCAGCTTAACAGTCTTGTTGCTTCAAAACGGTCAAATTTTGCTTTGTTAATTGTATTACTAAATATATCAATATCAAAACCCGTCGCATTTGAAAAGTCGACAGACGAAAGGTTAGTGCTTGAAAACATAGACCCACAAAACTCACTGTCCTTAAAGCTTGCTCTAGTAAAGTCTCCATCTCTAAAATCCACACCTCGCACCACACAGTTTTCTAAAATAAAACCGTGAAGCTGCAAGCCAAAGAACGAGCTATCGTTTAGCATGCAATCATAAAACTTGATTGGCGAACTGAGCATTAACCTTGGCCACCCAGCTTTGGTCCAATCTATGCCAATTGCTTTAGAATCTCGAAAAACCACATCAGAAAACTGACTGTAGTGCATTTTAGTGAGGCTTAAATTGCACTTTATGAACTCACAATCAATAAATTTGCAACTGCGAAAGCTAGTTTCTGAAAAGTTACAGCCCTTGAAAATACAGCTTTCAAACTCTTTAGATATGAATTCTTCAGTGGAAAAGTCTTCACTTTCGAATGCTATTGACCAGAACTCACTATGTTCATGAATACTCAATTTACTTCCTTTTTTAATTTACTCAACTCGTCTTTATGTATTCTAACTTCAAAGGTTAAGTTTTGTCCTGTAAATGAAAAAATAGATTTTTAGCTAGAGTTAAAGGTGCCGTTTGATTACTTAACTTAATTACACAATGTAATTAAGTGTAATAGAAATTGGTAGGTTGGAGTCTAATGTTAATTTCAAACCTAAACCAAGCTGGAACAAACATGCTGATGTTGAACAGCTATCTGACAACCATTTCTAAAGGAAATAACATGAACTTTACTGATTTTTTTAACTCTGGAATAGACTCCATTAATGTGCTTCCAAATCAAAAAACATACATCACAAAAGGTAAATGGTATGTTCGATACTCAGATAAAAATGGAACTAAAGTAGATGAAGGCTATCCAAAAGAGCTCGTTGGAAACTGGGGGTTTAATGAAAGTATTGGCTCTTTTGCAACTGGATTTGATTCAATGGCGACATTGCCGAATAAAAAAACCTATGTCACAAAAGGTGAGCATTACCTGAGGTATTCAGATAATAATGCCACCGTTATAGACAAAGGCTACCCCGCATTAATTGCCGACAATTGGGGAGATATTGCGCCCGAGTTAAAGTTAACAGGGTTCGATGCAATGGCTACATTACTCAATAATAAAACTTATGTGTTTAAGGGCGATAGTTATTATCGCTACTCAGATCTCAATGCAACATCTGTTGATCCTGGATACCCAAAAAAAATTGCTGGCAATTGGGGGAAAAACTTACCTAAAGAGTTTCTCGAAGGTATTGATGCTATCGCCGTCCTTCCTAATGGCAAAACCTATATGTTTAAAGGCGACCAATATATTCGGTACTCTGATAAATCTTGCAGTCAAGTAGATCAAGGTTATCCATTACCAATAAAAGACCATTGGGGGTTTGAAAACCTAGCAGTGCCCAGTGAATTAAATGAATTAGATACAATTAGCTAAACCACACAGCCCCAATACATTGGGGCTCTTTAACCCAGCTTGTTCATAAACACGTACAAAATTACAACCAATGGTACTTAATACCCAGTCAAAATTTGCTTCATTTTCTTACCGAGTTCTACATGAGTATAAAATCCACTAAACTGCTTAATCGCATGCTCTGGGCCTAACACAAAAACCCCTACTGGTGTATGCGTATGTGTACCTGTTGACCAAACAATATTTTGCTTTGTTGATAGTGCCCTACCAATTAGGTTTAAAGGTCGCTCATTAAGGTAAACATAAAAAGGGGAAAAATCATGGATTTTACTGGCAATTTTGACACCCAAGCTTTTATGTCCTCGTTTAAAAAATGCATTTTTCTGCTCAGCTAAAATAGTATTTGCATCTGCATCATTTATTTTAAATTCACTATTTAAATTGACTGTTTGGACTAATTTATCAGCGCTAGGTTTATTATCATCATGCTTTGCGGCTTTCCACATCGCACTATAACTTCGTTTTTGCAAGTAAAGTTTATCTAAAATCGTAAGTTCACCAAAATTATAATTTGGTTTATAAATGTCACCATTTAAATTATCGAGCTGCTCTGCTTGAGGCAAATCTGCACCGCTATAACTAAAGCCGAACCCTCCCGTTTCATGATCGGCTGTCAAAATAACTAGGGTGTCATCTCTATCCTTTGCCCATTGCAACACAGCATCTACTGCACTATCGAACTTGATCATTTCATGCAATAAAGTACCTGCGTCATTATTGTGACCAGCCCAATCAATTTGCCCGCCTTCGACCATTAAGAAAAACCCTTTTGGGTTTTTTGCTAGTTTGTTGATAGCAACTTGCGTCATGTTCCGTAAACTTGGTTGACCATGATAGCGTTGATTAGACGCTTCAATACCATCCACCATAGCGCTGTTTGCAAATAAGCCCAAAATACGCTCACTGTGTGCATCTTGCAATTGGCCTTCATTAAATACCAATTCATAACCTTGGCTTTCAGCTTGTCTTAATATATTTTTTCTATCACGTCGTTTCGATTTTAATGATAAACCGCTTACTGCCAGCCTTGTCTCTAAGGCGTCGAGTTCGCCCGATAACATATAGTCTTTAGGTATAAAATGGCGTAATCCACCCGATAACATAACGTCAACGGAGTTACTAACTACCATTTGCTCCGCAATGGCGTTTTCCATCGAACGATGGATTTGATGTGTTGCAAAAGCAGCTGGCGTCGCATGCGTCAATCTTGTATCTGATACCAACCCTGTTGACTTACCCATTGCTTTAGCTTTTTGTAAAATCGTCGGTATTTTTTGCCCCGCACGGTTTAACCCTATCATCTCGCTACCCGAAGCAACCCCTGTCGCTAATTGCGTTGCTGAGCAAGCGGAGTCCACAACTAATTTATCAGCAGGGCCATGTAGAGATAGCCCTGTCACACCTAAGTTGGCTAGTTTAGAGATCGCGCTATTGTTACCTCGATAAATTGATTGAGGTGCACGCGTCGCATACTCCTCCAATAAACCAACTTGCTGGGGACCCATGCCATCCCCAATCAACAAGACTATATTCTTAATCTGTGATGGTTCAGCCGCTACATCATAAGCTTTGCTTTCAAGCATTTTGCATCCAGATAGGCTTAAAAGTAATAAAGCGAGAATTGGCGAGTGTTTTTTTAAATCTGACAGCACTTTAATTGCCCTCCATGACTATTTAAATTGCAGTGAGGAAAGCTGCATGCTTTGCAGGTGTGTGATATCCCCGTAAAGATCTTTAAGCCCAAATTGAATTTTCGGGTCCGCCTGCCCCCAATCAATTTCAATGAAACCGTAATTCACTTGCGCAGTGTACTCTCCGATACGATGGCGGTTTGGACTCACATCTTTCCACTTTTGTGTTAACCCTGAACTGGTGATCTCCCAAATCGGATAACCATGTTTTGTATCGTATCTCGATAATTCCCCCCAATGCGTGTCGCCACTGATCATTATTACACCACCAATTTTGTGCTTTTCAATAAAGTTGAATAGCCTTTGTCTATCAGCTGGAAAGTTAGCCCAACTCTCCCACCCTGTAAAATCTGGAATAAGCTGTAAGCTAGACGCTATTATTTTTACTTTTGCTGGCTTTAAAAGCTCTTTTTCAAGCCATTGCCATTGAGCTTCTCCGAGCATAGAGACCTTATTATCAACTGGTCGATAAGGGCCTTTATTATTAAAAAAGCTTCCAACCCAGTAACTCAATGCTCCAACAGAGTTAAGTTCAGGGCGATTCCAGCGCAGATCAGGCATGATCACTTGCACATTTTGATCTTGCTCGCCGTACATGTAAGAAGTATAAATACCCGACGGACGAGTGCGCCTCGGACTATTTTTCGGCTCTTGCCAGAAGTCCAACATAATCTGGCGAGATTGCTCTTTAAATGGGTATTCTGTACCCGCATCATTCTCTCCGTAATCATGATCGTCCCAAATAGCGATGGTGGGTGTCGTTGCACGCAGTGTTTTAAATCCTTCTTTACTACCCAATTTGTGATACTTGGCCGCTAACTCAGTCATATCCTCTGTGTCGCCATAAATATTATCGCCAAGGAACACAAATAGATCTGACTGCTCTTTATTAATTGCATCAAAAATTGGAATATCTTTATCTTGGTGACTACATGAGCCAAATAATATTTTATCTATTGAACCTGCAGCTTGCGCGTTAGCTACAAAGCAACCAATGGCAAATAAAGTAGATAATATGGGACATTTAACATTCATGATTTACCGCTCTCATTTTAAGACTACCTACTTTTAAAACGCACTTTAAATCAGATCTTGCTCCGTATTTCATTGAGGAGAGGCCATGCTAGGTAATAGGTAGTAAATATTGTTTAGAAGATTGCAAAAATATGCTGTTGCCTGAATAGAGAGCTAAGTAACCAAGGGAGACTATTACTTAGCTCATACGGCATAGAGTTGTAGGGCCTGTTTTTTCTTATATTTCCATGCTTGCGCACTAAGAAAAACCTATAGCTCTATCAATCACTATCAATGTCCTTTTTAACCGTCATTCTGGGCAGAAAAGATGACGAACGCATTTCACCATTCGCCATCAATAAAGTTAAAAACGTGTTTGGAAATTAATCGCGGCGGTGCGCGGCGCGCCAATCCAACCACCCCAACCACCTGCAACACTGCCGATATAGCTCTTATCAAATAGGTTGTTAACTGTTAGGCGAATGGAAGCACCTTTTAGTGCACCAACTTCTTCAAGATCTACAGCAATATACATATCACTGACTGCATAGGCATCAATACGCTGAGTATTGTCTGAATCCATCCAACGCTCACCAATCCATTTAGTCGACAAACCTGCAGAGTAAATTTCTGATTGCCAATCGAGTGACAAAACGGCCATGTCTTCAACTGAACCAAATACGGTGTTACCAGCTTTAATATCAACAGTGCCATCTGTGTACTCAGAGTCATTGCTTGTATATGACATATACACAGACAATGATTGAGTTGGATAGTAAGTCAATGACGCTTCAACACCTGAAGACTCAATACCACCGGTATTAATATACTGGCCACTAGTACCAACCAAGTAATCATTTCCAGATGCAGATTCAGGCGCAACAAAAGTTAATCGGTTTTCAAAGTCAATGCTATATAAAGTGACGCTAGCGTCAAAGTCACTGTTGTCATAGCGAATACCAAAGTCCATGTTTTCTGCCGTTTCAGGCTCAATATTGCCAAGAGCTGATGCATCAGCTTCAAGTACTTGGTCTTTAATAGCCGCAAAGTTCTCAGCATAACCGGCAAATACTTCTAGGCCATCAACCGGTGTATACCAAACAGCACCCGCTGATAACAACGTATCTGAATCTGAATTGACTGACTTATTAGTGCTTGTGAATTTGTCGTGGCTGTCCAAATCTACCAAGTACTTTTTCACACCTGCACGCAATGTCACTGTATCCATTTCAAGTGAGTCTTCTAGGTACAACATAGTTGTTTCTACTGGATAAGTGCGGTCGTATTGTATCCAGTATGGGTTGTGGTCAAAGTCGAAGTTACTTTTTGAATCAATGATTTTGTGCCAATCACGGTACTCAGAGCGCTCGTAATCTTCATACCAAATACCACCACGCAAGATATTGTTGTAGTCACCAATCTTGGTTTCCCATGTTAGGTCAGCATTAATACCAAAGCGATCTTTTTCATAGTGACTATTACGGTATGAACCAACTGGACGAGCTGTCGCCTCATAGCAATTTGGATCGTACTCAGCATCGGCACCGCCGTATGGGAATGTAATTGAGCTTTCACAGCCTTTCATTGGCTGAAGTGATTTACCATCTGCATCAACAAAATAAATCTTACCTAGAGAACTTCCACCTTGATAAGTAGTGCCAGATACTAATTCAGAGTGGCCATTCGCGCCGTCTTGATTAACATCAACGATATAAGGTGGAACCCAGTCACCACGACCTTCATTTTTATGGAAATATGCATTAGCAGTGACTTCAACTTCGCCAAACATAGTATCCACTTCGATGTAACCAAACAGGTTTTCACGTAAGGTTGACCAACCGCGACGATAAACCTGATCAATATAAGGAATGCCTGTCCACTCTCCTGTTAGGCCATCTGATTCTGGGTTTTGCTTAAAGCTTTCTAATGACACACGCTGATAGTTGTCTTCGTGCACATCATCATATGAAAGATAAGCAGTGATCTCTAAATCACTATCCATGCCTTTAACAAATTTTGCAGCAAAGTGGTCACGGGTATTTTCAGCTGTGCCGGTGATCCAGTCGCTGTTACTTGAATTTGAATAACTTAACCAACCATATGTGTCATCCATCACTTCACCAGTTTCAATGCGCATATAGTATTTCTGCGCATCAAAATTCGCCAATGACACACTGGCAATAATGCCTTGCTCAGCACTAGGGTCTATTGTCGTAAAGTTTAAGGTACCGCCGAGAGCTTCATTAGAGCGAGAGCCAATATCTGCTGTACCCTGAGACACTTCAACTGCCATCAAGTTTTCAGTATCGATATAGCGGTTTGCCTTAGCGCCACCGCCATAGTTTGAATTACCATTTGAGATACCATCAATCGTAATACCAACTTGCTGCTCATCTAAGCTCAGTTGAAAACCGCGAATTGACACTGTTGTTGACCAATCATCAGAGCCAAATGTATCACCCTCATTGATAAGCACGCCTGGTAAGTTGTCAATCATCGCCATTGCACTAGTCATGGATGATTGTTGCTTAAACATTTCTTCAGAAGTTGCGTTATTCGCATAAGAAACACTTTTACCAACGACCATGATCTCTTCGATTTGTTGGTCCGCTTTTGCTTGATCATCTTCTGCAGAAGTCGGTGCCGATAATGCTGCAGCAACAGCCATAGCCAACATAGATATTTTTGTAGAGCCTGTAGAGTATAACGTTTTCATTATAATTCCCGAAAGTGATTGGTACATACCAAAATTACGAACGGGGCAAATCTTAGTTATGTATCATTACAGGGACTTTACAGTTATGTGTAAGTTTTAAAACAACTGGTACGGACCAAAATTTAGTAAGATAAGTTTCCATTTTGTGAAGTATGTTGTAATGTGATAACAATAAAATTAATTAACGTACTACCAAGAATAAGTCATCTATGAGCGACACCAGTTTTGCCTATGCCCAAGTGCGAGAAGCCATCAGCCAACAAATATTTGAGAAAAAGTTAATAGGTAGCTTGCCTTCTGAACGAGAATTATGTGCCAAGTACGACGTAGCACGCTCTACTTTAAGACAAGCGCTGGGACAGCTTGAACATATGGGGTTAATCTACAGAAAAAACCGCAGCGGCTGGTATGTATGCCCTCGCAAGCTTAAATATGATCCTATGCAACATACCTCTTTTTTACAGTACACAACCGCTCAAGGCTTTCAGCCAAGCACAGAATTAGTTGAAAAAACGAGGCGAAAGCCGTGCAAAGAAATAGCTACTGCCCTTGATTTAGATGGCAGAACAAGTCTGACAAGTATATTACGAGTTCGTTCAGTTGACGGCCGGGCCGTGGTCGTTGAAGAACTTAACTTTAGTAACAAGCACCTACCAAATATTGATAAACACGACCTATCATTATCGATCAGCGTATTACTTAAAAACACTTATAAGCATCATAATGTCCTTTATGATATTTCGGTCGAATCATGTTGTTTGTTCAATCCCATTGCGCAGTACTTAAATACTTATGACGGCGCTTTGGGGCTTAAAGTAACCCGCATCGTAAGAGATTTAGAAGGTACAGCATTTGAATTTGACCGCGAATATTGGCGTCATGATGCACTGATGATCGAAAACAAAGCTAAACTACATTTTTAACCTGCAACACACTGTAAAACAACTGTAATAAAGCCAAATTAAACTGTGAACAAGTTCAAGACAACTGCTATTTGGTCCATACCAAATATGTTCGTTCCAGTATGAGTGTCAAATGTTTTACCAATTGGGCAAGCAAATCCAAAACCAACTGAGTGCTAATACCTTCCTTTTTTGTTCATATGCGATAGTCGCAGCTTGCAGTACCTATGCATTTATGTATGGCTTTAGAAAGCCTGTTGCAGTCGGCCTCTATCAAGAGGTTACGTGGTTGGGCCTATCCTTAAAAACCTTATATTTAACAGCTCAAATTTTAGGTTATGCGCTATCAAAGTTTATTGGAATTAAGGTCATATCAGAACTAAAGAGCCATGGTCGTGCCAAAGCAACCCTCGCTTTAGTCTTTTTTGCATGGTTCGCTCTATTAGGGTTCGCTATTACTCCTTCACCGTGGAACGCAGTATTTATGCTATTAAATGGCCTACCCTTGGGTATGGTTTGGGGCATAGTGTTCAGTTATTTAGAAGGACGAAGGGTGACTGAAATACTCGCTGCAGGCCTTTGCACTAGCTTTATTCTTGCTTCAGGCATTGTTAAAACAGTAGCCAGTATATTATTACTTGACTACAACGTGAGTGAAATATGGATGCCATTCGTAACAGCATCGATGTTTTTACCTTTTTTGTGTGCTTCAGTGTGGATGCTAGACCAACTACCGCCCCCAAATCAAAGCGATATTGAACAGCGCTGTAAACGCGTACCAATGAATAAAGCTAGTCGTATAGAGCTACTCAAATTACTTGGCTTTGGGATCACTATGCTTATTTTTGGCTATATCTTATTGACTATATTACGTGATTTGCGAGACAGTTTTGCAGCAGATGTCTGGCAAGCGACTGGGCTAAGTGGTGCACCAGGACTTTTCACACTAACAGAGTTACCGATCGCAATCGTCGTGTTAATAATAATAGCGTTACTTAAACTCGTGAAAAATAACCATACTGCCATGATAATTAATCACTTCTTGATATTTTTAGGCTTTATAATCACACTGCTTAGCTCACTTGCATACGAACATAGCTACATTGGTCCAATTAGTTGGATGATCCTTAATGGTATCGGCCTATATTTGGCCTACGTCCCATTCACCACTTCACTATTTGACCGACTTATCGCGACATTTAACCGCCCTGCTAATGTTGGGTTTCTTACATACTTAGCAGACTCATTTGGCTATTTAGGCACAGTCGGTGTCATGGTTTATCAAAGCACAAGTACTCACACTATCAATTGGAATATCTTTCTGCGGGATTTAGGTATTTTAACGGGTGTAACAGGGGGTGTTTTAACCCTTTCCTCTCTCGCTTTTTTTCTTTATAAGGAGAGAAAAACTGACAAAGAGTTGCATTCTTTGTCAGTTACAAAAATATAAAAAATACTTTGAGCAAAAAAAATATTACGAACAGTGGTTAATTTATCGTTTATTATTGGGGTTCACTACAAACCCCAATGTGTGTTCTTACTGAATACTCAAAAAATATCGTGCATACCGGAGTTAAAAACCATTTACTGATTTGTGTAATCAATTAACGCCGTCAAAAACGTACTGTAATCCAAATACAACCATAATATTTATTTAGGCCATTCAATATGATCTAAAATAAAGTGGGGGGTTCACAGAATTAAGTGACTTATCTTCTATTAATAGACCATTTTTCAATTCTTTATTTAAACCATCTACCAAAGAATATGTAGAAGAATTCAATTTGTAAGCAACAACAACATCATTATTCCACCCTTCTGCACCCGTACAGTATTTCATACTCAATTGATTGTTTTGACTACGCCACTCACATTGTAAAAGTGTTTGTTCAAACCCATTTACAATACGCTTTTTAGGATAGGCCCTAAAATATACTGGGCCAACATCACAGTCGTCTGGTTTTGGTATTTTATCGACACTTACTGTACCACTATCAAAGCTTTTAAGCATATTGGCATCAAAAATCATATTGCAGCTATTAAAGTGATTTTGTTGTAACTTAGAAGCTATTGGTAAGTTTAACGTTTGCCCATTAGAAGTATTACATATTAACTGATGTGTATTGTTTCCCTTTGGCTTCCAGCCGCAATCAAGTAGCGTTTCTTTTGCTCCGTCGACAGTTCGGGTAGCTGGTGCAGCTTGATACAAAATTGAATGCCCATAACAAGCTGACTTCTCGCCTGTTACTGTAATACTTCCTTTTAATTCAGTTCTGTAACCATCCATCCAACTCACACCGCAATAACCTTGGCCCGATATACTCACTTTTTTAGCTATAAGCAAATCTGTATAGTCTGAGCTTACCGGGTTGTTACAAAATAAATTCTCAGATATAGCAACTTCGTTTTGTTCTTCGAATTGCCAATAGCAAGACATGGGCTCAGACCCTTGAGCAAATGCGGGAGCTGATGATAGACTTCCAGTCATAGTGATTAATTGGATTATTTTTCTAATTTTTGTATTCATGCTAATTATCCCTCTTAGCAGTAGCTATTATCATTTACAAACTTAAATAGACAATAACAGTATGAAATTGGAATATGAATAGTGGGTTACAGTCTCTTACAATGAATTACCTAAGCATACAAAAAACAACTTTTCACTAATTATAGTGATAATATTAAAACTGACATCATTCAAATGATCTAATATAAATTTCGTATACATCTAGATAACCACCTTAATAGAAAGCGGTTTTTCCCTCATAAAAGCAGAGTTTTCAAATAATAGTTAGCTTCACGCTAGGCTGGGTTGCTAATGAAGTCACTTATAAGCAACAACCTTCAATTGAAATTACGAGCAAAGTAAAACCCAAATTCAATATTAACCATTCCATCATTAAAATTAAATTGGTATAATTTTAAAAAGCAACCCTTATATAAAATACTAAATGTAAAAATAGAATTAAAGATTGACAATCGGAAATTACAAAAAAATAAAGCCCTCACAATTTTATTGTCATAAATATCTAAGAAGGTTACTTTGAAATTAAAACAGCGATAAAGGGCAGAACATTCCCAAAACTCTAAAAACTGGTTAAATGATGTGAGCATTAAACTTCTTAGATTTAAATCCTTATATAAAAATCTCATTGAAGCGAGGTTTGTCAGTAAGCCCTGCCTGTCATCAAACGCCATTTTTCTACTGCTATTTTAAATATGACAATAAGAACTATTAGAAATTAAAGATTTAGAGAACCAAAAAATATTTTCAAGGAATAAAATGAAAAAAATATTATTAGCTTCACTCTTGCTTTCATCATTAAAATCTTTTGCATCAGATGTATATGTAAATGGCTATATTGACAGTATTTCAACTGACTATGCAGTGTCAAAAACAAGCCTCGTTTTAAAGCTTAAAGATTCAAACTATCAAGGGTGTGAAAACAGGTTTGTACTCTTTCACCTATCTGACTTTGCTTTATCAGGCGTAGATATGGAAGATGCAAGAGATAAGTTAAATTTCACACGCTCCATCGCGTTAACCGCTATGATTTCAAATAAAAAAATTGAATTTATCTTAAAAAGTGAATCTAGCGGGAGATGTACTGCAACAGGTTGGATAAAAATATTAAATAATTAAAACTTTCAAAATACCCATTACAATAAAATGGCAGCACTAACTAAAGTGGTTAAGCTGTTTTGAATAGAAAAAGCCCTAACTCATGTTAGGGTTTTTTAGAAACTCCCAGACTTAAATAATTTTTCAATATCAAATAACGTTATTAAGAAGTTGAGATTAGAGATAATTATTAATAAAAGTTAAAGTCGATAGGAAATAGAAAATTATAAATCTATGACTTAGTCGCAAAGTTCTCATACCAATAACTTTCGCTCACCAAGTCCTGTGTTGACTCTAATCGGTCAATAAAGGTCAAGCCATTCAAGTGATCCAATTCATGTTGAAAAATACGAGCAATAAAGTTATCAAACACCCTTGTGTGCCTCTTGCCCTGCTGATCATAATATCTCACCTTTATACGTTTATGCCTAGGTACTAAACCACGCATACTTGGTACACTTAAGCACCCTTCCCACCCTTTTTCTAACTCATCACTTACTTCAATAATCTTAGGGTTAATGATTGCTGTTGGCGCCATACTAGGTGCATTTGGGTATCGAACGCTCGGTTTAGAGCACATTATAAATACCTGTAAACTCCGATAAATTTGTGGAGCTGCTAGGCCTACTCCATTTGCCTTTTCAACCGATAACATCATTTCTTCAATCAACATTTGACATTCATCGGACAAGATATTGTCAACAACCTTCGCCTCTTTTCGCAACACGGGGTGCCCAAGTTGAGCAATATTAGGCTGATTAGATTTACTTAGAGATTTCATTAAATAACCTTTTTAAAATCAACAACTCAATCATGCTGACTAAACATTATCAAATGTCAGAATCAACTAAAACTAAAACCTGCTGATTAACGGAGTAATGTATCTTAACTACAAAATAATATGGCATGTTAGTCATTTACACCGACCTTGCCATTACACACTTTTGTCGCTGACTCATTGCAACTCGAAAGATTTTATTAATGTCAAGTGACTAATTCATCACATCAAGCAAGTCTAAGATTTAGAGCCAAAAAATAAAAACTTCCAAAAATACACACATTGATGGAATGAAATTAGAGCCAAGTTGAGCTAATCAAACAGCAAAGTTTCAAAAATTTCTAAAAGTTCTGCAATTTCTAATTATAGTTTGACAATCTTATCCTAGATCAATATATTGTCGACTCGAGCGAGCAGTATTTATAAAAAATTGCCATAGCCCAACGGCTAGACCAATAAAGTATGACGATGGGCATACAAAGGCCTAGGCAAACAGAATTAATATTCGAAAAGGCAGTTTTACAACGTCGCTCTTTATTGTGGTAAGTGACATGTAATTTTGTGGAGTGTGTGATGGAACAACATTGGTCTGATTTTTTCCCATATATTTTTATGGGCGTAAAAGTAATTGCGTTGGGTATAGCTGGGTTCTTTGCGGTCAAATGGCATTTTGATCAAGACAAAAAGCTCAAAGCCAAAGAGCAAAAAGAGAGCTAATTTTATATTGACTGTTCATTTCCACCCATGGTGGTGCAGAAATAAACGTTTATAATGCTTGTTTCGAAAACTCTCTATGAACAGTCAATAAACAGTATCGCTAAAAGTGAACATTCAGTCATTTGAGTCATCGATAAATAAAAATACGGTGGCTTTGCACACCAGAACTACCCAAAAAAGACAAAGTTCATATTATGAACTCTCACTTCCTTAACCGAACATTCGGACTAAAGAAAAAATATATAACTTGCATGAACAAATTTTGCATTTGCATCCGCTTGCCCAAGCTACTGCTCTAGATAAAAGTTATTTGCTTTAATAACAATTTATCTTTTTAACCTAACCACCTACAGGTAATAACCAAACTAATTCAGTAGGTACTTGACTTGATATCTGCTAACGAAATGGCATAGGAACATGGCCATATCTGTTTTTCGCCAATACTTGGTTGTCAATATTGAATTTATTTTTTTGATAAAAATAAGGAACCAATAAATACATTAGCTAAATAGAAACAAGGGATTTGACACTAAAAAATACTCCATTATTATTTTTATAAACTAAAATTCGCTCTCATTTTTCACTCAAAAGTCTACCCGCCAACCTTGATACTATTTCCGATTTATTTTTAATGTCGAAAGCCTCAAAAAAAACCAAATCATTGTTTTAATTTGTTTTATTTTTTACAAATCATAACACCACTAAAAACTTACATTTGTAATAAAACCGAAAAACTAAAGAGAGGCCCCATTACAACACAATATAGAAAATTAATTTTTTTATATTTAAAAAATAAAAACACACAGCAAAACAGGGTTGAAATCAGCAGAAAATTAATGTGCGAATTACATTTCACAAACCAATAAGAACAAAAACAAACCATTGACAACAACCACAATTTAAAACAATATTTAAAATAAAAACTACCATTTAAAAAACACGAAAAAACAATATCTATACATTAAAAAAGGAAATTAATATGAAATTATTACTCGCTTCAGTTTCAGCACTTACTATATTTTCTGCAACGGCTCAGGCTAACGTCGCAGCAGAAGAAGGAGTAGCCCCACAGTTTGCACAAAAAACTTATTATGTTTGTAAAAAAGGCGGTAAAGTGCTGAATTTCGGGATTTCTTATTTCTCAGGTGATATCGCCGTAGAACGCAGAAACTGCGAGTGGCAAGGTGGCATGCTTTTAACATCAACAACAGGATATCCGTGGTAAGAATCAAGTATTGATTTAACGGGTTGATATTACTGATATAGGGTATCAACCCTTTTAATATAGAGTTTAATCATCAATAAATGGCAGATGGATATTTAGATAAAAGTAGAACAATAATTAAGATCTACTCCGATAATATTACTCCCTAATACAACTCCAGACTGAGGTATTCTTTAACATCAAGCAGCCATACCTTGCTCTTGAATGAGTGTTACATATTTTTCACGCGCTTTATGCATCACGATATATAGTGATGATACTTGGCATCCACCAAACCAACTTGTCTCTTCTTTGCTATTGCCATAAAAAAGCCACCCATACTTTAACATTCATTAAAGCATAGACGGCTTCTTACACTATTCCCAAATTAAGATGGGTGTCAATTTTGCTACAGTAAAGTGACTCCGTTGGTCACACAGACCGCTATATACACTTCTATATAGCGGTCTGTGTGGACCAGAAAGTCGATAGACGCGACCAGAAACACAAAAGCCCCAGCAAGTATACTGGGGCTTTGGATTGGGTGTTTTTTATATATTTTTAATTCTGTATTTTAAAAAGTCCTTTATCTTCAATCAATACCATATTTAGCTCCCCTTTAGGTATCAGATAATTAGTTGATATATATTTTAATCCATCTCTTTCTGAAAATAAGAAGGTACCCACTGCACTACCCGAGCACTCTTCCCCTTCATAAATATAAACCAGATACTGCTTATCTTTTTCTAAGGAACTGACCACACAATATCTAAACCCTTTAAAGCTCCACTTCACTTCTCCGGAGTATTTACTTGGAAAAGAGAATTTATAGTATTTGTTGAACAAGCATAAAAACTCATCATCTTCAGTACATATATAGACTTTCTCAATAAACTTTCCTTCAATAAGGATAGAGCTTGTAGATTTTACATATATATAATCACCAGTCTTCAAATCCACATATTTAGCTTCATTTCCAAAAACCAGTGTAGGTTTGAGCACAAAATAAAACAAAACATATAGAAAGATTACTTTAAATTTTTTCAAAGTTAAGGTGGGTGTCATGTTTATTTTCCCTTTTCTATCGCATGAAAACCATAAATAAAAAGTAACCCTTTGAACTTTTTGTGAATACAAAAACCTATCTTCCCGTCGATACACTTTTTGTTGAAATTTTCTCTGCTTGTATCTGAAGATAAAACTACACTGTATGAAAAGTAATAAAGCTCACTCCTTTCTTTTATTAATGAAAATCCAGATGTTCCATCATCGAGAGTGTTCCCATGACGTATTCCAAGCTCATAAGCAAACAATGCATGTTTATAGTGAATAGGATCACTTTGAATTAAATCATCTCCTATGTATTTAAAGTGCTTAGGAGAATAGTGTACGCTTTTGTTTTTATTAAGATATTCAAGTGCGCTAACCACACTATCATTATGCTTAATTACCTTCGAGTTCCAATCTCTTACAGCCTGACTATTAATAAATAACTCACGTTCTTTTTCTAAGTTATTATTACCACATGCAAATAAAGTTAAAAGAATTACCACCCAAAATAAAAGTCTAACATTTAAAGTCATCAACATTGATCCATGATAAAGTTTTTTACCGTGCATAAATCTGAATAATTTAAGATAAATTAAATGCACGTTATGTGACACCCATCTCAATTTATATCACAACTACACCTCGACATGTTTCAAAGCAGAAACAAACCACTAAAAATAGCTCAATTCGCTTTGAACCTTTGATAAATTGCTTAACTTGATAACTTTTTTGGGATTTCAGGCATGACTAACCACGTAACTTTTAAAAGTCACGTTGAAATTAGGATGTTAATGCATATTAAAGACTATGCGAGCAATGCACTACACTGCGTTAAATTTGCTCGTCGTTTTAACTTTAAGTGTTCACAATATTTTTGCTTAGCATCTGGCCTACCTACAGAACCTTTAAACACTTCTGTAAACTGGGTGGTGAGTTTTAGCCAATTTTCTGGTTGGATATTAAGCCTTGCTAAAATGTGCACGTTACGTGACACCCATCTCAATTTATATCACAACTACACCTCGACATGTTTCAAAGCAGAAACAAACCACTAAAAATAGCTCAATTCGCTTTGGACCTTTGATAAATTGCTTAACTTGATAACTTTGTTGGGATTTCAGGCATGGCTAACCACGTAACTTTTAAAAGTCACGTTGAAATTAGGATGTTAATGCATATTAAAGACTATGCGAGCAATGCACTACACTGCGTTAAATTTGCTCGTCGTTTTAACTTTAAGTGTTCACAATATTTTTGCTTAGCATCTAGCCTACCTACAGAACCTTTAAACACTTTTGTAAACTGGGTGGTGAGTTTTAGCCAATTCTCTGGCTGAATATTAAGCCTTGCTAAAATGGGCTGAGAGTCTGTGATAAATCCACGTTTGTCTTCACGCATACATCGACCTGTTAAGTCAACAAGCTCGACATAATATTTGAATTCGAACGGTAACCCCTTTGGCATGTGTTTTCTTGGATTACCTGCAAAACGCATGAATGACTTAGGCTGCTTACCTACTTTTGCTGTCTCAATACGCTTTTTGATACTGGTGTGGTCTGACTCTTCTGGGGTTTCTGCCATTTTAGCTCTGACTGGATTCAAATCAACATATGCTAAGCACGCTGCCAACGCGGCTTCATCTAACAAGGCTTGTGATTTAAAGCGCCCCTCCCAAAAAAACAATCTTAAAAAAATCAATCGCATATGACAATTGATTCACTATTCCTTTCTTTCAACATATAAGCCCCTTCGTATGGACAATTAGGTATCGCACTTAAATACTTCGGGACTAATTCTTCTATAGCGTCAACATTTTTACCATTTTTTTTAAAATAGACTTTCATCGCACTATTTATTATTTCAATATCATAATTAAATTTATCTTCTTTCAACATCTCTTTAGAGTCAATTACTAAAAACTTTGCAGTAAATAATGCTAAAAAAAATAAAATAGTCATTGTAAGCTTCAACTCATCTATCTCCTTTAAATTCGTATACGGGTTTTGGATAATCTTTCAGGTTTGGTGAATGCACTTTACATGACACCCATCTAAATTTATATCACAACTACACCTCGACATGTTTCAAAGCAGAAACAAACCACTAAAAATAGCTCAAGTCGCTTTGAACCTTTGATAAATTGCTTAACTTGATAACTTTTTGGGATTTCAGGCATGACTAACCACGTAACTTTTAAAAGTCACGTTGAAATTAGGATGTTAATGCATATTAAAGACTATGCGAGCAATACACTACACTGCGTTAAATTTGCTCGTCGTTTTAACTTTAAGTGTTCACAATATTTTTGCTTAGCGTCTGACCTACCTACAGAACCTTTAAACACTTCTGTAAACTGGGTGGTGAGTTTTAGCCAATTTTCTGGTTGGATATTAAGTCTTGCTAAAATGGGCTGAGAGTCTGTGATAAATCCACGTTTGTCTTCACGCATACATCGACCTGTTAAGTCAACAAGCTCGACATAATATTTGAATTCGAACGGTAACCCCTTTGGCATGTGTTTTCTTGGATTACCTGCAAAACGCATGAGTGACTTAGGCTGCTTACCTACTTTTGCTGTCTCAATACGCTTTTTGATACTGGTGTGGTCTGACTCTTCTGGGGTTTCTGCCATTTTAGCTCTGACTGGATTCAAATCAACATATGCTAAGCACGCTGCCAACGCGGCTTCATCTAACAAGGCTTGTGATTTAAAGCGCCCCTCCCAAAAACGGCCTGTGCAACCATCTTCTTTGTTGGCTTTACGTGCGATATCTTCATTGAGCGTTCGCATAAACCAGCTGATATCCGCTAGGCGATTTCTGTATTCCTCTATCAGCTCTGACAGCAAACAACGTTCTGAGTTTGTCAATGAATCTCCACTGACAAACTTATGAGTCAGCCAAGTCCCTTTAAATTGTTTATGCCAGCGAATCAGGATAGATTTATCATTTAAACGTTTTGCTTTTTTATCATCAACATGTAAAACAATATGCGTATGATTACTCATTACCGCATAAGCACATACATCAATGCAAAACACCTTGGCTAGTTGTAGTAGCTTCTCTTCAACCCACCCTCTTCGATGTTCAAATGACTTGCCTGTTACTTTATCTTCTCCGCATAAAAACGCGCGTCTAACGCACCGTGATATACAGTGATAATACTTAGTATCCACCAAGCTAACTTGTCTCTTCCTTGCTATTGCCATAAAAAAAGCCATCCATACTTTAACATTCATTAAAGCATAGACGGCTTCTTAAACTATTTCCAAATTAAGATGGGTGTCATGTTTATTGCTATAAAGTCGATAGATGCGACCACACAGGTCAGATAGGCGTGACCAAAAAATCGGCGAAACGCGACCAAACATGAAAAAGCCCCAGCTAATTCTGGGGCTTTAGATTGCGTATCTTGTATAATTAATTTGAAGTTCAGTAATTATCCAAAGGCAACTCAATTACATTCGATCTAAAATAATTTCCATAGCTAGAACCTATTATTTCAGCGCATAAAGTATCTTGCACCTTAATTTGTTTTTTTAAAACAGCGTAGTTTATATAAAGTTGATATTTAAAGTCAGCTTTGCCTTCGACGCTAGGTTCATGGTCATTAATCAAATAGTATTCTATTGTTTTCCCATCTAAAAAAACCGAATTGAAAGCTAACTCCGGCATGTCCTTTCCATCTTCACACAAACCAATACTCGCTCTCAAAGTTGTTGACTTGTTTAAACTTAATGCAAAAAGTTCAACATCAGATGAAATCGTTAGCTCTATTAGCTCTCTGACTTCTGACTTTTTCTTGTAATCTGGAAAAAGTTTAACCATTTTTCGCTTTACTTTTTCATATTTTTGAAACTCAATTTTTGGGCTGCTACCAACTCCATGCGTAGTGCATGAAGCCAGTAACGATAGGTAAATTATCATCAAGTATCTTTTCATAATCTTACTCTTAATATTTACAGAAAACCTGGCATATTTGGACATGATCTAGTTGTTTGTACCTTTGGTGAGATGTTGCATAATTTGCTGGTGCCGAATTCCAAGCTCCACCTACAGTTGCAACAACATTGTTAAAGCTCTTCAAAGAATCTCCAGCGTCGTAGTTTTGCCACACTCCTGAATTTGCTGCAACCTTAGAAAAGTTAGGCTTCGACCAACCTACGGGATCTACCGTAACCAATCTAGCTACAGAGTGACCATCAGCAATAACTTGAGCGGCCATATCTGCACCATAACTATGAGCAATAACAGTTCCATTACCATTCCTTTGGTCTATCCATAACGCCAGTTCTTTATGTTGAGTATTCTCAAAATACACTGCTGAATCTTTTCCATATTTGTCGATGTGTTCATCGTATGCACTTCTCACAACTTTGTTAAATGGATTTGTGTCGTCTGTAGCACCGCCAACAAATGCCACGTTAGAGTTTTCAGGAATTGGATCCGATTTCCAATCAGCTCTCATAGCAGCAGCAAAGGCCGCAGAAATTGCTCCATTTGAAAATTTACCGCCTGTCAATTTAGATATCGTTCCACCGACTACTGCAGAACCGATTACTTGGGTGTAGGGATTTTTACCAAACCTTCCTCCCATAGCTGCCCCAATGCCAGCGCTGAAAAACCCTGAACTAAACTTTCCACCTTCCAAGTCAGTAATGATGCCGCCAGCCAAACCGCTAGCCACAAATGCTTCAACACCACTCAATGAACCTCCAATGCCTCCCATTATAGCGCCACTTAAAGCCCCTCTAAGTGCTCCTTTAAGCGAGCCTGATGTAATTGCTCCGCCAACTAAACCCGCAGCGGCGCCACCAGCAGTATATCCAATAGCAGCCGCCGCTGTTGCACTAAACCCTCCAGTCCCAGCTGCCCATGCAGAAGCCCATCCAGACGCAGCGCCAAACGTGTAATACGAAGCTACAGCCGCCACAGCTACTTTCCAATACTTCTTAATTCCTTTCAACAACTTCTTAAACAAATACCCACTCGGATCCGTATAACTCAACGGATTATTCAACACATAACTATAGCGGTTATAGTTCTGCAAATTACTCGGCGCTTGCACAAAAGAATCCGCCTGCATAAATCGGCCTGTGTCTGCATCGTAGATCCGACCGTTCATATGAGCGAATGTGATCTTGGCCTCAATTGTAGACAGTTTATGAAAATGAAGAATCAGCTTTTTCTAGGTTATTGTACTGTGCTTTTAACTCTTAGCTCTTCACTTTACCGAACTTAAAGTCAAAGCCCAAAAGAGCATTTGAATACAACTCTATTTGCCTATTGACGTTGAATTTTAGTTGGTCAACTCACGGACAAGGTTTTGTCTAGAGGCTTCCTATAGCTGAATTTTTACCCGAGGTATTTTGTAGATGTGATGGTTCTAAGGATGTCCTGCCCCAAAACGAGTTACTAGCAGCATCAAAAGGAATTACTTACATAGGGCCGATTAATTCAACTAATTTTCACACATTTTGTTAAGTCCGACTTCTATTAGGCTCCCCCATCGGTGCTTGCGGATACATATATACTAGTAATGATTAACAAACCCCAATTCACAGATGGAGTCTCTAACTGCCGCCATGTCTTCTTTCCCAATTAATTCGTGATCTAATGCTAAGACCAACCTCTTCTTAGCACGAGTAAGGGCTACATAGACTCGTTTCCATTCTTTATTAAAATAATTAGCTTTACCAATACCATCTTGGGTTAAGTATTTCAGAGTGTTAGGGCTGAGTATTATTACACACGTATCGGCATCCAACCCCTTGATAGAGTCAATACTTTGGACTTTGAATTGTACGTCATTTTTCGTGCATGAATTGCACAGCTCATGTAATTGGGCGAAGTGCTGTTTATTAAGAGTCAACGAATGCCGAGCGATGAGTTTGCTTATGGCTCTCTTAGTATCTTCATTGATTGCATCGTCCATAAAATCAGCAAAAGCAGCTTTCACAAATAAAGTTTTGTCTTTCTTATGGTTAGACTCACGAATCATTTCCTCTATCTCTCGCGGGAATGCGTGTTTGTGTTTAGATGAAGTTGTATAGCGACCATTTTTTTTGTCGATGCAAACAAGTTGTTTTGTGGCTATGTAATTCGTTAGTAGCTCATCATATCGTTCGTCCGTTGATTCTATATACATGAGTTCACCAACCACTTCTGATAGTGACTCTTGTTGCTGATCTTCATAACAAAAGTTATTTGATACCGCTAAAATCTCTATGGGTACTCGTCTAGTTTGATTGTTGATTGGTAGTATGATTGTGTAATCTTCAGACGAAACTTTTTCAACGAAAATATTAAGTGCTTTGGGATACTTAATTGCTTGCTTTGGATCTCCAATCATATATACGTCAATAGCGTTGCTGCCTAGCACCTCAAAAAAGCGTAGAGCATCACCATCTAAGTCTTGGACTTCGTCAATGAATATCTTGTCAAAGCAACTCACTAGAATAGCTAGAAGCCTTCGGACTTTTACTTTCTTAGCCCTGTTGCGGTGCTTGCTGTTGGTTTCATCAACAATCTGTTTAGCAATGTTGTAGACGCTCTCAGCATGAATGATGTTGTTGTCTTTTAACCCCTTTAAATGCCAATTTTTGAACCTAGCATTACTCGGTAACATCATTATTGATGCGTCGTTATACACATCACCAAGAGTGAATGATGAGAATGGGTAGATGATTTCGTTTAACAAGAAGCTATGTACGGTCTGTATACAGAGATTCGACGGAATAAAGCCGTGTTGTTTGATTATCTCTTGCTCTATCTTCGCTGTTGCAGAGTTTGTGTACGTCAGTGCAAATGTCTTTTTGTGACTAGTACAAGCTTCGATGTGCTCTATCAAAGTTTTTGCTAAGCCATAAGTTTTCCCAGCACCTGCACCAGCAATCTGTACTTCTATCATAATACTGCCTCGATGACCTCAGCGATGTGAGCTGGTAACTGGATATCCAGTGGGTTCTCTTCATCCACCATCGCATCACATACATCAAGCATTCTTGCTGTCTTACCATTAATCATGTATTTGGATACAGCGTCGAGATCGCCTTCCATTTCGAATAAATCATTTAGTATAGCTAGGTTGTCTTCTGCTTCTACTAAATCAATTTCAAGTGTGTAGTTTTTTGTTGTTCTTACAGTGACATTAGCATGCGCTGTGTCATAGGCGTCATGCTTGGCTTTAGCCGCATCTGAATTGTCATAATCACGGACAACGCCAATTTTCTTGTTCTGGTTATCTTTGTTCAGGGCTAGCCATATATCTAAGAAAGTGGCGTAACCACGTTGACCAATTGGAATAATATCAATGTCGTTGAGGGCTGGTTGTTTAGACAGATAAGTGCTGATTAGCATTTCTTCAGTCGGGCCCTCTACGAGAATGACTTTGTTCGCAAACAGCAGCTTTAAGATGTCGAAGTTAGGTCTCTTTCTTAGGTAGTCAACTAGCTTAGTTGGAGTATCAGACAGACTAATTGCTTTCTCGCCAGTAAACGCCAACACATTAGAGAGCTTTAGCTTGTTGATGATCGATGGGTTATGGGTCGAAATAATAGTTTGTACAAGCGAGCCACTGTTGCTTGAGCTTTTCTCAATGAAGTCTCTTACTAAACGAAGGTTGTTAACGCTCAAGTGTGCTTCTGGTTCTTCTATACAGCACAAGTTAAATGTATCTCCACACGACTTGTAGTAAGCAAACAGGATAAGTATGTAGATAAGATTTCTTTGTCCCAAGCCTTTTTGGTAAAGAAATTCATTCCCGTATTTCAAAGTTATGTTAGACAAGATGTTCTTCAAGTTAGGCAGGTTAGGAGTGCACTCAAGCAGCTTGATAATACTGTCATAGTTCTCAAAGTCTTCATTAGTTCCAATAACTTTATCGAATGTTTCAGTCTTTTCAATAGCATTAAAGAACTCAGTGTAGGCTGTGTTGATCTGACCTTTGTCATCATCGTCTAGTATGTTCATTAGCAGCTTTGTGAAGATACTGTTGGACTTCATTGAACTGCTTTCTGAGAAGTCATCTCGCTCAGCATTGATACTATGGACACTGACATGCTTTAAGTCACTGTATGCGATAGGCTTTTCATTGTTCACAGATACTACTTGGTAGTCGTATAGCTCAACGGGTAGAGTAAACCAGTTAATATCATCTAAAGTCTTACCAGCAAGTGAATTCTTCACGGTCTCAAGCAAATCTTTATCGTTTTTAGGCTTAAAGTCATATCTAATTTTGTAACTTTCTTCATCACCATCAGCAACAATCCACTTAGCCAGCAGTGCTGTTTCATAAGCATCTTTCGGATCAGCGAACTCTACGGTTACTGATACTTTAGGGATCTTCTCAAGCTGATTCTCTTCAGTGTCCTTATTGACTACAGATTTTAGAAAATCAATAACGGCATCTTTGTTGATGTCAGAAACACTCAAACGCTTCTGGTTGAAGTCTATTTGGTTGCCGCTTAACGGTAACGAAAGTGCAGTGAAAAAGTTCGTCTTACCAGTATCGTTTTCACCAATGACAACTGTTAATTGCTGAAGTTGGGCTTCGAAAAAGCGGAAGCTACGGTAGTTGTTGATCGTTACTTGTCTGATATACATAAAAATTCCCTTAAAAAAGCATACAAGCGCATATGCCACCAATGTAATACAAGTCATGTCGTCACTGTAGTGTTAACAACTTGTTGGCTCCCTAAGTTGCTAACACGTAACTCAAAATTGCCCTATAACGGCTTTGCTGGCCGTCTGCTCCTCACTGCCAGTCAAGCGAAGTCTAAACCTGTTCGACTATGCGGTAAGATAAAATCTTAGCTACTACATCTTAGATGCAAGAAACCAACCCCGCAAAACTACGTCAAGCTAAAACACTCACAAAGCTTGCATCAATGTGATTAAAAAAGCCGACTGCATTGCTGCAGTCGGCTATGTATTTGCCTAATTTAGTGCAATCAATTCAAGTAACCTTCTACTGCAAGCCCTTTAGGTGCCTCACTCAGTGCTGCGGGGTGACACCTACTTAACGTCTTCCTCAATTGCAGTTGCGTCACTGTCAAATATACTTGCGTTGTAGAGATATCTGAGTGTCCTAGGTATTCCTGTATGTCTCTTACATTTGCGCCATGTTCCATCAGGTGTGTTGCCGCAGAGTGGCGCAGTGCATTGCATGCTGCACCAACATCCAAGCCAGCCATTAACAGGTACTTACGTACAAGCCTGCTTAATTGTGCGCCGTTAAACTTTTTGCCTCTGCTGTCTAAAAACACATGTAAACTCGAGCAAAGTGATGCTAACTTGGGTCGAACATGCTTTAAGTACTGACTCAACCAAAATGCGGTCCTAGGATAAAGTGGAATATATCGACCTTTTCCACCTTTACCTTTTTCAACAAGCACAAAACACTTTTCACCTTCAAGTTGTATATCTTTCAAAGTGAGCTCTGCCAGCTCCATTCTTCGCGCCGCCACACCATAGTAGCACTCTAAAATAGCTCTATCCCTAAGCCCATACATGCCAAAATCCACTGTTTGGCTCATCAGCCACTCAACCTGTTCTTGAGTGAGTAAAGCCCTTACAACCGGCTTGGGGGCCTTCGGGCTTTTGGCATTCTGTAAAGGGTTACTCTTTAAAATGCCCATAAACATGAGCTCTTTATAAAATGTTCGAACATCCGTGGCCCGTTTACGGCAAGTCGTAGGGTTAAGCTTTGCATGAGTTTTAGGGCTTACATAGCGGCAAAGATAAACCTTATATTGGTCGAAGTGCTTTTGGTTTACACCTGTTAGGCACTGTTGTGTTTGCGTATGCAACCAGATCAAAAAAAGCTGTAAATTATTACTTTGCTTTTCAACAGTATTAACTGAGTAGCCATCTGCAAGGCGGCGCTCTCCGTAGCTCTCTAGTATAGATTGCTCAAACACAGTAATAGACTTATGCATGATTAGCCTCCTCATACTTAGATTGAAGGCTGATAGCCATCAGATAGGCTGTTTTTAAGTCCGAAGGTGGCTTATATATCTCTAATTCACTTTGAAATACAAGCCACTGCTGCCTGCTACAGTGACCAGAGCATCGACCTATGCGCTCACCGTAAATAGCGTGAAGTGCTGAGCCGCAATGCAATAAAACGAGCGCTGAGCCACTAAGCCTTTCATGACCACTTGGCTTCAATATTCCTAAACGCTTAAGCGCACCGCGTAAGAGCTGCCCTTCTTTACTGCGCGGTGACAAAAGCTGGTTTCCCAACGTCCTATTTGCATATCCAAGTAAAGGCAGACAGAGCTTTTTGGTCTCCAGCCGCTCGTTGAACCACTGAATAGTTTCACTCGACGATAAAAGTGACTGACGATAATAATGGCTGATCTGTGGTAATGTCTGCTCAAAAACGTTCTGGTCAAACTGTGCCACATTCGAGGGTTTTGACTTATTCATTGTCTTCTCCCTCGCGTGCAATACACCTAGCTGAGTCGCCTTCCAACTTTATGACATGTGCATAAGATACAATTCTATCAAGAACTGAATCAGCTAAAGTATGATCTTGAAACGCACCATACCAATCTTTAGTGTCATACTGTGATGTGATGATCAGTGATGCTTTACACTCTCGTGACTCTATGAACTCAAACAGTAAATGACGCTCTCTATCACACAAGGGGGCAAGGCCCCAATCATCCAATATCACTATATTCGTACGATTCAATTTGTTTCTAAAGCGCTTTAGATTCATTTCATTTTCCGCAGCGACTAACTCCAACAAAAGATTGTAAAAACGTTTAAATAGTACTGTGATACCCTTATTCATCGCCGCATTGGCAATTGCACAAGCTAGATGAGTTTTACCGACCCCCGTTTTACCTGTGATCACAATGTTTTCGTTTCTGCCTACCCAATCGAATTCCATTAAAATGTCCGCGAGAAGTCGTCGATGCTCGATATGGCGTTTAAAACAGTCTTCAATGGTCGCATCTGGCCACCTGAGGTGCGCTTGTTGCCCCATTCTAGCTCTGCGCTTTACATTGTCAGCATCATATTGAACTTGAAGTAACTCACGTAAACGGTCCTCAAAAACCATGTTTTTGTACGCACTTTCTCGATACTGTTCTTCAAATGCAATTGACAGCTCACTTAAACGTAAATTGGCACACAACTGCTTAATTGTTAGTTTATCCATGAGAAGAGCCTCCATAGTATTCAGGTCCACGAATGTTATCGTGTTTGAACCTAGGTTTTGTTTCGGCTAAAAACTCCCATGGTCTCGCCCTTGCGACCATGTCGACGTAAGTAGGATGATATTGTTGCTTTTCCAGTGCGTAAGCGCAGGCCCTTTCAAAAACAGCTGCACCAACTTTATTACAGCATTTCTGAAGCGCTATACACCGTTTACCAATATGTCGAGAGCGCGTGTTTCTGGTAAAGTCATATTGCTTTAGCGTCATCTGTTGAGCAGCAACCCCGATCTCATGTCCCCAAGCAACAAAAAACTCTTTTGTTTTTTCAGCATCCTTTTGATGGGCAATAGGCATATGTTCTCGAACAATCGTCGCGCCACTTGTGCGCTTGCTAACATGATGTTGAGTAACGAGTTCATGTCGGTTGAGTATATCCATTACACCATTTTCATACACGCGTATTTCCACCCGCTTTCCAATATATTTATGGGGTACAGAATAAAGATGCCCTTCATATGAAATCAGGTATGTTTTTGGAACCGTTAATAACTTCTGATAAATGATGTGCTGATATTCATGTTTAGGTAAATCGGCCAGTGTGCCTTTTTCACTTTTGTAAAATAAGTCATCCCGACTGAATGATTCAGATTGAAACTTAGCAGCATTTATCTTGTTCACTTCACGAAGAATATATGCATTCGCATCATCCACACTGGTAAACATCATGTCTTGCATATAATTGAGAATGCGATACGTCACTATACTGACACCATTTTCGGCCAAAGCATTATCCTGCGATTTTGCTACACGCGATGTATCTGCTAAACAGTTATAAAATCTAAAAAAATGTTTTGCTTCATCGGTATATAAAGGGAGTAACCCCGACTTTTTAACCAACGCTACTGTATTATCACTATGGACCACTTCAGTAACGCCGCCAAAAAAATTAAATGCCTTTTTAAGCGCTAAAAGCCAATCCCTGGTGGTCATACCCCGAGTAGCAAAAGCAAACAACCTTTTTGAAAACCCCAACACAGCGACAAATACAAATAAGCGAGTTACTCGGCCATTTTCTTTCACTGAAACAGTTAGCCCTGCATAGTCGATAAATAGGCATTCTCCAGGCTCATAAAACTGTTTCATTGACGCTTGATACTCTAATATCATTTGTCTGGCTAGAAATTTAAACTGAGTTAGCCGATAAGCCGTTTTTTCATCTACTGATTCGTATTCTAAGAACAGTTTTGCCCAAGTAAGCCTTCTTTTCCCTTTCCTTTTTACTCTGGTTTCGATGATCCGTTCTTTGCAGGGTAAGCGCTTACCTTTGCGTACTCGCTTAATTAAATTAGGATAAAAAATCTTAGCAATAGCGTCATCGCTAATAGAGTCAACATACGCAAAAGACAGCTGCGATTTTTGGACTATTTTTTTCATTTTCCCAAAAACTTGATGGGAACAATTAGTAAGTTCTCCTCCCTCTCGGGTACTACAATCAGGCCTAAGTTCACAGACCCGTGTGATTTCTCTGAGTTTATCGAAAGTTAGCATAAATGCCTCCAAAAAAAGGCACACACCCACTGACCAGTCACATTGTATGAGTTGACAGGTTATCGATTTCAAGCTTTACTCAAATAGTCGGACGGAAGAAATTCGACTATTTTAGAGAGAGCCAAAGCTACAACTTTGGCTTTTTCGCTTTATGTGCCGTAACAATATTTAGGTTCATGTGTTTTTTGTCACTTTTTCCTCCCATATGCGATTCACCCAATTAGCCACGTCTATAGAAAACGCAAACCTGCCTTTTCTATTATTAATCTGGAATACTGGAATAGGTAACTCTTTCTTTTGAATTGCTTTTCTGTATGCATTGTGACTTGGGTAGCCCAACACTCGCCATACTTCTGCCGGAGGGATCAATACACCGTATTTGGCTACCAAGACCTTTTCAAAGTCAGGCTTACCTGAATCTGAGTGTGTGGACCCACTTGGCAAATTGCATGAAACCGCTGACATAGACCCTCCCATTCACCTCATCGACACAATCAATATTGCAAAAATAGCACTAAACTTAAAAAGTGCTACTGTCACTTTTTTTTTAAAAGTGACAGAAATAAACTCAGAATTCGTGAGGTAACTCAATGATAGATAAAGACCCACTCACGACTCCTTGGTCACAACATGTAATTTTTGCGTTTAAATTAAGCCCAAATACAGCATATTTACGTGGACAATGTTGGCGTGACCTAGTCGCATATAAGAGAGGCGCAATCCCCAGTGCACAATATTTTGATCAACTGCTAAAAAAGAAATGGATAAATAAGCAGTCAGATAAACCGTCGAGTACAGCAAACAGGATCCAATCCGGGAAATATGGTGTTAGCTTGCGTACTAGAAAAACCGTGTGTAAAGAGTCATCTTTTTATCTGTGTGAAGAATTTTACCAAAGCCCTTTATGGCGCCTTTTAGATCCTTTGGAATTTAGCCGCGAAAACATCAAAAAATTATTAACCGGGCTTCCTATACACATACCTTACAAACTCCTACTTCCATACTCATCAACTGATATGCCGTATTTTAAGCCTATAAAGAAACGTCTTTTACAGCCCGGCCGTGACTTATTTCTGATACACCGCTTAATATATCTACTTATATTGTTCAGATTTCACAAAATCAGTTCAAAAATAAAAGTACACATGGCACTCATGGAAAAAATAAAATTACAATTAGCTGTGTTAGCATTTGAACCCTATGTTTTCCCACATATTGAAAAGATTTTATATGCAACTTCTCAACTTAAAAATGACGTGTTATTTTTCAATTCAGATGGTGAAGATTATTTTAGAGGAATAGAACTTTATCACTTCATTACAAAGCTAAAATTTTTATATCACCTTTATTACAAGGCATTTAGCTTAGGGCGAGATAGGAGCTTTTTCAAATTTATAGAATTGTATATAGAAGCTGATGAGGACCAAATCATCGGCGAGCTAGAAAATGTTCACGCTAATATTGAATACAGCATACCAACAACAGGAAGAGGATTATATTGGCTAACAAAGAATCTGAACCAGATCAGACATAAATCATACAGAGAACCACTTCCTTTAAGTCATAGATTTAAAACTGACTTGGCAGAATACTTACAACTTTTTCCAAACCGTCAATTGTACCCTAGATTATCACTTCCTCACAACTGACCAACCCGTTTTGGTTAAATTTGATTGACCAAAGTGGTCGCGGCTAATCGACCATGTGGCAACAGTAAAGTGACACCGTTGGTCACACAGACCGCTATATACAGTTGTATATAGCACTCCACCTGGACCAGAAAGTCGATAGACGCGACCACCCAGGTCAAATAGGCGTGACCAAAAAATCGGTGAAATGCGACCAGAAACAAAAAAGCCCCAGCGGTGCTGGGGCTTAAAGTCTATAAACAGTTCAGGTACAAATATATGCCTGTCCCAATCAGGTTTTTCTATTCAACTTAAATCAAACTGGATATTTAAACAGTAGTCAAGCAACGTAATTTATGCAAAGAGTTTGTGCCTGTCCTATTTGGTTCCCTCATATGACTTGCCTGTTACTTTATCTTCGCCACACAAAAATGCGCGTCTAACGCATCGTGATATACAGTGGTAATACTTAGTATCCACCAAGCTAACTTGTCTCTTCCTTGCTATTACCATAAAAAAGCCATCCATACTTTAACATTCAGTAAAGCATAGACGGCTTGGCAGCCTCAAAATAGACGTGACCAAAAAATCGGTGAAACGCAACCAGAAACAGAAAAGCCCCAGCAAATGCTGGGGCTTTGGATTGGATGTCTTTTATATTTTATTTACTTAACCGTTTTTCAATTTTGCCTTCATATTTATCAATAAAATATCCCATTTTATATGATACTGTGAATGTACACACTAGGATAACCAAAGAGGCTATAAACCTATTCAATGCTTTTACTTTTGCCCCTTTTGGGTTCATGAGCATAGCTAAAATATTTCCAACCACACTTAAAAATGAAGTGAAAAATATAAATAATAAAAACAACCCTATAGTTTTTTCAATCATCTAATTACCATATATTGCTTTAGCATCACCTAAAATTTGCCAAATAGACATTGTTTTGGTGTGCGTAACAACACCTCCAACCGCATAACCTAATTTTCCGCTCAGACTATAACCCAAATTACCATTTGTACCCCTTGTTATCTCTTGGCCCGCAAATATTACACCATGAGATTCACCAGAAAAATCTAATATATTACCCTGAGTTCGTCCATACTCTAGACCTAGGCCAAAATTTCTACCCGCATTCTCGCCTGTAGTTTTTGTAAATGATATCGACCCGTACCCACCTATATCCGCCGTATCATCTCTTACAATCCCTAATTCAAGCTCTACGTCAGCCCCTTCTATGTCAACACCAAAAAAAGATAATAACTCCTCAGGAAAAGCCACAGATATTCCTAACTTCGACGTTTCATTCGATAAAATCGACCCTATATTCGGCGCCTCCGCATTCAACGCATGCATCATCGCAGCAGTCCTTGCGCCATTAGCAAACTTACCACCAGTAATTTGACTAGCAGTTCCACCAACTATCCCAGCGACAATCGTCCTACCTGCAATTGCATCCCAGTCTCGGTTATTCATGTTGAAACCAGCATTACCCATTGCCATCTTGGTAAAACCAGCTGATACAAATCCATGACCAAATTTACCACCTGAAGCGACAGATGAAATACCACCAACCAAGGCATGGCTTCCTGCCCACTGTAATTGCTGGCCTAACTTTAAGTCTGCAAAACCAAAATCTTTTGTAATTTTGAACGCTACTTTAAAATGCTGCCCAATTTCATAAAACGCCTGTGCCGTCATGCCTGCGATAACACCTGCCTTAAACGCCTGTGATGAAGTGCCCCCCATCGCACGCGTAAACTCATAGTTCCAAGCAGCAGCACAAGCACCTGCTGCTGGACCACAAGCTGACGATGCCAAACTACCAGCCATACTGACAAGTTCTGTACCAAATAAACGTGTAGTGCCTCTAATAAAGCTTCGACCTGCGCGTTTAAATGTCTTAAAACCCTTATCAAACAAATACCCACTCGGATCCGTATACGACATCGGGTTATTCAGCACATAACTATAGCGGTTATAGTTCTGCAAATTCCCCGGCGCTTGCACAAACGGGTCGGTTTGCATAAATCGGCCAGTACCCGCATCGTAGATCCGACCATTCATATGAATGACGCGGTTATCATCACCCAACTTAAGAGACTCATGACCAGTATAACCACGTAGGTTACCAAATATTTCGCCAAGCACAGCGGTTTGTAGATCATAATTCATGGCCGCTTCTACTGCCGTTGGTATTATGACTGACTGTTTGCCGAATGCATCGTATGTAAACTCTTGTTGTATTTTATACTTCTCATTCGTAATCGCGATTATTGAACCCTGATAATCGGTAAACAACCACTTAAGTTCTGCATGAGAGCTAATTGATTCATCAGCAGCGACTTCTACGGTGTAACTTTGAATTGCATCATTGCCTACATAGCGCTTGATCACATTCGTGGTCAGTTCAGAGCTTTTCGGATAAGTTAGCTCCAAAGCGCCAACATAATAAACCGTTTGTTCATTGTCTTCGCGCTTGTAACGACTGTTGTTTGCATCATATTCAAATGTAACCGTCTCATTGTTCGCAGTAATAGAGCTAACTTTGTTACGGTCGTTGTATTGAACTGTTCGATAGCTTATGTCATCTTTGCTCATCTCAGTTTGGTTGCTATTCCAATCATAAAAGACACGCATTAATTAAAATCAAAACCAACATTATAAATACATTGTTTTATAATTAAAAACATCAATATTTGATTATATTGCGAACTAAATAAAGGATAAGTAATTTTTTAAATTAAGGTGTGGAGTTAAGATATAAGATTGTTGTAGGGATTATATTTACCTCAAAGTAAAAACAAAACGGGCAGCATAGCGCCCACCTTGTTTATCTATTACTTATTGATTATATCTTTCAAACCAGTCCAGTATATGCTCGATTCGTGCAACTAGGTTTGTAGGCTTGCCAGTACGAGACAAAGAATGTGTTTCACCTTTAAACACAACCATTTCTACAGGTACTTCGTTGACTTTAAGAGCGTAAAACCACTCCTGCCCTTGGCCTATCGGTGTGATCATGTCCGCATCACTATGAATAATTAGCGTTGGCGTAGAAACTTTATTCGCATACTTTAATGGCGATCTATCCCAGTATGCATCAAAATTATTCCACAAGTGACCACCAAACTCTTTCGTCATTTGGCTAGGCGTATACTCTTGCGTACCAGCTTCAGACACCCATGAACTCACGCTGCGCTGAGTAACCGCAGCTTTAAATCTATCAGTCTTAGTGGTTATCCAGTTAGTCAAAAAGCCACCATGACTGCCACCTGTGATGAACAGCTTGTCTTTATCCATCCAAGTATTTTTAGCTAATATATTATCTAAAAACTGGATATTATCTTGGTAGTCAGCGCCACCATAGTCTTTACGTACTGCTTGACTATGTTTAATACCATAGCCGCCACTACCTCGATAGTTCACATACACTACCGCATACCCTTGTGCCGCATACATTTGATTTTCAAAGAACCATTGATGGCCCCACATACCACCAGGGCCACCTTTAATATTTAAAATCACCGGATATGACTTATTTTTATCAAAGTTAAGCGGTTTATGAACAAAGCCCTGAACTCTCATGCCTTTGTCATTTATAAACCACACATCTTGCGCAGCAGACACAGCCTTCTCAGTGCGCAACTTATCATTAAATGTGGTTAACTTACTTAACTTGTTATTATTCAAGTCCAAGCGATATAACTCGGGTAATTCAGTTGAGCTTTCAGCAGTGAAAACCAAAAAGCGGCCGTCTTGTGAGGCAGTAAGGTTATCAATTTTTTGGTTTTTATCTAATAATTTGGTAACTTTACCGCTTTTAACTGCCACTGAGAATAGGCGTTTTGCACCGTGATCATTCGCTGTAAAATATAGATGCTTGTTATCTGCCGACCAAATCGCAGGTGTGGCATTTCTATCAAAGTTTTTAGTCAGATTGAATGGCTTTTTACCTTTACCAGCCAACAACATGAGATCAGTTTGCTCGTAGGTGTCTTCAGAATGTAAATAAACCAGAGCCTCACTATTTGGTGCCAACGCTGTACTATATTGCGAGTGAGGATGATGAGTGATTTGTGTAACATTTTTAGACGCCAGCTCTAAGCGATAAATGTCACTATTCTCATTGCCTTCATAAGCTCGCCCTGTTTTATTAGCATGATAATAAATGTAAGCACCATTATCTGAAATTACAGGGCCTTGCGCATTCCAGCTAGTACCAGATGTCAGTTGATTGAGAGATTGAGTCTTAATGTCGTATTCGAACAAATGAGTGCGTTCATCACTTAAATAACCCGAGCCATTAGAAATATATTTTGCATTTTTAACCACAACGGTATCTGGTTCAGCACGCTTTCTACACGTTTTCTGCTCATCAGCGTTTTTATCCTCCGTCATCTCAGCGTTGCTAACATTTAGCGATAAAAGCAACTTATCTCCAGACGGAAACCACTCAAACGATGAAAGGTCATGAGATAAAGATGTAATTTGCTTTGCTTCACCTCCATCAGTGTGCATCACAAATATTTGCGACACGCCATCGACAGCTCGGATAAAAGCTACTTGACGGCCATCTTTAGACCATTTAGGAGACCAATCGCTTTTGCCTTGGGTAAACTCTGAGACTACTCCATGCTTGTTTATCTTATAAATTTGGTTATCTCTACCGCTAGCATCTTCATTGACAGTTTGTTTTACAAACAAAATTGCATCGTTATTTGGAGAAATTCGTGGACTGTTCATGTACACAAAATCAAAATAATCTTCTGGTACTAAGCCAGTTTTGTCTTGTTGTGCCGCAACTCCCGTTTGCCAAGTACCAATCGCCACTGAAAGTAGCACCAAGCTAGATGAACTAACAGACTTCAGTTTTTTTATCATAATACAGTTCCAAATATAGGTATTCCTCTATGTTACTAAACATCCGTATGTATTAACATTTAATAGAGACGAAACACTATTCTGTGCCATGAGTTGACGAAAATACTGAATTTTCACACAACGCGTAATAACCAAATTGTGATTTAACTAAAAGGACTTTTTGCCAACCATATAAAAGTAATAAGTCATGACAATTGACGCAATTAAAGATACATAATTCAAAGCAGGGTAAGAGCCAATTACATACGTATTTCTAGTTCGATATATTGATTGCCGGTTTGGGATTATTTATGAAATGAGTGTCAATAGGTAAAACCTTGATTTAGTGAGTATTGTGAACCACTACAAGTGTTATTTAAGATACTGGCCCGGTGTAACACCTATTATCTGTTTAAAGTCGCGGATCAGGTGTGCTTGATCTGTGTAGTCGAGCAAATCAACAATATCTAAAATACCTAAGCTTCCTTTTTCTAGCTGCTTTAACACTTGATGCAAACGATATTTACGAATAAGCCATTTTGGTTTTAATCCAACATACTTGTTAAATACTCTCTGAATAGTTCTTTTTGAGAGTTTGCTTTTAAAAGAAAGCGTCTCAACAGAAAAAATACTTGCATCATTTTTTATTAATTTACAAAGCTCCAAAGCTTGGCGCTGAGTTTCACAAACAGAGACTCTATAATTCAATAAAAATACACTTAGTGAGTTAAAAACACTTTTATCGCACTCATCATCGAGTAAAGGCATTATTATACTTTCAACCTGTTCACCGAATATTTCTCTAGCAGCAATTTCTTTATCTACGTATTCACTGGGCGGTTTATCTAACAAATGCGATAACGCTCCAATATGAAATTTAACACCCAGTATCCTTCCCTGCTCCTTCATAGTATAAGTATAAAGTTTACTCACAGGACCTATCAGTTTAGCTTGATTCTTTTCTATGACTAAATGAAAGTTAGGATCAGGTAAGTTCTGTTGAATATGCGGTTTTTTCCCGTTCAAATCCCAGTCCACAAACCAAAACTGCTCTAAGAAATTTTCAAGCTGTACTTGTGGAAAATATCTACGTAAATCATAATTTTTAGTGTCGGCCTTTTGATGTAAAACACCAGATACATTCGTGTTATTCTCTTGCAAAACTTCCAACCCTTTCATTTGTCGCGTTTATACAATACCAGATGTCAATGCTCATGCTAAGCTGCTAAAAAATACTGAAACAGGAGTAACAACCCATGACACTAACTGGTGTATTTCATATTGATGACTGGCAAGAATCAGTAGCCATCCAACTTGAAGGGACAGCTAAACTAAACAATGCAACTATAAAGCAGTCTTATGACGGGGACATCAAAGGCACAAGCACAGTCCATTACCAACTCTACTATGATTGCAAAGGTGCTGCTATTTTTAATGGCTTAGAGGTACTTATACATTCGAGTAATGAAAAAAACACACTAGTTATTCGTCATAAAGGGCAATTTGTCGATGGCGTTGCATCCAGTGATTTTGTCATCATAGACTGTGATTACGACAAAGACATGATAGGCCGAACTGGTAAATTCGAGTCTGTCGAGGGCCAAAAAGCAGCGTATAAAATAATATAAAAACAATCTGGTTATCTCAATCACAAATGATTGTATCCTCAAATACGGGTCGCATTTATGTGGACCTGTTTTTTAATCAAAGATAGTTACAAAATTAAAAGCCATAATGGTTTATATAATATAGTTAAAAACCATAAGTTCGTATTTTTATATTATATAAATTGTGCTTAAACTGCATAAGTGTAATTCGTAGCATTTAGGTTGCCGTTAAATGCTCATTGCCATAGTATTTATGGCCTTACTAACAATAAATAATTGAACTTTCAGGAAAGCCAGCTCAACGCAAACCTTTAAGTTCTACACAAGCAAATAAACAGTAGGACCAGTATGAATAAATTTTTTGGACTATTTGGGGCCTTGTTAGGCTTGAGCACATCACTATCTGCACAAGAGTTTACACAAGGGCGCGAAATTACAGAACTTCCTGATATCCTCAGCTTTAAAGAACGCGTAGAGCCCATTAATCATATGGTCACTGATAGGCTCGATAATCTACTTCCAAAGCTTATGGATGAAGCTGACTTGGACATGTGGCTCGTCATTAATCGTGAGTATGGTGAAGATAAATTATTTTATACACTTGTGCCGCAGCCTACCTTTGCAGCAAGGCGCACAACGTTATTAGTGTTCTCTAAAAAGCCAGATGGCAGTGTAGAGCGGTTCAGTGTTAGCCGATACCCTATTGGGGATCTATACCCTACAGTTTGGAAAGGCGGAAGTAATGAGGAGCAATGGCAGCGTTTAGTTGAAGTCATTGCTGAAAAAGACCCGAAACGCATTGGTATCAACATCAGTGAAGATTGGGCATTAGCTGATGGCTTAAGTGTTGGCCTGCATAATCAACTGAAAAAATATTTACCTCAAAAATATGAAAAGCGATTAGTAAGCGCAGAAAACCTGGTAATTAGATGGCTTGAAACAAAAAGTGAAAAAGAGCTAAATGTCTACCCACAAGCTGTGACTATTGCAAGACGCGTGATAGCCGAAGCATTCTCGAATAAAGTGATCACCCCTGGGGTCACAACAACAACAGATGTTGAGTGGTATCTTCGTGAACGTTTTGAAGAGTTGCAGTTGCGACCTTGGTTCCAACCTTATGTGAATATTCAGCGTCGTGGTGATAACCCAGCAAAAAATGAAGTGTTTATGGGCAAATACAATCGCGTTATTTTACCCGGAGACATTATTCATACTGATGTTGGCATATGCTATTTAAATCAATGTACGGATACACAAGAGATGGGCTATGTTTTAAAACTTAATGAAACAGACGTGCCAAAAGGACTGAAAAATGCTATGTCGGTAGGCAATCGCTGGCAAGATATCCTCACAGATAACTTTAAAACTGGGCTAACGGGCAATCAGATTTTGGCCGAGACCATCAAAGATAGCCAAGCTGCTAATATTATCAGTAGTACTTACACGCACCCTCTGGGTTTTGTAGGTCATGCTCCGGGCCCAACAATTGGTATGTGGGATAACCAAGGTCCAACCCCAATTCAAGGTGACTGGAAGCTATATCCAAATACAGTTTACGCAATTGAAGGCAACATTAAGGTGCAATTGCCAGAATGGGATAATCAATGGATCCAAGTCAAACTGGAACAAGATGCTGTGTTCGACGGTAAACAAGTTTGGTATTTGGCTGGTAGACAGACCAAATGGCATTTAATTAGATAAGGCTTAACTAAGCCTTTTTCACGAAAAACACAGAGCCACTTTGAGTGGCTTTGTGTTTTATTCATAAACCTCAACGAGATAAACTTTCTAACCGCGCTAACAATTGATGCTGTTGAGACAAGGCACGTTCGTGCGGCGCAAATTGACTCCCCACCTTTTCTAAACAGCGTAGTGCTCGCGACAAATGTGCTTGTTCTGTGACACATAAAGATGCTTTATCCAGTAAAGTACGGATGGTTGTCACCGCCAGCTCTTTACTTAAAATATCAAACGGTAACCCACTTTTCGTACACACACCATAGGTTCCGGCTAAAAAATGAGGCCACTGCTGTGCAATAAATTCATCAAATTCAGTCATGATTTCATTATCATCCAACCAAAACACATCTTCTGATAATTTGTCTTTTGCTTGATAAAATAACCGAGAAAATTCGGCAAATGCTTCTTGCTCTGAATCAAAACTATTGCATTTATGTAACCAACCTGCGTAGGCTTTTGGGTAAAATTTCACAATCTGATGATTATCATGGCAGCCAAAAAAAGAATTGCACGTAAGTGACATATCAAGCCTGTAAGAAGCTTGTGGCATCATAGAAAGTACTTGTAACTGAGTAAACTTTGACACTGGCATACTACTGCTATTCAACAATTCTAATTCAGTATAAAAATGCTCCGTTAAATACTTAATCAGTGCCAAGTTGCAGGCTTTGCTCTGCATTTTAGACCTCATTTGAAGCCGTCATATTGCTCATATCATAATCTCTGATAACGTTAGCAACACGTAATCTAAAATCCACGAATAACTCAGCTTTGCCTAGTGCCTGAGCACGCTTGTGTTCAAATTGTTCTCGCCAGCCCAAGACCGATTCTTTATTATCCCAAAACGATAAAGATAAATAGCGGTTTGGGTAAGAAACATTGACAAAGCGCTCAATCGAAATGAAACCTGCTTGTTTAACAAGCAAGTTTTTAAGCTCAGCCGCAATATCAAAATAGGCATCATTACTCTCAGGTTTTAGAGTGACTTCAAATATAACTGCAACCATCTTACATTCCTCCAATTTGCTTTAATGTACTCTCGACGCCACTGAGAAAGTAGCGTCTTTCGTGTAAAATAAAACTCTCTTGTCGCGCAAATTCAAAGTTTGCTTTAGCTTGTTCATCAGCTCTTAATCTGAAGCGGTATGCTTCGTATTCAGCAAGGCTGGTAAATGCAATCAGGCCATAAGCTCGCTTATTATCCCCTTCGTAAGGCATAAAGTAGCCAATCAGCTCGCCCCCCAACCTAGGAATAATTTCGCTCCAATTCATGGAGTACTGATTAAATTGCGCTAATTTATTTGGGTCGATTTCGTATTCTATAAAACAGGTCATATACATTAGATTTGCTTCCTTTATTGTTTTGAGGCAGTCTAACGCTTTGAAAATGTTATGCTTCGATGCACATCGAACTATTAAGAAGTTATGGAACCAAATATATCTCTCGTCGCCGGGTTAATTGCAGATCCTGCTCGCTCAAAAATGTTGATGGCCCTGATGGGTGGAAAAGCTTTGACTGCAACCGAGCTATCTGTAGAAGCAGAAATCACTGCGCAAACAACCAGTAGTCACCTCGGGAAATTAGTCGACGGCAAGCTATTACAAGTTCGAAAGCAAGGTCGGCATAAGTATTTTCAATTAAAAGGGCAGCACGTTGCTGCGATGCTAGAGCAACTACTGATTATAACTTCCCTATCTAAACCACAAACAGCCACAGGCCCGAGTGATCCTAGACTACAATTTGCAAGAGTGTGTTATGACCATTTAGCCGGTGAATTGGGCGTTAAACTTTATGACGCATTAGTATCTGCGGATATGCTTCAAGATTTTGGAGAACAATCTGTTCTCACAGATAAAGGTAAAGAACACTTCAGTAACTTAGGCGTTGATGTCGCAGCCTTTGAAAAAGCGAAACGACCTATTTGTAAATCCTGCCTAGATTGGAGTGAGAGAAGAAACCACTTAGCTGGCAGTTTAGGAAAGTGGATATTGGATTTCACATTTAAAAAGAAATGGGCAGAAAGAGACTTAGATAGTCGCGCTATTTCATTCTCGGCCAAAGGGCTGAAATCTTTCCGTGAAACATTTTTAATAAATCCTGATGTCCAGAATTAACCCGTATTTACTCTGCAGCATGTAATGGGTGCATTTGCAATCCAGCGACGCGTTGCCCAGAGCCACACGAAAATACACCTAATTCACCATAAAAAGTTTAAATTAACTAATTTTTTATTCGTTTTGTGGTGCAAACTTAACGTTACCCGCGTATATTCCTCGGTTCTATTTCATTTGTTGATAAAACATTATGCGCAATTATTTATTCTTGGCCTTGTTCGCCCCCTTTTTTACTTACTCAAACACGATTGAACTTTCCTATTTAGATGAGTTCATTGTACCTGCTGACTTAAAGGTCGATGGAGACTCTGTAGGTGGCTTATCAAGTATCGAATACGCCAATGGCAAATATCTGATGATAGCGGATGATGCTGACAAACCAAGGTACTTCACTGCAAATATTCAAATAAAAGACAACAAATTTAAAAGTGTAAAGGTTGAAAAGTCTGTCCAACTCATTGATAAAAATAATCCATCCGTTGTCGCAGATCCCGAAAGCCTGAGAGCACTGCCAAATAATAGCGGTATCGCTTGGAGTAGTGAAGGCAGTATAAAATACAACAAAGCACCGGCTGTGTTTTTGCAAACAAGCACTGGTTTGACTCAGTTTGAGCTACCAAGCATGTTTGATATCAATAAATCATCGGGCCCTAGGCATAATGCCGTATTCGAAGGGCTAACAATTGCCCCTTCTGGAAAAGGAATGTGGGTATCAATGGAAGGCCCGCTTAAACAAGATGGTAAAAAAGCAACTATCAAGCATGGCAGTATGCTCCGTATTTCTTATTTTGACTTTGCTTCAAAACAAATGCAAAAACAGTTTGCTTACTTCCTAGAGCCTATGGTTAATCGACCTGAAGCAAAGCCTGATGCATTTCGCACAACTGGCCTTGTCGAAATTTTACAAACCGATGAGCATCAATTTTTGACCATGGAGCGTTCTTACACAGCAGGTATTCCTGATGGCGGAAATAGCGTTAGTATTTTCCTCATTGATATCAAACATGCAACCGACACATCACAACTAGAATCATTAAAAACAGGTAAATATCAAGCTGCGAAAAAAACCTTGGTATTAGATATGGAGTCAATAAAACATCAACTGGGCTCAAAACACATCGATAATATAGAAGGTATGACATTTGGCCCTTTGCTTTCAAATGGAAACCCAAGCTTATTAATGGTATCTGACAATAACTTTAACATTCATGGCAAGCAACTTAGTCAGATTTTATTGTTTGAAGTAAATAATAAATAAATTGAATGCCAAAAATGATTTGCCAGTCAAGAGTGAGCAACATAACTTTGCTGGCAAATCATAAGCAATATGAAAAAACGGATGTAGCTTTAACGCTATGCGAGTTATTACCTTAGTCTTTGCCACTGCTATTGAGTAACCTCTTTCGACATAAAAAGTCATAAACTATGTTCAGCCCGAGTAAAACGAACCCTGCAATAAGACACATCCCGACAAAATCTAAATATCTAAAATTGCAATGCAATTCATGTTGTTGATTAAAGTCAGCACCTATGAGTGTCGGTATTAGAATATCGATTATCTACAGTCCAAAGAACAGACGCCAGAGCTTTTGCGACTTATAACGATAACGAACCCGTTTGTTCCACTCGTTAGATAGTTCTTACACTTCACCCGCACGAAGCACGTCCTAACTCAAGCATTGAGCCATATGTAGCTTATGGTTTTTTCTTTACTCAGTGAAGTAAGTTTTAGGTGAAAATATCAATTTGTGGCATACGCAGCGCACGACTAGAAACCTTCTATCATCTTTTTGGAACAAGTACAGGCTTAGTACCTTGGTTTAACGAAGCGCCTTGCCTTCAATAAACTTCAAATTGACCATTCGCTCGAATGTAAAAAATCGCATCCTCGTTACTGCTATTCGTTATAACGTGCTCAAATTCTGCGGTAGAGCCAATGTAACTCCCTTCGCTAAGGGTAATTTTCGTTTGTTCATTAGACTGATATGCTACTCTGCCAGCAATCAATACAGCCCTAAACTCTTTGGCTTTACTCGATATAACGCCACTAAATTTTGCAGGGAGCTTAATCATCACTCCTCTCGTGGCTGAATAGCTTCCCCACAGGAAAGCGTGCTCTACCCCAGTCGTTTTAATGTGCTTTATCGTTTTTTGATCAGACCAAACAATATTGTTTTTATGCAGGTTAAGAGGTATTTCACCACTATTAAACGCTTGCTTAGAAGGTTTTACCAAGTAAGGACCTGAATCAATTTCAAGATAAATCATATTGGTGTTACCGTTTGCGGCAGTTATGTGCGACTCGCCTGCGGGTTGAGTCCAAAATGACCCTTTCGACATCCACATTTTTTCAGCGCTCGGATCATCATTGTGCAATAACCCGTCAATGACCACGCCACGATACAGGATATTGTGAATATGCGACGGAGACTCAAACCCTTTGTTAAAACGCACCAACATACCTGTAGCAGTATTTTGTGTTCTATCCCCCCATAAATTCACGGCGCCTGGACTCAACTTGCCCCTTAAAGGGTTCAGATACCCCCACTCTAATTTCTCTGTAGTAACTACCTCTGACACACGCGCACTTGCTGAAAGTTCAAGCGATAGCGCCACAATTGAAAAACAAAACAAAATTGAAAAAACTGGTCGCATACATCTATCTTATATTGACTTTGAAGCCACTATCTTATGGTAAACTCCAACCTAGGATAAGCGCATAAAAACTATAAACACTTTCAAAAAAAGGCAGATAATAACCTCACGCACAGCAAATCATTGCTGAGCGCCATGAATAACGATTACTTAGCAAACTTCTATTTTGTATTTTGGTTAAAGCCAAATAGACAACATAAAAAGCTTAAGGTCTATAAGAATTGATGAACAAGATAACTGTCTAATGCCTATATTAAACAGATATTAGACAGTAGTAATCAGCCGTTTATAGCTTGAAAGGAAGTGAAGAATGATGAAGGTTAATCTTTACATTACCTTCTTTATCTTTAATATAGCCAAATGAATACTCTACTTTGATTTCTTCGCCGTTTTTCTTTGTAAAGTAGTAATTACCCATCGACATAGCCGAATCACCATCAGTAATTATCCCTTCGTTTTCCCAACGAACTTTGACATAAGGGGCTAATGCAAAGCCTTTATCTTCCGCCAAATCTTGACCTACAAAGTAAGACAATGCCTCTTTTTGAGTGCCTCTAAATTGATCAACTGACGCCAAAGTCGGCTTAAATAATACCTGACCGTCATTAAATGCATAAAACTGTTCTAAATGCTTCACTGCCGCTTTTTTCGGATTTTTCGCTTGCCCGATTTTTACGATCCCTTCACCCCAGCCTTTTTGCGCAGCTTCTACTTCAACCGTCGTAATTGGCGCAGCTTGCGCACTCAAAGACACTAATGACGCAATTGCCAGAGACAATGTAGCTAACTTAATCATGAAACTCTCCTTTTGAATGTTCTTTATTTTTTATTGCTAGTTAAACCTGATCACAATATGTGCAATCAATTTTAAGGGCTCGTTAAACCTATTACCCTAATGCGAGTATCACCTCCTCGCTCAAAAGGACTACAGTAAAAGGCTCACCCATTGTCGTTAAAAATAAGTTATATAACAATTAACTTTATGTAATATTACAAAGTTTCACGATTAATGGATTCAAATAAAGAAATGGAGAAAAAACTCTACAAAATTATATAAAAAAGATTCATCTTGGTTGATTCGTTATTACGGATGCCAGCAAACAAGCTCTGTGGGATTAAACATCTTGGTCATAAAGCTTGAATTCATTCAATGTAGAAGTTGATTAAGTGTCTTTACGAAGAAACTGAGCAACTTTGCAATCTTCAGGGGTCCGTTCAATCCGATTGTGCATATTGTTAGACACGTTCACTAATTCAGTGCGCACAGGTAGCTGCTTAGGTAATTTGATATTTTTTACGACGCCAAGGTTATGCAAAGCATTTAACACCCACCAACCGGGGTCCGGTTCATCATTGTAAAGTCCTAACATGGCAGATCCTGGGTAAGCATGGTGATTGTTGTGCCACGCTTCTCCCATTGACAAAAACCCTGCCACTCTGATGTTGTGCCCTTGTACTGCAGCTCCTTCAACTTCCCAAGTTTTATCACCTTGGTTGTGCGCAAAATACCCTATCAACCAATGACCTCCAACAGATACGACAATCCTTACTGAAATACCCCATACCAGCCAAGCAAACCCGCCATACATATACAAAGGCACAGCTAAAATTAACTGCTGAAACATCCATGATTTTTCGAGTAATTGATAAAACCGATTTTTAGATACTCTATCCTCTATTTCGAATGTAGGCGGATGATTTAATACAAGATCACAATTTAGCTGCCACCAAGCATCTTTTATTATCGTTGAACCGTGTAATAAATAATCATGACATTTCTTTTGTCTTTGCGCCCAATCTCTCAGATCATGTTGGATCATCATACCAATGGGACCCGCCATACCGACTAACACGCCCAAATATACAAATAGATACTCCATCCATTTAGGACACTCGTATGAACGGTGAATAAGCAATCGATGCATGCCAAGAGAATGCCCTAAGCATAAAGTAATTGCTGTAAGAATTATAAAGATAAAAACTGAAGAAAATGAAATGAAGAAAGGGGCAATCAAAACTGTTAATGCTAAGTGTGTCAAGAACCAAATAGACTTTGCAGGATTCCACTTTACAAAGCCATAATATGCACTTGTGACACTTTGAGAGCTAACCCTTTGCGTATTCAATACAACACCCTGTAATTCCATCATCTTAATACTGTTCTAATTTTTTATGTCATAGTACCTTAAATTTAGGCTTAATATAAAATTAAACAGCTACCTACTCTTCAACAGGCTCGCCTTTATCTTTTGCTGTATTGTCGGTGTGAACTGAATCACCTTTGGTCATATACAAATAAATGGCTTCTTCAATCGGCATCGCTTTGAAATATAAAAAACCCTGTACGCACTCAATGTGAGATTGCTTTACAACTTTCTCTTCGTCGGTGGTTTCTACCCCTTCGGCCACCAGCTTAAAACCTAATTTAGAAATCATCTCAGACAAGTTGGTATATAACGAAATCGATTTACTGTTTAATTGTTCAGGCAATAAGCTGCGATCTAACTTAATGGTTTCAATATTTAGCTTAGATAAAACAGACAGACAAGAATATCCTGTGCCGAAATCATCCATTGCACAGTCAATTTTATTCTTTTTCAAAGCATCAACTATGGTCACGGTTTTATTAAAGTCTTCAATATAACTAGACTCAAGTAGCTCAACTTCAACCTGACCAGGAAACTTAGCAAAAGCCTTAATGATCCGGCGATACCCTCCCGTTAAGAGGTTTTGCGGTGAGATATTAAAGCTGATTTTTGGCTTTAATCCATGTTTCGCAAACTGCTCTAAGTCTATCTCTAGCTGGTCAATGACGTAGTTGTCAATAATGTGTAGTAAGTTATGCTGCTCAAGAGTTTCTAAAAACCATGGACCAGATACAGTTTTATCTTTATTTGTCAGCCTTAATAGGGCCTCAAAACCGACAACCTGCTTGTTATAAGGATTAATTTTAGGCTGATAAAATAACGTCAAAGCGCCTTGATTGAGTGCTTCCGTCACTTCTTTTAAGCTGTGTGCATTTATTTGCTCTTTTCTTTGTGTTTCACTAAAAGAGCCTTCCGCCCCCTCTTCAATCAACCGCCCAGCCGTGTAACGCTTCATCAATACATCGAGCGCTTTACCTGATAAGTTATTGTCTCTATTCGCTTTCAAAAATGGAAAATAAATCAACGCATTAATTAGCACTAAGCCCACTTGCAGTACAATACCTTTCACGCTTTCTGTTAGCAGCCAACCATTTACAAAAATAGGGGTAAACCATGGTATTTCATCGGCATACTCAACTGACACAAAACCACTATAAAATGCAAAATAAGCGATAGAGGCGTTCACTAATGGGCATAGTAAAAACGGTAACAATATGTACGGATTAAATACAATCGGTAACGCATAAATCATTACCTCGCTAATATTAAATAACGCGAGCGGTGAAGAAATGGCTGCAATGCGCTTTTCATGCTGTCCATTTTTCAAAAACATAGCAGCAACAATCAAGCCCCAAAGACATCCCGTACCGCCCAAGATCACAAAGCCAGTGAAAAAGTTATAACTGATTAAATCCGGTAAAACGTAATAACCAGTCAACTCACTAGATACGAGTAACTGATAGGTATTATCCCCATGAACACCTATAAACCACAGCAAGTGAGAAATTATCAATTGCATGGATAACTTTTCAAATACATTCCAATGCGGATTAAGGGCCTTAAGTACCTCAACAATGGCTTCGGCTGCTAAATCAATGTAAGGGAAAAGCAAGAGCACTACACTGGTTACAATGAGGTAAGGTAATATTAAGTTAAGGTGTTTACGTAAAAATAAGCTGATTGAGCTCACGCCAACTAGACGAAACACTCTCAACCGCTCCAAATAAGACAGGAAATAGCAACAAACGACGGGCATCAGTAGAGAATATAAGGCGCCCATACGATGATTGATAGCCAAATCACCGTCAGAAATAGTGATGTATCCTGTAGTCGCAGTAAAGCAAGTAAAGACCAATATTGGACTAGCGATTGAATGGACTTTTAAGTTTTTAGATAAGTAATAACTAAAGGACATCAAGGTTAATACAGGGAATATCCCCCATACCAATACATTAAAGTCTTCTAAAAATTGATGCTCAACCCCCTTCATGGAAATGTTAAGCCACTGATTGATAAGTGTTATAAGCGAGGCAACGATGAAAAACGGAATTAACGCAATATAGCCTTCACGCAGCGAAAGTATCACTGTATTTGAAGAAATTTTAAATGCATATTGGTTAAATTTATTAAGCAACGTTCTTGTCACAACTCTGTTTTTCTTTTTACATTACCCCAATAAATTTAGATTACAATCGGTTCTTGCATTTTTTTACTGAAAATAATTCAACCTGATCAAGCGTATATATCAACACCAATGAGAGATTGAATTTCGGAACGTCTATTTTCGTTTTGTACGGAGGAGTATGCTTGAACAGCTTTACCTGAATTGAAGGTAGGTTGGTCATATATGACCGAACGCTTATCTTGTTGAAACTGCTCGGCCAACTTGATGCCTTGAGGGCTGAACTTTATATCACTAATTGGGTTAGTAATATCATTAGAGCGCGCATTCTCCTGAGTTTTAACAACTTTGGAGTTAAATTGATAAGTGTCCTGATTTTGAACAACTTGATTAATCCGCATTACACGCGCCTATATCTGTGCCTAATATAAGGATAGTGCTTTATTCTCTACCTGGCAACTTCTTCCAAGTAACGGTATCTCGCACATAGTGAGGCTGCGCATCTTGAGCCGCAACTGTATCACCATTGGTAAATCCAATATCTCCAATTGCCAACATAAATTGCGCATTAGGCAGCGAAACTGACTCAATGACAGAAACGTTTAAGCGTTTCGCATCGTCAGAATAAGTCTGCCATCCAGTGCCTACACCTTTTACCCCGTTAAAATCCTCATTGATGGTTTCAGGCTTAATCACAATTTCATCTTGTTTAGCAATTGCATTTCCCTGCTCGTCTGTACCAAAGTGACCAAGGTAAATCTCGCCCATACGCGCATCTATAGCACTTATAACTTCTTTGCAGTCTTGTGTTTGGAGCGCTTCTTGCGCCATGGCTTGTAAGGTAGACACACCATATAATTTTAACCCTGCAGAATATGCAAGGCCTTGTGCTACGGCTACACCTATTCTAACACCAGTAAAGCTACCTGGGCCGCGACCATAAATAATGCCGTCTAAGTCTTTCAAAGAGCAATTTGCTTCAGATAATAACGCATCTACAAGTGGCAGAATTTTCTGACTGTGTTGCTGTGGACACACTTCAAAGTGAGTAAAAGTATTACCTTTGAAGTGAAGGGCAAGACTCAAAGCTTCTGTAGAAGCATCTATGGCTAGCAAATTATGTTTCATGTTTATCGATGTTCTCTAAAAAATTCAATGCCTTCTCCAAATCCCGCGTACGCGTCATAGGTGGAAGACTTTTAATAAACGTTTCGCCGTATTTTCTCGTAACTAAACGATTATCGCAAATAATAAGCACGCCTTTATCAGATCTATCTCGGATTAAGCGCCCTACTCCTTGCTTTAATGCAATGACAGCCTGCGGTAATTGAATATCCTCAAAAGGCTCTTTACCACTGAGCTCTGCATCTTTCATTTTAGCTTGTAGCAGCGGATCATCTGGAGAAGTGAAAGGCAGCTTGTCAATAACAACACAACTTAAAGCATCCCCTCGCACATCTACTCCTTCCCAAAACGAAGCGGTTCCAAGCAAAACAGCGTTACCATGACGAATAAACTGTTCGAGTATTATGCGCTTTGACGACTGCCCTTGCATAAAGACGGGGTACTCAGTCGCAGTGCTGATCCCCTCATACACCAGATGCATGACTCGATAACTAGTGAAAAGTAAAAATGTGCGCCCCTCGGCTGCATTAATAACCGACTTTGCTATTTTAACCAAAGAGTGCGGCATGAGCTCATCTTTGGTCTCAGGTAAATATCGAGGCAAGCACAATAATGCTTGCTTTTGATAATCAAACGGACTGTCAACAATCTTGTGAAAATCCGGTTTTAAACCAAGGCTTGCATTAAAATGGTCAAGTTTATTGTCAACTGACAACGTCGCTGAGGTAAAGACGAAACCAGCCTCTGTTTTTTTAACTAGTTCCTGAAAACGGTTTGACACATCCAATGGAGTGATGTGAATGGTCACAAATCGACGCGTAGTTTCAAACCAATAACTATAGCCTGTTTGAGCAACATCAAACGCCCGCTCCATTTGACCTTTAAACGCCAAAACACGCTCAAATGGGTGCTCAATTTTGTCACTGCGGTCAAGGCAAAGTTTGAGCACTTTATACAAGAAATCTAAATTGCCAATCACTCGGTGCAGCGCCTCACAGATTACTTTATCTTTAAGTGCCTCTCGCCAATCTCCACGAGCGCCATCACCGCCAAATACCAGCCTTAAATCAGCAATACTGGTGGTTAACTTATTGAGCGTTTTCCCCAATTGCAGCATATCAGGCATATCACTAAGATAAATAACACGAATGTCATTAACTAAATCATTTAGCTGCTTTGTACTGATTGACTCACCAAAATAATCACTCGCAATCTCGTTTACCTGATGTGCTTCATCAAAAACATAGGTATCAGCAGTTGGCATCAACTCAGCAAAGCCAGAATCCTTAACTGCCATATCAGCAAAGAATAAATGATGGTTTATCACGACCAAATCAGCGTCCATCGCTTTAAGGCGAGCTTTGCGTATATAGCATTCAGAAAAATCTGGGCACTCTTTCCCTAAGCAGTTATCTGCGGTGGAGCTGACATAGGGTAAAACTTTTGCATCTTCCTCTATACCAACGCAATCAGCGAGGTCACCACTTTGCGTTTCTGTTGCAAACTTCGCAACCATTGCAAGTTGATGCATAACGTCAGGATCGTCTGTTGGCACATGAGCAACATGTTGATTTAAACGATAAGTACACAAATAGTTTGCACGGCCTTTAAGCAGTGCTGTTTTACGCCCTTTGCCAAGCGCTTTTAAAAGGTTTGGCAAATCTCTGTGATACAGCTGTTCTTGAAGGGCTTTTGATCCAGTAGAAATAACAATTTTTTTGGTATTTATTAGTGCAGGAACAAGGTACGCGAATGTTTTACCAGTACCGGTACCAGCTTCTACCACACATTGACCACCGTTTTTGACTATATCGTCAATCGCAACAGCCATTTCAATTTGAGGTTGCCTTGGTTGGTATCCACTAAAATGATTAGCAAGTGGACCGGTCTTTGAGAAGTACTGTTCTATGGACAAAGAAAAATATTACCTGACTAAATAACTCAGGCAATTCTAATTTTAAATCAAAGCGAGAGCAAGGCGCCCTTTCAACTCAGCCCTTGTTTTTATGTTAGATTATTAAATTAACGCGCGCTTTTTTTGCTTAAACTAGGCCCAAGTATCCAGATGTTTTTCATCATCTGAGCTGTTAGTATTTTCATCATCGTCATCAGGAGGCAACTCCCGCTGGTGTTTTAATTCACTATCTACAATATTAGCTTGAGATTTCCCTTTGATCTTTTCAGCTTTGTTATCAAGCACACCGACTATTTTAAACGGCCCATTATGTGCAACTTTTAATCGAACAATAGGTGCCATGTAAGGCTTAAAAACATCCATAAGCTTATCCTCCAACGAAATAAACTACTGAGCTATATACTTATTATCGGCAGCTATAAAGTATTCTTTATTTATTTTCAAAAAGTACTTGCATGCTTTGGCAATTTCATGATTATCTATAAAAAGTTAATCGAATTGCAGAAATATTTACAAACAGGTAAGAACATGCTTTTAAATCTGACAGCAGTACATCATCACCATCATACATCGGGATAGCCTGTCAGGTATTTCGCTGGTGGGTTATTCCTAAAAGGAACCTCCGGCGAATCATTCAACGTATTTAAAATTTATTTCGCCCTGAGGTTCCCTCGGGGTTTTTCGTTTTTGAATATTAGGAAATAAATTATGAATACATCTAATCGCTTACGTATCGCAATCCAAAAGTCAGGCAGATTATCAAAAGACTGCCAATCCTTACTAAAACAACTTGGCGTTAAGCTAAATTTGCGTGAACAACGCTTAATCGCACACTCAACAAATATGCCAATCGATGTACTTCGTGTCCGTGATGACGACATCCCTGGCTTGGTAATGGACGGCGTATGTGACTTAGGTATTGTTGGTGAAAACGTACTGGTCGAAACGCAAGCAGAGCGAGAGCGCGCAGGCCAATCCAACGCGGTTAAAAAACTGTCGAAACTTGATTTTGGTTATTGCAGACTGGCACTTGCTTGGCCACAAGAGCTAGGTGCGCAGTCAAAAGATTGGTTTAACGGTAAACGCATTGCCACCACCTACCCTGAAATTCTTAAGCAATATCTTGTTAAAGAAAATATCGATGCCAGCGTGGTTATGCTGACAGGTTCAGTTGAAGTTGCGCCTCGAGCAGGCCTTGCAGATGCAATTTGCGACCTAGTCTCAACAGGTGCAACGCTCGAAGCAAACGGCTTAATGCAAGGTGATACGATTTTAGAATCAAATGCATGCCTAATCCAAAATGCAAACCTGAATGACGACAGTAAGCTGTCCCTAATCAACAAGTTACTACCGCGTTTAAAAGGCGTGCGCCAAGCCAAAGAAAGTAAATACATCATGCTACACGCACCAAAAGCAAAGCTTGAAGAAGTTTGCGAATTGCTACCAGGTACAGGTCAACCAACGCTGTTATCACTTGCTGGCAGTGAAGACTATGTTGCCCTACACATGGTAAGTAGTGAAACATTATTTTGGGAAACTATGGAAGAGTTAAAAGCACTTGGTGCGAACTCTATCCTCGTCATGCCAATCGAAAAAATGATGGAGTAACTTATGCTAGTTTGGGATCAACTTGACCAACAAGCACAGCAAGCAATACTCACTCGCCCTGCCGTTAGTGCAGGTGCGGGAGTGCAAGCAGCAGTCGAAGACATCATTGACAGCGTGCGTCAAAAAGGCGATCAAGCTTTATTGGAAATGGCCAAGCAGTTTGATAACCGTCAATCGGATAGATTACGAGTGCCTGAAGATGAAATCACACAAAGTGAATTTCAACTAAGCAATGAGCTAAAAAGTGCCATTGATCAAGCTTACAACAATGTACGCGCATTTCACGAGCTGCAACTACCAGTGCCTAAACAACTCGAAACGCAGCCGGGTGTTGTATGCGAGCTAAAATATCAAGCCATTGATGCTGTGGGGATATACGTACCGGGCGGCAGCGCACCTTTACCCTCTTCCGTATTAATGCAAGGTGTCTGCGCACAGCTAAGTGGTGCAAACACTGTGGTACTCGCGACCCCTGTGAAAGGCGAAGAGTCAATCCACCCTGCTATTTTATATGCAGCAAAAAAATGCGGTATAAACATCATCATAGAAAGCGGTGGCGCAGGTGTGATTGCAGCCATGGCACTGGGCACTGAGAGTGTACCAAAAGTGGATAAGGTGTTCGGTCCAGGTAATGCGTATGTCACCATGGCAAAGCAACTGTTATCCCAGTCTGTCCCTGGCTTTGCTATCGACATGCCTGCAGGTCCATCAGAAGTACTGGTCATCGCAGATGAAAACGCTAACCCCGCTTTTGCTGCAGCTGATTTACTATCACAAGCTGAGCACGGCGCTGACTCTCAAGTATTACTGCTAAGTGATAGTGAAGCCTTTATCACTGAAGTAGAAGCTGAAATCGCAAGACAACTGGCTGAATTATCTCGAGCTGAAATCGCAAAACAAGCCATGAACAACAGTGCGCTGGTGTTAGTTGAATCAATCGATAAAGCCTTTGAATTATCTGCTGAATATGGTCCAGAGCACTTAATACTGCAATTAAGAGATGCGCAGTCTCGTGTTGATTTAGTGAAAAACGCAGGCTCTGTCTTTGTCGGCGACTACACGCCCGAGTCCGCTGGCGACTATGCATCAGGAACCAACCACGTACTACCAACGTATGGTTACTCTAAAACTTATTCCAGTTTAAATTTAATGGACTTTTTTAGAACCTATACCGTTCAGTCAATCACTAAACAGGGCTTGTCTGATTTAAGTAAGGCTATCTTGCCGTTAGCAGAAGCCGAAGGACTTGATGCACACGCCAATGCCGTTGCAATTAGATTAAATGGTGGAAAACAATAATGGCTACTTCATTGCTACCAAAAAATATCGAGAGCTTGAAAGCATATAGCTCAGCAAAGAGTGAAAAGCTTACAGGAAATACATGGTTAAATGCCAACGAGAGTCCATTTAGTAAAAGCATTAAGGTTTCTATTGAAGATTTAAATCGCTACCCAGAGCCTCAACCAGAATCCGTAATTAACGCATATAGTGAGTATGCACAATTGTCGCCAGCTCAGGTGTTGATGACCCGAGGTGCCGATGAAGGCATTGAGCTATTAATGCGCACTTTTTGTGAACCAGCCAAAGACACTATCGCCATTTTTACACCAACTTACGGTATGTACAAAGTCTCAGCTGATACGCAAAACATCGCCATTAATACGCTGTCTCAAGATCAATTAAAAGAAGCGCAAATCAGCGAACTAAGCTTACTTATCGGCGACGCTAAACTGGTATTTATTTGTAATCCAAATAACCCAACTGGCAGCTTAACTCCGGTAGATAAAGTTGCAGCGCTAGCCAAAGCACTTGAAAACTCTGCACTAGTCGTCGTGGATGAAGCGTATATTGAGTTTGCGCCAGAGCAAAGTGCTGTGTCTTTGCTTCAAGATTTCAATAATGTCGTGGTGCTAAGAACCCTTTCTAAAGCGTTTGCCCTCGCAGGGCTTAGAACAGGTTTCTTGTTGGCCAATGATGCAGTATTAAACCCTGTACGCAAAGTCATCGCGCCCTACCCGGTATCAACCGCAGTGGCAAAAATAGCAGAACAGGCACTGTCTGTAGATGCAATCACGCAAATGCGCCGACAGGTCAATATTTTAAATAGTAATAAAGCGAAATTAAAAACATGGCTGAGTAACTCACCTAAAGTCACTCAGGTCCTTTGCGGTGAGGGCAATTTTGTCACGCTGCAGTTAAGCGACAAAACACTTATCGAACAAGCAATGAAAGCCGGCACCATTATGCGCCCGTTTACACTATTTGGTGAAGACAACTGGCTCAGAATATCTATCGGCAGCGAGCAAGAATTAGAACAAGTCAAACTTTGGCTAGAGCAAAGCGAGTAAGGAAGTAAAATGAGTACGCCATATCTATTCATCGACCGTGATGGCACATTAATTGAAGAACCAGTCACAGACAAGCAGGTAGATAGCCTAGAAAAATTAGCGCTTCTGCCTAATGTGATCCCAGCCATGCTGGCTTTGCAAAGCGCAGGATACCGTCTTGTCATGGTATCTAACCAAGACGGGTTGGGCACAAACAGCTTCCCTGAAGAAGACTTTGCCGCACCGCACAATAAAATGATGGAAATCTTCTCATCACAAGGCATTAAGTTTGACGAAGTACTGATTTGTCCGCACTTTGACGAAGACAACTGTGATTGCCGCAAGCCAAAAACCGGTCTTCTTACTTCTATTATGCGCTCAGGTAAAGTCGACCTAGCTCGCTCTTATGTGATTGGGGATCGCCAAACAGACATCCAACTTGCGCAAAATCTTTGTATTCAAGGCATCTTGTACGATGGTGATTGGAACAAAATCGTCACCGAGCTGACCACGCAAAACCGTCAAGCCAGCGTGATCAGAAATACCAAAGAGACACAGATCTCCGTTGCAGCAAACCTAGACCAAACTGCCAATGGCGAAATTAATACAGGCCTTGGTTTTTTCGACCACATGCTTGATCAGATCCGTACCCACGCCAATATTGGTCTTGAAATAAAGGCTAAGGGCGATTTACACATAGATGAGCACCACTTAGTCGAAGATGTCGGTATCGCACTTGGTCAAGTATTAAGAGAAGCACTTGGCACTAAATCACAAATCGCACGATACGGCTTTGCCTTGCCGATGGATGAATGTAAGGCGGAGTGCCAATTAGATTTATCCGGCCGTGCATCATTTGTACTCAACGCCAACTTTAGTCGTGAAAATGTTGGTGACTTAGATGTGCAGATGGTCGAACACTTTTTTAAGTCGCTATCAGATAATGCCCAAGTAAGCCTAATACTAAGTGTCTCTGACGGCAACTGCCACCACCAAGTTGAAGGCTTATTCAAGGCATTTTCTCGCGCTTTAAGAATGGCCATAGCCAAAGATACGTCTCAACTTACTGCTAGCTCAAAGGGGTGTTTATGATAGCCATAATTAATACCGGATGTGCCAATATCAACTCTGTACGCTTTGCTTTCGAGCGTTTGGGCGTGACACCTGAAGTGTTATCTGATCCAAATCAGTTAGCTAAGTTTGACCGCGCTGTCCTGCCAGGTGTTGGCCATGCCAATGTGGCCATCAAGCGCTTGAACGAGCAAGGTTGGAAAGAAGCCATTAACGCCTACCAAAGGCCCCTAATGGGCATTTGTTTAGGTATGCAAATGCTTTGTGATTACAGTGAAGAGGGTGATGTCACGGGGCTTGGGATCATCGATGGCAGTATTAAAGCACTGCAAACCGGTGATTTAACGAGTCCACACATGGGTTGGAACAACATCAATGTCACCAAGGCACATCCATTAACACAGGGGCTCAGTAATGACGATCAGGTTTATTTTGTGCACAGCTTTGCCCATGAGCTCAACGACACAACGCTCGCGAGCTGCGAGTACGGACAAGCATTTTCTGCCATCATCGCTAAAGATAACTACGCAGGCATGCAATTTCACCCAGAAAAAAGCGCCAAAGTGGGCGCACAGCTTTTAACTAATTTTATGCAATGGCAAGTTTAATAAGGAACGAACATGATAATTCCAGCACTAGATGTTTTAGATAGCCAAATTGTTCGCCTCTATCAGGGCAAGTACGATACAGCGCAATTTTACCCGTTTGACTTGCAAACCCGCTTGCATGAATACCAAAATGCAGGGGCAATAAAATTACACCTTGTTGATTTAGAAGGCGCACGCGATCCAAGTAAAAAGCAGTGGCAACAAATTCAAGCAGCGACAAGTAAACTGGATACACCATATCAAGTAGGTGGTGGGATCCGCGCTTATGAAGATATAAAGCAATGGCTTAAAGCAGGTACAAACCAAGTGGTTATTGGATCATTAGCCGTTGACCAAAAAGAGCAATTAGCTCAGTGGATCCAAGAGTTTGGTGCGGAACGTTTTGTCATTGCATTAGATGTAAATAAAACAGAAAATGGCTGGTCAGTTGCTACGCACGGCTGGCAAAGCGACTCTAGCGTTTCATTATTTGAGTTAATCGACTTTTATCTGGCATTAGGCGTTTACGACTTCTTGTGTACGGATATAAGTAAAGACGGCACAATGACCGGCCCTTCGTTTGAGCTGTATCAGCAAATTGTGCAATACAGTCCAGCTGCAAAAGTACAAGCTTCTGGCGGTGTAAGCTCATTAGACGACATCAAACAGCTAATTGAAATTGGCGTCGCAGGTATCATCTTAGGTAAATCCTTATTAGATGGCGCATTTAGTGTTGAGGAGGCAATTGCATGTTATCGAAACGCATAATCCCCTGCCTTGATGTGAAGAATGGCCAAGTCGTTAAAGGGGTCAAGTTTAAGCAGCACGAGGTAGTTGGCGATATTATTGAACTCGCTAAGCTATACAGTGAGCAAGGCGCTGACGAACTAGTTTTTTATGAGATCAGTGCCAGCGTAGAAAAACGCTTACTTGATTTAACTTGGGTCAGAGACATCGCCAAAAATATTGACATTCCTTTTTGTGTTGCTGGTGGTATTAAATCAGTAGCAGATGCCGCAAAAGTGTTAGAGCAAGGCGCTGATAAAATTTCAATTAATAGTCCTGCTATTGCAAGGCCTGAACTTATCAAAGAACTACATGATGAGTTCGGCAAGCAATGCGTGGTTGTCGGCGTTGATAGTTTTTATGATGATAAAAGTGGTGAGTATTTAGTGTATCAGCTAACCGGCGACCCGAACGCTGCCAGCCAAACACGCTATAAAACACAGGAATGGATCCAGCGAGTGCAAGATTTAGGTGCTGGTGAAATCGTACTAAATTGTATGAATCAAGATGGTGTTCGCAAAGGCTATGATTTGTCTCAACTAAGGGAAATGAGAGCGCTTTGTGACATCCCGCTTATTGCATCAGGTGGTGCAGGTAAAGAGCAAGATTTTGTGGATGTATTTAAACAAGCTAATGTGGATGGTGCGTTGGCTGCCAGTGTTTTCCACAAACAAGTGATTGAAATACCAAAGCTAAAACAATATTTAAAAGATAATAAGGTAGCGACAAGATTATGAAATTAACGCCGGACAACATCAGCGAAGTTGACTTTGGTAAATCAGAGTTAATTCCAGCCATAGTACAAGATTACGCAACTGGCGTGATCTTGATGCAAGGCTTCATGAACTTGGAAGCGCTACAAGTGACTTTTGAGAAAAAGCTTGTCACTTTTTACTCACGCTCTAAATCTCGACTGTGGACTAAAGGCGAGTCATCAAATAATGTGCTTAAACTTGTTGAAGCGCACACTGACTGCGACAAAGACAGCATTTTAATTCTTGCAAATCCAGCGGGGCCAACTTGCCATTTAGGTACTGAAAGCTGTTTTGAAGATGCCAAACCAGATCTTGCCTTTTTAGGTACTTTAGAAAAAGTCATCAAAGAGCGCAAAAACGCCGACCCTGAGTCGAGCTACACAGCATCACTCTTCGCAAAAGATTTAAGTCGTAGCTGTCAAAAAGTTGGGGAAGAAGGTGTAGAAGTGGCTCTCGCTGCCATGAAGCAAGATAAAGAAGAATTGCTTAACGAATCTGCAGATTTAATTTACCACCTGTTAGTACTTTTACAACGAACTGATCTCAACTTATCTCAAGTTGTCGAGACATTAGCCAAAAGGCATCAATAACCTACCTCATCCCAAATGACCATGGTATGCTTAGGGAAAATTTGAAAAGGAAGCTGCCATGGTTTTTCGCAACCTATTTTACTCTATTGGTTTTATCACGTTAGTTGGCTGTAATACATTGCCAAATGACGTAGAAAAAAAAGTTGAAAACATGACTGACTGTGAAAAAGTCAATGCACTTATCACAGGTGCTGGAGATGGCTTTTCTATATTGAAAGGCAGCGAAATAAACGGCAAATTAATGAAGAGCTGGCGACCTAAAGCGCATTTAATTGAAGATAGTTGCCAAATTAACTTGTATACAAGCGGTAATACAGCCTACGAATGCAATAAAGCGTTTGCAGGTAAAACACAAGCGTTAGTTAGATTCGAACAAGTGAACGAAAAACTTAAAACTTGCTTAAGTCCAGACTGGGAAGAGAAGCAGCACTTTGGTAAAGAAAGTAGCCGTTCGACATTTACCAGTGAACTATCAGAGACAAAAGTCGCAGTCAATTTTGGTACTACTTTAGATAAGCAAAAGCCTTGGGCAGTTAGCTTAGAAATTGTCAAATAATCTGTTGGTAAATCATTATGATTAAAGACAGTCATCATTGAATGCTCAAACGGCCAAAAATATGCCCACCAGTTAGCAGGCGCTCGCAAAAACGCCCGCTAACTCAAACATATTAAATTTTGCAAAATAATAAAGAATACTTACAGCCAAAAACCAATACCGCACTCATAGACATAGTTCCAACAACTCACCCGCTTTTCAATATTGATCTTTTAACACTGCACCTAAAAGTATAAAAGGGCAAAAATGCGCCAATACAAAGCATATAAAAATCTATACTTAACCGTATTAAATCATGAAGATATGAATACAGTTTGCTTATTGCTCGACAGCCATCTTTCAAACTAATAATTTACAACTAATAACGTTTAATGACTCTCGATTATGGTATCATCCGATTTTGCTATCTTCGAAATAAATAAAGCGAGGCTAATTCGAATGAAAGACACTCAATACGACTATCTTATAGTCGGTGCTGGTTTGTTTGGTGCAGTGTTTGCCCGAGAAGCTACGGATCAAGGAAAAAAAGTATTGGTGATTGACAAGCGCAATCATACTGGTGGCAATATTTATTGCGAGAATGTAGAAGGTGTCAACGTACATAAATACGGCGCGCATATTTTTCACACCAGTAATGAAGAGGTTTGGGCTTACGTAAATCGCTTTGTTTCATTTAATCACTATGTGAACTCCCCTGTCGCACGTTATGAAGATAAGCTATATAACTTGCCTTTTAACATGAATACTTTCTATCAATTGTGGGGCGTCACAACACCACAAGAAGCAAAAGATAAAATTGCTGAAGAGCGCGCGCCTTATGCAGACTTAGACCCACAAAATCTTGAGGAACAGGCTTTATTCTTAGGCGGTAAAGACTTATATGAAAAATTGATTAAAGGCTATACTGAAAAGCAATGGGGGCGACCAGCCACTCAGATCCCTTCGTTCATTATTAAGCGGTTACCTTTTAGATTTACTTTCGATAATAACTATTTTAATGACTTATACCAGGGCATCCCAATCGGAGGCTACAATGCGCTCACTGATGCACTGCTTGAAGGTGTCGAAGTAAGAACTGGCGTAAACTATTTTGAAAACGCTCAGCAGTACAATGAACTAGCTGACAAAGTACTCTACACAGGTAAGATCGATGAATTTTTTGATTGTCAATTCGGTCAGTTAGAATATCGAAGTCTACACTTTGAAACTGAAGTGTTAGATCAAGAAAACTATCAAGGCAATGCAGTAGTTAACTACACTGAGCGTGATGTACCTTATACCCGTATTCTTGAACATAAGCATTTTGAATTTGGCACACAAGAAAAAACGGTAGTAACTAAAGAATACCCGCATGAATTTAGTAAAGATAACGAACCTTACTACCCAATCAATGATGAAACAAATAATGCGCTTTTAGCCCGCTATCAAGAACTGGCTAAAACCGAGCCTTACGTTAATAAGTTTATCTTTGGTGGCAGACTAGCAAATTACAAATACTATGACATGGATGACACAATTGAAGCGGCATTAGCACTTACTGCTCAGGAGCTTGTATAAATTATGACTAAGAAGGTATACATAGCTCGAAACTACCGCTCTAAGTTTGATGCAGCAGGCAAAGCCAAAATGGACTGTGAGACCATCTTGGAGAATAACGGCTGGAAGAATATTGGATTTAAGCAAACTTGGATAGCCAATTCTATACTAGGCACATTAATTAGTGCTTTAGGTGTGACTTGGGCTATCTTAAGGTTAAAGTCTGGCAGTACCGTCTGCTTACAGTATCCATTCAATAAGTTTTACGGATATTGCTTGTGGGGCGCAAAGCTTAAAAAGAGTAAAGTTATTACCTTAGTCCACGACCTTAAAAGTTTAAAAGGTAAATACGGACACTCAGACAAAGAAGTCAATTTACTAAAACAATCAGATCAGCTGATTGTACACAATGATAAAATGGCTGCTTGGTTTACAGAGCAAAACTTTAATGCTGAAATAGCGAATATCGAAGCATTTGACTATTTGCACACTGATAACCCAGACGCCAAAAGAACTGAGACTGACTACAATGCAATACGCATTGTGTTTGCTGGTAATATGGGGCCGTTTATATACGAACTCGACGGCCTAGATCGCGGTAATTTCAAATTCGATTTATACGGTGTTGGCTATGATGAGAAAAAAATCAAAAACATCAACGATACCGTGCTGGACTACAAGGGGTGCTTCCCTTCCAATGAAGTTATCGACCATATTGATGGCGATTTTGGCCTTGTTTGGTATGGCAACACGTTAGATTCATGCGATGGTGTTACAGGTAAATATTTAATGTACAACAATCCGCATAAACTCTCGTTATACTTATTATGTGATATGCCAATCATCATTTGGGACAAAGCTGCAATGGCTGACTTTGTTGAAAAGGAAGGCATTGGTTTTAGCATAAGCTCTTTACGTGATATTAAGCAACGCCTTGCAGAGCTCACTCCTGAACAAATAGAACAGATGAAACAAAATGTTCAGCGCGTAAAAGCAGATGTTCAATCAGGTCAGTACCTTTCTCGAGCATTAAACAAGCTGTCGTAAATCTTTTACATCAAAGCTTTTCATTGACTCTTTCTATATTGAAAGAGTCAATAACAATGAGTGACTAACAGACTCTACTACTCTCCTTAATGCTAGTGCCTTACAGGCATAACTTCCCGTATAGCAAAATAGCTCCATAGAATAACGCTTCAGTATTGCTGAACAAGCAAAAGATTAATTTATCCACAAAATAATTAAAATTTGGAATAAGCAGAATATTGATTAATCAAACAAGCATGCTAACTTAAAATTTACACTGATGCGGTAAATGTTGCACTGCGTGACTTATCTGCTTTCGCTTTAGCACACGCTAACTGCACTACAAGCTTAATATGTGCATCCATTTAAGTGTATTTTTTATTTATTAAATTAGGAAAGGAAATAATCATGTTAAAACTAAATAAAAGAAAACTAAAAAATTTGTCGGATGATAAGCAATTAGTAGATAAAAAAATGACGCCGTTTATTGCTGGTGGTGTAACGACTAGTCGCTCCTGGTGTTGGACAACAGGGCTATGTACTGATACTAAATTGTGCTAAATAGAAGCGCCAAATATATAGATAATTTTATTTAAATAATTCCCCAATGCTGAGGAGGAAGAACCTCCTCATTTAAAGAGGTTGCCCTTGATTTACATATCGCCACGACAAGCTACCACCAGCAGCCCAATACAGTATGGCTTGCACCGCAATTAAGCATAAATTCGACGAACAAGTTAATTTGGCAGCCCCCAATGTGTCTGAACGCCCCTTAAAATTCTAATTTCCCCTGTGTTGCCAGCTGTTAATCTAGCAGGGCCATCAGTTGGATTACTTAAGGGTTGCGAAGTAACTACAATTTTCCAACAGAATTCCCTAGACCCAATATACTACCTACCCGCAGAGTCTAATATATGTAGTCGAAAACTTTAATCCACTGTGGCAATTGAAAGGCTCTCTGCGCCAAGCACTCTACCTTCTACACACGGGAGGAGGCAGTAAACCAATGAATAAACATAATATGCTAATTTTCATTTTTCTATCCTTAATTCAATGCTTAACAATTCTTTCTCTCCCTTGAGTAATGGTTCAATTCAATGTGGAAAGTACGCTCCTACACCAAGAACTGACTATTAAATTTTACATTTAACCTAATTCAAAATTAAAAAACAGGACTTTTTTCTCCCAAAATGCTTTTTATTTACTAAGATATTTATATAGTTGAACACTACTCAACCATCTTTTGACTTTTTTTCAATTATTGTTAATTTGAGCTTAAATTAGTGATGAATTAATGGCATAGTGTCGTTACTAAAGTAGGTAATTACATACCTTGTAATACCTGACGGATATAAAAATAATTTTAAAGTGCGTAAGGGAGAAATAATGTCCATCCAAGTAAATTTTGAACTCACAGATATCGACTTAGAGCATTTTCGTTCAATGATGCAATCAGCAATCGAACGCAGTACTCACCTCAGTGAAGAAGAGATTATCACCAAAGCCCGCGAACTTGTTGAACAAATGGAAGGCACTAACGTACCTGAGTTCGTTAGAACAAGAATGATGTCTTTATCAGCTCTTATAGACGCAGTTCAAGATGAAGAATGGCAAATGCCTGAAGATGAAAAGAAAGAAATCATGCTATCTTTAGCCTACTTTGGCGAACCAGAAGATATCGTACCAGACAATGTACCTGTACTAGGTTACATCGATGACGCAATTATGATTGAGCTCGTTCTTCAAGATTTATCTTTAGACCTTAAAGCATACCGTGAGTTCTGTGGCTTTAGAGCAACGGAAGAAGCCAGACGAGGCGACCACGCAAAAGTGAACCGTGAAAGCTGGTTAGCAAGTACACGTGCACAAATACGCTCTTCAATGAGAAGAAACCGTTCAGGATCAAAAGGCTCACGCTTTTTCTCTCGTATCATGTAAAACATAGAGCGAACAGCATAAAGGGGAACAAATTTGTTCCCCTATTTTTTTATCTAGCATTGGGGTGGGTCACGCCTAACCAAGCTTTGTAAAGTTTAGCCTGTCTCGGTGTTGGAGAATATACGGCCCTCACAACTTTACTCCTACTCCCCTGTTCACCTAGCTTGAGCTTTGTAGTCATTAACTTATCGCGGCGAATAAAATCAACTTCAACTGTTTTCCTAGGTTCAAACAAGGCAAGTGTATTCGGCAAGTCTTTACGAACATGATGCTTATTAAATGCAACTATTTTATCACCAGCCGTCAAACCAGCCTGCCACGCACTTCCTCCACGAGCTACATGTGTCAACTCTAACAGTTGACCAACACTTCTAGCAGCGCCATCTATGCTCGCGACGATAACCGTATCATTAGGATAAACATGTTCTAACCCCACTTTTGCGAACAAAGCATCAAAATCGATGAGCGCAGGACTATCTATATACGTAGCCCACCACTCTTTATAATCATGCCCACTCACCTGATTTAAGATCTGTTTAACATCATCACTATTATATGAATTAGGTAGCTTATGTTGCTTATAAAGCTCACTATGAACATCTCTATAGCTCACTTTTCCATCACTTCTATCAATTAAATCAATATCGAGCGCCATAGAAACCAACGCCCCTTCAAGATAAATATTTGTACTAAAATTTTTGCCATGATCGCCAGATTGATTGATCCATTTGTCATAACTGGTGTGTGCCACTGACTGCACCTCTCGCCCAGGTGTTTTCAGGTGCCGATTAAGGGTGCTTGTGAGTGATTTATAAAATTCTTGATTGGTTGTGATGCCTGCACTGAGTAGTAAGTAGTTCTCTAAATAACTGGTTGAGCCTTCAACTAACCACAATAAATCACTATAGTTAATATCTACATAGTCGTAAGGTACCAATCCATCAGGCCGATAATTTTTTACATTCCAAATGTGGATAAACTCATGAGCGGCTGTAGAAATGAAGCCGATATAATCATCCCTAGACGCGAATTTATCTCTGTGACGCTGAATGATCGTAGAATTTAAATGCTCTGTAGCCCCTCTTGCACCGCTAGTTGCATGCACCATAAAAACATATCTTTCATAAGGATAATCATGCCAAATCAAGCTGCCTGTTTTAACGAGCTTTTTTAAGTCCCTAATCATTAGTTCTACGTCGTAATTCCCTTCTCCCCAAATGACCAGTTCATAGTCTCGGCCATCAACCGTATATTTATAAAGTTGATTTATCCCTGTTTCAATTGGCGAGTCGAGTAAGACATCATAATTACTCGCTTTGAAGCTATGTTTAGAATCGGCAAAATCCATTCCAGATACTGAGCGCCACTCGCTAGGAACTTCTAGATTTACTTTTACAGGCTCTTGTCTAAACGAATCGCTAAACATAAAAAAACCCGATGCGTCAATAAAAGCATGCGTGTCGTCTATGTGCCGAGACCTGAGCCCTAATTCATTTGCATATACTTGATAAGAAACGATCACTTCAGTTGGCTTATCAAGATGTATACGCCAAGTATTTTTATCGATTTTATGCCAGTTTAATGCCTTTCCTGACAGGTTGTTGGCAGAAAAAAAACGAATACCATTGGCCATATTCAATATTTCATACCGCCCAGTTCGCCAGTCAGGTAATTGAACGTCGATATAAGATTGCGCTGTTTTGGGAAAACTTACCTCTACTTGCCCAAGGTGATGCTCTGGCTCTGTAATTGATAATGTGTAATTTACATTTGCATAGGATAAATGACTGGCTAAAGCCAAAGTTGTAAAGAATAAATTTCTTGTCATAAGCGATAAAAAAATAAATAGTTTTCTTAAAATTAGCAAAATTCTTTATACTAGAGTTAATAAATTCGTTGAATCGACAAGATAAAAAACCAAGTTGAACCTCAAATTCTCCCACATTTTTCAGTTATTTGATGTAAACTTGCAATTGATATAGTAAATAAAGACGTTGGATTTTTGTGACTGATAAAACTGTACTATTGGAAAAGAAACTTTCTCAGGCCATCTCTGCTAGAAAAGCGCTTGAAGAAGCGAAAAAGACGCAGGTTTCGATGTTATCGGACTTTGCGACGCGCTTATCTTTCAGTTGTAGAGGCCAAGATGTCGCACTAGATAATCAGCTCGCCAAGTTTAGAAGTGCCTTGAACAAGGGCATGGAAATTGAGCAGATCACTCCACTCATTGAAACAGCAATAACACAACTAAAACAACAAGAAGCTGTTTACGAAACCAATGAGCGCGCGCTCACAACACACATTCAGTCCGCAGGTAAACAATTACAAAAACTTAAAGGTCTGCCTGATGACACCCGCCGCAGACTTCGTCATGTACTCGATCACGAGCTTAGCGATGTTAAATCTGTCGCAGAGTTTATTCCATTGCTTGAAAAGATTTTGCAATTTTATATGCAAACCCTTCAAGCAAAGGCAGCCCCAGAATTTAACGCTTCACAAAGTAATCCAGAACTCGCCATAGAGCTTCTATCTTTGACCAATGAGTTAGTGTTCGAAGAAGATGTCTCCGAGCAAATAAAACAAATAAAGCAAAGCCTCTCATCCGATGATACCGTGGACTCTTTGCTAGATAACGCGGTCAATATTATCCGCATATTTGCCAAGTCTATTGCACGCGAGCGACAATCTGCACAAGGCTTTTTAGTTTCGTTAAATCAAACTCTTGAAGAGCTCCACAAATCTATTGTTGAAACAACAAGTCAATCGAAGTCAGTAAACCAAGAAGTCTCTGCTTTAAATAAACGTATCGAAGAGAAAATCGCCACGTTAAATACTCAAACACAGCAAGCAACATCAATCACAGAGCTAAAACAACTTGTTGATAATGAGCTTAAAGAACTGAGTAAAGATTTGATTGAGCGAGAAAGTATCGAGCGCCGTGATAAAGAAGTACTATTGCAAAGCTTTGATAAGATTAATGATCGCATAAACTTACTTGAAACCAAGGTCACTAATTATAAAAAGCGTCTTAACGAACAGAAGTTTAAAAGTTTGCTCGATGGGCTTACTAAGTTGCCTAATCGTGCCGCATTTGATGATAGATATAATCAAGAATTTCACTTGTTCGAAGTTCACAATAGTGACGTGACACTCGTCGTCATAGATGTAGACCATTTCAAGTCAATTAATGACAAATATGGTCATAGCGCCGGTGATAAAACCTTACAAGTAATTGCAAGAGCACTTAAAAAGTCTATTAGAAAAGCTGACTTTATTGCCCGTTATGGCGGCGAAGAGTTTGTTTTATTAATGCCGGGCATGCCGTTAAGCTCGGCTCAAAGCCCACTGGAAAAAATACGTAACACGGTGAAAGCTATTCCTTTTAAATTTAAAGAAAAGGAAGTTCAGATCACAATTTCGCTTGGCGCAACACAGCTTAAAAAAGGCGATACAACGCTATCGGCATTTGACCGTGCGGATAACGCCTTGTATGACGCTAAAAACTCAGGTAGAGATAAACTTTGCATTAGAGAATAACATGGAGAATGCCTATGCATGTACAGCTAAACCCCACTGGAGTTCTTAATTTATTATCGCAACTAGAAGTCGACTTGTTACAACAGTCATCCACTTTTGAAAGGTATCAATTATTTAGAAACTGCGTTTTAGCTGTTCTCAACGTAGGAAGTCATACAGACTCAAGCTATGAAATATACCGCAAGTTTGAGGATTTTAACGTCAAATTGGTTGCGCGCGAGCGCGGTATAAAAATCGAGCTAACAAACCCGCCTGAGTCTGCTTTTGTTGATGGCAAAATTATCAACGGGATCCACGAACACATATTCTCTGTTATTCGCGACATTTTATTCATTTGTCAACGACACCAAGATAGCCTGATTGACCCCAAAGAAATTACCCACATGGTATTTGACATGTTACGAAATGCTGATGCCTTAGAGGTCAATACAGATCCTAATATGGTGGTATGCTGGGGTGGTCACTCGATTAACGAGCAAGAATATAAATACACTAAAGAAGTAGGCTACCAACTCGGCCTGAGAGGGTTAAACATCTGTACAGGTTGCGGGCCAGGCGCGATGAAGGGGCCAATGAAAGGCGCTACAATTGGCCATGCTAAACAACGTATCACCAACAACCGTTATTTGGGCCTTACAGAACCCAGCATCATCGCAGCAGAACCGCCAAACCCAATCGTCAATGAACTGGTCATTTTACCAGATATTGAAAAACGACTGGAAGCGTTTGTTAGAGCTGCACATGCCATTATTATTTTCCCAGGTGGCGCGGGTACATCAGAAGAACTGCTTTATTTACTTGGGATCTTGCTCCACCCTGAAAATAAAAAGCAAGTTTTGCCAGTGATCTTAACGGGCCCCTCCTCTAGCGCGGCCTATTTTGACGAAATAGCAAAATTTGTTGAAAAAACTTTGGGTAAAGAAGCACTCGATAAATTTGAAATCATCATTGATGACCCTGAACGTGTAGCAAAATACATTAAATCTGAAATGCCCAATGTAAGAGAATACAGAAAGTCGGAAGGTGATGCTTACTATTTTAACTGGACACTTAAAATTGAAGAACCCTTTCAAATGCCTTTCGAACCAACGCATGAGAACATGGCCTCACTCAACTTACACCTAAATCAGCCCAAAGAAATACTTGCAGCAAATCTAAGACGCGCTTTTTCAGGGATCGTTGCTGGAAATGTTAAAGACAACGGTGTAAAAGCGATTAAACAATATGGCCCTTATATTCTGTCAGGTGACAAATCACTTATGACAGATATGGATAAGCTGCTACAAGCTTTTGTTAGCCAAGGACGAATGAAATTGCCGGGCAGCAAATACGAGCCCTGCTATAAAATTCAGGCTTAGGTAAAGCATACCTCTAAGCTCATTGAACAAAACCAATATGGGGCGATGAACTCTCATTGCCCCTCTGTTATAATCCCCACACAAGCAACCTATTGTTAATTAAATTATATTTATGGCTCACTTACTTCTGATTGACGCACTTAACCTTATTCGTCGTATTTATGCTGTTGATTGCGAACAAGCTGGGCTGACAGATGAGCAAATCATTAAAAGCTGCACCCAAAGGGTAAAAAATGCGACCCGAAAATTACTAAAAACATCTCAAGCAAGCCACGCTATTGCCGTATTTGATGGCGACAGAAGCTGGCGATATCACCTTTATCCACAATACAAAGCAACTAGAAAGCCCATGCCTAGCGCACTAAAAACCAATTTAGAAATAGTTGCAACAGGTTTTACTGAGCACAATGTCAAAGCATATTTTCCTTTGCAGGATGAAGCGGATGATATTCTTGCTACTTTGGCTTTTAAAGCAGCCAGCCACGGCGTTAGCTCTACTATAGTGTCGACAGATAAAGGTTTTTTACCTTTAATCAGTGAACATATTAGTATTTATGACTATTTTAAGCAGCAAAACATACATGCAGATGATGTAGAGAAAAAGTTTTCCATAGATAAAAATAAACTGCATGATTTTTGGGGCCTAATGGGCGATAAGACCAATGATATTCCCGGCGTAAAAGGAGTTGGCAAAAAGACAGCGATCGATGTGTTAAGTGAATTTGGTTCTGTTGAGAGCGCACTTGAAAGCCAGAGCCTTAATGCAACTGCGAGAAAGAAAATCGAATCTGATATCGATAACTTTATTTTAAGCAAATCACTTGTGGCACTCAGGACTGATATTGAAGTTGGCTTTACTTTAAAAGAACTTAGGCTGTAGTTATTGCGTTAAACTCAAATTACTTGTTATAGATACATGCTTCAGATAACCTTAGCGTGCTGTATTCAGGTGACTTAAATGATAAAAAAAGTTCTACAATATATATTTCTTGGACTCGCCGTTTACGCGGGTATTGTCTATCTTGTTATCAACTTTTATAAAGATGATCCAAGGGCCATGCTCTGGAAAGATAGAGAAGCATTCAATAAAAGGTTTATCAGTAAGCTAAGGCCTGATACAAAAATGAATCTAGAGGCCGTGTTAGATAATTTAGGAAGCCCAGACCTTACTTATGTAAAATCTGATGACGATACCGTATTTCAAATTGTGTATTACAGAACACAACTAATGAAGCCTGATGGCATTACCACACAAGATGAGTGCACCGGTTTGCTGTTTAAAAATGGTCAACTTATTTTGTGGGGTGCAGGTGCCATAGTAGCTTACGAGAAAGCGCTCACCAATGACGAATAATAAAGACGTAACTAAACAACTGTTTGAACTGGTAAATAAAACTGAGCAAATACTGAGGCTATACTATAACAAGCAAAAATGGCCAAGTATTTTCCCAACCCTTGCTGAGTTAGCACAGCTATATACCGAAACATACCAGCACAGCCCAAATGCACTCCATAGCTACCTATCGTTACACTTTAAGCAATTATCTCCAACTACTAACCTTGTCGTGAAAAAGTGCATACTTGTTTGTATGATTGCGCAAGGCCATGGTTACTCCCATAAAATCCGCCAAGAGCTCCTTGTTGCCTGCTTGGCCAGTTTCCTATGTGTCAAGAATGAAAGTGATAAGCTACTTAGTGATCAACCATTAACTGAACAAGGTAAGAAGATATGGAAAGTCAGGTATCAACTTGCTGTAAAAGTGCTGGAGCATGGCGGTTCAATCAATAAGCAAGCCGCAAGAATAATGCCTAGGTTGCACCCGTACTGTGAAACATTAAAGAGCAAACGTAATACACCTTTATATGACAACATCACCTTAATTGTCGCCATAGCGCAAATTATTGCAACGTCACTGATAAAAAAAGCCACACCTAACGTCTTAGCTCAAGCAGTAAAAAAGCTGTATTTGGCAAGCAAAGATGAATTCACTCGCGATACATTAAATAAGCTCGCAACTCAGTTTAATCACTTTCCCGTTGGCTGCACAACTCAGTATCGCGGGCAAACAGCGCTTTTATTGCAAGTTAATGGCAAAAATCAAATAATTTGCACCTTTAAAGATAAAAAAATAGACCGACTAGTTAAAACACAACACCCTCTAAGACTTGAATACAGACCTTTTAAAACTGCAGATAAGCACTTGCTATTTAAAGTGTGGAGTCACATAGAGCCACAAATACTAGAAGCTGATAATGATGCATTTGAATCTACGTATTCAGTAATAGACAAGCTCGGTAAAAACAGTTTTGGTAGCTTTAGAGCGATAGAAAAAACCATTGCGCCTTTTCCATATATTGAACAAGCGCTGCAGCAAGCAGCCAAACAATATAATCGCGAATCACAAAAAGGCGCAAACACACGACACTGCTTAACGATGGTTGGGCTCGACACTGCCAGCTTACTATGCCAACGAGTGCTCATAGAGCAGGTTATTTCTCAATTGAAACACCCTTTTGCTTTGGATATTTGGCATAAGTATCAACAACTCGCTCTGATCCTCGCGACATTAACAAAACAAGCCTATGGACAAGACTATGAAAGTGTTCTTTCTCCAATCAGTGCTGTTATTGCCTTTATGCTCAAACACCATGATATAGACATTAAACGCTTTACTTGTGTTAGTGAGCAAATTGACGATAGCACACCATATTCTCTGGCAAGATTATTTGGCTTCTTAGAATTCAACTCCGCCAAATTGGACGAATATTTTACTCATCATTTTGATAGCAGCGCCCCCCATAACGCATTTATACAGTCTGAAAAGGAAAAGCATAATGCATTAAGTGAAGAAGCGAAGACATTTGTCGCTATAAAGGTACTGGCGATGCAATGCAGCAGCGCATATTTTGAGCCCACTAGTTGGCAACGCCTTGTTTTAGAAAATCAAATAAGTATGTTTGGTTGGCGCGATGAGGCACAGCTGAACGACGCAATACTCGAGCTATCTTTATACAGTGTGATTGAATAATATTTATTCTATAAATATAGAATATAACAGACATAACTATGATTTATGCCTTTTTATCATTCCTTGCTGGAATATCTATGAATAAATTGCTATAAAACGCGCTTAATTTTTCAAGCGAACACACACTTTTTATTTGATTGACTACAATAAACAAGTCCTTCTTTTATGTGTGTACAATTTATTTTGATAAAGGAAAACTAAATGGCTAAGCAAACAGTTACCGTTATTCGTGGTGATGGTATCGGTCCAAGCATCATCGACTCAGCAATTGAAATTTTAAACGCAGCAGGCTGTGACTTCGAATACGAATATGTTGACGCGGGTCTTGCAGCGCTAGAGAAAACGGGTGAACTTCTTCCACCTGAAACCCTAGAAGCAATTGAGCGCAACAAGCTTACATTAAAAGGTCCTTTAACAACGCCAGTAGGTGAAGGTTTCACATCTATCAATGTAACTTTACGTAAGCAGTTTGGCCTTTACGCAAACGTACGCCCAGTTAAGTCTTTCGAAGGCACACAAGCGCGTTATGACAACATTGACATCATTACAGTACGTGAAAACACACAAGGTATGTACTCAGGCTTAGGCCAAGTAACATCAGAGGATGGTACAGAAGCTGAAGCAATGTCTAAAATTACACGTGAAGGTGCAGAAAAGATTGTTACTTTCGCATACGAGCTAGCGCAGCGCGAGGGTCGTAAGAAGGTAACTGCTGTTCATAAAGCAAACATCTTAAAGTCAACTTCAGGCCTATTCCTTAAAGTTGCACGTGAAGTGGGTGAGCGTTTCCCTGACATCGAGTCTGCAGAAATGATCGTTGATGCAACTTGTATGAAACTGGTTATGAACCCAGATGAATTTGACGTTGTAGTTACAACTAACCTATTTGGTGACATCATCTCTGATCTATGTGCAGGTCTAGTTGGTGGCTTAGGTATGGCTCCGGGCGCAAACATTGGTGAAAATGCGGCAATCTTCGAAGCAGTACACGGAAGTGCTCCTGACATCGCGGGTAAAAACCTTGCAAACCCAACGTCTGTTATCCTAGCGTCTATTCAGATGTTAGAGTACTTGGATATGGGTGAAACAGCTGAGCGTATTCGCAGCGCTGTTGCAGATGTGATCAAATCAGGAGATCGCACAACTCGTGACCTTGGTGGTAACCACGGCACAACAGACTTTACAAAAGCTGTAATTGAGCGTCTATAACAACGCTTCTGAATAAGATAGCGCGTTTTGCGCTATCTTCTAGACATACACCCACCTAAACTTCTTACTATCCCCCCTATTCCAATTAATACAATTTGCTCTTAATTCTAACTCGCTGAAAAACAACCTATTTCACAACATAAATGCATATTTAATCATTGCGTTTTAAAAACTAGAAACTCAATAAATTATGCTTATTTACTGGATTTTATAAACTGAAATACTACCTTTCAAATTTATCAACACGAAAAAGGGTTATATTATGCAAACAAAAGCCACACACCCTTGACAGAAACATCGATTGCCCTTTAAATAAACAGTGTTTAAATAATTTAGTAGATTTGAAATGACTTTAATTAAGCTTGTACAAATGGTTCTCGTGGTGGTCTTAGTGTTAAGTCCATAGGGGCCTGTGTGAGTATACGCTTTCATCGACCCCGCAAAATGCGGGGTTTTTTTATGCCAAGATTTGGCTTGGCTGAGGAATGAGGTAATGAATGAGCAATTTAATGGCTCCGAGTTAGTTGTAAAGGCGCTTAAAGATTTAGAGGTAGAGTTCATATTTGGCTATCCAGGTGGGTCTGTGTTGGACTTATATGATGCATTATTCGAGCAAAGCGATGTTGAACATATTCTGGTACGCCACGAACAGGCTGCTACACATATGGCTGATGGGTACTCACGCGCTACCGGAAAAACAGGCGTAGTTTTAGCAACTTCAGGGCCAGGTGCAACAAACTGCATAACAGGTATTGCAACAGCTTACATGGACTCCATCCCTATGGTTGTATTATCAGGCCAAGTTCCCTCCAGTCTAATTGGTGATGATGCATTTCAAGAAACAGATATAGTTGGCTGCTCTAGACCAATTGTAAAACACAGCTTTAACTGTCGAAATGCAGAGGACATTCCCGCGATCTTATCTAAAGCATTTTATTTAGCCAGTAGCGGGCGACCTGGGCCTGTAGTCGTTGAACTGCCAAAAGACGTATTAAATCCTCAAATTAAATTCAACTATGTAATGCCTCAACAGCTAGATATGAGAACTTATAATCCGAGTAAAAAAGGCCATACGAAGCAAATAAAGAAAGCCGTTGAAGCAATTTTACAAGCCAAAAAACTGGTTATTTATTCTGGTGGTGGGATCATCTTGTCAAATACGTCGGGCAAGCTTACTGAGCTTGTGGAAAAGCTTAACGCGCCTATTACAAATACACTTATGGGGTTAGGGGGAGTAAGTGGGAACCATCCAAACTTCATCGGTATGTTAGGCATGCATGGCTCTTTAGAAGCCAACAAAGCAATGGCCAATGCGGACACCATATTAGCTCTAGGGGCAAGATTTGATGACCGAGTAACAAATAACGTTGAAAAGTTTTGTCCCAATGCAAAAATAGTCCACGTTGACGTTGATCCGACATCTATATCTAAAACTATTCAGGCTCATATACCGGTCGTAGGTTGTTTGGACACCGTATTAAGTCAGCTTTTAGAAGGCATAGATCAAAGTAACATAGCTATAGATCGGAGCGCTCAAGAAACTTGGTGGCAAGATATTACATTATGGCGTGAAATGAAGTGCTTAGACTTTGAAACCGAGAAAGATAAAATTAAGCCACAAACCGTTATCCAAAAACTACATGCGATCACAAATGGCAATGCATACATCACTTCAGATGTTGGCCAGCACCAAATGTTCGCGGCGCAATATTACCCGTTTAAAAACCCTCGTCAGTGGATCAATTCTGGCGGTCTCGGCACCATGGGCTTTGGGCTACCTGCTGCAATGGGTGTCAAAGTCGCTTTTCCACAAGATGAAGTAGTATGCGTCACGGGTGACGGCTCTATTCAAATGAACATCCAAGAGTTATCAACTTGCTTGCAATACGGTTTAAACGTAAAAGTTGTCTCGCTCAATAACCGCTCTTTAGGCATGGTAAGACAATGGCAAGACATGCTTTACGATGGGCGCCACTCTAGTTCTTATATGGAATCCTTACCGGATTTTGTGGCTTTAGCCCAAAGCTATGGACATATTGGGATCCGCGTTGATCATCCAGATGAGCTTGATGATGCATTAGAAAAAGCATTTTCGATTGAAGATCGCTTGGTGTTTTTAGACATTCGTGTAGATGAGAGTGAACATGTATATCCAATGCAGATTAAACATGGTGCAGTTGATGAAATGTGGTTGAAAAAAGGGGTGAAAGTATAATGCGACGTATATTAGCAATCTTATTAGAAAACGAGCCAGGCGCCCTATCGAGAATAGTTGGCCTTTTCTCTCAAAGAGCATATAACATAGATAGCTTGACCGTTGGCACAACTGATGACAAAACACTCTCTCGAATCACTATCACAACACATGGAGATGATAGAGTAGTCGAACAGATCACAAAACAAGTTAATAAACTGGTTGATGTTCTGAAAGTGTTCGACTTAACCGAAATCAATCACATCGAGCGCGAGCTTTTAATGGTTAAGGTATTCACTAGGAACGAAGCAATGAGAGCCGCTGTAACACGTGTTAGTGACGTTTTCGGTGCCACCATTGTAGATATGGGAAAGCAAAGCTATACGCTTCAGCTAGCCAGCAGTACGGATAAAATAGAGAGCTTTTTAGATATGTTACGCCACGAAAGCGACTTAATCGAACTTGTCAGATCTGGTGCAGTTGGTATTGGCAGAGGCGACAAAGCGCTTAAGAGCTGAGGACATACTGTTTCGTTTTAGCGCGGGTCATAGTGCCCGTTATAACGACGCAAGTTTTGATTAGAGTTTCTATTAAATTTATACGCCAAATATGAGCGGTATTTAAACTAAAAAAAGAGCCGTTAGGCTCTTTTTTTAGCGTTGGCTTCAAGTAAAACTCAAAGCCAAATGATTCATTGGTTTACTATAAGTTAACCTGATCTTTTAAGCCTTTACCCGCTTTAAAGCTTGGGATATTTGCCGCTGGGATTTGAATCTCAGCACCAGTTTGTGGGTTACGACCAGTACGTGCAGCACGCTCTTTTACAGAGAAAGTACCAAAACCAACTAGTGCTACTGAGTCGCCTTCTTTTAGAGCTTCAGTTACAGCACTAGTTAAAGCGTCTAATGCACGGCCAGCTGCCGTCTTAGAGATATCAGCGTCGTTCGCGATCTTTTCAACTAGTTGAGCTTTGTTCATTTTAAAATTCCTATATTTTTTATTTTCTGCCGGAGCAAATTCTATGTTTATTCATTTTAACCATGAGTGCAAGACAAAATTCAACTATATTCGAAATTAATCAAAGAAATTGTGCTTGTACCGTATGTATTTAGCTAAAAAGGGAACTATTTAGCTCAATACCTCACCATTACGTCTGATATGGGATTGGGCATCTAGCCAACGCAAACATTCGAAACCGACAAACCATATTGCCCCATATACAACCCAGAAAATCCACAGTGGCTCTAAAGTAGACAAAATCTCTACCTTAGAGCCCGCAAAATAACTGCCAGGTGTGCACAACCAAACGATGGGTGCACGATACTTCAATGGCAAATGGAAAAGCTTATTTAGAGACTCTCTAAATGAAAACAATAACGCAAGCCATAACAATAAAAGCCATACTGGAATAACAGCGGGACCATAATCGATAACACCTACGGTTATCGCAACCACCTCAATGGTCATCCCCACGGATAAACCAACTAACACAAACTTTACATCTCTAGTCTTAGCGGGGCTGAGCGCGAACATTAAGGCAACTGTAACAAGCACGACGGGTAGCGACTCTTCTTTTAAGAAAAAAACGGCAAACCAAGCCAACTGAAACAAAACAAAATTAATAACGACAGAATACTTTTTCATCATCACTTACAAACCTTGGCTTTCTCGCAACTAGATGTACTGCACTTGTCGCTCTTTGCTTAAAACCACCTTCGCAATAACACAAGTAAAATTCCCAAAGTCTGTAAAAACGTTGGTCAAACTTTTGTTTGTCTAAAGACGGCCACGCCTTATCAAAACGCTCTCGCCAATCATACAAAGTTTTGGCGTAATGTAAGCCGATGTCTTTTATAGAATGAACGACCAAATCAGTGCTATTGCAAATCTGTTTGCTCATTTCAGTGACAGAAGGTAAACACCCACCCGGGAAAATATACTGCTGAATAAAATCAGAGTTCTTCAAATAATGCTGATAACGCTGGCAAGCAATCGTAATAGCCTGTATGAGCATAATGCCATCTGCTTTAAGTAAACTACTGCATTTTTCAAAAAAGCCTGGTAAGTATTCATGACCTACAGCTTCAATCATTTCAATTGATACAAGCTTGTCGAATTTACCATTTAGCTCTCTGTAGTCATCTTTTAATAGCGTAACTTGCCCCTCTAACCCCAACTCAGCAATTTTTTCACTGACGTAGGCGTGCTGTTCTTCAGAAATCGTCGTTGTCGTCACCTTACAACCATAATGTTGCGCAGCATAAATTGCAAAAGCCCCCCACCCGGTTCCAATTTCAATTACGTGGTCGCTTTTTTGTAAGTCGACTTGCTCGCATATTTCTTTAAGTTTATGCTGCTGAGCCTGCTCTAAGGACGAATCATGAGTAGGATATACAGCGCTTGAATACAGCATTTCTTCACTCAAAAATGAGCTATATAAATCATTACCCAAATCATAATGAGCAACTATATTTTTCTTTGAACCAGACTTTGTATTACGATTTTTGAAGTGTGTGACTTTATTAAATAAGCCAGAGATTAGTGCGAATTTTTTTTCAAATGCATCTAGCACGTCCTGATTAACTACAAAAATCTCTATTAACTTAGTTAAATCAGAACAGCTCCAATGACCGAGTATATAAGATTCGCCAGCACCAACGCTGCCACCCAATGCAAACTTATTATACATTTGGTTGGACTGAACATGTATAACGGTACTGTCGTCGCTACTTTGGTCGCCAAAAGAAAATTCTTGTCCACCATCGATTAATTTTATGTGTCCCCAAGTGATTTGTTCAAACGCTTTTAAAACCAAGGTTCTGCACATCTTTGTTAAAAAGCTGTCACTGCTCTCACTAGTATAGGATTGTGTCGTTTTTTCCATCTTACAAACTTCCAGGATGACTGATAAAAGGAACTCGCTTCAAAAAAAGCTTTAACGCTTGCCAATAAATGCCCTTTAGTATTGAAAAGGTCATCGCCGGGAACTGCTTTAATAAATTACTAATAGAATGCTTTTCTAACGGCACTCTACGCAGTCTTAAAGTCGCGTCAAATAAGAGTTCACGCTCTTTTTTGTTCTCGATATGTACAAAGGCATGTTGCGCTGGTGCTTTGATATGCCAATGATATTCCATATCTAAATTCATGAAAGGTGATACGTGAAAGGTCTTTTCAAAGTTCACTTTTTTTCCAAGAGGCACGAGGTAATAATGTCTCTCATTCCATGGAGTGTTACTGACTTCGGCCAACATGTGAGTATATTCGCCATCTTCCTTGGAAAAAAAATAAAAGTTTACTGGGCTAAAATAATACCCAAAACATCGGCACTGCCCCATTAAATAAACTTTACTGTCAGATGCATCCACACCTAACGCCACACTTTTATCTAATGCACGTTGCTTCAAACTACCAGCAGACCCATCTAAATAATCAGCCTGTTCAAAACGTAGTAGCTTTTTCCCCTTGGTGCCAAATAAAGGATGAATATCATCGAGCTGATTTAATTCATCCAAATCGATACACATCATATACATAGGATATCTGAAGTTATGTTCAGAAACTGCAAAGCGACGATGCCTAACATCTCCTAAATAGATGGCGCTATTCAAAATGCCACTCCCAGCTTTTTGGCAACGTCAACTGCGCTACGAACACCATCTTCATGGAAGCCATTAAACCAATAAGCACCGCAAAAATAAGTACGATTTACACCATCTACTTCAGACTTTCTTTTTTGCGCACGAATACTTTGTGTATTAAATACAGGGTGATAATAAGTAAACTTTTGAATTACTCTCTCTTGATCAATCTGACTATCATTGTTCAACGTCACGCAGTACTGCTGTGAGGATGATAGCCCTTGAAGAATATTCATCTGATAAGTCACACTAGCAGGGCGAGTTTGGCTTTCGTCTAACGCATAATTCCAGCTCGCCCAAGCAGCTCTTCGTTTAGGTAGAAGTGACACGTCAGTGTGCAAAACGACGCTATTTGGCGTATACGGGATTGCACCGAGCACCTCACGTTCAATCTCAGTGGCATCTCCAAGCAGCTTCAGGGCTTGATCTGAGTGGCACGCAAAAACGACTTCGTCGAACTTTTCCGTATTGCCATCTTGAAACGAAATTTCAACATAGTCGTCATGCCGAACAACTGTCTTGATGTCCGTATTTAACTTGATCTTATCTCTGTAAGATTCCGTTAACGGGTCAATATATTGTTTTGAACCGCCCGGAATAACATACCATTGAGGACGACCTGCAACATCCAACAAGCCGTGGTTATAAAAAAACTGGATAAAAAACTGTATTTCAAAATCCAGCATACCTTTTAAACTGGTGGACCAAATTGCAGCGCCCATGGGCAAGATATAGTGCTTTTTGAAAAAATCATCAAACCCATGTGCGTTTAAAAAGTCTCCCAGGTTTATGTAATTAGAGTAATCACCGCTGTGATATAAATCTTTTGATAGCCGATTAAACTTAACAATGCTATACAAAAACCGCCAAAACTTAAGTGACAAAATATTGCGTTTTTGCGCGAATAACGAGAAAAAAGTGTGACCATTATATTCAAAGTCTTTATCTGCCGTTTTCACACTAAAACTCATTTGTGTTGGCTTGCGCCCAACACCTATTTGATCAAGCAGCTTTTCAAATAAAGGATAAGTACGGTCATTAAATACGATAAAGCCGGTGTCGATGCCTTTTGTGCCCTCGGGGGTGTCAACATCGATAGTCGCAGTGTGACCACCTAACCTATCTTCTTTCTCAAATACGGTAATATTGTATTTTTTATTCAGTAAGTAGGCTGCACTGAGTCCAGAGATCCCAGTTCCTATTATTGCAATATTTTTCAACGTTTTATCCTTTTTGCTAACGGCAGCCACCAGTTAAATGGTAGTAATGAAAATAACTTTAAAAACAAAGTAAAGCGCCTTGGAAAATGCACTTCTTTTTTACGTTTTAATACACCTTGATATATTCTCTCTGATGCCTGCTCTACAGTGACTAAACAAGGCATAGGGAAATCGTTTTTATTAGTTAATGGTGTTTCTACAAAACCAGGGTGCACCAAAGTCACATCAATACCTTGGAGTTCAACCTGCATAACACGCGTTAAATAGCTTAATGCCGCTTTTGACGCACCGTAAGCTTGCGCACGGGGCAGCGGCAAAAAGCTCGCGCTAGAACTGACTATAACGAGTTGTCCACCAGACTTAATTTTCGGGATGAAAGCTTCTAAGCAATACCCTGTCGCTATCAGGTTGGCATGAATAACTCGTTCAAACAATGCAGAATTAAAGTTATTCGCATCGTCTATATATTCGCAAACCCCAGCATTTAGAATTATTATATCTTGCGCTTCTATTTTGCTGGCAGCATCGAAAACTTGCTCTTTGTCTGTCATGTCAAACCTTGAAGTGCTGACGCCACTTGATTCGAACTTCGACAGTTTTTCTTGATTCCTTCCGCACGCTATCACCATTGCAGATTTGGCGTAACGATTAACTAAGGCTTCTCCAATTCCAGACGTCGCGCCGGTTATTAGTACACTCTTCGCTTCCATATTTACGACACCGCCCTTTTTTCTAACGTTTTGATCACGCTACCTAGTACAGGTATATTTCGGTAAAGCAAAGCGCCTACATCAAAGTAATCTCTATGATTTATTACTTTAGAACCTTTAAAGGTAAGATGGCTATGGCCCGCGACTATGATATTTTTCTTATTATTAAGTTTGCTGTGGGAAAAATGCATCTCCCAATATAAAAAACCCTTATTATCTACAACATAATGCTCTTTTATATCAAAAGAAATTGAACTTACATTTGCATACAAATTCTCAAAATATTTAGTCAGTGCTTCAATTCCTTCGACTTTATGCAACGGATCTGAAAATACCACACTGTCATCGTAAATGTTTTTTAATAAGTTTAGATTTTTGTCTGAAAGCTGATTATATATATCTACGAAATTGTTAAGGTGCTGTTCCATTTCTATACCTTAAATGCATCAAGCGCCCTGGCTCTTGCTTCTTTATGTTCAACGATTGGTGCCGTATAACACTGCCTACCAACGGCGTTAATATAATCATGTGGAAAATGAATATACTTCGCTGGCACCCATTCTAATTCATGGATATATTTACGAATAAAAGTACCGTCAGGATCAAACTTTTCGCTTTGGGTTATTGGATTAAAGATTCTGAAATATGGTTGGGCATCACAACCTGTGCTTGCAGCCCACTGCCAGCCCCCATTGTTTGCTGCTAAATCGCCATCAATCAACTTGCTCATGAAATATGCTTCACCCTTGCGCCAATCAATAAGCAAATGTTTAGTTAAAAAGCTAGCGACAATCATTCTAAGTCGGTTATGCATCCAACCAGTTTGATTTAGCTGGCGCATAGCCGCATCTACGATTGGATAACCAGTATTGCCTTCACACCAAGCTGTATACGCATTTTCATCATCTAACCATTGTACGGCATTATATTTTTCGTTGAAGTTTTTACTTTTACAAAGTTTAGGAAATATAAACATCAAGTGTCTATAAAACTCTCTCCAAAGCAATTCGTTAATATAAGTAAAAGCTGATAATTTGGTTCTATATAAAACATCGGGTATCCTCTGCTGAATTCTGGCAATTAAGTCAGTGGCAGATATTATCCCTAGAGCCAAATAAGGGCTTAATCCAGATGTACCTTTAATGCTAGGTATATCTCTATATTCACTATATTCGTTTATTTTATCTTCTAAAAACTGTTCAATAACCTGTGAAAGTACAGCATCATCTACAGGCCATTTATCAGATAGTCCATTTGAAGTTAATAAAGTAGGAGTTTGCCACGGAATAGACTCGCCAACTGGGCGAATAAATTCGCTTATTTTAAATATATATTGCGAGTACTGAGCTAACCATGCTTTTTTAAATGGTGTAAAAACCTTAAACATTTCGCCGCCTTTAGTCACAATACTGCCTGGGGAGCAAAGTACATCTCCATCATATAAGTGCAACTGTGCACCCAACGATGCGCAGCTTGTGTCACGGTCTAGCTCATTAATTTCATACTCTCTGTTGGCAAAAATTTGAGTGAAGCTATGCTCGTTTATAAACGCTTCAAGCTTACTCGGTAAAACATCAAAAGACTCTCCATTAATAACATGAAGCTTAATACCCAGCTTTGCTAACTCGTTACCAAGGTAATCTACTCGCCTTTTTACCAAATCAATTTGGATCTCACTTGTATTGTGTAATTGCCATTGTTTTTCACAAACAAAAAACAGCGCCTCAGTGGCGCCGTTGTTAATTGCGTCTTCAAGCGCTTGGTTACCTGATAACCGTAAATCGCGCCTGAACCAAAAAAGTACCTTACTCAAATTGCGAACCTTAATTTTAAATCATGTGGATACGGGTCAAAGTACACCTGCTGTTCCAAGTACGATTTTGGGTGTACACGTAAATGGTGCTTGAGTAGCGTCAAAGGCACATTTAGTGGCACTAACCCCATTCTGTACTCCTCAATTGCTTCCACCATCTCGGATTTTTCAATACCTGATAACTCGTTTTTGAAGTAACCTTGCAAATGTGCAAGTGTATTTGCTTGCGCTTTTCGACTAGCAGGCTTTTTAAGTGCCGCCATTAATCCTGCTATATATTCGTCGGCTACAAGCATTGGCTCTTTCGGATCCCCTTCAGCAAGCAAACGCCCAAGTTTTCTATACGCGGCATAATTATGGCTCATCAAAAGGTATTTATGTTTAGCGTGAAACTCAGTCAACATATGTTTGTTAACCTCGCCTCCAACCAGTTCTTGCCATGATTTGTAAACAAAAACACGCATCACAAAATTTTCACGTAAATGAACGTCATTTAGCCTACCGTTTTCTTCGCATGGTAATAATGGGTTGTGACGCATGATTTCGGCAGCGAACGCACCTATGCCTTCTGCAGTGGCCCCAGTTCCAGTGTCGTTGTAGACTTTGACTCTTTCCATACCACAACTTGGACTTTTGGCACAAAATACAAACCCTGAAAGTTCTTTAGCTTTTGTCTGAGCAATTTTTTTACCATACTCAGTTAACTTTGGACCAACATCATTAGACCCGTCAGGGCGACACACTTTAATGGTGTCACCGAATCGAACCTGGCGTATGGTGTCGCGGGGAATCGGCATACCTATCGCAACTTCAGGGCAAAATTTTACGAATTCCACATGGTTACTGAATTCGTCCATACAAAAATTCGAGCGCTTATGACCTTTGTCGAAACGTACCCTGTCTCCGCCAAGACAGGCGCTTAATCCAATCTGTATAGGTGTCTTAAATTTCATACTCTTCACACTCCCTAATAAATCAGCTTGCCAATTGGATTTAGGAGTTTGCTTAAGCCTTTGTTAAAGTGCAATGCATTGTCAACCAAAGTAAAACACAAGCATCCATCTTCTGTTTTAGGCGTATGATTGTGGCGACCATCGAGCATAATAAAATCTCCCGGTACGTACTTGCCACTTTCATCTTCAAACGTCCCATCTAACAATAATGTTAGTTCAAAACCAGTATGTGTGTGTTCTGGTATTTCCCCACCTGGTTTAATATGCAATAAACTACTACGCATGGGACCTTCATCAAGTTCGAATCGAGCTCGAGAGACTTTTCCGGCGTTCATAAAGCTACCTAGTTTTAGCGCGGCAATTGCTCTTGGTAATTGGACAGACCTATCTTGGTAGTCGAACATGGTTACTTCATGAGGCACAACCTCAGTTTCGACGTCTAGTGATGTAATATCACTGAGCATTGCATCAAATAACAGGTCATCTTCAATCGATGAAACATCTTTAATTTCACTGTCGACATGCGTCTCGCCGTTAAAAAACATATCGGCTTGCTTAGCTTCTATAGCTTCGACTTCTGCTCTACATTTATCACAAAGCTCGACGTGCGCAGCAATAGCAACACTTAAACCGACTGGCAGCTCACCAGCTACGTGCTTATGCATTAGCTGTTTAGAAGGATGATATCTAATCATGCTGCTCTCCCAACTCTACTTTTAACTTCTTCAACGCTAAGCGCAACCTAGATTTCACCGTACCAACAGGAATACCCAAATGCTGAGCTAATTGCTCTTGAGTCATATCTTCAAAATAAACCCCAACAACCACATCTCTTTGTGCTGCTGGTAAATTTTTAATTTTTTCTTTAAGCTGATTAGTCTGTAAGTGATCTTTGAAGCTTTTTTCACAAACTTGTTCGTCATGGAACAGCGGCCAAATTTCTTCACTTAAATTGTCTTCTCTATTGCTTTTTACTTTTCTGAGCGCGTCGAATGACGCGTTTCTCATTATCGTATACACCCAAGTCGTTGCGGCGCCTTTGTCTTGGTGATAAAGCTTCGCCTTTCTCCAAACTGACGTCATAGTGTCTTGAACCAGTTCCATCGCCATGGCTTCTGAACCGAATTGCTTTATTCCAAAGCGCTTGATTTTTGGAGCAAAATAAGAAAATAAATAAGCGTAAGCTTTCTTATCCGCATTATTAGCGACATTGACTAGTGCTTGAGTTAACTGTTCTGAAGGGGTTTCTTGCATCCCTTGGTTTAAACCTTTTTTTGTGCGGCAATCACGCGATTGCTCTAAACTAACCATAATGTAACGCTCTCAGCCAGTAACATAGTAGACTATACGGCAGGCTTTAACATCCAGATCACTCTTGTTCATCAAAAACTTCAAACAAAACGCCAGCAACAGCTTGGTAAGTTTGGCAACTTTGTATTTTTTGCTTTTGAGTCAGTGTTAAAGGCAACAACTCTAACCATCTGGCCGCAACCCAAATCGGATCTGCGTAATTCTTTTTCTTATATAAATCATTAAGCTCGGCATTAACGACAAACAAATCTCTGAGCAAATCAGCTAAGCGTTCGTGATAGGCAAAGTTTCCACTATCTAGTTCCCATAATGGCTCATCAATTGTATGACACCATCCATGCTTTAAATTCATCTCATCCACTGTCACATCTGTTATCACTACTCTATGTTTGGCATAAACATCAATCAACAGTTGTCCGCCATTATCTTGAGAGAAGTCAACAATTTCCACAAATACCCCTTCTCTGGACACTGCTGTGTCTGAGGCTTTATCACCGTGGCACAACACAAAGCCACTTTGCTCTTTCATAGCCACCTTGACCATGTGCAAATAGCGAGGCTCAAAAATACGTAACCGTGTGTATCCCTGCGGTAAAATGTAAACTGGTAAAGGAAAAAGTGCTCGTTTCATATTGACTTAGTAATGATAATCTCTAAGTCTATTTACGCCAACGTAAAACAAACCGATCAACCCTGATCCCGAATTTATCTTCTATACTTGCCAGTTCGTTTGCATCTTAATTCCAAAGATACTTTTTAAGAGATACCCTGCCGTTGAGTGACACCACGCCTTCAGCTTTTAATTTCAACGCTTGAGAATTAAACTTGTCGCTGTCTACAGGAAATGAAATTTTTCCCTGACTATTGATGACTCTATGCCAAGGTAATGAACTGTCATTCGGGAGATGTTTTAATAAATACCCCACCGCACGCGCGTGTCTAGGCGCTCCTGCTAGCTTGGCTATTTGGCCATATGTAGCAACATTCCCTTCAGGAATAGCGCCTATTAGCGTGTATACTTTTTGCTTGAATTCATCATTCACGATATTGCTTACCTAACTCTTTAAATCCTTCCCACAAATATTGCGCGACAGAACCGTGATGCGGTAACTGCCTTCTAAATGCATGAATATCTACTGTAAACTGATCTTGCCTATCCGACACTCTAATTTGCTCAAGTAACCCTTGTTCAAGCTCTTTCTCACAATGATTTAAAGTCACAATCGCAAAACCCAGTCCCTGCAGTAAAAACATTTTTATTGTCGCTATATCATCAAGCTTCATCACACTGCGACTTTTTGAATACTCAAGACGGTCACTATCAAATTCAAAACCACTTTCAGTCATTGCCAAACAAGGATATTGGTTGAGCTCTTCAAATGTAAGCCTATTTGGGATCAACCCTTTTTTAGCAACTAAGCCAAGCTTTACTTCACCAATGGCCACAGACTCCAAATCGCCGGTCGCGTGAAACAAGTTGAACCAAGGCCCAACACCAATATCCGAAAGGCCTTGATTTACTCTATCTAGCGCTACAAAGCGTTTACCGCTGGTTATTTCAAATGCTGTAGAGGGAAATTGCTTGAATGTTCGTTTGATCAGTTCATTACAGCTATAGTCATAACTCATCGCTTCATAGCAGATATTAAATTTAGGCTCATTTCCTTGCGCAAAGTCCGCAGCCATAGACTTTAGATTTTCGTGATGCTCTATCAGCTTTACTGCTTCTTTGTAAAATCGTTGCCCTTGCTCGGTGAGCTTAATTCTATACTCCTCCCTTGTTACCAAAGGAAAACCCAACTCTGTGCTGAGCCTTTTGAGCGCTTGGGTCACTGCGGGTTGAGTTTTAAATAAGCGCTTGGCAGCATCATTGAGGCTTTGGGAATGTGCCACAACATGAAGGACTTCTAAATCCGATAACTTCATAAATTATATTTATTAAAACCCTAATTATTTATAATTTTTATTTTAGTACTATTTTATATATCCTGCACTACATTATCTTAGGAGTCATACATTTCGGAGTAACTTAAGTGTTTAAACGCGTACTCGTACTATCTTCCGCACTTTTACTTGGCGCATGCCAAGATGAAGTTATCCAATCACCAAAACAGGACTTGGTCAGACCCGTAAAACTGCATACGGTCAGTGATCCTGCAGCTGCCACAATTAGGCACTTCCCCGCTGAAGTCGTCGCGAACCAAGGCTCATATCTTGCCTTTAGAGTTAATGGCGAGCTTATCGACTTTCCCATTTTGGCGGGCCAAGAAGTAAAGAAAGGTCAATTACTTGCAAAATTAGACCCCGAAGACTTTGAACTGCAATTCCAACAACGTAAAGCGCAGTATGAGCTAGCCGCATTGCAACTTAACCGAATTGAATCACTTTTTAACAAGTCGACTGCAAGTAAAGCTGAATATGATCAAGCACTCGCTAATAAGCAAGTTACAGAGTCTGCTTATCGTATTGCACAAACTAATTTACAAAATAGCGAGTTACGAGCCCCTTTTGATGGCACAGTCGCTAAGGTTTTCGTCAAAAACTTCGAAAATATTGTCGCTAAACAAAATATTCTTAGACTAGAAACACGCGACAGAATGGACGTGGTCATTCAGGTACCTGAAAAACTCGTTGCAAGAGTCAACAAAGATTTAGACTACCATCCAACCGTTGTTTTTGATGGCTTTCCCGATAAGTCATATTCTTTAACTATTAAAGAGTGGGACACACAGGCAGATCCTGTTACTTTAACGTATAAAGTGGTTTTCTCACTGCCAATTCCTGAAGACTTCAATTTGTTTGCGGGTATGACTGGCCACGTATACATTGACCCAAGCAAAGTCATGAATTTAAAAAGGGAAACGTTATTAGTTCCGAACGAAGCTATATTCTCAGCTCAAGATGAGAAAATAGATAACAACCACTATGTGTGGGTTTATAACGCGCAAACAAATACGGTTAATAAACGTCATATTACCCTAGGAGAGATGAGAGAATCTAGCATAGAGGTGCTTGAAGGACTTCAAGCAGGTGAAATCGTTGTCGCCGCTGGCGTACATCATTTAAAAGAAAACTTAAGAGTTAGACCTTGGACAAAAGAGCGAGGCTTATAATTATGAGCTTAGCAAGTTGGTCCATTGAGAATAAAGTCATTAGTGCGATGTTTGCCGTACTGTTGTTTGCAGCAGGTGGCGTATCCTACTTTGGCCTTGGGCAGTTAGAAGATCCAGAGTTCACCCTAAAAAAAGCCATGGTGATCACCGCTTACCCTGGCGCCTCACCTCAACAAGTTGAAGAGGAAGTGACCTACCCTATTGAAAACGCAATTCAAAGTCTGCCGTACGTTGATTATGTCACTTCGATTTCTTCACCAGGTAAATCTCAGATCTCAGTCGAGATGAAAAGCACCTATCGTAAGGAAGATTTGAAACAAATATGGGATGAGTTAAGACGTAAAATCAATGATTTGACTCCACAGTTACCATCGGGTGTGCAACCGCCAACTATTATGGATGACTTTGCTGACGTATATGGGATGTTATACGGTGTTACTGGTGCAGGATACACTTATGATGAGCTTAAAGATTATGTCGACTTTTTGCGCCGCGAATTAGTATTGGTTGACGGCGTGAGTAAAGTGAGCGTTGCAGGTGAGCAACAAGCGCAAGTCATTGTAGAAATCTCGACACAAAAAATGTCCCAATTGGGTATCTCTCCAAATCATATTTTCTCTTTATTACAAACTCAAAACACCGTGTCAAATGCTGGCAGAATTCGCGTGGGTAATGAATCTATACGACTGCACCCTACTGGTGAGTTTTCTGATGTATCTGAGCTTGAAAATTTACTGATATCCCAACCAGGAGCCAAAGAGCTTATTTATCTTGGTGATGTGGCGACCGTATCGAGAGAATATCAAGAAGTACCTAATCATATTACTCGCTTTAATAATGACAGAGCATTGCTAGTCGGCATTTCGTTCACATCGGGTGTAAATGTCGTTGATGTAGGCGTAGCAATTAAAAAGCGCCTAGCAGAATTAGAATATCAAAAGCCGTATGGCATTGAAGTAAACACCGTATACAATCAGCCTGCTGAAGTTAAAAAATCTGTAGATGGCTTTATTGTTAGTTTATTGGAAGCTGTAGCTATCGTAATCATCGTTCTGCTCATTTTTATGGGCGTAAAAAGCGGTATTTTAATTGGCGGTATACTGCTTTTAACCGTGCTAGGCACTTTCATTTTTATGAAATTGTTTGCCATCGATTTACAAAGAATTTCACTTGGTGCTTTAATAATCGCATTAGGAATGTTAGTTGATAATGCCATCGTGATAACAGAAGGTATTTTAATTAACTTAAAACGCGGTCAAACAAAAGTTAGAGCTGCGGTGAATATTGTCGAGCAAACCAAATGGCCACTGTTGGGGGCAACTATTATTGGTATCACAGCATTTGCGCCTATTGGCTTGAGCTCTGATGCCAGTGGCGAATTCGCAGGGTCATTATTCTGGGTACTATTTATTTCACTCTTACTAAGTTGGGTGACTGCAATTACACTGACGCCTTTCTTCGCCAACATGCTATTTAAAGAAGAAGTTAAATCCGGTGAGATTGAGCAAGAAAATGACCCATATCAAGGCATCATCTTTACAGCATACAAAGCATTACTAAGCTTTAGCTTGCGTAACAGGTGGAGCACTGTGGTCTTTATGGTTGTATTACTTGGCAGTGCAGTTGTCGGCTTTAAATCAGTAAAACAATCTTTTTTCCCTGCCTCTAACACCCCAATGTTTTACGTCGATTATTGGAACTATCAAGGTTCGGATATCCGCACAACATCGGAGAATGTAAAAAAATTAGAGGCCTTCCTTAAGCAACATGATGCTGTAACAGACGTAACAGCGACGATTGGTCAAGGCGCACCAAGATTCATGTTGACTTATAGCCCTGAAAAGCAATACGACGCATATGGACAGCTCATTATTCGGGTGAAAACACGTGAAGATGTGACAGATATGATTGCAAAAGTTCGTGCCTTCAGTGCAGAAAATGAACTCGATGGACAACTTAAAATTAAACGAATGGAAATTGGCCCATCTACGGATGCAAAAATTGAAGCTAGATTCTCAGGTCCTGATCCAGTGGTTTTACGCCAGCTTGCGGCAGAAGCCAAAAACATTTTGGCAAATGATCTGGGTGCGCATAGTATTAAGGATGACTGGCGTCAACGCAGCAAGGTACTGCAACCAGTATTCAATGAGCAAAAAGCACGTCGCCTAGGAATAAGTAAAAGCGATCTAGACCAACTTCTGCTGACGAGTGTATCAGGTAAGCAAGTTGGCCTATACCGTGATGGCACTCAGATGCTGCCTATCGTCGCTCGCTCTCCGGAAGCAGAGAGATACAGTGTTGAAAACTTACAAGACTTACAAGTGTTCAGTCCGGTATTAAATGTCTACGTACCAGTTAGCCAAATCGTAGATAAGTTTGAAGTGGTCTGGGAAGATAGCTTGATCATGCGTCGTGATAGAAAACGCACTATTACTGTCATGGCTGATCATGATGTTATTGGTAACGAAACCCCTGCTAAGTTATTTGGTCGCATAAAAGCAGATATCGAGGCCATTGAGCTACCGGTTGGTTATAAGATGGAATGGGGCGGTGAGTATGAGTCATCCTCTAAAGCGAAAACAGCCATATTTGGCTCACTACCTATTGGCTATCTAAGCATGTTTATGATCACGGTATTACTATTCAACTCGATTAAAAAACCTTTGGTCATTTGGAGTACAGTACCATTGGCAATTATTGGTGTAACGGCCGGATTAGTTGCCTTCCAGGCACCCTTTAGCTTTATGGCTTTACTTGGATTGCTGAGCCTCTCTGGCATGCTAATTAAAAACGGCATTGTACTGATGGACCAAATAAATCTTGAAGTCGACAGTGGTAAGTCTCCTTACCAAGCAGTATTTGACTCTGGCGTGAGTCGTGTAAGACCCGTTTCTATGGCTGCAATCACAACTATACTTGGGATGATCCCTCTGCTATTTGACGTATTTTTTAAATCGATGGCTGTAACAATTATGTTTGGGCTGGGCTTTGCAACAATCCTTACATTAATCGTGATACCTGTTGTTTATTGCTTAGTATTTAAAATCAAAGCACCTAACGCATAATAACTACAAAAAAATGGCCGCAATTGCGGCCATTTTTTATCTCTTGAGTGACAACGTCCCTTTCACACGTTCTGGCTTTTTACCTGATTTTCTGTTTGGTTTGTCTGGGCGAGAATGATTGTTCTTATTTTTACTACGAGGCTTATCAGATAAGCTTCTATTTTGATTAAACGATTCTTTTGCTTTGGCTCTTTTTTTATTATCGACTGATGCTTCCTCCGTTTTTGAAGAACCCTCAATCGACGCGTTGATTTCAGCCATTTCTTTTTCGCTTAAGTGACGCCATTCTCCGGCCCTAAGCCCATTAAGATTGACGTTCATGATCCTAACACGCTTTAACGTTTGTACTTCATAGCCGAAATATTCACACATCCTTCTGATTTGTCTATTAAGGCCCTGAGTTAAGGTAATCGTAAACTTTTTTGGCCCAGTTTTTTTCACAAAACACTTTTTTGTGACGGTGCCAAGGATGGGTACGCCTGAGCGCATGCCATAAATAAACTTATCATCGATAACTTTATCAACTGTGACGATATATTCTTTTTCGTGATTATTACCTGCACGCAAAATCTTATTGACAATATCGCCTTCATTGGTTAAGAAAATCAGACCTTCGGAAGGTCTGTCTAAACGCCCAATAGGAAAGATTCGCTCAGGATAATTGATTGCATTGACAATATTACTTCTAATTTTTCGCTCAGTTGTGCACGTCACTCCAACGGGCTTGTTGTAAGCAATATAAACGCGTTTTGGCTTGGATTTTAATGGCTTGTTATCTACCAAAATAGTGTCTGCATCAGTGACCTTTAAACCCATCTCTGCAATTTGGCCATTCACGGAAACTCTTCCGTCACTGATCAGCGTGTCTGCTTCTCTACGGCTGCAGAATCCAGTCTCACTGATATACTTATTTAGTCTCTTTGGTGTATCCACGCCATTCTCAATGTTCTAAAAAACGCTAATTGTATAATGATTCCAACATAAAATGAATTGGATAGCACAAGTTCAAGTTAGTTTCCGTACTGATAATTAAGATTTTCAAAGAGTCGAGCCTAGTTTTTCTTTTGACGCAACTGATCAGGCGAAAAATCATACGACTTAATTGTCGTGTCCAAGATACTTAGGCTTTTATAATTTACCTTTGACCAATCCGGTGAAGAGGAAATCCAAAGGTACTCATCGACATTCTCACGTGTAATAGCAGATAAGTTAAAGGTAATTGCGCTGTTTTCTTGCCAGTATTTTACGCCGTTGTGAAAGTCAAATATGGAGACAAGCGCCCATCCGCCCATCATAAAATGCCCGCCAACTGACGCTGATAATGAACCTTTATCAATTAAAGCCAAGCTATCAGATAACCAATCAAATCCGCCAATGGCAACCTTGCCCGCATCGTTTTTAACTAATTGGCGGACTGCGGTTTGTGCACCCATCGCCATCAAATCTGACGCACTCCATATAATGTGCGTTTGTGGGTATCGTTTAAACAAACGCTTAGTTTTTGAGTAAGCTTGTTCTTTGGACCAACTAGCATGTACTGTCTGCTGCAAATTTATATCGTGTTGTTTGAAATAATCTGCCGCACCTTGATTTCGCTTATCAGACTCACTACCGTAGTGCCCATTAATGGCTAACCCATTTACTTGCCCTTTATGACCACCGGCAAGTACGCTTTGATGTAATGATTTTGCTAAATCATAGCCTGCTTGGTAGTTATCAAAAAAAACCTCTCCTAACCAGTGCTCAAACCGCTCTTTGGGAATGCCTATTTCTTCTTTTTCGAGCCCTGTTATTGTCTGTTCTAAAGTAATAAACTTAATGCCATAGTTGTTTAACATGGTCAGCGTTTGCTCAGCGCCACCGGGATAGAGCATCAAAATCACATAATCTGGGCTTGCGCGATAATCTAGATATTTTTTCAGCTCCGCAAGCTGTATATGGCGATTGCCATCACCGTAAATAACATCAATATTAATATCGAGTTGTGCAGCCGCCTCTTGCGTTATTTTTTGCACTTTCCCCCAAAAAGGCTCTCCCTCTAAAGACGGATTCACAAACAGCACGGAAAAATTGTTTTTAGCATAAGACGTAAACGAAATCATCAGCGCAAATAGTAGGAACAACACTTTTATCGAAGACATTTAGTACTCTCTTCTATTCAAATAGTTCTGACAGTGAGCAAACACAACTTCCGCGGGCCCTCTTAAAGATTTACATTTAAACCACCACACTACTGCCAATTGTAGAATAGTAAAGCCAATAAATAGTAAAAAATAGTCTGTTTGGGTGAAATAAATTTTCCATGTTGGAAAGACAAATTGAAAAAGCACTACACCCACCAAGGATTGCAACAAGTACAGTGATAATGAGTTACGACCAACATAGGACAAAAGTGACGCGCTCGTATCAAAAAGTTGTTTTCGCTTGAGTACTATACAGATCAAAGCAATACTAAAGGGGATGGCACATAACCAATTCAATAAGTCATAAACTAGGCCATATTGCTCTGCAAGGCTCAAACGTGCTGCAAGCGAGCCCAAAATAGAGAGAGGTATCAGAATGCATATACAAACAAATCTAGACAGATTCGCTTTACTCAGCCAATACATGCGATAAATCAAAACCCCAACAAGCATCAAGCCAAATATGTACCAAAGCGTGATGGTGGGCAGTAAAGCCAACATAGCTAGATAATTTTCTACATTAAACTTCAGTAACCCAAAAGCTGTAAACCCTATCTCGTCTAAATTGATTAGACTCTGCTCTACGCCTGTTTCACCACTTTGTAAAATCAGTAAGATAAGAGTTAAAATAGGGATGAAAATTGCGCAAACGGCGAGCTTAAAAAGTGTAGACGACTTTAACTTAATAACAGAAAGAACCAACAAGCCTGAAAAAGCGTAATTTAATAAAATATCACCTGGCCATACTAAGAAACCATGTATACAACCCAGAAAGCCAAGTACTAATAGTCTATTTTTTATAATTTTAGTGCCATTAGCTCCGTACTTCTCATAAAGCAGACAAATCGATACTCCAAATAAGATACTAAAAATGGTCCTAAACTTTCCATGTGCGAATATATCAACAATATAACTTAGTAAATTATCAGACCATGCGCTGCTTGGAGCCATAGCGCCCGACGTGAAATTAGCCATGTACATGAGATTTGTAAGGGGCAAGCCGAGTAAGGCAATGCCCCTCAAAAAATCAATAGAGTCTACTCTATACATTAATACACATGATCACGATACATATCAGCCCAGTTTACAGCCTGCGCATGAAAATCAGGAAGGTTTTCATCTGAAATATTCAGCATAGTGCACGCCTCCTGCATAGCCCACCAGCTGCCGCTTTCATAAGCTTTTACCGTATTTAAAATATAATACAGGGTGTTAGGCTCTCCAACCAAGGCGTCCCTGAGCACTTCAGGAAAAGGTAGCCGCTCCACAACAACATCCATCGGCTTATCCAAAATAGCGTCCAAAAGAGAAAATAGTCCTGTTAAAAAGCTCATACTGGCTAAGGAAGGGGCAACCTGTCGGCTTAGCAATTCACAAAAACGCGAACGAACAATGCTTAATCGTGTGAGCTCTGTAGGCTTTGTTTCAGCAACATGTGCAGTCATAATAAGGTTTACAAACTTAATAATTCGCTCATGCCCCAAATAAACTAAAGCCTGCTTTAATGACTCTATGCGATTTTTGATGGGGAATACACCTGAATTGATCAGCCTAAGTAGTTTATAAGCCAGTGCAGTATCCTGTGCAAATAACTCTGCTATCCGAGGAATATTCATATTTGGCTTTAATGCTTCAGCATAAATCAGCATCACAATGGCATAATTAATTTCGATGTCATTTTGCGCAATCATTGTCGGCTTTGCAAAAAAATAACCCTGAAAGAAGCTAAAACCCATTTTTTTCGCATGAACAAATTCTTCTTCAGTTTCAACTTTTTCCGCTAAAAGCTTCAAGTTTTTACGCTTTTTAAGTTGGTTTACTAATGGCTCAATCTCCTCTAATGGAGTTTCAACAAGGTCAAACTTGATTAACCTAACCAATTTTAAAAAAGGCTCCCACTCTTTTGAGTAAGTAAAGTCATCAAGTGCCAATCGATAATTACTATGAAAAAGCTGTCTCACTTTTTCATAGTTTTTACTTGTAGGTGGAATAGTTTCCAATAACTCTAGAATAACATCGTCTGCGGGTAAAAATTGTGCAAGCTCTTGATTTAAAGATTCTTCTCCAATATTTATTAATGCTTTTTTCCCTGAAGTTAAGTACCGAGTACCCAAATTCAGCTGATTATCCATAATTAACTTTGCTGTAGCAGCATTTTCAGCGACATTAGGAAAGCTGTTTTTTGTGCCATCACGAAATAATAGCTCATAAGCTACCACATGCTTTTTGCGATTAAAAATGGCCTGTCGAGCCACAAACACTTTCAAATCATCGCTCCTAGCTATACTGTTCCAATAACAGTACTTTAGTTTTATTCTTTTTTATTATTTTAACCCGAATTTCCGATAAATAAAATCCAACAAAAACATTAAAGTACTAGTTTTGTTACTCTAGGATGAGTAGTTTTACCTACTCATATAAATATTCCTTGTACTGAAGTGCGCTTTTTCCCCATGTAAATCGGCTCTGTGATGCCTCTAAAGCAATTTTATTATACTCATCTTTACAACTATTAAATACCTTTATACACGACTTAAATCTTTCGATTAAATTAAATCCTTGCTGCTGTATATTATCTCCACAAAACGTAAAGCCATTGATATTATTTTGCACTGTGTCCGCGAGGCCGCCAACAGAATTGACCAAACATGGTTGCCCCGCTCTCATAGCTAACATTTGACTAATACCACAAGGCTCAAATGAACTTGGCATAAGAAATAGGTCTCCAATAACATACAGCAAATCGCCAACATCTTGCCCATACCCGTTTAAGTAAAGCACATTTTCATGACGAGCCATAACTTGTGCAAACAAATATTCTAATTCGTGATCACCGCTACCGAGAATCACTAACCTTCCATGATGTTCACGCAAATAAAGAGCCAAGTCGTCCATGATCATGTTGCTACCGTTCTTTTGTGTTAGCAAAAATACTTTCTGGTTTGTTAAACGACCAACACTCGTTACTAATGGGCCAGTAATCGAAGACTTTTCCCACGCGAGCAACCTTTGATGCGCAATATAATGCACACTTTTTAGCTCAGTTGATTTCGACATCCAGTTAAAAATATTCGCTTCAGCACAGCGATAAAAGTCGTCTATATCATCCTTTGGCAATGCTTTTGAATATTCACACCCATTTAAAATTCCAATCAGTTTACCTTGGCTAGCAGCTATTTGCATATCATGCTCTAACCCCTCGCCACCAAAAAAACCAGCCTGATGATCACTACTTCTTTGTACCTCTTCACAGTATGTGGGTGATACTAAATGCACTTTATCAGAGAGGCCTATCGCAGCTCTCATAGGATTAAAACAATGAGGGTAAATATGGTCACAAATCTTTTGGCCATCATAACTCAAGGTGGGAAACCAAGCTTCAAGGCTAGACTCATCGCCATTGAATGGCCTGACGCCTTGTAGAGCCAAATTATGCACTGTAAAAACCGTTTTCACTTGCTTAAGAATTGTAAACCTTGGACTAAACTCGCGTAAAACAGCAACACAAGCGGCATGCCAATCATGTAAGTGCAGTACATCAATATCACCTATCAAACCGTGCTCGATGACTTCACATACAGCCGCACAAAAAAATGCGAATTTATTAGCATCTGTATGAAACGGTCGACCTTCATCATTACAGTAAACCGCACCGCCATGTTCCGAAAATAACGAATGAGAAATCACATATTGAGATACACCATCTTCCGATTCTACCAACCACAATACGGCCGTTTCTAAATGTTGTTTAAACGGTACCGCTATATCAGCCACAAACTCTCTATTTAAACGAGCTTCACCATAGTCAGGAACAATCACCGATGTATTGATATCCAAATGAGACAAGGCATAAGGGATGTCACGGATAACATCCGCAACACCACCAACCTTGCAATTTGGCAGCCTATCATTCTCTGCTGCCACCATTACTACATGCATACTTTACCCTTAGGCGCTTTCTAATTTCGATTCGGTCGGTTTCTGACTTGCTTGCAAAGCAGCAAGCATATCTCGGGTCACTAGAACAATGCCCTTATTTGAAACCCTAAACCCGTTACTGCGGTCCTCCTCTGGATCGAAACCTATTCGCATTCCGGTTGGGATCTCACAACTTCTATCAATAATTGCATTTTGAATCTTACAATGCCGGTTTATTTTAACACCTGGCAATACGACTGCACCTTCTATTTCACAATATGAATGCACATGAACATTTGAAAATAATAGAGATTTCCGAACAATTGAACCCGATATGATACACCCACCTGAGACAGTAGAGTCCACCGCCATACCCCGTCTATTTTCATCATCAAAAATAAACTTCGCTGGCGGGAGCTGCTCCTGATAGGTCCAAATAGGCCAAGATGGATCATATAAATCTAACTGTGGCTGAACTGATACCAGCTCCATATTGGCTTCCCAAAATGAGTCGATTGTTCCCACGTCACGCCAATAAGGTTGACCGGGGTGGCTGGGATCTCTAAATGGGAATGCAAACACGTTATGCTCTTCAATGATAGCTGGGATAATATCATGACCAAAATCACGGCCAGAACCTTCTCTTTGCGCATCTCGCTTTAACTGCTCAAATAAGAACTCCGTATTAAACACATAATTACCCATTGAAGCTAAACATGTGCCCGGTTTGCCCGGAATAGAGGTTGGCTCCGCAGGCTTTTCATCAAACCGTCTAACACGCTTACCTTCATCAACAGTCATAACACCAAATGTGTTTGCCGCCTCTTCACAGTCTACTTCGATACAGCACACGGTCATGTCAGCACCTGTTTCAACGTGCTTGGCGATTAATGCACCATAATCCATTCGATACACATGGTCGCCAGATAAAATCATCACATATTTAGGCAATTCATGGCGGATTATATCCATATTCTGAAATACGGCATCCGCCGTACCACAATACCATTCATCGCCATAACGCTGTGATGCAGGCAAAATCTCTACAGATTCTCCTAGTTCTTTTTTAAAATGTCCCCAAGCGCGATTAACATGTCTGATCAACGAGTGAGACTTGTACTGTGTTGCAATTCCAACTCGGCGTATTCCAGAGTTAATGCAATTAGACAATGGAAAATCAATTATTCTGTGCTTACCACCAAAATACACCGCTGGCTTTGCACGCCAATCGGTCAACTCGTGCAACCGACTGCCACGTCCACCTGCAAGGATCAATGCATAAGTGTCTCTTGTCAGGTTACTTATATAACGGTTTGCATAACTCGGCATTTCTTATCTCCATATTATTGTTCGTGGCGGTTACTGCATTGGTTTTAATCGCCAAATCTCTTCACTGTATTGGGAAATAGTACGATCGCTAGAAAAAGTGCCACTAGCTGCTGTATTTAAAATACTCATACGATTCCACAGTGTCTTATTCGTATAACTTTGCGCAGCCCGCTTTTGAGCATCAAAGTAACTTTCAAAATCCTGTGCAACTAACCAAGGGTCATTCGGGCTAGTAATAGATGCAATAATGTCGTTGAATAGGTTGGGTTCAAAAAGGTTAAAGTGGCCACTTTCAAGTAGTTTCATGGCATTTTTTAAGGGCTCAAATTCATCGATAATACTTGTTGGGTCATAATGCTGCCTCACTTGGCAGGCCTGTTCAGCAGTAACACCAAATAAGAAAAAGTTGTCATCCCCAACCTGCTCTCTAATTTCTATATTTGCACCATCTAAAGTCCCGATAGTCACAGCACCATTCATCATGAACTTCATGTTGCCTGTACCACTTGCCTCTTTACCTGCGGTTGAAATTTGTTGTGAAAGATCCGTAGCAGCGCAAATCGTTTCCATCGCTGTGACATTATAATTTGGTAAAAAAGCAACTCTTAAATATGGTTTAGCTGCATTGTCTTTATTGACGACATTTGCAACATTATTAATTAGCTTGATAATCAATTTGGCCATGTAATATCCAGGAGCCGCCTTACCACCAAACAATACGCATCTAGGTACCATATCTTTTACGTCACCTCTGCGGACCTGATCGTATAAAGCAATAACATGTAAAATATTCAATAGTTGCCTTTTGTACTCATGAATACGCTTTACTTGCACATCAAATATCATGCTTGTATCAAACTCTACATTGCATCGCGTTTTAACCAGCTCGGCTAACTTAGCTTTGTTACTTTCTTTAACTTTTTGCCACTGTGTGTGAAATGCAGGTTTATCATAGTATCTTCTGATGGCACTGATCTCTGAGAAATCCGCTTGCCACCCCTCGCCTATTTTATCTGTGATCAGGTCTGCTAAATCAGGGTTGCAATGCGCAAGCCACCTTCTCGGCGTCACACCGTTAGTCTTATTGTTAAACTTGTTAGGCCACAGATTATAAAAGGTGTTAAACAGTCCGGATTTAAGCAACTCGGTGTGCAAAGCGGCTACACCATTGACAGAAAAACTGCCTACAATTGCTAGATAAGCCATTCTGATTTGAGGTTCAGGACCCTCTTCGATTAAAGAAAGTTGCCTTTGCTTTTCTACATCTCCTGGCCACATGAGTGCAACCTCAGCTAAGAAACGCGCATTAATCTCGAAAATGATTTCCATCACTCTTGGTAACAATCGACTAAACAAAGGTACTGACCATTTTTCTAACGCTTCAGGTAGCAAGGTATGATTGGTATACGCCATTGTTGACGTTGTAATTTCCCAAGCATCATCCCACTCCATTTCATACTCATCCAGTAACAAACGCATAAGTTCAGCAACCGCTACACTTGGGTGTGTATCGTTAAGTTGAAAAACGTGATACTGAGCAAAGTCGCTAAAATCACTACCATGCTGCTCTGTCCACTGATGGAGAATATCTTGTAAACTGGCACTAGATAAAAAGTATTGTTGGCGAAGCCTCAGTTCTTTCCCGTTTTCACTGGCATCATTAGGGTAAAGCACCATGGTAATTTGCTCAGCAAGGTTTTTCTTAGCAACGGCTTCTGAGTAACTGCCAGCATTGAATTCTTTGAGGTTAAATTCATCTGTTGCTTCTGATTTCCATAATCTAAGCGTATTTACAACGCCATTACGGTAACCTGGGATAGGAACATCAAAAGGAACAGCTAACACATCCTGAGAATTCACCCACTGATGATGGATCCGGCCATGCTTATCGGTATGTGTTTCGACATTACCGAAAAACTTAACAATCTTCGCTTGCTCTGGCGCGCTTAACTCCCAAGGATGGCCTTCACGTAACCACTTATCAGGCTGCTCGATTTGCACGCCATGCTCAATTGATTGATTGAACATCCCATACTCATAACGAATACCGTAGCCAACTACAGGTAAAGCTAATGATGCACAACTATCTAAAAAACAGGCCGCAAGTCTGCCTAAACCGCCATTACCAAGCCCAGCATCATGCTCAGCAGATTCAAGCTCCTCGAGATTTGTTCCATACTCTTTAAGTGCAGATTTCACTTGTTCTTCAAGGTCTAAATTCAAAATCGCATTGCCAAGGGCTCGTCCCATTAAAAACTCTAAGGACAAGTACGCCGCTTTTTTAGTCTTTTGCTGTGATAAATACTGGTTTGTTGCACGGCAACGGGCTACTAACCTATCTCTTATTGTCAATGCTAACGCTTGAAATAAATAATGCTTTGATTCCCCAACCCGATCACGACCAAGGGTATAATAGAAATGTCGATTTAAATCATCTGCCAATGCGCTCTCATTGAGTTTTGGCGCATCTTGCCAGTGCTTAACAACACACACATTAGACTTTTTATCAGCCATTCGTGTTTTCCTCTAAGTTTGACATAAGTACCCAAGCACTTTGTCCTGTGAGACAAAAAGAGATAGGAAGTACGTCGCTGTCATTTACTTGCTCTGACGTAAACACACATTCCCAGTTACTAGAAAATGGAGGGGGTGGTAACGTAATAGATAAACGCTCAGTGTCCGCATTTAAAAGTACCATGACGGCTTTTGAGGTAAGCTTGTCGGCGAGAATATACATGAGCGTTTTATTCCCTTCATCATGCCAATCATGTTCGCTCATCGGGCGTGTTTCTTTATTTAACCACTCGACCGAAAACCGCTCATCATCAGCGTGAACAAAAAAAGGATGTTGAAAAACACTTAATTGACTTCTCAGCTTCATCAGCTCAGAAATAGAACTAATGAGTGTTTGACTCCCTCCGTATTCGGACCAATTTAACCAACTCACTTCATTATCTTGGCAATAAGCGTTATTGTTCCCGGCTTGACTATGTTTCAATTCTGTACCTGCAGCTATCATCGGCACTCCCTTTGACATGAACAAAGTTATCAGCGCGTTAGTCTGCATCTTGTGGCGTAACTGGACGACTTCTGAGTTATCTACATCACCTTCAAAGCCACAGTTAAAAGAATAATTTTCACTATGGCCATCTCGGTTATTCTCACCATTAGCCTCATTATGCTTTTGCTCATAGCTCACCCAGTCAGCCAAACTATATCCATCATGACTGGTCAAAAAGTTAATTGAGTTGAGTGGACCGCGTTGATTATGCTCAAACAAGTCATTGGAGCCATGGATGCGTTTAGCAAGCTCTGGCAAAGTGCCACTGTCCCCTCGCCAAAATCGCCTTACAATATCTCTATATTTGTCGTTCCACTCGCGCCAAGGTGATGGGAAAGCACCGAGTTGATACCCGCCAGGCCCTACATCCCAAGGCTCTGCAATTAATTTTACAGAGGACAAAACAGGGTCTTGCAATACAGCTTGAAAAAATGCGTGACGGCAAGAAAAACCATCTATTGTGCGGCCAAGTATGGTCGCTAAGTCAAACCTAAACCCATCTACTCCCATCACTTCCACCCAATATCTCAGGCTATCCATAATGAGTTTTAATGTGATCGGGTCGTCTATATTCACTGTATTACCACAACCTGTATCATTGATGTACACTGATTCTGGTGAATTTATCGTTCTATAATAACCGTTATTATTGAGCCCCTTAAAAGACAACATCGGGCCATCAATACCGCCTTCTGCAGTGTGGTTGTACACAACATCTATAATCACTTCGATTTTATGTTCATGAAACTGCCGAACCATATCTACAAATTCAGTCATATCGCCGTTTACGCAATATGCTCTGTGCGGAACAAAAAAGCTTAAGGTGTTATACCCCCAATAATTTTGCAGCCCTTTTGTCGTTAAAAACTGCTCACTCACAAATGCATGAACTGGCAGCAGCTCTATGGCTGTTACACCCAAAGATTTAAGGTGCAGTAAAAATGCAGGATCAGTCAATGCAGCAAACTTTCCCACTTTAGACTTGTCAATCTGTGGGTGAAGTTGCGTAGCCCCCTTCACATGACACTCGTAAATAAACGTATCTTGCCAAGGTGTATTGGGCTTTTTCCCTGTGTAAGCTTGTACTTTGGCAACTTTACATTTAGGCATATCAATAGCGTTATCTAAGCTATTAAATTCACCAACAGGCAGGTGGCAATAATGCCTTTCACTCCAAGTAAAGTCCCCACTAAAGTCTTTCGCATACGGATCTAGCAGTAATTTATTAACGTTAAAGAAGTGGCCATCCAAGTGATTGTATTTGCCGTCTGCTCGATAGCCGTATAGTGCACCAGAAGTGAGTGAGTCAACAAAAATACTCCAGATTCCTCCTTCATGACTATACATTTCAAGACGATTTTTTTCACATCGTCCAAAGCCGTCAAACAAACACAAATAAACCTTCTCTGCATTAGGGGCGTAGACTGAAAAATTAACACCTGTGTCTGTTACCGTACTGCCAAATGGGCAAGTACTGCCTTGTCGGGAGCTAATCATGTTTATGCCGATATATATTTTAAATAGACAGTACTTAACGGCGGTATTGTAATTTCAATACTGTTGTCTAATCCGTGACATGCCACAGCTTTACTCTGAACAAGTTGCTGCTTATGTGCGACAACTTGAACGCCACTGCCGTAAAATTGCTTGTCATCAGAGTTGAACACGACTTGATACACTCCTTCTTTGGGTACTCCTAACCTGAAATGATGAAATACTTGTGGTGTAAAATGGCTGACAACAACCAAAAGCTCAGATTGCTTTTTACCAAACCTTACAAAGCTCAAAATTGATTGCTCAGCATTATCACAATCAATCCACCTAAAGCCAGCAGGTGATCCATCGACTTCATATAAAGAGGGTGTTGAATGGTAGACTGAATTCAACTTTTTAACTGACTCAAAAACCCCTGTGTGTGCTTCACTTTCCAATAATGACCAGTCTAACTGCTTATTGTGATCCCACTCATCTCGAGGTGCTAACTCACTGCCCATAAACAGTAGTTTTTTGCCTGGGTGAGCAAACATAAACCCATAATAAGCGCGTAAATTAGCAAATTGCTGCCAGTCATCACCTGGCATTTTACTTAAAAGAGACCCTTTCCCATGCACAACCTCATCATGGCTTAGAGGTAAGATGTAGTTTTCTGAAAAGGCGTAAGCCATGGAAAACGTCATTTCATGATGATGAAACTTTCTGTGAATTGGATCACGTTGCATAAAGCCTAAGCTGTCATTCATCCAGCCCATGTTCCATTTATAGCCAAATCCTAATCCGCCATGGTCTACACTTTGTGTCACCCCAGGCCAAGCTGTAGATTCTTCTGCAACCATCATGGCATGTGGTGCATTTTTATAGCAAACAGCATTACTTCTCTGTAAGCAATCTATCGCGCCAAGATTTTCTCTGCCACCGTGTTTGTTAGCTATCCATTCCCCATCTTTTCTCGAGTAATCGAGATAAAGCATAGATGCGACAGCATCCACTCTGAGCCCATCTAATTGAAACTCTGACACCCAGTAATTCGCATTAGAGAGTATATAACTCTTAACCTCGGGTCTATCATAGTTAAAAACGCAAGTGTTCCAGTCTGGATGAAATCCTTGACGCTTGTCTGCATGCTCGTATAAATGTGTACCATCAAACCGATTTAACCCATGGGGATCCGTCGGGAAATGACCGGGCACCCAGTCGAGCAACAGACCAATTTCGTGTTTATGGCACATCTCACTAAAATATAAAAAATCGTCTACAGAACCGAAGCGACTGGACGGGGAAAAAAGACCTACAGGTTGATATCCCCAAGAGCCATCAAAGGGAAATTCGCTAATAGGCATTAATTGAATATGCGAAAAGCCTAAATCTTTTACGTAAGGCACAAGATCATCTGCTAACTCTCGATAAGTTAAATAACGATTTTGCTCATCAACTCTTCGCTTCCACGATCCCAAATGCACTTCGTATATAGAAATGGGGGACTCTACATGGTTACGCTTCATGCGCCTTTCGTACATTTCTTCATCATAAGTTGGCGCTTGAAATGTCTGCTGTAAAACACTTGCAGTGCCAGGCGCTTGTTGCATTTTTTTAGCGTAAGGATCTGCTTTTTCAAGCCTTTCACCACTCACTGTCGTGATCGCGAACTTATAACTTGTATCTGCTGATAATCCGGGAATAAACAAATCCCAAACACCACTAGCAGGGTGAAAACGCATATAATGTTGATTAGCTTGCCAAAAGTTAAACTCACCAATAACAGAGACGCTTTTTGCGTTTGGTGCCCAAACACTAAATTGTACGCCTTGAACACCTTCGTGATTTATAAAGCGAGCGCCAAAGTGATCATAGCCATGCTCGAGCGTACCCTCATTAAACAAGTACATAGCCTGTTCATCTAACGCACTATTAAAACTGTATACATCACAAAAATGCAAAGTGCTGTCTTCAAATTCTACTTTGAGGCGATAATTTTCCGCGCTTAGTTCTGCATCAAATACCACAGTGAACAACTGACTGTCTCCAAAACGAGTCATATGCTTTTGCGTTTTACCCAAAACAACCGCAACAGATAATGCGCTTGGAATGAAGACCCGCAAAACTGTATATGTTTTTGGCCCAACCTTAACTACATGTGGCCCTAAAAAGCTAAACGGATCTGAAAATGAGCCAGCTTGTAACGCAGCCACTTGGTCCGTGTAATCCTCTGTCATTTCAACATTTTTATTTACGGTATTCATTGTTGCTTCCTGATTGCATTGAGTTGTTGAATAAAGTCTCTATTAAGTTCAAATATCTCAACAAGCTCATGATTTAATTTGCGGCGCCAATTCGGGTATTCTGTATTTGTACCAGGTATATTTACAGGGAATTCTTGAAGGTCTAGATCATCCAATTGAATGGCAAGCAATTTGCTTGGACTGCTTGCTAATACATGCATAACAGCTTGGTATACCTCCTGACTCGAAGCGGTAATTTCTATATCAGGTAAATCATGCTTATTAATCCAGCTAATTAACCGCGCTTTTTCAATACCTCTAGCTTGTTTTTGATGATGACGCTGATGTTCATCAATCAATGCATAATCAAATTTAATATCAATGTCCGCGGCACTCCACCAGCCATGAAATGGAGGAACATCATGATTAGCGACCATAATCAGCGCATTTTTCCTCAGTTGTTCACTGGCTTTAAACTCACCATTTTGATTTTTCTCAAAATAAAATAGTGTGTTACCAAAAATTGCTGACTCTTCTAACGCCTGAGTTACCTCTGGCGGTACAACCCCAAGGTCCTCACCTATTACAATTGAACTATGTAAGTGTGACTCTATCTTTAAAATGGCCAACAAATATTCAAATGGATAATAAACATAACATCCGAGTTCCTGTCCTTCTTTTGCGAAGCACCACCATAAACGCCTCAGAGACATCACATGATCGATACGCAGCGCACCAACTTGGCTCAAATTGGAACGCACCAAAGATTTAAAATATGCAAAGTTATTATGCTTTACTTTTATCGGATTCAGCGCTGGCATCCCCCAGTTTTGACCCTGTTCAGCCCATGGGTCGGGTGGCGCGCCTATGTTTGCCTGCTCACTAAAGCAAGCGCGATAACTTTCAAACTCAAGTCCGCCGCCTGTACAACCGACAGCCAAATCATTCACCAACCCTATTTCCATTCCTTGCACAATACATAGTGACTGACAATGCTGCAGTTGCTCAGACGCTAACCACTGTAGAAACCATTCAAATTGACTTAGCTCTACATCCCCAAGTATTGATGTTTTTTCTTCTATAAAAGTGTTTAAAGCAGCTTCTTGGCGCGCGCTCTGTTGCCAACAGTTATACAAGCTTTCAAATAAAACGTACTTCACATTGGATGTTTGAGTGTAATCAATAAACTTGCTTGACACTGAACGCCTATGTCCTAAATCTGCAACAGACGAGAACAGCTCAGCACATTCTTGGCCAACTATTTCTTGTACATCATCTAACGCTATGTATAGGGGGTTAATTAAGCAGCGATGAGAAGGACTATAAGGGCTCGCTTCTTCAGGTTTTGCACTGAATAGCAAATGCAATGGATTTAAAAGGATAAAATCCCCGCCAAGTTTGGAAAACTGCGCTATCAATTGCTTTAAATCAGCAAAATCGCCAATGCCATAATTTCTATCACTTTTGAGAGTATAAAGCTGTAATGATACACCAAGCGGCTTTTTACTGCTGTGAGATACATAAGGGTTATAGCATTGCTTTGGTACTGACCAAAGCTCAGTTACTACTTGACCAAATGCACCTTCAATCAATAGATCAAGGTAGCCAATTGGTAACTTACCCAAATTGATTTTTAACGCAACATATCGGTTGTCAGAATGTATGTAGTCTCCAACTTCATCACACTCAGAAAGCTTAACCGTTATATCTATATTTGCAGAAGGTACCTTTATGCTTGCTATTGAATGCTTTAAAGTCTCTACGACTTTAATTACAAATGTGCCAGAGTCACTATCACTCAACGTCACAGGTTCGACAACTCGTGTCCATGGTGCAATATCTAATTCAAAATTGAGACGATCAACGACATGTTGATCATTCGTTTTAATGCCACAGCATTCAATGGCCGTTTGCCTCGTTAACGCATCAAAAACGACATGCTCGCCGTCATATTTAACAAAATCATAGCCGATACCATGGAGGTAATATAGCTGTTGTAGTCCTTCCATTGGCAACTAAGCCAATCTTTGTGTATCAACAATACTATTTTCACTACCAAAACCATTGGCAGCGTATCCATCAGCACTGTTGTCATTGTCCCATTGGTTACCATTTATCAAGTATCGAAAGTGGAATTGCTTATCAGTAGGTAGCCTGTGCTTGAGCTTAAATCTCTGCTCTTTTTTATTGAACCTCATACTAATAGGTTGCCAATCGTTAAATTCTGCAACGAGCTCAACTTTTTTGGCTTCAGGGTGAGAAAATTCAAATGTGATTTCGGCTTCGTTTTTCGTTTTAAAAAAACGTTTTGTTAACATTTTTGGCTCCAAAAACCTAACTTGGTTGGTGTTCCTTGCCACAAAACTATGTCGTATAATGTATGATTACGCGAACATATTTTGTGAGAATAGTTTAGTACATAAATAAAAACTTGTACGCCTCACAACAGTGCAATACAACTTACTTTTGCACCAGAAAAGTACATTTTTGGACAGAAAGCCCTTTGGTTATTAATGCCCAATCATGTTGAGCAATTATTAGGCCAATGACTTAAAAAAGTAGATAAGAATGATTATCGTGTAAAGTGAATTATATTGATAATTGATCTTGCGCAGTGAAGTCTAAGTTATTGTCCCTAAATTAAATTGAAATAATTTTGATAATTGCACTTGTAAACAAAAGCGTGTAAAAGGTTGTCATCCCTGAAGTCAAATTGATGTATACTACAGGAACATGAAGGATCCGGTTTTCGGTTAATTTTGGATTGTCTATATCATGCAGAATGTTTTTAAAAATTTAGCTTATGCTGTTGTTAGCCTTGTAGTAATTGGTATTGCTGCAAATCTAACTTTTGCTAAACATGTCCTGAATGCGCAATCCGGGTTACTTTCGTTGCAAACTCAAATCAGTGATGTTGAACAAGTTGAAAGATCGGCTCCTTGGTATCAGTTTGTCTACTACGACCAACAATTCGTTAGTAAGGACAATCAAACTTTTGTTATCATCGCAAATCAGCAGTCCCAATATGCCATAGCACCGACCTCAAGAGTGTTTAAGCTCGTATGGTCATCCCCTACCTTATTAATGCTTTGCTTAATCGCCGTGCTGTTTTTTATTTCTCAGTTCAAAAGTAACAAAAGAGACAAAGCACAGTTAGAAGCACTCAATGCCATAAATAAAGACCTCAATGCCTTGCTCGATGGACTTGAAATTAAACATAAAGAGCTTCACTCTGGCGGTCCTGTTGCACAAATTTGTTATGCAGTTCAATCACTAAGCGATAATCTTCAACGCATAAAAATACAGTCAGATAGTCACGTTTATCAAGATAAATTGACCAAACTTATAGATCGTCATGCGTACATAGAACATATTAGCGAGCAGCTGACCATTGCAGATAAAAGCAAATCCAAATGCGGATTGTTATTCATTGATTTAGACGGCTTTAAACAGGTTAACGATTCCTTTGGGCACAGTTTCGGTGATGAAATACTTATTCAGGTTTCAGGACGATTGGAGCAAGTGGTCAGGCAGTTTAAGCTCAATGATGCACATCCCGTACATGGGCTAGACCAAAACCTTTCTCGGCTTGGTGGAGACGAGTTCTCGATATTTGTGCCCAATCTTAATGACACCAGTTTCTGTACTGAGATAGCACAAACTATCCTTAGCGAAATTGAACGAGACTTTGTGCTTGGTAACAAACTAGTGAAAATAAGCGCCAGTATCGGGATTGCTGTATTCCCTGATAGTGCCTCTACGCCTAATGCGCTGTTGCAAATGTCAGATGTTGCAATGTATCGTGCTAAAACGGATGGACGCGGTATATTTAGAGTCTATTCACCAGAAATGGGGAATAAAATAAGACGCTACCACTATTTGTTAGAAGAATTGAGACTTGCAATTGCCTCTCAAAATTTTCAACTCTCTTTTCAGCCAATTGTCCATGTTGAAGATTGTTCAATAGATTACTTTGAAGCCCTCACCCGCTGGCACCACCCTATTGAGGGGCTAATACCTCCGTCTGAGTTTATTCCAATTGCCGAAGAATCAAATTTAATTTTAGAGCTTGGCGACTGGATATTACTAGAATCATGCCGACAAATGTCTGCTTGGCACAACGCGGGGATGAAAAAAGTAAAAATCTCAGTAAATGTATCTGGTATTCAGCTTAAACATAGACCTATTTACGACTGGGTTTTAGAAGCGCTTAATAAATCGGGACTGCCTGCAGCTTCCTTAATGATTGAAATCACCGAGTCAACGCTGATAACAGCCAGTGATGAAATTATTGCTCAGCTTGAGCGTTGCCGCAGTGCCGGTGTTACTATTGCGATTGATGATTTTGGCACGGGTTTTAGCTCATTGAGCACACTGGCTGATCTGCCAATCGATGTAATTAAAATAGATAAGCTGTTTATTTCACAAGCGAAAGACAACCCAAAATATTTTAAAATTTTAAACTCTATCAGCGAGCTTGGTGCACAGTTAGGCCTTAAAATCGTTGCTGAGGGTGTAGAGCAACTTGATCAGTTCGAATTAGTCAAGGACATGGGTATTTGTTGTGTCCAAGGCTATCTGGTGAGCCGTCCGGAAACCTCTCGCAATGTCGGCGATAAAGTGCTTAAAGGCAATGTGAACCACATCGCCACTACCGGAACAAGTGTGTGGTTACCCAAGGCAAACTAACGTTGAAATTTAGTTTCCAATATGACAGCTGAATTGGTTCTTTCGACTCCGTCTAAATTACCAATCTCATCCAATAATTGACTTAATTGCTCTAAGCTTTGCGCTTCTACAATGGCAATCATGTCATATTCCCCACTTATCGCGTATAAAGCAGAAATATGTGAGAGCTGTTTAAGGGCAATATTTGTTTTTGCCGTGAGCTTTTGCTTGACCTTAATTGAAACATGGGCAGACACAAGGTTACCCAAATAATCTTGACCAAAATCAATCTTATAACCTTGAATAACACCGCTTTGTTCCAACTTTTGCAATCTCGATTGCACCGTTGTTCGGGACATATCCAATAGTCTTGCTAGCTCAGAAATACTCGCCCTCGCGTTACTGCGCAGTACAGAAATCAATCTTTCATCTTGTTTGCTAATCATTTTGAACAATACCTATGTCATTTTGACGAACATTCTACTCAATTTGTACAAAATTACACTGCAAATTTTCATCGCATCACGCAATAATGTCAGAATAAGAATAGGCACATATATCCGTGCCCAGAAGTTGAAGTTATATGAGGACGACGTCATGCAAGTGAATCGCAAATTATTCGATGAGGTAATGGTACCTAACTACAATCCATCTGCTGTTATACCTGTAAAAGGCAAAGGTGCACGAGTTTGGGACCAAAACGGCGATGAGTACATCGACTTTGCTGGCGGTATCGCAGTAAACTGCCTAGGCCACAGCCATCCTGCTTTGGTCAACGCGTTGAAAGAGCAAGGTGAAAAAATTTGGCATTTATCAAATGTAATGACCAATGAGCCCGCACTTCGTCTAGCTAAAAAGCTGACTGACGCGACATTTGCAAGCAAAGTCTATTTTGCAAACTCAGGCGCTGAAGCAAATGAAGCAGCTTTGAAACTAGCACGTAGATTTGCTTTAGATAACTACAATGAAGAAAAAACGCAGATCATTGCATTTAACAAAGGTTTCCACGGCCGTACCTTCTTCACTGTAACAGTCGGTGGCCAAGCTGCATACTCTGATGGTTTTGGTCCTAAACCACAAGATATCATTCACATTGATTACAATGACTTAGAATCATTTTCAAAAGTAATCTCTGACAAAACATGTGCAGTCATGATGGAGCCTCTTCAAGGTGAAGGCGGCATCATCTCTCCAGATATTGAGTTTGTGCAAGGTGTAAGGGAATTATGTAACAAGCACAATGCACTGCTTATTTTTGATGAAGTACAAACAGGTGTTGGCCGTACAGGTGATTTGTACGCATACCAAGGTTTGAAAGTTACTCCTGACATTTTAACAACAGCAAAAGCGTTAGGTGGCGGCTTCCCAATTGGTGCAATGATCACCACAACTGATATTGCCAAACATTTAAAAATCGGTACTCACGGTTCTACTTACGGTGGTAACCCACTTGCTTGTGCCGTAGCTGAAGCTGCTTTTGATACGGTTAATACTCCTGAAGTATTAAATGGTGTAAAAGAGCGCGAGCAAATGTTCCGTGATGGCCTAAATGAAATTAACGAAAAGTACAATGTATTTAGCGAAGTGCGTGGTAAAGGCCTATTGTTAGGTTGCGTACTAAAAGGCGATTACGAAGGTAAGGCGAGAGATTTCCTAGTCGCAAGTGCACAGCATGGCTTAATGACTTTGGTCGCTGGGACTAATGTAGTTCGTTTCACACCTTCTCTTGTTATTACAGAAGAAGAAATTAAAGCTGGATTAGCACGCTTTGAGCTGGCTGTCGCGGATGTTGTAAACGCTTAACTTTCAAGGGCGACTTGTCGCCCTAAATGATATTTTTATGCAAGTACTTAGACCTATTAGTAGCGAAGATTTTGCTGCTTTAAAAAACATCGCGGTAGAGTCAGGGCATGGCTTCACATCTTTGCCTGTCGACGACAAGCTGTTGACAAGTAAGATACAACGCTCTCAAGAAAGCTTCAGTAAATCATTAAATTCACCAATCGATGAGGGATATTTATTTGTTCTCGAAGATTTAGAAACAGGTGAAATTAGTGGTACTACAGCTATTGAGGCAGCAGTTGGGATGCAGGTACCACTGTATCATTATCATCAAGGCAAAACCGTTCATCATTCTAGCACCTTAAATGTTTACAACACCGTTGAAATTCTGTCGATATGTAATGACTACACAGGTAGTTCAGAGATCTGCACGTTATTCTTGCGTGAGCAATTTAGACGTGGGTTGGCGGGTCGATTCTTGTCACGTATTCGTTTTTTATTTATGGCAGAGCATTCTGAACGCTTTAGCAATAGAGTCATTGCCGAAATGCGTGGCGTCAGTGATGAAAACGGCCACAGCCCCTTTTGGCAGTGGTTACAAGAACATTTTTTTAGCATTGAGTTCCCCAAGGCAGATCACCTAGTGGGTTTAGGTGACAAAGTCTTTATCTCTGAGTTAATGCCAAAATATCCAATCTACGCCAACTTGTTAAGCCCAGAGGCTCAAGCAGTAATTGGCCATGTGCATGAAAAAACAAAGCCAGCACTTCGCTTGCTGCAAAAGGAAGGCTTTGAACACAGGGGATACGTTGATTTATTTGATGCAGGGCCGACTGTCGAAGCTAGATTGGAAAATATTCGAACTGTGCGTGAAACTCAATACGGTACATTGGATATAGTCGAAGAACTCCCATCTAGCGAAACAACCTGGGCGCTTTCAAATGGTCAACTAGAACACTTTAGAGCCACATTTACTACTTCGGTAGTATGGAATGAACAAACTGAAACATTCACGACCACCTCAAAAACCGCAGAAGCTTTACAGTTACAGCAAGGTAATAAAGTCAGTGGATTCGTTTTATAACAATTAAATACGTCGTGCTTTGTCGTCACATTTACAACGCGGCCAAGCCGTTATTTTAAGGAATTGTCATTATGCACAACAATGTAGATAACTTATTTGAGAACCTTTGGGGTAACTATTTAGAAGTGACTCCATCTGCTGTAAGAGTACACGAGCTATTAGGTTCAACTCAAAAAGATGATGTCATCAACGATCATATCGCACTACGTACTTTCAACCATGAAAAAATTGGTCTAGAAAAACTGGCCGAGCATTTCAAAGCCGTTGGTTACAAAGAGTGTGGTGAATATCACTTTGAAGCTAAAAAATTGTACGCTAAACACTATGAGCATAGCGATCCAAGCAAGCCAAAAGTATTCATCTCAGAACTACTTTTAGAAAAGTGCTCAGAAGAGCTTCAAGCAATTGTTGGCCAAATGATTGATAGCATCGATGAAAGTGCCGTTACTGCAGAAAACTTCTTGTACTCTGGTACACATTGGCAAGTGAGCCATGAAACTTATAAAAAGCTACTTGCAGAAAGCGAATATGCGGCTTGGATGTCAGCTTGGGGTTACCGTGCAAATCACTTCACGGTAAACATTAATTACCTAGCAAATTTTGAGACCATAGAAGCTGTAAACCAAGCACTTAAAGATGCTGGTTTCTCTCTAAATACATCAGGTGGTGAAATCAAAGGTTCACCTGAAGTACTGCTTGAGCAATCATCTACACTTGCCGACCATCACCCTGTTGAATTCTCTGACGGCAAGTTCGAAATCCCAAGTTGCTTCTACGAGTTCGCCCTTCGTTACAACAAACCTGATGGTGAATTGTACACGGGTTTCGTAGCGGCTTCTGCAGATAAAATCTTCGAAAGTACCAACGCTAGATAAACACCTTGTGTTGATATGAATTGAAGTAAACTAACTTAAACATCCAAAGCAGCCAATGGCTGCTTTTTTATTGCGCTTAAATAAGTTAAGCGGTAGATTAAATGAGGCAATTTAAAGTCGCTCAAGCATATTTTTGAGTACCCACAAGGAGTGAGGTCACCATGTATACTGTTTTGTCCCCACCACCAACGCTTACCCACTATGTTATCAATTATTGGTATGCAAGTTCTCAAAGCTTATTGCCTCAAGCATTACACAGTGACGGCTGTATTTCGATTTTATTTGTTATATCAGGTAAATCAAAAATGGGCACTACAAGCTTGAATCAAAATGCCTACTTCATCGGCCCACAGACCAAAACAACCATATGGCACTTTGAAAAAGACGTGCAAAATCTCATAGGTGTTAGGCTCACGCCTTTGGGCGCCAAAAATTTCACGGCTATGCCGCTCAAAGAATCTAAAAATTTATGTATCGAATTATTAGACGCAATCCCACTTGATCGGACCTTACTTGATAAAGTTCGCAATGAAGACGCCTCTATTTCAGATAAAATTGAACATATTTCTCATTGGCTTGAACAGCAATTCAAAAAGTTAAATCAACCACTTCCCAGCATTTTAGAAACCATTACCAAAGAAATACAACTATCACCGAGATCAATAAAGCTGGCTGATATTTATGACACCCTACATATTAATAGCCGACGAGCAGAGAGAGCCTTTGATCAAGCGTTAGGCATGACGGCTAAAGAGTATGCAACTCTTGTTGAAGTATCGAAAGCGAGAAGCTTGCTCAAACAAAAACCGACACGCTCTTTGACTGATATTGCCTATGAACTTGAATATGCTGATCAATCTCACTTCACGCGGCAATTTAAAAAAGTGATGAACATAACGCCAAAACAATATAAACAAAGGATATCAATGTGAGCCAAATTGATATAGATAATGAACAAAAAACACAATTTCCCTCTTTAAAACACATCAATGAATATCCAGCTATTGATAATAAAAAATCGTATAAACAGGCACTTAAATATTGGCAAAAAGAGTTACTTCATGTTCAACAGGCCTATTACCATCAAGGGCAAAGAGCTGTTATCGTTTTTGAAGGCTGGGATGCTGCAGGAAAAGGCGGCGCAATACGCCGCGTTACTGAAAAACTCGATCCTCGTGGCTACCAAGTATACCCGATTGCCGCGCCCAGAGAAGATGAGCAAGGCAGGCATTATTTATATCGATTCTTCAATAAACTTCCTAAACAAGGCACTCTGACTATATTTGACCGTTCCTACTACGGAAGAGTGCTAGTAGAACGAATTGAAGGTTATGCGTCAGATGCACAATGGCAACGCGCTTATCGTGAAATCAATGAATTTGAGCAGCTTTTGCTCGACGATAACATTAAAGTCATAAAACTGTTTTTACATATAAGTAGTGACGAGCAACTAAAACGATTCTCTGAACGGTTAAATAACCCTTACAAACGTTGGAAATTAACCGAAGAAGATATCAGAAATAGAAACAAACGCACTGAGTATGAAGCCGCTATCGATGATATGTTTGCAAAAACACATACCTCTGCTGCACCATGGTCGGTCATTGTTGGCGATCATAAATGGTTTGCTCGTGTGGAAGTACTTAAAGCGCTTACTAATGCATTGAGCAAAGGTATGCAGATTGAACCACCTCCAATAGACGCAAATATTGTAGCGCTTGCAGAGCAACAACTCGGAATAAAGCACAAGGGGACGTAAAATGAATCGTGAATACCTACTGACATCTTACTTCGAACGCCATGACGGTATGGTGCCATCTTTAGAGTTAAACAAACATGAAAAAATGGCAGGTAGCGCGTTTCATTTTTTCCGTGGTACCGCACCACTGATGTACAGTGATATATTTGATGGCATAATTGATTTGCCTTCGTCAGTCTATGAAATCCCTGTTACCACGATTATGGGAGATTGTCATACAAGTAACTTCGGGTTTTTGAGTGAAGAAGGCTCGCACGGTGAAACCTTAGTTTTTACACCTAATGACTTTGATGATGCTTGCATAGGCCATGCAATTTGGGACATATTCCGCTTTCTTGTAAGTCTCAATTTAGCACAGCAAAGTGGTGTTGCTTATAGAGAATCAAGCGACTCTATGAACATAAAGCAAAAACCAGTTGTCCTTACTGAGCAGATACCTCAAGCGCAAATGGCTTTCTTACAGCACTATGTTGAAACCTGCCAAGCTTCCATCCGCGGAGAAAATAACAGCCAAAGTGCACTAACACATTTTGATAAAGACCACATACTTCACAAACGTTGGCAAAAAGGCTTGCAAAGACTCGTAGGAGGATCTGCATTCAATGTAAAAAGTACACTAGCAAAAGATGTAGAACTCACAGCGTACCCCCTTAAGTTTAAATCAGATCCACTAAAGTTCGAATCCATTCATAGCGATATTAAAACCAACCTCATTGAGCAGTTCAGGCCTTATGTCGATGACGACATAATAGACTGTGTGGAACGGTTAGATGCAGGCACTGGCAGCAACCATTTGAAGCGTTACTATCTATTGGTCGGGCCCAAAGAACAAAAGGAACCTGAGCTTTATCACATCGTAGAAATTAAACAGCAAGCTTTAGCAGCGCCATTAAACTACTTTAAAGATTTAAGTCCAGTAAACCGCCTCAATCATGCCCATTTAACAGTCAACTGCCAACGGCAGATGCAGCGCAGACCAGACCTAATAATTGATGATGCACTGTGGCAGGGTTTACATTGGCTAGTTCGTTCCCGCCATCATGCACGAGTCGGTATTGATCCAGAGCATATTACCCTTGGCAAACGTGCAGCACAAAAAAATGGTTTCGAGCAATATGCACAAAGCTGCGCACAAGTACTCGCTTATGCGCATATGAGAGGCGACCGGCGTTCAATGAACTATCAAGAACATTGCATAACCGCACTGCCACCACTGTTTACAACACTTATAGAGAAGGCGAATCAATACGCCCAGCAAGTAAATGAAGACTGGGAATTATTCAAGGCACTCAGAAAGTAGCTTTTTAGGAATATCGACAACAAGCCCATCATTGGCCAGAATAAGCTCTCCACAAAAATGTGCGAGAGCTTCTTTTTGTAAATTATCCAACAGCCCTGGGCCATGATAACGGACACTAAAGTGCGTTAAGATCAATAGAGGTAGATTGGTTTTGTTAGCAAACTGTGCAATACGTTTAGCATCACTGTGCCCAGTATGGTGACCAACTTTTTTCAAATCTTTATGAGTAAATGTTGCCTCATGCACCAGCGCGTCGACATCGCCAATAACTTCTTTTAAGAGGCTCGGTCTTTCGTTATCACCGCAAACAAGCACTTTGCGTGGTAGCCAGCTAGAAAAAGCATATTTTTTGGACTCAAGCTTTTGCCCCTGATACTCAGCATCTATTCCTTTTTGCAACTGATTGTAGTGAGGCCCTGTCTCAATTCCATCTTTTTTTAACAAATTAATCTTTAGTTTTTTAGGGATTTTCGTCTCAGTGACTTTAAAACCGAAACTAGGTACTCGGTGTTTTAATTTAATAACCTCTAGGCGACAAAATCCAAGGCTCAAAGAGGTGCTGTTAAGGTCTTCGATTGCACTTGTTTTAAGATCAAAAGGCAACGTTAAGTCAGTCAGTGAAAAAGTGGCATGCAAAAACTCAATCACTTTTTTGGGGGCGACTAAATAGACCGGCTCCCTTCTACCGGACATCGCCATAGAAGCCAATAAACCGGGTAAACCGTAACAATGATCGCCATGGACATGGCTAATACAAATCAAGCTCAGCTGATACAAGGTTAATGTCGATTTTAGTATTTGATGTTGAGTGCCCTCACCACAATCAACCAACACCCACTCTTTTGACTTTTCAAACCTAACGGCCGTTGCTGATACATTACGAAAAGTTGACGGGCTTCCGGACGAAGTCCCCAAAAACTCCAATTGCATAACTAGCTAAAATCCATAATGATAATACTACAACAGCCAGTTTAAGTGATATCTCACGATAGCTAAAGGATTAATCTATGCGCCACAATTCAGAATATCAAATTCTTGTCGTTGACATACAAACACGTTTTCAGCCACACATTCAGCTATATTCCGAAGTTGTGAATACAACGGCAAAACTTTTAACTGCAGCTGAGCTCTTGTCAATACCAGCGCTAATATTTGAGCAATACCCAAAAGGGCTTGGGTATACAGACCCTGCGCTTACTCAATTTCAAATCGAGTGTCATGAAAAGACCACTTTTAGTGCTCTTAATGATACTTTGGCAAAAGAGGCAATCAGCTTAGACCCGGTTGTCACTAAAATTGTTGTTGGCATTGAGGCCCATGTTTGTGTGTATCAAACGGTAAGAGATTTATTAAGATTGCAGCAGCCAGTTATAGTCGTGGCTGATGCAATCAGCTCTAGAAACTCTCAACATAAAACGTGGGCAATTGAGCAATTAAGACATGATGGCGCTGTGATAGTAAGTCTAGAGAGCTTGCTATTTGACATCCTAAAGGATGCAAAACATCCGCAGTTCAAGTCCGTGTCAAAACTGATCCGTTAGTTAGTGCAGCCAGTAAAAATAAATATAAATAAGCAACTTGTATTGAGATATGAAAAACGAGCTCAACAGTAACCTCATTTTGAAGGTATATGAACATATAAGGCAACAAGGTCAAGAGTATGAAGAAGGAAAGCAATTCGAAGGGATAACGGCATTCTCAGACCCTGATGGTTACACAATTTATTTGAAAGGCAGCGGTGTTTTCTTACGCTTCGGTTTTCACAACACATATCAATTCAATTATGACAAAGAATCGCAAAAAGCTGATTTCATGAAAAAGGTTAACTACATAGCGAGTATGCTGGATGACTAGAAACAGAACCAGAAGTAGAAGCAGAGCAAGCTCGAGGTCATCACACACTTACATGGAACAAGTCGTCTCAACTCTGAGACAAAACCCAGAAGCAATCGAAATTATAAAGGCAAACTGCCAACACTATCAGTCACAAGCATATCTTAAAAAAGGACTCAAACGCACCATAGAACACCTGGAGTGGGTACTTGCGGCGGATAACGATATAGAGCGCATTTGCAGTCAAATTATGGCTGATGATCATATCGGCGGAAAACTGAGACAATACCCTTTGTTATTCAAAGGAATAAACTCACCATCGAGAGAATAAATAATTAACAACTAAAACCAACAACGTGAATAGGTTAATATTTACTCATCTAAAACCAAGTACTTACTTACATTGAAAGTACAAGCTGCTCTTTATCACCGATACTTGTAATTTTATCTCATTTTCACCTCGAGTTAACTTTTATAAATGACCGATGAATGAAAAAGTGATAAGGTATGCCGCATTTTTTGGAACCGAGAAAACTTGCTATGTCGAATGCAGTAGAGACGAAAGCGAATAAAAACTCTCAATCGCCAGAACAACAAAGCGGCTTATTCAATCGCTTTTTGGCAACCGTTGAGTTTTTAGGGAACATGCTCCCACACCCAATCACCCTTTTTGCAATGTTATGTGTTGCGATTGTGGTCTTCAGTGGCATCGCCGACTGGATGGGCTTGAGTGCAATTGACCCTCGCCCAGAGGGAGCTATAGGACGTGATGCTGACGGTGTCATTGAAGTTGTAAGCTTAATGAGTGCAGAAGGCTTACAGAAAATTATGACTGGCCTTGTCACTAATTTCACTGGATTCGCCCCACTTGGTACTGTATTAGTTGCATTACTTGGCGTGAGTGTGGCTGAACACTCTGGCATGCTATCAGCTGCTATGCGTGGCATGGTTATGGGCGCTTCTAAACGTCTAGTAACCTTTATGGTGGTTTTTGCAGCAATTTTATCAAACACAGCATCAGAACTCGGTTATGTCGTACTTATCCCACTAGCTGCGATGATATTCCATAGCTTAGGTAGACACCCACTGGCTGGCCTTGCCGCGGCTTTTGCAGGTGTATCCGGTGGTTATAGTGCAAACCTATTACTAGGTACTATCGACCCATTACTAGCAGGTATTACAACCCCTGCGGCTCAAATGATAGATCCAACTTACCATGTAGGGCCAGAAGCGAACTGGTACTTCATGATGATTTCAGTATTCTTAATTGCCATCGTCGGTACTTTGGTTACAGAAAAAATCGTTGAGCCACGCCTTGGTAAATACAATCCAGATGATGCAAGCGTTGACCTATCTGAAAACAACATTGAGCATTTAACAGATAAAGAAAAAAGCGGTTTAAAATGGGCAGGTGTGTCTCTACTAATCGTATGTAGCATTTTAGCACTTACCATCGTACCTGAAGATGGCATTTTGCGTCATCCTGAGACAGGCGCCGTAGCAGGCTCTCCATTCTTGAAAGGGATTGTTGTTCTTATATTTGTTACTTTCGCTATCCCGGGTTTTGTATATGGCCGTGTTGTAGGCACGATGAAAACAGACAGAGATGTGATTGATGCCATGAGTAAGAGTATGAGCTCTATGGGCATGTATATCGTTCTTGTCTTCTTCGCAGCACAATTTGTGGCATTCTTTAAATGGACAAACCTTGGTACTATCCTAGCGATCAACGGTGCAGCATTACTTCAAGCACTGAACCTAACAGGTCCAGAAGTATTTATTTTATTCATCATGATGTGTGCAATGGTTAACTTATGTTTAGGTTCATCTTCAGCGCAGTGGGCTGTAACAGCACCTATCTTTGTGCCAATGTTGATGCTTGTAGGCTATGCACCAGAAACTATTCAAGCTGCATATCGTATCGGTGATTCAGTCACTAACCTGATCACACCTATGATGAGTTACTTCGGCCTTATCTTAGCCGTTGCTACAAAATATAAAAAAGACATGGGTATCGGTACATTGGTCGCTACTATGTTGCCTTACAGTATGTTCTTCTTTGTTGGCTGGGTTGCACTATTCTATATTTGGGTATTCGGTTTTGGCCTACCAGTAGGACCAAACTCACCGATATATTACACCCCTTAATTAATAAAAAGAGCATTTTTGCATCTGCAAAAATGCTCTTTTTATCTTCAAAATTCCCTCAAAAAGTCCCTTAATTATATTTTTCATTATTTTTATCCCCTCTCACTAAATTTATACACAACATTCCTATTTAAGGTAAAATCATTAACGGCAGAGAAACTCAAGGTTAATCTTGTTAACTCACTTTGGGCAATTTAAATTTTTGAATAAAAATACGTCATTGTATTTGTTATTATTCCAATGCTGTCCTAAAGTCCTAAAGGAATAATCTTAAAAGGAGCTTTCTCACCAATAAAAACTTGATGATAAGGCCAGTTATGTACACTTTGTTTTATTACCCTCGTAATGCCAGTCTCGCACCACACTTTGTATTAGAAGCACTAAAAGTACCATATCAACTAGAACTCGTTGACCGTAAAAAGCATGCACAAAAATCAGCACAATATCTAAGGCTCAACCCCACAGGTAGGATCCCTACACTGGTTGATGATGATTTTGTGCTATTTGAAAGCGGAGCAATTTGTTTATACCTCGCAGAAAAGCACCCTGAAAGCCAGCTGATACCCGCTGATCCAGTTCAAAAAGGTGTTTTTTATCAATGGCTAATGTATTTCACAACCACAATCCAATCAGAGTTGATGATTTACTTTTACCCTGAGCGACACACGCAAAGCGCATTGATGTATGACGACATTATTAAAACCCAGCAAACTCGCCTAACCGAAATGTTTACTATCGTAAATAGGCATTTGGCGGGAAAAAGCTATGTGGTTAATGAACAATTCACGATATGCGACTGCTATTTATTTATGCTGTGTATATGGGCGGATGAGCTAAATACCCCTCCTCTACAATTTGAACATTTATCAAAATACTTACGTGAGATGGCAAAGCATCCTGTCATTAAAAAAGTATGTGATACAGAGCAGACAGATTTAAGCCCATATAAATAGGGCTACCATTCTCACTCTCCGCTCATATCTTTAAAATTTAATTAAAAGCCAATTTTACATAATATATTTATTGCGGAAATCGGCTTTTTTCCATTTTAATAAAGTAATATCGGACTTTACTGATTTTCAAATCAACTTACTTCTATTCTGTCTAAGTAAACCGTATCATTATTAAAAATCCCAACTACTACTTTTTATGCACCGCCTTTTAAATAAATATGAACAATTAATAGCAACCAATCATATATCACTCGATCCGGCTCAATTAGATGCCATCAATATATTAGACAAACTGTGTCTTGACGTTGAAGCAGGAAAGCAGTCAATGGGGGTGTATTTATATGGACCTGTCGGGCGAGGCAAATCTATGCTGATGGACATGTTTTTCGATACTATTTTGGTAAAGAAAAAGCAACGGCTGCACTTTCACCACTTTATGCAATTAATCCACCAGCAATTAAGGCAAATCCAAGGAAAAAAAGATCCCTTAAAGGCGATTGCTAAACAGTGGGCCAATCATACCAAAGTACTTTGCTTTGACGAATTTTTTATCAAAGATATTGGCGATGCCATGATACTCGCAGGATTACTAGATGCCTTTTTTAAAGCAGGTATAGTGTTTATAACAACCTCCAACAGCCATCCAACAGAACTATATAAAAATGGATTGCAAAGAGCACGATTTGAGCCGACCATTGATTTAATCATGGCGCATTGCAGTCTTGTTAATGTCAGCGGTGAACTTGATCATCGATTCAGCAACGGCACCCCCACCGACTTTTACTTCGAAAATAACCTCAGTGCGTTTTCTTCTCTGTTTGAGGCACTTGAAGGTTCTTACCAAGATTTAGATATACAGATCCAAAACCGCCCCATCGCTATTTTAGGAGAATGTAAGAATGGCCTATTAATTGAGTTTATGTCTCTATGCTCTTCCCCACGGGCGACACTAGACTATATTCAATTGGCACTAAACTATGATGTTATTTTCATTAGGAATGTCCCTTCTATGGGCGCTTCACCAAACCGCCATTGTGTCACTCAAGGTATCGAAGATAATTATATAAGAGAAAAATCAATGCTGTCAGTACGTACTTTGGACGACGAAGCTAGACGTTTTATTGCACTGGTAGATGAATTTTATGATCGAAAAAAGTTGATTGTGATTGAATCAAAATTTTCGTTGCAAACACTTTATGCTGGTGAGTTATTAGCTTTTGAATTTGAACGGACGAAAAGCCGCTTGGTTGAGATGCAATCTTGGCGCATGCCCGTATAGATTTATCTCTTTGCTCTGAATTCTAAATTACACATTAAAAAACGGGCTAATGAGCCCGCTTTTACATGTGATAAATTTGTCTATTTATCTAACTTTAATTTCACGCCTTTTAAGCGACTTCTTACTGAGCTAATTTTATTGCGGTTTTTAACTCGTGCTTCACCACTCGCTTGATTGCTTGGCCTGTTAGTACGTACCTTACGTCTTTGATGACTTGGCTTTTTGCTCAAATTATCGATCAAGTTTTCACGGCTTGCGACTTCATAACCGGGTAAATAATAGCGCTTAATTTTTTGGCCGATCAAAGTTTCAATGTGAAGTAAAAATTGCTCTTCTTCTCTACTTACAAAGGAAATTGCTTGACCGCTGTTGCCAGCCCTACCAGTACGACCAATACGGTGCACATAGTCCTCAGGAAGATATGGTAGATCGTAGTTAACAACCCGTGGTAACCCTTCAATATCAATCCCTCTTGCTGCTACTTCAGTTGCGACTAAAACGCGAACTTTGCCTTCCTTAAACTCTCTCAAAGCACGGCGTCTTGCGCCTTGCTTTTTGTCACCATGACAAACCGTGGCTGCAATCCCATCCAGCTCCAGCTCTTTTACGATAGTATCAGCATCGTCTTTCATGTTGACAAAGACAAGTACTTGTTGCCAGTTTTTCTTGCCAATCAACTCTGATAAAAGTTCTTTTTTACGCTGCTGTTCAACTGGGTATACCACGTGACGTACGGTTTCAGCAGTCGTATTTTCCGGTGCTGTTTGCACAAGTTTTGGCTCTTTTAATACCTGTTTAGCAAACTGCTTTACTGCTGAAGGAAAAGTCGCTGAAAATAATAGCAATTGCTTTTCTTCTTTAGCCAGTGAAATGACACGCTGCATTTCATCAATAAAGCCCATGTCTAACATACGGTCAGCTTCATCAAGCACTAAATGCTCGATGTTAGCTAGGTCGACACTGCCTAAACGCACCAAATCAAGTAACCTGCCTGGAGTGGCTGCTACGATATCCGCCCCTTGTGCTAATCGCTGAGTTTGGCCGTCGACATTTACGCCGCCGAATACGGCAACAGTGCGCAGTGAAGTATGCTTTGTAAACGCCTCACAGTTATTTGCGATTTGTTCAGCAAGTTCTCTGGTAGGTGCAAGAAATAAAGCGCGAGGTGATTTTGTTGAAGTCCCCTTTAACAGATTATGGATAACTGGCAATGCAAAGGCTGCGGTTTTGCCCGTGCCCGTTTGTGCAGTTGCAAGCACATCATGACCCTTTCTGATCACAGGGATGGCCGCCTGTTGGATCGGAGTGAGCTCTGTGAAGCCAATTTCATCTAAGGCTTTTAATAACGGCTCTGGAAAACTAAACGATTTAAAATTCATAACGGCAAACCTGCGACCAATACTGAAGGGTCGCAGATTATACGTCAATTCTTTGCATTAACAAAGCTTAAGAAGCGTTTCATCCACTAAATTAGCTTTTCCACCAACAATGTACTGCTCTTCTAATGCATTGATGAGTCTCTGCCCTTCAATTTGCTGCTCACGCGTAAGCGGTACATAGGGTAATCTAAATACTGGGTTAACAGCGCCAGTCATAATTAACGCTGTGTTGATGGCAATTGGATTTGGTTCACAAAATAGCCAGCTCATCAAAGGCTGTAAATCTCTATTTAGTGCCTCATCAGGCTTGTCCATCAGCTGTCTAAATAATTTTGGTACCAAGTTTGAGGTAACCGAAATAACGCCGTGAGATTGATATTTATGACGACCATCATGTGCTTCATCATCGTTGCCTGACCAACAAGCAATGCCCTGTGACTCATAATGTGCAATGCGCTCATTACCCGCACACTCTTTCACGCCAATGAAATTCTTATGCTTGGCAATTAGTTCAATAATATCAGGCGTTAAATCTTGTCCAGTTCTTCCTGGGACGTTATATATAAAAGCAGGCCCAATTTCTAAAACACGTTCTAAGTGTTCAAATACCCCTGCAGTTGATGTGCGGCCATAGTATGGATTAATTTGCAGTGCTGCATCCATACCAGACGCAAAACCATACTCAGTGGCTTTAATTGCCTCTCGGGTATTGTTACTACCAGTATTACCAACAATCACCAGCTTATCTGAGAATTTATTGACGCTATGGGCTATCAACATCAGATGCTCTTCCCAGTTCATCAACTGACCTTCACCTGTTGTACCACCGACAATGATGCCGTCTACTCCGGCTGCAATTTGCGCTTCGACAAGTGCGTCATACGCCTGTAAGTCGATTTCGCCTGACATAAGATAAGGGGTTTTGATTGCCGTAATTAAGCTGGCTTTTTTTATCGATTGTATACTTCGCATGTAATTTCTAGCTAGTTGTTTATATACGATATGTTTTATCACAATTGCTCCGGTATGCCGAGGCCAAATATACAGAATTATAAAATTTCTTGCTTATGTGCTAAAAATCATACAAACTAAAAACAACTGTATAAATAACCAGTATTACTATGAGATTATCTAACTACTTAAAATCTAATTTTTATGATGCCAATGAACTATGTAGTTTAATTAAAGTTGAGCCAGAACAATTACAGCAATGGCAAGAGAACAGTATTTTTCCTAACGCGAGCTACAGTATTGATAATCTCATTAAATGTAGCTCATACCTTGGTTTGTATGAATGTGTTGAGGTGACCGACTACTATCCTAGAGGCGCTCTAGATTGGGGCCATATGCTACTTAGGCATGAGGTCGAGCACTCAAGTCATGCTTATGAGCTATTTCAAAATAAATACATTACTACTTTAAAAGCCTGTGCCGATAAAGGCATCGTAAGTGAAGATGATAAGTTTGGTGAGGACTTAATTGAACATATTCAACAAGTGTGGCAGCAATTTTTGTGCAGTAAATACGGTGTGATCAGTCAAAATGGTAGCGTGGAAGAAGTCGTTTTTATCGACCTTGGTCGTGCTTTAGTCGATAGAATAACTGAAGATAGAACCTGTGCAGCTGTGCCAACGGAGCAACGTGCCTTGTTACATGAAGCACTTAAGCTACTCAATAGATCTTTAAGCCATAACGCCGCGCACGAACGCCAAGATTCCCTCAGATATAAATATATAGACAGTGTCATGCAAAAATATGATTTATCAACTTGTTAGTACATACAGCATATTGTCAGCACTTCAGTTTGCTGATTAGAAGCCAAAAAACTAAAAGCCACTTAGATTACTCTAAATGGCTTTTACTGTTTGTGTAAAAGAGGTTTAATTAAGGCTTGTTCACAGTCTCTAGCTGTTCATAATGCGCCCTATAAATCTCAAACCCTTTTAAAACTTTCATTTTGTCTTCACACAAACCGTCGTACCATGTGTCAAATTTGTCATCATCATCTTGCTCACTCAAAACCTGATATTGTGCCAGTAGCTCTATAATGTCACTGTGTTCGCAAGTTAACTCATCCAATTGCTGAGCTAGCGACGAATGATCCCTATTTTGCAGTTCCGCAATGACACTGTTGTCTAATTGTTGTGATTCTTCGCTCACAGTGTAGTCCTCTTTCTCAATCTAGGTTCTAGTTATAACAGTCTGATATTGAAGATCCAGTAACAATTGCCTTATTCGTATAATCAATAGACAAAAAGTGTAAAAAAAATTTCAGATAAGCAATTGAAAACCATTCTCAAATAGAATACCATTTGTGACGTTATCACATTTCGTAAGGTTAAAATTTATTATGAAAGCAAATATCCACCCGGATTATCAAGCTGTTGCATTTCATGACACGGCAGTAGACAAGTACTTCATCGTTGGTTCAACACTTAAATCAGATAGAACTGTTGAAATCGATGGTGTTGAGTATCCATACGTGCCAATTGATGTTTCAAGCGCATCTCACCCGTTCTACACAGGTAAGCAGAAAATCGTTGCAAGCGATGGCCGTGTTGCTAAGTTCAACCGCCGTTTCAAAAACCTTTCTGCTACAACTAAGTAAGCAATGGTTTTTAGTTTACATCGCTGCTCTGTGCAGCGATGTAAACTTCAACAAGCGCGTTGAAGCGTCAAGTTGTAAAAACATATTAAGGAGCATAAGTTGAAAGTTTTAAGTTCATTAAAAAGCGCAAAAAACAGACCTGGTTGTCAAGTAGTTAAGCGCCGCGGACGTGTTTACGTGATTTGTAAAACAAATCCAAGATTTAAAGCTGTTCAGGGTAAGAAGAAGAAACGCTAATTACCTCATAGCTGTATGAGCGCTTTGCTGCGAAAGTGCTCAAAACTATACTTTTCATAGCACTCTCCAATATCACCACCAAAATAAAAGAATAAAAAAAGCGACTTTCGCCGCTTTTCTAAGTAATTCTAATTAACGTCTGCGCCTTCTTAACAAGGCCAAGGGTAAACTTAGCAATGCAAGCAAGCCTAATGAACCTGAATCGCCATCTTGGTCATCATCATCGTCGCCTCTTACATCAATAATGTTAACCGTTATCTCTGTGTACTCTGATACATTGCCAAATGAGTCTTGTGCTCTGACACCAAACCGGATGACATTTTGGAACTCATAATCCAACTCACCTTGAACAACAATATCGCCGTTTCCGGCAATAGTGAAAGGTGCATTACCTATCACCATAAACGATTCAACAGGAGAGATGTCCGAGTCAGGATCTGAGAACTCCAAACGGCCAATAACTGTTCCAAATGCAGTATTCTCTCGAGCTTCGAAAGTTTGATTGCTAGGTATCATTGGTGATCTATCTGGTACCTGATCATCATCAGGATCATCAATTACGTCAACCTTAACCTCTACGAAGTCTGACTCGTTGCCCATTGTATCAACCGCTTTTACACCAAATACAAATGATTGGCTTACTTCAAAGTCAATTTCACCTGTAACTTTAATTTCTCCATTCGGTGTAATTTCAAACGGCACGTCGCCTAGGATAACAAAAGAGTCAACTGGCGACTCATCAGCATCTGGATCTTCAAATTCAATCATGCCTATAACAGTATCAATTGGTGAGTTTTCCATCACCTCAAAATGCTGCTCTTCTTTAATGACAGGCTCGACATCATCGTCACCCACTTCATCCAGCACTTCAACTGTCACTTCTGTGTACTCTGAATAGTTCCCCAACGAGTCCATTGCGCGAACAAAGAAGCTATATTCGCTTTGCATTTCATAGTCTAATTCTGTCGTAACAAACAGCTCACCTGTAGGTTCAATGGTGAACGGTACTTCATCAAGAATCATAAAACTTTCTACTGGTGAAATATCCGGATCAGGATCACTGAATATCAAAATACCTATTGACGCTCCTGACTCATTATTCTCCATAACTTCAAATACCTGACCAGTTTCGATTACTGGCCCCCTGTCAGGTGCCGCTGAAATACTAATATTGAATTCCTGCTGTGTTTGCAGCTCGCCGTCACTGACCGTTAATGTCATCAAACTATCAAACTCAGTAAAAGGTCTACCAGCAAGTACGCCATCAATAAATGACATGCCAGGCACTGAAGGTTCAAGCTGGAGCATTAGTTCATCATTTTCTACATCTTCAACTTTTTCGTTAAAATCTAACTCTGTTAACTCACCAATATAAAGCTCAACATCTTCCAAAGGCTCTATTACTGGTGCATCATTCACAGGATTAACGGATATCGAGACAGCGTATTGCCCTTCAGGTAATGTATCATTTGCTGGCACTGGTTGACTGTTTGCGGTCATGTCCTCGAAGATAAATGAATCTTCGCCAGAAAAATCTTCACTTGGCATATAAACAACATTTGCATAATCTTGTGCCATTATCTGCGCACCTTGTTCGATTACCTGCTCCCCAAGCTTTAAAGCGCCATTATTAGGTAATTGAATTATTTCTATAGAATCAAAAGCACTGTTTAAATTGTCAACAAATGCAGAGCCAACAGCCACTTCTGTGTCTTCATCAGTCGTGAAACTCCTATCCATTGTGTCCGCATTCATGGCCACTTTATAAGTACTTCGACCATGGGTGAACGCAAATAGCTCTCTTCCCTTAATCGCCAGTTTTGCAATATTGGTATTCGCGAGGCCAGAGCCATCAGCCATCCAATTTTGTCCGCCATCAACTGAAACAAACACACCTAAGTCAGTACCTACAAATAATTTCTGCGGATTTTCAGGGTCAATCGCAATTGTCATAGCTGGTATATCTGGTAGACCACTGTCGCTTGCTTGCCAAGTTTGTCCACCATCCGTTGTTTTCCAGACATGGGTCGCACCAAAGTTTGACACCGTTGCGTAAATTGTTTGATTGTTGTCTGGATCAAATGCAATTGAACTTACTGTTACCCCTTGCGCAAGCGTTGAACTTACCCAAGTTGAGGTCTCTGTTGCTTGATCAGCCTGATAGGAAACATAGACAGTACCATTATCTGTACCTGCTGCTACTGCAGTTTCTGTATTTGGTGCTATCGCAATAGAATATACTGAACCGTCAAGTGAGCCCGATGCTGCTGACCAGCTGTCAGCCTGATCCGTTGTTCTCCAAAGCTGATTGCCCCCAATCCATAACACTTGAGGATTTGACGGTGCCATTTCAAAACGTGTAATAAACGGGAATCCGCTATCCCCAGAAATGCCACTGACCGCGCTTGAGAAGCTTTGCCCTCCATCAGTCGATTTTCTCAGCGACAAACGTGTAGTTTCTGCAAACATAATGTTGGGGTTAGTTGGGTCTATCGCAGTCCACCCACCGTCACCTCCAAGTATCTCTACCCAACCATTAAATTCACCATCTTCACCTACTAACGTCCCATTATCTTGTGTACCGCCAAAGTAGCTCGTTCCACTTGGTTTCACCGTCCCATGATAAAACTGTGTTACGGCATAGCCATTATTTAGTGTCGACCAACTAACACGCTGGCTAGAATCTGCATTCGTATTGCCGCACACCTCATCTATGGTTAAACGGCCCCCAAGGGCATTATCTGTTCTTTGTATACCACCATCGTTGGCTACATATAAAGTTGTATTATTTACCCCATCATAATCTGGGTGAAAAACAAACTCGTGATGATCCGCATGGGCATATTGCGGGTTTGTTGGATTAAGCCACCAAATACTTGCAGGTACGAACGTCTGACCACCATCATCTGAACGAAATGTATCTATACCCCCAGTCCAAACCACATCAGGGTTTACTGGATCAACAGCTATGATGTTGTCATACCACCCTTGATTAAATGATTGAGCAGTTCCTCCTGTACACAAGTCCAATAGTCCAAAATAAGGGTTACTGAGTAGCACACTTGTAAATCTGTCAGCTGTGGCCCTTGTCACTGTGGTTGTCCAATTCACCCCCATATCTGTAGATTTATATACAGCATCCATTCCATGGTCGTTGCGATTAGCAGCCAAAGCATAAATAATGTTGTTATCTGACGGTGCTACAGCAATGGTTGTTCTGCCCTGATCTGTCCCAGCAATCACCTGCGTCCAGTTCTCTGCAGCATCGGCACTTCTGTGTACGCCACCAGTATTAAATGAGCCACATGCAGTAAGCAGAATATCTGTGTTGGACTGAGATATTAGTTTCAAGTCTGTACAACCTGCTGAAGAACCTTGTGGTACAAACTTAGTTTCCCAGCTCGCACCGCCATCTGAAGATTTGAGCACACCTGAACGTGTCGCCACATAAAGTGTATTGGCATTATTTGGACTAAAAACAATTTTGTTGACGTAATGAAAATCTGTATTGCTTGAGGTGCTAGAAATTTGTGTCCAAGTAGCACCGGCATCTTCAGATTTGAAAATACCGTCACCACGTAACGCATCAAAGTTGAACAGACCCTCGCCTGTCCCCGCGTATATCGTGTTTGCATTGTTAGGGTCAAAAGTTAACGTAGTCACCGCAAGGTTTGTAGCTAAATCACTCAATGGTGTCCATGATGCACCAGCATCTGTCGTTTTCCACACCCCACCAGCTACCCCTGCTGTATACATAATATCATGGTCAGTTGGGTGGATAATTAGAGTACGCGTTCGGCCACCAATATTACCGGGACCAAGCTCTTGCCACTGACCTAGCTCCTGATTATTACCGTCTGGTGCATTTAATTTGGGAGTAATTTGCGCAACAACAGCATTCTCTGAAATTGAAAAAGCAGTCATTTCCTTAATTTTCTTAAGTGCTTGTGAGTACTTTTCGACAGGTAATGATGATGTCCCTACAGGGAGCCTCTGCTGAACAAAAAACTCTTGTGCTTCTTTAGGCTTGTCATAACGCTTGGGCGATTGCGACTTAGACTGCGCTTTCTTTTCAAGGAATTCAGCTTTACGTTCGTATGGTGTCGATGTCTGCGACTGCAGTGCTATGTACGTTGCTCCGCCTAGCGCAATAGCGACAGCAATACTAACAGGGTGGAGAAGTCTCATTCATTTTTCCCTTTTGATTTAATATTTCAAGAGCCTACCTAGGCTTGGAATCGAGACTTCTTAACTATAACTGCATTATAAAAGGTTACTAAAGCCCAAATGAGCCGCCTTGGGGCATATACAGTGTCCCTTAATAAATATACTTAACATCGTTCTTAGATAGGTTTCCGATAATGAGTGTAGTAACAAACCACAATTTGACAAAAAGTTTTTAAAAGACTCACTTTCATAAGCTACAAGATATGAAAGTGAGCTGAAGTACTAGGTCTTTCAATTGCCAAAAAAAAGTTGCCAAAAACTAGGTGGTTCATGAAGCTTATGGTACTGCGTTCTTAAAGAGTCAATATTTTTTAACGCTTTACGAGCGACTTCGAGTTGACCCTTATCTGCAGATGCCAAGGCTTTTTTAGCCTCATCAATCGTGAGATTTAGACCTTCAATAGATTTTTGTTTCTTATCTTGTTGGAAGCGATGTGTTTTAGCGTGCTCAACTAATAAAATAAACTGTGCAAGATGCTTACGCATAACATCTGCAGATTGAGCCTTCACAGCTAACTTGTATTCAAGGCCCATTTTTTTCATGAGCTGATTTAACTCACTCGGCTGTGCAAAAGCAGAAAAACTAAAAAGCATCCAAATAACAAAAACAAACTTCATAACACCCCCCTGTAAGTTTGAGCTAGTATATATAAATATACGTTGTAAACAAGACACAATTCGAACAATGAAAACAGCCTACTTATCCTCAAAAATATTATTACTTTTCATGGCTTTAATAAGTAGCTTTTTCTCATCACCCACTGACGCGTCACAACAATCGGATAGCCGCCCCATAAAAGTAACATTCGTCAATCCAGGCTCTGGTGGTATGAATCCGACTGGAAATTTTTGGTTAAATGTATCAAAAGTCATGCATGCGGTTGCACAAGATACCAATATTGAACTCACGGTGTTGTACGCTGAACGCAACCATATACTGATGAAAGAGCTTACTAAGCAAGCACTTGAATCGGATGCTGATTACCTTATTTTAGTCGACGAAAAGCGAGCTATAACAGAGGTACTGCTGAATTCGGTAAAATCCCACCCAAATATCCTTTTTCTTTTAAACAGTCCTGATCAACTTGAAATAAACAGACTCAATGCTAAAGGCTTTGGGATTAAAGCAGCCATACTTCCAGATAACTATCAGGCGGGAAAAGAGCTTGCACGTGAACTTGTGTATAGTGTTCAACAAGACGCCCAAGAAAGAGCGTCATTTTCTATGCTGGCATTCTTAGGCGATGTTGTGACGACCGCAGCATTAGAAAGGGAACAAGGATTACTGAGTTTTACCAACCGTATATCAAATGTCAAAGTTGTAGATAAAGTTGACGCTCAATGGTCAAAAAAACGAGCCCATGAACTAGCTAGAGGTTTACTCAGACGATATAGAGGCGTTGAGTTGATATGGTGTGCAAATGATGCAATTGCTTTTGGTGTGAATCAAGCCGCTATTGAGCTTGGTATCAGAGACAAGATAAAAATAGGTGGTATTAATTGGGACAACGGGCACGAGAACAAGCTTGATGTTTCCATTGGTGGGCATGTATTACTCGGCGGGTACCTATTGGTTGAACTAGCTAAATATCAACAAGGGTTAGTTAAATATATTGGTACACAAAAAGTCGCAATATTCAGGCCATACAACCACTCTTTCGAACCAGTTTACAAAGCGATACATGAAAACAACCTAAATCAAATAGATTTCTTACAGTTTGTCAACCAAAAGAAAAATTACAATATTATGACTTTGAACAAAGAATTAAATTTTTAACCTGATTAAAACTTAACCGCACAATATTTATCCACCATAATAACATTAAATGAATATGTATTTCATGTTAAATTTTTTATGTAAAAATATTTTCCTCCAAGTTTTTAAGCGCATTTTTTGCACTATTGACAGATTTTAAAATACCTGTTTTAGTTAAAATGGTTAACAACATGTAACTTGGACAAACAAAATGAAACATAACATTCTAACAAGCAAAAAACATACTTTACTTGCCCTTGGCGTTGCGTCTGCGCTTGGTGCTGCTTCTGCAACAGCAGCAACATCAGAACGTATGATCGTTACTCTAAAAGAACAATCTACAGCTAACACGTTCCCTGTCGCCTTATCAGAAGCTGAATTAACAGACTATAAAGCGCAATCGCTCAGCTTGTTTGCAAGCAATATCAACGCCCAAGCGATTAAAACATTACCAAGCATCAATGCAGTTGTAATGGAGCTGACACCAGAGCAATTAACGTCACTTGAAAAAGATGGTAACGTAGTAACTGTTGAAGTAGATCCAAAGAGATACGTACCAGAACTTATTGATGGCGAAATTGCACCTTTCGCGGAGTCAACACCGTATGGTATCAACATGGTTCAAGCGAAACTAGTAAGTGATGCTGCGGCAGCCAATCGCAAAGTATGTATTATGGATACTGGTTACATGCGCAGCCACGAAGACCTAGTTAGCGCTGGTGTAACAGGTGATGACGGCTATGGCTCAAATGATACTGGTCTTTGGTATAACGATGGTAACGGTCACGGTACTCATGTCGCAGGTACAATCGCAGCACTTGGCGGTAACGGTACTGGTGTTGTTGGTGTAAATGCGTCTGGTAACCTAAAACTGCACATTGTAAAAGTATTCAATGATTCAGGTCGCTGGGCGTATGGTTCAGACTTAATTGAAGCGATTAATCAGTGTGAAGCTGCTGGTGCGCATATTACAAGTATGAGTTTAGGCGGAAGCGGTAGCTCAACTGCAGAGAGAAATGCATTCGACCAAAGTTACCAGCGCGGTATGCTACACATCGCGGCTGCAGGTAACGGCGGTAACAGCGCGCTTAGCTACCCAGCATCTTATGACAATGTAGTCTCTGTAGCTGCTGTAGATAGCTCAGAAAATAAGGCGTCATTCTCACAATACAACAGCCAAGTTGAAATCGCAGGCCCAGGTGTAGGGGTAAACTCAACATGGAACAACGGTGGTTATAGAAGTATCAGTGGTACATCCATGGCAACACCACACGTTTCTGGTGTAGCTGCACTTGTATGGAGTAACTACCCTACTTGTTCAAATGTAGAGATCCGTGCCGCACTTAATGCCAGTGCAAAAGATAAAGGTGCTGCAGGCCGAGACACTTCTTACGGCCACGGTATTGTTCAAGCAAAAGCAGCATATGATTACCTAGCTCAAAGCTGTGGTGGCGGTGGTGACCCAGTTCCAGTAGCTAACTTCTCATTCTCAACGAATGGTTTGACTGCAACATTTACAAACGCTTCAACCGCTGGTACTTACAATTGGACATTTGGCGATGGTAACGGTAGCTCACAAAGCGCACCAACTCACACATATGCTCAAGCAGGTACTTACAACGTAACACTTAAAGTGACTAACTCGGCTGGTGACTTTGACTCTATCGTTAAACAAGTGACAGTAGAAGATGCGGTAACCCCTCCTGGTTGTACAGGCCTCAGTGAGTGGAGTGCTTCAACATTCTACCGTGTAGGAGACAGAGTTTCTTACAACGGCTATGAGTACAAGTCAACTTGGTGGTCACGTGGTGCTCAACCAAATATATTCTCAAACGTGTGGAATAAAGTTGGTAAATGTAACTAAACAGTCAACTGAATAGACGATATTGCACTTGTGCATAAAATAACCCCAACACAGCACCATTGTGTTGGGGTTAATTTTTCTTTAAACAGGTAAACCCCTATTAAACCCGCTCCAATAATGCCAATAGCACGCTTGAGCGCTTCTAACATGCCTGGTTGAATTGATTCTAAAGCGATAAATTGAAAAGTTACGGCCAGCGAAAAACAAAGAGCCGCTGCAATCCAAACGGATGAGTATCGCTTGATTTCTTTAAAAACTATCACAGGTCTATACAAAGTCGCATTCAGTGCCAGTACAATAAAAGTGACATACAGAATATGAAAGTCGACAGGGCTATACATCAAAGCTTGTTTATCAAATACAATGCAAAGACCCCAGCAAATTGAAGTGATAACAATATAGGCACTTCCAGGCTCCTGAATTGTAAAGCGCCCTCCCTGAAGCAAAAATGATGCGACAACAAGAATAGAGATAGCTATAAGCTCTAACTGTGAGAGTGCCTCACCGAACCATAACCAAGCTGCTGCGCCAGAAATTACCGGTGTTAAGCATAACATTGGGAGCATTACTGCTACCTTGCCGAGTGCTAAAGCACGAATGAAACACACACTGCCAACCCCTGCAAGCAAACCACTTAGAGTTGCGGGCACATAATAACTTGGGAGAGGTAGCTCCCTGCTCACAACAAGCCAGTATACTAAATAAACAGGCAACACAATGGCACTGAATATAACGGACATTAGAGGTGCGGAAAAGTGCGCCGATAATCGTTTACGAGTGTAGTCAAATCCAACCCAGCTCAATGCACTTAATAAAGCAAATTCCATATATAATTCTCAGCCTTGGTTTAAAGAGATTGCCGTTTGTTTTCTCATATAGTCATTAATCTTCGGATGGTCTGGTCGCCAGCCTATCAAAAAACGGTGAAAGTCAGCCCATACAAAACACCAACTTTCCTGCCATTGTTGCTGCAGATCACAAAAGTCAATACCAGAGCGTTTTTGCATGAGTGCTTGTTGTAGTCGAGAAAAGTAGTAATCTAACAATTCACTGCATTGGGTTTCTAGCTGTTCACTGTCCAACACAGTCGTAAAAAGTAGCATCACATCGCTGAGGCCATTACCTAAACCAACATGCTGAAAGTCATAGCCAATTACTCGGCTGTCATCAAAAGCAAAGTTTGCTAATTTAGCATCACCATGAATAAGGGTTTGGTATCGGATACGCTTCAATGTTTTGTCAATTTTATGAGCCGATTCTTTCAAAGCTGAGTTAGGCATTTTTTGATATTCATCTGGGCGTGTATCTAAATGCCAATAGTTTCCATAGCCAAAAATATCAAATTCACTAATGTCCTCATCTTCTATCAACCAATTAGCATGGAACGTCGCTAGCCAATCCAGAACTCTTTTAATATGCAAAGTAGACACTGAACTCATATTTTGAAAGCCTAACGGCTCAAAGTCCTCAAGCAAGGTAATAAATCTACCATTAATTTCATGGAGCTCAATCGCTTGCGGTAACAAGCATAAGTCTCGTAAACGTGATGCATAATGCCTGTAAAAATGCTGCTCTTTTACATAACTTTTGATCTTTCTTTGCAGAGAAAATGAAGTTTGTTGAATATTGACATGCTGTAAGTCGTCAGGTACTTGACTAATCTTGATCGCATATTTACGAGTCCCTATTTGGCATTTTTCTAAAGTGCCACAGCCATTCCACAGCGTTTGAGATGTTTGATTTTGTCGATGTTTTAAATGAAGATATTGACTATAAAGAGATGACTGCATAAAAAAATACTCGCTTTTTTGTGCAGTTTATATGAAACGCCCAATTATAGAAATAATTGGGCGTTCGCTTTTTTAAATCGGAACTCTATTGATTTACAGCCGCTTTGAGCTCCTCTGTAGTATTTTTGTCCTCAACTAAATTCAAGTCAAAATCAAATTCATCAACACGAATTGCTTTTTCACGTTTACGATTGTAATCAACTAGCTGTACATATTCTTGCTCATTTATGATACTCGCAACAAAGGCATTATTTAGTGTATCGCTAAATGTAACACCTGATTTGATCTCTCTCTTTTTCAGCGCTTTCTTCACTTTTGCCAGCGAGTCTAAACATGCCATTTTGGCTTTATAAGCCTGCTCATTAATATCATGACCATCACCCGGTGTTGGCTTCACTAAATGAGTCAGCTGCTGCTTAAACAGAGTATCTAGCTGTGCTGCTTTAGCAAGTTCTCTGACCATGTCATCATTAATTTGTGGCATACGATGTGAAAAGTTCATTGTCGCCACACGCATAAAGCGTCTTGCAGCAGTATTTGGGAAGTTATCCAAGAACTTATGTAATGCTTTTTCTGCTTCAACAAGTGCATAACGCGTCGCGTAATGGAAATAAGGAGCAGCTTGCGCTCTATCCTGCTCTGACACCTTTTGCTCATAATACCTAATAGATGCCATAGCTGCGTATACAAAACTCATTACATCGCCAAGTCTCGCAGACAATAGCTCTGCTTGCTTAAGCTTGCCACCCAACACAAGTAGTGAAAAATCTGCGTATACAGCTAGCTTTGACGCCAATTGCTGTGCAGCTTTCTCATACTGCACCACTTCTGGCAAACGTGAGGTCCCAGATGCTAAAAATGGAAATGCACCTAGCTTAAATGCGCGTAAACCATTGCCAATACTATATCCAACCGTTTTTCTTAGAATCTTATTGAACTCTTTGTCAGCATTTGGCTGCTCACTGTGAATTGACTCAACCATAGATTGCAAGTAAGGGTGACAACGCATCACGCCTTGACCAAATATCATCAAGTTACGTGTTAGAATATTTGCACCTTCTACGGTGATAGCTATCGGCTGTGCTACATAACCGCTCGCTAAGGTGTTTTGTGGTCCAGTTTGAATTGCTTTACCAGCTAATATATCCATTGCCGAATCAAGTACATCTCGGCCCAGCTCAGTCATATGGTATTTTGCTATTGCTGTCACAACTGAGGGTTTTAAACCCATTCCAAGACCTTCAGTTGTTAAAACTCGCATAGATTCTTGCAAATATGCCTTTCCCGCGATATCAGCAAGCTTCTCTTGAATGCCTTCAAATTGACCAATTGCTAGACCAAATTGCTCGCGCACCGCCGCGTATTCAGATGCAGATTTTAGTGCCACTTGGCTCGTTGAAACGCCTAAAGCTGGTAGTGAAATGCCTCGGCCAGCACCTAAACAGCTCACGAGCATCTGCCAACCGCGACCTATATTCTTTTGCCCACCGATAATATAGTCCATTGGAATAAACACTTTATTACCACGCGTCGTACCGTTGTAAAAACGAATCCCCATTGGATCGTGTCTATTTCCTAATTCAACGCCTGGGTGAGATTTTGGAATAAGGGCACATGTGATCCCTAAAGATTCTTTGCCGCCTAACAACCCTTTTGGATCGAATACTTTAAACGCTAGGCCAAGTACTGTTGCAATCGGAGCAAGCGTGATATAACGCTTATCCCATGTTACTTCAAGGCCAAGTACTTCTTTGCCTTCATGCATACCCTTGGTAACAATTCCTTGATCTGGAATACCGCCAGCATCAGAGCCTGCCTCAGGGCTTGTCAGCGCAAAACAAGGGATATCACGTCCATTAGCAAGTCGAGGTAAATAGTGCGCCTGCTGCTCAGCCGTGCCATAGTGCAGCAATAATTCGCCTGGACCCAATGAATTTGGCACCATTACTGTTACTGCCACTGCCGACGATTTGGTGGCAATCGTGCCAACAATCGTTGAATTTGCATACGGGCTGAATTCTAAACCGCCATACTGCTTAGGAATGATCAGTGAAAAGAATCGTTCTTTTTTCAAAAATTCTAAAATATGCTCAGGTAAGTGTTTTGAGTTTTGAATATGATTTTCATCAATCATAGCCATCAACTCATTCACAGGACCATATAAAAATGCCTGTTCTTCTGCAGATAGCTTTGCTTCTGTTACTGAACGTAAAGCTGAAAAATCTGGCTTTCCTTGATAGATAGAGCCTTCTAACCAAACATCTCCTGCGTCTAGGGCTTCTTGTTCGGTAACAGAAATGCTAGGTAAAATTTTTCTTAGTTGTGTTCTTAAACTCATATTAAACTCATCCGACCAGATAGATATACCTACATTACGGCATAAAAATCAATTTAGATCAATTGCTCAAATGAATTAATTAACTAATTTTTTACTGCAAATTGCTTTTTTGAGGAAAAACTTTCTGATAATTAATAGCTTACACGTGTACGCTGAATTTATATCATTTTTGCATGAATAGGCATAAAATTGATACGGAGCATTATATATTTCAAAAAACGGCATAATTTGCGCGCGTAATAGCCATAAGTGACTGCGGACAAATCGAAATTTCTAATCCTCGTTTTCCTCCACTGACATAAATTTCATCATAATCTTGCGCAGTTTTATGCACAATCACGGGAATATTTTTTTTGTGAGCAAAAGGACTTATCCCACCAAGCAAGTAACCGGTTGCACTTTGCGCACGATTTTTTTCAGCCATATGTGCTTTTTTACCCGAGACTGACTTTGCAAATAACTTTAAATCTACTTGCTGAGTCGCTGGCGTCACTCCGATGAATAACGTCCCATCTACGTCAATTACTAAGGTTTTAAATACTTTTTTCTCATCCAGTTTCAGCTTAGTTGCAGCTTCTTGTGCATAGTTAGGTGTATTGGGATCATGTTTAAATTTTAATACATCGAACTTCACTTTATTTTTTTTCAGTAGGTTTATCGCAGGTGTCATTATAAGTCCTTATTTATTAGCGAGTTAAAAAGTCAAACCGTGTCGAAATATGAACATTTTTTCTCTTGTTCTCGACAGTGCATATTCGTAGATATTGGATTTCGGAACGCCCCCTTAAAATTATACTAAATTACTCTCGACATTATTATAATGTCGACTAAAGTATTATGTATCAACTTACTGAGTTGTGATTGCGCATTCATTGGCAATCGATGTTATGCCCTAGTTATTTTTACTTAGTGTAGATTGTTGTATGTATGCAAGCTTTTCAAGCATAGTAGGTGTCACTTTTACTGCTTTAACTGCAGTCGTTTTTCTGAGTAACGAATATCATGCCTGGGCAGACAAACTAGCTTGTGACCAAAAGTGTGAAGTATTAGGGTGTAATTCTGGAACACTGATTTCAGGAGAAAACCGACCAGATTTAGTGTGTCGGTGCAACGACGATATGGATTATCTCGTAATATTAGACTGAGAATAAAACGGCGCCAAAGGCGCCGTTTTGATTTAATTCATTGCCAATTACTTGGTTAAATCATCAAAAAACTTTTTCACACCATCAAAGAAGCCCTGTGCTTTAGGACGGTTTTTACTGGTGTCACCACTCATGCTTTCTTCAAGCTCTTTGAGTAACTCTTTTTGGCGCTCGTTTAAATTAACAGGCGTCTCGATAACAACTTTGCAGATTAAGTCGCCTACAGAGCCGCTGCGCACAGACTTAACGCCTTTACCACGCATACGGAACATCTTACCTGTTTGGCTTTCTGAAGGAATCTTGAGATTAGCTCTACCATCAAGAGTTGGTACTTCAATCTCACCGCCTAACGCTGCGGTTGTGAAACTAATTGGTACTTCGCAGTACAAATTATTGCCGTCACGAACAAAAATTGGATGTTCACGAACACTAACCTGAACGTACAAATCACCAGCTGGCGCACCATGCATGCCCGCTTCGCCTTCTCCAGAAAGTCGAATGCGGTCACCAGTATCAACACCCGCAGGAATTTTAACTGATAGTGTCTTAGTCTTCTCTACGCGACCTTGACCATGACAGCTATCACACGGATCTGAGATAACTTGGCCAGTACCTTGACAAGTAGGACAAGTCTGCTGAACGGCAAAAAAACCTTGTCGCATCTGCACTTGACCTGCACCATGACATGTAGAACATGTCTTTGGTTTTGAGCCAGCTTTTGCACCACTGCCATCACATGGTTTACAGCTAACCCATGTAGGTACTTTAATTTCAACATCTTTGCCTTTTACGGCTTCTTCCAAGCTTAAATCTAAGCTATAACGAAGGTCAGCACCACGTTGCTGTCTTGACTGACGACGGCCACCACCGCCACCAAAAATATCACCGAATACGTCCCCGAAGATATCGCCAAAGTCGGCTCCACCACCGAACCCGCCATGGCCTCCACCACCGTTTTGTTCAAACGCTGCATGGCCGTATTGATCATACATCTGGCGTTTCTGACTATCCGTTAGGACCTCGTACGCTTCTTTTACTTCTTTGAACTTAGCTTCTAAAGCTTCATCACCCGCGGTACGATCTGGGTGATACTTCATTGCTAGGCGCTTATAGGCCTTTTTTATATCACGTTCACCGGCGTCTTTTGAAACACCTAATACTTCGTAATAATCACGTTTGGACATAGTTATCACACTACTCTTACAAGACAACTCTCCGATACATAAGATCGGTAGTGAGCCAAAATTTAAAAACACGAAGGGCGCGTCTAGCGAAGTCGCCGCGCGCCCTTAACAGTCAACAATTACTTGTTGTCTTTAACTTCTTCAAACTCAGCATCAACAACATCGTCGTCTGCTTTCGCAGAACCTTGTTGTGCGCCAGCGTCAGCACCAGGACCAGCTTGCTGTGCTTGTGCATTTGCTTGAGCGATTTCCATTAGCTTCTGAGATTTCTCTGCAAGTGCTTGAGTTTTTGCATCAATGTCTTCTTTGCTGTCGCCTTTGATAGCTGCTTCAAGCTCAGTTAAAGCACCTTCAATTGCAGTCTTATCTTCAGCAGGAAGTGCATCGCCAGCTTCTTCAACTTGCTTGCGAGTAGCGTGAACTAAAGCGTCAGCTTGGTTACGTGCACCAACTAACTCTTCAAATTTCTTATCTTCTTCTGCGTTTGCTTCAGCATCACGTACCATTTTCTCTACTTCATCATCGCTTAGACCTGAAGAAGCTTGGATAGTGATCTTTTGCTCTTTACCAGTATCTTTATCTTTAGCAGATACATGTAAGATACCGTCAGCATCAACGTCAAAAGTAACTTCGATTTGCGGTGCACCACGTTGCGCTGGGCGAATACCTTCAAGGTTAAATTGACCAAGAGACTTGTTATCAGTTGAGCGCTTACGCTCACCTTGTAAAACATGAATTGTTACTGCTGACTGGTTATCTTCAGCTGTCGAGAATACCTGTGACTTCTTCGTTGGAATAGTCGTGTTTTTCTCGATTAGCGCAGTCATTACTTGACCCATAGTCTCGATACCTAGAGATAGTGGGATAACATCAAGTAGAAGAACGTCTTTTACGTCACCAGAAAGAACACCACCTTGAACCGCCGCACCAAGCGCAACTGCTTCATCTGGGTTTACATCTTTACGTGCTTCTTTACCAAAGAATTCAGCAACCTTTGACTGAACTAGTGGCATACGCGTTTGACCACCAACAAGGATGATGTCATTAACGTCGTTTACAGACAGGTCAGCATCTGCTAGTGCACGCTTAAGCGGCTCGATAGACTGAGTAACTAAGTCTTCAACTAATGACTCAAGCTTAGCACGCGTTAGTTTAACGTTCATGTGCTTAGGACCAGTTGCATCAGCAGTTACATATGGAAGATTCACTTCAGTTTGCTGTGCAGATGACAGTTCGATCTTAGCTTTTTCAGCTGCTTCTTTAACACGCTGCATTGCAAGAGGATCAACCTTAAGGTCAATGCCTTGCTCTTTCTTAAATTCTTCAACTAGGTAGTTGATAACACGGTTATCAAAGTCTTCACCACCAAGGTGAGTGTCACCGTTTGTTGCTAGTACTTCAAACGTGTGCTCACCGTCTACTTCGTCAATCTCGATGATAGAGATATCGAAAGTACCACCACCAAGGTCATATACAGCAACAACATTGTCGCCTTGCTTTTTATCCATACCGTAAGCTAGTGCAGCAGCTGTTGGCTCGTTGATGATACGCTTAACATCAAGACCAGCAATACGACCAGCATCTTTAGTAGCTTGACGCTGTGAATCGTTGAAGTATGCAGGCACTGTGATAACAGCTTCCGTTACTTCTTCACCTAAATAGTCTTCTGCTGTTTTCTTCATTTTCTTAAGAACTTCAGCAGAAATTTGTGGCGCTGCGCGCTTTTCACCGCGAACTTCAACCCATGCGTCACCATTGTCAGCTTTAACAATGTTGAAAGGCATAATGCTGATGTCACGTTGTACTTCTTCATCTTCAAAGCGACGACCAATTAGTCGCTTAATTGCATAAAGCGTGTTTGTAGGGTTAGTAACTGCCTGACGCTTTGCCGGTTGACCTACTAGTGTTTCACCTTCTTCTGTAAATGCAATAATCGACGGGGTTGTACGATCACCTTCAGCGTTTTCAATAACGCGCGTGTTCTCACCATCTAATACTGCTACACAAGAGTTAGTAGTACCTAAATCGATTCCAATAATTTTACCCATGTGAATCTTCTCCGACCTCAAAAAATTCGTTGTTCTGTTAGATGACTTGATAAATAAGGGCGGTAAATTCTAATTCAACCTTAAACAAGAAAAAAATTTCATTTTTTTTCAATTTTTTTTATTTTTAGGATGAACAGGGCAAAAAGCATACAATAAATCTGTATTTATTTATCTTGAGTATATATTCTAAACTCTACAGAACAAGACATGGACATATTATGGACTTTGAAACCATCATTTCTTCTTTCGCGCTCGATGAGCAACCTTGCAACGTGAATGTCCCAGTAGCTTGGAGCCAAGGTCGTACAGTTTTTGGAGGGCTCAGTGCTGCTCTCATGTTAAAACATATGTTAAGTCAATTGGATGACCAAAACAGAAAACTAATATCGTTTAACTGTAACTTTATAGCACCATTAATTGCAGCAAAGCCTTTTACTATAAGTACAGCGATATTAAGAAACGGAAAAAGCGTAACTCAAATAGAAACGCGTATAGTACAACAAGATTCTGTGTGTTTGGTATCATTGGCCTGTTTTGCAAAGCAGCGCCCATCTCAAATTCGAATAGACTCTCAAAGCAAACCCAAGTTAATTAACTCAAATATAAATAGTGCTAATACGATTCAATATAAAGAGGGAATATTTCCAGCTTTCGTCCAGCATGTTGATTTAAATATGCAAGCAGGCGCACTGCCCTACAGCAGCGCAGAGTCAACTGAACTTCACGGTTGGATGAAGCTCAAACAAGCTCCTACTAATATAGATACAGAGTTATATATACTTGCATTGGCCGATTCATGGCCACCTACACTCCTTCAACTTTGCGATAAACCATCACCCGCTAGCACAGTGTCTTGGTATGTTGAGTTTCTCCAGCCCCTAGAAAAGACCCATCTTAACTGGTTGGGGTATGAAGCCATTACACATCAAGCTAAAGACGGATACAGTATTGAAGATGCTAAAATTTTCTCACAATCAGGTGCTCTGCTTGCACTAAGTCGTCAAACTGTTGCTGTATTTGATAGTTGATATTCTTGAGTGACTGGAACACAATAGAGTATAGATTTAATATTTGTGCCTTTTATTGTGATAACTGCTTGCCAACATTGTGATTATTTAGTGTCTATCGCACATATGGACAAGCACCAGAGGGCTATATGCCCACACTGCGGCAATACCTTAGCAAACTGTAAAAATAATTATAATCACAGTATTAATGCCTTTGGGCTTTCTTCGATATTATTTTTAATTGTCAGTTTGCACCCACATTTTATCTCTTATGCACAACATGGCCTCAAACAATCCATCAGCTTGGTTGAAGCCATGTCATTGCTCGCAACAAATTTTAGTGCTCTGCTTGCAGGGTTACTTGCCTTTACCATTTTATTGATGCCCTTAGCTGCGCTTATACTAATCATGTTAGCTCATTCCCCACTATGGCGTCATCTCAACCCAAGTAACGCTCGAATAATAGTTAGAGCATTAATGTTACTCAAACCGCTTAACTTAGCAGATATATTTTTGGTCGCGGTCCTTATCAGTGCATTTAAGTTAACTGAATTTGCAGAAATAGAGGTTGGCCTAGGGTTCTGGGCATATATACTATTTGTATTATGCTTTATAGAAACGCTGTCCCTACTTAGTAAGGAACAATTATGGGAAAGAGAACAAATCACTTATTGTCCTGATGCAAAAACTTGTGCACCTCGCGCACTTCAGCAGTCATTAAAGAAATGCCACGTCTGTGGACAGCTCAGTAAAGAAACACGCTGCCCTAGATGCACGACAAAACTTAAGTTTCGTAAATCAAATTCGCTAGAAAAAAGCGCTGCCTGGATGGTAACCGCAATGGTACTACTTATCCCCGCACTAGCCTTGCCAATTATGGACACGATTAATTTAGGGCTTCACACCAAAGCCACAATTTATAGTGGTGTTGAGGTAATGTGGGATGCAGGTTCTTACCCAGTTGCCATTCTAATTTTTGTTGCAAGTATATGTATTCCCATTATAAAAGGGGTTGCCCTATTTTACTTAATTTACCAAGTAAAGCATTGCACTAAACCGAAGCTCGCAAGCAAACTATATCGCGCACTAGAATTTATGGGAAAGTGGTCAATGATAGATGTCTTCGTTGTGATATTACTGGTTTCGCTTGTGCAACTTGGCACGGTTTTAAGTGTTGAACCTCAATCAGGTATTGTGTTTTTCACAGCTATGGTATTATGCCAAATAATATCAGTGAACCATTTCGATCCTCGACTACTTTGGGATAATTTGAATAAAAATGAATGAACAAGCTTATATCGAGTCTAAACCAAAGTTTTCTGTCATATGGATAGTGCCTATTATCGCAATTGTGATTACAGGCTGGATGTTATACCAACATCAATCAAATAAAGGGCACACCATTTTCTTAAAAATGGATAATGCAGACGGTATCATAGCGGGTAAAACCGAAATTAAAGTAAGAAGTGTGCAAGTTGGTTTAGTCGAATCTCTAAAGCTACAAATAGAGCAAAACGCTGTAATCGCTACAATACGAATTTTTAAAGATTACGACACACTTTTAACTAAAGATGCCAATTTCTGGGTAGTAAAACCACGTGTCGATGAGTCTGGTATTTCAGGCCTTAACACGCTTCTTTCTGGTGCATACATTGAACTTCTGCCAGGTGAAAGTAACGAGCAAGCCTCTTTATTTACCATGCAAAATCAACCTGCTTTGATCGCTCCAGATATTGAAGGTGTTAGATATAAATTAAAAGCTGCAAATGCAGAAGTATTAGATGTCGGTACAGGTATATTTTTCAGAAACTATAAAGTTGGACAAGTTGAGACTGCGAGTTTTAATGAAAAAACCTTAGAGATGGACTACGGCATTTTCATCAATTCTCCTTATAATGAATTGATATCAAAAAATGCTATTTTTTGGGTAAACTCTGGTATTGAAGTCGACTTATCTACTGAAGGAATTAGAGTCTCGACGGGTTCATTATCAAAACTGATTAAAGGTGGTATTTCAGTTGATTACCCGCCTAATACCCCAGCTGATGAAGTTGCAAAGCAAAACGAGAAATATAAACTTCACAAAAATTTTGCCGTGGCGTTAGAGAGACGATTTGATTTGTTTGATTTATACCTCGTTGAGTTTGAGCAGTCTATCAAGGGGTTAAAACCTGGCGCGCCTGTAGAGTACCGAGGGATGCGAATTGGTACGGTTGAGCAGGTTCCCGCACAAATTGTTCGCAATGGTCAGCCTTTGTACTTTCAACAAGATAACACATCAATCCCCGTTTTAATCAAAGTCGAATACGGAAGAATATACGATGTAGACGAGCAAGCCAAAAAATACTGGCAAAGTAATATTGAAAAATGGATTAGTAATGGCTTAAGAGCCTCATTAAAAAGTGGTAATTTGTTAACTGGTGCGGTATATATAGAGTTAGACTTCTACAGCGCAGCAAAACCGGAAACTATTGCAAAACATTCTGTATACCCAGTTTTACCAAGTGTACCAAGCGGATTTACTGCACTTTCAGAACAAGTTATTGCGTTGCTTAATAAGCTAAATAGATTGCCGTTAGACGACACATTAAGCGAAACTAACAGAACATTGGTTGCTTATAAGCAGCTTGGCAATGAAACAAAGCAACTAATTGAAAATTTAAACAACAAAAAAGTACCGGAAAAAGTGGATAAGAACCTAACTCAATTACAAGGCACGTTAACCCAATTGACTTCAAGCTTGAAGCAATTTGAAAAAACACTATCAACTTACCAGCAAGGTTCAGGTGTTATGGAGCAACTGACAGATACGCTCAGTGAACTCGAGAGTTTGTCAAACACACTCAAACCTGTCACAAAGGGTCTCAATGAGCAACCAAACATGCTTATTTTTGACAAAGACGCACCAGAAGACCCAACGCCAAGGAAACGATGATGAAACTTCCAATTTATCTTGGTTTAATCTCATTGCTATTGATAGGTTGTAGCAGCAATCAAAATACGCATAAGTACTACAAATTTTCAGATCAAAATTTGCAAGTACCTGCAACGCAGAAAACAACAGGTCACCTTTATTTAGAGGATGTGTCCATTCTAGGCGTATCAAACCAGCAGGCCTTTATTCAATACACTAAGCCAAATACTGTTAATATCGCACACTTTCACTTTTGGGCAGAGCACCCTGAAAATATGCTCACACAGTTAACACAAAGCTATTTCCACACATTAGGGCTTACTGTTGTTCCCAGAGCACTCGCAGGGGATGTTGAAAAACCTTTTTTCTCACTCAAATTAGTGTTGAATGAATTCGCAGGCCATTATGATAAAGGCGCTTTGTTAAGTGGAAGTTGGTATTTATATAAGCAGGAACCAGATGAGCTTAAGCTTGTTAAAACCGAACGATTTACAGTGAATAGTCAACTGAATAAAGACGGCTTTGATGCTTTGGTGTCCGCTCACCAAAAGAACTGGATAAAACTTCTTAATACAATTAATCAAGAAGCCTTATCAACTTACCTTAAATAAGTTTATAGGTATATAGTCTGTCTAATTTACCAACCTGACAGTTTATTTCGCCACTCAGCTTAAAACCAAGGCTTTGCAACAGCCTTTGACTTTTCAAATTACTGATATCCGTAATTGCGTGTAAGTCACACAGCAGCATATTGTTTTTAGCCATACTGATAAGACTTTTACAAGCCTCAGATGCAAACCCTTGCCCAGTATATTCATCTAAAAATGCATACCCCAAATCAGGGCCTAGTAAATATGGTCTTTGATAAAAACCTGCGATACCTATCTGTGGCCCTGTCTTCAAACATACAATATAAGGGGCAAAACTTTGGGCTTGATACTGCTTTTGAAAAGAACACTTAATATATTCATGCGCACTTTTACGATCTCTAACCTGCTTATCACCAATATTATCTATAAAGCTCTTTTGATTTAGGAGCTCAATAATAAAATCAGCATCGTCGAGGTTTGCATGTCTGATTTCACACCTATGCGTTTGCGCGACTAACTTATTATGCATATCTACCAACTGTTATTATATTAAAAAGGCAATGGGATTAGACATTGCCTTTATGATAATCATGTACATACAATGTATATGATTATCTATTTATATTTTACCTTTTTATATAGCTCTTTCATCGAGCTTATCTTTGTTTGGTTAGGCAAGTCAGCGAATGCATGCTCTTTGAACTTACTTCCTCTCAACTGAACATTTAAGCGCGGTGCACTTTCATTCATTATCGTCTTTTCAAAATATCGCTTAATGTCATCTTTAGTGACTTTTTCAGCCGCTTGCACTAAACGCTCATGAGAATCAAAAGATAGCTCATCTTTGTACCAATCAGCAAAGTATGGCTCAGCTTCATCTGCAAGATTTTTAGGCTCCTCTTTTAAATTCGCTAATGTAGACGCTTTAATTTGCGCAAACTCTTCTTCTGTTAACTGATTCAATTCTTCAGCATATTCAAGTTTGAAAGCATCAAAACGGGACTGCATTTCTTGTGGACCTTTTACTGGAGTTTGAATAAATAAACCGATTGCAGAATATTCATCAATACTGGTTGAAAAAGCGCCGACAGCATATGCAAGTTGTTCTTCTGTTCGCAGAGTATTAAACGCTTTTTGTCTTAAGTGATTCTTTAAGATCAAAGCAGTCGCCTTTTGCGCATACCCTTTAACTGGGTGTACAGACACATCAACTATCGCAACATCAGCTACGTCAACATCTTTTTGCAATACGACATGCTCATTCAACTTAGGTTGCCAAAAGCCGGCTCTAACGTACTGATCTTGGTCAGCCTGTTTACCAAAACTATGTTCAAGGCGCGAAACAACCTTTTCAATATCAGCCTTATTGTAATTTCCATAACCAAACACGCGCACTAAATTATTTTTAAACAAGTCTAACTGAGCCTGTTTAAAACTATCTATCGTGATCCCTTTAGCAGCATCAATAAGCTCTTCAGCGTCAAAACTGCCCTCTCGAGTTAATTGTCGATAAGCATCAAAAGCTTGATAGTAAGGTATTTGCTTGCCTTTATTCTTCACCGCTCTTATATACCTATCAATGGCTTGATCAAGTTGTTTTTGAGTTGGTGTGACCGTGAAGCCCTTTAAAGCTTCATCAAGTAACTTCAGCTGCTTATCAGTAAAACCGGATAAAGACAAAACAAGACCATTTGAGTTTCTCAAATTGAGCCCCATGCCAGCTACTTGAGCTTCAGTAATTAATTTCGCTTTTTCAATCTCATAAAGATCTACCCAAATACTGGCCGAGACACGCGCAGCGATATTATTGATTGGCAGTTCGCTATTTAAGAAGATTTCAATATTACCTTTAGGTTGCTCGGCAAAGCGCTCACTCGATTTAAGCCAAGCTTGAACTCTATTGCCTTCATATACATGTTCTACATTGTTAGTGGCGGCCGTTTTCAAATCAAAACTCTCTGGTAATAGTCGATTTACACTCGGTAAACTGAGAGCAAACTCACTTGGCTTAGACCATGATGCGACCTCACTTTCAGAAATTGATTCAACTTTGTATTCACCATCATAAAAATGCAATTTACTATCTACAGGTTCATTTTTGCTGATGTACCATACTCGCATAGACTGAGGAGTAAGCTGGTCCAATACCTGTTTTACCGCTTGACGATCAAACTTTGCAAAATGATAGTTCGCATTAACAGCATGCGTCAGTGGGTAATCCTGCATATTCGCGGCTAGTGTGCTGACATAAGAGAATTCATCTCTTTTTTCTAAAAATCTAAACTGATTGTCTAGAGACGTTTTGATTTCTTCAAAATATTTACTATCAACCCCCTGCTCTTTAATCAAGTTTATATACTGCATTACGGTCGCAACAATAACCTCTCGTTGCTCCATGCCTTGATCTGTTAGTTCAATTTCAACATTAAGTACGCCATAGTTTCCGTAGTGATTAGCTGAAGCACTTGCTGATAAAGAAGCAATCAAACCTTTATCTTTAAGAACCTGTGCTGGGCTGCCTTGCATTTCATTACTCAGTAGATAACTCACGAAATAATTTGGTTTGACTGCAAAGTCCGACATATTGTTTTCAATAATAAATTCTACGTTAAGCGACTTAACATCTTTATTCGGCCTGTAATGAATACGCTTTGAGCCGATTTGGTCAAAATCTAATTTTGTTGTTACAACAGGTTCAGGGATTTGCTTGTTTTCTATCCCACTAAAATGCGCTCTTGCTTTTTGTTCCATCTCAGCAAGTGGCATATTTGATACCATGGCTAATTTCATGATGTTTGATGAATAGTACTTGTTATAAAAGGCAACTGTTTCTTCGTGTAAATTGCTGTTTTCTTTATCACCTAGTGTTTCCAAATTACCGATTAAAAAACGATTTGCAGGATGCTCTCCCAATAAACCTCTAGCAAGCTTAAACTGACCAAAAAAATCCATTTCACGGCGCATAGACCACTCTGCATTTACCGCGTTCTTTTCTTTCTCAGTATATTCCGGATAGAGTTTTGCTGATTTGAAAAAGTCAGAGAACCTATCCAGCGCTTCATCAAAAGCATCATTGTTTATTTTAACCATATAATTGGTGACATCTAACCAAGTGTACGCATTGTGAGACCCGCCATTTTTTTGCACAAATGCAGCATACTCTTCTGGGTCAGGGTACTTCTCCGTCCCTAAGAACAACATGTGTTCCAAATAGTGCGCCATACCTTGTTGTGTCATAGGGTCATGCAATAAACCAACGCCAACACTCAATGCGGCAGCAGATTTTTCAGCACTGGGGTCTGACACAAGTACCACATCAATGCCATTGTCGAGTGTCAGTATTTTATATGCCCTATCATCATTTGGACTCACGATTAAATTATCTGCAATAAGTTGACTACTAGAATTGCTAGGAGTTGTAGAGGAGCAAGCTGTTAAAATACCGAGAGAGATAGCACCCAAAGCCAATAATTTTTTCATATACTTTCCATTTAAAGCATGCATTGAGCCCTTAACGACACAGCATACTGGATTAAACAATTATTCATATACTGATATTAAAGTTGCATACACACAAGCGCAAGCTCAGAAAAAGTGTAACTGTTTGTTAAACATAGATAAGACACCTATAAATAATACGTGTTTCCTAAATTTTTAAACTCATTTCGCACTCGTTCAGTTTTAAAAATAGGCAAAAAGGTTAAATTTTATGATTAAAAGTGTTTTTTTTGATTCAAAAACGCACTAAACTGCCTAGAATCGCGCAGTAAGTAAGCTGATGATACAAGGCAAGTAGCATATAAATAACAGGGGCTAAATTATGATTGAAGAGCAAATTTGCGACTTTGGTATACACGCTGGAGAACCATACAGTAAATTACCAGCCTGCTTTTTGAACTGGATGATTGAAACCAACCATAAAAAACAAACTTTCGCTAAAGTTGAACTAAATAGACGAGAAAGAGCCGTGCTCAATTCTCGAAATCACTCTAACACAACAACTTTGTAATGCCATTTTCGTGTAATTGCTTTAAAATACGCGCATAAATAAGTTCAGATTTTAAAAATAATTTATGCGCATAATTATTTCTTTGTTTTTACTCTCGTTTTTAACTGCTTGTCAGCTCATAACAGCCAAGACCGACACTCAATATCTTACAGTTTTACATACAAATGATAACCATGGACGCTTTTGGCATAACGAAAGTGGCGAATATGGCATGGCAGCACGCAAAACACTGATAGATAAACTTCGTAATAAAGCTGAGTCAAAAGGCCATAGTGTTATACTATTGTCAGGTGGTGATATTAACACTGGTGTGCCAGAGTCTGACCTACAAGTTGCTGAGCCTGATTTTAAAGGTATGAGTATTATTGGCTATGATGCTATGGCAATCGGCAATCACGAATTTGACAACCCGTTAAGTGTACTTGATAAACAAATAGCTTGGTCTAATTTTCCACTATTATCTGCAAATATAATAAATAAAAATACCAATCAACCTGCCTATCAAAGTTATGCAATCATAGAAAAAAATAAACTAAAAATAGCTGTTGTAGGCTTAACAACTGTCGACACCGCAAAAATAGCAAACCCTGAGTACATTGGCCACCTAGACTTCATTACTCCAGCTGTCGCTACACAACCATTAGTCGACAAAATCAAAATTAAATATCAGCCAGATGTCATTGTCGCAGTTACTCATATGGGCCATTACCACGATGCTAATCATGGTATCAATGCTCCAGGAGACGTCACACTAGCAAGAAGCCTTAAGCCTAATACACTGGATATGATCATCGGCGGTCATTCACAAGAGCCAATATGTGTCGATAAGAATGGCAACCCAGATGCATCTTTCTCTGCTGGGAAAGCCTGCTGGCCAGATCAACAAAATGGCACTTGGATCATGCAAGCGCACGAATGGGGAAAATATGTTGGTAAAGCCGTTTTCAAAATAGAAAACGGCAACAAAGAACTATTAAGCTACGAGCTTGTGCCTGTAAATTTAAAAGATGCGCAAGGTAATTTCATCGCGACTGAAATAGTAAAAGATCGAGCACTTTACGAATTCTTACTACCTTATCAGCAAAAAGGGGCTGAGAAACTCTCTGACGCAGTAGGTAACATCAATACTTTCCTAGATGGTCGCAGAGACATTGTTAGATTTGAACAAAGTAAACTTGCTGATTTGATAATTAACGCTCAGGCTGAAGCCGTTGGCGCCGACTTCGGTATTATCAGTGGCGGAGGTATTCGCGCAAGCATGAAAGCGGGAGACGTCAATTATAAAGATATTTTGAAGGTTCACCCATTTAAAAATCGTGTCGCCTACATAGATTGGCAAGGCCATGAGTTAGTAGAATATCTAAGTACAGTGGGTAGTTTCCCACCTGATGCTGGTGCTTATCTTCAATACCATAAAATTAACTTTGAAATTAAAAATGCAAAAGCTGTAATACACGCAATCAATGGTAAAAAGTTTGATATTAATGCGACATATAGAATGAGTATCAATAGCTATAATGCAGCTGGCGGCGACGGATATCCTATTTTAACGGAAAAGAAACATTTTCAAATTACTGACAGTACAGATGCACAAGTGTTACGTGCATATATTGAAAAACACTCACCAATAACAGTCGAAAACCTTTAAAATAATCTCAAAATAATCTAAGCATGTCGCATAAAACCTACATGCTTAGATTTTTATTTTCCAATAATTTCAATATCGCCCTCTTGTATCTGGGTCAAAGCGTAGCTATGTAGCTTGGAACGTGATCCCTCACCATGCGCTTTTGGTGGATAATACTTTAACTTTAAGTCTGGAGTGCTTAGCAATAACTCATCTAAAGCAGCACGAATTTCACTTAATGTTTTTTCTAAACTGTTTGAAAAATTTGGTCGCTTTCTAATTGTGTGACCCAGCGCGACTAAGCGATGGAAGTATTTATCAGCCATGTCGAGTAATTCATCAGGCAAGTCTTTATTCTGATTCAATGAAACGTCTGGATACGATTTGCAGTATTCAAGCAAAGCTAAATAAAAGCATAGCGGTTTATTTGCTAACTGTACCGTTGCTTCTTTGTCTGAGCTTAATTGCAAAGTTTTAGAGTATAAGTCTATTTGTAAAGCTATTTTCTTTGGCTGTATATTTTTTTTCTCTGGACGAGACTGAGCTTTGTATTTTTCTCTAGTTATATTTTTTAGTAGTGCAAAATTAAGGACTGCCAATACAAAAGGAAAAATAAGCAAGAAGTTATTATGTCCTTTATTAATTTTTAATAATATGTATGTGTGATTCCCTGGGGCATTCAACTGTTCAACAATTTCTCCTTCAGAAGGTAAAATAGGAGAATTCGAAATCTCCAGCAATTTAACCCGACTATTTTGCTCCTGCAAACTCACATTTATGCTTTTAATATAGTTTTTAAGTGCATCTGGATCGCCTGAGTAATTAAGCATTGGATCTGCCAATGGTAACCTATATTTATCAAGCGAAACCCTTAATTTTACTTCTTGTTGCTCATGATAAATCACATCTTCTATCGTTGACTCTGACATCAAAACAAAAATAGCCAAAAAGAATATTAAATAAGACGTAAACGTGGCTAATTTCTTTAGTTTCCTCATGCTCATTCTCCTAAAAACTCATAAGGAAACTCGCTACATTGCCAGTAACGTTTTACACTATCAAAGTAACTTGAGCCAGAACCTTGAACCACTTGGTTCAACAGACGCTGTAATGAACACGCAAGCTCAGTATTGTCGTTAAGCATTTTTAAATACCATTTACTGCCACTAATATTGCTGCCAGTTGGAGTAATATAATTCTTCGAAAAATATGCCTCGTCATCTTCGTTCCAATACGTTGCAATAATATCCAACTCTCCAGAGGAAAGTTTCTCTCTTAATGTTTTATGAGAAGTCACATACTGAATATCAAGTGCGTCAATATCTATATCGAGCAATTTAAAAGTCTGTTTTGGCAAAATATGACCTGATCGGCTTGTCGGGTAATCGAGTAAACCAATTTTTTTGTCTAAGAAATAGGCTTTTTCAAGTTTTGGCTTTTCTCTGTTTGAAATAAAAAACGCAGTATATTCAGGGTATCCAATCACAGCACGGTAACTGTACGTTGATTCAGCCATCAAAGCCTTCATCACGTTGTCTTTTGACAAAGTCAAATCTGCGAGCCCTTTGGCAATAAAATCAATTTGCTCAGCTAAATTACCACTCCAATATACATTTACTAGCCCATATTGTTTTGCAAGTACAGGATCAGCACACAGCTTTGGAGCAAGTTCATCGGCTAACTTTTTGACTGGTACATGTACATTAAATGACTGGGTATTTGATACAGAGCGTGTTTTACATTGCACATGCTTCTCGAGCAGGTTAGGTAATACCACAGAAGCCGTACTATTTAACTGCTTTGCAAGAAAAAAGCAGGCCAAAATGGATAGAAACAAAACTGTAACAATGGTTGTATTATTGCTTAATTTGAGATTGTAATTCACATCAATTAGATTCTTTTATTCCCTACACGCTTATTAGATCAACTTTATTTACTCATTGCAATAGGTAAATTTACCAATAACAAATAAACTATTGATTTAACTACTTTATTAATAAGAAATTATGAATTCTATTGACTCCTTTTTTTTTCCTGAAAAAACCGGACAATTGACCGCATTGGAATTCACAGTAATTTTTTGATTTACATTTAGTTGAGTGAGTGATGTTTAGAAGTTCAATTCAAGTTTTAGTACTGGGTACATACTTAGTCAGTAGCTCTGTTATTGCTTGGGGCCAAAATGGGCACAGGGTAATTGGCGAACTCGCACAAAATAACCTCACTCCTACTGCAAATTCACATGTGCAAATGATACTAGGCGATGATTCGTTAGCAGAAGTATCAACATGGCCAGATGAAATGCGCTCAAGCCCAGACTCCTTTTGGCGTAAACAATCGGGAAAATGGCACTACATAAATATTGATAATGCTTCGAAAATGCACCGTCATAACAATACCTCTATCCAGTATAAACACGAGGTAAAGCACATTCTTGATGGTATCAACTACTCTGTCAATGTACTTAAAAGCACCTCCTCGAATATAGAAGACAAGCAATTTGCTTTAAAGTTCCTTGTCCATCTAGTTGGTGATGCACATCAACCTTTTCATGCAGGAAGAGCTAAAGATCTTGGTGGCAATAAAATCGAAGTAGAATTTTTTGGAAAGTCTACTAACCTTCATAAAGTTTTCGACACGGAGTTAGTGGAGCACCAAAAGTTATCATACACAGAATTTACTCGCTCAATAACAACCTCGAATAAAAAATTAATTGCTGATTATTTAAATAGCACCCCCTCTGATTGGTTATTAGAATCAAATAAAATTGCAGAGAAAGTATATCAAAGCAATGAAAATGAAATAAGTTGGGGTTATATATATAAACATACGCCAACTATTAAATTACGCCTGCAACAAGGTGGTTATAGATTGGCGGGTTTAATAAACCAAATTTTTGACACTAACTCAAAACCTTTAATCAACGCGCTTGCTAAAAATAAAAGTTTTGAAAAATGATATTTAAACTAACTACTAAACCTAATAACACGGGAAACAACATAATGAAAACGCAACTACGCAAAACGGCACTTTCTCTAGCGGTAATCGCTGGTATCGGTGCTAGTGGTGCTGCATTCGCTAATGAAACTGCTTCATCTGTACGTGGTCAAATTACAGGCCCTCAAGGTAACCCTGCTGCTGGTACAACTATTACCATCATGCACTTACCTACTGGTACAACAAAAGTTTCTACGGTAAATGATGCAGGCTACTTTAGTGCTAAAGGCCTACGCGTTGGTGGTCCATATCAAATTATTGTTGATTCAAATAAATTTGAAGATCAATTACTTGAAAATGTATATTTGTCTCTAGGTGAAGCTTACCCTGTAAATGTTCAACTTCAACCTAAGTCCGATATCGAGCAAATCGTCGTAACAGGTCGCCCAATCAGCCAAATGTCTGGTGGCACAGGCCCAGCGGCAACTTTCACGCTTGAAGATCTTCAAGAAGCACCTGCTATTAACCGTGACCTAAAAGATATTGTACGTGCCGATCCTCGCGTATATGTTGATGAGAGCCGTGGTGCAATTCAATGTGGTGGTGGTAACCCTCGCTTTAACAGCTTAACGCTTGACGGCGTTCGTATGAACGACAACTTCGGTTTAAGCTCTACTGGTTACCCAACAGTTCGTGCTCCTTTTTCTTTCGACTCTATTGAACAGGTAGCTGTTGAGCTTGCACCATTTGATGTTCAATACGGTGGCTTCACGTCTTGTAATATCAATGCGGTTACAAAGTCCGGCTCAAACGAAATTCATGGTGGTCTTTTCTATGACTACACTAATGACTCACTTAAAGGTGACAAGATTGAAGGTGAAGAATACGATGCAGGTAACTTCACAGAAAAACGTTATGGGTTTAACGTTGGTGCACCGCTAATTAAAGACAAATTATTCATCTTTACTTCTTACGAGAAACTGGAAGGTGTTGAACAATTTAACTACAGTGCGCTTGGTAAAACAGTAACTTCAGATGACGTTCAACGCATCACCGAGATCGCGAAAAGTAAGTACAACTATGATGCAGGCTCTATGGTTCCTAGTATGCCTGTTGATGATGAAAAACTTCTAGTTAAAATCGATTGGAATATCAACGACGATCATCGTGCAAACATTGTTTATAACTACAACGATGGTTTTGAGCTTTCTCAATCTGACGAAAGTGGTGGCCAATTGCCTCTAAGCAGCCATTACTACGAGCGCGGTGCTGAGTTTACATCAATCGTTGCATCAGTCTATTCTGATTGGAACGACCAATTCTCTACTGAAGTTCGTGTTGGTAAATCGGACCTAGATGCTCGCCAAAACTCTTTAGATGCGGCTAGTGGATTTGGCGAATTCCAAATTGAAACAGAGAATGATGGAACAGTTTACTTTGGTCCTGATGACTCTCGTCACGCAAATGACCTAGACTGGGATAACTTTACAGTTAAGCTTTCTGGTACCTATTACTTTGACGAGCATACAGTTACTGCTGGTTATGAATACGAAGACCTAAATGTATTTAACCTGTTTATGCAACACGTTCAAGGTGAATTCCGCTTCAAGTCAATTGATGATTTCGAAAAAGGCTTAGCTGACCGTGTTTATTATAATAACGCAGCTGGTACCAATAACCAAAATGATGTTGCGGCTGAGTTCTCTTATCAGCAGCACACATTCTACATTCAAGATGAATACGCGCTTCCAATGATTGACGCCACGTTGACCTTTGGTTTACGTTACGACAAATATACAAGTGATGACTCACCGACTGCGAACCAAAATTTCGAAAACCGTTACGGTTTCTTAAATACGAAGAATATGGATGGCATCGACCTTCTTCAACCACGAGTTGGTTTCAACTGGTATGTTGATGACGCACTAGAGTTACGAGGTGGTTTAGGTTTATATTCAGGCGGCAACCCAAATGTTTGGGTATCTAACGCATATTCAAATGATGGTGTTACTCAGGTAGGTGTAAGTCATAGAGCAAACGCAGATAGAGGTATTGACCCAATGCCTTTATTCGAAACGCCAATGACCAATATCCATGGTGGTACACCTGGTTATGATGTTCCTCAATCTTTATACGATCAAGTAGGTAATCAGCCAGTTGGTAACGGTGATGGTGATGCTAATGCAATCTCACAAGACTTTGAAATTCCATCTGAATGGAAGTTTGCATTAGGTGGTACATATACAACTGAAGACGATTATGTTATCAGTGTGGATTACTTACTAAGCAAAAAGCGTGATTCAGCAATCATTACAGATTTGGGCTTAATAGAGTCTGGTAAATATACTTTTGATGGTAGAGCGCTTCTTACATCAAGACATGAAGACGATCCTCGCGATAATGAGTATTTGCTAACAAATGTTTCTGGAGACGACGGTGAGTCACATACTATCTCAGCAGCACTTTCAAAACGCTATGAGAATGGTATTAGTTTCACACTTTCATATGCTTACACAGATTCGAAAGATGTTAACCCAATGACAAGCTCAACAGCTGGTTCAAACTACGGTAATATCGCAGTTACGAATCCACTTAACCCTGGTCTTGCAACATCTGATTACGAAGTACCTCATCGCTTTACACTACAGCTTGGCTACGACCATGAGTTCTTCGATGGATACGAGACTAAGTTCAACTTATTTGGCCAAGTTAGTAAAGGCCAGCCTTACAGCTATTTATTTAGCAGAAGTGACCGAAACTTTGGCGATGCAAGCTGGAACAGCCAAGGCCGCCAATTATTCTACGTACCTAAAATTGATGACGCTAACGTAGTACTAGATATGAGTGCTGAGGAAATTGCCGAGTTCAATGACTTCATTGCATCGGAAGGTCTAGAGCGTGGTACAACATTAAGCCGTAACTCAGAAAATGCTGACTGGTTTGTTAAATTTGATTTCCGTGTTGGTCAAGAAATTCCTGGCCTAATGGATGGCCATAAAGGCGAAATCTTCTTCGTTATTGATAACTTAACAAACTTATTGAACGATGATTGGGGTGTGATGCGTAAAGGTAGCTTTGTGGGTAACCGCATTGTTAGCGTAGATTACGACCAAAGTACAGATCAATACACGTACTCTGGCTTTAACGCAGGTGCAGTAGAACAATCTATCGAACGTGACCCTTCAGTATGGGAAATGCGCTTTGGTATTAAATACACATTCTAATATCTAACTTAAACACGTTAATTAGATGTCTAGGGCCAGCTTAATACTGGCCCTTTTTTAATTTGTAATTTTGACGGAATAAACACCTTAGCCCGTTTACAGAATCAATGCGAGAAAGATACTCTGAAAAACAACCTTATAAAGCCTAGATTAGCTAAATTAAGGCAATTTATAGATAGCTCTTGGTTATATTGTAAAAATCCAGCACTTTCTAGTTTCCTAGCTAATTTTCAACTGATTTAGATAACTTCTCTATCAGAATTTTGAACGTACGCTTCTCACTTTCGGAAAAATTCGCTAACAAATTTTGCTCCCACTCTAACGCTTTTGGCGTTAGTTGTTTATACAAATCAAATCCCATATCAGTACATTCTATAACTGTTGCACGCTTATCGTCTGGGTGTTGGTTAAGACGAAGGAGTTGCTTCTGTTCTAATTGCTTTATCGCACGTGACACCGTTGATTTATCCATATTAGCTAACTCACAAATCTGCTTCGCTGTTGCAAATTGGATATTTATAACATGCGATAGCACGCGCCATTGAGCTTGTGTTAACCCAGCTTCTTGACTATAGACTTGTGCAAAATCATCACTTACCTTGGTAGACAAGGCGACCAGTTGATAAGGCAAAAATTGGCTAATATCTAAAATCTTTGATTTACTCACAGTGCAAAGCACCTCTCATTTTTGTAATTATTAATTTACAGTACATCTTTATCAGGATGTTTGCAATTACTCTCACATGAGAGTATCTTACAGAAAACATCAATGGAGTCTACGTAAAATGAGTACAGAATTCGACTATTTGACAGGATTTGGTAACGAATTTGAAACTGAAGCCCTACCAGGCGCGTTACCAGTAGGACAGTTTTCACCGCAAAAAGTGAAATACGACCTATACGCAGAGCAATATAATACAACTGCATTTACAGCACCTCGTGCTGAAAACCGCAGAAATTGGTTTTATCGTATTCGCCCATCTGTTTTACAAGGTGAGTACCAACCAATGGACAATGGCTTAGTGAGAACCGGTCCTATTACTGAAGTCCCAACGCCACCGTCAATGCTGCGTTGGAACCCAGTGGAAGTACCTACTGACAAAACAGACTTTATTGATGGTCTAATTACAATGGCTGCTAATGGCAGTGCAAATGGCCAAGTAGGTATTGGCATTCATGTATACGTAGCCAACGCCTCAATGGAAGGTCGATACTTTTATAATGCTGATGGTGAGTTATTATTTGTGCCTCAGCAAGGTGAGCTCGTATTACATACTGAGTGCGGTAAGCTAGCAATTAAACCGGGTGAAATTGCAGTTATCCCACGCGGTCTTAAGTTCCGCGTTGAGCTAATTAGCGAGCAAGTACGAGGTTATATTTGCGAAAACTATGGTCACCCTTATGTTTTACCCGAACGTGGGCCAGTTGGCGCAAATGGTTACACCAACGAGCGTGATTTCCAATACCCTGTCGCAGCATTTGAAGACTTAGAAGGTGACTTTGAACTGGTCGCTAAATTCAATGGCAACCTATTCCGTTGTGATATCGGACATTCTCCACTAGATGTGGTTGCATGGACAGGTAACAGCGCACCGTATAAATATGATCTTTCGCGCTTTAACGTGATGAATACCGTGAGCTTTGACCATCCTGATCCCTCAATCTTCACAGTATTGACCTCTCCTTCAAGCGAAGAAGGCGTTGCCAATGTTGATTTTGTTATCTTTCCACCTCGTTGGATGGTTGCAGAGAACACGTTCCGCCCACCATATTATCACCGTAACATCATGAGTGAATTTATGGGCCTTATTGAAGGTGTGTATGACGCAAAAGAGCATGGCTTTGTGCCTGGTGGCATGAGCTTGCATAACTGCATGTCTCCACATGGTCCTGAAGCTGATGTATTTGAAAAAGCCTCAAATGCAGAACTTGAACCGCAGCGCTATGAGAATACCTTAGCGTTTATGTTTGAATCTCGTTATGTGATTTCTCCAACCAAATACGCATTAGAAGGTAAAGAGCGCCAACCAAATTATTCAGATTGTTGGAAAGGCATCAAAAAGTACTTTAAAGGTGCATAATAAATAAATCTGCTTAAAAAACTATATGTATATTGGCCACTGCAATGTGGCCTTTGTCGTGAATAAGGATTTAAAATGAAACTATATACTTACTTTCGTTCTTCGGCGGCTTATCGCGTTCGCATCGCGCTCAACCTTAAAGGTATTGAGCATCAGCTTGAAGCTGTTAACCTCTTAAAATCTGAACAACAACAAGCGCCTTACACAGATAAAAACCCACAGGGCCTATTACCAGCAATGGAAACAGAGCAAGGTACGATAGCGCAATCTTTGGCAATCTTAGAGTGGCTAGAAGAAACACATCCAGACACACCTCTTTTGCCATCAGATCCGTGGCAAAAGGCACAGGTACGTAATTTCAGTTATGCCATTGCATGCGATATTCATCCTATTGATAACTTGCGTGTTCTTAAATATTTAAGCGGTGAGTTAAACGTAACTGATGAGCAAAAAACAACTTGGTATAAACACTGGATCATTGAGGGCTTCAAAAAGCTAGAACCTACATTAGGTGAAGGACCTTTCTGTTTTGGCGAAAAACCGACATTAGCAGACCTTTGCCTAGTGCCACAGGTATTTAATGCACTGCGCTTCAAAGTCGATATGACGCAGTTTCCAAAAATTGCAGCCATATATGCACACTGTAATACGCTTGATGCATTTATTAAAGCGGCACCCGAGAATCAACCGGATGCAGCTTAATTAAATCAAGTACTGGGGCGTTATTTTAATGCCCCATGAACTTGATCAATATGAGACAATAAATCATGACCCAAATCTGTCAAATAACCCCCATCAGGTCTATCTATTACGCCTTTGGCAAATAGCCGCTCAGCTGCTGCCAAAATGCTTTGATCCGCACTACTATGTATTTTGAGGCCTTGGTGCAAACTACTCCTTGGAAATTTTGCCAATAGTTCTAGTTCCGCCATTAACTGAGTGTCAAATGCCATACTTCCCCCTATTACAATCAAGCTACCATTCGGGCATGACTTGTGCTTACATTTTAATATAATCGGTCAGACGGTTTTGCCGCTGACAATCCTTTTGAACAGCCGTTTTCAGTACTAGGTTGTTACAGTAACATTAGTGCCGATAAACGTACTTCGACCTAATAAACATTAGCCCAGACTATGAGTAATGCCATGTATAAGATCAATTTTTTATCATTTTTAATACTTTTTTTATCTTGTTTGCCAATAAATGCAAAAGAAAATTTGCCGAGGGTATTTATTGACTCACCGCAGCGCATTTGCTGGTTCAATTCATCCCAATACAGCGAAGGAGCATTAATTAAACAGTTTAATGAACTTTATGTTTGCAGTCACAAATATACAAACCAACCTGATAGCCAGCTAGTATGGTTAAAGCTCGATGAAGATGGGCAGCCTAAAAGGCTGGATCTAAAAGGTAAGATAAGAGTACACTAGCGCGTCACGAATTTTAGGTTTAAACATGAGTACACAGCAACCAAATAACCCTCTCCATGGTGTAAAATTACAAGACATAGTCGAAAAGCTTGAAGCTGAACTTGGCTGGGAAGAAATGGCGCGGCACGTTGATATAAACTGCTTCAAAAAAGACCCTTCTGTTAAGTCCAGTTTAAAATTTTTGCGCAAAACCCCCTGGGCAAGAGACAAAGTTGAACAGCTATATTTAGATACTTTTCACAGCTTTGCATGGCCAACTAGCCCTCAGAAAAAGTAACCTTGATTAGTAAGAGGTGACAGCCTCTTACTGACGGTCTAGTTCAAGCTGCTTATAACCGCTCATAATTTTCCTCGTCACATGAGGAGACAAATGTTTATTGCAGGCAAAATATAGTTCTGTATCTAAATTGTGCAAAGTTAAAACCGGCTCTAACAACGCACTATTTGGCTCATTCTGCCGTTTAAATTCAAACTGATTATCGCTCAGAATAACTAAGTCAACAAACTTTCGCCTCGTTGCAAGCAGCTCAAAAACTCGGTCAAAAGAGTTTATCAGTACCAAATTGTAGCCTTCAATAAACCCATTCTTTATTAAAAATTGATGGCTGTAGTTATCTTTGATAACGGCAACTTTGTACTGCTTCGTTTCTTCAATTGTTTCTAGAGCAATTTGCGAAGACTTTAGTGCGTAAAAAGAGGTTGTAAACTTACTAATAGGGAAAATCCAATTGAACTTTTCACTACGAACTTCATTTTTAGCCATCGAGAATATACACGTATTCTCATCCCGCGCAGCGGTATTATATGCCGTCGTCCAACTCTGCACAGAAATTTTATAATCTACTCCAGATTTATCCAAAACAGCTTTAACTTTATCTACCGCACTACCAACTAATTCACCCTCACCGTTGAGGTACTGAAATTTGGGAAAGTTTTCAGTCACTATATTGAGCGTATAATTAGCTTGAACTAACGAGGAAAATAAAAAGCAACAGCATCCAAGCACCCACAAATACAACTCATCTCTCCAATCAGACTAGGAATATTAATACAAACTATAGGTAAGAATTGTTACTCTGTGAAATGTGTAAGAAAAGATATTGGAATTGGGTTTTAACAAGGGTGTTAAAAATGATGAAAGGAGTGTTTACCCCTCTCATCATATACTGACTTATGCTTTGTTCATTGCATCAATCAAAAATGCTGAAATTTTAGCACCTTCTCGTAGAGTCGTTTCAGAGCTAGATTGTCCAGCTAAAGAACTATCCGTAAACGGTGCAATTTCCATCATATCGGCACCTGTGATTGGGAACTCTTCAGCCAGCGCTCTCAAAATCGTAAGCGCTTCTTCAGGTGTCAGGCCGCCAGTTTCAGGTGTGCCAGTTGCCGCAGCAAACTCTTCATCAAGGGCGTCGATGTCAAAGCTAACGTACAATTCATCAACATTATCTGCTTTAAGCTGCTCAATAACACCAGCAACGATTGAATCAGCACCTTTCTCACGAATTTCATGTGCCCAATGTTGCTTCACACCAAAAGTACCTTCCCAATGCTCTTTTGCTTTTCCGCTTGAGCGAATACCAAATTGAATTAGGTGGTGTGGAGCAGGTAAAAACTCAAGAATATGAGTGCACCAAGAGCCAAAACAAAGATCGATACCTAATCTTTCTACCAATAGGTCAGTGTGCGCGTCAAAGTGAATAATAGCTGTACGCTTGCCCTGCTCTCTTTTTGCTTTTAAGTATGCCTTTGTAAGTGGATAGCTGATTGAGTGGTCACCACCAATGCCGAACACTCCTTTATCAGGGTAGTGCTTGTAAAAACCATCACACACATCTTCTGTGATGGAAAGCGGTGCCACAAAGTATTCACTATTCTCGTCTTGATAAAGTGCTTTTTGACAGTTCGAGATAGTGCCTTCATTTAAATACTTATCATGAAGTAAGTGAGGAATAACACGAACATCACCTAAATCGAATGCTGATGTTTGTGGTTGTTGCTCAATTAAAGTACTTCTCAGAAATAGTGGACCCCAGTTTGCACCACGTAAAATACCACCACCACAGTCAGAGCTAATACCTAAAATCGCAGCTTTATGCTCACTAGCATCAATCGTTTGTAGCGAGTCTTTCCAAAGCGCTTCAACACCTTCTGTTTGGCCATATAACTTTTGTCTAAGTGCGTCTTTACGCTCCTTAGCCGTATTTACAGTGAAAACACCATCACCTGGTGGACACAAACAATTTTCTAGTTTTTCAAGGTATTGTGATTTGCTGTTGCTCATAGCGTGCTCCTCAATAATTTGCATAATCATGCTAAATTAACTCTACTTCAAAAACGTATTCCGCTATTGAATTTAGCCCTTTTCTAATTGTGTTCCCCATTAGGCTTATCAAATCAAAATTGAAAAAACACTATAAAATCAAAGGGGTTATTATTAAAAATAATGAGCTAAGAGAAAATTATAATTAGAATAACGCTGATATAACATGGTGGAAATATAAGTCAACCGCTTAGATAAAATTGCGATTTTCTCTAAGCGGTTGAATATTCACAGATGATGTCTAGTTATTCGTATCCTCTGGGTTTTTTAGTTTTTATAATAGCTATGTAGCCATGCCAACTTGCGTAAGATAATAACGGCATAATGATGATAAAGCCTGCTGCGCCAGTTAAAAACCCGATAAAAACAAGCGTTACTATGGTTAAGCCCCACACAATCATCGCTGGGACATTAGTTCCCACAGCATGGATGGAGGACACGACCGCAGTCATTATATCGACACGACGTTCCATCATTATCTGTGGCGTAAATGCTGAAATGGCAAACACTGCCATCATAAGAATGCCGCCAACAATGGAGCCCAATGCCAAAAAGGCAGACAGCTGTTCAAAATTTGGGTTTGGCACATTCGGGTAAAGTGCATGTATTAGTGCCGCCAAGCGCATCCAGACTATCATGATCACCATTAGTAAGATGGCAAAACCCCACTCACCAGCTGGGTTTCTAAACATAGACTTTAAACTGTGCATCAGTGTTGGCTTGTGGCCTTTTTCCAGCTCCCAAGCAACATCATACAACCCAGCGGCAAATGCCGGACCAATTAAGGCAAATGCGACTGAAGCAGGTAAAATCACTAAATGCGTACCTGACTGAAAAACAAGCCACATTATAAATGCAGGAATGATACTAAAAACTAAACCGTAAACTAAGCTAAGAATTGGCGCCCTAACAATATCCTTACAGGCTAATGATAACCAGTGAAACGGGGCGAGTGCTGCTATTTGGTTACTCTCTAAACACCGAGCAAACTCCGGATTTTTATCTACTGAGTGAGATGTTGGCATAAAATTGTCCTCTCTACATTGCTATATTAAGGTTTAGATTAGCGAAGCCCAACATGCAAGCATGGCAATAGTTCACTTATGTTTTTATTGATCAAATCGATATTTTGAGTTTGCTAGTAACAAGTTTACCTATATTGCAACCAAGCTCGATTTTAAAGTAACCAGTTGACGAACTTGCGCCGACACAGCGGACATGTGTCCTGTACTTAAATCTCGCTAACTTTAACCATTACGTTTTAGAACACAGAAAGGTTTTTTATGGAAAAGGTATTTCACTTAGGGTTGACCAAAGCAGATCTTCAAGGTGCAACACTTGCTATCGTGCCTGGTGATCCTGAACGCTCAAAGCGTATTGCACAGCAATTAGATAATGCTATTTGCCTTGCACAAACACGTGAATTTCACATTTACCTTGCGACAATCAAAGAACAACCTGTGGTTGTCTGCTCAACGGGAATAGGCGGACCATCTACTTCAATTGCTGTTGAAGAGCTTGCTCAGCTTGGTATCAAAACTTTCCTACGCATCGGAACAACAGGTGCAATTCAGCCGCAAATTGATGAAGGTGACATTCTTGTTAGTACTGCATCTGTAAGATTAGATGGTGCAAGCCAACACTTTGCGCCGTTAGCCTACCCAGCTGTATCTGACTTCCATAGCACGCAAGCCATGGTGCAAGCATGTGAGTTTGAAGGCGTACCTTATCACACGGGCATTACAGCATCTAGCGACACTTTCTACCCTGGACAAGAGCGCTATGATACCTTCTCTGGTTATGTTTCTAAAGCATTCCAAGGCTCATGTGAAGAGTGGCAAAAGCTTAATGTTATGAATTATGAGATGGAATCGGCAACGCTATTTACTATGTGTGCGGCGCTTGGGCTTAAAGCCGCTTGTGTTGCAGGCGTATTAGTTAACCGTACGAGACAAGAAATTCCTGATGTTGACCACCAGCTAGTTGAAAAACGAGCTGTGTCAGTGGTTATCAAAGCAGCTGAGATACTGCTAACACAAGAAAAGTAGGCTAGCGCCTACTTTTTACTAAAATACGTGGTGTATAAGAGGTAAGTTACCCCTTAAGCTCGTTAATACAGCTTGCGCCACGGATTTTTGATTTTCATTTCCCGCTTTTTCTACAAGTGTAATACTTTCTACATCCGCTTCATTTAATGCTTCGCCAGCCAAAGCTAATTGGCTTAATACGCTATTCATTGGCGATAAGCTTGGGCTATACGCAGCATTTTCTGCATATCGACCATAAAATGCTCGACCATCTTTCAACACAAGCTCAGCAGCAGACAGGTTTTGTGTATAGGGCACATATGCATAGCGAAGGTGTTGCTTAAGTGCTTCAGAAATTGGTAAATCAATATCAATGTCTGATACATCGCTTGCCATCAAAGAAGAGGCGTTGCCTAAATCTCCTGGTCCAAAGTCACAGGGAAGCAGTTCACTTAGAGTATACTTTCCAGTTGGTAGTAATATGCTCAAGTTTCCTGCTGAGCTTAACTCATTCATAAACTGTCGACAAAACCCACACGGCGCTGCGTTAATCGCTATCGAAGTGATCTCATGTGCGCCATTGATCCATGCATTATTTATCGCCGCTTGCTCTGCGTGCACCACTAACGACAATGCTTGATGTTTAAATTCAAGATTTGCACCCAAATAGAGGTTCCCAGTGATTTTATCGAATGCTACTGCACCAACAAAAAACGAGGAAATAGGCGCTTGAGAGAACTTTGCCGCAACAACAAGCAAAGCTTGTTGTAATTGCTCACGATCGCAATTGAGCTTTTTGGTCAGATCCGATACCACAGTTGATGCAATAACACCGTTTGATTGCTTTGCAATATCGTAAATATATTCTTCAGTTTTGCTGTCTATTATTACCATAATTTAATTATTATAGAATATGGCATGCCAGTTTACGCAGGTTTTATGCGTTACTCAACCATTCCTTTGCAGATTTAAAACATTCAAAGTTTTCTGCATGAATGCCGAATCTTTTAACTTTTTGCAAAAATAAATCATGCATGTAACCTTCAAAACCAACTACCCGAGCAATTTGCATATTTGTTAAATAGTGGGCTACTTTTGGCATCACATTTACGATGTCAATTGCCGCGAACTTATGCTCCAGCTCAGAGACATCCACAAGTACTTTTTTACTACCATGTTGCTCCGAGTAAACTTTTGCAGCTTTATAAGCATTCACTACATCCTCAGCTCCGGCTTTACCACGCACTGTCATCAGGATTAGAGAGGTTGTTTGATCATAAGTAATACTGGTAGATAGTGCTGACATAAAGAACTCTATAAAGGAACTGACTAATAAATTTATAAATAGGTTGTGGATTTTAATTTAATGGATGCTGCTGTCAATAAAATAAGATTTAAAAATGAGTAAAAACCAAAAAACCAACCCCAAAGGATTGGTTTTTTATTTCTTTAGGTTATATAAATGTATATCCACATTTATATTAAGACATAAGTACTAGCCTGTATTTCGTAAACCCGCCGCGATACCCATCATAGTGATCATCAATGCACTATCTAAACTTTGATTATCTGTATTACGGGTTCGCTTAAGTAGCTCAACCTGTAATAAGTTAAGCGGATCAGTATAAGGATTTCGTAATGAAATTGATTCCTTTATCCATGGCTGTGCCGATAGCAAGCTTCCTTTTGGTGCAAGGCGTAAAACCTCATCTGTTGTTTCTTTTAACTCAGTTCTAAGCTGCTCACCTATTGGTTGAAGTGCTTCAGGTACGAGCCTTTCATCATAATATTCGGTAAGCCAAAGATCTGCCTTGCAAAAAACCATTTCCAGCATTTCTAATCGGGTTCTAAAGAATGGCCACAGCTCGCTCATTTCTTCAATCAGTGCTTCCCCACCCAAATTAAGCACAGCCTTAATCCCCTCATTGGCTCCCAACCAAGCGGGTAACATTAAGCGATTTTGACTCCATGCAAAAATCCAAGGGATTGCTCTCAAACTTTCTATTCCACCTTTGGGGTTTCGTTTAGCAGGGCGTGAGCCTAAAGGTAATTTTGCAAGCTCAATTTCTGGTGTTGCACTTCTAAAATACGAGACAAAATCGGGGGTGTTTCTCACGTATTTTCTATATCTCTCACAGGATGCTTCACTCAGCACATCCATCGCTTCACGCCATTGTGACTTTGGCTTTGGTGGTGGAAACAAGTTATTGTCTATGATGGCACTGGCGTATAAAGACAAGCTTTGAATAGCAACGGGTGTGAGGCCAAATTTAAAGCGGATCATTTCTCCTTGCTCTGTAACACGTAAACCATGTTTAAGTGAGCCAGGGGGCTGAGAGCGCAATGCTTGACGCGCAGGCGCGCCACCACGACCGATTGTTCCACCACGTCCATGGAATAACTTCATTTTAATGCCATGCTTTTCTCCAAGTTCAATAAGAGATTCCATAGCACGGTATTGTGCCCAACCAGCAGCCATCATACCTGCATCTTTGGCTGAGTCAGAATAACCAATCATCACATACTGTTGATGAGATAAGTGACCCTTGTACCAACTAGAGCTGAATAACTCTGTCATTACTTTATCTGCGCGGTTCAAGTCATCGAGCGTTTCAAATAACGGAGCTACCGGTAAATTAAACCTGACTCCACTCTCTTTTAATAGCAATTGAACAGCCAATACATCTGATGCATATTGCGCCATAGAAATAATATAAATCCCCAAAGCTGCTCGGTCTTGCTGAGCGATCACGTCAAATGTATCGAGTACCTCTTTAACAGAGTCATTCGGGCGCCAATGCTTTGGAATAATGGGCCGCCTAGAACTCAACTCAGACAACAAGAAAGCTTGCTTGTCTTCCTCTGACCACTGCGCATAGTCGCCAACTCCCAAATACCTCGTTAACTCTGAAAGCACCTCGGTATGACGAGCGGAATCCTGACGAATATCAAGTTGACATAAGTTAACACCAAAGCAGTTTAAACGCCTAAGCACATCGAGTAACAAGCCATTGGCAACAACTTCCATTCCCATATCATTCAAAGAATTAAAACAGATCAATAAAGGATCTTGTAATTGCTCTGTGTGTTTAATCTTATCTCTGCATGATGTCGGGATACCTTTGATCTTACTCTCTAGGAAATCTATTGTTTCTCGAACGTCGGCTTTAACATTTTTAAGTAAGTCTCGATATGGTTCACTGGTATTGCCAGTATGAGATAACAGTGTCTCATTTGCGCTACTCATCGAGAGCTCAGCACTGAGCTTATCAAGATCACGATAATACAGATCCAGTGCCATCCAACGACCATGGTCAAGCACACTTTGAGTTACCTTTGCGGTCACATTTGGGTTGCCATCTCTGTCTCCCCCCATCCAAGAAGCGAGCTTTACTGGCGAAAAGTTTTGCGGTAGCACGACACCTAAATGCGCTTGCGCCATTTTTCTCAACTCGCCTACAAACCTTGGTATCGCATGCCATAAGCTGTTTTCAACCACAGCAAAGCCCCATTTGGCTTCCTCTAAAGGAGTAGGTCTTTTATCTCTAATTTCATTAGTATGCCAAGCTTGGCATATCAGCTGTGCTATTCGCGCAAGTACAGTGTCACGCTCAACGCCTGAGCACTCGATATTCTCTAGTTCTTTTAAACAGTCACTTAACTCAACATGTTTGCTGATGATGGTTCTACGAGTGACTTCTGTCGGGTGCGCTGTTAATACCAGTTCTATTTGCAAAGATGAAAGCGCTTTAAGCGCGTGTTCTTGGGTACACTCGCCTTTTTCGATTTTTTCTGCCAGCTCTTTAATAGTAACTTCAATGGCTTCAAATGCACCATTAGGTGATCCTGCCTTAGACGTGGTGTGATATTGTTCTGCAACATTCGCCAAATTAAGAAAATGATTAAAAGCTCTGCAAACAGGCAGTAACTCTTCGTTACTGAGCGCTTTAAGCGTATCGATTAGCAAATATCTAGCTTGGTGATCACCACTTCTGGAGGCTTTGGCAAGATGTCTTATTTTTTCAACTTTTTCCAATAGTTCAGAACCTTGAGCGTGTTCAATGGTTGCCCCTAAACACTCGCCAAGCAGGCTCACATTACGTCGAAGATTTGTATATTGCTGATCCATACACTTTCCTTTGAATACATTTTATTCACACCAATATACTGTTAAAACGACTTAATTGAAAAGACCATTTGATTACACTTTTTTCAATTATATCTATGGCAACCAAAGGGAAGTTTCCAAAGCTCCTGCAAGCCAGTGATCCAAGTTCAGGCACTTTTCGTATTTGTGTTGATAAATATATACGCTTATAGAATCCGTTTTATGTCTCAAAAAACTGTTGTCATCATCGGAGCAAGTGGTGCAATTGGCAAAGCATTAGTCAATCTAAATTTACGTTTAAACAACCAAGTTGTTACTGTGAGCCGAGAAACACTCAGCATCTCTCATCCACTACTAAAAAAATATCAAAGTGATTATTCACAAAAAAGTATAAGTGAGGTCGCGAGCCTGATTTCAAGAGTTTATCCGATGTTGTCCACCATTACTGTATGCAACGGGGCATTACATACACAAACAAACATGCCTGAAAAGCGCATAGAAGCTTTTGACATTGATTATTTCAGTACGCTCTTACACATAAATACCATGACGCCTTTTATGTGGCTGCAAGCATTCACGCCACACCTTCTATCCACACAAACTCCATGTGTGTTCACAGCTTTGAGCGCTCGAATAGGGAGTATTTCTGACAATCAATTAGGCGGATGGTATAGCTACAGAGCATCAAAAGCTTCACTAAATATGCTCTTCAAAACAGCAAGTATTGAACTGCAAAGACGAAAATGTAACGCAAAACTAATGCTGTTTCACCCAGGTACAACAGATTCTGAATTATCTAAACCTTTTCAAAATAATGTACCTGAAGGAAAATTATTTAAACCCGAATTTGTTGCCCAGCAGCTACATTCGTTCCAACTCAACCGAGATTTCAACGGAGCCATCGACTATATCGATTGGCAAGGCCACAACATACAATGGTAAGTTCATGATTTTAAACAACCAAGACATACTCAGTTTGTCTGAAAGGTACCGCGCGCACTTCATTAACAGTCTGTCTGGGTACAAAAGCGCCAATCTAATTGGAACCAAAGATTTAAACGGCAGAGAAAATCTGTCGATTGTGAGCTCAGTCTTTCACTTAGGTGCAAATCCACCACTTATGGGCGTTATATTTAGGCCCCACAGTGTAAGGCGTGACACGTTAGAAAATATCTTGGAAACAGAAACCTATACGATTAATCACGTAAACTCTCTGATTTGGAAGGAAGCACACCAAACGTCTGCACGATATAATGAGGGGCAATCTGAGTTTGACGAAACAGGATTGACACCTTATTACTATGCAGATTTTGAAGCGCCATTTGTAGCGCAAAGCCAAGTAAAAATAGGCTTAAAACTTAGGCAACATCAAACTATCGAATTAAACAAAACAGTACTAGTCATTGGAGAAATTGTGCATGTTGAAGTGGATGATAACGCTGTAAAAGAAGACGGCTTTGTTAACTTAGAGCAATTAGACACAGTTGCAGTCTCTGGTTTGGATTGCTACCACACCGCGAGTAAAATTGACAGGCTAGAATATGCAAAGCCTGACATACCAACGACTTGCAAAACATAACTTGTTTTGTCGATTAATAACCTGCAGTCATTATTTTAGAATGTTTGCAGGTTCTACTATTAACATTAAAGCTCGGTAGACTGAATTTCCCTAAGAATATCGCCAACCTCTATTAATTGCTCTTCAAATTTTTGTTTCTGCTTAACAGTGAGTGTTTCTCGTAAACTGATTAAAAAATCAATTTGAAACAACACACGCTTTTCACTTTGCTTGACTTGATACTCTGCCCTGCTTTTTGGATGATTCACGATGAGCAAACCAAGGCGCTTCAAATCAGTATCTGAAGGTTTGTTTTTCAACAAAATAGTTTCGATTTCTGAGAGCCTTTTTTGATTATTTAAATTTCTGATTTGTCGGTAATACGACATCGATTCACTGTACTTCTTAATAATTTTTAACTGCTTATCACTTAGTCGACCTAGTGACTTTTCAAACCGCTTCTGTGTTCTCTTTTCTCTTTCTTTTATGCTTTGCTGTTCAGCCATTTTTTCCTTGATATTTTCAATAAACTTAACTCGCTGTAATGCATCCAGAGACAATAAAAACTCCACCATTACCGGTTCTAAATCTTGCAAAAACTCGAACCAATGCCTGCTAACTTTATTACTTAGCGAATAAATCTCTGCTCGTTCTGCGCTTTGCCAATCCGTTTGCAATTGAGAATGCCACTGTAAGTAGGTTGATAAGTAATGCATTTGGTGCCAACTTTGCGCTTTTTGAACTTCATCTAAAACCCATTGCTTTTGCGCTTTATTTAAATCGACAAATTCCTCAAGCTGGTTTAGCACCAATTTATCTAAATTCTTGTATAAGGTTTGGTAAAAACACCCTGTCAACATCAGCACGGCTAAAATAACAATAGATACTCTGAACATCACACCTCCAAATACAATTAATTATCATTTACAGTTGACAAAGCAAGCGCAGTAATTGATAATCATTCTCAATGAAGCAAAGATTTTGATTATACGCACAAAGCTTGTTTCATTAAGTGGATTACTATTCGACCCAGTATATTCACAAACTCATTTACTTGCTACATTGCTCATATCGGTGACGGTAGATATGAAAATTAAAAAGCCCGAAAGGGCTTTTTTTATTCCCCTTCATAAACTTATAGTCTAAACTGCGTAATATATTTAGTGCGTAAAGCTCAACACACTTCCCCTGTTCTACAAGGAGAAATTAGATGCGAAAAATAACTCAAACACTTTTATTCTCAGGGTTTCTGCTCAGCTCAACACCAACGTTTGCAGGGTTAGAAGAAGGTATCGCTGCTGCAAATGCTGGGAAATTTGATATTGCCATACAAGAATTCCAATATTTAGTAGATATGGGCTTTGCACCTGGTATGTATGAGCTAGCTAAAATGTACGATGGTGGATATGGCGTGCCGAGAAACCCAAGAAAAGCAGCTGAACTCTTACAACGAGCTGTTAAGCTTGGCAGTGCTGACGCAATGTTTTCTTTGGCAGTCATGTATCAAGAGGGTCGCGGTGTTAAGTTAGACAAACAAAAGGCTGTTGATTTATTTTCACAAGCAGCAAAGAAAAGCTTGCCTGCAGCACAATTTAATCTTGGTGTCATGCATGCAAATGGTGATGGTGTAGTACAAGACTATGTTAAAGCACGTTTTTGGTACGAGCGAGCGGCTGCAAATAACTATACACTCGCAATGTACAATCTAGCTTTGCTGTACTATCAAGGCTTAGGTGTTCAAAAAAATGTTGAGCGTTCGTACATATGGAATTTACTTGCTGAATTTAATGGGTATAAGCAAGCAGCAGAAAGCCGGCAACTGGACGAGCAAAGCTTATCTCGCTCTCAATTAGAACGCGGTCAGCGAATTGCCAATGACATTTATCACAAGATTCAGGCAAAAACATACATTGCAGGTAGTGGTTTTGCTGAATAATTAAAACAGTCTATTTTAAATATAGTCGTGTCAATAAACGTCTTATAGCATGACTATATTTACTAAAAAGTTTACTGCGCCACAGCTTATTACTCGATTGAAAAATCGACTTACAATGGCTAAACGTGATAAATCCTTCTTTGCCATGGTAATAACCCATGCCTGAACTCCCTACACCACCAAAAGGCAAATCTGGAACCGCAACTTGAAAAAGCATGTCATTGATACACAAGGAACCGCTTTGTAGATTCTGCCGAATATCGACCTGAGCGGCATCGTTACTGGTATATAAATAACAAGTAAGAGGCTGTCCTAAGCTTTGCACAATTTCTTTAGCTTCAGCAAGGTTTTTTATTTTGATAAGACTCAATATAGGCCCAAACACTTCTTCTTGCATAATTCGAGCATCTAAGGGTGGCTCGATAACCAAATGCGTACCAAACGCACTAGCTTTTAATGATTCTATTGAATTAGAGTGATAGGTCACTGCGCCCTTGTCTTGGGCATCAATCATCAAACTTTTCAGTCGTTGTGCTTGCGCATCATTCACAATGCCAGTTTTTAATACATTTTGATCTACTTTTAAAAATGCCAGTTTTAACCTTTCAATCAAAGTTTCCCATATTGACTCATCAACAAGCACATAATCAGGCGCAACACATACTTGACCAGCATTCATATTTTTTGCAAACACAATATCCAAAATCACTTTTTCGATGTTTGCATCTTCTAAAACTATTAAAGGGGATTTTCCGCCAAGCTCTAATGTCACCGGCACTAAATTTTGTGCTGCGGCTGCATATACTTTTCTGCCTACACCTGTAGAGCCAGTAAAAAACAAATGATCAAATGCCTGATGGCTAAACTTTATCGCAATACCTGCACCGCCTTCAATCACTATACAATCATCTTGCAAAACACTGAGTACGTCTTTTATGACAGCATTTACTCTGGGCGTGTATTCACTAAGTTTAATCATAACCTTATTACCAGCAGCAATTGCAGTGGCTAGCGGTACCAATGCAAGCTGGATAGGATAGTTCCATGGCGCAATTATACCGACAACCCCTTTAGGAACGTATTCGGTACTCACTTTAGAAGGCCAAAACTCCCAACCTGCGGATCTATTCTCGGGCTTCATCCATGTACTAAGGTGCTTTGATAGATACTTAATATGACTTATAGTTGGTACTATGTCCGCTAAAATTGAGTCATCTTCAGAACGCATGCTAAAGTCAATTTTAGCCGCATCAAGCAAGCGTGCTTGATTTTCAATTATAGACAACCTCAATCTATTTAACTGCATAGTACGCTCTTCATACGAGGGAAACGGCCTTGCTAGATAAGCTGCTTTAAGTGCAATAAATGAGTCTTCAACAGTGTAATTACTCGTTTCTGTCACTTCATCTCCTTTAAAATTCGATAATGCATACTCTTAATTATATGCACTTTTTGGCTCAACGTTTAGCAATATATAAAATTCCCTAATGCTGAGAAAACACTTAATTAATTATTGTCTAAAACCAGCCCCCATTCTAAAGAAAGCCTAAAAGCAACTAAATTTGAAACTCAACGTAGATTAAAAATCAAACACACCAACTCATTAACCTCTCCAAAAACCCTAATTTAAAAAGCAAAATAAAATATCGAACACAAAATCAAGAGGTAATAAAAATAAACACTATCTTAACCATATTAATCGGTTCAAAAAACACCCCACCCCATTAATAAAACAACAAAAATATTAAATATAAATTTTAAATATTAATTTTTTCCTAAACCTATGTGATTAAATACTTTCGATAACAAAGTAATAAAATTAATATAGGAAAGTATTAATGTTTAAATATTCAAAAATTGCACTAGGACTTGCAACTTGTTTTGCTCTAACAGGCTGTTTAAAAGTTGAAGATGATGGTAATACCGAGATTTCAAATCAATTAAACGAACAAAATCAACTATTACAATCTCAAATTGATCTACTTCAAGAGCAGCAAGATAACGCAAAAGCACCAACGGCGATCAGGGGTACTGTTGTTTCTGTATCTGAAGACGTTTCTGCAGCAGATGCTCAAGTCAGCGTGTTTTTTGATAATGCATGGACAGACGCTGTCGCAGTTGCTGAAGATGGTTCATTTAATATTAGTAATCTTCCAGGTCGACGTAATGTTGTCATTAAAGTGGCAAGTGAAAGTGGTGCATTTATGACCCGCTACTTCTCTTTTGAAACAGAAGGCTTTATTGATAATGGAGTTCAAACTTCTGACCTTTACAATTTAGAAGTGTCACAAGGCTACACAAAAGAAATTAGCATTCTAGACTCAGACTCAAATGAACCGATTAAAAATCTGGCGATATGGGCTGATGATGTTCATTCTCTAGATACTTACAGAACTCCGCAACACTTCCAAAACTTTGTTCAAAATAATTTCACAACTAAAGCTACTTTTAACGAAGAAAAAGGCGTTTACGAAATTCAAATGGCGAAAGATTTGCCTGCTGACTTATATTATAATCCTGACCTAAATGGCGACGGTGATGACAATTATCTACCAGAATCATATTATTTCGACACTATCAATGGTGAATTGAAGTTTGCAGATGCAAATTTGATCGAATCAATGGATGTGGTGTACCTTAAAACAGTTAATGATCATGAATTTACTGTCGCACTTACTGTACTAGATGAAGAGGGAAATACACTTGAAGTAAAACGTGTGTATGCCGAAGGTAATGATTTTGGCGAAAAGTACGCGAGCTTCAATGAAGAAACTAAGCAATATGACTTAGAAGCTCACTTTGTGGGTAGCTTAGAGATCGTTATTCCAGGCTTTGAAAAAGATGAACTTGTTTACGGCAGTGAAAACATACGTATCTCGTATGACCTTGCACTTTCTGCATTTGAAGTATACAGTAACTATCGCAGTTCTTCGGTTGAGCTATCAAATAACACTTTAAACCTAGTTGTTAAGTTACAAACTGAGGAGTTGAGTGAAACAACAGTTAGAACCATCACCACTGTTGATGCAAAAGACACTGTTGACAACGACGTACAGCTATACTTAAACGTACCAGTTGAAGTAAACACGGACAACGTTAAAGCTGTTGCTGTAAATCACGTTGTCGAGTCGAAAGATGGCTGGACAACTTTGCAGACTGTAGAAACAGATGTAGAGCATGACGTCAAGCTTGATTTAGACAATACACGCATCACAGTAGCACCTAAAAAAGAAGTAGTCGCTAACCATAGATACCGTGTATCTATTGGTGAAGTTACGAATACAATCTCAGGTAAAAATGAGCAGCTAAACTTTTACGGTGAATATCGCTTACCAGCTGCAAACGCTGTTTTTGATATCAATGAACTCACAGCCGATAACTTTAACTACCACACAAATGGCAAGTTAATTGTCGAGAAAAACTCAGCAGGCGAATCGATCAATTGGGCGTGGGATTATGACGGTAATGTTACCTTCATTTTACCTAAAAACTTACACTTAGTTGAAAAATTCAGCTACTCAGTTGTTAAATATACAAAGAACAATACAGAAACTACTGCCGATGCTAATAATATGCGGGAAGTCATTAACGGTGACTACCATGACTATTCAACAGCGTATTTAGCAAAAATCGCTCAAAACGAAAATCATCACGGTGAGGTCAGAGGCGGCTCTGCACAAGAAAATGGCTATAGAGCACGTATTTGGAGCAATTATGACTTGCGTATGAATGACAACAAAACAGGTTCAAAGAACACAGTTACAATCAACTACAGCTACCAGTTGAAAGGTAGTGAAGATGTGATCACTGGCACTCTTGAATTGCCAATTCAATAAGCTTGAAGTCTTTAAAAGGGCTTGGTGTTGACCAAGCCCTTTTTATTTTTATCAAATTAATATTAGCTTACACATTTAAATAAAAAGCGATCTAACTTCACCTACATCAGTTAAACCAAGCCCTCTCCTGCAAAAAATGCCTGAGCGTGCTCAAAGTACGATTATATTTGCAAAGTATTACAATTCTTCAGCACTGTAATTAACGTGACCAACAGCCATTATCTGTAAGTGGCCTTTGATTGCACTTTTCACCTCAATTTCTAACCAGATATTAGTATACCATTGAGTTATCTGCTGACTTTCACTTACTGTACAACTCCATAGTTTGAGCTGATTTCATACCCAAAATAACAGCATGCACCTGAAACTTTTATTGCAATCCCGCCTATGTTTAAATACCACGACATAATGACGCGATGAGCCGAGCACCAACTTTATTATTAAATAGAAAGGTTAGCCAATAAATTACAAATCAGCCCTTACTCTAAAACAGTTCGACACAAGGCATGGTTTTGAAGGTTGTGAGTAGGCAATCTACACGGATAATTTGTAAATAAGGTAGGAAGTTTAGAAGCTTAAATAAAAAGGCCAAGCTCTTCAAAACTGAACAGCTTGGCAGATAATTTAGAATACAAAAACCCAACGAGCAACTGTCAGTGTTAAGATACTTATCACCGCAATTGCAATTAAGTTCAACACAAACCCCGCCTTAATCATATCCTTAATTTTAATTTCACCAGAGCCAAATACAATCGCATTTGGCGGTGTTGCAACAGGCATCATGAATGCGCAGCTAGCTGCCATTGCGGCTGGGATGATCCATACTAGGGGTGTCCCTGTTACTTGCTCAGCAACAGGCCCGAGCAGCGGCAAAAACCCTGCAGCTGTAGCAGTATTGCTGGTTAACTCGGTTAAAAAAGTAATGAGTGCTGCAACAGCAACAACGCTCAACACAAGAGGGATTGCACTAGCACCCGCTAACAAATTAGCGATATACTCAGCAAGGCCTGAGCCTTTGATTTGGCTGGCTAATGTTAAGCCACCACCAAATAACAATAATATGCCCCACGGCACTTCTTTAGCAGCAGGCCAATCCATCACTTTTTGCTCACCTGAGCTATCTGCAGGTAAGATAAACAACATGATTGATGCTGCAACAGCAATGCCCGTATCTGTTATGTTTAATCCAGTCCACGTCTGCAAGTATGGTCTTAAAAGCCAGCCAAAAACCGCAAACAAAAAGACATACATCACGTTCTTTTCGGCTATCGTCATCTTCCCTTGCTCTTTAAGTTGAGCAGAGAAAACCTCTGTCATTTGAGTATCATTTTGCTGCGGTGCAAGCTTAAATGCAAACTTAGTCAACCAAAGCCAACACAAAACAATCATGCCAAATGTAAAAGGCACAGCGACCATCATCCACTGTCCAAAGCCAATTTCAATCTGATGATTATCCCACAAGTAGGCAACCATCAGAGCATTTGGCGCAGTACCGATAATTGTACCTACCCCACCTAAACTGGCACTATAAGCTATGGCCAGTAGTAAAGCTTTAGCGTAGTTATCACAATGCGCACCATTTTTTTGCAAAACATGGATCACAGATAAAGCGATTGGCAGTAACATCAGCGTCGTTGCTGTGTTATTAATCCACATCGACAGAAAACCGCTTACTAGCATCATTGCCAATACTTGATATTTCGGGTTCGTACCGCTTTTTAACATGGTTTTTAAAGCTATACGTTTATGTAATTGCGACTTTTCCATCGCAATAGAAATGAGAAAGCCACCTAAAAATAGAAATATTAATGGGTGTGCATAGGCAGACGAGGTACTCTTAATATCATTAATATCTGCTAAGGGAACAGCCAACAAAGGCACTAAAGAAGTCACTGGAATTGGAACTACTTCGCTCACCCACCAAACGGCCAGCCACATTGCTAACCCTGCCGTGCGCCACCCCTGCTCAGATAACCCCTCAGGGCTTTGCGTTAAACATGTGAGTAAAAAAAGAAAAGGGCCTAAAAATAACCAAAACTTGTTGTATAAGGAGCTGCCTTTAACCATTGTATCCGTCATTTATCTATTTTTTATAATTATGTCTTCAAAATAAGGAGGCAGTATGAATGAGAGTATGACTTTCTACAAGCAAACAAAGCGCTTATGAAACACGAAAAACACTTCTTAGTTACCTATATATAAAATAGGTAATTTGTGATGCTGCCACATAAAGACAGCATCACACTTAATTAATTTGCACTCACGCTCAAATTAACACCTGAGGCCTGCGTATAACCTCTCAAATCAAAATACCACTGGCCAGACTCTGGAGATGTAATTTCGCACCTTTCCTCATTGCCATACCGATAAGGTCGGCATCGATATTGAGAGGTCGTAGACTGATTGCCAAAATTGACATAAAGATCGGCATCACCCGTACCGCCAGAGATGGTCACAATAAGTGAGCTGTATCCACTTCCTAAAGTCAAGCTTGTACGCCACCATTGCCCTTGGGCCACAGCGATGTCGTTGTAACTTTTCTGAATTGGCGTTGGATCAGTGGGTGGCGGTGCTGAGCCTGCCGTTTTAGCAAGCTCCGCCACATATGCACTGGCTAGCTTGGCAAAGTTTATTGAGTGATTGGCATCAAACTCAGTATCATTTGACGTATGGATCAATCGATTGGACTCTCTCATTCGGGATTCGAAAGGAAAAGAAGCGGGATAACTTTGCTGATACCATGACGCATGATCTGAACACCCATAACCACACCTATCAAAGCCATAATTAACATTGCTGAGATAGGTATCTAGCAACTGGCTCATAAATGTGTTTTGACTGCTGTTTGTGTAGTCTGTAATAAAGACAATGTCATACTGCCCCCCCTTATGCCCAGACATGTCAAACTGCGCCATACCCACAACGTTCTTACCTAAGCTCTTATAATCTTGGGCAATTGCTTTTGATCCCCTCAGCCCTACTTCTTCCGCTGCAAAGCCCATAATTTGAACTGTTCTTTTTGGTTTATAATTACTCGCTACAATGGCTTTAAGTACTTCGCTGAGCACCGCTATACCAGAAGCATTGTCATCTGCTCCAGGCGCTTTTCCACTGCTAGGGTTAGAACCATTAATAGAGTCTAAGTGCCCACCAATAATCACTATTTCATCTTTAAGTTCGTTGCCGGGAATAGTGACAACTACAGATGACTGTGGCCATGAGTGATTGTAAGACTCCACTTTTATATCCGTGCGACTTTGCGCCAAGTCTATCCAGTGCTGCTTCACCCAGTCAGCTGCATCTACTCCAGATTGCTGTGTATAATATCGATTGTAGAATGCCGTCATAGCGCTAACTGTACTCTCCAAACCGGTCGTCGACACCTTACTCATTAGGGCCTGTACAGTATCAACGTTGTCTATTGAGTACGTAAGTTCTGGCTGGTTGTTATGTGCATAGTCTAATATGCGCAGATATTCTAATGCCTCGTTTTTACTTTCATGTAATACAAACCCGCCACAGCGATGATAATTATCATGCATAAAGTGACTAACATGTACATGCTCCGCTTCATTCATCAAAAGTAAATCAACGTATGAATTGTCACTCTTTGATTGAACGTAAGAGCGGCCTTTAACCGAGTTTTCTAGCTGGTAATGATGACTTGCTGTCGCGCCTAATGTAATCCATTTTTTTTCAGATACTTCATTTGATAAACAAGGGAAAGTCAGACACGTCAACAAACATAAATAAGTGTTTGTACGCATAGTTGTTCCTTTGGGCAGTTTAAGTAAAAGGCGACACATTGCCGCCTTTTGTTGATATGTGTTAGTTGGCTTTAATATTTAAACTAACACCACTTGCATTACTATAACCGCGCAAGTCTATGTGCCATGTACCAGATTGTGGATTGGTAAATGTACAGGTCTCACTGTTACCATTTTTGTATGGGCGGCATTGATATGTTGTAGTAGAAGAGGCAGAGCCAAAATTCACATACAGATCAGCATCGCCAGACCCGCCAGAAATCGTCACCGTCAAATTCGAGTAGCCAGCACCGAGTGATTGAGTGTATCTCGCCCACTGACCAGTAGATACTGAAATGTTGCTCTCAGTTCTATCAATCGGAGGAGTTGTGCTTCCTCCATCTGAATAGCTGCCAGTCAGGGAAACTCCTGAGATTTGGTTCCAAGCTTCAACCATCACAAAATAAGTACCTGCTTGTACAGCTGCTATTGAACATGACTCAGCACTTGTAGACGTTGTGCTCTTGCAGTCATATGACTGCAAAGTTGGTCGACTACCAAATTTAACATATAAATCTGCATCACCTGTGCCGCCCGTTGTCACAAACTTGAGGTTGCTTGCATTTGCAGGTACATCCAAGGTGAAAAACTGTTGAGATTTGGCACTGCCACTGATCCCGGTTCTTGCAACGCCATTGGTCAACGCTTCATCTGTTGGCGGTGTGCCACAGCTACTTCCAGAACTTAACTGAGAGTTTACGCCGACCAGTGCAAGCGCTGCTTTCACATCATCGGGGTTGTAACCTAAGTCACATGCAGCATCCATCACGCCGTTACCTGCTAAATCCCAATCAGTGCTTGCTGTCCAGTACATCTGATTTGCCTTAGCCATCACAACAAATGCCTTTTTAGTATCCCACCCTGTTGTCGTTGCAAGGTGGTAAAAAGCTTTGTTAAACACACCCGATGAGTGGTGCACGTCCATACCAGAGGTGAAGTTTGACTGATGGTCAATAGAGCGACCATCTTTTGTCGGGTCGTTCATATATCGCAGTGCACCACTGCCTTTAAAGATATCTTGACCTACCAGCCAGTCATTGCTGCCTTTCATATAATACTCAGCAGCTTCACCGGCCATATCTGAGAATGCCTCGTTCAAACCACCAGATTTGTTACGATAAATCAGTCCTGAATTTTGCTCTGTAAAGCCATGACTTACTTCATGTGCGGACACGTCTAAGCTTACCAATGGGTAAAAACGATCTTTGCCATCACCAAATGTCATCGACCGACCATCCCAAAAAGCATTTTCATAATTATTGCTATAGTGAACGCGCATTTGTAATTGGAAGCTAAGTGGTGCTGTACCAAGCCAATCACTGTACATATTAAATACCACATTACCAAAATAATGCGCATCATTAAGTGGAGAATATGCACCATTTATTTCTTTAACCGTATTCTCAGGACACGTAAAACTGTGCGCACTTGAACCACTGCTTCCGTGATTTAAGTGAATGGTTTTTACATTGGCATTGTTCATGGTGCATGTATTGCCAGACTGGCTAACATTTAAATGGCCATAATCTGTGCCATATTGATACTTGCCTGTTTTTTGGTTGCCCCCTGGACCCGTTGCATTTGCGTGTTGAATGTTGTCATAGGTGACTAAAACTTCACCTGTATTCGCATCAACAATTTGGTAAGGTCTTGAAGGGTGTTCACCATACGTCACATGCGACAACTCATACACTAGGCGCGCTTGGTTGTTGCTATCAATCCAAATAGCTAGTCTATCAGTCTCATGAAACTTGTCTTTTCCCTTTTGCAACGAAGCTATCGACTCAGTTGACATCGTTTTAGCCTGCTCCACTGCCAAGGATGGTTTTGTTGACAACACATCTCCCGCAATGCCATAAACAGCCGCCCCGTGTGCGTGTTTCAAAAGCCCCTGCTTGTCAAATGTCAGACTGACTGTATCGCCTATCACAGGCAAACCTTGGTGTAATTGCTGGTAGCGATAAGTTGTCGCACCGTTTTTGTGTTTGAACGTTTTTAAAAGTTTGAGCGCGTCTGCTGATGAAAGGCCTATTATTTGCTCTGCTGGGGCTGATAAAACGCTCATTGAGCCTGATTTCAGCATCATATTTAAATTGTTTTGTTGGTTTAAATATTGCTTTTGAGCGGCATTCACAGCGCAACTTAATATCGCGAGTGTGGCGAGAGATAATGTCGTTATTTTATGTAGTTTCACTTTATGCTCCTTGATTGTGTGTTTTTACATCCAGATTCTGAATGTGCACCTGTGTTGGATGCATAGTTGAGACTAGCCAAATAAAACAAAAAATAAACCTTTTATTTACACAAATCACACCTTTGCGTTCTATTTTTTTTTAATCAAAATAATCATATAGTTATAAAAAATATTAGATAAGCTACACATTGTGCAATAAAGAAATGTAAACAAAGCACTACATACATAGTTACAAAGTTAGAATAATTACGTGTTATAAAATCTAATATGGGGGTTCTAATTAAATATGTGCGGGGTAATAAACCTGATCTGCGATAAAGTTTTTAATTTAACTTTCCAGTTCTAAGAATATACCGATTTGGTTCCTTTGCTCAAACCAAACATTAAAAGTCATAAGTGTAACGTAGCCTAATTTGACGCCCTTTTTGGGGCACTCTTCCATCGTACCTTCTAGGATCAAACGCATCAGTTGATTTATCAAACAAGTTTTGCACTTGCAATGCTACACCTTGTTTTTCATCAACTTTCCAACTCACGGTTGAACCAAAAAGCCAGTGGCTAGGCTGATGATAAGGAGAGAATTCTGGGTCATCTGGAAGCACCGCTGGAATAACAGTAATACTATCTCGCCAAATGCCGTTGAAAGAGTACTGTATATCACCATGGCGATGATTAAACACTAGTGAACCAAACTTTTTGTAACTCGGATTAAAAGGTAAGTCTATATACTGTGTAAACGTACTAGAAAGCCAAGTATTATCGCTTATATGCAAAGTACCACTAAACTCCAAGCCTTGCATACTGGTTTCAAATACATTATCAAAAGTAAAACGAGATTGCGCTTCATCAACGGGAATTAAATTAATAAAGTCTTCCAGTTCATTATCAAACAAAACTAAATCAATTTGCCAATTATTATTCTTAGCATGCCAAACCAATTCCGTCGTTTTTAGATATTCAGCTTTCAAGCTTGGATTTCCTGATGTCACCTCATCATTGGAATATAGCTCATTGCTTACTGGTACCCTAAATGCCTCACCATATTGTAACTTGAATGTATGCACCGGATTAAACTGATATATCAGCGCCAACCTAGGCGAAAGCTTTCGATCTATATCTACCACATCGTCATAACGCAAACCTGTAAACATGGTAATTGATTCACTCAGTACATATTTTAATTGCGTATACACCGCATAAGAATCAAAACTCGCCTCAAGCGGTTTAAATGGTTCATGATTACTGATCACTTGAAGGCCGCCTAAAAAGTAAGGTTCATCGACAAAGATTTGCCCTGTCTCAGCATTATAATAATTAGTGTACACATCTGCTCGAGACTGCTCTTCCCAAGAGTATTCAGCCCCAAAAATGACATTAAGTGACTCATCGTATGTATACACAGTTTCACTATTTAAAGTTAAATCTCTTGATTGCCAACGAGGCCCGACAAAAAAACCATTTTCTAACTGGAGAACTTCTGCACTGGCAATGAGGCCCGCACTTTTAATATCGTGTTTAATAAAATCCAACCGAGTGGTATTGGTGATCGAATTATGCCATGAAGAATTAACTTCTAATTGCACACCTAGATTTCGACTAGTGTGACGATTATCTTTCGATTCTCCTGATAAGTTAATAAACTCATCTAAGCGAGTCTCTGTATTATGAATGGCAAATCGCCAATTATCCCAATTGAATTCAATCTCAAGAAACCGACCATCAACAGGATCTCTCACCTGAGCTTCAAAATACTTATCTCCGTCATCTCGATATAAAGATGTATTTGCTTGAACTGTTAGGCCATTATCAAATGCTTTATGTAAGCTCACAGCACCTTGATACATTCCATTATCACCGACTGCGGCCATAACCTGATTAGCACCCTTTTTGGTTACTATGTTCATCACACCTAAAAAGGCATTACTTCCGTAAAGTGCAGAACCAGGGCCTCTTATAAACTCAACTCTTTCAATGATTTCTACTGGGATAAATGGTGCATAGACAGAAGCTTTACCGAATGATGCATCATTGAGTCGCTGTCCATTAAGCATGACAAGTACGTTGCCGCTATCGAGGTAAATACCGCGCGCGTGCTCTTTTGGCACCGCGCCGACCCAATCGCCGCGGGTTGACTGCATACCGGGCACAAAATTCATGAGCTCATATACATTAGCAACACCTAATAATTGAATATGTTGACGATTAAAGACGGTGGTACTGGATGGAACTGATGTGGGAGTTTCAACGGTTTTAGTCGCTAGGGTGATGTTAACATCAAGTAGCTCTTCAAAGCTCAATTCAAACAACTCATCTTGAGAAGCGGCTGCACTTAAGCAAAAAGAAAATAAAAAGATCAGCGGAATTGTTTTTTTCATATCGAGCCTGGCTACTGATACCGTAACAAGCTCAATTTAAGCGATTAAAATCACTCAATTTTGCTTACACAGTTACCGTTCATACATCTAAATAATACGCATGAAATGTAACTGTGCAAGTTTTTACTTAAGTTTTATGCCGCTTGTAATCTCTTTGCCTTGAAATACTTATACAAACCGATGAGTGAAGCGACTATCCAGAATAGCTCAATCACAAAGCTTGCAAGGTTGAAGTTATAGCACAAACTGATAAGTAGCAATATTGCACCAGAAAGGTTCATGAGGTTATATTTGAGGCCATCTGGCGTGACTTTTTCAAGCTGTAGCAAAAAGAATGCGCCAACTACTAGAAAAGTACCAGTCATACCAATTACATCAAATAAAATATCAATCATGTTTTTGTCCATATATCTTTGTGGATACTCACCCAAACACGCTGGCCCTTTTCCATGGGTAGGGTGACTTTCAATCGTTGAAACAGCACAAACTTTGTAAGTATCTTAAAAATAGAGACGAGAAAACAGGATAATTGTCCTTATCGATAAGGGTGTTATTTAAAAGTCACCTTATTGCCAACAATTTTCAGTGCGGGTGCCCCCCTAATCAAAGTTTTACGGGAAAATTCCTGCTCACACTCGGGACAATGAGTCTGATTATTGGTGTGATCTACACTAATACGCTCAATAAAACACTTTATTAAGCTGCCCTTTCCGCCTTTTCGGTATTTGAAAAGCTTTGCTTTACAATTTGCGCAAAAGATGTCAACTGTTCTAACAGGGCCTTTTTTGTTCGGTTTTGCCAATTAGTTTAAACTCCCTATCACAAACCCAATTAGCGTGAATTGTAACGTGTGATAGCCAGCATTCACCAGAAATAATTTAAGCGGCCTTTGTTCAAACAAGTAACTCACACCAAAAGAGCTTGCCACAAACAATATACCAATAAATAATCCAAACGACATGGTATCTATTACAGTTGCCCCCTTGTCTACCAAGGTGGCTACTGCAACGGACGCAACAAAACTTAAAAAAAATGAGCCCAAGAAAATGGCTTTATGATTCGCCGCTTTCAAATCAAGTTCAGTTAAACCTGCTCCCTCAAGCCATGTGCGTTGAAACAATAATGGCGAATACCATATCCCACCGAGCAGAAAAGAACTGAGTGCAGCAAGTAGTACCGCAATTATATTGATGTCATATACATACATGAGCACTGCCCCATTGTTTCACTATTTTCAATTTAGTTAAAATCTATCAATAGGGCAATATATGTGTATCAGTAGGTTATTTAGATACAGGTTTTTTCTGTAGTTTTCGCTGCAATGTTCTTCTGTGCATGTTTAGCTGGCGAGCTGTTTCGGAGACATTCCCATCATTTGCCTGCAAGGTTTGTTGTATATGCTCCCACTCTAGCCGCTCTGGTGACATGGTAGATTCAAATGTGTCTGCAATCACCACATCTTCACCCAATAGCTTTTTCGCAATCAACTTAGTATCAGCGGGCTTTGTTAAATAATCATCAGCGCCGAGCTTAATGGCCTCAACCGCAGTAGCAATACTTGCAAAGCCTGTAAGTAAAACTATCTTTGCGCTGGATAATACTTGCCTAATTGCGCCAATGTGCTGTAACCCTGACGAGTGCTCTAGTTTCATGTCTAACAGCACATACTCCGGTAGAAAAGTTTCGCAATGAGAAACTATCTCTTCCTCTCGATTAACTATTTGACACTCAAAGCCCATTTTGGACATTCGCCTTGCCAGCGTATTAGAAAAGGCAATATCATCCTCGATTATCAATAACTTCATAACTCACCCACGATTGGTAATATAGCTGTAGATAACACACCGCCCTCGCTTAAGTTTTCAAGATGCAGCTCACCGTTGACTCTTTCTAAAGTCGCATGAGTTAATAATAAAGCCATCCCAAAACCTGTATCACTTTCAACAACAGACTTACCGAGATCATCTAGTTTTTTCTGTGTGATTCCTCTACCTTGATCTTTGATTGTTAAATACCATTTACCCGCTTCAGAAAACGCGCTCAGCTCGATTTGGTGCTTGTCTGCACGCTCATTAGCTTTCGCTGCATTTACTATTAAATTAAGTAACGAGGGAACCAACATTGGGTCACCATCAATGTCTACACTTGAGGTTTTCTCCGACACCAACAGAGACTGTCCCGGGTATTGCAATGTCATAAGCTCTTCAAGTTGCTCTAAAACAAATTGAGTCGATTGTGACTTTTCTTGACGCTTTAGCTTTAGAAGCTCAGTCTGCTCTCGAAAACTATCTAATTGTTTACGACACTGTTGTATTGGCTCACTCATTTCAGCAACAGCTGGGTGTTTTGGAAAGTCTTCTTGTAACTCTTCTAATAATAGATTCAGGTGCGCAATAGGTGTTGCCAATTGATGAGTGACTTGTGCCGCTGCACTGCCTAAAGCCAAAAGTTGTTCCTGTTGTAATTGCTTCTCTCTGGTTTTTGCAAGTAATGCTTCTCTTTCTCTGATCCTTTTAACTAATAAAGCGACTACACCAACCGTCACAACGACCATAAATACAAAGTTTACGAACATCCCAAGTAAATGCTCTCCCATGTGCATCCCATGATGATGCATAGGCATAGTTACTGCTACGTACAAATATCCATAAGCAGCTAAAGCACTCACTGACACAAATACAACGTACCCAATTGATACGGTTACTGCTGCAATAATACAAGGTAATAACAATAGTGAGACAAAGGCGTTACTCGCACCACCTAAAAAAGAAAGCAAAACAGATAAGAAAACAATGTCAGCCATAAGCTGCAGAGTCATCGCTCTTTCAGATATTTCTCGACTGCGACGGTACATAAGAATGCTGATCAACTGAAACAACGACTCTAACGCAATGACCGAAAAAACAGGTTGATGTGGGATACTTTTATCCAGCAGTAAAATTGCAATCAAAACTAAAACAAGTTGCAACACGATGGCTATGGAGCGGAGTAGTAATAACTGACCAAGCGCGGATTGAGGAGAAAAAGCGATAACCATAAGACGAGCCAAAGATAGAAGATGCGCGTACTTTACCCGAACAACAACCTAACTTAAAGATAATAGGCGTGCTTTTGTAAACTCAATCATATCTCAAAGCAAACTCTGGGCAGGGTGTCCCCTGATGAAATAACAATCGCCAACCCGAGCCTATGTCGCGCCATAATGACATTCTTAATGAAAACTGCAAATTGCTGTATGCATTTTTTCTATACGCTGCATGGTAAGTTAACTGTGCGATTGTTTCAGATAACATCTGCCCTCTGAAATCTTGATTGTAAAATTGAGGCACTTTTTCACAAGGTAACCTTGCCAGAACATGTCTTTTGTCGAAGAGTAAGCCGTTCGCAGATATTTCGTAAAAGTCATCATCCAACAACAAAGATAAGCGTTCTTTAGATTCTCTTACATGAGGTTCAAGTAAAAGCCGCTCTAAAGATACAAGTTCATCAAGTAATTCTTGAGTGATTTTCTGAGTCATAAACAACTGATATCTGACCTGTTTCTCATTTTATTTTAGTCAAATGTGCTAATTCAACAAGGTATTCTTTGAGTAAAAATCAATAGTTTGTTATAACTACGCAATTAACCAAGTGGTCGGATTTGATAAAGAGACACTATGATATATGCCAAAATTACCGGCTGGGGTAAAGCAGTACCACCAGCGTCAATCAGCAATGATGAAATAAGCACGATTGTTGATACCACCGATGAATGGATCACAACGCGTACAGGGATCCGCTCACGACGAGTAAGTCATGTAAGTACAGCTGAGCTAGCCACAATCGCCAGTAAGCATGCGCTTGCATGTGCCGGTATTGATGGCGAAGACATTGACCTTGTTTTGCTTGCAACTTGTACGCCTTCAACCATGGTTGCGAATACCGCTTCCCTCGTGCAAAAAAATATTGGCGCAATCGGTGCTGCGGCATGTGATACAAATGCAGCATGTTCTGGCTTTTTATATGCTTTACAAAATGCAACGGCTCAGATCCAAGCTGGCATGATTAAAAAGGCAGTTGTAGTCGCAGCTGAACGTATGACTTGGTATGTAAACTGGGCTAAAAGAGACAGTGCTGTTTTATTTGGAGATGGCGCAGGCGCAGTTGTTCTTGAAGCGAGCTCTGAGCCGAGTGGTTTAATGGGTACCAAAACTGGGTGTGACACTGAGGACAGAGATATATTGCACATTACCAACTATGGTACGGATTTAAATAAGTATGAAGCCGTTGGTCCATCAGACTTGCTGTTTGAAGGCAGAGAGATATTTAAACGTGCTGTCACCGGAATGAGTTTAGCATGTGACGATGTGCTACAAACAACAAACCTGCAACTTGCAGATATTGATGTGTTGATCCCTCATCAAGCTAACCTGAGAATAATACAAGCTATTCAAAAGAAATTAGATATTGACGACAATAAAGTCATGGTCAATATTGACAATTATGGCAACACATCAGCAGCAACGATTGCGATAGCACTCTGTGAGGCTGTTGAGCAAGGCATGATAAAACCACACGCAAATATCATGTCTGCAGCATTTGGTGCAGGATTAACTTGGGCTGCAAGTTACATCAAATGGGGCGAACGTGTAACTCCTATCTCAACATCTGAATATACCTTCCCGACTTGTGAAAAATCAGGTTTAGAGCTTGTCAGTGATTCTGTTGCAGCCTGTCAAAAAGAGAGTTAATGTGAACCGAGCAGCGGCCAACGCTGCTGCTCGATATAGAAACGAATAACTGATAATATACCTCCCACAGCGTGTTAGACTATATGCCTTGGGCATCTCATCGTCTTATGTAAATAACCTGAAGTGACGTCTTTATACTTATTTTAACGACATTCAAACGTCTTAACTTAATATGAGGTTGCTTTTGCATACCGCACAACGAACGCTGTTATAAAGCAACCAATGTTTGCTATTAAATCAAATTACTGACAACAAGCTAGTTATTAGGGGAATATGGTGTTTAAACCTCATTCAGAGATCAGCCAACTCGAACCACAAATCGTATGGCAATTTTTCGACCAAATTTGCTCAATCCCACACCCATCAAAGCACGAAGAAGCACTTGCACAGTTTATTATTGACTGGGCAACGTCACAAAACTTAGCGACTCGCAGAGATAAAACAGGTAACGTTTTCATCAAAAAACCCGCTACTGAAGGCATGGAAAATAGAAAACCGGTTGTGTTGCAAGCACATATCGACATGGTGCCGCAAAAAAATGATGATACTAATCATGATTTTGTAACAGATCCAATCAGACCTTTCGTCGATGGCGATTGGGTGACAGCTGATGGTACAACGCTTGGAGCTGACAATGGTATTGGTATGGCATCTTGTTTGGCTGTTTTAGCCTCAAATGACATTGCACACGGCCCACTAGAAGTGATTTTAACCGTTGATGAAGAAGCTGGCATGACCGGCGCATTTGGTCTAGAGGCTGGTTGGTTGGAAGGTGAAATTTTACTAAATACCGACTCTGAACAAGAGGGCGAGATCTATATGGGCTGCGCCGGCGGCATTGATGCTAGCCTGACACTCGATATCGAAAGGCAGACTGAAGCAACTGGGCAAGTTTATGTTGAAATCGCACTCAAAGGCCTCAAAGGCGGCCACTCAGGCGTCGACATTCATACAGGGCGTGCAAACGCGAACAAGCTATTAGCTCGTACATTAAAGCACCACCTCAGTGGTATTGATTTTCAAATTGTTGAGTTCAAAGGCGGCTCACTAAGAAATGCAATTCCTCGTGAAGCTTACACTACGATTGCAATTCAAGATGCTGATATTAATCAATTGGCAGAGCGTATTGAGGAAGTACAGACGCTAATGCGTCAAGAGCTTGCTGCAATTGAAACTGGCCTCACTTTTATCACCACACAAGTTGAAGCATCACAAACACCTATGACATCAAAAAGCACACAGCAATTGCTGTCATTGTTAAATGCTTGCCCTAACGGTGTAGTAAGAATGAGCGATGATATTCAGGGAGTAGTAGAAACCTCTTTGAATCTTGGCGTGATCACCACAGAGCAAAACAGCGTGGAAGTTTTATGTCTGATCCGCTCTTTGATTGACTCGGGTAGAACGGACGTTGAAGGTACGCTTGCTTCACTGGCTGAGCTTGCGGACGCAAAAATTGAGTTTTCCGGTGCGTATCCTGGTTGGAAACCTGAACCACAATCAGAACTCATTCATATTTTCAGAGATATGTACGAAGGAATTTACGGCAAAAAACCTGACATCATGGTGATTCATGCTGGGTTGGAGTGTGGCCTTTTCAAAGAACCTTATCCAGACATGGATATGATTTCATTTGGCCCAACTATTAAATTTCCTCATTCTCCAGATGAAAAAGTACATATTGACTCTGTAGGGTTATACTGGGAGCAAATGAAAGCATTGCTTTCAAATATCCCTGTAAAATCTGCATAATAAAAAACGGCTCAATTGAGCCGTTTTTTTAATTTTTACTAAGCAAAACGCTTTTGCAAATAAGAGAATGTAGCCCTCAAGCCTAAACCTTCACCGCCTACTGGACGACCCGGTAAATGACGAACGTTCCACGCCATAACATCAAAGTGAAGCCAAGGTGTGCTTTCTGGTTCAACGAACTCCTTAAGATATAACGCAGCAGTAATAGAGCCACCAAAAGGCGTTGAACCACAGTTTGCGATATCCGCAATATCGCTTTTAAACAAACCTTTATATTGATCAAATAACGGTAGTTGCCATACTGGGTCATTTAACTCTATTCCCTCAGCAATGATATCGTTAGCAATCTTTTGATCTGTACTATAAAAACCCGGTAACTCGGTACCCAAGGCGATTCGACAAGCACCTGTCAGTGTTGCAAAATCAATTAAAAGATCTGGCTTTTCATTCTGTGCTTCAGCCAAAGCATCACACAACACTAAACGCCCTTCAGCATCTGTATTGTCAATTTCCACTGTGATCCCTTTACGCGTAACGATCACATCACCTGGTCTAAACGCATTTTTTGACACTGCATTTTCAACCGCAGGGACTAGTACACGTAATCTTACAGGTAGGTTTGCAGCCATAATCATATGTGCCAACCCAAGAACATGCGCTGCCCCACCCATGTCTTTTTTCATATTTCGCATGCCAGCAGCAGGTTTAAGATCCAAACCACCAGAGTCAAAACACACGCCTTTGCCCACTAATGTGAGCTTGGGTGCATTTTCGTCACCCCAAGTTAAATCTAACAAACGAGGCTTGTTATCACTTGCACGACCAACCATATGAATAGTCGGATAGTTGTGCTCTAGAAGCTCATCACCTATAAGCTGTTTAAATTCACCACCAAACTGCTCGCTGAGTTCAATAAATGTTTCTGCCAAATGCTGAGGCATCATGTCGGCAGCTGGCGTGTTCACCAAATCACGAACCAAATATATACCCGTAGTGATATCCGATACTTTTTTAAACAGGCTCTCTTGTGATATGGCTAGCTTTGCTTGAATAGGGGCGGTTTTTTTGTACGCACTGTATTTATATGCCCCAAGGACGTAACTGGTAGCAGCTCTTTCAACTAATTCTTCACTACCAACAAACTGATATAGGCCTTTTGGTAATTGTTTAGCAAGATCACCAGCTAGCCATTGATCATCAAGTGATTCAACTACGCAGACAACACTTGATAATGCTCCACTTTCCAAATCCGGGACCAACAATACATTTTGCCCCTCTTGACGTGTTGACAATACAAAACTTTTAGTCGTTTGTGCATTTTCTAACAACCAGCTTTCAAGTTGTGACTCTGTAGTTAAATGGACTGGTGTTCCTTCCTGGGAATGAACGAGTAAAGTACTCATACGTGCCTCTTATTCTAAGTTGTATTGACTCAAGGATATCAATAACTGAGACACAATTCACCGTCATAAGGGTAAGTTTTTTCTATAATTATGGAGGCTTGGTGTAAAGTATTGAATAAGCGTGGCATTGAATAACGCTCGATAACTTTTATTTTCTTTTTTCTTCTTTTTTCACCGCAAATGAACTCGGTAGTACTTCTACCCCAAACTTATTACCCAATGCGATAATTAAAGGTATAGTAATGGGAGCAAATGGCAAAATAGCAAAAATGCCAAGTCCTAGCCCCTTTAAAACGTCGACAAACTGTTTATTGGCTACTCTTAACTCTGATTTTGAAGCATTTCCTAGCGTGTAGCGCTTGTAAATATCAAGCATCTCTTCCGTTTCTTGCTTTTCTTGAGCAAGTGCCCCTTTCAGCGCAATCAACGAGCGTTTGATCCTTAACCTTTGCCTTTTTCTGCTTATCCGTACCACCCGAATAGGTGCCTTGTGCACGACTTTTATTAACCGCATTGATATCCAAAATCAGCTTATTTACCATCATTCTAGCAAAGTTCTCTACAAAAATCGTGTAGATATTTGGTCCAAAATAGCCTCGTTTAAAGATAACAAAAACAACAAAACAACCCATTAACCTTTTTAACATCACCACTATAGCCAATCTTGGCAATTTCAATTTTCTTAATAAAACCATTGCAGTGAAAGTGTGCAACAGATTTATATTTTATTCTACATGAGCCTTAGTACCTATATAAATAACATAAAATTACTACATCCTAGCTAAATTTAGTATAGAACCTCAAAAATTTATAAATAAATGCAATTAAATCAATCAAAAGATTGAACTTAAAAAATTGAGTGCTATTTTTATAAACGTGTTAACTATTTGATTAACTTAAAATGAAATCATGTGGCTACACATTGCAATTTGGTTTACAAAAAATAAGTTTAGAATAACTGGGGAAACAGGATGAAACTACAGAGATGCAAACTAAGAAAAGCGATTCAATTTGCTATTTCTACTACTGCAGCGACCACTGCCATACTTGCATTTAGCGCCCAAGCAGATGCAAGAGAAGAGGGTGCAAACAAAGATATAGAGAAAATTGCCGTGGTTGGTTCAAGAGCGGCGCCTAGATCAATTGGCGAGTCGCCGGTACCAATTGATATTATAGGTGGTGATGAACTCAGTAAAGCTGGTGGTGATGATATGCTTGAGCTTTTAAAAGGTTCTGTGCCCTCACTCAATGTCCATGCTAACCCAATTAGTGATGCGGCGAGTTTAGTACGTCCCGCTAACCTTAGAGGACTTCCCGCGGACTCAACTCTAATTTTACTTAACGGCAAACGCAGACATCGCTCATCTGTCATCGCTTTTTTAGGTGGTGGCATTAATGACGGTGCGCAAGGCCCTGATATATCGGTGATACCAAGTGTTGCACTCAAACAAGTGGAAGTACTTCGTGATGGCGCAGCGGCACAATATGGGTCCGATGCGATCGCAGGCGTTATGAACTTTGTGCTAAAAGACGCGTCAGAAGGCGGTAGTTTTTCTGTAAAACAGGGCGAGTATTACGAAGGTGATGGCGATACAACGACATTTGAAGGTAATATTGGTCTCCCATTTACCGATCAGGGGTTTGCAAACTTAAGCTTTCAATACAAAGAAGCTGATGCAACCAGTAGAAGCGTGCAACGACCTGACGCACAAGCATATATTGACGCTAATGTAGAAGGTGTAAGAGATCCAGCGCAAATTTGGGGAGCACCTGAGATAAAAGATGACATTACCCTTTTTGGTAATGTTGGTCTCGAGTTGAGTAACAGTTCTGAGTTTTATATGTTTGGTAACTATTCAGAGCGCGATGTAAAGGGTGGGTTCTATTATCGTAACCCACAAACTCGCCCCCAAGTATATTCTAACGATGGAGGAGATACTTTACTTGTTGCTGACCTCGATGGTTTAGACACAGGAATTGGCTGCCCTACAGTAAATTTGAAAGATGCCGACGGTAATCGCATCCATAATGTTGCAAACATACTCGCTTATCAACAAATCGCAGCCGATACCGAACTCGGTAGAAACTGTTTTGCTTTCAATGAAATTTTACCTGGTGGTTTCACTCCAAACTTTGGCGGTAACATTACCGATACATCTCTTACGATTGGAACAAAAGGTGAATTCACAGAAGGCTTTATGGAAGGCGGCTACTACGATATAAGTGGCTCCGTTGGTCGAAATGAATCCCGTTATTTCATCACCAATACGGTAAATGCCTCCCTAGGCGCCGAAACACCGATGGAGTTCAGTCCAGGTAAATATATCCAACTAGAGAAAAATTTCAATTTGGATGTATCTAAAGAGTTTGATTTTGGTTTGGCGTATGAAGTAAATGTAGCAACAGGCCTAGAGTGGCACGAAGAGACTTTCGAAGTCATCGCTGGTGATGAAGCGTCATTTATTGCCGGACCGCTAACTCAGCAAGGGTTTGGTATTGGCTCGAACGGTTTCCCAGGTTTCCAACCTGCAGCTGCAGGCGAATTTTCTCGCCGTAACTATGCTGCATATGTGGACGTAGAAACCCCATTCACTGAAGAGTTTTTAATGGGTTGGGCACTCAGATTTGAAGATTACGATTCATTCGGCTCTACAACCAACTTTAAAATCATGGGTCAATATCAACTGACCGATGACCTATCAGTACGAGGCTCTGTGAGTACCGGCTTCAGAGCACCAACCGTTGGCCAAGCTAATGTGAGTAACGTACAAACAAACCTGAGCAGCGGTGTACTGGTTGATTCAGCCCTACTACCGCCTACAAACCCTGTATCAGAGATCTTAGGCGGTACGGAATTACAACCTGAAGAGTCTGAAAGTTACACACTCGGTTTTGTATACCAAACAGGCGACTTATTCTTAACCATCGACTACTACAATATTCAGGTAGAGGATAGGCTCAGTCAATCTGAAAAAATTAATCTAACACCAACACAAAAAGAAGCACTTAAAGCCGATGGTGTCCCTAATGTAGATAGCATCGCACAGGTGTCTTTCTTCACAAATGACTTCGACACAACAACACAAGGTGTTGATGTAGTTGCGAACTACTCTATGGACTTGTTAGGCGGCTTTGCAACTTTCAGCATGGCCTATAACTGGAATGAAACTGAAGTAGACAAGTTTTCTGCTATCACAGGTGCTTTCAAAGTAAAACGTTTGGAGAATGATTTACCTCAACATAGAGCAACTTATACATGGACTCAGCAGTGGGAAGACTTCTCAGGCTTTATTCGTTATAACTACTTTGGCGAATATCAAGGCGTACATGTAGACTATGATGCGACTGCAATCATGGCAGATCCAAACTTTACATTTGATGCTGAGTTGACATATTACGCGACAGAAAACATTAGCCTTACAGTTGGTGCAAATAATATATTTGACCAAGATGCTGAAAAAGTCATTAATTTCGCTGAAGAAGGCGCAACTGAACTTACGCCATCAAACACATGGGGCGGTGTCTATTATGAAACATCACCATTTGGCATTAATGGTGGATTCTATTACGTCAAAGCAACTTATACGTTCTAAACTTTTACTGTAACCCAGAGCAAAAGAGGAATTAGCAATAGCTATTTCCTCTTTTTATTTTTATTATTAAAATAAACTGCTGATTAACATGTTACTTTTAGATCGCGCAACAGAACTACTGCTAGAAAACAGGCTCAGAGAAGCCGAGTTTATGTTTAAGCAAGTGCTTAAACAAAACCCCACCAATGGCAAAGCCCTATTTGGCTTAGGTCGTATATGTATGCGTTTAGAACAATATGATAACGCAATATACTATCTAAAAAGGGCGTGCGAGCATCTACCTAAAATGCTCGACCCTTTATATGCTTTGGCTGATGCATTTATTGCCGTTGGATCGCCCGTTGACGCAAAAACCGTTCTTGAATACGCCTTGAGTGTTGCCAGACATAACGCCCAAATACACTATCACCTTGGTCAGTTCTATTTAGATCATGGTTTTATAGATAACGCTTATCAAGTTTTTAAAAAAGGGCTTGAATGTCCAGAGTCTGGTGTTTCTGTATTTATGATTTTTGAGCTCTTGCAATTGGCCTCTTCCTCTGAGATCCCAGATTTAATGGCACGTTTAGAGAGATTTGATGGTAAGTTTGAGCACCCAAAATTTCAAATTGTTACCTACCACGCCTTTGCAACTGCACATCAAGCACTGGGCGACAATAAAGAAGCATTTGAATATTATAAAAAAGCCAATGAACTACAGCTGACACAATGCGAATTTAGAACAGCAGATATGCTGCCATTCTATAACCGTTTATTAGCCACTTGTGATGAGGACTTTTTCTCAAAACCAACAGATAAAGTAAAATCAACGTTCACACCTGTGTTCATAGTTGGATTGCCCAGAACGGGGTCTACACTGCTTGAGCAAATCCTGACACAACATAGCCAAGTCGGCACAATTGGCGAAAGTATAGTGCTCAGTGACAAAATAGTGCCATACCTTGAAATGCGAACTGAACGCCCTTTTCCAGATTGTATTTATGAACCATCCACTTCAATGCTTGATTACTGCCGCAGTGTTTACGTAGATGAAATCAAGAAAAGCAGAGTTCAAGAAGAAGCTGTTATCAACAAGCTTCCGGCAAACTTTCAGAACATTGGGTTGATTTACAGAATATTCCCAAACGCCAGAATCATCCATTTAACACGTGATTTTATGGCTAATGCTTGGTCGGTTTACAGTAACCATTTTGCAGAAAATGAACCCTACTTTTGTTCTCTGCCCGAGTTCAAGCTTTACTCTGAAATTGAACAACAAGTGATGTTCCACTTTTCATCACATCTAAAAAGAAATGTATTCAATGTTAGCTATGAGAAGCTAATTGATGATCCAGAGCGCACCATTCAGAAAATTCTTAACTTTATTTATCTAAAGTATGAACCCGAATGTATGGAGTTTTATAAAAGTCGCAGCAAGGTCTCAACACTGAGTAAAACTCAAGTACGGCAGCCAATCCATAACCGATCATTAAACCGCTGGCAAGCCTTTGAAAAAGAGATAGAAAAAGAGCTCACGCAGCCTGAATAAAGTACCGGCTGCTATTAGCTTTAGCTGTTATAACGCTGAAACCAATTGAGAACATCTTTAAATTGGTCTTGCAAGGCATTTGGATGAGTGAGCATATCGATATGGCCATAGTTATGAGTGTGACCATATCTTTTTCCATAAATATTTAATTTCTGAACGCCCCCTCCTGACTCTTTCATAAACATTTCAATATCGATTGGCTGAGCCAAAGCCTTGTCACTTACTCCCGCTATATGCAGCGTAGGTGGAAGGGATAGTCCACACAAAGCTTGGCCATAATCAAAGTTATCATCGCTATCTACCCAAGGGCTAATTTTTGCCCATTGTGCGCTTTGCGCGTGTGACTTTATTGTCTCGCTATCGGCGCCCCAACGAAGCTTTTTCGCCGGTAAAAAGCCATGTTTTTTTACGTAATAATGTGCAAGCCAAAACCACATCAGGTTTGCTTTGAGCAATTTTTCAGGGTGATTATTGTGTAGGCTTCGCTTAGAGCCAAAATAGGCGCAAGCTCGTACATGGTTGATTTCATCTGGATAGCGGGCAAACACACTATTCAAGATAACTCCGCCCCAAGAGTGCGCAACCCAATAGTGCGGCCGCTCACCGAATTTTTTTGTTATGTACTCGAGTACCGCTGGTACTTCTTCTGTAATTGACTCAGTCTGACCATAGTCATGTCCTGACGCGATGGCGGGTACGCTTTCACCTCTTCCACGCAAATCCAACACAAAGCACCTATACCCTTGTGCTGCGAGATAAGGCGCAAAGCCTTTATTTGAATTTGTATAAAAAATTTTGCCATTTTCTATTGCACCATGCAGACATAAAACAATAGGCCCTTGTTTATCTGGGTTATGAATATATCTAAGATGCAATGAAGCATTTTTATCAAATATTGGTACTTGTATCGACTCTTGCTTTATCATGATATGCACAGGCTATTTTTAACTCATCGTACCAGCTAAATTACTTAAAAGTAAACCCATTAGAGACGGCATTAAAATTAAGGTATAATTCTGCAAAGAAATTTTGTGATATACATTCCAAACATGCACCCTAGAAATAAACACGCCAACGGCTACGACTTAGCAGGTCTCTCGGACGTAGTCCCTGAGCTAGCAAATTACCTTGTAAAAAAGCCAAACGACCAAACCACAATTGACTTCTCTGACGCTCAAGCCGTTTTATTACTAAATAAAGCGCTGCTACTCAAACACTACGGGATCAAATATTGGGACTTACCGCCACAATTCTTATGCCCGCCAGTGCCTGGAAGAGCAGACTATATTCATGCCCTTGCTGATTTACTGGCAGAAGAAAATGAAGGCGAGATCCCCTCGGGGAAAAATATAAAATGTTTGGATATCGGAACAGGTGCTAACTTAATCTATCCGATTTTAGGACATGCGGAATATAAATGGCAATTTGTCGGCAGTGATATTAACCCAATTGCAGTTAAAGTAGCTGAGAATATCGCCAAGGCAAACAAGCTGGCTGTCAAAATAAAGCATCAAGCTGACAGCAACTCAATATTTCAAGGCATCATCACAAAAGATAGCTATTTTGATATCACTATGTGTAACCCACCATTCCATGCAAGTGAGCAGGCAGCGCAGCAAGGTACTCAAAGAAAGTGGAAAAACCTAGGAATCACAAAAACAGCTAAGCAACTTAATTTTAGTGGCCATGCACCAGAACTTTGGTGTGACGGAGGCGAGCTTTCCTTTATTACAAATATGATAAAAGAAAGTACTCAGTTTAAAGAACAAGTGGGATGGTTCACAACCCTAGTATCAAAAAAGGACAACCTGCCATCATTAACAAAGTGTTTGAAACAACAAAAAGTTAAAAACCATAAAGTCGTTAATATGCTGCAAGGTAATAAGCAAAGCCGATTTATCGCATGGCAGTTTTGATTAACTGCATGCGACTCTTTTATCGCCCTACTTGTCATTGAGAATATGTTGCAGGACGCCAAACAACGCTCTCATGTCGATTGGCTTTCCGACATGAGATACAAAGCCCTGTGCAAGGTACTTTTGTACATCACTCTTCATCACGTTCGCCGTTAGGGCAACTATGGGTAAATTTGGCTGTTGGGTATTAATGGCTATTTGCGCTTCGATACCGTCCATTTCTGGCATATGAATATCCATTAAAACCAAATCAAACTTACCTTGTTGGCAAGCCTCAGTTGCCAGTTTTCCATTTTCAACAATGACTAACTCTGCTTGCGTCTCTTTAAGCATCACTTTAACCAGCATCTGGTTAATTTTATTATCCTCTGCAATTAGCACTTTTTTTCCTGTTAAATCTGGGGGAGATAACGATTTACAGGGTAATGAGCTCGGTGTTTGACTTGTTTTTTCAAGGGGCAACATAACACGAATATTGGTGCCTTTTTCTTGTTCACTCTTTAACTTTATTTCCCCTCCCATCAACCGCACTAAACTTGTGGTGATCGACATACCTAAACCAGTCCCACCGTACTTTCTTGTTGTCGATGTATCTGCTTGTGAGAATCGATCAAAAATACAACTTTGCACTTCCTCACTCATTCCAATCCCTGTGTCATTGATTTCCAGAACAACCGCTGATTTTTGTTTGTAAATTCCATCCATCACACCAATTTTTACTGACCCTTCATCCGTGAACTTAACAGCATTGGAGGCCAAGTTTAGGATTACCTGCTTAACCCTGACCAAATCCCCAAGCCACCTGTCATCAAACGTCTCATCAATTGCTACATTGAACTCAATGCCTTTTTTGCTGATCAACGCATCCAAGTCATATTTTACCGACTCGACAATATCTGCAAATGAAATTGGTGCGCTTTCTAGTTCCAGCTTATTCGACTCTATTTTTGAATAATCTAAAATATCATTGATAATTGTCAGTAAACTTTGTGCTGAAAATGACGCGTTCGCAAGCGTTTTTCTAAAATCTGAATTTAATTCTGCTCCTTGAAGCAGCTGCAAACCGCCTAAAATCGCATTCATGGGTGTGCGGATCTCATGACTCATATTGGCAAGAAAATCACTTTTGGCCTTAACTGAGTTTTCTGCAGCTAACTTTGCTGCAGCGAGTTTTTCAATCACTGCCACCTTGTCGGTTACATCATAGTTAACACCAATGACTTTAACTGGTTTGCCAAACTCATCTTTGATTACTTCCGCACTCGCTTTCATCGTTCTTATGCTGCCATCAGGGTGCACAACTCTAAATTCGGGCTCATAAACTCCTTCTCCTTTTACTGCCGCCTCTAATTTTGAACGAGCATAGTCAAGGTCTTGTGGGTGCACACTATTTTCCCAAGCTTCATAAACGCCAGAGAACTGCCCTTGGGAAACGCCATACAGCTTAAACATCCAGTCATCCCAAATTAACTCATTGGAAATAAGATCCCATTCCCAAACCCCAATCTCAGCAGAATCGTTAGCAAGTTGCATTCGAATAGCAAATGAGTCAGCTTCTTCTTTTGCCCTTTGAATTTGCGCCTCAACCTTTTTTTGCTGAGTCACGTCTTGAACAACAGACCAGATGAAATCCTCATCATCACTGTCCGTAATTTTTATCCCTGACAATAGCACCGGGAATACATTTCCCGATTTATGAATATACTCCTTAGCATAGGGGCCATAGCGCCCTTTCATTTTCAAATCATCTAACTGTTTGTACTCTTGTTGTTCATACTTTTTCGGCGTCAGTTGCCAGTAATCCATTTGATTTAACTCCTCCACAGAGTAACCAGTAATGTTACTGAATTCCTGATTTACATAATCAAAACTGCCATCTTTCATAAAATTAATGGCAATTCCTACTGGCGCCAGATTAACAAAGTGCTCGAATTTTTCTTTTTCTCTTTGATATGCTTTTTTGTACCGTTTGATATCAGAATGGGCTGCATCAAGCTTTTGTTGGACCTGCACAATTTCAGTGATATCTCGACCAATCGCAAGAATAAGGTCCTCACCATGGAACTGAACCGCAGTGAGTGAAACTAAGCATGGAAAAGTTGACCCATCAGGGCGAGAATGAGTCCATTGAAATAACTGCGCACCGTCATTTTGGGTTTTATCGATATATTGCTTCGCCAAATGCTCGGATGATTGACCACAAGGCTGATACATAGGTGAAATATCAGCGGGTGTAAGTTGCAAAAACGCGCGATGGCTGTTGACACCATGCATTTCTAGAGCAGCATCATTACACTCAATAAACTTACCTGAGTTCAGGTTAATTATTGACAGCGCATCGCCAGATACATCAAATAGCTTTTTATACTTGTCACGCTCAAACCTGATTTGCTCTAGCTCATATTTCAAGCTTTCAAGCTCACTTTCCAAATCTGTATATGTTTTTCGAGACATACCATCTCCAGATATGTAGCTGCCTTGTAAGTTTCAACTCACCAGCTATAAATATAGGAAAGAATAAAGATAAATACACCCGAAAAAACAAGCTCCAACGTGCATTATACAAGCAACAAAAGCTTAATTACTTGTATTGTGAGGAAGTCGAACTTCAAAGCAACTGCCAGCTCCTACCTGTGATGTAGCAATGAGCTCGCCATCTTGATTTTGTACCATCATTAAAGCGATTGTTAATCCCAGCCCCACATTCGCTCCAACGGGTTTAGTTGTATAAAATGGGTCAAAAATTTGACTCAGCTTTTGCTCCGCGATCCCTACTCCCTTATCTTCAAAATATACACTCATTGACTGCTCGTGATTTCGTATGCTTATTTTTATATCACAAAGTGCAGAGCCAGACTCTTTCGCATTTAAATATAAACTATTGAATACCTGCAATAATTGTTCACGACAGCAACTTAATTTAGGTAAGTTGTCATCCATATTTTCAAGTACAACTTGTCTATCTATGTCAGCACTAAAACTGGTTACAATCTCATTTAAGTCGTAAAGATTGGCCTGTTCATCTGAAGTACCATTAAAAACAGACAAGGCAGCCACAATGCGCTCAATTCTATTTAAATCAACCGCATTGTCTTCAAGTAATTCAAAAATATCTTTAAAGTCATTGTCCAAATCTTCATCATGTGCCACTTCTACTTTATTCAATACCGCATTAATGTAATCTTGCAGCACTGAAAAATTACACTTTAACGCACCAAGTGGGTTATTAATTTCATGCGCCATTCCTGCGGCTAAGTACCCTATTGAGGCCATTTTCTCAGACTGAAGCAAAGATGCCTGCTGGGCTACAATTTGATCTTGTGCTGCTTGAAGTGAGGTATTCGCACTTAATAACTCAGCTGTTCGCTCTGCGACCTTCACTTCTAAGTTTTCATTTAGATCTTGTAAAGCACTCGCCAATTCTGACTGCTTCTTAATATCTTGAAAAGCTCTCAGCGCACTGGTCATCGTTATGTATAAACGAGATTTTGTTAGGTCGACTTTGTTCTTATAATCATTAATATCATACTTAAGCATGACCTCGTGCTCAGGTATGGTGCTGGGCTGACCGGTTCTTAATATGATCCTCACATCATGATCGTTCAACTCATTTCTGATATAATGCACACATTCAAGCCCAGCCTGATCTGTCTCCATAATCACATCGAGTAATATCACACTGACATCTTGCTCTGAATGCATACATTCTATCGCTTGTGCTTTTGAGTATGCATGTAAAAAGTACAAACCTCGATCTTGATAACTGAATTTTGATAAAGCCATTTTTGTCACTTCATGAACTTCAGGCTCATCATCAACGACGAGAACTTTCCACGGAGGACGTTGTGGTTTTTGTTGCACTTGCGAAGACTCGCTGGCTAGAAAAGAAAATGTAGAGTTTGGCATGGCTACCAATTATAAGTATTGATAGCCTTAAGCATGGCAAAAAAAGCTAAATTTACAACCTATTAAGCTCAGTTTTATAGTGTTTTCTACACACAGATACGTACCGGTCGTTCCCACCAATTTCTACTTGATCACCATCAGCAATAGCATTACCCTGTTCGTCTAACCGCAATACGTGATTCGCTTTGCGGCCACAGTGACATACCGTTTTAAGTTCTATCAATTTGTCAGCCCATGCCAATAAATATTGCGCACCTTCAAATAGCTCACCTCTAAAGTCAGTTCTGAGCCCATAACACAACACTGGGACGCCCAACATATCAACGACGTCTGTTAGTTCAGAGACTTGTTCTTTTGATAGGAACTGACTTTCATCAACTAGAATACAGTCGAGTTTGTTCTTTTCGTGTTCAAGCTTAACCAGTTCAAACACATTTGTAGCCGGCTCGAAAGTGCTTGCATCGGCCTCAAGACCAATGCGCGAGGCTACTTTGCCAACACCTGATCTATTATCTATGGCGGCTGTTAAAATAAATGGCGTCATACCGCGTTCACGGTAATTAAAAGCTGATTGCAATAACGTTGTCGATTTACCCGCGTTCATTGCAGAGTAATAAAAATAAAGTTGTGCCATAGTTGCAAGTGTCTGATTTAAAGTGCACGTAAGTCTACAGAAACTTAACTGAGCTGACCACAATCAATATCTAGGTATTTTATGATTTACTGGGTTATTCACATAATCTAAGTAATATTCATGTAAGGGCATGGCTCCTAACCCCTCCCATAAAGCACGGGATACTTCTGGATTTTGCTTCAAAAAATCTTTTGACAGAGCTAAATACCCATAACTAATGTCTACTGGTGGAAATACCGGCTCAAGTAAATCACTGTATGGGAAGCCTGAGATTTGTTCATCGTAAATTTGACATAAGCCCAACGCACCATCTACTAAGCCCTTCAAGACAAGTTGATAGGCATCATCTTGTGAGTCTGTTTGAATCACACGATACAAATCTTGTTGGAGCGCTCTTAACACTGCATAACCACGTGGCACCGCAAGACTAATTGGAAAGTTTTTGTTTGCGACGTCTTGCCCTAAACCTTGCTTACCTACCAAGCAGGTACCTAACATGCTAATCGCTAATGTTTCGTCCACCTTGCCCTGTTCATTAATGGGAAAATTCAAAAAATGAGCTCGTTCAGCACGATAAGAGGCCACTACGGCATCTACTTTATTTTTTTGAACTTCATTCAAACATCTCTGCCATGGCTTACGAACAAATTTAAACCGTACATTACGTACTTTACTCTCTAATCCTCGTAAAATCTCAATAGTCGCACCGGGGCGGTAGTTAGGCACTTCAAAGCCACTACCAAGAAAAAACGGGGGGATGTTTTTATCTTCATAACACAGGGTCATGAAAGTGGTTGCATGCGATAAGGAAGACCATGATATGAGAAGAAAAAATGCTAAAAAACGCATATGGCTCGCAACTAGTTGAAGGATTAAGCAATGAACAGACATGCCTGACACTCTTTATACTATAGCCTACTCGCCGCGCTCTGCCTTTAAATCAAAAAATTCGTTTTGTATTTATGAGTATATAAACAAGTGCCTTGAGTATAACCACTCAAGGCACAGCAAACTGAAGCTTAATTACTTCGCGTCTAAATAACGCTTTTCAACTTCTGCCCAGTTAATAACATTGTAAAACGCCGCGATGTATTCAGGACGACGATTTTGATACTTCAGGTAATATGCATGTTCCCACACATCCAAACCTAAAATTGGCGTCTGATTGCTCATAAGCGGGCTATCTTGGTTCAGTGAGCTTGTCACTTTTAACTCACCATCAGCGTCAACAACTAACCACGCCCAACCACTACCAAAACGACTGACTGCAGCAGCTGTAAATAATTCTTTGAATGCATCAAAACTACCAAACGTATCAGCAATTGCTTTAGACAGCTCACCTTCGTGTAGTTCTCCACTATCTGGAGACATAATAGTCCAGAATAGGCTATGGTTATGGTGACCACCAACATGATCTCTCACCGCACCTTTTAGGTTTTCAGGCAGTGATTCGATATTTACAAGTAAGTCCTCAACACCACGATCAGCAAACTCCGTGCCCTCTAAAGCCGCATTCGCTTTATTGACATAAGTCTGGTGGTGAAGTGTGTGGTGAATTTCCATTGTTCTTGTATCAATATGCGGCTCTAGCGCATCATACGCGTACGGTAATTGTGGCAATGTAAAAGCCATGATTTTTCCTCATTTACTTTAATGGACGATATGTGGACGGTTAAAACCACCTTCCATTGCTATGTTAACTTGTTCAATTAACTCAGGAAGGTGGGGATGACAGGACGCAAAGTTAATCAACTCCTGCCGCGTTTTATGTAAGTGGTGACAAGCAATCTCAACAATTTCAATTGAAGCATTTTCGACTAAATGAAGGATCGCAGTATGCACTTCTATCAACTGTTGGCACGCTCGCTCTGGCTTGGACAGTGCTAAAAAGCAATCAGCTAAATTATGAGCAGCAACGACTAAGGCTGGGCAGCAATGCTCAATTGCCGTTAATTGCTCAACACTTGCTTCACTTTTTACGAAGCGTTCAAGTAAGTGACCTGCCAAATTTAAAGCGCTTTGATACTTGTCTCTAGCTGAGTCAAAGTGACCATGCTGAAAAGCATGGTTGCCCGTTTTTATCGCATATTGCCATGGTGCTAAGGCGTACTCCAATGGAGTATCAATTGAAGATTCTGGTTGCTCAATTAGGGCCATTACGCTCCCCTTAGATTGCTTTACACCTGACAACTATAAACAAAACCAACACCTTAATGCAAATTGTTTTTATTTGCATTATTGCCATGATTTAACCATGGTTATTACTTTATTTACTGCTCGCATCACATCTCAACGATAAGATTGTATAAATTACAACCTGAGTTAAAAGCATAAAAGACAACGATAATGAGAATAAGAATCAATTGTTAAACCTATGATTTTAAAGGGTTTTTTGTTGACATTTCCGAGCATATAGATAGAATAGCCTTCATAGTCAGAGTTTGAGGAACATCCTATGAAGGGTAAACAAAAAATCATCGATGCATTTAACGCGCTACTGGCAAATGAACTAGCTGCAATTGACCAGTACTTCATTCACTCTCGCATGTACGAAGACATGGGTCTTGATAAATTGTATGAGCGTTTGAATCATGAAATGGAAGAAGAAACAACGCATGCTGATTGGCTAATTAAACGCATTTTATTTCTAGAAGGCGTGCCAAACATGACCAAACGTCGCGATTTATTAATTGGTCAAGACGTAAAATCGATGATGGAAAACGACCTGACACTTGAGCTTGAAGTGGTTGCATGTGTTAAAGACGCAATCAAAGCCTGCGAAGAAGAGCAGGATTATCAATCTCGTGCAGTACTTGAAAAGCTACTATTCGACACTGAAGAAGACCACGTTTACTGGCTTGAACAGCAAATCGGTCTAATTGATAAGATCGGTATTCAAAACTACCTGCAATCTCAACTTGCATAGGAAGACTAAAATATGAAAGGTAATAGAGAAGTTATTGTCGCGCTAAATAAGGTACTTGCAAACGAGTTGGTTGGTATTAACCAGTATTTTCTTCATGCGCGTATGTTTAAAGACTTTGGCTTTATGAAATTAGATAAAGCAGATTACAAAGTATCTATCCAAAAAATGAAAAATGCCGACAGACTTATCGAGCGTATTTTATTTTTAGAAGGCCTACCAAACTTACAAGATTTAGGTCGATTAAATATTGGCGAGAATGTGCCAGAAATGATTGCTGCCAACCATGCTTTTGAAGAAGTCTCTTTAAAAGATTTACAAGCAGCTATCGCTTTGTGTGAAGAAAAGCAAGACTATATCAGCCGTGAAGCTTTGGACAACATCCAAAGCGAGCAAGAAGAGCAAATAGACTGGCTAGAGACACAACAACAACTACTTAAAACAATGGGCCAAGAAAACTACTTACAATCACAAATGTAAATTACACCCATTAAAAAAGGGCGCTTAATTAAGCGCCCTTTTTTGTATTCAATTCTTTATGCAACTTGCTCTGTCACATCAACAATGTCAATAAGCTTTTCATTCAAAATCTTTTTAGTGCAGTTACAGCATTTACCGCATTGCGTGCCAACACCTAGCTCTTTGCTGAGGTCTCTCATAGAGCGAGCACCGTCATCTATCGTCTGCGCTATTTTTTTGTCTGTTATTCCGTGGCAGATACAAATATACATGAATGAAAACCAATCTCAATTACATCAACTGAATCTAGTTTAATCTAAACAAAAATAGTTATCAACTAACTTACGCATAAAAATGAGAATAGTTACTAATAGCATTGATCAATAAAGAGTTTTATTTCATTATTTGGTACATGCATGGATGCATAATTGACATTACCGCCTAAATTTAGGACAAAAACACCACTATTTTTCTCTATCCACTCTAATTAAATTACTTTATTACTACTTAAATTGCGGCTTTCACAATAAATCGCATATCCTAAAATCCTCAGTTTCCATTCACTTTGGAAAAAACACGCAAAAAAAAGCCTGCTATAAAGCAGGCTTTTCGTTTAAAAGTGATTTAAAAGCGCACTTCAACGCCAGCGGCAACCTCTGAAATACGGTTCGCGCTTAGACGGTAATAACTATAAGTTAACACCGCAGACACGTTATCCGTGAGTTCATAGCCAATGGCACTGCCAATATAAGCACTGGTGCCTTTTTGCTCGTATTCGGTGTAACTGCGAGTATTGGTTTTACTTTCAATACTGTAATCCCACCCGTAAGCGCCTAAGAACAGCTCTGCGTGCAACTTGTTATGCTTAAATACCTCCAAGCCAGTTTGCAAAGCAAAGCCTTCAGGTAGCACAGGTGCAACACGAGAAACCGTTTTTTGCCAGCTATCTGGGCTCACTGTGCTATCACTGAAGTTGACTCTGCCCTGCCCTAAATCGATGTAACGCATACCAATATTCCAGCTTGGCATAAGTTGGAAAAACGCGCCTACCGAGAGCGATTGACTGCTGTCATCGATATTAGTGATTTGTGTGCTTGTAGGTAACGCACTGAAATCAGCGCGGGCTTCAGCCTGTCCTAATGTGCCTTGAACACGCCATTGCTGTGCAGCGGCACTCGAACTCATAACACATGCCGTTGTGATAAGCGCATAAGCAGGCAACTTGCTTGAGCGACGACGTATAACCAGAGCCGAAATCATCACAACTAACAAACCGCCTAAGCTACCAGATGATGAATTCTGCGCTGATACACTCTGGTGCGCCGTTACCGACACTTTAACAATACCTTCGCTTGTAGCGCCTTTATCGTCTTTCACCACGTATGTCACCACATCTTCACCAGTAAAGCCTAGCAGTGGCTCATAACTGAGTGTACCGTCACTATTGATAGTGGCTTTACCATGGTTTGCTTGCGCACTGACTAATGCCAACACATCTCCATCTGGGTCTGTATCATTTGATAAAACATCAATGATAAGGCTAGATTTATCCGTTGTGTTTGCTGAATCAGGCGCAGTTACTGGCGCATTATTAACAACCAACTCTATGGTTACTGTGCTACTTGCTGTGCCACCTTTACCATCAGCAATACTATATGTAATGCTCGCTGTACCGACAAAGTTCATTGGCGGTGTATATTTTAGCTGGTTATCGATCACTTCTACTTCACCAAAATCTACACTTGCGCCGGTAATTGTCAGCACATCGCCATCTGCATCTGTATCGTTATTCAATACATCGATAAAGACAGGTTCAGACACACCAATTACAAGTGAATCAGCTTGCGCTAGAGGCAGTATATTGTCGCTTGCGAGTACCGCAATACCGCCTGGGTCAACAATGCTGCGGTTGGCAATACCGTCATCATCATTCGGACCGCCATCGACTATCTTCAACTGAACACACCAATCGCCTTCATTTAAACCATCTCGCCACTCACTGCTACCTGGAGGTGGACAGTAGCCTGGCTCTCCTGCTGCGGATAAGATTTTGTCTTGATCAGTAACGGCAAAGTTTATCCACTCGCCGTTGCGATATTTACGATAAATCGCATTCACAGGGATCGGTTTACGCTGCGGGATTACAATCCCATACACGTCTCCCTCTTTTGGCAAACCAGTCGCAATAAAGTCAAATAGGCCGCCAATGTTTGTTGCTTCAGCATCAGCAGGTAGTTCACTTTCTAGCAGCTGTGCGCCACCTGTACTGTTTTGAGCAACCGTCACCCCTTTACGTAAGCAAACACCCGGCTCACCTTCAACGAGGAATTGATTTGGATCTTTGATTTGTCCAGGAATAACATTACAGTCACTGCTTGCATCTAGGTAATCAGGAATACCGTCATTGTCAGTATCTGCAAAACCCTCTTGCGAGTCAGGGATCAAATCACCATCACTGTCTTCAGTACCTAACTCTGGTAGGCTTTCAACCACTTCAAGATACACATCTACAGTCGAAGATAAACTTGGCACACCATCATCACTTGCTGTAACGCTTAACTTGTAAATGCCAGCACTTAAACCCTTAGGGTCAAGCTCAAACACATCTGCCGCCGTGCTCAGATTGCCCAGCTGCTGATCTTCTGCCACCCAGCTATATGTCACTGCATCTAACGGGTTTGCATCAGTCGCACTTGCTTTGACTTGCACTAAGCCACCACTTTGAACAACCAAAGAGCGAGATTCGCCACTTTGTACTGTTTCAAACGACAATGCTGGTGCAACATTCTCTTCAACAATCGTCACCGTACTGGCAAATTTTGCCCCTCGGTTTAGTGTATCAGCAAGGGTAATCACTATGGTTTCATTACCCTCTACTACACCATCACCAAACACATTAAAGCTAATTACTCCTTCATTGCCCTCGTTAATAATGACCTCACCATCAATTAAATCATGGTCGTTGCCATCAGCCGTGCCTGAAATAGTATAAGGTACAGTCACCGGGTAAGAAGGTGCTTCACCATTTAAGAATACCTTAACCGTATGTGTGTGCTCTTCAGCAATTTGGCTATCTTTGCTCAAAGAAATAAGCGGATTAACTGTTAGAGTTTGCTTTTTAACGATTGACTGTGCATTGCTGTCAGTGGCTTTCCAATAAACATGGTGTAAGCCTGGTGCAAATACAGTTTTACCATCCACCAGCGAAACCGCAATAGGATTGCCATTACCATCTGTTGCTGTCGCACTACCTAAGTCAACCTTAGTAAATAACCCTGTTGCATCAACGACCTTGTCCTGCGGCGTAGTCAAGGTTAATTGGCCTGCAGAACCAGCAGCATTATTAACAATATCTACCGTTGCAGTTGCGCTTGACTGTTCACCTTGCGGATCAGCAATCATATAAGTGATCACGGCAGTATCTTGAACTGTGGCCTGAGGTTGATAAACCAATTGGCCATTTTCAATCGTCACACTACCAATTGATGCACTTGCACCAACTAAGCTCAGTACATCGCCTGCATCAACATCTGTGTCATTTGTCAGTACATTTAGCGTGTATGAAGATGACACTGTGTTAAATGTAAACGCGTCATTTTGCGCAACTGGCGCATCATTCAATGGATTAACTGAAATAGCCACTTGTGCAGCAACTGAGTCTTCAGCACCATCATTTACGGCATAGCTAAAGCTATCAGAGCCATTAAAGTTTGCACCGGGAACATAAGTAAATAACTGCCCTTGAATGGTTAATGACCCGAAACTTGGCTGCTCAGTAATACTAATACTTAAGCTATCTTGATCTGCATCTGATACAGGCGCACTGAAACTGACTGTAGAGTCTTCATTTACAAAGACATCCATCCCCTGTGCAACTGGCTTCGCGTTTACATAGCCAACTTCAATGGCAAATGGGCTTAGAGAAGCTGTCAACTCTCCGTCTGATACTGTGATCACAATATCTGTATACGAGCCCACATCATCGCGGCCTGGTGTACCACTGAGAGTACCTGATTGCGCGTCAAAGCTTGCCCAAACTGGCAGATTAGACACACTGAAAGTAAGCGAATCTTCATCTAAATCGGTTACTTGTGGTGTAAATGAATAAGCAACGTCTTGATCAACATTAGTAGCTGGGGCTCCCGATATTTCAGGGGCATCGTTCGCTGCATCTACCGTAATAGTAACCTGCGCGGGCTCCGACTCAACTTGACCATCAAAAGCAATAAACTGCAGACTATCTTGGCCATTGAAGTTTGCATTAGGCGCATAAGTCCATGTATTTACACTCTGTTGTGTCAATGAGCCAGATGCGGTGCTGCTAACAATTTGATAGCTCAGTTCATCACCATCAATATCAGTAGCAGCAAGTGTGATCAATAATGACCCATCTTCTGCTAAAGACACGCTTTGACTTTGTGCAACCGGTGCATCATTCAGCGGCTTCACTGTCATCGTGACAGTTGCTTCATTAGAAAGCGCACCTGCCGCATCTCTTACTGTATAGGTAAATGTATCATCACCGTTAAAGTTGGTATTTGGTACGTACACAATGGCGCCAGTATCTGTCACACGCACTTGACCATTTAGCGGTTGCTTAACAACGCTAACACTTGACAGATCTAAGGTATCGTTCTCATCAACGTCACTGTCATTACCTAATACATTGACTTCATGTGAACCTTCTTCAAACAACTCCGCCATATTATCTAGCGCAACTGGTGCGTCATTAACAGGCGTAATATCAACTGTCACTGTTGCCGACTCAGAACTCAACTGTTCGCTGTCTACCAATGTATAAGTAAAGCTAAAGCGACCATTGGCATCTTGCTTTGGTGTTATCTCTAATGTGCCATCAGCAAGTACTGCAACATCGGCCATATCGTAAACACCTGCGCCCGCGCCTTTATCCTCTAGCATGACATTTGCAGCGTTAAAGCCTTGATCTTCAACATCAGAGTCATTAGCAAGAATATTAAGCGTCGCCACTTCATCTTCTGTCATGGCCAATGTATCGTTACCCACGACAGGACGATCGTTCACTGCACCAATATTCACAGTCACGATTGCAGGCTCTGAGATCAGGCCGTCACTATCCGCTATCGTATAGCTAAATACATCGCTGCCGATGGCATCTGCATTTGGTGTGTAGACTAAGCTTCCAGTCTGTTGGTCTAGGGTGACAAAACCTTTCGTCGGGGTAGCCGTTAATGCAATAGCACCTGTTGGGTTAATGTCTTCAACATCTTCAGACTTGCCACGAAGATCTATACTGTTACTCGCTGTATCTTCAGTAACCAATAACTCAAATGATTTGGCAACTGGTTTATCGTTTACAGGCGTGATATCTATGATCAGCGTCGCTGCAGCTGATGTGTTACCCGCTAAATCCTTCACCGTGTAAGTTAAGCTATCTTGACCTGTGGCATTGAGGTTTGGTGTATAAGTAATAATGCCATTTTCAATGCTATAACTACCCAGCTTAGGCTCAACAATAACCGCCGCAGACGAAGCAACCATGTCATTTTCAGCATCACTGTCATTAGTTAATAACTTGACTATGATTTGCGTGTCTTCGAGTGTTTGAGCAAAGTCATCTACTACTACCGGCGCATCAGCTTGCGCGTTCATATTTAAAGACACAGTGCGAAGCTCAGAACGAGCGCCACTAGCATCTTCAATTTGATAGCCAAAGCTATCGCTGTGGTTTTCACTGCCATCATGACTGTATGTAAAGCTACCATCGTCATTCAGTACAAGCGCACCAAATTGCGGCTCATTGACAATAATGGCTTTTAACACATCACCACTATCAATATCGTCATCCGTAGCGGTATCAATCAAACCTTGCGCTTTAGCAACAATGAGTTGCTCTGCTTCATTTAGGTCAAATGCCAAGTTCTGTGCCACAGGCGCATCGTTGGTATTAACAACTTCAACGCTAAATGCAGGCAACGTAAACGTTTCGCGGCCATCATTCACTGTGATTTGAATGTTATCGTATGTACCGACATGCTCATCTGTTGGCGTACCACTCAATTTACCTGTTTGAGCATCAAATGTTGCCCATGGTAGGGTTTGGTTAATGGTAAATACGTGCTCATTGTCTGTATCTGGGTCATTAAGAAGTGGTTCAAACACAAACTCTGAATCTTCATTAATTGTCGATGCTGGCGTGCCTGACAATGTTGGCGCGACGTTATATGCTTTGATAACGCTTGCAGTAATGGCCTCAGCAGCATTATGTGCGTCATCTAGAACAACAACATTTAAGAACAACTTGCCTTCAGCCAAGCTAGATACATCAATACCCGAAATCACTTGCGTTGTACCAGTAATTGCAATTGGCGAAGTACTGCCTACTGAATTACTGCCATCACTGATATGATAGGTGATCAAGCCAGAACCTTCCAAGCCTCTTAAGGTGAAGCTCAAGGCGGTGTCATTGTCCTCATTGATCTCTGCTTGATCAATGGTAACGCTTTGACCTGTCGGTACGCTTGTATCAGTCGTAATAGACAATGACTTAGCTTCTGAGTTGGTATTACCCGCAGCGTCTTGTATGCTGCCAGCGCTAATAACTAGTTGTATTTCACCGTCTACATTATCACTCGGTTTGAGTTTAGCCTGATAAGTGGTTGGGCTAAGTGCTTTAAAGTCAGACAGTTTACCGTTCACCACACTAAATTGTGCTGACGAAAGCGCCTCAACAGCTTCATTAAGCGTAATAGTGAGGAGCGCTTCTTCGCCTAGCTTAAGTGCCATATCATTAGACGTTAAGCTCAGTATTTCTGGAGATACTGTGTCTAGCGTTGCTGTATGTGACGCAACTGATGTATTACCAGCAACATCGGTCAAAGTAACATTCAGTGTTAAATCACCATCTTTTAAGCTGGCAAAGTCTGTAAATGTCACTTTTTGATTTGCTTGCTCAATGGTGCCTGACTCAGAGATTGTGCCGCCACCTGAGCTAGTCAACGTATAACGATAAGTCGCGCCAACTTCTGCACCAACAAAGCTAAAGCTCGCTTGCGCTTGGTTTTGAATATTATAAGTGCCACTGCTTAAATTCACAGATTGTACGCTTGGCGCTTTAGTATCCACAGTCAATGTTTTGGTTGTGCTGTCTACCGCATTAAGTGCCGCATCAGTAAATGCCCCGCTTGAAACCGAGACAATAACATCGACACTGACGTCATTTAACGGAATGTATTTGGCTGTATAGCGGTTGTTGCCAAGAGATGTGAAGGCCTCAAAATGACCAGATGATGCACTGATGTCCTCTAGGGCAAAGCCTGTAACAGCCTCACTCACGGTAAATTCAACCACACGCCCTTCGGTGCCTAACACACCATCAGCTACAGTAATGTCTACCGTTGGCTTTTGATTATCTAAGGTGATGGTTTCAACGGCTTCATAAGAGTCGTTTCCAAAATCATCAGATAAAACAAACGTGAAGGTATAAATACCGTCTGCCAAATCATCAAGCTGCGCATGCATGCTTTTAACAGTCTTGTTTAGATAAATCGGCTCAGAAGAACTAGGTCTGCTATCATCGCTACCACCAATTCCTCCATCTACATTAGACAAGGTCCACTCAAAGCCATCTGCATCACCTTCGTAACTCACTGTGAAGAATGCGTTAGTCAAGCTTTCAGCGTTATATACATCACTATTAAATGTAACACTTGGTCTCCCAGGCGCCTTTGTATCAATATCAAACTCAATCGGCGATGTTAACGTGTTGCCGTTACCTGCAATGTCTGTAAAGCTATTGGCATTTACGCTGACAGAGCCTGTTTGCTCAACACTGCGAGATGGCGTAAATTCAACCTGATATACTGTGTCACTCAGGTTTTTAAACCTTGATAAACGACCGCCATTTTCATTAAGACTACTGATATTAAAATCAGCACTGGGCTCACTTAATGTAATGGTGATAATCGCTTTATCGTCTGCATCCAGTCGCGTGTCATTCGCAGTAATCGACACAACGCTCGGCGCTGTTCTATCCATAGTTGCAGAGGTTGTTTTTGCCTCTGAGCGATTGCCCGCTTTATCAGTTGCGACCACTGAAAGTGTTAACTCACCGTCTTTGAGCTCGTCAAGCTGACTAACCGTGACAGTTTTGCCTGTGAGGTTATTCGCTAATACTTCCCCACCTGATACCACACCGCCGCCGCTGCTTCTGAGCTCATAGCTATAGCTTGAGCCAGCTTCTAAGCCCAATAGTGTAAACTTAACTTCATTGTCACCGGCAAGGTAAGTCTGCTTTTCAAAACGAATGCTGTGGTTCTCATTCGCAACAGAGTCAATGTCGAGTGTAAACGATGCAGATTGGCCTAGGTTACCCGCGATATCAAAATAACGACCTGCATTAATCTTAAACTCTTCTTGGCCAATATTCCCAGCTGCTGGGGTATATATCGCGGAGTAGCTGGTGCTACTGTGCTTAACAACAGGCCCCAATGTCCCTTTATTGTTTTGTAAGCTGATCATATCGCGTGTAAATGACGCCACAGGCTCACTAAATGAGAACAACAATCTAACAGGCTCATTGGCACCTGCCAACGACTGAGATGCCTCAATCACAACAGACGGACTTACTACATCCAGTTTGGCAGTGCGCACTACAGACTCTGATGTATTGCCATGTATGTCCTCAGCTTGCAATGTCAGCTTAAACTCTGTCTCGTTTGTAAATTGAGCGCTATTCATTCCAAACTGCTCAATTGACCAAGCTATCTGATTAGCCACTGTAGCAGAGCCATCAAAACTTTGTGTGCCCACTTGAATCGAGGCATTTAACTTGTCACCAACAGGAATAGCGCCTGCGAATTGACCATTGATTTGATAGTTGACAAGCTCACTGGCATTGATATAACCATCTTCCCCCCTCCAAGAGAACTCTGTTGGTGTTGAGAAAGCTGACGTATCTACTTTGAACTCTATATCAGGAAACAGTGATGAATTTCCAGCGCTGCTAACAGCATAAGTAGATAAGTAGTGAGTACCATCTTTGAGACCATTGGGTACTTGATATGACCATGAGCCATCGGAACTAACAGGTACCAATTCAATTAAAGGAGTTTCGCCTGGAGTAACTAAAGAAATTCGAACAGTAACGAACCCTTTTGCAACGCCCTCAATAACTGGTTTATCAGTTGTAACCGTTGGTATCGAACCTGATATGCTCGCATTGGATAAACGCGCGTAGTCACCCGAGGCTATTGGCGGCGCACTATGTTCAATAGTGACAGTAAGCGGTGCTGATGGAAGGCTGTTAATTTCTCCCTTTCTCGCTAAAGCTGTAATAATGTGAGTACCTTCACTTAAATCATCTCTAACTCGAACGCTCCACGCACCACCAGCATTTACCAGGCCACTGCCAATAATGCCATCAATACTACTTGTTAGCTCTACAACTAAACCGGATGGGCCTGTTCCTTCGAAAGTTGGCTGCCTTGAGCTTGTGATATTGTCATCGTTAAATTCACCTGAATCTCTAATTGCTACTAAATCCGGCATCGAAGGTGCCTCTACCGGCAAGTTATCTTCAAGGTTCAGGGTAAAGACTTGCTTCACTTCCCAGATATCGTCTTTGGCTACAACACAGATTTCAAGGTCACCGGCATCAAACAAATCATCAGCTTTCAGTGCATTACCATCAAGGTAAATACCAGCAAATACATCTGTCGTACATATGCCATCAATAACCTCATATAGTCCAAAGGTGACGCTTTGTGCATCAAACTCAGGCGCTTCAATGGTGGTAAAGGCATTTTCATACAGTAATGCAGATAGATTGATGTCAGTTTGGCTCAATGACACAGCTGGTTTAGTATCCACCAAGGACACAATGAATGGTTCACTTGGTTGAACACCATCTTCACCACCATCGATCAGCCGTAGTTTAAACGCCCCTGCTCTAATGCCATTTTCGACAATATACTCAAGCTTGCTACCCGCTTCGTTGTCCATCAGGTCAAGCTGACTAAAACTGCTACCTACTTGTAAATCAGTTTCCACTAAACCTGAACCGCCATCTGAGTGAGTAAGGCGCAGTAAGCCACTTTCAGGCAACTCTACAATTTCGTAAAAAATACCCGCATCGTTGTCATCAGGATCAGTCGCTTTGAGGCGATCTATTGTGATCTGTGTATGGCCTTCGCGCTCAGGCAAAACATATATCGGCTTATTAACTACACGTGTTGGCGCAGTGTTAGCGTCTGTGATATTTAAATCAAAGTTGCTCGTAAGCGGCTCATCATCGGTGTTACTTTGTAAAGAGTAGCTGTATTGAGGTTTGCCTTCATAGCCATCTTTTGGTGTAAAGGTCAGCGCAGCAATTAAGCGATTTACATCTTCAACAGTACCCGTGATGGTAACTTCTTTACCGTATTCAGCACTGTCAGGGTCGCCAAAGTCAATGCTTGCAGTACCAAGGTCAAAGTCTTCTGGTAGGCTAAACACACCCGGTAAGCCGTCTGCAGTTGTATTTACACTAAAGGTAACTTCATCTGCATCATCGTCTTTTAGGACAAAGTCTTTAAAAAACTGTGCAGATTTGGCCGCATTAATCGGCGTCACCGCCCAATTTGTTGGCTCGTCTTTTGTGATTGCAACATTTGTTTCACCCGCATTATCACCTTCAACGCTTACTATTAACTGGTTAGTGCCTGTGATTTCTATTTCAGGTGCTTTATTAACTGCAAATGGGACTTCATATTGCTGATACACTTCCCACTGGCCATTAACCATATGCTGAATAACTACGTTTGAGCCGCCATTATCAGCCGAGGTTACTTCAACAATATAAGGCGTTTCTTTGCCTAAAACAACGTTACTGGTATTGGCATTAAAGGATTGCGGATCAGTTCGCGTTTGAGTGCCATCATTCAACATAGCAAAACTGTCAATATGCATGCCGTTTAGATCAGTTTCGACCATACTACGAATAGAATGAACTCCAATCACGTTACCTAAGGCGTCTTGCTTTTGTTCAAGCTCAACTTCAGTAATAAACCGTGATTTGGTAGAACTGATATTACTACCATTACCAAGATCATAAACAACGTTTGCAGAGCTTTCGTCATGTTTATAGACGACCGTTGCATTCCACAGTAATGTATTTTCATTGCCTTGTGTCAAAAATTGGTCGGTAAAGTACTGCTCGCCTGACATATTTACTGAGTAATAGGCCGTGTCGTTTTCAGCATTCACGACTAAAGATAGGCGCTTGATAGGCAGATATACGGTGTTCCCCGTTCCCGGTTTGGATACTGCGTTTAAATCTCGGTCAATAGTTCGGTACTCAGCCCAGCCAAGCTCATCACCATTTTGTTGGAATTTATAAATTACATGATCAGCTACCTCTAGCAAATCTCGATGAAACATCACATACGGAGTATCGTTTTCATCTAGTGCCAGCGCAAACGCACTGCTTTTAATTGGGCCACCTAAAGAGTCATCATTCTCAAATCCCGTGTGTAAAGGATATGTCGTTGCAGCGTCTGCTTCAGCATCGTAATGGATCATCGACAAACTTTTCTCGTCGTTTGAACCATGCTGAATATGAACTAGATACGCACTGCCATCGTCTGCAAACTCAAGTTGTGGAGATATCGATTGGAATTCTCCCGAAGACATACCAAGAAATTGCTCATCAGCTACATTCTGCCATTGACCATCTACAAGCTTAAGCCAGGAGAGCTTTGTAGCTGTTTGTGCATCTTCAGTATATATAACATGTATCTCACCAGATGGGCTTGTCCTAATCAATAACTCATCAGCGTTCAACATCTCATCTGTCAGCGGGATTTCTGAGGTCGTAATATTACTGCCCTGCGCACCAAACTCAATTGGATCGTCAACCAGTTTTACGCTTACCGGTAAAATGAACGTCGCAGAGCTTGAGTATCGCTGGCTATGTTCAGAGCCTTCTCGCAAGCTCGCGTCAACCAAAATTGAAAAATCAAGTGGCGATTCAGAGCCATCGTGCGCAAAGTAGAATGCTCCATTCAAAATGTCAGCCAGAGGTCGCGGTGCGCTCAACTCTTGTTCTGTCAACTTTTCGCTATCAACAATGGTGCCATCACCATTGGCGTCATGGTAAATGTCTCCAGAGTGCAGAGATTGCGTATCGAATAAGAACGTCAAGTCATCCCATATATCACCTTGATAATCGATAGACGGAAATAGGTTTACCCTTATACGCTCTTCACCACCTTCACGCACATTCATTGGTTCCAAAGTAAAAAATGACGAAAGCTCGGTATACGAAATAATGTTTAAGTCAAATTCGCCGTTGGTCTCAGTGTCACCTGACGAACCTTGTACTGTGTACGTGTATTTAGGCGTGCCTTCGTATTGACTATTAGGTGTGAATATCAGCGCCGCAAGTACACGATTGATGTCTTCAATCTGACCGCTGAGCCTTACCCCTTTACCATTTTGAGTAAATTCAACAATGGCCGCACCTTTATCAAAATCGGCAGGTAAACTAAACGTCCCCGGTAGATTTGCGTCGTCTGTGGTTAGGGTAAATACCGCTTCTTCTGAGTCTGGATCTTGGACTTGTAAGCCAGCAAGAATATTCGACGGTGTGTTGGCGCTTATCTTTGAAGTGCTCCAATCCATGGCACCTACATCGCCGATTTTATATAAACGACTTAATTGCTCAGTGCTATCTTTAACTTTATAAAATAATTGATTGTCACCTGAAAACTTCAGTTCTCCTGAAGTAGGATCAGATCCGAAAGGTAATTCAAATTCGTGGTATATCTCCCACGCTTTATCCACTACGTGATACACCACAACTCTGGTCGTTGAACTTCCCCATTTGGAAGTCACTTCCGCCGCATAGGCAGTATCACTACCCAAAGCAACGACACTACCGTGATTACTGATTTTTAACCTGTCTACTTGATAAGTATCGCTACCATCATATGCTCGGGCAAAATAATCGACAAATGTATATTGCCAAAATTCAGTGAGTGAGGTTAATGAATGTACTCCAGAAACACTATTAACTGCCTTCGCCTGTGATATATAGGCAGAAGAAGACATATAACTTTCCCCATCTGCCGTTTTGACTTTTCCGCCCAATTCATTGTCAATTATATGAATTAAACCACCTTGGTCCTCTACGATCTTGCCAATCAAAGTAGCTGAAGCCATGTTCATTTGTGCTGCGGCAGCGTAGTGAATAGTACCGTTTTCAATAGCTAGCGATAAACTTTTTAATTCAGCAGCATGTAGCTGGCCTTCATCACTATATCGAAAATCATCAAACAACTTATCACTGAATGCATAAACTGATTGCCACTTTGTTGGTGTGCTATTATCGTTCAGTTTGAAAATGCTCGCTTCTGTGACGGTATTACTCTCTGAAAGCGTATTAGGTACCATCACATAAGGTAAGCCATGCTCGTCAAGGACAAACCCAAACACATCACTGAGTAAAGTAACATCTTGAAGACTTTGATAATGATAATCTCGCGCACCAGAGTTAGTGTTATATTTAGCGACTGACAAAGCACTCTTATTTATTGCGCCATCAGCGCTATTGGCTTCAGCTTTGGAGATAAAAGCGAGATATAAAGAGCCATTATTATCAAAACGCATTTGCAGTGAAGTACTGCTATGCGCTCCTAACGTATTAATTATGTCTACTTGCTGCCACTGCTTATCTACAAACTTCTTTATTGTTACCTGTTGTGATGCTTGATTAAAGTAGGCAGCAAATATTTCACCCTCAGCTGACTCTTCGACGACAAGTTCACTGGCGCTTAGCATTTCATCGGTCAAAGGGATCTCTGTTGCACCAATTTGGCCTTTTTGACCAATCACTGGCGCATCATCGACAAGCTCTACTTTCACAGGCAGCGTCAATGTGCCAGATAACTTGTGCGAGCTTTTAAAGTTGGATCCCTCAATCAAGCTCATATTGATTGTGACAGAAAAATCAAGTGGAGACTCTGAGCCATTATGTACAAAGTAATAATGACTGTTTTGCATATCACTGTATTGCCAAGGTTGGTTTAGCTGTGCGCCGGTAAGCTTTTCATGTTCATGTAGCTCTCCATTACCATCATAATCGTAATATACAGCCACAGGACCCAAAGAACCGGCATCTAGCGTAAAACGAAAGTCCTCAACGACATCTGCATTAATTGCATCAAATTGAAATAAATCCTCAGTAAGACGCATTTTATCGCCTTCTTTGATATTTAATGTTGAGGCTGTAATTAAAGACTCAAGCCCAACGAGCGACTGAATATCTATATTTAAACTACCCGAAATAGTCGAACCATCTGGCAGTTCTTGTACCGTATAAATATAGGTCGGTGTGCCTTGATAATCGGCATTTGGGGTAAAGATAAGCGCAGCGAGAATTCGGTTGATGTCTACTACTGACCCCTTAATTGATACGCCCTTTCCGTTTTCAGTAAATTCAATCTCTGCATCGCCTAGGTTAAAGCCATCAGGTAAAGTATATAGTCCTGGAACAGCAAGATCTTCAGTGCTTACCACAAAAGACAGTAACTCAGTATCGCTATCATGTAGTTTAATTTTTTCGAATGGTTTTTGCGGCGAGTTAGCACTTATTGCCTCCATTAATTCAATGTCAGCTAACCCCGCTATCGATGATGTATGAACAACGCTGTTATCTTGTGCATCTTGGGTTAGTACTATCAACCCACCATCAGGCGTTGTAACCACTTCAAACTCTTTAGCTGCGACAAATGGCAAATTGTATTCGTAAATACTCTTCCACTTCTCATCAACCAATCGATTTACAACTACTTTTGAGACTTCACCAGCCTGCTCTAAGTCAACAAAAAGTACTTGCTGCTCACCCAAAGTAACCTGATGAATATTTCCATTATTAGGCAGTGTGAGTGGTCCTGTCACAACTTTTTTACTTTCATCATTGCTAACATACTGATAGTAGATTTCGGTCTCGCTATTTTCACTATTGTGTGAACGCTTTGCGATTAAAGAGTGCATACCCGCTGGTGTATCGTCGTTACCAATATGCTGTGCTAATTGACTAAAGTATGAATAATTATTATCTGTTTTTAAGCCACCTAAATCAGTATTAAAATAATCGTTAGTGTAAGCCTCAGAAGAACTAAACTGTCCTATAGCACTTATACTTGGTGAACCAGGAGGAGATTCTTGCGCAGTGTAAAATAAAGAGTCACTATTTTGATTATAAACAAGAGAGAGGTCAGAAATGACAAAATAGTGACCCATTTCTCTACCTAATAAAGGAAGTTCAAAGCCTTCTTGCCTAGCCCAACTTAATTGGCTACCTGATCCGTCAAGTTTGTATAAGTTATATTTTGACGTGTTATTACCGTCAAATGCGAGAACTAATAACGCGCCGTTTTTATCTATGACAAAATCATAGCCTTCGTAAGTTGGACCAACACCTGAAACAAAAATATCATTGCCACCAGAAGGCACTAACGGATTATCATGTTCAGTTAAAATAATGTGTTCTACGCTACTTGAAGTTTGCTTCAAACGCCAAAAGTGAATCGTAGGACTTTCATACATATCTACATTTCTGTATGAAACATAAGCTGTTCCATCAGCATGAAACTTCAATTTAGGTGCTACCCTTGTATCCCAACTAAACTCAATTAAATCTGAATATATTTCAACCCAAGCTCCATTGTCATAACGACTCCAAATGAGTTTTTTGGTTTCCTCTTCAAAGTAAACAACATGAGGAATGCCCGCAGGGTCAATTTGAATTACACGCTCAGTCGCTGCTTGCATCTCAGAATTAAGAGACAGTTCAATTTGACTGGCTTTGGGTGAAGACGAAATTATTTGGGGAGGTTGGTCGGCTTCAATCACGCTCACAGGTAATTTTATAACCTTTGATTCTGAGCCTGCTGGCGTTTGACCTGATAGTAAAACTGATAGTTGAAAATCTTGAGCAGGCTCACTACCACTATGTAAAAAATAGACATGTTGATTGTTTAACTCTGACAACTTAATGTTCAATGAATTATTGTTGTTTGACAGAAGCTCGTCTTCAGTTAATTCACCATCTTTATTTGAATCTAAATAAAAGGCGCCATATCCAGTGTTGTCGAATCGTTCAGTTGCACCCAGCCCACCACGTCGATCATAAATGCCAATGTTAAATTCATCTAAATTGACTCCACTACCATCAGCAGCTTGAAACAGGTCAGCATTAACTAAAAATTTATCACCATTTACAACTGACGATGCCGACACTGTAAAGTAATCATCAAATTCGAGACCAGCCTGTAAATCAATTATGGTATAGTGACTCGCTTTAGATCCTCTATCGTCTTCAACTTCTACGTTTATAGTTCGTGATGCCCCCGTAGGCCAAGCAACACTGTTAAAATATTTTATGCTTTTTATGAATGTTTCTATGCTAGAAGGGCTTGCATCTAAGCTTATGACTTCAATTGCATGCTTGGTAACAACTTCACTTGACGAAGCATTAGTAGAGAGTAAATCACCTAACTTTGAAGTGTCATATTCTAAGTATTCATTCTCTCCATTTGAAGGGCTCTGAATAGCGACTTTTACTCTTTGTATTTTTCCTTCGTCCTCAACATTAGCATTTTTACCAATAAAAACAGGAGATTGCCTATCAAATAGAACCGTACTGTTGCCAAATGAGTCCGTTGAATCCAATATTAATTTGGGAGCTGTATTGCATTGTTCTGAAGTTGGAATCATTTGGCATAAATCAAAGGCCTCGACCCCAAAGCTCATAACCCCCGCATTCAGAGCAACGCCACCAAACAATGCGGCTTGAATATGCCGACTGAGCTTACTTTTTTTATTAATTGATTTACTACTAATAGACATCAAACTACCTATTTAAAAATTACAATTCATTATTTGTTTACATGTGTAGGGCAAATTAAAGGCCTGTAGCTAATTACCGCTTTACTTTAATGAGGCTAAATAAGGTGTGATTAATGAAAACAGCGATATAAATAAAGACGACATACTTATTGATGTGCATTTATTAAATAATTACGTTTAATAAATAGACACCAAGAAAAATTTAAAACTAGATTTATACTGCTTATAGAACTTATCAGATCACTCTTTTTATAAATTTTTTAGCAATGGCTTGCCCGCACATAAAATTAGCTAGATTATATACTCAAATGAAGACTCTTTAAAATTTAATAACAATTAAATCAATAAGATAAAAAACGCACGAACACATATAAATTTACATATAAATTACTTTTAGAAACAAATAACAAACTGTTCTATTGCCAATTTATGAAATAAAATTGGTGCAATGTACCGATATTAATATGTAAGTTCTATTACACTTTATTACATGGTATTTGATCAGAAAAAAGCTTATGTACAACACTAAAAAACCGAAGAAAGAATCAAAAAATAAACACTTTAGATAAAATAAAAATCCATTTTTTAACTAAATTTAACTTTAATAGTAATGAAAGAATAAATAGCAATACTGAGCAGGGTGTAATAAACATGGCATTAGTTGAGTGATAGAAAACTTAATATTACCTCTCTAGATTTAGGGGGAATAGGCAGAGAATAACCCAAGTATGAGCATGCCTAAAAGCAATATATTCAAACATGCTGCATTGGGAAGTTCAGCTTAGGGATCCAAAGTACCCTGGAAATCCTGTGCTTGCCATTTAATCAAGCAATGATAAAGCTCAGACGATTCAATAGGCTTAGCGACAAAGTCATCCATGCCGACTTGTAAGCACTTGGCTTTGTCTTCACTGAATGCATTAGCGGTAATCGCAATAATGTAAGGTGCGCCGTATGCTTCAGGTGTTGAACGAATAGCGCGCGTGCACTCGAACCCGTCCATATTCGGCATTTGGCAATCCATAAGCACAACGTCATATTTTTGCGCTTTTAACGCTTCCAGTGCCTCTACACCATCCTGTGCTTTTACGACTTGGCCACCTGTTTTAGCCAACATTTGCATCGCCACAATCTGGTTAATCGGATTATCTTCTACTAATAACAGTCGAATGCCTTCTAAATTGGGGATACCGACATTCTCTTGCACCGAACGCTCTATTCGACCGCCTTGTTTTGCTGGGATCACAACAGAAAACTCACTGCCCTTGTGCTCTTGAGAAGTAAAAGTCAGCTCTCCTTCCATCAGTGAAACCAAACGCTTACAAATCGTCAAACCAAGTCCTGTTCCACCATATTTGCGTGTTGTAGACAAGTCAGCTTGTGTAAACTCATCGAATAAGTCTTTTTGCGCAGCTTCTGAAATGCCAACGCCAGTATCCTTGATACTGCAAGTTAATTGCTCGTTGTGATAATTAAGCTCAAAGCGAATAAAGCCTTCCTCAGTGAATTTACCAGCATTACTCAATAAGTTATTGATAACCTGTCCAACACGCAAATCATCAATGACAAGTACTTCAGGAACTGTATCCAATATCACATAAGTAAATTCAACTTTAGGATTTTTTATGGACTGTTCAAACGATGCTGAAAGATCCTTAACAAACTTTTTAATATCAGTATCTTGTTTTGAGAGGTGTAATGCCCCTGCTTCAATTTTAGAGTAATCTAAAATGTCATTCAGTATCAATAACAGTTTATGGGCTGATTGATAAATAATGTCTAACTGTTCTTTTGCTTTGGCATCTTGTTCTGACTGTATGAGTGCCTCTGACATGCCAATAATGCCATTGAGCGGTGTTCTTATTTCATGGCTCATATTGGCCAGAAATTGGCTTTTTGCCGAGCTTGCTCTGTTAGCACTTTCTAGTGCGCTGATAAGCTCCTCAGTTTTTTGGCGTACTTCCAACTCTAAGGTTTTATTAAAGTCTTGTAGTCTTCTATTGAGCTGTGCATTTTCATCATTTGCCGTATTTAATTTGGTAAAACTCATCGATAGCTTAAATGCCAACTGTGAAAACTGCTGCTGTAAAATAATGACCTCTAAACAACTACCATCCGTACTGTTGTTCACTTCAGACATTTTTTTACTTGGGTCAAATGAGTTAATACTATGACTTAAATCGACGATGGGTTTAGTGAACACCCGCGTCATTCTATTCACTAAAAAGCTGCTAATCGCAATAATAAATAGAGCCAGAATAAACGACTGTATCCAAGCGGACGCGACTGCTAAGTTCACATGCTTGCGCTCAATTAAGCTAATTACTCGCCACTGAAAGATATTCGATTGCATACTTTGCTTATAGTACACATCTCGATTGTTGCTGATGAAGATTTGGTCTGTTGTTTCAGTCAGTTCTTGTAGCTGCTTATCTGCAATATTATCCAAAATGTTAAAGTCAGACTTTAAAGAGCTATAAACAATATTGTTTTCATGATCGACAATCAGTAGATGCCCTTTTTGCGCAAGCACCTTCGGAATAAATTGCTCAAATGACTCAAAATAAAGGGAGCTCTCAACGATCCCTTGAAACTCCCCCTCCTCATACAAGGGGGCAGATACAGCCACTACAGGGTCATTACCAAACCCTCGACCTTGAAATATCCCAGACACATAACCATTAGGGTAGTAAGGCGCTTGAAGGAAGTATTCACGGTCAGCAACTGATGGGACTTCGCCTACCAAACTGACTTGCAACGCTTTAGGATAGAAGTGCGTCACCATCGCGCTGTGATCAGCCACAATAGCCGTTCTAAAATTAGGATAAGTCTCAACTAGTCGCCTAATCACCTGCTGTTTATCTACACCGGATTGAATGTCCTGAGCCGCGACCATAATCGCTCGCCGATAGCTCTCAAGATAATCATCAATTTGCTTTAATGCGCTGCCTGAGGCATCTTGCAGCTGAGCAGTGACTTCATACTCTATGCGTTTGTAATGACTGTTTGTAAGCACTATTGTTGTGATCAGCACCACCAATATAATCAATTGGCTGATCATGTAGTTAAGAATTTGATAGAGAGATTTAGCTTGCCATACGCGTTTAAATAGAAACAGCGAAATTAAATCCACAATCGCAAGGTAAACCGCAGCATTAATCAGATATTTAGCAAGAGCGGTGAAAATCACTAATAACGTCAGCCCTAATACAAATTTGCCGACAATAAATAAAATGGGCACACCAAAAAGGACCCAGTAACCTAGGCCTCGAATGAACAAGGGCTTGTTGGCACGAATACAAAATATTTGTAACCATGCTATTTCAAACAGGAATACAAGAGAAGCCCAGCAATGCCCCCACCGGTACAACAAAAAAAGCGCCCCAATGGCAACAGCGATCAAAGCATAGCGCCAGCCCAAGGCTAGTAAGCACAAGATAACAAACAGCTGTCCAAACAAAAACTCTGAGCTGTCTAGAAACCAAATTGGAAGCAGGTTAGCAACTCCGCCAACTATTCCTAAAAAAAGTGCAATAATTACCTTGGGTAATTTAACGAATTGATGTAGCAATACCAGCTCCTCTTTATATTCTATTAAAAAATAAAGGAAAGCTGGTTATTTGCCAAGTTTAATGGTGGGGACAATTGTGACTTTCTATTTGTAACACACATTTCTCGACTGAAAATAGCTGCTTTAAGCGCGCCTCAACTTGAAAACGACACGCATCATCGTGCATTTCTATGGTGCAATGATGCTTTAAAACGATATGCGCACCAACTATCAGTTCATCATCTGTGTTGGATACAGTCACATTATGTACGCTTTCAACATGTTCAGTATCAACAATCGCTTGTTCAAGTTTGTCTACATTAGGCAGTGCACTCTCTTTGCTAAGGAGTCCAGTCAAGCATGTTTTAATCACCTTAAAACCGGTAAATAACACAAAGCTTGAAATCAACATACTTGAGAGCACATCAATAATATTCAAACCCGTCAAATGAATAAGTATGCCTGCTACGAACGTAGAGACTGTTGATAATAAATCAAAAAAGGAGTGTAAAAATACCGCGTAGACATTAATACTGTCTTTTCTGCCTTTATACAAAACCCAAGCAGCCACACCATGAAACAAGAAACCCACTCCTGCAATGGTCGACATCAAAAATGTATTCACTTCGTGAACATGGCCTTGGCTATGTAATTCGATCCGCTCCGTCGCTTCGAGCAAAATAATCACAGCAATAGAAACGTACAAAATACCGTTGATGAGTCCACCTGTGTATTCTGCTTTTTTGTAACCTTCATTAAAGTTTTTTGCGAGTTTTACCGCAATACTCGATGCGATTAATGCGATAAGCAACGAGCTGTTATGGACAAACAAGTGTCCTGCGTCTGCAAGCACGGCTAGAGAATTGGCAAAATATGCACCAATTAGTTGGATAACCATAAACGTGCAAGTCAATGCAAGCGCAATAAGTAAGCGCTTCCGAGAAGCCTCATGAGTTGTAAGATCGGTCATTCGAAACTTGAGAAACCTTTGTAACTATAAATTAGAGGGTGCCTTATGATAAAGGCCGATAATTGTAACTCTATTTCATTTCAGACGCATCAAAAATAACAATATTTAGCAAATAAATAGACTATTTATTTCATATAAAAGCATGAGCTAACTAACCACTTCCTGCCCAGAGGCGACCATGTGGCTGGCAGAGTACAAACGCTGCTCAAAATAACGAAGTTGCTCATAATTATATAAAAATTGCGTATAGCGCATGACTTCAAGTGCGACTTGCGAATTTTCAAAGCAATTTGCGGGACGCCCAGGGTAAAAACGACAACCATTATTAAAAGCGACCATGTGCCTGACACCACTTTTGGCTCCAATGCAATCTGCAAGTTTGGCAGCACGTACTTTTGATGAGTTAAGCGGATTTAAAAAAAACTGGGCACTTCCCTCCGCTGTCGAATGCCACATTTCATTGTGTAAGTTTGCTTCAATTTCACCAATATGTTGAGAGCAAACAAATACAAAGACACCAAATGGCGATAGAACCACACCATCAATATCCAACTCTTCAAGCAGTGGACTCATACTTCGGTGCACTATTATGTATTTCTTTTTATCCAACTTACTACTAAGTACATCATAGGTCTTTTTAAAGCTTCTCTTCTTTAACGAGTAGCTAGTGCTATAGCCCTTAGTGAGAAACCGCTTGGCGAGTTCAATTAAAATATAACCACACAATATGATACTTAACCAAAAACCAAAACGGGTAAAATGGTCTGGCTCTTTTTCAATTTCGTCATTAAACGTGTTAGGAAATGCCTGTGAAGGGAGTTCGATAGAATTCAAAGAAGCAACAGATTCACTGATAACAGGCTGTTTCTTTAAAACCTGTGCACGTCCAGTTTGATCACTTAACTTACTTTGCTGAGCTAACTGCGCCTCAAAATTCTGCTTTTGCTCCGCGACCAGCTCTGCACACCTCACTGCACTTTGAAAGGTTTGTTCCCCATCATGGCAGATAATAGGTTTTTCATAAAAAGCTTGCCACTTCGCATAAACTTGAGGGTCACTGAATTGACTAGTACCAAATATGGGAAGGTTGATGTGGTTTTCAGTCACATTGACAATTTGAGTTGGAGACTGGCAATACTGCTCCATGCGCTCTGTTAGGCGGAAAATTCGCGCGTGCTCTGTATCTGATACCTTGGTTGAGCTTTTCAACAGCACCAGTTCTGTGGCGTAGCGCTCACATTGACTGACATCGAGCTGCGCTGGCAGACCACTCGCCCACCCCGAAACTAAGAGTAAAAACAAAATCCATCTGTTCATTTGACTGTACCTAAGTTAAATCTACCTCACCTGGCAAACCTCAAAGCCGTGCTATTTTCGGTTAGCCAACATATTTAGCGCCCACTCTTCCAATAGGCCATCACTGCTCAAAGTCACCAATTTTTCTTTGCTTGGCGCGTACATATCAATAATTGTTGCACCTGAATTAACTGTATTGATCTGCCATGTTCCCAGCTCATTGCCACTTTTAGTATCCCAAATCGTCAGTTGAGATTTAGAAGATGATGTTGCCAATAAGCCACTTTTCTCGATGAATAACGCTTTTCTAAACACTTTGAAACGTGCCATATACTTGAGTTCACTCTTATCTGCACCGTCAATCAAAGATGCAATTACTTGATTATCTAAAGCATCAGATACAAAGAACTCAGAGAAATCTTTTCTGACAGCCAAGCTAGTTACTCTGTGATTAAACTCCTTTGTAAATACCGGCTCTGGCGAACCAAAGCGCCATAGCGCTAATTTTCCGTCTTGCGCCGCAGTCATAAATAACTCGCCTTTGTCATCCCATTCCACATGCATTACAGGACGGCTGTGCGGGGCAAATTGATTATTAACTTGAGTATGAAGATGTGCCATGTTGACAGTACCATCAGACATAGCAACGATAATTTTGTCCATTGAGGGTGATAACGCAACTGACGTAATGTGCGCGTACCCACTCACTCCGGAAAAGCTCACTTTAGTGACAAGCTTTTTAGTGGCTAAAGACCAAAATTTAAGTTGATTATCCCCTACGACAATCAGCATATTGTTATCTTTAGATAGAACGACCTCTCTAGAGAGCTCTGGCATTTTGTTTTGTGGCACAGTAAACAAAGCTTCCATGGAGCGACTGTCCCAAACGGTCAGCACATTCGCACTATCTATAGTGACTAGTTTGCTGCCATCTTGTGAAAAGTGTCCAATTAGTACACCTTTATCTCCAAGCTGGCTGATTGTACCTTGACTGAGTTCTACTTCATCATCACACCCAACTAATAACAGCACAACAAGCAATGGGATTAGTCTTAACAACATGGTTCTGGTTCTCTAAATTCAAGGGCAATAAATAATCTGTGCAAATAGTATAGCCTTTGTTTTATTTGTACAGTTTATTGTCCCCTATTGTTGACGCAGCATCCTGTGTTGCGCGAATTCTAGGCAAAATAAGCAAAGTTTACGCCATCAATCAGGTGAGTTTATTAAGGTATTGATTTCCCAATATTCAACAATTCCATCACTACTGAGTGTCACAAGTTTATTTGCTCTATCTATGTGCATATCTAAGATCATTGCCGTTGAAGTTACCGCCTGTATGGCAAAAGCGTCAATTTCTTGCCCAGTTCTTACATTCCATAATGTCCACCAAAATTTACTTGAGCCGGTTGCCAAATAATCGCCATCTGGGGATATCGCCGAAGCCCTAAACCAGCGAAACCTTTCACGGTAGGAAAGCTTTATTGAATTACCCTGCGCTGAAAAAGGCTTAAGCACCCATTGCTCATTAAGTGCATCAGAAATAAACAGCAAATTTTGCTCTAAGTTATAAGAGAAGCTTGTCACACGTTTAGACAATTTATGCTCAAATTTAGGCTGCAAAGTCCTTGCATCAGAAATATTAACCAAGCCATCATGTCCAGCACTTAACAAGAGTTGACGTTGTGGACCAAGCGTTAGAAAACTAACCCTCGCATCATGGTGTTTAACACGCTTAGTCAGCCTGTTTTTAAAATCAATAACATTAACACTGCCGTCAGTCATACCCACGAGCAAAGTCATTGGATTATCGTAAATGGCCACTTTTGATGTTTTAGCATACTCTGACTCACCGACAACCTTAAACTGACCGAGTTCTTCTTGTTTAACCAAATCCCAAACGACCACATACGTCATATAGCTGGCTGCCAATAACCTTTTATCTGCTGACATAGCGATATCTATGACCGGAGTATCACTAAGTGTGAACTGCGCCACAACACCATCGCCCTTGGCATCTGCTACGAATATTTGATTTTGAGATACAAAAGCAAGGAAATCTCCACGAGCTGAAAAGACGCCATGATCTATTGGCGCTTGACTCACTTGATAAAAACCCGGCTGTGGGTTTTTATCAACCTTGTCACACCCAGCTAATACAACAATCAATGCATACACGACAAATATGTTGATACTATTCTTAAACATAGGTGCTCTCCCCATACTGCTTCTTCCTTTGTTCGCCTAAGCTCAATCCTTTCTAAACATTAAGTTTTACCCTATTATTATATTATCGGACATAACTCCTATTTATTTAGAAAAATTAAACGACATCACAAGATAAAAGTACTATAATGTAAAAGTAGTAGTGAGTAGTTCAACCAAAGTGAGATGCAGTTGTGATGGTTGTATTTATGGCTTTCAATCCGAGGTAGTCATGTGTAGTGCACCTAAAGCAAGGGTCGCAAAAGGAAAGGTTGTAGATTACCAGAGCTCAATTAATCAGAGTTTAAGCCCAAAGAAACGAGCTGAATTTGCCAAAAAAGCGAACGCAGCCTATGAAAAGCGCCACCCCAACGAGGATTTAAAAGTGACTTCTAAAGATCAAAAGAAAAATAAAAAAACAAAATCAATAGTACATAAAATTGAGGTTATTTTGGTTCTAGTAGTGTTCGTCGCTATTGCAATTAGAGTCCTGTTTTTATCTGAATAAACCAATTTATATGGCACATTCGTGCTTACCTCAACCACCCTCCACTTTGCCACACTCGCTGTAATTCAATTTTAAGCACAAGAAATAATTACACTTTTTCATCAGTTCCCTCTGTAATTCAGCAGTTCATATTTTAGTACTGAGCAAGGTACAAATTTAAGATTAATGCAAATTCTTCCTTGCACAAGAATCACGTTATAGTATAACATAATCACAAATTGTTATTTTATAACATTCCATTTGCAGGCGTCTCTATTAACATTTCCTGCTAATTTACTACTCTAATAATTGAAAGAAATATGAAACACACACACAAATTACTCTCAGTTGCGGTCGCAACAGCATTGCTAGCAGCTTGTGGTGACACAAAAACAACAATCGTAGAACACGCTCCTGTTGAAGAAGTAGTCGAGCAAGACAAGGGTCATGACGATCACGGCCATGAAGGACACGATCATGATCATGATTCAGTAAGTGAAGCCGGTCGCTTATTAATCACTTCCCCTGGCATAAACTCAGTACATGTTTTGGATATTAAGCACAAAGAAGTTGCTGGTGAACTTACATCAAGTAATTATGCTAATAGAGTTTACGCAACAGAAAATAGCCGTTACGCAGTTCTTGTTCAGTCTGAACAAGGCCGTGTTGAATTCATCGATGGCGGCATTTGGCAAGAAGACCATGGCGACCACATGCACCCTTATGAAGAAGAGCCAAAGCTTAGCGACGTTTCTTTTGACCATGTGAAACCTGCTCATGTTACAAATGGCGAAAGCAGCACTGCAATTTTCTTCGATGGTAGTGGTGAAGACGCGGTCAACGCAGAAGTGGTTGTATTTTCTGAGACCTACATCAGTGGTGACAAAGACAAAGTAGCTGAAATTCACTACGACACAAACATGCATGGTGCAGCGCAATCACGTGGTGAATATACTTTTAGTACTATTCGTGACCCACAAACAGAGTCAACTTTACCAACGCAAATTGGCCTTTATCATAAGCATGGTGACCATTTTGACCAGGAAAAGGTATTTGATGTAACTTGCCCTGCACTTCACGGTAGTGCACAAAACCACGAGCATGTGTCTTTTGCATGTGGTGATGGTGTTGTCGTTATCGCAGAAGAAAACGGTGAATTTGTTGCCACTAAAATTGTTAACCCTGACAGCTTCGCTGAAAACCAACGTATTGGTTTACTAATTGGTCACGAAAACAGTCATCAATTTATTGGTGTTGCAGGTACTGAGTTAGTTGTTGTTGATGCAGAGCATGGCGAGATTGAAAAGATTGATTGGTCAGCGACAGAAAACTACAGATTTGCAGGTGGTAGCTTCAACTATGATGGCTCTCATGCTGCAGTATTAGACACTGCTGGTGTACTCACTATTTTTGAACAACACGCAGAAGGTGATGAGCATCATTGGGAAGTGGCACATTCAGTAAAAGTGCATGAGCATGAGCTATCAGCTATCCCTGAAGGTGCCGTTTTTAGCATTGCATTCTCAGGCGCTGAAAACATTGCTTATGTGACTGACTCAAATGCACAGCACGTATTAGGTTATGACCTTGAAACGGCAGAAGTAAAAGTTGAAATTGAACTAGATTTCACACCAGAAAGACTAGTTTGGTTAGGTATTGAAAAAGGAGGCGAACACACACACTAATACTCCCGGGTATAATGTGTATGTCTCTTGATTGTGAGCCAAAGCGCCTTTTTTAAGGCGCTTTTTTCTCTCTACCATCCTATAGTTTCGTCTAAACCAAACTCCATTTTCATATCTAACGAATCAATAACTTGAGCTTATTTTATCTATGCAATTGGTTTAGCGATGTTAAGAGATAAAAAAGTAAAGTACTTTTTATAAGTGTATTTATCAAGTTGAACACTAAGGTTTTCATAGGTAAGCCCACAAAAGATACTTACCTATAGGAAGGATACAAAAAACTATTAATGTCCAAACAACTTATATAATCGACAAGCTACGCCATTAGTCCAGCCAAAGCCTTGTTGAACAATATATTCTCCACCTTGGGCCGTTTTATTCAAATCAATGACATTGTATTTTTCTAGCAAACACTTATTAATAGCAAAGTTTGACTCTAGTGTATTCAACCAGCTTTTCCCAACCTGCTCTGCTTCGCAATCAAAACCATAGTTTAATAAGCCTTTTACACCAAACCACTGAAGCGGTGCCCAACCGTTTGGACTATCCCATTGCTGAGAGGTTTCGTTAAGTGTGGTAACAAGCCCACCAACTTTGTAAAAATCGGACATGATTTTCTTAGACATGCGCAGCGCATGACTGGCGTCTTTAACTAAGTTAAAAAATAGCGCTGTAGCCCCAGCCATCGTTTGCACGTCTCGCTGAGCATTGTTAGCAATATCATAATCAACATACCAGCTTGCTTGCTCATCCCACATATACTGACCTATCAGATCTGCGCGTGATTTTGCTTTTTTGTCCATTCTTTTAAATTCAGTATGGCGATTTAAAGCTAGATAACAGCGAGCTAATTGCGATTCTAAAAAATATAGCAAAGCATTTAAGTCGATCGGTACCATATCTGTTGTGGCGATGGTTTTTAAGTCACTTGGCTCTCTTAACCAACGGCTACTAAAATCCCACCCAGACTCACAAGCAGCACGTATATTTCGATAAAATGCGAGCTTTTGCTCTGCACTAAGGTGTTTGGCATCTTCCAAATCCTCTCGATATGACTCAGGCCTTGGTAGAGCTTCATTATCCCAATAGCGATTAAGTACACCGCCACAAGGCATCATCACAACACGGGCATGGGTATTCCCTTTAGACGATAACTTCTCTTGCCCTCTCATCCAAAAGTCATACTCACGACTTAACGCTGATGTCACTCTATTTAACCACTGTGGATCTGTATGCTTTGTATCCCAAAGCAAATCAACCATTAATGCAGTCACAGGTGGTTGGGAGCGGGTTGCGTAGTAGCTGCGATTACCATTTGGTATATGCCCCAACGAATTAATTAAACTACAAAAATTATCCAGCATATTCTCTACAAGCGCTTCTCGACCAGAGTCCATCAGGCCAAGTGCTGTAAAATAACTATCCCAATAATAAATTTCGTTAAATCGTCCACCAGGCACAACATATGGCTTAGGCAATGCCAAAAGCGAGCTTGCGTCTTTCTCACCAGCTTCCCTCGTTAACCTACTCCAAAGCTGTTCAATGTAATCAGGGACAGACTCAATCGTATCGAGTGTTTCTAGCTCTGGCGCTGGTGCGAAATCGAAATGAAGGTTAACAAAGGCCTTTAAATCTTTAGGTTGTAACTCTTCATAAAAGTCACATACGGCCTGCCAAGATGGCTTTGGAATAGCATCAGCAAACGTTTTACTGTCAGTGAAAATACCTGACAATTGTACGTCTTTAAACAAGCGACTATGCTCAAACTTCATTATTAATCCTCGACTTAAACTGCTGACGAGCACGCTACTTGTTGAGCACGCTTTTTAAATAGAAATAAGGTAACTGTGATAATTGCCATTGGAATTAATGACATATAAAAGGCATGCTGACCGCTCATGTATTCAAATACAAAGCCTGTAATTAATGAGCCCGTCGTCCCGCCAAGGGCTGAGAAAACGACTATAAGCCCTGTCATCGCAGCGTGACGGTGTTTCTCAAGGCTGCTTAACATAATTGAATTGATCACTGGATAAATAGGCGCCATAAGCAACCCTATTAATGGCATTAGGTACGCGGCGGTAGGCGCATTAAATACGCTCGTGACTTGGGTTTGTGGCAAGTCTTTGGTCATCGGTAAAGTCAATAAAACCAATACGGCCATACCTGCAAGGCAGATATTTAAAAAGAGATACCAATCTACTTTTTTCAGGATTTGGCCCGCAGCCAAACGGCCAATCGCCAAGCTAGCCGCAAAAATACTGCTTAGCTGAACGCTCACATCAACGGGTAAATTGAGTACTTGGTTATTAAAGGTGGGTAGCCATGTGCCAACACCTTGTTCAATCAACACATACAAAAACGCGCTAATCACAAATACCAAGACAAGTGGCTGATAAGTTAAGCGCAACATATTAAAGAAATCGCTTTTCGCACTGCCGTGACTGAGTATCTGATTTGCCGGTTTATCAATTTTGGCAAACCACACTAGGCACATAGTGATGATTGATAGTGCACATAGTAAGTAGTAGACATTCAACCAATTATTCGAGGCAATATCCTCACTCAAAAATGCAGCAAATACCCAATAGCCGCTAAGTACGCCCACCATGAATACACCTTCAATGGTGTTTAATAAACTCGAGTGTGACTTAGTCGAGTCGGTGACTTGGCCAATTAAGGCATAAACAGATACTTTGACAATCGCGAATGCGCAGCCAACAGCTGCAAATAATGCTTTGAGCGCCCAAAAACTGCCAGCGATAGGCGTGACCAAGCACATGATGGTGACCAAAGATAAGCCGCCTAACAGTGCAAATTTATAACCTATTCGAGGAATAAATGAAGCAACCAAAAAGGAGACAATTGCAATGGGTAAATCTTTAAACCCCTCTAAAGACGCAGCTTGCGCTTTAGACACACCAAACGTGTTGATTGCTTGCAAAATAACGGTACCAACGCTATTGAGCAATATTGCAAATAAAAAGTAGCAGGCTCCCATAGCCAAAATAGTTCGCATATTGTGCATTGAAAGACTCGTAAATACTGTAAGTTTAAATCAGTCTAGCGCTCATATACGAATAATGCAATCGTTTGCATTTTAAAATGTAATAACGGCTGTTAATCATTTCTGCCACTCTTTATCTGGATTTTCACACTTGATTGACACCAATGCACTAGCTAGATTGGCGTTCAATCAATGTGATTTCCAATTGACTAGAAGCAACCTGCTCCCCGTCTAACTGAGCAAGTAACTTACTCACCAAGAGCTCACCGGCTTGCTTAGTATCCTGTCTAACCGTCGTTAGCGACGGAAAACTAATATCTGCCATTGCAATATCATCAAACCCCACGACATGTACGTCATTTGGAATACTCACATACCGTTCTTTTAGTGCTTTCATCGCACCTAAAGCGACCATATCACTACAGGCAAAAATACCATCAAAATCAAGTCCATCATTGCGTAATTTATGATTTATCGCCTCATAGGCGGCTTGGCTGGTAATGTCTATTTTCAACAGCTGGCATTGCTCTGTTAGCCCCGCGCTCTTAATTGCTGTACAAAAGCCGTTATATCGCTCACCCAACTCAGCATGCTCAGGCTCCCCTAAAAACAACGGCGCTTTGCACCCTTTTGACATCAAATGTTCCGCCGCAATCTTCCCTCCTAGGAAATTATCACTGCCCACAATGACATAATCCGCCTTGGTTTTTGGGTCGCCCCACACAACCAATGGCATACCCGCTTTGGATGCGGCTTCTATTAACGCCTGCTGCTTGCCTTGACCTACCACAATGACTCCGTCTGCTCGGCGTCCATCGATAAAGTATCCGTGCCAATCTTCTCCGGCCATAAATGAATTAGACAATAACAGCTCGTACCCTTGACGATTAACCGCCAGATTAATATCACTCACCACTTTGAGTAAAAACGGGTCATCAATAGACTGCTCTGTTTCTGAATCAAGATTAATCAACACCGCGATAACTTTGGTTTTTTGCAATCGAAGTCGGCTCGCTGCGGCATTTAAACTAAAGTTATGCTCTTTTGCGAGCTGCTGAATTCGCTCACGTGTTTCTAACTTGATTAAAGGATTATCATTTAGAGCCCGTGACGCTGTCGACGTTGAAACACCAGCCAGCTTAGCCAGATCTGCCAGTTTTAGTTTTTTTTGTTGCATAGCCCATCCACTACATCAAAGCGCATTTTACAATGCTTTGGCATGACTTTATGGGCTGATACCCACAATACTGTTCAAGCCATTAGATTAAACTAACCAAGCGCATTCATCCACAGAGAAAGGCTGGTCGCCTCAGTTATTTTCGTTTAAAGATGTTTCTTTATTAACCCTTTGTTTTTGTTATCTCCACCTACAGCCCTTAAGTTATAAAAAAGCATTCACATGCGGCATAAGGTAAACCCAAGGTAAAAAAATATCGCAACACCCTATTGCAAACGTTTGCATAAAGTTCTATTTTAGAATAACGCCCAGTGCAAACCAATTAAAAATACGCTGAATTACAAAATAACTTAGTTCAGTTTTGTGGCGAAAAGCGATGCCGGCGCGCAAGTCGGCCATTATGACAACACATATGACACAACCAAGGGAGCAGCTCCTGTGAACCTAGGCAAGAAGTATTCTGCACTTGCAGCAGCGGTTATGGCCGCAATTACATATTCAAATGTAGCCAACGCTGAGCAACAAAATAAAGCCAAAGACAAGGTCGAGACCATTGTTATTTCTGGTACACCAGGTGGTATGGGGATCCGTAAAGTAGATGCCGCATACGCCGTTACTAATGTTGATGAATCTCTCATTGAACGACTCGCACCAAAGAGTACAGCTGATTTATTCAAGGCCATCCCTGGAGTTTGGGTAGAAAGTTCTGGCGGTGAGTCTGGTGCTAACATCAATGTTAGAGGGTTCACTTCAAGTGGGGATGCCCCATTTTTAACAGTCAGCCTTGATGGTTCGCCGGTTTACCCAGCTCCAACATTGTCATTTTTAGAAAATTCGTCTATTTTCCGCCTTGATGAAACCATCTCAATGATGGAAGGGCTTAGAGGCGGACCAAACCCAGTATTGTCTAACGGACAACCGGGATTAACAACCAACTTCCGACTTAAACGTGGACAAGCAGACACTGAAGGCACCTTTAAATACACGACTTCAGATTATGGCCTGCAACGTATCGATGGCGTCTTAAGTGGTGAAGTCAGCGAAGACTTATATTATATGGTGGGCGGCTACATCAAGCGCTCATCAGGGATCCGTGATGCGGGTTTCACCTCTGAAAAAGGCCATCAATTTACCATTAAACTCACCAAAGAATTAGAGAATGGTGAAATCAACGTCTACACTCGCCAAACAGATGATACAGGTGCATGGTATCTTCCTACGCCACTCAATGAAGCTGGAGTTGATGCTGAATATACGCAGTTAGGCACATTAAATCGTCAAGCTACTGTTTCTGCAGGAAACGGCCAAGTTGATATTGATTTAGCCGAAGGTCGAGGCTGGGACGGCCATGTCTCTGGCGGTAGTATTTCTCTTGAGCTTGGTAATGACTGGCATTTTATCGACCGCTTTAGTTTAACCCAAGGTAAAGCAAATACTTATGGTCTAGTTCCTGCTGGTAATGCTATGAATTTATCAGAAGTTGCTGACAATGGCGTAAGCGCAATAGGTGTTGCAACGGGTAAAGAATATGGCGCCGACACGCGTGTTCAGGACTATGGCCGTTGGGTAGTACTCAAAGATATTGAAGCCTTTACCAATGACTTAGCACTGAGCAAAGATTTCGGCGTAATTAACAGTGCCTTTGGTATTTACACCGCAACGACCTCGGCCAAAGATTGGTGGAGCCTAGGTAATACCGCATACCATGTTTTAGAACAAGGCGGTGAAATGCTGACAGGCATTGCGTGTAACGATTCATTTGAAGGGTGTGGCTTTAACTACGACATCAACAGCAATGGCGATGCGACGACCCTTGCCTTTTATACGACCCATAGTTACACAGCCACTGATAACTTAACTTTTGATTTAGGCCTTCGTAATGAACGCCATCAAGTAGATTATACCGTTGATGAAGGTTTAGACGGCGTGATCACTAAATCAGTTGACTACAGTGCACGCAAAACATCATGGACAGTTGGTACTGATTACAAATTGGATGATCAAAGTGGCGTTTTTGTACGTTTCAACAAAGGCTTTAAAATGCCTTACTTTGACGATTTCAGAGACAACTTTGATGATTATTCTGCAGGTGATGAGCTGATAAAAGAAGTTGCACAAAGTGAAGTCGGCTACAAGTTCATGGGTGAAAACATGGACTTCTTCGCAACGCTTTTTGCAAATGAAGTCAAGGGCGAGTCGTTCTCGATTCGTCCAGATTTACCTGCACAGCGCTTTACCACTGAAGCACATGGTATTGAAATAGATTTTAACTACAACCATGAGTCAGGTTTCAGCGTCAACTTAAATGGTACCTTGCAAAACAGTGAAGTAGCACAAAGCCCAGATGCCACACTAACGGGCAACAAGTCACAACGTATCCCTGATTGGCAATTACGTATTACACCAAGTTATGAATTTGAGCTTGGCGATATGTTCGCAACAGTTTACGGCACTATCTCAGCAGTGGACTCACGTTACAGCGACATTCAAAACACGCCAAGTGCTGTGTTAGATGGCTATGAAAAGATCGATATAGGTTTAACACTTGAGCCAATGGAACAAGTACAAGTGCAAGTTGCCATCGATAACTTAACTGATGAACAAGGCCTAACTGAAGGTGATCCGCGCAACCCTGCGGCTGCCAATGGACGTTATATTTTGCCTCGCAGCATAAAGCTCAGCGTTGCCTATAACTTCTAATCCCAAATTAAGTCCATGTTGAGTGGACACACAGAAAACTAACGACCAAAGCCCAACGAGGATCACCTTTATGTTGGGCTTTTTTCCCTCTACTAACTACACTTAAAAGTACTTAATGCGCTTTTTTACATAATGCATTCATTCATCTTGTAACAAAGTGGTAAGTAATACTCTTTGCAAATTTTAATGGTGTTCACTTGTTAGCAATATTATAAAGATGCTCAATACTATGCTTCGCAAGTGCTGGAGTGAAATTAATGAACATTGAAGACATACAAAAAGGTGAATGGTTAGAATATCAAGACCACCCTGTTGAGGTTTTAATTGTCGATAGACGTAATCAAGTCGTGACGGTTTGGGATGAGCGAAGTCAAAGGAAGATAGATTTACATGCTGATTTACTCAAAGACGATCCACAGTGCCACTGTGATTCATTTCTCTACTATTAATTAAATGCCCAAAGCGTAATCACAGCTTTGGGCTCACTCAAATTATTGTTTAACTAACAGCCACTGCGCATTTTCATTGCTTGCATTTCCTTTACGAGATAAATGCACTTGCCCAGACTCAATATCAGCCCAGACATATTGCTGCCAAAAGTCGTTCTTCAAATTTACGCGGGTACCATACGTTTCAATATTAAAAGAGGCCTTGTCGGGGGACGTCCAAAGTTTAGCATCACCGGTAAAGTTGTTTTTATAACTTAAGAACAACTCTGCATTTTGCCTTGTCCTAAAATAAGACTCACCTCCCTCACCTTTGACCAAAATAAAGTCGATTGGCGTTGCCTGTTCAATATATAAAAGCGCATTTTTCACTTCTCCGTTTTGTGAGCCGATGGCTTTACCGTTACTGGCATTATGGATATGAACAACCTCACCAGTATCTGCGTCAAGCTGATTTGGCTGCCAATCCTCTGGTGGCGTTTTCCATGTTAAAGATTTCCATTTCCAATTATATGGCATATTAATCAATGCATCGTTGACATCACTGTAACCCGCTTCGGCTTCAATATTATACAAGCAGTGCCTACGTTCTTCTTCTAGTTGTGCGACGCGGGCCAGCTGATCTGTGGTACCGACTTTAAGTTCAGTCATACAGTCGATTAAGGACTTTCCTTTGCCCTGCTCGCCCGGTGCCAATACATAAGTATGGTCACGCTTTGCTTCATCATCATACCAATTGAGCATGGCTTGCTCATCAAATGATAGCCAATTATCCACCAGCTGCTGCGCCTCCAACTTCGCTTTTGCTTTGCGCTCTTCTTGCGGTATGGCCATGGTTCGGATAAATGCAGCCCAGAGATCTTTACTGGCCTCTAAAGATACCAAAGCAACCGGCTTTATATTGCTTGGCTTATAAGCCTGCCAGCCGCTTTGCCCTCTAGATTCAGGTTTCCAAATTACATCACCGCTTTGGTAGTTAATTGCTTCTTTTGTATCATGGGTATGTTGTTCAGCCCCTTCAGAGCAAAGGTAGGCTTTGACTTGCCAAATTTTTTCATAATTATCAACCGCTAAGCGTACCGTATGCTCAGGACTGAATGAATCTTGAAACAAGTGAACAGCTCGACCGAATAAAAAATAATTGTGATCAACTTCAACCGCTTTGGCATAACCGCCGCCATCCCACACCTTGATTTTTTTAGACTCGGCAGTTGCGGCATTAACAAAATGATTTATAAACCGGATTTGCGCACGCTTTGCTGCGTTTACACCACCAATCCCACCAATGTCGTCATAACGACGCATAAAGTGGTCTTGCTGCAAATCCGCTGGCTCTTGCGCGACGGCATTGAAGCAATTTGGCCCTGTCGGATCAGCGCTGGCATTCGTGACATTAAAGCCGGCAATATCAACCCATCTTTCACCCACAATGGCTGCGAAGATAGCATCATAACCAGACCAATAAGTCCCATCATCGTTTGTGTTAGATAAGATCCTTTCAACTTCATGTTGTGCTACATTTAGTTCAATAGATTTCGCTAAGCCATTATTCCAGTTTAACCTTGGGTCTTGGCTATCGCTGACTCGCGTATCTTGCCCCATCAACTCCAATGCAGAGGTGCGTGTTAGCCATTCATGACCAATTGGCATCACGCCAGCACCACCTAATTGAGTAAATGCCAACGCTGAAGAACTCGTGATCATAGCTGCCACAACACATGAAAGATATTTTAATTTCATAATTACTCCTTTTAAAACTAGTAAATTTTTACACAAAATTAAAATAAAAGCTCTAATTTTTGAATTTTATATTACCCCAAATCAATTAAAGTATATAAAACATTCCAAGCCACACCATAAGTTTCTATAAAGTATGTATATTTATTATTTTAGTGAAGCAGAGACGGCACTGTTTGCATGCAAAATAGCTGTATCATAAAGAGGAATATCTGTATCATTTTCGTTAACGAGTAAGGCAATTTCTGTACATCCCAAGATGATTGCCTCAGCCCCTTTCGACTGAAGTTTTGCAATAACGCCTAAGTACGCTCGTTTGGATTCTGGCTTAATATCACCTACGCACAGTTCGTTATAAATGATATCGTGAACAACTTGTTGGTCACCAACATCGGGCACAATTACATCAATATCAAATTTATTGTTAAGCCTGTCCTTATAAAATGACTCAGACATAGTAAATTGCGTGCCAAGCAACCCAACCTTGCGCTTTCCATCTTGTCTTAATTGTTCTCCAGTTGGGTCCGCAATATGGATGAGGGGAATGCCGACTCCAGACTGTACTTCATCAAAAATTAAATGCATGGTATTTGTGCAAATGAGGATGAAATCAGCCCCTGCACGTTCAATATCCCGAGCATCTTGGGTGAGCATTTCAGCCATCGAGCCCCACTCATTAGCTTGTTGCAACTCCGCTATAGGGGCAAAGTCAATGCTTTTCATCACGATTTTAGCAGAGTGCAAACCACCCAACTTTGATTTAATACCCTGATTAATATACTTATAATAGTTAGCTGTTGACTCCCAGCTCATTCCACCGAGTAAACCAATTGTTTTCATGTTTTGTCCTTTTGCATATGGCATATTAAGTACTTTGAAAAGCACATTAAAAATATTATTACCATATGTACACATTTGATGAAATACACTTCAACCAAGAATAAAAACATCAATCTATGTTCAGAGTTTTATAGATGCTTTAGTCATACCAAAGGCCGTATTCCTCAAACACGACGACACCAATAAACAGCTTTACTAAAAAGAGTAGCGATAAGTAACACCTAGTTGATCAATATCTGCACTATCAAAATAGCTCAGTGCAACGCTTGAGGCGCCATAATGTGCTTGTATACCAAGCTCAGCCCAAGCACCGTCATTATTTTTTGCACCTTTAGGGTCGAAGTACTCATACCCTAAGCGCGCATATCCAGAGAAATATTGATTAAAACGGTGCTCATACTCAGTAAAAAGACGATAAAAATCACCTTCTAATTTTCTGTGGCTCATGTCCCAATCCATTTCTCCGAAACCTGCACCAAACGAAAATCTTCCCTTGTTTGTTTCATAGGCAATATAACCAAGCTCAAATAAGTTTTCGTCTAGGTCTAGATCAAATTTACTGACGCTCCCTTCTAAACTATCTCTTTGACGTTTTACTTTTATACTTGTGTAGATACCATTCTCAAATTCATAGCCAAAACCCAACTGGATCCCATCAGGTTCTACTTTTGACTTATCTCCAAAGTCACTTTGTGTATAACCAAATTCGATGAATGTTTTGTTTAATTCAGTCGCTTGTACATTTAACCCAATAACTGACAATACCATTACAGATAGCTTATTTTTCATTACGTTACTCCTTCATCTAACACTTGCAAAAATGGTATAGGAGATAAAGCAAAGGGTCTGTATCAAAATGTCTCAATCATTATCAAGGTATAGAATTGAGCATCTTCTCGATTTGACGACGAGTATCGCAGTTGTTGAAATAACAAATGGACCAGCTTTTTAAACCAGTCCCAGAGAGAATGATTTTATTAATTAGAAAGAATAACGGTAGACAAAACCGACTTGCTCAACAACTTCGCCCTGAGAAAACTCCCATGAGAAGCTTGATGCGCCCCAATGTGCTCTAATACCAACTTCCGTCCAAAGACCATCTTCACTATTTGCACCTTCACCATCAACAGACTCGTAACCAAGCTTGGCAAAAGCAGAGAAATACTGGTTAAAACGGTGATCATATTCAGTATAAACACGGTAAAGGTCCGCATCATTGCTGCTATCTTCAACGCTCAATTCTAAAGCACCAACAAAAGCACCTATAGAAAAGCGGCCATTTTGAGCTTCGTGCGCTACGTAACCCAGCTCAATTAAGTTTTCATCAAGCTCTACGTCTTGGCCGAACAAGTCGACTAAAAACGTTTCTCGATGTCTTTTTGTATGCAAGCCCGCATAGATACCATTTTCAAATTCATAACTTAAACTCAGCTGATGGCCCACCAAATCTAAGTCAGTTTTATCAAAATATTTTTCATCTTTAAAATCGGACTTTGAGTATCCAATTTCTAAGTACGTTTTACTTAACTCTGTTGCTTGAACATTAAGGCTAAAAGCTGCCAGTGCTGACAATATAAATGTTTTTTTCATTGTGTATGCCTCCATAAAATAATATGGAAAACTTTAATAAAGACTGTACCTAAATACCGTTTTAAACTGTTGTAAAGCACATCATTAATAAGACAAAAATTTGTATTTATCAGACACCTTGTTTACATTCATTTACATTAAAGTGAGCAGGTAAACATCTAACAACACACAGAATTATAAAATTTAATGCTAAGTATCAAGTAGTTATAGAGATTTAATAATAAAAAGCCTTATCAATTTACTTGATAAGGCAATAGAATACGCAGCTTCACAGCCTTCAACGCTGTTAATTAGCTTACTAGTAGGTAGGTTTTTGCTGCATCAATAAATACGTCTATTTTTTCTTTATTTATACCTGAGTGAGTCACAAAGCGCATACCTTGATAACCTGGAGTAATATTAATTCCTTTACTGAACATCACCTCAGTAAACGCTTGAATATCCACACTACTGTCTACATCTAAAAATACAAGGTTAGTATCCACCTCATATCCAGTGCTATCAAAGCCTGGGAGTTCGTTAATACGCTGTGCTAAATATCGCGCGTTTTCATGGTCCTCAGCTAATCTATCTACATTATTTTTAAGTACATAGATCCCTGCAGCAGCCAAGATACCTGCTTGGCGCATCCCTCCACCTAGCATTTTTCTCAAGCGCCTCGCTTTCTCAATAAAGTCACGCTCTCCCATTAATAAAGAACCAACAGGCGCCCCCAGCCCTTTTGACAAACAAACGGTCATGGAGTCAAAGTGTTGGCTGATCTCTTTTACATCAACATTTAATGCAACTGCAGCGTTATACACTCTGGCACCGTCTAAGTGCAGTTTTAACGCATACTTTTTCGTTATTGCTCTGGCCTCTTTTAAGTAATCAAGGCTTAATACTTTGCCACCAATAGTGTTTTCTAAACTCAGCATTTTTGTCCGAGCAAAGTGAAAATTATCTGGTTTGATTGCAGCAACCACTTTATCTAAGCAAATACTCCCATCCGGCAAATTCTCAATAGGTTGAGGCTGTACCGACCCAAGTACAGCAGCCCCACCCGCTTCATACTTATAGTTGTGCGCATTTTGGCCGCATACATATTCATCGCCTCTGTCACAATGCGCAAGAATTGCCAATAAATTCGCCTGCGTTCCAGAGCTTACAAATAAAGATGCTTCAAAACCATGTTTGACTGAGCTATATTGCTCTAGCTCATTCACCGTAGGGTCATCACCATATACATCATCACCAACCATGGCATTACTCATTAATCGCCTCATATTTTTACAAGGCTGTGTCACTGTATCTGAGCGAAGATCAATCATGCAGCTTCCTTAATTAGGGTCTAAGTTTTGTGATATATTAAATGAAGAATATATCACGCTAAGCAGACAAATAAATCGCTAAAACACCTCTAGGTATAATAAATACAGCCATGCAATATGTATCGTTTAGAGTGGATTTGGAAGTGGCTTTTTGCCTTCAACAATGCCAAATTCCTGATTTAGAACCGGACAGGAAAGTTGTCTATCTCCATTCGCTACTTGATAGCCTTCAACCTGTTCCAGCTCTTTCCCTTCCATCTTAATCATATTTTCAATGCCTGCAGGGGTGTATAAGATCAATACTTTTACTTCTTCCTTTGTTTCATTTCGAAACCCCCGCATTATGCCTGCTGGGCATAAAATAAATGTTCCAGGTGTTGCTTGATAGCTCCGCTGAGCATCAAAGAAAGTTAAAGTCCCACTTATAACTAAAAATGATTCCTGCTCATTGGCATGTGTATGAAATGGGCCGCCTTGTCCTGGCTGTATAAGCGACTCAATTAATGAAAACTGTCCCTCAGTTTGCTCTCCGCCAATCATTATCCGATACAAATTACCAGCAGATGCAAGGTAATGTCCGCTATTAGGGTAATTGACGATAATGCCGCCTTTATCTTTTTTCATTATTTAATCCTTTTTACAAAAAATGTATTTAAAACAGAAAATATAGTTAAAATTTATTAATATCAGTCTATTAGGTACTAGTTAGCCTCAATTAATAAACCATGCTGATAAAAAATAAAGATAGGCTTAAACCAACACCAAATGACACATGTGCCATAAGGCTTTTCATGCGCATACTATTTGGCTCTGCTGTTTTCCTTGCTGCGATCCCCATACCAAAGCAAGGTTGCATAATAAAATATGGAAAAATAACAGTGAGTGAGCCAAATACAATAGCGCCAATATGATTTAGAAGTGGATTATGCATCCACAAAGAAGGCAAGACGAGTATGAGCGCAAAAACGATACCAATTACATAATGCGCAACCCACCCAATTACGCTTTCATGTTGTTTTGGCTCAGCTTTTACTATATTCATATGTAACACCTGACCATTTAGCAAATACGCCAGCCATCGTCCTACCAAAGCATAATTTAAGGGCTGCACGTTAAAAACGCGTTTTAAAAACATACTCCAAATATCCATAAATAAAGTAGCACCAACTCCCAAAAGCAACGAAAAACCAACAAGATGAAATAAACTGTCTCCCATGTACATATGAACCTCCAAATAGCCAAAAATCAAAATGATTGGAAAACTATGCCACTTAAAGTCGACTTGAGGTCAAGAAGAAAAATAGAAAAATAATAAGAAATAAAACAGAATCAGGTTATTAAGAAGTTAAACTGCATGAAGTGAAAATATGCTTTAAATTGCATTTTCAGGAGAAAGAAACTGAGATAATGACTGGGTTAGTTCTTCAAGCAATATTGGCTTGGTAATGTAGTCATTCCTCCCTGCCTCAATGCAGGCTTCCCGGTCTCCTTTCATCGCATTTGCAGTTAATGCCAAAACAGGGATTGCCATTAATTTCTTGCCTGCCTTTCCTTCTCGAATCAGTTTTGTCGCTTCAAAACCATCCATATAAGGCATCTGACAATCCATCAACACCAATTGATATGGATTTTCAAACTCTGAGAGTTTATCAAGCGCTTCTTGACCATTATTTGCCATCTCCACGCTAAGCCCCAAAGAAGCCAACATTTTTTTGGCCACCAGCTGATTCACTGGATTATCTTCAACAAGCAACACCCATTCACCTGAGAAAACACTGAGTGCCTCCTCCGTACTTTGGACATTAGCCCGCCCTGTACTCAATGACTGTAAAAAGTTTTCATAGTCATTTTGTGTGAAAGGTTTAGTGAAACGATGTGTAAAACCCAGCTCTTGATAGTGAACACTACTTTTCAGGTCATTGAGTAACGTTAAAATAATAGCGGTGATCGGTCTATCAATTTTAAGCTTTTTCAGCCATCGCTCCGCTTTTTTACCAGCCACTAATTGACTGATAACAACAAGATCTGTCTCGTCTTTTATACTCAATTTTAATTCTTCAAAACTCGTTACCACATCGACAGACTTTGCTTGTTTGCTCATCATGTTTTTCAAAATGTTGGCTGTAGTAAGACAACTTTCGGCAATAATGATTGAATTTAGTCGCGTAGAAAGTGGCGTCAACTCACGGGAGGTCGGCTTGAGCAATACTTCAAAATTAAAAGTGCTTCCCACCCCTAGTTTGCTTTGGACTGAAACATTTCCTCCCATTAGCTGGCATAGAGTTTTAACAATAGCTAAACCAAGACCTGTGCCACCAAAACGTCTAGTTGTAGTAGCATCAACCTGCGAAAAAGACTGAAATAGCTTTTGCTGTTTTTCTTGCTCAATACCTATACCGGTATCAGTCACTTCGCCTATCAACCTGACTTGATCAGCTTTTGATTCAGTACTGAGCGTAACAACTACTTCCCCTTCGCTTGTAAACTTCAAAGAATTACCGATCAAATTGCCCAGCACTTGTTTAAACCTGACAGGGTCACCAACCAGCCACCGTTCATCAACATGTTCAGTATTGAGGACCAACTCTATACCTTTGCTATGTGCAGCATGTGCATGCGTTTGCACCAGTGCCGCACTTTGCGATATCACATCAAACTCGACCTTTTCAATCTCTAGTCGACCAGCTTCTATTTTAGAGAAGTCTAAAATATCGTTGATCACAACCATCAAAGAATCTGCGCTCGACTTTGCTGTCATTACATAATTACGTTGAGCTTCGCTAAGCCCCTCTTTTTCTATTAAGTCCAACATACCGATCACACCATTCATTGGTGTGCGGATCTCATGGCTCATATTTGCTAAAAACTCAGATTTATGACGAGATGCCTCCTCTGCTCTTTTTTTCGCTATCGCCAATTCATGATTTGTATTTAACAGCGCTTGCTGCGCCTGCTTGTTTGCAAAGTTATGTAATTCACCGACCATAATCGCAAAGCCAAAATTAAATATTAATTGCGCCACCATGATCGTTATAAAAAACAGCTGTATATAAACACTAGTGTCCGTCAGAATATTCATCGCACCATCACTAATTGGCGCACTAATCCTAAATATACCAGCAGTATTTAAGCAGCCTAACCCCAAGACAACGAGTGCTCCAGATACTTCAAACCTATTCCTGCGATGCTCAAGCATCACTTTAACCATCCAAATAGATGTACATAGAATAGTAAAAACAGCCAGTTTTAAGCGATATGCGTAAGAGTCGTGCCAAAAAGTAAAAACCGTTATCAGCACAAGGAAGCCACACAAATATGCGCTCAGTCTTTTCCATGGTGGTCGCTTATCAACTGCGTAATACAAACCAACCAACATCATTAGCAAAGAAAGTTGCCCACATAAATTGGATGCTATGTGTTTAAAAAAGTAAGGCAAGGCACTTTGTGCAGCAAACAAACCAAAATTCGCCACGAGTAACCATGGGCCGATTGCCCAAAATACGGTTGCTTTGATATCTCGGTTTGCCATCCATAAAAAAGTAAGCGCAGTTGCAGAGGCAACAATCCCCACAGCACACATTAAAAGTATTGTCTGGGTAGATAGCACAAGCATTAACGCCCCACTTTTTATATTCAGTCGAAGTTGTTACTACTCAAAAAGTAGGAGAAAGGTTTGTTAAAGTAAAGATGCTTCAAAGAGAACTTCAATAAATACGTTATGTTAGATATCAAAATACGCTTTTAACGCACAAGAGTGTCATCGACGCTATAGCGGTGCTTAACAGAATAACTAATTAGTTACTTTTTCTATCGCGTAAATAATGATATTTTCAGATCTATTGTTTAAAAAGCAACTCTACTTCCCCCAAAAAACAGCTATCATAAATATAACTATATTCATATTAAATCAATGTCTTACATAAATAATAAGGGAGTCACTCTAGACTTAACTTGTCGTAGGTTGATGCACTATGAATCGTTAAGATAGATCTAACGAATAGATTATGAAGTGCCTAATATCTATTGACGCGTATTAAATTCATTAAAAAGGATATTTTTATGAAACTATCAAAAAACTTATTGTTAATCGCAGCATTGTCGTTGTCTTCTATAGCACATGCAGGGTCGCAGTTTGGTGTTGATATTATTACAGAAATTAACCCAAGCTTACCGGACCGAAAATCAACCTATGTCACAATCACAGATAGGTATAGCCAGAACCCAGACGCACGCTTCAGTTTTGATATTCTATATGATGGTGTAAATGTACGTTGGACAGATAACAACAGGGATCAAGGTCGTTGCACAATTTTTCATGATGTGGATAGAGACAACTCAACTCGTCCTGAAGATCAACTGAGTAAGCGCCTATACAACAAAACTAAGTTAGTTTTGTCCAATTTACAGATAGGTGACACACTGATTTTCAGACAATTGGTAAGTGATACACAACCAACTTGTTTTATCACTTTTAAACGCAGTTATGGCCAATAATCTATATCTATGAAGGGGCTGAAGCCCCTTCTTTCAAGTCTCAGAATTACCAAAAACACCTAAAAATGACGGATAAAGTTGCCTAGACGAAAACTACAGCCCTTTTAACGTATCCAAAGCTCAACAGCACAACTGTGAAGCAAATCCAAAAGTACGAACACGTCATTATTCATTTTTACAAATTTAATTTCAAAATTAGCATGCAAAAATCCTTTACATAACTATCTTTAAATGTGACTTAGTAACCATGCTTGTATTATGGAATTAATTGAGCTTATCTACATTAGCACTGTCACAACACCATTGAGCGATCAAGAGCTGGAGTCTCTTCGAAGACAATGCGCTTGTGCGAATCAATTAAAAAGTATCTCAGGTATGCTGTTATACGATACACATCATTTTATGCAGGTCATTGAAGGTGAAAAAGTCAAGGTAGAACAACTGTTTGAACACATCAAACAAGACAAAAGACATACCGATGTCGAAGCGCTCATTTGCAACCCCATTGAAAAACGCAATTTTAGAAAATGGGCGATGGGACTAATTGACTTAGACAAAAGCCCATCATATCGTAAGGTGCGAGAGTCACGCCCCCACCGAAGGCTGCCTTTGAGCTATAAGCTCCTAAAATCATTCCGCAACCACGAATTTGAAATTGAAGAGCACATCAAACGTTCTTTTGGCAACTAACACCATATTAATATTGCAGTTTTAGCACAAGTCTATCGCATTTCTACAGCCTTCGTGTAATTGACTGTAATATAAAAAGTTGGCAAACAATGGAAAAACACATATTTCATCCATTTTTCTGTTTTTTAATCCGTAATGCATATTTCTCAACTATTTATCTTTTATGGACAATATATATTTAAGCATCGCAATCGTCATTGCCGTACTGAGCCTTATTGCTCTCACAAGAACAAATCAGCTGCGTAAGAAGGATTTAAAGGTCTTAAATGAACTCAAAAAAGCAAAAGACGCACTAAGCAAATCCGTTTTATATCACGGCACCAGTGACATACCTAACTACCTATTTTTTATGCAAAAGCTCATGAAGGTAGATAGAAAGTTCTCTAAGTTTCATGTGTCGTTAATCAAGCTAGGTAAAACCCCTGTCTTTGACTCCATAGAAAGTAATCAAGAAACATTACAGCAGCTATTCAAAGAGGTTGGGAAGTCTTGTCAACCTTTTGCTTTAGCACTACATGACTCAGATTTTATGGTGATGGCGTTTGTTACCCACGATACAGGCTCTGATCAAAAAGAAGCCGAAGAGAAACAGAAAGAGATTCTAGAAAAGCTACCAAAGCAAGTATGGGTGAACAACACACAAGTGCCGATTGATTACGCGATCTCTTCAATGAGCCTAACTGGGCAGTCTTCACTTTATGGTATAGACAAAGTGCAAAGAAGATTAACTTTTTCAATGAAGTACGCTTTGGAGTCACCGACAGGAACGTTTTTCCACAATGAAAAACTTTATCAAGCTGAAATGTACAGAAAACATGTGCTATTAAAGCTGATGAACAGTATTTCTTTTAATCCTGATGACTTTTATCTTGTGTTTCAACCGATATTCAAAACAACAAATATCGATCAGCCCAAACGCTATGAAGCACTTGTTCGCTGGAGAAATACGAAAAACTTAGGCCCTAAGGCATTCATGCCTATGATTGAGGACAAACCTGAGTTACACAGCGAACTCACAAAGATTGTCATCAATCAAATCTACACAATGCTCAAAATAAAGCTGGACGCTCATGAGAAGCTAAAGCCAATACATATGAATATTTCTGCTCACCTCTTAGAGGATGACGGCTTACTAGATTATTTGAAAACAGTGATTAGAGATACACCATCAATTGCAGCCTTTATTACATTCGAATTAATTGAAGGTGGTGAATTGAAACTCAGTGATAATGCACTCAACACATTGCGAAAAATGTCTAATCTTGGTTTTAGTTTTGCGATAGATGATTTTGGTAAAGGTGAAAATAGCCACGAGTTATTAACAAGCCGCTATTTTAACTCTGTCAAAATTGATAAAAATTTCATTGCTAATGTGCAAGATAAGGCCGCTCAAGCACCAAGGCTAGATTCTATAATAAAAACAGCACAGCAAAGCAGAAAAACGGTGATCGTTGAAGGTGTCGAAAATAGATTCCAATACGAATATATGAAAAGATTTCCCAATGTGTATATTCAAGGGTACTTTGCATCTGTACCACTTACAATGAATGAGTTTTTATCACAAGAGCAAGAAGCCGCATAAACTACTTTAGTAATACCTAAAAATTTAAAGCCAGTTTACATAAACTGAAATAAACATGAGCTGGCTTTATTTTTCATCCATTTTTAACCAAAATAAACTCCCGTCTACAGAACACCAAGCTTTCAGGCCACCTTTTTTGACATACTCTTCAAAGCTATCAGATTTATTCTGGGTATCTGAAAGAGGGCTTCTTACAGCTATATTTACCACCTCAGGAAAGAGCCTTTTAGTTTCTAACTTTAAAGCGATGGTGTCAGCGTTATTTCCATATTGAGCATAGTTACTTAAAAGGCGCGAAGCACTGGCTGCAAAATCATTGCAACCAAATTGCAGTAAAACTCGATTTAAACTTTCCCAATCATTTTGTCTTATGTAGCAGTTATATAATTGGTAACGATTATTATAATAGTCGCTCGGTGCCAACTGAATCAGTTTCTCAAGCTCAATTTTAGCTGACTCAAAATCTTCTAAGTTGTAGTGAATTTGCGCTTTCCTAGCCTTCAATATGAGATAAGGCTGAACTTCATCTAAACACTCCAATTCCCGTGAGTATTGCTCGATAAAACTTGCCGTGATCAACTCCCGTTCAATGACAGTTATCAGATCATGAATAAGCTTAAGTGTTGAAGTGCTGTCACTATTCAAAATCTCATTAAGATGATTTTCAATTGTTTTACGATTAAAACTAGGCTGAGAATTCAATTCATCAGCATCCGCTATACACTCTTCAGAAAAGCGCATTTCGTACGCTGTTTTGCTAATTGAAGACTCCAAATTTTGAAAAGCGAATATCGCTGAGTCAGCAAAATCTCCACATGCATTAAACACATTTTGTGCGCTCAAGTAGCTTTTAAAACCAACAAGCAGACCTGTTAACTCATTCAATTGATGTTGTTGTATATCACTTAATGTGTTTTTTTGTATGAAATTGAGCGCTTGCAGCATACCTGAGCAATAATTCGGTAAGGGCCCATCAGCTCGAAGAGCATGTACAAGTAAGTCCTTGGTAAGATTACACTCCTCAGGTAAAGAAAAATCCCCACGCAATACTCTATCCATACATGCGTGATAAAACCGCAGTAAAGAACTGTAACGTAGAGTAAGATCGGTGCTTTCCTCACCTATGAGTTTAGTGATCCATAAACTTGGTAATACTGTTTGTGGCGTTAAACCTAAACCAATAATATATCCCTCGATATAAAATGGATCAGGCTGTTTGTCTAACAAAGAAGACAGCTCATCTATAACGTTCTTAATGCTTTACAATCCTTAAAGCCACTTAACTTTATGTTTTTTTAATATCATACATGACTGAATATCTTATTTACACAAAAAAATAACGTACTATTAAGAAAACAACTAATATATGAACTTTTGACGATGAAAAGGTACTGTAAATGTGAAGGTACTTTATTATCTCACCAAAAATAATTCGTTAAATCAACAAGCAGTAATAATTGCCTTTTTCAATATAATATCAAACTTTATGCTAGTTTATATAAACTGGACATTATTAGACTAATAAAAGTAAAAGCGCTGCAAAGATTTTAATTGCTCTTTTACCTTAACCTCCCAAGCCAGAGCCACTCTTACTTGCCACTACTTTCAAATGCTTTTAACTCAGAGACTGCACCTTGGTGACCACCAGATGCAGCAGCCCTTAACCATTTTTTAGCCTCATCGGAATATACATTACTGTTTTGTTTTTTTAGTAAAATAGCCAGCTTATACATACTATCAAGTTCAGATTCATTTGCTGCCAGTTTTAACCATTTAACAGCTTGGCGAACAGAGTCAATATTGCTCTCACGCTTAGAGTAATAATCACCGAGTAACATATAGCTTTTCACATACTGCTTATCAGCGGCACGCTGGAGCCAAAGAAGTCCCCGCTTTTCATGCTTTAATTGTAAGTTTAACGCACCTAAATTAAACATTGCATCTACCAAGCCAAGCTTTGCAGAGCGTTTAAAATAACCAATGGCTAAGCCTGTATTTGCTTCAACACCTAATCCATCTCGATAAATAACCCCTAAAGCATTCAGCGCAACGTCATCATTTTGCTCCGCGGCCTGCATAAAATAATGCCTTGCCTTGCTAAAGTCATTATCTACATTTATGCCTAAGTAAAAATGCTCACCTACAAATGACGCGACATTAAATTGTTTCGCTTTAGCTAACAAAGAGATTGCTTCAATGGCTTTGTGCTCACTTTTGTCAACGCCTTTACCTAACCAATAGAATTCAGCAATTTTATTTAGTGCATTCACTTCACCTAACATAACCGCAGTGTTATACCAATCGAATGCAAGCGGCATATTTGGAGGCTCAATTATGCCATTTTCATACAACCTAGCTACTTCGAGTGCCGCAATAGCATTACCAGCCTTGGCAGCATCTTGTAGCAAAGTAAGCGCATCTAAAAAGGTCTTATCAGGTACTTGTTGTGTAAATATCATCTCAGCCTGCTTGACTACACATTGCCTACAAGCATGACCTCGACGCGCTTCAAGTAAGTCAAATGCAGCCTCAGCATCACCTTGCAGCTCTATAATACAGCGGCTGTATTGTAGTGTGGCTCTATCAGTGCCAAGTTCTACTGCTTTTTTATATAGTCGGCACGCGTCCTCAATAGATTCATTGGTTCCTCGGGCGAAGTATATGTCTCCAAGGTTTACCATTGCAGCCACATTGTTACCATTTACGGCTTGCTTATAAAGCTGTATTGCTCTGCTAATATCTTTTTTTACCACTACTCCATTTAAGAGAAATGTTGCTAGATTATTCTCACCTTCCCCTGAACCTAAGTTTGCAGCTTTGCGATAAAATGACGCTGCTATCTCAAAATTTTGTTTAACGAACTCGCCTTGCTCATATAAAAAACCCAATTTAGCAAATGCATCTCCAAGACCAAGTGCACCCGCTTGTAAATAATACCGTTTTGCTTTTTCAAAACTCAGGGGCTGACCAAAGTCACCATTTATAAAGATATCCCCCAACTGTTCACAAGCAGTCATATTTTCTTCATTGGCAAGCTTTTTCAGCATCGAGACAATCGGCAGGTCTTGCTCTTTATTGATGCGCATGCCGCTTACTAGGTTTGAAATACAACTAGGTTGACCAAGCTTTGCCCCCTCATAATAATAAGGTTTCGCTAAAATCCAACTTTCATTAAGCGCAACTTCTGCGGCATAACAAAAGCTAGGCGCAAAGCCTGCACGTGCAGATATTAAATAAAACTTAAATGCCAACTCGTTGTTCTGCGCTTTTAAATCACCATAAAAATAAGCATTCGCTACATTAAAAGCAGAAAATTGATTTCCTAAATTCGCAGCTTTCTCAAACAAAGTTAGAGCAAGAACTCTGTCTTTTTTAACACCAACCCCCGAGCTATACAAAGTGCCTAGATTATGCATGGACTGAGGATCCTCATGCTTTACACCTTGTTGATACAAAGATATCGCTTTAATATAATCCTGCTTTACACCTTTTCCCGATTCATACAAGCTACCTAAATTGCCAAAGCTTAATCTACTGCCCGACTTAATAGCTTGCTCAAAATAAGAATGCGCAAGCCCATAATCAACTAGAACGCCATCCCCATTGTTGTACATCATACCCAGATTGTTGAGCGCATCAGCAGAGCCATTCTTTGCAGCGATACCATACCACTGCACCGCTAACTCTGCGTCGAGTTTCGTTCGATGATATAGATAACCAAGTTCGAAGGCGCACTCTTTGTAGCCCCTCAGGTAACTTATCCGAAAATATTCAGCGGCTTTTTCTAAATCTTTAAGTTGTTCGGATTCTCGGTAAACAACTCCTAACCCACACAACGCTTTAATATCTCCCTGATATGCTGCACTAGCAAATAATTGCTGCGCTGTTTCATACCCTTTCTCTTCTCTCCAATGCCGAATAAAAATGTATCCTAACTCGGTCGCTGCGGATAACTCCCCTAGCTCAATAGCTTTAGCATACAAGTCCATGGCTTTTTTCAGGTCCGTTTTTACACCATGACCACCAAAGCGGTACCATTTGGCCAAAAATAAAATGGCAGGTGAATAATCTCTTGCTACGGCCTTATTTGCCCACTCTAAGGCGCTTCCAGCAACATATTCTTTGCCTCTCCCTTGTAAAATGCTTTTTGCGATTGCTAACTGAGCTGGGCCGTATTGATAGTCAGCCAGCTCCTGTAATAATGCGAACTCAAATTCAAAGTCCTTTAACCTTGAGGCTTCTTGTGACAGCAGAAGATAGCTTTGTGCTCTGATTACATCTGTGGATATTTCATCCTGATAAAAAAGTGAAAGGTGGATATCGCTGCTATTTTGTGAAGATTTACACCCAAATAAGAGCGTGAGAAAAACAAATATAGTTAAAAGCTTCATAGAAAATCTGATTTTGAAGAGTCTACTCGGAGACTGCAAAAATCCAGTCACTATCAATAATTTTAGACAAAGTTCATATAATTGGTATTAAATTGTAATCAAGCACCTATTCACTACCTGATACACAAGGAATTGTGATCCGATTTCCGTTCCAATGACACTAAAAGCTCTCTCTACTCACACTGAACATGCCTCATAGCCCAAGCCTTCACCAAACATTAATCATAGAGAATGCCTGCACTAACGCGAAAAAAGTCAAATTCGTTAGGGCAATCTAAACCTCAACTAACAACACACAGCCAAAACCGGCTCTATCAAACCAACGTAATATCACTTCGGCCCCGTTTAAAAAAGCTGATATAAGAGTCATGCAGGTGCAATACCATTGAGTTCAGCAATAATCCAATCTCGAAAAGCTTGTAGTTTTGGCCATTCAAAGTGATTAGCAGGTGCAACAAGATAGTAGCTGTACTCACAAGGCCAAGAAAAATCTGGATAGATTTCCAGCTGCCCCATTTCTACAGATTGTGCCACCATACGTTTTCGCAGCAAAGAAAAGCCCTGACCGGCAACTGTCGCTTGCTGAACCAATGCTGCATTATCAATTTTTAAATTGCTCAAGGTATGGCCTTCAAGGCCAAGCTGCTTACTTAATTCACGCCACGCAAGTTTATTATCACGCCCTTCATCGTAAATAAAATTTAGCTCAGCTAATTGCGGCCGGATGGGTTGGTTCTGGTCAATCACGCCAGGGCGATAAGCAATTACCAGGTCATCTTGTGCTATCAACTCACTTTTTAATCCAGGGTATTCACCCAGTCCAAAGCGGATCCCTATATCTATATCTTCTTGCTTAAAATCAGCAAGTTGTTCAGTAGGATCAATTCGTAATTGATAATCTGGCAAAGCAGTATTGAAACTTGTCAGCCTCGGGAGTAACCAGCAAGTTGCAAATGAAGGTAAGACAGACAAATTAATGTTATTAGGATTCGGATCAGATTTAAGAGTCGATAACCCTACTTCTATCTGGCCAAAACCTTTATGTAAAAATGGTAGCAAGTCTTGCCCTTGTTGCGTTAATAAAACACGCCGTGTTTGCCTTTCAAATAATGTGCAACCCAGCTGCTGCTCTAAAATTCTGATCTGCTGACTAACAGCTGCTTGTGTCACAAATAAAGCTTCTGCGGCCTGTTTAAAACTACCTAATTGAGCCGCTGTTTTAAAATACCAAAGACCTTTCAGTGGTGGTGCTTTCATCGTCTTTTATACTTAAGAAAAGCTTAACTATGGTTCACAATTTCTCATTTGTCAGTTTTATGAATGCACTTAATACTTAAGTCGAAAATCAGAGACAAAGGGAGTCTTTATCGTGAAATACGCAATTATACTGGCATTTTTATTGGTAGCTTTTTCATCAAGTGCTGAACAGCTAGAAGTAGATAGGATATTTACGGATGCAGGTTACCCATATAAAAACTTAATTATAAAAGCAGAAAGAGTAGAGCTCATTTATTCAGAAGAGCAAAACAAAACGACCTGTCGAGTACAAGTGCATGATAAAGGTCAACTACATCAAAGTGAGCAATTAGAAGTCAGCTCATACTCATTTTCAAAGCAACCAGTCACAAGCTGCCTTGGAAGGAAACGTGCCAGAGATATTTTAAGTTTGCTTTAAAGTACGCCAGCAACTAACCCATAACCTATCTAAGCGAAAGGCTTTTAACACAAATCAAGATTTAAAAGCCTTTGACCTTTTTAACACAAGTAAAATTTTTTAATCCACTTTTTCGACTTCTACCATCAAAGCCGATGAGGCTTGATATCGCGGTTAATAAATGAAGAAAATGTGTGATTCAGTGCTGGGTAATAATTGTTAAATATTGAACGAACTTGAGTGCTATCAAGTATTTCACAAGGCTCTGACTGCTCTTGCAACATCAGCTGTTTTAAACTCATTTTCCCAGTATCTGAAGACATTAAAAAATGCACAAATGCCCAGCTACTCCTATATAAAGTATCTGGCTTAAATGAACGCCATTTCGCTTCTGCCTCTATCAATTGAAGCGGACTCATGATTTGCCCTTGCAATAATCCATTGCGAGAAATATGCTCAGAAGATGAAACTATACCAACCTGCATTGACACATCTATAAACTCAAAATACTCCGCCAACCCTTCATTCAACCAACGCGGTGAAAAGCCCATAACGGCATGATTAATTGCATGAACTGCCTCATGGACAGCCGTACGCATGGTTGCGTCATATGACCGTTGCTCTATTAGAGCGGTATTTCTGATGCCAAAATAAACCCCGACATTTCCAGTAGGGTCTCCCCCAAAGCTTTTCACAGCGCGTTCATAGGCCCCCCTTGAGGGCAACACAATAATTTTCAGTTTTACTTTACGCATTGCACTTAAACCCAAAATAGCAGTGTAACCCCTAAATACTGACTTGAGTTTAGTCCTAAGCTTACTTCTAAATTGATTTGATATTACTTCACCTGAAATGTGTAACTCAAAATAATCAAGTGCACGGCCACTGCGGGGTTGGTAGATAGCCGCATCTTGGTTTGGCTTTTTATCGGAATAATTCCTAACACCTTTACTGTCAATCCAAGTATAAATCCCATTTTCTTGCCGGTAAGTGACAACGCGTCCGATATCAGTTTGACAAGAACCAAAGCGCCTTAAATTATCTAAATGTGCCACAGGGCTATGCCGTGTAATGTCTGGTTTAGGATTAGCTGATTGTATTTGCACAGAGCTTGTTGTTTGCAAAGCACCATCCGCCGCAGTATCTTGTGCAGCGCTTGAAAGGGAGTCGATGAGCCAAAATTGACGACCATCGAAAAATAAATATAACAGTACAGGCAAAAAGACAGCACAGGCCTTCAAAATAACGCCCTTCCATGTACTCATCGTATTTTTCATTCCTTTAGATTTTATGCTTACATGCACACTCAATATTAAGTGATTTAAACCATCAAAGCCAATGGCCAACCTTATTATTGAACTTGGCATTATCAGAAATATAAAAATAACTCTCTGTTCAAAAGACAATTATGTCCACTGGATGGTGTTTTATATAAATGGGCTTCAACAGTTGAACAGGGTAGCTATAATCTAAAAGTTACCCTTTCACACCTTAAAAGAACAAAAAATTAACCTATTGAATATTTTGTTAACCTTTGTTATTTTCACAAGGCTACAATAAAAACATTAATAAAGGAGTTAAAAATGAAAGTTAAGTTAAACAAAAAGCCGCTAAAACAACTATCAAAAAACAAGACTGAATTACCAGCAGAAGCAACCCCTCAGGTAGCTGGTGGTACTTCTGAATCTCATTTTGGTAATTCATGTGAAACTTGCCCTATCATAGTATAGTTATAGGGCTATAAATTAAGGTTAAGTCATTCATACTTGGCCTTGAAAATAAGCGTAAAGCCTTTTCATTTTTTAAGCTTTACTATTTTCACCTAACTACAATAAAAACATTAATAAAGGAATTAAAAATGAAAGTTAAGTTAAACAAAAAACCACTAAAACAACTATCAAAAAACAAGGCTGCATTACCGGCAGATGCAACACCTCAAGTAGCAGGTGGTACTTACCTTACTTTTTGGAATACTTCGTGTGACACTTGCCCTATCATAGTATAGTTATAAAGCTATAGGTTAAGGCTAGGTAGTTCATACTTAGCCTTTAAAATAAAGTAAAGCCTTTTCACTTACTCAGCTTTCCTTTTAAACCTTCTATATTATTATCTATGTAAGCCTTCATAGCCATATCTCATTTAGTCCTGAATAAACAGCACTGAATTTCAAACTACTCCTCATCTATTCATCAAGTGTTTCACTCCTTTAAATTTTCGCCTACATACTCACCCGACATTAAGTTAATTAATTTATCAATGCCATGGATACAATCTTATCTCTTAACTTTGCATAGTAATAAAGGTAAAAGTAACGCTATATTCAAAAGAAAAACCAACCCAATGAGTGGCATTTGACATGAGTGGGGGTAACAGCAAAGAAACAGGCTAGATGTAATCCAAAGGTCGCTTTTAAAAACTTTTAACAACCTAGGAATTAACCTGTTGTACATCTTGTTAACTTTTGCTATTTTCATGGAGCTTGAATAAGAAATATAAATAAAGGAGTTAATAATGAAAGTTAAGTTAAACAAAAAGCCGCTAAAACAACTATCACAAAACAAGGCAGCATTACCTGCAGAAGCAACACCTCAAGTAGCGGGTGGTACTTACCAACGAACTTCCATCGAGGGTACTTCATGTAATACTTGCCCTATCATAGTATAGTTATAAGACTATGTATTTAGGCTAAGTGGTTCGCGCTTGGCCTTTTAAATTAGAATCAAGCCTCATCACTAATTCAGCTTTCCTTTTAAACCTTGTTTCTATATATCCGTTCAAAGCAGCATCCTGATTTAATGAGCTGATTGCATTTTCATAATACTTATAATTAGAATACGAATTAGCAATTTAAAGCGAAGGAAATTACTTGATAAAGTTATATTAAAATAAGATTGCGGTACGTGTTACGCATCAAAAAAATCATTGATCAAACTTGAGTAAGTAACAGGGAAAATATACAAACCTCTATAAAATATAACAGACTCGAAGCTGTAAAACATAACTAACTGTAAGCACTTATTTCATCAGTACTTGCTGTTCTTTTCTTTTATGCCAAACTCGGCATACCACTAAGGTAAACACACCGCTTGCATAAGTGATTAATAACGGAATCTGCGTCGCTGCATCTTCAGCATACATGAACATATTAGATAAAACCCACGCAGCTACAGAACCAACAGCTAGCCAAATAGTTGCACATATCAATTTATATTGAGGCGCAGTGACATAACCCGTAAGCACAACATTGGCTGCAGCTATGGCCCCAATTATTGGCTTTTTCCATAGACCCAAAAGTTCTGCTACAAACCCTGCAACTGTTGCCGACACAATAAACACGCCAATCACAATGAGCACAGACAGAAGAAAACGCACTATCAGAATCATATTAGCTCCATACGGGTTACATAAATATATGTATTGTTTAACTAAAAATAGTTATTCAAACTTGTAATTTCAAATTTCCATAGCATTAGCTTGCTCATTTATGCACACGTCGCTTCACTGCTCTAAATAGACAGCGAAGCCCAAATAGCTTCAGACCGGGATACACGCTGTACTATTCAATCTATATTTAGAGGTTGCTAATTATTTTTTTAATATTTTTACAGGTATTTAAAGCATTTTGTCGTATTTCAACAAAAAGACGTGTTATATAAATACCACTACTCAAGATTGAGCACGTTAAAAGAATTAAAATAAGGAAAATTATGCTTAAAAGATCACTCATCGCATGCGCGTTAGTTGCTGGTTTAACTGCATGCAACCTAACAGGCCAACAAACAACTACACAAGTCACCACACCATCAGTCGCAAACTTTAAGACCTATTCGGCAGAAACTTTTTTTGACACCACCCGAATCATGGGGAGTGCTTTCAGGGCAGATGCTCAGAAAATTCTTATCAGCTCAGACGAATCAGGAGTATTAAACCTATATGAAATTGATGTTAAGTCTGGTGAAAAGACCCAGTTAACTCAGTCTTCAGAGACAACATATCCACATAGATACTTCCCTAATGATAATCGTATTTTATTTACTCGTGATAATCAGGGTAATGAGCGGTTTCACTTATTCGTTAGAAATGAAGATGGCCAAGTTAAAGATTTAACTCCAGGCGAAAAAGTCAGAGCGAGATTTGTTGGTTTTTCTCAAGACGGCAACCACTTTTATGTCCTCAGCAATAAGCGTGATGAGCGGTTTATGGACCTCTATAGTTTCGATGCCAAAACATATGAAAGCAAGCTTATATACAAAAACGATCAAAACTTAGAAGTACAAAGGTTGAGTAAGACATCTCGCTTCATTGCTTTATCTAAAAATCAGGGGAATAAAGATACAGATCTATTTTTACTCGACTTGAAAAAGCCTAGCGCGCCGTTAGTAGAGGTATCAAATGTGTCTCACGAAGCTCAGTTTGCAGCCGCTGCTTTCTCAAAAGATGATAAATACCTTTATTACGGCACCGATGCTCATGGCGAGTTTTATCAAAAATGGCGCTACGAAATAGCCACACAAAAGCATACTCCCTATATTGAAAAAAATTGGGATATCAGGTTTTTATATTTTTCTGACTCAGATAGATATCGTGTTGTGGGTGTGAATGAAGACTCAAGTATGAAAGTAACTGTGACAGATTTAAAAACAGGTAAAGATATAAAGCTTCCCAAGCTACCTGCCGGCAGCATTAAGGCTGTTGACTTCTCCGCCGATGAAAAACTCATGTCTTTTCACTTAAACTCTGATACGTCGCCTAACAACTTATTTGTTTGGGAAGTCGGCAGCTATTCGGTAAAACAGCTTACCTCAACACTCAGTGATAAAATTAATCCAGAACACCTAGTCGAAAGTACCATTGCGAGGTTTAACAGCTTTGATGGACTTGAAGTACCGGGCGTGCTTTATAAGCCCAAATTAGCCAGCGCTACAAATAAAGTCCCCGCCATGATTTTTGTTCATGGTGGCCCTGGGGGACAAAGCAGAACAGGTTATAGTGCTCGGACACAACATTTAGTAAACCAAGGTTATGCCGTGTTTGCTGTCAATAACCGAGGCAGTTCGGGATATGGTAAAACCTTCTTCCATCTAGATGATAAACGTCATGGTGAAGATGACCTACAAGACATCGTTTGGGGTAAGAAATATTTACAAGAGTTGGATTGGGTTGACCCCGAGCGTATTGGCATCATGGGTGGTAGCTACGGCGGATACATGACGGCCGCAGCACTGGCGTTTGAACCCGAGGAGTTTAAAGTTGGGATCAACATTTTTGGTGTGACTAACTGGGTAAGAACGCTGGAGTCTATACCACCTTGGTGGGAATCTTTCAGAAAAGCATTGTACGAAGAGCTTGGTGACCCGGCCGTTGACAGTGAAAGACTGCACCGCATCTCGCCTCTTTTCCATGCTAAAAACATCACTAAACCGCTGCTAGTCGTACAAGGTGCGAATGACCCTCGCGTACTACAAGTAGAAAGTGACGAGTTAGTAGAAGCTGTTCGCAGCAACAATGTGCCTGTAGAATACGTTTTATTTGAAGATGAAGGCCACGGTTTTACTAAAAAGGAAAACCGCATTGAAGCATCTCAAGCTTACCTAGATTTCTTAAAACAACACCTATAATTTTTTAGGCTAATTGTAACTATTTAGGCATTTAAGATGGTAAAGCCTGCATATTAATGCGGGCTTTACTGTTTTGAATATGGAGCACTGATAAGCCCATAGCCTTTAACCAAACTACGTCATCCTGAAGTTGATTCTGGGCCCATACCAACTTCAAATATGGATTGCGGGGCAAGCCCGCAGTGACAAGGGTAAGTAAAGCGCTGATTCCTTAAACTCTCTAAGCACAACTAAACACGCAGCAATTTACTAAAACCAACAACGCTCCCACTAACCCCGTCACCCTGAACTCGCTTCAGGGCCCATAAGCCCCTCAAATACGGATTGCGGGGCAAGCCCGCAATGACAAGGGTAAGTAAAGCGCTGATTCTTTAGAATCTCTATGTACAAACAACCAAGCAAGCAGTAAGTCACGAAAACCCACAACACCAAACCCAACCCCGTCATCCTGAACTTGATTCAGGACCCATACCAACCTCAAATATGGATTGAGTGGCAAGCCGCAATGACGATAAAAAGAACGTGCAACCTATTTACCTCCCCTAGACTACAGCCAAGTTATCAGCACCAATCCCACAACACTAAACCAAGCTGCGTCACCCTAAACTTACTTCAGAGCCAATTTCTCATTCAAATAGAAAGAAATTTATACACACAAACAAGTATGCTCAACATTTTCAAGGAGTGAAATATGCAACCAAGTGTTTACATACTTGCATCGAAACCATATGGAACCATTTATATTGGAGTGACAAAGGATTTAAAAACGCGTGTATATCAGCATAAAAATAATTTAACCAAAAGCTTTACGAGCCAATACAATGTGCATCATTTAGTTTATTTTGAATGCTACGACTCAATCACAACAGCCATCGCACGCGAAAAGCAACTTAAAAATTGGAAAAGAGCATGGAAAATCCAATTAATAGAATCGTTTAACCCTAAGTGGCAAGACCTTTATCACAAAATATAATCGACTGTATTTCCCTTTATACTCACTAAAACCAACAACACGATCCCCAACCCAGTCACCCTGAACTCGCTTCAGGGCCCAATCCCCTCTTAAACATGGATTGCGAGGCAAGCCCGCAACGACGAGGGTAAGAAAGTGCAACCTATTAAAACCAACAACACGATCCCCAATCCCGTCACCCTGAACTCGCTTCAGGGCCCATAACCCCCTCAAACATGGATTGCGGGGCAAGCCCGCAACGACGAGGGTAAGAAAGTGCAACCTATTAAAACCAACAACACGATCCCCAGTCCCGTCACCCTGAACTCGCTTCAGGGTCCATAACCCCCTCAAACATGGATTGCGGGACAAGCCCGCAACGACGAGGGTAAGAAAGTGCAACCTATTAAAACCAACAACACGATCCCCAACCCAGTCACCCTGAACTCGCTTCAGGGCCCATATCCCCCTCAAATATGGATTGCGGGGCAAGCCCGCAATGACAAGGGTAAGAAAGTGCAACATGTTATAGCCAACAACACTATCCCCACTCCCGTCACCCTGAACTCGCTTCAGGGTCCATAACTCCCTCAAACATGGATTGCGGGACAAGCCCGCAACGACGAGGTTAAGTAAAGCGCCGACTCTTTAAACTCTCTAAACACAACTAAACATGCAGCCATTCCCTAAAACCAACAACACAATCCCCAATCCCGTCACCCTGAACTCGCTTCAGGGCCCATAGCCCCCTCAAACATGGATTGCGGGGCAAGCCCGCAACGACGAGGGTATAAAAGTGCACCGCATTAACCTCATCTAAGCGACAAGCGAAAAAGTACTCGCACAAACACTCTCCTGGTCCAACACATCAAAAAACGGTAAGATAATAGCGCTATCAATTAGTTAGAATAAAAACAACAGGATTTGGCCGTGCAGCAAATTGGCATTTATGAGCAGCTTATTACCCAAGTGGTAGAGCAAAACTTAAACCGCGAACAGTTTTATATTGGTGAACGTCAGCTTGAATCAAGCGAAGCCTCTGTGTGGCTATCACGCTTTCTCTCAAAACTGGTTGCCCATGCCATTGATGCTATCCCAAATAGTGATGACAACCGCATCACCAAGCAAATTGAACTGGCCAACAAACTGGTGTTTTGGTTAAAAGATCACATCAGAGATGATCAATTGATCAACGAAAACCTTATTGATTCACAAGGTCGCATCCTCACCGCCCTATTTGATAAGCAAAACCCAATCTCTAGCGACCTACCAAGTTATAGCAAAGACATATTTCCACAAACGGGACTGAGCCAAAGCGAGTTATTTTCTGGTGCAAACGCAGGTATTTCTCTTGAGAGCGAAATCAAAAGAGAGATCTTATCCAGCGACACCATTTACTGGTTGGTGTCATTTATACGCTGGACAGGCCTACGTATTTTTAAAGAAGAACTAAAGCGCTATGTTGAGAGTGGTAAACAATTAAAGGTAATCACCACTTCTTACATGGGCGCGACAGAGCAACGAGCCATCGACTTTTTAGCCAGCTTGCCAAACACCCAAGTAAAAATCAGCTACAACAATGATAGCCAACGCCTACATGCCAAATCCTATCTGTTTTTGCGAGATAACGGTTTTCACACCGGCTATATTGGCTCCTCCAACTTATCAAAAGCCGCATTATCTAATGGATTAGAGTGGAACTTAAAAGTCACTAATCAAGAGATCCCGCATATTATTCAAAAAGCACTGAGCACCTTTGAAACTTATTGGGAGTCTGATGAATTTGAACGCTACACAGGTAAAGCGCCTTGCCAAAATAAATTAACGCAAGCGCTTAATGTCGCAAAGAGTCAGCAAGCTGATGCCTCACACTTTTATTTAGATATTCAGCCAAAATCGCATCAAAAAGCCATGCTTGATAAGCTCTGTGCTGAGCGAAGTGTACACGGTCGATATAAAAACCTAGTCGTTGCAGCTACAGGCACTGGTAAAACCTTGATCTCAGCGTTTGACTTTGCGCGATTTTTAAAGCAGAAACCACAAGCTAAATTACTCTTTGTTGCCCATCGAGAAGAGATACTAAAACAAGCGCGCTCAGCATATCGTGCTGTGCTCAAAAACAACCAATTTGGTGAGCTATGGGTCGGACAACACAAGCCAAGTAGCTTTAATCACCTGTTTGCGTCAATCCAAACGCTCAATAATCAATTAGAGTCACTTAACCTCACCGCCAATTTTTATGATTACATTGTCATTGATGAAGTACATCATATCGCAGCAAACAGCTACCGAGGTGTGATCAATCATTTTGCACCCAGCATCTTACTCGGTTTAACTGCTACGCCCGAAAGGCAAGACGGTGGCAACATTCTAAGTGATTTTGATGATGTCATAGCGGCAGAACTACGATTACCTGAAGCCATCAATAATCGCTATTTGATCCCATTTCAATACTTTGCCATTGATGATGATACAGACCTCAGCCGTGTTTCTTGGCAACGTGGCCGCTACGATATTGGTGCGCTTACACACGTATTCACGCAAAACAACCATCGAGCCTTAAAAATCATGCAAAGCCTAGCGGATATCGTCGCGAATGTGCACGTCATCAAGGCATTGGCATTTTGTGTTAGTAAGCAACATGCCATATTTATGGCCGAGCAATTTAACTTAAAAGGCATTAGCAGTGATGTACTAACCAGTGACAATGCCACTGAAAGACACGATAAACAGCAAGCCCTCAGACAAGGCGATATTCAAATACTATGTGTGGTGGATATTTTTAACGAGGGTGTGGATATTCCAGAAGTCGACACCCTACTATTTTTACGTCCAACAGAAAGCTTAACTTTGTTTTTGCAACAGCTAGGCCGTGGCCTACGCTTAACCCAAGACAAAGAATGCTGTACCGTTTTGGACTTTGTGGGTAATGCACGACCTGAATATGACTTTGCCAGCAAGTTTAGAGCGCTGGTCGGTAAAACCAATACCTCAATCAGCCAAGAGATTGAAAGCGGGTTTGCACATCTGCCTTTAGGTTGTCGCATTGAATTACAAAAGCAAAGTAAAGACATCATTCTTAAAAATATTAAAGGTGCCATAAACAACAAGCGTCGACTACAAGCACTGCTCAACCGCTATCATCAAGACACCAACTTACCGCTCACACTCGCTAACTTCTTACAAGTTAACCCAAGTGTGACTTTAGAAGATGTATATAAGCTCTCTCAAGGTAAACTGGGGGGGTGGCATTGGCTAACCAGTCAAAGTGACTCAATGACGGAGCTTGAGCAAGCTCAAATACAAGCCTACTACCGCGCTATCAATACCCAGTTAATTACATGCAACTCACTCAGTTACCTGCAGTTTTTACAGTCTTTATGTAACCATGACTTTGATTTTACTGAACTTAAAAACATCCCCAATAGCACTGTATTTGCTTTAATGACACACTACAACTTTTGGGAAAAATCAGGTAAGCAAACAGGACACCAAGACATTACCACCAGCTTAAAAGCACTTGCCAATAAGCAACTACAAGCTGAGCTCAGCGACGTGCTCAACATCTTAATAGACCGTATTCATCACCAAGAGCAATCACTGTCGGGCTTACCCAATACCGCTTTACAATTACATAGCAGATATTCTCGTGAGCAGATACTCGCGGCGATTGGCGCAAGCACCTTTGAGAAAAAGTCACCAGCACGTGAAGGCGTGTTAGAGCTTAAAAGCCACAATATCGAGCTGTTATTTGTGACCCTCACTAAATGCGAGAAAACCTATTCCCCAACCACACTATATAAAGACTTTGCCATCAGCCCCACCCGCTTTCATTGGCAGTCACAAAACAGCGCAAGGCCGGAGCGAGGTAAAGGCTTGAGCTATATTACCCAGCAAAAAACTGGCAAACGCATCTACTTATTTATGCGAGAGCAAAACAAAGACGAAAATGGTCGCACCATGGGCTTCGTCAATTTCGGTGAGGTGCAATATGTGACGCATACAGGCAGTCAGCCAATGGACATTACGTGGGACTTGCTTCACCCCATGCCAAGTGAGTTATGGCATGAGGCTGGGAAGCTGGCGGTTGGGTGAATTACATACTCCCTTTACTTTTTGGAGCCTGTAACTTTTTAATCTGCTTGAGCTCTCTCAATATACCTTCAAAGTCACTTATCGCTAGTTTGACTTTTAATTCATTTACTTCTGTAAATTCTTCCTCATATTGAAAAGGGTCATTATGATATTGGTGATACACATTTGGGTTAGGTGTAACGCCCATCACTTGAAGTTTTAATACTCTAAATCGCTCATCTAATTGCTCGACATAGCTTTGCAGATGGTTTTTTCTAACTATAGGCATTTGCTCTCCTTATAAGCATTAGTATTACGCACCTTTAATATATGAGATTGCTTTATCTACTACTCCAATTTCAAATAATGCACCTATTCTTGTTCCATTTGGACATGGTAACTTGGGCTTTGGCTGCCTAAAGTTTAAGTTTTCACACCACGCTACAGCTTCCAAGATTTTCTCATCGTCAAAGAAAATATCTAGCTGCTTTAACCTTTCACTGACTGAGGTATATGAACAATGAGGTTCTTTATTTTCTAGCTTTTCAAGTTTTTCACACACCCCATCAACTTTACTTTTGACTTCTATAACTTGAGATTCTAGCTCTTCTTGCCTATTTATTGTGTCTGCTAGCACTCGTGAATTCTGAGCCAGTAACTCTGCCATCTGAGCTAATGAAGAACCTTTACTACTTTCTGGAGGCGGGTAACAGCCATGGCTTGACAATGAAGGAATCACTTTATGAAACAACCACTTTTGAAACTTTTTACCAGCCTTACTGACATCGCCTGACAAAACTCTATATAAACCAGGTTCCGTTACAAAAATTTCATTTTCGCCTTCAAAAGTTGGATAGATTTTTGGGCGCAAAATAAATTCATCTTTTTCGAGAACTCTCATTTGTTTTTTAAGAATTCCCGCCATGCTCTTTACCGTAAAATGTTCATCGATTTTACGATTTTCCCGATTTAAAGTTATCAGTATGTCTTGCAAAGAAACATAAAGAGTATCTTCAAACATCAAGGTTCTTATATGGTTGTCACCCGTATCACCTTCGTAGCATATTTTGACTAGTTCTCCTGCTTTCAATTTAACCTCCTAGTTGATGGAAACTGTGCTATTGCATTTTGGATATGTGGAACACCCCCAAAACTGTCGACCTCTTTGCTTTCCTCTTGATGCAACTCTTTTTACCATTATTGAGCCACACTTCTCACACAAGGGATCTTTCGAGTGATCTTTTTTCTTACTAACAATATAAGTTCTGTAATATTCCGCATACTTGCTTTCTGCTAACTCAATCGCGACTTGAGATTTATATGTTCTTGGAGATTTTCCAGAGCGACTCCATTGGATTGTGCATCCTTTTAACTTACGTTTCGACTTTTCACCGCTTCCAAGAGACATCGAAAATAAGTCTAAATACCTTCTTGGTCCGACACCAACAAAAGGTTCAAATTTAACTTTTTTCAAGCCATTGTCTTTTGACTCAACAGATATAGAATCACTGTGTAATTTTGTCGCATAGCTTTTAGGGTAAGGCTCAATAAATTTAACAGTATCAACACCTGCGGCAACTATATGTTTTGCGCAGTTATGGCAAGGAAATGTAGTAGTAAACAATAAACTTTTAGATATACCAACACCGTTTCTGGCAGCGCAAAGCAGAGCCTCCATCTCTGCATGTACAACTCGACCATACTCTGTTAGGTCTAGCAGGCCAGTATCCTTTAGCAACCTTTTACCTCTTTCCAGCTTATCTTCTTTCGATTCGTCTAACGCCTCGCTCTCCAGAGCAGCCATGACATTTAAAACAATCTCATTCCGCCGCTCTTCATTTGGGTCAATTTTTCTGACGATGTCTCGATCATCATCCCAATCGTCACTTTTTGGCCAATACTGCCCTCCGCCATACTTAGGAACATCATTCGCTCCAAGAGACAATATATCAAACTCTTTACTTGTAATGACTGCACCGACTTGGCGAGATAGGTCTCCAGACCTAACGGAAGCCATGTACGCTAAAAACATCGAATGTTCGAAAGGAGTTGGAGTAATTAAAGGGTTTCCAAATACCAAGTCTGTAAAACGGCCGATCGAGTCGTCCCATGACTGATTATCCAAATCTATAAAGACATCTGCATTTTGAAAGACATCTCTAGTATTTTGACCATACTTATTTTCTTCCGCATGATCCTTTTCGATCAACTCATCAACTATCGATAAGTTATCTATTCCAAGACCCGATTGAAGGTGCTTTCTTCTAGTTTCTTTACTGGCAGTAATTCCAGTCAAATAGAAGCTTTGTCCATATACTTTTTTAAGAGTGATAATTTCATCAGGGTGCTTAATTGACCTCACAATATAAGCTATCTTATTTTTGCTCTTACCTTTTCGATTTTTACTAATTTCGGATATTGCTGATAAAGCAAAAAAATCATTCCTTTCATACTCCTGTCGGAGCTTTGAACAGCGCTCCATGCCAATAGAAATACGTAAATGTTGACTGTTATTATCTAATTTATTGTTAAAGAACGTGTTAGCAATTGTACTTAAATGGACAACATGAACATCAAACTGATATTGAGTCAAATATGTTGTCATTTTGGAAATTACAATATCAAGATCAATACCTACAGGGGCAACCAAACCAAAAACTAAATCTCCTGCTTCTTCTTTAAATTCAAAGTTTTTATCAAACATATAACTTCTCCTCTAACTTTTTCTCAACCGCGCAAACGTCACAAACTCATCACTGGCTTCCATGACTGCATACTCTGGATTTCTTGCCACAAGTAGGTAAGTTATTTCACCTTGCGCATTTATCTGTTTTTGTACATCGCGTAATAAAAATTGCTCATCGCCTGCGCTATCAAAGCGCTCTATGGCGATGGTGGTATTGGTGATCGAGCCTGCGTTATCGGGTGTGATGCGCTCAAGTAGGAGTAGATCTCCGTCTAAAATCGGGTGCTTTCCGCCGTTCATGGAATTGCCGCTGGCGTGCGCCAAAAAGTGTTTTTGAGGGTCGACTTTACCGCAGCCTTCAGGGGCTGGCAGGGTTGTCATATCACTGGTGTCGCCCGTTTTAAAATGACCGCACGCGATTTTTAAATTTGGGAAATATGGCAGCTGAACAATATCGGCTTCATCCGCTGAATTATCATGAGGAGGGGCACTTTCCACTGAGGTTAATTCAGCGCCTATTGAGCTGTCGTTTTTACCCTCAACCTCTTGATGACTGGTGCTGTTAGCTTGCTGCTGTTCAATGGCGGCTAACTTCTCACTTTTGCTTTTGAGATAATGAGCTAGTCGATATTGGCTTAGCTCAAGTATGCAGTCATAAAGCTGTGCTACATCTTGCTCATTAACCTCGATATTGAGCTTAAACAACGCATCCTCAATGGGTGTATTTGCAGGTTGTTCAACCACAAACCAATGATGATCTTTGCGCTTGTGCACTGGTTTTACAATGTCGGTAAACGCATTTATCGGATTGATTAACCAATACTTAAACCAAGCTGCACTGCCTTTGGTTTTACTTTGATCTTTTTTTGCAATGTCTAAAGCACGCAGCTGTGGGTAGCGCATCAGCACATCATAACTTTTATCGGCCAAAGCCTTTAAGCTGGTGGGATTTGAAACCCCGTCCAATGCAACAAACGCTTCCAGCAAAATAGCTTTAAAGCATTTGGTCATGGGTGTTTGCTCAACGCCTTTATGTAAGAATGCTTGGAAAGGTGCAAGCCAATGTGAGGTGATGTTTTTGCTGAGTCCTGCGTTTGCTACCAGCTCAAACCAACTGCCCTGCTGTTTGGCTTTTTTAATATCGCCATATTCATGGAAAAACTCACTGGCACTGGGGCCATGACCGAGTAGTTCGGCTAGGTTTTGATAGTCTTCAAGTGCATTGGTGCGCTGCGCTTTAGCAAGTTTTTGCCAAAAGTCCGTAATGGCCAAATCGTAATTAATAAAACAGCCATCGGGTAATGTGCTGTTCTGCGCGTTGTGCTTTAGTTTTGTCGCCAATTCCTTGGGTGAATGTGCGCCAAGCAAAGCATAGGGTTTGTTTAAAAAGCTGTGGTGATTACCAATAAAATCCATCACCACTAAATGGGTTTTATCCTTATGCGTTCTCAGCCCTCTGCCAAGCTGCTGCAAAAACAAAATTTTAGACTCGCTGGGCCTGAGCATCATCACGGTATCTATGCTTGGAATATCAGTGCCTTCGTTGAATAAATCGACACTGAATATGACCTGTAGCTTGCCAGATTCCAACTGAGCGAGCGCTTCACAGCGTTTTACTTTTGAGTCACCGTGTACGGACGCTGCACGGTTCCCCGCCTGATTAAAGTACTCAGCCATATGATCCGCATGCACTCTGGAAATACAAAACGCCAGCGTGCGCGTTTGTGCAAGCTTGTTGTAGTGCTGTAGTGCATGCTTGGCTCTTTGCTCTGTGGCAAAGTGATTATCTAAGCTCTTTGGGTCAAACTTGCCATTTCGCCATGGTATGGCGGTGTAGTCTACGCTTTCATCCCAAATACCGTAGTAATGGAATGGCGCAAGCGTTTTCGCATCGATGCCTTGCACCATGTTACGCTCATACACGAGGTTATTGTCACACAAGCCCAAAATATCCGCTTGGTCGGTGCGCTCTGGCGTCGCGGTTAAGCCCAGCAAAAACTGCGGGGTAAAATACGACAAAACATTGCGATACATTTTACTGCTCGCATGATGAAATTCATCAATGATGATGTAATCAAAGTGCGCCGCAGAGAAATTAGCTAAATTACTGGTTTTACCAAGTGTTTGTACTGATGCAAACAAGCAATTTGACTCGATGTTTTTAGACTTTGCGTTGTAAAAACCAACTGTGCAGCCAAGTAGATGGGTAAAGGTTTTAGCCGCTTGTGTGAGGATCTCGTCACGATGTGCAACAAACAAGATTTTCTTAGCCTTTACCTGCTGTACATCCAGTGCCGCGAGCCAGGTTTTTCCCATGCCTGTTGCCAGTACCACAAGGCCCCGTTTATAGCCATTGGCTCTGGTTTGGGTGAGCTTTTTCAATGCAGCTTCCTGCTCTGGCCTTGGAGGGAACACCTCAGGTGGCTCTTCATTGGTATCTGCACTCACAGCGCGAAACTCAGGTTTAACTCTGCGCTGTTGATACGCGTCAATCCACTGATCAGTTAGGTTAGTCACTTGTGGATGGTTGAATACTGCCTCAAACGCCCGTTTAAATTCAAAAAAAGCATCATCGTTAGTGCTTGGTGACACAGGAAAATAGTCATGCCGAAAAGCCCATTCGAGTCCGCTTGTCAGTGCCACTTTACTAATATTATTCGAGCCAACAAACGCGCTGCCCTCATATACCTGACCGTTTTCACCCTGTGTTTTGGTGAAAATATATGACTTCATATGAAAGCTATCTTGAGGTTTAGTCTCAAATACCCTGAGCTCAGCACCCAAACTTTGTAGAGATATAAGCGCTTTTAGTGCCTGCGGACAGGTATACCCTAAATAATCAGAGGTAAGTAGTTTTAGGCTGGTGTCATTATTTAACGCGGTATACAGGGCATCAAACAGTAAATTAAGCCCTGAACGCTGAATAAAAGAGACGGAAATCTCTATTTCATCAGCGTGCTCGATGGCTTGCAGCAGCGCAGGAAGGAGCGGGTCATCTCCTCCGGTATAGAGTTGTTTTTGGGTGTTTAGTTGATGTGCTCTTCCTTGGTTAAAACTATTCACTTAATTAATCCTTCCTAAGTAAACAATTTAACCAAAGTTCGTTCTCTCGCCCGGGCCGCCTATCTTCTGTCACCCATACTTTAATGGCATCCAGTGAGGGTAACCCCTCAAGTAACTGCCCGAGACCTTTTTCATCGAGATCTGAAAAGTGCCGCTCGCCGTGCATTCGTTCACCTTGCCCATGTTTAAATGAGGCATACATGACCCCTTTAGGCTTGAGTGCTTGTTCTAGATTTTGCATAACGCTTGATAAGTGGCGATGTTCAACATGCAATAAACTGGCACACGCCCAAATACCATCGAACTCTGCGACGTGATCGAATGATTCAAAGCGTGCGTGCTGCACTGGTTGGTTTAGCAGGTTGGAAGCAATTTCGACGAACTCAGGACAAGCATCCATCGCGCTTACCTGAAAACCTTGCTTTTTGAATGCCAATGCATCACGTCCACTGCCACATCCTGCATCGAGAATATGCAGCTGCGAATTGGGTTTATCTTGCAGTGCTTGTAAAAAAGGCGTGTACAGTGGCTGCATATCTACATTCAGAGTAGCATCTGCAAATTCTTGGGCATGTTGACTGTAATAATGGAAAGTAGACTCGGACATCGCTCACCTTAAAAAATAATACTCTGCGGTGGCACGTATAGACAATGACTGACTTTGATAGGTCCTGCTATACGCGATTCAAAAGTCCTTTAACCGCTTACTTCTAACTAATTGCTATTAACAAATAACTTTGTATTAATTAATTTATAGCTTGCCATCATTTAACACGATTTCCCACACTATTTATAGTGTTTTAGCTCGGATATTCGGGATTTTTTTGAATTTAATGTGACAAGAACAGCATTTAAAATTTAGAAAACTTTCCAATATAACCTTTTTATTCTGTCGACATCCATTACATGCAATTACATCTATTTTGTTATTTGCATTTATGATTTGTTTGATGTGTTGAGTTTTCGGGTGAGAATAGCAGATATGGGCCCTGAATAGAATTTAGGGTGGCGTAGGGTTAGAACTGAGTGATAAATTTTAGACATGTATAACTCCCAACCTCGTCATTACGGGCTTGCCCCGCAATCCATTCTTTTATGCACCTTGACTGATCGGTGCTTTTAATTGAACAACACATGGATCCTGACATTCGTCAGGATGACGCAGTTTGGACTCAGCTTAAATCTAAACATTCGTCATTGTGGGCTTGCCCCGCAACCCATTCTTTTAAACAACCTAAATGGTTGGTGCTTTGAGTGAATCAAAATGGATCCTGACTTTCGTCAGGATGACGCGGTTGTAGCTCTGATTCGCTCTACACATCCGTCATTGCGGGCTTGTCCCGCAATCTATTCTTTTAAACAATCTGAATAGTCGGCGCTTTGAGTGAACAGAAAATAGATCCTGACTTTCGTCAGGATGACGGGATTTGAAACCTGCTTTCTATCTAAACATGTGTCATTGTGAACTTGCCCCGCAATCCATTCTTTTAAACAACCTGAATGTTGGCCCTATGAGTGAACAACATATGGATCCTGACGTTCGTAAGGATGACGGGATTTGAAATCTGCTTTCAATCTAAACATTTGTCATTGTGAGCTTTTACCCCGCAATCTATTTATTTAAACAATCTGAATGGTTGGCACTTTGGGTGAATCAAAATGGTTCCTGACGTTCGTCAGGATGACGCGGTTAGGGTTCTGTTTAAATCTAAACATTTGTCATTGTGGGCTTGCCCCGCAATCCATTCTTTTAAACAACTTGAATGTTGGCCCTTTGAGTGAACAACATATGGATCCTGACGCTCGTCAGGATGACGCAGTTGGGGCTCAGCTTCAATCTAAACACCCGTCATTGCGGGCTTGCCCCACAATCCATTTGCTTTATAAAACTTAGTTGATACACAACCGCACGTACTCAACATAGCTCCTACACTCAATACTCAATCCAGCAGCAATAACCCCACCACCAAAAAAGCCCACAAACGTGGGCTTTGGTTGATAACCTAATTACCAGATCAGGTTAGTCACATGAAATTGTATTACCGTCTTTATTGTAGCATTGCTGGCTTTGGCCGATTTGCCATACACAGTTATAAGCCACATTGTCTTCCATACAGTGAGTATATGTACCATACATGCCATTGCCTGGGTTAAATGACACTTTCCACTCGTAATATGACCAAGGCGTGGTCGCGCGGTTATCTAACCAGCGGTAAAACACCGATGATGACACTATGTCATACAAAGCATGCGGCTTTTGGTTTTCTTTATAACTACGCCAGCCATTTTTAAAGCCTGAGTACGAGTTATCCATTTCTACTACGGCATCAGCGGCATCAAAATAGGGGTTATCAAAGTTACTGCGCTTATCCACTTTTGACAGCAAGCCTTGGTAGTCATCTACCCAAGTCGTGCCTTCGCATTTGTCCAGAAAGACCATACCTTTGTCATTGCCCTGACCACATGAACCTTGTGGAGCACTGTCGCCAGTCCAAATGTAGTCGCCGTTTTTACCGCCTTCAATTTTGGCATCATATCCCGTTGAAAGCGCGATGATCACATCGTTTCCTTTACCCCCTTCTTGATCGGAGAACTCGCCGTTGGTCACGAGGATATCGTCGCCGTCATTACCCCATGCTTTGTGCCAACGCTTGTTGTTTGAATTGCCGTCGCCATCTTCAAACAACGCATCATCGCCGTCACCACCATGCAAGCGGTCTTCACGGCCTTCGTTACCCGCAAGGTAATCGTCGCCGTCATCACCATGTAAAGTATCGCTGCCTCTGCCGCCGCTTAGCACATCATGGCCGTTGCCGCCGTACAGCTTATCAGCGCCATCTTTACTGTGGTCACAGTGCGGTGCATCGTAAATATCACCGCCATTGGCGTTTTCAAGCACACACCCACCGCCGATGTAATCATTATCATTGCCGCCGTACAGTCTATCTTCACCTTGACCACCCATGATGAGGTCGCCGCCGTTGTCACCTAAAATTGTATCGTTGTTGTACGAGCCCAGTAATTTGTCATGGCCACTACCGCCGCGGATAGAGTCATTTCCATAACCGCCATCCACTTCATCATCGCCATTGTCACCTAAAATGGTGTCGTTGCCGCTGTTACCAAAAATCGTATCGTTATTATTTCCACCGCGAATATAGTCGTTCTGACGACCTGTGGTGATGTGGTCGTTACCATCGCCGCCATACACCTTTTGAATGACATTGACATCCTTGCCATTGTAGGTGTCATTGCCACTGTGAAGCACAGCATAAACCTCGTCAATTTGGCTCAAATAAAAGCTATCGCAGCTACTACTGTTGCCCACTCTTCGAGTGACCTTCAAATTATCGCCAGACACACTCAGCGTGAACTTCTCGCTGCTATTCGTGCCATTAATTTTTAGTGTATCGCCGTCAATATAAGCGCTTGCGCCGTCACTTAAACCGCCGCAGCCCGCCATCGCATAATTTGACAAACCAAATGCCAAAGCTGCGCAGAGTGTACTTTTTTTAAACATCATTTTATTTTCCTCAATATGATTGATATAGAGGCATTTTTAATCCTTTACCTGCCTACCCAAGAGGAAGCTAAAAAGCAAATAAGTAAGAAAAGTGAAGGCAACCACTCCCAACTTCATTTGGCGCAAACGGCATATATTTTGGCAGCATCTGCCAGTACCAGTTTGCAAAACAGCTTCGCTTTTCGCAAATTGAGACTCACAGCCTTTGCGTATTGAGTTTTCGCATTTTGAGAATTAATTTCGCCTTTTTAGGTCTTTGCAATATGCAAAAAATGCTTTTACATTCTTCTTCAAACTGAGGCTAGCATTTTCTTACTCATTGTTTTTCCAACGTAAAAAATACAAAATTACTATTTATAGCTAAATTGGAGCTATTCTTGCTTTGATGTTAGTAAATGTAACGACTAGATTGGATTTGCATGACAACACTAGAAGCAAGTAAAACCATCGCGCTACTTGAGAAAAAGCTTCAACGTGCGCTAGCAGGTAAAGCACACGCTGAAGATTTGCTCGAGTCCAGAGCGCGAAGCTTGTACAAAGCGAATGAAGAACTCTGCGAAGCACTTGAGGCGCTCAAAAAGCAAGAGGTGCAATTAATTCAACAAGAGAAGATGGCCTCTCTAGGGCAGCTTTCTGCGGGGGTCGCACATGAACTCAACACCCCTACTGGCTATGCCAAATCGAATATTGAAACGCTTAAAATGTATCTCATTACTTTACTTGCGTATCAGGACGACCTTGAAAAAATGGCACCAGACGAGCAAGCAATGTTAGCGCTCAAATCCAGCTACGACGTGGCCATTATTCAAGATGATATCCCAGATTTGATGGATGAATCCTTGTGTGGCCTCAATAAGATTGCGTCAATTGTCACTGAGCTTCGCAACTACACACATATCGACAACGAGGAAATGGTACCAGAGGATCTCAACCTAGTCCTTGATCAAGCAATCAATTTGGCACAGAGCAGCTTTAAACATCACGCGACCTTGAACACCCAGCTTGGCAAGTTACCCAAGCTTGTATGTAGTGGTAACAAGTTATGCCAAGTGTTTTTAAACTTATTAATCAATGCCGGTCAAGCAATTGAGAAGCTTGGCAAAATTGACATCATCAGCAGCTTTGATGAGCGCAATATTTACGTCACTATTGCCGATGATGGCATGGGGATATCAGCGCAAAACCTACGTAATATATTTGACCCATTTTTTACCACTAAGCCGGTCGGTAAAGGCACAGGATTGGGCCTATCGATTTCTTACAAAATCATTCAGCAACACAAAGGAAAAATCGCCGTTGAAAGTACAGAGGGTAAAGGTACGCGCTTTACCATTAGTCTGCCATTTAAACCGGAGTTTGCTTAATGAAAGGTCATATTTTTATCTTACTTGAAGAGTTTGTCACTGAAGTAGCTGGCGAAGAAGTGTTATATGACGCTTTCGAAGCCTGCTCGTTTGATACTAACACCGCATTTGTACGGACAGAAAATTACCCTGATGAGCACCTTATTGAATTGGTCGATATCGTTATTAATAAAATCGGTATTACACTCGCACAAGCGCATTTTAGTTTTGGTAAATGGCTTTACCCAAGGTTGTCAGGGTTACTACCTAAGCATTTCACTGATTACACACACCCTGCCTATGTATTGCAACAACTAGATGACTTACATCATATAGAACTTAAAAAGCTCTACCCAGATGCGCTGCCGCCAACATTTCAATACAACACGCTTTCCTTGTTTGAAGCACAGCTTATTTATACTTCAGCACGCAGAATGTTCGATCTGGTTGAAGGTGTATTGGCTGGTATGGCCGATTACTACGGTGTACAAATAACCGTAACAAAACAATTAAACTGGCAGGATAATCAAAACTGCGCTAAATATTCGATTACCTATGCAAACGGCGTAGAACTATGAAGAAACTACTTAGAGTCATCTCTTACCTTCTCCTTATGGCGACAATAAAGTTGGGATACAGGGTGTGATAACATAGTTATTGTGACAAGAAAGTAGCTGAGCATGGCGTTTAGACGATAAAGAGGGCTAAGTACATCTGTCTCAATATATCCTCTTAAAATGAACTGTAAAAAGTGTATCGTAATTAGAACTGTATAGAGATAAAATATGCTTCGAGTAACACGAGAAAATGAACAGCCTCTAAGTGCATGCAGTGCGTATAGAGATATAAAAAACATGAGCCCAAAGCCCATTTTCATCAAATAGAATAGCTTTCTTCTAAATAAATAATCTACATCAAGATCAATAATTGCGTGATTCATCGGATTGTCCGCAAATTGCATTATATAAAGAATACTGAAAGTGATCCCCCAAGAAACAAGGTTTTTATCGGTCTCGGTTTTCAGCTCTATAGTTCGATCATAGAAAATTGCTGCACCATGGCATTTCACTTCATAAATTAAATAGAAAAGTGCCATCGTCATAAAAAACTGAAAGCTTCGAAATGGAATAACGTTGTAGTTTTCAGCTATAAACTTAAACACAGACCACTCTCAAAACTTTTATTAGTCAAACCCTGATTGTGCATATTGCTAAAAGCCCATTTAAAAAGGGATGAAGATGTAAAAACCACAATAAAGTACACTAGTGCTGACTTAGAAACAACACAACTATTCAAAGCCTAAAGTGTTATCTCCAAGTGAAGCTATTAACAAGAAATGAGAGACGACAAGGAGCGAAAGCATGTTTGATGGTAAGTGAAAGTTCGAATTATGTAAGAAACCTATTACATGACATAGCAAAAGTTTTAGCCATAAACTTTTAGCTTACCTCGTTGACTTTCCTTCTCAATACTCTAGTTCGGCAGTATGGATATGATAGAAGTACAAGCGTCAGAAAAATGTAATGTAATGCACCAAAGAACCGGTATATAGGAATAAATACATTGATATCAAAAAAGCCTCTAAGCACAAGCTCTATAAAATTAGTGGTTATGGTAGTGAGCAGGATATAAATGCAATATCTCGTAGGTGAAGAAAATACACATCTGCAAAGAGAATGAAGCGTATAAATACACAGTATACAGGTAAAACCAAAGCATATCTTGAAAAAATAAAATAACTTCCGCCTTAACATTGTCTCCATTTCTACATCTAGCAATGCACTATTAATTGGCTCATCTGTAAATTGCAGTATAAAAATAACAAAAAAAGTAATACTCCAAGACAAAAAACGCTTGTCAGGGTAGTGCTTCAATTTGTATGGCTTAGCGAATAATTTAATAACCCTCTTTAAGCGGCCATCATAAATAAAATATATTGCAGTAAAGAAAAGAGAAAGCTGAAAGCCACGATGGACAATGACATTAAATAATACTGAGTCTACTGAATATGGCAAAGCTCACCCCAACTATGCCTCTTTAATCAATTTAAGTGTAACTTCGTGTTAAACAAAATAAGAGGAATAAATCTATGCTTTGTAAGATTTTACCTTTTTTACATCCAACCATCCAGTGATTAACTATTTTTTTGCAATTATTTTGAGCTTACCACCAAATTATTGTTAACAAAGTGCTTTTGTACTTAACAACTATTCATTTATGTGACAAAGTAACAAAAAAGCCAACTCACTCAATAAGGATTTGATATGTTAAATATAGGCCAAGTAACTAAAAGAACGGGAATTAATGCTTCTGCACTAAGGTATTATGAATCTAAAGGCCTCATCAAACCTGCTGGCAGGAACGGCTTAAGAAGGTATTACTCGGATAATATTATCGAACAGTTATCAGTTATTGCACTTGGTCAAACGGCAGGATTCACCTTGGACGAAATCGCCTCTTTTTTTAATGGTAAAGATATTGAAATAGACAGAAATATGTTGATTCAAAAATCTCAGGATATTTCTCATAAAATCAAACAACTACAGACTATTGAAGCTGAGCTAATTAAAGTAGCAAACTGTCCAAATTCTAATCATTTGGATTGCCATAACTTTAATCGATTAATGAAAAATGCATTTAACACACCAAAAACATCTAACAAAGTTTAAAATTTTGATAACTTAAATGATGAGTTATATGTTCAACAAAAAAAAGTATGACACTGAGAATAAATAAAAAGCCATTAATCACTATCCACTAACAGCAGAACTATCCCTGTAATGCAAACACCTAATGTTGCTGGTGGTAATAACCCATTCCCAAACACAGTATTTGAAAAAGGGTGTCGTTGGTTCACTCACATGATAGTACATATATGTAACAATCCAAGATAAGTAAGCCCAAGTCATAAGCTCACACATATAATTACGTAAGCTTTTTAATATATTTTTATGCACTCATAAAGTGTACTTAACAAAAAAAATAAGAAAATTATATACTCTCTATCATTTCAGCCTATTCGTTTTTACTACAAACTTTTTAATCAAATTCAAATACAATAAAAAGAAGATGCCATAAAGTTAGTCATTTATAAAAAGCCATTTAAACACTTATCAAACGATACTTACTCAATGAACAATTGACACAAAAATAGATAATGGTTCCCACCTTCTCCGCTACAGGTGGCATACAAAACAATATGCCGAAACATGTTATAACCCTCCATAGGCTATAGCTTTTTCTGTGTTTTTTTGCAGCTTTCAATTGAATGTAATAGCGGCTTGCATAGTTAATTTAGCTTGATAATTTGGAAAAGTATGGAGTATAAAAAGTCACATCCATGTGACTCTGCTTGCTTGGAAGGTATTATTCAAGGTCGTAACTTGAATACAGCAATTTTAATCAGAGAATATGCAAATAAAATGGAGGAAAAATTTTTATTTTAAGATATAGGGAGATATGACCAGTATACATACTGGCCATATAGTATTAATCTTATGACCTAAGTCGTTAAACGCTTAACCCTTGCAATAAACGAAGTCGTGCGCTTTTTTTGCATTAACCAATAACAACTCGGCACAAAGAAAAACGATAAAACGGTCGTTAACACAGTTCCACCCGCTATCGCGATTGCAAACGGTGGCCAGAAACTCCCTCCCGCTAAAATTAACGGTAAAAACCCGCCTACAGTTGTAATCGTTGTTGAAGTGATATGCCGCGCACATGTCATCACACCTGTTACAATTTCATCGACAGTACTCGCTTCATTAGCCCTGAGTTCAGATAAAATCACAATGGCTGCATTAATCGCCAGTCCCATTAGACCAAGTAAGCCTATGATCACGGTAAATCCAAATGGGAAACCCGCGATGTATACACTTAAAATCCCTAACATGGCAGACTGAAATGCAGTGATGAGGATCAGCCCTGTTGTAGTAAAAGAATTAAAAGTCAGTACCAACACAGTAATAAGCAGAACAAAAATCACCCCAACTTTCCCCAGCAGACTTCCCACTGCTTGATCTCGCTGCTGAGACTCACCACCGATCTCTAAACGATAACCAACAGGTAAAGTAAACTGCTCCTTTTCGAGTTGAAGTTGAAGGTCTTTCAGCACCTTCGCGGGTAGTACATCCGCTTGTAAAAATGCTTCAACCACATTTAAGCGCTCGCCATTACGGCGATGAATAGTACTTTGCTCAGGCACAATATGACTTGTAGCAAATGCTGACAATAATAAAGACTGGTTGCCCATGATCTCAACATTAGCAAGGCCATCCAGCCCATCGCGATATTGATTATCAAATCTTAAGTTAACAGGCACCGTTTCAGTATCCTCCAATACGCTTGCGACAGTCACGCCTTGAGACTGAGCTTGCAATTGCGTAGCAACACGTTGAGCTTGTGCACCTGCATGAATAAGTTGCGACTCTTGCGCCAATAACTCAACCTTCGCAGCACCCGACTGCAATGTTGTACGCGTATGTGTGACTTCAGGGTGTGCAATAACGGTTTGCTTAACCCGCTGGCCCAATTCCGCTAAATTATCGAGATCAGGGCCAAATATCCTAATTTCTATCGGCGCATTGAATGGCGGGCCTTGCTCCAGCTTCCTGACCAAGGTTTGTGCCTCAGGAAACGCGCGATCGAGTTCCACTTGTAAAGTTCGAATAAGCTCATTGGCACGCTCAAAGTCTGTCACTTTGACCATGGCCTGAGCGTAGTTTCGCGCGCCTTTATCTCTTTGCATCAAGTTGTAATAAAAAATCGGAATATTACGTCCGACCATCCAATCTAAACGCTCTATCCCCTCGTGTTTTAAAATATGCGCATCCATTCTTTTCACCAATGCTTTGGTCGCATGTATGCTGGCATTGTCGGACAAGCGAACTTCAATATGGAACATATCTCTATCCGCGGGCGGGAAAAACTGCTCCGTCAATTTGCCAGCAGAAATAAAACCAATCACCGGGAGTACCATGACACACAGCGCTGTTAACAATGGCTTATTCAAAGAGCGACTGAGTAACTGTTCAAAGACCTGACTAAGCCCTTTTAGCCTGATGCCTTGTGTTAAAAAGCCTGAACTATTTTGCGCATCGACTTGTACATATTTACCTGCAAATACGGCAATCAAGGTATGTGAAATAAGATAGGAACCTATCAATGCGAAGATAACACTCAGCGCAATACCACCAACAAATTCACCAGATGGACCTGGCATGAGCACAATTGGCATAAATGCCAAAATGGTGGTCAATGTTGAGCTCAATAGTGGTAACCAAAAATGGTGCACCGCTTTTGACACCGCTTTAATCACAGCTAAACCTTGCTGGCGGTATCTCTGTATGGCATCTGTAATCACAATGGCGTTATCAACCATAATACCCAACGCTACCACTAACCCAGTTACCGAGATCTGATGAATAGGCAAGCCATATATATTCATACAGGCCAAAGTAAACATCACGGTCAAAGGTAGTGCCATGCCAACAATAATGGCAGCTCTGAGGCCCAGAGTGACAAACAGTACTGCCAAAATCAGTACAAAGCCGAGCAATATGTTATCTAATAAACTGCCTAATCTATCCTCTGTGTAACCTTTTTGGTCAAACAGGCTATGCATTTGGATATTGTTTGGCAATGTTTTACTAAATTCGTTTAACAATGCATCAATCTGATCTGAAAACTTATCAATGCGCACATCAGGCAGCATACGAATACCTAGATACGCGCCGGGCAACCCATCTACCCAAGCAATCTCTTGCTGCGGTTCAACCAGCATACGCTCAACTGTGGCAATATCACTAAGCTGTATTTGCCCGTAGCGGCTGTCACTTTGAATAGGAATAGCCGCAATACGCGGAATGGACTTGAACTCACCACTCAATTCAACCTGCATTTGAATTTGCGCATTGCTTATCATCCCCGCAGAGACTTTCGCATCCGCATTTTTTACCGCATGCGCTACTTGCTCGAATGATAAGCCCGCTAATTTTAATTTAGCTGGGTCAAGTGTGACTCTCACTTCCTCATTTGCCACACCAAATAAATGAACCACCTCAACACCGCTTTGGTTACGTAGTTGATTGCGAAGCTCTTTGGTGTAGCGATTCACCGCGATTTGTTTGGCCTGCTGCAAAGATAAAGACTCGGTTTCATCCGGCTCTATAGTAAGTGCCACAATTTTTGTATAGGCATAGCCTCTATCGTCTTCGAGTAAAGGTGACGAGGCCTCTTCTGGCAATTCTATTTGCACGTCAGCAAGCAAATCTCGCATTCTAGACCACACGGGCGTGCTGTCTGTCACGGCATCTTCAAGTTCAATACTTAATACGCTGATCCCCGCGCGTGACATTGCAATAAGGTTTTTGATCTCGGACTGTTGCTTTAATTTTTGCTCTATTTTTTCTGTGATCTGGGCTTCAACTCGGGCAGCAGACGCGCCCGGTAAATACGTAGTTACAAAGGCAAAACGATTGATAATACGGGGGTCTTCTGTGCGCGGTAAACTGCTTAGAGCGGCAAAGCCAGACACTAGTAGCAGTGCAATGAGTAACACCTGAAATCGAACGTTTTTGAGCAAAAATGCTATCATTGCTGCTCACCTCGAGTCGCAACCGACTGGACGATATCTACTTTAATATTTGCAGCAACTTTATGTGTACCGTTGGCTAAAATCTTAGTGCCATTTTCCAAGTCGCCATCTATAAACGCATATTGCCCATCGCTATGTAACACCTCAACCGCTGTCGGTTGTAAATGTCCTTGCTCTATTTGATATATCTGCCAAGTACCGCGAGTTCCATTGGTGAGTGCACTCATTGGCACCCAGTATCCTAATTTCTCACGCTTTTTCGCTATGATCATCGAAGCCATCTGACCAGAAAAAACAACGGCATCGCTTGGTAAAGCAAAACGTAATTGTACAGTTCTTGAAATTGGATCTAAATTGGTGCCGCCTGAGCGCTTTTGCGCTTGATACACACTACCACCAATCGTAATAGGCATCATCGGCTGTATATTTGACAACAAATTTTGCGGCACGCCAATGCGCACTTCTGAATTGCTCTGCTCTAATACTCGCAACGCAATTTGACCGGGCCCCACAACCTCGCCTATCGACACCTCACGCATAGCAATCACACCATCAAAAGGCGCCTTGAGGTGTGCTTTATCTAGCCTTACATCCATGCCTTTTAATTTTACATTGAGCACCTGAATTTCAGCTTTTAATACCGCAATTTGAGAGCGGTTTTGGTCTAGTTGCTGCTGGGCAGAGTAGTTCGACTTACTCAGCTTTAATAACCGTTCGCTGTCTTGCTGTGCCAGTGTCAATTGGGCTTTGATCTTGTCTAGATTGGCAAGTAGCTCTAGTTTTTCAATTTCAAGTAACTGGGTATTTTGTTTAGCAAGTATCTGCCCTTTTTTGATAGTGTCGCCTTGATCTGCATATAAAGCCTCCAATACACCACTAAATTCAAAGCCAATCTCAGCCTCTTGATGTTTAACGACTTGCCCTGTTACCTGACGAAACTGATGGAAGCCAGTTGCTTGCTGCAAGCTATAGGCTGCGACAGGAAGCCCTTCTTTCTCAGCACCTTGGTTATCTGCCCATGCCCAATGCGCATTCATTAACAGCATTAAGCCCAATAAAACTCTCATAATGGTTCCTTGCGAATTTCTATACTTTATATACTTGCTAAACCAGCCTAGAGTTTAGTGCATTGTGTCATATGTTTGTAAACTCAAATATAAAGCATTTAAAACACCTAGAGCGGCCTATTAGGTCCGCTCATCTAATGTTGTCGTACAATAGAAATTAGAATAAATTATCTAAAGCCGTATTCATTGTACCCTTGTTTGATTTTTATACTAGAAATACTAAAAAAAAATTCAATTTTATTTTTAATTAAGTCTCTGTTAATCCAATCATTGTGTACTTTTCTTACCTATGTTGCGTACAACCCAACGCCACTGTATCAAAGGCAAAGTTGTTTTCAGTTCACGCAAATGTATTCGTGTCGGATATGAGAAGTAACTACTTTGCTGAGATTGAACCCTCGCCTCCACTTGTTGGCACTTCAACAACTCTAATACTTGCCCGTATAAAGTCGGAAAACAGTTACTCACTTGTCTATCTATCTCCAATAAACATGTCGCACCATTCACCTTTATCGCACTTTGAGCGATCACAGGCCCAGCATCAATCTCTTTATTTTCAACCCAATGTGCAGAGATACCATAATTTTCTTCATTATAAAGATAGCTAAACATGATCGGGAACAAACCTCGGCATTTTGGCAAATATGCAGGATGAAAATTAACCACGCCTTGTGTTGCAGAATTAATTATCTCGTCATGTAAAATTTGGTCAAAATAGTAAATACTCAAAAAGTCAATATTTTGGTTTCTAACAAGCTCAACCACATCGGCAGAGTTTATGTCTTTCACCTTAATATAGTTAATACCCAGCTCGTTACAGCGCTGTTCAATACTGGGCAACACATCCACACCAAAGCATTTCAACAACGGGCGTATCAGGGATAAAAACACCATTTTTACAAAGAGATACTCTGTGAATCCATACCCTCTAAAGCGCATATTTTTATACGCTTGCGCTAAAAATCCGCCATTTTTTTTAGAGTACGGATCACTGGTTATCACCAGCTTTATCTCATCCTTGTGCGTCTCTAACACCTGAAGGATGGCAGGTTGTGTCGCCATATTTTCAATATTGCACAGCGCTATACGCATTACACCACCTCCAACTCTTGACCATCAAAGTACTGATTCAAAGGCCCATACATGGCATGCTTGGCAGGTGGATGAAAATTAAATGCATGTATAATCTGCGCTATCGCCGCAAAATATCCATTGTTAATGTAATTAATTCCCCCCACTAAACTCAGTGTGCTTTGCGTTACATTCGCTAAAACATCTTGCAAGTGATAGCGCACGCTTAAAACTTGTGCCAAGGTATCTTGAGTTTGCTCATTCATATCTGCAGCGATTGCTTTGAGCGATAATGCACATGCTTCTAATTGAATATGAGCCTGCGCCTTATCTGTACCTTGCAATCTGCCAAGCTCACCAGCACGCTCAACTAAACCACATACCATACCTAAGTATGACGCACAGGTAATGAGTTCAAACCACACAAATCCGGCAACATGTGACTGATAAGCAGACTTTTCATCTACATTCACTAACATTGAATGAGGCACAAACACGTTTTCTAAAACGACAGCTTCACTTTGGCTAGCTTGTAAAAAAGGTGCTTGCCAAAACTTTTCAACCGAGATCCCCTCACACGCTTTGTGAATCATGGCAACAGCAAAGTAAGGCTCTCCGTCTTTAGGTTCAACTTGAACACTAGCAGTCAACAAATCCATGCAGTGCGCTAAACTACACGGCTTTTTAACGCCTGAAATCACATAACCTTTATCTACTTCTTTTGCGACAATTGAGCTTTTTAAGATACTTTTACCTATTTGGCCTTCGCTAAAAGCAGAAGACACCAATAAGTTTGAACGAGAGATCCCTTCTAACATCAAAGACTCAAGTCCATTACCCACTTTCGCCATTTCTTGCAAAGTCGCAATCGAAAACTGATGCATACCAACAGCAATTGCAAGCGATGGTGATGCGCCACCAATGGCCATTTGCAATTGCACAGCTTGCCATGCATCCAAGCCTTTTCCACCATACTTTTGCTTCACCAAAGTAGGTGCACCACCTGTATCTCTGAATATATTGATGGCTTGGCTTTTCTCATCTTCTAGCGCGTCAAAGGGGGTTTCGGCCAAATAATTTGCCAATTCTGGCAACGTATCGCGCAGCAAATGCTGCGCGTTTTGGAATGTACTCATGCAACTGCCTCTTGCTGGCTGGCGAATAACTCGCTCAACATTTGCTCAACATTTTGCTTGATAGCAGATTCCGCAATTGGCTCTAAGATATCCGCAAGCGTTGGGATCCCCATGCAAAAACGCGCATCAAACGTTACTGTGCATTGACCTTCAGAAAGGGCTTCAATAGACCAGAACCCTTCAAAGATATCTGCATCCCCTTCTATTTGCGTAAATTCAATCTTCAAGTCACTTTTGTTGAAAATATCGCGTTCGCGCCACGACATTTTTCCATCATGAAAATGCACCAACCAAGTTGATTCAGACTCAGCCTCATTAATCTCAGTCACATCAACAGAGATCACCGCCTGACAATGACTTTCAAACGATTTGAAGTCGGCAATTTTCTCAAATGCTTCTACCGCTGATGCATTAACTGTTTGGGTATATTTTACGTCTCTCATGGTATTTCCTTAAATCTTGTCAATTGCGTTTTCAAACGCGGTATATAGCTGTGTTAACTGTTCATCAGCTAAAAAAGCACACGGGGTTAAACGTACCGTAGACGCATTACTTAATGAGTGGCTCGTCAGGATGTTGTGATGTAAAAGTGACAGAGTCAGCTGGCCTGCACGAGCTGGGGTTCCAACATCAATACCGATCAAAAGCCCCTCTCCGCGCACGATGATTTGCTGCGAAGCACTGTTGTTATGTGCCGCCGCAATGCTTTTTAATTTGCTCACAATGTTCTGCCCAATCTTGGACACCCGTTCTGCAACCTGTTCTTTAAGCAGCACATCAATCGTTGCTTCAGCCGCAGCCAGCGCGATAGGAGAGCCACCAAAGGTGCTTGAGTGCAGCATAAAGTCTTTGTTTAAGGGTGCAAAAGCGGATTCTGTAGCAACCACAGCAGCGCACGGCACCACGCCACCACTGAGGCCTTTGCCAACCAACATGACATCCGGCACTATGTTGTGTTTATCAATGGCCCACATACTGCCAGTTCGCGCAAGCCCAGACTGGATTTCATCACAGATAAATAGGCCTTTTGATTGCTCACACAACTGCTTGGCTGTATGTAAAAATTCATAGCTCAGGGCATAAACACCGCCCTCACCTTGAACAGGCTCAGCGATAAAAGCAACTGGATCTTTGTGTTTAGCAAACGCCGCTTTTAGTGCTACAACATTGTCTCGTTCGACAAACTCAACATTGTCAAACAAAGGCGCAAATGGCGTGCGAAATTCATCACGATGTGTTACAGACAAAGCCCCCAGTGACTTTCCATGATAACTGCCCGTCACGGCAATAATATGCTTACAGCCATTGGCTCTGGCGAGCTTCAACCCCAGCTCTGTAGATTCCGCACCAGAATTAGTGAAAAAGGCATATTGAATAGGATCAGGGCAAATATCCACCAGCTTTTTACTGGCAGAAGCCAAATTTGGGCTCACAAGCGTGCGTGAACTCATTGGCATAATGTCTATTTGTGACTTAACCGCCGCCACGACTTGTGGATGTTTGTGGCCCAAAATAAAGACCCCAAACCCACCAAAATCTAAATAGGTTTTACCATTTTCGTCGACAATTTCAGCACAATGAGCACTTTGCTCTATAGGTAAGCTCATCATGCTAGATAAACGCGCTTTTGAGCGGTTACTATGCGCCTTAAGTAGTTCGAGTGTTTCCTCTCTCACGTCACTGTGCTCCCGAAAGCTCAGTGATCAAAGGGTGCTGATGATCATAAGCAACCAAGTTTTTAGCGAGTGTATGGCGTACATCATAGTTGTAACACTCGCCAGCAACCTCAGCTAGATGCGGTACATCAGATTGAAAACCTTCTGACATATCAAGATACTTTAAATAAATAGAGGTTTCTTCAAACATACGTTTAAAACGTTTTGGTAACGCAGGCATAAACACAGGCTTAACTAGCCTTTCAAATGTGGTCGGGCTCATCAACTTAGGGGCTTTAAAACGCACATCGTAACGTGATGTGATATCATCATCTTCACCTAGTGTAAGCAAATCGCCTAATGTTTTAGCTAAAGTGCCCGCAGTTAACCAAAACTCACCTGACAACTTTTTATCCACTATCGTCAAAATACATTTAGCGACAATATCTCGTGGGATCACATCAACCAATGTGTTCGCATCTCCAGGGACAATAGGGATAACTTCCTTAGTTGCCAGCTTAAGCATGTTATGTAGCCCTTGCTTTTTAGGCATCAAACCCAGTGTACTGTCACCAATAATCACGGATGGGCGAACAACCGTGATGTTGTCACTGAGGCAAGCTTCTGCTTCGCGCTTGCTTTGCTCATAATTATTAAAATCATGACCATTTCGACCTTTTACAAATGCAGTGCTTATATGAATAAGCGGCACGTTTAGTTGCTCAGATAATTGGATGGCGTGTTTAAGACCCGCCACATTTATCCCAGCTAATACATCTGGATCGGCGGTAAAATCTGTCAGTGCAGCACTGTGCACGATACAGTCTATACCTTCAAGTTGAGCTATTTGCTCATCACTTAAGCCAAAATTGGCTTTACGGATATCACCCTGAATTTGCTGACTTACCCCTTGAGGCAACTCACTAAAAGATCGTTGATTTACTAGAATAACAATCTCATCATTTGGTGATAAAAGCTCTATCATTGAGAGCCCCACGACCCCAGTCGCGCCAGTCAATAAAAATCTACGAGACATAATTACTCCTTAATCATTTTGTGTGTAAAAAGCACGCTATATACTGCAAAGTCCCCTTTACAGGTAATAATGATAATGATTTTCAATTTCAGATCAAACAAATATTTTACTAAATTTTAACTTACGAGATTCGTTTATATAAATCACATCGCATAAAACAGCTCGTTGCGATGATGTAAGAGAGGTTTAACAGGGAAATGTGCACAAAATATTGATGAAAAGTTTTTGTTGATCAGGATGTACAAAGTGGACCCAAGGCTAAGCACCTGATCCACTTGTGATTGTGAGCTTTTACACTAAGGAATTACTTATTAACAATTAAAGTGTAGTCACCTGCGCCTGAATATGAATACACAACTATGCGATAGTATCCACTAGCAGCATTATACGAAATTGACTCCACTGATGTAGGTGTTTCGGAGATGGCTACCTGTGTCCATCGTCCCCCTTGCCAGCGCTCAAGTTTCAAGTCAAAATCTGCATTGTTTGGACCTGTTAAATCAAGGGATATAGTGCCACCAGCGTACTGGAACCAACTGCCATTCGGTTGAATTTGCTGCGCTTTATCACTAAGCGTCCCGCGATAAGTTTCACCTTTAGGCGGCTCAATAACTGATGATTCTATGGTAAACGAAATGGTTTTAGCAGGCGCTGAAATACCAGAAATAGATAGCCCAGAATCGGTGCCGTTCCACCAAAGTGAATTAGTCCCTTTTGAAGACAAACTATTTGGATATAAATTACTAAACTCCCCATTTGCCATGAATAAGTCGGTACCGTCACCTCTATTACGGTTATTTTCAGGGTCACGATTGCCATCAGCATGTTCCATTTGGATATAAGGGTACCACTCATTAGAGTTGCTACCTCTTGAATCAACATGCCATATTGCTAAGCCTTGACCGGGCTGTTCAGAGTTTTGGCCTGATTGGTGAATAGCTTCAATATAAAATGCTTCGTTACGATTATTTGGATTGGTCCACTTATATGATGAATGATCGCCTGATGTATGCGCGAGCACACCTTTTGGCGCATTCTGGTCGACCGCAGGGTTTAACTCAGTCACGGTATCCCATCCAGCAATTGCTCTGAAGTGTGCAACAGGCGGAGTCGGTTTAAATTTATTCGTCGTACCAATAGCTCCAAATCCCATGACACCATAGCTGGCGACAGAGCCATGGGAACTGCCATCGTAATCATACAGATCAGGCCAATTTGTGATCAAGTGACCTGATTCATGTACAAACGTACCAATAGATAAACTGGCGCGCATATCTGTAATTTGATATCGGTCAGTGCACACACCATCAGCACAAAATCTTGGACTCAGTCTAGCCATATGAGGCCAAAGCCCTTTTGACCACGAACTATCAGAATTACCCGCGTAAAAAATATTGAGGCCGCGTATCTGATTGCTGCTATTAGTAGACAAGGTTGAAAAATCAAACCCCTGTTGGTATTCAAGCCAATCTAATGCTTCTTTAATCAACTCTTGAGAACGTACAGTCGAACTTAAACTTGAGTCTGCATAATAAGCTTTATTTTTTTTTGCTGTGTAATATGCAGTAACGGTATTGGTGTAATCTAACTTGTTGTCAGATACCTCAAGAAAGTAACCTCGAACAGATTGGGCATTGCCAAATTCAGTGTAGTTTTGATCGTTCAAAAAGCGTTCAACCTGAGACTTTGTGATGCTACCGCGCTCATCAGGAAAATCAATAATGATGGTTAAGCCTTTGATCTGACCAGTTACTTGAGTCTCAATGTTGGCACTTTGTGTACTCAATAAAAGCGGGCTTTCAATCGCTGGCAATAACTCATTTTGCTTCTGATTAACCAAGGTTTGAATGGCTTTTTCCGATAAGCCTGCCTCGGTACGAATGTCAAAGTGTGCAACACGTTCACCAGTATGTACTTTATCAGAGACAAGAATACCGAGAGACTCAAGTTCAGTGCCTGCTTTATTTACTGAAGCATATGCCAAACCACCTAAGCTTTTATCGTAAACAACTAACCTACCATCATGTGCTCTTTGCTCTGCATAGTAGGTATTACCATGTAGAGTAATGGATACAACCTCTCCATTTGGTTGAGTATATTGATATGTCTCATTATGGTATGGAATAGCGGCGTAAGATAAGGTGGGTGCGATTAACGATGACAATATCGCTACGTGTTTAATTAACTTCATTATAGTTTCCTTTACATTTTTTCCGAAATAGGAAACTAAATTATCAATCAAAATTTAACCAATAACAAATTATATTAACGATTGAAGTAGTGCTTTTTTGCAATTATTCTGGTTGTACAGAGTCGCTCCAGTTTAACACGGGTGCCATTGGGTTCTTGTACTGTTTTGATATCCGGTGTTTTTTTAAGTTGACTTTGCAGTGTAACGTGCAATCTGTCGTTTTGAAACAAACTCGAATAATAAGACAAAGATGGCCCTAATTCACTCTTAAGCAATAGTGGGATTGTATCAATTAACGCTGAAACTCTTTTTTCAGATAACGGCGTGTCATAATTTAGGTGCTCATTGAGATACGTTTGCCACATGAAAAAAAACTTAAACATGTCTTGCCCGCTCTGCTTCACTTCTAATGCAACAGATGCGCGATAGCGTTCAAAACTCGGCCAATCACCTAAATATATTTGTGTATTTAGCAAATTAAGTCCGGTACCAGCCGCATAACCCGATTGCCCAACCTCTGAATGAAAGCGAAACGCTCTAATATACATAAGTTGAGCATGACGATATTTCTTTTGATCAAAATAAATATTGCCCAAGTTATTTTTTATATTGGCAACAATTTCCCTATCTTCGGCGAGCATCAGAGATTCATTCAAAATATTTTGCGCTTTTTCTGGCTGCCCACTGTATCGAAATACTACAGCCATATTGTTCGCCACTCTGGCAAACTCTTTTGGATCAGCGGCATAAGATATAGCACACTCATTTAAAGTCTCTGCATAGGCATAATCATGTATTCGCCTGTGATATATTGCAGCAGCTGTTGCTATATCAAGTTCAGCCCCCTCAACAGTCCCTATCCATTGGTCGCTTTCAAGCACTGTCATAATGTGTTGGACAACTTCGGCATCAATGACTCGGACACCCGCTTCTAAGCCAACCAAATATAACTCAAGTAGCCCTCTACTTGGTTTTTTAGGTAGTCTAGATTGAACAGTGCGAAAAACTTGCGCGGCTTGCTGTGGATTTTTGCTATTGAGTTCTTTTAATTGATTGAGAGTCATGAACATTTCGCTTGGCGACATCACAACGACCACAGATAACCAAAATGCTATAAACATAATGTCAGTATTTTATTTCAACTCCGTCTAAGCATGGTATAGAACATAACGAAATCCAAGTTAAGTTAAGAATTTCCCCAATTATGCTGCTCAGCTCTACTCTAAAAATAGTTAGAGTTCGATAAATCAGATATTCCAACCTTTCAAAGAAAACGACCAATAAAGACACAATTATTTAACAAACAAAAATTAACTCACATCGCACCTCAAATTAAGACAAATAAAAAACGTTAAAATTCATTAGGTTAAAAATCACTTATTTTACCCAATAAAGGCACGAAGTGTAAATTAACTCAGTGCGAAATTTCTACTTACATGTAATTATTGGGTTTTTGATTTGCATATGAAAAAACGCATAAACATAAAATATTTATAAACAAAATACACAAACTAGATACAAATTAAAATTTTTACTCCAAAATAGTTTACATTTTAAATACATCATTGTAGGATGATGTTGTTCCTTTGGAGACACCGCTTCTCGAAGCGGCTCCTAGAACTCCCGAGAAGTAGAGCTTACTGATAAGGATGTTGGTTTATTGGGTATTTCCTTTGCAAAACTTATTGCTATTGGAGATTGGGCAGGCGTTTTGCCTGCCTTTTTTTTGCTTTTTTAACTGTGAGATGCCTAAAACCTCCCGCTGGTTCGTATCAATTGGTATACTAATTTGGTACTTACATCTATGGAAAATATAATGTTACGCCAACCGTTATCTGTTCTTGTCGTTATATACAATGAAAATAAGCAATTTCTAATTTTACAAAGAAAAGATGATCCCGAATTTTGGCAGTCTGTAACAGGAGGTATAGATAGAGGAGAAGAGCCACTCACCACAGCATATAGAGAGTTAAAAGAAGAGACAGGTATCGATGCCCATGCCTTAGGCATCAAAATTAAGCAACATAATACGATTAACCAGTATGAGATCAGGCCTCAATGGCGACACCGCTATGAAAGTAACGCCAAAATAAACTCGGAACATGTGTTTAGTGTTTGCGTCCCAAATAATTTGAAAGTCACTTTATGCGATGAAGAGCACACAGATTTTGTTTGGTTGAACCAACAAAACGCTGCCGACACAGTCTGGTCGGCAAGTAATAAAAAAGAAATCCTTGCTATCTAAAGAGTCAATTCCGCCAAACCATAATCAAATTGGTTTAAATAACAGAGTTTGCCACTTCGTATGTAATCGGCCTTGCGCGTCAGGCTCTTGGTCGGTGGCAAGTTCTAATTCAAAATCGGCACTAGTTGCCATAATTGATAACGTATCGACTTCTATATTCGTTAATCCACGCTCTTTCATATGTACACTATCAGCGCAATGTCTCAACTTTACTATCAATAGTCCTTTGGGTTTAAGCAACTGTCGAATTGTTAAAAGTGCTTGTACACAAGCGCTGTCATCTAGATAATTAAAAACTGAGCTCACCAAAATTACATCAAATGCTTCAAACTTCTTTTTCACCTCATACAAGCATGGCAACTCATCTCTAAGCCATACAATGGGTAAATCTCTGGTGTAAGCTTGACCTAACCTATTGATTGAACTGACGGGTTCAATGGCAACGACTTCGGCACATTGGCTATGCTCGACTATGAACTTTGCATCCCTGCCCGCACCAGCGCCGATATCCAGAAATTGTAACTTTTGCTGGTTAAGATAAGGTGTTAGATGAGTTAGCCAATTTGCATGCAACGATTCGAAACTGTCTGACTGATAGAGCTTTGCTAACTTAAGTGCATTCTGCTCGTAGTACTGCGCGGTCAATGTCGATACCTCAAAAAATATGTTGTGCTGTAGTATCTAGGATAGGTAATTTTTATAACAAAATAATGACAAACAAAGTGCGTACACTTGTTATTTTCTGCAGAAAAATAAGTATAACTACATTAGCCTAAACAGTTAAATTTAACTCTTACCGACATCGTGTTATGGTATAGATAAGACTATTAATAAGGAATGTAACTTTATGGATCCAGTCACGACAATACTGAACTTTTTGTTCACCATCGAAGCAGTACTGCTGATTTTTGTCATTTTTATCTTAAAAGGTTCAATTAAATTTGTACCACAAAATCGCGCTTGGATAATTGAGCGTTTTGGTAAATATCAATCAACTAAAGAAGCCGGTTTAAATTTTATTATCCCTTTTATCGATCAAGTTGCCGCCGATAGAAGCTTAAAAGAACAAGCGACCGATGTCCCTTCTCAATCAGCGATCACCCGCGACAACATCTCGCTTGTGGTTGACGGGGTACTCTACTTCAGAGTCCTTGATCCATACAAAGCAACGTATGGTGTTGATGACTATGTTTTTGCGGTTACTCAATTAGCACAGACAACCATGCGTAGTGAGCTAGGTAAAATGGAGCTGGACAAGACGTTTGAAGAACGTGACATGCTCAATACCAATATTGTTACAGCTATCAATGCAGCGTCTGAACCTTGGGGTATTCAAGTCCTTCGTTATGAGATTAAAGATATTGTGCCGCCAAATTCTGTGATGGAAGCCATGGAAGCGCAAATGAAAGCTGAACGTGTAAAGCGTGCGCAAATTTTAGAATCTGAAGGTGACCGTCAAGCCGAAATCAATGTTGCTGAGGGTAAAAAACAAGCACAAGTATTAGCCGCAGAGGCTGAAAAAGCCGAGCAAATTCTCAAAGCAGAAGGTGAAGCAAAAGCCATCATAGCCGTTGCAGAAGCACAAGCTGATGCACTTAAAAAAGTCGGTGAGGCAGCCAATACTGAAGAAGGTCAAAAAGCGATTCAACTCGACTTAGCTACCAAGGCAATCTCTGCGAAAGAAGCCATCGCGAAAGAGTCTTCCGTCGTGTTACTTCCTGACAATGGAACTGATGCAAGCTCTCTTGTAGCGCAAGGTATGTCTATAATTAACACATTAAATAGCAAGAAAAATGGGTAAGTTATGACGTTTATAACTGACAATCTACCCCAAGCACTGATCATCTTTGGCCTAGTTGCACTTTGCATTGAAGTCATTGTCTTGGGGTTTGCAACCTTTGTGCTGTTTTTCTTAGGTTTGTCCCTTATCACCAGTGGCGTATTCATGTACTTTGGGCTCGTTGAGCCAAGTTTGTTAAATGCCGCATGGATAAATGGTGTGCTGACAGCCTTGCTTGCTGGTGTGTTATGGAAACCACTAAAAGCAATGCAGTCACAACAAGATAGCAAAAAAGTAGACAGTGACTTTGCAGATATTAGTTTTACGCTAGAGCAAGACTTGAATAGTGAAAGCCCAGTCTTTTATCAATATTCAGGTATTCAATGGCAATTGAAAAGTAAAACGGAAATTGAAAAAGGCGTGCAAGTGAAAGTCATCGAAAAGTCTGTCGGCGTTCTTTGGGTCGCACCTGCTGAATAATATTACGCTACTGAATAACGCAAAAAACATCGCCCACTTATTGTGGGCGTTTTTATTTAACAGCTAAGCACTCAATCACCAGCAGCGCATTGTCTCGAAATTTAGTTTATCTAAACCCGTAAACACATAATGCTGTGGACTTTACCAAGCCACAGCATTATCTCGACCATAAATTATCTTCTGGGCTTATTTTTAATAATTATTTTCTCAGCTCTATTTTGAGACTATTTAAGATAATTCTAACTCGCTTTAGGTAAACTCATAATCCCGGATAAATCACACTCAACATAAAAGTCACAGCCAAAAACGAGAATAAGCTCATAAGCAAGATCTAAAGTCATAATCGTTTTACCACTCTCAAAATTGCTGATAGTCGCCTGATCGACACCCAGAATATTACCCAGCTGCCTTTGCGTTAAGTTTTTACTTTTTCTTAATCGACGAATTGATTTTTGCATATTAGTTTTAAACTGCGAAACACGCATTTGCCTAACAGGCCTGTTGTGTATAAAGCTTTTATTCGTTTTGGTGTTAGATTCGATAACATATTCAAGGGCCATGATGATTTCCTTTCAAACCTTATAAAATAATGAATAAACATAATTTAACAGAACCCGTGTTCCAGAATCTGGACAACTTACTTACAACCATCGATTGTTGATAAAACAAACACAGAAAGTTAATATGCATTTAATTGTTGAAGTGGCGTTTAGGTTATGGATGAAATTGACCCGTTTAAATTCGGGGAAAAGCTGAGGCACTTTGTAAGGAAAGAACTCATTGCAAAACAAGGCTCTGTTTCAAAAGGCTGCAAAAAAGCGGGTGTGTCACGCAGTACAATGAATAACTACTTGAATGGGACGTCTGAGTTTCCTCAAAGCGTGTTAACTAAGTTACACAATAGCTGTAAAATAAATGTATATGGTTTTTTGGCCTCCATGGCTGGTGTTGCTGGAAAATACAATAACGCTTGTAACGAAAAAGAACCCGAATTAGAGGCCTCTGATGAAAAACATGAAAATAAACCACAAACACATGATCAATAATAAAGATCAACTCAAGCAGGTTTGTGCTGGCAGAAACCTTGGTAAAGGCACTAAACCCAAACAGCAAAACATGGCCATGTATTATCTGGCAGTGACGATTGTTACAGATGAACTCTAGGGAGGTTGAATGAAACCATTTACCAAACTAATGCTTATCTTTATCGCACTTAGTTTTGTTGTTTACAGTATGAAAGCGCCAATTTATGAATCAATGATATATATTGCGTGCTTGGCTTTCGCTTTTTTTAAAACCATTCACTTGCCAAAGATGAGTGTATTTCTTCTGTATATTTTAATGTTTGTCCTAGTAGAGCTTGTCGGAACTATTTTATTGGATAGCTTTGTATACGGACAGTATACAGGCTTTACAGAAAACACTTGGTATTTTACATTCGGATTAATTATAGATTTATTTATCTGTTTATATTGCAGAAAGTCAGCAATTTACTTTTTAAGAGAAGAGCCTAATCTATTTGATATGGCGAACAGCTTGTTTTATGTTTTTATGCTTTTTTTATTTGTAGACTTATATGCGTTAGTAGAAAACTTCGTGCGCAATTTAGAGCGATTAGGGTTCCCGGAAGAGGAAGTGCGCCACCTTTGGGACATTACGCATATGTATTACAATATTAAAATCTATAAATCTATTTTAATTAGCTTGGCTGCTACTTGTTTGTTTGCCAGTGTGTATGCTCACCGTTCAGAAGAGGAGTACTCAGCTGAAAAAGAGTGAAAATAACTAAAAAACACGATTAGCTCTTATTTTATTTCTGAGTTGATGATTATTTTAGTAGAAAACAGCTTCACATTAAGCCTACCGAATAATCCACTACAAAGGCGCAGCTTTTGCGCCTTCATAAACGCATAAAGGACTGACTATGCAAGACGCAAAACTAAAACAACTAAATCAAGCTAATTAATGATAAAGAGCTACCGAAACAGATCTGTGCAAGTATATTAAAATTCAAAGGCTCTGGCCCTAGACAGCAACGCATTGACGAATACTTCCCAACTAAATAATCATCAACACATCGCCCGCTTATTGTGGGCGTTTTAGTTTATTTAACTGTAAATCGCTCTATCGCCAGTAGTGCATTGTCTTGAAATTGTGGGTTATCTAGATCAGCAAACACATGATGCTGTGCACTGAGCGCGCCGGTTAGTCCTTTTTTACTGGCGTAAAACCGGCCTGACTCTAAATTTGCATCAAATATAGCCGTCAAGTAGCGCGCTGCGCCGGTCTCAACTCGGTGCACTTTGCCAAGCCACAACATGACTTGCATCATGCCTTTCATGGCATATTGTTTGATAAACGGTAGTGTGTTAAACCCTTCAGTGCCTTTGGTCGCACCTGGGCTCATGGTTACAAACCTAACATGAGGATGACGCCTCGCCATTGCCGACATCCATAGTGCCCCCATATATTTGATTGGGCCATAATGCGCTGTGGCATCTTGGTTTTTTGCAAACGCGGAGCCATCACAGATACTCATAAACTCCTCAACAGATGAAGTGCTTAAGTTAGGTCTCGGCATGCCCATTTCGGGTACTCCTCTGGCAGCCTCAGAGCCTGCATAAACGGCAACTTGTGTCAGCTTACCACTCTTTAAAAGCCTCTCTGTCAGCACACTATGGCCAAGTAAGTTCACCGCGAAGATTTCTGTCACGCCAGAGTTATTAATAGCTGAAAAACGCTTACCCCCTGTACCACCAGCGTTCATAATGAGCGCATCTACACTCTGCGGTAAATCATGCACAGCGCGCTCAACAGAAGCGATGTCACTGACGTCTATTTCGAGCACCTCAAAAATATTACGCCCTGTGATTTGCTCAAGTTCTTGTTGCGCAGCAGCGGCTTTGTGTTTATTTCGACAGCCTAAATAAACCACTTCGACCTCTGGGCGTGCTGCTAGCTGTAAAGCCGCTTCTTTACCCAAGCCTGCGTTTGCACCTGTAATTAAAACACGCTTAATCATAATAACCCCTTTTCATTTAAGAACGTCAAAATTCAATGTGGCTAGATTAAATGAAGCGCGAAAAGCGTTTTTGATATTTTTTGCTGTATTTAAAATTCAGGCATAAAAAAAGCCTGATAAATCAGGCCTTGGGTTTTATTGGAATATTCAAGTAAATCTTATTGTTTGGATCTGCATCATTAAAGTTTGCTGGCAGTAATTCAAAGTCAGGCTTATCGGCATACTCATACTTACTTTTTGGCAACCAACTGCCCCAAATATAACGCAAGGTTTCTTCCAATTTTGCAATCGGCCCTATGTGGGTAAAACGCGCGTAGGTTTGTGCAGCTAATTCACGGGTTATCAAGCCCTCTGGAACATCGTCAAAGTTTTCAACTTGTGCTGAGCAAATATAAACAAACCGAGTTACCTCTTCCGACTCTTCATAATTTTCATAAATGCCAAAAAAGTCACTGCCAACACGATTAGGGATTTTATCCCGATAGGGTCTAAACCCTGACCATAACTTAGGTAGGCTTAAGTCTCCATCATCATACTGAGTGGCAATACCGACGATTTTCATCGCAGCTTGCTCAATTATCTCAGGCTCCATACTTAAGTTGTTTTGTAAAAAAGCGAGGTCCTCTTGGCTTACCGGCTTTTTATACAACAACCTAAACGGCTCATTTATTTTGCGATACTGCGCTGGCGTCATATCAAATAATGCCTTAAACGCGCGAGTAAATGCCTCTTGTGATTCAAACTGGCACTCTATGGCCAAGTCTAAAATGCCAACATCGTCTGTGAGTAATCGTTTTGCAGCAAGCGTTAAACGCCTTTTGCGTAAGTATTCTTTTGGTGTATCTCCAACCAAAGCTTTAAACACCCTACTGTAATGGTAAGTTGAATAATGAGCGGACGTCGCTATTTCATGCACGCTTATCTTGTCGTATAGGTGCGCTTCTATGTACTCAATACTTTTAAAAAATCGGTCCATCTCATACCTCGTTAATAATAATTACGCTTGTGACGTATTTGCTTTGAGCACATGTGACTCAGCATATACTTTAAGACCTTTGAGTAGTTTGCCAAACGCCACGGGAAATACCAGCCTTAACAATGGGTAAAATGGATAGGCAAATAATTTAAGCACAGGGGAAGCAACCCAAATTACTTCTGCTTGGTTCGGACCAAGTGCACGCACAGACATGGATACATGGTTTTGCTTAATTGGCACAATTTTAGGGTTATTTACGGGCAACACATCAAATGCCAATTGCTTTTTTTGCTCATTAAAGTCGGTGATAACTTCTTTGACTTTCGCGCCATTAGGATCGGCGTTTAAATCACAAATACGCCCTTCCATCGGTGCACCTGTTTTGCTATTGCCACGACCCATTGCCACAGAGTTAGGAATAGGTCCCATCCATAAGTGGGCTTTATCAAACTCATGGGCAATCAAATGCCAAACTTGCTCTGCGGATTTATTGATGATGATTTTTTTAGTTACTTTCATAAGTACACCTGTGTATGTTGCGTTGATAGGTGTACTTTAAAAAATACCGACTGTGTTTTTTTGATATTTCTTGCTGTATCGACTCACTAAAATAGCAAAAACAAAAAACCTACCCGTTATGCAAAAGGTAGGCTTATGTAAAATTGCTTTAAATCGCCTTTAATCTAACAAGTCATTCGTATTGATAAACGCTGACAGTTTATTAGCGATATCCGTATGTTCTGCCTCAGTCGGATGCCAAATACACCCCTCTAATGGCGATGAAAAAGTGTGCGAGTACAACTTATCAATCCCCTGCTCTTCAAGCTTGGCTTTTGCCTCTAATGTAGCAGGAATAATGAAGTCATAGGGATAAGCGGGTCTTGGCATAAATATAATGGGTGCATTCGGGTAACGATAACGTACCTTATTGACGAACTCGACCATGGTGGAGATCCAGTCGGCTTTGACTTCTTCAATAGTTGCCCACGGTTCATGAGGCTGCGGATCTGTACTGAAATCGTTCGTGCCCACCTCAATCACAACCAAATCAGGATGTGTATCTTCATAAGCTTTATTATCGCCAAATACCGCTGAGACTTTGTCTAAATAAGTACGAAGGTCATGATGCGGATCGTTACCGCTCCAATTGCGAATTAAGCCCAACCCTGAATATGATACTTGTGTGAAGCTGGCTTCAAGCATAGATGCTGTCAAATAAGGAAAAGCCACTCTAGCATTACTGCTATCAACTATCTCCTGCCAAGTGCACTGGCGTTTAGTAGACTCACTGCCAAAACCAGCACTAATTGAGTCTCCGACAAATAAAATATGTGGTTGCTGCTGCCAAATCCCCTCTAAACGGCCATCCGTTGAAAAACTGAGTATTTTGGTATTGTTACCATAGTTTTCCCAACGTTTGACGATTTCAATCTCGACCATTTTGGCTTCTTGCTGTGTAAAAACAACATGCTCTTCAAAATTGCCATTTGCATTGGTCACAATTTTTTTATGTAGCTGACCGTCCACCAATACATCAAACTGATCGCCATAGCCTGCTAATGTCACCTTCAGTGATTTGCCTACCAACTTGGTTTTGAGTTGCGTGCCCGGCCAGTTAAACTCAACCTGACCTTTACTATAATGCTTGCTGACTCGCCCTTCATAAACAATGGCATGGTGCGTCGCTTGATAGCTTTTTGCAAACGCGGTGCTGGACAACAGCGCACTGCTGCAACTGAGAAAAACCACCAACAGTGATAACTTAATAGATATTAACCTTAACATGTGTCATTCCTTAATTTAGTTTGTATCCGAGACTGTATTTCAACATTACATATCAACATGCAATGCACACAGTGCCCGCCAAATTAGTCACGCATTAAGTACCACCCTCAAATACAGCCTATTTCATTTGAAAAAAACTCATACAGCAAACATCTGTTCACAATTCGATCTAGTCACTATTGTATGCACAAGTGCAATAATCTTAAAATACAATCATTCTCATTTTAGAAGACACAGATCTGTGAACAACCGTATTTTAGTCGTAGAAGACGACATTACTCTCAACCAGCAAGTGTGCGCCCTACTTAATAACAGAGGCTATCAGGTAGACTGTCTTCATGATGGAGAACAAGGACTTAGCCAAGCACTCGCAGTAGATTACGACCTCATTATCTTAGATATTCGCTTGCCGAGCATGGAAGGCTATGAAATTTTGGCCCAGTTAAGAAAAATTAAACACACGCCTGTGTTGATTTTATCCGCCTGTGGTGCTGAGCAAGAACGTATAAAGGGCTTAAGCTTGGGCGCGGATGACTATTTATCTAAGCCCTTTAACCTTGATGAACTGGTATTACGCATCGAAGCCATTTTACGACGTGTTCATGCGAGCCACACACAAGCGCAAACGCCCTTTGAAATTACGTTGTCTGACCTACATTTAGACAGACAAAAACAGCTTGCTGCGTATAACACAGAGCCGCTAGACATCACCGCCATTCAATTTAAATTGTTATGGCAGTTAGCACACAACCATAAAGAGACACTCAGTAAAGCGTTTTTATATCAAAGCGTGCTTGAACGTCAGTTCAGCCGATATGACCGCAGTTTAGATATGCACTTAAGCCGCTTGCGTAAAAAGCTCGTTGCAGTTGGGCTCAGCCCAGAGTCTATTACCACAGTGCATGGCAAAGGGTATCGTTTGCATGTTCAATCTTAGGGCATCATATTTTTTACGCCTGTGTGCGTTGGTCATTGCAGGCTCTATTTTACTCTTTGCCGTGATTGACTACTTGGTTAACCACACTGAATTTCGAATGAGCCAAATTAAAGTAACACATCAGCAAGAACTTATTGCACTGGGAAAACAAGCCGAGCAACTGTATTTGTCAGGTGACATGGCTGCACTCAGTGCATATGTAAACAACATAGAGCGAGACCATGATACTTGGGCAGCGGTGGTACAGCGCGAACTGACGCCGCTGGCAGGCACGCAGCTTCAACAGTACTACTTAGATGAGTTTACCCTTGGTCGTGATGTAAGATGGAAAATCCACTTATACTTCGCTCGTAACCCTGTTATGGACATTCCGTTTGCAGATGACAAAACCCACTTTTTGATCCAGTTACCCAGTCATATGCGCCCGGGTAATTATTGGCAAATTGCTTATATTTTGCTGCAATTTTGTGTGCCATTTTTAGTTTTAACGGGCATTTGCTGGCTGTTATATCGCGCCATTATGAAACCACTCAAGCAACTAGAGCAAAGTACCCGCGCTTTTGCCGATGGAGACTTAGATAGCCGTATTGGCGACAAAATCTCTAGTCGCGATGCCGAGTTTACGCAAATTGCAGCCACCTTTGACAAAATGGCTAACTGCACCGCCAACACCATTCGCGCACAAAGGCAGTTTATTGCTGATTTTTCTCATGAAATTCGCACACCGATCGCGCGTATTGAAACCGCGCTGGAGTGCCATAAATCAGGCTTAGATCAACAAGATATGCTCAATCGCGTGACCAAAAACACCCATACCATGCGAGAGCTTGCGGAGAACACCTTAACACTCACTTGGCTCGAAAATGAACGCTTTTGCCCTCATACAGATACTGAAAACATCCCTTTTGATTTGGTCGACTTAATTGACTGTATTGCTGAAGAGGTGAAGTTCGAAGCCCCTCATTTACAAATTAACCTCGAATTGCCCGACTCCAAAACACTCAATAGTGATGCCAGAGTGCTTGGTCAAGTCATTGAGAATGTATTAAGAAATGCCAGTCGCTTTGCAAAGAACACCATCTTAGTGACGCTTGACAACACCACCATTCAAATCATTGATGATGGACCCGGTGTGTCAGACAATGAACTGACTGATATTTTCAAACCCTTCTATCGCAGCCACGGCTATTCACATACGCAGCCCGATAGTGATTCATTCGGTTTGGGGCTTGCTCTTTGCAAACGCCAAATGGAGCGACTCAACGGGCAGATATACGCACAAAACAATTCAGATTCAGGGCTGTGTATCGTCATAGCCCTTTAACGCTGGTTTTTTAGTCCCAATTACATGCCAATTGTCACTGTAAATGTAACAGTTGTAAAAGTGCTTTGTTTTGGGACAGAACCATGAATAATACACGCGTATTGATAACTATTTTCATTTAAGATAAAGGAACACACCAATGCAGTTTGGTTTTTCTCGCACATCTATCGCCCTTGCTGTCGCAGCAGCAACTTTCGCGTCTCCCGCTACTTTGGCAGACAATCAGCAGCAAAAGATTGAAATCATCGAAGTTCATGGAAAAGTCTCTGACGCCGATATGATCATTGACCAAACTGATCTAACCCAGTTACAAGCCAACGACTTATCTGACATTTTTAGATCTTTACCACAAGTGTCTGTAGGTGGATCAAACCCAGTCGCACAGAAAATTTATGTGCGCGGCCTTGAAGACACCATGCTTAATGTCAGTATTGATGGCGCATTACAAGCAGGCTACTTATTCCACCACCAAGGTCGTTTATCTATTGAGCCTGAGCTTTTGAAGCAAGTTGATGTTGTTGCTGGTGCGGGTGATGCAACTTCGGGGTCAGGTGCACTTGGTGGCGCACTGAGATTTAAAACCAAAAGTGCTTCAGACTTACTTGCCCCAGATGAACAGTTTGGCGCGTTGTTCAAGCTTGGCTATTACGGCAATAGTGAAGGCTTTAAAGCCAGCTCGACATTATATGGTCGTGTGACTGACGATATAGATGCACTTGTGTCACTTATCAAACGCGACACTGAAAACATGGAAGACGGTAATGGCGACGAGATCCCTTATTCGCAATCAGAGCAGGAGGTTGGGTTTGCGAAAATAAGTGGTGACTTAACCAGCACACAATCGTTTAGCTTAAGCCATGATGTCCGCCATGATGATGGCACGCGATTGCTTCGCGCACACTGGCACCCAAGCCGCAAGAACTTTGCATTACCACAAGAAAGTGAACGTACTACAAGTACATTAAACTACTTCTATGCGCCACAAGATGACCTCATTGATATCGCTTTTTCTGCATATCAAACAAAGAACTCTATCACGCATGCTCATCCTGAAGGTGAAAATAGAGCCGGTGTTGTTGTCCAAAACACTTATTTTGCAGAGTATGACTCACAAGGGTTTGATCTAAAAAATACGGCACTATTTGAAACACACAAAATTGTTGCAGGCTTCGACTACAGAAGTGATGAGGCAATTTTGGAAGATGTCGGTTCTAACTATGAGCTATCAGGGGTAGAAGAAGGCAAAGTGCTGGGTTTATATATCCAAGATTACTTCCAAGTGACGGATCAATTCCAGATCAGTACAGGTGTAAGATACGACAAATATGAACTAACAGACGATAACGGGTTTGATTTTGACTCAAGCGGCTTTAGTCCTAACCTGAACTTAACTTATGAGATAACGCCTGAATTATCAGTAAACACTGGGTATGCTAAGGCTGTTCGTGGCCAAAAAGTAAAAGAGTTGTTTGTACTTGGCTACTATGACAACGATGAAAACCTACGTAAAGAAGTGGCTGAAAACATCGAAGTGGGCTTCAAATATCTGGGTGACAACCTCGTTGTCCAAGCTGATGTCTTTATGTCGACTATTGATGATGCTGTGTCTACTGCTAAAAACATTGAAAGCCAACCTGCAAACTTCCTAAGCAATGTCGGTGATTTAGAAAACAGAGGCATAAACATCAATGCGCGTTACAGCTTTGACCGTGTATCTGTGTCTTTAGCGTTCAACAGCAGCCGCCCAGAATGGAAAACGCACGTTAATCCGGCACTTGCTGGCTCCGCGATTTCGGATCAAGATTGGTCAATCGGCACGTCTGTCGGTGATACACTGACACTCGGTGCAGATTACTCACTGACAGATTCTCTTGAGTTGGCTTGGCAAGCTCGCTTAGTTCAGAGATTGGATGATTCAGGTACTTATGTTTGGGATAACACAGAGCTGCCTGAAAAGGTAGGTTACGGTGTACATGATTTAAAAGCGACTTGGTACATCACAAACGACGAAAATGTGAAGCTAGATATCGCCATTAAGAACATCTTTGATAAGTTCTACTACGACCACGCAACTTACGCAGCCATCGGCCCAATTGACACCGGTGTTGCAGAGCCTGGCCGTGATATTCGTGCCACCATCACATGGCAACTATAATAAAATTCTAGTCAGCTGAACAAAGAGGCCCACAAGGCCTCTTTTTTCGTGCTAGGCGATTGTAACCAAACTAGACTAGTCCAAGCTGAGAAAGCTTGCTCTCAACCTGCTTATATCTCAAAGCACTGCAACTACCAAAACCAGACCTCTGTCTAAACTTATTGGCTGTCGACATCGGCGTTGTCATGCCAGTTAAAAAACGCACCATTACTGGGGCTGTCGCTTCAATGCCAGCTTGGTTGAGGTAATTTTTTAACCCATTGATGTCATCTCTTAATTGCTGATCACTTGGAAAAAGCGGCTCTCGACTAAATTGCAGTTGCGCAGAGCTACCTCGACACACACTACAGTGCCCGCAGCTTTGCGGCACTTGCTGATCGTCAAAGTATCTGGCGAGGTTATTAGACAAACAGTTTTGCAACTCAAAAAAGCGCAGCATGGCTGCAATGCGCTTTACTTCCCCAAGCTCCTTATCAGAAAAATAATCACTCAACTGGTTGGCGAGCTCAGGGGCGTTCAAGGCAGTCTCATCCACTTGGTAGACTTGCATCATGCGCTTTGATTCGAGCAAGATCATGCCTTGCTCATGTAGATAATCCAATGCTGCTACCACGCGGCCTCGCTCTAGCCCTTGATTGACTAAAGCGGCCATATCAACCGTCCCCCACACTTTTTTAAAGTCGGTGTTTGACACTATCTGCTGAATAAACGCTTGGCGATTTGCATCGAAAGAGTTCAGTACTTTGTTTTCTGTATGCAGCCATTTAAAACGAAAATCAGCATAGAATGCATATTTGGCTTCGAGCACCCCAAACAACTCCAGTTGTACAAGTGCCGTTTTTAGCGCAAGCAGACGAATATTTGTCGCCTTTGATACGCTCAGCTCTTGCATTTCCCAAAGCCCTTGCGACATCGACGTGCGGATTTCATCAAGTAGTGATTCAATATTGCCAAGCTCAGGTGTGTCTGCATACACAAAGTTCTCAAGGGTTGAAACCCCGTCTAAATTTGCTAGTGTGATGCAAGTTGAGGGCTGTCCATCCCGCCCTGCACGGCCAATTTCTTGGCTGTAGTTTTCAATAGACTTAGGTAAGTCATAATGAATAACAAAGCGAATATCTGACTTATCAATCCCCATACCAAATGCGATGGTGGCCACGATGATACGTTTTTCATTGCGCATAAATTGCTGTTGTATCTGCTGCCTAACGTCATCTTTTAATCCTGCATGGTAGGCAACTGCATCTTGCCCTGCTGCTTGTAGCTGTTTTGCAACTTCTTCTGCCGTTTGCTGCAAAGTGACATAAATAATACCGCTGTCCTGTGTCTGGCTTAGAAACGATAAAATCGTCGGCAGCTTCTCACTCTCGGTGCAGGCCTGAATACTCAAATCTAAATTGGCGCGATAAAACCCTGTTTGCACAATATGCTGCTCATCTATGGCGAATCGATGCGCCATATCTCGTTTTACTTTTTTTGTTGCGGTTGCCGTTAATAGCAGCACCAAAGGAATATTCAGCTCATTGCGAATTTGCGGTAACTTCAAATAATCGGGTCTAAAGTTATGACCCCACTCTGAAATACAGTGCGCCTCATCGACCACCAGCATTGAAATTGGCACTTGCTTTATAAAGCCCCGGAAGCGCTCATTTTTAAAACGCTCAACAGACACCATCAAAATTTTGATGTGGCCATCTCTCACACCTTGCATCACACTTTGTGATTGCTCATAAGTTTGCGTCGAGTCTAAACTTGCAGCAGGGATCCCCTTTTTATTTAAAAACTCAATTTGATCTTGCATCAAAGCAAGCAGTGGAGAAACCACTAACGTGAGATTGGGCAAATGTAATGCTGTTAGCTGATAGCACAAGGATTTTCCCGAGCCCGTTGGAAATATCGCCAAGCTAGACTGGCCACCAATTAAGTGCTCAATGGTTTGTGCTTGGCCTGCCCTAAAAGCACTAAATCCAAAATACTGTTCTAGCGTCTGATGTATATCTGCTTGATGCATAAAGTGTCTCGTTGTGATGTGTGAGCATAAGCGTTGGCCATCTTATTTAGCCAAACAGCAGATCAAATGCTAATTCACGCCCATGAAAATTATGTATTGTATGATACCAGCTATTTGGGCACCTTTGCTTCACATATGACGAGTTTCATTTATTTTGTACTAGGTGCAGACAATGAGTGCTATTTATCGCTTTCTATTTGAACAACACAGCCCCAATCGCCTATTATTTTGTGCGTAATACATCCAAACACGTATTATCGAAGTCCATGTTTTTATAAGGAGTATTTAATGGCACATGTGCGCCAAGCAACCATCACTGACGTTAATGAGATTAATAAACTCTCGGTCTTTTTAGGCTACTCAAATACGACCTCTGACGAAGCTCAGCAGCGGCTGAAATATTTACTTGAATCAACCAATGATGATGTTTGGGTCTGCGAGGTAAATGGACATATTGCTGGGTGGCTTCACGGCTTTAAAGCGCACCGACTAGCCTCTGATATGTTTTATGAAATAGGCGGTTTAGTCGTTGACCCAAAAATCAGGAAACAAGGGGTAGGTAAACTACTTGTTGAGCAAGCTTATCAGTATGCTCAACAGCTTAATGTAGAGCTTAGAGTTAGATGTAACAATAAGCGTGTTGAAACTCATGAATTTTATAACCGACTCGGCTTTACCCAAGCAAAGCAACAGAGTGTATTTAGTAAACGCTAGAGCCTGTTTGGCCATATAAATGTACGTGTAATGCAATGAAAGATACATTTTTATCAATGCACATTAAACTGTCGGTAATAAAAGCACAGGGAGCCAATGAAATGTCTTTGCCAAATCAACAACCTCAATACAAATCAACCACAAGTAAATTAAGAAAACTTGCGGTATTTTCCAGCTTTTTACTGCTTTTTGGCTGTAATACGACCAGTTTAACGAGCGAGTCAAGCGCGCTTGAAACTGCAAATAATGACTGCATTGGCAAGGTAGAGCAGCATACAGGCCTTAAGCCCCTACCAGATGAACAGCTTCCGTCAGGTGTGGTTATGCCTCAGCAACAAGGTGGCTTATGCAAGGGGCAAGTATTCGTCACTACCCAAGAGATCACCATATGGCGTGCATGGAATAGTGAGTACAGTGGTTCAAAACTTGGAAAGTGGTGGACCTTCGACAAACCTCGAGGCTCTATCTCTCAATATCGACGAGACAATGTGATCTGCCCGAGCTACTCCCCTTTAGATATGCTCGTCAGTTGTAAAATAAAAGTCGGCACGCGGGTCATCGTGGGCCCCGGGCAGAGTGCAAAATGCAGTGATTACTTTAGCTACCCTGCATCAAAAACAAACCAGATATATTTAGCTGATGCCGAAAATACAACATTAGTTTGTCAATCTTATGATGGCCGATTTTCTTGGCGAGAAGCGCCGCAAAAAGTGGTCAAATCCGCGGAATCTCTATAATAAGAAGCACAAACAGATTACCACTTTATTGAAACAATCTAATGCTGGCCTTTATCGATAAAGCGCCTTCTTTTAATAGCAAAGACTAAAGCTATTAAACTCTAAAAGTAAAAACTTCAACAGAACTATACTTTTTATAGCCAAAGTATAGCTCTGTTGTTCGTCAATAATAAATCACATATCCTTTATTTTTATATACGAAATGGACAAGCGCCAATAACTCTATCGGCAAATAAGTCAACAATAGGTAAGTACCCATTATATCTGGCCCATAAACCAGCATCATTTGTGATATAGCCATCACTCACAATTAAGTCGATACGCGCATATAACTCATTTACGTCTGGGTTAACTAAGCAGCGAGTATGCATATTAAAGCTTTCAGCAAGCCTTTTGAAGCGGTCCAAAGTCATGGTTGAGCTAGGTGCAACTTGATAACTACAAATAACAGCAATTGAGCTATCAAAGAAGTCAACAATTGGATAATACTTAAATTGTTTTCCCCAATTAGCTGCACTACCAGTGATAACTCCCTGGCTTAGCGCCCAATCTATTCTGCGAATAGCATTTGACTCACTTGGTTTAGCTGCACAACGGCTATGTAAAACATTGTCAAAATAAGCTTGATAGCGATATGCAGGTGTATCTGTGGCAGCTTTTACAGATAAAGACGAAAACGCTATAGCAGCTAGAGCAAGCAATGTTGATAGTTTCATATTTATAACTCATTTAAATTAAATTGTGTGAAGGATTCGCACCTAAGTCCAAGACGCACTTGATGCACTCTTAAAGTATTTTATTGGCGATGTTGGTCTATTCAGTGATGACTGAAGCCTAGAGGAAGACTAACCGTCCCCCCCCTTTCCTGAACAGGCATATCCGAGTTTTTGACCTTTAAACATATAGCTCTCTACAGAAGTTGTATTAGATGTACTCTCAATATAAGATCACTACAACATCCAATTCTTTATTACTTTCCAGCAACAAAAGCATCACCACAATGCTATAAAAAACAACTTTATTAAAAACGTTTACCCACATCATAACTTGGTCATTTCTTAAGCACATTCATTTTTACATAGATAAAATACGAAAAACAAAAAATAGTCAGGGCACTTTCAAAAACACAAAAAAAGCAATAAATTAAAAAATAAAAGCATTAAATTCAGTCGATTAATAAATAATAAATGTGAGATACTCAACTATTCCCAATACTCAAACCGAGTAAATTTAAAAGCTGCAATATTGCAGAATATAGACTGGTTATATAAGCACATGAGTTATTTTTGTAATACACGCTTAACTCATTGCATTTACTTGAACTTATTAAAAATTTGTAACTAAAAAAACAAAACCCCCAATTAACGCAATAAAACAAATCACACTAAATGCTCTAGGTTTAATAAGAAATAACTATAAAAAAAGCTGAGTTTGGGTAATTTATTGAGCATAACCGCTCCACCCAAGGTAACATCAATACTAAGCATCGTAGTAAAGACCATTCGTATACTGTATACACCCGCACTCTAATCTCGCTATCAATCCACTCTAGTTTCAAGCTTCCCCATAGATTTTGTTCTTAACAACATAAGTTACAGCACAAAATTAATTAAAAGTGAGCTTGCGCTTGAAAGGTAGCTTATTACACTACGCCATGACTTAAATGCAAAAAGAGGTACATTGTTGATGATTTAAAATTGTGATTTACACTTACAATTGAAAATATTTTATTTTTGAAGGTATTCCTATTCTTAAGCTAAAAGAACGCTTTGGTGCACTGACTAAAGCACAGCCAATTCTTATCAATCGATATCCAACTTACGCCGCTTATTTACTTGTAGTAACCGCTGCGTTTTTACTCTATTACCCAGTTCGTTATGCTATTAATAATAGCTACGGCTTAGCTATTGCCGTAGTGATTGTTATTGCAGCGCTACTGTTTACAGCTGTACGTTTATTCCAAGGGCGTCTTAGCGTATTAAAGTGCATTGTTTTAAGCGCAGTCTTAGGAAGTACACTTATCTATTTTTCCTTCCAATCCCCCATTATTGCCGTCATTTGGTTACCAGCCTTTCTTGTTGGCGTATTCATGGTCTTTCCGTTTAAGATGGCCTGTTTTACCAATAGTAGTTGTTGGGCTGTTATTACATATCTTACATTTATGAATTTACATATCGAGATAGCGTTAAGATCTGCAATGTCATCCGGTTTAGTAATGTTATTAACAGCTGTTATCGTTAGGACGTATAACGAAGCTATTCAAGCCGCGGAAAATGTAGCAACAAAAGATCCTTTGACAGGCGCCCTCAACCGGCGAACTCTCATAGAGAATATTGAACTTGAATCAGAGCGAGTAACTAGGTACGGCCAAACTTGTTCTATTATCATGATAGATTTAGATAACTTCAAAACTCTGAATGACAAATTAGGACATGGTATCGGGGATGAAATGTTAGTTAACTTCGTAAAATTGGTTCAACAATATACCCGTAAGAATGACAAGCTGTTTAGGCTAGGAGGAGATGAGTTTATGCTGCTCATACCCGGTATGGACGCGCGTACTGCCGAAACTTTCATTGCTCGTATACAAAACCTAGTCCCATCCCAACTCTCTGTCGACAGCGTTGCTCTTGGCATGAGCTTCGGAGTATGTGAAGTAACAGCTGACACCGCAATTGAACAATTACTTGAACTTGCAGATCAAGCTCTTTATCAGAATAAAGCTAAAAGAAAAGAGCAAAAAATTTAAATATGAAACTTTATGATATTAATACTTTTATTTTGTATGTAAAACATATTTCTGGATTATTCACCCTTTTAAATAAAACTTTTCATTTACTTTTCAAAATCAAATCAATAACATTAATTTTGCAATTTTACTTGAATAAGGAAAAATAATAATGAAAGTTCAACTAGTAAAGAAAAACCTAAAAAACCTTAATAAGAGCAACGAATTAAATCACAATGCAACACCACAAATTGGTGGGGGTGCTGAACCTTCAATCTATCCAGTATGTCGTCCGTCGAACCCTGTCATTTGTTGGACAGGACGTAACGGTTGCGTAACAAAATAGTAAGTTGCTGATTCAAAAGTAGTAAACTTAAAAGGTACCATAGGAGCTCATTTTACAAAGTTCGCAGCAGGGTGGTACTTTTATTTGAATAGTTCGATTATGAATTGAATTTAAACGCTTTATAAATTTAAGCAAATAAAAATTTATACCGCAAAGATATAAATAATCAATACCAGTCTAAATACCCCCCTAAAACTAATATGTCAAAAACAGTATTTTAAGGAAAAAAATATGAAACTTAAAAAGAAACAAATTAAATTATTAAACAAAGAACAAAAAACACTTGAAGCAAAACAAACTCAAAACGTTGCAGGTGCTTACAACAGTATGCGCTGTTACACAGGGCTAGTGCCTTGTGGTACTACGACCTGCCCGTCACAATATCCTGAGTGTGAGACGGTACTATGTAACTCTTATTCGTGTTAAAACGACTCGTAAACACGCTTTCAAACGATTGCGTGTTTAACACCTTAATAAATTATCCAACATCAATACTTTCCGATTCCCTTATTAGCTTAATATGGTAATATCGTGCTACTTTCAAAGGATTGCAACGTAGCTAAATTTGCTGCACAAAGCTCAAGGCCATAACTATAATATGGTCATATTATAAACTCTCTTTGGGAAGTATATTATTGTTCCGATTCATTGCTTGCCTATTGTGTATTTTTGCTGCTTTTTCAGCAGCTGCACATAATGACTCACCTCATAATGCAATATACGAGCTAACAGTTGAACCTTCTCAGTCAGTACAGTGGCTAGACACAGCAAATTTAATTTTGCCACAGGGCCAACCCACATTAAAAAAGTCAGCACAGCGAGACTTAGACAAAAGTATAAAAATAAGCTGGGAAAAAACCGGAAACTTTACAGCCCAATTCATCGATAAATTCACATCAGAGTCTTTAAGGGCTGATTTTGAACCTGTTCACAATAAAAAAGCCCCTCCCCTTTGGACTCAAGTGAAGCCCGCGCAATTTGAGCTAAATGCATTGTCTGATATCAGGCACTTTTCTACCCGCCAGGGTCTGCCAACCGGTGCCGTTTATAAAACCATCCAAGATAAAACAGGGGCTTTATGGCTCGCCACCAATGGAGAAGGACTATGTCACTATATTGGTGATCATTTTAGGTGCTTTAACGATAGTCATGGCTTAATCAATAATCGAGTTTGGGACATTGCAAAGACCAATTCCAATAAATTAGCGCTTGCTACAGACAAAGGCCTTAATCTTTTTGATGGTCATAGCTTTCAAGTGCTAAAAATTGATGGAAAGCCCTTTTTGGATAAAGTAAATAATGTTGAAGTAATAAATGAAACGCTCTTTTTCTCAACGCAAAATGCCCTATACCAATATGACAACAATCTGCCGAAAAAACTAATCAGCTATGCGCACACAGAACAAATTTTTAATTTAACCGTTAATGAGCAGACACTCTGGATTGCATCGAGTTCAGGGTTACTCAAACTAGAGCAGGGAAAATTATCGCGATACCAGTTTAATAACCAATGCCAAGGTATAACTACTGCAGTAACAAGAGCAAAGCAACACGTTTACTTTGCACTTAAAAGCGGTCAGGTATGCCGCTTAGATAAATCAACACATAGCGTTGATATCTTGTCTGGAATACAAACACCAAACGTTACAGCTCTTATGTTCGACAATAAGCATGAGACATTGTGGCTAGGTGACGATAGCTGGGGTGTATTTAAATTAAGGAATAATCAAGCTTACAACTACAACAAACAAAATGGTCTCAGCGATAAGCACATACGTGGTTTAATGAAAGACGCTCAAGGGCATATTTGGGTATCTACATATGGTGGTGGTATTAATAGAATCCGCGAGGCGGGATTCAAGTTACTTTCAAAGCGTAGTGGCTTACTCAATGAGCGTGTCAGTGCTTTGACAAATATCAATGAGCAGTTATGGCTCGGCCAATATGGCACTGGTGTACAAATACTCGACAACGGAGAATGGTTAACACCTGTCGCATCTCTTTTTAATCGTTATATTCACAGTATTGCAAAAGATGACCAAGGCCGTGTTTGGCTGGGCAGTCGTCAAGGCATAATTGTATTAACTCAGAGCAAAAGTACCCACATTTGGCATGAGCAAGGCTTATCTGCCGATATAGTTCACCAAATAATAGCAGCACCTGATGGCTGTATGTACATAGCAACACAAAGCGGCCTGTACCGTAGCTGTAACGGGAAACTGCAATTTCTTAAACTTGCACGAGCTGAATATGTGATAGATGTTTTTGTTGATAATGTGCAACGTGTCTGGTTTGTAACCAATGGCGGCGGTACCTACTTTTTAGCAAACGATATAGTATATAAATTCACTGAATCCGGCGGTTTTCCCAGCAATTGGGCATACAGTATCGAACAAGATGACAACCAAATTATCTATCTTGGCACAAGGTCAGGTGTACTCGCACTCAAAGAAGATAATAGCCGGTGGCTTGGCCGTCATATCAGCCAGCAAGAAGGTCTGAGTAGCAATATTGTACTTGGTTTAAAGTACCATCAGGACGCCCTTTGGATTGGTACTGAGCGGGGTAATAATCGACTTAAAACAACCCAACTTTTTATGCCTGATGCCCCATTAGAGTTGGATGCTTTTGTCTATGACAATGGCTACATTGCCGTCGATGCAACCTTGAATACAGCAGCTTTGCTTGAGAATACATTCTATTGGGGCTCTGGTAGCGGACTTACATACTTTAACCCAGACAATTTTGACATAAATCCCAATTTAAAAAGCACATTACTCGAAGTGACATCGTTAGGCATAGGTGGCAACCACTCTTACCCGCCGTTAATTCATCCACAAGAGAGTAACTTCCAGTTTTCTTCAGACACTTTGCAAATCACCTTTAAGTTTAGCCATAATGATTGGGCTTCCCCTGAACGAGTTATGTATCAGACTCGTTTGCTCGGCAGTAGTGAAATATGGAGTGAACCGACAAGTTTAAGCGAAATTACATACAATCATCTTTCACCCGGAGACTACGAATTTCAAGTAAGAGCAACAGCGCGAGGTCAGCATGGCCAACCTGTTAGCTACTCTTTCACATTGCTCGCGCCCTGGTGGCAAACATGGCCTGCCTATTCAATCATGTTAATTACAGCCCTACTTTGCATGTACCTAGCAATGAAGTGGCAGTTTAATATTTTAGCCACTCAACAAAGAGTAAAAGACAGAGCTGAGTTTTCTGAAGCACTACTAGCAAGGAAAAAACAGCTCTTAGCTGAAGTTTCCCATGAGATCCGCACCCCATTAAGCGTGTTAAAAATGTCCATCGAAGGGCTGGAATATAACCTGTTAGAAGACACTGAAAAGACATATGAACTGTTGCATAGACGCATAGGAGACATCAATAAACTCGTCGCAGATATTGACCAATTAGCAATGACAGAGCTAGAGGAGCGCCCACTAAACAGAGCTTATCACCCAGTAAAACCTTGGTTAGTTTCATGGTGTAATGATGCAAAAGATCGGGTAAATCAACGTCCAGACTCTCAATTTCAGTTTGATATTAAGTTATCTGATCAATTATTCATGCACGCCGATTTGGATAGGCTGACACAAGTACTCTCAAATATCTTATCGAACAGTTTAAGATACAGCGCTGCACCGGCAACTATCCAGCTTCGAGCATACATAAAAGCAGGTCAATTAAATATTTCAATCAGAGACAGTGCGCCAGGTGTTTCTGACTCCGAGCTTAAAGATATTTTTAAACGTATGTATCAAAGCGAACAAAATAAGACCTTATACAAAGGCGGCACAGGGCTCGGCCTTGCTATATGCCAAGACTTAATAACACGCCATGGCGGTATTATCAGCGCCAATCATAGTGAAATAGGGGGCGTTAGGATCAAGATAACCTTACCTATTTTGGAAGTGTAGCCATACTTCACCAAGTATGAACTCCCTTTAAACTACTGAGACATATTGAGCTGGATAAGCAACACACTTGTCAGCTTTGATAGACTAGTTACAACAACTAAATGGCCACAAATATCTTGAGTTTCTAAAGTCTATACAAGACAATGGATGTAATTGATAACTATTATCAATTACAAACCTTTAAAAGGAGATAAATGGGTATGAAGATTAAATTTAGTTTAACCAGTAAGGTATCCTACCCACTGGTTTTTATGTGTGTTAGTAGCGTTTCAACTCAATTAATGGCACAAACTGAACCACAACTAAGTGCAGAGGAGCGCGCCTGCATGTCATTGCGTTTCGATGATTTTTCGAAACTAGAAAGAGGCGAAGCTGCAACTAATGTGATCGAGTCAAGCTTTGTGAAAGGGTATCAAATGAATGCCACTGAGTCTGAATGGGCCTACAAACACAGCAGACTTATGGGCGCACCAATTCCTAGATCTCAGACACAATTGCCAGATCATTGCCTAGTCAAAGGATACGTATCGCCCACAATCCGATTTGAACTTCGCTTGCCAGCAAGAGCTGTTTGGAACCAAAAATATCTACTCAACGCCTGTATGGGTTTTTGTGGCGATGTTAGCCCCTACCCTCCAATGGCTGGAATAGTAAGGCACTACGCCACCATGAGCCATGATGGCGGCCATACCGCATATGGCTTTGACGGTAAATGGGCCAGAAACAACCAGCAATTGAAAATAGACTTTGCTTATCGCGCCAACCATGTGGTCGCTGTTGCAGCAAAAGCCATCATAGAAAAGTTTTATCATACACAGCCACAATATTCGTTCATAACAGGCTGCTCAAAGGGCGGGCACGCCGGTGTCATGGCAGCTAAGCGCTACCCCAATGATTTTGATGGCGTGATAGCACGAGGCCCAACGGTAAACTATACCGATGTAAATTTGGTCAACTGCATGGATAATGCCCGAGCTGTTTTAAATGACAGAAATGAACCAATTTTATCATCACAAGAAATCCCGATGATAGCCAGCGCAGTTATGAGCGCATGCGATCATAAAGACGGATTAGTAGATGGTGTGATCAGTGATCCAAGACTTTGTGATTTTGACCCACAAACTCTCGCCTGTGAAGCAGGTAAAGTAAGCAATTGTTTATCAAAACAGCAAGTCGAAGCTGTAAAAGCTTTATATGCACCATCCAAAAACGCACAAGACGATATAATTTATGGTGGTTTACCTTATGGTTCTGAGCCTGAATGGGTAGGCTGGGTCACGCCATTGCTCCCTCAACTTCAGCCATTTGCCTATTATGCAGCAACTGAATACTTAAAGTACCTCGCATATCCAGAAGCGCTAGATGTCGACTATGACTGGTGGGATTTCTCTTATCAAGATGAAAAAGAAAACCTAAAAGAAATTAGCCAAATAATAGATGCTGACGACCCCGATTTGCGACAGTTCAAAGAGAGTGGTGGTAAAATGATTGTGCTACATGGCTGGTCTGATGCGGCAATTCCAGCATATGCCACTATTGATTGGTACGAGAATGTAGAAACATTTATGCATGGTCACCATCAGGAAGTCAGAGACTTTGCTCGACTTTTTTTACTGCCTGGCGTGGTTCACTGCGGCATAGACGGACCGGGTAACTCAACCTATGATGCGATAGGTGCACTCGAAGCTTGGTTAATTGGCGGCGTAGCCCCTGACTCTTTACTCACCCAAAAAGAAAATGATCAAGGTGAAGTCATCAAAGAACAACCAGCTTATCCCTATCCAATACAAGCTGTTTATAAGGGCAAGGGTGACCCAACAAAAGCAACTAGCTTTCACGCAGGGTTTCTAAAATAACCAATATAAAGAATTAGCGATATTTCAATATCGCTAATTCTTATAAATTATATTATAAATCACCTACACCTGCATTTAAAAACCAAAAACCCACTTAAAATAAAAGCAGTATTGACAACCAAGAAAAATATATATAACTTTAAATTGGAGATAATTAAAAGGATATAATATAAATATTAAAATAAAGAAAAATCACTTAAAAATCTAAATAAAAACCAATCTTTAGCGTTAGAAGCAACACCTAAAATCGCAGCTGCTGGTACACACAGAACCGCGAACGTGTGTAGGCTTTCGATACATGACGCAAAAGAGACGTGTGCTTAATAATATAGTGAAAGGGCCGCTTTATGCGGTCTTTTTAATTTATTACACCTAAGTTTAGTGCATACCCAAGTGATGCATTAAGGGTGGTAATTACTCGATAAACCCGCATTGCATATTCATATAATTACCCAGCATACATAACGTTCAACTTCACTCACTTTAAAAAAATCAATATAAACAACCACTTAAATATTACCGCACCGCACGACATCATATTGAATGTACAATTAGCATTGCCAGAGCTAATCTCTGCTAATTTTGTTATAATTCCTATTCGTTTTGCCTTAAGAACCCTCTATGTTTGATATCCAATTAAATAGCTTTGTACGCCGAGTCAATCATGCAAATGAACTAAAAGGCATCATTAAGGCTACCGGAGCGCAACTTAATCGAAAAGGCCGCTCAAGAAACTGGCGGCTACAGGGAAATTGGTCACAATGTGAGCTAATCATTCAAAGCATACGACAGCAGGATGAACCCAGCTGGCACTGGGTACTTGAGGCATTAAACAAATTGAAACCCAAACCAAGTATTGCTGATTTAGTGGCTGAAATAAATGCAAATCCTAATATTACGTTACAGCAATTAATAATAAAAACAGACTGCTCCCTTATAGAAGCTAGAAAAGCGTTCGACCTAGTGGCTTGGGAGTAACTATCACCAAATCAACCATATTCCAAATTAAGTTCCCTTGAAGTAGCCTACCCAATTATTAAACTAAAGCGCTTTATGATTATTTTGCCAACAAGCCATATATAGCGGAGTCAGATACGATACCGCCTATCTCCCAGCGCTGCTTTAACAGCCCTTCTTGTTCAAAGCCAAGCCTTTCCAACGCTTTTCCTGATGCAGTATTGTCAGGATCAATTTCAGCTTCTAATCTGCGCAAGTTCAACTGATTAAATGCATATTCAACCAAAGCAGACGAAGCTTCAAAAACAATCCCTTTGCCCCATGACTCACGCTTTATGCCAAAACCCAGCTCTGCACGCCTTGATTCTTTATCATAGTTAAACAGCATTACCTTACCCTGAAGTTGCTTTGTTTCTTTGCAATAAATACCCAAAGTAAGGGATGATAAATTTCGCATAGCATCGGCACTTGTAGAGATAAACTGACGGGCCTGCTCAATTGAATTCCAAGGCGGTGTATTCCAGTATTTCATGACTTCAGGATCTGAAAAAATCTCTAATAAGCCGGCTGCGTCTTTGTCATCTAACTTTTTTAACTCTAATCGCTCAGTTTTAATGTGCGTATTCAGCATATAACTCTCTATCCTTCGCTTGTATGAAGCTAGTATCTGCATTAGCAGGTGGCCTCGCTTCAATAAATTAAACAAGCTGATTATAAACAATCATATTAAGATTAAATATAAAAGAGATGAAAGCCATTAAAGATTATTAGAAATAATCATGGTTAATACTAAAATATAAAAACCATTAATAAAACACCTATTAACAAGCAATTAGTAATAGCGCATTAAATTATAACTTATCATTCCTAAACTGATAATAACTCTGTAAAGCTGAAGGAACAGAAATATATGGATTTTCAACATGTCCTGCTCCCTCACTATAACTGTGTTGGGTGTAGAAGTTTGCTGGTCCATATGAATCGATGGCATTGAGTAAGCCTTTAAACGAGCCTGTGATAATATCATTCTCAGCACCGCCTATACTTAGATACAAAAATAACGGGGCACCCTCTACGTTTTTCAACCCTTTTTCAAACTCTCGAACAACCACAGAGTCGTCATACCAAGCTGCAGGGCTAAAAGCAAAGTATCCGGAAAACAGCTCAGGCTTGGTAATAAGCGTATATAAAACAAAGCTACCACCAGCAGAAAAGCCGGTAAGGACTCGGTTATCACTCACTTTATAATTAGCCTCAACATATGATATTACCTCTGTTTCAATGAAGGCTAAAAACAAGTCTGCTCGACCAAAAATTTCAGGTGAATTATCACTTGGAGGTCTTTTTTCAATTGCCACATCTTTTCTAGCAAATGGAGGGACTAGGTCTCTGTTGCGTGAGTCTGTCCAAAATAAATTTGGAATTGCCACGATAATTGAGTCTTCAACTTTACCTGCTTGGGCTAGCTGGATGAGAGATTCATCCCACCGAGATAAATTGAAATTTCCATCAGACTTTATGATTAATGGATACGTTTTATTTTCGTCATAGCTTTTTGGTAATCTGATAAAAATTTTTCTTTGTTCTGATAGCACCTCAGAATAAAGAGTATGATCTATAAAAGCAGATGTATACTCTTGCGTATAGCGCTGATAGCCCATGAAAGCCAATATAACGACTAATACTAGCAAACTTACCAGAAACAGCTTATTTCTAAATACTGTCAAAATTTATCCTTTTTATCTCTCTTGTTGGAGACTTATAAAACCCTAGTTGCACAACGTATAGGCCTATTAACCTTGCAGATTTAGCTGTATTGGAAGGTGAACTTCACATTATTCCAGACGCAAATGTGTAAACCAAAATCTAAAACCGCATAATCGCTCTATAACCCCTGCTTTTGCTGATATTGATATAACCCTGTAAGCGCATTAAACAGCCCAGCTGCCATTGTAAAGTCATGAGCGTCGTCATTAAACTCATCTAGCCTCAAGTCTAAATCTAGATTGCGATTTCTCAGAATTGTTTGTGATAATGAGTCATAAACTGCTCGCATTTCTCCACCTTCACTACCAATGTTCATATAGAGATAATTTTTAATAGGCTGCTTAGAGGTCACATATTTTTGCGTCGCCTTAGCTGTTTCTCGTGCCCCCCACCAAACCGCAGGACTAAACGCCAAATGGCCTTGAAAAAGCTTTGGCCGGGACTGAAAACTATGAATAACTAATAAACCAGCGATTGAGTGACCTGCTAAAACATTAAAACTATTTGTACGATAAGCTTTATTAACCTGTGGAATAAGCTCTTTTTCTAAAAAGTCTAGAAATTTATCGCCGCCTCCACCTGCTCCCACAGGTCCTCGCGGATCTTTATTTATCGTTGGTGCAAAGTCTCCAATACGATCATGGCTCGTTATACCGACAATAATATGCTCATGTGCCCCATTGGATAAATAGAGTCTATTGGACATACCATTTACCAATTCGCCATTAAGATCACCATCAAGCAGATAAATTACTGGGTATGTTTTTGTAGTGTCTGCCTCATATGATGCTGGTAATGCAATAGTAATATTTGGAGGCTCAGCTAGATTTTGGGATTTAGGAAGTTGTAAGATTTTAAAATTAGATGCATAAATAGTAGTTGAAACAAGAAAAAGAAATGCTGAGATAAGAGTTTTCAAAATACAAAGTTCCTTTTGAAGTGATAGTGAATTTTAAATAGTATCCTCTAGATAAAAGTATCTAGTTATTTTTTTAAAAAAAACACCACATAATTGTAATTAAGAGCATGCAAATAGCGGCTTATGATGTCCACCGGAGCGAGTGTCCTCATATAAACATTCATCATAAACAGAGCAATAACAATAGGCTAAAACTAGCTGGTAATCTGCATCATAGTTTTTTGGTATCTTAATGCCGTCACTCCACGTTATGGTGAGAAGTTTGGCATCATCACCATCTTTAATAATATCATTAGGTACAATTAAAGAGCTCCATTTTACATCAACCTTCATCTGTTCATTAAGCTTCAACGCCTCCCAAACATGCAAGCTTCCTAAATAGCCGTCAACTTCCTTATCTTGAATAAAAGCCTTTGCAATTTTTATTTTAGCAGGCCCCAAGCCAGCATTGTAAACATTCCAAGTTATACTTGTGCCATCACTATTTTGAGCATGCCATGCCGAAAGTAAAGGTTTTACAGATTGCTTATTATGATTTTGAGAAAAATAAACAGTAATTAATCCGATGATGACAGCAAGTGAAGCAGCAATAACAGAGATCAGCTCTAATTTAGAAGCTGGCTGTTTCTGTCTCTGCGTTGAATGATCAGCTTTATTGTTCGCCACTACTACTACAACTTTCAAACCATCTTCATTTTTCAATTTTGATACCTTATATTATTTATGCACATAAAATAATTAATTAGTACTTACTAAAATTACAATTTTGTATAAATTGAACACGTAAAATTAAATCAATTACTCACATTAACACTTCCTACATATTATGATAAAAATAACAACAAGAAAAGATGGAAATAAAACAGAAAATCTAAATTTAGGAAAACGGAGGAAACACTAAAGATTAAACTACCTGAATAAAAATACTCACCGCCCCTTATTCTCCCTTAAAATAGCTGCAGCATTTCTGGAAATATAACAGCGTTTTTTAGCTCAGTATTACATGCAAAGCAAACAGGTTTAAGTGTGAAGCTTAATAAAGGATAACAATGATTACCAATAAAGTCAGATGAAAGATTAGACCTTACTACTGCATATCCAAGCGATACAAGACCAAAGCATGGCTAAAGAGTAAGCTACTTTAGAGTAGCTTACAAAGAGAATAGAAAAGCCACTTAAACAAGTAGATCTCAGCATGACGTCAAGCTATTCTGCTAACTCTCTTTCATAAATAGCAATCATTTGCTCCGAACCACCGGTTGAATCAGTTGGGATCACCATTTGCTTAAAACGCCACCCACCAATTGCCCCTTCATTCAGCGCTTGATCCACATTTGAAATGCCTTTTTTAAACCAACCATGATTAAATTTAATTGAAACTGTTTTATATTCATAATTCTTCATTTTTGTCGTCTCCTTATAGTCCAGATCATGAATATCTACTTCTAGCGCAGACGCCAACGATTTTTTAGACTGCAAAGATATAGTTGCTTCTTTTTCTATTCGCTGAATAGTTCTCAAATTTAAGCCAGCAGCAATCGCCAGCTCTTCTTGAGACCAAGACTTTTGATGCCTTAGCCTAATTATCAAATCTGCATTTACTTTCATTAGATACTTATAACCTGAATGTTTGATACAAGGTAAAACATAAATTAGTTTCGTCCCTTAATTAACGAAAGATATACGACATCATTCTGAAAACTATACGACAGTTTTACAAAATTGAGATGCTTTTATATTACACCCTTTCGCTTGTAACAAGGTCAAATTTAGACTGTTAAGTAACTTTATAAAATAAAATACCAACTTTTATTCATACTTAACAATAGGTTAAAACTGCCCAACATCTCAGAGACCTTTAGGTTTATTTTACTTAAGCCGAACAAACCAATTAGATAATGTAATTAAATCAAAATACCCGTCCAAAGATTATCAAACGCGCATACTCATGATGTTGGTGGAATTTAAACAAGAAGCTACTGTATTAGTTGCTCCTGAATTCAACTAATCCGTTTCATCACTACAAATAACATCGAAGTAACGTTGGTTGAATACTTGGGGATCTACATTAATTGCGATGGTTTGTTTAGGCCTTGCAGCCCATTCATCAATTGAGAAAACACGATCTGAACTTTTAAATAAAGTATGTCCTTTTGCTGGCCCGTCAGTAATTACTCGTATACGCCCCTGTTTAGTGGTGAATATTTGAGGTGCTACCAAATACATGATTGCTGAAGAGTCATGAACATAAAACCCATCTAAACCAAGGTCATCATTGTAAAATTTTGCATAGAACCTTGTAATGTCATAAATAAACTGCCCATACTTAGCACTGCTTACTCTCAGCTTCTCTAAATACGCATTTGACATAAAGGTTTGCTGTGTAACATCCAACCCAACAAGGGTGACTGGCCAATCAGCATTAATAACGATGTCAGCAGCCATAGGATCGCCATATACATTCGCTTCAGCAAACGGTGTCAAATTCCCAGTATGGCCATTATGTCCAAAGGCACCGCCCATAATGATGACTTCTTTCACTAACTTGCCAATTTCAGGTGCTTTTTTAATTGCCATCGCCAAATTTGTTAGCCGACCTACAGCAACTAACGTGATCTCTCCCGGCTGATTTTTTATTGTTTCGATAAGGTAGTCATGTGCAATAAGCGGTGATATCTGCGTGTCTATTATTTTAGGTATTTTAATATCTCCCAACCCATTCTCACCATGCACTAGGGTGGCGGGCTCTGTTCTCACTTGATCTAGTGGTATGTTAACCCCTTTAGCAATTTCAGCAGACATACCAAACTTTTGTTTTAAATAAAGCGCATTTCGCGTGGTATTTTCTATGCTTGCATTGCCAAAAGTAGTCGTAATACCAACCAATTCAATATCCGAACAGGCATGCGCCAAAAGTAGTGCCATCGCGTCATCAATGCCCGGATCTGTATCAAATATTATTTTTTTCATTTCACCCCTCACAACTTTGGAACGATACAAAAATATAATACATCACCAACAAACATTTAACTAACATTTGATCGCTTTTAAACCGAAAGATAGTCCAGCTTGTGCTTTTATTGCAAGTTAAGCACTAGTCAATTCACGGTAATATGCCCCCTAATTAAGTATTTAGCTACCTCTGCGAGACTTTGAAGCCTAACCATGCTCGATGAGTTGATCTTAGATTTGAATATTATTGGCGGATGAGGCAACTGAAGAGTCTTTAACGTTAATGATGCCAAAAAAGACACAATGCTGACTGTGGGTTGCAAGCAGCTTTACCTCCTCCTGATAACATTACTGAATGTATCTATTCGCTTTATAGGCATGCACAATCCCCCTCATTTTAAATTGCGCACACAAAAATACTACTTTAGTGCAAGACTATAATTTATATGAACTTATTAGAAAAAACCTGAGGCTTTTGTATGACTTTACAAAGCATTTTAAGGTGAAATGTGCAAATACTGTGAAAGTTGCAGTTGTGGCTTTGCGGTTATGACGGTTTTAAGCTAAGTTCCTTTGACAGGCTTAAAATAGCAAACCTTTTGAAAGAAAGGGACGCAAAGCTTCCGGTCTAAGGTGAAAACTAAGATAGCGGGGTTGCTGAATGCCAATGCTTAAAATGGTGACAATGTGCATACTGTTGTTTTGTATGCGCATTGCGTAGCCTATCGGTATTCACGTCTTTGACATGTCATGTCATACCTCCAATCCTTTGTCTTTCCTCATACCCGATTTTTGCATCAGCTATTGCCGCCTGTGAATTCTGGTCGAATGCCTGTTCAATGAAGAACAGCAGGGAAATAACATGTCAAATGGCAATGTTTCGGGGAATTTTCATGAGACAACATAGATACAACAGCAAGCAGCACCGATTTTTAAAAATCGGCCTCTGTTTAATGGTTTTGGGACACCCAATACACAGCTTAGCTGCACAATGCGAGTTCAATGTAAAAAATGAATGGCAAAGTGGCTATACCGCAGAGGTCACCGTGTTTAACAATACTAACTCGGCCATAAACGGCTGGGAAGTTGGATTAGAGTTTAACCAAGGCGAATCGATTAACAATGCTTGGCGCGCCCAATTGAGTGGCAATAGTCCATATCAATTTAGCAACCTTAATTGGAACAGCACCATTCAGCCGGGCTCATCCAAAGCGTTTGGTTTTAACGTCAAAAAGAGCGATGGGCAAACCGTTACCACACCAAGATTATTTGGTATTTGTGAAGGAGGCTCACAAAATAATGATGTTACGGTAGTAGCGTCAGCGTCTAACAACCAAGGGACAGCACCCGCGACAATCAACTTTACCAGCGAGGCGACTAATTTACCGTCAGATAATGTGAGCTACCACTGGGATTTTGGTGATGGACAGACCTCCAATGAAATAAATCCTCAGCATACCTTTGATCAAGCTGGCGCTTACTCTGTTTTGTTGACCATCAAAGACGGAACAAACGATTACCCTGCGGCACCCATAGCAGTTACCATTAGTGAAGCTCAGCCTGAGTCTGCACAATGTACTTTTGAAGTTGAACAAGAGTGGATCTCAGGATTTCGTGGCAAAGTCACTATCACAAATACTGAAAGTGTTGCTATTTCCAATTGGAAAGTACTCATGGCATTTTCAGATAACACCAAGTTGACGGGCGTTTGGCATGCTAGACACAGTGGTAATAACCCGTATGAAATCATCAATGAAAATTACAACAGCACCATTAATCCAGGTCAAAGTTTAAATTTTGGCTTCAACGCCCAAAAAGCACAGGAAAATGATACACCTGCAATTCCTTCTCTTGGCGGTTTATGCTCATTAGACGGTGATATTAATCACGCACCATTAGCAGTTGCATCGACCTCTACCACATCAGGAGATTACCCACTAACGATAAACTTTAAAGGCGATGAATCTTCTGATTTAGACGGTGATGCACTCACGTTTAGCTGGGACTTTGGCAACGGGCAGGCTTCAAGCGAGCCAAACCCTACTTATGTTTATGAAGAAGAAGGCACATTTACCGTCACGTTGACGGTCAACGACGGTGTTATAAGCACAGTCAGCGACCCAGTCACTATTCAAGTTTCCGAACCTGAAGCGCCCCCCATTAGCGCACCATTTGTATTAGACCCTCAAAGCTCTCATCTTTACTTTGTATCGACCAAAAAACAGCACCTCGTTGAATCACACACATTTAACAATATCAGTGGCAGTATTACACCTGAAGGGGTAGCAAGGTTAGCGATTGACCTGAGTAGTGTAGATACCGCTAACGACACCCGTGATGGCAGAATGAAAGAATTTTTATTCGATACTGAGTCATTCCCAACCGCCGAAGCCCTACTTGCTATTGATTATGCTGCGCTCGTTGCACTTCCTATTGGTAGCACTGAAATGCAATCCATCTCAACCACACTCAACCTCACTGGCGTTATAAAAGAAGTGAACGCTGATGTCGTTATTCGACGTCTTGGAAACAATAAAATTATGGTGCAAACCTTAACACCAATTGTGCTAGACGCCACAGACTTTGGTTTAGAGTCTGGAATTGAAACGCTCAGAACATTGGCAAACTTATCGGTGATCAGTTACGCAGTGCCCGTGAGTTTTAACCTTGTTTTTGAAGCGCAGCAATAGGAGGGAAAGAAGATGAAACGCAATAATTTAACACGCTTTTCTACCTTGAATGATACCTGGCCTAACACGCCTAAATTCGCTAAGTTCGCTGCCTGTTTAAGCCTACTAACCAGTGCCTCTTTTGTTCAAGCTGCACAGTGTTCCCTCACGATTCCAGACAATTGGAACAATGGTTTTAAAACAGAGATTGTCATTGATAACCCGTCCGATCAGGATCTCAATAATTGGTCCATCGAGCTTACATGGGATCAAGGTATTTCACTGCAAAACAGCTGGAATGGTGATTTCAACTGCCATGATACGGGCTGTACCATTTCGTCACAAAGCCATACCATACACGCCAATCAGTCATTTGGTTTAGGCTTTGTCGCCAATAAAAACGGCTTAACTGGTGATGTCACCATGACCTTAAGTGGTGATATTTGCACAAATTCAGAGCCCACTACGCCACCGGATGATGTAACTGAAACAGGTTTATGGCAACTTGATAACACAACGTCTTTACTGAGTTATGTATCAGTAAAAAAAGATCATGTTGCAGAGTTAAATCAGTTTGTTACACAAACCAATGATTCCCCCGCCCTATCTGGTAGTATTGACGCCGAAGGTAACGTAAAACTGGCCGTTGATCTAAGTACCATTTCGACTGGTGTGGATATTAGAAACAGTCGCATTTTAGACTTACTCTTTGAGACAGATTTACTACCTGTCGCTTATTTCAGTGCACAAATAGACAATGCATTGTTAAGTAATTTAGAAATTGGCCAGCCAGTTATTCAAAATGTGACTGGTGAAATGAGCTTACATGGCATCAACCATCAGATGACGCTTGATGTGCTGGTTGTCAAACTTGCTTCCGGTAAAGTCAATGTCAGCACGCTTTCACCTATGATCATAGACAGCAAAAGCTTTGAAATGGACTACGGCATAGAAGCTTTGCGTATTGTTGCCAATCTATCAAGCATCGGAGAATCGGTACCTGTCTATTTCAACCTGACTTATTTGACTTCCGAGCAAGACAGCTTTGAGCCAGTTGCGATGCCAGAAAAACCAGCAGCTCCCACAGAGCTCATCGCGAGTGTGCTGTCAATCGATGCCAAGGCGCAATTGAATTGGCGTGATAACAGCAATAACGAAACCGACTATCTGGTGCGCTTTAAAAGCTTGGATGGACGCTGGCAAACGGCTGCTGAGCTGGCATCAAACTCAAGCTTTTATGAATCAGGGCTACCTGAATCAGGCGAGTTCGATTACAAGGTCATTGCACTCAACAATTCAGTACCTTCAGAACCAAGTAATATTGAGCGTATCGTTGTCACTCAAACAGATCCTGTTGCCCGAGGTATGCAACTATATCAAACAGGATGTGCAGGTTGTCACGGCTCAGAAGCAGGCGGCTTAGGATCATTCCCAGCGCTTGATACTGAAAGAGATATACAAACCATGATTGATACCATTGTCACCACCATGCCTTATGGCACACCAAGTGCGTGTGATGAGCAATGTGCAGCAGATATCGCGGCGTACCTGCAAACTCTTTGGCCTGCACCTTTGACTTGTGATATTGGTGTTGCACCTGTGGCATACGGGGCAAGACAGCTGAAGATTTTAACTCAAACTGAGTACCAAAATACGGTCGAAGACTTGCTCGGTGTTAATTTTGAGGTATCTGATGGCTTATCACCAGACTCTCAAATTGGCTTTTTCATCAACAATACCCACGCTAGCGTGCAACCTTCTAACTACAGCAATTACTTGTTAGTAGCTGAAGAACTTTCACAATGGGCCGCTGAGAATAACTTTTCACCTGCGCTAAACTGCGATGCAGTTAATGAAGACTGTGCAAATCGCTTAGTGGATGAACTTGCACCGCAAATATTCCGTCGCCCATTAACGCAAGACGAAGCACAAAACTACAGATTGATAGCAACGGGCTTTTTCCACAGTGGAGATATTGAAGCAGGTATGAAACTCGCCTTAGAAGGATTACTGTCTTCACCGCAGTTTATTTATCGCCACGAATTAGGCGAACCTAATCCTGATAACTCAGAGCTAGATGCGGACGCCTTCGAGTTGACGTCATGGGAAATGGCGACTTTCTTGTCATACACATTCACAGGCTCAACACCTGACCAACAACTCTGGCAAGCAGCTGCGCGTGATGAGCTTCGTGATGAAGCCAACATCATTGCACACGCTAACCGTCTAGCTGACAGCTCTAAGTCTGTGCTTGGTGACTTTGTAGGCAGTTGGCTTGGCACAGGTAATTTAGAAGTAGCAACCAAAGATCAAACCGTCTACCCGGGTTTTGCACAATTGGTCCCGGCTATGAAAGCAGAAATGAACGAGACCTTCTCGTACATCATGACCCAACCTGATGAGAAGTTCAGTTCGCTTTATACGGCAAACTTCACGTTCGTCAATCAGTTACTTGCAGAGCACTACAATATTGCAGGTGTAACTGGCGAAGAGTTACAAAAAGTCGATACAACTGAACGAGGTGGCATCTTAGCCAATGGGGCATTTATGGCGCGCTGGGCTGAGGTTGCCGAGTCCCATCCTATTTTGCGCTCAGTACGCGTTCGCCGCCGTATGCTGTGTCAAGATCAACCCGATCCACCAGCAGGTACTTTTGAAGCCAGAGAGCAAAGACTGGCAGAACTCTCTGATATGTTGCAAGACCCGTCAACCACTAACAAGCTTAAGTATCACAGCTTAACAGAAGGTCAGCCTTGCTCTGCTTGTCACGAAAAATATATCAACCCAATGGGATTCGGCATGGAAGACTTTGACGCTGTGGGCAAAATCAGAAGTGCGGATAACAATGGTAATACCATAGATGCATCCGGGACCCTCTTCGCCCCTGAAAAATACGCTGAAGTCAGTGAGTCCATCCCATTTAATGGTGCGAAACAATTAGGTACCGTGATAGCAGACCTATCATCAGCCCAAAGTTGCTTGCCACAGCAAATGTTCCGCTACGTAATGGGTGTTGGTCACGACTCGCTCGACCCAACCAGCGACGAAGACAGACGTCTATCTGAAACAGAAAAAGTTGGTTACATGTGCGAAATAGACACACTCACAGATGCCATGATGCAAAACAGCCCAAGAGCCATGTTAGAGAAGTTTGGTTCATTGAAGTCTGTACGGTATCGCAAAGCTTGGTCCAGAAATGAATAGTGCGGGTCACAATACAGAAGGTTAATAAAATGAAAGATGAACATTTAAATAACATGATGATGTCGCGCCGTAGACTATTAAAAGTGTTTATGGCATCGGGGATTTCTACCGCCCTGATCCGCACTTCACCATTGGTATCGGGCTTGTTGTTTGCCAGAGATGCAGATGCGCAAACCGCTGGGCTGCCAAATAAAACCGTGTCCATTTATATACCAGGAGGGTCCATATCGTCTCTTTGGAACCCGGCTGGTAGCGGTGAAAATATGCAACTGGGCGTGATGTCCGCAGGCTATGAAACGGTTAAAACCGAATGTAACTTTATGGTCAACATGTCACATTCCAACGCTGGACACGGGCGTATGCCAATCTTACTGGCACAAAACTGGGGCAGCGATAGCTATGACGTAACAATGGGCAATGCGCTTGGGCCTAACTTGCCGTTTCGTTATCTTAACTTGGGTGTGCATAGTAATGGTCAAGGACAGTTAACCAAAGACAATCGCAACCACTTGCCGTTCCAAGAAAACCCGTTCACCGTTTTTAAAATGGTGTTTGGCAGTGCACAAGGTAGCAATAGTAAAACGCCTATCATGAATGCGCATATGTCAGCGGCCAATGCGATTAAAAACCGATTGGCCGGCTATGAAATACAAAGGATGAATGACCACCTCGATGCGATTTCAGATACTCAGCGCCGACTCGATGATCTATACGGTGGCGTATCTTGTGGCATAGCACCTGATAACACTGAGTTTCCTTTGACCTTTGATACCTTCAGTCAACAAGCTCGTTTGCAAGCAGATATTGCCGTAGCTGCCCTGCAATGTAACTTGACCAGCTCGGTATCATTGGCATTTGGTAACCATCAAGCGGAATTCCGTATTCCTGAATTGAATTTCCAAGGCCACTATCACAATGCAATTCATGGCGGGAGTAACGGCCAGCCAAACTATCCGTACTACACTGAGATGCGTAGCCACTTGGGTAGTCTAAGCGCGTATTTAATCCAAAAGCTAAAAGCGGCAGGCATACTGGATAGCACCGTCGTACTAGAAACATCAGACATGGGACACGCAGATAAACATTCTGCCAACCCATGTTCGTACCTTATTGCCGGCGGTGGCGCTCGTATAAACCGTGGTGTAGTCAGTAATATGGGGTCAGGTTACAACCAACATGATGTGCTACATACAGCAGCTAAAGCGTGCGGTGTTGACCTCGGATTTGGTAAGGAGATCCCTGGGATTATTGTTTAATAGGTGATGACTTTATAAGCCCCTTTTTTAGGGGCTTATTTACCTAGCATCGAATGTTCAATTAATTAATCCTGTCAGAGTAATATTGCTTCTGAAATTCAACTCAATAGTATTAGCCTCAGTATTTTATGTACCTTTTTTATTTATCCTATTGTACACCTGAAAAAGAATAAACTTTTATTTCAAAGCCATCATAGTTCTTTATATATATCATGAATATGTTGTGTTTTAGCAGTTACTTCAGCAAAGCTATCTTTATTAAAAAAAATTTAAAGCTATGCCCATTATTTTTTATAATGTAAAAAGCACCTATCTGAAATAGGCTTTCCAACCTAATTTTTGCACCACTCGTTATTTCTCTTTTTTATTGCCAGATTCATAATAAGAAAATTGAACATCTACAATACCATCCCCCCTGACACCTTTTACAAAAAAGAGATTTCCTGCTGCCTTACATCGTCCCTAGTGATTAACTTTAACTAGGAAAGGAGAGTTGTTTTTTATCGAAAACATTAGTTAAAAATATGCTAAGTATCGTGTGGATTATACACTTCAACACCTTTTCCATTTATAACCCAACCGGCCTTTCCTTTTTGGGTGATTTTAACAGCCATAAAATCTTTACTATACCGAATGTCCTTAACTTGAAACGTTTTGGTGGGAATAACTTCAAACACTATGGTGCAAGATCCAATGTTCTGATAGCCACACTCCCAATCGTTAAATGCAGGCAACAACTCGCTGATCTTTACAACTTTGCTTCTGTTTTCATAAATTTCAGCCTGCCAAAAAAAAGTGGTAGTTATAATAGTTATCAATAATATAAAAATGTTTATCTTTATTTATATTCTTAAAACCTAATTACAAAGTTGAGATATAAGTAAAAAAAACAAGCTAAAAGCCATTTTTTATCCCGCTGTATACATAGTTCTATAACTATTAATCAAAGCATTTTTGATAGGCTTTAGTTATTGCTTTGAAAGCACCATTTAACGTGAAGTTAAAATAGACTCGCTGTTCTGCGCTCCATTGTAGCTCCAATAAAGCTGTTTCTGATGATTTTAATTTAGTTATAATTTTACTATCGTTTTGAAAATGCAAAAACTTAGCGCCGGAGTTTTGAATTAACGTTATATCTTCAATATTATCATCCCATTTGACGCTAGCTTTGATCACACCTGTTCGCGTTTTTTGTAAAGTCGGGGCTGTATTAAAAGCAATATATGACCATTTACTTTCCGCGTTACACCCAACTCCAATCCATGCTTCAACATCTGAGTAAGGAAATGACAACCTTTTATTTGATTTTGTAATGGGAGACGTTGCATACGCAGACCACCTCCCAGTCATTAAATCCCTTGAGGTTGATGTATTCCATGCTGGCTTTTTATAGATCGTTTTATCTCGTAATTCTATATAAGCTACTTTGGAAGCATTAATAAAAGAGCTTAAAGTAGCTACTACATCTAGTTTATTTACGCCTGAAATTGGAACTTGGCTTAATATATAAATTACAATAACTATAACGATGAGACCTGACCATTTAAAAAAAGAGGTTCCTTTAGATATCTTAGCACCACATTTAGAACAGCTTTTAACTTTTGCACTAATTGTTTCACCACATTTCTTGCATTTTACAAGTAGCATGTGCTCCCCCTTAGTTTGCATAGATACATAGTTACTCCTACACACTACTCGTTTCAATCTCATCACTTACTAGTTATATAAAAGTGACTGAAACGCCAACCAGAACCATAATTTTATCAAATAACCAAAAGGTTAAGGCGTGTATAACTAAACATATCATAGATATTATTAGCTTAGATACCCATAAAGAGTTCAGGGTATTAAGTAACACTATCAAATAGACAAGAAATACCTCAGCATTTTTTCCGAGTGATAGCCTAAGTTGGCGATAGTCAAAGAAAGGCTTCAATCCACAACTAACTTATCGATAACAGCAAAAACACGCATTGGCCGCTCCACCTTAAAAGAGCATCAAATTTCTGGGGTTTAGTTTTTATATTATTTAGTTAAGTAAATAATATAGTTTCTGACTATTCCTTTATAAATACTGACGAGAAAGGTTTTTTGATCAATTTATTTATGTGTATTTCTTTTATAATACTGAGAAATTCCTTATACACTCACTTAACCGACACAAAATAGAAAAACTCTCACAGTGTCAAACTGACTAAATATTTTTTTTGAAATTTTTATTTTTCAACCAAAGGGAGATAATAAAACAAAGACTGATAAACAAACACGTTGTAGAAATTTTAAAGATAAGTTGTATACCTGAATTGGGGCACCCCCACATGCAAGTAGACATAAGCCCCGCTATTGAGGCTGCTAGTATTATCATATTAAATATTACAGCTAAGAAATACTTCATGGTCTACCTACATTTATGATTTTTAATCAAAAGGACAAAAACCACGTACAAACCACTTTCTGTACTCCTAACAAGTAACCATAGTGCCGCGTTAAGCATTACGGTGTAAATCAGCTGTATCACCCGCTTTGATATATTTTATATCGTGATTTTAATGCTTATTTAATGCGTTTGAAAGTTGCACGCAAATATCCATCTTGCTCCCCTAAACCCAGCTTAACCAGCGGGTAGGCGCCTTCTTGGGTCATAGTATCTCCCATTATTGTTATTTTAAAAGTAATGGATACCCCCTCATAATTTGGAATGCTTGAATATTCAATATGCTCAGTCAGTATATTATTCTCGTAGCTATAGCGACCCAACGAGCCACCAAAATTATCAAACGCAACCACTTTTTGTTCTTTCGTTAGTTGATAAGAGTTAAACCTTGGCCGATTAGTACCGATACTTGAAAACGCAAAATGGCTATCCGTAAATATTTTAATCATTTCACGACTTTTACCATCAAAGGTAGTGTATTTCTGGTCACCTATAACAAGTGTTTCTAACTCTAACTGCCACTCACCTTCAAGGGTATCTGTTTGACTGTTATGACTTGAAGTTTGACACCCGCTCAGTAAGCCTCCGGCTAGTACTAAAGTAAATAAAATTCTCATAATTCATATATCCATATTATTTTATACCACGGTTGTCAGTATTTAATTACAAGACAACATCATAATTCACCCACGGTGTTAGTCTCACTTAATATAATGGAGAGGAAAAAGCCAAAATCATAATTTAGTTTGTTAAATAGCTAAACAAATACGACTTGCATAATCAAACATAACATACCTTTTATCGCCTAGTTACCCACAAAAAGTCTGAACAAGCACAAGAGGCCGCTAAACCGACCAAAGAATGAATGGAGGAAGCGATTGAACAAACCAGATAGCAAAATAAAATTGAATCAATAAACAAAAATGGACAGGCACACTTTTGAGGCTTTCTCCAAGCTTAAATCAATTGCTATACATTAGCGCTAATTAACATGCTATCTAGCGTAAACACTTTGAAAGATTCTGTTACATATATTCTATTTATCACTCAAAGCACTCCCATAACACCAAAACCAAATAAACCAGATTTAAAACATATAGTTAGAATATAAAAACACCAAACATGTGACTTCCCTTTAAACCTTAAAAGAATAATTAACTTTTAACTTGTTACAGCTTGTGTAAACAATTAGTAATAACAACAAAAAAGGACAATTAATGTTTAAGCGCACTCTATTATCAACTACCATTTTTCTTTCTCTTACTGCTTCAGCAAATATGAGCGAAGACTACCGATTAGCTAAGGTTGCAAAACCAATACAGCAACATGTTAGTTTAGATGTAGACCCTGCAAAAGAGCGTTTTTCAGGGCAAACCACCATTGACATTCAAGTTTTAAAAGACACGCAATTTATTGAATTGAATGGACTTGATTACGCCATTGAATTTGCCAAACTACTCGGCGATAAGCCATGCGATCTAAAAGATACAATGTTGAAGACAGGTAAAGTGAAACTTGCTTGTGACACAATTATCCCAAAAGGGAAATACACCCTAAAAATTGCATTCGATGCGCCTTATAATCGTCAAAGTGTTGGCCTTTATAAGTCAATAGATAGAGGTGTGCCATACCTCTTTACACAATTCCAAATGAGTGATGCAAGGCGTGCCTTTCCCGTATTTGATGAGCCAGAATTTAAGATCCCTTTTCAACTCACCATTACCGCGCCATCTTCACAAAAAGTGTATGCCAATACGCCCGTCATTAAAACCGATTCAAACGATGGAAAAACAACGCACTACTTTGATAAAACGCCCCCTCTGTCATCTTATTTAGTCGCGCTGGCAGTCGGGCCTTTTGAACACGTCCCCGTTGAAAAAATGTCGGTGCCGGGCAATATTGTGACGCCACATGGTAAAATTGGTATTGCACACTCTGCGGTTAAAGAAACACCCAAAATTCTTAACGCACTAGAGCAGTACTTTGACATTCCGTATGCATATAAAAAGCTAGATCAGGTTGCTTTACCAGAATTTCCGTATGGCGCGATGGAAAACGCAGGATTGATTACCTACCGCGAAGAAATTCTCCTTGTTGATCCTATTACTCAGCCCCGCAATGATTTCAATACCCATTTATACGTTATTGCACATGAACTTGCACACCAATGGTACGGTAACTTAGTGACCTTGAAATGGTGGAATGACATGTGGCTGAATGAAGCATTCGCAACTTGGATCGGTGGCAAAGTGGTCACCAAGTTATACCCCGAGCTTGAACGTGACTTGTTATTGCCACAGCATAATGCCATGGTACGAGATGCCATGATCACCACAAAGCCTATTCGTAAGCCCATCAACAGCTCAGACGATATTATGGATGGACTGGGCCTTGCTTACTCTAAAGGTAGTGCGGTACTTACTATGGTTGAAGAGTGGATAGGCCATGAAGTCTTTCAACAAGGCATGCGTAATTACATAAAAAAGTATGCCTATAAAAATGCAGAAGCAAAAGATTTATGGTCTGAGCTTGAAGCGGTCTCTAAAAAGGATGTCCCGGGTGTTTTAGACTCTTTTGTCTCTCAATCATCGTTTCCTCTAATCGATTTTACTCAGTCAGGCAAAACACTCACGCTCACTCAGACTCGATTTTTACCTAAAGGTCAACAAGCCAAAGCGCAGCTTTGGAAAGTACCTGTCTCTATCAAATATGGTGATAACAAAGGAAATGTAGCCACTAAAAGAGTCCTACTCACTGAGCAAACTCAATCAGTTACACTCGATTTTACACCGACCTGGGTGTACCCTAATGACAATGCCATTGGCTACTATTTGTGGTCCATGCCAGAAGCACAATATCAAGCAGTGTTGACACAAGCTGACAAAGCATTAAACACACGCGAAAAGCTTTCTTTAATAGAAACAGCCAAGCAACTTATGGATGCAGGTAAAATTAATGCCTACACCCTACTCGCTTCTCTTAACACATTCACCAATGATGCTCACCCGAAGGTTACCGCCAATGCGTTAGAGGGAATTGTAAGTAATATGCGCACCTTCAAGACAGATAAAAACCAATCTCAGTGGCAGTCTTTAATTTCTCAAAAAGTGTCCGATGCTATCGAGCGATATGGCTTTGAAAAACAAGCTGGCGAGTCTGACACTGTTTCTGAATTAAGAGCAATGGTGTTCAGACTGGCTGCTTTTGAAGTGCAAGATACTAACATCATCGCTGAAGCACAAAAGCAAACAGTTCAGTTCTTAAAAGATCCCAGTAAAGTAGACCCATACTTAGCGAAAACTTACCTTGAAATTGCGGCTTACTTTGGCGATCAGGCACTACTTAATCAATTTAAATCAACAATAGAACAAACAGCCACCCCAAGTGTTCGCGTTAAACTGTTATCGGCCCTCGGTTACTTTAATCAAAAGGATCTTCAGTCCCAAGTACAAAGCTACCTGTTAACGGATAAATTAACGGCATCAGATACGCCTGCCGTACTTAGAGGGTTAAGCTATCGCCCAGAACGAAAAGCAAAAATGAACCAGTGGATTTTTGAAAACTTTGAGCAAGTCGCAAAGCGCGTCCCGCCTTATGTGGTTTCTTATTTACCTTACATTTCAATGCCAAAATGCCAAGAGCAAGGCTTTAAAGATATTAAGTCATTCTATGAATCAAAAATTGAAGCATTTCCTGGGATGGGTAAAAGCTTACCAACCGCAGAGCTCAGACTAAACACGTGTCTATCTTTACAAAAAAGAGAGCTCGCCTCAGCTGAGCGGTTCTTAAAACAACTATAAACCTCATTTTGAGTAATAGGGCTGCCCTATTACTCAATGCAACTTATACAAACTGTTTCTAAGTATGAGTCAGTTACATATCCATCTAAATATGATTGAGTTTTATCAAGGTGATGAACACCGCAGCATGACAGATTTGTATGGAAGAGGCAGGGTGATTAAAAGGTTAACCTCTGAGGACTAAGCTGGTCAATCATTTAAACTTAAGGCTCCCAACCTAGTTGGGAGTTACACTCTTAAACTAACAAAAGTCCGTAAAGACGCATGTTTCAAACAAACCAGTATGTTGAGGAACACAATTGCCAGCATTATTTTGAGTGAATCTTTTACCGTGACCACCAACAATTTTGGGTGTCAGGTTCTGGTTTAGAGATGATGCTTTAGATAAGTTTTTGATATTTTCCTTATTTGACTTAAATTGCACTTTCCTTACTTATGATTGATTAAACCCCCATTCATGGGACCTTAAACGCAACACCCCTGCAAACATTTTGCAACACCACCGTATTCTATGTAATTTATCAACACTCAATATTACTTAGGCTTCCCCTAATTCAAGTTACACGAGCGCCGCTGATATTGAAACCTAGAATAAACTTTAAATTGCGTTTAATCTCAGGTCACCTTGTACGTCTGGCAGACATTGCTCTTCTATTTAACTCCTTAACCAAAGGGCTTATAGTGCACAGCTTAGACTTAACTTTTGGTTCAAACATTAACTCTGACTCGATCCCACCATCGTTTTTTATTTGAACTCGTATTAAACTCCGATTTCTCATGACGTGCCTCACTTTGATAATATCTTTTAGCTCTACCCGTTGTTGTTTGTCGTTTGTTACGAATAGCAAAGCATCCCCTTCGTCATAAACTAGATCAGCAGTGTCCCTAAAACACAACTTAAAAAAGACTAAGCCAAAAGCCACAACGAAAACAGGTGTTATGATGAACTGAAGTGCCTCATAGACGAATACTGATGAGAAAAAAATAGCTGGAGAGATTGCAAAAAGCATACAAAAAATAATGCGAAAAATAGCATTGCTGTAAATTGAGTCTGCAGAAAGTTTCCTTTGGTGGGTGACTGGCTCTCGCTTTTCTTTTTCTAAAATTAACCTATCGATTTCCTTTGCAATATCAGGGTGTTTCTCCCGATCTACAGCCTCTGCTGATAGATACAAATCATCAAGAGAATATGTTGTGAAATCGATTTTTCGAGTCATATGCTCCACCCTTTGTAATAAATATTCAAAATGATTAAGCACCTAGCTCTTTCAAACAAAAACGCACATTTAAACTAAACATGACAATATACAATTATTTCTAAATTAGCAACAAACTAAACCTTGCCTTCTAAACACAATTCAAAGGCAAGACCGCATTACCTTTTAGCGCTTCAGAATTCCAAAATATTTGCATACACAGAGCACGTATCGCCTTGGACCAATCACAACCTCTTTAATTTAAAAATCTAAGCCTCAAACCTAATACTTTATAACGATTCACTTTCTCACTTGCCCTGCCCCTGATATCCTAGCGCATAAATTAATCATACTAAGGATAAGTAATTAATGATTAAAACCTGCTTTGCAAAAACCGCTTCAGGTTTACTGCCCTATCGGACTAACCAACTCATACTCGTTCCTTTCGCCAGCATATTGCTGAGTGGCTGTGAGGATCTTGGCCAGCGCATCGACAAAATCACGGGAGAGCAAGACAAACAAGTTCAGGCTTTGATTGCGCGCACCAAAGCCCAAATGATTTTTGTTGAAGGCGGCAGCTTCATGATGGGAGATGGCGGTGGGCCCGACAATTTTCCTTGGACCATCGCGACAGATAACAAACCCGCACACAAGGTCACATTAACCAGCTACTCGATGGGCGCATACGAAGTCAGTTATGGGGATTTTGATTTATACACCGCGGTCAATAATCTGCCAAAAGTGATGTGGAACGAATGGGATAAAAAAGAAATCTGGCGAGGCCCCAAATATCCAGCCGGCGTGAGCTGGTATGGCGCAAAGAACTACTGTCTGTGGTTAGCTAAGCTTACAAATTTACCCTTTGATTTACCGACTGAAGCACAGTGGGAGTTTGCTGCACGTAACCGAGGGGAGAATGTGCCTTTTGCCACTGATACAGGAGTACTAGACCTTAGTGTTAACTTTTCACCTTCGGTTAGCGATGAAAGCTCTGCAATTAGTGGCTCCTATCCGCCTAATTCCCTTGGTTTTTATGATTTAAGTGGCAATATGATCGAGTGGGTTAATGACTGGTGGGCAGAGGATTATTTCCAACATTCTCCTGAACATAACCCCAAAGGACCCAGCACAGGCGATAAAAAGGTCATGAGAGGCGGAATGTTTTTAGAATCGCCAAGAGGCAGTAATGTTTTTACACGTCAGGAACTAGACGAACTCAATGTAGCCTACAGAGCAAGCGGCTTTAGATGTGCCTTACATCAATCACAACCTCTAGATGATTAGGCACACCTTGAAATTGCTATGCTGTTGCGCTGAATGGTTCTGACTTCACCATTGCTACCTCAACAGAGCCCTCTTTAGCACTGAATGGCAGCTGGCGCTGCCATGCATCAAACTGGGTCTGTTGAGAGAAATCTAAAATACTATTTAATTGCTCTAGCCCCTCTTGCTCGGAACAATTTGTCCCCCCTTCACCCATATGCCGCAATACCTTGTTGAGTTCATGCCTACACAATATATGTTTTAAAATAACCAAGATGGCATTTTCTCTCTGCTCATTGAACCCTGACCAACTGTAGGAGTCTGTATCAAAATAACTCGCCAGATTACTATTAGCCAAGGCATTTAAAAAAGCGCCTTTGGCCTCTGGCGGTGTAAACTTCAATATCTCAGGCTTCGCAATTATCTGATTAGCCAACTTTTTCACTTTAACGTGCTGTACTATTTGATTTCGCCACGCCATATCAACTTGTAAACTGGACCTATATAGAAACTCGACCGCATTTTTTCCAGTATAAATCTGCAGCATAACCGCCTTGTACAACACCTTAAACGCCAAGGGCTGAATAAAGGTCAAATAATCATAATCTTCATTTTTCAGCTGGTGATATACAAATTGTACTAATGTTAACAACTCATCCACGCCTACTTCACATACAAACTCTCCACCTGCACCAACGCCCCATACGAGACTTGCTTTTGCTTTAATCTTAAACTTGCCATCTTCGTAGCCAATATAAAAGCCCCATTGGGCACCAGCGCCCAAAGAGCCTTGCGCTTTGCCACCTATCTTTGCAAGATCACAAAATGCTGGACGCTTTTTCTTTTCTGGATTGTCCCACTGTAAGGCGCCTGCCAATTCACACCCGCCGGATACGCCAGTCAAAGCCTCTGCACCGCCTTTGACTGGCTCAAACATGCGGTCAGCTTTACGCATTTGCTTTTTCTCCTGCTCACTTAAACCGTTCACCATCATTTTGCCTTGCTTGAGCGAACAGCCCAAATTCACTGATGCTTGTAATTTTGCCCCAGCATAGCCAAACACGGATACGGTTGCACCTAGCCTCATCGCCCCCAAATTAACTTCGCGCTCTTGGGTACTGTTTTTGAGCGGCATCATAAATATCATTTCATATCCGCGCTTACTGGGTAAATAGCCACTGAGCTCCGCTTTTGCCTCCCCCACGGCAAAGTCTGATTTAAAATCGCCTTGCAAAGCAAACACGCCATCTTTGGGATTAAATGCTGCGGCAATACTGGCACCATGTGTATAGCGCATCAACCTTGCTTCTGCGCTCGCATCAAAGTAATCGCTTTTTTCAAACCCTTTTATACTGAGGTTTTTGTTTAACTCTTTAGCCCAATCGCCCCACACTGCGGTGTAGTCATCAAGTAGCTTGTGATCAGACTTAAAACTGGTCTTTAACTTACTTAAGTCATTCTTTAGGGCTTGAGCGAGTTTATCTTTATCAAGCTCTCCTTTTTCATTGCTAAAACGTCGGCCATCGCGAATATCGGTTTTAATTTTATATTTGCGAGTGTGGTTCGCGACTTTATCACTGCGTACATAGGTATATTTATTACCTTTATAACCTATCACTTCTATGATGCTATTCGCGCTTGGCCCGCTCACTAAAGGCTTTAATGCACTGTTGAGCTCATCTTTGGCTTTAACCAGACTTTCGCTTGGCCCTTGACCAACAACATCTTGACTCTGCCCAGCGATACACTGCTTTAAGTTTTCAATTAAGGGGTTCAGCTCGGCTCTTTGTGCATCTAAAATATCCGCCAGTGACTGGGTGACGGCGACAAAGCTATGATCCGCGGGAATATAAATAATATCTACAATTTGTTGCTGCTCATTTGACTCAACAACCGAAAATTGAATGCGATGACTTGCGCCATCCGCATTGGCGGTGAGCTGATACTGGCCTTCAATAAGCGGCAAGGCAAACGTGTACTCATACCCCATATCAGGCTGATACTCACCATCAATGCGTTCTAACTCTGCGTGCAGTGTTCCGGATGTTGGCCCTTGCCAACTAACTTCAACAGAATTACTGTTATAAAACTGACCTTTAACTCGCATATCATAGCCAGTATGTACTTTTATGGTGTCACCGGGTTTAGGTGCTTTTTAGCGGTAATTTGTGGGTAGTTAAAGCCATATATTCGGCCAGTGTCGAGTGTCCCTGTGTATAGGTCCACCACACTTTCAACGGTTTCACCGGGTCGCATCACATGGTGCGCAAAACGCTTTTTAGTTTGCGCACTTTGCTTTAAAACTAAGGTTTGCGCGTCTTTTGGCTGACTTATGATCACCGAGGGGGCAATGGTATCTTCATTTTTCGGTTGATTTTCAATGTGCTCTTTTGGCAGTGCGCCAGCGGCGACCGCCGCTGCATCTGATTTAAACATCGCGCTTGTCGGCTTGGCCGGCGCACCTGTTACAGCTTGGGTTGATACGCTCACGGGCGGTTTTTTAATAAACGCATACGTATCCGCTGATTGACTTTGTAACGCGGTACTAATTCGCTGTGTGCTGTTTTTGTTAACACAATACAACTGTTTGTCTGCGTGCAAATCAAATCCGGTATGCCAGTATCTTGCTGAACATACCGGTACACGTATGTAGTTTGAATAGTGTGGCTTAAGCCCAGCTAAAATATCACTGGGTACACCCCGCATGGGTAATTCACAATAAGGGTTTGGCGGCGCAGGTTCGGCGCACAATACTGGGTTGTCTTGCGCTGGTATAAAGGGGGATAAATGTTGCTTGTCTTGTTCGAGTTGCCCCAAAAAATGCTGCTGTTTTAACAACGTCATAAAAATGCTTCCTTGTAAATTTGCTGCCAAAAAACCTATATGGCTTGGCAGTGTAAAGCACAAAAAAACCTTTTCATAGAGAGGCAACTAGGGCAAAAACACCGACAATTTGCCCCTTTGCAATAATTGTTCAAACCTACGCTTCCCTACTACTTAATTCGTAAGGCCTGCACACCTTGTTGCGCAAGTTTGTTAACCTTTAAGGTGCAACAATCTTTTTAAATATTATTTGCTTGTGCTTGTCTTAGCTCATGATTTAACTGCTCAAAACCAATTTCACTGATTTTTAATACCAAGCTTTGACGCTTAACACTTAACTGCGAAACATGGCGAGAGATCACATCATATACGCGCCACTGACCTTGCGTATCTTGTTTAAACTTAAAGATCAGTTGCGAGTGTTCGCTATTGGGCTTATTGATATCAATGGCCGCCTCTGCAAACTTTCGGCCCTGATTAGTTTGTAAAGACTGCAACGACATATCAGCACCTTTATAATCCACCAGCACTTGGGCATACATATTTACCAGTTGTGACTCAATCAGCCTTGTAAACTCAGCGGTTTGCTGTCTATCTAAACCGCGAACATGCTTACCTAGTAATTTTAAAGAAGAAAACTCCAAATCTAAATGCGGTGCAAGCTGTGCGTTAACGACTTGCATGGCAAACGTATCTCGTTCGTTGACAGGCAACAGAGCCAGTTGCTCAGTGGCTTGTTTAAACTGTAAGCTCAAGTCTTGTGCTAATACATCTAGCTGACTCGCAGGTTGATTATCACTTTGACTGTGTGCAGAAAAACTTAGGCCGAATATCAATACTGCCATTAAGGCAAATGCTGAAAACCAAGTGCGCATTGTGTTGCTCTCTTTTGTTGTTAAGGTGCGATTAAGGTAAGTGTACACCTCCTTTACAGTTAAAAAAGTCAACAAAATAGCAATTGATTGATGCCAATAATGCACAAATTAAAAATTAACAGAAAAACCAAACACTTATATTAATGATGCTAAATCAGCACCAATAAATTGCTTTTTAGTTTCTATTTAGACATAAAAATAACGCGCACAATAACGCAAATTCTCTATTGAACCACGCGTTATGAAACACTTATCAGGCTTACTTTTATCTTTGGTTATGTCGGGATCAGCCTTGGCTAGCTCACCTCATGGTTACGGAGTACATTATATTCATGGAGAAGGTGATGTACGAGGCGTAAAGCTTGCCTATCAGTACCATACAAAATCATGGCTGCCCGACAATTGGCATCATGTTGATATGTATTTTGAGTCAAGCGTCAACTTTTGGCGTTTTGGTGACAGCGGCAAGTACGACCAAAACTTTGTCTTAGCCATGTCTCCGGTGATCCGATACCCAGTCATGACACTCTATAACAGGCCTTTGTCTATCGAGTTTGGCATTGGCTTAGCACTACTTGAAGATACTGAGTTTGCAGGAAAAAATGTCAGTACCCATTACCAGTTTGAAGACCGGTTAGGGCTCGTTTACAACTTAGGAGAAGCCAATATCGCGATGCGATATATTCATTATTCTAATGCTGGCTTTAAAAGCCCAAACCCGGGATTGGACTTTTTATCTCTTTCTTACTCATCCAAATTTTAAACGTAAAAAAAGCCACAACCTAGGTTGTGGCTTTTTTTATACATGTTCGATTTTAATCACTGGCCGCTTTTGACACGACGCGGTGAGCAAGCAAGATAAAGTATCCTTCACGGCCTGCGCGCTAAATTCAATGAGTTCTATATCAGGTACTTTGATCTGACCTGATTTCACATCAGCTAGGAGCTTTTGCCCCATAAAGCATAAGTGCTGCTGTGCACAGAGGTTATTTGCTAGCCAAGCACCACCAATTGACACAACACCAATGTTTGGCGACTTCTCAAACAACAACTCTTGAGGGATTTCACTAAACCCGTTCAAACAGGCTATGCGGCCACAAAAACGTAAGTGCTCTAAATCTGTCACAAACGAGTCGCCGCCAGAGGTGTTTAAAATGCAATCAAAACCCTCTGGACCAATCTCGCGCTTAATTTGGTCGCACACGTTTTCTGACTCACAGTCAAAAGCAAAGTCAGCCCCTAACTTACGCAGTCGTTTATGATGCTCTTTTTGTGCAAAAGCAAAGACTTGCGCGCCCTTTTGCTTTGCGTATTGAATGGCAAAATGCGACACGGCACCCTGTGCGCTATTGATGGCGAGAGAGTCACCCTCTTGTAACTTTAACTTTTCAATGGCGAGTAAAGCAGCCATACCAGCATTCGGTAAGATCACCGCCACTTCTGGGCTAATATCGGCTGGCAATTCAGAAACTGCGTGATTAGGTACCACCGCAAATTCTTTTAACATGCCTTTTTGAGCCAAGTTCGCATTAAACAACACTCGGGTGCCCGCTTTTGGAAATACCCCTTTACCAGCTTGGATCACAGTACCAACGGCATCCAACCCCAAAATATGCGGGTATTCCCATTGGCTAAACCCATCTCTTGCCATTTTTGCATCTAAATGATTGAGCGCAACATATTCAATGGCCACAAGTAATTCATTACTGCCTGGCTCAGGCATGGCGTGTTCGCTCATTACTAAGTCAAAGTCGAGCCCGTGCGAACGTAATTCAAGGGCTTTCATCTTCGTGTTTTCAATAGACATAGTATGTTGTATCTCCAAAAGTGGCGCTGTTGCAAGTATTAAATACTTGCAACCAAAGCCTTAGACCATTGTCCGTTTAGTTCACCATATACACTTACCGACGAGCTAAGTAGCATATTTCTCATGGCCATTTGCGATTGTTGCGCTATTAAAACATCTTGTCGCGCATCCAACAACTCAAGATAGCCCAATTGCCCTTCTTTATACCCTGCGGTTGCTTGCTGATAAGCACTTTCGGCTGCAATCACTTGCTCATGTGCATAATTTAGTTGCACTTTAGCTTGTGACAAGGCACGTAATGAATACTCTGCCTGTGCCAAAATATGGGTTAAGGTTTGGCGGTAGTCATAGTAGCTCGCCTCGCTCAGTGCAGCTTGTCTATCTAACTGTGCCAATAATTGTGGGTAGCTAAACAAAGACCAGCTCAACGTGGGGGCTACCTGCCAGCTAGATTGGGTATCATTGAAATTAACTCCTGTTGGGTTGAGCACCCCAGCAAATGCCGAAAAACTAATGTCTGGATATAGCGCTCGCTCCGCACTTTGCGACAGGTAGCTTTGCTGTTTAAGCTTGGCAATTGCACTTTGTACATCACCGCGTTGCAGCAATGCATCTGATGCCGAGTTTACGTTAATGGCAATCGCTAACGCTTCATAGCGGCTCTGCTCTAATGCATGCAAACCTAGTTTATCAGTCGACTTGTTGGTCAACACTGCCAATGTCTGCTCGACTTGAGCCAACTCTGTGGCAATGTGCGGTAAGCGTTGCTTGTGCTCAAAATATTGCGACTTGGTGCGATTGAGCTCCAGCTCTGTTGCCACGCCTTCTTTGACACGGATCTCAGTAATGGCTATGGATTCTTCCAGTGCTGTCAGTTGCGCTTGAGTCAAGGCCTGAGTTTGCTTCAGCGCCTGCCATTGCAGGTAACTCTGGATGGTCGTTGTGACTAGCTCTCCAGCCAGAGCTTGATACTGGCCTTGCTGCGCCTCTGCAGCGGATGCTGCTGCATCCGCCAACTTGGCAATACGACCCGATACATCCAGATCCCATCTAAATGCACCGCCACTATTTAGTGATTCATTAATTGAGCCTTGCAGTCCATTAGTAAGCACTGTGGTAACGCGCTGGCCGGTAAGATTAATATTACCTTGTGGTAGGCGAGCGCGCTGAGCTTCACTTAACCCCGCCATTGCAGCGCGCAAACGCGCTGCAGAGGCTTTGAGGTTTTGGTTGGCAGACACCACATCCACCACCAGCTGATCTAAGTGCGTGTCCTCAAGTTGCTGCCACCAATTGGCTTCATCCGAACGCGCTACTGTGTTGAGTACCGCTGTGCCGTCAACTTGCGAGTTAAATGCCTGCTGACTTGCAACCACATCTTGCTCGTAGGAAGTGCTTGTACATCCTACCATTGCAGCAACAGCCAGACTTAAAATAGACAGTTTAATAATGCGCATGTTTATTGCTCCTTTGGCGTTACTAGACGATAAAACACAGGTGTAAATAGTAAGCCAAACACAGTTACCCCTATCATGCCGAAAAATACTGCGTTACCCATGGCTTGACGCATTTCTGCCCCCGCGCCTGATGCCAATACCAGCGGGATAACACCTGCGGTAAACGCTATTGAGGTCATCAAAATTGGACGTAATCTTAGTCGACATGCTTCAATTATGGCCTCTAAATGTGTCGCACCTTGTACGTGCTTGTCTCTGGCAAACTCGACCATCAAGATGGCGTTTTTCGATGCCAATGCCACCAATACAATCAAGGCAATTTGCGTAAAGATATTGTTGTCACCACCTAGCATATACACACCAGCAAGTGCCGAGAATATCGTCATTGGTACGATTAAAATAATCGCCAGTGGTAAACGCAAGCTCTCGTACTGGGCTGCCAGTACCATAAAGACTAAAACCACAACCAATGGGAACACATACACCATAGTATTACCTGCCAAAATCTGCTGGTACGTGACTTCAGTCCACTCGTACGCCATGCCTTCAGGTAAGGTATTTGCCAATACTTTTTCAATGGCTTGCTGTGCTTGATCTGAGCTGTAACCCGGCGCTGGGCTGCCGTTTAACTCTGCTGTCACATAACCGTTGTAGTGCATCACACGATCAGGGCCTGTGGTTGCCTCAACGGTAACAACTGAACCCAGTGGCACCATATTGCCCGCGGCATTACGCACTTTCAGGTTATTAATTTGCTCTTTTTTCGCTCTAAATTCGGCATCAGCTTGCGCTTTCACTTGGTAAGTACGGCCAAATAAGTTGAAGTCATTGACATAAACAGAGCCTAAATATACTTGTAAAGCATCAAATACTTCCTGTAATGGAATACCTTGGATGAGCGCTTGCTCGCGGTCGATATTAATGTCCATTTGCGGCACTTGTACTCTAAAGCTGGAGTAAAGGCCGGTCAGTGCTGGATCTTGCTGCGCCGCACCTATGGTCGATTGTAACGCTGCAAACAATGCTTCAAACCCTTGGTTGCCTCTGTCTTGAATTTGCAGTTTAAAACCACCGGTTGTGCCCAAGCCTAAAATTGGCGGCGGTGGGAATACCGCAACAAATGCCTCATCAATGGCTGCAAAGCGCATGTTCAGCTGCATCGCAATTGCCTGCGCTGACAAGCTTGGATCGTTTCTGTCTGCAAAATCATCTAGTGGCGTAAACACAATGCCGCTGTTGGTGCTATTGGTAAACCCGTTTACAGATAAGCCTGGGAATGCAACCGTGTGCGCAACACCCGGCACTTGCAGTGCAATTTCTTGCATCTGTTTAATGACTTCTTCAGTGCGGTCTAAGCTTGCTGCATCTGGTAATTGCGCCACGGCAACTAGGTATTGCTTGTCCTGCTGCGGAATAAAGCCACCCGGTACAGACAGGAATAAACCAATGGTTGAGCCAACAAGTGCAAGGTAAACCACACCGACAACCACACTCATGCGAATAAGCTTTTTAACGATGGCTTCGTAGCCTTTTGCACCTTTATCAAATAAGCGGTTGAATGGCTTGAATAACCATGCACCAAATAGCTTATCGAGAATGCGTGTTAATCTGTCTTTTGGCGCATCGTGCGATTTTAATAAAATAGCAGATAGCGCAGGTGACAGCGTCAGTGAGTTAAATGCTGAGATCAGCGTCGAAATCGTAATTGTAAGCGCAAATTGCTTATAGAACTGACCCGATAAGCCCGTAATAAATGCCGTTGGAATAAATACTGCGCACAATACAAATGCAATCGCGATAATTGGGCCAGTCACTTCCGTCATGGCAATTTTAGTGGCTTCGTATGGACTATGACCATCTGCAATATTACGCTCTACGTTTTCCACAACCACGATGGCATCATCCACAACAATACCGATTGCGAGTACTAGACCAAATAAAGATAAGGTATTAATTGAGACGCCTAACATTTGCATCACGGCAAACGTACCAATCAAAGATACCGGCACCGCAATCAATGGAATAATAGAGGCGCGCCATGTTTGCAAGAACACTACAACCACCACCACAACTAATAAGATGGCTTCCATTAAGGTCATGATAACCGCGTCGATTGAACCGCGAACAAAAACAGTTGGGTCGTAAGCGATTTCATAAGTCATCCCTGCTGGGAATGTTTTCTCAAGACGTGCCATGGTTTCACGCACATCATCAGACAATTCAATGGCGTTAGTGCCCGGACGCTGGAAAATCGGCATTGCAAGGGCTGGTTGGTTATCAAGCATTGCACGCAGTGCATAGTTTTCTTGGCCAAGTTCAACGCGAGCAATGTCTTTTAAGCGAGTCAGTGCGCCATTGTCGCCTACTTTAATGATCACACTTTCAAACTCTTCAATGCTCTCTAAACGGCCTTTTACATTTAACAAAATTTGAAATTGGTTTTCTTCAGGTGTTGGCTGTGCACCCAATGAACCCGCTGCAACTTGTTGGTTTTGTGTACGCAGTGCATTAACCACATCTGACGCCGTTAAGTTACGTGCAGCCAAAGCGTCTGGGTCTAGCCAAACACGCATTGAATACTTTGCACCACCAAATAGCTGCAAATCACCCACACCCGGTAAACGTTTGAGCTCATCTTTGATGTATAAGTCAGCGTAGTTTGCCATGTAAGCAGTATCTTGCTCACCATTGGGTGATACCAAGTGCACAACTAATGCAAGGTTGGGTGATGACTTTTGCGCAGTGACACCTAAGCGCTGCACCTCTTGCGGCAAACGCGGTAATGCATTGTTCACACGGTTTTGCACCTGTACCTGCGCTTGGTCAAGATCAGTACCTAGCGCAAACGTGACAGTTAACGTTAAACGCCCATCACTGGTGGCTTGCGAGCCGTGATACAACATATTCTCAAGACCATTGAGCTCTTGCTCAAGTGGCGTTGCCACAGTCTCTGCAATGACTTTTGGGTTAGCACCTGGGTATGTCGCGTTAACAACAACCGTAGGCGGCACAACTTCTGGGTATTCACTGACCGGCAGTTGAAACAATGAGATAGCACCTGTGATGATAAAAATCATCGACAGCATGGCCGCAAAAATGGGCCTATTGATAAAAAAGTGGGAAAATTTCATAACGCTCTCTTAGTTTGCCGCACTGAGTAATAAAGAAGTGTCAGACTGTTTTAAAACAAACTGAGTATTTTCAAAGGCTAAACTGACAGAATTCGGGGTAATTGGCATACCTGGGCCGACACGCGCAGGACCATTAACAGCAATGCGATCGCCCTCTTCTAAGCCCGACTTAATGGCACGAAACGCACCGTAGCGCTCGCCAAGCTCAACCAATCTGTACTGCAAAACATTGTTTTCGTCGATGGTCAGGACAAAACGGTTTTTAAGATCTGTACCAATTGCACGCTCAGGCACAATGGCCATTTGCTGTGCATTTTGTGCACCGATTGAAACGCGAGCAAATGCGCCCGGCTTTAAGTGATGCTGCTTTGCATCGAATACTGCACGCACTCGTAATGTGCCAGTGTTGGGGTTAATTTCGTTATCGATAAAATCAAGTTTACCCGCTACTTGCTTAGTTTCGCCCAAGCGCTGAAGCTGTACAGTGATCTGATCTTGTACAGATACACCGGAAAATTGACGGCTCCATGTACGCTCATCCACATCAAAATATGCGTAAATTTCATCGTCAGAAACAATCGTCGTTAGCTCAGTTTCACCCGCTTTAACATAGTTACCTGTGGTGACAACCGCGCGAGAAATAGTGCCGCTGATAGGCGCGGATACTTGGCTGAACTCTAAATCTAACTGCGCGTTTTGCAGACGTGCCTCAATGGCATTTTTGTTTGCAATCGCACTGCGAAGGGTTGCACTGCGCTGCTCTGCTTCTTCTGTAGAAATGGCATTTTGTGCAACCAAACGATTTGCACGCTCTGCTTCACCTCGCGCTTGCTCTAAGCTTGCCTCAGCACTTTTTAACTGGGCGTTTAAAGTATCAATCTGAGCTTGGAAAGGTCTTGGATCAAGGCTAAATAATAACTGACCTTTGTTGACTCGTTCACCTTCGGTGAATGCCATACGTTCAATTTGACCGGATACACGCGGCTTGAGTAAAACGCGTTCAGGCGCTTCTAAACGCGTGGTAAATGTGTGCCAAGATTGAACTTGTTCAAGCTCAACGCTTGCTACGTCTATGGTTAAAGGTGGCGGCTGTTGTCCTTGCTGTGCATTGGATTGACCACATCCACTTAAAACAAGGGCAAGGGCCACAGCACTGAGTGTAAAACCTAACTTTTTCATTTGTTGCTCCGCAGAAAATTAATATGCGGACATCGTACGCCTGTTATTAATGACGAAAAATAGTAGTTTTTTAAAAACATTAATGCCAAAATGGCACCAATAGCCATTTATAGTGATGCCAAATATGGATACAACCAGTCGATTGATCATGTTATTAGAAGTCGTTGAGCAAGGCTCTTTTTCAAAAGCTGCCGAAGTCAGAAACATAGATCGCTCAGTTATATCTAAACAAATCAGTAAATTAGAAGAGGAGCTTGGTGTACGTCTACTCAACCGGACTACCCGTTCGTTTTCATTAACTGCCGCTGGCGCTGAAATGGTTAAAAAAGCTGCTGAGCTGAGAGTGCTGCTGCAAGACACAGTGCAAATGGCTGAGAACTATCACCAAGAAGCCCGAGGTTTATTGCGTATCACCTCATCAAGTTACATCGGTAAATACTACCTACTGCCGGTGATCAATGATTTCCAAAAACGTTTTCCGCAAGTCACCATAGAGCTAAGATTAGATGACCGCGTCATCGATATGGTATCTGAAGGCTTTGATCTGGCGTTTCGCGTTGGTGAACCAAGAGACTCCTCATTGATCGCACGTAAAGTGGCACGAAACCGTATGTTGATTTTAGCTACACCTCAGTTTATTGAGACCTATGGTGAGCCAAAAGAAATGTCTGATCTCGCTGAGCTGCCAGCTGCAGCTTACTCAAGTAATCACATCCGCTTTGAATCAATCAGTTACATTGATGACAAAGGTAAACCTCAAGAGCAGCCTATTACGCCGGTATTTAAATCTAACGATGGTGAGGCACTACTTGAAAAGGTGCTTTCACATACTGCGTTTTGCACCGCGCCTGCCTTTTTCTTTGCCGATCATATCGATCACGCGCAGCTAGTACCTATGCTGACACATGTGAATTTACCTGACTACAGCGCCATGTATGCAGTCTACCCACACCGAGATTTACCGGTCAGGACGCGATTATTTTTAGATGCTGCACGGCACTATATTGGCGAAGCAGTACCTCGTTGGGAGCATAATATCCCGGGCCTAGATAAGATGTATCTACCGAAATAAGCTCAATTGATTTATCACAAGTTCACCTTAAAAAGGCTCACTTGTGATAAATCAATCTAAACCATGCTATTCAATCAATACAATTTCTTTTTTCTGAGAGATGCGCTTTACAAACAACAACTGAGTGTCACTGATATCTGAAATCGACGTAATACCGTTATCGACTTGCTTAAGCGCTTGAAAGGTATGCTCTTTTAAATTATAGCGCCACAACATATTGCCTTTTGTCAGCCCAAATAAACGACCATCTCGCTCAACAAAGCCGTCCTTATGCGTATGCTGATTTAATAGCGCCAAAGCCACCACTTGGCCCTGATTCAAATGCCAAAATTGACCATTTGAATCTTGATAAACCAGCTCATGAGGCTTCAATAGCACTGCATCTTGTATTGCCACTTTAAGCAAATTCTCTATTTCCCCCTCTTCATTTCGAGTTGATAGATGTACTATTGCTTCTTCCTCATAAGCAAATAAAGTATGCGTAAGTAGGTTCGACTGATATACCCCTACGAACCTTTGCTCAGATAACAAGCTTTTATAATTTCCAGCTAAGTCATAGAGGTACAGCCCTTGGTTAGTCGCAACATATAACTTATTTTCATCAGCGCGCCACTCCACAGACAATGGATATTCAGCACCATTAAATTGTGTCAATAGCCTTGGCTCTCCTCCACTCGACAACCAAACTTGTTTTCTTCCTGAACGCTCGGAGATAAATGCAAGGTGTTCCGTGTTTTGACTCCATTTCCCTTGTTCTTCTCGCCTTGTAGAGCGAACACTGGGTTTTGACTCACCCAGCACTTGGCCATCAACATAAGGCATAGTAATTAAGTCAGAATCGTAAGTACCGTAAGTGCCCACTATCACATTGCTATGTGGGTGGAAATTAATACTGTAAATATCCTGATAAAGGGGTAAGGTGATAGGCTTTACATTGCCATCAAAGTCCAGTTCAAACAAGGATTTACCACTACCATAAAGCAGCCTTTGAGAACCAGAGTCAAAATTGGGATAAATACGTGAACTACCATCAAATGACGCGGGAAAATCAATGATATTTTGTGCCACAAGCTCACCAGAGGGTTTTAGCAAGCTCAATACTTGCCCTCCTTCTTTGTTAAACCCTATCACGGCCAATAATTGATGAGTGGGTGAATACCTTAATACATATAAATGTAATTTTTTATCTTCAAAGAGCGTGGCGACTTGATGGTTATTTATATTGTGCAACGCAACACGTAACTGGTTGCTTTGCAAATCAAGTGTGGCAAATGAATCTGCAGTTAACCACTGTGGGTGATACATTTTGGTCGGCTTACATGCTTTTAGTACATGAGGTGTTTGCGGACTTTTCAAGGCTTCAGCAAAATTGATTGCCACCAAATCCCAGCAGTTTTTTACAGTGTGATCGTATTCAATGGGCGCGTGCTCACATGCTCGGTTTTGCAAAAAGCCCAGCTTTTCTCCATCTGGTGAAAATGTAAACCCCGTGAATTTAGCCCCGCTCAGTGTGAGCTTCATTGATTGCTCATTTGCAAGATCTTTGGCCCACAGCTCACTCTCACAACTCTCCAAGTGACGGTAAAATACCAAGTATTTACCATCAGGTGAAAATACTCCCGCGCCCTCTTGTACATCACTGGCAGTCAAAGAAGTCAGTTGAGTAAACTCGAGCGTCTCACTCTGCGGCTTTGCAAAATAAAACACACCAATCAAGCTGAGCATAAACAATACGATTGCCAAAAAAAGTACAGGCTTTGTGTCTTTCTTTGCATGTGTGTGCGCCTTTATTTCTGGCTCGGTTTGTTGCTCGCTCCATAAAACTTCAGCTTCTAAGCTATAGCCTTGCTTTGAGTGCGTTTTAATGATGGCCTGCGCTTTACCGTCATCGCCAAGTGCCTTTCGCAGTTCAGCAATAGCACGCTGTAGCGAATTAGGTGACACAACGACGCTTTTCCAAACCTCGTCAATCATCTCATCATGGCTGACCACTTGCCCCTGTCTTTTGGCCAAGCAATATAAAACCGCAATCACTTTAGGCGGCAAGACCTGCGGTTGGTTTCTATAGGTGATTTGATTTCTCGCGGTATCAATAACTCGCTCGTTTATTATTATTTTTTGTCGCACGTATTTTAGCCTAGCTTTTCTTATCAGTGCTCACGCATACCCATAGTAAAACACAAATAAGCAATAATTTCATAAAGATATCATGATAATTTCAGGTCGATTTCATGTTTCCCTTGCTCAGTTTGTCACATTGTAGCCTCAAATATCACAATAATAATTCAGGAGCGTAACATGCAATTTGTATGGTACATATTATTTTTCATCGCAACTTTTTGTACACAAGCTAGCGTAAAACCAATCACAGAAACACCACTTATCGTTGGCAAAACGCTCAGTATTTCCTCCAAATATATAAAGGAAACACCGAACTTTGATGTGTATTTACCCTCAGACTATAAAACCACATCTGAAAAACGTACCTACCCACTGGTTGTTACGCTCGATGGCTGGCTAGTCTCTGAGGCAACAAATGGTATTTTAAGCCACCTCGGCGACACCGCTTCCATGCCGCAAGCCATTATCGTATCCATTCACTCACATAATAGGTTTGCATGGGGACCTGAATTGTATGTAAGTAACAGCGGTTGGCAGGGGGAAAAGTCAGACCGCTTAGAAGGCTTTTCACAAGGGCGCTCGCAGGACATGATTAACTACTTGCAAAAAGAGCTATTTCCATTTTTAAAAAGTCAGTACCGCATCAATGATTTCCGTATTTTCATCGGTGCATCGCCCACTGCGGCATTTGGTTTGCATACCTTAAATGCCGCGCCTAATCTATTCAACGCGCATTTCCTATTTGCTGCAACCGATGTACTGGGATTGGGCTATACACCTGATACCACCATGATTGATGCAATCGCTAAAAGCTTCGAGAAGAACCCCGACAGAACCGGTTACCTCTATGCCGCGTCAGCAAAGCGAGAAGCTGAGAGAAACCCAGTTAGGTACACGCTTGCCAAACAACTTCGAGAAGCGCTCGCCCCTTATTCAAAAACATTTAAGTTAAAAGTCGAACACATTGATGATTATGGCCACTACCCCATGATAGTGCCCGGATTATTAAACGCCATCGGCTTTGTATTTCCGCGTAAAGACTGGGATATAGGCGCTAAGTTCATCGAGTTCACAAATAACGGGAATCAAACACTGACAGATATCCTCTCGCATTATCAAATACTTAGCAAACAAGTGGGCTTTGATGTCTACCCCAACTTAAACCTAAACAACAATGCAGCCTGTATTCGTGCTATCGCTCAGCGCTTACGAGGTCAAGGCCGCTATGGCGAAGCTGATGCGTTATTTAATTATTGGATATCACACTCGCCAAGCTCTGCGTCAGCTGTCGCTGGACTTGCCGTCAGTAAAGAGCTACAAGGTGAAGCAAGCGAGGCACTGACACTCTATCGTAAAGCGTTAACGCTAACTGAGCCTGAAAATACCAGAAGAAAGGAATGGTTGACGGATAAGATAGAAACACTGACAAAAAAGTAAATTCTGCCCCTCAAATAATGAGTTTGTAACCCATGAGGACCTGTTCCGTCAGGTCCTATTTACTGACATTTAAACGCTTAATTACACTTATAGCCATTAATTGAAACAGGGCAAGAATAGTTCGGATCAGAAATTGGCCCACATCCCATCGCAGAAATACCACCTGCTATTTGGCGTGTTTTTCCTTGATTTAATGAAGCCATTGTCTGAGAAAGGTTTTTTACGCTCTTTTTGTTCATTTTTAATTTCATTGTTATTTCCTTTACTTTGTTGAGCCACGATTGGCAAAACCAGTGTGTCGCTAATTAGTACAAACAGGCACTAGACAATCGTCTAATAAACAAACAAGTTCACAAAAACGTCATATAGTCATACTCTTCTTTTATAGAGATAATATAACATTTACCGATTGATAAAGGACGCTATCATGGTCATGCCACACACACCTATACCAAGTTATGGTCGGATACCGCTCATAGACACTATCCGCGGGTTTGCCTTATGCGGCATCATCTTTGCTAATTTAATGAGTTTTTTTGGATTTTATTCATTAAATTATGCTCAAATAAGCCAGCTTCCTTTTGCTGACAGAGCCACGTTATTTGTCATTGATTGGCTGGTTGAGGGTAAATTTTATACCGTGTTCGCCATATTGTTTGGCGCAGGATTTACGCTACTACACGGGCAAAAGCAAGGTGCTGATTTTGCTTCATATTGGCGCAGGAGAATGGGTGTTTTATTGTTCATTGGCCTCATCCACATGTTTTTTATCTGGCATGGTGATATTCTTGTTTTGTATAGCCTTTTAGGTATGACACTGCCTTGGTTTATGCGCTTGTCTGCACCGCGCTTACTTTTTATCGCCCTCACGCTCCTGTTGATACCTTTACTCATTCACCTTATGGCCATAATCAGCAAAGACGCTGACTTTTGGTCGGCTCTAAAATGGATTGCGCTAGGCTTAAAATCAAATCTCGGTTATGAACATACCAGCTTGCTGAGCATGCGCACCTCAACCGAATTTATGGACGTGTTTGTTGCAAACATTTATAGCGCTATCCCAAGACCTATGTCTTATCTTATTACGGGAAGGCCTTTTCAAGTTCTAGGACAATTTTTGCTTGGGATTTACTTTGTCAAAACGTTTATGAAACAGGGTCGTATCAACATGACTATTTCGTGGCAGACAATTGCTTTTTTAGCGACTACAGGGCTTTTACTGAATTTAGTGTACGCCGTTATCAAAGCCATGACAGGCAGCCCATTTTCTCTTAACTTAATTGGTCTTATACAAGGTGTGTGTTACCACCTAGGCTGCCTATTCTTAGCATTAACTTACCTTGCTTGCCTCGTCAAATTCATCGATAAATGCCACCGCAAGGTTGCACTTGGGCTTAATACATTGGGACGTATGTCACTGACTATATACTTAATGCAAACCACGCTCTGCGTCATGCTGTTTTATGGGTATGGCTTAGCACTGATGAATACTTTGCCGTTTTACTTGATCGGTGTATTTGGTGCTGTCATTTTAGCTGCGCAAGTATCTTTTGGGCTGTGGTGGCTTAATCAATTTCGACAAGGTCCAGTAGAAATGATGTGGAGAAAAGCGTTGTAAATTGATAAAAAAGGGCCAGTAAGCCGGCCCTTTGGTCGATTTCAAGAGGAGTTTATTTACACTCGCCTAGGTGTTTCCATACTGCCCAACGGCTAGAATATTGCGCTGGGTTTTGATTACGCGTCCACCATTTCGCTTGATATAACTGTCCATCAAGGCTGGCTTGCTTACCAGAGGTATACACACTACTTGCCTGCCATGCTGGCACATCACAGCTCGGTTTACTGCCATTCACTTTAAAGCGATTTGTCGAAGACTGTGTACTCAAGCCTTGTGCATCCGTTGCAATGGCAAATACACTGTAACTACCCGCCGATGTAGTCTTAAAGTTTGCAGTGTATGGCGCTACACTTGATACTGCCACTTGCTTGCCATTCACAAAGTAAGCAATTTGCTTTAAATCATTGTCTTTATCACTGGCGACAACTGACAGTGCAACTTGCTCACCAACATTAAATGTACTGCCATTCGCAGGGCTTGTTAAGCGCACGCTTGGGGCCTCTGGTGTTGGCTCTGGCTCAACATTTGTTACCGTAATGGTACGACTTACAGTCGCGGATTGTGCCTCATCATTATCATATGCAACCGCAGATAATTGATAGGTACCTACTTCAAGTGGCTGATAGTTAAATGCATAAGGAGTGCGCGTTAGCTCAGTTAGCGCTTGACCATTGACACTCACTGCAACTTTAGCAATCTCACCATCGCTGTCATTGGCAGCAAATCGTACCGACACTGACTCACCTAATTCAATCGCTACATTACTTGATGGTGATGTAACTGAAAGACTTGGCGCTTGGTTTGGCTTATCAGCCACACCGCCACACTCTAGCCCTTTTTTCCAAACGCCCCAAGAGCCTGAGTTGCTGGCTGGGCTTTGGTCTCGGTTCCACCACTTCGCCTCATATTCAAAACCATCAAATGCGACTTTGTTACCTTGCGTGTACACTTTGCCACCTTGCCAAGGTGCTGTTTGACATTGGCTTGGATCGATCAGGCTAAATGACACGGGTGTAGCGTCTGTTGATAGACCTTCATCATCGGTCACTTTGGCTGTTACCGTATATACACCTGTTTTATCTGCTCTAAACTGGGTCTCGAACGGCGCTTGAAGATCGGTATTATACAGTGCTCCATTGACAAAGAATTCGACCTTCTCGACTGCACCATACTCATCTTTAGCATCGGCTTTAAACTTAACATTACTGCCAATGAGGTAGCGTCCGTTACTTTCTGGGCTGGTAATTGAGATAGTAGGCGCTTTATTTTCAGTACAAGCAAAAACACCTACCGCTTTAAACGCTTCTCCCACGGCCTTAGTATCGTAGCCCAAGTCAGCCGCAGCATCTGTCACGCCGCAGGCAAGCGATTCAAACTTACCATTGTAAACCCAGAAGTTTTTATTAGCATGAAGCATCACTTCATAGGCTTTCTTAACCCCCCAACCCTCGCTATTTGCAAGTAAATAGAAAGCCCGATTGAATACACCCGAGCTGTGGTGAACACCCATGCCTATTTCAAATTTGCTGGCGTGACCGATAGAACGGCCATCTCGCTCTGGATTCTCCATATAACGAAGCGCCGTTCTATTTTTAAAGATACTCGCGCCAATCAGCCAGTCAACTTCACAAGTGCCATCTGGCTTTTGGTTCATAAAGCACTCAAGTGCTTCAGAGGTCATATCTGAAAATGATTCATTCACGCCACCAGACATATTGCTATAAACCAATTTAGAGTTTTGATGCGTCACACCATGACCGATTTCATGGGCAACAACCCCTAAAGACGTAAATGGATAAACGCCGTAGTTATCTAAATCACCATCACCAAAAGTGACCTCTTTACCATTCCAAAACGCGTTCAAATAATCTTTACGATAATGGATTCGCATAACAAGGTCGCCCGATAATGCTCGGCTATCGAACCAATCATTAAACATGTCAATGGTTGCTTGGCCATAAAACATCGCGTCGTTAAGGGGTGAATAAGCACCATTTACGTGCTTATGGGTATTTTCGTGACATGGGAACTGATACGTTTGCGTATTGGTTGTGCCATGTTCCATATCGATAACACGAATATCTGTATGAGACATTTCACAATTTCCATTTCCCAGCTCCTTTGCGTGGAACTTTGGCATATCATCACCATAATAATGCTTGCCAATTTTCTCATTACCGCCCGGACCCATGCCAATTTTTGAGTGATTAAGCGTTTCAATGCGCGACAACACTTCACCGGAATGTGCATCAATTGCAAACTCTGGACGCATTGGTGCATGCTCAGTTTCAGCAAATAAGGTCACTAAATAAGCGAGTTTTGCCTTCCCCTGGTGGGGGTAAATGACTAGCTCAACGTGTTCGTCTGATGTTGCAAGCAGCTCAGTAATTTGCTCTTTTGCAAACTCAATAGCTTGTTTATCAGAAATACTTGCTTTAACCGTAGCAAGCGAGATATTTGGAACAACAGAGCCACTGATTGAAGTAATTTCACCCTCAGGTTGAAACCAGACACTTAAAAAGTTTTGTTCATTATGATGAGTGACAATTTCACCGCCATACACGCGCACACCTTTATAATACTGGCTGCGGCGCATGTGGCGTCCGTCTTGTGTTGTTTGGTGAGTGATAAACTCTAAATCTTGTTGTTCGTCATTTGAAGTCGCTCTAAAAAAGCTTTGATGCTGTGACAGCTGCGATTTTATGTTTGCTTTCAATTGTTCATTATTGTGCAGGCTCACAGGCTCGCTGGCAAATGCAGCGAACGTTGAAAAAACACCAACACTTGCCGCGACCAGTAGCGCTATTTTTTTTGCTTTTAACATGGATATTTACTCTGTACTTGTTGTTATAGTAAGAAGGTGCATCCATGCACCAGAATGAACTCGGTCTGAGTGAGCTCGGTTCGAACGAGCTCAGTTAATTAACCTGTTATAGCTTGCGCCATACAGAGTTGCTGCCCGGAGTTTGACCGCGTGTCCACCAGCGAGCTTGGTAGGTTTCACCATTGTGAACTACTTTATCGCCACCGGTGTAAACTAGGTCACTGCGCCAATCGCGCACTTTGCCATCATCAGGAATGATCTCAGCCCATACGCCGCCGTTACTTGGCACCGCACCTCGGGTCCACCAACGCGCTTTATACTGAACACCTTTGTACCAAACTGTGTTGCCACCGGTGTACACCTTGTTTGCATCCCAAGTTGTCTTGCCATCATCTGGCGTCGGCTCTGGATCCGTTTCCACATTCTTAATCGTCACATTAAACTGACGCGTTACGCTGTGCTCGCCATCAGATACCACAACGGTACCTGTGAGTGTCTCAGTTTGTGTTACTTCACCCGCTTTGACGGTGACAGTGCTACCTGTGCCCACTATCGTGTGACCCGGTAATTGCCATACAAAGCTCAGTGCTTTCCCTTCAGGATCCGTTGCTGATACGCTGATAGACTTACTAGTGTTTTCATCGAGGGATATCGCTGAAATTGTCCCAACTACTGGCGCTTTGTTTTCTACAACAGGTGCTTTAACAATGACTTTTACTGTGCGGTTAACCGTGTTTGCGCCATCACTGACAGCCAAGTTCACGGTGAATACAGAATCACTTGTGACACTTGGTGCAGTCACGATAACGCTGTCATTTTCACTTTGCAGATTCAAGGCCGCATCACCTTGCCAAGAGAAACTAAGTGCTTTTCCTTCAGGATCGATAGCTTGAGCCGTTAGAACATGAATATCGCCCGCATTTAACGTAATCTGGCTCGTCAGTGTCACAACAGGTGCTTTATTCACTGGCGTTGGGTTTGTTACTTTACCTGCAAGGCCTTCGTGCATTGCATTTAAGATGTCGCCATTGTCTGCATCGATTTCCCACGCAAATAGACCCGCTAAATTATGCTCACGTACATAGCGACCTTTTGCGCGCACAGAGCGAGGGCTGTCATAGGTAACCAAGGTGCCTTTTTGGCGATTCCAAACATATGCTGCTTCAGCTTGCTCATCGTACCCTACTTCAAAACCATTAATACCTTGCTCATCATGACCAATCATGTGTGCTTTTAGTCCCTTGTAGTCGATAACGCCTGCTTCCCAAACACCTTGCGACGTCGAACCGCGTAATTTACCATTTGCTGGCGCAGTCATTGGGTTATCAGCAATTTGTGCATTTTGTGGGTATACGCCTTCCCAGCCACGGCCATACATTGCTGTACCTACGACCAACTTTTCACTTGGCACACCTTGGGCCAAGAGCAATTTAATGGCATTGTCTAGCGTATATGCAGGCCCTTTTCGCGCTTCACCTTTGTCGTCAACACCCGTGCCGTTACATTCATCCGTAGACATATGCGAGCCACAGTAAATAGCAGTCTGGTGACCTGTTACATTGTTCCAACCACCTGCAAAGTCATACGTCATGGCAAAAATGTAATCCATGTATTGCGCGGCTTGCTGGTAATTAACGTCTTCAATTTTATCGTAACCAGTACCAATTGCTGAAGTCAGTTCAAACTCACGACCCATCTCAATCTCGAGTTCATCCAACATCTCACGAAGCTCTTTCATCAGGATGATGTAGACTTCGCCATCTTTGTCTGAACCTAAATCTGGGTTTGCACCGTCACCGCCAGGGAATTCCCAGTCAATATCGATACCGTCGTAGAATTTCCATGTCTTGAGGAATTCACGCATTGAATTCACAAAGGTGTCACGGTTTGCTTTCACATCAAAGTCAAAGAACGGGTCTGAAAGTGTCCAACCGCCCACAGAAGGTAGAATTTTCAGATCGGGGTTACGCTGCTTCAATGCCATTAGCTGTGCATATGTACCGCGAATTGGATCTTTAGAACTGATCCCCGGTAATGCTTTTTGCACCGCAGCCCAAGGGTCATGGATCACCACTTCGTAGTCTTTTGAACTACCACAGGCTAACTTAAGCGCTCTCAAACTATTGCCGTTTTCGATCTCTGCCAGCGAGTCATTTGGACCACATACTGGAATAAAACCATAAAGTAGGTGAGTTAAGTTATCCGCAGGAATTTGTGTCACATCGAACTTACGGCCATAAATGCCCCACTCAACAAAATAAGCACCGACAACCGTGTTTGGATCTGTATCGAACTTTTTATTGTTTGGATTCACATTCAGTTTAAGTGGCTCTAAGTGACCACCGTCTGTATCAGCTATCACAATTGGCTTGGACGCAGACATTGAACAGCCAGATGCATCGCACAATGCGATTCTTAATTCGTGACGACCGGACTTGTGGTACGGAAAACGGATCGTGCCACCGGTTGTGCCTTCTGCCAAAGTGCCTTCATTCACCACTTCATTGTCAAAATAAACTTTATAGCTGTCGCCGCCTTTACCTGACCATGCATTCCATTCAATTTGGATATCCACCACGTCTTTTGCTTGGATCAGTTGCTTGTATGACCCTCGGCCATAAATATTCACGTCAACAAACGAGTAATTTTGTGGTTTCCAGTTAATGCTTGGTGTTGATGGCGCAGCCACAACAGCGGCACTTGCAAGCGCAGCACCGACAGCTGCAGCAGTAGTTAAATATTTAAACATTTTTGAATTACCTCTATGATATTTTTATAGTTTTTTCCAAACGGAATGTTGGTCGGGTTGCTGATTACGCGTCCACCAGCGAGCTTGATAGCGTGCACCGTTAAAAGTCACGATTTCACCGCCACGGTAGGCTTTGCTTGACTGCCATGATGTGTTGCCTGCATCTGAATCATCACCACTTGGTATTAACTCCCATGCATGGCTCGACGTTGGTAGTTGGCCGCGAACCCACCATTTAGCACGGTAAGTTTTGCCTTGATAAACCACGGTATCGCCAGCTGTGTAGATTTTACCGGGCTCCCAAGTATCGCCTGTTGGCTTGTCTGGCGTGCCCGGATCGGTATCGATGTTTTTAACATTCACAACCAGTGGGACTGTTTTGCTTAAACTGCCATCTGACACAGTCACTTTGCCGTCAAAGCGTGTATCCGCATCCACTTTTGGTGCAGTGATAGTGATGGTTGAACCAGAACCTGTGAAGCTCAATGCACTAGGTAGCTGCCAGTCAAAATTGAGCGTTGGCTGCTCGTCATCAAATGCATGGACATGCAAATGTTTGCTCTGCTCCTCATCAATGGTGATGGGGTCTGGCGTGTGCACTGTTGGCGCTGTATTTTTCGGCTTTGAGATCACCGATAGGTTGTAGCTATATGATTTATCAGATAAAAAGACTTGGTTGCTCGAAACCGCCTCAGAATTAAATTCAATATTACCCGAGCTGTCTTTCACACCGATACGCACAATATCGGCAAATTGCGTACTGAGATTTAAAGCAAACTGGCTTTGCCAGAGTGTTTCATTGGCCGAAGTGACATCGAAACGCTCTTGAATAAGTTCACTACCATTACCGTTGAATACTCTGACCCACACAGTATCTCCAGCACTTGCCTCTTGACCTTGCTTGACAAAATAATCGATTGGGAACCAAGTATCTGGCGTAGGTGTTGGCTCAGTACCGCGCACAATGGTCACATCACTACAGTTATAGAAGCCTTCACCCACCACATCATCACGCTGCCAGCGGCTGTATAAAATTGCATCTCCTGAAAACTTTTCTGGGATCGCAACTTCCATCTCGTAATAGCGCTTGCCATCTGGTGCCATGAAAAACGCAATATTGCCATGCTCTTGCACCAGCTCTAAGTCACTCCAAGCAAGTGGTTTTTGCTTAAAGTCAGTACCCGGTTTGGTTAAATAAAACTGCCAAAAACTTGGGTTATGTGGTGTCGTTGCACGGTAGCGAATTTTCACTTTGCCATTGGCGTTCGGGGTTATCTCCGTTGCCTGCCATTGCGTTGACGGAATGTTCATTCCCGCTTTTTGGCTATCACCTGCGCCACACAATGTGCCATCTGGGATATTTGCTTCAACAGCTGCTTGGTTGCGAAAATCTGCTGTATTTGCTGCAAACTCATGCTTTTGAATAAATTGCACGTGTTCTGACTTCAGATATGCTGCACGACATGCAGCGTTGGGGATTTTTGAGCCATCTTTTGGCCACCAAAATCCACCTTGCTCCTGACAGATTGCTTGCCTCGCTTTGGGAAAGTCCATATAGCCATGCGCGTTCACTTTACCAATGACGCCCACACCTATGGCTACGCCCAGCGCGCATAAGGTTACTTGTTGTCTCATAGTTTTCTCATTTATTGATTGTAAGAGTGATCCGCAGATCACTCCGGTTGGGAATAAAAGTGGCCGTTACAGGCTACACACTTTCTGCCATGCGCCACCGTTACTTGGTGTGCCATTTGTCCACCACTTGGCTTTGTAAACAGCGCCGTTATGAATCATCATGTCGCCGCCGACAGCATGACTTGGATCACCTGCCCAGTTGGTGCGAGGCCAGTTTGGGTACGTGTTGATGTTTTCAATTTTTACGCCTTCACACTGCTGCCCATTTGGTGGATTTTTATCACCGTCACCTGGGTTTGGAATGTGTTTTTTAGCAACTGGCAGCTCTGGATATTCAGAGGCAAATGCATACTGCTTACCGTCTTTTTCAACAATAAAGTTCACAGGGCCTGTGATAGGCATGTAGTACATAACCTGCGCGTTAACAGTCTCGCCCGGGGCAAAAGACTCAAGCTGACCACCCCACTCATTTTTAAATGTGATTGAAAAACGGTGGAATTCATTTTCAAAACCGCCGATGTTATTACCAGTAGAATTTGACGCATCATGCTCTACACGCATACCCAATTTTTTGCGCGCATTCCAATTTGACTTGAAAATAGCTGAGGTAGAGGTTGGTACGTTGAACGTAATCGTTGCACCCGTCAGGTCAATCTCAGAGTTATTAGTAAAGGCAAAGGTTGGACGAATTGGGTAGTTTTGGTCACCCACCGGGAAGTCTTTCGCTTCAAATGCAATATTCACCGCTTCGCTTGGTACCGCAAAGGCACTATCACCAACATGATTGTCATAGGCCACACCACTTTGATTGAAGGTGTTGTATGCCAGCGCTGTCATTGTTGAGCCCATAAAGTACTCGCCTTTATCAGCGTGATAATCAAAGTCACCAGCAAGCTCCCAGAACATGACTCCGCCCAGACCCTTATCAACGACATAGTCTAATTTGGTTTTCATAGACTCTGTGTCTTCCATCGATAGGAATACTTTTTTCTCGGCGTTATACAGCCATGGTGCAACTGCAACGTCATCGTAATGACGTACATAGTCACCGCGCAAAACATCATCTGCATCGGTTTCAGGAGTTAAGCCATAAACTTCTAAGTAACTTGGGTTGATCCCATGCTCAAGGTTTTTCGCATGCCAAAGTGGGTTAGAACCGGCAGCCACTTCTTGACCGTTTTCAATGTCATGCCACAGGTTATCAATACCAATTGCGCCGTTACCACATTTGTTCTTTTCACCAATACCTGTGCCTTTTGGACAATCGCTTTGGTTTGGCAAAGGAGCACGGCCCCACAAGCCATTTTCACCACCGCGTACATCTTTGAAACCACGAGTGTAGTATGGAATACCAATGTTTATACGACCTGCAGGTAATGCACCGCGGAAATAGTTCACCGCCCAGTCGGTATTCAAATAACCAATGCCACCGAACTCTTTAGTGCCGTAGACATTCCACACCTTAAGCTCTGTATCTTTACCCGTATCATAGAGCGGCGCATTGTGACCAACATGATCGTTCCACGCACCGTGCAAGTCGTACGACATGATATTCACAAAATCTAAGTACTGGGCAGTTTGGAAGGTTTCCATACCGCGCAATAAATAGCCTGATGACGGAGACGCAATGGTCAACATATAGTGTTTGTCGTCTTGCTCACCCGCTTTATCAAGCGCTTCACGTAATTCTTTCATCAGCACTTGATAAGATTTATTTAACCCTGCACGTCTTGCGTTACTTACAGGAAAATCTTCTGGATGACCGGAGTCTTTCATTGATGATGGGTATTCGTAATCAACGTCTAAGCCATCAAAACCATAGGTTCTTAAGAACTCAACCGAGCTTTTCACAAATTGAGCAATACCTGCATGGTTAACACTGCCATCTGCATTAGTGGTCATCGTATAGAAACCACCATTATTCACTCGCTTTCCAGTTTCGTCGAAATAACCGCCAGTTTCAGCCCAACCACCGACTGAGATCATGGTTTTTACATGTGGATATTGCTTTTTATATTTATTCAGGAGGTTGAAATGCCCTTTGTACGGCAGGCTAGGGTCCATTTCAGCACCAGCAATACCCGGCCAAGTCATATTAGTGGCCGCATTACCGTCTGCATTGGGGTTACCAATGCTTATTTCATTTTTATCATTGACGTGTGCAAACGCGTAATTGATATGTGTGATCTTGTCCCATGGAATGTCTTTAACAAGGTAACTAGGCTGATCGTTTTTGCCATGACGCCAACTTGTGAAGTAACCAATCACACGTCTTGGGTGATCTGCCCCCATTTTTTCACGCCCTTCACTGTCATAAATATCACAGTAAGACGGCGTTACACCGGGCGTTTGGTATAAACCAGCAGGGCGGCAATCATCATGTGAACTCTGACCATCATCTTTCGCTTTCACCGTAAAGGTTCGGCTTATTTTTTCTGATTCTAGGCCGTGTTCATCTTTCGCGACTAAGACGAATGTCTGCGGACCTTTTGCAGTGGCTGTCCATGCATATTCAAACTCATTTTGAGATGTGTTCACTACTTCGACGCCATTCACAGAGAGTGATTGAGTCAAACCATCCGACTCTTTATCATTTGCTATCAAAGTAAATACAATCTGACTACCCACTTCTAGTTCACTTGGCAATTGTGCTGCTAAGCGTGCGATCGGTGCTGTATTTTGATCTTTAGGGGGCAACGCCTCAACACTTACTTTGCGACTGACTGATTTTGCAGTAGCACCATCGTCATCTAACGCAACACCATGGAACTCATGCTTACCCTGTTTCGCTTGCCAAGAAAAGCTATATGGTGCTTGACTTAGCACTTTTACCAATGCATCGTTGTGATATACCGCAACATGCTTCACTTCACCATCGCTGTCGTTAGCTGAGAAATCAATGATGACTTGTTCATTTTCAGCCACGGTGATATCTGCGATTGGTTTGAGCAATTTAATTGAAGGCGCTTGGTTGATGGGCTCTGCACTACTGCACTCGCCTAGCTTCGTCCACTCTTGCCATTGGCCAGACTTTAGTTTTGGTGAAGAACGGTTCCACCAATTTGCTTTATATGCAACGTTATCTTGTTGCACCTTATTGCCGCCAACATAAATTTTACCTGCTTCCCAACTCGTTAGGCTGTCACAGTTTACCTCGGCAAAAGCCGATGCACTGATCAAACCCATGGTTATAGCACTGAGCTTGAGTACCTTATTTGAGGATTTAGACACGCTCATTTGATTATTTCCTAATTTGTATGATTTTTGTTTATAAAATTACATTAAGTAACATATTTACCTAATGTAATACTGAGCAGCGGCGATTGTACCGATCCAAAAACACATCACAAGGGATTAGTTGAAATTAAAAACAACAAACCAAATAACTAGAAAAATGATTGTTTTAGATAAAATCATGAATTACGTAACGTATTGATATTGATTGTTTTGTTGATAAATAAACAACAAACAACCAAAATAAAATGTTAACTAAATTAACATTGATTTTGTTTACTTTTATTTACAATAAAGCGAGGACAAACCAGAAGATAAACCATTTTTATTATTAAGAAATATATTTCTAATACTTTTATTTGTACTATAAGTAACCTAATCGGCACGGTGATATTTGACAAATGAAAATAAAAAAAGAAAAAACAATCATTAAATAAAGAATACTTTAGTATTTTCATGTAATTAATTAAGCACCTTCTTTTTGTACTTACCAATATAACCCACCTCCTAAATGTCAATCATGATTTGTTATTATAAACTTTGGTTTTTTTGAATGTTTTTTCTCTAACAAAACCATTAACACAAATAAAACATGTAACCGTTTGACTCTTAGATTGGTCAAGCTAAGGTTAAGTTACATTCCTCTACTAGAGCATATATAAGATGCGATTTTTGTTTAAAATTTTGTTTACTACGTTTATTTTTTGTTCCGGATTTGCATTGGGAGTATACTCTCTGCCCATCATGATGGCCCCACCAGCCCCTACACAAACAGCACTCTCGACTGTGGCCAATCAGGCAAAATACACTGCGATGTTTAATAAAAACCTGAAAGGCTCAGACTTTTTACATTTCGGAGAGGGTAACGTTTTTATAGGACAACAAAGTATTGGGTTTGAAGGTCGCCTAGCCCCTGGACCTGATTATCGCTTATACCTATCACCAACGTTTGTGGAAGATGAGGCTGAATTTGCAAAGCACAAAAGCACGATGCAATTTGTTTCTACAGTTACGTCATTTAATGGCTTCATTGTTGATGTGCCAACAGGCATTGATATAGAGAAGTTTTCGACTGTGGTAGTGTGGTGTGAAACTTTTGGTGAGTTTATCACTGCTACAAATTATCGCTAAAACAGCGTCCTAAAGAAAGGGGCCAAAGCGAGCCCCTTTCCTCTACTTAGTATTTACCTAGATGGTCTTCACACCCTTCTGCAGTATAAGCTTCAATGCCTTTAAAATAAGCCCGAATAGCGTGCGTATAGTCTTTACCCCGCTTCGCATAGCCATAAAACTCATAAGAAGATGTTTCAATTCTATCCAATAAGAGGTGTTCTTTTTTATTTTCGAAATAGTGCTGTAATGTTATACGTAATCGACCGAAGTCATTTTGACCCAAATAACTCGTCTTATAGGTTCCTTTACCCATAAAGTTTATATGCTTGTACATACTATCGTACTTTGAATTAGACACTACAACTAAACGCTTTCCAGCTTTTACACAAACATTATAATACTCTGTATAGGCACCACCTTGTCCAAATGGAACGCTCTCTACATACAGAACTCCACGATGCATACGATTGCCGTCAATTGGATCTAAACCATTTGTAGGGAATGGCTCAAAATCATCAGGTCTAGCGGCGTTCGTATCACTAGGATCTAATGAATCGCCAGCTCCGAATGAATCGCCTGCACCGAATGAATCACCTGCACCGAATGAATCACCTGCACCGAATGAATCACCTGCACCGAATGAATCACCTGCACCGAATGAATCACCTGCACCGAATGAATCACCTGCACCGAATGAATCACCTGCAGTAAATTGGCTGTTAAGCTCATTGCCTTCAAACCCTTCACTCATATGAACAGGTTGATTTTCTCCTGTAAAATAATCTATGGTTTGAGATACAGCTTTGCCTGAGTGGGCTGCTACCATAACAATTGGTAAGACCGTTTTTATGTTAAACTTCATTAAAATCCCTTAATGTTTGTTTTCATCGAATGGTTTATTGGTTTTTAGGAACATCCTGAATCTATGTTTTTTCATCATCAAACAAATAGTCTAAGAGGCTTTCTCAAGTCCCCTTTAAACCCAGTTTTATCCGCAAAATAAATTCAAGACAATTCACCTCGTACTCGAAGTCAATAAAACTCGGAGCACTTATTTAAGTGACAAATATTCGAACCAAATGTATATACACATGTTATAACGATATACGCATCAGCTACATTATAATATATGTGCATAGTACCTACACACTTGTCACTTGGGTACTCACAAAGTGTCGCCGATCATGTCATTTAATAAAAATTAAATGACAGCACCAGCTTTACATACCCATCATCTATGCCATTAATACTATTTTCATTGTAAATAATTCTTAGAATAAGATTTTTTAAGCGTATAAATGAAACTTCTAAAAATTACAAACAAATAAAAAGGGGACTAAGCAATCCCCTTTCGCACTTAGTATTTACCTAAGTGATCTTCACACCCTTCTGCTATATAGGCTTCAATGCCTTTAAAGTAAGCTCTAATATAGTGAGAGTTATCTTTGCCACGCTTAGCATGACCGTAGAACTCATAAGAAGATGTTTCAATTCTATCTAACAAAAGGTGCTCTTTTTTGTTTTCGTAATAGTGCTGTAATGTTATGCGCAAGCGACCGAAATCATTTTGTCCCAAATAACTTGTCTTGTAGGTCCCCTTCCCCATAAAGTTTATATTTTTGTGTATATTGTCATATTTTGAGTTAGACACCACAACCAAACGCTTTCCAGCTTTAACACAAACATTATAGTGTTCTGTGTACACCTCAATACCTTGCCCAATAGGGATACTTTCAACGTACAGGACACCACGGTGCATACGATTACCGTCAATTGGGTCTAAACCATTCGTAGGAAATGGCTCAAAACCATCAGGTCTAGCGGCGTTAGTGTCACTCGGTTCTAACGAATCACCTACACCAAAGGAATCACCTGCGGCAAACTGAGTGTTAAGTTCGTTGCTTTCAACCCCTTCACTCACATGAACCGATTGATTTTCATCTGTCAAATAATCTAGAGGTTGAGAAACAGCTTTGCCAGAATGGGCAACTGCCATAACAATTGGTAAGACCGTTTTCATATTAAACTTCATTATATTCCCTTAATATGTCTTTATCTTGATGGCTTATTGACTCTCTACATGCATAGAAACAACATTATTTTATTAAAATAATACACCATATTTCTCTTGGTAAACTGCCTTTATTCTATCGGTTATAATTGACGGCACTTTTGAAAATCAGCCTAAGCACTCAAAGCCCAAAGGGCTCTGAGTGCATTATTTCCATTGTTAGAACCTTGATCCTAATGTATATTCACACCCTTCAGCTATATACATGTCGGCACCTTTATAATATCCACGTAAAGCACCTGCATGTTCACCATTAATTAACGAATAGCCATCGAACTCATACTTGCCACCTGGATATTTAAATAGCACCATTGACTCTGTCATTTGATGAAAGTCAAAAGATAATTCCAGCTCTAAGTACCCATAGTCTGAACCATAGATGCTAGTTGGTTTATAAGCTCCCTGGAGCATGTAGCGATTTTGTAGAGCCATAAAATCAAACTGAGAATGAGCACCAGCTACTACACGATCATTAGACTTAATACATACCCGCATATACTCATGGAAGTTTCCATCATTATTTGTATCTTGCTCAAGATAAAGAACACCATGATGGATATAACCATAAGTATCAGAGTTAAGCTCACCAGTTGGGAAAGCTTCAAAGTCAGCAGGACGGTCTCCAGAACCGAATGAGTCCCCAGCACCGAATGAGTCCCCAGCACCGAATGAATCTCCAGCACCGAATGAATCTCCAGCACCGAATGAATCTCCAGCACCAAATGAATCTCCAGCACCGAATGAATCTCCAGCACCGAACTGTTCCATTATTTGTTGGCTTTCAAAACCAGAGCTAATATTAGCTGGTTTATCATCACCAGTATAATAATCAATTGTTTTGGAGATAGCTTGACCCGAGTGTGCAGCCACTAGCACAATTGGTAAAGCTGCTTTTAGATTAAACTTCATATAATTCCCTTAATATACATTGCTATTGGATTGTTAATTTATATATTAAATCATCTAGTAAACTATTTAGCTCATTGCGCGCTCGCGCCTCATAGCTGTTCCATTTTTGCAATGGTAAATGATTTAAGTGGCTTGCTATTGTTGCAACGACATACTTTAAGCTGCCTGAAAGCAATATTTTACATATGGCAGAGTCAGAATCTGTTTTTAAAGAAAGTACAAACTGACTTATACACTTTATAATCGCCACTATATTTGGAGCATCGAGCACACGACTTTTTAATTCCTGTAATTTTTCGCCTGCATGTGCAAAGTTTTGCCCAGAGTCTATCGATGACAAAGTGTGTTGATTTGTATAATCAAAAACTGCTGACATTAAATGTGATTTAGCTTTATTACAGGGCTCAATTTCAGTGAGCATTACAGGTTTTGTCCCGCGAATGAAAGCACCATCACTTGCATTTAAAACCGTCACTTGAGGATTCAGTCCGAGCAGCTTTTCTTGGGCTCCCCTCGCCTCATTAAAGATACGAGATGTATGAACAAAGTCGCGAAAGTTTCCTTTTACACTCATTTCATCAGCAAACTTCGCTTGAGAAAGTTGACTGTCGGGCTCATAGTATCCTGACAATTTACTATGATGATTCTTGCTATCAACATAGCCATAATCACAACCTAGTAATACCAAGTTTTTAAACCCCATACGGATGAAAGCGGAGACAGCCATATTTGTGACTGTTGGGTTACAATGGAGCAGTGGCTCAACAGTTTGTTTAGCAGCTTTTGCAAACTCAGTTCCCAAATCATTTGCTTTAGCAAATACAATTTTACGGTCAAATTGTGACATAAGTTTGGGATATACTGTGCTGAGTGCAATTAACACAATATCCTTATTTCTGGGGTCATTGAGCTCACCTTCCTTTAAATAATAATTCGCTACAGATCTCTCCATTTCTATATGAAAGTCAGGCGAAATATCTGCTTTGAGTAATGCACCCATTGATGTACCACAAGAAACTATCACGGCTGATTCAGTAATCGTTGATAATTTAGCTATATCGTTATCAAGTGACGGTCCATTGCCAACTATATAGATAGGATAATTTGAAAAATGAGAAAAAACATTTTTATGCCCCTGAACCGACGCAGTTAAACGGTTTTCCTGAGTGTGTTTCCAACCGATTAACTCATCTTCCAAGTAACCCCACATACTGGCGAAACTATTTCGCCATTGTTTAAAGTTACCAAAGACGCTATCCATAAGAGGCGAGTTATAATGTCGGAATACGCTCATATCTGACAGTAAATATGCTCCCAAAACGTCGATAAGACCTCTCATGTCATGCAAAAATTGCGTATAACTGTTCACTTGGATAAAATTTAAAGACCCGCCTCGATTATCACACTCATTTTGTAAGCTGGAGAAGCAAATGTATTGAGAAGCAAGAGCGTATTGTATTGGATCTGATTCAACTATAACTATGTCAGTATAACGAATCTTTGACATCAATTTAGTTACGTGATGACCGGAGCCTAAACCCAATACAACTAATGTACCTCGTTGCGGTTTTGAATTACTATTGCGGCCCATTTCATCTGCAATACTATTTAAATTATTAATGCATTTTTGGTGCGAAAATTCTGTCGCTGTGCTTGATGAAAAACTCAGACTTAAATGAGTTGGGTGTCGAAGAAATAACTCTACTTGCTGATGGCAACTTCGCTTTGCATGTGCACCATAAAATTCAAATTCAAATTGAGCTGTATCATCCTGTTTAACCGACTCAATAGTTTTAATGAAATCACTTGGTAAACACCTTTTTAATAAATCAAGATTCTTATTAAATAGTTCCATATAGAAAAGTAATTCCAAATAATTATAACATAATAATTTTTCCATCATTAAACAACAAGGTCAACCAAAACCAAATGAAAACCATTAAAACCAATACTTTAAAACTAGTTTTAATAGTTAACTTGATAAAGTTTCGAACAATAAATAGAAACTTATATCATTAAATAAACATTTTAAAATGGCAAAATATTACTCATTTAATCAACTTTGTATAAAAAAAGCCACGCAAAAGCGTGGCTGGAGAAACATTGCATGGGTATATTGCAATGAATAAAGTCAGCTGAGCTTGTCAGCTATAAAGGGAAACTATGCAGCAGTCGCTGTACCTTCTTCACGAATTAAATACTCAAAAGCACCTAAACTTGCTGTCGCACCACTGCCCAAAGCAATAACAATTTGCTTGTAAGGGGCAGTCGTCACATCGCCTGCAGCAAATACGCCCGGCATATTAGTTGACCCTTTATTATCTATTTCTATTTCACCGAATTGCGTTAAATTTACTTCACTGCCTTTTAGCCATTCCGAATTAGGCACTAATCCAATTTGTACAAACACACCTGCTATATTCAAACTATGCGCTTCGTCTGTGTTTCGGTCACGATAGTTCAAGCCAGTCACCTTATTTGAATCACCGTTAATTTCGGTTGTTTGCGCATTGGTGTGAATCGTGATATTTGGCAAACTGTTGGCTTTATCAATAAGCACTTGATCCGCTTTTAACTCATTTGCAAACTCAAGCACAGTGACATGCTCAACGATGTTAGCTAAGTCAATGGCCGCCTCAATTCCTGAGTTACCGCCACCAATTACTGCTACTGCCTTACCTTTAAACAGTGGTCCATCACAGTGAGGACAATAAGCAACGCCACGGCCTTTGTATTCTTGCTCGCCAGGCACATTCACATTTCGCCATCTTGCTCCCGTCGAGATAACAATTGATTTGGCTTGTAATGTCGCGCCATTTTCTAATTCGATGTCTAAAAATTCATTGCGAGCGATTTTAGCAACTCTATTACCGTCCATGACATCAACATCATACTGCTTAACATGCTGCTCTAGCTGCGAGACTAATTTCGGGCCTTCTGTCTCTTGAACAGAAATAAAGTTTTCAATACTCATGGTGTCCGCAACTTGACCACCAAAGCGCTCTGCGACAACGCCTGTATTTAGCCCCTTCCGCGCAGAATATACCGCCGCGGATGCTCCCGCTGGACCTCCGCCAATAACGAGTACATCAAAAGGGGCTTTTTTATTAATTTTTTCAACCGACTTTTGTGCTGAGTTGCTATCAATTTTTTTCAATATATCTGATAAGCCAACGGCCCCTTGGCTAAATAGTTCACCATTAAGGTATACGCTTGGCACGGCCATAATATTGCGCTGCTCGACTTCCTCTTGAAATAAAGCGCCATCGATCATCGTTGTTGTGATCAAAGGGTTGCTTGCAGCTAACACATTCAATGCTTGGACAACTTGCGGACAAGTTTGGCAGCTAAGCGAAACATAAACTTCAAAGTTTAAAGGCGTGTCGATACCGCATATGGTTTCCAATTCATCCGCGTCTAACTTGGTTTCATGTCCACCACTGTGTAATAAAGCTAACACTAGGCTGGTAAACTCATGGCCCATTGGGACGCCTGCAAAGCTGATTTGGGTATTCGCATCAGTAGAGCTGACAACTAAAGATGGTCGTCTCGCATTCATATCATAGTTTTCAACCACCGATATTTCGTTACTCAATGAAGCTAGGTCCTGAGCCAGCGAGTTCAACTCATTGGACTTTTTGCTGTTATCTAACGCCACTCTTAGCTCTATTGGCGATTTAATATTTTCAAAGTGCTCTTTTAATTGACCTTTAATTTGCGCGTCTAACATTTATGTAATTCCTCATTGAAACGCAATGCTCATGCTTGCTTGATTATTAACTGGCGGTCGAAAATGCTTACCTACCCACAAATGTAGGTAGGTAAATCCGAGGTAAGTTAGATTTTACCAACTAAGTCTAGTGATGGTGCTAGCGTCTCTTCACCTGGCTGCCAAGATGCTGGACATACTTCACCATCATGCGTTGCGATGTACTGTGCAGCTTGTACCTTACGCAGTAGCTCATTCGCGCTGCGACCTATACCTAGGTCATGCGTTTCAACTACTTTAATTTCACCTTCAGGGTTAATCACAAAAGTACCGCGCAGTGCTAGACCTTCTTCTTCAATCATTACGCCGAAGTTGCGAGTAATTTTGCCTGTTGGGTCACCAATCATTGGGAATTCAATCTTTTTGATTGTGTCTGAAGCATCATGCCAAGCTTTGTGTGTGAAGTGTGTATCTGTTGATACTGAGTAAACTTCAACACCCATGTCCTGAAGTTGTGCGTAGTGATCTGCTAAATCACCTAATTCAGTTGGGCATACAAAAGTGAAATCTGCTGGGTAAAAGAAAACGATACTCCATTTACCTAATAAATCTTGCTCAGAAACTGATACAAAATCACCCTTGTGGTATGCTGTCGCGTTGAAAGGTAAAAGCTTAGTGTTAATCAATGAAGTGCTCATGGCTATCCTCTTTGTCAGTTGTATTTAGTGTTTGCGAGTGTGCTCGCCTTGCTTGACTACAAAGATATAGATTCAGAGCTTTTAAATAAAATTGATTAAAACTATCATTGCTATCGATTATTTTGATTAAATAAACTCAATAGCATTGTAAACCTTAGGTATAATCTACTCGTAACAATGAGTATTAGCAGTTAACGCACTGTGCGATTAACTTTAAAATCCAAACTAACTAAGAGTTTTTATGCATCCATATTTCAACCACATCCAATTAGGCTACTTTGGCTTTATCCCATTTTTACTTTGCATTGCATCAACTTTGATGTTGGGTAGCTCAGAGACGCTAGTAAGCATATTTAGTTTTTACAGTATGGGGATCTTGGCATTTATGGCTGGTACATTGTGGCGTGCTGGTGAGCAACCAAAAGTTCACGCAATATTGGCTGTTTTAGTTGTTATTCCATTTCCAGTATTGGCTTTAGTATCCCTAACCGCACAACTAGTTTATTTGAGTGCAAGTTACTGGTTAGTGCTGTGGTTTGAAAAAAGCATGCCAAAATGGCAAGAAGCTCACAGAGACTATAAGCAAATGAGGTTTGTTCTCACGTCTGTTGTATTCGTTTCTCATCTATTTATGATTGCTCAAGCCATTGAATTAACAAGATAGAATAAACTGTTTTGACAAAAGGCACGTCGATATTTCAACTATTCCTTTAACGACATGTAAAATTGCTACACGTTTATGGTGTTATCGATTAACATATTCGAATAATATAAGAAGTATCGACATGCTCTCTTTCACTAAATCAAGAATATAACTTATAACGGCAAGAATTATTTATTGAATAATTTACAACTAAACAATTCAAATATATGAATCAATACGGTAAATTAGTTTTCAAACAAGCAGAACAACAATAAAACTGCTATAAGTTAAAGGGGAGCGTTAGGAGTGCATATATGATTCAAAAGCTGCTTTACGGCTTCATCGGGGTGTTTGTTGTCACATTCTACCTTTGGATGATGGAACAGCCAGGCGATCTACTGGACTCAACCGAAGAGCTCTTCTGGTTCGCTATCGCGTTTGCCATGATTGTTTACTCCGCGCCTCACCTCAAAAACAACATCTTGATATTTGCTTGGTCTATATACTGTGTAGGACTTTTACTTGATTTACTGGATGATTTCATCGCTGTAGATATTTTACCCGTCATCGCACTTGATACCTCTTTAAAACAATTTGGCTTTTTACTTATCTGCTACTCCCTCTATACCATGATAGTTAGACAGCAAGAAGCTATCTCCCAGCTCAATAAAGAAATCCATCAAAGAAAGCGCTTGGAAGAAAAACTCAAGTTTGACGCAACCCATGATGAGTTAACACAGATTGGCAATCGACGAGCATGCTTCACCCACTTTGAAACCCTTTGTGAGCAATATCAAACGCTATTTTATTTCGACCTCGATGACTTTAAGTGTGCTAATGATAAATTTGGGCACAGTTGTGGAGATCTTATCTTAAAGAAAGTGGCCAAATCTTTAAGTGATCTGTTCGGTGAAGATAATTGCTTCAGAATTGGTGGAGACGAATTTGTCGCGTTTGGTACATTTGACACTGAAAATGACGAACAGCTTCGCAAAAAACTCCTCGAAGAAGTTTTTGAATATGGCGTTGGTATCAGTATTGGATTTACTGCCACTGACACCGATGTTCCGCCCGATAAACTACTGCACTTGGCAGATGCATCTATGTATAGCAACAAAAACCTTAAATCCGTGCGGTCAAAACCGCGAGTAAGTTAAGGCTTGAGTGAATATAGCGCTTTTGCAATAAAACTTTTCCAAAATAAAACCCTTTGATTTATCATTGAAAAAGTAGCAGCTATAAAGTTATTTATAGTAGATGCTAGCCAATGCATGGCTCAGCAGATACGCATTAAAAGAATAAAGCCAAGCTACAAATTTCTAAATACTCAGTGCGCTCACATTACAAAGGGGATTGAATCGTGTTCAACAACTTATTTTCCAGCTCAGATCTGAAATCACAACTATCACAAGTAAAAACAGAATTGGCGCAACAACGCCAAGAAAATGAACGTCTGAGTGAAGAAAATGCTCGATTACAATCCGAACTGATTGAAGCTCAACAACAGTTAAATGACAATACAGACAACCAACTCTTACAATGTGCCTTGTCTGGTATGAATCAGATAGAAGGCATACGTGAAACGGTTTTGCAGAGTTTTCAAAATATAGAGCAAGATAGTAATGCTATTTCACAAGTCAACCAATCATTTGAAACATCTGAAAAGTCACTTTCTAACATACTGACAGGAATGGGACAGTTATCCGATAATATGTCTAGTATGACGGATAATATTTCTGGACTGTCTCATATGGCCGACAACATTCATACTTTTGTAGCGACAATATCCAAGATTTCAGATCAAACAAACCTGCTTGCTCTCAATGCTGCTATTGAGGCTGCTCGTGCAGGCGAAGCAGGTAGAGGCTTTAGCGTTGTTGCTGATGAAGTACGTGCGCTTGCAAACAACACCAGTGCATCCGCCAATGAAGTATCTGATCTAGTTACTAAAATCATAGACACTACACAATTAACGGTAAAAGATGTCTCCGTCATTCAAGAGTCGAACAAAACTCTGTCGAACAGCATAGAACACTTGAATGATGAGTACGGTCATATCGTCACTAGCTGCAGTTCTATGAAAACAACCATTTCAAATGCGACCAAGCAAACTTTTATTCAAACCGTGAAGCTTGACCATGTAGTTTGGAAAAGTGAAGTGTATGCCGTCATTATGGGCAGCAGCAATAAATCAGTATCGGACTTTGCAGATCACACTTCATGCCGTTTAGGAAAATGGTTCTCTGGAGATGGTTCCAAACAATACTCAGATAACTCAGCCTACAGACGCTTAGAAAGCCCCCATAAAGAAGTACACAGATCAGGCGTTGAGGCGATTAAAAAATTCAATAATGGCGACAAACAAGGTGCTGTGCAGCAACTCAATAAAATGGAACAAGCCAGTGTAGATGTGATGCATTTACTTGATGAATTGAGAAACGCTTAAGGCGCTTGCGTATTCCCCCTCTAAAAGTCGCTAACAGTTAGCGACTTCGAGATAAAAATCTTGATATAATTCGCAGCTTTGAAATAGTCAGTGTTTACTCATGCAATTAAAATCAAATTGGCGAATCTTAACTGTCGGTGATGGAGATTTAAGTTTCTCCTACTCAATCAAGAAATACTTAAACCCAAAGCTTATTGTTGCAAGCATTTATGACAGTGAAGTTGAGTTGCGCGCAAAATACCAAAACCATGCGCTGGATAAACTGAGAAATACCGACACTCAAGTACTGACCGAATTTGACGCAACAAATAGCGCTTCTTGGGCAAGGTTAGCTGGGCAAACATTTGATATTGTTATCTTTCAATTTCCATTAATTCCTGCATTTTCATCTCATGAAGCGTTTAAGCAAAGTGCGCTAAGTATCAATACCCTGAACAGAAGACTGCTAAGGCACTTCTTGAATTACTCGCAATCAGTGGCATTAGATGCAACAGGACCAATGCTCAGTGTTATTACTTCAAAAGATGTTAAGCCATACTGCGAATGGAATTTAGAGGAAACGCTTCATCAAGGGCTAAACATTGATTATCTAGGACAAACTGAGTTTGATATCAGCCAATTTCCTGAGTACAAGATCCGTAATGTTGATAGGGATAAACACGTCAAAGATACCCGTGGGATTAGCTACTTTTGGTCACCAAAACCCCTTGATTGTTTAACGTTGGCGAAACCAGATTACCTCAAGCCATCTCATTGCTCAATGTGTCGTGTTGGGCCATTCCTAACAGAGCAAGATAGGCAAGCACACCTTAATTCAAAAAAACACAAGCAAATGTCAAAACATGAAGATGCATGGCAGACATTTTTAAAGCTGCCGCAGTGATGCGGCCCTTTTTAGATACACAAAAAACACAACAAAAACACCTAAATAAAACAAAAAAACACTGTAATTACATAAAAGCTCAAAGCACATCCAAGCAAAGAATAATGTATACAAAATGATTGAGAGATAGCTCGTAACCCTTTAAACTAGCGCCCTTCTCATATCGGTAGGTCAAATATGCAACTTCTAGATAAACGCTTTTTATATGCAATTGCATGCCTTTTACTAGCCATGATCACTATTCAGTCTGGCGCATCAATCGCAAAGCAACTTTTTCCTCATGTGGGACCAGAAGGGACCACTGCATATCGTTTAGGCTTTTCGGCATTGATACTTTGCTTAATTTTTAAGCCTTGGCGGAAATTACCGAAGAACTGGCGACCTGTTATTCTATATGGCCTATGTCTCGGCATTATGAACTTAACATTTTATTATGCTATCGCACGTATTCCCCTTGGAATTGGGGTGGCACTTGAGTTTACCGGACCACTTGCAGTCGCGTTATTTTCTTCCAAACGCAAAAGAGACTACTTGTGGGTACTACTGGCTATTGCAGGTATTTTTTTACTTTTACCCAATATGAACGAAGTCGATGGTCTTGACCCCATTGGTGTGCTACTTGCACTTATCGCTGGCGCATGTTGGGCTGGGTATATCATTTTTGGCAAGAAAACGGGGGGGCAGAGTTCAGGTGGAATGGCTGTCGCTCTGGGAATGAGTATCGCCGCGTTTGCAGTTGTTCCCTATGGTGTTATCTCTCAAGGAAGTGCGCTATTGGACTGGTCGCTGATCCCCTTAGGGCTTGCCATTGGTATATTATCAAGCGCCCTGCCTTACAGTTTAGAAATGGTAGCCCTACGCAACATGCCTGCGCAAGGGTTTAGTATCATGATGAGCTTAGAGCCAGCTATCGCCGCCTTGGCAGGACTGCTTATTTTGGGGGAGCTTCTTTCATTCTGGCAATGGGTTGCAATCTTTTTAGTCATAGGGGCATCACTTGGCAGCTCGATAACCACTAAAGAGCGTTAATGTAAGTCGGATTTGGCCCTACTCAGGGCCTTTAGCTAACCCCAAGGCGAAGGATATTCGAAGCCAGCTTCTTGCTCACTGGGTAATTCAAAACGCAGCGCTTCAGGCACTTGATCCAATTCCTCAACCTCTGGCAAAGGTTCAAAATGCAGCTTCAACCACTGCTGTTGCTCATATAACATATGCAGTAAATCTTTGTCATCGCTAAAGGTATGATCACTATTGGGAAGCAACACAAGCCTTGCTGTTTTTCCAAGATCGTTCAACGCACTAAACATTCTTTCTGACTGCACAGGATAGCTGCCAATTTGACGATCTTGATAGCCATGCATCAATAAAACAGAGCTTTTCATATTTTGAGCAAAATACAATGGAGAGTTTGCCAAATACTTATCTTGCTGAGCCCACAAACTCTGCGCTTCATCACCAAATATGAATGGCGCTAGTGTTAAGTTATATGTGCCACTTCTGGCAATCCCCGTGACGAACATGTCAGTTTGCGTTAGTAATTTCATGACATTCGTTGCTGCTAGTCCATGGCCACCGATAGCAATTTTACTTTTATCTGCAATACCTTGTGATACCAATGTATCAATGATCACTTTAGCAGTATCACGCAGCTGTTTATCTAATTGCTGACCTTGTAGCTTTGCGCTTAAAACAGGCATGTTTTTTAAATTTAAAACAGCATAACCTTCATGAACAAATGGGACGCCATTCATTGCATTAAGCTCAGGAAATAAATAAGGGGAATCTATTTCTTGGTTGGCTTTATTTTGTTCACCATTATTAAGCCAAATCACCAATGGGATGCGCCCTAAGCTTGGGTCAAAGCTATTAGGTAAGTAAAAGTCACCTTTGATCACTTTACCAGCGCCCACTTTAAACTGCATTTCCTCTTTGCGGATCGGCTGCATGCTTGGATATGGATGGGCATACTTTGTCAGCTGCTCCACAACATCAAACGTAAGATTGCGAGAAAAGTAATTCGCCGGGTTTTCTTTGGACTCTTTACGTGTAACAAACTGCATACCATCGTCTGCCAACACGGCAATCACCTGCTCAAAATAGGGTGTGCTAGATTGCCAGATGGGCGTTATAAGATTGCCGCGAGCATCAAATCTTGCAAGGTAAGGAACATCCACACCATCTCGCTTTTTAGTGCCCTTTAAAAACAAATATCGTCCACCTGCCACTTTAACGACAGGAACGCCTAATTCATTTTTTGTCATGACAAGTTCGCGCTGCTCACCTGTCCCCATGTCATCAAACAGACTTAACCTAACCTTCGCACGCTCTGGTGTCAATGGAGAAAAAGAGTAGTAGGATTTTTTACCTTGATCAGACTCAATCACCATCAACGCCAATTGGTTATCGCCCCAAATGATTTCAGACACGCGCCCTTCTACGTCTGTATATAGTCGAGGATCGCGCCTAAAAGGTGCTGAGATGCTATATAAGCTCTCATTGTCATCATCTGGCTCTGACTGTGCCCAAACTAACGTAGCCCCTTTATCCGCACGCCATTGAAAGCCTCTTTTAAGAGTAGAGTCTATAAATGGCTGAGACAGTATGTCTTGCTCGGATAGTGTACTTTTTGGACGAAATACCTCGTACAAAGGTACGCCTCGCATACCCCAGATCTGCCAGACGCTGAAACTTTGGTTATCAAAATCTTGTTCTGACATATCTGCCAAATTTTGCACATCTATCATGGCCACGATTAAATTTGTAGAGTCTGGCGATGACTTAAACTCGCTAAAATATGCTGGCTGCCCAATTGCCACAGCTTTGCCATTTAATGGGACTTTATACAACTGTCCTAGTGCAAACTGCATAAATTGAGACTGCTTCGCTGCACTAAATCCCTCGTCGTCTACCTTTGCTATTTTGGCCGTTGAAGTAACGACCAATGGCCCTGTGCCAGTATCAGGTGTCACTTCATGACGGACCTTGTTGTGTGACAAATTCACTCTGAAATTGGCAATAAGACCTGAGCCATCAGCAAGCCACTCAAACGGTTTGTTAATTGCGAAGCCATTAAGCGCAAAGCTCGATAAGCTTTTTGGTTTACGGCGCTTAATATCATAAATCCAAAGGTGCGCACTTGTTGTAGTTTCAAGCACAAACGCGAGATATCGGCCATTTGCACTCCAAGTGGGGTGGACAATATTTCCTTGTGGAATACCCGTAACATTCAGCACTGCACCAGTATCGATGTGCTTAAAAGATAGAGATGAATATCTTGGCAAATCAGTATGCAAATTAGTGGCTGTATTGAAATGCACACCGAGAAGATTAGACGTTGACGTATTTGAATGTGCACCTGTTTGCTCAGTAAGTAACGCCATCCAACTACCTTGTGAATTCACTAGGGCTTCTGGAACACTATGATGTTGTATTAACTCAGCCATCTCAGCTGAAGGTTGCTTGTAAGTAGATGCATCAGCGTACCCGATACTGCTTAACATACATGCGCTAACAAATAGAATTAATGCCCTGATAATTATCACTTCTGTAGTCCTAGTCAAATAGCCACAACGGGACATCATATCTTTATTTTTGGCCCAGTGCAGTATTTTAGAGACATTTTACAGTCAAAAAGCTGTTTTTTAGACTATTGTTTTATACAAAAGCACCACAATTGAATTGTAAGTTGCAGAGTCGAAGTTGATAGGTTTAAACTATGCAACCGTCATCAGCACAACGTATGCGATCAGGCACTTATGAACAACGACAAAAAACCAGAAAAAATAACAATTTTTGATGTTGCCAAAGAAGCGCAAGTTTCCAAATCTACTGTTTCTCTCGTATTAACTCACTCCGACAAAGTAAGTGACAAAAGTAAAGAAAAAGTACTTAAAGCCATTGAGAAACTTGGCTATGTTTACAACCGTGATGCAGCAGCATTACGCAGCAAACGCTCTAATTTAGTAGCTGTAGTTATCAATGACTTAACCAACCCCTACTCGGCACAACTAGCCGTTGGTTTAGAAAAACATATTTATGCACTTGGTATGGTCCCAATGCTCGTCAATACTGGTGAGGATTTCAAACGCCAGCAACAAGTGGTCAACACACTAAAAGAATATAACGTCTCCGCTTTTGTCATTGTGCCAGCGCCCGGCACGACTAAAGAGTGGGTAAATCAACTGGTATCAACTGGGTTTCCTGTCATCAATATCATGCGTGAAATACAATTTGCTGATGCGCCTTGTATTTTGCCTGACAATCAAAAAGGTACCCATTTAGCCACAGAGCATTTACTAGAAAAAGGGTTGTCTTCCCTCGCCTTTTTAGGCGGTACAGACGAAATATCTGATTATCATGAACGTGTTAGTGGCTTTCGCTCTGCAATATCCGCACATGCGTCACCGGTAAAGTCATATGAAATTAAAGCACCGACTAACCGCCAAGGTGGCAGAGATGCATTTCACGACATCATAAATCAAGCACCTGATATTCAAGCTGTTGTTTGTTTTAGTGATGTCATCGCTTACGGCGTAATGGAAGCCATGAGAGAGCATAACTTGGTACCCGGAAAAGACGTGAAGGTAATTGGCTTTGACGACCTAGCTGATTCACGCCTTATGCGCCCAGCCCTCTCTTCAGTGCGCATTGACGCCAACGACATAGGCAAAAGAACTTGCCAAGCACTGAGTGAAATTCTAAACAAATCACAACCGCCAGTCAGAACACTGGTCGATATATCCTTACAAATACGAGAATCATCTTCTTAAATGAATAAAGTTTTAGTTATTGGCTATGTATGGCCAGAGCCGAATTCTTCGGCTGCGGGCATGCATATGCTCTCTTTGCTTCAATTTTTTACATCGCAAGGCTGGCAAGTTGAATTTGCAAGCCCTGCACAGCAAACGGACCATATGATTGATTTGTCAAACTATGGCATATCCAGTAAGCAAATAGCCCTCAACTGCAGTAGCTTCGATAACTATGTAGAAACGCTAGCTCCTGATATCGTCATGTTTGACCGCTTTATGATGGAAGAGCAATTTGGCTGGCGTATTGATAAATTTGCGCCGCAAGCCATGAAAATTTTAGACACCGAAGACTTACAGTGTTTAAGAGGTACAAGACACGCGGCTATAAAAGCCGGTATTGACTTCCACTTAGACTCTCTTTTAGATAGTGAGTTGGCGAAAAGAGAAATAGCAGCGATACTTCGCTGTGATTTATCCCTAATCATCTCAGACTATGAATATGACTTGTTGCAATCAACTTTTAACATCAGCCCTGCACTTTTAGTTCACCTGCCGTTTTTAGTCGATCTAGATTCGCTGCCCTGCGAGCTGCCATCATTTGAAACACGACAACACTTCATGACAATTGGTAATTTTCGTCATGCGCCTAATTGGGACTCTGTTCTTTACTTGCAAAAGCTTTGGCCAGCAATTAAAAAACGCCTACCTGACGCGCAATTACATATTTATGGCTCTTACCCGCCTAAAAAAGCAACTGATTTAAACAACCCTAAAACTGGTTTTTTAGTCAAAGGCTGGGCAGATGATGCAATTGAGGTGATGAAAAACAGTCGCGTCTGTTTGTCTCCTGTCAGATTTGGCGCAGGTATTAAGGGCAAGTTATTGGAAGCCATGTTAACTCAAACTCCCTGCGTCACCACGAAAATTGGTGCAGAAGGCATGCATGGTGACTTACCATGGCATGGCGCGATAACAACCTGTGATGAAACGTTTATTGAAGCTGCTGTTTCGTTATATACAAATCAACAAGACTTTCATCAAGCGCAAAAAAATGGCCTTAAAATTCTGCATGACAGATATGACAAGAAAGAGTTAAGTACCCGTTTAATAAACAAAATTGCTGAAATCCAAAAAAATCTAGTACCTCATCGAACACAGAATTTCTTCGGTCAAATGCTCAAACACCATACACTGCGCAGCACACAATACATGTCACAGTGGATCGAAGAAAAAAACGCAAATAAAATGCGTTGAAAATAAGGCAAAACTGGTTAGAATGCGCGGCGTAACTTATTATTAGCTTTATAGAAATGGGATAAGAGTAATGTCTTTACTATTTCTTAGACTGAGTACGCCGCGAAAAAGCGTCAAACAAGGCATTTTTACCTACGTTTTTTTGCTCCGAGTATTCAAAATTACAACATAATTTAACTGTATCATAAGTTACGTAATTTGGGATTTAAGTGACCAACACTTAAATGTATGGGCTTGCCCTCAACCTCTCAACTATTTTAGGTATTACACAGTTGAATTCAGCTACGTTTACACAAAAGCGCAAGTTTATTGTTAAACTTGGCAAAATGCTTCATCAATATGGTACCCCCGCTTTTCGTTTGGAAGCGCACTTGATGGAAGTTGCCACTCACCTCGGTTTAAAGTCTTCATTTGTGATGTCTCCAACCTCTGTTACTTTTGTAATTTGGACTGATGGACATGAAGAAGAGTACACCCATGTAGCCAGAGTTGAACCAGGCGACCATGATTTAGGCTCACTTGCCAATACCGATGACGTCGTAAATAAAATGCTGGCCGGCGAACTCACAATCGTTGAAGCTGATGAAAGCCTTGAGCAGATCCAAAACGCTGACTCCCCTTATTCTAGGTGGCAAATGGCACTTGCTTTTGCGGTCTCGGGAGGCGCGTTTGCTATGCTAATGGGTTCCAGCTGGAGTGATGTAATATGGTCTGGGATAATCTCTATCTTGGTATATTTATTTATCCTTTGGTCTGAGCACTCTAAGCGCGTCACCCATATGCTAGAACCTATGGTGGCCATCGCTTCAGCATTTGCTGCGTGTGCCGTCTCGGCCTACCTTGATCCTCAACTCAATATCCGATTAGTGGTGCTATCCGCAATCATTGTGTTTATCCCAGGTTTGGCGTTAGCGTTAGGGTTTGCTGAGCTCTCTGCACGTCACTTGGTATCTGGTACCGCTAGGGTTATGGATGCCTTTATGCTGTTATTCAAACTCTATTTTGGTGCCTTTTTAGGAATTAGCATTGGCTTTTATGTGTTTGGACAAGTTGATTTTGTTCAACCCGATCCGCTGCCAAAGTGGACGGCTTGGTTAGCAGTATTCTTACTTTGCGTTAGCCTTGTTGTTATATTCAAAACCAAATTAAAACATGTGCCTTGGTGCATTACATCTGGGTTTATTGCTTATGCTGTTTCAGTCAGCGCAGCTATTTATTTTGATTATGCCTTAGGCACGTTTGCTGGTGCATTTGCCGTTGGCATTTTCAGTAATATTTTTAACCGCGTAGAGAACGCGCCAGCTTCAATCGTCACCATGAAAGGCTTGATTGTATTAGTACCTGGCTCTAAAACATACATTGGCCTCAATTCTTTAATTGAAGGACAAAGCTTTGTGATGGCGGATCATATTGGCCAGCAGACCTTTTTGATCTTTATGTCCCTAGTCGCAGGTTTAATCTTTGCCAATGTGGCCCTGCCTCCTAAAAAGAGTTTGTAGCACAATATAACTCAACACAGCCCCTTATCTCATGAAGGGGCTGTAGTTTGTTTAGGCCGCTTCAATTTTCACACATTTATTGACATATCCAATGCACTTCTGCGCTTGTCGTGCTCCCAATTCTTCTACTCAAACAGTCCATTATGTGCTGATTTTAATTTATGTATAATGCATCGCTAAGCCCCTTTAGATTGTTATTTACAGCTTTATCAGGCGAGCATACTAAACAGTTAACGTGCAAAAAGTCGACCCTACTCCTGTGCCAAACGCAATTCATAAGTCATGGTGCTAAGTTGCCCATTTCCAATAAAGGTTAAATTTCTTAACCACAAAACCTCATTAGTTGTGAATGTTAATAAATTTAAATTTTAAATATAAAAAATAAAATTACTTATCTATCCAAAAAACATGGGGAATTAAAAATTATAAGCAGATAAATCATAAACTAAGAAAAATAACAAATTGAAAAATTATTGTTTCATAACTAATCACACCCTTTCAAGATTTAACAAGCAGACATGTTGTTAAATTTCAACTGCACAAAGTTACATTTAAGTGATTACGTTCAAAAATTCATCCAAGGGGATTGGTATCATGTTCAACAATAAAAACAAGTTGTCGCTGGCAATAAGCTCAGCTTTAATGACTTCTACTTTGTATTTTTCACCTTATGCGTTTGCACAAAATGACAGCGCTGTTTCAAATCAAAAAGAAGTGGAAGTCATTCAAGTTCGTGGTATCCGCGGCAGTGTTGTTAAATCGCTCAATACCAAGCGTTATGCAGATGCAATCGTAGATGCTGTGACAGCAGAAGACATTGGTAAGTTTCCCGACCAAAACGTTGCAGAATCACTTCAACGGATCACAGGGGTTTCTCTTACTAGAAGCTTTGGTGAAGGTGAGCGAGTAAGTATTCGAGGCACAAGTGAAAGCCAAAACCGAACATTGTTAAATGGTCAAGCCGTCGGTTCAACGGACTGGTGGACAAACTCAGCTGCGAGTCGTGGCTTTAACTATACAATGCTACCATCAGAGATTGTATCTGGTCTTGAGGTGTATAAATCACCTGAAGCAGACATTGATGAAGGCTCAATCGGTGGCACAATCATTGTCAGAACAAGAAAACCGCTCGATTTAGAAGCGAACAAAATAGCTGGCTCATTGTTAGCCCAACATAGTGAGGTTTCTGGCGAAACAGATCCGCAAGCGTCCATCATGTATAACTTCAAAAACGATGATGAAACATTTGGCGCACTTGTGTCGTTAATTCGACAAGAGCGAAATCTGCGCCGTGATGGTATTGAAGCTTGGAGCTGGACAGACAGAAACATCACCATGGCAGATGGTACCGTGCATGAAGATGTATACAGCCCGGGCGGTGGTGGCTCTGCAATGTTCTCCCAAGAACGTGTTAGAACAGGTATCACACTTGCGCTTCAATATCGCCCAAGTGACGCGACAGATATTTCATTTAATGTATTAGATTCAACGCTGGATGCCGATAATGAAAACCAAAACTTTCTATGGTTACCTGAGCGTGGCGGCGCGCAATATACAGACATCACAATCATTGATCAAAATAAGGTCGGAAAAATGGTTGTCGGTGGTACCATGGGGTTATCTCCAGACAGTACAAATATCCTAAATGAAACAAAAGTAAGAAACTCAAAGCTAAAAACCAAAGCGTATGACTTAAAAGTCGAGCATGAAGGCGAGCTTTGGCAATCCACTTATCAACTAGGTTATACCGAAGGCTCTGGTGGTTCACAAGCTGACCGCTCTGTAGGCTGGGTTGGTAACTACGTACATTCTTTTGATACCTCGCAAGTAGAAGATGTTAAAACTTCTTATGGTGCAGATCCGAAAGATGGCACAAAATGGAACCTCGGCTTTTTGCGTTACGACAACAATGATGCAAAAGATGACGAAAGCTATTTCCAAGCCGACTTTAAACGCCCTATTGATGTTGCTGTATTCAGCGAAATTAAAATGGGTGTTAAATACCGGGATCATAGCCGTTTTAATACCAAAAACACCACAGATGCACGTACTGACCTCAACTGGAGCTTAGCTGATTACTCACTTGTGATGCCAAGCGACTACCTATCTGGTTTGGGTTCATCTGGTACATTACGATCTTATGCCATTACTGACTCAGATAGAGTTCGCCAAGATGGTGATGCTCTTAACTGGAACTATAGAGTTTTAAAAGCCAGTACTTTTGACATTAAAGAAAAAATACTAGCAGGTTATGTTAAAACAACCATAGATGCAGATGGCATGCGTGGTAACTTAGGTGTAAGGCTTGTGCACACCAAGCAAGAGTCTTCTGCATTTGCAGGTGCAACAGGTCTTGAAACGTGGACCACACAAGACAAAGACTATTTTGATGTACTACCAAGCATTAACCTCGCCGTTGACTTAAGTGATGATCTACTTATGCGCTTTAGTGCAGCGAGAGTAATGTCTCGTCCAGACTATGCCAGTATGACAGCTTCAACCTCATATAACGTTGAAACTCAAACAGGCACAGGCGGTAACCCAGATATAGATCCATTCCGTGCAACACAATTCGATACTGGTATTGAGTGGTACTTCAACGAAGCGGGACTGTTCTCGGCAGTATTTTTCTATAAAGATATTCAATCATTCTTAGACAGTACGCCTGCATTAGAGATACATGAAAATACCCCAATTAGGATCAGTCGTCCTTCAAATGGTCGCGCAGGACGAATTCAAGGATTAGAGTTTGGCTATCAACAAGAGTTGCTTGAAGGTGTTGGTATTTCTGCCAACTACACCTATGTAGACGGTGAAGCCAAAGATAAAGATGGTAACGACGTGACTATTCCTGGTAACTCTGAGCACACAGTCAATTTAAGTGCATATTATGAAAACGACTCGCTCAGCGGTCGTATTTCATATAACCACCGCTCAGGATATGACTCAGGTAATGATTGGCCTGGTTACATTGACGCCTACGGTCAAATTGATGCAAACCTAACTTATAACATCAATGAAAACTTAGCCGTCGTCTTAGAAGCTATCAATTTAACCGATGAACATACATTTAGCTATCAAGAGGAAGGTGTTGAGCAGGCACTTACTGGTGTCTATGCAGATGGTAGACGCTTCGTGGCTGGTGTTCGATTTAACTTTTAAATAAAAAAGCAGACTTGTAAAAGACTAAGCGCTTGCACAAGTTCTGCACCTTGTTCGTTGTAAACACAGCGGCATATGGCAAGGAAAGCCTCTCCCTGCCCAGGAGATTTAAGCTGAAGCCTACGAATGTAGGCCTTCAGCTTTTCTTTTTAAACACCTTGTACTATGAGATATGGTAATTGTTTGTAAAAGCTGTAGAATCGGTCATTTAGGTACATAAATTAATATAGTAAATACGTAACATAACGCCTGATGTAGGTTGGGTAATTATCACAAGGTGCCACTTTAATCAGCATGAAGCATGTCAGGCCTATTGAACTAATCATATTAATTTTGGCGCTGTTCGCAACAAGCAGTCGTGCGGATCTTTTTACTGCAACACACTATTACCAGCAACAAAACTATGTCAAAGCTTACGACGAGTTTTATCAACTGGCTCAACTCGGTAACGGCGACGCCATTTATAATTTAGCCGTGATGTCACTCCATGGTCAAGGCACTGAAAAGAACCTCTCAATTTCACATGCTTGGTTTTCAATCGCTGCCGAATACGGTATTGCAGAGGCACTCAAAACAGCGCATCTAATTTCGTCTCAGTACGCAGACAAACAGGTGCTAGAGCAAGCCCTGCAACAAAGAAAAAGCCAATTTGGCTATCAATACTTAAGTGAGAAGTACCAGCCAGATTTCAGCAAGACAAGCACACAGCTCCCCTCATCCGAACGTACTTTTGATAAGCAACCTGATTATCCAGAGCAAGCAGCAAGACAAGGGATAGAAGGCTGGGTTTGGCTTGAATTTGATATTGATGCAACCGGTGTTGTTAAAAACATCATTGTTATTGATGATTATCCTAAGAATATCTTCGCTTCATCTTTAATTAATGCGGTTAAAGTTTGGCGCTACAAGCCCGGAAAAGCCAAAAAGAATCACTCGCTGATTTATCACTTCACAACCTATAAAGGTAAAGAATACAAGCGTACTTTGGCGTTTCAGCAGCAAGATTATAAAGCTCAGATCAGACGTCATATTGATGCAGCCGAGCAAGGTAACGCGCTTGTTCAGTATTACATCGCAAACTGGTTAAGCTCTAACGAATACAACGCCAGTCGATTACTTAAATACCACTGGCGAGACGACAATGACTACTTAACTATATTGCTTGCTGCTGCAAAAAATAACTTGCCTATTGCACAATACAAGCTCGCCGTTGAACTACTCACTAACTCAGATGACAAAACACAGTTTGATGTGGCGTTAAATTGGCTAAAACGCAGTGCCCTACACTTCTCACCTGCCCAGTACAAATTAGCAACTTTGTACAGTGATAAACATAGTCAATTGTTTGCCCCTTATGAGGCAACGAAATGGTTTAAACGCTCAGCATCTAACGATAAAAGAGCAATAAAAGCGCTGAGTTTGCATTTATATAAACACCCAAGTGATGATGAAAACCTAGCCCAGTGGCTCAAGATGGCACTTGAGCACGATGAAAGTGACCCTGAATTACTTTTACTACAAGCCAAACTTACTCATAGCACTAACAAAAAAAAGTCAATTGAAATAGCTCAGAGCGCACTTAAGCAAGCCCAAAAAAGGCACTGGGATACAAGTCAGATTGAACAATTCCTTGGTCAACTCTAGGTTGTAGACGCTTATATCTGAACCAGCGTTTTGCGCATAGGGTTGAGCTTTAACTAACTGGTAGTAAGCTGCGAACTTGAGAAATGCACATTAACATCAGTTTGTCGAAAGCCAACTTTAAAACAACACGCGATTGCCCAAAAGAGCTTAGGAAAAACCTGCTGTAGAGGTCTTATTTGTTTCAATCTCATGGAAAAACTAATCTTGTCTTTTATGCTCTTGCATAAGGTAACCTCATACTAGTATGTTAATTTATGCATTTTAATTTTTCAGTAGACAATATTCAAAATATACACGAAACAGCTAGACTGGTTGTCGCTACATTTAATGAAAGAGAGCCACTGGCTGAAGCAAATAATGCGCCACCAAAGGAGTTTGCTGAGTTTATCTTGGGTCTAACACAGCATTGTGCTGACAACGGATTGGGATTTATCGCCAGAGAGTTAACAACGAACAAAATTATTGGCGCTATTTTGACTTCAGATCTGGCCGAGACCCTGAATAAAATTGATACCGATGACAAAGAGCCAAGTAATCCAATTGCGACTTTGATCACAGCACTCAATAATAGCTATTTTAAAGGTGAAACTTTACTAAATAATATTTATTTAAGTATAAAGTTTGTCGCAACGGACGATAGGTTTAAAGGGAATGGAGTCGCAGACAAATTGATATCTGAGTGCATTAGCGAGGCCAAGAATAAGGGGTTCAAATATGCACAAGCTGAAGCTAATGGAAATGTTTCTCAACATATCTTTAAAAATAAATTGGGGTTTGAAGAAAAAGCTTTTATAAAATACAGAGAGTTTACTTTAGGTGATGAAAAGCCGTTTTCTGAAATTACAGAGCATGAAGGTATTAAGCTACTTATAAAACGGATTTAACGTTCAAATTTGCATTAACAACATACACGTTGGGAATAAGTTCGTGATCCTTGCTTATTCATAACCTCGTTTGGTGAACGACAGCTTTTTGTTAGTATTTTAGATTAGACGAGCTTTAATTAACGGCCCAAACGGCATATCGCCGCACTTCGATAAACAGCAAAAAGCGGACGTCGATAAATCATATAATAATAAACGCTGCTCAATCCCATAATAACCGCTTGGTCACCGAAAATGAAAAATAATGAAAATAGAAGAGCCCAAGCCCTCCCGCATTAGTGCTCACTTATGTTAAATAGTTTGTAGGAAATTGAAGCTTTTATACATCTGTATGTTCATAAAATCTGCTAGATACCATCAATTACTAAATGCCTGTTTCTGCAGCTTAGTTAATGGAATAACCAATACGACCGTTGATTATGACGGTGTCGATTTTCTCTATATCAGTAATATTATCCCATGGGCGACCATTGATTATAAGGATATCAGCAAGTTTTCCCTGTTCAATGGTCCCAAGTTGCGTTGATTTTTTAAGGGCAATTGCGCCATTTTTTGTCGCGGCAATAACAGCTTGAGTATCACTTAAACCCGCATCAACTAAACGCTTTAACTCTATATGATAACTATATTGACCATGCTCTTTTACCGGTGAATCAGTGCCAACCCCTAAGATGACATTAGACTGTGCCAGGTGAGGAATATTTAAATGACCCTTCGGCTCTCGACCGAGCGTGGGAACATAAGTCACTTGATTGTTAGCAACAACATCAAGCGTCTCTTGGCGAATGATGTTTCCATGCCGAATACCGTGTTCAACACTGGTCACTCCTGTGTTAATCGCTTCAATTGTTTCGTTTTGACCACCGGTATGCGCCGCCACCCAAAGACCGTTTTTTTCTGCAAGCGAAGTAATAGTAGCTAGTGTTTCCCGAGACATTCGAGGCATTTCAATATCATTAACACTGTCGGTGTGACCTTGATAAACAACCTTAATACCGTCAATCCCTTGTAAAATTAACTGTTCGATTTTTGCTGTGATTTGCTGTGGAGAATCTGACTGAAAAGTCATTTGTTTTAAAACCCAAGATGGAATGTCTTTACGTTGAGTGGGATGACCACCTGCAACAGTAAAAATTGGACCCGCGATAAATAATCGAGGACCAGCTAACTTATCTTGAGACAATGATTTTTTTAAATCAAAGATAGCTGGCGCTATGTCTCCTAAAGATCGATAACTGGTTACGCCAGCTTGAATTAGGTCTTGTCTTACACTGGGTAAAAAACGAAGTTGATCCCAAATTGTATTTAGCATGTTGTCATGCTTGGATTGTTCCTTACCCCCAAAGAAGTGGCCATGTAAATCAATTAGGCCAGGCATAATTGACTTTCCCGTGGCGTCAATTACCAAGGCTTTTTCCGGAACATTGCAGCTTTCACCAATACAAGCGATTCTACCACCGGTTACTAATACTCCTGGGTTGCTTCTTGCAAACTCTGAGGTGGCATCAAATAAAGTCCCACCTTGTATCCACATATTTTGTTGTGGTTTTTCCCAAGTGTACAGGTTGTTGTTATACGCTAACACCAACGCTAAACCAACACTAATTAATAATGCGAACAGATATACTGAGCACTTCTTCATAACTTTTCTCCGGTTATTAATCCTAGTTAAATTTTAATTGGGTATTGTTCAAAGTACCTCTGGAGACATTCGAGCGCAGTTGCTGCTGGTTAGCCACTCCCCGAATATCAAGGTCACCAGTGTCATTCATTTCTATGTTTGAGTTTTCTACCTGAACGACAAGATTCGCGTTGGCAGTGTCGTTAGTTTGTACGCTGAGTTGCTTTGCTGCTAAGGATAAACTTGTTATATCGCCAGGCCCTGTGGTCACAATAGTGATGTGCTCTGCGATTAATTGGTTTTCGCCTGTTAAAGTAGCAGAACCTGAGGTTTTAATGTTTCTTAATTGTTTGTATGTCACATAAACTTTTACCGACTCACCACTTTGGTAGCCCTGTGTAGTCACGGTTAAAGTGCCATTTTCACTGTGTGTAATGACATCTTCTATGGGCATACCACGGGCAAGTACTTGGATCTTTTGATGATCGGATTGAGCGATAAAGACTTCAGCAAGTCCACCAACAATAATACTGTCAAAATCTTTGACTTCTTTTATTTCTTGCTGGTAAGCAAAGTTGGCACAGCCTGACAAAATAGTGGTGAACAAGATTAAAATAATAGTTAGTGAATGATTCATACTAGCCCTTAGCGCTTTATTAATGTGAGCATTATTAATAAAGCGCTAGATGTAAGTTATGGACAAATGTCATGAAAAAACATGACATTTGTCATTTATCAAAAAAAAATAGTTTACGAGTTGGAGCTGTAATTAAGAAAGGTGCCAATCATATTAGTTAAATCAGTGGTATTTTGGTACCGAATTTAATGCGTTTTTGCGATACAGCTTTCAACTCAGAACCATTTATTTTTATCTACTCCAGGCCTCTTTTGGCACAAAGCAACCATTCATAGTCAGTTTATATTCCCTCTTAAAACTCAGTTATGGTATATAAAATTTATAAAGATTTGATATTAATAACTTAATGGTCTAATGAAGGCGTTTTTTGTATTAACATCTACTTGTAGCTATACATTAAAAACAATACGATTGCGGTTTTTAAAAGTTATAATGATAGATGATTCGATTAATTAAATGCGCTGTATTTGTTGGCCTTTACATGTTCATGAACTCTGCCTCTGCTGGAGTGGTTCGTGTGCAAGATTATTCCCTTTCTAAAACCCAAACTAATTTACTCAAAGACTTGATAGCAACCTCTTCAGCACTCACTAAGCAGCCTGATACAATTTATGTAAAGCATAAGTCGCGCAGTGACTTGAAATCGATGGTGTTCAATAAAACAATCTTGAAAACGCCATTTTCTTTTACAGATGAATCTCATCGGCTTAACTTGGAAGGGTTTCGTATCTCAGAAATTGATGTTAGAAATGATAACTCACTGTATAGCATCAGTTTGGTATCGAGTAAGTCTCCAAATTGGTCAATTTTTGTAGAGTTTGATGACTTGGCGCTTTACGACTATCGATTACAAGGTTTTTTACTTTCTCTAATAGGACAGCACCAGACATATTATATTCAGATTGCGAAAGACTACAGCGTACTTAAAACTACGATTGACCTTCATTAATCAACGGGATCAGATACGTTGCTTTTAGCATTTTAAGCTAACAATCATTCATATAAGTGAATCTACTCGATGTGCGCTATATTTGTGCAGTGTCGGACCTGCACAAATAGGCTATTAATCAATGATTCTAATCAAGCCGTCTTAACCAATCGGCAATTGCAAGACCAATACTCTTGGGTTGGTCTTCTTGAATATAATGCAAACCAACTCCGACATAAGCGGTTTCAATATTTTCAATTCGCTCGACATACCAAGGGATCAATGCGTTAGGTGTAATAGAACCGGGGGATGCATAAAGCAATAAAACTGGCATATCCGTTTTTGACATAAATCGTTCGATCCCTTTCATGACTCTGTGAGTATGACGAGGGGAGCCTGCGATAGGTATTTGTCTGGGCCATGCAAGTAAAGGTTTTCTGTCAGCTTTATCAACATAAGGCGCGCGATACTCTAACATCGCTTCTTCACCCAGAGTTCTATTTACCAAAGACGGTAGCATTTGCTCAATTAGGATATTTTGTTCAATAACAAGTTGGTGACCAATTACAGGGTCATTAATCGCTTCAAAAAAAGGCCCCATATTTGGCCCCAACGCATCAAAGCTATCAGCAGGCATGAGAGGTGGCAAAGCCCCTTCCATAAATGCCAATGCTGCGACCCGCTCTGGATTTTTACGAGCATAATGCCACGCAATAGCCGCGCCCCAGTCATGCCCAACTAAAATAATTTCATCAAGTTCTAGCTCATCAATAAAGCGGCTGAAATAACGAAATTGCTGTTTAAAGTTATACTCTATGTCTGGCTTTCCTGAATGCCCCATACCAATTAAATCTACCGCCACAGCCTGGTGAGACTTTGCAACATACGGCATCACGTTGCGCCACAAGTAAGACGAAGTCGGGTTACCATGCACGAAAACTACAGCTTTACCTTCCCCCAGCTCTAAGTAAGACATAAAAGAATGCTTTACATCTACACTTTTACGCTCAATCTGCAGTGTTTCATCAATGGCAGGAGCTGGTAACTTATCACTTGCTGAATATGCTTGGAGCCCATTTGTGCAACTCAAATACATTAATAGCACTAAAAAAAACCGTTTTATCATCTTATATCTCCTTTAACCTTTGTTATTGGTTTGACTAAAAACAAGTAATGTACACATGTGTACAATATATGAGTTAGTTTTTATTTGTCCACTGGTGTACAATAAATTTCAAGTTGTACGTGGAGGGATTATGGGTAGAAATAAGGCTTTTAACCGTGACCAAGCTGTTGATACGGTCATGCATTTAATTTGGAGTCAGGGATATCAAAACTGCTCTGTAAAAGCAGTATCAGAAATGTTAGGTATTACTCGCTCTAGCTTCTATCATTCCTTTGGCTCAATGGAATCTCTCTTTATAGAAGTGCTCAAACGTTACTATGTTCACTCTCCTTTTTGTGCCTTTGACCAAATCAATGAGCAAAGTGATATCTTGAAAGAAATTTGTACTGTCTTTCAGAATATTTGCGTTGCGAGAGTGACAGACAAAGAAGCAAAAGGATGCTTGATGATCAACAGTATTATTGAGCTCGTGGGCAGCAATGACATTCTTTCCCCTCCATTATCAAGTAGCGTAGATGCAGTATTAACTCGATTCAAACGTCTTCTAAATGCAGCAAACATGCAGGGAAATTTCAGCGATAATGACATTGACCAAAAGGCACTTGCGCTCTTAAATTTGCTTATTGGGATCAACGTGTCTGGCAAGTTTATAAAAGACTATGAGCAGCTTTGGTCTTCCACTCGACTCTCGCTGCAAAGCCTTGGAGTTTATAATACCGATTACAATATGACTTAACTTACCGAATTTGGGCGGGCGTATATGTCACTGTAAGATTACAATATTGGCACAAAGTGCTCTGTGCTGCGACATAATGTTCACCTTGTATTTGCAGGCCCAAGTCCGCAAAAGAGGCTTGCCAATGCTTCATATCTAATGCATAACGATTACGCAAAGACGCTTCGATGTCTGGTAGTTTTGACCTTGTGATGTCCTGCGCTGAAAAGTGTATCTGACCTAAATAAGTATGCTTGCCTGACGTGCTTATAAAGTTATGCTCAGTTTCGCCCATTTTATTAACAGATATGTACTGCTCACTGACCTTCCACCCTGTGAACATATAACTTCCCGCTGGGAGTTCAATAGCGAAAAGACCCGCTTCATTCACACTCGTGCTCAAAGATAAAAAGTACTTTTTCCCAGTTTTAATATTTTTAAAATGGACCTGATAATCAGCGTAATTGCCTTCATACGCCATACTGCCCCATACAATACCATTTTCACTGGATATCTGATTGCTCAGCTCTATACTAGGCGAAGCACAACCACTAATTAGCACTATGCTCAATAACGCGATAACACATTTTATTCTTTTCATAAGTACACCATTACGTTAAAAGCGTACTCTTACACTGCACTTTTAGTTAGCTAATTGCAACAAATAACTCCAAAAACGTATCTAATCCGTTAAAAACTCATGAAGAACAATATCCATTTCCAAATTTTCTATTCGATTAATTATAATATATTCACCGTCACTGGTTGCACTTAACCCCAACTCCACATTTACATCATATAAATAAAGCCCAACATCAGAAACAAACTCATTAGTCTGCTCTGTTATATTGTAGTTAAACAATGATAATTGATGCCCTTGCCTCACTACATAATAAATACCATCTTTGTATATTGCAGGGCGATATAATTCTAACGAATAAGAAAGATGATGAAGCGGCACCTCTCCCTGCAATACTTCATATAAATACACACCAATATCATTTATATATGAGCCAAAGCTTTCATTTTTATTAATTAATGCCGTATAGGGCTGCTCTAGTTCAGGAAGAAGCGTATTACTCGCGCTAGCTATATCATGTTTCCAAAACTGAGAGCGCTTCTCCTCTATTGTTTTAAAATACAATGATTTTCCGTCATTTGACCAATATATATTCTGCAGAGTTTGATTCTCCTTAATCACAGAACGAGGGATTTTCGAAAAGGTATTGATTATAAAGAGTGTATTAGACTCGCTCAGCATGGCTAAATATTCTCCATTAGGAGAAAAAAGCAGCAGCTTAGGTTTATCCTTTTTCAGTAAACTTGTTAAAAGACTCGGGCTCGACTTAAAACGGTGCTTTAGCCATACTTCAACATGTGTGATTTGAGGGTCAGCATGTGATGTCGTTGAGACATATGCTACCTGCATTCCATCACTTGAAATCGTGGCCTGTGTATCAATTCTTGAGTTTGAAGAGACTGCTGTAAACGTATTAGATGTGATAGAAAACTCATAGAGATTAACTTCGGCACTCCCCTCTGTATGGGCAATTAAGCCGGTTTCACTGTTAATGGCAATTTCAGATATTTCACCATAAGGCTTATACAAGGTGCTGGTCTGCTGACCAGGTGAATGTAACTTTAACTCGCTACCAGCACTCAACCAACTTCCGTCAATTAAGCCAAAATACGGCTCATCACCTACCTCAACTAGCCCTGTCTTCCTAATCACACCGTCTTTACCAATAGTCCCTTGTAACCATTGCATATCTTGCTTATAAATAATTTGGTCACCGCGGGTACGATAAGCCTCAGCTTGAGCAATGGTCTCTTTTTTTGATAATGATAAATTATTAATATCGTCCATATTAATATTATATTTCACTATCCCCTTTCTGCCTTGGCTCATCTCGTTTACAAAGAGCTGGCCAGATTTATTTAATATCACTTTTTGAGGAACTTGTGCGCTATCACACTCCAATAGTGAAACATCACGATTTAAACGCCACAATTCAATGGCATTATGAACGGACAAGCCTCTTACTTCACAACTAAACGGGCTATATCGATAATATAACAACCACTTTCCATCTTCAGACCAATTCGGTGCTTGCTCACTATAACCGGATGATTTAATTGTATGAGAAGAGTTTGTTTGGAGATCGTGCACAACCAAATCATATTGACTTTGACCAGTTACAATTTGACTGTAAGCCAAAAAACGGCCATTAGGAGAAAAGCTTAAATAAGCTTCAGCACCCGGAGAAGAAGTTATTCTAGAGATATATTTAATTTTTGGTGTAGATTTAAATATATTAAAATCAAACAAAGCGATAAAAGTAATAATAAAACCAATACAGACCCCCAAAACAAGCCAGTTAATTGGTATATTCTTTTGCGGAGAATTTGCTCTTTGGGCTAATGTTGGTGCACTTGCAACAATTGCAATACACTGATAACCAAGTCGAGGCACTGTTTTTATAAAAGTAGGCTCTTTAGACGTATCATTGAGCGTTTTCCTAATTTGTGCCACGAGTTGGCTGACAGAGTTGTCACTAACCACAAGATTTGGCCATAGTTGATTAATTATCTCATCTCTGCTGACAGGTTCAGGAGATTTTTCAATTAACAGCCTTATCAATGCAAGCTGCTTGTGCTCAAGTGGCAGCCATATTCCGTCGACTTTGACACTCATTTTTTGGGTATCTATCAAAACGTCATTTAACAGAAAGCGTTCAAACTGCATTTACTGATCCAATCCAAAAAACGAGCCTAAGCAACATGGCCCTGCACATAACGACTATTCCATTATGATCATACTATGTTATGATGGGGACAAATTTTTTTACCTAAACGCAACTTTACAGTACTTTCTGTTGCACTTAAATAGAAATATAAAAGCAAAGTTTCCCGAACGTTAATTGAGAATAGGAGTAGGAAACAATGGTCATGAAACGTATTTTTCATTTGTTTCTTCCCCTTTCGCTTTTATATATGTCCTTTGCCCACAGTAAAGCTGATCAAGAAGCCCAAAGCCAACCGCACAGTCAAAAGCCCTCAGAAATAGTTGAAAACGACCTGTCTCGAATAGAAATTCGCGCCTTTCATGACAGCGTTGTCAAATCCTTGAATATAAAACGATTTAGTGACCAAGTTTCAGACAGCATTAGTGCTCAAGAGATTGGTAAGTTCCCAGACAAAAATGTTGCGGAAGCCTTACAAAGGATCACTGGTATTTCGCTCTCAAGAGTACAAGGGGAAGGTGAACGGATTGGTGTCAGAGGAACAACCCCAGAACAAAATCGCACATACCTAAATGGACAATACCTAGCTTCAGCAGACTGGTGGATATCGTCACTACCCAGTAGAGGCTTCAATTTCACCCTACTACCCGCTGATATCGTTTCGAGTTTAGAGGTTTATAAAACACCAAAAGCAAATCAAGATGAAGGCTCGCTGGGTGGTGCAATAAATATTACAACCCTAGACCCTCTTTTTTCAGATCCTGGCGTGTTATCCGTCACATCACAGCTGCAATACAATGATTTGTCACAGCAGCACGATCCACAATTATCAGCCGTATATAGTTGGATAAATGAAGATAGTGATTTTGCTTTACTCTTTACGATAAATCATCACAGCAGGAGTTTGCGCAGAGACGGTCTAGAATCTTGGGGTTGGCATGAAAGAAGTTACAACCTAGACGACTCTGGCCAGTTAGTATCAAATACTCAAGCTAATCAACCAAGCGACTTACAAAATATATGGTCGCCGGGTGGCGGAGGCTCGGCGGTTTTCCAACAAGACAGAGCACTCAGCAGTTTTACCACCAGTGCCACCTATCATATTGATGAACTATGGACTTTGAGGGGCCACCTTCTGCACTCTCAACTCAATGCTGATAATTCAAACCAAAATTTTTTATGGCAGCCAGGAAAGGCATTAGATGCAGGTAGTGCTATAAGCGATTATAAAATCATAGATAACACACTTGCTCATGCGTCTCTTACACCTGCGCAAAGGCAACCATTCAACACCAGTATGGAAGCAATTTGGCGAAAAGCACAAATACAAACCCAAAGTATCCACCTCGACTTGCTCTATACCGGCCCATGGTGGCAGGCTCAATATCAAGTGGGCTATACCCATGGTAGCGGCGGGACAAGTGAAGATAACACGGCTCAATTTGCTGCAAATACTCATTACAGCTTTGATACTAGGGAAAATAAAAATATTAAAACCCAGTATGACATATCGCCGCTAGACCCACAAAAATGGTTTATCAGTGAAGCACGCAATGATAGTCAAGATGGTAACGATACTGGCTACTTTTTACAGAAAGACTTTACTAGGGATCTCTCATTTCAACATTTTCATACCTTGAAGTTTGGCGGCAAATACAAACGCCATAAGCGTGATTTTATTCGCATGCGTTCACAAAATGGTGGGCTTACTGGCTTGGCAGGCCAACTCAATACCACATTGGCTGATTATCCAAATGAGTTTATTAGTGGCTATTTAGACGGTATCGGAAGCAGCGATACTTTAAAAGCGTATAGCTTTGCTGATATCAATGCATTATCACGTGACTTCTCAACCTTAGACTTCGTTCAAACAGAAGAAAAAACCAGCCGTTTCACAATTGAAGAAGAAACCCTTGCTGGTTATGCCATGGTTGAGTTTGCTGACGAAGGCTATAAAGCCAATTTAGGGCTAAGAATTGTCTCTACTTGGCAAAAAGCAGGTGCGTATGAGCGCACAGCTTCTTCACCAACAGACAGTTATGACTGGCAATCTACATCAAAACATTACACCGACCTATTACCTAGCCTTAACATCCAATTTGATTTAACTGAGCACCTTATTTCTAGATTTGCAGTTGCACGTGTTATGTCTCGAGCACAATTCCATCATTTAATGCCCTCCACTAATTACAATGTTACTCAAGCGCAGGGCCAAGGTGGCAATCCAGAGCTTAACCCTTACAGAGCAACTCAATATGATTTTGGTTTAGAGTGGTATTTTGCTGACTCAGCACTGGCATCTATTGCAATATTCAATAAAGATGTAGAGTCTTTTATTGAATTTAATCGAGCGCTTGAATTGCATGAAGGAGTGCTCATGTCCATTGATAGACCGGTTAATGGTGCAGGGGGTGTGATCAGAGGGGTTGAGCTTAGTTACCAGCAAGCAATCGCATATGGCTTTGGGATCATTGCAAATTACACTTTTGTTGATGGAGACCGTAATACCCAATTAAACGGTAATTATGACTGGGTGCCTGGAACCTCTAAACACAGCACAAACCTCACAGCATATTATGAAAATAGCTTAGTCAGCCTTCGCCTTGCCTATAACTATAGAACGCAATTCGCCACAGGCATTGGCGAAACAAAAATGGATGATTATGGGCAGCTTGACGGCAGTATTACAGTCTCAATCAACGATGACTTAGATTTTATTTTCGAATTCTTAAACCTAAACAATGAGATCATATATACATTCGATCGTAATGAATATGCCCCAACCGCTATTTACCAAAATGGTCGCCGCTTCTATTTAGGAGCAAGATACCGTTTCTCTGCAAATTAGTGTCGCAGTAACAATTAGCTAATTACCTACTTTGCTTTTTGGTAACTCTGCTTTTTGACTTAGCGACGCTCTAAGGTCAATTGAATGAGTGTTTTACTCATTCACCTATTATGCTTATTTATTCAAGTTAGTGATTAGTCGCATACCACAGACGATTAATCGCAAACAGTGGTTTTCTGTAGGACTCATCGTAAAATAGCGTGAATTTTTTTACCCGACGTTTTACGTCCCTCACAATCCTTTTTTCAAGGCTAGTAAAATGAAATTGATCAAATCCTCAATTGCACTGGCAGTTGGCTTGGTAAGTACAAGCGCACTCGCTGGCGCTCACTCTGATACCATTACCATAGAAGACATTCCAAAAATCCAAAAAGTGGTTAGTGCACAAATCAGCCCTGACGGTGATTCTGTTGCATTCACACGCTCTGTACCCCGCGAATTGTACATAGATAAAAATGGTAAAAACTTTAACGAGCTACACCTAGTTGATGATGAGGGTATTGAGCGTCCTTTTATTACTGGTCAAGTCAATATCAAAAGCATTGCATGGTCAGCCGATGGCCAGTTTATCTACTTCCTTACTAAGAAAAAAACAGATAAATTCACGACTCTTTACCGTATCGCTGTAAACGGTGGTGAAGCGCAAAAAGTATTTGCATTAAAAGATACATCAATTTCTAAATATCGATTAAGCCCAGATGGCAAGCAAGTTGCTGTCTTAGCTATGCCAGCCAAAGATAGCTCAGAAAAAGAACTGAAGAAACTTGGCTTTATGGCAGAGGTTTATGAGCTTGGTTTGAAAAACAAACAGCTTCATATTATCGATTTACAGCCAAGTGAAAAAGCACTCACACCTGATGTCGTTCCAGTTCAAGGGTATGTAAGCGATGTGAATTGGTCTGATGATGCCAGTAAATTGCTTGTCAAAACTCAGCCAACCGCGCTCATTGATGACCAATATATGAAGTCAAAATGGCATATTATGGATGCCAAAACAAAGCAGATAACTACGTCTTTCCAAACTGAAGGAAAGCTAGGTGAAGCGGAATTTTCTCACGATGGAAAATACATTGCGATCTTAGGTGCAGAAGACAAGCATGACCCAGCTAAGGGTAGACTTTTCTTAGCCAACGCAAAGACTGGCGAAATCGAAGAGTGGATCCCGAACTTTATGGGCCATATTGGTGACTTTGAGTGGTCTAATCGTAAAAATACGCTTAATTTTGTGGGCCATGTTGGTGCAGAGAGCTTCGTGGGGCAAATTAAAGTTGGCTCGAAGAAGTACAAAAAAGTCATCAAAGATGGCAAGCTTATCGCCGGAAAGCTATCAGTTTCAGACTCAGATAAAACCATAGCACTTACTGCAAACACGGCAAAGCACCCTAACGAAGTCTATATGCTACGCTCAAAGCGTACGACTCGCTTGTCAAACTCAAACTCATGGCTTGATCACAAACGCTTTGCAAAGCAAGAAGCGTTGACATTTAAAGCCAGAGACGGGGTCGAAATCGGTGGTGTTCTTATATATCCATTAGACTACCAAGAAGGTAAACGTTACCCATTGATCATGTCTGTTCATGGTGGTCCTGAATCACACGATAAAAATGGTTGGCTGACAAGCTATTCAGATCCAGGTCAAATGGGTGCTGCACGTGGCTATGCGGTATTCTACCCTAACTACCGTGGCTCAACCGGAAAAGGCGTAGATTACTCGAAACTAGGCCAAGGTGATTACGCAGGTAAAGAGTTCGATGATTTAGTCGATATGAAAAAATACCTCGTTGACCTTGGACTTGTAGATACCAAGAAAGTGGGTATTACTGGAGGCTCATACGGTGGTTATGCTTCTGCTTGGGGCGCAACAAAATTAACAGAGCATTTTGCTGCAAGCGTCATGTTTGTTGGTGTGACTAACCAATTATCGAAATTTGGTACTACTGATATTTCAAATGAGATGTTTTTAGTACACGCTCGCTCATACCCTTGGCAGAAGTGGCAATGGTATCTTGAGCGCAGTCCTATTTACTGGGCTGGTCAATCTAAAACACCATTGTTAATTATGCACGGTAAAGATGATCCTCGCGTACACCCTGCACAATCCATGGAATTGTATAGATATATGAAGGTACAAGGTAAAGATGTGCGTTTAGTCTATTACCCTGGAGAAGGTCATGGCAACCGCAAAGTTGCAGCGCAGTATGATTACAGCATTCGCCTGATGCGTTGGATGGATAATTACCTAATTCATGGCAACAAAGACATGCCAGATTACAAGATAGATCATGCAGCTAAACTAAAAGCAGCAAAAGAAGCAAATAAGTAAGTCACTTCCATGTCAAAAAGAGTAAAACAAAGGATTTACGTTTTACTCTTTTATTTTGATTCCTCAAAAATATGCTCGCCCTGAATTTATTGCCCAGTGTCTGACCTATGACCCCTTCCATGCGCTTCAAAGCACGAGATAGTGTAGCTCCCGCTCAAAGAGGCAAAATAAATAGGACAAGCTTATTTTTGAGTTGTCCCCATACTAAAATAAAACCCAGCAATTTAAAACCAAAACCTTTTCATTTTAAAAACAAAAAATACACATTCATATCTGAGGGTCAAAAAATACTTCTATGGGCTCAGTTCGCCCTTTTAAGCTCACTTCCGCGGCTTTTTGTAAATCTTGTTGCTGAGATTGTTCGACACTAACCTTGCTGATAAGCAGAGCCTTCTTTAATTCTTTCGTTTTGCTTTCTATTCTGGCGGCAACGTTAACGGTGTCGCCAATTACTGTGTAATCCATACAGCTCACACTGCCAACATTGCCTGCAATTGCATCTCCACTGTGTATTCCTATCCCTATTTCTAAACTAGGTAATCCCTCTTTGATAAACTCTTTATTGAGGGTTTCCAATGCTTCTAACATTTCTTTAGCGGCATTAATTGCATTACAGGCACTATTTCCTTCACCTTGAGGTGTACCAAACACAGCCATAATGGCATCACCGATAAATTTATCTATCATGCCATCATACTTAAATACAATTGCACTCATCGCTGAAAAGTATCGATTTAATAAGCCTGTGATCACTTCTGGTTCATGTGTTTCGCACATGCTGGTAAAGCGCCGAATATCAGCCATTAATACCGTCACATTGCGCCGTTCTCCACCAGGTTCTATATCAACTTTGCCAGTTTCAACTGCACTCACTAATTTCTTTGGTAAATAACGCAGTAGCCTTTCCCTGTGTCTAAGCCTAGTGTAAGTACTTGTGATATAACTAGAAATCGACCATGCCAACAAGCCCGAAAATAGAATAATTATCTGCTCATGCATCTCAATCGCTCTGGCTGTATCACTGTGCTCTAGGATCACCGTACCCGTTGCCAAGCAACATAAGGTGGAATAGTAAATTATTAACTTACCTTGACGGAATGCACTCATCACATTGAACAAGATAAGTGCGCTTATCAGCATCAATTCAAACTCCGTATTATGCATATCATGTAAAAAGTGGCCAATCTCCGATAGAAACTCCATCTCAAGGGTGATCAGCAAAATAATAAGATAATCAAATAAGATAGAAATGTACTTTAACCACGGTTTGTAGCCTTCACTTTTTGCCCACCGAGCGACACAAAAACACCAAACCGCAGTCAGTGCCATAGTGCCCAGATCCACGACAATTAACGTCCAATCTATGCCTCTATTTAGCAAACCTATCAAAAGCTCCAATAAAAAGAGTGACATTAACCCAACAAATCGGATCTGATTAATGTGGTACTCCATTTCCATTTCTCTTTGCTGATAGCAATCAGTCAGGAGTACATCAAAAGACTCATCAATATCCTTTAGCCATTTCATAAATATCTGCCATCACCTAATTACAATATTTCAAAGCACTGTCTCAGTGCCCAACTTTAACTAAGTGTAGCTTGGCTTTTTCTTGTTACATGCGTAATCAAAAACTTACTTCTAGCCTAAATCATTCACAAACCTCATCGACTAGGCTACTATTGCAGCCATAACAATGGAGTGTCGACCACCAATCATGCAGTATTTTCTAGACTTCGAATTCGATCCAACGCAAAAGCGCCTATTCAAAAATAGTCATGAGATCCCCTTAACCCCCACTCAAAGTAGGTTACTTGCGTTGTTAATCGAATCGCGTCAAGAGGTACTCAGTAAAGAAGATATATTGGATCATGTTTGGCAAGGTCGAGTCGTTTCTGAGCAGGTCGTATTTCAAAATATCAGTCAGCTTAGGGCGATGATTTCTGATGCAGCCATAAAAACGTTTCCAAAGCGTGGCTATCAATGGCAGCTAGAAATAACCTCGCAGGCTAAAACCAGTAATGTAGAGGTTACATCGCAGTCAACTAAACACAAATACTTGCAAAGGTTTATCCTCTCGTGTGTATTCACCACTTTATTCGTTATAGGCCTTGTTAGCAGCTATTGGCTATGGCCACATCAAGATAACAACCTGGATGTTCAAACAAGTACACATCAACACATTTTATTAGTTCCTTTTTCGCCTAGATTTGAAGGGCATTTAACTTCCCAAACAAATCAACTCAATGACACCTTATCTGCCAGCTACGCAGTTCTCGGTGAACAACACAGTTCGGCACAAGCCCTATTCAACTCTCCCTACATAGAGCACCAAAAGCTATTGGGAGCAACATCAAATAAGCTTTTATTGAGCGGGTTTATCTACTCAAAAGAGGTGTCTAACACACCTATGTACTTACTTGAATATCGTTTACAAAGCCACCTCAGGCACTGGCAAGGTTATATTTACGCCCCCAGCGTCAGCGAACTTAAAGATCAGCTGCAATTAAATATTGATGGGTTACTTAAATCCGATTATTTTCAAGTTCACTCTGATACTTTCACGACAGCAGAGCTTGAAAAGCTATACAGCCAATCACCTGATAATTTGGATATATTGAAACATTTAGTCGAACGCCTGCTTGATGAATACAACCACAATGTTGCGAGCGCGCATATTGAGCAAATGATAAGTCTCAGCGAACAACAAAATCATCCGCTGTACAAAGCATATAGCCAATGGCTTAAAGGCCAATTACTAATGGCGTTAAATCAATATGCTCAATCTAAACAGCACTTGGAACGCGCCAGTGCACTAATGGATGACGCGAACTTTAACGCCTTAAATAGTGAGATCAGTAAATCATTGTCTGATGTGGTTGCACACGAGCAAGACTTTACATTGATACAAAAGCACTTGTATAAATCAGCTAGTCAAGCTCGACTAGCCAATCGCCCAGTACAAGAGATCAGGGCCTACACACTTTTATCAATCAAAGCGTTTAAACTCAAATTAGAAAAAGAACAGTACGACTATCTTTATCAAGCAAAAACCTTGTTAGCCGACCACCAGCTTGATGGTAGTCATTACATGCTCATATTCTATCACTTCGCACTATTTGCAAAAGAGCTAGAGCAAAAGCAACATTATTACTTAAAAGTATTAGAGCAGCCCATCACGCCTGAAAACTACTGGGTTTACTTCTCCGTCAGTGAACAGCTAGCTAACATCTACCTTGAACAAAACGAGTCGGATTTGGCGATAAAACTAGCTGAAAATATTGATGAGCCCGCCAGAAGGGACATGTTATTCGCACAGATTTATCACCAAATGGGACAAATTGATGTTGCCAAGCAGCACGCGCAATCAAGCTTTAATATCGCAAGAATGCAACACATAGACTGGGTTGGACTAGCAATGGCGGTTAAGTTATTGGAGCTAAACGCCCAACTTAATGAGGATACAGATTCTCTGATTTATCGCCACTATATTAGAGATACCGCCTCACCAAGGTGGCAACAAGCGCGGCGAGATAAACTCATAAAATTAGGGGTTATCAATAACCCCTATGAACAAGATAAAAGTAGAATTTAGCCGTCTAACGCATCGCGATATCGAACCAATTCACTGCGAAGATGGCCGTCTCTCCTTGGATGGTTAGAGTCTGTTGTCCTTGTTCAAATTTTACTTTGATATCTTTGATAGTACGCCAGCCACGCTCGCCTGATAGCACAGAGGTTGTGATCGGATCCCCATTGAGCATCAAGGTATAATTTTGTGTCGGTCCAGAGTGAAACAAGCGAATTGTCATCAAATAGTCCCCTGCTGTCTGTGCCTCGAGGATGTAACTTGCCTTACTTGTTCCAAGAGAGCCGATGATTTTATCGCCTTCTGGCTCAAAGCTAGAGTTCACAACCGTTGCCCCCGGCGCAAAGTTAAATGCTTCCCCTTCAATGCGCGAGGGAATAGCATGAGGCTGCTTAGAATAGCTGTCAAAGACGGGACTTGGTAAGCTCTTCGAGCTGCCATTTAACGCAACAACAGAGTACCTGCCATTGTGCGAAAGCGCGGTATCATCAATAAAACTTGTCTGCTTATGGCTCAGTTTTACCAATGTGATAGTCTGGTTGGTTAGTGGGTCTTGCCTCAATAACTCGTACCCTGTTACACCAGATTTTTGCTCAGCTTGCCAAGCAATTTTCACTTTATCTTTGCTAAGGCGACTCAGCTTCACATCATTCACCTGTTTTGGATAATGTGGGTTTTCTTTCTTGTGTTTATTTCTGGCATTTTTTTGCGCTTCATTTAATTGCTTAACAAACCAAGGGGTACCTGCAGCTGCCTCTAACGCTTTTCCCTTCGTATCTTTTACTAATCGGAAGCCTTCCAGCGCCGCGAAAAAGTCCTCATACATCATCATTCGTCGGCTCGAACCAAATGCAGGCCAGTGCCAACTGCCACCACGAGCGACAAAAACCTCACAGTCTTTTTTAGTTACCGCACTACCATCAACAGGCGCCCCTTCATAGCTATCTTGATAACAATCTGCTAATCGCTCGACCACATTGCCTTCCATATCATATAAGCCAAACCCATTGGGTTTATACAGGCCAACCGTTGAGATCATCACTTCATTGTCATTACACGCATTGATCGCGTCTTGAGCATAGGGCGCGTCATACAACTTCCCAGACAAGGAGTAAGCGTGTATGTCAGCAATATTTGCATATCGGCACGCATCGGATGATCTGGTTTCATCGCCAAAAAAGTACTTTGACTTGGTTCCTGCTCTTACCGCGTATTCCCACTCAGCTTCTGTCGGTAATCGATATTGATCGCCCGACGCCTTTGATAACCACTTTGCATAGTTGATTGCATCAGTACGGGACACACAGACCACTGGGTGAAATTCACTGAGTACATAAATATTATCGTCCCATGTCCCATCACGTTCACCACTGCCAAACCACTGAGGGCCAATACGGTGGACACAGCCTTTGGTAGATTCATAGCCAGTCGCCTCTATAAATTTTCGATATTCGGCTACGGTCACTTCATATTTCCCCATTTGAAATGCAGGTACAGTGACTTTGCGAATAGGTAACTCATCTTCTCTTCCCTCTGTACTACCCATGGTAAAAGTACCTTTGGGAATACTCACCATGGGCGGCTCTATATAAGTCGTTTCCTTACTTTGTACAGGCAGAATTGTGGCTAACGACACCAGCGTAGCCGCACTAAAAACGAACGGATGTGAACTCATAATTGCTCCTTAGAAAAAGTTCGAAGCCACTATGAACCAACAGCATTTATCACGTCTTAAAACTTATCTATTAAATATAAAAATAGAGTTCTGATAGGATTAGCATATTGAAAAATAAGGATATATTTTAAAAAGTCGGAAGTTGAGAATAGATTAAAAGTCGCTGGTGAAAACGATGAATGTGTGGCACGTCAAAACATGCCACGCATCATTATAAGTGATTTTACTTTTTAGCTATTTATACTGCACACCAAATCTATACAGATCAGCCGCGAGATTATCCAAATGAGGCTGGATAATTTCTTTGCCGCGTATAAAGTCCTCACCATTTGTCAGCATGATGACGCCTGTTTTTGTCAGCGCATTATAAATCATTAACGTATTCGTGCCCGGATCACCGCCATTGTGACCAAAGAACGTCCCGTCCCAATACCAAAAAACGCCCTGTTGATAAGGTATGTTAAACACATCACTTTGCGCACCGATTAACTGTTTTACACTCTCAGCATTTAAAATCTGAGTACCTTGATAACTACCTTGATTTGCCACCGCAGCCAACAATTTACTTAAATCATGACTACTAATATTTAGTTCACCATCATATAAAGTGGCGTAGCCATACTCAGGCAGAGCGTGCGCAGTTCCAGCTTCATCTATGTTGTATTGCAATGCTTTTGGGTTATCCGCTGATAACTTAGTGTGATCCCACTGAGTGTTGTTCATGCCCAGAGGCTCAAAAATAGACTCACTCATATACTCTGCTAAATTCAACGCTGCTTTTTTCTCCACGGCATGTGCAGCAAGCGCAGTCCCCATATTAGAGTAAGACATGACTTCACCAGCTTGCCCGTACTCACCATCAAGGTAAACACCACTGCCTACATAGCGGCCTTGCTCTGAGAAATAGTCTTGCTCTAGCAACTGCTCTAAACTCGTCGTTACCGGAATATCCTCCTCGCAAAACGATAGTCCAAACAAAGTTGCTAATGGAAGTTGGTCTTCATACTTATAATAAGTGCAGAAAAACCTATCGCTGTCTTTTATACCTGATGTATGGGTCACCAAATGACGTAGCGTCATGGTAGATGACGGACTTTGGGGGTTATTCGGATCAAACGACAGATTCATCTCTGTCAATTTATCATCTAAGCTCAATGCCCCCTCTTCGACTAATTGCATAATAGCCACCCCAGTCACCGCTTTGCTGATGGACGCAACGTTATAAGGCGTATTCACCGTTGCAGGTATGTTCTGCTCCAAATTAGCAAAACCTTCAGCATGCTCAAAAACAACTTTATCGTTTTTGATAACGGCCACCGAAATACTTGGCAAACTGGTTTTGGTAACGACTTCACGAACGGCTTGCTGCAGTTTATCGGCCGACTTGGCATGTGAGCTGACGACATTCTGCTGCTGCATTACATACTCAATGGGAGTGTCTGTCATATATTTGTGGTCAACGGTTGCGTAAGCATAAGTTTCAATATCCGGTTCGATGCCTACACCTTCAACGACTTCACCCGCCTGATTTTTATATACCTCATGGCTTAATGTCAGCTCCCATCCATTTGGTAATTGATGCGTTAATGTGTCAGAAACACTGCCATTGGTCGCCTCACCAATTAATTGACTGTGTGGCAAGGACTGCAATGCCATAGCCAGTACTTCGCCACCACTGATGGTATGCTCACCGATCAACACATAAATTTGCTTGGTGAAGTTCAACTCGGTATTTGAGGTCACATCCAGATCGATCGCTTCCCCTTTAAACGCTTCATTACTGATCTGTTTAGTACCAAATGTGTAGTCCGAATCAGTGAAGTAACCAGCTATTTTTTGCGATACCTTGTCAAAACCGCCTTGGTTATATCTTAAATCAATGATAATTGAATCAGCATCGTGTAGTTGTTCAAGCGTATGTGTCATGATCAAATCTGTATTATCTAAATCTTGCTCCACCCTCGATAAGATATTGTCTGCTACATCATCCATAATCATCCCTGAGACTCTATCAATACGGATATAGCCAAGCTCAGGTGAAATATGACCAAAGCGAATAGCATCCGTTCCTTCAAAGCTATGTACCTGACCGTCCGACATTAAGTGCTTTAAGACGCTCAGCTCTTTGGCTTGTAACTGTGCCAAATTATCATTGATATCACCATCACCATTCCAAATCCCTTCTTTGATCCAGCTATCAATTTTACTGCCATCCGCTTGCTCTCCTTGTGGCCCTTCGAGGCTAAGATGTCCATCGCCAAATTCGGTGAAAATTTCATCCATTATTATCATAAATTCAGCATGGGAAGTGGATGCTGTTACCTTTGGCTTATAAGTATCGTAAACCGCTTGCCAATTAATATCCCGTAATTCAAAAAAGCCATAATACTCATCGAGCGACAGCCATACATAATCAAAAATTTCTGGTAGTGTCATATCCGTTGTCAGGTTATCCGCGCCACACTGTGAAGGCAGCGCGTCGAGTTTGACAAGCTCAACCTTGGAAGACGCAGGGCTGTTAAAGGTCAATTGATCTTTTTCGTCATTCAGTGATAAGTAATCAGCAAGTGGCTTGGTAAATTGGGCACTTTCTTCATCTGCTTTAATACATGTATTGCTATTAAAGTTGTATGTCACCAGACCATTTGATGATAAATCCCATACCTCACCCGTTCCTTTGATTTCCCATAGCCCGTTAAAGCTTTCAATCATCGCGGGCTTTTCTGGTGCAATGACAACCACATCATTATCTTTATCGCATCCTGACAGCAGGATGGCCGTGGTTATAATACTCAGCGTTAATCGTTTCACATTTTATCCTTAAGGGTAATTAATAACGCATACAGCATATGAAACATGTATCCGAAAAAGTGTTTTTATCTGGGACAATGATGTAGAGGGAAGTTAAAAGACACGTACACATTTATACGATTTTTGAAAATTTTACATAGTGTAGATATCGAGTGCAGCTGTCTATTCACCGCAATTATATTGGCGCCCTAACAAATTGACGATATTTTAGCCAAGAAAATTTTAAGGAGAAATGATGAGACAGACAATAGCACTTATTGCGCTTTGCTTTGCATTTAATAGCGCTGCAAACAACGATATTACATTTACTTCTAGCGATGATTTCACCATCCACGGGAGCTACTTTAGTGGTAAAAAAGACAGTAATAAAGCCTTACTTATGCTGCACCAATGTAATTTTAATCGTTCCATGTACAACGACATTGGTAACCAATTATCCCAACAAGGGATCCATGCTTTAAGCATAGATTTCAGAGGCTACGGCGATAGTAAAAATAGTCAATTTGATATAAGTAGCATTAGAAAGCTAACTGGTCAGTCACGCACTGATGCATGGAGAGATATGGTGAAACATTGGCCACAAGACGTGCAACTAGCCTATGAATATTTAAGACGTAAAGTATCAAACACTGGAAAGATTGGCGTTATAGGCGCAAGCTGCGGCGGTACACAGGCCATAACCCTTGCGGATAAAAACAACATTGATGCTATTGCCTTTTTTTCATCTGCCCAAACCTATGACAATATTCAAAAATATGTAGAAAACTTATCCGACAAACCGACCTTGATCATCGCTGCAGACAACGATGGTAGGACTTATTCAAGCGCCAACATCCTGTTCAAAGAAGCAAAACACGCTAATAGCAAACTGCTCACTTATAAAGGCAAGTTGCACGGCTATCCCCTGTTTGATCGAGACCCAAATCTAAATAGGGTTATCAGTCGATGGTTTGAGCAACAGCTTGTAAAATAAGGTAAGCTAATGCACATATACAATTACTAAGCACTATTTATGTGCTTAGCTACAGCGTTTTTTTACAGGCTAAAAATGGAAAAAGTAATCATCGTCTTAGGGCATAAAAATGATAATCAAGGTAACTTATCACCTCTTTCAATCGCAAGATGTGAACTTGCTCTTGATATATTTAAACAACAACAGAATGCGAGATTAATTTGTACAGGGGGCTATGGAGACAACTTCAACCAAACCGCAATCGCTCACTCAAATATCAACAAACAATATTTGATAAGCAAAGGTATACAAGCAGAACATTTTTTACCAAGCGCTTTGAGCCGCTTCACGATTGAAGATGCAACCCTATCTTACCCAGTATTGAAACAGCTTAATTCGCCTCAGGTCGATATAATTAGTTCTGATTTTCATATACCAAGAGTCCAACTCATCTTTGACAAAGTTATGCCATCAATTTCCAAAAACTATTTATCAGCCCCCAGCCCAATTTCAGTTCAAGAGCTCAGTAAACTGAAAAAGCATGAAGTATTCGCAATTAAAAGAGATAAGGAAGCGCTAATCACAGAAACAAACAATACTTAATTGAGCGCTGGTAACACTCCTTTTTACAAAAAGTGCACATGTCTTTATAAATAAATTTATATGCACTTTTATTTCATTAACAAACAAAATCATTTACTAAAATATTCCTTATTAACTACTAGTCACAAAAAAATTAAAGTGTGTAGGATTAATATCTAAGAGGATGCCCCCTTTTTAGCTTGTGCTATGTCAAAAAACTCTTCATTGGTACTTTTTTTACTCAAATTTTTATCATAAAGTGCTCGCGACAATAGCTGTACAAACTTTAGACATTTCAAAATGGAGGGAAACCATGTCTAACAAGTTTAAACTTGCTGTACTCACTACATCACTACTTAGTGCATCTGCATTTGCAAATATCAGTGTTGGAAATGTTGCATTTGACAACCATACCGTGATCCCAAATCCGGGATCTGCAAATTTTAATATTCATTATTATTTATTCGGCTCTCAGATCTTTAATCCTGGCGGACAAGTTGAATTCTTTTTAACAAAAGATGGCGGTGCAACCGGATATTATGTCGGCAGAGAAGCCCCCGATTTAAACTGCGGCACCAATGGCTGCCGCCCAATTAATGTGCAAAATACTTTTAAAGTAAGCCCATTCAATCTCGACGGCACAACAAAAGAGTATTTAAGTAGCTTATGTATGCCAACAGACTTCCAAGTGGTCGCGAGGTTTAATAACTCAGTCTCAGTAAGCCATAACTCTGCGACTTTTGGCACCATTGGTCAACCAGACTGGCTATTTCACTCAGGCTCGATGACGCCTGCAAATGTTTCTGTCGGTTATGGTGGAAACTTGAAAGTTAACTTTGTGGTTAAAAATGATGGATGTCCTAATTCTCCTGTATTGCCAAAAGTAGGAATATTCTTAGCCGATTTGAATAACAACCCATTAGTTTATTTTGGCGCTATACAGGTTATTAACGATGTAGGTTCACAACACGAAGTATTGCTTCCTCTGAAAAACATCAATTTAGCGAAAGGGACTTATCGTATTATTTTGATGGCAGATGTTGAGCAAAAAGTCCCTGAAACCAATGAAAACAATAACTTTGGTGCATTTACTTTAAGAGTGAATGATCCTGCTACACCAGCAGATATTCATTATTATCAGAAAAATGCAAACCTAGATAACTCTTATGAACAACTCGGTTATCAACTTGAATCGCTTACCCATAGTATGACCTCAGAACAAACGCTTGAAGTGCTAAAAGAGCAACCTTTGAAATCAAACTAGCTTGCTGCTTGCTTATCACAAATAACTCAGGGTAACCCCCTGAGTTCATACAACACAGCCACACAACCATATTTGCATCGCATTATTATAAAATTCTCCTAACTTGTTATTTCTGGAAAAAACCATCGTTTTTTAAAATGACTCACACAAAAATAGCATCAATAAGGAAGATAAAATGAAAAAAGTATTCGCACTATGCGTTGGCTTATCTGCAATATCTTTGACTGCACAAGCAGCCCCAGCTCAGTGGCAGGGCTTTTTTAAAGGCCAATGTGAACTACTTGCACCTGGCAAAGGAGCTCTATATGCATTTCCAATGTCACTTGAAGTTGGCAGTCCTATTGATAACCGGGCTGACTGGATTGTTACATACGGTGAAGGCGCGCAAGCAAGACCTCGTAATTACACTTTAGTGACGGTTGATGAAGCAAAAGGACATTTCGAAATTGACGAAAACAACGGCATTATCATCGACCAATACTTATTCGATAATAAGTTTGTAAGCTTGTTTGAGTTTGGTGATACCAAACTGAACGCAGAGTATGAATTGCACAGTGATGGCTCTTTAGATGTTGAAATTATTAGCTATACAGCAGACAAGATCCGCGAAGAGCAAATTGGGCCTTATCTAGTGTCTAATTATGGTGGTAAACGTATCCAAAAATGTAAGCTATTTAAGTGGTAACAACGTAGCAATACTTGAATGGACTCCCTTTACCAGTTCTACTCGCCTACTCGGGCAGAGCTGGCAAAACCAAGAACTTGCCCGTCACTTGGTTTTGAAGTGCGATCTGCTTGGTAAGAAAAATAATAATAACTACTTACCAAGCAGTATCCACACCCAAAAGCAATTAAGATAAAAAACTACGGTTATCCGTCACCCTTACTTGTCTTCATTTACATATTCAAAGCGCCATAAAAAATAACATGTAAAATAGACAAAAATAGCGATGCCCGGACTAAATAATAAGCTTGGGTAAACTAACACCGAACCCTCTACGGTGAACGATAAAAACACAAAAAAAGCAATAACAGAGGGTAACGGTAAACCTATTGCACCATGCCCCGACAAAACGACAAAAGACCAACCAAAAAGTAAGAGGGAAACAATAACCAGGCTAAATCCCTTAAGTAGCCTCTGAGTTTTTGCATAACGTCTGGCAATAAAGAATGCACAGACCATAGGTATGTAATCATGGATTAGTAAAAATAAATCGACTCCATTTTGCGTGATTATATTACTCATGTTTCTATTTCTCTTCGAGCTGTGCCTGACTCATTTTCTTCTGCCATTTATAAAAATATAGATAAGCAAATAGCGGGATATTTAGGGTTATAAACGCAGGATAAAAAGCAACCCACCTCTGTCCCCAGTAAAGGATAAAGAGATTTTCGATAGCAAAGGAAGGTCAATCGCACCATGACCGCCTAAAGTAGCAGAATTTATGACTGGTATTATAATGATTAAAGTTGCTACTCCAGCTAAAAGCAGCAACTCTTTTGTAAAAGCAGACAAAGCACTTCCTAATTCGCAAAACTGCATTAATATGCAAAATAATAGAAACACTTTAACAAGAAAACTGGGAACTTAATAATATTTAATTCCCAAAATATTAATTTTACAAAATACTTTAAAGACTATTCTTTACAAATCGATATTGCCCACCCCAAATTAATGCCTGAATCTCGCCTTTATTATTTCGCTCAATATCCACCGTTGAACCATCGCGCACGTCAATCAATGCTTTCTCACTCGTCGCTATCAAACGGTTAGTGCGATCTCTTGATGGGTCATATGCCAATATATACTGTTCATCAAAAGTCAGGTCAAATCGATACTGGCTATCTTTATCATAAATATACTTGCCAACCATTTGCTTTAACTGCGCACTTGAAAAGGTATACTTTTCCACTTTTTTAGCGCTAGAAAAGTCCCAGCCAAAATGCTCGCTGATGGCAAGTTGTAATTCCCTCATCACCGGACTTGCTGCATCACCATTGGTCATAATAATAAATGCATCGCCTTTATCAGCATACGCTTTAAATACATTGGTAAACCCTTTGTTTTTACCACCATGCTCAAACGCAAGGCCTTGCTGATAATTTTTTAATATTGGCCCAAGCCCCCAGTCGTTGTCATGGAAAACAAGCATGTCTTTAACCAACTTAGGTGTAATGGGGCCAACCGCTTTACCTACTCGAGCACTTTGTATCGCTTTAACATACAGAGCTAAATCGCTCGGCGTCGTCCACAAGCCCGCAGCTGCCTGCTCAGGGTATACGTGCCAATCTCCTACAACCTGCTTCCCGTTAACATCAAATGCTGCACTGGCTTTTGACCATAAGTGCTTAGGAAGCGGCTGTGCAAACGTACTGTTTGTCATTCCAAGCGGTTTCAAAATCTGCTCAGATGTATAATCAGAAAATGACTGTCCTGTCACATTTTCAACAAGCAGATCTAATACAGTATACCCGCCACCAGAATACCTAAACCCTTCACCGGGTTGTTTATCGACTATCACTTTACCTGTGTTTCCCTGTCCATTTAACACCCCAATATCGGAGGGCACTTTACCGCCGCGTTGATATCCCGGAAAGCCATGCTGAGTTAAACCTGCACTGTGTGTTAAAAGCTGACGCACTGTCACTTTGGCTGATTTAGTAAATTCATTGCTTGGCACTTGCCAGCCTTTTAAGTACTGATTTACATCCGCATCTAATTTTATTTTCCCTTCATGAACCAATTTTAAAACAGCCAAAGCCGCAACAGGTTTACTGATAGAACCAGCTTGAAACAAAGTTTCAGTCGTCACTTTGCGATTAGTCTGTTTGTCAGCTAGTCCAAAGCCTTCTGCCCAAACAACTTGACCATTTTTAACCACAGCAACACTCAACCCAGGTAAGTTATACTTGCGCATTTCTTTTTCTATGGTGCTTGAAACGTATTGCTCACCTTTTACTTGAACAAGTGGAAGTAGATCGAGTTCAATATTTGGGCTTCCTTGCTCGCTTGCTAAGCCTATCTTTGGCGCAATAAAGATACCTGCGATTAGTGTAGCGATAACGGTTTTTTTCATTCTTATAATCCTTGTTTTATGATGTTCTATACAATAATAAATTATCATAATTTCATATAGATACTGAATGTGACTTTGATAAAGTTAACGAGGAAAATCACTGAGCCACTCACAAGATAATAAGGATAGGGTTACCACTGTGACAACCCTATTTTTTAAAGAATAAGGTAACAACATGTATCACTTTAATGTATACCAAATTTGTTCATAGATATTCCTCTTTAATTCAGAAACATGGCGAAAAGCCAATCCTTTTAGCGTAAAAAAACACCAAAAATTAATGAAAAGATATTGTTAAAATAAATGAGCGTGCTATAAAAGGGTTAGAGTTTATTGAGGCAATCACAATGAAAATGCGTGTTCTGTTTTTACTTGTAACTTTAGTTTTATCCGCATGCGGCGGTGGTGGTTCCGAGTCAAATACTCCCACAACATCTCCACAGCCGCCAACCAGTAATGAAAACACTAACAACGCCAATACAGCAAACAGCAGCACTCCTACATCACCAAGCAATGAACCAAGTGATGATACGGCTGACCAAAATTCCTCTGACGATTTAGCCGATGCGCAAAATATAAGTACATCACCCGTTGTGGACATTCGCTTACCAGGCGATGTTGTCAGAAAGGGCAGTGTTATAACCATAGATAGTGTCATTGAAGGGTCTACAGAAGGGCTATCGTTCGCTTGGGTACAAATTAGCGGTCCGACCGTCACTCTTGCCGGCGCAGATTCTGCCAGTTTAACCGTGACATTGCCTAGTGCTAACTCTATCAGTAATGAAAGCTATACCTTTGCGCTGACGGTCACTGATAACGCTGGCATGAGCACATATACTGAAACAAGCATTGAGTCTGTCAATGCAATGACCGAGTTACAAGCATCGGCATTAATGCAACAAGCGACACTTGGCGCAACTTATGCGGAAATCCAGTCGGCTTCAGGCATGAGTGAAAGTGAATGGCTTGACCAACAAATTGCGTTAACGCCTACTCTGCATACGCCTTTACTAGAAAACTACCCGGATAGAGATAACCCAAGCCACATAAACAGAATAGACGCTTGGTGGAAAGCGAGTTTAAATGCGCCTGATCAACTCAGGCAAAGAGTGGCATTTGCGCTCAGTGAAATTTTTGTGGTTTCTGATGCCAATACAGCTTTACGAGGCGAGCCTGAGGGCATGGTCGCTTACTATGACATGCTGTTAAAACATGCATTTGGTAATTTTAGAACCCTACTAGAGTCAGTCACTTTATCTCCTGCTATGGGCGTGTATTTAAGTCACTTAGGGAATGAAAAAGCAAACGCAGAGCTTAACATTCGTCCTGATGAAAACTATGCACGAGAAGTCATGCAGCTATTCACAATTGGTTTGAATGAACTCAATTTAGATGGCACTGTTAAATTAGATGCTGATGGCAACACCATACCAACCTATTCACAAACTGAAATAGCCGGCTTTGCCAAAGTATTCACTGGCTGGACATTTGCTTACTCGGCAAGGTGGGACAGGCCCAGTCGAAACTATACCCTGCCTATGCACGCTTTTGCCGACTATCACTCAATGGAAGAAAAGCCTCTGCTCGGTGGTGAGATTATCCCAAAAAACACCGGTCCCCATGAGTCCATGCAACTTGCGCTAGATAACTTATTTGCACACAGTAATGTCGCCCCCTTTATTAGTAAGCAACTAATCCAAAGGCTTGTAAAATCAAACCCAACACAAGCATATATTGCTCGAGTGGCGACTATATTTAATGACAACGGCGAAGGGGTAAAAGGTGACCTAGGTGCCGTCATCAAAGCAATTTTACTGGATGAAGAGGCCAGAAAATACTCGTCTGTACAGCTACATAGCGGCAAAATTAAAGAGCCAATTCTCGTAAAACTACACTTATGGCGGGTGTTAAATGCACGCTCGGAACTTAATCGTTATTATACTTGGAACTTAACAACAGCATATGGCCAAGGGCCTTTATTATCACCCTCTGTATTTAACTTTTTTAGACCAGACCACCAGCCAAATGAGCTTCAAGCCTTAGGACTCGTTGCTCCTGAGCTGCAAATTGCTACCGACTCCAACATGATATCCACTATCAACGGACACTATGGCGACTTAGTGTGGCGAATGGCTGAGCGTAAAACAACACTCAATCCCAATACAATCTACATGTATGCCCAAGCAGACATTGAAATGCTGACAAACAATGGATTACAACCTTTATTGGACTACTACGACCTAGTTTACTTTGCAGGCTCCATGTCGGATACCACACGAACAGCACTCGTAGACTTAGATAGCTATTTTATGAACAGAGATGCGTCACTTCGAGTGGCCCAGCTACTGTACATGATTTCATTGTCACCTGACTTCAATTACCAAAACTAGGAGCGCCTGCCATGTCGTATTTTAATCATCAGTCAAGACGCGCTTTTTTATCTATGTGCCTCAAAGGCGGGGCTTCTGTTGCCGCTCTCACTAGTTTGCAGTTACAAGCTATCAGTAGCTCTATGAACAACACCGAGCTTGCTGATTACAAAGCGCTTGTTTGTATTTTTTTGCACGGAGGGAGTGACTCACTCAATATGCTAGTGCCCTTAACCGGTGATCAAAGGCTACATTACGAACAAAGCAGACAAAATCTAGCTATTACCGAGCCAATGACTTTGAATACACTGACACAATTTGAGGGCGGTGTTGGCTTGCACCCAAGTATGAGCGCTATATCCTCCACTTTTGATGCCGGTCAGCTCGGCTTTGTTGGCGGTGTTGGCACACTTATCACCCCGACAACACTTGCTGACTATCGAAACAAAGCGGTGCCTTTACCAAATCATTTGTTTTCACATAACGACCAACAAGCCACATGGATGAATGGACGTGAGAAAGTGTCTTTAAATACGGGTTGGGGCGCGCGGATGCTGGAGCGATTAAACCAGCACAACAGTTTTACTAGTAACATCTCACTTGCTGGAGCAAACCCATGGCAAGCAGGTATCGACACCACCCCCTATGCACTCAATAAAAGCGGAGTAATGAAAATAAACTCGCTGACAGGTTACCAACCACAAGTCGACCATGTTAAAAGCATCATGGATAGATTGCTAAGTACCCAAACAAATTCACTGCAAGACGCATATGCCAGCAGACTTTCCAGCTCCATTAGCAATGTGCAGCATATGAACACCTTATTAGAACAAGCGCCCGTATTAACCACACAATTTAGCGATAACAGTTTATCGGAGCAGTTAGCCGCTGTCGCCAAGTCTCTAAGCATCAGCGATCAAACAGGCAACAAACGGCAAATATTTTTTGTCTCATTAGGTGGCTTTGATACCCATGATGAACAAGTAACACGTCAACCTGCCCTGCTCGCCACACTTGCAACAGCACTATCTGAGTTTAATAGCGCACTTACTGAGCTTTCTCTACAAAATAGCGTTACAACTTTTACGATGTCTGATTTTGGCCGCACATTGACTTCAAATGGAGATGGCACTGATCATGGCTGGGCCAGTAATCAACTTATTATGGGTGGTGCGGTTAACGGCCAAGATTTACATGGCACCATGCTTTCACAGCAAGTCGACAGTAATATAGATGTTGGCGGTGGCAGACTTATACCCCAATTTTCCAACGAACAGTATTTTGCCCCCATAGCGAAATGGTTTGGATTAAATGACTCAGAGATTAATGATATTTTTCCAAACTTAGGGAATTTTGATACGTACGCTTTGAATTTATTTAAATAATTTTAAGACCCCAAAAATTAGGCCCGAGCATAACTAGCTATATTCTTGCGGCCTGCTCAATGACAATAGCATGACGTTTTGCCAAACGCTCATGGTCTTTGTCATATCCTCCACCTATCACAGTTGCTACTGGTACGCCTTTTTGATTACATGCGTTGAGTACCATACGATCTCGTCTCTCAAGCCCTTGCCAGCTAATATCCAATTTGCCCAAAGTATCCTCTTGCCAAACATCAACGCCCGCATCATATAGCACAAGATCAGGATTTAACTGCTCCAGCAAATCATGGATTGTTGCTTCTATAACTCGCAGATATTCATGATCGCTTACATTAGGGTCTAACCCAATGTCTAAATCACTCTGTTGCTTTCTAAAAGGAAAGTTCTTTTCGCAATGTATTGAGCAGGTAAATACAAAGGGGTTGTGTGTAAGCATCGCGGCAGTGCCATCTCCTTGATGCACATCGCAATCAAAAATAAGTACATTGTGAACCCGTTTTTCTTTGATTAACCGCTCTGCTGTATAAGCCAAATCATTCACCATGCAATACCCAGACCCAAAATCGTAATGTGCATGGTGCGTTCCACCCGCCAAGTGACACGCAACGCCGTTTTCAAGAGCAAGCGATGCCGTAAGGTAAGTACCCAATGGGGCTGTAAATGTTCTCGCCATCAACTCTTTTGACCAAGGGATCCCTATTCGTCTCATTGCCTTTGGGCAAAGTTCATTATGGTACAAGTCTCGAACATACTGCTCACAATGTACTAACTCTAAGTCCGAATAGTTGCCAACTGGGCCTTGATGCAAGTTTTGATCAATGAGCCCTTGTTGCTCTAGATAACTTTTTAATCTTGCAAATTTACTCACCACAAAACGGTGTTTGGGATCAAAACTGAAAGAATAATTAGGATGGTAAACTAAAGGTAAATTCGGGTTATACATGGGAAAATTCTTATGTTACAAAATAAAACACACCAACAGGCATGCAGCATAATACGATAAAAATGCTTTAAGCGTTATATTAAGTGCTCGGTACTAAAAATATCTTGATAGTCTCGTAAAGACCACTTGAACCTAAAATGGGCTATAACAAGCAAGTTGCAGCATTCGCTTTATTACTTTTTATGTTTAGGGATTACATATGATGGAAATAAACTCGATGGGGGCTTAAGTTCCAAAGCATCATCAAACTTGTCGTATTCTCGTAGCTGCCAACCATCATTACTCTTCGATAAATAGTGTATAGTGCCATCATCACTGTAATAAAACCATAATCTGTCTTGCTTATCCCATGCCCAATATAGGGAGAATGTGCTTCTCATAGACGTATTTTCATTTTTGTATACTGTCTGCCCCAAGGCATTTTCCACCTCAATATGCCAATAATTAAACGATGCAGATACCCGAGCGATAAACTGTTCAGAGCTAGAAGTATTCAAAGAGCGCCTATTCTCTTCCATGTTGGGAGCCGGTGCAAAAATACTATAAACAAGTAATAATAAGGCTGGTATCATCAAAACCAACACTTTAAAGCGCTCTATTTGAAACACTTTATAAACTAACAAGACACTCATATGATAGACGCAATTCGACAATGACAAAATGCAAAATATCACCAGTAAGATAAAAGATAAGCCAGCATTAGCACTAAAAATTTGATGCCAAAAAGTAGCAACAAATACGATGATAATGTTAATACTAAAAATCAAATATGGGGCAGCTTTAACTTTTCTCACGGCTTATCTCAAAGTCCTTGGCAAATTAGTTTTAGTCAAACAAAGTTATCACAGAATAGCTACACCGCTAAAGATTTCTGCCTCCTAGCTCATACAATACCATCACACACATACCCGCTAGCACCAGCGCCGCTACCTTGTTAAGCCAACGCACATACTTGTCATTCAAAATATGATGAGACACTTGCTTACCAAATACTGCCCACAACAATAAAGAAACAAAACACACCAAGGAGTAAATGAGTACAAACACAAGCAATTTGCTGGTTTGGCTAGGCTCAATGAACAAACTATTGCCCGCGATAGCAGCCAACCACGCTTTTGGATTCAGCCACATCAACATCAAACCTGCCCACCACCCTGAGCGCATCGCTGTCGCTTGGCCTACACACGGTTCAGAATTAAACAGTTGCAAAGCAAGATACATCATAAAACCACAGCTAATCACTGTAGAACTATATACTAACCACTTATGTTGCTGCACCACCAAACCAAGCCCCAGCCCTGTTGCTAAAAGCAACAGACTAAACCCAATTGTTGCGCCTAAAATAAACGGCAGCGTGGCTTGGACACCACGATTCATCCCACCTGAAAAAATAATCAAATTCACCGGACCCGGTGTAATCGACATAGAAAATGCATATAGGCCCATTGCCAATATCATCAACATTGCTCACTCCATCGCTGTATAAAATTTGAGTGTATACCCCTGTTTTAAATTTTATTAGATGGTATAAATTAATATCACTGTTCTAAAAACTTACTCAATATGATTGACGAACTCAAAAGCATTGCCATTTTTTCAACGGTTGTAGAGCAAGGTTCTTTTCGCGGTGCGGCGCGCGCGCTTAACTTGTCGCCCTCAGTGATCAGCTATCACATTACTTTGCTCGAAACAAAGCTCGATACGGCTTTACTGTACCGCTCAACCAGAAAGCTCTCGTTAACAGAGCAAGGGCAGCAGTTATTCAAAATGAGTACAAACATGTTAAAAACCGTTGAGCAAGGCCTATCTGATATCAGTGCCCAGCAAGATACGTTATCTGGCAAAGTCACCGTCAGTTTGCCGACTGTACTTATACGCTCCCACTATACCCGCGTATTAGCAGAGTTTTGCCAGCAACATCCGAGGTTAGAGGTCAACTTTCACTTTAGCGATGTGTATGAGAACTTGATAGAGAAAGGGATCGATATTGCGATTCGCCTTGGCGACCTACCAAATAGCGAATTAAAAAGTAAAAAACTAGGAAATATAAAGCGAAAGCTCACCTGCTCACCCTTATTTTTAAAAAATAACACGCTCCCAAAGACACCAAAAGATCTTGAAAACATGCCATGGATAAGGCTTGCCAGCTTACCCAATAAGCGTACGATCACACACTCAGAGTTGGGTAAACAAGACATTCATTTTGGCTATCAAGTCACAGCGAATTCGGTTGAGGGCATGACACAATTATGTATGGAAGGGCTAGGTATTGCGACACCTGCGGACTTTCTTGTTGAGCAAGCCCTTAGAGAAAATAAATTGATTGAGTTACTGCCCGAATGGCAAGTAACCCCTATACCGGCCTATGCTATTTGGCCTAATAACGTAACAAAAAAGAGCGCAACCATGGCCATGGTTGCGCATCTTGCTAAGGCTATAACTTAGAAGAATCCAAGCGGACTTTCGCTATAGCTGACTAGAAGGTTCTTAGTTTGCTGGTAATGATCCAGCGCTTTTTTATGTGTTTCACGGCCAATGCCCGAGCGCTTGTAGCCACCAAAAGCGGCATGGGCCGGATACATGTGATAGCAATTAGTCCATACCCTACCCGCTTCTATTTTTCTACCGAAGTGATAAGCACGGTTCATGTTACGGGTCCACACACCCGCTCCTAGGCCAAATTCACTGCTATTAGCCATTGCGAGTACTTCCGCTTCATCTTTAAAAGTACACAAGGAGATCACAGGGCCAAATATCTCTTCTTGAAATACTCGCATAGTATTGTGACCTTTTAACAACGTTGGCTGAATATAATAGCCTTCATTATATTCTGTACTGAGTTTTTCCGGTTCACCGCCAAGAAGTACCTCAGCACCTTCTTGCTTACCAATTTCGATGTAGCTTAAAATTTTATCGAATTGTGCTTGAGAAGCCTGTGCGCCTACCATGGTGTCTGTGTCCAAAGGATTGCCACGTTTTATCTGCTGCGTGCGCTCTATCACTTTTGCAATGAACTCATCGTAGATGTCTTCTTGCACAAATAATCGAGACGGGCATGTACATACTTCACCTTGATTGAAGTAAGCCAATACAGCCCCTTCGACACATTTACTCAAAAATTCATCATCTTTTTCCATTACATCACTGAAGTAAATATTGGGAGACTTGCCGCCAAGTTCAACTGTTGATGGAATGATATTATCCGCCGCACATTTCAAAATATGTGACCCCACAGGCGTTGAGCCGGTAAACGCTATTTTGGCAATGCGATCACTGGTCGCCAGAGCTTCTCCGGCTTCTTTACCAAAGCCATTTACCACGTTTACAACACCCGCAGGGAGCAGATCCTCTATCAATTCCATCAATAGTAAAATCGATACAGGTGTCTGCTCAGCAGGCTTTAACACCACGCAATTGCCCGCAGCAAGCGCCGGCGCAAGTTTCCAAGCAGCCATTAGCAATGGAAAATTCCACGGAATGATTTGCCCAACAACCCCTAACGGCTCATGGAAATGGTACGCCACAGTATGCTCGTCAATTTCTCCAATACTGCCTTCTTGCGCACGGATACACCCTGCAAAATAACGAAAGTGGTCCGCAGCTAAGGGCACATCTGCCGCCAACGTTTCACGCACAGCTTTACCGTTGTCCCACGTTTCGGCCACGGCGAGGTATTCAAGATTGGCTTCTATACGATCGGCAATTTTAAGCAAAATATTACTACGCTCTGTCACTGACGTTGTGCCCCAAGACTCTTTAGCACTGTGAGCCGCATCCAAAGCTAATTCAATATCTTTTTGCCCAGATCTGGCGACATGACAGAAAACAGCACCGTTGACTGGGCTGATATTATCAAAATAATGCCCCTCGACAGGTTGGGTCCATTTTCCGCCAATATAGTTATCATAAACGGATTTAAAATTAACGATTGCATCTGATGTATTTGGATTTGCATAAATCATAAATGCCTCTTCAACTTAGTTGTTATGTGACTGCGGCACTCTCTCAATGAGGAGGCCACTTGTTGTTATTCTGTTGACATTAATTTAAAGGCGGATTAAAAACTTAACTCTGCGTATAAAATGTTTGCGCTTGAGTCCAAACAAGGAATAAAAATGCTAGAACAACTCCATAAAAAAAGGCAAAAAGTCAATTCACTGGTTGAGAATCGCGTTCATTTTGCAGGCGATGACGTTGAGCTCAGTATTTATGATACCTATGAAAATGCAGAACATATTCGATTGTTTTCTAATAATGTGCTGTTTTGTGGCATGCTCACAGGAAAAAAAGTCATGCATGTAGAAAGCTGTGACTATCATCATGCGTTTTTACCCAATGAAAGCTTCGTATTGGCGCCTGAACAAGCAGTACATATCGACTTTCCCACCGCCTGTATGGATCAGCCGACGACCTGCTTGGCCATTGATATCAGTAAAGACAAAATAGCCTCTGTCGCAGAGCAATTAAACCAACTTGAGAAGAACTCAGAATCACAGTTTAATTACATGCCAGAACTTGTTCATAACGAGCACAACTCGCAAACACAGCAACTGCTCATGCGTTTAATGCATTTATTTTGCGAAAATACGCCACAAAGAGACTTTTATATCGATCTTGCGTTAAACGAGTTAGTTGCTCGTCTACTGCAGCAGCAGAGCCGCGACCTCTTGTTTAAGCAAGTCGCGAAGCATGAGTTAACAACGGGGGTCCATGCGGCGGTTGAATATATGCAAAGAAATCTGGATGAACAGCTCAACGTCGATGAGTTATGTAAAATAGCCTGCATGAGCCGAAGTAAATTCTTTAACCAGTTCAAAAAGCGCATTGGTACGACTCCGCAAAATTGGTTAAATGGTCAAAGAATGATGTCGGCACGCAAGCGTTTGGAGCGCGGTGAAAGCGTGACAAGCATTGCTTTCACCTTAGGGTTTAATCACCCAAGTCAATTAAGTCGAGGGTTTAAGAAAACCTTCAAACAGACACCAAAACAATATCAAACTAAATTTCTTCAAACGAAAACAGATTAACCCTCATAGGGGTATTGCTTGTGATATTGACCTTTGAGTGTCATGCCTAAGTATTCAAATGTTTTTTGCAGCATCTCAGTAAAAGGCTGCGGCGCAGCTTCGTGAATTGACGTGGATAATATTGAAAACTGTTTACTTCTAAGCTCACGTAACTCAGGTTTGAGCTGTTCATCATCCATAAATTCTGTGATCCTATCAATAAATGCCTTCATTCTCGGTGTTACCGCGTACCAGTAGACGGGCGAGGCAAAAATCACATGATCAAACTGTAAAATGCGTCTAAATAAACTGCGAAAGTCATCATCTTTATTTTTGTGATCATAACTATAATCGTGGATCACATAGTCATCCAAAAATAGTGTTTGCGCATCAAACTCCGTAGCTAACTCTCCAACCGCATTACCAGTATTGCCCATTTTTTTAGCGCTAGAATAAACAATGATTGTGTTCAAAATGATTCTCCTTTTGTAAATTTGTTGATAGGCTAAAACCTCAACTTAACCTTAGGTAAAGCGTTATTTTAAAAAAGGGGCAATAATGACAACACCAACAACCCGAGACGAGCCGCGCTTAAGTGTAGGGCAAGTAGCAAAACGCGCAGATGTGGCGGTCTCAGCGCTACACTTTTATGAGACCAAAGGCTTAATACGAAGCTGGCGCAACGCAGGTAACCAAAGAAGATTTAAAAAAGATGTGCTGCGGCGTATTGCGGTAATAAAAGCTGCGCAAAAAATGGGCATTTCACTGTTAGAGATCCAAGAAACCTTGTCTAAATTGCCAGAAAGCCGCACGCCAACCAAGGAAGATTGGGCCAGTATGTCACGATTTTGGCAAGCCAAACTTGATGAAAAAATAGCGTATATGACACGCGTTCGCGACATGGTGGACGGATGCATAGGCTGTGGCTGCTTATCTATGAAGTCTTGTCCTATATATAACCCAGATGACATTGTGGCGAAAGAGTGCAACGGTGCAGTGATCTTAGATCAGCCAGAACGAGCGCGCGCTGCGAAAAATTGATATGATAAGGAAAATTAAAATAGGAACAAGCGAATGAAAAAAACAGCGCTCACAATGGCTGTTGCAGCGGCTCTGGCTCTAGTTGGCTGCACAACAACAAGTACTCCTTCACAGTCTACAACTCCGGTTGTTGCACAAGCATCACAAAATCAAGCGTTTACTGATTTTTCAGCACAGCTTATCGAAGACATGTGGCGCCAGTACCCAGAACATTCTTTATATGTTGGGTACGGCAAGTATGATCATATTATGACCATCCCTAATGCAGAATCACGCGCAAGCAGTGTTGCTTTCTCAAAAGCGAAATTAAGTGAACTGCGTGGTTTTGATCTAAATAGTTTGAGTGACAATCAAAAATCAGACTATTTCTTAATTGAAAATAGCCTTGAAAAAAGAATTTGGGAAGTTGAAAAGTTTAAAGATTGGCAATGGAACCCATCTAATTACAACATCTCCTATGGTTTCGCGACCATTTTAAATAGCCGCTTTAAATCAGACGCAGAAAAATACAAAACAGTATTAGAGCGCTTGAAGTATGTTCCAGATTTTTATCAAGCAGCAAAAAACAACATAGATACGCCTACTCTTGAGTACACTCAACTCGCTATCGCGCAAAACCAAGGCGCATTTGCTGTATTAAAAGATGACCTATTAGATAAAGTCGATGCGTCGAACGCCCTTACTGCCGATGAAAAAGCGCTGTTTAAGACCCGTTTTGTCAACGCCAAAACTGCGATTAATGGTTACATCGACTTTCTGACTCAATTAGAAAAAGAGTTAACTGCCAATGGTAACGCACGCAGCTTCAGAATTGGTGAAGAGCTGTATGAAGAGAAGTTTGCCTTTGATATTCAATCTGGTTACACAGCTAAAACCATGTACGAAAAAGCATTGGCTGACAAAGCACGCGTAACACAAGAGATGGTAAAGCTGACTGACCAATTGTGGCCAAAATACTTTCCAAATAAAGCACGTCCATCGGACGACGCGCAAGCTATTTCTCAGCTTATCAAGCATTTATCTGTCAATCATGTGCCAAAAGAGCAGTTTGTTGATGAGATTAAGCGTCAGATCCCGCTACTTGAAAAGTTTGTTATGGAAAAGGACTTGATCTCACTTGACCCTGAAAAGCCGTTAGTTGTGCGCGAAACACCTGAGTTTATGCGCGGTTTCGCAATGGCATCTATTTCAGCGCCAGGTCCATACGACGCAAAAGAAAATACCTATTACAATGTAGAGCCGCTTGAGCTGAGAACAGAAGAGCAAGCAAGCTCTATTTTACGTGAGTATAACCACTGGATCTTGCAAATCCTCAACATCCACGAGGCAGTACCGGGCCACTATACTCAGCTTGTTTATGCTAATAAGTCACCATCACTAATTAAAACAATTTTAAGAAATGGTGCCATGATTGAAGGCTGGGCTGTCTATACAGAACGCATGATGCTTGAAGAAGGCTATGGTGATCATGAACCTGAAATGTGGTTGATGTACTACAAATGGAACTTACGCGTTATTTGTAACACCATTTTAGACTATGCGATTCAGGTTAAAGGGATCAGCCGTGATGAGGGTCTGAACCTACTGATGAATGGTGCGTTCCAAGAACGTGCTGAAGCTGAAGGTAAGTGGCGCAGAGCGACTCTGAGTCAAGTTCAGTTAACGAGCTACTACAGTGGCTATCGTGAAATTTACGATTTACGTGAAAAGCAAAAAGAAAAGCTTGGTAAAGACTTTGACTTAAAAGTGTTCCATGAAGAGTTTTTAAGCTATGGTAGCGCACCGGTTAAGTACATTAGCCAACTAATGCAATAATAGCTAGTCATAAAAAAGCCCCAATTCGGGGCTTTAGTTAAAGCATTAAAATAAAGCCACTCGAGTGGCTTTATTCATTCTTATTCTGCTTCTAATCCTTCAAGATTAAAACCAATTTGAGTATTAACCACACCATTTAAGCGCGCTACTTGCGCTTTAAAAGTATGCAAAGCGACGTTTGCATCCGCTTGGAAAATAGCGCGATTACCACGAACATAAATCAGGTTTAGCTGATTTGCTTGCGCAAATTCTTGAGCATCGATTAAAGACTCAAGCTCAACAACTAGCTCACCTGTTAATATGATCGTCTCATCAGTTTTGATATCGACAAGTGCTGCACCTGTCACCAATTCTTTATCACTCTTTGCTGCAACAAGTATGTAATCTTTGCCATTGACGTTCACAGTTACACCAGAGTCGCTGGTTACTGGCGTCGCCTCATGAACTGTTTGGGCGCTCGCTTGTACTGCATATAAACTGCCAACCATAGCGAGTAAAGGGATTAATTTAGATTTCATTTTACGACTCCTTATTTACGTCCAAAAAAGCGAATATCCCAAGATTTAAGAACACCATTTTCTGTATTGTTGCGGTGCACCATATTCACGTTTGGCTCACCAGACGTACGCGGATCAAAAATGTATGCTTCGTCTTCTGAAGCGGTATCAATAACACGCAAAGTCCATTCACCCTTCGCTTGCTCTCCATAGAAATGGTGAGATAGCATCTGAGTATTTTGCATACCATTGTTACCCAAAATAGTACCAGTTCTTGGTGTCATCACAACACTGCGTGTACCAGAAGGAGAAATCAGTTCAATTGCTAAGTCACGTGTACTTGTATGGTCAATATTCACGCGAATTTGAACCGCATCCACAGTTAGCTCTTGGTCGTTATTAAATGTACTTTGTGCACCACTTAAATGACCATCAGGGATTTCTGCTTCAGCTGTTACTAACACTCGATCAGTCTTAACAAACTCGCCTAAGTTTTTGTCGTAGAATCGCGCTAAATTAACAGCAGCGTCGACATCAACCGCGCCAAATCCATAGAAGTTATGGTACTGATAACCCGCAGCATTTGTCTGCCATTTATCAATTGCTTGATAGCTTACCTGCTTACCTTCCGAGTCTTTGAACGATAATGCAACACCAGGGTGTTCCGCATCGATACGACGTGAAGTGGTCGCAAGAATATTTCTTACATCCAACCATGAAAGCGCAGGGTTTGCAGACATAATGACTGCAATTGCACCTGCTACGTTTGGCGCTGCCGCAGAGGTACCATTCGATCTTGCACTGTAATCACAATTTGGATCAAGTGGATGACCGCCGTGTAAGTCATTGCGAAGCCAAAGTGGGTTATAACCTGCCTCACAACCAGATACATCTGTTGTGATAATAGCAGGTGAAGATGTACCATACTGGCCACCAGGCGCTGAAACAAACACACTAGAGCCGACTGTCGAATAAGATGAGAGCTCACCATCTGCATTGTATGCTGAAGCAACCAAATTCCAGAAACTTGTATCCATACGCTCAAGGTTTACGTTTTGAAGTGGTAAACCATGATTTCTGTTTTCGAACCACAAATAGCCACGTCCAAGTTCACTATCTGTAAATGTTTGCCTTTCGTAACCATTACCTGCTGATTTAACAAAAATTGCACCACGTCCGCCATGTGTTGTACGCGTGATTTCTTCCTGAGCATCTTCGTATGTTTTTAACCAAGGTGACTCTTCATAATCAAAGCTTCTTGGTGATGAAAGTGTACGACCATAACTTTGGTTAAACACACGAGGAAAGTCAAAAGACTGCTTAGCAAAACCATCTGAATACATGCCATGAGACTGAAGCCAGTTCGCCGTAGTTTGGTTACCAGAAACCAAATAGTTAAAGCCCACTAATCCCGCTCTTGGTGCAACACCTCGTCCACCGATACCATTAAAAGCGCTTGAAGCAATGATTCCAGCAACTGCAGTACCATGTCTGTCTGTTGGGCTACCCGGTGCTAAGTCAGGACTGTTATTTGTGAAGTTCCAAGAACCAGGGCGAGCATTATCGATTAAGTCTGGGTGCTTTACTTCGACACCACCATCAATAACGGCAGCTGTAACACCTGCGCCCATGATACCCATAGCGTGTGTCAAAGACACATTCATATCTTCGCCAGCTTTACCACCTCTATCAGAGAAAGCGGCTTGGCCTGTATTTTTAAGGTGCCATTGCTGATCAACTAGAGGATCGCCTGGCATCAGCGGATACTCGATATTTGCAATTGCGTTGGCAGAAAACGACGCTGCTACAACCAATGCTAGTTTTGTTATTTTTATATTCATAAATCGCTACTTACTTTTTGTTTTAATTTGTACCCAAAAAATTCGTATCTAATATAAACATAAAAAACACCCAAAAATAACACTTTAAGCACAAAAAAATTACCAAAATGACATTTTAATGAAATTTAGAGAAGCATTGAATAACATCTATTATTCAGTAAATTACACTTTTAAAATAAATAGTCACCGCTTGTAATGTTAAATTAATTTACAAAATAAATAATCTATAAAATCTTTTAAATATCTGAATTTACAACACGTCTTTACAAGCAGTATGTCAACAAGGAATGCCTATGAAACACTTATCAAACCTTATTGGTTGCCTTGCTTTATCTGCTTCAGCCGTTGCAAATGCATCAATATTTCCAGATCCACAAGTCCTACTTACTCACTACCTTCAAGGAAAACCAACTAATGGTAACCCTTCCTTAGAAGCATCAATGGGATATTTCAAACACCATGACGCAGCGCTCAGAGAAATGCTTAACAGTGGCTCTGCAGACATCGCAAGAATTGTCACTGGTGCAAGTTATTGCTTTGCGGCAGTAGCAAGTAAACCGCCAGCTAGCCAATTACCAAAACTGTACAGCCAAGATGGCCAATGTAACGAAGTAAATACCGCACAGGCACAGAGAAGCTGGTATTACACTGATGCTCAGTGCACTACGGCCATAGAATATAAAAATGAGTCAAACACCGAGTTTTGCTTAAGAGAATTTGACTACAAAGCACAGCGCTACGGTAGCAGCAAAGATTTGAACTTTGTCCAGGATGCGTGGATGCCAGGCTACACAGCGACCTTACCTATCACCACAAAACCACAAGACTTTGCTGAGATCCCTCTTGTGCAACGTACCACGTATAAAACCACCTTTAACGAGCGCGGTACGTGTCACTTAGAAATGCGTGTTTACAAAAATGCCAATAACCATAATGCCACGCCCATAATGATGATCCACGGAGGTGGCTGGTTAGAAAGGCTTAACACAGCTCGAACTGCAGAGGCACAATTAGCACAGTTCACAGATGCAGGATTTGTGGTTTACATGCCATATTATCGCTTGGTTGAAGACCGAGAAGCAGGCCCTGCCTGTAACCAAGTTAATATTGAGGACAGTAAACAAGATATTCGCGACGCATTTTTGTGGGTGCAAGCAAATAATGTAAACTACACCACCAGCAACAAATCAGTGCGAATTACGGGACAATCTGCAGGTGGCCATATGGCCGTTTGGTTATCTCAGCAATTCCCTAATAAAGTCGATAAAATCGCCCCCATGTTCCCTGTTGCCGATTTTGCTCATCAGTTAAAAGAAGTACAAGACGGTACTTATGTACATGGTTACATTGAACGCATGATCGCCATTTTATCAGGCAAAGCTCACTGGCAAGATTTAACGGGTAATGAGCCAGTGGTGGTAAACAATAGCTTATTACAAGCCATTGAGCAGGCGCCGACTCAAGCACCAGAGATGTTTATCAGCCATGGTATGGCTGACACCATAGTATCGCCAAGTCAGTCATTGAGACTATGTAATTCACTAGCAGGTAATATAGCTACAGGTCCTGCGCAAGCAAATACGCTGGTGTTTGAAAAGCAATATGCTCAAGTTCAATGCCGCGACGGCAGCGAGCTGCACTTACTAGAAAAAGCCGAGCATCATTTTGATGGGTGTGGTTTAGGCCTATGTGACGTCGGTGGACCAGATGGTTTAGTGGCAACGCAAGCCTTGATGACCAATATGATTGAGTGGTTAAAGTAACCCAAGCCATTAAAGTACTCTCGCTGAGCCACAACAGTTAATTTGTGGCAAACTATGATACCAACCAAAGCAAGGCACAGCCTTGCTTTTTTAGTTTTCAAGCTAGGCATTTATCCTGTGAAAGTCATACTTGCAAACCAAGCGAGCCACCCGCCAAACAAACTGATACTTGAAAGTGCAAATGCCATTGTTCGCCTCTTTATATTGGTTGAACGAATATGCTCATAGCAGTGCCAATAACGCGCAGCAACAAACATAAACGCAACAAGATACCAACCTGTGCCTGCCACAGATTCAATATGTAACAGCGCTAATAGACAGATGAACAAAACAGGTTGCTGATACTGGTTATCATAGCTATTGCCGTACAGCCGAGTGCGTTCTGCCATCTGATCTTTAAGCACAAAATTGACCGCTTGCAGTGATAATTCGCCGCGCCGGACTGCCTTTATGCGTAAGCAGGCCGTTGCAAGCCATAACCATAAAAATAAAAGTACCAAAGCGATAATGGGGAACTGGATCCACATACAAATTTCCTTACTCAATGAATGTGCAACCACTTTACAGAAGCGCTACAGCCCTCTAAAGTGTCACTAATGACAAGATACAAGGTGAAAGCGACATGAAAGTTGCAATGTTATGTCAACAAGGTGTAATGGCAAGCGCGTTAACAGGGATCATTGATGTTTTAAATGTCGCTAATCAGGTGATGCAGACCCACTTTTATCAATGGCAAATTGTCTCTTTAAATGAGCAAAGCATTGTCAGCAGCCAAGGCTTGTCGTTTAAGGTTGACTGTCAACTCAAGGACTTACAATACTTTGATGTGTTGATCATCATTGGTAGTCAATACCAAGGCGACAAACGCCTTTGGCAGGAGTGCCAAAAGCTAAATAGTTATGCCCCGCTGCTAAGTGAAAAATTAAAGCCCCTTACCTCACCCACACTGATTGCTGGTTGCTGTGGCGTTGCCTATGCCGCAGCGCTAGGCCTATTAGACAAACAGCGGATCACCGCAAGCTGGTGGCTAGAAGCTTTTTTCAACCGTCACTTCCCACATTTAGAACTAGACACCTCGCCCATTTATCTTTGCGACCAAAAGCTATATACCGCTGGCGCCGCTCATAGCTATATGTACGTTATGCTGGCGCTTATAAAACAACAAGTCGGCGCAGATACGGCTAAAAAAGTCATGAGTTGGCTTGCTATACCTGAGCCACAACTTCGCCAAACTGCCTTTATGATGAGCAGCGCCCTAGATGCGCATCAAGATAGTGCTGTGCAATCTGTACAATGCCATGTAAAAAAACAGCTCAGTGCGCAATTCACTCTCAAGGCACTCGCTGAGTTGGCATGTATGTCTGAGCGCACACTCATTCGACGCTTTAAGTCCTCGGTCGGCATGACACCATTTGACTATATTCGCTTGCTTAGATTGGAGAGAACCAAAGAGCTACTTGTCTATTCAAATAAACACTTTGGGGATATTGCCCAGAACGTAGGCTACCAAGACCCGCAAGCACTGGCAAAACAGTTTAAACGGCATTTTGGCAAATCCGTTGCTGCTTTTCGTGAGCAACTTGCGTATATCTAAAAAAATATATCTTTTTTATCAAGCAACTGGCCATAGTCTTATTTTACAACTAGATTTTAATTAACATTAAATTCACAAAAGAATAAGCCGTGGCTAAAACTGACCGTCTCTACTCTCTTGATATTCTGAGAGGCTTTATTATTGTGCTCATGGCGCTGGATCATACTCGGCGCTACTGGGCAGAAACCCCCTTTTCACCCACAGATCTTGATCAGACGACACTGGCATGGTTTTTAACCCGCTGGGTAACCCACTTTTGCGCCCCTTTGTTTATATTTTTAACTGGCATAGGCGCTTACTTATATGCAGACAAAGTGCGCTCAACTACAAAAGTACGTAACTATCTGCTCAGCCGAGGGCTTTGGTTGATTTTTTTAGAGCTTACCGTGATCAACTTTAGTTGGCAGTTTGGTTATGACGTGGTGTTTTTACAAGTGATCTGGGCCATTGGCTGGTCAATGATTATTTTGGCTGCACTGATTTACTTGCCTCTGACATGGATTTGCATTATGTCAATTGTGGTGATCGGTGCACATAACGCCTTACCAGATCAAACCATCATAAACTGGTTTGGACAAGACTTTGCGTGGCTATGGCATATTTTACATAGCCCGACGACATTGACCTTTTCGACGCAAGTTGACGTACTTGCCCTTTACCCCTTGATCCCTTGGTTTTCCGTCATGTCTTTAGGGTACTGCTGCGGATATTTGTTTCAGCTCAGTGCGCAATATAGATACAAGGTCTTTGCACTGTTTGGTACTTTCGCTGTGGTACTGTTTGTATTGCTCAAATTGGGCAATATTTATGGGGAGCCGAATTTATTTACACCTGAAGCGTCTTTCGCAGAGTCCGTCATGTCTTTACTGAATAACAGCAAATATCCACCGTCGCTCGTTTATCTGTTAATGACTTTAGGTCCGGGTTTACTGATTTTGGCCTGTTTAGAGTATTTACAAAATCGCGGCTTTAAACTGACCTTATTAGATGGGTTTAAAATTTTAGGCGGCGTTCCGCTATTTTATTACCTGCTACACATTCCTGCGATAAACCTCAGCGCGCAAGCTTATAGCTGGCTTGTCTATGGGCAAACAATACACTTTTTCAGCACACCAGAGGAGTGGCCAAGTCGCTATGAACCCAGTTTAATACTTGCTTATATCGCATGGCTTGGGATCACCTTGGCTTTATACGTGCCTTGCAAACATTACTTGGCTATTAAGCGAACCCATCACAGTCCGCTACTCAAATACCTGTAACCTAGTTCAGTGCCGACTTATTGGGTGCCTGCGCACATGTCGGCACCCACTTGATGGCAAAGCACGTTATAACCCCGCAGGTAAACCAAATTATGGTAGCGACAAAAGAATACACCGTTACCATATCAACATAAACTAGGCTAAAGCCAATGCCAACTATCCCCCGTAAGGTGCATAACACGCCAATGGCCCACAGTGCGATATAAGTCAGTGGTAAGCGCTTAATGAGCCCTGCGCCTGCAAGTGCATATGCACCACATAAAGCAAACAAAAACGAGATGCCTACCGTGGCAATTGGCGCAAACAAGGTACCATTTTTAGCAGACTCCACCACCTCTTTTGGCGCTAATTGCGCTCGATAGCAGGCCTCCCCAAGCCAGATACATGACATATGCGCAATCACTGTCACAGCCGCCATCAGCGCAACAAAAATTAAACCCCATATCGCAAACTTCTGCTTTTTATCCATTCACTACTCCAAATAAAGCACGTTTAAATAAGACGTTAGGCTAAACCCAAATATGGCCTTGTAAGTACAATACAGCTTCACCGGTAATGGTGACTCGCTCAGTACTAAAATCAACCTCACACACCAAATCTCCCCCCCTTTTTGAGGCTTGATAGGCTTTGAGTACTTGCTTATCAAAACGCTTTGACCAAAACGGCGCAAGACCGGTATGAATTGAGCCGGTAACCGGATCTTCCTCGCCCCCATTCGCGGGCCAAAAATACCGAGAAACAAAATCATGTTCAGAACCCGGCGCACTCACTACCACATCCAAAGGCGCCAGTTGCTTTAATTGTGCCGCGTCATAAGCCACTTGATGCACATCGACTTCATTGTCGTAAATTACAAAATACGCTTGGCGATTTTTAAGTACTTGGCTTGGCGTAATTGATAAGCCCGTTAGCAGCGTACTTGGCACGTTTGATATAGGCTCAGGCATTTGCATCGGGAAGTTCATAACTAACTTCGACTCAGCCGTTTGCGTTACAGTTAAGCTACCTACCGTTTGCGTGGTAAATTCGACACGCTCAGAGACGCCAAGGTGATTAAACAAAACAAATGCGCTGGCAAGGGTTGCATGGCCACAAAACGCAATTTCAGTTAACGGAGAGAACCAACGGATCTGATAGCTATTTGGCGTATTTTTAACTAAGAAGGCGGTTTCTGAGAGATTATTTTCAGCAGCAATACGCTGCATGAGTTCATCACTTATCCAAGCTTCTAATGGCACAACCGCGGCAGAATTACCTTTAAATTGCGTATTTGTGAATGCATCAACCACAAAGATGGGTAACTGGGTCATGATGGCTATCTCCTTGATAATACATAGACCATGACTGTACCTGAATCCGCCGTATAAAAATACACCTGCGGATAAAACTTCCGCACCCAAAAACCAGAAGTTAACAAATATTATAAAATATTTACAGCCGTCCCCAACAGGTGATAGCATAATACTAAATCATTAGCTAACAAGGATTGTTATGTATGCGCAAAGTCGCGTTGATACGCAATCAGAAATAGAAGATCTGATCACAAAACTAGAAGCCTTTGACAAGCCTAAAGGCGAACAGGTGACCGAGCTCTATTCAGCCACCAAACTACCCGGAGATATTCGCCAAGCGCTTAAGCCCCATGCCAGCAGTTGGGTTGTGATCAAAACCCCAGAAACATGGCGTGAACTTAGAAGCACCCATGATACTCAACTGGTTTTAAAAGAAAAAAAAGGTCATGTATTAATTGCCCATGCCAAGCACGCCAACACCAAAGATGAACTCATTGTACTGAAAAAAGCTACCGCGATGCCCAGAGCACAAGCACTGCAAGGCAGCGCTGGAGCACTCAGTTATCATGACACGTCGGCTACACCAGATACACAGGCCCATGTGCCCGTCGATTACACTCAGTCACCCGATTTAAACGATCAACGCCTTATTGTGACGATTGAAGGAAAAATCCCCGTCAGTATTGTGATGCGCGGGGCCCCAACCGTTTTGTCTCGAAGCAATAATGGCCTTGCACAAGATCAACTGCTTTTTCCGCGCTTAGAAGATGACACCCATTACAGTCTCAGCGCCAAAATACTCGGCGTCCCTGAGCAAGTATTGATCCCCAATATGGCATTCAAGGACTTTAAAAACCGAGATAAATTAAAAGCCCTCAATATAGGTAAACGCGGTGGTGTGCAGCTACTTGATCACCAAGTCACCAGCGAAGGCCATGTCAAACTTCGCCTTCTCAGTGAACCACCGAGCTTTGGGCTCTTTTTTGATGGCACCGGCAATAACCGCACCAATGATAATAAAGTGATTGGTGATGACAAAGAGCCAACCAATGTCACCAAGTTATATGAGTTGTACCCAAGAAATGAAGCATTTATTAGAAGGTTATACATTGAAGGCATTGGTACCCGAGACAATAAAAGTGATATCACCATGGACTTAGCCTTAGCACTTAGTTTTGATGACAAGGTGAAGCGTGGACTAGATGATCTAAAGAAATATACAAATACTGTTTTATCAGGCCTAGTTAAACTTGTACATATTGACGTCTTTGGCTTTAGCCGCGGAGCCACCGCAGCGCGCTGCTTTGTCAATCAAGTCCATGAGATCACCCGCGATAACCCAAATTATTGGGGCGGTATTACCCCCATGATACGGTTTTTGGGGCCTTTTGATACCGTGTCTTCCATTGGAGGGGATGGAGACGATCACCACAACGAGTATTATGCCAAGCAAAAACTAGACTATCCGGTCAATTTAGATATTAACGAGCACTCTGCCGGTTTTGTCTACCACCCCGTTGCCTATGATGAGCGCCGCGACAGCTTTCCCTTACATAGCTTAAAAACACCAGATGGCAATACCGCCAGCAATATACAAGAGATTACGCTGCCCGGTGCCCATGCAGATGTCGGCGGAGGCTACAGCCACCACAGCACCACCATAAAATACCCAAGGCAATATATAGAGGGGCACCCATCACACCCACATCATGATGCCCGCCTCGCCGCAAAAAAAGCGGAGCTCGAGCAAAAATATCATTGGCCAGGCATAGACATTACCTTTGTAAAAATGGGCACGGGATTAAACCAAAATAAACGTCTTAAAAAACGGCCTGAGAATACCGTGATTACCACCTATAAGCCCCGTTGGTACCGTCAAGTTAATAACCAACTGCCCCACTATGCACTGCACGCCATGTATGCAGAGGCTGTAAAATATGGCGTGCCATTTTTACCCATTGATACGCTTTCGAGCATTTATCAAAGAAATGGAAAACGCACTTATCAATATGAATTACCCGATGAGTTAAAATCGACGGTCGAGGCTGCTATGCGCGGCGGAGTCAACAGCCAAGATTGGCAGTGGCTATATCAATATTATATTCACCATAGTCATAAGTATGCCGGCTTTGTCGACACCATTGCGTACTCGGTGGAAGATGAAGCAGAATTTGTCGCCGACAATGGTATTCGGGAAATCTTTTATAACACCCCAAGCAACTGCGTATCCAGTCAGGGGCGTTGGCAGGTTTATAACATAGGAGTCAATCCACAGTGGCGAAAAGAATAATTATCTTCATTGGTGTCTTTTTCATACTTATTGGCTGCAGTTCAAGTTATCAAGTAGAAGAAATGAGCGTAGGGGTTGCCGCTGAAAAGGGGCCAATTCTTATGGTAGGGGAAGTCACATTTGATGAGACATGGAGTGTGCCAGCCGGTGCAATAGGGTGTTGCTGGAAAGACTCTGGAGCATTGTCTTTTGTATATGATACCCCCTTTCCGAATACCGTCGTTATTGCTTGGTACGACTTGAGTACTGAACTCTTTTGGGTAGGCGAAGCACAAATAGATAACAAAACAGGATATGAGTTTATACAAAAAATGAAGCCTGTAATTGTTCGTTCTACAGGAGAATACTTTGATGACAGCACCCCCTACCTCATTGTCGGAATAAAGCGAAACGGCTTAATTAAAGTATGGATATCAAACTCATCATCGGAAGCTATTGGCCGACAAATTCTAGAAATAGGCTCAGGTATGGCACAAATTAAGGAACTTCCACCTGAAGACGAACGTTAGAGATAAAAAGTAAACTCCAAGGAAGGGGCATAGAGTGGCTGAAAGAATAATTATCTCAATTGGTATCTTGTTATTAATCATGGGCTGCAGTTCACGTTATCAAGTCAAAGAAATGAGTGTTGGAATCGCCGCAGAAGATAAATCTGACTTAATGGTCGGCACCGTACTATTTGATGACGCTTGGTCTGTACCTGCTGGTTCTATAGGGTGTTGCTGGAAAAATGCAGGTGCCCTGTCATTTGTAGATGGAGTCAACTTTCCAAGCAAAGTCGTTGTCGCATGGTATGACATGGAAACCGACCTATTCAGGGTAGGCGAGGCAACAATAGATAACAAAGCTGGCTACGAGTTTATAAAAGAGATGAAGCCTTTTATAGACCGCAGAACTGGTCAGTATAAAGACAGAAAATTACCCTACCTCATCGTGGGCATGAAGCGAGACGGCTTGATAAAAGTGTGGATATCGAATGCACCGGGCAATTACCTCGGCCGGCAAATTCTAGAAATAGGCTCAGGCATGGCACAAATTAAGGAACTTCCACCTGAAGAACAACGTTAGAGATAAAAGTAAACTCCAAGGGAGGGGCATAGAGTGGCGAAAAGGCTTTTTATGTTATCTATTTTAATAGTCATTAATACTGCTTGTTCAATAACAAGAGATATTGATGAATTAGCTGTCGTTGTCAGTGCACAAAATGGCTCTGACTTTATGGTAGGAGCCGTTCAGTTTGATGATAGTTGGTCAGCACCCGCAGGGTCAGTTGGTTGCTGTTGGAAAGATGGTGGAAAAATGTCATTTACTTATGATATCCCATTTCCCAAAAAAGTTGAGGTCGCATGGTATGACATGGATACCGACCTATTCAGGGTAGGCGAGGCAACAATAGATAACAAAGCTGGATACGAGTTTATACAAGATTTAAAGCCATTTATTAACCGTAGAACTGGTCAGTATAAAGACAGAAAATTACCCTACCTCATCGTGGGCATGAAACGGAATGGCCTAATTAAAGTATGGATTTCAAATGCACCAGCTGATGTTCTCGGCAGGCAGATTCTAGAAATAGGTTCAGGCATGGCACAAATTAAAGAGCTTCCGCCTGAAGACGAACGTTAACGATAAACACCAAGGAAGGAGCCTACATTGGCGACAAGAATAATTATCTTGATTAGTGCTTTTAGTTTATTCATGGGTTGCAGTTCAAGTTATCAAGTCGAGGAAATGAGCGTAGGGATTGGAGCAGAAAAAGGCCCAATACTCATATACGAGTTTATAAAAGAGATGAAGCCTTTTATAGACCGCAGAACTGGTCAGTATAAAGACAGAAAATTACCCTACCTCATCGTGGGTATAAAACGAATTAAAGTATGGATTTCAAATGCACCAGCAGATGTTCTCGGCCGGCAAATTCTAGAAATAGGCTCAGGTATGGCACAAATTAAGGAACTTCCACCTGAAAATGAGCGTTAAAGTAAATCGATATATTGGGCCAATATATGCAAATAGAATGGCTAAGAAGCTGACAGTAAAAATGATTTAAATTGAAAGGAATAAAACTAATAAAAAGTGTAAAGCAAGAAAATAGAAGAGAGTGTGAGATAGCAAGGTGCAGCTTGATGCCGCACCTAGACATAACTGATTAAAGTACAGTTACGTTTTCAGCCTGAGGACCTTTAGCGCCCTGAGTTACTGTGAAGCTTACTTTTTGACCTTCAGTCAAAGTACGGAAACCTTCAGACTGGATAGCTCTGAAGTGAACAAAAACGTCGTCGTTACCGTTTTCTTGTGCAATGAAGCCAAAACCTTTTGACTCGTTAAACCATTTTACAGTGCCTGTTACTTGAGACATAAATTACCTATTTATATAAAAATTAAAAAAAATGTGTACAGTATCGGAAGTAAAGTGAGTGGCTAAAATTAGGTTTTATGACAAAAACAGAAACTTAAGCAAACAACAACAAATAAATCAAATATCTTCATACGCTGCGTAGGATACACTGAAATTCTGTTTTGTCGAGCTTTTTTACAAAAAGTGTTCAAAAAACACTCACCCCATCTGATTTAATGGCACTTTCTTTTATTTGAAGTAAGACCTGAGGAATAAACAAATTGCGCTGACGGCTTAAACTGGTTTTATATGCTTGCCAATAAGTTAGGGGTTTTACCTCAACCTATGGGCTTTCATCTGCTTGTTGACGCCTTTTTGCTCTGAATGGTCCGTATTTATCACGCTCTTTTTGCGCACACACTTTGAAATAAGGACTAGGTTGATACAACTTACGTTCAGCAAAGCGTGTCAAAATATCACAAAGTAACCCAGTCAAAGACAAACATGGCAAACTAATTACAACTGCCAACTCAAAGGCCAACCCGGCCGATATCGAAATTGTGATTATTAATACCAGTAATGAAAATGCAACGGCAACATTTAATTTCCATGTTGCTTTTAAGCATTGAAATTTAGACTTCATGCTATTTACCACTCATTTTAAAATGAATATGTCCTTGTTAAATAAAAAGCAAACCTCATCATGCGGTCTGCCTATCTTGCCAACTCATAATATATTGCGCTTGCCCTGTAAGCGGATCTTCGTCTTGTGCAATAATTTCAAAACCTTGCTGCTGATAAAATGCCACGCTCGCTACATTGCGCTGATATACAGACAGATCCAAGGTATTGCATCGGGACTTTGCATCAGCAATGAGCTGCTTACCTACCCCTTGGCCTTGTTTTTCTGGTAAAACAAAAATTGCCGCAAGGGTGTTTTTTACCAAAGCATAAAAACCGATGATTTGTTGATTATCCAAATACACATAATTATCTGAGCTGGGCAAATACACCTGCCGCATAGTATCGAGGTGATCACGCCAAAAGCTCTCTGGCACAAAATGATGTGCTTGTTGAGACGCAGCAAGCCACACCATCAGTACAGGTTCAATATCGGATGCCAGACCTTTTCTAATCATACGACTCCTCATTGCAAGCTCATTGATATCAAAATCACAAATGATGTCTATCTTCTCAAAGCTCGATATTTATTTTTTTACGCTCAGTATTAAACGCAACCGCATAATAACGAAGCCGTGGGTGCTCTACATTCCATAAGTTTAAGAACTCTTCGTAAGTTTGCACAACACGCCTCGCCCCCTTTGCATCATTCAAATAAACTAACCGTTTAGCCTCATCATAACCTACAACGACTCGGTAATGACTTTGCGATTTTGGCAACTCCCAATACTGAAATACAATAACAGGGATGCCGCTGGCAATGTAAGCCTTAATATGATTAAACAACTGCGCGCGTTTTTCATCAATGCTCTCAGCCAAATCTTGTGATTTATCGACTGTGATGCTACGTGTTTTACCAAAACGCTGCAAAAAACCTTTTAAATAAGTAACCTTGGTTCCCGGATAATCTGCCCAGTTGCGAGGATAATTGTTCAGTACACCAGAGCGAATGAACACCGGCATATCTCCATACTGATTCAAGATAGACTCAGCAATATCGTATTGGGTGTAATCCTTTATGCCCCAGTACTTAAAAATCATTTCTATGGTTGCAGGCCCGCATAACTTTTTCCCCTGCTCAACCAAAGGGACATTCAGTACAATTTTTTGCGAATTCTTCGCTTCTGCCACAAAGCAAAGACTTATCAAAACAAAGACAATGGTCGCTCTTATCACATTCTTCCCTTGATTTAATCAATTTAAGTAAATAATTAGAAATTTAGAACAATAAAACCAATAAATAATTTATTATTAAACTAATTAAAAATACCCTCTCCACCTAAGTTTAATTAGATTTAAAAGCAAACAAACATGTAAGCCATTCAGTGATTAATGGGTGCATATAATAAAAAAGCGAACCATACTATGGCTCGCTTTAAAAATACTAGTCTATTAACTTAAAATTTTTTAAATTAATTGGCTTTTTACACTCCGCTAATCCGCTTGCGGTTTAACTTATAGCTTAAACTGTTCAACACTTGCTTTTAAACCATGAGCCAGTTCACTTATTTCATGACACGCTTGTGAGGTTTGATTTGCGCCTTCGGTCATTTCAACTGCGGCAACATTGATATTTTCAATATTTCGATTCAATTCTTCAGAGACAACCGATTGCTCATTACATGCTGCTGCTATTTGCGTACTCATCGCGGCAATACTGTCAATTTCCTGCTCGATTTGCGTGATCGTATCGCTGACTGTTTCAGTTTGCTGTACGCACACATCAATGCCTTTTTGACACGTTCTAGTCGCCTCGCCCGTTTCTTTCGATTTAGACTGCAAATCACTCACTATCTCAACAATCTGAGTTGTAGAGTCTTGTGTACGCTGTGCTAAAGAGCGGACTTCATCCGCAACCACCGCAAAGCCACGCCCTTGTGCACCCGCTCGCGCCGCTTCAATCGCGGCATTTAATGCAAGTAAGTTAGTTTGCTCGGCGATTTCACGAATAACATCCACCACAACATTGATGTTTTGTGAGTTCTTTTCTAGATTATGGGCTAAATCTCCTGCATGAGACACAGTATCTGCAACGCTAGAAATCTGCACAATGTTACTTTTCAGTGCAGCACTGCCTTCACGAGACTTAACATTGGCTTGATTGGCAGACTCAGCGCCCATTTCTGTACTTTTTGCCACTTCAGATACCGCAGCCTGCATCTGCGTCATTGCTGATGCAACTGACTGTAACTCATTTTGCTGATTCTGCATGCCTGTGGCATTTTGAGCCGAGATCATATTCACTTCTTCTACGGCTGTTGTCAGTTGGATAGCGCTGTCATTTATCTTCACAACAAGGCTATTTAACTGTTCACGCATTTTCTCCAAAGACATTAGCAAAGCGCCAAGTTCATTATTGCCCACTGAGCGTATATCAATACGTGAACTTAGGTCGCCATTGGCAATACTGCCAGCAAGGTCTTTCGCCTTTTCTAGTGGCTTTCTAATTGCGCCGCTTAGGACAAAGCAAATGAGCGCTATCATCACCGCCGAAACCAACGTACAAATGATAATAACCGTGATCACTGTTTTTACTGCGCGTACAGCCGATGTTTCGGCCATGCCCACATTATCGCTATTAATTTTGTTCAGCTTGCTCAGTTCATCCATAGCTTCTGAGTAGAAGTTATAGCTGTTTAAAACAATTGAGTTAGCTTCACTTACTTGGCCACTTTTTACCAGTCTATCAAAGCTTGATGTTGCCGATGCATACTTGCGCCATGCACGTTCAAAAGCTTGAAACTGTATACGTTCTTGGTCTGAAACCCTTAAACTACTGTATGCTTGGATCTTATTATCTAGACCAGATTTCAAACCACCTAAATCCACTATCCATTCATTGATATCTGGGTGCTCTGAATTTGTGACAATCAAAAACTCATCTTTTCGAATGGTTGCCATCTCAATTTGCAGATCTTTTACTATCTCAACCGATGGAATGCTGGTTTGTACAATCAGTTCAAGGTCATCATTGATCCCCTTTAAACCATTGTAGGTCATCAGGCTCACCCCGAAAAAAACCATAAAAATAGACGCAAAGCTCAACCCAATTTGCTTTGAAATAGACAAGTCTTTAAGTGCCATATGCTGTTTATACATCCCTAAGTTAATGATTACCGTAAAGCACAAAAACCAGTAGAGAGCGTTAAGATTTTGCTCTTTACTGGTTGTGAGATATTTGAATAAATATGAGTGTTAACCTCCAGGTGTATGTACCAGAGGTAACGTATGAGACTTAGCTTATAAGTCCGCAAAGTAATACAGCTCTTTGCTGACGAATTGAAGTGCCCTTTTATTAAAATACTTTTGCATACAAGTGCTTAATTAAGGGCACATTATAATTTAAGCAAAGCAAAGTTGGAATAATTTAATTATTAACATTTATAGACTTATGTTATTAAATTACTATAAAACATAAAAAACTGATCATAAAAGGATCAGAAAGATTAACTGAGAAAAGTAATTTTTAGCTTCCCATATATAACTTGTTGCATTATAAATAGTTGTAATAGGTACAGTTACAATACCATTGCACCTATTTCAGAAAATAAAAAAACACATAAAAATAATAAAAAAGAATTATAAATTAAGATAGAATAACCCTTCACTGTATAAGTTATCGCTTTTTGCTCTGTACTATTTTTTTTGCTTTCTAAACGCCTTGAGCTCCAAAAGTAACCATTCACTACTCTTTATTGGTTTATTATTACTACAATGAATAAGGTACGGCTTACCAGACAAACTACTTTTGGAGGCCGTTAAACTTATAAAATCTTCCGCCGACTCAATATCATCTTGATAGTAATGATACTTTTTACTAATGTGCTGCTTAGCATCACGTGCCGTATGTAGTGAGCCATTGCGCTCATACTGGCAATTAGACGTTTCAATGAAGGTCAATAAATGCTGTATTTCAGCCGCTGTTGAGGCAATGCTTTTCAACGAATATGTCGCGCTCCACAACATAAATATTACTAAATAAAGTTTCATTACTTTCCTAAATATTCACATACCTAATTAAAATAAATATTATGGCACTTTGCATAAATATGAACACTTAGACGTTATAAAAAGCTAAATAGTTGCACCTAATATAAAATAAAAAGCGCAGCCAATTGGCCGCGCTTAGTTGAGGCTATAAAACTTAATCTATTGAACGCTGACTATACCTGTTTTTGTGTTGTAGATAATGCGACCGGCTTCACCGGACGCATAGCCGTAATAGCAAATGCCTTTACTTGCTTTAACCACTTTATATTCGCCATCAGCAGTAGAGAAATACCATTTTGTACTGCCATCAGCTTTTTTACGGCCTTTACCGCTGCGGTTTAACACATATTGATGATCTAACATGTTATTCCACATCCGCGCACAGCGATTAGCATTGGGGTTTTTAGTGAACTTATTGTGTTTATTCAACTTGTCTTTTGACTCAACAGGAAAACCTTCTGCGTTAAAGTTAAAAGTACCATCTTTGAATCCAGCCAAGTTGGCGATTTTGTCCTCGACCGCCTCACCTCGCCAATACTGGTTGGCTTTATTAACTTCTTGCTGCAACGCATTTGCAATAACGGGCAAGGTGTTTCCACACCCTTGTACATAAGTTAAATCAGCAATATGCTCTGGCCCATCCATCAGCAATGTTGCTTGTGCAGTTTGCGCATCTAGCGTGTAAATTTTAGCATTTTCGCCGCTGTTTCTCGCAGAGACATAAATCACGCCGTTTTCATCCACTGCAAGACCTGAAGCCCAATTTAAATTGTGCTCACCTATTTCTGTAAGCGACATAGTTGCTTCGTCTAGTACATATAACGCTTTACCGTTCAGTACATATATCAAATTACCATCTGCCGAATAAGCAATGTCACCATGATCGAAGTCATCATAGCTTGCACTGTCTGACTTCATTTTTCCAAGCACTGTTTTTTGGCCTGTTATCAGATCAAATCGATACATGTAAGTTTGGCTCGTGGCCAGAAGAAAATCACCGGATGGGGAAACTGCTGAACGTTTTATGGGGTAGCTTGTCGTGTCGGCCACTTCACGTTGCTGCATGGTTTGCATATCAAACTCATACAATTTCGAGGCATTTGTTTCGCTGTCTAATCGTTGCATTGCATACAACTTTGCACCAGACCCGGCTAAGTTGCTTGAAGCGAAAGATGCTCCGGGTACCTCGCGACTAATTTTAGAACTCGTATCGATATGAAAAACTGCGCTCTGCCCATCTGCTGCGAACCTGTCAATTGCAAAAAGTCCCTCTAAACAGGCGTTATCGTCAGCTAATACAGAAAAACTGGCTGTAAGTGCGAGTGCTGCACCCAACTTAGTTACTATGTTCTGTGTTTTTGTCATGAATACACCATTGTTTATTTAAGTTAACCGTACTCATGCAATAATCACACCGGAGAAATAATATCTTTTCCACTTCTTTGTTAATTATAGGTATTTTATTTCACTCTCATTTATATTTGCTTACTTCACTGAAAATAAGCTGAACGACCATGTAATAACAAAATTATGTCAGTACAGAAAACAACCTAAAAACTTGTAAATGCCCTAAGTTAAAACCTCTAAATTATTGAATAAATTACTTATATATTTCTATCATCTCATTTTTAGCGTATTGCTCACTGATTCTCGACATGATTAAACATTTTTTCATTTTGCAAATTGCAATTCGCAAAGTGAAAAGATTCCTAAAATGCAAAATAACAAACCCAAATACTTTCCTATTCATTCTTTTGCCAACTCAGGTGGTTCATCAAGATTGAGATAATTGCATTAATTTTAATCGTACCTTTATCGTCTACAGTTCGAGTGGCGCACCTTTTTTATAACAAACGTCACCATTACCCAATATCAATAATTAAGGATAACCATGAAAAAAATCACATTGCTGCAAGCTTAATAGCAGGCTTCTCACTTAGTAGTTATACGTTTGCTTTGGATCAATCTGATATACAGAAAATCTCCCAGCAAATTGAGCATCGCTTAGCTGGAGGAGAAACCACAGGTTTATCTATAGCAGTGGTGAAAGACAATACACCTGTCATGTTGCAAGGCTTTGGTCTAGCAAATACAGAAACACAACAAGCTGTCACACCTGATACCCAATTTCGCATTGCCTCCATTACTAAAACGTTTGTCACACTCGCTGTACTTAAATTAGTAAACCAAGGAAAACTCTCTCTAGATGACATTGTTTATAAGCACTTACCTGACTTTAAACCAAAAACGCTTCCCAATAATAATAACGTAATAACGGTGCGCGACCTCTTAACCCACCAAAGTGGCATCCCAACAGGCTGGTTCCGAGGTGATGAGCCAACAACAAGTCCTAATAAAGACCTTAATTCATTAGCGGCTTTATTAAGTGACGACTATCTTGCTTGGAATAGGGGCACTATTTCTGCCTACAATAATAATGCGTTTGGGTTAGCCGGATTGCTGGTTTCAAGAATAAGTGCTCAAAGCTGGCAGGATTACTTGCAAACTGAATTCTTCACGCCGCTGGCGATGAACAATACTTTGAGTCATTTACCAAATGGTCCACTACCAGTGCAAATGGCGCAAAGCTACAGTGGCACTGTTCAAGAACCTAAATTCGCTTCTTTACTGACGCCAGCTGGCGGTATTATTTCAACTGGTAATGATATGCGCGCTACATGCAAGCAATACTCGACAGCTGGAACTATGATAGCCATGCAATCGTGCCCTCCTCGCTCATTACAAGAGTTCGCAATGTGCAAAATGCGCATATCCAGTTAGACGGTGACCACGAAATGGGACTAGGCTTCTTCATTGACCATTTTAATGGCCACATTGCAATTAGTCATGATGGCAGTTACCAAGGCTACGAAAGCATGATGTATATCGTGCCAGAGCTCAACTTTGGCGTATTTGTCACAACAAATAATAGAGACGGGGGCGATACGGTTTTCGATATCGCCGAAATGGTGACAAACATAGTCACTCAGTCTGCAACAGGGCCATCTTTAGAAAATAAAAACACTCAAACATCTGCTTCTCAGCCACCCCAATCGAAAACGCTAGAAGCTGGTTTTTATGCTGGTAGACGTAACATAATCATTGATAAAACACCCAGCGGAGAGTTCGTTATTTTCACTCCAGGACAAGCTATTAAACAGCTCAAACAAGTTGATTCTGACAGTTACCAAATTATCGGTGAAAAAGGCGATATAAGGATCAAGCTGACTCAAGCAATTGATGGGTTTCGCTTTACCTACAACGGTAGAGACTCAGCCAATGTTTTTAGCAAACTCGTTACAACAAAACTGACTCCTGAGCTAGAAAAGTTTTTGGGCTATTACAAAGTTGAAACCACCAAGCCAAAGATAGGCGATATTGAATTACAATACTCACCTGAGCTTCAAGCGCTGCTAGCCATTTCTGTCAAACATGGGTTTGTACGCGCTTTGAAAGTTGTTGACGAAAACCTACTTCAAGTTCAAGGATATGGGCGCGGGACTGGCACCGTATTTGATTTTCAAGAACCAAACAAACTAAATGCACTGGGCTATCAATTTAAAAAAATCTCGACTGAGATGCAGTAATTGCTAGCGTCTAAATAAAAGGACCTCGTGGTCCTTTTATTATCTTATCTCAGAACAATTTTTATCCACGCTGTTCAAGTAAGGTCACCACATTTTGCTTGAGTTGCTTGCGGCTTAAGAAAATCCCACCCAGTGCAATCACCGCAACGATAGTAATGGCCTCAACTAGAAGCATGAAGTCATTGGGCCTATAGGGCAAACCAAATCCAGCCTGATAAATTTGACCGATAAACAAATATATCGATGCTAATGCACATGCAACCGGGATCATTGTCAGAATGGTCCATTCAACAATGAGCATATTGCGACTTTGCCGACTATCTAAGCCAAAACTTAGCAACAAACCATTCTTTAACTTATCTCGTTGAAGATGAGTTTGAATCGAGGCAATAACGAGCAAGTTACTCATCAAAGCAATAAAAACACCATATGCCAAAGTCAGATAGATAAATGTCTGAACTGTGCTGCGTACTCGTGCAATTAACTCTTCAACACGTAACATACGAATGCTCGGGTGAGCTTGCCAAATTTCTCCAAGCTGCTGTAAGCCTTGCTCTGGTAAGTCGACGCTCCCCATATAGAAAACCTGCTCGTCCGCCACAGGCAGACTGTCTTGATGTACAACAAACCAAAATGTGATCATATCTGAACCTGAACGGTAGTGATGTACCGAAGCAATTTTAAACTGCTGACTTTGGTTACCAACTTGCATTGTGAGCACATCCTCAAGCTCTAAATTAAGCTCATCAAACACTTCTTGCTCCATAGAGATAGCTGGCAAATCATTTTGCTTTTTACTTTGCCACTGGCCAGAAACAATATTTATGTTTTGCGGCTGATTAGCTTGCCAATGTAGATTGATATTGCGCTCTAAACGAGATTTAGAGTCGCTACTTGGCGCATCAATTTCACTTAACAATAGGTTATTAACATGCGTAACTCTGGCGCTTTGAAACGCTTTAAACTGCTTTACTTCACCGCGCTGCTGTAAAGTAAATTCTGTAAGTGCTTGCTTTTGCTCCGCCGTTGCCTGAGTCACAAATATATTCCCTTGATCTGCGAACAATGCTCTATCAAGCACATCACTAACATCTTGACCAACTCGAAGACACAATAGTAATAATGTGGCACTTAAACCTAACGCCAGAATTTGCACAATTTTGACACGCATTCGTTGCTTCATCAGCAAAAGTACAAATGCAAAAATGCCCCCTTTTCCAGACAGTAACTTGTTGGCGGCACTTAACCCGCCCCATGCCAAAACCAGCAATAATACTAAACAGACCGCAAGACCAGATAGCAGTAGCCCGGTCAACACCCAGTTATCCGTATTTAAAACCACTACAACCAAAAGAGACAGTAATGGACATAAGCCGCTGACTATGAAAGTGATTGAGTTATTCTCTCGCTTTTCTAATAGATCTCGTACATTACTCTTGATCAGAGTTACCAAACTCGGAACTGTGAGCAGAAAATAGAGTAACATACTGATAAATAGCGCGTTACCAATCCCCATCCAATCCCACATAAGCTCAAATGTGGCCAAAAAGTGTTGCTGAATGGCATACTCCAGAGCAGCCGTGAGGGCAATGGCTATCATCAGCGCAGGAATAAAACTAATGAACAAAATGCTTGCCATTAAAATCAGTACAATAAATGGAATTTGCTGACGCTTAACACCAGTTGCCAACATCACTGCCAACACATTTTGAAGCGGCTCTACATGACTTTTTTTGCTAAGCCATAGACAAAGGCAAGTCAGTAAGACAATGACAAAACTGATCAACCCCATAAAGTTCTGAACTCTTTTCCACGCATGTGCCATCGGGTAGTTGTTCAGTAATTTACTAACCATGTTTAAATCAGCACTGTTGTCCTGTAAGCGCTGAAGGTAATCCTTTTTAAAGTCCAAGGGGTGATTAATTAATACTTGGCGCTCAAGCGGGATCATGTCCATATGCTCAATACTTTTTTGAGACACAATGGCACGTTTATCACTGCTATATCCTTGAATGATTCTGTCAGGCTCATTGAGCAATAGCGCACTCACCATCAATGTGTTGTGACCAAGGGAAACAGTATCACCAACCTTAACATTCAGTGCACGAGCTAGATGAGGCTCAAGCCAGATCTCTCCTAATTTTGGCCCGGTAGACTCTAAAGATGGCGTAAAACTTGGTGTGTAAGACACTGTCACATTCCCATTGAGAGGATAGCTTTGATCTACCGCTTTGAGTTTAGTATGGCTAAAAGCGGCTTGTGCACTTAATGTCACTTCATAACTATTAATAAAACTACTTTTAGCTGCATGCGCTTGCATCCATTGCTTTTCATGATCATGCCAGTCTCTGGTAACGGTTAACTGCGTATCTGCGCCTAACATCGTCTGCAAGTTATGGTTTAAATACCTATCAACGCCTTGACCAAATAAGCTGGTTAGACTCAGATACAAAAATAAAAGAGCCAAACTTAGCAATGTAATTAGATGCTTACCTTGCAAGATTTGCGATATAAATACTTTAATGAATAACTTGCTGGCAGGCATTAATTGACAGCTTGAACTGTCTAATTGATTTTCAGCATATGACTCACTCATAGCTTTAATTCCCCATTTTCAAGCTTGTATGTTTTATCTAATTTTGAAGCAAGATTGAGGTCATGAGTCACCACCACCATGGTAGTGCCTGACACTTTTGCACCATGGAGCATAAGATCAAAAACCTGTTCTGCGGTTTTATGATCTAGATTCCCTGTCGGTTCATCCGCAAACAAAATTTGAGGCTCATTACAGAGCGCTCGGGCAATCGCCACACGTTGTTGCTCGCCGCCACTCAACTTAGTAACAGGCTGTTTGGCTTGCGCCTCTAAATTTACTAGTTTTAGTTTCTCTAACGCGCGCTGTTGTGCTGTACTTTCACCCCGTAACATCAAAGGCAGTGCCACATTTTGTAGCGCATTTAGCTCAGGTAATAGATGGAAGTGCTGAAAAATAAAACCAGATACACCTGTCACACCACTCAGTACCTCAAGGTTTTTGTGATAACTGATTTTACCTTTTTGTAATGTCTCCAATCCAGCAAGCAATGAAAGAAGCGTTGACTTCCCTGAACCAGAGGCACCTACAATAGCAATATGCTCGCCTGCCTCAATTGACATTGAAATATTTTTTAGTAAATGCAGTGGTTCTCCATTTACCAAATTAATCGTATGCTCCAAATCGATGACATCCAACTTAACACCCATGTTTGTTCCTTATTGCGCTTAAACTATTTTATGACCTAAGTGTTTATTAAGTTGCGTGAAATGCATGTGAAGAATTTAAAGCGCGCCTGAGTGTAATTTTAAATATTTATGTAATTAAAAAGTACAGTTCCATATAGAGATAAAACACTAATTTTAAAATGATTTAATTGTTATTTTTATGATTTTTCGCATAAATAATTAATTTTCTGCAATTAGCTCTTGTGGCAATCGTATGATTGATTTACTTTTATACGCAGGGAAACAACATAGCTATTTTGTATCGAGATACAAACTGCTGCTTACGGACATTTCAGCACCAAAGGCAATCGAATTCCCAGACTAGGAAATTACAATTAATAAAGGAACCAAAAATGGAATGGTATATATCCGTCTTAAAAAACTACGCGGTATTTGAAGGAAGATCGAGAAGAAAAGAATATTGGATGTTCTTTTTATTTAACTTTATTGCCTCTTTTATATTTGGCTTTTTTGATGGACTATTTGGTACATCATTCTTAAGTATCATTTATGCATTAGTTATTCTTGTACCAAGCATTGCTCTTAGCATTAGGCGTTTACATGACACAGGACGTTCTGGCTGGTGGCTGCTAATAGCATTTGTGCCGGTGATTGGTGCACTCGCACTGTTAGTATTTGCAGTATTAGAAGGTGACGAAGGTGAAAACCAATATGGTCCAAACCCTAAAGGCTTAAGTAAAGATGAAGCTGTAGCCTGATAAAATATTCACGCGTCATAAATTCATTGATTTGTGACGCTTCCACTTTGCAAGTACTCCTTTGTTATCTCTTTGTTTAAATTCAACAATAGTTTTTATAAATAAGCAGACCTAAAAACTAATCTAACAGCTCATTTTTATAGAATCCAACTCAACAACACTTTGACTGAAGAAAGTAAAAAATTAAACCAACAATTTTGAAGCCGTTAATACCAACCAAGATTCAGATAGATAAAAATTAAATATTAATAAATTTTTTGAAATAAAGGGAAAAACACTTTCTGATAGATTGATTGAGTAGCAACCACTCATTAAATACAAATCTAGCAGTTAAGAACACTTACGTACATTAAACTATTTACGGGTTTCATTACTCATTAATGAACAAGCACTCAATTTAAACTGATGGTTTTTATAGAAAAAACGCCATTTGGAACGCTAGCTACCAAATGGCGTAAACATTGACTATCAATCAGATTAGAAACGAGAAGAGCCGCTTTCAATCTCTCTAAATGACATGCCACTCATAATACCATCTTTACCAAAGCGGATAGTTACATGCTTGCTAGTGCCCTTTGAACCACCAGCATAAGCGCCAGCAACTGGAACATAGTTTAATCCACTGCTTTTATTTTCATGAAAATAATATTGCCACGCAGTTTCACCATCAACCAAGTCGTCCATGCCACTTGGATCACCTATGGCTTTTCTTACATCTTCTTGAGTCGTTTCACCTTTTTTAAACGATTTAACCACTTCCATGTCAAAATCTTTTCCGCTTTGTGTACTGCTGCAAGCTGCTAGAATAAATGTGGTAAATATTATGATCAGTAAGTTTTTCATTTATCTTCCTTTTAATGTTCGTCCTATACTCGTAAGTCTGTTTTAAATAGTAAGACTAAAGAGCAGCAGCATTATCTGTCCATTTAATGATCATTTCAATACCTTTTACCTATATAAAACAGCTTTTAATTGAAGTTTTTTCATGAGGTATTAACCTAGAAAATCAAACCGTTCTAAAAAATTAAATTATTAATACTAATAAATGGGATGATGCAACCCAAGTGAATTCATAACTATGTATTACTAAAATATTCACGTCATTTGAGAAGTTAGAACCCTTACTTTTATTTTATATTTTGTTTATATAAAAGGTACTGATAGACTCTCCTTAAAAAGAATTATAAAAATAGCCTTATCGAATGTAATGATGAAATTATCAAACAGCTCAAAATTGCCCTTCATTTTTTTAACAGCCATGTCCTCCTTATGGTTCTTCTACTTCAACACTCAAAACCTGTGGAATGATTATGGCAAAGAAAAATGGGAGTGGTTATTTCTCATTGATGTGTTGATTGCGATACCAGTTATTTGTTTTATATGTGTAAAAGATAAAAAAGAGGCACTTCTCAAAGCCCTTATATTAATTTGCTTAGCAGTACTAATTGGTAGCTACATTATTCCAGATGAACATAAAGTACTGTGGTCATATTTAGAACAAAGTCGATATTTGGTGCTCGCCATTGTTCTGCTTTTTGAGCTTGCTGCGGTATTTAGTGTTTACTGGGCGATAAACATCGCACTAAAAAAAGGGCAAGACCCTGATCTATCAATAGAGCAGTCCGTCTCGCGTTATCTTGGCACTGGGAAATTTGCGCAATTTTTATGCTTTGAAATACGTATGTGGACATTTGCACTCGTGCCAAAACGGATTCACTCAAAAACCTATCAAGGCAATGCTCACTTTAGTTATCATCAAAAAGATGGAACTCACAGTAACTTGCTAGGGTTTATTATTTTAATTGCAATTGAAATTCCCATTGTGCACTTACTACTGCACTTTATTTGGTCTCCAATGGCTGCAAATATTGTTAGCTTACTGACTATCTTCAGTTTAGTGTTCTTTATCGCTGAGTATCGGGCCATAGCGAAAAGGCCAATCTCTTTGACTGAAGATACTTTGATAGTTAGGTATGGTTTATATAATCCAATTGTCATACCACTTAATAACATCTTGGACATTAAGAAGAACCATCAACCTATCACTCGCGGAAAAAATCTTAAGCGCTTTAACTATTCAGGTGTACCTAATATAGAAATAATACTCAATAAGCCTAAAGGAACCATTAAAAGCCTGTTTATTGGGGTAGACGACCCAACCAACTTCATAGCAAGTATTAACAGCAGGTTGGCGTCCTAAACTAGTTTATTGGGCGACCGAAAAGGCTTGTCAAAATAAGTCCATTCAGTCGCTCTATGAGCCAACATATGGCATTGCAATATGGCTCGGCGAGTAAACCAACCCAGTCAAATAAGCGTGAAAAGAACAAATTAAACCTGCCAACTCCGCTAAAGATACTCACAGTCAAGTGCACGTGTTATAATTCGCTTTTATTCCACAATAGATGATTCCTGCTTTGTCTCAGTCGCTTTTTACTAGTTTGCCACTTTCAAACGCCCTATTAGATAACCTTAACTCTCTTGGCTACACAGCCATGACAGACATACAAGCCCAAACACTGCCCAAAATTTTAGCTGGTAAAGACCTAATTGGTCAGGGTAAAACAGGCTCGGGTAAAACAGCTGCATTTTCTTTAGGCCTATTACATAACCTCAATGTTAAACGCTTTCGCGTACAAGCTCTGGTCGTTTGCCCAACCAGAGAGTTGGCAGATCAGGTTGCCGTTGAAATACGCAAGCTTGCAAGGGCGATTCACAATATCAAGGTTTTAGCATTATGTGGTGGCGCACCTATGGGGCCTCAAATTGGTTCTTTGGAACACGGTGCTCATATCGTGGTTGGTACACCAGGACGCATAGCAGAACATTTACGTAAAGGCCGCCTATCACTGGATGAAGTGAATACATTTGTATTGGATGAAGCAGATAGAATGCTAGAGATGGGTTTTGAAGACGCAATTCAATGCATTCTTGATCATTGCCCAAGCAATAGACAAAACCTATTATTTAGCGCGACCTATCCACCACGCATTGAGCAACTTGCAACGCATATTATGAACAATGCGGAAAAAGTTACCGTTGAAGCAACTCACGACCATAGCTCAATTGAACAATTTTTCTATGAAGTGCCTGACAACGAAGCAAGGCTTATTGCAACAGAAAAACTACTGTTAAAGTTTCAACCCGCATCGGCGGTTGTGTTTTGTAATACCAAAGCTGAATGTCAATCTGTATGTGATAACCTCAAGCAACTGGGTTTTGATAGCGCGGCACTGCATGGCGATTTAGACCAAAAAGACCGAGACCGAACTCTTGTTCGATTTGCCAATAAAAGTCTAACGATTTTAGTCGCAACAGATGTTGCAGCTAGAGGCATTGATGTTGACCATGTTGATATGGTTTTAAACTATCACATAGCACATGATCCTGAAGTGCACGTACACCGTGTTGGCCGTACTGGTCGCGCTGGTAATACTGGCGTAGCATGCTCCGTTATGAGCTATAAAGAGTCTCATAAAGTCAATGCACTAGAAGACTATCTTGGGCAAACCATTGAACCAACTCCACTGCCCAATGACGATGTGTTCAGTAACCAAATAGCCAGAGCCCCTATGGTGACGCTACAGATTGATGGCGGTAAAAAATCCAAGTTGCGCCCAGGTGATATCTTAGGCGCACTGACCTCAGATAAATCAATCCAAGGTTCGCAGATTGGTAAGATAAAAGTTACAGCGATTACCTCTTATGTGGCTATTGAGCGAAAGGTGGCCAATAAAGCCTTGAAGATTATTTCAGAAGGGAAAATGAAGGGTCGTCAATTTAGAGCAAGAAAAGTTACGATATAAATTTTCTAAAGTTAAATTTTACGATGTAAATTAATAATGATTTACATCGCATCCTCTTATAAATTAGTCAATTAGAAACCCCTTACCTTACTTAATTTACTTTTATATTATCCTAAATGGGGAAGCTATAAATATTTGAACACCTAAAATAGCAAAATCAACCCCTGCTCTTATGCAAGTTTTGCAATTGAAAACCTCCAGCACCTGCTCATAAAATAAAAGCAAATATGTAGTAGAGAGTCTCATGGTTTTAGATTCAACTTATTTTTGGCTTTTTATAAGTGTCGCAGGTGCATTGAATGCGCTAGTTTTGAGTATCTATTTTTTTATTAATAAATCTTCCAATCGCGCCCACAAACTGTTATCTCTTTTTATTTTTATGATATTCATAAGGATAAGTAAGTCTATATGTTTTTTCTTTTACCCCGAAGCAAGCAAAACCTATTTACAGATGGGGTTAACGGCAAATTTTCTATCTGGACCTATATTATTACTATATATAAAACAATCTTTTAAGCAAAAAACAGCTAAAAACCTTAATTGGAAAGCGCATTTAATACCACCCACAAGCCTCGCTATCATAGTCGGCGTACTGTGGCCGTATGAGCATTATTCAGCTCTTTGGAATATACACATATCGACTGTTATTATTTATTGCTGGTTTGCCTATTTAATAGCCTCATTGATATCCATATACCCTACTATCATAAATAATGACCTTGAGCTATTTAAAACGAGGAGTACACAATTTCCAATTGTTATCTTGTGCACATCTATTGGCCTTTGGCTCGCTGATGTATTTACAAGTTATACCTCATATACCATAGGCATCTTGTGTTTTCTGCTGCCATTATATTTAAGTCTTACCTTACTTATTTCTAAACTTCATAACACCAAGCCCACAAAATATGCCAGTAAAAAGATTTCTCAAGTAAAGGCGAGTCCTGTATTAAAAGCTTTAGAAAAACTCATGATTGATGATGAGCTATATAAATACCCTAATCTGTCACTATCTCAAGTGGCTGATAAGCTTAATATATCCGTACCGCACCTATCACAAATCTTGAACGATAACTTAGGTGTCTCATTTACCTCATACATCAATCATCACAGGATAGAGCTGGCAAAAAACTTACTAACTGAACACAAAAAAATGAGCCTAAAGCAAGTATCAGCGCTATGTGGGTATAATAACCAGTCTACTTTTTATATTGCTTTTAAAAAATTCACCGACACCACGCCTGCGAAGTATAGAAAAGCGTCAGTGGCAAGTGCTGAGAATGCCTAACCTTTATAACTTAAGGTAAGCTAAACGCCGACAATAAGCATTTTGCCTTGTGCCATTCCTTCTCTCTCACAACTTAAGTCAATTCGGCTATCGAGGGGGTATTTATAAAGTAACTCTAGTTTTGGATGATGGGTATAAACACATTTACAGCTTCTGACAAACAAACTCATTTTACTTTGATTATCTAAAAATGCGTACGCTGTTTTACCAAGCGCCTCTTTGCAGGCTTTCATAATATGCGCATTTATCTGATTCATATGAATGGCTCTTTGCGCCTCATCTTCAGGGATCACTTCTATGCTACTGGCTAATACACAAGTCGCGTATACATCCAATACACAGATAACGCGAACCTTTTGACTCCCTCGCTCTGCATAGACCACCATAACACAGGGTAATTTACTTTCATCCAATGATTGAGCGCGGATAGGTTTGAGGGTAAGCGACTCACTGATATTCTTTTGCATTAAACGCTCTAAGAAATCTGTTTTTGGTAGTGCCAATCCCTCTTTTATTGGCACCTCTTGTTCTACCATCAATTCTTTGGTTTCTAAATCTTTGACCAACGGCATGATAGCTTTTCTAAGGTCGCTGTCAGCGAAGGGCTTAGATAAAAAGAAGGCACAGCCCATAGACTTAGCGTAATTGATTTGCTCTTCTTCATCTACTGTAGATACCATACCAACAGGGATCTCAGGATGTGTTGTGCCAACCACCTGTAGCAACTCAATGCCCGTTTTATCAGGCATATGCCAATCTGTTAATATTATCTGAGGTTGCCATAACTCTATGCGCTCAAGTGCATCATCAACACTATTGGAACAAGAAATAAATAACTTGCGATACGTAAACTGTTGAAGTGCACGCCTGATAATTTCACATGTTGCATGGCTATCATCCACTATCAGAACTTTCACTTTTACCTCAATATTAAATTTTCATATTCAGTATAGGCAGAATTTTGCAGTAAAACTAAACTTATCCTATTGATAATCAATGATGCGATGAAAAGCCGACATGCTGCCGATAGAAGTTTACCAATATATTGCCTTAAATTTCGGCCTGCTTATTTTAGCGGCATGGTTTTATATTCTGTTAATGATATTAAGAGAGTTTAGAAAATTCGCAGGCGTATTCATGGGGAATCAAGCAAACAGCCCCGAGTCAAATGAAGTAGTCGCTTTATGTAAAGACTCGGTAGAGCGGGCAACACAATTTAATAACCAACATGAACAAACCATCACTGAACTTCTTCATGTGCAAGCTAACCTTGAAAACCAGCTAGCCCAGATCCGTGCCTCAACTGCAGACCACATCACCAAAGAAGAGCAGGCATCAATCAATGAACTCAATAAAAAATTATCGCGTTCTCAAAAGCTGATTAAACGACTCAAAGGAGATTTGGATATCAGTGGTAAAAAGCTCAAATATGCAAAAACAAAGTTAGAAGATCAATTTCAATCGGTGGGGAGCCTCAAACAAGAAAACACCGATTTACAAAAGGAAATCGAACAATTAAAAACGCAGGTGAATTCAGCACAAGTCAGTGAACAAACTCCGAATGAGCAAGAAATTCAAGCCTTGGTACAACAATATGAACGACAAATAGCTGAACAAAACCAGCTTATTGATCAGCTATCAGTAGATTTGCCAGAGCCGTCGGGTGACACAAATTCCAAAGCACTCGAAGCTGAATTACAACAAGCCAAGCAAAAAATTAAGCACCTAACCAAAGAAAACAAATTTATTGAAAGTCGCTATCTTGAAGCAGTAAAGCAATCTGAGGCCAATGATGGAAATACTTAGCAAGACTAGGGGATTGTACTCTCATTAAAAAAGGAGCCGAAGCTCCTTTTTGTATCACTACCTTACTCGCTTATTACTTAGCACACTGACCAACAGAGCTGGTAAGAAAGTTAAACTAAGCAACATCGAGAACACAATACCGCACAGTACAATGATACCTACACCGCGGTATAACTCTGTGCCATCACCTGGAATAAAGACCAGTGGTGCAAGACCAAATAATGTGGTCGCTGTCGACATCAAAATTGGCTTTAATCGCGTCGCTACGGCTTGTTTAACTGCCGTGACAACCTCCATCCCTTGGTCAACAATCAACTTACGGGTTTGATCAACAATTAAGATTGGGTTGTTTACCACCGTACCTAATAAAATCAAGAAACCCAACATAGTGATCATGTCAAAAGGTTGATGGAATGGCGTCATACCAAAGTTAGCTAATAGCGCATTGACGCCGTTAACCGAGATCAAACCTAGTAAGCCGCCAGCCATGCCTAGCGGCACGGTTGCCAGAATAAACAACGGGTAGCGCCAGTGTGTGAAAATAGCCACCAGCAGTAAGTAGCTCAGTACCAGTGCAACAACAAAGTTACTCGATAGCGATGCTTGAGTTGCTTCTAGCTGATCCGCTGCACCACTGATAGACAGCTTAGTCCCCTGGGCAATTTTGCCTTGCTGCCATAACGCAGGCAGTAACTCGGTACGGACTATTTCTTCAGCGGTTTCCAATGCCACATCTCTTGGCGGAATAATATAAACAGTCACGGTTCTTTTGCCGTCTACTCGACGCAAACTATCACTGTTTTTACTCTCAACCAAATCAGCTAACGCGCTTAAAGGCAGTACATCACCCGATGGTGTCACAATTGGGGACGTCGCTAATTGCTCAATGGTCTGCTGCTCTTTTTGATGGCTAAAGATAAACATATCTATTTTGTCATCATTCAAAATAAACTCATCAACATAAGCACCATCACTGAGTGATGAAATCGTGTAGCCAAATTCATTGGGGCTTATACCAAGCTCAGCCAGTCTTTGCCATTTCGGTTTAATCTCAATCAAAGGCTGATCCAAGCTTAGTGCCCGTGGATCTGAGTTAATTTGAGGGTTATCAAACGTAACTTGAGCCTGCTCGTAAACAGCTTCGGCTGCACGGTATAAGTCGGTCAAATTACTGCCCGCGATATCTACCGCAACTGCTCGTGTACCACCATCATTACTAGAGATAATCGAGCCTCTTGCCGAGAACGCACGCATATTGTCATAGCTTCTAAACTTAGCTGTAATAGCATCCATCATCGCTTGGATATTGTCAGGGTCGGTAGGTGCACTTAAAAACCATATACGGCCAATTGACACAGACATAGAGTAATATGCCAATGGCGGCATGTCCGTTTCGCCGTTATCAAATGCGTCACTCGGCGCGTTGATATGACCGTTAAAATACACTCTCAACTCATCACCTATCTCTTTCATTTCAGATAGGTTGTAGCTAGGCGGCGCAATCATCATAGAAAACGCTTTTGGCTCTTCACCTTCCGGCAAATATTCAGCTGCTGGCATCAAGGCATAAGCCGCACCTAAAATGATAACAACGAAGCCAACGGTAATACCGGTCGCGCGCGCTTTAGATGCAACACAAAACGACACCAAAGCCAACCAGCGCTTTGATAAGGTAACCGTTTTCATTTCCTCTTTACGATTAGGTAAGTTAGCAAGTGTCGTCGGAACAATGAAAATAGCCACTAACATTGAAGCGATAATCGCTGAAGACACCGCTATGGCAATATCTGAGTAAAGCTGCCCAGCTTCTTGCTCCACAAATAAAATCGGTGCAAACACCAGTACAGTAGTCGCAGTGGAGGCCAGTACCGCAGGCCAAACTTCTTTAACCCCTTTAATGGCCGCATGTAACTTACTAGTACCTCGTTTATTCGCTTGTACTATGGCTTCGAGTACCACAATGGTGTTATCTACCGTCATGCCAATTGCAAATGCCACACCTGCCAATGAGATCACATTGATAGTACGATCGAACAAGGTTAAACCAAGAAATGCTGCAACAGTACAGATAGGAATACCAATCACACCGACCAAAGTAGCCCGCCCTGAACGCAGGAATAAAAACATCACCAAGGTCGCAAGCAATGCACCCAAAGCTAGGTTAGTCCATACATTTTTAAGTGAGCTTTCAACGTATTGAACATCGTCACTCATCAAGATAAGTTCTAGACCATTTTGCGCCAACAGCTCCTGATTAATTTGCTCAATCACAGGTAACATCTGTTGTTTGATATCAATCACATTTGAGCCGCTTTCACGACGTACAGATAACCTAAGCGTACGCTCACCGTCAGAATAGGAAATGCCACGAAGTTCAAAGTGATCGAGTGAAATAACCGCCACATCTTTAAGCTTAGTGGTGATCCCTCCTTGCTCTGAGATGATTAAATCTTCAAGTTCATTGAGCTGCTCAAAACGACCCACCATACGCAACAAATATCGGCTCGGGCCGCTTTCAATATCGCCCGCTGAAGCATCGCGGTTGCGCGCTCGAATTGCGCTTCTTAAATCAGTCACACTCAAGCCACGCTGTGCTAACCTGCTTGGATCAACATTAATCTGGATCTGTCTTGCAGCGCCGCCTCCCACGCCCACTTCAGAGACGCCTTGCACACTTTCCATTCTAGGTCTGACGAAGTCTTCTGCAAAATCACGCAACATATCTACGTCAAGATCAAGTGGGTTACCTGTCTGTGGTTTGAGTACAAAATGCATGAATGCGTTAGAAGAGAACGAGCTAGAATAAAGTCGTGGTTGATCTACGTTTTCGGGATAGCCAGGTACCTGGCTCAAAGCATTATTGACTCTAATTAGCGCATCGTTAACATCAACACCAAATGGAAATTCAAGCTGTATTCTTGCCGAGCCCATTTGCGAATAAGACACCATACGCTTTAAGTTAGACAGGCTTCTTAAGTATCTCTCCTGCTCTACAAGGATTTCTTTTTCAACATCTTGAGGTGTAGCACCTGGCCAACCAGTCTGAACTGTAATGGTTCGAACTTCTAGATCAGGGATCATCTGTACAGGAATTTTAAGCGCGGTTACCAAACCCAGAATACATATGATTAAAGAGATGACGGCAACCAATGTGCCACGCTTTACGGCGCTTTCAATCATATCGACTAACCCTTATTCACAGAAATTTCACTGCCATTTTTAAGCAGCTGCACAGCTGTTGTAATAATGGGTGAGGTTAATACACTGCTGTTTCCTGATACGACAGAGATCAGCACTTGCTCACCACGTTGCTCTAATATTCTTACCGTATGCCTTTGCGCCCGACCTTGTTTATCAACAAATACACTCAGTGCACCATCTGGATGATATTTAAGGGCCGACTTTGGCACCCAAACAGCCTGAGTGCCGGTATTAGGTAATTCAAATTCAGCTTGCGCAGACATACCTGCGACAAACCCAGCTTGTGGTGGCACAGCTATATGTACCACAAAGCTACGGGTCCCAGCATTAATCACAGGGACAACCGCCTGAACTTGACCTTTAACCAGCTTACTTTGATCGTGGTCGGGGATAATATTAAGCGATTGAATTTGATTGTTTGAAAAGGCGCTGATGTACTCTTGCGGCACAGCGACGTTAAGCCTTAAATCCTCTGCGGATACTAAGGTAAAAGTATGTGTCTGAGTGGTTACCCACTCACCTAAATCCACATTACGCTTCATCACTACGCCCTCGAATGGCGCGAACAGCGTTTGTCTTCTCAATGTCTCTTTGTTAACAGCCAAGTTTGCTTTCGTTTTTGCAAGCTCAGCTTTGGCGGCAGCCACACTAGCACGTCGCTCAGCCAATAAGGTTGGCGCAACAAACTGTTTTTTAGACAGCGATTCAACTTCTTCTAGCTGTCGTTTTGCCTCCAATAATGCAACATGTGCAGCCGACACAGACGCTTCACTTTGTTCCAACTCGAGTTTCGCTAAAGTTGGGTCAAGTCGCAGTAACGCCTGACCACGTTTAACTACATCACCCACTTCCACCATTAATTCATTTACTACGCCTGCTTCTAGGCTAGCAAGGGTTGCATTTTGGGATGCCTCAACAGTACCACTCAACGCTAATTTATTTTTATATTGAAGATCCTTGGCTTGAAAAACCGCGACTTCTACTGGCGCGCTCCAAGTTGGTGCTGACCACGCCGCAAATACGGACATAGCAACAACGGATACAAACGCAGGCATACAACGCATTTTTACACCTCAAATGATAATTGTTTTTAAACAAGATACACTGAATAAGTTTGTCCAACGCGCAAATTGCGACAAACTCACTAATCTAACGGACGATAATCTAATTATGGTTTTAGAGTGTAATACTCATGTTACAAAAACCCGCTACACGCATATAAATTATCGACGTGTTATATACGTTTACGGTTGATAAAAAGCTTATTTCAGTGCTGACACTAATGTCTTTCCATCTCCATCCACCTTGGACATCAATTTCAATCCTAAAATACTGGCAACGGTGGGGTAAATATCTAAATTATTGACTTCTGGAAGTTTAACCCCTTTTTTAAACGCAGGTCCTATTGCAACAAAGGTCGCGGCCAAATCTTTTGAGTAAGGGTATCCGTGCGCACCAACGTAATCGATTTTCTCATGGGTACCAAATGCATACGGTGGAAATGCTTCAATGATGATGTCTGCCGTTGTATCATCAATTTTGACGCCCCTTGACGCCAAAACCGTATTATTTAGCACTTCAAAACGCTCTTTACTTTGCTCACTCAACGACAACTTTAAGCCCGCAATATCTACTTCAGAATTTGGTTTTTTGTATAAGTGTGTACGAGTGCCGCCATTTTTAACGTCAAATTGTTCTAAATCGAATCCAAGCTTTTCTAAAATAATGGTTTTTTCGGGGTCAACAGACACCATACCATGATCAGATACCAGCACCAGATTTACGTCATGATCCACCTCAGATTTAAGCCTACTCCACAACTGCCCTATTAGCTTATCTACCTCTTGTACAGCTTGATAAGTTTCTGCTGCATCAGGGCCAAAATCATGTCCCATATCATCAACCAGTGAAAAGTACCCAGCCACAAACCTTGGCCTTTGTGACTTTTCAAGCTTTAACCATTCGATAATTTGGTCTATGCGCTTTTGATAGCTGCCTTTTTTTGCGTAACGCATATAATAACTGGGTGTTCTGCCATTAAAACGCGCCCCAGACTCTGGCCAAAAATAGGTTGCTGCTTTGACCCCCTGCATCTCAGCTAAGTTCCAAAGCGGTATCCCACTGAGCCAAGTACTGTCTTTGGTACCTTGGCCCATTTTGTAACATTCTTGACGACGCTTATCACAAAAGTAATTGTCTATAATACCGTGATTTGACGGCAATAAACCGGTGACGATTGAAATATGATTGGGAAATGTTTTCGTCGGATAAACGGGACGCATATGACTTGCCCGTACGCCATTTTTAGCTATCATCGCAATGTTTTTTGCATCGTGCTTTTCAATATAATCCCAACGAAAACCATCAAGAGAAAATAGCACAACACTTTGCTCGCTTTCTTGCGCTAAAGTATTAAAAGAAATAAATAGTGATAAAATAACAGCCAGTATTTTTTTTGAATAGGTCATCCAAAACCTCAAAATAAAAATTTTTGTTATTTTATCTTTTTAAAATGACAAATTAAAAAGGCATGAGGTAAAAAGCGCACATTTGAGACATATAAACAATATGCGCATTAAGACTAAAAAAATCGCTAATATATTTTTATCTATACTCTTTAAATATGATGATTAAATGAGCTTTTGAGTTATCTCGCCCATGCCTTTAATGAGCTTAACATTGGCCATTGCGCCGTTAATAATAGTCAAATTAGGTGCTTGATGGCTAATATCGACATCATATAAAACCGGTATTTCAAGATCTCCTAGCGCTTGGTTTAACGCCATAAGGTCATCATAGCCGTCACCCCGCTTACCCTCTGCTGCAATATTACGCCCGATTAAAATGCCAGTGGCATGTTTGAATGCACCTTTGAGCTTTAAACTTTGCAATGCACGAAAATACTGTGTTGCAGTTAGCTCGCCATTTTCGAAGTAATAAATCGCCGGCTCAAATTCATTTATCAACCGGTTATAGGGTGCAAAATAGTCTGTGCCATACAGTACCATATGTGTATCTAAACACCCGCCCACTAAACGTCCTGAAAACTCAAGAGCAGAAACGTTAAAGCGATTTGTATTAAGTACTTTCCAACAACTTGGCTCTGTTAAATGAAATACGGCGTTAGGTTCTTGACTATAATCCGCATACTGTGGCTCATAATGTGTTGCGGCGTTCTGCTTAAACTCTGAACCTATTGAGGTTGCCAAATGGGTAAATACATTTGCAGTTAAATCATCAGTCTGATTCAAAGCTAACTGCATCAAGTTCGTACAGTGGCAAGTTGCCCAGCCAAGCTTAGAGCTGATAGCACTCAAAACCGTACTAATATCAGAAAACCCCATTAACCATTTCGGCTTAGCTTTTTCCAATTGCTGCCAATCCAGATGCGGTAATAGTTCCATCGCCACTTCACCACCCCACGGAGCCATAATCACATCAATACTGTCATCAAGTAAAAACGCCATAAGTTCCGCCACGCGCAGCTCAGTAGATGCACTCACATGTAGTTGATTGTCACGCAAACATTGCCCCTCTACTACGTGGAACCCGCGTTTAGATAAATCATTTAACACAATGTCTAATCGAGTATGGCATGCTTTGGGTACACCTGAAGAAAAAGCAGTAATGGCAATTCTGTTGCCGGGTTTTATTGGCTCTGGGTACAACATCAAAGTTCCTGTTTTTATTTCTTATATTTATCAAATAGCTTATCGCTATTTATAACATAACATATTGAATTTAAAACTAATCAAATCAGTTCTTAAAGTCAATTACAATCACATCACTATAAAAGTTTGCAATGCTAATGAACGCTTACTCCGCGTGCTTGTAAAATGATTCAATACCCCTGTCCGCAAACAGTATACTTTTTAGCTCAAGTTCACTAAATAACCTGTAAGAATTCCGCACGTTGACTATGCTTATTGAACCCAATAAATATTCTCAAAACCTGCACAGTTTGTATCGTGTGTTGCGGAGGAAAAAACCATGTTTTATTCACGTAAAAGGATGCACCTCATACTAACTTGGGTGCTAGGTGTTAGTATTGCTGGCTGTGGAGGAGGAGGTTCTGATAGTGGCTCACCATCAACGCCTTCTACACCATCAACTCCTAGCACGCCACAAAACGCCGCGCCCTCGGTTACTATTAGTGGTGAAAACTCTATTCAAGAAAAGCAAGAAATCTCCCTCACGGCGCAAGCAACTGATAGCGATGGCACTGTTGATTCATTTTCATGGCAAATCGTTGCCGGTCCCTCGACGACGCTATCAAATTCCGCAACCAATACAGTGACATTTATCACGCCGGATATTTCAGAAGACTCAACAATGACACTGCGAGTTACAGTGGCGGATGATGACGGTGCAACCACAAGTGCAGACTTTAACCTAAACGTCACTAGAATAGTAAAGTCCGTAACCATCACTGGGTTAGTCACTGACGAGCCAATCCCCAATGCTGCCCTCACTATATTTGTTGGCGATCAGAGTTTTGAGTTATCCGCTGATGAGACTGGAACCTATAACTATCAGCTTGATGTGGATGAATCCATGGTAGACGACTTGGTTAGGATCAGAGCAAAAGGCGGAAGCGCTCAATCTGAGGTAGAGTTTTACTCACAGCTACCGAGCTTTTCATCAATCGAAGTACAGGCTGGCGACGATGGTGTCCTAAACAAAGACGACAACTTTGGCGTTAACATCACCAATGTGACGACTTCTGAATATGCATTGATCACTCGAGAAGCGGGCACTCCGCAAAGCGAAACATCACTAAACAATGCCCTTGTAGGTATTGATGCCGACGAAAAACTTACGCTTGCGGCTTTGATTAAGATTGTAGTCGATGGTGAAGGAGATAATGCCTTTAGTTTGCCTGAAGGGGTTAATTCAACATTTGAGTTGGTATCAACACCTACAGCAGTGACCGAGCTCACCGATACCATTAATGACAAAAATCCATCCCTCATAGCGAGTACTAAAAATAGCATTAAAGAGGATAGTGACTTAGTAGATAGCGGCCAATCGGACCTTATTGGTAGCTTTTTAATAGGCTCACCTAAATATTTCTCTTCTTTATTTTTTGAAGCGACATTTAATCAAGACAATACTGGAACATTTGCAGATTATACAAGTGGTAACATGACTTGGTCACAAGATGACAAAGGAAAAGTCACGCTTACTTTTGGTGAAGGCATACGAAGTAAAATCTATTCTTGTAAAAATTCAGAAAACACCTATTTTGCTTGCTATTACAAATTCAAAAGCGGCGCGTTCACGATTTATGATGAAAATACCTCCGCTAAAGCCATCAGTATTGAATTTATGGGAGATGAGTACACAGCTGATCTTGATGGCAATGAAACGCTAATCAACAGTAATGTTGAAATGTCCTATGAACGCTCCATGATCGACAAAGCAAAAACAATCACGCCAACTGCAACCAACTTTAGTGGCGTCTGGTATATCAGTGAGCTATTTAATAATTCCAGCGATAAATTTGCGAGTAAAGTAACTTTTAATCAAGATGGTAGTGGTAGTGCCCAGACTTTAGAAAGCACAACTCGCAGCTTCACTTGGTCACTGGATGAAAACGTTTTAAAAATTACACTGAGCGCAACCGACAGCCTGTCAGCTCAGACACTCACATACTGGCTCACTAAAAATATTGATGCGGGGCATCAATTCTGGGCTACCACTGATATTACTGGTGATGGAGAATATCGAAGACGAGCTGGATTACTCATGCCGGAGCAATCAATTACACTGGAAAGTAGCGATGTTTTGGGCCGCTTGAATAGCTATCTTGGAGAAGACCTCTCTCAGAACTATTTTGTTGATAACTATATCAACGGGACCACTTACAGCTTCCTTTCAAAGACAAGTCAGACTTGGCAATTTTCTGGACGCACACTCGATATTATGGACTATCGCTACGGTACACTAACTAATTATACTATCGTACGCCAATGTCCAGAAAACACATCACCTGACATGTGTCGTCTCAATAATCATCAGAAAATAGAAATGATCCGTCGCAGCGGTGACACTTGGTACGCACGGCAAAGTTACCCTATTCTAAATGGTGCTGAATCTAAGTTCTCCACACTTACAAAATTTGTGAAATCTAGTTCAACGCTAGATAAGTTTGAGTATGTTTGGTTAAACAATCGTTATATGTACTTCGTACAAGACATGCAGGTTCAAACCAATCATTTTACCACTCAAACAAATGAAGATGGCATTATAAAAAGGACTGTAACGACCAATAACATGGATACGGCTGACTACTCTATCTCAGACGGAAAACTCATAATAGATCAAATGGGCTCCGTTGGTATTACAGAGATTCAAAGTTTCGATAGAGATTACCTTAAAGTGTGTGCATATGTGCAAGGCACAAACTGTGATTTAGGCGAAGTCAGAAACCTTTATTTTGACAATAACGTCGCTTCTAGAAATATATATACACTCCCAGCCTCAATGCAATATGCAATCAATGGTGCTTGGTATCAACCTAGCTCACCTAACTTTGTCATCATTATTAGAGATGACACTTGGGTGCACATGGAGCTCAAAACCGACAATGACCCACAAGGCTTTGCTGGTTTGGAAATTGGATACGTTAACTGGGATGAAGCAACTGGTGACTTGTTTGTCAGTAAAGTAGTAGATACCAATGGCGTATACGGATTTGATGATAACTTGGCACACAAAGCAACCGTAAATGGAAATACAATGACACTAGAGGTTGAGGGCGAATCCCCTATCACCTTTGAACGCTTGCTGGATGACAATGACCCTCGAGTAGGCGGTTTTGTAGAATACCCTCTCACAACCGATCGAGTATGGGTGTCAGTATTTTTACCAGATAATAAGTTTTTTGAAGCAGAGTATGACCCCGCAAACTCAGATGGACCAGGGATCAACTATGGCTCATACGTTTATAATAACGATACGGGTTTAGCAACGCTCACTTTTGAAGTTAACCAACTTAACACCGACGATGCTTCATTCTTTATGTATCAAGCGGGACCCGACGTCATTCATTGGAAAGACATGGAAGAAGTTGGTGCAGTCGTTCGCACCAAGTCAAATAGCGATCAACCTTACTTTAACGGTCTTAAAATCCATTTCGAACGTTTTGCTCTGATTAATGGTGACACCACCCACTACATTGACTTTAAAGGAGATAGTACAGCTGACTTTGTCAGTGACGGACAAACACGCTCATTCACATGGAAAGTCGTACTTGGTCAAATTCATCTTACGGCAATCACCCCAAGTGCTGGTTTGCAAGTAGAAGCATACGTGATAACACCAACAAGTATACTTGATGATGGTTGGAACGTAGATGTTATTAAGCTAGAACACCCACTTGATTCTACTGACAATGACAGTACAGATAACCATACTAGATTTAGCGGCAGTATGCGACGTTAAATAAAATCCCCCTAGTGAAAGCGCGGCCAAATGTGTCGCGCTTTTTTATGTAGTACAGGTATGCATTTTGCTTAGTTATCACTAATTGCAATGGATGGTTGATTACTATGAAACTGACACCTGAAGAGCTCAAACTACTTCATGAAGTAGAAACAAACCACTTTGATGAACAAGACAGCTTAGTGCAGCATAAGCACAGCATAGAACAGCTAAAAAAGCGCATTTACCAATTATGGTTAGTGGAGCCACTGGCACTTTATTTGGCGCATAATCAATACTTCGCAAAAAAGTCATATATTGACAGTATATTATTAGGGCAAGAGGCGTATCACAATGATATATACGAGCATAAAATTTCAACGCTATTGACGCTTATCAATAAGCTTCCAGACATTGTTGATAAAAGTAGATACCCGAGAAACTGGCGTTTTTATCCATCGCCATCAATTACATTTTCTCTGACTTATCCAAAAATTATTTGCTCAGTTCAAAGTCTATCATTGTCAGGGGCCTGTGTTGCCTCATTCCCTTTAAGTGGTGCTGAACATGTGAAATACTTTGCAAAAAAACATGCATACCTAGAGCTGTCTGACGACTTGCATATCCATGTCTATGTAGAACGAGCAATAGCACGTAACCAAGACTATATTGCGCTGCAGTTTAATCATCACACAAGGGAAAACCCGATGTTAAAGCTGCTTATACTCACTCATTATTTAAACTCAAGAATCACAAAGTAATTGCGGCACTTCCCTGCCGCTAATTAGGTTTGGGATTTAAAAAGTCTGATAAAGCACTCTCAAAGCTAATAACATAAACGCAATACCTAAGACTTTAGATATAACGCCTTGCTTTGACCCCAAGTCAAAACGCTTTGTCGCTGATGATGCTGCAACTGACACTAATACAAACCATATTGCATCTATAATAAATACCGTAAAACACATCAAAAAGGCGAGTGTAAATGTCATCGCATCTGGATCAATGAACTGAGAGAAAAGTGCAACAAAGAATATTGCAGTTTTAGGGTTCACAAACGCTACTGTGAAACCTTCTCTCGCAGCAGATAACCAATCTGTTGTCGTTTTATTTATTACTTCACTTCCATTTAGCTCTGACGGCTTACAAGTCAATATTTTAAAACCAAGATAAGCCAAGTATGCAGCACCAAAATATAATAGTAGTGTATAAACAGTCGGAAACTGTGCAATCAAACTTGCGAGACCAAGTACTGAAAGCGCCGCATAGCTGCCAACACCAAAGGCATGGGCAATACTTGCAGATATTCCGGCAGCAGGACCACTGTTCATACTATGCTTGAGCACCACTGCCAAACTTGGCCCTGGTGACATCGCACCCAATGTACAAATAAGTGCTAAACTCAACCATGCTGATAATTCCATATTTACCTCCGCAGAATTTCAGCCGCGAGTTTACCTAAAATAGTCATGCATTGTGAACAACAATTTACGCTTAGTGGTCACATAAGTAATAAGCTATATCTTGGTCGTTGCCTGATAAAAACTAAGTGACTACCCATTACGGTCACCATAGTGCTACTATATCGATTAAACAATCGTGTTATAAGTATCTAATTAATAAGTAGTCAACCTTAAAAAGCTTACTGACAACAATCGAATATACAGACAATATTTCCTAGCCGATAAAAAGCAAAGTGCAGATTGGTTTCGCATTAACTTTGTTAGCAGGCTCTTAATGAAATAGCCTATATCTAAATAGCTACCCCTTTGTTTTCTAGTTAAAAAAATTACATTAACAGCCCAACATTGATAAAAAGTTGACTAGGAAACGATTAAAACCTAGTGCGATTGCTCCCTGAAAGCGTTTTATTTAATTGTATATAGAGCATAAAAATCAGTATCTCCCTATTTAAGACTATTCATTAGCCTTAATTGTAAGACCTTGAAAATGACCCACCAAATGTTGCTGGCACGCACTTCCAAACAACTCTAGCGGTATACTTGCTATTTTCGGTTCATTTTGATTTTTATAAGCTATTTCAATGTGGTTATGCTCTATTTTTATAATTTCAATATCGCTATATTGAATGATTTCTCTAACTCCAAGTGGCGCTAACTTCAGCTCTGCAAATGTTGAAAAAAGTTTTACCGGCTTGTGTCTCACATAGATTGAGTAGTTAATAGTATAAGTTATGCCAAATAAAATTAAGTAACCAAGTATATTAACTCCACTTAACAAACCAGCAATACCAAAGATAATCGAAAACCCGCCAATAAATGGCATTATGGTGGTCCCCCAAAACAACTTTTTTTTATACACATGCAGAGGTAACTGTTTTACTTTTTCATTCATGTTAAATCCCTTTCTACTTACATAACCACACCATCAAGAGCTGAACACATCACTGATATTTTGATGGCATCGTACAAGACTTATTGAGCAATAAATTAAACTATTCGGATAGTTTGAAAAACGCTATTTGCTATAAATACTGGCCCTAATGTGGCCTAGTAGCTTATGAGAATTAAAGCTGACTGGTCAATTTACTTTTTTTCATTGTTTTTACATTTTGCACGTTCGATATCAATAGACATGTAGCTACTTTTCTAGATGGAAATAACTAAACACAGCTTAAAAGTCGAGCTTAACATGACAATGTTTTTCCTTTTGGGAAAAAAATACCTAAAATTAAGATTTATACCGGCTAAAAATAGACTTTATTTTAAGGCATGTACTTTGCTGTTTTAGATGTTTATGTACTAGGAAGATAAGTAATAATTTTACATTTTAGTTTATCACAAATAACCTGCCTCAGAGCTATGAATAAGTCGGTATCAGACAGTAATGTACAAAAAAACCAACGACAAGCAAGTCGTTAAGAGTTCGCAACTTTTTGGACAACTAGGGAGTCATTATTCCATACATCGAAGTAAATCCTGAATTTGCACAAAAAATAGTGAAAGATGTAGCTTCCCTCCCCCTACAAGTTTTTCAATGATTCATCTACCTATCACGACTGGAAAACTAATACACTTGAGTTTGATGGTATAGCGAAAAGGTAACTAAATTAAGAGTAAGAATATACATGAGTATGAAAGCTCGCTGTTTGTCAAACACGTACCCATATAAGTAGCTGATGACTTTCAATCACCCACTATCCATAGGCTTTCAAGCCAAATCTGGCATGCTAAAGATTAACAAATAGAGCTATATATAACAGTCACTGCAAGCTTCAATATAATATAAGTATAAAAAACTAAAATATAGTAAGTAGCCAATCTAAACTGGTTTCAATACAATCAAATTAAAATTAACATAATCTCAATGGAGCAATTTAAACTATTGGTAGCCATAAACTAAGACCAAAATGGTAGCTGTATGCTTTATGACATTTTAGATAACGAAAACTACCATTTTACCCTGCCATACACAGGGCAATATATACTATTCAGTTAATAAGGCATCAGCATTCATATTAACTAGACAGCCTCACCTCAAAAGCATCTGAGTATCGCTCTTGTATCGCTCTTGCACGACTACCATTTACATATGCTTCAGGGACTGGGCTATATCTAATTCTTTCTATGTATACCTCACCCTCACATGTCTGCTTTGTATTCAGAGTATCTTGCTCAAAGCCCTCTAAAGCAGATAAGTCTATTTTTAAGTTTCCGTCATCTTCTATGTCACGAAAATTTTCGACGATACTTTGCTCGTTTCCTTCTTTGTTTTTGCACCTAACGGTCAATACAACGTCTAGTCGAGTATCAGTCGCAGTATCAGCAGTCCAATTAACTTCTATAGTATCTTTTTTATAAAATGACTGATTTTTTTGTGGCGTGATTATATTAAAAGGAGCAGGGAGTGTAAGGTTTGTTTTAATTACGTCGTTCGTTTCTGACCTAGAAAAAGTCACCGTAAAGTCAGTATCTTTACCCGCTACATTAAACGTTGCACGATAATCAATATCTAATAAACTATCGTCTATTTTTAAATCTTTAGTAACGCCAGATGCCGTCGCTTGCAGCTTGTCATTATCCGATAATTTAATATTATTCCCATTTCGAGAGCTAACATTCAATTCAGCAATAACGCGGCTGTCTTCACCTTGTGAGGTCACATATATGTCAGCCCAAATAGCATCTGTTTTCACACTGCTAGACTCTGTCGTTTCAGTTGAACAACCTGCCAGCGCTAGAATTGAGAAAGGAATTACTGAGAGTGTTTTAAAGTTCATAATTGTACCTATGGTTCCATGGTGCAATCTATGATAGGCGTAATTAAGCTATACTCAAATAGTAAATAACACTTTAATACAATTTAATACAATACTTTTAATAAGTAATTATCAAAAATGAAGGCCAAGAATAAATGCTAAATTGAACATCCTTGTTCAGGTAAAAATCTAGTTCACTTTATTGGAACAATATGAATATAAAATGGATTTTTATTTATAGCAATACAAAAATAAAAATACCTTGTTTTTTCTATCACCGAAATAAAAAAACAAATAAAAGCAAAAGGTTATAAAGATATAAAACATCACCAACAAACCAGAAAAAAGAACTTAAACTTTAAAAAGACACCGTTATAAAGTTGTAATTAAGGTAAGTTCGATTGTTTATTCACCATGCGTAATTCAACGCCTTGTTGGCGAAACTTCTCATCCAAATATTCTGTGATATGGGCATTAGGTAGTCCTATATCTCTCCCACCATAGTCGCAAACACCTTGAGGGAAAATACGTTGTAGTGTTGAAAGATGCTCAGCTATGTTTACTTTTCCATATATACCTTGTTCTACGGCTTTTTTTACGGAGATCAGTGGACACTTAAACATAGTGCCGGCCCAATGGCCTCCGGCTTCAATTCTACTTGTGCTAAACATTGGAAAACGGCTTTGGCAAATACCCTCTTTACGATTATTCCATTGTCCATCGAAAACGCCTTCTCCTACTCCATAAATACTGCCGTCTTTATTAAAACATGTATCTTTCAAGGATTCTGGCTTGGCAGTTATTGTAGTCAGTGTTTCTTCAGATTTTAGCTTTGACAACCATTTATCCATCATGTCAAATGCTTGTTTTGTCGGATCAAAATCTTTATGCGCAACCCATATCACATGATTTCTGCTATGCCCTTTTGCATCCTGAATACGAAGCCGGCTATAAAATGATGCTGACATATGGTGCATATCAAGTTCATTCTCTAAATAATGTCTCGCATCTATCACTGGGAGGTCAATATTTCCAATAAACACTTGCCCAGATTTGTAGGCTTGATTCATTGCTTTAATAGAGCCGACATGTCTTGGGGCAACTTCATCAATTGGTGTGGTAATATTGTGATTCCCCCACAATGTAAGCCAAATGGGCAGCTTGTGGCCAAACGGTAAAACTATTTCCTCCTGTCGCATCTGTTGCTGCGGCTTCCAACTACCAATATGTGCGTTTAAATGTAAGAATTCATCAAGTGTTATCTTTTCAGCTTTAAGTGCATTAAGTCCATACTGCACACCTACATTGTCCCAAGTACTTAAACCAAACCCATTTTCATCAATACCAAAAACATGCGACATATCTTGCCAATAACTCCATTTTGTTTCATCAACAACATGTTTTGCGTAGTGCTCTCTGATAAACCCTTGCTGTGGGTTGTTGATGAAAGCTGACAGTCCAAAATACCCATTAATGCACTCGCTGCTTCCCTTTGGAAAACTGGGCGTAAACCCCGACATCAGCTGATTTATCGGCTGTAAAAACCCGCCTTTTTGAGGGAAACCATTGATCGCATTCATCCCCTCAATAAGTCGCCGCTTTTCCCAATCTCGCCATGTGCTTTTATCCGCAGCCCTAAATGTAAAATAGTTATTTAACAAATCACAATCTAACGCATAAGTCGTCTGCGTTATCATATCTGGGTAACTATACAGAGGTATCAGTCCGTCGAGAATTCCATGGCTATTTTGCGCGATCAAATATTGCGCTAACCCACCACCAGAACCACCCACGCCAACAGTGTAAAGGGGGTTGCCATATAAACTCGTGAACTGTTTTTTAACGCGCCGAGCGGTATCTTCAGCTAACAACATATTATAGGTATAACTGGTTTTATTCCCGCTAGAGCTAATGACTGCGTATCCGTCAAGTAACTGCTGTGCTTGTCGCGTCATAACCCTAGAAGCTTTTTGTCTCCCTTGCCTAAAGCCAATTCCTGAACCACCATTAAACTGATAAATAAGGCGCTTATTCCACTTACTTTTGGCTCGTCTATTATCCACTTCCGTATTTTTTATCGGCATAATTAAAGTATAAATAAAGCGGTTGATTGTCCCTTGCTCGACTCTAAATAATGGTAATTCGGTATGCTTCGCCGTTTTCACATCCGTGACCTTAGAAGCAATATAACTGCTACCTTTTTTGCTCAATGTATAGTAATCAATGCGTGTTTTTACGCCGCAATCTTTACTGTAGCCGATAACTTTATCGCTATCATAAACCGGAACCCCAAGCGCTTCGTAATTATCCACTTCGGGTTGGCCTAACTTTGAGTCTCGTGACATGCAGTAAAAGGGATACTGATTTGGGCCAGAGTATAAGCTCTCGGAAGGACCGATTGCACCAATTTCTATTGGGAACGAAAAATGTTCAGTCGGTCTTATGGCTTGAGAAATGTGACCTTTAAAATCAAGTAGATAATTATTTTTAGATTTGGCTGTGTTTTGAACAGCAAAGTGGCGATCTTCATTTGTAACATCTTGGTATAACCAAAGCATAAAGCCAGCACCAACCAGCAATAAAAAGATCAATATGAGCTTTTTTATCATATACACCTCTATGACTATGCCGTTACTTTAAGTTTAGAGTTGGTCTGACAATTACGTTGTTATATGTTTGTTATTTAAAGTAAACTGAAAAAGATTAATAAATAAAACATGACATTACAGGTTAGCTCTTAAGGAGAAACTTATTTTTAGTTTCAAAGGTAGCTTGACCAAAAGAAGCAAAGTTAACATTGCAAGCTGCCCAGTAAAAAGCCTCCAAAAAGCAAATATTTTATTTATAAAAGGCAGCCCTCCATTCAATTGATGCAGTATCGTTATTGTACTCCATCGGTTTTTAATTTTTTTCTTTAGGCATGTAAGTACCAGCCAATATATTTTCTTGCAATGATGTTAGCTTGTCTCTTTCCATTGCAATTGTGTCTATAAGGACTTGCTTTTCTGATGCTGTTAAACCTTCAGATTGATAAACGTCTTTTTCTAGTAGGCTGAGCATATCCGCACGAACACCTGCTTCTTTATACTTCAGAAAATCGATTCCGAGACTGCTAAATAGTAAGGCTTCATTTACCTCGTCGATCTCAATATCAACTTTTATCGCGATATCTTTTATTTCAATAACAGATTCTTCAAACAGCTGAATTTTTTGGTTTTTCGCACTTTGGCTCTTATCTACTCGCTCTCTGGCATTAGGCAAGACTTGTTCATAATAGTTTCTCTTTGTTTGCTCACTGATGTCATCAAAATTGACATTTAAAGACAATGCCATTAAGTGTTCAGGGACGCTGTTGTTTGGTTTCTCCGTCAAGACGCTTTGCATTACAGAGGCAAAATTGGCGTGCTGTGTCAGTTGGTTACGCATTGAATGTTGTTGAGCCTTTTCAAAAGGCATATGTTTTAACGCTGAAATACTGCTCATGGATATCCTTATTAAGTGGTCATATTAATTGCTACGACGTTGTGATTATGGTTTAAAGTCTATGTCGTCAAAGCGTTTTTTAATTTCGCCTTTATGATCTGTATTTTGCTCTAAATAGGTGCCTGCAAGCATTTCTTCCCGTTGTAACTCCAACACTTCTCGCCTTTCATTCAATACGCTTTTAAGCTTTTCTTTATCACTGGTGAGTAATGTTTTAGAAGTGTTGATGTCTTGTTCCATGAGGTTGAGCATATCAATACGTACACCCATTTCTTTATACTGTAAAAAATCAATACCTAGACTTCCAAATAAGAGCGCTTCATTGATTTCATGTTGTTCAATTTCGACCTCAATGGGTATGTCCATAATTTCGATTGTGGTTTCTTGATACAGTTGTATTTCTTTTAACCTGTCATCTTCTAGCTCTGGGTCAACACGTTCTTTAGCTATCTCAAGGGCAAGTTGATAATACTCATGAGCTTGGTCCGATATTTCATCATAGTTTCGATTGAGAGAAATCGGCATAATGAGATCAGGCTCGGTGACTTCGGGCTTGGCATTTATTGTTTTTTCCATTAGTGACGCGAATTCAGCATGCTTTTCTATGCTACTTTGCACTTTGCTATCTTGGCTTTGAAATATTCTATTGTGATTGAATGCTGCAATTAAGTTCATTGGCGTGTCCTTATCCGGCAATGTCTGTTTAACTCACAATTTATAAGCAACTTATAGGCCAATAGAATCACAAAATAGACAATGAAAAAGTGGATTTTTGCTGAAGTTGAGTGCGCTTAAAACCTGTATTAAAAGTAACAGGCATAAAATTCAATTTCTCTGAATAAAAGGAAATAAAAAAGGCGGCAAATTGCCGCCTCTACATCATCATGTTTTATTTAGAACTGATAGTTAAACGTCAGTTTAGCATTACGTTCATTACCTGGTAATCCACCTAAGAACATCGCTTTACTATAGTATGTTTCATCCGCTAAGTTTTCAATATTCAGTTGGAAATGGTAGTTGTCAAAGTAATAAGCTGCCGCCATGTCCCAACGTGTATAGCCATCAACAACCGCTGTTGGTAAGCCAAAACCAGCACTACTTACTGTACGCTCGCTCACATAATTCATACCAAGACTTAATTCTAAATCTCCTCCCATAATTTGAGGTAGCATGTGTGTGATCCAAGCACCAGCCATTTTTTCAGGTAAGCCTTTCTTATCGACTTCTCTATCTGCAGGATCTTTTTGGCTATTCATCACAGAGATAGCATCTTGGTATGTACCGTTAAGATTTAGTTTCCAAGCGTCATTGAGTACTAGGTTTAAGTCAACTTCAACGCCTTTGGTTGTTTCATTATTGTCGTAAAAATAACGTGGCACATCAACGTTGTAGTCTGTTGAACCTACTTCAGAATTAAATTCAGTATTACTATACCTTAGATTAGTGCGCTTTGTTTCAAAGAAAACAACAGATCCAAGTAAATCTTCTTCAAATGCTGTAAATCTAAAACCTAAATCAAATGACTCTGATTCAGAGTCTGGCTGGTTGGTTTTTTTAGGGATGTTAGTACCATCAATAAAGTCACTTTCATCTTCTAACTTCGAAAGCACACCATAAGCTGTTCTGCCTTTAGAGGCATTAATGAAAGCCGAAAACTGAGGCGTAATTTGGTAGTTTAAACCCACATTGTAGGTCGTACCTGAGTCCTTAGAATCAAGCTCTTTAACTTCCTCATCAGTTCCCAAGTCTTCATATGTTTGCTTAATTTCAGTGTAAGCAGCACCAACTCGAGCAGTCAATGCATCTGTCAAATAAAGTACTTCTTGCGCACTAATACCATAAGCAGTTAATGACTTTTCGTAGTTACTCTTTACAAATGGGTCGTAGTCCATAAAGCTACCAGTTGGCCAAACCGGATTTCTAATATCAAGTATATATGGCAGATTATTACTGCGGCTATCACCGTCTTTATCGTAAGCATGCCACTGTTTAAACGACATCTTTCTATCTTCGTAGTTAACACTTACTAAATGCTCACCACTAATATCACCATAGCTCCAGCCAAGCTGTAAGTCAGCGAAGTATTGCCATGTTTGCTCATCTGAAACAGCACGACGATATTCTTGACGGCGTGCTGAATATGGGTGCAATTCACCGTCTTCAGTCACTACAGGAGCACGAGGATCGGCATTGACAATTGAACCATGTGTTCGATTTGAACGGTCCCAATAAACATAGTTGTATGCACCAGTTTGACGAGTCAAATCAGAATCATATTGGCGCCACAATACTTGCTGAGTCAATGTTGACTCTTCGCCCAAATGCCAGTCATGACGAAGCTTAAAGCGTAGCTCTTGCCCTTCGTTTGGTGTAGAAAGCGGTGATATGAGGCTCGAATCCCCTAAGTCAATTGGATTTAAACCATCCGTTGTTGAAATAGATGCCGCTAACTGCTCTCTCTGTGCGTCGGATAATTGAATACCTAGGTACTCTTTTTTACCGTCTTTGTTGATGATGAATTTAGGATCATTAGGTACGTCTGCACCAGTAAGTTTTCTTGGCTCACCATCAATGCTATCCCAATTAACGATACGTACTGGGTCACCTACAGAGTCTACCTGTACTGCATCATCAATGTATGCCGCAGAAAATAATAAAGCGTGATCTTTTGATGCCTCAAACTTTAGGCTTGCGTACACTTCATCACGATCTTGCTGTAAATCACGGTAGCCATCACTACGCTCGTGGTTAAGTACCACACGGTATGCTAAATCATCTGTAATTGCATTTGTCGCATCTAACATAAGTCCGTAGGTATTCCAGCTGCCTACTTTTGTACTGATCTCATAAGCTTCTTCGAATTGAGGCTTTTTCTCAATAAGGTTGACCACACCGCCAGCAGCACCAATACCATATAAACCAGTAGCAGGACCTTTTAAAACTTCCATACTCTCGATGTTAGTCATAGAGCGAGTTGGGTTGTAGTTATTACCAAGGCTTGCACCGCCGTACATGCCATCGTACGTATAATTTACGCCTAAACCACGAATAGCAAGATTGTCACCAATGCCATAGTTGTTACCAGCTTGAACGAAACCACTCACGTTTCTGATCGCATCTTGCAGCGTATTTGCTGTTTGTGAATCAAGTAAGTCTTTATCAACAATAACCACTGCTGCAGGTGTTTGCATCAACGCCATGTTTGATTTAGTTGCCGTGCCTGATTCTAAAATCAGGGCGTTATGTTTGTTATAAACGCTGATGCGTTCAATATCGTCTTGAGCTTTGTCAGCAGCTTGAGCTGATGCAACAACACCACCTAGTAAAGCAACTTTAACCGCAGTTGCAAGAACACTTTTAGAATTCAGTGAACGAGAGAATTGCATATTACACTCCATACATCGCAATATGATTGTTTATTCGCAGAGAGCGCGCATACTAACAGCGATAGCAAATGATAACAACTCTCATTTGCGTTTAATAAAAGTTGCCAAAGTTAATTCTTGTTACGAATAAAATTAAATGTATTTATAATGTTTACAATGGGTGGGCATTTGTTCTTAATAGTGTGTATTTGGTTGAATAAATAATTCTCAATGTTATATATGTATATTCGGTTAAATAACTCGCTACTGGTCATAGGAGATTGAAATCTAGTTATTTTTATTGTCGCATGCGGCTGACTTAACTAGATCTATGTAATGCAATACGCTCTTTTCTTCTTCCTGTTCAAAATGTGTATGAAGTGCGATTAGCGAAACAATTCTGTCTAACCTAAATTCTCTGTAAGCATTTCTCAGCAAACAGTATGAAATCACAGTCCATTTTCCTCCCCAGTAAACCAGACCTAACGGCTCAATGGTTCTTTCACTTACATCACCTTTTACATCTTGGTAAGTCATCAATAGGTGGTTTTTGTTTTCAATGGCTTCTCGTAGTACCTTATTATGCGCTTGGCACCTGTCGTCATGTTTATAGCCCAGCGCATAGTAGGGAAGATCATCATTTATCTGTTTCATTTTGGTAGGTAAAACAGCTTCAATTTTAGTGATAGCGGACTGGGCATGCTGTGCTTGCTCTGGATCAGAGAATGCTTCGAGCATTCGGCTGCCAATTAGCAATGCTTGAAGCTCCTGTACAGAGAACATCATGGGTGGTAAGTCACACTCACTGATCAAATAACCTATCCCCGCCTCACCTTCTATAGGTACGCCAGACGTTTGTAAATTTTGAATGTCGCGGTAGATTGTGCGCTCAGAAACATTTAACCTTTCAGCCAATTGCTTTGCCGTCACAGCAACTTTACGACCTTTGAGCAAATTGACTAATTGAAATAATCGCTCTGATTTATGCACAATCTTCCTCCTTTAATTAAGCATCACAGCTTTTAGTCACTACATTATGGTGGCTGATCCCAACAGATTCTTTATCAACCAACGCACAATATGCTTTGCAAGCTGGTGCCTCTTCAAATACAGCTTGCATTTTTTTATTATCTTCTAAAGTTTCCCAATAGCTGATATCGACAAATGTATCAGTATCCGCTTGGTGCGCCAACGAACGGTATAAAAAGCCGGGTTGCTTGGCTACAAACTCTTCAAAGTCTGCACTTTTTTCCAGTATTTGCTCTGTTGATACGCCTTCCATTAATTTAAAAGTAACGATTTCAATTATATTCTGTTTCATGTGTATAGCTCCTTTTGTTTATTGGCTTAATTAAAGCAAAAGGTGCAGACAGGGAGTGTCAGTAGTAAGTAATTGAGAATAATCATAGTGGATACTTATTCATCCTCAATAGTGCTTGCAATACGTATGGACAATATAAGTAAAAGCTTGACAGCGCTGAATCAAGACAAGTCTAAATGGCACACAAGCATTTAACGTAAGTGCTGGCTATTTATTTCGACGACCACTCTTTACTTGATTATCTACTCGGATAAAGTGTGCCATTTTCATAGATGGTTTTCAGCCAGCTTTCGTAAAACTGCTGCGCATATACTAACTCTTGTTCAGTCATTTTCGGATATTGCTTTTGCTCAAACCACGCATGACGATTGTACACTTCGTCATCTTCAGTAATTTCCATAAGTAGCTTACTCAAAGCATAAGCCTGCGCAAAGCTGTTTTTCTCTAGCTGCTGTGAGTAATGCATGCTTGATAAAGTCATCATCGCTTTTTCACTTCCATGTTGCGCTGCTTGGTTTAGAAACGCCCACTTTTTTTCTTTGAATCGCGATCGTTGTGCAATATATTCATCTCGATGTTCTCGATTAAAGCCTTGTGTCTTCATATAATACTCAGCCGCTAAGCTACCGAAAGCCTCTTGTGCTGCAACAAAGCCACTATGTGCTGCCTCTTCAAGATACCTTGCATAAGATTGCTTTTGCGCCTTTGTGATCCCTTCGCAATAGTGAAACTGTCTAATTACATTATCAGCGGCCGTGCCTGCATCACTGTATGATGCGATTTCCTCTAGCTTAGTTTGTAGCGCATCACTATCCTGTGGCGCCAAAACACAAAACTTAAAGTTCATCGCAATTATATATTTTGCTTCTAAGCTCCCTTTTTGTGCTTTGGCTTCTAATACATTCAAGTGCTCATAAAATACACCAGATAAACGCCAAATAGGCCGAGACACCACTTTAAGCTGCCCAGTGTGCTGTGCCGTCGTCATTTCAACCTCTTTGCTCGCTGGTATTGTCGGTACCACACTTGTTTCAGCCAAAACTTTTGAAGTTAATATTGGCCCCTCAAGTTCAGTCGAACTCTTCGCTTTATCCCCCCCTAAAATAGGGTCGATAAATACCCACATTTCAACAAAAGCTAAGCTGAATATACCTGCCAATAATAGCCACCGAGCCTTATTCAAGTTCATGATTGAGCCTTCTATATCAAGCACACAAAATCATTTTGAAAAATGAATGCTTGTTGTCATCTTTTAAATTGTTCGTCTAGCGAGTAAACGATATCTAAACAAGGGAATTTCAAGGTATGATAAAAGGCTTGTGAAATATCACAAGCCTTTGCAAGGAAATTAAATGATTCTTACTTTTGCTTTTTTATGCAAAAAATCAGATTTAAAGTGATAAAACACAGCAATACACCATAAAAAAATAAAAATAGGTGTCATCAAAATTCACTCACTGTGCCCTCATAAATTTAAACGCTTAGAATTTAAAAAAATAACACTATAAATTGATATATAGATAAAATTTTAATACCGTATTCATCAATTTTATAACATTACAATGCTTTGACAAGGAAGATTTAAAGCGTACTCGCATTTCACGATATTACTTGCAGATGTATCCCTATAAATATCGTTTATGCTAGAGTGAGTCTTGGTATATTGAGGAATAAATTTATAGATAGAGTAATTATTAGCATAGATGTTCAACCCGATTAACCTTTGTCGTGATTGCTGCCTACTACATGCCAATTTTTCAGCTAATATTCGGAATTACCAAACAAAAGACCTACTCACTGAGTAGGCCTTTTATAATACTAGAGTTACTGCTGAACACAGTACAGTCTAGCTTGTTGATCACACCCTATATTCACATCACTTCTCCAAGTAGAAGAAGTAGAATCAACTAAACCCGTTTGTGCACCTGCAAACGAATACGCATCCCAAGAGCCTGACCCCGTATGAAAATCACCACAGGCTTGCCAGTGGGTAGTACCTCCAAGCGTATTCGTATTGGTCCATGCTGAGCCACTTACAGTATCACCGTTTTGATCCATATTAATCGGTGAATTTAATCTATTCAGAGCTAGAAATGAAGCAAAAGGATAAGCAACTACAGTACCATCAATTTTATAGTATGTATTTTGTGTACTTATAACATTTGAAGCATTGCGTGTTGAGGTGCTAATTAATGCTTTATAGGTTCCCGATGGAAGAATACTACTCTCATTTGCTGCGGTCTGACACTTTTGATCTGCGCCATTTGCACCACCTAAATTACCGTCAAATGTTTGTTTAGTCGCAAAAATTAATTTGTTATTTGTACCTTGCTGCCCTTCAACAAAAAGAGCCCAATATTCTGGATGCATAGTTGGTACAATATTCTGGTCACTGCTTATATCTTGCAATGCAATATACATGTGTCCATTTAAGAAATATCTAGCTACTTCACCAGCTTTATAAGAATGTGCAAAAGCCCACTCAAGTTTGGCTGGATCAAATCGAACTACATTTGTTGTGGCAGTCTCTACATCCGTTTTATTGGCTTTTAAGTTCAGAGAAGTTTCTACGGTTGTTTTATCAGCTTTGCCCGACAATGCTGTATTTACCGCAGCTTGGTCCGCTTTACTTGCTAAAACAGTGTCCATAGTGGTCTTATCGGCTTTAGCTGATAACGCAGTATTTACCGCTGCTTGGTCCGCTTTACTTGCTAAAGCAGTGTCCATAGTTGTCTTATCAGCTTTAGCTGATAACGCAGTATTTACCGCTGCTTGGTCCGCTTTACTTGCTAAAGCAGTGTCCATAGTTGTCTTATCTGCTTTAGCTGACAACGCAGTATTTACCGCTGCTTGGTCCGCTTTACTTGCTAAAGCAGTGTCCATAGTTGTCTTATCAGCTTTAGCTGACAAAGCAGTATTTACCGCTGCTTGGTCCGCTTTACTTGCTAAAGCAGTGTCCATAGTTGTCTTATCAGCTTTAGCTGACAACGCAGTATTTACCGCTGCTTGGTCCGCTTTACTTGCTAAAGCAGTGTCCATAGTTGTCTTATCAGCTTTAGCTGATAACGCAGTATTTACCGCTGCTTGGTCCGCTTTACTTGCTAAAGC
>NZ_JASJUU010000003.1:0-14147 GCF_030125375.1 Pseudoalteromonas umbrosa | reverse complement strand
CAGTGTCCATAGTTGTCTTATCAGCTTTAGCTGACAACGCAGTATTTACCGCTGCTTGGTCTGCTTTACTTGCTAAAGCAGTGTCCACAGTTGTCTTATCAGCTTTAGCTGATAACGCAGTATTTACCGCTGCTTGGTCTGCTTTAAGGGTCAGTGCTGTATCAAATACAGATTTATCCACTTTAGTTTCCAGCAAACCAGTCACAGTAATCGTGTCGGCCTTCAACTCTAAACCAGAGTTAAACTCGGCTTTGGAAACATAAACTGTCATATCAGGTAAATCTGATTTCAACGCAAATTGCGATTCATCGTAACTTGCCCCTTTTGCAAGTAACTGCCACGGCTGCTGCAAATTACCTTGCGGATCTGTTGGTGGTACAGCTACTGTGCTTTGTGTTGCAATATAAGCGCTGCCCATATAAGTAATAACATCGCCAGCGTTGAATTCAGTAACTAAATTATAGCCTTGTGCAATAAACTTAATGCCTGTATCGCCTCTAGATGCAAATAACGCCCATTGTGCAGTCGCGTCTTTAGGTGAAAGATTTGCTTGCTCACTTGCCGGGATAGCTACTTTTGCAATGTATGCACTACCTTCAAACGTTACAACATCATCTAGTGCATAAGCTGATACAGAAGACCAAGCACCCACAACTTGTAAACCTTTGTCACCCTTCTCACCAGGCTCACCTTTTTCACCAGGCTCACCTTTTTCGCCAGGCTCCCCTTTTGCACCATCCTTACCGTCAGCACCATCTTTACCATTAATGCCATTAATACCATTTAGGCCAGGCTCACCTTTTTCACCAGGGTCACCTTTCGCACCAGGCTCACCTTTAGCTCCCGGCTCGCCTTTCTCACCTTTCTCGCCATCTAAACCGTCTTTGCCAGCAAGACCAGAGCCAACGCCGTTAAATAGTAATAGCCAACTATCATTTGTATTTGAAGGTGGTAAGTTCGGCTCATCTCCTTCAACAACTGCTGCTATCGCTATACGAGCAACATAAGCATTATTTTCATGAACAACAACATCATCTACAACATAAGCATCTGATGCACTCCAATTGCCTTTAATTGATAGCCCGCGATCACCTTTTTCGCCCTTATCACCCTGAATACCTTGGATGCCCTGCTCGCCTTTTTCACCTTGGACGCCTTGCTCGCCTTTTTCACCCGGGATACCTTGTATACCCTGAGCACCAGGATCGCCTTTCTCACCTTTCAAGCCCTGTATACCTTGATCACCTTTTTCACCCGGGATACCTTGAATACCCTGAATGCCAGGGTCGCCTTTCTCACCTTTTTCACCAGGTAAGCCTTGGTCACCTTTTTCACCTTGGATACCTTGTGCACCAGGGAGACCTTGGATACCTTGAATTCCTTGATCACCTTTGTCACCTTTAGCACCAGGTGCTCCTGGCTCACCAGGAAGGCCTTGGATACCTCGCTCACCTTGAGCGCCATCTAAGCCATCTTTACCAGCTAAGCCGGAACCAACGCCATTAAATAACAGCAACCAACTATCATTGGTGTTTGATGGAGGTAAGTTTGGATCACTCCCTTCGGCAACAGCAAGTACCGCTATTCGTGCAACATAAGCATTATTGTCATGTACAACAATATCATCTACATTGTATGCATCTGTGGCGCTCCAATTGCCCTTGATAACAAGGCCACGGTCACCCTTGTCACCCTTGTCACCCTTGTCACCCTTGTCACCTTTTTCACCCTGAATACCTTGAATACCTTGGATACCTTGCTCGCCTTTTTCACCCTGGATACCTTGTATACCTTGAATACCCTGGATACCTTGTAAACCGGTATCACCCTTGTCACCTTTCAGGCCTGGCAGACCTTGATCACCTTTTTCACCTTGGATACCTTGTGCACCTACGTCGCCCTTGTCTCCCTTATCACCTTTTTGACCTTGCAGGCCTTGGTCACCTTTTTCACCAGGAATACCTTGAACACCCGGTTCACCTTGTAGACCGCGTTCACCCTGAAGGCCTTGCTCTCCTTTCGCTATCAGCAAAGTCCATGCGCCAGGTGCAGCGATAGGAGCCAAATTAACATCACCTTCAACAATCGGGGCTGCAATCTCAATCACAGAGATATACGCGTTGCCTTCAAAAGAAACTACATCGTCAACGGCATACGCTAGGCTACCATTCCACTCACCTCTAACTTTTAAGCCGCGTTCGCCCTTTTCACCTTGGATACCTTGCTCACCCTGAACACCTTGCTCACCTTGCTCGCCTTGAATCCCCTGTTCACCCTTTTCCCCAGGGATACCTTGTTCACCTTGGGCACCAGGAATACCTTGAATACCTTGCTCACCCTTTTCGCCTTTTTCACCTGTAGTACCGGGAAGGCCTTGTTCGCCAGGGATACCTCGCTCACCTGGCAAGCCTTGAATACCTTGCTCACCTTGTGTGCCTTGTTCACCTTTAGCAACTAATAAAGTCCACACATCAGGTGCTGATACAGGGTCTAGATTCACCTGCTCTTCTTCTGGGGCATTGATAGCAGCCACAGCGATGTAAATACTCCCTCCAAAAGACACAACATCATCCACTGCGTAAGCATCAACATCACTCCATTGACCTCTTACTTGAAGACCTTTCTCACCTTTTTCACCTTTTTCACCTTGGGCTCCTGTATCACCTTTTTCACCTTGAGCGCCCGTGTCGCCTTTTTCACCTTGGGCACCCGTGTCGCCTTTTTCACCCGGAACACCTTGAGCACCAGGAGCACCTTGAGCACCTGTTTCACCTTTCTCACCTTGAGCACCTGGTTGACCATCTTGGCCATCAATACCATCGAGGCCATCTTCACCGCGCAGCCCTGTTGTATCACCTAACCATCGACCATTTTCATCGATTACTACATTTCCGCCGACAGACACCGTCGTTGCGTCTACTTCACCTTCGACTTTACTGGCCACATCCGCATGATATGCACTTGGTGCTGTGTCAATATTCAGCCTAGGTGACATTTCTGTATCAGTACCTACTGTAATACCAAGCTCAAGATTTCTATTTTTAAAAATAGTTGGATCAATATCATTGTTCTCACCTAAAACAATCGCATATGCACCATCAACAATCTCGACATCTCTTGTCGACTCCCACAGCACCTGGTCGTCTGAATAGAGCTTAAACGTCATTGAAACCGTTCCATTCACGGCTTCTTGAGTATTTGAATTAGTTAAAGTGCCTTGATGGTTCAATTGCGCGGCAATTGCAGGTGTAGATATCGCACTCACAGCAGCAAGAGCAACGGCTATAGCATTTTTAGTAAACATATATTCCCTTTTTATATATTCTTAATTTTAATTAATTAGCAGCAGCATTAGTTAGACTGAAATTTTCAGAACTTGCTTTTTTGGTGATAATAGAAACCGATGCAGACAAATCATGTGCGCCAGAAGTGGTCTTTTGTACTCGTCCACCACCCAGCTTTGACCTTTTAACCGTATGTTCAGCTTCATTTTTACCTTGATCAGGTTTTGGTTCCGGCTTTGGCTCTGTAATTGGCGTACTTCCAGAATCATTAGAAACTTGCTCACTACCACCACCACAGCCTGAGATACTGATACAAGCAAATAAAGACAAGATAAGACAACGTAATGTATATTTTTCCATTTTTTTCCTTATTAAATATCGTTCATCAATGAACACGTTTTAAAATGACAGGTAAATTCTTTGGTTTATATTCTCGTTTCAATTCGAGAATTAACTAACATAGCTCTTGGGTGCTTAGGGTATATTTCTAAGGCTCTTAATTTATATTTTTCGGCCTTATCGGCCTCTCCTAACATCTCTGCAACCTCAGCTGCGTTTATCAAAAAATATAAATTATAGGGGTATACCTCAATTGCTCGCTCTAAACTTCGCAAACCACTTGCTTTGTCATTCTCTTTCAGCATGTAAATATGAGAAAGCCACTTTGCCGCAAAGTGGTTATACGGATTTTTTTCAAAAGCAGATTTAACTTTCTCAGCATCCCCTGAGGAATAACCAATATATGCAACATTATCGGACGCTATTTTTGAGTAAGATAGGTACCCCAAAACTACAATCATAGGTATAAAAATATATCGGTAGTTAATTTCAAAAAGGTTAAAATAAGAACAGCAAATTTGACTTCTAGCAAGTACCAAAGAAAACAATAAAATAGAAAAAAATAAACTCACCGGAGTCAAAAAAACAGAGCTAAACATGGAATGGAAATACAAGGAGAACACAGCTATAAATAGCCATGCATCTACAGAGTCACCTTTTAAAAAATTAAGTAACGCTTGTAGAAAGACAAATCCAAAAACAATTAAAAATAAAGTTCCACCGATGAAACCCAGTTCACTGTAAAACTTTAATAAAATGTTATAAGGCGACTTTAATACTCTTAATTCAGAAATATAAGGAGATGCACTTTCGGTACCTGCTTTCGCATACTTCTGATGAATATACTCAAAGTTTCCTGCGCCAACTCCTAAGGGGTTGCTTTTTATCATATCGAGAGTATTAAAAAATATGTGCTCCCTTCCTGTATTGAGCTCCATAACTGACTGGACTTGCAACCCTATTCTCCCCCCTCCTGAGGATTCAAAAAAGCTAAAGCTCCCAATAGCCAACAAAAATGTACCTAAAATTGAAAGATGCTTCAAAGGTATTTTTTTCGTTTTTATTAGAATGATTAATAGAACGCACATCTCGCCAATTAATAACCCGAGCATCGTACCACGAGTATTTGACTCGATAAGCAAGTTCATCAATATCACAAAACTTGTGAGACCAATGAATAAGAAGCCTTTTGCTTTGCGATTACTATAAATTGAGAATGCTAGAATAGGTAACCATATATTTAGGACCTGCCCAAAATAATTAACAAAACCTATCGGAGAAAAATTGGCATTAGAATAAGGTATTTCTACCCAATAACGCTGATACAGTAAAACGATACAAAACACTACTGAGCTATAAAGAACACTATCTGTTAATACCTTTAATAGTGTTTCTTTTGAAAACTCAGACGTCATTATAAAAGCGGCAAGCGAAAACGCTGCAAATCTACATGTAAATAATATCGCCTCAAACTTGTTCGGAGACCAAAATACAGACACGAACATACAAGTTGTAATAAGAAAGGTTATTAAGCCAATCACCCCCAGCTTTTTTGATGTCAAAAATAAAGTTGCATAAAAAAATAGAAACAGACAAAAAACATCAAACACAGCCCATTTAGGTGAGTTATATTGGTAATAAAAGTTCTCAAAACTTACAACCGCTATCACAGCTGAAAAAACAATTATCAGCCATTTAAACGTTGTATCCTTAGAAAAGTCAGGGCGGTAGAAGATATCCATATATTTATATCGAAACTTTAATTCCATTTCAAAGCATCAAACCTGCTCCAGCAGAATGAAAACTTTAGTTTATTAGAGCGAAATTAGACCCAATGCAAGGTAATAAACATTGGAAAACCCCACCATTAAAAAAAGAAAGCGCATACTAGCACATTTGTTTTTAAAAACTAAACAAATTAATCAAATATCACACTATATAAATTTAAAATTAATATATTAATTTTTTAAGAAAAGCTGATTCCATAGGGGTAAGGTATTAATAACCATCCTATTAACAAGGTTTAATCACGATACGTACATCTAAATAATTACAATAATAAAAAGCATTGGGAAGGCAGTCAAAGAACCTATCATTGTAAGTTAAACACACTTACATAAGAAAAATGAGAAGCAAAGTATCGCGTAAATTGAAAACAGAATGTAACGGCTTAAAGTAAAAGAGGGCTGAAAAACATTAGAGGGGACAGGCAGGCCGTACCCTCTGTCTGTAGCTATTACAGAGTGCTAAAACTTTACTCCCATAAGCAGCGATACTTCGTTGATATTATTTTTACTAAGATCAAAATACCGATACTGGACTCCCAATTCGATACGTTTACTTAGTTGATAGCTCAGCTCAGTTCCCATGAAGGCATTTGTTTCTGCTGCCTCATAAGTTTGTAAGAAGCGTTCATCTCGTGTACTAGAAATCTTATACTCCCAGTCGAATACACCAACGAAGACCTCTGCGGTTAATTTTTGCCATTGGAAGAGGTCATAATTTACTTGTAGAGTAAAGCCTTCGGGCAAAACAGGCGCAATACGAGAAACAGCTAAATGAGACTCCGCAGGTAATAAAGCCTCACCTTCAAAGTCAACCCGTCCCTGCCCCAAATCAACATACCCAATCCCAACATGCCAACTTGGAAGTAACTCATAGTAGCTACTCACTGACCATGATTCACTGGTGTTATCAATATTTTTAATTTGTAGGCCAGAGTTGTTATCCACTCGCTCCGCTGCATGCGCTTGTCCAAGCGTACCTTTTAACACCCAACCATCCGCATATGCAGTTGATGGTAAAATGCAACTTAAAGAGACCAGTGCAAAACTTGGTAAAACCGATTTACGTCTACGTACTAATAATGCTGAAAGTATCAAAATAAGCCCCCCTCCTAGGCTGCCTGATGACGTATTTTCAATCGCAACAGCTTTATAGGCTGTAACGGTAATTTTTGCTATTCCCTTGGAAATCGCGCCTTTACTATCTACAACAGTGTATGTAATGGTATCTACTCCTTCAAATCCCGATTTAGGTGTATAAGAAATGGTGCCATCTGCGTTAATACTAGCAGTACCGTTTTGTGCAACTGCATCAATGACTGATAATGTATCTCCATCAGCATCAAAGTCATTTTCTAACACATTTAAAACGATTGAGGCTCGATCGGTAGTCGACGCTTCATCTATTGTCGTGGTTGGAGCTGAATTCACTGTCAAGTTAACCGTGACCTTATTACTCGCCGTTCCGCCTTGTCCATCGGTAATGCTGTATTGAATCGTTGCAATACCGACAAAAGTTTGAGGAGGCGTATAGAGCAATTTATTATCTTCAATCACGACAGTACCAAAATCAACTGAAGCACTTGTAATAGTTAATGTATCACCATCAGCATCTGTATCATTTGCAAGTACGTCTATCTGAATAGCTTGTCCAGAGCCCACAACTTTCTCATCAGCAACGGCAACAGGTAAAGAGTTACCATTATTGACAATTGCAACACCGCCAGGGTCGATGATGCTACCGTTAGCTATGCCATCATCATCATTTGGTCCACCATCGACAATCTGTAGTTTGACACACCAATCACCTTCAGTGAGTCCCTCTTGCCAAACATCACTTCCAGGAGGGGCGCAATATCCTGGCTCTCCCAATGAGGAATAAATTTTATTCTGTTCATCAACGATAAAATCAACCCACTGAGTACCTATTAATTTTCGATATACTGCGTTGATAGGTATTGGGTTACGCTGTGGAATAACAATGCTGTAACTATCACCCGCTTGTGGAAGACCAACAGCGATAAAATCAAATAATCCTCCTATATTAGTAGCGGTATCATCTTGCTGTAATTCTTCAGGCAGAAGTTGTACACCGCCTGTCGAATTCTGTGCAATCGTTACGCCTTTTCGGATACACACACCGGGCTCGCCCTCAATCAAAAATTGAGAAGACTCCAATGCCTGCTCTTGCATAACGTTACAGTCAGTGATCGCGTCTTGAAAATCTGGAATACCATCATTATCGGAATCAGAATGGCCCTCCTCATTATCTGGAATTAAATCACCATCCGTATCTTGGTCCGTAAGAACAACTAACTCAGGAACGACCTCTAGATAGATTTGCGCTGTACTAGCTAGGCTAGGCTCACCATCATCCGTCGCGGTGATTGAAATCCCATAAATACCGGTACTAAGAGCTTGAGCTGAGAAGATAAATTCATTTTCTACTGTACTGATGTTCTGTAACTCATTATCCAGTGCACTCCATTGTAACTGCACACTATCACCAATATTCGGATCACTCACCTGCGCCGATACAGTTACCAATTGCTCACTTGCCGTCACGGTCGTACGTAACTCATTGTTTTGTTTAGCACTGAGAACAATACTAGGCGCAACATTTTCTTCTACAATAGTAATTTGAGTCGTGAATTTAGCGCCTCTATTCAGTGATTCATCAAGTGTGATTATGATGGTTTCGTTACCCTCACTTAGTCCATCTTCGAAAATACTGAAGGTGATCTCGCCTTCAATACCAGAAGCTATCGTAAGCGTGCCGCTGCTAAGTGTATGGTCTGAACTGTTTGCCGTACCTGATACTGTATATGGTATTTGTACTGGATACTCTATGGCCTCACCATTTAAATAGACCCCTAATGCAAAACTTTGACCTTCGGATAATTGTGTATCTTTAGCTAAAGAAACGAGTGGATTTACAAACACATTTTGTGTGGCAAATGTACTCAAACCATTACTGTCTTGAGCTCGCCATGTCGCAAGGTGACGACCAGGAGGGAACAACACATTATTATCCACAAGTGATACGCTGATAACATTGCCATTACTGTCTGCAGCCGTTGCATTACCAAGCTCCACTTTAGTAAATAGGGCCGTTGCATTGACATTAATATCTGCTGGCACGTTAATTGTCGGCGGTATGCCCTGCGCATCATTTCTAACTACTGTCAGTTCTGCAACTGCTCTGCTAATTTCCCCAGCCTCATCTTTAATTACATAGTCGATGATCACCACGCCATTAAACGTATCTTCAGGTGTGTAAACCAGCTCATTACCTTCCACTTGCACACTGCCAACTGACGCTTGAGCACTCAAAAGCGTCAATGAATCCCCCGTATCCACATCGCTATCATTGCTAAGCACTGCTAAGCGGTATGTGCCAGTTGTTTCATCAAAGGTTTCTTCAGAATAGCTATCATCTTGGGCATCCGGTGCATCGTTGACATTATCTATAGTCATTGTCACAGTTGCGACATTGGACTCTAGGCCTGAGGTGTCTTTGACTGTGTAAGTAAAGGTATCATTGCCCACTTCATTGGTATTGGCGGTGTATACAATTCGACCAAGCCCATCAATACTGACTTGCCCTTTTGCAGGAGAGCTCACAATTGTCACACTTGATGGGTCTATTTCATTATTACCATCCACGTCTGTATCATTGCCCAGCACATTCACCGCAAACGCCCCTTCCTCTTCAAGGGCTGCAATATCATCAATGGCCACTGGCGCATCATTCACAGCTTCAATCGTCAGATTAACTGTGGCAGGTAAGGAGCTCAAACCTTCACTGTCGTTTAGCGTATAAGTGAAGCTGAACTGACCATTTTGGTCTTGTGTCGGAGTAATTTGCAATTGACCATCCGTTAAAATAGCCACAGCAGCAAAATCAAACACCCCATTATTTTGTAAAGTAATATTCGCGCCGTTAAACCCTTCGTCTTCAACGTCAGTATCATTTGCTAAGACATTGAGCGTGATTTGTGTATCTTCTTGAGTTGTAACGCTATCATCTGCTGCGATTGGCGCATCATTCACTTCACCAATATTAATTGACACAGTGGCCAACTCAGAAACAGCTCCGTTGCTATCTGCAATTGTATAAGTGAAGCTGTCTGTACCTTCATCGTCTTCAAACGGCGTATACTCAATTGAGCCAGTATCATCATTAGACTCGGCACGGCCTTTTTGTGGTGCAGTGACAACTGCAATATCGCCAGTTGGGATACCATCTTCAATATCCGTTGCAAAGGCCCTGACGTTAATGCTGGTTTGCTCAGCATCTTCGTCGATATTCACTGTGATGTCTTCAACTTGTGGCACATCATTTATCGCCGAAATGGTGATAGACACAGTGGCTTTGTCTGAATTATTGGAATCTTGGTCTGATACAATATAGGTAAATAAATCAGTGCCATTTACATCTTGGTTAGGTGTATAGGTCGCTACCCCATTTTCAATTAATACAGATCCAATAACTGGTTGATCAACGACAACAGCAGAAGAGGCTACAATATCCCCTTCGGGATCCGTGTCATTGCTCAATAGATTTACCGTCACCGGCGTATCTTCATTGGTTTGCGCACTGTCATCCACAGTAACAGGAGGCTCAGACACTGGCGTGATTGCAATACTTGCAGTCACAACCGCAGATTGAGCACCAAAGCTGTCTTGCAGTCGATAAGTAAAGCTATCACTTTGTGTTTCACTGTCGTTATGCGCATAGGTAAAGCTACCATCTGCATTCACACTCAAAGTGCCAAACGTTGGCTGAGTTAAATCAACAATCGACAATACATCATTGCTATCTAAATCATCGTCAAGGGCAAAGTTACCGCTTATTAAGCCTTCAACACTGCTTACACTTAATGTTGCTCCCTCGCTAATGCTATAGCTTGGTGCAATTGCTGTCGGGGCGTCATTGGTATTATTAACAACAATATCAAACGCCGCTAAAGACGCGCTTATCTGGCCGTCGCTGACAGAAACAATAATGTTGGTGTCAGTACCAACATTGGCGTCCAGCGGTATGCCTGTCATTTCACCAGTTGCAGTATTAAATTCAATCCAAGCTGGTGCATTTTGAATATTAAAGGTTAAGGTATCTCCGTCAATATCCGTTGCGCTTGGCGTAAAGCTATACGCACTGTCTTCATTAATAGAAGTTGAAGGTGTGCCGCTTATCGTTGGTGCGTCATTGGTATTAACAACAGTGATATTAAACGCAGTGAGTGCGGCTGTTTCTGTACCATCTGAAACACTGATCACAATGCCTGTGTATACGCCAACATTTGCATTGACAGGTGTGCCTGATATTGCACCCGTTGTGCTATCGAAGGCCATCCAACTCGGTAAGTTTTCAATGGCGAATATTAAATTGTCGCCATCTTTATCTTCAGCAGTAGGCACAAAACTGTATGCACTGTCTTCATTCACTTGGTTACTTGGACTGCCTGAAATCGTTGGCGCATCATTGATATTATTAACAGTGATATTCACCGTCGCTAATTCTGAGTCTACCTGACCATCGTTCACTTTAAAGGTAAAGCTATCCGCTCCAAAGTAATCTAAGTTACCTGTATAGCTCAACACATTGCCATTGAGTGAGTAGCTACCATTGCTTGGCTCACCAACAAGCAAGTAAGTAAGATTATCGTTATCTATATCTTCTGCACTGAGAGTAATATTTACCAGTGTCTCTTCATCTACGCTAACAGCCTGACCTGTGACCGTAGGTTGGTCATTCACCGCGTTGACTGTCAAAGATACTGTTGCTGCCGCAGAGTCATCAGTACCATCATTTGCTACGAAGGTGAATGTGTCTACCCCATTGAAATTTGATGTCGGTGTATATAACCAAGTTGTATCTGATTGCTGCACCAATGTCCCACTAGACACACCTGTGACAACGCGGTAGCTCAGCGTATCGTTTTCCTGATCAGTCGCACTGAGCGTAACAAGTAAACTGCCATCTTCATCTAAATTCAGGTTTTGAGCCTGCGCAATCGGTGCATCGTTCACAGGGGTCACCGTCATTGTCACGGTGGCTTTATTAGACGTTGCGCCCGCTGCATCTTGAACCGTATACGTAAAAGTATCATCGCCAAAGTAATGCTCGTTCGGGGTATACACGATCCCGCCTTGCGCATTGACAACCGCCTGACCAAATTGAGGCTGGTCAACCACAGTTACACTAGCAAGATTAAAGCTGTCATTTTCATCTACGTCCGTATCATTGCCCAAGACATTCACTTCAAATGAGCCCTCTTCTTGCAAGCTCGCAGTATTATCAACGGCCACTGGCGCGTCATTCACAGGGGTTAGAATAACAGTTACTTGTGCAAGATCAGAGGTTAAACCTTCACTGTCAGTCAAGGTATAGTTAAACGTGAAGGTGCCATTTTGGTTTGCAACAGGCGCAATATTAAGCTGCCCGTCGGCTTGGATAGTCACCATGGCTTTTTCATAGCTACCCGCTCCATTACCTTGATCCTCAAGTGTGATATTTGCCCCATTGAAACCTTGATCTTCTACATCACTGTCGTTTGATAAAATCGATAACAGAGTGCTCACATCCTCATCGGTTGTGGCACTATCAGCAACAGCTACTGGTTTATCGTTTACCGCGCCAATATTCACGGTAATTGTCATCGGTGCTGACATAGCCCCTGCGCTATCTGCTACCGTGTAAGCAAAGCTATCTGAGCCTGTTTGATTCGCAGCAGGTTGATAAACAAACATACCCTGCTGTTGGTCAATAACAACACTACCTTTACTCGGCTGAGTCGATATTGCCAAGTCTCCTGTTGGTATACCATCCTCTATATCCGTAGTCTGCGCACGAACTTGCAGCGGATCTGAATGAGTATCCTCAGATGTATTGATAACTAACTCTTTCGCTACAGGGAGGTCATTATCCGCGGTAATGGTCACCGTCACCGTCGCTGTATTAGAGGTATTTTGCTGCGCATCTTTGACTGTATAGGTGAATGTATCTACACCATTTTCATTGGCATTTGGTGTATAAGTCGCAACGCCATTTAATAAGCTCACACTCCCTTTGCTCGGTGCGGTAACAACCGTCGCAGAAGAGGCCACCATATCTTGCTCAGGATCGCTATCGTTAGCCAATAAATCAATATTACCTGCATTGTCTTCAACCACGGTCAACACATCATTCACCGCTGTTGGCGCATCCGCAACTGGCGTGACATTAATCGTCACCGTATAGGTATCAGATGTCGCGTTTGATGCATCTTTAACCCGATAGGTAAATTGATCAGTATGGTTTTCGCTGCCATCATGCTGATAGGTAAAGCTGCCATCTGTATTCAGTGTCAACTGACCAAATGACGGAGCGGCGACCTGTTCTACAGTTAGTGTATCTCCGATGTCAGTATCGTCATCTGTTGCGGTGCTGAGTAAACCTGCTTGCGCAGTTACGCTCAGCGTGCCAGCCTCTTGCGTGGCAAAATTAAACGCTGTGCCACTTGGCGCATCATTGACATTGGTCACTTCAATATTAAAGCTCGCCAATGACGCTGAATCAGTGCCATCATTCACCGAAATCACAATGCCATTGTACTCGCCTACATCAGCATCTGCTGGCGTGCCAGAAAGTACACCTGTCGTCGTGCTAAACGTTAACCAGCTAGGTAAGTTAGTGATGCTGTAGGTGTGTGTATCTTGCTCATCTGGGTCAACTAAAGTGGGTGTAAAACTATAAGCTTGGTCTTGCGCAATCGACGTTGTAGGCTGGCCAGATAGGGTCGGCGCCACGTTATACTTTTTAGTAACAGTGTCTGAAATCGGATCTGCGCTATTTCCAGCTACATCTGTTACAGTCACCGATACCGTCAAAATACCTTCAGCTAGATTACTCACATCAATCGCGGATACTTGCGCGGTAGCAGCTGTAATATTGCCATTACCAGCCACCGAAGCATTATTTGTATCTGTGATGCTGTATGTAAATGTACCTGAACTCTCCAGACCAGTTAAACTAAAACTCAGAGCCGACTCATTATCTCTATTAATAAGTGCTTGGTCTATATTTACGGCTTGCCCTGTCGGCGTACTGGTATCGACACTTAAGGTGATTTGCTGCGCCGCTGTATTTGGGTTGCCAGCACTGTCGGTAAACTTGTCAGCAAGAATATCAAGCGTAGCGTCCGCTTCTGAATTTTCACTCGGCGTGAACACCACGCTATATTGTGTTCCTGAAGTGGCAGTGAAGTTGCTTAAAGTCCCTCCTGAAACGCTCACATCATCTACTGTGAAATTATCACTCGACTCACTCAACACAATAGTAACCGTCGAAGTTTCACCAACCTTAAGTGCCGTATCTGATGCACTGAATGTTGTCACTGATGGGCTAGATGTATCTAGTTCACTGGTTGCGGTGACCGCTGTGGCCGCGTTACCTGCGGTATCTGTGAGCGTCACAGACAGCGTAAGCGTACCGTCGTTCAGTGCACTTAAATCTATATTAGAAATGGTTTGGCTTGCAGAAGTCACCGTGCCATTGCCCGTTGCTGACGTGCCACCATTGCTACTCGAAATGGTATAGCTGTAGGTTGCCCCTACTTCTGCACTGCTAAAGCCGAACGAAGCCGCGGTTTTTTCAGTGTTGGAATATAAGGTATCGCCAAGTGACACGCTGTGACCCGTTGGGGCTTTGGTATCCACCGTAATGGGCAACTGCGTCGCTGCGGTGTTGTTATTG
>NZ_JASJUU010000020.1 GCF_030125375.1 Pseudoalteromonas umbrosa | reverse complement strand
TCAGCTGCTCTGTGAAGATAAGATCTGGTGCAGCTTGTTCAGCTAATACCAGTTTGATCTCACTGTTTGAACCAAATTGATCTGGGTTTGCACCTTGGTAATCTTGGCCTTCAAGGTAATCTGTTGTGCCTTGCGTGATGGTATAACCCGCCGCATCAGATTTGCGCAGGCCAGCAAAGTTAAACGCACCGTTTGCGTCCGTTGTGGTGTTTAGGCTCACCGCTTCACCGTAAAGATCTTGACCCGTTAGCGTGATCGCAATGCCAGCGAGTGCAAAGTCATTGCCATTGCTTGTGCCATCTTGATTGATGTCGACAAACACACGACCTGAGATAGATTTGTCACCCGCATTCAGCTGCTCTGTGAAGATAAGATCTGGTGCAGCTTGCTCAGCTAATACCAGTTTGATCTCACTGTTTGAACCAAATTGATCTGGGGTTGCACCTTTGTAATCTTGGCCTTCAAGGTAATCTGTTGTGCCTTGCGTAATGGTGTAACCCGCTGCATTTGACTTACGCAGGCCAGCAAAGTTAAACGCACCGTTTGCATCGGTTGTAGTGCTTAAACTCACAGCTTCACCGTAAAGATCCTGACCCGTTAGCGTGATCGCAATGTCAGCAAGCGCAAAGTCATTGCCGTTATTTGTGCCATCTTGATTAATGTCCACAAACACGCGACCTGAGATAGATTTGTCACCCACATTCAGCTGCTCTGTGAAGATAAGATCTGGTGCAGCTTGTTCAGCTAATACCAGTTTGATCTCACTGTTTGAACCAAATTGATCTGAGTTTGCACCTTGGTAATCTTGGCCTTCAAGGTAATCCGTTGTGCCTTGCGTAATGGTGTAACCCGCTGCATTTGACTTACGCAGGCCAGCAAAGTTAAACGCACCGTTTGCGTCCGTCGTCGTGCTTAAGCTCACCGCTTCGCCGTAAAGATCCTGACCCGTGAGCGTGATCGCAATGCCAGCAAGTGCAAAGTCATTGCCATTATTTGTGCCATCTTGATTAATGTCCACAAACACGCGACCTGAGATAGATTTGTCACCCGCATTCAGCTGCTCTGTGAAGATAAGATCTGGTGCAGCTTGTTCAGCTAATACCAGTTTGA
>NZ_JASJUU010000019.1 GCF_030125375.1 Pseudoalteromonas umbrosa | reverse complement strand
TAAGTTTGGCATCGCTTGCATTTGATATCTCTCTATTTGAATGGTTATACCCCTTATTGCATGGGGGACAAGTTCGTCTGGTCTGCAAAGAAGACATCTTGGATATGGCGCAGTTACAGCATCATATATCGCAAGCCGATTGGGTGCATATGGTGCCAAGTTTACTGGGCAGCTGGTTAAATAGCTTACATGCTGAGGCATGTACTCAGTTAACAGGGCTTAAAGGCATTGCGACCGGCGGTGATAATGTGCCCGCGTCTTTATTAAAAGCCGTACATCACACCTTACCAGAGGTGGCCTTATTACAGTTTTATGGTCCAACCGAGGCCACGTTAATTGCCAGTTGTGAAACAGATGCAGCACAGCATAATCACAGCATTGGTCAGGTTATCTCGCACAGTGAAGCGTATGTACTGGACCAAGATTTGCAGCTACAACCACAAGGGTGTGTGGGTGAATTGTATCTTGGCGGTGCGTTGGCGCAGGGGTATTTAAACCAGCCTAAGCTCAGTGCCCATCACTTTATCGCCCACCCTTTTAAGCAAGATGAAGGGGCGCGTTTATATAAAACCGGTGATTTGGTGCGTGTTGGCAAAGATGGCCGTTTGTCATTCGTTGGTCGCTCGGATGAGCAAGTTAAAATCCGTGGTTTCCGCGTTGAGTTGGGAGACATAGAGCAGCATCTTCGGGCCTTGTCAGGGGTCACAGATTGTGTGGTGATGGTGCAAACAGAGGACACAGAGAAACGTCTGGTTGCCTATGTGCAAAGTACAGAGGACACAGAGCAGTCAGCCTTGATTGCAAAGTGGCGAGCAGGGTTATCACAACAGCTCCCGAGCTATATGGTGCCCACAGGTTGGTGTGTGTTGGCGGCATTGCCTTTGAATGTGAATGGCAAGCTTGATAAAAAAGCATTACCAGAAATCGATATGACACAGGCTCAAGCGGAGTATGTGGCACCTCAGAATGAGCAAGAGCGCGCTTTGGTTGAGATTTGGGCGACGTTATTAAAACTGGAAGCCGATAAGCTGAGTGTTTTGGCGAACTTCTTTGAATTGGGTGGCGACTCCATTTTGTCGATCCAAGTGGTGTCTAGGGCGGCCCAACAAGGGCT
>NZ_JASJUU010000018.1 GCF_030125375.1 Pseudoalteromonas umbrosa | reverse complement strand
GTATGCAGCCGTAGCTTCGGTGGTATGTTTAGCCCCGTTACATCTTCCGCGCAGGCCGACTCGACTAGTGAGCTATTACGCTTTCTTTAAAGGATGGCTGCTTCTAAGCCAACCTCCTAGCTGTTTTAGCCTTCCCACATCGTTTCCCACTTAACATACACTTTGGGACCTTAGCTGACGGTCTGGGTTGTTTCCCTCTCCACGATGGACGTTAGCACCCACCGTGTGTCTCCCGGATAGTACTTTACGGTATTCGGAGTTTGCAAAGGGTTGGTAAGTCGGGATGACCCCCTAGCCTTAACAGTGCTCTACCCCCGTAAGTATTCGTCCGAGGCTCTACCTAAATAGATTTCGGGGAGAACCAGCTATCTCCCGGTTTGATTAGCCTTTCACTCCTAGCCACAGGTCATCCCCTAACTTTTCAACGTTAGTGGGTTCGGTCCTCCAGTCAGTGTTACCTGACCTTCAACCTGCCCATGGCTAGATCACCGGGTTTCGGGTCTATACCCTGCAACTTAAGCGCCCAGTTAAGACTCGCTTTCGCTACGGCTCCCCTAAATGGTTAACCTTGCTACAGAATATAAGTCGCTGACCCATTATACAAAAGGTACGCAGTCACCCTCGAAGGGCTCCTACTGCTTGTACGTACACGGTTTCAGGTTCTATTTCACTCCCCTCACAGGGGTTCTTTTCGCCTTTCCCTCACGGTACTGGTTCACTATCGGTCAGTTGGGAGTATTTAGCCTTGGAGGATGGTCCCCCCATATTCAGTCAAAGTTTCACGTGCTCCGACCTACTCGATTTCACTTCAGATAAATTTTCGTGTACGGGACTGTCACCCTGTATCGTCCAACTTTCCAGAAGGTTCCACTAATTACACTGAAGCTTAAGGGCTAATCCGATTTCGCTCGCCGCTACTTTCGGAATCTCGGTTGATTTCTTTTCCTCGGGGTACTTAGATGTTTCAGTTCTCCCGGTTTGCCTCTTACAGCTATGTATTCACTGCAAGATACCGCTAAGCGGTGGGTTTCCCCATTCGGAAATCTAAGTCTCAAGTGCCTCTTACTGGCTTGACTTAGCTTATCGCAAGTTAGTACGTCCTTCATCGCCTCCAACTGCCAAGGCATCCACCGTGTACGCTTAGTCACTTAACCATACAACCCAAAATGGTTTGTATCGTCAAAGACAGTTTTAACTTCGCCAGAAGTTAAGTAATACTAAAGTAGACGCTAATTAATCAACTAAATGATTAATCGGCATTTTCTTTCGAAAACTCTGAATAACAATT
>NZ_JASJUU010000017.1 GCF_030125375.1 Pseudoalteromonas umbrosa | reverse complement strand
ATGGCAAAAGAAAAGTTTGAACGTTCGAAACCGCACGTAAACGTAGGTACAATCGGCCACGTTGACCACGGTAAAACAACTCTAACAGCAGCAATCACTAACGTACTTGCAAAAGTATACGGTGGTGAAGCACGTGACTTCGCTCAAATCGATAACGCTCCAGAAGAGCGTGAGCGTGGTATCACAATCGCAACTTCACACGTAGAGTACGATACTCCAACTCGTCACTACGCACACGTTGACTGTCCTGGACACGCTGACTACGTTAAAAACATGATCACTGGTGCTGCTCAGATGGACGGCGCGATCCTAGTAGTTGCTGCAACTGACGGTCCTATGCCTCAGACTCGTGAGCACATCCTACTTTCACGTCAGGTTGGTGTACCTTACATCATCGTATTCATGAACAAATGTGACATGGTTGATGACGAAGAGCTAATCGAGCTAGTAGAGATGGAAGTTCGTGAACTTCTTTCTGAGTACGATTTCCCAGGTGATGACCTACCACTAATCCAAGGTTCAGCTCTTAAAGCACTAGAAGGTGAGAAAGAGTGGGAAGACAAGATCGTTGAGCTTGCAGAAGCACTAGATTCTTACATCCCAGAGCCAGAGCGTGACATCGATAAGCCATTCATCATGCCTATCGAAGACGTATTCTCAATCCAGGGTCGTGGTACAGTTGTAACTGGCCGTGTTGAAGCTGGTATCATCAACGTGAACGACGAAGTTGAAATCGTAGGTATCAAAGAAACTACGAAGACAACTTGTACGGGTGTTGAAATGTTCCGTAAGCTTCTAGACGAAGGTCGTGCTGGTGAGAACATCGGTGCACTTCTACGTGGTACTAAGCGTGACGAAGTTGAGCGTGGTCAAGTACTATCAGCTCCTGGTTCAATCCAGCCGCACACTAAGTTCACTTCAGAAGTATACGTACTTTCTAAAGATGAAGGTGGTCGTCACACTCCTTTCTTCAAAGGTTACCGTCCACAGTTCTACTTCCGTACAACTGACGTAACTGGTGACATCCAGCTACCAGACGGCGTAGAAATGGTAATGCCTGGTGACAACATCAAGATGACTGTAGAGCTAATCTGCCCAATCGCGATGGACGAAGGTCTACGTTTCGCTATCCGTGAAGGTGGCCGTACAGTTGGTGCTGGTGTTGTAGCATCAATCATCGAGTAATAGTTACACGTTAACTAATTCGATATACGAATATTAAAAAGCCGCTCATTGAGCGGCTTTTTTTATGTTTTTAGAATATTCTTCTGTTTTAGATCTGGTTAAAACGGCT
>NZ_JASJUU010000016.1 GCF_030125375.1 Pseudoalteromonas umbrosa | reverse complement strand
GCTTTAACCTTCACTTTGGTTTGCGTTTTCTCTCGCATCCCGCCGTGTCAGTGGGTGCGCATTATAGGGAGATTTGAGATTAGCACAAGCGTTTTTTTCGCTTTTTTCTTAATAAATTTATCTAATTAGTTAACCTCAAAAAGCCCAACCTAGACACACAAGTTATACACAAAAACCTGTGGATAAAAGTACAAAATACAACGACAGTGAGCGCAGTGAATCCGCTCTTTTTACGCAAGATGAAACAAGCCGATTTAACGAGAAGTAATCAATACACCGCGATATACGCAGCAATCAACTAAAAATAAGCAAAACATAGATCCTGAAACGAGTTCAGGACGACGTATTTAAACCACGACGTCGCACTCAACCTAGCCGTCACCCTGAACTCGTTTCTGAGTCTACGGTGTAAAAGGTTAGCGACAGTTAACGAAGTGAGCACGCTCTTTTTACTTAAAATAAAACGAGCAGTTTTAACGAGAAATAATCAATACACCGCTATAAACGCAGCAACCAACTCAAAATAAGCAAAACATGGATCCTGAAACGAGTTCAGGACGACGTATTTAAACCACGACGTCGTATTCAACCTAGCCGTCACCCTGAACTCGTTTCAGGGTCTATGGTGTAAAAGGTTCGCGACAGTGAACGAAGTGAGTACGCTATTTTTACGTAAGATAAAACGAGCAGTTTTAACGAGAAGTAATCAATACACCGTGATAAACGCAGTAACCGAGTCAAAACTAACAAAGTCTGGATCCTGAAACGAGTTCAGGACGACGTATTTAAACCACGACGTCGCACTCAACCTAGCCGTCACCCTGAACTCGTTTCAGAGTCTACGGTGTAAAAGGTTCGCGACAGTTAACGAAGTGAGCACGCTCTTTTTACTTAAAATAAAACGAGCAGTTTTAACGAGAAATAATCAATACACCGCTATAAACGCAGCAACCAACTCAAAATAAGCAAAACATGGATCCTGAAACGGGTTCAGGACGACGAATTTAAACCACGACGTCGCACTCAACCTAGCCGTCACCCTGAACTCGTTTCAGGGTCTATGGTGTAAAAGGTTAGCGACAGTGAACGAAGTGAGTACGCTCTTTTGACTTAAGATAAAACGAGCAGTTTTAACGAGAGATAATCAATACAACGCTATAAACGCAGCAACCAACTCAAAATAAGCAAAACATGGATCCTGAAACGGGTTCAGGGCGACGTATTTAAACCACGACGTCGCACTCAACCTAGCCGTCACCCTGAACTCGTTTCAGGGTCTATGGTGCAAAAGGTTAGCGACAGCGAACGAAGTGAGTGCGCTCTTTTTGTGCAAGGTGAAATGAGCCGCTTTAATCGCTGCTAAGGGACTTAAACGCAAAAAAGCCCGACTCTTTCGAATCGGGCTTTCTTTTATTTGGCGCTTGGCAATGTCCTACTT
>NZ_JASJUU010000015.1 GCF_030125375.1 Pseudoalteromonas umbrosa | reverse complement strand
GGACCGATACAGGTTGTGCAAGACGCTGCACACTTGTTTTCTATGCCGATTATTGATTTGCAAAACACACCACACTCTCAGCAGCACGCCCAGATCTCCCAATTGATAAACCAAGAGGCAAAATCAACATTTGATTTAAGCTGCGATCTGATGCTGCGTAGCCAGTATATTCAATTGGCTAAAGACGAAGGTGTATTATTGTTAACGATGCATCACATCGCTTCCGATGGCACGTCCTTCGAGGTCTTTATTCGGGAGTTTATGGCCCTTTATCAAGCGGTGCCTTTGCCCGCTTTACCTATCCAATATATTGACTATGCCCATTGGCAAAGTGAGTGGTTATCTGAAGATGTGTTAGCCAAGCAACTTACCTATTGGCAAACGCAACTCGCTGATGCGCCGTTACTGCATAGTTTGCCTTTAGATAAACCTCGCCCAGACGTGGCAACTTATGAGGGCGATGTTTTACATGGCAAAGTCTCTGCCGAGCAAAGTCAGGCTGTACAGGCACTGGCTAAGCGCACGGGAGCCACCCCTTTTATGGTGTTGCACAGTGTGCTGGCCTTGGTGCTCGCGCGACATAGCTTTAGTCGAGATATTGTATTGGGCACCGTGGTGGCCAACAGAATGCAGCCTGAATTGGCGCAATTGATTGGCTTTTTTGTCAATACCTTAGCGCTACGTACTTCTGTCGATTTTACGCGTTTTGATGAGTTGTTGGCGCATGTGATTGATGTGAACCTCGATGCACAAAGCAATCAAGATGTGCCTTTTGAACAGGTGGTGGAGCATCTGGGGGTGAGCCGGAGTTTACAGCATAACCCGGTATTCCAAATTATGTTCAGTGTCGCCAACAGCATTGAGCAGGGACCATCGCAGGAGATGAACCATGGCCTGCAATGTGACATGCTGCAACAAAGTGAGCATGAAGCCAAGTTTGATTTATCATTGGATGCGCGTATCTCTGCGCAAGGGATCTCTTTTACTTGGTTGTATAGTACTGCGCTGTTTGAGAGAGCAACCATCGCCCGTTTGCAAAGCCATGTGGAAACTGTATTGGCTCATGTCTTAGCAACGCCGGATTGCCTCTTGAGTCAACTACCGATGCTCAGTGCGCAAGAGCAACAAACTCTGCATCAATTGGCTCAGCCAAAGACCGCACCTGAACCAAAGCATATGTTGATCCATCAGTGGTTTGATCAACAAGCCGCTTTGCATCCACAAGCAATGGCACTGCACTGGCAATCGTCAACGCTGAGTTATCAGGCATTACAACATCAATCCAATTTATTCTGTCACTACCTACAGGCACATCATATTGGTGCGTCCGAACGTGTGGCGGTGTTTACCTCACCTGATGTGCACTTGTTAGGGTGTATCTTGGGGATTTTAAAATCAGGGGCCGCGTATGTGCCGTTGGACCCGAGCTTACCTGCAGATCGCATTGCCTGGATTTTAGAAGACGCAAACATCACTCAGGTCTTTGGTCAAAGGGCATGTTTAGAAGCACAGAGTTTACCAGAGCATGTTGAGAGCCTAGCGTTTGAAAGTCTTGCCTTGGACGATTACGATTTGGGCACCCCGCAGTATAATGGGCATACGGAGGCGCAACTTGCCTATGTGATTTATACCTCTGGCTCAACAGGTCAGCCTAAAGGGGTGATGATGTCTCATGGCAGTTTAGCGCGCAGAATGGCCAGCTTTAGAGACGTGGTCCCGATGCAAGGGCAAGATCGTTTCTTAAGTTTGGCATCGCTTGCATTTGATATCTCTCTATTTGAATGGTTATACCCCTTATTGCATGGGGGACAAGTTCGTCTGGTCTGCAAAGAAGACATCTTGGATATGGCGCAGTTACAGCA
>NZ_JASJUU010000001.1:1500970-1712498 GCF_030125375.1 Pseudoalteromonas umbrosa | reverse complement strand
AGTTCCAGCGGTGTTAAGTATTGATGAAACACAGACAGTAGGGGCGTGGCTAAAAGATCTACATAGCGACTTAATTGAGCGAGAGTCTTATAGCTATTTACCACTGGCAGAGATCCAGCGCCTTTCAACATTGGGGCATCATGGTTTGTTTCATAGTTTACTCACTTATGAAAACTTTCCAGTAGAACCTGTAGAAAGTAGTTCCACTGATCAGCCAGTTGTTGTACAGGAAAAATTTGAGAGCTTTGATAGTGCTGATTATGATATTGCTATCCGCGTATCACAAACTAAGACATTACACATTAAGTTTAATTACAACGCATTATGCTTTGATGTTTTGCATATGGCTAAAGTCATTGAACACTTCAAAGCGTTACTTCTAAATTTAAGGCATAGTCCGAAAAAGCAACTGCAAGAAATTGCTATGCTTAGTGAAGCCGAAGTCCAAAAACTTGGTTCAATTGGCTCATCCAAAAAGATAAATCATAATGAAGGCTTACTTCACAATTTATTTGAACAGCAGGCGAAGAAAACACCCAATAAACTCGCACTGAATTGTAAAACAGAGTCCCTGAGCTTTTCTCAGTTAAATAATCAAGCAAACCAATTAGCGTATTTGCTAAAAAGTGCTGGTGTTGAAAAAGAAACATTGGTTGGATTATGCGTATCTAGGGGATGCAACATGATTGTTGCTATGCTAGCTATTTTGAAAGCAGGGGGGGCATTTGTTGCTTTAGACCCTGCTTTACCAGAAGAGCGCATGGCATTAATGGTAAAAGATGCTGACCTTAAATATGTTGTTAGTGAGTCTGATTGCTATCCTCGTGCTTTATTGCATTCAGAGATGATTGAGTTCAATATATCAACAGATTCTCTTCAAGCTAAACTGGAGCAATCACCCTCTGATGATTTAGGTGAATATGCAGAGCAAGACGCAAGTCAATTGGCTTATGTTATTTATACATCGGGGTCTACTGGGCAACCAAAAGGTGTCATGATTGAACATGGTGGTCTTATCAATTTAGCTCTAAACTTAAAGAGTGAATTACCTGATACGAGTTTAGGAGCTTGGGGGCTAGTAGCTTCATATGCATTTGACTCAGCTATGAAGGCGGTAACGCAGCTGTGTTTTGGCAGACCATTAACGATTATTACGGATGAACAAAAACTGTCTGTAGATGCGCTTAATTCGTGTATTGAAGACAATAATATTAGAATTATTGATTGTACCCCTTCCTTATTAGAAGCTTGGTACTTGCAAGGCAAATTGAGTTATCAAACTGATCTAGTACTGGGTGGAGAGGATATATCTCATTCTCTTTGGTCTCAGTTGCTATCTCAACGTCAGCAAGGTGTCAGAGCATTTAATGTTTATGGGCCAACAGAAGCAACGGTTAATACAACTTGCATTGAAATAAAGTCAGCACAGCGTTCTATTGGTAAAACACTAAAAAATGTAGTTGGTATCTCACTTAATCGCTATGGAAATGAAGTGCCTGTAGGCGGAGTTGGTGAGCTCTATATTGGTGGTATACAGCTCGCCAGAGGCTATTTAAATCAAGCGGAACTCACTAAAAAAGCATTTAACAATAAGCGTATTGGTGACGTAACTACTAGGCTATATAAAAGCGGCGATCTTGTTAAAAGGCTTGAAAATGGCGAGTTTAGCTTTGTTGGCCGCGTGGATGAACAAGTTAAAATTAGAGGATTTAGGGTCGAGTTAGGGGAGATTGAATCAAAGTTACTCAATCATCATGAAGTCGAAAACTGCGTTGTGACTGTTGATAATAGTACCGGCTATCAACAGCTAGTTGCCTATTTAGTTTGTAAACGAAACAATGAGCAAGATAAAGTGCAGTTAGCACTTCAAGCATTATTATGTACTTGCTTACCTGATTATATGCATCCGACGGCTTGGGTATTTTTGGATTTACTGCCGTTAACGGTAAATGGAAAAGTAGATAAACGTAAACTACCAGCGCCGACTTATAGCCCGGTGGAACAGCAAATTATTGCGTTGGAAACTGATACTCAACACAAGTTAGCGGTAGCATGGCAAGCGGTATTGAAGTGTTCAGGTGGGCAAGTAGGCGTGAACAGTAACTTTTTCATGCTTGGAGGTAATTCACTTGCGTTAATGCACTTAAGCGCGCAAATCGAGGAGCTATTTGGATTTAAACCTGCTTTAAAGCAGCTATTTGAAAATCTCACATTGCAATCTCAAGCGACACTAATAGATAAAATGGCACATGATGTTCAGACTGCGCCTAGAAAAATTGTCGCAAGGCAGAGGGATATCGAACATATTCCGCTTTCAAGTGAGCAACAACGTCTGTGGTTAGTCGAGCAAATTGGTTTGGGTAGTACAGAGTACAATATGCAGTTTGCTCTTGAGGTTCGGGGCGAATTTGATCTAGATTGTGCAGAGCAAGCAATGTCTGAGATAGTGCAAAGACATACGGTATTACGCACCACTTTCCATGAACAACATGGTAGGCCATATCAACAAATAAATGCTCCTCAACCATTTAAAATCAAACAGAGTTCATTAAATCTAGAGACGCTTGAAGAGCAACAAAAGTATATTTCAGATCACGTTGCTAAGGATATGCGGCAACCTTTCGATTTAACTAGGGATCTAATGATCCGAGCGTCTTATATTTCATTAGGTGATACGCCGAAACGTGGTGTTTTAATTGTAAATATGCATCATATTGCTTCTGATGGTTGGTCTATGGGTTTGCTTCGAACTGAGTTTTTGGCTCTTTATCAGGCTTTTAAAGAATCTAAAGTAACGAGCTTGCCTGAATTAAAGCTACAGTATAGTGATTATGCAATATGGCAATCTGAGCAAAGAGAAGATGGACGTTATGAGCAGCAGTTAAATTATTGGAAATCGCATTTAGCTGGGGTGCCTTCATGTCATGAATTGCCACTTATTAATGCGCGGCCAGACATAAAGTCTTATCGAGGTAGTAAAGTCACTTGCTTGATCCCTAAATTACAAGTAGATGATTTGTCGAAGCTTGCTGCGGCAAATAATGCGACTTTGTTTATGGCATTGCATTCCGCTTTGGCCATCGCATTGTCAAGGCATAGCAATTCTAATGACATTGTTATCGGCACGCCAGTGGCTAATAGGTCACAGCAAGAGCTTGCGTCTATGATCGGGTTTTTGGTAAATACTTTGCCGTTGAGGACTCAATGTGGAGGGGAGACATATGAAGCATTCCTGGCTCATGTCAGAGATGTACATTTAGCTGCCCATGCAAATCAGAATATTTCACTGGAGCAGTTAGTCGATGAGTTAGCGCTTCCTCGAACTAAGCAACATTCTACATTGGTGCAAATTATGTTCAGTTTAAGTGTTGACGCTGAGGAACCAGTAAAGACCCCAGCGCTATCTGATGTTGAATTTATACCGTTAAGTTCAGAGCAGGTTGTGGCTAAGTTTGATATTGATATTGAATGCAAGGTAACAGAGCAGGGTATCATCGGCTCTTGGACGTTTGATGAGACATTGTTTAGTCATGAACAGATACAGGCTATGATGCAGCATTGGGTAAGGCTTGTGCAAAGTATTGTTGCTACTCCTGCAGCAAAACTTGATTCATTGATGATGTTGAGTGACAAAGAGCTTGATAATCAGATTAATAAGCAAAACACCAAAGTCGAATATAACGGTGACAGCCAGCATGTTTGTGAGCAATTTGAAGCGAGAGTTGATACTAACCCAGCGGCAACAGCGCTTATTTATGGTGATGATAGAATTACATACGGTGAATTAAGTCGATCTGCTAACAGGTTAGCACGGTATTTAAGTTCATTAGGGGTCTCAAAAGGTGATCGGGTTGGTGTTTGTGTTGAGAAATCCCCGGCACTTATAAGCAGTGTATTAGCCGCATTAAAGTTAGGTGCTACCTATGTGCCGATAGATCCTAATTATCCCGCGTCTCGAATATCACATATTACGCAGGATTCAGAGTTGAGTGTATTGGTATGTGATACGTTAATAGCTTCACTGCAAACAGCTTCTGTGGCGCACATTATCGACTTATCTGAACCACAACAAAGGTGCATAATAGATGCTCAAAGCAGTCATGATCTGGCCCTTGAAATAAAAGACATCGAAGCATTACCTGCTTATATGATTTATACTTCAGGCTCAACGGGAAAACCAAAAGGCGTAGTTGTTCAGCACTTGGCCTTAAATAGTCACTTTGACTATATGCAGGAGTTGTTGCCGATCACATTGAACGATATTGTTCCCAGTATTGCATCTTTTTCATTTGATATTTCGTTAATTGAATTACTTTATCCGTTGACTCAGGGAGCGACAGTTAAATTAATAGAAGAACGTGTAGTACAAGATGTTGTTATGTTAGAACGTTGCTTACAAGACAGTACTTTTATTCATATGACACCAGGGCTGGCGTCACTTTGGATTAACCAAGTGAAAGAGCGCAACACTCAAAGTGAGTATGGAAAATTGAAGTATATTGCAACGGGAGGCGATAAAGTTAGTCCTGATTTACTTGCGGCGTTATCCCACACATTTAAATCGGCAAAGATTTGGCAATTTTATGGACCTACTGAGGCGTCAATGTTCAGTGTGTGCAATACCAATGCAGGTGAAAACACTAAATCTATAGGTAATGCAACTAAATATACACAGCTTTATATAGTGAAAGATAATATGATTCAGCCACACGGCTGTGTTGGAGAATTGTATATTGGGGGCCCAGGCCTAGCTCAAGGTTATTTTAATCAGCCTAGTTTAACGTCTGATAAATTTGTGGAAAACACTTTATGGCCTGATGCGACTGGCCGTCTATATAAAACTGGTGATTTGGTCCGTTATATAGGCGCAGACACACTTGAATTCATCGGTAGGAATGATGAGCAAGTAAAAGTGCGAGGCCATCGTATTGAGTTAGGTGAAATAGAAGCCCAGCTCAATCAAATAGATTGGGTTGATAGCAGTATTGCACTTGTTAAACATAATCAATTTAATGACAACGAAATCACGGCATACCTCTCAGTTAATGATCAAGTACAAATCGACTTAAATGCAGTTTATGGATATCTTCGTTCAGTTTTACCTGATTACATGATACCAGCACACTTTGTACAAGTGGATAACTGGCCGATGACAGAACATGGAAAATTGGATCGCAAGGCGCTGTTGTTGCTTAAACCTATCTCCAGCGAAGTAGACTTCATAGCGCCAGATGGAGATGTTGAGATTCAGTTGGTGTCTATCTGGGCTGAGCTTTTACAAAAGCCGATTGATGAGATAAGTGTTATGGATAATTTTTTCCATAATGGCGGGAATTCACTTCTGGCGGTGAGACTGATAACAAAGGTGAAGGCGGTGTTTGGTATTGAACACAGCAATATCGGAGTGAAGGATGTATTTACTGCTCCAGTGTTAAAGAATATGGCTGATTATATTGAGAAAGATCTTTTGACAAATCAATTGGTCGATAAAAGTGCTTTGTGTAATGTCGATGAGCTAGAAGAAGGTGAGATTTAATGGATGTCAAAGACCTACTGCAAGTTGTGAATGAGCAGGAAATATATTTGTTTCTTCAAGATGGCAAATTGAAATTTAAAGCAAAACCAGGCGCGATGAATGCTCAAATTAAAGGGCTTTTAGGGCAATATAAAGTAGAAATTATTGATCTATTATCTCGTAAAAGCCAAGTTGATGACGCAAAAGCTCTCTCTAATTTAAAGCCAAGCAATTTAAGCCGAGCACCTTTGTCACATGCTCAACAACGGCTTTGGATGTTGGATCAGCTCAATGGCAAAAGCACGGAGTATAACTTGCCGACAGTGTTTGAAGTGTCTGGGTGTTTAGATTTGACTGTCACGAACAAAGTGATGAACGAGATAATACAAAGGCATCATATTTTACGGACAAATTATATAACTGAAGCAGGAGAACCGCTTCAGTATGTCCGTACTGATGTGGTATTTGAACTTGAATGTCATGATGTTTCTGAGCTTGATGAGGAAAAACAGACTTTAAAAATTAAGTCAATATTGGATAAAGACTTTAAGAAGCCATTTAACTTGGCAAGTGACTTGATGATAAGAGGTGTTTATATTGGCGGCTCGGAAAGTGCTGGAGTATTGGCATTGAACATCCATCATATTGCTTCAGATGGTTGGTCTGTTAAGTTACTAATGCAGGAGTTTAGTGTTTTATATCATGCCTTCTCACATGGCCACTCATCTCCTTTGAAACCTTTACAACTTCAGTATATTGATTACGCCCATTGGCAATCAGAAAATCTGAGTGAGCAAAAACTACAAGTTCAACAAGATTATTGGCGTACTCAATTAGCAGATGTGAAAAAGCTACATGATTTACCCATTGATTTTACAAGGCCTAGGGTCAAATCCAATCGAGGTGCTACAGTTGAATCATCAATTTCTGGCTCAGCTTGCAAGGCATTTCATGAGGTAGCCAAGCAATTCAATTTAACTCCGTTCATGTTGTTTCACGCGTTATTTGCAGTATTTATTGCTAGATTTAGTAACTCAAATGACACCATTGTAGGTACGCCAGTTGCGGACAGAAAACATGAAGATCTTGAACCAGTAGTTGGTTTCTTTGTTAATACCTTACCTCTGAGAGTTCAAGTGGCTGGTCAAACAGTTGCAGAGTACTTCGAGATGGTGCGCGCGACACATATCGATGGCCAAAGTCATCTTGATATCCCTTTTGAACAGTTAGTCGAAATGCTGGGTATTCCTCATGAACAATCATTCTCCCCGCTATTTCAAATTATGCTCACGACCAACACAAATTATGGTCTACAAAGCAATCCACCCACAGAAAGCTCATTTACAGGGCCAAGTATTAAACCACTTAAATCTGCAGTTGCAACGACAGTCAAGTTTGACCTTGAAGTTGAGTTTAATGATTTTCAAGATACGGCTCAGATTAATTGGAAGTTTGATACGGCCTTATTTACTGAAAGTAAAATAAAGCAGTTTAGTGGTTATTTAATAACATTAATTAATAATCTGTCCTTGGTGAATTTGCGGGAGCAAGCACTCAATAATTTGATGTTACTTGATGTATCGGAGCAAGTTGAGCACCTACAAAGCCAAAAGGTAAAGCAAAGTCCAAATGCTCAACGATGCTTTCATGAGTTGTTTGAAGCTCAAGCAATCGAAACACCTCATGCAATTGCTTTGGAGTTTCAAGGTAAATACATCAGTTATGAAGAATTGAACCTGCGTTCATCACAGCTGGCGAAATATTTAAATGAATGTTTAAACGTAAAACCTACTGAAAGCGTCATTATTAGTGCAAGGCGTTCAACGGACTTGGTTATCGCTATATTAGGCGTGCTCAAAGCGGGCGGAGCATATGTACCTATAGCAGTAGACCAACCAATTAGCCGAGCAGATTATGTCGCTCAAAGCGTTGGTGCGGTTGCTGTATTATGCGATCAATTCGGCGCACAGTTATTTAGTGACCTAGACTGTCCTGTTGAGCTTTTAGAGCAACAGAATTACTTAGGAGTAAAAGTAGATGCATTTAGTGCCGTAGAAGTATGCACAGCGCAGGCTGCATATACTTTGTTTACTTCGGGTTCAACAGGTAAACCTAAGGGCGTGACAGTCTCTAATCAGGCATTGGCAAGCTATTTGACGGCAGCACAAGAGACTTATTGGCATGATGATTTGGTGGCTTCAGTTGTAAGCACTTCAATTAACTTTGATGCGACGCTCACCTCTTTATTAGTGCCTTTAATATCAGGTGGCTTTGTTAAACTTGTTGAAGAGGGGCCTGATGAGATATCTAAGTTATATGCATTGATAAAAAATACAAACGAAAACCTACTCTTTAAGCTGACGCCATCTCACTTAAACGCCATGAAGCCTTTTTTGGAGGGGTCATGTGACGGTTTTCCACAGGTTCAACATTGTGTTGTTGTTGGTGGAGAGCAACTCACTTATAACTGTATCGCGCCATGGGTACGCAATGCTTTTTCTAACGCATTGATATTTAACGAATATGGTCCTACGGAAGCGACTGTTGGATGCTGTGTCTATAGATTGAATAATGCGCAGCTTCCAGATGACATAGTACCGATTGGCAAGCCTTTATGTAACACTGCTCTGTATGTTTTAGATAAACACCAAGCGATGTTGCCATATGGTGCCATCGGAGAATTATATATTGGTGGAAATGCCTTAGCTGATGGGTATTTAAATAACCCTGAACAGACACAAAAGCAGTTTATTACGACCCCTGATAGTTTGACTGCAGAAGCAGGCTCTGTGGCCAAATTGTATAAAACGGGTGACCTTGTTAGGTATCTTCAAGATGGAAACCTTGAATTTATAGAGCGTATTGACGAGCAAATTAAAATAAATGGATACAGAATAGAGATTTCAGAAATAGAAAATAAGCTTAATCTGCTAGAGTATATCGACTCGGCAATTGTCACCTGCACAAAATCTCAAAGCGATGAATATAAATTGACGGCGTATGTCAAATTGGGTCTCATGCGTGAGACAACTTTGAATGACAGGGCTTGGGGGAAAATTATCCGACAGGACTTAAGCTATGTTTTACCTCAATATATGTTACCAAATCAGATTATAGAGGTTGAAGGCTGGCCTTTGACACTTAATGGCAAAGTTGACTACAAAAATTTACCCGACTTTGCTAAAAAGCAATTTGAGGTGGAAATGGAGCCCCCCTCGTCTGATATGGAAATTAAGCTCTCTGCTATTTGGTCCGATATTTTGGGCTTAAAACCTTCGAAGATATTTCGAAATATCAGCTTCTTCGAGCTGGGAGGTAGCTCTTTAGGACTAATCAAACTGCTGAAAAAGATTGAAGATGAACTTCTTTACGATATTAGTATGCAAGACATATATCAAAATATAACGATACAGTTATTGGCAGAAAAGCTGGAAGGGTCAGAACAGCAGAAAGGTCGAGAGCTAGAAATAGTGCAATTATCTAAGGCTGAAAATGGAAGGAACCTTTTCATTTTTCCTCCATTTCTCGCCAATAGCCACTGTTACACGCACCTTGCGGAGTATTTCTCAGGGACATTGAATATATATGGTGTCAATGTTGTACACGATGAAGCGCCTGTGATGCGTTTTACAAATGTAGTGGAAATAGCAAAGCATTATTTGGAAGCAATCAAACAGGTTTGTCCGAATGGGCCTTATTATTTGGCTGGCTGGTCAATGGGAGGCCTTCTGGCATATTACGTTGCTATTTTACTCAAGTATCAAGGTAGCGATGTTCTATCAGTCACCATGTTAGATAGTGTTCAGCCAGAACAATTTGTCAATGTGAGTTATATTGATGGATTGAAAAGTTCTATTCGGAATGTGTTGAAAGGCAATAAGCAAGACTTTGAGCAGTTTGAGCAAATTATTGATAGTGCTCCTAGTAATGATGAGGCACTGCGTCAAGTTGTTACTGCACTGATGAAGACCGGCGAACAGCGTTATAACACAGTAAATGATTTGCAAAAGCATATTGAGTTTTCTGTCCATTATTCAATGGCACAAAAACCAAAACTACCTTTGTCTAAAGACATAAAAGTGCAACTTGTAGTGCCTCTGCACCGAGCAGATAAAGAGTCATATATTGAGGATTGGAAATCTATTTCAAATGCGCAGATGGAGGTATTTGAGACTCCATCAGGGCATTGGGACTTAGTGTCTTATCAATATGCAGGCTTGGTAGCGAAGGTGATTGATAAGGGAATGGCGAAAAAATAAGTGAGCAGGCCTCAGCCTGCCAATAACGATAATTAGCAATGAAAGAGTAAAATAATCATGTACAATCTATCAAATTTTGGTACTGTTGATCACATTGCGATAGCAGTTCTTGACTTAGACGAAGCAATTAGATACCACACAGATGTTTTAGGGTTCAGGTTAGATTCTATAAGGGATACGGCAGGAAAAAACAGCGGCATGCGATCTGCTGTATTATTTTCAGAGCAATTTTCTGTTGTATTGCTTGTATCGACAAGCGAAGGCTCTCAAATTGAGAAGTATATTAATAAATATGGACCGGGTGTACAGCACATTGCTTTTGCTTGTGAAGATATTGAAACGGTAAGGTCTGACTTGATCGACAAAGGGATGCAGTTTGCTACAGATGTATTAAAAGCAGATGGGTTAAAACAATCTTTTACCAAGCGTGACGAGAATACAGGCATGATGTACGAGCTTATTGAGCGCAGTGGGAACTTTAATTTCGAAGACCAAAATGTTAACAACTTATTCGAACAGCTTGAGTCGAATGATTTATATTAGGAAATATGCATGAAACAATTGGAAGTAATGAACTTTTTGAATGAAGTTTCATCAGTGTTTCCCGATGCTATTTCGTTGGCTTCGGGCAGGCCTAGTGAAAAGCTCTTTGAGCAAATCGATATAGAGAAGTGCAAAAACGTATTTTTGTCTCACTATGCAAATAAACTAGACATAACACTTGAAAAGGCACATACGCTGTTGTTGCAGTATGGACCGAGTGCAGGGATCATAAGAGATTTACTCTCGGTGCATTTAAAAAATGACGAGTCAATTGATGCAGAGGAACAAGATATCATTGTGACGAATGGCTGCCAAGAAGCGCTCACTATGTGGTGCCTAAATGAGCTTAAAAACCCCAATGATTGTGTTCTGACATTTGACCCTTCATATATTGGGCTATCAGGGTTCGTTGAAGCGACAGGAAAAGCTGTATTTCCAATTACATATGATTTCACCACCAAATTTAATGCTGATGAACTCTCATCCTGTCTCGATGAGCAAATCAAGGCGGTTAAGTCTCGGGGATTTAATCCCAAAGCAATTTATGTAAATGGAGACTTTAATAATCCACTTGCGTATAACATGACTGAAGAGCAAAAAAGCGCATTATTAGACTTCTGTTTTCGTGTTGGTTTACAAATAATAGAAGACAATCCTTATGGCTTGTTTAGCTATTTGGAGCATAAAGAACGTACAATGAAGTCTTTAGACAAACATAATATCGTTTATTATATAGGTTCTTTCTCCAAATCGATCTGTCCGGCGTTACGTGTCGGTTATTTGGTTGTACCAAAAGGGGCGAGTGATAAAAGAACTCAGCTTGTCGCATTGAAAAGTTTGATCTCGGTAAATACTAGCCAAGTGTGTCAAGCTGTTGTGGGTGGCTACTTACTTCAGAATCAAGTTAGTTTGCTTCCAGGTGTTCAGAAAGTATTGCCTGACTATAAGCGTCAAAGAGATGCGATTGTGGCAGCATTAGATACGCATCTTAGCTTTGACCAGAATATTACTTGGAATATCCCTCAAGGTGGCTTTTTCATCGTGTTGCAACTACCAATATCTGTTTCTGAGCAAGACGTTTATACATGCGCACAGGAATTCGGTGTAATTATTATGCCAGTGAGCTTTTTTTCTCTGGATGAAGAGTACAACAGCAGGGCAATTAGATTGGCATTTAGTAACTTAGATGGCACGAATTTGACTGAAGCAGTAAAGCGATTAGCCGGCTTTCTAAAACAAAGGATACAAAAAAGTGAAAGCAACTAATTCTACGATTCAAGCAAACCATATTCGTCGATTGATGATCGATAAATTTGTATCGTTAGGACTTAATGAAGACGATGCAAGTGTTATTGCATTGCACTTGACCGAAACAAGCCTAGACGGAACCGATACACACGGAATTCGATTGTTTCCAACATATGTGAAAGAATTTGAGGGAGGGCGATCGAACCCTAAACCTCATATAAAAGTTGAAAATGAGAGTGCCGTCTCTGCCTTAATTGATGCTGGCGGTGCCAATGGGATCATCGCTGCGGAATATGCAATTAAGATTGCAATCGATAAGGCTAAACGTGAAGGGCTAAGTGCGATTGTAGTTAAAAATTCTAACCATTTTGGTGCGGCAATTAATTATTCAAAACAAGCTGCAAAAGAAGGATTAATTGCGATTAGCTTAACAAATAGTGATGCATTAGTTTCATTGGCTGGCGGCAAAGAGCCATTGCTTGGCACTAACCCCATTGGCTTTAGTGCCCCGGCTCATGAGCAGGCCTTTCACTCCGACTTTGCAACGAGTCAGGTGTCTTATTCAAAAGTAAAGCATTGGCAAAAAGTAGGTGCAGAGATACCATTTGGTTGCGCAAGAGATGAGAGTGGTGAAGAAAGTGCGCAGAGCCAAAAGGTGTCATCATTACAAGCTCTTGGTGGTTACAAAGGGCAGGGGCTAGGCTTTATGGTTCAGATTTTGACTGCCGTATTAGGTGGTGCACCTTTTGACCATGAGCTCAGCCATTTATATAGTGAACCTTATGATAAACCAAGAGAAGTAGCGCATTTTTTTTTGGTGATCAACCCAAGTCTATTTGGTCACAGTCAAGATTTTAAATCTAGAGTTGATGGGCTGATAAGCGAGGCAAGAGCTCACTCTCCTTTAGCGACATTGCCCGGTGAGATAGAGTCACAAACGAAAAATATTAGGTTGTCTGAGGGGATCCCGATTGAACCAGAGTTTAAAGCTTGGTTAGATGAATTAGAGACGCCAATAACCCCATAATAATTAAAAGCACTGGTTATGATAGTCAGTGATAACAGAGTTGAGCTGGAGAAGTATTTTGTCTGAGAAATTATTGTATTTAAAAGAAGAAGCTTATTTCGAACCCTTGGTAAATAACTGGTATGCATGGGCATTTTTGATACCGCCCCTAACGTGTGCACGTTATGTTGATAAAACACATAGACGCATCATGAAATCTTTTGTGAATAATTATCGACTGCATATTATGGCATCTAAAGAGTCCGCACTAACTGGCGGAGAATTTGTTTCATGCACAGAAGAGCAGGTTCAAGATATTAAAAGTTTGATTGAAGATATTGAAAAGGGCCCACATAATTTTATCGAGCTCTCAAATGCAATTAAGGAACTGGAATCTGAACTGCGTAATCACGTTAATGGCGAGAGCATTGAGTATCTTTATTCAAAAGTGCCCGAAATGCTCAGAGGGTTCGTGGAGATATTTTTAGATCTTGAGCACAAGCCCTCTTATCGCGTCATTGAGCCCTTGGTATATGCAAGCGAGCTATACAATACTGATGTTCAAAAATCTGCTTTTGGTTTGGTTGCAGATGATAAAGAGCGAGGGTTTGTGTTTAGCACACCCAGACTGCCAGATGCGGATCATATACATGTTAATTTAGAGCTAAAGTCAGAGGTTTTAGATCGAATATTTGCAAGTAGAACTCAGCCTATGACAGAGTCGGAAATAGAAGAAATTTTCGGTAGCTTAGAGAAAAAAGGCGGACTTGATTATAGAGCGTTATTTACTGAAACCCCACCAGATAAATCTTGTCCTCAGCTTACTGATGGTATTCGGTTGGAATATTTGGGTCATGCAGGTTTTCTTGTGCAGTCTGCACACGACAGTATCTTGATTGATCCTATGATGGCAACATTAGCACCAAGTCAAAAAAATGAGGCAATTCGATATTGTGAATTACCTGAACAATTAGATTATATTCTGTTGACTCATGCTCACAGTGATCACTACAGCTTAGAAACGTTAATTCAATTACGACACAAAACGAATTGTGTTGTAGTGCCCAAAAATAATGGTGGGACATTAGCTGATCCATCGATGAAATTAAGCTTAAAGCAGCTTGGTTTTAATGTTATCGAAGTTGATGATATGGAGGTGATAAATCTCAAATCAGGTACAGTCACAAGCATTCCATTTTTGGGAGAGCATGGTGACTTGAATATCCGTTCCAAATCCGCATGGCTTATTGAAACTCAAGGGAAGAAACTTTATTTTGGCGCTGACTCATCTAACCCTGATTGCGAGTTGTTCGAACATATTCGCAAAAGTATCGGCTCTTTAGATTATCTTTTTATCGGTATGGAGTGTGTTGGCGCGCCTTATACATGGAGCTATGGGGCGTTACATACGCAAATGGTGTCTAAATCAATTAAGAATTCTAGAAGGCTCAATGGTTCTGATTGTAAACAAGCACTTGGTATAATAGATAAACTAACACCAGATCATGTTTATATATATGCCTTAGGTATGGAGCCATGGTATAAGTATCTGATGGGTATAGAGTATGATGATGAATCTACCCAAATTGTAGAATCGAATGAACTAGTCAACACCTTAGAAGCACGACAAATTGAAGTAGGTCGTTTATATGGGAAGAAGCAGTTTATGCTTTAGTCAATCTTGGTTTAAGCATGCGTACTTCTGATTTTCAATGGGGTGAAGTACGCCATTCAGGGTATCGATTATGAATCTAATTAGGAAGTTGCTTTGGATACAATAAAGTCAGGAAAAAAAACAAAACCGTGGAAAAAACTTGCTTTGCCAGCTTCTGTGATAGTCGCAATTGCACTACTAGTTGTTTTTGATGATGGCAATACTGGCGTGCAGGTCAATAAAGAGCAGGTAGTCTTTGCTGAGGTTAAAAGGGGTAATATAGATATCTCAGTTGAGGGTTATGGCGTGCTTAAATCTAAAAAGCAGTCAATAGTAACTTCGCTGACAAAAGTGACTATGACAGAGCTTTTATTAAAGCCAGGTGCTACAGTTTCTGAAAATAGTGTGATTGCACGTTTTGAAAACAGGGAGTTAGAGCTTGAGTATGAGAATAAAAATAATGAGCTCAAGAAAGAGCAATCTAATGTTCTACAACTGCAGATTAATAATCGACGTGAGCTGTTAGACGAAAAAGACAAATATTTAGAGCTACATTATAAATATGAAAGCGCTCGACGCTATTTCAATGCTCAAAAAAAGCTTAATAGTATATCAGCTTTAAAACTAGCGGATAGCGAAGCTGAAATGAAGCAATACAAAAGTCAGCTTGATGGGGCCGCTGAACGTTTAAAGCAATTGGAGGAGTTACATAAAGTTGCGACAAGGCTGCAAGAGCAGAAGGTCGAATTTGCGCAGCTCCAATTACAAAACATTAAAGAGCAAAGAGATAACTTATCTCTTAGGGCTGGAATGAGCGGGATTTTGCAAAAGCTTTTTGTAGAGCTTGGTCAAACAGTCGAAGCCGGGGGGGAGATTGCTTTGGTTGGTAGCGTTGAGGAAATGGTTGCGGAAATAAAAATACCTCAGCACCAAGTTGAATATTTGGAAGTGGGACAAGTTACACGAATTTATAACCAAAAGGACAGCGCATTGGGCGCGATAGCTAGAATTGAGCCCTCGGTAGAGAATAATACAGTGACAGTGGAGGTTGAGCTCAATAGCGAATTACCAAAGTCATTTCGGATTATGTCTAATATAGAGGCATCAGTCATGATTGAAACGCTTAGTAGTGTTTTGTATATCAATAAGCCTACCAATGTACAGCAAAATGCACATGCATCCTTGTTTTCCTTGGTTGAAGGTGGGGATTCTGCTCAGCGAGTACCAGTGCACTTTGGAAAGGCAAATAGGAACGTTGTCCAAGTGCTATCAGGCTTAAATCAAGGCGATATAATCATTATTTCAGACCTGACGCAAGTGAGTCAGGATACAAAAAAAATACAGTTTTAGGTTGGGGAATTATGGATAACTTTGTGGTAGAGCTTAAAGATATATGTAAAAAGTTCGAGTTGGAGCATATGCAAACTGATGCACTTAAAAATATCAATTTGCAGATAAAAAAAGGGGAGTATCTATCTATTTCAGGGCCATCGGGTTGTGGTAAGTCGACTCTGCTTTCAATTCTCGGGATGTTGGATGCACCATCAAGTGGAGAGTATTTACTTAATGGTAAAAATGTCGCTGAGTTAAGTGATACAGAGGGAGCAAGAGTACGAAATAAAGAAATTGGATTTATCTTTCAGTCATTTAACTTGATAGATGAAATCAATGTATTCGACAATATTGCTTTGCCACTATCTTATCGTGATAACAAACCTAGCAACGCTGAAATAAAGCAAAAAGTAGAGGAGTGTATCGAGTTAGTAGGGCTAAGCTCTCGACTGTTACACTATCCAAAACAATTATCTGGTGGACAGCAACAGCGGGTATCAATTGCAAGAGCACTAGTGACAAATCCTTCAATTCTGCTGGTTGATGAAGCAACTGGTAATCTCGACAGTAAAAGTGGTGATGCCGTTATGGAAGTGTTTTCTAACTTGAATCAACAAGGTACTACAATTTGTGCCGTGACTCATGATACAAGGTACATGGATCATGCTAGCCGACAATTAAAATTACTAGATGGCGTATTTTGGCAAAACGAAGAAATTAGGCAGGCGATATGAATATGAAGCAAACCTTTTTTGCCTTGCAAAAGAAGTTGGGTTTTTCAGCTTCGTTTGTATTGACAATGGGTGTTACTATAGGCGTTTTTTTAGCCGTAGCTGTGTTGTATTATGTCACACTGTTACAGCCCTTAAGTTATCAAAAGCAAACTAACTTGTTTGTTCTAGAGAGCAAAATACAAGGACACCCAAGAGCACCTAAAGTATCCATGTATCCTTATCCTGTTGTGACTGATATCTACAAACATCAGACACACTTAGACAGCGTTGCAATTGTGACTTACGGCGATGATATATTATTCTCTTTGCCCTCAAAACCAACTGTGAACCTAGCCTTTGCCACGCCAGAGTACTTTCAGTTGCTGGATGTTGAATATGAACTAGGGACTGGGTTATCTTCAGAAAATACGCTTGAATCGAGCACGCCTGAAGCGGTCATTAGTTATCAGTTGTGGCAAGATAAATTTAACTCTAACCCCGATATTTTAGGCGAAAAGGTCATGTTGGATAGTGTAAGCTATACCATTATTGGGGTTACGTCTGAAGATTTTATAGAGCCGCAGCTGTATGAAGTGGGACTTAAAACGGATGTGTTTTTACCTTGGCCTTTCAACTCGGTACCTGAAAGGGCTAGAAATAGTTGGAGTAATTTTGCTCCAAACTTGTTTGTGTTGAGTTATAAATCTAATGATAGCCCAGTATCTTTTATCGAGTCTCAATTAACATCACAAGTTAATGAACGCTGGAAACAAGAGGTTATTGGTCGAAAATCATTTGAAGGTATGAGTCTAAAAATGGAACTCAAGCCTTTAAAAGATGTGGTAATTGGCGATGGTAGAGATATCTACTTCGTTATGTTACTTGGAGGGATCGGTTTACTGTTGATTGCCTCTACCAATGTACTAAACCTATTAATATCTCGCTTATCTGAACAAAGTCGTAGTCTAGCAATTAGAGCAGCATTAGGTGCAAATAAATGGCATTTGGTTAAACATTTGTATTCAGAAGTGTTCACCCTAATGTTTGCTTCTTTAGTTGTCTCATTGTTAGTTGCATCGCTATTGTTTAGCGTCATTAGAGGGGAGATGCAACTTGTTTTCCCAAGAGCACAGGAGGTGAGTGTGAATGGGTTTACAATTCTTATCGCAAGCCTAACAGCATTTATCTTGTCCATTCTTTTAACATTACTGCCGTCATTAAGTATCAATTACAAAAAGCTAAAATCAGTTGTTCAGGGCAGCGGTAAAGGTTCGGGTATTCAAGTATCGGCGAAGGCTAGAAAGTTCGCTTTGATTTTTGAAGTATTTATTGCTTCGGTTATATCTATTTTTAGTATTATGTATCTTTGGTCTGCGCTTGCAGTGATTAATGCTCCCACACATTTTAAAATTGATGATGTGACCCAAGTCCAATTAACTTACAGTTCTGGTGATGGCATTACAGAAGAAGAGTTTACGTCTGTGATTGAGCAGATACAAGGCGAATTACTTTCTATGGCCGAAGTTGAAAGTGTGAGTAATTCTTCATCTCCGTTTAATGGTTTTAGCGGTAGAAGTGTTACTAAAGTTGTCAATGATGAGCGCTTCACCGTGAGATCCAAATACATAGATGATGAGTACTTCACTATTATTGACCAACAGTTGTCAGCGGGAAGAACGTTCTCTGCCACAGAAGTGAAAGAGGGGGCATTGGTAGCTGTTATAAATGAAAGTTTCAGTGAGTCATTTGGAGGTCCTAATTCTGCTATTAATTCATTAATTAGTATGCGTGATGAACAGTATCAGATAGTGGGAGTAGTTAAGGATATTCATTTACCAAAAGTAGAGGGGCAAGAATTTCGAATATATAGGCCCGCTCCAGAGAAAAATAGCAACTTCATTGTGCAGTTAAAACCTGGCATGACATTAGAACCACAAAGTATCCTCAATTTGATTGATAGGGTTAACCCAAGATTTACGCTATATAAAATGACGGAATTAAAATCACTTTATAATCAGGCTACTTTTTTTGAGATAGTTACTGTAGTTATTTCAACTCTGTTGTTAGTCGTTATTTTATTCCTATGTGCAGTTGGATTATATGGTGTGATTAGTTACGGGGTAAACCTTAGGTCAGTAGAGATTGGAACTAAATTAGCTATTGGCTCATCTAGATTAAAAATGAAGCTAGCAATTGTAAAAGAAAACTCAATACATTTTGCAATTGGCTTTTTATCCAGTGCTTTGATTATTGGTTATTTGATCTGGAAACAGCATATTACTGAGTTTGTTGTTTCTGTATTCATTTCGTCTTTTGTCGTGAGTTCAGCGGCATTACTTGCAGTTGTGGTGTGTGCGTCATATCTGCCGATTAATAATCTTTTACGTAAAAACATATTACAAATTATAAAAGGTGAGTAAATATATCGAAGAGGCCATAGCGCAGTCTATGGCTTCTTCTCGAGAGACATAAGGATTAGTAATGGAAGAAAATATTGCATGGGAAGTTACCTATAATAACAATGAAGCATGCGTACTAAAAAATGTTCATGATTGCTACTATGCAGGCTTTAAAAAACTTGACTATAAAAAAAATGAAAAGCCATCGGTTGATTATATAAATGAAAAGCTGGCTGTTGCTGGGTGGACATTAAAAACTTTTAAAAGAATGACTATCACTTCTTCAAACTGGTTTTCTAGCATTGTTAATTATCAGTTTCCAGTCACGACTATAATGCGTAGCTTGAATTCTAGCACATTTGCTGAAGAGCCTGATTGTTTTCATGATTACTTTGGACATTTACCATTTTTATTTGACCAAAGTTATGTTGACTTATTGATTAAGCTATCCAATGTATACCTCTTGTGTGAAGATGATGAAAGTAGAGAGTTAGTTTATAAAGTTTATTACTATATTTTTGAGTTCGGTGTGTATTTACAAGAAGGTAAAGTTAAACTTCTGGGAAGTGGGTTTTTATCATCATTTGAGCAAAGAGAAAGAGTGCTAAATGGTGATATTAATATTAAAAAGTTCAATGTGGAACAAATATCTCTTGAATCTATCCATAAAGATGGAGTTGTTAATACAGTATTTGTTTTACCTCCCTTTGATGAATTGGATGCAGAAGTGGAAAAGTTAAAGTTAAGTGTTTGCACTGTATCTTGCTATTAAATACCTTTTAAAATGATACAGTATAAAGTGGGTTTCATTATTTTTCAATAAATCCACTTTAGATTTAAATTGGTTTTTAGTTTGATTTTTACCTGTTAATTTTGGTTCTGATGGCTGATTTTATATATTAATTTAACTCGGCTTTAAAGTTTTAATTTTCGAGTATTATTAGTCAGTAACTACTCATTCTATCTCAGTGTTAGAGCTTCACATCCTGTCTTAGTGGCTAAAGCTGTATACTCCCAGTGTGCAGATAATTTTCACTTTCAAGATTTAGCAATCAAACTTTCTTTTCAGTTTTTTGATTTTAGGTTGGTCTTCACTTTCTATATTACCCAGCTTGAGGCTGGCTTAACCTATTTTATCGCTTATTTTTATAGTGCAGATTTTCTGACGACACCAGATAACGTTTATGTTTAAGGGCAGTTATAAGTTAAGACAAATACTACCTATTGCTTTACACTGATTGATATCCAATAAAATTTATACAGAAAAATGGTACTAGAACGTAAATCGCTTTTAAAAAGCCTACGCTACCAAGAGCAAGTGGTTATGGGGCATCGGCAGTTTTCAGCGCCTTTTACTTATCAAGATGGCTTAGTCAATGAAGCTAGATTGATCCATATCTTTAAAGGGCAATCATCTTTAATTTGCGCAGGTAAGACTTTGTCTTTAAAGGCGGGAGATACGTTGTTGATGAAAGCGGATAATTTCATTAATCGCTGGTTAGACAGCCCTCAAGGCAACACAGTTGAATTTGTCGGAGTAAGGTTAACACAGTCGTTAATCCAATCAATATATGAGAATTCATTACCTGAAAGGTTTGTAGGCACTCACTCAAATTTAAAAAATTCAGAATGTGGTTCAGCCGCGGTGATCTCAAACCACAAACTACTCACGGGCTATTTTACGCTGTTGAAACAGTACATTACTCAACCAGATGACATGACAGATAGTTTGATAGCTTTAAAGGTACAAGAGCTAATAGAGCTGATCATACAAGCTGACTCAAGCAGTCAAGTTACGCGACTTCTGAGGGAGCTGTTTATACCCAACCAACCAAAACTACAGCAGGTTGTACAAGCACATTTATATTCTCCTTTGAAGGTCGATGAAATGGCGTTTTTATGTCATATGAGCACATCAACCTTTAATCGAAAATTCAAACAAGTGTATGGTACAAGTGCTAACAAATACCTTGTATTGAGGCGTTTAGAAAAGGCAGAACAGCAAATAAATACCACCAATAAACGCATTACCGATATTGCACTTGAATGCGGTTTTGAGGAGTTGAGTTATTTTTCAAGGGCGTTTAAGCAGCACTTTAACATCACACCAACTGAATTGAGAAAAGCCCATTCTGACTGAAAAGTGCAAATTCGTGACCTAATAGTGCAAGTTAGGCACGGTCAGTTTAAATAGTATATTTGTTATCAAATAACAGATAGATAGGCTATTTTTATGATCAAATTCGCACAAGTGTTATGTGGCATGTTTGTACTTATTCTGGGCTCGGCGGCATTAACCGCCATGCTTTTTCCTGCGATTATTAACGAGCCAAGTGGTTTTAACGTAGTGACAGATTATGGCTTTACTAATTTACGCACACTGGGTGCGCCAACTTTAAGTTTGGCAATTATCACCGCCATTGGTATTTATAAAAAAGCGTGGTTGCTGATTTTACCCGCATCGATGTACTTCTTTCTTAACTTTTTTGCGAGGGCCATTTCGGCTGTGATTGAAGGGTATGAGCCCGCAATGCTGTTTGGGCTTATATTTACGTTCACATTGTTTGTGCTTTCACTAATTGCGTTGCAGGTATTTAAAAAAGAAAATTAAACTGACATTCTTGAAATTAAAGTACATCAATGAAGTTTCAAGATAATCAGCTATACAAGCAATAAAAGTAGGGGTAATTCACTTTTATTGCTTAGAATATTTTAAGTTAGAGAAAAATAAGTTCTTGTCAAAACAACATTTATAGAATGAATCGATTTAAAAGTAATCGCTATTTTTTTTGTTTTTTTACAGTATGTTTTTTCTTTTTATTTTTGAATTTTTTCGTTTGAATAGGGTGTGTTTCTTTAAGTAAAATTAAATTAATTTCATACTGCTAATTATTGATATTCAATGAAAAAGCTATTTATACCGGGTTTACTAGCCTCAATTCTATCTGGTTGTGGAGGGTCTGAATCTGCACCTATGTCCAATACAAAACCAGCGTCTAATACAACAACTGTGTCTAATACTGCGCCTACACTTGTTGGTAATTTAGAACAGGAAGTATTAGCTTTAGAGTCAAACTCTTTTATATTTACTTTAAATGATAAAGAGTCAGATAAAATATTAGTGACAATGTCTAATAATCCTGACTGGGTGATTAACTGCTTCCAAGGCAAATGAAGGCATTTTACGGGGTACTGGATTTGGGCAAGGTTGAAGTTCTAAATGAGGCAGTGGCAGAACCCAAACGTATTATTTAATATGTATCTACCACTATGATGCTACCCTAAATAGCGTTAAACATCAGAAATGAGTTTATTGAATCGCCAGCTGCTCTTCTTCTCTCAAGGTCAGCACTTCATAGCCTGTATCTGTAACTAAAATTGTATGTTCCCACTGAGCCGATAATTTTCTATCTCTTGTCACAACGGTCCAGCCATCTTTTAAGGTTTTCACTTTGTGTTGGCCTTGATTGACCATAGGTTCAATAGTAAATGTCATGCCGGCTTGTAGAGTTAACCCTTCGTTAGGTTTGCCAAAGTGGAGCACATCTGGCCCCTCATGCATTTCGGTGCCTATGCCATGACCGCAAAATTCTCTGACAATACTATAACCATGTCGCTGCGCATATGACTGAATTGCATAGCCAATATCGCCCAGTTTTACACCAGGTTTAACTTGTTTTATGCCTTGCCACATGGCTTCGTAGGTAGTTTTTACAAGCTTTTTAGCAAGTCCTTGAGCGGTTTCCATGACGTACATTTTACTTGAGTCGGCAAGGTAGCCATCACACTTGAGCGTGATATCAACATTGATGATATCGGTCGATTTTATTTTTTGGTTTGCTTTTGGCATACCATGACAAACAACCTCATTAAGTGATGTATTGATTGCATATGGGTAGCCATATTGGCCTTTTGTTGACGGAATTGCTTTCAGCTCATCGGTGATATAGGCTTCGACAAAGTCGTTCACTTCCATGGTGGTGACACCAGGTTTGATGAATTCATCCAGTGCTTTAAACACGTCTGCTAACATCTGTCCAGAACGTCTCATTTTAACGATTTGATCTTGGTCCTTAATTATCACTGCTTTCATATTGCTTCTTTTTTACTTGCTCTAATTCTATTTGTATTAACTGTGCGAATGGCTTGTCCGGGTTTTGCTCAGCTAGGCGGCCCATTTTCAACCAAAATTCAGCTTGAGAATTGATTGAGCGAGACATGACTTGACTGGCTAGACGGATCTCTTCATGAAGTTCTTCAGAAATTTTTACAATACCCATTTTTATACGTTATGTAGCATTTTGTATATAAATCATATTTTCTTTTGTGACTTTATTCAACTAAAAAATATGCAATGTATCAAATGGCAATTTGGATAGGCTTGGGGAGCAGGATTATTGCAGATTTGGATTGAAATTTTAGACATAAAAAAACGCCCAGTAATGTGTGAATCTGGGCGTAGGGGAAGGCTCATATGGAGCCGTGCGCTAACTTAAACACCTTCTAAAACATAAGGGAGAAGTAGAAAGTCCTTTAAGTGTAGTAAATGCATTACAAAAGTTACAAACAGAATGACATTTTTAAAACATAATAAAAACAAAGTGTTGTACTCATATGAATTAATAATCTTAAAGTTGTCAAAAAGTTCTAATCAGGTTATACCCAAGTTATTAACTGACCTTGTGCAATTAAATCTCTAGGGAGGTTATTTTTAATCTTTGCCTTTTGCCATTTACCGAGACCCACAGGGGCACCGCACAGAGTCAGTATGACTTCGCCCGTCTCATTAGTTGGTTTTTCTAAACGTACATCTTTACCTTGGAAGTAGTCGACAGCCTGTTTTTCAGTAAGTGCATGCACATTTTCAGTCGCTAAATGTCCAAATGCGGTAGCAAGCTCATGTTCTAAACGCACACCATTTTTGTGTATTGCGCCTATTTTGACCCCCAAGCGTGCATATTTGATTTTGTTTTGCACATCTGCAAGTTTATCGGGAAATAGCCATAGCTCTTTATCGCGTTGCATGAGTGTGCCTGGCAGCTGCTTAATCTTAAATTGTTTCTTTAAATAGCTAGAAAATGTGTTTTGTGCTTTAGTTGGAAAAGCTTCAAAAGGAAATGCGCCTTTTTTTTGCTGTTGATTGTGGTGTTCAACAGAATGGCGTTTTTTAAATTTCGCTATGAAGAAACCTTCACTATCAAAAATTTGTGGCCAGACATGCAAGTAGCCCTCGCTTGTGGTGGCCTGACTTGCATTGTCAAAAAGGTCGTCAAGTGGTGTGACTTCTACAGCATCTGCAAATTCTTCTAGTAAAAATGAGCAAACTTGTTGGTTTTCTAAAGGGGTCAGTGTACAAGTTGAGTACACCAAACTACCGCCGGGCTTTAGCGCCAAAAAGGCACTTTTGATCAGGCTTTTTTGCACATCACTAATATCGACATTAGATTCTATTGACCAGTTTTTAAGTGCGTTAGCATCTTTTCTTACGGTGCCTTCACCAGAGCATGGCGCGTCAAGTTGTATGTGATCAAAGCACTCATACATATAGTCGCCAAATATTTTGCCATCAAAATGTGATAATGCGCAGTTTGCTACTCCCATGCGTTTCATGTTGGCGGCAAGTACTTTTAACCTTGAAGATGAGAATTCATTGGCAATCAATAGACCTTGGTTATTCATTAAAGCACAAAGCTGTGAAGTTTTAGAGCCGGGAGCTGCAGCCATATCGAGCACAGCGTATTGATCTGTATCCATATTTTCTATTTCAGATCTCAACGCCAAAGGCGGGAGCATTGAGCTTGCTTCTTGCACATAAATACAGCCACTGAGATGTAAGGCTGTATTACCTATAGGAAGGTTCGCTTGTTCTTCTTCGCTGCGACTTATCCAAAAGCCCTCAGGGCACCAAGGTACCGGTGTTATTTGCCAACCGAGTGCTTTTGCTTCGAGTTTAAAATCATCGACGGACATTTTTAGCGTATTGACGCGTATGGACAGCCTTAGAGGTTTTTGGCAGTGATCAATGAAGTCATCTAAATTTAAATGCTCTGGTAGGTAGGTTTTAACATCTTCGATAAAGTTTTCTGGGATGTAGGTATTCTTATCCAATCTAAAATACTCGAAACAACTGGGATTTGTTGTAGTTTAACATCAATTGGTATTTAGCAGGGAAGAATTAACGAGTAAGCAAACGTCATCGCATGAAAAGATAACGTTTGCATGTTCAGTGGCCCAATTATGGCGTCTCAGAATCGCAATGGTAGTAAGTTTCACATTCTTGTGTTGGGCCATTACTTAAACCCGCCCCCCCAACAAGTGGAGTCAGTTTTCTATCAAGTGGTAAATTATCATAACTCAATTTTTTCAGAGGCTTTTTGGTGACTTTAAGCTTCATAGTGATTAACTCCTTTCAAATTAACATTACTTTTTACTTCTAATTTCATGTTAGTAAATCGCGAAAAAGTTTCAAATAAAATTAATAAAAATGATACAAAATCATTACAAATGAGTGTTTGCATATATGGATAAATGAATATATGATTTTTCGTATATTGTAAATATCCTCATCAATAGACATAATTTTGTCTGCATGGCGCACTGAGACACGTAGTACCGGTGATAAAGCAAATTGAGGCGTATTAATTAAAGTTGCTGGGCGCATTGTTAGCAGTTATGACGACATATGCGAATGGGAAAATAATGGGAGAAAAGACGATGGCAATTAAAGTTGGGATAAATGGCTTCGGTAGAATGGGCCGATTGACTATGCGTGCACTATGGAATTCGCCAGATATAGAGTTGGTGAAGATAAATGATCCTGCAGGGGATGCTCTTACCTTGGCACATTTGATGAACTTTGATTCTGTTCACGGCAAGTGGCAACATGAGGCGTTGAGTGAGGGGAGTGAGATGATTATTGGCGATCAGCGCATTGCAGTAACACAGCAAGTGTCCGTTACTGATAATGACTGGTCGATGTGCGATCTCGTTATAGAAGCTTCAGGCAAGATTAAAACCAAAGAAAAACTCGCTGCTTTTTTTGCTCAAGGTGTGAAGCAAGTGGTTGTGACTGCACCAGTCAAAGAAGAAGGAGTATTAAATGTTGTGATGGGTGTAAACCACACTGATTATGATGTTGAGCTGCATCCGATAGTGACAGCGGCATCTTGTACGACTAACTGCTTGGCGCCCGTTGTTAAAGTGCTACAGGATAATATTGGTATTAAACATGGCTCGATGACGACAATACACGATATTACCAATACACAGACTATCATTGACGCACCGCATAAAGATTTGCGCCGTGCGCGTTCATGTGGCACGAGTCTTATTCCAACGACGACTGGTTCAGCAACGGCTATTACCCATATTTTCCCTGAGCTGAAGGGTAAGTTAAATGGTCACGCCGTGAGAGTACCTCTAACGAATGCCTCGATCACAGATTGCGTGTTTGAAGTCAATCGTGAAACTAGTATTGAAGAGATAAACAGCTGGATGGATCAAGCTGCAAACGGCGAGCTTGCAGGTATTTTAGGGTATGAAACGCGTCCACTTGTCTCAATCGATTATAAAACGGACCCAAGAAGTGCCATTGTTGATGCTCCTTCAACTATGGTGGTCAATGGCACGCAAGTTAAATTATACGTCTGGTATGATAACGAGTGGGGCTATGCAAATAGAACTGCAGATTTAGTTCGTTTGGTTATCGATAAGCGCTGGGGATAGCATCATGACGCAGTCACTTATGGCAAGGCTATCACCTGAAATTAAGCAGTACCTTGTTATCACCGGTAACTATTGGTCATTTACCTTGACAGATGGTGCGCTGCGTATGTTGGTGGTGCTGTATTTTCATCAACTCGGATACAGCCCACTGGCGATTGCCTCTTTATTTTTGTTTTATGAAATTTTTGGCGTTGTTACCAATTTATTGGGGGGCTGGTTAGGCGCACGTCTTGGTTTAAATAAAACCATGAATATAGGCCTATTTTTGCAGATTGTGGCTGTGTCTATGTTGGCATTAGATGAGCAATTACTGACAATAGCCTATGTCATGGTCGCGCAGGCTTTGTCTGGTATTGCCAAAGACCTCAATAAAATGAGTGCTAAAAGCGCCATTAAGTTACTGGTTCCTAAAGATCAGGATAGTACTTTATATAAATGGGTAGCACTGCTGACGGGTTCAAAAAATGCCTTAAAAGGCGTTGGTTTTTTCCTTGGCGGCTTATTACTGACTTTATTGGGCTTTCAAGGCGCTCTGTGGTTTATGACAGCAATGCTGTCAATCACTTGGCTATCGAGCTTATTGTTGTTGAAGCAAGACTTAGGTAAGAAAAAGAACAAGCCGAAGTTCAATGAACTGTTTTCTAAAAGTCGCCAGTTAAATCTATTAGCGGCGGCGCGTTTATTTTTGTTTGCTTCACGTGATGTTTGGTTTGTGGTGGCTTTACCTGTATTTTTGGCCTCAACATTTGGTTGGGATCATTGGTGGGTTGGTGGCTTTATGGCGTCTTGGGTGATTGCTTATGGCATAGTCCAAGCGAACGCACCAAAAATCACAGCAAAGCAAGGAGGCAATTATCAGCAAGCATTCAAGTGGGTCGCATTACTGTCAATTATACCAGCTTTGCTCGCTTTGGGTTTATGGTTAAACTGGCAGCCTAAGATAGTGATTATCGCCGGGTTATTAATATTTGGCGCAGTATTTGCCGTTAACTCATCTTTGCATAGTTTCTTAATCGTCAAAATCGCTGACAGTGATGGCGTGTCGATGGATGTTGGCTTTTATTACATGGCTAATGCAATGGGAAGATTATTAGGTACGGTCTTATCTGGCCTTGTTTATCAGCTTTATGGCCTTGAAGCCTGTTTGATGATTTCAAGTGCAATGCTTATATTGGCAGGTGGGTTTACATATGGACTCAGCAAGCGCGGTTAAGCGCTTGCTGAATTTCACTAAGGACTAGTGTAATTGCTGAGGCAGTTTAAAGGCTGATGTAACCTGTTTCAGGGTTTTAGATTGCTTATCTAGTTCAAGGCTCGCGCTGGTAACTTGATCTGCACCTGCAGCGTTATCAATAGCCGCTTGTCTAATTGACTCAACGTTATATGAAATCTCTTCAGTCGTCGCAGATTGCTCTTGAGCCGCTTGAGCAATGGTTTGTGCACTCAGTGCAATTTGATTGATTTGATGCACACTTTGCTCGAGTAAACAGGCACTATCATTTGCTGCTGTGATTGTCTGTTTAGTAGCCTCAGCGGATGCATGCATCTCAGATACAGCGGTTTGTGATGTAGACTGAAGGTTGGCAATCATATTTTCAATGTCCGCAGTAGACGCTTGAGTTTTTTGTGCAAGCTGTCTGACTTCGTCAGCAACAACGGCAAATCCGCGTCCATGTTCCCCTGCTCGGGCAGCTTCAATGGCAGCGTTGAGTGCTAGCAAGTTAGTCTGCTCAGTCACAGCTTGGATCACTTCGATTACGCGGCTGATATTTTGCGTATTGTACTCAACTTCTTTAATGGCCGTTTCTGAGTTCTCAACGGCGGTACTGAGTGCTTCCATTTGTACGACTGTATCTCTGAGTGTTTGGTTTGCTGACAAAGATGTTTTTTCTGCATCCAAGCTTAAATCGGCAACATTACGCGCATTGGTTGCCACTTCATCGATAGAGTGAGATGTTTGCTGAATTGCTTCGGCGACTTGCTCAATATTGGCATGTTGCTCTTGTAAGCTAGCGTTTGCTTGTTCACTGGCAGCACTTGTCTGTGTTGCTGTAGAAGCCAGCTGTGCTGTGGTTTCAACTATGGTGCCTATAACGCTAGTTAAATAGGTGTTCATCTGTCGCATTGCGCCATACACACCAATGGCGTTCTCGTCACGGCCAAACTGCTCTCTTAGGTCACCTGCAGCGATCCGCTCACTGATCTTGCGCATTTCAATTGGCTCACCACCAAGTGGCTTTAATACTGAACGGGCGATCAGTACCGTTGCTCCAGCGACTGATAAAACAGTTAATAAAAAGATAAGGGCAATAATCCAATAGAGTTTATAAACTGGCGAAAAAGCTTCGGCTTTGTCAATTTCAGCCAAAAGTACCCATTTTAATCCAGCGAATGTGTAAGGAAGGTAAGCGGATAAAACAGGGTTGCCATTATAGTCGATAATAATTTCAGTGTCAGAGATCCCTTGCAAGCCTCGACGGACAGCGACGGTATCGACACCATTCGCTTCAACTGAGCCTGCAAAGCTGGCGATAACAGTATGGTTGATCGGGTCAAGGTATGAATCTGAACGCATGCGGAAGTCATTACCAACAAGGTATGACTCACCTGTTTCTCCCATGCCATCGCGCTGTTGCATAATGGCGTTTATGGCATCAATTGAAAGTTGTAGTGCAAGTACCGAGTTTACTTGACCATCAATTATAACGGGAATACCAATGAAAGCTGCAGGGTCATTATTGCTCGGCGCATATGCACTGTAGTCGGCTAAGATAAACTTTCTTGCTGAAATGACTTGAGTAAACAAAGTAGCTAGCCCTGAGTTATTGAACGGGCCAGTAACAAGGTTCGTGTTGTAATCAGACTCTTTAGCAACTGTATAGCTAATTAAGCCATCGCGTTCTATCACGAAAAAGTCGTAAAACCCTTTCTCATTGATGAAGGTGTCAAACAGGCTGTGGTAGTTATGAGCCAGCTCTGCGTTTGACAGGGTAGGATTTTGCTCAACGAGGAGCTGCCATTTTTTTGCGATGACTGATAAATCACCTTTTCTTGCATTAAGGTAATCATCAATTTGCTTGTGTTTTATTTGTTTGATGGAAGTAAGCTGATTGTATGCCTGTTGTTCAAGTGCTGTGGAGGCGGTCCACAACGAGACCATCGCCAGTATACCTGCTGGTAATAGACCAATGAGCATAAATGAAATGAGTAATCGAGTTTTGATCAGCATACTTCTTTTTACCTTGCGAATGTAGAATATTGCTATTATGTCAATAAAGTGGGTTACATATTTTAAACAAATGGGCCCGGTATAGATACACGCAAAAAGTATGGTTTAGATTAAGATTTGAGTTAAATGTGGGTTAATAAATAACCAAAAAGTAACTTTTCTTGTCTTTTGGTCATAAAACAAACGACCTATTTACTGGTTTATTCGTGGATCAAAGAACTTAAGTATTGTTTTATAGAGAACATTAAGGAAAGTAATTATATATCTTTGCCATATAAAGATATAATTTTTTATAACTATTTATTACGTAAAAATAGAATTTAATTCCTAAATTTAATTATTTGTAAATCGTCCTTAAAAAGGCCCGTAAGGGCCTATGGTTATAAAATATACATTGTGTTTACATCAATATCCTAAGATAGTGCGGCAATTCTTTGCTCAAGTGGTGGGTGCGAGGCAAACAAATCGACCACGCTCTTACCTGATGCGATACCAAATGCCATCATTGAACCTTCTAACTTTGATTCTTGATTGCTACGTAGACGTTCAAGCGCTGCTTTCATTTTGTGTGCGCCCACTAAATCAGCAGCCCCTTTGTCGGCAGCATATTCTCGTTTACGGCTAAAGTAAGCAACGATCATAGATGCCAAGAAACCAAAGAGAATTTGGAAGATAAGATCAAAGATCATATAGGTCCAGCTAAAGCCTTCGCCTTCTTCATCACCATTTAAGAAGCCATCGACAATATTGGCCAGTACTTTTGAGATAAAAATGACGAAGGTATTTACGACACCCTGAATAAGCGTCAGTGTGACCATATCGCCGTTAGCAACATGAGATACTTCATGGGCGAGGACGGCTTCTGCTTCACTTTGGCTCATGCCAGCAAGCAAGCCGCTGCTGACTGCAACGAGAGAATCGTTTTTACTGGGGCCTGTAGCAAAAGCATTGATCTCTGGGCTATCGTAAATGGCAACCTCTGGCATTTTGATGCCCGCTTTTTGCGCTTGTGCTGCCACTGTGCTGACTAACCAATGCTCGGTCTCGCTACGAGGCTGGTCAATCACATAGGCTCCTGTAGACTTTTTCGCCATCCACTTAGAGATGTATAGCGAAATAAATGCGCCACCGAAACCAAAAACGGCTGCGATGGTGAGCATGCCAGCATAACTTCTAGAGGATACCCCTAGAATGGATAAAATAATGGACAACACAACCATGATGGCTAAGTTTGTCGCTAGAAAAAGTAACACGCGTTTCATAGTCACCTCATTAAAATTGAATTTACTTACCTATTTTTACTCTTGCTACGCAAAAAGTGTTCATTGCTTTTTATCAATATGGAGGACAAATTGATTTTCTCAATAGCAAGTATGGTGTTGAAGTGTTACAAGATGTTGTCGGGTGAAAAAGCCTGTAAATAGCCTTTGCTTTGCAAAGAGGGCAGGTAAAATAGTCAATGAGGATAAAAAAAACCCCTCTTGCGAGGGGTTTTGGGTAACTCAGCGCCTTTGGCACTGGGAATGAGGTCGGTACAATTGTGTTAGTTTTTAATCTACTATGTTGACCACGTAATATACGTTTTACGCAAACTGCATTTCAGGGATATCGCCTTCGACGATTAATTTACCTGCAGTTTTGCTGATAATTTCATCAACACTAACACCTGGCGCGCGCTCAAGCAAATGAAATGCGCCTTCTTTTACTTCTAACACAGCGAGATCGGTAACAATCTTTTTCACACAATTTACCCCAGTCAGTGGCAGTGTACATGACTCAAGTAATTTAGAATCGCCGTGTTTACTAGCATGGGTCATGGTCACAACAATATTTTGTGCGCCAGCGACGAGATCCATCGCACCACCCATGCCTTTGATTAACTTTTTCGGGATCATCCAAGAAGCAATATTGCCACTTTGATCCACTTCAAATGCACCTAATACCGTTAAGTCTACATGACCACCACGTATCATGGCAAAGCTTTCTGCGCTATTAAAAATAGCTGCTCCTGTGGCTGCTGTCACGGTTTCTTTACCCGCATTGATCATATCTGCGTCAACTTGGTCTGCATCTGGGTACGGACCCATACCCAGTAAGCCATTTTCAGACTGTAGCATTACTTCCATATTTTCAGGTACGTAGTTTGCAACAAGCGTTGGAATGCCAATACCTAGGTTTACGTAGTAACCATCTTGAAGCTCTTGCGCAACGCGCATTGCAATTTGTTCACGATTTAAAGCCATGGTGATCTCCTTACTTGCGCGTAGTAACACGTTCGATGCGCTTTTCAAAGTTACCTTTGATAACGCGGTTAACATAAATACCAGGGGTATGAATTTCGCTTGGCTCTAATTCGCCAGGCTCAACAATTTCTTCTACCTCAACAACTGTAATTTTACCAGCTGTTGCAGCCATCGGGTTGAAGTTCATCGCGGTATGACGGAACACCAAATTGCCATAGCGGTCTGCTTTCCAAGCTTTAACAATGGCAAATTCACCGGTGATAGACTCCTCAAGAATATAAGGGCGACCGTTAAATTCTTTAACCTCTTTGCCTTCAGCAACAGGTGTACCATATCCAGTTGCCGTGTAAAAACCTGGAATGCCTGCACCGCCAGCACGCATTTTTTCTGCCAGCGTCCCTTGTGGGGTAAGCTCTACGTCAATAATGCCGTCAAGTAGTTGCTGCTCGAATAGGGCATTTTCACCAACATATGATGCGATGATTTTTTTGATTTGACGGTCGTGCAACAAAATACCAAGACCAAAATCATCAACACCGCAGTTATTAGATACCACAGTCAGCTCTTTTGTCTGCTTACGTTTGATTTCAGCGATTAAACCTTCTGGAATACCACACAGTCCAAAACCACCGGCAATAACGGTATCTCCATCTTTGAGACCCTCCATTGCTTCTTCGTAGCTAGAAACTACTTTATCGAAACCGGCCATTAGCCCACTCCTCGTTGTCAATATTGTCTTGTTGTTAAGACTGGCACGTATTTTTTAATGCCAAAGAAACCTTACTTACAGGCGCTTTGTTAAGCGCATCGCAAATTTGCCAGCCTGCTTTTGCTAGCCTTTCTAAATCAATTTCGGTACTAATGCCAAGCCCTTGCAGTAAGTAAATCACATCCTCAGTGGCAACATTTCCTGACGCCCCTTTGGCATAAGGGCAGCCGCCGAGACCTGCAACCGCGGAGTCTATTGTTGCAATGCCCATTTCTAGCGCCTTGTGAATGTTTGCAAGCGCTTGGCCATATGTATCATGGAAATGGACTGCAAGCCTTTGTACTGGGATGTGTTCGAGTAACAAGCTTAGCAGTGATTCAATTTGATTTGCCGTGCCCACACCTATGGTATCGCCGAGACTTATCTCATAGCAGCCAAGTGCCAACAATTGTTTACATACTGCGAGAACCTGCTCGGGTTCCACTTTTCCCTGGTAGGGGCAGCCTGCAATACAACTGACATAACCTCTTACTTTAATGTTGTTTTTTTGTGCAAGTTCTACCACAGGACGAAAGCGCTCAATACTCTCTTCAATACTGCAATTGATGTTTTTTTGCGTAAAAGCTTCACTGGCGGCAGTGAAGATAGCGAATTCGTCAACTTGGTTTTCAAGGGCTAATTCAGCCCCTTTTAGATTCGGTGTAAGCGCACTTATTTCTACACCTTCTTTACGTGTAATACCTTGTATCACTTGCGCCGAATCAGCCATTTGAGGCACCCATTTAGGGGAGACAAAAGCGCCGGCTTCAAGGTGCTTTAATCCCGCGTCGGCTAATGCATTTAAGAGCGTTATTTTGCTTTGCGTACTGACCGAGGTCTCGTTTTGCAAGCCATCGCGGGCACCCACTTCAACAATTTTGACTTTAGCAGGGTAGTTAGCCATTCGCTTCTTCCTCAACGATGGCCAGCATAGCGCCATGGCTTACGAGTTCACCTTCATCAAAGCAGTAGCTTGTCAGTGTGCCATCAAATGGTGCGTTGAGGGTATATTCCATCTTCATCGCTTCAATAACGACAATAGGATCTCCTTTACTAACTTTTGTTCCAACTGTTTGTAAGTGTTTTACGACGGTGCCATTTAGCGGCGCAGCCAAAGGTGCCTCTTGGTGCTCTTGCTCGCTCACGTAGTGCTTAGTTTTGAGCTCGAAGGTGTGCTGATAAGGGCCGTACATTACCGTGATTGTTGACTCATCAATGAGTACATCGGCAATCATGCGTTTGCCATCAACATTTGCAATCAGTTGGTGGCCTTCAAGTTTGGCTTCTACGCGGTGTTCAAAGTCATGGTAGTGAACTTGCCAATGATGACCTTGCGCTTGTGCAACGACAAAGTGCTCTGTGAATGGCACGGTGAGCTTGCGAGCTTGATTGAGCCTAAAGCCCACTTGCTGCCACGGAGTATTGAGTTTTGGCGCTTGTTTGTGAGCAAGATAGGCAATGCTTGCCAAGCAGACCAAAGTATCACTGGGTGCTTTGGATGCTGTTAGTTCGTCTGTTTGTGTATCAATAAAGTGCGTATCAGGTGCACCAGCCATAAAGGTTGGGTGTTCAGCTAAATGATGTAAAAATGCAATGTTGCTTTTCACACCGGCTAGGTGTACTTCATTAAGCGCAGATCTGAGCTTAAGTAAAGCCGTGCGTCTGTCGTGACCGTGCACAATTAATTTGGCGATCATTGGGTCATAGAATGGACTGATCTCATCACCTTGTTGCACGCCAGTATCTATTCGCACACCGCGCTGTGCTTTAGGAAAGCTCAGATGAGTTAAAGTACCCGAGTAGGGCATGAAATTTTCTTCAGGGTCTTCAGCATAAATACGCGCTTCGAAGCTGTGGCCCTGTAATGTGATGTGCTCTTGCGAAAGTGGCAGATGCTCATTATTTGCCACACGAATTTGCCATTCAACTAGGTCTTGCCCAGTCACCATTTCAGTTACTGGGTGCTCTACTTGCAGGCGCGTATTCATTTCCATAAAGAAGAACTCGTCACCGCAAAGTAAAAATTCAACCGTACCGGCTCCGCGGTAGTTAATGGCTTGTGCGCATCGAACCGCTGCTTCCCCCATCTCTTTGCGTAGCGCATCACTTAAGTCAGGTGCTGGTGCTTCTTCAATGACTTTTTGATGACGACGCTGCAGTGAGCAATCTCTGTCGCCCAAGTAAACGCAATTGCCATGGTTATCAGCAAACACCTGTACTTCTACATGGCGAGGTTTATCGACAAAGCGCTCTAGTAATACAAGATCGTTCCCAAAACTTGCCAAAGCTTCGCGCTTAGCGCCTTCTAATGCACTCAAAAACTCATCAGCACTCCTGACAACACGCATACCTTTACCGCCGCCGCCAAAAGCGGCTTTGATAAGGACTGGGTAGCCAACCTTTTCAGCTTCAGAAGTTAAAAACTCGGTGTCTTGCTGCTGGCCGTAGTAGCCTGGTACCAATGGGACATTGGCTTGTGCCATGATTTCTTTTGCGCGGGTTTTTGACCCCATGGCTTCGATTGAACTGGCAAGTGGGCCAATGAAAACAATATTGTTTTCTTCACAGGCATTCGCAAACGCATCATTTTCTGACAAAAAGCCGTAGCCTGGGTGAATGCAATCAGCGCCACTTTGCTTGGCAACCTCTAAAATACGTTCACTGACAAGGTATGAGTCTTTGCTAGGTGCAGGACCAATGAAATAGGCTTCATCTGCTTGTTTAACATGCAGTGCATCCGCATCCGCTTCTGAATAAACTGCTACTGTACTCATGCCTAAGCGTTTTGCGGTGCGCATGACTCGACAGGCGATTTCACCTCGGTTAGCGATTAAGATTTTCTTTAACATATTATTCTCCTTATTCGCTTGCCGTCGGTTGCCAATTAGGCGCGCGTTTATCAAAAAAGGCACTCAAGCCTTCTTGTCCTTCTTCACTCACTCGAATTTCAGCGATGCGTTTTGCGGTGTGTTTGATCAGTTGCTCATCGATGGCTTTACCAGCGACCTCATCAATTAGAGACTTTGCACTTTTGACGGCAGTTGGGCCGTTATTTAAAAGCTGCTCAATGAAGTACTCTTCGCTTTGTTCTAAATTGTCACTGATCTGGTGAATAAGCCCAAGCTCGAGAGCTTTCTCAGCTTGAAAGATTTCAGCCGTTAAAAAGTAACGTCTTGCTTGCCTTTCGCCAATCGCTTTAATCACATATGGACTAATAACCGCTGGGATAAGGCCCAACTTGACTTCGCTTAAGCAAAATTTTGCGTTGGGCGAGGCAACCGCGATATCGCAACAAGCGATAAGGCCAAGAGCGCCACCAAAAGCGGCACCTTGCACCAAGCATAGAGTTGGGTGAGGAGAGGAAGCCAGCACTTGCATCAGCTTTGCCAGCTCTAGAGAATCAGCGACGTTTTCTTCATAATTGTTATCCGCCATTGACTTCATCCAAGCTAAGTCAGCGCCGGCTGAAAAGTGCTTACCATTGGTTTTTAAAACCAAAGCGCGAATGTCTAGCTCATTGGCATAATCAATGGTTTTGATTAGCTCTGCGATGATTTCAGCATTAAATGCATTATGTTTTTCAGGGCGACTTAATTCTAAAATCGCCACTTTGCTCTTTGTAATATTTAAAGTGACAGACATGTACGCCCCCTACATTCTGAAAATACCAAATTTAGATTCTTGACTCGGCGCGTTTGCCGCAGCTTCTAAAGCCAGACCTAATACGTTGCGTGTGTCTGCAGGGTCGATGATGCCATCATCCCACAGTCTTGCACTGGCGTAGTATGGATGACCTTGCTTTTCATACTGCTCAACAATCGGCTTTTTGAACTCAGCAACTTCGTCGTCACTCATGCTTAGACCTTTGCGCGCTAAGCCATCTTGGCGGACTTGTGTGAGTACGCCAGCAGCCTGTTCACCGCCCATGACAGATATACGTGCATTTGGCCACATCCACATCATGGTGGGTTCGTATGCGCGACCACACATGCCGTAGTTACCAGCGCCGTATGAGCCACCAATAAGTACCGTAAATTTAGGTACGTCGGCGCACGACACGGCAGTAACCATTTTTGCACCATGTTTGGCGATGCCTTCGGCTTCGTATTTTTGGCCAACCATAAATCCAGTGATATTTTGTAAAAACAACAGAGGAATATCACGTTGTGCACACAGCTGGATAAAGTGTGCGCCTTTTTGCGCCGACTCTGAAAATAAGATACCGTTATTTGCGACGATCCCCACTGGGCGGCCAAATATTTCGGCAAAGCCGGTGACAAGTGTTTCGCCAAAGTAGCGCTTAAACTCGTCAAACTGAGAGTCATCCACGATGCGCGCAATCACTTCTCTGACATCAAATGGTTTTTTAAGATCGGTACCGACAATGCCGTAGATCTCTCTAATATCATATCTTGGTGGCTTGATGTCTTTTAGAATAGGTTGGGTAGGGCGCTGATGGTTTAGTCGTTCAATACATTGGCGTGCAATTGATAGGGCGTGTTCGTCATTTTCTGCATAGTGATCGGCCACACCAGACACTTTACAGTGGACATCTGCACCACCTAAATCCTCAGCACTTACTTCCTCACCAGTAGCCGCTTTTACCAAAGGTGGACCTGCTAAGAAAATCGTACCTTGCTCTTTAACAATGATACTTTCATCAGCCATTGCTGGTACATAGGCACCACCTGCGGTACATAACCCCATGACCACGGCAATTTGTGGAATGCCTTTGGCTGACATACGGGCCTGATTATAGAAGATGCGACCAAAATGCAGTTTATCTGGGAATACTTCGTCTTGTTCAGGTAAGTTAGCGCCACCAGAGTCGACTAAATAAATACATGGTAAGTGGCAGCGTTCTGCGATTTCTTGCGCTCTTAAATGTTTTTTAACTGTTAAAGGGAAATAAGTACCGCCTTTTACAGTGGCGTCGTTGCCAACAATCATACATTCGACACCCTTAACGCGTCCGATCCCAGCGACAACACCAGCACATGGGATGTCTTGTTCGTATACGCCAAACGCGGCAAATTGAGAAATTTCTAAAAAGGGAGAGCCTTCGTCAAGTAGGGTATCAATTCTGTCGCGTACAAATAGTTTTCCGCGACTTTGATGGCGGGCTATCAGGGCTTCGCCGCCACCTTGACTTAAATTTGCGACCTTATCATTTAAATCTGCAACCAATGACGCCATTGCGTCATGGTTGTCTTTAAATTGCTGGTCATGCGTATTAACTGAAGTATTTAATACCGTCATGCCACGTCTCCTTAACGGCTTTCATTGAATAACTCACGACCGATCAGCATACGACGTATCTCAGACGTACCTGCGCCAATTTCATAGAGTTTGGCATCACGTAAAAGTCGACCAGTTGAGTATTCATTGATGTAACCATTACCGCCAAGCAGTTGGATTGCATCTAGAGCAAGTTTGGTGGCAAGTTCAGCGGCATATAAAATTGCGCCAGCGGCATCTTTACGAGTGGTTTCACCACGGTCACACGCTTTTGCTACGGTATATACGTATGAACGCGCAGCATTCATTTGAGTATACATATCTGCGATTTTGCCTTGTACCAATTGGAATTCGCCAATCGATTGATTGAACTGTTGACGCTCATGAATATACGGCACAACCACATCCATACATGCTTGCATGATACCCAGTGGGCCACCTGCTAATACAACGCGCTCATAATCAAGTCCGCTCATGAGGACTTTCACACCCTCATTTAACGTACCTAGAATATTTTCTTCAGGTACTTCACAGTCTTCAAATACAAGCTCACAGGTGTTTGAACCACGCATACCTAACTTATCGAGTTTTTGCGCAGTAGAAAAACCAGGAGAGTTACGCTCAACGATAAAAGCGGTAATACCGCGAGGACCTGCGTCTAATTCAGTTTTGGCGTATATAACAAATACATCGGCATCAGGACCATTGGTGATCCACATTTTGTTGCCGTTCAATACGTATTTATCGCCTTTTTTCTCGGCTTTGAGTTTCATTGAAACCACATCAGAACCTGAGTTGGGCTCACTCATTGCCAATGCGCCTATGTGCTCGCCGCTGATTAGCTTAGGTAAATACTTTTCTTTCTGTGCTTGGTTACCGTTGCGGTTGATTTGGTTTACACACAGGTTAGAGTGTGCACCATAGCTTAAACCAATAGACGCGCTTGCACGGCTAATTTCTTCCATCGCGATTACGTGTTCCAAATAGCCCATATTCGCACCGCCAAATTCCTCTGGCACAGTGATGCCGAGTAAGCCCATTTCGCCAAACTTTGGCCATAGCTCATTTGGAAAGTTATTTTCTTGGTCGGTCTTTTCTGCCAATGATGCGATTTCGCTGGTGGCAAAGTTATTGACATGATCACGGATCATATCTGCGGTTTCACCAAGTCCAAAATTGAGTTCTTTATATAGTGATACTGTGCTCATCTTGTTGTCATCCTGTGTGAGAATTTGTGTTATACCCTAGCGGGCGGCTGAGGTTGCTTTTGGTATACGCCTCAGCGAACAAATACTGTGTACTGATTAGTCTTGTAATTCTTTTAATGTATCGAGACAGCGTCTTTCTGCTGTCACCAGCTCCATCAGCACGACTTTTATGTCATCCATTTGCTGACTTAAATCTGCTTTTTTTTCTTCTATTAATTGCAGCATAGTATGGAGCTGTTTTTCGCTGGATTTGTCTGCATCATAAAGCTCAAACAATCTGCCAGTTTCGGCAAGCGTAAAACCAAGTCGCTTTCCGCGCAGAATAAGTTTAAGACGCACTTTGTCTCGTTTTGAATAAATACGGGTCTGACCATTACGTTCTGGCGAAAGTAATCCTTGATCTTCATAAAAACGAATACTTCGTGTGGTAATGTCAAATTCCTTAGCGAGTTCGCTTATTGAGTAGGTTGGTTCTTTATTGGTGTCTTGCATTATTTACACACTTACTTCGAAACTGATTAGACCAATATAAGTGAAGTTTACGTAAAGGTAAAGTGTCGTTTTTGCATCATGCTTTAGTCGCATATGCAAAATCTGGATCTTGAACTACTTTTAGCTCGCATAAGGCACTATATGCTTTGTTAATTTGCTCTTAAACATGGGATATAGCAAGGGAATGTGCAGTAAAATGCCAACTTGGCAAGACAGCTGTGCAAGTAAACTTTACATTTTTGAAAATCGCAAAGCGCTTGTTTTTAGATTTACGTTGGCGTAAACGTAAATTTTAGGTATGCTCGACGTAAGAGATTACTAAAAGCAAGCAATTTGCTTGTTAACAGGAGTTTTAAATGAGTAACGAAGCCGTAGTCATCGTAGCAGCAAAACGTACCCCTATGGGTGGTTTTATGGGAAGCCTATCTGGTGCAGCTGCAACAGATTTAGGTGCAACTGCAATTAAAGCTGTCATGAATGATACTGGTTTATCGGATGCCAGCATCGATGAAGTTATTATGGGATGTGTACTGCCTGCGGGCCTTGGCCAAGCGCCAGCGCGCCAAGCAGTTTTGCATGCCGGCCTTGCACGTTCAACTGGTGCAACAACTATCAATAAAGTATGTGGATCAGGTCTTAAAGCAGCCATGTTCGCTCATGATTTAATTAAATCAGGAAGCATCAAAACTGCGATTGCAGGTGGTATGGAAAGCATGACAAATGCACCATATTTCATGCCAAATGCGCGTGGTGGTATGCGTATGGGTCACAATCAAGTTATCGATCACATGATGGCTGATGGCCTTGAAGATGCGTATGATAAAAAAGCAATGGGCTGTTTTGCTCAAGATACTGCAGATCAATATGGCATTACTCGCGAAAATATGGATGAGTTTGCACTTAATTCACTAAGTAAAGCAAACGCAGCAATTGAAAGCGGCAACTTCGACAATGAAGTTATCCCGCATGTTATTTCTACTCGCAAAGGCGACATTGAAGTAACGACAGACGAGCAGCCAGGTAACGCACGTCCAGATAAAATTCCTTCACTACGTCCAGCTTTCAAAAAAGACGGCACCATCACAGCGGCTAACTCGTCATCTATTTCAGATGGTGCAGCAGCACTTATTCTGATGAGTGAGTCAGAAGCAAAGGCACATGGCTTAACACCACTATGTAAAATTGTGGCGCACGCCACACATTCTCAAGCGCCAGCTGAGTTTACAATTGCGCCTGTCGGTGCAATGAATTCACTGCTTGATAAAGCGGGTTGGTCAAAAGAAGACGTGGACCTTTGGGAAATCAATGAAGCATTTGCCATGGTAACTATGCTTGCTATCAGTGAAATGCAACTTGATAGTGCAAAAGTTAACGTCAATGGCGGTGCATGTGCTCTAGGTCATCCAATTGGCGCAAGTGGTGCGCGCATTTTGGTGACACTTATCCATGCACTTCGCAATCGTGGCCTGTCAAAAGGCATCGCATCACTGTGTATCGGTGGTGGTGAGGCGGTTGCGCTAGCAGTAGAAGTTTAAAATCGTCAAAGCGCCGCACTTATACTAATTTCTAACGCGGCGCTACTTTCAGTTTTTTTGGGGAGGAGTGCAAAATGCACCAGGTACCATTATACATCAACGGTGAATTCACACAGTCGCAGTCTGACAAATGGTTAGACGTTGTTAATCCAGCAAATCAAGAAGTCCTTGCACAGGTACCTTGCGCTACGTCACAAGAAGTACAAGCAGCTATTAATTCAGCACAAGAGGCGTTCCAAACTTGGAAGAATGTCCCTGTACCTGAGCGTGCACGTATCATGATGCGCTACGCTGCATTATTAAAAGAGCACCAAGAAGAAATCGCAACCATCATTTGTCATGAACTTGGCAAAACATTCGAAGATGCAAAGGGCGATGTTTGGCGCGGTATTGAAGTTGTTGAGCAAGCAGCTAATGCGCCAGCTATGATGATGGGTGAAACTGTCGAAAACGTAGCTCGTAACATTGATACATACTCATACATTCAACCGCTTGGTGTATGTGCGGGTATCACGCCATTTAACTTTCCTGCAATGATCCCACTTTGGATGTTCCCAATGGCGATTGTATGCGGAAATACATTTGTACTAAAACCATCAGAGCAAGATCCACTCACACCAATGCGCCTAGTAGAGCTATTCGAAGAAGCCGGTGCGCCAAAAGGGGTGTTACAGGTTGTGCACGGTGGCAAAGATCAAGTTGACCAGATTTTAGAAGCTCCAGAGATCCGCGCGGTCTCATTTGTTGGTTCGTGTGGTGTTGGTCAATACATTTATAGTAAAGGCACGGAAAACCTTAAACGCGTCCAAGCTTGTGTAGGTGCTAAGAATCACATGGTAATTATGCCTGATGCGAGCAAAGAGCAAACAATTAATAACCTTGTTGGTGCATCAGTGGGTGCTGCTGGCCAGCGTTGTATGGGTATTTCAGTTGCTGTATTTGTCGGCAAATCACAAGAATGGGTTGATGACTTAAAAGCGGGCCTTGAAAAAGTGCGTCCGGGTGTGTGGAATGACCCTGAAGCTGCGTATGGCCCACAAACGTCAGCAGCAGCAAAAGCGCGCATTCTGTCTTTGATTGAATCGGGCAAAGAGCAAGGTGCAACTTGTTTACTTGATGGCTCTAACTTTACCGTTGAAGGTTATGAAAACGGTAACTGGGTAGGCCCAACATTATTTACCAATGTGACAACAGACATGGACATTTACAAAGAAGAGATCTTTGGTCCAGTATTAAATTGTGTATTTGTTGATACGCTTGAAGAAGCAATCACGCTGGTTAATAACAGCCCATATGGTAACGGTGTATCGTTATTCACAGCAAGCGGCGCTGCTGCTCGTAAATTCCAACAAGAAATTCAAGTAGGTCAGGTTGGTATTAATATCCCTATCCCTGTGCCACTTCCTTTCTTCTCGTTCACGGGTTGGAAAAACTCTTTCTACGGTGATGTGCACACGTATGGTAAACAAGGTGTTCGTTTCTACACAGAGACGAAGACTATCACATCTCGCTGGTTTGCTGATGAGGCGGTAACCGGCCCTAATATGAGCATTAACTTACGTTAATCCAATATATTTCCAAAGCCCAGTACCTATGCTGGGCTTTTAGTAGTACCGCCTGACGCAGATCAGGTGCAACAAGAATAAAAACAAGTGATGAAAATCGCTTGATACGACAACAAGAGAGGTCTTTTATGGACTTTAATCTGAATGAAGATCAACAGGCATTCGCCGAAACCGCTTACCAATTTGCTATGACTGAACTTGCGCCAAATGCTGCGCGCTGGGATCAGGAGCATATTTTTCCTAAAGATGTAATTAAACAGGCCGGTGAATTGGGTTTTTGCGGCTTATACACACCAGAAGAAGCGGGTGGTTTAGGGCTATCTCGCCTAGATTCAAGCATCATCTTCGAGCAGCTTTCTATGGGTTGTACTGCGACGACAGCGATGTTGACTATCCATAACATGGCAACTTGGATGATCGCCAGTTTTGGTACCGATGCGGTAAAGAGCCAATATATGGACCAGCTGGTAATGGGTGAATTATTAGCATCTTACTGCTTAACTGAGCCAGGTTCAGGTTCTGATGCGGCGTCACTAAAAACCAAAGCTGTGCTTGAAGGTGATGAATATGTCTTAAATGGCTCAAAAATGTTTATCTCTGGTGCAGGTGAGACGGACGTGTTAGTTGTTATGGCACGTACTGGCGAAGAAGGTCCTAAAGGGATCTCTGCATTTGTTGTCCCAGCGGATGCGGCTGGCGTTATTTATGGTAAAGCTGAAGAGAAAATGGGCTGGAATGCGCAGCCAACACGTTTAATTACCTTTGAAGATGTAAGAATTCCAGCTGCCAACCTGATGGGTAAAGAGGGCGAAGGCTTTAAATTTGCAATGCAAGGCCTTGATGGTGGTCGTATCAATATTGCGACGTGCTCTATTGGTACTGCTCAGCAAGCACTGAATACAGCAAAAGAGTATATGCAAGAACGTCAGCAGTTTGGAAAACCTTTGGCTGCATTCCAAGCACTGCAGTTTAAAATTGCTGACATGAACACTGAACTGGTTGCTGCGCGCCAAATGGTTCGCTTGGCAGCGTTTAAATTAGATAGCAATGACCCTGAAAAAACCACTTACTGTGCGATGGCAAAACGTTTTGCGACAGATGTAGGCACAAAGGTATGTGATGATGCACTGCAGATCCATGGTGGTTATGGTTATATCAAAGAATACCCACTTGAGCGCCATTTACGTGATGTGCGTGTTCACCAAATCTTAGAGGGCACAAACGAGATCATGCGTGTGATCATTGCCCGTCGAATTTTAGCCGAAGGCGCTGCAAGCGTTTTATAAGGAGCAAATAAATGTCTGCACAATTAAAACTTGAAAAACGTGGTCACATTGCAATTGTTACTATGTCTAATCCACCTGCAAACACGTGGACACGTGACACGCTGGTTGGCTTAAAAGAGCTGGTAAACGAATTAAACGCGGATAAAGAAATCTACTCGTTGGTCATTACCGGCGAAGGTGAGAAGTTCTTCTCAGCGGGTGCTGATTTAAATGTATTCGCAGATGGTGACAAAGGCGTTGCTGCTGATATGTCACGTGTCTTTGGTGAAGCATTCGAAACGCTGAGCAACTTCTGTGGTGTATCAATTGCGGCCATCAATGGCTTTGCAATGGGCGGTGGTTTAGAGGTGGCGTTGGCGTGTGATATTCGTATTGCTGAAGCACAAGCTCAAATGGCCCTACCTGAAGCCAAGGTTGGTCTGCTTCCTTGTGCGGGTGGCACACAAAACCTATCTTGGCTGGTTGGTGAAGGCTGGGCGAAGCGTATGATTTTATGCGGTGAGCGTCTTAAAGCTGACAAAGCAGAGAAGATTGGCTTAGTTGAAGAAGTGGTAGAGCAGGGTCAAGCTTTAGAAGCTGCGCTGGCACTTGCTACAAAAGTGGAAGATCAAAGCCCTGTTGCTGTAACAGCATGTAAGTCACTTATTCAAAAAGGCCGTACAGGCACAATTGACAGCGCCCTGCCGCTTGAGCGTGAATTGTTCGTGACACTATTTGATACACAAGATCAAAAAGAAGGCGTAAACGCATTCTTAGAAAAACGAAAAGCAAATTGGGTGAATGGCTAATGGTTGAATTACAGTTACTAAACCAAGAAGACGCGCCAGTCGTGTTCGAATTGGCGCACTGTAATAACGATATGAAGGTCGCAGTTGCGACCTTAAATGCGCCAAAAGCGTTGAATGCGCTTAACTTAGATATGATTCGTTTACTTGCGCCGCAGTTAAGCGAGTGGTCGGCAGATGACAGCATCGCCATGGTCGTGCTTAAAGGCGCTGGCGAGAAGGCGTTTTGTGCAGGTGGTGACGTTGTAAGTCTGTACAAAGCGATGGCTGCTGACGACGATAATAATTACTTGGAAACCTTCTTTAGCGAAGAGTACCGCCTAGATTATCAAATCCATAATTATGACAAACCTATCCTTTTATGGGGTAACGGTATCATTATGGGTGGCGGCCTTGGTCTAATGGCAGGTGCAAGTCACCGTGTGGTTACTGAGACATCTCGTATTGCGATGCCTGAAATTACCATAGGTTTATATCCTGATGTAGGTGGCTCGTATTTCCTCAATAAAATGCCAGAAGGCGTTGGTCTATTTTTAGGTTTAACAGGCGCCTCTGTGAATGCCAATGATGCAAAGTTTGTCGGATTAGCTGATCATTTCATCAATGCGGACCATTTTGATATTTTGCTTCATAACTTAAGTGAAGTGAACTGGGGCAAAACCAATGTGCTCAACCATGACAAGTTGACACAGCTTCTATTATCGATAGAAGAAGGCGCACATTCATTGCCTAATAGTGCAATCAAGCCACTTGCAAAAGACATTAAGAAGTTAGTGGAGCATGCTGATTTAGCCGCACAGGTTGACCATATATTGTCAATGGATAGCAGCGATAATAAATGGCTAAGTAAAGCACAAGCGGGTTTAAAACATGGCTCACCTTTAAGTGCTGTGCTAGTCAGTGAGCAACTTAAACGCCTTGCTGGTCAATCGTTAAAAGCCTGTTTTTCACATGAGCTTAGCATGTCCGTTCACTGTGGTGAGGTTGGTGAATTTCAAGAAGGTGTACGTGCACTGTTAATTGATAAAGACGGCAAGCCAAATTGGCGCTTCAAATCAATTGCTGAGGTTGATAGCAATGTGGTTGATGGCTTTTTTGTACCAAAGTGGGATGATGAAAACCACCCATTAGCAAGTATGTAAGGAAATAAAAATGGCAAAAGTTGGATTTATTGGCCTAGGCAATATGGGTGGCCCAATGGCCGCAAATTTAGTCAAGGCAGGTCACGATGTCACTGTATTTGATTTAAATGAACAAGTGGTAAATCAATTAGTTGAGCAAGGCGCAAGCGCTGCTAAGAAAGTATCTGATACCTGCACAGGTGCAGATTTTGTGATCAGTATGCTGCCTGCCGGCAAACATGTTCGCTCAATTTATACTGGCGAAGATGGATTAATCAACTACCTTAGTAAGTCGGCACTGGTTATTGACTGTTCGACAATAGATGCAGAGTCTGCTCAGTTTGTTGGTAAAACACTGGCAAATGCGGGCGTATCTTTTGTTGATGCACCAGTGTCTGGGGGTGTGGCAGGAGCCGCTGCTGGGACGTTGACTTTCATTGTTGGTGGACGCGACGAAGAATTTGCCAAAGCGCACACAGTGTTGAAAGATATGGGTAAAAATATCTACCACGCTGGGGACATAGGTGCCGGGCAGGTCGCAAAAATTTGTAATAATATGCTGCTGTCAATTTTAATGGCAGGGACCAGCGAAGCACTCCAAATGGGTGTAGATCACGGCTTAGATCCCAAAGTATTGAGTGAAATCATGCTCAATAGCTCTGGGCGCAATTGGACACTTGAAGTGTATAACCCATGCCCGAATGTACTGGACAATGTGCCTTCTTCAAATGAGTACAAACCGGGTTTCATGGTGGATTTGATGGCAAAAGACTTAGGACTTGCAATGCAGGCCGCTCAGCAGACAAATTCAGCCACCCCAATGGGCGCACTGGCGAAAAATCTGTATAACCTGATGCAAAATCAAGGCAAAGGGTCGGAAGATTTTAGTGCGATATTTAAACTTTTCTCTGAAAAGTCTTGAAACGTAAAGGTTTAAAATTTAATTATGAATGTAGAAAATAAAACGGTTGTTATTACTGGGGGCGCGCAAGGTTTAGGTCTTGCTATGGCACACAAAATGGCGAGCTTAGGCGCAAATCTTGCGCTTGTAGACATGCAAGAAGAAGTGTTGCATGCTGCAGTTGAGGAGCTTAGCCAATTTGATGTAACCGTTAGAACTTACGTTGCAAATGTCAGCATTGAAAGCAATGTAGAAGAAGTATTTGATAAAATTGTACAAGACTTTGGCTCGCTATCTGTGCTTATCAACAATGCGGGTATTTTACGTGATGGCTTATTTGTTAAAGTCAAAGAAGGTGAAGTGATTAATAAAATGTCGCTTGATCAGTTCCAATCACTAATGGATGTCAATCTTACAGGTGTGTTCCTATGTGGTCGTGAAGCGGCTGTAAAAATGATTGAGGCAGATCAAGGTGGCGTGATTATTAACATGTCTAGTGTGGCACGTGCTGGTAACATTGGCCAAACTAATTACTCAGCTGCAAAAGCAGGTGTTGTGGCAATGACGACAACATGGGCAAAAGAGCTAGGTCGTTATGGCATTCGTGTCGGCGCGATTGCGCCAGGTGTTATCCGCACTAAGATGACGGATGCGATGAAGCCTGAGGCAAAAGACCGCTTGGTTAAAATGAAGCCAGTTGGTCGTTTGGGTGAAGCGCAAGAAATTGCTCATACTGCACAATATATTATTGAAAATGAGTTCTTTACCGGTCGTGTCGTCGAAATTGACGGTGGTATTCGACTTTAAAATAATATCGGATATTTTCGTTGTTTTGTAATAAAATATCGTTAATATTCAAAGTATTCGCATACTTATGTTCCTTTATCTTCGAAAGAAGAGAGTGTGTTGAATAAAGCGGTGGGGGTGTGTCCCGCCGCTTTTTTAGTTTAAACCCCCTCAATTTTACAGCTTATTCCCTTTTGCGATTCCTAATCGCAGCAAGTTATCCTGCTTAAATTGTAAGTTTTATGGCCAAAGTTAGCTGAGTATTTATCATGATTCATAAGTTACTTCTTCTTGCTGTATTGATCTCGCTACTCCTTGCGTGTCAATCTAATCGAGCCATCATTAAAGACATTGATGCGATCCACAAGCAAGAGAAAAAGGGCATTAAACTCTATCATCAAAAAGCATATCCCGAGGCATTTGAGGCCCTTGGCGAACTCGCTACATGGGGCTACAAAGATGCCCAGTATTATTTGGCATTTATGTTTTTAAAAGGCCAACATGTTGAGCAGTCAACATTAATTGGTATGGGTTGGTTAGGTGTGGCCACCGAGTCAGGTATTAAAGAGTGGGTCAATTTTTATGATGCTCTTTATGCGAAAGCAACCCCTCAGATGCAACAGCAAATAGACAAAGTGGTTGCTGATTATAAACGTAAGTTTGGTATGAAGGCGCAATTCGTTACTTGTCGAAATTCCACGACTGTCGGGTCAAATAAGGTCGCTGTAAAATGTACCAAAGAAGATAAAATATCTACAGTTTATCCGATAGATTGGTATGAAGCACAACTTAACCTGGACTAAATAATTATAGCTTTGTACTGACCTCTGATTTTTATCCTATGTTTCCAAAGTATTGGTTTAATGGTAAGCCGTGGGAGAACACAGAGCATTATCTTAAGCACTCGCCCATTACGTATATGAATAACATCAAAACACCGAGCTTATTGATTACCGGAGAGGCAGACTATCGTACGCCCACCTCTGAAACAGAGCAGTTTTATCAAGCATTAAAGTTACAGAATGTTGATACTGCCATGGTGCGAATGCCACATATGAGCCACGCGCTAACAGCAAGACCTTCGTATCTGCAGCAAAAGTTAGAATATATCTTATGGTGGTTCGATAAGTACAAAGATAGGCTTGAAGATAAATAAATTGCCGCAATATTCACTTGGCGATGTACATTGCATCGCCAGTGTGAGTGTCCAAATCTATTAGGCATCATTGACTAACTGTGTTTTGACCTCGATGTGATTATGCAGCGTTTTATGCACGGGACATTTATCGGCAATGGCCAGCAGCTTTTGCTCTTGCTCTGGTGTTAAATTACCTTCAATCTCAACTTTGCGAGTGATAAGTTCCGCGAAACTGTCTTTTTGCTCACAGGTGTCACAATCTTGATGATGGTTTTTTTGATGCTGTAACGTCACTTTAATGTGTTTTAGTGGCAAGTTTTTATGGGTCGCATACATGCGCATTGTCATCACTGTGCACGCACCCAAAGCCGCAAGTAAATGCTCATAAGGATCGGGGCCGAGGTTTTTTCCGCCGACTTGGGTTGGTTCATCAGCAAGCCAGCTGTGACTGTCACTGATAACATTCAAGGTAAATTTATGGTCTTTTTCGCTGACAACAAGGTGGCCATTTTTAACTGCTTCAGTCGCGGTTTCTGGGTGTGGCTCAATGTATTTACTGGCCCAGCCAGAAATTGCCGTGGCAGCGTATTCAGCATCTTGTGCTTTGCTCAATAGATGATCTGCATTGTCTAAAGAAATAAAGCTTTTAGGGTGCTTAGCTGCCATATAAATCGCTTCTGCTTGCTTAATGCTAACTACATCATCAATTGGGCTGTGCATAACAAGGAGTGCCTTATTCTTTAACGTGTGTTGTGTCTCACTATGCGCCTCTAAATCGTCTAAAAACTGTTTTTTGATATTAAAAGTACGTCTACCGAGTTGAACCTGTGCTTCTCCAGTTTGCTTTATCTGCTCAATTTGAGCTGAAAAGTTGTGTGCGACATGTTTGGCGTTCGTAGGTGCGCCAATGGTAACGACCGCTTTAACCTCTTCAACTTGATCCGCCACCGCTAATACCGCAGCGCCGCCCAAGCTGTGCCCAATAACCAGTTGCGGTGCATGCAGGTTTTGGCGCAAATAGTCTGCTGCTGCATATAAATCCTCTAGATTTGATGAAAAATTACTATTGGCAAAATCCCCATCACTATTGCCAAGTCCTGTAAAATCAAAGCGCAGCACGGCGTAGCCATGTTTTACCAAGGCTCTTGAAATACGGGAAGCTGCAGCAATGTCTTTACCGCAAGTAAAGCAATGTGCAAATAGCGCGACTGCTTTGATATGCTGAGTCGGGCGCTCCAATAGCCCTGCAAGTGTGTTTCCATTACTGACGAATTCAATTTTTTCTCGCATTACTTTTCCTCAAATTAATCAAAGTTAAATTGTTAGCGCTGTGGCTGAGCTTTTGGTTTGTCCGTAGGTAGCGGAACATACTCCCGGTCATCATCGGGTATGGACGGAAAGTTGCCTTCACGCCAATCTTGCTTGGCTAGCTCTATACGCTCTTTACTAAAGGAGACAAAATTCCAGTGTATATAAGGCACATTTTCCCATTTATTGCCGCCTAATAAGATCATGCGCGTATCTCTGGTAGTCGTTATATATGTATCTTCATGATCTAAGAGTGCTAATTGTCCCGGCGAGTAGGAGGACCCAGAGATGGTTACTTCACCAAAGATCACATATAAAGCAGTCTCTTGGTCTGGGTTGGGCACTGTGATGGTACGTTGAATTGGTGCTATGATATCGACATAAAACATCTCTGAATAGGTTGTTATTGGGGAGTTAAGGCCATAAGCCTCGCCAGCTATAACTCGCGTCATGACGCCATTATGTGTGATCTGTGGCAGATCATGCCGGCCTATGTGTTCAAAGCTTGGGTCGATGTCAGAGTATTGTTTTGGCAGTGCAACCCATGATTGCAAGCCATTGATGGTATGCTCTCCCCCTCGTACTTCAAAACTCTCTCTTTCGGAGTGCACAATGCCGCTTCCTGCGGTCATCCAATTTATGTCACCTGGGGCTATCTCTAATTTATTACCTAGAGAGTCACGATGCAGAATACGTCCCTCAAATAAGTAAGTTAATGTGGATAATCCGATATGAGGGTGCGGTTGAACTTCAATCCCTTGGCCAGCTGGAAAGTGGGTCGGACCCATACGATCGAAAAAGATAAACGGGCCGACCATACGCTTTTTCATATGTGGCAGTAGTCGCTTGACTGTCAATCCGCCAATGTCGTGCGTGGTTGCTTTGAGTAATTGCGCCACAGAATGGAACTCCAATCATATTACATGCTTAGTTTGATACTAGTTTCAAAGCTCCATGACGTAAAACTTAAAAATTGGGATGAGTCATTCGGTTTTTTAGAGTGTTTTATTCAATAGTCTTTTAGGGCTTGCTGTACCTACTTGTGATACTTCTGCTAGAGCTTTGTTTGGGCAAGGTTTGCAATAAAGAATGCTGTACGGATATTTTATATGTCATTAATATGGCAGTGCCCTCAGGTGTGAATTTGGTGTGCAGGTTTATAATGCATGCATTGTGACTGAGATATTACTCAACTGATGCAGTCTATGTGCTTTTTGTCTGATTATTGAACGTAAATTGCTATGCCTGAAATAATTAGTGAAGAACCATTAAGAGAATATTCTGTTTTTTTTGTACGTCATTAAAACTTAATTGTTGATAAAAACGGCACTTTAGACGGAGTTTTCTTATTAGTACCCAATTTGGTTACTTGTAAAAATATAAATGTTTGCACAAAAAAGTACCAATTCATAAAAATATAAAATTATGTTTTGCCTTGTTTTCCACTCTTTTAATATTCAAGAGTATGTATTCATATAAATAACATAATAAATTAACCATTATAGGTACGGTGGTAGGGTTTTAATCTTGATTATATTTGAGTATATATTCTAAACGCCCCTTTATGAGTTTATTTATATGGCTCAATGAAATGTCAATCTTAATTTTATTAAATTGTTATTATCTAGTCGCTGACCTTTATTTTAAACTTTATTGTAATAATTAATCCATATAAGAAGTTTTTCGGACTTACTCGTTTTGGGAAACTACAGCTTAACCTTCCACTTTCATTCTTATTCTTAGTAAATCATTCCTTATTTTTCGTTGTATGTTTTTTGTTAAATGTGGCTGTTTTATCCACTATTTTGTAAAAGTTTATAGCAATAAATGTATTCGGTGTAATTCTTGTGGGTACTATTGATTGATTAAATGTAATGGTGTAAAAAATGACACACACACTTTTGGGTGGGTGGTTCAATCACTGAGTAACTTATTTTCTAGCTTAGTAGAGCCAGTGATGAACGATGTGAGTGATTGAAGTTTCGCATAAGCATTTTTTTAAATGCTAAGTGTTGCACGCGATGTTTATATTTATCTTGATTATAAGTTTTAAATATAAATTAAAAATGACCGTTTTTTTAATTGTTAAAGGAAGCAAGAAAAATGAGTAATGATCTCTCTTTTTCAGAATCAAAAGTTGAGTCTGAAAGTAAAGCAGTATCGACATTAGATATCGACTTAATAAGCCAGCTAACACTTGAGGATATTAAAAAGTTTATCAAGGATAATTATCCAAAAGTGCAGTTGAATGGAGAGGTTCACAAATCACTCATTGAGAATAATCGCAGATATATAGATCAGCGTATTTCTGATAGGGATGACATATATGGTGTAACAACAGGGTTCGGAAATTCGGCAAGTAATCGCATTTCGCCTGTTATGTCACAAGAATTACAAAAGAATCTAATGGCCTATCATGGTTGCGGTGTGGGTGAATATTTGAGTGAGCGCGATTGTGCAGTCACACTCTTGATCCGATTAAATTGTAATGCGAGAGGCTACTCAGGTGTGAGTTGGGAGCTGCTCAAGCAAATGGAATTGTTTTTACAACACAATATATTCCCAGCTATTCCAGCTAAAGGTTCTGTTGGAGCTAGTGGCGATTTAACACCACTTTCATATATTGGTGCTGCATTAAATGGCCAAAGAAATGTGTATTACCAAGGCGTAATTAGACCCACCTCTGAGGTTTTAGCAGAGCTTAATATCGAACCGTATGAATTAAAAGCCAAAGAAGGCTTAGCAATAATGAACGGCACTTCAGTTATGAGTGCTATCGCTGCGAATACCATCAATGAGATAGACACTGCGATAGATATTTCATGTAAGTTAATCGCGCTGTTTGTAGAGCTTATCGATGGCAGAGCATCACCATTCCACCCTAAAGTGCACGAATTAAAGCCACATCAAGGTCAAAGGTATTGTGCTGATTTAATCTACAAGCGTTTATCCAACCCTGAGCAAAGACTTGGGCGTCGACAAAGAACGGATGACCAAGTGATTGAGCATGGTCTAAAAGAGAAGTTCCGCTTGCAAGATAGCTACTCAATTCGTTGTTCTCCACAGGTGTTAGGTTCTTTGGTAGACACGCTTAATTGGGCAAAGTCAGTGCTTCAGGTAGAAATCAACTCAGTTAATGACAACCCATTAATTGACCATGAAAGTGATTTAATTCTCAACGCAGGTCACTTCTATGGTGGTCATGTTGCTGCAATTTGTGATGCGCTTAAGCCGCAAGTAGCCAACATGGGCGCACTGTTAGAAAGAGAGTTGGGCATTCTTGTGGATGATAGGTTAAACGGTGGCATTCCAAATAACCTCGTGGCTGTTGACGATTTGGGTGACAAAGCATGGATCAACCACGGCTTTAAAGCGATGCAGATAAGTGCGTCAGCATTGGTTGCAGAAGCGCTTAAGCAATCTGGTCCTATGTCGGTTTTCTCCCGTACAACTGAAGCCCTTAACCAAGACATTGTGAGTATGGGTACCATCGCAGCACGAGATTTGAAAACCATTTTATCACTTGTGAAATCAGTGATTGCAATTCAAGCGATGGCAATTCGTCAGGCGTACTATGTGCTTGATAAAGACCAATCTGCAGAGAAACTTAACGCTTTGTCTCGCCCATTCTTTGATTCACTTGTAGAAACCTTCTCTCCGGTTATTCAGGATAGAGCATTGGATGGCGAAATCGAAGAAATGGTTGCCTTTTTATTCGATTAAACACTGATTAAATTCACTTTTTATAAGCTAAGGAAGAACAATGAATAGTACACAAGACATCATTACCTTTATTAAAACTGACATCTTAATTGAAGAGCTTGAAGTAGCTGACTCACTGGAAGAAATTGATGAGCATGCGGAGCTAGTTGGTGCCGGTTTAGACTTAGATAGTATCGAACTTTTAGACTTGGTTTCAGCGGTCGAGAAAAAATATGGACTGAAGTTTAAAGAATTTCCAAGTGAACTGGTACAGCAAAAAATGTCTTCAATTCATACGCTAAGCGAATTTATTTCTGAGCAATTAGCAGCATAGAAATTGAGGTGATTATGACTCTTTACACGGCTGGAAAAACGTATAGGGAAATCAACGAAGGAGACAGTGCTGTACATTCTAAAACTATCTCCGAGGCAGATGTATATAGCTTTGCAGGGATCACTGGGGATTTTAACCCACTGCATGTCGACACCGTATTTGCCGAGCAAATGGGGTTAGAAGGTAGAATTGCCCATGCAGGGATAGCGCCAGCCATGATTGCGCAAGTTATTGGCATGAAGTTGCCTGGTGTAGGCTCTATGGTGACGAATATGACCGTAAGCCATCATGCACCTTTGTATATCGGTGACACCATTTATGCGCAGGTCAAAGTGTCTGAAAAATTGCCAAATCGGCATGTACGCTTGGCTATAACCATTGTAAATCAGAACAAAGCTCTGATTTGCAGTGGTGAGGTCGAGGTAGTACCACCTAAAGCATCGTTCAAAAAACGCGTTGCAGCAATTGAATTACAGGAATTGGTAACTGAATGAAGGATTTTGAGGACTTAGTCAATCAGGTACGCAAACAAATTGTGATCTCGGTTGAACTTGAAGAGTCAGAAATAGCGCAGCTATCAAATGATGATGATTTATTGGGCAATCCTTTATTTCTAGATTCAGTCGACTTATTACAAATTTACGCTGACTGCCAGCGTAAATTTGGTGTTGTGTTTAATAACGCGGACTATGAAGGTGCGCATACAGTGAACAGTATTGTTACTCGGGCTGTAAGGGGAAAAGAGACAAAAAGCGCAAACGCGGGCGATGCACTGTTTTACTCCTCAGATGGGAGTCGTTATAGCAATGCAGAGTTTAAGCAGCATATTACTCAGTTAATCGCGGTGCTTCAAAGTGAAGGCTTAGATAAAGCAAAGCCATTGAGAGTATTAGATACAGATCCCGTTAAGATGATGATGGTTGCTATTGCGGCGGTATTAAGTGGTTATAAACCGCTGATGAGTGCGCAGCCTCAAGGCGAAAATGCGGTGAGTTTTGCACATTTGATACCTAAGCAAGGTGAGGCACCGTCATTGTTGGACTCAAAGTCCATTTATCAGCAGTTAGCATCTTTGCAGCAAGAGGCTGTGATTTTCTTTGAAACCTCGGGTAGCACAGGTATCCCCGTACGGATTGAAAAGTCGCTAGCGAGCATGGTGCAAGAAGTTGAGGAGCTGACAGCATTATTTGATTTTGGTGCGCTTGATTTAATAGATGCATATGTGTCACCCGTACACATGTATGGGTTTATTTGGAGCTTTTTGCTGCCACTTAAGCTTGATGCACCTGTGATGTATCAATCAAATACATTTCTAAAGCCAGTGCCTGAGACAATGAGTCATGTCATGGCTGTGAGTGTACCTAGTATATGGCACAGTTTGTCAGGTGCTTTAACGGCTCAATATCGCTATATCGTTAACTCGGGTGGTAAGTTTGGTGAGCAAAGGGATACACAGTTTGCCGAACTAGTTCAAAACAAGCTACCTGATTTGCTAGGTATTGACGTGCTAGGCAGCACTGAAACAGGTGCTATTGCTTATCGCATGATAGGTCAAGACCACCTTCGAACATATCAGTTACTGCCTACTGTCCGTTTGCACCCATCGGATGGTGAGCATCTGATTTATTCTGACTTCCTGCCTTTGGGAGTCGAGAGTGCGCCGCTGGATGACAAGGTTGAGATACTCGCCAACAATAAGATTTTACATCTGGGCCGAAAGGACAGCGTATTTAAGTTCAAGGGCAAACGCTACTCGTTGAAGGAAATCGAAGACAAGTTATTTCAGTTGTTTGCAGGGCATGCCTTGCGGGTGTATTTCATCGAGCAAGAGCACAATGTGCGCGGCGGAGAGCTGATAGCTTTCGTTGTCAAAGAACTCTCACACTTTGACATCACAAGTGAAGTCAGAGCGATATTCCAAGATTTACCCATCCCCAAAATAGAATTCATTGATGAGTTACCTACCAATGCAATGGGCAAAGTGACATTGCAGGGTTTACAGGAGAAAGTAAGAAATGCCAGAGTGTAAATCACAAGTTGTGATAACCGGATACGGTGTAATTTCGTCGTGTGGAGACAATGCACAAGAGTTATATGACTCAATGCAATCACAGCGATCGGGAGTTGCGCCACTAAGCTGTTTTGACGTGACTGGCTTGCCTAGCGATATTGCTGGTATTGTTCGCTCAGTACGAGAAAAACATCAAGATAAAAAAGCCGATTTACCTGACTTTTCAACTTTATTTGCCATTACAGCGATAGAAGAAGCACTGAATGCAGCAAATATCTCACTTCAGACTTTGGCAAATAAACGTGTTGCATTGTGTGTCGGCAATGCAAATACGGGCATGGAAAAGCTTGAAAAAGGCATCATAGACAATCAGCATGATGGTCTTTTGGAATACCCTGCACACAAGCAAAGTGACAATATTGCCAAACACTTTGGTGTGCTAGGCCCTGTATTAACTTTTACCAGTGCATGTACATCGAGTAGTAGTGCGCTGGGCTTTGCAAAACAGCTGTTAGACAATGATATGGTTGATATTGTCATAGCTGGTGGCACCGACGCTTTGGCGAAAACGATATATGCTGGCTTTCATTCTTTACAGTCGGTTGCGCCGCAGGTTTGCTCTCCTTATGACGTAAAAATGGGCTTAAGCCTAGGTGAAGGCGCAGGCTTCCTCGTGCTAGAAAATCACAATCATGCAGAGGCTCGGAATCAACCGACTATCATGCAGTTAGCGGGCACAGCGTCAAGCCTAGATGCATATCATGCAACCGCACCCGAGCCGGAGGGGGCAGGTGTACGGCGCTCATTTGAAAGTGCTTTGCGCTCAAGTGATGTAAACCCAGAAGACCTAGATTACGTCAATACCCATGGAACTGGTACACCCGCCAATGATGGCGCTGAACTAAAGGGTATTTTTGCTGCGCTAAACCTACAAGATAAAGCATCTATCTCGGTATCAAGTTCAAAATCGTATTTTGGTCATACGCTGGGCGCAGCGGGAGCCATTGAGTTTATTTCTGCACTGGTTGCTATCGACAAAGGGCAGCTGCCTTCAACCTTAAATGGTGATGAAATTCGCGAAGACTGCCAAGGTCACCATATCGTTGTCAATGGACTGATAGATCACAAGGTTGAGTGCATCGGCGCAACCAATTCAGCGTTTGGCGGCCACAATACCACCATGCTGGCACGTAAATCTGTTTCAGCCATTCCTAAAGCTGAGGGTAAGAAGGTTTATATCCTTGGCCATGGCAGCATTGCTGAGCAAGTTGGTTTTAGCAATGGTGCGGATCAATCTTTGCTTAGCTATGAGGGAGAATTTGCTTTAAAGCCTTTTCAAGCAAAGCTGTATCGTCGTCGCATGAGTACCATAGGTCAATATGCCATTGGCGCGTCATACCTTGCGTTTAGTGGTGCGGATGTGGATTACAGTGATGCTGAAAAGCTGCCGATAGGGGCATATTTCGGCACGACTTTGGGAGCATCTCAAGTACAGCAACGTAATTTGTCCGATTTACAAGAGTATGGTCCAACAGGGGTTAAGAGTACTTTGTTCCCAGATACCGTGCTTAATGCTCCGCTTGGAAACCTTGCTTTGGCATTTGACTTAAAAGGCTGCTCTGCCAATTTTAGCGACTTGGGTAATGAAGGAATGCACGCACTATGGCATGCATTCATGGATTTAAGTGAAGACAAAATTGCCTGTGCTTTGGTGTGCAGTGCCGAAGACAAGAGCGATACATCCGATTTAGTTTGGCAGCAAATGCAAGTGGACGAGCACAGGTTGGCAAGTTCAGCGAATGCGCTGATCGCGGTCAATGAGAAAGACCCTCGCGCGAGCCGAGCACTTGCGCAAGTGAGTGAATTCAATGCAGCTCGTTGGGTATTTAATGAAGAAAACCAACAGTGGGACTGTGCAGCGCTTACACAACTTGCAGCAAAACCAGATTTGATAGTCCTTTCTATGGTTAACGCTGAACAATTTGAGGCGATTTCAAATGCGCTACAAACGCAGTTTTCAACTACTCAAGTGATTAATGGCAGAACGTATAAAGAATCGGGCATTGCGTGCCAAAGTCTTGATGCAATCAGCCTTGCCACCTGTGCACTAAACGGACGCAGGTTTATGGGCCGTGAAGTGACACTGCAAAATACCAGTAAACCAGAGTCCATATTGGTAATGAGCGTAAATACACAGCTCAGTGCGACGACATGTTTGGTGTCGAAAGTAAAAGGGAAATAGAGATGTCAGCGGTCATTGATGTAGCAGACTTAAAGAAGTCTTATAACAAGAATAATACGCTTGTTTTAAAGGGGTTGTCTTTCCAAGTTAAAAAGGGGCAATGCTTTGGTTTACTCGGTCCAAACGGGGCTGGTAAGTCAACCACATTGGAAATATTACAAGGTCTGAAAAAACCAACGTCTGGCAAAGTCAGCTTGTTTGGCATGGATTGGAAGGACAATGAAAAGCAGATCCGCATGAAAATCGGCGGACTGTTGCAGTCCAATAATTTGTACGGCAGAACCAAAGTGAAAGAAGCCGTCCGCTTATTTGCCAGCTTTTACAAAGATCCGATGGATGTCGATGAGCTGATAGAACGCTTTGGCTTAACTGACAAAGCCAATGCATGGCTAGACAGCCTCAGTGGTGGTCAAAAGCAGCGTGTTTTTTTAGCGATGACCATAGTTGGTAAACCTGAGCTGATTTTTTTAGATGAGCCCACCACGGGGCTTGATCCAACCAGCCGCCAGAGCTTTTGGGAGATCATCAAATCGCTCAAAGAAGAGGGCATGACGGTCATTCTCACCACGCATTATATGGATGAAGCGGATTACCTGTGTGATGAGCTTCTTATCATCGAGCAGGGCAAAATTATTGAGTCAGGTACGCCTGATGCCATTATCCACCGCACGTTTACCGATCCGGTTATCAGAGAGCCGCGCAAAGCCACGCTCAATGATGTGTTTTTAAAACTCACTGGCCACGATATTCTCAAGCAGGAAACAAGTCATGCCTAGTAATGTACTGACAAGAAAGCCATTTTGGCAGCTCATGCTGCTTAATATCCGACCGTTTTTCCGCGAGCCTGCCACCTTGTTTTGGACTTTTGGCTTCCCCATTTTTATGGCGTTGCTATTAGTACAAGCCTTCTCAGGTGAGAAGCCGATGGCAGAAGTGAATGTGGTTGTCATTGAACAGGAAAAAATAGATGCCGATTGGTATCAAGCCATCGAGAAAGATAACAAGGTCAGCATACTCAACATTGAAGATGCCGCGTTGATCGCGCGGATCAATGCGCATTTTGCTGAGCCAAATTCGGAAGTATCTCCGGGTGAGGGGTTATCTTCGATTCTTTCAAATCATGGTGATGTGCTGATTTTGACGCCTAGCGGTTTGTTTTCAACACGCAATAGTCATGAGCAAGCGATTGCCTTTAGCCATGTCATGGCACTTCAGGACCAAGCCCGCAAGCCTTATCTGGATGGGGTGATTGACCTTCAAGGGTTTAGGTACATCGACTGGCTGATCCCCGGCATCATCGTGCTGCAGATCATCGGTATTGGCATCACCTCTATCTCAAATGGATTGGTTTCAGACCGTCAGCAGGGCTTTTTTAAACGCTTGAAGTTATCTCCGTTTAGCCGCTTAGACTATGTGATTGGGATTGTCTTCGCCAGAGTGTTTTTATTGATATTCCAGCTAGTTGCCCTGTTTGCGACTTTCTATTTTTTGTTTGGCTATCAGCCCCTTGGCAATTGGTTGAGCATCTTAACCGTGCTGTTATTAGGCTCAATTGTCTTATGTTTAATCGGTGTGCTGGTTGGGGCGCGTAGCCAAAAAGTGGAAGTGGCAACGGGTATCTCTAACTTACTGTATTTCCCACTGATGTTTTTATCTGGGATTTATTTTGACACCTCTAACTTTCCGCAGACGATTCAAAACATTGTTCAGTGGTTACCTTCTACGGCATTTTTAGATGCATTTCGTTTAACTGCCAATCAAGGCGCGTCGCTTGCAGACGTCTCTGTGCAAGTGCAAACCCTAGCAGGGTTCACCGTGGTGCTTTTAGTGATGATTTACTTTTTATTCGACTGGGGAGATGAAAAATGATTTCACCGGATAATTTACCGCATAAACCGCCATTTAAGTTTGTTGATAAGGTCATCGAGGTACAGCCAAACGAGTCTATTATCGCGCAAAAGTTTATTGGCTATAACGAACCTTGTTTAGAAGGGCACTTCCCAGATGAACCTGTGTTTCCTGGTGTATTGATTGTCGAGGCGATGGCTCAAGCCAGTGGCTTATGCATTACCGGCAAATCTAAAGGCGTGATTGCAGGGATAGACAAGGTTAAGTTTTTAACACCTGTGTTACCAGGTCAGGTTTTAGAAATCCGAGCCATGGTAGAGATTGCTTTGGGTGAGCTGGTGAAGTTTAAGGTTGCGGCTTGGGTAAATGATCAAGAAGTTGCGAGTGCACGCATAGCCATCCGATATTTAGAGCAAATAGGAGAAAAGGATGTTTAAAGGGAAAGTCGCCATTGTGAGTGGCTGCTCCAAAGGTATCGGGTTGGAAATTTGCCGCCAGTATCTCATAGAGGGCGCAAAAGTCTACGGCATTGCCCGTTCGAGTGTACCTGAAGAGCTGCAATCTAACCCTAATTTTACGTGGTTACAGGGGTCAATATCTGACAGTGGTTTTGTGCTAGATAGCATTGAGACTATTAAAGCGCGAGATGAACGTATTGATATTTTGGTTAATAACGCAGGGATTAATCACGATAGCCTGATACAGCTGATGGCCCTAAAAGATTGGCAAAAAGTACTGACGACGAATTTAACAGGCACTTTTAATTTATGCCAACAGGTGCTGCCAATTTTTAAAGCGCAGCAATTTGGTCGCATTATCAATATGGTCTCAAAAAGTGGTGTAGTGGGGCGCGAAGGTCAAATTAACTATGCCACGTCTAAAGGCGCCATCATCGGTATGACCAGAACCATCGCGCGTGAGTATGGAAAAGACAATATTTTGTGTAATGCCGTCGCGCCGGGTTTGATCGAAACACAAATGGTTGACAGTGCAGAGCAGTCTATTGTTGCGCCTATTATCGACTGTACCAGTGTCAGACGCATGGGGCAGTGTAGTGAAGTTGCACGCACGGTATTGCACCTCACATCAGATGCGCCAAATTATCAAAATGGAGAAGTTATCCATTTGGACGGAGGGTTTTTAATATGAGTGCGGCGCAAACTTTATTATTGGTACAAGCAGAAAGTGAGTTTGATCAGGCGGTGGTTGATCACTACCTCAGTGCAAACGTCAATGTGATTTTGATAGCGCCCTCAGCGCAATTTCAATCGCAAAATGTGTCACTTCCGAGTTTGTCACTGGCTGAAATCAAAGCGCAAGATGAGCCTGATATTCAGTTGCTATTGACCGAAAAAGGCATGCTTGATAGTGGAAAGCCACTGGTTGTTATCCAAGGTGTGCAGTGTGCAAATGAGCAGGCACTGTTCACAGACGGGAGTTGCTTGGCGAAAATAACAACCTACTTAGATAATACTTTTTTAATTTATCAAAGTCTGGCGACGTTTGTGAAAGAAGTGGGAGCGAACATTGTTTTCCCTCTCTATTCAGACAGTTTGAGTTATCTCGGGCAAGAGGTGAATTCAGTGGCCAACCACGCTTTGAATGCATTTATGAAAACCTTAGCCAGAGAGCTAACGAGCGATACCGTATTCATCAACAGTGCCGTGATCCCTTATTTAGCAAAGGATGAAGCTGAGCGAAAGAAAATGCGCCGCGCACTAAAGCGTTCAGTATTCGGTATGCGACCAACTGTGTTTTTGCAGCAGGAGTTTATCGAGTTTATCGCGCACTTTTCACATTACAACAACATGATGACAGGGCAGTGTATGACCATGCGCCCAAGCACAGAAATATCCGTTTAACAATTCAACATTGAGTATACGCATATGAGCCAAAAGCACAGTCGTGCTTTTGGCGTGACGTGGCCTTTAAAGAGAAGAAGCATAGTAATGGAAACAATGAATATTGATGGGGCTCCATTAAGAGTTTTGGTGCTTGGTGCAACCTCAGATCTTGGGCAGAGAACCTGCCTTGATTTAGCAAATAAAGGTTACGAACTCCTATTGATAGGGCGAAATGAAAAAACCTTAGGCGAATTGGCCGAGTCTTTACCCGGACAGCATAAAACGGCGGTGGCTGATTTGAATATGCCAGACGAATTGACACCACTCATTATCGACAATGCCAAGCAATATGGTGCATTTAAGGGGGCTGTATTTTGTGCAGGTGTACACGCGATGACCACGCTACGCCAATCCAGTTATGCCGACTTTGAGCAGATTTACCGTGTTAACTGCGGCGGTGCGCTGGCAATGATTAAGGCATTTACCCGCAAAAGCGTGAGAAATACAGCGGGTACAACTTCTCTTGTTTTGCTGTCTTCAGTAAGTCAGTCAGCTGGTGAGGCGGGCATCTCCGGCTACGCGGCCAGTAAAGGGGCGCTAGGTAGTTTAAGCCGCTGTGCAGCGCTGGAATTGGCTAAAGATCGCGTACTGGTCAATTGCATTGCCGCAGGCATGATCCAAACCAAGCTCAATGATGGCTATCAAGGTATGGCGCAACCGGGTCACTTTGAAAAGCTAGCTAGCATGCACCCGCTAGGATTTGGTTCACCAGAGCATGTTTCAAAAGAAATCATTAATTTATTAGAAAGTGAATGGACTACAGGTAGCACTGTGTATGTCGATGGAGGCTATACATGTGCCTAATCACTGACAGCAATCAACTAAATCATGACGCTCGCGGCGTTGAACGCCTTTTTATGCCATCACAAAAATAATAATGGAAGTATAAACCCAATGCGTAACGAACATTCTCAATCACTGTCCCAGCGCCAACTACAAGTTTGGCAAGGGCAAGAAATTGCACCAACTAGCCCTGTTTTTAACGTCTCTAGTGCACTTAAGATTACCATGGAAGATTGTTTTGAACAGTTGCAAAAAGCGCTTGTTCAATTACAACAACGCCACCCAGTGATCCACAGTAAAGTAGAGCTGACAGCGGATACCCCTGAACTCACTTTCAATTCGGGCACAGTACAGTGGCAAGTGATGGCGGACACCGCTTTGAGCGCCTCCGAATTATGCGATCAGTATAATGCGCAATTCATTGATACCAGCATACGTAATTTTGAATTTTACTATCAAGTACTGAAAGACTCTGAGGTGATAGTGTTGATCAAAGGTCATCACATAGTGTGCGATCAGTGGTCTTTACAGATTTTAGTGAATGATTTACTGAGACTCTTATCGAGTGAGGATGACAGCTCAACACTCACACCAGATATTGAATATTACGCTGCCAAAGATCAAGACTTTGCCGATGTGCAAGTGAGCCCAGTAGACTTCATCATGAAAAAGTCACACAGCGCGGCTAGCAGTGATGACGTGGCTGTACTATTGGACAATACCACCGAGTGCATTGAGCCAATCAAGCAAGTGGCTGCTGAGCACGGTATCAGCCCTTACTGCGTTATTCTGGCAAGCACCATTTTAATGGTGAGCCGTTTAACTAACGATGAAGACGTCACCATAGGTGTACCGATCGCCAGAAGAACGCGCAAAAACCGTTACCTGTTAGGCCATTATGTCGATTTAGAAGCGCTGTCTATCACGGCGGTTCATCAAAAGTCACTGATTGAATTATTACAGACCATCAGTGAGCAGCTGACTGCACTACTTTTGAATAAAGCTCCATCAGGCTTGAGCAGCAAGAACATTAACGTGGTGTGTAACTATCTTGCACAGCTAAAAACGTCTCATATTATTCCGGGCTTGATGCAGGTGCTAGCGGGGTTACCTGAACAGCAGATCCGTTTAGGTGAAGATAATACGGTCACAGTGGAAGGCGTGCTGTTAACCCCGGTTGTTGCACAGTTTGAGTTAGACTTTACGTTATTCGAAACAGGTTCACAGTTGCTGCGAAAAATTGTCGCAGCAGACGCACAGTTTAATCCCCAGGCTTTACAAGAAATTGGTGAAATACAAAAACGTTTTATTACGCATTTGGAGCAAGATGATGCCCATCAAATATGTGGCTGCATCAGCACGCTGACTGAAGCACAAACACATTTGATTGAACACCAGTGGAATGACTTCCCTGCAAAATACCCAGAGCATAATTTAATTGATGGCTTTGACTTACAAGTTGCGCAGTACCCTGAACGCGTCTCTGTGATCACGGCAAGCCGTCAAATTGATTATCATACCCTGAGCGAATACCGCTACGGCATTGCTTACCAAGTGGCCTCAAAAGCTACTAATCGCGGTGAGCTGGTCGCTGTCATGTGCGAAAAGAGTGAGTATCAAGTTGCTGCACTGCTGGCCATTAATACCGCAGGGTGTGCTTATTTGCCAATCAACGTGGCTTGGCCAAATTCTCGTATTCATCAGGTTTTATTGGCAGGCGGTGTGCAGCAGGTATTAATTTCGAAAGCGTTATTCGAGCGCATTCAAAATGAGCCATGGTTGAGCGAATTCCAATTCACTTTAGTTGAAGAGGCCGCAACAAACAGTGCGCAGGCAGATAGCCTATGGCGAGAAAGCTTAGCTTTGCCTCTGCCGCATGAGATTGCGTATGTGATCTTCACATCGGGCAGTACTGGCCAGCCAAAAGGGGTGGTGATCACCCACGAAAGTGCCATGAATACCATTTTTGCTATTAATGCGCGTTTCGAGGTCATGCCAGAAGACCGTATTTTTGGTATTTCGGATTTGAGTTTTGATTTATCTGTATACGATGTGTTTGGCGCTTTGGCTGTGGGGGCCGCCATTGTGCTTCCTGAGCAAGACAAAGTGCAAGACACAGACCATTGGTTAGACATGGTCGAAGCGCACCAAGTGACAATTTGGAATACAGTACCACAGCTTGCGCAACTGCTTGCGAATGAGCAAGCATTACAAGCGCGCAATGTTGACAGTTTGCGTGTTTATATGATGAGTGGAGATTGGATCCCACTGCGCCTACCCACGCAGCTAAGCAATATGACACCACATGCCACAGTGATGAGTTTGGGTGGTGCCACTGAAGGCAGTATCTGGTCTATTTGGCATGAAATAAAAACGGTTGAGCCGGATTGGCAGAGCATTCCTTATGGTTTGGCAATGCCGAACCAAGCTATGTGGGTGCTGGATCAATATGGCAATCATTGTCCTGCTGGTATTTTAGGTGAAATTCACATCGGCGGCATTGGAGTCGCTCAGGGCTATTTTAATGACCCAGAGCGTACTCACCTTGCATATTTTGAACACCCTACACTTGGTAGACTATATCGTACAGGCGACAACGGTTGTTGGAATGAAAAAGGTTATATTGAATTCAAAGGCCGTAAAGATTTTCAGGTAAAAGTACGTGGCTACCGTATCGAAATGGGTGAAATTGAACACTGCTTATTAAAGCGCCCAGAAATAAAACACGTTGCGGTGATTGATAAAGAGCACAATCAACAAAAAGCGCTGGTTGCTTATCTAGTTGGAGAGCTTAATGCATCGATTGATTTAGATGATGTGAGACAGTTTGTAGCAAAACAGCTTCCAGAGTATATGGTGCCAGCCGCTTTTGTGGTGATTGATGCATTACCTTTGACACTCAATGGCAAATTAGACAGAAAAGCATTACCAGAGCCTGAGTTTATTGCCAGCACTGAATATCAAGCACCGCGCAATGATTTAGAAACAGAACTCTGTGGCATCTGGCAAGGTGTACTCGGCCTTGAAAAAGTGGGTATAAACGATAACTTTTTCCAAATTGGTGGCGACTCAATCGTGAGCATCAGTTTGGTATCAGCCCTAAGACGCGCGGGCTACACCCTTAAAGTGAAAGATATTTTTGTCGCGCCAAGCGTGGCGGAATTGGCAGAATTTATCACCGATAATGATGATGTCGCGAAAGTAGAGGTGCTGTCAGAGCAAGGGGTTTTATTAGGTGATTTTGACCTGCACCCAACGCAAAATTGGTTCTTTGCACAAAACTTTGCCAATGTGCACCACTTCAACCAAGCATTTAGTGCCTATTGTCCGAATGACTTATCCCATGATGACTTAAATGAGGCGCTAACCACACTGAGCTATCAGCATGATATGTTGCGTAGCCGAAGTATTGTTGAGCGGAAAAACCGCTATTGTGAAGAAGTGCTGTTTGAGTTAACTGAGCTGGATATCTCTTTGTTGGATGAGGCACAAGTCAGTGACACCTTAAGCACTTTACAAGCCAGCTTGGATATTTTTGCAGGCCCAACATGGCGTGTGGTTAGGCTAAAAGGGCATAGCGATGGCCGCGATAGATTGTGTTTTATTTTCCATCACTTGATCATAGATACTGTCTCTTGGGGCATTTTGCTTAACGACCTTGAGCAAATTCTTGCTGGACAAAGCCTGTTGGCAAAGCAAACCAGTTATCGTCAGTGGGTTGACGGACTGGCGCAATACGCAGCGCGTAACCAAGCGCAAACGGCTTATTGGTCTGAGGTGATGGCAGAACAGCCAAGTCCACAGCCTTTACATGCAATGCAGAAATTATCCTTGTCTTTATCGGTCGAGCAAACAGAGGTTTTGCTACAGCAAGCAGCTCAAGGATACAACACGCAAACGCAAGAGTTGTTACTCAGTGCGCTTGCCATTGCCATGGAAACTGTATTTGGGTCTAAGTCTCATCATATTATGCTCGAAGGCCACGGTCGAGAAGCCATTGAGGATGCACTAGAAGTGAACCAAACAGTGGGGTGGTTCACCAGTTTATACCCAGTTAAGCTCGAATGCGCACAATCTGTAGAGCAAACCATTGCTGCAAACAAAGACATGCTGCGCGCTATTCCTGATAAGGGCATCGGTTTCGGTGCGCTGTATCAATTCGACCCTGAAAAGTTACCTGCACCTCTGCCAAATGTATGTTTTAACTACCTTGGGCAGTATAAAACGGCTGAACCTGCTCATTGGCAAATTACCGGAGAGCCTGTTGGCGCAGCGGTTAGCGCTGACAATGACAGTGACTTAATGCTCAATGTGTTGGGATTAATTAAACAGGATGCGTTGAGCATTGAGATTGAATCCAGACTTTCGCCAGCGCAAGGTGCGCAATTTGTCCGTGCTTTTGAGCGTGCACTTGAGCAGGTGATTGCTCAAGGTGTGAGGGCGATGCAAGCTGGAGGGGTGAGCACGCCAAGTGACTTCCCGCAGGCGCAGATTAGTTTTGAGCTGCTGCAAGACCTCCAGTCACAGGCTTCTGTAGAGGCTTTATATCCTGCCAATAGTTTGCAACAAGGTTTTATTTATCATGCCTTAAATCAGCCAGATGATGATGCATATCGAGTACAGTTGTTAGTGGACTATCATACTCAGCTAGACCTTGAACTGTATCGAGCAGCTTGGCAGTTAGCGACTGATAAACACCCAGCGCTGCGTATGGCATTTAATTGGCAAGCGCAGATGCTGCAAGTGATCAGCCAAAATCTGGTGCTGAATGACGCGCATTTCAAAGTAGTAGATCTAACTACTTTGCCTGATGGTGAAAGTGCGCAAAAAATGAATGAACTACTCACTCAAGATAGGCTCACAGCGTTTGATTTGGCAAAGCCTGGGCTCTTTAGAGTGGTAGTGTTCAAGCACAGCGACAACCATTATAGCGTCCTAAAAACGGAGCATCACAGCATTGGCGATGGCTGGAGTGTGGGTAATCTACTGGAGACCGTCAACGGTTTTTACAACCAGCTGAAAGCCGGTGAACAGCCCGTTATCCAACATGACCATGCTTATCAAGCCGCGCAGGTATACCTGCATGAAAACAAAGACAAAACGGATGCATTTTGGCAGCAAAAAATGCCTGAATTTGAGCATGCCAATGACGTTAATTACCTGCTGAGCCAGTCATTTGATTTAGCTAATGAGCGCGTCGTCACTGAACCTGCACGCAGTCAGTTTGTGATTGCAGGTGATGAGTTTAGTGCGTTAAATAAAGTGTGTAAGCATGCCGGTGTGACACTCAATGCTGCCATGCAATTTGCTTGGCACAAGTTACTGCAAAGCTATTGCCAAGATCAGCAAACAATCGTTGGGACCACAGTATCTGGTCGAGATATGCCTGTTGCGGATATTCATTCAAGTGTAGGTCTGTTCATCAATACCTTACCTTTGGCGGTAAATTGGCAAACGGATGCAACGATCACACAGATGATGTCGCAAATTCAGCTGGAAATCGCCGATATTAATACCCACAGTGGTGCAGAATTATCTCGTGTGCAAAGCCAAGGGGATGCGTTATTCCATACCTTATTTGTGTTTGAGAATTATCCAATTCCAGAAGCGCAAGAAAGTGACGGTGAGCGCGTAGAGCAGGCAATGCAGTATCGTGAGACGCGTGAGAAAAGTGATTACCCGATCACCGTTATTGTCACTGCCACACCGGAGCAGGTTGAGTTTTCTTTGAATTATTGTGCACGGCAAATTGATGCGTCTCAGGCTGAGCAATTAATCGCGCAGCTACAAATTATCGTTAACGCCATCGTTACTGAAGTTGAGCAGCCACACAGTCAAATTAGCTTGCTGTCAAAGCAACAAAGCCATGAGCTGCTGATGCAAATTCAGCCGCAAGTTGCGCCACTCCCTGAGCGTGGCAGCTTGAGAGAGATTTTTGCCGAACAAGTGCAAAAGTACCCAAATAACACAGCGCTTAAGTTCCAAGACAAAGCGCTTAGCTATCAAGCGTTAGATACTCAGTCGACGGCGCTGGCTAAGGCGATTTTAGCGCGAGACCCTAGCATTGCCTCAGCCACAAGCCAAGCACCGGTTTACATTGGTCTTTATTTTGCTCCCAGCCTTGAGCTGTTAGTGAGCATGATCGCGATATTAAAGCTTGGGGCCACGTATGTGCCATTGACGCCAGAGTATCCAAAATCGCGCAGCCAGTTTATTTTGAGTGACACACAAACGCCAATATTGCTCTGTGAAGCAGGGTTAGAGGCGAACCTTTCAGAAGTACTCGATGGCTTAGATACATCTGTGCAAGTACTCAGTTATGACGAACTCAATCAGGAAGAAGTGGACATCGACTTGTCTGTGGTGAATACCACAGCAGATGATTTGGCATACGTGATTTACACATCAGGCACCACAGGACAGCCAAAAGGTGTGATGCAACCGCATCACAACGTGGTACGACTGTTTGATTCTTGCGAGCAAGAGTATCAGTTCACAGCGCAAGATGTGTGGGTGATGTACCATGCCTGTACTTTTGACTTTAGTGTGTGGGAAATTTGGGGCGCGCTATTACACGGTGGCTGTCTTGTGATCCCTGACAAAGCCTGCACCCGTGATCCGCGTGAGTTTATTGCCTTGTGTCAAAACCAAGGCGTCACGGTATTAAACCAAACACCGAGTGCTTTCTATTCATTTACCGATACCGCTGTGTCGCAAGGTGCTCAGCTACCAGCGCTGCGTTATGTTATTTTTGGAGGAGACAAACTTAATATGGCACGCCTTGCGCCTTGGTGGCAGGCCTATGGTAATACGCAAACCAAGTTAATCAATATGTACGGCATCACAGAAACCACCGTGCATGTGACATATCAGGAACTCTCACCGGATAACAATCAGCACCAATCACTCATTGGCCGACCATTAAGTGACATGTCAGCTTATGTGCTTGATGCCAACCAAAACCTAGTGCCAGTTGGAGTTGTAGGTGAATTGTATGTCGGTGGCGCTGGTCTTGCTCGCGGCTATTTAAACCGCAAAGAGCTGACCCGTGAGCGCTTTATTGAAAATCCATTTGCCGCGCAATTACCTGCTTCTCAAGAATCCCGCTTGTACCGCAGTGGTGACTTGGTGCGCCGACTTGCTGATGGCCAGTTAGAGTACATTGGCCGAAATGATGAGCAGGTTAAGATCCGAGGCTTTAGAATCGAGCTGGGAGAAATTGAAAATATTCTCATTGCACATCAAGATGTGAAGCAAGCAGTTGTGATCCCGCGATTGCTGCAAGGCACACAGCAACTGATTGCGTATGTGGTATCACAAGGCGAAACCGCACTTAACCATGACGTGCTAAACACATATTTAGCTGAGCAATTGCCAGAGTACATGGTGCCCAGCGCCATTATGGCCATTGAGCAAGTCCCGCTGACTGTAAACAACAAGGTTGATCGCAAAGCCTTACCAGATCCTGTATTTGATGCACAGAGCGATTATGTTGCACCGACCACTGAACTTGAGAGCCAGCTGTGTGATATTTGGCAGGCGTTACTTGGCCTTGAAAAAGTGGGGATTGATGAGCACTTCTTCCGTATCGGTGGTGACTCAATCATTAGTATTCAATTGATGTCGCAGCTGCGCTTATTGGGCTATACGCTCAAAGTGAAAGACATCTATGAATCACCGACTGTGGCACAATTGGCGAAAAAGCTTGAGCAATTGCCGCAAGCCCAGACAGTACAAGCAGAGCAAGGAGTACTAACAGGTGAGTTTGATTTACTGCCTGTACAGTCTTGGTTCTTTGACTTAGGCCTATCGCAACCTAATCATTGGAACCAGTCATTTATGCTGACGGTACCTGAAACTCTTACTACGTCGCAAGTTGAGCTGGCATGCCATGCTTTGGTTGAGCACCACGATATGATGCGCGTCCGTTTTGCGCCGCAAGGTGATACTTATCGTCAATCTTATTTATCTCTTAACGAGTTAGATTTGGCTGCTTGGTGTGGTGTCGCTCAGATAGATGTGACAGGGCTCTCTGATACGCAAATTGGAGAGCAATTGAGCCAATGGCAGGAAAGTTTTGACCTCAAAAATGGGCCGCTATTTAAGCTGGTGCATCTGCAAGGTTATGGTGATGGTGTTGCGCGAATTTGCTTTATTTTTCACCATTTAATCATTGATGGCGTCTCGTGGCGGGTGTTGTCACAAGACATGCAAACCTTGCTCACAGATAAAACATTAGCTGCAAAAACCAGCAGTTATCGCCAGTGGGTTAATAGCATGCAAAATTACCCAACAGATCACAGCAGTGAGTTGAATTACTGGCAACATGTGGTTGAGCATAGCAATGCATTAAATGTTACTGAATCTGTCAGTGAGCATTCGTTGTCTTTGTCGGTGGAGCACACACAAATGCTACTAAGACAGTCAAATGAAGGCTACAACACGGAAATCAATGACTTATTGTTAGCTGCGTTAAGTTTAACTTTGCCGCAAGTATTATCAGGTACAGAGCATGTGATCACTTTAGAAGGTCACGGTCGAGAAGACATTGACGAGCACTTAGATGTATCGCAAACCCTAGGTTGGTTTACCAGCTTATATCCAGTGAAGTTAACAGCATATGACGACCTCTCAACAGTGGTAGTGCAAACCAAGGAAATGTTACGCGCCGTGCCGAACAAAGGGGTGGGCTATGGGGCCTTTTTCCAAGCAGGCCAAATTACTCAAAAGCTGCCACTTATTAACTTCAACTACTTAGGTCAATTTAATCGCAGCACGTCTGGTTTAGAAAGTTGGCAGATTGTCCAAGAATCTTGTGGCCAGTTAATTGGCGAGCAAAATGAAATGGCATTGATGCTTAACATTAACGGCATGATTGACTCAGACCAACTGGTGTTTTCAATTCAGTCGCGCCTAGGACAGCAGCTTAGTGCTGATTTTGAACGCTACTTTGCGACAAACTTGCAACATGTGATTGAACATACAGCTCATATTGCCGAGCAGGGCGCAGTCGCCACCCCCAGTGACTTTATTGCCAATGACTTATCCGTAGAGCACCTTGCACATTTAAACAGCGTACTTGAAGAGGCTGATTTGGATGAGCAAGACGACACTTGCGACGACAATATCATGGAGATTTAAGCAATGTTACTTATCAAGGAAATCAGTGCACATAACCTGTCTATTTGGGCGGAGCAAGGTAAGTTAAAACTGGCTTTTGGCAATGCGTCTCCAGACCCGCAGTTGGTGAATAAAATCAAAGCCAATAAGCCAGAGTTAATTGCGTTTTTGAGTGAACAGAAAATTGACTCGGCGAAAGCGTTTAAGCGTTATATCCAGAGTCAAACTGCGCCTTCGCGTGGTATTGAGTCGGTAAGTCCGGCAAACAGCTTACAACAAGGGTTTATTTATCATCATTTGAACCAGCCAGACGATGATGCGTATCGCGTGCAAATGATGTTGGATTATCAAGAGCCGCTGAACGTGCCTTTGTACCAAAAGGCTTGGGAGTTAACCTCTTTGAGATTCCCTGCGCTGCGCACTTTTTTCAACTGGGATGAAGCCCTGTTGCAAATTGTCTCACCTAAAGCGAGTATCGATAGCAATAGCTTTTACTATAAAGATATCAGCGCATTAGGTGAAGCAGATCGCGCTGTAAAGATAGATGCATTGCAGCAAGCGGAGCGCGCAAAAGGGTTTGACTTATCAAAGCCGGGCCTGATCCGCATTTCACTTATCAAGCAAGCAGATGACTTATACACCTTACTAAAAACGGAGCATCACAGCATTAGTGATGGCTGGAGTGCGCCATTGTTGTTGCGCAGCGTCCATGAGTATTATGAGCAGTTACTCGGTGGCACAGTGCCGACGGTCGAGGTGGAAACGGCCTACTTAGCAACGCAGCAGTATTATCAGCAACACCAAGTGCAGACACAGCAGTATTGGCAAGAAAAGAAACAGCAATTTGAAGGGGCAAATGACATCTCTGGTATGTTGAGTGCCCCCATTGATTTGACCAAGCCGATGCAGGTCACAGAACCTGATACGCAACAATTGATGATAACGGGTGTTGAGTTTCACGCGCTCAAAGCCATGTGCCAAAATGCCGGGGTGACACTCAACGTGGCATTACAATTTTGTTGGCACAAGCTGATCCAGGTTTATGCGGGCGATGAGCAAACTACTGTGGGAACCGTTGTCTCGGGTCGTAATTTGCCAGTTGAAGGCATCGACAACAGTGTCGGTTTGTTTATCAACACCTTACCACTGCAAGTTTTTTGGCCAGAAAATGCGTCTTGTGCGCAAATTATGGCAGATATTCAGCTATCGATTGCGTCACTCAACAGTGCCAGTAGTGTTGCACTGGCTGAGCTGCAACCGCAAGGTGAGCGGTTATTCCATACTTTATTTACTTTTGAGAATTACCCGATCAATCATCAAGGCGATACACGTAAATGGCAGCTTAAGAAGGTGGTTGAGAAAATTGATTATCCGCTGTCAATTGTTGCGACAGAGCAAGGGGATACGCTCGATATTGCCATTAATTACAGTGCGAATTGGTTAGGTGCTGACAAAGCGAGCAAGCTGGTATCACAGCTTAACGTTTTGCTTGAGCAGCTGGTTGAATCGCCAGAACAGCCGCATCAGCAATTAGGATTGTTGACACATGGTGAGTGTGAGGCAATCACGCAGCAGTGGAACAGCCAACAAACGCACTTTGAATTTGAAACTGACATTGCGGGCTTGATTGCCCAGCACGCGCAAGCTATGCCAGACAAGGTGGCTGTTAAAGCGGGGGAAACTTCTTTAAGTTATCACCAACTTAATGAGCGAGCTGAGCATTTAGCAAATAACATTTTGCAGCGCCTTACTCAGCAAGGGGAGTCGGTGCAAGCCGATACATTGATTGGGCTGTATTTGAGTCCAAGTGCTGACACTTTGGTGGCCATGCTAGCGGTATTGAAACTGGGAGCCGGATATGTCCCAATCTCCCCAGATGCCCCAGAAGATAGGGTGCAGTTTATTCTAGCGGACACAGACACGCGCTTGGTACTGACGCAATCTCAGTATGCCTATCGACTAGATGCTTGGCTGACTGGCACTCAAGTTGGCTTTATCAACTGTGATAAACCTATGTTGGTGATTGATAATTCACAAGATTTTGCTGAGCGTCGCAGCCGCATGAATAACATTGCGTATGTCATTTATACCTCGGGTACCACAGGTAAGCCAAAGGGCGTAATGGTAGAGCAAGCGCAGGTACTTAATTACTTTTTTGGGGTGCAAAGTACTTTATCAGATGCCCTTGAAGTGTGTGATTTTTCGACCAACTATTGCTTTGATTTGACCGTGACAACCACTTTATGCCCACTCATGGCAGGTGGAACTGTGTGTGTTTATCAGGATGACATTGCCAATGTGTCAGCATATCAGGCACATTTGACAGACAATCAAGTGCGTTTTGTAAAAACCACGCCAAGCCTTGCTAACCTCTTATTATCTGACAGTGAGGTAACCCTGTGCAGCTTAATGGTCGGTGGTGAAGCGCTGACTAAGCCGGTAATTGATAAGCTCTCAATGGTTACTGAGACATTGATTGATGAATATGGTCCAACAGAGGCGACAGTAGGCGCCATGAACAAGCGCGTTGACCCAAGGCAAGTGGTCAATGGTATAGGGCATGCTTATCCCAATGTGACGCTTTATGTTTTGTCATCGGCACTTAAACCTGTGCCAGTAGGCGCAATCGGTGAGTTATATATCGGCGGGGTTGGTGTGGCCAGAGGTTACTTAAATCGCGATGATTTAACGCAATCGCGCTTTATTCAAAATCCATTTGCAAGTAGCGATGATGTGTACAATCAGCGGATCTACAAAACGGGTGATTTAGTTCGTTGGCTCGACAATGGTGAAATTGAATATCTTGGGCGTAACGACAACCAAGTTAAAATTCGCGGTTATCGAATTGAGCTTGGTGAGGTTGAGCACGCCATATGTGATGTTGAGGGTGTTCAAAGTGCGGCCGTCATTTCGGATAAAAGCCAAGCTGATGGTGCATTGCATGCTTATTGGATTGCCAGTGCAAACAGTACTGCCTGTGAGGAAAGCATTAACGCATATTTAGCGTCAACATTACCAAAATACATGGTCCCAGCTAGCTTTACACAATTAGAGATATTCCCTTTAACGGGCAATGGTAAGTTGGATGAAAAGGCACTGCCTATTCCTAATCAAAGCGTTAAACAGAGTTACAAAGCACCAAGCAGTGAGCTTGAGTCGACCTTATGTGAGCTTTGGCAACAGGTGCTCAATGTTGATACTGTAGGTGTGGATGATAATTTTTACGAGTTAGGGGGTAATTCAATCACGGCAATTCGTTTATCTGCGGCCAGCCGCAAAGCACTCAAGCGTGATATCCCTCTCGAAATGCTGTTCACCCATAATACCGTCGCCAAACTGGCTAACGTCATTGATGCGTCACAGGCCATTGTGATCCCTCGCAGTGACGCTGAATCTTTACCGCTTTCATTTGCACAGGAGCGATTACTCTTTATCGACAGCTATGAAAAAGGCAGTAGCGCGTATCATATTCCAGCTTTGTTTGAAGTTGGTGAGTCACTAAATCTTGATGCTTTTCAAAAAGCACTTAACCAAGTTGTGGCCCGCCATGAAGTATTAAATTCGGTATTTAACACTCAAGATAATGGCATTTTAAGTCAGCACGCATTACCGTCAGATATCGCTATTGTACAGCACTCGGTGGCGGATGAAGTAGTCCTAGAGACACTGGTCAGTGAACTGGCATCAAAACCATTTGAGCTATCACAAGATAGCCCAATGCGGGTATATCACATTAGTCGTGCAACTACCCAGTATTTGCTCTTTGTGTGGCACCACATCGCATTTGATGGTTGGTCGACGTTTGTATTCACTGAAGAGCTAACGAAAGCGTATCTAGCGGCGTTGGATGGTAAAACAGCACAACTGCCAGAGCTGAGTATCCGTTATGCTGACTACGCAAAATGGCAAAGAGATTATCTGCAAGGTGAGACACTAAGCAAGTTACAAAGCTATTGGAAAGGTGCACTTGAAGGGGTTGAAACACTGGAGTTACCTTATGACAAGGCAAGGCCAAGTCAAGTGATCTACGCAGGTGATAACCTTGAATTAGTCCTAGATAAACCGCTATCCAAGCAGGTTATGGACAGTGCTAAGGCACAGCAAACCAGTGTGTATACTGTGATGCTGAGTGCCTTGTATGTCACTTTGAGCAGTGTATCTGGGCAGCAAGATATTGTGGTTGGTACGCCTTCTGATAATCGACATCATAGCCAAGTGCAGGCGCTTATCGGATTTTTTGTCAACTCGATGGCGCTGCGTAGTCAAGTTGATAAAAACAGGAGTGCGAGCGAGTTTATTCAGCACACGCATCAGCTGGTTACCCAAGCGAAAGTGCATCAGGATTTACCATTTGAGCAAATAGTGGAGCTGTTGGCGTTAGAAAGAGACAGCTCACGCCATCCTATTTTTCAGGTGATGTTTAGTGTGCAGAGCATGAATGCCGAGCAAATCGTGCAGGGTGATTTGCAGTTAAAGCCAGTGCTAAGCGATAAGCTCAGTGGCAAGAGTGCTAAATATGATTTGACCTTAGTCGTTGATGACAGCACAGAGCAGCTGAGTTTGCAGTTTAACTATGCGACCAGTTTATTTGAGCAAGCGACCATCGATGCATTTGCACAGCGCTACGTTCGAATACTTAAAGGCATGCTGGCGGTGCCTTCTGACGCGTTACATCACATTAATGTACTGAGTGACGCTGAGCGCACACAAGTACTAGAACAATTTAATCAAAAGCCCGAGCATACTCCAAGCTCACTATCGATCCATCGTATTTTCGAGCGTGTAGCCAACAGACGTGGCAGTGACATTGCTGTGGTGTGTGGCGATGAGCAACTGACATACCAGCAGCTCAATCAAAAAGCCAATAAGCTTGCTCGATTTATCCGACAGGCATATGAGATAGACCAAAAATCCACGATTAAACCGGATACATTAATTGCGCTTTATTACCCACAAAATACCGATATGGTGGTGGCCATTTTAGCGGTGCTCAAAGCAGGCGCTGCTTATGTTCCGCTGTCGATGGATAACCCTGATGAGCGCACGCGATTTATTGCCAGCGATGCAAATGTCTCTTTGGTACTCACTCAAGCGGACTATCATGCTGAGTTATCGAGTATTTTTAATACCGACTCGGGGCCGAGTGTCTTAGTTGCCGAACATGTCGGTGGTGAGAGCATCGAGAATTTGGACGTGGATACGGATTTAACGAGCTTGGCGTATGTCATTTATACCTCAGGGACCACGGGGCAACCTAAAGGGGTTGAGATTGAACACCATGCGGTGAATTCTTTTGCACTGGGTAACAACTACTTGGATGCGACTAAGGTGCGCCGTATTGCCAGTATGTCGTCATATGCATTTGATGGATTTATTTTTGATGCCATGTTCAGTTTGCTCAATGGCTTGTGTGTGCATTTAGTGGATAAATATACGCGACTCTCACCAGAGCTATTTGCTCAGTATGTTGAAGCGCATAAAATCGATGCGAGCTTTATGACCACCGCATTATTTAATGCACTGGCAGCTAGTGGACAGCTTAAAAATAGCCCGCTTAAGCACATCTTGTTTGGCGGCGAGCAGGTTAATTTAAATGTGGTGAATGCCTTTAAGCAAAGTACACCGCAGGTGAAGTTAAGTCATGTATATGGTCCGACAGAAACCACAGTGTTTGCCTCTGTTTGCCATCTTGATGATAGTCGAACTAATGCGCCCATTGGTCACGCTTTAACAGGCAAAACCTTGTATGTATTAGATCCGATGGGGGAACCAGTCCCTGTGGGTACACCGGGTGAGCTTTACATTGGTGGTGAAGGGCTTGCTAGAGGGTATTTAAACCGTCCAGATCTCACGGCAGAGAAATTTGTCGAAAATCCATTTGTAGACGCCGCAGCAAATAGCAACATCGAACCTCGCATGTATCGCACCGGAGACATTGTGAAGTGGCAAGCTGATGGCAACATAGAATACGTTGGTCGAAACGATAAGCAAGTGAAGATACGCGGCTTTAGAATTGAACTGGGTGAAATCGAAAGCGCCATTTGTAGCATTGCAGGGGTGAAGCAAGCTGCGGTAATTGCAAAGCAAAACGGGACTGAAAAGTATCTTGCAGCGTATGTTGTGAGCGACGATCCCTGTGCTGATAAAGCAGAGCAGATCATGGGATATTTGCAGACTGCGCTGCCTGACTTTATGGTGCCTTCAGCAATGACGTTACTTGATAAAATTCCACTCAATGTCAACGGCAAACTGGATGTAAAGTCTTTGCCAGAACCTAATTTTATTAAAAGTGATGAATATGTAGAGCCACGCGATGCCCTTGAACTTAAGTTATGTGAGCTGTGGCAATCCGCATTAGGTCACTCGCAAATTGGGATCGGTGATGACTACTTCAAGCTCGGCGGGACTTCAATTGCGGCAATTAAACTTACACAAGTGATAAATCAAACCATTAATTGTAAGCTCTCTGTGGCTGATTTGTTTAAATCTCCTACCGTACGAGGCCTGGCAAGTTTGGTACGTAATCAAGCACGTGATGGGCAATTAGTGAAACGTTTAAATGACTTTAGCGACGGCTTACCAACCCTGGTGATGGTCCATGCTGGCAGCGGCGGCTGCGAGGTTTATCAAGGGCTTGCAGCAGAGTTAAACGGGTTGTTTAATTGCTTAGGCGTTGATAACTATAACCTCATTAATGAAGAAAAAATTAGCCAGTTAGATGTGCTTGCTAAGGTGTATTACGATGAGGTGTGCGCTCATATTGAAGCGGATAAAGTTTGTCTTTTAGGCTGGTCACTCGGTGGCAATATCGCACTAGAAATGGCAGGTTTATTTGAAAGAAACCACAGCGCTGACATAAAAGTGCTGCTTTTAGACACTATTATCAAGTCAGGGAAGCTCAAAACGCTGACGCAAGAGTTTGAGTCTGAAAATGAGCAATTATTTGTTGCCCGAATGCGAGAGCTTGGTCATGAAGCAGGCAGTATCGACGCAATGATAAAGGCGCGTAAAGCAGAAGGGCAGTTGGATTTATGTCCGCTGAGCCAACCGCTGAAAACGTCTCAGGTGCATTTATTTAAAGCAGGTCAATATGAGGCGCAGGTGTCGGATGAGCTGACACGTGAATGGTCACAAACACTGGATGCTATTGCTGATAACAACGTGGAAGCATTTATCGGTGGTAAAGTGGATTGTACTTTACTTAAACAGCGAAATCATGGTGATATCATACAAAGTCACGCTGAAATCAAGGCCGTATTGGAGCATGAGTTTGGTTTTGGCAATAAAGGTTAAAAGGTATTTTATATGAAAAAGGTATTGTTATCGTCATTGGCGCTTACGGTGTTAGCGGCTTGCTCGTCTACCTCTAATATGAGCGTGAATACAGTAAAAGGTGCGCCGACTGAGGTCCGCATTGTGGTGAATCAGGTGGCAAGTACTGAAGGGCAGTTGTTAGTGTATTTGCATGACAACGCGGATTCTTACTATAGCGATGATAATTACAGCGCATCGAGTATCAAGTACTTTCACCGTATGGTGGTTACGCCAAGGATTCCGGCAACAGAAGTGGTGCTAGAAGGTATTCCAGCAGGTAAATACGCCATCAGTGTGGTGCATGATAAAGACAGTGATGGCACTCTGGATCGTATGGTATTCCCATTTATTGGTATGCCAAGTGAGCCTTATGGTTTGTCAAATGACGCATACAGTGCGTTATCTAAAGGGAATTTTGAAGATGCGTTGGTTGATATTGCAAACCAGCCGCAGCCAATTCAAATAAACCTAGCAACGCATTTGACAAAAACTTTTGGTGGCTAAGTATGGGTAGCCGATAATTCTATCGGCTACTTTGATACTGCTTTGTAGTCCATTAACCTGACCCTCTAGGTCTCGGGCTTTACCCGAGATCTATGCCTTAGTTATAAATGATATGGATTCTGAACTAAATTAGTGTGACATAGTTATGGTCTCAAGTTTAGCTCATGCCATAATTGAATTTGACGTTCTCTTCACAAACCCTTTTGTATTGTTGTGACTTTCAAACACAAAAAGGAATGATTGATGAGACTTCTTATTCTACTTCTGGGCACTATGGTACTAAGTGGTTGTAGTGTTGCTAATTATCTCCGACTTAAATATGAAAACGATGATCTAGAGCCAAATTGGCAAGTAGGTAAAACGCACTCTCAACTAGATGCCGAAATTAGTGCCAAACCCTATGTTTATATGTCCATTAATGGTGTCAGCGGTTTTAAAATGATGATTGACACTGGGGCATCGATTTCGCTGCTGGAAGATACAAGCAAAGTTAAGGCACTTGGTTTAAAAGAAGGATATTCACTTGAGCTCGGCGGGTGGGGCGATGGTGAAAACTCTCGGGCTTATCAAACGCAAGTGAGTCAAATAAAGCTTGGTAATGTCAGCTTTGACGAAGTGAGTTTTGCATTTATGCCTCTGTCACAAACTGACTACTTTTTACGTCCTGAAGAGGCTGTTTTTGATGGAGTGCTTGGTCATGATATTTTAAAGCATTTTACGTGGTACATAGATCCTAAAAAAGGCACTGTCGCTATTTCAAAAGCACCTTATCAATCATCACAAGAAGATATAACCATCCCTATGCGTGTGTTTCTCAGTAAGCTTTATTTTGATAGTGAAATTGACCTAGGCAATAACCAGACGCTTGAACAAGAGGTCGTGCTTGATACCGGTAGTCGTCACTATTTCAAACTGAACAATTATTATGTACGTGATGCAGGTTTTGAGTTCAAAGGTAAAACGGTCACAGGTTCTGATTTTGGTTTAAATGGCCAAACTGTCCACCAGCGTGGCACCGTGCCTCAAGTTAAAGTTGGGGATTTAATTTTAAGCAATGTGAAAACCAATTTTATTGAAGGGGATGATGATGGCAAGTCTGTGCTAGGCAGCTCAGCGTTATCGCATTTTAGTTATGTCATTGACTACAATAATTTAACGCTTCACTTAAAGCCTTATCGGTCAACCAAGTTTACAGCGCGATACAATCTACTGGGTTTGGAATTGAGAAAGCTGACCAATGGTGCGTTTGTTGTAAGGTATGTGATGCCGGATATGGCAGCATTTGGTTCAGGGATAAAAGTAGGCGATGAAGTTGTGAGCTTTAATGGCCTAAATGCTAAACAGCTTTCACAAACAGACTGGATTGCCCTTTCATCAACTGTGGGCGAGCATACATTATGTATCACAAGAAACGACACCTGCTATCAGCTTAATGCACAGCATATTGCAGGCTACAGTAATGTACAAAAGTTATATTAAAATTTTAGGTTGCTCCGATTCTCTCACTAAGTTTGACAGCGCAGTTACTTGTACTCTTAAATGCTGAGCAAATCATTTGAAGCGGGTTTACTTAAGAGAGCTTTAGGGCATTTGGCAACCAAATGATGCCGACTATCAGCATGTCAAAGGCAATACTCTGATAAAAACACACAGCTTTTTTGGTCAGGCTGCCAATATACAATTAAGCAAAGCTGAGTAATTCAACTACACTACTAAAATTAGTTCTCCCAACTAATTCAAAGCGGCAAGATGGCAATCTTGCCGCTTTTTTATGTGCCGCTTTTTGGACTGTGTTCGCGCGTTAAGTCTAGTTACGAATATTTTAAGTTATGTTATATTGTATCATTTTGGCGTGGGGCGCAAAAATGGGTCAGGAAAATAAAATGAGTTTGAATCTGGACAGTATCGTTAAAAAATACCTAAACGAGTTGAAAGCATCGGGGTTTAAAGGGGAAATAGATACCAGTTATTCAACCACTTTGGTGCACTCAACGGATAACAGTATTTACCAGCAATTTCCACAAGCAGTGATATTTGCCAAATCAAATGAGGATATTCAAACTGCATTGTCGTTGGCAGATAAAGCGGAGTTTCGTCAGCTCAGCTTTGGTCCACGTGGCGGTGGCACAGGTACTAATGGGCAATCACTTACTGGGGGCATTGTATTAGATTTATCGCGACATATGCGACAAATCTTAGAGGTAAACACGGAAGAAAAGTGGGTTAGAGTACAAAGTGGCGTTATCAAAGATCAACTCAATGATTTTTTAAGGCCGCTGGGATTCTTTTTTGCGCCTGATTTATCTACCAGTAACCGCGCAACGGTGGGCGGCATGATAAATACTGATGCATCAGGGCAGGGCTCTCTGGTTTATGGTAAAACCAGCGATCACTTATTGGCTTTAAAGTGCTTTTTAGCTGATGGCTATGAGCTTGATACATGCCAAATGCCGATGAAGGCAGCACAGACAATCGCCAAGCAGGATAGCCGCCAAGGACATATCTTTCGTGATGTACTCACCAGCTGTGTAGAAAACCGCACCAAAATCTTAGACATTTTCCCAAAGTTAAATCGCTTTTTAACTGGGTATGACCTTAAAAATGTGCTCACTGACGATATGCAGTCCTTTGATCTAACCCGTATTATTGCAGGCAGTGAGGGCTCCCTTGCGGTTGTCGCCGAAGCGAAACTGAACATCCTACCGATTGAGCCATACAAAACACTGGTCAATATTAACTATGACAACTTTGACTCCGCCTTGAGGCACTCGCCTTTTTTGGTGAGTGCCCGTTCGACTTCTGTTGAAACCGTGGACAGCAAAGTTTTAAATCTGGCGCGTGAAGATATGATTTGGCGCAGTGTCGCCGATTTTTTAGAAACTCCGGCTCATATTACCTCTGATGGGTTAAATATGGTGGAGTTTAATGGCACAGCGGAATCTGACATCAATGTGAAGGTTAGGGTATTAACTGACCAATTAGATTCATTGATTGAAAGCAAAAAAGCTGGGGTTTTATCTTATTCAATAACCACCAATAAGGCTGATATTTTAAAAATTTATGCGATGCGTAAAAAAGCGGTGGGGCTATTGGGCAATACCAAAGGTGCGCAAAAGCCAGTTGCGTTTGTTGAAGACACCGCAGTGCCACCAGAAAATCTTGCTGACTTTATCACTGAATTCAGAGCGCTGCTTGATAGCTATAACTTGAGTTATGGCATGTTTGGTCATGTTGATGCAGGAGTCTTACATGTGCGCCCAGCCCTAGATTTGTGTGATGATAAGCAGCAAGCCATGTTAAAACCCATATCAGATAAAGTATCAGAGTTAACTAAAAAGTATGGTGGCTTGTTTTGGGGCGAGCATGGTAAAGGCTTTCGTAGTGAATATAGCCCTGACTTTTTTGGACCTGAGTTATTTTTAGAATTGAGGAAAATTAAAACTGCATTTGATAAACACAACAAACTTAACCCAGGGAAAATATGTACGCCGATTGATGAGGAGACTGCACTTGCAGGCGTAGAGGGGCCGCTCAGATCGCGCTATGACCAACTTATACCTATTAATATCAAAACGTCGTTTCAAGATACGCTAAACTGCAACGGCAACGGGCTGTGTTTTAACTACAATGAAAGCACTCAAATGTGTCCATCATACAAAATAACCAAAGATAGGCGAGACTCTCCTAAAGGTCGAGCTATGTTGTTTAAAGAGTGGACACGCCTACAAGCAGCCCAAGGGGTGGAGTTACCATTACAACAGTCTGCATACTTTGATGAAACTAAGTCTCAGGTACAGATCTCAGAAGCGGGAGAGCTTGCCCAGTTAAACCATGAGGTAAAGCGTGCTATGGATGCTTGCTTGGCCTGTAAAGCATGCTCAACGGCATGCCCTGTCAAAGTGGATATTCCAAATTCTCGGGCGTATTTTTTGCATTTCTATCATCAAAAGTATGGTAGAAAATTTAAAGATTATTTGGTCGGTAATATTGAAAAGTTGCTGCCTTTAATGTCACGTGGTGCATCAATACTAAACCCTGTGATTGGCTCAAAGCTTGTGAATAAGCTCAGTAAATGGGGATTAGGTTATCAAGATTTACCACTGCTCAGTACCAAGCTACCCAAGGGAGTTGAATTTGACTACGAAGCGTTAAGTAAGCTCAGTCAGTCGCAAAAAGATAAACATGTACTAGTGGTACTGGACCCGTTCACTTGGTTTTATGAAGCTGAATTAATTGCTGCAACCATTAAGTTAGCTGACAAACTTGGTAAAAAAGCCGTTCTATTGCCATATCATGAGAATGGCAAAACTCAGCATGTGAAAGGGTTTTTGCCTGAGTTTAAAGTAACGGCTAGAGCCACCAGTGCGTTTTTACAGCGCGCTTCTGGCTTGGGTATTCCTATGATTGGCTTAGATTCTGCATTGGTATTTGTGTATGACGATGAATATCGTAAAGTGCTTAGTGAAACGGAGCGAGGAGACTTTCATGTATTTACAATTCATGAGTGGCTCAAACAACAAGACCTTGGTGTTTTAACGCCAAGGTCGGTGGCTGAGTCACCGACCTTAATGCCTCATTGCACAGAAGAAACGAATGCTCGTGCAGCATCGGCTGCTTGGAAAAGCATTTTTGATACGCTCGGTATACAAATTAACTCGCCTAGTATCGGGTGCTGCGGCATGGCAGGCACTTTTGGTCACGAGAGTAAAAATCAAGTTGCATCACAGGCGCTGTATAACGCATCTTGGCAATCACATGTGCAGTCATCAATCTTAGTCGCAACAGGGTTCTCTTGCCGCAGCCAAGTAAAGCGCTTTGAGGGGAGTAAACCAAAACATCCAGTCGAGTTTATAGCGAATATTTTATAGTTACTTTGATTACCTAAAAGAAATATTAAACCCACATATTATAAAAGTGGGTTTATTCTTATTCGTAATGCATTTTTATTACTTGCATTGATTATTTACTTTCTGCGTTTTCCTCTTGCTCTAACTGGGCGGCCAGTGCATCAAATTGTTCTTGCATTCGAGCTATGTCAATATCAACTTTAACTTCCCAGCTATAACCCAAGTCTGATGTACTTACTACTTGGCCTTGTTCGCATAGGAAAAATAAGGTTGAACCTTGCGTTAGCTCAGATAACTGAGTCTGGCAATTTGGTAGCAAGTAGCCATGTGGAGTCCATTGTTTTTGATCATTTGCGGCTGAAAGATCTGCTGTTGTAATGCGGAGATTGCTTTTGCTATAAATACCTTTTTTATAGCGACTAATAGAAGCGACTTGTTTATTTGGTAGAAGAGCTGGAAGGCTTGCGTATATCTTTGGGTCTCCATTCACTTGCAAAGTTCGCTCAACGTTTTGCCAGCTTTTTCCGTAATCAACAGATATGACTTGATCACCGTATCCTGACCATTGACTAGATTCCACGGCTATTAGTTCACCGGTTTTTAGTTGAGCAAAGTTTTTATATTTTTGGTGCGGTTTAGATTGCCAAGAGTTGGATATTTGATCGTGTAAATAGATTGCTTTATCGTTGATGACTCTCAAGTTTCCCTGTTCATCAAAAAATGTGAATAACCCACCATTTTGTCTCAGGCCAGTTTTATTATCTTTTTTATCGAGATAGCCGATATTTTGCCATTCTGATAACACTTCGCTAAAGCGATAGATTGTATGTCTTTTTTCAGAGCTTGTAATAGCGTAGCCAAATTGACCTGAGCTGCCTAACCAGACAAATGCTTCTCTTGCAGAAACTGGATAGTTTTCTTGCCATTGGCCGTTGATAGATTTGCTAAATAGAATACCTCGTTCACTACCAACTAGAAATTGATTTTTAAACACTGTACTTGACGTCAATTGCGATGTTGTAGGTAAAGAGTCAGTTGTTAAGTCACCATTTTCATTAATCATGTGCAACAGCCCAAATCGTGCAGCCAATATGTTGTTTTTGCTATTTTGTAGTGAAATAGCACGTTCACCGTACGCATTGGACATAGATAGGTTACTCAGCTCTTCTCTTATTGGAGCATAGGGGTCATGCTGCCATGAATTTACGTGTGAAAAATTTAATTCATTTACCAGCTTAGGGTGGTGGTGTTTAACGAATGGCGCGAGATCTGTATTGCTCGTGATTCTAGTTACATATGCACGTTGCTTAGATTTATTATGCCAAAAAGAGGGTTCTTCGAAATTTAAAAGAGGCTGAAAAACGAGTGTGCCTAAATCTGTTAGGGCTGATGCCTCTACGTTGAACACGCCAGCTTGCCTGTATACAGGCATAGTAATCCATGATTCAACATTACCGTCAAAACGGGAGCTATAAAGGGTTGCGATAGCATATTCGCCTGCGGGTATTGCTCCAACGAACACTTGGCTTGAAAGTGTGCCTTTAGGGTTTACTTTTAAACTATAATACTCGTGCTGCCATTCAACTTCGTCAGGATCAAATGATACTTTTTTTCTTTTTGCCTCTTCACGAGCATTTGCGATTGCCGATTGTTTGCGTTGCTCTGTATTATCTAATCTGATGACAATCACTCTTTTCCAATTGAGGTGCAGTGGAGATAGGTGTGAAGTGTTGTTAATTAGTTCAACAGCAACAACACCATGGTCGGTTTTTAATGATATTTCTTCATTTAGTTGTGTATCATGTATTGTAAGTGTCGATCTACAAGCCGATATGAGGGATATAATCGCAAGTACTAAAATGACTTTTGACATTTTATAATTCATTCCTTGTTATTTTTCACTTATTAATTTTATATATTAATATTTTTAATTTATATTGATGGTTTTTTGCTCTGTCAGTATTGGTAGGGTCATGCTGTGCGTAAATTTACAGTGATTAAAAATCACGTTTTTCAATTCTTTTAAAGGTTGAAATCAATAAAAAATGAAAATTATAACTCGGCTTGGAAAAATGTCACCTAAAGACGTATTAACGGACGAGAGCATAATGAATCAGGAAAATCACTTTTAAAGTGTTATATCCAGCACAATTAGACTTTGACAAAATTTTAAAGGTAGTAGCACATTACACATTATGCCACGTCAGGTTATTTGGCAACATTAAGATTGCTTTGTAAACTCTTGGGGAACTAGATGTCCAATGAAAAACATGTGAAGTTGCTAAGCAGAATATTGGTTTATAGTAAGAAGTGATTATAATTTATATTTCAATATTGAACTGATCTATTTGTCGAAAAACATTCAAGGTGTTGAACAGCTCATAAAAGGTAAGATTAAACACTAAATTTTAAAGCGTATTTTAAAAAAGTTGACTAAGGCAGTTTTAAAGGTTTGTAAGTGTTTTTAAATTGTAAATGAGTATTTAGTTAAAGCCATTACCTGACTTTAACTATTATAAAAATCTAACGCATTAAAACTTAATTCATCTGCTAGATTAGTTTAATGCGTGACAAGATAACTGTCCTGAGTTTCTAGTGCTGTGGCCACCTGCAATTTTATGTGTTTCTGAATTAGCAAGCTGCTTTGAGTTTTTTGATAGGTTTTTAATGTTAATTTTAACTAGTTTCATTTTAAACTTTCCTTTTTTAACCTCCTCCCGCAGGAGGTTTATTAAAATTTAATCGTTACCCTTTCAGTTGTCAATGATTTATTATCAATATTGTTGTTTTTTGTATAATTTTATTAATTTTTTTCTTTGGTTTGTTTTTTTGTTTTTCATATCTAATGCTTTGTGAATTTTATGGGGTTTTTATGAAAATTTTAATTTTAAATAATGCTACTAGAAACGTTTTTAGTGTGATTCTGGACAGCACCGTATGTGCCATTCGCTCTGAACTTGTTGAGGTTATATCTTAGTAAAAAAGGATGCTTTTCTAAGTGCATGTTTAATAATATAAAGACTCTTAATTTATATATGCTAGGGTTTTCTACTCTCTAAAGTTTACTGTAATTTCCCAAAAGTTAGCAGGTCGTTAGTTTTAATCTCGAACCTAGTTTTTATGTGTAAATTTCTTATGTGGCGGCCTGAAACGTTGGTAGGTAAGATGATTTAAGTTATATTTTCAAACTTCAACTTTTACCTGTAGAGAAAACATGCAATTTTTATATGTCGCTGATCCTATGTGTGCTTGGTGTTACGCATTTCAACCTGAGTTAGACTCATTTTTAAGCCAATATCCGAGTATCCGAGTTGATTGGGTAATGGGCGGATTGGCTCCGGATAATACAGAGCCGATGGAGCAAAGTTTAAGAGACACAATCGCTTCATATTGGTACCAAATAGAACAAAGAACGCAAGTATCGTTTAATCATGATTATTGGCACCAAAACACGCCTTATCGTTCTACTTATCAAGCTTGTCGCGCTGTGATTGTGGCGCAAACTTTGAAAGAAAATGGTGCAGAAGCAATGTCAAAGGCGATTCAATCGGCCTATTATCAACAAGCATCAAACCCGTCATTAGATGCGACTTTGGCAGCATGCGCGGTGTCTATTGGACTAGACGAAGCGCAGTTTTTATCTTCACTTAATGCACAAGATACACAAGCGCAGCTGCAGCAACATTTGGCGCTAACCCGCCAGTTACAAGTAGGCGGGTTTCCTGCATTGTTTTATGTGACTGATGAAAACCATGCCTATGCACTGACTTTAGGGTATTGCCAAGCAAGTGAGCTTTCTGAGCGGTTTACTAAAATACACCAAGCATAATCACAATGAGCGTGTTAGACATGTATTCAGACTTCAGGTGCCGTTTTGCTGAAGTTACCCAAAAGGCAGATCAAGCACACTTAAAGTTATGGGGTGATCTTGACCCTGAATATGCGTATTCTTGGTTTGAAAGTGTCGCTAAAGCAATTAACATTGAGATGAACAAGGGGACACCCTCAGCGCATTATATAGATGTTTTTAAGTACTTTGAGACACAATATAAATGTGGAATTGATGAGGTAAAAGACTGTATTGATGTATCTTTTACAGAAAATCTATTTTGGCAAGTCAGTGTGGTAAACGCACAAGGTTACTGGCATGTGTTACCGGAATTATTGAAAACGCTTTATATCGATTTTCATGATAATTTTCCTATTTATAATAGTTAGTGACAGCCACTTAATTTTCAGCTTTTATCTTGTTACTTTCTTGCTTATAACATTACTTTAACTTTTGTTCATTAAGTTGGAGTGTCTCTAAAATGGAGACTAATAATTAAAATTTAAGGACAAAAAATGAAAAACTATATTAAGGTATTATCGGTAAGTGCGTTAATGTTTGCAGCTCAGTCTCAAGCTGCAACTATTTTAACTGTTCTGGTTATTTAAAAAACGTTTTTTCAATTGGCAATAACGCGTATGAAGTACGTTATTCACGCTATTCTGATGGCGGTTTTGAGCTAGAGCCTTTGATCATTTATCCAGAGCAAACTTATTTGCTAGGCCCTGTGCTAGAAGCAATTCGTCAATCAAAAAACAATCAAGTAAAATATACACTAGTTATAGAAAACCGCGATAGCGGCGACAGAAGATGTCACGATGGTGAGAGCAATAACGCATTATTGGCGATCACTAAATATTAATTCTGTTTTGTAAAAAGGCGCATTGAGCGCCTTTATCGGTGTCGTGTTAGATCTTTTGCAAAATAAACATGTGGTAGCCAAATTCATTGGCATACTCAGTACACACATCGACTTCTTTTTGAATATCTTGCAGTGCGGTGGAATCTGCCATTGTGTCTTTGAGTTCAATGACGCGTTCATGCAAAGGTCCGTAATAGTTTTGCCACGCTTGAGCACTTTGTGGGAAATGCGCTAGGACTTTGTACCCAAGTGTGGATATTTGCGCCAATCTCGATTCAACTGGTTGCATATCAGGATACTCTTTAGCCCAAAAGTCTTGCGGCTGATCACTTGGCTTTGCTGTGTGCCATACCATGTCACTAAAAACTAACACACCGTCACGGTTGAGCATCGCGCTCCATTGCTTTAAAGCATTTTGTACGCCCATGATATAGGCGCTGCCTTCTGACCAAATAAGGTCAATGCTTTGCGTGTTGAAACTCAGTTCAGTCATACTTGCGCATTTAGTTTGTAACCTGTGGCTCAGCCCTTGCTGAGTAAAGCTTTGGGTCAGTGCATCAAGTGCGCTTTGTTCGTTGTCTACGGCAATAATATTGGCTTTAGTATGTGCTGCTAGTAACTGAGTCGCATAGCCTTTTCCACAGCCTATGTCAGCAATTAATTGTGGAGAAAAGGGAACAAATGACAGCGCTTTAAGTGTATCTTCCTCGCTACCCGGTGCCCAGCGCACAAGAGGAGAAAAAACGCGCATAAAATCAGCCATATATTTTTCATGTTCATTCATATCTTTTGATAACCATTTTAATCTGAGGGCTTCTTTTTCATTAAAGCCTTGTTGTATTAACCAATTTAAGTGTGCATCGGGCGCAATTGCATTGAGCTCTTCATGCCAAGAGTGCTGCGGCACATCACCTAACATTGCTGATAGCAAATCACGAGCTTGCTGTTTTTGTGAAATTTCCTCGTCTAATACAGACAGCCGCTTACGTAGAAGTTGAGGATCGATTTTGCTATCAAGGCATGCCTTACATTCTTTTATGGTAAGCCCGCCTGCGAGCAACTTTTGTATGAGTCGTACCCGTTGCACATCCTTCTCAAGATAGACTCGGTAGCCATTGCTTTGGCGCTTTCCTGTAATGAGCTGCTGCTTTTCATAGTAGAGTAGTGCCGTGCGAGACAGCCCAACGCGCTTTGCGAGTTCTGATATTTTGTACATGAACGTCACTCAATAAAATTAATGAGTACAGACTTTAAAGTATAAAGAGATAGACAGGTCAAGCTCGATTATAAAAGTGAAGGAAAAAGGTGAGAGGCAAGAAAAAGGGGCGAGTGCCCCTTGGTTTTTACGCTATCAATTAGGACGCTAAAGTCCTAAGCCCGGTACCTCTTTGCTCTATGGTAAAGAAATCCATTGTGCTATTCATACTATTAGCTTGATCTGCCATAGACTGGCCAGCGGCTGTTGCTTGCTCAACCAATGCTGCGTTCTGCTGCGTCATTTCATCCATTTGAGTCACAGCACTGTTCACTTGCACTATGCCCTCAGATTGTTGTCGTGAAGATTCCGCGAGATCTTGCATCATGACACGCACTTTCGAGGTCGCCTCGACGATTTCCAACAGTGTTTCACCAGACTTGTTGACTAATGAGGTACCTTCTTCGACTTTAGTTTGGCTATCACGAATTAGATCTTTGATTTCTTTTGCCGCTTCAGAGGAGCGCTGTGCTAGGTTTCTAACTTCCCCTGCGACGACGGCAAATCCACGCCCTTGTTCGCCCGCTCTGGCTGCTTCAACCGCAGCATTTAAGGCCAATAAATTAGTTTGGAAGGCAATCTCGTCTATCACCCCGATGATCTCAGAGATCTCTTTACTTGAATCACTGATCTCTTTCATGGCGGTAACGGCCATATTGACGATTTGGCCGCCTTGCTCTGCACGACGCTCTGCATCAAGTGACAACTCATTGGCATTTTCAGCGCGTTTACTACTTTGTTTCACACTGTCTGTCATAGCATCCATACTGGCTGAGGTTTCTTCGAGGCTAGACGCTTGTTCTTCCGTGCGTTGACTCAAGTCCATATTGCCTTGCGCGATTTCATTGGCGCTTTGGGAAATACTGCCTGCAGATGAGCGAATGCTAGAAATAATTTCCGTTAGTCTATCTGCGGTTGCATTCGTATCTTCTTTGAGTTTGCCAAACTTACCTTGGTATTCATTGGTGATGCGGGTTGTGAGATCGCCATGGGCCAGCGCGCCTAGCGTTTGCATCACATCATCGAGTGCGACTTCAACGGTACCTAGTAAGTCATTTAGACCTTGGCTTAAGTTGCCAAAGAAACCTGACTTTCCTGTTGGGTCAATTTTCTTACTTAAGTCACCTTGAGAAGCTGCTTGAACAATGTCGTCAATTTCCTTCTCTATGTTCACCTCAGCAGTACGGTCTACCCATTCCAACACGGTACCAATGCGCTTGCCATCCACTTCAATCGGGTTGGCTGTGAGGGCAAACACTTTATTGCCTATGTGCTCTACACTGCGGTGGGTATCATCTAAGTTTTCAAATACCAGCTTTTGTTGCTCTGGTTCTAAATAAAAGTTATGAATTGCAAAACCCATTAAGTTCGTGCTTTCAAAAGCACCGACATGCTGTTTGATATCTTGCTCGGACTCAAACATCATATTTTGTAGGGCATTATTGGCATAAATAACATTTAGATCAGGGTCGGCTATCATCACATTTCCAGATACGCTGTCGAGTGCATATTTCACCCGTGCGTTTTCAGAAGCAACTCGTGATTTTTCCCGCTCAAGTGCGAGCCACTGGGTTTTATCTTGCCACTCAAGCACGGTCCCCACGCGCTCACCATCTACCTTGACGGGGCTGGCAACAACATTAAATGTACGTCCTGCAATCACAAATTCACTTTGATGGCTGGTTGTAAGGCCGTCAAATTCAGCAAGTAGGTTGGTAAAATGAGAGAAGTAATAATCTAACGCGTTGTGTTTAATATTTGCTGAGTTAAAGTCTGTGAGCTCCCGCGTTACGTCAGCTGATGCTTCTTTAAACATTTGCTCTAATGCGCCATTAAGATAAATCACTTTGTAGTTATCATCGGTGATCATCACTTGACCAGATGAGCCATCCAGCGCGTATTTTACGCGGGCATTTTCCGATGCGACCCGCGCTTTTTCTGCTTCATTGGCTAACCATTGTGTTTTGTCTTCCCACTCGTAAACTAAGCCAACCGTTTTTCCTTCTACAACAACGGGGCTTGCAACCACTGCAAACGTTCGACCTGCAATTTTTAGCTCATTAGCGTAGCTGTCACTAAGACCCTTTGCTTTTTGTTCGAATTCAGCGAAATCAGGAAGTGATTGGCTAAGCGACTGGTTTAGTAAACCTTTGCTATCGAAGTGGGCATGCACAGTACAGATATCACTGCTTGCATTATCGAACATGGCGTAAATGGCATCATTTAGGTAAATAACTTGGTTTTGGATATTGGTGATCATCACACACGCACTGGCGTTATCCAGTGCACTTTTGATACGCGCATTGGTACTGGCGATACGTTTTTCTTCTTTTTCCTTTTCTCGTATTTGGCGAAGACTATCACGCATACCCATCATAGATTTAAACACGCCTTTTGGCGCACGTTCATCATATTGCTCATCTAAGTCGCCACGGGCAATTGCCCGAGCAACATTTTCTAGCTCGCTTGGGTCTTTACCAAGCTGAGCCATTACATTTCGAGTCAGAATAAAGACGATACAGCCACTGAGCAGCAGGGCAACTGCAAATGTCATCATAATATTGGTCACTGCTGACTCATTGGCTTCTTTGAGCATTGGCCCTAGCTTGTCTTGGTCTGTTTTAACAGAGAGTTTTAAATCATCAACCAGTTTGGCAAATCGAGGTCCAAGCACATCAAGGGTATTTGTTACTTTATCATTGCGATCTACGATGATGTCATGCACGCTGAGGTAAGCTTGTTTATAGTCTGCTTCAAGTGCGCGGACTTGTGCGATCAATTCACGATTTGCCGCGGTGTTGGTGAGCTGTTCAATTAAATCCATTTGCTGCTCAAACGCACTGAATTCTTGTTTGACTCTCTGGTCTGCGCTTTCGTCATTACTTTCTAAGTATTTAATGACATAAAGGCGGCCAAGTAACAGGTTACGCATCGCAACCCCCGTCAAATAAGCAAGTTGTGTGTCGTTACTTTCTGATGCACTGAACATCAGCTTGGTAAGCTCCCGCTCCATTTGTGGGCCAATGACGTTGAGTTTATTAAACACCAAGTCGTTGCGTTGGACCCGATAGTCTTTTATCAGGTCAAACGTCTCATTGTAAGTTGCTATTTTTGTGGTGAGTTGTTTCACCATTTCTGCACGTTCGGGTTTGTTAATTTCTCGCGTTGCATCTTTGAGTAAGGTCTCGACCTGCGTGAAATACTCATTATATTGGCGAATGTCTTTATCACTGCCAGTCAACAAAAAGTCTTTCACATTCATACGCACCATTAGCATATTGGACTGCAAAATGCCTGCTAGGTTACTATCACGAGCTAACTCTCGATAATCTTTAAATCCATCTGAGGCCATTTTTAAGGCAAAGTAAGAAATAAAACCAATCACGGCAAGCGTGATCATCACAGCCGAAAACGCAGCAATCAGCTTTGCGCGCAATGTAGAAAAAAGAGTAAGTTGCTTGGATTTAGTCATATTCAAATTCCCTTAGTCCGCAGGTGATGCGAGAAATAGAAAAAGTCCTGAGAACAAGTATAGAAGCTAAATCGCAATGCGTTTTATTATTAGCAATTGAAGTTGAATAGCATCTCAAATGTGGTGTCAAAACTTGGCTATGGATAGTCAAATTACGTATTTAATAACAATTGGTTGAGTTTAAATTTGGTAGACTTTACTACTCTGTGAGAGGTGAGGTTTTACGTGTAAATAAATGCACTTTTATACTCTTAGAAAGCGGAATTTAAGTACAAAAGCACATTAACAGTAATGATGTTACGACAGAATACTGGTATTTAAGTAAGGTGTATGATATTCAATCATGGAGATGTTTTTGTTTTAGGAGCAAACATACTGTGGACATCAATATAACGATAAGAAAAGCACATGATGAAGAGATCCACTGGGTTAATGAGCAGTATCAACGCGTGGGGTTTAAACTATCAAGCTTCGAAACGGATCTAGTCGCCATAGCCTTAATTGACGGGCAAAAAGTTGGATTAGGCCGTATTCAAAAAATCACCGACTATGATGCAGAGCTTGGTGGCATCTATGTCAGCTCCGATTTTAGAGGAGTAGGGATTGCAGCTAAGTTAGTCACCTTTTTAGTAGAAAACACGGCACAATATCGACAGGTATATTGCTTGCCATTTGAACATCTTGCTGCGTTTTATGAAAAGTTTGGTTTTGAACCCGTCTCAGATAATATGAGTGAGGTGCCAGATCTGGTGCTCAGCAAGCATCATTGGTGTAATGAGATTTATGACCAGACGACATTGCTATTTGTAAAACATAACACTGACTTTATTAAGCGAAGTGCTTCATGAGTAATAAAGACAGCTCTGAAAATAAAGCGCGTTTATTACATTTTCTAAGGGAGGTAGCCCCTTTTGATGAAAGAGAAATCACAGCTTATATTGATGTATTTGAGTTTAAAAACTATCAGCCAAAATCGCATATTTTTGTAAGTCAGGACATTGTCAAAGACGTGCATTTTTTGCTTTCTGGCTTTGGACGTTATTACTATATCGATATTGATGGCAAAGAGTTTAATAAGTCTTTGGTTAAACCCGGTGGCGCTTTTACCAGTATTGGTTCATTGATAACGTACTCTCCGAGTCCTTTTTATGCTCAAGCATTAAGTGAGTGTGAAATTGCATCCATTTCTTATCAAGATTTGATTAGATTTTCTGAGCAAAACAGCCAATGGAGTACCTTTGTTCGAAAGCTGTATGAACGATTAGCATTGAAAAAAGAAAGGCGAGAGGCCAGCTTGTTACTGCTTGATGCACAGCAACGATATGAGCAGTTTTTAGATGAGTTTGGTAAAGACAGTGAGCTAATCGCGCTGAATCAAATCGCCATGTATTTGGGTATCACCGATGTGAGCTTATCTCGCATACGCAAAAAAATGGGCTTAACATAAGTTAAGGTAAAGATATCACGCACTCAGTAAAGTCATGTTTTATTTGAGGAGCGAATATATGCAAAAACTCTTGCCACCCTTTTTATATCTTATCACCCTGATCAGCATGGCGTTATTGTGTTGGTCCTTAGATGTGAACCATCTTATAGTTTACCCCTATAACTTGGTTGGTTTGCCCTTTGTGTTAGCTGGATTGCTACTGGCAGCAGGTGCTAAAAAAACCTTTGTCCATGTCGGGACTAACGTGATGACTTTTTCTGAACCGGGAAAGCTAGTTACTCACGGCGCGTTTAAATTCTCCCGCAACCCTATGTATTTGGGTTTTGCGGTCTCTTTGCTCGGGGCTGCGTTATTATTTGGAGCTGGAATTGTCAGTTTAGTATGCTGGCTCGGATTTATTGCCATCACTGATCGTTGGTATATCCGTTTTGAAGAGCGGGCAATGCGAGAGAAGTTTGGTTCAGAGTATGCGCAATACTGTTGCCAAGTGAGACGCTGGATATAATGAATAAATAGAGGAAAGGGAGCTAAGTAGTGCTCCTAAATATCATGAATCAAGATGTAACATTGAGAACACTTAAGCCATCAGACGATGTGTATCTAGTTAACTATTTAAATGACTCCGAGGTGACTCGATATTTGTCTGATAGACTGCCTGCGCCTTATACTTTGCAAGATGCAAAGTGGTGGTTGGGTATTGGGAGTCGTCAAAATGCACTGAATTATGCGATTGAATCACATGGTCAATTTTGTGGTGTGATTGGGGCTTATTTACCCGATAAATCTTCAGCAGAGCAGTGTGCTGAGCTGGGATATTGGCTCGCTAAAGATTTTTGGGGAAATGGCATTGCCACTCGGGCTGTGGCGCTTTTCATTGATAAAGTTTTTAAGCAAACTCAGGTAACATCGTTATTCAATCCCGTTTCGGCGCCCAACATAGCGTCAATCAGAGTGATGGAAAAAGCGGGGTTTTGCTTAAATCAGATAACGCAAAATACAGCTGTGCATCAAGGCGTGAGATTCGACGAACATGTTTATGTACTCAAGCGATAACAGACCTCACACTTATCACTGCTAAATGAAACTATGTTGCTCCTTGCTCGATGAGAACATTCAAAGTTCAATAACAAGCTGGAAACGTATTAAAAAACGGCACGTAAAGCCGTTTGTGGGTCAAAAAACAAGGATAAAGATAAGGCTTTTTTAACTCAAGCAGGCAGAGCCACCTGTACATGCAAAGTTAGACTTGCAAGCAGAACGAGTCTCTATGACCGGCATGCCACCAGCAACATTGGGTGTTAAGTTGCTATCGATGATTTGTGTATGAATAAGGTTTTTAATTTTATTTTTCTTCATTTTCAGCTTCATGATTAATTTCCTTTATTTAACGGGATGCAAGGTTCACCTTTTATTGGCAACTCTTAACCTAGCAAATTCTGACAAGGAAAAACTTTAGGTTAGCTTTTGACTACCTTTGGATTGTCTGCTGAATTTTGTATTTTCCTTAACATTATCTTTGATGCAAACAGCCATCACGCTTGTTGAGTGAGGCGTTTAATGAATTGAGGCGACCCTGAGCTCAAAGATCGCCAACGGTACTGAATTTGTGGCCGCAAATTCAGGCATTCTGATTAATCAGTGAGACACGCTTGTGGGTGAGTGCATGCCCATATTGAGCGACATGGTTCGCGTGTCTCTACTTGTTTCATACCACCAGCAACGTGCGGCGTTGCTTCTAGTCCTAAAGAAGGCTTGCTAGAAAGGTTCTTAATTTTACTTTTTTTGATAGTTAATTTCATTGTTATCTCCTTGATTGTACTGAATTGTACCTTTTCAAAATTAGCCAATCTCGAATGCAGATTCAATGCAAATACATGAACTGTTACATTCATATTTGTCGATGAACAACATTGTGATTGTTGGCCTTAGTTGATGTTTTATGAGGGGTAACTGATGTTTTTATGGCATGGTTTAATTATTTGTTTTATATGCTTTGTTTCTTGTTGAAAAACCAATAAGTTCTTAGACGTGTTGGCGAGAGTTAATGGAATCGTACATGTTACAAATTATTGCCAATTTACGTAAATTGACGTTTTTCATCTGAGTGGCACAAAATTTCGCACATGGTACAATCGCCCGTCGAATTTTTTGGTAGTTGTACTGCCTATACATTAAGAGTGAATAATATGAGTGAGTCATTTGCAGCGATAGGCTTGGTGAACCCTAAGTCGCCAACCAATGTTGGTGGTGTGTTACGTGCTGCTGGGTGCTATGGAGCACAGGCGGTGTATTTCAACGGTAACCGCTATGCAAAAGCTGCAAAATATCACACAGACACAAAAAATGTTGCTGAGAATATCCCAATCCAACAAGTCGATGACCTAGTGAGCTTAAAAGTATCAGGGCGCGCTTTGGTGTGCGTTGAACTGGTAGAAGGCGCGACGCCATTACCGCATTTTGCTCATCCTGAGAACGCGCTGTATGTGTTTGGTCCTGAGGATGGCAGTTTGCCACAAGATATTGTTGATGCTGCTGATGCGGTTGTATACGTGCCGACAACTGGATGCATGAATTTGGCTGCCACTGTGAATGTACTTTTGTACGATCGTATGGCCAAGCGTGCGACTAATTTTGATGCGGCGCAGATTTTAACAAGCCGAGATACAAATAATCGCTTAATCGTTGGGTAGAGCGTCCAGAGGGCGATGACATTCGAATGAGCGAAAGCCGCGATTAAACGCGGCTTTTGTGTTTTACATCAAGTCAAAGCGGTCTAAGTGCATCACTTTGACCCAGACTTTGATAAAGTCATCGGCAAACTTTTGCTTGGCATCATCGGATGCATACACTTCTGCTATGGCTCTGAGCTCTGAATTTGAGCCAAAAATAAGGTCAACCGCGCTTGCTTGCCATTGCTGTTTTCCTGTCTTTCGGTCATAACCCAAGTACATACCCGGTTGTGTGTCTGACTTTTTCCACTGCGTGCGCATGTCTAGCAGGTTGACAAAAAAGGCATTGTCTAAGCTGCCCGGAGTATGCGTCAGTACGCCAGTGTTTGAGTTATCCGTATTTGTTTCCAGCACGCGCATACCACCCAGTAGCACCGTCATCTCAGGAACCGATAACCCAAGCATATTTGCTTTATCTACCAACATTTTTGTTGGCGACATAAAGGCAGAGTCATGGTAGTAGTTTCTAAACGCGTCGGCTTTAGGCTCTAAAAAGCTGAATGATTTAACGTCTGTTTGTGCCTGAGAAGCATCGGTGCGCCCTGGGCTAAATGGCACTGTTTTTGGCATATTTGCATTTCTAAGTGCACCTTCAATACCCGTTTTACCGGCAAGTACAATGACATCGGCCAGAGATACTTGACGTTTTGAGCGTTTGTTAAATTGCGCTTTAACTTGCTCAAGCTTTGTGAGCACTTGTTTAAGCTGGCGTGGATTATTTACCGTCCAGTTATTTTGTGGAGCGAGTCGGATCCGCGCGCCATTCGCGCCGCCCCGCATATCTGTGACACGGTGACTTGATGCAGCTGCCCATGCAGTTTCAATTAAATCAGCGTTATTGAGGCCTGTGCGCTTGATTGCAACTTGTAGTGTCTTGATGTCACTTTGTGTGATTTTTTTACCGCTATGTTTAGGAATAGGGTCTTGCCATGTCAGTACTTCGCTTGGTATTTCATTGCCAAGGTAGCGTGCTCTTGGACCCATATCTCTGTGCGTGAGCTTAAACCAAGCCTTGGCAAATGCCAGTTCGTACTCTTTAGGATCTGCGCGGAATCGCTCTACAATTTTACGAAAAGCAGGATCCTCTTTGAGTGCAAGATCAGTGGTAAACATAATCGGTGCACTGCGTTTCCCTTTGATATGGGCATCAGGTACTAAATTGGCGGCTGCTGGGTTATCTGGGATCCATTGTATTGCGCCTGCTGGGCTTTTGGTTTGCACCCAATTAAAATTCATTAGGTTGTCTAAGTAGTTTGTAGACCAACGAGTTGGTGTGACTGTCCACGCACCTTCTAAGCCACTGGTACTGGTATCAGCGCCTTTGCCAGTGCCGCATTTGTTTTTCCAGCCAAAGCCCAGCTGTTCAGTTGGCGCAGCTGCAGGCTCCTTACCAACACATTTGCTAGGTTTTTTTGCACCATGGGCTTTTCCGAAGGTGTGGCCACCTGCGATGAGCGCTACGATTTCTTCGTCATTCATTGCCATACGGCCAAACGAAAGGCGAATGTCGTCGGCTGCCAATAAGGGATCTGGCTTGCCATGTGGACCTTCTGGATTGACATAGATAAGGCCCATTTCGACCGCCGCAAGTGGGCCTTTGAGTTTGCCTTTTTTATCGCGTCGTTTGTCGGCTAAAAATGTGGTTTCTGGGCCCCAATAGACGAGATCAGGTTCCCAGTCATCGCTTCTACCACCGGCAAAACCGAAGGTTTTAAAGCCCATAGACTCTAATGACACATTGCCAGCCAATACCATTAAGTCAGCCCAAGATAGCTGCTTGCCATATTTTTGCTTAACAGGCCACAATAAGCGTCTGGCTTTATCTAAATTGGCATTATCAGGCCAACTGTTGAGCGGGTTAAAGCGCTGCTGACCGCCAGCAGCACCGCCTCTACCGTCGTGCACGCGGTAGACGCCTGCGCTGTGCCATGCCATCCGGATCATCAATGGCCCGTAGTGTCCCCAATCTGCCGGCCACCAGTCTTGAGAGTCAGTGAGGGTCTTTTCAATGTCGGCTTTAACTTGTGCTAAATCGAGTTTTACAAACTCGGCTCTGTAGTCATAGTCTTTACCATAGGGGTTTGAGTTTATGTCATGTTGTCTAAGCGGGCTGAGATCCAATTGCTCTGGCCACCAGAACTGGTTGGTTTTAATTTGGGTTGCACTGGGCGCTGCAATCGCTGCACTAGACAGTGCCAGTGCGATGCCCGAGGCTAACGTCATCAGTTGAGTACGCATAATTTACTCCAATAGGGTTACTTTAATCAGCTCAATGCTGTCTGAGTGGTGACCTTTTAGAGCCTAAGTAGACGGGTGTTAAATGAAAAATTGAATAATTTAATGATAATTATCAGTTTTTTAGAATGTATAAAAAAAGCACATCAAAAAATGTGTATAACATTGAATTCATTATCTTTATTCACAGTTAAACTAAACGCAGCGTAAAATGTGGTGAAAATGCGAACAGCTGTGCGGGTGCACTTAACGCGCAATTGATTAAAATAGAAAAAACAATCAATAAAAAAGAACGTTTGAATGGTCTCTATAAAACAAATCATCTATGCACTTGCGGTAGAAAAAACACTGCACTTTAAAAAGGCGGCGGATGCATGTCATGTGTCTCAATCGACCTTAAGTACGGCGATACATGAACTTGAAAAACAGTTGGGGACGGTGATTTTTGAGCGCAATAATAAGCATGTATTTGTGACTGAGCAAGGGAAGGTTTTACTGGATAAGGCGCGCAAGATTAAGCTGGAAGTCGATGAGTTTATGATGCTTTCACAAGTTGATAAGTCACCGCTTTGCAGGCCAATGAAAATAGGTGTGATCCCGACCATTGGTCCGTTTTTACTGCCTAAAGTTTTGCCGGATGTACGTCAGCAATACCCTGATTTTAAGCTAAAGATCATAGAAGAGCAGTCTCATGTCTTAACCGATATGCTGCGCCAAGGCGAATTAGATGCCGCTATTTTAGCTTTGCCTTATCAAATTGATGGACTGATGGCGTTTAACTTCTGGAAAGAGGATTTTTACTGGGTTAGTCACAAAGATGAGAGCGGGGCGGGGCTGCAAGAGATCACCAGCGACCAATTTGATATTGCCAAACTCATGTTACTTAAAGACGGCCACTGCTTAAAAGAGCATGCCTTGAGTGCATGTAACTTGCCGCAAGAGCAAAAAGACACCACCTTTGATAGTACAAGCTTACACACGCTGATCCAGATGGTTGCTGGAAAAATGGGTACCACCTTAGTGCCGCAAATGGCACTTGATCAATTGATAAAAGGCGAGTCTGAGCTGGTGGCGTTACACCTCAATGAGCCGGGTCCGCACCGCACTATCGCACTGGTTGTTCGGCCTAATTACGTGCGCACCAATGATATTACCCTATTGCAAAAGTTGTTTGAGCAGGCGCTCGACAAACATTGCGCAATGAGTTATTGCAGTATTTAACTGGCCCAAGGCTGTTGCGCTATAAACTGCTTTAGCATGTCTGCAAACGCTTTTACTTTCGGTGAGGGATATTTGCGAGAGGTTGTCACCAAATATACCGGACGTTCAACACCAGACCAATGTGGCAGGACTGTTTTGAGTGCGCCATTTTGCAAACAACTTGATGCTTCGCTCAGTGGCAGTAATGCGATGCATCGGCCACTTTTTACCATGGCTTTAAGTAGTGCTATGTCGTTGCAAAAGTGCATTGGTGTGACGGTTACCTTATAGTCTCCTTGCTTCGGGTGAGAGAGGGTAAGGTTATTGACTTGCTGCGAAATGGCAAAAGTATGTTCAGATAATTCAGTCACACAGTTAATATCTGGGTATTCAGGTGCAGCAACCAGTTTACTCTCTATGGTGCCAAGGCGTTTTTGCACTAAGCTAGAGCTTGGTAAATGACCAACACGAATTGCGCAATCAGCGCCTTGCTCGGCAATATCTTGGATATGATTACTGGTCTGGATATCCAGTTGTAGCTCAGGATAAGTGCGCATAAACTCTGGCCAAAAATCTGCCAGCGCAGTCGTGGCCAAGTTACTCGGTGCCAATACCTTTAGTCGCCCACTGAGCAACTGAGATTGTGATTTGAACTCTGTGAGCTGAGTTTGAATCGTTTGTAAATCCACTGCATATTGCCGATATAACTGCTCTCCCGCCTTTGTGACATGTATGCCTCGTGCATGTCTGTTTAGCAGTGGCTGTCCGATGTGCGCTTCGAGCGCGCAAAGCTTGCGGGAAACAGTCGCGACAGTAGTATTTAATTGTTTGGCTGCACGGCTTAAGCTGCCACAATCGACAATGATAGAGAAAAGGTAGAGGTCATTTAATAGCATTACATATATGTAAAGTTAGTTCGCATTTGTTTGTATAGTTTACGTATATGATGCTAGTTATGATAGTCGTTCTTTATTGATAAAATTTAAAAAGGACACCTTATGAGCTATTACATTGTTGCTAAGTTAATGGCAAACCACGGCAATATTTCAGAAATTACGGCTGAACTGAATATCTTGAAAGCGCATACAGTCGATGAACCCGGCTGTATCTATTTTGAAATCTATCATGCTCATGACGAGCCGGGTGTGTTTTATTTGTGGGAAGCGTGGCACTGTGAAGCAGATTTAAAGCGTCATTATGATGCCCCTCATACCCAAGCCTATTTTGCTAAACAGCATACGCGCATTCTCTCTTGTCAGCCTATTAGTAAGCTCAGTGCTTAAATTATTTCTTTTTTGCGGGGTGTCGTTACGCTTTAATGCTTTCTGTAACCCTCAGCTACATCAAAGTATTGAAAAATAACATTCAATAACAACTCGCACTGACCGTGAGCAATATACTTCCCACAACGCCACTTTGAGGAGAGTATTGTGAAATTAATAACTGGATTGGTTTTATCTGTTGCGGTATCTGTTTTAGCTGGGTGCAACAATGACGACACCTACACTGCTGACGTCAGTGCAATTAACTTGGTGAACAGTGAAATGGATGTGTATTGGGAGTTTGAAAAAGGCCATGAAGAAATGTCTTTATCAGATGAAAATGGTTTGTTGTTCGGCGCTAAATCAGACGAAAAGTTACTTGTTCAAGACGACTCAGATGGCAATGTATTTTCATTTTATGCCGTAGAGGGTAACTCCAAAGAAGTGGCAATTGCATCGACGCGTTTTAGATTTTCTGAGCACGGTGATTATGTTGTTTATAGCTATGGTCGATTAGATAACGATTCAGCACAGGCTGCACAGCTAGATGCAGTAAAAATTGACGATGCAGACGTGGCTAAAAGTAAATATCGAGTGATTGTTATCCATACCTATGTCGCAGATATGGGCAAAGTGGATGTGTATATGGGTGACAAAAAATTAGCTGAAAACTTGGAATATGGTGATGCGACAGAGTTTGTTGACCTATCAACGGATCTAAATGAGTTGATTGTGGTTAAAGCAGGTCAGGGCGCAAACACAGATACACCCATTGCAAAGGTGACTTTATCGGCAGAAGCGGGCGACATTCACCTCGCGTATATTACAACTACTTCTGAAAATGAAGGGAATATCAAATCGTTCAAAGTCGCGCCTAAAGCGCAGTAGCGAATGGTACTCGCCGATTGTTGAGGTTATTTAAAAGCGGCATTGTGCTGCTTTTTGTATTTTAAACAGCATGTTAAGTTAATTGACTTAACGAATTATGGCCTATCCCTATAGCCTTCATTCTTTTTAAAAGAATGAAGGCCTCTATTTTTACAAATTTTATTTCTCTAATTAGATAGTAAACTTGTTAGCAAGTTGGGCAGAGATGCCAGTAAAACAAATTTACAGCTTTGGAGAATATCATGAATTTACTCAATATCGTATCAAAGAACGACTATCTATCGAATGCCGCAAACTTACTCGGTCGAGTTGGTTTATCTGTCATCTTTATTTTGGCAGGGATGAATAAAATCCAATACTTTGAGGGCAACGCTCAGTATCTAGCCTCTGGTGGTTTACCTGAGTTTTTACTACCGTTAGTGATTGCGTTTGAGTTGATTGGCGGATTATTCATCTTAGCGGGTGCGTTAACCCAGTTAACCGCATTGGCTTTTGCCGGATTCTGTGTAGTGAGTGCTTTGGTGTATCACAATAACCTTGCGGATCAAATGCAGTTTTTTATGTTCTTTAAAAACATCGCCATGGCAGGCGGCTTTTTAGCCTTAGCCTCTACTGGCGCAGGTCGCTTTAGTGTCGACCACAAGTTGGCTAAGTCAGCATAAATGCCGGTGGCCCAAATTTGGGCCAAACTTTGAACTGCTATGTCAGCAGTTGCAGATACATATTTAAGCATAGGTTAGGAGCAAAAAAATGGGTTTATTGGTTAACGGACATTGGCAAGACAAGTGGTACGATACTAAATCAAGTAATGGTGAATTTAAACGGGAGGCTGCGCAATTACGAAATTGGGTTACTCCTGACGGCGAAGCTGGCCCAAGTGGAGAAGCAGGTTTTAAAGCAGAAAAAGGCCGTTATCACTTATTTGTCTCACTCGCTTGTCCTTGGGCACACCGCACGCTGATATTTAGAAAGCTTAAAGGGTTAGAGGACTATGTTGATGTATCCGTGGTGAGCCCTGATATGTTAGAACAAGGTTGGACGTTTGATAAAGCAACCGGCAGCACAGGCGATGCATTATTTGAAAGCAACTTTATGCATCAGATCTACACCAAAAATAAAGCAGATTACAGTGGTAGAGTAACAGTGCCGGTATTGTGGGACAAACAAGCTCAGCGGATCGTGAGTAATGAGTCATCTGAGATCATTCGCATGTTTAACACTGCATTTGATACGCTGACAGGCAATACATTAGATTTTTATCCAAGTGCATTACAGACTCAAATCGATGAGATCAATGATTTTGTTTATGACTCGATAAATAACGGAGTATATCGCACAGGGTTTGCCACCAGCCAAGATGCTTATAACCAAGCGTATGACAAACTATTTGATGCGCTTGATAAAGTAGAAAATATTCTAAGCGAAAATAGATACTTAGTTGGCGATACATTAACAGAAGCCGACTGGCGTTTATTTACCACCTTAATAAGATTTGATGCTGTGTATGTTGGTCACTTTAAGTGTAATAAGCGCACAATTGAAAGCTACCCAAATTTATCTAATTACGTAAGAGAATTATATCAATACCCAGGCGTCACTGAGACAGTTGATTTTTATCATATTAAACGTCATTACTACTTCAGCCATACAATGATCAATCCAACGCAAGTTGTGCCCAATGGACCGGATATTGATTACGCTCGTCCACATAATCGTGGCTGATAATTAAGTTAAGTACGACAAGAGCCAGAGATGGCTCTTTTTATTTTTACAAAGCAACTTTCCGATATGTTTAGAGTGCATATACTTTGTGTATGTGAGACGTAAAATTATAAGGCGCGTTGAGCGTTTTAATAATCAAGTATAGCGACTATTTGGTGGTTAATCTCCTGCAAATTTTAATGTGTTTTTTGAAATAGTGATATTTGATGTTTAAAGTTTCATCGTCTCAGCATGAAATAATTAATAAATTGTATTTGTTTTTTAACATTGGAGATGTGAATATAATATTTCAAAAAAGGAGATTTTATGAAATATTCAGTTGGTTTTATGATTTTGTTGTCATCGGCAACAAGTATGGCATCAAATATTCATGTTTATGATAGTGGGTATCAGTCGAGTTATTTTTGTTTAACAAATCAGTTATTCAATGGAGTGCCCAAGTATTGTGGTGCGACAGGCACTTATACTCATAAACATATCCCAGTGGCGGTGGAAAAAAGCAATAATCACTTTGAGGTGTTTTCTAATAACGAAAATGGCAACTTAGTCACTTATGTAGTGAAAAACTACAATCAAAAAGTAAAAGTCCATACAGAGAGCAATTGGAATGATCCGCATACCAATGCGATAGTCGATGTTGATAAAAACGGTTATGTTTATGTGCAACTGTCTTCGCGTGGGCTTGGGCACAAATATCGAAGCGGGCACCTTTACAAATCAACAACCCCTTATGGCACTCAGTTTCAAAAGCTTAAAGGCTTGCCCAATCACGGTGACTTTAATCAGTCATACCCACAGTTACACTTAGACAATGCTTTAAACCGTCTTGCGGTATTCACCCGTTATGAATATGCAGGGCAAAAGTCTGTACGGACACTGTGGTTTGATAATAATGGTCATGAATTTAAATTAGCTGAAGGTGGTCATTATGCGGTCAGTGATACTAATGATGATGGGGCAATTTATATAGCATATAACTATCACCCCAATTACAACCTAGATCGCCGCTCAAACATTCATGTGATTAAGTCTTATACTTTCAACCCAAACACTTGGTACAACATTAAAGGTGAAAGGCTCACCTTGCCACTTGCTGAAAACGACTCTCGGACTTTGGTTTACGACTCAGAAGCCAATGGGACATATATTTATGTGAAAGACATTGTTGCTGAAGAAGCAGGGACGGGGGGCGGTGTGCATGTTTTATTTACCGAAAGCACGTCTTTCGATCCAACAAAAGGGTCGCGGTATGTAAAAGAGTTGGATATTCAATCTGTAAATAAAGTGGCAGTAAATACCATCACTGCGACTAATCATAATTACTCTGGCGCAACATACTTAACTAACCGCTTTGGTTGGACAGTACATAGTATTTTAGTTAACGGCAATAATCATCAACCATACTTTGGCGGTGATATACAGCTATATCAACGAGTGAATGGTCATTGGCAATATAAAAATACCTATGCTGATGGCGGCAATTATACTTACATCAGAAAAGTAAGGGGGTCAGATCACAAAGCGGTTGCTTCAAAAGGCATAGGAGAAATAGACAACGGAAATACGCAAATACGTATTGAAGTCAAATAGTTCAGATGTGAGTTAAGACGAGATAGTTAATAATACGTATTAAGTGCGGTTTTTAAGGCACCTTGTAGGTGCTTTTTTATATCTAGAATCAAAGCATTTTGAGCGTCATTTCACAGTATATAGTGTAACTTTTTAAATGTACGAGGCTGTTTTAAGCTTTGCAGATTAGAGCGATTTCTCTCTCTGTGAATAAATCAATCAAAGGATAGAAACCATTATTACTTCCCCACAGAGCCGCTTCAGCGGTGATCAACCCTAAATTCTGAGCATATAAATTGTGTTCTCTTACTTGAGCAACTGTAGGTCTAGGGCCCATGCTACACCTTTTACCTATATTTAACATTGCTCTCTCTATATATTCGTCTAATGTGATAAGAGAGCTTACTTCGCTGTTGGCAGCCACCGAAAATGTGTGTGTTGAAAGTATAGTAAGTAGTAATAGTGATGCTAACTTCATATTTTATTCCTTTAAATTTTATGGTCTACCAACAGAGCAGATTAATGTCACACTATTTTCAAAGGGGTTAATGACGGGATAGTAGCCATTTAATCTGCCCCAATCTCCAGCTCGTGCCGTTATAATTCCATTTTGTACAGCAAAATCAATGTACATTAGCCAATTACGTGGGCCATGGATGTTACCCATACATCGTCCAGGTGCTCGGCTATCTGAATAGGCTTTTTGTTGATATACATCTATGTCCATGATTGCAAAAGACTCAAATGACAGTAATGATAAAATGCCAGAAAAAGTGATGCTTTTTATATTTTTCATATTGATTTCCTTATTTATTTTGCAGAACAAACGGCTTCTACACCGCCGAAAAAGCTTATTACAGGGTAGTAACCATTGCTTCTCCCCCAATTTGCAGCGCGCTGTGTGATAAACCCTCGATTTAACGCGTGATTTATATACTGTTGCCAGCTATTTGGTGGCGTCGAAAAAGAGCAACGGCTCCAAGGCTGGTTATCTTGAAATGCACGCTGTTTATACTGTGTTAAATCCATAACAGCAAAAGAATCAAACGAGAATATTGAGAGGATTCCAGCAACTGCAAGTACCTTAATGCTCATAATAACTTCCTTATAAAATGTAGTGATTATCTTAGTGTGTATATGATGATGGCTATGTTAGGTCACCTTTGCAGATAGCAGCGACTTGATTCGAAAACATGTCAACAATAGGGTAATAGCCATATGCTTTACCCCAATAGGAAGCCCGCTCAGTGATTAACCCCTGGTTAAGCGCCCAGTCAATACGTAGTTTGACATTGTCATATGAGATGGGACTATAAACACAGCGTCCTGGTATTTTGGCATCTTGTAATGCTCTGAATTCGTACTGTTGCATATCTAAGGCGGCAAAGGAGGTTAAAGTCAAAAAACCAGCAAAAGCGACTGTTAATATACGCATTAATATTTCCTTATTGCTTGTTGAGTTGAGTTGAGATGAATAAGTTAGCTACGACCAGCGGAGCAAACTGCTGCAATTTCGCCTGTAAATATATCTATCACTGGGTAGAAGCCAAATGTATTTCCCCATTCTGCAGCCCTGGCTGTAATGAGTCTGTTTTCATATGCCCAGTGATTGCGAACGGTATAATTGTAGACAGGCGTCTGATATATACAGCGACCTGGCATTTGGGCATCTATGTTTGCACGATGCTGAAAAGTCCAAATATCCATGGCAGCATGTGCATTAAATGAACAAGCAGAACTAACCATAGCCGTAATAAACAATAGTATTTTCATATATAGCTTTTATATAGGTGTTCTAGTGTCACCTATCCCCCTTTACAAATAGCGGTTATTTGATGTGAAAACATATCTATAACAGGGTAATACGCGTAGGCTTTCCCCCAGTATGATGCTCTTTCTGTTATCAGCCCTTGGTTATAAGCCCAATTTATACGAATTTTCACGTCAGAATACGACACAGGAACAGATGTACAACGATTCCTTACTTGGCTGTCTAATCGCGCACGTTCTTCATAGGCCTCAATGGTAAACACATCATTTGCTTGATAACTAAATGATGTGAGTGTGCTAACTAATGCGATTGCATTGATCAACATACTTATTTCCTTTATGAGTGAGTTTATTGATGATGATGTCTAATAGTGAACACATGTATCGTATACAACCTTGTCTGTTTTATTGCCAAAAAATGGTCACGAAAGATAGGTCGCAGGTTTGCAACGTCCGCCACTTTTGGTTTGCTAATTTATATGCGGGTTTTATAAGCGATACGCTAGTCAATAGAGGTAAAGGTATAAGGCCTGACTCGGCATGAGAGCACGACTTCCCAGCTAGATGTCTCAAAAAAATATCCTAGATATGGGTAGTACCCCTGTGATTTTGCCCAATCCGCGACAGGGGGCGTAATTTTATTCATGTCAATGAGCTCATTAAGATACTCAGAAAAGCTCATTGGGTACCGAGGGTGGTAGCAGATAAAGTAATCAGAGCTTGTCGGGTCAAATTGCTCGCTCATTTGAATGAACTCACTTAAAGTGACAGCAGAATATGCACTTGAGGGTATCAGCATAAAAACACTTGATAAAATAATTGATTTAACCTTAGTGTTAATTAGGTTTTTTAGAGCTTTGCCTTTAAGGTTCATGTCTATTCCTTGATTAAATAATATGGCTGATAACGAATTTATTTTGTAAAGCCTTTTAAAAAAGTAAGCCTTATAGTTTTTGTTATGTATTTGAGCTGGTCCAAGCGCTTTTACTCTGATGAAAGGAGTCTAATCTATTTTTACTTACTTATATTTTACGATTTATGTTTTAACATTGTTTAAATTTGTGATCAATAAGTAATCAAATGTAAATTTCGGATTTTTTAAATAACCTTTTAAATTAGCGGTTTATAATTTAATTAATTTTTTCTTTGGAAAAGCAGGCGAGGTTACGGGTTTTGTGAGGGTTATAGGTTTATTATTACTAGACTATGGTTTTCTTTTATTTATTAATGCACTAGGTTTGATTGTTTATTATACATGATTATTGTTATTATATTTATAAATGAAAAGTATGGTGAGAATATATTCTCACCATACCTGTGTATTACAGACTAACTACATCGCTTGCAATAGCATCGCTACTCCAATACCTGCACCGGTACCAATAATAACGCCCATCAGCGCCATTAAAATTGCAACCGGAACCAATGTTTGGCTATAGGCCGCAGCGAGAACTGGCGAAGATGCCACTCCCCCAATGTTAGCCAAAGATGCAATTCCGCAAGTGAATAGATCAAGTTTGAATATTTTCGCTATCACTGTGAGGATAACACCATGGATGAGTAGAATAACGAATCCAGCTAAAATGTATGCTGGTGCTTGAGTAAGCTCTGCAAAATCAGCATTTGCTGCGATCAGGCCAACCAAAGTATAAAGCAGCACATTGGACAGCTGAGGTGAACCTGGTAACTTACCCAGCGGCGTCATTGCGCAAATGACGCCAACAATAGTCACTATCATAATGCTCCATGTTGTACTCGTCAGCACCGCATTGTGAGGCAAAAGACCAGAAATGTAGATGGCTAGCGCAGATAAACCAAAAGCACTGCCTAGCAGTAACATCATGTCTGGGAATGTCGTTTCTTTTCTGATTTTGTCATTGGAAAGGGTGAGTTTCTTTTGTAGTTCGTCAAGTGTACTTGTATCTGCTTTTGTCCATGCATTAAACTTGTGAGCAAAAGGGACTAACGCCAGTAAGAACATGATCCACATCGCATAATCTATAGAGTCTATGAGCAGTGTATACCCCATACCCGCATCATTTAGACCAAGCGATTGTTGCACGGCGACCATATTCTGTGTACCGCCAATCCAACTGCCAGCTAGCGCACCAAAAGTCAGTGCGGCATTATCATTTAAGTAACTTTGGAACAGGGCGAACGAGACGATGAAGCCCAGCACAATACTTAAAGTAGCAGCAAAAAAAGTGCCTAGTAATTTAGGGCCTAGTTTTACGATATCTCTCAAATCAGCCCTGAGTAACATCAAAAATATCATAGCTGGTAAGATCGCGGTTTTAACCTCGCCTCGTGCTTGTTTAACAGAGTCTGTCATTTCCCAGACGCCTAATGTTGACATAACCATAGCGGAAAAATAGATAATAATGACCGCGGGGACATACTTAAAAAAAGGTCCATTTTTATACTTGTCTTCTCCCCAAATTACGATGCTGGAGACAAACATTAAGAATGCGATAAACGCAAAACCGTCTTGGATCATACCTTCCTCTTTTTCTAATTATTATAAATTGCTCGCTATGCTAGCGGAATTTACCGAAAAAAACGACGCTAAATCTTAAATTTGGTTACAATTATGTTTTTCTAAAGTTATCAAAAGTAACTGATTAATATGCTATTTTAAAAATGTCGGTGGTGAGTCGGGCCACTGTCGGGCATTAGTCGAGGTATTTTCTAGACCCTCATGCCATAGTTCAATCATTCTTCATACACCAAATACGTTAGGGAATAAGATGATATTAAAGCAGCTTCGATTAAGCCGGAGTTTATCTCAAGAGCAGTTAGCTCATATGTCGGGGCTAAATGTACGAACTATTCAACGAATTGAGGCCGGTGCCAACGCGAGCTTAGAATCAAAAAAGTGTTTAGCCAGCGCCCTTGATGTCAGCATACAGACTTTGGAACTTGAGGAGTCGACGATGACGAACAGCTTGCAAAATTGGCGCGCGTTACCCATTGTACTTAAAATCTGGTTTGTATTTAATTTTTTACAGGTTAGGCCTAAGCGCACTACAGCCAATAGAGTTGTTTACTTAAGTCATGTCGCGGGTTTTTTATTTTGCGGGCTAGGTCTAGTTAACGAAGCAGCTTTAGTGGGTGGTTTGATGCTTTTAGTAACTGCTTATCTGTTTTCTTTCCTTAAGTGGCAAGGTGATAAATATGACATTTGGCGCAACTAACAGCGATGTTATTTCTTAGAGGAAATGTAGCGTAATTCTGAGTAAAGCAAAGCAGGTTATAAGCACTGCGCATCTAATCTAGATGCGCAGTGCTTAATGACTAAAATGTATTAAAAAATTGCAACTGTGACGGATGTTTAAGTGCTTTTGGTCTAAGCGTTTGTATTTGCTTTATGATGTCAGCGTGATCGTAACCAAGGCGTTTCATTAAAAGGCCAATCACTAGCCCAGTTCTGCCAGAGCCACCTTTACAATGTACCGCCACTGTACCTTTTCTATCAAGGATAGAAAAAATCTCCTCGATGTGGTTATTAAATGCAGTAACAAAATCTTGGTTAGGTTCATCATCGTCAGGTAGCGGGAATTGAAACCATTTTACATTTTCCTCTTTGCACACTTGCGCTAAGCTCTGTGCATTATTTTTAAGAAGCTCGCTGTCATACATCAGTGTAATAATTGCATCTGTGCCTGCGTCTTTAAGTTGAGCAACAGACTCAGTGATGGCAACATCTTTTGTACCTGGGCAAGGGGTGAAAATAAAGGTGGCACCATTATCCAGTGACAGCTTATCAAAAGGGTGAGTTTGCATAATTGCCTCTTAGTGTGTTTGTAGGTCAAACCAATGTTTGGTTTTATTAACGATTGCGACCAAAGACAACATCACAGGCACTTCTACCAGAACGCCAACGACGGTGGCAAGGGCGGCACCTGAATGTAATCCAAATAACGATATTGCAACAGCGACGGCCAGCTCAAAGAAGTTTGAGGTGCCAATAAGACAAGCGGGAGCCGCGATGTTGTGTTTAAGCTTCAGTTTGAGTGCTGCGAAATAAGCAATGAAAAATATGCCATAAGTTTGCAAGATCAATGGAATTGCAATTAATAGAATATTCATTGGCTTAGAGATGATGGTATTGGCTTGAAAACCGAATAGAAGTACAACTGTTGCCAACAGACCTACTACAGAAAAAGGCTTTAACTTTGCCAGTAAGGTTTCTATGGCTGTGCCATTCTTTCCTGAAGCGTTGAGTTTTTTGCGTGTGTATATACCAGCCATTAAGGGGAGTAAAACGTACAACACCACAGAAATAAAAAGTGTATCCCACGGAACATGTATATCCGATACACCAAGCAGCAATCCAGCTATTGGAGCAAATGCAAAGATCATGATCACATCGTTCACAGACACCTGCACTAACGTATAGTTTGCATCGCCTTTAGTGAGCTGAGACCAAACAAAAACCATGGCGGTGCATGGAGCAACACCAAGCAGGATCATACCAGCAATGTACTCTTGTGCTGTTTCTGGGCTGACATAATTGGCGAAAACCCCTTCAAAAAATAACCAACCTAACGCAGCCATGGTAAATGGTTTGACTAACCAATTTATGATGATAGTCAGGACGAGGCCCTGCGGGTTTTTACCGACTTCTTTGATGGTTGAGAAGTCAATTTGCACCATCATTGGATAAATCATTATCCAGATAAAAATTGCGACCACGAGATTGACATTGGCATAAGTCATGGTGGTAACGAATTCGAACACAGGTGGGCATAACACACCAAGCCCAACACCGATGGCAATGCTGGCAGCAACCCAAACTGATAAATAACGCTCAAAAATACCCATGAAATAGCGCCTTATTTACACAAGTTTGCAAAACGAGTAGGGCGATCACCCATGGTATTGAGCCTATTTAACTCTTGTTCGATAAAACTAGGTTCATTGATGACTGTTGAGGTGATAATGTGCTTCATCCATTCAGGCAATGTCGGGTTAAGCGAGTAAAAAACCCATTGATGGTACTTTCTATCAGATAAGATTCCAATTTTACGCAGTTGTGCGAGGTGACGAGATACTTTCGGCTGGCTCGACTCATCCAGTGCTGTCATTAGTTCACACACGCAAGCCTCTTTTTCTACCGCAATAATCAGCAAGGTTTTTAGACGTGTTTCATCAGCCAATGCTTTATAAAAAGTTGTAGGTTGGATGGTTGCAGGTTTTTGTGTCGTATTTTCTGTCAACAGGGACTGAATTTTTTCGTTGATTTCTTGCAGTGTTTTTTCAAAAGGGTTCTCACATTGACGAGATTTAGGCTCTGCAATATCCCAAGCAAGGCAATTTACGCCGTTGACTCGGCCTTCACATTCTTTGGTCGCGCTAGCACATAGGGTTATCACATAGTCGAAGTGCATAGCGGTGAATTCTTCTATATGTTGTGATACTAGCCCTTGGCTATTTAAGCCAAAATGATCAATGGCTTTGATAGTGCGAGGATCTGCGCCACTTGGGTTAGTTCCTGCACTGTATACATCGTATTGATCTTTACCGTGATGTTTTAGAAGCACTTCAGCCATAAGAGAACGTGCTGAGTTCTCAGTGCATAAGAATAGTACTTTCATTTGTTTGCCTATAACAGAATCTATATATAACAATTTTGTTATATGCTAGCTTGGTTGCATGCTACTCGCAAGCTGTTTATTCGAGCATGTGTTAATTACGTGAATATAAAAAGACGCATTTGTTGGCAAATATTTACGGTAAAAGGTTCTTTTGTATAAATGTCAATTTATCTAGTTTTTTTGATGAAACAGCTCATTTTTTTGAGTAAAATCAGCGCCTTTTTTGGCTTGAAGGTGTAAAAACTCAAAAGGCTTAGTTTTTAGGATTGGTATGAAGAGTAAATTAGACTTTGCAATTAACTACACTAAAATAATGATGGGTTTGATAATGGTTGTGACTTTGGTGTCTTTGCTTGGCAAAGATATTGAAATACCATGGTTGGAGTTTGGTTTTCGTTTAGTCGGACTTTTGATGGCAGCTTTACTCGTAACATTTGTTATATGTTACATCTTCGTGTCTTTGAAATATGAAGTATTACTAGATAAACATAAAAACAAATAACTTTTATTATATTTTGATGTTCAAAGCGGGGTTGAAATGGTATTCAGTCCTGCTGTTGAATACCATTTATAATAAATCTAAGAGTTAAAAAGAATAGTCTAAGCCAATATACGCCATACGAGGACTACCAGGCTGTATACGCTCTCGGTTATAACGGATCTCAGCTTGTAGGGCATATGTTTTATCTGTGATATTAGCGACCCGAGCATGCACTTTAAGCGCGTCATTTACCTGATAGTTTGCTTTTAAGTTTGCAATGGTATAACCGCTATATTCTTGTGAGTTTTCCGAGTCCATCCAATAGTCTCCGATGCTTTTTACTTCAGCAGTGATGTGTAACCCAGAAATAGTTTGGCTATTGTAGTTTAAACGGAGGTTAGCCACATATTCCGGGGCCATTACTAGGCTATTACCTGACAGGTCGACTTCTTTACTTTTTTTCGTTTTGTAGTCAATTCGCCCCTCATCTTGGATGTAATGATCAAACTTATGATTCGACTGGCTGTAAGCTAACGAAAGAGACCAGGCAGGTGAAAGGGTGTAAGTGGTGCCAAATTCAAACCCTTGATGTTGCACTTCAGCGGCATTAACGCGAAGACTTGAACCGAAGTCATCATATGCGGTGACAATGGCATCTTTCACGTCCATCACGTAGTAAGCAAGTTCAACTGAAACCTTGTCAAAATTAGCTTTATAGCCAATTTCATAGGTGTCTGATACCTCCTCGTTTAACGAACTTAATTGCGCGCTAGTCTCTTTCGTTTTTAAATGATAAAGCTCTGAGAACGTGGGGATGCGTATTGCATTGGCGTAGCGTGTATAAATACTAGAATGTGTGTTTAATTGATAATTTAAACTGGCTTTAGGGCTCAGGTGTTCAAATGTATCATCTCGACTGGCAATAGAGCGATTACCAAACCCATCATTATCATAAACAGGAAGCGCATTGTTGAAATCATACTTGTTATGGTCATACCGTAGGCCAACAGCATAATTTAGGCGTTCTGTGATCTTGCCCAAATGCTGAATATAAGGTGAAACGCCGACAAAGGTCGTTTCGTCATCGTAAAAAACATGCCCCTCAGGATAAGTTGCCGCAGCCCACCCTGTGGTTGTGCGTGTTGTAGGTTGAGAGGAATAGGCATCTCCTTCAGAGCGCTCTAGATCGATACCAATGGTCGTTTCAAAATCAGCAGTATGCCTGAAATTAGTTAACGCAAGTAAACCAATTGAGTTCACACTGGATTCAATTTTAGGCATATTTGGCTGCCATGTAGCAATGTAGTCGTTGCTGCGATAACGAAGGTAAGGGATCACTGAGGCATAAAAATCATTGTCTTCGTAGGTGTATTCCGCGCTAAGCCTGGCATAGTCAGTCGTGCGGCGAGGGTCAATAGCTTGAACTTCACTGGGAAGGCCTGATTGAGCAGGGTCTTGTAAAAATTCATCTTCTTCAAGCGCATCTAGCATTTGTTGGTCTAGTGTGGATGAAATTAAACTTGTTTTGATACTTTGCTTATCATCTATTTGAAACTCATGTAGGACATTAAACTCAGACTTTTTAACGCTACTATGTGCTCGCCATCCATCATTATCTAGATGTGCAGCGCTCACTCTGACGCCATTGGTATCTGATATGTTATGCGTTACGCTGCCATTTAATCTCTGATAGCTATGCTCACCCAATGTGATTGCAAGGTTGTCATTTTCGTTACTCACTGGTGCAGAAATGACATTGACGGTTGCGGCAACAGCACCCGAACCATACAGGCTGGTTCCGGCACCTTTAACTACTTCTAAACGAGAGAGTGAGGAGTTTGTACTTGCCCACCAAAGTGCATTGTGATTATAAAAAGCAGCAGATTGCAGAGGTACGTTATCTTGTAGGTAGAGAGTATAACCACCGAAGTTTATCGGCATACGTATGGCTGCATTATGCCCTTGTCCACCGGATAGTTGATTAAGTAAAACACCAGAGATGGTTTCCAGAGACTCGGACACATGCTGCGCGTTGTCGTTTCTTATTACTTCACTTGATACACTACCAACACTGAGGGCTAAATCGGTATTCGCCTTTGCAGTTCTGCTGGCTGTCACAATAATCTTTTCAATGTCATCGCTTTGTTGCTGAGCATAAAGCACATCAGCTTGTAAAAGTGCTATGGCTATGAGGGAATAAGAAAAGCCAGATTTCATTATGCTTGTTCCTTAGTTATTTTCTAATAATTCGTTATTTTTTAAGTTACGCTGCTGTTTCGCACGACGCCGACGAAGTGTTGTTGAAAAGTACATGTATGTACCTGTTGATGCAACGAATACGAGACCAAGACAGATCAACGCAATGATGCTATCACGTAAGCCTTTGCCAAGCGGGTTTAAAAAATGGTATTTGTGCAGATAACCGAAATGCCAACTGCGTGCTTTTTGCCAGTTGTCATCAATTGCAGCAATATAGCCGGTATGGATCTCGACACTGTAAAGTACCTCTGAAGAGTGCTCAAAGCTTAGTTGCTGCACTGGTAGTCGCTTATTTACAAACCCGTACGTTGCTCCAAACTTGTCGATTTTCTCGTTATGGTTGAGCTGGCCTGACACCTCCAACTGTTCAAGTAATATGTCGCGGGCAAAATGTGTGTTTGTAAATGCTGTTTCTTTTTCTTGCCAGTATGAAAAGGACATTTTATCTTTTTCAAACTTAACGATTTGGCTGATTATTTCTCCGTTAATATTTATCAATTGAAAGTTATCGCCATTTTCGCTCCGCATTGCTTTAATTGGATCGTGATTTATATCATGGGTGTTAATATTATTTTTCGGAAGTAGAGCTCTAAACTCTTGAACGAAAAACTTATCGATTAAAATGTGTGTGCTGCTACTGGCAAAGCCGAGCATAGATACACTTAATATGAGCCCAGTACTTCTGTGAAGAGACCTTACAGATTTTTTCTTTGATTTAACTTTGGACCACAGAAGGGTGTATGCCAATAGCCCAAATAAAGCCACAATAAGTAAAGCAATACATACTATTAGCATCGGAATAAGTCTCCAAAGACTATGTCTATCACCTGCAAATTGCCATGTATGTAATTGCTTAAACCAATAGGCGAGAGATTCCCTTAACGGGGTGTTATGAGCGACTATACGCTTCCCAAGCGTATCAACGTATAACTTGTTCCCATTACTAAGCTGCATTCGATAAACAGGTAAGATTCTATTTATTTCGGGGTAAGCTGAACTAAATTGTGTAATGAGTTGTGCGCTTTGAATATTTTGCTTGCTCCAGTGCTGAGCTAAATATTTTGCGTATTCAATATCAGTGAGGCGAAGGTGGGTATTCTTAAGTGGGAGGTAATGAACTTTTATGTCATTCAGTAATTGCTCTCGTACCTGATAAAAATATTGCTGTTTGTATTTTATCAGGCTTGCATGACTAAAGTTTGATATATCATTTTGTATAAGCGCTTTATAGATATTTGTGTAAGTTTGTAAATCATTTTTCTCGGCAATAATTGGGTTGCTTTTTATCCTTGGTGCTTTTGCAAAGTGATTCATAGCAGGGTGAAGCAATCCGGAGAGCGCCCATATGGTAAACGGGATTAGGCACCATAAAGCAATTCTTTTATGCCATATAAGCAGTGTTTTGAGCATTTTATTGTTATCATAATTAGGATAATTTGAGGATTATATGTAATAAGCTTGCGGTTGATAATGTGACAAATTGTCGCATGGCTTTTCGATGTATGTCATTAGTGCCAAAACGTCGTAAGTTGTAAGTAAGTGTAAAGTAGCTATATACAGATAGTATTTCGGTTGATAGAGTTACATTAACCAAAATAGGTACTAAATTAAAAGGGTTAGTAACTACTTTGGAAGCGCAATGAGTGCGCTCAATAAATAATAAAAAGGAACTCTCATGTTTATCGTCACGCTTAATTATCTCGTTGGGTTATCTGAAGTTGAGAAGTATTTATCTTTACACGTTGAGTTTTTAGATCAGTGTTATGACGATGGTATTTTTTTAATGTCTGGTCCAACTGAACCTCGCACTGGAGGTGTTATTTTAGCTACTTCTCCCTCAAAAGAATTACTCGAATTAACGTTAAACGAAGACCCGTTTTTTAAAACAGGTATTGCTGAATATAGTATCACTGAGTTTGTGCCGACAAAGTCAATGAAGGAGTTAAGTTATTTGATATAGTTCACTATAGGTATTTAGTGTAATGTTAAAACAGGGAGGTTGTTTTAATGCAGAGTTTATTATTAGACAAATTATATCGAGTGACTCAGGGAGTTGAATACCTCAAGCGTCATATTAACGAGCACTTTTTTCTTTTCAAAGAGGCAGGAATTGGCCCATGGCTTATTTCATCTTCTAATCATTCCATAATTAAAGAATATGATGAGAAACACTATTTTGTGATCCCATTTGTACAAGGCCAGTATGGCGTTGCTTTGCACACTATAAGAAGCCTTCCTCCCTGTATACCTGAAATAAACACCTTACCAAAACGTCGAGTCTTTCACTTTGCCAATGAACATGCTGAAACTTTGTTATTGGAAATTTTGTCTCAACAGGCAGAGTCTTTGGTAAGAACAGAAAACAAAGACCAAGAAAGTCAGCTGGATAAATTAGCAAATGATATTGATGCGATAGACACAAAGTTAACTTATGGAATGTTTGTTGTTGGTGGGTTGTCAGCCATTTTTAATCCTGCTGTGGGGGCCGCAATAGCAGCTAAAGCAGCGCTCCCCAGTATTACAGGATTAGTGAATAAACATGGTATTCGCCCTATTGCTGAAAAATACTCGCAAAACACTTTAGAAAAAGAGATTCAATCAGCACAAGAGAATGTCTTAAAGGAGTTCAGTGAAGGGGATACGATAAAGTTAGTTAACCCTATGTTGTCACGGCTTGAAAAGGCATTAAAAACGTCTGAGCAAGAATATGATCCTTTGATTGATGAAGCATTTTTTGGTCACAGCTTAGACGTGTTAGAAAAAGAGCAGTGGGTATTCCTAACTGTTGAAGCATTGTCACATGTCTATCAAGAGATTATTGATTCACCTCGGCTGCATAGTGAGGCGTGCCTTGGTGAAGAGGATATTCGGTGGCTAACATACCTGTTTGATGGCTATTTAACACCAGTTAAAAGTAGGGGGAATTAAATGCGTTTGTTTAATCAAAGTATGCTAATAAATGGCCTATTGAGCTTGTTGCTCAGCTTTAGTGTCAGTGCACATATTGAAATACATTCAAAATTAGAAAATGAGCAAGATTGGCAAAATAGAAGCGCTGTCATGTTGCCTTCGGGAGATGTTGTTGAGCTTAGAGTGAAAGCACCTGAAGGGGCACATATTAAGTGGTTTCAAATTATTCCAGATACGAGTCAGTACTACAAAAATGCGAATCACCCTTGGGAGCCAAAGCCCTATCAATGGTCTGGGTTCGGTAACATACATTATCAGAAAAAACACCTCGCTCAGTTTGATGATAAGCAAAGCATACTAGTATCGCCCTCTTGGTTAAAACGCAACAACGTATTTAATTCACCTTATTATCAGAGTGATGTGGGGAGTTTTTGGTTTGAAGTTGAAGTGATTGATAAAGATGGCCGTAAATTTAAGAGTGTGGGGTTAGACAATAACGATCACCGAGGCCTGAATAATCAGGTTTTAAGGGTCTCTTTTACACAAGGAGAGGGTTATTTGGGTATCTTAAGTAGCTTTTTTAACGTGCCAGCTATTTTTGGCTCGGTTCCTTATCAAAGCCAGCACTATTTGGGTGTCGATTGTGCGGATGTACTAATGGCGGCAAATGCAATCAAACGCAATGGCAAGGTATTTGACCGTAATGTCGCTTGGTTGGTAAACAACTTGAGACATAAGGCTAAGTTAGTAGAGTTTAGCGGTGAAAGTACTCGGTTAAGATGGGGAAAAGATATCTCTCCTGGTGATTTTATTGCAGTTAGATACCGTAAAAATGGCCAATTTGCACACATAGGCGCATTGCACAAAGACAGAAATCGAAATGGTGTATTAGATGGTGAAGATTCTGTCATGCATGCAGGACCAAATGCGTTGAGCTACGCGGCGGTTCAAGAGGCTGGCTTTTTAGGGGAGGTTGTTATACTCGATAATTCAAACTAATGACTAATGTGGTATTCATGCCGTTAATTTAAAAATGAAATTGAATTTAGAATGATTAGAGAAGCAAGATCACAAGATGCGCAATGTCTAACTGCATTGGCTCTTCAGGTTTGGTTAACAACCTACACAACAGATGGTATGCGAGATGAGTATGCTGCTTTTGCACTGGCGACGTTTACGCCAGATTATTTTAAAAAAATCATAAACAATAAAGATAACAAACTATTGGTTTACGAGCGCGATAGTGCAGTTTTGGGCTTTTTGTTGATTAACTTCACCTCACATTATCAAGACAAAGATAACGGGTTTGAAGTTGAAAAATTGTATGTTCACAGTGGATTTCAAGGGCAGGGTATTGGTAGACAATTACTAGACGAGTTGTCAAAGCGTTATGGGGATAGATACTGGCTATATACTTGGGTTGAGAATGATTCAAACGTATTTTATCAACGATTAAGGTTTGAAAAAATTGGCGAGATAAGTTTTCAATTTGCAGGCCATGATATTTGCAATAATGTGTACCGCAGTCCAGCTAACTAACTAAGAGTATATGAGTATAAAGCGAATCCAATCAGCTATAACACCACCAAAACAGTGTGAGAAGATACACTGTTTTATAAAACTAGATACATTACGATTGTTATGCTGATTGCTCTAACAGTTTTGCTATCACTTCTCTAGCTTGGTCGAATTCAAAGTCTTCAATAAGCTCAATTAGCTGCGAGCATGTTGCTTCGTTGATTTTATGATGCTCTTTGAGCTCATAAGCTTTTTCGACTGACTGTGTGTCACAACTGAGCAAAAGTTCCTCTAGCTCAAGGAAATCATCTCGTGTCACAGTTAGGCTTACCACGTTTGATGATGGTGGCGGTGGAGCTTCTTCACTTTGTAATTCACCTAATTGTTTGTGTAAACCTCTGAGGTAATCTGTCAGTATTTCAACGGCTTGCGGTTCAACTTTTTGCTGGTTTGCAATGGCGTGTTCAATATCAGATGCTTGTTTTGATAGGTTATCGATACATAAGTTTGCGCTGGCGCCTTTCAACGAATGTGCGATACGCTCAGCATGTTCTAAATCGCCGATGACAAGCGCTTGATTTAGGTTGATAGTTTCTTCAATCTGATTTCTGGCAAACTTTTTGATGATACTCCAAAACGCTTTTTCATTACCGCCTAAGCGCTTTATCGCACGCTGAATGTCTACACCCTCAAGTTCAGTCTCTTTCGTAGCGTTAGTGTCTTTTATTTCGCTGGGGGGATGGTTGATCACAGGTGGCTGGTGGTCAGTTGAACCTTGTGTTTTATATAAGTGGCTGTGGAGGGTTTGGGCCATTTGATTGAAGTTGATGGGTTTACCTATATGCCCATTCATGCCAGCGGCTTCGCATTTTTGTAAATCTTCCTTCATTACATTTGCCGTCATAGCGACAATAGGAAGTGCTTTATACTGACTTAGTTCACGTATATTTTTAGTTGCTGTATAGCCATCCATGACAGGCATTTGAATATCCATTAAGACGATGTCAAAAGCATGTTTTTGTACCATTTCTACAGCAATTTGGCCGTTATCCGCAATCGTCACATTGAGGTTTAAAGAGCTCAGCATTTCGTTCGCAATTTCTTGATTTGTGCTGTTATCTTCAACTAGCAGCACTTTTTGTTGCTCAAAAGTTGGTGTAATTTGATTTACTTGCTCTGAGTTACTCAAACTATTTGACTGTTCTGAGAGGTTGAATGACTCCATAATCGCGTCAAGTAGCACAGATGCATTGACGGGCTTTAATATAATGGCATCGATTAAATCATGGATTTCAGAGTTCATGCCAATATCTGTGCCATAGGCTGTGACAAGCACGTATTTTGGTTCTTTTGGTAGCTCTAGGGAGCGAATATGCAAAATAGCATCTATGCCGCTCATATTCGGCATTTTCCAGTCCATAAAAATGATGTCAAAGTCGCTGCCTTGCACCAGTTCGATGGCACCGGAACCACTTGCGGCACAGGTCACTTGGAACTTCATTGCTTTAAGTAAGTTTGTCAAAATAGCACGGGCGCTTTCGTTATCGTCAACGACTAATACATGCTTGCCAGCGAGTTGGCTGTCAGGGCAAATTACATTGGTCAATTTTGCGGATTGCAGACCACAGCGCACAGTGAAAAAGAACTCTGAGCCTTGACCTTTTTCGCTATTTACGCCTATTTCTCCGCCCATGAGTTCAACTAACTTTTTAGAGATACTCAAACCTAGACCAGTTCCGCCATATTTTCGTGTGATCGAGCCATCGGCTTGTGAAAACGCCTTAAACAACTTGTTTTGTTGCTCTTGAGACATGCCGATCCCAGTATCTTTGACGGTAAATTTTAACGTTGTTTGCTCATTTTCTTGGGCGACAGCGTTGACCGAGATGGTGATTTCTCCTCGCTCAGTAAATTTAATTGCATTGCCGCATAAGTTAATTAGGATTTGGCCGAGTCTAAGCGGGTCCCCGACTAGACTAATAGGGACGTCAGGGGCAATATCTAGTAACATTTCCAAGCCTTTTTCTTGCATTCGAATGACATTGATATTGACCACATTATCCATGACTTCTTGAAGCGAGAAATCAATGTTTTCTACTTCAAGTTTGCCTGACTCGATTTTTGAAAAATCTAGAATATCGTTAATAATCCCAAGCAAGCTCTTAGCAGCTTGATCAATTTTGTTGATATAGCCTGATTGTTGGCTTGTGAGTTCTGTCCTTAAAGCTAAGTGACTCATACCGATAATGGCATTCATGGGAGTGCGAATTTCATGGCTCATGTTCGCTAAAAACTCGCCCTTAGCTGTACTCATTTCGTCGGCTTTATCTTTTGCCAATCTGAGTTCTAGCTCCATTTGCTTACGTTCAGTCACATCAAGCAGCAGACCAACAACGCCTGCGAGTTGGTTTTCGGCATTGGTAAATACGGCTTCATACACTATAAAATTACGAGGTTCACCCTCGGAGTTTTCAATTTTTATTTCATAGTGTTGATTAGATTTTCCATCAATAAGGTCTTGGTGAGATTGCTCGAACACTTGTGCAATTTCATAATTAAAAATATCTTCAGCCGTGGCATCTAGTACATCAGCATCAAAAGTACCGAAGTATTGGTGAAACACACTGTTTACGCCTAAATAATTACCTGAGCTATTTTTGTAATACATGGGACTGGGTATGGCGTCGAGAATTTTTTTATTCAGTTCAAGTTGTTCGACGATGCGCTTTTCAGCTTTTGATTGTAAATCAATATTTTGTGTTAACTGCAAACTGACCGCTAAATCATTTATTACCGATTTTATCCACTTGTAATCTTGATCGGTGAGTTCTACGAGACTACCCAGTTCAAGTAAACCAATACTGTCGTTACTGACGACCAATGGAAAGTAGTAGAGTTCGCTAATAGAGAGTTTTTCGCCATTGAGCTCAATCGCATATTGCTCCTGTTCAAACTTCATGGAATAGGGCTTTTGCGTACTTAAAACATGAAAATGAATGGAGTCATAATTACTGTAAGTTCTCGCGCAGTTACTGCTGTAGCCAGTCCCTGCGACACGCGTAAGGACTTTTTGCTCTTCAAAAACATATAAACCGAGTAAGGGTACAGATAAACGCTGTTCTAAAAACTGTAGTAATTCTTCTCCTAGCTCGTTCGGATTTTTCTTTCCGCGAAGGGCTAGGCCAAAGTCTTTCATGATGGTGTTGAATTCGAGTTGCTCCGACAAGTCGTTGAGTAATTTATTCATTGATTTAGATAAATCGGAAAGGTCACCTTTGACGGTTTCATCCAATGTGAAATTGTAATTGCCCTGCTCAACATTACTGACGACTTGCTTTTGGATTGACGCAACGGGGTTAATATATAATTTCCAAAGTAGGTAAAAAGACAAAGCGATATTGATAAGTAAAATAAGGTTAAACACATTCCTCAGCATATATGCGGTATTTAGACTATTTTGATGACTGGCTAATTCAGCATTTAATCTGGATGTTATGGCTCGATGCGCCTCTCCTATGGCCGACATAATCTTAGATTTTTCCACTAAATAGTTGTCGCTAAATAGAATTTTTTGAGCGCTGATTAAATCAGGATCTGAGTCTTTAACCCAGTTGCCATAAGTGTCTTTGTGTATGCCTTCAATTGCATTAAATGCACGGCGCTCTAAACTGACCAGCGAATTAGAGGTTGAAAGCGCATTTTGCATTTGCAGTAATTCAAAATCTTGTGCACCAAGTTGCTGAAAGCGCTCAATGATATTGTGGCCATCATTTACTCTCTCAAACTCAGGTATGCTTGAATGAGGCGCAGCTAGGCTATCCCAATAATCATAGGTATTTGCGTTTTCTGCATGGACTTTTCCATCGCGCACTAACAGCGTGTAACTAAATAGCTTTTGCCATTTTTCGTTGCCGGTGACGGCGTAAGCTCTGGCAAAGTTTGTGAGATTGTCTGAGCTGAGCTTTAGTTCATGGGATAACTCAGTAAGCTTAAACAACTGTGTTTGCTTGTCAGATAGCGCATTAACCTCGATGCGCACATAATGAGACATCAACCCGATCCCAATACTGACCAACAGCATTATTGAGAAGGTGATAAAGAAGCTGACTCGTAAACTTTTCATCTAATCCAGTCCGTGCTTGGCGTTTCAGTAATAATAGACCTATATTTTTTGTGTGGTGAACAATTGTGCAACAAAACATATAGAAGAAACTATGGATCAGCTCAAAACGGTGTTAGTAGTGGACGATGTGAAGGAAAACCTCGCTTTCATGACTGAAATTATTAAAGACAAGTATCGTGTTTTGGCAGTAAAAAGCGGTGAAGCTGCGATTTCAGTGGTTGAGAAAAACCATGTTGATATTATTCTGCTCGACGTAGTGATGCCAGAGATGAATGGGTATGAGGTCATTAAGTACCTAAAATCTCATGAAGTGCATCAAGAAATCCCGGTTATTTTCCTGACTGCAAAAACCAGTGTAGAAGATGAAGAGAAAGGCTTTTTGCTCGGTGCGTGTGATTATATTAACAAACCCATCAGCCCCCCTATCTTATTAGCTCGACTCAATACCCATTTATTAAATAAAGAATCCAAAGATATTTTAAAGAACAAAAATGATTATTTGGAAGAAGAGGTTCAAAAGCGCACTGAGCAAATGTCACGTTTACAGGACGTGACAATACAAGCCATGGCGAGTCTTGCTGAAACGCGCGATCAAGAAACGGGCAACCATATTCGCAGAACACAACTCTATGTGAAGCTACTTGCAACGATTTTATGCGAAAAAGAAAAGTATAAAGAGATCTTAACACCAGAAGTAATCAATAACTTTTACAAGTCAGCACCACTGCATGATATCGGCAAGGTGGGGATCCCCGATAACGTTTTGCTAAAGCCCGGAAAGTTGACCGCTGATGAGTTTGAAATAATGAAAAGCCATACTGTATATGGCCGTAATGCTATTGAAACAGCCGAGTCGGCGTTAGGGCAAACGGATAGCTTTTTACAAACAGCAAAAGAGATTTCTCATTATCATCATGAGAAATGGGATGGTTCAGGCTATCCGAAAGGACTTAAAGGGGAAGAGATCCCACTTAGTGCGCGTATGATGGCCATAGCTGATGTTTATGATGCTTTGATAAGTCGTCGTGTTTATAAAGACGCGATGGAGCATGATAAGGCCATTGCAATTATGCGAGAAGGGCGAGCGAGTCATTTTGATCCGGAATTATTAGATGAATTCTTGGCAAAAGAAAGTTTGTTTTTTGACATTTCTCAGCAGTATCGAGATTAGTTTTTGGGGGACGTATGTCGTACTCAATTTTGTTAATCGATGATGATGAAGTAAATCATGACATTGCAAAAACAATGTTAGGTGAATCCCATGAGTATTTTTCGGCTTATAACGGAGAAGAGGCATTAGCCTTATTTGGTGAGCGAAAATATGATGCGATTTTGTTGGATGTGGTAATGCCTGGTATGAATGGCTATGAAGTGTGTAAGGCCATAAGGCTGGCACCACAAAATGCGCAAACACCAGTCTTGTTCGTGTCTTCCAAAGATGACATTGAAGATAAGTTAGAAGGGTTTAAAGCTGGTGGCGATGATTACATTACCAAGCCCTTCGATGTAGAAGAATTGAGCTTTCGTATCGACCGTTTAGTCAAATATAGTTGTGAGATAGATACCTTAAAAGTTAATTGTGAAGCTGCTGAAGAAGTAACCATGACGGCTATTACTAGCTGCAGTGAACTAGGTTTGTGTTTAGAGTTTATAGAGAGTTCTTATCAATGTAACACTCTTTCGGATTTATCGAATGCGATATTGGCAACTTGTCAAAACCTACACTTACACGCGTCTGTTCAGCTTGGGTTATTAGGTGAGTTTCGCGATTTTAGCAATTGCGGTGCGATTAACCCACTAGAGAGTGAATTACTTCGAAAAGGCAGGGACAGCAAGACTGTTATCAATATTGAAAAGCGAAGCTTTTTTAACAGTGCTTACTGTTCGTTGTTAATCAAAAATATGCCTATTGATGATGAGGAAAAATACGGGCGGTTTAATGATATTTTAGCTTTAGTTGTTAGAGGCGCTGATGCAAGACTAAAAAGCCTAGAAACTAACATCAAAGCAATCCAAGCCAAAAACAAAGGGCTGAGAGAGTTAAGTCAGGTTGCAAGCAGGGACTTAGAAGACATAGAGCAAGTGTTTAAAAATTACCACAATGCATGTCAAGAGTTAGTTGAGCGGCTTATTTTTGATGTAGAAGACTCAATGATGTCGTTTGGTGTAAGTGATGCCCAAGAGCAGACTTTAAGAGAAACGTTAGACAGTGCTAAAGACGACCTGCAACAAATTCAAGAACACTCTGAAGATATGTCTGCTACGTTCAACGACTTTTTTATTAAATTAGACAAGTTAATTGATTAATTTCTAATGCTTTACTTCATTTTTATATAAAAATAAAAGGTTTTTATATTCATTTATTGTAAATAAAATGGCAGTTTGATATTTTGTTTTATATCTATAAATTATTTTATAGTTCTTTTATTTTTTATATCGATTGGAGTAGTAGATGCCAGGTCAGAGCGTTATACCAAAAAGTTTATTAAAGCACGTTTTTGGAGGCCGAGGAGCAGGCTGGTTGCCAGATGAGAGACCAGATAAACCAAAAGAAGATGACAAAACAGAAAAATCAGATTGATTAAATTTGGTTCCCCTTTTGCTGTAATTTTTTGATTTTTGGTGTAAATGTAAAGTAGGTAATATGTGTGCGAGAATGAAGTCAATAGAAGCGCAGTCTTTCTTTGAATATCATATAACATTATTTGTCATACTTATTCTTTTCGCTCTTATTATTATACCGGCTTGTCGGATGTTGATAAATAACCAATTTGACAAGCAGGGTATTTACGTTTTGGTTACTAGGTTTACATCAAGGTGCGTTTTGAAGAGTAAACTTGAAGTAAGTTTACTCTTAATAGTTTTATGTTATTTAATATACTTTATAGTATATTTTGTTATTAATTTTTGCTTTATACTACCTGATTGAATTTTATTAAGTGCATAATATCTACACATTAAAACATCAACTGAGAAGGTGTATGCAAGCTACCCGATATCAAATTATGAGAGAAACACTCTGCCTCAAATGTTTCTTGTGTTGAGCCTCTGTTTTTTTCTTACTTCGCATCTAGCCAAAATCTCTTGCTTTTCTCCAATGCTTTTGGTGCTCCAACCAACAATTTCATCAATGCTTCTTAAACATCCAATACAGATATCTTGGCTATCAAGGCAGCAGTTTCGAATACAAGGCGAAGTGGGCTGTTCTGAGGGGGCTACAGGGTTTTTGGTCATAATTTACTACTTAATGCTTTGCTCACATAGTTAGTATGATGCTTTTTGAGTTTTCAGGAAAGTAGCTAGTTTAATTTGCTAGTTGCTGGAGGTGGGACTTTATCTTGATTCTTTGCTACTTGGTCGAGTTTTGAACCTTGTTGGGAACTATGATGGGAATTTTATGTCTTGATAATTAGTGAGCATACTGCTCTATAAAGTGGTTGCATTAAGAGCGTTAGAGACTTTCGTAATAAAGAAAAAGAAGCAAGGAGTTGATCACAGGTTATGACAAGTGTTCAATCACAGGGTTTTAATAAAGTACCTAATCAGTCTTGTACTAAGCAACGTGCAAGGGCAGTCAAAAAGCGTTGGATATTAACAGGATCAACCAGTGCAGTACTAAAGCAGCTAACGATGCCTATGCTCTTTGCTATTTTGGCGCTGTTTAGCGCAGATCTCATTGAGCTATATTTCGCATCTCGGTTAGGTGTGGAAGAGCTAACAGCAATGAGTTATACACTTCCTATTCAAGCGACTTTGTTTGCTTTTGCAATTGGGCTTGGTATTGTTGTCGCGACTCGTTTAACACAAGCACACCAAGTTGAAGAACTTGCTGCGGTGAGCTTGATATTTACCGTCCTTGTCGGTGCTATATTGGCGTTGTGTATTTGGTTAAACTTGTTACCAATATTGAACATACTCGGCTTTTCAGATTTTGCTCAACGAGATGATGTGTGGGCATCCCTTAAAAGCTATATGCAGTATCGTTTGGGTGCTGTGGTGTTCTTTTTCCTTGTTATGGTCATTTTTGGGGTTTTACGGGCGTTCGGTAATATGCGCGCTGCAGCACAGTTGTTGATTGTATTTTCATCAACTCAAATTGCTGTAAGTGCAGCGCTCTTCTCTCCTTGGGCTACATCTAATATGGCGTTAACTGGCCTAGAAAAGCTGGGAATAGCGCACTTGTTTGCAGCATTTATTGGTTGCATCTGGGCTTTGTATCTTTTGATCGTCAGAGAAAATATTTCAATCAAAATTAGTTTGTTATCGGTACAAAGCCGTCAAGGATTTCGTTGTTTAACGCGCCTGTTAGTTCCAATCGCGTCGATGCAATTATTGACACCTATTGCACAATCGGTATTGATGGCAATTGTCGCTTCACAAGGCAGTGATGCGGTTGCAGCATATGGTGTCGTGATGCGCCTAGAGCCTCTGGCATTGCTATTGCCTATGGTACTCACGACTTCTTTACCTATTTTTGTTGGTCAAAATTGGGAGGCGAAAAAGTCGTTACGAGTTAGGCGTGGCATTAAGTTATCTATTCTTGTCTGTATTGCGTGGCAGGTTGTTGTCTCTGTTGTACTTTTTAGTGCAGCAGATTTATTGGGTGTGGGGTTTTGTAAACAAACATTTGTCAGTAGTTCAATTGAGCTAGCTTTGACTGTTTTGCCTTTGTCTTATATTGCACTGGCCGTAGCCATGCTATATGTCAGTTGTTGTAATGCCACAGGGCGGAGTGTGGCCGCACTTAATGTCAGCATTGTTAGGTTATTTGGCTTGTCTATCCCGTTTGCATTTTTGGGTTCGTATACAGCTGGTTTTGTTGGGATTGTTTGGGGGCTAGCTCTTGCCAATGTTGTATTAGGCTTAGGGTTGTTGGTTTATTGTGTATCTCAGCGTGAGCAATTAAATCTCTCAAAGCGCAGTGCTATAAGTTAACCAAAATGTATTTTGTATTTATTGTTCAGTTATTCGTCATAACATCGAAGAATAATAAAAGGCATAAATATGAAAAAAACAAACTTTTTACTGGGGAGTATTGCATCGGTTGTCTTGTTAAGCGGCTGCAATTCAGACATCAATGTGTTGCTCGGTTACAGTGCTAACCAGTTGTGCTCTAGACATTTTATCTCTGAGGAGCCAATTGAATTTATTAAGCAGCGCGTTATCCCTGAAGCACTTGGGGCGGTGCAGGGCGAGTTGCAACTGGACGTAGACAGTACGGCTAAACAAGTATCTCTGTCGACTCAAATAGATGGGACGACATTGACTCGCACATCCGTCTTTCGTGAAGGGCTCGGTTGCACTTTGCTTCATGACTTATCACCTGCACAATTGCACGCACAGACAGCGGATCTTGATTTTCCAGCACCATCACCAAGTACACCAATTGATAAAGCGCTTCGTCCTGATATTTCATTAGACTCTTTTTTCGCAACTAACCATAAAGGCTATACGTGGAGTGATAACACCTTTGCGGTCGCCGTCATGCACAAAGGTCATCTGGTTGCACAGCAGTATGATGAGTTTCATAATGGCGGGTCACGGATGCTAAGCTGGTCTATGGCTAAGACCTTAACGGGGTTAATGACAGGGCTATTGGTCGACCAAGGAAAACTAACCTTGGAGCAGCCACTGCGTTTTGGTGAACATGTTATGACAGTGAAAAACCTCATGAATATGAGCTCTGGCGTCAAATGGGCTGAAACACCGGATATTCATGGATATGAAGACTTAGCGCCTATGTGGTATCACACTGGGGACTCGGTCAATTATGTTACGCAATTGCCTAAAGACTACGAGCCGGGGAGTAAATTTGAATATGCCACAGGCACAACTCAGTTATTAAGCAGCGCATTGATGGATGCATCAGGCGGTGATATTCAGTCACTCAATAATTTATATCAAAAACATTTTTTCGCACCTTTAGGTATTAATAATGCAATCGCAGAATTTGATGAAGCAGGTAACCTCAGAGGTGGTGCGAGAGTGTTTCTGAGTGTGCATGACTGGCTCAAAATAGGTCAATTGTTTATCAATAATGGCCGTTGGCAGGGGGAACAAGTTGTCTCTGAAGCTTGGCTAAAAGAGGTGATGATGAGCAATGGCGTTGATAAACATTATGGTGGTCAATTGTGGCTTAACGATATGAGTTTTTGGTTGCCTAAGTTACCAAAAGATACGGTGTCACTGCGTGGACATCGCGGTCAGTATGTTGTGATCATTCCATCAAAACAATTGGTTGTGGTGCGCCTTGGTGCTTATGGCGCGGTTGTGAATCAACACCTTGGGCTGGCAAATAAACGTTTGTTCAAGTCAGTATTGGATGTGATTGAACAGTTAGAAAAGTAAAATATAGGCGGACAGTAGTGGATTGTCCGCCAATGTTTAAACTGAACTTAATTTAAATCGATGCTCAATGCACAGTGGTCACTGAGCATTTCTTTTGGCTTCATATTGTCAAAGTAGTGGAATTTTACACTGCCTTGCACATATTTTTGCTTCAATGTGTTTGATACCAAAATGTGGTCGATTGGTGCAGGGTAGTAAGGGTGACACCCTGTTAGCATTTGGTTGGCATTGAAGAAAGTTGCTTTAGACAAATCGTTTGGTGCTTTGTCTGCAAGACCATTAGGGTAGTAAAGGTCACGACTCACGCGATTATATGGTGCGGTCAACCTGTGGTTAAAGTCTCCAAGTACGATGAAGTTCGCTTGTTCAGCACTTTTTGTTTCAACCCAGTTATCCAGTAATGGCACTTGCTTGGCCAATAATTTACATGACTTTTTGTCTGAACGACGATAGTCATCTACGAAGCAGCCACTTTTCAAGTGCACATTCAACAGGTCAATTGTTTTACCTTGGTAGCCAATTTGGACTTCTAAGCCACTTCTTAGACCCATTTGTATGTCAGAAAACTGTTTATGATGAACTACTTTCTCAACATTTAGAGGCTTTTTCACCGCAAAAGCGACTTTTTGCTGTGTTGATGTCAACCCATTACCACGGCATGTGTAGCTTGGGCTGTCTTTTCTGTCAGATAAAATGAGCTGCCACTGTGACTTGTCAAAAACAGTCTCTAGGGCTTGGATTGAGCCCACTTCTTGAAAGGCGATGACATCAGCATCTAGTGATTTTGCATATTGTTGTAAAGCGCTGATCTCTTGCTCAGTTCTTGGCTTACATCCTTTGCTGTTATCAGCAGCTAGGTGTTCAATATTCCAAGTAACAACACGTAGCCCTGTATCTTGCTTTTCGTTTGGATTCGTTGCGTTACAGGCACTGGTAAGTAGCGCACATAGTGCAAGTGCACTGACTTTGAAAGTATGATTCATAATTCTAATAACTTGAATATTTCTAATAGCGATATAGTGTATCAAAAATATTGCAAATAGATTATATAAATATTTTTATTCATCGCGAATAAAGGGGCATTTAACTCAGTGGCGAACAAATGGCGTGAAGCGCTGCAATACTTGCTAAGTATTGCAGCGAAAAAGATTATTTATCAGCAGGTTCATGCCAGTGTTTGCACTTACTGGTTTTGCCGATCCCCGGGTTAAATGAGTTAGTTGGGTCGAGCTTTTTATAAAAAGACTTTAATGCGTCTTTGGCGAAATATTCGTGTCCCACGTTATGCTCCGCTGGATATTCAGCACCCCGTTTATCGAATGTTTCCAAGATTTTATTTTTGACAGCCTTTGCGTCCACACCTGGTTTCATAATGTAGTTTTGATGCATAACATGGCAGAAAAGGTGGCCATAATAGAGCTTTACAGCAATTTGCTCATCAATTTCAGGAGGTAATTGCTCGAACCAATCTTGTTCGTTACGAGGGAAGGCAACGTCAATGGTCATAATTGCGCCCATTTCTTTGCTGTTCATGGTTTGCATTCGGCCAATCGCGCCACCGGCGACAAAGCGGTGCAAAATGGCTTTTTCACCTTCATCTTCGGTACACTCAAAGTAACTCCCCTCATTGGTTTTGAAAAACTCATCAAAGTAAGCTTTGGCTTCAGCAACACCTGCGTTACTCATTTCGACAATCCAGTGATGCTCATAACGGTCGCGGTATTCATCCATGCGCTTTGGCAAGTGATTTGGCCAAAGGCAACTTAAATATTGCATGATGCGATCTGAAAACTTATTGGGTAAAAACTTAAAGTTATCAGCAATGCGATCCACTGTGCGTTTGATCCCAAACATTTTTGGAATGTATTTAGAGCCGAGTTTGTCGATTACCAAAAAGGTATCTTTACCGTACTTCTTAGAGGCATCATAACAATCTCTATGCAGGTATTCCCCTGATACCGGTAAGTTGTCAAACTTAGATAAAATGTCACGGCGTATTTGCGCTAAAACGCCAGGGTCATTTGTGCCCACATAAAATACTTGATGCTTATCAGGAACAGGGTAAGTATCTAATCTCACTGCAAAAACAGCAAGCTTACCAGCGCAGCCTGAAGATTCATAAAGACGACGCCCATCATTATTGAATCTCGAGGGCGTATCGGCATCCACATCTCTTACACGCTCATGGTATTCATCATCGGATGCGCGCAGCTCTGGGAATTGCACATCGGCATCTGTGTAATTTTGTTCTTGCAAATTAGTCAGGATTTCTTCGGGCGTATTCCCAAGGTTTATACCGAGATTATTAACCAGTGATAAGTTTCCTTGGTCATCTATTTGTGCGAATAAGGACAGCTCTGTGTATGCTGGTCCTCTTTGCACTAATGCGCCACCTGAGTTGTTACAAATCCCGCCAACAATGGATGCGCCAATGCATGATGAGCCGATCACAGAATGCGGTTCACGACCATGTGGTGCTAATGTGTCTTCTAGACCAAATAACGTGCTACCTGCTAGGCCAACGATTTGTTTGGCATTGTCGATAAGCTGGATACTATCAATGCGCATAGTGCTGATGATGACAATAGGGCGATCATAATCTTTGCCATCTGGCGTAGAGCCGCCTGTTAGACCAGTATTAGCAGCCTGCATGATAACAATGACGTCAGCGGCAACACAGGCTTTGAGTGCTTGCCAAATTTCCAATAATGTAGCGGGTCTCACCACTGCTAATGCTTCGCCTGAACCAAAACGAAATCCTTTGGTGTATGGCTGCTTTTTAGTGTTATCAGTTAGTACAAAGCTGTTACCAACGATAGACTTGAGTTCTTGTATAAGGGCGGTATTTGAAGCGTTATTGGTCATGCTGTTCTCGGAAATTGATCTTCTTTTGCATTCTTGACGAGGGATTGGGGACTAGTATACAGCAAGGTTAAGAAGGAGTGAAACCAATGATTTGCATGTTAATAAGTCCCTTTTAAAGGAAATATCACAGCAGATGAAGAAATTTAACGGCACAACAGTGCGAGGGTTCTACAATAATATCTAAGTCACGCAGTTCTAAAATGAGAGAATTTAATATGCTAATCAAGGACAGACTGAATGTATTAACTGGGTCTACCCTAATCGTAGCTACTTTTATACTGGCTGGATGTGAGGGCAATCAGAGCTCGCAAAGCACTGGGAGCGAAGTACAGAGTGTGCCAAAGTCCAGTATATCGAATGGCATTTACAATGTGATGCATGATGAGCAAAAATTCGTAATGGGCGCGTGTGTCGAATTGGGGTATCCATTGTCTATTTCAAAATCCCAAGCGTCTGCAGAGGAGCAGTCAGCCTGTTCTCGTAATCTAACCCATAAATTTGAAGCTGATACTAAAAAGTCGGACACCAAGCTTAAATGGCGGGTACGTGTTCAAGGTGTTGAGCTCCAGTGTGAATGCGCGGGCTACGCCACGCAGGCTGGCCGTAATTGAGTTTAAATAAAGTTGTATCTCAGCGCATATGTCAAACGAATTTAATCCAGACTTTGTGATCTTGGGTCAACAATTCATTCCCTCGAATTTCTGTTATAAAAATCTGGCTAGTAATCGAATAATACATCCAGTGCATAGGTTTGAGTTTCTTTGTGCTCTGCCATCGCCACTGATACCATTTTCTGCGCAACTTGCTGCCCAGAGATTGGACGGTACTTTTTCAGCCAAGGCAGTTTACAGATAGTCGGTAACAGGTAATTTCCGAGGGTTTCCGCTATGCGTGTATCTGCTCTTTGCCCAACCAGTAATGAAGGTTGGAAGATGTTGACCGTGTCAAAATGCAGCAGTTTCACATGTTGTTCAAGTTCACCTTTCATTTGAAGGTATGGACTGAGGCTATTTGCATTGGCACCACTGGAAGAGACCAAAAAATAATGCTTTATCTGGTTTTGGGCAGCAAGTTGAGCAACTTGAAGCTGATAGTCTAAGTCGACGGTTCTTTGCTTTGCAATCGAGCCTGCTTGTCTTTTGGTCGTGCCTAAACAAGAGAACAGCATATCACCTCGAAATATATGGTCGAATTGACTCAGGTTATCAAAGTCCACTACTTGGTTTGTGATCTTAGGCGATTGATAATTAACAGGTCGCCGTGTAACAGCAGTAACGTGACTCACTGAGGGGTGTTCTGCAAGTTGTTGCACAAGGTTTTTACCAATAAGACCTGTTGCGCCGAGGACAATTGCTGTTTTCATTGTTTATTTAGACTTTATTCATTGTCGTGATGGTGTATTAAATATAGTGCATCAGCTAATAGCAAGTATTTTGAGTTATGTAATTATCCTTCGAGTGAAAGCTGCATGAATACAGAAGAGGGTTCTTGACGATATTGCCCAAACGCATCGCAGAATTCGAATCCAAATGCCTCATATAGCTTAATTGCTGCATGTTGTTGATCGCCTGTTTCTAGCTTGATTTGTTTTAGCCCAGTTGCTTTAGCTTGCGAAAGTAGGTGTTGTATGATCGCTTTCGCCATGCCCTTGCCACGCTGAGATGGTTTGACATAGATGCGTTTTAGCTCCGCGTATTTTGATTGATCTTGTTTAACAACGTAGCTGCCGCACGCGACGAGCTCTTTTTGTTCATAGTGACCGATGAGATAAGTATTGGGGTTATCCACTTCTTCGATTGGTATTAGATCGTTGGCCTCTGCGGGGTAGAGGCTATTCATTAACGTATCAATTTCATTAAATAGCGCTGCAAGTCCTGCGCTTTGGCTGCTTAATTGAATAAACTGCATGGTTTTCCTTGTCGTATTGTTTATTCACTGATATTAGTTCCTAAAAGAGGGTGGTCAAGTCTTAATCTAGAAATAAGCGTCTAATATATTTAACTTTTTAGTAGTGCCCTGTTACCAACTGCGCGAATTGAGACTCAATTCAACATATCCGCACGTCACAAGATTATTGAGGTTAGGAACGCCAAGAGGTTTGCCACGGCTGTGATTGCGGGTCGAAGGTACAAAGTACACTGCCTTCTAGAAAATAATTTTTGGGCGCGAAGCCGCGGTGTAAAATTTTGGCTATGTCCATTGCGCGTGTTGCTGGGCTTGTCATGATTTGTGTATCTGGCAATAGCCCCATGTGTCGTTGCCAGTTTATTTGCTCGCAGGTTTGACTGGTCTATCAAAGTCATCAATAGATGAGTCTTTCCAGCTTGATTTTGCATGACGGACCAGCCTGAGTGTTTTCACTTTTGCCTCGTTTGTAAGCAAATACACACAGCATGGTCCGTAACAAGTTATATAATGTCGTTAATCAACAAATAACTGGTTTTCAAGCGTTCTGCCGTTGACCAGTTGCTTGTAAGTCCAACTGTTTTCATGGATCAGGGTGAGTAAAGATAAATCAAACGGCTCATCTTGCTTGGCATATTCAATAACAAGCTCATCAGATTGGGTTTGTTTGATATTTTTAACACCACTCAGCTCAGCTATCTTGTCTTTCATTGGGGTGTCAAGATTGAGCATTTGCAAAGTAACAAAGCTGCCTTGTTCACTTTGGTAAAGATCACTTTGATGGCTTGAGAGTTGTCCTTGTTCTAAATAAAGCACGGTATCACAGAGACGCTCGAGCTCACTGAGGTCGTGTGAGCTTAAAATGAACGTCATATCACCTTGCAAAGATGCAATGAGGTTGCGAATTGCTTTGGCGTTTTTCGGATCCAATCCGGCAGTAGCTTCGTCGAGCAATACAATTTGCGGACTGCCTAGCAATGCCTGTGCAATACACACGCGCTTTCGCATGCCGTGAGATAGCTCGCCCGTTTTTGAGTTGGCAACATGGGCTAAGTCGACTAGTTCTAACACGCGCTGTGTGTCTGCTTCGGCCGCCTTACGCGACATGCCTTGTAACTGAGCAAAGAAGCTCAGCTGCTTTGCGACTGAAAATTTGGGATCAAGTTGCGCATCTTGAGGCAGTGCGGAGATTTTGCCAAATAAATTAGCATCACCGGGGTTGTGACCAAGTACACTAATTGACCCGTTAGTTGGCTTCAAGTATCCGCAAATAATGCTGAACAAAGTTGTTTTGCCTGCTCCGTTTGGACCAACTAACGCCACTGTACTGCCTTTGTTTATTGTAAACGTAACATTGTTTAGTGCTTGTTTAGTACCAAACGTTTTACTCAAAGAGGTTACTTCAATCACTGTACTCATAAATCTCTTCCTTTTAATAAAATATGTCCAGTGCCAAGCAACACCAGTGTTTGGCATGCTGGAAGTAGATAAGCAAATACAGGGGTATTTCGCCAACCGGTTAGCTCTGTAACTTGATGCCCAGGTATAAGATAATTTAACCAATCAAGCATTGGGTACTGTGCACCGAGATAACTGATCACAGAGGCAACAATAGTAAAAAATAAAATGGAAAAAACGATACTCATTCTTGCTGAGTTAGTGACTAGATTTAGTAAGCTCATCAGCGCGATAAAAGGTAAGCAGGTGAGCAGTAGCTTGCCCCAAATCGCGATTGATTTAGGCAAAGCGGATGCAATCAAACTGGCATCTCGATAAAGCATCATGGCAAGCGTTGCAACGGTGACAAGAGCGATAAGTGACGCCAAGATCATCACTTGTCCTGCAAATCTACCAAGTAATATTTCTAGCCGTGTGCTGCGCATGGTTAAAAACCTTAAAGTACCTCTATTTCTATCTTCGACGGTTTGGTCTGCTGTGACAAATACTGTGAACATAGGAAAGGTAAATAGACCAATCAGCCAAAACATTGCAAGTTCTGCTTCCGGCCAAGATATCAAAGCAGACAGTCCGACAGTGCCAGCGACTTGCCCGACAATGTCTGAAAACTCATAGCTGCTAATGAAAGGGACTGCATTGTAGATGGGGTAACGCAAAACCATAAGCCAGACAAGAAAAAATGCAGCAATGGCGAGCCAGCCGCGTTTGGTTGCAAATAAACGTGTGAGTTCAAATTGGCCAAATAGCCAAGTGCGTTGAAAATTCATAAGGTCTCCTCATTCAGATCAATACATTAGCTTGAATTGTTGAGAGGAGGAAGCAAAAAAGTGTTGCAGAATATGGCGCTTGAAACAAATAGCGCAGCTAGGCGCTGCGCTATTGAATTTTAATTAATTATTACCAACCACACTGACGGCCTTTGTTTTGTTCGTCAAGGTACGCTTGTAATGGCGCAAAGTAGTCCAGAATTGCAGTCGCATCCATTTGTTGGTTACCTGTTACCGTTTCTAGGGCTTCTTGCCAAGGTCGGCTGCTACCCATTTCAAGCATGGTATTCAAACGCTCACCAGCTTCTTTTGAGTTGTAAACAGAGCAGCGGTGGATAGCTTCTTTACTACCGGCAATTTCACACAGTGACTTGTGGAATTCAAACTGCAAGATATGTGCTAAGAAGTAGCGAGTGTAAGGAACATTGCCCGGAACGTGATATTTTGCACCTGGGTCAAAGTCGTTCTCGGTACGTGTTACAGGTGCTTTTACACCTTGATATTTTTCACGTAGTTCCCACCAAGCTTGGTTGTATTGCTCTGGGCTGATTTCACCTGAGTATACTTTCCAGCGCCACTGGTCGACTAGCAGACCAAATGGAATAAACGCGACTTTATCCATCGCCATTTTCATTAATAGGCCGATATCTTTAGACTCATCAGGTACTTGTTCAAGTAGACCGATTTCTTTCAAGTAGCCTGGTGTAACCGAAAGCGCGATGGTATCACCAATGGCTTCGTGGAAACCATCATTGGCACTTTCTTGATAGTAAAGAGGTAGCTTGTTGTAAGCGCGCTGATAGAAGTTATGACCTAACTCATGGTGAATAACGGAGAACTCTTCACCGGTTTGCTGAATACACATTTTGATGCGCAGGTCATCTTTGTTGTCTAAGTTCCATGCAGATGCGTGGCATTGAACATCACGGTCTTGTGGCTTTAAGAATAATGAACGTGTCCAAAAAGTCTCTGGTAATGGTTCAAAGCCCATAGAAGTAAAGAATTTCTCAGCGCCTTTGGTCATCTTAATCGCATCGTAGTCGTTCTCTACAAGTAGTTTGGTCAAGTCATAACCAGGGTCGGCATTTTCTGGGGCGACTAGGTCATAGACGTTACCCCAAGTCTGTGCCCACATGTTACCTAACAGGTGCGCAGGGATCGGCTGGTCTTGTGGTACTTTGTCTTCACCGTACTTTTCGCCAAGCTTCGCGCGTACATGGCAATGTAGTGAGTTATAAAGTGGCTTAACTTGGCCCCAAATACGGTCGAGCTCTTTTGCAAAATCATCTGCTGGCATGTCGTATTTACTTCGCCACATTGCACCAGTGTCAACATAACCTAACTCATTAGCACCTTCGTTGGCCAATGACACAAGATCCGTATAAAGTGGTCGCATTGGCTTGGATACCTCGCGCCAGCCTTGCCAAATATCTAGCAGCTCTTCGTAATTTCGACTGGTGGCCATTTTAGCAGTCATGTCACCAAGGCTCATGCAAGTACCATTTTTACAGTACTTACCTTTACCATAGAGACCATCAAGCTCAGCAGATAGCTTTGCAAGCTCCGCTGTTTTTTGCGGATCTTTTGGTGCTGGAAGTGTTAAATTCAGCTTCAATTTATCAAGCTTTCGACGGTTATCGTAATTTAACTCTAGGTCATCAAATTTGGCGGCTTCGTTGGCAAGCGCAACCAGTGCTGCTGTGTATTCTCTGCCAACTTCTGCAGACAGTGCGGCGGTATCCTCAGTAATAAAGTTAGCGTAAATCCATGATGCTCTGCTACTTCTGACGGATAAATCTTGTAGTTGCTTTTCGGCTTCTGCTAGAAATACCTCAGCGTCTTTTTCAGTTAGTTTTTCAGTCGTTGTTGTTGAATTACAGCCACTCAGTGAGAGTGCCCCAGCGACAAAGATTGCGCTTAGGCTGAGTTTAAATTTTGCTGACATTTTGTTTTCACTTTTTGTTATAGAGAGCGGTGATGATAGCAGTGTCTGTTAATGTGCTCAATTATCTGACGCCAAACTCGGAGGTAAAACATTAAAGGAATTCATTAATACTCTTCCAAGATCAACAAAGTGAGTGAATTATTGAGTTAGTGTGTTTTTCATCCATACTTACTTTGATACTTAGTTGGGGAACAACGCTCATGTGGCTAATTTTATTATTAATTATTGCAGTTTGGGTTATATTTTCGGTCAAAGATATACGCCTAAAATGGATTTCAAAACCGACATTTAATTACTTTAAACGCGCTTTGCCTGAACTTTCTGACACTGAAAAAGAAGCAATGAAAGCGGGGGACACGTGGTGGGACGCCAGTTTATTTAGTGGTAAGCCAGATTGGGGGATGTGGCTCAAATCTGGAAAGCCTCGTTTATCAGATGAAGAACAAGCGTTTGTAAATAATGAGTTAGCTGAATTAATGATGATGCTTGATGAGACTGAGATAACGGCACGCGGTGATTTGTCTAAAGACACTTGGCAATTCCTGCGGGAAAAAGGCTTTTTCTCAATGATTATTCCCAAAAGCTTTGGCGGCAAGGAGTTTAGCGCACAGGCTAATTCTGTCATTGTGTCTACGATTGCAACGCGCAGTTTGTCTACTGCTGTGACAGTGATGGTGCCAAATAGCTTAGGTCCTGCGGAACTACTACTGCACTTTGGCACACATGCACAGCAGGAACAGTGGTTACCAAAACTGGCCAGTGGTGAAGTATTGCCGTGTTTTGCATTGACGTCGTTGCATGCAGGTTCCGATGCCGGTGGGATCACAGATCACGCCACAGTGTGTCGCCAAGAGTATGAAGGCCAAGAAGTATTGGGTTTAAAAGTGACTTGGTCGAAGCGCTATATCACGCTTGCCCCTGTGGCTGATGTACTGGGCTTGGCGTTTAAGGTATACGACCCAGATAAACTGCTAGGCGATGAAGTTGAACGTGGTATTACCTGTGCGCTTATCCCAACCGCACATGAAGGGGTTAAACAAGGAGAACGTCATGATCCAATGGGCTTGGCGTTTATGAATGGTACAACTTCTGGAAAGGAAGTATTTATCCCACTTGATTGGGTCATTGGTGGAGAGAGTGGCGTAGGGAAAGGGTGGAGAATGCTCGTTTCTTGCCTAAGTGCTGGGCGAGGTATTTCATTACCTGCTTTGAGCGCAGGTACTGCACAGTTATGTGCAAAATCGACTTCTGCTTACAGTCAGTTACGCTATCAATTTAAGCAACCGATTGGGCAGTTTGAGGGAGTACAAAGTGCAGCTGCCCGAATTTATGGGTTAACATACAGTATTGAAGCAGTTAGAGAAAACACGGCTTTGGCAGTTGATTTGAAGAAAAAGCCATCAGTAATAACGGCCATAGCTAAATATCATTTAACTGAGCAAGCGAGGATGGTCATTAATGATGCGATGGATATTCACGGTGGTAAAGCGATACAAAAAGGTTCTCTAAACTACCTAGCTAATCACTATGCTGGCATGCCAATTAGTATCACAGTAGAAGGTGCCAATATACTCACACGGAATTTAATGATATTTGGACAAGGCGCAAGTCGCTGCCATCCTTATATTTTACAAGAGATGGAAGCTGCGCAGATGGCAGATCCAGAGCAGGGGTTGAAGGTGTTCGATAAATTACTTGTCGAGCATATAGTACACTCTGGTAAAAATGCATTGAAAGCTCTATTAAACGGTCTAACTGTGGGGCGCTTTGTACGTAGCCCTGTAAGTGGTGATGTGGCAAGGTACTATCAAAAATTGACTTGGTATAGCCAAGTGTTGTCATCGTTAAGTGATATCGCCATGTTGAGGCTTGGTGGAAAGCTCAAGTATCGCGAAATGCAGTCTGCTCGCTTAGGGGACATGCTAAGTCATTTATATTTGGCATCATGTGTATTGAAAAAGTATGAAGATGATGGGCATCAATGTGGTGATTTACCGCTACTTCACATTGCGATGTCTTACCATTTATCAAGTTACAGCAGTGCGATGAAAAGCTTCATCGAGAACTTTTTGCCGAGAGGGATTCGCAGTATCGCAAAACGCGTATTTTTCCCCTTTGGTACTCGTTCTCGTGAGGTGTCTGATGAGCAAGTGAAAGCGTTGTGTGCGAGTATATATGAAAACCACACTACGCGGATGCGGATCAGCGCATTATGCCCCAGTCAAAATATGCCAGGGTTAGAAAAACTGGAGTCGGCGCTTAGCCTGTCAAAAAAAGTAACTTCAGCGTATCACGACGTTTTAAGGTGGCAAAAAAAGCAGGCTGTAAAATTATACGATAAATCAATGACTGAGCAATTGGTTGCAGCGTGTGAAGCTGGTGTAATTTCTGAAGGGGACAAGCAATTATTAGAGGAGTGGTTGCAGTTATGTGATGAAGCGCTCAGCGTTGATGTCTCGAACGCTTCATAATTATTTTATCTAGCGTAAGGGTCTGGGTTAATTTTATCTACGTACCAGCTACCCTTGCGTTTGACCATTTGCACGCTACGCATATCATCTACCTGATTACCATGTAATTGCCCAGTGAATATGAGGTTCACTTTGGCGTTTTTCCCATATTGTTCACGCAAGCTTTTATTGGTCATATCTAGCTCTATTGTGACGTGATCGAATTGCATGTTGACAAGATTTCGAGTGAATTGAGAGGGCGTGCCGTATGAGCGCATGATCCTAGCAAGCCTCGGTGTGGCAAGGTTTAGTGCCGCTTTCATATCTTTTTTATTATAAAGTGCCTCAAAATACATGGTAGCGGTATAGCCCGGTGTATCTTTGTCACCTCGACCAGCCTCTTCATTGTTACAGGCTGTCAAAAAAAACGTAATCACAACGATAAATAGAGCAGATAATTTCATAATACGAGAGAATAACGAGACACTGACTCTAGTGTGTCTTTATTCTTTGCATTTGTAAAGGTGACTAGTTAAATTAGCCTAGTTTATAATCTATTTTTAATATAAAGGACTTGCTTTTAATATTAGTGAGTTATTAGTGAGGCCCTTCTATTGTGGTTTAGAAAGGCCAATATCACTCTAGTTATCTAACGGACAAATATCCAAAGTAGAGCCTTTGCGACGATAGCAAATTTGCTCATTTTTTATTTTCATACTGGATATAAATTTACCCTCAGTACTAAAAATTTCTTGCCCATCTTGGTAGCACTGGACTAGACCATTTCTAATAATGCAGGTTTGATCATCTTTCCCAAGAATTTGATGAACTTGCCCAGATAGATTGATGATCTCTTCAGTCTCTGTGGCTTTTTCACCCCAGCAGTCCCAAGTTGCATCGTAGAATTGTGCGCATATTGTATCGCTGTTAACAGCGTTAAGCTTAGCAACGCTGGCAAGGTCTGGTATCATCTGGACTGGGTTTTCTTGGTTGCCTGCACAGTAAACTTTACCGTCATAACCTAGTAAGCATGCGTAATCACCTCGTGTTACAACTTGCTTTAATTGCTCGGGTTGTGTTGTAAAGGACAGCCTGTCGAAGCTATTCTTTTTAGAGCAGTGAGTTATTTCGGATTGGTTCACACTACAGCTATAACCTTCTCCCTCGACGCGAAGAAATTCGGCTAAAGTAATAGAGAGGTCGCTGCCAATTTCATTTTGATTGTCGTCTTCACTTGATAGCTTTAGATTAACCTTGCCACTACTAGGCTGAAGTGCATCAATTAATACTGCTTTTGTAGTGAGTGTTTGTGTGTTGTCAAATATGTGATATCTATCTTCGGCGCTCCACTCAGTCGCATAATTTTCTGCTTGGTTATGTCTATGAATCACTTGGCCAAATACAGGAAGCTCTCTACCCGCTATGAAAGTTTCGTCAACACCGGAATATACTCTCAAGTCTGAGGTAAAAGCTTGTGCTCTAATAGTAAATTCTTTTTCAGCTAACCCTGCTTTAGTAATAACTTTGAAATAGTGAGTACCAGATGTGCGCAAATCATTGTCTAATACTGTAATAGTTAATGTGTCACCATTGTATTCTGACTCAAGTTTGTCATAGCTTTCTGTATTCAGGATTGAAGTGACCAGAACACTATCCAGTGGAACACTGCTTGTTAGGGTGTAATTAACTTTGGTTTCTGTCTGTGGATAAATATCAAACTCTCGATGTTTGTCTTTCAATTTAATGTCAGAGCTTGCTGCTGATTTGCTGAGATAAACGAGTGGTATTTCTGCTTCTCTTATTACACCTGAGTTGTATTCAACTTGATAATGTACATTATGAAATTTCTTGAGGTCCTCAATATCAGGTATGTCGATCGTCAGCTGGTCGAGCTGTTGAGCATACATATTCTTTGGGAAATCGTTGTCAATATTCCAGTAAAAAGCTTTTATGTCAGGGCTATCTACTATGTCATTTTTTATTATGACGGTTTGGCCAGCTCCGGCAATTTCGTGAGAACTGGTTAGCGTTAACGCATTATAGGCTGGGATAGGCTTTACTTTCACTAATGTGGTTGCAGTCTTTGAAATATCTCCTTTCATTTCTACTTTCAAAGACACCGTAAAATCGCTTTCTTGCTCTACAATGGGTGCATAAAATTGATAGATACTACTATTTGATGATGGTTCAGTTGGTTGGGGAGCAGGAGACCAGCTCCACTCGTATGAAATAATATCATCAGAATGAGCAATAGTCGGTACTATGCTTAGATGCGCTGTTGAAGAGACTGATAAACCTTGTGGTAAAGAGACTGTCAAAGAAGGGCCGTCAGCAGGAGAAACTTTGACTCGAGCTGTTTGTTGGTGTGTGGCTTTATCAGTTTTGACATTGACAGTGATGTAGAACTCAGAGACCTCACTGACTTCTGGTAGTTGAAGGCTAAGAGTGGAGTTTCCTTGTGTGTCAGAGAGGTTGTTTTTGACCTTTTTGTAGCCTGGTTCAAATCCGTCGATATGCCATTCTACGGTCTCTATGTTTGCATCTGTTTTGATCGGCACATTAATACTGACATCACTACCACCTTTAAATTCATACACTTCTGCCATTTGAATATGTGCCCCAACTGTTTCGGGGTGCAGAGTGATGTTTAGTTCTTTAGTTACAGTTGGGTTAGTGCCATCAGACACCTCACAGGTTATGACAATGGTCTTTTTTTCAGTGACCCGGGGGAAGGTTACAACTGTCTCAGAAAGTGAGTTTTGTTTGAATGTGACATCAGCTAAGGAACTCTTCCAATTGATACTTAGTTCATCATTATCAGCATCACTGAATTGTGTCGTGAGGGTCAGAGACTCTCCTGAAAGTGCAATATCTTGACCAGAGATAATTGCAGTTGGTGCGCTATTTTCATTTGCGGGCTGGGTTTGACTTTGGTCCTGCCTAGAAGCATTACTGTTGTTGTGTGTATTATCATTTCCTCCACCTCCGCCACACGCAGATAAAGTGCCGATAAGTGAAGCTATGAGAAGTTTTCGCATTTTTAATCCTTAATATATGCTGTTTGTTTTTTGGGTAATACTATCGTAAAATTAACAATAAACAAGATAAGTTTAAGTTATTGAATGAAAACTGAACGTTCTGGTTGGTAAGTGTGTGGGTTTTGTAAATAAGTGTAGAAGCCCAGCATTATGCTGGGCCTTGTTGAGGAAGGGAATTGTTGCGTTAGTTGATATTGGAATGCACTTGAGAGTGTGTGGTACTCTTTTTACGCAGTACTTTTCGGGTTATTTGCTTAATATCTTCAAGCATTACGTACTGACAAGGGATTAGGAGTAAAGTTATGACGGTTGCAAACAATACACCAAACGCGAGAGACACTGCCATTGGGATGACAATCTGTGCTTGTAAACTGGTTTCCATAATAATGGGCACAAGACCAATAAATGTTGTTAGAGAAGTCAAAAGGATGGCTCTGAAGCGGCGACAACCGGCCTCAACAACAGCTTCTTTTATATTCATACCTTGTTCTCGGGCTTTATTGACAAAATCGACCATTACCAGTGAGTCATTCACAACAACACCTGCTACTGCAATAATACCAAACATAGAAAGACCGCTCATTGTCATGCCCAGTACTAGGTGACCAAACACGGCACCCACTACACCAAATGGTATAACCGACATTATCAATAATGGCTGTGAATAAGAGCGCAGAGGAATTGCTAGCAGTGCAAAGATAATCATCATAGAGATTGCGAAGTCTCTAAATTGCTCTGCAACGCTGTCCATTTCTTCTTGGATACGACCTGCAATACTACTTGAAACCCCAGGATAACTCTCTAATAGACTAGGTAGGTATTCTTCACTGATCTGTTCTGCAATTTTAAACGGTTCTGCTTTGTCAGTATCTATGGATGCCCAAACATTCACAGTACGCTTGGAGTTTTCACGACGTATACGGCTTACACCTTCTACTTGCTTAATGTTAGCCACTTCAATTAAAGGTATCTCAGCACCGGCAGGTGAGATAATACGTACGTCTTGAATATCACTGATGGCATCTCGCTGCGCTTCAGGGTAACGGATCATGACTTTTATTTCTTCACCATTTCTTAAGATCCGCTGAGCTTCAATGCCGTAGTAACTGAAGTTTACTTGCGAAGCAATGTCAGCAAGCGTAAGCCCCATGCTGTAAGCAAGTGGTTTTAGCTCCAATTGGATTTCATCTGTCGCAGATTGCATAGAGTCGTTAACATCACCAACGCCTTCAATGGTTCTGAGCTTATCTTTTAATCTCTGCGCCACTTCTTTTAGTGTGTCTTTGTCTTTGCCTTCAAGTCGGAAGCTGATATCTCCATCGTCACGCCCGCCGTCAGAAATACTGTCTTGAATATTTAAAGTTTTTACACCTGGTAGCGGAGGCATATTTTCGCGCCACATTGCACTTAATTCAAAAGTATCAATAGGGCGTAAATGAGGCTCAACCAGCACAGCACGGATAGTCGCGTTGGTTCTGCCGTTCATATTGATGGCGAAGTTTTTCACCATAACTTGATCGTAGTCTTGCTCAATTTGCTGCTCGACTTTATTAAGCATAGTTTCGAGTTTTTTAATGGTTTCAAGTGTTGCCGACTCCGAAGCAGACAAGTTCATTTCAACTTGAATGCTCGGAAAATCATGAGGGATTTTAGGGTTAGCAACAAACTTAATAAATCCGCCTGCAAATAGCCCTGCGCTGACAATAAGAATACAAATAAAGCCAACGATCACCGTATAGCGATAATGAATGCATTTTTCAATTGAAGGTCTATAAGTGTTTTCAATGAAGTTTTTTAGACCGTTGTCTAATGCTTCACGCAAGCGGTGGAATGGGTTGTTAGGGTTGCTTGGCTTGTCTTTCATTGCCGCAAGGTGCGCGGGCAAGATAAGCTTTGATTCAATCAAAGAGAAAATTAAGCAAAGAATGATAACACCACCAATGGCTTTGGAAAATGCCGCTTCTGGGCCGGTAGATAACGTTTGTGGGAAAAACGCGGCAATGGTGGTGAGGACACCAAATGTCGCAGGGACTGCAACTCGTTTTACACCACGTACCACATTATCTAAACTGTGACCGTGTTTTTCGATTTCAGCATGTGCTGATTCGCCGACCACAATGGCATCATCTACCACAATACCGAGTACTAATATAAAGGCAAATAAAGAGGCCAGATTAATGGTGATGTCAATAGAGCCAGCTGGCATGAGTAAAAATGCGCCTAAAAACGACACTGGTAAACCCATCATGACCCAAAATGCCAACCTAATCCTCAAAAACAATGCCAGCATTAGCATAACGAGTACGCCACCGATGACCATGTTTTCAATCATCATATTGAGGCGGCCTTCAAGGTAATAGGTGAAATCTAAAAATGGTTCTAGTTTCACGCCCTGTGGTAATTGACCTTCTTTCTCATTTAAGTAATTTTTTATGATCCCTGCAACATTGGTGATATCTTGATCTTTCGACGCACGAACTTCATAGATCAGCGAGTTTCTACCGTTATAGAGTGAGTACATCAGACCTTCTTCAAAGCCATCAGAGATAGTGGCAACATCACCTAACCGAATTTGAGCACCATCTTCCAATGTGATCAAAGGAAGTTGTTCAAAATCATGACCGCGATAAGCTTGGTTTTCAACTCGCATTGAAATGTAGCCATTGTCAGAGCGGATTTGTCCTGCTGACATATTGGCAGAGTAGTTACGTACTGCATCCGCGATATTTCTGAATGTTAAACCATACTCACGCAGTTTATCTGGGCTAACTTCAATACCAATTTCATAATTAAGGCCACCGTTGAAAGTAACTAGGTTTACACCTGGTAAAGCTAGCATTTCGTCATGCAAATTGTTACCGAGGTGCTTAAGTTCTTCAAAGCTCATATCTCCATTTAATGTAAGCAGCATGACTTCCTGTTCATTCTTTTCATTACGAATGACAGGACGCTCCATGTCAGCCGGGAAGGTTGAAATAGAGTCAACCTGCATTTTGACTTCATCCAATACATCTTTTGGGTCGTATTGATGATCGACTTCAATCCAAGTTTGTGAGTAGCCTCTGTTAGAGTAGGTTATCAATCTCTTTATGCCTTCAAGGCCTTCCATTGATTCTTCTACTTTGATTGTGATCCCTTCTTCGACTTCTTGAGGTGCAGCGCCTGGGTAGATGGCTTGGATGCTTAACCAATAGTTAGTGTTTTGTGGGAATAATTGCTTTTGCATTGTAAATGCTGTGAGCAAGCCGCCGACGAGAATAAAAATCATCAGTAAGTTTGCTGCGACTGGATTGCGTGCAAACCATGCAATAATGCCTTTTTCTTGGCTGTCCATATGCGGTTACTCCTCTTTTAATGCAAGTGCATTAGAAGGTGTCGCAGCTTGGCCATCATCTAAGCGCAGTTGCATGCCTTCGGTTGGGAATTCTAAAGAGGTGGTAATTAGTTTCTGCCCTGATTCCAGACCTTGATTGGCAACTACTAGGCCATCATACTCCCTGACAACATTTAAAGTTCTAAATGAGAGTGTGCGATCTTTGTTTAAGATGGCTACTTTGCCATCACGCACAAGATGGTGTGGGATCTCTACTGCATTGTTTAATAATTTGCCTTTAATTTGAGCGTTTAAATAGGCACCAAAGCGCAGTGGAGCTTGGCTGTTATCATAGGGGCGCTCAACTTGCGCTACTAAATAAGTCATACGACTGCGGTTATCAACAACGCCTTCGCTACGGACAATTTTACCTTGCCAAGCAACATCTTGGCCGGCGACTTTCGCCATTAAGGTAACGCTGGCGTTGATTCCGTTGTCTTTCAGATGTTGTAGATCGCTATCTGTAACGGGCAAACGGACCTCTGCTACTGAGATAGCATTTAGCACGCCTACGGAGCTACCAAGGTTAACGACACTGCCCAAACTGAGTGCGCGACTTTCGATAATTGCATCATATGGTGCCTTGATATATGTGCGCTCTAAGTTTCTTTTCGCACGTTTTACACTTGCTTGTGCGGCTTTGTACCTGGCAAGTTTCTCTGCAAGTTGTGGTTTTCTTAAATATAGTTCTGAAGGGATCGTTGAGTTAGCATTGCTTTTGATACGCTCCCATTCTGTCTTCGCAACATGTGCTTGTGCTTGTTCAATTTCTAAAGCAGAGCTAGCTTGAGCAAGAGTTGCTTCGGCATCAATTAATGCTGCTTCGTAATCGTTAGGATCTATACGAGCCAATACATCGCCTTTTTTAACAAACCCGCCTTTAACAAACTGCTCAGAGAGATCAATAATTTGGCCGCTTACCTGCGCGACCAATTTGGTACTGTACTTAGGTTTTACGATGCCGTAAGAACTTACAGACATTTCTAGAGGCGTAACCTGCACAGGCGCTACTTCAACTAATGGGTGTATGATTTTTTTTTCTTTTTCAGCGGGTGGCGTTTTCATCGACGCAAATGCGATTGCACTTGCGATACCGCCAAGTAAGACGACACCCGGTAATATAATTTGTTTTTTACTAGCCACGATGTTAATTCCTTCCTGAATTGACAATTTGGATACGCTTGTACTAATCAAGTTCGTATCAATTACCATCAATAATACGCCAATAGATATTTCAAGGTGTTTTGATATCAGCTCAATATGTAACAAAGCATTGCGTACCCTGTTACATTTTTACAATTGCTAAAAACTGTATATTTCTTGTGTAGATTACATACAGATGGCAGTACAACGCGTATAATGGCGCTTTTGAATTGAATAGGTGCTTATTATGGACTGTAGATTAGGCTGTGGTGCATGCTGTATAGCACCAAGTATTAGCTCTTTGGGAAAGGCTGCTAATATTCGTTGTGAGTACTTAAACGACAATAACTTATGTTCTATCTTTGGTGAGCCAGAGCGCCCCCAAGTATGTAGTGACTTTAAAGCCGACAGGGAAACATGCGGTAGTACTAATGAAGAAGCTATGGAGAACTTAATTTATTTAGAAGCGGTGACGTAAATTACCGTTAATTGTTATTTCTTTTACACTAACTTGGTAGCGCAAAGGTAGCTACCAAGTTAAGGCTGTTAGTTACTTCCTACCTTCAATGACATAAATTGACTGGTGACGATTATTTTGCCAGTAATCGAGTGCTGCTTGGTCAACCAAATCGGCAATACGCTTACTAAAATCACTGTGATTGCCACTGAAGCTGCGCATATCAATCGCGCCCTCATATACAGCGGTCATGACACCAGCAGCGTAATAGACCGCAGCTTCTATATTGTCTCCACCAATCCCTGTGCCTGATGATTTTATAAGCTTACATGGTCCATGGCATCGATCGTTACCACCGCCTCCGGAGCCTTCTGGGTATTGATCGCCACGGTTGTAAAGTGTATCTCCACCATCGCCACCATATAATCCAATGTCATGGTTATATTGAGAGAAACTTGCTACAAAGTCTGCGCTACCACCACCAAATAGCTCGCAGTCTCCATCCTCACATAATACGATGTCGTTACCGCTTCCGCCCCATAACTTTGCGCGTTTTTTCCACTTGTTACCACCAGAGTCCACTAAGATATCATCGCCACTGTTACCATGTAGGCGATCTTTATCACCGGCATTACCAAAAACGAGATCATCACCATTACCACCTTCAAGGTGATCTGAATGGCCATTACCAAAAATTACGTCATGACCATCTTGCCCGTATACTTTATCTTGCGCAGTTGCACTACTACCTAGAGGAAGGGTAAAAACAATACCGCGTTTGTCTGTTTCAATACGTGAGTCCCCCATGAGCCAATCATTGCCAGCACCGCCACGTATCGTATCTTTGTCGCTTCCACCAAATACCCAGTCATGGCCACTGCCTGTAGTGATACTATCTTTGCCTTCTAGGCCGTATACTGTCATGTTGTAAGTGACAGCGGAAGCATTCAAGGTGTCGTTACCGCTGCTCAATTTGGCAAAAATAAGGTCAATATTTGAGGTGTTAGGTGTTGAGCAAGCCGAAGCGTTACCAAGCTTTGCATTAACAAAAACCAATTCACCATATTGCTCAAAGGTGTAGCTCACACCGTTGATCTTTGACTGAATGCCCCAAACACCATTAACAAAGTAATCGGTGAATAGGGTGCCGCCGCTAGTACAGTTTTGGGTTTTATTAATAATGGTCGAGAAGTTAGCGCAGCTGGATAGTTCATGATTTTCAGGGCGCTGAGGTATAGATCCGGCCATACCTACTTCAGCACAATCTATACCGTCGCCTGCATCCACGATATCAGTATCGCCAAGAGTGAATAGCTGGTCATTTCCGCCACCTGAGTAAACATAGTCTACTTTGTTACCCGTTCTAATGACGTCATCGCCATTTCCACCATTGATAAGCTGGTGGGTATGCAGGCTTTGACCGTTATATGTATTTCCATAATTACTCAAATTGACCTGTACACCGTTGTAGTTGCTGATGTCGAACAGCTCGCAGGTATTGCCATACGTCATTTTAACAAAGCTATCACCACCTAATGCGTGAAGAGTATGCTGATTATTAGTTAGCGTGAATGACAGATAGGTCATCATTCCATTATGTATGGTATTGGTTGTTACATTGATGCTGTTGTCCAAGCCTGTGCAAGCGTAACTGGACGCATGAAAACCTAAGGAAAACGCCACGGAGGCAGTTATTTTGGTTAACTTTGATAAATTCTTGCGCATAGAGTAGATCCTTACCTTTTAAATTTTATCTTTGCTTACTGAAGAACCAAGATGATGTTTAGCATCGATTTTTATCTCTATAAAGTTAGCGATTAAGTGTGCAAGTAAAATGGAGGTATAGATTGAAAGTTAAATATGTTTGTTTATTTTGTGTTAACAATGTTAATTTTGGTTTTTTGTGCTTTGCTGGGTGCTGAAAAAGTGCGGGGGCAAATTAATTATTCGACAATGATATATATAAGTGGATTGTTTTTATTTTGTTATTATCACTAAACTTTTTTGAACCCATCTGCACATTTCAATACCTTGCCATTTATCCTTGCTTTATTGTTGCAGAAATTACTTTTGTAACCTGCTGTAATGGACGTTTTTGTACATTATGTGTTTAAAATAAGGGTTTTTTAAGTTTGTGAGTATACATTAACTTTTTCTTTTTAAGAAGATGTATTTATATGATTTATAGCATTTTCTATTTCAATTTTCGCATGCGGCATAAGTAAATATACAGCCACTTAACTAGTTGAGTTCTGATGAGCTTACACTTGATATTCCAGAATATTATTCACCTTTTTAAGAAGGCTTAAAAAGAATTCAAGCATCTCCTTCCTGTTCCAAATACAAATAATTTTCCCTTTTAAATTAATAAAATGTAATTTAATTGTTGTAAATTGATGTACTGGGTGTTTATTTTTGAATTTGTATATGTAAATATTAATAAGCATCCATTAAGGAGTAAGTGGGTGTATGACTGATGTTTGCTGTAGTTTTGTCGCACTTACTTAGAGAGATGTTTCGATATAAAAACACTTACAAGCATAATAAGGATAATTTATGAACAAATGGAAACTCACCCCTATAGCAATGGGTTTGCTAGCGGGATCGGCTGTTTCAGTACAAGCAGCAGAGTTTTATAGCAATTCACCAGGTACTCAAGCAATTGAAGATAGCTACATCGTAGTTTATAAAGTACCTCAAGGTGTTGCTTCGGCTGACAATGAAATAAAAGCACAATTCACAACACAATTAACAAACACACTGACAACTGAAATTGGCATTGAAGTAACACGTCAATATTCTAGCAGTATTTCAGGTGTTGCGGTAAATGCTGATGCTAAGCAGTTACTGAAGTTATTATCTCACCCTGATGTAGATTTTGTAGAGCAAAACGCGATTGTTACAGTTGCACCTATCAAATCAAAATCTAGCTATTCTGCGCTACAAAACAACCCAGTTTGGGGCTTAGACCGTATTGATCAAAGAGATCTTCCTCTAGATCAAAAGTTTGAAGCACCAAACAAAGGCACGGGTGTAACTGCTTATGTAATCGATACCGGTATTCAGAATAGCCACAATGAATTTGGTGGTCGTTCAGTTAATGGTTACGATTTTGTAGATAATGATGGTAATTCAGCTGACTGTAACGGTCATGGTACACACGTAGCTGGTACAATAGGTGGTGCAACTTACGGTGTTGCTAAGAATGTAAAACTTGTTGGTGTACGTGTACTTAACTGTAGTGGTTCAGGTACTTATGCTGGTGTTATTGCTGGTATCGACTGGGTTGCAAATAATGCAAACGGTCCATCAGTAGCAAATATGAGTCTTGGCGGTGGAAAATCACAAGCGGTAAATAACGCTGTGACTAGCGCTGTGAATAAAGGCATTTCATTTGTTGTTGCTGCAGGTAACGAAAACTCTGATGCATGTACTCGCTCTCCTGCAAGCACACCTGCAGCTGTTACAGTTGCTTCATCAACATCTTCAGATGCACGCTCTGGTTTCTCAAACTGGGGTAAATGTATCGATGTATTTGGTCCTGGTTCATCAATCAAATCTGCATGGATTGGCTCGGATTCTGCGACAAGAACAATTAGTGGTACATCAATGGCTGCTCCTCACGTAGCTGGTGTTGCAGCACTTTTCCTTGAGAAAAATCCAACCAGTTCGCCGACTCAAGTAACTGCTGCGTTGTCTGGCGGTGCGTCTGAGAACAAAATCAGTGACGTAAAAGGCTCACCTAATAAGCTTGTCTATGTAGAAGCTGGCGGTGATGACGGTGGTTTTGAAAAAGTCATCAGTGGCGGTAAAAACGAGACTAAAGCATTCACTTATGAAGTGCCAGCAGGTGCTACTAGCTTAAAAGTGACATTAAGTGGTGGCTCTGGTGATGCTGATTTATATATCAAACATGGTGCAGAGCCTTGGGCGTTTGATAGTGATTGCGCATCTGAGAATCCAGACACATCAAATGAGTCTTGTGTAATCAATAACCCTAAAGCTGGTACATGGTACATCTCAGCTTATGGTTATGCAGCGTTCAACAATGTAACTCTAAAAGCAAACCATCAATAATTCTTTAACCATAAACTTAAACATAAAGGAATAAATAAATGAAAGTCTTCACATTATTAGTAAGCTTATTTGCGAGTTTTCTAGCTTTTCAGGCTAGTGCAACTATGGATTTAGCTACTTACTCTAACCGTGCAGAAGTAGACGCTGGTATTGCAGGCCGTTGTGTTTACCAACCAATTGGCACGAGTGCTTGTCACATGCGTATCGACTGGGCTGTTCAAAATGGCAAAATCACTCAGCGCGCTGGTGATTGGGGTAAAGCAAATGGTTTCTACCCTGTAATTGACATGTTCAGCCATGCTATCGCAGCAGTTTGTAAGTGTGGTTGTTTTGAGCAAGATACACTAATTCGTGTACTTAAAGATGGTAAAATCCAAGACATTCGCGCGAAAGACTTAGGTACTGAAGACAGCCTAGTTGCGCTTAATGACGATGCAACACTTAGCAACATGTCTACTGAAGTATTCGAAATGAAAGCACGTACTAAAGGTCCTGAAACTCCGGCTCTATACGTATTCACTTTCGAAGATGGTAACGAGCTTAAAGTAACTCAACACCACGGTATGCTAATTGGTGACGGTACTATGGTTGCTGCGAAAGACGTTAAAGTTGGCCACTCTATGTACAACGCTGAAGGTGTTGAGCTTAAAGTAGCTTCAATCGAGCGTGAGTACACTAAGTTTGACGTTTATAACTTTGAAACTCAAGGCGACGTTACAACTAACCACATCATCGTAGCTAACGGCATGTTTGTTGGTGACTTAACTTGGCAGAACCAGTTCGCTGCTGATTTAGGTAAGGTTATTGTTCGTCAGTAATCCTCTGTACGCAAAGGGAAGCTTAGCTTCCCTTTGTTCTTTTAGTGTTATATTTGTTTGAGGAGTTTAAGGATGAATATTGGTAAGTCAGCGCTCGCTGGTGCGGTGGTGCTTGGTATTGCACTTGGAGGTGCATATTGGCTAAATGATGAATCACAACCGACGGTAAAAAATACGGAAACACAGCCAAAAAAAGTTGAGATCTCACAAGTGAGTGAGTTAAAGCAGCTGAGCAACAAAATTGCTGATGATATAGATCAGCTACACCCGCTGCCTAAACAAGGCGAAGTAAGCACGAAAGAACGCATGCTAGTGTCTTTCAATCGCATGCAAGCCTCAGTAGGTAAATTTAACTCATCGGGGTTTGTTAAAGCGGAAATACAAGAATTACTGAATGACCCAGCTGTCATCGAGCTGGCAAAAAATACGCTGGTTGATTTAGAGGGCGCAATGGCTGAATTTGGTGAAGACCAAGCATTGGCGAGAGTGTACTCGATAAAAATATTGGATGAATTAGCAAAGCAAGGGGAGCCTTACCCTTTGTATGAAACGACAGCACAGCTTGCAGAAAAATTAAATGAACAGGCAAATCAAGATGTGGCGTTTTCAAAAAGACAAGACTTGGACTTAGAAGAGCTCGTATTTGCTTCTCTTAACTCGTTTGAGGAGTCGCAAATATTAGAGAACCCGCAAATCGTGATGGACGAATTGGGCTATTCTGATGCGCAACATGAAAAAATTCGCAAAATATACGGCAACCTATTTGGTTCAGTATTTGTAAGACATGCGAGTATCGATGAATCAATTGCACGTGTTCAAGAACTATTTAACAAGCAGGGAATAAACAATGGGTAAACTATCAATCGCACTTAGCGTAGTCGCAAGTGCTGTAGCAATGTCCGCTCAGGCACATCCGTTAAAAGCTGCTAGCGATCAGTATGTTGAAGATACTGTCGCTTGGATCCAAAGTGAAAACATTCAGTGTGCAGGCGAAGCGCCTCATGCAATGTGTGAAACCAGCATTGTTAAGTTTAGTGATGGTGCATTTGATCAAAACCGTACAGATCCAAGGCAGACAATTTTAGTACTCGATTCAGCGATGGACTTGCATACTGTGTTAAGATACCGCAGTCGCATTAAAGCGCATTTGGAATTTGATCCGCAAACAAATACGTTTGTTGAAGGTGACCCTGAAGTGGCTATTTCTAAACTTGGACAAAAGCTACTGACAGAATTAGACACCTTTAAAGATCCTGAGAGTCAAGCGCCAGCATTTTTACCTTCTGCATGGTTAAGAAATTTAGCGGTTGCATATGGCAGTGCCGCACCGAGTGATACGCAAGACCATATCACGCAAGAGCCTCATTTTAGCCATGGCTCTAAAGTACTTGGGTATTTAACTCAACATAACCCGAATGCTGAATTTGTTGTTATTGATACAGCAACATTCCTACCTTACCTTCAGCATAAAGAAGCCGTGTGTAATAAAGACAGTCAAACTTTTAAGTCATACATGCAAACTGCTGCGGACTCTCTAACACAAGATGTTATTGAGCAATATGGTGTTGAGTATATTAATTTCTCTGGAGGTTATAATCGTTATCATGTTAAGCAAGCATGGCAGAGAAATGAGTGCTCAGGTTATCTGTCCAACTATGCTGCAGGCAATATGCTCTTGGCTATGAAGCCATATTATGATGCAATGTTTGAAGCCCCTGGGGTGCTTGGTTTTCAGGCGGCTGTTATCAATGCTGATAGCAGAGATGATGCGCTAGATGTGATTAAATACCCTAATCGTATCCGTGTGCAGCCTTATACGTCAGAGAATGTAGACACAGATATATCGCCGACAGGTGAAAGTGGATGGCAAATAGTGTTTAAAGACTTTAGTAACGAGTTTTCAGGGCATGATCACATAGACATGTACGTAAACTTTGGCTATGGCCGAACTAATTTCTTTAATCAAAATAGCACGCCGAAAATGACTTCAGATGTATTTGGTATGCAGTATGCTGCGGATTGGGCATTGCTATCATCGTCTTGGTCTACACCAGTTGCGGTATCATATGCAATAAACGAGCAAGCTAAGCTATACAATGAAACTTTTCAGGTTGGCTTTGCCCCTGAGCTTTTAAAAGACAAGCTATTGCCTACAACTTGCAATGATGCGGGTAATTATTGGGGGGTACATGGTATTCTTGAATTTATGTGGCGAGCAGAGGGTATGTGCCGGATTCAAGATCCACTCAAATACCGTGCTGACCAACTGAATACATTGGGTTATTTATCTCTGTAACATCAGTAGTCGCTTTTACTGTGTGGTGCTATTACCACACAGTAAGTACACTTTCGATTTGTAAAATGGTAAATGTAAGCCCAAGAGCTCAAACAATGTAATCCATCGCAGTAATGTGTAACCGTTTTTAAAGCCATTCATTTGGTTCTGTTTAAAACGGTGTTTTTCCTTAAAACTAAAAAGTGCGAAGTCACTCTATATAGCGTGAGCTATCTAGGTTTTTTCTAACTTTGAAAAAAGTCGTCAGTTTAATATCTTATTTAGCTAGCTGGGGTGTTTGCGTCGTAGGCGCGTCATTATCTATATATTTATATCACCTGATTTTTGGAGACTGATAGAGTAAAGGTCTTAAGCTACACAGTCTTCGTCTATTATTCAGGTTGCTTTATCGGTGCTTGTACTGAGTCGGACAGTAACCTCGGCTGATATCAGGTGAGCGTAGTTTTTGATGTTTGGTTTTTCTACCTGAAACTCGCTCTCTCCAGAGTCTGAAACTACTGGCTTTGAGTTGACCGCGCATTAATTTAATAACGGCTTTTTCATTAAGGCCATACAACCTATGTATAGCCTCAAAAGGGGTTCTGTCTTCCCAAGCCATCTCTATAATTCTAGATGTATCTACTTGATCCATTTTGCTACCAAAAATTGAGTTTTAAAACTCTACGTATTGGCTAGTAAACCGATCAGTTCTTTTGCTTGAAAATCTTTATTTTATTGAACTAAGCTCGAGCCTTGAGAGGGCTAGCTTTGAACGACACCCCGTTCCAGCCATATTTAATAAAGTTTCTGATATTGCCATGGTCATCGCCATTTGGGTGTTGTAGTACGTCATGACGGTAGTATTGCCCAAAGCAGTGCAGGGTGGCTTGCTCTGATAATTCATGTTGTTTTGCAAAAGCGAGAATTTTACATGACCCCAAATTTGTACCTGCTTCATTATTTTGCTCGCCATTTTTAAATTCGCAAGGTGTGAATTCATATAACTTATCTATGACTTGGATGGTGTGTTCAAATTCAACTGATTCTCCTTGATGTGTTACGCGCTCAATAAACTTTTCAAGTGTCTCATTTTGTATGTCTGACATGTTAATTCCTATTAATCAAAAACTTTATTATCCTTATATTGGCAATCTATTCATAATGAAATTTTGTCTTGATACTTGAGTTTTTAGTAGCTTAAACCAATGTAAGAAAAGGATTTGTGTTATACTTACTCGGTGTTATAAATAGGAGGGAAATTATTCGAGTGAGCAAAGCAAAACTAAGCCAAGACGAAAGCCTATCATTTAAAATCAACTATCAGCTCCTGCCAAAAGAGACAAACCAGCTTGATCTATATTTTTCCATTCCAATTGACATGGGGATCAATGCGAACACGCTAAATGAAGTCGATTACTTCAATGCCAATATCAAGTGTCATAGTGCCTACTATTCTGAGCAATTACATCTTCCACTTGTTCGAAGTCGTTTTATTAGCCAAAGTAAGGGGCAAAAAAGCGATTATCGGGTCAACCTCAATCTATTTTGCTATCAAATTCGCATTGCGCTAGATGCTGATGTAAAGCAGACTTTAAAGCTTAAGCAAGCAGAAGAGTTTTATCCCGCAGCTATCGAACTAGTTGAACAAAGTGCGAAGCTCTTGGTGAAGTTAAGACGTTACACGCCACCGGATAACAGGCTTAAATCTTACTTTCAAAATGCTGATAATTATTTAAGTTGGCACACAGAGCAAGCTTTTTTAAAGTTGTTAGCTCGCGGCCCTAAATCAAGTGATTTTAGTAAAGAGCGGGGCGAGGTAATAGACTTTTGCAAACAAGAAAATCTTTATCGAGAAAAGCAAAGCTATAACTCACAAGTGACGTTGGACGACCCAAATCGAATCACTAACAAGATGCGCTTATTGGAAAGGCTCATAGAATATGGCGTGGTATTTAATAAAGAAACGACCAACTTGGGTGCTAACCTAAAGCGTCTTGCTCGTGGTGCGGTGACTGCGGTGATCATGGCATTTGTCATGTATTTGGTACTGAATGCAAGGTCAAATTTTGAAGAGATCACGATAGCGCTTATCGCGCTTTTGGGAGTCATTTATGGTTTGAGAGAAACCTTTAAAGATGATTTGACTCAATGGGCATGGCGCAAGGTACAAAAAGGTAGACCTAAGTGGCGCAACAAATTTAAAAACTCAGTCAATGATGAAACCGTCTGTACGCAAACCATTTGGCTGGAGCATATTAAAAAGAAAGATATACCAGATGATGTGGATAAGCTGCTGAAAAAGCGCGGTAGGCAAAATCGTCAGGAAGCAAATTTATTGCATTTTAGCTGTAAAAATCAGGTTCAGATTGACGAGTTTTTACCGGGGTATGAGGAAGTTCAGCAAAGGATCACCTTTAATATGAGCTCTTTTGCGCGCTATCTGAAAAAGGGAGCAGGTAAGCTTTACAGCCTCGAAGGGCATAAAGTGTCGAAAAACTCGGTGGAGCGCCGATATCAAATCAACCTAGTTATGCGCTTTAAATCAGGTGAGGACACTCAGCTAGAGCGTTATAAGTTAACAATGAACCGTTCTGAGATTGTCGCGATAGAACAAATGAAAGATTAGACATGGGGTCCTCGCTTTTAGAAGGTGACCTCATTCACCTTCTACTCGGCACTTTGGAAAAAAATCAGCTTATTACCGAATGGATCAGATATGGCCATTTCAAGTCCCCATGGTTGTTCGATAATATCGGGCCTAGCATGCTTAAACTGTTTTTCAATTAGCTGGGTGTGATAAGGCTTAAGATCATCACAGCCAATTCTGATACTCATCCCGGGAGAGGCATCGCCATAATGCTCTGACAAATGAAGTATGCAGGTATCTTTTGATATTTGCATATACATGGGTAAGTCAGCTTGATATTGATGTTGCCAGTCTATTTTAAACCCTAAAAACTCGATATAAAAAGCGTGTGCGACTTGCTTATCAAAGCTACGAATGATCGGGATGGGGCAGTGGAATGTCATTGGCGGGTCCTAAGTAGATTTAAGTTAGCTTAGTGCGAAGCGTTGAAATGACATTGAGTTATGGCTTCGACTAGCAATTAGTTAGACGAAGCCACTATTTGAAAGTTTATGGTGTGTTTTGCTTTGTACTGTGAAGCAGCTCCACAATGGCTTTAAAGTTTCGTTTAGACGTTTCCTTTTTTAACGCAGTGCGTAATGTGGCTTTAATACCGTCTTTGTGCTCTTGTGTTGCAAGAGCTTGGATAGCTGCATAACGGCTCTCAGCTGTTGGGTTGTTCACGGCAATTGCAAGCACAGCATCACTGGCAGCTGGTTCAAGTTGATAATTTGATAGCGCTTTTAGCAGGGCGACTTGATTTTGATGCTGGGGTTTAGCTAGTTGCTGTTCTAAACTCGTATACGCTAGCTCAGTTTGCATCATGCCGAGCGCTCTAATTGAGGCTCTTTGCACACTCTTATTTGAGTCCTCTACATAGCTATTGATTTGCTCGAAGTGTTGTTCATCTCGGCTGTTACCAAGACTGGTGATAAGCGCTGATTTGATATTTGTTTCGGTAACCAAAGACAATTGCTCAGATAATACATTATGTAGCTGAGCAGACTGGGCATTGGCAGTGCGACTGTTGAGCATCGCACCAATGGTCATATAAAAGCTGCTCGTCACTTCTGAGTCTAAGCTATTGAAGCCACTTTCGATTTGCTCTGTCAGTAAGGTGCTAAGTTCAGGGCTCAGCGCGCTTTGTCCTTGAGATAAGGCACGAAGAGCACGAAACTGCATTAAAGGATCTTTCTCTGCGTTAACCAGTATATGGCCAAGTAGTAATTGGCTGTTTGCGCTATCAAGCTGACCTAAAGCATTAAACAAGCGCATTTGCGCTTCATCGGAGAGTGTTTGTTGTAAAAATACCGTCTCAAGTGAGCCAATAACCGCATCAAACTGACTTAGCTGCTTGGCTAAATCGTAAGCTGAAATATCGGTTAAATTTCCTTTGCTTACCAAGCTTTGTAAGGACTTTTTGAGCTGGGCAAGCTCGTCTTCACTGAGAGTTTTTTCTGTGCTTGGCCAGCTATCTAAATTCGTAGGCAAACTAAATAGAGCTGAGGGATATGCTGAGCTTGTTGGTCGCAATTGATATTGTTGCTTGGTTTTTAAATTTAAGCTTTGTGATTGACCAGAAAAAAGCAACGTCTCCTGACCTTTTCGAGTTTCAAAAAAACACGCATTAGGTGTGATTTGATGACCAGATGAAGCGACGTTTACCGTCTGCAATGCCGCTTGTGTTTTATCATGGAGCGCATAAGTGTGCTTATTCAGGTGGATCACATCATCTTTAAATTGATAAGACACGGTATAACGGCCTAGCGTATCTTGCTCTTTTTTGATTAAAGCTGGATTGCTGCGCTGAAACTGAAAATAGTAGGCTAGGCCTTTAAGTTGGTCTTGCGTCTGAGTGTCTAGTTTGGTTGGAAACCAAAAGTCTGTGACTAGCCCATTTTTTGCTAACTTAAATGCAAATGGGACTGTGTAGCTTGCCAGCTCTGATGCAAACTGCCCCTGACCAGCGGTCACTTTATCTGCTTTGATTGCCCACCATCCGTCTTCGTCATTGTGCTTTGCAGCTTTGATAGTCAATAAGCCATTGAGCTTTATATGGGTTTGTTGCCCTTGCTGGCTGACTTGATCGTAGTTAAATGCGGTGTGCGTATCGATAACAAAGTTGTATTGTGCTGAACAGCTTGCCTCGGCTGTATTAGAAACAGCCAGTGCACAAAGTGCACTGGCTAGCATCGCTTTATTAAGCGTGATCATAGATCGATTTCACCTTCTTTGGAGTAAATTGTCCAAGATTTATCAAATACACTATTGGTTTGATATAACCAAAGATCATAGCGAGATGTTTTCTTACCACAAGGGTAAGGGATCCCCCACTTTTTACACCATTTAACACCATAGGTTTCCGCATATAAACCAAATTTACCTGAAATTACATCAAGGTCATTTTTCAATTCAATACCGTAGTAGATATGTGGATTTGTGTTGTTGTTGGTGAGCAGTGCAAAGCCTGCATTTGACTCCATGGCAAACGTATTATCGATCAATGTTAAAATCGCTTGTACTCCAGCTGAAGCAACCAGTAGGTTCACACCACCACGGCCAAAGGCACCAAAGTCAACATGGAATAGGTCGCCTTCAGCGTATAGCTCTGCATTGTAGCCAACGGTAAGTTCAAAGCCTAGGTTACCTGTAACACCTGCTTCCACCTTGATAGGAATTGGGCCTACAGTAAATGTGGCTTGGGCAAGCGTTTTATCTTCTTCCCATTTCTTTTCCCATGACTTCTCATATTTAGCAGTAAACTTTTCATCTTCAAAAACAACATTGTTGAAGATGATCATTTCAGACTCATAGCCTGTATTTAGACCACTGATGTAAGCACTGCCATTATAAGAAATACTGAATAAGGTATTTTTCGCTTTGAAGAAGTACGCTTCAACGGTACCTTCACCGGTAATACGACCACCTGGATCGCCCGTCGGTACGATAAATAATTGACCTTGTAAGTCTACGCCAACACTGAACTTAGATTTGTCACCGTATGACTTATCAAATTCACTTTGGAAGTTGATATTGGCCAAACCAACGGAAGCTGGCACGATGGCTTGCTCAGTAAACCTAGCTTGTCTTGAAGATCGGCTAGCAGGCTCTTCGGTTGCAGCTTCTTGCTCAAAAAAGTAGAACGGGATAGAGGTTAACACCTGATTGTTATCAGTGTTAGTTTCAGCATCTTGGGCCGCATCAATGAGGGTAAAACGCAGCTCAAGGTTATTTTGTGCATTCGCGTCGTAGTTTTCATGTAGGCTTTTGATTAATTCAGGCTCTAATGCGATGTCAAAACCAATATGCTCATCATGTAATTCAGCTCTGAATTCATGTGCAAGTGTGTCTGTATATTGGCCCGCTGTTGCATCCCAAAAGTGTGTTTCAACCCAGTTACCAGCAACCATGACTTCTGCTTTAATATGCGAAAGGCCTAAGTTTGTGCCTTCATAGTCAGCTTCAAAGTAACCAATAAGATCAGAGTGGTGGTCACTTGCACCATTGTCGACGTCCGGCGTGTCCAAAATTAGCGCCGCTTGACCAAATTCAGCGCCAAGTAATTTATAATCATGACCTTCTTGCTGGCGAACGACAATGTCAGCATGTGGGAAGTTGCCTTCTAAATGAGGATCGTGATCAACAGAAGGGTGGTTATCTTCTTCAATGTCTTCCACGTGTAGGTCATTTGGATCAATTTGAGCCAAGATGTGGTAGTTACCGCCTTCTAAAGAATTTGGCAATGTCAGTTCAATTTCGTGCTCGCTAGTACCAGCAGAAAGCCCTGCTAATTCAACAACAGCGATTTGTTGAATGTCTTCAATTGCAGCTTCTTGCTCACTTTGTGAATCTAGCTCATCGGAGTGCATTAGGTAAAAATGGACTTCAACGTCAATATTATCAAAACCCGTTACATCTACCGTGTAATAAGTTTTAACAGTATCACTTGGTGCTAACATATCTAGCGGCCCAGTTGATATCTCAGTGATTTCCAAGTTACTTTGTACTTCAGGAGCTGGTGTTACTACTGTAACTTCAGGCGTGTCATTTTCGCTGAATTGACACCCAGTTAAAGTGGCTAAGCTCAAAAGAGCATATGGGATCAAGCGCATGTCGTTTCTCTATCTTATCTAAATCTATTTTATTATATGCTAAGAATATGGACGGAGTGTGGAGTTGATTGCTTGGGACATTAGTATTGTGTTTGATATAGGTAAAAAACCGCTTTACGGTATGTTTTTTAGTTGTTAAATGGTTACAGAGTTACAGAGTTACAGAGTTACAGAGTTACAGAGTTACAGAGTTATAGAGTTACAGAGTTACAGAGTTACAGAGTTACAGAGTTACAGAGTTACAGAGTTACAGAGTTACAGAGTTACAGAGTTACAGAGTTACAGAATTACAGAATTACGGAATTACAGATAGCAGCATGTTAACTGCCAGAGCGCTGAGTAACACTTTAATTAAATTAATGAGTTGTGTGTTGTTTGCGGATAAACGCAGCTTAGTGCCAATATATGAACCCAAAATTGCACCGCACATCATAGTAATAATAATAGGGCCACTTTGTAACAGCTCAGAGGAGACTAACAAAAACACCGGGATTTTTGCTAAATGGCTGAGTGTCATGAATACTGCACTGGTGGCTACAACTTGGTCTTTGGATTGAAGCTGTTTGGTAAGTACTGTCAAAGATAATGGCCCTGTGGCACCCACAATTAATCCCAGCCCGGTTTGTAAGGCGCCAATGATATAAAAGTTCTCAAAACGCTTAATAAAATTCGAAAAAGGTGAGTACCAAAGATTTAATAAGATATACAGGCCAATTGCTACCGGAATATAGGTTGTTGGCATGTTATATAAAACGACACCAAAAAGGAGGGTGCCGATAATCGATCCAACAAAAAAAGCGGGGAGGAGGGACCATTTGACATTAGAAAGAGAAAACAGTGCCCGTGATGCATTACTGGTAATTTGAGTGAGTCCATGTATGGGGATCACCAGTGCTGGATTTAAAAATAATGGCAGAATAGCAATTAGTAACATGCCACCGCCAAATCCAACTATGGCTGCAATCAGTGACGTTATAAATGCAACTAGCCCAAGCAATAGTTCCATATTTATCTTTCCTTGAAAGTGAAGTCTGTACTAGATTGTTATGTTCTCACAGCCACGGCCACTCCGGAGGCTGATAATAAACTGCCTGCGAGTTTATTAAAAATACTCATTCTCTTTGATGTAGAAACAAACTTTTTGGCTTTTGCACTGAGGTATGAATATCCTAAATTGACCGAACCAAACGCTAAAGTGGCACAGATAAAAATCCCAAATATGTCAGCTATTGTAATAGTATGAAAGTCAACAAAGGCAGGAAACAGTGCGACGTAAAATATAATGGCTTTTGGATTACTCATGGTTAATAAGAAACCTGCCAATATATCAATATGATGTTTGGTTGCTGGTGGCGTTTGCATATCGATAGAAGGTGCTGCTCTAAACAGCTTAATACCCATCCAGATTAAATAAGCGGCACATAGGTATTTTATTATCGCAAAGGTACTGCCCATAGACTCTGCGATAAAAGCCAGCCCTGATACTGCCAAGAGTATAAAAAAATAATCAGCTAAGATGAGGCCTAATGTCATAGCAGCACCACGTTGAAAGCCACCAGTCATCGATGCGGTGGTAATAGCAAATACAGCGGGCCCAGGAATGATCCCTACGATAAACATGGCACTAAATAAAGCAAGATAACTTTCAATTGTCATTAATTACTCCATGAGCTTTGAAGAGAAAACCGTATTCTAACATACTCTGATTAAGTCATGATGAGCTATTAATATGCGCGAAATATTGAAGGTTGAGTTATTGTAAATGGTTACAGTTGCAGCTCAATAATAAGAGTTGTAGGATGAATTTTAGCTTGGCCTTAGCAACTTGTGAGCTTTTGCTTTGGTCATTGATTTATATTTAATCATATCAATAGAGTAGCGTCCTTGATAAGAGTATCATTACGATGTTCATTTAATGTAACTGTAATCAAGGGGGAAATTAACTTTCATATGCAGTTAATAATAGGTTTTAATTAAATCAATCTCATTTCTAACTACACATTTAAAACTATTCTTTCGATAAGAAAATTAACCCATTTTGTGAAAAGCTCTGTTTAACTATCGGTAGCCTAAGCTATTCAGCTGTAGCTAAAATAGTATTGGTACTTCATATGGTTTAGGCTTTATCATTATTTATATATTTCTCAGCCTCCCTATTTCAAGAATAATAAGTACAGAGATTAAAAACATCTTGCATACTTTTTTGGAAAGACGTTATAAGTTCATTACTCTTCTATTAACTTAAAAAGTTAGTGCTATTATCAGTACTTAAGCATGTGCCAAATTCCCCTTTGGGTAAGTTATTGATTCTTATCGGTTACTCATCTATAAACTGCAAGGGGAGTGAGGTTTTAGCGACGTTATGGTCTTTTTAAACTCCTGTTTATAAAGCTTTTTTAAGCCTGCTTGGATCCTACTGTTTGCTCCTCTTTTTTATGGGTAACTGATTTTAACTCTTATACTCCATCATTTTATGTAATAAAAGTCACTTATTTCATAAATAAATAAAAAATAAAAATTTAATATAAATAAATGATTTCAGAAATCTGATTGACATTTTTAGAATATACATTTCAGTTACTGAAATTTTTACTATTCTACGGCGTCTTATGGCTTAGTTAATAAGTAGATTTATCAATTAAACCCACAAAAATAATGAAGTACTGGAGAAAAAATGAAGATCAAACTCACCCTATTTTGTGTTTTGATATTGTTGAGCACACAGAGTATGGCTCAATCGCTTAAGGTGATGGCATATAATATTATGCAGTTAAACGTTCAAGACTGGGATCAAAGTAACAGAGCTGAGCGACTGCCTGCGGTGATTAAATCACTGAATGACAGTCCAGATGTTATTCTTGTCAGTGAGGTATTTAATGGTGACGCAGAGCAAGCGTTATCTGCTTTGTCAGATATTTATCCGTACCAAACGCCTAATGTTGGACAGGATTGTAGCGGTAGTGGGTGGGATAGTCTAACAGGTAACTGTTCAAATAGCCCATTTGTTATTCGTGGTGGTGTTGTGATTATTTCTAAGTACCCAATTGTTTCACAAAAAGCACATGTTTTTAAAAATAGCTTAAGCGGCAGCTGGGATTATTTAGCGAATAAAGGCTTTGCTTATGTTGAAATAGAAAAAAATGGGCAACGCTACCATTTAGTGGGCACGCATTTGCAAGCAACACATGATGGTAATACAGAGCAAGAGCATCGCGTTCGTATGGGTCAGTTAAGCGAAATTCAAACATTTATCAAAGCCGAAAATATTCCTGCCAATGAGCCTGTGATTATCGGTGGTGATATGAATGTCGAGTGGAGTAAACAACATGAAATTGCAGATATGTTGACGACTTCTCACAGTAAGTTAAACTTCGAAACACCTGAAATTGGCTCTTTTTCAGCAAAACATAACTGGTTTACTAAAGCTAATGCATACTATTTTGATTACAGCTTGGAGTACAACGACACTTTAGATTATGTATTTTGGCACAAAGATTATAAACAACCTAAATACAATCCTAGCATGTCAGTTCGTTACCCTAAAGCAGATAATAACTTTTATTGGAGCTATTTAAAGGGCAATTGGAATTTAAGTTCAGGGCGTTATTATCACAATGGGTATTATAATGAACTATCTGATCATTACCCAGTGCAAGTAAACTTCGAATTCTGATATTTTAAGAAAAGTAGTGCGCCTAGGAATTGAATCCTTGGGCACTACTTGGAGTACTCCTAATTTTCCTATCGGTAAAAATTCTTACAACATATACGACTCATACCTTTGAAAAATCAACTAAATATTGCTTTTTTCAAAATAAATTCACTCTATAAAAAACCATATAAAAAACCATATAAAAAACCATATAAAAAACCATATAAAAATGCCTAATATATACTTTTAATATTTATTTACATGAAAGATATGATATGCAATATTGGTTTGTTCAAATGTTGATCATGTTTAACATGTATTAAGAATAAGCTCCTAGCAGATGCTACGAGCATCAACTTCCATTTGTGTAAACATTAAATGTGGATATACGGTGTCTTGATACAAAGAAGACGCCCTTGATGGGTTTAGATCGTTGAGCCACATTATGAAGCAAGGTTTGTGGAAAGGCTGTGTAGAAGAAACATCGGCACGACATTTACTGACTAAAATTATATAACTATCAGATTTACATAGTAAAACTTATGATTTTTAGCACTTATCTTTTCGCTTGGTAAAAACTTAAAATGTAAGTTTTTTAATTTTAAATTTAAGTAATTCAGGATGAACTTTAGGTCTTTATGGATATCTCACTGCCTATTTTAATTCACTTATTTTCTGTAATACCTGCTATTGTAGCAGCAAGTGTACCTGGGCGACTATTGCACCAACTGTTATTCTAATAGAGACTTGAGATTCGAAATTAATCTAGCAAGGTGTAGTCAAAGAGCAGAGAAGTATTATGTATATTGGTGAAGTAGCGCAAAAAACAGGACTGTCTATAAAAGCGATACGCTTATATGAGGAACGGGGTTTAATTACTTTACCACCTCGAAAGGGGCGGTATCGATATTATAATTCTTCACATGTCGAAATTTTGAATCTAATAAAAGAGGCAAAATCTTTGGGCTCTACGCTGTCTCAATTAGAGGCGGTGATAGTGTATGACAATGGAGAAGTTGATTGGTCAAAAATTGAGGCTTTTCTGATAAAACTTAAGTGTCAATTAACCCTGCAAGCAGGGATATTACAAGAGAGAATAGAAAGAGTAGATGCTTGTCTCTCGGCAATAAACTCTTGCCCAGCAATACTTGACTCTGCCCCTAAGGGGAGAGATTAGAATCGTTATCGACCTCTTAAAATTGGAAATGAGCAAGATGACGAAGAAAATACTAATTCTCAATGGAAACCCGAAATCCACGAGCTTTTGCCAGCAATTGGCCAATACATACATTGTGGAAGCCAGAGAATATTATGAAGTAAAGCACTTCAATTTATCTGAAATGGCTTTTAATCCGAGCCTAGACTCGGGTTACGATGCTAAACAGGATCTGGAGCCAGATTTACAAGACTTTCAAAAATGCCTCTTATGGGCTGAGCATATAGTGATTTTCTCACCGATTTGGTGGGGAGGATTGCCTGCAAAGCTAAAAGGACTTTTTGATAGGTCTTTTTTACCTCATTTCGCTTTTAAGTATGAGTGTGATAATCCTCAGCCAACGCCACTCTTGATTGGTAAGACAGCCCGCATTGTACTCACGATGGATATGCCTGAGCCTTATCTCGAAGATCAAGCAAGGCCTGTTTTGGAGCAGTTAGATCAGTATACCTTGCAGTTTAGTGGGGTTGAAAAAGCGGCAACAAATTTATTTGGCTCGATGATATTGGCAACTCAAGAGCAAAAGCAGAATTGGGAAAAGCTTATTCATTCTCTCGCAAACCAAGGGCTGTAAATTAGATTGGTTCAGCCAAGTTACTCGTTGCTTGAAACTGCTTGTTTATGCGCATTGACATGCCATCGTGATTAGAAAGCGTGGATCTGGCATTGATATTTTGTGGGTCTACTTGCTCATCTAAAAACTCTAATCTTGTCTGCTTTAAATAAGTGACTAGAACACTCAGCATTTCCTGCATCGCGAAATGCTGTCCTATACAGTTTCTGTGGCCCGCACCGAAGGGGATATAACTGCCTTTTTTTATGTCGGGCTCATTTTCCCAGCGAGTTGGATCAAAGCATTCGGGGCTATCAAAATTGCTCTTTAATCTGTGTACAACAAAAGGAGAGATAAATACTTTATCTCCTTTATTTATTTTAAACCCATTGATGTCTAGATTCTCAGTTGCGCGTCTCGCGCCCATCAGCCATACAGGTGGAAATAACCTCAACACCTCTTTAATAAACGCGAGAGTCGCTGGAAATTTATCAAAGGACAACGACTCCCCATTTTTATGATTGATAACTTCTTTATATACTTTATTGGCCTCAGCATCATATTTTGCTAAACAATACCAGCACCACATTAAGCTATTCGAGGTTGTTTCATGGCCTACGATAAAATAAGACACCAAATGATCCTTTATATTTTCATTGGTGAGTGAATTGCCTGTTTCATCCGTGGCTTCAAGTAAGGATGACAATAAGTCACCATGATCTTGAAACGGCTCGTTCCTTCTTTTGAGAAGAATTTCATCAATAATTTGATCTATGATTTTACGTGCTCTTTTTACTCTGACATTAAGCGGAGAGGGGAACCAAGCAGGAAAGTTGACTACAGCTTCAAAGTTTTTACTGAGCAAATGATGTAATTCATTCATCGCTTCTGATACAGCACTGGCTTTTTTCAGTTCGGATTTACACAAACCAAACAGCGTTTTGCACGTAATTTGCAGCGATAATCGTTCCATCTCTACTGCCATATCGACAGTATCGCCATGGCTAAGCTCAGAAACTGATTCTAAAGCATATTGCTCAAATACACTTTGGTAGCTTTGCAGGCGACGATGCATAAAGGCGGGCTGGGCGATTTTACGCAGTGGCTTATGTGTTTGCTGATCTGCGGTGACAATACCTTGGCCGATGGCTTTGCTGAGAATGTTCGTCTCTCGGGTCGATTTAGGAAATTGCTTCACTTTTCCAATCAGCACTTCTTGGATCATGCTGGGGTTAGAGATCAAAGTGACTTTAAATGGTCCAAGTTTAAATTGCAGTACATCTCCAAATCTATCTGCAAGTGTCATCAAAAAGCCTGCTGGGTCATCCATAAATTTGATGCCCAAAGCGCTGATCTCCTTGTTAGTTACTTTTGGTATTTGCTTCATTTTTTATCAGTTACTAGCGATGTTTTTAATGGCGTCAAAGAGAGACTTGATATGCTTAACCACTTGTTCTTCATTGAGGTTATTTGGGTTGTATTCGATTAAAAAGTCTACCTGATCTACACCATGGAAGTTAATCACATTCAGCTGCAGCGGCAAGCTGTGATGCTGATGCGACTCATAGCTAAATGATCTCGGCATACCCGGTGTATCGCTGAGCTTTTCCAGTTCCATATAGCCAAACCTGAACTCACTCAGTGGTATATGTGGCGGTAAATTAAGGTCTTCATACAAGAGTTCTGGCGGTAGCTTTTTATGTCTATAGGTATGTTTTAATTGTGTAGAGATTTGCTGCGCTTGTGCTGCCAAATCGAGTTCATCAGATAATGAAAATTCATGAACCAACATATTCGCCATAAATGCAATTAAATTACTTTCACTTTTTTTACGACCATGGACAGGTAAACCAACACGCAATTGATTTGAGTTAGGCAGGGGGAAATCTTGGTTTAATTGGCGTATCCAAAGGGTCAGCATCAATGTGGATAAACTCAGTTCATGTTGATTTGCAAACTCAACGATTGGTGTGAGTTGTGACCGAGGCAAGGAAAGGTGTATTGCTTTACTTTTTAACGGGTTTGTTGGTGAGAAGAGCCTAAATTCAATCGGCGCTGCTAAGTGATTTAGCCAAAATGTTTTGTCCTTTTGATATTGATTTGATGTCAGGTACTCTGCTTGCTGGCTAGCAAGCTGTACTGGTTCAAATTGAGTATTTGTCGGGGTATGTCCTTTATCGTAATAGTCTACAACTTGCTTTAAGTAAGCAAATGCACTGTATCCATCACAGATTAAATGATTAGCTAAGAAAGCTAGCCAAACTTGATTGTTCGGCAGTATGAAAATTTCATTTCTATGTAACGGGTACTCAAATGCAGAAATAGGAGTGGTAAATAGTGTTTCTATTTTGTCACGGGCTACTTGCTCTGCATGTTCAAAAGGCAGCGCGGATAAATCGGTAATTGGATAAGAGTGCTCGCAACGTGCATGTTGATGTTGCTCAATGCCATTGGGCGTTTGCTGAAAATAAAAATCAAAACTCGCGTGACAGGCCATCACGGCTTGTTGTGCCTCGACGAGTTTATCGGCATCAATATGGTCAAATTTGATGACGCCCCCAGCATTGGCAATGGGCAAATGAGGGGCAGAGCTGCAAAAGGCCAGCATCATATTTTGTAATAATGTAATTGGGAGTGTATTCATAGTGCTGTTACCTAGTTTAATGAAAGGCCGCCATCAACCTTAATGACACTACCAGTTGTCCACGGCTGAAATAATAAGGTGGTAATGATTTGCGCTACCTCTTGTGCTTTACCGAGTCCGAGTGGGTGTAGATCAGCAAGTGCTTTTAATCGTGTTTGCTGTTCTAAGTTATCGTCTCGATGTTGGCTTAACATGGGCGTATCGACACAGCCAAGTGCTACTGCATTGACGCTGATTTGCTTGGCTGCGCCAGCAAGTGCAGACGCCTTCATGACTTGCTCGAGTCCTGCTTTTGAGGCGCTATATATCGCACTGGTAGCAATGGGCTTTTCAGCCAGTGTTGAGCTGAGCAATATGATGGCACTTTGCTTTGCCATATGTTCAACAGCCTGCTCACAAAGCAAAAAAGCGGAAACAAGATTGACGTTAAGCTGTTCAGTGATGGAGTTCATTTTAGTTTGGCCAAACGGCTCGTGGTAACAAACGCCCGCTGCGTATATTAAAGCATCAATTGGGCCGATATTATCAATCAAAGTCTGAAACAAGTCGCCAGCTTGAGTTATATCCGATAAGTCACATTGCCACGGGATAAATCGCTCAAATTCATTAAGTGGGTGGCTTTTATCTATGGTCCTGCTTAAACCGATCACCCGCTCACCCTTGGTGAGTAGATCTTTACAAATTTGGTAGCCTATGCCTGAGCTGGCACCTGTGACTAAAACTGTTTTGCTCATGTTGCTGAGATACCTTGGTAGTAATTGATGTTGGCAGGTGTCACAGATTCTAAAGGATTAGTATGGTTGACAATAATTTCATCCTCTGGAATAAACTTAGGACGATCTATACACAAGATGGTAGCAGGCAATGCACTTAAGTTGTTGTAACCATGCACCACGCCTTTTGGCCAATCAAAGCTACTACCGGGCTCTATACTTTCTCCGTTAAACATTAAGCCTTCATCTAAAACGAGCTCATGTTCTTCCATCTGCAGGTGCATGTGTGCGGGGATTGACTCACCAGCTTTGATGTTAAGCAAATAAATGCCAAACTTTTCGTTTTCAAATAGAATGTCGACAGTCCCAAATGTCTGCGTCTCGTATTCAATAATACTTCTTTGGCAGATAATGTTGTGGTTACATTCAAGCAAGAGAGGTTTCACAGTAATATCAATACTATCAAGCCACTTGAAACGACAAAAAAGCAAATTGGGAATAATTTTTAAAAACTCTGTTGCGCTGACTTCACATATTCGGTCATATAAAAATTGCACTTGTGCTTGTATTTTTTGTACCTGGGTAGAATTTAATTTACTTATTAAGCTGAGCTTGAGTTCTATTTTCAGATCTGACGCAAGATTGATTTCGAGATATTGCTCATACAGTGGCATGGCGTACCTCCTCACTGTGCGGTTGGTGCAGTGTGATTGCCGGTTTGCAAAATATATGTTCTTTAAGCAGTTTAAATGCACTGGCTCTAGGGTGAAGCGTATTTCGTTTCTCAGTTGGGAGTGATGCAAGTGTTGAGTTGTGTCCATGAGGGATGAATATTGGTTCAAAGCCAATGTGGTTTTGTCCTGATGCGCGCCAGCTAATCGTACCCGGTAATTCGCCAACAAAAGAGCAAACATCACCACTAGGATAAGCAAGGCTTAATGCACACACCATTTTGGCGTGTCTTTTTTGTGTTAAGGCCATGCGGGTCAACACATGTTCAATGGCGCCATTATATCCGCCGGCCTGTTTGGCCCATCTTGCAGTGTACAGCCCTGGTAAACCATTTAGTGCATCTATGCACAATCCGCTATCGTCAGCAATAGCCACTTTGCCACTTTGCTTGGCAATATTGAGTGCTTTTAATTGCGCATTTTGACAAAAACTAGTGCCAGTCTCTTCTATTTCATCTAATCCCAATGCGTGAGCGCAATGAACTTTGTGGCAATAGGGTTTTATTAAGGCGCTGATCTCACGTGTTTTACCAAGGTTGTGGCTCGCTATGACAATTTCATCAAATGCAGCATGCTCAATCATACAATTCTTCAGGTCGCTTGGATGTATCCCATGAAGTCAGCTTAATTCGCAAATGTGGATGAAATGTGTAATTTTTTTGTTAATTCAGAATGGACATGTCTGACAAGACAATTATTTGTTTCCGTTATTTATAAATTAGCTTCTAAATTATAAATAGCTCTATCAAAGTATCCATTGGTTTTGTTTTAATTTGAAGTAAAGTTTTGTAAATTTATTATTTACACTGGTTTTTTGTTTATATATATTTTCAATTTAAAATTAAACAAGGAGTTTTGATAAATGAAAATTAAATCAATGTTGTTTGGCTGTATCACTGCAGTCACTTTAGCTTTAAGTAACCAAGTTTCTGCATCAGTAGGCAGTGGTACCATGCTGATTACCTGTGTAGACCGCTCTGAATTCATAGAGTTATGGTCTGTTACTGCCTCTAACCCTAGGGAGCAAAACTATTTTCTATCACGTTGCTTTAACGAAGGTGGTTTTCCAGATATAAAGCTTATTTAGTTTAAGTTATTAAGTACGTCTGCCTAGTGGGCGTACTTTCGATATTACTAGAATATGGTCTTTTACTTTCTTATATTTTGTCATATTAATATCATATTTACTCTTGATGATTCATGAATTTTATAAACCTTCAACTGCGCCTAGGTAAAGTTTTGTAAAGTTAACTTTCTGTATTTACACCTTTTTAAATTGTTTATATATTTTCTCCGAGTTTTAAATAGTGATTAAACAAGGGAGTTAATAAAAATGAAATTAAAATCAATGTTATTTGGTGGTGTAGCGGCTGTGGCGATGACACTCGGTGTACAATCGACGGCTCATGCATACATGACTATTTTGGTAACTTGTATAGATAAAAATAACTATAATTATTTATGGTCATCCAAGTCTATCTTTAGGGCTCAGTTTCAAGCTGACTTAGATCGTTGTCGTCGTGATGGCGGTTTAGCAGAGGTGGACTATCTATAGGTCTTGAATTGAATATGCACTTTTTATAAGTGCATATTTTTAACTTAAATAAGACATTTTTTATATTTGAATCCCGCCCAATCAGCAGAATTAGTCAATTCATGAACCCTGCATAATATAGTTTGGCCCAGCTGGACTACCTAAATACTTCTCGCCAGTGTCTATAAATCCTGCTTTTTTATAACATTCATAAGCCAATGTATTACGGCAGTTGACGGTTAAGAAAATTTGATTAAATTGCGGGTAAAATGTTTTTAAATAAGGGAATAGTGCGGTAACAGCTTGCTTGCCAAAGCCTTTGCCTTGTTGGTCTTTATCGATGACAAATGCGCGGATCCCAAAGGCATCTTCTGGGCAAAAATCGTATTTTTGCGCATAAGCGAGGTCAAGCTTAAAATAACCAATGACGTCTTCTTGATGTTTTATGACATGCAAATGTGTGGTGTCGCATATTTCTTCTAAAAACTCTGATGCAGTGCCAGCAAATTCAATTTGATCCTGTTCGATTTGGATGCGCTTAACCTGTTCAAGGTATCTATCACAGAGCCTTGTTATCGTTATCATGGGGTGCTCTCAATTGTTATAAAGTAACAAAATCATAAATGATAACGGCGAAAATTACCATAATAGGAACAGCTTGACCTTACAGCGACATCAGTTCAATTTTTATTTGGTTATCTAGTTTCTCAAGTGCGTATCGAAATGCCACACGAGGCATCTCTTTGTGATGAGCTTTGAGATAGTCAATTACTTCATAGGGTGAGGTTTTAGAGAGTACTTTGAGTAACCAGCCATAGCCTTTTTGCACTAAATCATGCTCATCATTGAATAAGAGATCGGCAGCGTTTAAAGGCGCATTTTGAGGGTATTTTCCTTTATTTAACGGGTAGATTAAGATCACGGCAACGGCTCTTCTAACAGCAAAATTGTCATGTTTAGCCCAAGCATGGGTTTTATCTATTAACTGTGGGTACTGCACAATCAATTCACCAAAAGCATGCGTGCAAAAATCGTCACAGTCATACCAATCGGTTACGTATTCGAGTAGCCATCGCTCAAACACCTCAAATGTGTTTGGGGTATATTGTTTTTTAACTCTGAATGCCCAGTCAAAGGCGATTAAACTGAGCATCCACTCTCTTGACTCAAGTAGCTGCTCACAGAGTTCAAACACAGAATCGATATGATGATCAGGCAATGCGCGGTACAGAGTTGCTGATATTTGTCGAGCTTGTGCCGTTTTGACTTTTTGTTCTGGGTAGCCAAGCTCTGCAAGCGCTTGATGTGCGGTGTCTTTAATATGCATAGCGTATTTCAGTACGTTTTTTAAAACACGGTAGCTGAATTATAGGAAAAGCTCAAAGCCGCACAAATAAGCTGGCGACATTGAGCCTTTATATTATTGAGAGGGGAGTTCAGCCTCTTGCCAAATAACTTTATAATGCGAGTCTTTCCGCCACTGTTTAAAATAGGTGTTAAACAGGGCCTCCCAGTCATCTAATCCAATTTGGTATTGTTCGACCAGCGCTAAATAATTGTCTTTGTCGTACGGTGCCATGGGCATTAGGTACGCTTCAAACAAATATTCATCATATCCTGGTCGCTGCGTGAGTAAGCCATCCATAATGACTTGGATGTTACCCTCCGTTGCGTGTTCGATATAGTGTTTGCATGACTCAATAAACGCATGCTTTTCACCTTGCTCAAAGCGCAAGCCTTGGCTTTGTGCCATGTCGTAAAACTGCGAGACAGGCAGTGGTGTTTTGTTTGCCACATGAAAGACCGTATTGCGTTTTTGTTCATCATTCATGCCAAGTACGATGGCGGCAGCGGCTTTATCCACCGGAATAATATCCAGTAAATACGGTACATCTGCGGGCTGCACAGGCGTGCGCATCATCATTTTTAAAATTCGATGGAAAATATCATCGGTGTTGCCAATGCCAGTTTGTGACGACCCTGAAATTTGCGCAAAGCGATAAATGGTGTAGGGCACACCAAATTCTGAAGCTTGGCGGATATTCTCCTCTTGCACCCATTTAGATTGACCGTAGCCACTACAGATGAGCTCGGCATCAGTGACGTCGATAAAGTCTTCGATGGGATTCACTGAAAAATGCGAATTTTTGACTTGTGTACTAGCGGTCGTGCTCGAGACAAAGTGCATCATTTTGAGCGATTTTGTCGTGGCCATTTGTAACAGCTGATTGGTGCCCGCCACTGACTTTTTAAATGCAAAGTAAGGCTGAATATGATTCACGTAAGAAGCCGTGTGAACTATGTGCTGCACATGTTCGCACAAGCTTTGCCAATCTTTATCAGACAAGCCAAGCTGTGGCTTTTCCATATCTCCAAGCATGGGCTCGACGCGACTCATATCAGGTGAAAGCTGGTAGCTTTTGGCTGAGTGCGTAATACGTTGCTTGGCCTCATTTAATGAACTTGCTCTGACAATGCAGTAGATGGTGGCACCTGTCTCATTTAATAACTGCTGAAGAATATGACTCCCTAAAAAGCCCGTTGCGCCAGTGAGTAGCACTGATTTCACGTCGCCTTCATAGGATTTTGTTAGCCCAGTAGTATTAGCTGTTGGGGTGAAGCCCGCATCTAAAATAAAGTCAGGTTTTTGCTGACTATCTTCACTTTGGCTATCTGTTTGCTGTGCACAATAGAGCTTTTCAATGTCTTCGATGAATGCCGCTATGGTATTCATGTTTTTAAACGCATCTGCCTGTAGCTCAATATTAAGCTGCTCTTTTAATTGCTGAAAGGTTTTCAGTAAAGAGATGGAATCAAAGCCATATTCGTATAGGTCACAATCTAGGTCTAATTCATCTGCTGAAATGCCAATCACATTACTGACGATTTGGATCACTGCACCTCGTATATCAGCGCTGTTCACTACTTCGACCTGCTCACTTGATATGTGTGTGACAGTATCAGCGGGCGCAACCTCGCGACTCATTAAGCGCGCGGTATTTTGATAGATTTTATCAGGCGATGTACTCAGTAAAGCGCCCATGTTGGTGACTTCGCTGTTCAACAAGTGTTGCATTAAGCTAAATGCCTCAGGCATGGTGATAAGCTGGTAGCCTTTTTTCTCTGCAAAGCCATTTTCAATGCTTTTTACAGGGTCGTCGGAATGCCAGTATCCCCAATTAATGGCCAACGTTTTACCATGCTTTTCACCTGCCAGTACTTGTTGTTGACGGGCGTGGGAAAATGAATTTTGAAAGCCATTACCGTATGAGTAGGATAGGTGATTTAAACTGCCAAATACTGCCATGGATGAGAACATTATAAACAAATCAAGGTTGGCATGTGCAAATACCTTGTCCAGATTGATTGTGCCTTGCACTTTGACTTGCATCGCTTGTTCAAAGTCAGCCCAGTTGTTTTCATCTTCTGTAAAGGCGGTACCTAAATGCAGTATGCCATTTAACTGCAAGCCTTGTTCATCAATGTACTTGTGAACGTCTTCAAGGCTTTGCTCGCAAGCGACATCTGCGCTCAAGTAATGGACCTGGCCTTGTTTAGATGCTTTGAGTTGATTGAGTGAGTCAATACATTGCGCCTCTTTGCGTCTGCCAAGCAAAATAAGTGTGGCGTTAAATTGCGTTAATAATTGCTGGCATAGTGCCATGCCCAGTTCGCCCAGTGCGCCAGCAATCAAATACACACCCTGTGGCTTAAAGTTGTTTTCACAGAGCGCAGAGTTATTTGTAGGTAATGCCGTTTTGTTCAGTGCCAAGCCAAGACGAGACTGGTCTTGGTATTTCACTTGGTTAGGTTGAGTGGCATCGCTGTTTAAGCTCGGGCAAACCAGCTCTTGCAGTAATTTGTCTGCCCACTCTGAGCCGTTGTCAGCAAACTCAACCAGACTCCAAACATGGGCAGGGTTGCGCATGGTGTAGCTTCTCAGTAGTGCGCTGATGTCTTCATAACTGCTGGACATGTGGCTATTTGGCAAAGCGTAAAACAACTGCATTGTGTGTTTATCAAACTTGGAAATCGCCTGTATAAATTCGTACAGAGGCTTTATATTCTCAGGTTTTGTTTCTGCTTGTTCAGCAATGAAGTAGACAAAGTTTGGCAATGTATTTTGGTTAAATACCAAGGTGTCGAGCTCTGAAAAATGTACAATATCCACGTCACAGCCGTTGAGCTTAGCACGCAGTGGCTCAGCGCTTTGCTTATCCTGTGCAACGATAAGCCCTTTTTTATTGGAAAGCAGCGGTTGTAGCTGTGCTTGCCAATCTAGCGGGCAACTCAGTGGCATCGCTTGCCATTGATTTTCCAGCAGTAACCAAGGCGCAGCAGGGGATTCTGTGGTTAAAAACGATGTACTTGGCAAGCTGACTTTTTGGACTGGCGATTTATACATCGCAGACCAATTGATTGTGTGCCCTTCAAGCCAAAAGCGCAGCAGGGCAGCTGGATTGTGTGCAAGCTTTAATACATCGTTATCTGCAATCGCTTCAGCTTTTGTACTCGGCACCTTTTTAATCATCAAAGTATTGTTTGCAAGCGCAGCGCTGAGTTTTTGTTTTAAATCCACAACAGAAGAAGCAGTCCAGCCTGTGCGGTATTTGTGCGCCGTTCTGCCTACTTGCAGCGTATAAACTAGAGACTCGAAAGACACGGTCGGTTGTTGCTCAAGATAGGTATTAAGCGCCTTAACTTTTGCTTCTAGCGCTGATTCGCTAGTAGCCGAAAGCACGATGGCAGACTCAGTATCTGCAGCTCTGGTCTCGACATGAGTCTTTTTGCTGTATTCTTCAAGTACGATATGGGCGTTTACGCCGCTGATACCAAATGAACTTACCCCAGCACGGCGAGGTTGCTCACTTTGCCAAGGACTCATCTCTGTTTGTACTTTAAATGGGGAGTTCTCAAGGCCTAAGTATGGGTTGAGCTCATCCACATGGAGTGATGGCACCAAAGTTTGGTGTTTTAGTTGTAGTAATACTTTGAGTACCCCAGCAATACCAGCGGCAATTTCAAGGTGACCTATATTACTTTTCACTGAACCCAGCGCACAGGTTTGCGCGTTATCTGTAGCCGTGCTGATTTCTTTATACGCGGCCTTAAGTGCATCGAGCTCAACAGGATCGCCAAGCGAGGTGCCAGTACCATGGCACTCAATGTAGCTAAGCGTGCTTGGATCAACGCCCGCATCTTGCCATGCTTTGCCCAGTAGGCGAGTTTGCGCTTTAGCATTGGGGACCGTAAAGCCTTGAGACTTGCCGCCGTGATTAATGGCGGAGGCTAAAATCGTCCCGTAGATATGATCTTTATCACGCTCCGATTCATTTAGCTTTTTAATAAAGATCATGCCCACACCTTCGCCGCGCACAATACCATCGGCATCTGCCGAGAAAGTACGACAACGACCTGTGGGTGAGAGCGCGCCAATGTCATGCATTGCAATCGATGCACTGGGAGAGTCAATGACATTCACACCGCCCACGATGGCCTGATCACATTCACCATTTTGAATGGCTTGAACCGCTTTGTGGATGGCAACGAGAGAAGACGAGCAAGTAGTATCAACGCCTTCACTAGGACCGTGTAAATCCAAGAAGTAGCTCATGCGGTTTGGCGCATAGGCAGAGGAGGTGATTAAGCCCTCGTGATATCCAGCCTGACAGCCAATGAATAAACCAGTGTTGGTGCCAGCTAAGGATTTTGGATCATAGCCTGCATCTTCAATACATTGCCAAACATGTGACATCAGCAAGCTTTCTTGAAGCTTAATGCGGTCACTTTCAGCTGGGGCAATATTGAAAAACAGTGGATCAAAGTGTTGGTTACGCTCAAGGCGACCAAGCCAGTTTATGTCTTTTGGTAATGGTTGTTGTGAACGGGTATCAGTATTTTCACTTGCCCAGTCAAATTCAGTCACACAGTCTGTTTGATTGACGAGGTTTTGCCAAAACGCATCAATGTTATTTGCTTGTGGAAATTGTGCGCTGATCCCAATGATCGCGATGCGATCATCCGTCTCATCGTTCTGTTCAGTAACTTGGGCCTTTTGAAGCTCAGTATGATCTGAGTTGTTACCAACCAATTTATCGCTGTGCTCATCCAAGATATGGGTCAAAATACTGTTTAAAGTAGAGTGCATAAACAGCACGCTCGGCGACAATGTTAGTTGGTATTTGGTATTCACTTGGTTGATAAAGGTGATAAAAGCAATAGAGTCTGCGCCAAAGTCACCTAAGTCTGTATCAGGGTCAAGCTCGCTGGTATCAACGCCTAAAATGTCAGCAGCAATGCCGCTTAAGCCTGTTTTTAGCTCAGCAGTGAGCGCCTCGATACTGTCAAACTGGTGTGCATTGGGAGCGCTACTGACATTGGCAGTTTGCGCCTTGTTAGTATATTCAACGAGCGTTTGAGGGTATTGCAGTGCACTGTAAAATGCGTCAATGCCTGTGCGTGTAGGCATAGGTGTAAAACCAGTTTGTGCCAGCATATCTCTAAAATCAGGGTTGATCTTCATGCCGCCATCTTGCCAATACGGCCAGTCGATACTGGCGCTCATACCTTGGCGTTCACCGCGCTGTTGCAGTCCACTGCGATAGTGCATATAGCTATCTAAAAAGGCATTGGCAGTGGCATAGTCGACTTGCGTCAAAGCACCATTTACGCCGCTTAGCCCTGCAAAACAGACAAAAAAGTCCAATGCCAAATCTTGAGTGGCTTCATCCAATGCAACCACGCCCGAAACTTTAGGGGCTAGTACTTGCGAAAAGCTGTGCTTATCTTTTTTGCTTAAAAGCGTGTCTTTAACAATGCCTGCCGAGTGAATAACACCGCACAGCGAACCATGCTTGGCAAGGATGTCACGGACCATCAAAAGCACATTCATTTTGTGTGAAACGTCCACGCTTTGGTACTGCAATTGCGTATTTGATGTGCTCAGCGCCACTAACTGCTTTTGCACTTCAGGATGGCTTTGCGGTTTACGCCCTGTCACGACAATGGTTTTATTAAATGGTTGTGCACTGATCGCCTTGATAAAGTGCTGACCTATGCCACCAAAGCCACCTGTGATGAGGTAAACGCCATTTGCTTTAAACGGCATTTTTGGTTCAGCTGATGTAATTGCTTGATAGGTTAATATTTCACGTTCATCCCTGGTGTAACGTACAAATTTATCATCAAAGCCACTTTGTTCGGCACGGAGTATCTTAGCAACTTCACTTTCTATTGCTTCTGCATTTAACACCAACAATTGTGTTTGCAGAGTTTTGTGCTCAAGGCTGGCTGTTTTTAATAGCGCTTGGAAGCAAGTATGCAGATTCGCTTGAGTATCGGCGGATGCATCGTCACCAATCAACAGTTGCAGTTTTATCTGCTTTTTAGTCTTTGCTAAGTGCTTGATGAGCTCAACCAGTTGAAAGCCATAGTCGGCAATTTTTTGCTCAATCGCGAAGTGTTCAGAGTGTAATGTATGTATTTGCGTATCTGGCAGTTCACTGAATTGCTTATGAGCAGGGAAGTCACATAAAACAAGGTGGAGTTCAGCATGCGCGGCTGTCGAACTCGCTTGGTTTGCTGTTTTAGCTTTTTTGACCCAAACAGGGGCTTTCAGCGCCACTTTAGCCTGTTCTTTATCACCAACATTAGGTATTTGCACGGTTTGTGTATCGCCAAGGCCAATGGTTTTAAGTGCAAACGGGTAGGTAGGCAAGCTGAGCTTTGGCAGCCTTGCTCCTTGATAGATAAAGTCCCAGTTTGTGAAACCGGTTTCTACCCAATGGGCTAAGATCTCTTGATGATCTAAAAGTATTATCGCACGCTCTAAATCAATCGAGTGTGTTGGCTTAATTGAAGCTGTGGGCACGTATTCAGCGAGTTTTGATTTCAGCTCAGTAATAGAGTTGACTACAAAACCTGTGCGAATTGCCATAACCGTGCGGCCAGTCTGCAAGGTAAAAGCCAGTCTTCTTAGATCTCGCTCAGTTAAATTATTAGCAGTCAAATAGTCATGTAATTGCGCGACTTGTTTGTCTAATACTGCTTGCGTGTGTGCAGAGAGCACAATGATGGCTGGTGTATTTATCAGCTGACTTTCAAGCTCGTGATGCTCGATATTACAGGCTTCTTCCAACACGGCATGGGCATTGGTTCCGCCAATACCAAAAGAGCTCACGGCTGCGCGTCTTGGTAGTAGCGGTGTGTGCCAATCTCGTGTGCTATCGACCACATAAAATGGTGAATTTGCTAAATCTATATGCGGATTGGCGTTATTGTAATGCAATGAGGCTGGCAGCTTTTTGTGATAAAGTGCCAAAGACGTTTTAATCAAACCTGTGAGGCCTGCCAACGTATCTGTGTGACCTAGGTTAGATTTAACAGCGCCTAAGCCGCAAAACTGTTTGTCGCCGCTATATTGTTGATAGATCTGCTGCAAAGATGAAAACTCAATGGGGTCACCAAGAGCAGTACCAGTACCATGGGCTTCCACATAGCTGATTGAAGCAGGGGAGATGTCTGACGCTTTTAAAGTTTGCTCTATGACGTGCATTTGGCCTGAGGTGCCCGGGGCGAAAAAGCCCGCTTTGTCTTTGCCGTCGTTATTTACCTTGATACCACGAATGAGGCTGTAGATGTTATCAGCGTCATTGACTGCATCATCGGCGCGTTTTAATACAATCACAGACACGCCGCTGCCGCCAATCATACCGTCGGCTTTTTCGTCAAACACCTTACAGCGTGCATCGCCTGCAAAGTTGAGTCCTTTTTCGTACTCATATCCGGTGTAGCGCTGAGGGTAAAGACAAGCAGCGCCGACAATGGCGTAATCAATCTCGCCAGCTTTTAGTGCGCTGCATGCCAACGAGATAGCAGACATAGACGATGAGCAGTTTGAGTGCACAAACAAACTTGGGCCAGTAAAACCAAGGTGATATGAAATAGTGGTTGGCAGTGTACCAGGTTGATTAATGGTCGAAGCCACATAGTCTTGTGCATTTAAAATAAACTGGCCATCTTTAAACTTGTCTTGCAGGTTTAAATCTGGGTTATCCGCACCAGAGGATGACACATACACGCCCGTATTTGGCATGTTCTCAGCGCAGTAGCCTGCATCTTCAATGGCTTTCCACGCATGTAGAAGCAATTGACGTTGCGAGTAGCTCATTGTTTTGGCGTTCTTTTCAGAGATATTGAAAAACTCTGGGTCAAATTGGTCTTGGCCCTCAACCCAAGAGTCGAGCCAAGTAATGTCGCCTTGCTCAGTAGACTCACTGAGTCGTTTGAGAAAGTCTTTTTCGTTGACCAAATTATGCCAAAATTCGGTGTGGTTCTGCGAATCAGGGTACTGGCAAGACAGGCCGATCAGTGCGATATCTTGAGTGCGAATATCTTGATTGTGAGAATCGCTATTAGCTGCATTGCTTGTTATCTTTTGAGCTGGCACTTGCGTATGCGTACTTTGCGCTTGGGCGATAAAATCTGTCATCGCATCTATGGTGCTGGATTGAAAAATCTGCGTGAGCGGAAACTCAACATCTAACTGTGATTTGAACTTAGCAGTGAGCACATTGGCCAGCAGTGAATCACCGCCAGCTTCAAAAAAAGGCACGTTGGAGGCGATGTGGTCGACTTCTAAAACTTGCTGCCAAATTTGTGTCACCGCGGCTTTGAGCTCTGATTGCTCAGTCAGTTTAGGTGTTGCAGTGAGGGTGCTGGCGTTAGACTTTGCGTCTAACATTGCTGTTTGTGATGGCACAAATGGTAACTGCTTTGACAATGTCTGCTTATCTATTTTACCGTTTGAAGTAATTGGGAAATGGGGCACCAATACAAAATAAGCAGGTATCATGTATTCAGGCAATTTACTCAGTAAATCGGTGCGGATCTTCGCAGTCGATGGCGCATCAGGGGCAATGATATACGCCACCAAAACTTGTCCACGTTGCTTTTGTGCGCTAGTGACATAGGCGTCTGTGATGTAGCTCAGTGATTGCAGTGCATGTTGGACTTCGCCAAGTTCAATGCGGTGTCCACGGATCTGAACTTGGTCATCGGCTCGGCCCATGTATTCCAGTAAACCAGATTCATTGAAGCGGGCTAAATCACCTGAGCGGTAAAGGCGTTTGCCATCAATGTGAGTAATAAAGCGTGCATCAGTCAGAGCTGGTTGATTGTGATAGCCTCGAGTCACGCCACAACCTGCGACAAAAATCTCACCAACTTGGCCTACTTGAGCTGGGTTAAATTGTTCATCTAACAACAACACTTCGTAGCCGGGTAAGGCACGACCTATGATACTGCTCGCTTGTGCGCCATATACCATGCTCGCATCTATGGTGACTTCGGTCACATGCACAGTGGTTTCAGTAATGCCATACATGTTTACAAGATCTGCTTGTGGCTGTGCTTGCTCAAACCAAGGAGCCAGCTTGCTCACATCGAGTGCTTCACCACCAAATATCACTTTACGCAGTGCATTGTGTGGGCTTGCCAGCAAGTTATCCATCAGTGGGTAAAATGCCGATGGCGTTTGGTTTAAAATAGTCACTTGGTTATCGATAACAAACTTGGCAAAACTCACGGATTCTTTGCGAGTAAGCTCATCAGGGATCAAAAGCTTGCCGCCGTGTAGTAGCGCACCCCAAATTTCCCACACCGAAAAATCAAAGGCATAAGAGTGGAACAAGCACCAAGTATCTTGCTCGTTAAAACCAAATAACGATTGGGTGTTGTTAAATAAACTGCATACATTGTGATGCTCAACCAAAACGCCTTTTGGCTTGCCCGTTGAGCCCGATGTATAAATGATGTACGCCAAGTTGGATGCAGATGCGCGATTGATATTGGCAACTTGTGTCGTACTTGCAAGGGCCGCTTGCAAATTAATCACTTGATGGTGCTGGTAGGCCCCTGCAAGTGGCATCTCTGCGCCAAGTACTAAAATACTTGGTTTGGCGTCTTCTAAAATATATTGAATGCGCGCCGCAGGTGAGTTGGGATCAAGTGGCACATAGGCTGCACCTGATTTTAATATCCCCAGTATCGCGACGATTAACTCAATAGAAGGTTTGGCACATAGCGCAATGAGGTTTTCAGTGCCTTGCTTAAATTCAGGGTGATTTAAGAGCGTGTTTGCAAATTGATTGGCTTTGTCGTTGAGCTGACGGTAATTGATTGACTGCATACCAAAGCAAACGGCGATGTGCTCTGGGTGCATAGCGGCTTGTGCTTCAAACAAATTGACTAGGGTCGGTTGAGCCGCTGGCAGGGTTTTTAAGTTAGCAAAGACTGGTAAGCTGCCAAGTGCTTGCTCGCCTGCAAACATCACGTCATCAATTAAACTTGCATACTCTTTAGCTAATGCATCAATAATTGCTGAAGGGTAGACGGTTTCATCAAATTTAAATGCAACTTTAAAGCTGTGTGATAAAGGGGTGACTTCCAAGCTTAAATCTAGCTCAGGCTCCTGTACACATTCGGGCCAAATGGCGTTTACTAAGTCTTGATTAGACTCAACCCAATCTGGTTTTAAGAAGTTATGGTAGGCAAACCCGATTTGAAAAATCGGATGGCTGTGCATCGCGCGTTTCGCACCTGTTGCGCGGACGATTTCAGCAAATGGATAGCCACTGTGCTTTATAAGCTCGCCTAGCTGGTGTTGGTTTTGTAGGGCCAATTGCGAGAATGAGCGCGACTGATTGACAGAAGCCCTAAGTGGCAGCTGGTTTACAAACAAGCCTAATGAGTTGGCCATATCACTGGCTGGACGGTGCAGCACTGGCACACCCAAGGTGATGTCGCCACGTCGTGTTTTGGCACTCAACAGGGTTTGAAACGCAGATAAGAAAAACGCGGCCGGGTTTATCTTATTGCGACTGCAAAATTGGTGAATACGCTGCACTTGATTGTTATTCATTGCCAGTTCAAGTCGTTTTGCTTGCTTGTTCGCATGTTGCTTTTCTTGTTTGCCAGCTAATGTCAGCTCAGACTCAACACCTTGCAACTGTGTTTGCCAATAATGTGTTAGCTGTGTGCTTTGCTCGCTGTTAAGCATCTGCTTTTCCCACTCAAGGTAGGTGAAAAAGCCAGTATCTGGTTGAGCTTGCTCTAGTGGCTCATTGGCGACCAAAGCGTGGTAAGTTTGCCATAATTGTTCAAGCAATAGGGTCGCAGAGACACCGTCAATGATGAGGTGATGGAATACTAAAACCACCACATCGAGCTGGCCGTTGATTTGCCAATGTGCTGCGCGCCACAGCAGCGGGCTGTGCGCTGAGTGTGATTGTGTCATCGCGAATGGCTGCTTGATGTCAGCTTGGATCAAATCAATCAAGGCTGATTTTGATGCCACTGGCGTGTGATTTTGCACCAGTGTGGGTGTAAGCCCTGTGATTTGTTGTTGAGGTAAGCCTTCCACTTCAGCAAGCTGCACCGATAAAATGGGGTGTTTTTTGCAGAGCCAGTTAAGCGCAGCCTGCATGCAATCCACATTTAAGTCGTTGACTTCAAAAACCATTGGTACATGGTAAGTGCTTAGTTGCGGGTTTTGCTTGTGCAGTAACCACAGACCTTGCTGAGCTTTTGACAGTGGCATTGGTCCATGTAAATTTGCACTGGCTGGTGTGCTTTGAACTAAGGGCTCATCCACTTGCGTTGGCAGTTGGTGCGCAGCCAAATAATCACATAACTCATTGATGGTACTTATTTCAAAAAGCAGTGCGGGTGGCAAAGTTTCAATGCTCAAAAACGTATCAGACTCAAGCCTTTGCACCACAGACATCAACATGATGGAGTCAAAGCCCATGTCTTTAAAATCAACCTCATCGTCTAAGTCTTGCACGTCGATTTTAGTGATGTCGGTAATAATTGATTTAACATGGTCACGGATCTGGGCGTGGCTTTTTCCCCCCTCAACAGAGCTGGTGTTGATGCGCTGAGTTGTGGTGCTAGGCTTGTGCCAAAGCTGTGTTAATTTGCTGGCATCGCCGTATAAAAAACAGTGCTGAGTAGGGATGTTGTGCAAGGTAAAAATACGATAAAACGCATCGATACCGACTTCATTCGGCATGACTTCAATGCCTTGAGATTGCAAAATAGACGTGGTTAATGAGTCAACCTGCATGCCGCCTTCTGACCACAATGGCCAGTTAATCGACAGGCTCAAACCGCTACGCATACCTTGTGATACTTGCGTTTGACGAGCTGCCATAAAGCGGTCCATAAAGGCGTTAGCACAGGCATAATCTGCCTGTCCCATATTGCCAAATACACCCGCAATTGAAGAGAAGCAGACAAAAAAGTCTAAATCACATGTTTTACTTGCTTCATCTAAAGCGATTAAGCCAGCTACTTTTGGCGCAAACACCTGTGCGACTTCTTGCGGCGTTTTATTGCTTATCAGTTGGTCTTTGATCACTCCGGCACTATGAATTATGCCTGTGATACCACCATGTTTGGCTTTGAGGTTTGTAAAAAGTGCGTTGACGTCATCATGATTGGCAATATCCAATGATACATAGCTCAATCTTGAAGGCTCGCATCCAAGTGCATCAAGGTGTGATTGAATCGTATCGTTAGGTGCACGGCGACCAACAAACACAATATGTGCTTGTTTAGTATGTTGGATGATTTCTTTGGCAAAGGTTTGACCAAGTTGGCCAAGGCCGCCTGTTATGACATACACACCATTTTCTTTCCAAGGCAAAGTGGTGGTGTCAACTTGCTGATAGGCTTGCAAGTCAAAGGTTAAAATTTGTCGCTGTCCTTGTTGGTAGCGTATACAAGCGTCCTGTTTTTTCGCTTCATTCTCAACAAGGTGTTCAAAATTATTTGTATCATCAACGGCAATTAGCTGAGTCTCAATGTTGCTGTATTCGATGGCGGCTGTTTTGAGTACACCATTGAGGGAAGATAAAAGCGAGGTTTGGTCTTTCACCACAACTTGAACAAGTAACTTGCTCGGCGTCTTTTTGGTGATGGTGCCTTGCTGCAGTTCGAGCTGCTTAAAGTAGTCGATAAGACCATTTGTATAGGCTTCTAATTGCGCTTGAGCTTCAGTAGCTGTGCAACTTAGACGCGTGCTTGATACAGAGTATATTTCCGGTAAGTCATCACCAAGCAGTACAACTTGACGATGATATGTTGCAGGCTCAGTAGAAGTTAACGGCTTTTCCGCCCAGTTTGCAGTGTAATGGAGTAGTGCCGATGGTGCATTAAGTGCCTGTTTGATTGGTAGCTGTGGAATAGGTTCAAAAGCTTGTGTGCTTTGCACGTTTTCGCTTGGACCATTAAAGTCGAGCGCAGCACTTGGCTCGCATTTTTCAACGGATTTATGTGTACTTTTCTCTGGTAGCCAAAATGACGTTTTAGCAAACGGATAAGTGGGTAAGCGCAATAGCGCTGGCGTTTGCTGTGTGTACAATAAAGGCCAATCGATGTCAGCACCAACAACCCAAAGCGCCAGCAACTTGTTTAAGTCGCCTTGCTCTATCCAACGCATAAAGTCACTGCTATCAAGTGCGCTTAAAATCTCTTTACCTTGTTTGACTTCCCCTTGCTTGTAGTGACCACGTGCCTTGTTTGTAAATTGCGTCAGGCCACCTTGCACATCTGCAATAGTACTTGCGGTAAATGCCATGCGATAGTCCATCTCTTCACGGGCGCTTTGTAGCGTGAAGGCAAGGTTAGTCAGGGCGCTGTCTTGTAGGTTTTTGCGTGTCAGCCACGACTTCAAGGCATGCGCTTTGTCATTGAGTGAATCTTTGCTTTTGGCACTGAGGGTGATGATCACAGGTTGCGTAGTCGTGCTTTGCTGCTTGATTGATTGAGGCTGATATTCCTCAAGTACAACATGGGCGTTGGTGCCACTAAAACCGAAGGAGCTCACTGCAGCACGGCGTTTTTGCCCGTTGTTGCTTTGCCATGCGATGGCTTCTTGGTTGACAAAAAATGGCGTGTTGTGCCAATTGATGTGACTGTTGCCTTGCTCATAGTGAAGCGAGGCAGGAATAGTGCGGTGCTTCATGGCAAGTAGTGCTTTGATCACCCCTGCAACGCCCGCTGCGGTTAGGCAGTGGCCGATGTTGGTTTTGACCGAGCCAAGTGCACAAAACTCGTTGCTGTCGGTGTGGGCTCTAAATGCACGGGTCAGCGCCTGAAACTCAATGGGGTCGCCCAGTTTTGTGCCTGTACCATGGGCTTCGATCATTTGAATTGAATCGGGTGCAATGTCAAAGCGTGCGTAAATATCGCGGTGCAATTGCTCTTGTGATAAAGAACTCGGTGCGGTGATCCCGCTGGTGGTGCCATCTTGATTGGTGGCAGAGCCTAGGATCACACCGTAAATGTGGTCGCCTTCGCGCTCGGCGTCTTCAAGCTTTTTCAGTACGAGCACACCTGCGCCTTCACCGGGCACAAAGCCATTGGCGCGATCGTCAAAGGTATAGCAGGTGCCATCTGGGCTCAGCATGCCTGCTTTACCCGCATGAATGGAAAATTTAGGTGTACATAACGTGGCAACACCGCCGACAAGAGCGCTGCTGATCTCATTGTTGTTTAAAGCCCGACACGCACTATGAAGGGCAACCAAAGAGGACGAACACGCCGTGTCTATGGCAAGGGCAGGGCCTTTTAAATTTAAAAAGTAAGAAACACGAGCTGGGATAACCGATCCTGCATTGCCCCAAAACACTTGTGCGGGCGCATCTTCTTCGGCCAAGCCAGCATAATCACTTTGCGCACACCCCAAGTACACGCCGACATTTTGACCCGCAACTTTGGTGATCATATTGGCGTCTTCTAAAGCTTTATACGTTTCTTGCAAAAAGAGTCTTTGCTGGGGGTCCATGTACATGGCTTCTTGCGGCGTAATTGAGAAAAAGGGCGCATCAAACAGACTGATGTCATTCAGCAAGCTGGCGTATTTGCTCCAGCTTTGCTGATTGTCAGTAAGGCGTGATAAATCCCATCGTGTTTGTGCTTTGACCGAGGTGCGTTTTTCCGCCAGCATGCTCCAAAACTCTTCGAGATTGTCCGCATCACCAAATTGACCGCTCATGCCCACAATGGCGATTTTGCCACTGTGAGTAGGTGCTTGTGTTGTTAAGTTTTCTTGCTCTGATTGCACCACTTTGCTGTGTGAACTGTGCTTGCGCAAGTTGTGCGTGTTATCAGAATTTGTATTTGTTTTAACAGCGTGTTCAGTTGCGTTGCTGTCGCTTTGTGCCGGCATTATCGCTAAAACCTGCTCTTTATGTTCTGCGATGATATAAGCACTCAATGTGTCAATTGATGGGTAGTCAAACAGCAAGGTTGCTGGCAAGTTTACGTTAAACTTGGCATTGATCTCATCCAGTATTTGAATGGCTAAAATAGAGTCTACCCCGTAGTCTGCGAATGACTCATCTGCGTCTAATTCGCTAGGAGTCATGTCTAGGGCGGCACTTGCAATGTCAAATAGCGCATTGTGGACAAATTCAGTCAGCGCGGAGGGATCTGCATTGTGTTGTGGTTGTTGTATTGGTGTACTGCTCATACTCTGTGTTGCTTTGGGGTTATCTTTTTTGTCTTTGTTCTTGGTGTGTGTTGGCGTTTTTGCTTGTAAAGAAAAGCCATCGCTCTGGGCGCAAAAAACTTGCTGAGGAGTGCTTGCATCGCCAGCGGCAAAGGCGTTTTCAAATCCAGTTTCATAAAGGGCTTGTTGCCAGTTTTCGATAGACAACATTGGCGAGCCTACTAAGCGTAAGTGCTTATCTTGGCTTAGCCACCATCCCTCTAACAAGCCAAATGTCAGATGTGTAAATAAGGAGGTTTTTACCACTTCATTGATAAGTAAAACACCGCCTTGCTTTAAGCAAGCCTTGGCATTTTGCAGGGTGTTTTTAATGTCCGCTGTGGCGTGCAGAACGTTAGTAGCAATCACCACATCATAGCTGCCGATATCAATATTTTGTCCTGCAAGAGGCTTGCTGATATCTAGGTATTTGGTGTCAACAAATGGGTAATCAGTTTGATACTGCGCTTTGGCATGGTTAAAAAATGCTTTTGATAAATCAGTATAAGCGTATTCTTCAACTTTCCACGGCTTAAGCGCTGGTAAAACAGAGCGGGTCGTGCCGCCAGTACCTGCGCCAATTTCAAGCACGCGTATTGATTCCAAGTTGGCTGTCGCCAAGTAGGTTTGCAGCTGCTCAATCAACACCGCATTTGCATAATCCGCAACCGGATTATTTTGATAAACCGCTTCGACTAAGGCCATGGATGCATTGGGAAAGAGCGCATCCGTGGCTTTGATATCGCCATTTAAAATGGCAGGCAAACTCGCCAAACAATTATCTAGTAGATTTTCCGATGAATTTGAGTTATGGGCAGCTTCAACATCTTGAATAACACCATTTTGCATTAGCTGGTGTGCTTCTAAATAGCGCTCGGTCTCTGTCCACCAGTTGCTGAAGTACTCAGGCAAAGATGCAAGGGCATGTTCACGCTGGTCTGGGTGTTGCCAACCAGCTTGGTGGAGCGCCGCGCAAAGTTGGTTTAGGTCAACCTGCGCTTTGCTATCTTGCTTAGGCGCTTGATGTTTAGAGCTTTGCTTTGCGAGTGCGTGCTGCGCGCCTTGTGCACTAAAGCTCTGTAACTTAAAGGTATCAGTTAGTGCGGCTTGTGTGATTTTAAGCACGCCCGCTTGCGCTAAGTTTGCGCCCATCAAGGTCGTAAGTGCTTGCATGCCTTGCTCTGCCTCGATAGAGCCAATGCCCATCGCCATCATTTTCTTTTGGTAGTATTCGTCTTGGACTACGCCCACAGAGCCCCAGTATCCCCAATTGATGATTTTAACTGGGCACTTATGCTGGTAAGTGCGAGCAAGTGAATCTAGATATACGCACCCAGCGGCATAGTTACTTTGCCCTGCTGCAGGAGAAAACGACTGCATAGATGAGAAGAACAAGAAAAAGTCTAAGTCGGCTTGGCTGAATACTTCCAGTGCGACTTCTCCGGTTTGCTGCTTGGCGTTATAGCTGCGGTTAAATTGCGCGTCATCCATATTTGCCAGCGTTTGGTCTTCTAGGTGTAAAATTGAATGCACCACACCATTTAAATCACCAAATTGACGGGTGATGCTTTTAGATGCACTTTCCATCGCATCTTTGTCACTGGCATCACATTGAATGTATACAGGGGCTTTACCAAGCTTTGCTAAGCGGTCAATATCGCTTTGAATGCCGGTGTTTAGTTCACGGCGGCCAAGCCAGATGATTTGCGCATCGTGGTGCTTTATCATCCACTCGCTCCATACTTGGCCAAGACCGCCAGCCCCGCCCAGTACGAGATAGGTGCCTTGTTTTTGCAGACTCGCATTGTTAGCTGCCGCATCTAGATAGGTGTGTTGCGCGAGTTCCAAGCTAAAATATTGTTCGGTACGATGCGCATACAACCCCGCAGGCAGCGTTGTAAACTCACTTGGAATAGAATCTAATTGCGCCGCATCTATGATACGCACCGTCCAGCTTGGGTATTCCTGTGTAACGCTTTGCAGTAGGCCAATTAGGCCAGCACCTTCGCAGTTAGTTTGTTCATTTTGGCCAAAAACGGCTTGTGTTTGTTTTGTCACTAAGGTGATTGACAGTGGTTTACTATCAAACCCGTCTGCCAACATACGCTTGAGTTGTTGGAATAAAGCCAGCGGCTGTGCGTACTCATCTTTTGCCAGCCAAACCAGCTCATTGGTGTCTGTACTCTCTGTTAACCAATCTGGTTTTAATGCCTGTGGCCCTAAATAAGCTGCGTACTGTACAGAAGATGTTGCAAAGTCGGGTGTGGCTGCTTGCCAGCAAGGCGTGAGCGTGAGCAGGTCTTGTGTGCTTGGTTTGACAGCATCTAATGGCACTTTTCGAGTTGAAAAGCCTTTAATGCCCATAAGTAAATTGCCATCGAGATCACAGATATCCAAATCAAACTTTTGTGTGTTATCTGTGTTGTTGCTTGTCTGCGTCGCTTTGACCCAGACTTCATTGTGCTGTGCTTCACTTAATTGCTGTGCGTTGTAAAAGCACACTTGCTCGGTGGCAAATGGCAGGGCTGCGTGTGATTGGTCGGCAAATATGATTAAGGATTGCAGCGCCGCGTCGACAAGTGCAGGTGATAAGCCAAAGCCTTGGCTACACGATGAAGGAATGACCACTTTAGCGGTTGCTGTCGTGTCTTGTTTACTTAACTGCTGTAGGCCTTGAAAGCGGGTGCCGTAGTCTATGCCCATGTTTTTGAACGTGGCGTAAGCGTCACTTGGGGTAAGTAGCTGGTCAGACTCTGTGGTTAATTCAAATAAGGTGACGGGCGCGCTGTGCTGCGACACTTGCACCTCTCCTGAGGCACAGACTTGTTGTGCGCCTTCGTGCTTTTGCCACACTTCAAACTGCATTGCACTATCTGACTGCCAAAGGGATACATAAATGGTGTTTTGCTCAGTCGGTGCCCCTTGCTCAATGCTTATAGGGCGCAGCCATTTGACGTTTTTTATTTGAATGGCATGGGATGCATCTAAATTGTGGGATAACGCGATGGCTGCACGGACCATTTCTAACGTGCAAACCCCAGGCAATACGCACTCGCCATTGATTTTGTGGTCAGCCAAGAAGAATTCGTCGCCAGTAAAAGTCGAGCTAAATAGCAGTTCATCAAAAGCAGGTAGTGCTTTATGCAGTAGTGGATGTAAAACCTCGGTTGTTGGCGCATCTTTTTTTGAGGTTATCCAGTATGGTTTTGGGTTAAACGGATAGCCGGGCAGGGCAAGTCGCTGTGGTTTAGCATCAGGATAAAGTGCTGACCAATCAACAGTCGCACCTGATAGCCATTGGTTTAGTGCATCTGAGGCGTTTTGATTATCTGCTTTTATACAGGTACTCGCGTTGTCTTTATCTGCTTTACCTTGCGGCCAAGCGCCGTTTTTGCCTTCAATAAATAGATTAAGCTGTTTTGTTACTTCAGCCATTGAACTGGCACTAAAAGCCAAGCGTTGGCTCATGTCTTCGCGGCCAACTTGTAGGGTAAATGCCAAATCGGCCAAGTTATCATCAGTTAAGTTTTGCGCTTCAATAAAGGCTTTGAGTGCTTTAGCGCGCGCCATTAAGGCCTCAGGCTTTTTGGCGGAGAGTATAATAACAGCTGGCGTATCTAAACTAACGGTATTTGCTATTTGAGCTGGTGGTGATTGCAAAATCACATGGGCGTTAACGCCTGCAAAGCCAAATGAGGAAATACCAGCAAGCACATGCTTTTGCGCTAAGGGTACACAGTCAGTTGCTAAGGCAAATGGTGAATTATCCAGCGTGATTTTGGGGTTTAATGTCTCGAAGTTTTGTAGCGGCGGTACTTGTTGGTGTTTAAAACTCAAGAGGACCTTGATGATACCCGCTATGCCTGCAGCGGACTCCAAGTGACCGATATTGGTTTTTACCGTGCTGAGATAACAAGCAGAGTCTCCGTCTGACTTTTTAGATTTGGTGGCACGAAAAGCGCGTTTTAGGCCTTGAATTTCGATTGGGTCGCCAAGTCGAGTGCCTGTCCCATGTAGCTCAATGTAAGATAAATCATCACTATGGACCCCCGCATTATCGATGGCCTCTTGAATGACACGAGATTGCGAAAAAGGACTGGGTGAGGTGAGGGTATTGGTGTGACCTGAATGACCGACACTGCTGCCTTTGACCACACCGTATACAGTGAGGTTTTCTTTCAAGGCACGCTCTAATGGCATCAGCAGTACCATGCCCACGCCTTCGCCACGCACATAGCCATCGGCGTTGGCATCTAGGGTTTTGCAACGGCCATTTGGCGATAACACCCCGAGCTTACTGAATGACACATAGCGACTTTTGGTGATTAGCAGGTTAACACCGCCAACTAAAGCTGCGTTGATCTCACCGGCATTAAAGTCGTTCATGGCTTTGTGCAATGCAACCAAAGATGATGAACACGCGGTATCGACGGTTTCGCTGGGGCCTTGGAAATTAAAATAATGGGATATGCGATTGGCAAAAACCCCAGTCGACATGCCCGTTAAAAAATGCGGGTCGATATTGCCCGTGGCAAGCTCTTGATAATCGGTATTACTGCAACCTAAGTACACCCCCGTTTTGGTATTTTTGAAGGTGCTTGGAGACAACCCCGCATCTTCAAAACATTGCCACGCCAGCTCCATGCTCAGGCGTTGTTGTGGGTCCATGCTTTGCGCTTCTTTGGGGGAAATGGCAAAAAATCCGGCATCAAAACCGTCAATATTGTCGATAAATCCGCCCCATTTACTCACGATTTTTTGTTCGTCTTTTTTCGGAGCTGGGTCAAAGTCATCTTGCCATCGAAAGCGCGCCGCTGGGATCTCGCTGATACTACTTACTTTGTTTGCTAAGTTGTGCCAAAACTGCTCTTTGCTGCTAGCGCCGGGAAAGCGCAGCGATATACCAACAATGGCAATCTCTTGTTGAGCTGATGTGTGTTTGTTAGCCGTAGTATCTTGCTTGTTTTTCATGGTTTGTCTCAGTAAAACGGGTGTAACTAATAATGTGCAAAGCAAATAATTTGACCGCCTACCTTGGCGGTCGCCCTAAATCACCCTTGATTTAGGGCGCTTACTGTTAGCTCTTTTCGTAAATGGTGTTGTTAATCACCAACACATCGATGCCTGACATCAGGAACACCGCGAGCATATCTTCAACAGAATGCACAATGGGCTTACCCATAATGTTGAAGCTGGTGTTTAGTAGCACAGGCACGCCTGTGATCTCTTTAAAGCTACTGATCAAGTTGTAGTAAGGTTCGTTCCACTCTTTTTTCACTGACTGCAAACGGCCTGTGTTATCGACGTGCACAACCGCAGGCACCTTGTCTCGTACTTCTTCTCTAAAGACCAAAGTACGCTCCATGTAAGGTGACTCTTGGTAGTTTTCAAAGTATTCATCGCCATGCTCGTGCAAAATAGACGGTGCAAACGGTCTGAACTCTTCACGGAACTTAACGCGGGCATTGATGGTGTCTTTCATATCAGGCAAACATGGGTTTGCGAGGATTGAGCGGTTACCTAAAGAGCGCGGACCAAATTCGGCGCGACCTTGTGCCCACCCGATGATTTTGCCTTGCGCTAAAAACTCTGCGGTTTTTTTGTAGACCTCATCGCCGTAATCTGTGGCTTTTAAGTGGCCATATTGCGCCAGCTTTTGCAGTGACTTTTCTTTGACTGTTGAGCCTGTATATGGCGATTGCACGGTTTTACTTGGCTGCCAACTTGGGTTGTCTTGCTGGTAACTTAAAAACGCAGCGCCAATGGCATTGCCATCATCAGCAGGGGCTGAAGGTACAAAAATGTTGTCAAATTTGGAGCGCTCAAGAGCGGTGCCCATAAATGAGGAGTTCAGAGAACAGCCACCTGAAATACATAGGTTTTTAGACGGTGCATACTCGTATGCGGCGTTGATTAAATCCATGAAGATCTCACCAAACACCAACTGACCTGTGTAAGCAAAGTCTTTATAGCGTTCAATTGACTCACCTGGCTCTCTTGCCATGCTTTTGATTTCTTTCATGATGGCATTAAGGTTTTTCGGAACAGCAAAGTTACCGTTTTTAACCTGCAAAGATGAGCGCAGTAAATCATAGACTCTTTGGTCTTTTTTACCGTACGGGGCAAGGCCCATCACTTTCCACTCTTCACCTTTGAGCGGGTCAAAGCCGAGGTTTTCACAGATGATGGTGTAGAACAAACCTAAACTCTTAAATGAGCGTTTTACCTTGATTGGCGCAGGTTTAATTTTGCCATGTTTGTAGGTGTAATAGGCAATACTGCTTTTTTCGCCCATGCCATCTACCACGATACACGTTGCGTCATCATACGGGCTGTTAAAACAGGCGTTGGCCGCGTGGGTTAAATGGTGGTCGTGATAGCGTACATCCGTTGGTTTTTTAGTTCTGTAGTTACCGACGATAAAATTACGGCAACCTGCTTCAAAAAAGCGTGATAGGGTTCTGCCAGCCGCCGCCTGAGAAGCGCGAGCAAAGTAGAACTGATCTTTAATATCGCGGGTGTTGACGTCAATATTAAATGAGAAAGTCTCTAAAATACTTAAAACCACATTTTCTAAAATATTGGTGCTTTTTTCGCGGCCTTTACTCCATGTTTTGGCAATCACTAGCTCAGTGCAATCGGCGCAGTGCGTTTTTAGTACTTCTTCAATGTAGTAAGGGTTGTCTGGCAAGCAGTATAGGCCACGTTTGTAGCCTAAAAAGCGCTCTGCGTCTTCGGCAAAAATGAGTTCGCCTTTTGCGTTAACGATTGCAATTGCAGGGTCGTGAAATGAGGTGGCTAAGCCAATGTAATATTTCATCGCTGTGGTCCAATATTATGGTTAAGTTTTATTCTGTTGATGGCCTTACTTGGGCCAGTGATTGTATTCATGTGGATTTAAGCCGTTGCGGGGATGTGCGCATGCTGCTGAGCAGGGCGTAAATCAGTTAAATGGAAGTATCCGCCGAAACCGTGCAAATAAAGTGTAGGGCGGTGGCCAAACTGTAGAGTGGCTTGAGTACGGGTTTTATAGGGTGTTGTTTGCCCTTTAATAAGCACCTCGGTACCCACTGGATACATGTTATTCCAGTGTGCAACCTGCTGCTGCGGCGTAACATTTGCTTGAATATTTGAGGGTGTTTTTACGACACTGGACTGCTCTGGCTTTACAAACTGTTTTTCAATGGTTTGCACTAATTTAGTGAGCACCTTTTTTGGCCCAAGCTCTAAAAAGTCCATATCGCCTTGTGAGAGCAAATATTCAACGCTTTTAGTCCACTGCACAGGCTGGGTAATTTGCGCTATTAAGTGCTGAGCGATATCTGCATGGTGATAAGGCTGTGCTGTGACGTTAGCAATCACAGGTGTTTGCAAAGTTTTAAACTCAAAGCCTTGAATAAATTCAGCAAACTCAGTTTGCGCAGGGGCCATATAGCGAGAATGAAATGCACCACTTGTATTGAGTTTGATAAAGCGACCACTTAGCTGCTCTATAAAAGCTTGGCTTTTATTAATGTCTTCAGCAAGCCCTGAGATCACGATTTGGTCTGGCGCATTCAAATTGGCAATATCAATGGTGTTTAAGTTGTTCTCTGTCAGTGCGTTATTTAAGTCAAATTCGCTGACATTCAGCACAGCGGCCATGGCGCCTGGAGCTGCTTCGCTCATGAGTGCACCGCGCTTTTGTACCAGCTTTAACCCAGTCTCAAAACTGATCGCACCTGCGGCAAATAACGCAGCGTATTCACCCAAGCTGTGACCTGCTAAATAGTCTGCAGCTCCCTGTTGTTTTTGCTGTTGTAAAAAGGCGAGGGCACTGACGACATAAAGCGCAGGCTGAGTAAATTGAGTGTGATTAAGCTGCTTGTTGGGATCTGCCAAGCACAGCTCGCTGATTGAGTAACCAAGCAAGTCACTGGCTTGCTCAACATACGCAGGAAACTCAGCAAAAAGCGATTTGCCCATGCCGACGTATTGTGATCCTTGTCCCGGAAATATGTATGTTTTCATATCTACTCCGTTTTTTATTTGTAAGCGAGGTTAGCTGCCAGCAGTTGTTGCACTTTGGCATTCATTAATTCAGCGGTGTCTTGCATCAGTTTGTCGGCAATTTTGTCAACGTGACGGTTTTGCCATGGTTCAAGCTCAGTGCCTTTGACCCACTGATTAAATGCACCAAGAGCTGGGCCTGTGTGCACTTGAAAGTTCACTCGCATTTGCTCATCGCCGCTAAAGGCCAACTTCATGCTGTGGGCAAAGTACCAGCGAAACACGCGGGCCATTTTGTATTTGCCGTCTTTTTCGGCGCGCTCCACATCATGTGGGCGCTTAGATGCAAGCAAGTAGTCTTTGGTTTGTTGCCAGATCTCGTCAAAGCTCATGTTGAAGTACTTGTCTTGTAGCTGCGCTTGTATTCTTTGCGGTAGGGCGTCGAGCGAGTCATATTGCTGATAAAGCTGAAACAACTTGTTGGCACGCGCCGCAAAAAAACTGCCTTTTTTCAGTACCTGCACCTTGGCACCGGATTCAAACATATCGCCAGCGGGCGCATACTCAGTGTCTTGCACATTGATGTGTTGCAGCATGTGTTTAACGGCATCGGATGTACCTGCTTCGACGGTGCATTGGTTGATTGAGCCCGTGAGAATAAAGTCTGCGCCCATCATAAAAGCGGCTGCGGCAGCACTTGGCGTGCCAATGCCGCCACCAAGCCCAATTCGCGGTGAATGCAAAAAGCCAAACTCAGCGACTTTTTGGTCCCGTAAGCTTTGGATTGCGGGCAGTAAAACAGCGGGCTGTCCTCTGTCTGTATGGCCGCCTGAGTCCGCCTCGACACAGATGTCGTCACACATAAATATGGATTGGCTTAATTTAGCTTGCTCGGCTGTGATTTTATGGTCATCAAGCAGTTGTTGGACGATTTGCTGAGGTGCTGGGCTTAAAAAGCCATTGGCGACTTCTGGGCGAGAGAGTTTGGCGATCAGCTTATTGTGGGAGCGCACAATGCCTTGTTCATCTTGGTATAAACCCTGTAAGCGATACAGTACCAGAGCGGGTGTAATGCGAATAAACGCGGCAGCTTCGATACACTTTATACCATGTTGTAGGTAGAGCGCTACGGTGGCAAGCTCGGTATCTGGCGAGTCTAAATTTGCCACTAGATTCATTCCATATGCTTGGCCATGTGTGAGCTTGCTTTGAATATGAATTATGTCTTGTTCTATGTCTTTTAGTTGCCTGCCGCCTGTGCCTAAAAAGCCCATCACGCCTGCGTTTGCAAGTGCGATGACCAACTCTTTAGAGGCAATACCACGATACATACCGCCTGCCAAATAAGCAGATTTGAGACCATAGTCTTTGCGAAAATTGGCACAGCCAAGGTTGTTTGGTGAAATCTTGGCTAAGTCGAAGCTGTTTTCGCTTTTAGTACTTTGTTGGTTTTTGTTGTTATGTTTTTGTTCACACATGACATCAGTTAACTGGACGTTTTCATGATCTATAGCGTGCTGCATACCATTTCCAAGCGGGATCATCTTAGTTATAACGCATGGTGGTACATAATTATGAAAGCAAAATGGAGGAATAAATTTTATTTTTATAATACTAGTTTATTAGTTTGTATTTTAATCAGCGTGTTATTCAGCACTTTTTAAGGAGTTTTAGTATTTAATCAACTTTTAAAGGCTGGTTAGCCACTCAGTTATGTCTTTTCGTGCATTTTATGCAACTAAATTATTCTTTTTTGATGTGGATTGGTTGGCAAAAATTTTAAGGATTGCAGTGTGAGGTATCTAAAGTATTTACTCTTTGTTGTGACTTTCATCATTTTAATCGGTTTGTTACTGCCCGAGAAGTTACGCATACCGGTTCGTGGTGCCAGTGCTCATGATTGGCATCAAGAGACTTTTTGGTATGAACCGTGGGTGAGTTCGGGCGTGCACAAAGGCATAGATATTTTTGGAAAAAAAGGCACAGATGTGTTGTCGGCATCCGACGGCGTTGTTTTATTTTCAGGGCAGTTCAATAAAGGCGGCAGAGTGGTGATTGTACTCGGCCCTAAATGGCGCATTCATTATTATGCGCACCTAGAGAGTGTTATAACCCATGCTGGTCAGTGGCTAAGTTCAGGTCAACCCATTGGTACTTTGGGCGATACAGGCAACGCCAAAGGAAAACCTGCCCATGTGCATTACTCTATCTTGTCTCTTATCCCGCTACCTTGGCTTGTAACATTTGAAACCCAAGGCTGGAAAAAGATGTTTTATTTAGATCCAAGTAAGGCTTTGGTGGAGTGAGGGGGTTTTAGTTTTATTTCTATTTCTACCCTTCAAGTGTCTTTGGGGGCAATTAGTTACAAAATCAGATGCAGTCTGTTATCCAACAGAGGCAACATTAAATAGTGCTTTTGGCATATCTTTGTGTATACATATGTGCATGAATCATCAATAAAAATGGCGATTCCTTAGCTAGTCCAATTTTGATTTTTTTCTATTCGTATACTGTGTGGAAGTTGTCACAAATCAAGGTTATGTGGCAATTGATGTGCTTTGATATTTTTCAATTTGGTGACAGCTGGTTAACTTGTTGTTATGGTTTAGAGTAATAAAGTGCGTATTTGACAAGTTGTTGTTATGCGACATTTGTCGTAAATAAAAATTTTATGCTTTACGGATAATAATCGAACACAATGGAAATTTTATGAATACTTTGAACTTTAATGTTGATAGTCGTCTGGCAACGTTGCTAAGTGAAAATTATCGTTCAGTTGAAGCGGCATTAAAAGAGCTTGTAGATAATAGCTGGGATGCTGACTCTGAGGTGGTGGTTGTAAAGTTTCCAGAACCTCTTAGCAAAGATCCGATCATCATAGAAGACGATGGTTCGGGAATGACAGAAGAGGAGCTTAAAAATGAATACCTGCTGATTGCTAGGAATCGTAGAAGTCGTAGGGGTCAGTTTACTCCGAAAAAGTATAGAAAGGTTAAGGGAAGGAAAGGAATAGGCAAGTTTGCTGGCCTTATGTGCGCCAATAGAATGATCGTAGAGACTTGGACTAGAGGGACACGTTGTAAATTTGAAATCGATCTTCCTTCTTTAAATGAAGTGGGAGAGATTGAAGTTTTACCGCTACCACTTACCGTTACCGCGTGCGACCCTTTAGCAAGTGGTACAAAAATCACACTACTGGAAATGAAGCAAAATCTTGCTTTCCCTGATCCTGCCAAGTTCAGACAAAAGCTACTTCAAGATTATGGCAGGGAAAACGATTTTAAAATCGTAGTTAATGACAAAGAAATGGACGTTGATGATCTCAGGGGTAGCTTTGTTCAAAATACATTTGAAAGCAGTTCGCTAGGAAAGGTCAATCTAAAGTTCACGATTGCAGATAAGAAGTCAAAAGTAAGAAAGTCAGGTATTGCAATCAGAGTCGCTGGAAAGGTAGTGGGTGAACCTTCATCTTTTGGCCTAGAAGATGATGAAACATTTCCCGCTAAACTCCTAAATCAGCTGTATGGAGAGGTTGAGGCTGATGGTTTAATCGACCACGTAACTGCAGATTGGGGAGCGCTAATCGAAAATAGTCAGTTCATTTTAGAGTTGAAACACCTAATTCAACCGATAGTGAAAGAAGCTTTTCAAAAAGCATATTCGAAAGAGATGAATTTAGCACAAGCAAGGCTAGCAAAGAAGGTAAATGAAAGGTTAGAGCAGCTACCTGAGTTCAAAAGACAGTTTGCAGATGATGCAATTAGAAAGATATTACAGAAGTATTACGGCGAACCGGAGTCAAAGCTTGAGCCCATTGTTAACGTAATTCTAGATGCCATTGAACGGTCAGATTATAGAATGGTTATTGAACAACTTAATAGTGCTAGAAATTCAGAGATAGCTAAACTTGCAGAAGCCCTTGAAGACTATGGTATTGCGCAGCTGAGTTTCATGGCTGAACAAGCTGCCACTAGGCTCTCATTTCTCGATGCACTCGAAGAGTTATGTTTGAAGAATAGTACACTTGAAGCTGAACTCCATAGGGCTATTGAGAACAACATGTGGCTGTTTGGCCCAGAATACTCCATGTTTAGTTCGAATATAACATTAAGACGCCAGATTGAAGATTATTTGAATGAGAAATATACCGGAGATTTGGGGTCTAAAAGACCAGACTTACTTCTAAACCGTAGTGTTTACAATGAACATTTGTTAATCGAGTTTAAGAGGCCTAAACACAGCTTAAGCTACCTGGACTATCAGCAAGCAACGACCTACCGAAATGAGTTTACCAGGTATACTGATAAACCCATTAGAGTCATGCTTTTAGGCGGAAAACGAGGTGGTGATTTGCCTCGCCCAGATCATATTGAAGCAAATGTTGAAATATTAGTATTTGATGAGCTGATATCTGCGGCAAGGTATCAATTAGATTGGTTGCTAAGCGAGTTAACTAATCGTTAGAGAAAAACATAACCAATGAACAAAACAAATGAGACAGGTACAAATATATATCTGTATTTTGATTTATCTTGTAGAAGAGTCTGTCAGAATTTCTTTTGCGAACACAGGTGCATTGAGCACCTCAGCCTGTGTGTTTAGAGCTTAGAACCTAAAAACTTCGTTTTGTTGGTTGGCTAGGTGACTTAAAAACTGTTCTACCGCTTCCTCATCAAGTGTTTTTGGGTGCTATAAATTATGAAATCGAATAAAGGCAGTTATCCAATAGAGATAACATGAAATAGTACTTTTGGCATATCTTTGCGTATACATATGTTCCTGAATCATGGATAAAAATGGTGATTTCATATGCAGTTCCATTTTAAATTATTTATATGTATATATATACAGCACTCAGTATTTGTCAAATATCACTGTTATACGACAAGTGACATATTTTAACCATTTCTAATTTGGTGACATTTGCCTAACTTATTGTTATGGTTGAGGGTATTAAAGTGCGTATTTGAAAAGCTGTTGTTATGCGGCATTTGTCGTAGATAAAAATGTTATGTTACTCAAGTGGAAAGGTAAATGATCGAGTATTTAAAGTTAGTTGTTGATCTTGTGGGACATTTAGCTTGGCCAATAGTCGTTGCTGGAGCATTGTTGTACTTCAAAAAAGATGTTGCCAAGCTATTACAACGAGTAAAAAAAGCAAAGTATGGCGATATAGAAATTGATCTGGTTGAAGCTATCGATGAAGTCAAAGGCGATGCAATAGAATTAGGAATAACCATTGCTTATCCTAGCTCGTCTTTTAGTGCTAGCGATTTAGAATTAGTGCAGACAGCACCAGAATGGGCATTTTTACAATCTTGGCAAAATATCGAGAATATCCTTATAACTAAGGGATCTGACGGTAAGCATCAGCCAATTACCAAGATAGTTCGACAATTACAAAGTTTAGAGAAGATTGATAGTGGTTTAGCCGATCTAATTCTAAAAATGTATCGTTTGAGAAATGAAATTGTGCATGTGAGTGGAATTGATCTTACTAAGGCTGAAGCAATGGAATGGTTAGGTGTATCGAAAAGTATTTCAGATCGCTTAATCCAAAAATTAGCATAAAAATCAGACCGTAACATAACAAAGCATTTAAGAGTGATTCCCAACGCTGGGCATTTTTCATTCCATCGTTGGGTTTTGTGTTTGCGGTGGTATGGTTAAGTTTCGTGGAAGCGTTGCTCACACCTTAATGCGGCGTTAGGTATTCATCGGAGTTCTCATGAGATCATTAGAAATAAAAGAAAGAAATTCAAATACCCTTTTGCTTGCAAGATCTAAGCAAAGCGAACTCATAAGTTTTTTATTAGCTGCCTTCTTAATAGGTTCAATTTTTATAGTGTATTTGGTCAGGACTTTTCAAATGTGGACTTCATTAATTCCGTTGTGACTAAAATCAAACAGCAACCACTCCTGTTAATTGTACTTCTGCTTCCGCTTGTAGTATTAAAAAAGCTTCGTAATGTTCTAACTGTGCTTACAAAAGGTGATTGCTACACTTTCAACATCGACTCTAAGTCCATAAAGCATAACGGTAATACATTAGTTGGTTTCGACGATATTAAAGAAGTCCAAATCAGAATATTCAAGAGTGATGATTTTGACTCTTACAGTCTGTCTTTGGTGACGAATAACAATAAGTCCATTTTACTTGAAGAGCATAATGATCTTTCAATAACAAAAGAGTTAGCAGGTAACATCGCAGATTTTATAGGTGTATCCGTTCGTATAGAGAATTGAATACCTAACAAGCAATTTAAGCAGACCCTCAACGCGTGCCATTTTCAGTTTGCAGGGGGGTCAGTGGTTACGGCGCTATGCAGAAACAATCGCTGTGCGTTTCGGGCTACTTAATCGGGCGTTATGTGACTATTGTGAAAATCAACATTCGGAAGTACGAAACAGATGGTCGGCTGCTAGCCGTAATCATTGAAGATAAAAATAATGGTTGCGATGGCTGGATGGCATTTGAGAGTTTGAAAAGTGCTGCTAACGAGATTGCATCGCATAAAACCAGCTCTAAATTATTACCGTTTACAGAGTTTACTGAAGTTTATAATTACGGTGACACTGAGATAACACTGCAATATTGTGCTGATACTGGTGATATAGATATTGTCACCGATTCGAGTGATGGGATGAGCACTTTCCTTGATAAGTTAGTTACCAGTTATGACTTTGAGCTAGTCACATAACAAAACAAATTAAAATGCGGACAAAAAACAGTTGGCTTTGCTCGTACCTCACAAATTTTAGCCAACTATTTTTAGCCGTTTATTTGCGGCGTTAAGTCCTTTTTGGAGTCTGTAGATTGGAAAATTTTTTAGGTATTGTCCCCGTTGAAAGTATTGAGCAGGGATTTGTCGGTCGAAACAAGGAGCTCGAGAAGTTAGGTAGTTATCTTTCGAGTGACCCTATAGTCCTTCTTCAGGGAAGTGGAGGCGTAGGGAAGACCTCTTTATCCTATAAATATGCTTTAGAAAATAAAGATAGATACGAAAATGGTATTCATCGTTATTACGCATTCAATAGAACAAGTTCTATTATGGAGCTTTTGTCCGGTGATACTCTTAAATCCGAGTCTTTAGTTGTAATTGATGAATTTGATCTGGCGTCTGATTCGTTAGCAAAGGAAGTTATAGAAGTATCTGAAAAAGGTACTAAATTCCTTATTATTTCTAGATCAAATCTCCCTATATTTTCACAGTACCGAAAAATTGTACTTGATGGTTTTTCTCAGCTAGACCTCGAAGAGTATATTGCAGTGCGCAAAGTGATGGGGTTGCCTATTGAGGATATTAGCGCTTTATTTCATTGGTCAGGGGGACATCCTTTGGCTATGGATTTAGCACTAAATGCAATTCAAAATCGGAGATTGTCATTACAAGATGTAACATCACTGTTATCTAAATTTGATGCTACAGGCATTGTTGATTCTAATGGAAGGCCTTTGAGAAGTAACGAAAGTGCTCCTCCACAAATCATCAAGTCTGTACGCTATGTTAACGATGAGATGCTAGAACGTATTTATTCAGATCCGCTTAAAATGCATAGTTTGTCGCCGAGACAGTTTGAGGAGTTGACAGCGGAATTACTATATCGACAGGGCTATGAAGTGGAGTTGACTCCAGCTTCAGGTGATGGTGGTGTCGATATATATGCTGCAAAAAAAGATGGCGTAGGGAAGTTTTTATATCTTGTCGAGTGCAAGAAATATTCACCTCGAAATAAAGTAGGGGTCAATATAGTGCGTTCGTTGCATGGAGTAGTTCAACACAAAAGGGCAAATGCTGGTTTAGTAGTTACTACTTCTACTTTTACAAAAGGGGCGAGAGAGTTTCAAAATGATATTAAATACCAACTTCAATTAGCTGATTATATGGCTCTTCATGAATGGATTGATAAAGTGGCGAAAAGCACTTAACAAGCAATTCAAGCTGATTCGCAACGCTCGGCGCTTTCGGTTTTAATTGGTTTGGTGATTACGGTGCAGTGTTTGAGTGTGGTGGCAGCGCTGCTCACAACTTAATTGGGCGTTATACGTAATCATGAAATTATCATTTGGCGCAGTATTTCTGCTCATTTCGCTAAATAGCTATTGAAATAATATGGAACAAGGGAAAATTGACACTCAAAAGCTTTTTGATTCGGTGCTGCCTTTAGCGCAACAGTTTCTTCTCGAAAGTGAAGAATTTTTCCCTTTCGGAGAAGTCATGAAGCGTAATGGTGAGCAAGTTAGTTTATCTGCGCAGCTTGAAGATGAAAGGCCAAGTTCATCAGACCTAATTGAGCTTTTAAAAAATCATTATATTCAGTCGGCTCAGGCCCAAGATATTATTGCTGCCTCGCTAGCGTATGATGTCAAAATTAAGGGCTCTGATGCTATTGCTATCGATTTGGATCATGTAAGTGGTTACTCTGTAACTGTTTTTGTTCCATATGAGCTTACTGATGACGAATTAGTCATTGGAAAGATGTTTACCATTAAAGGTAAAAATCAAATATTCAAGTAAGGCGTAAATTACGTATAACAAACGCTTTAACCAAAAGGGACGCAAAACAGCAGGCTTGCGCTCCTTCGTCGCTAATTTTAGCCTGCTATTATGTAACCAAATGGGACAGGCATAAATTCATTGGACCAATTGATTTAGGGCATTAAATTATGAAATCGAGTAAAGGCAGTTATCCAATAGAGATACCATGAAAAGGTATTTTTGACATATCTTTGCGTAGGAAGATACGCTTGTATTATGGATAAAAATGGCTATTTCATAACCAGTTCCGTTTTGGTTTTTTGTATATATACAGTTCTCGCTAACCAAATGGGACAGGCACAAATTCATTGGACCAATTGATTTAGGGCATTAAATTATGAAATCGAATAAAGGCAGTTATCCAATATAGATACCATGAAATGGTACTTTTGACATATCTTTGTGCAGGAAGATACGCTTGTATTATTGATTAAAAGGACTATTTAACAACCAGTTTCATTTTGATTTTTTTGTATATATACAGTTCTCGATGTTTTTCAAATATCACTGTTATACGACAAGTGATGTGCTTCAACTGTTTCTAACTTGGTGATATCTGCTTAACTTATTGTTATGGTTGGGCGTATTAAAGTGCGTATTTGAAAAGCTGTCGTTATATGGCAGACATTACGCTGTTGTTATGCGACATTTATCGTAGATAAAAATGTTAGCGAATAAGGATAATATGGTGCTCGAAGAAAAATTATCATCTGCTGAAATTACGAAAGAGCAGAAGATAGCAGATAAAAGGTTGTATGCTGTAGGTGACATAACAGCTTCTGGTGATGAGATTGAGGGAATTTATTCAAGTTCTACTTTCTTCATCCTTTATGTAGGAGGTGGTGGTTCATTGAGTTGGGAGATAGAGCAAGTTCCAAGTTGGGCGAAAGACTCAATATCGGAGTGTCGACGTCTTAGAGGATTAGCCGAGAGTTATTTAAGTAGAAGACATTTGCCAAGAGTGAACAGGTTGTTATCTGATGCGCTAGCAACGTCATTACAGTCGCCAGAGGGTACTGATACAAGTGGCTTCTTTTCTGAAGCAAATGATTACATAGATAAGTATAAAGATGAAATAAAGAGCACAATAGCCCATGGTCCCGACTTCGTTATATATCGTACCAAAAGTGATTCGGTACAATGGTTCCATAAGAAACTGCCAGACTTTTTAAATAAGGCAGTGGAAGAATTTGAGAGCTTGCAGTCTTTATCAAACTCAGTCCTGCCAAAGTCTTATAGACCAGCAGTATCAAGTATGCTTGGTTCTTCATTGTCTGTGGCATTTAGAAAAAGTAAGGAAGATGATGTTCCATCTGTATTCCACAGCGCAAAAAAATTCATTTTATCTCAAACAGATTCTTACCTGAGAATTAAGCTTTTCATAGTGAGTCTACTTTCAACAATCATATTTTTACTATTCTTGCTTGTGTTATCTATCCCATTTGACGTTAATAATGTGTACCTTTTTGGGGCAGGCTCAGGTGTTTTGGGCGCTATGGTATCTGCGTTACAAAGAAACAACAAGATTTCTATTGATCCGTATGGAAGTTTGCTTGGCCTATACAGTGAGAGCATTTCGCGTTTGCTAATCGGAATTATTTTTGGACTATTTGTGGTTATTTGTGCAAAGTCAGAGCTAGCTCTCGCTCCATTCAAAGAAAACATATATGCAATAATTTGTTTTTCATTTATAGCGGGATTTACAGAGAGGTTTGTTCCAGACCTCATGTCATCTGTCAGTAAAACCACAAATGTTTAGAATGGCTAACAATCTGTTTAAGAGTGATTCGCAACACTTGGCATTTTTGCTATGCGTTGCGTTTAGTATTTAAGGTGGTATGCGGCGGCATCGGTATTGCGTTGCTCACACCTTAACAGAGCGTTAGCCTATTCGCAAAACCAAATGGGAAACCAAATGGGAAACCAAATGGGAAACCAAATGGGAAACCAAATGGGAAACCAAATGGGAAACCAAATGGGAAACCAAATGGGAAACCAAATGGGAAACCAAATGGGAAACCAAATGGGAC
>NZ_JASJUU010000001.1:975353-1500871 GCF_030125375.1 Pseudoalteromonas umbrosa | reverse complement strand
AAACCAAATGGGAAACCAAATGGGAAACCAAATGGGAAACCAAATGGGAAACCAAATGGGAAACCAAATGGGAAACCAAATGGGAAACCAAATGGGAAACCAAATGGGAAACCAAATGGGACAGGCACCAATTCACTGTGCAAAAGGGTATTTATATAATTTTCTCTATCTTGTAAAAGTGTCTATTCAACTTACTCTTTTTCAAATACCACTGTTAATACGACAAGTGATGTGTTTTAACCGTTTCTAACTTGGTGACATCGGCTTAACTTATTGTTATGGTTTGACGTATTAAAGTGCGTATTTGAAAAGCTGTTGTTTTGCGGCAGACATTACGCTGTTGTTATGCGACATTTGTCGCAGATAAAAATGTTAACTGGACTCGTGACAATTGAATGTATATTTTGAACCAACAATAAATACAAGTATTGACCATTTCTTAGGCCTAATCCCTTTTTTTGTATTACTGTTTTTGGTCCTTAAGTTCCCAGTTGTATCTCAAGTAGCCGCGGATATAACAAAAATAGAAAGAGTAAGCTTAGTTAGAGGCTTTGTGGGTATATGTCTGTTGGCTATTTTAAGTGAAATATTTAATTACTCTGATAAAGTTGAAGTAAGTAATATCATTGAAAGTAAAGAGTTTAAGCAAGTTCAAGGTTGTATTAGCAACTATGAAAAACAAACACCTAAACATGGCACCTTAATTGAGTCATTCAGTATTGATGATGTTGAATTTACTTTTAGCAATCATGATGTGGGCCCTTATTTTCATGGAAAGTTACATAAAGATAATTTCATAAAAAACGGCCAGTGTGTTTCAATCGATTATGTACTACATGGAAGAAAGAATAAGATTCTTAAAATAGTCCAGTTAACAAAGCCTTAAAATTGGATTCGTAACAGTTGGCTCGATTCTGCTTCGCTTCATATTTTAGCCAACTGCCACTCACCGCTTAAGGCGGTGTTAGCTGCCGAGGAAAGTATGAAGTATTTTTTAATCTTATTTTTTTGCTCTTTCAATTCTCTAGCGTCAGTGCCTAATGAACAAATTCACTGTCCAGAATATAATGAAGTTCAAGCGCTAGAGCTTGAACCAAATAAAAAATATTTCATAGATACTGTTAGAGCTAGGGTTGAATCTGTTGAAGTCACAGATGCCGAAATATTTAATTTCGTGAAGCAGTTCGGTGAAAATGAGAGAAGAATAAAGCTCACAAGTAATGAGTCATTAGCTAATGAAATTGGGGCTACAGTAGTTTATTCGATGCAGTATTACCGAGATAAGTATTTTGGGCGACAGAATCATTTAACAACTCACCATGTTCCAGCAGCGGTAACATATAAAACACCTTATGGGTATTTAGCAGGAGATTCACAAGGTGAATTTGGTGGTGAACTTGTTTTTGTCGATAACTCTGGCTCAGTCCAATTGATTCAGGATATGAATGTAGAGGATATCTACGAATTTAAGTTTGGTTATGTTGTAACCGAAGGTTTAAGTCATATGTCCAGCGACAATGGTATGCTCTACCTTGTAACGTTTTTAAATAAAAAACCACATTTGACTAAATTATTCGGTTTAATTGGAGCACCTAAAAGTAGTTTAAAACTTGCCAACGGCGACTTATTAATAAATTCCCGAGAAGGTAGCCAAATATTAAAAAGTGATGGTTCTTTAACAAGGGTATCGTGCAAAGGCAGCTAACAAACAGTTTAAAAGCGGACAAAATTCAGTTGGCTGGTTTCGCTCCGCTTCATATTATAGCCAACCAAATTTTGCCTTTTAACTGAGGCGTTATACATTACCGAGGGAACATTTATGAAAGTTAAGAGTGCCTTATTATTTTTACTATTATTCTGCAATAAGGCAATGGCTGCAATTAGCTGTCCTGCCTCGCATAGCTTTTGCGAAATTTATGGGACAGAAATCTCCAGTGTTTATATTAACGAAGCAGGTACTGCATTGATAGGAGTACCTGATCAAAATGGTTGGTTAACCATTGGTAATGTCAATTCTAGTGAAACAGCGAAGGTTATGTATTCTACAGCTCTTGCAATTAAAGCTTCTGGTTATAAAAGAGCTTGGGTTCGTTGGAATGAATCAGATAAAAAAGTAATGATTGTTAGCTACGATTGGAAATAGTGTATAACAAACGCATCAACGCAAGGACTTTAAAAGTTTGGCTTCACACACTGCCTCGCTATAGAGTACATAAGTACATGGGACAGACACAATCTCTTTGCATAAATTGAGGTGCTTGACTACTGTTTAAATATCCAGTTTAAAGTGGAGTTGAATAGGAATGACAAGAGCACGGAAAGCCCTAATAGATTTGTCGTCGACGTCTTATTATCACTTAATAGCGCGGTGTGTACGCCGTGCTTTTTTGTGCGGAGATGATAAGTATACAGGTAAAAACTTTGACCATAGACGAACATGGTTAGTTGAGAGAATAAAACTGCTAAGCAGTGTATTTGCCATTGAAATAGCGGCTTATGCCATCATGAGTAATCACTATCATTTGGTGGTGAAAGTGAATAGGCAGCAAGCACTTAATTGGTCAGATAACGAAGTGATATTAAGATGGTATAGGTTGTACAAGGGTAGTCCTATCATTGATAGATACCTTCACGGTGATATTCTCAGTGAAGCAGAGCAATTGCTTGTGTTGGAACTGATTGAAAAGTGGCGAGCTCGGTTATACGACATCAGCTGGTTTATGAAAAACCTCAATGAATACATAGCAAAAGAAGCAAACAAGGAAGATAACTGTACCGGTAAATACTGGGAAGGACGATACAAATCACAAGCCTTGTTAGATGAAACAGCATTGCTCAGCTGCATGGCCTATGTAGATTTAAACCCAGTCCTAGCGAACATGGCAAATAATCTAGAGGATAGTGACTTTACATCTATCCAAGAGCGCATAAGGTATTTTAAAAACGTCAAATCAAACGCAAAAAAATCTAATCAGAATAATAAAGCTGCGCATCAAATCAAACAGCCAAAAACACTGAAATCGTTTGGTAAAAGAGAGGATGAAAACACACTGCCTTTTTCGTTTTTGGATTACCTCGAGTTAGTTGATTGGACGGGTCGACATGCCCATCCGAAAAAGGAAGGGTATATACCAAAGAGTGTGCCCGATATTCTAGTATCACTGAAAATGGAAGAAGCAACTTGGCTGGGTAGGGTTCAAAATTATGGTACTCACTATGGCAACTTTATTGGCTCGAAAACGGTATTAAGAGCGCATGCTGCTAAAAATGATGTAAATTGGTATAAGGGAGTTGGTTAGTAAAAAGTTGTTTTATCCTTGCTTATAAATCTAGTTTTTTCTTATTTAATCAAATGAAAATATTCCTATTTGAAGTTTACATCTAATGTAAGGGGTTTTTTGATATCTCTTAAGTGAAGGCCTCTATGTTTTGGAAAGATATCTTGAAATTTGTTTAGTTTTTTAAAATGTGCCTGTCCATTCTTATGTCCTTCTTATGTCTTTTGGAAATATAACAAGTTAATTAAACAATGGACGCAAAACAGCAGGCTTGCGCTCATTCTTCGCTTAGTTTAACCTGCTATTTTGTGCCGTTTACGGCAAGAGCTATATTTCAGGGGGAAAAATGAAGAGCATCTTTGCGGCCACATTGTTCTTATTAGTACCAAATATTGGTTGGTCATGTATGCCTTCAATTCCTTCAGGTGCATCTTTAAAGTATTTCCCAGCTCCAAAATTTTCAAAGCAATTAAAGTTTGAAGTGAAAGCTGCGACTGCAATTGCAAATGTTTGGATTAGTAAAACAGGGAAGGTAGAAAGAATAGAAAATTTAGAAACCGTTCCCGAAGGACTCCCTTTAGAACCTATAAAGAAATCTTTCATGAAAGCGCAATTTTTTATGTTAAACGGTGTGGAAGTGTCAAATGAGCGAATAGAAGTAGACTTCCCATTGGTTAACGAGGACTCTTTCGATATACCCAATTTAGAGTTAGATTTATCAGTTGATATTGATATAAAATGAAATGTAACAACCTGTTAAATAAGAATGAATTTTACTGTGTCGCTTTTTACCATTGCGCTTCGCGCGCAATAATCAGCCCTGCAAAATTTGCCTATTAACAGGACTTTATGAGGGCATTATGTGCCTTCGGAACCTTATGAAATTAACATTCAAGATTGTAACAACACTGGTGTGCATTCTGTTTGCGGCATACCATATTTACTTATTTGTGCTTCCCAGTGTAACGGTGATAAACAACTCAAAATCGGTAGTTGAAAGCGCAAGGGTTAACTTGCCAAGTTCAGGCTTGGACTTTGGCCCCATTAATGCTGGATCGAAGAACACGATTTACTATGCGTTAGAGCAAAGTGACGGTGTTTATCAGTACCAGTTTAAAATTGAAAGTGGTCTTGTCTTGTCGGGTAAGTGTGGTTACGTTACAAATAACGAGGTTCATAAGCGTGTGGTTCTTTTGGTTAAAGAAAATCAGGTAAGCTGTCAATCAAGCACATAACAATTGCATCAAATCGCCGCTACGTTTTGCTGCCCTTTATGCGGTCCCCCGACTGTCAACGAATTCATCTTTGATAATTAGATATGAGACTGCACCTCTACATTAGGCCTATTGATGGCAAGCCTAAGCCTAATGGGACAGGCACAAATATATTGCTGTAATCTTCTATATTTTATAAGTTTGTCTGTTCAATTTGCTCTTTTTCAAATATCACAGTTACATGGCAATTCATATTTTCAATAATTCCTAATTGGGTGACACCTGCTTAACTTATTGTTATGGTTAAGATGAATAAAGCGCATAACTAAAAAGTTGTTGTTATGCGGCAGATATTACGCTGTAGTTATATGACATTTGTCGTAGATGAAATGTTAGCTGTCAGGTAACTTCGGGTAAGTAGTATATTTAAGGAGAATTTGTGAGTAAGTATCTATACGTGGTGCAAATTGATGGTGGTAAGAACCATCCCCAGTACGATGTCTTTTATAAAAATGTTGATAATCTAAATGCTAAAACGCCAGATTATGGAGGAATAAACAATATGTGTGTTATTAGTCACACACAATCTTCAGAAACTCTTCATTTGATGTGCAGTGATGGTATTGATGACGAAAGTACGATTAGCGTTGAAGAAATAACTAGAACAACATTGAATGACTCTAATTGCTATCATTCGCTTTATGAAGACCTTATTGAAAGATATTTTCTTCCTTACGGTAGTTATCCAAATATCGAGTAAACAGCTAACAATCTGTTTAAGAGTGATTCGCAACGCTTGGCATTTTTGCTCTGTGTTGCGTCTAGTGTTTAAAAAATCAAATATCACAGTAACACGGCAATTCATATTTTTAGTAATTTCTCACTTGGTGACACCTGCTTAACTTGTTGTTATACCACAGATATTACGCTGTCGTTATGCGATATTTGTTGTAGATTAAAATGTTATTTTTTACGGAACATAAGCTCAGGAATTAATTTAAGATTAAATAAAAAGGAACTTTATGAAAGAAGCTATGGATGAATTAAAAAGTGAGGCAAAAGCTAAATTACTGTTTTGGAATAAGATTGAAAGCAAAGCAGTTAAAGTTGCTCTCGTATTTGTTTTTATTGGCTTAATCGCTTTAAAAGTATTTACCACAGTACTTACTTTTGACTGGCTGAAAAATTTATTCGCTTAATGAACTTACGGCTAAGAAAAACATAAAAAGTGCCTAAACCATGGACGAAAAACAGCGGGCTTGCGCTCCTTCGTCGCTGATTTTAGTCTGCTATTTTACACCGATTAGGCAAGCGTTAGGTGGTTCGGAAAGTATGCAAGCAACAATTGAAACGAATAGACTGACTCTTAGACCCTTCACCGAGTTTGATGCAACAAGAGTTGCGGAGCTAGCGGGTGAAAAAATCATCTCAGATATGACAGCGAGTATTCCACACCCATACGAGTTAACCGATGCTGTTGATTGGATTAGAACACACCAAGATTTATTCAACACTGGAAAAGGCGTGGTTTACGCTTTGGTTTTAAAGAATAGCAATACTCTAATTGGTGCAGTGAGCTTTCCTAGAATTGAAGAGGGAGAAGGGACATTAGGGTACTGGTTGGGTGTTCCTTTTTGGGGTGCCGGTTATGCTACGGAAAGTTCTAGAGCACTAATCGAGTACGCTAAAGAGAATTTAGGTCTCAGTAAACTCAAGGTTATACATTTAATTGAAAATGAGCGTTCAAAATCAGTTATAAGTAAGTTGGGTGCAACGTATGTTGGCACCAAAACAATTCAAGCTCAAGGCAGAGAGCGTGAGGTGTGCGTTTACACAGCACGGTTATAAATTCATCTTACAAAGCGTTTAAGGTGGAATCCCAATGCTGGGTGTTTTCAGTTTGCTTCAGCTTTAGTGGCTACTGCACAATGTGTTAAGTAAGGTGGTAGCGTTGCTCATCACTTAACGCAGCGTTATAAGTAATAGGATGCGAGATATCAATAAACTATTCGAAAGTATGCTAATCCCGATAACTACTCTTGTTTTAATGGTAACTTACAGTTTGCTTTTACTATTAGAATATAAAAAAACGGCTTTAGTATTAGGCGGCTTTTGCGTCTTGTTTCTAGCTGAGCACGTCTGTAATTTTATCGAAAGAACAAACGTTAAAGTCGTAAAAAAATTATCCGGTACAATCATTCAAAGAACAGTGTCTTTGCTTATACCTGGGTTAATGTTGTTTAGCTTGTATTATATGTTTGGCATATAACAAACGCTAAAACCAAAGAGCACAATACAGCAGGCTTGTGCTTCTTCTTAGCTAATTTTAGCCAGTTATTTTATGCCGTTTAAGGGGTCGTTACGTACCTATGAAAATTCAATTAGCATTGGTGTTAATTCTTATAGCTTTGATTACTTTAGCTTGGCAACCAGCAAAGACTTTTTTACTTCAAGATTCTTGTTTAGATCAAGGAGGAAAGTGGGCATCGAATGGCAACTTTTGTATATATCAAAATTGTGCTGAAACCAGCTCTTGCAAACCAAGCTATAGGAATAACTCAATTTGTGAAGAGCTAAAATCAGGCATATCTCAAGACGAGTTATATTTTCATTTAGGTATGCCTGAATCACGCTCTGACAATAATTTCGTATTCACTGCTGGCGGTGGAGAAAAGGAAATTACAGCAACTATAATGTCTGGTAAAGTTGTTAAGTTGCAATGCGGTACATAAAAAGCGAATTATGAACGGCACCAAAAAGCTTGACTTGGTTCGTACATCATCAATTATAGCCAAGTATTTTGTTCCGCATATGTGGGCATTAGTTATCAGTCAGAAATTTCTTGCCTCTGGGTACATCTAAATATCCTTCTTAAGTTGATTTTATTTTCTTAATTATATCTACAATATCTTCAGTACTTATAAAGCCGGGTACTGCTTCTCCATTGGCAAATAAAATGGTTGGCGTGGCGCTAAAGCCAAATTTTTGCGCCAAAGTTTTTTGAGTATTGAGGTTGTTAATACATTCTGGAGTTGCTTGAATGTTTGTTTCAAAATGTCCCGTATGCATTGCAGAGTCCATCGCTGCTTGCGGGTTTGTGGCGCACAGTGCATTTACGGTTTTATTGAAAGCTTTACTACCCGCTTTTCCTCTGGGCAACATGACATAATCGACGCTGATACCTAGCTGGTTTAAGTCTTTAATTTGAGCGTGAAGCTTTCTGCAAAATGGACAGTCAATATCGGTAAAAATAGTTATTTTATGTTGCTCTTCAGCTGCTGAGTAGGTGAGAAGTTTCTCTCTTGGAATAGATGCGAGTAGTGTTTGTCTATGATGCTGATTTGCCTGTTCAATCAGGTCTGTGCTTGTAGAAGTGTCGATCACTTTACCCCAAAATAAGTGTTGCCCATCTTTACTGGCAAGTAAGATTTGATTGTCGATTGTGACGCGCTCAAAAGTGTCATTAAATGATGTTATTTCAAAGCTTGCCTTAGGGCCAAGCATTTGATGTAGCTTTGCATTTAGAACTGGGTTTGAGTAATCAGGTGATTGATTAGTAGGTACTTCTGCGGGTGCTACATTAGGGCTGGTAAAAGATAAAGTAGCAAACGCTAAAATTGATAATCGATTAAATGCTTTCATTGGCTGCTCTCAAGATTAGATAAGAAAATACCTTTATAAAGTGAGCTGCCCATTTTATGTCAGTATAAATGCCTCTAAGTTTCTATAATTATATATATTAACTTACTATTCATTGGTTTACGTTTAAGTGGTGAATTGTCTTATGCCTATTAACTGGGCCGTGAATTCAATGTTTTCACACTCAAGTTTTGAAGTCACAGAGTCTTTAAGTTCTTTACAAAGTTGCGCGTATTCGCTTTTTGCTATTTTATTTTCTGCGTGACTTGATAGGGCCTCTTCACTGTCGATTTGCATGCCTACCTCTGAGTTAAAAGGGTTATTTTGCTGCTTACTGACTAAGGCTGCGATTTGTTGTTCGAACATGTGCGCACTGCAGATTGCAAAACCTTCTTCAGCGGATTCTTTTCCTTGAATTGCAAAATCTAGAGCATCTTTAAAATTATGCTGCATCGTGGCTATTCTGCTCAATAAAGAGAGTGCTTGTCCTCGATAATAACTTTGTGATTTATTTTCTAGAACTAGTTCATGTGCTAATTGCTTAGCATGGGCTAGCTGCTGTTGATTGAATTTTATTTCGGCTAACAGTAGCTTGGCTTCTTGAGAATATGGGTTTTCCTTTAGGCTGAACTCCAGCCATTTTTGAGCTGTTTCGTAGTCTTGTGAACGATAAGCATCAACTGCATTTGTATAGCTGCTAAAAGCTGGTGGTAAAATAGGTTCAAATGCATTGTTTTCTTGAATTAAAAAGCTCGTTGAGGTGGCACAACAAATGGCCAGGCATACAGCAATGGCATAGTTTGTTACTTTATTTGACTTTTTTACTGCGAGTTTATCGATAGGAGCTAGCCAGTAATAGCCATGATTAGGTTGAGTGCGAATAAGGTTTTTATTGGGCGCGAGCTTACGTATTTCACTGATCACTTGAAAAAGGCGGTAATCTTGGTGTGGTGAATTGCCCCATAAAGCAGTATGTAATTCATCTTTGGTGATCAAAATTTGAGGGTTATTAATAAACATCTCTATTGCTTGCGCTGTTTTAGGTCGGATATGAATGGTTTTACCTGACTGACATAATTGATAGCTTTGATCACAAAAGGTAAAGTCTAAGAATTTAAAAGTTGCCACACGTTATCCTTTTTTCGCAAGTTAGATGACATTTATAATGCTTAATTTATGTGTAAGCAAGTTGGTCAAGCTTCTAAAAGTCACTTAAATTGGGCTGTGTATGTGCCATAAGGTAATTATGCATAGATTCTCTTTTACATAGTTCAATTATAATTAAGTAAATCTATAGTGTTTTGAGATTTTCTGTTTAATAAAATGAACCTGATAGTAAGAAATAATAACGGCATGAAAGATGTTTTAAATAAAGGATTAGAAGCATTAAAGTCCGCCTCGAAAAATTTCAGATGACATAGTTTCAGGTTTTTCGATGGTTAAAGACAAAATATCAAAAACCAAATAAAACAGGCACAAATTTATTGCATCAAGTGATTGAGGTGCAATAAGTTATGAAATCGCATAAAGGGGGTTACCCAATAGAGATGACATGAAATAGTACTTTTGGTATATCTTGCGTATATATATGTGGATATATATAGCGCCTAGTATTTGTCAAATATCACTGTTATACGACAAGTGACGTACTTTAACCATTTCTAATTTGGTGACATCTGCTTAACTTATTGTTATGGTTTAGAGTATTGAAGTGCATATTTAAAAAGCTGTTGTTATGCGGCATTTGTCTTAGATAAAAATGTTAGCACTCCCCATATCTTCAATAACAAAGGTGTACAGAAGTGGATATGAATCAATTAGCTGAAGCTTTACCTAAAGAAGCTATTACAAAAATAACAGATTTGGCTTGCACAACCTTTCAAAAGGTAACTTACCCTTTAACTGCTACGACTGCTGGAATTGGGCTACTTATAGAAACCAAGTTTGAAGCTTTAAATGAAATGCAAAAAGTACTTGCAGCCAAAGCTATCGAAAAAGCTAAAGAGAAAGTGGAACAGGCTAGCACCGCTACTTCAGAATCAATTAAACCTCAAATCTATTACATAGCATTAGAGTGTGCGGACACATTTGTAGATGAAGTTCAGGAAGAAATTTGGACCAATGTACTAGCCCGTGAAACCGTGCTGGGTGAAATACATCCAGAAATTGCAAGACTTTTGTCAAAGCTAACAACTGCGGATCTTATGCTTTTGAACGATATAGCGATGAATCAAGAGAAGAATTCCTTTAGCCGTATATTAGCAACGTTTAAGAAAGATAAATCAGCGTTAACACCCGTTAGAAAAAGCTTCAACCACTTTTTTCTCAGTGAGCTCGGTCTAATTACCCATCAGGAAAACCAGTGGATGACAACATATGCAGGTGTAGAATTACTCTGTAGCATCGAGCCTTTAAGTCCGTAGTGCTAACAAAGCGATCAAGAGGGATTCCCAACGCTCGGCATTTTGGGTTTGATTCAGTTTTCGTGATTACGGCACAATGGTTTAAGTTATGTGGTCTACGTTACTCACTTCTTAACGCGGCGTTATGTTTCAAGGAGGCTTAGTTGAAAATCGGATTACAGAGTAAAACTCAAGTTAAGAATGGAGTTATCCAATCATACTGGTTTGAAAACGAGAGCATTGGCTTACCTAAAACTCTCTTTCATAGAGTAACTCTTCCTCTTACAGAGTTTGATTCTGGTTTAGATTATGATGAGCAGCCTACTAAAACTGAAATTATTTTAGATTGGTATAAATTGGACTTAGGCTCACCTTCAAGGTTAGATGGAATGAATTTGAGTCACTCAATATATACAGATGCCGAAGGTTCTGTTTATATTGGTTGTGTTCATAACTGGTGTGATGTTAAAGAGCTAAATATTACGAAAAATGAAGATGGAAGTTTCAGGGTGTCTGGAACTATTTTCATTGAGTTTGACAATGAAGGTGTCGGTGAAAACGAAAGCTTCACTTTTCAAACGTGTTGCGAGTACATTGAAACATAACAAACGCTTCAACCAAGGGACGCAAAACAGCAGGCTTGTGCTCCTTAGTCGCTAATTTTAGCCTGCTTTTTTGTGCCGTTTACGGCAAGCGTTATGACTAAAGGAATCGTCAACATGAATATTATTATCCCGATCTTTCTTGCTTTTGTTCTTCTACAAGGCTGTGACGCTGCAGATGACATGATAGGAATGTTTGAGAAGCAAGAACTCGCTCAAGAGTTAATTAAGTCTAAGTATGGCTGGGAATCTCAGCTTGGCTTTAGCATTGATAATGGCGTCCTCACTCATGTGACCGTAATACTTGATGCTGACGAAGTCCGAGGGGAAACAGTGGAGAACCTAGAAGCAGTCAGTAGAGAAGTCGTCTCAAGCGTCTTCAAGAGCACTCCAAAAGCAATTTACATTCAAATTGCCAGTGAACCATAATAATCTAACGAATCTAGTCCGGTAAGCGCCGCTCACTGAGCAGCTTATTGGGCGTTATACGTATATCAAGTTATGAAAATACCCGAGTATTACCAAAAAGCTAAGGAAGTAGCTGAAAACAGTGAGCTACAAGGCTCCAATGAATCTCAAGAGATTTTGAATGCGCTTAATTACGATCGCTTAGATGATCACCCTTCATGTTGGGTGCCTAATGTTCAAAAGGCACTGTTAGAATGCTTTAAGGCAAGATCTGATATTAAGTCTTCACAGTTAGCGTTAGATCTTTATATCGAAGGGGAAATAATGTGGAGTAAAGCAGAGAGAAAGACAGCTGTTAAAGTTGGCTTCACATGTTTAATTTTAGGCATTTTAATAGGGGGGCTTGTTTGGTCGTAAATACGTATAACAAGGCGCAGCAACGAACCTACGGCCGCTGCGTGTGGCGTTATAATAACTTCAAGGCAAGAGTTTGTGTTCAAGAATAAATGGGAATTATCATTTTTTAAAACCAGATGGGACAGACACAAAGTCGTTTACTTCACCAGTTTTAAGTCAAACTTTTTGACTTGCATTAGCACAGCGCTATATAACTAAGGACAATCTTGAGTATGCCCAATCTTTTCATTCCTCAATGTTTCGAAATACCCAAATGCTTTGACACTGAAGATTTCCATTTTAGGGTTCTTGATGACGCAGTTGCAGAGTTAGATTTCGATGCTGTCATGTCTAGCCAAAAAAGGCTTCAAGGAGTTTTTGGCCCAGAATCAAAGTGGCCCCAAAAAGAAATGACTCTTGAAGAAAATATAGAAAGTTTGAAAGTTCATAAGCAAGAGTTTGAATCACGAGAAGCATTTGCTTATTCAGTATTTAACTATTCAAGAGATAAATGCCTCGGCTCTGTTTATATAGACCCAAGCCAGTCGCCAAACTATGATTGTGAAGTATATTTGTGGGTTAGGGACGATAATATCACTTTAGATAAGGTACTTTATCAAACAGTCTTGAAATGGCTTCAAGAGGTGTGGCCTTTTTCTATGATAGCTTTTCCAGGAAGAGATATTTCATGGGAAGAATGGGCTAAAGACTTAAACCGTGTATAACAAGCTGTTAAACAAGGAAAAAATACTAACCAAATGAGACAGGCATGACAAGAGCACGGGAAGCACTGATATAGTTGTCGTCGACGCCTTATTATCACTTGATAGCACGGAGTGTATACCGTGCTTTTTTTATGTTGAGAAGATAAGTACATAGGTAAAATCTTTTACCATAGTCAATTCCAAATGACATCCCGCCCAGCATACAAAACAGCGCCATAAACAGTTTGTTTATATCTATATTTACAGCATTTGATAACGCGATAAAAAAATTTTGAAAAAATTGGAGAAAAAACCTTTGGAATGCGTGTCTTAAATTCCATTTTTTATGCCTTTACATTAGATGTGAATTTCAAGTTTATTTATAACTTCTAAATAAATATGAAATGCACAACAATATTAATGTTAAATAGGAAAAGAAAATAATGAATAGAAATTTACTAGTTACAGTTGCAATGACTCTTGTTTCTCTGGGAGTTTCCGCAAGTGCCGAAGAAAGTAATGGAAGCTCATCACTACCTGCTTTCGAACAAAAAAAATCTGTTTTAGTAAATTCGAAGCCAGTGATACACCAAGCCGAATTGAGTTTATTGAGGGCCGATTCTGCGGAATTAGCCTTAACATATTTAAGTGCGGATAGAGAGAACTTTGACGTATTAGATGCTCATTTTGAAAGTCTATCGAATATGGATAAATTTAAATTGTTGTCTTTGGCAAAGAAAATCCAAATGTTTTCTGTGGATTCCAAAAATAGTAAGTGGTTTCAGAGTGATCATCAGGTATCTCTCCAGAATAAAGTGCTAGAAGAAGCGGTTAAAATTGCAGATGAACGCTATGGTACCTTTTTCGGATACTTAGCGGATAAGGAGGTTGAAGAAGTATTTAACGATGCTCTGGTGATTAAAGGGCTGACAAAAGAAGATGTTTTCTCAATAAGTAGCACTTGTGATCTTTATGTTTATGACACTAGTGTTACTTATAAAAAGAAAACGTCTGGTACGGCATACACTCCAAATAATGTTGTTAGGGCTATTAATGATGAAGGGGAGTGGCCTTGTGACTATGAAGTTCGTTATTTAAACCCTAAAAGTTATGTTTTTAGTAATAATTACTTCGTGAAATCTTTAATAACCGCAGAAAAACTTGGTTACGGTGGAACTCTCATAGCTAGAAATCAAGGAAGAAACATACTTTTTGGTTTTGGAAAAACGCTTTTTTGGGTTGGAAGTCCAGACTTTGTTATGAAAACATTTAAAGAAGATGTTTTGGCTTATTAGTTAATAAATAATAAATATATGGACAGACACAAATAATAACAGTAATTCGATCTGCTTTTCTAAAGTGCCTGTCCAATTTATTTCTCAACTTATTCAAAACTCTCTGTATATCCCTAAGCTCTGTGGTTTCATCGTTTTTTTAAATTTCAGCAAAAATGTTTTGTTAGTCTTTTTTTTAAGGACGTAGTTGTTTCTCAAGCAGCTTAATTCAACACACACAGAATTATCAAAAAAATAAGTGTGCTAAAGCAAGAAAGGATATTTATATGATGAGGCATAAAACAGTCGCGAAAATCGTACTATTGGTTTCAGCAATCTCTACTCAATGGTCTGTGCAAGCAGATGACAAGTTAGCGAAAATTTTAAACAAGTTAGAACCGAATTTATTTGCACCAAATACAGTATCGACCAGCCAATTTGAATATGGTTCTAGTTTATCTCCCGATGGGAAAAAGTTTGCGTTTGTTAGAGCATTGGCCCGATTCTCACATAGTGCTTTAGTCATTACCCACAAAAAAGGGGGTACATGGCAAACCCCAACATTACTGCCCTTTAGTGGTGAGTTTCATGACACTAACCCGTATTTTTCCAAAGACAGTGACACTTTTTACTTTACCTCTAGAAGACCAGTTGAAGGTGAGGATAAAGGGATCTTTAAAATGTGGCAAGTAAGCTATGATGGCAATAAATTTGGACAGCCTCAGTTAGTGCCAGGTAAAATTAACGGAGATCATAATGTGATCTACCCAACTGTGCACGTCAATAAAGATATTTACTTCTCATCTGTGATTAAAGGGTCGAAAGGTGGTATGGATCTCTTTATGTCTAAGTATCATCCTGAAGGTTATCAAGCGCCAATTGAGATTTCAGAGCTGAACTCCACGGCCAGCGATGCAGACCCCGAGCTTTCAACGGACGGAAAACTGTTGTTTTACACTTCAATGAGGCCGGGCGGTTTAGGCCATTATGATTTACATGTGTCAGTTAAACAAAAGGATGGTAAATGGGGGAAGCCAATAAATCTAGGTGATAAAATCAATTCACGTAGTATGGACTCAGATCCTATTCTATCAGCTGATGGTAATACCTTATTCTTCTCAAGTGATAAAAATCCCGACGTGAAAGCTGTGAAGAATTATAATGAATTGCTACAGCGGCAAGAGAGTATTCATAATGGCCTTATGAATATCTATAGCGTTGATATAACCGAACTCAATAATTACCTTCGCAATAATATATAAATTTCAGATAAATACTGAGTGCAATAATAGAAAGCCTTACAGATTACTCTTTAAGGCTTTCGACCCCTGACTATACTGCTAGAAGACACTCTGATGTTATTCTTACTCCACCCTTTAATTCTTCTGTGATTTTTAATAATAAGCTGGGCTATAAAATTGTAACAATCTGTATTGATATCTAAACAGAGATATTTTCGGATGTATATCGGCTGTAGCATAGATGAAATGGCGATTCTATATCAAACTCAATTCTAGCTTTTGTAAGGTAAACAGTCCCCAAGACTTGCTAAATATAATTATGATACCAAGGTAATCGTACTTTGATTGTTTCTAATTGTTTCCGATATGGTTACATATGGTTAAGTTGTTGTTATTGTCTAATGTAATCGAATGCGTATCTGGATAGCCATTAATATGAGGCAGGAGATACGCTGTATTAAGAGACAAAAAATGGAGTATTAGAATAATGTCAAAGTTCTCTGAATATCAGGTAAATATCAAAATTAAGCTTTGTGCTTTATGGTCTGCTGTAATGTCACTTTACATCTATTGTGATTATTTTGAACTTTATACGCCTACAAAAATCGAGTCTATGATAGACGGTACGACTATTTTTGGGGCTGGCGATCAGACTGCTTTGCTAGGATTGTCTTCGATAATGTTAGTAACGAGCTTAATGATCTGCTTGTCAGTTTTATTACCAGCAAAAATAAATAGAATATTGAATATATTAGTAGGGGTCATAATGACAATTATGCTTATGTTTCTTGCTTATGCTGTAGGTTGGTATTTTTATAAAATGTATGCTGTTGTTGAGTCGATTTTGACAATGGTAATTGTGTGGCTTGCTTGGAAATGGCCTCAAGAGTCCAACGAATAACAAAGCCTCAAAGTAGGGCCTGTATCGGATTGATTCGGGCTCGCTTTGCTTCTCTTTTTTATAATCAATTGCTCATCACTTGAGCCGGTATTTCAGCCCAAGTTTTGTGATTTTAAGTTCAATAAGTCTATTTTATTAAGGAAAAGTCATGTCTAAAAATAGTATTGCTAGGCTAGCTGGCTTATTTTATTTGGCAGTCGTTTTAACAGGAATATTTAACCTTATTTATGTACCATCTCAACTTATAGTATGGGGTGATGCGGCAGCAACGGCTAATAACATTCTAGATTCTGAGTTTTTATTCAGGTTAGGCATTGTGAGTGGGGTACTTTGCTACATCAGCTTTTTTGTATTGCCGTTTATTTTGTACAAATTATTCGAATCAGTTGACAAAACTTACGCATTTTTGATGGTGGCGCTCGCTGTTGTCAGTGTCCCTATATCTATTTTCAATATGGTCAATAAAGTCGATGTACTTACACTTCTTAGTGGAGCTGAATATTTAAACGCATTCGATGCAGAACAAATACATGCACAGGTGATGTTATTACTTAGATCATATAATAATGGGATTTCAGTTGTTCAGATATTTTGGGGCCTTTGGCTATTTCCTTTTGGTTATCTAGTTTATAAGTCAGGCTTCCTTCCTAAAATATTTGGTATTTTGCTTATGGTAGGCTGTTTTGGATATTTGATAAAATTCTTCTCTTATCTCCTATTTCCAAATGTTGCAATTCCTATCTTTGTCGAACTGCCTGCTTCTTTAGGAGAAATTGGAATATGTTTGTGGCTTCTAATTATGGGAACTAAAGATAAACCAACAGAAAGGAATGCTTAATTCATGTTAAAGAAGTTTTTATTTATCTGATGGCATAAAGTAAGGGAAGCCAGCATGAAGTAAAAAAGCGTCACTTCGCTATGTTTTTCCTCTGCTGGCAGACTTAAGGTTCTGAGACTATGGGTAGGTTTAAATCGGCTGTTCATAATATTGGGCATCATGTTTTAAGTGCTCATTGTGCCATTTTATCTGCGGGTTAAGCTTTTTGTGAGAGTAAGCGTACGCGTGAGAGTAAAGAGGTTCTCACTATAGATCTCTTAAATTCAATTATTCATTACTCTAAAACGTAACTTAGGACAGGCACCAATTTGCATAACTTAGGAGACATAACTTAGGACAGGCAGAAATTTATTGGTTGGATAAAGCCCGTTTACCGATTTTAAAGAGTCAGTTAGTGGCTTAGCTTAATGGCACAAAATAGGGGAGTAGGTAGAAAGGAAGCTATTGTATACGCCTATGTTTTTTTAAGTTTTGAAAAGGCGCAGTTTGTAAAGCATAGCATCTCTGAAATAATCATTAATCTATATCAGACGTGTCTAGAACACCTATTTAAATTGGTAGAAAATTTTGTTTTCCAGAGTGAAGGGAGGCGACTTTAGGTTTTGGGGTGACCTAAAGCCGTCATAAGTGGTTACCTGACGCTTGCCATTGTACGTCTAGCAAGGTCAACAGGAAAGCCTCGCTCTTGTGCCAGGTGTTCTGCTTTTTGAGCAATTTCCTCCTCAGCTATATCGCTAGTTACAGAAATGTCCATAGAGGTATTTAGGCTTTGTTTTGAGAGCTTCTCAGTTAACAAACCTAGTTCGACTAGCTTATCAATAATCGTGTTCGCAGCTGGCAGGGCTGATGAAGCCTTAACAATTTCACATCGTGCATAGCTATTTGATTGAAAAGCAACATCAGCAACTCTCAGTGTTGCATCTGCCCCTGGTATTTGCTGCGCCCCATACATCGGCCGGCCACCAATGTCGGCACTATTAAAAGCGGGGATAAAGCCTGCTACTTTCTCAATAGCTTTAGAGGTTCTTTCATTGATGACTTGTTCATCCCACTTATGATTTACTTTGTTGATGTATTTGTTTGGCAACTCAGGCTGAGCGCTTTCTTGCTTCGAGGAAACTAGGCCATCTTCGAAAAGAGTGATGTCGGGCGTCATAGCATGTATTTGAAAATAACCGTTAGGGTAAGGGGTTAATTGGGTCATGCCATTTTCGGTCCCTCGAGTACCATGAAAAATAATTTCAGGCCAATTAGTTTGATAGTCATTCCAACGGCTTATATAGGCAGCTTTAAATTCAACCATACGTTTTGGTTTAAGCCCGACCATGTCATCGATAGTGCCAGTTCTAAATCCACAAGCATTAATTAAATAATCAACTTCAAATGTTTCTTCTACACCCGAACGATTTGCCTCTATTATCCACTGTTCAGCATCGTTTTGTGCTACTGATGTGACTTTTGTACTTGTGAGTAACTCACAATGAGAACTACTTTCTAGTGCCAAACTGGTCAACGCTGCTAACCTAAAAACGCTAATGCCATATTCTTGTACCAAAAAAACGGGAAACTTGAGCTGAGTCAAATCGGTTTGCTTGGCAAAGGCAATCATCCATTCATCAGGCGTTTGAGGGTGATTTGGCACAGGTAACTGTGATAGGCGTTCAAGATCGATTTGTTGATACAGCCTAAAATATTCTGAGGCTGGTCCAAGTATTTCATTTTGTGGATCTGACGCGATTAGTCTTTGATACTCTTTTTGAAGCACTGTCAGCCTTGATGTAACGTCGTTCGGCTCTCCATTATCGTGTAATGGTACTGCTACGATTGTCGGTCTATAATCTATGGCTTCTCGATATAACTTTGCAGTATTAATCGATTGTTTCAATAAATCGATACATTGTTGGTCTGATATTTCTCTATATAAATTACCACCCGCATGAAGATGACACATGGGTGGACCATTAACTAGGCTACTTTCTTTTTCGAAAAGTAGTACATCAGCGCCTTGTTGGCTTAGTTGTAATGCGATAGTCGCACCGCCAATACCACCGCCAATGATTCCTACGCGGGTTTTGGCATACTCAGAATGTTTATTTAGCATGTTCTAGACAAATAATTGAAATGTTAAAACGTAAACCTTCAAAAGGTTGATCTTATTAATCTACTAATTCCGTAGCGGGGACTAAAGCATCAATAATATCCGCGAAATTATCCAATATTAGTGATGCGCCATGGCTATTAATGTCTTCACCATGGTTATATCCATAGGTTAACCCTACACTTTGCATTTGAGCTGCTGTAGCTGCAAAAATATCGTTTTTCGAGTCCCCTATCATTAAACAATTTGAGGGAGCAACGCCTAGTGTTTCACATACGTAAGTTAATTGCATTGGGTCTGGCTTGCGTTTTGGTAAGCTGTCGCCACCTACAACCATTTCAAACAAGTCATTTAGGCCTAAATGCTTTAGAATAGGTCGAACAAACTGTTCAGGTTTGTTTGTGACAATCACCAAGCGATAACCGCTGCGATGTAGGGTTTCTAATGTACTTTTTACATTAGGGTATAATGTCGTCTCAACACATACATTTTGCTCGTAATACGTTAGGAATATTGAAAGTGCTTTTTCAACATATGCAGTGTTTAAATCAGGGCTAATCTCAATACTGCCTGATAGTGCTCTTTTAGTTAACACTTCAGCACCGTTACCAACCCAGCTGCGAATGATATCTGTAGGGTAAGGTTTCATGTCTAATGCATTAAGCATCTGATTAATACTAAGTGCAAGATCTGGCACACTGTCAATCAATGTTCCATCCAAATCAAATAGCAATGCGTCTTTGTTGGTGAATTTCAATGTAAATTCCTACTGTTAGCCCTAATCTAAATCGCGCTAGTGTAACTTTAAAAGGACTCGCTTTCTACGGTTAACCTTGATGGATCTTTGCAAATTGCGAAATCTTAACAAGCTACATAACTTTTATACTGTTTTTCACTATTGTGATTTGGGGTCATTTATTTAAGTGTGGTGTTATACGGCGTTTTGGCGTTTTCGGTTCAATAATTAAATACCATGTCTATTTTATTGTTTTTTGTAGTTTATTGTTGCTTTGGAGTTTGGATTCTAGAGTTATGGAAGTTTTAATAATATATGTTCAGGATAGGCAACATAGGGCAGTAGGTAACGAGGTAACCTAGCAGATCTGATGATCTAGGACAGGCATTAATTTATTGCTTAAGTCGTGCCATTGAACTACTGTTTAAATATCCAGTTAAATATAGGGTTGAATCAGTATGACAAGGGCAAGGAAAGCACTGATAGATTTGTCATCGACGTCTTATTACCACTTAATAGCACGGTGTGTCCGCCGTGCCTTTTTATGTGGTGAAGATAAGTACACAGGCAAAAATTTTGACCATAGGCGAACTTGGTTAGTAGAGCGAATAAAGCTGCTAAGTAGTGTATTTGCGATCGAAATAGCAGCCTATGCCATTATGAGTAATCACTATCATCTGGTTGTTAAAGTAAATAGACTGCAAGCACTTAATTGGTCTGATAAAGAGGTGATATTGAGATGGTGCAAGCTATACAAAGGCAGCCTACTGACTGATAAATACTTATTAGGAAAAATACTGACTGAGACAGAGCAACTATTTGTATCTGAGTTGATTGAAAAGTGGCGTGCTAGGTTGTACGACATAAGTTGGTATATGAAAAACCTTAATGAGTACATTGCGAAGAAGGCGAATAAAGAAGACAACTGCACCGGTAAATACTGGGAAGGGCGATATAAGTCACAAGCCTTGCTAGATGAAACAGCGTTGCTCAGCTGCATGGCTTATGTAGACTTGAATCCAATTCGAGCAAACGTTGCAAGTAGGTTAGAAGATAGTGACTTTACATCGATTCAAGAGCGCATACAGCATTTTCAAAATACTAAAGGAATCGACAAAAAGTTAAATCAAAATGAAATTGAGGGTCAAGCTAATCAACCGAAGTCACTAAAACCTTTTGGAAAAAGAGAGCATGAACACACATTGCCTTTTTCATTTTTGGATTATCTTGAGTTAGTAAAATGGACAGGTAATCAAGTTCACCCAAACAATAAAGGGTATATATCAAATGGTATGCCTAATCTAATTGAGTCACTTAAAATGGAAGAAGCGACTTGGCTGGATAGGGTTCAAAATTATGGTAATCACTATGGTGATTATGCCGGTTCGCAAACAGTCTTAAGGGCACATGCTGCTAAAAATGACATGAATTGGTATAAGGGGGTTGGGTAGAAGTTAATTGCAATCTCTCTATTCCATTTCATTTCATTCCTCTTTCATTTGTTAAGCAATATGAAAATTTTCCTTAGAAAAATCTATTTTTAAAATAGGGTGGCTTCTGACAGTTTTACCCAGTGAGAAAGCTTCATTTAGAAAATTTAATTGTAGTAGTTCGATTAGCTTTTCAAAGTGTGCCTGTCCCGCGTATTCATTTCAAAGTGTGCCTGTCCTGCGTATTCATTAATACGTTACCGCTACTCTAGGTATTCTCTATTTGAGACAAGGTATTGGTTCCTTAGACTTTTAAGGAGCTATTTTAAATAGCCAGCTCAATTAATAATAAGTTACTACCTTAATGTGATTACCCTAAAATCGGTCACACCAGTGTAAATAGTACAATGATCATAACCTGATATAGATACCGGACTTCCAGACGCATACGCAGTTAATATTATACTCATATATTGTTCACCTTCAGTAGTAGAAGTATCTAATACATAATCAAAATTCTTGTTTGATTGGCAGCTAGATGTACTTTTCATTGTCCCTTCAATCTTTATAAAAAACTTTTTACCATACACTGGTCCCATTAATACGGACTTGATTTTTCCATCATGACTTGATGGCACAAAGCTCAATCCACTATAAATTGCTAATAAAAAAATTAAAAACGCATATATAATATCCTTTAAAGTTAAATTTAATTATAAATTAGGTAATCACAATTTGATATAAGGAGGGAAAAGATAAGTGTATTACACATTACGAAAAGCAAATGTTGATGATTTAGATTTTTTAATGAATCTGCGCAGAATAACAATGGATAACTATTTATTAAATGATGGCGTAGACATAAGTGATAGTGAGCATCTTTTTCGCATAAAGCATAATTTCGAAGATGCACAAGTAATCGAAATTAACAACACAAGTGTAGGTTTGTTTAAAGCCAGTTTTATACCAGAAAAATCACAATGGTACATTTTTCAAATACAAATTTTGCCTTTATATCAAGGTTTAGGAATAGGCAGAGAGATAATTACCAGTTTATGTGAAAAAGCCAACAAGGAAAAACTATCTGTTGGCTTAAGCGTTCTCAAGAGCAACCCAGCCAAGAGCCTTTATGATTCTCTTGGATTTCGAGTTATTGAGTCAAATAGTTCGGAATACGAAATGGTGTATGATATCTCTTAAACACAGGAAATAAACGGAAAGTAAAAGCGTTTGGCTATAAGGCGGAACTTAAGTTTTTGCCAAGGGTATATTGTAGTGTATTGTAGCTGGTTCTATCTTTGTCTAAATGTATATATTTAATAAAAATTTATATCAGTAGGAGGTTTTATGTTTGTTGTTGATCAAAAATCTTGGTCATGGACATTATTTCAAAATCATAATGATATGTATCTAAGTGTTGTCTGTGGAGGAGTTGCAACGTATGAGGTTGATATTCAATTAACTGTAACTGAAGTATCTTCGTTTAAAACGTTTGGGTGCTCTTTTATTGATGAACTAGCAAAAAGTATATCTTTTAGTCCAGGCTCTTATTCAAATAGAAAATCAAACTTTCGGAATGAATTTGATATATCTTGTGCGATTTCTAAGTGGAGAGAATCAAATTAACTTTGGCAAGAGCAAAGTTGCTAGCATCTGTAATCAAGTTGGCTATGAACATACATTATGGATATTATGTTGTTACATTTGCCGTTTATTTTTTATGTTATTAAATAAGTTAGATATGGAACCTGAAAAGCCAACAATACTTGGAGAGAACAAATTTAGACCATCAGCTAGGTGTCCTAATTGTAATTTAATAATGTATTTGGGAAATCGTTGTCCCCATTGCTACTATTTGCTAAATCACTCTGAGCAGAACGCGCAGCATCAATTCTGGAAGAGGACGCAAAGAGAGGGATACATTAAAGGGGCTATTTTCTTTTCGTTATTTTTTACATTTGTACTCCTCATTTTTGGCTTATGATGAAATCCGTTATTTTGAATGTCATTATCTAGTACTTCCAGAAGTGTAGTTTGGTTTTCTCTTTTTAGAGTTTTAAAGATTTTGAGGTGATTATTTAGTCAAAAGGAAGTGTGTGTCATATTTAAAGCTAGTTTTATTACTCATTTACACAGTGAATGGAGTTAATAATGATATTACACCATGATGCCGGTATGTACATTGCTATGATTTAATTTTATAAAATTAAATTAGAAAAATATTTAACAACTGGCACATTATTTATGTGCCAGTTGTTGAGCTGTAGTTTAGTAATAACTCGCCATGTAACACATGTCACCAGTACAAGATACATTGAAGTCGAGCGTCAAATAATATAGATATTCAATTGAGCTGATATCGACTTCTGACAATGCATTTTCGTGTAACGTGAGTGAGTTTAATTTACTATTATTCGTGAAATCAACAGCAGTTAGTTTATTGTTGTCGATATATAACGCTTCTAATGCAATATTATCTGAAGTATTGATTTCTGTTAGTTTGTTGGTGTGGGCGTGCAGGTTCTGTAATGCCGCACTTTGTGTGATATTCAATTGAGCGATATTGTTTAGGCTTACATTCACCTCGGTAAGTTCAGGCTGATCTGACAAGTCTAATGCACTCAATTGGTTGTTGGCTGCATATAAACTCTTCAAAGCTGATCCAGAGGCGATGTCAAGCTTGGTCAAATTATTATGGCTCACTTCTACCAACTGCAATGCTGGGCTTGCTGTAGTATCTAGCTGAGTCAGAAGGTTGTTACTGACATCTAGAGTAATAAGGGAAGGACTAGACGATAACTCTAGCTCTGTAAGTTGGTTGTCAAATGCTCTGAGTTCAATTAGTGAGTCATTGCTTCCCAAAGCCAGAGACGATAAGTGGTTGGCATTCAAATTGACCTCAATCAGCGATGGGGCATTGCTCAGGTCAAGATGAGTTAGTTGATTAGAATATGCATTCAAAATTTGTAATGTGGAGGAAGACAACTCTAACTCTTCTAACTGGTTTTCGTAAACATGAAGCTCCTTGAGTGCGTCCATATCTGCTAGCTTGATTGATTTTAGCAAGTTATTATTGGCATAGAGATAAGCTAGAGAAGGTGCATTTTCAACTGTTAGAGTCTCTAGTTTGTTACTACTTGCATTTATTGTCTCCAGCTTGACTTGATCTGAAATGTTCAATGAAGTTAGCTGATTACCCTCTACATATAGGAGAGTCAAGGCTTTGTTGGCGCTTAAGTCTAATTGCTCAAGTTGGTTAACATACAATACTGCAGACTCTAAAATCACATTGTTAGTTAAGTCAATCTCGGTTAGCTGATTGTAAGCAGCATTTAGGTACTGCAAGGCGCTATTGTTGCTAATGTCTAATTGCTTAAGTTGGTTATCAAAGAGTGTGAGATACTCTAAAAGAAGATTGTTGGATAAATCAATATCGGTAAGTACATTGTCAGAAGCATGCAGTGACTTTAACTTTGTGTTGTTAGAAATATCTAGCGTCTCGAGGGCATTACCGCTAACATCCAAGTAATCCAGTTTTGTATTGTGCACTAGACTGAGGCTTGAAAGTTGTGACCATGTGACATTCAGAGATTCGAGTTCAGGTACATGTGACAGGTCAAGGTGCTTAAGTGGCAAGCCTTGCAGCCATAAATACTGGAGTTGAGGGTAAACAGATAGATCTAAGTCACTTATTTGTATAGAGTTCAACTCTAAGTTCGTTAGTTGTGTTAAATGAGATAACGCTATGTCGCTCAGGTAATTACTGCTTAAGCTGAGATTTTTTAAATCTGGTGTGGCAGAAAGATCAAGCTCAGCAAGTTGCCAAGCATAAATCGACAGTTTTTCAAGTTGAGAGTTGTTAGATACATCGAGCGAGGTGATCCGACCACTATATACTGATAGACTTTTAAGTTGCTTATTACTTGATGTGTTGAGGTGATTCAGTTCCCAAGCCGAAACATACAGCTCTGTTAATGACTCATTTGAAGAAATGTCCAGCGCATTAAGTTGTGAGTTATATATTCTCAGTGTTTCCAGTGCTGCATTGTTGCTCAAATCAAGCGTTGAGAGTGCTTTCCCCTCGATTACTAAATGAGAAAGGAGGACATTTTTTGACATATCTAGCATTTGCAAACTTTCTGAAAAGACTGTTAATTCTGTCAAGTTTATATTTTTTTCTAGTTTAATGGCGCTTAGCTGAGAGCCTGATACAGACAGCTTTTCAAGAGCTTTAAAGTTCGAAAAATCCAGATTAATAAAACCATCCCCAGAAACAGATAATTCAGTCAGTGATTCGTTAACCGGAAAGTTGAGCTGTGTCAGTTGGTTATTTGATAAATGGAGTGAGGTTATCAACGGGTTACGTGAGATATCTAGTTCAGTTAGCTGGTTGTTTTGTATATAAAGTTCAGAGAGATTAGGTAACCCAGTTAAATCTAACGCTGACAATTGGTTGTTCGCAAGTTGTAAATAAGACAATTCTGTATTATTTGACAGATCAATCGAATTTAAAGCATTACCGTAAAGATCAAGTGATTTCAGACTCGGTATATTGCTTAAATTAATGCTTGTTAATTCATTAGAATGCAGCATTATCTGTTCCAAAGCAGTGTTCTTGCTGAGGTCAATCTCTGATAATTGGTTGCTTGACGCTGACAAATATATTAAGTGCTCTGCATCTGAGATGTCCAAGTTGGTAAGTTGGTTATTAGACAACTCAAGATGAGTTAATTTCTGCGTATTAGCTAAGTTTAAACTGGTTAGTGGCGTATTATAAATATACGCATCAAGTAACTCTGGGTTCTGCGACAGATCCAACTGAGTGATAGCTGTTGCGTTAAACCATAAGCGCTCAAGTTTAGGGTTACCAGAGAGCTCTATACTAGTGAGAGCTGTGTTGTTAATGTTTAAATTTGCAAGGTGTATGTTAGCACTTAGGTCAAGATTGGATAGGACTAGGCTGTCTATTGACAGGGAAGTCAGTTCTTTTTGCTTTGATACATCAAGCGTTTCTAATTGAGCTGCTTCAATGCCTAATTGACTAAGTAGCGTGTTATGTTCAATATTTAGGTTGTTTAAGTGCTCGCTGTTTATAAGCAAATTGACTAGGGCTTTGTTGTTGGAGATATCTAAAGATGTTAGCTGGCTATCATTTATTGTTAGATACTCGAGTTGATTGTTATTGGAAAGGTCAAGGCTTTCAAGAAAAGGACTGGATACGGTCAATGAGCGCAACTCTAAATTTTCTGATGTGTCCAAGCTTGTTAGTTCTTGATTTTGTAGCTCTAGATGATTGAGCTTTTCAAAGTGTTTAATAACATCAGTATTAATGGGCTGAGGACAGTATAAGTAAGTTACTTCATCTGCGTACACATAGTTGGAATCGTCAAATTGGCACTGAGTGAGTAACGAGTCGACATCTAGTGAATCTAGAGTAACACGAGGCTTAAATTGAATATCAACGGTACAGTTCGACTGTATGTTTTCAATAATATATTGATTGTCAATCAGTACGCCCCCACAGCCAGTAGCTGAGCTTAAGTAGTGACCGAAATCTGGCTCTACTAAGAAGTAGGTAGAACTACCTTCTCGCACCGATGGCTCTAAGTTAGTGACTTTGCCGGAACCACTAATATTGGTATTTAGAGTAAAGGTTTTAACTGGTGTTATGGTAGAAGAGTTACTCGATTCATTATCACTATTATTGCTGTTACCACCGCCGCCACCGCCACAGCCAGTCAATAAAAGCGAGAACAACGCAGCTACAAGGGAAAAAGGTTTATGTGTCAATTGGGTACTCCAGATGTTTTTCTATAGATTGCCAAACTGCACAGGCTCTGAATGTGCGGGCAATGAATTTGCCGCTATTGTAATCGTGTACATAAAAAAACTACAGAGTAAATGTACTAAAGCTTATAATTGATAATAAAATTAATGTTAACCCTTTGTATGCTAGAGAATTTTATCTTTTAAGTGAGTTGTTGGTTATTTGAACTACTGGAGTGTTTGTCAGTCAGCCCTGTAAGCAATGCTACAAACTTGTTGCATTGCTTTTGCTAATTAATGCAAAGGATCAGTATCTTTTGTGCTCCTTTTTATGGTTCAGTTTAAAATCGAATCTTTTGTTTTATAACAAGACCCTTCCGTTTGAGATACAGTGGTATGATGCTTTAACGAACCATGGTGAGACGGAAAATACTTGGTTAAAAATGCATCTGTAGTTTTAATTGTCCAGAGTGGGAAGTGCTGGGCTTTTCACATTCGATAGATGTATATCTAGACTTTACTGGTTGGCGAAACTTAGCTTAAGCCTCTCTGCGACTAGAACGTCAACGAAGAGGAATTGTTATTTTTGAGACTTTTTTAACGATGTGATTAAGCTACTCTAATAAAAGGATATGTTATGGTGACTAACAACAAATACAAAAGGCTAGACGCTTGTAGGGATTTTATAGTAGATAATTATCATGAAACGCTTAGTTTATCTGTTATTGCAAAACACTCATGTATGTCACCATACCATTTCTTGCGTGTTTTTAAGGATACCTATGGTGAAACACCAAATGAATACTTGATACGGCTTAGGGTCGAACAAGCGAAGAAAATGCTCATTACGGAGCAATGCAGTGTTTCTGAGGTTTGTGAAAAAGTAGGTTATACAAGCCTTGGTAGCTTTTCCTCTTTATTTGTTAAGCAAGTTGGTCTAACGCCGACTTCATATCGTCGCAAGCTGTGGGCTTTATCAGCAGAAGCATATTGTTTTCCCTCTCAAGCGATACCTGCGTGTTATGCATACCATTTTTTGGGTAAATTGGTGAAATGAGCAAGATTGAAGAAATACTCTGTTAATTATTTTTGTAAGATGAAGATGATTTAACAAATAGGGAATATATAGATGATCACATCCATAGCACACGCAACAATTTATGTACTCAATCAAGATGATGCGCTTGATTTTTATAAAAATAAACTTGGCTTTGAAGTAGGGGATGATATGAAGGTGGAGGGGGGCTTTCGATGGTTGACAGTGCACCCAAAATCTAAGCCGCAGCTCCAATTAGTGTTAGCTGAGCCCAAAGAAGGGCCAATGTTTAGTAAAGATGCGGCAGATAAAATACGCAGTCTAATTGCAGAAGGAGCATTTGGGGCGGGTGTTTTTGAAACAGAAAACTGCCATAAAACATATGATGAACTTATTGCTAATGGCGTCGAGTTTATCCAACCGCCAACAGAGCAGCTGTATGGCATTGAGGCCTTAGCTGTAGATAACTCTGGGAACTGGTTTAGTCTGGTCCAACGTTGAGTGAAATCTAATGAGGGCGCCGTTACTGGCGTTCTTTATTGGCATGGCTTATTTTTTCCAATAGTAAGGAAAACATGAAAATACTATTTGGACCATACTGTTAAGTTTAAAAAGTCGGAAGTTTAATGAGTATTTCATTACGTATTTGTATTTGCATATCTAACATGTTGTTTTTTCGCTGAACTCTTAATGTACCTTGCTTTAGCTGTAAAAAGTGGCAATGTACTTTCCTAAGCTTAAGACGTATATAAATTATGTATAAAAGAGCTGGCGACTTTTGAACTTAGTATTGTGCCAACTCTTTTGAATAACGTTATCTCTGCGCAGCCTTATTCGGCTCTGTTTTTAAATAAATGCGGGCAGAATGTGCTCAGCGATTATTTGTTGGAAAGGAATGCTGTTATCATTTGCCGTATGTACTATCAGCAAATCTAGTTCTTCAACTATCATAATGAGTTGGCCATTCCCGCCTTGAGCTGAAATACCCACATAGCTTTTTTCTCCAACATTCAAGTTGACCCCCCACCAAAAATAGCCATATCCTTGCTTAGATACATCTTTACCCCCCCAATGCACCTCATCATCACCAGTCATAACAAGCCTGCTCATACCATCAGTAATAAACTTCTCAGGTATAATTTGCTCGCCTTGCCACTTTCCTTTATTCATGGCAAGAGTGCCCCATTTGACCATATCTCTAGATGTCATACTGGTGCGCCAACCCGCTTCAGGCAGGCCTGATGCTCCGTTTGTTCGCCATCTAAAATTATTGATCCCCATTTTATTGAGTAACTCTTTTTTGATAAAATCTTTTGCTGATCCAGGTACAGATGCTTCAAGTACATGCATGACCAAGAGCGGGCCATAGCCGTACTTGAATGTTTGACTGTCTGAAGTGATGGGTGAACTGTGTTCGAGTAATGTTTTAATTTCTCCTTGTCCCATTAATTGATTTGGTAATTGATCAATCTTTGCTCTTTGCGCATCACTAGTTCGAATACCTGAAGTCATAGTTAATGCGTGACGTAAGGTTATTTTATTCGCGCTTTTTTTAACGGATTTATCTAAGTTTAACTCAGTAAGGAAACTTGTGATTGGCTTGTCTAAATCCTCCATGGAGAGGTAACCTAATTGGATAGCTCGACCAAGTGCTAAGCCCGTGTAGGTTTTTGTTGCTGAAGCTTGATAATGGGGAAGATTAGCTCGTCCTTTTGCATAATAGGATTCTAAAACAAGCTTCCCCTTATGTGAGATCAAGAGACTGTCGTAATGGCCATGTTTATATGCTGCAAGGTCATTTGCAAACTGCATGAGCATTTTTTTATTACCACCATAATTTCCTAGTTTACCAACAGGGATGCCGTCCTGTTTATCTTTTGGAGATGTATCAATAAATGCTTTATCAAGATAGGGAATTTCTGAATACCCGATATGTGCATCGGCTTTTGCAACTTCAGGCGCTATGTGTATATTTTCCTTACTGTTTGCTGAAGTAAGGCCGCTATAGCTGGATAAGACAGCAATGGTGAGTAAGCTTTTCACTGCGCATTTTATAATCATTATTTATCCTTGTTACCTTGTTGATAATTATTATTTAAACTGGATTGAGGTGATTTACGTTCGTTATTATTCAAACCAGTTCATCTGCTGCTAATTACTATAACGAAATAACAAAGATGGGCTTGAACTCTCTATGATTTTTAGATTACAACTTGATGATTGGAATTATATTTATATATATCAATAATTTGAGTTTTTTTGATTGCAGTTAGGTTAAGTGAAACTCGGTTTTTTCAAAGCGTTTATGCTGATTATCTGTTTGTTTTGAGGCTTAAGTTTTGTAGTTTAGATGAATTGAGGTAAAAGTGGAGTATAAAAATGGATAGGGCGGTTAAAGCATGCTGGCAGCATTACCCAGAGCATGTACGAGACCGGCTTGAATTACTTCGAGAGGTAATTTTTCAAGTTGCCCATGAACTTGATTTGGGTGATGTTGAAGAGTCTCTTAAGTGGGGAGAGCCAAGCTATAAAGTAGCATTAGGTAGTCCGGTAAGAATCGATTGGAAGCCGAAGACTCCTAATAATTACTTTCTGTACTTTCATTGCCAAACAAAGTTGGTTGATACCTTTCGAGAGCTATATAGTGAAGCGCTCGAATTTAATGGTAATAGAGCGATAGTGTTACCTTTAACTGAGCCCTTGCCAAAAAGTATCATCAAACATTGTTTAGAATTGGCGCTTACCTATCAGCAGAGGAAGCATTTACCACTTTTGGGTGTTTAGCTATGACTTAAGCTCTAACGATTAACGACGGCTTGTTCTTTAATGCTTGGTGTTAAGCAACTCTTTAAATGTACTTGCTAGCAATGCAATTTGGTTTTATGTCTACACCAATTAGATTTTAAAGTTTTTCTCGGGATGTTTTGATTGATGTATCCAAGGCCAGCAAGGTTGAGCTGGTCAAATCAAAAGTATAAAACTGGGGAGATTGGCCTTCTTGCGATATAAGCAACTTATTGTTTTCAATTGTTCTAAATGATCCGACGTCTTCCAATATTAGGCTTAAGTCTTTGCCATCAAAGGTTGAGGTAAATAACTTGGCTGAATCTTCATGGTCAAGATACCCATTTCGATTAGTGTCTTCATTAATGATCCGGTAAATGTTTTTATTTAATAAGTGGTTCTCTTCACTTGATGAAAACCTTGCCTTTGAAAACTCAAGTAGTAGTCCGTCTTTTCTCAATAACATATGTGGTTTGCTATTTTCTCTTACAAACATCAAGTTAACGGCGTTTCTGGATAAGAAGTGTCCGTTATATAAGTCATGCGACACTTTTGAGCCTGTAAACATAGAATAAATCTCACTGTTATGATGTTGAGTAATATCAATTTCTTTGGAGATCAACTCAAAAATGTACACATCTCTTAACTTTGTTGAATACTCTTTTGTGTACTGTGTTTGTTTAATTTGCTCTTGAGTATCACTGTTATCGACGAGTGCAATTTTAGGTGGTTCATATCTGTGGTCGAAGAAATCTGAAATAAACTCGATGGAAATGACGACTATAAAAAGTGTCACCGCCAAAAAGAATAAGACGTGATTAGATTTTTTTATGAAGTTTAGCGCGTTATCCATAATATTCCTTGGAAAGTAGATATGTATTCCTGCTGTGCTTATTTAAAAAGATCATAGCGAAGATGGCACAAGTACTGTTCGATTGAATTTAAGATCGAATATTGAGTGTATATTTATGTCTGAGTTTTTGATAATCAAGGTAGGATTGTAACTTCACCTAACATTTGTGCTCTAACATGAATAAATTTATATATTTTATAAAAGAGCAAAACCATAGAGTTATACCTCATAGTTATCCAGTGCTCTGTTTGGGAGGGGATTCGAGTTTTACCTTTTTCAACTGCACCCTTCTATTTTAGGGTGTTAGCTGTAATTAAAGGCGTTACAACCTAAGGGACAGATTATTATTTCCTTGGCTACTATTAAATGTGTGATGAAAAATACCAAAAAAATCACGAGTTAGTAGCCGTCGGTTTCCATTGAAAAATTACTTGGCGCACTTAAGAGCATTTTTTACATTATGTAAGATGGGCGCGTTGATTAACAAAAAGCACTTCTACAAAGCGTTTTTGTAAACGTCTAGTACATAATGCTCAGTTACAGTGTTTATATCAGAGTAGGTATTCTTATGTTGGCGATATGAATATACACTGTCGCCATGAGTGTTACGAACTGCTTTTATCATTTGGATATAGTGGTCACTATTTTTGAGTAAAATGATAAACAAGCAAGGTTGCTACATGAAGACACAAAAAGCTATTTCGTTATCTACTGCCACTTTTCTGTTTCTACTTTTTGTCACTAGCCTTTTTGCTGCTCAAAGTGCAAATGCCAATACATCTATTGATGGCGGAGGCAAAACAATGGAGACGCAAGCGCTAATCGGGTTAGAGCAGTATGTCGACTCTTTGATAGAGCGGGGCATGGCACAGCATTCAATACCAGGTGTCAGCCTTGCCATTGTTAAAGGTGACGACGTAGTAATGCTCAAAGGCTATGGTTATGCTGATGTGAGTAGTCAAAAGAAAGTTGACCCCCATACGACCTTGTTCCGTATAGGGTCAGTTACTAAAACGATGACCGCTATTGCGGTTATGCAATTGGTAGAGCAGGGTAAGCTTGCTCTTGATGTTGATATTAATGAATATCTAACTGAGTTCAAAATTCCAAATACATTTGAAGCGCCAATAACTATTGCTGCTTTACTCAGCCACCGAGCTGGCTTTGAAGAAGCGGACGCAGGTCATTTAATCAGCGACCGGCCTGAACACATGCTAAGTACACCTCAATATCTGGCTAAATACATGCCAAAAAGAATTTGGCCTGTTGGTTACAACATGTCTTATTCAAATTATGGGTTTGGTTTGTTGGGGCACTTGATAGAGCAAAAATCGGGTATGGATTTGGCCTCCTATATGAAGCAGAACATGTTTGCTCCTCTAACTATGAAAAATACCACGCTACGTGAACCGCTTGGTAGCAGCTATGGTGCTGCCAATATGAATGACACTCTGCGGCAACAGCTGGCAACGGGGTATTTCAAAGACACTGTTGGACGAAATTTGGCAAAGCCGTTTGAATTTCTAGGGCACATTGGCGGTGCCGGAGCGGTCTCTTCAACTGCACATGATATGGCACTGTATATGCGTGCCCTGATGCGTGAAAACAATCAACTAGTCTCGCCATTAACCAACGAAAGCATGAAGCACAGGCTTTATGACGATAGAACGCTCGCTGCAGATGTCGTTCATGGTATGTTTGAAGGTCACTTTAGAGGGCATCATTACTACCATCATTCGGGGGCTACGCTCACGTTCTCATCTAATATGGTAATTTACCCCGAGTTACAGTTGGGTATTTTTATCGCGAGTAATGTGGTTGGCGGAGCCGCTCATTTAGCAGACTCTTTACCTAAGGTTATTCTAAATAAGTACTATCAAAGTAAACCGTTAAAGTTAGTTGAATCAACTGCGGCTGGTGCCTATAGCCAGTTTCTGTCAGTGCCTGTTGCCACGCGTAAGTTAGAGGAATATACCGGATCTTGGTTGAGTACCCGCCGCTCTTACACTCAGTTAGAAAAAATGGCTGCTTTGGATAGTTCAGTGACAATTTCACTCGATGCACAGGGTGATTTGAAAATGCGTCGTTTGGGAAGCAATGTGTCATTTAAACTTAAACGACTCCAAGAAAATGTATTTCAAGCAGAGTCTTATCACGGTTCTATTTTTTATTTTTATCCAGATAGCTCAGGAAAAATAGCACGCTTCTCCGCAAGTATGTGGTCTGGTGACTATGAAAAGATGAGCTTGTCGCAAAGCCCGTTTTTCTTTTATTTTGTTTTGATGTTTACTTCATTATTTGCTCTGTCTACGTTAATAACCACAGGTAATCGAAAGAGCCGAGTGAAGCACCTCAGTATATTCGAAAATACAGCTTGTATCTCTGCGGGTTTGATATTGCTTACCGTGACTGGCTTTATTTTCATGAATTCCGGTTTGGTGTTGGACGAATATAATTTCTTATTAAATTTCCCGACACTTGAAGTGAAGTTTTTACTTTGCTTGGTATTAATCGTTAGTGTTACTACGTTAGTTAAGGTGGTTGGACTGGCATTTATTTGGCGTATGGCAGAACTAGGGTGGATGCACAAGCTTCTCTATTCGATTTTCACGCTGAGCTGTATAAGCTTTTTATATGTTTTTTGGGTATGGAATGGGATAGGGTTTAAGTACACCAGTTAAGACAATTAGCTGAATAGACTCAGTCATACGCAAGCTCTGCGTATAAAAGCTTTTTGTGTTGAGCCCACCACCATATCACTGTTGCTGAATGATAAGTGGGCTCATTTGAGTCTAAAAGATAGCGCAAAGCCTTGCTGCTACTTGCTCACTTTTTTTAGGTTTAAATCATGAAAGTTATAAGAAAAATCAGTGCTAGAACTTACAGCTTTCATTTTGAATCCGCTAACCTTACCGTCGAAGTCGACGTCAAAGTTAACAAACGCATCTGCATTCAGTGTTCGGTCATGCCATTTTGCAACAAATCGGTTGCCTTCTAGATGGTCAAGCTCACCAGTTAAAGCATTACCACGAGAAAACTTAATATTAAGCTCAGAGCCTGTCACTGTGACATCCACTGTGCCATACCAATCATCCTTGTAAGTACCGGCATATTGAACCAGTGCCATAGGCGGTTTGGTTGTGCTCAGTTGCAAAGGCTTTGCTGTTTTCTTTTGCTGTTTTTTGTAGGCTTCGTATCGTTTGTTGCCTTCTATGTACACATCAATGTAATTTGTGGGCTGTGCTTCAATATAGTGTTCTAGGATAGTTGCGGTTAGACCTTGAGCTGCTCGTGACCATTGATTTGTAAGCGCAATAACAGCAACATCTTTTTCAGGTAAAAAAGCGATATGCGAGGTCATGCCTTGTACCGCACCGCCATGAGAAACATGGAGGTGGCCATGAAAGTCCATCAAATTCCAACCTAATCCATATGCTTGAAAATGTGTCTGCGCGTATTTTTGATCAATATAAGAGACTTTCTTTAAAGTCACAGGCTTCCACAGTTCTGCGTGTTGTTTTTCAGAAAGCAAGTTTTGCCCATCAGGTAGTTTTCCTTTGGAAAGAAATAGCTGTGCCCACTTTGCCATACCTGCTATGTCACAATTAATCTGGGTATCATCTTTGAAAAAAGTGGTTTTGAGCTCACCATCCACTTCCATATGCGGTATTGCACGTTTACTTGGTATTTTAATTCGAGTCGGGCTTGCTACACAGTTAGTCATTTGTAGCGGTGTTAATAATGCTTTTTCGACATATTCGTCCCAAGGCATCTTGGTGATTGCGCGTATCACTTCTTCGGCGACAATATACATTAAATTGACATAGGAATATTCAGAACGAAATGAACTAGTTGGTTTTAAATACTTTAATGCTGAGATGATTTCATCAGGCGTTGCGTGTGCCTGTGCATCAGGCCATTGTAATAAGTCCCCAGCTCCCAGAGGCAAACCAGAGCGATGAGTTAACAAGTCGCGAATAGTAAACTCTCTTGTTACCCAAGGATCATACATTTGAAAGTGCGGCAGATAATCAATGACCTTATCGTCCCAGCTGAGTTTATTTTCATCTACGAGTAATGCCAATGCCGCAGTTACAAATGATTTTGAAATTGACGCGACCTGAAATAGGGTACCCGTGTTTACTGGTGTGTTGTTTTCAATAGATTGAACGCCATAGCCTTTCGCATGGACCACTTCTCCACTTTTTACAACTGCCAATGCAATTCCTGGCACATTAAGTTCGTTTGTTGCTTTTTCAACAAGTGCATCTATTTGTTTTGGCGTTAACTGTGCACTTAGACATAGTGGAGAAAAAATTAACTGTGATAAGACGATTCCTGTATATACAGACTTTTTGATATAGTTCATTTAAATAGACCCTTTAAAGCAATTTACTAATTGATAAGGACATTACCAATTACTTCTTACTTTTCCAGTACTTATATGCAAGCGGTGGCGTTTCTTCTGCAAAAGGCAGCAAAACTTATCAGTATGTGCGTTCGACAATTCTTGAATCCCATTGTGATAAATATCAAGCAGATATGTGGATGCTTGTTGGTTATTTTTAGCATGATATTTTCTACACAACTCGTAGCAGGTGAGTTTAATAAGTATTTTATTCAAGACGTTAGGGTTTGTTATGATGAAAATGAAAAGCTGTCTTTAAAGTCGTTTTTTCTTCAAAACTGTAAAACGATGCCTCTAGGCGAGGTAAAGCTGAGTAATAAGTTAACTTGGATAGGCACCACGTTTGACATAGACGCACCTGAGCTGATCGATAAACCAATTGGGTTGTTTTTTTCTGCCCAAGCGGCGGCTGAGTTTTACTTTAATGGCGAATTAATAGGCCGAAATGGTTATCCTTCTTCTCAACCTGATGAAGAGCGGCCAGGTGTGATGGACTTTGTAACTTATATACCTAAAGGACTATTGAAGCAGCAAAATGAGTTAGTTATTAAACTGTCATCTCACCATAAAGCATTTGATATCAGTCGTTCAATTGGGCTTGCGATAGTTACATACTATGATTCACCTCAAGATATTGTATTGCGTCACTATCTACCTACATTGGTTCCGTTAGGTGTTTTGATCATTGGTTTTGTTTTCTCAAGCTTGTTGGTGTTGCAAGACTTAAGTTCAAGGCGAAATGCTTTTTGGCTTCCTTTACTCTCTTTGCTAGTAGCACTTCAACTATTGACTGAAGTGTCAAGGGGATTCGTCGCATATGAATACCCTTATCATGAGATTAGATTGATGGTTATTTTATTACTGGGGACGTTGAGCGGTCTGAGTTTGCTGTTATATATCATAGATGGTTTTGTAAAGAATCATCGTAAGAGCTGCTTTTTCCTATCCATGTTATTGACGTTTATTTTTATTTATCTGGGCAGTACGATAGAAGACAAAACCGTGCTCGCCATTCAAGTGCCTGCTGGTATCAGCTTTTTAATCACAGCTTTTCAAGTATTTAATAGGCAGGGAAATACGAGAAAACATGCAGGTGCACTTTTTATATTTTTTATCATAATTGCGGTGAACCCTAATCAATTCCTTGATCTCTATTTCTACTATTTTGTTGCTGCGCTTTTATTGTTCTTTTTTGTTCAACATGCAATTGCATATAAACACGAGCAATCTCAAAAGCAGATTGCACAGCAAAGAGCTGATCAGCTACAACAAGCATTAGATGAGTATAGTGAGCAGCAGACCCCATCTAAGATAAAACTAAATCTTTCGGATAAAAATGAATTGGTGTCATGTGACAGCATTTGCTTTGTTAAGGGGGCGAGAGATTATGTGGAAATTTGCTTAATAGATGAACGAAATGTGTTGCACAACGAGACTTTGACTATTATGGAAAAAAAATTGCCCGCAACGTTTCTACGCATACATAGATCATACATTGTAAACAAACAATTCATTCAGTCGCTGCAAAAACTTCCATCAGGCGGTGGGGAGCTCACACTGAGTTCGGGTGATATTGTGCCTGTTAGCAGGCGGATCATGCCTAAGGTTAGAAAACAGCTTATGTAATACTGTCAGTTATGCCATTGATTTTTAGACACTCGAATTAGATATGATTGTTATTCAGTTCTAAATTTTATCAACTTTTTATTTTTGATTGCAGACAGGTTTAGGTATTACTCTGTAGGTTAACGCAGTTATGTATATCTTTGTTGCTATAACAATAGCCTAATTAAATATTGTCTTTTATAGGGGTGTAAAGTCGTTACTATTTATAGGGGTGTAAAGTCGTTACTATTTATAGGGTGGAAAGCTCCTTTAATATGTCTGCTTAGACTGTGGTGGATATATTTTTAGTTATCACTCAAAACATGAGAACAAAGAGATTTTAATTAAAATTTTAATTCACAATGTTAACCTTCCTACGTTTTTACTTCTATTGATATACCTTTGTGATTTTTTGTAATTGATTTTTGTGCTTAATAAGCTTTATTGGTGTGAATTTTAGCTTAATAAAAAGTTTTATAAAGCCTGCTTTTTGTTCATTTAATAAAGTTTTTAAATTTTACTTAAAGATTTTTTCAAAAATCACCCTTGGTTTTTAAAGTGCTTTCAAAAAGCTTTTTAAAGCCTGTTTCTACTTCGTTTTCCATTGTTTTTATTAGTTTTTATTGTTTCTTTACCTTTAGGGTTAGGCTTTTTTTAATTATGGTTTTAATGAGGTTTTCAATTAAATTTTTTATAAGTTGTTTGTTTTTATTTATATTGTTTTTTTGAATTAAAGTGGTGGTTTTTACCTGATTTGCAAACAGGTTTTTTAGGTATTACTATGGTTGAAGTGTTGGGGTTTTAATGCCTTTTTTATAATGTTTTATTAAAGGTAGTCTTTAAATATAAAAAGGAAGTAATTATGGGGAAGAATAGAAATTTAAAACCAGTTAGTATGGCAGTTAAACTGATGTGTTTAGGCGCACTCACAACAGCTCCTGCTCATATTGCATTCGCGAATGATGAAGCGATAGAAAAAATTGAAGTGACAGGATCACGTATAATGCGTGAAGGTGCAATAGCTCCGAGTCCTGTTTCAGTGCTTTCAGGCCAAGATTTAGTTAATACAGGCGCTTTAAATATTGGTGAAGCATTAAATAAATTACCGAGTCTAAAACCGACATTTGGTATGCAAAATTCCGGTCGATTTATCGGTACATCTGGTCTTAATGTTTTAGACTTACGTGGTATGGGTGAAGATAGAACGCTGGTGCTTGTTAATGGCAAACGTCATGTTGCGAGTAGTGGGGGCTCTGCTCTAGTTGATACCAATACTATTCCTACAGCTTGGGTTGACCGTGTTGAGGTTATTACTGGTGGTGCTTCTGCTATATATGGAGCAGATGCGGTAACAGGTGTTGTCAACTTTATCCTCAAAAAGAACATCGAAGGGTTTTCAGTTGCTGCAACTCATGGTGAAGCAGAGAATTCAGATTACGATAATCAAAAGTTTAGTATTTCTTTTGGTCAGGATTTCTCTGATGGGAGAGGTAACTTCGGTATTTCTTATGAGTTTGCCACTCAGTCAAGATTAAACGCACTCGATAACGAATTTACTAATCATGCTGTACGTGAATTGACTAATTTTGAACGTGATCCTAATAGACCTGACGCGTTAGATAATCCAGATGAAAAATTTTATGATAATGCTGGTTTCTTTAATCTAACTGAGTCTGGTGTATTTAACGCAGGTGGTATCTATTATACATTTAACGAAGATGGTTCTCCGCGCCCAATGCAGTTAGATTATAACAAGTTGGATGGGCTTGCTTGTGTAGATTGTGAGTTTTTAAATTTACGAAAGTTTACTGAGATTCAACCAAGCTTTGATCGCCATATTGTCAATTTCAAAACAAATTATGACATTAATGATGACACCAATATATATTTAGAAGGTAAGTTTGCAAGTATCGAGTCTGAAAATTGGGGGCAGCCTAGTTTTCATACACGCTCAGGTATCACACTCTCGAGAGATAACGCATTTTTGCACCCTCAAACAGCTCAGATAATGGACTCAACTCTAGATGATGAAGGTAATCCATTAACAGCACTTCGTATTAACCGTTTTAATGAAGATATCGGCCGTCGTTTTGAAATTAGCACCCGTGAAACAACACGCTTTGTGCTTGGTATTGAAGGGGTTGTGGCAGAAGATTGGGATTATGAAGTATTTTTAAACTCTGGTACAACAGAAATTGAACGTGCTAATCACAACAACTTGGTTAGGCCAAATTTCCAAGCTGCTATAGACGCTGTATTTGATGACAATGGTAATGTGGTTTGTCGTGATGCACAAGCACGAGCTAACGGCTGTGAGCCAATGGACATTATGGGCTTTAACCGTCCAAGCCAAGAATCTATTAATTACGTAAATACGGTGTCTGTTGGTACTGTAAAGGTTGAGCAGTTAAATGCTGGTGCAAGTTTGGCCAATGGCGGTTTGTTTGAACTTCCTGCCGGTCCAGTGGGCGTTGCATTTGGTGTCGAGTATCGCGAAGAAAAGAGTCGTCAAAGAGAAGATGAGAATGCCAAATCAGGAGAAACTTTCTTTAACTCTTTAGGAGAAGATGAAGGTGAATACGATGTGTCAGAAGTGTTCTTCGAAACATCAATCCCCCTATTAGGTGATGTTTTACTTGTTGATACATTGACATTAGAGCTTGCTAGTCGATATGCCGATTACAGCACTGTTGGTGACGTAACGAGTTGGAAAGTAGGCTTAGATTGGCAGGTATATGACGATTTAAGATTCCGCTCTACTTTAGCTGAAGCAATCCGAGCGCCAAATATCGGCGAATTGTTTGGTGCAACAAGTGAGACTTTCTACGGTGTAGATGATCCTTGTAGAGTGAAAAACTTAAATCAAGTAACTGGTGCGACTCAAGAACAAAGAAAAGCGAATTGTGCAGCTTTAGGTGTTCCAGCTGGATTCGATGATTCATATGATTCAGCGAGAATAAGAGGAGCGCAGTCAGGTAATAAAGAGCTTACTCCAGAGGAGTCAACCAGCTATACCATAGGTGCTGTTTTTACGCCTGAGTTTGTTGATGGGCTAACATTTACAGTCGACTATTGGAATATTGAGCTAGAAGATTCAATTAGCTATGTGTTATCACAGCAAATTGTAAATCGATGCGTGGATGCACAGAGCATTGATAATCAGTATTGTGCTTTGATAACTCGCGCTGACGACGGAAGAATGACGCTTATTAAAAATACTGCACTGAATATTGCTAAGCAAAAATCTTCTGGTGTCGATTTTGAGATTAACTATGATGTTAAGACAAGTTTAGGTGATTTTAAAACTCGTTTGATGGCAACGCGCTTAATTGAACGTCAGCGCTTCCCGTTCCAAGATGAAGTGAACGAGTTTGAGGAGTATGCTGGCGTAGATACTGAGCCTTCATGGTCAGGGGCGCTTGATATTGGCTATGAATATGAAAACGTTTTTGCTAGTTGGAAAATGCGTTATGTTGAAAAAACTAGCCGTTTCCGTCCAGATGAGTTGGAGAAAAACCCAAATCCATCCAATCATATGGAATGGCCTACTTATATCGTGACTGACATTTCTGGTGGTTATAACTTTGATAATGGTATGTCAGTTAAGCTGGGTATAGACAACCTCTTTAATAAAGAGATGATAAAATATACAACAGGAACCACGCTAGAAGGTGGTACTTATGACAATATAGGCCGCTTTGGTTATGTTCAACTTTCATATAAATTCTAATTCGTAATTTTTACTTTAAAAAGGCATGCTTTAGCATGCCTTTTTAAATAGTAACTTGTCACTTAATCATATTTAATTAAATTTTTAAGTTGGTATGTAACGGGAGTTTCTATTTTCTATATTTATACCTTCCATAACCAAATGTATTATTCACATTTTTCTATTCTTAAACTGGTTTTTAGCAGTCTATAAATAGGCTAAATCGCACATGCTGTTGGCATTGACATAAATTAAGTCATGAGATGTATGCTTGTTAATAGCATGGCTATATCAGGTTGAAGTAAAGTTTAAACCCTGTAGATATGAGGGTTTAGTGATAAGTCGATTTGACAATAACATTGTGATCAGAGCTATGGAATATTTTAAATTGTTATTCATGCGTGATAATCATTCTGACTCGTAAGAGGGGATTGATAAAGCGATATATTAAGTATCTAAAATTTACTTAAATATATGAAGAACTGAGTAAAATTTGTTTGGCACAAGGTAGGGAAGGTTTAGCTGTCATGAAAATCTAACTTGCTCAAGCAGAGTTATAATAAGTATCTCTTCAGTGAGCTAGTTAGCGCGCTAGAACAAATCTAGCGCTTAACTTATTTATGGTTTAGGGATAGTATCGCGCTTAGCTTGAAAGAGAGAGCGCTTATCAGGGTCCGATGCTCTTTCAACAGCCAATGCAAGTAGTTTATCGGTTTTCTCTATATCCCCTTTTGAATGGTAAATTCTGGCTAATTCAAAATATGGCTCAGGCAAGTAGGGGGTTTCAATGATGACTTCCTCCAGCTTTTGGATGGCTTTAGTAAAACGCCCCTTTTCAGCAGATCTTTGTGCGACTTGAATCTTATCAAACGGTGTTAAAGCCGTTCTATCTAGTAAACTTTCTAGTTGTTTGACAAGCTTGATATTATTCTGTTTTTTGGCAATAGAAAGGTAATTTGAAAGTAAGTTTTGGCTCGTTAGGTTATGGCCCTTTGCGTATTCATAAATTCTAATAGCATTGCTTTTTTGTCCGCTTCGACGATGCAGTACAGCAGCAATATTAATGAGTTCAGGGTCATAAGGTCTGTATTGAAGTGCTTTATTGAGCAAGTTATAGCCTTTGCTAAAATTATTTTCTAATAACGCGTCGACAGATTTATTTGCATAATATTTAGCGACAAGATCATCATAATTTGCATTGTCGATAAAAAAACTGTCTTGTGCAGGGAAATAATCTACGACTGTGCCTGCCCTGATGATTTCAATAGTATTTGAATTATTGGCCGTTCTTGGTGCCAGTAGCTTGGTACGAAAGTGATTTGAGATCAAGATTGTGTTGTTATTTTTCTTAAATATAGGAACTGTTCCCACCTCTATAAATGTCGTATCTACTTGCGCAAGTTTTGCATATGCTTGAGTTAATATAGCCAAAGAGATGCAATTACCTTCATTTCTTTCCAATGACTCCGTGGCTGTGAGGGTGTCTCCATCGTAAGTGAATAGCTTAATTCGTTGCTCAAGATAATTGAAAATGATTTTATCTTCTCTAATACCTTTGGTTTTTTCATTGTTAAAATAGCTTAAGAATTTTTTTTGCTCTTTAGGCGGGAGAGTGAAGATGTCTTGTTCATTTATAATTGGGGTTTTCTCGAATGTATTATCACTAAAAAGCTCCGAGACAGGTGGAATTATTTCTGATGGGGCAGAAGTTGTACTAGAGCAACCGTTTAGTAGACCCATAAAAAGTAAAAAAGTTATATGCTTAGTCATAAATAATACCCTTAATGACAGTGAACGCAAACTTAGTTATGACATGAAATTATATATCTTTCAATATAATAACGTAGTAGCTTTGGAATGAAGTTAATAGGTGTAGTATTTTGGGGCTATTTTTTATTTTGTTTTTTCTAATGGTGAGATTTGAATTTAGTATAATGGTTAACTGCTATTTTATATTTGGCTTTATATTGATTTTTGACTAAATAGGTTGGTGAACCTTAAAGCTTCAAAAATTGCTCAATGTTAGAAATGATGAAAGTTTGAAGGCATATGAATGATGCGTTAAAAAGTTATAGATTTAGACACCGATAGTTTCAACTGATTATGAGAAATTGAAAATAAATCAATTCATATTTGTTGGAATTTTAAACAGTAAACGGTTAGCTTATATTTCCAATACAAACACAAGGAAATGAAATATGAAATTCTCTGTCAAGGGTATCGCAGTCATCCTACTTTCTGTAAGCGCACTAATACCAGCTGTTCAGGCATCAGGTTCACCATACACGTTGTGTAAATATGAATTTGAAACTGGCGCACCAGATCATATCAGGCCACCAAACTCAGATTCATTCACTAAGTACTATTCTGGTCATGTTAGCTGCCCGTCAACTTATGTTGGTGCTTGGGGCTATTATTTATTAAAGATTCAAAGGCACTTTAATTAAAATTATGTAACCAAGGGATTCGGGTCTCCTAATATCAATTATAAAAAACCTCTTTTTAAGAGGAGGTGATGTCAGGGGAAGCCTAACAGGTAGCTTTATTTAAGGTAAATAGAGCTACTTTATTCCTTGAGTTCTCCCCACACAGTTGTGTTAATTCAACATCATTCTATTTTGTAGTCTTGTTTTTAAATTTTTTGAGTTTAGCCATACGTGAAATTTAAAGGGCTATGCTACTTAGTTAAAAGCTCATAACCCAACGCCAGTAATGCGTAGTGTGAGCTGCCTACTGATACTTTATCGTTTAGTTTCTACATTTAACGATAGATTCACATTTTATACTTAAGCTACCTTGTAATGCCTAAAATATAACCCCCAAATTATTGTTAGATAACAGTAAAGGGAAAAGGCAAGCAGACTTTTTACTACAGTATTTTCTACTTTTATTGTTGACAAAGTCTAAATTAAATAAAATCATCAGCTTTATTTTTATTGAACCTTTAGTTATGTCGAGCTTAAAAATATGATGTCTAAAATAACCGCTTTAGTTGAAGCAAAGCTTTTCCAAAACTTTTTGATAGCAGTCATTTTATTTAATGCTGTTACCTTAGGCTTGGAAACCACTACTTTTGGCAAAAGCAATGCTGACTTATTGCACAAAATTGACACTGTCATCTTACTTATTTTCACTTTTGAATTAGTGTTAAAGCTAATTGCGTATCGATTGCAGTTTTTCAAATCTGGCTGGAACTGCTTTGACTTAATCATTGTCGCAATTTCTTGGGTACCTGCTGGTGGCGCACTGTCAGTGTTACGAGCATTCAGAATTCTCAGAGTATTACGCCTGTTCTCTGTGGTACCACAGATGAGAAAAGTCATAGGGGCTTTGGGTCATTCTTTACCTGGTATGGCATCAGTTGTAGGTGTGTTGGGGGTTGTGTTCTATGTTTCTGCGGTATTGACCACCAAGTTATTTGGTCAGCATCCAGATCCGAATATGCAAGAGTGGTTTGGTAGTATAGGCGCGTCTTCGTACACATTGTTCCAAGTCATGACGCTAGAGAGTTGGTCAATGGGTATTGTCAGACCCACAATGGAGCTGTTTCCTTACTCTTGGCTGTTTTTTATTCCGTTCATTGTTTTTACGAGTTTTGCAGTGCTAAACCTTTTCATTGGTATTATTGTCGACGCGATGCAAGTCATGCATGAGCAAGAAGAAAAAGAAGAGGGCGCATCTGCGACAAAAGAGGATATTCAGCGTCTTGAAGCCAAATTGGATGCGTTGTTAAAAAGCAACAAAAACAGTTGATTGAATTTGTGCTGAGTAAAATTGTTTGAAAGGGTGAGTGCAGTTAAACACTTATTGCACTCACTTAGTTATACATATCAATAGGTTAATTTGATTGCGACAAGTAATCGAGGGTGAACTCAGTGAGTGCGCGCGTACCTAATTTAAAGGCTGATTCGTCGGCAAAAAAGTAAGGTGAATGGTTACTTGGTGCATCTTTGGGGTGTGTGCCTTTCGGTGTTCCCCCTAAAAACACGAATAAACCAGGTACCTCCATGGCGTAAAATGAGAAATCTTCGGCTCCTGTCACTTTCGGCATATTTATGAGCCCAGCGTCGCCGACCACTTTTGCAAGAGATGGTAGCATTTTCTCGGTCAGCAGTGGATCATTGACTGTGACTGGGTAGCCTTCTTTGATCACGACTTTGGCCTTATTGCCAGAGGCTTTTGCTGTATGCTCTGCGGTGTGGGTTATTTTATCAAAGATCTGCTGTCTATTTTCCATATCAAAGTTGCGAATTGTCCCTATCATATTAACTTCTTCAGGAATGATATTGTTTCGAACGCCGCCTGAGATTTTGCCGAAAGACACGATAGCAGGCTCTTTGGTAATATCTATTTGTCGGCTCACAATATGATTGACTCCAGATACAATTTGAGCGGCGGCTGCAATTGGGTCTGCCCCAGCCCAAGGTGTAGAGCCGTGCGTTTGTTCTCCGGTCACTTTAATTTCAAATCTATCGGCACTGGCCATCGTTGGGCCACTTCGATAGCCGATTTGGCCGACATTGAGTTTGGATGTGATATGTATACCAAAGGCCACATCGGGCTGGTATCTATCAAATATGCCTTGCTTTAACATTAGCTCGGCTCCGCCTTCCTCTCCTTCTGGTGCGCCTTCTTCAGCCGGTTGAAAAACGAACATGACGTTACCTGCGAGCTCACTTTGCATACCGCTTAGTACTTCAGCTGCACCCATTAACATTGCGACATGTGTATCGTGGCCGCAAGCATGCATAATACCGACATCGACACCCTGATAATTTGTCACCTTTGTAGATTTAAAGGGTAAATCAGTTTTTTCTGTAACCGGCAGCGCATCCATATCAGCGCGTAACATAACTGTTGGCCCGGGCTTTGCGCCTTTTAAAAAACCGACGACGCCAGTGTAGGCAATGCCTGTTTCAACTTGCATCCCTAAAGACTTTAAATGTTTTGCGACGAGCGCAGCAGTGCGCACTTCACGGTTGCCCAGTTCGGGGTTTTGGTGGATATCCCGCCGCCAATCAATGACTTTTGATTCTACTTGATTGAGTAGTTTAATGTGATCAGATAAAGCCAACGTGTTATAGCTTAAACCCATCAGCAAAATTGATAGTCCTATTTTATTTGTTATTTTCTTCATATCCTTTCTCATATTTTTATTGTTAGTACTTAGCATATCTAACACGAGAAATAGGTATTTTGAATTAAATTCGACGAGTTGCTAGGTAAAAAGGATTGGCTTTTATTTCGTTATTACAACTTGAGGTGTTCTATGACATTAAGCTTGTTTGTTTATACAGGGAATTACCTTGTCAGATATTTTGTGAACGATGCGTACCTTTGCTTTTTGCAAGGTAAGCATCGTTTTTTATCTTTGATTACTTATTAGCAAAGCCTTGAGTGGCAAGTACCAAAAGAGTGGCAACCATAAGTTGTACCTGTACAGTCTCTCCAATCTGTTCTAAAACCGCCTGCAACCTTATCTGTTAATTCCTGTGGTAGGTTTTTGTTTGTTCTTGTGAGGCTTTTCATATTTTTTTTGTTAAGTAATAGTTTCATTGTAATTTCCTTTTTTGTTTGATAATTGCTCATTCATCATAGTTTGATTGAGATATTTGGCTATTGAAAAATAATGAAATGAAATATTTTATATTTAGTTCAATAAATAGGATAAAGTTTGATGAAAACGGGCGTTTTATAAGTTGGTTGTAGTTATAAAGTTTTGGATTGCTTGTTGAGTTAAGCTTTTTGTACTTTTTCTTTTAATAATGTGCCGTGCTGTTACACATTCATATTGCTCAAGTTTGGTTTAGCGATTCAACATATTTATGTTGTTTTTGTCACTCATGCTGAGCTTATTCTCGGGGTGTAAAGTATTTTTATTAGGCACGTGTGTAGTGTCATTATTATCACGATCATAAGTTGATTTTCTGGGCTTTAAGATTTTAATCTTTGATTTTCATAGTCTTGATTGAAGTTTAGTCGCGGTGGGTTCTGTTTACTTGAACATTTCACTTTTCGCGCACATACGGGAGTTTGGAGAGCAACAAGTGATTGGTTAGATGCGCAGAAAATTGAGTTGATTAGGTCGAAGAGAACCTAGCTGGTTGTGTTAGAGCTTCGAAAAATCAACATGTCAGCTCCCAACTTATTACAGATGGAATGTAATTAACAATTTGATATAAATACGTATTATTTTCTGTTGTGTGCTCCAAACTGATTTTCAAGAAAAATCAAAGAGAAATCATAAAGACGTAAGGCGCTTTTTGTTTGAAGTGCATACGCTGAATTTGCTTAATCGAGTTTGGCCTCGATGAGATAACGAATTGAGCCAATAATAAGGAAAAAACAATGAAGCTTTACTCTTATTCAATCACGCTACTTTTATCAAGTTTAATATTTAGCGCTACTGGATTTGCCAAAGATATTACGGGCCCTTATTTTGGGCAAACACCACCTGACGAGACGCCAGAAGTTTTCGCGCCCGGTATTGTATCTAAAGAGCATCGCGATTGGACTGGCAGATTTACGCCAGACATGACTGAATATTACTTTACAAGAAACAATCGTGAGGCTCGAACCAGTACGCAATTAATGTTTAAGCTGATTGATGGGAAGTGGCATGAAATAGAGTTGCCAGCAGGCGTTGGCGGCGCTTTTTCTGCTGATGGTATGAAAATGTATTCAGGCAGAACCTATCGTGACCGCATTGGTGAACAATGGTCTGAACCAAAAAGTATTGGCAAGGCATTTAAATCGATACCAATTATGGTGATCAGCGTATCAGACAAGGGTATGTATGTTTTTGATGAGCGAGAAGTTAAAGGTACGATTCGATACTCCCGTTTGATTGATGGCAAACGAGAGGCACCCAAAGCGTTTGGCAAACAAATAAATTCAGGAAAATGGACAGCGCATCCATTTGTAGCACCAGATGAAAGCTACATTATTTGGGACAGTGAAAGAGAAGGTGGCTATGGAAAGACTGACTTGTATGTGAGCTTTCAATTGGAAAATGGTATATGGAGTGATGCAATAAACTTAGGAGATAAAATCAATACGCCCGGACCAGATACAGGCGCTGTGGTATCTCCTGATGGAAAGTACTTATTTTTCAACAGAAAATTTAGCGAAGATGACTCGGATATTATGTGGGTGGATGCCAAAGTCATTGATGATCTCAGGCCCAAGCGTTAACAGTCATATTATATTGTTAGTTGAATAAAGGCGCCTATGGAGCGCCTTTATGCATTTTAGTGTAATTGTTGTCCTTATAGTTAAAGTATTCGCTGTTTTTTCATCTACTCGTGCATATATGCGTTTTTTTTCGCTGAGATACTCTACAATGGAGCCTGCACCTCAAGAGCGCTAGGAGAAAAGTTTGGCTAAAAAATATTATGTTGTTTGGAAAGGCAGAGAAACGGGGATCTTTACGACATGGACGCAATGCAAATCTTTGGTTGATGGCTTTGCGGGAGCTCGATATAAGTCTTTTCCGTCGTTAGCAGAAGCTGAAGCCGCGTTTGGTAAAAAATCTAATTTACAAGGTGAAAAAAGTACGGCAAGCAAAGGTGCTAAAGCCCCAAAACCAGCGCCGGTGACGCAAGCGCAAATCGATACTATGCCATATGAATTTAAAATCTTTACTGATGGTGCGTGCGATCCGAACCCTGGAGAAGCGGGAACTGGGCTTGCTATTTATCAAAGCAATCAATTAGCTGAGCTTTGGTATGGGTTTTATCAGCCGGTTGGCACAAACAATACGGCTGAATTGCGAGGGTTGAAGCAAGCACTGGTGGTTGCTCTTGGTTATTTAGAACAAGGGCACACTGTTGGAATATTTTGTGACTCTAAATATGCGATTGATTGTATTACTAAATGGGCCATAGGTTGGCAAAAAAAAGGTTGGACCAAGTCCGATGGTGAGATCAAGAACTTAGATATTATCCAACCGACCTTTGAGATTTATCAAAAAATTGCGACTAAGGTTAAGATCCATCATGTCAACGGGCATGTTGGCATAGAGGGTAATGAACTTGCTGATCGGATGTCAATTGTTGCTATCGAGCGTCAATGCGAGACACTACATCAGTTTGAAGGTATTGATAATATTGATTCCATATTGGCTTTGCGAGCTGGCTAGGCACATACTCTTTAATACAATGATTTTATTTAATTAAAAGCAATCTATTTTCTGATAAGAATAATATAGGGAGATATTGAACAATGAAATTCAGTTTTATCATGTTTGTAATGGTGATTCTCTCTGGCTGTACTGCACAGTTATGGCATTCACCCAGCTATCAAGAGAAAGTTACCGGCTTTTACGCGGCTAGTGATAAAAAGTTGCTATTAATTACTGGCACAAAATACAGCTATGTTTTTGAGGCTGGTGATTTACTGACAAGTTCATTAGAAGTAAGCAGACATATTGAATTTATTCCTACGTATAGTGGCTTCAAAATCGATAGGAACAACCAGCTCACAGGTACACTTAAATTAGTGTCTAATAGGGTTGCAGATAAGAAAATGCTAGCGGTAAATAACATCCCATTTGATCAGCATGGCAATGTAGCGCTGGAGTTTAATTTAAAAGGTAAGCGCTATGATGTTGAAGGAGACTTTCCTTTTCAAACCTTAGCGGATGATCATTATGTTGTGATTGAAATGCCTGAAAGTGGGGTTACTAGAGTGGGTAAAATCGTCGTGACTCCAGTCGCCGTTGCCATTGATGCCACAACAGTTGTGCCTATGGCTGCTTTTTTTGGTGTCTTGGGTATTTTAAACAAGGTTTAAGGACTTGCCCATTGATCATAAATTTATCGTGTACTTAAAGACGCTTTTGAAACCAATGGTCGGCAATAAAGCGTTTCGTTTTATATTTATGCTTTTTGTTACTTATTAATAGTAAGTTGTGGACTTTATCAAGTCAGCTTTATTGTTAGGTCGATACTTTGGGATCGACCACTTTACATTTGTTTATACTTCCTGTGTCTCATATCTATTTACAATGATGGGCTCGGCCCAGCCATTGATTAATGCTCTCTTCACCGTGAAAGCGCTTCCATGTTTTACATTAGTTTACACCACATATCGATTAAAGTTGGTAAATTGGCTTCAGTGAATTGAAAGCTACTTACTTGATAATAAATAAAAATTAAATCTGCTCTGTTTTTTCTGGTAAACACTTGCATGAGTGCGACTGGCCAGAGTGGTAAAACAAAATGCAAAGTAAACTTGGAAACCTAAGTTGATTTTCGAGTGACAAGAAGTAAAGGATAAAACCATGAATAAAATTAAATCAGTTTCAAGTGTGATATGTATTGCGGCGACAATGATGTGCAATGTGAGTGTAGCCGCCTCATTTTCTGCTCTAAAAGGGGATTGGTTTGGTCAAAAAACGCCAGGGTTAACGCCAGAGGTATTTGCAGCAAATACAGTGTCAATTGAAGGTCGTTATGAATTTGGTATCTCTTTTTCTCCAGATTTAAAAGAGATGTACTTTACTGCATTAGATGTGATTGATGGGGTGGATACAAGCCCTAAAATTATGTACTCAAAGATTGAGAACGGGTACTGGACAAAACCAAAAGAAGCTGGTTTTACTGGCGGAAAGATGGAGTATGAGCTCGTTCCTTACGCAAGTTTAAATGAAGAGCGAGTGTACTTTACCGGCAGAAGCCCTGACTCTAAAGAGTCTGGTATTTGGTATGTCACCAGAGAAGATGGAGGTCTCAGTGAAGCAAAGCGTTTTGAATCACCACTTAACACGGGGCGACTCTCTGATTTTAATCAGGGCATTGATGGCGATATGATCTTTACCAATATGTCAGAGCGCAGAATGTATACCGCACAAAAAGAAAATGGGCAGTTTTTAAAGGCCAAGCCAATGGACATTGAGTTTGGCTTGCATGGATTCATCTCGCCAAATGAAGACTACTTACTGGTTAACGCAAGAAACCGTGACGATAAAGCGAGAAAAGACAGTGATTTATTTGTTTACTTTAAAGAAGCTGATGGTAGTTGGTCTAAACCGATTAATTTAGGCACGAGTATCAATACACCTTACTCAGAAACAGTGGCCAGAGTATCGCCAGATGGTCAGTATTTGTTTTTTGCCAGATATAACGAGCCAAATGATGTATCAAATATTTATTGGGTCAGCACGCAAATCATCACTGAGTTGAAAGAGGCTTACTTCAAAGGGTAGTTAAGAATAATGCATGAGCATGGTAAGGGAGACCAACTTACCATGACTACTTACTGGGTAAAATTACTACTATTGTCTGGGCATTTAATATTTCATAATTTCAGTAATCATGTCCTTTCTTCTTTTATAGTTTCGTTTGGAAAAAAGAAATCCTATATGCTTTTAGCATTGAAATTTAGTTTGTTGTATTTTTTAAGGAACTTTATCATGCAGTTAGGCTCTATACTCCGAATATTCACTAAACTTGATAAATCAAAGAAGTAAGTAACTGTAATCAAAGCTCATTGTTTTTCTATTGGATTCATACAAAAAGGTGAGTAGTGGAACTTTTGAAAATGGACAAAGTAGCTTATCAACTTGGCTTTATTGGTACGGTGGAATAATCAAAATAAATCAAGGAGATATATAGAGTGATTAGAGTGGCCCTTATCTTTTTGCTGTTGTTGCAGTTTAGCGTACATGCACAATCGCAAGTCAGTATTGCAAAAAGCTTTGAATTTGAATCAAAAATACTAAAAGAGCAGAGAACAGTAGTGGTCTCTCTGCCGGATGGATATGACGCCTCAAAAGCCGCTTATCCCGTGATCTACCTATTGGATGGTGTTCAAAATCTAAAACATGTAGTGGGGAGTGTTGATGTTTTAACACGCGTTGGTAGCATGCCGCCCAGTATTATTGTTGGGATCAAAAGTGAAAACCGCATGAAGGATTTCAGCCCTACAAAAATGGTTGGTGTTGAGGAGAGTGGTGGAGCGAAAACTTTTTTGAATTTTTTGAGTAAAGAACTCATTCCATATATCAACAATACATATAGAACAAATGATTTTAGCGTGTTGGAAGGTCATTCCCTAGCTGGGTTGTTTGCCGCTTATACATTGATGGAATCGCCAGATTTGTTTGATGCCTACATAGTGATGGGTCCCGCATTTTGGTGGAATAAAGAAGAGCCAGTGAAAGACTTTCAAGCATTTTTAAGCGCTTCTGATGCGTTAGATAAAGCATTGTACTTTGGTGTTGGAAAAGAAGATGGTAACCGTCATTCGTTGAAGCGATTTGTCAAAGAGCTTGAAACTACAACACCTAAAGGTGTTCGTTGGAAACATGAAGAGTTTGATGATGAAGGACATATGTCGGCACCACTGCTTAACAACTATTTTGCGCTTAAATTTATCTTTTCAGACATGAGGCTTCCTCAGGCGATTATGGATGACTTTAGCAGTGAGAAATTCTTAGCCCATGAAGCAGACATTATGAAAAAATATGGTCAAGCAGCGAAGCAGCCTCAAGAAATATATGTGCCTTTGGCCCTAGAGTTAATGAAGCAGGAAAACTATGCTGGTGCTGTTACTGTGTTTAGACGTAATGCTGAAGCTTACATCATGAATAAATACCCGCAAAATTATGTTTGGTTGGCTGAAGCTTTAGAAAAAAATAAGCAAGTGAAAGAAGCGATAAAAGTATATGAGCAAGCTTATACACTCTCAAAAGAAACAGGTTACGGTGAGGCTGATAAATTTGCTGAAAAAGTTAAAGAACTAAAAGCAAAGTTGTAGATATCGGTTTGTTTATTTCACAATGTGCTCCTTGAAGATTTTAAACTCGGAGCAGACTGACAACGAAGATATTTAGCGGGTGGGCTTAGGAGTTGATTTACCCAGAGATATAAAGAGTGAACGGTCTAACTTGCTTTCCACCTTATATTGATGGTTTTAAGACGTTTATTTAAGTCACTACACCTGCTGAGTAAAGGGAAAGAAATACTTACTCTCCCTTTTATTAATACTTTATTCAACAGGGCTTATCTGAAATTAGCGCTTTCTAATACCTGGTACACAGCGGTAAAAGTTTGTTTTCGGTGCGCCAAACCATCCCATTGCTTTTGAATCATGAACAGCATATAGCTCATATTCAGCACCAGGCTCTAATGTAATAGCAATAGATGCCATACCTTTAAAACCAGCACGCTCTGGCTCTTTACTAAAGTTACACTCTAGGTTCAGTACAACTTCGCCAGATAAAACCTCACGAGGTTGGCTTCCTTCGCCTGTATAGTAAATGAAACCATGCTCATCATATTGTACACCTGGGATTAATAACGCATTATTGTTATCAAAATCGAACTCAGAAACAGCCACCATTTTAACTACATCAACATGTGCGTATATAGTAGGGTCTGCAACTTCAGGTGCGTTTAATACTTGGTCATACGAGTAAATTGTAGCGGTTGTTGCCATTGCTGAGGTAGATAGAGCCGTTAGGGCAAGTGCAGTAAGTAATTTTTTCATTTTTTATCCTTATAAAATTTAGTTAACTTATGATTTGGTGCCTGTTGATAGAAAAATAGTACCCATAAAATGTTTTAATTGAGTTTATCTTTTATTAAGTATTTGTTAAATGGGTTTGATCATATTTATAACTAATATTTAATGAATTCAGGTTTGATTTATGAAGATACTTTCGTACTTGAAACTATTTACATTGATTTTTGAGTGTTATTTTTCTGTTCGAGTAATTGTTATTTGATATCTCTAGAACCTGGTTTTATTTAAAAATACGCAGTTAACATCTCCTAATTATGAGAGGGAAAGTTTTAGAGTTGACGAGCAAAAAATATAAATTGAGCTACTTTATTTAATGAAGCAAGGAGCATGGTATAGGTATTGCTGTCTTGTTGAATAAAAGCAGAAGCGCTTAACAATTAGATTAAACGGCGCTAAGATATCGTGAGTTTATTTTATACCAGTTCGATAATTAGCCTCTATTGTGTTTAATGCTTCGGCTGTAGTTTAGAGGTTGCATCTAAGATTATGCGCAAATCAGATAAGAAATTAGAAAAAGCCATTGTAGCTGCCTTGACAGAAGCGTGTGAAGACGCTTTGAAGGTATATAAGGGGTTTGAGTGGTTAACTCATGTGGTCAATTTTCAAAACTTTCCCGACAGCTTAACGGTCGTATGTATTTTTGATAATCAAGAGAGCTTAAACTTGGCAATGGGCGACGATAAAGGTGCTGGGTTTAAGTCGGCTATTGAGAGCAAGTTAACAGCACACAACATAAAGGTTAAAGGCATTAGCAAGCGTATTTTATTTGATACAGAAGAAGCCTGTGACGCCGAGCATAATGGCAATTGGAGTAAAAGGTTGGATGGTGTGCAGCACGCACGTCATGTTTAACTGAAAATGCACTTTTATACTTAGCCAAGAGATGGTCAGTGTTTTAAAAACATACCTATTTTTGAAGTTAGTATTTTATCAATCTATATTTTAGAGTTTAAACTCTAAGTTGGGCTTTTATGGCTTGCTAACTGGTTCTACCAGTTGTAAGCTGTCAGCATATATTTCTTCATTTATTGCAACTATGCCATTTATTGTATGTCGAGAAATCACAGTGCACTGTGAGGATAAATACCGACTATCTGCAACGGTGTATTTACCCAAAGGTACATTAAAAGGTGCCGTTTTAATTGGTCCTGCTACTGGGATAAAACGACAATTTTATACCGCTTTTGCAGAGTTTTTGGCTGCCAATGGTTATGGCGTTTTAACTTATGATAATCGTGGAATTGGGCAATCATTACAAGGTGATATCAGTGATCATGACGCGACATTACAAAGTTGGGGGCAGTTTGATCAGCAGGCCGCCATTGCTGCGCTAATATCTGAATTCCCTGACTCCAATTATCATTTAATTGGCCACAGTGCTGGTGGACAGTTAGTTGGTTTGGCATCTAACGCATTGAAGCTCCATTCAATGTTTAATATTGCGAGCTCATCGGGGCGTTTGCTTAATATGAAGTTGCGGGATCAAGTTAAATCACATTTTTTTATGAATGTGTTTATTCCGTTTTCTAATTTAATTTTTGGTCATACCAAGTCGCAGTGGTTTGGCATGGGAGAGCCATTGCCTTCAGCTGTGTCAAAGCAGTGGCGTACTTGGTGTAATGGAAAAGGCTATGTGAAAACCGCATTTGGTAAAACTATAGACAAGCACTACTTTTCAGAACTGACTTTTCCCGCTATGTGGGTGAATGCTGTGGACGATTTTATTGCAAATGATAAGAATGTGCGGGACATGATGTCTGTAAGTCCTAACACGAAAGCAGAAACTTTAACTTTAAACCCCAAAGAGTTTGGTTTGAAAGAAATTGGTCATATGAAGTTTTTCAGCCGCAGATCAGAGGTACTTTGGCAAATATGTTTAGATTGGTTAGCTAAACACTCCGAACAGTGATTTTAGGAGACGCCTTGCAAAATTGATAGTGGTATAATCGTGTCCTTTAATCTGTATTAGCAGTATAAAAATCAGGAGATTAAATAAAAAATGGAGTTTAAAACAGAGCAAAAAGTTAAGGTGCATGGGCTTTATGTAGTTTTAACTATATTAACTATGTCACTTGGCCTTGTAACCAGAACGAGCATGTTGGATTTTCCTCAGTGGGTCCATCTTTACCTTGGGGATTGTTTGTGGGCACTAATGGTATTTTGGCTAATATGTACATTAAAGCCCAAGTTTACCAATATGCAGTTAGCTATGATCGCATTATTGTTTGCTTATACGATAGAGTTCTCTCAGCTTTATCAAGGCGACTGGTTAAATACAATAAGGCATACCAAGCTTGGCGGGTTGGTGTTTGGGTTTGGTTTTAAAGTGAGCGATCTAGTGTCATATACACTTGGTATTGGGTTTGGTGTGTTTATTAAACAGGCATTGTTGGATCAGAAGATAAAGCCGTAATATCCTTCATGCGATATTCATCGAACTATTTGCTGCATCTATTTGTTACTTTGATTTAAAGCTGTGCTTTTAAACTTTATTGACAACATTGCATTAAGTATGGTGAAAATATTACTTAACCAATTAGGAACAGTTAAAAGGATATTTTCATGAGTGCACAATCAGCTAATGCGCAAACTAAACACACGCAAGCATACTATATTGGAAAGGGCGTCGCTGCAGGTAGCATAATTGGGTGCATTATTGGGTTGGCTATAGGGATACCATTTGGCTTCCTCGCTTATATCGGCATACCAATTGGTGCGGGTGTTACTATTGGTGTTGCTTGTGGTTTAGCTATGCACCGTGCGAAGCATAAAGCTTAAATATGCTTTTGAGGGCGCTATGGATTTTTCAGTCACTATAGATGGTTTGATATTGTTGTTTAGTGGTGCTGTAATCTTACTGTATACCAGTGGAAAATTGTTCCCTAGTCTCATCAAGAGTGAAGCCACACAGGGTTATAGAATCCCTTTATATTTGATTGGGGTCGTCATCACTCTGCTGGGTATTGGCGCAATGATACACGCGTTGTTTTGAAAATACAGCTCGACAACTTATTACTTTTCTTAGGCACCTAAATACCTTCCACTTGTATTTATATTTTTTTGTTGTTTATTAACTTTTGAATTTAAATACCTCATTGTCAATGAATTGTATTAGTAATCGCTTATGGATTAGCTTTTGGTTAATAAGTGGGTTCATGCAATAATGCAGGTGATATAAATAACAAAACAATATGTTGCAGGTTTATCTAGGGAGTACTCATATTGAAACTAAAAATATTATCACTATTTTCAGCGGGTGTTTTTTCTTTATCGGCGCAAGCAACTACATTTGGGGCGTGCGACTATGCCATTAATATATCAGGTTTTGAAGCATCCACATGTGCCAAAACAAAGGTGCCACTTGATTATACTAATCTAGAGCTTGGTCAAATAGAGCTTGCTGTTCGTCAATTTCCAACAAAAGATGCTAAACAGTCCCGTGGGCAAGTGTGGCTTATACATGGCGGACCTGGTGAAGCAGGCGCAGGGTTCACTCCTTTTTTGTCCGTCTTTCGGGAAGCGTTTAAAGGGTATGACATTGTAGTGCCGGATCATCGAGGAACTGGTGAGTCTAGTCGACTTTGCCCAGCTCAGGAGTCAGCAAACAGTGAAGCCGGTTATGCACTGGGTAATACAGAATGGGGGCCCTGCATAGGCTCTCTATATGCTAATCCATCTAGAACACAGGCGTTTACAATTACTCATGCTGCTAAGGATCTGGCAGGCTTAATCGAAAAGTACCGCTCAGATAAAGAAGTGTATGTATATGGTGTATCTTATGGTACGCAATTGACGTTACGCCTTATGCAGGTGGCTTCTCCAAAGTTAGACGGTATTATTTTAGATGGGCTTGTACCAAAAGAGGGAGATACTGAATGGGAGATCAGTTATCGCACCAGAGTTGTTGATACTGTAGGGCGTAAGCTACTGACAGAACAACAAGAAAAACAGTTTAAAGCACTACTAAAGTCTAATAATCAAGTGTGGAAGCCAGCACTGGAGGGGGGAGATATTCGTTTTTTCATGGCCTCATTGCTTAACTATCATGACTTACGAAGCCGAATCCCGGATTTAATTAAGCAATTAACTGCTGGTGATACGTCACTTCTCAAGCAAACATTGCAGGCACTTAAAGATAAGCAAGGCGATATCATTTCTGCATATCCATTGGCAGCACCATCCTTGCCACTTTCAATGTTGATCACCAGCTCAGAGAATAACAGCCGGACTAATTTAACCAAGGAAATAGTGAGCAAAGAGGCAGAAGGTGCGCTATTTACTAGTCACTTACCTCGACTGTTGGTAGATGTTCCCGCGCCATTATATTCACGTGATAAATTTTTTGGGAAGTTACCAAAGCAGCTCCCAAGAACCCTAATTGTACAGGGCACACTTGACCCCAACACACCTTATGAAGCGGCCCAAACACATTCTAAATACCTTGAAAAGCTTGGCGATGTTCAGTTTTCCACTGTGAAAGATGCTGCGCATATTTTACCTATGGTCGCGCCTAAATGTTTTACTCATTTGGCGTCTCAATTTGTATCTAAAAATAAAGTCTCTGAGATATGTGAACTTTAAACAAGCTCAGTAAATGCATCGAGCATCTTGTTAAAGTGTGCGGTGCTTTACTTTAAACTTCAAGCTTGAACTGAGTTTTATCAAAAAGTACGTTCATCAAAAAAATTCTACAAAAGGCTTGACCCTTACGTTAGGTGATAGTTAACGATTAATTTGTCTTTCAGTAGTAACTAAAGGATTTAGAGTTGAATAAAGCAAAACGTTATAGCGTGAGTCAATTAAGCAAACTTGCTGGGGTGAGTGTTCGCACGCTGCACCATTATGACAAAATTGGCTTATTAAAGTCGCTTCGAGGAGCAAACGGTTATCGTGAGTATACGCAAACTCACTTGATCAAGTTGCAGCAAATTATTGTGTATAAAGAGCTCGAATTTAGTCTTGAAGAAATACAAAGTATTTTAAACGCAACGGATTTTGACTTATTACAAGTTCTAAAAGACCAAAAAAGTATGCTGTTGAAACGACAAGAAAAAACACAGTTAATTATCAACAGTTTGGAGAATTCAATGAGCATATTAAATGGTCAAAGTAACTTAAATATCTTGTTTAAAGATTTACCTTCAGAAAAAGTCGAGCGTTGGAAAGATATGATTGCGCAGATTACAGAAAGTGGAACGTTAGATGAGTTTTATTTATCTTTGCAGCACTTAAGTAACGAAGAGGCTGAGTTTGAGCAGCGTTGTTTTGATGAGTGGGTTGAAAATTATAAATCATTGCTAAGTTTGCCTGTTCACAGCGAAGAAGTGCAAGCCTCAGTTGAACAGCATTTTGCGATAACCAACCGACTTACCTACATGATAGAGGATAGTGGTGCTGATTTTAAAGGAGTAAGTTACGAGGGGTACGTGGAACATGCCGACTCAGTTGTATCGAATGATATTGCTCGAGACATGTATGAGCATTACAGCATCGGAATGGCAAGTCATTTACATAAGGCAATGCTGCACTTTGCTGATAACACATTAAAAGGTAACAGCGACAAGTTTAAAAACTTGGGGTTAGATAATAGTTAAATAGAGGACTAACCTACAAAAATGTAGAACAAAGCGGTGATGATTTCATCACCTCTATTATATTTACCAATCAACACAAACCAAATTACTTCCCCTAAGGGCATTATCACAGATGTCCTTATTTATTGTTTAAATTCATACTATTTCATAAATTTAGCACTTTAAACTCAGTCAAAATATAGGTGTGACCAGTTAATCACCTTGATTGCTTTTAAGTTATGACCGTTTTATGTAGTCTAGACGGGTTTTTATTTTTGGAGGCATTTCGCTATGTTGCGAATTCTTATTTCTGCAAGTTTAGGCCTTGCAGTAAGTGCAGGTGTGTCAGCACAAGATGTGATGACCCCTGAAAAATTGTGGGAAGTTAAACGTGTTACTGCGTTGGGATTAAATAAAGATAAAACCCATGTCATTTACAGTGTAACGACCCCGAGCGTGGCAAATAATGATTTTGCTAGCAAGGTTTATCAGGTGCCTGTTAAAGGTGGAAGTGCTCAGCTATTAGAAGCCTATCAAGGTCAGTTAATCGATAGCAATATCTCTCCTGATGGCACTAAGAAGCTATTCCATAAAAAGGTGAATATTGAGTCGGTTTTAGCAACTCATAGACATAAAGACTTGTCTCAAGCGAATGCTTATGTATTCGATGACCTAAATTATCGCCACTGGGATACGTGGAATGATGGTGGCTTTAAGCACGTTTTCTATCAAGATTTAGCGACTGAAAAGAAAGTCGACATCATGAAAGGCAAGCCTTACTCAAGCCCAACCTCTCCATTTGGTGGCTCAAGTGATTACATTTGGGGTCCTAAAGGCGAGAATATTTACTATGTGAGTAAAAAGCTGACGGGCACTGAGTATGTTACCAGTACCAACACAGATATTTATCGTTATAACCTAGCAAGTAAAAAAACCACCAATATCACCGAAAGTAACCTAGGTTATGATAAAAGCCCTGCGTTTTCGTCAAAAGGAAATCTGGCGTGGCTTCAAATGGACGTGCCAGGGTATGAAGCGGATAAAAACGACATCATAGTGCGCATAAAAAACAAAGAAGTTAATTTGACTGAGCATTGGGATGGCACGGTAAATAGCTTCAAATGGAGTCCAGATGGCAAGCGTATTTACTTTGTTGCGCCAACCGATGGCACAATCCAATTATTCCAAGTATCAGTCAGCACTAAACCAAAAATCAAACAGCTAACGAAAGGCCAGTTTGATGTGAATGGTATTGTCGCGGCAATGGATAAGCACTTAGTTGTGACGCGTAGCAGCATGAACCGCGCATCAGAAATTTTCCGTTTTGACCTGCGTAAGAAAAACCTAACAGCACTGACTAAAGTCAATGATGCATTTTATGCGGGCCTTGACTTGCCAACTGTTAAGAAGCGTATGGTGACGACAAAAGACGGTCAAGAAATGCTAACTTGGGTGATTTATCCACCTAATTTTGATGAAAGTAAAAAATATCCAACATTACTTTATCTACAAGGCGGCCCTCAGTCTGCGCTCTCGCAGTTTTATTCGTTCCGCTGGAACTTCCAAGTGATGGCTTCACAAGGTTATATTGTTGTAGCACCAAACCGCCGCGGTATGCCAGGTCACGGTGTTAAGTGGAATGAAGACATTACGCAAGATTGGGGTGGTAAGGCGATGCAAGACTACCTTGATGCCATTGATGATGTGTCAAAAGCGTCTTACGTTGATAAAAAGCGCATTGGCGCAATCGGTGCAAGCTTTGGTGGTTACTCTGCATTTTATTTAGCGGGCAACCATGATGGTCGCTTTAAAACCTTCATCTCACATTGCGGTATCTTCGATTTACGCAGTATGTACGGCACAACGGAAGAGCTATTCTTCGTAAACCATGAATTTGGTGGCCCATATTGGGAGCAAGGCAATGCGTCTATCAACCAAACGTATAATGAGTTCAACCCAATTAATTATGTAGATAAGTGGGATGCACCTATGTTTGTGATCCATGGTGGCAAAGACTACCGTGTACCATTAGGCCAAGGTATTCAGGCGTTCCAAGCTGCAAAATTACGTGGTTTAGAGAGCCGTTTCCTTTACTTCCCGGAAGAAAACCACTGGGTACTGACGCCGCAAAACGGCATCGTATGGCAACGTGAGTTCTTCAAATGGTTAGAAGACACACTATAAACTAGCAACAAGTTAGTTTGTATTAAACGTTTTGATGCCTGAGTACAAACCTGTGCTCAGGCATTTTTATTGCTTTGATGATGGTTTTGAAGCGATAAAGTTGGCTATTATCACGGTAGTTACTAGATTAATTAAAGGACTATAAATGAGTTTCAGAGGCTTATTGTTCAAGGGCATCTTACCCTGTACTCTATTGGCAACAGCAGGTTGTGATGGAGATCCTTATACCGGCTTTGGTTGCATTGCTAATGAGTCACACCCTGCGGTGGGCCATGCAAGAGCGCTGTCAGCGCAGCAGCTCCAGCAAACCTACTTTACACTGAAAAGTTTACGTTCAGTACATACTGTTGATGTATTTGGTAAAGTTCTGCGAAACGAAGATATTCCTGATAGTTTGCATTTTTTAGAGGCGGACTCAATCAAGTTGCGAGTGTCAGGCCTTCCCTATGTTGTTTTGGCAAATTGTTTTGATGAACGCATTGAACTGAGATTAACTTCACCCGAAAGCCAGAATGGCCCGTCAATTACCTTGCAATGGGCTGCGCCGACAAAAAACAATGCGTACGCAATAGGAATGCAAGTGCTTTGGGAAATGGAAAGTCTTTAGTAACACGCAAAAATAACATACAAAATTATTAGCTGAGTTCCAGTACAGCTTGATTCAATTAGATAACCTGATCTAACAACACATACTTATTTTTATGTCTGATATTTTCCAAGCGAAGGGCTTGAGTGGTTTTAATTTATTGATGAGTTTGCCGCTAAAGCTGTACTCGTAATCTAAGGGCTTTCATCAACCTCAAGCCACTACCATAAAGTAAATAGGCTTTTAGTAAATGTTGATGATGGTTGTGTTATTAACCTATTTTTGTCGATTGGCTGAGCAACTAAAAATTACATTATCGTCTCATCTCTAAGTGTTTTTGGGTGCATTAGATTATGAAATCAGATAAAGACGGTTATCCTATAGAAGCAGCCTGAAATGTTACTGGTGGTATATCTTTTTCAAAATATGTGCTTAGAACATGGGTATAATGGCGGCTTAATAGATGTATATATTTATACATGCACATGTAAATGCAATTATATATGTAAATATAAATAGCTCGGTATTTGTCAAGTATCACTGTTATACGACAAGTGACGTATTTTAACCATTGCTAATTTGGTGACATCTGTTTAAGTTGTTATGGTTGAAAGTAATAAAGCTCGTATCTGAATCGCTGTGGTTATGCGGTGGTAAATATGCTGTTATTATGCGACATTTTCGTAGATAAAAATGTTAGCTTTCTTGGAGGAGTTGTTTGAATATAGTGCTGACAGTATGGAAAGCTATGATAATTGCACTTTTTGGCTCTTTTTCGCTGTTACTTTCATCTGTGATTGTTGAATTCGGTTTTATGAGATTAACCTCATATTATGACGAAAGACTAAAGTTACCTTTTCATATGTTGCTTATTAACTACGAATATCAGTTAGCGGTTATTTTTACCTTGTATGCAATTGGTTGCTTAATGGCTTGGGCAAGCCTTAAGATAGTAAATATAAAAAAAGCGGTTTTAATAGCTTCCTTTATTGGTATTGTATTGGGGGTTGTAACTTCCATTCTAGAAGCTCTGCCAAATGACCCTTATGGTGTTAGGTTAGTTGTTTTTTTATGCGGCCCAGTTGTAATGATTATCGTCCCCTTTCTATCTATAAAACTATTAGGTAAAAAGGTTTAAACTTGACAGCGAAAGCTAACAAGGTCTTAAAGCCGGATTCGTAACTGTTGGCTCGGTTCCGCTTCGCTTCACATTTTAGCCAACAATCACTCACCGCTTAAGGCGGCGTTATGTTTCACGGATGGAATGGATGAAAAATAAAGTTTGGGTTATCACTTCATTAATTTTTCCAATAATTATTAATGTGTTAAGTGTTCAAAGTACATTTTGGTTTTCTTCCGTAAAAAGCATAAATAACTTCGAGAGTGTTTATATTTTTACGTCAATAGCAATAGGCGTTTTCATTTTTTCAAAGGTAAATTTCCCTTCTAATTCTTGGCGTATTTGGGCTTGGGTTATTTATTTGGCTGCATTGTTTCAAATTATATTTTGGGGTAATTTATTAACAGCATGTGCAAACGGGGATTGTTTGTAAAACATAACAAGCCGTTTCAGTCAGGGACTTTTAACCGTTGGCTTTCCCTCACTGCGTTCGTCATTTTGGCCAACTGCTTAAAAGCCCCTTAACGGGAGGACCAAATGGGACAGGCACATATTTATTAACTTAATACATACATTCTCTATTTTAAGTTTTTTGAGGACCTATTTTGACTAAAAAAGACTATATCGGATGGGGTGTTATTTTCCTGCCGTTGCTCATATCAACATCAGCTTGGTTGTTTTTTGATGTGTCAGTTTTGACTGGGCTTATAGATAAATTATTAGTTGGGTCAAATTTTTTAAATAATATAAATGAATATGCGAAATACCCTGAATTTTATAAGTGCTTATTAATTTTTCAATTACTCTTATCACCAATTCAAGGTGTTCTGATATGTTTGATAACGAAAAAAAATCTCAGCAGAGCGGTTTTTAAAAAGCCATGGCATATGGAGGTGGCCGCTTTTGGGCTGCCAGCATTAATCTATGCATTTAGTTCTAATCAGGCTTATAGGGAAGGGAGTATTCGTAACTTAATATGGTTTTACGATAACCCTTTTTCATTTGTTTTTTTGTTTATATTTTTACCTTCACTCTCATCTATATTGATGGCTATGTATATAAAAACACAGTTTTATAATTGCTTTAAAAAGGATCAAGTATGACAACCCAAACAGTAGAGAACAAGAAGTTCAAGCGCTATTTAGAAGGTGATTTGAATAAGCTGCACCAAGATTTGAGCGAGTGTTTTTAAAACCCGAAAAGGGTCGCACAAATTTAGTCAAACATTACCAGCCCCTTAGCAGGGGTTTATATGTCTAAGGAAGTCATGCGTAAATTATTTGTATTTCTCGTCGCTATTTTTTCATACCCTCTTTTGGCACATGAACAAACGATGTCTGAGTTAGAAATAAAACAAAGAGATGAGGTGATAACTGAGCTTACGAGTTTATTGCTTTTTCAGTATCAAAACTTGTCTCAAAGTGAACTGGCTGCGAGACTTAAAAAGCATCCAAACGCAGTTAAAAACTCAAACTATGTTAGTGTTGAAGATAATTATGTATTCTTCGGTGCCACTACAAAGTTCGAATTTAAAAACAATAAATTAATTAAGGTTTATTGGTAAGTACATATAACAAGTCAAGTTAATGGGACAATTTTAAGGTGAGAGCCGAAAAAGCACAGGCATAGATTTAGATTAGTAAAAAATTTAGCCTCCCGATAAAGCCACGATGGCTCATCAATAACCTTGCACAGCACTGAGCCAACAAAAAACAATACGCATACCTCGGAAAAGCAAGCACTTTGGGAAGTGGAGTTCCCTCAATAACTCAAAAAATAACACAAAATTATAAGCTGAGTTCTACCACATCTTGATTCAGCTCGATAAGTTGGTCTAGCAACACATACTCACCTTTTATATCTGATATTTTCCATGCAAAGGGCTTGAGAGGCTTCAATTTTTCTATAAATTCGCCGTTTAAGCTGTACTGGGTTAAATGTCCAGATTCTGTGTCATAGCTATAAAAGTGTTCTTTGTATAACGCTAAACTGTGGCCATTCAGTGTCGGCATTCGTTTATACTCAGTGCTCTCAGAGTTAAGCATTCGCTTAAAAACCTGTCCATCAAAGTCACTGATATAGAGTGCATGGTCACTGAGCCAGACTGACTGAACATCGTCAACTGAGTGGGCTGTAAATGTTTGCTTGTCTAGGTCCAGTTGCCAAAGTGTATGGGCAGAGGGCTGAGATGCCGTGACAAAAATCCCTGATTGAGGGTGCCAGTTTAGTACTTCCACTAGTGGTGCTGGCGCTTCAATGATATGAGTTTCCCCATTCAAATTAACCATGTGGAGCTGGGTTTGATGAATGACAGCTAGGTTTTGACCATCTGGAGCCCAGCTAAACTGCTCTATTTTGCTGTGCTGCGAAAAGTGTGTCAGTTGCTTTTCTTGTACACCGTCCCAAAGCCATATCTGATCTTGTCCACTGCGAGCAGAGATGAATGCAATCAGCTCACCATTTGGTTGAAATTGGGCATACTTTTCTCGGCTTTTAGAGCGCGCAAAGCTTGGATATGGTTGCACGCTTTGGTTCATTACGCGCTCTGTTTTGAAGTCTAGCTCACCACTTAAAGGTATTTGTGCAATATCGGTATCTTTATTGCCTTTGATGGCGATGATGTTTGAAGTCAAAGGATGAGATTGCGCGCTCATAATATCATTGAGTGCAGTTTGGTACACGGTCACTTTGCCATCTAGTGTTAAATGATAAAGCTTACCATGTGAGAATGCCAATAATGCATTGCCATGACCCGAAAAACGGATAGAAAACTGGTTTACTTGCAGCTGTTGATTGTTTGTATTTATTTCGCTTTGTTGCAAGATTTCGCCGCGCTTATTGAGTATGCTCAGCATGTGCAGGTTTTCTTGATTAAAGGAAAGCACAGCATACTGAGCATGTATTGGGTCATAGTCATACATATAAACTGAGTGATCTGCCAAATTAAATAGAGTACTCGTGTGTTGCTCTAGTGCATTGAACTTAATTAAGGTCTGCGTGTTACCTTGACGGCTTAAAAATGCATATTGGTGATTTGGCAGTGCCACAGGTCGCGTTATGGAGTTGGCTTGACACTGATAGGGCACAGTAGCAACTTGTGGTGTTTTTAAGGCGGTGGCAAAATTCAGCATATTGATTTGCCAGCAATTAGCTTGCAACGGCTCGTGTTGCGTGGTTTTGCTTTGATCACAATGGCGTTGCTTTGTATAAAGTATGTTACGGCCATCCGGTGTGAAACGTGTATCGCGGTAAAAGCCGGGCTCTATACTTAGTTGTTTTTCGATACCTGTTTGTAGGTTTTTAGCCCAGATATGGCTTTGGCATGAGTGCGTATGGCGATTAAATACGATGTATTGTCCATCGGGGCTATAGGTCACTTCACTCTCAAAGGCATCTGTATAAGTGAGTTGTTTTAAATTGCTCACCTCTAAAGCTTCGGGTTGCGTATGCCACCAGGTTACTAAGCCAAGCATAATAATCAGAAAACACGGCAGCCCAATATATAGAGCCTGCTTGAGACTCAGCGAGTGTTGCATGGCGGCGAATTTGGGTTTATTTTCGGGCAGCCATTGCACATCTACCATGAGCCGATAGCCTATTTTGGGATGTGTCGCAATGATGTGTGGTGACTTAGCATCATCCCCAAGTACTTTTCTTAGCCGTGCAATACACCGCTGTAAGGCATTAGGGACAACTTCACTGCCTTTCCAAACCTCATCCATGATTTGCTGGTGGCTAACCACTTCAGGCGCGTTTTGTGCGAGTAAAAGCAGTACCTGTAAAATTTTGGGTTCTACCTTGGTACTTTGCTCTGCACAAGAAATTTCAGAACGAGATAAGTCTATGAGATGTTCTTGAATATAAAAACGCTGCGTTGGGGACATAATCTTATTTTACGGCTTGAAGTATGCTCGAGTATATGCAGTTAATCAGAGGCTGTCGAGTATCAAAATACTACATAACTTATTGTAAACTATAGATATCAGCTATTCATCATGAATTCCTCAGTGTGCCTTTGTTGTACTTTTAGGGCTTTAAAGCACAGTAATGGCGCAAAAGTCATTATTTATGAAGGGAAATATTATGCGTATCTATTTCATACGAAAAACGTGGTCAAAGGCATATGGTTGTCGAGCTCTGCTTTGTGCACTCGTGGCGCTTCAAAGTAGCTCTGCTTATGCAGATGAGGCTGCCATCAAAGCAATTACTCGCGCTACTGAAGTCTACGGTATAGACACAATTTCAAAACTCAAACAATTAAAGGTGGAGGAGTCGCTATATCGTTATATGCAAGGGCAAAGCGGTCATGTTGAAGAGGGCTCGCATAGTCTGGTCTTACATAGGTATAAACAACAACTTGAAATTGACTTTGCCGCTAAAAGTAAATCGTTTAAACGCACTGATGAGAACTTAATTGGTAATTATGGCTATCACTCATTAGTCACGCTTGATAGGCGCTTTGTAAATGGGAAAGGCATGAAGGTAGATCATTGCATACAAACATATCAGCCTAGCACCAGAATGAGTTGGGATTCTGTGGCTCCAAATATAGAACAGAGTGTAGACACGCTAATTATTAAGGAGCTCAGTGACAACCTCACAAATGTCAGCAGTGGTGGGGTTACCTATATTCAAGGACATGCTCATATGGTACTTAATTGGACGGTTAATCAAGTACGAAAAACAGCTTATGTCGGTTCAGTTTCTGGTTTGTTGTCACGTTTAACAACTAAACAAAATGGAAAAACGACGCGTTATGACTTTTTGGATCATACACAAAATAATCAAGGGCTTACATGGGCGAGTCAAACGCTTGTAAGCCAAGAGCATAAACCCACTTTGCATGTCACAAAGCGAGTTGTCACACAGAGTGCTTCAACTTTCCCCTTGGTGCTAAAACCTGATGGCTACAAACTTAGCGACAACGACACATTTTTAGATTTTGCACAGGCGAGTGTAAATGAAATTGCCAAGGGGGTATTTTTAGTCGGTCAAGGCTGGGGCTTTACTTTATTTGTAGATATTGGCAAATCCTATATCTCGGTAGGCTCATGGCAAATGCCCAATGATACATTCACTTGGCAGCAAAGGTTAAACAAGTTGAATCAGCATATGGGCACTAATAAGCCAGTGTCTCAATTTATTGTGACACATCACCATGACGACCATTTAATGGGGTTAAATGAAGTCAGTACACATGGCACTAAAATACTTTTGATGGCGGAGCATCAAAAGGCGGTAGAAGCGAGTCTAGAAAAGCCTTTAACACCAAAAAATAGTGCTTTGTTACTCGACGGTATGATGCTAGCCAATAATAAGGTACAGGTCTTTGATGTCCCCAGCAGCCATGCTGATCATAATTTGGTTGTGTATTTACCAAAGGAAAAGATTGTGTTTGCAGAAGATATGTTTGGCAGTAGTCTTGAAGCGGGGTTTCATTCACCTAATAGTTGGCCAAGTCGAGATGTGTATTACCGAGCGCAGGTTTTAGATGAGAGGCTGAAAAAGCTTGGCATTCAGGCGAAGCATTTTGTGTCGTCGCATCATGGGCGAGTACTTTCGAATGAGGAGTTTAAAGCGCTAGTTAGTTTAAGCTGTCCAGAAAATAATGTATTAATTAAGCGCCTCTATTCTAGCTAGAGCAACCCAATTATAACGGTTAATTAAACTTTTAATACGATGTCTAGTTATTTTCTTTTTCGAGTTTATATAATAAATGCATGGAAGGCAATTTTGTTCTATTGTTGTAAATTCGACTTGGAGGTCTAGTGAAATTTATATTCTTAATCTTATTAATGCTATCCGTTTTAGGTTGTAATCAGATCGATGAGGTCTCTGCACTTAAAAGTTTGAATGACTCTAAACGTGTTTGGGTATTTGCCCAGTTTAATGTGCCAGAAGAGGGAGGCGAGATAGAGTCTTATTATTACTATGGAAAAATATCTAAAGCTCTATACGAATCTATTTCAAACAATGAAATTGGTTCTGGGTTTATTTTGATGTCGCAGGTTAAATATTGGGGAAATGATGATCTAATTCATGATTATGAGAACAAAGAGACTTCAGGAGAGCTCGTCTTTCGAATTGAACATATCGCAACAGTAAACTTGATTAATACTCCACCAGTTGCAGGCAAAGGATATAATCAATTTGAAGAAAAAGATTTGCCACCAGAGAGTGAACCTTTCCAGGCTGCTAGCAGTTAAATGAATAAGCTTTAAATTAATGAGAGTTATATGAATGTAGTTGTTGTAGAGGCGCATGTATCAGAGTTTCCAGAGCCCTTTTATCTAATACGGGGTGAGCAAGTAACACTAGGAAAAATGGACGATGAATTTCCAAATTGGGTTTTCATTGAGACAAACTCAGGCCAGCAAGGGTGGGCACCAATACAGTATATTGAAAAGTACGCACTGGGGAGTATAGGAGTACTGTCACAAGACTATGATAATAATGAGTTAAACACTGCGGTTGGTGAAAATCTGACAGTGCTCTTTGAGTTAAATGCGTGGTATCGTGTGAAAAGAAGTGCTGGAGAAATAGGCTGGGTGCCTGTTAGTACAGTAAAGGCGATGTAAAAGGAGGGCAAGTACTCTAGCTTGCAGCAATGGCCTTTAACTTTTCACATTTGTCTATTTTATATTGAAAAAACAATAGCAAGGAAATGCTATGTCTAGAATTGCTTCAAATAAATAAGAATTGTTATCTGCCATTGACACTATTTTCCCTAAACTACTGACAGATTATCGCTCGATAGCTGTCAGTAAGTCTCGAGTGTTAGGTGTACAAGGGAACGTTAAAGGAACGGTTGTGAGCCCATGCGATACTTTGGCTTATTTGCTTGGATGGGGGAAGCTCGTTTTAAAGTGGCATTACCTAAAGCAACAAACGCAGCCTGTGGATTTCCCTGAGCGCGGCTTTAAATGGAATCAATTAGGGCTGCTGGCAGAGCACTTTCATCAAACATATGCTGATTGGCAATACGAAGATTTGCTTGCGGAGCTCGAGATGTGTGTCGCGGATATTCGCGTACTGATTTTAAACTCAAATAACCATGAGCTTTATGAAGTACCTTGGTATGAAAAGTGGACGCTGGGGCGCATGATCCAATTAAATACGGCTTCGCCTATGATGAGCACGCGTACGAAAATACGACGGTTCAAGCGTTTGTATTGCTAATTGTATATATCAAAAGGAATATGTGATGAAGCATGTTAAGAGTTCTCTACATCGACAAATTAAACCTAGCTATCATTGCAAATAGAGACGAGGAAATAACCTCAATTTTCGTATTGATGTTAGTTAATATAACAAGGATAACGTTATGAAAACACTGGTAGCATTTATATATGTTGTTTTTACTTTGTACAGCTTGACCGCTGTTGCTAAGCTTTCAACATTAGACGAGTCCTTGAAGATGAAGGCGCTTAGTCAGCAAATAGATATGCTCGGTCAAGAGGGAGAATTTAGTGGCAGTATTCTGTTTGCGCGTAATGGACAAGTGTTATTTCATAAAGTTATCGGGCAACTGCACCCTAGATCTAACAAACGAATTACGAAAAGTTCAGCTTTTAACTTAGGGTCATTGTCAAAGCAGTTTATTGCAATGGCCATCATGATACTTAGGTATCAAGGCAAGCTAGATTATGATAAACCGATATATTCGTATCTACCTAATTTCCCTTATTCACAAGTCACAGTAAGGCATTTGCTCACACATACTTCGGGCATGGTTGGCTATGAAAAATTGATGAATAAATCATCTTCAAAACAAGTGCTCACCAATAAGAATATAATGTCTCAGTTTTTCAAACATTCGCCGAACTTAAAATTTTCTCCAGGCAGTCGATATTACGATAACCCGATTGATTATGTGGTGCTGGCATATATTGTTGAAACTTTATCTGAGCAGCCTTTAGATGAGTTTGCTAAACAGTATATTTTTGAGCCGCTTAATATGCATAACACACATATATTCACGTCGGTGTCCCAAAATTATGAATTGAAAAATAGTGTATATGGGCAGCCAGACGACAAGCTAAATGGCCATCCGAAAACTGTAGGTGTGATCGGCGCTGGGGCTGTTTATTCAACAGCCGTTGACCTGTTTAAGTGGCATCAAGGACTGAGTAGTAATAAGTTAGTGCCGCCGTCCTTGTTAGTAGATGCATTTTCTCCAGCAATACTTACTGATGGGTCAATAAAGTATTATGGCTTTGGTTGGGTTATTGATAGGAGTAATCCTAAGATAGTTTCTCATTCAAGTCATCAGCACGGCAATTACGCATTTATTATAAGAAATATGAAAACAGATGAACTACTAATATTTATGACCAACAACACCAAAGGTATTGAGTTTTCAAAGCTCAAGACACTAATCTACTCAGGGTTTGAAACGCAGTTTAGCAATATATATTAAAATACATTGAGGTATTTAGGGTTTTGCAATAACTGGGTATGGAAGCTAAGTTATGTTTACCTAGTTTAATTGACGAGATCTGCATGGCTTTAACTCAATCACGACTGCACTATGAGATAATGAAGCACTTTGTTGAGCATGCAAAAGCGCCGAGCATTGATGAGTTATGCGTTATAAGTGAGAAAAGTAGGGCGTGTATTGTTGTGGCGCTAAAGGAATTACAACAGGATCATGGTGTTGTTTTGCACCCAGTATCGAATGAAGTCTGGGTTATGCACCCTTTTTCTTCTGCGCCAACAAACTTTTGGATTCAGTCTGGTGATATGGGCTGGTGGGGAAATTGCGCTTGGTGTGCTTTGGGCGCAGCTGCACTACTTGATCGAGACTTGACCATTACAACTACACTGGGTAGTGAGTCAAAACAGGTAGTGGTTGAAATCATAAATGGAAGCATTGCGAATAAGCATTTATATGTTCATTTTCCTATTCCTATGGAAAAAGCTTGGGACAATGTAATTTACACTTGCAGTACCATGCTGATGTTTGAGTCTGAATCTGACATTGATGTATGGTGTGAAAGACACAATATGTGCAAGGGTGATGTTCAACCAATTGAGCATATTTGGGAATTTTCAAAAGTCTGGTACGGGCACCATTTGAGTCCTGATTGGGTAAAGTGGACAGTACAAGAAGCCGCAGAGATATTCGAACGCTTTGGACTTACACATTCTATTTGGAAATTGCCAGTGGAAAAAGGTAGGTTTTGAGCAGGCTAATTAGCCTGCTCGAGAGCAATTATTTAGCACAAGTATTTGGCAATAAAATATCAACCCATACTAATCTGTGATCGGAAGAAGCAGCTCTATTAGCCACCAATTCAGCACCGGACTCATGTTGTGCAGGCCAAAATACGCCGGCATTGATGACATCTAAATCGCTAGATGGCAGTACATAATCCGCACGCATTCCCCAATGTGCAGTATGTGCCACTGCATTTGCATTTTGTGGTTTGTTTAATCTTCCACCTTCAGATTTAGGCGTGGCTAAGTTGTTTACTCGACTGTGTGTGAGGAGCTGCTTGATGGCATTAGGGTGCCCGTCACCATCGACGTCACTGGCATTTAAATCGCCGACAATCACAAAAGATGAACCGCTGAAACCGCCTTTCACACCTGCGTCATCGTAAATGTAGCTGTGACCAGTTGCAGAAATATAGTCTTTCCAAAGCCTTAGTTCATCATGATTTCTTTTACCATTTCTGTCCTCAGGCCCATCAAAAACAGGTGGTGTTGGGTGGCTAGCAAGCACGTTTAGTTGCTGGTTGCAGATCTGAACAGGAATATCCCAATGAGACTTTGAAGAAAGGCGCATGATGTCACGTTCAGGTTGTGCATACCAACTCTTACCATCTTTGGTTGTTGGCATCATGTTGTTTGGCATATCTTTCCATAGAAAGTTTTGAAAAGTACGCACTTGATCAGCGTCTATTGGGAACTTTGATAGCAGTACCATGCCATATTGGCCCGGGTATTTGCCAAAGCCATAATGAGTGAGTTTGCTGTCTTTTCCAGTCAAAGGCGTTTTAACGCCCGTATTGACAGGTGCTAAATATACATGAGGATATGAGATTGGCTCAAAGCCATTTTGAGAAACCTCTAAGTATTTGTCTTTGAATAAGTTAATACCTTGATTTGGGTTGGCAATATAGTCAAATTCATTGAGTAGGATGATATCTGGACGTGTGCGTTGAATGATCTCGGCAATATTATTGATTTGCTTTATTTCACCACTTTTTAGCGCTTTAGTTAACACATTACCAGAAACATCTAACGCTTTATCAGCTTGATAGTTAGTTGCTTCCATACTTACGTTAAACGTAGCAACACGTATCGTGGTGTCGTTAATAGTGGCTGTGTCAGTTGTTTGAGTTGATGTTTGTTGACAGCCTGTGCCCAGCAAAGTAGCAGCTAAGGCGATAGATACTAGTGATGGTTTCATTATTAACCTAATACAAAATGCAATTGATGATAGTCTACCTGTTTGTTGTTCAAAGAGGGTTTAAAAGTATGTTAATTATTTGGTTTTTTTATTTTTTGAGAATAATTATGTAGATACTTCACAAACAACGAATATGTTGGTAGTTTTTGTTATGGGTACTTGGAGTTACAAAAGAACTTGTATTTAACCTAAAAACTGCGTTTTACAAGAATATAGTTAGCTGGGTGAAGGTGCACAGTAAAACACACAAAAACACCTGTTGTAGTATTTTACACTTAGGAGTAAGGCCTTGGTAAAACTAGAAGTAAATGATGAAATTTGTTTGAAGTTATTGTCGCTGTCTGACGCCCCAACGTTATTTACACTCGTTGATGAAAACAGGCAGCACCTAAAACAGTGGCTACCTTGGCTTGATTTTACCCAGTCAGTTCACGACTCAGAAGAATTCATAAAAACAACTCACCAGCAATTGAATGATGGGCTTGGCTTGATGGGCGGGATATATTTAAATCATACTTTGGTAGGCATGTGCGGATACCACCCCATAGATAAAATAAATGGAAGTACATCAATCGGTTACTGGCTTGCAAAAAAGTATCAAGGGCAGGGTGTCGCAACCCAATGTGTGAGTCACTTAATTGACTATGCATTTGAAACTTTAACACTTAACAAAGTTTCCCTCTCTATTGCAGAACACAACTACAAAAGTCAGGACATAGCACTTCGATTAGGTTTTGTACACAAAGAGTTCAAGCCTGACGCTGAGTTTTTGTATGACCGTAGAGTTAATCATATTTGTTATTGGGTGGCTCGGGAGGAGTGGTTAGCGCATCAGGCACATATTGATTAAATGGTCTAAAGTAGTCGACTTGAATTAAAAGGTATTATATTTCTTTCGCCAAAACTGATATAGCTTGATCTTAGTTAAGTAAAGTCTTACCCAGTTTTAAATATGTACTTAGCAAAGATATTGCTAATCAATAATTAACCTGTCCCGATAGGTGTTACGCGCCTTATCTTGAGCGACTTTATTGTCTGTGTGATTTCTAGTATAAACTGGTTTTTTTTTCGTGGATAAGAGTATGATTCAATCAGTACAGCAGCAAATTGGTAACATTGCATTGGTCGTTGAAAGTTACGATGATGCCATTGAATTCTATACACAAAAATTACAGTTTGAATTAGTTGAAGACACTGATTTAGGCGATGGTAAACGTTGGGTTCAGGTTTCCCCTCCTAATTCAAATGGCACTAATTTACTGTTGGCAAAAGCAAGCAATGATGAACAACGTCAGGCGATAGGGAATCAAAGCGGTGGACGGGTGTTTTTGTTCCTGCAAACTAATGACTTTTGGCGTGACTATAATCTTATGAAAGACAATGGCGTGGTGTTTCATGAGGAGCCAAGAGTTGAACAGTACGCAACCGTCGTGGTTTTCGAAGATTTATATGGCAACAAATGGGATTTGTTAGAACTAAAAAAATAATTGCAGGCTCGAAGAGGGAACTTCGTTAAGCTGGTCATCGAATATAGGCATATACCAAAAAATAGCGCATTATTTGTATTTAAGTTTGTTTTACCTCAAATCATTGTTTAATAAACACACTTCAATTAAATTTTTTATTAATTACTGAGTCTATGAAACGTATTCTTGATGCGTTCATATATTGCTTTGCCCTAATTATACGGAAAAATGAGCGGTATACAGTGCACAGGATAGCAGCATGTGAGCGCATTAATGCGGTGGCATGGTGAATGATTGTTTTAATATACAGACTGAGTAAACTAACATGGATATAAGCCTATTCTCTCCTTATTTTCTTGGCTCTTATGGTGAAAATAACCACGAGTTCGAAGATATCTTTTTAGAGTTCTTTCGAGACCACGTTTATTGGCGACGTAGTTTTCATCCAGAAGATTTACCGCCAGTCTCAATTATTGAAAAACAATCTTCCCACTACCTAGAAACCATGGCTAAAACTAAGCAAGAACTGCATAAGTTAAGTGCGGATTTAAAGCAATCAGTGCCATTTTCAAACCCTCGCTACATTGGGCATATGGCATCGGATTTACTGTTGCCGGGAATGCTGGCGCAATTTATTACAGCGCTGTATAACCCTAATAATGTCACAGAAGAAGCCGCGCCAGTCACCGTTAAAATGGAATTAGAAGTTGGTAATAAATTAGCTGAAATGTTTGGCTACAACTTAGATGCAGACAAAGGTGCAGTGGCTTGGGGACATTTAACCTCAGGTGGCACGGTGGCGAACTATCAAAGCTTATGGATGTTCCGCTCCGTGAAATACTATCCACTGGCGGTAAAGCGCTGTGGTGAGCTGGCAGATATTGACTTTGTAGATGGGCAAGGGCGTTCATTGCAAGGCATGTCGACTTGGGAGTTAATGAATCTCTCGATTGATGAAGTAGTACAAATTCGTGTCAATTGCTTAAATAAACTCAAAGCCATGGGTGATGAGAAATATGATGAGCTGATCGAGTTACTTAGAGAGCAGCGCATTGAGCACCAAGGTCACATCGACTTTTTTGACCAACATAAAGATTTAAAACAGCCAGTAGTGTTTGTGCCTGCAACTGCTCACTATTCATGGATAAAAGCCATGAAGATTTTGGGCATAGGCAGTAAAAACCTATGGCAAGTTCCAACGGATGAAAAAATGCGTTTAGATCCGATGGCACTAAAACAGTTGCTTCTAAAAGCCAAATCTGAAAACCGTACTGTACTTGCGGTAATTGGCGTCTTGGGGACTACCGAGTTTGGAACCGTTGATCCCATCTCTGACATCGTCTCTTTGCGTGATGAAATGAGCCGAGATGAGGGACTGAATTACTATATTCACGTGGATGCCGCATGGGGTGGCTATTTGTCGTCTGTATTTAGAGATGAAAACAATCGAATGCGCGAACATGAAGCGGTCAAAGCAGGGTTTGAGTATTTCCCATCAGCCAAAGTCTACAATGCATTTGCCGCGCTATGCGAAACTGACTCCATCACGGTTGACCCGCATAAGTTAGGTTATATGCCATTTGGCAGCGGTGCATTTATCGCGAGAAACAAAAATATGTGCGGGTTTGTGGTGCAAGAAGCTGCCTATGTATTTGATAAAAAGAACCGATTTGTTGAGCCTGAGCCTAAATTAAATCAGCTAGGTCAGTATATTATGGAAGGATCAAAGCCGGGAGCTGCTGCAGCCGCAAGTTATGTGGCGCAAAATGTTTTACCACTTAATGCTGAGCACTTTGGCAAATTACCTGCCAGCACAATTCGCACCACAGAAGTGTTTTACCATAAGATTGCAGCATTGAGTGAAAAACTGGCAGGCAAAGCGACCTTGATCGCGCCCATAGAGCCTGACACAAATCTGATTTGCTTGGCCATTAACCCCGCCGGTAACTCCAGTACACGAGTGTTAAATGACTTCACACGGAAAGTGTTTGAGCACATTAAAATTGAGAAGTCGACGCCAATGTTTAGCAAAGAGTTTATTGGCTCTTACACTTCTATTTTTAGAAAAAACATCAATGATAAAGTCGCACATAATTTATGTTTTAAGCTTGGCCTTGATCCGCACTCGTTTGTGAGAGATGTTGAACAGGTTGAGTTTCAAGATAACGCACTGTTTGTCTTACGACATACTTTGATGAACCCATGGCTATCAGATGATAAAAATGGCGTTACTTATATGGATATGTATCTTAACTACCTTGAGGAGATCATTGTGAAGTTAGTAGAACAATAAATTCGACCTGTAAAAATGCTGAGCCTTGGCCTGACAACGATGTCTGGGCTGAGCTTGGTAGATTAAAAAGGTGAATATCTCAAGTTAATTCAGTCGACTGGATTATCTGCTTTTTGCTTGAGGTTATTTTTTGTATTGAATCAAAAAGCGGATAGTAGTACCAGACTCATTATTTTTCATAAGGGACAAAAATGAAAAGAATATGTTTTGGAATCGTATTACTACTTTTATCTGTATCGGTGTTTGCGCGGCACGGAGGAGACTTATGTTGGGGGTGGGATGATAGCAATCCACCCGAACTTAAAGAAGAGGCGCTAAGAAGCTTTTTGGCCGATAGCGGGATAGGTAATATTTATATCTGTGGACAACCCATATTAATTACCAAACCCTTGATAATTGATAGACCTGTCCGATTTGAAGGTATAGGGCATACCGCTCAGATTATTGCTAAAAGTAAGTTTGCTGATTCTGCTGCTATGCTCAAGTTTACCGAAAATGCCAGTGGGAGCCAGATCAGGCAAGTTGTGATTGATGGGGACTTTTTAGCAACAAAAGGCGTAGAAGTACAAGGTGTGGATGGCATTGATATTTCTTACTCGGTATTCAGTCGTTTTTTAGGGACTGATTTTAAAACTGGCACCATAACGCATTACTCAGAAATTTACCCAGCTCGGGCGATTCAGATCACAAACAGTCGTAATATTCATATTTTCAATAATTTCATAGATAGAGTTGGAGGGTATGACGCCAGTTCTGATAGGTATTTTAATGGTGTAGATCTTGTGCGGGAAGGGCGTTTGGCGCACAGGGGAATATCTATAGTCGGGTCAGCTTCTGGTCAGGTAGAAGTATCTAAAAATACCATTCGTGACGTTTTTGGTTATTTAGATTCAAGCGCAATTTACGTACAAAGTATGGACTGCGTGGATCGTTGTTATTATGGAGTTATATCAGATAATGAAATTAATGCTTTTGGTAATAATGGCATTAAGCTTTTAGCAAGTAATTTCAATGTTCACTACAACCGCCTCTTTTCAAATGGTCAAAGTAACAGTGTGGATCGCCAAACAATAGGCACTACTTCATCAGCTATATTTTCACTTTGCCACTCGACGCCATGCTCAGAAAATATAATTTCAAGCAATGTCATAGAGTTACAGAGGGCTTATAGAGGGATCCAAGCTATCGGTGAGCATTATGTTGGCGGTAATCAAGTTACAATTCATAGCCCACATATAACAGCCAGAGGTATGCTTACCTATGAGTTTTCACTTCAGGTTGGCTCAGGGTTGAGCCACTTCAGTGGTAACCGTATTTATGGGGAGGCTAAAAACCCGCATTTAGGTGCGACAAACTATGCAGATGGATACTGCATTAATAGTGTTTCACACACTTACCGTAGTGAGGTTTACCATGACTGTGATCCTGTGTTGCCCAGCACAGTCTTACTAAGGCATTAAAGGCAAATTCACTCACCCTCCTAAACTACGAAAGTGGGTGAGTGAGAGATGCTGCGTTAACGTTTCACGTAACTATTGCTCTTTGTTTTGCGATCATAAATTACTGCTCAATGTATAGACTTTTTTGCCGATAACCAAGTTACATGGATGGGCTTGGAGGAGCTATGAAAATTGAAAGTGCACAAATTGAATTGCGTAACAAACATGAAGGTCAGTTTCACGTCAGTGAGCAGCGTACAGAAGTCATGATACCTGAAGAGGATCAAAGCGCTTTGCCCATGGTTGATACTGAAGTTGCTAAGGTTGATCAAGCAGCAATTGACATGGAAATGGGCAATGATGCAAAGATGTATATTCTTAAGTTACTAGTACAGAAGCTAACCGGAAAAGAGGTAAGTTGGTACGATGACACTATCGGTAAGGATGTAGCAGAGGCTGAAGCTGCAGATGCCGAGCAACCCGAGCCAACTCATGTTATTGTTGAGCGTTTGAGTCATGAGCAGCAGTCCAATGTATTTAAAGTTGGTGGTCAAATTACACTTCAAAACGGCGAGCAGATCGCTTTTGCATTTAAGTCTGTCTTTGAACAATCCCACACTAGTTACGAGCGCACGATTGAAGATATTAATATGAAAGATCCGCTTATTATTAGCTTCACCAATAAGGCGGTAGAGTTAGATAGTGAGCAGATGCAATTTGATATTGATGCCGACGGTAAAGTAGATACATTCTCACATCTTAAAAAAGGCTATGGTTTTTTGGCACTGGACTTGAACAATAATTCACGCATCGACGACGGTACTGAACTGTTTGGCGCGTTAAGTGGCAATGGCTTTGCTGATTTAGCCCAATACGACCAAGACGGCAACGGCTTTATTGATGAAAATGATGAGGTGTTTGATAGTCTTAGAGTGTGGATAAAAAACAAGGATGAAGATAAGTTGGTGACACTGTCGGAGGCTAGCATTGGAGCCATTGGATTGCAAAATGCAGATACTCCACTGAATATTCGAGAGCAAGGCGAGCTGAAAGGTGCAATCAGAAAATCAGGCTTTTATCTTGACGAACAGGGTAAGCCAAGCCTAGTACAACAGATTGATTATGTGGTTTAGATTTGGCAGGGCAGTGAAGTAGTTTATACAACAACCGGTTCGGGGAAATTAGCAGCACCCCTATTATTTTTGTTAAAAGACGAAGCACGTTAAGGTGTATCGTCTTTTAGTGACTTGAGTATGCGAGCTACTTTATTTTTTCACTGGAGTTAGACGCAATCGCCGCGTTCCCAGCTAAATCCAACATATATACCGCCCCTGAGGAGTTACCATTATCATCGCGAAGTGGTGCGGCAACGATGGCATGGTGATTGGATAGCGCCAGATTCCAGCCAAATTTATCATCGGCTTTTCCATCTTTAGCGACGATTTTTGATGTATAGTGCCACTGACCAAGATGCTTTTTATACACATAAACAGCACCTGCATTGCTGCCGTTGGCGTCATGGTGCATGGCGCTGATTAAGGCGGTGTCTTTGGAGAGTGTAACGCCACGTGCAAATCGGTCATCTGCATGAGCATCGGGTGCAACTAGTTTTTGTGTTTGCGCCCACTTCCCATCAGTACGCTCAAAAATATACGCCGATCCTGCATCAACACCCACACCGTCAATATCGTCTCTTCTGGCTGAGATTAATGCCGTGTTGCCTTGTAGAGCAACTCTCACCCCGAAGATATCTGTATGTCCGCCATCTTTTGCCATCAGTTTGGCTTGTTGCTGCCATTGTTTACCATCAAATTCATAGGCGTAAACTGCACCGGCCTCTTGTGCAATTTCATCGTGTAGATCTGCACCGACAAGTATGGTATTGCCATCAATCGCCACACTAATACCAAATAAATCATCCTCTGCACCGTCTTTGGCAGTAAGTTTTGCTTGATACTGCCAAGCGCCATTTTCGCGAGTATATACATAAGCTGACCCAGAGTCTTTATGTGGAGCATCGCTGTGGGGGGCACCAATAACTAAAAATCGTTCAGTAAGTGCAATGCTTTGTCCAAAGACATCGCCAGCCTTGCCATCAATGGCGGTTAAAATTTGCTTTTGTGTCCAAGCTTCGGCTTGTTTTTCAAACACGACGACGGCGCCAGAGTCTTTTCCTCGACTATCCCTTCTTGATACACCCAATATGGCCATGTTATTTTTCAGTGCCACATTACCACCAAGAGTGTCTTCGCTAAAGGCTGGTTCTGCTATCAGTTTTGCTTGTTGGTACCAGCCATTGCTACCAAGTGCGTACACATAGGCAGCCCCTGCATTTTGAATTGTTTTCGTATCCGCCTTAAAGGCACCGACCAGAGCGGTTGTTCCGTCTACAGCAACACTAAATCCAAAACTGTCTTCGGCTTTGCCGTCATGAGGTAAGAGTTTTTGTTGATTAGCTTCGCCATGAGAGGCCATAAGTAGAGTAAGACAAGATAAAGCTTTAAGTAGAGCACCCGATTTCATTATTATTTTCCTTGGGTTAGATAATACCGTTCCAAATATAAGAAACTTTTAGATGTTAGACAAGAGGCTAAAAAAATAGACCAAATTAAAAGTAGTCGAGGTTCAAAGTAGAGCGAAGCGATTGTCATCTATCTATTTATGCCACGATTTAAGAGAATCGATACCTCTTATATCTAAGCCTTTTATCACGTTCCTCATCCATACACAGCGTTTTTGCTTAAACTCATCGATAACAAATAGTTACATTCACTTATACAAGGTAGAGTTCATACCGCTTAAACCTTGACTATACTCAGGGCTAATCAAGGTTTTGGCTCTTAAAGCGACACTATTGAGTGTTATCGGTTTAATTAAGCGGATTAATAGCATGATCAAATTTACACTTGCTGCGCTGACTATGTTGGCTTCAAGCATGGCGCACGCGCTACCCAATATTCAATTCTCTAAACTCGACTTAACGCAAAACAAGCGTTTAATCATTTTTGTTGATAACGCTAATTCACTAAGCGGGCTTGCTGCGCAAGTAAATACAAAAACAAATGGTCAATTGCAGGGGGCAATTGAGAGCGCTGGCTTTAAAAGTGGATTTGGTAAAACGCAAACGTTTTATGGTCTAGCGCCTTTTGCACAAATCACAGTGATCGGTACTGGCTCTAATGCATTAACACAAGCTCAACTGCAGGACTTAGGTGGCTACGCAGCGGCGAGCACTCCTGATAATGGCAAAGCTCAGTATGCTGTGATTACTGACGCGCTCAATACGCAAGTTTCAACCCCTTCAGCTTGGGTAGCAATGGGCGCAGGCCTTCGCGATTATCACTTTGACAAATATAAAGCACAAGCAAAGCAATCTTCACCTCGTAACTTTGTGCTTCATAGTAGCAACGTCGCTGCAGCTACAAAAAAATATAGTGACGATTTAAAGTATATGGTGCAAGGCGTTCACTTAACCCGTGATATGGCATCAGAGCCAGGTAAATCCATTTACCCGCAAAGCTTTGTGGACAGAGTCAAAGATGCTTTCGATGATATCGATAACGTTGATATCAAGGTGATGAAAGTCAGAGAAATGAAAAAGCGTAATATGGGCGCGATTTTAGGTGTTGGCTTAGGCTCTATCCATGAACCACGCATGTTGGTGATCAACTACCGTGGTGGTAACAAAAAAGACGCGCCCATTACACTGGTTGGTAAAGGGATCACATTTGATACCGGCGGGATCAGTTTGAAGAAAAATAGCGGCATGTGGCAAATGAAATCGGACCTTTCTGGTGCTGCAGCGGTTGCCGGTACAATGCTAGCAGTGGCTAGCAGAGGTGAAAACGTCAACGTTGTTGGTGTGATGCCGCTTGCTGAAAATATGCCCGCAGAAGATGCAATTCGCCCAGGTGATGTACTAACGACAATGCAAGGTACGACGATTGAGATCATCTCAACGGATGCGGAAGGACGTTTGCTGCTAGCCGATGCAGTACGTTATGCACAAGATGAGTTTAAACCTAGAATGCTTGTGAACATTGCGACGTTGACAGGCTCAGCTGCGAGAGCATTAAGCGATGAGTATGCGGCCATGGTTACCCGAGATTGGTCTCTTGCTCAAAATATGATGCAAGTAGGTGAAACCAGTGGTGAAGCGGTTTGGCCTCTGCCTCTGCATCCTAATTTCTTTAAGCAAATTAAGTCAGACATTGCAGATATTAAAAACTCAGGTGCAGGTAACCCAGGTGCCAGTATCGGTGCAGCAGTAGTCGCGACGTTTGTAGATAAAGACGTTCCATGGGTGCACTTAGATATTGCAGGTGTTGATTGGTTAAATCAGCCGATTGCTGTTGCACCAAAAGGTTCTCAAGGCTGGGGTGTACGCTTTTTAGATCAATTGGTTAGACAAAATAGTAATTAATATCTGACGCTTGTTAAGAGTGCAGCTGCATTACAGTGGCGCACTCTTCTTTAATCCTTCTCAAACTAGAGTATGTGTTTCATTCGGTTTAATTGTACAGTAGCTCTCGCTGCGTAGCTTATCTGCATTGACTTTCAATACATTTTGTTTACAGTTTGCTTACCTTGCGTTGGGTCGCAACAATTTATTGCGCGTTATGGATTGGCTAACTTGAATGAAAAACGATATCACTTTATTGATTAGTAATTGGAAACAAGGCTGTGAAGCATCAGAAAAAGCACTTAAGTCAGCTGTTTTTCTACATTTAAAAACCTGCTTGAAAAAACATAAGCAACAATTAGTTCGTAACCATGATGACTTAGACGTGGTGCCGAATACAACATCTTTTATCAATGAATATTTCATTCACTTTGCACCTCCTGTCAAAGATTATGAGAATAGGAAACAATATTTAAAAGATGTATCAACGTTTATTCGTAATGCCTTGATCAGCGAGATCAGAAAGAACAAAGCTTATAAACGTGGAAATTTATACGAACATACCTCTATAGAGCAATTAAACCAAATCACAGAGTATGCAAATGATGAGCAGTACAGCACATTTGATGAGGCTATTGGGCTTTTAAAAACGAGATCAGAGCCATGCTACGAAGTTGCATTATTTTATTACTTTTTAGGCATGACAGCAGATGAGATTGGACGCGAGTTGAGTTTGTCTAGAGGGAAAGTCTATCGCCAAATTGAAGTAGCAAATGCGTTTTTAAGAAGTCAGTTTATGGATGTTTTGTGATGCTTGTGCCTAACCTAAATGGAAGCAGCGCATTTGATATCTTTGAGCAGTTACTTGAATTACCAGCTGATAAAATGATGCACAATGTGAATTCCTTTGAGGGGATAGACAGCTCAGTCATAGAAGAGGTAAAAAGTCTAATTCAAGCTCATCTTCTCAATAAACGAGATATGTTTTTATCGTCATTGATATCACAGTCTGCAAAGTCTGCCTTGGGTTATGACGAGTTGTTGCATCTTAGTGGAGTAGTAATCGAAGGCTTTGAATTAACAGCTTTATTAGGAGAAGGCGGACAAGGTGTTGTGTATAAAGCGATTCGATGCGACGGTAAATTCGATCAAACCGTTGCTGTAAAACTACTCTATCCGGCATTTAATATGCCTAAAGAAGCCATTGCGATATCGGTAGAGGCACAGAGCTTAGCCAAGCTCAATCATGGCAGTATTGCACGAGTATTTACCATTGGTCAGCACCATGACTACTGTTACATGATTATGGATTTTATAAACGGCGAGTCATTAGATACTTTCTTTGCTAATTATGCGCTTACTTTAGATGACATGTTGGAGTTGTTTTTCAAAATACTGAGTGCATTGGCACACGCACATGACCAAGGTATTGTGCACGCAGATATTAAGCCGAGTAATATTTTAGTTGATATGGATAAGCGCCCAGTGCTTTTGGATTTTGGTATATCTAAGCACCTTGTCGATATGCCGGCTATTTTAGCGCCTGAGGTACAGGGATTCACCCCAAATTTTTCTAGCCCAGAGCAAAGAAACGGAGAAGCTGTGGGAGTATCGAGCGATGTTTACTCCGCTGCAAAAATGCTAAACACTCTGATGCTTAAAAGATTTTCAGATGCAGAGCTAAGAGTTCGGTTATTAAGCTTGGTATTTAAGCAAGCATATTTAGAAGATGTAAAGGTGAGAACGCCGGATGTTGAGTCACTGCAGAATATGTTGATATCGGCGATGCACTTTCAGGTACCTAAAGAAATTAATATTTCTTTAGTGGATAAACTTAAATGCATAGTTTATCGATACAAATACCTACTTGTTAGCTTTGTTCTAACCCTGCCTGTTTTGTTCACTGTCTTAAATGTTTTGTCTACTAAAAATGCTGAGTTAGCTCAACAAAAAAATGAAAATGACAAAGCGATTGATTATTTAGAACGTTTATTTGAAGCGCACGAAAACAATGGAGAGTTCTTTGATATATTGAACAGTTCTACAGAGTCTGGTCATTTGGAGACCGTGTCCGAAGACGAAGAACAAGTTTATTCAAAGCTATTTTCCGAGCATGTGTTTACCAATCATGGTGGGAAGATCAGAGAGCCAATAGCACTGAAAGTGGTCGGTAAAGGCAACCATGTATCAGATTTAGCTTTTAAAGTTACAGGGCCAGGTTATGTTAGCAACGAAGGATATTATCGGCATACTTTTACTCAAGTAGGTATTCATACAGTTACAATAGAAGCACAAAAACATGGCCTAGGATATGACAAATTGGTGCTCAGGTTTGTGATCAGGGACGGGCATGGATTACCAATTCAGTTTAAAGATGTGCCAGCGACGCACCCTCATTATAACAACATCCATTATCTTGCGATGCGTGGTGTTGTTATTGGTCGTCCGGACAAAGGTGATGGTGGACGGATATTTCAGCCGCAGCAGGTAGCAAAGCAAGCTGAGGCGTTATCGATATTATTTTTATCTGCTCATCAGAAAGGAGTTATTACCCTGACTAAGACAAGTCATCATTTTCATAACCTGAGGTTGGTTAACGACAAAGGTGATATTGAGGACTTTACTTGGGCGAATGCCTATTTGGTGTATGGAAATAAAGCTGGGTTTATGCCATATCCGGAGCAGTTTGACCCTAAAAAGCCAGTATCAAAAGAGTGGCTCGCTATGATTGTGAGCCAGCTCTTGGAGCTCTACGATCCCGATGGGGTAGACAGCTTTTCGCATTATGGTTTTAGTGATAGCACAGAGTTTAACAGCGACCAAAGTTTAAGATATGGACAGTTATGCGCTTTTTATCAATTGTGCGATGTGCACGGCAGTCAATTTCAGCCCAAAAGAGCGATGACAAGAGGTGAAGTTGCCAATATTGGCGCTAAAATTTTACAAATGACTATGCATGCAAATGCGTCTGTAAATTAGTTTAACATTATGTTTTTTATTATTTTTCGCTTTTATTTCGTTCGGTTCTGTTGTTGAACTGCACATTTCTTACTAAAAAGCTGAGAAAAAAAACGCTAAATTACGTGCCTACTCCTCAAAAGAAAGATCACTTAGATTTAATCCTGCCACTAGATAGTGGAAAACATCCACAAATTTAAACATCAATGGCTAACGGCCATAAATATATAAGGATTGAAAATGAAAGTGTTGAACAGTCTGCTAATGATCGTCACTTTAGGAGCATCACTTGTTGCGGCAGCGCAAGATTATTCTTTCGCGGTATTAAAATCTGGTGTAAAGCAAGATTTGGAACAGTTAATTGATAACCCAAATAACTTTGTACGAGAAAATGATCATGTTTTTGGGGGGAGTATGTTATACCTCAAACATACATCAAGCACTGCTAATACTTTCAGGCAGTATGGTGTCGCAAATAACCATCAACATGATAGTCGCAATATTAGTTCAGTAGCTGATTTAATCTCGGTAGGAGAGAGCTTTGATAGTTATTTTCAGTGTGTGCAATTTGTGCGTGCATTGTCAAATGCTGGCCACACAAGTAAATGGAAGTGGAGTGGCGCTAAATTGAATTCGAGCATGTATCTGAAGTGGAGAATAATAGCAAAGTTTAAGTCAGACGGTACTTATTGGCAGCCTGGAGACAGCGGGGCGCCTGGTCATGTCGCAATTGCATTGGGGTCAAATGCTAACGGCGTGTATGTCATTGACCAAAACTGGGAAGGAAATGGCTACTCAACATACGGAAAAGTGGCGGTACATTTAATTCCTTGGAGTGAAGCGAGCAAGTACTCCTTACTTACCATTCCTAAAGGTTAAGTTTAACATTATTTGGAAATTAGCACTGGCAGCCCTATAGGGCTGCTTTTTGTAGGTTAAATTAATACATCATTACTTTGTTCAATACTGTTTTATCCTTGTTTTAATGAATTGATTTGGCAGTCATGATCGGTGATAGACAAGTGATAAATATAAAATGACCCGCTTATATTTTACAAAAGTTTGCATTTAAACCTTTGTGAAAATTGGTACACTGCGTATGCATAGTAACGGGTTGCTGGGCCATCTATAAAAACTAATTAGAAAGAAGGCCAGCGATCACATCGATTTTTACATCAACAAAAGGAAGTGGTTTGAGCATTAAACCAAGATTGCTCATCGTCGAAGATGAGCCGAGTATTTTAAGAGGTCTGACGGACTTATTTGTCTTTCATGGCTATGACGTAGACAGTGCCATTGACGGAAAAGAAGGCTTAGACAAGGGGCTTTGTGGCGATTACACCTGTATTTTACTCGATGTTATGCTGCCTTCGATGAATGGCTTTGATATTTGTAATGCACTTCGAGCTCACTCTCGTACCCAACCAATTATGATGCTCACAGCAAAAAATGCAGAAGAAGACATCATTAATGCGCTGACTCTCGGTGCTGACGATTATGTATCAAAACCTTTTTCAACGTCAGAGTTAGTTTTACGAGTCAATGCATTAGTTAGGCGATCAGGGTGGACAGAAAAAGGCGATGTCATCTCACTCAGTGAGCAAGTGTCCGTATGCTTGCAGTCACTGACTGGTAACTCCTATCAAAAAGAGATGAAATATACCCGCAGAGAAGCGGAGATTTTGGCTTATTTAAATCGCAAAGGTGGTTTAGTGTCACGAGATGACTTGCTAAAAGATGTCTGGGGGTACAAAGAAACTAAAGATATAGATACGCGAACGGTAGATATACATATCGCTAAAATTCGTAAAAAAATAGAAATAGACCCCAAAACACCGAAGCATTTAATCACCCACAGAGGTGAAGGCTACCAGCTCTATACACTATAAGAATAACAAATGACTTTTATAAAAAATAAACGCTTACTTAATTATTCTGAGCGTTTAAGACGATTGCAGATTTCTGCGGTTTTACTCTTATTGCTGCTACTCATTCCTCTCTCTTTACTATTTTGTATCAGTTATCAGCAAGCGGAAAAAAACCGCTTGTCAGAGTATCAACAAGAAGCCAGCAGTTTAGTCAGGGTCATTAATAGAAAGCTGTTTCGGATGACCAGTGTTAGCAATCAAATTCCTGTAGATGCATTCAATTATTATCGCTATGTGCATAATCCAGTTACTAAGCAAACACAAAAAGTAGTGTCATCTTTAGCAGAGCTTGATGGGTCACAAAATATAACTGGACTTGTGGGCTATTTTCAAATTGATCACAAAGGCAATTTTAATTCTCCAATTTGGCCAGATGCAATTACAATTGATGAATTGTCTGACACTTCCAATGAAATACAAACCTTAGAGGCTATTACGCGCCGCGAAATGGCCGTATCTGTTTATCACACTGTATTTCAATCTAAATCGATTAGAGCCATGTTGAATAATGGGCTAGATCTCAAAAGAAGCCAGTTTGATGTGAGCTTTGATTTGCCTGAATATATCATCTTTTATCGTGTTATTTCTGTTTTGGAACTGCCTGTATTGCAAGGGTATGTAGTAAAAAGAGGCCCGTATTTACAACAGCAAGTGACGAATATTCTTGAGAATAGACGTTTTGATATACCGATTATGGTAACGCTTAAGATTGTGGATGAGACGCTAGCTCATACACACTTTTTATATCTTCCTTCAGAGAATGCACCGGCTGTTTCACTGCCTCAAACACCAGAAAGTAGTTACATGCAGCAGCCTATATATGAAACTCGGCTGGATTGGCCATATAAAAACTACACGATATCGGTGACATCAAAGCCCATGCCACTTGCTGAATCAACCATATTTAGCCTGATCTTTAACGGTATTTTATTAATCGCTATTGTTTCTGCTTGTTATGGGTTTTATCGCTTTAGTGTTAAGCAGCTTGCACTTTCAGAAGAGAAGGTGAACTTTATCTCATCGGTAAGCCATGAACTGAAAACGCCTCTTACGTCGATTAAAATGTATTCTGAGATGCTTAAATCTGGCATGGTGACTTCGCCAAAACACCAAGGCGAGTATTTTGATTTTATTTGTGATGAGAGTGATAGGTTAGCAAGACTCATTGATAACATTTTACAGCTGTCTGCCTTTGAGCGTCAGCAGCAAAATGTGGCACCAGAGTATGTTCCGCTGACAGTATTACAAAACATTATCCACTCTAAAATTTCGTCATTGACTGACAAGCATAACTTTAAACAGGTACATTGTATGGAGTTTGCAGAGCCCGAATCTATTTTGGCATATATTGAGCCTGACGCATTTACACAAGTGGTGATAAATATAACGGACAATGCCATCAAGTTTTTTGAATCAGCAAATATAGATGACAATGACAGAAAGAAAATTGATTTTACTTTTTGCAGGCACCCCACAAACCAAAATATGGTTCAATTGGAGATCCGAGACTACGGTAATGGTATAAGCAAGGAGCAAGAAGAAAAAATCTTTGAGCTGTTTTATCGAGGGAGTAGTGAACTTACGCGAAATACGAAAGGGACGGGGATTGGCTTGGCACTTGTCCGCGAACTGGTATTATCGCAGCAAGGAGAGGTTCAAGTTCAATGCAGGCAACCGGGGTTGGCCTTATTGGTCTCATTTAGGTTAAAACTGAGGGATGATGATTATGCATGAAGGGGCCAAGCTGATAAAAATAAGTCAGTGAGTAAGTAGCAAGAAATTACTTAGTATTTTATGAAGGTAGAGCGCAAGACTTTGTTTATAGATAGCAAAGTTCAGATATTGTGCATTCTTATGGAACATTTATGGCATATTTAATTATTTATTAATTTAATCAGTAGCTTGTACTTTCGTGCTCAGCGATATAAATTTCGGTTCCTAATCGTTTATTTTATTCAGTGGGAGAGGCTAAAAAATGGAAAAGCTGTTTTCATATGGCACATTGCAGTTAGAACATGTTCAAATTGAAACGTTTGGTCGAAAACTAAAAGGCAAAAAAGACCAGCTTGTTGGCTATGTGCTATCCGAGGTTAAAATTACCGATGAAGAGGTGATTAAAACCAGTGGTAAAGACGTACATCCGATTTTGAAATACACAGGTAGCGAGTCAGATATTGTTGAAGGCACGATATTTGAAATCACCCCAGAGGAGCTTGCTCAGGCTGATGAGTATGAGGTGGATGAATATGTCAGAGTTGCAGGGCAGTTTCAATCAGGTCAGTAGGTTTGGGCTTATGTTTGTGCGGTAACAGAGTCAGCAAGAGGCTGATTTTTCAGTGTTCACCTCTTAACACATTGAGCTTTGTATGTTGCTCGGCGCTTTGTAATCTAGCGGCTTTATAGTCACCATTCACTTTTGTGAAGGTGAACATTATCAAACCCGCTTCTGAGTTCAAAGAGCCTGTACTCCAAATGATAAAAGTTCTAGGTTCACTTCCTAAATATTCAAAGCCGTAGGCTTTATCCCATGGGTCGAGTGGAGAGTCATTTAACGTCTTGGCGAGTGTGTTTTTGTATTGTGTTATGTTGTCGGAGTGACTCGAATTCAGTTCCAGTGTCTTTTCGTTTAAAGCTAACATTTTGCTTATCACTGCAACATCTGATTGGATCTTTAACTTTGGTGGTGTTGGACCACATAGTGTTGTTGGTATAAACACAGGAGCAATACAGATTATTGTAAGTATAAGTGCGACATAAACAGCGTAACGTTTCACGACTCAATTTCCTTTTTACTCATTCATGTAAATACAGTTCCACTAAGCAATAACTTACTTAGGATGAATGAATCCTCACTTAATTAAACGGGTAGCCTGAGAGTGATTTATCCTGTTGCATAACTATGAAAGCTGTTTACGCATATTGAGCGCGCCACTTACTTGGGGTAGTGCCCAGTTGTTTCTTAAATTCCGTATAAAAAGAACTTTTATTATTAAAACCGCTATCAAGGGCGATTTGAGTGATGTTATCCCTTGTTGTACTTTTTTTGAGTAGCTCACAAGCGAAATGGATTCTGTGCTCATTGAGTAATGTGTAAAAGCTCTTGTTCATATGCTCATTTAACAGCTCTGAGGTTTGATGTTGAGTCAGTCCAAGCTGGTCTGCAAGCTGTGCAAGCGTCAATTGGTTGTCTAAAAATACTTGTTCTTTTTCAAGTAACTGTTTGAGCTCATCGATGCAGCTTCGGGCAATCGAGGGGCTTAGCTGTAGCTGTTTTTCTGATATTGGTGTATCAACTGATCCCGTTAGGTCAGTTTGCTTAATGCAATAGACTGCAGTGAAAGAACATGCCAATAAATAAACACAAACGCTGATGTTCAATAGTAGCCAAAGAGGATAGGTCAATGGTGATTTGCTTAAGAATGCGATGGCAACACCGCCATTGAGTGCAACTACAAACACCACCCAGAACAGCAATAACTTACTTTTTTTTAATGTTTTTGCGTTTGCTACACCTTGGCTATGCCATATCGCCGTTACATAGCTGAACATCAAGCCAAAATAGACAACATACATTAGCGCAGTCTGAGTATGAAAGTCGGTGAGTTTGACTATTAGAAAAGCAAAAAAAGGCGTGCAATGTAGCAAGATTGTATTGAGCTTAGGTGTTACCTCATATCGATAAAATAAATAAGCAAGCCCACAAAATAATAAAATACAGTTGTTGGCTAACTGGGAAAGTAAAGGTGCATGAATATTAAACTTAATTTGAAGATAGCTGGTGAATGGGATCAGCAATAAAGCACAATTCGCTAAGGTCAAAAATGGCAAGCGGGTATTAAAGCTACACTCGAATCTTTGCATTTGGCCTGCACAAAATAATGTCAATAAACACGATACGAGATAAAACTCTTGTTGTAGTTCAAGCCACATAATCAACTTATCCTTAGTGAGCGTGGTAATGCACGTTCTGAATTGTCAATTTAACTAAATTGACATGTGTAATTACCTGATAGGTATCGATATTAATTCAAAGATTTCCTCTTTTATCAAGATGGAATAATTTTGTTTGCAGCGCTTTAAAACTAAAAAGGTGATAAATACAACGACTAGGAGTCATCATGAAATCTATTCAAGCAGGTTTAGTTTTATTAGGGTCAAGTTTTTTAAGCTGTAACACCATTGCGCAGCCTTTAACACAGGCACAATCAGAGCAGCTTAAGCAAAATGTACTTGCATATATGAGTTCTTGGAATATTCACGAAGCAGCTGATCGTGTAAGTCATTTAGAGCAGGCCGTTAATCCAGGGTTTCGTTATCAAGACCCAACAACCGCTGGACTTAGAGTTACAGGGGCAGAAAGTGTCAGTAATTGGATCGGGGATTTTCAGGGGTATATGCATGAGTATGGACTCTGGCCTTATGATGCCATTTTGGTGTCAAATATTGAAATTCATGGCAGCGTTGACAGCGCGAATATAAGGTTTAACTGGCATATTTCAGCATTTGATGGTGCTGTAACCATAGCTGAAGGGGTTGATTATGGTACTTCGTCAAACCTCAAGCTCGATTCGATTACTGGCTTCTATGGCGCGCTGTCACCGCTATGTAGAGCGCCTGAGTTTGAAGCTGGCAACACCTATGTGAGAGATAACCAAGTTACATTCGAGCAGGCAATTTACAAAGCCAGCTGGTGGACTCAAAGCTCACCAGAGCAAAACCCAGAAGCTTGGGTAAAACTCACAGACTGTAGCGTCAATCCGTAACGATTAGCAATCGTCCAGAGTGGCTCATCACGAGCCCTCTTTTATTCTTTCAGAAATTATTGAAACTTTATTTCTTGGCGCTAATATAAATAGGGTCTTGTCTAAGAAATAAAGGATTATTTTATGAAGAATAAGCACTATCTTGTCGATCGTTCTCTTCACTGGTTTGCCGCTTTTTTGATCCTATTTATTTTAATGAATATGGGTACGCAAATTCACAATATCGATTATCGTATAAAAGGTCAGGCGCTGCACCGTCAAGATGCGATTGAAACGCATGCATTAATGGCGCTTGGGGTATTTGGCTTAATTTTGGCACGGCTTGGCTGGGAAAAACTGTTCGCAAACAGGCTTCCCCGTCAACCTATGCGCAATACATTCCATTTGGGATTAGTAAAGAGCGTACATGCATGTTTTTATTTAATTCTATCAGGGTTGGTGATCACAGGATTGGGTATGGCGATAAACGCTGAGGAGGTTATTCAATTATTTGGTGTGCAACTTTCTGATGCGATTAGCAGTGACGGACGCTTTTATGCCAAGATGCTAGACATCCATTTAATGCTTATTGACACCCTATGGTGGCTGATAGTTTTGCATTTTTTGGGCGTGTTGTATGCGCGCAAGTAGCTAGTTAAAGTGCAGGGGCAATGACTGCCCCTGCAAGATAATTTTTACTTGATGGTATCTTCTAAGGCTGCAAGTAATAAGGCCACGTTTTGCTCATTGGCTGTGCTGCCCATCAAACCTATGCGCCATGTCTTTCCTGCAAGCTGGCCAAGTCCAGCACCGATCTCTAGGTTGTATTTACTTAATAAAGTTGATCTGACATGAGCATCATCAACCCCATCAGGCACTAAAACAGAATTGAGCTGAGGCAGGCGATGTGCTTCATCAACCAAAAACTCAATGCCGAGCTTTTCAAGACCATGACGAAGCTTCTCATGCAATCTTTGATGACGCTGCCATGCGTTTTCTAGCCCTTCTTGCTTGAGCATAAGTAAGGATTCATGTAGCGCATACAATGAATTAATCGGGGCTGTGTGATGGTAGCAGCGTTTACCTTCACCAGACCAATAATCCATCACCAAGGATTGATCTAAAAACCAGCTTTGCACCTTACTTTGACGAGATTTAAGTATTTCAACCGCTTTTTCGCTGAAGCTGACAGGAGAGATCCCCGGTACGCATGATAAGCACTTTTGAGAACCTGAATAGATGGCGTCGATACCCCACTCATCGACTCTAAGCTCGCTGCCGCCAAGAGAAGTAACAGCATCCACGATACTTAGCGCGTTATATTGCTGTGCAATTTGGCATAAGCTTTTCGCATCACTGCGGGCACCTGTTGAGGTTTCTGCGTGCACAAACGCCAAAGCTTTTGCATCAGGGTTCGCTTTAAAGGCGTCACTCACTTTGTCAACTGAGACTGGATGACCCCATTTATCTTCGACAACAATGGCTTTGGCACCTACGCGTTCTATGTTTTCTTTTAAACGACCACCGAATACACCATTAATACACACAATGACTTTATCACCGGGCTCGATGAGATTCACAATACAGGCTTCCATACCCGCAGAGCCCGGCGCAGATAGGGCAATAGTAAAGGCATTTTGTGTGTTAAATGCATATTGCAGTAACTGTTTTATCTCGTCCATTAAGCCGATGAATTGCGGGTCTAAATGACCAATAGTTGGCCTAGATAGGGCTCCTAAAACTCTCGGAGATACATTAGAGGGACCTGGACCCATTAATATACGTGGTATTGGATTAAAAGACTCAAACATAAAAATTCCTGCTGTTAGCGTGTTAGTCGACTTAAAGGATGAAGCGTTAAAAAAGCGCTTGGATTTTATCGAAGTTTTATTGTGTGTTTATTGATACATATTATCCAGTGTTTAAAGAAAATTTATTTAATGGCGGTTTCTGTTGAGGATGTCGTTTTTTGCCATTTGACGTACATTAAATTCAAAAGGCTGGCTAGTGCAACCAAGAATAAGCAGCCGCTCAAAACCGGAAACAATAAAAAGTCGATGTGTGTATTGCCAGCCATGATGATAACAAGTGTTGTAGCGCCTGCTGGCGGATGAACTACCTTGAACAGCTGCATTAGGGCAATTGCTAATCCAACACCAATAGCGATGGATAAAAGGCTTGAGCCAAATAAAAATAACATAACCAAGCCGATGGCAGCTGAAAGGCAATGCCCGCCGATGACATTTTTTGGCCTTGATAACGGGGAATGAGGAACCGCAAAAAGTAATACACATGTAGCGCCAAACGGGGCCATTAAGATCGGGTAATGCACCAACGAAGAGAGCATGCCTAATCCCCAAATTCCCAAAAAACCACCTACGAAACCTTTTGTAATATCAGTTAATCTACTCACTTTATCTCCTTACGTTAGCGCTGTAATTTTAAGTGTGTACAAACCTGTACACATCTTGCTAAAAAGAGTACAGATTTGTACACTTCCAGACAAGTAATTTCTTGGCAAAAAAACATGGATATACAGCAGCATATTTTGGATGTGGCAGAAGACTTATTTAACCAGCATGGGTTTAACGTGGTTGGTGTTGATCTGATAAGAGATGAAGCCAAAGTGTCCAAAACCACCTTGTATCGCCGTTTTGGCGATAAGCTTGGTTTAGTGGAGGCAGTGTTGCATCGGCGGCATGAGCGCTTTGAGCAAATGCTTGATGAGGTTATCAGTGCTCATGACAGTCCGAAGGATAAAATCTCAGCTATTCTAGATTGGCATTTTAATTGGTTTGGGTCGCCGCAGTTTAAGGGCTGCATGTTTATGCATGCCCAATCAGAATTTAAATGCACACAGCAAAAACCAAGTGAAATTGCAGTGGATCATAAAGCATGGCTGCTGTCTTTATTTATTCGTGCTCTGGGTGAAAATCAAGTTAATGTACAAGAATACGCCGAGATGCTACTGACCTTTTTTGAAGGCATGATAGTACGCGCTGAATTCGGTTGTATTTTGCATGATAAAGCGTTTTACAGATCTGCCTGTTTGAAGTTACTACCATTGAAATAAACCCATGTTTAGATAAATTTCTTTCTAAGCCAGTTAACAAATTTTTGCTGTTGTTGGCTGTAGCGTACTTCTTGCGAGGACAAATAATATCCTAAGCTTGAGGAAACAGGTTGGTAAGCTGAACAAGTTAATACACCGTTTTGTTCAAGCATGTTAACTAAGCTGTGCGAGGCAAACACACAGCCAGCGCCAGCAATGGCTTCTTGAATGCAATAGAGCTCTTGGTCATAAGTGATGAGCTCATATTGTTTATCATTCATCTGGTTTTGACTTAACCACGCTGACCAAGGAGCTTCGGGAAGAGATTGATTTTTCCACTTTGGCATAAAAACAGTATTTTGATTTATGCTGTCAAGGTTTGGATTGAGATATAAATTAAATTGCTCAATTGAGAGAATTTGGTGCTTTTCAATGTGGCTAATATCACCAAATCGAATGGTAATCGCCTGATTATCATGAACTAGATGTTCGCCGGTGATCACTGATACATCAATATCTGGGTTTAATTTCGCAAAATCTCTTAAGGCTGGGATCAGCATTTGGGCTGCAAAGGACGAGGTGGTGTGCACGACTACACATTTGCTTTGCTCTACTAGCTGATGAAGCGCTCGCTCTATGGTACTAAATCCAGAACTGGTGGCTTTTGCCAGATCAGTACCAGCTGTTGTCAGCGTGACTTCTCGTGTTTTTCTAATGAATAGTTCGATGCCCAAACGCGTTTCAAGGTTTTTAATATGATGAGACACATTGGTTGCCGTGAGATTTAGCTCATCGGCTGCGAGTTTAAAACTGTTGTGGCGCGCTGCAGCGTCAAAGACCTTAAGTGCTTGCATTGAAACGTTGGTCATCGGTTATTCCTAAAAAATAAAGTCATTTTAATTATACATGAGTAAAACTTATTTATGTCTGGGTTCTTTTCATTTGTCGCGATATGGCAAAAACAGCAAAATTGCAGCCATAGAACAGCAACAATAGGTATATAACTCGATGTACTCAATACTTCATATAGACTCAAGTATCAGAAAGCGTGTTAACGACAACCCGAGCCATGATTCAATCTCTAAACGCTTAGCCCATAGCTTTATCGAGAAATTAAAAGAAAACTCATCCATAAAAGCATATCAGTACCGCGACGTGGGAATGAATCCTCCACCTTTTACTGATCAGGATTGGTTAGGTGCCGTATTTACGCCACAACGGAGCCGCAGTGAACAACAGCGCCAGAAGCTGGCAATATCAGATCAACTAATTCAAGAGGTGAAAGTGGCCGATATCATCGTTATTTCTACCCCAATGTATAACTATGGTATGCCCGCACAATTAAAAGCATGGTTTGATCAGATAGTCCGGATCCATGAAACATTTAGCTTTGACTTAAATCGAGGTGATTTTCCACTAGAGCCGATTTTGAGTGGGAAAAGCTTGGTTCTCATTACGTCATGTGGAGAGTTTGGCTTCGAAAAAGGGGGAGTAAGAGAGTCGATGAATCACTTAGCACCGCATATTAAAACCTTGTCCAAGTACTTAGGCTGTGAGCAAGTATTTGAGATTGCCTCTGAGTATCAAGAGTTTGCTGACTTACGTCATCAAAACTCATTGGAGACAGCGTTTGTTGAAACACGTTCACTAGCAAATAAGTTTGCGTAATCAATTTGTAACAGCAAAAAGCGATTTTTGCTGTTTATTCTCGTTCTGACTGTCTTTATTATTGGTGCATATCCATTAATTTGCCAAAAGGAGTATGGTTTGGCTGATAATTCTCAAGACCTTTCAGTTGCTCAAATATGTAAACGTTATTTTGATGAGCAAGGCTTACCAGAGCGGAAACTCGAAAGCTGGCACTTTTGTGATAACGAAGTGGATGCAAATGCGTGCCTCGCTTTGGTGCTTATGGGAGAGAAAAAGGCCACGTCACCGTCTTTATGGTGGTATGAAGCAAATGATGAAGCATTGCCACAAGCTGGCGATTTAAATGTAGTGACAAACTACAAAGGTGAAGCTCAATGCATTATAAAAACAACCAAAGTGTCTGTTACACCATTTAATCAGATCAGTGAAGCTTATGCGCAAATAGAAGGAGAGGGCGATAAGTCACTTGCTTATTGGCAGCGAGTGCACTGGGCATATTATCATCGGGAATTAGCGGGGACTGCATTTGTACCTAAGCCTGATATGCCTATTGTATGTGAAGAATTTGAAGTGGTTTTTGCATTGGAAAAGCTATGATAGAAGCGGTAATTTTTGACATGGATGGCACCTTAATTGATTCCGAGCCCATGTGGCAACAAGCTGAAAAACAGGTATTTACAAGTTTAGGTGTGGATGTGACAGATGATTTGGCAGCAAATACTGCGTCAATGACAACCATTGGAGCTGCCAAGTTTTGGTATCAGCAATCTCCATGGCATGGACCTTCTATTTCACAAGCCGCTGATAACGTCGTCTCTTGTGTAGCGGAACTTATTTTACAAAAAGGTAAGGCATTATCTGGTGTGCATGATGCTTTGGCTTATTTAAGTGAAAAACAGATTAAGATTGGTCTTGCGACTAATGCGCCAGAGAGGCTTATTCCTGTGGTGTTAAATGCTCTCAATATTGCACATTATTTTTCTGTTTGCTGCTCATCAGAAGACGAGCTGTCAGGTAAGCCTAGCCCAGATGTCTACTTAAGTGCTGCGGCAAGGCTCAGCGTCGCCCCAGAGAAGTGCCTAGCTGTGGAGGATTCTGTCACAGGGTTGCTTGCTGCAAAGGCTGCAAATATGCGCACATTAGCGGTGCCTTCAAGCGCTCAATTTAACTGTGATCAGTTTGCACAAGCAGATTTCAAATTGGCTAGTTTAACAGGGCTCACATCACAACATTTGATTGGAGCTTGATAAAGCAGATTGAACAAAATGCGTTCAAACACAGTTAAATAGGGTGTCTGACTTTGCAATTATTGCGAGCTGTTACTAGCATCAATTTGTGGTATGCACAAAATGACAACAGTAAGGAAGGCCATGAAGATTTTGATCGTAGATGATACCTACTTTATGAGAGAGCTTATCAGTGAAAGCCTGCAAGAACGAGGATTTAAAGAACTAACACAGGCATCCAATGGTGAAGAGGCACTCAAAGCCATGTCGGCTAAGTGTTACGATTTAATCGTAACCGATTGGAATATGCCAAAAATCAATGGGTTGGAGCTCATTAAAAGAATGAAGAAAAACCCGGCTTGTCGTCATACGAAAGTGATCATGCTCACTGGTGATACCACGCCAGAAAAAATACTTGAGATGAAAGAGTTGGGTGTAAACGGTTATATATCAAAGCCATTTACACCTGAACTACTCACGGATCTGGTACTTAAACTGGCATAGCGAAGTGATTTAATTGGTTTTAACCAGCCCACAAACCTTCCTCAAGCACTTGAAAAAAATCCAAAAGGCGGAGACTATAAGCGCAGTTTATCCACTAACCTGAAATGGAAATTAAAATGACTAAAGTTTTGCATACAGAATCTGCGCCTGCGGCAATTGGCCCATATGTTCAAGGGGTTGACTTAGGAAACATGGTAATGACTTCTGGTCAGATCCCGGTAAACCCAACGACAGGTGAAGTACCTGAAGCCATTGCTGATCAAGCAAGACAATCACTTGAGAATGTTAAAGCAGTAGTTGAGTCTTCGGGCTTGAGTGTTGCAGATATTGTAAAGCTTACTGTATTCGTTAAAGATCTAAATGACTTTGGTACAGTTAACGAGGTGTACGGTAATTTCTTCGATGAGCATCAAGTTGCTAACTACCCTGCGCGTTCGTGTGTTGAGGTTGCGCGCTTGCCAAAAGATGTAAACATCGAAATTGAAGCGATTGCAGTACGCAAATAGTGCTGATGCAACGGTTAAGAGGGGCTTAGGTTCCTCTTTAAGCTATAGAACTTTCTTAATTCATATACGAATAAAAACTCAGTAGCACAAATCATGCTTAAACTCATCCCCTCTATCGCCGAACATATTGATGCCTTCATCGAGATGGAGCGACGCAGTGATACCACGCAATTCATCATTCCTTATACGAAAGCGCAACATCAAACTGAAATGCACAAGCAGGATGTCATTTACTTATCGATATTATCGCATAAGGCTTTATCCGGATTTATCATCTTAGCGCGACAAGCCAACAGAGAAGTTGAATTTAGACGAATTGTTGTCGATAGCAAATTTCGTGGAATTGGACAGCAAGCGATTGTACAAATGGAACAGTACTGCATGGCGCATTTTGATACTCAAAGGATCTGGCTGGACGTGTTTGAGTCAAACCAGCGCGGGTTACATATCTATAATAAATTGGGTTATAAACAGTTTAAAACTTCGCAGCATCAAGAAAAGCCTCTAATTTTGATGGAAAAGTACCTGTAGATAAAAAACAGTTTTGACAAAAAATACAGGTACAGATATGCTGATAAAATGCACAAAATAATTAATCAGAATATTCGACACATTATTATCATCATTCCATAGGAATGGTGGGATTTGATGTGCAAAGATTTTATCAAACCCGCCCAATACGGCGGGTTTTTTTATGCGGTATTGGGAGACAAATCATTAAGGAAAATAAATGAAAAAAGTCGCCGTATTTGGTAAGCCCGGCAGTGGCAAATCGACATTTAGTAAATATTTAGCAAAACAGGTAGGCTTACCTCTGCATCAATTAGATATCATGGTGTTTAATCAAGATGGCAGCCAAATCTCACGAACGCAGTTTGATGACAACCACGACAAAATTTTACAGCAACCTAGCTGGATTTTAGAAGGGTTGGGTCCGTTGGGTTCTTTCAAGCAGCGCTTAGCTCACGCTGATACACTTATTTATATCGACTTACCCTATTGGTTGAGCTACTGGCTTGTGACAAAGCGCGCAATTAAGGGCTTAATTAAAACCCCAGAAGGGTGGCCACAAGGGTGTTCGATTATACAAGGTACGCGCCAGTCATATCATTACTTAAAACTATCGCGACAGTTTTGGAATGATGAGTTTGAACAGAACTTAACAAACATCGCCAGTGACAAACAACTCTATATCGTACGTTCACTGAGCGAGCTTAAGTCGTTACAACGTCAGTTAGTTAGCTAACCTCTAAATAAATGAGCAATTGCCATTGCTCATTTTTACTATTCATCTTGGTCGAATGTAGCTTGCAGTAAAGATTCTGTTTGAATCGCAATATCTTTCATTTTGATGGCATATTGTTCTAGTGCTTTTTGCTCTGGTGTTTGAGCTACAAACTTTGAAACTGGGATGGGGTAACCAGCTTGATCCATCGCGATAAAGCTAATGATACAGTGGTTGGTTTCGACCATGTGTTGCTTTTGCGGATCGCCGCATCGAACCTGAATAAAAATTTGCATACTGGTTTTGCCGGTATGCGCAATTTTTGCAGAAACCTCAACAATCTGACCAACTAAAATAGGCCTGTGAAAGCGAACGCCAGCTACGGATACGGTTACACAATAAGCACCGCTCCAGCCAGCAGCACAGGCGTAACCAGCTTGATCTATCCACTTCATAACAACACCACCGTGTACTTTCCCACCAAAATTGACATCGGTCGGTTCTGCTAAAAATCTGAAAATCACTTCTGATTGATTGGCCATGTGTACCTCATCATTTTTTGAGTCTGAGGTAAGTATAGAAAAAAAGGGGCATTTCGCCCCTTGCAATTTAGGATATGTAAATAATTGGTTGGTTTTACATATTCGGGTAGTTGGGACCGCCTGCGCCTTCAGGGGTTACCCAAGTAATGTTTTGGCTGGGATCTTTGATATCGCAGGTCTTACAGTGGATGCAGTTTTGTGCATTGATGACAAACTGTTTCTCACCTTCTTCATTTTCATTCACTTCGTAAACACCGGCAGGGCAATAGCGCTGTGCAGGCTCAGCGTACTGCTCAAGGTTCACTGAAATAGGGATCGTACTATCTGCTAACTGCAGGTGGCATGGTTGCACTTCTTCATGGTTCGTATTAGATAAAAACACCGAAGAGAGTTTGTCAAAGCTGAGTTTGCCATCTGGTTTTGGATAAGCGATTTCTGTTGCATCTTTTGCAAGTCTCAATGATTCATAATCCTTGCTGATGTCTTTGATGGTGAACGGTAAAGCGCCGGAGAAAAAGTTTTGGTCAATCATGTTGTAAGCACCACCTAAGTAGCGGCCTAACTTGTGCATGGCAGGGCCAAAATTACGAGACTGATATAACTCTTCGTGTAGCCAGCTAGCTTTAAACTTATCATCGAAGCTGTGTAAATCTGCTTTCGCATCTTCTTGTGAGAGTGCTTCGATAATGGTATCTGCGCCAATGATCCCTGATTTCATTGCTGTATGATTACCCTTGATCTTTGCAAAGTTCAAAGTCCCCGCATCACAACCGATCAATAAACCACCTGGGAAGTGCATTTTTGGTAAAGCATGTAAGCCGCCTTTGGCAATGGCTCTAGCACCGTATGAAATACGCTCGCCGCCTTCAAGTGTTTGCTTAAAGACAGGGTGGTGTTTCATGCGTTGAAATTCATCAAAGGGGCTAAGATATGGGTTTTTGTAGTTCAGGTCGATAATAAGACCCACCACAACTTGGTTATTTTCGGCATGATACATAAACGAGCCACCATGCGTCTCGTTATCAAGAGGCCAGCCTGTACCATGCACGACAGTCCCTTCTTTGTGTTTTTCAGGGTCTATTTGCCAAATTTCTTTAAAGCCAATACCGTAGTGCTGAGGTGTCGCATCTTTATCTAGCTCAAATTCTTTGATTAGCTGCTTACCAAGGTGTCCTCGGCAACCTTCGGCGAATACAGTGTATTTGGCTCTAAGCTCCATACCTGGCATATAAGTGTCTTTTGGTTGGCCATCTCTATCTAAGCCCATGTCACCTGTGACAATGCCTTTTACTTCTTTGTCTTCGATGATTAAAGAGTGTGCACTAAATCCCGGGAAGATCTCAACGCCGAGCTCTTCTGCCTGCTCTGCTAACCAACGACAGACATTACCCATTGAAACGATATAGTTACCGTCGTTTTTAAATGTTTTTGGCACCACCATGTGCGGCAAGCTTGTCGCGTTTTGCTCATCTTTGAATAGGTAGATCTCGTCTTCAGTGACTTTGGTAGTGACTGGAGCCCCTTTTTGTGCCCAATCAGGGATGAGTTCATCGAGTGCTTTGGTTTCGAATACCGCACCGGACAAAATATGCGCACCCACTTCAGAGCCTTTTTCTACCACACAGATCATGAGTTCTTGTTCTTTTTGCTGTGCTTGTTGAGCAAGTCGAATAGCGCATGATAGACCCGCAGGGCCCGCCCCCACTATGACGACATCAAATTCCATGGTTTCACGTTCGACCATTTTTACCTCGTATACATTGACGGTAGATTAACTTAAACTCGAGTTAAGTTCTTTTTACGTTAAGCTAAGGTTATTTTAGGTTGACGTTTACGTCAACAGGAAGTAGGCTGGTTTCATCAAATTGTTTCATTGACGTACGCGTCAGCTATACAAATAACCAGATGATGGAGTAACCATGAAAGTACTTGTACCAATCAAACGCGTGATTGACTACAACGTCAAAGCGAGAGTCAAGGCAGATAACAGCGATGTTGATCTTACAAATGTAAAGATGGCCATGAACCCGTTTTGCGAAATCGCAGTAGAAGAAGCGATTAGATTAAAAGAAGCAGGTAGTGCAACTGAAGTAATAGCCGTATCTATCGGTGATAAAGCTTGCCAAGAACAACTTCGTACTGCGCTGGCACTTGGTGCTGACAAGGCAATCCACATCGAAACAGATGCAACATTAGAATCTCTTCATGTTGCTAAATTACTGGCTAAATTAGTAGAACAAGAAAACCCTGAATTGGTCATTCTTGGTAAGCAGTCAATTGATGCTGATAACAACCAAACTGGACAAATGCTAGGTGCATTGACTAAACGTGGTCAAGGTACGTTTGCATCTAAGCTTGTTATTGAAGGCTCAAATGCTGTGGTAACTCGTGAAGTAGACGGTGGTCTACAAACTGTCTCACTAGCGTTACCAGCGATTGTAACCACAGACCTTCGCTTAAACGAGCCACGTTATGCAACACTGCCTAACATCATGAAAGCAAAGCGTAAGCCGCTAGATGTTATTGCAGCAGACTCATTGGGTGTGGATTTAACACCTCGTGTTGAGCTTGTTAGAGTCGATGAGCCTGCTAAGCGTGAAGCAGGTGTCATTGTAGAGAGCGTTGAAGAGCTAGTAACAAAACTTAAGACAGAAGCAAAGGTGATCTCATGAGCGTATTAGTTATTGCAGAACATGAAAATGGCGTATTGAAGCCAGAAACCGCAAAGGTGATCACTGCGGCTGTTAAAATTGGTGGTGATGTTGATGTATTAGTCGCGGGTAGCAATGTGGCTGCTGCGGCAGACTCTGTTGCTGGTATTGCTGGCGTCACGTCAGTCAAATTAGTAGACGATGCTAATTTTGAGCACCAATTAGCTGAGAACACCGCTGATTTAGTGGTCGAGTTGGCAGGTGGTTACAGCCATATCTTAGCGAGTGCTTCTACAACTGGTAAAAACATTTTACCTCGCGTTGCGGCGCTACTGGATAAATCACAAATCTCTGAAATTATCGACGTAGTAGATGCAGATACCTTTAAGCGCCCAATTTATGCGGGTAACGCGATTGCGACGGTTAAATCACTTGAGTCACAAAAAGTTATCACTGTTCGTGCAAGTGCATTTGATGCTGCGGGCGAGCAGGGCCCTGTGTCTGTAGAGTCTCTATCAAATGGCGCAGCTAACAGCCTAAGCAGTTTTGTTGGTGTTGAGCAAACTGAATCAGAGCGCCCAGAATTAACTGCTGCACCTGTGATTATCTCAGGTGGTCGCGGTATGCAAAACGGCGATAACTTTGCACTATTAAACGGTGTTGCTGACAAGCTAGGTGCAGCAATTGGTGCATCTCGTGCTGCAGTTGATGCTGGCTTTGTACCAAATGATATGCAAGTCGGTCAGACAGGTAAGATTGTCGCTCCAGATCTGTACATTGCGGTGGGCATTAGCGGTGCTATTCAGCACCTTGCTGGTATGAAAGACTCTAAAGTCATTGTAGCCATAAACAAAGATCCAGAAGCACCGATTTTCCAAGTTGCTGACTATGGCCTAGTCGCCGACTTATTTGACGTATTACCTGAGCTAGAACAAGCTCTGTAACCTATTCTGGTTGTTGAAGCCGTGTGCATTATGCCGCGGCTTTTTTCATTTTTTACGGTTGAATTACCACAATTGATAATTATGCGCTTGTATGAAAGCCGAACTGATACACTTCAAGTTTGTTGATCATAGTTTCATAATTTCTGACCACATCTTGTGTTGCTGCGCTCTGACTTTTAACGGCGGATAAGTTTTCTTTTAATTGACCTATCACATCGAACTTTTCAGTTTTTGCTTGTGCAAGCGTCGTCCCGCCGAGTTCACCATCATGTTTAATTAAATTATATCGCCCAGTTAAAAATGCAACCTCGCCAAGGCTTAACACGCCTTGCTGATAAAGCGTCTCAGCGGCATTTGATTGCTCTTCTAATGTCATATTAGAAAAATCAAATTGCCTACTGCGTATATTACTATGAGTATCTGTTTGAGCACTATTGACTGAGCTTGATTCAGTCACGGCTTGGCGGTTTTTTAAAGTTTGATGTCCACTTGGGGCTTGGTGAGAATTGGCTGTAATGTTACTGATCATCTTTATCCTTAAAATGAGATTGAGCGTATGAAATATAAGCAACAAACATTCCATGAGATATTCATTGTGAGCAGGCAACACTCGGGTACTGTCTAAGTATTTCGAAGCTCTGACGGTGTGACACCAAACCAGCGTTTAAACGCGCGGCGAAAATTAGGTAAATCGTTAAACGCGAGTGCTTTTGCTACCTGTGCATTTGAGTAACCTTGTTGTTGAATACAAAATGCAGCCTGCTGGCTAAGCACTCTGTCTTTCAAGCTACTGAATTGACTGTTATGTTGACTGAGCTTTCTTTTCATTGTGGCTTCGCTAACTTTAAAATGGTTGGCAAGATCTTCTAAGCATGCTTTGGGGTGATGGATCAAAAACGTTTCTGCATAAGATAAAAAGCCCATAGATGTGCAGGGCTGCAAAGTGGCTAGATTGCTTTGTAAAGCTGAAACGGCATCGTATTGCCGCGTCTGAAGTGCAGTTTTTCGGATCTCGACAGTACAGGCGTGGTGACCAAATGATAGCGTACCAACCTGTATGGCATGGTAATGTTCAATGTGCGTAGGCGTGATATAGGGCAGCTGAAATTGTATCTCTAAATTGTTGAACCGCCATTTGATAAAGCCATTTATTAGGCTGAGCCAAACTTCGAGTAAAAATTGATAGGTGCAAGGGGATGGCTCACTGACAGCGGGGTTTACAAGTAAATGAATAGCTTTCCCTTCTCTAAGCATACGAGTGCTGAAGTAGGGAAATAGGTCACTCTCGAGCTGCTTACAGGCTACCAGCAGCGCTTTCAAGTCGATACAATGAAATAAATACGATGCATATTTAGCACAGAGACTATGTAATAAGTGTTGACCCAACACAAAGCTAATGTCTTGGCTCAAATTGTGTTTTGTGATGTTTGTTATGATCTTTTCTAGTTGCGCATAACTAGACTTGTGGCTTTGGGTTTCGAAATCCTTGTAAAATATCTTAGTGCCTTTGAGCGCTTTGTCTGGATGTATTCCCCGTTGTTTTGCAAGCTCAACCAGTGGTTCTAACAATTGATGGCTGCTAAACCTGAGGTCGCTTGATTCAAAGTAAGGCATTAACAAGCCTGCTTATTATGTGCAAGTTGAGCCATCAGCTGCTCAAAGATCTGTTCACTTTGCATTGCAAGTGAAACTTCAATGCACGCATAGTGCAGGGTTCTAGGGTTTAACGTGACGAGATCTTTATCGTACTGATGGTGGACTTTTGCGGCACTGCATACTCTGTTTGTGATGTCTATGGCAGTACTGAGACCAGTCGCAGGGTATAAGACAATGAATTTATCCCCAGCGTAACGGCAGGCAAGGTCACAGCCTCGAATATTTAGGGTGATCAATTGTCCTGTGTCGCGAAGTAATAGTTCGCCTCTGGTGATACCCTGCTCAAAGCAAAATCGGCCATAGGCTTTTAAGTCTAAAATTGCAACACAGAACCGAGTACCCTTATCGATGAGCTGCGAAACCTCCGCGTCAATTTGCTTTTCCATGTAGCGCGCACTGTATAAACCGGTCACATAGTCGGTAAAGGTATGTTCTCTAAAGTGTCGCTCTTTTCTTAATAACGTTAAGTTTAAAAAAGTTTGCTCTTGATACCACCAATACATGGCAATACTCATCACAATCATACCGAGCAGTGCGGGGAAGGCTTCGAGTGAGCTAAGAGTTGGATGAATGTGGTTAAAAGAAAAGAACTCATCTAGGCAATCTAAGAGCAATGAAATCAGCATTAAGGTGAGGCCAAAAGAAAGTGCTGTTGTAACGCGTCCTCGCGGACGGCTCAGTAATGTTGCAACTAGCCACACTAAAGACATGGCAGCAAGTCCTCCTTCACCAATCGCGTCAAGTATTTCGAACTGGGTGTAAGGCTTTAATTCACCAAAGTGTATTGCCATTAATATTGTGATGGCGACAGACACGATAAGCAGTGCCCATAAATGAAGGTGTTTTATCGATGTAATAAAGCGAGCCATAAATTGATGCCGAGCAAAATGTTTATTGTTGTTATGTTATTGCAGTGAAATTTCTTGAACAGGGTCAATTTAGCTCATTACTTTGACAGTTTTTTTAACTTTGACGGTAATTAAAGGTAAAAACAGCCCCAGTTTATTGTTTTTGGTGTATTTAAGAGGGTGTAATTAGCTCAAATGGTCAGTGCTTTCATCTAAAAGCCTGCTAAATCAGTACCTTCTACGTAGTGATGAAATAAATAATTCATATTGTACAGATATTGTTGCCGCGATTTTTAGGGTAATCAATCAACACAATCTGTAAGAGATAAATATGAAACAATCACTACCGTTACCTTTTTCAAAGTCCTATCAAGCCATCGCGCTGCTATTGGGCGTGTTTGCAAGTGGTACACATGCAAATACACTGCAAGGGCAAGTAGGAGATACACAAAATAAAGCGTTTTTTGAAGGCGCGCATGTCAAAATTGTTGAGCTAAATAAACACATCAGCACAAGCCGAGATGGACGTTTTGTGTTTGCTAAACTGCCAGCTGGGGAATACACGCTTGAAATCACCTACATTGGCGCTCAACCGTCCGTTAAAACAATAACAATTATTGACGACCAACTAACGCAAGTGGCTGTGAAACTCAAGCCTGTGCAAGAGGATTTGGATAATATCATTGTGGTTGGTCAGCGTGCAGGACAAGCAGGGGCATTTAACCGACAAAAAAATGCCGACGGTATTGTGTCTGTGGTGAGCGCAGATGGCATTGGCCAACTTCCTGATCAAAATGCAGCAGAAGCATTACAGCGTTTACCGGGGATGTATATTCAACGCGATCAAGGTGAAGGGCGGTTTGTTGGAATTCGCGGTATCGATCCTGGGTTGAATAATGTGTCAATTAACGGCGCTAACGTACCTTCGCCTGAGGCGGGTGTGCGCAGTGTCGCAATGGATGTGATCCCCAGTGAAATTATTCAAAGCTTAGAAGTGAGCAAAACCGTCACGCCAGATATGGACGCCAGTGCGATTGGTGGCAGTATCAATGTAAAAAGCCTCAGCGCGTTTGACAGGCAAGGGCAAAGTTATAGCTTTACGGCGCAAGGCTCTTACAACGAACAGGTTAGTGAATCCAGCCCTAAATTGTCAGCGAGTTTTAGCGATATTTTTGCGCTTTCCAATGATACGCAGTTAGGTGTTGCGACAGCCGTTTCTTGGTTCGAACGAAAGTTTGGATCGCATAATATGGAAACGGACGGGGGTTGGATGGCTTTAGAACAAGAAGAGGCCTCAACAGGAGAAGATTCTGAATTTTATGGCGCCGAAGAGATAGAGCAGCGTCACTATCTAGTAACTCGTGAACGACTTGGTGCTGCGCTCAACTTAGACCTTCATCATAATACATTCAATAAGTACTATTTGCGGACTTTATATAGTGAATTCTCGGATGACGAGTATCGTCTACGCAACGAATACAAGTATGACAAAGGCAAGTACATCGAAGCAGAGTCGGGCTCAAGTGCGGCATATTTCACAGACGCGGAAATGGATAGAGACACCAAGGATAGATATGAAGAGCAAAGTATTTTGTCACTGGTGGCGGGTGGGGAGCACATACTGCAAAGCTGGTTTGTGGAATACAACCTTGGCTATTCAAAATCGGATGAAATTGAGCCTAACCGATTAGATGTCGATTTTGCGGGAGAAGGTTTTGCACTGGGTTACGGCAGTCTAGGTAACGCACCAACACTCGCTCATTCGGACAATGCCCATGATCTAAGTAATTTCGCATTAGATGAGATTGTCAGTGAGCATAACCTCAGCGAAGATGACGCACTCAGTTTTAAACTCGATGTGAGTAAAGATTTAGTTATAAGAGGACACAATGCACAGTTAAAAGCCGGTGTTAAATACAGCGACCGTGAAAAACGCAACCTTGTGAATACGCGCGTCTATGATGACGGTTTTGATGACGTTACGGCAATGCAGTTTGCAACAGACAGTCCAGAGTACGATCTTGGACAGTTTGGATCAGGTCTGTCGCGAAGTGGTATAAGACACTTTTTCGCAGAGAATCAAGCGCACTTTACACTAAATCAATTAGAAACGGACATTGAGAGCAAAGGCAAATCCTATACATCTGAAGAGCATGTAGCGGCTGCATATGTGATGGCGAGTATCGACATTAATGACTTAAATGTTATCGCTGGGCTGCGCTATGAAGATACTGACTATGAAACATCAGGGAGCCGCGTTGAGCTGCTTAAAAATGAGATTGAAGACAGCGAACAAGTTGTAATTGCACCATGGAATGTCAGCAAAAGCTACGACCATTTATTACCAAACCTGACTCTCAGGTATGCCTATTCGGATGAATTAATCACGCGCTTTGCCTACACACATACGATTGCAAGACCAAGCTTTGGTGATGCCGCTGCTTTTCAGCTATTAGAGAGCGAAACATCCGGTGATGAGGATGGGATTCAAGTTGAGCGTAAAGGCGAGGTTGGCAACCCTGATTTAAATCCTTATGAATCGAGCAACCTTGATTTATCAATTGAATATTACCCGGGCAAGATTGGCATTATGTCTGCGGGGCTGTTCCACAAAAATATCGATAATTTTATTGCTAAGCAGCAAGTGCAAGGCAATGGCAATTGGGATGGTTTTGAAGAAGTGATCCAGTCGGTAAATGGCGGCGAAGCCCAATTAAGTGGCATTGAGCTAGCGTATACGAAAAACTTTGATAGTGGGCTGATGATTTCAGCTAATGGCACTTTTATTGATGCGGATGAGGGTCTGCCAAATCAGTCTGACACAGTGGCAAACTTGATGATTGGTTATGAAAATGACGAGATCAGCGCTCGCCTCAGCTCTAGCTACAAAAGTAAGTCGTACATTATGACTGAAAATGATGCGCGTGTGCATCAAGACGCACATAACCAAATAGACTTCAGCGTGAAATATTTCATAGATGAGCAAACCCAAGTTTATTTTAATGCAGTCAACCTGACCGATGAGCCGTACTACGTGTATCACGGCGAGCAGCGTTATAACTATCAATATGAAAGTTATGGCCGCGCCTATCAATTGGGTATCACCTTAAGTTCTTTTTAATTTTCTAAAAACAACAATGGCGCTGCTTGGGTAACCTTGCAGCGAAAATGTATGAAGTTATCTACCTCTTGCTTCGCAGTATCTGCGTTATTACTCAGTGGCTCATTTAATGCGGCTGCTAAAGATTCTATTTCGTTTTTGGCTTTTGGTGACGGGGGATATCACCCTGATTATCCAAAAACTAAGCATATTAAAAAGCCTAAAAACAAACAGCAATTTATAGAAGCCGAACGCGCTGACTGGTTAGAGGATCACAGACCAATAGAGGAATTTAATCACGCGCCAATTTACGTTTATCCTGGCACAGAAATCGCGACAGAAGATACCGGTGCTGCGGCTGTTGGTAAAGCAATGGCGACACTATGTGAGCGCAAAGCTTGCGAGTTTGGCATTCAGCTGGGCGATAACATTTATCCAGATGGTGCGGATGCGAATGATGGCAAAGATGACCAAAAGCGCATGAATGATTTGATATTAGGTCCCTTAAAGCCGCTATTTGAGAATAATAAAGAGCTGGTGGTGTACTCTGCACTTGGCAATCATGATTGGAAGACATCTCGAAAGGGCGTAAAACTACAAACGCAATGGATGGCTAATCAACCAAACTTTCATATGGATAAACGGGGGTACTACAGTTACAGAATGGGTGAGATAGGCAATGACGTAGAGTTTTTTGTGCTCGATACAAATATGTTGTTGTCAGGGCAGCATTATTATGAAATTCCGCTGGCAAAAGATGGCAGTGAGCAAGGTCTTGCGACGGCACTGGCACAAGGACATGCTGAAGTGGAAGACATAGAAATACATGAGTCGCCGGTCAATGGTGAAGACCATAAGCAACTTGCTTGGCTTGCTAAGGGACTGAAAACATCAACCGCAAAATGGAAGATTGTGTATGGACATCACATCTTGTGGTCTATTGGTGGAACTAAATATGATGAGGGCCATGTACTTAGAAGACTGATTTTACCTGAGCTATGCCAATACGCAGATGCCTATATTGCAGGACATGAGCATGATCTTGAGTTACTGACTGATGATTGCTCTCGTGTTATGCCGGGTAACAGCAAGCCAAAACTTCCACTTATTATCAGTGGAGCAGCCTCAAAAATGCGTGGGACGCACACACCATTTTCTCAGCAGCAAGAAAAGCGTTATCCAGAATATGACTTAATTTGGGCTAAAAGCTTTATCTGGGGATTTGCCCATATTGAGCTCGATAATCGCAGCGACAGCTTAAATGTGAGCTTTTACACAACGCCAAATGACAAGTCTGGAGAAGTGATCCCTGAAGCGAGCTTTTCTTTTAAGCATCGTAGTGAATAACGCGTGCTCAGTTTAATCTTGAAAGTTGCTACTGTCAGTGCACCACTGCAGTAGTGACAAATACATTATGCTGAATTATCACCTGTACTTACTCGTTTTAAATGGATAGTTACATGGAAATTTTCATCCTAATTGCGGTAAGATTTTTACACATTTGATTGAAAAGTACCTGAATATGATACATGGGTACAATTGCATTTGTAATAATTATGTAAAGTTGTCGCGTGACAACAATCAAAAAAGGAATAAGGAAATGAAACTTACAAGTATAACATTGGCTGTGATTGCAACTTTGGGCGTGGCGCTATCAGGTAACGCGCAAGCTGAGGCGGAAATAAATTCACCTGTACGTGTCGCGATTGATCATCTAGGCGTGCCTTGGGTGCACAAAGATGACTCAGCTGGGTTGTGGCGTGAAAAACCATTGCCACATGGTCAAAAAGCCATTGCAACAGCTGGTGGATATTTTCACTATCATTTCGGTACCGGACCTGATGATAAAGGGTATGCATATTATGAAGGAGCGACTTTTGCGGTTGGAGAAAATGGCAATGCATATCGATACCAAAATTATGATTGGCAATCGGTTGTGGGCTGTTGGGGCGCACAGGATGTAAGCTCATTTACAGTTGACCACGCATACTGCGTGAATGGCGATGGTACTTTGAAGAAGTTCAATGATGTCAGCGATAGCTTCGAAGGTTACTATGCCATCAGCAACGAAAAAATTAAAAAAATTGATGTTGCACTAGGTGGTGTTATTTGGGCTATCACCGAAAGTGACAAGTTGTTTAAGTATGATGGCGTAAAGTGGGCGCAACAAGAAGTAGCCTGTGGCGATTTGTGTTCCCTTGTTGATATCGCTGTCGGTGGCGGCCAAGTGTTTGTTGTTGCCAGTGTTTATGGCAGTAACGATGGACCTCAGAGCGTATACACACTGAATAATGGCAATCTGGTTAAATTTGGCTCATTTTATAATATCGATGTCGATAGAGAAGGCGTCATATGGGCTATCTCAAACTATACACGAACACTATTTTTGAAACGCCCAGGCATGAGCGAATTTGTTGAAGATGTCCAAATGAGCTATAAGGTGTCGACTAATATTGGTAGCTAAATACCAATGTATATGAAGAGGGGGTATAGACCGCCTCTTCTGGCTTAAAATAAATAACTTTTATTATTTATATGTAAAACTCTGCTTTTATTAACCATTCATACTATCTTCAGCCGCTTAGCAATATCTTACCGTTCTAGATTTACATTATTCTCCACATTTCATGGCTGATTTTAAGCTAATTAATATGTGTGGAATATCAATAGATATATAAAATAAAAAAGGAAGTAATTCATGCTTAATAATTGGTATAAATCGACCTTGTTCATTACATCTTTTTGCTTTTGTTTAGGTAGCGCGCAGGCTGCGAACGATATGCCTGAACCTAATTTAAAATATGAATTTGCGCTTCAAGTTGGCACAGAGGCCTTGTATGAAGTCAAAATGACACTCAAAGATGAGCAGCCTGCGGATATTACCTACTACGATGAAAAGAATAGACCGACTTATAGAGTAGTTTTAAATGTAGACTATGAAAAATCTATCAAACGTGGAAAAGAAAGCACCATTAAGCATTCTATTCAAAAATATGAGAATAACGATTGGATAGAGTTGTTTTCTCCAGAAATGACTTACTTAGTTGGGTTGCCGGGTAAACTGGAAATATATAATGAAGACATGGTTAGAATGTCATTAAATGGTAATCTTACTATCGTTGATAATGCACACCTGTGATGATGAATTACTACGCTTTACTATAACTAAAGCTTAGCTACAGACAGGTACAATGATAAGTATTTATTTACGGTTGAATACAATTTTTATCTATTTCATTTCAGTAATGAACATCATTGGCTTATCACTTTTGCTACTCTGCGATATCACAATGTGCAAATTATAAGCTCTTATAAAAGCGATAATCTCTGATGCCTAAAGGTGTTAGGCCTAGGCTTTAATATGCGGTTGCTTTTTATCTTTTTTTGCACACTCAGATAAGGTGCACTAGACTGTGCTTGGTTAAAAAAATGTAAATTTAGTCTAGTGTATCATAAGTGATTGGATAAAAAGAGTAATGAAAAAAGCCATTTTTAGCTTGGCCATTGGTGACAACCCAATGTACAAAGCTGCACTACATAGTTTTAAGCTTTATGCACAAAAGGTGGGTGCAGATTTAATCGTATCGGATAAGTTGCACTATAAAATAGACATTGTTAACCCTAAATTTAATGCATCTCCGGCTTGGACTGAAAAGCTTAAAATAGGAGAGTTATTGAAACAGTATGACAGAGTACTTTACGTTGACTCTGATGTATTAATTACACCAAATGCGAGGGATATATTTGAGCTGTATCCTGATTTAAGTACTACTTACTGGTTTAATGAAGGGCTAAAACAAGAGCGAAAGAATGACATCGACTTGGTTCAGTCTGAACTAGGAAAAGTTGAATGGCCGTACATAGATGAGCGACCAGTCTATTATAACGCAGGTATAATATTGACATCTAAGCAGGCAGGATTGTTCAGCTTAACTCAATTGAAGGACCTTCAATTAATCTGTAATGAGATAACGCATTATGACCAAAGTTACTTTAACTATACTTTGCACAAGCATCAGCTGAGCCATGAGTCTTTTGATAAATCCTTTAACAGAATGGACATGTTCGGAAATGAAGGATATCTAGAAGCCGACTTTATTCACTATGCTGGAAAAGGGTATGCAAAAACCAGTCGACGTCGAGATGTACAGTTTTTAAAGGATTTTTCAGTTATTTTCGACGGTATTGTACCTGATGATGAAATTAAAAAGCTCAAAGAAGACGCATGGCAAGCCTACTTAGAGGTAATTTATAAAAAGTATAGTTTACCTAATATTCTAATAAAGCGATTTTGCGAGCTGTTCTTAGCGCGCTGATTGAAACTATAGATATGATTATATTAACAACAATCCTTTAAGTAATTTAATTAACTCCATGGTTGTATAGCTAGAAAGTGGATTTATTTATAAATTAAAGTTTATTAAAGGTGGGATTTAAATAGTGTGAGTAGGGGAAGGGTTAAAGATGGCTTTCGTTTTTTCTGAAATTTTATTTTTTATTCTTCATGCCTTTCAGTTCCCCCCCCTAAGCTAGAACATTTAACTGGTACAATGTTTAACGTAAAATCTTGGTAGGAATTGTCGGTACTTAACTTTGTCTTTTTTATAGTGTTGATTTTTGAATATTATATTTCTAATGCAAGGTCTTTGTCTTTAGTTTTTACTTTGGCTTTTAGTATTAATTTATTAATATACTTCCTTATGAGTTGTTTTCTTGGTGTTTTATTTTTTTAACAGGTTATTATGTTGTTTCTTCATGTGAAATAAGAAGTAAGTTAGGATAACTCAAGGAATAAAAATGAAATACAAAATTAATAAATATAAAAGGAAAAATGTATTTTCGCCAATTAAGTCAGCATGTAGCCTTACTCTAATGGGAGCTCTAGCTACACCGCTAATGAGCTATGCATCTACGCCAACGAAAATTGGAGAGGAACGCTTAGTTAATGCTACAGTAACTCAAGGAGATTTAGCAGAAACAACCTCGGTTGTACAACTAAATGATGGTAAGTATGTTGTTACTTGGCACGTAAAAAATAATGGAAAAAATCAAACATATATCCGAGGTCAAATCTTTACTCAAACCGATGAGCCTTTGAGTAGTGAGTTTACTATTGCAACTTTAAACTCAACAGCGACAAATGTACGTAGCATGCGCGATAATGTCACTCCGCTTAGTGACGGCGGCTTTTTAGTCTCATTTGAAAGTATTAACTTAAATGACTCATCGAAAAGTGATATTTTAGCGAAGCGTTTCTCTGCACATGGTTCAGCAGTTAGCACTATTACCGTAGCTTCTGGAGTGTCTCAATACAATAAACCTTCACAGGCCGTGTTAAAGAATGGTAACACCGTAGTTGTTTGGCAAAGCGAAAGCCTAGGAAATGACTCTGAAATTTTTGTGAAAGTGTTCGATAGTAATCTAAATGTTGTGAAAAATACGTTTAGTGCGACTTCTAGTGAAGTAGGAGAGCAAAAAGATGTTTCGATTGCGGCGCTGGAAAACGGCGGTTTTGTGCTCACTTGGCAAGGAGAAGGTGACGATATATATGGCCGCGTTTTTAATTCAAACTTTCAATATAGTGGCAGTGCAGTCAGAGTTAATACGACAACAGGGGGCACTCAATCGTTTGCTGACGTAACAGGGTTAAAAGATGGTGGGTATGTTGTTGTATGGGATACACCATCTAATGAGCACATTCTTGGCTCAGATAGATATATTTATACACAGAGATTTAACGCGAATGGAACTAAAAAAGGGACGGAGACGCAGGCAAATACATATTTAGGCGATCACATTCACCCTGTTGTAAGAAGCAACAAGACGGGGGGCTATTTAGTGTCGTGGGCAAGTAGATCTCAAGATGGAAATATGTGGGGTATATACGCAAGAGAATATCAGCCTGATGGAACGCCTGATGGTGATGCTTTTCCCGTAAATACTTATACTCAAGGCAGTCAGATGTACCCAAACACTGCCTTATTAGGTGAAGGAGAGTTTATCGTAACATGGTCAGATCTGGGCAGAGCAAGTGTTCATGCACAAAAGTTTACTTTTAATGAAGCTCCTGAATTTGATTTAAGCGTTACACTGCCTTCAATTACTGTATTCGATGGAGATATCATAGAGCTGCCATTAACAGCTAAAGGAGTGGGTATTTATGGTATTGATACGGTAATGACATTAGATGACCCATTTGTTGCTAGTTTTAATAATGGTAGCTACGGAGAATTTTTACCGGGAGCTGAGCGTTTGTCTATCCCAATTGGAGTTTCGGATAGCCAGTGGGATGGTGCGCTATCAATAAAAGCCCCATATCAATCTAAAAGCGGCGAAGGACTTTATGCGACTGCAACATTAGTAGCACATAAACCAGGTACGGTTAATATTGATTTGCGTTCACAATTTACAGGTGAAGATGGTAATTATCTTTATCAAGGCCATGCAAATTACACGATCAATGTACTAGAATCCGTTTCTTTATTGGGTAATGTTGGTGATCTAGGCTTTGCGGGGGACTATTCCCAAGTCACAGTTTTCATTAACGGTGAAGCTGTTCAGTTAAACCCAGATGGAAGCTTTGCAGTTAGCGTAGGGCTTGGTAATGTGACAATAGCTGTTAATGCCCCAGGTTTTCTTTCAGCACAAAAACAAATTACGCTAACTCCAAATCAAGCTGATCTTAATTTTGGCAACATAGCTTTAGTTGCAGGTGATAGTAATAGTGATGATAGTATTGATATCGCTGATTTGACTCAGTTGTTAGGAGCGTACAGAACAGATAGTTCTGACCCTTCTTTTACACCAGCTGCGGATTTCAATCGAGACGATAAAATTAATCTGCAAGATTTAACCTTGCTAGGCAAAAACTTTGGCAAACAAGGCCCAAATACTTTCTAATCTGAACTTTGCATAAGTACATAGGCCGCACCATCATGTGGCCTTTTTAAATTAACTCCAAAAGAGACTAACATAATGAAACTGCTAATAATGAGTCTGTTTCTTCTCAATAGTTTAATTACTGCTGCCTCACAGGGGAAAGCATATTTATACACGCCAGAGAAAAATATAAAGATGGGAAGCCATTTTTATGTCGATATCATGATCAAAGAAGCACCTGACGTATACGGCACTCAAATATTCTTACAGTTTGATGCCAACCAAATTTCGGTGCTAGATAAGAATGATAAGGAAGCTGGAATTCAAATTGAGCACGGCGATTTTTTTGACAGCGCTCGATTGTATACGTTACAAAACTCGACGAATATGAAGGAAGGTAGTATTAATTACATAGTTAGCCAAATTGCTCCTTCGGATAGTAGATCAGGTGATGGCAGAATTGCGAGAGTATATTTCAAGGCCAATGATGCAACTTCTGAAGCTAGTATACAGCTAGCGAAAGCTGACTTTGGTACTAAGCAAGGAGAAAAGTTTGTTTTTAGCTTAGGTAAGCCTTTACAGTTTAAATTTGATGAAGCTTACATTGAAGGGCCACAGGCTCCCCAAGATTACACAACAACGCTAATACTCTTTGGGGTTGTTGGTATGGCCTTTATCTTGGTCATTTTATCGCTTTTTAAACTAAGAAGGCAAAAGCAGTTAGTGAACGCATAAAGTTTTGCATTGCGCTTTGTTCTATATTTGCAGGTGTAAATGGACACAGTTGTCTAAAATTAGTGAAGGTATAGATTTTTTAATCACCTTCACTGTGCTATTTACAATATATTAAACAGCCTCTCAAATCTTTATGACAATGTTAAGAAACGAGAGTAGTTTTAAAGAAAAATATAGGTTTTATAGGGAACTAGATTTGATGTCAGTATGATACATTGAATCTGGAAAGTCACAGATTTATTGGTCGTTACCGAATGTATTTGAAAATAAATGAGTAGGAAATAAGGAAGTGCAGTAAGGGTTACTGCACTGAAACTTTACAGACTAAGAAGTCTTCTTCTGACGGCTAACTAAACAATAAGAACCGTCTTTTGTGCTGGTCATATAGCCAACAAAGTTTTCATCTCTTTTATGAGCAAAAACATGAGTCTCGTCGTTCAATTTACCTTTAAATAGCCACTTTTTGAATACTTCCTCACGCACCACAATGCATGGGTTTTTAACAGCAAAGCTTTCTTTATACGCTACTTCACAATGGCCCGCACTGTGAGACATAGAAAAAGTGATATGGCTTTGTCTATCTTTATATTCAAGTACACCCGTTACCAACAAAGTTTCAAGTTCATTTTTGCTGGTTTGGTTTGATACCAACAAACGATGTTTCTTTGATCCAATAATATCTCCCGCCATCGCTTTTAATTCACTATGACAATGTTTGACATCATATTTTTCAATAATCGTTTCAATCGAGTTTTTTGCAACCACCTGAGTACTTGCCATTAAAAGGCCAGCTATGAATAAATGTGTCTTCATAGCATAAGCTCTCTAATTTGAGCTGCAAGTTCATTAGGCGTTGTTGTATGGCTCATAGCGGTAATTAAATCGCCTTCTTTATTTATTATGTAGAATCTTGACGCGTGGGCTACCGAGTACTCCATAAAAGACTCTTCAAGGTTTTCGTCATCATAATAAACACCATATAATCCACCAACTTCTTTGGTTTGCGCAGCGCTGCCAGTCAAACCAGTAATACGCTCGTGAAAGTAGTCAGTATATTCCTTTAAATCTTCTACTGTATCACGCGCAGGGTCTACTGTAACAAGTAAGCCCTGCACCTGATCAAGCCCTTGCTTCTCTAAACGCATAAATGCATTTGTCATTACCGCCAGAGAGTTAGGGCATACCTCTGCACAAGACAGGTAGCCGAAGTACATGACGACGACTTGGCCTTTATAATCAGAGAGCGAAACAGGTCCGGCATAGCTTTGCAGCGTAAAATCTCCACCCAATTCATCGAACGACTTTCTTGTTTCGTTAAAGTCTTTAGTGGTTGTTGATAGATAAAACCAAATGAGTCCAATAATACCAAGAAAAGATAAAATCCAATGTAAGTGAGCGGCTTTAAACTGCTTCATAACTCTACCTTGCTGTCACATATGCATTTTGGTCAATATGAGCAAAATCAACTGACATCAGAACACTCATAGAAGTAATGGCAACCAGCGATAAAATAAATACGCGTTTTGCCCAAGTATGATTGTCCATACGATGGAAGTCGAAAATTGTGCTCAATAGCCAGATCAAACCAATGATGAACGTAAATGAGGCGAAAATAGCGCCAACATAGTTCAACGTGAATAGAGAAAGTGCAAGTACAGTAAAGGCAACAATAAAGCCAATCATGTGTTTTCTAGCAACTTCAACACCACTGACGATTGGTAAAACTGGAATATTTGCGTCTTTGTAGTCTTTGAATCGGTAAATAGCAATGGCATAAGAATGCGGGATTTGCCAAATACAGAAGATTGCCAAGATCACAACGGCGCCAATATCAAATTGACCGTTAACAGCACAGTACCCCATAACAGGAGGACATGCGCCAGAAATACTGCCTACAAAAGTACCGTATATAGATTTTCTTTTATAATAAAGCGTGTAAAGACCAACGTATACCACGAAGCCTAGCACACCGAAATAAAAGCTCATCATTGATGCATACAGTGCTAAAGAGGCGAAACCTATGCAACCCAAAAGGGTTGCATAAGCCAAAGCTTTGTTCACCGAAATCGACTCTAAGAGTGGCTTTCGGTACTTTGTGCGTGACATCAACTGGTCGATGTCACGGTCAATCACATTATTAAAAACGCAACCAGAGGCGATGATACAAACTGTACCCACTATCATTGCTGTAAATGTAACGAAATCAATATTACCTTTGGCTGCGAGCACGTAGCCCGCAACCGCAGTGATTAAGTTACCAAAGATAATGCCTGGTTTTGTAATTAACAGGTAACTTCTTAACATTTTAATGTCCCATGAGCATGTTGTGATTTAGGTGCTCCATAATCCAAATGGAGCCAATCACAACTATGGCCACTGTCAACACAATAAACGCGGCTGAAGTAGTGTTCCATATTTGCTCAGAAGATGAGTTCATGTGTAAGAAAAATACAAGTTGTACAAATAGCTGTGCAATAGCTGTAACTAGGATGATCCCAAGCGTGATAGCTGGAGATGCCATATCGTACATTACAACTAAAAACGGAATAGCAGTTAGTACTAGAGATAGAAGTAAACCTATCGTGTACTCTTTAACGCTACCGTGAGATGCACCGCCAGTGCCATGTTCATTATTAGTGTGGCCCATTACATCACTCCTACTAAGTACACAACGCTAAATACACAGATCCAGATGATGTCTAGGAAGTGCCAGAATAAGCTTAGGCAAGAAAGTCTTACCAAGTTATCTTCACTAAATCCGTCACGCTTGAAGTGAACGAATAGAACAAGCATCCAGATGATACCACCGAATACGTGCAAACCGTGTGTTGCTACTAGTGCATAGAATGCAGACCAGTAACCACTTGTTTGCGGCGTAGCACCAAGTGTACTGAAGTGCCAGAACTCATACATTTCTAAGCCAAGGAAACCAAGGCCTAGGAGTAATGTGATGACCAACCAAGTGATCATGCCTTTCATCTTGCGCTGGTTGGCTTGAAGCATTGCCATACCAAACGTAAAACTACTGAATAGTAGGAACGCAGTACCAACTGCAACTAGATTAAGGTCAAATAACTCTTTTGGTGTTGGGCCGCCTGCGAAGCCGCCACTTAGTACTGCATATGTTGCAAACAAAGTTGCGAACAAAATACAGTCACTCATGATATATATCCAGAATCCGAATATAGTATCACCACCGGTATCATGATGCTCATGATCATCGTGATGATCGTGAGCGTCGTTTGCGATTACGTGATCGTTTGACATGATTTAAAACTTTCCTCTACTTGCCTTTATTAGCTGCGTGTTCTGCAACAGCTGCCAAGTGCTTTGACTCGATTTCTTCAACTTGATCTACTGGTACGTAGTAGTCTTTGTTGCGATCAAATGAGTACGCAATCCAAGAAGCTACAATACCGATGAAGCTAGCGATAACCATCCACCAGATGTGCCATACGAAACCGAAACCTAAAGATAGTGAGAATGCACTGATCACAAAGCCAGCCCATGTATTTGAAGGCATGTGGATCTTTGAGTACTTCTCAGGCTTTTGGTAAGCAATGCCATGCTCTTTCTTGTAATGATGCTCATCACGGTCATGGATTTTAGGCAGCTTAGCAAAGTTGTAGAATGGAGGAGGTGACGAAGTAGCCCACTCAAGAGTACGACCATCCCACGGATCACCAGTTACGTCCATATTTTGCTTACGGTCTCTGAAGCTCACGTAGCCCATATAGAACTGAACAGCGATACCAGCAGCAACGATGAACGCACCAACCATTGCAACGATCAGTAGTGGTGTCCACTCTGGGTTGTCATAGTAGTTAAGACGACGAGTCATACCGTTGAAACCAAGGATGTATAGCGGCATGAATGCAACGAAGAAACCGATTGTCCATAGTGCACAAGAAAGCTTATTAAGTTTCTCGTTCAGCATCCAACCAGTTGCTTTTGGCCACCAGTAAGTAAGACCTGCGAAGTAACCAAATACTGCACCACCAATGATTACATTGTGGAAGTGTGCAATTAGGAACAAGCTGTTATGTAGTACGAAGTCAGCAGCAGGTACTGCTAGCATTACACCTGTCATACCACCGATTGTGAACGTGAATAGGAAACTACATGTCCACCACATAGAAGCTGTGAATTCAACACGGCCTTTGTACATAGTGAATAGCCAGTTAAAGATCTTAACACCGGTGGGGACGGCTATGATCATGGTGGCGATACCGAAGAAGGCATTTACACTTGAACCTGCACCCATGGTGAAGAAGTGGTGTAGCCATACAACCATTGCTAGAACCATGATAACGGCTGTTGCCCATACAAGTGATGTATAACCGAATAGGCGTTTGCGAGAGAATGTAGCCGCAATTTCAGAGAAAATACCAAATGCAGGTAGAATCAGAATATAAACTTCTGGGTGACCCCATGCCCAAATGAGGTTTACATACATCATTTGGTTACCACCAAGGTCATTAGTGAAGAAGTTTGTACCTAGGTATCTATCTAGCGTTAGAAGCGTGATAGTTACAGTAAGGATAGGGAACGACAAAATGATTAGTACGTTTGCACACAGAGAAGTCCATGTGAATACAGGCATTTGCATAAGCTTCATGCCAGGCGCACGCATTCTGATGATAGTAACGAAGAAGTTAACACCCGTTAGTAGAGTACCAATACCTGAGATCTGAAGTGCCCAGAGCCAATAATCGACCCCGACCCAGGGACTGTATTCAATACCTGATAACGGCGGATATGCTAACCAACCAGTTGCAGCAAACTCACCAACGAATAGTGAAATGTTAACTAGTAATGCACCTACCACGAATAACCAGAAGCTCAAAGAGTTCAGGAATGGGAATGCAACGTCACGCGCACCGATTTGTAGAGGTACAACAATGTTCATCAAGCCAACAACTAAAGGCATGGCTACGAAGAAAATCATGATTACACCGTGAGCAGTAAAGATCTGGTCATAGTGTTCTGGAGGTAGATAACCCGCTCCCACGCTGTCAGCGGTTGCTAACGCTTGGTGAGTACGCATCATAATTGCATCCGCGAAACCACGGATCAGCATCACAATCGCTGCGATGATGTACATAATACCTATTTTTTTGTGATCCACTGAAGTGAACCATTCTTCCCAAAGGTATTTCCACTTACCCATTTTGGTAATAAGTGCGAATAGGAAGATACCGCCAAGTATTGCACAGATCATTACTGGCAAAATAACAGGGTCATGAACAGGAATAGAATCCCAGGTCAGTTTACCCGTGAGCGGATCCGGATCTGTGATTATGGTAGCTTTACTTGCCATTTTGAACCCCAGTGTATTTCTCTATGGTTTTCTTAAAGTGCAGAGGGTCGACATCCGAGTAGTAAACTACAGGATGGTCTTTTGATTTCTCGCTAAGCGCTTTGTAAGTAGGTTCGTCTAGCACATACTCTGATGCTTTTACTTTATTAACCCAAGCATCGAAGCCAGCTTGATCTACAGAGTGAGTTTTGAACTTCATGCCTGAGAAACCAAAACCACTGTAGTTGGCAGACATACCGCGGAAGGTACCTTCTTTAGATGCCATCAGGTTAAGTCTATTTTCCATACCAGCCATCGCATAAATCTGGCTACCCAAACGCGGAATGAAGAATGAGTTCATCACTGTGTCTGAAGTGATTAGGAACTCTACCGGCGTATTTACTGGGATTGAGATTTCGTTGACGGTTGCAATTTGCTGCTCTGGATAGATGAATAGCCATTTCCAGTCCATTGCCACTACTTGAATAGTCAATGTGTCTTTGTCTTTACCTAGCGGCTTACGCGGGTCTAGAGTGTGAGACGTGACATATGTGAAATATGCAAGTGCTGCGATGATCATACAAGGCACAATCCAAACAACAAGTTCGATTTTTGTTGAGTGTTCCCACGACGGCTTGTACTCAGCTTTTTTATTGCTAGTACGATACTTGTACGGGAAGTAAATAGACATAAATAATACAGGGATTATTACAATAAGTAATAAAGCCACAGAAATTATAATCAGGTCTTTCGCCTGCTCACCAATTGGACCCGCAGGGTCAAAAAGCGCTAGCTCACAACCTGTTAGAAGAAACGCCATCGTAAAAACCATTACGAATGACAAGGACTTTTTCAGCATATTCAACCTACTTGATATCGCGGGTAATTACCCCATTACCTGCCTGAATAAATTAACGAGATTAATGCAATTGAGAACTGTTTCCATTCACACCCCTCTCGGAGGGGAATGTTATAGGGAATGCAGCTAAAATTCAAGATTGACTTGACCTACATCAATACGTACTAAATTCAAATTTAGATGTTTTTTGAGCGATTTATGTCTAGACTTCGTATTGACACCGTCAAAAATAATTCTGGAGCGTGCGATATGAAAAGACTATTTTATTCCACAGATAGCTTGGATGATGCAGAAATGATTTCGGACGAAGTACATCAACTAGGTATTGATGATCACCATTTTTACGTACTATCTCGGGATGAAAGCGGTATTAAGACGCATCATTTACACGGCTCAACTCAGATAGAGAAAACACAAATATTGTCAGCAAGAAAGAGAGCTTTTTTACTCGCAGGCGCAACTGCATTAGCATTACTGACTTTCATGTATTTTTTTACTGACTTAACAAATAAATTTTTAATACAAGCTCTAGCAGCAAGTATTATTGGTGGTTTTGTTGTCATGTTCATCGTAAAACTAGCAGGAAAGTCATTTGATGAGTATTTCCAATTACTTGTCAACGAGCACCTCGATGCTGGTGATGTGATTATTATCATCGATGTTGAACGTTCTCAAACACATAAAGTCGAAACCCAACTTGAGGGACACCCAAAGGCACAATTTTTAGCCGATAGTTCAAACTTGGCGTCGCCAATACCAGACTGAGCAAACAGGTTTAAAATAGTGGTGATAAACTTTGGAGAATGAAAAAAGTTATCACCACTCGTAGCATCAACTTTTGATTGCAACTTATGCTGCAGAGCTTACTTCCTTGTTAGCGTCTTCGTCCTTGACTGCCTTTATCTTGGGCAGCGGGTTTCTCGAACCAACAGCTTCTTCAATAGAATTAAAGCCATCGGCCTTCAACAACTTGACAAGCCCACGATTGATCTCGCTAATATTTTGCGGTCCGTCAAATATGAGTGTTGAAATCATGTGCAAGATGCTTGCGCCAGAAGTAATTTTTTCATAGGCGTCTTTGGCTGTGAATACACCACCTACACCAATAATTGTGAGTTTACCGCGAGTTCTTCTATAAACGTGTCTGATTACGTTGGTAGAAATACGCTGAAGCGGTAGTCCACTCATGGCACCTTTGTGGAAGGGGAGCTCTTCTTTGACATATTCTTGGTTGAACTTGGGTTTAGCGAGGTTGGTTAATACAACGCCATCCATTTTATGTTCAACGCAAGCATCAACAATGATGTTAATCTCATCTAAAGTCATGTCTGCAGCGAGTTTGACATAGATAGGGCGGCCATCAACTCTGTGCTTGTTTACTGCGATAAGTAATGCATCTAGATTGTCTTTATCAACAAATGGTTCGCCATCTTGTGTATTTGGACAGCTTATGTTGATAGTATAGTAATCGCCTATATCTTTGAATAGCTCCATTGTTTTGGTGTAGTCGTCGATAGAATCTTGTAGATCAAACTCCGGCGTTATATTCGATTTAGCAGCGTTTATCCCTACTTTTAATTTACCAAAATTCACACCTTTTAATCGTGATGAAATTTTCTCAGCACCTTGGTTATTCAGACCGTACCAAACGAGAATTGATTTTGACTTGACCATTCTAAATAAACGTTTGCCTGGGTTTCCTGGACAAACTTCACCTGTAAATGAACCAAGTTCAGCCAAGCCAAATCCAATCGATGGGTAAATCTTGGTTAATTCGCCATCTTTGTCAAAGCCTGCGGATAAACCTAACGGGTTTCTATATTTAATACCGTCAACTTCAATCTTCAGGCTGCGATGGCCGTAGTTGAAGAAAAAAGAAGTGAGCCAGCGGGTTAGAAAGTTTGAGCCCAGCATCACTCCGACACGTTTAAACATGTAGTGAGCATCTTCTGGGTCCATCAGGAATATCAGCGGACGAACCGCTCTGTATAGTAGTTTTAAGACAAAGTTACGAATGCCGATGATAAGGCGCATTTTCAACCTCCAAATTTGTCATCGATTGTTGTTGTTGGGTGCTGTTTTACGAGCACATCAGGTAACTCATGTTTTTAGCTTATGATCATTAAATAATAATAGCAATAAGAATTGTTATCATTTACAGTTGTTATTATTCAAATTGGAGATGCTGATGAAAAAGTGGATGCTGAAGTTATTGGGTACAGATGTAACGAAGCCGATTGTACGAAGTGTAGTCGAGCCTATTTGGCAAAGTACAGGTGAAGTTTTTTATTTATTGAATACTTTGCAATTACGCTATAAATCTCGTTACGGGATGGTCAGTGTTGATGCGTTTGATATCAATTCATTTATTAACAACGAGCACGATCCATTAGATGAACTTGTGCACGAGTTTGGTGAAGAGTTTACGTTCTCTGTTTGCGCAGTTGGATGGGAGAGACTTGGCAATCAAACCCGGGTCAAGGCCATTGATAACGCCGCAGTGTTTAGATTTAACAAGTCATTAGATATAACTACGCAGGTACTCTTTCAACATCAGTTTTGTGCATCTGATGAGATCGATAAAAACGAAGTGAATCTTGCTTTAACTCGGGGAGTATTTAAATATTATAATGTTCAAATTGACGAGTTTATTAATCAATTGAAAGAAGCAAATAAAAGAATTAATCATGACAGAGCCAAGTGTCATGGTATAACTGGGGAAAACTTTAATAAAGACGTCTTTGATAGGATGTCTATGGCTTAAATAAGCGTTGAGTAGGAGTGGGTTAATTAAAAAGCCACTCCATCTATGCGTTACTGGTCGTCGTAAGTTGCGATTTCTTGCTCTATGACAACTAGCTCAACTCCTGCCATCTCAAACATATCTCTGGTTTCTTGCGCTGCATGATAACGTTTTTTTGCAACGACTTTGGAAATGCCACAGCTGATGATGAGCATTGCGCAAACGCGGCATGGCTCCATTGTGCAGTACAAGGTGGCACCGTCCAGTGGCACGCCATAGCGAGCGGCTTGGCAGATAGCATTTTGCTCGGCGTGAATTGTTCGCACGCAGTGTTGTCTTGTGGTGCCATCGCTATCGGTAACTTGCTTCATCAGGTGTCCGACATCATCACAGTGTGGCAATCCAGAGGGGGAGCCCACATAACCTGTTGATATTATTCTTTTATCTTTAACTATAATACAGCCTGATTTACCTCTGTCACAGGTGGCTCTTTGTCCAACACTGTCAACTAAATCAATGAAGTATTCATCCCAATCTGGTCTCATTGCTTGTGCCTTCAATACTACTTACATCTCAATAGTATACTCAGTATCTAGCGCAATTCGAAGCTTATCTTATCAATGAGTTATATCTTTAAAACGGATCAAATGTGTCTGACTAATATAAAATTAATATGATTAATGTATCTATTTGTTTTATTTTTTAGTATAAATTGCTTTTTCTGTTTTTATACTTTGAGTGTTGTGTGAAAAATAAATATTTATTGTTTTCTGCTTATTCCAGCTTTTTGGCGGCTTTTTTACATCTTGGATGTATTATATTCGGTGCACCTTGGTATCGATTTTTCGGGGCTGGGGAGCGAATGGCTGCGATGGCTGAGGCAGGAAAACTTGAACCCACGTTGACCACTTTAGTGATTGTCTCTGCATTAAGTACATGGGGCTTATTTGCGTTATCCGGTGCTGGCGTGATACGTCGATTACCTTTCTTAAAAACGGTTATCTTTATGGTTGCGCTGGTGTTTATAGGGCGTGGGATTGCATTTCCAATTATTATGCCTTTGTTTCCCGAAAACTCATTCACCTTTTGGATTGTGAGTTCTTTGATATGTTTGACTATCGGCCTGTGCTACGCACTAGGTGGATGGCAACTGCATAAGCAGCAAGCCAACTTATAAAATGCGCTTTGTCAATATAAATAAATTGATATTCATGGATTTTATATTGCGTATGTTCTGACTGGATCCACAATTACCTCCTATATTTCAATTTGGCACTAAACTTGATGTTCTAGCGAATAAGCAGATTTGACTAGCTGAAATTCTATTTATTCGCTTATCAGTAGGTGAATCTGAGCTCATCAACAAGATGTATCTAACTAAAATTGTGCAAAATGCACCAATAGGGGGCAATAATGAACTTCTATGAAGTTAATTTCGATGGACTTGTCGGGCCATCACATAATTACGCAGGCCTGTCATATGGAAATGTCGCTTCAAAAGCAAATGCGAAAAAATTCTCTAATCCTAAACAGGCAGCGCTACAAGGATTAGATAAGATGTACGCTTTGGCGCAACTGGGCTTGCATCAAGGCGTATTAGCACCTAATGCGCGTCCAGATTTAAAAACACTGCGAGCACTGGGCTTTAGTGGCAGCGATGGCGATGTTATTACTAAAGCAGCAAAACTTGAACCTCAATTACTCAAAGCATGTTATTCGGCGTCGTCAATGTGGACAGCAAATGCGGCTACGGTGTCTCCAAGTTGCGATACGCAAGACAGGAAGGTGCATTTCACGCCTGCTAATTTAAACAACAAATTACATCGCGCAATAGAAGTTGAAACAACGTCGCGTATTTTAAAGCAAGTCTTTAGCGATAATGATTATTTTGCGCATCATGAACCGTTACCTCAGCATCCCCTTTTTGGTGATGAAGGAGCTGCAAATCATACTCGTTTGGCTGACTCGTATAATCACTCAGGTTTAGCTTTGTTTGTCTACGGACAGGACAATCAAAGTGATATCAGGCCGTCTAAATTTCCTGCTAGACAGACTCGTCAAGCAAGTGAAGCAGTCGCACGTAGCCATATGCTTAAAACTGAAAACTGTCTTTTTATACAGCAAAACCCGGATGTGATAGACGCCGGCGTATTTCATAATGATGTGATAGCGATTGGTAATGAGAATGTATTTTTATTCCACGAACAGGCATTTTATGATCAGCAAACGTCAGTCAAGAAAATCCGTGAGGCCTATAAAGGTAGCCGACCTTTGCACTTAATTGAGGTCTCAAATACAGATGTGAGTGTTGAACAAGCAGTACAGAGTTACATTTTTAACAGTCAACTGGTTAGTCTGCCTAATGGTGGAATGGCATTGATAGCGCCGAGTGAATGTCAAAAAATTAATGAAGTTGAAACCTATTTAAGCGCACTTAAGCAGGCAAGTAATCCAGTTAACGATGTTATCTATATGGATGTGAAGCAAAGTATGCAAAATGGGGGCGGACCAGCTTGTTTGCGTTTGCGTGTAGTTTTATCTGAGCTTGAACTTAAAGCCACAAATCAAGCTTGTTTGTTGGATGAACAGCTTTATAGCACATTATCAATTTGGATAAATAAACATTATCGTGACCAGTTAAGTGAATATGATTTGGCCGATCCGCAGTTATTGAAAGAAAATTATGCGGCTTTAGATGAGTTGACCCAGATCCTAGAACTTGGGTCTGTATATGATTTTCAAAGAGAGTAAACACTTAAGTTAGGCTATTCGCAAGGGTAGCCTGAACAAACATCGTTATAGCTTGTTTTGCCCATCAATTTCACCCCATTTAAATTCACAAAATTATAGGTTGCTATAAGATATGAATACCTAGTATCGGACTTTAATTGCGATATTGCTTTATTGACCATTTTTATCTTTTTCTTCGAAATTAATGCGAGTCTGAATGGTGTGCTTGATTTTGTGCACTACACGAATCTTTGCAAAAAGTTGTGATTGTCTATTTCCCTCGAAAATGTACCCGAAATCTAAAGTGAATTTTTAACGTCCTTGATTATACTTTGCATATCTCTATCTAGGCATGTTTTATGTTTTCTGGTCGTTAGCGGGTCGACGGTTAGATAAAGAGGTCTTGCTTGGAGTAGGTAGTGATGAACATACGATAACCAATGATAGGTGATTAGCTATGTCACTAGTACTTCGATGCGCACAGTACGTTTTTATAACCCTTGCTAGCTTGAGTAGTTCAATATGTCTAGCACTGGATAATCCATCTCAATCTGATGAGAAATTGAAACAAATCCTCAGCGATATTAACGCTAACTTAGTTGAAAAAGACTATCAATCAGCATATCAAAAAGCGGAAGCTGCAATTGACGAGTGGGCTGGAGAGCCAAATTTTGACTTTTTGTATGCTCAAGCGGCTTTAGAGCAGGCCAAATATGATGAAGCTATTTTTGCATTAGAGCGAGTGCTGGTTAGCTGGCCAGATCATATTCCTAGCCATTATTTGTTAGGTTTAACCTATGCGAAACAAAAAAACTATGCTCAGGCTAGTAGCGTTTTTTCAGATTTGTTAAATGCGCAATTAAGTCCGACAATGCGTGATAGGGTAAGTCAAGCATTAGAAGCAATTGACCGCAATACGCAAAAACTGGAGCAGTCATTTAATCACGCAATCTCGCTTGCACTAGGCCATGATTCTAATGTGAATAGCGGGGCGCTGGATGACAGAATTGTTATTGGCGGGTTACCTCTCACACTAGGCCAGAGCAGCTTGAAAACATCAGATAACTTTATGCGGTTCAAGTATCGTTTTAGAGGTAGTTGGCAGCAAACTCAATATCAAGGCTGGCGACTGGACGTCAATTATTCAGATCAGCGTCACAAGGATGCTGAACAGTTTGATAGATACCAAGGCAATATTCGCTTTAGCTATGAGCATAAAAAAGATGACTTAACGCTCACCGCAGGTGGCCAGTTTGGCGTTTTGGCACTAGATGACAATACTTATCAACAAGATATCGGCTTGTATGGGTCTACACAATACAACATATCAACTCATTATTTCGCTGCTTTGAGCGGCTTTATTTTTTCGCAAAACAATGTTCAAGATCGAAATCTTGATAGTCGTATTTATACGATTCAAGGATCTGCAGGATATTCATCAGCGTCATGGCTGTTGAGGACGGATATTGGATACACCTGGCAGCCTGCAAGGTATGAAGAGGGTGAGCATTACGGCCGAGATTATAACTTTATTTCTGGATCGGTAAGCCATAAAACCGGAGAAAAGGGGTTATTGAGCTTTAAAGCGCAATACAGAGATATTGAACATCGTGCAGATCACCCACTTTTCTTGTCGACAAGAAATGAAGAGCTAGTGATTCTTAATTTGAATTGGCGATACAGATGGAGTCAAGCGTTGAGTATTGACTTGTCAGCTTCCTACTACGACAAACATAGCTCAATTACCTTATATAGCTACGATAGAACAGAATGGTTCACAGGAGTCCGTTATGAATTCTAACTTTAAGTTGACTGTAAACTTTACATCAATATCAAGTGCCATGGCTCTAGCGGTAGTATTGCCATTTTTTGCTCATGCTGAACAAGCAGGGAAAACCATTATGTCTCGTGGTGATGTGGTTGCGACAGACAGCAGCAATGCGTCACAACGAGATCTTAAAAGACGCAGCCCAATTTATAATGTCGATGTTGTAAATACTGGTGAATCAAGCCAGGCTCAGCTCAGAATGCAGGACGGCGCACTTATTGCGCTTAAAGCTCAAACTCAATTGAAGATTGAAGAGTACTCACAGGGTAGCGCTGAAGGTGGTTCAGTAGTGATGGAGCTTATCTCTGGCGGACTTAGAACGATTACAGGTGAAATCAAAGGTGATAAAAATAATTATAAACTAAAAACACCTGTCGGCAGTATCGGGATTCGTGGCACGCACTATGAAGTCGAATGGAAAAATAATGAGTTATTTCTTGCTGTTTGGGACGGTACGATTGAGTTAGATATGAGTGGTGCAACAGGTGCTGAAGGACCTGTATTACTGGGTAAAGGCGGCGACTTTTCTTTTGCAAAGGTGAGTGAGAGTGGCTCCGTTACATCATTACTTAAACCCCCTTCGGAGCTCTCTTCATTGTCTTCTTCAGTAAGTTCATCTGCACAGTCAAATGACACTGAAGAACAAGGTACTACGGTTGCGAGTGCTGAATTAGACCCGGCTGAACAGCCAACTCCCATATTGGAGGGGAGCTTTGCTCAAGTAGCTAATGATGTATCACAAAATGAGTTCATCAATGAACAAGAGCTAGATAGCTTGGGGACCGCAGATATTGGTGAGTTGATTTCCGAGCGAACTGGAAGTACAGATTATACGGTACTTGAAAGCATAAATGCCAACTCAAGTTTAGGCGCTGTAAGTGCGATAAATATGCAAATGACAGTTAATTTTGATCGAGGAACTGTTGAACAAGGGGCTTTGTCCTTTCAGGATTCGGGTGGTGAGTGGTTTGCAGCATTTAATGGTTTGATAACTACTGAAGGTATGGACCTTGGTGTTAATTTTGCCTCTCATGGAAATAACTTGGCTAACGGGACGATTCGAAGTCGATTTATAGATGGGCTTGAGAAGTTGAGTGGTGACTTCAATTTAAGAGAAATAGACAACACGAGTGTGACTGCTCGTGGTGATTTTCTATTAGGCCAGCCTTAGGAGAAATATGATGAACCTAAGTGCATTGATACGAGTTTTAGTTGCGATTATATTTGCGACGACTATTGCTGGTTGTGGTGGTGGGGATGATAGTAAACCACTTCAACAAAATAATAACGCTACCGAGGCGGCTGAAGAGCCAACACCTTCAAATTCTCTCACTTTTTCAAGTTCGCCTGTCGTGGTGGATTTTTCTTATCAGCCTAAATTCAGACATGCTCGATTAGGGGCAACGCAGATAGTTGATGAGCTGATGATAAATGGAACCGGTGATCTCACCCATCCTCAAGGTGCGTTTACTGAACGCGGAAATATTACAGTTGCTGTTGATAATATTGAAGACCCTGATGGCATTGCTCGAGTACTTTTGGGGTTTGATAATGCAGAGCAAGCTATTGAGCTGTGCAGTGCAAATTGTGGTTCGCCTTTTAAATTTACTCAAACCGGAGTCAATCCATTTGACTTTGGCCAGCAAAGTGGCACTGTTAATCTCCAAGTGTGGGTAGAAGATCTGAATGGCAATCTCAGTGTAGTGGCGATTAAGCAGGTGAACTGGCAGCCGCAAAGTATCGTCGTTGAGCCTGCACAAAGGCAAGATGATGGTACCGTAGAGGTTAATTGGTTGCCACTTGATAGCGCACTGAGATACAACATTTATTTGTCAGAAGAACCTATAAACAGTCGCGCGACGATCAATTCACTTCCTGCTAGCAATCGATTTGTTGCTTTGACACAGACCACTCAGTCATTTTCTGGTTTGGAGCCCACAAAGCACTATTACGTCATGGTAACAGGCATAGATGGTAGCGGTGAAAGTGCTTTTAGTGAATCAATCCTGTTGCCTGCTACTGAGAATACGCCACCAATTGCAAGAGATGACAGTTTCTCTGGGCTTCAGTTTGAGTCTATTTCTGGCAATGTTTTGAGCAATGATGATGATTTAGGCTTTGGCCCTATTGAAGTGCTAAATGAGCTTATTACAGTGCCATCAAATGGGACTGTTGATATTTCTGCAAACGGGAGCTTTACATACACGCCGAGTGATAGCTTTTTTGGTAATGACAGCTTTGTTTATCAAATTCGAAATTCACAAGGCGCAACGGCTCAGGCGACTGTTACGTTGGAAATAGAAGCGGTAAGAGTTTCAATACTTACGCTTAATAATAGTTATGTAGTTGAAAAAAACACTGAGTTGGCTGTTACTGGGCGCGGCGTACTTGTGAATGATGTGCATTTATTGGATCAAGCACTGCAAATTGACACCCAGCCAGAACGTGATGTAGAAAATGGTGCTTTGACACTAAACTCTGATGGTAGCTTTATTTATGTACCAAATAGTGACTTCATCGGCGAGGATTCATTTATTTACCGCGTACGCAGCAACGATGGTGAGGTACAGCTAGCAGAAGTCTTTATTTCTGTTCAAGATAGCGTCACTAGCACTGCGCCCGTCGCAGTGAATGACATGTTTGAGACCAGCGAAGATTTTATTTTGTCGGTTAGCTCACCCGGCGTATTAGAGAATGACACTGATCAAGCATTGGATAGTGTTTCGATTGGTATTGAGACAACCACAATGAGTGGCACTTTGGAATTGACCGAACAAGGCGGGTTTAGATATATCCCTAATGCCGACTTTTCTGGGCAGGACTTCTTTATTTATAGCATTACCAATGAAGCAGGCTTGAGCGCAAATGCTTTTGGTTTAATTAATGTCATCAGTGTCAATGATCCACCTATGGCCGTGGATGATTCTATCGAAGTTGCACAGGGTCAACCAACAGTACTAAATGTAACAAGCAATGATAGTGATAAAGATGGTGAGCTGGTTTTATCTACATTAGAAATTGTGATGCAGCCAATGCACGGAGATCTTTCGTTTGATTCAAGCAATGGGCAATTTATTTATCAGAGTGATGCCAATTACCGAGGTCCTGATTATTTTGTTTATACAATAGATGATAATGAAGGTGCTAAATCTAACGAGGCGCAGGTACAAATATTTGTTACGGGAGAGAACACAGCCCCCATGGCTGTAAATGACACTGCCAGCACTTCTCAAGATATACCTGTAGATATTGATGTGCTTTCCAACGACTCTGACTCAGATGGCTCGTTAGTGTTTAGTTCTATTGAAATCACGACAAACCCAGAAAATGGGCAAGTGAGCCTTAATTCAAGCGACGGCATTTTGGTCTACACGCCAAGTTCAGGGTTCTCAGGCACAGATTCATTCCAATATCGAGTTCAAGACAATGAAGGCCTAGTTTCTAATATTGCGTCGGTTACTGTGACGGTACAAGCTGTAAATCAGGCCCCTGTTGCAAATGGAGACAGTGCACAGGTGGAAATTGGTGCATCGGTTGTGGTAGTTGTGCTGGATAATGACACGGATGCAGATGGCATGATTGATGGTAGTACTGTAGAGGTAGTCGCAAACCCTAGTAAAGGCACTGTTAATGTTGAATCTACCGGAGAGATTTTGTATGTGCATACTGGGACAGCGGTTGGCACGGATAGCTTCTCATACCGAGTAAGAGATGATGATGGTGCACTCTCTAATATCGCACTTGTTTCTATTAATATTGTTGAGCCAGATACTACGCCAGTAGCGAGTGCAGATACAGCGTCACTTGATAAGAACACGTCCGTTATGATTGATGTGTTGAGTAATGATGATGCCAAAGGACAGACGTTAAATTTATCTAGTATTGAAATAATCAATGCTGTAGAGCATGGTTCCACTTTTATTGATACATCTACAGGCTATATAAGTTACATTCCAGTGAATAACTTTGTTGGTACTGATAGCTTTACTTATCAAGTTATGAATAACTTAGGTGAAACTTCCAATGTTGCTACAGTCACCATTACAGTATTACCTAGAAATTACCCACCTACGGTTTCGCCCAACTCTGCAAATATAGACACAAATGTGTCAAATGGTGACTTTGTGCTTCAAATTGCAGCTGTCGACCCTGATGGTGATGGAATTAGTTATGCATTGAGTGGCACGAACGTCAGTTTATTCTCAGTAGCAGCGAATGGACATGTTACTGTTGCCAATGCAACTCAAATAGTGAGTAATGGTGAGGCGGTATATAGCTTAACCGTTGAAGTGTGTGACGATATTTCCCCTCCTTTATGTACCAGTGCGCAAATTACTATTAATGTCAGTGTGGCGGTGCAAAGCTTTGTCGCGAATAAGCTTACTTCATTTGGTACCGATGGTGAGCAGGTTGTTCGTTTAAGGGCAAGCAAAGAGTATCATGAGTATGGTCAAACTATTTTACTTTCAGATGGCAAATTGCTAACAGTAGGTGGTGTGGGTCAATTTGAAGCGAGCATCAGTCGAAACATACACCGAGCCGCTGTGAGCAAGTTAAATGCTGATGGACACTTTGATAGAACATTCGCAACTAACGGTGTCTTTACGAGTTATTTTGGCATTGAAGTAGCAGGACAGCCGCAAAATATTGTTGCGAGTTCGGTGGCTATTGACAGTGAAAATAGGATTTATGTTGCGGGTTATGCCGACTTTGGCACGACTAAGGAGCTGCTCCTATTCAGATTGTCATCGGATGGTAATCATGATACCAGCTATGGTGCTGGCTCTGGGTACACTCAGTTGCCATTAACATCTGGAGCAAGTGTAGAGCCTGTGGCCATATTTGTAGATGATTCACAAGTTGTCACTGTGGTTTCGAACGTGACCGTTGGATCACAAACGACAATTATGATACGTCGTATTGATAATACTGGAGGGGTAACGGGGTCTCTAGATATTGCACCAAACTCTTCTCAGTTTGCCAATGGTGCAACTGAGTCTAATAACACCATATTGATGTACGGTGAAACAACTTCTGAAGCAGGTAATAAAGATATACTAATGGCACGTATTGACAGTGCAAGTTTGAATTTAGATACATCCTTTGGTGCCTCGGGCATGTTGCAGCTTGATTTAACATCTTCATCGTTTGACGACAGAGTTAATGATGTAGTCCTATTGTCAGACAACAAGCTATTGGTGACAGGCGATACTTATTTACCAAGCGGGACTTTTAAATCTACTTTTGTAATGCGTTTGGCTAGCAATGGGGCGCTTGATACCGGTTTTGATACAAACGGTTTTAAAGTTTATGAATTTAATGAATTACCTTCGACAAACATTAGTGGTTTAGATTTAAGTGCTTGGCATGCTTCTGGAAAAGGTCTGTTTGCAGATGAGACTCACTATTACATTGGTGTTGGTAGAGGGCAATCAACAAGTTCTTACAGCGTTGCACAAATCTTTAGAGTGTCTCATGAGGGAGTCGCAGATAGTGGCTGGGTGCCAGATTTAGGTGGGCCAACAGTGTTTAATTCTTTAGGGTTAACGCCTGGTGGCATGATCCGCACTGCACAAGGGCTGTTGCTTCCTGGTTATAAATATAACTTAATCGGAAACAATTTCTTTAGATCATATTGGTTTGGTGAATTCACTTTATCAGGTGTCCTTAACTCCGCATTTGGTAGTGGTGGAGAGGTTAGTAATACGGTTGGGGATGCTGATGAGCGATTTGAGTTTGGTTTTACCTCTTCATTGCAAAGTGACAGGTTCTTCCTAGCTGGCGATGCCAAAACATCGCATGATAATGATGTGCCATATATCTATAAATTGGATGCTACGGGTAAAGGAAGCTCAGATTTTGGTAATCTGGGGATATCGCAGGTTTCTACGGGTATCAATGCTGTTGCAACTGCGTCCGCTCAGTTAACTTCTGGCAATATATTAATGGCATTCCAAGGAGTTACTTCTACTACTGATGCTTATATTGCTAGTTTTGCGAATGGCAAGATACAAGATATGACATTTGCAGAGGGGTTAAATCAGGGGATTGTGCAAATTGCCGCGAGCACTTATTCAGGCGAGTCAATTACAGTTAAGCGGCTATATGGGCTTGCGACAGGCGGATTTCTTGCGTTTGCAAAAGTATTTGATGGCTGTATAAATCAAAGCTATGGCTTTGTCTTCACCAGCTCTGGTGTACTGTCTAATGCGTTTCAGTACCCAGTACCAGGAGAACCTGCTTGTAATACTTCTGCAAGGAGTATTGATTTTGTTCATCCAGTCTCGACATTTCTTGTTGGGATAGGTACTGATGAGCAAGTATTCCCTGAACCACGAATTATTCTTGCCAAAGCGACTGTTACTGGAGCATTAGATACAACTTTTGGCACTAACGGCGTAGCGGAATTAGATATCGGCTTATCTTCAGGAGAGTCGATTTCACTTACTGGATCTTTAGTTGATTCTGAAGGGCGGTTTGTGATCTTCGGTACCGGTGGAAGTAAGAACTTTGTGATGAGAGTCAATAGCGACGGCTCAATTGACAGCACATTTGGTACGGGCGGTGCATTGATGTTTGACCAGTTAGGCACAACCGCAGTTGTGGTTAAGCAAGGCTGGGTCCAAAGTACAGGCGAGTTGATGTTATTCTTACAAGAGTCAAGTGGTCAAGGTATTTACATTGCTCGGGTTAAATTAGCTGATGATGCAGGTACTTTCGATACCACGTTTAACTCTGTTGGTTATCAAAATTTCTCGGTGTCCATGACAGGGCAGCTTTCCTCTGCTATTAGTTTGAATAATGGAGATAGTTTTGTACTTGTTTTACAACAGGATGAGCCTAAGGTCATTGTGTTGCAAGCGGGTATCATTGAAATAGCTGACTAGCGAGGTTGATATAGGATGCAGTTAAAATTCTACGGTGTGCGGGGCTCTATCCCCACACCGGGACCAAATACAGTCAAATATGGTGGCAATACGGTGTGTGTATCACTGCAAAGTCAAAGCAATACACACATTGTCTTAGACTCTGGAACCGGTATAAGACTCCTTGGTGACGAGTTAATGAAAGATAAGCGGGATATTTATATTCTTCTTAGCCATAACCATTGGGATCATATCCAAGGCTTTCCGTTTTTTGTGCCTGCGTATATGCCAAATAAAAACATCACAATCATTCCTGGTGTAACTGATACTCAGGCGCCTGATGCGATTTTGCGACAAATGGATGGCAGCTATTTCCCTGTACAATATGATGATTTGCCGTCAACGGTGAAAGTTGTTCAGCAGCAAAATGATACTTGGCACTATCATGATATTAATATTGAGCGTATGGCGATGAATCACCCTGGTGGCGGTAGTGCATATCGCTTAACGGTTGATGGGCTAAAAATAGTTTATGCAATTGATAACGAGCTGTATCCTCCAAATGATCCGGTGACGAGTTTTGACAAGTGGGTTGAATTCGTCGATGGCGTTGACTATTTGATTCATGATGGGCAGTTTATTCCTAGTGATTACCCTTTAAAGATGGGATGGGGGCATTCGCAGATTAAAGATGCTTTAGATTTAGCGGTACAAGGCAAGGTTAAAAACTTAGTTCTTATTAGTCATGACCCTGCAAGAACAGATGATGACCTGGACCAAATAGCACAAGACATTGGCAAGCAGGGCTACGATTTTAAAACCATTATCGCCCATGAGGGGCTGATAATTTAATGAAGCTAGCTAAGCATTTTAAGCTATATAGACTTCAATGGGCTGCTGGTTTTATTATTACGTTTTTATTTATATTACTTCATCTACTTGCTTTGTCTCCCGCAGCGCCTTATGGACAAGTTTTAAAGCGCTTTGAAGGACTGGCATATGATGTGCGCCTAAAAGAAACCCTTTCTTGGCAGCAAAGGTCATTTTTACCTATCGTGATCGTTGACATCGACGAGCAAAGCTTGATTGAGATTGGTCGTTTCCCTTGGAGTCGTCACGTAATGGCAAAGCTACAAGACCAACTTGTTGCTGCAGGCGTATCTGTTGTTGCATATGATGTTCTGTTTTCCGAGCCAGAGCTTAACCCAGCGAATCAAGTTGCCAATCACTTAAGCGAGTTAGATCAAGATACTACCAGTAAATTACGGTCAATTGCGCCTGAAATTGACGCAGACATCGCTTTTTCAAAAACACTCGATGCCACAGATACCGTTTTGGGAATGTTGTTTGAACATCAACAAGATATTTTAGTAGGGAAGCTACCTGCTCCCATTTTCGCCAGTGAAATAACCCCCATAAACCTTCCAATCCCTGATTTTGCTGGACATGTGGCGAATGTAAAAGTGTTGCAGCAAAATAGCCCAGGAACAGGGTTCATAAATAGTGCGCCTGATGGTGACGGTTTTGTACGTTATTCTATGTTGATGATTAAACACAACGAAAACGCTTACCCAGCATTGGCTTTAGAAGCAGCAAGGTTGTATACCTTGGCAGATACTGTCGAGATTGTTGCTAAACCATTTGGTGAAGGGCACAGTGTGCAAGGGATAAAGTTAGGCACAACGTTAATCCCAACTGATGACTATGGCCGTGTAGCTATTCCTTTTCGAGGACCTGCGTTCAGCTTTCCTTATGTTTCAGCTATTGATGTAATTAATGGTGAGGTAGATAAAACGCTATTTGACCAAGCCATCGTATTTGTGGGTACATCAGCCGTTGGTCATGCGGATCTTCGTACCACACCAGTGGGCGTTCAATATCCGGGTGTTGAAGTACATGCAAACGTATTAGAAGGATTAGTTTTTCCTGAGCTGCTGCCTTCAAGGCCTGATTGGATAGATGGTGCTGTAGTTGTATTACTGATCAGTTTAGGTTTAGTCACCTCGATTGTGTTACCGTTGCTAGGCGTACTTGGCATGACATTATTTGCAGGAGTTATCACCTGCTGTTTTATCTTCTTTAGTTTTTATGCTTGGGTTGTTTGGCGATTAGACTTCCCCCAAGTTGCAACGCTTGGCCTGATTATTTCGCAAACTACCGTACTAGGTAGCCTTGGCTTTGTGAAAGAACATAAAGAGCGTGTACAGATAAAGTCGATATTTGATCAATATGTTCCACCTGCACATATCGCTTCCATGCTTGAGCAACCAGATCAAGCCTCTATGGAAGGCGAAAAGCGTGAAATGACGGTCTTGTTCGCAGACATACGTGAATTTACCAGTATTTCCGAGTCACTGGACGCGGGAAGGCTAAAAGCTTATCTGAATCAGTATTTTTCCCCAATAACTAAGATCATATTTGAATATCAAGGCACGATAGACAAATACGTCGGGGACATGGTAATGGCATTTTGGAATGCACCATTGCTGGTTGAACAGCACCCTGAACTCGCTGTTAAATGCGCCATGCAAATGCAGCAGCAGGTAGAGGATTTGCAAGCACAAATGATCGAGCAAGATTTCCCGCCTTTTGCGATCGGTATTGGATTAAATACTGGTGATATGAATGTAGGCGACATGGGCTCTGAGTACCGACGAGCTTATACTGTGCTTGGTGACGCCGTTAATTTGGGTTCTCGTCTTGAAGGATTAACCAAGTTTTACGGGGTAGGTGTGCTTGTGAGTGAAATGACCTATGAGCAGTGCCCAAATATTATTTTTAGACCGATAGATAAAGTAAAAGTAAAAGGGAAAAGCCTTGCAGTAACCATTTTTGAGCCAATCGCGTTAAAAAATGCGGTGACTCAGGCACAGTTTGATGAATTAAAACAGCATGAAGAAGCTTGGCAGTTGTATTTATCGCAATCTTGGCAGGAAGCTTTGTCAGCTTTTACTAAACTAATAGAGTTACAACCGCAAAGAAAGATTTATCAGCTTCTTTGTGAGAGAGTGCGTGAGATGCAGTCAAATCCACCGAGTGAAAACTGGGATGGAAGTTATACGCACAAGTCAAAATAGTATGGGTGTATAGGGCCATGGATCTGTCAATTCGTAGCACAGTAGCTGAAGAAGACATCATAGAGAGTCAGGTTGCATTAAAGCATCTGCTTAAATTAGCGATTGAGTTGTCGTCAGAGCATGATACCGACAGGTTATTAGAGCATATTTTGGAGTCTGCAATCGCACTGAGTAATGCAGAGGGTGGAACAATTTACTCTGTCTCAGAAGATGCACAACTTAAATTTGCCACGCTGATTAATGAGCCGCTTGGCTTACATATGGGAGGGACATCTGGTAAAGAGATACCATTTCCCGCGATTCCAATATATTTAGAAAATGGCTCCCCAAATGAAAGCGCATTGGTGGCACTTGCTGCAGCTAAAAAAGATGTTATCCGCATTGACGATGTTTATGACTGTACAGATTATGATTTATCTGCAGCCAGAGCGATGGATAAAAAAACAGGCTATCACACCCAGTCTGTATTGACGGTTCCCATGGCGAATCATGAGCGTGATTTAAATGGCGTATTGCAACTGATAAACCCTCGCAGTAAAGATAAAGTGGTTAGGTTTTCTTCAGATTTAGTTGAATTGATCTGTTCCATGAGTTCATTAGCGGCCGTTGCTTTGACTAACAGGCAATTAATTGATGATATGGAAACACTCTTTCAGGCATTTACACGTTTAATAGCAAAAGCGATAGATGAAAAATCACCTTACACAGGAGGTCATTGTCGACGAGTACCCGAGTTAACCATGATGATTGCAGATGCGGTGCATGATGCGCAATCAGGGCCAATGGCTGAATTTAAAATGACCGCAGCAGATAGGCATGAATTATCACTCGCAGGGTGGCTCCATGACTGCGGGAAAATTGCTATTCCAGAATACGTCATGGATAAAGCCACTAAATTGCACTCAGTGTATGATCGTATCGAATTGGTAATCGCAAAAATTGAAATAGCTAAACGGGATTTGGAACTTGATTACACAAAGCAAATCATTAAAGCGGAGATGCTTGATCAGCAACAAAAAGCAAATAGCTTGAAAGAAGAATTACAACGTGCGTTGCAAGCGTTAGATGATGAGAGTGAGTTTTTATCTCGAGCAAACATTGGCGGTGAATTTATGAAAGAAGCCGATCAGCAACGAGTACAAAACTTGGCAGATAGCTATCAGGTTTCAATTGCTGGCTTTGAGCAGTCCCTTCTATCAAAAGAAGAAGTGTATAACTTGAGTATACCCAGAGGCACCTTAACAGCTGAAGAACGAGTTGTTATTAATAAGCATATGGATATTACGCTTGAGATGCTCGAAGCATTACCTTTTCCAAAACATTTAAAACGCGTGCCTGAGTTTGCTGGTGGCCACCATGAAAAAATGGATGGCACAGGTTACCCAAAAGGTCTTACCAGAGATCAGATGTCGGTCCCTGCACGGATCATGGCTATTGCTGATATTTTTGAGGCATTAACTGCGGCAGATAGGCCCTACAAAGATGCAAAGCCATTGAGCGAGTGCTTGTTTATTATGGGGAAAATGAAATTGGGAGACCATATTGACCCTGACTTATTTGATGTATTTGTCAGCTCTGGTGTGTACTTAGAGTATGCTAGGCAATATTTGAAACCAGAGCAAATAGATGAGATAGAAATAGATAAAATCCCCGGATATAACAAATCTTAAGGGTAATTAGGTAACACGCCAAGGTGGATTTAAACGGTTTTCTCCAGCCCAATAGAGCTTAATTTTATTGTTAGACGGGTCTAACAATATGGCTTCTTTCCAAAGGTACTTCTCCATTGTAGGTAGTTGTTTAAACTCAACGCCTTTATCTACAAGCTCCGCTACCCACAGCTCTAATTCAGGGTGTTCAAAATATATCACAGCGCCGTTGTTAAACTTTTCATCTTCAAGAGAGAGCGAAAAAGAGCTTGTGCCTTTTGGACACTCAAATCTAGCGTAATGTGGTGTATCTACAATTAATGTGAAGCCTAGCAGTTGATAAAAGCTTACTGCTTTTGGCATGTCGGTAACGGGTAGAGTCACTTGGTTTAAATTCATTATTATTGTTTTCAATGTTGGTGAGTTTAAAACCATAATTTCAAACAATGCAGAAGTTGTAAACAGCAAAGCGAGTGTTAATTATTTGAGCCATATTGCTTTTCAGGACCGTGGTAATGGATATGCTCAATAAGCTCAGGAAAAAAAATTAAAAAAGACTGCTCAAGTAGTTCAAAGTGGTCAGAAATCTCGATGCCTATGCCATGAAATCCATTTTTAAACCGTATCCTGTTTGCAATATTATCAAGCGCTTGAGCAGTACCAGTAAATGAGCTGTACTGGGTAAACCAATCGTGCGTAATGACATTTTTTATGACCTTTTGCATAGGCGGGTGCATGATGGGCAGCTTTTGACTAAGAAGCAGATAACTATTATTTTTGAACTCTTCAAAATGACAATCGCTAAACTGACCCCAATGTTTAATCAATAAATGGTCGTACAAAACATCAATTGCAATACCTGAAAAGCGCCTACGTTTGGCTGTAAATAATGCTTTCGATTGCTTAACTTGTGGGTGAGAGTCAGTGAATTTGTCTACCAATATATGATTGGCTAGCGCTCTTTTTGTTTTTAGAGATAGGTTTTCTGTGTCTAAACCTTTTTGGAAGTCACCAAGCAAGTTACCATGATAAGATTCTGCATTATTTTGCGCGAGAAATAAGTGGGCTAGATAATTCACATATCACCATTTTATCATATTTGGAAAAGTCGTTAATTCACTATTATTACTATGCGGGCAATGGATAAATTATCAATAAGCGCGAACTGAAAACCTTCCCTTTAACAGTTGTTTCCCTAAAAAGAAAATTATTGAAATCACGGCCACTAACTAAGTTGTTCTGCTAATCTTAATTTATGAGCCCATACAAAGACGACCATTGATGCCTGATCTACTGAACTTTGATAGCGAGGTACAGTTATGATTGCATATGGATTTTTGCCTTTTTCTGCCTACGTTATCTCAGATTTTATCTTCTTTCATCGTAATCGATCTATAAGTGTTGATGTGCTTGTTAGACAGGTTCGCTTTACGGGAGTAGAAGCTCTCGGGTTAGTGGTATTAATAGCCATGTTGATTGGGGCGCTGATTATTGTACAAGGATATCCGCTGTTAGCCGCGATAGGCCAAGGCAATTGGATTTACGATATCTTGATTTCTACCATAGTGCGCGACTTGGGACCATTTATAGTGTGTTTTATCGTATTAGCTCGTTCAGGGACCGCAATCACTACCGAGCTTGGCAATATGGTTGTCAGCAAAGAAATTGATGCATTAGTGGCGATGGGCGTCTCGCCTATTTCTTATCTTGTAGCGCCTCGTGTACTGGGCATGGTTATATCCCTGATCCTGCTCATGAGCTACTTTGTAGCGTGTGGTATTTTTGGCGGTTATTTAGTCAGTAACGCATTTCAATCAATCCCCGTAAGTACATTTTTCGCGAAACTAGTTAGTGAATTACATTGGTTTGATATAGTTATCATGCTCTTGAAAGTCGCATTATCAGGTCTGTTCATTAGCTTAATAGCCAGTTATCACGGGTTAACAGTGAACCGTGCTATCACTGAAGTGCCGCAACGAAACATAAAGGCGGTTGGCAGAGGGCTTATTTCAATTTGCTTAATTCATGTTTCACTGACTTTGCTCTACGTGATAATTACAGGCCGATAGTGATGCAGATTGAGTTTAAAAATATCTCCCACAGTGTGAAAAGCAGGGTCATATTTAGTGATATAAACGCCCATGTAAACAGTGGTGAGTGTTTAGTTGTGTCTGGACGCTCAGGTTGTGGGAAGACCTTATTTTTTAGCATTGCCAGTGACATCATCAGACCTGATGGAGGGGAAGTACTGATTGATGGCTGCAATGTGCATCAAATGAATGCGCAAAAATATGCTGACTTTCGAAAAGACTTAGGCGTGGTATTTCAATTATCAGGGCTTATTTCAAATTTAACCCTAGAAGAGAACTTTTTGCTGCCATTAAATCGCCACTGCAAAGAGTTAGATAAAAAGGAGAAATACAACCGTATAAATGCCCTAGCAGAGGAGTTTGCTTTGAGGCAATATTTGCCACAGCGGACCGAGATGCTTTCATCTGGTCAGGCATCTTTGGCGGGTCTTGCCCGCGCACTGTTGTTGAAGCCTAGAGCAGTGATATGGGATGCACCCATGACGGAAATTGATGAGCAATGGAGCCATTATGTGTTGAAACTTTTACTGAAACTTAAAGATCAAGGTACAACATTAGTTTTATGTTCAAATCGAAAAGAGGTGATCAGTAATTTGGCGGATGAGCAGTTAGAGCTTAACGAACTGTTCTGTTTGTCGGAGTGTTAGAGCATGCAACACAGTGTAAATAAGACAAATAATATCGTACTGGTTTTTGGCATTGCGGGTATTTTGATGTTGTTGACACTGACCTCAATGATCCTGGTAAACAATCATACCTTTGCAGATAAAACGTATTATAAAACTGTGCTTCAAGACGCGAGTGGGTTGAGTGCGCTGCCAGCTATTTACTTCAAAGGGTTAAAAGTAGGGCGAATAGATGGATTTAGGTTGAATCACGACACCAATTTGATAGAGGTTGATTTATGGATATTTCAGGAATACCAAAGCAAGGTTGTCGAGTATGCGGTATTAGCCGGCGAGCAGCATCCAATTTTTGATGATGTAACGACCTTTGAGCTGATTTTACCTAATAAAAAACATGTTGATAGCTATGTGCAATTGGCACCAAATAGTTTTATTCCACATATTAACAGTGAGCTAGGTAAAAGTTATGTGGAGCAGGGGGCTATTGCTCAAAAAGGCGATGATATTGAGAGCATACTCGCCAGTATTAATCAACTTTTACAGAATTTTCAAAAAGAAGACAACCCTGAGGCTGGAGCGATATTTAGAGTCTTAGATCGTGTGGCTAAGATTAGCGATAATTTGATGGTGGTGAGTGAGGAGGTCAGAAGCAGTGATTTACTGCCAGATGCCGAGCGGACGTTGGCTCAAAGTCAGCAGGTACTTGAACAAATGCCAAAAGTATTAGCCCAAATTAATACCACACTGTTAACGACCGAGCGCCTAATGGGACAAGCTGGCACTACTTTAAGTAACTATGCATATCCAGCTCAGATTGTCGGTGATATCACAGAAGGTCAATTGCCGATTGTACTGAATAACCTTAATGAAAGCCTCACAGTGATGCAAACCATGCTTAAAGAAGTGCACAGCGAACGAGAGCAATTTGCCATTGCAATACATAGCATGCAGCAAGTATTAGATAAAATGGATAAAACCTTACAAGCGCTTAATAATCACCCCATTTTGAAAGATGGTATTGAAAAACAACCGCAAACCACAGGGATAGAGATGCATGATTAGAGGTTTGGTATTGGTAATAGTGTTTGTGTTGATAAATATAAGCTGCTCAAGCGCCCCTGAAAAGCAATATCGCGTGACAAAATATTTAGATTTGGCAAATACTTGGATGGCGCGAGGAGATAGGAAAAGGCAAGAGGAAAAGCTTGATCTTGCTTTAAGTAATTATAACACGGGCCTTAAATATGCTCACTTACGGAATGATTTAAAGTTGATGGGGGTTTTGCAACTCAAGAAGGCAACGATTTATATAAATCAAAGTCGATTTGAACCTGCTTTAAAGCTCATTGCTGAGGCTCAAGCACTGCATAAATATGAAGGTGCTGAATTAGAACTCCCCATAAGAGCGTTAGAAGCAAAGCTGGCACATGCAAAAGGTCACTTTAAAGAGGCATCAGCCTCTGCTTTGGCGCTAAGCGAGGCATATAAAGATGATAATGAACGCAGCATTTACTATCGCTGGTTAGGTGTAATGTACTCAAGCGACAGTATAGTACTGTGGGAAGAAATGGACAGAGATTTGCGCTTGCTGAATAACCTGAAAGCGCGTGGTGAGCTTGAAAATATAGAAATATTATCATTTGTTGTATATAACAATGCTCTGTGGAAAGTGCGTGATAAGCATGCACAGGCACAAATAGCAATTGAGCAGGCAATCGCACATTTTTCAGAGTTAGAGTTGACTAATAAGGTTAGAGATTGCTACGCGCTTGCTGTTAAATTATATCAAGCTCATGGGAGTGAAGATAAAGTGGATTATTTTCTAAAACGTTTGGATAGTTTTAACCCGCATTCAAAAGCGCAATAACCGTTGTGCTTATCATACGTCTTCTATTAAGTGTAGCTCACTTCGATTTCTGCCATTGTGCTTGGCTTGATAGAGTGCATTATCCGCTTGTAATTGGGTCGCTTCGAAGGCTGCTTTTGAAACAGTTTCGGTGCTAGCAATGCCTGCACTCAAGGTCACTTCACCAACTTGTTTGTTGACTTGCACTAAGCTGTCAGTAAAAGCATGCCTTACTTTTTCGGCCAGTTGCAGTGCATGGGCAGGATTGGTATCGAACAAAACGATACAAAACTCTTCTCCTCCCCAGCGGGTAACAAGGTCTGATGCACGCACCGATGCATGCAGTTGCCTCCCTACATGAGCAAGAATTTGGTCGCCAGTTAGGTGTCCGAACGTATCATTTATTCTTTTGAAATGATCAATGTCTAGCATAATAACAGTTAAGGAGCGACATTTTCTCTGTGAGAGGGGCATGATGTTATCAAGGCATTTAGTAAGACCACGACGATTGAGTAGTGCTGTTAATTCATCATGATGGGCAGCGTATTCGAGTTTTCTCACAAACCTTCCGGCACTGAGTAACATGAGTAAAGGAATCCCTGCGACAATTCCAATTAAAGCCACTACCCAAGTGTAACCGCCAACCCAACTAAACTGCTCTCCGATACTGGGTAATGCACCGAATGCACCATAAAGAGTATATAGAAAACTTAAAATCAGCTCTAAAAGCACAACAGATACGGTGATTTTTACAGCGATATATTCGTTTTTATCTTGCTTGGCATGTTGCCACAGGACCCAAGCATAATTTGCTCTAACGCAAAGCAACCAAACTCCAATCACCAACAGCCTGATTGAGCGGTCCGGTATAATGAGCGTAAACACCAAAGATACCACCAAAATGGGGACGAACAGAAGTAACACCTTTTGCTTTGATGGTGGACTATGTACAAAGTGCCAAGCCCCAATTAACCAAAATGCATGCCCGACAATTAGACAGGTATTAAAGGTTACAACCATGATACTTCTGGGTAACTCTTGCAGGGTTAACTGAGAAAGGTAAGCAACAGATAGAATACCAAGTGCAATTGCCCAATATCGCGCACCCTCAATAGTCTGACTCATCCTTGTTATGGCACTCAATACAATTGCCCCAGTCATTGATGCGATGAAAAGTGAGAGCATTAAGGTTAAGTCATGAACTTGCACTTATTACATGATCCTTATCAAGCCATAGGAAGTGACTTTAAGTTGAATTTTGCCCAAAACTTGGAGCCCAATAAAAGCTTAGCAAATGTTGATGCTTTTGCATGAGTTTGCCGATTAGATAGCTATTTATTTTGGACCATAATTTGCAATTATTACTATATTTTAATGATAGAAGTAGTGTGGAGGTGAATGTGAAGCAGAGTACCAATAAGTTATTTATATATGGCTCTTTAGCGCCAGATCGTGAAAATGCAAGCGTGTTGGAGCCTTTGAAAGCGACGTATCAGAAAGGCTGGGTAAAAGGTAAACTTTATGAGCAAGGCTGGGGCGCAGCTATGGGTTATCCCGGGATTGTATTGAGCGCCGGTGGAGATTGGATTGAAGGCTATTTGGTCAGATCAAGCAAGCTTAACGATTTTTGGCCGGTGCTTGATGAATTTGAGGGGCAAGAGTATACGCGTCAAGAGTGTGAAGTGAAAACAGCCTCTGGAGAGTGCCATAGAGCTTACATTTACACATTAGTCAGCTAAATCCGTGAAAGTCTACGCCAACTATTATCGGAACTATATAGATTATGAAAAAAATTTTGTTTTTTTTATTGCTAATTCATAGTCAAGCTATGGCGGAACCTATTCGAATTATCGTAAATGATTGGACGAGTCAAAAAATCCTCGCAAATATTGCAGAACAAATATTTATCCGACTAGGTTACGAAGTAGAACTGATCACAGTGACTGTAGATGAACAATGGTTTTTATTAAAGACAAATAGAGCCGATCTGCAATTAGAAGTGTGGCAAGGCACTATGGAGGATAAGTTTAATCAGTTGCATCGTTCGGGAAAAATTGTTGATTTAGGGGAGTACTCTGTCAAGACGCGAGAAGATTGGTGGTATCCTTTGTATGTTAAAGAGATGTGCCCTGGGCTACCAAATTGGCATGCACTAAGAGCGTGTGCAGATTTATTCAAACGTGCAGGCTCAAGAGGAAAAGGTGTTTATGTTGCAGGGCCATGGGAAAAGCCAGACAGGGCACGGATCAAAGCATTAGACCTCAATTTTATTGTTAAACAAGTTGATGAGGGTGAGGAAATTTGGCAAGAGCTTAAATATGCGATAGAGAAGCAACATGCAATTTTGGTATTTAACTGGACTCCCAATTGGGTTGGTGCGGTTTACCCTGGAGAATTTGTAGAATTTCCGCAATACGCTAAAGAGTGTGAAGAAGATAGCAGTTGGGGTGTTAATTCTGAATTAGTATATGATTGTGGCAACCCCAGATCGGGCTGGTTGAAAAAGGTTTCAAGCCGACGCTTTGCCGAACGGTTTCCGTGCTTAGCTGGTGGAGTTAAGAGGTTTGATTTAACAAATGAAGAAATTGAAACTCTGTCCGCCCAAGTTGATGTCCATGGGCGCACAGTTAAACAAGCAGCACTGGATTGGGTTAAAACCAATAAACTATTGTGGGAAGAAATTTTTTCGACTTGCGAACCTCAGTTGAATTAATTTACTGAGATGTTGACTGCCTAAGTATCAATTTGGGTGGCAATAAAGTGTCTGTTATATCTTCACCTCGGATTAACGAAAGCAGGTTAGTGACAAGCATTTGCCCAGCAAGTGTTGTATTTTGTTGGACCGTGGTTAAAGATGGCGTGATATAGTTTGATGCAGCAATATTGTCAAAGCCAATGACATTGACGTCTTCTGGTATTCTTAAGCCCGCTTCTTTTAATGCTTTGATAGCACCAATGGCAATTAAATCACTGGCGGCAAACAAAGAATCAAATTTTACATTGTTGGCCAACAGTGAATGCGTCGCGTGATAACCCGATTCTTCTGTCGATATAGCATTCGCAATGTGTCTCTCACCGCATGAAATACCATGGCGTTCTAAAGTCTCTTGAAAACCTTTAAATCGGGTTAAAAATTCAGGGCTGTGTTCCGAGGCGTCTCCAATAAAAACGCAGTTTTTTCTTCCTTTTTCGATAAAGTGTTGAGCTGCCAATTGGCCACCGCCAAAGTTGTCACAACTGACAGTTAAATCGGGTCTGCCTTCGACGTTTGCGCCCCAGCACACAAACTTGGTATTTTGTGATAGCAGGCTTTGTAACCTTGATTGGTAATCCATGTAATCACCATAGCCAAGCAAAATGATGCCATCTGCACGATGACTGTCTTCGTATTCAGCACGCCAATCTTGGCTGATAGATTGGAAAGAAACCAATAAGTCATATCCTTCTTTTGCACATGCTCTGGTGATACTACCGAGCATGTTTAAAAAGAAAGGATTTATTTGAGATTCGTCACCGGTAGGATCTTCAAATAATAAAATAGCCAAGGTCGCGCTTTGCTGAGTGCGCAAATTACTGGCATTTTTATCAACTTTATAATTGAGCTTCTTAGCGACCTCCCACACTTTTTTTCGCGTTTCCTCATTTACAAGCGGGCTATTTCTAAGTGCCCTAGAGACTGTTGATTGAGAAACGCCTGCAAAATGTGCAATGTCAAAGGAGGTTGCTTTACCTTTTGTTTTCATGTTCAAAATTAGTTTAATTGAGTCTTGAACATTGTCTTTGATTATTTTTTTTTTGCAACCAATTTCATAAAAGGTGTAAATTTTTATTGATGTACTTTGACACCGGTGTCATAATGTCGGTGTTTTATCATTTTGTTGTCAAAACGTATTTGGCTGCCCTGAATAAGGGCAGCTCTTTTTTCAGCCAGCGTGCAAAGTTTCGGCTGATTATGATTTGGGATAACAAGTGGGGCTAGCCCCAATAGGTGTTTGGAACACCGCAACAACAGAGAAAAACAGCATGAGCCAGACAACACTTAATAGTTTTAATGGTCATGACCGTGCGTTCGAGCCGATTATCGTTGCCGATATTGGTGGTACTAATGCTCGATTTGCCGTCGTGACAGGATACGATTTAGACTCTAATCAGTTTACAATTGCCCATCAACTTACTTTTCCAAGTGCAGAGTTTCAGTCCTTTGAAACTGCTTTATCAGCTTTCCTCGATTCACTGACTATTTCAAAACCTTCTAGAGCTTGCTTTGCCGTTGCAGGACCTATCAAAGGACATCAAGTATTTTTAACTAATTTGGGGTGGAATTTTAATACCCAAGATGTTCAGAAACAATTTGGTTTTGAGCAATGTGCGGTGATTAACGATTTTGCGGCATTTGCTTATGCAGCGCCTTATCTAAAAAAAGAAGACAATATACAGATTAAGGCAGGACAAGCAGCTGAAGGTGCAAACATTGCTGTTATGGGACCTGGTACTGGGTTTGGTGCAGCTTGTCATGTTAGCGATATCCACAGCAGCTCAGTCTTGAGTTGCGAAGCTGGGCATATTAGCTTGGCAGCAGTAACGGAATTAGACAGGCAATTATTACAAGTATTAAAAGAAAGCATTGGGCATGTTTCAGTAGAAACAGTGTTTTCTGGCCCAGGGCTTGCGAGGCTTTACAAAGCAATGGCGCAGGTCAAAGGTGTACAAGCCGAAGATTTAAATGCTGCACAGGTAAGCGCGAAAGCGGGAGAGTGTGAAGTATGTGATGCGACACTCAATCAGTTTTGTGACTGGATTGGCAGTGTCGCAGGTGATCTTGCGTTAACTTTCGGGGCGTTAGGTGGCGTGTTTATTGGCGGTGGGATTTTACCCCGCATGACTGAACGGCTGATCTCAAGCAGGTTTGTTGAAAGGTTTACAGAAAAAGGGATAATGTCTCAGTACGCTGGGCAAATTCCAGTAACTCTAGTTGTGCAGGATAATATTCCTCTAATTGGAGCGGCAGCATGTCTGCATAGCCGTAACCAATTTTCATAAATTGGAATAAGTATGAAAAAAGTAACCATTAACAGCGTAGCTGAGTATGCTGGAGTATCGAAGAAAACGGTCTCTAGAGTACTCAATAATGAGCCTAATGTTAGTCCCGCTACGCGTGAAAAGGTACTCAAAGTTTTTAAAGAGCTCGACTATAAGCCAAACCCCATTGCGCGCGGACTGGCGCGCAATAAAAGCTTTATCATTGGGTGTTTATATGACAATCCAAGTAAGAGTTATATAACTCGGGTGCAAAGCGGGGCTTTAGAAGCATGCCACAAATTCAACTATAACTTGCTTATTCACCCATGCGAGCTAAGAGGTGACGAGCTGATTCATAATGTTGATCAATTGCTGACCACGTCGAGGCTAGATGGTTTGGTATTGACGCCGCCATTCTCTGATTCACAAGAGCTAATAGATTTTTTAAAAACACAGAATATCCCGTTCGCACGTGTTGCATCAGCTTTAGAAGACGATACCTCTATTTCTGTACGCAGTAATGATGAGCAGGGCGCATATGAACTTACTGAGCACCTGATATCACTTGGTCACAAAGAAATTGCTTTTATTAAGGGTCACCAAGACCATAGTGCAACTGAAAAACGCTTTAGTGGGTATCAAAATGCGTTACTTAACCATGGAATTGAATTTAACGAAGATTTAGTCGCACAGGGTAACTTTAGTTATCACTCGGGTGCTGATAGTGCAAAACAGATTTTAGATCTGGAGCCAATGCCAACTGCGGTTTTTGCATCTAACGATTACATGGCTGCAGCGGTGTTGAAGCTTGCAACGCAAAGGCAGCTAAGAGTCCCAGAGGATATTTCCATTGCAGGTTTTGATAATGCACCGATCGCCAGACATATTTGGCCGGGTTTGACTACAATTGCGCAGCCGGTAGAGGAGATGACTCGCCAAGCTGTTGAGCAATTGATTTTGCAAATATCTGATCCTTCCACAGAAGTTTATCAAAAAGTGCTTGAAGCAAAGCTCATTACTAGAGAGTCGACTGCTGAAAAATAACCAGTTTTAATTACATCTACTTGCCAAAAGCCCAATCCCTAGCGATTGGGCTTTTTTTGTCCATAATTTAGATATGAACCTAATTTAATCTAAATTTAATGTTCAATAGGTTGACACCGGTGTCATGATTGTGAGTTAATACAGTGACACCGGTGTCAGGTTGAGGTGAGAGACAACCTGTCAGCGTACCTTTGAACGGGTAAATCAAAGCTGCTCAGTACATGTGAGATGTGCTGAGCCTTTTTCCTCTAAACATGCAGAGAGGCGGATTATGTTGCATCCTCGAATTCAAGAAGTTACTGAAAGAGTCGTTAAACGCAGCCAGACAACTCGTAGTGCCTACCTTAAGCGTATACAAGAAGCAAAAAAACAAACACGCGTAAGAGCTGGACTTGGGTGTGGTAACTTAGCACACGTAATGGCTGCTTGCTCAAGCAGTGATAAGGCAAGACTAAAAGCTGACGATCAGCCAAACCTAGCGATTATCAACTCTTACAATGACATGCTTTCTGCACATGTTCCTTATATCGAATACCCAGACTTAATTAAAAAGATAGCGACAAAGTATGATGCGACAGCACAGGTTGCTGGCGGTGTACCTGCGATGTGTGACGGTGTCACGCAAGGTCGTGATGGTATGGAGCTGTCTTTATTTTCACGTGACGTTATCGCGATGTCTACCGCAGTTGCGTTGTCACACGATGTGTTTGACGGTGTGTTTTGTTTAGGTGTGTGCGACAAGATTGTACCTGGACTTTTAATAGGTTCACTTTCTTTTGGTCACTTACCAATTTTCTTTTTACCAGCCGGCCCAATGGAGTCTGGTATTCCAAATAAAGAAAAAGCGCGAGTCCGTCAAAGCTTTGCACAAGGCCTAGTTAGTCGTGAAGAGCTATTAGAAGCGGAAAGTGCTTCATACCATAGTGCGGGCACTTGTACTTTCTATGGCACTGCAAATTCAAATCAGATGCTGATGGAGATCATGGGTCTTCATTTGCCAGGAAGTTCATTCATTAATCCGTACACTGAGTTACGAGATGGGCTAACAGCCAGTGCTGTGAAAATGATGCTTGAACAACTAATTGAAACTAAATCGGCCAACCCAATTGGTGAGATTGTTGATGAAAAGACCGTTATCAATGGGCTAGTTGGTTTACTCGCGACAGGTGGTTCTACCAACCACGCAATACACCTAGTTGCAATGGCGAAAGCTGCTGGCGTACAGATCACATGGAAAGACATGGCAGAGCTGTCAGAAGTGGTGCCTCTTTTAACTCGAATTTATCCAAATGGTTCAGCGGATGTAAACCACTTCCAAGCAGCTGGTGGTATGGGTTTCTTAATGCGTGAACTGCGCGATGCGGGTTATTTGCATAATGATGTTAAGACCATTGTTGGTGAAGGCCTAGACGATTACACCAAAGAGCCAGTTTTAGATGTTGATACCAATGTGATCATGACCAACAGTGAAGGCCCAAGCAAGGTTAAGTGGGTACCATGTCCTGAAAACTCTTTAGATGAAGATGTGCTTAGACCCGTATCGAATCCATTTAACAAGCAAGGTGGCTTGCAGCTATTAACAGGTAATTTGGGTAAAGCGGTCATTAAAGTGTCAGCCGTTGCCGAGAAACACCAGTTTGTTTCTGCACCTGCAAAAGTATTTAGTTCACAGGCATCTCTTCAAGATGCGTTTGCCAATGGCGAACTAAATCAAGACTTTATTGCTGTGATTAAAGAGCAAGGTCCTAAAGCCAAAGGCATGCCTGAACTACATAAATTGACGCCAGTAATGGCAACCTTGCAAGACCAAGGTTATAAAGTTGCGATTGTCACAGACGGTCGTATGTCAGGTGCGTCAGGTAAAGTACCTGCGGCTATTCATCTAGCGCCAGAAGCCGTCGAAGGCGGTATTATCGCGAAGATCCGCGAAGGCGACATGATCACGTTAGATGCGCCAAATGGTGATTTAATTTTACATGTTTCAGATGAAGAACTTGCAGATCGCGAATTAGAACTCACTCAACCAGAGCTGACATTTGGTACAGGCCGAGAGCTATTTACCGGGTTTAGAAATATGGTGAGTAGTGCGGATATGGGTGCTAGCGCCTTTGGTATCGATGAATAAAAATATTGGGGATGGGGTAAATATGAAAATACAAGAAATCTTATCGGCAGCTCCCGTAGTACCGGTAATTGTTATAGATGAATTAGAAGATGCAATTCCGCTGGCACGTGCTTTATACAATGGTGGATTGCGTGCTCTTGAAGTGACTCTGAGAACACCTGTAGCGGCTGAAGCTGTAAAGCAAATCAAAGAAGCATTACCAGAAGCATATGTTGGTACTGGCACAGTTGTAGACAAAGCTTCTTTTGAAGCGTCGGTTAATGCGGGCGCAGATTTTATGGTTAGTCCAGGCGTGAGTTCAGAATTACTAGAGCTTGCTAAAAGCAGTGATATTCCATTTTTACCAGGTGCTGCTACACCAAGTGAAGCAATGGAACTAGCGTCACATGGCTTTAAGTTTCTAAAGTTTTTCCCAGCAGAAGCAGCTGGTGGTGCACCTATGCTTAAGTCAATTGGTGGACCTCTTCCGCAAGTGACATTTTGCCCAACAGGTGGGATATCACTTGAAAGCGCGCCTAAATACTTGGCGTTAAACAACGTAGTTTGTGTTGGCGGTACTTGGATGTTGGATAAATCGCTAATTGCAAATAAAGACTGGCAAGCCATCGAAGCGCTTGCAAAACAAGCAAGTGAAGTTAAATAATTAGGGGAATGTAATCATGATCAACATCGCAATTAATGGCTATGGCCGCATCGGTCGCAACGTACTACGCGCACTTTACGAATCAGGTCAAAATGACCAAATCAAGATTGTTGCTATCAACGACCTGGCGCCAGCAGAAACAAATGCCCACTTAACTCAATTCGATTCTGTACATGGTCGTTTCAATGAAAAGTTGACACTTGCTGGTAATACTTTAGTTATCGGTAATGATGAAATTACGCTAACTCAAGAGCGAGATCCTGCAAACCTTCCTTGGAAGGCATTAAATGTTGATATCGTACTAGAATGTACTGGTATTTTCACATCTCGAGAGGCTGCTGCTAAGCACATCGAAGCGGGCGCAAAGAAAGTTATCGTTTCAGCGCCAGGTACGGATTTAGATGCGACAGTAGTTCACGGCGTTAATAGTGATGTGTTAAACGAAAACAGCAATATTATCTCAAATGCATCATGTACAACTAACTGTCTTGCGCCAGTTGCAAAAGCATTGAACGATGTCATTGGCATCGAGCAGGGCAGCATGACTACAATTCATGCATTTACAAATGACCAAAACCTATGTGATGTGTACCACAAAGACTTATACCGTGCTCGTAGTGCAACACAGTCTATGATCCCGACCAAAACGGGTGCTGCAAAAGCAGTTGGTTTAGTATTGCCTGAGCTTGCTGGTAAACTTGATGGTATGGCGGTTCGTGTCCCTACTGTGAATGTTTCTTTGGTTGATTTAACTTTTGTTGCTAAGCGCGAAACTACGACTGAAGAAGTAAACGAAATTGTAAAAGCTGCTGCAGAAGGTGCGATGGCGGGTGTGCTTGAATACAACACATTGCCACTTGTATCAATCGACTTTAACCATAACCCAGCATCATCAGTATTCGATGCAACGCAAACTAAAGCAGAGGGTAAACTTGTTAAAGTGATGGCTTGGTATGATAACGAGTGGGGCTTCTCAAATCGTATGATCGACCAAGTTAAAGCACTTGGTGCATTCTTATAATTGCAACTAAGTTTAAAATAAAGCCCTGCAAGTTTGCAGGGCTTTTTTATGCGTAGTGATCCTCTTGAGCGCTTAACTGAAAATGCAGTTTTATAAACCTGCGAATTTGGAGCATGGTTTTTGCACAATAAGTTGATTATGTTCATGTACATTCGAGATAGGGTACAAAACCTCTAATCAATTGGTATAAGTGACTTGAGTATCAAGGCGCAATATGAAAAAATTCCAACCAATTAAAATACAGTAAACTCAGAATCGAGGAACATAATATGCGCATTATCCTTTTAGGCGCGCCTGGTGCTGGTAAAGGCACTCAAGCTCAATTTCTTATGGAAAAATTTGGTATCCCTCAAATCTCTACAGGCGATATGCTTCGCGCTGCTATCAGCGAAGGCACACCGCTAGGTTTAGAGGCAAAAAAAGTGATGGATGCTGGTCAACTAGTTTCTGATGAAATCATCATAGGTCTAGTTAAAGAGCGTATCGCCAAGCCTGACTGTGAGAAAGGTTTCCTATTAGATGGCTTCCCTCGCACTATTCCTCAAGCTGATGCAATGAAAGAAAATGCGATTACTATTGATCACGTTATCGAGTTTGATGTTGCTGACGAGATCATTGTTGAGCGTATGGGCGGTCGTCGTGTACACCCTGGTTCTGGTCGTGTTTACCATGTTGTTTACAACCCACCTAAGGTTGAAGGCAAAGACGATGAGACTGGTGAAGACCTAATTATTCGTGCTGATGACACAGAAGAAACTGTTCGCAAACGTTTAGGTATCTACCATGACCAAACGAGACCGCTTGTAGATTACTACAACAAAGAAGCTGAAGCGGGTAATACGCAATACCACAAGCTAGATGGTACGCAAGCTGTAGACGCTGTAAGTCAGCAGCTTGGTGAGTTACTTGGTTAATTAGGCAATTAATTAGCTTTCAACCCAGTTGTGATACGACTGGGTTTTTTTTGCCTAAAATTTGGCTGCATCACTGACATCTAAAAGAAAAATGCGCCTGAAAACTCAAGCGCTAAAAAATCTTAAGGGGAAATTCAAATGCCAAACAAATCTGTTTAAGCAAGCACATTAAACACTTTTTTGATGACTAATTTATGACAGTGATTTGTTTAGTTTTCCTGAAGTCAAAATCACTCGCACTGCGGGGTTTACTAAACCAATAACCTTGATATTCAGTAATGCCTAGTGCATCTAAACGTTCGAAGTCTTGTTGTGTTTCAACACCTTCTGCTAATAACGCAATTTGCATATTTTCACATATGGTTTTAAGTCCGAGTAATAGTGAGCGTTGTTTTTTAAGATCACTAATATCTGATATTAAACTTCGATCTAACTTCAGCCTTTGTATTGGACACTCAAGCACTCGAGCAATATTTGAATACCCAGTACCAAAGTCATCAACACTTAGAATGAAACCAAGTTTGTTGAGCTGTTCCATAATGTGATTATGGTCTTCAGCGAAACTATATTCAGTTAGCTCTAGTTCAATAGACTGGGGTGATACACCGTATTGAGTAGTTATTTCTTTAATTGAAGTAATGAACTTAGGGTCTTCAATATCTCTTGAGCTAATATTAATTGCGACAGGCACAGTAATGTCGGGCGTACTAGTTAAAAGTTTGCAGACCTTTTTCAACATAGTTCTTGTGACTTGGTTTACTAGACCAAATTCTTCTGCGATAGGGATAAATTGAGAAGGTGGAACCCAGCCCAGAAGGTGATTATGCCACCTTGCTAGTGCTTCATAACCAATAATCTCTTTGTTGGCATTATGCTTACTTTGCAAATATAGTTTTAATTCACCTAGCTCGATGGATTTTTCAAGTAGTAAAGCCATTTCATGTCTTGCTAAAGTTTGTCTGCGAGTCATTTGATCAAAAACGGTGATCATTTGGTTTGGCGCTCTAAGCTCACAGGCTTGTAGTGCATTTTTTAATAATCTCTCGGCGATATAACCGTGCTCTGGGTATGTAGCAATCCCAATAGCATACTTAGAATGAAATTGATGCTGCCCAAGTTTTAGCCAAAAGTCGAGTTGTTTGTGCCAGCGGCGTGCAATGTCTTTTAACGGCGCCTTTGCTTCTACTAATATGGCTATTCGTCCTGCACCAATATAAGCAATTTGGTCTAATAACTCAGCATCTTGCTCTACAATTTGGTTTATTCGTGCATAAAGTGTGCGGTGTTGCTCTCCATCAATCATGTAATCAAGCACATGCTTGTTTAAATTATCAGCGATCAATAAGGCAAAAGGTTCACCTCTATCTATATGTGCTTGCAGCTGCTCTAGTAACCATGTTTTATTTGGGAGGTTGGTTGCCTTATCAAAGTACTTGGCTTGTTGATGGGCAACATCGAGGGTGAGTAAGTCTTGTTGAAGCTGTTGTTGATCTGACACATCTTGCAAATACCAAGCTTTAATATCGTTTGAGTGTTGCTCTTGTGCTGCTACTTCAATACATTTCTCATCTACGGTAAATGTTTTTGGTATTGCATCAACGAGTTCACTGTCGTAAGTAAGGTAATCAACATTATCTGGTGTAATGCGTGACAGCTGCAATGGCAGAGGTTGAGTCTGTATGTTTAGTAATCTTTTCGCCTTATCATTCGCTTCAACAATATTAAGTTCGTTATCAACTAAGACAATTGCATTGAATGACTTTTGGAAAAAACGCTGGTAAATCTGCTTTTGTGATTTTAATAGGGTGTTATTATCATGCATGTGCTGGTTTAAGCGGTTTGCCGCTAGGCTTGTTCTCCAAACCGCAAGTGGAATACAACAATTTAAGAAAAAAAACAGTAAAAGCTGAATGTGTAAAACAGCATCCACCAACATTCTGTTTTCTTTTGGCACGACAGAAATATCTATGTTTTTTAGTATCAGTATGAAAGGCACAATGTTTAACAAAGCATAAAAAACAGCTGTTCTTTTCCCTACTAATATCAGTGCAATGATAGGTGTAATGTATACGAATATAGAACCCAAGTGAGCAAGTTCAATACTAGGGATAAACAATTTGATCATTACACCAGCAGTGATAATACATATTAGCAATAAGTGTGCGGTGAGATAAAAAGAGCGGTTACTCAATAATAATAAAGCACCAACTGCGAGCGTAAACCCAGTAGTCAAAGCAATAACATAGTTCAACTTATAATCAATTGCAGCCGGTAAGCTATTTAGAAAAATGCCTAAGCACAGTATTAAACCCGTCGCCAAAATAATACGAAGGGCGCTTAGTCGCCATGTAGGTACGTTTACTTTTGGTTTTTGTTCTTCTTCAAGTAAGAAAAATCGGCTTAATGTACTCAAAACTAAATATTTCGTATTATTATTTTGAACAATACTAAGGTCTAACTGTACACAATTCAATGACAAATCAGCGAAATAAAGACTTAAATCAATTTGATTACGTTGTCATTTTTAAATTATCTGAGATAGATCAACTCAGGTTGGTTTTTTTTTAAACTTCATTGTTAATTTTAAGTTGCGGTTTATTGGGTCGAGTAATAAATAAAGCTCTATATATACAGTACTGGTGACTGATTAGTGTGCAAAAGAATTAGCATGTACTGATAAAGGTTAAAAAAAACGGTAGTATAGGGCACTTATACACGACCAAAATTAAGTTTGAGTGATTGATAATGAGCAAAGGGTTCATGCTAGTTTGCGATGGCAGTAATGGCGCAGGCAAAACAACAGTGATTAAGGGTATTGAAGCTTACCTAACTTCTAAAGGCTATGAAGTGGTACTAACTCGTGAGCCAGGTGGTACAGAAATTGGTGAAAAGATCCGTGAAGTTATTCTTAATCCAGAGACCCCTCAAATGACGGACATTGCAGAATTAATGTTATTTGGCGCAGCACGCGCACAGCATATCGAAGAAAAAATAAAACCTGCACTCGCTGCTGGTAAAGTGGTTATTTCTGACCGTTTTGATGCTGCAACCTTCAGCTTTCAACATTATGCAAGAGGCATTGATTTAAAGATCATTAAAACAATTAATGATTTGGCGCTAAACGGATTTAAACCTGATATGAACATTATTTTAGACCTTGAACCAGAGCTTGGCTTACAGCGAGTTCAGCAACGAGGCGAGGGTTTAGATCGTTTAGAAGACGAAAAAATTGATTTTTTAAAGAGAGCCAGAGACGGATACCTAGCGCAAGCAAACGCACAACCAGAGTTATTTACTGTTGTGGATGCTCGACATTCTCAAGAGCAAGTATTGCAACAGTGTCTTAAAGTGGTGGATGAGCTGGTGATGCGCAATTCATGAAGTATAAATGTAATCAAGGTGCGGCATAATGTTTCCTTGGATTGAATTAGTTAGATCTCAAATGCAAGAAAGCTTTGAACGCAATCGCTTTCATCATGCACAGTTGATCCACGGGTTAGTTGGTGTTGGAAAAACTGCGCTTGTACAAAGTTTAAGTGAAGATCTACTGTGTATGAACAGCGGCCTCAACAGCTGTGGTCAGTGCAAAAGCTGTTTGTTACTGCGCGCCCAAAACCATCCTGATTTATTACATTTAGCGTCCGAGTCAGGAAGTATCGGGGTTGATGAAGTCAGGACATTGAATGAATTTGTTTTTCACTCGGCGCAGCAGGGTGGTAACAAGGTTGTTATCATTGAGCAAATAGAAAAAATGACTGAGTCAGCTGCAAATGCGTTACTCAAAACATTGGAGGAGCCTGCAGCTAAACGATATATCTTGATGACGTGCAATGATATATCCAAGGTTAAGGCAACTGTGTTGAGCCGTTGTAATCAAGTACGGGTGGCAGTGACAGATGGAACTGTAGCAAAGCAATGGTTAGCAATGAAAGGAATTTCGAGTGATGCACACTTGTGGGCTGACAGTTTCGCTAATCAGCCGCTGCTACTTGAACAGTGGTCCAATCAAGGGATTATGCCTGAAGTGGATTATTTATGGAAAGTAGCGCATGATATTACAAGCATTTCTGATATAAGTGCACTTGAAAGCTCACTTGCAAAAGGCACTAGTTTGCATACCGTGTTTGCGCGCTTTTTAATTTCTGCTGTTAAGCAAGAACTAGTGGCTGATCAAATTAATTTTGTGCAGTATCATAATTGCACACAGCAAATTAAAAAATATATGTCTGATCATCATAAAATTTTGGGCATAAATAAGCTTTTGAGCTTGTCCAACTTGGTATTTGGACTTCAGCGCGTGCTAAAACAGGATTGAATATCATGCAAGAATTATTAGTCGATATTGAAGACAACGACGAGTTATATCGCAGTTATATGCCATTTTTAAAAAATGGCGGCATGTTTGTAAAAACCAATAGCCGTTTTGATATGGGGACACCAGTGTCTATGAGGCTGATGCTACCTGACGCGTTGGAAGAAGAAGAAGTGACAGGTAAAGTCGTTTGGATCACGCCTCAGGGGGCACAAAACTCAAACCCACCGGGTGTAGGTATCAGTTTTGATACTGAGTTTGAATTGTTAAACGATAAAATAATAAAAATATTGGGTACTGCACTCAATTTAGATAAACCAACATATACGATGTAAGAAAGTAGTAATGATAGTAGATTCACATTGTCATCTTGACCGTTTAGATTTTGACAAGTTAGATATTCAGTTGCCAGAAGTCTTGCAGGCTGCACGCGATAAGCAAGTTGAACACTTTTTATGTGTCAGTGTCACGCTTGATCAATTCCCTAATATGTTGAAAGTCATCGAGCCGTTTAAAGATGTGTCTGCATCATGCGGTGTACATCCTTTGAATCAAAGTGATGCGTTAAATAAAAATGAGCTACTAGAGTTAGCTCAACATCCCCGTGTTGTTGCTATTGGTGAAACCGGATTAGATTACTATTACGCGAAGGATACACATCAAGTTCAACAGGAAAGCTTCGCCGGACATATAGACGTTGCAAATGAACTAAAAAAGCCACTGATAATTCATACAAGAGATGCAAGAACGGATACCATCGACATAATGAAGGCCCATAACGCCCAAGATTGTGGCGGTGTTTTACATTGCTTTACTGAAGACTGGGATATGGCGAAAAAAGCAATTGATATGGGTTTTTACATTTCGATTTCAGGGATAGTCACATTTAAAAATGCGGTTGATTTGCAAGAAGTAGTGAAAAAGCTACCTCTTGACAGACTTTTGATTGAAACTGACTCTCCTTATTTAGCGCCGGTCCCCCACCGTGGTAAAACTAACCAACCAGCTTATGTTCAGGATGTAGCTTATTTTGTTGCGGATCTCAGAGGGCTGCAATACAAAGAGCTTGCACACGCGACGACCGAAAATTTTTACCAGCTTTTTAGTTTAGCAAATCGCAGTAATCAAAGTAGTGAATCAATCTAACCTTCCCCTATTCTTGTGCGGACCTATGGTCCGCAGAGCTGAGCCTCACCAGATTTGCTTGCAGTTCGTTACTACGAGAAAAACAAATTTAAAGGTTGAGTTAAAGGGGCACCAAACGTCATCAGAGCAAACTGACATTCGCCTAGGTGATGCGCTATTTTTGACTTTTGTATGTGTTACTCCGCGACAAGGGGAGTTTAAGACAGACGAAGAGATACCTTATCAGCTTTTCAATGCAGGCGAAAAGGTTGAACTAACCAGTGTGAGCTATCAAAATTCCCCCCAGATAGTTGTTCCCAAGATATTAAAAAATGTACTGCATGGTTCGTGCAGAAATCCACATCACCCAACTAAAGATAGCCTTGTTGAAGCTGATTCTTATATGGCTCAAAGCTATAAGAATAGTAATGAGCGAGCGAGCTTGCTGATCTTATCAGGTGATCAAGTTTATGCTGATGATGTCGCTGGCCCAATGCTTGTGGCAGTTCATCAGTTAATTGACATACTTGGGATATATAAAGAACAAGCATTAGCTTTGACGCTGCCAAATACAATGGGTGACCAGCTTTACAACAGGGACTCTTTTCTCCCCAAGGAGCCTTGGAACAATCGAAGTAAATTCACGTTGGGTTATTGGTTACGAAAAGATGAACCTCATTTTTCCAGTGTTAAAGCAGCTAATCATCTTGTCTCGATAGAAGAGTTTGTGGCTTTTTATGTCTTAAACTTCAGTGCTAAGGCATGGCAGCTAGTAGCCCCTTTTGAATTTGACATTCAAAGCTTGAGCGCAAAGCAACAAACGTTATTTGAAGCTGAATCAAGGGCACTGAAAGAATTTATTGTAACTCTACCTAGCGTGGAAAGATTGATGGCCAACGTTTCCACATTAATGATGTTCGATGATCATGATGTGACAGATGATTGGAATTTAACGCCTAGGTGGGAGCAAAATATTGCCAATTCTCAAGTTAGTAAGCGCATTGTCAATAATGGGCTGATCGCATATTGGTTGTTTCAAGGTCTTGGCAATGATGCGCACCAAGTGTCAGGACGTTTGTTAGCCGGATTTTCCGATTCTTTAAAAGATAATGTTTGGCACTTCAAAAGTTTTGATAAAAAAATAAATCGATTTGGCCAATGGCATTATTGTTTAGATACGACACCTAAAGTCGTTGTGATCGATACAAGAACACACCGGTGGAGAAGCGAGCAAGATTTTGATGAGCCCAGTGGCTTAATGGATTGGGAAAGCCTGATGGAGTTACAGGAAGTACTGATTAATCATGAAAGTGTACTGTTGGTAAGTCCTGCGCCAGTGTTTGGGGTGAAAATTATTGAAACCATTCAGGCAATTTTTAATGCTTGTGGCGAGCCATTAGTTGTTGATGTTGAAAACTGGATGGCTCACGAGGGAGCAGCAAGAAAGCTTATTGATATATTTAAGCGAGAAGATACACCTAAGGAAACAATTATTCTATCTGGTGATGTACATTATTCATTTTGTTTTTCGGTTCAGGCGAGGTTTGGTCGTCATGACAATCGGATCTGGCAGCTAACTGCTTCGGGGATTAAAAATGAGTTCCCCAAAGGGCTATTGGCGATTTTGGAAAAACTGGATATTGCTTTTTTCGCTACTTGGAGCCCATTTAACTTATTTACAAAACGTTGGCAGCTGGCTGTTTCTAAGCATAAATCTGATTATGAAAATGGTCGGTATTTGGTTTCGGACTCTGCGATTAGCTTGGTGAGTATGGATGAGGGTAAACTGGTCAAATACACTCTACTTCACGGTACAGGCGAAGTAACCCAATTTGATTTAAACTAAACATCACGTATTAAAGCGCTACACGCAGCTTTTGCTATAGTTACGTTTAAGTATAGAGACTTAAGTGGCATTTATGCTTTTAATACAGCGCTTGCATGTGATGTGTACGGAATTAATACGGGTTATTAATCCTCTGGTCCAAGGTACCTTTTGTGTTGCTTTACTGTGTGCTGTTTTTGTTACGGCTGCTAATCCTGTTTTTACGGACACCTCTCAAGTTATGAGGCGGTTTGACTATGAGTCAGGTCTCAGTCAAGTTACGATTATGGCACTTACCGAAGATCAGCTAGGTTATATATGGATTGGTACTCAGGCTGGGCTTAATCGTTTTGATGGCCATGAATTTAAACAATTTAGCAGTACGCAACAAAACCCCAACGAGCTAGCTGGCTCGTTTGTGACAGGGCTTTGTCATAGTGGTGAAACGGTTTGGATAGGCACCAGCACAGGGCTCAGCGCATACCATACAGTGACAGGACGCTTTCAAAGTTTTTTAGAAGAAAATTACCGAGCCATTACTTCAGACAGAGTAAAAACACTCAATTGCAGCGGTAATTATATTTCGGTTACTACTGAAAATCATGACTTTTATCTTATCGACAAGGTGACACTCGAGCCGGTTGCGCTAGATTTAGCTGGCCGTTTTCCTAGCCATGGGATTGCCTACAATAATCAAGTTTTTTATATCACTGAAAGCGGCTTCAGTACGCTTAACCTGCAGTCTAGGAAAAGTGACTTGCTGCTCGAAGGAGAATTTAAGTATCTGGCCTTGCGCGGGGAACGCGTTTTTCTGATCACCAAAGAAAATCAATTGCTCAGCTATGACACATTATACGAGCGTGTTCTATGGGAGATCTCAGTTGGTGCCGGAGCTGGGCTTGAATTAAACAACTTGCACATATCAACAGGGAAATTATTCGTTGGCAGTAATTATGGTGTTTATTTATACGACTTGAATGGTAATTTCAAAAAGCACTGGTTTAAGCACGAAGGTCAGGGACTTGGCTTACAAGACAACAGCATTATGTCTGTACTGGTCGACAGTAATCAAGATCTATGGTTTGGTACTGAGACAGGTGGGTTACATTTCATTAGCCAATTAAGTGAGAACTTCGGTCATATCAGTGCTTTTAACTATCCTCATAGCCCATTGCCTGAGCCTGATATAAGAAATTTTGCATTAGATAGGTTTGATAGACTTTGGCTGGCAACCTCTTCAGGCTTGTATTTTTTTGATGGAACAGGATTTAAAGAGGCACATCGAGTTTTCCCAAACCTCTCGGTTGTTGAGAGTGCATTTATAACTAAGTTGTATATTCGCGACCAATATATGTGGATTGCAACACGTGGATTGGGGGTTTATCGGTTTAACTTAGATGACGGAACATTATTGAATATTATTCCCGATGTCGGTAAAGGCCCTGAGTTGAGTTTTAATGACATCATTGAGTTTCAAGGTCGAATTTTGGTGAGCTCACGCTCAATGGGTTTGTTATTTTTCAACGAATCATCAAACAAGTTAGAGCCATTTTTAAACTTGGAGAATGCGCCCAGTCACGTTTCATCACTATTGCCTCAAGGTAATGCGCTTATATTTGGTAGTATCGGCGATGGGCTTTTCAAATATGAGGAGGGCAGCTTAATACAACTTACTATTGCAGACGCCTTGGCTTCTGATATCGTATTTATGTTGCAAGCTGATAGCTTTGGTCGGGTCTGGGCTGGAAGTGAAACGGGCATTTCTGTTATTGATAATACGTTTTCTGTGGTTAGAACCATCAAAAGGCAGGACGGGATAGCAAATAGTGCAATTTGGGCCCTTTTGTATGACGAGCAAGATCATATTTGGCTAGGCACGAGTGGTGGTTTGTCACGGATAAATATTCATGACTTTAAAATTGATAATTTCTTACCTGTAGATGGCGTGCAAGGCAATGAGTTTAATTATAATGCGAGTTGGCTAGCGCCAGATGGACGAGTATTCATTGGTGGGTCAAATGGATTTAATCAATTTCATCCTGAGCAAATAACCATATCTCCATTAATTAGGCCATTATTAACCTCCAATATTGAGTTATTGGGTAAAACATTACATCCGTCGATAAACAGAGAATTAAAATTAGCACCCGAACTTACCACTTTTCTGGAGCTTGAATATGATCAAGATATTGTGTCTTTGCATTACTCAAGTTTGGATTATGGCTCTGAAGGCCTTAGGTTTTATTATCGCATCATTGGGCTCAGTGAGCAGTGGCTTAAGCTTGCTGACGGTGTTAGGCAAATTAATTTGCTGAAATTGAACCCAGGCAATTATCAAGTTCAGGCTTATACAATTAATCGTTTTAATCAAACATCTCCAGTCCATCATTTTGATATCAAAATTAATGCGCCGTGGTGGTGGAGTAACTTGACTAAAACACTCTATTTCATTCTTCTATCACTTCTTCTTGTCATGTGGTTTAGGCAGCGACAAAAGCGATTCTTGCAAGTTGTTAATGACAATAAAATAATGAATGAATTGCAGGAGCGTTTAGAGCTTTCTTTGTGGGCCAGTCAGGATGAAATGTGGGATTGGCATATTGATACAGATAAAATTTATCGCCACAGTGTGAAGCCTCGAATTGAATATGGACACTGCAAGTCAGAGATGTCCGTCCATGACGCTGTGCAGTTTATACATCCAAAAGATTACATTGCTTGGGAAGAGAAATTAGAAGCTTGTCTAGAAGGTGAGCAAGATACGTATGAGATTGCCATTAGAGTTAAAACGATTGATGAACAATGGACATGGGTATTGGAACGAGGCAAGGTTGTTAGCAGAGACAGTCATGGCAAGGTTAAACGGTTAGCAGGTGCGTTAAAAGACATCGCTGAGCTCAAAGCACATCAAAATGCACTTCAGGCTTTAAATGAAGATTTAGAAATTAAAGTTGCGGTACGTACTGATGAGCTTTATCAAAAAAATCAGAAATTAGAACAGGCGATGATCGAACTCAAAAGAACACAGCAAGAGCTCATTGAGAGTGAAAAAATGGCTTCACTTGGTAATGTTGTTGCTGGTATTGCTCATGAGATAAACACTCCTCTAGGTATTTCTATAACGGCAATTTCGTATAACCAAGAAAGCTTGCAACAGGTCGCGACTAAATTAAAAAATCAAACGCTTAAACAATCTGATTTAGAGCAGTCTATTGAGGAGCAGCAAGAGGGTTATTTATTGATGAGTCGAAACCTTGACCGTGCCAAAGAGTTAATTAGTAACTTTAAGCAAGTTGCCGTTGATCACTCCAGTGAAGTCCAGCGAGAGATAAACGTAAAATGTTATGTTGAGGATGTATTTAAGTCTTTAGGTCCTTTGGCAAATGGGAAGAAAATAACGTTGGATATCGAAGGTGATGAGGAGGTGAATGTAGATACCTATCCTGGTGCGTTATATCAGATTCTAACCAATTTATATAACAACTCGATATTGCATGGCTTTGAAGGAAAAGAGTCTGGTGGAGTCACAGTAATAATCCAACAAATAGATAACTATTGGTCGCTGGTTTATAAAGACGATGGTGTAGGGATGAATACAGATAATTTACAGACTATGTTCGATCCTTTTGTGACTACTAAGCGCAGTCAGGGAGGATGTGGTTTAGGTATGCATATCGTTTATAACCTAGTCACACAGTTACTTAAAGGTGAGATATCTGCTTGGTCAAAGCCTAATAAAGGCATAGAAGTGAAGTTGAAAGTACCGGCAGTATATATGAATGAAAAAACAGGCTCTAATTAAAGCTAGCCCATGCCAAGTAAAGTTTTATATAGGGCTAGACTTAATATATTAAAGAATTAATTTATATAAGTAGATATATCACGGGTGATGTTGTCTTGATTTAGTTTCCAAGTCTCGACCATGCGAGTTGTACCACCAGTATTTCTACAGACTATTTGTGCTGATATTGTTGCTGTTCTTGCATCATAATAGGTAGGCTCATCAAAAGAGATAATATCATTTATAAAGCCATCACTGTGCCATGGCTCTAGTTTTAATGGTGCGTCACTTTCAATACTTGAAGCAGTACAAAAACCAGTCTCTTCGCTGTTATCAATGCTTAAAGTTGCTTGATAGCGCACATCTTGATAAAAACCCGGATAAAGATGATCGCCATCTTGCCAGTGAGATGCTGTCATTTTGCTTTTTAATTTGATTTTCGGTGCTGGGGCAATGTTATGCCTTAATCGTACTGATGAATTTGAGTTATCGATGCACTGCACCTCAATATACTTTTCCTTGTATTCGTGTCCTCGTTCAAGTTGAGCTGTTAAAATGCTTCCATTTATTTGCGCGTCAGCGAGATGAGTATGAGTGTACTTTTCGAAAATTGCCGCGTGTTGGCAGGGGAGTTCGTTACCTGGATATGGAGCATAAACACGGATGTTGTATGCAGAGCTTGACTGGGTCACCATCACATTAAGTGCAGTTTGGTTATAATAGGTGACTCTACCAGGTGTGCCATCAGTATCGTGTATGATTGATGATGCTAAAGCAGATGTATTTATTATGATCGCCAAAGGTAATACTCGATTAATTCTCATTTTACATTCCTTTTTACATGTTGTGAGAATTTACTTTAGCGTGCGCATGGGATTATTTAAAGGGTTAGGTAATATTTAATGGCTGGTTATTATACTTTCAAAAATTAAAATAAATATAAAGAGTATAGGTTGAGGTAGCTTATTTTTAACTCTGTCATAAGCGGTATTCAGTTCAAAGTGTTGTCAGCTTAAAATGAAGGCATGAAATATAGCTTCATGCCCTCAATGAATAGTATTACATTACACGCATACCTGGCTCAGAACCTTCGTCAGGGTTCAAGATATAAATTTCTTTGCCGCCAGGACCTGCAGCTAGAACCATGCCTTCAGACATACCGAAGCGCATCTTACGCGGCTTGAGGTTTGCTACCATCACAGTTAACTTGCCTTCAATGTCTTCTGGTGCATAGGCTGACTTGATCCCAGCAAAAACTTGGCGAGTTTCACCACCTAAATCTAACGTTAACTTAAGTAGTTTTTCTGCCCCTTCAACATGCTCAGCCTTGGCGATTTTAGCAACGCGTAAGTCAACCTTAGCAAAGTCATTGAATTCAATTTCGTCTGCGATTGGCTCTTTCGCTAGCGGGCTATTAGGATCCAAAGTTGGTTTAGCTGCTTCTAAGCTCTCTTTAGATGCGTCTACCATTGCATTTACCTTATCTAAATCAACGCGCTGCATTAACGCTTTGAACTTATTAATTTCATGGCCAACTAATGGCTTCGAAACTGTTTCCCAAGTAAGTTCTGTTGCAAGGAACTGCTCAACGTTTGAACTCATTCCAGGCAATACTGGTTTTAAGTAAGTTAGGATGATCTTGAACATATTCAAGCCAAGTGAACATACCTGATGTGCGCGCTCTTGAGTCGCTTCGTCTTTGATTAATACCCAAGGTGCTTCAGCGTCAATGAACTGGTTTGCTTTGTCAGCAAGCGTCATGATTTCGCGAATAGCGCGGCTATATTCACGATTCTCAAAATGGGTTGCAATGGTATCAGAAACAGCACTGAACTCTGCTAAAAGCGCTTCGTCCATAATGTTGTCACTTAACTTACCAGCAAACTTCTTAGTAATAAATCCAGCACAACGACTTGCAATGTTCACAACTTTACCGACAAGGTCTGAGTTTACACGTTGTGCGAAGTCTTCTAAGTTCAAGTCTAAGTCAGTGATACCGCTGTTTAGCTTCGCAGCGTAGTAATAACGCAAGTACTCAGGGTCTAAATGCTCAAGGTAAGTACGCGCTTTGATAAACGTACCTTTCGACTTAGACATCTTAGCACCGTTTACAGTAACGAACCCATGGGCAAATACGTTAGTTGGCTTTCTAAATTCAGCGCCCTCTAACATTGCAGGCCAAAATAGGCTGTGGAAGTAAATAATGTCTTTTCCGATAAAGTGATATAGCTCAGCGTCAGAGTCTTTACCCCAGAATGCATCAAAGTCGATGCCATTCTTGTCACATAAGTTTTTAAAGCTAGCCATGTAACCAATCGGTGCATCTAGCCATACGTAGAAGTATTTGCCTGGTGCGCCTGGAATTTCGAAACCAAAGTAAGGTGCATCACGGCTGATGTCCCATTGCTGAAGGCCTTCAGCAAACCACTCTTCAAGCTTGTTTGCCATTTCTGCTTGTAAACTACCAGAGTGTAGCCACTCTTTTAGCATATCTTCAAAAGCAGGTAGGTCAAAGAAGTAGTGCTCTGAGTCTTTTAAAATCGGTGTTGCGCCAGACATTGCTGAGCGAGGGTCTTTTAGCTCTGTTGGGCTGTATGTTGCACCACAGGCATCACAGCTATCACCGTTTTGATCTACAGCATCACATGTTGGGCAAGTACCAGTGACGAATCTATCTGGTAAAAAGATATTTTTCTCTGGGTCAAACAACTGCGAAATAGTACGCTTTTTAATGTGGCCCTTATCATTTAGTCGAGTATAGATAAGTTCACTAAGAGCTTTGTTCTCATCGCTATGTGTGCTGTGGTAATTGTCAAAAACGATATTGAAATCAGCAAAGTCACGCTGTCTTTCGATACTGACATTCTTAACCATTTCTTCAGGTGTGATACCTTGCTTTTGCGCGTTCAGCATGATCGGCGTACCGTGTGCATCGTCAGCACAAACATAGTAGGCCTCATGGCCGCGCATTTTCTGGAAGCGTGACCAAATATCAGTTTGAATGTATTCAAGTAAGTGCCCTAAATGAGTTGGGCCATTTGCATATGGTAATGCACTTGTGATGAGAATTTTTCTCTTTGTCATAGTTTTCCCAAGATTAATTAGCCGCATCGGCTAACGCCAGTGTCACTTTGTATTCAATTTGACGGTTAAATTAAATACAAATCTTTTGACCAACTGGATTATGCCCAAATAACGCGATTTTGACTGGTCTTAATTTATCGAATGTTACATAATTCCTGCGTTCTTTTCATCACCTGATGGCGTTTTATTTGTATGTTTGGCATCAAGAAGTTTTTTAGTAAAGAAGATCCACAGCAAACTGAGATTATCAAGCTATTAAATAGCTATCGTAGTGCGATTTTTCCAATAGGGGTCCAAAACGAATGGATTTCGTCTATTGAAAAATGTAAGTCGCAATATCGTATATTAATTACGCTCCCTTTTGCTGCACACTCACAACAAAAGCAACTTGAGCAATATTTACTTAAAAACAAGATAAAAGAAGTCGCTATTGCCATTGAAACCAGTATTCCTGCTTCATATAAATTTAAGGAAATAAAGCATATTGTGCTTATTGCTTCCGGTAAAGGCGGGGTGGGTAAATCAACAACTGCTGTAAACTTAGCCCTAGCACTCGAGCAAGAGGGTGCAAAAGTAGGACTGCTTGATGCGGATATTTATGGACCTTCTATTCCATCATTATTGGGTTTGGTTGATGAACAACCGACTGCAAAAGATGATAAAACCTTGAACCCGATGCAAAAATATGGATTAAATACAATGTCTATTGGTTACTTGGTACCAGCCGAAAATGCAACGGTATGGCGAGGACCAATGGCATCGCAGGCATTAAACCAGTTGCTTAATGAAACCGACTGGGGTGAGTTGGATTACCTTATTGTTGATATGCCACCAGGAACAGGTGATATACAGCTTACAATGACGCAAAAGTTACCAGCCAGTGGCGCTGTTATTGTCACAACACCACAAGATTTAGCGCTTGCAGATGCACAAAAAGGCATTGCCATGTTTGCGCAAGTTAATTTGCCTATAATAGGGCTTATTGAAAATATGAGTTACTTTAACTGCCAGCACTGTGGTGAGAAAAACGCGCTTTTTGGTGCTGATGGCGGCAGTGAACTAGCTGCGCGTCATGGTGTACCATTATTGGCTGAGATCCCATTAGATATTCAAATTAGAGAAGAATCAGAAAAAGGGGAGAACTTAATTGCTCAAGGTATTAAGGTGGCTGAGCATTATGTTTATTGTGCACAACTTTTGAGTAGTATGTTGCACTTACAATCAGCTGAAGCATCATCTGTCGAAATTACTTTTTCTGACGACTAAATGTCGATTTTTTATGGTGTTGTGAATTTTATTTCCTCTGGTCACTGGTAATTGTGTTGTTAGTCATCATACTTATACATGTAGTTTAGGGGTGCCTGTTTTATTGGGCATTAAAGTTGATATGTTTGTGATGGCCTAGACGTACTGGCAATCAAAATCACTTACTCAAGGAGGTGGGTATGTGGTTGTATGTTAAGAACATAGCATTTTTGTGCATGCTTTTATTGTGTAGCTACTGTACGCTGGCATCTCAAAATTACATCATAGAGCAAGTTTCTGATACATCAAATCAATTGTCCATCGATTCGATTATTGACCGCGCAGCGAGTTTTACTAAATCAGATGGAGAAATTCGCTTTGTCAAAGGCGAGGCGCTTTGGGTAAAGGTCACTAATAGCAGCGAGCCAACTAGCGACTCTTTAGTCGTGTTAGGGTCTATTCAGGGAACACTCAAATTGTATCAGGTTGCTAACGGTAAAGTTGTAGCCTATAAACTAGTTTCTCCAGAATTAGCACACCTTTCCCCAAATCTTCACATGTTGCCTTCTATATCATTATTTACTAATAATCAAAGCTACGACGTTTATATAAAAATTAAAGCTAAATATAGTGGCATGTTACCTTTGTCTGTGATGTCAATGGAACAGTATAGAGAGGCACTTAACGAGCGGCTATTTATTGCTGGTGTTAGTAGTGGTATCCATTATTTCATCGCTTTTTTTGTGTTGCTGATGGCGATAAGTCAGGCCCGAAAAGGGTTAGCGGTTTTAGCAGCCTATTTTGTTTGTGTTAGTATCCAAACAGGCGCCTATAATGGCGCTAACAACTTAATTTTTCCAAGTGAATTATCGAGCTATTTTGCGGCTTATCAAAGCCAAATCTATCTGCTTTCTTTGATTTTCGCAGTACTTTTTCTGAATTATTTTGTTGTGGTTAAGCGCTCTGACCCAAAATACAACAGGCTCGTCGGTGTTTCTATTTGGGCACTGGCAGGGTTAGCTGTTTTGATAGCCCCTTTGAATGCGCAGAATTCTCTTGTCTTTCACTTACTAGGGAGTTTGATCTGTTTCTTATTGTATATTTTGGTATTACAAAACCAGTTTTATGAACAAAGGCGTGAGGTAATGGCGATCGTGATTGCTTGGTCGCCTATTTTTATTTTTAAAATGTATGTGTTCATGAATCAATTTGGAATTTATGTGTCGATTGATCCATCCGTACTAAACCAGATATTTATCACGCTACATGTTGTTTTACTCGCGGCATACCTGTATTGGCATGATAAAAATAAAAAAAAACAACTACTGTTTTATGCCACGCATGACAAAGACACCGGCGCACCTAATCGCTATATGTTGCAACAGAGCCTAGACTCCTTAGTTAAAAGCCAAAAAGATCATACTTTGCTTCTCTTTCGCCCGTTAGTTTTGCAAACCATTCGGTTAAATATGGGGTGGAGCTATGCGAATGCTCATCTTAAAAAATTATTGATGAAAGTCGGTGATCAATTAAATACTTATGGAAACACTGTCATTGCAGGGCATGATAACGTGCATACAGCGATTTATCGTTTAGATGATTCATTGTTTGCCATTGTTTTACTCGGAAAGTTTGAACTTAGTCAAATAGAGCAGTTTGTTTGTGTTTTGTCTGCCAGCTTTGAGGAGGGTGTTGATTTTGGAGGGGATCTACTTGTAGACCAACTTGAAATAGGGGTGGCGAGTAACCCAATTCATGCCACAAATGCAGATTCATTAATACAGTGTGCAATGCAGGCAATGGCTGCAAAGCCTGCTGGGACTAACAAGTGGCAGCTTTTTGACTTCGGTAACTCAATTGTCTCTCAAAGACGTATAAAAATTGCTTCCGCATTAAAGGTGGCCATTGAGCGAAAGCAACTTAGTCTATACCTTCAACCTCAGCTACACCTTGAAACTGGTCGTGTATATGGAGCAGAAGCACTATTGAGGTGGCATCATCCAGAACTTGGGGTTGTACCACCTGGTGAGTTTATTCCTGTTGCAGAGTCTTCAGGTATTATTTACGAGCTTACTGAATGGGTTATTGAAACCGGACTAAAGCATCAAGCTGAGCTTGTTCAGTTGTTGCCTGATCACACTTTATCGCTGAACATCTCAGGTAAAGATGTAGGTCGTAAAGAGCTAACAGTGCAACTTATTGAGTTAGTGAATCAATATACCTTGGTGCCGGCACAAATTGTTTTGGAGGTGACGGAGTCAGCAACAGTTGAGAATGAAAATACGTTGTTTGATACTTTAGGAGATTATCGAAGCATAGGGCTTAGAGTGGCGATTGATGACTTTGGCACTGGTTATTCGTCACTGGCTTACTTGAGCCAACTAGGGTTTGATAAACTGAAAATAGATAAACGCTTTGTAATGGATGTAGAGTGCTCTAAAACTAATCAAACAATCTGCAAAGCTACTTGCGATATGGCACATAGTTTGGGCTCGGTCGTTGTTGCTGAAGGGATTGAAAGTGAACAGAGTTATCGAAAGCTGCAAAATTATCAGTGTGATATTGGTCAGGGTTACTTTATTTCAAGGCCACTTCCTTTCGAAGATTATAAAAAGTGGCTTCATAGAATGATTGAAGTTGAAGATGTTATTCATTACCTCACATCTTAAGTGTCATTTAAAGGCATACTTTCAAGGCATTTAGAGAGCAAGTTGCCGAGAGTCATAAAATCAATGGGCTTTGGTAGCATATCTGTCATACCCACCTCAGATAGGTGTCTTTTACTTAGCTCATCCGTGTTAGCTGTCATAGCTATGATAGGAGCATGATGTGGAAGTAGTTTTCGGTCAAAAATAATCTTTGCAGCTGTTAGTCCATCCATAACTGGCATCATACTGTCCATGAATATGATGTCGTATTTATTCAGTTCACACTGCTTTATCGCTATTTCTCCATTACTTGCAGTATGTGGGGCAATATTAAACTTATTTAAAAATACTTTCATCACTTTTAGATTAATCAGGTTGTCTTCCACAACGAGCACATTCAAGCTAGACGCATCAAAGTTATGCTGCTTTAGAGGTTTTTTGATTGCGGGTTTAGGTGCTAATTTTAGTGGGATAAACACACGAAACTGGCTGCCTTTCTGCATAGCGCTGGTAATATCAATTGTACCTTGCATGAGATCAATCAGCTCTTTTACGATGGACATACCAAGTCCAGTTCCACCAAAATGACTACCTACTTCGTCTTCCCCTTGCTTAAATGGTTCAAATAAATACTGGATGCTTGTGGGTGACATGCCTATACCTGTGTCATTCACATTAATAAAAAGATCGACGCCATCTGAGCGAGATTGAGAATGGACTTTGAGACTCACGCCGCCATATTCAGTAAATTTGACGGCATTACTAATGAGGTTAGTAATGATTTGATTAAGTCGTAGAGGATCACATGTTACCCAACATGTCTTGGGAAGTTTGATGTCAGAGGAAAAATCAATACCTTTGTTGCTTGCGAGCTGCTTAGATAAATCTACAAGGTCCTCGATTAAAGGGGAGATGTTGCAAGCTTGGTGAGTCAAAGAAAGGCCTTCTTGAGATATTTTTGAAAAATCTAAAATTTCATTTACAAGACCAGTTAAAATGTCTGTGCTGCGTAGCGCAAGTTGAAGGTGCTCTGTAATCTTATTTTTATCAGTTTCATCCAAAGCGCTTAATAGCATGCCATTGATCCCGTTTAATGGAGTTCTCATTTCATGACTTATTTTTGCTAAAAGTAAGCTGCGCTCATTTAGCAATTTCTCTGCGTCTAGCTTTTGTTGTTGAAGGTTTCTCCTTAGTTCAACATCTTTAGTAATGTTTTGTAGCGAGCCAATGAGATATATTTCTCCGTCTTGATCAATGGTCTTTTCACCGTGACATGAAACCCAAATTTCTTTGTTTAGTTTGGTTGTGACTTGTAATTCTAACTCCCATGGCAAGCCGTTATTCAAGGCATTATCAATGGCACTGGAGAATGCTTGGCGGTGCACATCTTCGTTGATAAGTGAAAACCATTCATTGAGTGAGAGTGTTGAATCTAATTCTAGTTGGTGGATACGTTTAGCTTCATCGCTCCAAAATACTTGATTAGAGTATATATCAATTCGCCAACTGCCCATTGACGCAACTTGTTCCATCTTTGCGAGCGTCTTGTAGTTAATCTTGAATTTGCTTTCAGATTCCATTCTTGCCAGTTCGCATCCTAGCCATTGCGCAAATAACTCTACATAATCAATATGCTCTGTTGTGAAAGGGTTACTGATCTTAGCTGCTGAGAAGTTAATGGTTCCAAAAGTTTGATTTGCAATGTGTATCGGTGCACCGATATAGGATTCGAGTTGGAAGTTTTGATAGCAAGGGTGAGAAGCAATGCTGCTCGAACCAGCATGGTGAAAAGACAGCGCTTTATTGGCTTTTAAAGTGTGAGTACAGTATGTGCCTTCTAGATCAAATTGACATTTTGGTGTGAGTGAGGGGCTATCTGACTCTACATACACAATGGTGTATTTATTATCTGTAACCTGACTAACAATAGCTATTTCTAGATCAAAAACGTCGAGTCCAAACCGCAGTAATGCTTGGATTTTTTCCTCGGTGCTCAACTCTTGTTTCGATACAATATTGTGAAATTGCCTTAAAAAACTCACCAAGTTACATCCCTTTGAACTAGTACAAATTTATATTCTAATAGAATACGACTAAAAATTATCGACAGTTGAATAATATATTAATATTTCTAATAATCAATTGGCTGGATGATTATATTTAATTAATTGACTTGGCAGTGTAATGCGTGGCCTAGTGAATGAAAGTAGCGTTCAATATTTTTAGCTATTGGCTGTATTTCTTCAGCGTTTGGAAACCCACCGGCTCGCTCAAGTTTCGAGTTTATAACGTCACAAACTAAGAATTCATTTTTAATGCTAGGTTGGTTGGCAACAAAGTATTCGAAGGCACGAGCAGAAAGCTCTTGTGGCAAACTGTAATAGAGCTGTTGTGCTTGCCTGTCTAACTGAATACCCCTTTGAAAAAAAGCACTTGGCTTGTTGCCATCATTACTGAGTAAAATACTTTTATAGACTTGATCCAGCAGTTGATTAAGAGGATGGGTAGTATCTGGTGGCTGCGTTAGCCAGAGCGATGAAGCAAAGTCGTTGGCCTTGTTAAACACAAACAAGTGCTTACAGATATAGTGATCAAATGCATGCCACCACTCATGAGCAAGTGCGCCACCTCCGGCATTTTTTGCAAGCGCTAATGTCCTAGTAGATGGTGCGTAGTGAGCCTGTACACCCTTTTGTCCGCCACTACCAAACGCGAGATTCAAAGTACCTCTCAGACCAATAGCGAAGGGAGGAAGAGAGAGTATTTGGGCCAGATCAGCCAATGAGTCATAGATTAAATTGGCACTTAGGTGTTGTTCTTCTTTGGTAACCCAATTCCCTAAAGTAATAGTTTTAAAACCAAATGTTGTTTTTAATTCGTCAAAACAAACTTGGTCGCCAAACCGATAATCAGGTCCAGTGCGCTTATAATGCCTGTGTAATCTAGTGCTCTTCATTGAGGTATCGTTGTTTAACGTCTGCGGGCATAAACTTTGTCTGCTCATGTATCATACCTGTGAGCAAGTCATGCAGCGGTTTCACGTTTAATGATTCGTAACAGGATAGGAAATGTGCGCACGCTTCTAGGGTTGATAAACTGTAAGATTGTTCGGCTTTTCTAATCGAATACTTATTCTCTGGTAACTGTGAAAACGAGACTTTTTGAAGATCATTTAACCAAGGGTTTAGCATGGCAATTTTATTTACTTTTTTCCAAGTGCCGTCCAATACGAAAAGTGCGTCTATCGGGTTTACATTTTTATCAATATTTTCGATCGGAATTGCATTTTCGCCAGGGAATAGCAATGCACAATGACTTGAAGACGCAATTTTTTGTGGGGTTAAAAAATCAGACGGGTGCTCACCTTCGTATGCTTGTATGTTATCTAATTGAAGGTTTAATAGCCTAACTGTATTTTTTGCTACAGATACTTCACTTGGGTGCTGCAATACAATAAGCGTCGTTTTATTGTTAATCACAGGACTTACATAGTGACAAACACATGTTTTAATCGAAAAATGGCAAATATTGCAGGTACTTCTTTTCATATAGGCTTGGAACAGGTTACATTGAGATATATCTTAACATAATTTATAGTTGCCTTTGCTCTTGTTGATACTCTTAGCTAGCATATAGTTATAAGTAGGTATACAGGCAATAGACAATAAAGGACTTTTATGGATACTAAAATTGATGAAACTTGCTTGGAAAACATGCAGTCACTGCTTGGTGAGCAATTTAATGATACGTTAGAGTTTTGTCTAAGCGAATTTGATCGTCTGGCAAACGAAGTTAAGGCCACGATTGATGATGATTTAGAGGCTGCAACAAGAAATGCGCATAGCCTTAAATCAAATGCGGCACAGTTTGGCGCAATGAGTTTAGCTGATGTTGCTAGGACCATTGAAATGTCATTAGTCGAGAACAATGTAGAGCATGCTAAAACGCAGGTAAGTGTTCTATGTTCGGAGGTAGATGCTTCTAAAGCACTATTACAGAGGTGGTTGACGTCCAGTGTAAAATGAGGCGTTCAGCTTATTAAGAACTCAACTGAAGCAATCATAAATAGACTTATTGGCTGTAAAAACAATTCTGTTAAATAATCCCGCAATTGACTCTTTCAAAACCCCTCATTCATCGTTATGCTAAGTTTGGATTGAGGGGGATATTCATGAATAAAATAAATAAAAGCAATAAATTAAATGGGGTGTGTTACGACATTCGTGGACCAGTTTTGTCACAAGCGCAAAAAATGGAAGACGAGGGTGTAAAGGTATTAAAGCTTAATATTGGTAATCCTGCGGCTTTTGGTTTTGATATGCCTGAAGATATGCATAGGGATATCATCAGAAATTTGCGAGACGGGCAGGGTTATTGTGACTCAAAAGGCTTGTACTCTGCACGGGTCGCAGTCTATCAATACTATCAGCAGAAAAATTTTCCTAATATTAGTGTCGATAACATCTTTATTGGTAACGGAGTGAGTGAGCTGATCCAAATGGTAACGCAAGCGTTATTGAATGACGGCGATGAGGTATTGATCCCAGCTCCTGACTATCCGCTTTGGACGGCATCTGTAAAATTAGCTGGTGGTGCGCCTGTGCACTATATGTGTGATGAATGCGCAGATTGGTTCCCTGATATTGCTGATATCAAAGATAAAATTACTAGCAAGACTAAAGCACTAGTGTTAATTAATCCGAATAACCCAACGGGTGCTGTGTATGGTAAGGCGCTATTAGAAGAGCTTATAGAGATCGCAAGAGAGCATAAGTTACTTATTTTAAGTGACGAAATTTATGAAAAAGTCTTGTTCGACGATACGGAGCACTTTTCGATAGGTTCGTTATGTGATGACTTACCTGTGATCACGTTTAATGGGCTGGCTAAAACTTATCGAGCTGCAGGCCTTCGAATGGGTTGGATGGTAGCAAGTGGTAAAATTTCTGTTATGCGTGACTTACTTGAAGGCTTAAACATGCTTGCTTCTATGCGTTTATGTGCCAATGTACCAGCACAATTTGCGATACAGCAAGCGCTAGGCGGAGTACAATCGATTGATGATTTACTACTGCCGGGAGGTCGATTGTATGAGCAGCGAAATATTGCATGGCAAGGTCTTAATGATATTCAAGGAATATCTTGTGTGAAGCCCAAAGGTGCTTTATACGCATTTGCGAAAGTCGATACAAAACATTTTAATGTTAAGAATGATGAGTTAATGGTACTTGACCTACTAAGAGAAGAAAAAATATTACTTGTTCATGGCCGAGCTTTTAATTGGCCTTCCCCTGATCACTTTAGGCTAGTCTTCTTGCCTCATAAAGATGAACTCGAACCTGCATTGCAGTCTATGCAGCGTTTTTTTGATCACTATAGGCAATAGGATTTGGACTGAAGGGCATTTAGCCCTTTGCGATATTGGTAATAAACTGAGAATATAATTTTGGTAGATTTGCTAATATCGCTTCTTTTCCCAAAACATCTCGCTCAGTGATCACTTGCTCGATCGTGTTTAGTGATACATGTTTCTCTAATATATGTGCGGTCTCCAGATGGCTGATATGCCAAGGCTCAGCAGCAACTCCGCCTCTGTATGTATCGTACGGCTTAAAAAATCCGAATAGTGGCATTGATGCATCAAGCCAGCATGAAAATTCATCAAATGGGCCACCTGATTGATACTCCCAAGGTTCAAGCTGTAAAGACTCTCCAGAACCTAGACAGTTACTGGCGTATACATCCAGATCACTGCCAAAATGATGCCGGCTTGTTCCTGGCAGAGCTGAAAACAGCATTATCGCCTCGACAATTTTTTCGTCACTCAGAGAAGTAATATCAACAGGTGAGTTATTTTTATCCAGAATAGGGCGTTTGCCACTAAATTTAGCATTCCAAATTATGGCTTGACGCTGGAAATCTCTATGTGCTGATGCAATTGAAAATGCAAATCCAGCTGCTTTGGCTGCTTTATTAAGGGCATCTAAGTCCTTGATTACCTCTTTGTGGACAAATTTATCTTGATACTCAACTAAATGAGATAAGTCTAATCCAAGTGCTTGAAGCGCAACGTTATTCATTACGCTTTTACCAAGAGCTTTTCAAGAATAGATTCGTAGATGAGCGCTAAATCGTCTAGAGATTTGGCACAAACTTGTTCGTCTACTTGGTGGATTGTCTTATTCACAGGGCCAAGTTCAATGACTTTGCAACCTGTTTGTGCGATAAATCGACCGTCAGATGTACCGCCTGTTGTTTCAGGGTTTGCTTCTATACCGGTGACTTCTTTGATAGCGTCTAACGTAACGTTGAGTAGCTCACCAGGCTCGGTCAAAAAGGGTAAGCCATTTACTGTCCAGCTAAGTTCATAATCTAGATCGTGCGCTTTTAATATCGAATTTACGCCATCTTGTAGCTGCTCTACAGTGGATTCTGTACTGAATCTGAAGTTGAACTGCACATCAACAGTACCAGGGATGACATTGCCAGCCCCTGTACCACCGTTAATATTTGAAATTTGAAAACTGGTAGCAGGGAAAAACGCGTTGCCCGTATCCCATTCTTTATTGCTCAGCTCAGTAAGTGCTGGTGCGACATCATGAATTGGGTTTTTAGCAAGGTGGGGATAAGCGACATGGCCTTGAATGCCTTTCACGGTTAAATAGCCAGTTAAGGAACCTCTGCGACCATTTTTGACTACATCGCCTAATGTTTCTCTAGATGAAGGCTCACCTACAAGGCACATATCTATTTTTTCATTACGCGCTTCAAGTAAATCGACGACCTTGGTGGTCCCATTTATAAATGGCCCTTCTTCGTCTGATGTGATTAAAAAGCTGATCGAGCCTTGATGGTTCGGATGCTTGGAAACAAATCGCTCGGTCGCAACAACCATAGCGGCGAGCGACCCCTTCATGTCAGCTGCACCTCTGCCATGTAAAATGCCGTCTTCAACCAACCCAGCAAATGGAGGATGACGCCAGTCTTTTTCGTCGCCAATTGGTACGACATCCGTATGTCCAGCAAAGCAAAAATGGGGGCTCTGGCTGCCTTTTCTCGCCCATGTATTTAGAGTATCAGTGAAAAATAGCTCTTCAATTTTAAACCCTAGCTTTTCAAGACGGCTGTTCATTAAGTTTTGGCATCCGGCATCTTCAGGTGTGACTGATTGACGTTGGATCAGTGCTGAGGCAAGTTCAAGAACTTCGCTAAGTTGGCTTTGGCTCATTTAAAAATCTCTTGATATTGGGCTGCTTTGAAGCCAATGTGTAGCTCAGTGTCAACTTGTAAAATAGGACGCTTGATCATCGCAGGTGCGTCGAGCATGTATTGCTTTGCAGATGCTTCATCCAACGTTTGCTTTTGCTCGTCGCTAAGGGCTCTGTAAGTAGTACCACGTTTATTTAATACTGTTTCCCATCCAAGCTTTGCGACAAAGCTGTCTAGCAGTGCAGGTGTTAAACCGTCTTTTCGGTAATCATGAAAAGCAAACTCGATATTTTGCTCTTGAAGGAACTTTTTTGCTTTTTTAATTGTGTCACAATTAGGAATACCGTATAAAACTATGCTCATAATTTACTAGCTCTTGATAATGTTATTAGCGGATCTTTGCCCGCGTTGACTTGATTTAGCGGATAATAACACGGGCCTAATTTATCTGCATTGAGAATTATGAGAGTGCCAGTAATAGGCAAATCTTGTGGAATATCAAAGTAGCAGAGAATATCGCCAGTGATGATGTGTTTTTGCCCAACAGAGTGTTTAATGAGGTTTTCCATTTTCCGGTATTCATTAGGAATACTGAGGTGAAGTAGTAAATGCAATCCAGACTCTGCACGGATCACAAATTCACATCCTTGTTGACCAACCTTTATTATTTTGCCATTGCAGGGTGACATCATCAGTGCTTGGTTCATTTTTACACAAACGCCGCTTCCAATCATGCCAGTTGAAAACAATGATAAAGGATGGTTCGTCAATGGAAAAACTTTTCCAGTAAACGGGCTGGCAATATGTAACAGGGGATTGGCAATTTGCGTTATTGGTGCGTAATTAATGGGTTTAGAAAATATCATTAAACAAAAAGGTAACCGTCTTTTCTGAGTGCTTGAATTGCATTATTAAGCTGCTGTTCTTTAACTAGAATATAATCTGTGTCGTATGTTGAAATGGAAAATATAGACACATTTGCACCAGCAAGAACTCCAGATATGTTAGACATGATCCCGGTTAATGAGAAACCCAAAGGACCGATAATTTCAATAGCTCTCCAGTAAGGCTCTGCGGCGAAGCTATCTACTTTGATGTCTGAAGGGCAAACGATTGATAATTCTTCAGTTGTTTTAGCAATAAAAAAGATATTAGATTTGAGCACATTACTAGGAATGCTCTCATCACTATCTAGGCTATGAATCGTAAAGTCTTGTTGTAGTATTTGTAGCGTTTGTTTTGACATACTTGCGCTCTAACTGCATCGACTCTTTCATATTATAGGCAAGCAAAAGGAAAAGAAACCTTTTTATTTAGGGAGTAGAGATTGCCTACTCCCTTGATAGCGTTAAGAAAGGCTATTTATGTGCGTTGAGCCGCTTGGATAGCCGTCAATGCAATCGTATAAACGATATCATCAACCAGTGCACCGCGACTTAAGTCATTTACAGGCTTTCTCATCCCTTGAAGCATAGGGCCAATACTAATGAGCTCCGCGCTTCGCTGTACTGCTTTGTATGTTGTATTACCCGTGTTTAGATCAGGAAATACAAATACAGTTGCTTTACCTGCTACTTTACTATTTGGCGCCTTTTTACGCGCGACGTTTTCCATAATCGCTGCGTCATATTGTAATGGGCCATCAATATCTAAATCTGGGCGTTTTTGCTGTGCTAACTCCGTTGCTTCTCTTACTTTATCAACATCGGCTCCTTGGCCCGAAGTCCCTGTACTGTAGCTAATCATCGCAACTTTTGGTTCGATACCAAATGCAGCTGCTGAATCAGCAGATTGAATAGCGATATCAGCCAATTGCTCAGCAGTAGGATCTGGGTTAATTGCACAGTCGCCATAAACGAGTACTTGATCCGGTAACAACATGAAAAACACAGAACTGACCAAAGAAGAGTCTGGTGCAGTTTTGATCAACTGAAGAGGTGGACGAATGGTATTTGCAGTTGTATTGACTGCACCAGATACAAGCCCATCTACTTCATTCTCAGCTAACATCATGGTACCAAGTACGACGTTGTCTTGCAGTTGTTCAGCAGCGACGACTTCAGTTAGCCCTTTGTTCTTACGCAGTTCAACCATAGGTGAAATATACTTATCAACCGCTTGGCTTGGGTCAACAATGGTGATGTTTTCGTTTAACACTACACCTCGTTGCGCTGCAATACGTTGGATCTCTTCATTATCACCAAGTAAGACCGTTTTCGCGATGCCTCGCTCACCACAAATTGCTGCCGCTTTGATTGTGCGTGGTTCATTGCCCTCTGGTAATACAATGGTTTTGTTTGCTCTACGTGCTTGATCCGTCAGCATGAATCTAAATGCCGGTGGCGAGAGCTTTCTGGTGCGAGCAACACCTTGAGATAAACTATCTAGCCAATCTGGGTCGATATGATCAGCGTTGTGTTGCTTCACCTTATCAATGCGTTGTTCATCGTCCGCAGGTACTTCCATATTGAAGTTATGCAGTAATAACGATGTTCTCCATGTATCTGCTTCGGTTGCAAGGATTGGCAAGCCGGTATTCATTGCTTGCTCGCACAGTTCCATGATTCTCGGCTCAGGCTTGAAGCCACCAGTCAGTAGAATTGCCCCCAATTTAGTACCATTCATCGCAGATAAGCATGCGGCAACCAAAATATCTGAACGGTCACCAGGAGTCACCAGAAGAGCACCAGGTGTAAAGTGGTTTAGTATGTTGGACACTGTACGAGCACAAAATGTAACGCGGCGAAGACGTCTGTGAGCCATATCACCTTCATTAATGACTTCGGCTTGTAGATATTCACTTAGATCTCTAACTCGTGGTGCAACAAGATCGAAATCCCAAGGGATAGCGCCAAGCAACATAAACGGATGTTTGCGGAAGATTGGCAATGAAGCCAAACGGTTCATCTCGTTTTCAAGTTGTTCTGGTTCATGTTGGTCAACCAAATCAGCGCGAGCACGTCCATCTTCATCTAGCGGCGCGTTCACCTTATTGAAAATACAACCTAATACTCTTGCATGGTCTATCCCACCATAGTTGCCTGAGGCGATCTCTAAACGGTCTTCAAGTTGGTCGTTGGTGTCGTTGCCTGGTGTTAAGACAAACACGATATCTGCGCCTAATGTTTGGGCTATTTCTCGGTTTACACGACCAGCGTAGGGTTGCTTACGTGTTGGCACCATACCTTCAATGATGGCGACTTCATCATCTTGTACGCTGCTTTCAAAGCGCTCAACGATTTCCTCTAGCAAATCGTCGCCTTTACCATCACCAATCATTTGCTCTGCATAATGCAGTTCAAAAGGTGTAGGGGGCTCAATTGATGAACCTTGCTTGATGATTAAAGTCGACTTTTCTGGACCGACATCAGCATTTCGAGGCTGAGCAATCGGTTTGAAAAAGTTAACTTTCACTGCTTTTTGCTCTAAAGCTCGTACTAAACCGACAGAAACAGATGTTAAACCAACCCCAGTTGAGATTGGAATAAGCATGATCCTACGACCCATAATTATTGCTCCCCAGCAAGTGTTGCCGCATCTTGTGCAATAACAAGCTCTTCATTAGTTGGTATAACCATAGCGATAGGCTTAGACGAGCCTTCCGTGATTACGCCTTCGCTGCCAAATCGTGCTGCTAAGTTTCGCTCATTGTTTAAGTTGAAGCCTAGGAAGCTTAACTGGTTGACAACACTTGCGCGGATCACATCAGAGTTTTCACCGATACCACCAGTAAATACTAAGGCATCAATCCCACCAAGCGGTACAGCAAAACTTGCAATTTGCTTTGCAAGTCGGAAGCAGAATATGTCTAAAGCTAGTTTTGCTTTTTCATGACCTTGAGAAGCACTTTCTTCGATTGTGCGGCAGTCGTTTGACAGCTCACTAATGCCAAGTAAACCACTTTCTTTATTCAATAAAGTGTCGATCTGTGCTGCAGAATAACCAAGCTGGTTAACTAGGTAGGCAAATAAGCCTGGATCAATATCACCGCTTCGTGTGCCCATTACAAGGCCCTCTAAAGGTGTTAAGCCCATGCTGGTATCTACTGATTTGCCATCTTTAACGGCACAAACAGAGCATCCGTTACCAAGGTGCGCAGTAACAATTTTAGAAGATTGCTCACCCAAGCCTAATTGTTCGATGGCTTGTGCCGATACGTAGTAATGACTGGTTCCGTGGAAACCATAGCGTCTAATACTGTGTTTTTCGTACAACTCATATGGCAATGCATATAAAAATGCGGTTGCATCCATTGTTTGATGGAAAGCAGTGTCAAAAACAGCAATTTGAGGGAGTGTTGAAAACGCTTCCGTAGCGGCTTCAATACCCAGTAAGTTAGCTGGGTTGTGCAAAGGTGCAAGTGTTGCTGTTTGCTTGATTGCTTCAAGCACTGTGTCGTCTATAAGTGCTGATTTGGTGAAATGTTCACCACCATGCACAACGCGGTGTCCAACAGCAACAAGCTGTTGATCGAGCTTTAACGACTTTACCAGTTCAACCAGTTTGTTTATGGCGACTTCGTGGGCATCGCCATTTGACAGAGAAATAATGTGCTTTTGGCCATTAACTTTATATTTGATTTGAGGTGATTCTTCACCTAAGCGTTCCGCTAACCCGGATAAATGCTCTTTTGCAGAGCTCGAGTCTATGATTGCAAATTTGAGGCTAGAGCTGCCACAATTGAGGACCAAAACATGCGACGATGACATAATGACTTTCCGTTTTGACAATAAGAGTAGTTGCGTATTAAGCTAAATGATGACGTTCATTCAGCATTACACTTAATACTAAGGTATAATTGACATGAATGACCGTAATTTTACCTTATTTTTTTGAGAAAAGTTAGCACCTAGGAGTTATGATGCAGAAAAGTCTTATTTCACAAGTGCAACTGGGCCGACAATATGCCAAAGAGTGGCCAATGCGTAAGGAACTCGCGCCTTTATTTCCCGAGTTTAGAGTGATTAGGGCTACGGATCTGGCTTTACAGACGATGCCAATTTTAGCGATGTTTACTGTTTTTTTTCAAACAAGCTTGCTTGGGATGGAATATTTACCTCAATCAATAGCGATTGCATTGTTTTTTCTAACGCTGCCAGTACAAGGGTTGCTATGGTTAGGAAAGCGATGTGAGACGTCATTAACCCCTGCCTTGAACTCTTGGTATCGAGATCTATATCAAAAAATGGTTGCCAATGGTTATCAAGGGGACATTTGTACTCGAAAGCCAACTTATCGTGAGCTGGCCAAATTGCTTAGTGATATGTTTGACAAGATGGATAAAGCTTTCACTAAAGAAAACCTTTAAAAGCTGCGTGTTGGGAAGTCAATTAGGCCCACTATTTATGATAATGGGCCAATTTATATTGAAGTTCAGACTTTTTGATACTGTGTGACCAAAAATGAAAATGTAATATCATGAACGTCTTTGCGAGAGAGCTCTTCGTAGTGAGAAGCTTTAAATTTCCATGCAAAAGGCGTCATTTGAATTAAGTGTTCAACAATATCAGTCGCGACTGCCTGATTATCTTCAACCAATGTTTGTTCAATCACTTCAAAGCCTTGTGGACAATCCGGGGCTTCATGTAAGTGCACGTTATCATAAATTTTTTGTTTTAGTTCAAACAAATGCTTGGGGCCAGGTCCAACAACGATGAGTGTACCATCGTCTTGCAACAAACGAGCAGATTCTTGTGCAAATACTGGTGCGAAGATACTTAATACCACATTTGCTTGTTTGTCCTTAAATGGTGCGTCTTTACTTGAAGCGACGCTAAAGTGTGGTTTCTCATAACGTTTTGCTGCATATTTTACAGCAGGTTTACTGATATCTAATCCATACACTTGGGTCGAATCTGGCATTTGAGCCGCGATTGCGTGAGTGTAGAAACCTTCTCCACAACCAAGGTCTATCACGACATTAGGAGCTTTATTTGTGATAAGCGCTGCAAGAGATTGCTGTAAAAAGTGGTAGTGACTTGTAGCAAAAAATGCACGTCTGGCCTGAACCATATCGAGGTTATCGCCTGGTTGCTTAGAGCGTTTAAACTGTACAGGCAATAAATTGATATAGCCTTCTTTTGCAAAGTCGAATTGATGACGGTTGATGCAGCCCAGTGTATTGTTTGTCTGTGTTAATGCCTCTGAGCAAATAGGGCAGCGGTAATCTATTGTCATCTATCTAAATATTCCTGGTCATAAAAAGTCCTAACCCAATTAGGACGATAAGTGATCATTAATGTGATGGCCATGCCATTTAACATGGCTTCAGGGAACCACATGATCACTGAGTAAAACATATAGTTGTATTGCAGCGTTTGCCAGTCGTATAGGCCTAGGGTCCAATAGTAAACGCTGGTAATTAGTATTTTACAGGCAGCAACAACGCCTGCGCAAATAAATGCGCATACAAAAATATATATAAAAAAATGTTTTGGTAGGTATTGGTAGCAAATAACAAAAAGACCATAACTGATGTAGACAGGAATAATCCCTGTTAATAACCAAAACGAGAAAAAATCAACGGGTGTTTTGGCAAAGGCGAAGTGGAGTAAGGAAGCCAATAGTGTGCTGATTAAAGATAGTCGCCAGCCAAGCACCAAAGTAACTGTTGTTATGGCCAATATATGAATATCCAAATAGGGTAGGATCCCCGCTTGTATTTTCCATAAAATAGCCATAACAAGCGCACAACATAATACACCTGTTTGTCTTTGCGGTGTTTTGAGTAGTGTTAATAGTTGTGTTTTATCAAAACTAACTACAAATGCGAACAAAGAAAACAGTATAGTTGCCATAAAATGTTACCTGTCATTATTAGGGCAAACTATCTCTGTGCTTAAATATCGAAAGTAGCCCAAATCGGCGCGTGATCTGAAGGCTTTTCAATACCTCTAAGCTCATAATCAATATCACTTTCTGTACAGGTTGCCATTAAGCTCTCTGTTGCAAGCACTACATCAATTCGCAGCCCTCTATTATCGTTAAAGCCTTTAGAGCGATAATCAAACCATGAGTATTTCTCTTGAGCATCAGGTGTCAGCTCTCTAAAGGTGTCTTTTAATCCCCAATCCATCAGTGTTTTTAGCCACTCACGCTCTTCTGGCTGGAATGAGCATTTACCGGTTTTTAGCCAGCGTTTCATATTTGGTTCGCCAATACCGATATCACTGTCTGTAGGTGAGATATTAATATCGCCCATAACGACAAGATTAGCCTCTGGAGATTCATTGTTATTGAGGTGAGTCATTAAATCTTTATAAAATTGACGTTTATATGGGAATTTAGTCTCATGACTGATGTTATCGCCTTGTGGAAAATAGCCGTTCATAATAGTGACTTCTTTCCCATTCTCGCTTTCGAAAACACCCGTGATCATACGTTTCTGCGCTTCTTCAGTATCTGTCGCAAAACCCTTCAGAATAGATTTTGCTGGTTTCTTTGAAAGTAAAGCAACGCCATAGTGGGCTTTTTGGCCATGAAAATAAACGTTGTAACCCATGGCTTCTACATCGTCGATAGGGAATGCTTCATCATGGACTTTTATTTCTTGAAGTCCAATTACATCTGGCTGATGTTTGTCGATAACTGCTTGGAGTTGGTGAAGTCTTGCTCTAAGACCATTGATATTGAAAGAGATAATTTTCATATTTGAGAATCATTTTTAAATAAAAAAGAGTTTAACACTTTTGCCGGTAAGATAGTTGAAAAGTTTACAGATCCTCATGTCTTGTTTGTTAATTTTTTAGATCGGTTTGCATAGTTAAAGCGATGTGATTATGAATATGTTAATTGATCATTAAATGTTCAAAAAAGTTTGTTTTTATCATTTACAGCGTAATTTTTGGTTATATAATGCGCAGCAATTCGTTCATCCGAGGTAAATTATGTTTAAATCTTTCACTGTTGCTGCACTTATTACTCTTACATCTACGACTGCTTTTGCAACTCAAGCTCAAAGCTTTAAAGCGAATAATGCATCTGCAATCTCAAAAGTATGTGAGGTTGCTGCAAATCAAGGCTTGAGAGCTGCACGCAAAGAAGGTGCTCAGCAAGGCGTATTTATCTCGCGATTTTCAGAAACAGTAAAATGCAATGGTGAAGATATTCGCACATTCGCAAAAACGCAAAGTGATGTTCAAGTTGTTAATCAAACTAGTAAGGCTAAGCTAGTTGCTAAAAATACGTCAGTTGCAACTGAGCTTTGCATGAAGGCTGCGAAAGAAGGTTTGGATAGTCTTAAAACCTATCGCGGTCAAGCGAGAAGCTTGAAATGTAATAACTTACCTGTTAAGCAGTTTGTTCAGCAAATTCATAGAGCTGCATTGTAAACTATATACAATTAATTTTTCTATTAAGCCTGACACAATGTGTTGGGCTTTTTTATTTCTGTTATTTTACCTTTCATAATTTAAATCATTTCTTTTTTATTTTCCTTCGATAACACCTGTAAGTTATACCCGCTCAATTGTGTTTTTATTGTTTTTTCTATGTGTTATAAAGGTTAATTATATGTTTTATTTAATAACACTACGGAGAAGAAAAAATGAAAAAGGGGATTACGCTAATTGCATCTGCAGTAAGTATTGCGTTACTAGGAGGGGCAAGTCCAAGTTTCGCGAATGAAAATGAAGTAGAGCGTATTGAAGTAACAGGATCGCATATAAAGCGTTCAGATCTCGAAGGGCCATCGCCAATTCAAACAATCTCAGCAGGGGATTTAGCTGCGACTGGTTCAACCGACCTCATCGGTGCTTTACAAAAACTACCCGTTGCTGGTGCTGGTACGTTCAGTACACAAGGTAACTCAAGTGATGATACAGCTAACGGCGGCTCAAGCGTTGCGTTAAGAGGTTTAGGGGCTTCATCAACACTGGTATTGATTAATGGTCGCCGTGTTGCTGTTAGTCCATTTGCTAAAGACATTGAAACATCTTTTGTTGATTTAAATACAATTCCAGTGTCATCGGTAAAAAGAATCGATGTTTTAAAAGATGGTGCGTCAGCAACATATGGTTCTGATGCCGTTGCCGGCGTAATTAACATTGTATTACGTGATGACATTGATGGCTTTGAAGTGGCTGGTAAGATTTCTGACACAGCTGATGGTGGTGCAGAAGAAGAAAACTTTACACTATTGTGGGGTAGCTCAACAGACAAAGGGCATCATAACTTCTCACTAGATTACTTCAAACGCGGTGATGTGTTTTATGCTGATAGAGATTATGCGTCTACGGCAGATCAAAGATTCAGAGGGGGTAATAACGCTCTGAGTTCATCGGGTATTCCAGGCAGTATTGAAGTTGTTAGGGACAGAGTAACTGACGCTCAATGGGAAGGGCTAGATGTTGCACGTGTTGAAGATGACGGCACTATTGTGAGAAAAACTCTGTATGCTGACGTGTTTGGAAATGACAAGTGCCCAGAGGACTTGATTATCGGTGATATTTGTCGTTACGACTATGCGCCACATATGACGTTAATCCCATCTACTGAGCGTATTAGTTTCAATTATAATGGTGTACAAGAGATAACGGACGGTATTGAAGGTTTCGCTGAGTTCTCTGCACAGCATACATCTACGTTCATACAAGGTGCAGCGAGTCCCAGCTTTACAGAATTATTCATGGATGGTGACAACCCGAATCATCCACTTGCGGACCAACCCGATCACTTTCTTCATGGTGTAAATATCTCAATGCGACGACGTACGGTTGATATTGGCAACCGTAAAAAAGACGTAGACTCAGAATATTATCGTGCTGTAATGGGGATGCGTGGCGAGTTTAAAGAGTGGGATTGGGAATTTGCATATTCTTCAATTCGTTCGAGTGCGGTTGAAAAAGGCTTTGATGGTTTCCCCAATAAGTTAAGAGCACAAGCCGCTATTGATAGTGGCGAATGGAACCCGTTTGAACCAAGCCAGAACTCACAAGCTGCATTAGATAAAATCGAAACAACAACGACACGTTATGGTGCGTCAACGATGCAATCTTTTGATGCAACGATTTCAGGAGAGCTATTTGAATTTGGTGACGGTTATGTTGCCGCTGCGTTTGGTTTAGAACATCGCTATGAAAAAATTGAAGATAATCCCGACAGCCAATATTTAAACGGTGAAATATTTGGTACTGAAGCGACACAAGCAAATGGTGACAGAGACAATACTGCGATATTCGCAGAATTTAATGTGCCAGCGACTGAAAACTTAGAATTACAATTAGCCTTAAGACACGAGGATTACAGTGACTTTGGTAACACGACAGATCCAAAAGTGGCATTTCGTTGGACTCCACTTGAAGAGGTTGTGGTACGTGGTTCATGGGGGACAGCGTTTAGAGCGCCTTCGTTGGTACAGTTACATCTGGGTAAAACAGAAGAGTCTCCAAGTGTTATAGACCGAGACCGCTGTAAAATTACCAAAGATCCATTAGATTGCGAACCTTTTGAATATACTGCCGATGTTGCGGGTAATAAAGCCTTACAGCCTGAAGAGTCAACAAACTATAATTTAGGTGTGATTTGGCAGGCATCTGATGAATTTAGTATCGGCCTAGACTACTGGAACTATGATCAAGATAACCTGATTAAAAAAATTGGTGCTCAAGACATTGTAGATTGCTGTGGCGACGACCCAAGTCTAGTTATTAGAGATCCAAGTACAGGAGGCACTCCTGGTCGTATTCGTCGTATTAAAGATACATTCGTCAATATTGGTGGCAGAAAAACAGATGGTATCGATATTGATTTAGAGTACAGGTTACCAACTCAAGATATGGGTGAGTTTAAGTTTGGTTATAACGTTACTTATGTAATGAGTTATGATGAAGAGCTGATCCAAAACGATGCGAATGGCAATCCGATTACGGTTATAGAAGACGAAAATGGAGAGTACCAGCACCCAGATATGCGTTGGAATGCGCGAGTAGATTGGGCATTAGATGACTGGGTAGCTAATTTTAGTGTGAATTATATTGATTCATATAATGATTTAGCTGATAGCGATGGCAATAAATTTAAAATAGATTCTTGGACAACTATAGACACAAGTGTCACATATATTGGCTATGACCAACTAACCTTGACAGTGGGTGCATCCAACTTGACTAATGAAGAAGCACCATTTGCACCGTCTGAAACAATGGGTGTAGATAACAAAACACATAGTATTCTTGGTAGACAGGCTTATCTTAAGTTTGCTTATAAGTTTTAAAGACTTATTTTTTTAAAAACCATGCCCAACGGTAAATTGTTGGGCTTTTTTTTCTTTGAATAGTTTCTCATCACTTCTACCCTATATCCTATTACCTACGAGATATTCGCAATGTGCTCTGTTAAATTTATTATTACTGGTACTGTACAAGGTGTTGGGTTTAGGTATCACACCAAAATAACAGCTCAAGCTTTAGGCTTGGCTGGATTTGCTAAAAATTTACCAGATAGAAGTGTTGAAGTTATTGTGACAGGAAAGCCTGAAAAAATAGCCGAGTTAGAATGTTGGCTACAAAAAGGTCCAGCTATGGCGAAAGTAAGCTCTGTTACTCGAGAAAAAGTAGATTATTTAGTGGGCGATGACTTCGAAATTTATTAAAAAGTACACTTTTTCTAAAATATAATTTTGCGGTTAATTTGTAAATTTAAGTGTACAGTTGTTGGGGTTGGCCAAAATGCAGTCTATTAATGAATAAAAAAAGAGGCTAATTAGCCTCTTTTTTCAAATAAAGCGAGTGATTAACGCTCACCTTGGTCTTTGTAATCGCGTGCTGTATAGCCAGTATATAGCTGACGAGGGCGACCGATCTTATGACCTGCTTGAGAAAGCATTTCGTTCCAGTGTGAAATCCAGCCTACTGTACGAGACATAGCAAAGATCACTGTGAACATGCTTGTTGGAATACCAATAGCTTTAAGGATGATACCTGAGTAGAAGTCTACGTTAGGGTAAAGCTTTTTCTCGATAAAGTATGGGTCTTCAAGCGCGATTTGCTCAAGTTTCATTGCAACATCAAGTAATGGATCTTGAATGTTTAACTCTTTTAGAACTTCATGACATGTTTGACGCATTACTGTAGCGCGCGGGTCGAAGTTCTTGTAAACACGGTGACCGAAGCCCATAAGACGGAATGGGTCGTTCTTGTCTTTTGCTTTTGCTACGTATTCATCAATACGGTCAACTGAACCGATTTCTTCAAGCATAGTCAAGCAAGCTTCGTTTGCACCACCGTGCGCAGGACCCCATAGTGACGCGATACCCGCAGCGATACAAGCATAAGGGTTTGCACCTGAAGAACCCGCTAAACGTACTGTAGACGTTGACGCATTTTGCTCGTGGTCAGCGTGAAGCATGAAAATACGGTCCATCGCTTTTGCAAGAACCGGGCTTACTTTGTATTCTTCAGCTGGAACAGAGAACATCATGTGAAGGAAGTTTTCTGCGTAGCTCAAGTCGTTACGTGGGTATACGAAAGGTTGACCAACGTTATACTTGTATGCCATCGCTGCAATAGTTGGTAGCTTAGCTACTAGTTTAGTTGCACAACGCATACGTTGTTCTGAGTCTGAAATATCTAAATCATCGTGGTAGAAAGATGATAGTGCGCCTACTACACCACAAAGCATAGCCATTGGGTGTGAGTCAACACGGAAACCTTGGAAGAAAGCCGCAATTTTCTCGTGCATCATAGTGTTACGAGTGATCTCGTCAGAGAAAGTTGCTAACTGATCAGCATTTGGTAGCTCACCATTTAATAGTAAGTAGCATAGCTCAATGTAGTTTGACTGCTCTGCAAGCTGTTCAATCGGGTAGCCGCGGTGAAGAAGTACACCTTTTGCACCATCAATGTAAGTAATAGATGATTCACAAGAGCCAGTCGACATGAAACCTGGGTCATATGTGAAGAAGCCGTGAGCACCTAAAGTACGAACGTCGATAACGTCTTGGCCTGCTGTGCCAGAGTGAATCGGTAGTTCGATTGGATCGTGCCCATCGATATGGACTGTGGCTTTCTTATCTGCCATCTATCTTATCTCCTATGGAATAACAACATTCTGATTGTTATGTTGTGATACTAATGTTAAGCAAATTCAGATCATTGTAACTTATAAATGGGGTGAAAAGTCAATTTTTCTAAGAATTATGCAAAAATGTATAATAAGTATTCTGGTCAGATTAAATATTATACCATTGGCTAATTCGCAAGCGTACGAAACTAAACAAGAATTGTAAAAACACGCACAGCCTTATATACTGTCAACGGTTTTATACCGTGTCGTCTGTGGGTAAACCTATTTTTACATCGAAGTTTTACAGGCAAGTGATCTTTTAAGTGTTTAAACAGGTTTATCTAGAGTGTGCCATTTGTGCATGTCGTGCAAGTGGGTTGATAAAAACAAGTAGATGAAGCTCTTATCGAGCAAAGATGGGCAAGTAACTGTGAAAAAGCAAAGACCTGTAAATCTAGATCTTACGACTATATCTATGCCAGCAACGGCAAAGGCGTCGATCTTACATCGTGTCACTGGTGTCGCGTTGTTCTTCGCGCTGACATTTGTCATTTGGGCGTGGTCTGAATCTCTCTCTTCTCCTGAAGGATTTGAATTTGTTAAAGAGCTTATGACTGGCTTTGTAGCAAAATTCATTGCGTGGGGCACCTTGGCTGTATTGTCTTACCATATCATTGGCGGCATCCGTCACATGATTCAAGACATGGGCCACTGGGAAGAGTTAGAGTCGGGCAATGCAAGTGCTAAAATTGCAATCGCCATTTGGGTAATCGTTGCGATTCTTGGTGGAGTGTGGATATGGTCTTAAATCAAGCAACTCTGAAACGTGATGGTGTACAAGATTATGTATCACTTCGCGCAACAGCATTAATTATTGCAGCTTACGCTGTATTTATCGTGGGCTACTTAGCGTTAACTCCTGAATTAACGTATGAAGCATGGTCTGGGTTATTTGATAACTTAGCAATGAAAGCTGCAACTATTATTACACTTGTTTGTATAATGGTTCATACTCGTATTGGCCTTTGGCAAGTTCTTACTGACTACGTCAAGTGTTCAACAATGCGTTCAGTTTTAGGCTTTGTATTAAATCTAATGGCACTTGCGTATGTTGCTGTTGGTTTGTTTGTTCTGTGGGGTGTTTAAGTGAAATATAATGTCCGTGAATTTGATGCTGTAGTTGTCGGAGCCGGCGGTGCGGGTATGCGTGCTGCACTTGCTATTTCTGAGTCAGGCAAGACATGTGCTCTTATCTCTAAAGTATTCCCAACTCGTTCTCACACAGTATCTGCGCAAGGTGGTATTACGGTAGCACTTGGCAACTCTCATGAAGATAACTGGGAATGGCACATGTACGATACCGTTAAAGGTTCTGATTATATCGGTGACCAAGACGCTATCGAATATATGACTAAAACGGGTCCAGAAGCGATCACTGAACTAGAAAACATGGGTCTACCATTTTCTCGTTTCGAAAATGGCCGTGTTTATCAGCGTCCTTTTGGTGGTCAGTCTAAGCACTTTGGTGGTGAGCAGGCTGCGCGTACGGCAGCAGCTGCAGACCGTACTGGTCACGCACTTCTTCATTGTCTATACCAACAAAACGTTAAAAACAAAACAAACGTTTTCTCTGAGTGGTATGCGCTTGACTTAGTTAAAAATGATAAAGGCGACGTGGTTGGTGTTACTGCAATTGAAATTGAGACTGGTGAAGTTGTTTACTTTAAGTCTAAAGCGGTAGTACTTGCAACTGGTGGTGCAGGTCGTATCTATGCATCAACAACGAATGCACACATCAATACTGGTGATGGTGTTGGTATGGCAGTACGCGCTGGCATTGGTATGCAAGACATGGAGATGTGGCAGTTCCACCCGACAGGTATCGCAGGTGCTGGTACACTAGTAACTGAAGGTTGTCGTGGTGAAGGTGGTTATCTTCTTAATAAAGACGGCGAACGTTTCATGGAACGTTATGCGCCTAACGCGAAAGACCTTGCAGGTCGTGACGTTGTTGCGCGTGCAATGATGACAGAGATCCGTGAAGGCCGTGGTTGTGAAGGTCCTTGGGGTATTCACATTAAGCTGAAACTTGACCACTTAGGTGAAGAAATGCTTAACCTCCGTCTACCAGGTGTTTGTGATTTATCTAAAACATTTGCTCACGTTGACCCTGCTGAAGAGCCAATTCCAGTAATTCCTACATGTCACTACATGATGGGTGGTGTGCCTACAAACGTTAACGGTCAAGTACTAGACGTAGATAGTAATGGTAACGAACGTATCGTTGAAGGTCTATTCGCTGTAGGTGAGATTGCATGTGTATCTGTACACGGTGCAAACCGTCTAGGCGGAAACTCATTACTAGACTTAGTTGTATTCGGTCGTGCGGCTGGTAACTTCCTAGGCTCTTACCTTAAAGACTTTGAGTCAACTGGCGAAGCGTCTAAAGACGATGTTGATGCAGCATTTGCTCGTTACAATCGTTGGGAAACGTCTGAAGTTGGCAAGGGTGAAGATCCGGTTCAAATCAAGAAAGACCTACAAGAGTGTATGCAGCTTAACTTCTCGGTATTCCGTGAAGGTGATGCAATGGCTGATGGCCTTAAGCAGCTTAAAGAAATTCGTGAGCGTCTTCAGTATGCGCGTCTTGATGACAAGTCAACTGAATTCAACACGCAACGTATTGAGTGTCTTGAACTAGATAACTTGATGGAAACAGCATACTCAACAGCAGTTGCTGCTAACTTCCGTACGGAAAGCCGTGGTGCGCACTCAAGATTTGACTTCCCTGAGCGTGATGATGAGAACTGGTTATGCCACTCAATGTATCACCCTCAAAGTGAGTCAATGACAAAGCGTGATGTTAACTTTGCGCCGACAACGCGTGAAGCATTCCCACCAAAAGCTCGTACGTACTAGGAGTTAGACGATGGCAACAGCAACTTTAGAATTATCTGTTTATCGTTACAACCCAGATGTTGATACTGCACCTCGTATGCAGGAATACAAACTTGAGGTTGAAGAAGGTCGTGACATGATGGTGCTTGATGCACTACTTATGTTGAAAGAGCAGGACTCGACACTTTCTTTCCGTCGTTCATGTCGTGAAGGTGTTTGTGGTTCTGATGGTCTAAACATGAATGGTAAAAATGGCCTTGCATGTATTACTCCATTGTCTGCTCTACAAAAGAATGGCAAAGGTAAAATTATCGTGCGTCCACTTCCTGGCTTGCCAGTGATTCGTGACTTGGTAATTGACATGAGTCAGTTCTACACTCAATACGAGAAAGTAAAACCTTACTTGATCAATGATAAGCCAACTGGCGGTGAAGAGCGTCTTCAATCTGTTGAAGATCGTGAAAAGCTAGATGGTCTTTACGAGTGTATTTTATGTGCATGTTGTTCAACTTCATGTCCATCATTCTGGTGGAACCCAGATAAATTTATCGGTCCTGCTGGTCTTCTTCATGCGTATCGTTTCTTGGCTGATAGCCGAGATACAGCAACTGAAGAGCGTTTAGCTGGACTTGATGACGCGTTCAGCGTATTCCGTTGTCACAGTATCATGAACTGTGTTAGCGTTTGTCCAAAAGGTTTGAATCCAACCAAAGCGATTGGACATATTAAATCTATGCTATTAAACCGTTCGGTTTAAAGCATATTATTATCTTAAGATGGCATGCTGAGCATGCCATCTTGTTTTCGTTTAAGTTTAAGTTTCTGCGCTAGAGAAAAGGGCTAATAAATGCACGAAGGTGTGATGAAAGCATGGCTGGAATCTTCTCACTTATACGGCGGCAACGTTGCATATGTAGAAGATCTATATGAGGCGTATCTTGACGATGCGGCTTCAGTGCCAGAAGAATGGCGAGAAGTGTTTGATCAACTGCCTAAAGTAGAAGGTGTTGATGTTGATATTAAACATTCCGATGTAAGAACACAATTTGCTGAGCTTGCTAAGAACAAACACAGAGAAGTAGTAGTTTCTGCAGAAGGTGCGGCAGATGCAAAACAAGTGCGTGTGTTGCAGCTTATTAATGCATTTAGATTTAGGGGCCACCAAAATGCCAATTTAGACCCGTTGGGTTTATGGCAACGTGACCGAGTTCGAGAACTCGAGTTGGCTTACCACGATTTAGATGATGTGGATCACGATAAAGAATTCAACGTTGGCTCTTTCGCCTGTGGCAAAGAGACAATGAAATTAAAAGACTTGTACGCTGCGTTAAAGTCTACCTACTGTGGTTCAGTTGGTGCAGAGTACATGCACATCACATCAACCGAAGAAAAGCGCTGGTTACAACAACGCTTAGAAGCCGGTTTCTCCAAGCCTCAATTTAGCAAAGAAAACAAACTACGTTTATTGCAAGGCTTAATCGCTGCAGATGGTCTTGAAAAATACCTTGGTGCTAAGTTCCCTGGTGCAAAACGTTTCTCTCTAGAAGGTGGCGATGCACTTGTACCAATGCTTAAAGAGCTGGTACACAGAGCTGGTGAAAGTGGCCAAGAAGAAGTTGTTATCGGTATGGCTCACCGTGGTCGTCTTAACGTATTAGTTAACGTCCTTGGTAAGAACCCTCAAGAATTATTCGATGAATTCGCTGGTAAATATGGCGAGTCTGCAGGTTCTGGTGATGTTAAGTATCACATGGGTTTCTCTTCTGATTTCGCGACGCAGGGCGGTGATGTTCACATGGCATTGGCGTTTAACCCGTCTCACTTAGAAATCGTTAACCCAGTGGTTATGGGCTCAGTAAGGGCTCGTCTTGACCGTTTAGATTGCGCAAGTGGCTCTAAAGCACTACCAATCACTATCCATGGTGACTCGGCAATTGCAGGCCAAGGTGTTGTACAAGAGACATTTAACTTATCAAAGACACGTGCATACGGTGTTGGCGGTACTGTTCGTATCGTTGTAAACAACCAAGTTGGTTTCACCACATCTAAACCAGAAGATACGCGTTCTACAGAATACTGTACTGATATCGCTAAGATGGTTCAGGCACCAATCTTCCACGTTAATTCTGACGATCCGGAAGCGGTAGCATTTGTAACGCAGGTTGCACTTGATTTCCGTAACAAGTTTAAGCGTGATGTTGTTATTGATTTAGTGTGTTACCGTCGCCACGGTCACAACGAAGCTGATGAGCCAAATGCAACTCAGCCTCTAATGTATCAAAAGATCAAAAAGCATCCAGTACCGCGTCAGCTATACTCTGACAAGCTTGTGGCTGAAGGTGTATTGTCAGCACAAGAAGCAAAACAGCTTGCTGATGACTACCGAAATGGCTTAGACAACGGTGTATGTGTTGTTTCTGAAATTCAGCCAGAAACGAAGCATTCATCTGAGTGGTCTAAGTATGTTGGTCATGACTGGGATACACCTTACGAGACAGAAGTTTCTGTTGAGAAGCTTAAAGAGCTTGGCGAAAAGGTTGCTAGTTACCCAGAAGATCACAAAGCACAGTCTCGTGTTAAGAAAATATACGACGACCGTAAAGCAATGGCAAAAGGTGACAAGCCGCTCGATTGGGGTATGGCTGAGACACTTGCATATGCGACTATGGTTGACCAAGGCACTGACATTCGTTTAACTGGTCAGGACTCTGGCCGTGGTACTTTCTTCCACCGCCACGCTGTTGTTCATAACCAAAACGATGCGTCTACTTATTTACCATTGCAAAACATCAGCCCAGAGCAGGGTACTTTTGAGGTTTATGACTCAGTACTTTCTGAAGAAGCTGTTTTAGCATTTGAATACGGTTACGCGACTGCTGAGCCTACTTCACTGGTTCTTTGGGAAGCACAGTTTGGTGACTTCGCGAATGGTGCACAGGTTGTATTTGACCAATTCTTAAGTTCGGGTGAGCAAAAGTGGGGCCGTTTGTGTGGCTTGACTCTATTGCTTCCGCACGGTTACGAGGGTCAAGGTCCAGAGCACAGTTCTGCACGTATGGAGCGTTACCTTCAGCTTTGTGCTGACCACAACATGCAAGTTTGTGTACCAACTACACCAGCGCAAGTTTATGCAATGTTACGTCGTCAATCAGTGCGTCCTTTACGTCGTCCATTGATTGTAATGACACCAAAATCATTGCTTCGTCATCCATTAGCAGTTTCTAGCCTTGAAGAACTATCTGATGGTGTTTTCCATAATATGATCGATGAAATCGATGAGATTAAGCCGGAAAACGTAGAGCGCGTTGTATTCTGTAGTGGTAAGGTTTACTACGAACTACTTCAAGAGCGTCGTAAGCTTGAACTAAACAATGTTGCTATTGTACGTGTTGAACAGTTATATCCATTCCCTCACAAAGAGATGGATGAGATCATGGCTCGTTATCAGCATGTAAAAGATTTCGTATGGTGTCAGGAAGAGCCACAGAACCAAGGTGCTTGGTACTGTTCTCAACACCATTTCTGGGAAGCAATCCCTGCAGGTGCAAACCTAACATATGCTGGCCGTAAGGCATCAGCTGCACCGGCATGTGGATATATGTCTACCCACACTAAAGAACAAAACGCGTTGATTGCTGACGCATTAACAATTAAAAAATAAGGAATAAGAGATGACAACCGAAATTAAGGTGCCTGTTCTTCCTGAGTCAGTTGCAGACGCGACCGTTGCGACATGGCATGTAAACGTTGGTGATACGGTAAGCCGTGACCAAAACCTAGTTGACATCGAAACGGATAAAGTCGTTTTAGAAGTTGTAGCACCTGAAGATGGTGTAATTGTTGCTATTTCTGAAGAAGAAGGCGCGACAGTATTAGGTGAGCAAGTTATTGCACAAATCGGTGCTGCAGGTGCGGCACCAGCTCAATCAAATGAACAACCAGCAGCGCCAGCGGCAGCGGCGCCAGCAGCAGAAGGTAAAGAAGTGGACATTAAAGTACCAGTACTTCCAGAATCAGTAGCAGACGCTACAATCGCAACTTGGCACGTTCAACCAGGTGAGGCTGTAAGCCGTGACCAAAACCTAGTTGACATCGAAACAGATAAAGTTGTTTTAGAAGTTGTTGCACCTGAAGACGGTGTAATGGGTGAGCACTTGCACGCAGAAGGCGATACAGTACTTGGCGAGCAGGTTATTGGTAAGCTTTCTGCAGGTGGTGCACCAGCTGCTGCAGCGCCAGCACAAGCAGATGCTGCATCTTCTGATGAAAACGCTGATGTGCTTACGCCTTCAGTTCGTCGTTTAATTGCAGAAAAAGGCCTAGATGCTTCACAGATCAAAGGTTCTGGTAAAGGCGGTCGCATCACAAAAGAAGATGTTGACGCATTCTTGAAAGCACCTGCGGCTAAGCCAGCTGCAGCACCGGCAAAAGCGGCAGCAGCTGCACCAGCAGCACCAGTAGGTGACCGTACTCAGAAGCGTGTTCCAATGACACGTCTTCGTAAAACAATTGCTAACCGTCTTCTTGAAGCTAAGAATTCAACGGCAATGTTAACTACATTCAACGAAGTAAACATGAAGCCAATCATGGACCTTCGTAAGCAGTACAAAGATGTATTTGAAGAGCGTCACGGTATTCGTCTAGGTTTCATGTCTTTCTACGTGAAAGCGGTAACAGAAGCGCTTAAGCGTTTCCCTGAAGTAAATGCATCAATCGACGGTGATGACATCGTTTATCACAACTACTTCGATATCAGCATCGCTGTTTCTACACCTCGTGGTCTAGTAACACCAGTACTTCGTGACTGTGACAAGCTATCTGTTGCTGAAATTGAAAAAGGTATCCGTGAGCTAGCGCTTAAAGGTCGTGATGGTAAACTAACAGTTGACGATATGACTGGTGGTAACTTCACAATCACAAACGGTGGTGTATTCGGTTCACTACTTTCTACGCCTATCATCAACCTACCTCAGTCTTCAATTCTTGGTATGCACAAAATCCAAGAACGTCCAATGGCTGTAAACGGCAAGGTAGAAATTCTACCTATGATGTACCTAGCGCTTTCTTATGACCACCGTCAAATTGATGGTAAAGAGTCTGTTGGTTTCCTAGTAACAATCAAAGAATTACTAGAAGATCCAACACGTCTACTACTAGACGTTTAAGCAAAAGATTAAATCTTAAGCTGTATGTGTGCAATTAAGCGACATACAGCTTTTTTTTTGCGCCTTTGGTCTAACTGGGGTTTTATTAAAACGCCGTGGGATCTATACTATGTGCGCAATTTGGGATAGCTGATTATTTGCATAAATATTCAGCATTTTTAGTATAAAAAATTGGATAAAGCATCATGAATTTGCATGAGTATCAGGCAAAACAACTTTTTGCCGAATATGGTTTACCTGTGTCTGAGGGTTACGCTTGTGACACTCCTCAGGAAGCAGTTGAAGCTGCTGGTAAAATTGGTGGCGACAAGTGGGTCGTTAAATGTCAAGTACACGCGGGTGGCCGTGGTAAAGCTGGCGGTGTTAAGCTAGCTGATAGCAAAGACGAGATCCGCGCATTTGCTGAAAACTGGTTAGGTAAAAACCTAGTAACTTACCAGACTGACGAAAAAGGTCAGCCTGTTGCTAAGATCCTAGTTGAAAGCTGCACTGATATTGCAAATGAGCTATACCTTGGTGCTGTTGTTGACCGTGCTTCACGTAAAATCGTGTTCATGGCTTCAACTGAAGGTGGTGTTGAAATTGAGCAAGTTGCTGAAGAAACTCCAGAACTAATTCACAAAGCTGAAATCGATCCACTAGTAGGCCCTCAGGCATACCAAGGTCGTGAGCTAGGCTTCAAGCTTGGTCTTAACCCAGCACAGATCAAACAGTTCACTAAGATCTTCCTAGGTCTTGCGAACATGTTCATCGATCACGATTTCGCACTTCTAGAGATCAACCCTCTGGTAATCACTGACGAAAACAACCTACATTGCCTAGACGGCAAGATTGGTGTTGATGGCAACGCGCTATTCCGTCAGCCTAAGATCCGTGAATTCCACGATCCTTCACAAGAAGATGCGCGTGAAGCTCACGCTGCAAGCTTCGAGTTAAACTACGTTGCTCTAGACGGTAACGTTGGTTGTATGGTTAACGGTGCAGGCCTAGCGATGGGTACAATGGACATCGTAAACCTACACGGCGGTAAGCCAGCTAACTTCCTAGACGTTGGTGGCGGCGCGACTAAAGAGCGTGTATCTGAAGCATTCAAGATCATCCTTTCAGATGACAACGTGAAAGCAGTACTAGTTAACATCTTCGGTGGTATCGTTCGTTGTGACATGATCGCTGAAGGTATCATTGGTGCAGTTAAAGAAGTTGGTGTAAGCGTACCTGTAGTCGTACGTCTTGAAGGTACTAACGCTGAAGCTGGCCGTGAAGTACTAGCTAACTCTGGTCTTGACATCATCGCTGCTGAATCACTAACTGATGCTGCAGAGAAAGTAGTTGCTGCTGCGGAGGGCAAATAATGTCTGTACTAATTAATAAAGATACTAAAGTAATCTGTCAGGGTTTCACTGGTGGTCAGGGTACTTTCCACTCAGAGCAAGCTATCCAGTACGGTACGCAAATGGTTGGTGGTGTTTCACCTGGTAAAGGTGGTCAAACTCACCTTGGTCTTCCAGTATTCAACACTGTACGTGAAGCTGTAGAAGCAACTGGCGCAACTGCGACAGTAATCTACGTACCAGCTGCATTCTGTAAAGACGCTATCTTAGAAGCTATCGACGGTGGCATCGAGCTAATCGTTTGTATCACTGAAGGCATCCCTACACTAGATATGGTTGATGTTAAAGTGAAGCTAGAAGAAACTGGCGTTCGTATGATCGGTCCTAACTGTCCAGGTGTTATCACTCCGGGTGAGTGTAAGATTGGTATCATGCCTGGTCACATCCACTTACCTGGTAAAGTAGGTATCGTATCTCGTTCAGGTACTCTAACTTACGAAGCAGTTAAGCAAACTACTGACGCTGGCTTCGGTCAATCAACTTGTGTTGGTATCGGTGGTGACCCAATCCCAGGTACTAACTTCATCGACGTACTAGAAATGTTCCAGAACGATCCTAAGACAGAAGCAATCGTAATGATTGGTGAGATCGGTGGTACAGCAGAAGAAGAAGCTGCAGAGTACATCAAACACAACGTGACTAAGCCAGTTGTTTCTTACATCGCTGGTGTTACTGCTCCTCCGGGCAAGCGTATGGGTCACGCTGGTGCAATCATCTCTGGCGGTAAAGGTACTGCTGATGAGAAGTTCGCAGCTCTAGAAGAAGCAGGCGTTAAGACTGTTCGCTCTCTAGCTGAGATCGGTTCTGCACTTAAAGAAAAAGCTGGCTGGTAATCACTTACCATTTAGCTAAGAAAAGGCTCCTTCGGGAGCCTTTTTTATTTTTAGTGACGCGTTGCCAGTGATGTTGCTTTCAAACTTATTTTGACGAGTATAATCTAATCATACTTAATTTTATCTAATCATGACTATCCTTTATCTTGGTCTGTCCTAACATAAACTGGGTAATTTAATCATCTTACCCAAAGAGATAAATTTAAGTTGATTACTTTTCTGAATTCATAATGTTCAGAGCTATGATGTCAGTAGATATCCTTGAACATGCTGTGAAGTTTGACGTTGGCAATAAATTCAGAGAAACACATCATAGTGCCAGTTTGCAGTGGTGTTTTAATGGATCCTGTACAGACATAAAGGTATCTCAGTAAAAAGGTTTTTCATATAGGAGGTTATAAGCATGTTGTAGCAATGCTATCGGAAGAATATATTTCAGCCCTTATTATTAGTTTTTCTTTTAAAATAACGCCTTATTTACCCTTTCGTTATCACTGTAATCAATTGCGCTTGATGTGTTACCTAAATAACTGATATAAATAACTTTTAGACATAAAAAATAGGTAATGCTATGTCCAAAAAGGACTTTGTAGGTCATTTATTAACAGAGTGTGATGTCATGATCCGATATGCATCTGGCGAAGGAAAGACTGTGCCTAGTCATATCCCCAATACTATTTATCAGTTGCAAAATAGGCATGAAATTGACGATATTGATGGGTTTGATTTACTGTTAGAACATGAAGTAACGGCGTTAACTCAGTGCCATAAAGAGCTTTCTATACTTGTGTACCCAGCCAAGCCACTGACTTTGGCTATTATGGACAAAGAGTCCACTTCTGTCAGCTGGTTGAGATTTCTTGGACCTGTTAAACTTGTCCGCCATATGTCCTTGTTAGCCCTTTTCTTCTTAATCTCAATAATCACATTGTCAATCTCACCGGAAGTGAACCAGAAAACTATTAATGAAGGATTGTTCAATTCAGAGGGAAGGGTTCTATTACTCAACCAATTATTTTTACTTTGTTGTGCGGGCCTAGGCGCAACATTTGCGTGCTTACATAAATCACGTAATTTTATTCGATTGTGTAATTATGACCCTAAATTTGACTCTACTTACTGGTCAATGGTTATTATGGGGTTTATGGCCGGTTTGATGATTGCAGAGTTGATCCCTACACAAGATATAACCCAAAACGCTACTTCATCTATTGGCGATTTCCATAAACCTTTGGCTGCACTACTAGGAGGCTTTTCTGCTGATGTCATTTATGGTGTTTTAAGCAGGTTAGTTGAAGTGGTTAATCAGTTAATGGGCAGTACTGATCAAAAGACTAAGGACAAGGCCAAAATAGCACTTACTAGGGCTGACTTAGCTGAGCAATTACAATTACAAAACAAAGATTTTAAAGACTCTATTTTACAAAGTCAGAAATTAAACCAACAGCTTCTCGGTGCACTTTCTGAAGAATTTAAGTCTCCGGTATTTAACAAAACTAAATTTGAAGCTTCTTCACAAGACATAATACGCTCTTCAGCTGGGCAATCAGAGTCTAATATCAACAAGGTATCACAAGATAAAACTCAGCCTGCTTTGTCTGAGTAATGTTTGAGTAAACATCATAAAACGCCTGTAATTTATTGTATATTTCGTAATAAAGGATTACATTTATAGCGTGATAACTTTTACGGGCAGCCTATTTGCAAATCATATTCTTGATAGTAGTAACTTTGTTTTACTCATTGTCTGCATCAGCATTTTCTAAGAAACAGTTACTGGAGTTCGAAGCATCGGTCGTTTCTTCTCCTTCTCATTTATTACAAATGGAAATGCCTCCTTCTGGCGTTGATGAGCTTTTATGGCTTACGCTTAAAGCTCGTTCTGCATTTTTTAGAGGGGATATCGACACAGCGGCTGCACTGTTCAATTTGGGAAAGCCAGCGGCACAATCCTCACCTTTAAAGCTTACTTCCGGTTATTGGTTTTTGTATAGAGCTTTTTTTTCTGTAGAGCAAGGTGATTTGGATAAAGCAAAGCAATACATAAAGCAAGCTAGTCTCTGTTTTACACAGAATAAAGAAAGTGACTTTTTGATACGTACATATGCGATGGAGGCGATTATCTCCGTGTGGCGAGAAGAGTATAGTATGGCGTTAAAGCGCCTTCAGACAGCGCAAGGGCTTATGTCACAGTCTAATCTGCTACTGGATGATGTCACTCAATTATTGGTTTACGATGCCCTAACTGCTTATTACTCTACGTTAAAGTTCTATGTTAAAGCACTCGGATATGCACATCAGGCACAAGAGCTCGCACAACGACAAAATAATGTATTGGATGGCTTACCTGTAAAATACAATTTGTGCTTGACTTTATTACGCGCACAGCTTCTTGAAAAAGCACAAGCTTGTTATCAAAAAATGCTTGAGGCCGCTCAAACGCATGATTTACCCAGATATGAATTTTGGGCCTTATCAGGAATTGGTAAAATTGCATTATCAGAAAAAACGTTTGAGGTTGCTATTGAGTATTTAAAATCAGCTCAATATACACAAAAGAGTGCCATTATTAATCCTGCGCATATTATTGTGTTACATAATAATCTAGCATATGCCTATGCTCAGACGAAGGTGTTTGATAAAGCATTAGAACAAATTGATTTCTCAAAACAAGTCTTGAGTACATATCATAGCCCATTAAACAATAGGTATATGAGACAAACACTTAAAATCGAAGCAGACGTGCATCAAGCAAAGCATGACTATCCTCAGACAATATCAACACTACGTACCTATATTCGTTTACTTGAGGACACCGAGATAAAGGCGCAAAATAAGCTTCAAAAAGATAATCAAAGTTTAATGATATTAGAGCCTAATGGTAAAGAAATAACTCGTCAAGGTGACATTCAAAGCCGTTCTGCTCAGGAAGGTGCGATACTAAAAAAGGCATATACTTTAATTGCCTTTTTAATTGTTTGCTTGGTTGGTCTGACCATTCATCATAGACAATCAAAAAGTAGATTGACTCAAGCTTTGAATTATAAAGATCTTACTACTGGTTTATATAATAGAAGGTACTTTATAGAGAAATTTGATGAAATTACAAGTAGTCACCTAGATTATGCGATGGCTCTAATTGAAATAAATTTTGATTTGAGCGACCGATATAGTAATGACAGTTTTGAAGAAAATAGCTTGAAGTTCACTGCTAATCAGCTATTACAACAATTTCGAGATGACGGAGATTTAGTGTGTAGGGTGAGCGAAAGTGAGTTTGTAATTTTGTGTTTAGGTATGAAAAAGCCCGTTTTACAAAAGCGATTATCGACGCTTCAAAATGTATTTAAAGCACAAAGCAGTGCAATGCCTTTGATTGTTTCTGGTGCACTAATATGCTCAGATGAAGGTGAATTTGGAAACATATTTGCCGAGTTAGAAAGCCGCTTAAGTCACGTTAAGCGGACTGCGAAAGGTCAGGTGGTTTCCTTTTAACCACCTGCTTTTGGACGCCTTACTTAATAGCTGTAACTTATATGCTGGAAGAATCGCATGGTTATATCTTGTTTTTCTGGGTTTATGGGAAGCTGGGTTATAAATCTTCTCACCATGGTCTCAACATTGTTCATGAATTTCCCATACCCCGCATCTTTGTTATCACTGTCGTTAGCAACAATAACAAAATGCATTACATCACATAGATACCCTCCGTCCCAAACAGTGTGGGTTTGGCCATCAACAAGCGATGTGTCAAAACTTAACTTTTGTAACTCTCGGTTGTGCGCTGACTTATCAATTTGACTATTTCTGACAATAGGCAATCTACCGTCTGCTACAAATCCGACATGCGTGAGCTGAAGCTGATTACAGGTGGTTAGTAATTTATCTTCAATATGTCTGTAGAAATTCGCATAGTCGTCGGGCCTGAGCATATGTTGATATTCGGTCTTAATAGCCCTAGTTATCGGAACAGAGAAAGTGACATAGGTTATTTCACTATGTGCCTCTGGTAATGAGCAGTTTCTAGCTTGATAGCGAGGATATAAACTCCTCAGTTTATATCCATATGTTTCTCTGTGGCCTTTAATTTTTGAGAAAATATCATATGTGAGATGTTGATGATCTCTTACTTTTATCCTCATATTTTCTTCTTCATACTGAGATTGAAGCGCATCTAAAGCGCGTTTTACCTTACTATGAAAAGACGCTGCATTTGCTCTTAGCTCATCACCAGTGGCTAAAAATAAGAAGCGGATCTTTCTGGCTTTATGACCTTCATCACTATAAACCTTGTGTGCTTCGTGATATTTCGGGTTGTAAAAAAACAGGATTTGTTTGTCTGTTTGTAAACTGTATGCTTCTTCGTGATATCTCACAACAGGCAGTTTGTCGTTAACAATAAGCTGTACGTTGTATAATTCATATTCATCACATAATGCAAATAGCTTTCTCGAGAGGCGTTGATATGCACTTTCTACATCATCAAATCGTTCATAGAAAGAATTCTCTGGTTTAAACTCAGCCAAGATATAGTGGTTGTTGCGAGCATTGGTTGGAATATAGACACGATGTAAATTCAATGAAGCCATTTTTAATCCTTAACGATACACCTGATTTTTAGCTCATATTATTGAATTTAAATGACGATTTTATTGCGCTGGAACAAAAGTTGTCACATTAGTTGACTTTAAACGACTGCTCAACAATTCATTCATTTACTTATTTATATCACTATCTAGGATAAGTTATTAGACATGTAAATAATTCTCGTTTAAAGTTTTCTGGATGATTAATGGGAACTGTAAAATGAAACTAATGCCTTTGAGTGATCGGTCACTCAACTTTTTAGCCTTAGGTGAAGCAAATAATAAGAACGCAAACTCATGCGACTTACTCATTTTGGATGGTCAATACGATATGAATGTATTGGCAAGTAGTGTGGATGAAATTGCACGTACTCATCCAGTTTTGCAAAGTCGCATTGTCAGAAAAGGGCTCAGGTACTATTGGCAATATGAGGCGTCACTTTACCCTTCAAAATTATTTTTAGATTGGAGTGAGTGTTACAGTGATGTTGATCAATGGCATAAGGCATTAAGGCAGTATGCTATTGATAACCCAATCGATCCTTTTGTCGGTTCTCCATTGCAATTTGTTTATGTTCGGTATAACCACCTAAGTGCAATTTTATTTCTTTCTTCCCACGCAGCGTCAGATGCTCGCAGTGGGTATATCTTGTTTGAACAGTTACACTCGATTTTGACTAAGCAAGCTATCCCCAATGTTGATAATAGCTTTTGTGAGGATCACTTAGTTTTTGATAGAGTTAAATTGAAAGCTTTGTTAAAAGCGGGTAGGGGCTTAGCAGTTGAGATGTTCAAGCCTAGAGTTAAACTGCCCATTACAGATACGCATAATTGGTCTGTAGATTACTGTGATTTCGGGCTTAAGGCTACAAAGTCATTAACCAAATGGGCTAAACATCATCAAGTGTCAGTTAACGTTGCACTTAACTATGTACTTAATAAAGCATTAAACAAGGGTGCGAAGTACACTATCATTGAGACTATTTCAATTAGAGGGATAGCGAAGCAAGATCTTGCGTCTGCTTATAACAATTTAATTATGCCATTCGGTTCAGAAGTCGGAGGCGATAGCTGTTGGGTTAAGGCGTACCAAGCGCGTTTACAGAATTTGAAACTTGAGGGGTATAAGGTGCACCAAGCAGAGCAGCGCATACAATCTTGCTCAATAAATTTGATGCCAAAATTTGCACTGGGATCACTGGTAAAGTGTTACAAATATATGTTTCTAAGAGGAAATGTAATCTTATCTAATTTAGGAAGATTAGAATTTGATTTAAGTTATATTGGCGAGCATAAAATTGTAGATATTTATAACTTTAGCGTACCTTTGCCACCTGCGGGTTTAGCATTGGTTGTTAGTACTTATAAAGAAAGACTGCGAATTTCCTTTGCACATAGAAGTGAAAATATAGAGCCGATAATAAAGGCAATTAAACATGAGCTAAGAGTTCTCAATGAATAGATGTAAATAGCATTATGCATACCTTCCTATTCATAGGGAGGTATAATGTATAGCAATTGAAGCTATTTTCTCCTTTTACACCTATCTGACTTAATCGTTCTATGTAAATCAAATCTTAGACTAAAAATGTGCTTTGACTCTAAACGCAAACAATTTATGCTAAGCAAAACTAACTTATACATTAATTAAACAATGGTTTATATATTGTATTAATTTTGTTTTCACATAAATGTTAAGCAGGCGTCTTTCCTCCGATATAAATTTTTTTATTGGAGAAATGATGTTACATACAGGGGAGTTAGTTGCAGTAAAGCAAAAGCAACTAAAAGGACATAGTGAGTTTTGGACAATCTGGCTTGAAAACAAAGAAAGATTATTAAGCTGTTGCCACAGGTGGTTAAGAAACGACAGTGATAAAGTTGAAGATGTACTTGCACAGACTTGTGAAAAGGCATTTCGAGCATACAATCAATCAAATTATAAGATAGAAAATGAATTTGCTTGGTTGTGTCGTATAGCCCACAATCTATGTATGGATGAACATCGTGCTAGAGCGAAACACCAAGACATAGTAAATCATGTATCTGAGTTACCTGATCATTTCTTTTTTGCAGATAATCAATCTACCTCTCTAGAAAGCGAACACTGGAATACCAGTTTATATACGAAATTAGTAAATGAAATTTCAGTACTTCCCAAAGACTTACGTTTAGTTATGCAATATAAATTCCTCTACGAGATGGAGTATCCTGAAATTGCAAGTAGGCTGCAATTATCATTAGAGAATGTAAGAAAACGGGTACAGTTAGCAAGGAGGCAACTCACAAATTTAAAAGAAGAATATAAAAGTTATTGTTAGTATTAACTATGCTCAGAGCATTGCATGATTATATTTTTGATAAATTTATGAGAGTAATTATATAAATAAATTAATTCACATATATTTATTTTAAACGTTTATACCCTGAAAGGTTTTAAATATCAGCCCAACCTTAAAAGTGGTCTCATAATTTGAGGCCACTTTTTTTATCGATTCTATAAACTTTAATTTTCACAAATCATCTCCTGTAGCGTCAGAACGGTATTAAAACAGTATTAAGCATATTAAACCTGCTTACTACTTAAAATTTTAAATAAGCCTCTGAAAAGCTTGCTCCATTATGTGGGCGATGTGGCGGAGCGTATCTAGGATTTAAGATGGCGACAATAAGAAATTGGTACGTTGTTTACACTAAGCCAAATACCGAAAAGAAGTTTGCAGAACAAGTATCGAATATTAACTCTGGATGTGATGTTTTTTTACCGTTGAAAGAGGAGAGAAAGCAATGGAGTGATCGTGTAAAAACAATAAGTACACCTTTGTTTAAATCATATGTTTTCGTTTACCTTGATGACTTCGAATATCACCATATAAAACGTTTAAAAGGATTTGTTGATTTTATTAAGTTTAACGGTAAGGCTAGCGTTATAAGTCGAGGTGAAATTACCAAAATCAAAGCCGCTTTATCTTCTGGATTTCAATGCGAGCCTGCACCCAAAAAATTTGCTGTCGGCATTCAAGTCGAAATTAAGGTCGGCGCATTAAAAGGTTACCGAGGTAGCTTAATGGAGCGCACGAATGACAGTGTTTTTGTAATTGAAATCGCCGGTTTAGATCAAAGCCTTTTGTTATCTGTGCCAGCAGATTTATTAGAAGTTGTAGAGTCCTGATGATGATACAGCACAACTTCAGTAACCCATTACGTATACTCATGAAAATAATAGCACCAAAGGCAGAGAGTAAGTTATTTTCAGTCAGTTCCTTAGCCTTTTTATTAATTGATTATGTATTGATCTTTGGTCGGGTCGGTATGAGTGTTGGTATTACAGTGATGCTATTCACACTAAAAGTATAGGGGCTAGAAACATGTTAGAACCTAATCAAACTGAGTCCCTGCAATTGGCACTGGAAAAGCAACTTGCTCGTTGTTTTTTTCAAGTCGGAGCTGCACTGTCACAAAATAAAGAAAATATACAATGTTTAATGTCCAATCTTGATGAGGCGTTAGAACAATTGATTTGTGCGCCTCAATTTAAATATATCTCAGATGTGTTTGGTCTTCAAAAATATGAAATTAGGCTGATTGCGCTCGTGTACATCCAAGAGCTTGAGCCTGATATTGTGACTCCATTTATTGGATTGAGTTGGTACGAAAATGGGCCAACACTCAGTCTTGATAAGCTACTATATTTATGTCAACAGGGAAGTAAAAGGGCATTGCTATCTAAGGGCAGCCTTCGTATGAAGCTATTCGAATGGCGACTATTAAAGCATTGCCCTACGCAATCACTCACTAAATGTGTTGCTTTACACACAGGCCTTTTACATTTCTTATTTACAGGTTGTTTGACCCTGCCAGAAGATCACCCCGTAGTATTAAATAGTTCAGTATCAAAGGATGCTGTTTTTAAATCTTGTATGGATGTGGTGGGTGTTGATTTATATGGCAAGCAGTTTTTTTTGATTGAGACTCGGAATAAGGAGATTGCGTGCTGGTATACACAACAGCTTGCCGTTCAGGAAGGTGCGATGTTTGGTCGTTTTCATGATAAGCGACTGCAGGAAATGGATTACGCTGCGCTTGTTTGTTCATTAGTCGATGTGATCCTAAGCGCTGCAGGGAAGCACATATTATTGTTTGCTTCTGATTTAAATTGTGTTTCGCCTTTAGTCTTCGAAAGCTTGAATCAGCTAGATCTTGATGCGGCAAAGATATCATTTTTTACCCCTTTAGTGGGTCAGCAAACAGAACCACAATCGTTTTGTCAGCGGATTAGTTTTAATAAGCCTTCAGCCACATCCCTTGTAGATACATGGCAGATGCTATCGCCAGAGCCAAATAAAGTACGAGCGACCTCTATTGCCGCACGTTACCCTGTATCGGTAAATCGCATGTCAGTATTAGCAAGTATTGCCAAACAAAATATGCAAAGTGACACCGACTTTTGGGACATACTTCAATCATTGTGCTTACGTGAACTAAATAATGGTCCTGAAGAGTTGGCAAAGTTAGCAGAGCCCCGATTTAAAATCTCGGATATGGTTTTGTCGCCTCAGGTTTCGTTACAGCTCAGTGAGTTGATTGGTCGCATAGATAAAAAAACAGACTTGCAAGCGCAGTTATCTCGTTTTATGCCAGGCTGTAAAGCACTGTTTTGGGGTAAGCCGGGAGCAGGTAAATCAATGGCTGCAGAAGCCATTGCTGGAGAACTTCAACTGCCATTGTATGTTGTGAATTTAGCTAATATCGCGAGTAAATGGATAGGCGAGACAGAAAAGCACCTTGAAAAGCTATTTGATCAGGCACAAGAGCACAATGCTGTGCTGATGTTTGATGAAGCTGATGCAGTATTTGCGAAAAGGAGCGCTGTCGAGTCAAGTCAGGACAAAAATGCAAACACAGGCGTAAGCTACCTGTTACAAAAAATAGAGCACTATAGTGGATTGTTGCTGCTAAGTACCAACCTTAAATCCAATCTAGATGATGCATTTTTACGAAGGTTTCACTATGTGATCGAGTTTACATTACCGTCGCCCACACATAGAGAGCAGCTATGGCGTAACGCTCTGTCAAAATGTGCCAATAAAGAATTATCGAACTTGATAACAAGTTTGGCACAGCGGTTTGAATTAAGTGCTGCACAAATTTTCAACATTACGGAGTCAGCGTTATTACAACGTTTGATGATAGAGCATAGAGATATAGATCCTGAGTCGCTCGCAAATGCTCTTAAAAGAGAGCTTTCAAAACAACACGAAGGATTTATGGCACAGCATGAAATAAAGGCCTGGTTGCAAGGAAATTAATATGGATCCAAACATTATTTATAACACTCAACAAGCGTTAAAAACATTTCTCACAGAGCGGATTCTGTCGATGAGTAATGGGACTGGTGCAGAACTTGATAGTGACATTGCGCTTAGTTTTGTCGCGCCAGATAAAAGCTTTTATGACAAACATGTTAGTGATGAGCCAACAGTTAACTGTTATCTGATAGGGGTCGCTGAAGATATTACACGCCGACAGAGTGAGCCTCCAAGGAGTTACTTGAATGTCTCCCAGACCCATCGTATTCATCATAAGGAACCAAGGTTTGTTTCGTTGACTTATATGCTGACTGTATGGAGTAAGGCAGAAGCAGGCAGTGCAGAGCTTGAACATATGGTACTGAGCTATTTGTTATGTGGACTAGGTGCGTATGACTTTTTACCTGAAGATATTTTAGCAAAGTATGGGGTAGAGGATAAGCCTTATGGGATCCGAACACAGTTGTTTGGCAATGAGCACAGTGAAAAAGTCAGTGGTCATGTTTGGCAAGCATTGGGCTCAACACCTAAACCTACTTTGTTACTTTCTTTGTCAGTGCCAGTGCCTGTATTTACACCAGATGTATTGCCTGTTATCCAAGAAATTGAAACTAACATGGACAATAAATCAGCTTAGAAGCATTTTTTACTCTTCTCAATTTCGCTTGCTGCATCAACTCTCCCCTGGTGTAGCAAGATTTCTCAATTTAAGACTAATCACCAAAGGTTAACTATGAAACATTCAGAATTGAATACTGAACTGCGCGGATATTTTGAAAATGGCGATATACCAACTCAAATCGAATTTCGCAAACTGATCGATGCGGCCACGGATAATTCAACTACATTCAGCTTATTGGCACACCTGTTTGGTGTCACTGTTGACTGTGCAATAAGTGAGCCTGATCTCGATTTACAATCAGACTTAACATCAGAATTAGCAAAGTATTCGCTGGTTCCTGGTGAGCAAGTAATTTTACATGCGCAGTTAGATATTACAGAAAACGGTGTATACATCTTTGACCTAGAGACCGTTGAAGGAGAAACAATCTCTAAGCTGACCAAGCAAGCGGTTAATGAGTTTGAAGGTATGTTAATTAAAGCGAATCGTTCGCTAGACGATAGTGCAAGCTATTATCACTATGTCATTCAAAATGACACTGACCAAAATCTAGATTGGCATAAAGTTGAAAATTTTGATGTGCCTGAGTATTACTCTGAACACATTCAAAATGCTCGCTTTCCTGCAGAAATTGATTTAACTCAGCAAGATAGTATTGAAAATAGCAAATTGACAGCCAGTTATTTAGTGGGTAATGGCTCCTCAATTACAGACTTAAATAATGCTAACTTGCCTGCTCAAATAGATCTCACGCAAATAGATAATAACTCAAGTCTAAAAGCTAAAGAGGTTATTGGAGATGGCCAGCAATTAACAGGTTTAGATGCTGATCAGCTGCAATTTGGTCAAGTACCGCCACAACGCATTGATTTTGCACAGATGGGTGATATCGAGTCAGGTAGCAGCGTAAAAGTCCTTAACGCAGATCATGGGTATTGGCTTAATCAAAAAATTGAGTCTTTAGGTATCTATACTTTAATACAAGACTTTATCACTTGTGCTGAAGTAAACACGCATATCGATACAAGTTCACCATTGCTGATGCTCGATGGTGTGTCATTGCAAGCGGGCGATCTTGTGTTGTTAACAGCCCAGCTAGAGCCAAGTGAAAATCGCATATGGCAAATTCAACCAGATAAAACATTGGCTTTACCATCGCCAGAGATTGAGTTAAGCACTGGTGTCGCGATAAAGGTCAACGCAGGCAACTTGCACCAACACAAAGTATTTGTATTAGCTTCCCAGTTTGAAAATTTACAGGGGAATGTTGAAAATTATTGGCTGGCTTCATCTCAAGTAACATTGGCGGGTGCTGGCATTAAGGTCATAAACAATCAACACTCTGTAGATGTTGCGACCCCTGCGGATATTGAGGCGGGTGTGACAGACAAATTACTAGATGCTGCTCAATTTAAAGCACAGCAATCTTCTGGCTCAGATGCTTTAAAAGCGGATTACAATGCTAAAATTACCGTCCAAAAAGAACGCATTGACAGTATTTTGGAAGCAAGTGATGCAGACGCAGACTCATTTAAAGAGATTGTTGATTTGATCAATTCAGTAGACACTGAATCGGATCAGGCTTTTGCAAGCTATGTACTGAGTAACGATGAGCGAAGTACTCAAATAGAAGCAGATTTGACCAATGAGTCAAGCACAAGGGCTCAGCAAGTAGCGTCACTTCAATCAGCCTTGCAACAAGAGGTGTCTGATCGTACAACTGATTCCTCATTAAGGTATACCAAGACAGAGGCCGATCAACGTTTTCTAAAAGCCATCAACACCCAGCTCGTCGGCACAGTGGATATTACGCAGGCTAATTTTAACGGCAATATGACTGTATCAGGTGCAATCACAGCAACGGGCGATGTGACAGCTTTTTCTGATGCACGATTAAAGTCAAATATCAAACCGATCACAGAGGCGTTAGCGGCCGTGACCAAGTTAGAAGGGGTCACATTTGAGCGTGCGGATGCTCAGAATGGTAGACGATATACGGGATTGATAGCACAAAACGTAGAACAAGTTTGCCCTGAAGCTGTATACGATCAAGATGAATATAAGTCAGTTGCCTATGGCAATTTAGTCGGCTTATTGGTTGAAAGTATGAAAGAGCTTAATAACAAGGTAATTAGTTTAGAAAATCAAGTTGCCAAACTTGAGTCTGAGTAAGGGGAGTGAAGGCGCATGACTTTACAAACAAATGGTCCCATATCACTCAAAAATATTGGCGATGAATATCGCGACTCACAGCCCCATGAGTTAGGCTACTTCAGCGAACATGTCGACAAAGTACCAGGAGACACACTGGCAATCAGCGAGTTTTACGGCAAATCAGCTCAAACGATACGCCTAGTCGATAAAACCTTTCAGGTTTACACGCAGCGCACAGCAATTATCCCAATAGCCAACGTTCTCGAAGGTAGCTTCGATGAATATAGCAATGGACAAGACCCTATAAGATTGATTGCGGTACAAAACCCTCAGTTTGGTACTGTGCTTATTGACGGAGCTAATATTGAGTTCACCTCAAATAGTGGTATTGGTAGTGCGGCCCGTTTTGACTTTATTGTTGAAAACAGTATTGGGGTCCGTAAAACACATTTTGTCACCATGTCAGTTGTGGCGGTACCACCAATAGTATGTAATCCAGATACTTTGAGCCTACAACAAGGTGAATCTGTATTCATCAGCAAGCAGCAATTGATAGCCAATGATGAAGATGGTTCGGGCACTGGCCTATCCTTAATAGGTGTCTCTAATGCACAAGGCGGTACTGTATCACTTAGTGGTGACACTATTACTTTTCTCTCTACAGGATTGGCAGAACAACCTGCGCAGTTTAACTATCGTGTCAGAAATGGTCATGGTGTTGAGCAAACTGGTACGGTCTATATTAACATTACACCTTTACCTGAGCTTGAGTCTTACATTTACCGCACCCAGCAGCAAACAGATGATGCAAGGCAAAGTTATAGTCCGCCGACGATGCAGGATATTTTCAATAATTGGGCAAGATTTAACGGTAATGAGTATTTTTTAAACAAGCAAGATGCTGAAACTCGCAACAGCGCCAATGCAAAAGCTTGGTTCTATCGAGCCTCTACAGATAGTGTTGTTATGCCGCTCAATGTTTCCCCTTCAAATGGGTTTGTATCCTCGGAGAAAGTCGATAACTACACCTTAGAGGCGACGTTGAGTTCAGACAATGGTGACAATGATACGATCGGAGTCGTTGCAGCTTTTGTCAGGGAAGGGAACATAAACTATGTACTCACAATAGTGCTTAATACTGGTGGCACAGCGCCTGCCTCAACAGGGTGTGGTGTGTATTTTGGCTATGCTGGTGTGGGTTCTGGCTCTGATAAATTGCTAGGGCAATATAACATTGGAACAGGAGGCGGTTGGAACAATAAGCGTGTACGGGTCAAGGTTCAGCGCCAAGATGATATTTTTAAATTTTACGTGACGCCTTGGAACCAAACAGGCAACTTCCAATCGGCCAGTGAAATTATTGTTGATTTGAATAACGACACAGATTTACACCGTTTCAAAGGCAAGCAATCCTATGGCTACATTACTTACTCTCAGCCAAATTCAACCTACTTGGATACCGACTTACGTGGTGGACTAGACGTATCGAAGATTTACGATGCGCAAAATAATTTTGTTTGGGAATACGTGAGTGGAAGCTGGCAGAAAGTATCGGGCAGCATTCAAAGTCACCTAGGGTATATCAGAAAGGTTTTCAATCCACAAAGCCAAGAGCGATTTTTAATTTCTCAATCAACTATCAGTTACTTGGGTAATTTGGTTGAAAATAGTGCGTGGGATAGCACCAAGTTATTGAATGAAAGCCAAAATATTCTAGCCGACCAAGCTTTATCACAAAATGGTGCGCCAACTGGCAGGCGGATGTTGGCATTGTATACCAAAGGCAAAGAAGAGAAAAATTACCTCACAGGTAAACCGGCAGTGTTTTCTACGTCATCTCATATTCATCACAACAGCAATCCTGGGTTTAATAATTTATCGAGTAAAAATTGGTTCGCTGATAATGAAATAGATTTAGCAATTACCAATTTTGTTGGCGGAACCGTGGTATTTGAGGGCGGGGCTGTTGGCCGGATCACCAGTATTGGTAATGACAACGGGACGAGTGCCTTTGTACATTATCAAGTCACCACTTATCGATTGTTTGAGCTGATCCCCGAAGTGTCATCCCAGCACCTTTAAACATTTTGTGCAGCGCTATGTATATTCCCACCATGACATTTGCTGCTTGATATACGACTCCAATTCTACAACCTGTAGCGTATCACCCTGAAAGCTACATTTATCAAGGAGGCCATATGGCTTTAAAAACTCTCTCTGGCATTCTCGCAGCGATTGATGCTGAACAAATCGCAGTGAATATGACGGCAACTAAATCACTTTATCGTTATACAGGTATAATTGACCGAGTTCACAAAGTTAAAAAAGATACCAATGTAAACCTACCTACGGCAAATACAGATGATTTTCTTACCAATACATTAGCGCTCGCTGATGGTGAAAAAATTCTCCTAACCAAGCAGTCTACACCCTCTCAGAATGGGGTTTATCAAAGAATTGCCGATACGCTCAATAAAATCAATTACCCAAATGTTGAATTGGGTAATTTAGTAGAGTTGTTAGGTACGCCACCTACATCTTCTACCGTTTTTTATAAACTGACGGACGGCGATCAGTGGAGTGAAGTCGCACTAAGCGATGGTGCTGTGTCAGTCGCAGTTTAACCTCAACGGCCAAGTTTAAATACTTGGCCTTTTATTTAAAATCAAGGGTTCAATGTGAGGTACGCGCATGGCTTTTAAGTATTTAAATGTCAACACTTTACTCAATAAAATAGATAAACATCAACAATATATTGAGCGTTATATCGGCTTCATTGGTACCGTAGACAGCGTATTTGAAGAGCCTATTTTGCTGTCGCAGCCAATGCCCCCAAGTTATTGGCAATCACTGATATTGCTGACGGGTCAAAAGCTGCAAATTGAAAATGGCTTGTATCAAATCAGCTCAGAGGGGCTTTGGTCTCGGCTGCCAACAGAGCTTGAACTTGGCAATATTGTTGCCTTGAAGGAGACGTATGATGGAACCAGCCAATATTATAAGTTAACTGAGCAAAGCCCAGAAAAACAGATTTGGCAGCCGTTCAACATAGACAGTGCTGAAGTAATCAATATGTCATCACAGTAATCGCGCGACGGAAATTACAATGGAAAGCTCACTAAGAAAAACCCTTAAATCCTTTTTTAGGCGTGGCGCAAAGCCGACAGAGTCTCAGTTTGCTAAATGGTTGGACGCCTGCTTGCTGCAAAATGAGGATGGGATCAAAAAGAGTGAGAGTGGTGTAGAGTTTAGCAATGATGTGATCATCAAAGGTGACCTCAAACTAGACGGTACATTTTGGCTGTCAGCAGACACACCAAAAGCGAATTTATTAGATGCGGAACCAACCAGTAATTCAGTCCCTGTTGGTGCAATTTTTTTATGGTTTGGTCAGCAACTTCCAAAAGACTACGAATTATGTGATGGAAAGCTTGGTCGACCCTTATTGTCTCCCCCAGATAAACACGTCAAATACATTATAAAACAAATCAAAAATGACAATGGTTAAGGAAGGAAATTTATGTCAGATCATGGTATTGAGTCTTCGCGACAGCCTGTATTTGAGCAATTAGAATATGCCAACTTGAGATCAGCACCACAATCATGCCAAATTGAAAAAAACAAAAAGTATGGTGAATTTTGCAGGGCCTTTGATGCAGATATATGGCCAACGTCTTTATCTGAACAATTTGTCGATGAGTGGCATAACCAAGCTTGGTTAAACGTTTATCTAGAATCAATTTTAGCCTGGTTACATGACTTACAAGATAATGAGTTATTAGATACTTCAAAGCCTCTTTATTTACTGCAAATAGGGGCTTGCGGCTACAAGTTTGGCTTGTCTCTACTACATAAACTACAGCAGGGATGCGCTGAGCAAGGTCTACAACACATACATTTATGCCTCTTACTACATACTCAAAGTAAGCAAGAGCAAACACTTTTGAGTCAACATCCTGATTTTAAGCTTTTCAAAGCACAAAGTCGCGCAGTGATTGTGGACTGGGGGATCACCTCAACCATTTCGCCATTGCCTAAGCAAGCTATTTGTGGGACTCGTGTCGATTTTGTAAGCAACCCTGCTATTTTGATAGCTAATGGTGTGTTATCTCAACTCGCACAATCGCTTTACCATGTTCACTATCACGAGGTTTACAGAGCAGACGTAGCTCGTGTATATGAAAGCGAGGTAAATCTAGATACCAGAATGAGTGAGGCGGGTACTTGTGTAGAATTACCATTTTTACAGCAAATGAAGAGCAAAGACACAAGTGAAGGTACTCAAGATAACGAGCGTGTAGAGATTGCTTACCAATGGAGTAAGGTGAGTTTAGAAGACGAAAGTCGATATTATGGTTCGCAATTATCTAAACGCATAAAGCAATTACTAGATTATCAAAGCTCAAAGGGGGGCAGTAAAGTGATTGCGGTGCCCATACAGGCCGCGCGAGTGATTAATGCCATTGAGCTTTCGTTCAAAAAAGGAATACTGGCATTGATGAGCGATCACACGAGCGCTCAAGAGGAAATAAAATTATCAAACAGTATTCATTTGTTGGGTATGGCTTTACCCATTGATTTTACGAGTGTAAATCAATTGCTGTGTGAAGACTTAAGTATGCTAAAAGCTAGGTTATCCAACGATAAAGCTGAGTGTGTGATGGTTTTGTCTGAAAAAGACTCCAGTCAGTTTAACTATACAAGGCATGCTTTTGATACCAGCTGTGCAAATGAGCAACCAAAGGCAAGAGCGCAAATACTACAAAGCTTAGAAAGTGCAACGGCCGCACTGACAGATGCTCAAATTCGTGCTTTTATCGTGCAAACGGATCACGATGTAAAAGTACTTAAGTTATTTCTACCTCGCCTTCGTAAGGAAGGAGTGCCTCTTGAGTATCGATTAGCTTGGTGTCAACTTCTCTCCGAGATATGGGATAACTACATTGCTAATCTTGAAAATGAGTCTTTTGCCTTTGAACTTGGCATGCTTGCTGCCGAAATTAGCCATTGGCATTTAGCGAAAATCTGTATGTTAACGTGTATCGAAGTTGATGGTCCCAGCGCTATGTTGTTACAAAACTTGGCGCTGGCAGCATGGATGACAGGAGAACTTGAAATTGCGGAGAAAAGTATTGATTTAGCAATAGAGTTCTTTAGTCCAAACAAGCAAGTAATGCACCTTAAAGCACAGCTCTTACAATATCAACAACGCTGTAAAGCATTGAGCTGGTACGACTATGATGTTGATAACACGTATGATGCCCACAGCACACTTAAACTTCTTCCGCTAGGAGAGCATCAACTCGGTGAGTTTTATATTCAGTATCATCGTAACGACATTGCTGAGCGATTACGGGGTATCAAGATAGATAGTTTTGATAGATTGAGACAAGTTTGGCCAGAGTGGCGGAAGCAGGGAGACAAGGATCAAAAAGCTTATTTTGCATTGGTACATGCTGAGTTTGGCTTAGTTGGAGGGGTAATTTTCGAATTTGAAGATAACAAAACTAAGTCAGATAAAGAAACAGGAGAGGAGACTAAACGGCATATTTACTTATCTTTTTGGATCGGTAGTGATTATCAAAATAGAGGTTTTGGTTTGCAAGCTGTCGACATGGCAATATTGCATTTAGAAGCTCTAGCCAAAAAATTTAAAATTGGCAGTATTAAAACGTCAGCTTGGTCACACAACATCCCTTCTAGAAAAGTTTTAAAAAAATCTGGCTTTGCTGAAAGTAGAAATACAAAAGGAAAGGGTATTGAAAAGGAGATATTTTTTTATCGAAAAATTGGTTAATAGTTTACCCCCCCCTGAATGAAAATTAAATTATTATAATAAAAAACTCGTTTAACTCTTTATTAATCTTTTGTTTTTTAAAGGTGTTAAATCTACGATTTTCTGGTTGGTATAACATTATTTTTAAATTCAAATTATTTTATATTTAAGTTGGCGTTACGGTTTTTAGCGTCTGGGCTGGTGGTTTTAAGATATTAACAGATATTGGTTGTGATAAATAAATTAAAATTATGCCTTTGCATTTACGTGAAGGTCTTGTGTAAAAGTTAATGAGAGGGTGTGTAAAATGCAAACTTTAAAAGAAAGAGATATAGTATCTGGCTATAAAGATGGCCCCATCACAACGGCTGAAAGCGTCGATTTAGTTGAGAAAAATTTACCCAGCCCATCTGGCCATGCCATCTTTGTGAAGGTTAAGTTGATAGAGGAAGAAAAAGAAACAACCGATGTTGAGTTACAAGGTAATGAGTTAGAAAAAATCTATGAATCATATCCAGCTACCGAAGGTACATCTGAACTTGCAGATGGCGCTTTAGAGTTTTTCCCTGAAAAAAATGACCACTTAAAATCACAAGTAAAAACTCAAAATTACTATACATATAACAGGTTTGATCAGGAAAGTAAGTACAATGCATACGGGTTCGGATATGGTCGTGGGGATGATCAGGAAGGCTCTGATTTGAAATGGACCGAGTCTCTGCGTTGGACACATAAATATGACTTTTCCGGTATTGGTCATACATCCTTAGTCGATAGTAATGAAACAGACGGAGATGCGACAGCACAAGTCGTGTTTGCAGGCCAGCTAGAGTGGGACAATAGTAAGCTCAGTAGTTGGGATAATCGTTCAGGTCACTATCGTGCAAGTGATGCTGATAACGCGAAGGCGGGTTTTCCACTAGGAATATATAAAAGCTATATAGGCGCTGTCTATGAAGGTAACTCTAAGGATATTCGGGATGCCTTGCTTTATACATTAAGAGGTCACTACAAGAATACGGTAAGAACTGTAGGAGAAGTCATTAAACTAACAGAAAAGTTGAGTGATCAAAGTCCGTTTTATGAATGGGAGTTTGCAGGAGCAAAGGAGTTAAGGGATGTGCCTGACGAACTACCAATCGCACAAGATACGCTGCATGAAAATGACTTTTGGACGTATCTAGATGATACACAGGTCTCATCGGAGGAGAGTATTGAAAAACCTGCAGAGCTGACCGCGGCGCAGATCTCTTTTGCCCAGCACCAAATAAAGTTGATTAATGACAAGATAAAAGCTGTGGTAGCGAATTATGCCACAGTTGATTTATAAATATTTATTAGTTTAGCTTTAGTCATTAAATAAGGTTTTATTTTCTACTTATTTATAGATTATTTATTTTATTACTCTTATTTAAATTTTGTAGTCGATATTTTAAGTTTCCTTACTATAAGTGAGCTATATAGTAAGGACCAAAGATTTTAAATATTATTTCAGAGATAATATTAAGCTTCACGAGAATAGCTCCTTAGGCAAGCAAATAGCTAATAAGTTTTTAGCTTAAGTGCAAACCAATATACTTCGTTTAAAATGTTACTGCAAAGCGTTAGCACCCCCCTTGATACTTTGCATATCTACTTCATACATGTACCGCTGTCTCTAGCAAACTCTGCTATTAAGTTTCTATTATTTATACAAGCAACAATAGGAAATTATTGAAATGCAACAACAAGAACAGGAGCATGCTCCTTCCTTCCAAAATTACCCTACGCGAACAGCTTTATCAGTGAGTAATGCATTGCAGTCTGATTCTGTAAGTGTTGATCTATTGTCATCAGGCGTTGACGTTGCAAAACGGTATGCCTCGCAAGTGGTCTGGGATCACTTTAATGGTGACGCTACAGCCAAGCTGATTATCTCGAGTGTATTTAATTATGCGGTAACCTCATTAAAGTCTTTGAACCCGTGGGTAACTGCCATTGCACAAGCGCTATTATTATTGGCAAAAGTCCCACCAGGCGTGGTCTCTGCGGTTTTGTGGGCGGTCGGTAAAATTTGGCTTTGGGCAGCAAATAAGTTTTACAACGGCGGTTGGATAGCTGCGGCTTGGGGAGATATTGATGAATCATATATTTATCAATGGTTAAAAAAAGGCAGTGATGCCCATGGAGCACTGCGGGCACTAGTAGAAAATTTACAAGATTGGGTTAAGTATATTCAGGATAAACTGAATAGCCGGGTTGCACGTTTGATAGGTGTTTCTGACTCTAGCAATGAAGAAGAGCAAAGTAATCAACAACAGGCTCAGCAAAGTGCGCAAGACTCATCACCCAATCTAGTAGATAACAAATTTATCTCATTAGGAATTAACCAACCAGAACTAATGGACTGGGAAGATGGTGCAAGCAAACCCAAAAGGGCGGGCCTGCATGGGACTGGTGTTGCCAAAGTAAACCTACTAGGCCAGCAATTTGGTGGCGATATTGATATTAAACTGCCTTTTGGTAGCGGCTGGGAAGTGGCGGTATCGCCGGTTTTTGCAAGTCAGCAAGGTATTGGTTTTAGTGGTTATATTGAAGCTCACCAAGTTTTAGGTGACGAGCTGGTCATAAATGAGGAGGGCCTTGCTCGGTTTAAAGCCAGTATTGTCGGTTTAAATATTGCCAACAAACGCGTTTATTCGGACTTGATGTCACTGGATTACAATAAACAGCAAAAAGAAGTTCATTTTGCTGGTGATGCCCATGTGCCTCTTTGGAATAAAAAGAAGCTCGATGGTGAGTTTGACCTTAAAATGGATACTGCTGGTAAGTTTAAGTCTGGCAGAACAAAAGTTTCCTCAAAAGACACTTTTGAAGTGATCCCCAAGTTCTTATCAATCAGTAACCCAAGTGGTGAAGTGGAAGTAAAAGAAGATGCATCACCTGAGTTTGAAGTAGGGACAGATGTGTCGCTTTATGGTTTACCAGGTGGCGTGAAAGCATCCGTAACACAAGCCAAAGTTATGTACCACGATGAGCAGCTCGGGGGCGAAATAGAGCAAGCGGATGTCGAGATCCCCATCAGTAAACACACTACAATGACTCTTGCAATGACTAAAGCCAAGTTCACAAAAGATGCCATTGAAGCTGAAAACGCTTTTATGGACCTAGAGCATGATAATTCAAAGGTGCTTAATGAGTCTGCCATTGTCGAATCTGACTTTTTCTCAGGTAACTTTGATTTTAGTAAAGTGTTTGAACTTAAACAGTTAAAAGTTCATCAAGGTCTAAACTCGCTCAAGTTTGCAGGGGGTAAATTTACCTATGAAAAAGATGAAAATAATGGCTTACAGCTACTTAGAGCACGCATTTTGGGGCTTGAGGCCTATTATGATAGAGAAAAACGAGAAGGGGGTATTTCAGGTGAGTGGCATAAAGGCATTAGTTTCCCTGCATTCTCTTTAGACTTTCCTGTGGGCGCAGGGGTTGCAGGCGTCGGTGTTGATATTACCGGTGGCTTCGACTTTGGTGCAGGTATTGGCGCAACACTTAAAAATGATGAGAAGGATAATACTGATACACAGATGTTATTTTCGGTGTCAGGTGAAGCCTCTGCCAGTGCAAAAGCCAAAGCAAGAATTGAGGCTGGGGCTTTTGTGGGAGTGCCATATCTTGCCAAAGTACAAGCAGGCGTATTTGGTGAAATTCGAGGTGGTGTCGCCGGTAAGGTCAATACCACTGGCCGCTTAAAATATACGCGAGGCAAAGGCGGCGACAGCTTTGGTAAATTTGCTATTGACAGTGATATGCCAATGAAGGGAGACTTTAGCCTCAAAGGTTCGTTAGAAGCGGAAGTTGGCGCGTCGATAAAAGCCAAAGTTTTGACTTTTGAGAAAGAAATCGCATCAGTATCTATTGGTGACTGGACACTCGGTGAATACACTTTAAACGGTACAATTAAAAAAGATCCAAACGGCAAGGGCTATATTGTTGAGCGTTCTAAAGGTGAATTTACCAAGGGTAAGCCAGAACCAGCGCAAGTGACAAAAGAGACCTTAACCGTTGATAAATGGGTAGATCAGCTGGAAAAAGACCACACTCACATTGAATACACTGAGGATGAAGCGAAAAGAAAATTGCCAGAGGTGGCACGTAAAACGGTATATAGTCATTTGAGTCCGGTACAAAAAGATGATGTGAGTGATCGTTATAAAAATCTACTTAAGCAAATTTCGCAGCAAAATAAGTTCGTTAAAATCTATCGAGAAACCAAAGCTGGGCGAGATAAGTTGCCAACTAGTGGTACTTATATTTGGACCTCTAAAGTTTGGAGTGAAGCGGTACAGCGCAAGAGCTTCTGGATATTTGAAATGAGTAAGAGTAAAGCCAAAGTGGCGGATAAGCTGGATAAGTATCACAAAACCAATTCTATTTTGGATCGTAGGCTGATACTGGCGGAGCTTGAAGAAATTGCATCAGACTATCGTCAAAACCGTTCAAAGAATGAGGATAACAAAGAGGCTGCAAAAGAGTTTTTAGACAGTATTGATAAAGAAAGACTGATTTTGATGTGATGATCAGGTTGAGCTGTCATCTTTAAACATCTTGATGATTGTTAAGTTTTTAACAACGCATGTAATAAAGCGTAATAGATATTAGCAAGTGAGTTCATTATGTTGCTAGGTAGATTTGAGTAGATGCAGCGCCGATTTACTCGTATCGATACAACATGCAAAAGGAACATTTATTCATGCCAAAACTTAATTGGCGACACACACACTCGGTCAGAGATGGCCCTGATCTAAGTCTGTAAGCAAGCGAACGTTTATACGTGTGTTTATAGATCTTTCATACAATAAAAAGCAGCCCAGTGGCTGCTTTTTTTGTTTTTATATTTATGTGCGATTTTAAAAACGCGTGTTACCCGTATTTTATAAAGAACTATCTGTCCAATTTTATATGCAATTTTACCATCCACTTTAAATTTGTGTTTTTCCAAGTGAGTCTGTTGAATTTCAGAGAAAAAATATTCCAGTTTTAAAAACTGTAAATGGTTATAGCTCATTAATGGATTGTTCTTTTTTAGCCGCACGCTGTGTGATTTTAAAAAATTAGTGTTGATGATGTTTCTAAAGTGAATACAATTGGTTTTTTAGTTAAAACTAAGGAAGGATATGAAAGGAAAATATTCTCAATTCATTCAGGCTGCTTTTTTCTTTATGCTTTGTTCCATTCTAAGCATAAAGGTAAATGCCATTGAACAAATTGCTGGCTATAAATATGAACTATCAGAGGCATTTTCTGTGCATCATAACGATGCAGCTTCGGCAGATATACTAGTCGTAAATAGCAACGCACAAATTACTACATTAAACTTTGACCAATTTGGCGTATTCAATAAACCAATGCTTATTAATATATCTCATGACAGTAATATTGATACCTTAGTTATTAATGCAAACGGCATACATATCAAAAATACAGTATCTGTAATTGGAAAGCCAGTCGATTTAGTTTTTTTGTCACAAGATAATTTAATTGCATGTGAGCAGTGTGCTTTTGATAATGTAGGAAGGGTGACATTTGTTAATGGTACGTTTGTAAACGGTGTAATAAATACCAAAAATGACGGAAAGGTATTAATTACTAACTTAAACGCATCTGGTTTACAGTCTTTAGAAATCATGGCTGACAATATTATCACAACGGGTGTTATTGATTTGAACTTACGAGCAGAGCGCCATCCAAATAAAGGCTTTATTCAATCAGACAATGGCTCATATGTGATAGGTGCTGGTGGCATTAACCTTTACTCAGGTCGCTTTTCTATTCGTTATAGTAACTTAGACATGATCTCATCAACGAATTCAAATGCCACATATGTACCCCGTGGCACATTTAAGGCTGCAAGTATTGGTATTGTTTCATCAAAGTCTGTGAGTATTCATTCAAGCACCGAATTTAATACCATGTCAGATGCATTATCGACTAGTACGCGACAGGGAGAGTTTTACGCCCCTACAGAAGGCATATTTATTCAGATTGCAGAAGATGAAGACGCAACATTAGATGTTTACGGCAAGCTATATAGTGACCGTATAATCACGACAAAAACCATAGGACCTGCGACTTTTCATGCAGGGTCAAGGTTGATAGGACAAACTGTTAAGAGTTTCTCAGGTAAGGAGGTATTAAATCAAGGGTATGTAGACGCTGATAGCATTGAAGTTGCCGCAAATCGGTTTATTAACACAGGTACTTTAAATGGTTCTAAGATTAATATTGAAACGCAAGGTGATGTATATAATACGTTTGGAGGAGTAATAAAGGCTGGCACTCTGAACGTTGATTTAGCCAATGGTATCTTTATTAATGGCTCGAGAAACAATAAATTAAATTGGCCTAGTAGTAAGCAACTTATAGCTCCATCAGTGAATATAAATGACCTTAATCATGGTCCATATTCAGGTTATAGTACTTCTGGTACAACTCAAAGCCGCCTTAGCGCTAAAATTCACGCCAATACTATAAAAATTGTAGCTAAAGCCATAGAAAACATTAATCCCTATCACATAGATAAACCAAGTGGCGTTGATTGGAGTGATGGTATTCGTATTAACACCGTACAGGCGGAGCAAGTTTCACTTGCCGCTGAGTCTAAAATAGAGCTCAAAGCTAGTGAATATATTCGTAATACTTCCGCTATATTGCGTCTCAATCAACAAGGTTTGTTTCATATTGATACACCACTTTTGTTTAACGAGCGTTATCGATTAGAAACGACGGCATATTTGATATCGCGGTATGTGTTTACCTCTGGACAAGAAGGAAGCCGCGATACCGTTGAGCAAGGGGTAGGAACAAGTGTTAGTGCTTATTCTCCACCAGGGAGAATTGTCAGCTTTGGTGATCTACAAATTGGGAGCAAGTCTGAACCGGCCAATAGACGCCGTTTTGTTAACGCATTTTCATATGTCGAGTTATTCAGGAATGCGCGATTCCAAAAATTGGATTTGGAATCTATAGGTATTATTTTGAGTGAAGAAACAAATACACAAAGTATAGAGTCCTTTAAATACTGTACTGCGCATCAAGGCTGTGGGACTCAATTTATGGACACGTCTGTGGAAGGTGAAACCTTGCTCTCAATTCACGGTAATGTTTACGGTATTAATCCTTCAATTGCAAGCCAGAGTGATCTAATACAGGATAATTCAGATTCGCTAGAACAACAAATTAGAACTGCTGCTGAAGAGCACTTTAGCCAGTATGTATTTTATACCGATGAGTACAATTATGGAGGCTATCACTCACTGGAGTTAATAAACGAAACCACTGTACAAGCGATGATTTATGAATGTAATGGAATTCGGTATGAGGATCATGGTTTAGTACCAACGGCAGATTGCACTTATTCACAACAAACCGTGCCTTTGAGTCAAATAATAGAGGACCCAGATTTTTCTAATACCGGCTTCACATCCACAGAGATCCGCGATGCTGCAATTGCATACGCCCGAGCAAGACAATATGTAACAACGAGTGAAGATAGCCGCTGTGATCCGAGTGCGTTAGTCACGCAATATGATTGTACAGCACAAAATTTTGAATTTATAGACTTGGTTATAGATGAACAAACTCAAGAAATAACAATTTCATACAAGTATGAAATATTAATAGAGAAATCATGTGATCAATGCAGTGATAAATTATTTACTCGTTATTACACTAAATCGCTAACAATTAGTGTTACGACACTAATGGCGAATTAGACAAGGGAATGTAATGAAGAACAATAAAATTACAGAAGAAAAAGTACCATTTTACAAAAAAGCCATTGCTTATTTAAATATTTTTATGTTGCTTGGTCAGCTATGTTTACCAACATTTGCCCAAGCGTATAACGCTTTTGACAAAATAGACGCAGGGTATGCGTTGTCAAGCTCACCAGAGTTCAACAAAGTAAGTGGCAACAAACAAGCACTGTATGTTAAATCTGAACATATCGTAGAGCAGACGCGCGCCCGTGCAGCTCAGACTATTTCCGGCTTTCATCAGGTCTTGCTGGATAATAGAAAGTATGCTTTGCCATCGCCTCAGTATATTCCAATTATCAACGGTGCGATTACCAGCATTATACCGCACTATCCAGTAGCTAAGCAGATTGGTGATAGATTTGTTCAGTCACGCCTGATCCGTTCGCAAATTTATGCTGAGTTAAATCGGAATTTGATCTCATCTGCTTATGCTGATGAAACAGCGCAAATAGTCCAGCTTTACCAAAATGCCTATGAGCTCGCAGGGAGAAGCAATGTCACGTTTGGCGAGAAGATCTCTAAATCAATATACGAAGACTTTAACAAGGATTTTATTTGGCCAGAGCTCAGAGAAGTGAATGGTGAGCAAGTACTTTCTCCTGTTGTGCATTTGAGTGCAGAGACCATAGAAACACGGACTGTAAACGGCCATATTGTCGAATTCACCGGTACAGATGTGCATTTTAGAGACATTACGGTCAACAGTGGTACTTTGCTAACGGGCCGAGATACATATTTACGAACAGCCAGAGACTTAACCGTAAACCCAGGGGCTACAGTTGCTTCGAATGGAGACCTTAATTTATTTGTTGGTGGCACTTTAAGAAATCTGTCAGGTACGCTGTCAGCAAAAGACAATGTCGATATTGTTGCAGGCCAGTATGAACAGAAAACCCTAGTACACCGCTTTTCTTCTCGCTATGAGCGGGGCTCTCGTTTTGGTCAGATTGCGTCAGTAAGTGGCGAGAATATTCGAATCTATAGTATGGGCGACATTGTCGTAGAGGGTGGCACGATAACAGGCAACACCATTGGACTTCGGGCCGATGGCAATATTCGACTACTCTCACAGCAAACCAGTTATGTTAATAATGAGCCTGTTGGCGAATACTCTCAATCTACTTCAGAAATTAAACACCTGACCACAAAGCTGTCAGCGAAAGACAGCATCTTCCTGATGGCATCTGGTGCCATTGAGCTCAACGCTGTTGAGCTATATGCCGATCAGGGAGTCATAGATATATTAGCAGGCCAAGGTGTATATATTCTTAACGAGTTTAATGAAAGCCAAAGCCAAAAGTCAGGGCAGTGGGGCAAGACGACTGAACAAGAGCAAGAGTTTCAAACTGTTGCTATCCGCTCAGCATTAGAGGCGGGTAAAGGGGTTCGTATCGCTTCTCAATTTGGTGACGTTACCTTGCAAGCGGCGCAAATTACCTCCGGAGATGGCACAGCCATCGAAGCGCGAAATGGTAAAGTGAAGTTTTTACTGGCCAAAGAGCAAGACCATTACTTTTACAATAAGGTCACTAAAGGCACATGGAAAATTAAGACCGAAACCACGCAAGATACGGTCGATACAGCGGTTTACAACGAGATCATTGGTGGGGTTAAGGTACACGCGACCCATGGGATCACGCTGGAATTGGGGCAGTATGAAGGGGAAACCTTACAAGACACGCTAGATTCATTTAGCGGCAATGACAGTTTAAGCTGGATGTCAGAACTGCATAATGATCCAGAGTTTGCGGGCAATATCGAGCTTGTTTATCAAAAACTAGAGGCAATCCACACACACGAAACAACAAGTTCGTTGAGTCCTGCCGCCATGGCAATAGTTGCTATTGCAGTGTCAGTTGCGATGGGACCTGCTGGAACTGGTTGGATCGGAACTGGTGCTAATGCTATAGGGCCTGCTTTAAATGGCATGATTTCAGGCGCAGCGATGCAAGCTGGAGCGGTAACTTTAGCGACCCAAGCTGCAACCAGCATTGCTAATGGAGAAGGCCTTGATGGCGCAATTAAAAAGATTACATCAAGTGAGAGCTTACGTTCATTAGCTGTGTCAATGGCGACAGCGGGCGTATTAAATAGTGAAGCGTTTAAAAGCTCATCTTTTTTCGCTAATGCAGATATTGGGTCAAGCTTTTTCACCAGTGAGTTGGCAATTGATATTACCAATCAAGCAACTCAGGCATTAGTGACCTCTACGGTTAAAGCTGGCATTTCTACAGTTTTCAATGGCGGAGACCTAGCAAGCTTTAAAGATCAATTTGTTTACTCATTAGGCACATTTGCAGTTAATGAGCTAAGCGAAACCATGGCTGAGCAAATCAAGGCCGCTAATTTTGACACCGCAGTGAAATATGTGGCTCATGCAGCGGCAGGCTGTGTAATTGGGCTTGCAACCGCTGAAGTTCAGAATCAATCGGGTTCATCGCAGTCATGTGGCTCGGGTGCAGTTGGCGGCGTAGTCGGTGAATATGTGGGCGAGCTGACTCGTGAAAAGATTGATGCACGTATTGAAAAAGTGCATGAAACTCTCAGTACCTCCCTTAATTATGCCAATGACCCTGATTTAACAGAGGAAGATATTCTTAGTTATTGGAAGACGCAAGAAGCAGAGATATTGCAATTGCGAGAAGCTGGTATTGATATTGCGAAGCTTATGGGCGGTTTATCTGCGCTCATGTTGAACGTCGACGTAAATATTGCAGCCCACACAGCTGAAAATTCTGCAGAAAATAACGCACTAGGTGTAGTGGGTAAAGTACTCGGCAAAGTAGGTGCAGGTATCCTCATCGGGATGCGAATTGTCGATACTGTTGATACCGGCAAAGCGTTATACAAATTTGGTAAAGCGCTTAAAAGTGGCGATAAAGCCGGTGCTGCTGACATGCTCGCAGAGCTGGCAACTGATGGGCTGATTGACCTGACGTTAGATAAGCTAGTTCCGGGTAATAAGTATTTTGAAAAAGCAATTCAGAACCTCAGAGAAAAAGGTAAGCACCTTTGGGCTGATGATCTAGAGCATTATGCTAAGCATGCGCCCGGCGGAGAGCTGAAAAGTACGTTAGAACCCGGTAAATACTCCATGCCAAACTCGGATGTTCCAATTGATCCTTGGTTGCAAGGGGTGGATCTGAGTAAGGCGTTTAGTGGTGATATCGGTGCACGCAATGATCTCAAAAAGCATTTTCCTGACAAAAAGTCGGATGAGGATATACATCATGTTATTCCTTGGACTGCAGGAAAACAACATCAACTTATTATAGACTTAGGCTTCAACTTAAGTGACCCAATTAATGGTAAAATTATAAAAGCAAGTCGAGCCAATAAAAGCGATCTCAAACCAAACAATCAATTACATGCTAACCATCCTAACTATGACAAAGCTATGAAAGAAATATTAAACAGGATTCATAATTCGAACAAAAATATAGAAGTAAAAAAGGAGATGCTTATAGAGGTAATTGAACGTGCTAAGATTCATCTTGAGATGAATGAACCGCCGCTAATGAATAGACATGGCAGCACAGTCGAGAAATGGATAGAGGTTCTGTCACCAGCAATTGATAGGAGAAAAGGCTAATGTTACTTGATTATCAAAGCATTGATTCAGAAATTATAATAAGTGATCTGAAGAAGATTTATAATGTTTATACACAAGAGCAGTTTATGTCAGGACTTTTCTTAGGCTCAACTTTACCAGATAATTTAGAAGGGTTCAGGTTATATAAAGACCCGATCAATCTGGATTTTCGTATTCAGACGCCTGATTATTGCGATGATGAGCCGGAAAAGTGGAATTTTAAGAATCTTCCACATATTTTGGAAGATGAGGGAGGAAGAGTTGAAACTGAAGGAGTATATTCAGACTTTAATTATAGATTAGCTGTACAGGAAAAATATAAAAAAATACTTTGGGGTTTTACTGATGATTTCGGCGCTTTTCCCCATGACAGAATGTCTGTTCTTCGAACTAAAGAGCACGACATAGCAATGCAGAAAGCTTTTTCGTTAACCAGTACTAATGTCGAATATATATTTTACCACTTAATTCCTGACGTTATTCATGCCCACTTTGTAATGATTATGGATGCTGCTATTTTTGGAGGCTTAGATAACTCACCCATTTTCAGTAGGTTACTCGATTGCTACCGGTTGGGGGGTATGCCGGGTGGTTGGGTAGGCCCTTTACCTGAAGATGGTGGGACGCCAGAGCAGTGCATGGAGCTTTATCACTTAGGTTCGTAGCAAACTTATGGGACAGACAAAACAACTCATGGGACAGACACAAATCTTTTGCTTAATTCGAGTTATTTGACTACTGTTTAAATATCCAGGTTTAAGTTGAGTTGAATGGGAATGACAAGAGCAAGGAAAGCACTGATAGATTTGTCGTCGACGTCTTATTATCACTTAATAGCACGGTGTGTACGCCGTGCTTTTTTGTGCGGAGAGGATAAGTACACAGGTAAAAACTTTGACCATAGACGAACATGGTTAGTGGAGAGAGTAAAGCTGCTAAGCAGTGTATTTGCCATTGAAATAGCGGCGTATGCCATTATGAGTAATCACTATCATTTGGTGGTTAAAGTGAATAGACAGCAAGCACTTAGTTGGTCAGATAATGAAGTAATATCTAGATGGTATAAGTTGTACAAGGGGAGCCCTATCATAGATAAGCAGCGAAACGGTGGCACTCTTAGTGACGCAGAGCAACTGCTTGTATTGGAACTGATTGAAAAGTGGCGAGCCAGACTGTATGACATTAGCTGGTTCATGAAAAACCTTAATGAGTTCATTGCAAAAGAAGCAAACAAGGAAGATAACTGCACGGGTAAATACTGGGAAGGGCGATATAAATCACAAGCTTTGTTAGATGAAACAGCATTGCTTAGCTGCATGGCCTATGTAGATTTAAACCCGATTCGAGCCGACATGGCAAATAATATAGAGGATAGTGACTTCACATCGATACAAGAGCGTATAAAGCATCTCCAAAAGATTAAAGAAAAAGCAAAAAATACCAATCAAGATAATGACGCTGCATACCAAATAAAACAACCCAAATCATTAAAACGGTTTGGTAAAAGAGAGCATGAAAACACAATACCTTTCTCTTTGATTGATTATCTTGAACTAGTTGATTGGACGGGTCGCCATGTTCACCCTAAAAAGAAAGGGTTCATACCGAAGAATGTGCCAGATATACTTATATCACTGAAAATTGAAGAAGCAACTTGGCTGGATAGAGTACAAAATTACGGTACTCACTATGGCAACTTTGCAGGCTCGAAAACGGTATTAAGATCGCATGCTGCTAAAAATGATGTAAGTTGGTATAAGGGGGTTGGGTAGTAAAGCTTATTTAAACAAACATATGGGACAGACACAAATCTTTTGCTTAATTCGAGTTACTTGACTACTGTTTAAATATCCAGTTTTAAGTTGAGTTCAGTAGGAATGACAAGAGCAAGGAAAGCCCTGATAGATTTGTCGTCGACGTCTTATTACCACTTAATAGCACGGTGTGTACGCCGTGCTTTTTTGTGCGGAGAGGATAAGTATACAGGTAAAAACTTTGACCATAGACGAATATGGTTAGTCGAGAGAGTAAAACTGCTAAGCAGTGTATTTGCCATTGAAATAGCGGCTTATGCCATTATGAGTAATCACTATCATTTGATTGTTAAAGTGAATAGACAGCAAGCACTTAATTGGTCAGATAATGAAGTGATATCAAGATGGTATAGGTTATACAAGGGTAGCCCAATCATTGATAGATACCTTCACGGTGATATGCTCAGTGAGGCAGAGCAGCTACTTGTATCTGAGTTAGTTGAAAAATGGCGAGTTCGGTTGTACGACATCAGCTGGTTTATGAAAAACCTTAATGAATACATTGCAAAAGAAGCAAATAAAGAAGATGGTTGCACGGGTAAATACTGGGAAGGACGATACAAATCACAAGCTTTGTTAGATGAAACCGCATTGCTCAGCTGCATGGCCTATGTAGATTTAAACCCGATTCGAGCCAACATGGCAAATAATCTAGAGGATAGTGATTTTACCTCAATTCAAGAGCGCATAAAACACTTTCAAAAGGTCAAAGAAAACGCACAAAAATCTAATCAAAATAATGAAGCTGCATACCAAATAAAACAGCCCAAACCATTAAAATGGTTTGGTAAAAGAGAACATGAAAACACAATACCTTTCTCATTAATTGATTATCTTGAACTAGTTGATTGGACGGGTCGCCATGTTCACCCTAAAAAGAAAGGGTTCATACCGAAGAATGTGCCAGATATACTTGTATCACTAAGAATTGAAGAAGCAACTTGGCTGGATAGAGTACAAAATTACGGTACTCACTATGGTAATTTTGCAGGCTCGAAAACGGTATTAAGAGCACAGGCCGCTAAAAATGATGTAAGTTGGTATAAGGGGGTTGGGTAGTAAAGCTTATTTAAATCGCCTCTTTAAACTATTTACCTCTCATCCAGTGAAATTAAATTATGCATAATTGAGTTGTTTTTGCTGTGTTCTCAATTTAAGCCATCTTTACCTTCCCTATTTATTACTTTTTAAATATCAGGTTTATTTATTTTTAAAGGGTTCTATTGTGATATTATTCGATATTAAAAATGTGCCTGTCCCTTTGTTTGTTAAGGAGTTTTCGGGAAAATGAGTTTAGAACTCAATATTAATTTTATACCGGATCAATTTCCCAGAGCTTTATCGCTCTGGGAGATGGTAGATATGAGCCGAGCACTTACAGAGATCGAAGGGTTAACTAAACTGGTTAACATTGATACTTGCCGTACGATTAAGGTTGAAAATTATGTAAAAAGTAAAGACAAAGCGCGCACTCGGCCGAGTATATTTTCAATAGGGCACCCGAGCAGGGAGTATGAGGGCACGCACGGTGTGGTATTTATGCCTATGGATGAATTGTGCTTTGATCAACTGCTTATATATGGCTTTGATAAATTAATAGAGCAACGTGAGCAGTGGTGGCAATCAATATTACAGCATTCAGGTTTTGTCATGGCTAGGTTAATGAATAAAGAGTATAGTACGAGACAAGGTATGCATGATGTTATGTATTATGAACTCAGTGGTTGGCCTCATGAACATCTACCTAAAATAAGCAATGGTAAGCCCCCTCCGATAGATCAAATAGATATAGACACTCGAGTAAACCCTGGTGATTGGCGATTTAAACCCGGTTATATTGAAGGCGTGTCAGCCGAAATGTGGCTAGGTAAGCACTTTTTTAAGCATGTAGGGTTAGACAAGCAAGCTTTGTATGATGTTGATTGGCTCGAAGTCACGGAACTAGATAATGTTATTCACATTAAAGCCTATGATAAGCCGTTTGACAGTGATGTTGGCGTTCAAAGAACGCTTCAAATAAAGCTTAGAAAGCTCTTATTTGGTCAGTCACCTCATACAGAAGACCCTGAGTTTAAAATGTTAAGTGAATTTCAGCCGTTAGAACAATAAGCCCATCGGGGCAGTATTACTGTCCCGTTTTCTTTATCCTCCCCTATTTTATTTAATATTACAGCATTGGCACTTAACTTTTTATATAAAAATATTTTTAAAAAGGTGCATGGTATTAGTGGTTAAAAAATTATACTTGTTAGTTTGTTGTAATATATTTATTATGTTGTTTTAAATTATATATTAAGTTTAAGAAGAGTTAATAGCATGTTTTTTAGTCACTATGGTGAAGTGTGCCTATTATTGTGCTTATTACTTAAGGAGGTTATTTGTCAAATAACGCTTATTTAGTTAATTGTGAAAAGAAAACAGCATGTTCTGAAAATGTGTATTCTAGTGACATAAAATATAAACTACTTGCAACGGGTGCAAATAAGGTTCCAGTGCCTTGGTTTTTCTGTTTTCAAGAGCAAGATTTAGTCGATGTAACCAGTGAGATGGAGAGCAGTTCAGGTGAAAAAGAGGTCTTTACCTATAAAGCGCCAGTACTCGAGGTTGAAAAGGCGATAGAAAACCTTAAAAACAGTAAAGAGCTAATGATAGCTTTTTGTCAAGATGAAGTATTGGGAACTCAATATTGGGAGCGAGCTGTTGCTGACTTCAAATCTTTAACATATCCATATATTTTTCTTGACCCTCTAGAGGTCTTTTATTTAAACGATCCCGAGGAAGAAGCTAAAGAATTTTTAAAATGCTTTTCACGAGATGAAAACGCGTTTAAATCAATCAAGATTTTGACCTTTTATAATGAAAATGTATTGCCTTATGAGGTTGCAGAGCTTTATGGAAATAGTGAGCTTGATGACTTTGCCAGAACCTGTAATTCAGCTTCAATGGATATGGGTTTAGATTTAGATAGTGGGGATGCGTCGTCAAAGGTTGAGCAGGAGTCTGAGCAAGTTAAACCTGATGAAAAAGCACAGAACAAAAAATCGTGGTGGAAGTTTTGGTGATAACCCCTTCCTTATTCAATTAGGCCTAATAGCCAAGCATTAAATGGATGATAAAAATGGCATATGCATTACATATATCAAAAGAAAACGGGGATATTAGCTTCTCTGATTGGGTTGAAGCGGTATTAAAAACGCAAGGGGCCAACCTTGAAGGGCAGCCAACGGTCGGCAGAAACCCAAAAACAGGCGAAATAATCACAGTGGGTGGTAACCCACACAATGTATCAGTTCAATTCCCTGAAAATGAAGAATGGCAAACATGTATATTTTTTAATGATGGCGTTGCTTCATTTAATGGAACCAGTTCAATGATCGATGATGAAAAAGACCCTGTTAGATTAGTGGCTAAGAGCATAGCTAATTTTGTTGGTGCGAAGATCATGGGTGATGAAGGTGAGGTTTACGATTGGTAAAACCTGGTGCAGAGTAGGCAATCATTTTTTTGGGAGCCGGCGTTAAACACATAGTCAGCGCACGGATCAACTATAGCGAGACAATATTTACTGTTAGCTGCTAAGTGAATTTCAGCCGCTAGAAAAATAAACCTCCCGGGACAGTATTACTGCCCCGTTTTTATCACTTAACTAAAATCGGTTCTAACATGGGAAGGAATGATGAAGTCATTAAAAATAATAAGTGTGTCGAGCATTATACTCGCAACAGTTGGGTGTAGTGCAGTTTCTTATCAGCCAATGGGATTTAGAGGTGGGTATTCAGATACTCAATTAAATGACTCTACTTTTAGAGTGCATTATGCTGGTAACGGTGATGTTACTTTAGAAAAAGCAACGGATTTTGCTTTGCTTCGTAGTGCGGTAATAGCACAGCAACACGGCTCACAACTTTTTTCTAGTCAAGAATACTCCTCGAGGGTGTCTAAAGTGTATGCAGGCACGCCTGGTGTTTACGTTTATAAACCCAGTGTTTATGTCAGCATTGAGTTGAATAATGAAATAAATGAGTCTGATAAAGTAGCAGAATGTAGCACATTCTACTCAATGTTTTCGACTTTGGTTGCGCTTAAAGGTTCTGCCCTATATACGTTTAATACTCATGCATGTATTCAACAACTACAGCAAAAGTATCAATTAACGAACGAGCAGATTTATGACATTAAATCGAGCAAGGTTGAACGAAGTTAGTTGAGGAATAGGCCGTATTGATTGCGCTCTAATAAAGATAAGCACAATTCTATGGCACATCTCTATGGGACAGGCACAAATTTACTCTGCATAAATTCATTGTTCCAGAGATGGATAGGAGAAAAGGCTAATGTTACTTGATTATCAAAGCATTGATTCAGAAATCATAATAAGTGATCTGAAGAAGATTTATAATGTTTATACGCAAGAGCAGTTTATGTCAGGACTTTTCTTAGGCTCAACTTTACCAGATAATTTAGAAGGGTTCAGGTTATATAAAGACCCGATCAATCTGGATTTTCGTATTCAGACGCCTGATTATTGCGATGATGAGCCGGAAAAGTGGAATTTTAAGAATCTTCCACATATTTTGGAAGATGAGGGAGGAAGAGTTGAAACTGAAGGGGTATATTCAGACTTTAATGATAGATTAGCTGTACAGGAAAAATATAAAAAAATACGTATGGGTTTTACTGATGATTTCGGCGCTTTTCCCCATGACAGAATGTCTGTTCTTCGAACTAAAGAGCACGACATAGCAATGCAGAAAGCTTTTTCGTTAACCAGTACTAATGTCGAATATATATTTTACCACTTAATTCCTGATGTTATTCATGCCCACTTTGTAATGCTTATGAAAGCTGCTATTTATGGAGGCTTAGATAACTCACCCATTTTCAAAAGGGTACTAGATTGCTATCGGCTGGGCGGTATGCCGGGTGGCTGGGTCGGCCCTTTACCTGAAGATGGTGGGACGCCAGAGCAGTGCATGGAGCTTTATCACTTAGGTTCTTAGTATAAAACAACAATAAAATCCAAATCAGTATTTAGTAACAATAACGAGACGGTATTGGCTGTCTCGTTAATCAGTTTTAACGGCCTTACATACCAAATATATACTCGTCACTTGTTTAACATACAGACTGACAAGCCCCATTTTAATTAAAAGGACAAAGTAGTGTTATCAGCAATCCAACAAATAGACTCTCACCAGATAGCTGAGGATTTGAAAGAAATAGAGGCGGTATATACAAGCCGCACGTTTTTGTCGGGTTTATTTTTAGGCTCTAATATACCAAAAAATATTGAAGGAATTCGTGTATACAATGATGCTAAAGAAATTGATATGCGAATAGAAACAACAGGCAATTATTACGATAACCCAGATAGCTATGATTTTGAGCATTTTCCAGACATTCTGGAAGATGAGACTGGCAGAATAAGATATCAAGGTACGTATAGTTATGAAGAAGCAGTGAAATTAGAGGAAAACTTTAAAGCGCTGACCAGTCACTTTACGGGGAATTTTGGGAAATTTGTTGACAATGTACTTGCCGCTCATATTGATAGCACTTCGTACTCTAAGATAGCAGAGCATGCAGAGATGCCCTTAAAACACGTACACTGGTTATTTGAACGATGTTTGTCATATGTTGTACATGCCAATTTTATTATGATGGTGGATGCTGCAATTTTAGGTGGGCTAAAAAACTCTCCGATTTCACAAAGAATGCTGGATTGTTATCGTTTAGGCGGTATGCCGGGTGGCTGGGTCGGCCCGTTACCCAAAGATGGAGGCCTCGCGAGAGACTGTATGGAGCTTTATCACCTAGGGTCTTAGTAGAAAAAACCTAATGAGCACTCAGCAACTGTAACGAGACAGCATCGCTCTTTTCTTTTTGGGGACAGACACAAACTTATCGACACAAACTGACTCTAACAAGGTTGTATTTATTGCCTCGCTCTCTTTCTTTCAACGCCTTTGTCCTTTTTTTGCTAAGTGCAGCAAGAAGCGGGTAGATTAGTTCATATTTTACCGGGAGCGAGTGACACAGTATCAAATTTATTATCATTAGAAAATGACTAATCAACTTTCTCATTTTTATGTGGTATAAAAAATAGGTATCGTGTTTATTATTTCGCTCAATAGAGATGATATTTATTGGGGCGGGAAATATAAAAAAATTTCCATGGGACAGGCACAAATTTACTCGCATAAATTCATTGTTCCAGAAATGGATAGGAGAAAGGGGTAATGTTACTAAATTATCAGGAAATAGAATCTGATACAGTTAAACGAGAGTTGGGTCTGGTTCAACAAATTTACACCCAAGATAGCTTTTTGAAAGGCCTGTTCTTGGGGGCCCGTTTACCAAAAAATCTCGAAGGTTTTAGAGTTTTTCAAGGTCCAATAAATTTAGATATGCGCATTTAAACTCCCGATTATTGCTATGATGAGCCTGACAAGTGGGAGTTTCAGCATTTCACGTCCATATTAGAATGGAATGAAGGAGATCCAAATCTATATTATAGATTTTATGAAAATTACGATGATGTTCTAGCAATAAGAAAGGAATACAAAAAAATACTTTATGGTTTTGTCGATGATTTCTATGAACCTATTGTAGAAAGAATCGCAAAGCTTAGAACAAAAGGGCAAGATGTGCTGATGCAGAAACAATTCTCACTTACTAATGCCAATGTTGAATATATATATGCATTTGATTCCGGACATTGTGCTAGACCACTTTGTCAGGATTGTTAATATCGTTATATTTGGTGGCCTTGAGCGCTCGCCTATTTGCAAAAGGCTACTCGATTGCTATCGGCTGGGTGGTATGCCGGGTGGTTGGGTAGGCCCTTTACTTGAAGATGGTGGGACGCCAGAGCAGTGCATGGAGCTTTATCACCTAGGGTCATAGTATAAAACAACAATAAAATCCAAATCAGCATTTAGTAACAAGAACGAGACGGTATTGGCTGTCTCGTTAATCAGTTTTAACGGCCTTACATACCAAATATATACTCGTCACTTGTTTAACATACAGACTGACAAGCCCCATTTTAATTAAAAGGACAAAGTAGTGTTATCAGCAATCCAAAAAATAGACTCTCACCAGATAGCTGAGGATTTGAAAGAAATAGAGGCGGTATATACAAGCCGCACGTTTTTGTCGGGTTTATTTTTAGGCTCTAATCTACCAAAAAATATTGAAGGAATTCGTGTATACAATAACGTGAAGGAGGTAGATATGCGGATAGTGACCTCAGATGAATACTATAATAAGCCTAATAGTCACCCCTTCAAGCATTTCCCTCACCTGCTTGAAGAGGAGAGTGGTCGGTATTTATATAAAGCGATTAGTCCTGATAAGAGAAAGGAGTTAAGAACTCAATATAAAGCTCTAACCACAAAGTTTGCCAATGAGTTTGGTTATTACGTTGATGAAGTGATTGCGAGGCATACAAATAGTGAAACATATATTAAAACCTCGGTACATGCTGATATGCCCATAAGGCATGTTCAGTGGTTGTTTGAACGCTGTGTACCTAATGTTATATATGCTAATTTCATAATGATTGTTGAAGCGACCATCTTTGTAGGATTAGAAAACTCTCCGATTTCACAAAGAATGTTGGATTGTTATCGTTTAGGCGGTATGCCGGGTGGCTGGGTCGGCCCTTTACCCAAAGATGGTGGCCTTGCAAAAGATTGTATGGAGCTTTATCACCTAGGGTCTTAATATAAAACCAACAATAAAAACCTAATGAGCGCTCAGCAACTGTAACGAGACAGCATCGCTCTTTTCTTTTTTGGGACAGACACAAACTTATCGACACAAACTGACTCTAACGAGGCTGTATATATTGCCTCGTTCTCTTTCTTTCAACGCCTTTGTCCTTTTTTGCTAAGTGCAGCAAAAAGCGGATAGATTAGTTCATATTTTACAGGGCATGAGCGAGTGACACAGTATCAAATCCATTATCATTAGAGAATGACTAATCAACTTTCTCATTTTTATGTGGTATAAAAAATAGGTATCTTGTTTATTATTTCGCTCAACAGAGATGATATCTATTGGGGCGGGAAATATAAAAATAAGGAGTGTTATAAATTGCTTTTATTTTATTATAAAAGGGACTTGGTGAGAGGGGGAAGTGTACAGTGCCCTGCCTGTAAAAGCGCACATTGTACTTATACATCTAGTGTGAATTATATCACATTTATGATACTTCCTATTTTTCCAATTAGTCATTGGCACTGTTATAGCTGTTTAAATTGTTTGAAAGTGATAAAAACACAGCCTGACTCGATAGAGTACTTCCCTAAAGTAAGTAAGATTAGAGTTCTTAATAAATTTATAGGCATACCAATCGCCATAGTTATATTTTTTATGGTGCAGGCCTATAGCCAAAGCTTGGAGAGAGTGCAGCAACAGTTTCGTTTACACCCTCAAAAAAACGATATTTTATTTATCGACGACGACTGATTATTAGATTTGATATAAATAAAATAGCAGCTCTAGTGAGCTGCTATTTTTTGACCGTTTTAATCATTCATTATTTAATGATTAGTTGGTCTTCGTATGTGTAGATGCCGTTTGGATCTGTTAAGTTGAATACTTTAACAGCCATTGTTTTACCAGCCGCGTTTTCACATTGAACGATTTGGTAAAGAACCGGTTGTGCAGTATCGTTTGTATATACTTTATCTTGTATAAATACATCTGAGTGGAATGTATTTGATGTGTCACTACCATGGAATAAGCCCAGTGATAGACCACGGTTAGTAACAGTGTAACAGTATGAATTGCTCTTGTTTTGGTTGTTTATGTTTGGTGTGCTCTTTACAGGAAAAACTGAGCGGTAACCAATAAAAATCAGCTCTGTGGCTGTTTTTATTTCTAATTAAGTTACCTTTTAAAATTGCCAATACCCGATTAATGATAATTTTTGGAAAATAGTTGTTGTTATGTGATAATTACTGTAAATAAAAATGTTAATTTCTCAGGGGATCTTGTGAGTAATTTTGATAAATGGTTTGTAAAGGCGTTAGTGATTTTGGCATTGCTGTTGTTTTTTATGCCGATGTTCTTTTTGTTAAACTTTTTATCCAGTGACAGTATGTGGGTTTTTATTGCTGTGATATTTGGATGTAATATCGTTTATGATGCAACTAAAAAAATAGTATCTAGCCAAATTTATTCTGCTAAAGAATGGATTAGTGTTCTTAAATTTTCTTGGGCAGGCTTGGTGCTTATTGCTGTCTCTTTTTCAGGCATATATATAGATATTTTTGTGTTTAAATATGTTGGCATTGGACTCATTTGGTTTCCTTGCTTCTTCTTCGGCATGCTTTTTATGGGAAAGGCTCAACAATCCTTTAAGTTGGCTGAAAAAAGTACTCAATAAGTACTTTAATTCGCTTGTAAACACCCTTGAGTAAGTTATCTCTTAGGAGAGGCGTTTATTTATGAGTGAATGTAACTGGGCAGGATAATGTACAGTATATTAGAACTGTTCGTAAATAGTTTGATAGTGATGTTAGGGCTGAAGGTGCACATTAAATAAAGCTTCGAAAATTTCTACTTGGCTACTCTTATCATTCAGCAGAGGTGCGGTTAGAGTTTTATATCTTATATTGCTAAGTAGTTTATATGTGTACTTAAAAAGTGCAGCTATTATTTATGGCTGCACTTTTTGTTGCTTAACTTTTTAACAGCTTGTAGTTTATATAATTAAACTGTAGGGTCTGACCAAGTACAGCAGCTACCACCAGTTGATGTAAAATCATCAAAGGCGCTTTTGCCAGCACCGCCTATCGCTGGTGTTAGACCTTTTGGTACGGTTTTATTTGCCAGAGATAAAGATTTCAGTGGTTTTTTCTTTAGTGCAACTTTCATTTTAACTCCTTTTTAGTTCTTTTTGAAAATGCAATATTACGCTACCACGTTGTTTTTAAAGTTTCAATTGTTTGTTTTTGGTGGTTTTTTGGTCTTTGTTAGTGTTTTTTAACGATATTAAGCTGATCAGCTTTAGCATGTTTATCTCATTATCTATTCGCAGTTATTAAGATGTTTGACATACTCAAACAAAATAGCAGCTCTATTGAGCTGCTATTTTTAGATCGTCTTTAATCATTAGTTATTTAATGATTAGTTGATCTTCGTATGTGTAGATGCCGTTTGGATCTGTTAAGTTGAATACTTTAACAGCCATTGTTTTACCAGCCGCGTTTTCACATTGAACGATTTGGTAAAGAACCGGTTGTGCAGTATCGTTTGTATATACTTTATCTTGTGTAAATACATCTGAGTGGAATGTATTTGATGTGTCACTACCATGGAATAAGCCCAGTGATAGACCACGGTTAGCAACAGTGTAACAGTATGACTGGCTCTTGTTTTGGTTGTTTACGTTTAGCGTGCTTTTAACGCGGAAAGCTGAATGGTAGCCGAATGAGTACGGTTGATTAACAAAGTCACCAGCTGGCTCTACCGTGATGTCCCAATCGACAATTGGTGCACTCGGTACGTTTACAAGAACGTTATACCATGTATTGTCTGCATCATAGCAGCTTAAATGAAGTGTTTTATTGTGCGTAAGCTTGTCTTCTGCAATCGCATTAGTCACACCAATTGTTGCAGCATTAGCGTTAGTAGCATCAGCCTGAATACCAACGTTTACTACGTGGCTGCTATCAACATTTGAATATAGGTTACCGTTATCGCAGCGAGCGCCGTCACGAAGTTCAACATCAGCTGAAAAGTTATGTGCAAATTCACTGGTAATAACTACACGGCTAACTGGGCCATATGAGTAAACAGTATGGCGGTCATAACCATTTGTATCAGCAACATTGATAGGTGCAGCAACTGCACTCACAGCAGTTAACATAGCAGCAGCGAGAGTACCTACTTTAAACATTTTCATCTTTTTTCCTTTGGTCGTTCTTAGTTCAGTTATGTTTCACTTGTTAGTTTTAGTTAGTCACCACTTGGGCCCAAAGTGTTAACGAGATGAAAAGTAACAAACAAAAAAGGGACGAGCAAATAAGTCGTATCATAATTGAAGTTTGAAAAAAGAAATGTTTTATATGCATAAAAAACATAAGTTTAACTTTTCTTATGTATTTTCAATGCGTGTTGTTAAGTGCTTTTCTATGCAATCCATAATCATTAATCACCATTAAAAACCTCTTCATTGTTTAAAAGTAATTAATTATTTGAAAATTGTGTAAACTTATTGGCGCTGATTTGCAATTTATGAATGGTAATGTCTTTTTTTAAATAAAAGTAGTAAAGTCAATTCGAAAATTTATTCATTACTGAATTGTTTTTACTGCGTCAGCTAGTTTTTTCTCAGACCATTTTTCAGGTTGGGAGGGTGGCTTGCCCATTTCAAGTGTTGTGCCTGTTCCAGGAGTTGAGATCACAACGCGGCCAAATTCATTTTCAATAACGATTGGATGTTCACTGTCGAGTAAAATAACATCTATAGTGTGTGCATTATATAAGTTTCCGCCCCAAAAATCGGTGCCTCTAATTCCAATAGAGCCCATAGGTGTTTTAATTTTGAAATTAGGGTTAGTGGCTTGTGTGATTTTTCCCGTTACGACTCTAAATGCGCCTTTAATAAATTCAAAATGTGCTTCAGATGTTTTTCGATATTCAAATTGGTTTACGGAAAACTGCGTGTTTTCACCTAGAGTAAGTATTGTTCCCTCAGTAAACCTTAATTGCGCTCTTGCATGTTTGCCTGTTTTCACCGTATCGGCCTTGTAAATTTTAGATTTACGCTTTAACTGGCGCTCTTTAATAGGTGAGCTTGCTGTGACTTGTTCCTTCGCCAGTATGACTTTGGCGATTAGGGTGTTGCCATAACACGACGACGCAAAAAACAATAAACCCAACAGTGATGTTTTCATCAATTGATCCCTTTACTTTTCTTTAAAAATAGGACTTAAAGAGCTCAGTGTCGAGTTGATACGAACGTATAACTGCAGAGAAATATTCACACCTTTTAGCGAGAAACGTCGGATATTTGAATTAACTTATAAAGGTCAATAATTCGTGCGAGTGAGAGCAAATTCCAATTATCACAGTGAGCCTTTGGCGATCATGCGAAACGGCTCATTGCACTGGGCGACCATGCAGTTAAATAAAGCGCCATATTTTACAAAGTCAATGTTGAGGCAGTTGAATTATTTTCTTTTGCCAGAGCGTGAGACTCAAAAAAATATTATCAAAGTGATCAGTAGCGCCAAAGCTGGAGTGTTTAGTTTAGGTGGAGACTTATGCAGTTTAGCGAGTGTTGTGGCCCAAAGAGATGAAGTCTGGCTCAAAGATTATGCTTTTATTTATATGACATTATTACACCGTGTTTTAAGCGGCGCAAAATATAACTTCACCAGTATTGCTTTGGTGCAAGGCAGGGCTTATGGGATGGGTATGGAGTTAGCTTTGTGCGCTGACTGTGTAATTGCTGAAGAGGGCGCTTTATTCTTGTATCCACCGGAAATATTTCATCATGGTCTTGAGCATGTTTTGGTGCGTAAGCTTCAACACAAGTCATCTCGTTGTGCAGTAATGGAGGTGATGTATTCAAATCGACGTTTTTCTGCAAAAGAATTATATGAATTAGGTTTAGTTGATGTATTGGTCGGGACTGGTGAAGGAGAACAAGCGGTAAGAGCTTTAGTTAACCGAGCCCAAGCTTGTGACCTTGGCCATGCGGAATTACAAAAGTATCGCTATCAAACAAGTATGCATTCATTCGGTCAATTAAGCAACGCTGCTGATACTTGGGTAAAGCATGCATTAAATGGCAATGCAACTCAGCAAAAGTATTTACGGCGATTGGCACGAATGCAATATTAAATTTTAATAATCATGGCGAATAGGGTTGCTTTGTGCGCAAGGAAGGGGCAAAGCGGCCTTTTATTTATTCTGCTCTATAATTAGTTTGTTAACCCTCTAATAGCTAAAGCGGGTTGAAACATACATTTACTGCCTTCCAATTTATCGCAGCATAACCCCGTAATGTGAATATGGTCAAATTTTAATATGTTATCAAGTAATGAATGCATCTGAATTAATGACGATGATAGTTATTGGCAATTGAAACTTATCAATACCACACAGTTATTTACTGGGGAATAAAATCATTATAAAAAGTGAAGGCATTAATTTTTATATATCTTTTTTGAATTGTGTGAATTGATTTATCCTGAATTTAACTCCGAAATTCGACATTATATTTCACATAGTTTATGTAACTGCGTTTTCTAACAGCCACCGTTATATACTCTGTAACTGAGTATTCGGTACAGCGGCTGTAGCCAAGGGTGCGTATTAAGTTTTTGATACGTCAAATTACACCATAAATCGCTGAGTTATATAATGATTAAAATTTTGAACCATAGCACGGTTTTTAACTTGTTACTGGATAAAGGCGTGCTTGTTGTGCCAACAACAGGCCCTTTAGAAGTGGCTTCTAAAGGGCTAATTTGCCAAGGGGAGATAGCCGTTCAAGATGATATAGAGCAGTTTTTAGCTAAAAAAGTAAATATGTCGCCTTATATAAATGGGGCATATGCCGCGGGCGGCACAGTGACCTTCAGTGCAATTAACGATATCGTTTTATCCGAAGTGACATTTAAAGGCGGTGCGCCAATTGTACTGAAAGGCGATATCGTTTGTGCATTAAGTGTGATCCCCGCACTTAACCCGCAAGGGGTTCCAGATCCTGGGCCTCCAACTGAGCTAACTGTGAAATATGAGCCAACCCAGCCGATTGTTATCTCAAAATAAAAGACATTAAAGTGTATTAAAAATTTGTCGTGCAAAACCATGGGGTATGTGCATTTTTAAGACCTTGCTTAAGTTAACTTGCAATTTCAAGCTGGTGTACAACCCCCCTCTCAAAAACTGATTAATTTTTCTTTAAGCTATATTAACGCTTCAAACCCATCAATTTGTAATGCACTCCTTTCATTTATTCACAAAGCGCTTGATTTGAAAGAGTAATTTTTTATATCTCCAAAAATGCTTTAATCCCCAGTGATTTAGACTTTTATAATAATAACTTATAAAAAATCTATTTTAATTTTCACACCCTTCAGACCATGGCGTCATAGCAGTACAAATTAACAAATAAACACACATCAGCTGGGACTGATGTGGCGGAGCCGTTCTAAGGCTCTTCATTTTCGAGGCACAAAGAATAGGGTGGGTTTGTTCCCATTGATTTGCCACCTGACCTGCAATGACCGAGCAGCTTTGTGCCTCTTTTCACCTAATTCTTGCCAATACGGCTCTTTAGAATGTAATTATTAACGTAAGGAAAAACTATGCCTCAATATAAAACCCCAGACGTCTACGTCCAAGAGAAGTCAACTCTGCCTCCGTCAGTTGCAGAAGTGGCAACTGCTATCCCTGCCTTCATTGGTTATACAACAAAATTAGATGATGCAGGAAATGTAGCTTATTTAAATTCACCAGCACGCATCACCAGCATGGTTGAGTTTGAAGCTGTATTTGGTAGTGCCTACCAAGAAAGCTTTAAAGTTGCGCCGAAGTCGACTGGTGGCTTCAATGTCACTTCAGATGGTTCAATGTTAGCTGATGCATTTTTCTTTTTACACCAAGCAGTGAGTCACTTCTTTGCCAATGGCGGTGGTGCGTGTTATGTAGTTAGTATTGGCGCGCCAGACGCAGGACTTCTTTCAGAAGATCCAGTGACTGGTGAAATAAATCTGTTAGCTGAGCAAGCTGCAAAGTTTACAGCTGCTATCACACTACTAAACAAAGTCGATGAAGTAACGCTCATCTCTTGTCCAGAAGCGATTGGCCTGAGCACTGTTAAGCATTATGAAGTGCAAAATAAGGCGCTTGTTCATGCTGAAAAAAGAATGGATCGTTTTGCACTTGTTGACGTTCAAATGCAAGCAGATGCAGACAGCATTGACCCAATTTCAGATGACTCAAAAGCACTGAGAGCGGGTGCTACATTGGGCCTTAAATATGGTGCTGCTTACTACCCATATTTAACAACAACAATGGCACGTGCATATGATGCAAAGAAGGTAGTTGTTAAAACACCACTAACAGCACAAGCTTGGTGGCCAAAAGCGGCTTCACATGAACTCGTTTGTGTAGGTGACGACGGTACTTGGGCTGCAATTGGCCAAGATTACTTATATAACTCTGAAGGCGCGAACGACCCAACGGATGCAGCGTATGACCCTTCCGGCAATCGTTACCTAGTGCCAGAAACTGTCTTTGCAACAGATGGTACAAATTACTATCGTCTAACTGACGGTGAGCAAGTTGAACTAGCTGGCGGTGAAGTAACAGCTGCACCAGGCGGTTCTGCTATTACTATCTCAGATGATTTCGAATTAATTGACATCATGCTTCCAAAGCTACAACTTGCCGCAATCGGTGACCCTGCTTACCCATTCTCATCAGCTGATGTGTACAACCAAGTAAAAGCAGAACTTGGTAAAAACTACCTTGATTTACCGCCTTCACCAGCAATTGCAGGTGTGATGGCTAAAACAGATAAAGACCGTGGTGTTTGGAAAGCGCCAGCGAATGCTGCACTTGCACAAGTATTAATGCCTAAACTGGCAATTGATAATGCAGATCAAGAAAACCTCAACGTAGATGCGACTTCAGGCAAGTCTATCAATGCTATCCGTACATTCGTAGGTAAAGGGACGCTTGTTTGGGGGGCACGTACGCTTGCTGGTAACGATAACGAGTGGCGCTATGTATCTGTTCGTCGTCTATTCAACATGGTTGAAGAGTCAGTACAAAAAGCAACGCACTTCGCAGTATTTGAGCCAAATACACCATTCACGTGGTTAAAACTTAAGACCATGATTGAAAGTTATCTAGAAGGGCTTTGGCGCTCAGGTGCTTTCTTTGGTGAAACACCAGAGCAAGCATTTTTCGTCAACGTTGGCCTTGGTCAAACAATGACTGAAGATGACATCAACAATGGCTTAATGAACATTGAAATTGGCCTAGCGGCAGTACGTCCAGCTGAATTCATCGTTCTAACATTCTCTCATAAGAGCCTAGAAGGCTAATTAGTAACGCCTAAATGGCAATTAGCTAATCAAACATTGCTATTTGGCGCTGAGCCTTGGCGTCAAATAGATATTAATTATTACTTACAGCATGACTGTAAATACCGAATTTTTGGAGTTATTACATGGCTACTACTAAAGCAGATATCGCAGCAGAATATCCAATTCCCGTCTATCGATTTGTTGTCAGCTTCGGCGAAGAGAGCATTCCATTCTCAGAAGTATCTGGCCTAGACATCGGCGTTGAAACAATTACTTATAAAGATGGTTATGGCAAAAAACACATGCCCGGGCAACCAACAGACGTTAACATTACATTGAAGCGTGGTCTGGTTAAACAGAAGAGTCAATTCTACGATTGGATCTCTTCTATCAGCTTGAACCTAGTTGATAAAAAAGACATCACGATTTCATTGACGAATGAAGACAGATCTCAGCCACTTGTGACGTGGAAAGTGATCAATGCATTTCCTAAGAAGCTTACAGCACCTAGCATCAACGGTGGCTCTAACGAAGCCAGTGTTGAATCATTAGAGATGATGGCAGACGACATTAAGATTGAGTTCCATTAATTTTTAAATCTCTTTTAGGGCACGCAAGTGCCCGCTTAGGTGGCTAATATGTTTCAAGACCCTAGAACCCCGATGGTCGGGTATCGATTTTTAGTTGGTATTGTGGCCGCAGGTATTCCTAACCCCATTGATATTTTGTTCAAAGAAGTCAGCGGCCTGAAAATGAACCGCAGTATCGACTATACCAATAACCGTGTCAGTATCGCTAACCAAAAACAAGCGAAAACACTGACTTTAAAACGTGGTGTCTTTCAAGGTGGTAGTCCTTTGATGTTGCAAAATCTCGTATTTGGCGATGCTTGGAATACCTATTTGGTTAAAAATCAAATTTTGATCACCACCTTAGATGATAATTATTTACCATCGCAAGCTTGGCTCGTTCAAGATGCATTTTTAGAAAGCTGGGAGTGGGAGGGGATTGATGCGAGCAGAAATGATGTACTTATTGAGTCTCTTAGCTTTAGTTATCGCGATTTGGTGGCAGTGCCTATTCCTGGTGTGCCAGTGTGAGGAGCTAGATAGATGGAAGTTAAGTGTAACAATGTGCGCGTTAAAGCGCGGATCAGTGATGAGCAACCCTCCCAATCAGCAGCGGCAAATCCGAGTGACATGCCCAGCGAGGAAACGCAGCAGGTTCCTCAGTCTGAATATCATAGCAATGCAGTAAGTTGGTCCGAATTGCAAGACTTATTACACCAGTTAGAGTCAGATTTAAAACGACACATCGAATTTAGATTTGCACGCCAAGGTAAGGAAAAAAGGCCCTAATTATGAATAAAGCAGACGGCATTAACGCAAGTGGCTTACCACTTTGTAAAGTGACTTTTTATAAAAAAATTGAGCGTGGTGATGGCAATAAGTTGGGGGAGTTAACGCTGCCGTACGATCCTAAATCACTCAATGTCACTCATCAAAATTGTTTAAAAGACTCAAAAGCCATTGGCTCTGAAAGCGGCTCTGCGCGTTATCAAAAGTCCCCCCCATCAAGTTTAGCGATCACGTTTTTATTAGATGACACGATTATTGAAACACCCGCTCAATATGCAATGACGCTCAGCGGTGAAACCACCACTGAAGACAGCATTCAGGATATGCTTAAATACGGCCTCGCTGTGCAAGGTGAAACACACTTGCCTGGGTTTGTCACAATTATGCCGTTGAACATGGTACTCAACCATGGTGCCGATGGCGGCTTTCATGGCATGTTCAGTGATATTAACGTGATCACTGAATTGGTTAACGCCAAAGGTAATCGGGTCAAAGCTCAGGTTGTTTGTAATATCTCAGAGTGTTTATCTAGTAAAGAAATTAAGCTCAGAACAGGAAAAAGCTCGCCTGATTTAACGCACGAATTACAGTTTATGGATGGAGATACCCTAGTGTCAAAGGTGGAGTCCATATACGGCAAAGCTAACTATGTTCACCAAGTTGCAAGTGTAAACAGGCTGCCTTCGATCCGCAGTGCCAAGGTAGGTGACTACATTACTTACCCGCCATTGGAGCGATGAGATGGATATTCGTTACACGATACTAGTGGATGGCAGTGAAAAGAAACTGGAAGTTGGTGTCCGTGAAGTTATCACGCACCGTGGGCTTAACCAGATCTCAGAACTATCTATCCTATTTGAAGACGGCGATATGGCTGATGAAAGCTTTAAACTTGATTTAAACAAAGACTTTCAGCCAGGTAAGTCCATTGAAGTCAAAGCCGGTTTTGGCGAAGACGCGCAAATCACGCTATTTGTTGGTGTGATAACGGGTGGTAAAGTGGGTTATTGCAGTGAACCCTACCTTCAAGTGCTCGCTAAAGGTGAAGCCAACAAGTTATGCCAGTCTAAAATCAGCAAGCTTTACAAACCTGACTCGACTGACACAGATATTATCAACGATCTACTCAAACCTTGTGGCGGTAAAAAAACGGTCGCGGACAGTAAAATCAAACATTATCAGTATCTTATGGTTGAAAAAAAACCATGGGAAGTGATCATGAACCGCATATTGACAAATGGATTCGCCCTGTATGAGGAAGAGGGGATCAACATTGTTGATTTGACAACGCATACGCCTGCGGCAACGGAATTTAATGTCGCGATGGATGGCTGTACAGGGTTTGAGCTTTGTATGGACAATAGCTCCTACGCGCAAAAAGTTGATCACAGTGCTTGGGATATCAAAACCCAAGCTATGCTACTTGAAAATTATGATTCAGGTGAGAAAAAAGAAGGTGCGACCGCAGATGTAGTCATTAAATCGCAAGCACCGATTGATAAAGTCGAGTTGGCTGCCAAGGCCAAAGCAGAGCAAGTATATCGTTTACTAGATACGAGCCAAGGTCGTATTCAAGTTGATATGTCTGAAGCGACCGCTTTACATAAATTAAAGCTACTTGATGCAATCAAAGTATCGGGATCTGGGGAAAACAACAAAGCGGATTACATGGTGACAGAAATTCACCATCATTTAAGTAACCAAGGCTGGTTCTGTGAATTTACATTGGGTTTATCTTTAACTAAAAGTGGCTGGTCTAAATGGGCGGAGCTTTCGGCTACACCTATGTTGGTTGCCACTGTTGCGCCGTTTAAAGACGATAAAGAAAAGCTACATCGCATACCTATCACCTTAAATACACTAACCACGGAGCCAATTTGGGCAAGGTTATTAACCACCTATGTAGGTAAGGAAGAAGGATTATTTTTACCTCCAAACCCAGATACAGAAGTGCTGGTGGACTTTATTGGTGGTGATGCCAGACACCCTGTAATTGTCGGTGCCTGTCATAACCCTGTGGCCATTCCTCCTTTGGGTGGTTACAAGAAAGAATATGATGTTCGAGGACTGCTATTTAAGGAGCAAGCCACAGCACTGAAATTCACCTTTAAAAAGCCACATATCATTATGGAAGGCAGCAAGGATCACTCAATCTCTTTAGGAGAAAGCTCTGGTTATGCTTTATCTCAAAAAGATAAAGCAGGTATGACCGCTAAAACAGATGTTGTGATTAAAACACCAGACGATAGCCAGATAAAAATGGATAGCAAAATTACCATTGAAAGTGCAAAAGTCGAGGTGGCCACAGATAAAATGGAAATAGGATAACGAGGAGGCAAGTATGGACAATTCATTTTTAGGTCGAGGGTGGAGTTTTCCACCTAAATTTTCTAGCCCAGATGCAGGTCCTGATATGGACGAAGATGAAACACTGGTGAAGCAAGCCATTTCGGTTGCATTAAATACACTCAAAGGTGAACGTCCATACTGGAGTGAGCTAGGTTCGGGCTTATCAAATTTTGTATTTGAAGATGTCAGTGAGTCGGCGCTTGTAACGCTAAAGCAGGAAATTTCTGCGGTATTGCTAAATTACGAACCCAGGATCATCTTAGAAGATATTTCGTTCGATATGTCAGATGCATACGAAGGTGCACTACTGATTGAACTCACTTACCTGATCCGCAAAACGAACAGTCGCAGCAATATGGTGTTTCCTTTTTATCTCGCTGAGCAATCTGTATAAATCAGCATTTCTTACACCTAGGTTTTACAGTACTAGTTCATTTCATCCTCGCTCATCAAGCAAGACGCAGACCCGCACCGCTTCTTCTTTTGTTTAGGTTAATTTAACCAAGCAGCGCATTGGTATGCTCATAAATAACATTAATAAGGTAATCTCATGACTTTTAAGTCTCGTAGTCAATCACTTATCACAGGCAATGGGAAGGGGTTAAGTCAAACCGCACGGCAGATCCCCGAGCTTTCCAGTGAGTTTTTCAGCATCGAACCGCGTACAATTGAACTGTGGTTATCATATTTATCAACTGTAGCTGAGCAAACTCAGTTTATTGGTCAAGCCACTTGGAAGCCGGTACAAAGTTGGTACAAGGTGTTGCCTGAAGCTGACAAATTTGCTGCTTTGGCTAAGTTAATCGCTTCAGGACAGGGCGATGAACTCACCGTGCAAATTGCCAGTCGTCCAGATCTGGCGCTACTTTTGACGTTTGTTGATTTGCTACAGCATACTCAGCTGCAATTTAACGATTTTGTACAGCGCCATCTTGATCATTATTATCGTGACGTTTTGGGATTTGAATTATTGGCAGCCACCCCAGACTCAGCGCATGTTCTAATCGAGCTTAATGAGGTTGATTCTTTGACCTTACAGCCGGGTACACAGTTTGATGGTGGTAAGGATGATGACGGTGCAGATCGTGTGTATCAGTTGGCGCAGCCTAGCGCGATAAATCGAGCTGTGGTGGACACAGTAACGACGGTTAATAAAGCTAATTACAATAGTGGTGTGCAAATTTGTCGTAATGTTTTATTGGATACTGAGCAGGGCATTAAGCTTGAAAATAGCGCGATGACATTTGGTGACAACATAACCTCATCAGATCAATTGCCTGTTCAAATAGGGTTTAAGATTGCGTCACAAGACTTATTTTTAAATAGTGGTCAGCGCATCATTACGCTGCGTTTCTCTACCGATGAATTTGGTGAAAGCCCAATAGATTTATCCCTTTGGTTAGACAGTTTTGATATCTGGCTCAGTACCGCAGAAGAAGCCGTGCAATTGGATTCAGGGCAGTTAACACTCAATGGTGAGAATGAGCTGGTTATTCATGTTGATGAGTTATTTGCGCCGATTGCACCCGTATCAGATATCATGATTGGCCAAGATAAAACCTTACCTTATATTGCATTTATACTGAAGCAATCCAAATACGATGCTTTATATGCGCTGGATCTTGAAAAGCGCGAAGAGGCATTGGCAAATTTAACCGTTAATGAAATTCAAGAAGTGCGCATGGCGGTGACTGTATTGGGCGCCAGTGGCCTGATAGCCAACAATGGCATTGGCTTTTTAGATACAACCAAACCTTTTGAACCGTTTGGCTATTCACCTCAGTTAGCCGACAAGTTTGAGTTCACTCACCCTGAGCTTTTGTGCAAACGTGTTACCCGAGCCAGCATTGAATTCAATTGGGTTGGCAGGCCGGCGGATTTCGATAGTCACTACCAAACTTACTTGTCATATAAAAATATCACCACACCACCAGCAGACCCGCTTCAGGCTGCTGATGAGTCTTGGCCAAGAAACCAAGTAATGATTTCACAATCGGATGAAACTTATTCAAGTGATCAACATAAAGTAGTGGCGGATCTGTTTTATAACGACACGGTGTGGCAACTGAGTAATGAGGAACTGACGTCGCAAGAGCAGACCTTGGTAGTCAATGACAGTGCCAACACCTTACCTGATGTAGTAAATAATATCGCAACAAACCGCTTGGTGTTTAGTTATGATGATGACAATGGTGAAATAGATTATTTATCTTTGCCATTTAATCTGACACAGGCGAAACATTGGCCTAAATGGTATACGTTAGCGCTTTCAAATCAAGATTTTGGTCATCCGCAGTATATCAAGGTCGCTGAATATTATGCGTTCCAAAATAGTGTTAAACTGGCAAATTGGAACCCTGCAGATGGCGACTTTATGCCAACGCAGGTGCCAGAGCCTTACACACCCTTATTAGATTCCGTAAAATTACATTATCGCACGCAAAGTATTTCACGGGCGCAAAGAACAGCCATCGGGAACTCAATTTGGATTGAGCATATCTCACCCATTGGTAGACAGCTACAAATATTAGAAAACCAAAACACGGTTCACTTATTGCCGCAAATAGACGATTTAGGGTATTTATACATTGGCCTTGGAACACTACCAACACCAGGGCAATGCAGTGTGTTGTTCCAACTTGAAGCCGTTGATGGGTTTAACTTTAGTGACTCCCCAGAATTTAAGTGGGAATACTACAATCAAGGTCAGTGGCACCACTTCAGCCGAGAAGACTCCCAAGGAAGTGGTGAAGAAGGGCGGATCTTACAAGACAATACCTATGATTTGTTGGATTCTGGGATCATTATCTTCTCTTTACCGGAATTTGATTTAGACGATCAATTTAACCAAGACGGCAAGGTTTGGATAAGAGCCGTGATTGACTCGGATGTGTTGCAAGATAAATATGTCAATCCCATCTATTCAAAGCTAAAAGGTGTTTATGCTCAGGCCGTTCAAGTCACTTTAAGCTCAACTGAACATGCACAATCTCATTATTTGAAACCACTCGAAGCGGGCAGTATCAGTAAATTAACGGTTACTGATCCGCTCATCGCATCGATTGAACAACCTTTTGAAAGCTTTGGTGCCAAGGTAAAAGAAGATGATAGCCGACTGTATCGCAGAGTGAGTGAGCGTTTAAGGCATAGAGACAGACTTTTAACTGGCTGGGACTATGAGCACTTTGCCTTGCAAGCGTTTCCCGAGTTGCACTCTGTGAATGCATACCAAACAGAAGAAGGCGTTAATATCACCGTGATCCCATTGAATCATGATGTTGATATTTTACAACCTAAAGTACCGCGTTACTTAATGCGCAAAATACAAGACGAAGTTGAAGCGCGCTGTGCACCATATCTTAATGTAAAGGTTGAAGATCCAACGTATATCGAAGTGCAGCTTGAGGTCATCATTCAAATAGATCCAAGGTTTGATATTCAGTCCACGGTTATAGAGCTCAATGATTTGATTGTCGATACTTTAACGCCATGGAATAAACCAGATGCTGAATTGTCGCAAACTATCTTCCTCGCAAATGTAGCGCAGGCTTTAGAAGCTCACCAAGCTGTGAATATGGTACAGGTCATACGGGGCATGAAAGTCGGCGAGAATATTAAGCACTATGCCCAAATTTCGCCGAATGATAACAGCGAAATTCTGGTACCGACTCGCAATCATAAAATCTCATTGACCAATGTTGACGGTGATGTATTTGAAGGGATCGGTAAGTGGAAAATTCAGCATAACTTTGTTGTTCAGTAAATCAATTCAGTAATTAAAGCAGCGTTAAACCCATAAAGCGTTTCACAGTCTTGAGGGTTTGACGTCATCTCCCATATCGACTTACTTTCCAAAGGAAAATCATGGAAACCAATGCACTGAAAATTGCTTCAGATGCCTTGTTGCACTCTGGGCAAAACCTAGACGAGCTGCGAGAACAAGGTATAGCGCAATTACAAAAGCTCGCGCCAGAGACTTGGAGCGATCACAACGTATTTGATCCGGGCATTACCTTACTTGAAGTACTGGCCTTTGTGCTTTCGGACCTCAGTTATAAGCTTAATTATTCCGTTGAAGATTTAACCACGCCAACGCCTGATGAAGCGTCTGCGGTGACACAGTTTTTATCGTCAGAGCAAGTCATGTTCAGCCACTGCGTCACGCTTGCAGATTATCGACGATTATTACTAGATATTCCGAGTGTAAAAAACATCACGATAACTGTGCGTGATGAAGGTCAAAGCGGCGCGATTATGTTTGACTTAGTCGTACAGCCTGTGCCAAATAGCCCCGTATCAGAAGAAAGCCTGCGCCACCAAGTCCATAGCGCGTTTGCTAATGCGCGATGTGTGACACATCAGCTTGGCAATATTGAGTTTTATAAGTCGGTACCTGTGCATTTGGGTATGAACCTTGTGCTCCAAGATGCAGATGACTTGGTACAAGTCATGGCTGATATTCTGAGTAAAGTGGCGCTTGAAATTTCACCTAATTTACCGCGTTACTCCGGGGAGCAACTGCGAGAAAAGGGCATGTATGTTGAAGATGTCTATGTTGGGCCATTACTAAAGCATGGTTTTATTCTGGATAGCGACTTAGAAAATACGCCAGTAAAAAAACACCTGTATAGCTCAGATATTTTAGATGCGCTGCGCAATCACCCTAACATTGAGCAAGTAGAAGAGTTCCGATTTATTGTCGGCAGTGGCTCGCAACCGGGTTATGACTATTGGCAGGTTGAAATACAAGACTTAGAGCCCGAGTCAGTTAATTTAGCACCTGAGCTTGGCTTTTTGACTGAGCAGTTTTTTGATGCCATTTCAATAGTAATTGAAGACCAAAGTTATGTACTTGATGACCAAGAAATTGAGCAAATAAAGCAATTGGTCAGTGAATACATTTTGGAGCAACCGACTGGTAGCATTGCTCAGGTGGTGGCTGAAACTGAAGACTATTTATCATTAAGCCAATACCGCTCTTTGCAGCATGAACTACCAAAAGTGTATGCCGTTGCAGATCAATCGCTAAGCCGAGATATCGATTCAGAACAAAAAGCACAGCTACTGCAATTTAAAGGGTATTTACACCTTTTCGATCAAATTTTAGCAGATCAACACAAGCAATTAGATGTACTGCCACACATTTTAGCTTTACCACAGTGCGAACATTTTGAACGTCTAGGCCAAATAATGGATCGCATGCTGGCCAGCGAAGCGCTGTCACAAACTTTACTTGATGAGTTTTGGCACCGAGTAACGCTGCTGCCACACACCCAGTTGAGTCAAGCTGTTACGGGAATAAGTGGTGTTAATCACTTGGTAAAGCGGGCACTAGAGGACTATGAGCAAAGTGGCTTACAGCAACAATTAGAAGCCGACTTTTCAATTGTTCAACTGACACGATTAAATGACAGCCTAGCGCATTTATTGGCGCGATTTTCGGTCAAGTTACCCAATGCCAACTTGCTGAAGTATCGTGAGGTTTTTGGTTTTTATGTTCATATCATTGGTGCTTGCCACCAAGATCCAAATGATCAAGATGACTTATTATTGCGCTTGGTACTTTTACGTCAGTACATTGATAAGTGTCGGTTATTGACAGAAGTCGGCTTACTGGGGGAAAACCGTTGTCGTGGCTTCGACTATTTATCCAAGGAACCCAAAACGGACCATCTTGCAAGTCTAAGTCGCTTAATTATGCGTAACCTTGGTTTTTCGCACCAAGGGCAAATGCCACTGGCAACCCATAACAGAGAAAGCTTCTACCTACTTGAAAGCGACTTGCTCACCAGCGCCACAACAGGTCACTTGTATTGTGTGTTGCCGAATTGGACAACTAGACTGCAAAACCCGGCATTTAGGGTGTTAGTTGAAAGTCAGGTTGCTAAGCACAGGCCGCTACATTTATCCGCTGAGTGTATTTGGCTCACGCGAGAGCAAATGAGCTTATTTGAGCGCTTGTATTTTGGATGGCTCAATTTTTATGGTCAGGCGCAACGTGAACGATTTGCAGATGGGCAAGCGCATATTGCCAGTGTTGCACAAGATATTGGTGGCCTGCTTGAGACTTTAGCGATATCAGATCCACAAGACATGATTAAGCTCATTATCAATTATGTGCTCGCAAAACCTCAGGGAATGGAAGTACTTGAAGCATACCTGATACAGATATTATCTGAATATGCCTGCGAACCACTTCCTGAAGGCATCGAAATAGATGAGCAAACATACGCTTTAGTCCATGCTGCTGTTACGCGGATAATTGATGATAACAGTACACTTTACCCTGATGGTTTTAGTGCTGACCAAGTACTTTATTTAGCAACACAGCTTTGCATTGACCACATTTGTACACCCAATGCATTTGCACAATCAAACAATACCAGGTTTACGGTTGGGTATTCACCACTGCCGTTTCTTAAACCCATTTTGCCTGTGTCTTTTTCACAAATTAACTCAAACACCGCGGTGGTTTCGAAATTTATCGTGGCAACCAGCGTGCCAAATCGTATAGATCCTGAAGGAAACGAAGAATGAACAAAGTCAGTGACCAAGAAGTGTTAGTCGAATGTGACCAAACATCCATAGTAACTAAGCGCAGCCGCGCTGAATTAATTGAAAAGTTTGACGACCTCAAAACGCCTACTGGGGATGATTTTGAGTCACTCATTCGCTCCGGTTTTAACCAGATAGACGATCCTATCGCTGTAGTGAAAAATGCAGATGCACAGGAAATTGCCGTCACGTCACCGTTAACCGTCAGTCCTGATGGTGAGACTGAGTGTTTTAGAGTCGATACAGATGCGGTAAAAATTAGTCATGATGTGGTCGTGTCTGCATCAGACAGTGAAAGTAATGTATTGACTGCTGACGCACAAAGTGTCTCCATTTATGACAAAGTCGAAGTGCTACCTGAGTCAGAAGAGGTATTGCATGTTACAGGTAGTGCTAAGTTAACTCAAGGTATCAAGTCGCAAACTGCGGATATTAATCAGCACTTAAGAGCAGGTGCGTTATCTGTCAGCAAAGGGACAATAAAAACATTGGAAGCGGGCTTGGATGATGATGACAATCCAAAAGTCACGGCTTATGGTGATGTTGAAGTAAACGCAGATGTTAACGTTGAAGGCAATGTTCAAGCAAACTCTATCTCTGTGACAAATGACATTAGCATGAGCGGTAATACCTCAACGCAAATGTTATCGGTCGAGGAGCGCACCATGCTACTCGGTGAGCTGAGTGCGCAAAATGCAATCTTTGCAGGGCATGTAGAAGCGCCTATGTTAGGGGTTGGACTAGATGAAAATAGCACCTTGGCCAAACTACATATCGGCAAGCGCTCATCAGATACCAGTGATTTATTCCGAGTTGATGACCTAAATCAAGACAATACGCCATTTATTATTAACCCAGAAGGTAAAGTGGGTGTGGGTACCAGTGTGCCTAAAGCGCGCTTCCATGTTGCGGACTCGGTGCTAGTTGGACAAGATAAAGATCATCCTCACATTGCATTAAATGAAGATGGGCACGCACATTTCTCTGGCACTGTGCGCATAGAGCAAGCAGCGGACGTTGCAGGTAATTTGAACGTAGAAAGTGATGCGTATATTGATGGGATGTTGTCGATTGGCTCAGAAACACCTAATGCGAAAGTGGATATTCAAGCAGGTAGCGGAGACTTACTGAATATTGGCGATGGCAATACGAATTTAGTCAAAGTCACTAATATGCCGCTTGCGGGTGAGCAGTCAATCAATATGTTCGCGCATACATATGTTGCAGATGACTTAACAGCCACGGGGCAAGTGAACGCAGAGACAGCGCAGATTGCGGATACGTTAACTGCTGGCAGCACGGAGCTTAACGATCTAACGATTAATCAAGATGCACAAATTAACGGGCAAACACGCACACGTCAGTTGCAAGTAGGTGAAACACCTAGTACTCCTGTGCAAACAGATGCTGGTGCGCTTATTAACACGACGCTTGATGTAAAAGATCACGCTACGTTTAATTCAATCCATGCAAGCAACAGTATCATCACTGACACGCAGCTTAGTGCAAGCGAGGGTGTTGTAAAGGATAATCTAACCGTGGGTGAGCAAGCGGTTAATTCATCAGCAACACTTACTGTTAAAAGTACGGCGATAAATGAGCCATCGTTACTTGTTGCTGACAAGGAAGGAAACCCATTACTACGTATTGATAATGATCAGGCCGTGATGGGCAGTGCAGCTCAAGAGCAAACATTGACTGTGAAAGGCAATATCATAACGCCAGAACTCACGGTATCGGATGAGGCGACTATTCATCAAGCTGACGTCAGTGAACATGTGGTTATTGCATCGAGTGCTTTACAAAGTGATTGGACGACGGGTGCGAAATTGGGTGTGCTGGCACATAATGGTCAACCACAAAGTGTCGACATCAGTTATTTTGATGGGCTTAACACCACGTCTGTTATGAATGCAACGGGCAGGCAGATTGGTTTATTCCAATCAAGTCCTCAGCAAAGCCTACATGTTGGCGAAAATGCGCTGTTTGATAAAGATATCACGGCGCTCAAAGGCGTCTATGTTGCCAATGAAAGCAGTGAGTTTGGCGGCTTTAGCGCGTCGTTAATGCACACCCAAGTGGGCAGCGAGCAAAAATCTGCCAATTTTGATGTGTATGGTAATTCGCAGCTATTCGGTGAGTTTTCTATCGTTGAAAACGAACATGTGGCAGTGAACTTTGCAAGTAGCCAGTTAGCATTAACTCAGTTATCACAAAGCCCAGTATTTAAAATTACTAATCAGACGCAAGATGCAGAAATATTGGCAGCAGCGGGTCAACTTGCCATTAATCAAGCAATTCCAACAGATGGCGTTAATTTTGCTGTCACAGGTCTTGCTGATATTACAGGCCAATTAACCATTAAAGATACAGGCACCGCTTTAATAGTGGATGGCAAATCTAAATTATTGGGTCATGCTGAGCTGAAAAATGGCATGCACGTCAGCGTGACCAATAACTCTGGCGATGTGCAACGAGCGGCGTTATTTGTTGCGGGTCAGTCACAATTGGAGGGAGAGCTTCTTGTTTCAGAGAATGTGCAACTGGATGCTGATCTGACTGTTGATGGTAACAGTGACATTAAATCAAATCTGCAGGTAGGGCGCAGCGCTCAAATCGGAGAGAATTTATCTGTTGCAGGTGAACATTATGCTGGTGGCAGTGTAGAAATTGAGGGCACAGAAGGTCGAGATGCACTGACTGTAAATAATGATGCCAGCTTTAGAACAGACGTAAATGTTGCGGGCAACTTGTCTTTGGCTCCTTATCAAGCCACGGCGAGAGTTCACATTTGCGAAACAGACCAACAAGCGCTTCGTATTGATGACCCTAGCGGCGCAGCACAATTGGTATTTAGTCATGGAAACTTAGGCCTGGGTGTTGAGCGCCCAGATTATATTCTCGAGGTCGGAGAAGATGCCTGCTTTAGAAAAGACCTCGCTGTTAATGGACGAGTGGAAATAGACGACAGCCTGCATGTTAATGAATACGCAAGCTTTAGAAGCAACGTGAACGTATACGGTACGTCAGAGCTACAGGGTGAAACAAGGATTGGTTTGGCAATGCATGCCTCTGATGAGGAGGCCTCAACCACACGCCGCAGTGCTCAATTGAGTGTTGATCAAAATCACTTTGAGTATGGCCTAGCGATTTATAACAAAGGCGTCAACCCGATTGTATTTAAAGATGGTAAAGTGGGGATCCGCAATGCGCAACCAGAAGTAGAATTGGATATTCTGGGTGATATTAAGGTTGAAGGAGATATCGAGCTCAATGGAGTGCTACGCGGTACTGGTCTACTTGAGTGCTTAGATGGCGCGAAAATATTAGGCGATGTTGAACTGCGCTCAGATTTAACTGTGTATGATGACGCGCTGTTCAAAGATACAGTAACTATCGAAGGCCTGACAACGATTGAGCGTAAATTAAACCTGCTGGCCGATGCTGACTTTGCAAAGAGCTTACACCTAGGTGAAGAGTTGACGGTTCGAGGTAATGCGTTCTTCAAAGAGGCGGTTCACTTTGATAAAGACACGACGGTGCGTGGCAGCTTAGTGGTTGAAGGGCTCGATGCTGCAAATCAAGTTGTGTTTAAGCCGCATGTGGATATCCACAGCCATCTGGCAGTGAAAGGGGAATCAAACTTTGGCAGTGATACCCATGTAAAAGGCAATTCTTTCGTCAGTGGTTCAATACAAGCAGCTAAATTAGTCACAGAGCACAGCCTCAAAGTTGGCGAATCCCATAATGACAGCGCTATGGTGGCAGTAAACACCAGTGAAGGTGAATCAGCACTTGATGTCGCAGTGCGTGGCAATTCTGAGCTTATTGTTGATGGCAACGCGAATGTGGGTATTGGTTGTAAAGTACCTGAACATAAATTAGATGTACGTGGAGATGTTCGAGTATCGGACACATTGACCGTGGAAGGTGATTTGTTGCTTGAAAGCAGGCTTCACTTGCAGCAAGGCGCAGAGATTTTTGGTGACTGTGCTGTAGAAGGTCAAATTGCACCCGCGCAATTGCAGCTTCCTGAAGGGCCGCATATTGAGGCGATATCTCCAGATTGTGAGCTTGGCGGTGAAATGGCGTCTGACAACGTCCTTGCCACGCAGGCTGCAGTGAAAGCGTATGTCGATGAGCATGCATGGCGCTTTGGTCGCGGCAAAAAGGTTGTAGCAATTCACAACCAAGAAGAGTTTGACGAAATCTTCTCTAGAGACTGTTTGCATAACATGACCATCTTGTTGTTCCCGCACAACGGTCATCGTCAGGTTTCAAGAGCCTATAAGCTGAAAAACTCCGTTGAAGTGGGATCAAACCTGAGCATTGTCGGTTTTAATGAGCGAGAAACTCGTATTGTAAAAGCCCATGCAGGTTGCCGTTTCCTTATTCGCGGTGACAGAGATTCGATGGTAAAACACGTTGAGATGCATGGTTTCACGTTTGATGGTGCGATTCATGAAGTATCCAGAGAATTGAGTGCTTATGAAGGCAATGGTGGCGCGTTTAATTTGCGCTATGCAGATCAAATACAGCTTAATTGTGTGATTGAAAACCATGCCGTCAGTGGCGATGGTGGTGCAATTTATGGTGAAGATGTAACCAACCTGACTGCCAATAATGTTCGTAACTGCCGAGCTGGCCGCCAAGGTGGTGCTGCTTATGGCTTGAGGTATGCACAGATTAACGCCGAAAATTGTCAAGCTGAGCGCGGCGGTGCGGTTGCTCACTGTGATGACAGTGAAGTGGTTGCGATTAATAACGCAGCACAACTACACGGTGGCGGTGCGTATAAGTGTCAAAACTTAATTTGTAAAGGGTTCTGGCGACGCAATACTGCACAACAAGGTGAGGGTGATCACATCTTCAGTGTGGGCTGTTATCACCTAGAAGAGCAGGAAGAGCACCATGGTGACTACTTGTGGCATGCGGTTTATTTGGACAGGCCACTAAATCACTCGCGTTTCTTCTGGCGCAATGACCACATTTAATGATGAGGTTAGCAATTGGTCAAATAGGGGCTGAATTAGAAGCCCCTGCACATCTGGTGAACTCAGGTCAGCATCGTATTGCTGACCTAGAGTCACTGTTTAAAACTTGGTTATCTAAGGAAATAAATCGACTCCAAATTGATTTACCGTCCATAACTTTGCCGATGGGTTCTGTGACGCTAAGTGATCTCGAAATTGTGTTACCTGACATTGATCTACACAGATTACAAAGCGACCCAGAGAGCTATTTCAAAGCTATTTTTCAGCCGGCTTTTAATGTCGCCTTGGCGCAGCAGTTAAGTGACTATGTGCGTCAATTACCTAAAAATAATTACGCACTGGCAGCGCCGCTTTTTGGTGAGTTAATCGCGCACGGTAAAACAGCTGTGTCAAAACAGGCCATGTTGGATGTTGTCAAAGCATGCGAGCTGAGTTTGCATCATCGCCCTTTACAATTTTTAAGTTTGGTAGATAGCGCAGAATGGCCAAGCTTGCGCAAGCATGTTATAGACGCATTTTATAAGGATGAGGCACTTTTAGCAGCATCACTTGCAGTGATCAGTGAAGGAGTTATTTCTAGTCGTTCAATGGCGTTTTTAACTCGATTATCTGAGTCAGAGCATTATCAATTGTGGCTCGACATTGAGTTACTGAGAAGTGCATATGCATCAAGTCTACATACTCGTCAAAGAAGCTTAGCCCTGCTTGTGCAAAGCTATCAATTTTATAAAGAGCATACCGCGTTTAACGAAACGGTTCGAGAAAGTGTCGCTAATTCAATAAAAACAAAGCCGACTATTTTTGGGGCCCTGAGTACCTGGTTTGCAGTAAAAGGCCAAGCGGTAATAACGACTAAAGATTGTAAATCACTATTAAATGTGCTGAAAAAGGTAAGTAGTAAAACAAAGGCATTACCTCATTATCGAACCAATTTCGCGCCATATCATTCAGGTGCGCTGACACAAGTGTTGGAACATCGTGGTACAGGTCTTGACTTACCGCAACAGACGGTAGAAATCGTCGAGCAAGGCACACCTTATCTATTAGCCCAAATCAGAGGCGCGCTAGGTGGAGGTTGCCGACAAACTATTCGTGCGCTTGAGCGTTTAATTCAACTTTTGGCTGCTCAAACAAGCTCAGGAGAGTTGCCATATTTGAGCCAAATTCACTGGCGTCAATTTATCGCTAAATACGACATCGAGCAAACATTACCCGTATTAGTAAGAGCGCCTATTCAGCGATTATTGGCAGCAATGTTATTGGCTGAAAGTCCATATGACAGAAATCATAGAGCAAGCAATAGGGTAATTCATCTAATTGCTCGTGAACGCAAAGCGATAGAGCACACTGCGGCAGAGTGCAATTGGGCACCTAAGCAATCACCAAAATATGCACGACGTATTTTTGCGCTACTCTGTCAAATCACCAATATACCATCGCAATTTATTGTTCAGTTCAATCATTACTTTACAAATGTGTTTGGTAGTAAAGGAAGTGACAGCACTAAAGAAGAAGTGGTGGTATATAGCGCCTTGCTTGAGCAAGTGCATGCATGGCTGAGTAATGAATATGAGCGAATTGAACAGCGGAAATCGGGCTTTCAGCTTACGGATTTTAGTAATGAGTCTGTAGGAGTTGAGCAACAACAAGAAAACACAGATATCGAGTCAGGTAAGAGCACCGCAAATGAGCATACAGCACTGCGTGATTCTGCAGAGCATATGCTGAGTGAGGTCAGTTATTTTGAGCCATCTATGCGTGTTGTATTTGATGGCAAGCAGCGAGCAAAATTAGAGCAAATTGAGCTGCTGCAATTAGAATTAACGCTGTCTGTCTTATTACCGCAAGTGGATGAAACGCAGCAGTTAATTGTTCGAAGTGACATGTTTGAGGCCAGTGCGACAAAATTAAAGCAGCTTATTGCAAGCCAAACAAAGCGCATAGGGCAAATTGAACACAGCTCATTAGCCGAACAGTATGCTAAATCTAAGCTAAACCACCTTGATGCTCAAACTCAGGTGTCGGTTGTAAACAATTTACTGAGTACGTTGGCGCAAGTTTGTGAAAAGCTGGGACAGATAGTCAATCACATCAGAATGATGCAGCAAAGTACTCTACACTCAATAGGTACAAACCAAACCAATGACTTGTTGTTTGATGCACACAAGCAATCAGCCAAATACGTGAGCAGGAATGAGGCTGGTGGGCTACCAGACGCGGGCGTTGAAACGCAAGATCCAAAATCAGATAAGCCAATAGCTCCCTCTGGGCTTGTTCTCGCTCGAGAGTTGGTAATGGTCACTCAGTTGAAGCGTTATATGACTGCGCTGCAACAAGTGATCTCAGCCAGCCAATTGGGAATTCAATTGCATGCTTGCCATGAGGTGGTGGTTAAATTGCTGTCTTATGTGCACAGTTGGAAAGCTTTATTTCCAGTGGATTTAGTATCACCTGCAGGCAAAGAGGCACAACAACTTTTAAGTTCAGTGGTGTGGACGTTTGATGGTATTAGAAAAAAGCTATATGCGCTAAACCCCTATTTACCAAGCCAATTACAAAAGTCATCAATGTGGTGGGTGTCTTTGCTTGATGAGCATCAGCTCGACCAAAAAGATACTAAAGATACAATAGTGCAAGATAGTTTAAATGCAGTCATCACAAGGGAGGCTGATAATCAAGCTGAGAGTGACGGCTCCCCAATTTCACCTCAGAAAAATAGTAAAGAGCACCTGGATTATGCTCTGCAGTCAATTGGTCAGCTGCGCTCGGCAAAGACACTAGAAGAAGTAAAAAATCAGCTTGTATCTTATGAATTACATAAAAGAGACGTGAAACACACTTTGGATAGCAGTGCAGTTGCTCAGCCAGAGAGCGAATTAGAGGGCAACACATTATTACCGCTGCCTAAACAGCAACTTGAAGCCAGGTTATCTAAGTCTCAACAAAAGTTCGAAGCCAGCGCTTTAGATAAACGCTTGCAGCTATCTAACACTAGTCACGAGGACATTGAAACTGTATCGCATGTTAATGATAAAGAGGCGCCTCCACTTTTAGCGCGAAGTACAAGCAAAGTGCTTAAAGGGCTGACTCTACAAGTTAATAAACAGCGTAATAGACTCGCCAACTTGAATGCACAAAATATTAAGACACACAGTGAGGCAGCATTGGCAGAGCTGAAATATCATTATCAGCAGTCTTCTGAGCACTTTATCAGTGTCGATGCTGGCGTTGTTTTACTTTGGCCGTTCTTAGAAATTTTATTTAACAAATTAGCGTTACTAGACAATGTGGATGAATCTGGCATGTCATTTGAGAGCGAAGCTTCGCAACACAAAGCGCATGCGTTGCTTTGCGACCTCGTAGGAATTGATGACGGTGAGGCTGAGACTTTTGTTATTAACGCGCTGCTCGGCTTACCTCTTGAACATAGATACGAAGAGCAAGCCACAATAAGTGAACAGGAACGTGATGAAATTACAAACATGGTAAATGCAGCAATAAGCCGCTGGGAAGCCTTAAAAGGCATGCCAGCTGATGCGTTTAAATCCATGTTTTTACAAAGAGCAGGTGAAGTCAAATTGACCGCAAATGGTGTTTGCATTGTCATCGATAGTAAACCTCAAGATATTTTGCTTATGAAGCTTCCGTGGGGGTTAGGGATTGTTCAACTTCCTTGGCTGAATAATGACTTAATCAATATTGAATGGCAGTACGGCTTTTAAATTGATTCAACTCACAACAAAAAATCCAGAATAAAACTTAAAACGAAGACACATTATATGGCAAATGATGTGTCTCAAACCCAAGACCAATTATCAAATGGACTCGCGAACGAGTGAGCTGGTCCCAATTAAATATGGAGAAGTGTATGCCTGTAAATAATCATTCGAATCTACGCGCGTTAATTGAGGAACATCAAGTGCGTCAACAGCAGTATCAAGTTGCAGAAAATAAAGTACAAGCCTATTTGGAGTATAATCGTAGGTATTTGCTCCAACATTTGAATAACTTATTTACAAATCGCGTACTACCACACTTGGAGTTGGCTAAATCTTTATTGGTTGAGCAAGGTTATACTGCGGATATTGAGATAGAGAAGCAAACATTGTTTGAAGAGAGCGAAGCGATAGAGGTTATCACACAAGTGTCATTTGTCTTTTCGGGAAATTCAGATGATCTTGACACTGGATTGGCACAAAATAGGTTACTAATATTTACGCGCCCAAATCATGCGTTTATTTATGCTAAGTACATTACGGACTTAGTGACAAGCCAAACACAGCCATTGTTTTTTGCTGACGATTATTACTATCAAAATATGCCGTCAGAGAACCAATTTCCGCACTTTCCATTCCCCCCTAATTTTGAGGACCATAGTGAATTTAAGTCTATGTTGTCAGACTTTTTGAGTTTGGTCTTTTTACAGATCAGAGGGAAGTTAAGTTAATTAAATAAATTACGCCTTGGTTTTTTGTCACATATAAAAAGTTTTTGCGTCAGTGTTTAAAGAAGCTAAGGAGAGACTCTGTGGCAAATTATCAAGAAGCGTTTAGATATGTTTTTGAAGAAAACTTTAAATATAACTACGATATTAATAATCAAACTATGCATTTGGAAAGCTTATATAGCCAAGGCTTTAATGATAAGGAAATCCAAGTTTTATTTAAGCAAATCTATGGAGTGGAGCTTTGGAGACAGTTTAAAGGTGGGCGTATAAAGAATCAAAAAACAGCAGAGTTATTGTTGCTGCTTAACGTTAACGGCCTTTTAGCGATAATGCTCCATGAAATGCAAAAATATTATGGTATTTCACCAAGTAGCCAAATGTGCGAGCAAACGCTGCATCAAATAAATCAAATACCTGCGGATAAGTTACATGATTGGATAATTGCAGGTATCAATTATTTTTCTCTTGTCGGCAATATGCGAAAAGAGCATGTCCTGCATCAATAGGGTTGAATTTTACTAAATTTACCCAATATAGAAAATCATCTGAGTGATCATTTGACTGATTTAATCTAGTCAAAATAATATTTTTAGGGAAAGAGGCATGAGTATACAGCAGCCTAGCGTGGGCCAATTTACATTTGAACAAGAAGGGCAAGAGGGCGGTCGATACCACAGCCGTGTCTTACACGTGCCATCTCAGTACTCCGGTCTAACTATTGGCAGAGGCTTTGATTTGAAGCATCGCAGTTCGGAGCAAATTATCCAAGCTTTAAAACTAGCAGGTGTTGCTTTTGAAGACGCCCAATTGCTGGCAAAAGCATCTGGCTTGTATGGCAGTGAGGCAAAAGAGTTCATAGAAAAACATGGCTTACAAGGCTTTGAGGTCAGCCCGAAAGAGCAAGTCCTATTATTTGAGCAGACATATGAAGTGATGGCAAAAGATGTTAAACGCATCTGTGATAAAGCTGATTGCGTTAAGGTATACGGGCCGGTAAATTGGGAAAATTTACATCCTAAAATTAAAGACATCTTAATCGATTTGCGTTACCGCGGTGATTATACTCCGACTACTCGTAGACGGATCCAACGTTATGTGGTGCAAAATGACCTTGAAGCATTCAGTAAAGAGATGTCTGATAAAGAGCTGTGGCACAAGGTACCTAGCGAGCGCTTTAAACAGCGTTTAGCGTATTTGACCACAACATAATAAAAAAGCTGCTTAGGCAGCTTTTTTATTATGTTGTTTTTTTATTTCGCTTCGAAGGTGTGTTCCATGACCATCGATTTCTGGTGTTGAGAGCAAGTATGCATGGAAAGTAATAATGCCGAGGCCACGACGAGTTCGCTCTGCCCAATATAACCCAATCAACAACCCCAGTAATAAACAACCTACTATTAAAATTGAAGCAGTAAAGTGGTCAAAATGTAAATATGCAATGGAGCCTAGCAAACTCATAAAGAATATTGGCACAATCACAATTTGTAAATATAAGAGTAAAAATACAAGGTACCCTAAAAAATATAAATGCCACTCAAATATTTTTTCAAAAAATAATGTGATGCTTTTTAGCAATTAAATTCCTTTTTTAATGAAGTATTTATGATTATTAAAGGTTAACATTAACATGAGGTGAGCAGAGAGGGCGAGCTTTTCTAAATGTTAAAGCCAAGAGTTTATTGACCAGAATAACTTCTTTTACGTGTCTGGCCAATTAAAAATGATTTAATTACCCGCCAATATCCACAACTGTAGCATGATTTACTCTTTGCTCTTCTACAAAATCAATCATGCCCGGGCGCTTATAGTGAAGGGTTTTTGAATCATATGAAATTGCCCAAATCGTGTTATCGCGATCGACGTCAATATTATAAAAGTGCCCAAACTTTTCTAGCTCATCACCATTGAGTTTATAAACTTGTTGTGAACCACGTGTATTTTTAAATATATGTGCGGTGACATAGACTTCACCACTACCAACTGCGACATCTTTGAGGGTGCATGTTTGCGGACAGTTTATGTTAATTTGATGCCAATTTCCGTTGTTCCGCTGGTAAAGTTCATTGTCATCCGTGATTGCCCAAACAGCGCCAGTTTCATTCACATCAATTTTTACAATGCGCTTATTGGGGATCCCATAATTTCCACCAAACTTTTCAGCTACCAAATTGAATTTCTTCAAATCCCCAGTTTGTGTGACACAATATGCGTGTTTGGGACTATACGTTGAAACATCTGCGGCACCCAAGCAACCGAATACATGTTGCCAAGTATCGTTTTGATATCTAAAGACCATGCCATACTCTCCAACTGCAAACGTAGCGCCTTCATTGTAAGCATATCCAGGGGAGCTTTCACTGCTTGGACGATAATGAAAGTATCCACCGGAGGCGGCGACCGTTTTTTGATAATAAGGAAGTGGCGCAATTTGCCAAGGATCAAACGCATCGTCTTTGTGAATGTAAGGTGTGCCTTGGTCGTCAATCAAAACACGGATCGCTGAATTTTGCGGCTCATTAGCATAAGCCGTTGTATTTAATGCGGATATTACGCCCATAATCATCACAGTGTGTGTGAAGTATTTCATATTAGTTTTCCTTTACATGTTTTTACGGTCTAAAAAAGTGTAAGCACATTGGGAAGAAATAAGGCGTACTAAATACTCAAAAATCAATACTAATGAATGCTTTTTTATCTTTGGAATGTTCTGAAAAAAGTAAAAAAGGATGTTTTTTAAAGTATGGGAAAGTACTTTTTGTGCAGGCTAAAAAGTTTTAATGCCATTGATTAAGATTTGTATAAATCAGATTAAATACTTTTAAATTAGCGATATGTCGTAAATAAGTAAACGTAAATACCAACAGTTATTTTGCTATGAGGCGCTGCAACTGTCCAGCTAGGTGGGCAATCTTGCCAAGGTCGGACTGTCTTGTTTTCCCATGAAGGATATGTTGAGTTACTCTTTGCTGAGGTCAGCTTATAATGACACACTTTATAGTTTGCTTTAGTCGCTTCTTTGTCCGAGCTTAAGGCGGCTGCACTATATATAGAGCTAAAAGTAAGCAGAATTGCCAACACTTTTTTTATCATCATATTTCCTTTCTTACTTTATGGTAATTCGTGATTTAACTCAATCCGTTGAGTTTGATCTAGACCCTATTACTAGAACACATTATGAACAATAAGTGAATAAAAGTCACACGGAATATGAAAAGTTTATACAGACTCGTGCTTTATATTGATTTAACAGTTTGGTTGAGTGCAAAGGCCTTTAGGTTGTATGTATGCTAACTTACAATAAATAAGCCAACTATGTCTTAAATCTGCCACATGTATGCGTGGAAGGCATTTTCAGATTACAAAATTTCCAAGGCGCTTAAAGCTAATTAGATGGCAAGAAAAGTAGTGAGGTGTCATCAGCACAGGACTAATTTTGCATGTAATTTACTCACCATATAAAAAACATCAAATAAATCGACTTTATGAGTCGATAAGCGCTGTAAGTTACCAAATTAATTTGTAATAATGCGTCAGTTAACAAGCTACAAATTCAGAGGAAAGACCTCCTATGGCGGATACAGAGAATCGCCCAACTAACTTCATCAGAAATATCATTGATGGTGATCTGGCAAGTGGCAAACACGCATCAACACATACGCGTTTCCCGCCAGAACCAAATGGTTTTTTACACATTGGTCATGCTAAATCAATCTGCCTTAATTTTGGCATAGCGCAAGATTATAAAGGCCTTTGTAATTTACGTTTTGACGATACGAACCCAGAAAAAGAAGACATCGATTACGTAAACTCAATTCAAGAAGATGTTAAATGGCTAGGTTTTGATTGGGATGGCGAAATTTGCTACTCATCAAACTATTTCGACAAGCTATATGGCTATGCTGTAGAGCTGATTGAAAAAGGCTTAGCTTATGTATGTTTCTTGTCTCCTGAGCAAGCACGTGAATATCGCGGTACATTGACTGAGCCTGGTAAAAATAGTCCGCACAGAGATACATCTCCTGAAGAAAACTTAGCGCTTTTCGAAAAAATGAAAAATGGTGAGTTCAAAGAAGGTGAATGTGTACTTAGAGCAAAGATCGATATGGCTAGCTCTTTCATGGTACTTCGTGACCCGATTATTTACCGTATCCGTTTTGTTCACCACCATCAGACTGGTGACAAGTGGTGCATTTATCCAATGTATGACTTCACGCACTGTATTTCAGATGCGCTAGAAGGGATCACGCATTCGTTGTGTACGCTTGAATTCCAAGACAACCGTCGTTTATACGATTGGGTACTTGAGAACATCAGCATTGAGTGTCAACCGCAGCAGATTGAGTTTTCTCGTCTAAACCTAGAATATACCGTGATGTCTAAGCGTAAGCTTAATGACTTAGTCGTTAACGGTCAGGTAGAAGGCTGGGATGATCCGCGTATGCCGACAATTGCGGGTTTACGTCGTCGAGGTTACACACCGGCATCTATTCGTGAATTCTGTAAGCGTATTGGTATTACAAAACAAGATAACATGGTTGAAATGGGGATGCTTGAAGCATGTATCCGTGATGACCTAAACGAAAATGCACCACGTGCGATGGCTGTTTTAGATCCAGTTAAAATTGTCATCGAAAACTATGATGCAGACAAAGTTGAAATGTTATCTGCACCAAACCACCCAACATTAGAAATGGGTGAGCGTGAATTGCCATTTACTCGTGAAATTTTCATTGAGCGTGAGGACTTCCGCGTTGAAGCGAACAAAAAGTTTAAGCGTTTAGTGTTGGGTAAAGAAGTACGTTTGCGTAATGCTTATGTAATTAAAGCCGAGCGCATTGAAGAAGATGACGCAGGTAATATCACGACTATTTATTGTACATATGATGCAGATACACTTGGTAAAAACCCAGCAGACGGCCGTAAGGTTAAAGGCGTAATTCATTGGGTTTCTGCGTCACATTGTATCGAAGCGGAAGTACGTCAGTATGACCGTCTATTTAATGTACCTAACCCAGCGGCTGCTGAAGATTTTGCGACTACGCTAAACCCTGAGTCATTAGTCGTTATTGCAAATGCGAAATTAGAGCCATCACTTGCAAAAGCAAGCCCAGAGCAAGGCTTCCAGTTTGAACGACTAGGCTATTATAGTCGCGATAACAAGTCACAAAGCTTAACATTCAACCAAACGGTTGGGCTTCGCGATTCATGGGCGAAAATTGAAAAAGCATAAAATACGTTAAATACACTTTATTTTTCCCAAAAAAGGTCGACATTTGTCGGCCTTTTTTTCAATATATTCATCAAATTAGTTTTATTAAGTCGCGCCGTGAGCAAACAGTCAATTCACAACTTCTATATTAATGAACAGCAATCGATTTATTTGCTATCTCACCATGATGCAAAAAAACATCGTCAGTGGCTCAATATCTGTAAGAAGCAGTTATCGCTCTTAGGCTATCAAGATGTAGAATTAATAGGCTCTGGCGCGTTTGGATTTGTGTTTGCAGGCATAGAAGACAGCGGTGAGGAGTGGGTTTTCAAATTTTCTCGTATTACCTTAGCGCAAAGTGTGAGGGATAGGCTTGAAGACGAAGCTTATATGTTATCCCAGATAAATAATCCAATGGTCCCTAAGTTCTTTGCTTTTGAACGAGTTAAAAAGCAAGGGATCTTAATGATGGCCAGAGCGCAGGGAGAAGATCTTGAGCAGGTTTCTTTAAAGCAGGGGCGTCTAAAACCCCATGTTCTGGTTCATTTAGCACTGAAATTACGAAACGTGTTACAAGACTTACGTGAGCGAAAAAATGGCATGTCTTTGCAACCCGTGGTGCATGGTGACATCAAGCCTTCGAATATTGTTTGGGATCAGCACTCAGATGCATTTTCTTTGGTTGATTGGGGCAGCTCTGTTTACGCACAAATTGATGTACACGGAGAACCTGTAGCCAGCAATATCATGGATTTAATGTCTTCTGATATTGCAAGCACAAATGCCCGAATGGGGGATGTCTATTTTATTGGTGACGAGCAAATGTCTGGCTCACGCTCTTCTCCGCGATTTGATGAGCAGGGAGTGGCTTCGACTATTTACGCATTGGCAAGTGCGCAATCTTGTCGCTTTGGCGCACAGGTGATCCCTGCAACTAGCTTAGGGCTACCAATTGAATTTGCAAAAGTTATCGATGGTATGTTGAGTAAAGATAAAATAACCAGGGATAATGCGGGTGATTATTTTATCCGCAATATGCCTGCCATGGCCAAAGTATATTTACCAGATATAGAATCACCTCAAATAAAAGCAAACATACCGTTTTGGACGACTACGCAAACAGACCTGCCAGATACCGTGGTCTACAGCTCTAGGAAGCAATTTTTGCGTCGTGCTGATCATAACCAACAGCTTTTAGACGTAAATGATGCACAGCTTGACAGATATTATAAAGAGTTCTTATTTGATACTGGCGACACGGAAAAAGCATTTTTAGCGTCTATTAGTCGATTGGCTAAATATCCTGTTGTAGGTGGGTTGAGTTTCCACTGGCAGCAAGAGTCGTTATATGTTGAGTCGAGCTTGATGTTGCATGATGAAAGCTTGCAAAGTGCTTTTACGGATGCGGTAAATGCCACGGTTATGCTGGCACAGGGAATAGAGCAGAAGGGCTTATTCAAATGCTGCTTATTTGACGCAAGGCAGACTATTCAGCTAGAGCGTGACGAAACCGGTGCTTATATATTTGAGCAGCTACCTGAGTTACAGTACACCGTAAGTCATGTTGCGGCGTCAGAAGTAACTAGGCCGCATTCCTATTTTGAAGATGGTAAAGATCCTGATGAGCAGTTGCAGCTACCGAAGCAAATTATTCAATGTGTTTTTGAGCTGAATAAAATTCATCACACAGGTTGTATCATTTTCGAGTCACTGAGTGATAGATTAAAAATTCACTACTACTATCGGCTGTTAGATGCAGAGCAAGAGGCTGCTTTTGCGGCGTTACTGAAAGAAATTATTCAGTATACAGTGAGCATTCAAGACTATGGTGTAGCAGGGTTTATGAAGCTTCCCTACAAAAATACCCGAGAATTTGAGTTGTGCCCAAAACAGCCTGATAACTACTATCCAAAAAATCCAAAGTCATAAATTTACACTACTGCGAGTAGTAAAATTTGGACTAGCATATGACGAATTGTCAATTGAAATCTGACTGACTCTGTAGCAGTCTCTTATGGGAGAGGAGGGAGCTATGGATAAACGAAAAAGACAGGAGATCTTAACCTTGAGTTGGGGGATCCACGATGAAGTTGAGCAAGCAATAGTGCATCATACTGCCGTTGAAGGGGACGATGACTGGTCCGAAAAACAACGATTATTGATAGCTGATATGTCCTTGCATTTGCTGCAAACAGCGCTTAAGCCTGAGCCCATGTGCAATGAAAAGCTCAAAAATAATCTCAATGCTATTTTAACTTTATCGAATGACTTTGTGAGTGAAGTCGATCTGAAGCAGGTGGCTGATGCGTTATATCGGCTTGAAAAAGCCTAATTGATTTATTATCCAAATATCATATATTTAAAAAGCCAGCATAAAGCTGGCTTTTAATTTAAATTGCATACGCTATCGAATTAAGAATCATCAGACTCTGTAAATCTTCTGCACTCTTCTTCATCGACACACTCACCATACAAATAAAGAGAGTGGTTTGTTAGTTTGATACCGTTAGACGTTGCAATTTCGACCTGACGAGTTTCGATAACTTCGTCTTCGAATTCAATAACTTTACCACACTTTAAACAAACCAAGTGGTCATGGTGTGTGCTGCCAGACAATTCAAAAACTGACTTGCCGCCTTCAAAGTGGTGGCGTGTCACAATACCGGCATCATCAAACTGGTTCAGTACACGATAAACAGTTGCTAAACCAATTTCTTCGCCCTTATCGAGCAAAATTTTGTAAACATCTTCAGCGCTGATATGCTGATTTTCTGGAGATTGTAAAATCTCAAGAATTTTAATTCGCGGTAAGGTGACTTTTAAGCCCGCCTTTTTAAGCTCTAAGTTGTGATCAGTCATTTAATCTGTCTCAATCTATTATCTTTTTACTTCAATTCTTAAGAATAAGCACGACCATTTTCTTAAGAATAACGTGCACGGGCAACAAGTCAAAGCTTGTTTTATTAATTCAATGAATTAATCTTCTAATTCGCTTAGGCACATTTCATCATAAACCTGTGCACACCAAGCTTTAATACGTTGCTCAGTAAGCTCAGGTTGACGGTCTTCATCGATACCTAGACCAACGAAATGATTGTCATCTACAAGTGCTTTTGACGCTTCAAATTCATAGCCTTCAGTTGACCAATGGCCAACAACAATTGCACCACGCTCAGTAACGATGTCATTTACCATGCCCATCGCGTCTAAGAAGTATTCAGCGTAATCTTCTTGGTCACCACAACCGAAAATAGCAACTAGTTTGCCTTCAAAGTTAATCTCTTCAAGCTCAGGGAAGAAATCATCCCAGTCACATTGTGCTTCACCGTAGTACCAAGTAGGGATACCAAATAGAATTAAGTCAAACTCTTCGATGTCAGCTTTGCTGCTTTTCGCAATATCTTTAACATCAATTAGCTTTTTACCTAGTTCTTTTTGAATTTGCTTAGCAACGTGCTCGGTGTTACCCGTGTCACTGCCGAAAAAAATACCTACGCTTGCCATTAATTACTTACCTTTATCTATTAATCGCTAATTTCTCTTGCAAGATGGTCTCTATGAGTGCGCTACGGCTAATATTTTGCTCTTCAGCCATATCACTCAATGCTTGGTACAGTTCAGAAGATACTTTGAACTCTACGCGCTTTAAACCTCTTGCTCTATCTCTTTTAATTTGATTACGCTTGTTGATCTTAAGCTGCATTTCCCTTGGTAAGGGATTTGTTTTGGGCCGACCAGGGCGTTTTTCATTTTCAAATAAGTCGATAGTTGTTCTATCTAATTCAGACTTGGCCATTAACCAACACCCGCACCTTGCCAAAACACTTGTATTACACCTTTGGCTATAAAACCTGAACAACCTAAAAACAACACCAGCCAAACGATGTATCGACCAAATTTAGGCACGTCACCTTTCTTAAGAACGTCTTGAATAGCCATTCCAATAAGAAAAAATATACATGCGAGCGCAAAGTAAAAACCAAGAGTTTCAAACTCATTTATGTATTGACTGATCATCTTTGCACTACTAAAACCTTAAACGGCGGGTACTATAGCATACCTAACTACAATAAATTAAGTTTAGCCACATAAAAATCTCCGACAATTATTGAATAAAATCAATAATTGAACGATTGACAGCTTCTGGTTTTTCAGCGTGCAGCCAGTGACCAGCTCCCTGAATGATTTTTGCGCGTGCTTTAGAAAACGCACTTACAATCTCATTTTTGTGTTCTGGTAGTATATAGTCGGAGTTATTACCTTTGAGGAATAGCGTATCACACAAACAGGTACGAGGTGTATCTATGTTGTCGATAATCTTAGAATAATTTTTTTCTATTATGGGCAAATTGAAACGCCATTCTAATTCACCGTTGTCATTTTTTGCCAAGCTTTTTAATAAAAACTGTCTTACGCCAAGCTCTTCTATATTATTTGACATGATTTTGTCAGCATCACTTCGACTTTTTGGTGTGCTGCTTGTCACTTTATTTAGTGCAGCTATGATGCCATCATGTCTAGGGTGATATTGCACAGGTGCGATATCAAGTACCACAAGTTTGCTTACTTTTTGCTCATCAAGCATTGCCACTTGCATCGCGACTTTGCCGCCCATTGAATGCCCAACAAGAATCACTTGTTCAAGTTTGAGGTGATCAATCAGAGATAATATGTCTTGCGCCATGACCTGATAGTTCATATCGTCACTTTTGAATGAACGGCCATGATTTCGTAAGTCCACATTGACGACATTGAATTGTGGCTCTAACGCTCGGGCTATGATATTTAGGTTTTCTAATGAGCCAAATAAGCCATGTATTAATATGACAGTTTTGGCGCTACTTTGCTCGAGTCCACTTTGCTTAAAATTAAGTAACATACTACCTCCAAATTTGTGTCGCTATTTTGCCAGCCTTAAATCAAAAATCAAAGCCGTAGAGGAAGAAGAAAAATTTAGATATAATCCCTCCCAAATGCGGTATATGTATAAAATGACAGGACAAGCATGAAAACAATAGAAATAGATGACGAGCTTTATCAATATATTGCAAGCAACACGCAAAGTATTGGAGAGAGCGCCTCACAGATCCTGCGTCGTTTACTAGAGTTAGAGCCAGTTCAAGGTGCTTCGGTAGCAGTACAAACCGAGGTTACACAAGTAGAGCCAGTTCCAGAAGAAAGTAAAGCGGAAGTTAAACCTGAGCCAGTAAAAGAATCTGCGAATGTATTTAATATTTTAAATAAAGAAGAGCTTGCTATGCAAAAAGGCGTAGTAGGGCGCTTTTTATTTATTCTTGCAGCGTTTCACCGTACGCACAAAGCTCAGTTTAATAAAGTACTGGAAATAAAAGGGCGAGATAGGATTTACTTTGCAATGAGTAAAGAAGCGTTGCTTGAAAGCGGAAGTAGTATGAATCCAAAAAATATCACAGACAGTGAATATTGGGTCATGACAAATTCAAATACCACGCGTAAAAAGATGATGTTGCACGAAGTGGCCCTAATTTTAGGCTACACTGAGCAGCAGGCAGAAACAGTTCGAGATTACCTATAAGGAAATGTGATGGCAAACCATCCAAACGCAGGCAAAAAAGCTCCTAAATCACAGCTCGCAAATATTCCAAAGCTGGTATCAGCTTATTATTTGAATGAGCCAGATCTTGAAACAAACCCAGAACAGTGCGTAGCATTTGGCACTTCTGGTCATCGTGGCTGTTCTTATAATGTAAAGTTTAATGAGTCACATATTCTTGCAATCACACAAGCTATTTGTGATTACAGAAAAGCAAATAACATATTTGGTCCTCTCTTTTTAGGCAAAGATACTCATGCGTTGTCAGAGGCAGCGTTTAATTCGGCAATTGAAGTACTCGTTGCTAATGAAGTTCAGGTAATTACTCAAGAAAATGATGACTTTACTCCGACGCCCGTAGTAAGTCATGCGATCGTTTGTCACAACAGAACACATCCACATGAATTAGCTGATGGGATCGTTGTAACGCCTTCACACAACCCGCCTGAAGATGGTGGGTTTAAGTACAACCCACCAAACGGTGGTCCTGCTGATACAGATGTAACGAATTGGATTGAGCAAAGAGCTAACCAGTTACTACGTGAAGACTTGGTGGAAGTACAGCTATTTCCTTATGCTAAAGCGAAGCGTTCTGGGTTTATCAAATATGAAGACTTGGTCACACCATATGTCGAAGACTTAGCAAATGTTATTGACTTAGAAGCGATAGCTAAAGCTGATGTGAGCATTGGAATAGATCCTCTTGGTGGCTCAGGCATTAATTTTTGGCCTGTAATCGCTGAAAAGTTTGGGCTGAATATGACGGTTGTCAACGATGAAGTAGACCCTCGATTTGCATTTATGCCACTAGATAAAGATGGCAAAATTAGAATGGATTGCTCTTCACCGTTTGCTATGGCAAATCTAATTGAAATTAAAGACGATTTTGATATTGGTATAGGTAATGACCCTGATTATGATCGACACGGTATTGTGACAAAAGATGGGTTGATGAATCCAAACCATTTCTTGGCGGTAGCGATTGATTATTTGCTAAAACACAGAGGCTGGGCAAAAGACATCAAAGTCGGTAAAACACTGGTTTCAAGCGGCATGATTGACAAAGTTGTGCAAAGCCATGGCAATGAAGTGTATGAAGTACCAGTTGGGTTTAAATGGTTTGTTGAAGGCTTAAGTGATAAGTGGCTTGCTTTTGGTGGTGAAGAAAGTGCAGGCGCATCATTTTTAAGAAAAAATGGTGATGTTTGGAACACAGACAAAGACGGGTTTATTCTAGGCTTACTCGCAGCTGAGATTTTAGCTGTCACAGGTAAAACACCTTCTGAGCGATATAAAGAACTCGAACAAGAATTTGGTGCACCAAGTTATAAACGAATCGATGCACCAGCAAATGATGCGCAAAAAGCCAGATTAAAAGCGCTCAGTGTTGATGACGTGAAAGCGACTGTGCTTGCCGGTGATGAAATTACCGACATTCTGACGCATGCACCAGGTAATGGCGCAGCTATTGGCGGCTTAAAAGTAGTGACTGCTTCAGGCTGGTTTGCTGCAAGACCTTCTGGCACAGAAGATATTTACAAAATTTATTTAGAATCTTTCAAAGGTGAAGCACATCTTGCAGAGCTTGAAAGAGAAGCAAAAGCATTGGTAGACAGTGTAATAAGCTAAATTATCTGATATTAAAGGCCATTTTTTAATGGCCTTTTTCTTTTTTACATCTCTCATAAGGTGACAGTATGTACCTTGATACATTAAAATCAACCGGCGATTTTTTAACCATCACTCGTGATAATGAGTTTGAATTAGCACCTAGTCAATTTACTTTGGATAACGGTACTGAGGTTAAAGTAATTGACACTGGTGTTATTCAATTTACCCCTGCATGCGAAACTCAAAAAGACTTTGTTTTTTCAAGTGCCGTGCATGGCAATGAAACCGCACCAATCGAAATTTGTGATGAGCTGATCCAGCACATTATCACTGGCAAGCTAGAACTGAAACAACGTGTTTTGTTTATCTACGGCAATCCGAAGTCAATTAATATTGGTCAGCGTTTTGTTGACGAAAACTTAAACCGTTTATTCAATGGCGCACACGAAAATAAAACTGATAACCCAGAACAAGTTCGCGCGGCAAATTTAGAAAACTATGTGCGTGAGTTTTTCACCAGCGTAGAAGCGGGCCGTTATCGTGCGCATTATGATCTGCACACAGCTATTCGTGGTTCTAAAAACGAAAAGTTTGCTGTGTATCCATTCTTGCATGGCAAACCTTGGAAAAAGTCACAACTACAGTTTTTATTATCATGCGGTGTAAACACTGTACTGATGATGCGCGCAGCCGCCACGACTTTCAGTTATTTTTCTTCAAAGCAATTTGATGCGGATGCATTCACAGTAGAACTTGGTCAAGTAAAGCCGTTTGGTGAAAATAATATGGCAAGCTTTGAAGCGACCAAGAATACGCTTAGTGCATTAATTAGCCAAAAAGAAGTTGAATATAAAGAATTCGATGCAAAAGATTTTGAGCTGTTCACAGTGCATAGAACGATTAACCGAACTTGTGAAGCGTTTTCATTCCCATTCCCTGATTCTGCGGTGAACTTTACTGGTTTCGCTAAAGGCGAGCTGCTTGCAACAGATGGAGACACTGAGATATTTGCTGAAGTGGAAGGCGAAGCAATTATCTTCCCAAATGCTAAAGTTGCCCTCGGCCAACGTGCATTATTAACCGTGATCCCAATGGAAGTAAACGAGAACTTTGTTTAACTCACTGAAATAAAAGTTTTTTTGTAACCGTATCGAAATCTTTCCAGAATAAAAATGCAAATTACCGGTTATTCATCTAGGATTAGTTGAATAACCGTTTACGTTAACGTAAAGTGGCAAAAGCTTTAATTTAAGTAATTTGCATTTACCGCACTAATTATTCAAAACTCAACACGCGGGCTTTTACGTCAATGCTATTGACTGCAAGTATTGCAAATTGGCGATGACAACAAGAGAAGGTAGGTTATGACTAACCCCAATAACATATCGTTAAACATAAGCCATGCACTCGAATTTATCGATGGCCATGCGCTTAACATCCCAACATTAAAAATTTTAAGTGAGCAAGGCGAAATCTTAGATGGCGCGACGTCACCTGAGTTAGATAAAGAAACAGCACTTAAAATTTATAGCACGATGAGATTTATCCGTTTGTTGGATGAACGTATGCAAGCCGCTCAGCGCCAAGGCCGTATTAGTTTCTATATGCAGTGTCTAGGTGAGGAGGCTGCAATTACAGCAAGTGCTGCAGCGTTAAAGCAAGATGATATGATCATGGCTCAGTATCGTGAGCAAGCTGCTCTGCATTATCGTGGCTTTACACTAGAACAATTCATGAACCAGCTTTTCTCAAATGAAAAAGACTTGGGGAAGGGTCGTCAAATGCCGGTGCATTATGGCTCTAACGAATTACATTATTTGACAATTTCTTCACCACTTGGCACGCAGATCCCGCAAGCTACAGGCTATGCTTATGGTCAAAAGCTCAAGCATATTGATAAAGAGTCTGGTGAATTAAGCTCTGAAATCGATAACGTAACTATTTGTTACTTTGGTGAAGGTGCTGCTTCAGAAGGTGATTTCCATGCTGGTCTTAACATGGCCGCAGTACATAAAGCACCTGTTATCTTCTTTGCCCGTAATAACGGCTATGCGATTTCAACGCCCGCGGACGAACAGTTTAAAGGTGATGGTATTGCAGCACGTGGTGTTGGCTATGGCATCAAAACTATTCGTGTGGATGGCGCTGATACACTAGCTGTGTATGAAGCGACTAAAAAAGCCCGTGAAATTGCAGTTACAACAGGTGAGCCTGTACTAATCGAGTCAATTGCATATCGCCTTGGCGCTCACTCTACTTCTGATGATCCGTCAGGTTATCGTACTAAAGATGAAGAAGCTGAGTTTAAAAATAGCTGCCCAGTTGCCAGATTTAAAGCATGGCTATTAAAGCAAAACTGGTTAGATGAAAAAGAAGATGAAGCAATTAAAGACAAAATCCGTGAAGAGATCTTGGCGGCGCTAAAAGTGGCTGAAAAAGTACAAAAACCAGCACTTGAAGAACTTGTTTCTGATGTTTATGACACGCCAATTCCAGCGCTACAAAAACAATACGAAGAATTAAAAGAGCATATCAAACAATACCCAGATGCCTATCCAGTAACAGCAGGGAGAATTAAATAATGGCTAAAATGAATATGTTACACGCCATTAATTCGGCGCTTGATATTAGTATGGCAGAGCACCCTCAAGCTTGTATCTTTGGTGAAGATGTTGGCTATTTTGGTGGGGTATTCCGTGCAACATCTGGATTACAAGAGAAGTATGGTAAGCACCGTGTATTTAATACACCACTGACAGAGCAAGGTATTCTTGGTTTTGCCAATGGCCTTGCAGCTTTTGGTGCGCCAGCATTAGCTGAAATTCAGTTTGCGGATTATATCTTCCCTGCATTTGACCAAATCGTTAATGAATCGGCTAAATTCCGCTACCGCTCTGGTAACGAGTTTAATGTCGGTAATCTGACTATTCGTACACCGTACGGTGGTGGTATTGCCGGAGGTTTGTATCACTCGCAATCTCCAGAAGCGTATTTTGCACATACACCAGGTTTGAAGTTAGTTGTACCTCGTAATCCTTATCAAGCAAAAGGCTTACTAAGAGCTTGTATCAAAGATGATAACCCAGTGATTTTCTTTGAGCCTAAACGTTTATACCGTGCATCTGTTGGTGAAGTACCAGAAGAAGATTACACCATTGAAATTGGTAAAGCGGAAGTTGTTAAAGAAGGGTCTGATATCACTGTACTTGCTTGGGGTGCACAGATGGAGATCATTGAACAGGCCGCTGTGAAAGCAGAAGAAGCGGGTATTAGCTGCGAAATTATCGATCTTCGCTCAATTTTACCTTGGGATGCTGAAACACTGATTAAGTCTGTGACTAAAACAGGCCGCTTGGTGATAAGTCACGAAGCGCCAATTACAAATGGTTTTGGTGCTGAAATCGCTGCGACTATCCAAAAAGAGTGCTTCTTGCACTTAGAGTCACCTATAGAACGCGTATGTGGTCTAGATACCCCGTATCCTTTAGCTCTTGAAAAAGAATATGTGCCAGATGCTTTAAAAGTGTTTGAAGCAATCAAGAAGTCAGTGGAATTTTAAGGATAAGTCATGTCTAAAGAGTTTATTTTACCAGATATCGGCGAAGGCATTGTTGAATGTGAAGTTGTAGAGTGGCTAGTCGCTGTTGGTGACACAGTCAAAGAAGATCAGCCAATCTGTGATGTAATGACAGACAAAGCTTTGGTACAAATCCCGGCAGTACATGATGGTGTTATCACTCAATTGCATTACGCTAAAGGTGATATTGCAAAGGTGCATGAGCCATTGTTTGCGATGAATGTAGAAGGTGATGCACCTGTAGAAGAAGCGACAGCTGAGGTTTCAGCGGCAAAAGAGCAACCAGCAGCGACACAAGGCGCTCACTTAGAAGATTTCATCTTGCCGGATATTGGTGAGGGTATTGTTGAATGTGAGATTGTTGAGTGGCTGGTAAGCGAAGGTGAAGAAATTAAAGAAGACCAAGCTGTTTGTGATGTAATGACAGACAAAGCGCTTGTTCAAATTCCAGCGAAGTATGATGGTGTTGTGGAAAAATTGTATTATCAAAAAGGTGATATAGCACAAGTACATAGCCCATTATTTCAGGTGCGTTTAGCACAATCTAGTGGTGCGCAAGCTGCACCAGCTAAATCTGTTGAAGATGAGCTTGCAATCCACAAGCCTCAACCTATGTCACCATCAGCGCCTTCAGCTTCGTCTTCACAGCCTGTTATAAACGGTAAAGCGGTTGCTTCACCTGCGGTAAGGCGACGTGCACGCGAAATGGATATTGATATTCGCCAAGTGCCTGGAAGTGGTAAGAATGGTCGTGTTTATAAAGAAGACCTTGAAAAGTTCTTGAGCGCGGGCGCAAGTCCAGCTGCACCAGTTGCTAGCGAAGCGGCTGCTCAGCCTACGACAACCACAGTTAGCACTGTAACTGGTGGCGCAAGAGTTGAGCCAATTCGTGGTATGAAAGCTGCGATGGCTAAGCAAATGGTTGCGTCTGTATCCACAATTCCTCACTTCACTTACAGTGATGAAATTGACCTAACAGAGCTCATTGCGCTGCGACTTTCTTTGAAAGAGCAATATGCAAAGCAAGGTATTAAGCTCACTATGATGCCTTTCTTTATTAAAGCGCTGTCTCTTGCCATTAAAGAATTCCCAATCTTAAACTCGCAAGTTAACGATGAATGTACAGAGCTTACATACTTTGATGATCATAACATTGGTATGGCCGTTGATAGTAAGTTAGGTCTGTTAGTGCCAAATATTAAAGGCTGTCAAAATAAGTCTATTGTTGATGTTGCTGAGGCGGTAACTAAGTTAACTGACGCAGCGAGAGAAGGGCGCGTATCGCCAGATGATCTTAAAGGCGGCACAATTTCTATATCGAACATTGGCGCAATTGGCGGCACAACTGCGACACCAATTATTAATAAACCAGAAGTTGCGATTGTTGCGCTTGGTAAATTGCAACATCTTCCACGCTTTGATGATGATGGAAACGTGGTTTCACGTTCGATTATGCAAGTGAGTTGGTCTGGTGACCATCGAGTTATTGATGGTGGTACGATTGCTAGATTTAATAATTTGTGGAAATCATATCTGGAAGAACCTGCGAAAATGATGATGGCGATGCGCTAAATCAGATTTGTAAAGGTCCTTTACATGCCCTAAAAGTTCACGCTTTTGGGGCATTTTTATGTTTGAAGTAAATATTTATGTTATGTAAATTGTTTATCTGCATTGATATGTTCCAACCTAGTCTAAAAGCCCGTATAATTCACACCTTAAAATTTTTACCCGTAGCAATTAAAAAGCCGTCCGTTTTAGGCTTGAGAAGTCGTGATGAATCAAAAAGACGATAGAAAAGAAATACTTGAATTTAATAAGTTGCAGAAAAAACTGCGCAGAAATGTTGGTAACGCAATAAAAGATTACAACATGATCGAAGAAGGTGATGTTGTGATGGCTTGTATTAGTGGTGGTAAAGACTCTTTTGCAATGCTTGATATATTACTTAACCTGCAAAAAGCTGCACCCATTAAATTTGAAGTTATCGCGGTAAACTTGGATCAAAAACAACCTGGCTTCCCAGAGCATATTTTGCCTGAATACTTCGAAAGCTTGGATATTCCTTACTATATCGTTGATAAAGATACGTACTCTGTTGTTCGTGAAAAGGTGCCTGAAGGTAAAACAACATGTGGTCTATGTTCTCGTCTGCGTAGGGGTACACTGTATTCATTTGCAGAAAAAATTGGCGCAACCAAGCTTGCCTTGGGACACCATATGGATGACATTGTTGAAACCATGTTTTTAAATATGTTCCATGGTTCGCGCTTAAAAGCTATGCCACCTAAGTTAAGGTCTGATGATGGCCGTAACGTGGTTATTAGACCGTTAACATACTGCCGCGAGAAAGACTTAATAAAATATGCAGAGCATAGAGAATTTCCAATTATCCCTTGTAATTTGTGTGGTTCTCAAGAAAACCTACAAAGACAAAATATCAAAGCAATGTTGGTTGACTGGGATAAAAAGACGCCTGGTCGTGTAGACAGTATTTTTAAATCACTACAGAACGTTAGCCCAAGCCAGCTTGCAGATACAAACTTGTTTGATTTTGAAAACCTGCCAATCGACAGGGAAAATGATCGAGATGAGTATCAATTTAGTGAAGCGACAGTGTCATCAACAAACATTGATGAGTCTTTGTTTATTGATGTGACAAATATCTAATTAATGCCTTGTGCCAAGTATCGCAATCAGCGGTACTTGGTGCATTATTATCTCGCTTCCTTATTTTTCATTAATTTACTGAGCTTTATCTCCAAATAACTTGGCAACCATTTTTGCATCACTGCTTTAAACTCTTGGCTATTAACGACAGTATTAGCAACAGAATCAATTTTTTTGATGATCTCTCTGCCAGTTTTATTGTCTGTGCAACCAACATAACCATGAACAATAGGGTCAACGTCTTCGAGAAGCAGTTGTACCACGTCTTTAGTATTCGTTTGTTTATGAAGGTAAAAGTGTTCACTGGGATAGCCAATAACGGCGTCGACACGACCTTTTTTAAGCATGTAGGTCAAACTTTCAAGTGCATCTTGTCCAGGCCTGATAACAACCTGATCTTTTTCGATAGAACTAATTACTTGGTCTAATGCCCTGCCGTATGAACGTTGCATCACAACACCGAGCACTAGTTTATTTTGCTCTATAAACGGCTTAAGCCTGACCTTTGACGCGTTTTCAAAACCAAGTGCCTCAAGGGTTGCCGTGGTTGTGGCAATGGTTGGCGATAATCCAATGGTGGTATAGTTTTGGCTAAAGCGAATGAATTTTTGACGCTGCGGCGTTTTGTATAAAGAAAGCATACAAAACGTGTTGCGTTTATCACTTAGGGCTCTGATAGCACGACTTGCAGGAAAGTAGACTTTATTATTTTCATAATCAGGCAAGTACGTGTGGAATAAATCAATGATTAACTCATCTCTACCTGTACCTTCGTCTGCATCATTAATCATGTAGTAGGGAGGGAAGTCAGTGATAATCCAGTCAATGCTTTTGCTTTCTGCCACACCGGTTAACAACATTAATAGTAGCAATGCTTTGCGCACATTTCGCCCTCGTATAATTGTCACTATTAAAGCTTAGCAAAGATCATTCAATTGCCAACAGGTATAAAAGTAATTAAGTTAAAATCTTTGTTTATTATTTGTGATTTATTTTACAACTTGTGTCTTTTTGCTACATTAAAATACGAACACCAGCCTTAAAGCAATTTAAAGTGGTGGCCAATGGGTTTTGAACAAGGATTGGTCTTTTATTTGTGATTAAAAGTGTTTTAAAGTCGTACTTAGGTTAGTATGCAAGGTTGGCGAGTTAAGTTAATTTCAATAACAAGAGAAAACTATGAATACGCTTATCGTCAGTGATATTTTTGGGCAAACAAAATGCTTAGAAAACTTCGTTAATGAGCTAGATGGCAGCACCTCAATTTGCTCTCCTTACCCATTTAGACAAGGTCATTTGAATAGAGATGAAGAGACAGCATATAAGCAGTTCATGGATTCAGTCGGCCACGATAAATATTTTCAAAAAGTAGTTGAAGCGATTTCTGATAAACAGCCTGATTTGGTCATCGGCTTTTCGGCCGGTGGAGTTGCATGTTGGAGAGCGCTAGCTGCCATGCCGATCAAAAGCACCACAAAGCTGATTGCGTTTTATCCGGGTCAGATAAGGAACTATTTGCAGCTGCACCCAAAATGTGATGTCGATGTATATTTTCCTTATCAAGAAAATCACTTTGATATTAAACCTGTTATTCATCATTTGTCTGGCATGCCGGGGATAAATTGCTACAGAACCCGCTATCAGCATGGATTTATGAACTCGCTTTCACGCAATTTTGATGCCGCAGCATTGCATCATTTTACTGCTTTGTGTCAATACAATATTGACGAAGCAATTAAGTTAAAATTAGCCAACCGAAGGATAAAAAGTGGACTAGAATTGACTATGTAAATCATAATGAAAAGGAGTTATGTATGTCAGATCAGCCTCGTATTCCTTACAGACACTTCCCTGGAAACCCAATCGCAAAGCCGCCATGCAGAATGCTAAATGCAATGATGTATGGCTTTTTTGTTAAAGGGGAGTTGGAAACCATTCAAAGCTATGTCGATTCAACACTTAACAGCGTACCCAGTGAAACAATTGCATTTAGGGCACTATCATCATATTGCCTTTTAACGTTCACAGATATAGAAAATATTGCGTCTAAAGTACCGCCATTTAGTAATTATGGCTATATGCAAGAGACGGACATAATAGTTTGGTTGCCGATTGCACAGATAAGCAAGCAAGAGAATAAGATGACGCATTTATATTGGTATCCAGCATTTATTACGGTAAACAATATCAATGCGTTAGTTAATGGCCGTGAGACTTGGGGTTATAACAAATACTTGTGTAAGTACCAAATGCCGGATAACCAGCATCGCGCGGACCATTTTTCTCTTAGTCTTGAGACTTTTCAACCTTTTGAAGCAGACAAAAAAATGGCTTGGTATGAGCTTTTGTCTATTGACCGGGTGGCGGATGATGACACTTGGTTCGAAGAAGCGATAGAGATTGGCAAAGAAGTTGCCGAGCTTATCCATGGCAGTGTGCATGATTTAGGCGTTAGTATAGACTTTTTTAAACAGCTATTTAGTGGCTTTACCAACCCGCAACTTGCCCAAATTTTATTTAAACAGTTCCCTGACGGCTTTGCAGAAAATAGTGTTTATAGTGCGGTTGTTCACTCTCCCTCAACTGTGAAAAAGGTACATAAACTCGGCTTTCTCAAAGATGAATATAAAGTCACTTTTAACCAAGTTGATGCATTTCCTTTAGAAGAGATGTTTGGGATCAAGGTGGGTGAACAGTTCGCAAGGCTGCCTTACTTTTTGTGTATGGATTTTGATCAAGACGGTGCCCATGAAATCGTAACAGCCGATCTATGAAGTGAGTAAGGACATAACATGACTAAAGAACGTATCGCTATATTAGGTGGTGGCGTGTCTGCGATGACTGCTGCTGTTTACTTAACTGAAAAAGAAAATTGGCAAGATCTATATGATATTACTGTTTATCAGTTAGGTTGGAGATTAGGTGGGAAGGGAGCAAGTGGCAGAAACGCTCATTTTGGCGAAAGAATTGAAGAACATGGTTTGCATGTATGGTTTGGCGCATATGTTAATTCATTTCGCGCGATTGAGACTGTCTATGATAAATTAAACAGACCAGCCACCGTGCCAATTCATACTTGGCAGCAAGCGTTAAAGCCCCATAGTTTCGTTGTTTTACAAGAATATATCGACAATCAGTGGGAAACTTGGCCCGTTGACTTTCCTTTGATTGATGGAAACCCCGCTGATGGTACATTAGACCTTCACTTCTGGCAGCTGATAGAGCTGGTTGTTGCATGGCTACACAAGTGGATTGATGAGTTGGAAGAGGCGATTGAAGCATCTAATCGCAAAACGCAGCTGCAAACTCGTAAACAACGTGATAGAAGTCTATTACAACATTTAGCCGGAGAGATCTCGGGCGCTTTTGATAGCATTGAAGACTCTGTTAAGTCTTTTTTTGATAGTGCTATCGATGAAGCTCAAGACATCTTGTCGACACCCAAGCTGCTAATATCTCAGCTACATGATTTAATGAGTTTGCGAGCAAAGGATAAAAATCTAACAAATTCAAAAGATAGACTTGTCACTTGGTATATTGTCAGAAAGCTTAAGCGTTGGCTGCGCTCAGAGGCGTTAGAACTGATTGATGATAACCCTGCCGTGAGACGCGCTTATATTTGTGCTGATTTAGCCATTGCGATGACAGTTGGCATGATTAGGGACAGAGTGCACGCCAATGGGTTTGGTGTGCTGAATAAGTATGACTTTAAGTATTGGCTTGCTAGAAACGGTGCAGATAAAGAATACGCTGTTGAGTCTGCGCCCGTTCGTGGATTCTATGATCTTGTTTTCGGTTTTGTTGATGGGGACTTTAAAAATGGTGACGTAGAGGCCGGCGTTGCTTCTTTGGCTATGTTGCGCATTATGCTTTGTTACAAGGGCGGTGTGATGTGGAAAATGCAGGCGGGGATGGGTGATATCATCTTTTCACCAATCTATGAGTTACTTAGCCAAAGAGGTGTTAAATTTGAGTTCTTCAATCAAGTTGAAGGGCTTAAACCCGGACAAGATGAAAATGGCAACTATGTGGTAGATGAGATTTCTATTATTGAGCAAGTCGAGCTTAAAAATGGTCAATACCAGCCATTTGTAGATGTGAAAGGGTTGCCTTGCTGGCCTTCACAGCCAAACTTGGATCAAATAGTTGATGAGCAGGCCGATCTTATCCGACAACACAAGGTGAACTTAGAATCATTCTGGACTGACTGGCCCGCTATATACGAGCAGCATTATCAGCGACCTTTGACTCGTAAGACGCTCACAAGAATGCGTGATTTTGATAAAGTCGTTTTTGGTATTTCGGTTGGGTCGTTAGAGCACCTTTGTCCAGAGCTACTCGCGTTAGATTATGGCTTTGAGCAGCAAAGCAGTAAGGTAAAGACAGTAGCAACGCAAGCGTTTCAGGTTTGGTTAAATAAAACGGATGAGCAGTTGGGTTTTAACTATACACCGACCAGTGAAGAGCGGCCTATATTAAGTGCGTTTTCTCAGCCATTTGATACATGGGCGGCAATGTCTAATTTACTTGGCGTAGAGGATTGGCCTTCATCTGGGCCATGTAATATCGCTTATTTTTGTAGTGCTTTTACTTGCGACTATTACCCGCCAGCATCAGAGCATACGTTTCCTGCAGAACAAACAGCCAAAGTTAAGGTTAATTCACTCAATAAATTGAACCATGAAATGCAGCCGTTGTGGCCATCCGCATATAATGACGTAGGTCAGTTTATTTGGGATGTCATTTACGACCCAAGTGCTGCGCCCACGGAGCAAAGGTTTGACTCACAATATTGGCGCGTCAATGTTGACCCAAGTGAGCGATATGTTCTGTCAGTGACAGGTAGCAGTGATTTTCGCTTAGCGACTGATGGCACAGTGTTCAAAAACTTATTTATAACAGGTGATTGGATCAAAACGGGTGTTAATGCAGGATGTGTAGAGGCTGCTGTGATGGCCGGTATGCAAACATCACGTGCTATTTGCGGTTTACCTGAGGAAATAAGTGGTGAAAATGGCTTTGAGCCAGATGGTACTTGATAGATAATATTAGGTAAGTTACAGAAAAGACCTGCAATTTTATTGGAGGTCTTTTCTTTTGGACTATACTCAGTAGTGCAAAGTGAATACTGCAATAACTAACGAGAACGGACATGTTTAAACTCTCTGCCATTTCTATATCCATAATGCCTGTGCTTCTAAGTTCATTTCTATCTTATGCAGCAAATGATTCAATCGAGATTATTGAGGTCCATGCACAAAAACGAAAGCAAAATATCGAAGATGTGAGCGTATCGATTTCAACAATTAGCGCCGATCGTATTGCCCGACAGGGCATTAAAGATGCGACAGAGCTGGGTCATTTTGTCGCAAATTTAAAAATTAGCCAAAATGCAGCTGAAGGCACGCCGCCAGCAATTAATATTCGTGGTATTGGCTTACTAGATTACAACACGGCAAATACCTCTCCAATTGCCATGTATGTCGATGGTGTATCTGTCGGCTCGGCAAATAATCAAATAGCTAATTTGTTTGATATTGAGCAAGTTGAGGTTTTAAAAGGCCCGCAAGGAACTTTATTTGGTAGGAACAGTACCGGTGGTGCATTGCTCGTAAGAACAAAACGTCCTGATGCGGGTAACTATGGTTATGTTAGCTTAGGAGCAGGAACTGATGATTGGCGAAGAGCGCAAGGCGCTTATAACGCAACAATTAATGATGAAAGTGCCATTCGTTTTGCTTTTAATCATGCAGACTATGAGTATACAAGTTATAACCTGCTTGAAACATCGCCAGAGGCAGGCCTAAAACAAAGTGATTTGCGGTTAAGTTACTTGGGAGAGTGGGACAATTGGAGCGCCTTTGTAAAAGGGTACTACGGTCATTGGGATGGCATAGTACAGCCGGTCGGTAATATTGGTATATTCAAAGATCCAAACCCAGCAGCTCCTGTAAAATGTTCACCTAGTGAGGCTGGAAGTGCTGGGTGTGTAGATAGTTTTGGCTTTAATGATGGCAGCGATGATTTTTGGGCTGTAAGTGTAAACAATGACTCCCCTCATTTAAGCATCTATAAAGGTTGGACAGCTGAACTACAGTGGCAACTACAAGAAGATGCATTTATAACTTATTCAAATGGTTTTAATCGACTTGATCGAGACCATACATTTAATTGTGATGGCAGCCCTAAACGTTTATGTGAAGGCGAGCTGGGCTTGAAAAGCGAGCTTGTAACGAATGAGCTTAGATACCATAGTCAATTAGGTGAAGACTATTGGACAATTGGTCTATTTCAATATCAAGAGCGCATCTATCAAAATAATCACAATGATATTTTAAGGGACTTTAGAGGTATTTTTGCGCCGGAGTTAACAACAACCTTTTTTTACGACAATGAGATTGTGACAAAGTCGATTGCTTTGTTTTCTCAATATGAGTGGCAGTTAAACGAGCATCATATGCTAACCATTGGCGCACGCTATTCAGACGAGTCGGTTGAATATGACTCTATTTCACGATTAAACTTTATCACAACGCCAGGGGAGCTTGCGGGCTCACTTATTCCTTTCTATACGGTTAATGGAGAGGTTAAAGATGATGGTTTTTCTGGGAAAGTTGCGTGGAATTATACACCGCATGATAATTTGCTAATTTATTATTCACTAGCAAATGGCACCAAAAGTGGTGGCTATAATGGGGGGCTACTGTCATCTAAAGAGCAAGCTGAATTAGCGGATTACGGTCCTGAAGAAACGCTCTCGCATGAAGTAGGTTTTAAGCTCTCTGAAGAGGGTGCCTATTTACTTTCTGGCGCGATTTTCTATTACGATTATAAAAATCAGCAAGTGTTCATGAACCAAGCTTCTTCAACACCCAATGCACCACCTTTGCAGCTTTTAGAAAATGTTGGTGAGTCGACCATTTATGGTGCAGAGCTTGAGTTAGAATACCTGTTCAGTGAGGCTGTAAAATCGCGGGTAGCCATTGGCTATATTCCTGAAGCAAATTTTGAAGAGTTTATAGATCCACTCGGTAACCGATTAACTGATAATAGACTCCCTTTTACCTCTGAATGGAATATTTCTGCAGAGCTTGCTTATTCTTATGAATTGAATAGTGGTGAGTTGGCAACAGTTATTGGTGTTGATTATCAGTCTGAGTATTACTTTGATCAAAACCAGAATCCATATGCAATGCAAGCTAGCTATGCATTGTGGCGCGCTAATGTTACTTATCAATATCAGCAATGGCAGGTCGGTTTATGGGGTAAAAACTTATTTGATAAAGAGTACAGTCATTTAAAGTTTGATCTCAGTTCTTTCCTTGGCATGCTAGAAGACTTTAAGGGTGAGGGGCAAAGAATTGGTGTTGATGTTACATATAACTTTTAGAGCTTTGTTAGCTCATTCATATGGGTTTTTAGATCGATAATGTATCTGATTAGACTGACTCTTAGCTTGATTATTTTAGTTTTGTCGCACTCAGTGAGTGCTCAGCAGTATGTGTACAATGGCATTGAAAAAGGTGTAAATCTACACGACAAGGGTTTAGTACTTGCTGCAAAAGACGACACGCGTTTTCCTGAGTCATTTGATGATGTGATGAGCTGGGCGAGTCGTCTAGAGAATCAAAAGGAACGAGCGTTATTCTCTGGACGCTATTGGCTTGTTACTCAAATCAAAAATGTCTCTAACTATGAGCAGTTGGTTTTATACCCTTATAACACAGTTTTATCTAATATTGAGACAAGGATATACTCAAAAGATGATATTAAGCGCTACTATTCCGGTGGGATGGTACCTAATGAGTTTGCGTTTCATTATGGTAATACCGTAGAGCTGTTACCAGACAATGACTATTATGTCGTTACTTTGTTTGAAAGTGATTATTTTTATACGCCTATTAAGTTAGAACTAGTCCCTGTCAAAGACTTTAAAGAGCAAGTTGTGATTGATAACTTAATCATGATTATTTGCTTTAGTGTGGGCATTGTATTGGGCCTCTATAATTTACTCATTTATATTGGCTCTAAAGATTTAACACACCTCTATTATGCAATATTTGCAGCAACTATGGTGTTTGCATGGAGCCACTTCTTTCATATTTCAGATCAGCTTTTTGGGTTTTACTCTGCACATTTGCACTGGTTAGGCTTTACGTTGTCTCCAATCAGTAATGCACTGTTTTATAACTGCTTACTTAAATTAAAAGAAAAGCATCCAAATTTATCTTCGGCCTCAATTTGGGTCGGTGTTATTGCTGCTATAGGTACGCCTTTCAGTATTTTATTTCCTGGTTTTGGCTTTTTATGGGCGACTTTGTCTACTGGCGTTGCTTTATGTTTAGGTCTTTATATTGGTATTTTAAGGATATCAGAAGGGTTTAAGCCTGCTCGATATTTTATCTTAGCTTATGTGTGTATGGCAGTACCCAACATGATTGGCAATTTCACCAATTTGGGGTTATTACCGCCGATAGCGGTTAACTTGTATTTACTCGGTTTGATTGGTGTGGCATTAGATGCAATGTTTTTAGCTTTTGCCGTCGCGGATAAAGTGCGCTTGACGAGTGAAGAGAATATTGAACTGAATAAAAACTTAGAAGCGAAGGTACTAAAGCGTACTTATGAGTTAGAACAGTTAGCTTCAGAGTTGCGCGATGCCAGTGAAGCGAAAAGCCGTTTCTTAGCCAATATGAGTCACGAGATAAGGACACCTATGACATCAATTATTGGTTATGCAGATGGAATTATTCTTGGGGATATTAAACCACACGAGCGTAATCATGCGATTACCGTCATATTACAAAACTCTCGGCATGTACTCGGATTAATTAATGATATTTTGGATATGTCAAAAATAGAGGCAAATAGACTAGAGGTTGAATTAATCGAAGCCAATTTATTTCAGTCTATTGCGCATGTTGAATCCTTGCTTGGTAAACAAATAAGAGATAAAGGGCTAGAGTTTGATTTAAATTATCAATTCCCTTTGCCAGATTATGTTGTTATTGACCCAACGCGACTAAGGCAAATACTACTCAATTTGACGTCAAATGCGTTGAAATTTACCTCGGTTGGTAAAATTTCAATTGAAGTAAGCTGTAAGGACGACAGGCTATACATCAGTGTTCAAGACACGGGTATTGGCATGACAACAGAAGAACAAAAAGAATTGTTTAGTGCATTTTATCAAGCGGACTCATCTACAACACGTAAGTATGGTGGAACTGGGCTAGGGCTTAATATTTCCAAAAGTTTAGCTCAAAAATTAGATGGTGATATTGTGGTTGAAAGTGAAGTTGGCTCAGGAACCTCATTTACCTTGTCATTGAGTTTATTCACCACTGAACGAACTAAGTGGGTAAACTCGTTTGAAGAAATACATCATCAAAATGAGCCTTATATACAGACTGATCCAGAGCTAGATTCTGAGGAGCTTAAAGGTGAAGTATTACTGGCTGAAGATCACAGTGATAATTGTCGCCTGATTACTCGGATCTTAGAAAGAATGGGCCTGAATGTGACAGCGGTAGAAAATGGCCAGTTAGCAGTTCAAGCTGTTTTAGACTATGAATTTGACCTGATTTTGATGGATATTCAAATGCCTGTTATGGATGGTGAGCAAGCATTTAACTTTATCCAAGCAACAGGGTGCACTGCACCTGTTATCGCCCTGACAGCAAACACCATGAGCCATGAAGTTGACAGGTATATTAAACTCGGGTTTACCGACCATTTAGCTAAGCCAATAGACAGAGCGCAATTTGCTAAGAAGATCTCACATTATTTGAATATCATAGTTGATGATGATCTCAATTTGCCAGATGAAGAGTTTAAGCAACTAAAAATGCAATATATTGACGGTTTGCATGAGCAGTTAGTTCAACTGCAAAATCAATTAAAATATAAAGACTATGAGGGCCTTGCACGTTCAATCCATGCGCTCAAAGGTACTTCGGCGATGTTTGATTGTCATGAAATATATCAAACGGTATCCCAAATCGATGCCTTATTGAAACAAGAAAACTGGCAAGATGTAGAAAGGGCACTTGCTAGGTTATTTGAACTGATTAATAAGGTGATCGATGAATCTGATTGTGGTCAAGCGGTTTAGGGTTTGACTCACAACTTGAATAATTCGAATTTGAGGTTTTCATCACCAAAACTTTATAATTACTAAAAATAATGACAATAAAATAGGGATAGATTTTGAAGTATTTAACGTTATTGTGTGCGTTTGCATGTCCACTTGCCTTGTCAAATCCTTTGATGGGGACTTGGGAGTTTGTTAGTGGTGAATATGCGACTAAAGACGGCAGAGTGAAAGCGTCTGCGCCTCAAGTCACCTCAACTAAAATCATTAACAATACACATTTTAGCTATATCACCAGTAGCGACAACAAGTTTCATTATGCTGGCGGCGGCACTTATCAGCTTAAAGACAATTATTTTATTGAGACGGTAACACTTGGCAATGTTGAGAGTTTAATCGGTCGTAAGATGGCATTCACTTATGAAGTCAAAGGTGATCTTTGGCATCATAAACTCGTTGAAGATGGTAAATTTGTTGAATATGAAATCTGGAAACGAGTGAAGTAGTACCTCCTGATTTAGACGCGACAAGCAGCACTTAAAAATGACAACGTGAGTTAAGCTACGGCGATCACAGCTTAGCTTAACGCCTTTTTCGCTCTAAACGAAATTTCTCTCCATAAAGTTCAATTTTTGATGTAAAAAACTGTATTAAGCATGTTCAGATGAACTAACATTTAGATTAGTTGGAAAACGTAGTTATTTCTGCATTTTATGATTGAGTTGCAATTAATTATCAATCAATTTGAATAATTATTCTTGTTTGTCGCTTTAAAACTCATCCTAAAGTGGGTCATATATCAACAGTAACTGACAAGTGTTAACGTCAGCTACTTTGTCCAATTGTATTTTTTCGCATAAGTTATTTGTACAGGTTAGGCAAAGAAGGTATGCAATCATGAAATCTTACATCCCCCTAGTTATGGTGTCTTTAATAGCCGGCTGCTCATCATCTGAAAGTGATAGCCCCAGTCAAGTGAACAATTCATCTCAGCAAGAATCATCGACTCAGGAAACTGAAAACAGTCAGACAAATACATCGACAGATAATAGTAGTGATACAAACTCAAATATGAATAACGATTCATCAGGGCAAACAGATACTGGTGATAGTAGTGGAAGTACAGATAATGATGTGACGAATAATCGTGGCGTATATTTCCCGCAATCATTGGCAGTCGCATCTCCATTTTCAGATAGCAGTGATGAACAAGATAGGCAATATGTTTACAGAACGTTAGAGGCGAGAGGCCCAGCATCACCAACATACTTTTGGGCGACGAGAAGGATTGATGCATTGTTAAGTGGTGAAACCCCCTTGAGAGATGTATTTCGAGTTCGTTCTTTTTATAGAAATAGTGAAAATGCGGATTGTTTTGGACCCCAAGTGAGCTATCAGGGCCACCCTGATGCAACTGATCCTAGTATGAGCTCAGGTACTTTACCGACGGGGGATCTTGGTTTGTGGTTAGCCAGTGCAAAAAATGGAAATGCGTGTGCTGTTGCTCAAACTAATGCTCAATTGCAAGCAGTGAGAGAGCGATCAAGAATGGCATTGATGACTTTGGCTAGTATGGTGTCTGCGGCTATTGATGACGGTTCGGGTTTACCATCTGACGGCAGCGCGATTGATTTGACCACACAGATGAATAGTAAGGGATTAGCAGATATTAATTTTGATACTGCGAGCATAGAATTGACTTCTGGCGTTTGGGAATATCGCGTTAATCTAACCTATACGGTGTCGGGCTCAGATTATGGAATTACGTTATCTATGGTACATACACCTGGTAGCGATGCAACGAATTATACTGGGCTATTAAACTTTACTGTTGAAGGCGAAGTCGGCGTAACGGGTATAGAGTTCCCTGGTGGTAATTGTAGTCAAAATGAACGCACATTGGTGGGCTCGCTATCTTACGAACGAAGTGCAGAGCAGATGTCTTTGCAATCAAGATCGGCAATCAATTGTGGTCATGGTATTAGTGGGGCATTTAACAGTGACCAACAAGTGGATGTGAAAAACAAATACCATAATACCGATAACCCAGATGGTTGGAGTGAGAATTTTGCAATTTTCGGTGCGAATTTTAATCTAACGAGTTTAGCGGGTGATTATGCATATGCATGGCAAGCGGGTGTGAATGATTCAAATAGTCGGATCTTAAATATTGGATTTAATGATGCATCTTTAGAAAACGGCGAAGCGCATTTTGGCTATGGTACTGACATTGATGTGACAGATGGCATGGTACAAGGGTTTATTTGTAATTGGGCTGGGCCTAATAATAATCACACCTTACAAGATTTTACCCAAAGACAGTTCTTTGAATACGATTCATCGACGAATACGTATTTAGGTACCGATCATCGTGCAAATATTGAGTATGCACCGACTAATTCTTGTGAATATGATGGTACAGCTAGCTTTGTATTCGATATTGATGCAAGTGGTGTTTTAGGTGACATTGCCAGTGAATCAGCAAGCGTTAGTTTCGTAACAGACTTGTGGTCACCCACGGACCCTTCGCTCTCAGTTGCAGAGTCTGTGGTAGCAAGAGGTCTATCAGTTCCTGATGTGCCATTTACATGGCCAGTAGATGAATAATATCTATGAGAAAGGGAAGGCTGAGCCTTCCCTTTTTATATGCATTTAGCGGGTTTGGGCAAACCTGCAATCTTAGTGGCTTGCTTCGCAGGGCCTTTTGGAAAAAGTTTGTATAAGTAGATACTCTTGCCTTTATCTTCCCCCAGTTTTTTTGCAATCGCTTTTACAAGCATCCTGATCGCTGGGCTAGTGCCATATTCTTCATAAAAGCTACGTACAAATCTAATGACTTCCCAGTGGGCATCGGTCAATGTGATATTTTCACCAGATGCAATGACTGGTGCAAGGCTTTCATCCCAGTCTAAGTGATTTAATAAGTAGCCTTCTTTATCTGTTTCTATCGTTCTATCGTTTACTTCTAACATAATTACCACGTTAAAGATTTGTCACTGCTTGCAATAAGGTCAACCCAACTCAAGTCATCAACAAGTGTGATGGAGTTGTCGGGTAAAACGCCGCGGGCTAAAGCGCAAGTTTCTAGCATAAATATAGAGGCAGGGCAGTTAATTAAGAATTTTGATTGGTCATAACAGGCATCTTGCTGAAGCAACACTTTATCTGTTCGGCTAATTAGGCCCATATCAACATTGCTATAATAGCTTATCGGTTTAGAAAAAATATGTACTATTGAACTCATAACTTAACCACGTGATCTTGTTCGCTTAATAGTGCTTGTTGTTGATTTATGTTTAACGCATCTGTGTCTATGGCCAATTGCTCTTTTGATATGGAGAAGTCATTAAGTGCGTCTTCGCACACAAATATGCTATCCACATCATAAATCTCGAGTGTTTTAAGCTGTTTCAAAAAGTCTTTTATACCGAGCTGGTTAGGCTTTTGACCTTCTTTCAATGCAAGCACAGAAGGGCCTCTGAACAACCAACTTACCTCTTGATCAATGGCTGCAAAAATCAGAGCCATATCTAAACTGTCGCGGATAATTTGCTTGTCAAATGGTGAAGCGTCACAGATAACTAATACTTTTTTTGTCATTTGAATTGCACCCACTTATCAGCTTTACATGTTTCCATAGCGAATTCAGCTAAACCAGCGACAGTAAATAAACCTGTATCGGATATATTGATACCGCGTTTTTCAGCTGCTGTAACACAGAGTTTTAATGGTATACCCAAGTCATGAAGGTTTTGCCAGACTGTGCTTACTTGAAGCTCATCGCTTGCAAGCGCAAAATGTTGATTGGCATGGAGTACCGCATCTTGATACAGAAAAATGCATTTGATCGAGTGCTGTTGTTGGAGTGTAGCGCGAGCAAAGCGCTCAAGACATTGCAAAGTATCATGATCTGCAGGACCGCAATGTACCGAAATAATAAATTGGCTCAAAAAAAACCCATAAAAAAAGCCCCTAATGGGGCTTATTTTATCAGAATGATAAGATTAGTCATCACTTGACATAACGCCTAATAGCATTAATAGAGAAGTGAATAGGTTGTAGATAGCAACGAACAGGCCTACTGTCGCTAGAATATAGTTAGTTTCGCCACCATTTACGATTCTGCTTGTTTCAAACAAGATCATTGCAGACATAAGTAATACAAACACAGCGTTGATAGCAATGAATACAATTGGGCTACCGATGAAGATATTTACAATAGAAATACCTACAGTTACTAAAATACCAATTGTTAAAAAGCCACCCATGAAAGAGAAGTCTTTCTTAGTCGTCAAAGCATAAGCTGATAAACCGAAGAAAATCAATGCAGTTGAACCAAGCGCTTGTGCAATCAGCAATCCACCATTTGGTAAGTTTAAGTATGAGTTAAGCAGTGGACCTAAGCCAAAACCTAGAATACCAGTGAATAAGAAAACCAGACCGATTGCTGAAGAAGAGTTTGCCTTCTTTTGGATAACAAAAATAAGACCCATAGCAACCAGAGAACAGACAAGACCTGTAAATCTAGGTAATGCCATAGTCATAGAAATTGCAGCAGTTAAGGCACTGAATGCCAAAGTCATTGCTAAAAGAAAGTAAGTGCTTTTAAGCACTTTATTTGTTTCAGTCGTTGACATTACTGCTTTTTCAGTAGTGTACGAATGATTGAACGCCATATTATAGCTCCTTAATAGAAACACGATGTTCCGATAATTAAACTTTCCAAAGATTACCAAGAGTTACATAGTTGAGCAAACCTTTCTCGAATAGTAGACCATTTTTTGAGGTAAATAGTTCAAAGATAACAAAAGATTGATAAAAAATTCGCCAAGCTAGCTGGAATTGTCGTCAAACGAGCTGAATTTTAGTCAAACGATAAAAAAAGCAAAAAAAAAGCTTCACATTCTAAAAAGGTTTCCCTATTATTCGCCCCGCTGCGGAGAGATGGCTGAGTGGTTGAAAGCACCGGTCTTGAAAACCGGCATACGTTAATAGCGTATCTAGGGTTCAAATCCCTATCTCTCCGCCACTAATTATAACATGCTTATGCATGAAAAAGTTTCGGAGAGATGGCTGAGTGGTTGAAAGCACCGGTCTTGAAAACCGGCATACGCTAATAGCGTATCTAGGGTTCAAATCCCTATCTCTCCGCCACTATTATGATTAATCTGCAATGATAAAGTAAGACAGTATTAATCAACAATTTCGGAGAGATGGCTGAGTGGTTGAAAGCACCGGTCTTGAAAACCGGCATACGTTAATAGCGTATCTAGGGTTCAAATCCCTATCTCTCCGCCACTACAACAAACATCACGTTTAAAATGTGTTGTTTTACAAACTTGGAGAGATGGCTGAGTGGTTGAAAGCACCGGTCTTGAAAACCGGCATACGTTAATAGCGTATCTAGGGTTCAAATCCCTATCTCTCCGCCATATTAAGCCCAAGCTAAGTTAGCTTGGGCTTTTTTACTTTCAAAATATATTTAGCTCAATCTAGTGGCATGCGACCAAAGTCTTATTGATGGCATTTCACTTACAAAGAAGACTTCACTAAAGACATATTCTTGTAAGGAATTTGAAATGAAAAAAGTCGCAACTGCAATTGGCGTTTCAATGTTATCGCCTCTTATCATTGGCTGCGTATTAGGTGCATACTTCTATATTTCGACAGGACAAGGGCAGCTTTTTTTTCAGCTGCTAACTACTGCGATTTCAAATGCGCATATTGTGGGTATGGTCATGGCGTTATGTGTTCTTCCGGTGTATTTATTTTTGTATAAACGTGGCAAGCTATCGTATTCGGCCTTAACAACAACAGCTCTACTAGGCGGAACTGCATTTACTTACTTGCTTGCAGTCTCCACGGGGCCAATACTCATTGCAAATGCGGTTATGAGTGCGTTTGCATCCGCACTTTTTTTATACAGCCTCAGAAGGCAATAACATTTCCTTTGAGTGTAAATTGAACAGTTGCAGTTAGATTGAGGATAAATTGGGACTTTTTCCTCTGAAAAGGTTTCATTTATTGGCTTGAAAGAGTACCTTTACTGTTTATATGTAAGAATGTTCAGTATTAATAATGCAAAAGCAAAAATTTTATGAGCTGTTAAATCAACAGGCAAAAGGGTTAATTGAAGGCGAGCACAACCACATTGCTAATATGGCGAATTTAAGTGCCTTGCTGTTTACCAACATGGAAGATATCAATTGGTCTGGTTTTTATCTTATGGATGGTGACAATGAACTTGTATTAGGCCCATTCCAAGGTAATCCTGCATGTATCCGTATTCCAGTTGGTAAAGGCGTTTGTGGCACTGCAGTGTCAGAGGCTAAAACGCAACTGGTTGAAGATGTACATGCCTTTGCAGGTCATATTGCATGTGATGCGGCGTCTAACTCTGAAATTGTAATACCTGTATATAAGCAGGGTAAAATATTTGCTGTGCTGGACATTGACAGCCCTAGTTTGGCAAGGTTTGATGAACAAGATAAACTGGGCTTAGAGGCGTTAGTTAAAAGCTTCGAGGAAACACTTTAAAAATGAAAGATATGCTTAATGTACAAGATTACTTGTTTTCTAATTTTGATGTTGGGGATTGGGAAGGTGACGAAGAGCAAGTAGCTGAAACGCTCAACGAACTTATCCATTTCGCTTGGGAAAGATTGCCAGAAGATCTTGGAAGTGAGCAAATTGATCAAATTATTAATGGTATTTGGGAACATCTACGCGGTGACATGGCTTTAATTGAAACCGAATTGGATGAACTCTTAGACTGGGTTACACACTATATTAATTCATCACTTGATGAAGATATTTAAATAGGTTTAGACATGGAAACCACAAACAAGCTAAAAGATATTAATGAGGTTCTGGAGTTTTTATACTCAGAATTCCCTCAGTGTTTTAAACAAAAGGATGGTATAAAGCCACTTAAGGTCGGGATCTTTAAAGATATTGCTGAGAAGATCGAAGGCTCTGATAAAGTGAGCAAAACACAAGTAAGACAAGCTTTAAGAAAGTACACGTCAAGTTGGCGCTACTTAGAAGCAGTGACTAAAAATGAGTTTCGTGTCGATTTGGAAGGTGGTCAAGCTGAGAAAGTTGAGCAAGAGCACGTTGAGCACGCACAAAAAGCATTAGAAGAAAGCCGTGCGAAAATGGCTAAGCGCAAGAAGCCGCAAAGACCTCGCAATGACGGTGACACAAAATCTTACAAATCAAAAGGGCCTGGCCAACCACGCCATGCTAACAAAAAGCCTAGAGTTAATAAGAAACCAGCTCAACAACAACAGCGCAGAAGCTCTGGAAAAGTTGAACCTCTTCCTGCAAATGAGGTCAAGGTTAATAACAAAGTAAAAGTTAAGCTTGGTCAAGCGCTAGTTAACGCAACGATTACTGAAGTCAATAAAGACGAGGTACACGTTGAACTTGTGACTGGTATGCAGGTTAAGACTAAGGCTGATAGTCTATTTATTCTATAAGGAGTAGTGTATGAGTAAAAATTTACCACTCATTGGTGCAGTTGCATTGTTTGTTGCAAACACGTGTTTTGCAGCTAATAGCGTTGTGACAGAAAAAGACATACCTGTGCTAAAACCTGAATTACAGCACGCAACAGCTACGAAAAGAGTGACAGATAAATTTACTCAGAACCACTACAAACGTTTTAAACTCAACTCAACATTGTCAGAAGAAATTTTTGATAGATATGTAGAAACCTTAGACTACAACAAGTCAATTTTTTTGCAGTCGGATGTTGATGGTTTTGAACAACATAAAGCAAAGTTTGATGAAGCCCTCGCTGATGGTAAGTTAGACTTTGCTTTTGAAATGTTCAATGTGAGTTTACAGAGACGGTTTGAGCGTTTTCAATATGCTATTTCTTTACTAGATAAAGAGATGAAGTTTGATACGCCAGACGCGTTTTATTTTGATCGTGAAGAGGTTGTTTTTGCTAAAGACCAAGCTGAACTCAATGAGTTTTGGCGTCAAAGGGTCAAATCTGATGCCCTGCGCTTAAAGCTAACGGGTAAAGATTGGGAAGGCATAAAAGAGATTTTGACTAAGCGCTATAAAAATGCTCAAAAGCGATTAGTTCAAACCAATAGTGAAGATGCATATCAAATTGTTATGAATGCATTCGCTAGAAGCATCGAAGCACACACGTCTTATCTTTCGCCTCGTAGAGCTGAGCAATTTAAGATGGATATGGACCTTGAGCTTGAAGGGATCGGTGCAGTATTAAGTTACGATGAAGATTACACAGTTATTCGCAGCTTGGTTCCAGGCGGGCCTGCGGATAAAACGGAACAGATAAAAGCAGACGATAAAATCATTGGGGTAGCCCAAGATGGTGAAGAGTTTGTCGATGTCATCGGTTGGAGACTAGATGACGTGGTAGATCTGATTAAAGGGCCGAAGGGTACTAAAGTCAGATTGCAATACCTTAAAGGAAGCGACTCACATGGTACCCCGAAAGTTGTTGAAATAATTAGAGACAAGATTAGGTTAGAAGATCGCGCCGCTAAGTCATCGGTCTTCGAAGCGCAGTACTCTGATTTAACGAGTAAGATAGGTGTAATTGAAATACCTAGTTTCTATAACAACCTTTCTGAGGATGTTCTAAAAGAAATCAACGCCCTTAAAGCAGAGAAAGTCGACGGTATTATTATTGACCTCAGACAGAATGGCGGTGGTTCACTTTACGAAGCTAAGAAACTGTCTGGGCTGTTCATTGATAAAGGGCCAATCGTACAAATTCACACTGCACAAAATCGTTTGGACGTACAAAAAGATCAAGATGGTAAAACATATTACAGCGGCCCGATGACAGTGTTAGTTGACCGCTATAGTGCTTCAGCATCTGAAATTTTTGCAGCTGCAATGCAAGATTATGGCCGCGCAATTGTCATCGGTGAGCAAACATTCGGTAAAGGTACTGTGCAGCAACATAAGGGGCTGAGAAGAACTTACGATTTGTTCGAAAACCCACTTGGCAGTATTACCTACACAATTGCTAAATTTTATAGAATAAATGGTGGTAGTACTCAGAATAAAGGTGTAATCCCGGATATTTTGCTGCCGTCATTTATTGAGCCAGAAGAATGGGGCGAAAGCCAAGAAGATAACGCATTGCCGTGGGATAGTATTGCCCGTGCCAAGTACAATACTATTGATGATTTATCATCGATTATTGCACATTTAAATGAAAAGCATACTAAACGTATAGCTAAAGAACCTGAATTTTCATATGTTTACGACGATATTAAACGTTATAAAGAGCAAGAAAACGAAGTCTCGATTTCATTAGTCGAAGCCCAAAGAAAGAAAGAGCGTGAGGAAAGAGACCAAAGAGCACTTGCTAGAACAAATGAACGCTTGAAGCGTTTAGGTTTAGAAGCAATCGAAGATTTAGATGATGTACCAGACGTCATTTCAGAGCTAGACCCTTATTTGGAAGAGACAGCGTTAATCACGCAAGATATGATCAACTTTGGCAAGATTGTAAAGAACGATATTTAACCTATTTAATGGTTTGGTATTACGAAAAAAGGCGCAACAGCGCCTTTTTTCGTTACTCCTGAACGCAAATTTGTTATTATCGTCAGCCGCAACAAGACAACATAGACTATGTTTATCAATCCGTCTTGATAATCGATACTGATAAGTACGCGTTGAATTATTATCAAACCTGATTGGTAAAAGAGTGAAAATACTCGGTCAAATAATAATACGCACCAACATGAGTGCGAGGGGTACATAAATTTGAAACAACCAAAAACAGCATCTTCGTGGGATGCTTTTATACCAATCATTGTATTGGTCAGCTTATTAGGCGCTGCAGTTTATCTGTATGGCGACAGCTCATCGTCTGGTCCAAACCAAATCGCGTTATTGTTCGCAACGTTTACAGCAGCATTAATCGGCTTAAAAAATGGCTTCACATGGAAAACGCTTGAAGAAGCGATGATCAAAGGTATCACGATTTCGTTGGGGGCGATTTTGATCTTGCTCATGGTTGGCGCTTTAATTGGTACTTGGCTTTTATCTGGTACGGTTCCGACATTGATATATTATGGGTTGCAGATCATTAACCCGTCTTGGTTCTATGCTGCAAGCTGTTTAATCTGTGGTATTGTTGCGATGAGTATTGGTAGCTCTTGGACCACAGCTGCAACAATTGGTGTGGCTTTGTTAGGTGTGGCCAACGGTTTAGGGCTTGACCCAGTTGTGACGGCGGGAGCTGTGATATCTGGCGCCTACTTTGGTGATAAACTCAGCCCGTTGTCAGAGACAACTAACTTGGCGCCCGCAGTGGCGGGCAGTGACCTGTTTGATCACATACAGCATATGTTATGGACCACGGTACCAAGTTTTGTTATTGCCTTAATTATTTTCATTGTAATGGGCTTTAACGCAGATGTTGCAAGTGATGCGAGTAAAATTGACGCAATTAGCACGATTTTACAAGACAACTTTAATATCAATATTTTTATGCTAGTACCCTTGGCTATTTTACTTGGCCTTGCGATTAAGAAGATGCCAGCTTTTCCGGCGATATCAATTGGTGCTGTCGTCGGCGCTGTATGGGCATTACTTTTCCAAGGCGATTTGATAGCGAGCCAAATAGATGCATCTCAAGGTGAGCTTGTTGGTCAGTTTAAGCTGATTTGGGCAACTTTTTTTGATGGCTTTAGTGTTCAAACTGGAGATGCAAAAATGGATGATTTACTCAGTGGTGGAGGTATGTCTAGCATGTTGACAACAACGTGGTTGATCATGACTGCCCTGATGTTTGGTGCCATAATGGAGAAAACTGGCTTACTAGAAGTTTTTGTGCGCAGTATTCTTCGAATTGCGAAAAGTACAGGCTCGCTCATTGCATCAACAATAGCAACATGTTTTGGTACGAACCTTGTTGCGGCCGACCAATATATCGCGATTGTGGTCCCTGGTAGGATGTTTAAAGAAGAATACAAAAAGCGTGGTCTTCAGAGCGTTAATTTATCTAGGACGCTTGAAGATGGGGGAACGATTACTAGCCCACTAATACCTTGGAATACATGTGGTGCATATATGCAAAGCGTTCTATTAATTAACCCGTTAGATTATGCCGTTTACGCTTTCTTTAATTTAATCAACCCGCTTTTAGCAATCGTTTATGGCTATCTTGGTGTCAAAGTATTAAAGCTAAAACCAAGAGAACAAGATTAAAAGATAGAGGCTCCAAATATTGGAGCCTTTTTTATTGTCTAAACAGTCATATAACCCGTCTAAACTTATTTGCAAGCTACATTTCCCTCATTTAATATTATAAAATCTCGTTTAACTTATGTATGTGTCCTCAATGGATGCATGTGTATATATATTAGACACTTGCATGATTTAGGTAGCAAAGATTGGCGGATAGGTGGTGTTGATCAAATTGCGCTATTTTATGCGATGAAGGAATTTTAATGACACAAAAACCGCAAGCTAAATTATTGGCAGATTATCAGCCACCAAGTCACCAAGTGGAACATATTGACCTCACATTTAACTTATCACCGTTAACAACTCGTGTAATTGCAAAGTATGAATTGCAAGCGAATGGTGCACAATCATATGTTCAGCTGGATGGAGTCGATTTAACGCTTATTTCACTCAAAGTTGATGGTCAACCACATTCTGATTTTACTCAGCTAGTTGATGGAATAAAAATCAACTCTGTGCCTGAATCTTTTTCCCTTGAAATAGAGACTGAGATTGCCCCTGAAAAGAATACGTCATTAGAGGGACTGTACCTTTCGGATGGCGCATATTGCACTCAGTGTGAAGCTGAAGGCTTTAGGAAAATAACTTACTTCTTCGATAGGCCTGACGTACTAGCAACTTACAAAGTTACTGTAATCGGGGATAAATCTTTTCCGTTTTTACTCTCCAATGGTAATCAAGTTGATTCAGGAGACCTAGAAGATGGGCGACACTTTGTCACTTGGGAAGACCCGTTTAAAAAGCCATCTTATCTATTTGCTCTGGTTGCAGGTGATTTTGATACCCTAGAAGATAAGTTTGTGACTAAAACAGGTCGAGAAGTTAAGTTACAGTTGTTCGTCGACAAGGGTAATTTATCAAAAGCCCCACATGCGATGACGTCTCTGAAAAAGTCGCTGCAATGGGATGAGGAGCGTTTCAATTTAGAATACGACCTTGATATCTACATGATTGTTGCAGTCGACTTCTTTAATATGGGCGCAATGGAAAACAAAGGTCTGAATGTTTTTAATAGTGCTTGTGTACTTGCTAATCAAGAAACAGCGACGGATAGAGATTATCACGTTATTGAATCCATTGTTGGTCATGAATACTTCCATAACTGGACCGGTAACCGTGTAACTTGCCGTGATTGGTTTCAATTAAGTTTAAAAGAAGGTTTGACTGTATTTAGAGATCAAGAGTTTAGTAGTGACTTAGGCTCTAGAGCATTAAACAGAATTGACGCTGTTAATGCGATGCGTACTCATCAGTTTGCAGAAGACGCGGGTCCTATGGCGCATCCTATTCGCCCTGAAAAAGTTATAGAGATGAATAACTTTTACACGGTGACTGTATACAATAAAGGTGCTGAAGTGATCCGTATGATGCATACCTTGCTGTCGGAAGAAGGCTTCCAGCGAGGCATGAAGTTATACTTCGAACGTCACGATGGTCAAGCTGTGACGTGTGATGACTTTGTTAATGCTATGGCTGATGCGACAAATACCGATCTGAGTCAGTTTAAATTGTGGTATCAACAGTTTGGTACACCAACACTACATATTAAAACCAAATATGATGCACAAGCAAAAACATATCAAATAGACATTAACCAGACTCATGCAAAGAACGATCCGGTGACTGAGCCACTTCATATCCCTGTAGCAATTGAATTACTTGATGAAAGTGGTGAAGCGATTGCACTTAAAGGTGCACCTTTAAAGCAAGATAAAGTACTGGAGTTAACTGAAGAGAAACAAACTTTTGTGTTTGAGGATATCGGTTCAGAACCAACTCCTGTTTTATTAGAAGACTTTTCTGCGCCGTGTTTACTTGAGTATGAATACTCTCTGTCTCAACTTGGCCATATTGCAAAATATGCATCAAGTTATTACGCAAGATGGGAAGCGATGCAAATCTTGTTTACTCAACAAATACGAGCTTATGTCGATTCTGAAGATAAAAACCAAACTATGTTTGGTGAGCTATCTTCAGTGTTAGAAAGCCTATTTGTAAATAAGCCAGATGATTTAGCGATTTTGGCTGAGTATATTTCCGTTCCAAACTTTGACACACTGTCTGGCGGTTACGATATTGTACCTGTTGATGCTTTATGCCAGGCGATTGAGCGCCTTGAGCGACAAATTGCAGACCTGTTAAAAACGCAATTAACTGAATTCTATCAAAATGTTCAGGATAGTGGAGGGTTAAGCGCTGAAGAGGTTGCGATCAGAGCGTTACGTAATAAGAGTCTCTACTATTTGTCACTCACGGCGGAAAATGTTTCGGATTGGCTGAAAGAGCAGGCCAACTCTTCGAATATGACAACGAAACTGGGCGGGCTAAAGAGTGCATTAAATGCTCAGCACCCATTGGCAACAGAATTAATGCAAGAGTTTGATACACAATGGAATCATGATCTACTTGTTATGGATAAGTGGTTTGCAATGCACGCAACAAGTCAGTCAGATAAGTGTATAGATGTGATTCTATCATTATATGAACACCCATGCTTTGACAAGTCCAACCCGAATAGAGTGAGATCTTTGGTTGGTACTTTTGCAAGGATGAATCCTAAACAATTCCATAGGCCTGACGGCAAAGGCTATGAATTATTAGGTAACTTAATCGCTGAGCTTAACGAACTTAATCCACAAAATGCATCAAGAATTATTACTCCACTTTTATCTTTTAAGCGTTTTGATGAAAGCCGACAAGAAAAGATGCGAGCACAACTTGAGCGTTTAGCAGGAATTTCAGACTTAAGTGATGATCTATATGAGAAAATTGATAGAGCATTAAACTGATACATGCAAGAATATTATTTTTATTTAAGACTGACCTATGAGCAGTGCCTTGCTTATTATGAAGGGGATATTGAATCTATTCAGGTTGTGGAAGATGGTGGGAAGCGTATTCGCTTCCCAGCTGCCCACATCAGAAGGTTTGTATCCAGCATTGGTGTGAATGGGCGTTTTAGATTACAGCTTGACGATAGCAACCGATTTATCGCACTTGAAAAGGTGACATAAACTCTAAAAAGGCTTTGTGGGATAAAGTATTTTTGTTAATTCGGTTTGTTTTAAACTTAAATTACGTGTTATAACTATTCTGGTAAGACGTCTTACCAAGGTTAAAAGACGGGCTAAAAAGTTAAAAATGCACCGAACGAACGCGTAAAATTTGTAATTTTCGATTTTCGCTTCTATCGTTACGACAACAAAAAACAATAACTTGATTAGATTTACCCGCCATAAGGGGGAGAAATAATGATAAAAAAAGCGCGCTTTACTAAGAACAAGATTATGCTTGGACTTGGAGCAGCCATTTTCGGAACGGTTGGCATGCATGCGCAAGCCGCTAATTTCCAAGTCGGTGATTTTGAGATAACGTTTGATTCAACGTTCTCATATGGACAAAGTATTCGTGTTGAGGACCGAGACTTTGGAATTATCGGTAAGAGTAACCACCCTAGGTTTAATTGGAGTGGGTATAATGCTTCAACGGGCAATACTTTGTACTCTTCATCGCAAGTTTGGAGCCAAGAAGGTGCTTACTCTAACAATGGTGATGCAGGCAACTTAAACTTTGATGCTGGTGATACTTTTTCTCAGCAGCTAAAAGGTACACACGAATTTGCCATCACTAAAGACAATTATGGCTTCTTCTCTCGCTTTATGTACTTCTATGACTTTGCGATGGAAGACGGTGATTTTGCTTACCGTAACCCAGTGTCTGGTCAACATGTAGATCCATGTGCAGATGACGATACGAAAGAACAGGTCTGTTCTGACGCTAGATTGCTAGATGCCTTTGTATGGGCTGATTTTGATTTAAACGATGGCAACAATCCGCTGTCTATTCGTCTAGGTCAGCAAGTAATCAACTGGGGTGAAAGTACATTAATATCGCATGGTATTAACGTAAACCCTGTTGATATTGACCGTCTTAAAGCGCCGGGCTCTGAGTTAAAAGAAGCATTCATTCCTGTAGGTATGCTTTGGGCTTCACTTGGCATTACTGAGAATGTCACGCTAGAAGCATTTTATCAATATCAGTGGCATGAGACTCGCTTGCCAGCGACCGGTAGTTATTTCTCGACGAATGATTTTGCATCTGCAAATGGTTATTCGCAAAATGTACAGCTTGGTTTCACGTCAAACCCAGATATTGACTTACATCATCTAACTGAAGCTTTAAATTCTTTGCAGTCTAACTGGGTTGGTGCACTTGCTGCACAAGGTTTAGACGTCACAGATCAAAGCGTCTTAAGCAGCCCTGATGCATTGCAAATGCTATCGTCTATGTACCTTGCTTACCCAACAAGAGTTGCGTTAAAAGGTAAGGGTGATGCGGGTAAAACAGATGCTGATGACAGTGGTCAATTTGGTATTCGTTTAGGTATGTTCGTTCCAGAATTGAACGATACTGAAATTGCGCTTTATCATATCAATTATCACAGCCGCAGACCGCTTATTTCTGGTAAAGCATCTAACTTTACTACCGGTGCGATAATGCAGGATCTTAACTATATTCAAAATAATAAGATCACAGAAGACAATATCACGAACCTTAACGCTTTCACACAAGCGGTTATCGTTTATCCTGAAGACATTAAACTTTATGGTTTGAGCTTTAACACAGCAATTGGTGAAACAGCTTTCTCTGGTGAATTTGCTTACCGTCAAGACGAGCCGCTACAGATTGATGACGTAGAGCTTTTATATGCAGGTATGGTTGAGCAGTTAGCTGCAGCAGGCATTCGCGAAGATTTTGAGGGTTTCTCTCAATTAAGCCAAGGTAATGACGTTTCATACGTCCAACCTGGCGAAGTAGCACAAGGCTTCGTTCTTAAAGACACGATGCAGCTACAATTCACAGCAACACATTTATTCGGCCCATCACTTGGCGCGGATAGTTGGGCGGTTGTCGGTGAAGTAGGTGCAGTTACGATCAAAGACATGCCTTCTTATGATGAGCTACGTTTGAATGTTGCGGGTACTGGTCGAAGTGGCACAATTGAGGGAATAGAAGGTCGTAACTACGACCTGATCCACCAAGCAGTGTCTAATGGCCCTGAAGTTAACCCATTCCCAACGGCTTCTTCGTGGGGCTACCGTCTGATTGCTAAAGGTGAATACAACAATTTATTCTCAGGTGTAAATTTCTCACCACGAGTTGTGTTTTCACATGACGTAAACGGAACAACACCAGATCCAATGTTCTTGTTTGTTGAAGATAGAAAGTCTATGGGTGTGAACCTTAACTTTAGCTATCAAAATGCATGGTCATTTGATTTAGGGTACAACACGTTCTGGGGCGGTGGTGCGACAAACACATTCTCAGATCGCGATTTTGTATCATTTAATATTAAGTATTCAATTTAAGGGCTTTCGATATGTTTAGAAAACCTACACTACTAGCAGCATCAATAATGACAATAATGGCTGCACCAATTGCTTTAGCGAAAATGACACCTGAAGAGGTTGATCGTTTGGGTAAAGATCTATCACCAATTGGCGCTGAAGTTGCTGGTAACGCTGATGGTTCAATCCCTGCTTGGACTGGCGGTATAACTAAGCCACCTGCAAACTTTAAGCCTGGTATGCACCACCCAGATCCGTATGCGGACGACAAGATCTTATTTACTATCGATAAGAGCAATCTTGATAAATATAAAGATAACTTGAGTCCAGGCCAGATAGCGTTATTTGAAACGTACCCAGATACGTTTAAAATGAATATATATCAAACGCGACGCAGTGCGGCTTATCCTCAGTTTGTATACGATGCGACTAAAAAATATGCATCAACGGCTGAGCTGATTGAAGGCGGTAACGGGATTAAAAATACAGCGATTGGTATTCCATTCCCGATTCCAGAAAATGGCTTGGAAGCGATTTGGAACCACTTATTAAGATATCGCGGTTTGTCTATCGCCCGTAACGGTGGTCAGGCGATGCCAACGGCTTCTGGTTCATATAACATTATCGGCTTTGATGAAAAGCTACTGGTTAAGTATTCAGATCCAAGTGCAACGCCAGAAGAGCTACAAAAATCTAATGTGTTATTTAAGTTCAAGCAGAAGGTAACTGAGCCTGCTCGATTAGCGGGAACTGCATTACTCGTTCACGAAACCATGGACCAAATTTTAACACCACGACAAGCATGGACGTATAACACAGGTCAGCGTCGAGTTCGTCGTGCACCTAACGTTGCATATGATGCACCGGGAACTGCGTCTGATAGCTTACGTACAACAGATGACTTTGACATGTTCAACGGTTCTCCTAACCGTTATAATTGGACATTAAAAGGCAAAAAAGAGATGTACATTCCGTACAACAGCTATAAATTACATAGCGACTCTTTGAAGTATGAAGATATTTTGAAGGCCGGTCATATTAATCCAGAGCACGTACGTTATGAAAAACACCGTGTGTGGGTTGTTGAAGCGAACCTTAAAGAAGGCACACGCCACATTTATAAAAAGCGTGTATTCTTCATCGATGAAGATAGCTGGCAAATTCATATAGCGGACTTATATGATAACCGTGATCAAATGTACCGCGTTGCAATGGCACATGGTATTAACTATTACGACGTACCGACACATTGGAGTACACTAGACGTATACCACGACTTAAACTCTCGTCGTTATCTAGCAATCGGCCTAGACAACGAAGAGAAAATGTATGACTTTACACAGTCATTCCAAGACAATGAGTTTACTCAAAGTGCACTTCGTCGAGAGGGAAGACGTTAATATAACGTCTTTCGGGATCAATTAATTTGGTCTTTCTACACTCTATTAAAACTGGACATCAATATGTCCAGTTTTATCCCCCCAGTCATTCACGACATTTTTATTTGAGTATTCATAATGATTAAGAAGTTAATTGCAACCTCGATTGCAGTGTTCGTTATGCAAAGTGAAGCTATTGGCAGCGCCTCAGAAGCGTTAAGAGTTGCACACCCAGAGAAAACCTTGCTAACTGATATTACCAATAGCGGAAAGAAACTTGTTGCCGTAGGGAAGCATGGGACAATAGTGTACAGTGATGATGGTTCAAGTTGGGAGCAAGCGCATGTACCAATCCAATCTCTCTTAACTGCGGTGGAATTTGCATCGGCAAAAAGAGGCTGGGCGTGTGGTCATGACGCTTCGATTTTAAATACCACTGACGGTGGCGTCTCTTGGCAAATCCAACAGTACTTGCCTGATCTAGAAAAACCTTGTTTAGATATCGAGTTTGTGGATGATAAGCAAGGTTTCGCAATTGGTGCATACGGCATGATGTATCAAACACAAGATGGCGGTAAAAGCTGGACTAAACGCTTTTTAAATGAGTTTGTACACCCTGATGACATTGAGTATTTAGCTGAACTAAAGCAAGACGATCCGCAGGCGTATGAAGAAGAAACGCAATTTATTTTACCTCACTTCAATCGAATGCTGATTGATGGCAACGATATTTTTCTTGTTGGTGAGATGGGTCTATTTGCGGTAAGCCGTGATTTAGGCACAACATGGACAAGAATTGACGAATTTTATTCAGGCTCACTGTTTGCTATAAACAAAAACAAAAAAGAACAGCTTATTGCAGCAGGCTTACGTGGCAACACATTTATTTCTGATAGTAAAGACGTCTCTTTTTCACCTATAAATGTGGAAAAAGCCGCGACGATTAACAGTATTGTTTCAACTGATGCTGCACAAATTATGCTGGCGAACAGCGGTTTCGTTTTTACTGTAGAGGGTGAAAATGTGAAAACAAAACAGCTGAAAAACGGTAAATCTATTCTTTCAGGTGTGCTGCACAATGGTCAACTAGTGCTTGCTACAGAAGAGGGTATTCAAACAATCGAGGTTGATCGCTAATGCAGTCTATTTTAAATCAACTAGTGTATGTCGTTTTTAGGCATCGTTTTATGGTTATAGCGCTGTTTGCGCTAGCGACGGTCTTTTTAGGTTATAAGTCTACACATATCCAGCTTGATGCATCTTTCAATAAAAATATACCTTTAAACCATGATTACATGAAGGTGTATTTAAAGCATGAAAAACAATTTGGTGGTGCGAACAGTATTTTAATATCTGTGTGTGATGCAGATGGTGATATTTTTAATCCTGAATTCTTTACACAGTTAAAAGCCGTTCACGACCAACTTTACTTTATCCCAGGCGTGAATCGCCCATTGGTAAACTCTATTTTTGCACCGAGTGCACGATTTGTAGAAGTCGTTGAAGATGGCTTTGCCGGTGGCCCAATCATTCCAGCGAACTTTACAGCTGATGCAACAGGTCTTGCTGTAGTGAAGCAGAATATTGAAAAAGCTAAAGTGGTTGGTCGTATGGTTGCGAGTGACTATTCTTGTGCCATGGTATCTGCTCAGCTTATGGAGACAGATCCGCAAACACAACAAAAGCTGGACACGCTCGCATTTGCGAAAAAATTAGAGTCAGAGATCCGTGAGCCTTTAAGCACAGATAAAGTATCAATTCATATCATTGGTTTTGCCAAGATGGCAGGGGATATTGCTGATGGTGCAAAAGATGTTGTGTTCTTTTTTGCAATCGCCATTTTATTCACTTTCATCATGGTTTGGCTATTTTGTAAGAGCTTTAAACTGACATTGTTACCTATTGCCTGTTCGTTAATTGCGGTAGTTTGGCAGTTAGGCTTGCTATCTGTACTTGGCTTTGGTCTAGATCCAATGTCTATTCTTGTGCCATTTTTGGTCTTTGCAATTGGTGTAAGCCATGGTGTACAAATGATCAACGCCATTGGTAAAAAGGTGTCTGAAGGCGTGAGCAGTAAGGTAGCTGCTGAAGCAAGCTTTAAAGCGCTGCTTATTCCGGGTGGTATCGCGCTGTTATCCGATACGATTGGCTTTATGACTTTACTTGCTATTGATATTGGTATTATCAGAGAGCTTGCCATCACAGCAAGTTTAGGTGTGGCTGTTATCATCTTTACTAACCTAATTTTACTGCCTGTCCTTGCTTCTTACTTTAAGTCGTCAAAAATGCATCGCGTTGATGATGGTAAAGCCAAAGCGAATAGTGTGTTCACTAAGCTAAGAGAAAGCTTGGTTTTAGCCACGGATAGACGCTACGCCGCAGTTATTTTACTGGTTTCCGCTGGATTATTTGCATTTGGTTATTGGCAGTCAAAAGACATGCGTATTGGTGACTTACATGCTGGTGCACCGGCGCTGCATGAAGACGCGCGCTATAACCTAGATACTTTTTTAATTTCAGATCGCTATGAGATATCTTCGGATATTTTAAAAGTCTTAGTAGAAGCATACCCAGCAGCATGTACTGAACACGATACAATGGATAGAGTCAGTCGTTTTCAGTGGCGAGTTGAAAACTTAGAAGGTGTACAATCCGCAGTTTCATTGAGTTCTGTAGCACAGGCTGTCAATGCAGGTTACAACGAAGGCAACTTAAAGTGGCAAACTTTACCTAGAAATGGTGCGTCTTTAGTTCAAGCGACTTCTCGCGTGGAAACGAGCACGGGCTTATTAAATGGCGACTGCTCTGTTATGCCGATCATCATTTTTATGGACGATCATAAAGCTGAAACCATTGACCATGTTGTGTCGCAAATTAAGCTGTTTGCTAAAGAAGAAGGGACAGATCGTGTAAGCTTCAAACTCGCATCAGGACCAATTGGTGTTATGGCTGCAACAAATGAATCTGTCGCAGCTGCACAATTACCAATGATGATCTATGTTTATGGTGCGGTGATTATTTTATGCCTTATCAGCTTTAGAAGTATAAGAGCAACAATCGCAGTTGTTTTACCTCTATATATTGTTTCAACCTTGGCGCAAGCGCTGATGGTTAAGCTTGAGATTGGTTTAACTGTATCTACATTACCAGTGATTGCATTGGGTGTGGGCATAGGTGTTGACTACGGCATTTATATTTTGTCTTCTATGATGAACCAATTGAAGCAAGGCATGCCATTATCGGCTGCGTATCGCAATGCATTGGCTGAACGAGGAAGTGCGGTATTGTTCACTGGTATTACCTTGGCCATTGGTGTAAGTACGTGGATTTTCTCTGCATTAAAGTTCCAAGTAGATATGGGTATATTGCTCACGTTTATGTTCTTGGTAAATATGTTGGGTGCTGTACTGCTATTACCTGCGATAGGGACTTTTATCTGGCCAGACCAGAAAAAAAAGTGTGAATAATTGTGCTCTTAAATGGCCTTAATTGGCCATTTATATCTACAATTTGTGAATATATGACCAACTGGCTGAAAAGCCTCAAATGTTTTTGTCAAAAAAGCTTTTTATTAGCGCCAGAAAGGTTAAAATCCTCTGGACTCCACGCTAATAATTGGCTGTACAAATAATCTACCGTTCAAAGGTGGTATAGATTAAGGAACACATAATGACACAAAGTGAAGGTCCAGCATCGGTTATCCTTGATAACGTTTGCAAGTTGATCCAGAAAAAAGTTCATGCCGATAAAGTGTCGCTCGTTGAAACATTCGCCAAAGCCTTGTACAGCAACATGTCTAAAGAGGACTTGGCTAATCGTAACGACAGCGACCTGTACGGTGCTGCTCTGAGTCTGTGGAATTCTCTTGAAAAGAATACTTCAGAAGATGCAGTTATCCGTGTATTCAACCCTGAAGTTGCAAAAGATGGCTGGCAATCGTCTCACACGATTGTAGAGATCATTTCAGATGATATGCCATTTTTGGTTGACTCAGTGCGTATGGCGTTAAGCCGTAAGAATATTGCTTCGCATCTACTTTTACACTGTCCTCTCAAGATCAACCGTGACCAAGAAGATAAAATCTCAGCTGTTTCAGGTTTAAAAACTGAACAAGAATCTTCATCTACTAAAACTGTTTTCTTTATTGAGATTGACCGTCAAACTGACGAGTCGGTTATTGCTGACTTTACGCAAGAATTAGAATCAGTATTAAAGGATGTTTCTGTTGCGGTTGAAGACTGGTTACTTATCAGAGATAAGCTGGTTGCAGTTGGTGAAGATATTCCTAATCGCAAACACAGCTCTTCTGAACAAGAACTCAGTGAAGCGGTTGAATTCCTCGATTGGCTTGCGCGTGATAACTTCACGTTCATGGGATACCGTCAGTATGACCTTGTGCCAGTTCAAGGTGACTATGAGCTTAAGCCTGTAGCAGGTTCAAGCTTAGGTCTAATGAAAAACTCTTCTGAAAGTAGTCGTCTGTTATCAGAACTACCAGAAGTTGCGCGCCTTGAAGCTCGCAGTAAAAACTTATTGATCTTAACCAAGACAAACTCTCAATCTCGCGTTCATCGTCCAGCACATATTGATTATGTTGGTATTAAGCGTTTTGATAAAGAGGGCAATGTGATTGGTGAAGATCGTTTTATCGGTCTTTTCTCTTCAAGTTTTTACAACAACAGTGCTTCTGACGTTCCTGTATTAAAGAGTAAAATTGCGCGCATCATGGAGCAGTGTGATTTTGCTAAAGGAACTCACGCTTACAAAGCAGTACTAAATATCTTAGAGACGTATCCACGTGACGAGCTAGTGCAGGCTCGTGAATCTGAGTTATTAGATGTCGCAACGGGTGTATTGCAAACCCAAGAGCGTGATATGTGTCGTCTGTTCGTTAGAAGAGACGTATATGGACGTTTCTTCTCTTGTATGGTCTATGTACCGCGTGAGAGATACAATACCGCGCTTCGTCGCGAAACTCAGAAATTGTTAGGCGATGCCTTTGGGTCTAACGAAAAAGTTGAGTTCACTACATTTTTCTCAGAGTCTACATTAGCAAGAACGCATTATATTGTTCGTGTAGCTGACAACAACATTAAGTACAACGTGAAAGAAATCGAAAATAATTTAGTAGAAGCTGCCCGTACTTGGGAAGACAAACTACAAACAGCTTTGCTTGCGGGCGAAGGTGAAGCACGCGGTAACGAGTTAAACCGTAAGTATGCAACGGCTTTCCCTCGTGCATATAAAGACGAAGTATTGCCAAGCGCCGCTGTCGTTGACATCTCTAAACTTGAGAAGTTGAGCGATGAGAATAAACTTGAAATGTTGTTCTACAGACCTCAAGAAGAAGCGAATTCACAGATCGTTCGTTTAAGCTTGTTCCATAAAGATGAGCCAATTCACCTGTCAGACGTGATGCCAATGCTAGAAAACTTTGGCTTACGCGTAATCGGTGAAACACCTTTTGCGGTTAAGACAAGCGATGGTCAAGTTAATTGGATTATGGATTTCTCTATGCTGTTAGACAGCAAAGGGCTAGCAGATTTTGATAAAGTATCAGCACGTTTCCGCGCTGCACTTATCAACGTTTGGAACAACCGTCTAGAAAATGATGGCTTCAACCGTTTAGTTTTAAAAGCAGGCTCTACGGGCCGTGAAGCATCTATCCTTCGTGCATACGCTAAATACATGCGCCAGATTGGTGTGACTTTCTCACAGTCTTACATCGAAAATACGTTCGAGCATTATCCTCACATCGCAAACCAATTGGTTGAGCTGTTTGAGAAAAAATTCTGCCCACAGAAGAAAGTTGCGCAAAAGTCACTTGATAAGCTAGTAGAAAAAATTTACCACGAGCTGGAAAGTGTCGCGAACCTTGATGATGACCGTATCATTCGTTTATACGTTGCAATGATTGATGCGACGCTTAGAACGAACTTCTACCAAAAAGAAGCGGATGGTTCTAACAAATCATACGTTTCATTCAAAATCCAGCCAAGCGCAATTCCAGAAATGCCGTTGCCGTTACCTGCATTTGAAATCTTTGTATACTCTCCTCGTATCGAAGGTGTTCACTTACGTGGTGGTAAGGTTGCGCGCGGTGGTTTACGTTGGTCTGACCGTCGTGAAGACTTCCGTACAGAAGTGCTTGGCCTAGTTAAAGCACAGCAGGTTAAGAACACTGTAATCGTACCTGTTGGCTCTAAAGGCGGCTTCGTATGTAAACAGTTACCAAATGACCGTGAAGGTTTCTTCCGTGAAGGACAAGAGTGCTACAAGATCTTCATCCGTGGTCTGTTAGACATTACTGATAACATCATTCATGGTGACATCGTGCCGCCTGTAGATGTAGTTCGTCATGATGAAGATGACCCATACCTAGTAGTTGCTGCCGATAAAGGTACAGCGACATTCTCAGATATTGCCAACGGTATTGCTGATGAATATAACTTCTGGCTAGGTGATGCATTTGCATCAGGTGGTTCAATTGGTTATGACCACAAGAAGATGGGTATCACAGCTAAAGGTGCTTGGGAGTCAGTTAAACGTCACTTCCGTGAAATGGACATTGACTGTCAAACAACTGATTTCACAGCGGTTGCTATTGGTGATATGGCGGGTGACGTATTCGGTAATGGTATGTTGCTATCTGAGCACACGCGCTTAGTTGCTGCATTTAACCACATGCACATCTTCATCGATCCAAACCCAGACGCAGCGAGCTCTTACAAAGAGCGTGCACGTATGTTTGAATTACCACGTTCATCGTGGGAAGACTATGATGCAAGCTTAATTTCTCAAGGTGGCGGTATTTTCTCTCGTGCAGCGAAGTCAATCACTCTAACACCAGAAATTAAGAAAATGCTTGGTACTAAGAAAGCAAGCATGACACCAAATGAGTTGATTAAAGCACTTCTAATGATGCCAGTTGATCTACTTTGGAATGGTGGTATCGGTACTTACATCAAAGCGAAAAACGAGAGTGACGCGGATGTAGGTGACAGAGCGAATGATGCACTACGTATTAATGGCTCTGAGCTTGGTGCTAAGATCTTCGGTGAAGGCGGTAACCTAGGTGCTACGCAACTTGGTCGTATTGAGTTTGCAGCTAAAGGCGGTCGTATTAACACTGACTTTATCGATAACGTTGGTGGTGTTGCGTGTTCAGATAACGAGGTAAACATTAAGATTTTACTTAATGGTCTAGTTGCTGAAGGTGACCTTACGAAAAAACAACGTGACGAATTGCTATACGCAATGACTGACGAAGTGTCTGAGCTTGTACTAGCTGATTGTTACCGTCAAACACATACATTGTCTGTAACCAAGTCTAAAGGTCCTGCGACACTTAAAGAAAAGATCCGCTTCATACATGCACTTGAAAAAGACGGCAAGCTTGATAGAAACATTGAGTTCTTACCAAGTGATGAAGAGCTAGCTGAACGTGCTGCAGCTGGTCTTGATTTAACTCGTCCAGAATTGTCTGTACTCGTTTCTTACTCTAAGATGGTACTTAAAGAAACATTAGTGGTTGATGAAATCACTGAAAATCCTTACTACCGTCAGTTACTAGTAAACTCTTTCCCTGTGCCTCTTCGTGACCGCTTTAATGCGGCAATGGACGAGCATCCACTGAGAAAAGAGATTATTGCAACTAAGCTTGCTAACAACATCGTAAACGATATGGGCTTGAACTTCATGATCCGCATGCATGAAGAAACAGGCGCAACAGAAGCTGAAATTGCACTTTGTTACTCAATTGCATGTGCGACATTCGAGATGTCAGAAACATGGGCTGAAATTTCAGCGCTTGATAACAAGATCCCATCGGCTGTACAAACAGAAATGTTGTATCAGTTACGTCGTACAGTTCGACGTGTTACGCGCTGGTTCTTACGTCACCGTAATAAAGCACTTAGTATCGAAGAAACAATTGAATTCTTCGCACCGACATTTGCAGATTTAAGCACTAATCTGACAACTTACATGGTTGAAGAAGAAAGTGCACGTCTTGCTGAGAAAGCAGCTGAGTTAACATCAGAAGGTGTTCCACAAGCATTAGCGGATCGCATCGTATCGCTATCTAGCTTGTTCTCTGTGATGGATCTTGCAGAAGTTGCAAATAATGCGAAGCGTGATATCTCAGTGGTATCTAACACGTACTTTAAGTTAGGTGCAAACATGGGTCTGCACTGGTTCCTAGACCAAATCACTGCGCAACCAGTGGCTAACCACTGGCAGGCACTAGCACGTGCTTCATACCGTGAAGAGCTAGACTGGCAGCAGCGTGCATTGTCTGAAGTTGTTCTGAACAGCTTTGAAGGAGACGGTGAAGTTGACGCACTTATCAATCAGTGGATGGATAATCAGTCTTCACTTCTACACCGTTGGCAGCAAATGCTAGCGGAGTTTAAGACTTCTCAGAACCATGACTTTGCGAAGTTCTCAGTAGCGTTAAGAGAATTAATGTTACTAAGTCACAACTGTGACACTTCCAAATAAAAATTAACACGTTAAAATACCCCGGCAATTGCTGGGGTATTTTTTTGCCTCAAACTGTTACCAGGAACTTAAGGAGTCTCGATGTTTTACGATTTAGCACGTCGTTATATGTTTAATAAAGATGCGGAATGGGCCCACGATTTTGCTTTAGGCAACTTGCGCCGTTTCAAAAATACCCCATTAAGTCTTGCTTGGTCACAGTCTCTTCCTAAAAAGCCAGTTAACTTTTTAGGCTTAGAATTTGATAACCCAGTGGGATTAGCTGCTGGTTTAGACAAAAATGCTGAATGTATTGATGCGTTTGGCCAAATGGGCTTTGGGTTTATTGAAGTAGGTACTGTTACGCCTAGGCCTCAAGCCGGTAATGATAAGCCACGTATATTCCGTCTTCCAGAAGCACATGCAGTGATCAACAGAATGGGCTTTAACAATAAAGGTGTAGATAATTTAGTTGCTAACGTAAAAGCCTCAAATTATACCGGGATCCTTGGGATCAACATTGGTAAAAACAAAGATACACCAAACGAGCAGGGTAAAGATGATTACATCCATTGTATGCGCAAAGTTTTTGAACATGCATCGTATATCACAGTAAACATCTCCTCACCAAATACGCCTGGTCTTCGTGATCTGCAGTATGGTGAAGCGCTAGATGACTTATTACAAAGCCTTAAAAATGAGCAGGTAGACTTAATTGAAAAGCACAAAAAGTCAGTGCCAATGCTTGTTAAAATTGCACCAGATGTTGATGCTGTACAATTAACGCAAATTGCTGAATCGCTTGTAAATAATCGTATTGACGGCGTCATTGCGACGAATACAACGTTAGCAAGAGACGCAGTACAAGGATTAGAATTTGCAAATGAAGCTGGCGGTTTATCAGGACGTCCTGTGCGTGAAAAGTCAACGCATGTTGTTCAAGAACTAAAACGCCTTACAGAAGGCAAGCTGCCTATTATTGGTGTGGGTGGGATTGATAGCGCTGAAGCTGCGCAAGAAAAGCTCAACGCAGGCGCGGATCTTGTTCAATTGTATACCGGTTTTATTTATGAAGGACCACAATTGATCAAAAGGATCGTAAATTCTTTATAAGGATCAGTCATATTACGAAATGATCCTAAACAAATTGTTATTATAAATATTTTTACACTTGCAAAAATCGCGATATACTTCGCGTTACTGGTTGAATTAATTTAATAGTAACGCGGAGGGCGATTTTGCAAGCATCAAAAGAGTGGCGTTGGCTTCAATGTCGCGCACAAAACCGTTTGCTTGTTGATTTGGGCGATGAGCTTCAACTCTGCACCCCGTATCGTCTACGTCAGCTTACCGCCGATTCTGATTCCAGTCCTACATTCAGCGTAGAAGAAGCTGCATTTTATCAAAATGTATTTGACTACTTGTGCACTTATTCTGTTTGGTCAGAAGCGCAATGTTGCCAGATAGCACTCAATGCCACTGCTGCTAAATTTCATTTGTTACCAGTACAAGCCAAGAGTTGGTTTTTCCAAGCGTATGTCGGCAACGAAGTTTTGTGTAATGCAGTTATTAGCCTTAAATCCAAAGTCATGACAGGCGAGTGTTTAATAGTTGACCATGAACGCGATGCAAGTCTGTGTATCAATCTAACCGCGAACTTCCAGCTAGATGAAAATATAAGTTTAGAGCAGTTTCAGGCCATCAAGGTTTTAAACGATCGCATTCACCCTGTATTGTCGAGTAATAAAGTCAGTAGAAGGGCTTAATCCAATCCCAGTCTGTACATAGCTGTGTTATAATCGCGTCAATTGAAATTACAGGGTTATCACATTGCAGTTTATTGCGCTTACATCGATTGGCATCGAAAATCTACTAGTCGAAGAACTTCAATCTTTTGAAATTAAAGTTACTAAGCAAAGCATTGGTTCGGTTCGCTTTGAAGCCGACAATCTTACCGCTCAGAAATTTTGTATGATGACGCGATACTCAACACGCGTTATGTTATTAATTGATGAGCATGAAGATATTAAGAATAAAGATGACCTGTATAAGTTTGCTCGTTTTCAAGGCTGGCAAGAGTGGTTTGGCCCTTCACAGACCTTTGCTGTTGAGTTTAATGGCACGAATAAAGAATTAAAAAACACGCAGTTCTCAGGTTTGGTCATTAAAGATGCAGTTGTTGATTATTTCCAAGATCTTTATGAGCAACGTCCATCTGTAGATAAACAAGACGCTAACGTTCGAATTATTGCTAAGCTTAATAAGCAAAAAATTGCACTATATCTTGATTATTCAGGTCCAAGATTGTCTGACCGTGGTTATAGAACTAAGCAGGGTAAAGCCCCAATTCGTGAACACCTAGCTGCAGCGCTTGTAACTCGAAGTGGTTGGCTGAATGACACATCAAAGCCTTTGTTTGATCCGTGTTGTGGTTCTGGTACATTGTTAATTGAAGCCGCAAGCATGGCTTTGAACCTGCCGACAAACCTGCATAAGGCATTTGCTTTTAAGCGTCTTCCTAGCTTTAGAGAAGCGAAGTTCAAAGAAATACAAAAAGAACTTAAAGCGGAAAAAATCGATTCTAAGCTGTGGTTAATTGGCCATGACATTGATGGAAGAGTGTTAGACACAGCTAAGTCTAATGCAAACCGTGCAGGTGTTGGCGAACTAATCCAATTTAAAGAAGCGGATGCGGGCAAGTTGCAGTCTGTCGCAAAACGTCCAGGTACAATTCTAAGTAACTTACCGTATGGTGAGCGCTTGGGTTCAATGGCTGAATTGATTAACCTATATCGTAATATGGGTGTGAGCTTCAAAAAGCATTATCGCGATTGGAACGCTGCACTGCTTGGTACTGACGATGAGCTATTTAGATTACTTAAGCTTGCGTCTAAAAAGCGTTATAAGTTTAAAAATGGCCCGATTGATGTCACCTTGTACATGTATGAGCTGAATGAAAAGCAAGTTGCGCAAAATGAACAAGCTTCAGAACTGCATTTTGAGCAGTCTCGTGCATTTGCTAACAGGCTTAAAAAGAATAAGCAGGGCCTAAAAAGTTGGTTGAAAAAAGAGTCTGTTGAAGCTTTCCGATTGTATGATGCTGATATACCAGAATATAACGTTGCCGTAGATGTATATGGCGACAACGCAGTTATCTTTGAGTATGCAGCACCAAAAGAAATCAACGCCGATGTTGCGGATAAACGATTACAAGATGTGATTTCTTTAACTGCCGAAACTCTAGATATATCGCCAAGCAATTTAGCAGTCAAAGTACGTAAAAAGCAGCGTGGAGATGAGCAATATACTTCGTATGAGAAGCAAAACCGTTATCAAGTCATTGAAGAGTTTGGCGCAAAATTTAAAGTTAATCTATATGACTATTTAGATACCGGCCTGTTTCTAGATCACCGTCTTGCACGTCGATTTATTCAACAAAATTCAAAAGACAAACGCGTTTTAAACCTGTTTGCTTATACGGGCTCTGCCTCGGTTCACGCAGCACTTGGCGGTGCTAAGTCGGTTACAACTGTTGATATGTCTAAGACTTACCTTAAATGGGCCGAAGAAAACTTTGCACTTAATAACCTTAAAAATCCACGTTTTAGATTCGAGCAAGCGGATTGTTTGAAATGGTTAGAACATGCTAAGGGTCAATACGATTTAATTTTCTTAGATCCGCCTACCTTTTCAAACTCCAAGAGAATGAAAAACGTGTTTGATGTTCAACGTGACCATATCCAATTATTAACTTGGGTGAAGAACATTCTAAGTCCAGATGGCGTACTACTGTTCTCTAACAACAAACGCGGTTTTAAAATGGATGAAGTTGCACTGATGGGATTGGGCTTGAAAGCTGAAAATATCTCAACGGAAACATTATCTCCAGACTTTAAACGCAATAAACAGATCCACAATAGCTGGCTTATTACACATGGCTAAAGTGGTTTTATATCACACTGATGGATGTCATTTATGTGAACAGGCACACGATTATGCTGTGTCTGTGCTTTCAAGCGTTGACATTCACCTTCAAGATATCTTGGATGATGAAAGTTTGATGTCGCAATTTCAAACTTCTATTCCAGTAATTAAAAATATAAAAACAGGTAAATTGCTCTACTGGCCATTTACCCAACAACAAATTCAAGAGTTAATACAAGAAGATGGATTTAATTAGAATTGCTAAAGCGCAGCTGGCTTTTGGTTCTCATCCGCTACTAGACAATGCAGATGCCTTGATTGAAGCCGGTGAGCGGGTCTGTATTGTTGGTAGAAACGGTGCAGGTAAGTCAACCTTACTTAAAGTACTTGATGGGCAGGTGTTATTAGATGATGGTGAAATAAACCGTCTTACAGGTCTTAAAGTATCACGTCTTGAACAGGATCCACCAAAAGGAGCCCAGGGCAGTGTTTTTGATTATGTAGCTCAGGGCTTACCAGATGTCGCGAGTCTTTTAATTGAATATAACCATGTCAGCGAAGTGCTCCAAACAGACCAATCTAACAGTTTATTGAATAAGCTTGAGCGCTTATCAGCTGAAATTGAAGCAGCAGATGCGTGGCGCTTTGAAAGCCGAATTAATTTGGTCCTAAGCCAGCTTCAGTTGACCGCGCAAATGCGCCTTGAAAAGCTTTCCGGTGGTTGGCTAAGAAAGGTTGCACTAGCCAAAGCGCTTGTTAGCGATCCAGACTTATTGTTACTTGATGAACCGACTAACCACTTGGACATGGCAAGTGTGGAATGGTTAGAATCATTTTTGAAAGATTTCAAAGGTGGCATCGTGTTTATTTCTCACGACCGTGCGTTTATCAGAGCTGTAGCGACACGTATTTTAGATTTAGATAGAGGTAAGCTGGTTTCTTACCCTGGTAATTATGCTAAGTATCTCGAGCAAAAAGCCCATGATTTAAAAGTCGAAGAGGCACAAAATGCGTTGTTTGATAAAAAACTAGCTGAAGAAGAGACTTGGATAAGGCAAGGGATCAAAGCGCGTCGAACACGTAATGAAGGTCGTGTTCGTGCGTTAAAAGCGCTACGTGTTGAGCGAAAACAGCGTATTGAGCAAGTGGGCAAAGCGGACTTTAACATTGAATCTGCTGAGCGCTCTGGCAAGTTAGTATTTGAAGCAAACTTTGTAAATCATGCATTTAAAGATAAACCAATTGTGAAAGACTTTTCTACATTGGTGATGCGTGGCGATAGAGTGGGTTTAGTAGGCCCGAATGGTATCGGTAAAACGACGTTATTAAAGTTACTTTTTGGTAAATTATCAGCAGACAGTGGAAAAATTAAACAAGGAGTTAATTTAGAAGTTGCTTATTTTGATCAGTATCGAGAAAAACTTGATGAAGAAATGACTGTTCAAGATAACGTTGCTGAAGGTAAGCAAGAAGTATCTATTGGTGGTCGAAGTCGACACGTATTGGGCTATTTGCAAGATTTCTTATTTCCACCAGCACGTGCTCGTACACCTGTTAAGGCGTTATCAGGTGGTGAGAAAAACCGACTACTTTTAGCTAAGCTGTTTTTAAAGCCTTCTAATGTATTGGTACTAGATGAGCCAACCAATGATTTGGATATCGAAACGTTAGAACTTTTGGAGGAAATTATTACTCAATATCAAGGCACAATCTTAATTGTTAGCCATGATAGGGAGTTTATTGATAACACCTGTAATAGTGTTTGGGCTTTTGAAGGCGATGGTGTTGTGACTGAGATTGTTGGTGGGTACAGCGATTTCGAGGCGTATCGGGATAATAAACTTGCTCAACAAAAAGAACTTGAAAAGCTAGATAAAGAAAAGTCTGCAGCCACACCTGCTAAACGTGATACAAGCAAAAATAAATCTAGCAAGCTCAGTTACAAATTAAAACTTGAATTAGAGGCCTTGCCGGGTAAAGTAGAGGAACTTGAAACCGCGCTAGAAAATCAGCAAGAGTTAGTGAACTCGCCTGAATTTTTTAAACAAGAATCTGATGTAACACAACAAGCATTGAACCAACTGGCGGAACTGGAGTCCAAGCTCGAAGCCGCGTATGAACGTTGGGAAGAATTAGAAGCTTTACAGAATCAGCAGTAAGGATTGAAATGAAATATTCACTTTTAGCCGCCAGCATTGGTTTGTGCTTTTCAGGGCAGCTTTTTGCTGCGACATATCAATTAACTGAGTTACCATCACATAGCTCTTCGACGGATACTATCATTAATGATGCCAATGAGTCTGGAGAAGTTGTTGGCAGGGCTACGGGTCTATTTAATATAAAGATTGATACAAGTTATATTGACTTTGACGATGATAGTATCACAAGGGCCTATAACGATTTAAAAGATCTGCGAGAGAGAATTGAGGATCCAATTGAGTTTACATTGGACGACATCAAAAATAATAATGCTGCAGCGACAGACCCTGATGCACATGAGTTTATGCGCACATATTTAAATGCTCGTAATGGTAATGGTGAATTTCAGAAGATTAATTCTGGCATTGCAGTAACGTTTTCAACTACAACGTCTGATGAAAAGGTTATTTTTGATGAGCAACGCGACTATACAAATAATGATTTATCGCGCTCAGTTATTTCGTATATAAGCGGCATTGCCTCTGATGGTGCGATGGTAGGGTGGGGAACAGCCCCTTACTCTAAGAGAACTGATTTTGTAAAAGATGGTGAGTCAGACCCGACTGTATTCTTTGAGCGTACATTTTCTTCTCGTGCAGTCTTTATAACTCCAAGCGGCGAAGTCGTTCAGCTTCCTCCTGCTTTTGTTGGTGAGTATGGTGGTTTCAGTACAGCGAACCATGTAGAAAAATTGGATGATGGTACTTATTTAGTCGTTGGTCAGTCTTCTACAAGTGTTGCGATAGATGGTCAACAACGCTTTGATGATATTTGTAATGGTGAGAGTAAGCCGGTTAATGTGTGTGTATGGGAACTTCAAAATGGTTCAATATACTACAACCGCCACGCTTATCAGTGGAAGTTAGACGCAAACTTTAACCTGATTGAAGGTGAATCTAAGCTTTTGGGCTTAGGCATTATTCGCGAGGAAGATGAAGAGCGTGTGCACCTCGGCACGGCAATAGCTGCAAACCAAGCTGGTTATGCTGTTGGTCACTCTCAAACTCGTAAAGACGACAGATTCATAAGTCGACAAAGAGCTGGATATTATAAAGACGGTCAATTCACACAAATCATTGATCATGTAGAGGGCTATGAATCTAGCCGAGGCGTTGATATTAATAATAATAATATCGTGGTTGGTTATCGATTTGATGAGCTAAACTCGTTTGAGCAAGTAAAAGGTTATTACTACGACATTAATAATCAGTCTTTCACTGAAATGAAGTCGTTCTTCAATAGCTCTGACTTGTATCCGCGTGATATTAATGATGCGGGTATCATCGTTGGTCAGGCTGAAGTAACTAGTATTGGTGACGTCCCTAGACGAGAGGCATTTATCTATGATATTGCAACCTCGGAACTACAAAACTTAAATGATTTGTTACCATGTAAAAGTGAAGACTATAACTATCGTGTAGGTGATGCTGTTAAAGTAACAGAAGATAATCGTATTTTCGCAGTGGCAACCAAAACGGTTAAGCGCAGAGATAGCTTAGGCAATGTAACTAAAGATAGTTCTGGTAATGATGAATTTGAATCAGTAGCAGTACCTGTGTTACTTACTCCGATCAGTGGTGAGCCTGAACAGTGTCCAGCTGAAGAGGCTGAGACTTATGAACGAAGCTCGGCTTCTTTTGGCGTATTTGGTCTATTAGCTTTACCATTGCTAATGCTAAGAAGACGAAGAAAATAAGCAGAATAAAAAAGGGCCTGAAGGCCCTTTTTTATTATCGTTGAAGATGACGTTATTGATTTCTTGCTTCCCAAGCTTTATTAACTGAACGTCTCCAAAGATAATCAATACCAAAAAAACCGATAATTGCAGCAATACATGCGCATATTAATGAGCCAACGATAAATGCAGGCCCTATGGTTGAAATACTTTGAGTCAGCCATTCCCATGTAGGCTCGAAGTGAAAAGGTTGAAGCTCTTGACCAAGCGCAAAAACACCGACAAGATATGAACAATAAAATATAGGTGGCATTGTTAAAGGGTTAGTTATCCAAACCAATGCAATAGATAAGGGTAAGTTTACTCGAAAAGGAATTGCGAGTGCTGCCGCTAGGACCATTTGAAAAGGGACAGGGATGAACGCAAAAAAAAGTCCGACTGAAAATGCACCTCTGGCTGAACGTCGATTAAGATGCCATAGGTTTGCATCATGCAATAAACTTCCAAAAATTCTTAACGATTTTTGTTCTTTGATCTTATTGTGATCGGGTAAAAAGCGTTGGATCGTTTTTTTCGCCATATAGAGCAACCATCTACTTCAATTTTGATTTGCTGCGGCATCATTTTCGGGTGTGTTATATCCGTATTTTTCATGGATACTTGGCAATTACCCGTCAGTTTTGCCTTGCTCGTTTTTGTTAGTAGCTATTTTAAGCTTTTTTCGAACGTTTTGGCAGGTTTTATTTTAGGTATTTTTGTTACAAACTTGAATTACTACTTGTTCTACCAGGTTTCATGGCAGGATTTAGTTGTTGATAAACCAGTTAAAATTGTTGCAACTGTCTCTAAATCTATTAAATCTGGTGAACAGCCCTACATTCAAGTGAAGATTGAATCTATAGATGCATTTCAAGTAAATGCATGGAAAACGGTTAATGCAAATTTGTCTGTTAAAAAATATAGCATGCCATTACGTCAAGGTGACAAGATTGAAGGTGTTGCAAAGCTCAAAATTTTTCGCTCACGAAAAAATTTGCATGCCTTTGACAGTGAGTTGTTTGCTTTTCTAAATCACATTTACTTTAAAGGTAAGGTAGAGATTGAAGTACATAAGAGCAATGAAAGAGACTGGCAGAATGACTACAGACATTTTATGTCCGCAGTGTTTCAGCAATATAAATTAAGCTGGTTGTATTACACTTTAATGACTGGAGACAAATCTAAAATACCCAACATAGATAAAGATAATTTTCGTATGCTTGGACTAAGTCATTTACTCGCTATTTCTGGACTGCATATTGCGATTTTCTTCACTTTGAGTTTTGTTCTGTTAAAAATCCTTTTAATACCTGCACAAAGCTTCCTTAAGCAAGATTCAAACATATATACAGTTGGCATTTTATGCGCGCTATTTAGCTCTGGGGTATATGTAGTGATTAGCGGTATGCAAGTATCAGCACAACGTGCTTGGTTAATGGCACTGATAGGCATTATTTGTTATTTGCTAGGAACGCGTATTAGCTTCTTTAGGCTTATATTATATGCGTTGACAATTGTTATCCTGATATCACCATTTTCACTACTAAACATGGGGTTATATTTTTCATTTTTAGCTGTCAGCTGCATTCTTTGGTTTATTTCTAAGCATAGCAGAGGGCAAGAGAAATCTGTGAGATTGCGTGATAAGTTAGTCTGGCTCATGAAGATTCAAGCACTCATATTTGTGTTTTTATGCCCGATTACCATTTATGCATTTCAAGGAGTTAGCATTAGTGGTTTAGCATTAAACATTGTGATGATTCCATTACTTTCTTGTGTGCTTTTTCCGGCAATTTTAATACAGTCTACAATTTTTCACGTCTTTGATGTCAATGCTATTGTATTGTTGGATACTTGGCTCTTTGAGGCATATAGGTGGCTATTGATATTTAATTTCCACTGGATTGATATTGTGCCCATCTCAGTGAGCCAACTGTTAGCAGTTATGCTCATTGTTGCGTTGTTATGTACTCCGTTAACGCGTGTCTATTCATTAATTCCATTAATAGCCATTTCGCTTCATTGGTGGCTGAGTTCCAAACCTCTTTGGCAAATCAATATTTTTGATGTAGGACATGGCAGCGCCGTGTTGGTTGAGCACGATGATAAAGCTTTTTTGTATGATTTGGGAGCTAATTATTTTGGTACTTACTCTATGTTTAAACATGTTGTTATGCCTTATATTAAAGCGAATAATATTGAGCTTATGCATACCATAGTGAGCCATGATGATGGCGATCATGCTGGAGGGCTGAAGGATCTAAATTTGCTAGGGTATGGAAATACATTGCGTACTTTTCACCGAGAGGAGTATGCACAGCCATGTTTGCAAAAGACAGTTGAATTAGGTAGTTTGACGATTCAGACGATTTGGCCCCAGCAGATGCAGGACAATAATAACAATAGTTCATGTGTTGTAATTGTGAGCGATAGCCGATTTAAGCTTTTATTGCCAGGTGACATTGGAACGGAGATCGAATCGCATTTAGTTGACCAACACGAAGATTATTTAAATGCTTCATTTTTACTTGCTCCACATCATGGTAGCCGCACATCTTCCAGTGCCCAATTTATTGAGCAAGTAGGCGCTGAGTTAGCTGTATTTTCCCGCAGCTATAACACACCTTGGCAGCTGCCTCATTCAGATGTTGTTAGGCGGTATCATCATTTTGGATATAAAACATACGACACGGCATTAGATGGCCAAGTTCAGATCCGTGTTTTTAAACAGCACTTTGAAGTTTACACCGCCAGAAACGCGAAAAATCTATGGTTTTTAAGATAATGCATTCAGTTTTTGCTTGATGGCAGATACAATAAGGGGGTTTTGAAGTTTTAGAGTAACGCTATGCAACAGTCTGGAAAGCAAATATATAAAAGGCTTTTGACTTACACCTATGAATTTAAAGCAGCGTCTTTGTTTGCGATAATTGGTATGCTTGGATATGCCGCAATGGATGCGCTGTTTATTCAATTAATGAAACCATTTATGGATGATGGTCTGACGCAAGGTAATCAAGAAGTACTCGCCATGGCTCCGTTTGTGGTTATTTTATTGGTTTTAGGGCGTGGTATCTTTAATTATATGTCTTCATATTGCTTAAGCTATGTAGGTTCTCAAGTTGTAAGAAAATTAAGACAGCAGCTATATGAGCATATGTTGTTTATGCCGGTTTCTTTTCATGATAAGCACTCTAATGGGGAACTGGTTTCAAAAATCACATTCGATACAGAGCAGGTTCAGCAGGCGGTTACACGTGCACTTCAAGTTGCTATCCGCGAAGGGGCATTTGTTGTCTTTTTATTATGGGGTATGTTCGCAATTAGTTGGAAGTTATCACTTTTGTTTCTAATTATTGTGCCATTTGTTGCGATTGTGGTCAGTATAGTTTCTAAACGTTTCAGAAAGATTTCAAAAAACATACAAGATGCGATGGGCGCGGTGACAAGAGGTTCTGAGCAGATGTTGTCTGGCCACAAGGAGATCCATGGATTCGGCGGTCAGGAAAAAGAAATTACACATTTTGCAAAAGTGAATAATCATAACCGTCAGCAGCGGGTTAAAATGGATGCGACAAGGGCGCTCAGTGTTTCAGTCATTCAATTGATTGCGGCCAGTGCTATGGCTGTCGTTTTGGCGATTATTGCAATGCCAGATGTGCATAAGTCTTTAACACCGGGTGTTGTTGCCTCTTTGATCACGGCTATGGTTATGATGCTCCGTCCGTTGAAGCAGCTTGCAAACGTAAACAGTGATTTTCAAAGGGGTATTGCTGCTGCGAAAAGTATATTTGATGTACTTGATGAAGAAAAAGAAAAGGATACTGGCACGCACTCTGTTGATAGTGTGACAGGCGCAATTTCCGTAAAGGGCGTAACTTTCACTTATCCTACAAAAGATGAACCAGTTATCAAAGACCTTTCGATTGAGATCCCTGCGGGCAAGAGTATCGCGTTAGTGGGCCGTAGTGGCTCTGGCAAGTCGACATTGTCTAGTTTATTACCGAGATTTTATGAATTGGATAGCGGCGCTATTACACTAGACGGTGTAGATCTAAGCGAATACACCTTAGCTAGCCTCAGAAATCAATTTGCGCTTGTTTCTCAGCATGTCACTTTGTTCAATGATACGATTGCAAATAACATTATGTACGGTTTGGATGAAAAGCTCAGTGAAGCGGAATTAATTGAAGTTGCTAAAAAAGCGCACGTTTGGGAGTTTGTGAAAGATTTACCGCAAGGTCTAGACACTGAAGTTGGTGAGAACGGTGTAATGCTTTCTGGTGGTCAAAGGCAGCGTATAGCGATAGCGCGTGCCATTGTGAAAGATGCGCCTGTATTAATATTGGATGAGGCTACTTCGGCATTAGACACAGAGTCTGAGAGGTTGATCCAAGAGGAACTTGATAAACTGATGATTAATAAGACCTCTATAGTGATTGCACATCGCCTTTCAACCATAGAAAAGTCTGATCAAATTTATGTATTGGATAAGGGGCGTGTTCTTGAGCAAGGAAAACATGACGAGTTGCTTGCCAACGATGGAGCGTATTCTGCACTTTGCAAGATGCAATATGGTGAATAACAATGAACAAAGTGGAACAAAGCTGGTACAAACCAATTAGCCTTATCAATATCGTTTTATTACCATTAAGTGGACTTTTTTGGCTAGTAAGCTCTGTAAGAAGGTTGATGTTTCGTGCTGGTATAAAGTCATCGTACAAGGCGTCTGTACCAGTAATGATTGTTGGTAACATTGGTATTGGTGGGAACGGTAAAACACCATTTGTACTTTGGCTCGTGCCTTATTTGCAATCACTTGGTTTGAAAGTCGCTGTAATCAGTCGTGGATATGGCGCAAAGCCGCCACATACGCCATATAAAGTATGTGATGACAGCACCGCTGCTCAGGCAGGAGATGAGCCGCTATTAATTTACAAACGATTAGGTTGTGATGTCATTATCGGCGGTGATCGAAAAGCGAGTATCGAATACCTAATCGCACACAATGAGCCTGATATCATTGTAAGTGATGATGGGCTTCAACATTATCAGCTTGATAGAGATATTGAGATTTGCATCGTTGACAACGAGCGTCGTTTTGGCAATGGATTATTATTACCTGCTGGGCCACTGAGAGAAACGCCCAAGCGCTTAAAATCGGTTGACCTAACCGTGTTTAATGGTTCCATCAAAGAGGACGGTTACTCACTCAATACTACAGGTATTTACAGTGTGAAAACGGGGGCACGGGTTACGCAATTTGAGCCTAAAGGTATCGCCGTAAGTGCGATCGGTAATCCATCTCGCTTTGAGAAATCACTCAGTGCAAATGGGGTGACAATCACACAAAGTAAACACTTTGCAGATCATCATATGTTTACAAAACAAGATTTTGAGATCTACAACAAAAGCAACATATTTATGACAGAAAAAGACGCAGTAAAATGCCAGTCTTATGCGAAAGACAACTGGTATTTTTTACGCGTAGATGCTGTTCCGTCAGAAGGGCTTGTTAACAAGCTTCACAACTTATTAGATAGAAAGGGGATTATTACCCATGGCGTTTGATACTAAATTACTTGAAATTATTGCGTGTCCAGTATGCAAAGGCAAACTAGCATATGATAAAGATAACAAAGAACTTATCAGCACAGCAGCAAAGCTTGCCTATCCAGTAAGAGATGATATTCCTGTTTTGCTAGAAAATGAGGCAAGAGAATTATCTCTTGAAGAGGTAGAAAAGTGGAATTCATAGTTGTCATACCTGCCAGGTATGCATCAACACGCTTGCCAGGTAAGCCTCTGGTTGATATCTGTGGTAAATCAATGATCCAAAGAGTCTTTGAACAAGCGCAAAAATCAGGTGCAAAAGCAGCTTATATCGCGACTGATCATCAGCTGGTTTTTGATGAAGCAAAGCGTTTTACTGATAACGTATTGATGACCCGTGAAGATCACCAGTCTGGTACTGAACGCTTAGCTGAGGTTGTTGAGTTACTCAACTTGGATGACGATACATTAATAGTGAATGTGCAGGGTGATGAGCCTTTGCTCGAACCAGAAAATATCTCTCAAGTAGCGGAGTTACTGTTTAACTCTTCTGCACCTATGGCAACATTGAGCGTTGACATTGAGGATGTGGAAGAAGTGCTTAATCCGAATGCTGTGAAAGTAGTTAGCGATATTAAGAATAATGCACTGTATTTTTCTCGCTCACCTATCCCGTTTCAGCGTGACAGCATGATGCCGTTGGACAAAGATAGTATTCCACTTACACACTTTAAACGTCATGTGGGTATTTATGCTTATCGCGCTGGGTTTATAAAAACCTATCTTGAGTTGAGTGTCTCGCCACTGGAAGTGCAAGAATCTTTAGAGCAACTTCGAGTGCTCTATCACGGTCACTCAATAAAAGTGACCAAAGCGTGTAAACCTGTACATGCAGGTGTTGATACACCTGAAGATTTAGACCGAGTGATTGAGTTTCTTAATGGCTGATATCAAAGTCATTGCACAGCATGAAGATTTTGTTGTTGCTTGCAAGCCTTGTGGTGTCAGTTTTCATAGCGAAGAGCAAACTGGGTTTGTTGCTTTGCTTGAAGCGCAGTTGGAAATGAGTTTATTTCCTGTGCACAGATTAGATAAGGTCACATCAGGCTTATTGGTGTTGGCAAAATCTAGTCAGGCGGCTGCGAAACTGACAGAGCTGTTTACAAGTCGCGAAGTAGATAAATATTATCTCGCGCTGATTTCAGACAAGCCAAAGAAAAAACAGGGGTGGGTAAAAGGCGATATGGCCAAGTCTCGACGCGGCACATATAAACTTTTAAAAAGCCAAGAAAACCCAGCGATAACTCGGTTTTATTCTACTAGTATTGAGTCGGGTCTAAGAGCTTGTTTGCTAAAACCGTATAGTGGTAAGACTCATCAATTGCGTGTTGCCTTGAAAAGCTTGTCTGCACCCATATTAGGTGATGATAGCTATGGTGGTAAACAGTCCGATAGAGTGTATTTACACGCGTATTATCTGTCGTTTAATTGGAATAACGAGCGTGTGGCTTTTAGTATCGAGCCTGAAGAAGGTTCTAAATTTATGCAATTAATTGAGCATGAAGTATTTTTATCATGGCGTCAGCCTGAGCAGTTAGAGTGGTAATATGACAGATCAAGATACGTCACTTCGATTTGGTGGCATCGGCAGATTATATGGTGACCAACAATTAGCATGGTTGAGTGACGCGCATTTTTGCGTTATAGGCATCGGTGGTGTGGGCAGTTGGGCTGCAGAAGCATTAGCAAGAACTGGTATCGGACATATTACGCTGATCGATCTTGACGATATTTGTGTAACTAATATCAACCGTCAATTACACGCAGTGACGCAAACAGTCGGTGAAATTAAAGCAGAGGCAATGAAGGCCCGTCTTGAAAGCATCAATCCAAATTGTCAGGTCACGGTAATAGACGATTTTATCACGCAAGAGAATATCAAAGAGTACATTCAAGGCTTTGATTATGTGATTGATTGCATTGATGCTGTAAAAGAGAAAGCGGCACTGATAGCGCATTGTAAGCGTAACAAAATTCCTGTGATTACAACTGGCGGAGCAGGTGGTCAAACTGACCCAAGTCAGATTTGCTTTGGTGATGTTGCCAAAACAACCCATGACCCACTACTCGCAAAAGTGCGATATTTATTGCGAAAGCAATATAACTTTACCACTAATCCAAAGCGCAAATTTGCGGTAGATTGTGTGTACTCCACAGAGCAACTGGTTTACCCAACAGGGGATGGAGAAGTTTGTAAGGCGAAACAACAAGCTGATGGCAGTAAAAATATGGATTGCGCTACGGGTTTTGGCTCAGCAACCATGGTGACAGGTAGTTTTGGCTTTTTTGCCGCGGCAAAATCTATTCGAAAGTACTTAGATAAAAAAGCACGAGCGAGTAAATAGCTCCAATTACTGGAGCATATTTACTTGTTGTTGAATACGTTCAACAATCGCTTTGACACCATTACCTCTCGATGGGCTTAAATGTTTAATTAGGCCCATTTCTTCAAACAGCTGATACGCGTCTATGTCTTTCGCTTTATTTGGTAGTGTATGGTTGTAGCAAGCCAGAATAATCGCCAATAGCCCTTTTACGATACGCGTATCTGAGTCAGCAATAAGCACGAGGCGTTGCTGAGACTCGTCTAGGTCAATATGCAGCCATACGTTGCTTTCGCAGCCTTTTACAAGCGCCTCAGAGGTTTTTAGCGGCTCCGGCAGACTTGGCAGTTGTTTACCAAGTAACATGATCTCACGGTATTTTGCTTGCCAGCCAGATAAACTGTTTAGCTTTTCTTGGATTTGATTGATATCCATTATTCTTCCAACATCTCAATGGTTTCTATAAGTGCACTGATAAAAGTGTCTATGTCTTGTTGATTATTATAAAACGCAAGGCTTACGCGAATTGTGCCGGGAATATTTAAATGTGCCATTAAAGGCTGTGTGCAGTGATGGCCACTTCTTACTGCTACGCCGTAGGTGTTTAGTAGGGTAGCGATGTCAAAATGATGTTCGTTTTTATATGTAAAACTGACAACACCAATATTGTGTGCGGTGTCACCCCAAATTTTAACGCCTGCGATGTTTTTTAGATTTGATACCAGATATTGATACAAAGCATACTCATGCTCAATCAATGCATCTCGTTCAATATTATTGAGATAATCAAGTGCCGCTCCAAAGCCGAGGACACCGCTGATATTGGGTGTACCAGGTTCAAACTTTTCAGGTGCTTGTCTAAATGTAGTGCCTGAGAAGCTAACTGTGTCAATCATTTCACCGCCGGTCTGGTAGACAGGCAGGCTATTGAGCAGGTTAAAACGACCGAAGAGACCACCAAGGCCCGTAGGTCCAAGCGCTTTATGTGCTGAAAATACAAAAAAATCACAATCAAGTTGTGTTAAGTCTGGTTTTAAATGCATAAATGACTGGGCACCATCAACGACAGTTATTGTTGAATAGGCTTTTGAGGCATCAATAAGTGATTTTACGTCATGTATATTACCCAGCGCATTTGAGGCATGGCAAATACTTAATATAGCCGGTTTAAGCTTGTGTATGAGCTTAATAGACGCATTGTGGTCCAATACACCTTCTTTTGAAGCGGGTAAAACAACGATTTTAGCACCTGTTCTGGCAGCAGCTTGCTGCCAAGGCACAATATTGGCGTGATGCTCAAAAGGGGAAAGTACGATCACTGCATCTTGATTCAACATATCTGAAAGGCCATGGGCAATTAAATTCAGGGAGTCAGTTGCACCTTTAGTCCACACTATTTCACTTCTGTGAACATTTAAGTATTGAGCAAGTTTGTCGCGCACAGCTTCATATTTTGTTGTTGCATCAGCGCTAAGCGTATGTGCACCGCGGTGTACATTGGCATTCTCGAGCTGATAAAAATGGCTTACTGCATCGATTACACTCTGTGGCTTTTGTGTTGTGGCAGCAGAATCAAAATAACAAAGTGGCTGCTCATCCACTAATTTGTGTAATAAAGGAAAGTCTTTACGAAGTTGCTCAATCAAGATAGTTGCTCATTAAGAACCGGAAACCGCCGAATTTTACCTAATTGAAATTCCCTTGCAAGTATGAACAATTAAATCAGTAGGGTAAATTTAAAAAGGCAGCTTGTTGCTGCCTTAAATGTACTTTTAGTGCTCAACCCTTGGAGGGAAGTTGGCGAGAATATCTTTGACGGTATTATTAACAGACTCGGTGCGTTTTTCAGGCGACTGCTTTTTACGTAAGCGTCCTTCTTTTGCGCCACGCCAAACTAGTTGATTTGACGCACTGTCGATAATATCAATGACCAAAGTACCGACTTCATATTCGCGCGCTTGCGTTTGTGTATGCCAGCCTACACCCCAATAGTTCCAGCGTGCAGAATAGCTGGTATTGAAAGTGTCTACGTCAAGTTTTGTATCCACTGCCGCGTGGAAGTTTACCATTACATCCGCTTTAGTGCCTTCTACAAGGGTGATACCATGCTGTGCCATCTCAGTAATAATTGCGTTACGTACGCGCTTTTCCATTAGTTCACTGATTTGATAATTGTCTGCACCTTTATCAAAATTGGCTGTGTCAGGAGACCAGGAAAAGGTTTTGTAATTGGCAAACTCAACAGATTTATCGTAGTCCCAATCTGGTGTGTTAGAACAAGCACTTAATACAATTAAACTTAGCGCTACAAGCAGGTTACGAGTCATTTTTTACTCCTTAATTAAGGCTTTTGGCCTTGTAATACTAACTGGACCCTAGTGGATAAGCAAAAATGCCCTAAGATCCAGTTATTAAGACCATTTTAAACTACGAATGTTCCACTTCAATCCAGTCTTTTTCGTCTACCCAGTTTTGGCTGCCTTTATTCACACTGCGAATTGGCACTAGGTAATCACAACTTATCTGTGGCTTCACCGACGCAAAGATAGGCACAAATCCAAAGCTTAAGGCGGTCTCTATAATTGCTTTTTGGTTCTGCGGGTCTATATCAGCCGCTTCATCAATATAAATAGGTATACGGTACAACGCTTGCTCTTGATCAGAAAGCAGGTAGCGGATAAACAACATGCCACACAGTAGCTTAATGGTGATACGCGTACCGTTTGAACCTGCTGAGTCAATTTTATCAAAGTGCTCAGTTTCACCAGCACGATTGATGACTTCAAAGCGGATGTCGAATAAATCGGTTAGCGTCAGGCCTGCTTTTTCACTTGCCAGCTTGATAATGTGATCTTTTGCTTCATTTACCGCGTTTTCGTCCGCTTTGGCTTCACTGAGCAAATCAAAACTTTCACCTTGCTCGTAGACTTCTGAGGTACTGATAATGGTATCAATACTGTCAACCAGCATCTTGCGAGGAATAACATTTATCTTAAATGCTTTTAAGTTCGAAATACGATGTTGACTGATCCCACGGTTGAAACTGTTCATTTCACGGCGTAGGCGGTCTAAGTCTTCTCGTAAGCCTTTAATTGTTGCCGCAACCTCTGTAAGTGCAACACGCGCTTGACGCTCTACCGCATCACGTTCGTTATCAATATTATGATAGGCGCTGATCAATTTAGCATATTTTGTCGACTCATCGGTTTCGTTATCAAACTTTGTGATGCCCGCATTGTAAATGTGCAAATAGGTATTGCGGACATTCACATCAAGGTTTCTCAGTTCTTGGCAGTCTTTATTAAACTGATGCACAATTTCTGAGAGATTATCAAAGTCAATTTTAACATCGATAGGGAAAGGGGCTTGCTTACCTTCATAAATTGCCAATGTATGGTCTATACGTTCAGATTTAACTTGCTTTAAACGATCGCTTTGTCTGAGGATAAGATCTTGTTTGCTCTTGATGATCGAGCGTCGATCTGAAATAGAGCCAGCATTACGTTGCACATCCTGTAAATAGTCATCAACTTGCTCGCGCTCAGCCGTTAATTGATCTTTAAGCGCGAGTTGTGCCTCAGCTGATTGCTGCATAGTTTGGAATTGCTCGAAGCGTTTGAGTGCCTCTTCTGTTGCCATCAGCTCCTGATATAGCGCATCGCGCTCTTGCTGCTTGTCGGCGACGTTTGCAGAAACTTCTCTTTGTTGTTTAAGCTCTGTGAGCGAGCGCTGCAGGGCTTCAAGCTGGGCTTGTAGCTGTGCTTTATTCTCTCCACTTTGCATTTGCACAGGCGCTAGTTTTTTCAGCTTAATGCTGACACCTGGTAGTTTAAGTTCACCACCTTTTACAGCGTTTGATAGAAGCGCTAAGAAGTCTGCAAATGCATCTTCATCTTCAATTGTGACTTCACCCTGTGAAGTGGTTGCAAAAGACAGCAGATCAGGATTTAAAATTCGTGAGATCTCTTCAACTTCTTTTAATGAGAGGTCCTCACGCATACGGGTAAATAAGTTAAATTCTAAGTTTTTAAGCTGAAGCTTTAAGCTCTTGATTTGCTTTTGCGTTTCACCAATACGGTAGTCAAGAGTATGTAAACTTTGACCCTGTGCACTGTTAATTGAGAACGACAGTTGCTCATACTCTTTTTTCAACAGTGTAAGATTGGTTTTCAAAGTGGCGTGATTGGTAAGCTCAAACTCTGATTTAAGGGCTTGGTAGTCTGTAAACCACTGCTCAATTTGTGTTTGCTTACGCTCGATATCGCGAGATTGCTGAACATAAAGCTGCTGCTTTTGCTCAAAATCACGCTTTTCTTGCTCTATGCTTTCAAGCTGCTCGTTAAGCTCATCGATCTGTGTCGTTTGATATTCATCAAAAGCGATAATTGCTTGATCTATCTTAGGGGCATAAGCAGCTAACTTGCCTTTAATGGTCGCTTCACTTTCGATCATTTGCTCAAGGGCAGCAATGGGTTCTTGCATTGATTCTAGTGCATTAAGCTCTCGTTTAGAGCGATTAACCTTGTCAAACGCACGACGCCATACTTCATAAAAGTCCACTTTTGAATTTGACATATGACGTTCAAAAACACGTAACATAAAGCGCTTAACATCATGAGCACCAAGTTTGTGCAGGTTTAAGATACGTCTAAAGATTTCTTTGTAGATCGCGGCATCTTGCACATTGTTGAGCGGGATCATTTTAAGGTTAATGTCACCGTCGTAAGGCGTAGCGCCACCAGTTAATAATGCATTTAATTCGGCAGCTTTGAGTTCAATGGGTTTGAAACCTTTTTCACCAAGGTGGTTAAATAGCTTGGTGTATTTGATGATGCTCTTGCCTTCGGTAAAGTCATCGAGGTTTAATTTGCCGTTGTAGCAAAAAAACTGATGCGCATACCCTGCAATTTTACCGAGGCCAGCAACACCAATTACCACATCACCGTGAGGAAGGTTTGCTTCGAGTAAAATATAAGATTGGTCACTTGAGAAGTAGAATTTTCTGGTTTCCTCTAAGTCGTGACCATCCCATTCAGTCAAGCGTAAGTCATTGACTAATGGGAATTGTAGTGCGTTGATAACAGAGCTTTTCCCTGTGTTGTTTGGCGCACAAATGGAAGCACTTTTATTTAGTGGGATAACACATTTGGCGTAGCCTGCAGTGTTTAAAAGCGCCAGTTTGCTTAGTCCATATAATTCGCTCATATTTCTTCCTCTAGCGCTTCAAAATTATCTTCATTGACTTCCATTAAGGCGTCGATATACCTATAAACCGGTGCTAACAATACAAAACCTCGTTCGGTTTCTTTACAAAGCCCTAATCTCAACATCCTTAAAAAGACATCTTTTCTTAAATCTGATCCTGAGAAGATCTCTAATTGATCAAATAAGTGCTTGTTAAGTTGGATGAGGGTCTGCATTAGTTCTAAATCGATTTGCTCATCAAAAAGCGCACGCAAAGGATCTTTGCCTTGGTTTGCGTAATACTCGATGAGGATAAACACCGTTAGTGCAATGGCGCGGCTGATTTTGCCCATATTAGGTGTGCTTTCATCACTGGCAAGATAATAAAAGCCGCGAGCATCATGCTGAAGATCGTGACCAAGTGCTGCAAATAGCGCTTGGTAAGCTTCAATGTGCTGATCAAGTTCTTGCCAAAGCGTCGTGTCTTGTTCACTAATGTGGTAACCACCAGCAAGCTTTTTATTGATAGCTTGCAACTGGGATAAGTCGTTTAGATTAATTTGTGTCATGGTGTTGTACTTATTGCTTTACTTTTTCAGCGTCAGACTCAATGTGCTCTGAAGCGCTAAATGGATACAATTTAATTTTGGTATTTGCCAGCTGCATTGATTCTTGAGAATCAGACTGCGTGACCGAGAGATCAGGGTCACTGATAAGCTTTTGGTATAAAAACAGCATTTCATCAGCTTCAAGCTTCGGGTAGCTATCACTTAAGAAGCCAAGTAGGGCGGTGCGCGTTTTACCACTGCTGGCAAATGATTTTCTAACATCCTGATAGTCAGGGATATTAGGACTTTGATATGCAGGTACATCGTCGTGATCAGGCAGCTGATATTCTTCATGCTCAAATTCTGCGAGGCTAGCCATGTAAGCAACCATGTGGCGTTTTTGACCAAGGTTAAAGCGTTGTATATCTGATACAAAATCAGGTTGTACAGGACTTAGCATACGGTCAACGCCATTTTTACGAATAAGCCCCAGTACCTTGGCGGCCTGACGTGTAATTAAGGTATTACGCCTAAGCTCTTCACGCAGTGGCATGAGCATATCTGCACTTTTACCCAAGCTTTCGCGACCGATTAAGTGCATGTCTAAAATGCGCGTTCTTAACTGCTCTAACATACGTTTGTCGTGTGCACCGCGGCCAAGCTGTTCAATTTGACTTATCTGCTCACTTATCTGTAATTCAATTTGACTAAAACAGGCTTGGAACGGTCCGTGAATGTCGACCATCTCAAGCATCGGCTCAATGTATTCGTCAAAGGCTTCAATGACAGCCTGATAACGTCGTTTTAGTGATAAGTTACTGTGATCAGACTTTGCTTGCTCAACTAGGTTGAGGATCGCGCTTTCGTTGTGTTGATAAAGCTTTACAATTTTTCTGACACGTTCGTCCATTATGCGGCTGAATCGTCTCAACTCACTGTGGTCACCTTCATTGCCTGCTTGAGAAAGGCGCTCGCCTAGACGTTGCAAATCTTTCACTAGTACAGTGATTTCTTCAGCCAATCCCAAGTGTTCTTCTTGTAATAAAAAGCTTGCAAAATCAGCGACTGCACGATTGATCTCAAGTTGAGAAGACTTGGCTAATGGAATAATAATTTCTTGATTTAATAATCTATTTGTCTCTTTATAAACCCGTTCACTTGTCCAGTTTGGGTTTTTTAGTTTTATTAAGTTTTGTACATCTTTTATACTGAAATCGGACATTTTAAAGCGTTTAAATAGCAGCTCCAAAACACTCCAGTGTTCATTTAATGTATTAAGAACTTTTTTAGCTGGGATCATAACTTTCCAGTTTGTATCATTTTTGTGACATCACTAGTTCACTAATTTGTCATAAAGTGTAATTAGCGATAGCAGTCACTTGCCCATAGTGTTAGACTCCGCGCCGATTTACATCGCCCTTTACAAAAATTACATTTTATTACAGGTTGTTTACGCGTATGGTCACTTCCATAATCCTAACCCTAATAGCGCTAGCTTTTGTGCTTATCGTTATAGAGGATATTATCCATGTAAACAAGGCCAAAACGACGCTTTTTTTTGGCACTTTATGTTGGATTATCGCTTTTATATCTCCAATTCATGGTGAAAGCTCAGAAACTATACAACATCAGCTCGATCACAACATTTTAGAAATCGCGACCTTATGGCTATTTTTAATGGCAGCGATGACCTTTGTTGCTTATTTAAACTCCAAAGGTTTTATTCAGAATATTGTGCATCGGATCATGCCTGAGCAAATTAGCGAGAGAAAGTTAATGTTTCTTGTCGGTGCATTTGCCTTTGTTTTTTCTTCGATTTCGGACAATATTACCGCGACTTTAATTTCACTGGCGGTTGTCATGTCCTTGAAGTTGGATGCTAAAAAGCTTGTTAAGTATGCCACATTAATCATATTTAGCGTAAATTCTGGCGGTGTATCTTTGATCACAGGTGATGTAACTACCTTAATGATATTTTTAGCTGGTAAAGTCACCATTCCTGATCTGCTGTTATTGGTTTTGCCAGCGATTGTGAGTGTATTTGCACTGGCAGCCATGCTGTCCATAGGTATGAATGAACAACTTCACTTTGCAAGGCAGGAAGTTAGAAGAATAGAGAAAACTGATATCACCATTGCAGTGATTTTCATGTCGACGGTACTGGCGACATTGTTTTTAAGTGTGCAATATCAAGTACCACCCATGCTTACATTTTTGTTTGGCTTGTCTTTTATGTTTTTAGTCGCGCAGTTTCTTATGCGTAAAAAGGACGTCAATAAAAAGATTATTGATTACATTCGAGAGATAGAGTACGACACATTACTGTTTTTTGTCGGTGTTCTTTTGTTAGTGGGCGCGCTCAAAGAAGTTGGCGTATTGAGCATGTTTACTGAGCTATATCAATTTTTGGCACCTGAGTATGCGAATTATCTGGTTGGGTTGTTGAGCGCAGCTGTAGATAATGTGCCACTTACGGCAGCATTACTTAAAGCGCAAATTGAAATGACACCTCAGCAGTGGCTTACGTTTACGTATGCAACAGGTGTGGGTGGCTCGATGCTTATTATTGGTTCGGCTGCGGGGATCATCGCAATGAGTAAAGTTAAAGCGCTGACATTCATGAGTTATTTAAAGATGGTGTTATATCTTCTCATTGCTTATACCATTGGTTATGCAGGCTCATATTATATGGGACAACTAATTTAAATAAAATTTTAATGTCTAGGTACAAAACTACTTGACACCTAGACGTCTAAAAGTTAATTTCTAAAAGCCTGCTCCAGTAGCAGGCTTTTATTTTGCTATTGTTCAGTTTAAAACACGCAAAATAGACAGAAGAGGTGCGATGCTTAGGTAACTTGTTCGAGGACACGACATCCAGTGACAGCAAGTGAGGGAAGTAATCGCCGAGGAAAGTGATTGGTCGTCACAATTGCTTTTCGGTTTACGGGGTTGAATCCTCGGAACTGTCACCGATTATTGGTGGAGAGCTTCTGGCAGTGGTTTTTCAATTTATTTCTATATCCTCTTGCCAATGAGTTCTCCTTATTTTTTGACAGCACCAATGTTGTCACAAGGAGATAAAATGAATTCCCAGTATGTAGTTGCTAAGTTTGGTGGTACTAGTGTTGCCGACTACACAGCTATGCATCGTTGTGCGCAAATAATTAATGATGACCCAAAAGTGCGAGTTGTGGTAGTGAGTGCTAGTGCAGGCGTGACGAATCATTTAGTGGAGTTAGTACAACAAAAAGCAGATGAAGCTCAGCGAGAATTGCTAGTTGATGCTGTAATGCAAATTCAGCAACGAATATTAGACAGTGTATCACTAGATGCAGATTTGCAGTGTGGATTTAACGAGACATATACAGAATTCAAAGAGATAGCGCTTTTACCGGCATTAAATAAGCAGCAATGCGATGAGGTATTGAGTTTTGGTGAGCGTTTTTCATCATTTATTTTCACTCAAGTACTACGTAATTTAGGTGTCAGTTCGGTGCGTCTTGATATCAGAGATGTTTTAAAAACGGATAGCAACTTCTCAAAAGCGACACCTGATATTACTGCAACAGAAGTTGCGGCTTTAGAACATTTACAGCCTTTACTTGAAGATCACGTTGTGGTCACTCAGGGTTTTATAGGTAGCGATAAATATGGGCAAACGACCACGCTTGGCCGTGGAGGCTCTGATTACAGTGCCGCGTTAATTGCAGAAGCGATTAATGCCAAAAGTGTACATATATGGACCGACGTAGTCGGTATTTTCAGTACAGACCCAAGGTTATGCAGCAAAGCAAAACCGATAGCGAGGTTGAGTTTTGACGAAGCAGCAGAAATGGCGACATTCGGTGCAAAAGTGTTGCACCCAGCAACTATTCTTCCTGCAAGTCGCAAGGGTATTTCAGTATTTGTGGGCTCGAGTAAAGCACCTGAGCAGGGTGGAACTTGGATTGAAAAAGAAACACAATCTCAATCTGGGATAAGAGCTGTTACACAACGCAAAAATCAAATTTTATTGACTTTGAAGAGCCCTGAAATGCTTCTAGCTAGTGGCTTTTTAGCAAAAATATTCACCATACTCAGTAGCTATAATATCTCTGTTGATCTTGTAACTACTTCTGAAATCAGTGTTGCCCTCACTTTGGACAATGCGCCAAATGCTTCTAGGCCAGAATTGGAGCAAGGCTGTCTTGATGAGCTAGGTGAATTTTGTCATGTGTCAGTTGAAAATAATCTAACGCTTGTTGCCATGATAGGTTCTGAGATTCAGCTAAGGGGTGGGGATGACTGCTTGGTTGATGTGTTATCTGAGTTTGATATTCGTCTAATTTGTCATGGCGCAAGCCGACATAACCTGTGTTTTTTAGTAGAACAATCTAGTTCTGACGCGGTTGTACAGGCAATTCACCAAAAGTTGCTTGAGGTGGCTTGATAACTTTTATGATTGAAAGGGGCTAGTTATATTCTCTATGTCCCTTTAACCCTCCTCTAATAATAAATAATTCTATAACAAATATTAATGATAAAGTTGCAATAAAATGTTTATGGTGACAAGCTTAGCTAAGTGGAGAATATTTACACTAAGGGTCCCTTATGCAGTATCAAGATATTTATGAGTTTTGGTTTATTACATGCTCTGAGCAAGATTGGTGGCAAAAATCAACGGTATTTGATCAAAAAGTTAAAAGCCAATTCTCAATTCTCCATAAAATGGCGCATAGCGGTGAACTTGAAAGGTGGCGGGAAACACCTGTTGGCTCTTTGTGCGAGATAATCGTGTTAGATCAATTTCCAAGAAATATGTACCGAGATACCCCGCAAGCCTTTGCAAGTGACGCGCTAGCATTAAGTCTATCACAGCAAGCGATTGAAAAAGGGTTTGATAAGGCATTAAATGATACAGAAGTTGGCTTTTTATATATGCCATTTATGCATAGCGAGAGTGCTGTGATCCATCGTCAGGCAGAGGTGTTGTTCAGAGACTTACCTGGTTATGAATTTGAATTAGCTCATAAAAAAATCATCGATCGCTTTGGACGTTACCCTCATAGAAACGATATTCTGGGTCGCGTATCAACAGATGAAGAGCTAGAGTTTTTGCAGCAACCTGGGTCGAGCTTTTAATTATTTCTTTTTATTCATTAATAAGCTGTGTAAGTTCCTGTATGAGGGTTCTTGTACTCGCATTTTTCGCTCGAAAAGGTATAATCGCTGGCCAAAACAATAATTATATTTGTGTTCAATTATGGCTCAGGTACGTGATGGTTTTCAAAGCCGACTTGGTTTTGTTCTAGCGGCAGCAGGTGCTGCTGTTGGTTTAGGTAATATTTGGGGTTTCCCAACACAAGCTGCTAATCATGGTGGTGGTGCTTTTTTACTCGCATATTTTATCGTTATCTTTTTGTTGGCTTTACCTGCTTTGTACACTGAGCTTTACCTCGGTCATCAAGCGCAAGCTAATCCAGTAAAAGCATTAAAGCAAGCATGGCAAGAAAAACAGTCGAGTGTAGGGGCTGCGGCCGGTTACATTGGTTTGGCTGGCGCAATTGTGATGCTGAGCTTCTACTCAATTGTGGCAGGCTGGATGCTCGCGCATTCCATTGAGCCGATTACATCCTTGTTAGGTATGGAGGCTGCGAGCCAATTTCTAACAGGGGATTCTACGCATAGAAACTTTATCTTTACCCCTCTTATGTTGCTGCTAACCGCTGCGATTATTTTGAAAGGGGTCAAATCTGGTATTGAGACATGGTCGCGCCGCTTAATGCCATTACTACTTTTATTACTATGCTGTTTGATTGCTTATATGGCGACGCTTGAAGGTGCATCAGAAGGGTTTAGAGCATATTTGGTTCCTGACTTTAGCAAAATAACAGACCCAGATTTAATCATTGCGGCAATGGGCCAAGCTTTCTTCTCTTTATCGCTCGGTGTTGGTTGTATGATGATTTACGGCTCGTATTTGAAACCAAACGAAAATCTTCCAAAACTGACATTTAGCGTTGCTATGTTAGACACCGGTGTGGCATTTTTAGCTGGGTTGCTGATTATTCCTGCAATCTTTGTAGCGCAGCAAAACGGTGTCGAAGTTTTTCAAGATGGCAAGTTAGCTGGTGAAGGGCGACTCATTTTTGCGATCTTACCTGAGCTTTTCTCGAGTATGGGACAAATTGGAATTTGGGTAGGTTTAACATTTTTTGTTTTAATGTCTATCGCTTCTTTGACGTCGACGATTTCATCCACTGAAATACCGGTATCTTTCTTAGTTGAAAATCACGGAATGAAACGTAAAGATGCAACTTGGGTAGTGACTTTAGTCATTTTCGTGTGTTCAAGCCTTATCATTATGAACTTTGATTGGCTATTTGGCTTAGTGATTTCAGTATTTACTCGTTACCAGTTGCCACTAATGGGGCTTTTCTATTTTATTACTGTAGGGTGGATGTGGAAGCGCGGTAATAAACTGATTGAAAACGCTTCAGGTATACATTACTGGTTTGCACAATACTTACGTTTTATCTGCCCTGTCTTAATGACCGCAGTATTCGTTAATGTTGTTGTAAATAAATAAACTGTCTTTAAAAGAAAAAGCGCAGCTAGGCTGCGCTTTTTTTTGTCTAGTTTTAGACAATGTTTGGTGTATGGGTTTTATTTTTGAGTGCGTATAAATTTTTAACTGTTGTCATAGCGATTTCGGTTAGCGCCTCTTGAGTAAAAAAGCCTTGATGGCCGGTGATTAAGACATTAGGAAATCCGCTAAGCCTGACAAAAGTGTCATCTTGAATGATTTCTTCACTCCGGTCTTTGAAAAAAAGTTCTGACTCTTGCTCGTACACATCGAGACCCAAATAACCTATCTTTCTTGATTTAAGTGCTGTGATGCAGGACTGTGTATCAATTAATGCGCCGCGACTGGTATTGATGAGCATCACACCGGATTTCATTTTGCCAAATGCTGCCTCATCGATTAAATGATGTGTTGCTTCAGTTAATGGGCAGTGTAGTGAAATGATATCGCTTTGTTCTAACAACATATCTAACGACACTTGTGTGTAAGAACCTTCACCAATATTTGGATCATAAACAAGTGTGTGTGCACCAAAGCCATTTAAAATTGATACGAGTGACTGACCTATTTTACCACAGCCAATGAGTCCAACCGTTTTATTATGGATGTTAAACCCTAATAAACCGTTGAGATCAAAGTTTTCTTCTCGCACGCGGTTATATGCTTTGTGAGTTTTTCTAGCCAGTGTCAATATAAGTGCCATACAATGCTCTGCTACGGCTTCTGGACTATATGATGGAACTCGCACAACCTGTATGCCGAGAGCATGCGCTGATTCGATATCAACGTTGTTATATCCAGCACACCGCAAAGCAACAAATTTGATACCAAGCTCGGCTAAATCACCTAGCACACAAGCATTGAGATCATCATTGACAAAGACACAAACAGCGTCATAGCCAGATGCTAAAAAAACGGTTTCTCGTTTTAAACTGTTCTCAAAATAAGCTATCTCAATACCATTAAATTTTGAGATCGCTTTCGAAAAAAAAGCATGTTCATACTTTTGCGAACTGAAAAGTGCTACTTTCATCTTGCAACTGACCCTCAATGATTTGCTTTAAGGACTCTGGTTTAGTGCGTGGTGCATAACGTGATAATAGCTCACCATCGGTACCAATTAAAAACTTTGTGTAATTCCACTTTATCGCACGGTTTTGCGCAATACCTCGAGTATGCGATTTAAGGTAGTTAAATAGTGGGTGAGCGTCTGGTCCGTTTACTAAGGTTTTTTCAGCGATTTTGAAGCTTAAGTTAAAGTGTGATTGATAAAACTCTTTAAGCATTTCATTCTCTAAAGGTTCATTTTTACCGAATTGATTACAAGGAAAAGCGATTATCTCTAACCCTTTTTTGTGGTATTTACGATACATTTTTTCGAGGGCCGTGAGCTGTGGTGTAAAGCTGCATTTGCTGGCTATGTTAACCAAAATAACAGGTCTGCCTTGTAACGACTTTAACGAAAGCGTTTCACCTGTGAGTAATTTAACACTGTATCTGTAAATATTTTCCATGCTGCAAGGTTCCGTGCATATAACGAGTTTTATTAATGTTCTTCATGTGGAACTTGTGAATGTTCCACTGACTGCTTTTGAGGTGAAATCCCCTCCATTGTTCAAGCATAGCAGTCATTTTGGTCAATTTTATGTCAAGTCAGTTTAAATTTAACGTAATGTACACATTTTGATGAAGTATATGGAGTAGGGGGTTATAGAGAGAGGACACAGTGCCACCGTTGTGGCACCCAAAAAAATTTAAACTAAACGCTTTAGTAAGCTAGATGTATCCCAGCGGTTGCCTCCCATTTTTTGCACATCCGCGTAAAATTGGTCAACCAGTGCCGTTAAGGGTAAGGTGGAGCCGTTCTTTTTGGCCTCATCAAGGGCGATAGATAAGTCTTTACGCATCCAGTCAACAGCAAAGCCATGCTCATAGTGGTCGTCTAGCATGCTTTTATGACGGTTTTCCATCTGCCAACTGCCTGCAGCCCCTTTAGAAATAACTTCAACGACTGCTTCGCAATCGATATTTGCATTTTGACCAAACTGGAGCGCTTCTGCGAGGCCCTGAACAACGCCTGCAATGCAAATTTGATTCATCATTTTTGCTATCTGTCCAGAGCCAACATGGCCAAGAAGCTTAGAAAAACGTGCGTAAGCAGCCATCACAGGCTCAACTTGTGTGTAGATATCAACATCGCCACCACACATAATGGTTAGTTGGCCATTAACTGCACCAGCTTCGCCACCAGAAACAGGCGCGTCAATAAAGCCAATGTTTTTATTTTGACATACAGAATATAGTTCTTTAGCAACGTCAGCAGAGGCTGTGGTGTGATCGACTAAATGTGTATGCTCCTTCATACTTTGCAGTACACCGTTACTGCCGGTAGTAACTTCGCGTAGGTCATCGTCATTACCAACACAAATAAACACAATATCTGCGTCAGCTGCAGCAAGCGCTGGTGTTAAAGCTAGTTGGCCAGAGTAGCTTTCTAACCATGATTCAGCTTTGCTGGTGGTCCGGTTATAAACAGTAACGTTGTGTCCTTGCTCAGCAAGGTGTCCAGCCATTGGAAAGCCCATTACACCTAGGCCAATAAAAGCAACATTTTTTTTATTTGAAGTCATAAAATTACAATCCAGTTGTGTCGTTTGACTCGATTGTAACTGAAGTAGGCGCTTTGTGGCTTAAAATTTTACATGAAGTTGTGAATTTAACATGCTGAGGATTTAAATGGTTAGTGTAGGGTAGTCTTATTGAATAAGCTCCCCTACACCGATAGGAATTAAGCTTTAGAAGTGCTTAAGTTTTCTTCAAGCTCTTTTGCAGCATTCGGGTCGTTGAAAACAGTTTGGTTTAATTCACCTTCAGATTTTGCAACTACACACGTGACCATACAGTCACCTGTTACATTCACAGCGGTACGCGTCATATCTAATAATCTGTCTACCCCCATGATGATAGCAATGCCTTCAACGGGTAGGCCAACTTGATTTAAAACCATTGCCAGCATGATCAGACCGACACCAGGAACGCCTGCAGTACCGACAGAGGCCAACGTCGCCGTTAAAATAACCATCAAGTAATCACTCAAAGTCAAGTCAACTGCAAATACTTGTGCAATAAACACAGTTGCAACGCCTTGCATGATTGCTGTGCCATCCATATTTATGGTTGCACCTAAAGGAACCGTGAAAGAAGCTACCGTGTTATTTGCACCGAGCTTTTTAGTTGCTGTTTCAAGCGTTACTGGCATAGTTGCACTAGAGCTAGAAGTACTGAAAGCGAACATACACGCATCTTTCATTTTCTTAAGGAAAGTCAAAGGGTTCAATCCGGTAAGCGTTTTAAGTAAAATCGTGTAATTGACTAAAGCGTGGAAGAACAGCGCAGCTACAACAACTAAGAAATATTTACCTAACTCAACGATTAAGCCCATTTGAATGTCAGTAAACAGCTTAGCCATTAGACAGAATACGCCATATGGGGCTAAGTTCATAAGTAAGGTGACTAATTTAAGAATGACTGTATTTAAATCTTCAAATACGGTAGCAACGCGCTTACCCGGTTCGCCACTAAGTGCCATTGCGATACCAAACAATAAAGCAAATACAATAACTTGCAACATATTACCGCTCGCCATTGCATCTATTGGGTTGGTTGGGAACATGCCAATAATGACTTGAGCAAGGGTAGGGGCTTCTTTTGCGTCAAAACTACTTGTTGTTGGCATGTCTATGCCAGCGCCTGGGCTCACTAACAAAGCCAAAGAAATGGCTACTGTGATTGCGATGGCTGTTGTTGTTAAATAAAGTAGTATGGATTTACCACCTAAACGACCGAGTTTTTTTGGATCGCTCAAACTGCAAGTACCGCACACAAGTGAGATGAAGACAAGTGGAACGACCAGCATTTTTAAGCTCGCAATGAATATTTGCCCACCGACGTGGAATAATCCATCGACAAAAAAACCTCTCACAGGAAAGTCTGCAAATCCTAATGGGATTAAAAACTCAGGCTCACCTGCCAGAATTTGTTGCAATATCACACCGACACCAATACCCGCAATCATGGCAATCATGATGCGTGTTGTCAGGCTAAATTTATTATTATCAGTCATTGTTTTGGAGACGCCCTAAAACTTCTTGTTGTTAAAATGGTTATAGCCTAACAGGATGGCTCAAAATGAACAAAAAAAATTGCCGATTACTACGAAAAAATTGTGATTTTTAATCCAAATTTGAGTTAACATTGTGCAAATAACTCTAATTTTAAATTGTGCGAGGGAGAACTGCGGATGTTTTCAATACGTTGGTTTAGCACCATATTTATGATATTCCTTCTGACAGCCTGTGGTGGTGGAGGTTCAATTGAAAAAAACTCCTCCGGAGATGGTGGTACTGACTCAGATGACTATGCATTAGCATTGACTCTTAATTCTCAAAGTGGTTCTTCCGAACTAAGTGTTTCTAACCCAATTCAAATTCAAGCAAAAGTAACTAAAGATGGCGAGGTACAAGCTGACAGGTTAGTTAAATTTGTTGGTGATGAATTCTCTGACTTTAATGGTGCGTCCTCAGCTTTAACGAATAGTGACGGTGTTGCTGTTGTTGGTATTGTTGCCAATAGCAATCAAGGTGCGGGGACTATTACGGCTTCATTTGATATTGAAAACCAAACTGTGACGAAAAGTATTGAGTATGCCGCTATGGGTGATGGCGGTGTGCAGATTGCGTTAACGTTTAAAGATGCTAGCGGTGCAGATATTAATACGCAAAATCCACTTGCAGGTGATGCTGATGCAACCATTATGGCGACTTTAACGAATAATGGTGTACCGATAGAAGGTAAGATTATTACTTTTACCTTTGACGAGCTCTTGTTTTCAGCGAGTAATGGTAGAATTGTGACTGATGCAAACGGTCAAGCAAGTACAAGTGTTAAGGCTACTAAGTCTACCGGTGCGGGAGAAATAACAGCGACTTATGATGAAACAACATCTAGGCTAGCGTTTGACTCAGATGGTAATGAGTTTTTTGGAGAGGAAACTTATGTTCTAGAGCTGGTTGGGCAAAATGCTCAGGGTGAAGTAACGAATAACTTATCGTTGGGCTCTCCCATTTCTATTGTGGCTTCACTCACACTTAACGGCAATCCATTAGCCGATCAGCAAATCACTTGGAGTATCGATGATAAAGCGGTGCTGACATCCGAAAATATACTTACAACCAATGAGGGTGGTCAGGCGACAGCAACAATTACTGATAATAATATTGCTGGTTCTGGCACACTTACAGCTACCTATAATGTATCTGACAGTTTATCACTTACCCAGCCATTTACTTTTACAAGTACCGGCGATGGCGGTTTGCAGATGAGCATCACAGTTCAAGACCAAAGCGGAGCGACTATCAATGAAGCCAACCCTTTGAGTGAATCAAAAAATGGCCGAGTAGTTGTAACATTGACAAATAATGGTGAGCCCGTTTCTGTTGGTGAAGTCACCATCTCGTCGAAATTAAGTAAGATTCAAACTTCTCCACCAGATGGTATCGATTTTACAGATGAAAATGGTATGGCTTCTGTCGATATTCTACCTAACGATGAAGAGGGTGCAGATACTGTCGTTGCTACCTATATAAAAGAAAGTACAAATGAGCAGGTAGAGGCGGAAGCTCCTATTTGGACATTGGGTAATGGAGATACGCAAATTCAAATTGTCAGTATCATTGACGATGTTACAAAAAATCCGGTGACTGCTGATAACACCATCGCTCAGGGTAAAAGTGCAACTGTTACAGCGCGTGTTATCATTAATGGCACACCGGCAACTACAGGCGTTGTATTCTTTGAGACTACTTCAGAAGGCACACTTCCAGTAAGTACAGCTGAGTTAAACGAGAATGGTGAAGCTCAAACCAAGCTTTTTGCTACCACGACAAGTGGTCTAGGTCGTATCCGAGCAGGTTATGCAAGAGCTGGCGAACTTGAGCCAAGCTCTTTTTCGGATTACTCAATCTTCCATTCAGAGGGCGATGCAATTGTATTTGATGGTGATTATGCTTTTGATATTCAGCTACTGACAGGATGTAATGATGGTTGGGATGACAACCGAGATACTGAAACGTTAAACCCTATAAATGGTGGGTGCCAGACAGTTACAAATATTCGTTCAAGTGAATTACCCGAGTTATTTGTTGCCATTACACGACTCAATGGTGATGCGACTGAACCAAATGAACAAATTGTTGAAGTTCAAAGTGATAAAGGACAGGTACTACCAAGCACAGGTCGTGCTCTCACCGATAAAAAAGGTGTAGCTTTACTTAAATTACAACCTGGAGATGTTGACGGTGCTGGCACAGTGACAGTGACGTTTAACGGCAGTACAGGTTTTCGTAATTTCAGCGTAGGTGTTGATGATCTCTATTTGCAACTTACAGCAACTTTAAAGGCTTCAGATACGCCTGATACACAGCCTTTACCTGAGTTAGACTCGGGTGACAGTTTCATTATAACTGCCCGAGTATCTACAGTTGAAGGGGATTTCTCGGAAGGTGCACTTTACACACAACCAGTTGATGTAGGTTTTTCATCAGTATGCGTAAATGAAGACCCCAATTTGGCATCTATTGATGCGACGGTCAGAACGAAAGAAGGGGTCGCAACGTCTACATACCGAACCACTGGTTGTAATGGCAATGAAACTATCACTGCAAGTATTGCATCTGCAGACCCTGCTGAGTTTGACTTTTTCATTAATGATGCGCCCGTACAAGCAATTCAATTTTTAGGGGCAAGTGAATCATTTATTGGTATTCCTCCAAGCACAAGCGGCGTACCTGTAACATCTGAAGTCAAGTTTTTATTGGTAGATACAGATGGCAACCCGATGCAACAAAAGCAAATCGAATTCAGGTTAGCTGATTTGTCAGGTGCTGCATCATTAACCAGTTATCGTGGTAATACGACGGGTGAAGGTGAGGCAGTCACGATAATTAAGGGCGGTGTTGTTCCTGGGGATTTAGTTGTTGAGGCGTGTTATTTATCAGATGAACAGATTGCACAAGCCGCACTGAGCAGCTCATTTCCAACATGTTGGCAATCTAAGATTGATCAATGTACAGCAGACTCCAGCCTAGAATTTTGTGATTTACCTGATGGGATCACTAGCTTCACGCTTATTCCTGCAGATGAGCAGGTAAATGCGGTGTCTTCTGGCGTTGTTTTATCTTCAGGTGTTCCAGATCAAGATAGTTTTGGTGCCGCTCCAGCGGGAACAATTCTTAATGCTCAAGGCTACTCTGGCGTAGATGTAGACATTTTTGTTTATTTTGGCGATCAATTTAACCAGCTCACAGCAAATAATTTAGTTGCAAACGTACAGTCAGAAGCAGGGATTATCGGTAATATCGATGGCTCAGGTAGCGGCAATACCTATGAATGTTCTGCTGTAAATGGCGTTTGCCGAGTGCAATGGCGTTCTCAAGGTAGTTTACCTTTCACGGACCCTAAATGGCAAAACCGTATTGGAGATGTGTGCGACACATACAAGGGTGAACCTGTTCCATGTATCGGTGATTACCCAACTTCAGTGAATGGAAGAACCATTGTAAGAGGCGCAAGAGTTTCAATTTTAGCAACTGCAAAAGGTCAAGAGAACTTTCATGATAAACCATCAAGCGGTGGTGTTGAAAGACGTAATGGTATTTTTGATATCGGAGAATTTCAACCTCGTAATGATGATTTAGCGGAAGCTTTTATCGACTTTAACCAAGACAATGTTTTTGACCCTAAAGATTGTGGAGGCGATGAAGCAGACGACCCCTGCGAGCCCGCAAATAGTGACGGCGGTCATAATGAAGTGTTTATCGACGGTAATAATAACGGACTTTATGATGTAGCTGATGGTATCTACAATGGGTTACTTTGTGGAAAGGATGCTGAAGATGCAGGACAATGCACAAAAGATTTGGTTGATATAAGAAGGCAGTTTGAATTGATTGCTTCCAGTGATGTTGTATATGCTCGCTTTGTGGTCAACAAGTCTCAAATCAATGGAGCTGATTGCACTAATATAGTCAACGGCGCTGAACAGCTTGTAAATGGGTTCGACGGTTTAGAAGATACTGAAAATGCCAACTACTGTGATATTGAAAGCGTAACGCTTGGAAACGATCCAAATGACGCTGATAGAGTTGAAGTTGAAATTTATTATTCAGATTTATTTGGCAACTCACTACCAGCAGGTACAGAGATAAGCATTGGCACAACCAATGGTGTTGTTAATATCCGAGAGTTGACTAGCACTATATACACTAGCGGAGGGTTTGAACGCGGTAAAGCGGTGGTAGAAATCTCACAAGAAACAACTTCTAACAGTCGGGATACAGGTAATTTGATAATCACTTTTGAAATACCAGGGCCCTTCGAGGATAGTGAAACGATTACAAGAACCAAGTCGATAATTATCAGAGATGACGGTTAATATGTCTAACGAAAAGGGCCTTTTTTAGGGCCCTTTTTTATTAACGCTTGAATTTCCTCGCATATCCGCTATATTCGCCTTTTTAACACGTTCAGAGTTACGGTTGTTTAAAATAGCAACAATAGTTGCTTAATAAATCGCTGTTCAGATAAAAGTTAGAATGAAAAGCTTGTAACAATAGGTGTTTGTGGATATACCTATAAATAATAACGCCCAATGGGGCACAACAGACAGAATTAGTCAAAATAGGCAGATATGGGCAAATCGCTAGTAATCGTAGAGTCTCCCGCAAAGGCCAAAACTATTAATAAGTATTTGGGAAAAGACTACATTGTGAAATCCAGTGTGGGTCATGTTCGTGATCTACCGACGTCAGGGGCAGGAAAAACCAAAGGGGTTGCAACAAAATCTCCGGCTGAAGTACGAAAAATGTCACCAGAAGAAAAGGCGGCATATCGCAAACAAAAGGACTACGCTAATTTAGTTGCAAGAATGGGTATTGACCCAGAAAAAGGTTGGGAGCCGCATTATGAAGTGCTACCCGGTAAGGAAAAGGTTGTTCAAGAGCTAACTAAGCTCGCTCAAGATGCTGATCATATCTATCTCGCAACCGATTTGGATAGAGAGGGAGAGGCAATAGCATGGCACCTTGAAGAAATTATCGGTGGCGATGCGTCTAAGTATAAGCGTGTAGTATTTAATGAGATAACAAAAAATGCTATCCAACAGGCGTTTGAAGCGCCAGGGCAACTTAATACAGACATGGTCTATGCTCAACAAGCACGTCGTTTCTTAGACCGTGTTGTTGGCTTCATGGTTTCTCCTTTACTCTGGCAAAAAGTGGCAAGAGGCTTGTCGGCAGGTCGAGTACAGTCGGTTGCTGTCCGTTTGTTGGTTGAGCGCGAACGTGAGATCAAGGCTTTTATACCCGAAGAGTTTTGGGATATCCACGCGGACACTAAGCTGGCAACAACGGATGTAAGATTTGCTGTTACCAAATATCAAGGCCAAGCGTTTAAGCCGGTAAACGAGCAAGAAGCGCTTAAAGCAGTTTCTGAAATTGAAAAAGCGAGCCTGTCTGTTGTCAAAGTAGAAGAAAAGCCGAGTAAGAGTAAGCCGAGTGCACCTTTTATTACTTCTACAATGCAGCAAGCAGCAAGTACGCGATTAGGTTATGGCGTAAAGAAAACCATGATGTTAGCACAGCGCTTATACGAAGCTGGCTACATTACTTATATGCGTACAGATTCAACAAACTTGTCTAATGACGCTGTCGAAATGTGTCGTGATTATATTCAGGGCAATTTTGGCGACAAGTATTTGCCTAAAGCACCAATAAAGTACAGTGCTAAAGACAATGCACAAGAAGCGCACGAAGCAATTCGTCCTTCAGATGTTAACGTATTGTCCGGTCATGTTGAAGGCGTCGACGCAGACGCTAAAAAGCTATATGAATTGATTTGGCGTCAGTTTGTTGCTTGTCAGATGACTCCAGCGGAATATGACCTAACCAATATTACATTAGGTGCTAATGACTACACGCTCAAAGCACGCGGTCGTGTACTTAGATTTGATGGTTGGACAAAGGTACAACCTGCTGTTCGTAAGAAGAGCGAAGAAGAACAGGCATTGCCAGCAGTGGCTGTTGGTGACAGCGTTGACCTTGTTGCACTTGATCCAAAGCAACACTTCACCAAGCCACCGGCAAGATTCAGTGAAGCGAGTTTAGTTAAAGAGCTTGAAAAACGAGGAATTGGTCGTCCTTCTACTTATGCGGCAATTATTTCAACGATTCAAGAACGCGGCTATGTACGTGTTGAAAATAGACGATTCTTTGCAGAAAAGATGGGTGAAATTGTCACTGATCGTTTAGTTGAAAACTTTAACGATTTGATGAACTTTGACTTTACTGCAAAAATGGAAGGTCGACTTGATGACATTGCTGAAGGCGAACGAGAGTGGACACAAGTACTTGATAAGTTTTATGCAGACTTCTCGAGCCAGCTAGAATTAGCAGGGCAAGATGAAGCAGAAGGCGGTATGCGTCAAAATGTCATGGTTGAGACAGACATTGACTGTACTACCTGTGGCAGAAAAATGGGCATTCGTACAGCTTCAACAGGTGTGTTCTTAGGGTGTACAGGTTATAGCTTGCCACCTAAAGAGCGCTGCACAACAACCATGAACCTGATATCAGGTGATGAAGCAATCGATGCCGATGTTGAAGATGCTGAGACTGAAAGTTTAAGACAGAAAAAGCGTTGTCCAATCTGCGAAACTGCGATGGATTCCTACCTCATCGATGAGACTCGTAAAATCCATGTGTGCGGCAACAACCCTGCATGTGGAGGGTATGTAGTCGAGGAAGGCACATTCAAGATTAAAGGCTACGATGGTCCAGTAATTGAGTGTGATAAGTGTGGTGCAGACATGCAACTTAAATCGGGCCGATTTGGCAAGTATTTTGGTTGTACGAAAGAAGACTGTAAGAATACACGTAAATTACTGAAAAGTGGTGAGCCAGCTCCTCCTAAAGAAGATCCAGTTCCATTGCCAGAGCTTGAGTGTGAAAAGTCCGATGCACACTTTGTTCTTCGTGATGGTGCTTCAGGTATTTTCTTGGCAGCACATACGTTCCCTAAGTCGAGAGAAACGCGTGCACCTAAAGTTGCCGAGTTGAAAAGATTTAGAGAGAGAATTTCTCCTAAGTTTTATTATTTAGCTGATGCCCCTGAAAAAGATAGTGATGGTAATTTGGCTGTCGTGAGATATTCACGTAAAACAAAAACTCAATATGTGATGACAGAAGTTGAAGGCAAAGCCACTGGCTGGAAAGCAACTTTTGTTCAAGGCAAGTGGGTTGAAGAAGAGAAGAAACGTAAGAAATAATTAAAAAGGCCAGCGATTGCTGGCCTTTTTTATAATAAAATAAACGCAAAATTATAATTTCTTATTGTTGGCACGGGCCTTTTAGGTGTTTTAGTAATAATATTGAATATTACTTGTGTAGCACATATTTTGTACCCTACCTGATCTCATTTCTCTATTTGTAACTAATCTGAATACATCTAATGTTGACTTGCCAATATGCTACATCTATTCTAACGGCTCACTATGCTACACAGTGAGATCAAGAGAATATTAATAAAAAACAAAACTTTGCTGATTTAAAAAAGGAAAAACAGTAATGAATTTATTCGGCAATCAACTAGTTAAGCTATTAAGTACTAGTTTAACGTCCCTTGCCATTGCCTATTCTGGTATATCCTACGCGCAGCAAAACACTGCCCTTGAAGCGTGCTATGTGGAAGGCTTAGAAGATCGCCTTATGTGTGGCTCGGTTAGTCAGCCGCTTTCAAAAAAGCCATCGGCTAACAATATTGATATTCACTTTGCGGTGATCCCCGCAATTAAAAATATGCATCCAAAAGAAGCTGTATTGGCTTTTGCTGGTGGGCCTGGCCAATCAGCGATAGAAGTCGCTGCTATTTTTGCTCGTAACTTGAAATACGCTAGAGAGAGCCGAGACATTATCCTTGTCGATCAGCGGGGCACTGGTAAATCTCAGTTGTTGCAATGTGATAGTGGCACGATTGAAGAGCAATTTAAGTTTAATGACCAAGCTTTATCATTTGTCGCTTTTACAAAAGAAGAAACAGGTACCTGTAAAGAGCAGCTTGGTATAGATCTCTCTTATTTTACTACTGTGGCTGCTGCAAGTGATTTTGAAGCCGTTAGGCTCGCTCTTGGCTATGAAAAACTCCACTTATACGGCGCATCTTATGGCACTCGTATTGCACAAGAATATTTGCGTCAATATCCAAGCTCTGTGGCAAGCGCAACTTTAGATGGGGTTGTTCCCATGCAACAGAGTTTAGTGGCAATTGGTGATGCGATTGATAATGCATTAAATGAAGTGTTTCTTGATTGCATGGCAGAACAAGCGTGTTTATCGCAATATCCTTCCTTGGCCGATGATTACCAGAAATTATTGGAGGAATTGAGGAAAACGCCAATTACCGTCACAATCAGACACCCTCGTACTTTTAAAGAAATTCCATTAGTACTTACTGAAAGCAAATTACGTGGTGCAGTGAGAATGGCTCTTTATGGTCACACTACACGTTCATTGATCCCTTTGGTAATAGATTCAGCTGTAAAAGGTAACTATAGCCCGTTAGCCGGTTTGTTAGGTAATGAACAAACTCTAGGCAGTATCGCAATGGGGATGCATAGTGCCATTACGTGTGGAGAAGACTGGCCGAATTTAACTGAAGCTGACAGAAAGCAGTTTGGTCAATCATATTTTGGTAAGATGATGATTGAATCTCTAGATACAGTCTGTCCAATATGGGATGTTGAACCCGTTGAACACGATTTCTACAAGCCAGTCAAAACAGATATTCCAGTACTACTTTTATCTGGTGGCCTTGACCCTGCTACTCCGCCAAGCTGGGCAGATCTTGCAATGGTTAGCTTTAGCAATGCAAAACACTTAGTCTCACCATCAGCGACTCACGGTGTTGCCGCACAGACATGTGCAAACAAAGTCATTGGTCAGTTTATTGATTCTCTGACGTTTTCTGACTTAGACACAGATTGTCTCGATAAAGACAACCTTAAGCAGTATTTTATGAATATAAATGGACCTGTGGCCCATCAGGAAACAGAGCAAAAAAATGATTGAAGTAATCGAATTAGAGAAAAAAATAGGCTCAGTACAGGCACTGGATAAGCTCAGCTTTAAAGCTGAAGATGGCAAAATCACAGGTTTATTAGGCCCAAATGGTGCAGGAAAAACGACGTGTTTGCGCACGATTTTTGGTTTGCTTCAAGCAGATAGCGGCTTTGCCAAAATAGATGATATAGATGTTGTAAAAGACTCAATGCGTGCCAAACAACAACTCGGGTTGTTTCCGGACCCATGTGGTCTATATGAGCGTTTAACGCCCAGAGAGTATGTGCAATTTTTTGCAGAGCTCAGTGGCATGGATAAGCAATCAGCACAAGTGGCAACACAAAGCGTGCTTGAAAAGCTACAAATGACAGATATCGCTGATAGAAAGTGTAAAGGCTTTTCTCAAGGTCAGAGAATGAAAACGGCATTAGCACAAGCCATTGTGCATCAGCCCACAAATATTATTCTCGATGAACCGACGCGAGGGCTGGATGTGATGAGTACGCGCATTTTACGTGACCTTTTACTGATGCTCAAAGAGCAAGGACATTGTGTGTTATTTTCTAGTCATGTTATGCAGGAAGTTGCAGCGCTTTGCGATCATGTTGTTGTAATGACAAATGGTAAAGTCGTTGCAGAAGGGTCACCTCAAGCATTATGTGAACAAACACAAAAAGAGACTTTAGAAGAAGCGTTCATTACATTAATTGGTTCAGATGAGGGACTTGCTGCATGATGAGGCTTGTTCAAGTTTTATATAAAAAAGAGATGCTAGACGCGAGCCGTGACAAACGTTCCGTCATGGCTGGATTATATTATGCGATTGGTGCGCCCATCGTCATGTGTTTGCTGTTTACTATTTTACTTAAACAACTTAGTTCTCCTGACGCACTTGAAATTACCATTGAGAACCCACAAGCGGCACCAAACCTTGTACGCTTTTTAGAAGGGCATGACATTAGTCATAGTGAAAAGTCGAGTGTGAAAGCCATTCGCTTGATCATTGATACTGATTATGCACAAGATATGTCTCAAGGGCGTAGTGCGCTCGTTACGATTGTGGCAGATAAGTCTGACAATAAGTTGATTAAGTCTGTACGCCGTTTAGAAATGTCGCTTGCTCGATACAACTCAGAAGTTGCGGGATTAAGACTTATCAGCCGTGGCATTGATCCGAGCATCATGCGTGCTGTGAATGTGCAGACGCAGGATCAAGCAACACCTGACTCTAAAGGTGGGATGTTCCTTGGGATTGCGACCTTGTCTATCATTATTGCACTGTTTTACTCAGCGATGAATTTAGCCATTGATACCAGTGCAGGTGAGAGGGAGAGAAACTCTCTGGCGCTACTTTTGAGCCATCCGATCAGCAGCACACAACTTGTCCTTGCTAAAGTCGCAGCCATCGCCACTTATTCTATGGTTGGCTTGATTTTAGTACTGGTCGTTTCAAAATTTGCCTATGGCATGGTGCCTTGGGAGCAACTTGGTTTTAGTATTAACTTGGATTTGATGTTTATTCTATTTTGTACGCTGATTGGACTCCCAATTGCTTTGATGTCTGCAAGCTTATTGGTCTTCGTCTCTTTTATGGCTAAGTCTTTCAAAGAAGCACAGTCTTATGTTGCTTTTGTTCTGTTTGTACCAATTGGTCTGAGCATGATGACAACTTATGATATTGCGACTGAATACGTGCAATGGGCACCGATCGCCGCTCAGCAATATGCAATGATTGAAGTGATAAAAGGGAATGAATTACCTTTAATGCAAGTACTTTTGTCGTCTGCAAGTACACTTGCCCTGTTTGCTGTTTTTAGCTTGCTGAGTAGTAGAATGTTGAAAAGTGAGAAGGTTGTATTTGGGCTTTAATGCCAAATGCTTTGGCTGAGTTTAACCCTGAACTCAGCCACACTTCTTTTAAAAATATTTTGATTAAACTGCACAAACAACGCGGTTTCTGCCTGACTTTTTCGCTTGATAAAGTGCAACATCTAACTTGCTGTAGATTTTATCAAGGCTATCAGGCGATGTTTGGTAATAATAGGTTGAAAAGCTGGCGGTGATATTAATCGCTTCTCCAGACTCTGAGATAATTGTAGATTCACTCAACTTAATTCTAAATTTCTCTACAACATCATCTTTATTTGAACTCACCAAGTTTGGTAAGAATAACATGAACTCTTCACCGCCAAAGCGGGATAAAAGCGCATTTTTACCAAAAAATTGCTTCGCAAGTGTTGCCGTGTGTTTTAAAGCGATATCACCTGTTGGGTGGCCGTGTACATCATTGACTTGTTTGAAATGGTCTAAATCGAACAAGACTAGGCAATGCTTTTTACCAATTGCAGGAATAGCTGAGCGAGCAACTACATTTAGAAAAGTACTGCGTGTAAGCGCGCCTGTTAAGTTATCGTGCTGAGCTCTGTACTTATGTTTGGAGTAGCCACGTAAGCTTATGAATAACAGTAAAAGTGAGAAAAGAATAATAATAGCTTGGAATTGTTGCCTTTCTTCTAAAGCAGAGATATGGGCAAGTTGTTGATTATTATGTTTCTCTAAACGTATGTTTTCCAATTGTTGAGCGGTCACTTCTAGCTCTGATTCAAGCTCAATCATGGCTTGCATCGTTTTCTGTGAATTGAACTGGTCTTTTTGTGCTACTAACTGACTCTGTAGCAGGTAGGCTTGTTGATAATTTGATTCACGCGCGTAGAGATCGGAAAGTAGCTCCAAGCTGTGTATTAGGTGTGTTTTGTCGCTGACATTGCTCGATAAATCATGAGCAATTTGGGCTTGAACAATCGCTTTATCATACTGACCAAGCGCACGCATATTTTCGGCAGCTTGTAGTCTAATATCGGTAATTAAATTAATATTATTGGTTAAACTAATTTTAGACAGCGCGCGGTCAAGGGCGCTGGTAGCAAGGTCTATGTTTTTTAGATTGGCATAAACTTTTGCTTTTTGTACTAAGGTGTATGCTTGGCGGTATGGATTGTCGAATTTTACATAATACTCATGAGCTTGATTAAGCCACTTTAATGCGGCGTCAAAGTCCTTCGCTTTGTTGGCAACAATACCAAGGTTGAGCATGGTTAATGCAACTTTGAATTCATTGTTTTGTACTTTTCTCAAGTGCAAAGATTTTTTGAGATATTTAGTGGCATCGGTGTAATTGCCAACCTCTAAATAAGTGAGAGCCAAATTATTGTAGTAGGGGGCTCTATTGCCTTCATATTTAGAGTTAGCAATAGCCTGTTTATACATTTCAATGGCTTGGGCATGATCCCCTAAAAAATTTGCATTTAACGCTTTTGCATTGTGTAGTGAGTTTAAACCCCAAAAAGGTTTGCTCAATGTATTTGCATTACGTTCCACTTCTTTAATATGGCGCTCAAGTTGGATGTAATTAGCCAGAGTTATTTTGGCATTAATATAAAACAACTCAACGGTTGCAGTCAGTGCAGGGTCGTTAGCGGTATATGCCAGCGTAATTGCTTTTTTAAAGGCTTGCATCGTTTGCTCATATTCATTGTTATGTGCACTCAGCAAAGCAGCGACTAACTGTTGTAAAATAAGGTCATAGTCATTTTTTTTATAGCTGATAAGTGTATTCAACGAGGCCTGCTTTTTGAGCGCTAGGGCGGTCCTCGCAAGTGTCGCACCTATGTATACCCGTTTAGCACTGGGTTCAGTGGCTTTGACTTGCTGAGCTAAAAATTCGAACGCAGTATGTGTATCTTGTGCACGAAGGACATCATAGGTTTGCTGCCATGTGCTGTGTGTACTACTGAATACGGGGAAGTTAACTACTAAAGTAAGTGCGAGAGCAACAAATAAGCGCAAAGATTTAGCCTTTGAAAGAAAATAATTGCAAATAATAACATAATAGTCTGGTGCTTTTACAGCCAAAACCTTGTTATGATTTGTAACCGCGAAGTGCAGTGCAGCGGTAAACGCCAGAGAGCTGGCGTTTACCGCAAAGGTTAAGCGAGATCTTCCTGAGTTTCAGTGTGATCTTTTTTATGATGCTCGGCTATTTCTTTTGCTAGGTCTTTCTTTGAACGCTTTTCCGTAAACTTCCTAGTTGTTAACCAGTAAAAGAATAACGGTACAAAGAATACAGCTAAGAAAGTGGCCGCCATCATGCCACCCATCACGCCTGTACCAACACTGTGTCTCGCCCCTGCGCCTGCACCTGAGCTTAATACCAAAGGTACCACGCCCAGAATAAATGCAAGTGACGTCATGATGATAGGGCGGAACCTTAACCTTGCGGCTTCCAATGCAGCAGCGCTAGCACTCCAACCCTGTTGGTGTTTCATTAATGCATATTCAACAATCAAAATGGCATTTTTACTTGCAAGGCCCAGTAGCGTGACAAGACCAATTTGAAAATATACGTCATTGGTGAGACCCGCAATCCATATTGATACTAAAGCACCGAAGGTACCAAACGGCAGAGCGAGTAGCACAGAGATAGGTAATGACCAACGCTCATACAAAGCGGCGAGTATCAAAAATACCATAACAACGGCAAGGCCTAATGCAAGCCCCGTTGTGCCAGAGCTACGCTTTTCTTGGAATGCTGATGCTGTCCATTCGAACGTCATATCAGGCGGTAGAACTTCAGCGGCAATTCTCTCAATCTCTGCAATTGCTTGACCCGAGCTATACCCTGGCGCTGCGTTACCCATTAATTTTACAGCCGATAAATTGTTATAACGGTGCAAACTTTCAGGCCCACGTGAGAACTCAATATCGGTGAAAGCAGATATGGGCACCATATCACCTTGGTTGTTTTTCACATAGATGCGACCAACATCCTGAGGTGACATTCTAAATTGTGCTTCTGCAGACATAATTACCTGCCATGAACGACCAAACTTGTTGAAGTCATTTACATAGTAATTACCTAAATTTGCAGCAAGGGCGTTAAACGCTGAGTTGATATTGACGCCCATTGCTCTGGCTTGCTCTCTGTCCATATGTACTTGGAGTTGAGGTGCATCGGGACGCCACAGAGTTTGTAACCCACCTAAGATAGGACTCTGCTGAGCTGCGTTCATCATCAATTGCATACCCTGTTTTAATTTCTCAGGATCTGCGCCAGTTTTATTTTGTAGATAAAACTCAAAGCCACCTGTAGAGCCTAACCCGAAGATAGCTGGAGGGTTAAACGCAAGCACGAGCGCTTCTTTGATATGCGCGGTTTTCATAAAGAGCTCGCCAACAAGTGATTTTGTATCTACTTCGCGCTCATCCCAGTGTTTTTGGGTAATGAATAGAGTTGCTGCATTATTTTTGTAACCACCCCCCAAGAAATCGAAACCGGTAAAGGCAACAACGTTCTCGTTTGCAGGGTTTGACTGAGCTGCTTCAATAACTTGTTTGGTGACCTCAGTTGTGCGCTCTAACGAAGTGCCATCTGGCAAGAATACTGCACTGATGTAAAAGCCTTGGTCTTCATCTGGTACCAGTGAACCTGGTGTTTTTTCCCACATAAACAGGGTTGTGCCTACCATTGCTGACATGAGCACAAAACCTAGCGCACCACGGCGTATCATAAAGCTCACTGAGCCGACATATTTTCCAGTGATGCGCGTGAACCAATTATTAAACCACAAGAAAAAGCGGGCGGTTTGCTTGTCTTCATGTTTTAAGATTAAAACGCACAGTGCTGGCGTCATGGTTAAAGCGACAACACCCGACAAGCTCACAGAAATTGAAATAGTGATGGCAAATTGTCTGAATAGCTCACCTGTTAAGCCACCTAAAAAGGCGATAGGAATAAATACAGAACAAAGCACCAATACAATAGCAACAACCGGGCCACTGACTTCTTCCATTGCTTTGTAAGCGGCTTCACGGGCACTCACTCGTTGTTCATGCATAATACGCTCTACGTTTTCGAGTACAACAATGGCGTCATCGACAACGATACCTATTGAAAGCACCATACCAAATAAGGTGAGGGTATTGATTGAATAACCGAGCATGTAAAGCCCTGCAAAAGTCCCAAGTAAGGACACCGGCACTGCAAGGGTTGGAATTAAGGTTGCGCGCCAGTTTTGTAAAAACAGGTATACCACCAAGAATACCAACACCATGGCTTCTACTAAAGTGATCAACACTTCACGAATGGATACTTCTACAAAACGCGTTGTGTCATACGAGTTGATATGCGCAAGACCTTGTGGAAACTGTGACTTGAGTTTGTCAATCTCGTTTTCAACTTCATTGGCTACGTCTAGCGCATTGGCACCTGGCTGCAAGAATATGCCAAGCAGAACAGCATCTTTACCGTTGATCGTACCGTTGAAGTTATAATCTTTTGAACCGAGTTCAACGCGAGCGATGTCTTTAAGTCTTAAAGAAGAGCCATCGGCGTTTGCGCGAATAATGATGTTGTCAAACTCTTCAGGCGTAGATAATCGCCCTTGTGCAGTGACACTGTATACTAGCTCTTGAGGACTTGCAGATGTAGGGGTTGCACCAATGCTTCCTGCGGCATATTGTGAGTTTTGTTCACGAATCGCACTTGTGACTTCCTCTACCGTGACCTTTAATTGGCTCATAAGATCAGGTCTGAGCCAAATTCGCATTGCATAATCACGGGCACCAAATATTTGAACATTGGTCGTACCAGGAATACGTTTAATGTTATCTAAGATATTCATGGTGACATAGTTTGATGTCCATAAGCTTGAACGGCTGTTGTCTGGAGAGTAGAAAGCATGAACTTGCAAGAAGCTGGATGACCCTTTGGCTACAACGACACCTTGACGCCTTGTTTCTTCAGGTAATCGAGCCTCGACTTGCTTTACTCTGTTATTGACATCAACAGCTGCTTGGTCAACGTCAGTGCCAATTTCAAATGTCACTGTGATGGTTGTTGCACCGGCACTGCTGCTGATTGACTCCATATACATCATGCCTTCAACACCTGTGATGGCATTTTCTATCGGGGCTGCAACAGTTTGCTCTAGCACATCGGCAGATGCACCAGGATATACCGCCGTAACTTGAACTTGAGGCGGTGAGATTTCAGGGTATTGTGCAACAGGCAAAGTACGCATTGCCGCGAGGCCTGCCAGTACTATCACAATTGAGATCACAAAGGCAAAAATAGGCCTATCGATAAAATATTTAGAGAACATAGGGCTTATTCTCCTTTAGCCGCTACATTAACTGGCATGCCGGGGAAGAATATACGAGCCATACCTTCAACAATTACAGGTTGATTTGGTTGCAGTCCTGAGCGAATAACCCACATATTTTGACCATCTAGTTGCACCCACTCGCCAACCTCAACCGGTGCAGGTAGAGCCACTTTCATCCCTTGCTCATTATCTGCTGCGATATAGACGAATTTACCCGTTCCATTATCTAAAACAGCACGTTGCGGCACCACGATTGCTTGGTTTCTAACTGCACCACTCAGTTGCACACGCACAAATTGCCCAGGTCTTAATTCACCTTTTGGGTTGGCAATACGAGCTTGCAGTTCTGAAGTACCGGTAAAACGGTTCACTCTGACATCTGAGAAGTTAACTTTACCTTGCTCAGAGTAGGTGGAGCCATCTTGCAAAATGATGGTGGCGTCAAACTCGTTATTTTTTGGCAGGGTTAACGTACCAAGTTCAACATCTTTTCGCATTGCTAGCTGCTCTCGCTCTGAGAAACCAAAGCGTGCTCTCATAAAACTGGTGTCTGTCAGTTCTGTAAGAAGTACGGTTGGACCAGAGATGTAACTACCTTGAGATTCTTTTTCACGACCGATAATGCCTGACACTGGCGCTTTTACTTGTGCGTATTCAAGGTCAAGTTTGGCTTCGTTTAAAGCCACTTTTGCAGACTCTAAATTAGCAAGTGAAATATCGTAAGCTGAAACGGCATTATCGAAATCGCGCTTAGAGACTGAACGCTCATCTTTAAGTTTTTCTAATCTATCTCTTTCGCGTTTCGCTTGTGCCACGTTTGCTTCTGCAGCATGGAGTTCAGCTTGTGCTTTTTCAAGTTCCAGCTCGAATGGCTTTAATTCGATGGTGAATAGAGAATGTCCCGCTTTTACGTATTGTCCCTCATCAAAGTTTCTGGATTCAATCAGTCCTGACACTCGAGCACGTATTTCAACTTCTTTGTCGCCAAGAAGTGTCGCTGGTAATTCAATTTTAAACGGTACGCTTTGTGTTGAAACATGAGTCACACTGACTTGAGCAGGTTGCATACCAAATCCTGCTTGTTGCTGTGGAGCTTCTGAGCAAGCACTTAACATGCCTGCTGTAAAAAGTGCTAAAGAAAGGTGTTTAACTTTGCTTTTGAATGATGCTGGATACATGAACACTCCAAATCCTATTAACTATCGTGCTTCCAAACTGTCGCTGGTATTGCTCATCACAGTTTAGCTTACTACCTTGTATAAATTATTCCACATAGGGTATTAGTGGGCAGATTGTCCATTTGATACCTTCCTCACACCAAAGTAAAGGTTATAAACTCGACAACTATACAAGTAAACGCTAGTGTATACTTGTTTAATATAAAGGTAAACGATGTCGTGTACTTTTTATTTTATAGATAAACGTAACCGTATACTTTTTATTGTCCCGATAATTGGTTAAACTGGTGTTAATTGTTAAAAGTGAGAGAAATAAATGACACAATTGTCAGCCAAACAGCAAGCAATCGTTAGTGCCGCGATAGAACAATTTGCGCTAAATGGGTTGCAGGCCACAACAATGGAGGCGATTTGCCAAAAGGCTGAAGTATCAAAAAGGACTTTATATAAGCACTACCCGAATAAAGAAGCGCTATTTGATGCTGTTGTTATTTTACTTATTGAAAGAATAGAACCATTAACTGCAATTCAGTTTATTCCGAACTATGACTTTGAAGTGCAATTAAAACATTTAGCGACCAGTGTTGTAAGTTTGCTGTGCGATCCTGACTATATCCGGTTATCCCGTATTGTGATGATTGAGTCAATGCGAAGTGAGACACAAGCACATCGATTAAATGAAAAATTCAGTCACTGTGAGCAGTCAATGGTAGTGTGGTTTGAAGAAGCATCCAGTGCAGGATGCTTAGGCGATCATGATGCCCATTTTGCTGCCGCCTTTTTTTGGGGTGGCTTAAAAAGGCTCACATTTTGGGAGATGGCCATCAGGTGGCAGCCTCCCGTAGATGAGCAGCAACTTGAAGCATTTATTGAACAAGCCTGTAAATTGTTTTGTCGTGGTGTTAGTCCACGCCAATAAAGCCACCTGTTTGATGTGCCCAGAGTTTGGCATATATGCCATTCTGCTCAAGTAGCTCTGTATGCGTTCCTTGCTCTACAATGGCACCTTGCTCAAGTACAATTAATCTGTCCATCTGTGCAATGGTTGATAATCTATGCGCAATCGCAATCACCGTTTTATCTTGCATTAACTCATCTAAGCTGGCTTGGATTGCTTGTTCAGACTCTGAATCAAGAGCTGAGGTGGCTTCGTCAAGTACTAAAATTGGTGCATCTTTTAAAAGGACTCTAGCAATGGCAATACGTTGCCTTTGGCCTCCGGAGAGTTTGACACCACGCTCACCAACTTGGGCATCTAGACCTTGATTGCCATGACTGTCCTCAAGGTCCCAAATAAAAGAACTTGCCTGCGCTTTATTGATTGCCTGTAGTAATTCATCTTCTGTTGCATCAGGCCTGCCATATAAAACATTGTCTCTAATGCTGCGGTGTAACAAAGCAGTGTCTTGTGTCACCATCGCGATTTGCTTTCTTAAGCTTTCTTGTGTGACTTGAGAGATATCTTGTTCATCAATCGTAATCTTACCTTGTTGAATATCGTAAAATCTCAGTAATAAATTGACTAAAGTCGATTTACCAGAGCCAGAGCGACCAACAATGCCAATCTTTTCACCGCTTTTAATTTCTAAGGATAAGTTATCAAAGACTGAGTTCGTCAACTGCTTATCTTGGCGTTTATATGCAAAAGTGACATCTTTAAAGTCAATGCGTCCCTTTGTGACAATGAGCTCATTGGCATTGGGCATATCGGCAACCTCTATGGGTTTTGATAGCGTGTTCATGCCATCTACAACAGTACCGATATTTTCAAATAAGCTACTTATTTCCCACATGATCCATTGCGACATGCCGTTTAGTCTTAAGGAAAGGCTGATCGCAATGGCTATTTCACCTGCAGAAATCACATTGTGTGACCAAAGATATAGTGATAGCCCGGCAATGGAGAAAACCAGAAGGTAATTTAATACTTGGATGCTGACATTAAGGCTGGTAACAAGCCGCATTTGTCGATAAACCGGCTGCATGAACACATCCATGCTGCTTTTAGCATACTCTTCTTCTCGCTTTGTATAGGAGAAAAGCTTAACGGTAGAGATATTGGTATAGCTATCTACGACCCGCCCAGTCATTTCTGAGCGCGCATTTGCCTGCTCAGAAGAGACACGTTTTAAGCGTGGTAAAAAGTAAACTTGAACACAAATGTAGAAAAATAACCAAATAAATAGTGGTATCAAGAGTTTTATATCGCTGCTACCAATCAGCACAAGTGTCGCGCCAAAGTAAACAACAATGTAAACCAGTACATCGAGCAGCTTCATTACCGCCTCTCTGATGGCTAAAGAGGTTTGCATTAATTTTGTCGAGATCCTGCCAGCATAATCGTCTTGATAAAATGACATGCTTTGCTTTAGCAAGTATCTATGTGCCAGCCATCGAATTGACATAGGGTAGTTACCGAGCAAACTCTGGTGTAAAAAAGCGCTGTGAACAAAAACCAATAGAGGGATAGCAATGAGAGTGATCAGTGCCATGATAAGCAAGGTATCACTTTTGTCATTAAAGAGCTGCTGTGGATCCATGGTTTGCATCCAATCTACCAATGTGCCCATAAAGCTGAATAGGGTAACTTCTAATGTAGCAAGTAAGGCTGCGCACACAGACATAATAATCAGTGGGTATTCCATACCGCGACTATAATGTCGACAAAAAGCATACAGGGAGTTTGGTGGCTGGCTGGCATCTTGGGATGGGAAAGCATCGGTGAGCTTTTCAAACAGCTTATACATTATACATCCTTATAGTTTTCATTATGTGCGATTCACTTTGTTAAGTGTATCGAGAGTAACAGATAATGGTTTGTATAAGTATACGTGTCAATGAAACGAATGAGTGAAGAGAGGGAGAGGTTGTGGACAGATGCAGTTCACAAGGTGAGTAGCTTACTCACCTTAAATATTTAAGTTGGCACGATATTATGCTTGCTCATCTTCCACGTCGTGGCCATACGTTTTGCGCATAATAAGTACGTAAGCGTTTGTGAATGCTTGTTCTTGGTACTTTCTCAATCCTGTATCGGCATAATCAACAGGGACTGGGTTGCGCTTTAATTGTTCTTTCACCTCAGTTGCATTTAATAAATGTACTTCAGTGTTAGGAATAAGCTGAAAAGCCGCTTCCATTTTAAAGCCTGCAGCACTGCCTGCAAATTTACCTTTATGCGCCCTTTGACGAATAGCGATGGTATCGATTTGATAGTCTTCAACTAGCTTTGATACATCGAAGTGAAACTTGCGCATCGCTTCTTGGTCTTGACCGATGTTTGCCAATGTGAAGCGAGTTTGTCGAATATCCCTAATGTCGAATACGTCGTTCTCTTTTGATAAAAGACAAAGCATCGCTTCGCTACCAGTAATTTCAACACCTAATGTTCTCATTATATTTTCCAATTTATACCTAATGGCAGGGATAATAGCATAGCTTGTTTATTAAATTGTAATTTCTATCGCAATTGCAGCGTGATCTGAATATCTTATGTCCTCTTCATCTCTTTTTGGGTCCAAATGACTCGCATAATTGTGATAAGTTAGCGAGTTGACACGGGTATTTGGATCTCTGGGTGAAAACTCTTTGGACGCTAAGATGTAGTCTAATACGTTACCTTCACCATGGAAATAATGTGTTGGAGGCTTAACCCCGAGTTCTGGCTGATTGTCTGAGATGGCAAAGCTTTCGAATAGGCCAACGGTTCCTAATTGACTTGATTCACTGACAACAGGGAATTGCTCAGTCATGAAGGATAGAGCAGGGCTGGTAATATGTGCATTAAAGTCGCCCATTACTAATGTAGCTGAGCTCTTTTCTCTTTGGGTTTTAAGTGCATCGTAATATACAATGGAGGCTTCTAAAGAGCGAGAAATTTGAGACTGCATTGTGCCGACTGTTTGATTAAGCATAACCAAGAATGGATCTTCTTGATCGGGGTCTCCTAATAGTTGCGCCATGGAGTGGACTCGCTGAGATTTAAAATGCACCGCATAAATGGTTAAGAGTCCAAATCCTTCTAAATCAAAGGTGCATTTAATGGGGGTTCGATTAAATTTAAAGTTTGCGAGATTATTTAAATATTCTAATAATTCATGGCATGGTTCTAAAGGTTTACATTGCTTAAATGGCACTTTAGAAGCAATCGCGACAACAGGGTTGAAAAGTACGTTTGGATAGACGGCATCGGGTTTGGGCGAATCTACGGTGGCAAAATATTTAAGTCCTAAATCCTCGCAAATAGAGGCTAAAACATCTGGGGCGAAGACTTCTTGAAAGACGATTACGGTGGGGTCAATATGTTGAATAAGACCCGTGATAAATTGCGTTTTTGTGGCCCACTGGGTGTCATTGTAGGTTTCCTCTGGTTGATAAAATGCATAAGGAGGCGATGCAAAATTCAAAAGGTTGAAAGACGCAAATTTGAAAGTTTTTCGCTGCTCCATAAAAATCTCTCTGTTTTCCATTAATAATGACTATTTTATCTTAGTCTTTTCCTTGCAACTCGTCACGCATCAGGTCACAATAGCCGCAGGATTGAAAGACCCCAGTCAAATTTAGCATACCACTGAATAACCAATGCTTATTCGTAAAAGCGTTGATGGGCAACACTAACACTTAAAATTGATAATAGATACATGTGACGCGGCGTAGGTGTCACCACTGTAAATAGGATTAAAAATGCCAGTAATTACTCTTCCTGACGGCAGTCAGCGTATTTTCGAAAACCCTGTTTCTACTCTTGATGTTGCTAAAGACATCGGCCCTGGTCTTGCTAAAGCGACCATTGCTGGCCGTGTTAACGGTGAGCGTGTAGATGCATGTGACATCATTGAGCAAGATGCCAATCTTGAAATTATTACCGCAAAGGACGAAGACGGTTTAGAGATCATTCGTCACTCATGTGCGCACTTAATTGGCCACGCGGTAAAGCAACTTTTCCCTGAAGCTAAAATGGCGATAGGTCCAACTATCGACAATGGCTTCTATTACGACATCGACATGGAACATTCTCTAACTCAAGAAGATCTTGATGCTATTGAAAAGCGCATGTTACAGCTTGCAAAAACAAACTATGATGTTGTTAAAAAGAAAGTGAGCTGGCAAGAAGCACGAGACACATTTGAATCTCGCGGTGAAAGTTACAAGATGGAAATCTTAGACGAGAATGTTGCTAAAGATGACCGTCCGGGCCTATACCATCACGAAGAATACATCGACATGTGCCGTGGCCCTCACGTGCCAAACATGAAGTTCTGTCAACACTTCAAAATTATGAAGGTTGCAGGCGCATATTGGCGTGGTAATGCAGACAACAAAATGCTTCAGCGTATCTATGGTACTGCTTGGGCAGACAAAAAGCAGTTAAAAGCATACCTAAAGCGTTTAGAAGAAGCTGAGAAACGTGACCACCGTAAAATTGGTAAAGCACTAGATTTATGGCACTGGCAAGAAGAAGCGCCAGGCATGGTATTTTGGCACAATGACGGTTGGAGCATTTATCGCGAGCTAGAAGACTTTGTTCGTGAAAAATTGCGTGAATACGACTACGAAGAAGTAAAAGGTCCATTGATGATGGACAGAGGGCTTTGGGAAAAGTCTGGCCACTGGGATAAGTATTCAGATGCAATGTTCACGACTGAATCAGAGAAGCGTGAATATGCAATTAAACCAATGAACTGCCCAGGTCACGTTCAAATCTTTAACCAAGGCTTAAAGTCATACCGCGATTTACCATTGCGTATGGCTGAGTTCGGTTGTTGTCACCGTAATGAACCGTCAGGTGCACTACACGGCCTAATGCGTGTCCGTGGATTTACTCAAGATGACGCCCATGTATTCTGTACAGAAGAGCAGATCATGGATGAAGTTTCATCTTGTATTAAAATGGTCTACGATACGTATGAAACATTTGGCTTTGAAAAGATAGTTGTAAAACTTTCTACTCGCCCTGAAAAGCGTATTGGTGAAGACGAAATGTGGGACAAAGCAGAAGCTGCACTTGCTGAAGCGCTTAAGTCTAATGACATTGAGTTTGAATACCTACCGGGTGAAGGTGCGTTCTACGGACCTAAGATTGAGTTCACATTGTACGATTGCCTAGAACGAGCTTGGCAATGTGGTACAGTACAGCTAGACTTTGCGTTACCAGGTCGTTTGGGCGCGACATATGTTGCTGAAAATAACGAGCGTAAGACGCCTGTTATGATCCACCGCGCGATTTTAGGTTCGATTGAACGTTTCATCGGTATTTTAACCGAAGAGTATGCTGGTTTCTTCCCAACATGGTTAGCACCAAAACAGGTCGTTATCATGAATATCACGGATAAACAGGCTGATTATGTCCAAGAAGTTGTGCAAAAACTAAATAAACTTGGAATAAGAGCTTGTGCTGACTTGAGAAATGAGAAGATTGGCTTTAAAATCCGCGAGCATACTTTAAAACGTATACCTTATTTACTTGTTGTTGGCGATAAAGAAGTCGAGCAACAAGAGCTAGCAGTAAGAACGCGCAAGGGTGAAGACCTTGGCAAATTCTCTGTGGATGATTTTGTCGCTAAAATTAGCGAAGAAATTAAAAACAGAGTTTAATTTTTGAAACCCGTGCGGCAAACATATTTACAACAGTGCCGCACGTTTAATTTTGGATTTTTTGGAGGAACGTACCATTAGAGGCGGCAAAAAAGGGCAAACTACTGCTCAAAAGAATCGTATCAATGATGAAATCACAGCGAAAGAAGTTCGCTTAATCGATGCTGAAGGTGAGCAAGCGGGCATTGTCTCTACGAGAGATGCGCTAGCGCAAGCAGAAAACGCAGGTTTAGACCTTGTTGAAATCAGTCCAAATGCTGAGCCACCAGTGGCTAAGATAATGGACTATGGTAAGTTCATTTTTGAAAAAGCAAAATTACAAAAAGAACAGAAGAAAAAGCAAAAACAGATCCAGGTTAAAGAGATTAAATTCCGCCCTGGTACTGACGAAGGTGACTATCAAGTTAAACTTCGTAACTTGCGCAAGTTCTTAGAAGGTGGCGACAAGGCGAAAATCACCATACGTTTCCGTGGTCGTGAAATGGCTCACCAAGAAATCGCAATTGACATGCTTAATCGCTTAAAAGCAGATTTGGAAGAGATCGCTCAAGTTGAGTCTTTCCCAAATCGTGTTGAAGGTCGCCAGATGGTTATGATGATGGCACCTATTGCAAAAAAAGCATAAGTCAGGCATAATTCGCGCCGATTTTTGAAAGAATTTAGCACGGGTATTGAAAGTACTGAGATTTTTAATCTTGAGTCACCTGTGTTAACCGGTAATAAGTAAGCTGTTTGTTTCATTCAGCTTCGCCGGAATAGGGTGTAAGTTGGGCCTTAAAAGTGATGTTCGCATCCGCCTACTTGCATATATTAAACGCAATATCATTTGGAGTTATTGCAATGGCTTATAAGCTAAAAACACACAGAGGTGCTGCAAAGCGCTTCAAAAAGACTGCTTCAGGCGGTTACAAGCGTAAACAGTCGCACCTTCGTCACATTCTGACTAAGAAGTCTTCAAAGCGTAAACTACACCTACGTGCTAAGTCTATGGTTCATAAGAATGACCTAGGCCTTATCGATCGTATGTTACCATTCGCTTAATAGAGGATATCAGAAATGGCAAGAGTTAAACGCGGTGTTATCGCACGTGCACGTCACAAAAAAGTATTAAAGCAAGCTAAAGGTTACTACGGAGCACGTTCACGTGTTTACCGCGTAGCGTTCCAAGCTGTAACTAAAGCTGGTCAATATGCATACCGTGACCGTCGCGCTAAGAAACGTACTTTCCGTCAACTATGGATTGCACGTATCAACGCTGCAGCACGTCAAAACGGCCTATCTTACAGCCGCTTCATTAACGGCCTTAAAAAGTCGTCAATTGAAATCGATCGTAAGATCCTAGCTGATATCGCAGTATACGACCAAGTAGCTTTCACTGCTCTAGTAGAGAAAGCAAAAGAAGGTCTTGCAGCTTAATTATTGATTAAGTATAGCGATGTTTAAAAGGAGCCTTTGGCTCCTTTTTTAGTTTTTATTTACACTAAATTTCTGCGTTTAGCTAAGTCTACATATCTCGTTTTACTACCTATTTTTAAGTAGTAACTTGTCTAATAAACGTGAGCTTAAAATACGTTTTAAGTAACCCATCAAATAAGTCGGAAACGTCACATAATATCTAGCTTTCGCTTTTGGCGACTCAATCGCATGTAGTAGCTTGTCGTAAACTGCTTCTGGGCCGAGTGTGAACTTTTGTGGTGCTGTTTGTGCTTTAAGCCTCGTTAGCTGCGCTTGATACTCATCTTTATGGTAACTGGACCCGATATCAATATGTTGTTCAAATGCTTGGCGGGCATTTTTTCTAAAATCTGACAGGATTGGGCCAGGTTCTATCAAGCTGACTTGAATATCGGTCTCAGCAAGCTCCATTCTCAGTGTGTCAGTCAGTGCTTCAAGTGCAAATTTACTGGCATTGTAAGCACCACGGTAGGGCAGTGCGACTAATCCGAGCACCGATGAATTTTGTATAATTCTACCTTGGCCCTTTTGGCGCATATGTGCAACGGCAAGACGGGTTAATGTGTGCCAGCCGAAAAAGTTGACTTCAAATTGCTGTCTTAAAACATCAGTAGGTAAGTCTTCAACTGCACCAGGCTGGCCATATGCACCGTTATTAAAGAGCACATCGAGTTTTCCATCGCATAGCTCAAGCGCTTGTTGAAAGCCTTGGTGTATCGAATTATCGTCTGATAAGTCGAGTAAGATGCAAGGTATAGCTAGTTCTTCAAATATCGAACGGTGTTTTGGGTCCCTGACAGAGGCAATAACTTTGTACCCAGAGTTATGCAGTGTTTTTGCACAATACAAACCTATACCGGTAGAGCAGCCCGTGATTAAAATACTTTTACTCATTGGTTTCGTTAAACTTTCCTTAAGTTGACCGCGTCATTGTGCGGTTAACTGTGAATTTTTGTTGAATCACCGCACATTGTAAGCCGTTAAATAAAATATTGATATAATCAACTTTATACAAAAAAGACACAAAGAATGTTTATGAGTTTAGGTATTGTTCTGCTTTCCGCAACACTTAATTTGAATAGTCATCTCCCTCCTTTGCAGCCATGGCAGGGCCAAAGTGAGCAGCTAATGCAGCAAGAGGGACTTTTAACAACAGACTTTGAGTTAAGTGGCGGATTAAAGTCCCCAAATTACAAACAAGCGAACGCATTTATAAAGCGATTAGTTGCATCAAACCCAACGCAGTTTAAGTCGATTAAAATTGGTACAAGCGATCAAGGAAGAGATATTAATATGCTCTTGGCGGTCGAAGATAGCCAATTTACGCCTGCGATGATGAAAAACAATAATAAGCCAACGGTCTTGATCCAAGCAGGTATTCATGCGGGAGAAATCGATGGTAAAGATGCCATGTTTATGTTGCTTAGAGATATCGCCACAGGAAAGCGCCGCGATATATTGAGCAAGGTGAATATATTGTTTATCCCGATTTTAAATGTCGATGGTCACGAAAGAAGCAGTGAATTTAACCGTATTAATCAACGTGGTCCAATCAACATGGGCTTTAGAACTAATTCGAAAAATTTAAATTTGAATCGCGACTATACCAAATTAGATACGCCGGGTGTGCGCTCGGTCTTGAAAGTGATCAATGATTACGCACCATCGCTATATGTTGATGTACATGTAACGGATGGCGCGGATTACCAATATGACGTGACCTACGGGTTTAACCCCAGCTTTGCGAGTGAATCTCCAGCGATTGCAAAAGTGCTAGAAGAGCACTTTACGCCGATTATTGATAAAAAGCTAACTGAGCAAGGCCATATTCCGGGTCCGCTGGTGTTTGTTATGGACAAACGAAACCTTAAAAAAGGACTAGCTGGTTGGGTTGCCTCGCCAAGGTTTTCAAATGGTTGGGGAGATATAAAAGGACTGCCGACAATTCTAGTTGAGAATCATTCACTAAAGCCATACAAACAGCGTGTATTGGGTACTTACGTATTTATCGATGGTGTGATTGATGCACTGGCACAGCAGTACAAGGCGCTAGATAAGGCAATCGAAACGGAAAAGCACAACCACCCAACAAAGCTAGTTGTTGCTAGAAGTTACAGCCAAGAAGCGGATTACATTAGTTTTAAAGGGATTAAATATAAAAGCTTTGAAAGTGCTTTGTCTGGGCATCAAGAAGTGAAGTACCTTGGTGAACCAATTCAATATGACAAGCTTCCAGTTTATTGGCAAAAAGACGTTAAGTTGACGGTTAATGTACCTGATGCATTTTATATCCCACCAGAGTATTCAACTTTGGTTGAAAAACTCGTTTTACATGGTGTAGAAGTTGAAAAACTTGCTGCAGATGCCTCAATGGCAGGGTTGACTCAGCTTAAAGTTGACAAGCATACTTTCGCAAAAGTCCCATTTGAAGGGCGTTTTAGAGTTGAGGCATCTTTCAGTTCAACTGTGCTCGAAGATGAAGTTATGCTTGCTGGTTGGACTAAAGTATCAACTAAGCAGGACTATTCTGAATTGGTAACACATTTACTCCATCCGGCTGCGCCAGATTCATTTTTTGCATGGGGAGAGTTCCACAGTATATTTCAACGCACAGAATATGTTGAAAATTATGCACTTGAGCCATATGCTAGGAAGATGTTAAAAGAGAGCCCTAAGCTTGCTTTGGCATTTGATAAAAAGATCCGCGAGGATAAAAAGTTTGCTAAAAGCGATAAACAAAGGCTTGAATGGTTGTATGAAAAAACACCATACTATGATCAAGCTTATTTAAAGTATCCGATTTTAATGTCGTATACGGAGCAGTAACATGAAAGTTTTAACAATACCGGTTACACCGTTTGCGCAAAACTGTCGAGTTATTGCTTGCGACGAAACAGGAAAAGCTGCCATAGTAGATCCCGGTGGGGATGCTGAGAAGATAATTGCATTAGTCAAACAACATAATCTCAGTATCGAATTTATCCTGCTCACACATGGCCACTTAGATCATGTTGGTGCGAGTAAGCTACTAGCCAAAGAGTTCGGTGTAGAGATTATTGGCCCGCATGCAGAAGATAAGTTTTGGCTTGATGGTTTACCCATGCAAGCGCAAATGTTTGGTTTTGCGCCACACGACGCTTTTTTGCCTCATAGATGGTTAGATGAGGGAGATGTTGTTGCGCTGGGTAAGTTGCAATTACAAGTAAGACATTGTCCAGGGCATACACCTGGACATGTGGTTTTTTATGAACCTGCAAGTGCGACAGTACTGGTTGGTGATGTGCTGTTTAAAGGTTCAGTGGGGCGTACTGATTTTCCTAAAGGAGATGCCTCACAACTTAAGCACGCTATTAATACAAAGCTTTTTACTTTAGATGATGAAACTAAAGTAATGAGTGGTCACGGAGAAGATACCACTATAGGGTACGAGAAGCGTAATAACCCATTTATGAGCGGTCGCTTTGGGTAGCGCTACGTGAATAGCGTAAAATTTAACATTAAAATATAAAGAAAAATATGTCATTAAATCAAGTTGATCGTCAGATACTAGCGTTGTTACAGCAAGATGCGAGTTTGTCCACAGCAGAAATTGCAGACAAAGTAGGATTATCGCAATCTCCTTGCTGGAGACGTATCGCCAAATTGGAACAAGATGGATTCATAAAAGGAAAAGTTGCGCTATTAGATGAAAAGCAACTTGGCTTTGATATGTTGGTATACGCCCATGTCAAATTATCCAATCACGGTCGCAGCAACCTTGCTGAATTCGAAAAGCTCATCATGAGTTATGACGAAGTGACTGAGTGCTATACCATGGCCGGTACTATGGACTTTATGCTTAGAATTGTGTCTAAAGGGATTGAAGGTTACGAGCTATTTGTTCGTGATAATTTACTAAATCTTGAGTATGTACAAGAAGTCCACTCCAATGTGACCATGACATGCGTTAAACGCTCAACCGCCTTGCCAATCATATAGTGTCATACAGACATCTCAATTTAACACTATAATGTATCATGTTTGTTAAAAGCGCTGGATTTTGATAGGATCCAGCGCTTTTCTGTCGTAGTAAAAACACTTGGGGATATAAATGTTTAATCTTATAGGCAAAGCGCCAAGCTCTGCTAAGAACGACGTGCTTTCTGGTTTAACCGTTGCATTAGCATTGGTGCCAGAAGCGGTCGCATTCGCATTTGTTGCACAAGTCGACCCACTGGTTGGTTTGTATGCAGCATTTATCGTTGGATTGATAACGTCAATTTTTGGTGGTCGTCCAGGAATGATTTCAGGTGCAACTGGTGCACTTGCAGTAGTTATGGTAAGCCTTGTGGTTGAACATGGCGTTGAATACCTCTTCGCCACCGTATTACTAATGGGTATTTTACAAATATTGGCCGGTATATTTAAGTTAGGCAAGTTTATCCGAATGGTGCCGCATCCGGTTATGCTTGGCTTTGTAAATGGTTTGGCCATTGTTATTTTCTTAGCGCAATTAGGCCAGTTTAAAGTCATGGACGAGTCAGGTACTCTTCAGTGGATGCAAGGCTCAGAGCTGTATATCATGGCGGGTTTAGTTGCATTAACTATGGCCATTATTCATTTCTTGCCAAAGCTGACAACGGCTGTACCATCGAGCTTAGCAGCTATTCTAGTGGTGACGGGTATTGTAATTGGCTTTGATTTAGATGCGCGCAATGTACTTGATTACCTTAAAGATATGAGCGGCAATGTAGATGCGACAATTGCGGGTGGTTTCCCTGCATTCCATATCCCAGACGTACCTTGGAACCTTGAAACGCTTAAAATCATCTTCCCATATGCACTTATCTTGGCTGCTATCGGCTTAATAGAATCACTACTGACATTAACACTGATTGACGAAATCACAGAAACTCGTGGTAACAGTAACCGTGAATGTGTTGGCCAAGGTGCTGCAAACGTAACGTGTGGTGTGTTTGGTGCGATGGGTGGTTGTGCGATGATTGGTCAGTCTATGATCAATATTAATTCAGGTGGTCGCAGCCGATTATCTGGCATTACTGCAGCTTTATTATTACTGGGATTCATTTTATTTGCGGCAAGCTTAATCGAAATGATCCCATTGGCAGCACTAGTCGGGGTGATGTTTATGGTTGTACTTGGCACATTTGAATGGTCAAGCTTCCGTTTAATGAAGCGTATCCCTAAGAGTGACGCGTTTGTGATTGTGTTGGTATCTGGTGTGACTGTGATCACGGACCTTGCAATTGCGGTATGTGTTGGTGTGATTGTCTCTGCGCTTGTATTTGCTTGGGAGCACGCGAAGCACATTTACACAAATAACTATATCGATGACGAAGGCTCTAAAGTATACGAGTTACACGGCCCATTATTCTTCGGCTCAGTGAAAAACTTCGCAGAATTGTTTGATGTTGCTAACGATCCAGATGATGTGATTGTTGAATTCAAGCATAGTCGCGTTGCAGATCACAGTGCTATTGAAGCCATCGATGCGCTAGCTGAGAAATACACTAAAGCAGGTAAAAAACTGCACTTACGTCACTTAAGTGAGGACTGTAAGCAGTTACTTGATAACGCATCAGATTTGGTTGAAATCAACGTGATTGAAGACCCTAAATACAAAGTAGCTTCAGACAAGCTAGCCTAAGTATTAATGAATTAGATAAGCCCGCTCAATGCGGGCTTTTTTATTGTTACTACATTACTATCTCGGCACTTTATGTATTGGATGACCTTTACCAATACACGTATACATGTTTGCAGCAATGATCTAAAGTAGCCTGTAATTAAATCTTAAAAGCACAAACCATGAAAACAAAACTTGTACTCTCCATAATTGCTATGACTTGTTTGCTCAGTAGCAATGCTATTGCTGGTAGTAATACAGTGGCGGTAAAAACCTTAACAAAAACATCGCAAAGCTGGGATGGCACACCTTTACCTGCATATCCTCAAGGCAAACCTGAAATTACACTGCTAGATATTCATATTCCAGCGGGCACTGAGCTGCCGCTGCACCTTCACCCAGTCATTAATGCGGGGGTAGTGTTATCTGGTGAGTTACATGTTACTAAGCAAACTGGCGAACAGCTCATTTTAAAATCAGGAGAGCCTATTGTTGAGCTTGTAAACCAGTGGCATAAGGGCAAAGCGGTAGGGAAAGAAGATGTACGAATCATAGTGTTTTATGCTGGTGAGCAGGGTAAAGATATTACGGTGAAAAAACACTAACGATACTCTTTGAAAAGCGAAGCACTTATACCATTGATAAGTGCTGAGTGTGCTCAACTAAATACTCATAAAGTGCACGTATTTTTGCATTTTGCTTGAGATCCTTGTGGTAAGTATACCAAAGGGCGCCAACGTTCTCTGTACAAAGGAGCGGGCAGCCATCTAACCTCACTAAATTTGGATACTTAATGGCATCATTCTCAGAGAGTGGCCCTATGCCCATGCCGCTGATAACAGCCGACTGTATATCCGAAAATTGATTGCTAGTGTAGACAATGCTGTCGTTCTTTAAGTGTTTGATCACTTGATTGATAAACGGAATATGATGTTTTGAACTATCGGGCATTAGCCAATGGAATCGATTAAACTCACCTTCGCTTTGCGGTAAGCCATATTCTGACATGTACTCTTTGGATGCAAAGTAAGACATTTTTAATGAAATCACATGCTTGGCTATTAAATCAGGTTCTTTTGGCTCAGGGCCTGCCCGTAATGAAACATGAATATTGCCACTTTGCGGCGGGATAACTTCATCGGTGGCCAGTAGCTCTATCCTGACTTTTGGGTATTGCTTTCTGAACTGCTGCATTGCTGGTACTAGCAAGGGAGAGTAAGAGGTCACGGTTGTGATGCGAATTTTGCCACTAAAATCTTGTTGAATGCTCTGGAGAGTGTCTTCCAAAGCGATAAACTGGGTGTTTAGATCTTCGAGAGTTTCACTCATTATCTGGCCAGCATCCGTAAGCTGGTATCCTCTTTGATGGCGGATAAACAAATTCACATTGAGTGCGTCTTCCAAACGATTGATATGTCGTAATACGGTTGTATGGTTACACTTTAAAATAGTCGCAGCTTTTGCAAGCGAGCCTGCCTTTGCAACGGTATGGGCAACTTTAAAATCATCCCAATTCAATTTCTGCATAAATATAATATTTTTCACTTCGTCTAGATCTTAAGTATATATTTTTTTGCACAATAGTTCTTTAGTTTGTGCACTACTCAATGTTACTTATGCGCGGTAATCTAGTCTCAGTTTTCTAAATGTGTAGGTTTCATATGCTAAAAAATAGCGAGCAGGGTTATGGTTGGGTAAGCATCGCCGTGCATTGGCTCATGGCCGTGGCCATCTTTTTCATGTTTGGTCTTGGATTGTACATGGTCGAGTTAACCTATTATGACGCTTGGTATAAAGGGTCATTAGATTTACATAAATCACTGGGCATCATATTGATGGGAATATGGTTATTTAGGTTGGCGTGGCGACAGTTAAATATAAAACCAAAAGCGTTACCCGGACCAAAGTTAGAGCAGATTGCTGCGCGAGTAGGGCATCAGCTTTTATATATTTTGATGTTACTTCTTTTACTCAGTGGTTATTTTATCTCAACTGCGGATGGAAGGCCGATAAGCGTATTTGAGCTGTTTGAAATTCCAGCATTGCCTTGGTCTTTTGACAACCAAGAAGACATTGTGGGCGATATACATTTTTGGCTTGCATGGAGTTTAATCGGATTTGTGGCTGTGCACATGTTAGCAGCGCTGAAACATCAATTTATCAATAAAGACGGCGGCTTAAGTCGTATTTTAAAAACATCAAAATAACGTATTTTAAATTATTAATAGAATATTTAAGGGCAGATTATGAAAAAGGGTATCGTGAGTGCGGTGTTAGCAACAGGCTTATTAATGGCTGGAACAGCGAACGCTGCAGAGTACAAAGTAGATAAAGCCGGTGCACATGCATTTATCAACTTTAAAATTAAGCACCTAGGCTACAGCTGGCTAACAGGTCGGTTCAATGATTTTGATGGTAAATTTAGCTATGACAAAAACAAGCCAAATGAGTCTAAAATCGATATTGTGATCAACACAGCAAGTATTGACTCAAACCATGCAGAGCGTGATAAGCATTTACGTGGAAAAGATTTTTTGAACGTAAAAAAATTTCCAAAAGCAACCTTTGAAAGCACCAAGTATGAGCAAGTAAATGACAAAGAAGCTAAGTTAACAGGCTTGCTAGAGCTTAACGGTGTAAAAAGAACGATTACATTTCCAGTTGAAAAAATTGGCGAAGGACAAGACCCTTGGGGTGGTTATCGTGTTGGCTTTTCTGGCGAAACATCATTAAAACTAAAAGACTTTGGTATTGATTATAACTTAGGTCCAGCCTCAACACATGTGACGCTTGAATTACATATTGAAGGTATTCGCCTCTAAGCTTTAAGTGCATTTGGATAAGTTGGGCCAGTTGATTTAAACAAGTAGTCACAGCCCAGCCCAAAAATGACAGAGCCTCAGCCAAAAGCTGGGGCTTTTTATATGTCAATGAGGCATTTTTGCAGGCGGCTTTGGTGATGAAGTTGTGGCTTTTGACGCGTATCTATATTTACCTTATAAAAATGCTTGGCTTGTTTATTCGATTGTCACAAGGATAAAAAGATAATTTCGTAATATGCAGCATTATAAAAAGTTCACTTATTTAAGCTGGAAAATCATGGTAAAACATCTGAGTTGTGCTTTCATTTAACTATGCACTTAAATGTTTGTACTTTGAGCGCCTTGCTCATTATTTGCTACAAGAGTTAAAAGGAGTTTGTTTAATGTATAAGTTAGCATATCTAATCGCAATATGTGCTGTTTTTAATACACAGGTACAGGCTAATACTTGTGACTCGCTTGCATCACTCACTTGGCTTATTGGTGATTGGAGTTCGAAAAATAGTAAGCTTAAAATTAACGAGTCATGGAAAAAGATCAGCAATAAAACATTTGAGGGTTCAGGCTATACCTTCTCAATAAAAAAGAACAAAACAGTCAGTGCTGAAACTTTACGGCTAGTTGAAATGTCAGGAGAAATATTTTATGTAGCAAAAGTTGCGAGTAATAGTTTGCCTGTTGCATTTAAATTGACTAGTTGCACAGCCGAGACTGCTGTATTTGAGAATTTTGAGCATGATTTTCCCAAACAATTGACTTACCAACTTAAAAGTGAAAATCAGATCACCGTTGCGGTCACAGGAGAAAACGATAAGGGCTTCTCTATTAAGTTTACTCGCGAAATCTCGAAGTGATAACCTGAAGCACTGCCAAGAGGACCATCTAATTGAGTAGAATAAATCTAATGTTAGAATTAAAGCTAAACACTATTTTTGACTTCAAAGCTGATGCTAATTTATGTTATGAGTGCTGATTTTCGCTATTTAATATTTAAGTCTATTTTGCTAAACCACGGTCAGTAAATCACTCCACCTAAAACCGACGTATGTCTGAATGTCATGTTGTTGAATGGAATCAAGTTGCACTCTATTTATCTGTTTACAACACCATATTTTATTTAATGCCTATTTTTCTTGCATCCATAACTTGATCTAAAAGATGAAACATACTTTACAAATTAAATAAATTATAAGTGATTGAAAAAATTGTATTTTAATGGGGTTTCTTTATAAATTATGCATTTTTATAGTGATTGGGTAAATTAATTTTTCCTACTTACTATAAATCTTATAAAGAATAATTAATTTAAAAATCAGTAAACTTTAACATTTTCAGGGTTTCAATGTTATCAAATGTTATATTTAAAAATTAAAAAATCATAATCCATTGTTATCCAAGCTTTAATTTTAGCTTTAGAAAGTAGCATTGTTATATTTTACCTTTTTTTAAGTATCTGGTTTGTAATGTTTATTTCTGTTTGTTAGTGTGATTTTCAACCACTGCTTGGTGGGATAATTAAAATAATAAATTTAGAATATCGTTTAATTAATAAGGTTAATTATGAATTTACTATCAAAGGTAGCTATTGCTTCTTTAAGTATTTTGTCTACTAGCGTCTTTGCTGCTGGAGACCAAAAGGTCAACTGTAAAACAACGACAGTACAAACTCCATATTGGTACGGTTGGGCTAGCTGCCATGCTTCTGGTGAGTTCCTCCATCAGCATATAAGCCAGCATCATTCTCAGTGGATAACATTAACAGAGACAAAGTATGAGAATGGCAACTGGACAACTTATCGATGTGATACAACATTACCTAATAAAGGGTATAACACGAGTTCAAGAGAGTCATGCCAGTATACTCCAAAAGCGAATATTACAGAGCATTTGGTAGAATCACATTATGACCGACATTCAGGAATAACATACTATGAAGCGGATGTTATTGTTGCTGATTTCAATTACAGTGACCGCGATGGGCATGTGCAAAAGGTTGAGAAGTGGGTTAATGGAGTTAGCACGAGCCGTGGACATGTAGATATCCGTACAACAAGCACTGTTAAACTAAGAGTGACAGATAATGATGGTAATGTCACTGAGACTACTAGAACGCTAAGCCCACCTATGATCCAGCAATGTCGCCGCGGAGACATGTTGATCATATGTGATGATAACTTCCTATAATATGTGACTGATACTTGTCTACTAGCAATAAATCCAAGGTGGATAAGGTAATTTAAATCACAAAAAATACTGAACTACGCAGTCAGAAGGTGTAGTTCTTTTTGCATTAAAGGCATTAATATACTTAAAATCAGTTAGCTTGATTGAGAGTAACCACTAATCATATTCGCATGCGTTTATTCGCTTGATGTTTCAGTTGCTATTGTTCATATGCGTAAGCTGTTAGGGTAGGTTACGAGGAATCGATAAATTATTAGAGTTTACTTTTCCGTTAAGCCTAAAGCCGTAATTTGTAAATCACGGCTTGTAACAAATGGGTTTTATGGTGTTAGTAATATCTTCTGCGTGATTGAATATTGAGGTAATGAAGAGTGTATTAACCACCCGATCACGAGCGATTAATACACATAGCCTTATCACCTAAATGTAAACTAAGACTTTGAAACAGCGGCGAGACCTTGCCAATCCTCTAAATCTTGCTCTGGTTTTTCTTGCCTAAATTGAGCGTATTGCTTTACACCCAGCTCGTCCTCAAGAATATCGACATTAATACCTTTTTCTTTCAATAATACTTCGTTTCCACAGGCATTGGTGACATCACCAACTACAACACGTTGAAAGCCGCGCATGTAAAGCAATGTCGCGCACACATCGCAAGGGCTTAGACTGGTGTAAAGCGTGGTTTGTGAAAAATCAATTCTGCCAGCGTCTCGAATTGCTGATGTTTCCCCATGGTTATAAGGGTGAGATTCTTGAACCAACGTATTGTGACCCTTACCTACAATTTGTTTGGTTGCATTGTTGACGATCACGGCACCTATCGGGCAACCACCTTCGTCATAACTCTTTTTAGCAAGTAATACGGCGATCCTCATGTAGTCAGCATCACTTAGTTTTTGATTAAATGCATCATTAGTGACGGTTGTTAAGCTTAAAGTGGGCATATGAGCGATAATGTTGAGGTGAGTGTCGGTTATATCAGTATTGCCATTGAATAGAGGTTGGATCATGAGTTTATCCATTAAATTACAACTAACTATTATATAAAAGAACAATAAGGAGCAATTGTGAAGTAAGGAGATAAATTAAATGCTAAAAGTCAGTAAGAAAAGGTTGCTACAAATTTCATCTTTATTGGGCTTGTATTGCAAAGCGGCTTATTTCAATATGGGTAAGTGTATAAATAATAAAGGAATGCAAAATGGCGAAATATGAAATGCTAGTCGGCTTAGAAGTATTAGATGACGTTGCGTACAGTGAATACCGTGTAGCTATGAAGCCTATTTTGGAAGAGAAGGGTGGTGAATTTAGGTATGATTTTCGCATTTCAGAGGTACTTAAAAGCGAAGTCGGGGAGTGCATTAATCGTATATTTACACTGCGGTTTCCGAGTAAACATATCATGACTTCTTTTTTTGATGACCCTCGGTATCAAGCTGTTAAATTAAAATATTTTTTACCTTCTGTCGGGAACTTCACAATTATAAGTGAATATGAAGTTGATTAGCTTTATTTCTGAGTATTCAATAAGGGTAGATTAAAGAACCAATTGGCTAAGTTTCCTCTATTCAGCATGGTTGTTAAAAGCAAAGATTAGGGTAAGTGATTTTTGGTGGCTAAAAAGTAGCCTTTTATTTACTTTTATTTAAAGTAAAAGTGGAGTTTGCCCTTTTTAATACAAGAATTTAATTGTATCTTACCGTCAACTTTAATCATGCTGATTTACAAGGATAAATGATGAAAAGATTGGTGTTGTGTATGGATGGTACTTGGAATAAACCTACGCAATATGATCGAGGAAAAAGAAAGCCAACTAATGTGGTTAAACTTGCTAGAGGAGTTGACCCTGTATGCCCTGATGGTGTGCACCAAGTTGTCTATTACAGCGAAGGTGTAGGCACTCATTGGGGGATGGATAAAATTTTAGGTGGCGGTTTTGGTCTAGGGTTGTCGCAAAATGTATTGCGAGCTTATCAATTTTTGGTTTTGAACTATCAACCAGGTGATGAGATATATGGATTTGGTTTTAGTCGCGGTGCTTATACTATTCGTAGCGTAATTGGATTAATTAATAAAATAGGTCTATTACCCAAAGATCACGCTTTTTATATGCCTGAGGCGTATAGGCTGTACCGAAATACAGCGTCTGAAAGTGAAGTTTCAAAATTCAAGACAGAACATAATTGCACTGATGTGTCCATTAAGTTTGTCGGTGTGTGGGATACTGTGGGTGCTTTAGGTGTCCCTTTTGATTTTGACTTTATTAACGGCCGATATCAGTTTCACGATATAAGTTTGACCGAAAATATCGAGCATGCTTATCATGCCTTAGCAATTGATGAAAAACGAGGGCCATTTAAACCTGCAATCTGGACATTACCTGAAGGTTCAAAGCAAACATTAGAACAGAAATGGTTTGCTGGTAGTCATAGCAATGTAGGCGGTGGCTATTCACAAGATGGCTTAGCGAATATCTCGTTGCATTGGATAAAAGATTGCGCCAAAGCGCACGGTTTAATCTTCAATGAGAAATTTTTGTCGTATTATCGACCTTTTCATTTAGATGAATATCGAGACTCGATGAGTTGGCTCTATAAAATTACAGAGCGTGTTCGTAAACTCGGTGTCGGAAAGCGTACTAATGAATCATTGCATGAAAGCGTGTATAAACGCATTTCTGACAGCGATAATTATCAACCACAAAATGCCATGGAGTTTATGGAGAAGCTCGAGGACAAGCGGGTTGAAAAGCTAAACTAGTTAAATGTGTTCTATGCCATACCAAGCAAACGTTGAGTTGTACGAAATTAATGATCAGGTTTTATGGGAAAAAACCTGATTGTTCGTTAATGATTAACATATTGTTGAGTGCAAAAGAAATTGCGTCAGCCCATCTAAATGAACAGAGTAAGTCGATTTCTTATGTTTTAGCGCCAGCATGTTTTGTTTTGCTCTTGAAACTCTATCTCACATTTATGTTTGTAAGGTGCGCAGGCTCGATAGTTTTTTCGACTTTTTGAGTCTGTTCTGTTTCTTTTTTATTATCGATAGATGTTATTATTTTAAATAACGATTGATTGTTAAAGCACTCCATTAAAACTATTACAAATAGTTCATTGTCAAAACCGTTTTTAGAACGGTATTCCACCAAGATTTATGAAGTCTGAAAATTATTTCATAAAGACATGGATATGTCATAGCTAGCTAAAAAAGTATTATTGCATAAATGGTTAGTCCGTCGTTAGTTGTAGATTTATTTATATTATCTATGAATATCAATGGATTGGGTTTTTATTTAATCGCTGTCCAAGGGCTGTGAATATAAAGTCTATTATTACAAATCAGGTCTTTTTTAACTCAGTAAATTATATTTAATATTTAAATTTTCATGATGAGATTTTTACATGGATAGAATTAAATATTTTGTTTGTTAATGTTTTTATAATGTGAATATAGTGTTTGTGGCTTTTGGCCAAAAAGCTATTCATGACAGTTTTTACCTTAAACAAACAAATAAAGGAAATTAATTATGTTAAATAAAATATTACTTACTTCACTTGTTTTACTATCCATCGGAAACATAGAAGTAATACAAGCTCAGCCAAGTATGGCTGCTGATCATGCTCGCGTTTCATGCAATAGCCCAAGAATTGGCAATAGTTGGAGTGTTTTTGTGTCTGGTAACAGCCAAATTGACCACTATGTAAGAAAGTGTATTTATCAAGGCGGTGGCCCGAGCGTTGTTAGATATTAAACACAAACTTTTATAATTTATTGAGTATCTTAGTGCAATGTGAGTTTAACAAACATAGTGACTCATATTGCACCTTTGAGTATTTCATCTGCTTCAACACCAGTCCCACTATTGAATAAAGATTCCCAGAAGTGGGAATTTTGGTAATCCATTAAAAACAAAAGTTCAATTAAAACAATCGATTAAATTTGGCATGTAATTAGCTCTAGTAATTAAAAATAGTTACAGAGATTGAGTATGGATATTAAAGACTCGCTTGCTAAAAATAATAAAAAAAATTCTCATTTTAAAAAGGTTGCGATAGGTCTGTCTGGCTGTATTGCATTAACTATGCTGGCATTTACTGAGCTTGATGACAAAAAGCTAGATACGCAAAGTTTGGTCTTCGCAGAAGTACAAAGCGGAAAACTGAATTTAGCGGTATCAGGTTATGGTGTACTGCGCTCTAAGCAAAGTAGATTCATCACAGCAAGTCACCGAAGCCAAGTAGAAGATATTTTTTATCTACCTGGCAGTCGCGTGCGCTCCGATACTATCATTATGCGATTGTCTAATACGGAATTAGTTCAGTCTTTGAATCGTAGCAGACTTGCACTTGCCAGACAAAAAGCCAGTTTTGAAGCATTAAAACTGAGTCAACATAACGCCTTATTAACTCAACAAGGCCAGATTACATTGCTTAAAAGTGAACTGGCTAATGCTCAGATCCGTGAAGAGGCAGAAGCTAAATTAATTGCAACAGGAATTGTATCAGCACTTGATCACAAACGTTCACAGCTAGAAGTGAGGCAGCTAACTGAGCGAGTTAGCCTAGCTGAGCTACAATTTAAGCAAACTGAAGCACTACACGCACAAAGATTGCAAATAGAGCAAGAACTAATGCGTGAAGTTGAGCTGAGTTTTAAGGCTGCACAAGCAGATGTTGACAAACTACAAGTGCGTGCTGGCATAGATGGCATGCTTCAAGAAGTGAACGTAGAACAAGGCCAATCAGTGCAATTGGGCTCGGCTTTGGCATTGGTGGGCAGTGAATCATCTCTGTTAGCGGACCTTCAGGTTCCAGAAAAACAAGCCAGTAGAGTTCAAGAAGGGCAAACTGGCATCATCAATACGTTTAGTGGTGAAGTAGAAGCACGTGTCAATCGTATCGATCCTGTTGTCAGGGATGGACGAATTGCTATTGAATTAGAATTAACAGGTCCTTTGCCAGACAATGCAAGACCTTCGCTGACGATTGAAGGCCAAATCATAACAGATATCAAGTCCAATGCGCTTTCTTTAAAAAGACCAAGCTATATTTCAGCACAAAGTAATTCATCCTTATTTGTCCTTGATTTAAATACAAGTCAATTGATTAAAACCCCTATAGAGTTTGGTACACTCGCCGGTAGCGCCATCGAAATTCGATCAGGTGTACAAGCCGGCGAGCAAGTTGTGATCTCGGATATGTCCGATTTCAAGCATCTCGAAAAAATAACAATAACGCAATAATCATAAGGAAACACTATGGCTAATACACCGGTTATCGAGCTAAGTAATGTCTCGAAAGTATACGTGAGTGAAAATGTTGAGACGCATGCACTTACTGATATTAATTTACTTATCCATAAAGGCGATTATGTTTCTATTAGTGGACCATCAGGTTGTGGAAAGTCGACACTCCTTAGTTTGATGGGGTTATTAGACGACATTACTAATGGGATATATAAAATAGAGGGCGTAGATACGCAGAGCTTAGATGCAGATACACTTTCAGAGCTTCGAAATTTGCATATTGGTTTTATTTTTCAGTCATTTAATTTAATTGATGAACTCTCGGTTTTTGATAATGTTGCGTTGCCACTTATATATCGTGAGAAACCTATGAGCCAAGAGGAAATCAAGACACGAGTTAATAGAGCTTTGAGCCAAGTAGAGATTGAACATAGAGCAAATCATAAACCCAATCAGTTATCCGGTGGCCAACAACAACGTGTTGCTATTGCTCGTGCATTAGTTGGTGAGCCGAGTATTTTATTAGTCGATGAGCCAACGGGTAACTTAGATTCTAAAAATGGTGATGCGGTTATGGCCATCTTAGATTCTTTGAATCAACAAGGGACAACGATTTGCATGGTAACTCATGATCCTCGATATGCAGGCTATGCAAAAAGGCAGGTTAAACTGCTCGACGGTACCGTGTTGCAATCTAGAGATTTAGTAAGCGATGAAACGAGGGAGATGGCATGAATTTAATTCGTTTCATTCATCAATTAAAGTTGGCCGTTAACTCTCTTCGTCAAGCAAAAGGGTTCGCAAGTGCAATTATTTTGACTCTTTCACTGACGTTAGCTTGCTTTTTTGTCGTAATGAGTTTGTTCAGTAGCTATTTTATCAAACCCCTTAAAGTTGAAAACGAAGCTCGTTTGGTCATTGTTGAGCAGGATAATATATACTCTGACAAAAATAGCCCGGGTTATCAGAGCTTTCAATCAATAGATCATTGGTATAATAACCAGCAAGTTTTTGATAAAGCAGCTGCAGTGAGCACATCGCAACGCATTGTAAAAAGTCTGCCTGGGCAGCCCAAAATAGATGTGACTTACGCAACAAGTGAATATTATGAACTGTTTAAAGTACCTCTAGTGTTAGGTCGACATATTACACCAGTTTCGACCTTTGAAGAAAAAGTACAAGAGGTGCTGATCTCATATAAGTTTTGGCAACGTTATTTCGATGGTAACGATGATGTGATAGGCCTAACCTTGCAAGTTGAAGGCCTGCAAGTTAAGTCATTTAAGATTGTTGGCGTTGTCGCGGAAAAATTTGTTGATCCTTTTATGTTTAATGAGGGTAAAGCACAACTTTGGTTTAACTTTAGTTCTGATGCTCGTTACTTCCGTGAGGAAAACCGCAGCCCGTGGTCCAACTTATTCGGTACACTTAAACTAGTAGGTACTTTAAAGCACGGAGAAACACATGGCAGTGCAAAAGCACACCTACACCAGTCTATCCAACAAGTCAAAGCACAATGGAAAGAAGACTTTCCTAGCTTACTTGACTTGGTACCTATCATTACTAGTTTCCGTCAGGCAGAGTTGGGGGACAATGACAGCTTAGCGGTTTTACTACTAGCAGGGGTTGCAGGGTTACTTTGCATCGCACTTCTAAACGTGAGTAATTTATTCATCTCAAGAGCTGTAGTTAAACATAAACAGTTGGCACTTCAAGCTGTTTTAGGGGCAAAACGGCGAGTACTGTTTCAAAGTGTCTTGTTAGAAACAAGTGTGTTAATGATAGCATCGGTGCTGGTGGCATTATTTTTAGCAGCATGGGGTATTAAACTTTTTATTGCTGTTAGCCAAGGTTTTTTGCCGTTAATCTCCGACCTTTCTCTTGATAAAACTGTATTAATTAGCGCGCTCGTTGCATGTATTGCAATGTCTGGGTTATTTGCCTTCATTACCAGTCAACTAATTGACTTTACAAAACTGAGAATGCAGATCCAATCCTCCGGTAAAGGAGCTATAAGTCAAGTTAGTGCTCATACAATAAAGTTGATGGTTGGGATTCAGTTATTTTTGGCAACGACTTTAGTGATGAGTGCAACCATGGTTTTGAACAAAAGTCTTGAAACTCTGAATCGGCCACTTGGCAGTGACACAGAGAATTTGTACACGGTTCAATTTTTTATACAGAATATGGAAGAAAGTATTGGCGAGCGTTATGACCATATAGCCGCTTTCAAGAACGCACTTTTTAGTATCGAAGGCGTTAAGCAAGTAGCGCATGGAGGCAGCCCTGTTGAAATGAATGTGGGAGCAAGTACAGTAACAGATATATCAGGAAAAGAGAGTATATTTATCCCGCAAGCATGGGTTGGCCGAGACTATTTTGACGTCACAGGCCTAAAAATCATTGAAGGGCGAACATTCAGCGAAGCGGCAATCCGCGGCGAAAAACATGAGTTTTTGGTTTCAAAAGCAGTGAATGATTTACTAAAACCTGATGGGAGTTTAGTTGGAGAGACTTTTTTAAGTTTTGACCCTGATAACCCCGTTGAGGTGGTCGGTATAACAGAAAACTTTAATCACCCTAAATCTTTTGGTAGGCATCAAGGACGTCAATTTTGGTGGGCAGCTCAGCCATATTCTTTTCCCTACATTGTTAAAATGGAAGAAGGAAAAGTATTAAATCGTGAATTGGTTTTCCAAGCTGGTAGGGCTGTCGATCCGCGCACTGGAGTTTGGAGACTCACAGATATGCACCATGAATATGGCATGATGACGCATATGGAGCGTATGACACGGAATTTATCTATTTTACTAGCGATGTTTACTTTATTGCTTGCTGGAGTAGGTATTTATGGAGTACTCAGTTATAACCTCGGTCTACGCCGTTACGAACTTGGGATCCGAATGGCTTTGGGTGCAAAAAGTAAAAGTTTGTATAAACAGTTGTTTAGAGACACTATATTACCGTTAATCAGTGCATTTATATTGGCAATATTGATATGTCTAACAAGCTATCGAGAGTTTATTGAACATGCCAGTGAATATATGTTGCTTAACCCCACTTGGTTAATAGCGGTATGTATTGGGATAGTATTGTTTGCATTGTTTGCGACTTTGTATCCAATGAGCAAAATACTAGGCTCGAAGCCAATGGCATCGCTTCGCCAAGAGTAGATAAAGTGATGGGCTAAAACATCCAAGTTTTAGCCCAAAAATAAGATTTAGAAAGACACTATGAAAACAGTATTAATTGTAGATGATCTTATCGATGTTCGTTTAAGTGCGCGCATTGTGCTTGAAAGCCATGGTTTTCAATGTTTAGAGGCTGATCATCCAAATACAGCCTTAACTTGTTTGGCTAAAGATAAGGTTGACTTGATTTTATTGGATATGAATTTTAGTCAGGATACGACTTCAGGGCATGAAGGCTTGGCGTTTTTATCTGATTTAAGAGCACTTGATTTAGCTATTCCCGTTATCGTTATCACAGGTTGGGCGAAAATTGACCTAGCTGTTCAAGCGATGCAAAGCGGAGCTTGCGATTTTATAGAAAAGCCTTGGAAAAATAAAAGGTTAATTGACGCTGTAAAAAACATTATTGCTCAGCCTGAAGTTTCCTCAAACACAAAAGAGCAAGGCTTATTTGGGGCGTTTAGTACAAATAGTCACTTGTTAATAGAAAAAGCAAAACGCATTGCTCAAACTGATGCCAATGTTTTGATCACGGGTGAAAATGGCACAGGTAAAAGCATGTTGGCTAAATTTATTCACCAGCACAGCCATCGCGCAAAGCAAGATATGATCAGCGTGAATATGGCTGCAATCCCTGACAACTTGTTTGAAAGTGAGTTGTTTGGTCACAGAAAAGGCGCGTTTACAGATGCAAAGGAGCATAGAGTCGGTCGGTTTACTTTAGCAAACGGTTCAAGTTTGTTTTTAGATGAGATTGGCTGTTTAACCATGTCGCTGCAAGCAAAACTGTTGCGTGTATTGGAAAGTGGGGAATATGAGGAAGTAGGGTGCTCTAAACCTAAACGAAGTAATGCGAGAATTATTTCAGCAACGAATGCTGATTTAAATGAGCTTATCGAAGAGGGTAAATTTAGAAGAGATCTACTATTTAGGTTGAATACACTTGTAATCGAATTACCTCCCTTGAGGGCACGACTAGATGAGCTTGAAGAGTTTGTGAGTCACTTTTTAAATCTTCATGGGAAAAAGTATGGACGAGGCATACTGACTTTCTCTAAACAAGCCTTCAATAAGCTAACTGAATATCACTGGCCAGGCAATATTCGAGAGCTTTCCCACGTGATAGAGCGCGCTGTGATTATGGCGCAAACTAATACGATCGACGTTCAAGATATTCAAATTGCACAAGGCAATAAACAGCAAGTGGACCATGTCCCTTTGATGTCTTTAGAGCAAGCTGAACAGAAGCTCATAACTCAAGCGATAACACATTTTGATGGTAATGTGTTAAAGGCCGGAGAGTTCTTGGGGCTGAGTAAATCAGCGATTTATCGTCGAATTGATAAATTTAGTATTCAGGTGAAAGATACGTAATGAAGCTAAAACCCACCTCGTTAGAACGCTGCTTAGTTTGGCTTTTCTGTATACCTATTGGCACTTTATTACTGTTGATATTTATGATTTCAACATATTTAAAGTTTGATTTTTTGGAGACTTTGACTTTATTCCTGGTCGTTATGTTACCGAGCATTATCGCGAGCTATAAAATATATGACTGCGTTTTTTCTTGTTTAGACAGTATGTCTGTTCAGATCGAAAGCTTGGCAAATGAGGAGTTTACCATTTGGCAATTAGCCCACTTTCCGCAAGGGCGTGTGGCTCAGGTAAAGACTGAACTTAAGTCTATCGCTCGTCGAATGCAGCACAAGCGCCAAGAATATATACAAAATGAATCTTTTATTTTTGACTTTATTAACGAGCTTGATTTACCTATTGTGGTGCTCGATCATCACTTTCAGGTGTATCATTACAACACTGCTGCAGAAAGCTTTTACAAAGGTAAGCATATAACCGGTTTTAATACGAGACAGCTTGAGCTTGAGAAAGTAAATGGTCGCTGGCAAACAATATCAGATAATCAGCGTTTTAAAGTGGTAGAGCATGCGCTATTCAGGGGACAAAGGCAATATAAGTTGATGGTCTATGTGTCTATTGAGCAGCAGCTTAGGAAAAACGAGCAGCAAGTGTGGCAAAAGTTAGTGCGAGTGTTGAATCATGAAGTGAGAAACTCTCTTACACCAATTTATTCAATGACACAGTCATTAAAAGATCTGCCAATTGGTACAAATAGTGATTTAAAGCAGACCATGTTGGGTGTAATTGAAAAGCGTGCTGAGCATTTATTGGGGTTTGTTTCTAGCTATTCAAAACTATCCCAACTTCCTGAACCGAAAAAACATGTTATATCTGCAATTGAGTTAAAGCAACGCTTACAGGCATTATTCCCCTTTGTAACAATAAAACAAATATCTGGAGAAGGTCTAAATGTTTACTGTGATATAGAGCAGTTAGAACAGGCGTTACTGAATTTGGTTAAAAATGCAGAAGAAGCGAATGAAATAACCGGTGCGACCGAAATAATATTAGTAATTAAACTATTTGAGTTACAAAGTTGTTTTGAAGTAATAGATTGTGGGGAAGGGGTGTCAAATACAGACAATTTGTTTACGCCATTTTATTCAACAAAAGAACAGGGCAGTGGCATTGGTTTGGTGCTTAGTAGAGAGATCATTCGTGCGCAGGGCGGGGAGTTAACGTTAGTGTCAAACGATGGTTTTGATGGTGCGATTGCTCGTATTGAGCTTCCAAATAGACAAAATATTGCTGAACTTTCATCGTCTTAAATAGTAATTTAATAGTAAATTAAATGATTTGGCATCCTCATATGAGATTAGTCGCGATAAGAGTTCCTTTTAAAAATTTTGATGATACATTTATTTTTTATGCAAAGCCATTGAGGTAGGAATATGCATTTGGATCAGCTTTCAGCCAGATACAAATATCGTATTTACACATGAACCTTTAAAACAATAATGGGATGGCTTGATGACTCATATTGAAGGTTGTAGTGGGAATATACTGTCTATAATTCAGAGAAATTCGTCAATGCATACTTAAAGCTGTTGAAAGGAAATCATTTTTTCAATTTTTTGAGAGTAAAAACAGTCAAGCAATTCGTGATGCCGGTATGCTAGTCTTTGGTCCAATGCATGATTTGGAAAATCCAAATAAAGTACACTGGATTTGCGGAATAAGGAAGTTGAACCAATCGCGATGTCGATGATTAAAGAGTTTTATGCTGAATTGACCGAAACGACAGCCGGTTTTGAAGAGTTTCATTTTGGGATATTACGGCTTCCGTTGAGGAGACAGCACTTAGTTTTCGATGTACAGAAGTAAGGTAAAATGGTCCTTGCCACATAGCTTCGGCCTTTGCTTTTTCAGAGGCCGAATACAGAAGTGCGCTTGATAAAGTTTTGTTGGCTGATCTAGTTTCAGCGGGAACGAAAGAGGCTTCAGATAGTCGCAAACAAAACAGTGTCTTGTGGCTTGAACAGCATGCAACATCTGTGACGTAGAGTACATACACATTGTTAATTTAATGTGGTCTAAAGTTCACAACTGGTCGCTTTGCGTTTTTCCACCATAGCTTTTATTGCATTGTTCATGTTTTCTTTTTGAACGTACCTTTCTGGCAATGGTTTTATTGTATAAATGAAATCACCAGCAGCCCAATCTATTTTTTTATCTACAAATTGTGGACTGATAACAGCGATCTTAAGATCAGGGGAAAGGCGTTTAAGCGCATCGACTGTGCCGAGATGATAATTACTGTGGAAAGCGCCATTGAAGTGTATTATCTGGCTGTTAGGGTTACGCTTTATTGCATTAAAAATTGACTCTGCCATTGTGTTGTCACGTGCTAGTTGAGCGTAAAAGCTATTGCTTAGTTTGACAGGTTCTGACTTAGCAGCATTTGGCCTATGATGACTCATAGCAGCCATAAATTTGTCTTGGTATGCAGCAGAGCTAGAAGTTATATCTGTCGCTACCCAATTTCTCTGTGGGGTTTTAAACCCCTGAATGTAGTCAGGACCTTTTCGAGCAACGCAGCGTACTACACTCAGTGGGGTATTTGCAGCAATAGCGTGTAGTTTATTTTCACGTGCAAATTCTACCAGAGGGCGATAGTCGCTCTGATAGTTGTCCCAAGCATCGGCTTGTTTTATTAACGTTTGCTCTCCTATTTCATTGTTAATATATTGGGTTAGAGTTATTTGTTTATCTCTTGAAAACTGCTCGAAGCTTAGCTGTAAATTGTTGTTTTGTTGGTATATCAATGGCAATAACTCGGCTTGAAGTCGATGAGAGGCGCTATGTGTGTGGTATTCACCAATAAATATTACATTCGCTGATTTCAATTGAGTTGCTAATTCTTCTAAGCTCATAAGCTGCTCATTTTTCGTATTTAAGATATTATAATTGTGCAGCATAGTTATCGGTTTAGGTGTTAATGTATTTACGTTGTTTATTACACAGCCTTGTGTAAACATCAGTGAAATGGACATTAAAAGAGCAGGTTTTAAAAATTTGGTTTGTGTCATGAAGATCCCAACGTGATCATTAACTTATGAGAATAATATTAGCATTAATGTAATGATAACGATTCTCAATAATGTTGTCGAGTTCGGCAAAATTGAAAACTGTCATAAATAGATAAATGGCCTAGTAGAATGAGTATTTCAAAAGGTTTTAGTGCACAATATGAACATGGCCTTTTACGAAAGAACTATTTTTGGCGGAGAATATAGCCGTAATAAAGTGAATCTAACGAAAAGCAGAATGGATAATTACACTGTCAGAAAAAAACCATGTCATCATTGTCATCACTTAAATCTTTCTCGATTGTGATTGCTGCTAAATCATCAACTAACTCATTAACTAATAATAGGCTTTTATCATCTTGCCGGTCGCTTAAATGCTCCTGTATATCTTGAATTATCGAGTCCATATGCTGCAGCTTGGCAATTTCATTCAGTCTGATGTCAATGGCTTCGACAACGTAATGAAAAATATCGATCAATGATCCCTTGTTGTAACTGTCGGTTGGCATGTTTTTGACAATAAGTTCGGCCTGATGATATTTAAAAAAAGTTGATTGGCCGAAAGATTGTACGTTTGCGCTGTTAACCTCTAAATCATTGAATAGCTCAAGTTCCATATCACAAATAGCTTCATCATTATTTTTAAAATGATATTCAGTACCATCAGTGAGCTTTAGGCGGGCAATGTAATCAAGTTCCCAGCTTTGCATCAATGAAGATAAATAGCCCGAAAACTTGTTGATGTCGTTAAGGTTTAAGCATTGACGATAAAAGTGTATAAGTGCGTTGTGGTCGAGTTGCGTTCTAAAAGTTCTATCTGTTTGGATTTGTGAGTCTTTTTTGGCATGCTTTAGCGCGCGCAATCGCTTCGCTTGATAATCTAGCAAGCTGTCTAATTTTATTTTTAAAACCTCTTTGCCAATGTCTTTTTGTATGTAATTTTCTGCCCCGGCTTCAAATGCTCTCAGTCTCCACTCTAAGTCAGTTTCACCGCTTAAAAACACAGTGATCGTATCTTCTTTTTTGGGTGTGTTTATCCTCCGGCAAAACTCTATGCTGTCGCCGTCTGGTAAATAAAGGTCTAGAAGAAATATATCGAATTGTTGTTTATCTAGCGCTTTGTTAGCTGCTTCTAAGCTATTACACCATGTAAACTCAGCTCTATCTCCACCTAAAAGCTGTACTAGGCTTGCATAAACTTGGTTGTCTTCGACCAAAAGCACAGAGAATTTTTTCATGGCTTTCAACTTGCGAATAGATTTGATTAAACCTGATAGATAAGTATGTGCTGCAATACGACAAAAGCAATGGTTGTACCTATATGTTTAAGACTAATGCTATTTAAGAATGTTTTGGATCACATTTTATTAAATTTGTAATTATTTCTGTAACATTTTTGAGGGTGACACGGTCTGCCTCTTTGCGCAAATGAAAATAAGGAAAATAGTATGTTTGAGCTAGTAAGCGACGTGATTCGAAATTTTTATATTCTCAGCTTAGTTTTAGGGTGCATCGTGTGCCTATTACTCTTTTTATCAAAAACTAAAACCCTCGCATGTAGTCTCCTCGGCATTTGGATCTTGTTGTTTGTAACTGAACTGACGCAAGTTGCACTTGTCATGATGGATATAATGGCATACAACAGCTTTATATCATTTGACGCTTTATATGGGTTGGTTTTCTATTTTTATGTTCGCTTTCAAATAGAAGCGAAAAAAGTTTCCTTTGAAGATATATTTCATGCTCTGCCTATCTGTGCAAGTTATTTATTTAGTATGACGTGGGATTTTTGCTTTGGCGTTGTCTGTGCCTTGTCTTACGCTGTTTATATTGTCCATTATTTAAATGTTCATCGGCCAAAACTCAAAATTGAAGTGACCAATCAACAGTACGACAACTTTACTTGGCTTGTCGCTATGGCTAGGTTTCAACTTATTTGTTGGTGCTTAGTTCTTTTACTTTTGTCTGTAAACGATATTTTCTCTGTGCCGGTTAGTAAACTCATTGCCTTAGCAAGTTATGTACCTATGAGCTTTTGGCTATTTTATTTGTCATACTTTAACCAAATCAAGCCACTTTATGTACAAGGCAATGTGTATAAATTCAGTGAGAGTCATGAGAATGCGCAAGTACATAAAAATCACTGCAAGTCATATGAGCACATTATTCACCGACTTAATAGTTCAATGCGTAGTGATAAACTATTTTTAAACCCCCAGTTAAGTATTTCAGAACTTGCTAAGCATATCGACTCAACAACTGCTGAAGTGTCTTGCACATTAAATACGCATTTAAACATGAACTTTTATGACTTTGTTAACCGTTACCGTGTTGACGAAGCCAAGCTTTTATTGTGTAAAACTCAGCATAAGGTGCTCTCTGTAGCTTTTGATGCTGGTTTCAATAGTAAATCCACATTTAATAAGCTGTTTAAATCTTACACAGGTCTAACACCAAGCCAATTCAGAAAAGAAGCCTGTGGCTTATTTCATGATGATTCACAAGGAGCTGTTAGATCTCTCAATCATTTTCTGGTTGAATAATTCATTCACTCTTAAAAAAGCCATCAAGTTGATGGCTTTGACCGAAGAATGATGGGAGATGATTGTTACTACTGATTAGAGAAGAAGTTACTACCTGCTCGATAGTCATGTATGCCTGTTGTTGAGCGCTTGAAGCCACCTGCGACCGTTGAGGCTTCACCATTTGCTTCGTTGAAGCGTCCGCCAAGTACAACCGCAGCTGGACTACCTGATTTATTGTCACTACCGCCCACAACCACAGCATATGGTGCACTGACAGTGGTTTGGTTAAATTGACCGCCACTGATAGAAGAGGCTATACCAAAGGCTGAGTTGTGACGACCGCCTACGACACTGGCAAGTTGAGCGTAAACTCGGTTGGTTTCGCCACCAGAAATGCTTGCCCAAGTTGCATCTGCGTATATCGTATTGTTAGTACCCCCAAAAATACTGGCATGGTTTGCTTCAACAGTATGATTGCTACCTGACATAATGGCAGAGCCATAACCACTGATTTTATTGCCAGAGCCTGCAATGACAGCAGATTGCCCAGTCACTGTATTGTTTCGCCCAGTGACTAACGTGCCTGTTGATTGATAGCTATGACCATCACCTAAAATGACATTGTGTGAGCCTCTACGGTCTAGTTCAGGTGTTTGGCTACCGTACTGAAGTGTGTTGTATCCCAAGATTAAGTTTCCAACACCATTGGCGGCGCTAACATTATTCTTTTCATGCGTGTAGCCTGTGCCGTTTGCGATATGTAGATTACAGCCGTTGACTACCAGTGTATTTCCAACCTTGCTCATACACTGTAAAATCGCGCGTAATGCTTGGTCATTGTTTATCGGGTCGTTACCATGGTCGTGTGAACTTGCAAATGAGGTAGTGCTGACAATTGCAAGGCTAATAAGGGCAAATGGTTTTTTTAAATTCAACATGTTGTTACTCCAAAATAGTTTGTTTTTAGGTTATTTATCAGAGAAAAAGTAGCCAGCTTGATAGTCATCTTTACCGCCGACAGTCCGACTAAGGCCGCCACCGATACTGGAAGTAAATCCATTTGCGCGATTGAATTCGCCACCTAATACAGCACTGAGTTCACCATTAGATTCGTTGTTACGACCTCCTGTAATACTTGAAAGCGGACCGCCTGAGAGGTTATTCTGACCGCCTAAAATCATTGAGCTTTGGCCCTTTGCAACATTGTTTTCACCGCCGTAAATAGAGGCAAAAAAGTTTTTAGCAGTATTGCCTTTACCACCGGCAATTAAAGCGAAGTTATGGAACGGCAAGGCGCTATTTTGTTGCCCACCTAAAATTACGGAGAAAGCCGCTTCTGCTGAATTTGACTCGCCGCCCCATATTACGCTGTTAAATCCTGAGACGTGATTATTAACACCAGCTACGGAAGTCGAGTTTGCAAAAGCAGAATTACTGTCACCTGCAATGACACTGCCGATTGAAGAGAATTGGTGTCCATCTCCAATCACTAAGTTATGTGAACCTGTGGCCGTCTGTTGAGAAGTAGTTGCTTGTTTGTTGTATCCAACAATGACATTGCCTTTACCATTTTTAGCCTCGTTACCGTGAGAGCCATTAACGACTTGAACGTCACATCCTCGCACAACAAGTGTGTTGTCAACACGTTCTAAGCAAGAAAGAATATCAATTAAAGCAGTTTGTTCTTGTTCAGTGAGGGTTGTTGCCTGTGCGTTTATAGAGGCGGCTGAAAGTGCAACAACAGCAAATTTAGATAATAGTTTCATGTTCGTTATCCTTTAGTTTTTGTTTTCATTAGTTTTGTTCGTTTAAAGCGTCCGCTCTATATGGGTCTTGTGAGTTGAAAGTTCCCGCTCGAAATTCATGGTCATTAGTTGTTTGTCTGTCTGCTCCACCTGCGATGGTCGAGCGGAACCCTTTTGCCGTGTTGTTTTGCCCACCCAAGATGGTGGCGGCTTCCCGTGCTGCGGTGTTATTGCGGCCACCGGCAATAACCGTCTGTTGCACTGTAGCTGTATTGTTTTGACCGCCTAGAATATTGACTTGTAGTGCTTTAACTACTTTGTTATTTACGCCGCCAGCAATTGTGCTGTACTGGCCATCTAAATCATTACTTTGTCCGCCTAAAATGACCATTGCATGGGAAAACTCATCTGAAATTGTGTTGTTATTACCCCCTAAGATGCCACTTAAAAACGCCTTGTTTGTGTTGCCTAAGCCGCCAGCAATCGTGCCTCTGTCTGCATTTGCTCCCTCAACTAAGCTGCTTGACCCAGTAACGAAACTTGAAGGGGCATGCACGGTATTTTTAGTGCCTGCAATCAAAGAGCCTGAGCGGGTATAAGTGTGCCCATAACCAATAATTAAATTATGCGAGCCTGATGTAGAAACTGGTGGTTCAGAGCCAACATCGTTATAGCCGATAATTAGGTTACCTGTACCATTATTAGACTGTGTATCACCCAGTCCATTGGTAATTTGTAAGTTGCAACCGTGGATGTGGATAGTGTCATTAGACTGAGACATACAGCCTAAAATGTTCGATAATTTAGCGCGTTGATCAGTATTCAAATGATGTGCGCTGGCTGAGATTGATATGCAGGTTAGCCCAGTTACAATGGCTAGTTTTTTAAATGTATTCATATTAATAGCTCCAATTAAATATTACGCTCATATTGCGTGCTTCTGGTGTGCAGATAGCTTGATGAACTGTTTTGTGCTTGTTGCTAAGCACTGGAGCCACTTTATCGAGTGTTTTTATAGGAGGCGTCCGAACTGTTTTAAGTAGACCCTTTTTATTTTGATGATTTTTAACTCATTGAATGTATTTAATTTATTTTCAAAAAGTTAAAGTGCACATAAATCTAGACTAGAAAATAAGACATTTTCAGGCTGGCTTTGCAGTACTTTTTATGATTAAAGTAAAAGGGTGGATAAAAAAGGAGAAAATATGGTTATATCTAATATCAAGTATGTAATATTAGGATGTTTAGTCTCTTCTAGCGTATTGGCAGCCCCTGTATTTTCGGACTTTAGTGATAGAGTAGACATACCAAGTGCTAAATCGGTCACTGTTGAAAATCAAACACAAAAGCAGTTCAACAATTATCTCAATAATATAAAGGCTCAGAAGCACCATACTTCTATTGGGGCTATGTATTCAGCGCTGACGCCTGACGAGCAAATCAAATATAAATATGAAAAAGGCATTTTACGAGAGGCAGTCAAGTTTGAGTCGCTACATGAGTATACTTACAAAGTGAAAGTGTCAGCTAACAAGGTTGAACAGCAAACACACTATATATTTTGGGAGTAGGAGAGAGCTCGATAAAAAAGCGATTTGCTGTTAAGGCCAGTTAAGCAGCAAATCGCATAAAGGTTAGATTAGTTAAATTTAGTCACATCCTTTTTGGATTGGCGTAGTCCAGACCCTCACGACAAAATCATTGTAGTCATTATCGTTTTGATCTTCCCAGTATTGCTTGTCACCATATACAGTGTAATTTGTGGTTAACTGATTACTGTTTCCGTTGATCGCCAATACATAATTATAGCTACTGCCGACTAGCACATCGTAACTACCAGAGCCGCCGTACTCGTCTAACAGTTTGACATAGCTGCCATTAACTTTAACGCCCCAGTCGTTATTATATCCAGCGCTTTCACTCACAAATTGATAGTTGATACGGGTATATTCGTCTGGAATACACTGCGGGTCATTTTCAAGTACGGTACCTGGTAATGACGCAGAGCCAGTCACATTCTGATCTGCGGTAGCTTGAAGGGTGAATGTTTCGTCGCCTTCATAATCTTGGTCGTCAGTTGTATCAATGACTATATTCGCGGTGGTATCACCGCTCGGGATTGTGATGCTACTTTGACTTAAGGCTAAATCAGCTGAACTCGTCGTGCCATGCGTAATACTTAAATCAATAGAGACATCCTGATAGTAATCATTACTCAAGGTGACTTGATATTCTAGCTGTGAACCTTCAAAAGCAGAGTCTTTAACTGCTTCCAATGTAAAAGTTGGAATAGGGTCAGTTTCACACGTTGGTGTGGTGTAACAAGCAACTTCATTGTGCGTGTTCGTGGCTAGGTCGTTGAGTCTCACAGGTACAGTCGCCAGTAGGCAAGTGTTACCAGACTGTGGATTCATTTTATAAAGCTTGGAGCGATTCACATGACCATAGTCATTGATCAGTGTTCGACTAACCACGACTTCTCCAGCTTGGTTTAATGTCGCGCCGGTTGCAGCAGTTAATGAATGGTTTGCAAGCTTGGTGACTTCGTATGTAGTTCTATCAATTTGATAAACAGATCGACTGGTAATTTGATAGAGATTACCGTCTTGGATGACTAAGTCTCCCCTAAATTTGCCCTTCAATGAACCCAATGCACCTAATTCAGTGGCCGCACCAGTATTTTTATTAATTTGATATAGCTTTTTAAAGTCAGTACCAAGTAGCTCGTTACTGTCAGGGTCAAAGACCATACTCAAAACTTGTGTGGTTCTATCAACCACGGTGTGTGAGTTTGTATTAAAGTCATAATAAGCAAGGCGTAGATACTTAAAACGCTGACCTTCAATAGGTAAGTGCGCCTTTTGCTCTTCAGTGAGGTCTGTTAAGCCACTGATGTCCACTTTGTATTCAATGGGTCTTGGTGCCGAAATGTAATACATGCGCTTATCTTCACTGTCATAAGCTAACGCGGAGGCGCTAAATTCGGCAAGGGTTTGTGCATATGCACTATTATTCTGCTCATTTAAGCCAAATAAAATCCCCACATCGCCACGACCAGCATTGATGCCGAATAATTCGCCGTGACAAGTATTTGCAAAGCCAAGGGTGGGCAATGACGCAGTTGCGAGGGTTAAAATGGTTAGTGATGTTTTTAGCATGGTAACAAACTCTGTTCAGTTTATCCTAAGCAAGCTAACACAACACAAAGTAATCACACATCTACATCCTCTGTACGATGTGCATTCTTATTCCTTCGAGACAGACGCATCCATTATTATCTTTGCAATCTCATTATATCATCCTCCCTTATGAACAAAATTGCAACAATAAAATACAACTAATGGATTAAAAAAAGCGAGAGTTAACTGTTTTTGTGTGATTCCAAGTAGTTAGGCAGTAGCTCATCAACAATTAATTTTGCAGGGAGTGTATAGCGAACACCTTGGAACATGACAGAAGTGTGTTCATCGATGCCTGTGATACCTGTTAAGGTCCAGCCTTCGCCTTTTTCTGGACACAAAACTTTTGTAGTCGGTGGGATCACTTTAAATTCGTCACTTTTTTCAGTCATATTTTTATCTTCACTGGACTTTCAAATAAGATGAGGTAGTTTATACCAAAATAATAAAAAATCGACCCATAAACCAGATGGAACTACGAACAAAGAGGCTGATATTACGCCCCGTTTCTTATAGAGACTGTAACGCACTGCTTAAAATTTTAAATGACCCAAAAGTGAGTCACTATAACGACTACGGTACTGATTTATCTTTGCAAGATATCAAAGCCATGATCCAAGGTGATTTAGAGCTTTTTTATCAGGGGGTTGGAGCGCGTTTTGCACTATTAAAAGAGGGGGTTGTAATTGGCTCAATAGGTTTTTTTGACTATCAAGATTCTACATCAGAAATTTCAATTGGTTATGAACTTGCTCCTGAATATTGGGGTAATGGGTATATGCGCGAAGCGGCTAGTTGTCTAGTTGACTCATTGGCAAACGTACTACCTAAAGCGCTTATTGAGCAAATTAATGCCAAAGTTGATAAAGAAAATAAAAGAAGTATTAAGTTATTAAAGCATTTGGGTTTTGAGCAAAAGCACAAGCGATATCGCTTACACCTTTGCCAAATTGAATCACAGATGCGTGCTTTATAGGCCTTTTTTGCTAAATAATGTCACGCGATCAGAAACCAGTGTCACAGTAATGTTCTTGGATTCATTTCCCCAAACACAGTTAGTATGCAACGTTTTTTCTTCGCATGAATCTGCTGAACCTAGGACTTGTTCAAGTTCTGCTTTCTCCATACCAACAGATATTTTTTCGTAATTTTCGATACTGACTTTTGAGCAAGCAGTAAGTGAAAGTAAAGCTGCAATGACTAAAAGTTTTTTCATGCTATTGATCCTGTTAGTGCTTATATTTTCTTATCTGAAAAATAATACCCATTTTAGGGTGATCTAAATAATGTATATCGCCACTATAAACGCGAGTGAACTGAGACATTCTAGCTGACTCCAGCTCACCAGAATCTGACATATAGCGATAATCAAAGTTACTCGTCACGTATAAGTAGTGGCGAATATGAATTTTCATCGTACCATCTAGCTCCCACAATGTGTCACCGCCAGTTCTTATACTGGGCTTTGGCTCGTTACTGAGTAGGCTGATAAAGTTATCGTTACTCGACTCATTATAGATGTAGCTGGCAGGCTCAACGTACTTTTTACCGCCATAAACAACAACGTTGGGAGCACGCTTTTTACTTTGATCAGGGAAACGCCAACCAGTATGTAAAATAGCTGTATGCCCTTTACGTTCAAGCTTTTTGCGTATTGACTCAAACTTAAGTTGCTCAGGTGCCAACAAATACATAGATTGCATATGTTCAAGTGGCTCACTGACAGGCACAACAGGTAGAATGTCATAGCGTCTTACATAGTCAATGTCGTCATCGCAATACCATGAACTTTGGGCTCTAGTAAACTGTTCAGTGACACTGCGTGGGTCGTAGCTTGGGTCTCCTGATAAGCAAGACTGATGACCAACATTATTGTACCCTTGCGTGAGTAAATCTAATCGTTTCTCAGTAGGTAACGGCGGCGTTTCAATTGAAAAGTCCTCCTTAATGGTTGACGCATCTTTTTGAGAAAAAGCGATTAACTCAACTTCATACCAGCGCACCGCAAAAGCAGGCATGGCTGATGTGCTCAATGCTGCTAATAGTCCCCATTTAACGATCGATTGCTTCATGCAACAGCCTTTTTCTGAAAGTCATCCATCATGGCATTAATGAGCTTCAAACGCTCTTGGCCATTTTTTTCTTCTATATTAAAGCGTAATTTACTCGCGCCTTCCATACGATATATGGCAGGGTTGCTTTGTATCAAGCCGATGATGAACGTCGGGTTAACACTGGTGTTATTACTAAATTCAAAATAGCCACCTTTTGGATTCGCTTCAATCTTCTGTATTCCGATTTGTTGTGCTTTACATTTCAATAGCTGTATTTCGAAGATATTTTTAGCAGCATCTGGTAATAAGCCAAAACGGTCTATTAGCTCAACCTTTAACTCGTCTAGTTCATTTTCAGAAGACAGAGTAGCAATGCGCTTGTACATGCTAAGGCGAGTATTCACATCATGGATGTAATCATCAGGCAGTAGAGCTGGAAGTTTCAAGTCAACTTCGCTTTGTTGTTGTAATAAATTCTCAAGCGTTGGCTCTTTACCATCTTTGAGTGCTTGGACGGCTTGCTCTAACATTTCCATGTACAAGGTAAAGCCAACAGTTTGGATTTGACCGCTTTGGTCGTCACCTAGCAGCTCACCTGCGCCACGGATCTCTAAATCATGCGTTGCAAGTGCAAAACCAGCGCCTAAGTCTTCAAGAGACTCAATAGCTTGTAGTCGTTTTATCGCATCTTTGGTCAAGCTTTGGCTATTTCGAGTTAGTAAATATGCATATGCTTGATGATGGCTACGACCAACTCGGCCGCGAAGCTGGTGTAGCTGTGCTAAGCCAAGTTTGTCAGCACGATCCATAATGATGGTATTCGCTGTTGGGATATCTATACCTGTTTCTATGATAGTGGTACATACCAACACGTTGTGTTTTTGATGGTAAAAGTCACTCATCAAATGCTCAAGTTCGCGTTCGCGCATTTGACCATGCGCAACAGCGATATTTGCTTCTGGTACAAGCGCTGAGATATCCGCTGCAGTTTTTTCGATGGTTTCAACGTTGTTGTGCAGGAAGTAAACCTGACCACCGCGTTTTATCTCGCGTAAGATGGCTTCACGAATAAGTTCGTCGTTGCGCTCATGGACAAAGGTTTTAACTGCCAGTCGCTTTGCTGGTGGCGTTGCGATAATAGATAAATCACGCATACCGCTCATCGCCATATTAAGCGTTCTTGGGATTGGCGTTGCTGTTAGCGTTAAAATGTCGACGTCTGCACGAAGCTTTTTAATCTTTTCTTTTTGGCGTACACCAAAGCGGTGTTCCTCATCGACAATCAATAAACCTAAGTCTTTAAACTTTATGTTTTCTTGAATGAGCTTATGGGTGCCAATGACAATATCAATTTTGCCGTCTTCCAAGGCATTTAGTGTTTCTTTTTGTTCTTTTGTGCTGTTAAAGCGAGACAATACGCCGACTTCGATAGGCAGATCGGCAAAGCGGTCTTTGAAGTTTTCAAAGTGTTGTTGTGCAAGTAGTGTTGTTGGTACTAGCACGGCAACTTGTTTATTGTCGTTTATGGCAACAAATGCGGCACGCATGGCGACTTCTGTTTTTCCAAAGCCCACATCACCACATACAAGCCTATCCATTGCTTGATTAGTCTGCATGTCACCAATAACAGCCTCGATTGCGTTACGCTGATCGTCTGTTTCTTCAAATGGGAAACTATTGCTGAAATCTCTATAGGCGCCACCATCAAGTTTAAATTGATGGCCTGGTTTGCTTTGACGTTTAGCGTAAATATCTAATAGTTCAGCTGCAACATCTCGCACTTTTTCAGCGGCTTTACGTTTGGCTTTCTCCCAAACATCTGAACCCAATTTATGCAGTGGGGCAGAGGCTTCTTCACCACCAGAATAACGACTCAGCATATGCAAAGATGAAACCGGAACATAAAGTTTGGCATCACCAGAGTAGATAATGGTCACAAACTCTGTGGCAACCCCCGCAGCATCAATGGTTTGCAAACCAAGGTAGCGACCAACACCGTGGTCTAAATGCACAATTGGCTGGCCCTCTTTTAGCTCAGCTAGGTTACGAATAAGGGCATCTTGTCCTTGCTCGTATTTGTGCTTACGACGTCTGCGTTGGGATACTTTAATCCCCAGTAATTCTTGTTCTGTGATGAGTGATAAAGGTTTCTCGCCATTAAGAAAAACAGATGCTTCAAGCGGGCTGACTACCAAACCAACGTCGGTACGGCCTTTATTGAATGCTGCAAAGGACTCGAATTCTTTTAGTTTCAAGCCTGTTGGCTTTAAAAGCGTTAATAATGATTCACGACGACCATCTGACTCAACACTGAAAAGTACTTTACCTTTTTGTTTTTTTTGTTCAGTGATGTAACTCACAATGGCTGAATATGGATCTGCTTGCTTATGATCAATACGCACATCATCAATAAGGGCAGAATTAACGTTTGTGTGGCCTGCTTTGGTCCCAAGAGGGGCTTGGCTTAATCGAATTCTGGGGTAATGTGAAAACGCCTCAAAAAGCGACTCGACATTAAGGTAAAGTTCTTTTGGTTCTAGCAATGGTCTTAATGGATCAACTCTACGGTTTTCATATCGTTTACTGACATCTGACCAAAAGTCTCCAGCGGCGTGCTCGATATCGCCTAGATGCATGAAAACAACATCTTTAGGTAAGTAATCAAAAATGGTCGCCAGCTTGTCATAAAATAGTGGTAAGTAGTATTCAATGCCTGCTGGCCAATTACCCCGTGTTACCTGCATGTAGATGGAGTCTTGTTCAGAGCTTGCTCCAAAGGTTTCACGGTATTGAATTCGAAAGCGCTCAATGTCACTTTCGTTGGTTGGAAATTCGTGTGCAGGCAATAAGTCTATTGACTTTATGGTCTCGCTTGAGCGCTGTGTTTCAATGTCAAAAAGACGAATACTATCTAGCTCATCATCAAAAAAGTCTAAGCGGTAAGGGTGCTGACTGCCCATTGGGTAAAGGTCAATAATAGAACCGCGCACAGCGAATTCACCATGTTCCATAACCTGCTGTACGTTACGATACCCCGCTTGAGTAAGGGTGTCTTTGAGACCTTGCGCATCTAGCGTGTCGCCCACTTTAAACTGCAGTGCATTGCCATAGATAAACTCAGGCGGCGCGGTTCTGAGCATTAATGTTGCAACAGGGATGAGCAGCACCCCTTGTTGCTTTGTGCGTAGCGCATTAAGACTGGCTAAACGCTGAGAAATAATATCTTGGTGCGGCGAAAAATGGTCATAGGGGAGGGTTTCCCAATCTGGAAAAACCATGACATTGTCTTCACCAAGTAAATAACCTAGCTCAGTTTCTAATCGAAGTGCACTGGGGGTGTCTGGCGTGACTAAGACAACAAGGGATTGGTTCTTTTTTACTCCCTCGCTGATAGTAATTGCCAAACTACTACCGAGTAATTGACCCCAATGGATCTTGTCCTTTGCTGATTTTACCCAAGGTAGCTCATTCCACTGCACTAATGCCATTCTTAACTCCTAACTACTTAATCTCTGTATATTTTACATAGGTCTTGATAATGATCTATACGTCTATCGCGTAAATACGGCCAAATACGACGAACCGACTCACTGCGGTCTTGATCAATATCGACGACAAGCACTTCTTCTTGATCTTCAGTACCATGAACAAGCAGTTCACCCTGAGGACCGGCGACAAAAGAATTGCCCCAGAACAAGATACCTTCGCTTTGCGCACTTGGATCAGATTCGTGACCAACTCGGTTAACACTAATAACAGGTACACCATTAGAAACAGCATGTGCGCGCTGTGCAATCATCCATGCATCACGTTGACGAATTTGCTCATCTTTATCATCACGCGGGTCCCAGCCAATGGCAGTTGGGTAGATAAGCAACTCAGCACCCGCCATGGCCATTAATCTCGCGCCTTCAGGGAACCATTGATCCCAACAAACTAACACGCCTAATTTGCCCACTGATGTTTGGATTGGTTCAAAGCCTAAATCACCCGGGGTAAAGTAAAACTTTTCATAGAAGCCAGGGTCGTCAGGAATATGCATCTTACGATACTTTCCTGCAATGGTGCCATCCGACTCAATTACGACTGCGGTATTGTGATATAAGCCCGTTGCTCGTTTTTCAAAAAGCGAGGCGACAATAACAACGTTGAGTTCTTTCGCAAGCGAACAAAATGCATCCGTACTTGGGCCCGGTATGGTTTCAGCTAAGTCGAATAAATCCGTGTCTTCAGTCTGACAGAAATATAGGCTACGGTGAAGCTCTTGTAATACAACTAATTTTGCACCTTGTGCTGCCGCATTTTTAATGCCTGAAATGGACTTTTCGAAGTTACTTTCTAGGTTGTCGCTATTAGCGTGTTGGATTAACGCGACTTTCAAATTATTGTTACTCATTTGGGTTCCTACTTAAAAAGCCTTGAGGTAGTTGCATTGTGATACAGTGCAAACTGCCAAATTGATGAATAATTGGCAGGCAGTCAATGCCAATAATGGTTCTTTCAGGATGTGCCTTTTGCAATTGAGTCAATGCAAGTGCGTCTTTTTCATCTCCATAAATAGGGAGCAACACAGTATCGTTAATGATCAGATAATTCGCATAGGTTGCAGGTAAACGCTCATTCTCATCATTGTATTTAGCACTTGGCCAAGGTAAAGGTACTAAGTTATATGGTTCACCTGAAGGAGTGACAAACTCTTTAAGTTGAGACTCCATCGCATTGAGTGCCTGATAATGTTCGTCTTGTTCATCGTCACATTGCACATAAACAAGGGTATTATTCGGTGCAAATCTGACTAGCGTATCAATGTGGCTGTCCGTGTCGTCACCAGCAAGATAGCCATGGTCAACCCACAAAAATGAAGTTGCGCCTAGCTCTTTAGTGAGCTCAGCTTCAACTTGCTGCTTGTTCAGGTGAGGGTTGCGATTTGGATTCAGTAAGCACTCTGATGTGGTTAACAAAACTTTGTGCTCGTTAATCTCGACACCGCCACCTTCTAACACCAAGTTGACTTGTTGAACTTGGTTATGTTCGTCTGCAATTTGCTGACACATAGCGGCATTGATCTTGGTATCTAAATCGCTTTGGTATTTGTTTCCCCAGCCGTTAAAGATGAAGTCTTTTATACTGAGTTCACCGCTTGTATTGGCTGTAGTCAGCGGGCCATGATCACGTGCCCAAGTATCGTTGCAAGGCGCATCAACAAATACGATTCGTTGCATATCTACGCTGGCATTAATCAGTAGGGTGGTAATATGGTTTTTAAGCGCTTCGTCGTGGGCAACGATAACCACTTTTTGAACTTGTGATATTTGCTGACATAAGGCGATATAAACAGGCTCAACTTGCTCAAGAATATCAGCCCAGTCAGTATTTTTGTGTGGCCATGTGACCATCACCGCATCTTGCGGTGACCATTCAGGTAATAACGTAAAACTCATGACGATAATAGATTTTTAATTGCTAGGGGCTAAGTGTATCACTGCACGGCGCTGTGTCAGCTATTTTGATCACTTTCGGTGTCTGATTGTCGTTTTTTTAATTGCCTTGTTTGTGCATGTAAGCTGGCTCGAACTAATAGCTCTTGGTCTGTATCTCTAATTTGAGTGAAAGCTAGGGTATATTGAAGGGCATCATCATCTTGTTTTGAAATCTCAATCACTTGGCTATAGCAAAAAATGGCACTGGCTTCATATTGCAAAAACACTTTGGTTCTAAAGTTCTGCCCGATTTGAAATTGCTCATTTGTCGTGAACTTGATCCCACCACCGCCATAACTGTCGCAATAGCTGGTTTCATCTTCTGGTTGTTCATTGGCAAGAATGTGGCTCATGATGAGGTCAATTTTTCGCGATTGAGCTTGAAGGTAAGCGGCCAAGTCTGAAGCAACATCACCTAGGTTTCTCAAAGGTCTTAGCGCATTCAAATCTAGCTCATTAATTTCATTAGCCAGCCTGAATAAGGGAGGTATTGCGGCTTCAAGCTGAGCTTGGCTTCTAGGCACCATGTTTTCATCAACAGGGAATAAGTTGATTTGATTTGCTTCGTCTATCTGAAAATATTGGTCAAAGTTTTCTTTTAAGTTCGTTTGCATTTATGTATGCCGATATTAATGTTGCTAGAGTAGCTATACCTTTATTTTCGCCACTCTAGCCATTTAAATCAAGATGTTAACTAATTTATACTTTAAATTGCTCCAACATGTCCTCTTGTTTTGCGATTTTATCAACTTGAGACTTCATGGTGTGATCCACCACTTTCGCTTCATCGACAACGGTATTTGACAGGTTTCGTATCTCAGATGCATTGTGATCGACTGCTTCTACCACTGTTTTTTGCTCTTCCAACATGCTGGCAATATTTACATTTAGCTCAACAATATTGTTAATTGACTCTCGAATGGCGTGGAGGGCATCTTTTGTTTCTTCCGCTTTGACAACGGTCTTTTCAACAATAGTTTGGCTTTGCTTCATAACCCCTACAGCATTTTCAGCCCCAGATTGAAGTTGGTCGATCATCGATTTAATTTCTGTGGTGGCCTCTTGTGTGCGCTGGGCTAAGGTTCTCACTTCATCTGCCACCACTGCAAAGCCTCTGCCAGACTCTCCGGCTCTGGCAGCCTCGATTGCCGCGTTAAGAGCAAGTAGGTTTGTTTGCTCTGCAATACCATTAATGACAGAAAGGATCTGCTCAATTCCAGACGAAGATACTTCTAGTTCATTAACGACTTCTACAGCGCGTTCAATTTGTGATGAAAGCTCACTGATGGAGCTAGTTGATTGCACGACTATGCTCTCACCATCTTTTGCCAAACCGTCTGTAGTCTTAATTGCGTCAGCAGCAAGCTGTGCTGTACTTGCAACCTGTTGCTCTGTATTGGACATATTGGCAGTCGAGTTGACTAACTCATTCAGTGCTTCCAGCTGTCTTTGGATGGCTTGTGTTGCGTGGTTAGCACCGGCAGATGTTTGCTTGGCATCATCGAGTACTTCGTGTCCTAAAGTTTGAATTTCGGCAATGATGTTTTGCAGTCGAGAGGTAAATAAGTTGAAGTTTTCTGCTAAGTCAGAAAACTCAGGTTCACTCGAAGCTTGCAACCGAACTGTAAGGTCTGCGTTCCCTCTGGCAATATTAGACATCGCAGCGTTAATCGCTTCAAGTGGTTTTAATAAGATATTAATGACATAAGATAAGGCTAAGAAGCTTGCGATAACTGCGATGATAGAGACGACTGTTGCGTTGTAGGTGAGCGTTTCCATAGCAGAAAACACTTTTTCTTTCTCAAGGGCAACACCGACATACCAATCATATCCTTCAACTGCTTTAAACATAACAAGGTAGGTGACCCCGTCAATTTCAATTTCCTGTGATGATTCCCTGACAACTGTGTTACCTAAGAAGTTACGTGCAGGTTGGCCATTTAGCGATACATCTGGATGAGAAATGGTGCTGCCGTTAGAGCTCACCATAAATGAAAAACCAGCATCAAATAAGTTAAATGAATTAATCATGTTGCCCAGTTTCGCAAGGCTGACATCATAAAAGATGGCGCCGTGAAATTGACTACCTTTAAATACTGGTGCACCAATGGATACAACAATCTCACCACTGACGGCATCCGCATAAGGATCTGTCACGACTAAATTCTTTGCCGCCTTTGCATCTTTATACCAAGGGCGAACTCTTGGGTCCCATGTCGAACCAGGGTTCCAGTTTGGGTCGCTTGCCACATATTTACCTGAACTTTCTTCACCGTAGCCGATGAGTAAAAACTCAGAGGTTAGCTTGGGCTGAGAAATCATAGGCCGTGCCTTTTCAAGGCCATCGACCTGAGCGACTAGCCCAGTAGTAAGCGCTGCAAGGTTCATAGCGCCCTGCATTTGAGCAGTGACAGTATTACTGATCCCTTGGATCACTTCTTCCATACTGTGAGTGACTTGTTCTTCTAAGTTTTCTTTAAGCAGGAAGTATTGCTTGACCGACAGTAAGAATAAGGCAAGCACTAAAACACTCGCAGAAACGGCGACTACTTTATATTTAAACTTCACTGAACGTCTCCCAGATGTGAGCTTATTATTAAAGGTAAATCATAAGCGAATAGTTGCAATGATTTACGGTAGTTTAATGGTTTTATTTACAATTTAGCATCAAAACTTCAAAGTAAAGTACGTTATGTTGACTCCAAAGTACTATATAACTCATCCAGTTCTTCTTCAGACATATTCACAAAATCTAATACTTCATCACTAATCGCCTGCCATTCATGATCGTGCTCGATGGTGGCGGTATTTTTGAATAGAAAATTACCGTGACGAGCAAGCTTTAAAACCGAAAGAAGTTCCAAAGCAATACCGTCTAGCTCGCCAGAGCGGAATATGCCATTGGCATCATGTTGGTAATAGATGACGTTGATCATAGGTTTTGGCAACTTCCATTGCTGCGCAAGTAGTGCGCCTATGGTGGCGTGGCTAGTATTGTATTTACCAAATTCAAACTCAGTTGCTTTGCTCCAACCATGGGTTTTCGCAACGTCTATCACCTCGATGTAATCATCAAAATGTACACACAATAAAGGGATCCCAACGGTATGGAATAACCCAAGCATGTAAGCATGGTTCGATAAACCGGGTTTGTTTAACTTCAAGCAGAGCGTTGAGCAAAGCTGCGCAATATCGCTTTGGTCTTGCCAAAAGTTTTCTAAAGCTGGTGGCGTTTCAACAGTCGCTTTAACAGCAACCGCTTTAACAAGCGGTATTAAACGCTTCAGACCAAGGATCATGATGGCTTGTTCAAGAGATTCAATTTCTTTACTACGGCGAAAGGCTGCTGAGTTGACGACTTGGAGTATTGCGGCGCTGATGGCAACGTCACTTTGTAAAATTTGAGTGATTTTATTGATGTTTGGTTCAGGGGATTTTGTTTCTTGTGAAAATTGAACAAGTGCTTCGGGTCTTGGTGGGATGGATATAGACCTGAGGATCTGTTTTTCTTGTTGGGTTAAAGATATGGCCATAACTTCTCGCTCACTGCATTATCTTACATTGATAAGAATAGCCAAGAATTGTAAAAACGAGAAAAATAGAAAGGGTATGGGAGGGAACAATTGATTTAAAATCAAAAAGGCCCGCGAAAAGCAGGCCTTTTAAATATTCAATGCTGTTTGCGATTATGCGTTTTCAACAGCTGAACGTGGCTCAACAAATTCCATATTGAAACCTTCAGCAACTTCTTTACAAGTTACTTGGCCTTTAAGAACGTTAAGACCGTTTAAGAAGTGCTCATCAGAAAGAAGCGCTTCTTTGTAGCCTAGGTTCGCAAGCTTGATGATATACGGCAGAGTTGCGTTGTTAAGTGCAAACGTAGAAGTACGAGGAACCGCACCTGGCATGTTAGCAACACAGTAGTGAACAACGTCGTCAACGATATAAGTTGGTTCTGCGTGTGTAGTCGCTTTAGAAGTAGCGATACAACCACCTTGGTCGATTGCAACGTCAACGATAGCAGCGCCAGGCTTCATCGCTTTGATGTGTGCTTCAGTTACTAGCTTAGGAGCAGCTGCACCTGGGATTAGTACACCACCGATAACAAGGTCTGCTTCAACAACGTGCTTCTCTAGTGCATCAACTGTTGAGTAGATAACTTTTGCTTGGCTACCGAACTGAGCGTTAAGGCTACGTAATACGTCGATGTTACGGTCAAGGATAGTAACGTCAGCACCCATACCAACAGCCATTTGAGCTGCGTTACGACCAACCATACCGCCACCGATAACAACAACTTTAGCTGGCTCAACACCAGGTACGCCACCAAGTAACATACCGCGGCCTAGGTTTGACTTTTCAAGCGCCTGAGCACCTGCTTGAATAGACATACGGCCAGCTACTTCTGACATTGGCGCTAGAAGTGGAAGACCACCACGTGAGTCAGTTACAGTTTCGTATGCAATACAGATTGCGCCGCTCTTGATTAGATCTTCAGTTTGCGGAAGATCTGGTGCTAGGTGAAGGTAAGTGAACAGGATCTGATCTTCGCGTAACATTGCACGCTCAACAGCTTGTGGCTCTTTTACCTTCACAATCATTTCAGCTTTAGCGAAAACGTCCGCAGCTGTAGGTAAAATTTCAGCACCCGCTTGGATATAATCTTCGTCAGTGAAACCAATGCCGATACCTGCATTTGTTTCAACAATAACCTGGTGGCCGTGGTTAATTAGCTCACGAACACTTGCTGGAACCATACCAACACGGTACTCGTGGTTTTTAATTTCTTTAGGTACACCAATAATCATAATAAATCGCCTCAAATAAGAACGGATAACATTTTCGACTATTATAATTATGCAAAGCTAGTGTGTCCTACCTTTTTTGTGGTAATTTAAAGATGAATTGACTTTAAATTTTATAAAAATAGGATAAAACACTTTTCATGCATACTCAGCTAGATAGAACTGATAGAAAAATTTTAGTCGAATTACAAAAAGACGGAAGAATTTCTAATGTTGAATTAGCCAAACGAATTGGATTAAGTGCAACACCTTGTCTGGAAAGGGTAAAAAAACTAGAGCGAGAAGGGTTTATAAAAGGTTATAAAGCGGTAGTCGACCCGGTTAAACTTGGGCAAGGACTGCTGGTATTCGTTGAAGTGACCATAAATAAAAACTCGCCAGATGTTTTTGAACGTTTCAATGAGGCGGTGAAACAACATGATGAAATCATTGAATGTCACCTAGTATCTGGGAATTTCGACTTTTTGCTAAAAACCCGTGTAACGGACATGTCAGAGTATCGAGGAGTGTTGGGGGAAATCCTGCTTAAATTGCCAAATATTAATGAAAGTCGTACTTATGTTGTTATGGAAGAGGTAAAAGGGGAGGAGGGGGAGATTATAAAACCTTGTGCACCTTAAAGAATTTCTTGATATGGTGTAACCTATAATAGAAGTTTACAACAAAAGATAAATACAGGTTGAATGTAATGCGCTTAAATGGTGTTCAGCGCCTACTAGAAACGGGACTTATTGTTAGCACAGCAGCTGCAATTTTTACGCTTTGCGCCTTAGTTTCATTTGATCCAGCCGATCCGGCGTGGACACAAACGGGTGAGTTTGTACAAGTCAATAATATCACAGGTGCTGCAGGCGCTTGGGTTGCTGACATTTTATTGTTGAGTTTTGGTTGGCTTGCCTTTTGGGTGCCAGCAGCGATGCAGCTGTTTGGTTATGTGTTATTCAAAAAGCCTCACAAAATTCTGCAGCTTGACTACACAACGCTTGGTTTAAGAATTATTGGTGCAACGCTTTTAATTGCGTCATCAAGTGCCATAAGCAGTATCAATTTTGATGATATATACACCTTTTCTTCAGGCGGGGTAGTGGGAGATGTGGTCGCCGGCGCGATGATGCCAGCGTTCAACTTTACAGGAACCTCTATTCTACTTTTGTGCTTTTTCTTTGCTGGTGTCACTTTACTAACAGGCGTTTCTTGGGTTGAAGCGGTTGATTATTTAGGGGAAAAAGTTGTTCAGTTTGTTAAATTTTTATTTAAAAAAGCGACCACAAGGACGCCTAAGCCTGTGCCCACCTCTGCACAAGTAATCGCAGCAGATACTGAGCAAGTACTTGAAGTAGAACAAAAGGTAAGTATCGAAGATAGAGAACATATTGATGAAAGTGAGCGCGCTCAAAAAGAGCCTGAGGGAGTTGTAGAAGAGGCTAAAGAACCTAATAAAGAACAAGCTGAAAAACCGCTAAAATTAAAAGATAAACTGTTTTCAGTTGTTGGCCGTAAAGATAACAACGAGCAGGTGTCTCCTAAAAATGTTGAGCCTGTATTTGAGCAAAAGCAGGAGTCTAACGATGCGGTTTCTGCAGATGTCTTTGATGAACTTGATCATATCCTTGAACAAGAAATTAATTTCTCTGCTATTGATGACGAGTCACTTGATACGGTTGCTGCCCTTAATGCGCTAGATGATGCAGCGGTTAAAGAAGAGCCAGTAACTAAAGTGGTATCGCCAGCAAGACCAATAAACAAGCCAACGCTAAGCTCTGAGCAAAAGCCAGCTTATCAGCCGCCTCCTTCTGCTAAAGAGCAGTTTGAAGCACTGTTAGAAGCGCAGCCTCCTAAAGATCCACTACCATCTCTTGACCTGCTTGATAGACCTGATAAAGCGGAGAACCCAATTACTAAAGAAGAGCTAGACTCTGTGTCACGTCTTGTTGAAGCAAAATTATTGGACTTTAACATTCAAGCCGCAGTGGTGGGTGTTTACCCAGGTCCTGTTGTTACGCGTTTTGAGCTCGACCTTGCACCAGGTATTAAAGTGGCCAAAATTACCGGCCTTGCAAAAGATTTGGCCCGTTCACTGTCAGCTGTAAGTGTACGTGTAGTCGAAGTGATCCCCGGTAAAACTTATGTTGGACTGGAATTACCGAATAAAAACCGAGAAATAGTCAGGCTTTCAGAGGTCATTAACGCCCCTAAATTTGAGCAAAATCCTTCACCATTAACCATGGTTTTAGGTAAAGACATCGCAGGCGAACCAGTTGTAGCTGACCTTGCAAAAATGCCACATTTATTGGTAGCTGGTACAACTGGTTCCGGTAAGTCAGTTGGCGTTAATGTTATGATATTAAGCTTACTGTATAAGTCACCGCCTGAAGACGTTCGTATGATCATGATAGACCCTAAAATGTTGGAGCTATCAGTGTATGAAGGTATTCCACACTTGTTGTGTGAAGTTGTGACAGATATGAAAGAAGCAGCCAACGCACTTAGATGGTGCGTTGGTGAAATGGAACGACGTTATAAGTTAATGTCTGCATTAGGTGTAAGAAACTTAAAAGGTTATAACCAGAAAGTCACTGCTGCCAAAGAAGCTGGGCATCCTATTTTAGATCCGTTATTTAAAGATACCGATGGTATGGCTGATGGACCAGAGGAGTTAGATAAGCTGCCAAGTATTGTGGTCGTTATTGATGAATTTGCAGACATGATGATGATCGTTGGTAAAAAAGTTGAAGAGCTCATTGCCCGTATCGCTCAAAAAGCACGTGCAGCCGGGATACACCTTGTATTGGCAACACAAAGACCGTCAGTTGATGTTATCACAGGTCTGATTAAGGCAAATATACCGACGCGAATGGCGTTCCAAGTTTCAAGTAAAATTGACTCGCGCACCATACTAGATCAGCAAGGTGCAGAGAACTTATTAGGTATGGGTGATATGCTCTACTTACCACCTGGCACGAGTGTACCGATCCGTGTTCATGGTGCGTTTGTAGATGACCATGAAGTACATGCCGTTGTGAATGATTGGAAAGCGCGTGGTAAGCCAAACTACATCGAAGATATTTTATGTGGTGAGGCAACGGAAGAAATTTTATTACCTGGCGAGCAGCCTGAAGGTGCTGACGATGAGTCTGATCCGCTCTATGATGAAGCCGTTGGCTTTGTTATTGAAACTGGTAAGGTATCGGTTTCAAGTGTGCAACGAAAATTAAGGGTTGGATATAACCGAGCAGCACGTTTGGTTGAACAGATGGAAATGTCAGGTGTTGTAAGTGCGCCAGGTCATAATGGCGCGCGAGAAGTATTAGTACCGAAAGGTGGAGCAAATTAAAATGAAGTTTAAAACAATAGCCTTAGTACTAGGTTTTAGCTGTGGCTTGATGTCACAAAGCTTTGCTGGAGATGCGGAGTCTCTTAAGACAAAGCTAAAATCGTTAAATACATTTAAAGCAAATTTCACGCAACAAGTGAAGGATGAAGAAGGTACATTATTACAAGATGGAACAGGCAATATTGCGCTAAAATACCCTTCTAAAATCCGTTGGCAGCAGTTAGAACCTGATGAAACGCTTTTAGTGTCTGATGGTGATAAGACTTTCTATTTCGATAGTTTTGCTGAGCAAGTAACAGTTATGAATACAGCCGGCTTAATTGACACTACACCTTTTGTTTTACTGACAACACAGGATAAGTCTCAGTGGGCAAAATATGATGTCACAAAAACGACAGTTGGTTATCGTGTATTGCCAAAGCCTGATGTTGAATCACAAGTGGAGCAATTAGATATTGTGTTTGAAAGCGCAGGGCTTGCCATTGATTCGTTAAGTATCAAGGATGCTTCAGGGCAGATCTCGACGTTTAAATTTGTAGATGCGAAAACGAATTTAGAAATGGACGATAAATCTTTTACCTTTAAAATTCCGCATGGAGTGGTCATAGACGACCAGACAACAGGTGAGTAATCTAGGTTTTGATTTTGCCCCAGATGTTAGACCTTTGGCCGCTAGAATGCGGCCAAAGTCGTTACAGGGCTATATTGGGCAAACACATATCATTGAAACAGGCTCTGTACTTTATCGTGCCATTGAACAAGGGCGATGTCACAGTCTGATTTTATGGGGCCCGCCGGGAGTTGGAAAAACTACTTTAGCGGAGATCATAGCAAATCATGCAGATGCAGAGCTTGCAAAGTTATCTGCCGTGACTGCGGGTGTGAAAGAAATTCGCGAAGCTGTATTAGAAGCAAAAAGTCGGCTGTCTCAATCTGGCAGGCGAACTTTACTTTTCGTCGACGAGGTCCATCGCTTTAATAAATCTCAGCAAGATGCTTTTTTACCTCACATAGAAGATGGCACATTTGTTTTCATTGGTGCGACAACGGAAAACCCATCATTTGCATTGAATAATGCTGTTTTGTCTCGTGCCCGTGTGTATACACTAAAGCCTTTATCGCAAGATGAATTACTGTTTACGCTACAAAATGCCATTGAGCATGATGAGCAATTGAGTCAGCTGACTATTCACATTGAACAAGAAGCTTTAATTGCGATTGCACAGGCGGCTGATGGTGATGCTAGAAAAGCATTAAACTTGTTGGAGCAATCGGTTGACCTTGGTCATCGCACTGGCAGTGACATAAAAATTGACAGTGATGTTCTTTCGCAAATTTTACCAACTCACCTAGCCAAGTATGATAAAGGCGGTGATATTTATTATGATTTGATTTCTGCATTTCATAAATCGGTTCGTGGTAGTAACCCTGACGCAGCACTTTATTGGTATTGTCGTATTTTAGCAGGCGGCGGCGATCCGCTTTATGTTGCAAGACGTCTGCTTGCCATTGCCAGTGAAGATATTGGAAATGCAGATCCAAGAGCGCTTCAGGTTGCACTGAACGCGTGGGATATTTTTCACAGAGTAGGGCCTGCTGAAGGCGAAAGAGCGATTGCACAAGCGACCATCTATATGGCGAGTGCAGCCAAGAGCAACGCAGTTTATACCGCATTTAAACAGGCGAAAAGAGACGCTGAGACAGACGGTGACTTACCTGTACCGGAACATCTTCGTAATGCGCCAACAAAGCTGATGAAGGAAATGGGCTTTGGCGCAGAATACCGTTATGCACATGATGAACCTGGTGCCTACGCGGCAGGGGAAAACTACTTTCCAGAATCTGTTTCAGACAGACAATATTACCACCCAACTGAACGTGGGCTAGAAAAACAGATTAAAGAAAAACTCAATTACTTAAAAAGCCTCGATAATGCGAGTGCTCAACAAAGGTATGCTCAAAAACTGGGTAAAACGTAAATGGAAGTGCTCAAAACTTATCTAATGATTGCCGTTGGTGGCGCATTTGGTGCCTGCTTACGGTTTTTTATTAGTGATATTGTGTTAAAACTCATGGGTAAGGGATTCCCTTTTGGGACATTGACCGTTAATATTCTTGGTTCATTGTTGATGGGCATTCTTTACGGATTAATCGAAAAGCAAATAATCGCGGTATCTCCTGCCAAGGCGTTGATAGGGGTTGGCTTTTTAGGTGCTTTGACGACATTTTCAACATTTTCTATGGACAGCCTTTTGTTGTTACAACAAGGCCAGTTCGTGAAGATGGCACTGAATATAGCGTTGAATGTCGTCGTATGTATATTTATGGCCTGGATAGGTCTTTGCTTAGTCATGCAAAAAGGTTAAAAGAACAAACATGTTAGATCCAAAGTATTTAAGACAGGACATCGAAGAAGCTGCTGCGCGCTTAAAAAAACGTGGCTTCGAGTTAGATGTTGAGGCAGTTAATGCGTTAGAAGAACAACGCAAAACGTTACAAACAAAAACACAAGAATTACAAAGCGAGCGTAACAGCCGCTCTAAAGCGATTGGTCAAGCTAAAGCAAAGGGTGAAGATGTTCAACCATTGTTAGATGCTGTTGCAAATCTTGGTGATCAGCTATCAGCTGCAAAAGCTGAGCAAGATAAAATATTAGCTGAGCTACAAGACTTAGCGTCAACATTGCCAAACTTACCTGCTGAGGATGTGCCGGCAGGCGCTGATGAAGATGACAACGTTGAAGTTTCTAAGTGGGGCGAGCCTAAGCAGTTTGATTTTGAAGTAAAAGATCACGTTGATTTAGGTGAAGCATTAGGCAAAGGCCTAGACTTTGAAACGGGTGTTAAATTAAGTGGTTCTCGCTTTACTGTTATGCGTGGCGGCGTTGCACGCATGCACCGTGCACTTGTTCAATTTATGCTTGATACGCACACTGATAAAAACGGCTACACTGAAATGTATGTACCGTATCTTGTGAACAAAGCAAGCTTATATGGCACTGGCCAGTTACCTAAATTTGCTGCGGACTTATTCCACACTGAAGTATTAGAAGAAGATCAGGATGGCTACAGCTTAATTCCAACAGCTGAAGTACCATTAACAAACTGTGCTCGCGATGAAATTTTCGACGAGAAAGAGCTGCCTATCAAGATGACAGCACATACACCTTGTTTCCGTAGTGAAGCGGGTAGCTATGGTCGTGATACGCGTGGTCTAATCCGTCAGCATCAGTTTGACAAAGTAGAATTAGTTCAACTAGTCAAGCCAGAAGATTCAATGGCTGCACTTGAAGAGCTTACTGGCAGCGCTGAGGGGATTCTTCAAGCACTAGAGCTTCCTTACAGAAAAGTGGTTTTATGCACGGGCGATATGGGTTTTGGTGCGGCGAAAACATACGATCTAGAAGTATGGCTTCCTGCTCAAAATACATATCGTGAGATTTCATCTTGCTCTAACATGCAAGACTTCCAAGCTCGTCGTATGCAAGCGCGCTTCCGTCGTGCGGGCGAAAAGAAACCAGAGTTACTTCATACATTGAATGGTTCTGGCCTTGCTGTAGGTCGTACATTAGTTGCAATATTAGAAAATTATCAACAAGAAGATGGCTCGATTATCGTACCAGAGGTACTTAAGCCATACATGGGTGGTTTAGAGATCCTTAAGTGATCAACCCAAGTGATTGATATCAGGCCGCTATCTTGCGGCCTTTTTTATGACAAAATAATGAATGTTTTTTTACGTTCGATCTGGTTTTTTCTATTCTGATTTTTGATTTTTTTGTATTATAAAATTGATTAATTAAATTTTAATGCATAAATATTGCAAATAAAAATTTCACAAAAAGTTCTTATCTACTCTTAGTTGCATGTGCTTTCAAACTATGATTAATTAGAACTTGAGGTTTGGCCATTCCTTCTAAATAAGTCTTGCGCGCTTTTGAAAAAAGCGAGCTGGAGTCTTATTGTTACCATTATTGCAAAATTGATATTTGATTCTATCCAAGGTAGTTAGGCAGGTAATACACGCTCATAAATCGCGGTAAATATTTTTCATATCAAAGAGGTTGTATGTGCTTTTGCATAACACGCGAAAAGAGTTTGCAAATTACAGTTGCGTTAACTATTTATTAAATGTGGATGTCGATAAGACGAAGCAATCAAAAATTTGAAGGTGAGGAATTTACCTATGAAGAGACAGAAAAGAGACCGTTTAGAAAGAGCACACTCACAGGGATTTAAAGCAGGTTTAGCAGGGCGGTCTAAAGATTTATGTCCATATCAGCAAATTGAGCACAGATCAGAATGGTTAGGTGGCTGGCGAGAGGCCATAGACAATCGCAACATGTTTAAAACATAAAACAGAGCCAACAGAAACGAATTGAAAGAATAAAGCCCCGAAAGGGGCTTATTTGTTTAAAGCGCTAAATTAGAAAGCGCTCGTATCTTGGAATAGACCTACTTTTAGATCTTTTGCTTCGTAGATTACACGACCGTCAACTTCAACAACGCCGTCAGCAAGACCCATGAATAGTTTGCGCTTGATAACACGCTTCATGTCTACGCGGTAAGTTACTTTTTTAGCAGTAGGTAAAATCTGACCAGTAAATTTAACTTCACCAACACCTAGTGCACGGCCAAGACCAGGGCCACCAGACCATCCTAAGAAAAAGCCAACAATCTGCCACATAGCGTCTAAGCCTAGGCAACCAGGCATTACAGGGTCGCCACGGAAATGACAATCGAAGAACCAAAGATCAGGGTTGATATCAAGCTCAGCAATGATTTGACCTTTACCGAATTCACCACCGTCTTCGTTTATTTCAACGATACGGTCCATCATCAACATATTATCGATTGGCAGGCGACAGTTGTTTTCACCAAACATTTTGCCTTCAGCACAAAGGATGAGTTCTTCTTTTGTGTAGCTATTTTTAGGTTCCATAGTATTCATTCTTCATTTTTTAATTGCGGGTACTCTAGCGTACAGTTGTACGCTAAACAACTCTGAACAGTTAAATTTTTATCTCAACATTACGTCAAAAAGATTAAAATCAATTCTCTTTATGAATAACGCGATTTTTAGTTGAAAAAACTTTATAATTAGTTTGTTTGTTAGTAATTTAATGGAAATTTATGATCCTTTTTGTAGATGCCTTGACGGTAATAGACTTTTCTTACTTGTGTGCTAAGCGCGGAGCTGTTGGAGAAAGTTGGATAGTTGACATGACTTTGCATGGCCAACTCAATGAAGAATCAATGGTTTTGGACTTTGCTAAAGTAAAAAAACAAATCAAAGCAATTATTGATAACACAATAGATCATAAGTTAGCCATTCCTTCTGCATTGCAGTGTCAATTTGAAAATCGAGATGGTCGTGTATCTTTTGACTATGAATTCAGTGGTCATCACCTTGCTATGAATGCACCTGATGAAGCTGTTTGCATGGTTGAAGGTGATAAAATTGATGAGACGTCAGTGATTGCTTTCTTAAAGCAACAGATCCTCCCACAAATGCCAGATAATGTTAAAGACATTGAAATTACGCTTCGTCCAGAGCAAACAAGTAGCTTCTATTATCATTACAGCCATGGACTCAAAAAGCATGATGGCAACTGTCAGCGTATTATTCATGGGCATCGTTCTTTGATAGGTATTTTCTTTGACGGTGTCAGTATGCCTAGACTGCAAAAAGAATGGTCTCAGAAATGGGAAGACATCTATTTAGGCACACAAGAAGATTTAATTGAGCACGCTCAATTACAATATATTACGGCTACAGAAGATGATTACTCTTTTGCTTATGAGTCATCTCAAGGCTATTTCGAAATGTGTATTAGCAAATCACGTTGCGATATTTTGCCATGTGATACAACGGTTGAGTGTATTGCTGAATATCTTGCTAATGAAATTAAAAAATCAAACCCAGACAAAGAAGTTAAAGTAAGAGCTTACGAAGGTGTGGGTAAAGGAGCGATTGCGTATGCATAAACTGCTGCTGGCACTTAGCGCATGCTTTGCATTAAGTGCACAAGCAATTGAACTGAAGGGACATCTAACTCAAGGAGGTATGGTTACTGGCCAACTGGAAGGAGTTAAATCTGTTTCTTTCAATGGTAAAGAGCTAGATGTTACGCCCGATGGTCAGTTTGTGTTTGGATTTGGACGAGATGCTAAATCTGATCACTCTTTAACTTGGGTAGATAAAAATAATCAAAAACATACTAAAAGCTTTTTAATTACAAGTCGTGATTACGATATTGATCGTATTACGGGTGTTGCAAAAAAGTATGTATCACCACCTAAAGAAGTGCTTCAACGCATTCGTAACGACTCTGCGAAAGTTGGCGCTGCGAGGTCAAAGAGTAGTAAATTAGAATTCTTTGATATGCCAGTTTATCGTCCTGCTAAAGGGCGAATTTCAGGTGTATATGGCAGTCAGCGATATTTCAACGGTGAGCCCAGAAGACCACATTTTGGTTTGGATATAGCTAATAAAACAGGCACGCCTATTTGGGCACCACTGGCTGGAAAGGTAGTGCTTGCTGAGAGTGACCTGTATTACAGTGGTGGTACGCTTATTTTGGATCATGGCTATGGCATAACCTCTACATATATTCATATGAGCAAGTTGCATGTCAAAGTAGGTGATATGGTTTCAACCGGTGATGTTATCGGTGATATTGGGGCAACTGGTAGAGTAACAGGGCCGCATTTAGATTGGCGTTTTAACTGGTTTGGCGAAAGGTTAGACCCTGAATTACTTATGATTGATAAACTAGCAAACAAAAGCAGTAAATAATGACAGAACAACATAAAGACGCAACCATCGCGAAGCGTATTGAAGATTCAACAACCTCTGTAACTAAAACGGTATTCCCAGGAAGAACTAACCACCACAATACACTGTTTGGTGGTGACGCACTTGCTTGGATGGATGAAGTCGCTTTTATCGCAGCGACTCGCTTTTGCCGTAAGCCACTTGTGACTATCTCTTCAGATCGTGTGGATTTTAAAGAAGCAATTCCTGCTGGCACTTTTGCTGAGTTAGTAGCAAAGGTAGTACATGTCGGTAACACGAGCTTAAAAGTAGAAGTGCAAATTTTCTTAGAAACGATGCACAAAGATGACAAGCATTTAGCTATCTCAGGTAACTTCACATTTGTTGCTGTTGATGACAACCATAGACCAACACCAGTTGTGTGTGACAAGATGCTTAATGGTTTTAAGTAAATAAAATTGTGGGGCGATAAGCCCCATTTCTACTTAGATTTCAATTTATGCTCATTGACTAATTTCAAAATATTGTCACTGTTACATTATTTTGTATGTAATTTTACCCACTACGTTTGCAGTTAAACTTTCTGTTTATGCAGAACACTTTTTCCATTCCTTTTGTACAATTCACAACATCCACTATGAATTTATTTAACGCTGCCAGTTCCTTGATAGGCTTTGATTATCCTTCGTTAACTTATTAAAGGTAGGTTTGATTTATCCATAGTTGCTATTGAAGCTTGGTTTTTCATCGAGCTCTATAGGTGTACAAATTGCGTTTTGTGAGTAAAACCTTTGCTATTGATACATACCTCATAAAATATTACATAAGTAGAATGTGTATTATTTTCATATTCAAAATATAGTTTTTTTAAAAATCTTTAGGGTCTTTTCCCGTCAGCATACTTATCCGTAAATCCTGATCTACACTTGTCATTGGCTTTCATTAAACAGTAAGGAGCTTGTGATGATTACAGTACATAGAGAATATTGCTTATCAGGCGAAAAAGGGCTACATGCTCATGTTGAAGTCTTTCCAACAGGACAATTAGACGTTGATATTATTGAACTTCACGAGCATCACTCGACTGAATTCGATAAAATTAAGTATGAGCATACAGGACCTGATATTGTGGTGACAGGCGTTGAGGGAACAACCAGTTGGCAAGTTGTCCTCAAAGAGCGAGATGCAAGAGAGTTATCTCATTTAATTGCTGATGCTAACGAAGAGTATGAAATTTTAATGCGTGATCTCGGGTAATCTCGATATTTTTGGTTGAGACTGTATTTATCAGCTAGGTACTTTGATGAAGCGAAGGTCGTGTATCCGAACGATTCGGCACCAAGTGACTAGCTGTGAGCTTGCGTGGTATGCAGTAGAGTACATTATCGCTGAAATGATTGAGGATGTTCTGTAAAGACACCCTCAGTTCTTCCAAGTTTTCTTATCGATTGAATAATTTTCAAGGTTTCAGAGTTTTTTCATATCAACTAGTACGAAGTACTCTTGGAATGTTCCAAATTGTGCAGTAATTTTCTTACATTCATTATATAATTTCGTTTTTGTAAATAAATGTCGATTTAGTTTGTTTTAGCAGAAATGGGCTTATGTAGGTTTTGTTGGATGTAGGGTATGCCTGATTCTGTATTTTTTTTGATTTTGATAATTGCTACTTTACACCATTGGATTGGTAATAAATTAGTATTGAATGAAAAGTTACTTAAACGGATCAAACCAAAACGTTTGTTAGGGCGTTATTGTACTGAAACTTTCTTGCTAAATATGTGGCATTTTTCAACGGCTTGTTGGTTTGGCTTTGCTGCAATTGTTTTTGTTTTTACGCTTTTTGAGAAGCCTTCTAAAGAGGTCATATTGTTTGTCACATTGTGCATCTTTTCATTTAGTGGTTGGTTATGCTCCTCTTCTAGAAAATACAATGTAATTTATTGGGGTGTGTTCTTAATCATATTATCAATAAGCTTTATTGTTGCTAAACATTAAAAAAGCTCTTGTGCTTCTATCAAATTAGAGTCACAAGAGCTAAGATTTCGTTAAATTTTAACTTTAGTTAAAATAGCGAATACCATTCCATAATGGCGCTTTACCACCATCTAAACCAATGAATCTTACTTGGCCTTCAATAGACGAGGCTGGTATTGTATATTCGACGGTTTTACTTGAATCGCCGTAAGCACTGATATTGATAACATCAACTTTTACATCATTTAGGTATATCTCAACTAACTCTGTATTTGTTACTTCGAGTGAGAATGTTCTGCCTGCAGTACTTAGATCAGTTACTCTTGATTGTAAAAAGCGAACCGTTGATTTGTTCGGTGCTTCGCTTAACAAATCTCTTGCGATAGTTTCAAAGTTACCTAGCCCTGAATCTTTTATGCTTTCAAGAGTTTTCGGAACGTGTTTGTCTGCAACACATCCAAAATCTTCGATGATGGCATTTTTGTTATGACCATGACGAATCATTTGTCTCCAAGAAACAGTCATCTCTTGGCCATAAGGTAGCGCTTCAAAATAAGGTGCACCAACGTATTGTGAAAATACTGAATGTCTCATCACATTAGCACCACCAGCACCAGTTCGTTTATGTTCGCCATATACTTTGGCTACACCATTATCTTGTACGGAACAGGTGAATACATCTCCTGAAGAATAGGTTCTCGCGTCAGACCATACGCCAACAGGCTTGTAGTATGATTGGCCGAATTCATTGTTTTGAGCAACCGTGATGTAGCTTGCAGTATCAGTGTATCGAGCATTTGTACCAGTTACGTCGGCTAATACTTTCTGCCATTGTGGGCCGAATGTACTAAAGATTGTATTGTGCAAGATGTCATAGTTAAGTTTGGTGTTGATAAACTTTAACTCAGTTGGCTTTGCAAGCTTAGGAGTAAATAGTTGCACCAATCTGTCAGCATAAGTGATATATCCGCCTGGGTTATCCCTTACGTCAAATACCAATGCATCTGTGTCTGCTAACTCATCAGTTAATAGTTCACTCAGAATTCTAAGTGAATTATCGATTTCACCTACAACTCTAAATCTGTCTAATTTGATATAACCAACTTGCTGGCCATCCACTTCACGAATTGCCCAAGATACTTCTGGATCAGCCGATGGGTTGGTAAAGAAAGGCGCACCAGAATCAGTATCTAGCTCAGCTTTAATGCTATGGTGTTGATCGGCTTCGAAGTTTGTACTTTCTTCTAATAGCTGTCCAACATTTGCAGTGCTTTCACTGTTTGCCGATGTTGCTGGAACTCTGGTTATCCAAGGGATAGTTGTTGTGTACGTTTCCCCAGTTGCATGAGAGATAAACTCGATAGTAACGTCATTGTCTTCAGGTACAAGAGACAATGCGTGGCCTTTGCGAGTGATCGCTGATAGCGCTCTAATAAAGCCAGCATCTTCGTTTGCACCAAAACCAACATACAAATTATCTTCAACAACTTGGTGGATTGGCTTGCCATTATAAGAAACAACTTTATCACCAACTTCTGGTAATCGGCTATCTGTTACATAAGGTACAAGACTCTCAAATAAATTCGATACACGGACTTCTGAATTACCGAATAAATCTGATGTTTTATCAAACTCAAAAGGTAAATATGAAGCGTAGCTACGCACTGGTTGAGGATGAACGTATACTAAGTGTAAGTCGCGTTGTGCCTTGAATATTTTTGTAAGGCGCGAGTGCATTTCGTCTGTACTAATAGCATCAAGTTCATCAATTAACTTATGGATTTCAGAAACAGCGTTTACATGGCCGTTTGGAGAGATCCCATAATAAATATCTTTTGCATATTGATGTACATAAAGGTCTTCCAAGAAGATTCTCGCTTGCTCTACAACAAGTTGTTTTTCTTGTTGAGTATATTCAGGAGATTTGATCTGTTCTCTTACTTCGGAAAGTGGTGCATAGTTGTTAGCTAGCGCTGTTGAACTCAAAACTAGTGCTAGAGTACTAGCTAATATTGACCTTTTCATTAGAATATCCTTACTTGTTATTAAGTCACATATTCAAACGATTAATATTTAAGAAAATAACGTTCTAGCAGGATATTTTTAAATTTTTTTTAAAAAAAGTTGGGTTAAAGTTGATTTGAGTTGAAAAAGTTAGCAATAAAATTAGTGGAAGTGATTATAAATATACACATTTCAACGCATCTGAATAAGTAAGTTGCTTTATAACTTTAAAGGGATGTAATTTTATATTACAGATTTCTTATGTTGAATGAATATTATTCAATATGCCAGTATAGTACGAGTTATATCTTATACTGGCACAAATTTTATACAATATTAAAAGTCCCTTTCATGATCGCAAAATGTCCAGGGAATGAGCAAAAGAAATTATATTCTGTATTTTTGTTCATGCCATTTGTTGAAAAGGTAATAGAAGTAGATTCTCCGCCACCAATAACAGACGTAAATGCAAATACCCTTGGATCATTAGGTTTAACATAGCTACTTTTAACACCAGCCCTCATTCCATCAGATGCAACAGCCTTAACATTTTTCTTTTCTGTTAATACCCAGTTATGACCCATAACTGTTGCTGGAAGCTTGCCTGTGTGAATAAGTGTTAATTTTACTTCTTTGCATTTCTCTGGTACGGACAATGACTTTTTTGAGAATTGCATCATATCGTTTGATTCAATTGTTAGCTCGCAGTCATTGGCTGAAGCTTGAAAAGCTGAAATACAAAGCATGGCAACCGCGAATTTTTTAATAATTTTCATTGATGTTACTCCTTAATGGAAATTATTCTCATTATCCTAGAATCTGGTTCTGGAGTAAATCATAATTGTTTGAAATAGTTTTATTTAAGTTGATCTTGATTATTTCTTAGCTTGATTTTAAGTGGAATAGGGTCTTTGTAATTGACGCACAGACAAAAAATTGTTCTGAAGAGTTTTTGTCGACTCAATTTTCCATATGATTAAATTAAGCTGGTTACTTTTTAAAAAATATTCCCAATATTGTTATTTTTTTTGATTGTTGCTGTTTGTATTAATGGGCAAGTAATTCTCAAAAAGCATTATTTACAATATCTGCTCAAAAACCAGTCAGTTGCATATTTTTATTTATTGCTTTTTTACTTTTAATGAAGAAAAAATGAATTTTTGTAAATAAATGGTTGTAAATGAAGTTTTGCTTGTGTAGTGTGTTTGCAAGTTAGGTACACAATTACTAGCGCAATAGGGATTCACCGCATTGGATGCGGATAAAAATAAGAATATAGGAATCAGCATGAAAAAAATGTTCAAATTAACTTCAGTCGCGTTAGCAGTTGCAGCGCTTTCTGCAACGGTTGCTCAAGCACAGGAAACAAAACAATACATCTTAAAGCAAAGTGATCTTAGTATCTTTGCTCCAGAGACTAGTCGTTTTGCAAGGGCCAATATTACAGAAAGTTTCAGCGCAGAAGCTTCTGCAGAAGTTTTATCAACAGACACAACAGGTACTGTTGTGACTATGGATTTAACACCTGAGCAGGTAGCTAAGTTAAAAGCGTCTGGGCAATATGCATATATTGAAGAAGATTTTGAGTATGTACCATTTACACAAGACTTTGTAGGTGAAGTATCACCTTATGGTCTTGCTGAAGTTCAAGCAAACCTATTGCAAGATACCAATGCGGACTTGTTTAAAGTGTGTGTTATCGACTCTGGTTATGACTTAGGTCACCCTGATTTACCGCAAAACGCAACCGGTTTCACCGATTTACCTGGTGGTTTAAATTGGTACCAAGATGGTTCAGGCCACGGTACGCACGTAGCAGGTACTATTGTTGCGCTTGATAATGGCAAAGGTGTGGTAGGTGTACTTCCAAACGATAAGATTGGTATACACAACGTTCGTGTATTTGATAACGATGGCAAGCAAGGTCTTACTTCTCGTATTGCTCGCGCAGTAGACAACTGTGTTGAGAATGGCGCTAAAGTTATCAACATGAGTTTAGGTGGTGGCAGCCCAAGTCAGTATTTCCAAGAGCGTTTGCAGGCAGCTTATGATAAAGGCGTATTGATTATCGCTGCAGCAGGTAACGATGGCAACGCAACGATGAGCTATCCTGCGAGTTATGACACGGTTGTATCTGTTGCAAATATTGATGAAAATAGAGTGAAGAACCCATCCTCACAATATAATGTACAGGTTGAAATTGCAGCGCCAGGTACTGATGTACTGTCAACTGTACCAAGAAGCTCAGGTATTCTTGCTGGTATTACTGCAGGCGGTAATTTTGTAAAAGCTGGTGGTATGACTCATTCAGTTGAGGGTACAGTTAGCGCAGAACTTGTAGATTGCGGTCAAAGTTTAACAGCATGTGCGGCAACACAAAGTATCTGTTTAATTGAGCGCGGCGGTGCATCATTTAAAGATAAGGCTGCAAATTGTGAAGCGGGCGGAGGTGTTGCTGCAATTATATACAACAATGCAGCAGGTGAATTTGGTGGTACGCTTGGAGATGCAAACCACGGTTTAACTATTCCTGTGCTTTCTTTATCACAAGACGCAGGCACTGCACTTAAAGCATCAGTAGGTAGTTCAGTTAAAGTAGAATTGAATGCAGTGTTAGATTATGGTCTTAAGACTGGTACCTCAATGGCAAGTCCGCATGTTGCAGGTGTTGCAGCGCTAGTTTGGAGCCAGCACCCAAGTTGTACAAACGTAGATATTCGTAATGCACTTAATGCTACTGCAATTGATTTAGGTACTGCAGGTCGTGATGATGAATATGGTTATGGTCTAGTTCAAGCGAAAGCTGCATCAGATTACATTGCTGCAAATGGTTGTGGTGGTGCTGTTGATAATCAAGCTCCAGTTGCAGACTTTACTTTCAGCTGTAGTGCATTAGCATGTGATTTTAATGCGACTTCAAGCCGCGATGCAGATGGTCAAATTGTAAGTTACGACTGGAATATCGGTGGATTTAATACAACAGGTGCCAGAGTTTCACACGCATTTTCTAATGCTGGCGCATATCAGGTTTCTGTTACTGTGACTGACGATGCAGGAGCAACACACAGTATTTCTAAATCTGTAACTGTGACAGATTTCGTTGATAATACAGGCTGTGTTGGTCTAAGTGAGTGGAGTGCATCAAAAACATATGTTGCAGGTTCTGAAGTTTCTTACCAAGGCAGCAAGTATCGCAGCAACTGGTGGAATAGAGATGCGAACCCAGCTCAAAACTCTAATGTTGGTAACGACTGGAAAGTATGGACTGACCTAGGAAAGTGTAACTAATTCCTTAAAAACCTTGAGATGAAAAGGTAAGAAGGCGACATCTTATGTCGCCTTCTTTATTTGATAACGTCTAGGATTTTTTTAATAAGCTGTTGTTTATTGAATGGTTTGTAAAGAATTTTATCAGTTGTTAGCTGCTCAGTATCTTCGCAATCAATAAAACCAGAAATAAACAAATAGTGTAAGTTATTTTGAATCGTTAATGCGGATTGAATAAACTCTATGCCGTCAGAGTGTGGCATAATGACATCGCTCACCACGAAATCAACATTCTGCTGTTGTAAAACAGATAAACCCACTTGAGCATCACACGCTTCTATCACTTGCACATGTGTACTCTCTAAAAATGATTTAACGAGATACCGAATATCTTCTTCATCATCGACTATCAATAAGGTTTTAATCGCCTCTGGCAATACTAAGGGGTGATCAGTAACAGTAGGGGGGACGGAAGTAGGTTTCTTGGTAACAGAGGGAAAATATACTGTAAATTCAGTACCTTTCTCAACCTGTGATACGACGTCAATTGCACCATTTGAGGCTTTTACAAAGCCGTAGCATTGTGAAAGGCCTAAACCGTTACCTGTTTCCTTTTTAGTAGTAAAAAATGGGTCGAAGATTTTTTCTATATTTTCTGGAAGAATGCCAATGCCTGTGTCTTTAAAGCTTACCTTGATAATATTGGGAGTGTTCAGTTCAAGTGCTTGCATTCTCTCTTGAGGAAGTAATATTTTTTCTGTTGATATTCTTAATTCTCCACCATTTGGCATTGCATGCATGGCATTGATGGACATGTTCAATAGTAAATCTTCAAACAGGTTCTCCTCTAGATATGCTTGTTCGATATTGGCATCTAGGTTTAGGGTGAGCTTTATTTTGGAGGTCATTGCCGCTTCAAGAAGTTTTTTGTTTTTTTGGATTAATTCATTAATATCGACATAGTTAGGTGAACTAGGTGTTTTTTTTGCAAAGGTGAGTAGATTACCTGTTAGCTTTTGTCCGCGATAGCATGCTCTTTCAATGGCTTTTAAGCTAGTTGTGGTGTCTTTACTGAAATCTTCTAAGAGGTTTGTATAGCCTAAAATAATCCCTAATATATTGTTGAAATCATGCGCAACACCACCTGCTATATTTCCAAGAGATTCAAGTTTGGAACTGCGATTAATTAGCTTAGCTTGTTGCTCATGCTCACTCATATCTTGAAAGTTGGCAATAAAGTGTAATTCTCCGCATTCGGTTAATGGCATACTAGCAACCGAGATCCTTATTGGGAAAATGTACCCGGTTTTATGCTTTGCGTTTACATCTCTACCCAAACGGTTGTTGATGATTTGCGATGATCCTGATTGTATATAACTGGCAAGTTTTTCAGTGTGTTGGCCAACACCATCAGTTAATTCGTCTATGCTGCGGCCAACAATTTCATGCTCTTTATAACCAAATATATTTTCAGCTTCAGGGTTAAAAGACAGGATAGTGCCATGTGAGTCCGTGGTGAAAATACCCTCTAGTAATGATTCAATGATACGTTTTTGTTCTGCTTCTTTTAGTTCGATTAATTTTTGTTTAGATTCAAGCTCCGTTATATCTTCCCCTTTAAAGATAAAGCCGATAATTTCCTTGTCACTAGAGTGGTAGGGAATATAAGAAACTTGCAGTTTGCGTTCTTTCGGTGTGCTCACAAATAAAGTTTCTTTAAATGAGATTGTCTCACCTTGAAGTGCTTTGTCTATTTTGCTTTTGACTTTGTCAAACAAGGAGTGACCTAATATTTCAGAAACTGTACGACCTAATACTTCGTCACGGTTTTTGTTATGTAGTTTTAAATAAGCTTCGTTTACAGTTACAAACTTGTACTTTAGGTCAAGAAAAGCGAACATATCATTGGAATTCTCAACGATGCCTCTGTATCTTTCAAGTTCTCTCATTTGCTTATATTTGTCAGCTAAGCTTACTATAAACACAATGAACTCTTGATTGGTTTTATTGAAAATAGAGCCACCAATTAAAATAGGGACTTCGTGACCTAATTTGTGTATATAAACCTTTTCAAATGGCGTCCAGTATCCCTTTTCATTTGCTTCTTCAACGGCACGAAGGTCTAGAGGAAGGTATTTATCTGGAGTAAGGTTTTTCCAGTCGATTTGGCCATTTAATAGTTCATCTTTTGTATAGCCAATCATGTCTAAAAGTGTTGTATTGGCGTCAAGGATATTTCCTTTTGCATCGGAGTGAATAATGCCGATAAAGTTGGACTCTTTCCAACGCTTAAATCGCTCAGCTTCAGAATCTAATTGATGATTTAACTTGATGAGCTCATCAATATTATTTTGTAAAGCCTGTTCAGTCTGGTCGCGCTGCTGGAGCATGAAATCTATGGATTTGATAACCTCCTGAATCTCATGAATAGTATGCTTATCAGTAATTCTGAAATGCTTGCCATCTGCAGCTGTCACCAAAGCTTTATGAATGATAAAAAAAGGTTTAGTGAGCCAGCTGATTAAAATAAAAGAAAGTAGAGAAACGAAACAAAGTGCGCCTATCACAATTTCTATTGACTGTAAGTTTAATTGTTCAACCCTTTTAAAAGCTTCCGTTTTATCTATTTTTACAACCATCCCCCAGTCTGTTTCTGGTATGTGATGTGAAATCGCTAAAACAGGGATCTCCCTATAATCCACATAATCAGGAAAAATATCGTTTGTACCATTGATAGCGTGTGTGATAGGGATCTCTAAATTATTTTTAGAGACAGTAAATGAGAGCGCGACAGATGGGTCGTTTCGTGTGGGCGTAAGAAATATGGCATCCCCGTTTGTATCTCGAGACGCAAGTACAATTTCACCACTTTTTCCAAGGCCTGTATAGTCATTAACAATGGCTTGCAGCTCATCGTTTGTGAATGCGACCTCAATGTAACCAATCAATTGCTTATTTAATTCGATGGGTTCGATAAACAAGAGTAATTGAGACTTTTTTGAAAAAAGTATTTTTACGTTATAGGGGGAGCCATCAGTTTTTAAATCGCTTGTGTTGATAAGTGAATGTAAGTCGTCTTTAGAGGTAAATACAAGTTCCTTGTTGTCGTTGTAGATTGCAATACCGTATATGTTTGTACTGGATGAAATGGCATGGGTTATTATTTCACCAATTTTTTTGACCAAGTGGTGTTCTGGTTTGCTTGATGTTTGCTTTAAAAGATTTCTGAGTTGAGTACGACTTTTAATAAGTGCGACAGCATTTTTTTTGTTGGCCAGCAAGCTGGTTATTCGTTTATGATTGATATCAGCAACATCTTGCAATTTGGCGATAGTTTCATTGCGAAGCAACTGCTTTTCACTGGTGACGTTTAATAGGTGAAATATGATTAAAGGAACAGTGGTACAGGACAGCATAACCAAAAGAATTAATGTTCTAAGCTTCATGCAATGTTCTCAATTAAATAAGATACTAGACTCTGATTTATTATGACTGGCTCAAGCGAGCTAATGGTATTGAAATTCACGTTGCGTCTACAAAGTGTAGTTAAATAACTGAATATGTGTATCTAAGGTTTTGACTTTGGCTCCGAAAAAGGACGAACCTGTGACGATTCTGTTTTGTTGATTTCGGTTGATAAACTTGCCGCTGAAGAGGTAAGCCTTTGACTTGCTTCATCTATTCGAGATAGCGTGTGTTTGGTTAGCTCAGTCAGCCATTGTTTTTGCTGATCTGTTATGTTTAATGATTGAAAATTAGCTGTGATTTCATACATCATGATTGTCAGGAGTCTATTCGTATCGTTTTGATAGTCATTGACTTCGAGACGAAGTGCTTCAAGCTTTTGAGGAAGAGTGTAGATTGGTGATTCGTTTTTTGATGGCTGACAAAGTTCTAGTGCTTTTGCGTTCATTGCCTCAGCTAAACCACACGCATTTTGCTTTACCAGCTCAAAGTTATGGCTATTATCTGGCGTGTGTTTAATCAAAAATGACACATTGTCCTGATTAATAAGTACTCGGTTGGAAAACTCATGTATGTGACCTGCATGTTTTAATATCTCAAAGATTTCTTCCTCAATGGGCGTGGTGCGAATACGATCATCTCGCAGGCAGGTTGGCTTGGGTAACCTGAAACAAATAGACGTCTGTAACCCAAAGCTTGACATGAGAGAGAAAAAAGCGTCGGCGATACCGTGTACAGTAGAGCATAAGGTAATATCGTTATAAAAGTGCATGATTTGGTTGCATTGGGACACTTGCTCTATACGTTTGTTATATGCCCTGTTATTACTATTAATGGATTCTTGTAACTGCTCCCGGTTTAATTGGCGTCCTATACTAGTGCCAATTTTGTGTTTGAGTTCATCTATTTCAAACGGCTTTGTGAGAAAGTCTGCTGCTCCCATCTCAAAGGCTTTTAGCTTTTGAGATATATCTGTCTCACCAGAAATGAAAATAATTTCGAACTTGGACTGCTCGAAATTTTTCTTATGCAGTTCTTCACAAAATTCTATGCCAGTGATATCGGGTAAATGTAAGTCAAGTATGATGGTTTGCGGTTTAAGCTTTTCAGTAGCTTGAAGCGCTTCTCGTGCGCATGTGAATGTGTAGACATCGAATTGAGTATTTAAAATTTCTTTGTAAAGGGCTAAATACTCCAAATCGTCCTCAACAATCATGACTTTACCTTTTGAGAGTTGCATTTGACACCTCAATTACTATGCAAACTACATTGAAGCCTAGTACTTATTTGTGTCTATACTTTTTCTAGAATATTTCTGAGATATGTCTGGGTTGATAAATGTGATGGGAGCGAATATGCACACTTTACTGCTCATTGAAGATGATGAACAGCTTGCCGAGGTCACTTGTGCCTATTTGGAGCTAACGGGGTTTAAAGTAGATAGGGCATCGAGTGCAAAAGCATGTTGGGAAAAACTGCAAGAGAATTCATATGCCCTAATCATTCTCGACTTAGGGCTGCCTGATGAAGATGGCTTGGTATTGCTGCGTAAGCTAAAAAACCGTCAAGGTTTAACCCCTGTAATCGTTTCTTCAGGGCGTGGAAGTGATGAAGACAGAGTGGCTGGCCTTGAGTTCGGTGCGAATGATTACCTAGCAAAGCCTTATACAGTTAAAGAGTTATTGTTGAGAATTAACCTTTTGATTGATAGCACGCCAAATAAAATGACAGGCACAGACAAAGTTGTGCTTGGTGATAAGACGATAGATTTTGATAATCAAGTGGTGTTAGATTCTAGTGGCAGTGAAGTCGTGTTAACGCTCCATGAGCAAACTGTGTTATTTTTACTTGCCAAAAACGCGCCACGTATATATACCCGCGAGGAAATAATAGACGCCACGAGATTGCATCAAGGCCCTGAGTCGGTGCGTGCAGTTGACACCATTATTTGCCGGCTACGAAAAAAGCTTGAAATTAACCCAAAAAAACCTCAGGTTATCCAAACGAAAAAAGGCCTAGGTTACCGTGCTATTACCAAGTCCAGTTTATGCTGAATTGGCTGAGCTTTACTAATTTTTTGCAAAGCCACTTTAATTAATGTCCTTTTGCCAGATCGTGTCTACACTCTTTGAATATGTGACAGCAAAGAGGGTATCCTTTTGAATTACAGCCTAAAAAGTGTACTTGTTATCTTTATCAGTTTTAGCATTTTTGCTGGTACTGTTAATCTATTAATTATTACAAGTAGTTACTCAAATAAGAATGAGCATGAATTTTGGTTAATCCACACATATGAAGTGCTAGATTTAGTTAGCCAACTTAAAGTTCAAGTTAAAAGTACTGAAACTGGACAAAGAGGTTACTTGTTAACTGAAGACCTAGAGTATTTAGTACCATATAACCAAGGTCTGAACCTGAGTTTGAATACCTTTGAGGCGCTAAAAATAAAAACCAAAGATAACCCGACACAACAGAAAAGGTTAAATGAACTGAATGGTATCCTAAACCAAAGGTTTTCAGAGTTGGAGCAGACAATCCAGCTTGCCAAAAAAGGCGCTATAAATGAAGCAAAAAAGTTAGTGAAAACGGATATTGGTAGGCATTTAATGGAAGAGATTGAGTTGGTTTTATTGGCATTTGAGCAAGAGGAGCGATACCTACTCAATAAACGCACAAGAGAGTACATCGAAGCAAAAAGTTTGCATTCCACTTCGGTCATTATTTTGGAGTGCGTGTATATTATATTGATAGTATGGCTGATCTATTCTATTCGAGATAAAGTGCTTAAGCCACTAAGAGTACTTGGGTTGTATATTAAAAATTATCCAGAGTCTGAAAAATTTGAAATAGCAAAAGATAGTAACTGTATCGAAGTAAGTGAACTGGCACAGGGGATCAAAAGTCGTTGTTCAGAAAGTGAAAAGGCAATTATTCAATTAAAGCAAAACGAGCAGGAAATGGCTGAGCAGTTGAAGTATGTTACACAACGTGCTTTAGCACTTTGCAGTTCAAATGAGCACTTTACGGCAAAGTTATCTTCAATGCTACAGCAGTATTTTCGAGATAAGCAGGGGGCCTTCAGCTATGAAGATATTGATAATATTCTAAAGCTCACCATTTCCGAAAGAGATTCTAATAAGGAGTTAGAACTTTATTTAAAAAGTAATATAAATCAAAGCAACAAAACTTAAAGCAGTACAGGGTATGGGTTTTCATTCTGAATCGTTAATACAATAAAGACTATTATATCACTAGCCAGAGCGTAATCGGTACTTTTAAATTGTCAGACAAAACCCAAGCTATTCAGTTAAATGTATTTTAAACATCGCGAGCGGCATCATTGATGTGCTCAAGTATATCTTGTAATTCAGATTCTATTTCATAGCTTGTTTCCATCAAAGAATCTGCATTTTTCTGAGCGCGCTCAATTAAGGCGAGCAGTTGTGTTTCTGTTTGCTGTGAAAGCTCATGGCCTAACTCAAAAGTTGCGAAGACCTGATTGAGTTCTGATTCAAGGTTATCAATAATATTAACTACGCCAGATTTGATGGCGGCGTTCTTATCTTTGTAATTAGTCAGTGCATTATTTAAACTTATTTCTGTCATTATCCTGATAATACAGCTTTCTATCCCATCCATAAGATAAGCCAAATAATCTTTCATAACGCCACTTTTACTGTGGTTACTCGGCATATTTTTAACCAGTAAACTACAGTATTGCCAATTGAATGCTGCGCGATTGCTACCAAACTCCATAATACGCTTGGCACTTTTTAGGGAGCTTAGCAGACTGACATCAATGTTGTTCAGTATTTTATTGTCAAAAAATACTATCTCTTCTCGATTGACTCTAAAAGTGAGAGATGTACGCAACCCAAATGAACGAGTGGTGTGAAAAATAGCATTTGCAAGCTGACTAAATGTTCGACATTGTTGAGTTTGTTTATAAAACTGAATGATCGTGCCTAAAGATGCGATGTCTGATAAAGCCTGAATGGCAATTTCATCTGCATCACTGCTTGTTTGTTGTGCATAAGAAAGTAGTGTATTGATCTTTTTAATGAGTTCAGTCGGCTCGGCAGGTTTGGCAATAAAATCATTGCCGCCAGAGTCGTACGCTTTGAGCCTTTCTTCAATCGAGCATAAGTTGGATAAGAACAGAATGGGTATTTGGTGACCAGCTTGACGTATTGAGTAGGTCGCTTCATAGCCACTTATTCCGGGCATCTGTATATCCATAATGACCAAATCAGGCTGGAATATGTTGACGCTCTCAAGTGCTGCCTCTCCGCTGCTTGCAGTTTCGATTTCATAGTGCCCAGAAAGCGTATTTATTTGATATTCCAAAGCGAAGTCGTCGTCATCGACGATTAATATTTTATTCATATAATTACCGTGTTAGTTGGTTGTTTAGCCAATGAACGAAATCTTTAAAAGGGAGTGGTTTAGATATAAAGTAACCCTGTGCGAGGTCACATTTTAGGTCTCTTGCAAGATCCCAATCAGCTTGCGTTTCAACACCTTCAGCGACAATATGCATACTCAGCGTTTTCGCAAGACTCACACTTGATTCAATGATGGCTTTACTTGTTTTGTTATTGGTCGCATCAGAGATAAATTGGCGATCTATCTTTAACTCTGTAAACGGTATTTTTTTTAGTTGCTCTAAACTCGAATACCCCGTGCCAAAGTCGTCAATACTTAAGCCGAAGCCTTTCAACCTCAGTCGTAAAAGTACATCAAGGGTGGAAACTAGATTTTGTATGAGTCGACTTTCTGTTAACTCTAAAGTAATGCTGTTACAAGGAATACCATGGATGTTTGCGAGGTCTTCAATTTGCTCGGGCAAATCAATGGCACACAAGCTATCCGTGGAGAGGTTTATGGACAAGTTTAATTGTTCACCATAGATATTAGAAAGCTCTTTAAATTGCTTTAGAGCTTGCCGAAAAATACTTCGGGTGATCGCATCAATCATACCAGTCTCTTCAGCCATTGTAATAAATGATGCGGGGCCAATTATTCCTCTTCTAGGATGTGCCCATCTAGCGAGTACTTCTATCGATTTTAGTTGCCCGGTTGAAAAGTCGAGTTGTGGTTGATAAAAAGGGATAATTTCATCGTGGGCTATGGCCTCTTTGAGCTCTTCAAGGCAAATATCCTTGGTAATTGGGTTGAATACTGGTGCTTTCTCCTCAAAAAGCCGATTTAGCTTTTGGTTTAAAACCTCAATGGTGATCGGTTTAGGGATGGCACCTAAAACTCTAATATGTTGAGCACCAGCAAGCGCAGCTGTAGTGTCTAGGATGCGTTGATCTTGACCACTTAACAGTATAACAGCGCCTTTGAAACTATACTCTGACAAGTGTCGAAGCACTTCAACGCCATCCATATCAGGCATGATTAAATCTATAATTATCAGGTCAAAACACTCACCATTTTTGATACGTTTAAGGGCATTAACTCCACTTATTTCGACTTGGATATTTTCGACTCCGAGCTGATTAAATTCATGGGTGAGCATGTCATGAATAAAGTCATCATCGTCTATTACAAGCACGTTAAGTGCTTTATATTGTTTTTTTAATGTCAATGGTACCAAGCCTTATATTTACAATGATGACTCTAAATTGAGTAGAGTGTATATGGCAATGCCTGTGTCTAATAATCGTAGGTCAAATGGTGATAACTTGCCAAAAGCATGGAGAAAAAACCATAACCTTTAAGTTGGGCTACACTATTTTTAATTATTCGGTGATTGAAATGAGAGTGAATCTGATGAAACTTAAGTACTTTATGTGTTTTTTATTTTTTTTCTTAGCTTCACTCAGTCAATTTGGATGCTCAAAGTTTGATAATAAAACAATTAGAGTAGGTTCAAATGTATGGCCAGGTTACGAGACTTTATATTTGGCGAGGCACCTAGGTGAGCTGCCTGACAACATTAAGTTAATAGAGTTACTGTCAGCAACAGATGTCATGGAAGCGTTTCGTTTGAAGCGCCTAGAAGTCGCTGCACTTACTATGGATGAAGCAATGACGCTCGTAGCAGAAGGTATTGATTTGAGAGTCTTTTTAGTGATGGATGTGTCAAATGGCGGAGACCAACTCATAGTACGTCCTGATATTAATGAACTATCAGAACTAAACGGAAAAACAATTGGGTATGAGCAAACTGCATTAGGTGCATTGATGTTACACGAGGTCTTGTTCGCTGGTGGGCTCGATATCAAAGATGTTACGTTGATACACCTTCAAATTAATCAGCAATTAGATGCTTTCTCGAAAGGCTATATAGATGCGTTGATAACTTTTGAGCCAGTTGCCACGCAATCAAAACAACTTGGCGGTAAAGTCATATTTGATAGCTCACATATTCCCAATACGATAGTAGATGTATTAGTAGCGAGGAAAGAGACACTTGAAAAGCATAAAAACCTTATCCAAACACTTGTGAATGGACAATCCAAAGCGCTCGATACCATCGAGACTTCTAAAGTTGAAAGCTTAAAAGTGATGGCGCAGCGGATGGAAATTTCTCAAGAGCAGTTAGATGAGGCAATGCAAGGGATCCACTATCCGGATTTGCAAGAAAATCAGACATTACTAAGGAAAAACGGGAAGTTATTTGCGACGGTAGAACGCTTAAATACAATTTTATATGAGGCGAACCTAATTGCTCAACCGGTTGAAGCACATAAGCTTTTTGATGATAGCTTTGTAAGCCAATGAAAAATTTACTCTTACCGCGTTCTATTGTCGTATGGGTGCCATTGTGCACTGCTTTGATTTTTATCATTTCTATTACAACTGGCGCCAGTCTAACTTACATTGGTAGTCGCAATGTAGCAGAAGAGAATAGCCTATCTCAAATAAGTTATGTGTTACTGTCATTAAAGAATAAAGCAGAGCAAGAAGTGTTTAGGTCCGGTCACGATGTTTTAAATCATGAAGCATCAATTATCGGTACTATTTCTGCGGTTGATGATGTGGCGGTGACTGACGATAAAGGTATCATCTGGGCGTCAAATCGATATAGCACCAGAGGCAAACCTTTACTAGATATTGCTTCTTATATGTCTAAAGCCGATATTCAAAATACACAAATGTATAAGTCTATTCAGTTTCACTACTCACCTGATAAGCAAATGGTTGAAGCTACTTTGAGCTATATATGGCCCTCAGAGAGTGAAATCCGGTCTAGTAAAAGAGGACTTATCTATCTGAAATACGATTTGAGCTATGACAGATTACATTTATCTGAGTTTATTACACATCAACTGATGTTTATTGGATTACTTGGATTGGTATTGATAATTTGTACCATGGTGCTTTTACGTCACTTTTTTGTAGAGCCAATTAAACAGCTTATCGTGCAAGCCTCGGCGTTGGCAAAAGGGGACTACGGCAAAAAAATTGAGGTGCAAGGCGCAAAGGAAGTACAAGCTTTAGCAAAATCATTCGTGCAAATGCGTGAAGCAGTATCAAGACATATAAATGAATTAGATGAAGTCAGGTCTCAGTTGGAAAAACGCGTTCAGCTGAGAACGTCTGAGCTAAATAAGGCCAATTTGAATTACAAGTATGCTCAAAATATGGCTATGTTAGGGCATTGGTCTTATGAGCTTTCTACTGGAGTTTGTGAGTTTTCAAATGAAGCAAGAACAATATTGGGTATTGAAAAATCAGGTACCGCAGGCCATGTCCAATGGCTATTTGGCAGTCAAGATCCGAAAGATGACAACAAGAATGAGTTGCTAGCTGACTTATTGGATCATGAGCAGGAATTTAAGGATTTTAATTATACCATTATTGTAAATGGCAGTATGCGTTATATCCGCATGGTTTCAGAGCACGTATTTGACTCGTTAAGTAAGCAAGTAAAGATCACGGGGATTGTGCAGGATGTTACTGACTTAAAGCAAAAAGAACTATCTTTGCTTGAGAGTGAGGCAAAAATGCGTGCAATAGTTGATACAGCAGCCGATCCAATCATTGTTATTGACACTCAAGGATTCATTCAAGAGTTTAGTCCTTCTGCGAGTAAAGTATTTGGGTATAGCAAAGATGAAGTGTTAGGTCAGAATTTGAAAGTGTTGATGCCAGAACCAACACGAAGTGAGCATGATAACTACCTTGAAAAGTATAAACAAACTGGTATACGTAATGTGATAGGTAATAAAAGAGAGGTGACTGCACAGAGGAAAAATGGCAATCAATTTCCAATTGATTTAGCGGTGACAGAAACAAACATTGCAGGTAAAGGCTATTACACAGCCATCATCAGAGATATTACCCAAAGAAAAGAAGCAGAAGAAATATTATTAGAGGCAATGAAAGCCGCCCAGAGTGCCACAGTTGCAAAATCCACATTTTTAGCCAATATGTCTCATGAAATTCGCACGCCTATGAATGCAATAGTTGGCTTGTGCAGCTTGATGTCTGATACTCCGCTATCTCAAAAGCAACAAGGCTATATAACAAAGTTGACGCGCGCATCAAACAGTTTACTGAATATCATTAACGACATTTTAGACATATCAAAAATTGAGTCAGGGAAGCTTGAAATTGAGCATATACCTTTTCGTTTAGAAGATGTTGTGGATTTAGCAAGTGATATTATTTGTGACCGGGCTCAAGAGAAAGATATTGATTTTTACATAGAGATTGCTAGCTCTGTGCCTACGGCTTTAATTGGTGACCCTGTACGTTTAGGGCAAATACTCATTAACTTACTGGGCAATGCTGTTAAATTCACGCCAAATAACGGGAAAGTCGTTCTAAAGCTTGAGGCTGACACATTAACAGATACTAAAGTCATGCTTTTAGTGTCAGTGATCGATACTGGTATTGGTATCGCTAAAGATAAACAGGAAAAGCTCTTTTCAGTTTTTACCCAAGCTGATATTTCTACAACAAGAGAGTTTGGTGGGACTGGTTTAGGTTTAGCGATTTGTCGTAATTTAGTTTCGATGATGGGGGGACAAATTGGCCTTGAAAGTGAATTGGGTTCTGGCAGTCGATTTTACTTTACGGTGAATATTTTAAGACAGCAAGGGATACCATCAGCAAGGCAGCAAAAGACCAATACTATCGATAAAAAAGTATATGCGGATCAGGCGGAGCGGATTAAGAATATTGAAATTCTGTTGGTTGAAGACAATGATATAAATCTAGAAATTGCATTAGAACTCTTAACGAGTATAGGAATACAAGTTGTTACGGCGACTAACGGTAGTGAAGCAATAAGCGTGCTTAAGGAGAAACCAAATATTGGCTTGATTCTAATGGACTGCCAAATGCCAATTATGGATGGATATAGAGCCACTGAGTTAATTAGGCAAGACAAACGGTTTATTGACCTACCTATTATCGCTCTGACAGCCAATGTTATGCCTGAGGATATAAAAAAGATTGAATTGAGCGGAATGAATGGTTTTATTGCTAAGCCGTTGAACGTTGATACACTGTTTCAAATGATATTTGAAGGAGTTAAGCCTTTAATAAGCTCGTCTGAATCAAAATTAAACTTGCCAGTAGAAGGTTTTAATTCCGAAATTGATTTTGAATTGGGTTTAAAGCAAGTAAATGGTGATGTTGATTTTTATAAAAAGATGGTGGAAAAATTCCGCATTAAACAGTCAGACTTCACTCAGAGACTTAGGTTACTGGTTGAAGATAAAAAGTTTGAAGAGGCAAGGCGAGAGGCTCATACTTTAAAAGGTCAAGCTGCTTACCTAGGCTTTAATTCTGTTTCTGCAAAAGCTGCGTTGTTAGAGAGTAAATGTGCGGATAAGTTACCCTGGGACAACATTGAGCACGAAGCTAATAGTGTTGCCTCATTAATTAGCACTGCAATTAATGAGGCAGAGTTAAAGATAACTACTTAAAAACGATATTTCAGGTTAGCTGTGACAGTACGACGCTGGCCGTAGAAGCAATCGCCTCGGTACAAACAACTTGTGATGACTGTTTTGTCTGTTAAGTTGTCAATGTTAAGGCTTAATTCATAGTCGTTTAACTGGTAACCAACCATCATGTCGTATAAAGTAAAGCTGTCAGTGGTGAGTGCTTTATGGTATTCAACACTACCGACTGATACTGAGCGGCTGCCATCAAATGTTTTACCAACATATCGGATACCTGCACCAAACTTTAGCCCCTCTAATAGGTTGTCTGCACGATAAGTTGCCCATATAGATGCTAAATGCTCAGGAGTTGCAGACAAAGGTACGTCATCGGTACCGGCCTTTAATACTGCACCAGCCATAATTTGCTGCTGTTGAGTAGGAGCCTGTTGAGCTAAAGTAGCTGCTTGGGTAAAGATCTCTTGTGCAGATAGCGGAGTCGTATCTTGTTCTGATTCTGTGTAGGCATATGAAGCATATATATCTAAACTTTCCCACTCTAATTGAGCTTCAAGCTCAAAGCCATCAACTGAGACTTCACTATCTTGTACATGTTCAAGAGGGGAAATTTCTCTTACATGATTTTTATCTGTAATATGGAAAACACTAGCAGTAATTAAGTGTTCAGTGCCAGCAGGCTGATATTTCACACCGTATTCAATTTGCTCACCTTCTTTAGGCTTAAAACTACCGCCTTGTGGCTTTGAACCATATAAAGGTTGGAATGATTCCGAGTAACTAACATAAGGTGAGATACCATTTTCAAATTGGTATAGTCCGCCAATTCGGCCGGTCAAAGCACTTTGCGATTTTTTAACTTGCAACAAACTTGCAACATCACCTACTTTTTCCCATGTTTTTTGTTCGAGATCGTCGTGACGTAGTGCAGTGTTTAATACAAAGTTATTGTACTCAAACGTCGCTTGGATATATCCACCTAGTTGAGTATTCAATTGTTCTGGCGCGATGTCTTTTATTTCTGTCGGTAATGGGTCATTTAAGCCATAGACTGGGTCGTATAAATCCAGTGCAGAAGAGACTGCACCGCGCAAACGGCTGGTGCGTGTTTCTGCGTCTTGAAAATCAATACCAGCAACAATGTTTACTTCTATATCATTGAATTCAATATACTGATGCAGCTGGATATCACTTAACAAGCTCTTTGATTCGCCATCTGACATGCTAAAGATACGGTTGATTGAACGTTTATCTGCTTCAAACTTAGGTGGCCAAGAGAAAATAGTACGGTACTCAGAAGAGCTATCACTGTAGCGAGTTGACCAGTTAACTTGCGTGTCTTCAGAAATACTGTGCTCTACGATTGTTGTGATTGCAAACTGCTCCGTATCATAGCTGTCCCAACCTGGCTCGCTCACAAAACGTTCACTCGGTATTTGTCCATACTGTGCTGGTAAAATGGTGCCTTCGTGAGGGAAGAATTGGGTTGAAGAGCCTGACTCATTTTCTTGGATATTGGTTAGGATTGTTAAGCGAGTATCTTGATTTATATCCCAAGCAAAGCTTGGTGCAAATACAAGTGTATTGTCTTCAACAAAGTCTGTTTGGGTATCACTATTGCGATATACGCCAACAAACCTTGCTTGATATTCATCGTTTTGTCCAAAAGCAGTGTTGTAGTCACCAGCCAGCTGTGCGCGATCATAGTTACCAACTTGAGCCCAGATCTCGCCTTGAGTTTCGCTATGCGGACGTTTTGATACTGAGTTTATGATACCGCCTGTTGAACCTTGACCATAGAGAACAGAAGAGGGGCCCTTTAAAATTTCAACGCGCTCAAGTGTATATGGGTTAGTACGAGTGTTGTTGTAGTGCCCAAACTGCATTTGCAGGCCGTCTACATAAATTAGGGGATCCACACCACGCACTTTTGACCAATCACCGCGTGTATCGACACCATATGGGCCATTGTACACACCAGCGACATAACCAATTGCATCTTGCAATGTTTCTGCACCAAGATCAGCTATACGCTTTGAAGTTAAAACAGAAACTGAAACAGGTGTTTTGGTGATAGGCACATCTGATTTTGATGCACTTGCACTAACATAAGAAATAAGCCCTTTAGGACTGACTTCAATCACTTCCAATTCATTTTTTTTTGAATCGTCAGCGAGTGACACACCAGAAAAAGCAATCGCAAGTGCTGAAAGAAGCATTGGATATTTGGTTTTAAATGAGCGCATGATTTTCCTTCATTATTAAATAATCGCGCGAATAGTATTGTAAGTGATAACGATTATCAATGGTGTTTTTGGTGTTTTTTTTATAAGAAACATATATGTAAGAAATTACTTAACACGCCACTATTTCTCTTCATTTTTAATTTACATGCGTACCTTTAATAGGGGTGTTTGTATGTGGATTTGCAGGTTGTAAATTATGGTTGGAATCGTAATTTAAACTGATGTTTAAGGCTGTATTTGATTGGTAAGCGTGTTGTTACGGTGTTTCAATAACCTTTATGTTTGCGGTTAATTGTTGGAAATACAAGACTATTGGTAGTGCTTAACTGGTTTTCTATGGGATATAATCCAAGGTAAGTTATACGAGGTAAAAATTAATTTGAATTGGCAAGCTTTAGTCGATAATCGACAACGATTTTTTTGGGTTTTACAGATATCTGGTTGGATTGGTTATGCACTGGTTAACTATATAGGCTCAAAAGTATTTGAAATGCGTGACATTTATGTATTTGTCATCGTACTCAATGCGTATGCTGGTTGTTTGATGACGGTGCCCCTTAGGTATCTCTATCGACGAGTTTGGAATGCAAAACCTTGGATTTTAATATTCGTTGTTTTTAGTGTTTCTTACATTACAGGCACGTTGTGGTCAGTTGTACAAAAGTATAACTTGTGGGAAATATATCGTCATGGTTATCGACCTGAAGAGTGGTTCTATTACCTTCAGCAGGGATTAGATTCAGTCTATATCGTGTTGTGTTGGAGCGGTCTTTACTTTGGAATTAAGTATTACCAATTACTGCAAAGTGAACGACAAAAAGCACTTAAGGCCAATACCATGGCCCATGAAGCACAATTAAAAATGCTTCGTTATCAGCTAAACCCTCATTTTTTATTTAACACATTGAACGCGATATCAACATTGATTTTGGTTGAAGAGAACAAAGACGCTAATCAGATGGTGTCTAGGTTAAGTGACTTTTTAAGATATACCTTAAACACAGACCCAATTAAAAAAGTGCCTCTTGAGCAGGAACTTCACGCATTAAAATTGTATCTAGAGATAGAGAAGGTTCGCTTTGATGAGCGCTTGGCGATAGATTTAGATATTACAGAGCAAGCAAAAAATGCGCTTGTACCAAGCTTAATATTGCAGCCATTGATTGAAAACTCCATTAAATATGCGATTGCGCATATGGATGAGGGCGGCAAGATTGAAATTAAAGCGCAAGTATTCGCCAATGAACTATTGTTAGAAGTTGGTGACAATGGTCCTGGGGCTGAGCTTACCGATGGTCAGCTGACCAATGCCAGCGGTGTTGGCATCGCAAATACTAAAGACAGATTAAAAACACTTTATGAGAATAATTACTCGTTTGTGTTATCAAATAATTCGCCTTCAGGATTGAAGGCAAACATACGAGTTCCGTTTGAAAAGGCCGAGAAGTGAAGTAATGAGCAAGATTAAAACGATAATTGTTGACGACGAGCCACTAGCAAGAAAGGGCTTGGCAGTCAGATTGAAAGAATTTGATGAAATAGAAGTAGTCGAACTTTGTAACGGTGGACAAAAAGCCATTGACATTTGCCAGCAGCAGGATATTGATTTGGTCTTTTTAGATATCCAAATGCCTGGGCTAAATGGTTTTGAAGTAGCGCGAATTCTAAGTGAAAGTGTTAAACCTTTGCCTGCTATTGTCTTTGTTACAGCGTTTGATCACTATGCGGTCAAAGCGTTTGAGATCCACGCTTTGGATTACATTCTAAAACCAGTTGATGACAACAGACTAAAACAGGCGATCGAAAAAGTGCAAAGTTATTTAAAGAACCAACAAGATAACGCCCATAAGAAAAAGCTAGCCAGCTTTGTGGCGGGGATAACGGGTAACAATTGCGAAGAAATTCTTAAAAAGCTAGCCACTGGTGATGCAATTGAAGACAAAAAGTTTCCTGAATCTCTTGCTGTAAAAGAGCAGGGCGAAATAATTAGAGTCTCGACTGCAACTATCCAGTGGATTGATGCTGCGGGTGATTATATGTGCTTACACTGTGCTGACGGGCAAACGCACATCTTACGTAAAACAATGAAAGAGCTAGAACAAGAGCTTGACCCGAAACTGTTTGTACGCGTCCATCGTTCAGCTATCGTAAATACCGGACAAATTAGTAAATTAGTGACGCAAAGCAGTGGTGAGTATTTGTTGGTATTGGATAACGGTCAAGAGCTCAAAGTAAGCCGAAGTTATAGAGATAAAGTAAAGTCTGCGTTGGCAAGTTAGTAACTCATTAACTCAGCACTTTTATATCGTTTTGTCTTAACGTCTGATACAAAAAAGCCCAACTAATTAAGTCGGGCTTAAGTATGTATCAGTAATCGTAACGATTAAACAGTGACGATTTTCAACGTATTGGTAGCACCAATAGTTTCCATTAAGTCACCGTGAGTAAGAATAACGGTATCGCCTTTTTCTAAAGAGCCACTTTCAACAAGCGTATTTAGCGCATCATTAACAAGCGAGTCAGCTGTGCAACTTGTTGAATCAAAGTACACTGGGTAAACACCGCGATATAGTGCTGTTTGACCCAGTGTAGTGGCGTGGCGAGATAGAGAGTAAATAGGCAATCCAGAGCTGATCCTTGACATCAGTTTAGAAGTGTTGCCAGATTCAGTTAATGCGACAATTGCCTTAACTGAATCTAAGTGGTTCGCTGCGTACATTGCTGATAGAGCTAAAGTCTCCGATGTATCTGAAAACATACTATCTAGTCTGTGTTTAGAAATATGAGTCTCAGGTTGAGATTCTGCCCCCAAACATACGCGAGCCATTGTCGCTACAGTTTCCTCTGGATAGTCGCCAGCCGCTGTCTCAGCCGAAAGCATAACTGCATCTGTGCCGTCTAAAACTGCGTTTGCAACATCCATTACTTCAGCACGAGTTGGCATTGGGTTGTCAATCATTGACTCCATCATTTGTGTCGCTGTGACTACGGTTCTATTTAAAGAACGTGCGCGGCTGATAATTTGTTTTTGTTTACCAACAAGCGCTGCATCGCCAATTTCAACACCTAAGTCACCACGCGCAACCATCACTGCATCTGACGCTAATACAATATCGTCAATTGCTTCAACTGTTTCAACAGCTTCTGCACGTTCGATTTTAGCAAGTAACTGAGCGTTAGAACCCGCTTTTTCAGCAAGGCTTCTTACATAACGCATGTCATCACCGCTACGAGGGAAAGAAACTGCAATGTAGTCTACGCCAATTTCTGTGGCAGTGATTAAGTCTTCTTTGTCTTTATCTGTAAAGGCGGGAGCTGTTAAACCGCCACCCAATCTATTAATGCCCTTGTTGTTTGACAAGATGCCACCAACGGTTACGGTACAAATTACTTTTTTATCGACGACTTCATTGACTGTTAACTGAATTAAACCATCATTCAATAATAGAAGATCACCTGTATTTACGTCTTGTGGTAACTCTTTATAGTCAATGCCCACAGCTTCAACAGTGCCTTCGCCAAGGCCAAGCTCTGCATCTAGAGTGAATTTAGCGCCCACTTCTAGGTTTACTTTACCTTCAGCAAAAGTCGAAACGCGAATTTTTGGTCCCTGTAAATCTGCAAGGATTGAAACATGCTTATCTAGTCGTTTAGCTATTTCACGAACAGCGTCTGCTCTGTTTTTGTGATCTTGCGCTACACCATGGGAAAAGTTTAGTCGTACTACATTAGCACCTGCGCGAATGATTTTTTCTAAATTATTATCTCTATCTGTAGCTGGTCCCAGTGTGGCAACTATTTTAGTGCGTCTAAGCATCAGATTCTCCTGTAGGCTGCTCTTGCTAACATCTTCTCAATTCAAAGTGGTTAAATAATGGACTTTTAAACCTTAATTAAGCAAATATTCTCAGATAATTACGCTTTTCTGTAAAGTTTTGCCACTTAACCCTTTTTCATACACAAATTAAATTATATGATCTGTATGACGTGATTATGACACCGGTGTCAGTAGTCGTCAATCTTAGAGTGAAAGAAGATTATCTTTAACACTCTGACTGATAATGTGTTTAGCCTGTGTGTAGAGCAAACTTTTGCTTGTGCTAAAACACGAGATGACTAAAAAAGTACTAAACTTCAAATTGTTTGATACTTAAGGTGGCCCGAGCAGAATATTGTTGAATGCTCAGGTATAATGTACCGGACATCGTGTAGACGAATTTAAGTGTGGTTGTTACCGAGGAGGAAACTTAATGCAAGTTGCATTAGTTGGTTTAGGTGTAATGGGCAAAAACCTTGCACTGAACTTAATAGAGAAAGGTATGACATTAGTCGCCTATGATAAAAACCCAGACGCAGGTGCTGAATTAATTAGTTGTGCGCAGTCTTTGGGTGTAGAAGAGCGTCTCCATATCGTATCGGATCTCGGTGATATGGTTAGAAGACTAGAGCCTCCTCGCTCGGTACTATTATTAGTACCTGCAGGCGAGCTTGTAGACTCAGTATGCAATGAATTGATTGAAGCCGGCGTGTCAAAAGGCGATATTATTGTTGATTGCGGAAACAGTAACTACAAAGACGGTATTGCTCGTAAACTTAAATACCAGAACAAATTTGAGTTTGCCACCATGGGGATCTCAGGTGGTGCAGAAGGCGCAAGACATGGCCCAGCTATGATGGCCAGTGGCTCAGAGGGCGGCTGGGAGCGTTTAGTTCCTTGGTTTGAAAAAGTTGCAGCCAGCTACAATGGCGAGTCATGTTTTGCCCGTGTAGGTCAGTCTGCGAGTGGGCACTTTGTGAAAATGGTTCACAACGGCATTGAATATGCGCTAATGCAATTAATCGCCGAAGTTTATCATTTGCTTCGCATCGGTACAGGTCGTTCACCTAAGGAAGTCGCTGAGATTTTTGAATCTTGGTCAGAAGGTGAGTTGAACAGTTATTTATTATCGATCTCTCGCCATATCTTAAGTCTAGAAGACGGTAACCAAACACCTTTGGTTGATTTAATTGATAATAAAGTAGGGGCGAAGGGCACTGGCCTTTGGACTGCGCAAAATGCGCTAGAGCTGGGTATTGCGGTGCCTTCACTGGTTGCTGCGGTACAGGCGCGTCACTTAACAAATACTATCAGTACGCTTGCAGCGAAAGAGATGACGTACCAAGCGAAAGAAACCAAAAAAATTGATATCGATTTAGATGAACTTAAATCAGCATTTTATTTTGCTAGCTTGCTTTGCTACCGTCAGGGCCTTGCGTTAATTAAAGGTGCATCACGTTCACATCAGTGGAAAGTTGACCTTGCTAAGACATTACAAACATGGCGTGCTGGTTGTATCATTCGTGCAGATTACCTTGATGATATCGCTAAAGGTGTTGATTTCATCGATACACTTGAAGCAGAAGCGCATGCACTTAGAAGTATTACGGGCCAAGCAATTCAGACTGGATTAGCTTTCCCTGTACTCGCTTCGACACAAACTTATATTGCAACGCTGAGCACACCTAGCAATGGTCATTTAGTTCAAGCTCAGCGTGACTACTTTGGTGAGCACGGCATCAAAACACACAGTGGTGAGACTTCTCATTTAACTGATTTAGTCGATTTACCTGAAAAGGTACGTTAACTATCAGAAAAGGCCACAGTATGTGGCCTTTCTTAATCGTTTAAACAATTAAGCATAATTATCTTGTTAGTTCACCGCGCAAGTTATCCTGCATTAAGTGACGAATTGTTTCTAACTCCAACTCTTGGCTAAATAAGTAATGCAGCTTTGTTAAACACGCTTCTAGTGTCATATCGTAGCCGCTGATCACACCACAGTTTAACAATGCATTACCTGTTGCATAGCCCCCCATATTCACTTGACCTTGTATACATTGAGTTAAGTTTACAATTACTACTCCACGCTCAGAAGCACTCTTTAGGGTCTTTAAAATATCATCTTGCTGTGGGGCGTTACCTACGCCAAAGCTAAGTAAAATTAGTGCTTTAACATCTGACGACAGGACATTTTCAACCATAGCAGCGTTGATACCTGGATAGAGGTGTAGTACCGCTATTGGCTGAGATTGAATAGAAGTTACATCTAAGTCTTGATCAACGTAAGGGCTTAACTTGCCTTCTTGAAGTTGAATATTGATCCCTACTTGTGCAAGCGGTGCTAGGTTAGGAGATGCAAAAGCATCGAACCCATCAGCATGTGCTTTAAGTGCACGGTTTCCTCTAAACAATTTATTATTGAAAAACAAACTAACTTCAGCGATAGGATAGTTTGCGGCAAGATACATGGCGTTCAATAAGTTAACTTGCCCATCAGACCTAAGCTGAGATAATGGAATTTGAGAGCCTGTGACGATTACTGGTTTTGTCAGATTTTCAAACATGAAGGACAGGGCTGATGCTGTGTATGCCATAGTATCAGTCCCATGTAATACCACAAACCCATCATAATCATCATATTTAGATTGAATATCTTCAGCGATTAATTGCCAGTGCAGAGGTGACATGTCCGAAGAGTCAATGAGCGGACAATATTCATGAATATCAAATAACGGCATTTCTTCACGTGTGAATTCAGCGTTATTTTTTACAGTCTCAGTGAGATAACCAGCAACAGGTACATAGCCTTTGCTTGATTGTTTCATCCCTATGGTACCGCCGGTATAGGCAATGTAGATTTTTTTTCTTTTCATAAAAAAGCCCAGATTTGAGTCTGGGCTTAGTATACCAACTGCAGCATCACATTGCAGTTTATTCATTAACCTTGTAACTATGAACTATTGCGACACATCACACATAGTACACAGACTATATATACTGTTTGGGTCGTTATATAGTTCAATCATATTCGCACTTTGTTGTACTTTATTTATCAGCTGATTGATACTTTGGTGCGTTATTCTTTGGAAAGTATCCGTTTGTGACGCACTTGGTAATAGGGATTGCACTATTTCAGCACCAAAAATTTGTTGCATTAATAATTCTTTTTCACTGAGAGTTTGCTCAACCGTGAACACTTCATAATGCTCTAAGCTTGCAAGTGCAGCGGCAGATTCAATGGCATCACCTTTTGTACCAAGCTTATCTATCAACCCAAACTCCAAGGCTTGAGGGGCGAGCCAAACTCGGCCTTGTGCAATTTCATCTACTTTTTCCTTGTTTAGGTTTCTAGCTTCAGAAATCATCGACAAAAACTTATCATAAGCATCGTCAACGCCCATTTGTATGATATCTGCATATTGAGGGTCGATACCACGCGAAATAGAAGAAGACCTAAGTTCAGTCGTTGCTACACCGTCAGAGTAAACACCAAGCTCTTTTAATGAATTCTCAAAGGTAAATATAGTGCCGAAAATACCGATTGATCCCGTAATGGTTGAAGGTGATGCCCAAATCTCGTTGGCTGATGCAGCAATCCAATAACCACCGGATGCAGCAACTGATCCCATAGAAGCAACGAGTGGTTTACCTGCTTCTTTTATTGCTAATACTTCATCTCGTATCTGCTCTGATGCAAACATACTTCCGCCACCTGAATCAATGCGTAGTACAACCGCTTTGACACTATCATCAAGTCGCGCTTTTCTAAGTAATGCTGCCGTAGACTCACCACCGATCACACCGGCTTTACGTTTACCGTCGACTATTTGTCCTTTGGCTACAACTACTGCTACTTTGTCAGTGAATGGACTAGGTTGAGTGGAGAAGCCAGATATTGATGCTAAGTACTCTTTGTATTTGACTTGTTTGTATTTATTTCCTTTTGCATTTGTACCGACTAAGGCTACCATTTTTTCATTAAATTGCTGGTCTGTTTTGAGTGAGTCTACCCAGCCATATTTTATTGCGAATTGTGCAGAGTCACCTGATACAGAGGACATTTTTTCACTAAGTTGCGTTAAAGTCTCATCAAAATTATCTACGTTAAATGGTCGACGAGCAGTTACGTCATTTTTGTATTGTTCCCATAGACTATTTAACCATAGCTTATTCGCTTCTTTAGCAGCATCAGACATATCATTTCTGATAAATGGTTCAACTGCTGATTTGTAGGTTCCAACACGGAAGATGTGCTGAGTAACATGTAACTTATCTAACGCATCTTTGAAATACATTGGGTAAGTGCCGAATCCTTTAATGCTTACGCCACCATATGGGTGTATAGAGATTTCGTCTGCAGCTGCTGCTAAATAGTATTGCGTTTGCGTAAAATAGGGACCATGAGCATAAACAGGTTTTCCTTGCGCCTTGAATGCGTCAAGTGCCACCGTAATATCTCTTAATTTGTCTAAGTGTCCTTGATGTAAACTTTTAAGATCCAAATGAATCGCTTTGATGCGGTCATCATGGGTTGCTTTGTTAATGACTTTAATTACGTCATCCACCAGTACTTCCATTGGTTTGTCACTGGGGCCGAATGCATCATCCAGTGCCGCGTCGACAGGGTCAACGTACGTTAGTTGCTCTACTAACTTACCTGACAGGTTCAAACGTAAAACGCTATCTTGAGGTATGAGGACTTCCTCTTCTGAAGACATCATGGCAGCGACAATACCTATGATAAGTACAACAAATACCAAGTTTACAATTAGCCTGCGTGAGAAGTTCAACGCATGCCATATACCTTTAAATAGTTTTGCGATCAGCTTCAATGTTTTTCCTCTGGTTTAAGTACCGAAATGCTCTCATTAATATCATAACTTAGTTGTTCGCTCAGTGTTACTTTTAAAACGTAACGAAGTATTACTTCGCTCACTTTAGTCGCAAATTTGTGGAATTATTATAAATTTATCTACTTTTAAGTAATAAATTTTTGCTTTTTACTTGCCAAAATCTATAAATTGGTTAATGTTCACAGGTAAGACCAGTTACATTGGGGCGAGCAATGTTAGAACAAAAACTAAAACTTAATAATTCTGAGCTACGTAACCGCTTGGTCATGGGTTCAATGCACACAGGACTTGAAGAAGGATGGCACAATCGAAAAAGGCTGCGCGCTTTTTACGAGGAAAGAGCAAAAGGCGGTGTAGGCCTAATCATAACGGGCGGATATAGCCCTAATATTCGTGGCAAACTTACTCCCATCGCGTCGTCTTTTAATTCCCGCTATGACGTGATTAAACATAAGGCATACACGGAAGCAGTTCATCGGCACCAAGGTAAAATTTGCCTACAACTTTTGCATGCTGGGCGCTATGCATACCATCCATTCAATGTTGGACCGAGTAAAATTAAAGCGCCTATAAACCCATATACACCAAAGTCCATGTCGCTAGGCATGATCAAAAGCACGATTAAAGATTTTGCGAAATCAGCTTATATGGCTGAAAAAGCGGGATACGATGGTGTAGAAATCATGGGCTCAGAAGGATATCTAATCAACGAGTTTATGGCACCACATACCAACCACCGTAAAGATGAATATGGCGGTACACTCGAGAACCGTATGCGGCTGGCTGTTGATATCGTAAAAGCGGTCAGGGCACGCGTGTCTGACCAATTTATTATAGTGTTTAGATTATCCGTGATGGATTTAGTGCCAAATGGCTCCACCAGCGAAGAAGTAACGGTGCAAGCCAAAGCCCTTGAAGCTGCAGGTGTTGATATTTTAAATACGGGGATCGGTTGGCATGAAGCCCGTGTGCCGACCATTGCCAGTATGGTGCCCCCTGGTGCATTCAGAGAAGCGTCTAAGCGTTTAAAAGATGTCGTAGACATACCCGTTGTCGCGGTAAACCGTATAAACACACCTGAACTCGCTAATAACATCCTAGACAAAGGTGAAGCCGATCTTATTTCTATGGCAAGGCCACTGCTTGCAGATCCTGACTTTTTTAACAAATACGCACAGAATAAGTCTGAGCAAATCAATATTTGTATTGGATGTAATCAGGGGTGTTTAGACCATGTTTTTAAAGGTAAGCGAGCAACTTGCTTAGTGAACCCTCAAGCTGGTTTTGAATTAGATTATCCCCTTGAGCAAACCTCAAGCCCTAAAGATGTCTTAGTTGTTGGTGCGGGACCTGCTGGATTATCAGTTAGCTGCTATTTGGCTAAAAAAGGTCATAAAGTTACATTGATAGATAAAAATGAGCATGCTGGCGGCCAATTTAATCTCGCAATGCGTATCCCCGGCAAAGAAGATTTTAAGTTAGCGCTTAAATATTTTTTAAACGAAGTGACACGACTCGGCGTAAAAATGGAGCTAGGTAAGCCTTATAACAATAAAATGGATGCTGATTATGACGATATTGTTTTTGCAACAGGGGTAAGTCCGCGTTTGTCAAAAATCGAATGTAGTGATGGAAAACGTGTTTTGGCATATGATGAGGTTATTCGTAAAGAAGTTGAGCTCGGCAGTAAAATCGCGATTCTAGGGGCTGGTGGCATTGGTTTCGATATGGTCGCATTTTTAACTGAGCCTGAAAACCAGTCTATTGAAGATTTCAAAGGCCAGTGGGGTATTGAACAGTCTGTCGTTCCATCAACTGAGCAACGAAAAATATATATGCTTAAACGCAGTGCGGGTCGCTTTGGCTCAGGCTTAGGTAAGACCACAGGTTGGATCCATAGAGCTGTGGCTAAGCACCACCAAGTTGAACAGATAGCAGGCTGCGAATATGTTTCTTTTTCAAATAACGGCCTAGTTGTACGTATTGATGGTAAAGAGCAAACACTTGATGTGGATACAGTGATTGCTTGTATTGGTCAAACTTCAAATGAGTCCGATTTTGAAAAAGAAAACTTACCAAATAATCATCACGTGATCGGTGGAGCTTTGCTTGCCAGTGCCATTGATGCAAAGCGGGCTATTTACGAAGCATTGCAAGTCGCAAGAAAGATATAAACGATAAAAAACAAAACGGCACAAGGGTGCCGTTTTTTTTACCCTGCAATAAAAGTTGCCGCGCTTCGGTCTACACTGTATGAATACAATCAAAGGTGTAAATCGTTATATGATTAATAAAATCCAATCCATTTATCAAACAAGTATCGCAAAAGCAGATATCTTAAGTGGTCTAGCCCCACTTATTTTAAGGTTGATTGTTGCGCCAGTCATGATTATCGCGGGCTATAACAAACTCAATTTAGCGAAAGAAGAAGCAGGCTTTTTCGAAAGCATGTTAGCAGATGAAAACGTGGTTGCTTGGTTTGGTAATCCAGACTGGGGGTTAGGGTTACCATTTCCAGAATTATTGGCATTTCTAGCAGGCTGGACGGAGTTTTTAGGTGGCTGGTTAATTCTAATTGGGTTACTCACTAGATTGGTGTCTATACCATTAATGGTGACTATGTTTGTCGCTGCTACACAAGTCCATTGGCATAATGGTTGGTTTTCGGTTGCGCCAGCAAACCCTGATACCAGTGCTGCGCAGGTATTTGCTTGGCTTGGAAGTGACACAGCAAAAGCAAGTCTTGAAAATAGCTTAGAAGTGGCAGACCGACTAGATAGGATTAAGTCTATTGTCAGCACCCATGGGTTTCCAGAATTCCTGTACGAAAAGGGTAATATCGTGATTCTAAATAATGGTATTGAGTTCGCTGCGATTTATTTTGCGATGTTTTTAAGCTTATTCTTCACAGGTGGCGGGCGTTTATTCAGTTTGGATTACTGGATAGCTAAGCTACTCAGCTCAAGGACATAAAAATATTAGGGAAAGTGCTAAACTTTCCCTAACACTTCACGTTAAAATAGTAAGTGTTTGTTTATCATTAAGGAATTATATATGGATGCCATCGAGCTTTTGATGACACGTCAATCTGACAGTAATTTATCCTTTCCTGGCCCGACTGAGTCGCAACTAGAAATCATTAAAAAAGCCGCGTTAAAAGTGCCAGATCACGGTGGCTTAGCACCATGGAAGTTTATCGTTGTCAATGAAGATGCAAGAGATAAATTAGGTGAAATATACTACAAAGCAGCGGTTGAAGAAGAGCAAAACGAGCGCACAGTGTCCCGTGCTAAAGACCTTCCACATCGCGCACCTATGATGATCATTGCTATTTCTCCTTATCAAGAACACCCAAAAGTGCCACGTGTTGAGCAAATTGAAAGTGCAGCTTGCGCTTGTTTTGCTATGCAGCAAGCTGCATTTGCACAGCACCTATCTGGTGTTTGGAGAACTGGCTACTTTGCGCAAAGCCCAGCAGTTAAACGCGAACTTGGCTTAGACGAGAAAGATGAAATTGTTGGCTATCTTTATCTAGGTACACCGACAATTCAATGTACTAAACCAGTTCGTCACGAACCAAAAACATTTTTTACTGAATTATAATTTTTACAGAGGCAAGTTATGGCACTACATGTTGTTGAACACCCGTTATTACAACACAAAATAGGCTTATTGCGAGAGCATGGTATTTCAACCAAAAAATTTCGTGAGCTGGTGTCGGAAGTTGGCAACTTGCTTACTTACGAAGCGACAAGAGATTTACCTACAGAGACAACGACGATAAAAAGTTGGACTGGTGAAGACTTAGACGTGCAAGAAATTAAAGGCAAAAAAATCACACTCGTGCCGATTTTAAGAGCTGGCCTTGGCATGTTAGATGGTGTGATGCAGTTGTTACCTGCAGCAAAAATCAGTGTTGTCGGATTACAGAGAAACGAAGAAACACTGGAGCCAGTATCATATTTTGAGAAATTAGTGGGTAACTTAGAATCTAGACGGGCTTTGGTTGTCGATCCAATGCTGGCTACGGGCGGTTCACTCATCGCGACAATTGACTTACTTAAAAAATCTGGCTGTAAAAATATTACAGCCATTGTATTGGTTGCAGCACCTGAAGGTGTTGAAGCGGTCGAAAAAGCGCACCCTGATGTGGACGTTTACACAGCTGCACTAGATAGTCATTTGAACGAAAATGGTTATATAGTGCCAGGCCTAGGTGATGCCGGCGATAAAATATTTGGCACTCAAGCTTAACAGCTTTGGCTGGCGAAATTGAGTTTGCCAGCCTTCTTTTAAGTGTGTGACGCTGTCGCTTTAACTTTGCGTGTTTGCTTATTGAATAACCACCAACATACCCAGAAAAATCCAGTTAAACCAATCGCTGCATAAATAGCAGGCTTGGGGTTTTCTAATGTACTGATTGAACCTGCATACGCTGCAATACACGCGTAGGGTATAGTGCTTATCATCCAATAAATAATGAATCCCTTAAACGGCATTTTGGTCATCCCTGCCATACATGCTGAAATCTCAGGTAGTATTGGTGTCGCTCTAGAAAGTAAGATCACTACCGGACCTCGCTTTTGAAATAGTGCGATGGCACTGGCTCTCTCGTTTGGGTCTTTAACAAGTGTATCAAACAGCTTATTGCCAAACCTATAGCTAATGGCATAACCTGCTGTGCCAGCGAGCATCAGACCAACGATACCACTGAGCCCGCCTACATAGGGTCCAAGAAAAAATCCAGCTAATAAAATAAGCGTGAGTGTCGGCACCGCGATAAATAAATCTAAAAATAGTAGTCCAATTACAATGAGTGCGACTAAGTATGCATTTAGCTCTTTTGCTGCCTTAAGCCAAGTTTTGATGTCATCCATACTGAGGACACCGCTTATTTTGAGAACAATAAAGGTCGATGCGAAAAAGCAAAATAATATCAGCATCATTTTTAAAAGTGATTTCATACAAAACAGTTCCGTCGTTAGAGGTTATGGGTAGTTTATGGTGACTGAAATTGGCTTGTTAATATCAGCCAATGAGAGTTTTGCGTCTTTAAACTTGGGAGGCCCGCGCCAACTAATTCTGGCACCATTAGAAAAACCAAGCCCTTCAGATGGAATGAGACCAGTCCAGTTTTTAGAGGTTGTTTGTGAGTTGTCTTCATCATGTAGTACTTTGATTGCAAACTCTGCTTTACCAGTTGTAAATTCGACGGTTAGCGATTCATTTTCAGGACTGTGAAACTGAGTTTGCAATGCTTGTTTGTGTTTGACAGGAAAGCCATTATCTTCAAACAACATCACCATGATTTGTCCCGGTCGCCCTGTATCTATGCCGTTAATTTTAACCTTTACGCTCGTAGCAATTGCGGCTTCAGTAGTCATCAGCAGTACTCCAAAAATGATTGATTTATATAGTTTGCACATGGTCATTAAGATCCTTTCAAGAGGCGTTTAGCTAGATTGGGTGTCAGGGTATTTAAAATCCGTAAAACCTTGATTTTGCCAATATCATGCTGAGGTTTTTGTTGAATTAACCCCTTAATAATTGACTTGGCAGCGCACTCGGCTGACATTTTATTATCGCCTCTGCCTAGGGTCATAGGGGTATCTACTAAAGGAATAAATGCTTGTAGCACCTTGATATTTGTGTGCTCTAATTGGTAGCTTAAACTTTGTGAAAAAAGGTTGACTGCTGCTTTAGAGGCACAATAAACGCTAGCACTTTTTTTAGCGACAAAAGACAGCCCAGAGTTGATATTTAAAATAACAGACTGAGCTTCACTAGCATTAAGCGCAGGGAGCAGTAAATAGGAGAGTGAACATACAGCAGTAAAGTTCACATTGATTTCCCTTGCAATTTCCTCGTATTCGAAATCAGGACCTGTAAAAAGTGGCTCGTTTTGTATGGCCGCGTTATTAATTAATACATCAACGCGGGGGAATTCAGATTTTATGCGCTCTGACAGCGGTTGATAACTTTTGGGATCAGAAAGGTCAGCAGGAAAACATGTGACGTTTTTATATCTCTTTTTGAGCTCATCAAGTCGTTGACTGTTTCTTGCAACGACAATAATGGCATTTTGGGCTTGTAGTTGCTCGACAATTTGACGGCCAATGCCGGACGTTCCGCCTGTTATCACGATTACTTTATTCACTAAGTTCACGTTTGTATCTCCAGTGGTGAATCTGATTGATACTTTAAAGGGCGTCTTTTTGCGGGGCATTAACCTATGTTAAAAATCACGGAATAATTTAAATTAAAGCTGCTTCAATTAGAGCGCACTCTAGATTACTCATTGATAATTAAAATTGACGAGATCTCAGTTGCTTATTGTTTCGTACAAGAAAATAAAGGATGCAAAATGGAATTACAAAGTTACATAACGAAAAATGGTATTCCCCTTGAGATTGAAAAAGGGCAGCAAGTCTTCGCTCAAGGGGAATTGTGTGACTATGTGTACTTGGTAAAAAGCGGGTTATTAAAGGCTTTCTACATCACAGCCGAAGGTAAAGAAACCATTAAATCATTTATTCAAGCTGGTACCATTATTGGTAGTCTAAACGCAGCACATTGCAATGTGCCAAGCACTTTTAGTTTAGAAGCTTTAGCGTCCTGTGAACTAATACAAGTGCCTTTTAACGAATTACTAGCGTTAAGCAAAAAGTCCATATCTATCTCTCAAGAGTTTATCCAAATCCTATTGTCTTTATCACTCAAAAAAGAGCGCAGAGAGTATGAGCTTCTCACCTTGTCTGCTTCTGAGCGGTATAAGAATTTATGCTATGACCAACCAGAGTTAGTAAAGATGCTTACTCAAAATGATATTGCTAAGTATTTAGGGATCACACCCGTTGCATTGAGTCGGATTAAACACCAATAACTGGTGGGTAGCGTTCTGCTAAGCATAGCAACTGTGGTTGCTTGAGTGGTTGAAAGGATTGGATAAGTATTAGCTCTTTTTAAATAAATACATCCTTGCTAAAATTGCATGAGTAATTAGCTATTAAAGTGACAATATTCTCTTTGGGGAACCTGCTCTGAAGCCTTTAAGGAAGTAAAGTGAATAATTCAAGTAAAGTTATAATTTTGTTGTTAATTGCCAACCTAATCGCAACGATATGGTTTGGTACAAAAAACTCAGTGACAGCCGTTGATGTTAAGCCTTATGAGGAAGCATCTAAACATGAACTTCCATCGTTTATTACTGAGCAAGTTAGAGAAGATATTTTAAATACCTTCATAGAGCACTTTAATGCGCAAGATTTTGATGCTTTATACAACATGTTTGGTCCAGTTGCGAAGTCACAAATATCGAAAGAAAAAATGGATGAAGAGTTCTCTAAACTAGTTAGAGTGTTCGATAAAATAGAGCAGGGTACATATAGTTTCGCTGAGCTTTCGGGTCAACAAGGTAGCACTACGGTTTACGTGCTAAATTATACAGTGACCTTATCAGAAAAGAGCACATTTGGTGGCGCAGGTAATCTTAAAATTACAGTTGCCGTTGACTCTAATTCTTATCAAATATACGGCATTTTCCTGCATGGTAATTCAAACAGCTAAGATGCTGATAAGCACATAGCTGAGGCTAGTTATGTGCTTTAATTACTGTGCCGTATCAAGCATTACCAAAAGTAGGCAAAAGAAAAGCGTATTAAGCTTACAATAGCCGATTAAGAACTTTATTCATTATTACGACTACTCACAGTTTCTCACATAAAATGCATTTATAGTTTCATTGACTTTATCAGTTAAGGAAACTATCAGTCATGCTTCAGAATAAATTTGTCAGCCTTTTATTTGCGTGTACCTTTGTATCTGTATTATCTGCCTGTAACAATAAATTAGACCTCAGCGAAAATCCGTGCACAACACATACATTTGATTCATTCGATAACCAATTATCCGCTCGACTCTACAAACCCAAGTTGCATTCAGAATCTGATCCTATCGTCATTTTTGTTCACGGCAATGGAGATAAGGACAGTACCGAAAATAGTTTTTATCTACCCATTGTTGATGCTTAAAATAAGCAAAAGATTGCAATCTTTTCGTGGGATAAACCTAGAATAGGTAGTTCTGCTATCTCTATCTATGGCAGAGAATTTTAGTGGAACAAGATGCCATTGCCTAAGCCAAGCAAGTTGAGTATTCGCTACTTTCACAATGAAACTGCGTTATATCAGATGGCCGAGTTTTTGGTTCGCCACAATGTGAAATAAAAAGAGGGGGCTGTATTGCTTGATATATGTCTCTGATTGTATCATGAACGTCTGCTAATATAATCGGGGTAAATTTATGAGTTTCACAGCAGATGACTTTTTTGGGTTAGTATTAATTGCTTTGGGTTTAAATTGCATACTAAAAGGTGAGCTTACTATACAATCTGGCATCACGAATGGCGGCGAAAATATGAAGTTCATTAAGTCGACAAAGAGTAAAGTAACAGGTATTAAGGCAAGAATTATAGGGTTTCTAATCTGCCTTGCAGGCTTAGCTATAATTAAATTTCTAAACACCGGTGAAGTCCTTTTCTCTATATGAAGCTTATAGTTTATTATTTCTTTGAGGTTAGCTTTTAGCTTCATACATGCTTTTGGTTGGTTCTCGAAAGAGTTTTATCCGTACGCTTTTTAGGAGGCGATTGCAACAGTTTTAAGCTGACAACTTTAATAGACATGTTTCGATGTATATGCAGCCAATTTCTCTCCTTTTGAACCTTTCGGTTTTATAGCTTTTTTCACTTAGAACAGCACTTCGGATTAGTTTATTAAGTCATTAATTTTGGTTTGTGTATTTCAGAAAACTTTTGCAAGTGCCTTAACTTAACTCCTATTGTTATTTAAAAGTTAAAAATAGATTTCGATTAGTTAGTAGTTTCCGGTTTATCAGCTATCTTTTGTGCAGTAGCACATTTTTTAGCATACATGATCAACGTGATTTGTTTCTAAATTGGCTATTAGTGGTTTTTAAGAATACTCAGTAAGCTAGCATCTAGTTTAGCAGGATTTAACTTTGGTTTAATAAGGTAGAGAGTGAATATGAGCTCAAGTAATGTAAGTATCTTAAACTTAATTTTTGCAATTTTTCTTCCACCTATTGGTGCATTTTTGCAAGTTGGCTTCAGTCTACACTTTTTTATCAATATTGTGTTGACTCTACTTGGTGGCCTCCCGGGAATGATTCATGCTATTTGGCTCGTTGTCACAAACAAATCTGGTGAGTGAGACAAACTCAATCAATGAGCTAATGCGATCTGGTTAGCCCATTGATTATCTGAGGGTCTTAAAGTCTCATAGCTGACTTATCTTGTAGATAATTTTCGAGGATTTTTAAGTAATTGGTGTTGACCACACATTGACTGATACTAGCTCGCCGTGTTGATATCTTTGGTTTATTAGCCGTCCAGAAAAATTGAACCCTGCCTGGTGGAGTACTTTGTTTCTATCGTAATTGTCTGACAAACAATTTGACTGAAGCAAAACGATACCTAACGATTTTAAATGAGACTTTGTTAGAGTGATTAGGTCTCGTTTTACATCTAGCGTATCTAGATGATCAGCAATGACTACGTTTGAAATATTGGCTACATTGCCATGGGAGAGATACGTTACCCTCACGTACGCGACTATATTATCTAAAAATTCAAACACAAGGTAATCATTGCCTTGTTGCATATCGTCAATAATCGCCCGTTCGCCTTGATTAAAGGCTGTATAATGGCAGTTGGTACTAAATTGTAATTTAGCGATATCCATTGCATCATTTTGTTGAGCGAGTCGAATGATAGACAAACCCGACGGTATCACATCATGTTCATTGGGCGCTGATGTAATCACATCCAAAACAGAATCGTGCTCTAACTTACCTACTTCTTGTGCTCTTGTCATATCAAAGTATTTTGCGATATATAAAGCGTCATGTGAACCACAATAGCTAGGGACGGCTGCTTCTATTTGATAATCTTTATTTGAAAACAGGCCAAACTGAGATTCGTTAATGATATAGCTAATTTTAGTATTACAGTGTTTATGCGTTTCTTGCTCAATTGAGTCTATAGTGTGTTCTTTTAGAGTGGAATTGATCAAGTTGGCGGACGTGAGCCTGTTAACTGTATTAAATTCCAATATGCTATCTACATCCATCGAATTTTTTCTCATTTTACCTGAACTAATTTCACTGAGCTTTTTGATTAGAGCTCTAATGTTTTATTGCTTTTTATCATGGCAAATATAGAGATAAATTTCAAACTATATCGTTTTTTGTATCTTTGAGTCCTATTTCTTTAATCTTTTTATGTTTCTTTTAATTCGATCTCTAATTAAATTTTTTCTTTCTAGAAAAATAAATTTATATGACAAGTTCAGATGATAAATAAAATTTATCAATCTGATAGCGGTTAATTACGTAAATATGGAAAAAGCATCAAAGAGTCTTTGATAAGTTCTGTCTTATTACTTTTTGCCAAGTACATAGCAAATATTTCTCTGGTATAAGTAGGGGCTTGTTCGACCAAAAAAAGTTTTTTCTTGCGGATCAAATCAAAGCACATTTGTTTTGGTAGATAAGCCGTACCACCTGCTTCGGTGATGAAGTTTAACGCGATTCTTGGCTGGCTCATGGTGTGCTTAATCGTCGTGTTGTCGCAAAAATCACGGACAAATTGACTATTCACAGCCTCGCCATAATCAACTTGGATTATGCTTTCGATTTGGTCTACCTCTAAATCTTGCTGGGTTGATACTAGTTGTAACGGTACTGTACTTACTTTTTCGGTGACGATCTCTTCAATGTAAGGTGGCTCGAATATGAACGCGATGTCTATTAACCTAGCTAGCAGCTGCTTTCTTAATTCCAAAGGAGAGTAATTTTGAATATGAAGTTGAACATCATCTAAGTTCCTATCAATTTTTTGTAGCCAATCTTGTAAAACAATGTCCCAAATCGACATCATGGACCCAACAAATAGCTGACTTACATTACCTTCACTTACACCGACATCTTGCTTTAATTTTTGCCACATGATCATCATCTCATTGGCGTGTTTGACAAGTCGATGTCCTTCAGGTGTAAGCTTTAGGCGCTTTTGACTTCTATCGAATAGTAATACACCCAGTTCTTGTTCCAGTAATTTGATTCGGCTGCTAATTGCTGCCTGTGTTATGTAAAGGTTGTCTGCAGAAGCTCTAAAGTGCAATGTTTGGCTAACTTCTAAGAATGTAGTGAGAAGCTCTATTTTCATATAAAAGGTCTTTAATAAGCCAAAAGGATAGCTTAGTTTAATAAAAATATTTTATCAAACAATGAATTTTATTTCGTTTTTCTTTTCAATAAAGCTGACTTACATTTGCGTCATCAAACACAAAGACACAGTGAAATTATAAAAATGAAAATTGCAATTTTATCTCGTAGTGAAAGCTTGTATTCAACGCGCCGTTTAAAAGAGGCTTGTTTAGAAAGAGGCCATGAAGTGGATGTAATAGATACCTTGCATTGCTATATGGATATCACAAGTAGTAGGCCTGCGGTCCGTTACCATGGTGAGGAGTTACCTAAGTACGATGCAATTGTGCCACGCATTGGTGCATCAATTACTTACTACGGGACGGCCGTTGCAAGACAGTTTGAAATGATGGGGACATTTAATGTCAATGAGTCTGTCGCAATCAGTCGTTCTAGAGATAAATTACGCTCTTTGCAGCTTTTATCTCGCAAAGGCATTGGGCTACCTAGGACGGGGTTTGCTAGCAAGCCCGATAACATCAAAGACTTGATTAAGAATGTTGGTGGCGCACCGCTTGTTATTAAGCTACTTGAGGGAACTCAGGGAATAGGGGTTGTGTTGGCTGATACGGCAAAAGCGGCCGAAAGTATTATTGAGGCTTTCATGGGACTTAAAGCAAACATACTTGTGCAAGAGTTTGTTAAAGAAGCTGGTGGAGCAGATATCAGGTGCTTAGTGATCGGCGGCCGTGTCGTCGCTGCAATGAAGCGCCAAGGTGCAGAAGGGGAGTTTCGCTCAAATTTGCATCGTGGTGGTACAGCAGAAATTGTAAAGCTTACTAAAGACGAGCGTGAAACTGCTGTGAATGCAGCAAAAGTGATGGGGCTGAACTTTTGCGGTGTAGATTTACTGCGCTCTAATAATGGGCCTATGGTCATGGAAGTGAATTCATCTCCCGGTTTGGAGGGTATTGAAAGCGCAACGGGGTTAGATGTTGCTGGTAAGTTGGTTGAGTTTATCGAAAAAAATGCAAAGCCAAATTCAACGCGTACTCGTGGTAAAGGTTAATCAAATAGGACTGTAAACGTATGTCAGTAATAACCATTGGTGGTAAAGACATCTTGCTGGGTCAAACGTGTCAGGTTGATATACCCGTTGCGAAACTCTACACAGATGCTGATGTTCATTTACCTGTGCACATTGTGAGAGCCAAAAAACCGGGACCGACAGTTTTTGTCAGTGCAGCAGTACATGGTGATGAGTTGAATGGCATTGAGATAATCCGACGATTACTTACTCTAAAAAACTTCAAAATAACAAAAGGGACGTTAATAGCGGTGCCAATTGTGAATGTATATGGTGTGGTGAACCAGTCTCGTTACATGCCAGATAGACGAGACTTAAATCGGAGCTTTCCAGGGTCTGATAAAGGCTCATTGGCTGCAAGGCTCGCTAATACGTTTTTAAAAGAAGTCGTGGCGCATTGTGACTACGGGATTGATTTACATACAGGGGCGATCCATAGATCAAACCTGCCGCAAATTCGCGCCAATTTAGCGGATGAGGTAACGCTTGAGCTGGCAAAGTCGTTTGGTGCTCCAGTGGTGCTAAACTCTGAAATTTTAGAGGGGTCGCTTCGTGAAGCTGCTGCAACATGTGATACCAGAGTACTCGTATATGAGGCTGGTGAAGCATTACGGTTTGATGAGCTTTCTATACGCATGGGTATAAAAGGCATCGTTAATGTCTTGCGCTACTTGAAAATGATGCATTCTAGGGGAGCAAGTGCCAAGAAAACGTCTAGTTTTATTGCTGACAACAGCAGTTGGATCAGAGCCAGTGCTAGTGGGATTGTAGCCAATTATTTCAACCTTGGCGATCAGGTAAAAATGGGCGATGTATTGGCCGATATTGGCAATCATTATGGCAAGACTTTAGGGCAAGTTGTCGCAATGAAAGATGGCGTGATCATTGGAAAGCAAAATATTCCGTTAGTACAAGAGGGTGAAGCAATGTTTCATATTGCATTTTTTTCAGGGTCTAGTCAGCAGGTATTGAAAAAGATTGAACATGTTGAGCAAGAGTTAGTTGTCAATACAGAATCAAGTGAGCAGTTATTATGAAAGATAAAATGATTATTGGGCATATTGAAGCGATTAACTTACCAGCGTTTGGTATTTCATCTTTGCCCGTAAGGGTTGATACCGGTGCGCAAACCTCATCACTGCATGTTGATAATATTAAGCAAGTGTCAGTACAAGGCAAGCCCGGCGTTGAGTTTGATATTCATCCAGAGATGCACAATGTAGATAAAGTGATCCGATGTAGTGCGCCACTTCATGATGTAAGAAAGGTAAAGTCATCAAATGGCATGAGTGAGCAGCGTTATGTGATCAAGACGCGTGCTCAGATGGGAGATTTTGAATGGGATATAGAGGTAACGCTGACCAATAGAGCTGATATGACATACTTGATGTTGCTAGGTAGGCAAGCGTTAAGCGGTTTATTTTATGTTGATGTATCACAAACATTTGTTATGTCGAGCGAGGTGTAATTATGAAAAGTGACAAAATTGAGACATTTGCAAAAGCGTCTTTAGGTTCTGAAGGCGATGAGTTAGGCCCTGTTGAAAAAAGTGTTGTCGACAGTATTTCTTCGCAAGAAGTTATTGTCGCAAACATCAATGAAAGCTTTCATGATGAACTGACCTTTGGTCAGCGCATGGCTGATAAAGTGGCTGAATTTGGCGGTTCTTGGCGTTTTATCATTATATTTGTGTCAATTATGATATTTTGGGTCGTGCTAAATACGGTGTGGCTGACACAGGAAGAGGCATTTGACCCATACCCTTTTATTTTGCTGAATCTCGTGTTGTCAACGCTTGCAGCTGTTCAGGCTCCGATCATTATGATGTCGCAGAACAGGCAAACATCGAAAGATAGATTGGCATTTAGCAAAAGTTATGAGGTTAACCTAAAGTCAGAGCTTGAGATCATGCGGCTTAACCAAAAAGTAGATGAAATACATAAGTTACTGATAAAAGAGAGTAAAAAATGACAGAAAGCGCTATCCTAGATACAGCAGTACTTTGGTTACAACAACAAGGTGTGCCCGTATTTTGGTCCTTCATTGTTGTGCTGTTTTACGTAGTACTGACGCGAAAGCTGTTTCCTAAAATTGATAAAAGCGTAGATGAAGGCGGATTCAAAAATGATGCTCTGAAAAAAGCCTATTTAACCGTTCGATTTTTAAGTGGCATTGTGGTCGCTGCGGTATTGCTAGTGGTTTGGGGGGTAGACATCAGCGGTATGATGCTGGTTTCTACTTCAATTTTAACTGTGACAGGTGTGGCATTATTCGCTAACTGGTCCGTACTGAGCAATATCACAGCATATTTTGTATTGTTATTTCACAGCGCATACAGGCGGGGCAATTTTATAAGAGTGATTGACGGTGATAATTACATCGAGGGATATATTGCAGACATCGGTGTTTTTAACACTCAATTTATTACTGAAGATAGAGAAGTTGTGATTTACCCTAATAACTTATTGTTGGGAAGACCAACGCAAATAAATCCCAGAACGCGTGTTGCTGGTATGGGCAAGGTAGCACAGGTTTATGAAAAGAAGAATGAAGAGTCAAAAGAAAAGGAAAACCTTTAAAATAAAAATGCTGCCCCGAAGGACAGCATTTTGGGTCTCTATAAAAGAAAGGAACTGGTTAGAAGTAAGCTCTGACCCCAAGCTTAACATTGCGCCCAGGCAGAGGCGCTTGATCCTTGATGAATGAGCTATGCACAAAGCCTAGTTCGTCCGTCAAGTTTTCTAAATTTAGGTAACCAACCATATCGATACCTTGAACTGCAAAATCGTAGCTCATGCTTGCATCCACAAGTGTGTAACCCTTGGTGACTGTCTCATACGATGTAATTTCGTCTTGTTCTAGGTAACGGGTAATTGTCATATCCGCTGAGAAAGGACCATTCTCATATCCATAATTTATACCAAGCTTGTTGCTAGGAATACGCGGTAGGTTTTGGCTATTATCTAGCTTAGCACGTAGATGGTCACCAAAGATTTTAACGCGGTTGACGTCGTTAATTTGGTAATGAACGTCGAATTCTAAGCCATATAATTCTGCATCTTGGCTAACGAACTGATAAACATCACGTGCACCTTCGTGCTCATGATCTGCAACCTCTAATCCGTGTTCAGAGGTGAAGAAGTAGTTCGTTTTTTCTTGATAGTAGAAATCTGCAATATCGTTATAGAAGAAGTTTACAGTGTAACCGAAGTCACCAATGAAACGACGGAAACTAATGTCTAAGTTAGTCGCAGTTTCTTTCTCGATGTCTGTTGGTTCAAAATGAATTTCTGTGCCTTCGATGTGATAGCCAAGACCTAGTTCATACGTGCTTGTTGCAATGTGCAGACCATTAGATAGCAGCTCAGCAGTAAGTGGTGCACGCTCTGAACGTGATAAACTTACAGCGACATTGTGACCTGGCGCATAGGTATAAACACCACCTACAGATGCGCTGACATTCGTCATTTCAAGTGTATAATCTGAAATTTGAGTCGTTTTAACTAGTGTCTCTTCATGGCCGTGGTCATGGTCATGATCGTGCTCATCGTGACCATGCTCGTCATGATCATCTTCATGGCCAATATGTGTTTCTGTGATGCGGCTAGATAGCTCATAGTTTTCAACACGCGCACCTAACTCTAAAGTAAAATCACCAAACTCACGCTCTTCTAATACGTAAAACGCATGTGTCGTTGTGTTAGTTGCTGGCGTAAATGCTTCTGCACCTTCTGCTTCATAGTCGCTGTCAGAATAGTGGTAACCAAAAATACCATGCCACTCACCGATACGGTGTTCGAAGTTAGTTCTTAGTTCAGTAGTTTCATTTTTGAATACTGTGCCAACCATACCTGCTTCGATTTCAGCATGCTCATAATCTGTGTAACCAGCGCGCACTTGGATTGACTCAAGCCAGTTGTTATGAAGGGCATAGTTAAACAATGCTTGCCAACGATCTTGCTTGACGCGTGCAAACACATTGTGGTTTTCTTCGTCATGACCATGTGCATCTTCATCACCATGGTCGTCGTGGTCGTGCTCATCATGACTGTGCTCGTCGTGACCATGTTCATCATGATCATGCTCATCGTGGTCGTGCCCGTGATCATGTCCGTGGTCATGACTGTGTGCAGGGATACCATAATCTGTCTCTATGCTACCGTACGAGAAGCCTACAGTCATATGGTCAGTGACATAGCTTGTGCCAACGTTAAATACTTCAGAGTCAATAAACGTATTATCTACTTTTTCTGCGTATTCAGCTGCGTGCTCCTCACCTTCATGCTCGTCATGGCCATGTTCTTCATGGTCGTGATCATGCTCATCTTCGTGATGCTCGTCATGATCTCCAGGTAACTTAAAGCTTGGAGTTTCATAGTCACCGCCTTTACGCTTAACGCCATCAAAGTGGAAGTTGAAGCCGTTATGGCCAGCTTCAAATAGTGCTGCGACTGTATTGGTATTTGAATTTGTATCATGGCTGTAATCAATAGCACCTTGAGGCGCTTCAACAACATCTGTTGGAATACGGTTATCAACAACGTTTACAACACCGCCGATTGCGCCAGACCCATAGAGTAGGGTAGCAGGGCCACGAAGTACTTCAATTTGTTCTGCACTTAATGCGTCATTGGTGTTAGCGTGGTCAGGGCCGATGCGAGATGCATCACTGCTATCCAATCCATTTTGTGTGATCTTAACACGAGGACCATCTAAGCCACGAATGATTGGGCTTGAAGATACTGGGCCAAAGTAGCTTGCATTGATACCTGGAAGGTCTTTTAGTGTCTCACCAAGAGTTGGTTTTGCTGAATTCTTTAATTTATCACCGCTTAATACTGTTACAGGTGATGCCATCTCCATATTACTTTTGTGAAGCGCTGAAGCATATACGACAATGCTTTCAATAGAGCTTGGTGTAAGTGTAACAGTAACAAAAGGAGAATCAGGGTTTACGTCTAAACGTTGATCGATAAAGTTGTTTTTTGAAACGTGAAGCTCAGACGCTGCATCTACCGCAATAGTAAAGTTACCATTATCATCTGTTTTAATGGTTTGAGACTTACCGTGTAGGTGAACATTCGCATTGCTAATAGGGAGATTGTTGTTATCAACTACTTTACCGCTTAACTCACCAGCATAAGCTGACGTTGACAGCATTACTGCGCTGACACTCAGAGAAATCAAAGATTGTTTAAACATTATACTTCTTTTCTGTATGTGATTGTGAACGTGTAATAATATAACACTGCAAAACATATAAAACAATGATGTTATACTATAACTTTATATTTGAATTATGCTTGTCTGTTCCTATATTTAAAATAATAAAATGTTCACTGGACGTAACGATGACAGGGCCATTTGTCTTCAAAGTAAGATTGAAAATTGCTGATTTGTTTCATCAAGCTAATCACCTTGAGACTTTTACGGCTGCACTTCAAAAAGCGGAGACGCTGCAACATTTTGTACTTAAGCTGATTGCTTACTGTGCTTTGTCATACAAAAGTGAGGTTCGATGGTTAAATAGTAGAGAAAAGCACCACCCAGACGTTTGGCACGAACTCGAAAATGGTGAAATAGAAAATGCGCTTTTTGTAGAGTGTCCAGATTTGAGTGAACTACAGAAGTACGCGCGCCTTTATAGTAAAATTATTATTTTTAACACTCATAACGAACAATGGTTTGATGAGTTAAAACCTCATCTTATTGCTTTTAACAACCTAAAAATTTTTGCAATTGAATCGCGTTTTATTGATGAGCTGGTGGAAGCACTAACACGCAGCTTGCATTGGGATGTGATTATTGAAGACGGCGCCATCAGTATCAGTAATGGCGACGATTATTTCCAAAGTGATGTTGTTCGATTAAGTTAGCTTGATGACAACATCTGTTATTGGCTTCGAGCAACACAGTAAAACCTCTCCATCCCTTACAAATGCCAATGGCTCTTGGTTGTAAATAACTTCACCGTCAACGAGTTTGGCTCGGCACGCTCCACAATAGCCTTCACGGCATTGATAAGGGATGTCGATGTTGTTTTGTTCTAAAGTGCATAGTAGAGAAGGTGACTGAGCCGCAAATTTAAGCGGCTCATCATGGTCTTCAATTGAAATCTTCAGTTCTGGTCTTTCTTCCATTACAGGTCGAAATCACCAAAGTCTGAAGCACTGACTTCTGCATCGATTTGACCTACTAGATATGAACTTATCTCTGCTTCTTGCGGTGCAACCTGAACGTTATCAGATACTAACCAAGCATTGATCCAAGGAATTGGGTTACTTTTACTCTCAAACTGAGCAGGTAGACCTACAGCAGTCATACGTACGTTTGTAATATACTCGACGTATTGGCACAATATGTCTTTGTTTAATCCGATCATAGAACCGTCTTTAAACAAATATTCTGCCCATTCTTTTTCTTGCTCAGCCGCTTCGACAAACATCTTAATCGCTTCTTGCTCACATTGAGCTGCAACGATTGACATTTCAGGGTCGTCTTTACCTTCTTGCATGATATTTAGAATATGCTGCGTACCAGATAAGTGAAGCGCTTCATCACGTGCGATTAACTTGATGATTTTGGCATTACCTTCCATAAGTTCACGTTCAGCAAATGCAAAGGAGCACGCAAAACTAACGTAGAAGCGAATAGCCTCAAGAATATTCACTGACATAATACATAGGTAAAGCAACTTTTTAAGTTCAAACAAGTTGATGTGAACTGTTTCGCCGTTGATTTGGTGTTTGCCTTCACCATACATGTTGTAGATAGATACTTTTTCTATCAACTCGTCGTAGTATTTAGTAACTGAGTCTGCACGTTCACTGATCTTTTCATTTTCTACGATATCATCAAATATTACTTCTGGCTGTTTAGTTACATTTCTGATGATATGAGTATATGAACGACTGTGTATCGTTTCGCTAAATGCCCAAGTCTCAATCCATGTTTCCAACTCAGGAATTGATACTATTGGTAATAACGCAACATTAGGTGAGCGACCCTGAACACTGTCTAGTAACGTTTGATATTTTAAGTTGCTCAAAAAGATGTGTTTCTCATGCTCAGGCAGCGCCTGAAAGTCTAACCTGTCTTTACTTACATCGACTTCTTCTGGTCGCCAAAAGAACGAAAGTTGCTTTTCAATTAGCTTCTCAAAAATTGGATATTTCTGCTGATCATAGCGAGATACATTAACAGATTGGCCAAAGAACATTGGCTCTTTTAGTTGGTCATTATGTTTTCTGTTAAACGTAGAATACGACATAAATAATACTCGACACCAAAATATGAAGCGGTCATCGCATAGCTCTAACCGCGGAAAAGTTTACAATTTATCATGACTTGAAGTGGTTTATATCATACAAAAATCTGTGTTTAGATTCCGCACCCAAATTAGAATCTAGCCACTTCACGTCATCAAACCCAGAGTGTTTTTTCAATATACGAATGTATCACAGAAATAGATTTTTCACCGCAAATATATTTCAGACAATTGACACTTTCGCGTCTTGACAAAAGTGCCCACATGAGTGTAACAATGTATCGAATCATTCAAGTTTTAATGTTTTTTATCAATATTTACAATGGCTTATTTGGGGTGTGATATTTATTTTTCGTTGTTGTCATATATTTGAATTCAGGTTCAAATTGAAAAATGTAAATTTTAATTGATTCTTCTGTACTATTTCTAACCTACTTTAATTTTGTGGTGTTTTTGAAAGTTAGTAAGGGAACCTCATTGTTATTTTCAGTTGTCGTTTAGTGTAAGAAGCTAGGTAGAAGTTTGAGGTGAACGTTTTGAGAAATCAGAAAGTTTTTTATCTGGTACTGTTGATATTTCAGAGGGCAAAATGTATTACAGCTTTTTGCCCTCCAACTTGTTTATTGATTAATATTAGCCACCTGAACCGCCTGTTGATGACACTACCGTCACATCAACCTGCATATCTTCATTTATATGACGGTATCTAAACATCTTGATAGACGCTAAGTCTTCATTAAGGAAAAGCATAATGACTGGACCGTCATCATCAGCACCGTAATTGACTTGAATTCTCGGTTCTTCTAATACTGTGCCATCAGCCCCTCTACGTCTGTCGAAAACCGCAACTATCATAGATTTATCAAAACTGACACTTGTATCAAAATCTATTGTGCCGTTAGATTCAATAATAACTGTACCTCGACTATGTCCTGTGCCAGATACTGCGTATGTGTTAGCAAAATTGGTTATTAATTCAAAGTTTTCTATTTGGCCATCCGTTGACTTTTCTGTAAATTGTCCCAAAAAGACTCCTTCTAAAGTATTTAGATTAACTTCATGAAACTTTTCGTTAAGGAGTGCTACTGTATATTTATATCCATTTTGCTCGTCTGTGTAGATATAATTTGTATCAACTTTTTCAAATTCATTAAGTTGAATATCAGAATTGTCAGTTGATTCTGGATCAGGGTCTATAAATAAGGCACCAGAGCTAGAGAAAGTAAATTCGACAACTTGTCCATCGCTGTATGATGATCCGCTTTCACTCATCGTGAAAGTGAGTGTGAATGATTTTCCTTTTAATGCATCAGGTAACATACTTGAACTATCGTCTGAATCGTTATCTCCATCATTAGAATAACCAGGTGTCCAAGTGTAGGTTAGATCAGAAGTAGAAGTAACACCCTGTGTAGATATTGTATATTGTACACTTACAACAACCTTACTTTCATCTGCACTGACTAACTGGAATGAAAAATTTGAAACAGTAATGCCTTGCGATTCGATTTGCGCTTTAATGTCCTTCTCTATTGCGTCCAAATCTTCTGGGTTTGGCGCAGGTGCATTTTCAATTTTAAGCTCCGGAATATTAACGGATATACCTGCAGTCGTTGAGGTGCCTGTAATAGTTAGGGTAGGCACTGTGTCATCATTACCTTGATCGTCATTATCATTATCTTGATCGTCATCATCGTCGCCACCAGGTAAAAGGCCACCAGGTACAAAGTCAAAAGATAAATCATCCAAGTTAAGGTCTTTCAGTATTTCTTCTAAACCTTCTAGAGACTTCTTGATTTCGTCGAGCGAAAATATACCGTTCACATCGGCTGATAGTTCAGATACTCCAAAGCTATTTGCGTAAGCACTTATCTGCGACGACAAATCTGCGACAAAAGTATCTGCATTGTATATTGGATTTTCGAATGCTTTGTCTCCGACTTTGCCATCTAAAACATTATCTAGAAAATCGGCTTTAAGACTGTTTAAAATTGCAATTGCAGGGTTATCTTGACTTGAACCTAATTTAGCTAACCCAGCTAGAGTTGTGGCATAGATACCAGCTTGGTCATTATTTATTGACCCTTCGACATTCTCTGAGATTAACTGTGGCGCTTGTAGTATGTTGTCAAGCGCTGGCGCTAGTGCATTTTTAATTTGTTCATTTACGGCGTTTACTGAGCTTGCGTCAACGACGTTGGCTGAAATAATTGAATTGGCTGCGATCTCAGTCAATGTAGTAACACCGACTTGCTCTTGAAGAGTGGCCATGACGGCGCGTAAGGTCGTTGCTGTAGGTAAAGGTAAAAACTGCCCTTTAGATTCATCAAAATATTCAGATTCACCAGTGGGTTTAACTTCAACAATAAAAGGCCCTGTCGTGCCGCTTGGCACCGTTATTGTGGCTGTACCTGTTTCACCAGTAGAACCAGTTGCGCCTTCTACTACTTGCTTGTCTGCCAATGTTAGTAGTTGTACATCAGCATTCTTTATTAAACCTAGGGAGGGAGTAACAGTCACGCTAGTGCTTTGGTCTACTGGGGTAGGATTAGTCACTGGATCGTCATCATCATTATCTAAACAGCCTGACAACGATAATAATGCCAAACCCAAGCATAATCCTTGGAATGGTTTATAAATGTTCATAGCAATGCCTACAAGGTTATATTAAACGGGTGTGCTATTGCATCTAACAACCTGTCAAATCCTTGTATCTTCACTGGTACCTATGTCCGTTTCTAGCTGATGTTGAATATGAGATCCAATAGCTTAATAGAATGTAGCCTAAAATTGCTATTTTAGAAGTAATGTGAAAAAAACATGTCGTTAAAGTGTGTCTATTCTATCCACAAGTACTTCACGGTGGCTGAATTTACAGGCGCTCTCTGTCACTGAGAGTTTATCAAGGTAGCGACCTGCTATGACGGTTGTATCACCCTCATTATTTTTGTTTCTTAAGTAAAGGATAAAATTGGAGTTTGCGTTAAGGTTTGAGTTTTTGTCTAAGTAGAGCCTGCTGCTGGTCATAAGGTGGATCGATTTTTTTGTTTTCCTGGCTGATTCAAACCTTGAAGCAAGTGCATGATGGCCGGACAAGGAAATATTCAGTCTTTCTACATTAAAGGTTGCGTTTTCAGTAAATAAACCAATATATTGCTCAGTCGTGCCTTTATCTCTAATTTTAGTATATTGGTATAACGTTTGTTCACATAATTGATATGTCGACTGCTCAATTGGTTTGGTAAGTGTGCAAGCGGTTAAAAAAACGAAGGGAATGGCGCAGAGCTGTTTCATAGGTTTCCTTGTTATTTTTGTTTACTTCCTTCTTTTCGTTACTTCGAAGAATGTTTGCTTTTTTTCTTCATTGCAACAAACCTGGAAGCGAGTGCGTAAACAACATACACCAATATTAAAGAATTGCCGAGCACTAATACATCCTTATCCTCTGTTATTAACCACAAAAAAGCGAGTGCAATAGCCGCAATGGTGAAGTGTGTAACTAAGGGGTTGGATTTTCTCTTTTTACCCATTAAATAAACCTAAGCTAAATGTAAGGCGACATTATAAAGTCAAAATCGAACACAAACCATGCTTTTGGAACGTTTTATTTAGCTTGTTTACCTAAGTCGCTGTTATCAACAGAAATAGATTTTGGTTTCTATTACTTCACAATAAAGCCACTCAAACTAAAGGATTAATATTAAAGTTGTATTAATGATTTGCTTCTTGACCTAGGTTAATTTTTTACCTGTATTAGGGTTTTAAAATACAGGTAGAGCAGGGAAAACATATGATTGGATATGGCTAAAAAAAATTTACTACGGGTGATCAGGTACATTTTTAGAATCGATTTAAAAAAACTCATATTGGCTTTAGCGACTTGTGGTGTCGTACTATCGCTCTTGAATACCCTTATTGCTAGTTATCATGTACATAGAGAAGCGTTTATTAAAGATACTCTGCACGCTAATCAAACTTACGCAATAAAGCTTGCAGAGGTCACACAGCTTTTCTTGCAATCAGTTAATAGTCAGCTAAATGTCAGTGCATTCCATATTGCCAAGAATATTGATGATAAAACCCTTATCAATGCTGAGCTAGAGCGTTTATTGTCGCAAACGAACAGTTTTGATTCATTGGTAGTGGTGAGTCGGGCAGGGCAAATAATAGCAGTTCATCCTGAACTGCCGGTATTAGGGCATTCAATTTCTTCAAAGCAACTCGAAAAAGTAATGTTGCAAAAACCTATTGTTCTTGACCCTTTTGTATCGCCAGCTGGCAATTTGATGATAAGCCCAACTTATCCCCTTTTTGATAGCCGGGGACACTATCTTGGCTTTGTTGCTGGGGGTATTTATCTGCATGGTGATACCATTCTTAATCGATTGTTAGGAAGACATCATTATGCAGATGGCTCATATTCTTATGTTGTAGATAAAACACAGCGTATTTTGTATCACCCTGACCCAGATAGAATTGGAGAGAAAGTATCCAACAACATTGTTATTGACCGTGTTTTGAATGGTCAAACAGGGGCGATGGAATTGGTCAATAGTAGTAATAATCAGATGATAGCTGGGTTTGCTGCTATTCCAATGACTGGGTGGGGGGTTGTTAGTCAGAGGCCGCTGATTTCAATTTTAAATCATCTTGCAACTACTCATAAATCAGTCGTTTATACCAGTATACCTTTTACCATTGTGATTCTTGGGTGGATTTTTGTTGTTGGGGTTCTAATTGCTAGACCATTAGCTGTATTGGCAAAGCAACTAACTGTAACTGAAAAACAGCGCATATCAGGAGTAGGAGTGAGTGCATGGTATTATGAGGTTGCAAACCTAAAATGTGCTTTATTACAGAGTCACCGTGCGATTAGGCAGGTGATTAAATCACTTGATACTGATAGAAAAACTGACAAGCTCACGTCTTTACACAATAGACTGTCATTGGATCTTTGGCTTGAAAATACAACGAACTCTAAAGTTGGCTTTTGTGTATTGGCGATTGATATTGACCACTTTAAATCTATTAATGATAGTTACGGACATTGCACAGGTGATAAAGTTCTCAAAGAGTTGGCAAAGTTAATGATTCAAAATGCAAGAGCAGATGATTTTTGTTGTCGAATAGGCGGTGAAGAGTTTTTAGTCTTAATGCCTTCTCAACCCATTACTCAAGCAATGGAAGCTGCAGAGAGATTAAGAACGCTAATTTCAAAACACACTATGCCTAATGGGATCAGAATAACTGTCTCTATTGGTGTGTCTCAGTGGCCAAACAATTCTATGCCAATAGATAAGGTAATTGAAATGGCTGACAAAGCACTATACCAAGCGAAGCAAAGCGGAAGGAATAAAAGTTGTTGTTTAGAAGCTGCCTAAATGGTCTTTTTGTACATAAAACAGCTAATCATTTACAAACTTTTAGCTTAGACAATGATCTTTGTCTTAAATGTGGGTAATATGCGCGCCAAATTACAATATTATTGATTTGGAGTAGTAAATGGGACAGACTTTGAAAGTACCACATACGCTCGTGCTGTTACTTGGCATGATGGTGGTTGCCCTATTAGCCACATGGGTGGTACCTCAGGGCTTTTTTGAAACAAGCGTAACTGAAAGCGGCAGGCAAATGGTTGTCGCTGGTACTTATCAACTCGTTGAACAAAAAGAGTTTCTGACTCCTTGGGATCTTCTTACTGCCATTCCTAAAGCATTTGCACAAGCGCAAGACGTTATTTTCTTCGTATTAATCGTAGGTGGTGTACTGAGTATAGCTCGTGCAACAGGTACCGTTGATGCATTGATTGGTCGTTTATTAGAAAAGCATGGTACTAAGCCTCAACGCCTTATTTTTATGGTGGTTTTTTGCTTCGCCTTGGCATCAAGCACAATCGGAACCGCAGGTGAGTACATTCCATTTGTGCTGATTTTAGTTGCGCTATGTAAGGCAATGAAATTAGACGCTATGACGGCTGTCGGCATGATTGTGGCTGGTTACGGCATTGGCTATGGTGTTTCAGCGTTTAACCCATTTACCGTTCTTATTGCACAGCAAATTGCAGACATCCCCGTTTATTCCGGTATTGAACTTAGACTTGCCATCTTTGTGCCTTTCGTATTAATTGGTTTTCACCATGTGTGGAGTTACGCGAAGAAAGTATCGAATGACCCCAGCAAATCAATGATGATTGGTGTGCCTTGTCCTCTTGAGGGTCAAGCTAAGCCAAACTACCCTAAATTAAACGGGCGTCATCAAGCTGTTTTATTTAGTTTTATTATTACTCTATGTATTGCTGTATGGGGTATTGCTACTAAGGGTTGGTACCTTTACGAACTAGGTGGCTTATTCGTTGCTTGGGGTGTTGTGATAGCGGTTATTGGAAAATTGTCGGCTGACGAGACTGCCGAGCGTTTTATCGATGGTGTATCTGAGCTTGTAACTACTGCTGTATTAATTGGTGTTGCGCGTGGTATCGCACTAATTCTTGAAGATGGCCAAATCCTTCATACTCTGGTTTACAGTTTGTCTTCGCCTTTATCTCATGTTGCTGCGGAAATTTCAGCAGTGGGTATGTTAGTCATTCAAACTTTCTTAAATACATTTATTCCTTCGGGTTCTGGTCAAGCATATGTAACGATGCCGCTGATGGTACCAGTGGGTGATTTGGTTGGTGTACCTCGTCAAGTTGCGGTGTTAGCGTATCAATTTGGTGATGGTTTCTCGAATATGATTATTCCAACAAATGCAGTATTGATGGGTATTCTTGGTATGGCTGGTGTTCCTTATACTCATTGGTTTAGATTCTGTTTACCTTTGATTGGTAAGCTATTACTCGCAGCATCAATTGTCCTGATACTTGCAGTGAGCTTTGGTTATGGTCTAGATGTACAACCAATTATTGAATAAATTTAATTTTTATTAATTAAAAGCCGTCTAATTAAGACGGCTTTTTTTTTGCGTTTTAATTGGCATTCTTATTTAAAAAACAATATGTTTGTATCTATTTTTGGTAAAGTGGATATTGAAAGGTTGAAATATTGTTGAATATATATTTACTAATCTTGTTATTGATATTTTATTGATCTATCTTCATATCTTAAAATATCAATTATCTATTATTGCTAACTTGTATTAATTCCGGTTCATATTAATAACTATAATTATTAAAAGATTGTTAAACGATGACGCTATCATTCAGTACCTTTTATAATTTGCCAAGCAGCGAAGCTCGTTACGAATTGGCACTAAATTTGATTTACGATAAGTTTCAACCCGCTCATTGTTTAATAGGTAAATTCATTGACTCAGATACGCGAGTAAAAACCGTGGCGTATTCTGTCAATGGAGAAAAGTCCAATTATATCATTTATGATCTTGAAGGGACGCCTTGTAAAGACGCTAAAGACAGCCAAAGTGTCTGCTCTATTAGCTGTAATTTACAGCAAATGTATGCTGAAGATGAGATTTTAAAAATATTTGATATCGACGGTTACCTCGGCGTGACGCTTAGAGCGTTGAACCATAAACCAATTGGTATTATGGTCTGTTTATTTGATGAAAAAATAGAAATTACCAGCGACGACAAACATTGGTTTAGAGAGCTGAGTTTGCTGGTGGGCGCTGAACTTAATCATAATTTAGAGCTTGCTTCACAGGAAATTTTAGTTAAACAACTTGCTAAAGGGGAGCGTATTGCGAGGCTTAGCTCTTGGTCTTGGAACATTAGCAGGAATATTCATAACTTCAGCCAAGAGATGCAAACTCTCATAAACGCTCCAGATCAAGATGTTGATTTCGAAATCTTTTGCGAGAGCTTAAAAAGCAAAGACCAGAAAGCACTTAGAGTGCTGATGCAAAAGCTCAGAAATGGGCAGATAAACCATATTGATATAAACGTTTCTCACCGAGAAAGAAGTCAGTTCAAAGGGTTATTTAGAGTAATAGGGCATATTGAGAGATCTGATGAGCAAGAAGACGAACGTATTTTTTGCGCTTCTGTGCAGGATATTTCATATATTTACGCGCTGAACAAACAGCTTGAGCTGACCAATGTGGTATTTGAACACGCCACAGAAGCAATAATGATAACAGATCATAAAAACAATATTGTTATGGTAAACAGGGCTTTTGAACGTTTAACTGGCTACTCCGATACAGAGCTTTTAGGCAGAAACCCATCTGTTTTGTCTTCAGGTAAACACGGTGCTGAGTTCTACAAAAGAATGTGGGCTGAGTTGAGTAAAGAAGGCACATGGAAAGGAGAGATTTATAACCGGAGGAAAAATGGTCAAATTTTCCCTGAAGAATTAACACTTAATATTGTCAGAGACGAAGACGATGAAATTGTAAATTATGTAGCTATATTCCGTGACATTACCGACTGGAAACGTAACGAAGCTCAGCTAACATTTTATGCAAACCATGAACCGCTCACAGCACTGATCAATCGCCGTTGCTTTATGGATATTTTAGAGTCTCGTATCTCAGAAAATCGCAGTACATTGCAGCCGTGTTCTCTCTTGTTTATCGGTCTTGACCATTTTAAAGAAGTAAATGATATTTATGGCCCTGAGATTGGCGATAAAGTACTTATTTCTGTTTCGAGACGTTTAAAAAATGGCTTGAGGCGAGCAGATACAATCGCACGATATGGCGGTGATGAGTTTGCAATCTTGCTTGACGCAACAAATCAGCAAAGCGCATATGATATCGCTTCGAAACTTTGTGAAAAACTAAAGCAGCCATATGTGTTTAATGAATTAGCGATAGAGTTGACCGCAAGTATAGGTGTCGCTCAGTTAGACTATCGAAAACGCATAACAGCAGCGAAGTTTATTCGTAACGCAGCGCACGCATTAGAAAGCGCTAAAAAGACTAACCGAGGCAATATTGCACTTCATAACCAAGATATCCAAAACGCTTACCTCAATAAAATCGCACTAAGAGATAAACTAAGAAATGCGGTCAAGCATGAGTTGCTTGATGTTTATTATCAGCCAATTGTTGATCAATCAACTGGAAAAATTGTTAAGTTCGAAGCATTAGTTCGTTGGTTTGATGATGAGCAAGGCATGATCTCTCCTGGTTCATTTATACCTATTGCAGAAGAGTTTGGTCTAATCCAGCAAATAGGGCACTTTGTACTTAAAAAAGCTTGTCAGGATTTAAATAGAATACATTCATTGGGCTTTAGTGACGTGAGTATATCTGTGAATAGGTCAGTGAATGAATTTAAGGTGAGTAACAATCAGTTTGATTTAATTTCAGAAGCCATCGAACATGCAAACATTCCTTTCAAGAGCTTAACTGTTGAGGTAACAGAGTCGATGGCTACTAATCATTACACATGGAAGTTACTTGCAGAACTTAGAGCTAAAGGAGTTAAAATTGCGCTAGATGATTTTTGCACAGGCTACTCATCACTTAGCCATTTGATTGAAAACCAAGTAGACTACTTAAAAATTGATAAATCTTTTGTCGACAGCTTACTACAAGATAAAAGCAAGCAAATCATGATTTCTTGCTTGATTGAAATGGCTAAGCAATTAGGTATTAAAGTAATCGCAGAGGGAGTTGAGAGTAACGCACAGCTAGATGTATTGAATGAGCTCGGTTGTGACCACATTCAAGGGTATTACTACAGTCCTGCGAGGCCTATCGGAGCTTGCATTCATCTTTTAGAGGAATTTAACGGTGAAGGTTCCATCGGCTTTGATTTATTGAATTTTACTTCAAATAGAGTATAAAACACTAAATTCGATAAACTACCCAGTTAAAACTATGTTTTGACTGGGTTTTTAATGTCAAACTGTTGCTTATGTATCTAAGGCTACACTGTAATCAAATTACTCTGAAGTGCGTGATGAAGAGAGCCAAGTTATCGAGCTCTCTATAGCCTTAAATTTGAATGTTAAATATGTGGTTTTAAAATGTCGTAAAAGGCCTCAATGTGGTCATCTCTATCATTGAGTGCAGGGATGTAGTCATATCGTTTACCGCCAGCTTCAATAAAATACTCTCTATTTTCTTCCTCTAGCTCTTCCAGCGTTTCTAAACAATCTGCACTAAATGCAGGGCTTAAGATGGCAATGTGTTTCGTGCCTGATTGAGCAAGCTCCTTGAGTGTAAAATCTGTATACGGCTTGAGCCATTCTTCACGACCAAATCGGCTTTGAAAAGTGGTCATTACTTTGTCTTTGTCTAAGCCTAGTTTAGCTACAACGGCATTTGTCGTTAAATGACAAAAACAATGGTACGGGTCGCCATTAGTCAAAAACTTTTTAGGTGTACCGTGGTATGAAAACAAGATCTTGTCAGGTGATGGATTGTGATCTAAATACTCTTGAACAGAGTTACTTAGAGATTCGATGTATTTTTCGTTGCCGTGATATCCATTGATAAAGTGAAGTTCAGGAACCCAGCGCCATTTAGTTAATACACGAGAGACTGCATCAAATGTTGAGCCGGTCGTTGCACTCGAGTATTGAGGGTAAAGTGGTAGCACAACAATTTTAGTGATGCCTTTTTGACGTAACTCTTCTAAACCGGCCTCAATAGATGGGTTGCCATAACGCATCGCCATTACCACTTCAACATCATTATGGTTTTGCTTTTTTAAATATTCACGTAGTTTATGGCATTGTTTCTTTGTGATATCGATAAGTGGTGAGCCTTGCTCGGTCCAAATGCTTTCATATGCTTTGGCGGATCTACTCGGTCTGATCCTAAGTATGACACCATGCAGTATCATCATCCAAATAATACGTGGAATTTCTACAATACGAGGGTCTGATAGAAATTCTCTAAGATAAACTCGAAGGGCTTGTGTAGTTGCTGCATCAGGGCTTCCCAAATTGGTGACGAGTACGCCAACTTTGCTGTTGAAACGGTTCTCATGAGGGTTGTCAGTAATTGCCGAAAATCTGGACACTTAGCACTCCTTGGTGGCATTTTTAAACGGGTAGTATTTTACAGTAAAGCGTATACGTAAAACACGCTTATTTGGATCTAACTCCGGTGTTTTTAATTTAAATCATGTCAATACGTCTTAAAATTGTAGTAATAGAGTGAAAATAGGTTGCTTATGTCATGTATAAGTCGTATGTTCCTCTATCCAGCGTCGAGTTTATGCGTAATTTGCAGAGAGTTTTAAGTTAAATGCGAGTTAATCAACCAGTTACAAATCGTGAACAGCGATTTGCACCAGAAGATAAGCTCATTTCAGTTACTGATTTGAAAGGTACAATCACTGACTGTAATGAGCACTTTATAAATATAAGTGGCTACTCAAAAGAAGAATTAATTGGCCAACCTCATAATCTAGTTAGACATCCAGATATGCCTGAGCTTGCATTTAAAACCATGTGGATGCAGTTAAAAGCGGGCAAGCCTTGGATGGGGATGGTCAAAAACCGTTGTAAAAATGGTGATTTTTATTGGGTAGATGCCTATGTCACTCCAATGACAGAAAACGGACAAGTCATTGGTTATGAATCGGTTAGAACATGCCCTAGTCGTGAAAACATTGCAAGAGCTGAGGCTTTGTATCGCTCGATTCAAAGTGGCTCTAAATCAGCAATTAAGTTACCAAGATTACGAACCATTTGGCCTGTGGCTGCATTTGCAAGTTCACTCGCCTTATATGCATTTGGCTCTGAAGCAAGCGCATTTGCGTGGCTTATGCTCAATAGTGTCGCGATCTTTGGATACAATCGTTATCGTGATAATGAGCAACTTGAAAGAATTAACCAAGTCTTAAAACACAGTTTTTGTGATGATGTATCTAAACAGGTGTATTCACCTTGGCAAGGTAAAATGGCTGAATTGCACGTAAAGCTATTAAGTGAGCACGCGCATTTAGACACGGTAATCACTCGAATTGAACATGCGTCAAATCAAGTTACCTCCGGTGCTGAACAAACAACAGGTAAAAGTCGTTCAACTACTGAGAAACTTACTCAGCAGCAACAAGAAACGGAGTTGGTCGCGACGGCCATGAATGAGATGGCCACGACTATCCATGAAGTTTCGCAAAACGTGCAATCCACCTCAGCGGATGCAGCCGACGCCCTTGAACTTGCAAAAGAAGGCGCTAAAAGCTCTGAAGAGACTAAAGCATCAATCGAAAGTCTTGGTTCAACTGTAATTGACATAAAAGACTCTGTGTTAGGTGTAGCGCGTCAAACTAGCAAGATCGCAGATGCGGCACAAATTATTGAGCAAATTGCTGAGCAAACCAACCTACTAGCTTTAAATGCTGCCATTGAGGCGGCGCGAGCAGGAGAGCAGGGTAGAGGATTTGCTGTGGTAGCAGATGAAGTTAGACATCTAGCACAGCGTACTCAAGAGTCTACTAAAGAGATCCATGCAATTATCGATGAATTAACGCAAAGTACTCAAGAGTCAGAAGTGATTGCACAGCGCGGTGAGACTGAATCTCAACTAGGTATTGAGAAGTTGAATGCTTCAACACAAAAAATTGAGCATATTTATACTTTGATTGAAACGATGAGCGTGAACAGTATGCAAATCGCTGCAGCTGTAGAAGAACAAGCAACCGTTTCTGAGGATATTAATAAACAAGTCGTTAATATTGCTTCTCTGGCCAATTCAAGTGTTATTAGCTCACAAGAAAGCCAAGAGATTAGTGAAGAGTTAACGCGTGTTGCTAAAGATATGCATGAGCTTGTGGTAAGATTCAAAAGATAATACAAAGGGCCGCCATGGCCCTTAAAAACACACCATCAAGAACACATCATACTTATATGTGCCATAAAGATATTTAAAATAAATTCGTATTACTTAAGGTCTAATTTTATCAAAGGAATGAATAGGTTTTAGACTGAGGGTTGAGTATATGGGCACCTAACAGCTGTACATAAAGTTATGCACAGCCTGGGTAAAACACTTGAGTTTACAACTTTCGCTTAACGCCGGACTTTGCTCGCTCTTTTATATTTGTTTGGATATAAATCTGGTCAGTTGTCGCAATTTTAGAATGCCCAAGATCTTCAGATAAGTGCTTTAACGGTCTTGTCTGAGCATCATGAGTGGCACCTGTGTGCCTTAACCAATGACTGGTCGCGGCTTCTAGGTTTTCAGATTCTTCACTAAAACCATCTTGTTTCAACTTATCAATGGCCAAGTCAAAGCTTTCTTGAACGATACGTCTTAATTGGCGAACATTCATCCCGCCTTGTCCACGCAGTTTATGAATAATTGGATGCGGTTCATCAACACGAGGAAGTGAGGTCAAACCGCGCGACTGCCTATATCGTTTAAGGTATTCAACAAAGTCATCACTCAATGTGACATCGCGGAGCTTATTACCTTTACCCATAATTCTTAAAAACCAAAAACCATCCTGATCTTGCCAGAAATGACTCATTACAGGAGACCATTGCGGGCGCTCAGATAGCTCTGATATACGCAGATAAAGCCCTTTTAGGCACGCTAAGGTGAACAGGTTTCTTTCAAGTTTTGGATTTTGCTCACACAAGTCTTTAGTTACACCAAAAACATACTCCCATTGCAGATCACTTAGTGTATCAGGGAGCTTAATTTGTGACTGTACGACCAAATAAGGACAGTTCTTTTTAACAACAGGCACAAAATTGGCGAATGCTTTTTCCTCTAAAATCGCAAATTTATAGAAGACATTAAGCGCTGTGAACATGGAGGCGAGCGTTTGTTGGCTCACGCCGTTTTCTTTAAAAACAAAAGGGCGCCAATTAGGGTTAACTTGTCGAGTGCCTTGATGATTTTTAAACCGCCACTGAACAGAGTCTGCAAGCCAAGCTTTATCTGGCTCGACAACAAAATCAACATATGCTTCTATGTCATCACGTTTAAGTTCAAATACAGATTTTTCTTGAATGAGCCAGCTCCAAAGATGAAAACGCTCTATCTCATTTCTAAAGCGGTTGAATGTGGCCTCTGATTTGCGTCCATAAACGTATAAGAATTGATAAAGAAACTTTAACTCGTCCAAACATACATTTTCTTCAAGTCGATTATTATTTAAAAACTCTGCCATTGCGGGGTATTCACTTTGCAAGGTTTCATCATCTAAATGGGCGATGAGATATCTGAGTTGTTTTAGCGTATCGACTAACGGCGTCATATATTGTTGATCCAAGCGGTATGTTTGTATCAAATTATATGTATATTTATTCAGTATTGTCTAGCACAGTTTGTACCTGGCTAATTTGTTGATTTTTAAGGCGTGTTGATTGCCAGCATAATAAAGAACCAATCGTGACGGCGACAACACCCAACCAAAAACTTTGCTGCAAACTCACGCCTAAAATAATAGCAGCGAAGATACCTGAGAAAACCGGGGTGAAATAAGAGATGGCTGCAAGTAAGATCATATTGCCGCCAATAATGGCTTTATTCCAAAGGCCATAGCCTAGCGCCATTCCACCACCGGCAAGCACCAGCATAAAGACACTTTTGAAAGAAAAGCCTGACGAGAAACCAGCGTCCAATAGATACCATTTTAGCCACAATGTGCATGCCGTAAAAATGAAAAATAGCGTAATTGCGTTTTTGCCGTTAGACATAGTCTTGGTTAAGTTACAGTATATTGCCCAAATAATTGCACCACTAAAGGCAAGTACAAATGCCAGTGGGTTACTCATGATATTTGTCAACATCCCTGCAAACAGGTTTGACTCACCCGAAACGACAAAACACACACCGATGAAGGCTATAATACTGCCTGGGACCAATAACTGGAGACTCGCTTTACTATGTTTACAAATGACTGCGCCTAAAATGGTGAATAAAGGCCAAAGATAATTAACAATGAGTACTTGTGCGGATTGTTCTCTAGAGTTTGCAAAGCCAAGTGACAGTGAAAGACATAATTCATATGCAACAAAAAGAAAGCCGCCAAGAAAAACGTAACGTTTTGGGTATTTTTTGATATTTGGGAGTCCGGAAAAGGCGACCAAGAATAACGCTGAGTAGGTGTATACCAGGGCAGCACCACCAATCGGGCCAAAGTCCTCAGTCACGATACGTACGATGTGCAAAACAGCACTCCACAGCAGTACAGCTATAACGCCAAATAGTGTAAATTTGTATCGAGACAGCAAACTTTTAGGCTCCCAAAAAACGCTTCATTATATAGATTTTGAGTTTGACTGCACCTATTTTAATTATGCAGGCAGTTCTTAAGAGAATAAATTATCCTTTTTATGGGGTGAGTTTGTTATGCGAAATGATATAAACAGTAATCTGTGTTTATTTTGGGGGGAGTATGGATAATAAACTGGGTTTAGGGGGAAGTTGTTACTGGTGTACTGAAGCGATATTTCGCTCTTTGATTGGTGTTGAGAAAGTAGAGCAGGGTTGGATAAACAGCTTCGAAAACAACGAATGGTTTTCTGAAGGGGTATGCTTGGCTTTTGATAAAAACATCATCACCTTAGCTGATTTGGTTGAAATACACCTTTTTTCTCATAGTTCAACTTCAAACCACTTAAAAAGAGATAAATATAGAAGTGCTATTTATTGCAACAGCATCGAGCAGCAAACTGAAGTAAAAGGTGTATTGTCAGTACTTCAAAAGCAATTTGAGCAACCCATAATTACGCAAGCACTATTACTTAATGAATTTAAGCTATCGTCTGAGCATTACCAAGATTATTTTTATACCGCGCCGGACAGACCATTTTGTCAGAACATCATAGCCCCCAAATTGCTCAATTTAATGGAAAGGTTTAAAAATAAAGTGAACACTCCGCTACTAAATAAAGCTCTGAAATAACATTTGTTCTATATACTAGAATAGTCTATTGATTAAACCCCGGTATTTTTTATAAAGTCGTTCTATATAATCGAACTTTAACCTAGTTGATAGGGTCTTTCTGGTTTTACGCAATCAATAGGGACTATTTAGTTCTTGAAAGTGTTTATTCAGTTATGTGTTTACGTTCGGCGCAACTGAATGTACTAAGTCAATCATAGCTTCAAATACAAAATAAATTATGTTAAATAGTAATTTTTATAGAATAGTGAGAGAATACATAGGTTATTTTTTAGAAATAGCCCAGATAAGCTCTGGGCTTTATATTGAATGTTATTTAACCATGATTTTCATGGAAATGTTCACCGTGCTGATGATGCCAATGTCCATCATGATTATATTCCACACGACCTTGTTCAACACGACGTTTATGACCGCAATCTAAGCTATGGCCGTGTTTGTGCTTTTCATGGACTTTGACTTTAGCCTCATGAACCTCACCCGCATGATTGTGATGGTCATGGCCACTGTGGTTGAAATCGAAATGGTCAACATGCCATTCGGCTGCATGGCCGCAGTTATATCCATGCTTATGTTCATGCTTATCATGGGAAACATGATCAGCAGCCACTGCGGCACCTGTAACCCCTATAGCCAATGCTAAAATAATTTCCTTCATAGAGTTTCTCCGATTGTGAGTATCAAATCTACACTAGGATGTTTTTAACATTTTAGCAACCTGAACTTATTAATGAATGCTTATTAAGTTATGCAAAGCGCGGATACGCGCACGGTATTGTGCTTTCAAGTATTCTTGAGTCTCTTTTTGGTTCAAGCCCTTACTATGTTGTCTGAGATTTTTCAGCCAAAGACGCTGTGTTTGACGAACATGATCGGCATGCTCTGTGTTTCTTAACCTTTTATAGGCTGCTGCAAGCTCTCTGTCGTAAAGCGCAAGCCCAGCACTTGAGCAAATCGCTTTTTCTTGCTTTGATTTTGCCAATTTACAATCAAAACTAGCCGTAATTTGTGCAGAGGTTTTTGTGCCTTTAAGTAATTTAAACTCGGTTGCCAGCGCTGCCACCTTTGGCCTTGGGTTTTTTGCAAAATAAAATGATAAGTCATTACCTCGAGAGTCGAGTAGCTTTTTATCCGCTCCAGCAGTGATAAGTGCGTTGATCACTTCTAAAGAAGCGTTCTCTGCTGCATAAGTGAGCGCTGAACGATTAAGCCTTTTTACATCATTAATAAAAGCATCCGAACTACTGTATTCGTCGTCTTCATCGATAAAAGTGACTGCGTTAATATCCGTGCCAGCAGCTATTAAGGCATTAACGGTGTCTAGGTCGTTGAAATGTGAAGCTAACATTAAATGTGTTTTATTAAACCAGTTCTTATAGGCTGCTGCTTGAGCAAATTCTTCTGCACTTAGGTCGTTCAGTAAATATTGCGCTTTAAAATACTGAGGAGAGCCCGCTTTTAAATCCATATAACCTTGATAGGGAGTGAGTAATCTTCCTAAGAATTGATATATCAATGTTTGCGCATAAAAGTGGGCTTTGTCTTTGTCATATTTATGATATGACATGTAAAAATGCGCAACTTGTAATTGTGCGTCTGCCATATGGTTTTTTAGTGTGAGTAACTCTCGATGACTCCATGCATCCACATTGCCAAATAATGCCAAGATATTATCAACCTGTTTTTTCCTCGCGCAGATAGCAGCGTTTTTATCACAACCGCCTTCACCTTTTACTTTCAATGAACTAGGTGTTTTCAAATACGCTTCAAATGGTTTTTTTATTACAAAATACGGGCTTCCCCAAGACCCCATCAACATAGGGTTGCCTTTAGTCATAATAGATTGATGTGCCAGTTTGTTTAGCGCGTTCAGCGATATTAATACTGGTAATCTAGTTTCTTCAACTTCACAAACGACCTCATGTTCTAACGCTTCTGTAAGTGCAATAACCTTGTTATTGTCTTTGATGTAATAAGCATTTCCCTGATGTTCAAATGGGAAAGAAATATCCGCGACTTGTAGGATCTCAGATAGCTCACGATCAATACTAAATGGTCTGTCTACTGTGATACTGTTTAAGTACTGAACGATGTTATCACGCTTTGCAATGTAAAAAGTGCGCTGCCAATTGTTTGGGCTTTGTGAAAAAACTCTTTTAACTGTGTATAAAATACTAAGGTTGTTTACAGACTCTAAATGAGTAATGTTAAGCTCTTGCCTAATATTATCTTTAGCTTGAAAATGGTATTTAAAGGATGGGAACAGTTTAAACGAAGAAAATGGAGCACTCTTGACGGAAAAGTTTGATTCAATTGGGATGTCAAAGGTATCTATATTATTATGGTTTATTTGAGTGCCATCTCCAAATGATGGTGACAGCCAGCTTCTAAAATCCACATTAGCGTTTTGTTTATACTCTTTTTGGTAAGCAACGAAGAAATCGTTACAGACTTCAGCTTTATTTGTAGTTAATTGTACATTTAACAACGGGCTTGAAATTGAGTGAAAAGAGAGAGATAAAAAGGTAGAGAGGGCAATTTTTTTAATCATGTCATAAAATCCATTTGTTTTTAGAGCATTATATCTAAACAACTTCTCCTTAACCTCAAAATTTTAAACTTATATTCGTTAAAATATTTTATTGTGAATATAATAATTCACTCACAGTACAAGTGCATTTCAGAATTCATATCGATGATAGTTAGTTCATTCTTAGAACATCATGCAGCGGATATAAACCAAACTTTGTGTCATAGCACTTGTTTGAAACATGCTCGCCGTTATCAGCTTTATAGAAAACTGTTTTATCTGACTTCATTGCATAAAACATTATGCCAAGATACTCGTAGAAGTTAGTGTTAGTAGGCTCCAATTCAAGGGTGTATGTCTATCAGGCCAAATCCAAACAGATCTATTTGACTGCATACTAATACTACTTATTTCATCTGATTAACTGACTTCTTTAGCTTATGCTGTGACCGCTAGTAACAAAAGAGAAAATGGTGCTTGTTTTTTCATCATAGATTTCCTTATTTTTTATTTAATTACAGATTTATAGCGCGTATGTAATTTAGTCCCTAAAAGTTACAAACACTTAAATTTAACTTGAAAATAAATCAGAAAATATATGGCTTTGGACCTAACTTCGTAAAATATCTTTCAAAAAATTTACGGGTAAGAAATATAATTTCACTTTGGAATGGTATTTGCTTAATTAATATCCAGATAAGTAATGAAGCTTTTTAATTACATATGGACAGACAGATATTTTAAAGGGAAATTATTATGAATGTGACTAATCAGGTCAGCACTCAAGGTGTTTATGAGATCAAACATAAACCTACAAATGTTCAACGCTCAGCGGCAGGTTCAATTCGTACGATCCAAGAGTCTGATAATAGAAGCGAGTATCTTGAATATATAAACTCAGCAAGTGATGAAAAGCTTGCTCAATTTATTGATGCAATTAAGCAATACGGCCCCCAACAGCCATGTTTAGAATGGAAGACATCTTAAGTTCACTTAATGTTGAAGAAATGCATGGTCGAGTATCAAGAGAGATTAGCCATTTTAACAAGGAGGCTGAGCAATTTCACAAGCAAGAATTGGCGATTATCAAACGAGTAGAAGAAGGGGGTAAGTCAGCTAAAGAAATCATGACCGATTTAGTTACTTTTCGAGATAAACAATCTGAATTATTTAAGATGGCAACAAGTTTGGGAAGTAAAAACCTTGCGCACCCCGATAATTATCACAAATTTGTTGAATATACGGCCGATTACATCAATGTACATATATAATTGTATATTAGGAGTATTCGGTTAGGCCTAAAAAGACCTATAATTTACATATTATGCATATGTATTGACCGCCAACATTCCTGCTTTCACCTGGTAATCTAGAGGTAGGTCTCGATTAAACTCCATGACTTTATTAAAAATATCAGCATCAGTCGCACCTTCTTCTGTCATTTTGTTATATATCTTTATACGTTGTTCAGTTACCACAGCTGCTTCTTTGTCAAATTCATCTGATTTACTAGCCCATTTTGTAAATGCTTTTACGTCTGTTAGCGGCGGTGCCTCGGCTAAATTGATAAGCATTTTATCTGGTATAAAAGAAACAGCTTCAGCCATATCTGCAGCAAATGATGGATCTGACTCTACTTTTTCGGTAAAAGCTTCCCATGCAAGCTTTCTTTGTGGCTCATTTGAAGATTGTTCCGTTTTATCTGTTTGTGTCGAAGCTTGAGTGGACTCTTTATTACTAACAGCTCGGGTTTGCTGATACTGAGAAGCCGCATTCGTTACTTGGTATGGATTCGAGCTTAAAATCATGACTTATCTCCTTATCTCAGTAATAAATACGTAGCAAGTAACAGGCCAATCGAAGTAATAATAAATTTACATAAAATACAATGTGTAACATAAAGCAAAAATTAACATTACGACAAGTTGCCGCTTTTTCGAGCTCCAAGGCTGAGCATTGCCGCTTAGTTTCAGATGTGCTGGTGATCAGAGTGCAGAGCACGATGAGGTTCTTTTCCACTGCCCAAAAGCACTGGTACCTCAACCACTGACTTTTGCAAAAATAAAGGCATAAATACCAGAAGAACCAGAGCAACGCCAGCACTAAAGTTGTGTATTGAGGTTGCAAAAGAGAGAAGTAAATCTATGCCTTTTACTGCATTTGACAGTAAACTCACGAGGGCGCGCTTCGAATTTCATTTTCGTTAGTGTTTGAATTATCGTATGTTCGAGCCCTGCCAGTAATTTAAGATTAAGCTTGCAAACAATAAATAGATTAATCCGAGTTAGTCAATCAAAATTAATCAAGTAAACTTATCTTTCACAGCTTCTATCTTGGATAGATCTTAACAGGCGTTAACTTAATATTTGATTAGGTAGTTTAAGTATTTAGTAATAAACTGATTTTAATAAGACCAGTTAAAACGTAAATCATGCAACATATCGAACACTTTAAGTTAATGGCTTTATATAACCAAAGAATGAATAATCAACTAATTCAAGCTGCACAAAGCTTAACACACGAGCAGCTAATAGAAGACAAAGGGGCTTTTTTTAGTTCGATATTGGGCACCTTTAATCACCTCATCGTAGGAGATCTACTGTGGTTATTAAGATTTTCTAAGCACTCTAATTGCTACCAATCCCTTTTTAAACTTGGCGAGTTACCTTATCCAACTAGCCTTGATGAAATCTTGTTTAATAAGTTAGAAGAGCTGGTTTCTGTCAGACAAATTTTGGATCAAACAATCTTACAATGGTTGGAAATAGAAGCACAAGAGTGCGATTTTCACAAAGCCTTGAGTTATAGCAATTCTCTAGGCGAGAAAAGTACCCGAGAATTTAGTGAGTTGGTATCACACATGTTTAATCACCAATCTCACCACAGAGGCCAATTATCAACTTTGTTTAACCAACTCGGAATTGACATAGGCAGCACCGATTTTTTGTTAGACATACCGGATTTAAATCAACAGCCATAGCAATCATAAACTTTTAAATGCAGGGAAACGCATACTGATAATCTTTTGGCTAATATTAACAGGTAGAAGAAACCTCTTTTTATTCGAGATTGATGTTAAATTTCTATGGCTTAAGCGATAGTGATGGATTAAAAGGACCGTTATACGTGACAACTAAAACCAGTAATGCGTTGAATAGCTTGCGTTTAAAATCTTCCTTAGTGATCTTAATCGGTGTAGGGCTGACATTGGTTTCCCTGTTGTTTTATCACAAAGTAGAAAGCCAGTGGCGTTATTATTCTAAAGATATTTATGAAGTTTATTATTTGCATGATGACCTTGTTTAGCACTTAGGTTATGGCGGATTCATACATGACTTTAAAAATTTAGTTCTTCGTAAAGACAGAACTCGTTATGAATCTAAGCTAAGACAATCTATCTACGAAATTAAAACGCTCATCAGAAAACTTGAAAGATATGAGCAATATGACAGTAAATCATTACAAATAATTAGAAATGTCGTACTCGAATACGAACAAAACCTCACATTGACATTAAAGCTTATTGAGCATGGTGCTTCAAGTGAAGAAATAGACAGAGTAGTTCAAGTTGATGACACAAATGCGTTGGCCGCTCTCTCTAGATTTCATTTAGATAGTCGCGCACGTATAAGTAGAGAGGAGCAACAACTAAATAATAACTTTGTGATTGCCCACACTGTCAATGTCATAAGCGTAATGATATTTATTGGGGTATTAGTTTTATACTTTTTTAGGCTAAAATCAGCCTTTGAAAAAGAGCACACCTTAACGATAGAAGCACAGGAGGCTTCAAAAGCAAAGTCAGATTTTTTAGCCAACATGAGCCATGAAATTAGAACGCCATTAAACGGTGTTATGGGCTCATTACAACACCTTCAATCTAGTATAACTGACAAGCGCCACTTAGAAACAGTGTCTATCGCACTGTTCTCCTGTAAAAATTTACTTCGCATTATTAGCGATATACTCGATTTTTCGAAAATTGAAGCAAACCAACTTTCTTTAGAAGTGACCGAGTTTTCAATAGATAGCATTATTGATCCACTTGAAGTAGATTTTTCATCACAAGCAAAACAAAAGTCTCTATCATTTCACATAACTCGCACAGATAAAATTAAGCACAGCATGTGGCTTGGCGACCCAGTTAGAATTAGGCAAATTTTGATAAACTTGATCTCTAATGCAGTTAAGTTTACTGAAGAAGGTTCCGTAACTGTCAATATAGATCAAATGCAAAGTGAGGAACAAAATCTACTTATTTTTGAGATAAAAGACACCGGAATCGGTATGTCTAATATTGGGCTAGATAATTTGTTTATGCGTTTTAAACAGGCTGATAATTCAATAACTCGAAAGTTTGGAGGAACAGGGCTAGGTATGGCTATTACGCAAAACTTGATAGCATTGATGAATGGCCAGATAGAGGTAAATAGCAGCGAAGGGGTAGGGACTGACATCTGCGTTACATTACCACTGAAAAATTTCAAACATCACATCGCTGGCAGCTCCACACCGAGCATTGAACAGACACTAGCAGTTCCGAATTTATCAAACGTTTATATCTTAGTTGCTGAAGATGATGCCATTAATATGAGAGTAATAAGTGCCATGCTTGAAAAGACAATGGCTCAATTTGATGTTGCGAAGGATGGTGTTGAAGCTATTGAATTATTTAGAAAAAGGTTACCGGATATCATTCTGATGGATATTCAAATGCCAAAGATGAGTGGTATTGAAGCATGTGAAATCATAAGAATTGAAAATCAAGATATACCAATAATTGCACTTACCGCCAATGTAATGAGTACAGATATTGAAAAATATAAACAAAGTGGATTTACGTTTCATGTAGCCAAACCTATAGACCAAACCGTTTTGTATGAATCATTGAGTAAACATTTAGATATAGATAATTAAAAGAGTTGGAACTAGTTAGTTGCAACTCTTTATAAATTTAATCACCTATGAGACTTTTATAAACTGACGCAACCATAGGGTTGTTTTCGCCTACTTTCTTTGTCCAATAAATTGTTAGTTGTGTTACAAGGACAGCAAAACAAAGAGCACTCACTTCAAGAAATGTAAAAGGAGAGAGTGACATGACAAGTGCTGTATTAGCCCAGCAAAAAATACATAACAACCAAGCTGCAACCAATTTTTTTTCATTAAGATTTAACGATTTCATATTTAGAATCTCTAATAGATTAGTTATTAAGGTTACGTTGACCGGTTAGTATGTTTTTAATCGCACGAATAATAGCTTTTCTGCCGTCAACAACAGCAACACCTAACACTACAGCAGTACACCATATTGCTAATTCAGTTATCATTGCTGCAATAGTAACTACGATGATATGCATACTTTTTGTCTCAGTACTAAAAAGTACAGCAAATATAGCGGACCAGCTTAAAGTAACGACAAACCAAATTGTTCTTAGTACGCGCTTTTTATTCAAATGTTTTAATTTTCTGAAAGTTTGCATGTTTACTTCCTTGGTAATTAAGTAAATGAGTTATTTGATTCGTTTAGTCGAATAGAAAAGGGATTCATTACAAACTTTTTTAAGTTTTTTGTAATGATTGCGTTTCTGTAACGACTAATAATAAAAATAACTTGGAGGCGTAGATCGTTGGTAAATATCACCAAGGACACAGAGAAAGAAGAACTAATAGCGCAATTTTGGCCACAAATAAGCAGAGCTGCGGCTGGGTATGAAAATCGACCAGCTTTATCAGATGAACTAGCACAAGAAATGGCTTTGTCAGTTTGGCGATCGTTAGAAGGGTTTAATGACCAATGCTCGCTTAGTACTTATATTTACCGTGTTATCCACAATACGGCTATTGATCATATAAGACGGCATAGTAAAATTTCTGAAGATGAACTTGATGAAGCAATGCTATGTGAGTCGCCCACACCTGAGAAAAACACTTTGCAAGCACAAAGGCAGAAACAGTTAATTGTAGCTGTGAATCAATTACCTCTTAGCTTAAGGCAAGTTATGTTGCTGAAATTAGAAGACTTAAACAATATAGAAATGAGTGAGGTACTAGGGATAAGTGAAGCTAATGTCGGGGTGAGACTACACAGAGCAAAAGAGCAATTATCAAAGTTACTAGCGGGTATGAATTAATGGATAATAATGAATTTGAGCAGTTATCATCTCTTTGGCAATCAACTGATGAAAAGCCTATGCCGCAAATGGACAAAGTACTGAAACGGCATAATAGGCAGGGCGCCATACTAAGAATTAATTTATGTATTGAAATGCTGGCGCTTATCGCTGTTAGTTATCTACTCATTACATCCGCTTTAAATGGACTTGAGTTTATTAAACTTACCTGGATAAGCTTTGTAACCGCGTGGGCTGTTATCATTTTTATTCTGGCTAGTAGAAGTCGTTTAGATAGCTTAAAGCAACTTAAAAGCCAAGAAATAAGCACTTCAATTGAAATTCATAAGAAACTAATTAAAAACGAAATTTATAGATGGAATTTGAACATAAAAGCAACCTGGACTTTTGTTTTAATTTTTATGGTGTTTAACATAATAATTATCTACCAAAATGGTTTTGAATTGAATAACTTGCTAATTGAAGCTGTATTAATGTCTGGACTATTAATTTCAATATTTTTCTTTGTTATCAAAAACAAAAAAGCCAAGGAGACCTTACATACTTTAGAACAGTAGGGCAGTAACCTATAGATTTGATTTATAAAGTACACTTTTGAAGTGTTTTTTGAACAATCTGCAACTTACCGTCTTCTGCTTTTTGATATCAGTTGAAGACGGTAAGTCAAAACCAAGCGAATCTCTTTAAAAATATGAGGCTAGCTTAATTACTTGAATAATAGCGACAAAAGCACCACACATAATTAAAAGATTTGCACGATTCTTAAGCTTTACTGCCTCATCTTTTTCTTTATCCGCTAGATTTGACTTAAGCACTTTCCCTTGAAAAGCCATTCCAGCTGATACTAAAAGAATAATGAATGTAATAGTTAAATCTGTCATTGATTCCGGTGACATGTAGCATACCTCTTATGGTCAATTCACGGCCTTTGATATTGATTCTTAGCAACAAAATTTTGCCACTAATGACGCAGATCCTAATGTAATCATGACGAGAAATAAAGGTCATGAGCCTTTCAAAAAGTTTTATCATTTGGACCCGACGGCACACAGCTTCAACAAGTTTCATAAATTATGAGGTTACTTATAACCTACGAGTTAACTTTAACTAGCAAAGTGACCTTAGAAACCCCGAACAAGCCTTTAATCCAGATTGAAAACTGCTTTAAAAACGCCTCAACTCGTTTAAACCAAATTTAAACACAAGCATTTAAAGTGCCATTCAGGAGCTTTTTATTAACATTGTTAATTTAGTGGTTTTATTTTGCTTACCTAAGCATCATGCTCGTGATAGAGTGGTTTCAATTTCACAAAAGGAGATGAAGAAAGTGAATAAAAATATAAAAGTTAAAGACCTAAAACTGGTTGTCGCAGGTATTGGCGGCGGTGGAGATCGTGGTGGCCCACCTGCTATACGCTCCCTTACAAGTAAAGAAGTACAAAAAGTTGTAGGTGGAACTGGTAATTGCCACCAAGGTGGTCCTCCTCGTAACCATAATTAGATGCATTAGCCGCTATGTGCGGCTTTTTAGCTTAAATTTTGAGAGCATATTAGGCATTAGTTAGGATTGGGCCAAACTAAATAACCTCAAGCTTTTTTTATAAAAAATTTAAAAACGTTTCTTCTTGTTAGAATTTTAATTTATTATGCGAATAACTTGGCATCTTTATAATAGTCGCTGTCAATTTCATCACAATCAGATCCATAAAGTACTTTTCAAATTGAATCCCGAAGACGAAAAAACCATAAGTACTAAATCATAATTAACGATGCATCATTTAAGCAAAAGTGCTGAAAGATATGGGTTTGACGGCCTTTTGGCTAAAATTACTGTTAAATGGTCTTTTAGCTCTTGGGACATAGAGCGCCTCTACTAGTAATAAACTGGTTTCTCCTTCCTTATAAAGCTTCAATTTTATTCTGTCTTAAAACTTCATCTTCATCGGGGGAGTAATCACAGTGCCATTTAATCATTGTTGGCAACATATCCAAACCTTGTAAATTATACTAGTGGATCTTATAAAGGGTTGATCTCGTTCTTAAATAAAATCATGATTCAGCTGCGAAATATTAAACTGAGAGAGGACTTTAAAAAGGCGATTCAATCCATGATATGGTTAGGCGCTATCACCTGTACAGACAAAATGATCCATGTAATAGTGACCTCCAAAGTACATGGCGCACCGATAGTAGTAGGCGATTCGCACAAGTAGATGGAGTTGAAGTTGTAGGTCAGTTAGAAGAGTGATCAGCCTTCATTATTAGGTGTTGGGGCTAGGTTTGTCTTAGAAATATTTATATTTTATACTTCATCTGCATAGACCCATACTGGAAACTAAATCAAATATTTGATAGCCTGCTTAACTTTGAAATTCTAATAATTCATATGATCTCTAATCTTCCTTTAATTGACATTTTACAAGTTAGACCTGAATTTGAAACTTATGTTGAGCTTACTGAAAAAATTTTAAATGACCATGATTACGCAGCGTCCGAGTCAAATAATACAGACCTTGATAATTTTGAACCATATATAAATGCAAGAAGACTGATGGTGGATGAGGTACCTGAAATTTTAGAATGGTACCAAAGTAACTACAGTTTATGTAAAAGTAAGGAACTAGAATCAGTATCCCAAACCATAGATAAAATAGGAGTAAAACCAGCTGTTGGTCAAATCGTTTTCCATGGTGGAACTTTACCAATTGACAGTGAAACAAGTTCATTTACTACTACTAGACCATTATCTACTTCTTTGAGCCCAGCAAAAGCAAGAAACAACGCTCTGGATCGTCAGAAGGCGTTCGATCGTGGTGAACTAAATATATATATAATTGAGATACTAAAACCGGACACGAACATATTTCTATTCCCATATACAAAAGATGGCTACGATGAGAAAGAGGTTTTGTTTGCTGCTGGTTTAGAACTAAAATATATTGAGAAGTCAGAAGTAACGAAAGTTACAGTATATAACTGTGATGCGACCAATACTAAAGAAATTCCTTTTAACATAATAACTTTAAAAGTACAATAAACGTCTTAGTGCTTTCAACCTTGATACTAAGCAAGACTATAAGCACTAAACAAACACGGCAAAACACATAATCTAATTATTACAGCTCCAAACTGGCCTTTTAATACTATCTATTATTTTTTCAAATTCTTCCTCGGTCATATCTGAATGTAAATCTGCAGATGCTCCAATTCCACCTTTAACAGTATCTGACCCAAGTGAAGATATTTTGTAACCATTATAAGTAGATTCATAAATGTAGTCTTGATCCCAGATATCAATTGGTATTTCTGAAGCGAACTTTGGCACAAGGTCTTGGAGAGATTTTGGTAGCGAGTTATTTTCAAGCCTGTACAACTTTATAGCCTCAGATAAAATTGTAATATCTAGAGAGGTCTTGTACACAGCTGATGTATGGTAGGCACACCTTCCTGGGTAAATAATCGAAAATGAAAACCAAAAAATAGATATAAAGAATCCTATCAGTAGTACTTTCATGAGTACCCGTTACTCCTAGTCAAAATCCAACGGTACATTAATAAGGTTCTCCTGAACTAAACATGAAGTGAATTAACAAAACCATATTTAGATTTAGCCTAATATATCGCCTCAATAATGGATCCGTGTAAAACATTTTACACCTAAATTCCCGCGCTTAATTTGCCAGACTAACCATGTTCAACCACTTGTGGAAATAAAACATCCTCGATGAGTTTTCAAATATCTCCAATTCAGCCCTAGCAGAAGTTGCGGAAAAGGCAATTGAATTGGAAGTTTTAGAAGAAATGAACGATGTAAATCAACAGAAGATTTAACCGTATTAATGCGATACCTGAAGGCTTTTTGAAAGATGTTAAAGGCAATTTAGTTGCACTCACGAACGTGAAGCAATCTGACCTGATAAAGGACGAATATGTCAAAAAAGCGATAAAGCTTGCAGAGAAACAGCAAAAACAACTCGCTGATTTTAAGCAGCAAAAAATGGATGAAGCTGACTAATTTTTAGACCTTTTGACACGAGAGCATGGTGTAAATTTGGGTGTAAAAAAGGCAAGTTTAACACAGCGATCATTCGACCATTCATTGTCTGTAAAAATACAAATTCCAGAATAAATTGAGCTTGGCCCTGAACTACAAATTGCCAAAGAGTAGATAGACGAATGGATTAGTGAATGGACCGAAAGTTGCAATCAAAACATCAAAGCCATCGTCAATAAAGTGTTCTCAGCTGACAAGCTACACACTATAAATCCACAACGGATTTTGAGTCTTCGTAAGTTAGAAATTGATGACGAAACAGGCTTATGGCCATGGACATCATTGCTGAGTCTGTAAACGCCAGTGATAGCTTTCGATTTATTCGGTTTTACAAGCGAGATCAGCAGGGCGCTGATCAAGCAATTTCCCTTGATATAGCTAAACATATAATATGTCCGATACCACTACCAAGTATGGCCAACTCGTAAAATTCGACGAGGCCATTTCAAATCTAAAATCAAAAGTGCAAATACCAACTGAATCGTACAAAGATTTATTTGGTCACATACATGCACGTGCATTTACCGTTGCCGGTGCAACAAAAACAGAATTGTTGGATGACTTATATAAAGATGTACTTGCTGCAATTGAGAATGGCGAGGCGATCACCGACTTTAGAGCGCGCTTTGATAAAGCGGTTTCAAAACATGGTTGGTCTTGCAATGGAAAACGCGGTTGGCGTACGCAGGTAATTTATCAAAACAATAAAAACACAGCCCGTGCCGCTGGACGATGGCAACAGCAAGATCGAATAAAACATCGCAGGCCGTATCTTTTATATTTAACGGCGGGTGACTCGCGAGTAAGACCGCAACATAACGCGTGGAATTATATTCTTTTACCAATTGAACATAATTTCTGGCACACGCATTATCCGCCGAACGGTTGGAACTGTCGGTGCAAAGTCGTGAGCATGAGTGACGCTGACATCAAACGTATGGGATTAACGGTTACGCCAGATTCAGCGCTTAAGAATTATCAAAAACCATTTACCGAAGTTGATCCAAAAACAGGTGAAGAACTGGAGCGTTTACCGCGCATAGACTTCGGTTGGGATTATAATCCTGCTCTTGCATGGTTAGGGCAGCAGGCCAAATGTTAGCGAAACTCGATCACCAAATTCGAGAAGTGACCACGCCAATTTTTAATGCTGCTATAAATGAAGGAAGAGATTATTTTATATCTCAAGTTGCAAAGGTCGCAGCCAAACAAGCCTTAGGTAAACCAGACTCAGGCACAAAATTAACGCTAGGGCACTTGCATCCGAAATTATTCAAATCAGTTTTGGATGTTGCACCTGAAACAAAAAGCACGCTGGTAGTTATTGATGAATCAATGCTGAAACCACTATTCAAATTATCGGGTTTGAACAAACGACTGAGTTAATGAAGTTAGTGCAAACACAAACTAATTCCACATTTAACCAAAGCGTTTTGCAGTTCGTAACTAATGGAATTCAGATCACAATTCAAATCGACTTGAAAGTCTTTTTAAAGGGCGTTTAAACGTTTTTAAAAATGGCGATTTTGAGTCTAATTATAAACGTATTGTGAGCAGGAATTGTCTAAAAAAATGTTATAGGTCCAGTATTTACGAGGCTTTCAGAAGAATCGAAAGTTGAATTTTAATGTTGGACTAAATCTAGAAATGCACGACCCCTTACACCAATACATTTATTATGTTAAATTACCTGTTTTTATTATTTATCACAGTAAAGCTACGGGTTTATAGGGAAGTCGACCTTGAGAAATGACTTATCTTGAACTTGATTATGTTCAATATGTATCAGTTCAGGGAGTGACGACTATGGTTAGAGATCGTTATGAAAAATGGATCGAAAAGAAGGTTACTTTAACTGTATCTGAAAACCTAAAAATTTATAAAGTGGCTTTCTGGTCATTTATTGCTGGGTTTATGTTGTTTCTAACATTGGGTTTAGTCAATGAAGGGGCAATCTTTAGAACTATAATTAAATCTCTGTATCCACCTAAAGAAATTTATAAAGATGTAGTCAATGAGTTTTTAAAAGATGAAGAGTTTAAAAACTCATTGGTTCATAAGACAGATTATTCAAAGTTAGAAATTAAAGGTGCAAGCTTTGAAACATTTCCGCAGTTAAATGAAAAACTTCCTGAAAAAGTGTGGAATACAATGGCCAAAGGCAGTTCAGAAGATTACTCTGAATTTGTATCAAGAGATGAGTTTTTTGAGGCTCTTAAAAGTTATCATACCGAGCTGACAGAATCTTTTTTAGCGCCAAGCAATAGTAAGGTTGAAATTTTATCTAAGCTTGAAAAAGTAATGAATATTGAAATCGATGTTTTAGTTTTAATGGCCGGGGAAAATGCACATACAGCACAAACAGCTAATTGTTATAACTGGTTTGAAAATGATAGTTATCATGTCGAGCTAGTCATCCCAAAAACATATTCTGCACAAGAGCTTTCTTGGTTTAGGTGCGACTTTGCTTGGCCTGAAATGTATTTAACCTTGACAGTAGATGGTACTGAATTACCCAAGCCGGTAAAACTGGTTGGAGCTAGACGAAATGGAAACTCAAATAAACCTGTGCTTTTAATTTCACAAAAAATTGCTCAAGATTTAAAATTGCATAGCTGGGAACGTTTTCTAAGTAAGGCATATGGATCTATATCAATCAGCGAAGTTAAATAACAACAAGTAAGCCAAAAAGTGCTTGCATAAACCCTTCAAATGTCCGATACCGTCTAGTATTGGACATAGTATGGAGGAGTTGTTTAATCCACTATACCTGTAATATTACACAAAACCACCATTTAACATAATATAAATTATGGGATGTTGTGCATAGGCAACAATCACTCGAAATAAAGATATTTCATGTAATAAAACCTATGAAATGCGTCACCATTTACCTGCCCCATACGGCTGGATTTTGCTATGTTTGGAATTCAGGAAAACTGAATTGCAAATTAAGTATCAAATCCACTGGCAATAAGACGATTGAAAAAGACAAACTCTGTCTTTCGTCACTACGCTCAGGCTTCGCTTGGCTCCTTAATCCAGAGCATGTCTAACCATTCATAGAAACAGATGAAACTGAGTAGCCCATCTCCTCAAAAGACTTCTTCTGATTAAGAAGCGATGCAATATCGTCAGATTGCTCCAATAAGCGGAAAAGTAAGGGCTCAATATCCTTAATTTGAGCACCGCCATTCAGAACAGCATAAACACCATGACACAACTCACGATGCTCAAGAGCTAAATCAGTGACTTTTTCGCATGAAATAATTTTATGGATAAGGTTTTGTTGAACCTGTGTAGAGTTACTGTTTGCAGCTAAAATGATATTATTATCAGACATATTAAAGTTATCCTATTTTAATGTGTTAAACCTGTAAGGTGTTGCAGCACCTTGCAGGTATCTTTACTTGTTCACTCGAACAATATGACTCATAAACCTCTTTAAATGAGAGCTAAGAGACGAATCCGAAAAGAACTCAGAAAATTGATTTTTCAGCTCAGAATCGACTTTGAAGTTACAGCTAGTATCTAAGTCAAAACTTTCCTGATAGTCAGATGTAGCTTGATTGTATGTTGAGCCATCATCACCCCCCCTAACCTTGCTCATTACACTTTGTACAGCGTTTACACCTTTAGAGTAATGAGAGTGCTCAGAAGATGCCCCATAAGACGATAAACATGGGGAATCATAATTTATTGAACGAGATTCCAAAGATCGCTTCAAAAAGCCTCTTAGCTCGTTACTAAGAGTCGTATGATTTGATTTGCAAATATCAGAGAAATCTATTTTCAATTGTGAATTGACCCTAAAACGGCAAATAACAACCTCACTAGACACTAATTATCTCCTAAAGATATACATAACGTAAACACATCGTAGCAACTAAATACCACGAGTCAAGCTTTTTGTGTATACAGTGTTATTATTAAATACTACCTAGTATATACATGGTGTTTAATTTTGTGCATTTTAAAAAAGACTAAAAACACAATAAAAACAATTAGTTAAAGCCATTTTTAATTCAAGGAATGCCAAAATGGCACTAGAGTCCACTATTAAAGTATGTGGACTCTCCAACGTACCCGTTCCGGTACAACAGAGCTGAATGATAGTTAGTTTGGCTTATCAGGAGGCGAATTAACTTTTTCTAACAGCTATAAATTGGGGCGCATTCGTTAATGAAAAACAGACGGCCACCCTACCATGATGACCATCGAATTATTTGATAAACAATTCCAGCAAACATTAATTTACTGGAATGCTTGTCGCGGCTATGCCGCAAAAACACTAACGCAAGTTAAGGTTAAAAGGCGTATCAGACCAACCACCATCAAGCGTGTAGTACTTACCTGAATTATCTCCAGTAACTTGTAAAAGATAAATCTCAACATCTGGCCTATCATGCTCTAAAGTCAGCATATTAATTAAAGAAAGTGCATTTTCTAAATTCAATGCCACATCATGAGAGCAGTTAAATTTTGAGTCTTTGGTGATAATCACTAACCCCAACATAAACCTCCATATTTTTTCGAAGTAAGACATCTAGATTTTAGCAAAGTTTGAGAAGAAACAACCCATAATTGGCCATTATGTTACGGGCGCAGCGGCAACGCCTTGCGGTGCTCGGGTATAAATATTTTCCCTCGCACAAACCACAAGGCCCTTGTGACAAACGAGTCTACAAGGGCCTTTCTAAACATAACACCCGTTCAAATTATAGGTTGTTAAATTACAGAAGATATTACGAATCTGTTGATGATTATCATATTGGTTTTTTCCATACACACTCTACTATTTTCTTCCACTGAAAATGCACTAACTTCACAAGTCTAGTTGTTTGTATCTTATGGTGATATTAGAGTTTCACCTACATTAAAAATACCTGTACTAACGTGAGCATTTAAATATTT
>NZ_JASJUU010000001.1:0-975254 GCF_030125375.1 Pseudoalteromonas umbrosa | reverse complement strand
TCGAACTTCATCTTCGAACTTCATCTTCGAACTTCATCTTCGAACTTCATCTTCGAACTTCATCTTCGAACTTCATCTTCGAACTTCATCTTCGAACTTCATCTTCGAACTTCATCTTCGAACTTCATCTTCGAAAATTATGTATCCTTGATCCTTAGATTAAATATGCTTTGGAGGATTTTTACTGGTATGAGACTCGTTATGCATGAATGTGTGATTTAACACAATTAGGAAAAGTTTGAGTTTGAATAAGTAAGGTCCAAAAATTTGATTTATATTTATTAATGGCAAAATGCTTCAGTTCACCTGCTATATCAGCTAGATGATTTAAGTAGTAAATAATAAAGTGCTATCAGTTACGCAAAAAAACAGTAAAAAACGTGATTTAACATAATGAAAAGCACTCTAGTTATGAGTGCTTTTCTTGGAAAGTTTAGTGTAATGCTGCTGTGAATGGAATACTTTCACAAATTTGAGCTTCAGCTACTAATATCTCTTCGAGTCTGGCGTCAATAATCGCTTTATCAAAATACTCATAACCTAATTCTACGAATAAGTTTTTATGCTTTTCTTCTGATTTAGCAATCGCGACGTAGAAATCTTTATCTTTTCCTTCAGGTAATGCTTCAGCAACGAGAGAAAATCGCTCATGTCCCCTCGCCTCAATCACTGCCGCAACGAGTAATCGGTCAATTAAAAACTCATCACTGCCTTGTCTAAACAAAGCGCGCATCTTTTTAATATATGGATCTTGTTTATCATTTCCGAGTACCAAGCCTCTTTCATTAATGAGCTTTAATACCTGCTTAAAATGAATCATTTCTTCAATAGCAAGATCAGCCATAGCTTTGACCAGCTTAGTTCTATCTGGGTAATGTCCTAACATAGACATCGCCATGCCTGATGCCTTTTTTTCTGCTGCGGCATGGTCTTGTAAAAAGGTCACAAAATCGTCCATAACTTTGTGTGTCCACTCAAACGGTGTATGATATTTTAGTTCAAACATTAGCTATTTTGTCTCACTTACTACGTGTATTTAAAATTTATGACTTCAATTAATATCGGACATTTTAATACTATAAGTCATATAAAATACTGTCTTTATCTACTTTGCCAATTCTTGTTGATTCTACTTTTAAAGGGTGTTTAATGTCATTCCAGGCTGTTACTTTCCCATGCTTATTTACATGTGGTATAGAAATTTTAGGAACAGACATAAACTGGGCAAATTTAGGTGTGCTACCTATTTCAGATAAATTGATTGTCACATGCTCTACATTGGTTGATTCAAAAAAATCAATAACTCTTTGCCTATGTCTATTATAACACTCAATCAAATAGTCATCATCGTTGATATTTTTTTCATCAAGACCATTAAAAACATTGAAATAACAACGTTTTAAGGTCTCATTAAAACCGCCACCTTGTACAATCAATTTTGGTAACATACGAACAAGTAAACGTCGAATCGATGGTAACCAAACATTATGATCACGCTCTAAGTAGATAAACTTAGCTTGTGGGAAATGTTGATAGAGTTTCTGAAAATCATTAAATACTGGTGTATCTGCAATGAACTCCGCAGTTTTAAGTGCTTCTTGCGTGTACGCAGTGTGTGCAGTTTTAAGTCCGATATCAAGACTAGAAACACATAAGCTCGTGGTTCCAGTTCTAGGCAGCCCCAGAACAAAGTATTTTTTGGTCATAAAAAGTATAAATAAGCGTTTATTAGCGCCATGACTATGAGTGATAAAAATGTACAACCCATACCGATAACGCGCATTTTTAAGTTTGCATCATACAAGGCCTTGGCGTGTAATAATCGGCCAGCTAAAAAAAGACAAGCAATGGGTATGAGTATGATGTTACCAATTAGTTGATACTCAAGTATAAAAACTAGAATAACAGCCAAGGGGGTATATTCGATGTAGTTTGCGTGAGCGCGGATGCTGGCTTGCAAATCTTTATGGCCTGCATCACCAACCCCCACTTTATGTGATTTTCTTAGCTTGATTACATTAAAGCTGAGTTTGATATAAAACAGTGTGCAAATTGCAGCAAACAGTCCACTAAACATGATGAAAAGCCCCCTATTCCTTGTATACCTTTAGTATACGTTGTTTTAAGAGGACTTTAAAAGGTCCAAATCAATCTATGTAATAAACCGCGTACACTTCCGCTGTCAACTTAGTATCACCAGTACTGTACGAGTCTTGTAGGCTCATAGATTCTGCAGCCATCACTTTGCCTCTGGCATATGGTTGAATCGGAACATTCATCGGAGAGAAAGACACTGAATACAAGTCACCTACTTTAACACCAAAGCCATCTGCAAGTTCTTTTGCACCAAGCTGTGCTTGTTTAATAGCGTTCTGTTTAAGCTCTTTCATAATCTCTGATTTATCTTCTACAACAAATTGCGTGTTGTTGAATTGATTAATGCCACTGTCAACAAATGCTTGCAATAGCTCAGGATATTTATCGACATTTTTCAGTTTTAGTGTGATGTTACGACTCACTTTAAAGCCAGTAAACTCTTCTTCATTTGTACTGCGGTTGTATCTAGTTTGCTTGTAGACATTTAATTGTTCTGCATTTATGTGATTACCTTTCACACCAAAGCTCTTCGCAATACTTAAAGCTTTTGCAACGATATCGTCAACGTTTGATTTTGCCTGTTGAAGGTTTTTACTTTTCTCATTAATTGCAACATTGATAATAGCTGTATCTGGCTGAACAGATACCTCTGAGTACCCTTTTACGTATAAATGCGGAGTCGTTGGAATGCTCCCTGCCATTGCCGATGTACTTAACAACACTGAAAACGCAGCTGTTAATAAACGCATAAACTCTCCAAAATATTCATTTCTGTATTGATGTGTGTAATTGAAACATAATTAAATTAATTGATACTGAATATTCAAAGTTTTGTCTATGAGTATGAGTCATAAGACTTAACTTACACGGCATACGTAACGGTTATCATCCAAATTGCTTAGTTAATCAATTTTTAATGAAAAATAGTCCTGAAAATAGAAATTGCTCATAACATCAACTAGCCTAATATTATGAATAACAAGATTTTCTATCAATACACGGTTAATAAATTACTTATGGGTAAACCGCTTTCAATAATTGGCTCAATTGCAGTATTGTCTACACTAATTCCAAGCTTTTGTTATGGCAACATACCCATCTTGAGTAACCAGTATTCTGTTAAAAAATTGACAGCCGAAGATGGATTTGTGTCGTCCGAAATTTATTCAATCATTCAAGATCAGCAAGGTATGTTATGGTTCGGAACTGCTGAAAATGGCGTTATGCGATATGATGGCCGTAAAGTCACATTATTCGAATTTGATAGTGAATCTGTGAATGGGCTATCTCACAATGATGCCGGTAATCTGATGCTCGATAGAAATGGCATCATTTGGATAGGTACTTGGGGAGGTGGCGCAAACCGCTACAACCCCAAAACAGGCAAATTTGAAAACTATTTTCACGATCAAAATATACCAGAGTCTATTTCCGCGAACAGAATCCAATCTCTTTATCATGATTTGGATGGCACGATTTGGCTAGGTTCTTATGATAATGGACTCAATAAATATATTGGTTCGGATAATTTTGTGCATGTCAAAAAAGCAGAAAATGGTAACAACGGTTTATCGCATAACCGAATTTGGGATATCGAAAACAATGACATAGATAACTTATGGGTAGCCACAAGTTATGGATTGAATTTATACAATAAAGTAGAAGGCACATTTGAATATTTTTTTCCTGATCCCGACAATAAAACTCCTACAGGTGCAAATGAGATTCGCCACGTTCTAAAATCATCGCAAGGTAACGTATACGTTGGAACACAAAAAGGGCCATTTATTTTTAACACCGACCATAAAACATTTTCGAGAATTGGCTATGTGTCCGAGCAGCATTTAGGCCAAGTCAACTCAATAATAGAAGATCATGAAGGCTATATTTGGTTTGTAACCAGTAGAGGTGTATTTAGAAGAGATGAAAATAGCGATACCCTAGTACAACTCGACCTAGAGCAAAATAGTGGTATGCGCATAATTTTTGAAGATAGTGCAAACACACTGTGGGTCACCAATGAATTACACGGTATTTTCAAATTAGTGCCACATAGAAAATTTAAATCTATAGATAACCCAGAGTTAAGTGCACCTAACGGTATTGCCGCTGATAAAAATGGAGATGTATTAATTGCTAACTCTGCTTCACAATTGTTCAAGTGGGATGTATCAAAATCAACTTTAAAAAGCCTATTTCCACCCGTATTCACCAAAGATAACGGTTTCGAGTTAAATAGATTATTAGAGCGTCCTGTACTTTTTTTAGATAAAGACAACATCGTTTGGATGGCACAAGATGAGGGACTGGTAAGATTTGACCTAAATACAATGCAAAGCAAGCTTATTAGTTACCCTAAATCTGATCCAAACTATAGTGAGTTTCGTGAAATAAGAGCGCTTTCAGTAGATAAAGATGGATATCTTTGGATTGGTACGTACAAAAACGGTGTGTACATTTACAACCCCAAATTGAACGAGTTTAAACATCTAGGTGAAGAATATGGATTGTCTCACCCAGAAGTGCTCACAATATATAAAGATAAGTCTCAAAACATTTGGGTCGGTACAGGAAATGGTGCGAATTTATGGATTGACGAAGAGGAAAGATTTAAATCGTTCGTTAACACTAAAGATTCTGCCAACAGTTTACTTGGAAGTATCGTTCAAGACATCTATGAAACCCAAAATGGCTATATCTGGATAGCGACCCAACAAGGTTTAAACCTCTATAAAAATGATACTAATACGTTTACTCACTTTAATACTCAAAGTGGCTTACCTAGTAGCCTTATCCGGTCAATATCAGATGATAACAACGGGAATTTATGGTTAACAACTAACAAAGGCATCACCAAACTTAACCCCAAAACAGGAAAAATTATTAACTTTGACAATCAAAGTGGTCTACTTGGACTTAATTATTATCCAAGCAGCTTTGTAAAAGCGAAGAATAATACTTTGTTCACTAATAGCCAAAGAGGGATTGAATATTTCAGCACATTAACCACACAGACGGTGATTGAAGAGCCTGAGTTGGTTTTAACCGGATTTAATAAAATGGGGGTGCCCGTTAAACTTGATACGCCCTACTCTTATGTAGAAAATATCAATATATCTTACCTTGATTACATATTTTCTTTTGAGTTTTCAGTCCTCGATTTTTTATCTCCCAACAAAAATATCTATGCCTACAAACTCGAAGGCTATGATGATAACTGGATTGAAATTGGTAATAGGAATACTGCATCGTTCACTAATTTGGATGGTGGTAGCTATCAGTTTAAGGTTAAAGCTACAAACAGCAGTGGTGAGTGGGGAGAAAAAGTGTTATCAATAAATGTGTATGTCTCGCCTCCGCCTTGGAAGACTTGGTGGGCTTATTCACTCTATGCTTTATTTGTTGTAAGTAGTATTTTTATGGTTATTTACCTGCGAACAAAACTGCAAAAAGCTGAAATTAGACGTCAAAAGCAATTTGTTGTCGCACTTGAGCAGCAAGTATCAGAGAAGACAGCCTCACTTGAAACGCAAGCAAGAAAGCTAGAAGGCGCACTCAAAAAAGCAGAAGAAGCGACAAGATTAAAATCTGAGTTTTTAGCTAATATGAGCCATGAAATACGCACCCCTATGAATGGCGTCATTGGAATGTTGGATTTATTAAAAAGCAGTGGGTTAACTCAAGAACAGTCGCATTCAGTCAATATTGCCAGTGCAAGTGCACATTCATTACTAAGCTTAATAAACGATATTTTAGACTTTTCTAAAATTGAAGCCGACAAGCTTGAGCTGGAGTTTGTCGATTTTGACCTACGTGAGCTCCTTGAAAGTCTCTCAGAATCAATGGCCCTTGCTGCACAAGAGAAAGGTGTTTGTATTGTTCTAGACTTTTCAGACATCAAAAAATCAATGATACAGTCTGACCCTGGCAGAATACGACAAGTAGTCACTAACATATTAAGCAATGCAATTAAATTTACTGAAAGTGGAGAAATTGTATTATCGGCATCACTGAATGAACACAATCACACTGACATGTATATTTTTTCATGTACTGTAAGTGACACGGGCATTGGGATCCCCGAGGAAAAACTAGCGACTTTATTTGACTCTTTCATTCAAGTTGACGCTTCAACCACACGCAAATACGGGGGAACAGGCTTAGGTCTCAGCATTACTAAAAGGCTATGTCAGTTGCTTGGAGGTGATGTGGGCGTCACCAGCCAAGTTGGCATTGGCAGCTGCTTTAGTATTCAGTGTTCAGTTAAAAAAAGTCGTTTCGAAAACGTTATTGACCCCGACTTCAACAAATTAAACATCAAGATGTTGCTTGTGGACCCTAGTACCTCAAGCAATGACGCGATAAAAAAGCAGCTTGAATTTTGGGGAGTTAGTGTGTTTGAGGCTATAAATGCTGACCAAGCTTTACGAACTCTAAACAAAAGCCCTATTGATTTAGTTATATTCAATAAAACACTCATCGGCTTAAGTGGTGAGCTCATGGCTAAAGAAATAAGAAGTAAGGCGTCGTATAAACATATTAAATTGATTATGATGACGCAGTTAACAGAACACTTTGAAGCAATACATACTTGCCCTGTAAAACTTGATGGTTATTTCACTAAACCTACGACAAAAAAAGATTTACTCAAAGCCCTCTCTACTGTGACAACCCCCCTCGACACAGCGGCAAATGCGTCCAATGAAACTATTGAGAATAATGCAGAAAAATTTATCAATGTATTTTCAAAAGACACGCGGATTTTATTGGTTGAAGATAACAAGGTAAACCAGATTGTCGCTACACGAATCTTAGATAGTTTAAGGCTAATAGTCGACGTTGCCGAAAATGGCCTTGAAGCACTAGAGAAGCTCAGAGAGTCCCCTGTGCAATCAAAATATTCAATTATATTAATGGACTGCCAAATGCCAATAATGGATGGATATGAGACAACTAAAAATATTCGAGAGTCAAATGCTGGCTCGCATAATTCAAACATACCTATTATTGCAATGACAGCAAACGCTATGCAAGGTGATAAGCAAAAGTGCTTGGATGCTGGCATGAATGATTATATAACTAAGCCTATCGAAGCGAGCAAAGTCTTTGAAAAGCTTCAGTACTGGTACAATAAAGAAAATATATCTGACATGTAACTCAATATACAAAATGGGCCTAATGGCCCATTTTCGAATGAAAAAGTAGCAATTACTTATAGTCCACGTGGTCAACAACTAGGTTGATATCGTTTTCACCAGTTACTTCCCAAACAGTCGTATGCTCAGTTGTACCAGCAGGGTTATGACAAGCTACTGTTTGTCTGAAAACTCGACCGATTTGTGAATACACTTGCTCATTTAGCGCAAAGTGATTCGTGTGGAAAAGCGGTGTAGCGCCTTCGCCATTAAATACTTTTGAAACTAAACCGTCGTTTATTTGTGATGTACAATAACCGTCTTCAGTACCGTTGTTTACAAGAATTGAAGAGGTATAACTAACTTGGTCATACCAACCTGCGCCACCACAATGCTGAGATTGACCGCTACAATCCGGAGTCTGCCAAGGGCCAACACCTGTTAAACTTGCATTCCATGTAATTTTTGGTAAAGCTGGGATTTTGTGTTTTGCAGTATAGCTTACGCCCGTCTCAGATTCACAGTTTAGTTTTAAAACACGAGTACGCTGTAGCTGCTCTTCTGTGAAATAACCTTGTAAGCTTACTCGGTCAATATGGTGTGTATTATGGCCCGCAGGACTAATTCCTACATTTGCAATAAACTGACCAGAGACTTCATCATATACTGCGCCTGAAGAACATGTACCATATTTGTCTGCGCGGAATACCCAAGCACCAAAAGTACGAGAGCTTTCAGAATCTGTTACTATGCGCTCCATTAATGAACCAGAGTAATTAGACTCACGATCATAACCGTCTAAATCATCTACGACAACACTTGCTGCAGCGCTATTGATAACAAGTAAAGATACAGCTGCTGTGAGAAGTTTAATTTTCATTTTTAATCCCTTTTATTAGATTAGTTTAATTTATAAAATTGCCTCTTTAGAAAGGCGTAATGTCGATTTTTTACAGCGGTTATACGCATGGGTATTTAGTAAGTTAATTTACATCGCTGCCTGTTTCGCTATCTAACTTAGGTGCTAAAAAAAATATTGTAAATGGTTAAAATATTTAGATTCTGGTGATTCGACAAGTGTTTTCTTAAATCAAAAACAACAAGGTTTTAGTAATAAAAAAGTGATTTTGGAGGGTTTTTCACTTGAGTAACACGCCACATATAACTATAAAAATCATAAGCTTAGGTTGTCGAGGTGAAGTTAATTAGATTTCATAATCATATAGAATAGGTTACTCTAAAATCAGAAATCATTATTATAGGGTGAGCAAAGCTGATAAATCAGCTAAATTCTATAAAACTGAAGACTTAATTAAAAAATTTAATTTATAACAATGCATAGCACTTTAATAACCCGCTTGGATAAGTTTTACATAAATTGAATAAAAAAAATAATCCGAAATTTAATCGTTTATGCTAAAAGCTGTCTTCAAGGAGTTACTAATGAACACTTCCTCTTGAGGAAGAAATAGATTAGCGTGTGCTTCTATTATTAAATCTTGAATTTTTCGTTTTTGCAGTGTTCTTTCAAACAAGTCAACCGCTTTTCTTCCAACTTTAGAATCCGAACACGCAATATAACCAAATATGGTCGCTTTGGTGTCGCCTATAGCGTGGAACGAAATATCTTTAAGTACATCTTCAGAAGGAAAGTCTGTAACAAATACTGAACTGTATTCAATGATCCCATCCAAGCGACCTTGCACCAACATTTGTCGTAACCTAAAAGCGCTATCATTGCCCTCGCCGATAAACAGCCTATCGGTATTTGCATTAATGAAATCATCGATTTCTAGTCCATATGAACGACCTTTGGTAACACCTATTCTCAACCCCATTGACAGCGCTTTTTTTAAAGTCACTTCGATAGAAACGAACTTTTTATTACGCAAGATAAGTCGATTAGAGGGAAAAGCCATCAATGGCAGAGACACAAATAAAGCCATTGTTTCACGTTCAGGCGTTCGAACCTTATTATACAAACAGACATTTTCATGATGTTTAAGCTCTCGCCACTCTCGTTCTCTACTTGCTGGAACAAACTCAATGGCCATTTCATTATTTAAATTTCTTGCAATTATCAATAGCAGCTGTGTGGCCAAATCTCCGGGTGATTCGCCATAGGATGGGTTGTAGTCTGACACAATTTCAATTTTTAAAGGTTTGGAAAAACAAAAGAAAGAAAAGAAGACACAAGCTAAAAGCACAAATCTAGACGGCATATATACTCCTACTGCATGCAGTCCGTGCTGTAAATTATTAGTTAAGTATAGCGACAAACCTATTGTTTGCTATTTATTAGCACAATAAAAAGGCCCTCTATCGAGGGCCTTTAAAATAAGTCAGTTTAAATGCTACAACGTTTGTAGTTTCTATACTCTGGCATCCAGTAGTTTTTATCGATTGCAGACCAAATTAGGTCATCAGGCATGTCTAATGACACCCCTTCTTCCATCGCTTTTTTGGCAACAGCAAATGCTATTCGCTTACTTAATTGCTCAATTTCGACCAGAGAAGGCAGAAGGCTGCCCTTACCTGTGTTTGCCCACGGAGAAGATTCTGCTAATGTCTCACTCGCTACCATTAGCATTGACTCTGTGATTCTTGACGCTTTAGCAGCCAATACACCTAGACCAATACCTGGGAAAATGTAGCTGTTGTTACACTGCGGAATTACATGTGTTTTACCACCAAACTCGACCGGATCAAATGGACTACCAGTGGCAACAATCGCTTTACCTTCTGTCCACTCAATCACATCCTTTGGATGTGCTTCAACTTGACGAGATGGATTACTAAGCGGGAAGATAATTGGTTGTTCACAACCTGCGTGCATCGCTTTGATCACTTGCTCAGTAAATAAGCCAGGTTGACCTGATACACCAATTAAAATATCTGGTTGTGCGCAGTGCATCACGTCTAGTAAAGATGCATACTCACCACTATAGTTCCAGCTCTCTAGGTTTGTTGTTGTTTGAACAAGCGCAGCTTGGAAGTCTCTCAAACCTTCCATTCCTTCAGTTAATAGACCAAATCTGTCAACCATAAACACTTGGCTGCGCGCTTGCTCATCTGAGACACCTTCAGATACCATTTGTGCAATGATTTGTTCAGCGATACCGCAACCTGCTGAACCTGCACCAACAAAAACAACTTTTTGTTCTGATAGTTTTGCGCCTTTAACTCGACAAGCAGCAAGTAAAGAACCAACTGTTACAGAAGCTGTGCCTTGAATATCATCGTTAAAGCAACAAATTTCATCACGGTAACGCTTTAAAAGAGGCATTGCATTTGGTTGTGCAAAATCTTCAAACTGAAGTAACACATTTGGCCAGCGGCGCTTCACTGCTTTAATGAATAGATCTAAGAACTCATCGTATTCTTCTTGGCTGATGCGCTTATGTCTTGCGCCCATATACATTGGGTCGTTTAATAACTTCTCGTTATTTGTACCCACATCCAGCATCACAGGTAACGTGTACGCTGGGCTGATTCCGCCACATACTGTATAAAGAGCCAGTTTACCAATTGGAATACCCATACCACCGATACCTTGGTCACCTAGACCAAGAATACGCTCACCATCAGTTACTACGATTACCTTAACTTTGCCCTTAGTGGCATTGCGAAGAATATCATCGATATTGTGACGATCTTCATATGAAATGAATAATCCACGAGAACTACGATAAATATCAGAGAACTTTTCACATGCATCACCTACCGTTGGTGTATAGATGATAGGCATCATCTCTTCTAGGTGATCTCTTACTAAGCGGTAGTAAAGCGTCTCGTTGTTGTCTTGAATAGCTCGTAAATATATATGTTTGTTTAGGTTATCTTTGAAACTTGAAAATTGTTGATAACAACGCTCTACCTGTTCCTCAATTGTTTCATAACGAGGAGGAACTAAACCTGCTAAGTTGAAGTTTTCACGCTCATGCTGGCTAAATGCACTGCCTTTATTAAGAAGCGGAGTTTCCAATAAAGTTGGGCCAGAATATGGGATGTAGAGGTAGTTAGGGTCGGTTTGTTTAGTCATATTTACAAGCTGTGACTCTTAATTTTTTGATATAAGGGATCATTATTGTCTAAGTACACAAATTTTCAATTACTTTAATGCACATCAGACCAATAAAACGGCCCTGTAAACGAATGAGAGATCCGTAAACAGGGTCATACATTATAACTGAATAATCTATAATATCCTACGCTTACTCGCTAGATTCTCCAAGTGCAACACCTTCTCTGCGCGGATCTGCACCACCAAATAAAAGTCCTGCTTTTATTTCGATTGCGTGAATACCTGAATTTAAATCAGAGATCCGTACTTTATGCCCCTTTGACTCCAACCAAGGCTTCATTGCTTTTAATTCTGTTCCCTTCTCTAAGGTTGTATATTTATTCCGATTTGTGACACGCGGTAAATTAATTGCCTGTTGTGGCGTCAAGCCCCAATCAAGAACACCAATCACCGTTTGAGCGACGTAGTTAATAATTCGGCTTCCACCTGGAGAGCCGACAACCAACTTTAAACTGCCATCTTTATTAAATACCATAACTGGGGCCATAGAGCTTCTAGGGCGCTTATTTGGTTCAACACGATTAGCAACCCATTTCCCACCAACTTTTGGTGAGAGTGAGAAGTCAGTCAGTTGATTGTTTAATAAATACCCGTTCACCATAACCGTTGAGCCAAAACCCATTTCAATAGAGCTCGTCATAGAAACAGCATTGCCTTTACTGTCTACAATTGACAAGTGCGTAGTTGATGGAAGTTCATAACTGTCATCCTGAGCATAAGATAATTTGCCCATTGATGGATCTCCCACAGGCATTTCTTGATTATCTCTTTCCCCAATTAATTTTGCTCTGGAGTTTAAATAAACTGGATTCAACAAGCCCTGAGTCGGTACATCTACAAAATCTGGATCTGCGATATAAAAATTACGGTCAGCGAATGCCAACCTTGATGCCTGTGTAAACAAATGCACAGCTTGCGGATCATTTGGGTTGTACTGTGCTAGTTTTTTGCCTTCTAGCAACTTCAGTATTTGCAGTACTGTTAGCCCGCCGCTACTCGGTGGTGCCATCGAACACACTTTATAGTCATGATATGAAGTGCAAACTGGATGACGCTCTTTACTTTGGTAATTAGCAAGGTCAGACAAAGATAAATGGCCCGGCGCAATTTCAGCGTTTTGCACCGCTTTAACCATATCTTCAGCATATTTACCTTCATAAAATGCTTTAGGTCCGTATTCTGCAATTTCTTTGTAGATTTTGGCTAATGCGGGGTTCTTAACTAAAGAGCCAATTTCAAGCGCTTTTCCATTTGGATAGAAATACTCCTTCGCTGGAGAAAGTTTAGTTAGACCTGGGTTAAACTCTTTTTTAAGCAACATGTGAAGTCTAGGAGATACTTTAAAACCGTTATTTGCCAGGTCAATAGCAGGTTTGAACAACTGCTTCCACTTTAAGACACCATACTTATCGTGTGCTTGCTTCATAGAGTGAATAATACCAGGTACACCAACAGAACGGCCGCCAACAACCGCTTCAATCCACCTAACCGGTTTACCCTCTTTGTCTAAAAAGAGCGTATGGTCTGCTTTTTTCGGTGCAGTCTCACGACCATCAAATGTCGTGAGATAATCATTGCTTTTATCATAATGAAGAATGAATGCGCCACCACCAATACCAGATGATTGCGGTTCTACAAGCGTTAAAACTAACTGAGCAGCGATTGCCGCATCAATTGCGCTGCCCCCTTGTTGAAGCATTAACTGGCCTGCTTTGCTTGCATGTGGATTAGCAGCGACAATCATATACTTTTTAGCTATTTTTTCTTTTTTTAAGGTCAGGCCAGTAGCTGCTTCAGGTTCTCTTGCTTCTCGCTTTTTAGATTCAGCTTGGTCCGCTACAGCGGGTAAACTAGATGCGAGCACCAATGCTAGCAATGAGGACTTTAATTTGAATGTATTCATTATTTATTTTCGATCTTCGTTGGCATCATAAAAGTTAACAGGCACAATATGTAAAAATACCTTTATTATTGTAGACATAGCATGCTTGGTTTCAACCTTCCTGTAAGCCCTCAGTATATCGTACCGCCATTGGTATTAGCGATAATTGCCACTTTATTAATGGCATTCGATATGCGAGATACACTTGAATTTCACCGTCAATTGATCACTGATGGTCAAGTATGGCGAATTTGGAGTAGCCAATATATTCATACCAATTGGACACATTTAGGTTTGAACCTAGTCGGTATTTTGTTTATTTGGGTACTGCACGCAGAACACACATCAATAAAACGCTATTTTGCTCATGTATTATTACTAGGGCTTTGGACTGGGTTAGGCATTTGGCTATTTTGTCCAGACATCAGAGTATACACCGGATTAAGCGGATTGCTACATGGAATTATTGTTTGGGGTGCACTAAAAGATATTCAAGTAAAAGAACCTACAGGTATTCTTTTATTCTTGGGTATTGTAGGTAAATTGGCTTGGGAACAATATGCAGGACCGAGTACTGATGTAGGTAACTTAATTGACTCTCGCGTTGCAATTGAATCACACCTTATTGGTGCTTTAGGCGGGCTTGTGCTAGCTATTCCTTTATTTACACAAAGTTTAGGGCTTAATAAATCCGAAACGAAGTAACAGCGTACATTTTAAAATGAAAAGGCCAGCATGATGCTGGCCTTTTTTGTCGTTATTAAAGGTTCTCTTTAAATAATTTGTATATACGACGGTATTCATCTAACCAGCTTGAGGGTTGAACAAAACCGTGTGGTTCCACTGGGTAAATTGCAGTTTCAAAGTTCTCTTTTTCAAGTTCAATGAAACGCTGCACTAATCGAACAACATCTTGGAAAAACACATTATCGTCAATCATTGGCGCATTGATTAACAGAGGTTTATTTAAACCTTCAGCAAAGTAGATTGGTGAACTTCTTTTATATGCAATTGGATCTACATCAGGCCTGTTCAAAATGTTAGACGTATATGGGTCATTATAGTATGCCCAATCAGTAACCGGACGAAGCGCTGCACCTGCTTGGAACAGCTCAGGCTGTGTGAACAATGCCATAAACGTCATAAAGCCGCCATATGAACCACCGTATGTGCCCACAGAACCTGCGTCGACGTTAGCATGCTCGCTCATCCACTTAACGCCATCGGCTAAATCTTGGATCTCTGGCGTACCCATTTGACGATAAATGGCTGTACGCCAGTCGCGGCCATAACCTTTCGACGCACGATAATCCATATCCATCACCACATAACCTTCACTTGCTAGTAGTGAGTGGAACATAAACTCGCGGAAATAAACCGACCAACCCATATGTGAGTTTTGAAGGTAGCCTGCACCATGGTTAAAGATAACCGCTTTGCGCTTTTTACCTGTTTCACCTGGCGTATAATCAGCTGGATAATAAACTTTCGCATAAATCGGTGCGTCTGTGTGGCTAGATGGCACAGCAACAATCTTAGGTGCAATCAGTTTTTTATTTAAGAACTCGTCAGAAACCGTATTGGTTAGACGCTTTGGCTGAGCGTTAGGCTTAGCATCCGCAACGTAAAGCTCCGTAGGCATCATTATTTTGGAGTGCTTAAGTAAAACTTTTGACTCGTCAGGGCTCAGTGAGTAGTCGGTTAAACCATTCAAATCAGTAATTGCTGATTTTTCTTTTGTGTTTACATCAACGGTGTAAATCTCATAAATGCCAGGGTGATCTACGTTCGCTTTAAAGAAAAACTTACTGTTATCACGAGTTAGCTTTGGCTCAGATACTACAAATTTACCAGATGTAAGTTGCTTTGCTTTTCCATCAATCGGCTTAACATATAAATGGCTATACCCGGTCTCTTCAGACAAGAAAAATAACGTATCTTCGTTATTAAGCCAACCAAAGTCATTATATGCATAGTTAACCCAAGCTTTGTCATGTAGCCTATGCTGCGGCTCAAGTTCACCTTTGTCAAAGTCTAGCGTTGCAATCCAACGGTCTTTGTTGTCCCAAGCTTTGAACATCAATGCAACTTGATCACCTTTAGTGTTCCATTGAATAGGAGATTGAGTCCAGTACCAATCTAGCATAAGCTTGATAGAACGAGGTGATTTCTTAGACTTATAAGTTTCACCTTTTTCTTGTGCATTCTCTCTTTTCACATCAGCTAAAACATCTTCGTCAAAGCCCGGCAGGGTTTCAAAGCCAATGTCTTTTTGCTCGCCTGTTTTCAGATCAAAATATCTCACTTCGACTTCTACAGGTTTATTGTCTGCTACACGGCTTCGCGCTTGAACTGGGTCAATATTTCCATCTTGCCCAATATAATTTGGCATGATGTCTTTTTTCGTTTCTTGAGAAACCATATGCGCTTTGCTAACAACAACAATTAACTTATCACCCTTTGGCGAAATGCTTGATTCTACAAGTTCGTAACCTTCACCGATATATAGTTGTTGATTTGCAATAGAGTTATTTTCAGACTCAATATTAGCTTGTCGAGTTTCTGTATCTAACGCATTTTTGTGTGTAAGAGCGACATAGTCTATAAGTTTGTGCTGTTCTTTCGCAATATAAGTACTTGGTTCTTGCGTACCAACTGGCTTATTACCTTTGTTGATTTTAACTAACTCTTTAGTTAGACCTGTAGTCACATCAACTGAAAATATTGTATGGCCAACTTTAAATGCTAGTTCACCAGATAACATAAACTGTATGATTTCTTCTTTTGCGCTCGTACGGGTTAATTGCTTAACCTCTTGCGTTGCTACCTTTTTAACAAAAATATTGTCTTGGAATGTGTAAGCTTGAAACTTGCCATCTGAAGAGTATATAGCTTCATCACTACCAATTTTGTGTAAGTTTGACAAAGAAACTGGCAGTGTTCCTTTACTATTTATTGAAAAAGTGTCTCTTAGCTGATTACCAACCTGTTTTTGATCAAAGTAAATAGTATTGCTGTCAGCACCCCAATAAGCATCTTCTGGTGAACGACTAATCCAATCTGGATCCGCCATAGCTTGCTCAAGCGTGATATTTTCGCTACCAAAGTCAAGTGGTGTTTGTACGTTTTGAACTGCCGCTTTTTTCGTGTTATTCACACCTTCAAGTTCAGATTGTTGACTTGTTGTTTGACAACCCGTTAGCAGTAATCCTGCAACGGCAATGCTCAATAGGGATTTTTTCATTAGAGCTCTTCTTTTAAGAATTAAATCGGCGCAATTTAAACAAAAGATAGAACATTATTCGATAGGTTTAAGACCAATAAACAAAGTTTTTAGCTTGTTTGCAGGTGTGTTCACAAAACAGCAACAATGGAGGGTAAAAAAAGGCCAGTAAAGCTACTGGCCAAATACTCTCTGCGCTCACATAGTCGTTGATAGACAACGAATATGAAATGAGGCATATCCAAGCCTCAAATATTCAGACTAGCGCAATTTTAAAAGGTTCAAAAAAATTTAGTAAATTTATTTAATAAATCCATCAAGAATTAATATTAGTATGACTGCACTCACAATTGCCCATAAAATCAGCGCCATAATGAAAGGTTGCCAACCACATTGTTGCAATACTTTTTTCGATATTCCCGAACCAATCAAAAACAAAGTACCCACCAATAGCGATTTTGCCCCCTCATAGCCTAGTTGCCATACCATCTTAAGTTCAGGGACCCACGTATTGATACCTGCGGCAAACAAAAAACCAACAATAAATAATGGAATGCTTGCACGCTCCTCTGAGCGCCAGAATACACCTGCTAACGCAGTATAGGGAACTATCCACATCGCACGAGTCAGCTTAATCGTGGTTGCCATAGCAAGTGCAACCGGGCCATAAGCAGCTGCTGCGCCAACGACACTACTCGTATCATGAATTGCTAGCGCACTCCACATTGCAAACTGACTCTGACTTAATTCAAAATAGTGCCCAAGCCATGGAAATATTAATAAACCAACAGCATTGAGCGAAAATACAATTGCTAAAGCAACAGCAATTTCGTCTTGTTTCGCCTTAATCACTGGAGCCATCGCCGCTATTGCACTACCACCGCAAATAGCTGTACCAAATGAAATTAGTGTGCCAGTATTTTTATTTAATCGAAAAAGCTGAGTGAGAATTTCGCCCAGACCAATAATTGCGGTAATACTAACAATAGTTAGAACAATTGAGCTGCGCCCTACTTCAAGTACTTGCATAATATCAACGTTAAAACCCAATCCAATAACTGAAATTTTGAGCAGTAACTTCGATAAATTTGCACTTTGAATCTCTAACGGATTACCAAGTAAAAGCGCAAAAGTAATACCCATAAATAATGCTGTAGCAGAACCAACAATTGGACTAATACACGCTAAAAAGCAGAGCAGGTATAGGGCTTTGAGGTAATTCAGGTTAATCTTGGCCATGATAGAGCTTAATAAAGACTGAATACAATAAAAAACCGAGCTACTGCTCGGCTTTTTTTAGTTTAAAATCAAGGCGTGGCTTGTAACGCTGACACCCGGATAATCATCTTCTGGGAGTAACTCAGCAAGCTCAGCTAGCCTCTCTCCAAGTTCATGCAGGTTATCTGCTGACACATTTATATGACCCATTTTTCGGCCTGGTTTTGACTCTTTACCATACCAATGACTAGTACAGTTTTGTACGCCAAGCACAGTATAAGGTATTGAAGGCTGTCCAAGTACGTTAATCATAGCGGTTGGCCTAACCAGTTTCGTCGAACCAACTGGTAAACCTGTAATTGCACGCATGTGATTTTCGAATTGGCTAGTATGTGCCCCCTGTTGAGTCCAATGTCCTGAGTTATGCACTCGAGGCGCAATTTCATTGACAAGCAGTTGACCACCTACATCGAAAAACTCAATAGCCAAAACGCCAACATAATTTAACTCTGTCGCTAGTTTCTCAAAGGCAGATTCGGCTTGTGCTTGTATTGCTGCTTTTTCTTTACCAGCAATAGATAAAGTTAAAACACCATTGGTGTGCTGATTTTCAGTCAAAGGGTAAACCTTGCACTGACCATCTCTAGCTCGAACACCTATAATAGAAACTTCCCTATCAAATGGGATCATCTTTTCTGCAATAATGGAGTGAGGTGCAGCCTCAGTGCCAGAGTCCAAAAAGTCTTTCATTTCAGACCATATTTGTTCGGCATCATCGGGCGTTTTCAAGCGCCATTGCCCTTTGCCGTCATAGCCTGCCTGACAAGTTTTAATCACTAGGGGTAAGCCTAGTTCATCTATTGCGTTAATAAATGCCTGTTTTTCTGTTATCAAAGCATAGGGAGCACAAGGGACATGTGCATTGTCTAACAAGGCTTTTTCTTTACTACGATCACCACCTGTTGCGATGGACTCAGCGCCTGGAAAGAACTTACCGCTTTGTTGGCAGATATTTAAAACATCTTCAGGGATGTGTTCAAACTCAGCTGTAATCGCGTAAGATTGTTCTACTTCTTGTTCGAGCGTGGTTGATTTTACTTCAAAAGTCACTGGGTTAATAACTTGCTTAGAGCCTACATCGTAAGCCAAAACACTAATTCCCAAGTGTGTAGAAGCTAGGCTCATCATGCGGGCTAATTGACCCGCGCCTAGAACTAATACCTTCATGTTACTCAGCAGGATTAGGGTTAGCTAGAATTGTTTCAGTCTGTGCTTTTCTGAACGCTTCTACTTTCTCAAAAATCTCTGGTTGTTGGCAACCTAGGATTTGAGCAGCTAGCAAACCAGCATTTGCAGCACCAGCATCACCAATTGCCAGTGTACCTACAGCAACACCTTTTGGCATCTGACAAATAGAAAGTAAAGAATCAACGCCATTTAGCGTCTTAGATTTAACTGGAACACCTAGTACAGGCAAACTAGTAAACGCAGCTGCCATGCCCGGTAAATGTGCTGCACCGCCTGCACCTGCGATGATAACCTTGATGCCGCGATCAGCAGCCGATGATGCATAATCGGCCAATAATTGAGGAGTACGATGCGCCGAAACCACCTTCGTTTCATACTCAATGCCAAACTTATCTAACATATCTGCCGCATGTTGCATTGTAGGCCAATCCGACTTAGAGCCCATGATAATGCCAACCGTCATAATAAATCCTCAATTCTAAATTAAACGATACTTACTACAGCGCTAAAGGGGTTGCGCCGAAATCATGCGTATTATACCCGAGTGATAGGTTAAAGCGAGTACCAATAACTAAAAAACCGCAGCTCGCGGTTTTTTAATTGCCAAGATAACTCATTGCAAAGAATGTACTTTTAAAAACAGGCTAGCCAACAACCTGCCTGTCAGTAACAGACTTTAGCTTATTCGGTTGTTTACGAAAAGCAGCACGCCAATGTATAGAAAACTCTTTTGGACCAAAAATACATACAAATAGTAGCAATCCCCCAGGGATGAGGATTAACTTAAGTACAGGACCTAGGACATAACTGTAAAAAGCAATAAATGGGACAAATAAAATATAACCAATGATTCGCGATAGCATGAAACACCTCCAGTAAATTGAGCGCGCTCAATTAATTTAATGAGCGCGCTCAATTTTGTCAATACTATAGATAAGATTGTTACATTTGTCGTGATTTATGATAAGCTTGCCTATGTACTCAAAACGTTGATTTAATATGAAAAAAAGAGAAATCACAGCTCAAAAGATACTAGACGTAAGCTGGAATTTATTTCAAGAACACGGCTATGCTGAAACCACAACTAGACAAATAGCAACGCAAGCTTCTGTTGCGACAGGCACGGTGTTTAGCCACTTTCCTAATAAAATCGATATTTTAAAGTTGGCAATGCACCAACGTATTGATGAAGTACTGAAAACAGCCCATCGAGAGAATGAACAGACAAGTCCTCGATTACGTCTTAGGCACTATGCTAAGTTTTTATATCGTTTTTACTGCGAAAACCGCCCTTTCAGCAAAGCGCTTTTACAAGATTTAATGTGGCATAGCGCCTTTTTTGAAGACCAGCTTACTGAGTTTAAACATATGCTTTTTGAAGGTCATAAATATGATGAAGTCAAAGCCACAGCAATGATGGATTGTTATTTCATGACGCTAATTTATGGCTTGAATAATGAACATCTTAGTCCTGTTGATTTAGTTTCCCTTCTTACTGCGAAGTTACAAATGATACACACATAAAAATTGTATGATGTGTTCTTTTTATATCTTTGCTCATTAGACCATACACTTCTAAGCTTTAGTGAGAGTCAACATAAAAACTATCGCTTGTGAAAATTTTATTCGTATTGCTGTTTTGTTACACACAATATCTTAATGCAGCTGAGTCTGATCTTACGCTCACGAACGGCAAGTACACGAATTTAAGTGCAGGCAGCCAATATTTAAGCGATAATAATTTTGGCATCGTTGATGTGCTCTCATTGCCCCAAAATCACTGGAGTACCAATAGCGTAAACAACTTTAATCTCGGTTACACTGACCAAACGTTTTGGGTAAAAGTTGATTTTGTATTACCAAACAACAACCGAACATACCTTATTGAAATCGCCTACCCCGTGTTAGACAGTTTGAAACTTTATTTGATGCAGGAAGATGATGTGCTTAGCTACGCTAAACTTGGTGACAAACAGCGCTTTAATGACCGCTTGATTAAGCATCACAACTTTATTTTACCGATAAAAAAAGAAGTCAATGGACCACTATCCCTTTATATTCAGGTAGAGTCTACTAGCGCTGTACAATTGCCTATTAGGCTTTGGGAACAAGCAGAGTTTTACGAAACCGATCAATTAAATACGCTTTTTTTAGGCATTTATTTTGGTTTGATGAGCATTATGGTGATATACAACATCTTCATGTACGTTTCACTCAAAGATGAGACGTTCCTCTATTATGTTGTATATGTGTCTGCCATCATAGCATTCTACTTTAGTCTATCAGGTCTCGCTTTTCGGTATTTATGGCAAGAAAGCCTGTGGTGGAACGATCAATCTATTTTGTTTTTTCTTGTCGCAGCTGTACTAGCTGGTACTTTCTTTATTATCAAACTATTAGAGTTACAAAAAAATAGCCTGATTTTGTATCGAGGTTGCTTAGTCATTTCATTAATTGGTATATGTTTGTTGTTTGCATCCATGTACTTTACTTACGGTACTATGATCCGTGTTATTATTTTGTATGCGTCTGTCGCATGTGCTTGGGGTGTCATCACCAGAACCGTTAAATTGTTTGAAGGCACGCATTTTTCTACATATTACTCTCTAGCATGGAACGCCGCTTTATGTGGCGGCCTTATTTTAGCGGCAAACAAACTTAATTTTTTACCAAATAACTGGTTTACAGAACATGCATTAACCATTGGCACATCGATAGAAGTAGCATGTTTGTCGTTTGCAATGGCTGAAAGAATAAACTCCGAGCGCAGAAAACGCTTTGTCGCGCAAGCTCGTAGCATGACCGAAATTCGCAAAGCAAATCAGCGACTAGAGTCAGAAGTGATTAATAGAACTAAAGAGCTTCAAACGGCTTATGATAAGCTTAAACATATTTCACGTATCGATGAGCTTACGCAAATTTTTAATAGACGCAGCCTCAACGACGCACTAAATACAGAATGTTTGAGGGCAAAACGTTTTGGTCATTCGGTTAGTTTACTAATGATTGATATTGATCACTTTAAAAAAATAAACGATACCTATGGACACCAATGTGGAGATAAATGCATTGCACACATTGCCGATGTGCTAAAAAATACCTGTACACGAGCTGGTGATGTAATAGCGCGCTATGGCGGTGAAGAGTTTTGTATATTATTACCTGAATGCAATGAAGGGGATGCGTTCGAACTAGCTGAGCAAGTAAGGAAGCACACAGAAGCATCTTTAGTAAGATTTGAAAACTCCGTCATCAAATTAACGGTCAGCATTGGAATCGCCACACGTTGGGGGGTGGATTTAGAGCCACATCAACTTGTCAAGCAGTCAGATATGGCACTGTATTTTGCCAAGCAACATGGGCGGAACCAAGTGTCGCTTGGCTCAGTACTAGATACATAAATGTCAGGAGACGACCGCCCTTTTAAATTGTTACGTTAAACTAATCTCACCGCCTTTTGATTTTTACTGACTGTTGGGCAGTACCAAATACTGTTTTCTTCACCTTGGTAAACACGATTCTTAACGTGTTTCAATGCAAATAAAGCAGCCATTGCAAACCCAACTATGCCCAACTCAACACCTAGATCTGCAAGTGAATCAGGCCCCCAAATACCAATTGAAGGCAAAACAATAGCAATCAAGGAGTTAAGTGGTACTGCCAAACACAAGACGATAAACAGTTTCAAACCAAGGATACTAAATCTTGCTGCACCTAAAATAAAAGCACTCGCCATTGTGCCAAGGAACAAGGTGTAATAAATCCACATGTAAGCAATATTGATGTTCCAATCAGCCAAGCTTAGCCACTTACTGGAAGCGAAGACTCCTGCGAGTCCAATGGCGCAGCCAAGCGTAACACCTATGGTTAAATTAGCCATGAAATGACTTGAACGGCTTTGTTCTAGTGTTTGCTTTTTACGTCTTTTTTCAAGCCATATTAGGTTTCCACTGTAGAATAAGAATGCGCCGCCTAAACCCATCACAAAATAAAGCCAACGACCGAGTTCACCGCCATAACTCCCAAAATGCAGTCCAAAAAAGCTTGTTACAACAGCCCCCCAAATCCCTTGTTGCCCAGTTTCATTCGTTACACTGCTAGAGTCAACTTCTAATGTAAAAGGGTTCATAAACACATAATCATTGTGTGGGCCACGCATTAAAGTACGATCACTAATAATCATCACCGTAGTAGATGGGTGTTCAGATTTTAAACGGCTCAAACTAATGCTTTTTACCTCATAACCAGGTGCATAAATTAATGCTGCTTGCTTAATTTGATTTAAAGATGGCAGATCTTTTAATTCATACTTAACCTCTTCATGCGCTTCACCGCCACCAAACATTGGTTTATCACCGTAAACTTGACTCAGGCCGCCGTAAAATAAATCATGAAAAGAAAAAACAATGACGGTTACTGCGATAATAATATGAAACGGTAAACTCGCAATACCAACAAGGTTATGTGAGTCTAACCAAAAACGGTTTGCACCTTTTTCTTTTCTCAGGGCAAAAAAACTTTTGACTAAACTGGGTAGTAAAAAAACTACTCCAGACACAAGGGCAATAAAATATAAAAATGCTGCAATGCCAAGCACATACACTCCCGCTTGATCATGACCAAGTTCACCCATAATCCCTGCTGAACGATGTAAGTAGTCCACCAGCATAGACAGCTCATTAACATGGCGAAGTTCAGTGATCATGTCGCCCTGTTCATTTAGGGTTGCATGCCATACTTGATCATCCATCGAAAAGCCACGTGCTGAGCCGTGTCCGTACCATGATATTGGAGAACTGCTTTCTTCAAAACTGACAGTTACTCCTTTGAGTGCTTCAGGGCTTGAAGACAAAACCTGTTGTAGTAGAACATCATGCTCATCCGTCTTTACCTGAGGTAATTGATACTCTGGCGGTGTTGCCCAATCGTTAATTGCAGAGCTAAACATGGTAAGCGCACCAGCAAAAAAGCCTATGAATAGTAACAAACCGGCTGTGATACCTGTCCAGGTATGCAGGCTTTGGTATGTCCTTAAAATATCTGACCTAATTTTCATAGGTAACTCCTTAATGCATAGACAATTGCAATTGATAAAACAGCACCACTGCCAAGATACAACCAAGCTTGTTTGCCAGTTTTAAACATATAAACAAAGCTCAAGATCAAACACCACAAAGGTGCGATCATCCACATATTAAATTGTGTTTTCCAGGATCTTTGCTCTGGCGTAATTTGCTCTGTAAGACCAGTCGGGCCAAGCCATGCAAAAATCCCAACAAGGCCAAGTGCTAAGAAAAAACCTGCGAACACCCCTGCTAAAGTTTTACTCCACCAATGTGGTTGGATTTTGTCTGTTTTTGACATGCTCAATTCCTTTTAATAAATAGCGCAATAAACGGGAAACAAAATAAAGCGACCATTAGAATTAAGATCCAAATGAATACACCTGCCGAGCCAACAAAATTAAAAACCCCTACCAAAATTGCTATGGCAAACAATCCATAGCCTACTTTTTGATATGCCTTAGAGAGCGGCTTTTTTAATAATCTTTGGTGTCTATTAGACAAATATAAAAAAATTGCACCAGTACTTATTAATAGCACCATCAGAAACGCGTACAAACTTATGCTCCTGTCCTTAGTAATGAGAGTATTTGGGATGCGGGATTATAAACATAATAGGAACATCATTGCACAGCTTAAATGTAATGAGAATGGTTTTTATTACATATAATGGTATGGGATGTTCTAATAAATTAATTTGTTCATATAAAACAAAACACTAGAATGTTATGTTAAATAAAGTGGTTTTTTCTTTCAACACAGTAAAATCGTTTGTGTAATATAAGCAAAGTTGACAAACGTCACTATATTTAGTTTCCTTCTAACATTCTGATTTACGCTTTATTATCAACCAAAGCTCAACCACTACCTTCAAGATAAACAAAAATGGCAAACAAAAGAAAAATGACGACCAAAAATAACAATATGGGTTTGTGTATCGCTTTAGGTGCAGGTATAGGAATAATTTTTGGAGAATTCACTGATAACTTAGGGCTTGGGCTAATACTTGGTTCAGCTGTTGGCATGGTAACTAGCTTGAGTAAAAAGCCAAATTCTTAATATTCGCTTTTAATACAAATGACACATAAACAAACTTAGCATCTTATTTTTATCTGACCTTCATTTCTTTGTTGGCAGCAAAAAATCTTTATGCTCGATCTGCAAAACTTAACCTTTATCTCATATTGAAAAACAACACTATCTAATAAATTACCTCAATCATACAAATTGGAGCAGACTGAATTGATTTAATCACTTGATTCATATCACTGTTTTCTCCATAAAATTATTGTACATTTTAAAGTCAGTAATTTGATTATCGGCTGTCACGATATGAGAGCCGAAGGTTGACATCATTTCCTAAAATTAAATCACAATAAAGGAATCATATAGTCAAAGCCCATTTATTGATCACGGAAAAAAATCTAAATTCCTATACAGTAGGCATGATATTTTTCCACTTACTCTATGATCTTGTTGGTAAAAATGAGTTCAATCACATTATAGGTGGCTTTTATCGAACATTTTATGCAACTGGGGCAACCACAGAGCAATTTATTCAATTTGTTAAACGCAATTCAAAACAAGACTTGACCCATTTCTTCGAAGAATGGGCCTATTCTCCAGTATTCGCAAAGCGGCTAAACGAATTTGAGTCATATAATGAGCTATATCAGTTTTACAAAGTAAATAATCAAACACAATGCTGCTACCGTGAAATTGAATTAAGAGATGAAAAAATGATAAGAAGAGTCACCTTCCTTATAATCACAGTACTGTTGCCCTCTTGTAGCTTTGTGCAAACAGTTAAGGTCAAACCCTATGAATGTGGCCCATTGGCAAGGGGTAACTTTGGGGTCGTATTCTCTGTAATACAACCTAGCAACAGTCAAACATATTTTGTAAAAGGTGAAGCGAATGATGTCTGTCCTAAGCTGTTATCTGCAGACTGTGTGTTAGGAGTTGAATCATCATACTGCGCCAATAATAACTCCGCGAACGAGTATGAATGCAACTCAATCAAAATATTCTCTATTATCCAGTATCAAAATGGCACCTGCTTTTAACAAACTTATTGAGAAATCTCATGAAAAATAAAAACGGATATATAAACATCGATAATATGAGCCTCTATTTTGATGTCTCGGGAAACCCAAAAGGTAAACCATTATTGATGCTACATGGCGGGCCTAGGTTCAATGGATGAACTAAACAGTATTTCCCCCTATGTCGCCTCGAACTATCAAGTTATCCGTGTAGACTTTAGAGGACATGGTAAATCACTTTTAGGTGAACAGTCTCTTAGCTACCTGCAATATCAAAAAGATATTCAAGCACTACTTAATCATCTAGACGTCGGTCAGTATTCAATTTTTGGTTTTATTGACGGAGGTATTGTGGCTTATCGGCTGGCAGCACGCGAGCCTGACAGAGTAAATTGCTTAGTTACACTTGGAGCACAATGGCGACTTAAGCCAAATGACCCTTCCATAGAATTGTTAAGCGCTTTAAATAAAGATGATTGGCTATCGCAATTTGCTAATGAAGTTGCATATTACGAAGAGAACAATCCAGAACCGAATTTTTCAAAACTGTTGCATACAGTGAAAGATGTATGGCTTGATACAACAGCATCGGGTTACCCAGATATTGCCGTCGAAACTATCAAGTGTCCTACTCTGGTCATGCGCGGAGACAACGACTTTTTATTCTCATTAGATGAAGCGGTCGCACTCAAAACAAGAATATCAAATTGTAGTTTTGCCAATATACCGCTGACAGCTCATTCCTCTCATCAAGAATCACCAAAACTGGTCGGTGAAATACTAAACCAATTTTTACAAAAATATACTAATTAAAATGTACTAAAGGGTCTAAAACAACAAGGAAACAATATGCATAAATTTCTACTCTCTTTATATCTCATATTTTCCCTGATGCCCGCTTTGTTAAAAGCACAAGACCATCAATATGACATAAATAAGGTAGATCATAATGGCTTGGTCGCTAATTTATATCTACCAAGGGTAAAAGGTAAAGTACCTGCTGTGATAGCTTTCGGCGGTTCTGAAGGAGGCTTAGGCACTGGCAATGCAAATGGTGAAATGATTGCCCCCCATGGTATAGCGGTGCTTGGTTTAGCTTATTTTAAAGACAAAGGCATTCCGCAAACGTTAGATCAGATCCCAATGGAGTATTTTATCGATGCAATAAATTATCTTGACACTCACCCATCAATAGATAGCTCAAAAATTGGGGTGGTTGGCGGTTCTAGAGGCTCTGAAGCTGCATTCTTACTTGCTAGCTTAGACTTAAGAATTAAATCTGTCGTCGTGACTACACCAAGTAAAGTTGCTTGGAATGGTTTAACTATGCCTAAGTCTGCATGGACAATGGATGGTAAAGACATCCCGGCATTAGCTCTGGGCTTAGATTCAAATGCAACATTATTAAACAGGTTTAACGCTGCGTTAGATGACGAAATTCTAGTGAAAAAATCTTTATTTAAGTTTGAGAATATCAACGGTCCAATTTTATTGATTTCAGCAGAAAACGATCAAATTTGGCCTTCCTACCAAATGGCAAAGGACATTGAGTTGTACTTAAAAAATAGGCAGTTCCAACATAAAGTAGTGCATAACTCATATAAAACTGGTCATGGGTTTAGCCAAGAAACAGCACCTAGAATTAAAAAGTCGATAATTAATCATTTTCTGAGTACATTATAGTTTGGAAAATTTACAAGCAAAAAACTGATTACTTACTGCGCACTTAGCACATCAGCTTATATTAAGGAAAAGCTTTACGGATGAGTCATTTTAAAATGGAAAATATTCTTCACTTAGATGGCAGCGCTGGTTTAGTTGTAGGCATTCTTTTACTACTTTTAAACAATTGGTTTAGCCATCTATATAACTTACCTGCATCCTTGATACTGTTTTTAGCGACAATGAATATCTGTTACGGCGTTTATGCATTGTCGCTCGCTTTTTCTAAAAATAGACAAGCTCGGTTAATTACCTTACTTATATTTTCAAACATTGTATGGGCCGCACTATGTTGTGCACTCGTTGTGTTTTACAAGCAAACTGCTAGCATGATCGGGTTAGTATTTATCAGCTTAGAAGGCTTTTTTGTCACTGGCCTTGCATATCTTGAGTGGAGTAATAAAGACCTACTGTCGATTGCAGATAACACGTAAAAAGCTTGTTACTTCATTGAATACACCAGTTACCACTAATTTAAAAAGAATACTGATATGAATTTTTTAAATAAAAATTTAGACATTCATGTAAAACGCCATTTTATTGTTTCATTGGGTTGGAAATATGAATAATAAATTTTATAACGAAGTCGATATCTTATGGAAAGGTCCTTTTGAAGTAAGTTGTAACCGCGAGACTCTCGAACACTTTCTGTCAGAGGATGTGCCACCAGATATTATTAATTCTCACGGTGTCTATCAAATTTATGGTGAACACCCTATATACGGCAGAGATGTACTACTTTACATCGGACAAACCGCTCCCACAGAAAATAATGCACGCGGCTTTGGGCTGCGCTTAAAAGAACATTTTAGAGGCCGCTTTTGGTCGCATTGTAACTTAACGGTCAGGTTTGGCCGCTGTTATATTGATGAAAATGAGATCTATGATAAAGACAAAATTTTAGTGATAGAATCACTATTAATAGCGTGTAACATGCCTGCTCTCAATAGAGAATATCTTGATGGGGCAAAGAAAAGCAGCGAACACTATATAGTTAGAAATTGGGATTTTAAAGGCTCAATTGCTGCTGAATGTTCAAGTATCTACTGGACAGAATAAAGCCTCTGTGAAATATTTTGATTTAACACTGCATGTTGAACATGTAGTGTATTCAAAGGAGCAATCGAGAAGCAGTTAAAACCAATTAAATATATCTTGATAGTCTATATTTATGTACTTTTATTACACAGCGATTGTAGCTGCATTTATCGAGTTATATGCATTTTTCACCTCACCGGTTTGCAAGCCTTAGAAACCATCAGCATAAACTTCAAGTTTACTCTACTCACCTTTAGTCATTCCAAACCCTATTAGAGTTAAGATCCGATTAGGTGCTGTACTATTTGTCCTGTAATATAAAAATTCTACATTCTCTATCGTTTTAAAGGAAAGATGATGTTTTTCGCGAAATATAAAAAGAAAAAAGCAATCAGCAGTTACATATCTACTCTTGGTAAAGATCTTGCTCGCAGATACGGTAAGAGTAAAACCTATACTACTGGACAAGTTGAAAAGACTATTCATGATGAAGGCTATAACTGGAGACATATTTGCTACGCTCATGCTTTGTATACCAGTATGAAACAGTTCGATAAATGGCACAGTGATCGCGGTGAAGTATGTGATTATAAAAGTATGCGAGAAGAAATATCTGATTCGTTTTTTAACGGGGATATGTCACCAATCGACTCAGGTAGTTTTATGGAGGGAAATGCTGTCGGCTCCTCTGGTGATGGTGGTTCAGATTAAAGCGAACAAAATATAAGCAGTCAAAACGTTAGCAATGTGCTTTGACTGCTCGTATCGTATTTTACCTTAAAAAACCTTATCAATGCTAAGCTTAAATACTGCTAGCTCTCATTACTTGGAATAAAATCCAAAACATTAGCATTAATACAGTATCTATCCGTGCCGTTTGGTCCTTCGTTTTCAAATACGTGACCTAAATGAATACCAGTAGATTTAGAACGTATTTCAGTTCTGACCATGCCATAACTTAAATCTTGATGATATGTCACGCTGTCTTTTACTGGATATTTAAACGATAACCAACCAGTACCTGAATTAAATCTATCCTTTGTATCAAACAAAGGCGCGCCACTGAGCTTATCGACAAACACACCTTCTCCTGTATTTTTGAAAATATCGTATTGCTTACAAAACGGTCTCTCAGTGCCTTTTTGAAACGCAATCTTATAGGCTTCTGTGTCACCGAGCTTAAAAGCGCCGAGCACTTTGTAAAAGGTTTCTCTATTCATAAAGCCCTGATAACCAGCAACCTCTTTACCATTTTCAATAAGTAAGATAGTCGGTGTTGCCCAAGTAGCCGACATAATGTCAATACCTTGTAATTGGTCGGCATATCTATAATGAAGAGGTATAGAACCTTGATAATCGTTCAGCACAGTGCTTTTCAACTTTTCACAATACGGACAATAGCTGCGAGAATCCAACACTATTATGTGCTTACCTCTTTTTAAAGCGTCGTTCTCAACAATATTTGCTTCTTTTTTTTCAAACGTCACCCCAGTACTATGATCTGGGCAGTAACCATTGGGATTTTTCGCGAGATAATTTTGATGATACTCTTCTGCGGAATAAAATCGTTCAAGGGGCTTTATTTTAGTCTGAATATCGCCATAACCTGCTTTTTGTAATAACAATTGGTAGCGCGCTTTTAACTCATGGGCTTGCTTGGCTTGTTCATCGGTATCAAACAAAATAATAGACCGATATTGCGTGCCTACGTCATTCCCTTGGCGGTTCTTTTGCGTAGGATCATGACTTTCGAAGTATGATTTGATCAAAGACTCTGTAGAAATCAAATTAGCGTTGTAGGTAACTTTTACCACTTCTGCATAATTGTTCTCATCAAAACGTCTGCGAGGACTGGTAATATTTTTGTAGGTCGCTTTAAAACCACGACCATCGGCATAACCAGACTCTGCATCAATCACACCTTTCATGGCTTCATAGCGCTTTTCTGGTCCCCAAAAGCAACCAGAGCCAAGAATAAGCGTTTTAATATTCACACTCGCATTTTCCATTTCAGGCTTTGGCATATCGGCGCCATAGCTAAAAGCCGAACATAAACCCAGTAACAAAGTAAAGGTAATCTGCCTTTTCACTTAGATGCTCCTATCGTAATCGTCTAATCATTGGGACCGTGCTTTGAATAAAACAATTTCAAATTTTTGGATAGTATTGATAAAACCTTGGGTCTAAAAACTGCGCTGTAACTGGTTTATCTAGTAATTTTGTGAATAAAAAACACATTTTTTAACTAACTTTTAAGTCTGTGCGCACATGTGAAAACTGATTGCCACACTCACTATCTGCTCTTTGCAATTGCAACTTAACCTACAATACGAGCGGTTCAACGACATTAGATTAATATGTATTGTAAAATAAGGTAAAACGTTGCCACGCAATATCCAGAGGATTATAAACATGTCTTTTATCTCTCGCCTTTCAGCGATCGCTGTCGCACTTGGTGCATCAGTTTCTGTAAACGCTGCAGATATCCAATTCACTTCTACGCTTGATAACGCAGACTCTTTAGTTGTATTTAAAGCTGAAGACAAAAAAGCGGCTTTCAAATTTCTAGACAAACCGACTAGAGCGCAATTAAACAGAGCATTAGAAAGTGAAGACTTCCAAGGTAAATTTGGAAAAACAGTTGAAGTACTAGCGCCAGTTTCCTCTGACTATAAACGCATTATTGTGGTTGGTCTTGGTAAAGAAGACGAACTAAACGCAAGCAAAATGACAAAACTTGGCGGTAACTTACATGCCAAGTTAGAAGACAAGAAATCAGCCAGTGTTGCAGTTGCTTTTGAAGACTTTGACGGTGAAATCAATAACTCACAACTTGCAGCTCAATTAGCACATGGTATTAACCTTCGTGACCACACTTTTGAAGTTTACAAAAAAGAGCCAAACACTTTTAATGTAAGTTACAGCATCGATGTTGACAGCAAGCGTAAAGCAGCTAAGGAATATATCACCCTAGAGCACATTCAATCTGGTGTATTCTTAGCGCGTGACTTAACATCAGAAATTGCGTCTGAAATGACGCCTGTTGATTTTGCAAACGCTGCCAAAGAGCTAGAGCAATATGGTGTAGAAGTAAAAGTACTAGAGCCTGCTGAAATTAAAGAACTAGGCATGGGCGCACTAGAAGCTGTAGGTCGTGGTAGTGCACAAGGTTCACGCCTAGTTATCGCACACTACAAAGGTAACAACGACACACCTATCGCATTAGTTGGTAAAGGTATTACATTTGATTCTGGCGGTTATAACGTTAAAACTGGTAAGTCTATTGCGTTAATGAAAGTTGACATGGCCGGTGCTGCTGCAGTGCTTGGTACCGTTCAGGCTATGGCTAAAGCAAAAGCAGACGTAAACGTGGTTGCTGTTATGCCTATGGCTGCAAACATGGTATCAGAAAATTCTTTCGCTCCAGGTGATGTACTTCGCACAGCTGAAGGCCTAAGTGTTGAAGTACTAAACACAGACGCTGAAGGTCGTTTAATTCTAAGTGACGCTTTATGGTACGCACGTGAGTTCTACAAACCAGAAATCATGGTTGACCTAGCGACATTAACAGGTTCAAAAATCCGCGCAGTTGGCAATGACTACTCAGCTATCTTCTCAGAAGACGATGAACTAGTTAAAGAGTTCACCATCGCTGGCCAAACTGTTAACGAGCAAGTATGGCGTTTACCACTAGGCTATAAAGATGCACTTAAGTCTGATATTGCAGATATGACAAATGTTGGCTCATACGGTCCAGGTGCGACAACTGCTGCAACTTTCCTACAACAATTTGTTGGTGACACGCGTTGGGTACACCTTGATATTGCAGGTAATGCAATCTCTAAGAAAACCAAAGATGAAGTACCAGCAGGTGGTACAGGTTACGGCGTACGAATTCTGAGTGAATGGCTATTAAGCGGTAACTAATCGACTTTAAGAAAAGGCCATGCAATTGCATGGCCTTTTTTGTTATTTCTAATTGTGTAGCCTCGCACACCATAAATATGTATATTAAACATGCATATTAACATGATATGACAACGCTAAAATAATAAGAAAATCGTGTTGCAAAATATAATAAAGACAACGTAATGAATAACAACAAGATCTACATTCTAGGCGAGCGTGCACTCGTTTTAGAGATCACGCAAGGTAACCTATCTCAGTATCAACAAAACAAGCTTTTCGCGCTACACGCGTGGATGCGCGAACAAAAAGTCTTTATTGATATAGTCCCAGCAAAAACCACAATCACTGGCTATTTGATGCACTCTCAAGATCCAGAATACTGGTTAGATAAAATGCAAGATGCCTGGCAAAACATTGAGCCAGAATCATTTGAGCCAACTGTCCATACAATTTTGACACATTATGGCAAGCATTACGGGCCAGACCTTCAATCAGTTGCCTCTTTGACTGGTTTGTCACAATCACAAGTTGTTGAACTGCATAGCCAATGCAGCTATCAAGTGAAGTTTTTGGGGTTTTTGCCCGGCTTCGCCTACCTTGGAGATTTACACCCTAAATTGCACTTGCCAAGGCTAGAGTCACCAAGAACCCATGTACCAAAAGGCTCTGTGGCCATCGCACAAGACTTAACCGCTGTGTACCCGAGCGAATCCCCTGGTGGTTGGAGATTGATTGGTCACACAGACACCGTATTATTCAATCATAATTTAGATTCACCCAGTATTTTACAACCTGGAGATGTGGTGAAATTTTTACCAAGCACGGAGGGCATATGCTAACAATCTTAAAATCTGGTATTCAAACATGTATACAAGATTTAGGAAGAATGGGCTTTAGACACTTGGGTGTTTCCCAGTCCGGTGTATTAGATCAATTAGCAGCTAAAAGTGCCAATATATTACTAAGTAACCCAAAAGAAACCCCTGTTCTCGAGATAACTGTGGGTTTGTGTCAGTTTAAGTTTAATAAGCCAACAAACTTTGCTATCACAGGTGCAGACCTTGGTGCAAAGCTATCTGGACAACCAATAACCGCTGGCTGGCGTTATCATGCTAATGAAGGCGATATTTTAACATTTTCAACGAGCAAAACAGGACTCAGAGCATATTTTGCGATTCAAAATGGCTTCTCTTCACTGCCCTGTGTCATGAATTCCTGCTCTACAGACATACAAGCAGGGTTTGGTGGTTTAAGCGGTAAAGCATTAAGCGATGGTGAAGAACTGGATTATGTACCCAACTCAGTACTTAACTCTATTGGCGCGGCTTTGCCTGAATATACCGATACAATACGTATCATTGCTGGACCGCACATAGACTTACTGGCAAAAGACAAGCAGCAATGCGTGTTCGAAAAGAGTTGGCAAGTATTACCGCAAAGCAATCGTATGGGGGTTAGATTATCAAACGATATAGACCTGACTCATGACTTGAGTATTGCAAGCCAGGGGGTTTGCCCTGGCACAATACAATTACCGCCAAACGGTGAACCCATTGTGCTTTTAAATGACTGTCAAACGACGGGGGGTTATCCAATCATTGGTCAAGTCATTGAGGCGGACCTAAGACTGTTAAGTCAACTTAGTGCAGGTCAAACTTGCAATTTTGTCGTCGTGGATAGATCACAGGCCTTAGAAGCGACAACACAACAATTACAACACTTAGCACAGCTAGAAATTGCTGTACAACATCACAATAAGAAAAACTCATGACAGAACTAAACTTACTCCCATTAACGGGGATATTGGTTGTCGTATTGGGCTTTGCCCTGCGATTCAACCCATTATTGGTGGTCACCGCAGCCGGTCTCATTACAGGGTGGGCAGTAGACCTCAACTTTTCTGAATTACTTGCCACCTTTGGCGAAAAGTTTATGAATTCAAGGCAACTTGCCAGCTTCTTACTCATCTTACCCGTGATTGCTATTTTAGAGCGCTATGGCTTGCAAAACCGTGCTAAAAATTGGATTGCTAACATTAAAGGCGCAACCACTGCCAGAATATTAGGTATGTACTTTGTCGTGCGTGAATCGTCCGCAGCGCTTGGGCTATTAAGCCTCGCAGGTCAGGCACAAACTGTACGTCCACTGCTCGCTCCCATGGCGTTGGGTGCAGCTGCAAACCAGCATGGAAAACTGCCAAAAGAAGTGAAAGATATGATCAGTGCACACTCTGCTGCCTGCGATAACATTGCGGTATTTTTTGGCGAAGATATTTTTATCGCCTTTGGCGCAGTATTACTGATGGATGCGTTTTTGAAAGAAAATGGCATTGCAGGTATTGAACCACTGCACATCGGCTTGTGGGCTATCCCGACTGCTATTTTCGCGCTTATCGTGCATTTATTCCGCCTTGCTCGACTTGAAGCCAAGATTTGCAACAAAATTGCTGAAATCAGACAACAAGAAGCACAAAACAAATCAGCAACGTCAGAGGAACCAGCATGAGCGCAGTAAATCATTCATCACAGGCTGAGGCACCGGCATTACTTTCCATTGAAAATATTTATTTGCTGATCGGCTTTTTAGTACTATTCCTCGTTGTCAAAACACTTCAAGATAAAGGACACCCCAAACGCTACACCACCGCCCTATTTTGGATGTTGTTTGGTAACGTATTTTTATTTGGCGATCTATCAATTGCCCTCATTGGCGAAACACTAACATACCAATGGGTTGGTGTGAGTGTCATCATCATCGCCCTGCTTGCAGGCATGGGCAAAGTCTCCATGGGCACTTATTACACCCCAAGTGATGAAGAACTCGACCAAAGTGCAAAATCAATCGGCAACAAGTTATTTATTCCAGCTGTACTCATTCCAATCATTACGGTAATTTGTACCTTATTCTTAGGCGGCATTAACCTAGGTGGTACCTACTTATTTGACCAAAATCACCTAACTTTGGCGTCATTAACACTCGCTTGTGGTGGCGCTTTGTTGGTGGCATGGAAGTTCACCTCTGGTAGCCCAATTCAAGCAATTGGCGAGTCTAGACGCCTTGTGGACTCCATCGGTTGGGCTGCTATTTTGCCGCAAATGTTGGCCATGCTTGGTGGCGTATTTATTGTAGCGAACACCGGCACTGCGATCCAAGATATTGTCACTATGTTTATTTCGCCAGATAATCGCTTTATGCTGGTTGTGCTTTATTGTGTTGGTATGGCACTGTTTACCATGGTTATGGGTAACGCGTTTGCTGCATTTCCGGTAATGACCGCAGGTATCGCCGTACCATTTTTAATTCAGGGACACGGTGCAAGTCCAGCACCTCTGGTAGCGATTGGCATGTACTCGGGATACTGCGGTACGCTGATGACGCCAATGGCCGCAAACTTTAACATCGTGCCTGCAGCGCTGCTTGATTTAAAAGATAAATACCAAGTGATCAAAGTACAAATTCCGACTGCGATCGCTCTACTCATCATCAATATTTTCTTAATGTACGGGGTAATATTTAATGACTAAACCGAATCACCCGACGGTATTAATTACTGGTTTTGAACCTTTTGGTGGCGAAGAGATAAACCCATCATGGCAAGCCGTACAAAAACTAGAAGGGTTAATAATTGAAGGCCACATGGTGGTGACACGTGAACTTCCTTGTGAATTTGATACATCCCTTGAGTCTCTTTACAACAGTATCGCGCTGCATGAGCCAAATCTCGTTTTATGTGTCGGTCAAGCTGGCGGCAGAAGTGACATCACCATCGAGCGTATTGCCATCAATATCAACGATGCAAGGATAAAAGACAATGCAGGCCACCAGCCAATAGATACACCTGTTATTAAAGACGGTCCGGCGGCAGTATTTGCCAAGCTGCCGATCAAACAGATGCTCTGGGATTTACATGAAGCGCACATTCCCGCCAGTATTTCAAATACCGCTGGCACCTATGTGTGTAATCATGTGATGTATGGATTATGCCACTATATCGAAACACACAAGGCTAATTTGAAAGGTGGATTTATACATATTCCATATTTGCCTGAACAAGCAGTGCACCATGGTGGTGCACCAAGTATGGCGGAGTCTACTGTCATTGCAGCACTAAAAGCCATGATTGCGTCTGCTTTGGCTCACGACCAAGACTTAGCCATTGCAGCTGGCACAACCCACTAAGACCTTGCTTTATTTTGGTGCAGAAATGCACCAAAACGTCCCTCTATTTCCTTCTTTTATGTTTAAAATTTTCTGTGTGACTTAGCCAAAGTTTTCTGTTAGTTATAGTTTAAGCTTTATAAAAAATAACAATATATCGCAGTGATAAGCCACCAAGTCAGTGCATAACAGCTGGGTGTCGTAACAGGAATGAGGGTACTATGTGTTCAATATTTGGTGTATTAGAAATTCAAGGCTCAGCTGATAAGCTCAGAGCACAAGCAATAGAAATGTCTAAAAAACTTAGACACCGAGGACCAGACTGGTCAGGGGTATATTCAAGCGACAAAGCTATTTTAGTACACGAACGACTTGCTATCGTCGGTGTCGCCAGTGGTGCACAACCTCTTTATAACCCAGAGAAAACCCATGTTTTAGCAGTCAATGGTGAAATCTATAACCACAAAGCACTGGCTGAGCAATTAGAAGCCCCATTCGAATTTCAAACTAAGTCTGACTGTGAGGTTATTCTGGCACTATACAAGCAAAAAGGACCAGAGTTTTTAGATGATTTGAACGGTATTTTTGCTTTTTGTTTGTATGACGAAGAGCAAGACGCTTATCTTATTGGTCGAGATCATATAGGGATAATTCCACTGTATACCGGTCGCGACCAACACGGTAATTTTTATGTTGCCAGTGAAATGAAAGCCCTAACGCCAATTTGTAATCAAATAGAAGAGTTTCCTCCCGGTCATTACTTATATTCAAAAGAAGGCACGTATCACAAATACTATCAACGTGACTGGCAAAACTATGATGCCGTCAAGGATAACCCAGCAAGTGCACTCGATGTTAAAAATGGCTTAGAAGCAGCTGTTAAAAGACAACTGATGTGTGACGTGCCTTATGGCGTACTTTTATCTGGTGGCTTAGACTCATCTGTTATCTCTGCAATTACTCAACAATATGCCGCTAAACGAATTGAAGACAATGATGCCAGTGATGCATGGTGGCCCAAATTGCACTCTTTCTCTATTGGTCTTAAGGGATCGCCAGATTTAGCCGCAGCACAAAAAGTTGCTGACCAAATTGGTACCGTTCACCACCCTATTCATTTTACAGTACAACAAGGTTTAGATGCGCTTAAAGAAGTTGTATATCATCTGGAAACATACGATGTAACGACTATTCGTGCATCCACGCCCATGTATTTAATGGCAAGGTATATCAAAGCCATGGGGATCAAAATGGTGTTATCTGGTGAGGGGGCGGACGAGCTATTTGGTGGCTATTTGTATTTCCACAAAGCACCGAACAGTAAAGAGTTCCACGAAGAGCTTAACCGTAAAGTATCAAAGTTACACATGTTTGATTGCCTGCGTGCGAACAAATCTATGGCCGCTTGGGGTGTTGAAGCAAGAGTACCTTTTTTGGATAAAGAGTTTGTAGATATCGCCATGCGTACCAATCCTGAATATAAGATGTGTAAGGATGGCCGTATTGAAAAACATGTGATCCGCGAAGGCTTTGATGGTTATATCCCTGATGATGTGCTTTGGCGTCAAAAAGAGCAATTCTCAGATGGCGTTGGGTATTCTTGGATTGACTCGTTACGTGATTACGCTGAGGCACAAGTGTCTGATCAAGATATAGCGAATGCACATTATCGTTTCCCAATTAATACGCCCGACAGTAAAGAAGCGTACTTCTATAGAACCATCTTCGAAGAGCATTTCCCGGGAGATGCCGCAGCTAAATGTGTGCCTCATGGCAAATCTGTTGCGTGTTCTACGCCTGAAGCACTTGCTTGGGATGCAAGCTTTGAGAACAATGCGGATCCGTCGGGTCGTGCCGCAAACGTGCACAACGACGCATATATGCAAAAGCAGTAGCCTCCACCCTATTTGCTGATAATTTAAGCAGCCTATAAAAATCAATTACTAGGCTGCTTAAATAACCCTTCACATTATCGGTTTTTATCTTTGCTTTTACATACTACACTTGCAAACATCTTAATCTAATAGAGAAAAAACAATGATTGAACAAGGACAACGCATTCCTGAGTCGGTATTAACAGAACTTACTGCTGATGGTATGCAAAACCATACATCAGATGCGCTTTTTGCAAATAAAAAAGTAGTGGTTTTTGCTGTACCTGGTGCTTTCACACCAACCTGTTCTGCTTCGCATTTACCGGGTTTCGTCGCACTTGCTGATAAAATTAAAGCAAAAGGCGTTGATAGCATTATTTGTGTATCAGTCAACGATGCTTTTGTTATGAAGGCTTGGGGCGAAGCACACAATGCTGAAGCGCTATTAATGTTGGGCGATGGCGATGCAAGCTTTACCAAAGCATTAGGCCTTGAAATGGATACTGAGACTTTTGGTGGCGTGCGCTCACAACGCTATGCGATGGTTGTCGAGAACGGTGTTGTAACCCAACTAAATGTTGAAGCACCAAAAACATTTGAAGTCAGTAAAGCAGAAGTAATTTTAGAAGCACTTTAATCACTGATATCGTCAAACGAAAGAACCATTCTTTCGTTTGACTTATTAAAGTACTAGGGCTGATGCGTTTGCTCTTACCTAGTCAAGTCCCTACTAAGCGTAATTCGCTGACCACTGCTCAAGGATAGTTTGGTACGGTTTAATAAAGTGCTCTTCAGCAAATTTACCCTGCTCAATCGCAAGGCGACTACGCTCTTCCCGGTCATACACAATCTGTGTGAGCGAGTGATCTAAGTTTTTCAAGTTTGGCTTATAAACAGCACCAGCGATGGCATTGGCATTATAAATTTCTGGGCGATAAATTCTTTGGAATGTACCCATCGTACTGATTGTGCTGATAAGCTCCAAGTTTGAGTAATCATTTAGCAAGTCACCGAAGAAGTAAAATGCAAATGGTGCAGCGCTGTTTGGCGGCATGAAATAACGTACCTGTAAGCCCATTTTTTTAAAGTACTGCTCAGTTAATGACGACTCATTTGGCAAGTATTCAAAGCCCAACACTGGATGTTGATTGTCAGTTCTGTGATATGTTTTATTATCTGAAACACTTAAACAAATCACAGGTGGCTTTTTAAAGTTTTGCTTATACGCCTCAGAATTCACGAAATATTGAAACAGCTTTCCGTGCAAATCACCGAAGTCTTCAGGAATACTGAACTGTGGCTTATCTTTATTGTAAGCAAGCAGTCTAACGCTGAAATCGTAATCTCGTACATAGGATGAAAAGTTGTTACCAACAATTCCCTCTATACGCTCGCCAGTCTTATTATCTATGACATACGTTTTTAATACCTCGATAGAAGGAAACGTTTCTCCACCGCCATCCACATCAATATCCACAGAGACAATTTCAAGCTCTACTGAATAGCGGTCGCCCTGCGCATTGTCCCAATGTGCCAGCGCATTAAAACTGTTATCAATCATCTTCAATGCGTTACGCAGATTAGCTTGGCGGCTTTCACCTCTTGCTAAATTTGCGAAGTTAGTCGTAATACGCGTGCTATTTGCAGGGTGATAATTTTCGTCTAAACGGAGGCTTTTGATTGTAAATGTGAATTCTTTGCTCATAGTGTTCTTACATCCAAATTGGTTAGGTGACCCTAAATTTATGTCTCGCTCTATCGGGCTTTTTATTTCAAGCTGCGGCTTATCCTCCTTAAATACGACCCAATGGTGAATTTAAGATTTAATACCTTTGGACTTTTAGACGTCTAGAGCTATGCGATGAGTTATTTATACTCTTATAGCTAAAAATTTAAAAATGTTATTAATTCAAATTGGACATGAGAAAAATTAATACATCATAAAACCAATACCTATAGCCATATAAACCATTGATTTAAATTAGCTTTAGACGTCACATTATGAAATTTTCGATTGAAAATACGTATTTTCAATTCTAAAAATACGAGATGCTAGCCCCATTTCAATGCTGTAGTATTGCAACCTAAATTATAATAAGAGATAAGTTGAATGAGTGAATTGCTTTTGTTGATCCTATACTGCGCATTGCTTGGCAGTGGTGTTGGCTTCCTCGCTGGTTTGCTTGGTATCGGGGGCGGGTTGGTGATAGTACCAATTTTGAGTATTATTTTACTTCAGTTTGAAATACTACCACCTAACCAAGTTGTTATAGCGGCCATAGCAACCTCACTTGCGTCGATATTATTTACATCGACTTCCTCAGCACTTGCACATCATAAAAATGGAAATGTGCCATGGGAATTGGCACCTTGGATCATGACAGGCGTCGCGTTTGGTGCTTTACTCAGCGGCTTTATGGCTTCCTTACTGCCAGAGGAAGTAGTGAAAGGGGTATTTGCTTTATGTGTTACGCTGATTGCTCTTAAAATGCTCTATAGCAGTAATAAACGCGAAGAAAACGAAAAGCGTCTAATGCCAAATAAAGGCATTTTAACCATTTTCACAACCATCACAGGCGGATTGTCTGCCATGATTGGTATTGGCGGTGGCGCTTTACTTGTGCCCTTACTTACATATTTTTCTGTTAACATGAAAAAAGCAATAGGTTGTTCATCTACGTGTGGCATAGTAATAGCTTTGTTTGGCTCTGTAGGTTATATCAGCTCAGGAGTAAATCACTTTAGCGTTGACGATGGATTTTTAGGGTTTGTGTATTTACCAGCATTACTTGGTATCGTATGCACATCTTGGTTTACTGCACCATTAGGCGCAAAAGCAACTAACCATCTACCAGTATCTACTGTAAAGAAAATATTTGCCGCATTACTGGTGATCATGGCTGGTAATATGGCACTAAGCTAACCTTTCTACTGTAATCAAATCACTAAAACCAGCCTCAACATTTATTTGGGGCTGTTTAGTTAACAATTACACTAACCACGCAATTTAAAAGCTGCATAGCCTGTTAAGACCACATAGCAACTCGCAAAAATTTAAAAATTATAATTAAAATACTCATTTTCAAAACAAAAGATTTACAAAAGTGCAAATATGTTCAAGAATGCTCTACAGATTTAAATTTACTGAATAATAGAGATAAGAATAATGATAAAGTCGTTTTTACTGACACTGCTAACCTTTATGATGTGCTCAGCGTATTCATCTGCACAAGCCCGTACATCTACTTATGTACTATGTTATAAACAAGGAAAAGTTGCTTGGAGTGAAGAGCATTACAATCCTCGTTCAGTGCAAACTGCATATTACAAATGCGTAAGCGATAATGGCACACCACAACTAGTAATCAGTTAACGACTTATTAAACTATATACCAACTTTGATAATCTATTGATTTTATGAAAAATATAGCTATGTGATATCTATTGTGTAGAACACGAGGTATCCACCCACTTGGCAATATCATTACGGTACTTAATGGCCCATCGCTTTGCAGCTTTAGCCTCACTATTACCATCAAAAACGGCAAAAGATGCAGCGTCCGCTATCATTCTTTGCGAAAAATCAATTTTTTTTATCAAATCATAAACACATGGATATGACTTTTCTAACTGTGGCCACCCAGCTTTTCTTAACCACCCTTTTTTGGGGTTACCACAATCATGCAACAGGTTTGGGTTTATACCCCAACTGACATCAGTTTCACACTCTATAGAATAAGTCGGAAACTCGACAAAACGACCAGGAATATGTAAATCAGTCCAATTTGGCGTCCAATTGATCAGTATTATGGGCTTTTTATTTAACCAAGCCTCTTCAAGTTTTTGCCAAAGAGCTTCTTCATTTTGCAACCTTTCAATCGTAAAATTCATGTCCAATGCTCTGATCAGATCGGCATCTTGATAATTCCAATCAATAGTATAAAACACCCCTTTTGACGGATCAGAGTCTTTAGAAAACAGCTTTGAACACTTATTAAGTGCCTGCCAGTCTGGTAAACCAGGGCACAACTCTTCTACATATTTAGGGTACCACCACTCCTCACGTACAACGACACTATGTACGCCTAAATCTACTATCATGTTATTAGCGACCATCCTATTATACTGGCCCGACATTGACTGTTGCCAAATTTCAATTTGAAAGTGAACTAAACCTTTTTGCATCGCGCCCCATTGATCGCTTGCAGGCATATCATGATATGTGACTGTATAGCCGTAGCCCTCAATAATATTGCCTAAAGCATGAGAAAGTACTCGCTGGCTCATCCAGTTATTTAAAGGAATAGAGATTACATCTGTTTTGTTTGATGCGTATGTGTTTGACAAAAATAGCCAACACATACATAGATAGAGTGTAACCTTAATAAATCGCATACACATATTACCAACACAGTTTTACGCCAATGATTTATAAACAAACTAGCTGGTATAGTATAGCTGAAGTTTCAAGTCCCCATTAATCGAGGAACTAATTCGATGGTTGTGCGGAACACAAGAGTGGTGTCTAAGCCAATACAGTGTAATGAAATATTTAGATACGTATGCCAATTAGTCAGAATATTAAAAACAAGTAGGTCACAAATTTATTTAGCCTATCTGAATGACTATTACCTATAACAATCAATCTTACCTGAAATATTTATTGTCTGAAATGCAGTACGATAAAGGTGGCGTAGCCAAATTCATGATGCCCCGTAATCAACATAACGGGTATATCGAAGTATGTGAAAAGCGCATTTCCTCCTGATTCTTTAAAGGCTTTTGTTGCAGTATCTAACTTAGCTATACCCTTTAGAGTCATTGAAAGTCAGCTGATAAAATTAGTATGAAAAGTTTCCAAGCTCAAACTTTGAAAACACGCAGGCTCAAGTCTAGATTTATATGACATCGGGGTCGTCCCGATATTCACTTTAGTAAAAGCAAATCGATTTGATTGTTTAAAAACACCTTCGTTAGTTTGATAGTAAAAGTCGTTTATTTCTCTATAAGTGCTATCAATAGTAGACAGAGTCTTACTACCTAGTGCACATATTTCAAGAATTGGGTTAACAGGAGAAAATCTCGTTTGCAACTTATTTTCATCAACTGCTCCGACTGACATCACGCTTCTATAAGCAGCCGGATACAAAGGAGCATCAATATCCGGTCGGCTTGTTGAGTCATAATTTCCTGCTTCAGCAATAATTAAAATGCCTGCACTGATTACCCTATCAATCACAACCTCGTAATGCTTTGGAATAAAACTGATCAGCCAGTGAAATATTTATAATGTATATCCCTCGACTGGCACAAATCTCGATTGACTAAATTAAGTCTGAGCGCCTAACCTCTGAATTTTCTCTATCACTAGATAAAGAAAGCTTCTGAATAAAAAGGTCAAAAGCGCCACTTTGTACAATACCAACAATGGCTTGTTCATTTTCGTTTGCAGAAATAACACCTAAAAACGCGGTAACATGATCGGCACTATCGTTATAACAAAATTCAACATAACTGTTATGGGTGCTGTCTAAACTTGTTGTTGAAAACTCATTGTGTTCGCCGGCTATACCAGAATCTGTAATACAAACTTCAATGCCCTATTATCCGGCTCTGATACCAATTCAAACTGTATTAATTTAGCATCAGAATTTATGACCTCGTTATTTTTTAATTTCTCATACCTAGGATCACTACTATCTTTTTGAGGTATATAGACTTCATCAGTTATTTTAGAGGAACTATTCTTTTCAATTGAATCGAGCCTATAAATGGCATCATTATTTCCTATATCGATTGATGAAATTTTTTCTATTTGTTCAATTTCAGCGCTATCCAACTTCATTAATAAAATATTTTAATCACTATCCACACTTAATGATTTAATTAATTCACCTCTAAAATAAGCTGGTTTACCCCTTGGCTATACGCAACCTCATATTTAAATAGTGATTTTAATAAAATTCAACTTAATTTTCATTAGAGTCAAAAACAAAAATAAAATAGAATAAATTAAATAAAATTTAGATTTAATGAGTTTGGTTTGAAGTCTGGCTTAGACAGTGAAGAACGCACTGCCTGTTAAATTTGGCAGTGCTTTTTAACTATTATATTACCAAATATAAGTCCCCTGTATTGGGTAACTTCCAGGCATATCAATTTCGCGAGAAATAGTAAGTGTTTCAAGGTCAATTTCAATAATTCGACCATCATCACTGGCGGCAGTATAAAAATACCTATCGTTGCGAGGATCAAAAGACGATGTATGTGATTGTGTTTTTCGACTTGGCGAAGAAGCTGGTGGACTTACATCAATATTTGCAATTTTACTATGCGTGTTTAAATCAATTACAGTCATAAATGTGTCTGTGTGATTTGTCGACACCGCTAACATTCGACCTGGGATCATCGTTGTATGTCCATTCCCTGTACCAGTTTCTATAATAGATACAATCTCCATAGATACCTTATTGATTACATATGTTTTTCCTTCATTTGAGCCTAAGTATATGTGAACGCCATCAGGGTGAAATGACGCATGATGCGCCCCCATTTTTTGTACATCTATGTCTAACGTTGGGACCAACTTAATTTGTTTTTGATAGATTTTCTTATCTGACAGCTCAAATGCCATAACCCCAGGAGCTATCCCTTGTTTAGGGGCCCCTTCTAGTACAGCATAAAATACATCTTGATCAGAGCCACTTGTATTTGGTGCTGCTAATATATGATGTACAGATGTTGGCGTCGCAAGAGAGAATTTGTGAGAAACAACATATTCCCCCTGATGAGATGAAACCTCATATAATTCCAGAGACCTCCTAGCTCTATCTAAAATTAAAAACAAAGAGTCGCTTAACCAATAAGGATGGCCAGTAGCTAGGCCTCCACCAAAATCTGTTGGTGTAATAATCGCCTCATTACCCACTGTTGCAACAACCTCATTTGTAGTTGTATCAATAATGCTTGTTACTGCTTTTTTTGTTCCTGATACAGCTGCTAACTTTTTACTGTTGTTATAAGTAACCGAACGAGGATAATGGCTAAGAGGAATTACATCCCCTATTTCTAATGTTGAACTTGAAATTATATCCAGTGATTGTGTGTTTCTTGTTGTAACATACACTTGCCCTTGACCAGCCTTATCAATTGGATAAGGGCTATCGCCAATTGTATTTAGTATTTCTTTAAGCTTCATAGACTGAGGAGCAAATGTAATTACTTGATTACTCTCTTTGTCTGCATAAAAACCGGTGCTGTGAGTATGTGCTGCTACTGATTGAATACTTATTGCCGATAGAACCGACATAAACATAATAGACTTTCTCATTTTTTTCCTTTCTTCTTATAAAGAATGAGAGAAATATCAGATGGCCAAGTTTCCATGTTTATAATTTAAACAAAATCAAAAAATGGCCTTCTTATTTCTTCGCTTTTTACTGGTTATTATTGAATGTTCCTAAATAGGTTATACCCTTTACAGGTTCAAAGAAATAAGAGATATGAGGTTATGAATAAAAATCAATTTGTTTCACTATGATAAACAGTCAAGCATAAGCAATTGTAATCTAAAAGAATAAGAGTAATGAGAAGAGATAATGTAAAATATATTTACAAGGATAGTATGCGTGAATTTAAATAATTAATTGCTAGCCCAAAGCATCGTCATCACTACTAAAAAAGACTTGGTTTCGCCCGTTACGTTTCGCATGAAAAAGCGCTCTATCTGCTTCATCAAATAACTGTTTGACGTTCACTTCCCGAGTATAGTCCCAGCACGTACCACCTATACTCACAGTAACAAACTCACCTTGAGCCGCTCGATGTGGAATTTCGAGTTCACTTACTGCACGGCATATGTTTTGAGCGACATTTTTTGCATTTTTTAACCGAGTATTTGGCATTATTATGGCAAACTCTTCACCGCCAATTCGAGCGAGTAGCCCATTCTTTACCGTTAACCCGTTAGATAGTGCTTGGCAAACATTTTGTATACAGTAATCACCAAGTTGATGGCCATAATGATCATTATATTGCTTGAAATTATCAATATCGATTACCAATAAACAAAAGTGCTGTTTTTGCTCACAGCTCCTCTCAAATGTATCACGCAGGGCTTGTTCATACACTCGCCTATTTGGGATCCCCGTTAGTGGATCTAAGCTAGCTAGACGCAAAAGTTCATCCTCTCTTGCTTTAAAATGTCGACTAGTATGATCTAAAAGATAATTATAAGTCATACATAAAGAGGCATTATTTGAACCATGATCGACGTTGAGGTGTTGAGGGTTGCTTTCATTTTTGGCAATTTTGTCAAATTGCTCCATTAAATCGATTAGTTCATCTTTCATACCATGCTCTCCAAAGTTTAAACCAATCGTTTCAGTTTGTGCTGAAACTCGAAGTGGATGAAAAAAATTGATTAACCAAAGCGCAACAAAGCCAATACCGCAAACCCAAACAGCACTCACACAAATACCAAGTAATTGAACAATAAGTTGTTCAGTGTGTGTTTCAAGTTTTAACTTTTCAATCGGCACAAAAAAGGCAACAGCCAACGTCCCCCATATACCACCACCAAGATGAACAGGTACTGCACTAACTACATCATCTATTTTAAATTTCTCCAATAAATCGCCTAATAAAACACTGATGCAACCAGCTATGGCACCGATTACAATAGCTGATGGTAAATTCACCAGATCCGCGCAGGCCGAAATAGCGACTAAGCCGGCGAGTAGTCCGTTCAGAACATAGCGTATGCCTTGCATAGAGTGCAGATTCCATGATAACAGCAATGCACTTACACCACCTGCACAAGCAGAAAGAGCTGTGTTAGAAAACACTCTAGCAAGTTCTAAATTAGGTGTATGAACGCTCCCTCCATTAAAGCCAAACCAACCGATAAAAAGTAAAAAAGTACCTAACGCCGAAAGAGGCAGATTTTGACAATACAATTCTTTAGGCTCTCCCTCACTTGTGAAGCGGCCTAATCTTGGCCCTACGATTATCAGAGCAACTAATGCTATCCAGCCGCCAACACTATGCACTACTGTAGCGCCAGCGAAATCAATAAAACCAAGCTCGAATAACCAACCTAATGGGGCTTGCGTAAAATGTTTACCATGCCAAATCCAATGACCTACAATAGGGAACAAAATAGTTGCAGTAAGAAACGAACAGATTATATAGCCGGAAAACCGCATTCGCTCAGCAACAGCACCTGATAAGATTGTTGCAGCAGTGCCACAAAACATCATTTGAAATAAAAAGAAGGCAAGTACACTTGGGTCATCATAACTATTTAAAGCGAACTGTTCTGTACCAAATAAGCCACTTTGACTTGCTCCATACATCAGGCCATATCCAATAAGCCAAAAACATACACCACTGATGCAAAAGTCAGCTACATTTTTCAAAGCAACATTAATGTTGTTTTTGCTTCTTACCAATCCGCTTTCGAAGCAAGTGAACCCAGGTTGCATCAGTAACACCAGCGCAGTACATAACAATGTCCAAGTGATTGATATTGTTTGCGGGTCTATTTCAATATTTGCCAAAGATGTCCCAAGTGGATAGGTACTTCATATAAGGAGCTTAGACAAGCTCTTAATAATTCTCCAGATGAAACTTGCAACACCCAATTGCTTTTCGAGTAACGAGCAAGCTCTAGCATAATTCACGAATAAAGTTTGATCCAAAAAACCATTTTTTAACGCAAACGCTAATAACAGTAAAAGTGAGGGTAATGATGGTAAAAATATGTCTTTTATAACTCCATTAAAAAATGGCTTTTACATTTTAAAAATAATATACTCCCACCCCAAAAATAATTTTAAAATAAATTTTTAAATTAAAGAGCACAGATTATAATAAGAGCCGCAACCTTTAAAATTTATAACTCAAAAAGTAAAGCAGCTCCACAAAATTAACTTTCAGTTAATATCTTTATGAGAATCAAACAATGCGTCCATTCTCATCAACAAGTACGATGCTACCACCTCCGCGACCACCGCTGACTTTATCAAGTAAGTCCTTTGATTTTAAACTTACAACGTTAGACTTGAAAATTACTTTAGTTTTTTTATTTAATAGCATAAAATTCTCCTTAAATTTTTAAAGCTAAGAAAGGTCTTTGTATATTTCTTATTTGACCCACAAACACCTTACCACCTTTATTTATATTCATATATTTTTTATAGTTATCACATATAACAACATTGAATCAAAAAAACTTAAAAAGATAGATTTAAACCTATCCAAAGCAAGCCTCGTATAAGTTCAAAAAAATCACAATAATAAATTATGAAAAATTTAATTTAAAACAAAAGAAAATAAAAAATAATGATAAAATTTATATTTTTTGTTTTTTTCCCGAATATTGATTTTTTCATAAGTTAATCTAAATTTACGCATCTACATTTCAGGCTAAATACACCTGATTTCAGATAATAACTGCAACACTCATAGAAAGGTGTAGAGAAGGAAGCAAACTGCCGAAAGTGGCACGTCCTTCTCGCCAAAGAAACAAGCGTTACTACTGTGAGTTATCAGCAGCTGACCGAGGGAAGAAGATACCAAGTTACGGCCCTTTAAGAACCAAGAATTCCAATCTTTGAAATAGCAAAAAAAGTGAAGTGCCAACGTGCAACGGTGTATCTATAAAGCTCTTGGGAGCTAGGCGCAAACGCAAATGGCAATATGTAAAAAAGGGTATGGATTTAAGACAAGTAACAGATGAAAATATTCGGCTCGCTCAATCAAGGTTTAACTACCCCTCCAGAAAGTGTTTAGGGTTCAAGCAACCAGCAATTATTTTTAAATAACAAGGTTATGGCTGCTTGATATTAAAGAGTGTCGCACTTCGGAGTTTAATTCAGGCATTTAATCAAGAAAAAAGCCCTAGCATTTCTGCTAGGGCTTATATATTTAGAACTCGATCGCCTTTAAGATTACACTACAACCTCTCTAGTGAACTTGATACATCGCAGATGAAGTAGAAATAAGTAAATTGAGCTTCCCTTGTTCATCTAATCTAACCTTTAATGCATCTTTTGAAGGCCTACCAAGTAAATTTGGGCTTCGGCTTATTTTATTACCAGAAGAGTCTGTAAATAATACGTTCGAATGTGTAGCATTGCTCCAACTATCAACACTTTGAGTCGCAAATATAAGCTGTTGGTGGTTTTTAGTTGCTGGAGAAACCGTAAAATCAATGACATTTTCATTCAGTGCTTTTTTATGCACCTGCTCGAACCCATCGCCATTAACTTCATACACTATAAGTGATAAGTTACTATCTGAGTAATACTCATCTTCATTATATAAACATGCAACTTCTAGCTCAGCATCACTATCAAAATTAAAATACTCTACCTGAGTACACCTTTGATCTAATTTACTTTTCTCAGAAAAACCGCCATTAGAGAATGAGAGTAAAGTTAATTCATCAGACGCTACCACCATATTTACAGCATCATTTTCAGCAAGACTAAAATCTTTTATCTGGCCAGAAACTACAAAACTAGATAGTAAAGTTTGGTTATTTACATCCACAACTTTGACATTACTTCGCGTGCTATAAATTGCATCAGGAATATTGTCACCATTTATGTCAGCAGCATCAACACCAACCAATCTGTCATTAGAATCAATTGGCAACTCATAAGAAATATCATAAGTAGTAAGGTCCATCACCCCCAAAGATGTACTATAAAGTGCTGTATTCGGGAGCAATAACTCTGAAAAACCGTCATTGTCAAAGTCAGCAGTAATTGTGGCTTGATCGTCATTCCAATTAGTTGAAATTTCATCTGATGGGGTGAATTCACCATTTTCTGTCATCTGAACTACACGTCCACCATCATAGCCAGAGTTGCTATTTGGCACATAGAAAATGGCTTTTTCAATATTTCCAGCCCCTTCAGCCCACCCTGCTGATACAAAGCTATCAAGCTGAGGTGCTATTTGCTCTTGTCTGACCGAAACGCTATCGCTATTGATATCCGCCGTGACTAACTTATCAGCACCTGAATCATAAATGCCAGAACCCCATATGATTTCAAGTTTTCCGTCATTATCACTATCACCTACCTGAAATGATGCTGTATCATTGTCTACCGAATCAGCATTCCACAGCTCGGTAAGTGCATTTTCACTATCATATTTATAGGCATGCAATTTACCCCATTGGCATTGTCCAATAATAAGTTCATCACTTGCATCATTATCTAGATTAGCGGCGGCTATTTTACAATTATTATTGTAACTATCTAAACTAGCAAGTTGCGCTTTATCAACTGCGGAATAAACAGTTACGCCATAGCTACTGCCAATAATTTCATCAATACCATCGCCATTGATATCAGCAAGAATAAAGTGGTTTTCACCGAACGCATTGCTACTTAACCATTGGTTTTCCCAAGTTGCGCTATCGTATACTAGACCTGAGTCTACAATAAGCTCTACGTTTTCGTCTGTATCGACATTACCAAAACTCACGATGTTTGCGCTGTCTAAAACAGTTTCAAATAATGGCTCATCTGGGTTTTCTAAAGAATATACAGCAAGCGTTCTTGCTGAATAATAGCTATCTTCATGCTGAAGCAAAACAGCCAACTCAGGCACACCATCGTTATTTATATCTCTAAATGCGCCAGACACGGCCTCTTTTTCGAAACTTAAGAGTGTGCGAGCTTCTGAATTTAAATCATCAATAACACTCAAACCAGATCCTGTAAGAACATAAATTTCCTTCTCAGAATCGTTATCTGTATTAGCCGCAAAAACGCTCTTAATAGTGCTATTTTCAGCAAGTGAATAAGGATATAACCACTTTTGCTCGGGGGTTTGATTGTTATATGTGATTAACATCACCCGATTTGAATTATCGGTCGTAAGTATTTCATTCTTTTTGTCACCGTCAAAGTCATCAATTATGAAATTGTTTTGCATTTTAGGAACTTCGACACCTGAGCGTGCAATCGGTAATGATTTTTGAGAGTTAACTTTAACGCTAAGACTCACCTCACTCGGATTTGACTCATCTCCAGTTGCAAAAGTAAAGAAATAGTCCTGAGATGAAAACAACATTTCAGATGGCGTAGTCCAAGTTATTTGGCCATTTTCGTCAACTGTGACGCCTTCTGGAGAAGCAATTAATGCATCTGTTTGAGCCGCTAGCTTATTGTCTGGATCAACAACTTTAGCAGTAAACACAACACGCTGATCCGGAGAAATGGCGTCCGGAAGACCCGTTACTTCAACGAAATTTGGAGCATCTGATAAAGTAATTGACGTTCGATAACTAAGAACTGAACTCGCTCCATCAGATACCTTCATCGCGACTTCTAATACATCGCCAAAAACTGCAATCCCTGCTGGCAGCGTATTCGTGTATTGCCCTTCGACTAATTCGTCATTAACATACCACTCGAAGCTAACAGTCAAGTCTTCTATCGGTGTATCTTCATCCCAATAATTACCAGCTTCAACGGTGATAGGCATTGTCGTATCTGGCATGTAACCGGCATAGTAAGGGCTATCTGCCGCAGGTGGTAATGACATAATATCAAGTGGCACTGGGTTAAGATTTGTTTGATTACCAAATACAAATTCGTGAATATTCGTGATATATGTGCCTAAGTCATGTTGATTATCTAAGTCGGTGTCTAGATAATAAATAGGAAAACTGTTCGAAAATGAAATAGTGGCACTTGAATTCTTGCCAGTAAACTTAATTTCACCACTTCTAAAACTTGGCGAATAACCTGTTAAATCTTTTGCATTAACAGTCAAAATGCCAGAGTTGTTAAACTTAATGGTGCCTGACAAGTTTAGCTCGTCAGTCCTGTCATCAATTGAGTCATCGTTAGCACTTAGCTGAGAGACAATTTGATCACCATTTTGATTCTCGAGAAGAATGTTATGAGTAACATTGACAGAGCCATTATGAACACCTAGGTCACTTTGAGCCGCCTTTAAACTTCCAGTTAACTTTTGCGACTCACCCTCGGAGAACATTTCAAGCGCATCGAAGTAAATACCGAGCTCGTTGGTGTCAACTGAGCTTTTGACAGTAATACTGCCTGTAATAGTCGTGTTGGAATAATTAGAGCAATTAGTAAATTTCGCAGAAATTTCGCCTTCACCAGATTCCTTTACAGAACCAGAATAATTAACTGTACCACCATTTGCACAGCGCTCCGTACCACTTATTGTTCCATCACTTTTAACATGATTTTCAATACTGGGAAAATCAAAATCTGTAAATGAGGTAGCCGAATCATCGAGCATGTAAACAAAAGCTTTTTGAACAAGCTCAGGAGTTATCTCTGCCTTACTTTCTTGACCGGTATATCGGCTCTGAACAAGTGAATTCGCAGCTGATTCTAACTCAGCAAATGTTTTGCCTTTTGAATTCTGCAGAGTATCAGATGCAACGCTCGCTGCTGATGGCTCATCACCTCCAGATCCACCACCGCAACCTGCCAGTACTATTGATAAAGCGAACGCGATAGATGAATGTTTAAATTTTTTCATACTTTTAAAGTCCTTTTAGGCCTTCCATTGATTAAAAAATAATTGTACCCAAAAACAAAGTGATTATCAAAATTACATAAATAAAGTGATGGAATAACCGCCAGAAATGGAATTGAAAATCCTGAGATGTGAAAATAAATGAAGCTATATTGAAAGTAGGTTTTACTATTGTTTATATCTAGGGTTATAGGTGTGCTTTATATTAAACTATATTAATTACAAACCTAGCAATTACATTGCAATGAAAGTGAAGCAGTCACTATTAGTATGTTAAAAGTTCAAATCTTGCTATACCTCTACAAACTTCTTTTTATTGGTGTTTAGACTAGCTAAGCCTAAACGCTTCTAATAACCTCACTAACTCAGCTGATTGACCTTTCAACTTGTTTGCAGCAACTTCAGCATTTTGCGTATCAGATAGAGACCGCTTACTCGAGTCATCTACTTTTACAATCTCTTTCGACATATCAGCTGCTACCCTTGCTTGCTCTTCAGTATCGATAGCAATAGATTGGATCATACCAGCAATTTCTTGCGCACCACTGACAATTTCATTCAGCGAACCACCGGCTTGCTGAGCAAGATCAACACTATTGTTAACTTGTTCAACGCTTACATTCATCGCATTTACTGCAACCTGTGTTTTATCTTGAATGGCTTGCACTGTCGAAGATACTTCACCAGTGGCTTTTGTAGTGCGCTCTGCAAGTGTTCTTACTTCATCTGCAACAACAGCAAACCCTCGGCCTTGCTCACCGGCTCTGGCAGCCTCGATAGCTGCGTTCAAGGCAAGTAAATTCGTTTGCTCTGCAATACTACCAATTACTCCAATAACATCACCGATTTGCGCACTTAAATCACCCAAGCTAGTAATAGTACTCGCCGTTTTTTGTACTTCGCTTGCTGCATTCGTAATTTCATCCACTGTCAGTCGTACAACACCTCCACCTTGATCAGCCAAATCACGGGCACTTTCAGCGTGTTCTGCTGCATCTTTGGCTCGCTGTGCCACTTCAGCTACCGTAGCACTCATTCGGCCAATTTCATCTGCAATAATGGTTGATTGTTCAGAACTACTTTGACTTAAATTGGCTATTCTTTGATTTATCTCAGCGATGTCTTCACCTGATAACTCCACGTTGCTAGCCACCTGTTCAACATTACGAATTAGATTGCTCAAAGACTCTACCATTTCATTTGATGCATTAGCCAAACCGTCAATTTCATCTTTACCCTCATGAACCAACGGCTGTAAAGATAAGTTACCCCTTGCTGTTTCAGTAGCAACATTTAAAACATTAGTAATTCTTGATGAAATTGAATTACTTAAAATAAAAGCTACCACGCCACTGCCAACGGCTGCCAAAGTTGTAAGAACAAAAATAATGGTTAGCATGCCACGCATATCTTCATCAAGTTTTATCAATGCTCTTTCAGCATCGGCCTTCTCTTCGTTTGTCGATTTGTCTAAAATCGCTTCCATTTTTTCAAACAAAACAACTTCAAGCTCATGCACAACAGCAATTGATTTTGATTTTGCACTTGGGTCAAAACGTTTGAAAACCTCATGTGCCTCTTTATATAACTCATCGTGCAACTGCTTAATTTTGTTCAGATTGGTGACTTCAGCGGGCTTTCTCTCTAATGGTCTTAACAGCTCTAAGTACTTGATGAATCTTTTTGAAGCTTCTTCAAAAGCTTCTTTTTCATCTAGTTCACCAGTCATAAATTCAGTGAGAGATGCAAGCATATCGCCTTTTTCATCGACCATTTCTAAATATAAACGTACGCCCGGTAAATCATCAGAAACGGCTTCAACGATATCTGTGGTCTTCAAGGCATCAGCGAATTCCTCTTCTTTAAGCCTATCAAGCAATGTTTCAAGCTCTGCCCCCACTGAGTTTTCGAGCTTATCAACAAACTCAAAAGCCCACCTTTCCGTAACAGGATCATAAACACTGAACACTTCTCTTTCTGCTCTAGTTTTGAATTCATTAACAATACGTTCAATCTCTGCCATTTTTGCTCTGTCAGATTCTGTCGCTGATTCAAGAGGCCTTAAACTTTTGAATACATCCATGAATTCATCGTAGTTGTCATAAAACTCAGCTTTTTTGCTCTCATTGCCAACAACATAATCGAGTAACTCAACATGCATATCACCGATTTCATCCATCAGCTGTAAGTAATAAATAGCTGCGGGAACATCATCACTGTGAACTTCTTCTGTGACTTCAGATAGTGATGTAACTTGCATCCAAGTCACTGCACTTGAGATGACCATTAACATGACAATTATGCCAAAAGAGAGGTAGAGTTTTTTATCTAGTTTCATGTGATGCAACTTTATTTACATTGTCTAGAAAGGCTTCTCACCATAAAAAGGCAATCTTAGCGAAGGCTATCCTAACCTATTACCTAGTGTGAAATCACATAACACGAGTGGTAGCGTCCATGTTGAATCATTATGCTTGCTATTATTGTATGAGAGAAATCAGTCTATCGAGTTACATATAACTTAGTCTAAAAAAACAATGTTTCAAGAATCGACCTCTTTACTCACATTTAATGCGACGTGTAACTATGACTGGCAAACATTTTAGATACAATCAATAAGGGCGCAGAAGTTTGAGGGCATTTCAATATAAAAAGAGATGGTTCGAAGGTGCACCAATTACTGAAGTGCACCTTATTTTACTTAACATTATCTACAGATATCGAGTAAATGTCTGAATTAGCATAGTAAATCGAGTTATACAACAGCTTGTCGTTCTGCCAGTCAAAGTCGCTGGTATCTGAAGTGATGAGCAGCTTTTGCTTTTGTACTAGCTCATCATACTGATATAGCTGATATCTTCGAGACTTAGCTTTTTGCCAAAGCCATAGATTATCCTGCTTCTGCAAGTTAAATCTATTTTGAACAACAAATGGTATTGCTTGAATTTTTTCAGATTTCACAAGAGCAAAGTCAATACCGGTAAAGTATGTGCCATGGGCGTCTTGCCATATTATATCTTCTGCAATGGTTGAGAATGAAACAAACTGCCATTTAGGATCTTCACTCGATAACTTATCATCACGAATATCATAATAATGTACTCGCCATTTATCAGCACCTTTTAGACTAAATGCTATTGTATGAACATCTTTTACAGACAAGCCGCTAATTTCTACTTGTGGTATTTTCAGCTGTTTAATTCTGCCACTGTTTAACGATATTTTGAAAAGTCCATCCTGCGTTAGTGCAAAAATAAATCGACCATCAAATGACCATTTTAAATCGATAAAATATTGTGCTTTGTTAAACTTAGAGAGCATGACTCTGCGCTGAGTATTAAACTCATATAGCCACACTTGCTCACTTCCCGTTGCCAAACTGATATACGCAATTCTGTTATCGTTATAAGAGAATCGTGCAAGACGCTCGTCAACAGAGGTCGCTGCCAATGTTTGTGTAACAGCATTGTTCATAGAGTAATATGTAATATTGCGATCTTGAGCCCCCGTGCTAAACAAGTATCCCTGACCGTCAGAATGACGGTTTAAGCCAAATAACGGATGACTATTGGAGTAAAGAACTACTCTATCCTGCCCTTCTAAGTCATAACTCACAATTTCATTTGCTGGGTAGCCTTCAAGCAAAGTAATTCGTTCGCCTGAGTGGTCCCAAACAGCGCCTCCCTCACTGTCAAACAATTGATAAAAAGCATTTTTCTCTATATCAATTACATATAGTCCAGTCGACAATTGCTTATCAACTGCGCTGATCAAGAGTTTATTTTTTGTAGGGTGCAAATCGAACTGACTGTACCCTCCAAGACCCGCCAGCGGCTGCCGAAGTCTAGTTATTTTCCTGTTTGATATTTGAAAAGAATATAGATAGAAAGGCCCGCCAGGATAGGTAGACTCATTAAAAATAAGTAAATCTTCATCATGAGTGAAAATAATTTTCCCATAACTGCCTGAACGACAGTTGTGTATTAGCTCTGGTGTACCTAACTTACCGTTTCCAAAGCTTCTCATGAAATATTGGCAGCTATTTGAAGTGGTAGTGAGATAAATAAATGCCTTACCATCTTTGCGCCAAACACCTGGCCCCTCCCAAGTTTCAGGTCCATGCTCTATGGTTTCAACATTTTCGGTATGTAGTGTTTTTAATTTTAAACTGATGTTCCCATCATTCACTTCGGTGAATAGAAGGAAATTGCCATCAGAAGATAAATGAGGATTTAACTCTAAGCCAGGTTCACGAGTTATCGCGTTGACATCTGTTAAAAGTTGAATCGTTGATTTCTGGTTATAGTGAAATATACAGTATAAAGCGATGAGTAAAATAATAGCAAAAATACCGGATATCGGCATCAATACTGTTTTATATTCCCCAATTGGTAAACCAAAACCTTGAATCTGTGTTTGACTACTCGATATATGCTCTAGCGTATTGACAGGTGCAATAAATTGATACCCTTTTTTTGGATAAGTAACAATATACTTAGGACTTCTAGGATCATCTTTTAGTGCTTTTCTCAATTTTGTGATCACACGGTTAACTGCATTATCAGTTACGATCCGCCCTTGCCACACCTGCTCAATTAACTCATCTCTAGACACCAACACTTTTGGGTTTGAACAGAAAAAACGCAGTACTTCCGAAACCATAGGCTCAAGCTGTGTCTTGTTATCATCACAAGTTAAAGTAAGGGTTTGATCACAAAACGTAATTTCGCCAATTTTCCAATGCATCACATCTCTTTTATTATTATTAAGTGATTGTATTTATTGATTAATATTTTCAGGCATAAAAAATCATAAAAAGTTATTTTATTATCAATACTTTAAAAAAAACCAAAATAAACTGATTCCGATTATTAAGAATTAGGAAAACAGTAATGTGCATTTTATCTAAAAATGTTGCGAAAGTAATTGCTTTAATCGCCATTTTATTAGCTATGAGCTTACCTTATCCAGGCCAGGCTGTAGAAGAACATATTTCGTTACCAACAAGCCTTATGAAAAAACTATATGCTGATGATATTAATATCACTCATATTGCTGATTCTGAATTGTTTTTTAGCTCATTACTGCCATTAATTAAACAACTACCAACTGAATTAGTTTCGAAGCAATCAAATAGTATACAGATCAACTTAAATTTAATTTTACAAGACTTCGAAGCATTGAACGCTCAGCTTTATGCTGAACAACAAACAAGAATAGACTTCAGCGAATTCCAAAAATGGTACATTGCAAGTATTCAAAAGAGTTCCCCTTCAACGCTCAGACAGTTAATCACGAACAAACTAAACCCATTAAGCTATGCTGCACTATTTCAATATGAACATAATCTAAACAACACTTACAAGAATAAACGCCAGCAACTTACTAATCTTATTAATGAAATAAGGGATACAAAAACGCTCAATACCCAACAATTAATTCATCTTGCATCGAGCACTATGGACCTTAAAATCATGACAAGCGTCTATGTCATTGCACACCCATTGATTCAAAAAAAGTGGCAAAAGGATTTCATTATCGAACCCTCACGCTTGATCACGACAACTCAAGGGGTTGAACACACAGCGACCATCGTAAGGCCGAAAAATATTGATAAATCATACACAAGCGCATTTCAATTTACGATTTACGCTGATGAGAGCCGGCATATAAAAACAGCCAAATATGCTGCTTTAAATGGGTATATCGGTATTGTTGTCAATTCCCGTGGTAAACGACTAAGTAAAAATAAAATTGAACCATGGGTCAATGAAGGGATAGACGCACATAGGATCATAGATTGGATTAGCAAACAAAGCTGGAGTGATGGTCAAGTGGTGATGTATGGTGGCAGCTACAATGGCTTTACCCAGTGGGCAGCAGCAAAATACAAGCATCCTGCATTAAAAGCCATTGCTCCTTATTCTGCAGCACACCCAGCCCTTGGTTTACCTATGGAAAACAACATATTCTTAACAGCCAATTACCAGTGGGGATTTCACGTCACAAATAATAAAACCATGGACAACAGTGAGTATGCAAACAGAGATCATTGGAACAACTTAAACAAAACGTTATTTAACAGTGGTCGGGCTTTCAAAGATATAGATAAAATTGAAGGACGCCCAAACCCCTTGTTTCAAAAATTATTAAAGCACCCGAGTTTTGATGGTTACTACAAAGCCATGGTCCCTTTTGGCGAAGAGTTTGCTGACATCACAATTCCAGTGCTCTCAATCACAGGTTATTTTGATGGAGGGCAAATATCCGCTATTCATTTTATGAACGAGCACTATAAATATAATCCAAAAGCAAATCACAGCCTACTAATTGGCCCCTATGACCACTGGACTGCGCAAGCTGTGCCAAACAGCCATGTTACAAATTACAAACTTGACCCAATCGCGTTACAAAAAGACACTGAAAAAGTGGTATTTGAATGGTTTGACCATGTTTTAAATAGTGCACCAGTCCCCGATCTTGTAAAAAATAAAGTTAACTACCAACTGATGGGAAATAATACTTGGCACCACGTTGACAGTTACGAGCAACTAAACCAGCAAGGTATAGATTTTTACTTAGGCAACCCCTCTAAGAGCAAGTACCAGTCTTTATTAAAACAAAAGCCAAACCCTATTGCGCAGCATACTCAAGTTGTTGACCTTGCTGATAGAAAAGTACAGCATAATATTGACTATATGAACGTGATACTACCAGAACTGCCTGATGAAACTGGGGTTGTATTTGTTTCTGACGAATTTGAGCAAGATATGCAATACGCTGGTGCACCGTCAGGCCACGTATTTATCTCAATTAACAAAAAGGACGTAGATATTGGCTTTAATCTTTATCAACTTATGCCTGACGGTCAAACATTTCATCTGGCCCATTATCGCAGTCGAGCAAGTTATGCAAATAACAGCTCAAAACGCCAACTGCTTACACCAAACCAAAAAACCAAGCTCCCGTTAGTGAATACTCGTATGACTGCAAGAAAGTTAATAAAAGGCAGCAAATTAGCACTGGTACTGGATGTGAATAAAAATGAGCACGCTCAAGTCAACATGGGTACGGGCAAGGATGTCAGCGTCGAAACCATTGAAGATGCAAAAGAACCTTTGATATTAAATTGGTTTGCAGATTCGAAAATTCACCTTCCGATCGCACCACTATAAATTGTGAATTTTAACACTTATGAAAAAACTAGCTCGATTTGCGGTCTAAGTCATCGAGCTAAAAACTAATTAATAAATACCACAACGTCAAGTAAGTAGATTAACGCTAATAATATTGTGCGGATGTTTGAACATGGGCGTTCAAAGACCAACAAGCATGCTTCATAAAAGACATAGTAATGATCGGAAACACCTCATTCTAAGCTGAAGTCATACAGAACCTAATAATTTAATTTATCGATATTTAATGTTGCCAAAAGTTAGTGCTATTCAGCCTATTAATACTTTTAAATCAATGAACGTTATGTATAAAATCAGATAAATTTTCGTCTCTTGATGGTATATCAAGCTGTGAAAATTTTGTAGCTAAATGCATTTATTAGTAACGATTATAAACAGGTTAAATATTGAGTAAACGTAAGAACCCATATGGCATTCCTAAAGCCCTTTATGGAGCCAATAAAAGTAAGCACTTTTTCAAAGAAAATACCAAACTAGAACAAAAAGATATTTATCAATTAGCTGTCACGCATTATGACATTAATGAGCATAATTGCTGCGTTAAAAAAGCACATGTAAACAACAGTATTACCCGACAACTGCAACCTACTTGTCATGACCTCGACGAGCTAGAAAGAACTGTCTTGCCAGACCCAAGTAATCGGGTGCGCTTGGCATCCAAAAAACATTTCATACGGTGCTATCAATGCCACAAGTTTGTTCGAAATCCCCACCCAACCTATCTATTTTGTTGTTACAAGTGTGGCGCTCTAAATCAAAAGTACCGACACTTTAGTCGACAATTGACCAACCATACTGCTTTAGTTACCGGAGGAAGAACAAAATTAGGACACCAAATTGCACTCAAGTTACTCCGTGCTGATTGCCAGTATGTGATCGTTACAACCCGTAACACTGAATCTGCTAAGCAAGTATTTTCAAAATACCCTGACTACGATGTTTGGAAAGACAGCCTTATATTACTAGCGCTTGATTTGGATACTGACAACTTAGACTTCTCTCTTGATAATCTAAAAGCAAAACTATCGATGATCAAGTCTTTAGATATCTTAGTAAATTGCGCAGCACAAACTATTAGGGCACGAGACAAGTCAGAACAATATGGCTCAACAAGTAACACTGAAAGTGAAGTTGAAACAAATCGCTATGGCGACCCTAAATTTGTAAGTAATACACATACGAATAGCTGGCATATGCGACTAAATGATTTCCAACAACAAGAGTCTGAAGAGTGCTACCGAATTAATGCAGTTGCTCCGACACTGTTAATTCAAAAGCTAACCCCCTTGCTAAAGAAATCTTTAGTTTCGCCCTACATTATCAACGTACACGCTAGAGAAGGCGTATTTAATACCAAAAAAGCAGATTTACACCTACAAACAAACATGGCCAAAGCTGCGCTACATATGCTGACCAAATGTTTAGCACGAAAGCCTGATTTACTTACAGAATCAGGAAAACGTTTTGCAGTGCACGGCTGCGATCCAGGTTGGTTTTCAGTCGATGAGTATTATGAAGATGATAGGCCATGGGTGGTACCACCTTTAGATGAAATTGATGGTGCTGCAAGGATATTATTTCCATTGTTCGCGAAGTTGCCAGGTTGCAGCCCGACACGTAGGCATTTTTACCAGCTCTCTTACTAAGTTAAGTATCGTTATAACTTGTTTATACCTAAACTTAAATTTCTAAGTAAAAAGATAATGCACTACATAAAAGCCCGAACAACCTCTGCAAGGGCTTTATCATCATTGCGGTTCTTGCCCTATGACGTAACTTTTTAACTCGCAAACTTAAACTTATCCGCCCACTTCAACGGGATTATTTTCCTTAACTGAGTCTAGCAATATAGCTTACTTGGCGCCTGTCAAAAGCTTTAAACAAATACAGGCTAAATAACTTACATAGATAAAAACCACTAAGGTATTTTTACATATTAGTTAAACGTTTAATAATAAATAGGGTCCATTAGACCCTATTTAAAATATTGCGACTATCATAAAGTTGTTAACGAAACAGCCACCATCAAAAAGACAAACGAAGCGACTAAATATGAAATGATCCCTACAGGCTTCTTAAAGAACTCCGGTAATTGAGGCCATATTTTCTCTTCAGCCGTCACGTGTCTGTAATAGTCATAACATGCTATTTGAGCACATATAACATTTGGTACCACCCAAAAAATCACAGAGGGGAAGGTAAAACCCATTAATCCCTCAACTATTGAAAGCAACCCGTTGAAAACCCAAATACTCGCAAACATGAAGCCGGCTTTCATCCACATTTTTTTGAACAAATAATATAGAGGCCCAAAAAACAGAACGAAAAAGTTTAGCGAAACACTTATTCGGTCTGAGTTCGATAGTCCTTTAAATTCAGGTGTTTTCATAATAGAAAACATGGATTGAGAATCAGCGCCAAGCTTTTTGAGTAATTTAAAACGTTTTAGCCACTTTTCTGACAATTGGTATTGCTCAAAATCAGATGATGATTCTGGCACAGTAGAAGTCGATCCCGGATTAGTAGATTCTGTATTTGTTGTTTCACTCATTATTTTCATCCCTATAAATTTTGCTCTGAAATATTACATTGCCAGCAGGCAAAAAAATCGCTGATCTCAGCTGAGTAATCCACGCAATTCCTTTTGCTTGTGATAAATCTGGCAGTGCGACTGCGGCCCTAATTAAGTGTGTGTGCCTATGGCCCACCATACTTGTACGAAACCAAAACAAACTGTACACAATTCAACCATGATTATATTAATAAATGTTCAAATGATGATAATTCATAGACAAGCTTAGATAGCTTTCAAACTTTCTAGGACTGAAAACCACTATGCACAACGAGAAGTATGTTGCATTTCATATCAACTCCCCCCTGTTGGAGTGGGTAATTCAAGATACAGCAGCTATGCAGAAGCAACAATCATTTTTTGTCGAGCACAATTGCAAATGATAGCCGAGAAAACATGCATTCTTTGCAATGTTATTTGAGCAACAGTCTGTTGCACAGACTGTCAAAAGTTAAAGCCCCAGCTAATGCTGAAGCTTTAACTTGTGTACCTATTAATAAGTTTATTTTTGGTTAGCCAAGTGGTGTTACGTTTAGCCTTGAGCCCGGTGCAACAGTGTTGTCGCTAACTGTGCTTGATTGGGTATCAACCGGAACCACTGGTGCTTGGTTGATAATGCTCACAGACGCCGCATTACCCGATGCGGTTTCCATTTTAAAGGTCGTTGTCTCAACAACTAGCGTTGTAGGTGAAGGCACTAGAAGTTCACCGGTTACAGAAATTGTTCCCGTGACTTCAACTTCACTTTGGTTGTTGACCATGATACTGGCAATTGAATTTGCAACAGTAGTATCACTTGAGGATTGACCTACCTCATAGTCGTTAATTGCTTCAGTGAGATTTTCAGTTTTGTTTGAAAATGAGCCGCTGCCACCTCCTAGTAGCCAACCAAAGATCCCTCTTGTTGAAGAGCCTGCTGAGGTGTATGTAGCGCTTTCCAGCTCTTTACGAAACTGGCTGTTTCGCTGATATGAATCACTACGTTTTGCTTCATCTACAATCTGGTCAAAAGTTTGCTGCGTAATTGAGACCATTTTGATTTTAACATGCGCATCTACCTTTGCATGATAACCTGGCGATACGGAGACACTTGTTGCCGAGCCATAACCGTTCTCCATTTTTAGCTCGTTGAATTTTTGATTTTGACTAGTGCCAGATAACGCGTCGCGAGATGCTATAGGTAATGATTGATGTTCAAAGTTAGTATTAGCCAATACATTTACACGAATGGACATATTATATTCCTTTTAAATAATGATCAGTAAGTGATGCATTTCGCAATGTTGTGCAAGTAAAAAACAACAGAGCACGAATTCCACAGTGCTGTACACATCGTTCCAAGCTAGCAGTTTTGCTAGCTGTGCTTCAAAGATAGAGTGCGGATTAATAATTACTATTACATATCATTACATCTGACCTGATTGTGAATCCGTGAGCAAAGGTAGTGACCAGACTGAGGATATTTCTGTTTCTTTAGACTTTTTAAATTTTGTTTAATTCATGGGATTAATTTAGCCAACTATAAATCTCAAAAGCACTGTTTAGAACTATAATAACTAGCACTCCAACATACGCCATCACGGCTATCAGCCTCTCATCAGTATTTTTAGGGATATCGTTTAACTTTTCTACCATAGATACTCGAATACCCTTTCCATTAAAAAAGTTAATTAAATTATAAGAGCAATAAAAAAATACAAAAGTAACCATGATAAAACTTAAAAAGCTCGATGGTTGAAAGTCAATTATTATAATTGCCACATATATTAAATAACCAAAGATAATAATTAAGTATAATTTTTTAATCATCTTTTAGAAAACCCATTTGTAGGCGCTGAACCACTTGCTATATAACAACACTTCCAACTGGTACGAGCCCCGTTTTTCATTAATGCAACAAAAGTTCTGATACTCAATACAAAACCTATTACTCTTGAAAAATCTTATCTACAACAGCGCTACCAAATAAAAATCGATTTATTTACAGGAAACATAATACCTATCTTCGATACTGACTAACACTAGTTTTAAAATCCCGATGTAGGCCATTGAAGTCATCTCGTGTGTATGGAGCATAAGAAAAAACACTACCCGAATTCAAGTTCTATCTACCACGATAGATTCACTTAAGTTGACATAGATAGAGCATCCATATGTGTCAACTATATCAGGGCTTTGGGTTGGGTTTCTTTTATATTTGTTATTACTCTATTTTGAATAATCTATCATTTATAATTAATTCAGATTGTTCTGATAACCCAGGGAATTCTTTAAAGTAAGTACACCCTGCGATAGTACGAAACCTATCAAGCAATAAGCCAGAAACAGTGGAAATGCTTACAAGCTCACCAATAGTAAAGTCTGCTAAGAAAACAGTAATGCTATCTTTGGATTCACGACTTATACTTGAGTATATATCTGCGTTAGTACAAGCTTCAGGTTGAAAATATTCGTACAAGGAACGTTCTCCCTCATTCTCATAGTATAATGCTACTGATATTTCCTTTAAATCAATTGCGCATTTATCAATCATAACTTGAGATTGGCCATGGATTCCTTTCACAAAAATACTTTTGCCACACAACTTGAATTCAACGAGTTCTGAGCCTGGCCTTCCTTTTAATACATGTAGCGCTATCAACTCAAACTTTCCATCGCCTCTGTCATATACATTAAAATCGGTTAATCCCAGTTTTTTCCCAGCCAATGAAACGGGTGATAAAAATAGAAAAGTCGCCAGTAATAATTTAATCTTCATTGGGAACTAATACCCACTGTAAATTGCATTTTTCATACCCCCGATATTTCTTTAAATATTATTTATAAAAGAACTATGTTAGAATATAGATATAAACAACATTTAACATGACAACCACTTATACCAACTTTTTAAGCCTATTTTATAAATGACGACACACATTGAGATAAGTGTCATTTATTTATTATGCTCGTCAACCTGTACTTAATCTCCTATATAGAAAACAACTTGGGTTGACATACTCGGAGCATCCATACTTTCAATTTAATATTTCTTAAACCTCTGAATTTAGAAAAATCTTTTTATAAATTCAGTTACCATCTCTTTCCCTGTTAATGAGTAAAAAATAAAAAGTAAGGCAAAGAATGTTGAAGCCATTAGCTGAATAATAATCACGGAAATAGAATCATTATAGACAAATGAAAGTAAAACCCCCACAATTCCGGACAACCCCCCTAGCATTGCTGATAATACTCTAAAAAACACTACAATTAACCTCGGTTATATTTAATTCCAACACTTGAAAACACCCAATATATAGAGCTGTTTATAGTTATTTTAGAAGATGAAAATTAAAGTATGACATCAAAAAAATTATACAAACACATTGTGATAGCCAAGAACTCGCAGCTCACTTTCTCTATATTAAAAACACAACCTTGTCTTTTTTTGAATACGTGTTTTTTTACAACATAGCAGGATTTGATTGGTACAAACATGGCCAAAATTAAAAAATGCACAGGCCAAAAAGCATGTGCATTTGTTACTTTCAAAATAGGCCCTAATTATTTATGAGCGCTTTTGCTCTTCAATCCATGTGTTCACGCGTCTTTCAAGTATAGATAATGGCATGGCACCACCGCCTAAAATTGTGTCATGGAAGCCTCTGATATCAAATTTTGCACCGAGTTCATCTTTTGCATGCTCTCTCAGTTCAAGAATTTTAATCATACCCACTTTGTATGATGTAGCCTGTCCCGGCATGATCATGTAGCGACGAATTTCTGAACGTGCCGCGGTATCATTTATTGGTACGTTATTCATAAAGTAAGAGACGGACTCTTCTTCAGACCAGCCTTGTGCATGAATACCTGTATCAACAACCAGCCTAACAGCACGCCACATCTCATTAGATAAACGGCCAAAGTCGCTATATGGGTCTTTATAGGCACCCATTTCTTTCGCTAGTAATTCTGAATACAATCCCCACCCTTCAGAATATGCAGTAAATTGTGCTTTAGTTCTAAACTCTGGGATCCCTTCTAGCTCTTGTGCAATAGACAATTGCATATGGTGACCCGGGTTGCCCTCATGATAAGCAATCGACTCCATTGTATTTTTAGGCATCGATGTCATATCAATCAAGTGAGCATAATAAACCCCAGGGCGAGAGCCATCTTTGGTACCAGGCATATAGTGCTGCGCCGCTCCAGGTTGCTCGCGAAATGCTTCAACTCGTTTAACGACTAATTTTGACTTAGGTAATATCCCAAAATAGTCTGGTAGTTTTTTGTTGAGCTCATCTAAATAGGCAATAGAATCATCAATGTACCCTTGCCTGCCTTCATCGTTGTTCTCATAGAAAAACTGCGGGTCACTGCGGAAAAATTCAAAAAACTCTTTTAAAGAGCCTTCAAAACCAACTTGCTCAATAATTTGTATCATTTCGCTTTTAATACGCGATACTTCATCAAGACCAATCTTATGGATCTCATCTGCGGTTAAATTGGTTGAGGTTTGATCTGCCAGCCTGTAATTATAAAAAGCCTTACCATTTGGAAGGTCGCCAACACCATAACCATCTTGTTGCTTCAAGTTAGCCATATCTTGCTCAAACCAATTTATAAGAGCTGTGTAAGATGCTTTAAATTCACCTTGCAACGCAGCTTTCGTTTGTGCAAGCAACGCATCACCTTGTGTTTGACTTATCTTTTTATCATCAATCAACTTTTGCACTTTGCGTTTAGCATCTGACCAAAGGGGTGCATCTTTATCGCTTTCGATAAATGGAGCACCATTGATGATACTTTTAGATTGGTTAATAACCCCTTCATAGGTAAATTTAGGCGGTCTAATACCTTTTTTCGCTCTAGATTGAGCCTGATCAAGCAGCTCAATAATTGCATCAGATCCTTTAACTAGGCGAGTGTTGTACGCATGCATGTCTTCTATCGTTTCAACTTTATGGTAATTAATCATAAACTGGACGAAAAACGACTGAATACCAAACATATGATTAAACACGTATTCATTTTCAAAAAACTTTGCTTGCTGCTTTTCTTGCTCATAGTCATAAAGCCAAAGATCATAAGAAATCTTAGCCTCATCATCTAATTTGCTGTAATCAAATTGCGATCTTAATTCAGCTACGGTACCTGCCAGCCAAGCTAACTGGCGCTTCTGGGACTGCTCAGACACGTCATCGATTTGGTCATATTTATCTTTTCGACCATAAATCGTCATCATAATTGGGCTCATTTGCATTTCTTGTTCGTACTTTTCTGCAAACCAAGCATTTAGTCTTTGTGTCTCTGCCTCTACGGCACTTTGACTGTGAATTTGTGCTGTAGCATTGACTGAATTAGTACCGGTGCTAGCCTTATTCGCTTGACATCCAGCTAACACTGCCACGACAGAAATTGCAATAATGGATTTGTACACTGTAGGTATCTCCTTTAATTTTTTTAGCTACAGTAAATAAAAACCACATTTATTCCAATATATTAGATAAATTTAAATGTAACTAAAAGTGAATTAAGTTACAAAAACCACCCAACTTATTTGTCGTAAAATAATCAATTAACTCTGTCGTTTTTGACTGAACAGAATTGATATAAACAGAACTGATATAAGATGTTATCGCTGCTTCATAAAGGCGACCGCAAGACCAGTGCTGACAAAAGTAAACCCTGCCGAAATATTTAAGCCCTGTAACACTTTGGGCCTATTTACCAAAAACTTCTTCAGCTGCGTCGAAAAAACGCCCATTATTCCAAAACCAAGCGTGGTCAGTAACGCAAACCAAGCACCATATATCATCATTTGAATAGAAACACTGCCTAAGCTGGGGTCGATAAACTGCGGTACAAACGCAAGTACAAAAATCCCCGGCTTTGGATTTAATGCCGCGGAGAAAAAGCCAGTGGCAAAAATGGTTTTATATGACTTTGCCTCAACAGACTCTATAGTAATCAAGTTGCGATTAAGAAGCACTTTAATGCCCAGCCAAACTAAATAGCTGGCACCGATGAATTTGACGATGTAAAAAGCAATATTTGAGGTCTGGATCAATAACGTCAATCCAGCAGTCGCTGCAAATACATGAAATAAAATGCCTACTCCAGAAGCACTGGCAGAAATACAAGCTGCTAATCGCCCTTGGCTTATTCCACGAGCGATTGCCAAAATGTTATCTGGCCCGGGTGAAATAACGAGTAGAAGACATGCTGCGGTATATGCAGTGAATACATCGAAAGGAAACATAGGCCCATCCTTGTTATTAATTTAGGTAAGAGGGCTTATTGCATTAAAAGTTCAAATATAGTCATTACAAATGCAATAATATTGACTGCCGCTCACTTTTACGCATCTTTTTGACAACTAACAAGAATGAGTTGTCGATCATGCGCTCTATCTCTCCTTTAGGCACTGTGCCATCAAGAATAACCGTGTTCCAATGTTGTTTATTCATATGATAGCCGGGAATAACAGCGTCAAAAATATCTCGCAACGCTTGAGCCTCGTCAGGGTCACATTTTAAATTTAACCACCAATGTCCACCTTGCGACTGACGCATTTTTTCTAGTGCAAGTGTTGCATACATTTTATCTTTCACTTTGTATACATCCACACCCTCACCAAATGGTTGACTAACGCTACTAAATGGTTTTGCTAAAAGATATTCATGCACAGCCTTTACACAACTCATTGTCTATTCCTTACCAACAAAACTTACTTGCGAAACATTGAGTAGAGCAATGAGCACTGAATCTTGATTAAAGAGTTGACTATATTTTTTTGCCAGTAAATTAGCTGCTGCAATATCTTCAGCAGAGGCATTATAAATAGTGACTACTTTTGAATGCTCTTTCTTACCTTTGTAGTAACCGACTGCATCCACAACACTAAAGCCTGCAAATGTTTTCGCTAGCTGGTTTGATTCAAAATGCTGCCATTGACTTGTCGTAATATGCCCACCTGTTGGGATGGACAACCCAAAATACATTTTGAGACCTTCACTGCGCGCTTTCACCTTAGCAGTTGCTGTTTCTGCAAGACTTTGTTTTTTTGCCTCACCAATACTGGCACAACCAGATAGTAATAAGATCGCAAGGCAAAAGCTTAAACTAAGCGTTCGCATATTCATTCCTTAAGGGTTATATGGTTTAGATGTGGATCAATGATAAACCATACAAGATGCTGAAAAAGCACTCAAGAATAATTTAGAATGGAGGGGCTATGATGAAGCAGCACGGAATATGCTGCTTCCAACGAACATACTCAAGCGTGGAGCTTTAAGTATTTCTTAACCTTTTTCATCGCCATTTTTTGTTTTAACGGTGAAAGATAGTCAATAAATAAATTGCCATGAAGATGGTCAATTTCATGCTGCATTACAATGGCTAAAAACTCATCACTCTCAATTTCAATTGCATTACCGTCTCTGTCTTGCGCTGTCACTTTTACTGATGTGAAACGCTCAACCTCTGCGAAGTAGTCGGGCACCGATAAGCACCCTTCTTGGCCTTTTTCTTTATTCTTGCCTTCAGATACCTCAGGATTGACCAAGATGAGAGGGTCATTACGCTCATCTGAAATATCAATAACAACGACAGCTTCTTCTCTACCCACTTGAGTTGCAGCCAACCCTATGCCGTTACTTGTGGCGTACATGGTCTCTAACATATCATCTATCAGGCTCTGAACAGAATCAAAATCAGTTACTTTTTTTGCTTTTATTTTTAATCTTGGATCGGGGGCTGTTAAAATTTCTAGGACTGCCATATTTTACTTGTTTACCGTAATTTATATTGAAAAGTTCAAATGACTCAGCGTCATTTTATATATTAGGGTTCTAGTTGCAAAAGTGTATTTGCAACGCTGCTGGCGGATCAAACCTGCAGCAGCGAATTTAAAGGAATCAATATATAAAAGCAATTTAAGACCGAAACGTATCATTTATTTAGCTAGATACAATGTATACCTTGCTATACGACTACAACATAGAATCACTGTAGGCAAATAAAGAAGGTGCTCCACCTGTGTGCCAAAACATTACCTGTTTATCTTTTGGAAGCTCTCTTTTTTGAATTTTATCTACCATGGCAGCAAAAGCCCTTCCCGTGTAAACGGGATCGAGTAAAATCCCCTCTGATTTAGCCAATAGTTGGATCGCTTCTTTTTCTTGTGCAGTCAAAACACCATAACCCGTCTCTAAATAGCCCCTATCCAGCACTACATCATCAACTTGATAACTTTGCGCCAAATTTAAAAATGAGCACATTGAATTTGCCAGCTCAGCAACTTGCTGTTGAAAGCTATGGGCTTCGTTTTCAGCTTTATCAATCTGTATGCCTGTAAGTTCATATTTATGTTTCAATAAAGACTTGGCTATCATCAGACCTGCATGTGTACCACCCGAGCTTGATGCAAAAAAGATATTGCTTAAATTATCAACACCTATTTGTGTCGAGAGCTCAAAACCTGCTTCTATAAACCCACATGCCCCTAACTCATTCGATCCCCCATACGGTATCACATACGGTGAGTGCCCCGATGCTTTCAAGGTATCGACGAGATTAGGAATGTCTTCTCCTTTTCGATTTTCTTTGGTGAAGTGAATATGTGCACCAAACAACTCATCAAGTAATAAATTACCATTAAAATTGGCAGGTTTTTCTCCTCCTAATAAAAGATGACAATCTAACTCCAATTTCGCAGCAGCTGCGGCTGTTTGTCTGCAATGATTGGACTGCTGAGCACCTGCAGTTATTACCGTATCACAGCTTTTTTTAATCGTATCTCCGAGTATGTACTCAAGCTTTCTTGTCTTATTTCCACCAAGAGCAAGGCCTGTCAGATCATCCCGCTTCATTAATATATCAGGACCACCTAATACTCGGGTAAGATTTTCTAGTTTAATAACTGGTGTTGGCAGATAGCCTAGTTTGGCTTTTGGTAAGTGTTGCAAGATTGAGAATTTTTGCATGATTAAGTCAGCTTTACAGTTCATTAATACACTCTTTTTAACACAGTGTATAATTAGCATGCAACATTTCAAAAATACGCGTTTATAATAGAATGGTAAATTTTATTTATATTAATGATACAGCTTAAATAAATAGTGATTTTTGAAACAGTATAAATCGATTACTCCAACAAAAAGTCTAAAGCTCGTTTTGATGAATAGTAGATGTTTATATATATTAGAAATTAATAACTAAAGACTTTAGTGTAACTGTCGATATGTAACCAATGACAAATCTTCTGTATAAGGATTATGTAATGAAGATAGCAAACCAAACCAATTTTCCGCCACCAGCCCCAAGTAGCGCACCAAACAAGAATCCTTCATCTATGGATGCTAAACCCATTACTGATGAAGTAAAGACACTAGCAACGGTATACGTTCAAAATAGATCACATGACGACCAACATATAATCAATGACCCAAATGTTGGTGAAATGACGCTTGAATCCCATACCTACGACCCTGAACGACTCAACAAAGTCTCCCAGACGTTGTATTTTGGCGGTGTAGCGGACCTATTTAGAGGTATGCAAACACACTACCAATCATTTATGAGCGAGTTAAAAAACACAGCTCCAAAACTCGCCGAGTCAACAAGCTGGGGATTTTCGATTGATGAAAAAGGTGAATTTGTCGTCAATGGCACCATCAGTGACGAAAATAAAAGCTATTTAGAAGAAAAGCTAAATGCAAATGAAGACCTACTTGAACTTGCAAAGCAAGTTCCTGCCCTATTCATGCAAGGTTTAGCGTACGACAGAGGAGCTGATGGCAAAGGCCCAGCTTGGGGGAAATTCGATGTCAATGCAGAAAACTTTAAAGACATCATAGATTTTAAAGAGGTGTTCGATGAATCTTACAGCTCCATGGGAGACATTAGCTTTTTCAAGGGCAACTTTGATGTTTTAAAATACGCGCAAAATGTGGCTGATCAACTACATAATAAAGCTGAGGCCAAATTTGGTTACTAACAAAAAATAGTTTTTCGGACAATATGGGCTTTGTCCTTTATTAATCATCAGTAAATACATTTACGTTGTTAAGTCGATTGGAAAAAGCCTTACTCATTTATATTAAAATAATTAATGACAGCTCTGTCACTGCTCTTACTCTCATTGTTATAAAACCACTACGACTTAAGGTTTTCGACAATTAAAGATATAGTTAGGATCAAAACCTATAAATTATTTAATTAAATAACCTATACATACCTATGTACTAACTGCAACGCTAAACAATTACATAACTGTTTCGTCCTTAAAGTAACTTAAACAAAGGAGTAAACTTATGAAGCAGTTCGCTTTCCTATTGATGTGTGCCTGTAGCTTTTTGGCCAATGCCTCTTACCTTGACTATAAGTATGAACATCTGCCTACCGAACATACCATTTCCTCTTCCACACTCGGTGAAGAGCGTACTGTGTGGGTCATTTTGCCTGAAGGCTACAATGCGCCAGAAAATAGCGACAAGCAATATCCCGTTATTTACACCACTGACGGCGAGAACTTACAATATTTAACCGGTCACAATATGTGGTTCTTATAGCGCTCAAACATGCTGCCAGAAGCAATTTTGGTCGCTATCAATACTCGTCATCACAGAGCGCGCGATTTAACCCCAACAGAACCTAAAAATAGCCCAATTCCAGTCGCAACCGGACAAAGCCACCAACTAAAAGCCTTTATCAAAGATGAGGTTATCCCGTTTATTGATAACACATATCGTACAGATGACTTTAGAGTGCTGTCTGGTCACTCTCTTGGCGGGTTGTTCACAATCACTAGCTTATTATCAGAGCACATGCAGCCTCTATTTAAAGGCTATGTCGCCATTGACCCTTCACTGTGGTGGGACGATGGTATCGTTGCAAAGTGGGTTGAAGCAGCAGAAGACACATTTGATGAAAAAGCTTTCTCTGTCTATATCGTAGCTGCACATGAAGAAAACATTCCTCCTGAGCATCAAGCGCTTTACTTGCAGCACATCACAGCAATCGATGACGCCGCAAACAGCCTGATTGACACAGATGCGACCACAATTCGATACGACATTACCCATGACGAAAACCATCGTTCAGTATTACATGTCGGTGTATTTAGAGGATTAAGAGAAGTCTTTAAATGCTACCCAAGCGTTTGCCCTAAAGCTGACGAAGATGAGTCAGAACAGGACTAAGCAAGGACTGATAAAACACATTTGGCCTGCCATACATTGAGGTGCCCCTTGCACCTCTTTATACAAAGATATTAACCAATAAACCCATCGTGCTGCTGACCTTCATCACCAATTTCGTGCCAGCAGGCTTTTGAACTTACCCACATGTGGTGAACCACCTTAGCACCCGCCAAATCGTCATTGGCGATTAATCCTACCGGCACGTACATTCGCTGCTCATCGTTTTTACCAGGGAGATTTGACCCGCACTGCGTACAAAAACTACAAACCCAGTCGTGGTTGGGTTTATGCCAAGTTTTGATTTTGTCGGTACCTGTCAGCCAAGCAAAGTGTTGGTTATTAACCACCGCAACTGACACACCATTTCCGCCACTTGCTTTTCGACATATTGAACAGTGACAGACATAAATGTCCGTTATTGGTAAACTAATTTCAAACTGCACCGCATTACAATTACAACTACCTTTAACCATCTTCATCTTATTACATCACATTCTATCTGTTTCTATTGTATAAACATTTTTGCACTTTAAACACTATTGATAACGCCTGATCTTAGCGAACATGCCATTCCTTTTCTAAACTTAGAACACCCGTTTTGATAGGCACAGTACTATGGCGTTTAGCACAGGGCTATTGATCCTACTATTTGTGATCTTCGCACTCTTTATTGGCGCATTTGTACGTCATATTTTAAAAGGTACACAAGTCCCCTACACTGTTGCGCTCTTACTGCTAGGCATTGCTATCGGGTTGCTACAAAGAGCAGACTTATTTAATGCATACGCCCCAGAATTTGGCCAAAGCTTATCTTTGGTTGCCGAAATAGACTCTCACCTATTCTTATATCTGTTTTTGCCAACGCTCATTTTTGAAAGCGCATTTGCCATGGAGGTCCATTTATTCCGGCGGATGTTTACGCAAATCGCTATTTTAGCCGTTCCAGGTTTAATGCTCGCGATTTGGTTAACAGCCGAGCTCATCTTTGCCATTGTGCCCGATGGCTGGGGCTGGAGCTGGGCCATTTGCCTGATGTTTGGTGCTTTGATCAGTGCCACAGATCCTGTGGCTGTCGTCGCGCTGTTAAAAGAGGTCAGTTCTAGAAAGCGTCTTGAAACCCTCATTGAGGGTGAGTCGCTGCTTAACGATGGCACCGCAATTGTGTTCTTTTCACTTTTTTTTGCATGGGTTAGCGCCACTTACAGTGGTGATATCAACGCTGGACTTTCATCTCCTTTGCATGTCACAGCCGAGTTTTTACAAGTCGTACTAGTAGGTCTAGCAATAGGTTTGGCTGTTGGCGGTTTATGTATCATATGGATAGAGCATGTATTTAACGACCCAATGATCGAGATCTCTTTAACCATAGCAGCTGCCTATTCAGTTTTCTTTATTGCAGAGAACTTTCACGTATCAGGGGTTGTTGCAGTTGTCACGTTAGCCATAATGTTTGCAAGTATCGGTCGAACTCGGATCAGCCCCGAAGTAGCAGGATTTTTACATCATTTTTGGGAAATGATGGCCCACATGGCCAACACACTCATCTTTTTACTGGTTGGCATATTGGTCGCTATCCGTGTACCACTGAATGATATGCAAGCATGGAAAATGCTGGCATTGCTTTACGCTGGTATTTTAATCATTCGGGCAATCTCTATCACCATGTGTATGCCGGCCCTAACTAGATTAGGTATTGGTATTAATTTTCCAAAAGCAGCGGTACTGTGCTGGGGTGGACTGCGCGGTGCCGTGTCACTAGCCTTGGCGCTGGCCGTGGTCGCCAGTGATGTCATACCAAAAGAAATTGGTGATCGGGTGCTGTTTTTATGTGCAGGCATCGTGGTCTTAACCATATTAGTCAACGGCTCCACGATGGGCTGGTTACTTAAAATACTCGGCTTAAACTCATTACCTCCAGCAAAACAAGCAACTGTAGACAAAGCCCAAGGCACAATCAGTAATGAGCTACACGAGATGCTGCCTGTGATGATGACCAACCCATTTTTGCAAGGCGCAGACTGGGAAACCGTAAAGCAAAAATCGCAGCTACAAGCACTCAATGAAACTGAATCAAATAATAAAATAACTACAGAAGAGCTCAACACGGCATACAAAAGGCGATTGCTCGAGACTGAACGCAAACATTACTGGACGCAATTTGAACAAGGGATGTTGAGCAAGCAAGCTACCAGCAAATTAGTCGAAGCGGTTGAATCAGCCCTAGACGGTGAACCCCAAATTAGCCCAAGAACTTCCATTTATACGGTATGGCAAACCCCCAAATGGTTGCAACCACTGAGGCAATATTCATGGTTAAACAAGCTCTTATTGACCTTTTATTTTAAGAAACTTGCCTTGGGTTACGATATTGCTCGGGGGTTTATGCACGCACAAGAGGCCCTGCAAAGTCATGTGCAAACCTTAGCCCCCAGCCAGTCTGCTGCCGATTTAGTGTTAAAAGATGTCAAAGATAACAAAACACGCACACTTGAGCGTATGAACGAATTACATGAGAGCTTCCCAGAAATTATTCAATCCCTGCAGACACAAGCTGCGACTAGGTTGTTGCTCAATCGCGAGCGCGCAGTCATCAATGCACAACTTAAGCAAGCTGTGTTAGATAAGCCCGAAGCTCAAAGGTTATTAGCATGCGTTGAAGACAAAATGGCCAATCTCCAAAATGAGTCAATCTTCAAAACGACCAAGCAACAGCAATTTACTAATGATATTCCATGGGCCAAAGAGTTACCGCTTGCCACACGTGAAAAATTGTCCGCTTTTGTAGAGCATCACGTTTATGAAGCGCAGCAAGTAATTTGCAACGAAAATCAGCCACTATCGAAAATTGGCGTTATTGTGAGAGGAAGCGTTAAAGAACAATGGAACGTATCATCAGGTAATGACGTAAAGCACACTTGTACAAATAAAGGGCCGGGCGAATCAGTTGCTCTAACAGCATTGCTAAGCGGTGCATGCGCTACCGACATTACCAGTGACACACCCTGTGATATTATGTGGCTACCTTGCGACAAGCTTAAGCAATTAATGCAAAATGATAGCCAATTAACCCAAGTAGTTTGCAAGTTAATGCAAGAATATACTAGCTAATTGTTTTAGATTTATCCGTTTCGCAAATGCGTTCTAGTTGCTCAATTAACTGCATAACAGAGTGTTGGCTATAGACTTTGATTCCTTTGGACCTGAGCAGTTGTGCAGTAACGCCGGCACCGGTCACTTTCTTACCAGAAAAAGTGCCATCATATATTTTTTCGCTTCCGCAAGATGGGCTACCCTCTGCCAAAACCGCGAATTTTATTTCTTGTTGCAAACAAATTTGCAGCGCTTGATGGGCACCATCTAAAAAGGCATCAGTCACATCAACTCCATCATCTCCAATAACACGCGCTTGTTGGTGGATGACATCACGCCCCTCGCCTCCGATAATTTCCGCAGGCGCTCTAGGTATCGGTAAACCAGCAGAGACTTCTGGACAAAAGCCAACAAGCTTAACGTTTAGATCTAACCAACGCTTATCTGACTTATCCAGCGATAAGCTACTTCCGTTATACCTCACTTTATTACCCATTAAACAGGCGCTCACAAAGACCTTTTGCATCCATACTCCACATTTAAATACTGCACTAACTTCTATATACCCATAAAAAGTACACATAGCTCATTATAGTAGAGTAGTTATTTAACACTAAAGAAATATTTATTCTTTAATGAAAGAATAAACAGCTAAAACCACCTAATTCATAGTATTAAAAAAAACAACATGCAACTTTGATCCCATTTTGCATACGTATTCAATGGAATGTTCCTCAAAGCGCCTTATATTGTAAAACTCATGTAAATGAGAGGCGCAATAATGAAAAATATAATACTACCAATCGTCGCAAGTGTTTCGGTACTTGCATCAAACAGCACCTATGCTACGCCTAGTAACACCGGTGCACCAACAACATTTGTTCACCTGTTTGAGTGGTCTTGGCCTGATGTCGCCAAAGAATGTGAAACCTTTTTAGGGCCACAAGGCTATGCGGCAGTTCAGGTTTCACCGCCAAGTGAACATATCACCGGGAGTCAATGGTGGACAAGATATCAACCTGTTAGCTATCAACTTGTCAGTCGCGGCGGAGATAGAGCTGCGTTCATCGACATGGTATCTCGATGTAAAGCCGCAGGGGTCGATATTTATGTAGATGCGGTGATAAATCATATGGCACACGGAAGCGGTACAGGGGTCGCGGGCAGTCAGTTTGGTAACAAACAATACCCCATCTACAGCCCAAATGACTTCCATCAAACCTGTGCAATTAACCCTGAAGATTACGGCAATAACCCATGGCGCGTGCAGCATTGTGAATTAGTTGGGTTGCACGACTTGGACACCGATGCACCTTATGTGCAGTCGCAGCTTGCAAATTACTTAAATGACTTGCTTGATATTGGCGTTGCGGGCTTTCGTTTAGATGCAAGCAAGCATATGCCTGCGAACGACATCGGCGATATTCTCGGTAAACTCAATAAGCAATCTGTGGTGTTCCAAGAGGTCATAGATCAAGGTGGTGAAGCTGTTCAAGCTTCCGAATACTTTCAAAATGGCTTAGTCACCGAGTTCAAATACAGCATTAAACTCAGCGAAACTTTTAAAACAGGACAGCTTGCTTGGCTTAAATCTTTTGGTGAGCAATGGGGCTTTATGCCAAGCTATAAAGCCGTTGTATTTTCTGATAACCATGACAATCAACGCGGGCATGGCGGTGCTGGCTCTATAGTCACCTTTCACGACGGCAAACTATATGAACTGGCCAATGTGTTCATGCTTGCCTACCCCTACGGCTATCCAAAAGTAATGTCTAGCTATGAGTTTAATGGTGATACCGATGCCGGCGGCCCAACTGTGCCCGTTCATCAAGGTAATAATTTAAATTGCAACGCACAGCAATGGCAATGTGAGCACAGAAAGCCCTTTATTGCAGGCGCGATGCGCTTTAGAAATCACACCAATGAAGACTGGTCAGTACAAAACTGGTGGGACAATGGTAATAATCAAATTGCTTTTTCGCGCGGTAATTTAGGGTTTGTGGCCATCAATAGAGAATCAAACAATATGAATGTGAGGTTGGCAACCGGTCTCCCTGCGGGCACATATTGTGACGAGCTTTCTGGCGGTAAAAGTGCGGGATATTGCAATGGCAGATCAATTACGGTTGATGGCGATGGCTCTGCTCAAATATCACTGTCCTCTATGGATGCAATCGCGATCCATCACCAAAGTATTACCACAGATACCCCTAATGACGGCGACGGAGATTGGCAAAGAACCGTTGTATTTATAAAGGCACAAACACAAAGCGGCCAAGATATGTTCGTACGCGGCGGCTTGGACCACAATGCAGCGTCACAACGTGGATTGCAATGCGACCAAAACCCTGTACTTTGCCAAATTCCAATTAGACACCTAAACCTCAGAAATCAAACCACTGCACCATGGAAATCCGGAGATACCTACCTTGACTGGCAGTCATCTGAACCTGGTCAATCAAATCAAGCCCAAGGGACTGCTTTAGATTGGACAACCAATGTTTGGCCCGCAAATTGGGGGGAAAAGAAAACCTACGATTTACATGGATTTGGTGAGTCAGATTTAAACCAATGGGGCCCGCACTACTGGAAACTGGATGTAGAAATGGATTGCAGTCAAACTCACCAAGGCTGGTTCGAACTAAAAGCATTTGTCAAAAATGGTCAAGGATGGGAAAGTGATATTCTCCAAGCAAACCGACCTTATGCTAGCAATAACCACTTCGCGCAGTGTGGTAAACTAAACGTATTTGAGTTTGGCAAAAACACCCACCTCATACAGGCTCTCTAGTGTTAAGATAACACCTTAAAATTTGTGTATGGCAACCGTTTTTGGTTGCCATTTTGCATACGTATTCAATACGATTATTACCATAAGACCGATATATTGTCTTTCTCAAAAAAATGAGAAATATAAGAATGAAAAATAACCGACTCCCTACCCTAGCTGGACTTGCACTCATTGCATCTACCAATGTGAACGCATCGGGGCATACCACTAACACATTTGTACATTTATTTGAGTGGTCTTGGCCCGATATTGCCACTGAATGCGAGACGTTTTTAGGACCTCAAGGTTACAAAGCGGTTCAAGTGTCACCGCCTAATGAACATATCGCAGGCGATCAGTGGTGGACAAGATATCAGCCCGTCACTTATGAAATAAACAGTCGCAGTGGCGACAAAGCGCAATTTGTCGATATGATAAAGCGATGCAAAGCGCAAGGCGTAGACATCTATGTCGATGCAGTGATTAATCACATGGCCCACGGTAGCGGTAAGAGTATTGCTGGCAAGTCTTATGGCAATAAGCACTACCCCATTTACTCTCCTAAAGATTTCCACAAACCCTGTGCTATCAAAGGCTCCGACTACGTAAATAATGCGTGGCGCGTGCAAAACTGTGAACTAGTTGGCCTACATGATTTAGATACTGACTCTGTCAGTGTTCAGGCAAAAATCGCCAGTTACCTAAACAAACTTACAGGCTTAGGCGTGGCAGGATTCAGACTTGATGCCAGTAAACACATGCCAGTTGAGGATATCGCTGCAATTTTAAAACAACTCAATGACTCACCGCTTATTTTTCAAGAAGTCATAGATCAAGGTGGTGAAGCAATCACATCAGTACCGTATCTCAGCAACGGCATGGTCACAGAGTTCAAATACAGCGTCAAACTGAGCCATGTCTTTAAACAAGGGAAGCTTGCTTCACTGAAGACCTTTGTAAAAGACTGGGGTTTAATGCCCAGTGAAAAAGCCATCATATTCACAGACAACCACGATAACCAGCGCGGTCACGGTGGTGCTGGAGACATCGTCACGTTCAAAGATAAAACGCTGTATGACCTTGCTAACGTATTTATGCTGGCCTATCCGTATGGTTATCCAAAAGTGATGTCCAGTTACGAATTTAACGGCGATACCGATGCTGGCGGGCCAAAAGTGCCTGTTCACCAATCTGGTAACCTCAACTGCCAAGACACCTTGTGGCAATGTGAACATAGAAAACCTCTGATCGCCGGCGCAATGCGTTTTAGAAGTTACACGGCCGACAATCCAACCATCTCAAATTGGTGGGACAATGGTAATAACCAAATTGCATTTACACGTGGAGATCTGGGTTTTGTCGCGATTAATCGCGAAGATAAAACAATGCACGCTACGCTTCAAACCGGTTTACTACCCGGCACATATTGTGATGAGTTGAGCATAGATATCAATCAAGGGCCGTGTATAGGGAAATCTATCACTGTTAACCAAGACGGTACCGTTTTAATACAGTTAAAACCAATGGATGCAATAGCCATACATCACCTTGCACGATTGAAGTAGTATGGCCTTTGTGCAAATCGCTATTGTGCGAAAGGTTAATGACACAGCGCCAAGCGCTGGCATTCTTTTCGCGCAAGGTGTTTAACGTGCAAAATGTAATGACTGCGAGCGAAGCGAGTACGTTCAATTTGCGCAAAGTGAATATCGTGTGAAAGGTTAATGACACGGCGCGAAGCGCTGACATTCTTTTCGCGCAAGGTGAAATGAGCCATTTTAACCAAACAAAAACAATACCCCTATTAACCCAAAGCAGATCCTCTGCTACGTCATTCCGGACTTGCTCCGGAAACCATAGAATAGTCACAGAAAAAATAGGTCCTGAATCAAGCTCAGGATGACAAAGTGATTAACGTGCGAAAAGATAATGTGTACTAGCTCATATCTGACTTACTGCTTAAGTGAATAGAGTTCGACTTCATCTAACAGGCACCTATGAGCGAAAAGCGGACGATCGTTATAATTCATTTTTGGACAGAAACGTTTTAAGTCGTCTGTACTAGGTGAATTTCGCGTAAAAGCTTTGTAACGCTCTGCTAAACGGCAATAAAATAGCAGGCTAAAATTGGCGACGAAGGAGCACAAGCCTGCTGTTTTGTGTCCAAAAACAAAAATGGACAGACATATTTTAAAAAGCTAAAAAAATTCCAAGATATCATTCCAAAACAATGGGCTCTTCATTATAGAAAATTTGTGCCTGTCCTATTTTGGTTTCTTGACTAAGCAATATTCACTCAGAACCCTTGATACATATCTTAAGTGGATTTATTCCTATATTCACAGTCATGGTAGAAACAAAAACGCATACTGAAAAATAGTACATAAAATTAGTGGAAAATGAATCAGGTACTTATTGCTCTCAAGAGTAAAGCCTGCGAATTTATAGTTAAACCTTTGGGCATTTAAAGAATAATACAAAGAAAAAACGGCGAACACATAATAAAAAAGAGAGGCGACAATAGCTGACGTGGTTAACCAAATCCCTTTTAAAAGAATAATTTCAAATCCTAAGTTAAATACGAAAGGGAATGAGCTAACAATAAATGCTACAGCTACTGTAATTGAGATACTTTTTTCGTTCAAAATATCCCCCCTAAGACATAACGCCAAGCGAAACGACAGCGTCAGCTGTCAGGTTGCGCGCCTTGTTATACTTTTAACCCCAATAACTTTCTCGATATTTCAACATACTCTGGATTCCCTTTACCATTTAACGCCTCGATTAAGCCCTCACGACCTGATTCAATTAACGGGCTTTTTTCTGAAATAAGAATTTTAAGTGTATTTGATTTAAACCAAGGCATTGCCACTTCCAGGAAAGCCTGAAACATGGCGTCAGCACATAATTGAATTGATTCTTCAGTATTTTCATACTTGAAGCTCGATTCGTAAGGGTGTAAATCAATATCTGGCATACCATTTAATGCAACATGTTCACGAGAATCGTTAAGTGCCCTAATCAGAACATGCATTCTAAATGTTGGCCCAAACGTATATTTGTGGAAGTGAATCACATGCGCAACATGTCCTGCCTGCTTTGAAAACCAATTACTACGTCTAGTAAAATCATATTCTCTAACCAATTTGTTAAATCTTCGCAACACTTTTTGACCATTAGCCTGCTCAATTTTCTTTGCTTCTTTCTCAGCAAGGTATTGTTGTTTCTGCTCTGCCGTTAGATGGTCAATTAATTTAAATCCTCTAGGAATCACTTCCCTCTCCTTGCAATGCATAACGCTTTGCTAAGCGGCAATAAAATTGTTGGCTAAAATAGTGAGGAACGAGCAAAAGCCAACTGTTTTTTGTCCGTTTAAGCAACTTGTTATGCGCATTATTTTGATTTGAAATGACCTAGCAAAGCATTCCAGTCAAACTCAATACCAGCCTTTTTAAATACACCAAGTTTAATTCCACCACTCAGAAATTCTCTTTTGTTTTTTTCCTCATCATCAATATGGATACATTGTAAAGCCTCTATTGGCTCCTTTAACTTTACTATGCCATTTGAAAGAAGTTTATCTTGATATCGAATTAGCGCCGCACTTGTTCGCAGATCTCCTTTAAGTTTATCAATTTCGCTTTTTAGTCTTTCTAGTTTAAGTTCAGTAAGAGGGTCTGAATACTCATTTATTAACTCTGCAGTGTCAATTTGCGGTAATTTCAAATACAAAGACAGCGCTTGAGATACTAGAGTTAAAGACTCTTCCTTTGAATCAGGAGTTATTGAAAATAGAATGTCTTGCCCTGAGTAATTGACTTGAGGTTTAGATTTTATGCCTAGATCTTTCAAAAATTCGATAAAGTAATTTAGGTAACTGATACAGGATTGTTGTACCTCTTCATCAAAAGAGAATTTAGCCACTACTTTATTTGAAAAGCCACCTATCGATAACTTTTCTTCTACTTCTTCAAAAGTTCTATCCAAAAAGCTCGCAAGTTTTAAGTAAAAATCTTTGAAGCACTCTACTTCATCGACATCTACACCAAAATAAATTGATGCAAAACCAGAGTCATCGGATAAACCTAACTCCTCGCCATTAATTGGAAATTCTGTCTGAGCCTCTATTGCTTTGGCGACTTCATTTCTAATCATAAAAGGATTGAAATGTCCATCCCAATCATCAAGCTTAATATCCCAGCAATAGCCAAAGTACTTCGAGTCTGCATCTGCGCTAGTACATAAATAGAGAGTTGAAATTTGTTTTCCTAAGATTCCATGTTCGTTATCAATAACAAGATAAAGTTCAGGATGAAAATCACTAAAGTTATGATCTGAAAAATCGGTGATGGTTAGTTTTAAATCTTGATTTGCGGGAAATTGATAGGACTTATCACCCCATTTACCCCCATATTCGGCTAGGTTATACTTTTTCCCTTTAAATAGTACATTCCAGTCTTTCCAATTATCGCTTGTTTTTTCTAGTTCAACCATAATCCATCACTTAAATATTCGAATGCGTATAACAATTTAATATCGACCCAATGGGTCGCTTTTCTACCGAACCATGGGTCATTTTTCTCATTGTACCAGTTTTATCACAATAACTAACTTGTTGCTACAGATATATTTTTTAATCATTATAGACATTATGGAAAGGATCAAAACGACCCACAGGGTCGTTTTCTTGACTATGGGAGAAACGCAGCGGCACTGTATATAAACACAGTTACCTTTTAGAGCTAACTTAATGAGAACTCGTTCACCATTTTTAAGCCACATCGTCGAGTTTATGTTGACTAAGCAATATTCACTTAGAATCGTTGATGCATACCTTAAGTGGATTTCTCCCTATATTCACTGTCATGGTAAGCCCCATTCGAAGTTGCCAATTGTTATAACCCCTGAGGAGGTTAAATGTCTCATGTCGTTTTTAAGCAAACGATATTATTTAATTTCAGGATTAATGTGCGAAAAGTTAATGACATAGTGCGAAGCGCTGGCATTCTTTTCGTGCAAGGTGAAGTGAGCCATTTTAACCAAAGATGACCAACCCCCCTTTAAACGCACCAATCCAGTCGTAGTGGGTTAAGCATGGATCCTGAATCAAGTTCAGGACGACGAATTCGGGGGGCATGTGCATAACTGGCCATAAATCAACATCATGACCCCATCTATTAACACATCGCTGATTCTCTCTACGTCATTCCGGGCTTGCTCCGGAAACCATTGATTAGTCACAGAAGCAATGGCTCCAGATTCAAGTTCACTAAAACAAACACTCGATGCATTAAGCCTTAAAAGAATCGACCTTTTCTTTTAAGTTGCTGGTGTAATCACCCAATGCACTACTTACTTCAGCATTGAGCTGCGCGTTTTTAGCAATTTCTGTGATGCTATTGTTAAACTCATTAATGTTGGTGCTTATCTCAGCAATCACAGAGGTTTGCTCTTCAGTTGCAGTCGAAACTTGCACATTCATATCGATGATTTCATTCACTGCGCTATTGATTTCGTTCATATACTTTGCCGACTCGTTCGCTTTTTCAACGCTCGAAGTTGCACTCGTTTGCGCATTTTCCATCGCAGTCACGGCATTTTGCGCCATTGACTGTAGCTTTGTGATCATCTCTTTAATTGACTCAGTTGCTTTTTGCGTATTATGTGCCAGCTGTCTCACTTCATCGGCAACGACCGCAAAGCCTCTGCCCGACTCACCTGCCCGAGCAGCTTCAATCGCAGCATTTAATGCCAATAAATTGGTTTGCTCAGCAACACCTTGGATCATCAAAACAACTTGGTTAATTTCGTTACTTTGCGTATTTAAAGCTTGAATTTGTTCGGTATTATCCGCAACTAAGTCAGCTAACTGCTCAATCGATTGGATATTCTGTGAGATTGTACTTGTGCCTTGCTGAGCAAGCGTGCCCGATGTTTCAGCTTTTTGTGCTGTTAACTGCGCATTATTAGCCACTTCTTGAATAGCAGCGCTCATTTGCGTCACAGCTGTCGCAATCATAGCTGTTTGCTGCTCTTGATCCTGAGACGTATTTGCCATCGATGAGCTAATAGATGTCAAATTGGTAGACGTCGAGGTCAATTCACCTATCATTTCAATAAGACTTTGAACAAGGTTGTGCAAACAATCGACCATCATATTAAAGTCATTGCCAATTTCGCTAAGCTCATCTTCGCCAACCACTTTTACACGCTGCGTTAAATCCGCATTTTGTGCAATGGTTTTTATGGTGCGTCGCAATCCTTTTAGTGGCTTATGGATAGAGCCGTAGATCAACCAACTGACACTCAACATAACAACTATCACGAGTACAGACGCAACTATCATCCCAACCCTTGCAGCATCGGCTTCTTCATGGCTCACATCAATCAGTTTGCTGGCCTCATCTAGCTGCAGCACCATCAGTTCATTGTAGCCTTCGCTCAGTGGGTCAAACGTCTCGTAGAGATCTTTAACAAATTGGTTGTAAGGCACAGAGTCAAACTTATCTTGTGCTATTAAGCGCTGATACTCTTGAATAAGCTGATTAACTTCCCGCTCAGACTGCTTAATTTGCTGAACTATCGATTGCTCTTGACTGGTCAATTTACCTCCTAAGTAAATTTCCCACTCAGCTATGGCTATTGATTTGGCCTCTTCAATATTATCAAGCGCTTGTGATGGTGTTAATTGCTTGCCTCTTAACTTATGAAATGTATCAACAATAACCACCGCATAGTTATCTGACACCACTTTAATCTCTTTAAGTGGTAAAACTCGACCAGAGTACATCTTGTCCATATTCGTAACGAGGTGGGAAATCGTCGTGAGCGTAAACACTGTCGCAATTACGAAAAGGATTGCAGGTAATCCAGACAACGACAATAAACGGCTTTGTACAGAGAAATTATTCAACATCAAATTTTCCTTAGGCTTTGCCTAGTTACCTTGATAATTGAGTATTGACTAACTATGTGAAATTACAATGTAAAAACGGAACTGATCCACTAAAGTCTCGGTTCAAAATGGCTGTTCAAACCACTTTGTCACATAATCGAAAACGAACACTGTGTGACTAACTAATTTAGCGACGCATTCAATATTATAAACTTGCGATGTAATGGACTTGGCAAACTACTGCTAAAAAACTTAAAAACAGTACTTTATATGCAATGGGCTGCTGAGTCTTAAGTGCTGAAATAAACGCGCAAATAAATGAAGATATAAGAGAGAGGAAGCATACTAGTGCCAGAGCAAATACAATTTGTTGCGGCAGATAAAAATCACAGTCATAGGAGCACCTATAGAACCGCTCTATCATTAAGCTGGCCAATATCGTTTGTAACGCCCCCCAAGCGCTTAATAAGAGTAAAGCAATATGCGACAAATGTCGGAAATTAAATGCTTGTTTATAATCCACTGATAAATCCTTATCGAAAAAACATCCGCATTACGAAGACATAGCCATGACTTAAAGCTTAATGGCGAACAATAAAAAAACACACTCATCAAGTACAAATTATGACCGGTCTTGAAAATAAAAAGCCCGCTATTTGCGGGCCTTCGTCTAGCGTACTCTAGTTACATTCAACGATTGAAGCTTCTGATGTTGATGCTCTAAGCGCTATTTTGCTCAATCCTACTTCAGCGTTTCCAACGAGCGAGAGTTTAAATGGAGACATTGTCTGAGATAACTCAGCGCCAAGGTTTGCAAAGCAAGTCAAAGGCACGGCTAACTGCTGCCAACCATTTGTGAGCGCGCTCAATTTTTCATCCGGTATTTTAACTTGTGAGCTGCAATTGATTTCTTCCTGACAATTCACCCCTATATAGGCTTTTGAAATTGAGCCTGATTTCACAGAGATATCAAATGTTAAGTAAGCACTCGAATTGACATACGCGCTGAGATCTTCAGGGAAACCATGTTTGCTCAACAATTGAATGCCAGCGATTTTTGCATCACTAAAAGACAATTGCAGACTGTCTTCCTGTACAAAACGGTCAATCGTTCTGTAGCCTACGCCATTGATCTGCTCACTATTAGAACGGATCGGCTTTCTCTTATTACCTTCAGTGAGATATAGCGCCCATGGTTTTTTAGGCTGACCATCGTATAACAACTCGACTTCATTGACGCTGGCACTAATATCAAAATACTCGCTCAAGTTGTCTTTCAACGTATCCTTTGTTTCGTAATCCAACCCAAAGCCGTATGCAAACAACGGAGTTTTTCCGTCAAAACGATTGACGTGTTGCGTCGGTGAATTCGGCCACGAAAACGACAGCTTGCCCGTAAAGTCATATTGAATACTGTCATTTTTATCTTTTAGTAGCACATCAGCCACACCACCGCCTTCAGATCCCGGTAGCCAAAGTGCAACAAAAGCGTCGCTGGCGTTTAGCTCCGCATTCATCCACATCGGACGACCACTAATGAAAAGTGATACAACTGGGATACCTTGCGCTTTCAATGACTTTAATAACATCAGGTCCTTGTGAGTACCGTATTGATATGCCAAATGCGGTCTATCCCCTTGTCCCTCTGCGTAAGGCTCCTCTCCAAATACAACAATTGCGACGTCGGGCTTATTATCTTTATCGAACGAACCATCAAGACTCAAGGTAATCTCACCACCCGCTTTCAAGACTTGGTGTTTGATACCTTCATAAATCGAGGTACCACCAGGAAAATCTGCATTGGCGTTATTGGTTCCTTGCCAAGTAATAGTCCATCCACCTGACTGTTTACCTATGTTATCTGCGCCATCTCCAGCAATTAAGATATTTTGTTTGGGAGATAAAGGTAAGATCCCAGCTTTGTTCTTGAGCAGTACCAGAGACTTTCTTACTGCTTCTCTGGCAAGTGCTCTGTGTTGTTCATTACCCATAATTTTACTATCGCCAGCATAAAGGCGCTGCGCGGGACTTGGCTTATTGAACAGGCCCGCTCGTATTTTTACTCTTAAAATACGGCTCACCGCATCATTCACTCGACTAAGCGCTATGGTGCCGTCTTTCACTTGGCTGACCGTATTGTAAAACAATGGCTTCCAACTTTGCGTTGGTGCCATAAACATGTCTAATCCCGCATTGATTGCTTGTGGACAATTATCATTCGTGCATCCTTGTATCTGACCATGGCCATTCCAGTCTCCGACCACAAAGCCATCAAAGCCCATTCGGTCTTTCAACACTGTTGTCAGCAAATATTTATTGCCATGTATCTTGTCGCCATGCCAGCTATTAAAGGAAGCCATTACTGACTGCGACCCAGCTTTTAAGCCACCTACATAACCTTGTGCATGAACTTTAAATAGTGTTTCTTCGTTAGCAACGTTGTTCCCTTGATCATCTCCTTTAAGAGTCCCACCGTCTCCAACAAAATGTTTAACTGTGCTTATCACATGCTGCTCTTTGAATACGGTATTTGAGCGCCCATCACCTTGAAGTCCTTTAACAATGGCATAAGCGTAGTCCCCGACTATTTCTGGGTCTTCTGAATACCCTTCGTACGTTCTTCCCCACCTGTCGTCTCTTACAGTGGCAACCGTGGGTGCGAAGATCCAATCAATGCCCGTAGCCAGCACTTCTTTTGCGGTAACTTGGGCGATTTTTTCTATCAATGCAGGATCGTTTGCAGCGCCCAGACCGATATTATGAGGAAACAAGGTCGCGCCAATCACATTGTTGTGACCGTGAACCGCATCGGTGCCCCACATCGTCGGGATCGTCGAACCATCCAAAGACGCATCAATTGACGCTTGATACATAGACTCAGCTAATGCCACCCAATCGGTCACTGACGCATGTTTGTCACCATTTGGAAAGGCCCCACCGCCATTTAAATAAGAGCCAAAACCGTATTTGCGCATATCTTCAACTGTGATATCGCGTATTTCAGGCTGGATCATTTGAGCGACTTTTTGCTCAATGGTCATCTCAGCGAGAAGTGCATTAACTTGAGATTCAACCTCTTCCGATTGTGCAATTTCAGACACAATATTTGGCCAAATAGTTTGGTCTTTGCCCTTATCTGCTGTTGTCTCTAATCGTTTTGACTGTTCGCACGCACTGAGCAAACTCACCATACACACACAAAATAACGAGGTTCGTTTTAAGTTGTTCATTGCGCAGTCTCCTTTGTCGATTTTTTATGGCATCCCCAAATTCCAAAATACGCAATGAAGATATAACAAGCAGCGGGTAAGAAAAATGAGCCCTGTAGCCCGATATTGTCAGCCAGTAACCCTTGTAAAATAGGGATGATAGCGCCGCCGACGATCGCCAAGCACAATAAACCTGAGCCACGACTTGCGTCTTTGCCTAAGCCAGAAATCGCTAAACTAAAAATTGTAGGAAACATAATAGAGTTGAATAACCCAACCGCGAGCATCGCCCACATCGCAAGTGCACCGGTTTGATTGACTGCAAAAACAATCAGGCAAATCGAAACAACAGCATTGAACGCCAGCACCTTTCCACCCGCAATTTTTTGCATCACCGCAGCCCCAATAAAGCGCCCGATCATTGCTCCGCCCCAATAGTATGCAATGAGCTTGGCAGCTTCTGCTTCATTCAAGTCTGCAATACTAGGTTGATGTAAAAAGCTTACTAGAAAACTGCCAATCGATACTTCTGCACCCACATATAAAAAGATGCCAATTGCGCCTAAAATCAAGTGTGGATGATCAGACAGCGGTCTGGTACTTTTTGGGAGTTCATCCTGTGATTCGACCAATTTTGGTAACTTAAGTGCAGCAAATACAATAGCCAATACTCCCAATACACCTGCGAGCAATAAGTATGGTGCTTGTACCGCTTCAGCACCATTTGATACCGTGTTCTGCCCTGAAAACAAGAGGTAAGCACCAAAGAATGGGGCAATAGTGGTGCCCAGTGAGTTGAAAGCCTGTGTCAGCGTTAACCTTGAAGGTGCGGTTTCAGGTTTACCCAGTGCGCTAACATAAGGATTCGCAGACACTTGTAATACGGTGATCCCTGAAGCCAATACAAACAAAGCAAGTAAAAAGACTTCGTATATTCCAATAACAGCCGCTGGTACAAACATCACACAGCCCAAAGCAGCAATGAATAAGCCAAATACAATACCTTTTTGAAAGCCAATTTTACTGACGAGGTTTCCTGCGGGGATCGAAACAATGACGTACGCCCCAAAAAAGCAAAATTGCACAAGCATCGCTTGCGTGTAGCTAAGTTGAAATGCCCCTTTTAGATAGGGAATTAAAATATCATTCAGGCAGGTAATAAACCCCCACATGAAAAATAAACTGGTGAGCGCACAAAGTGCAAATCCAATATTTTTAGGGAAATCGGATGATTGTACTTGCGCAGCTTTTGAAGCAAACTCGGTTGCCATAATAAAAACTCCAACCAGCATTGAGCCAATGCAACAGCGTCTGTTGCATGCTCAATACTTAAAAATAACTTAGAGATAAAAAAGTGATTAGATTTACTGAAAGCTATATCTCACACCCAAGGTATACCTCGGGCCGTACTGCCTTGCGAATAAAAACTGTCGTTCATAGCGACCAAATCCCTGCTCAGTTTCATCGTTGAGATTTATGCCCTCAAAAAAGACCGTCCAGCGTTCATCAATGTCGTAATTTACGCTGGCGTCTAACTGGGCATACGCCTTGGCAAACTGCGGCGGATTATCAGCAGAACCTTGATCTTGACCAACGCCTATTAAATACTCATCACGCCACGCGTAAGTAAGCTTAATAGAGAGCCCATCCTTCTCGTAAAAAACTTGTGCATTTGCTGAATCACTTAACCCCGTTAACGGTGTTTGCTGATCTAAACTGTTTACATCAAACTCCACGTCGCCATCGACAAACGTGGCATTGAGCCCAATGCCAAAGCCGCTTTCACCAAACACATGTTGAAATGCCACTTCAAATCCATCGACCTTTTTAGTATCTGTGGCATTAAATGGCTGGGTTATTTGCCAAACTAATGATGGGTCATCGTCAGCAGGCTCTATGTAACCTTGCGAATTAAGCGTCGCGCCATTAGCCTGCATTTGCAGAAAAATAGCATCACTGGTTGCTTGCTCACCGCGCGCTTCAATATCGGCAACCGCTTGATTCCATCTCGGACCTTGATAGATATCTTTAAATCCATCAATAGTTGTTTCATTAACCTGACTTCCGATGAAGTTTTTGACTGACTTTTTGAAGTAGCCGATTGCTGCGTAACTACTTTCATCGTAATAATATTCAAGGCTTAAATCTAAGTTTGTAGACTCAAATGGCTCTAAATTAGTATTGCCTTCATTGCCGTTACGTGAACCTATTTTAGGGCTGCCAGAGAGCACGCGTCCCCCCGCCAAATCACCCAGTGGTGCACGTGTAATGGTTTTACCCCAAGACACTCGGCCAACCAGCTCATCGGTGATATCCACTTTCACGTCGAGCATTGGCAGCAGCACATCATGCTGTCCTTCAGAAGTATAAGTATTATCCTCTGGGAGGTATTGTGTGTGCCACTCACTACCACCTAGCCACCAAACTGAAATCGGAATCTGTTGTTCATCAACACTGGTTACATCGGTTTCTTCGTATCGAACACCGATGTTTAAAGCGACAGGGAATGAGGCGACTTCAAACTCCCAAGCACTCTGAACATAAAAGCTCATTGTCTCTTCTTGAACAGAGCTACGAGAAAAGGTGCCCAAATCATGGTATGCCGTAGTGGCAAAGTAATCGTCACCACCGAGCACGTCATTGGTAAGAAATGCTTCAGAGCGCGCGACGACCTCATCAAAGTCAAAAGTGTAATAGTAATTCGGGCTCAAATTTGCGCCACCACTGGAAAATGCATCTAAAAATCCATTGGTATCGTTTCTGATAAACATGCTATCAGGGAAGATTTGTGGCCACGCAGGATTAAATAAAAAACCGCCAATTAGACCACTCCAAGCGTTAGAGCCGCCCATCGTTTGGTCCGTCATAGCAGCACCAAATTTGACATCAATGAGCGGAATGTCAAAGCTGTCATTTTCCCATGTTGCATCTATTTGTAGTTGCTGAACCTCTGCCTTTCCAGGCGAGTGAACAAACTGACTAAAGTGTGAGTCAATTTCACTTTCAAGCAGCGTTGTTGAGCCATTCAGCCAATGTATTTGCGCATGTGGAACATCACCGGTGCGATAATCATAGTTTTTAGTGCGTAGCTGATCTGACCCCAACACCAAAGAGCCTTCACTGCCGATGCCTTTATCAATGCCATTGTCGGTTTCACTTGATGAGTCGTGATAATCCACGGCAACATGCCACACGTCATTAATTTGCCAATCAATATTAATACCTGCTGATTTTTCAATGACTTCTGTCGTGGATCGCGACGCAGTAAAAGAGCCATCATTACCGCTAATATCGGCAAAAACCGCTGTGCCATTTTCATCTAATTCATAGGCATTGATGTTGCCGCCATATTCATTCCACATCCCCCAACCTATGCCGTTTTTACCTGTTACGGCTTTGGTGTGGGTGTAGTCTACTGAAAGCACCAAGTCATCAGTGGGCGCATACTGAAACACAATATGACCATTTGTTCTGTCCCTTTCCAAATCTTCAATGCCGTAGTTCATGTCACGAGGAAAGAAATAATCTCCTACTCGATTTCCTTCATTATCTAGTGGCCTAGGATCAACCACCTTGCTGTCATTTATATTACCGGGCAAATCGACATTGGCTTGCCAACCCTGAATATGCGCCTGCTGCTTTTGGAAATCTCTTTCATGATGTGTGAGAGAGAACGATACACCCAATGTATCGTCAATAAAGGTGTTTGAATAAAGCGCTGATAACTCGGGCGTCACATCGTCATTTTCGACGTTTGACGAATCATGAATCGCTTTTGCCGAAAAGGTATAGCGCTCACCGGGACTTGCCAGCGGTTTTCTGGTCACAATGTTAACTGTAGCGCCTAAACCACCACTTGGGTTTTCTGCGCGTGCTGTTTTAAATACCTCTAACGCCATTACACCGTCAGCCGATAAATTCTCAAGGCTGTAAGATCTTGAGTTACCAGTGCCTGGCATTTGTCGACCATTTAACGTAATTAAGTTGAAATCCGGACCAAAGCCCCTGACTGTGATCTGAGAGCCTTCACCATTACTTCGACTGACCGCAACACCAGTAATACGCTGTAAAGATTCAGCCAAGTTGGTGTCTGGAAATTTGCCCATTTCCTCTGCTGAGATCGCATCCACAACACCTGATGCACTTCTTTTGAGATTCATAGCACGGGTCAAACTGCCCTTGATCCCACGGATCTCAATGACTTCTATTTCTGGATTTTGCGCATCTGTCGTTAAATTCACTGTTGATTGTTCTTCTGCAAATACCTGCCCTGATAGAGCTAATGACACACACAAAGCCACGCGCGAAGATACAAATTGAACTTGTTTCATAACTAACCTACATAAATTCTCTGTTCTGGGGGGAAATTTGTCCCCCCTTGTATTTGCCGCGTTACGGCACCGTGATTTCTGCGTTATCAACTCTGTAAACCGCACCTTCGCCGGTGCCCCATGCAGGGAACACCATTACAACATTGATTTTTGATAAATCTAAGCCTGCGTCAGCCAACGACTGTAAAGAGTAGGTATAAGTTTGCCACTGCCCAGTAACTGGAGGTTGTGCTTCAATGCTCGCACTCAAATCAAGCTCGACAGCTGTTTGCGCGTCGAGTGATTCAATTTTGAATTTCCAAGTACTACTTGCGTCATTGGGTGCGTTGAGCACTTTCATGTCAAAGCGAACAACCCCTTCTGCTTGCAAGGCGCTGGCATCAAAATGTGAACCAACATTTGCCAAAAAGCCCATCACTGTCGGCTCTGCACCAATTGTGAATTCTGCAGTCATGCCATGCGCTGCATCGTCTTGTTGTTCTGTAGGGGTAGAACCTCCACAGCAATCCCAAATTGGCCAGTTAATGTTTTGTCTATCTTTAAAAAGCGTAAGAGACTGAGCTTGAGGCACTGAGCTTGGATTGTAGATAAGCACGTTATCTAGTCTAAATACTGCCCCTTCACCAGTACCCCAAGCGGGAAAGACCATCACAACATCAATCGCTGTCACATCTAACCCTGCCTCTAATAAACTTTGTAGGGAATAAGTATAGGTTTGCCACTGGCCAACGACTGGGGCTTTACCCTCTTGACTTGCTGCCAAGTCCAGCTCAACCGCGGTGGTCGCATCCATAGATTCAATCTTGAACTTCCAAACAGACTCTGCGTTGGCTGGCGCACTCACCACTTTCATCTCAAATTGAATGACACCCGATTGCAAAAACTCACTGCTGTCGAGATAAACACCATCGTCTGCAAATAGACCAACAACTGTCGGTTCGCCACCGATGGTATATTCAGCCGTCATGCCATGTTGTGCATCGTCATTGACGATTTCAGGTGTCGATCCACCGCAACAGTCCCATAGCGACCACTGTGACAGCACATCATCTTGAAATAACACATGCCCTTCAAAAGTTGGCGCATCCATTGGTTGATAGAATTTCAAATTATCGACGCGATAAAGTGCGCCTTCACCCGTTCCCCATTCTGGGAAAATCATCACCACATCAATGGCACTCACATCCAACCCTGCACTGGCTAAATCAGAGATCTTAAATGTATAGGTTTGCCATTGCCCTGTAACCGGTGCTAAACCCTCAATGCTACTGTTGAGGTCGAGCTCTGCAGCGGTTTCAGCATTGTTGCTCTCTAATTTTAACTTCCAAACCGATTCGGCGTTCGCTGGCGCATTAACGACTTTCATTTCAAATTGAAGCATGCCATTGTCAAACATCGGTGAGGCGTCAAACGGTGCTGGTGATCCCCCTGCTTCGGAGGTATTGTCAGTGCGTGATATAAAACCTAAGACAGTTGGTTCACTCCCCACAGAGAACTCAGCAACATTGCCGTGCTGTGCATCGTCTTCAACTATTTGTGGTGTTGTTCCTCCACAGCAATCCCATAATGGCCAATCTGGATTAATCGACTCTTCAAAAACGACAAATGGTTGAGGCGCAGATACGCCATCGCCAGCAATGCGCATGTTGGTAACTTGATATACCGCGCCCTCGCCACTGCCCCACGTTGGGAATATCATCACAGCATCGATTGCATTCGGAGTAAGTCCGCTATCTACCAAAGCTTGCAAAGGAAATGTGTACGTTTGCCACTGTCCAAGTGCCGGTGCTTGACCTTCAACACTGGTGGTCAAGGCAACTTCGGCTGCGGTTGATGCATCAACGCTTTCAACTTTTAAAAGCCATGGCGTATCAGCAGCACTTGGTAAACTCACTACCTTCATTTCAAAGCTCAGCGTACCGCTACTTATAAGCGGGCTTGCATCAAAAGGCGTGGCTTCACCCTCAGGGTCAGTAATAAAATCCTCGCGAGAAATAAACCCATTCACGGTTGGGCTCTCTCCAACCACAAATTCATACACAGCACCTTTTTCAGTGTCATCGACTAAGGCAGGTGTCGACCCGCCACAGCAGTCCCAAGCTGGCCAATTCGGATTGGGTGTACCAGTAAAAATATCTAGATCCTGGGCGATGCCGGAAGAAGGCGGAATTGGTGTGGGTGCTTTGCCCTCCACTAATGCATCCTCTAAACTATCGAACCCACCACGTACTGTGTCACACCCTTTACCCGTCTCTGGGTTAATTTGGCATTGATACACACGCACATAATCGATCTCAAAATGCTGACCGTTGGCAAAAGCAGAGGCATCGACGCCTAACTCATTGGCACTTTCAGGCCAGTCTCCCCCAACTGCAAGATTGAGTAGCATATGGAATTCTTGGTCATACGGCGCGTTATCCCAATGGGTTTCTAACTCGCCAGAATCTTGCCCAAAATACTCCGTAAACCATCCGCGATAAATTAGCCCTACTGCATCACCATCTCCATTATAAAGCGCTTGCGAACGGCGCTGAGTTTGGTACAGGTAGCCATCTACATACCAACGAATTTCCCCTTCTTGCCACTCGATGGCATAAGTGTGAAAGTCATCCGCGGGGTTCATATCATCTGGTAATAGGTATGCTTTACCGCTTGATTCGTTGTCTGGCCAGTCTTTGCCATAATGCAAAGTGCCATATACATGTCGCTCTAATGTACCATCTTCTCGTTTTGCTTTTAGATTTACCGACTCAACCACATCAATTTCACCGGACTTTGGCCATCCACCGTATGCTTCATCTGTGGGTAACAGCCAAAATGCTGGCCAACTTCCTTGGCCTGATGGTAATTTCGCCCGCACTTCAAAACGTCCATACTTGAAATCTGCTTTGTTTTTAGAACTTAACCTTGCTGACGTATAGGGCTTTTGCTCCCCCTCTGCCGCCGGTAAAGCGACAATATGGAGTACGCCATTATCGATATAAGAGTTGTCATTACTGTCTGTGTAACATTGTTGCTCGTTGTTACCGCCACCTGCACAATTAACTTCATGAAGCCATTTATTGGCATCAATGGTATCTGTATCGAACTCATCACTCCATACGAGTTGCCAATCAGAGACGGGAACTTCTGGTGAGATTTGGCTGGTATCAGTGTTCGTTTCAGCGCCCCCGCCACACCCTTGCAGTGTCGCACTCAGCAGGCAAACGCCAAACACTTGGTTTACTGTTGGTTTCATTTCATCACTTCCACATTTGCCCACAGTGCATATGTGATATTTTCTTATTTAAAAACATCCCACTGTGAACCTTGGCACATTTATCGTTGTCATTTGGCCAAATGCATTTAGTTTAAATGCAAATTAAAAATGTAAATTTGGCAGTTAAAATATTGATAGAAAGATAATAATGTGACAATTGAAATGCGCTATCGCGGTGCAATTTTGCGTCAATGCTGGTGCAGCTGCACCGCATACGACAAGGCGAAACAAATCCACGATGAAATGTGAGGCATGATGACTACAAAAATGTATCTCCCACACGAGATTTCAGCAATGACTTCAATGTGTCACTATAATTCCGACTCACTTTGAGCCTGATATCCCCCCCTAAATCCAACATCGATTCATTATTCTTTAGTGTGGTAAAACTTTTAACAAAATTCACATTAACCAAGGTAGATTTATGAATTCGTGCAAACGTCGCATTGTCTAACTCTTCACTTAAGCGCTTGAGTGTGATCCGCACAACATAGTTCTCCTTTTCAGTGTGAATACACATGTAATCCCCAGCTGCATCAACCCACATAATGTCATCGACGCATAAGAACACTTGCTCATTGTCATGATTCTTGATCAGTAATTCATGTCTAGGTTTTGTCGGAAATGGCGCGCTTTCTTTATCTAGCCACTCTTGTAACTGTGAAATACTTAACCCCGATGATTCACCCAGCGCTTTTAAAAGCTTGGCTTTCTCTTCACTTTTTTGATACAGGGCTGATTCACTGAGAGAGTCTCGGATCCTGTCGACTGTTTTTTTCAGCCTGCCAAGATTCACCGGCTTCATAAGATAATCCAAAGCATTGAGTTCAAAAGCTTCTATCGCGTAGTCGCTGTACGCACTGACAAACACAACTAGTGGCATCGTGTCTGACTGCAAACCTTGAACCACTTCAAGACCACTGAGTCCCGGCAGCCTTAAGTCAATAAACAATACGTCTGGCTGGTGTTCATGACACAAGCGAATTGCATCGTCGCCGTCAAACCCTTCTCCGACTATCTGAATATCAGATATGTTCTCAAGTCTAAGCCTTAGACCTTCTATTGCTAGAGGTTCATCATCCACCAATACTGCAGTAATCATATTTGTTTCCAATTCTTAATTTGCTATCACAAAGGGAATAATCAATGTGACGCGTGTTTTGGTATTGCCATTCTCAACGCCGAGCTCACAGGGTGTACCAAAAAAGGTTTCTAGGCGCTCTTTGGTGTTACTTAAACCTATCCCAAACCCTTTTTCATTGGGCTTCTCTGAGACTCCCCCGTCGTTTTCGACCAAGATTTTTAAATGCTCATCTTGTTTGGTAACCTGAATATCTATGAGACTTTGCTGTTTTCTCGCTTCAACACCGTATTTTATCGCGTTTTCTACAATCGGCTGTAAAACCAAAGGAGGGATTTTGGCCTGCTTTGCATTATCGTTTATGTCAAAATTGACCTTCAGACGTTCACCAAATCGAACTTTCTCAATACTCAAATACAATTCGATTAGCTCAAGCTCTTTGCCTAGGTGGCTCGCATCTGTTGTGTCGTGTTGGAGTGACGCACGGAAGAAATCACAGAGTTTGTCTAACATCTCTTGTGCCATATCATTCTCTTTTTTCATGATCAAAGTCGAAATGGCATTCATGGTGTTAAACATAAAGTGGGGATTTAACTGATATCTCAGCATTTGCAGCTGTGCATCTTTTGCCGCCGTTTGGGCTCTAAGCAACATTTCATGCTCTTTTTGCAAACGCGCGTTGTAGAGCATAATAAAAAATATCGCTGTCCACACAAACATGGTAGAGACCGAAAACAAAAACCAGCCACCAAACTCAAGCATATTGAGCTCTTGATACCATACTTGGTTGTAAACAATGGTTTTGTATGAGGCCAGCTTAATAACATTAAACACCAAGCCTAAAATAGCGGCGCTGACAAAGCTCGTTATTAAAGTCCGTTTAAGCGGCCAATGCACTATGCGCCGGATGATCGACCACTGTAAAAACGACAATATAAAACCAAACCCCACCTCAACAGCCAGATTCAATAATTGGCCCGTTAAGTTAAAGTCGCGGTCATCAAACTGTGGATGAATAATCGAGATAAATACAACGAAAGTGTAACCAAGCCAGCCTAAGATCTGTAAAGACCAAAATTGATGACTTTGCTTGGAAAAAGCTTGCAGTGAAATGGTTAATTCTGATTGGGTTGGCGCATTCATTATTATTGTACGGTATAAACTTATCCTACTTGAGTATAAGCGCACATGTCAGGGGAACCCAAATCAGCAACAAATATTATTGAGCATGCTCAAATTTATTCTTTGGACAGAAAGATAAATTATAACCCATTGAATTTAAATAGATCTATAAAATGAGTAAAAGGAATAAGTGTTGAGGCACACAAAAAAACGCCCTCGGCCATATGACCGAGGGCGTTAAAAATCGATATTGCTTTTTAAAAGCTAGAGCAAATTAAGCTGACTGCTTACGCTGCGCTTCTTTTTGAGCTTGCTTTTGCTCTTTACGTTGACGCAGTGCTTCTTGCGCTTCGTGACCAATATGGCCTTCACCACGTTCTTTTGCCAGTTCCATTTGCTTTTGGCGTTCTGCAAAGCGAGCTTTTTGCTCTTCAGTCACATTGTCGAAGCAGTGGTGGCAAGATACCCCTTCCATGTACTGCTCTAATTGCATTTCTTCTTCAGTGATAGGCATGCGACATGCGTGACATTGCTCGTATGAGCCTTTGTTTAGGTCATGGTCAACTGCGACGCGATTATCAAATACGAAACACTCACCTTCCCACATTGTCTCTTCTTTTGGCACGTCTTCTAAATACTTAAGAATACCGCCTTCTAGGTGATAAACCTCTTCAAAACCCTGCTCTTTCATGTAAGCAGTTGATTTTTCGCAGCGAATACCACCAGTACAGAACATAGCTACTTTTTTGTTTTTCTTAGGGTCTAGGTTTTTTTCAGCCCATTCAGGGAATTCGCGGAAAGTTTTCGTTTTTGGGTCAACCGCGTTTTTGAACGTGCCAATTTCAATTTCATAATCGTTACGTGTATCAACAAGTACTACTTCTGGGTCTGAGATAAGGGCATTCCAATCTTCAGGCTTAACATAAGTACCTACCACTTTTTTCGGGTCGATACCGTGTACACCCATGGTCACGATCTCTTTTTTCAATTTAACTTTAGTGCGGTAGAACGGACATGTTTCGTCGTAAGACTCTTTGTAAACGATGTTCTCTAAACCAGGTTGTTTGTCTAGCCATGCTAGCAATGCATCAATGCCTTCACGCTGCGCTGCAACGGTACCGTTAATACCCTCTTCTGCTAAAAGTAGCGTACCACGTACTTCATTTTCTTCCATTACTTGCAATAAAGGTTGGCGGATCTGCTCAAAGTTAGGCAGTGAAACGAACTTATACATTGCACAAACAACATAAGGTTTAGTCATAATAATTCTCTTTTATAAGCTTTAAAACAACCTACACTTAAACACGACGCGTAGGCACAAACCGAATCGTAAATCCGGCGCTGAGGCGAGTATTTTACGGATTTATGAAACAAATGCAAAACACACAGAATCAAGTGCTGAGTTTTTATTCCAAGTGATTAAAACAAAAGCAAAAACAGCTTTAACCTTATATTTATATAGTGCCTTTGTCTGGCACTTTGCTATAATGGCGCGTTTTTTAGAATAATGATTGGAGAAAGTAACTTTGAGATTTTCCGAACTCGGCCTTGACCTACGCTTTGAGAAGCAATTACAACATCAAGGAATTAATGAGCCAACAGAGATCCAAGCTCATGCTATCCCTACCGCACTTGCAGGCCACGATGTTTTTGCCCAGTCAAAAACCGGTTCAGGAAAGACCTTGGCGTTTTTATTACCTGCTGTTCAGCGTGTAATGAAACAAAAAGCGCTGAGTAAACGCGACCCACGTGTACTCATTGTTGCCCCTACCCGAGAGCTTGCTAACCAAGTATTTTCACAGTGTCGTCTATTAATCGCAGGTACTGCAATGACAGCCACTAAGGTGCTCGGTGGTGAGAACTTTAATGATCAGGTTAAAGCGCTACGTAAAAACCCGCACTTTGTGATTGGCACACCGGGTCGTATTACTGACCACCTAGAACAGCAATCTCTGCGCTTGTCTGGCCTTGAGCTACTGATTTTTGATGAAGCAGACCGAATGCTTGATTTGGGCTTTGATAAGCAGCTTAATACGATTAACAGCCAAGCTGACCACCGCCTTCGTCAAACTATGTTGTTCTCAGCGACCTTAGAGCACGCGCAAGTTGAGATCACTGCCAAAGCACTTTTAAAGTCTCCAAAAAAGATTCTATTAAGTGGCAGTAACGAAAAACACGGCGACATTCAACAAGCGCTGTATTTCGCAGACCATCTTGATCACAAAGAAGCACTACTTAAACACTTTGTTCAACAAGACGAAGTTGGCCAGTGCATCATCTTTACCGCGACTCGCCAAGACACCACGCGTTTAAGTGAGCTGTTAAATGAGATGGACATCAAAGCAATTGGCCTTGCAGGTGATTTAGCGCAAAACAAGCGCCTAGATATCATGGATGCATTTAGCCGTGGCATTTATAAAGTGTTAGTGACTACTGATGTCGCTTCACGTGGTCTTGACCTATTAAACGTGACACACGTGATCAACTTTGACTTACCAAAGCAAGCAGAAGAATACGTTCACCGTATCGGTCGTACAGGACGTGCTGGATTTAAAGGCACTGCGGCATCACTGGTTGGTCCAAAAGATTGGAAGAGCTATAAAGCGATTGCTCAGTACCTAAAAGAAGAACTGACTTTCCACACCGTAGAAGGTTTAGAAGGTAAATTTAAAGGCTTTAAAGAAAAACCGAAAAAGCCTGCTTATAAAGGTAAGAAGCCGCAAAAAGCGAACAAGCCAGAACAAAAACGCAAGTTTACTAAAAAGCCAAAAGCGCCAAAAAAACCGATTGCAGCACCATTTGATGTAGATGGTCATGCACCACTTCGCAGAAAACCAAAGCCAACTGAGGAATAAACCATGCTAGGAACTAAGCAATTTTTAATGATTGAAGAGATCTGTGCAGAGGGCGCATACCTCGACGGTAAAGAGCTTGGCGATGTATTTTTACCTTTGGATGAAAAACCTGAATATTTAGAAGAAGGCGATAACGTCGAAGTCTTTATTTACTCAGATAACCAAGGTCATGCCTGTGCAACTACAAAAGATCCCATTGCACAAGTGGGTGAATTTGCCTTACTTCGTGTTAAACAAATTAACAAAGTTGGTGCATTTATGGACCTGGGCATTGCAAAAGATGTACTTGCGCCATACAACGAGCAAAAGCCAAAAATGCGTGAAGGCTATAGCTACCTTGTAAAGCTTTATTTGGACAATGCCAGCAAGCGTTTGTGCGCTTCAAGTAACCTCAATAAGTTTGTTAATAAAACACCTGCGGATTACGAGAAAAACCAAGAAGTCGATTTAATCGTGGCTGCTAAAACAGATCTTGGCTACAAAGTGGTTATTAATGAAACGCACTTTGGCATGGTGTTCTTTAATACGGTATTTAAGCGTATGTACATCGGCCAGCGCATGAAAGGCTTTATCAAGCAAGTACGCGAAGGCGACAAAATCGACGTATTACTTGAAAAACCGGGGATCGAGAAGATTTCAGGCCTTGGTGAGCAAATCCTTGCCAAGCTAGAAGAAAACAACGGCTTTTTACCTTTAGGTGACAAGTCAGACCCTCAGCTTATCAAGCAAGCTTTCTCAACCAGTAAAGCTAACTTTAAAAAAGCCATTGGTGGCTTATTTAAGCAAGGCAAGATTGATATCGAAGCGAACTCAATTTCACTTCGAAAATAAATCTGTCGGTGATTTGAGCATTGGGCTCAGGGCTCAAATCACCTTTTCAACTACATAAGGGTTAGGAGAACATCACTGTACACATTGATATGTGTTTGATAATAATACGCTTCAGATGCGGTCCCATCTTGACGATAAAGCGGTATTTTCTTTCGGCTGGCTTCGCCCACCACCTCAACCTTCTTATTGATAAAAAATACTTCTGGCCTTTGACCATATTTTTTAGTCATTTTTGAAACGGCATACCAGCTGAGGGCAAGCGTCACATTACGCCTGTCTCGATAATCCTCTTGTGTGTTTAAATACACGACATCGCCTCGTTTAGCACCAGCCTTAATTTCAAATTGAAAGACCCCACGTACTGAATTTGGTGCACTGGCTTCTGTATCTGCAATTAACTTCATTGTTTCATTCAAGTCATATACACTCGGATGGGTGTAAGTACCGAAAAAAACGATAAGCAAAAAAATAAGTACTTTCACTTTCAATCCTTTTATTCAAACTTTCCTTGTAATTACAAAATACCTTACCTTATTTAAACTGCAGAATTGTTTTGTTTTTGTAACAGCGGTCTTTCTTTTGTGCCAAGTAAACTTAAAATATTTTTGCTTTGGCTATATTCAGTGACATTCGAGGAAGAAAACGGACGAGCTAATGAAATAAAGCCTGTGACAGATAAATAATTCAAGAAAAAGCTTTCTAAAATTTCTGGTAAGGCCCAACTCTTCGCCATAACAAAGGCCGTTTAAACTAGTGCGTTCAAACGACCTCTTATCTGCTAGCCAATTGCAACTGTGCTTGCCCTAATTACAACGCAAATCCTTCGATATATTCTGCTGCTATTTTATCGGCAAAATGAATAGGTAGAGCACCAGCAAGGTTTGTTAGCACAACCACAGATACATTATCTTCTGGGTAATACACCATGGTTACCGCGTTACCACCGCTGGCACTGACTGCTGGGTGATTTTCTCTGTCTATCACTTGCCAGCCAATGGCATAACCATTTTGTAGTTTATCGAAGCCTCTGATAGTGCCATCATTTAGCACCACTGGCGCCCAAAGCCCATCCAAGTTTTTAGTCAGTTTCTTGTTTGTAAGCGCAATCAGATAATTGGCCAATTCTGTCGCTGTCGAATTCATACCTGCAGCGGTTCTCATCATGTATGAAAACTGACCCTGAATATTTATAAAGCGTTTGTTTTGACCATCATAAACGTACTGCTGCGCCTGATCTTTGATCACTGGGGTCATATACTCAAAACCAGCTTCGGCGGTTAAATTCATCTTGGCGCGTTTTAACTGATGCTCTGTTATAAACTCAATAAAGTTACCATCAACGTATTTATCAATAATTTTACCGACAATCACATAACCCGTTTGGTTATAAGAAAATTGGCTATTCACTTCAGACGCCATAGGTAATGTTTGCACTTTATCCCAAGACGCTTTTGGGTTGCCTCTGACAATTAAGTCTATGTTATGTCCGCTTAGAATCCTCGGTAAACCAGAGGTATGGGCCATCAGATGCTTGATTTTAATCTTTTGCCACGCTTTTGGTAAATCAGGTAAATGCTTGCCAATTTCATCATCAATTGACAATATGCCTTGCTCCTCCAATTGCATTAAGGCAACCCCTGTGAAGGCTTTGGTCATTGAATTTATCGAAAAAATAGAGCTATTTTTAACCGGTACGTCATGTTGTAAGTTTGCCACACCATAGCTTTGAGCTTTTACTATTTTATTGTTCTTCACCACTGCAAGTTGCAATCCAGGAATATTGCGTTTCTCCATGGTGCTTTTTATTAGGTAGTCAACGGGATTAGCGTATGCAGACAATGTCGTGCCAGCAATTATTGTGTAGAGTGCGGCGAATCTGGCCGATTTTAAAACCGATGTCATCATCCGTATGTTGTCCTTGTTTTTAATACATATTCACAAGGAGGATACATTAAATAACATCTTACAGTAAGTGAAGCGCGCCTGTTTATTCCATAAATAAGAATAAATTAGTGTAACGACCATGCCCTTACATTAGAATGGCCGTTTTTTGTACGCTTTTTATCCCAAAAACTTACAGCTAATTGCTTTTATTTTGCAATGTTTCAATCTCTTTCCAAATAGCCTCAGCTTCAGCTGTTAACATAGCATAGCCCTTAATGTCTCCATTTCTTTGCGCATGCATACCTTGTTCAAGCTTTTTGTCGTAAATCTTTCTGAGTTTTTTTACTGGGTCAGGTTTTAAAAATCCAAACATACCTTTATCTCGTGTTAGTCTTTTCTCACTAAACGAATTGAGTGAGGGTATGGATCAGTTGTGCTTTTTAATTCCCTGAGATAGTTAAATCAAACTACTGCGTTTCTGACCAAACAGCGAATTCATTACCGCTTGGCTCAATAAAATGAAAACGACATCCTCCTGGGAATTCAAAAATAGGTTTTACAATTTCACCGCCTTTTTCCACTACCTTTGCCTGTGTTGCCTTAATATCACGGCTGTAAAATACCAATAGCGCACCACCACTTACAACCTGACTGGACATATCAGCTTTATAAAAACCACCATCTAAACCTTGATTTGTAAAAGCAGTATATTCAGGACCGTAATCGACAAATTCCCAACCAAAAACCTGAGTAAAGAAAACTTTTGTCGCTTGCAAATCATTTGCAGCAAACTCCACATAATTGAGTTTTTCATGTTGATTCATGATTGATTTTTCCCAAATTTAACTAATTTTTTTAGTGATAAGTACGACAAGCTTGTGTCATTAGTTACCCGTGCCCGGCCTTTTTTCTTTTGGGAGTTGATCTCCACCACTGCCACCAGATACACGCTTTAACAGAACACCACATGTGATCACTTTAATTGTATTTTTTATCATTTCACGATCCTTAACTATTAATACACCAGTTTGTGAGGTTATCAAACCTCAGCGTTAACATGCCACCACTTCGGCTTTTTTGATACATAAGAATGTGAGGTTGGCCTAAGTGCGACTCTATTGGGCGAATCAAAAGTGCCAAGCACTAAAGCAATCATTGGGTCGTCATCTATAGCCCCTAACGTGCTACCACACACGTCGCAAAAGCTACGTGATGAATAGTCTGAAGAGCGCCAAGTTTTCGGAATCCCACCCGGTCCAACCCAGTTAACGTCTTTTTTATCAAACTCAACCCATACTTGAGTTAATGAACCGCTATGACGCTGACATATTTTACACGAGCAAGTATGTGGATTACGCGCTTCACCTGATGCGACAAATCGAATGTTTCCGCACAAGCACCCGCCGTTATACTCTCTAGCCACAAAATGATTCCTTATTGTTGTATAGATGAATAATACAAGTGCAATAAAAGCATATACTTACATCAATTTCAAAAAGTTGCTATAAGCTGCGAGTAAAGAGACGCTTGAAAGGAGTTGAAGAGATTAATGAAATTAAGCGATGACCCAGCCAATACTAGGCAATCGCTTTTTAAGATTAGTTGAAGTGAGTTAACTCAGCTTAAACCCACCCACGGCCTCACGCAGACGCTGCGCACTTAACATAGTTTGATCGGCAATTTCTCCATTTTCTACTGCGGTATCAAAATTTAATCTTGTACCTTCCGACATTTGCGTCAAATTGCTGCTGATATCGTCTGTTACTTTGCTTTGCTCTTCTGTCGCCGTCGCTGTCTGTATTGCCATATCAGAGACACGCTGTGACGCTGAAGCAATTTTACCAAGTGACGCTAAAGTTTGGTTTGAACACGTCACCGTTGAGTGCGTTGTCTCATTCCCTTGTTCAATAGAGGTTACAGCTTGCTCTACACCGCTTTGTAAGTTTGCGATCATTTGCTGAATATTCTCTGTCGATTGCTGTGTTTTGCTTGCTAGGGTTCTGACTTCATCTGCGACTACCGCAAACCCTTTACCCTGCTCTCCTGCTCGAGCTGCTTCAATGGCTGCATTAAGCGCCAGTAAATTGGTTTGCTCTGCAATTCCGCGGATCACATCCAGCACAGAAGTAATGTTCGTTGAATCTTCAGATACTTTTGAGATAGTACCTGCTGCATGTTCAATAATTTCCGACAGTTGGTTTATTTCTGTTACGGTATTATTGGTAATGTTAGCGCCTTCTTCCGTTAGCCTATTTACACCGGCTAAATCTTCCGCTGTGGAACTGGCATTTTCAGCTACTTCTCTGATCGCATACGACATTTCATTCACCGCCGTTACAATGACTTCAATTGACTGTAGTTGATCCGAGCAGGTGTCATGAATGTGCTTAGCGCCTTTTTCAAGTGACTCTACGCCCTGTGCAACGGTCATGGATTCATCTACTATGGTGCGAATAAGTTCTGACAAGCCTGAAATAAATTTATCAAACTCATTGGCAACATCACCAATTTCATCTTGTCTTGTAGAGTTTATACGTTTAGTAAGGTCACCATCGCCTTGGCTCATTTCTCTCAGCTGAGCCACTAAATCATTCAGTGCAATGGTCATTCGCTTCGGTGCAACCAAACCAATGGCAACAATTAAGGCAATAACCAGTGCACTGAAGATTAAAATCACAGTCAAAGTACTTTGTACTTCAGCTATGGATTGTGTGCTGACAAGCTCACTAATGGTATCTGCCTTTTCACCTGCTGCATTAAAGTAATCTCTCAGTGCATCAAAGCTTCTTGTTGCTGCCCCTTCGCTTTGTCTGATTGCCGCCGTTTTATTCCCTTGGTTCATCAAATCAAACACTTTTTGAGATTCAACAAGCCAAGTCTGATACTGCCTATCAAAACCAGAAAGCGGAGACAATGCACTCGGATAATCTCGCATCAGTTCACGGTATTTATTCATTCGTTCCAATGCTTGTTTGGCATTTTCTTTATAGTCTCTATAAATAATGTCGTAGTTTTGCGATAGGTTGTCGCTGTACAACACGTGTTGTTCCGCAGAATGGGCTTGATATAAGTCTCTGTCAGCATTGATAACCGCAGAAATGGCAGGATTAAATTTATTACCTACTTCATTGAGGCTTTTTTCTGTTTTAGATATAAGAAAAAAGTTAATCGAAACCACTGCTATAAAGAACACAGAGATTGCGATAAATAGCGCCGAATATTTTACACGTATCGAGCGAAGAAATGCCGGCTTTTCTTCTTTGTAACGAGGATTTGTTGTCATTGATCTATTACTACTTTATTCAAATCAAATTTGATATCACTAGGTAGAGTCTGAGCACCTTGATAGACAGCACAACGCACATTGTGAAGTGTCAATTACAGTGAACTTTTTCTACAAAAAGTAATCAAAATCCTGTTCAATTTTTCAATCGTTCCTAGAAAGGCGGCGAATATTAATACGACTTACCTGAAATGGGTAGTAATATTTAATTCTATCGTTGTTTTTTTAAAGGTGAGTTAAAGTAAAAACTCTAATGTAAGTTTTTTATTTATGTTTTATGTTTACTATCTTGATTTACATGTAGCTTATGATATTTAAGTGTAATTCACTGAAGATCTATTCAATTCATAACACGCAGCATTGAAAGCTAAAACTCCGCAGTGAATAGTTGAATGGGGTTAAGGCAATTAATCAATCCGCGTAATGAGTGTTAGTGACCGTTCCAATACATACTGACTTTCCATAAGGTAATTTGGAACTACGCCATGCTCATTCCAAGTTATGGACTTATCCACACTCATAATAACCCATTGGAGCGTGTATCGACCACTCAGCACTTAACGAAAGTATTTCTTCAGTTGTCATACACACATTCCTACCACAATCAAAAAAGTAACTCATAAAACGATCTTAACCTTATATATTTCATCAGCATTTTACTCACTCAACTTCAAATATGTCTCAAACCTAGAAAAACAAAATAAAATATATTGTATACAATTTATTTTCATTGATGTAAGTTAAGAAACGTTTATTACAAAGTGATACTTGTTTTTGAAATAAACAAACACGTTAAGTAACTAATAAATATGAATTTTAACTCACAATCAAGAGGTAAGGCAGCTATGCCATTTGTTAACTAAGGCGCAAGTTAAACCAATAAACTCTCCCTTTCATTAACAATAAAAATAGATTACAGGAGAACAACATGTCTTTAACCAAAACAGCCTGTTTATGGCCTAAACAAACGCTAAAACTCAATTGCATCACCGCAGCACTGCTTTGTGCATCGGTTAATGCTTATGCTGGAGAAAGCATACAAAACCAACAATTACAAACTAGCATGGCTGAATTAGGCGCGCATAAACACGAGGGGCAAATCTGCGGCACTGACCATAACAGCCAAAGCTGGTCTGCAGTTCAAAAAGAAAACGCTCGACAAGCAAAGATAAGTTCAAGCTTCTCATCACACATCATGAATACCCTTGCAACCCAAGATGATTTAGCTGCGGAAAATGGCAATGGCGTTGCTGGTAGATATTACATACCTGTTGTTGTCCATATTTATGGCGATAGATACAACTGTGATACAGGTACTTATTGTCTTACAGAGCAAAAAGTCATAGACGGACTCAACAAATCTAATCAAGACTTTTTAGGGCTCATCACAGATGACGGCCCTATTGCCCCAGAATTCCAAGCAATCCGCAAAAACCTAAACATTGAATTTGTTTTAGCCAAAATAGACCCAGATGGGCAGCCAACGACGGGGATTGTCCGTTACCCAGAAAAGGCGGGCTATGGCAAAGGCAGCGGGGTTGATGAGCAAATCGCTGCTGATGCTTGGGACAATTTCAAGTATATGAATATTTATGTTCAACAAGACTTGTATGATGATGGTAAAACCAATAATTCAGGCGTTGCTTGGTACCCACAGCTGAGCATGTCGCAAAACGGACTTTCACGCGTTGTATATAATGGCGACTACATTGGCGCGAATACCAATGAGAACTTTCGTTCTGTATTAACCCATGAATTTGGTCATTGGTTAAACTTACCTCACACATTTGATGGTGGGTGTACGATACATTCAGAAGCGTTTTGTAACGCCACGGGTGACGGTGCCTGTGATACGCCACAAATGAGTAGCAGCATATTGCAAGAGAATGCCAAAAACTGCTTAGGGCAAGCCACCAATACTGAAAACTTCATGCACTACTCCGATAACTACGCTATGTTCACTAAAGATCAGGTCGACCGTATGACAGCAGCCCTCCACGGCCCGGCCCGCGCGACACTTTGGTCAAACGCCAATCTCATTGCCACTGGCTTAGGCGAGTATACCAGTGATGCTGACCACCCTTGGGATGGTACATCAGGTGCAGTCGTACCGCCCAAAGGCGAAGTGCTTCAATCATTTACTAACCTATCTGGTGCAAAAGGCGAAGTTGATAACTTCGAAATTCAGATCCCAGAGGGGACGCAAGCTGTCGCATTTTATCTTGACGGATACGATGAAGATCCGGATATGTATGTTTCAAAAGGCAAAGCCCCTACCAAAACAGGTAATAATTGGGATGCCGATTTCATCTCCTTTAGAAGTGCAGGATCTCCAGAATTAGTAACTTTGTCAGCGCCATCGAGTGTCGAGCGCTATCATGCAGCCATTGATGCTTATAGCGCTTATTCTAATGCAACACTCAGCGTCATATCAGGAAGTGACAACACGCTTTGCGCTGGTTGCGAACGTGTTTTTCTCGCCGAAGTAAAAGACTTACAGTCTGCAAAAGGAGCTGATCCTAAAACCTACCAATACGAGATCCCAGCTGATGCGCTGCGCACAGTAGCGGTAATGACAGGCGGGTATCAAGGCGACCCTGATTTATACGCCAGCATGAACGCAATACCAACTAAAGAGACATTTGATTGCGGGCCATTCAGTGCACCGAGGCTAAGTGAATACTGCGAATTATCCGCCGGCGGTGGCACACTCAACCTCTTGATTGACCCATTTTTAGAATACAGTGATGCAACACTCCTTGTTTACTATGAAAGAGCTATCGATTCTGAGCTACCAATCGCACAAGCAAATGGTCCCTACTCTGGTTTGATTGACAGTCCAATCAGCTTTAGTAGCGCAGGCTCATTTGATGCAAATGGCAGCATTACAGCTTATTTGTGGGAATTTGGAGATGGCAATACATCAACAGAGGCCAATCCATCACACTCTTATAGCCGAGCTGACACTTTTTCGGTGAAGTTAACCGTCACTGACAACGACGGAAACACCGCCTCAGATACTGCAACAAGTCAAATCAAAGCGCAAAACCTTGCACCTGTTGCCGTTGCAAACGGCCCTTATAGTGGTGAAGCCGGACAGCCAATTCAATTTAGTAGCAATAACTCGGCTGATCCAGATGGCAACATTGTCAGTTATTTGTGGCAATTTGGTGATGGTCAATCAAGTAGTTCAGCAAATCCTACCCACAACTATACAGAGGCTGGTGACTACACCGCTACATTAACCGTCACCGACAATGATGGCCTAAACCATAGCGCTCAAGCGAGTGTCAGTGTTAATACCATGCGCTACTGTGAAGCATCAGGTAATACAAAATATGAATGGATAGCCAATGTGCAATCAGGTGCATTCAGTAATCCGTCACAAGCAAGCGGTTACAGTGATTTTACCTCAAAAGTGATTGAGCTAACCGAAGGCGATAATCAATTTACCTTAACGCCAGGTGGTAACTACACAGAGCACTGGGCTGCATGGATTGACTTTAATAATAACGGTCAATTTGAACAGTCAGAGCAAGTATTGAATAATCTATCTGGTAAAGGCCCTGTTAATGGTACTCTCGCTATCCCAGCTGGTAATGTGGGTAAATCAGCGCGTATGCGTATCGTAATGAAATACAAAGGTGAAACTGTCTCAGCTTGCGGCGAGATTGGCGACGGTGAGGTTGAAGACTATACAGTAACAATCAAACCAAACGATGCAATACAACCTGTGCCCAATGCCTGCGCAGCCCAATCACCGATTTCTGGCGGTCGGTTAGAAGCTGGAAAAGCCGCATGCCTTGGTGATGATGGCACACTTTGGCTGAGCATTGGCGGCGTTGACTCAGCAAATCATATCGCCATCACCACTGCACATGGCAAAAACAACTTACATATCTTGTACAAAAATGGTGGCTGGCCAAGCGATGGGGATAAAGATGCAGAGTCTAACTCTGGTACCACTTCTGAGTGTATCACGGTCCCTGCTGGCAATCAGTATTGGTCATATTTAAAAGTTTCTGGTGATGCAAAAGACACCAGCATCATTGTCGACTTTGATAGTGAGCAATGTAGGCAGCCATAAGCTAACTATTTCAACCTTTACACCAAAAGCATCGACTTTTTAAGTTGATGCTTTTTATCTCCCTCCAACTTAGTTGATTTTGGTACTTGAACTATACTCTAAGCCTGTGACCAACCACCTTTAGCCGATGTGTATGTCTTCTTCACCCAGTCATGACACAATTTGTCTACCGATAACATTTATAAACGAGTTGTCGCAGTCGAATGATTTGCATGAGACATTAACTTTAATTTCAAATTGGCTTCCGCAAATTATTGGGTCAGATAGAGCAAGTGTATGCTTGAATAATGGGTCAGACGAAACATTAGAAGTGTTCGCATTGTTTGGCAACAACGCCATTGAGGCAAATACCATCCTGCCCATCAGTAGCACTATGGTTGGCCGAGTTTATTCCAATAAGCAATTGGAAATAAACAATAACCTTGCTCAAAGTAAAGACCTTGATTGCCAAATCTTACACAAGGGCGGCCTAGGGTCCTGTGTTGATGCCCCATTGCAGCACTCAGGCACATGCTTTGGCACACTGAATTTAGGTAGTTTAGAGCCAGACACTTATAAGCCAGAAGATGGTGCCCAATTAGAGTGCATTGCTAATTGGTTAGCCAATTACATTCATGCTCAAATGGAGATCACCGAACACAAAAAACGTGCAGAAACAGATCCACTCACCAAAGCAAACAACCGGCACTGCCTAAATACAGTCGGTAATGAACTGCTTAAACTGTGGGAAACAGATCAACAACCGTTTTCTATGATCATGATAGATATCGACCATTTTAAGCAGTTTAATGATAATTATGGTCATCATGTTGGTGACCAAATACTGGTTACTTTTAGCCAAGTGATTAATCAAGTGATCCGCAAATCAGAGCACTTTATGCGGATTGGCGGAGATGAGTTTGTTATTTTGTTGGAAGGAAACGTCGACCTTGCAACTAAGCTAGCTGAACGTATCAGAAAGGCTATTAAAGATATGGCGCTCAAACATGACGATGACAGCCTCATCATAACCGTTAGCTGTGGTGTAACCTCAGTGCAAAACCAAGACAGTTCTTTAGAGTGCCTTTACAACCGAGCAGACAAAGCCCTGTATCAATCAAAGAAAAATGGCCGAGATCAAACCACTGCGATTTGAGTAAGGTTGTAAGTATAGCTTTATGAAAAGAAGCTTATCTAAAAGCATTAAGCCCTCACAAACTGGCCAGTTCGTTTTTTCGTGGTCTGGTAAATACTCGCGTAAAGTAAAAAATGAGTAACGACAAAAAAGTATTATAAGTGTATATAATAACTAAAAGAGAATGTTAAACTGCAGTTATTGTGGGACTCCGAGAATATAGTGAAATCTCTGTTCTTAATATTTATTTTTATTCATTTAAGTATACATGCAAGAGCACCCAATTAACTGAAACCGAAAGATCAAAATTGTTTGAGTCATAGTTCAATTTTTTCAAAAGCCATATATTATTGATGGCGCTAAGTTCCAATCACTAAGAAGAACTCAGTGGCTAAGCCAAGTTAGCGCTTTGTTTGTGCCGATAAAGTCCTCTTATAATATTTGTAGGTCAAGAGCTGTTGGAGCCACATTTTCCGGAACATCCCCTTCAGATATTACTTATATCGTTCCCGTGACAAACAGTGAGTATATTGGTGAATTAGTGTGGTTAGAAAGTGACAAAAATTGCTCACAAAAGAAATGGAGTGACGTGCCATTTTTATCCTCTCCAATCGTTGACCCTACATTATATAAGATATTGTCTAATTTAGACTCACTATTAAATGCTGCGACCAAAAGTAATGTTGAAACCAATTTGAAAAAAGAGAAAATTCTCAGCTTTAAGAAACATCCAATAATATCAATTGGTGTGGAGCGAGACAAAACTGATTATTATTACAAGATCAATGTTGGAAACGACACATGCAATCAACTAACAGTCTACACATTAATAAATGAAGACTTTTTCGAAGTAAAAAGTGTTTATATGGTAATGTGTTAATTATTTAGTTTTCAATTATATTGGTAATATGAGCTGAAGAATACAAATTCCTCAGCTCCTCAGTCATTAGTGCTCGCAGGCTTTTGAGCACATAATTACAGAAGGTGCAATTGTACCACAACAACCTCCAGCACTATATGTGAAACATACAATTCCATTTGACATATTACCACCAGCTATATCAGCTGTTTGCTCTTGTGGAATGGCTTTTTTATCCGCAGATAGTGTTTTTATTTTCTTTTTGTTCAACTTGATATTCATAACAATTTCCTTTTTTACATATTTTAATTAATAAACGGCCCTAGATTTAAAAAACCAAACCAAGCCTAATTTATCACTTCAAAAAAACAATTATAAAAATTAGTTAATAACTTCCAATCGCATAATGTCAATTATTTAAATTCTATAAATCAAAAAACCCAAAAAACATCTAAAACCCTCAATGCATTAGTTTTTAATGAGTAAAATACAGTCACTATAAAAGGCAGTCTTTTGTGCAATTAGCCTCAATGGGAGAGACTGTGATCCAATCACGAGTGTAATCAATACATAAACTGAATAGTGATATTGTGCCACCCCCGCCTATACCATTAGTATGTTCTTGAGGTATGACTTTTTTATCCGAAGATAGCGTTTTTATTTTCTTTTTTCAGTTTGACATTCATAATGATGACATATTTATTACAACCCTTAAATTAAAAATACATTTACATAATAAGCCATTTATATCAACACATTTTTAACCCGCATCAAAAAGATTTCTCTAATAGACTCTGTGATTAATTCTTAAAAGTGAATAACTAAATATTACCAAACACGAAAACCATACTAAAATTTAGAACAATCAATTAAACTCCTCTGATAATTAAAGTTATTTTTTAAGTTTAAAATTATAAACCCGATTTTCGCACCATTCTAAAATCAAGTTTATTTAATTTAAAAAAACAGTAAATTTTCTAACTTAAAACCTAAAATTATTTTATAATTCAAACTAAAATCGGTTAAAAGAAGATGTCAGGTATCAATGCATGGGGTTAGAAATACTAGAAATAAGAATGTGGGCAGAGGAAAGGTTTTCATTAAAAATATCGAATAAAGAAGCTCGAGAAATAAGCACAGTCGGGGAGTTTGCTCAGTATATTAGTGCAAACTCAAAGCCTGCTTTTCACCCACATTCGGATTATGAAGCCGTATACGATATGCTAGTTGATCTGTTGGTGAGTAAATACAACATTCCAAGGGAATCGATTGTCGAAACTTCACTACTTTATGCTGATTTAGGCTTGGGATGATTTTATTTAACCAATCGCCCAACGAAAAGACAAATTAGCTTCAAACCCAACTAGTCCACAGCCTGTAACAATTAAAATCAAAGCAGCATACCAAGAGAACTTAATATCTGAGCTTGCCTTAATTAACGACTTATTCTTTAGCTTGACGCACTCATTGCCGAAAATCATTGGGTAAAAGTCATCAAGTTGTGCTTCATAAAACGCTTGAAAAGATGGCTTCCCCCAAGAAATCCAGTTTGCTTTTTCATGCTCTAACCAAGTTCGATAAAAAACCTTACAAAAATAATAGTTTAAAACGATCACAGCCGCGAATATCACTAAAATACTGACCGCGATTACATCAAACATATTGAGCACCGATTAAGTCGTTCTGATACAAAGATAATGCAGAAAACAAGCAAGCACTAAGAACCGAGCTAGGTACCAGGCTACGTTTCTAAAGCGACTTCCTGCTTATCAAACACCTTGGCATAGCCACCGACTCTGACCTCACTCACCTGCCCGTTATCTAATTTGATAGTCGCTGAGATTTCAGACGCGCATTTCATGGCACGGCCTTGCTCAAATAGATAGTCAATTGTTGTGTTTGAGTCAGAGTAGATGTGCTTAGCTAAATAACATGCAAGGGCACCACTGGCACTGCCTGTTGCAGACTCCTCAGGGATACCAAAAAGTGGTGCGAAATTCCTACAACTGGCTGTGTAGGTTGACTTAGATCCATTCAATTCAAATACATGAGCGCCAACCAAGTTATGCTTTTTGCAAAATGCACTCATCAATTCGTCGTTGAGCGTCACTTTGTCAAGATAGCCACTTGGTACTGGCACTATCATATCCGCAAGCCCTGTGGTGACAATTTCGATGGGCAAGCATGTAGATGCCAAAACGTCATCATCCAAACCGATTAATGGCGAAATTACTTGGTATGAGAAGCTGCCTAAAAAGTCGGGTAAACGCTGCTGCATGACGACTTGTCCGTTGGTGTCAATATGCACTTCGAGTATACCGGCCTTAGTTCTTTGCACATATTGCCCAGCGTTAATCATGCCCTGTTCAAACATCACTGAAAATGCAGCCAAGGTCGCATGTCCACAAAAGTCAACTTCTTCGGTTGTTGTGTAAAACGTCAGCTCAAAATCCACCTCTTTATCGCGGGTAACAAAAGCCGTTTCTGAAAAGCCAACAACTTGGGCAATCTGTAATTTTTCAGCACGAGTTAAGTGCTCAGCATTTAATACCACACCAGCTGGATTACCACCTGCCCCTTCTAACACAAATGAATTAACCAAAAACGTCTCTACTTGCTTCAAACTAGACTACCCCAAAATTTATATCGTTGATTTTATGTTATTTTATAAAGTGAGCACGCTCATTATTTGACACCATATGTAACTTTTGCGCTCTCAATTTGCTCGGCTTCAGTAATGTTAGGAAACAGTTTGTAGCTGGGTGCTACGATAGGCTTAACCTTATTCACCGTAATATGAATAACGCCCGCAACCGGATATTTATCCCCCGTTATAGGCACTATTTCTTTAAAGAGTATAGGAAAGTGACTGTCTTTTTTAGCGACATAGTTTGCTTTACCATAGAGTTGAAAGCCCTTTTGCGTAAACACATCCACACAGCTTACGCACACATTATCGTTATGTTTTATATTGCGAACACTATTTGCTGATGCAATATTGGCTATGAGCAGTTCATTGTCTTTGTAGGTAACAAACACTTCTTTGGGTGACACACTCGGCCCCCCGTCTTTATCAACAGTTGCCAACCAACATAATACGCTCTGGTGAATTGATGACTTAACTTCTTCTGTAAACATGATCATTCCTTTAAATAAATAAGCCTTGCGACTTTCATAAACCAAGGTTGCTCCCATAACTCTATTTTAGCTTGTTCACGTGTTTTTTGTTCTAAAAATGCTTCATATGCATCACCTAAGTCACTGTGTTTGTTGATTTTTGGATAATCGATCACTATTCCTACTTTAGCCAAAGAGACACGTGCATGCTCAGTTTTGGCTTGGTCAACATATAGCATTTGGTTTTTAACATCTGCGTAATACGCGATTCTCTCTTGATCAAGCACATCAGCTATAAGCACCGCATCGACCAAACGCATATCTTGAACAAGAGGCCTAAATGTTGGATTATCTTGCCTTGCCCACACAATGATAAGTACAGCAAATATGACAGATGATGCTAGTACAAGTAATAGCTTGTTGTATCTTGTGATGTTCAGCATTTTGTTACTCTATTCTTGTTATTATTAGAAGACTTACTTACCTAAAGCTGCCATAAACCTTGCTCATTTTCACCTAAAATGTATATGGCGAACTGACCTTTACCAGGTATTTCCATCAGTGGCATTGCAATTTTAGCCCCTAACGCCTGAACTTTACGCACCGCTTCATTGATATCGTCCACCAGCCAATACGGGCGAATTATTGGAGACTCAGTCTCTCTAAGTGGCGCTCGTACCCCCACTAAACTGCCGTCATCAAGTCGGCAAGTTTTTGCACCACCAAGTAGCGGTTCTGGATCAGAGAAGGTTTTTTGGTATGTTTTTTCGTAAACTTTTACCACTGACTCAACATCTTCAGAGACGATTTCTAAGTATTGTATTTTCATAAGCTCTCTTCTAGCACTTTATTTGAGCATTTAAGATAAGTTTACATATAGCCTTAATGTATCTAAAATTGGCTCAGAGTAATTTTGTAAAAAATGACTTTCAACTACGCACTCCAGTCTAAACTCCAACTTTTGATAATAGGTTAGTTGATAGCCAAAAGCCCCTATACCAAGCTCAACACGTTCAGTTTTTTAAACTTTAACTGAGCAACAATTTTATAAGCACATCACTACTTATTATGAAAACGAGGTTTAGCACTTTCACTGTGTTCTTTTTCTAATGCACGTTTTTGTTTTTCTTTTACTTCTGCCCAACTACCACCTTGTTCAATCGCTGATATTCGTTGTTCATATTTATTCACTGCACGCTGAACTACAGAGCCCATATCTATCCCCGTCTCTTTTTCTAGAGCTAGGATGATATTTAAGTAGTTCCAAAGGATGTCGCCTAATTCATCTTCTAAATGACATTTTCTTTGTTTTGGGATCTCTTCTAGTACTTCAGAGACTTCATCTTGCAAAGCGGATAAATACGTATTTGAGCCTGAATACCAGCTATTTGTTTGGTCAAAAATAAACTTTCGCTGTGCAATTGCTAATAAGTTTTCTAAATCTGACACCTTTCTCTCACCTCAGGCTTTGAACTTTAAGCGTATAATGTCTGGCGACTAAAAGCTAAATCGAAATAACGATTGTACCTAGCTTATTGTTTAACGGTATGCCACCCGACTATTTGATTTAACTTAGCCTAACTTTACGATTAATTTGTACATTGGCAATTTTTCTATTTTAGGTAAAATGCAAAAAATTAAAACAAATAAGGATATAAAAACCTGAACTTATAATTATGTTTACACATTTTTCTCTCATTCGGCTCATCGCCTTTTACTTTCTTGCAATGATTATTATGTCATTGCCAGTAGTGTTATTAATGTATTCAAACACGCCCGACTCATTCTTGAGCCTATCCAACGCCCATACCAAAGAACTTATCGAGATAACATCGTGTGTACTTATATTAATACTAATATTGCGCTTTCTTAAGCCTAAGCAAAGGCGTGTAATCTTTTCAAATACGGCATCAAAAACTGAGTACGCCTATATGACAATACTCGCTTTAGGACTACTTTGTATGTATTTTGCCACTGCAGACATCTTGCAATTGTATTCGCACATCGACCTTAAGTTGGTTGACGACAATTTTTTAGATCCCAACATCTCACCGCAAGACGATCATTTTATTTTCTACATGTGTGTACTATTTGTCAGCCTAGTGATCGTGGTGCCTATTTTTGCAGAAGTCGTATATCGAGGTGTATTACTAGATAGGCTATATATAAAGCTTTCCCCGTTGTGGGCCATTGCTTTAAGCTCGCTTTTATATGGCTCTATGCATAATAATTACATCGGCAGTCTCATTTTGGGTATTATTTTATGCCTAATAAGGTTTAAGTATCGAACACTTGCCGCGCCTATTTTTATCCATATGCTGCATAACTTGATTGTATACGGCCTTATTCTCACCTCTTATTTTGTGAACTTAAGCTGCATTCCAATTATCTCTGGCTTAGTGAGCGACCCCAACATCAAAACCATTGCGATATTGCTCAGTATCGCCACACTGATTATTGGCACATATTGTTATTATGTCCTTCGCGACATCCCTAAAAACAAGTTTAAAAAGCGTACTCGCTCTTTGCATGAAACGCCTCTAAAGCAAACAAATTAAGAAACTACATACAAACTGATCCGGTTGGAGCTAGTCTTTATTTAGCTCCACAGCGCTCAACATTAAATTTATAATAACCTACCCAACACGCTACCCTTGATTTTCAATTCTCGCTATGATGGCAGCTGCATATGCTTAATCATTACAAATGCCAAGGACTTAAGGAATTTTTATGCAAAGTATCAGTACCCTCATTTCTGAGCAATTTAGTCAATTAAAACCCTACAAAGCTGGCTTAACAACCGAAGCGATACAAGAACAATATGGCCTTGAACAAATACATAAGTTTGCCAGTAATGAATCCCCATTTCCGCCTTCTGAATTGGCAATGCAAGCAGTCGCTGAGGCAATGCATACTAGTAATCGCTACCCTGATTATCAAAAGCTTCGTTTGGTTATTGGCGAGCAGTTTCAACTGTCTGCAAGCAACGTGATACTTGGGTGTGGTTCAATCAATATTCTCGATATCATTTTTCACGCTTTTAACAGAAAAGGCAGCAACGCTGTTTTTACAACATGTAGCTACTTCGCATACCCACTGCTTGCACAAAAATCAGGCATTGACGTAAAGCTTGCACAGACTGACGAAAACCTAGGACATATTGCACACAATTTGTTAGCTCAGTGCGACGAAAACACCAGCTTATTGGTTATTGACAACCCGAGTAATTTTTCCGGCAGTGCGCTCGATGCCAAAGAGTTAGAATACATCTTTAGCAATGTCCCAAAGCATACTTTGGTTGTGCTTGATCAAGCATATGAAGAGTTTACTGATGCAGCCCCCTTATCCATTAACAGCCAAACATTTGCAGATCACCCAAACCTAATTGTGACGCGGACATTTTCCAAAGCATATAGCTTGGCAGCACTGCGCATTGGTTATGCACTTGCTAACTCGGAAATAATCGACTGGTTAAATCGCGGACAACAGCCTTTCCCAGTATCAAACTTAGGCATTGCTGCCGCCATTGCCTCATTGCAGGACAAAGCATACAGCGACATGGTGATTAACAGCGTTAAACAAGGCCGTAAATTACTGACTGACGGGCTAAATCAGCTCGAATTAAAGTGCTATGCTAGCCATTCAAATTTTGTATTGGTCGAATTTGGCGAAAACGCTGGTGACATTTATCAGCAGTTATTGGAGATGGGCTACATCACGCGCCAAATGCAAGTATATAAGCGACCAGATCTCATCCGTATTTCTATTGGTAATAACGAAGAAAACACCAAGTTACTCAGCGCGCTCAAAACACTACTCAATCCATAACTGGTATTCAAAAAGCACAACCATGAAGGGGCAAACACCTTCATGGTTGAGTCTGTACGTTTACAGCTTAGTTATTGGCGTGTGCGCCCCAAGTCCCGAGCCATACACAATGGCATTCAGTAGCAATCGATTAGTGGCAAGTGTAGAGCCCCTAAATACCGGTTGACCAGAGAATAAAATAATTTGCCCATTGCCTTTTCTTTCACGAGTTAAATAGGCTGAATTTGCAAGACGCTTGCTGGCTTCAGGCCATAACAAGCCACTCATACGTAGTGTCAGCTCTTGCTTTTCGGGTAATGTCGCCCATCCCACTTTACGTGAAACGGGTTTATCTTTTGCCTCTTTGATGTGTTTTTTCCACGCGCTGGCATCCATTTCTTGATAACTGCCAAACCTTACCGCAGTTTCTACGCGGCCTTTACTCATCAAGATGGGATCTCTTGCTGTTAAAACAGGGATCACAGGCGGCGCACCAAAAGTAAGCCAATGTTTTTGATCAGTTCTTGCAGCGACAATCGCGCCAGACGTTCTAAATTGAGCAAGCCATTCATCTTGCTTTTTAAGTTGCTTTTCTGACAACGGCTTTGCTTTATCATCCCAAGGATAATTGACTGTATCTACTGCGTTATGTTGCCAAATATTGCTGATTTCTGGGTAGCTGTCTTGCTGTGCTAACCACTCTCTTTGCAATGCGATGTCGTATTGCTCAATCTCTTTGAATGCGTCTTTTATCTCCCTTACTTGGCTTAGCTTTGCTTTAGGATTGGTCAACTGAGGAACTGAGCCATCAATCGCAATGAGTGTGCCGCCGGACTCAACCCAGTTGTTGATAGCAGATAATTCGCTCTTTCCTAATTTACTACGCCACGTTGAAGGTAAAACAAGCGTGTTGTATCGCCTTAGATCTGTCCAGTTAAAGTAATGACTATCAATGTGTGAATGACGAATGCCTAAGTTGCTGTCAATACTGTGCCAAATTGCACCAAAATCCAGTGAGCTTACACCACTGCCATTTAAAATCGCAATTCTAGGTTGCGCCAGTACTTTAAAGTGAGAGCCACCAAAATCAGGTAAATCACCTTCCCCGTGTCCACCTGCTACAGCGTACGCGGTAACTTGCATTTCTTTGGCTGTTTTTTCTACTACTGCATCCAAATCGCCTGCAAAAAATTCATTATCATAACGCGAGACTATAATGGAACCACGGCTGATATTCACATCATCCAACACAGTTTCTTTATTAATAATGCGTGTTGTCACGCCGCGCTCCATCAGCCGTGCCGCAAAGCCAACAGATGCATCATCTTGACCGTCAATGACATACGCCAATGAGTTCTCTTTTTTAATAATTGGCGGGCGCTGCCTAGGAGCCTCATAAGGGCGAATATCTTCGCTAATGTCTTCTTTAACAGTCAGTGCTTCAAGGCCGTACATCATGGAAATATTCCACGCCGTCGCGTCATACATTAAGCTTGAACCATTTCGCAATAGGCGCTGACGCTCTTCAACTAATACCTCATCCGTAATTTTTGCGTCAAATTCTAACATAGCTGACACCAACCGACCTTGCGGTTGGCGATTACGGATCAGTAGCGTGCCAGCTGGCAGTTCTGTTTTAACTTGCTCGCCGAGCTGATTTTTAGCCTTACTCACTTTAATTGGTTTAGTGCTTTGGTGCAGCTCAAAGCCTTGCAGCTGCATTAAATTGACAAACTTAGCCATTCGCTGATGATTTTCAGTTGGTAAAATAGCAAAAGTCTGATCTGCAAACGGGCTGTCTTTAGAGATGAGCTTACGTTTGTCTTTGACAAAGTCTCGATAAATATCTTTGGAGTGTTTTGCTAAGGTTTTAATGTTGGCAATGCTGCTAACCAGTTGCTTGTCGACCCCTTCTGCATAACTCACTATACGACCATTCGGCTGCATCACGCCGTCTTCTTTGATCCGTGCTTGCTCGTACAGAATATGAATGGTGCCTCTAAAAGCAGCATAACTCGAATAGCCTGGATATAAGTTTTCTAGCCACTCCCCCATATAATAAGGCCAATTTTCTTTATCTAACGCATCAGCTTGGTCTTGCTCAAACACTGTGCCCCATTTTCTGATATGTGATGATAAGTTTTTGTTTACTGGCTCTCTTGCCAAACCAAATAAATAAGTATCCATCGGCCCCATTTCATGGGCATCTATCATTAACTGTGGGTTCCATTCATTAATGGAGCGAACAATTCCTTGCGTTTCTGGGTGCACACCCAGCGTAAAGTCACGGTTTAAATCAAAATAGTAATGGTTGCTTCTGCCAGTTGCCCATGCATCTGAATGAAGTGTGGACTGCGTGTCAACATTCGGAGCGACGCCGCGACGCTGTTGCAGCTGCTTGGTAAAACGTGCACGACCGTCTGGGTTCATCAAGGGGTCAATAATGATCACGCTTTTATCAAGTAACGTTTCAATATCTTGCTCTTGCGATGCAATGAGTTGATATATGACGGCAAGTGCCGCATCACTGCCCGATGCCTCATTGCCATGAATGGTATAAGCTAACCATGATACCGCAGGTAGACGATCAATAATGCGCTTTTCTTCAGAGCTGGATAGATTGACCGGGTTTGCAAGTCGCGCTAAGTCAGACTTGATTTGATCAGTGTTAGCCAAGTTTTTTGCTGACGAGATGACCACATAATGTAAAGGTCGCCCTTCATGAGATTTCGCATATTCAACTACTTGCATTCTGTCACTGACTTTTTGCCATGCCGCCAGTGCCTCTGTAATTTGAGCCGGTGTTGCAGCGCGCTGCCCAACAGGAAAACCTAATATACTTTCGGGTGTGGGAATAGATGAGCTCAATTTTCCCTCAACTAAGGGTTTGTTGTAATTCAGCCCTTGCAGCTCGGTTGGTAAGCGCTTTACGCCATCAGCTGCGTTGGCACACATTGCCAAAGCGCTTGCGATGGCAATAGACAATGCCTTATATGAATTGCGCATATACATTGTTGATTTCCTTATTATTGTAATAAAAAAGCAGCTGACCTATTTTTAAACTGTCAGCGTTTTAGACACTATCACTGGCTATTTTTGCGGTCAAACAGTGGACGATAAAGCGAAGAAATATAAGACAAAGTTCTATGTCGATAACAAGCGTTTCAAGAACTGGCACATAGCTACCAGTTCTTTATATCCCATTTTTAGTGAATAGACTTAGTCAATGCTGAACTCTTTCAAAACGTCTAAATCTATATACTCCAAAACTTTTTCATGCGTTGCACTGAGCTTAACTGGCGGTGCAAACCCAGCTATATACGCTTCTTTCCATCTTAGGGCACATAAACACCAGCCATCACCCGGCTTTAAACCCGGAAACTGATACTGAGGCGCTGGCGTACTCAAATCATTGCCTCTTGCTTTGGTAAATGCCAAAAACTCTGCAGTGACGATTGCACACACAACATGTGTGCCATGATCCATGTCATTAGTGTTACAAAAACCATCTCGCATAAATCCGGTTAACGGATCGATACAACATACCTCTAAGTCTCCACCCAATACGTTTTTCGCTTTCTCTAGCGCCATTATTTCGACTCCATTTATTTCGATGATCAATCATGAAAATAAATGGTGTTACGAGGTACAACTAAATAAGGATTACTTTTTAAGGGATTAAAACCCACTTTGCTCAATATAAATAGCGCGCTAATTCTTTTTTCGTTATTGAGCAGTGTTCTGATAGGAAGGGAGCAAGAGAGCACAAGCTTTTATTATGCATGCGCTCTCTTCAAAAGTTTAAAGCAACACACTACCCCAGTTTAAAGCCGCCGACTGCCTCGCGCAGCTTTTTAGCACTGGCCATGGTTTTATCAGCTACCTCTTCATTTTCGACAGCTGTATCAAAGTTATGGCGTGTGCCTTCTGACATTTGCGTCAGATTACCACTTATGTCCTCTGTTACCTTACTCTGCTGCTCTGTTGCCGTGGCGGTTTGCACTGCAACATCCGATACACGCGCTGATGCTTGGGCAATTTTATCCAAGGACTCCAAAGTCTGAGAAGAGCACTCCACTGTTGAACTCGTTGACTCATTGCCTTTTTCAATCGACGATACCGCCTGCTCGACGCCTTGTTGTAAGTTCGAGATCATTTCTTGAATATTTTCAGTTGATTGCTGTGTTTTACTGGCAAGCGTGCGTACTTCGTCAGCAACCACTGCAAAGCCTCGCCCCTGTTCCCCCGCTCTTGCAGCCTCAATGGCCGCATTTAACGCCAGTAGATTGGTTTGCTCTGCAATACCGCGTATAACATCTAAAACCGACGTTATATTTGTTGAATCTTCGGCAACTTTAGAGATTGTGTCTGACGCATGTGCAACCACCTCTGATAACTGGGTTATTTGGCTCACCGTCTGGTTAGTCACGCTTGTTCCTTCGTCTGTCAGCTCATTCACATGTGACAAATCTTGCGCGGTCAGGCTAGCATTTTTTGCCACCTCTTTAATTGCATAAGACATTTCATTTACAGCAGTGACAATCACTTCAATGGCTTGAAGTTGATTAGAGCACGTATCGTGAATATCTTTAGATCCGCGCTCAAGAGACTCCACCCCTTTAACAACCGACATAGACTCATCAACAATAGTGCGTATCAGCTCTGATAGACCTGCAACAAACTTATCAAATTCATTGGCCACATCGCCTAATTCATCATCGCGGTCTGAGTTAATGCGCTTGGTCAAATCCCCGTCACCATGGCTCATCTCTTTTAACTGCTTCGCCAAATCATTGAGCGCATTGGCCATTTTTTTAGGCGCTATCACCCCGATGGCAATAATAATCGCAACCACTATGGCGCTGATCACCCAAATCACGGTCAAAGTACTGTTTACTTCACTGATAGATTGGTTACTCACCTCGCCACTTATCCTATCAGCGGCCTCTCCTGCCAAATTAAAATACTCCCTAAGATCGTTAAAGCTTTGTGTTGCGACCCCTTCGCTTTGAATGATAGCGGCGCTTTTATCACCTTGGCGTATTAAATCAAACACCTTTTGAGAGTCACTGAGCCAAGTCCTGTACTGGTTATCAAAACCCCGAAGCGGTGAGAGCGCACTGGGGTAATCTTGCATTAACTCACGGTATTTGTTCATGCGATCAAGCGCTTGCTGGGCATTTTCTTGATAATCAGCATATAAGCTGTTGTAGCTGTTATCCAAGTTGGTGCTGTACAAGGTGTGCTGCTCCGCTGATAACGCTTGGTATAAATCTCTATCCGCATTGATAACAGCAGAGATTGCGGGATTAAATTTGTTACCAACTTCACTGAGGCTTTTTTCAGTTTTAGATATAAGAAAAAGATTGATAGACACAACCGCGATAAAAAACACAGAGATGGCAAAAAACAAGGATGAGTATTTGACTTGCAGACTTTTGAAGTTCATCTAAATTCACTATTTGCTTGTTACTTATTACAAATATAGTTAGAAATAGCGAGTTTTCAGGGGAAATTAGTGTCTAGTTTTTTTGACCAACAAGCTTACAGCTTAATTAACCATGCAACTAAGTTTGGTGTTTTAGCAAAATATCCTTAGATTAACATGCAACTCTCTCACGCCTCTGGTTCATTACCACATTTATCAAATAGTATTTTCTATATGCACCAGAGCCATCATGCTGCACATCATATTCATGTACCAAGAGTGACAAGCATTTTAAATACTTACAATACTTTGCAAAATATAAATATGGTTATCTCTATGAACCTTATTTCTAGACTTATGGTATCACAGGCTAAAATGACGACTTATCCATCAGACAAGCCTTGTTGTACATGTGCAACAAGGCTTATAGCCATAAACTAAGGGCTGCAACAAGCGTTGACAACCCAACCAAAATTGCAAAAACGTAAACTGCCTTCGCCTGTATTAAACCCACTTTATCAGCACCATTTTCACTCATGGTGCCTTTGACCTCTAATTTGTCTGTACTATTCTTTTTCATCCAATAAGTACTCTCGTTTTTTACTGTCAAACTCTTATATGCACCAACACCGCCAGAACTCTAAAACCCACCCCCGTGCAGATTTTGTTTTTTGAATAAACTCTTTCGATTTATTCAAATTCGCTTTGCTGTACAGGAAATAGAATATAAGATGATTAACACTTATCATCACCCAACTCTCTCACGCCGCTTTTTTTCGCTTAAATAATCGCGGCATACGCAAACATATACACCGGCACCATTACTAAAATTTTTGACATATCAAGCTCTCCTAATTCATTTATAAAACCCAAAAGCGATGCTATAACCTTAATTACGATATCAATCAATATCTCATAACGTTTGGTGTGTACTCCCCTTGGAAGGGTTAATCCCGTGAAGGACGCTAATCACCCGCCCAGTGCGGGTTTATTATTTCTAATGGGCCTTTTCAACTCATTCAAATTCACTTTCTGGCACTGAAATGAAATATAAGCTGTTTAACACTTCTCAGTTTTACCTTTTCAATGCTCACCTAATCACCACCAGCTGACAACAAGATTGAGTACTATAACCGCACCTATACTGGTCAAAATGCTAAAATTGTTCTTGAACAACTACGTCGACCGAAAATTAATTGCAGCTGTGTTTCCACAATTAAGCTTGTTCATGAACAACCTAATAAAACGATCATACCGATTTTTTCAGGGGCAAAAGGCGACGAAAAAAAATAGTTGTAAAAGCCCTTCTAAAACTCAGTTTGTACATGTACAACAACCCGTTCTTTTCTAAAACGGCACCAGCTAAAAATGAAATAGAAAAGCTTAATTGCTCTCAAAGCCCCGTATGGCCTCACCTTAGCGATAGATTAAAGCCCGGTGAAGAAGAAAATGATTTTTTTAAAAAATTTTAAAGCGATTGAAAAGCGCACATTCACACTATACGAAATCATGGCCTAGCTGCTATTAAGCACTTCCCCATACGTATGCTTGCTTCTAAATCCAATTTCGAAACAGTAAGGAAGTAAGTGATTTATGTGCCTTACTAGTCGAAGTTCTTCTAAATTCACCCGTGCAAACTAAGCTAAAGACGGCAACGTCAACTACGTGCAGTTGCAAATCAGCTTCACGAGTTTCCACTAAAGTTGCTTTAAACGCCGCCGCTGAGTCATGAGGGAGATATCGAATAAAACTAACCGTATCTGCCAAAATTTAACTAGTGCCACTCACCAGTTTGCATTTGATTTGAAAGTGCTATCGCCCAATTCGGCACCTGCTTAGCCCAGCGGCTATCTAGCATTTCGGTAGCAGCCTGCTCGTAATCACTAGCTTCAACATATGAAAGTGCCTTTTTGAAGTTCATTAAGCCAGTAGCGCCCAAATTAAAAGCCATATTTACTAGCACTGCTTTTCGCTGCTCATTAAGTAAAGAGAAATATGGAAGCGCTTTAGATAACTGCTGAGAAATTGTTTTAACTCTGCACTGCAATAACAGCGCAGCTTCTTCTTTGGTGAAACCGCTCCCTAAATTAAAGCCATAACCAATGGTCCATTTATCTTTGGTGCATTTGTACATCTGCGAGCGAAATCCCTCATGTGCTTTTAGTTGCGATATTAAATCGATGAATTTCCGCTATAAAAAAGCCCGACCTAAACAAATAGAACGGGCTGTAAAAATAAGATTCTTTAAACAAAAAAATCCGCTTAGATAAACTAGGCGGATTTCTTCAACATGGGAAATAGTAGCTATTTATTGGGGTTTGCAAATTCTCTTTTTATTTTAGATACCATAGTCCTAAAACATCCCATTAATCTTGAATTCAAAAGGTTTAGGAATGTCAAACTTCCCCCTGATGGACCATCACTTGGTAAATCAAGAACTTCATAAGTATACTCATACCCTAATGGCTTAGCACGTTCCTTTAACACAACTATACCAGACCCATCAAGCCACAATTCTTTTTGACCTAGACACTCACCAACTAACGTATTAGCATGACCTATAATCATTCTGCTTAACCCTTGTACAAAACTCGATAGTGAAGATCAGAAGAGGCCAAGCGATATACATCGTTAACCCACTTTTTGCAGTGCTTGCACCCAAGCGCTTTAAAAATCTAGCTTGCAGAATAAACACCCTCAATAGTTACATCATCCCTTTTTCTTCTTGCCATAATAAAAGGTTTCGTAAGGCTCATCATATCGCTTTAGTCAAAATACTTTTTTTCGAAGTTTGTTATATTGAGAGGTGTCAGAGAAATACTGAGAAACTGACTAAAAAATAGAGAAACACTCTAATGCAGACGTTTTTTTCACTGTTACTTTAAATTTTTCATACTATTTTAATGAATATTATATATTGCCTTCAAATTCTTTTTCCCACTCGGACCAGACTTCATTCACTTTTACCTTAACACTATTAAAAGCCACCTCGTCTATCATATTTATATCTCTTAAAATATTTAACCCTAGAAATAAATCATCAATAAAAACTTTTATCTGTTTAAAATCAACACTACTTTCATTAACATTATCCCGTCCTAAGAAGATATCAGTTCGACTATTACTTAAAGAAACTCCATCTAGGTTAAGTAAATTCGATACTCTCATAATACCCTCTAATACTATAGATTTCCGTTTTGGGTTAATATCTTCAACTGAGTCACTTGATTTATTATAATTAGCGGAGGAAAGGCCAAATTTTGGACTAGCTGAAAACCTTGAAAAATTCACCATACTATTTCGCGAGTTTTCATGATTTGGGTAAATATATTTAATTGAATCAATTAGTGTATTAAAATTAGGGGATGAAATCCCAAGTTTTGGACTAGCTGAAGACATTGAAAAATTCACCACACTATTTCGCGAGTTTTCGGGAAATGTACGCTTATACAGCTTAATATAGTTAATTATTACACGCTGAGCGCTATCCGCATGGTAATTTGAATGCTGCATATGTAAAGACTCCACATGCTCCTTAAACAATTTCTTATGCTCGATGTAAAACCCTAAATTTTCTTTTTTCTGGGCTAATTTGAATTGCTCCTGAGATAACACAAACTGCTTATTGGCTCTCTCAGATTGCTCCTGCGCCAATTCAAACTGTTTTTGAGCAACCTCAAGCTGAGCCTGTATCTTCAAGCTACGCCAATAAAGGCCAATCAATGATGTGAGGGCTATTAAAAGGGTAAATATACCTATCGGAAGAGAGAATGTTTCAGGAACGCCAGTCCAATTTGAGATTTTACTTAGATCAAAATCCAGCTGGTCCCATACGAACCACAGCTGAATCACGAGTATTAGTGGCGGCACTACTAACGTACATCGCAAAAGTAACTGGAAGGTCTTGCCTAATCTTTCTATTAGTTTTGTGTTGTCTTTATTTTCAGCTTCATCTCGCTCAAGCTGTGTTCTTTTACTCAATTCTTTATCCTTAGCCCTAAACTCACAAACCCACTTAGAATTCAGAATCCTACACGATTTTAATCACCTATCCAAATTCGTGATAGAGTATTTAAAGATTAAGAATATAAGGAATACACATTGAAAAACGCTCACTTTTTTTTGATTGCTGTTTGTCTCGTTATAGTTGGTGCAATTGCCGACAACCTAATAGACCCACCAGTGCTTTTTGTGATTAGTTCAATTGGCAACATCCTCTCTGTGCTATCAAATATTGGTGGTTTTGTTGGAGGTGTATGTGCTGTGTATGCGGTTGCGTCTTGGAGAAAGCAGATAGCCTATAACAAGAAATATGAGTGCTGGAGGCTTTGGAAAATGTATATCTTTTGCTTTTAAGAGCCCAAAGCAAGGTCGATTTACTCTATATACGTTATGACAACTCCTCTAAGGACTACTTACCCTTCACAATTGCCGAGTACAAAAGTGCAAAACTTGATTACGAAACTATTGTATCAGAACTACAATCATCGAGCCTGAAGCTTTCAACTAAGTCACGTATATTTCTATCAATTGACAAGGATAAAGAGATTTCGAGGTTAGATAGCAACATGCGTCGTGCAAGAAATTTATTTACGTTGCTCAAGCTATCAGAGACACCTGAAAAAACAGATTATGTACCTTCAAATATTTCAAAAGTGTACTTCAATTGTGAAGCTACATTTAAGCCAGCTTATATTGAGTATCGAGACTACATTGAGCGTTCACTTAAAATATAGTTGCGCACTTTAGGTCTCATGCGCATTAATTTGCGCACATTGCGCACATTGCGCAGTGAGTTTGCGCACTTTTGATCTAAACTTATTATTATTCAACAAATTATAGACACAAAAAATGCGCAGTTAAGTTGCGCAATCTATTTTTTAACAGTGAGATCATATGCAATTATGTGTCTCGGTTTATTACTTGGTTCTTTTGCAACATCAACATCATCATGAACAGCCTCAAAAATCTCCCTTGCTCCATCTGGTTTTTTATCAAATAGCGCCTGTATATGCTTAGGGCAATCCTGTAGTTTAGGAAAAAACTCTCTAAAATCAATCGCTGAAAGCTGATAGACCTTCCTGTATTCTTTGATAAGTAACTTGGCAATTGATAACTTATCGCCGCAACAAAAAAGTGCATGCAAAGGAATTGTTTCCTTTAAAATATCATTTTTAGTTATTACTGGAGATTTTGTTTTTTTATCCTTTTTTGAAGTTGTATCTATTGGCTTCATCAAGTTTTTAATGAACGTGCCCAGCGCCAAAAATACTCCAAAATCTTGGGCAGGATGGCCTCCTATTGTCTTTGAATCAACATCAGGAATTGTGTAAAAAGCATAACAAGCAAACATCTTGTTCTTTTTTGCGTAATCAAAAAGCATATCCATCTGAGCATTTGTGTTGTTGGGGTACCTTAACTTGCGGTGATAACTGTCAGTTTGCTTCACAAATTTTTTAGCCTGAATGGACAATGGTAGAATTCCACTCTTAGTACGAATCCAAAGTTCAAAATCAGATCCAGTAACACCACTCTCTTTCATTCGATTATGTGTTTGAGTGCTAAAATAGCTACAATTCGGATCTATCTCAGCCCACTTCCAAATTAGATAATCAGTTATCGACTCTTCATTGACGCCACTAACTTTCTCAATAACTTTTTTGTTTAACGCGGTATTCTTAGTGCATATATCCACTGCAATTTCCAAGAAATTCTGTTTTTATTACAATTAAGTAGTTAATTTATCCTCATTTATTACCATAGGCAACTAAACAACATATGTGGTGTCTTAAGCCAATTCTCTCATCTTTTCACGCACATTCTTAATAATATCACCCTCCCACCCACTTATAATACGCATTATCTCTTTTGATACTTCTTCATGCCGCTAGGTATAACTTTATTGGATAACTCCTTCTTTGACCACGGAATACAATTCGCAAAAATACACCTCAATCTTGTAATACAAAGAATGCAAATATTCAAAGGGAATCACATACTCCCCACAAATCATTTTGCTTGATAAAACTTTTTGGTCATACCTTGGCTTTTTGGCGCCACCAAGCGATAGCCTAGCTTTTCATAAAATTTAGGCTCATCAGCGATCATGGATACATACGAGCCTTCAAGTGCAACCGATGTTAGGTATCTATCAATGTATTCCATCACTTGTCGGCCTAAGCCTTGCCCTTGGTATTGTGGGTCAACTGCGACATCTACAATTTCAAAATTACATGCGCCATCGCCCACAACTCGGCCCATACCGATTAGCTTGCCATCGTGGCGAATAGACACACCAATAAGGTGTTAGGTAAGCCAATTTCTGCGGCTTTTAAAGATTTAGCTGACAAGCCAGCCGTCACACGCATATCACAGTATTCTTGGGGCGTAGGTACATGCTCTTCAATTGTATAATTCATAATCACTCCTAGGTAAAACTGATATGATTATACATATAACTGTATAAATAAACAGTGCTGTACTTTATTTAACTGGGGGATGAAAAACGCTGTTTAGCACACCAGATAAATTACCTATTCAGCTCAGTAATATGCCACATTTCACCTGATGGCCCCCAAAGGTAGATGATTTTACCCCATCTCTCTTCTTTGATAGGTTCATACCTTATATCTATGTTTTTTACTTTTTGGATGGAATTCAGAGCGGCTTGAATATCAGGTACACTGAGTTGAAACATCAAACCCGCGTCACAATTTATTTCAGCAGCTTGTACAAAAAGAACGTACATGTGCCATTGCTAATCACGCTCATGTCTTCATTGGCATCGTCGCTGATAAAGCCTAACGCCTCGTAAAAGGCTTTCGACACAGCTAACTCTTTTACTGGAATAAATGGGCGTATATCATTTGATTTCATATTTTTCATTTAAAAAGCGCAGTCTAACCGGTGTTGCTAGCGATGCTTAAAACGTATCTATACTCAACACGTAATTGAGGTGTCGCTCATTGTTTAACACAAAATACGTCTCGCCAATGACTTTAAAATTATGACGTTTATAAAAAGCCAAGGCGCGCTCGTTTTTGTGAAAAACAGTTAACCAAAGCTTAGAGTGTCCAGCGTTTTTGCAAGTATTAATGGCAGCATCAAGCAATTTTCTGCCTAAGCCTTTGCCTGTAAACGGCTCTTGAATATACAGCCTATCTAGCTCAGGACTGGGTTTTGATGTAACGGGGCAAGTGGCCGAATAGTCCAAAGACACTAGCCCTGTAAGATTGCTCGCGTTTTCACAAAGAATATATTGATAACTATTGTCCTTGATTTTGTTTGCGATATTTTCAGCCGTAAACTCACTCAAAACATACGCTGAAATTGCATCATTTACTCCATCAAGGGCATAATTGTGGAGCCAAACCTGCGCCGACAGTGCGGCGATGTTTGCACTGTCTTTTAATGTTGCTTCTCTATACATAGTCCTTTACCTCTACACAAGTGTACCTAATTGTATTTATCACTTTCTAAGTTATTTATAAATAACCACAAAGTAAAGGCAGCCTGATCAAACCTCACACTACACGTAGCGCTTTAACTTTCTGCCAGTAAATTCAAAACCACACTTTTGATAAAACGCAAATGTCCTGTCCCATTGTGTATTCGGTGGCGCTGATACGTCGACCCGCGACCATTCATGCTCCTTTGCAAGACTGATTATTTCATCAATTACTTTAGACCCTACCCCATGTGCACGGTGATCTGGGCTGACCCAAAGCTCATTAATGATCCCATAACGGCCACTGGCAAAAAATGAAAAGGACTCCGATAAAGTAAAAAATGCCACAGCTTCATCATTTATTTTTACCTCATATGCAGTGTGTCCATATGCAGGCAATGCATCAAATATACTGTCAAACTCAGCGGATGTTGGTACTTTTGACTCACCAAATAACTCTGAATAGAGTTTGCTGATGTATGATTTAATAAGGTTTTCATCTGTAATAACGCTAATCTGCATATTCATTCCTTTTAAGCGTATTAAGTTGGTTATTGAGCCTAAGAAAACAAGTATCACTCAACATAACACAAAACGGCATAGGAACGATGAAAGATAAAGGTGTTTTAACCACGATGTATCGTGCAGGTGACGCCAGATTTATCGCATTTTCAAATAAGAATATAGTGAATTTGGGGGCACAAGCCCCCAAATTAATTATTGATAAACTTGTACATTATTACTTTGAATATACTGCAATAGTTCATCGCTAATAGTCGTACCAGATAACCAAAACGATGTCTGCTTGGTAGATATATACTCAACACCGGTGATATTATCCAATGTGTTGTTTGAAAAGTTTAAAAACTGTAAGTTTGATCCCTGAGGAATGTGCAGCTCTGTCACATCTGTATTTGATAAATTTAAGTCAATCAAAGAGGTCATGTTTTCGTCAAACTCAAACTTCGCCAATGGGTTTCCTTCCAAGTTTAGAGTGTATAAATTCGTTAAGTTTTCGAGTTTTACCTCAGTAAGCTTAGCTTCAGCCGCTTGTAGTGAAAATAAGTTCTGATTACTTTCTAAGTTTAAGCTCGTCAAAGGAGTAGAAGTCACCTCCAAAGAATACAAATGCTCAAAGTAGCTAAGATCTAATGCTTCGATATTCGTATTATTGAGTGTCAAGTAAGACAAAGCATAAGTATCCGGCTCAATATTGAGGCTAACTAATGGCGAATAAGATGCATCTAAAGACGTAAGTAATGGATTTCCGCCCAACTCAAGTTTAGTGATTTGGGTTTGTCTTACACTGACGTTCTGAATTTCGTTCAAATTACGTAAATCCAATGCCATTAAAGCTGAGCTTTCAGCGTATATGCTTTGTATTTTATGCGCCGTTGTAACCCCCGAAATACTCTCTATTTTACTACTCTCAATGTCTAGTGTTCTTAGCTCAACATTGCTAGATAAATCTAAATGCGTTAAGTCTGAAGACCTAAGAGATAAGCTTAACAAACTGACTTGATTGGACAAATCTAGTTCTGTAAACAAGGCACCTTCAATTTGTAATTGCTCTAGAGAACTGTGTGTAGGTAGTTCCATACTCGTCACTGTCGAGCCATAACTAAGACGTAAACTTTTCAACGTATTGAGACCACCTAAATCTAAATGTGAAAAGTCGACACCTGTAAAATCAAGTGATTCTAATTGCGTTAAACTCTCAAGATCAGCAATTGCCTGCCCAGATAAACTAATGTTATAAAAAGACATTGACGTTAAGAATTTAAACTTTTCAATGCCATTCAAATTATCAATTTGAATGTTATCTTCAGAGTATGAGTAACAAGATAAATTGTTTGAATATTGTGGAAAGATATTGCCTTGGCTCTCTAAGCAAGCTTTGAAAGTAGAGTCTTCAATACCCAGCGACTCAAGTATAGATTGCCCATTATCCTGCTCAAACGACACCTTTAATGTGCAATCAGACACCAGCGAAGGTAGCACAATACCAATCTCAGAAATACTATTTTCCCATGCAAAACGCGCATTACACCCTTCAAAGTCAGCAATACGATAACCTTCATCAGCCAACAATGTCATGTGAGTGTCATGATAAAAAGGCACGTTTTCTAGCGATGAATTAGTGTTAACAGCCCCACCCTGACTTACATCAAGCGTGATATCAAAACTTGGGATTTGGTAAAACCAAGTTTGTTCAATCCCTTGTTCACAACTTTGGCCGTCTTGATATACGCATACCTTAATACCATTCGGTATATGCATAACGGGTGCAATCCAATAAGCGCCTTGCGGGGTTTGTTGAAAAAACTTTCCGTCAATGAACTTTGCAGTCCCGATTGTTTCATCAAAGACCGTTGAAATTTCCCAGTTATTCTTATCCTCATCAAAGTATCTGTAGTATATGTCTCCTGTTACATACCTCTCACCATTTAAGTGATAAAAGCTAAATCTATTTAGTGCGCTTGGAATAAATTGCTCAACATGCATGTTAGAGCTGTGTTCCGCAATATGGTATTCACCATTCCCTTTTGCAAGTAACACTAACCCATTATTTTTAGACAATACCTTAAATCGCTCTGATTGGTCTATTATGCAAAACGTTGGGTCGGTCTCACACTCAGGGGAGTAATCGAGATAATAACGGACTTCAAAAGCATTCTCATCCAGTTGAACATCACCAAACTGAGCATATTTATTTACAGATGCGTCTTCATGTATAACAAAGCCATGATATACGTTTGACTCAGGGCCCCACTTAAAGCGCCACTGCCCAGTGAGTTTTTCAATAGATAATGGCTCATTCATTGCTTTTGCCATGATACCAATTCCTTTTTGGAAATAGCGCATACCATCAAACAAATTAGAGTCCTGAGTTTCTATTTGAATAAATCCATTATGCTGATTAACAGGCTTTAAAATATAAGTGTCGAGAGCATTATCCAAAGCAGTTAATTTCAATTGCCCTAATTCATCTACTTCCCAGCTCAATTGCACTGGGCTAGTTTGAAAACCTTGCTCTGACACGGTTTCTAACACAGCCTGTCCATCTGCCGAAATCTCAATTTCATAATATGTATATGAATTTTGATATACAAAAACCCACTTTCCTACCCAGTCAGTCAACTCCTGAACTTCTTCCCCTGCAAAGCTTTTATGGATAACTGGACCAACCTCAAAGCCTAGACCATCATCACTTTCATCTGCATCAAGCGCCCAAACTAAAGAATTGCCATCTAGATAGCTGAACTCCAAGGCATTAATAAATGTATAAAAGTCATCGTTAGTAAATACATCAGCATAATAACTTGTGAAATTAACTGAAAAAACATATTCAAACTCAGCACGAGTATGGTACTCAGATAAATTATGCCAAAAGAATTTTATCTCGGGTGAGTAATCAGCGCTTTCATTATATGTGTAGACCCCTTCCCCGTTAGGATGAACATTCAACTCATGTAGCAATGGGAAGTATAAGGACGGATCATAAAGAAGGTGCTTGCCATATACTGGTAGCTTTTCTTCAAAGGTTGCTTCGATTTCACATGCATCGTATTCATTTACTATGTAAGAAAACTCAGTTTGGATGCTTTCTAAATCAGTAGAGAAATCACGGCCACATATGTTTAAAGCAGTAATATAGTGTCCTTCATCTGCTAATACACGAAGGCCAATACTCTCACCAAGAAGAACATTCTCGGCATTAAAATCGATGCGACCTGCACCGTTGGTTTTTACTGTAATAGGATAAGTTACCGGTGTTGTCGAATAAACAGTTGTATTTGACTCATCACATACAGCTGAGAGTTCCGATTTTAAGCATATGGCAAAGCTGTTGTCACCAAGGTCAGTAACTTCAAGATACAGTTTGCTATTATCATACGGTGACGTCAGCTCATAATAACCTTGTCGTTGTTCGAATGAATAAAAGTCTGAAACCTCTTGACTGATGAGCCTCAAAGATATCTCGCAAGGCTTATCTTCATAACAATAGTCAACGCTGGTTATGATACTGCCATTGTCGCCATACAATCTAATATTGTTTGCTGATAGCTCATCATCAAAAGAAAAGAGAAGCTCATGTTCGTCTTTTACTTCTATAAACTTTATCATCTCAAAAGTGTAATTTTGGTCTATAAGTTTTAGAGTAGAGTTAACTGCGATTGTATCGCCAGAAACAGCCAATAACTGATAAGAGTATTCAGTACTAACAACGCATAACTCGCTATTTTCACAAGCCTTATACCTACCATTCCCATCAAATGAATAGCGATATGATACAAGTTTTCCTGACTCAAGCGAGTACTGTCGCCCTGTGTTAAAGCCAAAATGAACCAACCCTTGTTCATCAATTCTAAATACACTATTGTGAATATCTTTTAATCTTACCCAGGTACGCTGGTAATCAAACGTATCAAAGCTTACATCTTGATGTTTGACCATATAAGTGTTGTAGGATTGGATTATTTGGTCGTCTTCTACTGTGTGCCCCATAAAATGATAACCAAACTCATTATGCGCAATAAGCTGCAATATTTGAGTTCTTTTACCTTGTTGAAAGGTAAGTTCATTCCCAGAGATTTGCCACTTGCTTTGCTCTGAGCTTTGTATATTTGTAGCTATACCGTTCTCATCAAACTCATATTCAAAATATACGTTTTCTCGGGCGTTGATTATTTTATGAAGTGACCAAGTTCCCTCTAATGTAGGCTGAGACAATTGCGCAAAGCTACTTTTTGTATAAGTTTGTGAGTGAAAAGAAAACTGACGGGTCTGTAACTTTGAATCCACATGCGCATCACCAATAAAGGTAACGCTTGCTGAGTTAAAGTTCGTATTTTGCGCGTAAAAATCTAGCTCTATACGATTTAGTTCTAGAAAGTGGTATTCATCCATATAAGCGTTGTAATTGAGTGTAACAGGCTCTAAAAAAGTAACTACAACACGATTATTTTCACGCTCCCAAGACACTTTATGGCGCTCGTCTGAGATATAATAACCAGTATTGTCATCATTCAACTCAAGACCAAAATAAATACCATATTGAAAGTCAGGTTCAGTTACCCACAAAACTTCATCTAAGATGATCTCAGCGGGCTGAAATAAATCGGTGTCCGACTTCAAAGCATCTATAGTGCGCTCAATAAGCTCAGGCTGCTCTTCTTTTAATTGGGCAAGGTACTGAGTAGCGGCATTTTCGTCCTTTACCAATTCTAACGTTGTAGCATACCCGTCTGGCAGATCCACTGTGTCATTATCTACAATCGCTTTAAGCAAAGTTGCAATATCTAATTTATCTTTGGCACTGACGCCAAGTTTACGTTGCTCAAGAAGCTCACCCGAATTAAATGCATCATCAAATGATGACAATAATGCATACTCAGCGGTTGTCACATTGGTTACATTGACACCAAACTGTTCTTCAACATTAAGCTCTTCATCGTCGCCAGCTGCCAAGCTAAGTTGAGACAAAGATCCTAGCTGCGAAACAAACTCTACAAAACTTTGTTTATCTTGACCTGTTGCGCTCAGCTTCACTAATTCATTTGCATAGGCCTCTTCACCTTGCTCTAAATTAATAGCAAGTGTGTATTCACCAAAGCTATCTGCGACTGCCGTAAATACCTTATCACCAATTTGCGCTTTAACATTTGCGTTTTCAATAGGTTGATCTGTTACCTTACCCGATATTTTTAATTGTTGTGCAAATGCTTTAATCACAACCGAAGTAGATGATGTCGCTTCTCCGCCAGTCTCATCTGTGACAGTCAGATTAAAAGTAATAGGAATATCTTCGTTGATATCACCACTGCTTATTATAAGTGTATCGGTATCAGTACCTGTCACTTCAATATAGTCAGGTGCATTGCTAGCCCACTCATAGGACGTAATTTCCTTGCTCGTTGCAACACCTGCCTTTACAGAAAAGGATGATTGTTCGATGGCATGCTCTTTTGTCTCAATTGTCAAAACAGGAGTGTCAATGAACGTCACTAAATGAGTTGCTGTTGCTGTTGCCCCTTGTTCATCTGACACGGTAACTGAAAATGTTATCGGCGTGTCCTTAACTAAATCATTGGTGCGTGCGGTAATACTGGCGTTGTTTTCACCAACGAGAACGATCGCTGAACCTCCATCATGTGACCATGTGTAGTTCAGCAATTGACTCTCTTTGTCATGTCCATTTGCTATCAAGCTAATCGCTTGCATCTCATCGGAATGCGTTTGCCCTTCGATAGAAACCACAGGTACAGTATTGGCAACAACTGGCTGCGTTATACTTTCTTCCTGCTTATCTGAAGAACCGCCACCGCACCCTGAAATTATTCCTATCAGGCCTGCGAGGCATATCTTACTTACCGCACTATTCAATTGTATTTTCCTCACTAATTTTTGCAAAAAGGCGCAGAATACACACAGCACAATAAATGTTCAAGGTTAAAATTTAAGCAGATAGGTAGTGGTCAGTTTACTTTTTAGATATGCATTTTCTTTTAATATGAAATTCAGATAGATAAGGGGCTTATTCGACATACTATTAGAAACTTTAATTTACCTACTATCTAAAATTTGTTGCATTTTTGAACCCATTGAAAGATTATTCCCAGCGGATTTGCAATTATTAATTTCCAACAGTGAGCAATTTAATAGGTTGCTTTGAACATTCTTAAGGGGGGTTTTGAGTCTGTGCTCGCCATAATATGCAATAATGACTATTCAAAACTACTCAATTAATTTACACATACCATAACCTAGTGGCATACCCGTTCTTAGATCATACCCGTAACGTCTGTAAAACGATTCTTTCCCCCTCGCTGACATAAGGCTAATCGTTGCGCCTTTTGGAGCATTATCACACAACCAACTTTCAATCTGCACCATCAACATACCGCCGATCCCTGTTTGTTGATAATTTGGATGCACTGCGAGCTCTTGAATATAGAAAAACAAGGCACAATCACCTATAACCCTGCCCATTCCAACAAGCTGTGAATCCATACGTGCAGTAACATGAAATAGTGACTGCTCCAAACTCATTGTAGCCATACTCAAATCTGTATCACCCCAACCAACATCAGCGCGTAATTGCACAAACTCTTTGGCTGAAGGCCCAATCGTGTTGATTTTCAATTTCATATCGCTTTCCCTATTTTATATTTTAGATTGATAACAATCCTCATATCGCTCTATTACTTATCTTACTTTCAACAGTGAAGCGAGCTATTGTCATGCCTGAAAATACACACCTTAAAGACACCAGATCATAAACTGATTTGTTTTTTCTCTCTTCATTTCAACTGTCTCTTTGAATTATCTCAACGTCCAAAAAGTGTGCTATGTTCAATTTGGGTTTTTGAAGTTGATATAACGAATACATCTTAAACGCTAAATAGCACCTGATTATCACCATAATAGTTAAGCGTTTATATCAATTACACTTAAGTTAGGGAGAGTTTTGTGAAATTAGAATCAATTGCTTTACATGAAGGATATACATCCGAGCCCACAACCAAATCTGCGGCAGTGCCAATTTATCAAACAACCTCATATACTTTTGATAACACAGAACATGGTGCAGACCTATTTAACCTCGCAGTACCTGGCAATATTTACACACGGATCATGAATCCAACCAATGATGTGCTAGAAAAACGCGTTGCGGCAATGGAAGGTGGTATCGGCGCATTAGCGGTGTCATCAGGCATGGCTGCAATTACATACGCAATACAATGCCTCACTGAGGTTGGTGACAATATCATTAGTACCAGCCAACTCTATGGAGGCACATATAACCTATTTGCTCACTCATTGCCAAGACAAGGCGTTCAAGTCAAGATGGTTTCTTATGATGACTTTGATGGCTTTGAAGCTGCGATTGATAGCAACACTAAAGCTGTTTTTTGTGAGTCCATAGGTAATCCCGCTGGCAATATCGTCGATATCAGCCGAATTGCAGAAATAGCGCACAAACACGGTGTACCAGTTATTGTAGACAATACGGTAGCAACTCCCTATTTGTGCCGCCCTTTTGAACTGGGCGCAGATATTGTCGTACATTCATTAACTAAATATATGGGCGGCCATGGCACGACCATTGGCGGCATCATTGTTGACTCAGGTAAATTTGATTGGATTGCAAATAAAGAGCGGTTTGCAGTGATGAACGAGCCCGATCCTTCTTATCATGGCGTGGTATACACAGAAGCTTTTGCTGAAGCGGCTTATATTGGCCGATGTCGTGTTGCCCCACTGAGAAACACAGGCGCTGCATTATCACCGATGAACGCATTTCAGATTCTTCAAGGTATAGAGACACTTGGGCTAAGAATGGATCGTCATTGTGAAAACGCGCAAAAACTGGCGGAATATTTACAACAACATCCAAAAATTGAATGGGTTAATTACGCCGCCCTTGCAAGCAGCCCAGATCATGACGCCTGCCTTAAAATTACTCGCGGTAAAGCTTCTGGGATTTTAAGTTTTGGTATCAAAGGTGGCATTGAAGCCTGTACTCGATTTATCGATGCTTTAAATATGATCCTTCGGTTGGTCAATATTGGAGATGCAAAATCACTCGCCTGTCATCCTGCATCAACCACACATAGGCAGCTAAATAAAGCAGAGTTGGCTTCAGCTGGTGTGAGTGAAGATCTCGTTCGTATTTCAGTGGGTATAGAGCATATCGATGACATCATTGCAGATGTGTCGCAAGCGCTAGATAAAGCATAAAGCACTGATAGAGCTTGTACGAATTTTTATGCCTTGTGCAATCGCGTATTCGCGTATAAAGCTGAGTTAATGGTTTTTAACTCAGCTTTAAATCATGAAACGATTTCTAGATTGGAACACATCAAGGTAATTGCGGTCTTTTAAATTGTTGACGCGCTTTTTCAACCTTCGCTCTGATAATACATCCCTCAGCGTGATCATTGATCAGCCCCATCGCCTGCATAAAAGCATACACTGTCGTCGGGCCTACAAACTTCCAACCTCTTTTCTTCAAATCTTTCGCTATCGCTTTGGACACATCTGAAGTCGATTGCGTTTGTGGTTCATTCATACTTTCAGACGATGGTTCATAACGCCAAAAGTAGGCTGCGAGTGAGCCCATCTCTGTAACCACTTCTTGGGCTTTTTTCGCATTATTAATGGTGGCTTCTATTTTTCCGCGATGGCGAACGATGCCTTCATCCGATAGTAATTGCGTAATGTCTGCATCAGTAAAATCCGCAATTTTATTAAAGTCAAACCCCATGAATGCACGTCGAAAGTTCTCTCGTTTTGCTAAAATTGTTCTCCAACTTAAACCAGATTGAAAGCTTTCAAGGCACAGTTTTTCAAACAGGCGGATATCATCACCCACAGGAAAGCCCCACTCTGTATCATGGTAGTCAATAAATTCAGGGACAGAAGCCGCCCACTTGCAACGCTCTTGGCCATCTTCACTCGTTACTATTGCACTCATACAATCATTGACCCAACAAGAATGACAGCCTTTCGTCTGTCTTTTTGGGAGCTATTTCTAAAATATCAGCAGTAACGACATTTTCAGCCACAAAAGGGTCTGAATTAACTCGTGTTTGTAAGTCTTCAAGGGATGTATTATGCGCAATCACTGAGCCACCAAGCCCCGGTTGCAAACTTCCCACAAGTATAAATACGCCATCATCAAAGCCTTGTTTAATCCATTGATTATGAGCCCCCATATACTCAGCGGCTTGAGATTTATTATCTGAAAACTTCAGCAGTACAACAAACATCTTTCATCCTTATATTATTTGTAATATTTGAGTAGATTAAACTTTTCAACTAAAAACTGGTTATTCATACAGTATTGGTGCAAAAAGAAAAAAGCAAGCACTGATGCAAACAGATGTTAAGAAAAGCGCTTTTCATCACGAAGGGTCTACTAAAAAAGACAAGGGTATTTCAATTAAAAGACAGGGTTACAAAGGCAGAAAAGTTAACTTTGGATAGCACACTTCTGTGTACCAGTTTGCGTTTTATAATTTATAAGCAACGCCTTAAAGTCTAACCGTTTGAGTTATAAACTGAATAATAGTTTATCAATACAAGGGGTATTTACCATCAAAAAGGTGGTAAACCCCTTTACCAAATTACAATTTGAGCTGCTCGCGAACACTTAAATGCATCAAGCTAGCTGTGTTTTAGTCTTTTCTTCGGGCGCGAATATAAGCACTGGCAACAAGAATATTACAAAAGTGCGCTACATCGCTGTAATTACGTAAAGAATATACTCCCCTGCCGTACTGGCCTTCAGAATCAGCATCCCCAGCTTCCCACTGATGTACTTGAATATACCCAGACGAGCTACTTGCAATTATTTTGTATGCAACAGCATGATGATTATCAATAAATATTTCAAAAGTACGACTACCCTCTGTCATTTCATAGCCTTGCTCTTGGCCAACCAATTTAATTTGCTCTACTGCAAAATCAAAATCCATTGTTATTTCCTTATCTGATAATACCTATTTAAATAAAAGGTGGTGTGTTTGGTAAAGCCGCCAAGCGGTTGCAATATACCAATAGAACCCACCACTTAAAATTAACAAAAATTTAAACTAAACACACCTAAAAAGATTTTCAATACTGTCGCCTTTTCCAAAAATCCGTATCATAGTGTGTAACCCTTTGATACTCTTTATTTTTATCAATCACATAGGTAAGAAACTGCTCATGCATAAGCTGCTGATACTGCTCTAAAGAGTCTTGTTCCTGCGCCATAGCTTGAACTATCGCTGTTGCACCGTAATAGGCACTGCCCATCGCTGACGTGATCCCATAAGAAGAAAGTGGATCATAGCTACAAGCCGCATCACCAATAGCTATCCACCCATCTCCAATGCAACTAGCCACACAGGAAGAATAAGAAGAAACGGCTTTAAATTCAGTCGTTTTCTCAAGTTTACACTGAGCCAAATAAGGTTTTAAGTAAGTAAGTTCACTTGCTTGGTGCAATAAAGCTGTATGTGATTTAGGCATATCTAAATCATTGTCTGTAAAAAAGCATAATGTCGCCATTGTTTGTGAGAATGGTGCCAAATACCACCAGCCATTAGAACAGCTTTTTATCACCGCATTTTGCTTGCCCATCAGCCCATTGCCATCGTGATGTAGATATGTGCAACACGCCATTAAGGCGTCCGCTTTTTTTTCAGCAATATTGAGCTTTCGAGTTAATACCCGAGCTCGACCTGTGGCATCCACAATATAACTGGCAGTAAACTGCTGTTTTTGGTTGGTATTAGAGCATACCCGCTCTGTATTTTTCGTCTGAAGCAGCCACTTATTATCACGACTAATGTCTATTAATCTGGTATTCCAGAAAAAATCAACACCCGCTGTTAAAGCAGCGCTTAATAAGCTGCTATCAAAACGTTCTCTATTTAAAATCCATCCTGTTCCGTATGGGCTAGCAATTAAGTTTCGTTCATAGCGGCCTTCTCTATCCCAGTCAACTTCATACCCTTGCAATTCAAAATGGCCATCACGGCAAAATTGCTCAAATAAATTTAGTTCAGATAAAATCGGTTGTATTGTTCCATGAACACACTCTCCAAAGCTTTGCTTTTGTCTCGAGTTTTTATCCACAACAGCAACTTTCACGCCCTTTTTAGCGAGCACAAGTGCTGCGGTCATACCCGCAACACCTGCCCCCATAATGACGACTTGATAATCCGTTATCGCCATAACTATCGTTGATTTTGACGTGTGATAATTTTGCGCGGAGGAAGATTTTGCTTAGCCGCTTTGCTCTCTTCCTTGTCAAGTTGACTTATCGCACCTTCTGACTCGGCGCTGACGCCTTGTCCACTCTCGAGCCCTGCAAGTTGCTGTATGTTAAGTAGCTGTCGATAACTGGCATCTTTAACTAAATAGCGTTCGTCTACTTGAGATTCAACCCAAACTTCATTGACCTCTGTATCTTCAAGCGAGATAGGGCTTTTTATGGGCTTTTTAACGACAATCCCCATTTTATCCCAGTTATCAACCATCTTAACTCTTGGGTTTTCTTGGTTTTCTCGCAAAAACCTTAGCCAGTCTTGACGATAGCTGAAGTACTTAAATCGCTGAACTTCTGATAGTTCATGGTTATCAAGTTGCTGAAATGATCGCTGACTCATCACCTGATTCGGTACTCTCGCCGACCAATAAGTAATTGTCGGTAAATACTGAGCCGGATCGTAATCTTGATTAGAACGACAGCTCCCCTCATCAGATTGCCAAGGCACGCCCATAAAACGAGTTAGTGTGCCCGGTCCACTGGCATTAAACATTTCTTTCAATGCTATATGAGGTGTTAAAACAGGCCCAAAGTAATCTTGCACCTCTTCATTTTTTGGCAAGATGTTCAGCCGCATTGGATCAAATTTGTCTTGCACATTCCACATACTCAAACGGCGCATAAACCAAGTCAATTCAATGCCAGGGTGAAATGGTCCACCTAAGCATTGCTCAAGATTCGTTTGTGTCAGTGCAAATGGGCGACGATTTACCGGCTCAATTGTCTCCAACGGATCGGTAATATTCTTCAAAGGTTTTAAATTACTTTTTGCGTTTTCACCTTCAATGAAATCGCCGTCAGCCCACTTTTGCATATGATTATATTGCGTTTGCGTCAGACTAAGCCCCTTTAATGGCGAGTCGTTATCATCCCCATATAGATCACCGAAAATAGGCGGCAATTGAGATGCTTGCAATAATGCCTGCGACTTTTCAATGGCCTTATCTAGGTTTTCTTTGATACCTTTTTTCAAAGCAGGATCAATATCTTCGTTGCCACCTTCCTTTATCAGATCTTTTACAAGCTTTTTCCTTTGCGCCTTAGTGTCTTCCTCTGATAGACGGAAAAGCTTAAAAACTGCTTCTCTGATAGGCTTATTAGAACCGCAATTTGATTTCAGCTTGTCTAAGAACACCGGATTATTGAAGTTGCCTGGAGAGCCATCACCAAACACCATAAAGTAGCCTAAATTCACCCCTTGATTTTCAACTAAGCTGCTAAGGACAGGGTAAATATCACGATAAAATTCTGTTTTTTCAGAATATGAAGGAAGTTCATGTTTTCTGAGCATCAAGTCAGTGACAACGTCATACATGGTCACAACACCTGGCATATTCGGCGCAAAGTTGGGTGGCGTAACCGCTACCATAGCAGGCTCAGCTTCTATCTCTTCGCTATTAATGATGACTTTAGCGCGGACGGTACCATCTGAGATATCGTCATGCCAATAGTCATTGTTAGCAAAGGTTTCAATCGGTTTTTGCTCATAACTACTAGAGTGACCTCGACCACCAAGTACAAGCAACCTGCCCTGCTCATCAGTTCTCAATTCACCAAGGTAAACGGTTTTTTCTTGGCTTGTTCCGCCAAAGATGGTGCCATCATCAAAATGATACTCATTGCCTGATTTGTTTTTACCTTTAATAGTACGAGGCTTAGGATCAATGAGCAGTTGTTCTTTACGCTTTTTAAGGTCTTGGACGAACGCATTTCTTAGCTCACAATCCCTTGAGGCATCACCCAAGTCCATTGCATCTTCGAACTTATAGTTGATTGATTTTCTGTTCGCTAACTGTACTTCCCACTTAATTGTGGCGTCATCAGCAGTGATCTCACGTGTGACTTGACCACTGTCATTTACCTCAAAAATTCTAAAACGTGCCGCTTGTCGCTTTACCCTTCCTTTTTTATCTTTGTAATCTAACTCAACATCTGGGCGATTCGTCAGGCTATAGTTTTCGTAACACGCTTTTAAGTTATTACCTGTGTAATTTGGGTTTACATCTTGATGTGGCACTTCAGGACCTACGAAGAAATCTGATTTCGAATTTCCTAAGCGTGCAATACCAATGGCGGGATAAATATAGTACTTAGCCATAGTCTTTCCTTATTTTTTAAATTAAATCAATACCGAACCATAAGCTGAAATAAATAGGAGGGAACAAATACAAGGTTTACTCAATGATTTAACACCTTAAAGCACTTACACATACAGGAGAGTTTAAAAGACGAGTTTTTATCAATAAAACTGCTTTTTCTATATTCCATTATTGCTTAAAGGTAATAACTTTATTGATATATGCTCACTCCAATTACCTCTACATATAAGCTCAGATAATCACTCCCGTTACTTTAGTTGATAGTATTTAATTAAAGTATTACAAAGCCTTACAAGACAAAGCTAACCAACATATTGCACATCAAATTTAGATATTATCAACAGTGCTTAAACGTAATCATAAGCTGGATTAACCCACTTACTCTCAACCAAATTTAGCCTACAACTTTAAGCACTTCTGGCGCTGAAAACTGTTGCTTACTTTGCCAAAATTTGGAGTTCGTAAATCGTTGCTCACGACGATAATGTCCCAGCAGCTCATTCAAATAACTGTTGTAGATTTGCGTCATTGTTTCACTATAATTGCCCAGCGCACTTTGCTCACCTTGAAATACTTTATGTATTGCTTGCGCTGACTTTTCCGCCATATAAATTGCCGTTGTCATACCATGAGAAGATAAGGGGTCAAACGACATCGCGGCATCCCCTGCAATGAGCCAATTATCGCCATGTAGTTTACTAATTATATGACTACTCGCGTTGAGTGCTTTTATGTCAAATGGCTCTTGAGGTAGGACTTTTCTAAACCAGTGTGTATTCTTTGCAATACTATGCCAGCTCGCACATTGCTTGAGCTTTCCAAAATCAGGTGTGAACTGATTACAAAAGATGGCTAGCATGCACTCTTCATCATTAATTTTTGAAGCCAGAGTCCAGCCATCCTCAAAAGCCTCGACAGCCACCGCTGGCTGATTTTGTAAGGGCGCTTTTAACCTACTATTTGTCACAAATGCACTGAGCTTATCAAATGTGTGTCGTTGCAAGTTCAACACTCTCGGTAAATAGCCCTGTCGCCCGCTTGTATCAAGTACAAATCGCGCTTTGATCACCAGTTTATTTTGAGTATTGGCACAATTGATACTGCACTGCCAGCCTTGATCGACACGACGAGCGTCCTTTACTCTGCCTAATAAGGTGGATTGTTTTGGTAAGGTTGAGCGTATTTGTTCAATAAAAAACTGCTTGTCTACTTTCCAACCATGATGTGCCGCCACTAAAGGCGCTGTTTGCAGAAAAGGTGAGCCCCATGAAGAAACCATCCCCGAATGACGGACATGCGGCCCTGACATCAGCAATTCAAAAACCCCAATACGCGCCAATAATGGCTCTATGCTTGCCGGTAGGCTTTCAGCCAGACGGATTTTTGAGGAGGAGCTTTCCTCCACAAGCACTACATTATAGCCATGATCAAGCAACAGCTTTGCGGCAACCGTGCCAGTTATCCCACCACCGATAATGAGACAGTCACACTCTAAAACATCGCTCATTTACTATTTCCTGTTTAAAGGCACCGAAGTGCCTTTTTCACTCATTAGAATTAATCTTTATCTGCTTCGCTGTAAGCAACATAGACCACATTTGGGATACCTGAAGAGCCTGGGTTTTCGACAGGTCTCGCCATCACCATGCCCATGTTTTTCCACTGACTCACCATTTGTATCAAGCCATTGGTGTAACCACCTTCCGCATGATAGCCAACAAAACCAAGATCAGCCGTATGAAGCCACTCTAAACGTTGTGAAAATTGCTCCAACCGTAAGTGTTCAAAAGTAGACTCAGACATGCCCTGCGCAATACTGTGTGTCATACCATTAATTTCAGGTAAATCTGCAGATTGGCTATCTTTAAATTTGTTATACCTTGCTAGCGGCAATACATGAACTGGCAAATTTGCTGCCCACCACGACGGAATTGGGAAGTCTTCAGGAGTGTAAACGGCTTGGCAACTTGCGGCATCAGATTGCCAAGGTATCCCCATCCACTTAGTCAAATCGCCCGGTGTATTTTGCCATAACCATGCTGCATCAGAGTTTGGAATAACGGACTCTGTGACATTTTCGACCCCTATCGAGTAACCAAAGTCTTGGTACATATTTTCAGACTTGAGTCCTTTCGGATCTTGTTTGAGCCTAAATTCCCTTAAGCCCAGTAAACTGATATCTGGGGTGACACTGCTTACGGCTTCATTTTGGCTGTAAATCAAGTTATGACGCATCGGCCAAGTTAACTCAACCCCAGGGTGAAACCCACCTCCATATAGAGCATCTAGTGCGGCGCGCGCGCACAATAGTGCACTGTTTGGAGAGGCTTTAAACTGTTCACTGTAAAAAATGCCCAGTTCTTCAATTGTGTTTGCACACTCTTTTTCAGCTTGCGTAACATTAAACTTCCCTGCTGCCCAGTTTTGTAGATGTTGATACATGAAAGGAGGGATAGCAAACCACTGCATCGGGCTACCCGGGTAGTCAACTCCATCATTAGGGTAAAAAGGCAGTTTTAACGGGTAAGTCGCGGGACGCTCCGCTATGTTCGTTTTGTCCTTACTTGGTATGATGCGGCTATCACTCACCCAAATACTGCCACTTGTATTAGGATCATCGTCGGTCACGCCTTCATCAAACAGTGGGTTTCTAAACTGATTAAAGATCCCCTCACGCAGTGATTTAGCCGCATTCGATGTATCTAATAGCTGCGCAAATTTCAATTCGCTATTCAATTCACGAATTTGTGTATTGACGGCATTATCCGTAAAGTCCGCTTGATTCACCCACTGCATTCTGTACAAACGGTACAAAATTGGAAAAACATCGCTAAATTGTGTTTCTAATGTATTTAAATCGCCTTCTTTGAGTGCGGCCCCTGTGACCATGTCATACATAGTCACCAAAGGCTCAATTTGTGGCGCATAATCTGGTGGAGTCGTCGCTATCCAAGCACTATTACTTTCATCATTAAGCTCAAAACAACCACCTTCTTCAAGTTCGACTAAAGCGGTTATACGACCATCGCAAATATCATCAAACCAATTTGAATTATCAGCAAAGTCTGTATTTAGCGATGATGGCGATAAGGCTTGTGATATGCCGTTACCCGCATAAAAACGAAGTGTACCGTCTTCTGCACATTCAAGACTGCCTTGTAATACATTGTGACGCTCTTGTAAGTTGAGCAAGTCACTCAGACGATTTTTTTCATTCGGTTCATTCGCAGGAAACTTTCCACGAAGTGCAACTTGGCCATGATGTCCATTTGAAATGCACCCTTTGCTTGAGATCACTAACTGCTTTCTTAAGCCATTTGTGGTCACATTCGGGTTTCTGCGCTTTGCCGTCTGCGCTGGTGCGATACGATGTTTGCTGACATTTTTACTCAGATTGCCAGACCCTTCTGTCTGCAAAGACAAATCAAGCGCGTTGTTGTAGTCATACCAAAAAGACTTTTTATTTGCCACCTCAACATGCCAAGTAACCTTATCGCCTTCGCCTAGTTGAAGCTTTTCGGTTGGGTTGCCATTTTCATCACATTTATAGATATAAAAGTTTTGTGCCTGCTTTTTTACTGCATGCAAATAATGATCGCTCAACACTTTTAAGATGGCATCTTTTAGTTGCTGTATCACTGAACAAATGTCACTCGTATTCTCTAACACAAGATTATCAAGGCTACGTGAGATCTGCGTTTTCGGCACTAAATGAGATAAATCAAGTAACTCTGTGAGTGTTTCAATATCATCTTGAGCGAGCTTGGATGTCTTTTCTTCATTCAAGCCTTTATGAATTTGGCTAATGGCTTGTTCAGTTTTATCACCAAAACATGACTCTACCAGTTCCACCAACTCATGCTCGGTCACCAAATATTGAACATTAGTGTCATACAAATGTGCCCAAGGCACTTCGGGGGTCGATATAGATAACGACTTAATTGCAGGACCGTTTCCTACTCTAGCAATACCCAATGGTGGATAAATTTTATATTGGCAATTTGACATGGTTTGTCCTTAATTAAATTAAGTTTGAAGCACAACTGACCGAGCCGAAACATAACGAGCAATGAACACGCGTTATCTCAAACTCGGTTTTTACAAAGCAAATGACGAAAAGGAGAAGTGTTGGATAGCGCAAAATACTGCTGGGTATGGCTGCCAGTCACCTTCAGTAACCAACACGGCAAAACGCAAACCAAACTTGTAGGCATAACCTCTCCTTGTAAAGTTTCAATTAGACTTTAATTGAATAATAAGGCACTAAGTTTAGTAACAAATCGAAAACAATCCATTACAGATTATTACGCGAAACGCGAGAGTTAATTGCTATAAGAGCGAGTAAGTTGTGTTGATGAGCCATGATTGAAGTGAAAAAAATAGATTACTCATAAAACTCAGGGATGCTTATATGGGCATCGATGCTCCTGCATGAAAAAATGAGCTAACAGCGTCGCAGCTCTCACAAAAGAAACAGTAACAACGCTAGACTCAGCATGGTTTAGTGGTCGTATTGTCAGGTAGTATATTTTTGAGTAAGCGTTATATCACCAATGTCTGTGTTGATATTTGATTGCATGACAAAATCGACCGTTCTCACCACATCCTCTAAAGGTATTGGAATGAGGCCTGCAAATTCGCCAGAATGAATATCTGCCAATACTTCATCGGTTCCCACCAAGCCTGGGTTTATTGTTGTAAATCCAATGCCTTCATTTTTATACCCTATTCGCAATGAATGCACAGCACCTCGTAATCCGAATTTAGAGGCGGAATATGCGACTTCAGACGTTGTAGAAATATCAAGACCAGATGTAGCACCTATGAATATGACCCTGGGGTTTTCAGATTTTCTTAAACTAGGTAGGAGGCCCTTAACGAGTTCTATGGGTGCAATCTGATTAATATTGATTATATTTTGTGTTTCACAATGCGGACTTCTCTCAAAGTTATAGTCTTGAGTAAACGCATTCTCCTCCCATATTCCACCCATATACAACAAAGCATCAATGGTAAGATGGGACGTTGCGTCAAGCACTTTTTGTATACCCGCGATATAAGAAATATCAGCTTCAATCCATTGGCCAATTTTGGATGGCGTGCGCGAAACAGAAATCACATTATCTCCATGCGCGTGATAAAATTGTGCTACAGCTAAACCAATCCCTCTGCTTGCACCCATGACTAATATATTTCGTTTCATACCGCTCTATCCTTATTTTTGGTCAATATAACATCTGTTAAATTACAGCCTTTACCTACATAGTTAAAGCCAGATCTCACCGTCATATTTGCTTTAAAAATAACTTAGTTTCGACTCTGGTAAATGGCGTTTGTCAGCTCAACTCATTACTTTAATTAGTTATATGAAGTCGTTATTTTGATTCGCACTAAGTAAATTTAAGGAGAGCACCGGTGCCCTATTGAAGGAATAAAGTTTCTGTGAATAGAATTCAGTCCGTTGTATAGCACCATTTAAATTGCTTGTTAGCTATACCCTTCCCAATAGATACAGCTTGCAATTCTTTGAGAGTGACTAAGATTATTTTTTATAAACTCTATTGTTTCAGCTTTACTTTCAGGAAGAACTGGGTCGTCATGGTATCCACTACCACAGTACCTAAACCCTGCTTCCCAAAGTAACATTGCTGACTGCCACCTATTTTTATCCGATTGCTTTGGTGCGCGAAAGTTGCGACCTAAAAAGGCCATTCTACGACCGCAATTGGGACAATTGTGCACAACCTCAGAATCAGCTTGCCAAGTGGACCCCGTATTTAACTCTTGAGTTGCGTGCCTTTTGAAAGCTACTCGACAATCAAAACATGCAAATTTGTAGAGAAATTTCATGAATACCTAACGCCAACCATAAAGGGGACAAAAAAGCAGGGTAAACCAAGCAAATAATGAGTGCAAGTCGGCTACTTAGCGCCCGCTGCTTTTGCTTGTTAGTGCGCTAAGTTTATCCGAAGCCACTTCCCTAATAACTTGCCAAGAATCATTTCTTAGTACCTGCAAAACCGCCACTGTCACTTTTCTATTATTTACAAGCGCATGCCTAACAGACTCATCTTCATCTTTTGCTAACTGCAACATCAGTGATTCAGGTATTTTCCTTTTACGAGCTACCATTCCACGGACTTTTGGGTCATTATCTACTGCCAGCTTTTCAAGTATTGCCACAGGTACAGTTTTGTTGTGCGCTACCCAAACGGCTAAGTCTGGATACTTCACGAGAACCTCTTCCCATATTTGTATAGGCGCCTCGTCATGAGCAGCGCGAAAATATTCGTCTTGAGCTTCGCTTTCTCTAAGCCTTTTGAATTCTTCAGCTGACTCTATCATCATGTACTGTCCTAATGTTCACCAAACCGGCAAAATAACTGGCTTAAGTTAGCACTGCGTAGGAAAGCAACCCTAGTATTTCGAGTCATTGGTTTGTAAGCATAATATGTTTTATTTAGACCAAACAACTCGCGTAACGTTGCACGATTTTTTGTCAATTACAGCTCTTGGGTATTCCTTAGGCTGCGCTTTAAATACTTGCTGCTTTCTCAACAAAAGCCAAATACCATCGTGCTCTTCAATTGTGAAAATCCCTATGTGATGCTTATATTCTGGATACTTTTCATAAATAGCACTAAATCCATTTCGAGCAGCTTCACCTTTATCACACGCATGACTAAAAATAGGTATAACGATAAAAGTTAATATTAATAACTTAGTATTTTTACACATAAACTGGATATTATTTTTCTTTATAACAAGAATAAGCACCTGTTCTTCATTGATTTAGGTAGCATCGAAATGAGATGTGGACAACACCTAGTAATAATGAACAAACGATATCCATGCGTTTGGCATCATTATTTACGTTTCTTAGCTATAGCTCCTCCCAAGTGCTTAATTTATACTTTTTGGCGCTATTACTATAGTAAGCTGCTGCACATAACCCTAACATCAACCCACTAAACATACTAAAAATAACCATTGTCGAGAATGACGCACCATCTAAATGCCAAAAAGCCAACAAAAACGATATTGGTACAAACCAACCTGAAGCCATCAAAAAATTCGATGAAAATCTGTTGTAATGAAAAGGAATAATTTCAAAGCCAACTTTGCGCAACAGTTTATATGGCGGTGGCATTGCGTTAGTTTTATTAACATTTGCTTCTTCGAGTTCTATTAGCGCTGCTTCAAGCTTTTTCGAATACGACATATACCCCTCCTACATAATAACCAATCAAAAATATTTTGTTTTAATTATTTGCGATAACATGCTTTCACTACATCGCAGGCTCTACACACCACTCAGGCATAAACTACAATTAAAAAGAACACCACTTTATTGATTGCACAACCCACTTTTCAACATAAAAAGTTAATTACCCATAAAGTTCATTAAATAAAATAAATATAGTTTCCACATTACGGCTATCATAGTAGCCTATCGATTTACAAAAGCTAAAATCATTTGTTAACGCTAGACAAATAACAACACCTTATCAATAAAAGTATATATACAATCAACTACAACTCTAGCACTGAGTTTTAAAAGTGCTGATTTATTAATAATAAAGAGCCTTTGAGAATGACACCAATAAATCCGGGAATTTTGACACTAAACTTGACATTGAATTCCTAAAACTTGCCTCAAGTCAACAATTAGCAGCTGTTTCGAACAGGAAAATGACAGTTTAACCAACTCCACATGCTTTGACTTGTTAAAGCTACTCTGCTTGCGAAATCACAGGTCTATTTTTCTTAATAAATTTCACTATATCGGATAGTTTAACTAGAAACTCCTCAGGTGATTTCTCCGAGAACTCATTGACATTAAATATTTCCAGATTGCCATCTGGCGTCTTCAGTGATTGAGATAAATCATTGACTGGGTTTGCGCTAAAATGAATTAGGAAAGGTACTACAAACACATTATACCCCTCCAATGTCATATCATATTTAGCTAACACCTCTGGAGGCCAATTGTTATGACTATTAAAAGTATTACTAATAAATTGTGTGGGTATATGAATACGTGATTTCCCTTCTGCAATTATTGGAAGCACAGAGGGCTGTTTAGCCTGCACTAAAGCAAACATCGCAAGCCAGGGAGTAGTACCTTTTGAATTAATAAGGTATTCAGGCTTAATAGCAGCTCCATTAGAAATTGCAGGGCCGACATTAACCATAGAAAGCAGACCTTGTACCTGTCTTTCCGATAAATCTATCTTATTTGGGTTTTGTTTTGATATTCCAATAAAATACATGTGGCGCCACTCTGTCGCAGAACATCCTTTTTTGGTTTTATCTGTCACGACTTCCCCATGTGCAAATGTCGAGATAAATATAGCACTTAAAAATATTAGAATAATTCGATTTAGCATAATCTTCCTGTGAAACCTTAACGTCCACCTAAGATGCAAAAATGATTGGCTAAAATAAGCAATGAGGGAGCAATAACCAAGCGTTTTGTGTCCTTTTTAATATGGGCGCGTGTCATATTTCATTTCACCCAAAGTACAACTAAATAAAACACACACACAAGAGCCAATGAATAGAAAGGTACTTTTTTCTGAATATAATTCCGAGCATCCCTTGGAGGTGTTAGCATTGTTAAAAGCTTGGATGTTTTAGATATTTTCTTATTACTTAATTTGCCATTAGATGAAACAAGTCGGTACTTTTGATGTAAAAATTTCCCTCCGTAATACTTCATATCACTTTCTAACTCAGCTCTCTCTTGAAAGATATCCTCATTTTTATTACGAACAAGCCTAGTAACCTGCAATACAACCGTTCCATTTTCCACCTCCCTCATATTACATTCAGAAGGGTTATTTCTCTGATGTATGTATTTAAAACCACCTCTTGCAGATCTGCTAGATTGAAATAGAAAAGAAAAAGTAACAGTAACATACTTTTCCTTGAAATTTTTCAATTGAATCTACCTCTTAAAACCTGTGTTAAAATATAACACTGTAATTCTTTTCACGGCTGGAGTAATGTTTTACACCAATAAACACCTGTGTTTTCATATAACTCCCGCAAATGTAGCCTGCTTTTTCGGAAAGTAAGAAACTCTATTACAACAGGCTTAATGATATAACCTCCCCAATTATTTGGCCTTGGGACAGGTTGGCCATTAAAATTTTCCGAGGCTTTTTGGTAGCGCATTGCTAAAGCGGTTTCTGATTCTAACGGCGCACTTTGAACGAAAGCGCTAGTCGTTAACTGAGCACTTCTGGTTCTTGTTTCCCAAAAATAATCTGCTTCTATTTCAGTTATTTCTTCTGCATAACCAATAATGCGAACTTGATAGCCAACATGATCCCACCAACAAGTCATCGAAGATTTTGGGTTATCCGAAATCTGTTTGCCTTTTGCGGAATCTAAATAGGAACAAAAAACGAAACCCTCGTCACTAACGGCTTTTAAATCAACAAATCTTCCCGACGGAAACCCATTTTTGTCGATAGTCGAAACACACACAGCACTTTTTTGGTTTAACGGACTATCTACTTGCGATTCCTGCCACCAAACTTTAAATTTATTTATAGGACTTTCCATGAACCTCGTTCTCATTTAGGTTAACATCGTAAACAATAACCAAAGACCTGCATGCCATACCCTTATGGCGCTACTAATTTATGCGAACCATTTTATTAGCACATACAGACTCACCATTATATTCAGTTATAAATTCATCAGACACTTCGAAGCCATATTCTTTGTAGAGTGCCTTTGCTGGTTTATTTGATTTGACTACAAACAGGTTAGCCTTCCCACTTATTTGTGACAATAGGTGTTCAAGTATCTGTCTTCCTATACCTTTTCCTCTTGCGCTAGGGCTAACAAATAGAGCTCTAATCTCTGACTCAAATATCGCACCATACTCAAGGAGCTTACCATCATCAAAAACGTATATTTTTGATTCTTTTAGCGCAGACATTCTCTTTTCATCATTTTCTAGTGGTAAAAGCGTAAACGCCTTTTTCTCAAAACTAAGCTCATCCAATTTGGACTTCGAATAAATCTCCAAAACTGTTGGATAGTCTTTTTCACAAAACTCTCGAACACTCATATGGTGTTAATTCCTTTGAAAACACTAGGCTAAAACTAAAAGAAAAATAAGCACAAACCTGCCTCAATGACATCCTATTGAATTGGGCAATTATCATATTTCACCGTATTCTGATTTGATTAAACAAAAATACTTAAAAATTCAGAGCCGATGGTCATCCAATTCCATATATAGATGGCTAATAATATTTGGCTTATATGCATGGGAAACGTACAAAGCCAACTATTTTTCAGCTCTTTTAATCCGTTCTTTTTGGTTTACGATAATATACCGTAAACCAAAACACAGTAGTCAACACAACACCTAACAATGCATAAGTTATTATTGATTCAATAATTAATCGACCCGTTACATCAGTAAAAGCAGGTATAAATATAAATACTATTGATGGAATAACACCAACCATTAAATAATATCTCAATCCAACGAGCTCATTATGGCTCATCCAAAAGTGTATAGGCAAAACATAAAATACCAATGCCGCCGAACTAACTAAACCACCTAATGTTGATGCGAAAAGCAAGTGAAAAAACAGCACATTAAAGTCAGTCAAGAACCACATATATAAAAAAGACAATCCCCAACCGGTAATAATTGAATTTCTTAAACCTTTGATTGCCAATTTCAAACTAATAACCCTTAATTTCTGCATAATAAACTAATTTAACTTAGCTATTATTGTTAAAGTACGGTCCAAGCCAAGCTTTAATCGCCTTTGCGTTGATTTGTTATGTTTTTATATAAAGAACAAGTAGAGTTCCAAAAGTCAGTATTACTTCTCTAATTTTGATTCGATTTTAATGCTAATACTGCAAAACATCACCACCAAGTTGGTATAGAATTAATTAAACAACCCTACTAAATGCCCGCTTTTTGCTTTAAGAAATTAACTACACGATGTCTTTCTTTTTCATAGTACTCTTCACGTTTTTCCATATGAATTGTTGGACTACAAGCACCAACAAACAGCCCCTTTTCATTGGGATAGGCAAATACAGCATATTTCCCCTTTTGTTTAAAGGGAAAGCCACATGCAGCAGGGTCTTCCCTTGTTGCCACTAATACTTTTTCACCCATAAATCCTTTATAGCTTTGCTCTACAGCTATAGTCACTGCCATTGATTTAGAGTAATTAAACCAACCCTCTTCCTTAGTTTTTATTATCTCAATTTTTTCAACTGTCCCAGTAAAAACAATTGGATAATCATTAAATGCCTCTTTTATATCATAACCTAGGCAAGTACATGCTAACGTATTAAAACTAAATAAAATTAATAACGTACTTAAAGTTTTCAAGTGTTCCACCTTATACAAATTACGTTTCAATAAGAAGTGGATAGCATCCGCGATTTCCCTCGATAAAACTATAGGGGCATACACGAAAAAACTTCCACCCTTACTCATAAGATTGCTAGCAACCCATAAATAATATTCAAATTTAGATGACTAACTCAATTCGATTTACAAGTTAATATACGTCCTATCACATACTAATTTTTCTTTTTACTAATTTTTGGATTATTTCGTATAGAAAACACCAATGTAAATAATAACGACATTATTAACTGAACTGCAAAGTTAGAAAAATAGCTTTCTCTGGTCATTTGAGATGCGAGATTCCACACACCCATGTTGGTAAGAAAAACGATGATGTTTCCACCAACTTGGTGACGAAACCTAAAACAAGCAAAGTCTTCAATGCATAATTTATACTTTTCATCTAACTTCAACTTTTTCTCCCCCCTATTTTGAAAAATGAGCAAACTATCAGCGTTATCAAGATCCGCTTGTTGATGTCGTTATCAGTTTTTTCTTCTGGACAATTCAACAAGTTTTTCATTGATTTCCTTTATTTGATACTCATTATTCGATGACTTTTTAACTTCTGTAAGTGCTAATTTATAGGCGACATCTAAGGCGTGCTCGCGTGAAACCTCAATATGAGGCTTAACCCCAACCGACTCCCAATTAGTTTTTGTATTAGGGTTAATTGACTTTGCAATGGGGATACCTGCTCTAAAACCATTTCCTAATTCATAAAACTGCCAAGGGTTTGCACCACCTTTTGTTATTTCTCCTACTAAAGTGGCTCGATTGAGGTGCTTTAAGTTATAAGCAAACTCTTCTGCCGCTGAAAATGTATCACTGCTGGTAAGTATGAATATAGGTGCATCCAAATTGATTGAGCCATTAAGTTTTTCCAATGTATAAAATTCACGCGTGGAGTCTGTTGCTCGCCAATAAATACTGTTTAAATGCGTATTCGGCTTTAGAAAATAACTACTAATAAACTGGACCATTTCCGCACTACCGCCACCATTTTTTCGAAGATCAAAAATCAGAGCATCTGCATTTGAAACAAACCCAATTATACCTTCTACTGTTTTCTTAGAGCTCTTTGATAATGCGTCAAACCCCCAAAAATCCACATACCCTACATTGCCATCCAGTATTTCAACTCGATTAAAACCTGAGTTTTTCCTGTTTAGTTTAGCAAACCAAGGTTCTCGCTTTGGTATCTGTTTTTTACTTGCTGCTGGGTTTCGCCATTGCACAGTAAAGTGTTTGTCAAACCTTTGCAGCTCATCTGTCAGAGAAGAAGCAAACAGCTCATGCGAGTGGCTATCAGAAAATGCCCGACTATATTTGAAGTTTGCGAGTGCGCTTGAAATTTCATCGATCTTTTTTACTTCAACATACTCTTGCTTAATACTATTCGTAAGCTCATTTAATATATTAGCTCTATCAACAGCACTGATATCAGCAAAGGCAAATGAAGAAAAAGTAAGAAAGCTGCCCCATATAATACCACCCTTAATATACATTAAAACTCCCTCTTTCAAACAACTTACAAGTTCATTACAACTAAAAAACACTACTTTATATGATTATATGCTCTATATTAATTTACTTTAACATTGCATTAAAAATTATTAATGACATAGATTATAACCTTTGAAGGTTCAATCTGTTACCCGGTTATTAAATTACAAAATTAAAATCTATAAATTTCCAGACTTTAGTTTTAGAAAACATGACAGTGTGTTCCTTATTCAACTTTATCGAAGTGTAAGTTACTAAAGCAATACTTTTTATACCCCGTATGTTTTTTTAAACTTTTCAAGATAAGGCAAAAATTCATGATACTTATCATTTATTTCATGGATGATATCTGAAAAGCGTTTTAATACCTGAGAACTTTGCTTTTTTTCTAATCTTTTTGGGTACTTTGAGTTTTCGATGTCATTGAGCATATAGTAAAAATATTCACAATCCTCTCGCGCGTAATTACCATCCGTATAATCACCGCATTCCAATAGAAATTCAGCCCACGATATTTTATTCATTTCATAACGAAGCCATTGAGCAGCAACAAATTCGTCATTGCATTTCTCTGCATCAAAACGTTCAAATGGTTCTGAATATGCGTATGTATTTAAACAATCAATTGCAGCCTCTTTACTTCGAGTTACCGCCAGGTCCAATATCCAAAATGGAGGCTTATTTTCAGACAAAATTATTTCATCTGCCCAGCATATGTAATGCTTGTAACAGACCAACTCAGTATCGAGCAAGGTTACAAAGCTAACAGCTTCTCTCTTTGTTATGACTCTTTCTAGCATGATGCTTCTTTTGATTGAATACCTTAGGAATAGATAATTACATAATTAACCAAGCTTAATGGAAATTGAGCTTCAATAAATATTGAAACGCCCCCCTATCATCGTTTTATTAAGTACCGTTTGGGATACTATGTCCATAACTTATAGCAAGATTTCTCTGACTAGATGACAAAGCTGACCAAATCACATGGACACGGTCCAAAGGCATATCAGCTAAATCTTTTTTATATTTATCTTTTTTTAAACTTACTTTAAAAAAAGATGGGCTATGGTCGATGTTATTTATTTTTAAACGCCACAAAACAACGAATGCATATTTCGGAGTTAAAAACTGATTTCTTTTATAAAACTCCAATGCGTTCTTTAGTATGTTATTACTTTCTGTTGCCGCCAGCTCAACCAAGGCCTTTATGCAAGTGTCCAAGCGCATATCTAGAGTTAACGCATTCAGTTTCTTCTTAGCTCCATCAATATTAAGAAGAACCCCTTTATCAAAAACTTGAACCTGAAATTTAAGGATACAACTAGAGCCAACCCACAAGCAATTGAAGGTATTTCTATTTTTTATTTCGAAATGATACCTAAGTTGCTCTTGATTACACAATTCACAATCTTCAATAGGTTTTCCATGGTCTTGTAGATTTTCAGTAAAATACCATTCTTGCAAAGCTTCATGTAATGTAGTGCTCTCAGACAATGGTAAAATATTATCTGTTATTTTTTTTGGATATGTGGCAATAACCCCTCCTTGAGTTATTGACCCTGCATTAGGTAAAACAACTATACCTGATAGTTTTGAAGCGCCTCTGCATTTGTTATTCGTTGAGTATATAACTTGCCTAAATCATCATTCGAGCTAATTGAAGCAAAATGGGACTCATCAATCATGATAAATTGTTCGTTAGTTTTTCTATTTATTTTGATAGTGCCAACTTCTAGAGCTTTTAATGCACTGATCCACAACCATTTATCTTTCACATCAGTTTTGTATGCATACCAAAGAGGCATTCTAAATAACCTCTCGAAAGTTAAAGACTTTATCAGTTCACTTTGCAGATTCAGGCTGTAAGAGTTATTATATTTCTTGTAGTTTTTTACATCGACTGCAATCATTCCGATTGATTCCAATAAAATCAGAAAATCAGGACGTTTAAGGCTATTTTTAAACAATGTACTAAAAGTTTCTTCTGATTGCTCAATATATAAAAAAGACACATTATTTGACTGTAACCAGTCATTAAAAGCTAATTCTCCTACCTGTCCTTTTTCAATAATCGATAGTGATGTGCTTATCGACTTTTCTTGCTCTGGCTCAAAGTCGACCTCTATAAACTGTTCCCAATCATCTGTATTGAATGTGCCGAAACCATCAATCCAACCACTTACCCACTCATCATTACCGCACTTATCACAAGTTAAAAATTGCGAAAACTCAGCCCAATCGTTTTTATTTAGCTCTTCTTCTTGCTGGTTATAGTAATTATGTGTGCCAATCTTTTCGCATTTTAAACATCTATAGTATGTCTCACTTAAATCATGAATATTCAAATTAAAACCTTTTTTATATTATAAAGCTTGATGTATCCAGTTATATTAGTAATGCCAATCGTCTACTAAAAATACAAAGGTGTCGATCGACTAATGATGACCAGAGGGCTGTAGACCAGATTTATATTGCACCCAAAACAAGAGCAACTCAATAAAGTGAATTGGAAATCTTTGTATTTTTTCTCCACAGCGTTCAAACTATTGGTAGTAAAATCAAAGAGAATACAGTGCAGATAATTAGCGAAAAATTTGAGCCAAAACGCACCAGAGTCATGATTATATATTCTGAGGTATTAGAAGCAGAAAACCTTATTTCAGAAAATAGAATCGCCTTACCTGTACCTGCATGGGTTTCAACTGATATTTTCAACCAAATAAGTATAAATACCAAACATAATCATAAACTGCAAACACCTCTAAAAGTAAAGGTAACTCAACTAACAACCGAATAATACCCAAAATAGCTAGAGCTATTGCGCACTGTACAGCGGTTAAATACCCAGAAAGCGCAATTGTTGAATTTTTAACAATCGGTATCAATGCGCCTTGTATTAAACTAACTAAGAAAAAAACTCCAACGACAATAAGCTCTTTACCGATTTTAGTAAGCACCACCATAACTGCTCCTAAACTCAGCATTGAAAAAACCTCAATAGTGCTGCTTATATTCCCACCGCTGGAAATATATAGCCGAGGGTTATGTTTTATTCGTTTTTTAATTTTTGAAAGGTATTCACTATTAATCTGCATCGAAAATAACATGTTAAGTAACTGAATACCAAAACTCAGTCACCTAGATTCATTTTTCAACTTACTCAAAGTCTGAGGGGCAACACCTAGATAAGAGGCGATATGATAGGACTTAACTTGACTAAATATGAGAGGATACTCATCCAGAAGACGTGCATACCTTTGGGCTGCGGTCTCTGACATAAGAGAAAGAACACGTTTGTATGTTGCAGAATAATAGGTGTTATGTAGCCATATTCTCGCCAACGTGTCCCACTTTTTATCTCGTGATATGAACTTATCGAGCTCCTTTAAAGACGCTACATAAAAAACCGAGTCTTCCAAAACTTCAAAGTTAAGCATAGAGCCAGCTTTTTCATAAAAACTGACACTGTCATCCATAAAGTGGTTTAAACCATGTTTGCTTTTGCCCCGAAAGTAAAGTTGCCATGTATGCTCTTTACCATTCATGTCAATTAGATATGACCTAGCTAAGCCACTTTTAATAAACCACATTTCACTAAATACCTCACCGGCATGGTGGACTATTGTTCCTTTTTTAATATATTTTACATCTAAAAATTCGCAAGCATGACTCCATTCCTCATCATTAACTGGAATGTAATGCTCAATCATTTTTCTTATATATTTCATAACATTAAGGTGTTTTTTATAAAGTACTCAGCCAAAAGAAAAAAACTTTGAGGAAACAGTTATTAAGAACTTTCCCACACAGTCAATGTATCAACGACATCACCTCTGTAAAATTGACACTCAAACTCATCAAAAGAAAGTCCTTCTAGCGCTTTTTCAAGGCGGTTGAGTGTAGATTGAATACCAAATGACTTCGAACTCGCAGAAATATTGTTACCATTGATGTCTATAAAAGACCATATTCCAATAAAGCCAACAACTGCGTGGTAGCTATATTCAATCTTATTCAGCTCTGAAACCCTGATCTTTTTTGGCTTTCCAAAGTGGTACTTTCGAAGGAAGCCATGTTTATATCGAACAATTTCAAACATTATAAGTCACGTCACTTTCAAAGTGGCTAAAACAAAAACGTTACCATGCAATTAACCCCCAATTGAAAAATTTTAGTACGCCTTCTCACGTCAAATTTTCTTCAGCTTTACACCTTGATTAAAAACCTAATGGTTATAACAAAGCAGCTAACTATTCGAATTTAATTTCAACATCGGAACTGGCGATACATTAACATTTCCCGAGGTTTTACATTAGCACGTTCAATTTTCCTTTATTCACAAATATTCCATAGTACATTACATTTATAAAATTATTGGAGTCTGTTTGGTTGTTTAGTATTTTTTAAAATCCGCAAAGTTCCGCTGTCTCAAGTCTAGATATCGTTTCTTTAGCTCTTGCTAATAAAGCTTGAGACTCAATTTTTTGGAGCCCTTCAATATTCCCATCATATAGCTCTAAAAAATCAAGGTATAATTGAATACTCGCACAACTGTTTTTATAAAACTCTTCTGAATCTTGAGCTTCATATGCCTCAAGACTAATGAGGTAACTCTCCAAAACTAACGTATAATCCATTTGTAATTTAACAGTTCCGGAGTATAAATCGAAAACTCTTTCTATAATCTTTTCCGAAGCTGACATAGATGTAATAACGCCTAAAACGACAACTAAAAAATACAATACGAATGCTTTTTTCATGGGTACCCTAAAACATACATAATAATGACTGCCACACGATGCTAGTTATTACAATTTCATGGGTTAGCTTAAAGCCAAAACAATAGTTAATTTGCAAAATTACTAAACTGTTTAGGCAAACATGAACGAAGATAGCATATTTGTTAATAACTTGGAAACCCATAAAAATCTTGTCGAGTAGGCTTGTGTTGAAGATAAATATGGTACATCTCCGTTGATCGTTTATCAGCTAGCTAAAACTAAATAATCAACAGGTATGTTGTGAAGAACAGGGAATTACAACGAAAAGCCTACGCTTTACAACTAGAAAAGCACTTTAAAACCACCAAGTTAAAACCCAAGTATTGTCACCACTCTTGTGACTCAATAAATTCGCACAACACTTGATATACGATATAAGATGAAAGTCTCGCAAACTTTCTTGTTTTTTGAGAACTTAAGTCTGTGGATGCCCTGCTTTTAAATCTTATTAAAAAAACAGGGCAAGAGTAAATATGTCAATTTGATGCTAGGTGTCTACTTTATACTACGGGCTGCGACACAGGTTTTACAAATTTAGGTTTGGCCAAACGATTAAGGTATTTAATGCCATTCAATTGGCAACAGTAATCAACCAAAAATGGAGCTGGTTTGTTGTTTTCTATAATATTGACATTATGCTTAATGAGGGCTGGCTGTTGTGATAATAAATAACTATCACTGATCGGTGTATATTGTTCATTCCAGTCTAATACCGAGTTATACTCAGAATTATCAGTTAAATGCGTTTGCAATACGTAGACCTGATTAGCGTAGCTACTGGTATTTCTTAAGTTAATGGTATTATAAATCTCATTAAAATATTCTTTATCCAGTTTTTTTCTTCCATGCCAAGGGCTGCTGAAATTGTTCTTACAAGGCCAGAGAACGTCATATTTTATCGCTTTTTCAGCCGCTTCCATATCATCTAAGTCTTTAAAGTAGATAATCATTTGCTTGTTGTCTGACAACAAATTCGCCAAAGGGGCTGTTTCAATATCAATACTGCCATCGTCTTTCACAACTTTATTCGCTAAAAAGTGTTTAACCAAATCACACAACTGAGAGTATTGAGGCGTTGTTAACTTGCTGTGAGTTAAACTCATCACAACGAATTCTTCTTTTTTGGCACTGTCTGTGGAATCAATATCGAGTAACTTGAATTCTTGTGCGGCCATACTGAGGGGTTGGTACCAAATATTGTGTAAGAGGTCAGTATCCGCTTCCAACGATAACAATTGACTATCTCCGGTACTAAATAACGCCGCCGATTGCGCATTCCAAGTCGGGTAGTTTTTATCAAATGTGGTTTTCTTTACGACTGATAATTGATAGTCAGTTGCAATTGCTAAATCAATATAGGCTCGTGTACTGATCTGCCCATCAAACTGGGTGTAACTCAAAACAACATTGTTATCATTGTTAGATAAGCAAACAGCGATTTCCCGCTCTATTGGTTCACCTGCAGGCTTTAGGATCAGCTGTTCCGATGAAAACGTGACTTTACCACCGTCCAAACTGGCAACGACATAAACCAAATCTTTATTTTGATTGCTGTAGAACAACAGACTCTTTTGCTTACCTGGCAATGTTAATAACTTCGGATTGGTTCCATTACATTGTGATACTTTACTCGATTCCAACTTTACCAACTCAGATCCATCTGGTGCGATAGAAAAGTGATTAAACCATAGCTGATCATGCTTGTTGTCATGTTCAGTTTTGTGCACTTCCAAAATGGTTTCTTGGTCTTGAGCACATAATACTGCTAATGTTGGTTGAACTCCGCTGGTATAATTGGCTTGATTGTGTAAATCAAAAGTTGGCTTGCCATCAATTATTTTGCCTAGTGTGTACCATAACTGATCTTTATTTTCCGATTTATGCACTTCTACGACTTGACCAGAGTTTGTAGTCACCACAGCTGGTGTCATGCCATAATTATATGCTTGTTCACTTTCCCACTTTAATTGGCGGTTCAGTGGATCATATTCACCAATGCGATAATATAACTCAGTGGCCGACTTTTTCTCGTTATTAATGCTAAAAAGTCTGGTGCTGTGGTAAAGCAAAGCAAATGTATTATTTGTCAAAGGTAGTATGTTTGGCGACTCCCCATAGGCAGAAAGCGTATTATAGCCTTTAAAAAAATCAGAAAAGCTACGAAGTAAAGTATTATAGCTTGCGCCATAACTTGGGTCCTTACCGCCGTGGTATTCAACCAGCTGATTTTTGTAATCGCTAGGTCTAGAGTCAAAATAGCGGATCCCCATCATCAGTTGCTGATAGATATTGTGCTTTGTAGTGATATATTTACCGGTATTGCCTGTAATAAATGAATAAGACGCAGGATGGTGAACACCTGCCATAGCAATATTTTTTATCGGCTGAGATTGGATTTGCACTGCCATTTCCTCCATCCAAACTGAAGGGTTGTATGATGTCGTCATTTTGTTCTCTCTTGTCTTGGTAAAGTATCAACAGTCAACGATTAGGTGGTCCCGTATCACGCTACAGTTCCTTTTAAAGATTGAGCTGTTTGTCGATATTAGGGGCAAATCGTCATATCTGCCCCTGCGCTCTAGTCGTGAACGCTCTGTTAAGCTAGGATCGCTAAGTTGTAATAGAGGTTGTTGTTCCCACCGCCATTGTGGATATCGAGTGTTGTTCCATCGGACATGCTTGCGACACAAGGATTATTACCGGTATCGTAATAATTACCCTTGCTACCAACCCAAGTCAGACGGTCAGAAATTACCTTACCAACAAGGTAATAGAGATTGTTATTACCACCGCCATTATTGATTTGCAGTAAGGTTTCGCGACCCACTGCGGTAATAGCTGGTTGGTTTCCAGTGCCATACTTGACACCAACTTGGTCTTTCACCCAAGTTAATTGATCATTTTTGTATTTACCAATACTGTAATATAAATTGTTATTATCACCCCCATTGTAAACTACAACAACAGTATCATTGTTGAGTACTGCCACGCTCGGGTTGTCGCCAGTGTCAAATTTAATACCATTACTGCCTTGCCATTCAATTGAGCTCTGTCCAACTTTACCAATACGGTAATAGAGATTGTTATTACCGCCGCCGTTGTGAACCTCAATAATGGTATCGTGATTGAGTGCTGCTACACTTGGGTTATCACCGGTATCATATTTTACTCCGTGATTTCCAACCCATTGGATAGTATTGGCTTGCACTGTACCGATACGATAATAAAGATTGTTATTACCGCCACCGTTGTGAATTTCGACCAAAGTGCTGTTTTCAAGCGCAGTCACACAAGGATTATCACCAGTATCGTATTTTGTTCCATGTTCACCAATCCAACTAAGAATGTTGTTACTAATATGCCCTATACGATAATAAAGATTATTATTGCCACCGCCATTATGAATATCAATCACCGTACCGTCTTGCAGTATCGCAACGCAAGGTCGGTCACCAGTATCGTATTTGACACCGTTTGGACTATAAACAACCCATTTGTTTTCTGAAAAAGGTTCATTGGCTTCGCCATATTGTATGATATAGCTGTCAATAGCAGTCGCCAGTGCTTGTTGTTTTAATTGAATGTTTGCATCATCAGGAAAATAATCAGCACTAAGTAATTTAGATAAAGGCTCTAATTGAATATCAATCGGAGCTGGCGATTCTTTAGTGCTAGCAAGAAATTGACTGATGTCTTCATTTTGACTGCCGCCGATGTACAGGGCCGCTTTTTGGCCTGATTTGGTAATTTGATTGAATTCTTGTTGTTGTTTCTCATCCAAACCACCTGAGCCGCCTACGGTTACTTCCTCAAACGTACCTTGCGCCCCCATGCCTATGTTTATGCCTTTTCTTGTCAGTTCAGTATAAGCCTCTTTGGTTAAAGTAATGCTTTGTGATACTCGCCCACCAAAGGCAATAGATTTGGCATAATGCGTACCAAATTTATCAATAAAATCATAGAGTTTTAATTTATTTAATTCGTTTAATTCATTTGATTTTTCTGAGTCTGACTTTTTTATTTCGAAGGAGGTGGGAAGTTTAGCAACTTCGGCTTTAAACGATTGGTCCAAAGGGAGTCTTGTGGTTGAGGATTCATCCTCTATCTCCACTACATAACCATGATATGTTGCTTCTGTGTAGGTCTGAAAGTTTTCGGTTTGACCAACCTCTTTTTTAAAACTTTGATAAGATTTGCTAAGACTGAAAGAAAAGAGGCCAGGAATCCCTATATTAGCGCTGGCCTGTCGGCTGAAAGTAGATTGGAAGTCATAGGCATTATAAAGAAATTCAGATTGACTCAGCGATTCTCCCCAATTGTCTGGTTTGTAAAAGGTGCCATCTGGAATACTTGCAGTGCCATCTGGAATGAGGTGGCTTTTTTCGTCCGCTCCAACAGAAAAAACAGGATGCTTAGTGCCTGAACTTGCTCCCAAGTAATATGGGTTAATATCTAACAAACTATAACCCAGTCCTATGAAGCCAATATTCTTTAACATTGGTGCTTCTTGTGTATGTTCATCCGTCATTTTGATTTCTTCTGTATCAAGGCTTTCAGGTCTCTGCGCTTTACCTTGAATATCTATTCGTTCAGAAATATTCATTGTTTTGTCCTATTTCAATTTGATTACTTTTCGCCGAAATTTGTGCCAATTTCATAGCAAGTGCTGGCCAGCTGTTGAAATAAGGTTAATGTAATCCCGTAATAAAACTATTACATAGCCATTACAGGACTGATGTTTGCGTCTCTTCTGAAAGTAAATAAAAGTTTAGCTAATCGTTTTTCGATGGGTAATAGAAAAAGAAATTGTGAATAAACTAACGTTCCCTCGTGATACATACTGAAAATACACTGCTTAGCAGCTAAAATTAAACGTGTTGATATTGTGGTCTAAATGAGTAAATTGGAGGCTAGGCATGCAGCACTTGGAATAAGATGATAAATGTATACTCTGGCAATATCAGATATCAATCTACGACAGTTATAGTATATCTACACACCCTTCCCTACTAAAAAAAGTGTTCTGCAACATGCTAAATCAATAATAGTGACTTTAACAAAGCAAGATGGTTGTTTATACAGATGAAAGTAAATAAAGGTTTAATTGCTTTTTTAAACAATTCCTCTACGTTTTACTTCTTTTTTATACAAGGATTCGTTATAAAACCAATAGCACAAAAATCCAAAAAACATGACTAATGAGTAAATAAAGTACTGAAGAATATTATCGGATAAAAACACCATCAAACTTTCAGGCTCTAAAGACGGAGAAAGAAATATAAAATTAAAAACCATGTACAAAATGGAGGTAGGGACCGTTGTACTTAATAACCAACTTACACATCCTTTAACACGTAATTTTTTCCAATTATTAAATGTTCTATCGTTCATTAAATAACTCTTTTATAGTAGTAAAACTTGAATTCCAAGAAACCCAAATCCCTGCCAAATTTTTCATATCATATAGCCTCATAAAGTATTAAAGTACCTTTGCTTCCTTCATTGCTATTTTCAACAGCTTTCATATTTTCGATTTTTTTCATATCAATTAAAACAATATGACTCAGTAAGCATCTCATCAACATCAAACATTACATAATAAGAGTACAGCTCCCCTTGGTTTATAAGTCTCTAACCACTTAAATGGCAAATAAATAACCTGACGATAATCTCAAGCACAGCAACAACAGCTAGACTTGATTAGGCCAGTTTTAGTTGCTCATTAGGTAGCGCTTTTAAACCAATCAGCTTGTGTGATTTTATAAACGCAATGTTCACGCAAATGTTTAGGGCTAGGGACATCTGGATGTAAAAAACTTTCTCCAGTGTTAACCATTTCCAGCCTTTCCATTACTGCGCGAGAAGATTTGTTATCTACAACAGCAAAAGAAAAGATTTCATCAAATTTTAATTCTTCGAACCCTATTTGAAGTACAGCTTTTGCCGCTTCCGTAGCATACCCGTACCCCCAATATTTCCGTGCGAATCGCCAAAGAATTTCTACACATGGAGAGTGCGGCAATTGCGAAGTCGGGCTATATAGCCCAACAATGCCAATAAACTCTTTTGATTCTGCAAGTTCAACAGCCCAAACTCCCCAACCGTTTTTTTCAATTAAGGATTGGCACTTTTTTGCTGTGTCGTCGCTCTCCTCACGATTCAAAGTATGCGGAAAAAACTTCATTACTTCAGGATCTGAGGACATTGCATAGAATGCATTTAGATCATCTGACACCCATTGACGCAGTAGAAGCCTTTTAGTTTTGGGCTCCAAAATTTTAATCATAATGTAAACTATCCTTGTATTACCTTAGCCCTCTGGTAAGAGGCAAAATATAGTTGCCTAAAGTATGGAGCTCAAACTACCCCACTTTTACGTGGTCAATTTTTTAATCGTTTTGTTAGTTGTATTACTAACCGTTACCAAAGCGGCGATAAAAATCACAGCCATTATATCTACTGCTATGAATGGCTCAGCAATTTTGCTCGTAAATTCCTGATACAATAATCCTGGGGTGAAATTAGCGGAAAGACTTAATGAAGTTGTGTCAGCGAATGTGATACCCAAATATATACCGCCTAAACCGCTATAGTTTATAAATGTTGAGCCCAATCCAAAAGTTACTAGCTGTAAAGATTGATTTATAATTGACAACCAATAAAACCTTTGCAGCCCTTTTAGCGCTGTATAACCAGCAAAAATATTCAATAATATTACGGCAAAAGCAATAGATATCGTCAAGGCTGAAATGTTTTCTGTGAAAAACACTAGAAATGGTGTCACAATTGCAGCTGCAATTTGGAAGCACCCAATAACCTTTACTCTTTGCTCTGCTAATTTAAATGTTTCTTTTTGAGATACTTCTTCAGCTCTATCAATTTCTTCTTTACGACTTTCAAGCTCTCTTAATAAAGCCGGATAATTCTCAGAATTCGGGTCAATTTTGTCTTTAACATCCATTAACTCATTTATTGAGTATGTAGAATAGTCAATTTTTGTCATAAATATCTCAAGTGCAGCTAACGATTGCCAAACCAACACCTAATAGCAAGCTAAAATTAGCGAAAAGGGAACGTAAACCTGCTATTTTTCGTTTTTTTGGGGTCTAAATTACACTAGTCTTCTAAACCAAGTATGGTAATTATAAAATACATTAGCCTATGATTAAACCGGTTTAAAAACCAAAATTATAAGCATTACAGAGCAAAAAAAAATAAACTCAGCTATGGCTATAAAAATCAAAGCCTCCTATTTATAAAATCAAAGCAAAAAAAGAATAACTCCTGTGCTTAGCATTGCTTTTTAAGTTAAAGATAAAAACTTTGAGCAAGAAGCAAGGAGCAATAACATTGTTACTTTAACTCAATAGTTTTAGTTAAACATGACCCACTTGTTATTTGAAATGATATACACTATTTAAACAGGGATGGAGTTAGCGCTAAGGGCGCTATTAGCGGTGAACCGACTATATTACCAACGAGAAATAAATAACTTGTTAATTTTCACCCCTAAACACTTGAATATAAAGTAACCTAACAACTATTTTTACCTTTATCAAATTCACTCAATTTTACGTTTAGTAAACTAAGCTTTTTAAAGTTAAAGAGAAGTTAGATCAAAATGATAATACAAAAATTAATATTTTACTCACTATTGCCCTTATAACATAAAGCCCCATTCATGAGCGCATAATAACAGACGAAAAGTTGCGGTGAAGAAGCATAATTTTACTTAAACCATTTAAGTAAGCAATCCGGTCCACACGCTAAATGATTGGTAGTACTGAAAAGTCGATTGTGTCAAAGGAGTATTTATTACTCATAGCCGCAAAGCCATGCTTTTGCTATCCGGTCCCCTCACTGACAAACCTGAGGTAGCATTTCATCGCCTCGTGCATGTTTTATTAAGTCGATAATAGCAAGCATATCTTCATCGTCTTCATCCATTCCAACTTCTACGAACCCGAAGCTAGAATAAAACTCCTTTGCAACTGGGTTAGCTGGATCATAACAAATTTCGATCTCTCGAAGGCCCGGGGCTTGCTTAATTTCATCCAAGGCAAGATTTAATGCTTTACGCCCAATCCCTTGTTGCTGATGCTTTTTATCAACCATGAAACGCCATATCGATATTTTTTCAAGGGACTCTTGCACCCACATGAAAAATCCGACTGCCTCTTCATTTAAATATATTGCCCTAGTTTCATAACCATTGTTGAACATTGACTCAACCAATGAATACATATTACATGCAACATACTCTTGCTGCTCTTTTGTGACATCAAGCTCGCAAACTTCTTCGTAATTTTCCTTAGTTACTGGACGAAGTGAAACTTCCACAAATTCTCCTTAGCCTTGCAGACTTCTAGCGATAATTCTCGTGTATCCAACTTACCCACGACTGAGGCACACGCAAAATTAAGCTAATTTAACCTAATACTTTTAGTAACTTAACAGCTAAAACTCACACTTTCAATTGAAAATCAGCATGTCGAAATCGAAAGCTTATTTATTCAGCCATAACCTGGTTTGCTTACTACTGTGTTAAACAACTTAGAAGCTAAAAGATTATTTTTTCTAGCACTCAAACGATATACCCGATAATGTTTTACTGCTTGTTGATCTTCTTCCTTTTTAATTTGCAGGATTCCAGCTTAAAGCTGTACACTTTTCAGTAAGTGAAATAGTGGTTTATAGATACCAAAGTCACCTTATTTGAATCTGGCAGACTTCAACTCATAATACAGCGCTCTACAAACGAGTTAATAGAATATATTTCGCCAATATTTATTTTACTTCGCTAAGAATCTTCTCCATAAAAATGGCATTTTCGCCATAGTTTGCACATACATTAGCTCCTTTGACCTTCTGGAATCCAATCAACGACCAAAAACTATCGGAGCCTTGTACCGCTACCAAGCTTACTTTATGAATTCCTTTTTTCTGTGCTATTTCTATCAATTTTAAGGCAGCCGCCCGACCTATTCCTTTCCCTTTTGAATAAGGGGCTATGGCCATATCATGTAAGTATAAATACTCACAATAAGCGATATTTGGTAAAGGCTCGAATAACTTTGGTGGCACGATGCCACTCCATGGGTGGGCTAATACATATCCGAGTACATCTCCGTGATTGGATAAACATACAAAACAAGTATCAGAAGATGCGTAATTTTTACTTTGAAGCACCTCTAGTTCTTCAGTACCAATCTCTTGGTAAGATTTTTCTTGAATGTCTAAAATGCTGTCCCAGTGCATTTCTTCTATTTTACTAAATATCATACAACTCCTCATATACATCGCAGCAGTATCGATCTGTTATATACACATACCTTATCAATATGTAACCAAATTACATACAGTTAAATAGTGGTAAAGCAATGTCACTTATACGATGAGTTTGTGCCTGTCCTTTGTGAATCTATAGTTGGCTAAATGTGTATTGAAGCGAGACCGTACCAACTGTTGCGAGCCACGCTTTAGTGGCTTGTTATGTTTCAGATACTTGATGAAACCGCCAAATTGTTTTGTTTTGAAAAGCGTATAGCGCTAAAACAAAATAAAATGAAAAAATTACGACTACTGTAACTGTGTCTAAGCCGCCTTCTTCGAACCATCCAATTAGTTCGTCAATGATCCCTAGAACCAACAAAGATTGCCAGAATGTTCTGTTAAGGAACCGGATACCTAGAGCATAAAATATACAACCAATCAAAATTGAAGAGGTCATCAAACTTCGTATTACCTGAATAACATCAGGTGAGTCTACAAAAAACGAAATTTCAATATAGATATAAAGGTGGAATATAAACCATGGAAGCCAGAGCAGCCTCAGTGATTTCCATTTTGTAATTTGCATCGTACTTCCTTTGAAACATAACGCCAGCCTAATAGGCGGAAAGGTTTGGCTAAAATTAGGAACTAAGTGACGCAAGCCAAGTTTTGGCGTCCTTTGTTTAATTAACTTTTATACCAACTTGCCCAAGCTTTAGGGGCCGGATGTTTTAATTTATATGCTTGAATATCGTCTTTACTTGCGTACTTTAAATAAACACCAAAATAATCAGTTAGATATTCTTCACCTACACCCATTCGCCAAAATATATTGCTAGGTTCATATTCAGGAAACTTCTCCCAAGGAGGTAACGGAGGAGTCGCTTTTAGCTCATTTTCAAACCTTTGCTGAAGCATGGTTTCCCAATCCTTTTTGTGTTCAAGATAAGCTTTCCAATCTTCAGCCGAAATTCCCTCTGGTGGCCCCATTTCATTTGAAGCCATAGCAGACCCTGCAATCATAAACAAACTTAAAAATATAAAACGAATCATCATCAAAAAACTAACGCTTGCCGTAAACGGCACTATATAGCAGGCTAAAATTAGGAGTGCAACGGACACAACCTGCAGTTTTGCGTCCATTGTTTAATTAATTTATTATGTCTCTTGTACATAAAACTGTTAAGTTATCGTTAGGGTCTTTAGTTTCCCATTCGATTTCATTAATGAAAGTCGTTTTGTAAGGTGTTTTATCATTTCTTAAATCATCTCCCATTTCATTAATCACCTTGTCGGAGATAGCTTCTAAAGGGTCATCTAAAACATCAATTTTGACATTTCTTAAATCATATATCATTTGCGATGATTCATACGTAAAGCTACCTTCTTCATTAACTAGAACAGTACCAAGTGGAATTTTGTTTTGATAGAGCATTTCTACATTAGAACGGTAAGAGTAAGTGAAATTACTTATATCGTACGAATACTGCATTGTTTCTTTAATTGTAACTTCTTCCTCTTCATAAGAGTTAAAGCAAACCCAGTTACCATTTATCAATTCTAAATGTAATTTATCACTAGCATGAACACTGAATGAAAGTATAAACAATGAAATTAAATATTTTCTCATAGCCCCCCTTGAGGCATAACCCCTGTCTAATTGCTTGTTAGCACAACTCCTGTTAAGGGACTGATAATGTTTGGCTAAAGTTGTGTGGCGAAGCGAAACCGAGCCAAACTTTAGCAGTCCTGCTTGAACAGCTTGTCATGTGTTAATCCATCTTATCTAAGATTTCTTTTGCTGTAATCACATAATGTGTAAGACTTTGCATTCTTTTTAAAGACTTACGAATTTCGTGGTTATGTTTATTTATCTCTTGATTCACACCTTCGATATTATGCTCAAGAAACTCTTTAAGATCTTTGTGATGTATAGATGCAATAACAGGTGTTAATTGCTCTAACTGCTCTTTCGTTTTTCTCGGTGATCTAATTCTAGGGTTTGCCAACCCCTAATGGTGTGATGTAAAGACATGTCATTTGCATCTTAAAGCACAGTTATTACAACGCCATCTTTTTCTTCGAGAGTAAAACGTAATTCCCTTTGTTTATTCTTTCTCATAACTCTGGCTTGACATATAACGCCTTAATAAACAGCGAAAAATAGCAGACCAAACTAAGCGAAGAATGAGCGCAAGCCTGCTGTTTTGCCTCCACAGTTTAATTAATTTGTTATGTGTACCTTTACAGCGGCGCCTCAAAAATAATATATAAAACACAACCATAAGAGATTAATAAATTAACCCAACAAATTCTTTTTAATAGGTGATTTAAGAGCTTATGTCCGAACCAAAGTATCACGGAATTGATTAAAATAAATAAACAAGCGGAAAACATAAAGTATGCGGCCACAATTAAAGTCTCATGTGGTGCCTTACCTATATGAAACCAATAATGAATAAGTAAATATATAAGCCAACCATTAAACATCGCGACTGAAAAGGAGCTTAAAAATATAACTATTGGAGATATTTTTCGTTCTTCCACATTCCCTCTGTTACACATAACGCTTATCTAATCGGTAAATTGCTGCTGGCTATACTGCGCGAAGCGCCAGCCAGCTGCAATTTATCCGATTGAGCGCCTTGTTATATTTTTTTAGCACTAAAGGTAATAGGCACTTCGTTGATGAACCAATTAACAATACTATCTACTTCCATGAACACTTTGCTTTTATAAGCATCTTTTATTGATACCGTTCCGGCATTACGATCAACATCTGCGTAATTATCTGACAGGTCAAAGCTCTTAATGAAGGGCTGCATAGTAATTCCATCTTGTATTGCTGGGAATATTATTTTCATTGTGTGCAGATCTACTGCAAACATTTCAACTGCGACATGACCAGAAAGTCCATCCTCAAAAGATTGAACGCCGATACCTTTATTGTACAGAGGGGTTTCGCCGTGATAGTAGCGCCATGCGGGTTTTGCTATGATTATTACATCTAAATCATACCTATCTTTTACTTCAGTTAGTGCTGGAATGAACTTTTCATAAACAGAGCTAAAACCGTAAGATATCGCGTCTCCAGCCCCTAAGTCAGCTTCAAGACTTGCTACTATTGGCGCATCTATCAACCATTTCTTCTTTGCGGCTTTAACTAAGCTAGCTTCAACCTTCTCTTTCAACCCCCAACTTACATCAACAACAATATCTTTCTGTTGGCCTGAACGAGCTGTGGTTTCATCCCAGATATTATTATTTGTTTCATCTGTCACACTAGAGTAAATACCAATGCGAGCTTCACTTGTTAGATTTATAGGTCTTTTTGAAGCACAACCTGAATTAAGAACGATTACACTAAGAAATAGTACTTTTGCAAGATTTTTCACCAAAGTTCCCTTAAAAATATAACGCTTTACTAATAGGCGCCAAATGCTTGGCTAACATTGACGACGAAGGAGCACAAGCCTGCTATTTTGTGTCCACGGTTTAACGGCCTTGTTAGGTGTTACCTTCACCAAACCTTAAATTTATAAATTTTATAGCCTCATACAGCAAGAAAACAGCCATTATATAAATTGGCCAAATAGATACTTTTAATAAACTTGTGCCACAATCACCATTACCATAACGCAACATTTCTATACCAGATGGAATACAAGCGATGGCAAATATAGTGATAGGAATATACAAGCGCTGGCGTTTTTTAATATACCAAATAAAAGTTACTATAACACCAATAAAAAATGAAATTAAAAGTAAGTTAATTGAATCATTCCAATTTTGCTCATAACCAACACCACTAAAGCATGCGTATGAACGCGAGGAAAATAATAAAATTAGTAGCGTGATACCAAACTTCATGTAATACCTAACGCCCGCATATGCGGGGCAAAATGCTTGGCTATAATTGGTGAGGTACGAACCAAGCCAAGCTTTTTTGGTTCCGCTCATAATGCACTTGTTAGGTTTCAGACCTAGTTTAAGCACTTTATTTTTCTGCAAGCCAGATTTCACAAATTAAAATTAAAATTAAACCTACTATAGGCGGAAGAAAATAGACATAGCTACCAATGGATATATCCCAAAAATCACCATTTAAAAAAACTGGTGGCCAAGTCCATACAATCGTAAGTGCAGCAATTGAAGAGCCACACCCTACGGTAATTCCCAATGTTAACCACGCCTTAATTTTTAGCTTGCTAATTGGTAGATTTAACCAAGTGAAAGTGGCCGTACTTAAACCAATAAAGCCACCGAGAGTAACCACAAACAAATCTAACGATGCAGCTTCACCTAGTAGGACCGCTATTCCTGATGCAGTTAAACCCAAAATTGCTGGAATACCAGCTAAATACCCACCAGCACCAAAGAATAAGTACCACAGTTTACGCGTAGTCAAATTCATGTTGAAACCTAACACTCCAATAAGGGGCTGATAATGCTTGGCTAAAATTGTGTAGCGGAGCGAAACTGAGCCAAGCTTTAGCAGTCCCGTACTTAATTGGCTTGTTTTATCTATAAGCTTACCAAACACCAAGAAGCTCTAGTGTATAAATGATACCTACCCCAAACATGGCGAGACCACTAACTTTAAGCATAAGTTTTTTGTGAGCTAACTCAGCTTAATCCATTTTTTCAGAGTTTTTAATACTTATATAACCAAAGCTTTGGCATAAACTAAAAATACCTAAACCGAAACCAGCGATCATCATTGCTAATTGAAACAAATATATTCTCCTTTTTCACATTAGATATAACATCTTTATCTACGATAAATGTCGCATAACAACAGCGTAATGTCTGCCGTATAACAACAGCATAAGAGTTACTCCAAACAGAGCTTAAACAGCTGAAATTTCTGCCTGACACTATTGAAAAGATCAAAGTAATTTTAAAAAAGAAATACAACAACACAGTAATGAACACCGCATATAAGATACCACTTTCCTTGCTTTCTTTTTTATTCAACGCTTGACCTTACAAAGCGATATTACATTTTTATCTACGACAAATATCGTATAACAACGACGTAATCTCTGCCGCATAGCCGCAGCCATTTATATGCGCACCTTAATACCTTCAACCATAACAATAAGTTAAACAAATGTCACCAAATGAGGAATGGTTAAAATACGTCAGTTGTCGCATAACAGTGATATGTGACTGACACCGAAAACTATTTAGATACCCATGTAAATAAGTCAAAATTGAACTTGCTATGAAATCGCCCTTTTTATCCATGCTCCAAACGCACGTACGACTCGCAAAGACATGCCAAAAACACCGCTTCGAATTACTTCTAGTGAATAACCGCCTTTATCTGGCTTCAAAATTTATTGCCCTCAAAAGTACTTGATGAGGAGATGAAAGAGCAATTTTTGACTCACCTAGTTAATCAGCAAAACGATTCTTAAAATATACAACTCTGACGGCAAATATACGGATACGCATATACCAAAGAGATATACTGAGCTCTAGTTGATATACAAAAATTCAAAGATAAATAAAAACCGCAAACAAACGATTTGGCTGGCATTATTTACGGCAAAAAATATAAATTGCGCCAGTCCAAAATGATCCGCTTAGATACTTTTAAATGGCTGCTTAACTTTATTACAAACCAAACAAAAATTATTATTAAGTTTAAGAATGCAATTTCAGAACGCGTGTTGGGTATTATTTTTCGCGGCTCTCCTAGCTCTAGAAGTCTCAAAATGCACAACCAAACATAATATCGGCTTAACTTGTTCATCAGACGCATAATAAATATCATTGCCATAAACCTGAACAGATACCAGTGCACCTCACCACGACGACCATCGAACAATGACTAACGCACCGGCACAAGAGCCTAAAGGTCGGAGGCTGCTTAGCTATAATGACTGCAAAAATATCGGCACCAAACCAAAAACTAACAAGGTACAGGCGATAAGTGACAGCAATGACCCAAATCTAACCATAACCTTAACCATCAACTCTAAAGTCGCATTTGCCGAGTACCCTGCGCCAGCAATTGGAAGTGCCTTACTTGCACCTGTGACAGATGCAACCGTTATACCTAGCCAAATAAATACGAAACCAAATGCACATCCATAAGCTGCAAATATTGCAACTAATGCCGGCAGCTCAACTAATGACCACATAACGCCTAGGATTGCTAAAGCCATGGCACATTGCACAGCAGTCAGGTGCCCAGAAAGTGCCATACGCGAGTTTTTGACTTTAGGTATCAATGCTCCTTGTATTAAACCCGCAAGGAACAACACCATCCCAATAAAGATCAGCTGTGTACCTACCTCTGTAAGTTCTAACATGATGTACCCCTTGCTGATATCTCGTAAATTTCAGAGAGGTTAACTGCATTCCAGCAGCTGCTGATGTATAACCTACGGCAATGCTCACGTTGTGCGTTTAATTCTTGAAAGGCTTTCATTGTCAATCTCCATTAAAAAAACACATGGTAGATAACGAAATACCAGAATTCATTCACCTAGATTCATTTTTTAATTTACTTAATGTCTGGAGGGCAACTCCGATCTAAGAAGCAATATGATATGACTTTACTTGCTGAAATATTTATAAGCACTCGTCAAATAGGTGCATATATAATTGAGCTGTGGCCTCTGAAATGAGTGAAAAACGCGATTGTATATTGCAAAGTAGTAAGTGTTATGTATTCAAACTATGGCTTCCTCTTACTTTTGATCTTGAAAAATAAACTTATCAAGTGCACCCAGAGGTATTACATAAAAGATAGAATTTTAGATAACTTCAAAACTAAGCCAAGACTCCGTTTTTCAAAAAAGCTCCACTATCCTCCATAAAATGCTTTAACCCATGTTTATTTTTTACACAAAAATAACGTTGCCATGTATAGTCTTTGCCGTTCAGAATAGCCAAGCATGAATAGGCGACACCTCTTTTAATAAATCATATATCACTAAATACTTCACCTATGTGATGAACTTTTATGCCTTTTTAACATGCTTTATGTCAAATGTGCAGCTAAATCAGACATTTGAAGATTGAAGTTCAAGCTTATCAGAATATTAATTTATAATTTGATTAGCAATCGCCTAATATAGATATCGCTTGGCTGATAACCTAATAAAGTTTCCAAGCCTGATAAAACTCAAGCTGTGCCTTTACTGATAAGCATTCTTGCAACCAGTCATTACTTTTTGCAATATCAATTAATTCAGAAGGCTCATTATAAAGCTTCAATGCATCTGACACATCTATCGTTACTGCACTCTCAAACTCTTTTAAAAGCACCTCAACTTCATATATTAAAGATTTACAATCTGATTTTTGGGATACTTCGAGATGCGCTAGCAAAATTTCAATTGCAATGATTTTAGGCGCTCTGTACTTATCTTTTTTAATTATTCTTAGTAACCAATTCCACATATTTTCCCTATATCTTTAACACCGAGAAAAGCCGGCGGTGAATTCCTAGCTGAAATGTACGAAGGACAAGCGCCTGCAAAGATTTTATTAATTATTTTAATAAAGTGACTTTACTCGAACACCTCAAAATGGCTGACACGATAGAAGCACTCATCACCTTCAATGTCTTTATTCCAATCAACGTGTATAGCTGTTGGGAATACATAAGTTGGATGATAATCTAGTTTTATGCAAGATTATTAATTTCATGAGTTAGTTTATTTGTTCACTTAAGCAATATTTCACCGCACTTAAAAAAGCAAACCCCGCATAAAATACCATTAAATCACCTACAAGCATTCAAAATTTTGAATATTAGGTAAAAGCTCAGATAATTTTACAGGAGCCTTATCACATTATGGGGGAGTGAACATATATCAAAATACTTCCCTAGCATTTTACACAGATAAAAAACACGCGCCTAGCGTAGCACCATTTTTATTTTTAAAACGATTAACTTTTCAGGGAAAATATGATGTGAAGACTTATTCTGAATGTCTAATATACTCCCAAATCAATGTCTTAAATCGTTCTAATTATAATGCAGCTTCTTAATCGCTCCTCGTATATTTAGCCAACGCTTAAAACAAAGTTAAACGCTTACTTAAATTACAATTCTAAACCCAAGGATTTGAGTGCAGATTCACCTTGCTGTGCACTTTGAAATTGAATTGCTTCCATGCCAACCGCTTTTGCACCAGCAATATTATGGGGCATGTCATCTAAGAATACCGTTTCATTTGCAATTAGCCCATACTGCACCAATAATGCGTGATATATCTCAGGTTGTGGCTTTAGCATACCTAGATCAGCTGAAATAATAGTGCCATCAAACAAGTCCCAAAAATCATAGGAAGCTTTCAAAAACTCAACTGTTTCATGGACATTGTCTGTTAACGCATATACACCATAACCAGCTTGTTTGACTCGTTGGATCAGTTCTGTAGATTTATATATTAAAATTTGCGTATGCTTTATGTAGTAAAAAAGCCGTTTGGTATCTTGTGCGCTGAAGTTAAACTCTCGTTGATACCTGCATTGAGTCTCATGCTCAGTGGTAATGCCTTTGTTAATGTCTAGCCAAATTTCTGAACCAAACACTGATTGGGCCAACTGCTCACACGAGTCTGATTCTGGAAAAGTCAGCTTAATTATTTCTTGTGGCGACCAACGCACTACAACGTTACCTATATCAAAAACAACATTTTTTATCTGGCTATGTGCCATGATTATTCCTTAATTTTACTTTTTAATTTCACAGATGCCTTTATATTCATAAACTCATCTATTTGGCTTGTAGTGCTTTACTAAGCACAGGCAATAACAAATCTAGATTGAATTATTGAAATCCGAATTAACAAAGACCAACTAAAATATATATGAAGTTTATATCTAAGAAATGAAAAGGTTAGTTTTAAAACTGAAAGTAGGTCAATTAAGACCTACGACAAGGGTTAAGGATATTTACAAACACAAGCAATGCTTGTTTTTTTCGTTAGCAGTCGTCTGAATAACACTGCCAAGAAACCTGGCACTTCACGGTTGGTAAACAACCGATTGTTTCAAAAGTTTGTCCACCACCAACCTGAGGTGTCTGTTGATTATTAAGCGACTTTTTAGACGCGCTTAGGTTTTTCACTTTCTTTTTGCTTAATTTAAGTAACATTATAATTTCCTTTGGTTAGTTACATTCAACACAGACACGATATCAGGTTTTTTAATCCTTAAAAACCTTATTTTTATGAAATTTTATACTTTTTTGATCAAAAACATAGATTTATATTTCATTATTATGCCATTTTTTTGAATTTACTAATTAAATAATGTATTTAATTTGAGCAGATTTAACACTGCTGTATAAAAAGGGAATAATTTTTCTCATTTCATTACAAAACCAGTACGTTATTATTAGATAAAATTCACTAGAATATTTTCTCATTTAAGTACTTAATGATTAGATCAAATTGATCGATAAATGAGCTTTCGCACGTACCTACGGTATCGAAGAAGATATAGCTGAGGATATAGAAATGTATATTTTGTCTGTGCGGGAATTTTTGAACAAAAGAATAGAGCTTAAGATTACCTTAAGCTCTATATTAAGATGCGGTTATAGAGATAAGTTATCTAAAATATCATCATCCACGTTGTTCGAAAGTGTTACTTTCAATTTTGGCGTTCTGGCCATTTCACGTTTAATTGCAAAATTAGCTTCTTCGTTACGTGCCCAGCTGCGACGTGCAATACCATTGTTTACATCAAATAGCAGCATAGATTCTAGTCGACGTTCAGCATCGCTTGAACCATCTAACAACATACCAAAACCACCATTGATAACTTCACCCCAGCCAACACCGCCGCCGTTGTGAATTGAAACCCAAGTAGCGCCACGGAAACCGTCACCAATGACGTTGTGGATCGCCATATCAGCTGTAAAGCGGCTGCCATCATAAATGTTAGATGTTTCACGGAATGGCGAATCAGTACCTGATACATCATGGTGATCACGGCCAAGAACAACTGGACCAATTTCACCACGTTCAATAGCATCATTAAATGCTTTAGCAATCTTGATACGGCCTTCAGCATCTGCGTAAAGAATACGTGCTTGTGAGCCAACAACCAGCTTGTTTTCTTTTGCGTCTTTGATCCAAGTAATGTTGTCTTGCATCTGCTGCTGAATCTCTTCTGGTGACTCAGCCATGATTTCTTCAAGCACTTTTGCAGCAATTGCGTCAGTCTTGTCTAAATCTTCTGGTTTACCTGATGTACACACCCAACGGAATGGGCCAAAGCCATAGTCAAAACACATAGGACCTAAAATATCCTGAACATAAGATGGATATTTAAAGTCAATACCATTTTCGGCCATCACATCGCCACCAGCACGTGAAGACTCAAGTAAGAATGCATTACCGTAGTCGAAGAAGTAAGTACCTTTTGCAGTATGCTTGTTGACAGCATCAGCGTGGCGCTTAAGTGTCGCTTGTACTTTTTCTTTGAATACTTCAGGCTCTTCACGAATTAAGCGGTTTGACTCTTCATAACTGATCCCAACTGGGTAATAACCACCTGACCACGGGTTATGAAGTGATGTTTGGTCTGAGCCAAGGTGCACAAATATGTCTTCTGCAAGGAATGACTCCCATACATCAACGATGTTACCGATAAATGCAATAGACACTACCTCTTCGTCTGCTTGTGCTTTTTTAACACGAGCAACCAAATCAGGCATATTGTCGACTAATTCATCAACCCAACCTTGCTCATGACGTTTAATCGCCGCTTTCGGGTTTACCTCTGCACATACAGTAATACAGTTGGCAATGTTACCTGCTTTCGGCTGCGCGCCACTCATGCCACCAAGACCTGCGGTTAAGAAGATCTTACCTTTTGGACTATCGCCCTTTTCCAGTACTTTACGGAATGCGTTCATTACCGTGATGGTTGTACCGTGTACAATGCCCTGAGGACCAATGTACATGAAAGAACCCGCTGTCATCTGGCCGTACTGTGTGACACCCAGTGCGTTGAACTTTTCCCAGTCATCTGGCTGAGAGTAGTTCGGGATCATCATACCGTTTGTTACGACAACGCGTGGCGCATCTTTTGATGACGGGAATAATCCCATAGGATGGCCTGAGTACATATGAAGTGTTTGGTCTTCTTCCATTTCACTTAAGTACTTCATTACAAGTAGGTATTGTGCCCAGTTTTGGAATACTGCACCGTTACCACCGTACGTAATAAGCTCTTCTGGATGCTGTGCAACTGCCGGATCTAAGTTGTTGTCAATCATCAACATGATTGCCGCAGCTTGCTCGCATTTAGCTGGATAGTCTGAAATCGAACGCGCCTTAAGCTCATAATTAGGCTTAAAACGGTACATATAAATACGACCAAAATCTTTTAATTCTTGCGCAAATTCAGCTGCAAGTTCTTTGTGCCACTCCTTTGGGAAGTAGCGCAGCGCGTTTCTTACTGCTAGCTGCTTTTCTTCTGGGCTTAAAATGTCTTTACGCTTTGGCGCACGGTTTGCCCCCGCCGGATATGGCTTTGCTTCAGGCAATACGCTAGGGATACCCTGCTTTATTTGTTCTTGAAAATTCATGTCGGATTTCCTTAGTTCACTGTAACCGTAAATGCTTGTGACTTAACAAACTCAACCATGGCATCAATGTCTGGCTTAAGTAGTCTGTCTTCTTCAAGTTTCGCGACCTTTGTACGGATCAAGGCGTGATTCTGTTCAATAATATCTGAACATGTATTCGGACGTCTAAAATCAACCGCTTGCGCTGCATACATCAACTCAATTGCAAAAATCTTTTCAAGGTTACCCAAGATTTGGTTGAATTTGCGACCTGAAATACTGCCCATTGATACGTGGTCTTCTTGACCCATCGACGTCGGTACACTGTCAGCAGACGGTGGGAAACACAGCGATTTATTTTCTGTTACCAAGGCCGCAGTCGTATACTGAGGGATCATCATACCTGAGTTTAGACCACCTGATGTCGTGAGTAGTCTAGGTAGTCCATGTAAGCCTTCAAGTAGTAAATAACAACGACGATCAGAGATATTACCAAGCTCAGCGGCTGCAATTGACGCGTAGTCAAGTACCATAGCTAAAGGCTGGCCGTGGAAGCTACCACCAGAGATGGCTTCTTCTTCACTGATAACGATTGGGTTGTCTGTTACTGAGTTCATTTCTGTCTCAGCAAGCTCTTTTAAGTGGTTAAATGCGTTGCGCGATGCGCCGTGCACCTGCGGGATACATCTAAGTGAATATGGGTCTTGAACGCGATCGCACTCTTCATGGTCAGCCATATTCTGTGAATCTTTGAATAAACGGCGCATGCGTTTTGCAACTGCAATGTTACCTTCAAATGCACGGATAGCATGTAGCTCTTCACGGAATGGCTGCTCACTGCCCTGCATGCCTTCAATACTCATCGCACCGGCTACATCAGCAAGGTCTAATAAGTAACGCATTTTAGTCAAACCAGTAATGGCATGAGATAAGATGAATTGCGTACCATTGATAAGCGCAAGTCCTTCTTTTGAGTCAAGGTCCATGGCTTCTAAGTTGTTATCTGCGAGTACTTTAGCTGCTGGCTGGATCTCATCGCCTACCCAAAACTCGCCTTCACCTAATAAAGGTAAGAATAAGTGAGAAAGCGGCGCAAGGTCACCTGATGCACCTACAGAGCCTTGCTCTGGCACAACTGGGATAATGTCTAGTTCAATAAACTTAAGCATACGCTCAACCACTTCTAGGCGAATGCCTGAAAAGCCTTGGCTAAGTGCGTGTACTTTAGTGATAAGCATTAGCTTAGAGATAGGTTTCGCAATTGGATTACCTACACCAACGGCATGCGTTATTAGTAGGTTCTTTTGCAGAAGTTTGGTCTCTTCAGGGGAAACTTGCGTGTCGCACAGCGGACCAAAACCAGTATTGATACCATATACTGCTTTATCAGACGCAGCCATCTTGTCTACTCGTTGACGGCTTTTGTTAATTTTATCTAATGCTTCCTGACAAAGCTCTGCTTCAATACTGCCATCGGCTATGCCGTTTACAATATCAAGGTTCAGACGATCTACACCATATCTAAACGTCATCTTATTCTCCTAAATATATGCTTTTCCTAAGCAACTATGTGCTTGATGGTGCCATATTAACGCTGTAATGATGTTTTATAAATTATAGATAATCGTAATTCATTCCGATTTTATCAAACTTAATGATGTTACCTTGGCAAACTTTCCACTAAAATAAGCCCAGCTTTAAATTACAACCACTTTTTAGCCAGTTCGCGTGCTGCTTTTAGGAGAAAAACTGTGCAAGTTCATGACGTTGACCTACGCCTATTGAGGATCTTTGTGGCCATAGTTGAATCTGGAGGCCTATCCGCCGCAGAATCTCGCTTAAACATTGGTCGCTCCACCATTAGCTCACACTTATCGGACTTAGAAGTCAGGTTAGGGATAAAACTGTGCAAGCGCGGTCGAGGCGGCTTCGAACTCACAGAGCCTGGTCGCATTACATACCAAGCCTCTCTTGAGCTTTTGCAACAATGCGAGGCATTTGCAACGACGGTTGCCAGTTCTAAGAATGAATTATCTGGACGTGTAACCATTGCGGTAATAGACACCATGGCCAGCGACCCCCGCTGTGGAATAGCAAACGCTATCGCGTCATTAAAAACACAAAGCGACAATATTCAATTTGATATTAATGTTTGTGAAGCGAAAGAAGTTGAAACTTCTGTGATCAACGGGCGCTCGCTCGTGGGTTTAGGTGTTAGCCGGCACCATTTGCGTGGCCTAGAGTACATTCCCCTTTATGATGAAAAAAACTTTCTGTACTGTGCCAAAGATCACCCTCTATTTGATTGCAAGCCTTCGCAGGTCAATAAACTGCTTAAAAGTGCAGAAGTCGTCTCAAGTAACTATATGCGAGATAAAGAGGTCAGAAATGATGGTCTGAATTATATGAATACCGCCATTGCTTATCATGATGAGGGGATTGCACATTTAATTTTATCCGGCGCATTTATTGGCTACTTACCCGAACACTACGCCAGTTACTGGGTTGATAAAGGTATTTTAAAAGCCATATTACCGCAAAAATATGCGTATACCATTCCGGTTTCATTGATCACCGCAAAAAACAATTCGGCCTCACCCCTTGCTAATGCCATCATCAACGAATTAAAACGCAGTCACACAATTAAGTAATCGATGAGGGCGACAAGTGCCCTCAAAAGCTACCGACTTTTGTGTCTATCAATGTACGTCTTTACTTACCAGCTTTTAGACAACGCATTGAAATTCTGAGCTAAAGACGACGTCAAACCCACACTCGTCATCAACTACAACTCGTAGTTCATGGTATTCTTGTCGCGTTGGCACCAGCTTTTCAGCTGCAAGGTTCCAAAATTTTTCGATAGACAGCAAACTGGCTACAAACGATTGTACGGATAAAAATTAAATTTAAACTCCCTGTTTGGACTTAATACCTAAAAGTGCATTATTAAAGGCAACCAACCTATGTTGTCATTGTATTTTAAGGGTTCAATCATTAAAACTTCAGAGTCTACTCACGTTTTAGTGTTGAATTAATACGAGTCAAAATAAATGGATTGCCATAAATAAAACCAGCGAAGCCTATCTTATATTATTGATTGTAAGCCTGAATAGTTTTCATCAAATGAGTCGTTACTTCGGGGAATAAGAAAATGTCATGTCCACCAGCAACCACTTCTAATTCACTGTCAATACGATGCTTATCTAGCGCCTTTTTATAATCAAGTGTTAACTGTGGTTTGGTAATATTATCTTGGTCTCCAACCAACAATGTTATTTTGGTGGATTTCGGTATGTGTTTTACCAATTCAATCGGAGATGCGACATCAATATCTCCCTTAAATTGACGCCAACCACGCGTGTCAGATATGTATTTTCTCCATTCATTAATGTCACAAGGACAAGACACTATATAAGCATGATCAATTAACCTAGGAAATTGGGCGACAATTTTTGCAGTAATTGCACCACCACCTGAATGGCCAGCAACAATCAATTTATCTGCATTATGCCGAGCTTTTAATGCGCTGATTGCTTGTGCAACTTGCTTTACTCGATCATCACTATAATTCTCACCATTTGTTTGGCCTCGCTCTCCATCAGACGTTTTGTTCATGGCATCTGTATAGCCAGGCCTTAAAAGGCCCACAGCGACCAGATTGTCTACTTTTTTAGCAAGTGTCGAGGCAAAAAAGTATTGATAGCTTGGACCAGAAAATGGTGAATCTCCATGTAAAGAAACTAAAAGAGTCGGTGAATTGGTCAATTTATCACTTTTAAATGTTTGTATCTTTGTGCAAGTACCATTTACATTCACTTGCTCATTATTATTCTTGCAACTGGCAAATACCGCACCAGAGTATAAAGCCATGAAACATATAAAGCCTTTGGCTATATTCATGATTGTTCCTTATTATTTTTATGAATCATCCGAGCTCTAAGCTAGACAAAATCTATTTTATTTTCATTGACACAGTCAGCATTACAATTAATAACTAATTGTGGGCTTTATAGTAAAACAAAAAAGAGACATTAAGGATGAAAAAAGTAATAAATACGATACTTTTATGGGTATCAGCTTTATCTAGCCTATTACCAATAACTGCATTTGCTTCTGGTGTTGTATATTACAAGGCTTTATGCAAACAAGTAATAAAACAAACACAGCAGGCAGTTCAGCTATATAAAAACTTACTCAGTTTGCCAAATGACACACAATCAAGAAGACATAAAAAGCTTTCTTCATGGCTAATCCAAGCATTCAATCAACGCGGGGTTGAATCTCCCCCCTTGGAGATGTCAGGCAGCACGCTTATTTACGCGAAGCGCATCAACCCAAACGCAAAGAAAACCGTTTTAGTCTACATACAAGCTGACGGTCAGCCGCATGGCAGCAGCCATGATTCGCCATAAACAAAAGCTAAATGCTGATAACAACCCACACTGCCCAAATGAAAATTTGCGTGTAGGTATCTTCATAGAAGGTATCACCATAATCGCCTCCGTTTTAATTCAGCTTTTATAACAAAAAAGTCTGCTTAATTGTTGGCACTTATACACTATTACGCGCTATTTATACGCATGCTCAATACCCGCTTAATTCCAAACAAGACGATAGTAACAAAACCAGAGTACATAACTAACTTACCGAGCAAGGATTCAGATGGTAGACCAGCAAACAGCCTAAGATAATCGTTCACTAGCAGCATACCCAAACCTACAGTGATGCTTACTAACTTAAAACACCAATAAACATTACCTTGGATAGTCATGATAGACAGCAGGAGTACAATCAATGAGGCATAAAATGCTAGGACAGACATAGCGCCTGGAACCACACTTAGCAGAAGTAAAAATAACGAACTAGCGAGTAGCAGACATCTATAAATATGTAATACCTTACTTTTCATCATCAATTCCCATTATGAATAGGTTTCTCTGGTTCTTATATAGTGCGATGGGGTTACTTGCCATCAATGGCAATTTTCCCTGCTAAACCAATTAAAATTGCCCCAGAAACGCCCTCAAGTGCCCGTGTATAACGCTTGGCGCTTTGTCGACCAAACGCCCAACTCCCTGCCAGTGCATAGATAATGTTGCAAAGCGTGGCTAACACACTAAATATCAAGCCATAGATAAGTAAGTTTTGGGTTGCCGCTTCGCTATTTGGGTTTATGAATTGTGGTAAAAAGGATAAGAAAAACAAGGCAACTTTTGGGTTTAAGACACTGACAATGAACCCTTGCAGCAAAACATTGCTCTCGAGCTCGTTATTAGCCTCCAAATTTATACTAGATTTACCTTGGTACATTGAAATTAAAGATTTCACACCTAAATAACATAAGTAGACAGCACCTAAAATCTTAATTAGGTTGAACAATACCGCCGAGCTTAAAATAATTGCTGACAAACCCAAGCAAGCAGCAGCTGTATGAAACGCATAGCCAAAGCCTAAACCAGCTGCCGCTTTAAAGCCATCTACCACTTTGCCTCTCATAGTATTTGAGACAATATAAATCACATCTGGACCTGGGATCAGGTTAATCGCCAAGCAAGCAACGATAAAGACATATAAAGAATTGAACTCCATTCCTACTCCTTTAGTTTTTAGTCGACTTATTTTCTAAATTGAAAAGTCAAAAGCTAATAGAATATATAATAAGTTTAATCAAGATAACCAACAATAAAGTATAAAAAATGAGCTTATTGATTTAAAACCCTATCCATGATTATATGAAGTCGATTTCCAATCATACAACTTCATACCATTAAGAGATCTTATGTATTATCGAATTTTAGCGCCTCTGCTAATGATAACTATAACAGGCCAAGCTGAAGCGCTCCCACAAAATAAAAAACCGAGTGAGCTCGAAGCAATACAGATCCTCCGACATACCGAGAACTTAAATCAAGAAATTGCAAATCCTCGTGATATCACTTCAACGAACAATCGAACGCTATTGATCGCCAGTGGAGACAGTAATTCGCTGTCTGTCTTTAGTGAAGGGAGTGACAATAAATTCAGTTTCTTACAGAGTTTTTCCAGCTCCAAATATCCAACTTTGGCACTCGAAGGTGCGTCAGATGTGACATACATAGAGCATAATGACGTTGCCATCGTTACCTCGTTTTACAGTGGATCGCTCACGTCATTTAAACGTAATAAAAGTGGACACTTTGAGCATGTTCAAACTTTAGGCAATGATATTAATATCAAGCAAGCTTTTTCTGATTATAAAAAAGTAAAACATAAAGATACCCTAAGCTTACTCGGTGCATGGAGCACGCACTTTTCAGAGCAAAGTAATACCTTATATGTCGCTAGCTACCTAAGCAATGCAGTCTCTGTTTTTGACATTGATAGCGCAGGAGTGCTCTCCCCACATGACCAACTACTGCCGAAAATAAACTGGGGAAAGCCAACTTCCATTAGTCAATCTAACGACGAGAATTGGCTGTACGTTAATGGTTTTGAAGAAAGCAAAATATCCATATTAAAAAAAGACGCGGATGGGAAATATGCTTTGACTCAAACGCTTACTCACGGCTCAGACAACATTGAGGCAATGCAAAAACCGCAACAAATATTAATCAGCCCTGATAATCAGTTTTTATTTGTGGCCGCATCCAAAAGCAATAACATTAACGTTTTTAAGAAAAACAGCTCAGATACATTTGTTCATCACCAAATCCTCTCGACCCCCACACCAACAAGCTTAAGCGGTGCATGCTGTATCGCATTTGCTAGCAAACATAATATGCTTTTTGCTGCAGGAGAAGCTGGGGAAGGAATTTTAGTCTATGAACTGTCCCCATCAAGTGGGAAATTGTCTTTAAAGAGACATATTAAGCAATTTAAAAATAATACAATAAATGGTGTCTCGGTTTTAAGCTTGTCAGCAGACCAACGAACTCTGTTTGCCGGTACAGGCAAAAACAATGAAGTGTACATCATTAAACTTTAGCAATATAAACACCTTTAAAATTCATTAATAAGCAGGCAGTTGGGGTATACAATGCAAAGGTATACCCCTTCGGTTAGCTAACGACACTCTCTTTATTTACGCGCAGAGTTTCATGATACACCCAGGTCAATCTTCCAATATCTATTGGAAGCTCCATCTCTTCCACTGCATCATAAATTTGGTCTATTTGTTGATTTTCAAATTCTCGTTGAATTGAGGATAAATTTATCTCCATCCACGCCTCCACAGAGTCCGATTTTTCAAATAATGCTGGATTATCTTCAATAGTGTCGTTTATATTTTTCCAAATATCAGACTGTATCTGAGGTGGAGTTTCATGAGTATGTTCAATGACATCCTGCATCCATCCAACACCTTGCTTCTCGTAAGCATCTATTAGATTGCTATACATATTGCGTCTTTCTGATTCGGTTTCCATTCTATCAGTAAATAAAACATGACCACCATGCGAACTGTCATAGCCACTTGTATATTCCTCTAAATCAACAAGTTTGCTTGCATAGGAAAAAATATTGTTTTCATTGCTTTTGTCAGACTCGTCCAACATGGAAAGAAATGATGACCTATCATTATTTTTTACATGATTAGCCATGTCCATAATACCCATACTCTGCTCACGCGTACTTTCTTTTAAATGCTGATTAATAGACGTCATTTCGCCTTGTGAGTATCTATTTTTAGAAAGTAAATCTACATATTGATGTGTCAGTTTTGCAAAATGTAAATTTTCTCTTTCAAGCTGTTTGTAATTTGCAGCTTCTGAGAATGTTTTAAACAAAGTTTCACTGTGGTCAAAGTCGGTATCTAAAGCAATAAACATTCTAACATTTTCTTCTTCCTGCTCAGATAAAGCAGCGAGTGTGCTTACCGTATTCTGGATGTCTTCTTCTGACATTGAGCTAAGTAGCGATATCAGCTCCTCAGATTTTTCTTTATTAAACCCAGCGCCCATAAATGAATCTAGACGAAATGACTTGGCTAAAACATCGACAAACTGGTTCAGTGTTTCATCATCCATTTTATCCATGAGTGATAGAAGTTCCTTTGAGGGAACATGTGTTCGAAGTAAGTCTTTTTGCTCTGTAGTCAGCCTATCTTCATGGGTCAAATAAGCGTCGATATCTTCCAATTTTGTCAGTTCTCCATAACGATACTGCGGGGCTTTATTTGCTCCCCCGCTCGACATATCAATGACTTGAACTTTGTGCTTTTTCGCTCGCATGTAAGGGTCATATAGATCAGGTTGAGGAGCCGGATAACGCGGAGTTAGGATTTCTGCAACTTGTTCTTGATCCAGTTTATCAGCTTTTTCAATTCGAGCATTTGTTACCGAGGGCTTAGAGTCAGCCAAATTTATATTTAGAGCGGGTTTTATATGCATTTTGATTTCCTTATGCTCACTTCAAAAAATATCGGCATTTCTCATCATTTCTTTAGTATTTAATTAATAAATAAAATTTCAATATAGAGAATATCAAGATCAATATTTTAAAAACACTTTTGAGACAACGAAAAAATAGCCCTACTTATATTAATTCGAGATTAAAATACCTTTAATTTCACCATTCCTATTATTTATACAAATATGTTCTTGCAAAAACACACCATTAAGGTTAAATTAATGTTAACACAGTGCGGCTTTTTAAACTCTTTCCTAATGCACTATGACGTAAGGAATTACACTAGAGATATAAAGTACATCACTAAAAAACTAAAATAAGGAAAGTTCATGAAACTAAATAAGAAGAAATTGAAAAATCTAAGCCAACAAAAAGAACTCGCCAATGTGCAAACACCTAATATCGCAGGTGGTTTTTGGAGAACAATTGGCTGTGCTCCAAATACTTACAATGATGGCACTTGCCCGTCAAATTTGCCGTATGAAACAGGCTGCGCTTGCCCTACTACACACCCTATTCACTGTGCATAAGTAGAAGTCAAAACTAAGTAGTATAAAATCAATCGCGTATTCTATAACACGTAGGTGCGCGATTTCATTTTCCAATTTCAAAACCAGTGCACCCAATATTTCCAATATAAATAGGCACCAAGGGTTTTTAATTAAACGGATTAAATTTTGCTGTCCATTTGAGTATTAATAAGCGCATCAGTTACGCAACCAGCTATTGTTCGACGAGAGCCTAACTTCACACATTGCTGTAATTCTGGAAATATCAATCCGTAAGACGCTATGGGAAAATTATCAACTCGCCTAATGCACCTTTCCACTGCATACTGACCATATACACTCATAGGAAGTGGCTGAAAGTCATATACTTCGTCAATTATGTCATGCATATTCAAAGCAATAATATCTGCTGGCTTGGTCAATTCTGATTGCGCTAAAACTTGTTTTGGCGACAATCTGGCCAAGAGCACTTGCTTTGGCTGGCCTCGTGATTTTTGCTCAAAGGTTGAAGCCGCAATTTCATGTAAAGACATACAAACAGCTAAAGGATGACTGGTTTTTGAATAAGCCATCATTCCCCAACACAACATCACCACACCCAAACTGACCCTTAGCATAACCCCTTTCCTTTTATAAACGAGTTGTACCAAGTGGCACAACCAGATTAAGTATCTCAATAACGGTTAGATAATATCACAGTCAAATAATTTTTATATTGCAATCATATCTTTATAATAAAAAAGGTATTAATGTGTATAACTTAAGAAAAGAGGTATAGCAAAGTGCGTTTTTTTAAATACACAGCGTATTCTTAAATACTTTGACATCTCATCGTTCTAGCAATAACAACCTTGTCGCTTCCTCGTTTAAATTTTCAGGTGTTGTAAGTGGAGAGTTTACCACTCTGGCTAAAATTCTTTTTAAAGGAATATAAATTTATCAATCAGCTAGTTACCTGTTTGAATTTTATATCTAACGTCGGTATTCTGATGGCGCTTCATTCAATAATAAAAACAAAACAAGTGAAATAGAGGCTCTATGACAAAGCAATATTGGGTTGGTGAATTTTATGTCGACATATCTAGAAATCAGATCACACGAAATCAAGAATCACAGGTCATTGCACCCAAGGCATTATCCGTACTGACTTATTTGGCAAAGAATCAAGGAGAAGTGGTCTGCCAAGAAGTTTTGCTTTCTACAGTATGGCCAGACACAATAGTTACCACAAATAGTTTACAGCGTAGTATTGCACAGCTTCGAAAAGCCCTTGGTGATGATGGCAAAGGGCAGATTTATATTAAAACACACGCCAAACAAGGCTATAGCTTAGAGTGCAAAGTTCAGTGGTCAACTCAATTAGAGCAAATTCCTGTCCAAATAGACAGAGCTCGCTCTACCCACCATGTCGCGTCACCAAGCGCAATGTCATATTGGAAAACAAAACTGCCGCTATTTGTTATCATTCTCATTGTATGTAGCTTTATCGGGGTTCGCTTTGTAATACCGGATGAATCTAAACTGTTTTCAGTTGGAGAAATTCGTGCTCTAACGGCATCAGATGGAAAAGAGTTTGCAAGCATTTATTCTCCAGACGGTAACTATATTATTTTTCATCGCTTTTCAGAAGAAGAATGCGTAAATAATATTTGGGCTAAAAACTTAAAGACCAAACAAGAGCATAAACTCACAGAGCACATAGACAGTTATGGTAGTCATAGCTTTTCCCCTAGTGGAAAGGAGCTCGTGTTTATTCGCACAATGAACTGTGAAAAACCCATAGTACAAAAAAAATGCTATCAACTAATGAGTATGGAGTTTGCTAAAGCGTTAATAGCACCGCAACCTATGAATGTTTTGCTAGAGTGCAAAAGTTCAGAGATCAAATCACCTCATTGGTTGAATAACAATAACATCGCTCTGTGACAACGCGAGTCTTCTCAATGGCAGTTAATAAGCTACTCTGTCGAAAAAAATGAAAGCAGTGTTATTCATAACGTCACCGATGGAAATATTATCTATTATGATTACTCACCAAAAGACGACTTATTTGCTGTAATCAGCATCCATGCAGACAGCAAACATTACATAGAAGTACTCTCATCGACAGGCGAATTACTCTCAAGCAACCCTATAATGTTCACATCTGAGGCCAAGCGAGATATCAATGTGGTAGCCAATTTCTCACCGATTGAAAACCATCTTATTTTTAGTACAGGTCGACAGTTTTTCACGCTCTCCTTTGAGGGTAAAGTGAGTAACGTAAGCATCCCACTGGACCGACCCGCTTTTTCTCCTAATTTTCATCCAGATGGTAACAAAGCACTGGTCATAAAAGGTAACTTTGATTTCGACATTGCCACAATTCCTATAACAGAGCTGTCTAAAGCATATGAGAAATTAGATAACTATATTACTGCGCGCTCAACTATGTCCGATAGTAAAGGGATCTTTCAACCGGGTGGAGATTTACTGGCATTCTCCTCTGACCGTTCAGGAGATGATCAAATTTGGCTGCATGATGAGCATTCTACAGTGCAATTATCAAACTTCCCCATCGACAGCAATATTTCCGGTATGAAGTGGTCAAAGGACGGAGATAGTATACTCGTAAGTGTTAATAATGAACTGATACAGTTAAAACTTAGCGGTAAGCAAACTAAACACCACACCCAACACCCTATTATTGAGTTATTACATTGGGACTCCACAACTAATCTCGCACTGACGTTCGCGAACGTCAGTGGAACAAAAAAACTGATGCAATACAACCTCATCACAAGTGAAACACAGCTAGTAACTGATAGGCGCGTAAACTGGGCTGATAAATCAGAAGAAGGACAGGTTTTTTACACAGATCACATGGATAGATTCTGGCAACTAGGTGCTGTAGAAGCTGAGCAAATAGTCGCTCTAGACGGGCATGGCGGTGATGGAAAGCGATTTATTATTCATAATGGCGCTATTTTTGGTACGAACAATAAGCACGAACTTTGGTCTTATGACCTTATTAACACCGACTTTAAGGTAGTAGGCAAATTACCTAATAACTTCGCTAATATTGGTGATATAAACAACGAGCAACTCTTAATAAAGGCCAGGATTTCAGCTAAAAAAGAAGTCGTTGAACTGCGACTAAAAGACGAACAGTAATCTAGGCCCTCATTATCTACTATTTGAGTGCCTAACAGCTACCACACGAAGCTCTCTTACTAGCGTCTCTTTGAAGTTTTATACGTAAACTGATAAAGCATTGAGCTCTATTCTATTGAGCCTTATTTCTACCAACACCCCGTTCACTAAATATAGATAACTAACACTGCTAAAAAAACTTCTCTACTAAACTTGAAAATTTACATCGATGCATATTTTCATTCGTTAACGATTAATAATTAATGAAAATGCAAACCTAATTAAGAAAACTATAATTTTAATAAAAAATAAAACCAATTAAAACAACAGCTTAAAGTCAAACACAATAAAAATATTAATATACCAATCAGATTTTAAATTTTCACTTTTATTTTTTAAAAACTCTAATATAATGTCCTTGTGCTCTCAAATAGCACATAAAAATAATTTATAAGGAAAATAAAATGAAAAAAGATAACAATAAAAATCAAAGCTTTGCTTTAATCGAAAAGTCACTACTTAACCAAATCGCTGGTGGCCGTGGCGGTGCAAACTACCCAAGATATAAAGAAGACTAATTACCAAGTAAAGTCTAGAATTAGAAGGTATTAACTTACCTTCTTTTTAAGTAAAAAAACTTATAAACTTCAAAAATTTTCAAAAATACGTTAATAGCCTCACCTAATTTTTAATAATCATACTGAAACACAGCGCTCTCAATTTTCGGTAAAAACCTTCGTGAATGAGTGAAGAGTAACGACCAATAAAAGTAATAATTTAAAAAAGCTATATGAATCAGACCAATAACTTCATTCACAGACAAGTTACAGCATAAAGTTTTTAATCATCCCGATATCTTTTTTAAAAATAATAAAGGCTACTTGATTTTAGAAAAGCATTGATTTTCAGGTTTAAGTCCTTAACAAATTAATTGGGAAACTCCCATTACCTAGAATCAATGCTGATTATCAACTTTAAGACTAACATTTTTCAAAAGTAAAGAATTAATAATCACAACATCTCGCTATCAGAGTTCAGTTCAGCGAGATGTTTTTCAGCTTTTCTTGTCATAATGTTAATACTGCGTTTTGCGCCAGATAAACTGAATCGAGACACCAAAAACTGACCGCTTTCCATCGGAATAGCAATACCAAATTGCTTACTATCTTTAGTGGTTCTCTCTATTTCATCAAAGTCATCAAAAATCATCACATTCTGCTCGTCAATTTCATCACCACAAACGAGATTTACGTTTAAAGAGCCAGATTCAGCATTGACAAGCACAGGGTAACTCTCCCCCTTGTCACATGTAATATCAACGCTAAGAAGATAAAGGCATTGCTGGCTATCAAAATAACAATACTTACCAAAAACATGATCGCTATTATTGACCGTGGCTGCAAAATAATACTCGTCACCATCTGTATTGGTGATCCAGTCTTTATGGGTAGTCTCGTTAGAAAAAGTAGGTAAGCAAATTGATGAAGCAAGCAGAGCTATGAGTATTCTTCTCATATCAGTATCCCTCTATTAAAATTCCATTTTATATAAAGCAAGTATTAAGCTAACACTATAGAAGGAAAATGAAAATATATGGTCCTGTAAAGAATGCGATTCTTCATATATGGGTCATATTTTTACTTAAGCAGATGGTTATTGCGCCGATTCTGATAAAAAACATAGCTTACTATTTAGCATCAGCTCGGATTTGGACCTTAGGTTTTAGCTGTGCGCTCTCTCTTTTTCCGCATGCAGCTCTCTCATCAACAAAAATAACGGCAACCCAAAAGATACCCCGACCATCATGGTGCTAACAATAGGCAACCACAAATAACGAACACCCAGCTTTTTTCCTTCATAAAGGATAAATATAATCAGCACAATCGCAGATACAATCACATCTAGCCAAGCAAATGAGGCAAGGGGATCAGCGTTTACCTCCTCGTATAATCTAATAAGATCCAAACCATGTAAAAATAACCAAGGAGCAAACGCACTAAAAGGCGCTAATATGCCCAAAATGCACAATAAACCGTAAACATACTTCATTACAGAATCCTTTTTTAGAAGAGTGTAATAGGCAACACATCGATATATTTAAGATGAGCTAGCCAAGCCTTGATAAGTCCAGCCAGTCTTTGCGGCTTTTCCAAAGGAAACATATGTCCACTCCCCCTCAATTTCAAAAATGTATTCATTCAGATGAGTTTGCTTTATCTTGTCAAACCAACTTACATTGATAATGTTCGTCATTTGCACTGTAGCAAAAATAAATCGGGACCTTCAAACCGAATAATTGTGTGTATAAACCTTCCCGAATAGCTGTACACTGGTACTGCTCTACGAGTGTTTGTTTGCCAAGTTCTTTATCCTTATTTTGATAATACCCTCTTTATCTGCAGCGCTTTTTATATCCAGCAATGCTTCCGCCTTGTGCGTGCCGACCCCTTGATCGTTAAAAGCTGGGGGTTTAGTCGCCAAATAGGATGCGATATAGCCCCTCATTAAAAAACCCATAAGGTTAATCTCTGACTGAGCTTACTCTAGAGCAGCTCGTTGCACATAGTACCGAGAATTGCAAAACCTTAACTAGACGACAAGACTAATCCTTTAATTAAAGCAAGATTTACGTACTGTTATAAAGCTTAAGGCAAACACGCACCTTAAGCTTTTAACTGAAAACTATACAACACCATACGCGAGCATGGCATCTGCAACTTTAATAAAGCCTGCGATATTCGCGCCATCTACGTAGTTAATTTGGCCATTTTTGCTGCCGTACTTCACGCACTGGTCATGAATTTGCTGCATAATGTCATGTAACTTTTGCTCTAGCTCCTGCTCAGACCAAGACATACGAATACTGTTTTGTGACATCTCTAATGCAGATACTGCCACCCCACCCGCATTTGACGCTTTTCCTGGCGCGTACAACACACCGCGCTCAGAAAATATTTGCACAGATTCTGGCGTACAAGGCATATTCGCACCTTCCGAAACCGCAATACAGCCGTTGTCAGCCAAAGTTATTGCATCTTGCTCAGTCAGTTCATTCTGAGTCGCGCATGGGAATGCAAGTTCAGCTTGAATATGCCATGGCTTTTTACCTTCGTAGAATTCACAAGTGAACTGCTCTGTCAGTACACTAAGACGTTTCCGTTGCCTTGTTTTTACATCTTTAATTATATCCAACTTAGTCTGATCTATGCCCTCAGCGACATATAAAGTACCACTAGAATCAGATAGCGTAAGTACTTTGCCACCGAGCTGGATGATTTTCTCAGCGCAATGCAATGCAACATTTCCAGAACCTGAAACCAAACATGCTTTACCCGCTATCTCTTCTTTTTGATGCGCTAGCATCGCTTGCATGAAATAGGCATTACCATATCCTGTTGCTTCAGTGCGAATTAAGCTGCCGCCAAATTCAAGCGACTTACCAGTTAACACGCTTTCAAACTGGTGCGTTAATCGTTTATATTGACCAAATAAGTAACTGATCTCTCGAGAACCCACACCAATATCACCAGCAGGCACATCCATATTTGGCCCAATGTGTTGATAAAGCTGCGTCATGAATGACTGGCAAAAGCGCATGATTTCACGATCTGATTTCCCTTTTGGGTTAAAGTCTGAGCCCCCTTTGCCTGCACCTATTGGCAGTGTTGTTAAGCTGTTTTTAAATGTTTGCTCAAACCCTAAAAACTTTAAAACACTCAAATTAACCGAAGGGTCAAAACGAAGTCCTCCTTTGTACGGTCCAATTGAGTTATTAAACTGAACCCGATACCCACGATTTATACGAATATTACCGTCGTCGTCTTCCCATGAAACTCTAAATGAAACCACTTTGTCCGGCTCAGTCATTCGTTCAAGAATATGCGCCAATTTATACTGAGGGTTTTTATTAATGAATGGAATTACAGACTCCGCCACCTCTTTTACTGCTTGATGAAACTCAGGTTCATGTGGGTTACGCTTTACAAGTCCTTCCATAAAGTGTTCAAGTGTCAAATCATCGTACATATTTCTACCTTTTAGCAGTTAAAATAGCCGTATTATTGATATAAACGACTTTTCAATATTTGGTATTAATAAGGTTACCTCAGTATAGCTAACCCAACTTCTTGAATTTTTCGAACATGTCATTCGTAAAATCTGATTAAGCACAGCAAGAACTGAGTAAACATCATGTTTAAAATATAGCCTGTTTTGCGGCTTATTTTATATGACCGGAGAACAAGTAAACCGCATTCAATCAAATTGATCTCTCGACACTTATATAGCAAAAGTATTTAGCTTTTATTGAAAACCAAGATAATAAACCGATTTTTAATCTCTTGAAGAAGAGCCCGTACAATAACGCCACCTCTTCTCAAGCACTTTGTATAAACGATGCTTTTGTGACATCTTTCAAAGCCATTGCACCATTTCCAAAAAAACGATTAGGCTAACCAAAACATTCTATGTAAACGAATAAATAGCGCTAATATTAGAAATTTTCAATCTAAAAAATTAAACATAAGATAGCTCCATCAAAGCAAAAACTTAATAAACTGGAGAAATGCTTATGTCTAATATTCTTATCATCGGTGCTGCTGGCCTAAACGGTATTGCAACTATCAAAGCCCTTTTCGCAAAAACGGACCTACAAGACACCATTATTGCTGGCGTACGAAGTAATGAAAAAGCCCAAGCGCTAAAAACCCAGTTTCCTGACCTTGAAACTCGCATTATGGATATTGAACAGCCAGAAGCGCTGGCCGCATCAATGCAAGGCGTAGATAAAGTCTTTTACATCACAGGAAACGTATTTGAACGTGAGCAACATGCTAAATTGGTGATTGACGCAGCTGTAGCATCGCAATCAATTAAGGACTTTGTGTTTTACTCAGTATTTGGCGCAGAATATGAAGCCATTTTGTTTGGCCGCCAATTCCGCTTTGGAGAAAAGTACTTAGAGGGGTCAGGACTCAACTGGACACATCTACGTACTATTTTCTTTCAAGATAATTTACTTGGTTGGGCCGACGGCATCAAACAAGGGGCACTTTACCTTGGTACTGGAGAGGGTAAATTCGCACCTCTACTAGTGTCTGACATCGGCGAAATTGCAGCCAATGTTTTAACATCAAACGAACACAAAAATAAAGCCTACAATATCACAGGCCCTGAGCTATTAAGTGGTGTGGATATAGCCAATACTTTCAGTGAAGTGTTAAACACAGGAGTCGCTCATATCTCACCAGATAATAAAACCACTTTGGCTTCATTACTCGATACTGGTTGGCCACAATGGCAAGCAGAAGGATTAGTTGAACTATTTAACTTATTCGCAGATAACCATGCAGCGGTTGTCAGCCCTGATGGTAAGGCACTACTTGGTAGACCGCTGACGACACTTAGGCAATTTATCGAACAAAACCGTGAGGCATTTAGCTCATAGTGTTTCAAGTGAGTAGATTTGAATGAGGTGATGTAACAACGTACTTTAGATTACCTCATCAAACCTACAAAAGAAGTCGCCTACTCAGCTTAAATACCAGCGGTGGCGATCTCTTAGGTGAATAGCTTTAGTACTTTAATTGTTCTAGCAAGAGGACTTATTGAGGTTTTCTAACTTTTTAAGCAATAAATTGATATATCCTCTGCATAAAAGCACGACATAGATAAACACGAACGTATTTGTCATGTGCAGTAGTAACCAGACTTGCTCAAAGTTAAACAAATACCCAACCATTTGCACTATACCAGCCAATGAGAAGACAAAATAAAATGCAATCAACAACCTATGAGGAATAAGCCCATACTTTGCATCTTTCAGAGAAAGCAAAAACGATTTATCCGACAAGCAAGCTCTGACTACATTGGCTTGATAAAACAGGATCTGAGTTAGATACAGGGCTCCTACCGCAGATGTTACCCCCGCATCATCGACTAATCGATATGAGAAAAACAAGGCAAAGGGTAAAAAGTGAGGAAGTGTTCGCCAAAAACCTGTATATGTATTCGTTAAAGCTTGCTTGTAGCGCTCAATTAAAGGCCCTAGTAATAATGGGGATGCGTGGATAAATGCGATTGCAAACCAGGGGATCTCAAACTCCTGCAAACTCATAAACTCTACTGCAGGTGATAAAACCATAAGCCAACACAATGCAAGCTCAAGCCGTTGAAACTTAGGTAAGCCTTGCTGTATCGATATCAAAGAAACCGTAATCAAAAAAACAATGACAACACTTGATAAATAACCAATTTGTAAAACATCTACCAACACACTTTAAAACCTCAACATTCTTTACTTCTAAAAGTCACCCACTAACCTGTGTTTAATGTAGCGTCTAGTGACAGGTTTTCAAATTAAGCACCTGAAACAGCTCATTTCCTATTGTGACTCGCACAGCTCACTTTACTAATAATTTAAATGCGTGTCATTAACATTAGCAAATGAAAGAGAAAAGAAAGTTATTAGGTCGAGTCATAATTTAGGCCAACTATTTTGAGCTGTTCTGAGCTGTCACTCTGAAAACCTCCTAGCTTATATTAGCCAGCTGAGCCGACTAAAACTACGGTAACAAGCCCGCTTTTTAAAGTCAGTTGACACTGAAAGTAGACCTAGATCAAATTTAAATTTATTTTTTAAATTTTTATAAATTAATTTTTCGCATTAATCCGCTTATTTTTACAAGCAAAAATTTCCACATTCATAAACTTCAACCTCTCAATAGGATAATTAATGAACACACCATATTAGTTTGGATAACATTCGCTACTTACCACCTCCATACCAAGCGTTAAATATAGTATATTTATATTAAAGCTTTTTAATAACTTATAGTGACAAAAAACACTTTCATAATAGTCAAAAATCACATTATCAAAATATAAAATAAATTAAAAACAACAAAACCAAGAATAAAAAATTTAAAAATTGCAAATTCTGCATATGAAAATAATCATCAACCATGCTCCAACATCTAGGGGTTTACACACCAAAATTTACCCGTTAGCTTATTTAGCAATCAGCAACGGTTGTCGTTGAGAAGCCACAGTTTTAGAGCCCAGCTAACAGCTAGTTTCTTACTCAATCGTACGTTTTTATATGGCAATAACTTTTAATGTAGCAGATATAAAAATTGCTGATAAAAAAGAATTCGGCGCATGAATAAATTTATATTCAAGATGAAAAACCTCAATTAAGGAATGCATCTGCGTCAGACAATTACTCAGGATAAAATACTTCCTGTAAAATATAATGGAGTTACCAATGAAACTTAAACTACTAGCAGCGCTTACATCAGGTCTATTAGCTACTTCAGCATTTGCTCAAACAGTTGTGCAAGACTTAGATGGATATAACAGAACGACAGTATACGCAAATGGCGCTGTTGACCGTATCGTAACGGACTCTTTAAGCGCTCGTAGCTATGAGGCGTGGATTTATTTCAGAGAGTCTGGTTCAGAATGTACTACAGGTACAATCTTTGACGAATTAACTGGCCAGACATACGGCTCTGTAAAGTTTGGCACAGCAGGTCCTGGCGCTGCGCGTGTTGATACGGTTCACTTTAATGGTGGCTTCTCTGATGAGCAAGTAAAACGCAATCGTGTGCTTGCTTTAAACTGTCAAAACATCGAAGGTGAGCAGTTCAAGGTATATCACAAATTCTCAGCACTACCTGTTATCACATGGGATACTAACTTAGTTGGTGTTGGCGAATATAAAATGCCTGACTGTACAGGGGCAAGCTCGCATTGTGGCGGTCGCGGTTGGTACGAGCAAGTAAGCTATACATCATCACTGCACATTGATAACAAAAATGAAGATACATACTGTACAGCAACTATGAATGACGGCTTCACTTCACGTGTATTTAATGGCTATGACAGCACGCCGCTATTCCACACAAACCACTATGGTCTTGAAAACGCAGTATACGATTACTCTGGCCCAGCGTTCAGACAAGTTGTTACGTGCCACAGCCCTGTAGGTCAAATTCAACGCACACAAGTGTGGGTTGTTTCAGGTGAAAACGATATCAACCTTGAAGTAGATTACACTGTATATAAGTAATCCATACTTCTAAAACCTCAAAAGAAGTGCCTAGCACTTCTTTTTCTATTTCAGCCCCACTACTTGTCCAAATGCTATAAAACCAAATATGCATTCACATTCCATCTGACAGCATGTAAAAGTGAAAGCAATCGCTTAATGGCGCGCCAATAAAAAAGGCGCCAACAGGCGCCTCTATTCATTATTTACAAATTTACTTTGTATAGCCACGCGGCATCGATGAATCTTTGGTGTAACGCTCTGTCAATTTGTCATGACGAGACTCTGTGGTTACTTGCTCACCATTAATCCAAATAGTGTCAACACGTGTACTGAACTCGAACGGATCAGCTGTCCAAAGTACAACGTCAGCGCGTTCACCTTTAGCAATCCTACCGCCTTCGATACCAAACGTATCAGCAACATTTACTGTCATCGCTTTTAAAGCACCGTCATGTGACATGCCATTTGCTACAGCAATACCTGCATTGAAGCGCATCTGATAAACATTATGGCTACCATCACCAGCAACATTTAGAATGACTTTAACACCTGCTTTTTCAAGTGTACCGGCATTACCTAAATGTGCATGTAGTGCATCAAAACCAGTTGGTAAGTTAGATACCGCACTCACAATCACTGGTACTTTTGCTTTCGCCAACTCTTCTTTTACCAATACAGCATCATCTGCACCGTAAATGACAAGGTTTAGCCCAAACTCTTCTTTTAGTTTGATTAGCTCAAGTAGTTGTGAAGCACGTGATGCTGACGCGACTACTGGCAGCTTGCCATTTAATACGTCAATCAGAAGCTTTTCTTCAGCTGAAGGATCTTTATCTGCTTTTTTGTCTTTTTTAGCTGTGAGCTTTTTCTTTTGCTCAGCTAGCTTTTTAGCAAACGCTTGAACAGCTGCTGCACGAGAGCCATCACCACTTGCCGCACCTAAGTCTACGATAAGCGCAGTTTTACGGTCAGTAACACTACCAAACTCACCTGATAGATCAGCAACAAAGCCAAGACCCATAAACACACCACTTTCACCCCAAGGTAATGATGGAATGCTCAAGTTTTGCGTTACGCCACCTTTTCTTGCATAAGGGATCAAGCTAGATCGCGGGTTAAACGCCGAGCTTGGATCAAACTCTAAACCTGATTTATCGTACGCATCAACTGAACGAGAAACTGCACCGACTTCAACCAAACCTAAGTGGTTCATCGTACCGATAAGGCCTGGCGTTAGCACTTTACCTTGTGCGTCAACAGTCACATCAGCGTTAAATGACTTCGGATTTAGGGCTGTAATTTTGCCATTTTCAATCACCACAGTTGCGTTTTCTAGTACACCCTGCTTTGTTTGCGTGTGTACAGTCGCATTTGTAATCGCTGTTACTTGCGCAAATACCGCTGATGAGCTCAGTAATGCACCAGTTAGAATAGATAATTTAAACTTGTTCATTGTGGCTCCCCTAGCGCTGACCTAACATAAAATCACTAACTGCTTGGTACTTACTATCATGGCGGTCATATACTTTTGCACCATCAATAAATACTTTTTCAGCTTTTGAATACACGCTAAATGGACTTTGGTCCCAAATAACAACATCTGCTTGTTTGCCAGCTGCAATTGAACCTGTCAAATCTTCAATGCCCAGTGATTTTGCTGCGTTGTAAGTGATCCACTTAATTGCATGCTCTTCTTTGATATCAAAACCAACTTCATTTGCTGAATACATCACTTTTGCAGCTTCATGATTCAAGCGTTGAATGGTTGTATCAGAATCAGAGTGAATAACTGCACAAGAGTTTTTGGCTGCATCAACAATGGCGACATTTTCAAGTGACATGTCATATGCTTCCATCTTAAAGCCCCACCAATCTGGCCAAAGTGCAGCACAGTTACCATTCTCACCTAGTAAGTCTGCAATTTTGTATGCTTCAATACCGTGGTGGAATGTACCTGCGTGATAACCAAACTCTTTAGAAAGGTCAATCATCATGGCCATTTCTTCAGCTTTGTAACAGTGGTTATGGATTAAGATTTCGCCGTCAAGTACGCCGCGTAGCGTATCCAGCTTAATATCACGATGTGGTGCATCTGGGTTTAAGCCCGCAGCATATTCTGCATCGTACTGTTCCCAAGCACGCTTATATTCTGTCGCTTCAATCCAAGCTTCGCGGTAGCCTGCCATGTTACCCATACGTGTTTTTGGTGCAACACCTTGACCACCATATACGCGTTTAGGGTTTTCACCACACGCCATTTTCAGACCGTACGGGGCTTCAGGGAACTTCATGCCTTGCATAGTTTCTGATGGTACGTTTTTAAGCGTTACCGCTCGACCACCAAATAAGTTTGCAGATCCAGGTAAAATTTGTAATGAAGTAATACCGCCTTCACGTGCACGGTTAAAACCAGGGTCTTGTGGCCATACTGAATGCTCAACCCATACTTGTGCAGTATTAGGGTGGATCATTTCATTACCATCTTGGTGAGACTCAACACCTGGGTTTGGATAAGCACCCAAGTGTGAATGGTTATCGATAATACCAGGTGTTACCCATTTGCCAGCAGCGTCAATTGTTGCATCAGCATTTACGGATAAGTCTTTGCCTACTTGGCTAATTTTACCATCAACAATGTAAACATCAGCATCGTTGATTCTTTCACCTGTGCCCGTTAACACTGTCGCATTAGTAATTAATGTACTTGTCTTTGAATGAGGCTGGTAAGTGCTTGGATATGGATTTTTCTCGATTGTGACTTTATCTTTTTGAGGACCAGTGTCTTGCTGGCATCCTAAAAGAGCGGTGCTTAGAGCAAGCACGATCACAGAGGGTTTGAACATATTCATATTTTCGTCTCTGTAGTTTTTGTGACTGTAGTTATCAAAGAGACTGTAGCGAAAATTCACAAAAATTTCGATGTAAAAACCTCAAAATGCCATAAATTACGATAAATTACGTGAGAAATTGCAATATTGTATAACAAACAGGCACGCCCCTTCTGTTTTCTGAGCAAATAACATACACACTTGCACACACTTATACATACTTTTGAAATAGGTTTTAATAAAAATAGGAAAAGTAGCTAAAAGCGTTAAAACATATCGATATTGAACTGTTAACCAAATTTTATTTGTAATTTTTTTCGGCTGTTATGAAACAAATATGAGGTGTTTTTTCATTTAAGTTAGATGGACTTACAGTTGCAATAATACAAATACATAATTCCTTACATTCGTACAATCTTCCCTTACAGCATTTTATGCCGTTCAGGCCAATACTCTAGAGGAATCGCACTTAACGACCTGCTTGGAGAACAACGATGAAAGTATTATTAACTGCTGCACTAACTGCGCTAGTATCTATGTCAAACGCACATGCTGTTGAATTTGTTGCCGCTGACGACAGTCATGCAACCAAACTTTGCATGGCATTCGCATCGGATCGCCCACATGTGATGTTGGCAGCAATGCGCGGACAACACACCGCGAAAACACGTATAACCACGAAACTAGAATGCAACGATATGAGTTTAGATGAGTTTGCGAAGACTTATAGCCTTACTCGAAATGCTAAGTTTATGAAAATCGACTTAGAAACCAAAACTTCTATTAAAGACATTGCAAAAGCAGAACATACAATGCCAGTTGTTTTATCAGGCTCTAAATAATGAGCGAGCAAAAGGTGTGCATTAAATACAAGTAATGCACACCACATAGAGTACGTTACAAAACACTCGCCAATAAACCGAATACACCGCCAAAAACACCGCCCCAAACAACCAACCAACCTAGATGTGTATGGATCATGTTTTGCACAATATTTTTCACCATAACTGGCGTTAACTCAATTAGCCTTTCATCAACGGCATGTTCAATGGCTGTACGGATCGAGTCTAAAGACTGCCCACTTGTTAGCACCCCAGAAATTTTATCTTTGAACTCTGGCTGCTCACTCATTTCACGCAAGGCTTCTTTCATTTTTTCAGTAAAAGTATCACGCATTGGCTCAATAGCTTCTTTGCCCCCCACCATTGCCAGCATCGCTCCAAACTGTGAGCTTTCGATGACTTGCACCAACTTATTAAAAGCAATCGATAAGTCTGCATGCTCAATGACTGGGTTTAAATCTATGTCGATTTGATTTTTTTCTGCGAAGCTTTTGAGCTTATCTTGATTAAAAAACTCATCTAATATGAGCTCTTTAATGGCAATTTTAAACTCTTTAAATTTTATTGTTATAACACCAGAACCATATAGACCGGGTACTTTTTCAAATAACATATGAACCGCAAGCCAATTGGTGACGGCACCAGAGAGGGCAAACAAACCCATGGTAAAAACTAAATCATGATCTAAAGCATAACCAAACGCGACCAATGCAGCCGCAATCAGGTTTGTGATAACACTTTTATTCAATGTGAACATCCAAAACATTTCAAAACTGTGGCTATTCTATTCGATTTAAATTTGCACTCAAGTATTTGTGTTATAGCCAAAATCGATCATAGTTAGATAAAGTGCTCACACCCCACCGGGCTGACTATGTGGAACCTAGTAAACCAGTACATTAGTGAAGCGATTCACGACAATTTTGAATTTACTCGCAAAACACAGCTACCCAGCAACCACAAGTCGAAAAACTACCAAATTGAAAACGACAGGCACCGCTTTTTAGTAAAAGTGGACCATATCAGTGCCTTAGAACGCTATGAGTGTGAAGCCGATAATCATGCATTACTCACCAGAGACAGTGATTTTTTGGTCGCCGATCCCATCACCATAGGGTCAAGCCTTGAGTATTGCTTCAGTGTTTACGAATGGCTGCCTTCTCAACCAGATAAAGAGAACTGGTACTTGTGCGGTGAAACACTTGCCAAAATGCACAATAGACATGAACAAGAAATGTTTGGTTTTGAGCAAGACAACTATATTTTAGGCTTAGCCCAACCTAATCAGTGGCATAAAAAGTGGTCTGTGTTTTTTGCCGAAGAGCGGATCGCTTGGCAATTGCAATTACTACATGAAAAAGGCATAGAGCTCGTAGAAATAGATTATTTTGTCGAGTACATAAAGCCGCTAGTAAATCACCCTGTTCAACCCTCATTGCTACATGGATTTTTCTGGCGCGGTAATATTGCTTTTTCCAATGATAAGCCAAGCGTTTATTGTCCTGCTTGTTACTACGGCGATAGAGAGGTAGATATTGCGAATAGTGAGCTATTCGCACAACTGCCTAACGCGTTTTATGCAGGATATGAAGAAACTTATCAAATAGACAAAGGCTACCAACTGAGAAAGCCTATTTATCAATTATATAGCTTGCTTTGTCATGCAAATGTCTTTGCTGGTGACTACCTCACCCAATCAAAACAGCAAATTGAGCTCATCTTAAAATAGCTGTCATCGCGCGGTAATAATTGCAAAAACTGCTATAGTTAATAGTGGAATTCAAGGCGGTTGTTGGAGCCATATTATGAAGCAGCTGTATAACCAAAGGATCAGCTGCCCCCACTGTGGTCATCATATTTTTGTTGATTTAGATATCAGTGAGGGCGACCAAGATTTTTATGAAGATTGCGCCGCATGTTGCAACCCAATTCATTTGAACATGCACATCGACGAAGCAATCAACAAATTGGAGTTACGAATTGACAGTGACGACGAACAAATTTTTTAACCCATTGGGCTTAAGGTATTTTTACGTAAATAATGCTCGACCGTGTTGACGATAGTGTAAGTTTGCTGATCGACTTCAATGTTGAGCTTATCACCTGATTTAATCTTGCCGATATTGGTGATGGCAAGCGTTTCAGGAATTAAATGTAACCAAAAGCCTTGCTCGTCTACTTCACCTACAGTTAAACTCGCGCCATTAACAGATATAAAACCTTTATAAAAAACATATTTTGACCAGTTGGTATCTAACAGCAGTTTTATTTTTACATTGTCAGCTGTTTTAATCACGCTATCTACGATTGCCATATCATGGATATGCCCAGAGACAATATGCCCACCTAATTCTGTGCCAAAAGTGACTGAGCGTTCAAAATTTACTTTATCACCACATTTAAGTAAGCCTAAATTGGTTAACTTTAATGACTCATCAATGACATCAAAGCTGACTTGACCAACCACATCAGACTGACTAGCCTCAAATTGCACGACGGTTAGACAGCAGCCATTCACAGCGATACTGGCACCAATGGTAAGTTGCTGTAAATGCTCGTTGCCAACAGATAAGACTAAACGCATAACGCCATCATTTAATGATGCGCTAACCACTGACGCTTGAGTTTGAACAATTCCAGTAAACATGTTTTTTCCGAGGTAAAAATTATGCCGCCATTCTACCTGATGCCCTGCCCTGTCGAAACATATTTACACACTTATTTCGTAGATAAAAATGACAAACTTCAATAGAATGCCTTTTTTTAGAAATACTGAGTTTTAAGATGAAGTTTGAACTCTGGGAAGCCAAAAAGTTAATTAGACTTGCCACACCCGTTCTATTAGCCCAAGTGACTCTCGTGATGATGTCTGTTGTCGATACCATGATGGCAGGACAAGTGAGTCCAAACGACTTGGCTGCGCTCTCCATTGCAACTGGCGCACTCAACCCCTTGATGTTTTCTTTACAGGCTATTTTATTAGCGCTTACCAGTATGGTTGCCCATAGCGTCGGCGCCAATGATCAAGACAGTATAAAACGGTATTTTCAGCAAGGTTTATATTTGGCATTGATGCTGTCTTCATTAGGATTTATTGCAAGTTATTTCACGCCTTATTTATTTGCTAGTACCGGCACAAGCCCTGAAATTGCCCAAATGGCACAAGATTATATCGATTATGTTAAATATGGTCTCGTTGCATTTTTAGTCTTCTCAGTGTACCGAAATGTCACCGAGGGTATGGGCAATACTAAAGTTGCTTTTTATATCGGCTTACTCGGTCTGGGCATAAACGTTATCGCTAACTACATCTTTATTTATGGCAAATTAGGTATGCCTGCCTTGGGCGGTGCCGGATGTGGTGTTGCCACCAGCATTGTTATATGGACTATGGCCATTGCACAAATTTGCTACAGTATGAAAAGCAAAGAGTTGAAGGGCAAATGGCTGATCAGTGATTTTATGAAGCCGCACAAAGAAACCATTTTACAGATCGCGAAACTCGGGTTGCCTATCTCATTTGCTACTTTTTTTGAAGTGACGTTATTTGCATGTATCCCATTATTTATTGCTGATTTAGGTGCTGTTGCCGTATCTGGGCATCAGGTCGCCGCGAGTGTAACCATGATCTTGTTTATGTTGCCGCTTAGTTTATCTATGGCTATCGGTATTAGGATTGGCAATATCAGCGGACAAAACAACATTGAACGATTGGTCAACGCAACCTACACCAGCTTTATACTGGCCGTTGGTGTTGCAGCCATTGTTGCTTTAGGCACCTATCTGATCAGACATGACATCAGTTGGCTTTATACACAAGAAAAAGAAGTTGCCATGCTCGCATCGAGTATAATTATACTTGCCTGTGTTTATCAGTTACCTGATGCACTGCAAGTGTCTGCAAATGGCGTTTTACGTGGCCTAAGATACACCAAGCCTATTACTGGGGTAACCTTTATCTCCTATTGGGTAATCGGCTTTACGCTTGGATACGTATTAGCAAAAACAGACCTAATAGTACCAGCGATGGGACCGACCGGCTTTTGGGTTGGTATCATTGTTGGTCTCACAGTGGCTGCTGTGCTATTGATATATTTTGTGAGGAGAAAACTCGTTGAAATGCAAACTGCTGCTCTTAGCACTTAGCACGGTTTTGTTTGGGTGCACACCAGCACCCAGTGACACAAACCAAACGTATACAGAACGCCTTGGCAAGGTGTTCAGTACCGACGGGTTATCTATCGGATCGCTGAGTGTACTGCCACACTCAGTCCTCGACAAACCAAAAGCCAGCTACTCCATCTCTGTTATAGATCTTGCCAAGCTCGGACACTGCCGTGTTTCTACACACATTGCCAATCATAACAATCAATTAGGCAAGCTAGCCAAACCAAGCGAACAATTTAAATATAATCTTAATTTTATCCGTTATGCGCAAGCATGTATTGACGACGACAGGACACCACGAGATGTGCAGCAAGCCTTAGCACTTGCAAGACAGGAGAAGCTTGCTCAGCTCTACCCTATGCTGGCTTACGTATTTTCCAATGAGAAAGAACTCAATCAGTTTTATACACTGACATTCAGTGAGGTTCAGCGTGAAACTAGCCAAGGAGAAATTCATGCCTTGGAAGCTCTAAATACGCTAAGCAGCTTAATAGATAGCTTAAGTGAACCAAACCAAGCCAATGGCGAGATGCTGACAGACGCCCTTGAGAAACTAAATAACAATAATTATGTGCAAAGCCTGATCACCAGTACCAGATCCCAAATTGCTTGGAATCAAACAACCACAACTTGGCTCAACTCGTTAGACATAGAGAATAAAGTCTGTCCTGCTGGGAAAAACAAAAAGCGCGCTCAAGTACTCAATAATGTATTTCAAAAGTTCTACATTCAAGATATTCAAGCGTATCAATCACAACTAGTTAAACGTTTACATGATGTGGAGCCCCACTTTGAAACTTTCTCGCGTAAATTTGGCCAACAAGACTACCCTAATGTCATCACGCCTTTATTGGTTAAGTTAAAGCAATCAGCTAAGGAGCACGTTTTTTGGTGGCAAAACTTCTACAAAGTGTGCAAAGTTAGTCCGTTGTGATCGAAAAAACCGCAGACAAACAAAAATTTAGCAAAGATACTTGATCCATTTCGCAGAGCACTATATATTAGCCGCCGTTGCCAAGAAACACGGCACATTGTACGACCGTAGCTCAGTTGGTTAGAGCACCACCTTGACATGGTGGGGGTCGGTGGTTCGAATCCACTCGGTCGTACCAACTTAATTTAGTTAAGTTTTAAAGTTCTAATATGATACGACCGTAGCTCAGTTGGTTAGAGCACTACCTTGACATGGTAGGGGTCGGTGGTTCGAATCCACTCGGTCGTACCAACTTTAACTAAATTAAGTAATCTTCTATAGTACGACCGTAGCTCAGTTGGTTAGAGCACCACCTTGACATGGTGGGGGTCGGTGGTTCGAATCCACTCGGTCGTACCAACTTAACCTTGTTAAGTAACACACATCTATAGTACGACCGTAGCTCAGTTGGTTAGAGCACTACCTTGACATGGTAGGGGTCGGTGGTTCGAATCCACTCGGTCGTACCAAGCTTTTTCTCTCTTCTTTCTATCAAATTTACTAAATCGCTATTTGCTACCCTGTCGTAAACTTCAATATATTTCTACTATAAATTTGCATGCGTTTTTCGACTAATGTCCATAAACACTAGGCCCTGAAACCAGTTTAGGGTGACAAATGTAGCGACTACTTAATCTGGTCGATTAGCTGGTGACTTTTATACGAATATAAAACTCGTCGTCCCGGACTTGCTCCGGGACCCATACTGAGCTTGAAGCTGGCGATAAGCGGTTGGCACCTGCTAAAACTGCTCATTTCACCTTGCGTAAAGAGAATGCCTTCACTTCGCTAGCAGTCATTAGCCCTTTGAAAGAACAAAATTCGGCTTACGCTTTTTAAGATTTGTGCCTCTAAAAACTGGGCCCTGAAACCAGTTCAGGGTGACGAATGTGGCAACTCTTTAATCTGGTCGTTCAGCAGGTGACTTTTACACGAATATAAAACTCGTCGTCCCGGACTTGTTCCGGGATCCATACTGAGCTTGAAGCTGGCGATAAGCGGTTGGCACCAGCTAAAACTGCTCACTTCACCTTGCGCTAAAGTAACATTGCTCCGTAATGTGTATTTTGCACTTAACTTGATAATTATCTGTTTTTAAAGCAAACTCATCTTACCTCTCTAGTATTTTAAGGAAAAGGTATGGATACTGAGTTGTTTTCCTTTGCATTTAATCTGTTTTTGTTTGTGGGGGTTGTGATTGCTTTTAAAGATCGCGCTCGTATAGACAAACTCGCGAAAAAGGTTATACATCTTCAAAAAATCATCGACTTTCAAACAGCGCAGATTGATAAGCTCAAGCAAGCGTTGAGTGAGTCTGCCCCAGCACCCCGCTCCACTGATGAGCCCACAATACAAATTGAATCAACAAAACCTGATACCGTGCAGGCTGACAATGTAGAGCCAGCACACTTATCTACCCCAGCAAAGCCGGACGTAAAAAGCCCGCCAAAGCAAGCGCTTCAAAAGCAGTTTACACTGCCCGAGTTCAACTTAGAAACGCTACTCAAAGGCAATGGTATTTTCTGGTTGGGCGCACTTATTTTATCTATTGGTGGGATTTTCCTCGCCAAATATTCGATTGAAGCCGGCCTTATGCCACCGGCTGTGCGTGTTGTTTTAGGCGCATTGTTTGGCTGTGCGCTAGTAGTAGGTGCTGAGCTGGTTAACCGCTTTAAAACTAAGCTCAATGTGAATACGCCCTATATCTCTGCGGCGCTTGCCAGTGGCGGTGTGATCACCTGCTTTGCTATGGTTTTGGTATCATTTAATCACTATCACTTCTTACCCGCCAACCTCGCCTTTGTCTTTTTAGCGGTTATAGCCTTGTGCGCAACTTATTTGGCGCTACGCTTTGGGCCTGTGCTTGCGGGCATTGGGATCATCGGTGCGTATGCTGTACCGGCGCTTGTCTCGACTGGGTCTAATAATATTGGGGCATTGTTGTTGTATGTCGCCTTTGTGTCTTTATCTGCAGTGTGGGTTGCGGATTACGTCAAACAAAAGTGGCTGTGGTGGCAAAGTTTTGTTGGCCATTGTGTGTGGTTTATCGGTGCCATTGTTTTAGGTGATAAAGGTGACTTTGCTGCCATTACACTTTACACGGTTGCAACTCTATATTTTTATGTGCTCTCAAACCTACTTGGTTGGCGGCTTAATTTAACCATGCATAATCCACTGCCCATTAAGTCATTATTGATGGCAAGAAGAGAGCAAGTCGCAACCCTTATCACCCTGTTTTTGTTCGCCATTTACCTGATGTTTTCACCCGTTTTCAGTCACATGGTGATAGCTGCTTTCATTGTCGCTGCCATCGCTTTTGCTTCAGCTTACAGGCATAGTGCCCTAGATACATGGCCATATTTGGCGCTGGGTTTTGCTTTGTTTATGTTTGGCAACATACATCATAAAGTCGATTTTAATGACATCCTCTATCCATTTACTGGCAAGTATTTGTTTATTCAGATCGCTGCCTTGTTAGGTATGGCATTTAGCGTAGTGATGGTCAAACGCGATGCAGTACGCCATGCTTATTTACTGCTACTTGTGTTAGTGCCACTAAGCTTATTTGGTCTTAGCTATATTTCACTGCCTGTGGACAGTGACGCCATCCTCTACCCTGTTTGGGCATTTGAACTCCTGCTCATCGCCGCCGGCGCAGCGTTTGCGGCTGCCAAATCATCGGTACCGTTACAGCGTGTGACATATTTAGTGTTAGCAAATGCCATGCTGACTTTATGTTTGACCATGTTGTTATCAGCAAGCACGCTGACCTTGGCTATTACGGCGCAAGTCGCATCCATGAGCTATTTAAGCTGGAAATACAAGGTTGAGATCCCTGACTGGCTGTACAAAGCAGCTTTACTCGTTGTGGTTACTCGATTGTCTGTGGCCCCTTGGGTTGCTGATTACAAACATGAAGCCATTTTAGGTATTCACTGGACACTCATCGTCTACCCAATTGCGATTGCTTTAGTCTGGTTTGCTGCAAAATATAACCCATCAAGAACGCTTAATACGTGGTTTATGGGTGTATTTATTCACTTATGTGCGCTACTTGTCACCACCGAAACCAGCTATTTATTAGTCGGAGATTATCCTAATTTTGATAATTTAAGCTATCAAGAAGGCGTGGTGTTATCCCTAAACTGGTTAATTCTAGCGGGCGTATATTATTGGCGCAGCCAGCTAACGCGCAATCTGCAAAAACTGTATATGATTGGTGGCAGCATTTTACTCGGTGCAAGTACGCTAATACATGTGCAATTCTCCGTGTTTGAAAGCCCATTTGTATACAGCCAAAATGTAGGTGGCTATGTTATAAACTGGTTGTGGCTCCAATGGCTTGCACCTGTACTATGCCTGTATGGGTTTATGCATTTTAAACTTGTCAAAGCACAGTTTAACCGTTTTAATTATGTGGCAATGGCCATATTTGGCTTTATGTTTATCAACGGTGAAATACGCACCTTGTTCAATGATGGCTTCATCAACTGGCATTTGGGGATGAAAGAAGCGGAGCTTTACACCTATTCAATTGTCTGGTTATTGATCTCAACCACAACCATTTTTGTCGCGCAGCATTTTAACCATAAACACTTAATCAATATTGGCTTTATTGGTCTCGCCATGGTGATTTTAAAAGCCTTTATGGTCGATATGTCTAATCTTGAGGGGCTGCTCAGAGCCTTGTCATTCATTGGCTTAGGTTTGTGCTTGGTGGGTGTGGGTTGGCTATTTCAAAAAATGCAGCCAAAATCCGCCACCAGCGCTTCAGGCAAAAAGGATTAATCACAAGTTATCATAAGCGAGTGCAGGTCACTCGCTTTTTTAATCACCAAAAGATTAACCTGAGCTTTGATTTTTACTAGGTAGGACTTCTGCAAAACCGTCATCATACAAGTCAATCACACTTTCAAAGCCGTATTTTGAGGTCCAACCCAATTCACTTTGCGCTTTAGATGAGTCATAAACTCTGTCTAAGCTTTGTGGTAAAGACCAACCTCGCTGTTCAAACACCGCCACTAATTTTGGTGATCGTACACGTAAAACGGCCTCACAATCGTTAAATAATTGCTCACAGCAGCTGGGATCAAACGGTGTTTTGCCAGAAATAATAAAGCGATTAAAGCCAGGCAACCTCTTTTCAATGGCGCAGCGGTGAGCGCTGGCCACATCACGGTAGTCTATTCCTCGATTTAACCGATACTGCGCCATTTGCTCAACTGGCTCTGGAAAGCATCTCGACATTTGCAATACAGTTACGGGAAAATCACGCGCATTGCTTATCGCCTCAAGCGTAACCTCTGCGGCAATTTTAGTATGATGATAGATGGTTTTAGGTAAAGGTTTGCTCTGCTCTGTCACCCACCCTGCTCGCCCATTTGGTGTGCTAGCATGTCCGTATAATGCCGTAGTACTGGTAAACACAAACTGCTTTACGCCATTTGCAACGGCAAGCTCAGCTAATTTTGTGGTTGCTACAACATTCACTTCATGAAACATCTCGTCACTTACATGGCCGATATGCGGTGCATGGAGTGCCGCCGTATGTACAACCACATCAACGCCTTTAAGGGCACGATGTAAAAGCGCTTCGTCTCGAATATCGCCGATAAAATCTGCGGTTGAACAAGGTGTGCTGTCTAACCCCACCACGTGATAGCTGCGTGCTAGGTGAATATAAATGGCTCGACCAACGCGTCCGGCAGAGCCTGTAACTAAAACCTTCATAAACCACTCGATATGAATATCATTGTTTTATTGTAACAAACGAAAAAAGGCCTTTAAATCGGCCTTTGGGAGTGACTCAACAAAGTAGCTTTGAAGATTAGTTTAAGTTCTTTTTCTTAGTGACTTTGTCTGTATGGCCAAGTACACGAATTGACCAATTGGTGAATGTACCCGGTTTGCTATTATTCTCGATGGTATAGCGGCTGCGTGGTTGGCCAAACGGGTCGGTAACTATCGTGCGCTGTTGATCATTCATATCCGTAATATGTAGCTTCCATGTTCCAACAGATCTTTCATCCCAGAATTTATAACTAAGTAGTTTATGATCATCATAACCAAGCAAGCTCTTTTCAGATGGCGCGATATAATCTGTGTTTTGTCCAACCAGATTATTATTTGGCGACATCAATATACTGCGAGTGCCACTTGGTGATTCTAACTCGACTTTTAAATCAGTAATACGGCCATGTTCAGCACTTAAACGTACTTGCACGCCCTCAATAAACATATCTTCAGTCACTTCTATTTCTGAGGTGGTCGTGTGTGTAATATCTTCTAAAATAGGCTTGCTAAAGGTGTCGTGCTCGCCAAACCATCGCGTTTTTACAAAATCTGCTGGTAAATTTTCAACGGCATAACGGCGAATAAGCTCTGCAGCTTTATCAACATCGACTAGGCCAAAGCCATAATAAGGGGAAAACTCAACACCCGCAGCATTGCTAGACCAGCCTTCCAATGCCACCACATTAGACAACTTAATGTCTTCCATATCTCGGTTTACTTTGGTTGCCGTATTGGCCAGTAAGTGTCTGATATCTCTTGCGGTCAAGTTGTGACCTTGCTGCTCAGCAGCTGACATGAGCAGCGCCACTGCACCTGTTACATTCGCTGCCGCAGACGATGTGCCATTTACGCTGAAATAATAATCTTGCGGACCTGTACATGTCTGTTGTTGGCCCTGATATTGCTGACGCCAATCACAGCTTAATGTCGTGGTCACCATACCTGGCGTGTTGCGATCTGCCCCCGCCGGCGCTGTAACAAAGATATTACTGCCCACCGTAGAGCTATTGGTTAACCTGCCATCAGCACTCACGCCACTGACATTAATTTTCCAAAAGCTGGTTAAATGGCCGCTATTTGCATTGTGAAATGGAAGACCGCCATTATTTGTTGCATAGTGATATCCCGGCGTATCTATGCCATTAGGGCCATACGCATTTATTAATGTCCGGTAGTGACCATTGCCCGCAGCCTGAACAAAAAGTGCGGTACGTTTGTCTAGCTCTGTTGATAATGTGACGCGCTCCATCACCTCATCTCTAAGTCTAAAGTTCACCATTTGAATGGTTTTGCCAGTATCAGCATCTGTGGTTGTATACGCATAGTTGTAAGGCGTACTATGCACAGGGGTTACCCCAAAACTGGTATTAAAAACTCGGGAGTTTTGCGCAATCGAGGTTTTGCCATTTTTCAGGCCAACACCACGATGATAAGCCCACTGCTCATGACGGCTCATGTATGAACCCAATCTATTGTGCACAATGACGTCTGCTTCAGGGGCGACGCCTCTGATCCCAACATCGTTTTGCACAGCTGCAATCAAACCAGCCATGTATGTGCCATGTGCTGATGCCCAGGGCTCTGTTGAATCAATACTGGGGTCAAAAATTAAGTTGTCGATCAAATCCAAATGAAGCTCATCTACACCTGTGTCAATCAGCGATATTTGCACGCCTTGGCCTTTGTGCCCCCAAAGGTGCGATTGCCACAAGTTCAAGTCGTGCCCTGCAACTGTATTATCAAAGCTGCCATCATTGAGTAAATTCCATTGTAGAGATAAGTAAGGATCCCCGTTTGGGTCTAACCAACGGTGTTCATAAAGGCGATCTGTTGCACTTGCATTGACTTGGCAGGAGAGCAAAATCGCTAAACTGATTGGAGCAAACTTATATTTCATAGCATTTTCCTTTCTTTTACTGATAATGCTCGAAACGTCGTAAAGATATAAAGATAACGAGGAAATTTATAATCTATTAGTTTAATAAGTAACAAAACATTTATTTATGATTGAATGTAAAAATTACTTTTTAAAATAATTAAATAGATGATTTTAAATCAACAAGCCGTAACTTAAATTTGATGTTTGGCAGGGTTTTAAAAAATAACCTTCATAAATATAAATAAAAAATATGAAGGTTATTTTTTAATATAAGTATTACACGCCAAGTAAGCTATTTAGCGCTGAGTGCACTTGCATCTTAGCTTTTTCTTCAGAATAAGGCGTGACAGCTAAAAGCGGAAAATCAAGGCGTTGCTTTAACGTCTCTAAGTTCGCGTCATACTCTGCCATATTTGGATCAATTTGATTGGCAATCCAGCCAACACATTTTGCCCCTGACGCCTCAATGGCTTGGGCCGTTAAAAAGGCATGATTTAAGCAACCTAACTTCATACCAACCACAAGGATAACGGGTAGGTTTTGCTCTGCAACCCAAGTGGATAAAAAGTCTGTATCATTGATTGGCAATGCCCAACCGCCTGCGCCTTCCACCATGGTGAACTCAGCACCTAGCGTAGACACATCAGCCAGTTTGTTGGTCAAATCCTGCTTTGAAATATGTACATCAACACGACTTGCGGCAATATGTGGTGCTATTGGCGGCGCAAAGCAAAACGGGTTAATTTGCTCATATGTGCCGTGCACATTGGCCGCTTCCATTAAAGTTAAAGCATCTTCGTTGACCAGCTCACCAAACGCTTCTTCTGCACCGGCAGCAATGGGTTTAAAACCAAGGGCTTTTTTCTTTTTTGAGACAAGATACTTCAGCAGCAAACTTGTGACATAGGTTTTGCCAACTTCAGTATCCGTACCGGTAATAAAAAACTGACTCATTATTTTGTTAACTCCAAAAATGCCACCTCGTAACTAACATGGGCGAAGCCATCAACGAGTGGATAGGCTTTTAACAAGGCTTGATAACTTTCTTTACCCACTAAGCCACGACGCGTATCTGTATTGTTTAACTGGTTTGCACCTATGCTTTTTACCGACTTAAGCGCCTCGCGTGGGGTGTTGTAAATATCAACCAAGCAGCGTTTACTCATCGACCGGATCGAAAACCCAGCTTGCCTTGCAATCTGCTGTATGTCTTCAAATCGCGTGAATTGGTTTACATGGCAATGACCATCTACACCCTGCCAAGCTTTAGCAATTTCACGTAAAGAGCCATCAATAACAATGGATAAATGCGCACTGCCACCAGCTTTTAACACGGTATTCAAACGCTTAAATAATGTTGGTAAGTCACTGCTCCACTGCATCGCAAAATTACTAAACACACATTCAACAGACTGAGCTTGCAAAGGCAGTGCATCCATATCCGCACACACTTTCAAGGCGGATTCTGGACCTTGTTTTAGCATGCCTTCGCTCAAATCCAATGCCACTAACGTATCGCACTTTTGCGACAATACGCCATGATGTTGCATTGGCCCTGCCCCCAAGTCCAGCATGGTATTGTAGCGACGGTTTAAACCGGCAAACAGAATTTCGGCTGAGCGCTGTTGCACATTGGCGTGCTTAATGTACTGAGCAGACGCGCGTGAAAACTTATCTGCAATATTCAGTTTTAACATCGCACTCATATTACCTCCTTGAGGCATTCAACCAAGTATTCGATGTCAGCTTGCTGGTGCGCTGCGGTCAGTGTTACACGTAATCTAGCCGTATTGTGTGGCACCGTTGGCGGCCTAATTGCAGTCAGCCAAATACCTTTTTGTGCAAGACTTTGCTGCGCATTTAGCGTGCTTTGCGCATCGCCCAATACAATCGGCTGAATCGCACTATTTGATGCCTGCACTGGAATGCCCGCATCCCTACAAAGTGCTTTAAAGTGCGTAATGTGACGATGTAGTACCTCACGAGCACTACCGCTGTCACATAATCTTGATAACTGCGTTGAGGCAATCTTAGCTAAAGCTGGCGACATGGCCGTTGAGTAAGTGTATTCACGGTTAAACTGTACCATGTAATCAATCACTCTTTTGCTTGAGAGCACGGCAGCGCCTTGACACCCCATGGCCTTACCGAATGTAATCACTAAAATATCAGGTCTCACACCGGACTCAACAGAGCCTAAACCGTTTTCACCGCATACCCCGAAACTGTGGGCATCATCAATCATCAACCAAGCGCTGTGGGTATCAGCCAAAGACTTCAGCTCATGCAACGGCGCACCATCGCCATCCATTGAGAAAATACCTTCACTGACAATAAGCTTGTTTTGGACACGTGTTTTTTCCAAACGCGCACGCAAATGACCCATGTCGTTGTGATTAAACCTGACTAACTTAGCGCTGCTGTTCAGCCCACCATCAATAAGGCTGGCATGATTGAGCTTGTCTTGAAACATAGCGCTGTCTTGGCCAGCTTTATTATCATGAAATAAAGTGCTGAGCACACTAAAATTCGCGCCAAAGCCACTGGCAAATAGCATGGCTCTCTCGTAGCCAAGCAACTCACACAATTTAGCCTCGAGCAATCGGTGGGTGCGCTGATATCCAGTGACCAAAGCTGAGCTTTTACTGCCAGCAACAAAGTCACCAGAAATAGCTTGATCTCCAAGCGCTAAATAATCATTACTGGCAAAGTTTAAGTATTGCTGCCCATCAACTTGGATATGACGAGCAGACACTTTATCTATGCAGGTACGGCGACGCTGCAGCGCGTCACGTGCTTTGTCTTCTAGCGCTTGATCTATAAATTCAAACGCCATTTATTTTGCTTCGTAGAATAGCTCTGACGTTACTTTGTCTGCAATTGCAGAGTTAAGAGACGCTTCATACGCTTCATCTGAGTAGTCTTCACGCGTCTCAGGCTTCATACCTAGCTTTTTAAGTAGGTTCATATCCGCATCTGCTTCAGGGTTTTCTGTAGTTAGTAGCTTATCACCATAGAAAATCGAGTTTGCACCAGCAAAGAAACACATTGACTGCATTTGCTCATTCATCGCAGTACGACCTGCTGATAAACGCACATAGCTCTCTGGCATCATGATACGTGCCACAGCAATAGTACGGATGAACTCAAAATGATCTAAATCATCCACATCTTCAAGCGGCGTACCCGCTACTTTAACCAGCATGTTAATTGGTACACTTTCTGGTTGCTTTGGTAAGTTTGCTAACTGCATTAATAAACCATAACGGTCTGCAGCCTGCTCTCCCATACCCACGATACCACCAGAACAAACCTTCATGCCCGCATCGCGCACGTGATCAATGGTGTTTAGTCGGTCTGCGTAAGTACGTGTTGTGATGATCTGCTCGTAATATTCAGGTGAGGTATCTAGGTTGTGATTGTAATAATCAAGACCTGCATCTTTTAGAGCATGTGCTTTTTGATTGTCTAGCTTACCTAGGGTCATACATGTTTCTAGACCAAGTGCGCTAACTTCTTTAACCATTTTTTCAATGTATGGCATGTCTCTGTCTTTTGGATCTGACCAAGCAGCACCCATACAAAAACGCGTTGCGCCCTTTTCTTTTGCCAATTTTGCTTGGTTTACAACCTTTTCAACTTCCATCAGTCGTTCTCTTTCTAGGTCTGTTTTATAATGACCTGACTGTGGACAGTATTTACAATCTTCTGGACATGCGCCTGTTTTAATCGACAGAAGAGTAGAGATCTGGACTTCATTTTGTTTGAAGTTTTTGCGATGTACGCTCGCAGCATAAAATAGTAAGTCGTTAAAAGGCATTTCAAATAATGCTTTTACTTCTGCGTGTTTCCAATCGTGACGAACGATGCCATATTCCATAACTTAATCTCTTCTTTTTCTGGTTTTTTTCGCCAGATAATTTGACGGTGATTGGCTTAGTCTACTTCTTGCTTTAGTATTGTCAACGAGTGATGAGCAAACAAGGTTTACAAATGAACAAAAATCAACCAATCGATCTGAATTTTGACAAAGCCCACATCTGGCATCCCTATACGTCAATGATCGATCCGCTGCCTGTTTATCCAGTGACACACACAGATAAAAACCGCATATTTCTAGAAACTGGTGAGTCTTTGATAGATGGTATGGCCTCTTGGTGGAGCGCCCTGCATGGTTACAATCACCCAAAACTTGTTAAAGCAATGACCGAGCAAGCCAGTCAAATGAGTCATGTGATGTTTGGCGGCATTACTCATGCGCCTGCTGTCAATTTATGTAAAAAGCTCGTTGAGATCACACCTGAGCCCCTGCAAAGGGTATTTTTGGCAGACAGTGGCTCTGTGAGTGTTGAGGTGGCCATTAAAATGGCTTTGCAATATTGGCTGAGCCAAGGTCATCACTCTAAAAATAAATTAATGACTGCCAAAAAAGGCTACCATGGTGATACCTTTGCTGCGATGAGTGTTTGCGATCCAGTCAACTCTATGCACAGCATGTATCAAGGCTTTTTACCTGAGCATATTTTTGTTGACGCACCGAAATCCAAGTTTGGCGAAGAGCAAAACGACGCTGAACTAGTCGCATTAGAAAATACATTTAAACAGCATCACAATGAGCTTGCAGCCTTCATCATTGAGCCAATTGTGCAAAATGCTGGCGGCATGAACTTTTATAATGCCAAATATCTTAAAAAGCTCCGCGAGCTTTGCGACGAATACGACGTGCTGTTAATACTTGACGAAATTGCCACAGGCTTCGGTCGTACCGGTAAAATGTTTGCTTGTGAACATGCTGACATCGCACCTGATATTTTGTGTATAGGCAAAGCATTAACAGGTGGATGTATGACGTTATCAGCCACTTTAACCACAGACAAAGTCGCGTTGGGAATAAGCCAAGGTGAAGCAAAAGTACTCATGCACGGCCCAACCTTTATGGGTAACCCACTAGCTTGTGCAACGGCAGTTGCGAGTCTTGAATTGCTGGAAGACACAGATTGGCATGGCAATGTCACCCGCCTTTATAACGCAATGCAAGACTTACACCGCTGTGAGTCATTCGAAGCAGTCAAAGAAGTCAGAACACTCGGTGCCATTGGGGTTGTTGAACTACTTGATGTAGTCGACGTAGCAAAAATTCAAAAATTCTTTATCGAAAAAGGATTATGGATCCGCCCATTTGGCAAACTGATATACATTATGCCTCCTTATATCACTTCTAATGAGGATATTGCTCAGTTAATCGACGGTATCTATCAAGCGATTGAGCAAAAAGCCTACTAGAATCATAGGATGTCAGCTTACACACCACGTATGGGCTGACACCTTTTATCTCCGCAGTGATTATTTCTCACACAAGTCTGTATAGAATCCAACCACATACGATGAAAACTATCATTTTTTCAGGGCCTTTAACGATTTGTACCTGAATTTACTTCAGCTTTTTGCTATAATGCGTCTCTTTTTTAAAATCTAGCAAGCCGAGAAGTAGTAAGTATGCAACAATCCGTCCAATTGCAGCCGGCAGAGGCCTATCAGCCACCTCGCTTTACTGTGTACCAACACCGTCAAATTGATAAGATCGAACAGCTTGATAAGCTGCCTGAGCACCTGCGCTTTCAAATGAAAGTCGTTGCGAACGTATTCCCATTCCGTGTAAATAATTACGTTATCGACGAATTGATTGATTGGGACAAGGTACCTAATGACCCAGTGTTCCAGCTAACATTCCCACAGCGCGGTATGCTTGATGACGAGTCATATGATGAAATGGCCGCTTTATTAAAGCGTGAACATACGCCAGAAGAAGTATTTGAACTGGCAACTAAGCTAAGACAAAAGCTTAACCCGCACCCAGCTGGCCAAATGGACAAAAACGTGCCGTCTTTTGAAGGTGAAAACGTAGCGGGTGTACAACATAAGTACAAAGAAACAGTCTTATTCTTCCCTGCGCAAGGTCAGTACTGCCACTCTTATTGTACTTTCTGTTTCCGTTGGGCACAGTTCGTTGGTAAAGCTACGCGTTTCAACAATAACGATGAAGAGTTACTGCACAGATACCTAGAAGAGCACACTGAAGTTACAGATCTACTGATGACAGGTGGCGATCCAATGGTAATGCGTACTGTGAAGCTACGTAAGTACCTAGAGGCACTAAAAGAGCCAAGATTTGACCACATCCGTACTATTCGTATCGGTACTAAGTCTTTAACTTTCTGGCCATTCAGATACGTAACTGACCCAGATGCAGAAGATTTATTAGCACTGATTAAAGAACTTGTTGACGCTGGTAAACATGTTTCATTTATGGCACACGTAAACCATAAGCAAGAACTTCGCACTGATGTTGCAAAAGAAGCAATTAAGCTTATTCGTAAAACAGGTGCACAGATCAGAACCCAAGCGCCTTTACTTAACCACTTAAATACAGATCCAAATATGTGGGCTGAAATGTGGAAAGAGCAAACGCAAATGGGCATGATCCCTTATTACATGTTCATCGAGCGTGATACAGGTGCAAAGCGTTACTTTGAATTACCACTGCACAAAACATGGGAAATTTTCAGAGATGCATACAAGCAAGTATCAGGTGTGAGCCGTACAGTGCGTGGTCCATCAATGAGTGCAGGCCCTGGTAAAGTTGAGATTTCTGGTGTAACAGAAATCAACGGCGAAAAAGTATTCGTTCTACGCTTTATTCAAGCACGTAACCCTGAGTGGGTACAGCGCCCATTCTTTGCAGAGTTTAACGAAAACGCGCATTGGCTAGACGACTTAAAACCAGCATTTGGTGAAGAAAAGTTCTTCTGGCAAGAAGAATACGAAGCGATGTAAAACATAAAAAAGCCGACTTAAAAGTCGGCTTTTTACCATTCGAACATATGTGCCATTTTACTGATGGTTTTCAGTGCCACACCATGCTGATTACGTTTCGCATATAAATGTTGCAGTGACTTATCTTTCACCTCTCCGACAATCACTTCTTTTACTTGATAGCCCATCGCATGCGCCGCGCTCACATACGCGATAAATTCCCACTTTTTAATATTCGTATTATCTAAAATGACTAAAGGAATGCCTTCAGCGAGTGCATTGATAAAACGCGCAATATTCAAATTGTGATATTGCGGCAGCTTCGCCTTATTAAACTCATAATTGCCCTGCTCGTCTGTAAAGTAATCATCCGTAGAGCAAATTGTATATTGTGATTGATCACCAGCCACCAGCTCGTCGGCTAATGTTTGCGCGTAGTGTGTTTTACCAGATCCTGGTAATCCTCTTAAAATAAAAGCTTGTTTCATTTAATGAAAATTCATTCCGACTTTTTTTATTAATAACCAAGCTATAATGCCATAAAAATCGACCTTCGCACAGTGCTCTATACCGCCACAAATACAGTGATCAGCCAAATTTTGGCCATTGTAGTCAAATTTTTTTAAAATTGGGTCATTTGGTAGTTTTTTTATGTAGCCAACGGGGGTAAGATACCGATCACGTGACTCCAAACATAACAAGCAAATTGCGTTAAAAAAACGAGTCACCACAGAATTTGCGCTCAGTGCATTGAAATTTGCACTGACGAGCATATATAGACAAAAACTAGCTGGGCAATATAAGCCCTTTTTACAAATCATTTTGGAGTAAAGATGAGCCACATAGCGATAACGGAGCTACTAGCAGGCACCGTTGCGGTAGACAGCCAAGTTACAATCAAAGGCTGGATCCGTACACGACGCGATTCAAAAGCGGGTATTTCATTCCTTGCCGTCCACGACGGTTCTTGTTTCGACCCTATTCAAGCAGTAGTACCTAATTCGCTTAATAATTATGAAGAAGTAACTCGTCTTACTGCTGGTTGTTCTGTTGCAGTAACAGGTGTACTTGTAGAATCTCAAGGTAAAGGCCAGAGCTTTGAACTACAAGCAAACTCTGTTGAGGTATTAGGCTGGGTAGAAAACCCAGATACATACCCAATGGCAGCAAAGCGCCACTCTATTGAATATCTACGTGAGCACGCACATTTACGTCCACGCACTAACGTTATTGGTGCGGTGACACGTGTTCGTAACTGCCTATCACAAGCAATCCACAGATTCTTCCATGAGCAAGGTTATATGTGGATCAGCACACCAATCATCACAGCGAGTGACTGTGAAGGCGCAGGTGAAATGTTCCGCGTATCTACGTTAGACATGAATAACTTACCTCGCACAGACAAAGGCGATGTTGATTACAACGAAGATTTCTTTGGTAAAGAAGCATTCCTAACCGTATCTGGCCAGTTAAATGGTGAGACGTACGCAAGTGCAATGTCTAAAATCTACACCTTCGGCCCTACATTCCGTGCTGAAAACTCAAACACTTCTCGCCACCTAGCAGAATTTTGGATGGTTGAGCCTGAAGTTGCATTTGCAGACTTAGAAGACATTGCGAGCCTTGCTGAAGATATGCTTAAGTATGTATTTAAAGCAGTGCTTGATGAACGTCGTGACGATATGGAATTTTTCGCACAACGTATCGAGAAAACAGCGATCTCTCGTTTAGAAGAGTTTGTTGAAAAAGATTTCGCACAAGTTGATTATACTGATGCAATCACAATCCTTGAAAACTGTGGTAAGAAATTTGAGTTCCCAGTTGAGTGGGGTGTAGACCTTCAGTCAGAGCACGAACGTTACCTTGCTGAAGAGCACTTTAAAGCACCAGTAGTTATTAAAAACTACCCGCGTGATATTAAAGCATTCTACATGCGTCAAAACGAAGACGGTAAAACAGTTGCAGCAATGGATGTTGTTGCACCTGGCATCGGTGAAATCATCGGTGGTTCACAGCGTGAAGAGCGTTTAGACGTACTTGATGCTCGTCTAGAAGAAATGGGCTTAGACAAAGATGATTACAGCTGGTACAGAGACCTTCGTAAATACGGTACAGTCCCACACTCAGGCTTCGGTCTAGGTTTCGAACGTCTAGTTGCTTATGTAACAGGTATGGGTAACGTACGTGACGTTATCGCATTCCCACGTACTAAAGGCAGTGCAACTTACTAATTCAAATTAGTTTGAATTTAAAAAGCTCTGTTTTCACAGAGCTTTTTTATGTCTTGCTACCATCTGACTTTAGAATGTTAACTTGCACACATGGATTCTGAGGCAAGCTCAGAATGACGTAGGTAGGTATCAAGATTGATAAGGATCCAAGACAAGCCCAAAGTGTCAGCACTGCAAATAACACCGTCACTCTGAACTTGATTGAGCGCCTATTTTTAAAGCTGCGATACATCAATTAGCAGCCAATAGCCTCACGATTTAACTCATTTTTATTTATTCAATACATAGCTCTTACATGCACCAAGTTCAGTGTAGCGATGTGCATGACCTAAAGTTTCTGGCTCAACGCCATGCAAAGGTCCGCCGTTCACACGCCAATTTTTACCTTCAAAGCTGACTACATCCCCTGTGCTATAAACACTTGGGTAAGGCTGCCACTGTTCTGCACAAGGCTGACACTTAGGTAGCTCCTTAGCAATTACATCTAACAACTTATATTCATCGTCTCTTGAGTCTTGGTGTAACTCCCAAATAAAGATGCCAGGGTAACCATTTTCAGACACAAAATCGGTTTTTGTTTTTAATAACTCAGGCGTTTCCCAAAAATGCACATAGTTATCAAGTTCGTAGTGGCCTTGGTTATAATCTACGCCCTCGCCTTTTACTATCGTATCAACAATTTCTCGTGCAGTTAATGTTTTGACAGGGCCACTAACCAATGGGAATGATTTATTATAAAACGGCACACCCAAACTGGTTTTAGCCACATCATACTTGGTGATCATGCTTTGGCTCCACTCTGCCGGGTGCACTAATCCGCCATGGATGTACTCCCAAGCTGCATGGTGGTTTTTAGGTGAACCGCCCCACGCTCCCGTATAGTCATATGCCATAAAGCGAATGATATCTGCATGGTCGTCTAAATCTTTATGAAAGTTAATACCTGACCATCCACCCGCTTGTACATCTACAGATACTTCTAAGTGCGATGGTAGCTTTTCTCTAAGTTCCTTAACAAGATCCAGAAGGTATCCGCTCTCAACCGGATTTGGCTGGTTGTATGTACTCCAGTCTTCCCAGTCAACATCGATACCGTCTAGTTTATGTAACTCGGCATATGCAACTAAGTTATCAACAAGATTGCTGCGTGCAGCGGCATCCATAGACAAAAAGTCCACGCCTGCACCACCGACAGACAGCATCACTCCCGTATTGTTAGCATGAGCATGCTCGACAATATCATCAATGTATCTATCAGCCTGTACCGTATCCATAGTGCCATCAGGACGAGGATAAGCAAAAGCGACAATTATGTGCGTAAGTTGATCAGTCGCTAAATCTTTAACATCCAGCTCACCACCATCAGGATAATCCCAAGTAGAATAAAACCCTTCAACCCTAGGGCAAGACTCTGCAGCGCTCGCACTCATAGTGATCGTTCCAAAAACAGCAGCAGTTATTGCCGCCATACAAGTTCGTTTAAACATAACCTTTCTCCATGTTGTAAAATGTATCCTTAATTTAAGTAACATGAATGCGGGTCATATAACATTGAATATTTATACTGACAAAAAAAACTAATAAAAATAATTTTATATCGTTTAAGACAATTAAAATGTAAGAAACTACTTATTATAATCAGTAAAAATACGCCTTTTATTTTAATGTTTAGTACTAAAGGCGTGATCTTTCATCACGGTTGCAACCAGTCTGAAAACATCAATCCAAGCCCGACGTAACTCAGAATTCCATTCATTACCCAGCCCTTTTTTTAAAGTGTATAACAGCGCATTCCCAACAAATGTAAAATGCTCTGCTTTTACACCATATCCAACATGGCGCTCTGCTAATTTTTGAAGCACGGGTACTAATGCATCTAAGTCATCCAAAGAATTTACCGCGACTTTAAGTGTTGCCATCAACTTTTGCCCCTGACTTTTCATGCTATTTTTAAATAACGCTTTGAGTGACGGGTCATACTCAAAAAGTGTTGAATAGAATATTTCAGCGGCTTGCTCCGCTATGGGTTCTACTTTAGCAAAACTTTGCTGCACTAGCTGTTTTTGGCGTGTTGATAAACTCATGCTAACGCTCAAATATAATTCGTATTTTTACAACTCTAGACCTAATATCGCCATCTGGCGAATAATACCTATATAAGCAACTAAAATGGGTGTTCCCCTGATTATTTGCATCGTCCATAAAATGAAAAAAAATCATTCTAATTGTCAACAAAACTTAATCTGTTAATGTTTTGGATACAAACCAATCAATTCAAGGACACGAACAAATGCATAAAGATAGACGCGATTTCATACAAAAAGTGACTGCCGCGGCACTAGTAGGCTCAGTGGCACCTAATGTATTGGCCGATCAATCTCTTGCACCTGTCGACATTCAAACATGGCGTAACTCCATGAAAAACCGAGGGGAACAAGAGGAGGAAATATTAATCCTAGGTGCTGGTATTTCTGGGCTCTGCGCCGCGTATGAGCTAGCAAAGCAAGGTGTTAAATATAAAATACTAGAAGCTCGCTCAAGACCAGGAGGCCGAAATGAAACCATTCGCCACGGATCTGTGATTGAAGAGTTCGACCGTACATCAATTTGTGATTTTTCTGCCGATAGAAATTTATACTTTAATGTCGGCCCTGCTCGTATCTCTACACAACACAAACGGGTGCTCTCGTATTGTAACGAATTCTCTATTCCGTTAGAGCCTTTAATTAACGACAATCGAAATACATACTTTTCTTTCAGTCCTTCACACTCTTTAAAATCCCGAGAAGTATACGCAAGTCAACGGGGCCTAATTGCATCAACCTTGGCAAAGGCAATCGACCAAAATCTCACTTCTCACCTCATTCCAAATAACCAAAATCAACATATGCTAGAAATGCTCAAAAGCTTTGGCGAACTGGATGACAATTTCAATTTCACTTCATCAACTCGAGCTGGAGTAGCGCAAGATAGTGGAACCTTTACACCAGAACAAGGTATCGAACCGACTCATTTTGAAGAACTACTTCAATATATTGATAAATGGAAAAACCGTATTCACTTTGAGCAATCACTCCACCAGCAGTCAGTCATGCTACAACCAAAAGGTGGAATGGATAAAATAGTGAAGGGGTTCACTAGTCGATTACCGGGTAACATCCGCTATAACAGCAAGGTTCTGGCAATCAAGCGTTCAACAGATGGCGCTGAGGTCACTTATGAAAATAAACATGGGCGAATAAAGACAATCACAGCTGAAAAGGTAATCGTTACCCTGCCACTAACAGTACTACAAGATATTGAGCATGATTTTTCTAATGAAATTTCACAAGAAATACAACAAGCACAATATTCTTCTGCCGGTAAAATTGCGTTTCAGTCAAAACGATTTTGGGAAACGAACGAGCAAATTTTTGGTGGGATAAGCTGGTTAGATACCGACAATGCGCAAATTTGGTATCCATCGGCAAAGTTTGGCAGTGATCTGGGCATTTTAGTTGGCGGTTATATTTTTGGAGGCCCAGCTGGCGATAGGTTTGCGCAGCTATCAGAATATCAACGGATCAGTGATGCTATCTCTCAAATGTCACTTGTCCACCCAAACACTTCAGATCATGTCTATGCTCCCGTATCGCGTTCTTGGAAAAACACGCCTTATTCTAAAGGCGGCTGGTCTTCGCGTCCTCCTATTGAAGCGTTTTCCCATTGCGATGGCCCGTATGTGTTTTCAGGTGACCACACAACTTACTTGAGTGGTTGGCAAGAAGGGGCAATTGCATCAGCACACAGGGCACTCGAGTTACTGGATTTATAAACAATATCTTTATACCAATACAGGCTTTGCAAACTAGCCTGTATTACTTTTTCCTTGAGTAGAAATTTGCGAAAATAAAATCTCGCTCTTCAATACTTGCATGGCAATTAGAGCACATTTGCTTTATTACCGGCTCGCTTCCCTTCCCTGCCAATATCAAAGTCCCCTCTTTATCAAACTGAACATACTCCCAATCTCCAAACCCTTTCGAATACCCTTTTTCTCTTTTTATCATCATGGTAATGGTGAGTGCATCATGAGGGGCACCAGACTGCGAAGAGAAGTTTTCTTTTAAAACAATTGTACCTGGTTGGTACGATTTAAAGTTTGGCTCAGCAATTTCATCCTCATCTTCGTCGTCTTCATCATAGTCCTGATAGTAACGAAGGTATTCCAAGTAGTTATTTTCGTATACCTTGATATCTTTATTTAAAAACACCACGATAAACTGCTGCCAATGCAAACCTGAATGCTCAAATCCTGTCACTCTTTGCCATTGCGTCCTGTAATCTTTTAATGCGGCTTTATATTTATCAGGTACTTTAAATGGATAAACATTAAACGGATTTGCTGCCACAGCATTTGCGATAAAACCTGCGCAGAGACACAAGATCTTCAGTTTACTAATCATGTTTTTTCCCTAGTTTAAAGCAAGCTTCAACGTCGCACGCTTTTTCCCCTTATACATAACATCCACACTTGTTTGCTGCCCTTTGGCTAATTTAAGTTCGACAGGGTCGTATTTAGGAATTTGTAATACAAACTCGGTGTGCGTCCCAACATCTAATTCAATAGGGTAAACTTTTTGCTTTTTAGTAAAGGGTAAAACCTGATATGCATCTGAATTGACATTGGCTATATAACTGCGCATTTTTGGATGAATTTTACACCCGATCCGAGTCAATGTGTTTTCACTCCAGTTAGCAGCCACCTTGGTAGTTTGGCCTTGATTCATTAAGCCGACATCAAACTTAACGCCAGAGTTTGGGTCATTTGCAAAAATATTGTGCTGAAATTCATCAGAGTTTTTAAATGTGATTTCGCCATTTTTACCTATCACAACCGCTTTTTTATCAAATATTTTGTTCGATTGATCAAGCTCAGCAGTGCTAGGCCCCTTTCCTCCTTTAGCGTATACAACACCAACAAAAGACGGCTTTTTCACAAACTCTAACTCGCCAGTTAACACTGCTGCATGCGCAGAAAATATGGAGCACAAGCTCATGCCGATTAATAAATACTGTTTCATTTTTACTCCTTAGTTAGGCAATTTAGGTCGCTGTATCACAACAGGATCTGTCAATGCAGCCATAAATGCGATTAAATCTGCTTTTTCTTGCGGGTTTAGATTTAGAGGGACTATCAATGGGCTTACGTCTTTTACGTTCACAGCACCTTTGTCGTAATGCTCAACCACTTCTTCTAAGCTGGCCAGTGAGCCATCATGCATGTAAGGCGCACTCATAATGATATTTCTGAGGCCTGGGGTTTTAAATGCGCCCTTTAATTTACTGTTGGGGTCAATAAGAAAGCGGCCTTCATCATTGTCTTCTATACCGATATTATGAAAGCTATCATCTGTGAAGTTTGCGCCGTCATGGCACTTCACACAACGTGCCTTACCGACAAATAATTGCAACCCTCGAATCGCAGAGTGTGACATTGCTTGCTTTTCTCCAGCAAGGTATTGGTCAAATGCTGAATTATCACTAATGATGGTTTTTTCAAATGCAGCAATCGCCCTGCCGATATTTTCAAACGTTAAGCTGCCATAAATCTCTTTAAACTCTCTGTTATAAAAAGGAATTTTCTTAAGCCGACCAACAGCTTCTTTTGGCGTCATTTGCATTTCAACATCAGAGACGATAGGCCCTAAAGCCTGTTCTTCCAAAGTTTTCGCTCGTCCATCCCAAAAGAAAATGGCAGACCATGCGAGGTTATATAAATGTGGCGCGTTACGGCCTAATATATCGCCACCACTGCCAATTCCCTTTGCCAACCCATCACTAAAACCGAGCTCAGGATTGTGGCAAGTTGCACAGGATTGATTTTGATTTTTTGATAACCTGTGGTCAAAAAACAACATTTTTCCAAGCTCAATTTCCCTCTCACTTGGCTCTTCGTCATCAAAATATTCTATGTCATCTACATCGGGCGTAGATAAATTACCGAACGCAGGCGAGTCAACCGCCAACACATTTGCGCTAATAGCCAACACAAACGACAACATAATCCCCTTGTTACAATCCATTACTTGCCCCCACAGTAAGCCATCTTTAATTGTAAATATTTAGGTATAAACTTTGACCTTACCGAAGGATTGTCTATATTTTTCAATAAATCAAAAAATTAGTAGCTTTTAATAAAAGTTTATTAAAACCAATTAATTAGGTACAAACCGTCTGCCTAGGCTACTAACAATCAGAGCTCACGACACAATATGAAAATTTCTCGTTTCGTTCCGGGCATTGCCGCGCAAATGCTTTTAGCGTTTGGCATAATTACTTCTTTAGGAATATTTAGTAACTTCTTTGTCTATTTAAGTACAGGCACGCTCGCCGGTAATTTTACGCAAGTCTCGTCAGTTTCCATTCCACTTGTAAACGTCAATTCAGATTTGAAAATGCACATTTTAGATTCACTTATTGCGCTTGAAGAACAGATCATTACTGGCAGCGATGTACAGGCACGTAATACTGCGATTACCAAGCGTGATGATGCGTGGAAAGATATAGATCAAGACTTTTCAAGCCTAAGTGAATTTGCAAAGCAAACTGGGTTTAGTGACAGTAAGCTCTCAATAATCAACGCAAACTTAAAAAAGCTCAAACAAGAACAACAGATCATTTCTAACATAGCGAATACACTTGATAATGAACCAGCAGTGAAGCTGTTAGTCACAGACGCGATCCCGCTTGCGGAGTCTATGGTGCAACTCCTCGCCCAGATGATAGAAATAGAGAGTGAGCAAGAGTTAGATGAAGACAGAATTGAGTTATTTAAGCTGCTTGTTGACTCAGAAGTAAGCTTTGCGACAGCCATTTCTGAACTGCGCGCATTTTTGTTAACACGCGAACAAAAAAACATTGATGGGTTCGACCAAGCATGGTTTAAAAACAGTGACGCCTTTGTATCAATTCTTGATGATTATGAAGAGCTCTTCACTGACCAGCAGCTTGAGTACTGGGAAGCTTATAGCGAAGAGCGAGAAAAGCTTGCGCCAATTACAATTTTAGCCTTCGAGAAACAAGCCAGTAACGAGTCTAATTTTGCGACAAACCACCTCAGCAATACCATTAAGCCATTGACCGAAACAATTTTTGACGAGCTTCGCGAAATGAACCAACACGTTGAGCGCGTCACCAAACAAGGCATTGATGATACACAAAGTGCATTGTCTAACATGTTTGTTGTGCTTGCTTTAAGTTCCGTATTAACCATTATCATTGCAGGCGTGATAAGTGTCATGTTTAGCAGTAAATTACGTAATCGAGTCAAATCCTTATTAGGTAGAGCACAGAATATTTCAGTCGGCGACTTTAAAACCAAACAAGATTACTTTGTGATCCGTTCCGACGATGAATTAAACCAACTTTCTGAGAGCTTTAACCACATGACGCTCTCTTTGTCCTCGACTATATCTACCGTACGCAGACAATCAAGACAAGTTGGTCACTCCGCACACCAAGTTGCAGCCATTGCAACTGAAATAAGTACCGTTGCCAAAAATGAAAATGCGAGCTACTCAGAAGTAATGCGAGTCATCGAGTCATTTATGGATTTATTGGTGGAGTCTGGGCAGGCCATTGAGCAAAGCCAAACTGTACTAGAACAAGCCAAAACAGAAGCAGATACAGGCATACAAGCTGTTGAGAGTAACTTAAATGAAATGGTAAGAACGGTTGAAGTTGTTACTCTCGCATCTGCAGGCGTTGAGGAGCTTAAATCGGCCAGTGAACAAATTGAGTCTGTTACAGATGCAATCTCGACCGTTGCCGATCAAACTGCGTTAATTGCACTCAACGCAGCCATCGAAGCAGCTAGAGCTGGCGAGCAAGGCCGTGGTTTTGCAGTCGTCGCCGATGAAGTTAGAAATTTGGCGCAAAGAACAGCAAACTCAACTGATGAAATCAGAGGCGTTATTTCTCAGCTCACGCATAAAGTCGTCGATGTTACGCGTTTAATGACAGATATTATTCATCAAGTTGATGTCAGTAAGCAGCGCTCAGATGAAAGTGGTCAAGCCTTAAGAGCAATGACCAATACTATCGACAGTATTATCTCGGCAAATGATCAAATAGCCAACCGCTCTGAGCAGCAGAGTCATCAAATGCATGAAATGCAACTCAAGCTACAGCACTTGTTTTCTTCCCTTCAGCAAAATGCCGAAAAAGCACAAATGGTCTCTATGATTGGTGCTGACCTTTATCAAACATCAGAGCTAGTAAACAATTTGATGGATGGCTTTCACTTTGACGAAGATAAAGACGCGATTCAAAAGCGCCATGAAAAAAGACGCTCTGACAGACTTGAAGCAAAAATTAAAATTAAGATTATCTGTGAGGATAAGGACTATTCAACAATTACTCGTGAGCTTAGCTGCGTTGGCTGTGGCGTCACATTAAGTAAACAATTAAACCAAGAACTCGATATTGATACAAATTTAACACTGATAATGTACTTACCAAGAAAAAATTACAAAGAATATATGAGTCAGTCTCCAATGAAGATTTCAGCACGAGTTGTTAGAAAAGAAGAGAAAAACCACGAATATACCTATTATGGTATGGAGTTTTTGGTTGAAAATAATGAAAGGAAGACGACGCTTTCAGAGCTTTATGAGTTTTTTGATCAGTAGGAATATGCATGCTCAGCGCGAACTGAGCATGCAACTTTAAAGATAGCCTAAATTATAGGATCTCTAAAAGCTCAACATCAAAGATAAGTGTTGAGTAAGGTGCGATAGATGCGCCTGCACCACGCTCACCGTATGCTAGGTCGTGTGGGATGTATAGACGTAACTTAGTACCAGCATTCATAAGCTGAAGTGCTTCTGTCCAACCTTTGATAACGCCATTTACTGGGAATTCAGCAGGCTGACCACGGTCATATGAACTATCGAACACTGTACCATTGATTAGCGTACCGTGGTAATGAACACGAACTGTTGACTCAGCAGAAGGCTTGTCACCTTCACCAGTAGCTACAACTTCGTACTGTAGACCAGACTCAGTTACTGTTACTTCTGCACGCTTCGCGTTTTCTTCTAAGAAAGCAGTACCTTCAGCAGCTAGAACTTTAGCTTCTTCTTCACGACGTGCTTGAATTTCGCTGTTGATTTTCTCGAAAGCAGCTTGGATCTCTGGGATCTCAACGCGGAATTCACCGCCAGTGTAAGCGTCTTTCATACCTTCGAAAACTGCGTTTAAGTCAAGACCTTCGAAAGGGTTCGCTTTTAATTGCTCACCCATTTGAAGACCAATACCGTAGCTCGCTTTACCAGCGTCTGTGTTGAATAAATCTGACATATAAATTCACTTTATTTATCATTCTAAAAGGACGCGCAGTGTAGCATAGACAACAGGTAACTTATAGGGCGCTAAGCAAATACACGCCCTATTTATAATACCTTAGGCGTTATTCTCTAAACTTTTTGATTTTAATTGTTTTACCAAGAAGGTAGCAAAAGGCAGAGATAAAACTAAACCAATGATTAACTCATTACTATAGCCTGCTAATTTATCGTCGAAATAGACACCAAAACCAACAACACCAAATAGAGATATAACGATTGAAGCTAAAAATGGCCATAACTTTTCGTATTTAGTTATGAGGTGTCCTATAAGCGCATTATACAAGAAGGTATAAAACAACGTTTTCCAAATGGTTGGCTGCGGTTGACCATCAATTGACATAATCACAGCCATTTGCAGTCCACTTAAATAAAAGAAGCTAAAGACAACCCATAATGAACAATGTTTAACAACATCTTGAGTCATTGAATTCTCCAAACGAAAAAAACCGCCGTTAGGCGGTTTTGGGAATGAGGTGGCGGAGAGATAGGGATTTGAACCCTAGATACGCTATTAACGTATGCCGGTTTTCAAGACCGGTGCTTTCAACCACTCAGCCATCTCTCCGTTGTTGGCGCGCATAATAAAGAGTATTCATAAATATGTAAAGTATTTTTTGAAGTTTGCGCAATAGTTTTCAATTTTTAATTCAGTAATACTGTTTAGGCCGCCTTGCCAATAGCGCACAAATAACACTGACTAATACAATACATAAAAATACAGAGCCGGAGTCAACCGCGATATGAATAACTTCGTCCCAACCGCTGATTTTTTTCGCCAACAATGGAATAACTGAAATAGACGCAACAACTATAAATATTTTTAAAGCAGCTAAAAAATCAAAGCGTTTATTAAAATTCATCCAAGCAGTAAGGACTACAAGTAAAACAGCGGGTGAACTAAGCGACAACCAAGCATTACTAACATTACTTAATAAATAGTGGCAAATAATACATCCCACTACCCCCCAAGTTATCCAGACCCACCAATTCTCTCGTCTCTTTAGAAATAAATCTCCCATAACCTATCTTCTTATATTTATTCACAGGTAACAAACTAGGTACATCCACACTAAGACTTACTAGACTAACAAACGCAGATTAAAAAACAACCAAGAGATGATGAATTATTTTGCTACTTTTGTGACATTTAAATACTCGCACTAACCTTGCTTGCAAAGCCTATTTTTGCGCTATCAGTGATAGATATAAAAAGCGACATCGAGATTAGACATTTCTACGCAGTTAAAATTTACATAAAAACCAACTGTTAAATGAAAGATTTAATATATGACAAATAATCATGCCATCACACCTGATTCAACTTGACTTAAAAACAAACTTAACGATAATGCAAACCGTTATCATTTAACACTATATTTGGTACAGAGAACTATTGTAATTCTCTTTGCTCAATGACCCGTTGTATCAAATTGGTTAATGACATTTATTTGTTCTTTGGATAGGATTTTATGGACAACTCTACTACTTTTCACTCTTCTAAGTCTCTTCGCTTAACACCGCTTACTGTTGCTTTAGTTACCGCTTTAACAGGCACTCAAGCGCTTGCTAAATCTGCGCCAGACGGTTCTAAAACAGCAAATGAAATTGAGCATATTTACGTCACAGCCTCAACGACGGGTAATTATTCAGATGCAGCCACAAAATCGGCAACTAAAATGATTTTGTCACTGAAAGAGACTCCTCAGTCAGTTTCAGTGATAACACAGCAGCAATTAGAAGATTGGAAATCAGTAAATATCAAGGATATTTTACAACATACAACTGGCGTTTATGCAAGCTCTTCGCGAGGCCAAGATAGACCGTTTTTCGTCGCCCGTGGTGAAAGAATCAACTTAGTTCAAGTTGACGGTGTTCAACAATTTCCTGGCGGTCGCCGCTCTGATGTAAATGGAGATGCAATTGCTTATGAACGTGTGGAAATCCTCCGAGGTGCAAACGGCTTAATGACTGGTGTAGGTTCTCCTACAGCCACTGTTAACCTTGTCCGTAAACGCGCCATCAGTAAAGAGCTGGATGGTCATGTTGGGATTACAACAGGACGCTGGAACAATAACCGCGTTGAACTCGATGTTTCAACACCTCTAAATAGTGATGGCAGTATTCGCGCAAGGGTAGCAGCAGCGCATTTCGATAGAGACTCGTTTATTGATAGATATAGTCAAGAAAAAACATCCGTTTATATGACTGCTGAAGCAGATGTTACAGAGTCAACTTTATTACGAGTCGGGTATGAGTTTGCAGATACCGAGTCATTAGGTGCGATGAACTCTCACGCAACACCTTATTATTTCATCGATGGTTCATTAATGAACCTAGAAAGAGGTTCAACAGGGCTTGCCGCCAAATACAGTTCATGGCCCCTAGAAGAAAACACAATTTTTGCTAGTTTAAACCACGGTTTTGATAATGGATGGCAACTAAACACAATCGCAACGTATAACACCATAGAAATGGAAGGTGGTAACCTGTTCTTCGTTTGGACAAACGACTTTTACGCGAAAGATGGATCAGTCAACCCTGAAGTTGGTCATGGTTATAACTTTGTAATTAGTGATTCTAAAGACACTCAAAAGACATTTGATATTAACTTGCAAGGCGGCTTTGATCTCTTAGGTAGAGAACATGATTTAATTGTCGGATTTAATATGTTTGATAGAGAACGTATTGGTTATAACAAAACAGATGGTCAACGCGATATTTCTATTAATAATATTAACTATTTCGATTGGACCGGTGACTTACCGCGTTACGCCTATCAGCACATAGATACTGCAAATTATACAACAAATCATGAAAGCAGCGGTTTTTACGTCGCTACTCGTTTGTCCCTAACCGATAATTTAAAATCTATTATTGGCGTTAGAGCAACTGATTGGGAAGTTGTCGATTATCGAACTAACCGACGAACACAGTTATTTGCCCAGAATATAAAAGGTAGTTACGAGGTAAGTAATGAATTAACACCATATGCCGGCCTTATCTACGATATCAACGACGAATTTAGCTTGTATGCAAGTTATACCGATGCATTTGAACCTCAGAACGCATATGACAAAGATGACAACCTACAATCTCCAATTGTTGGCGAAAGTATAGAAGCCGGTTTAAAAGCTGAAATTGGCTTACTTAACTTTTCATTCGCTATCTTCGAAAGTAATAAAAATAATGTTGCAAAAGCAGATCCTGCTTTTTCTCGGCAACTAACGCCCAATGGCAACACTATCACTATGCTGATAGATGAAACGCAAACAAGTGGCTTTGAATTTGAGCTAAGTGGTGAAGTCCATCCAGGTTTTAATGTATATGCAGGCTATTCATATGCAAGATCTGAAGATGAGCACGGTTCACAGCTTAATAGTGAAGTCCCTGAACAGCTAATAAATATTTATACGACTTATCAACCGACCGATCTAATTGAAAACTTAACAGTTGGCATAGGTGTAAACTGGAAAGATAGCTACTGGGTAAACAGTACACGTCCTTCAGGTAATTTAGATTACGGCCTAAATAGATGGCAAGAAGTGTCCCCTATTGAAGTCGACGAAATCCGTACGCATGGTTCAGTTGCCTTATTTAATTTAATGGCGCGATACGATGTGTCTGACAATCTGAGCTTATCTTTGAATATTGACAATTTATTCGACAAAAAATATTACGATGCCATTTCAACTTCTCAAGGCTATGTAAATTGGGGTGAACCAAGAAACTGGAAGCTTTCTGCTAGATACAATTTCTAACACTTCCTTCCCCTAGGTCTAAAGCGAGCATACAGGCTCGCTTTTTTTATTCAACTTTTCAACACTCCCCTTTGTAAAATTATTGTTACACACAAAGTGCTGTTAGTGTTACTTAAGTTGTATTTTATTCCCAAAAAAGCACATGGTCTTACCACTGATGATTTTTCAACCACCACTTGAAAGTAAGGTGTATCTCAGATTATTCATATAAAGGCTCAATTTCGAGCATATGAAGGAAAAGATACATCATGAAAAAGGTTAACTTATTATTATCTGCACTCACAGTCGCCGCATTAAATGCATATGCCACACCGCCGACCGATGTTCAACCGAATGTCGTTGGAGGAATTGAAACACCTGCATATTCAAGACCATATCAAGTCGCTCTAATGATGAATGGTCGCCAAGGCTGTGGCGGCACACTGATCAGTCCGGATTGGGTATTAACAGCAGCCCACTGCTTGGACAGCGCATCTACATCAAGTTTAACAGTACGAGTCGGTGCACACTCAATCAGCCGTGGTGATGGCCAAACAATTAGAGTATCTCAGATTATAAATCATGAAAGATGGCGCGGTGCTAATGGGATCCGCTCAGGGTATGACATTGCTTTGTTGAAACTCGCCTCGCCTGCCCCCAATCAATATACACCCGCAAAGTTACCAACCGCAGCAATCGAGTCACAATATGCAAATGTTGGCGCTTATGTCACAGTATCTGGTTGGGGTTTAACCTCAAACCGAGGCAGACCTAGCGATGTTTTACGTGAAGCCGAACTACCAGTCATTAGCAACAATAGTTGTAGCTCTTTACTTAACTTTTCTATTCCTGGCTCTGTCATATGCGGCGGTGGTGAAGGTGGTCGTTCAGCATGTAATGGCGATAGTGGCGGCCCCTATGCTGTGCGCGTCGGAAGTGACTTTTATAGCATTGGTACTGTCAGTTGGGGAATTGCCTGTCAGGGAGCTACTGCCTTTACTCGTACCACCAGCTATTTAGATTGGATTAAGCAAAAAACGGGCATTATTGATATTCCAAATGACAAACCACCTGTCGCTAATTTTAGATATAGCGTCAATGGTACAGCGGTTAACTTCACCAGTACTTCAACTGATGACAAAGGAATTGCTCAATTTGATTGGAGTTTTGGCCAAGGCAACGCTTCTTCAAACGCCGAAAACCCGAGTCATGACTACAATTCGAACGGAGAGTTTAACGTCACTTTAACTGTCACTGACACAAAAGGGCAAACCAATAGTACTTCTCAGGTAGTCCGTGTCGGAACACCGCCTAGCTGTGGAGAAAACTGGTTAGCAACGAAAAGTTATTCACCTGGCGACAAAGTGACATTCAATGGTGTTGTATATGAGGCAATTTGGTGGTCTCAAGGTGCGCAGCCAGATTTATATAGCAATGTTTGGCGTAAAGACAGTGACTGCGACGGCTCATCTGATCCAGTGCCAGTTGCAAGCTTTACCATTACTAAAAACAATTTAACGGTTTCATTGCAAAACCAAAGTACAGGTGCAGTGTCCTACTCTTGGAGTTTTGGTGATGGTAAAACGAGTTCAGCTGCCTCTCCAACGCACACCTATGCAGTAAAGGGGCAATACACTATTACGCTTACAGCAAAAAATAGCCAAGGACAATCTGCAACGTCAAACAAAGTTGTTACTGTAGGAGAAGTTTCTGGCGGTTGTAATGGTTTGCCCAGTTGGTCGGCTGAAAAAGTGTACTTCAAAGGTGATCGGGTTGCTCATGACAATGTGATTTATGAAGCAAATTGGTGGGTTCAAGGAGAAAACCCTGCAAACTCTGATGACTGGGGACCTTGGACACGGATCCAACCTTGCAATTAACAAACTGATAGTAAAATGTAAATTTTACTTTTAAAGCAGCTAAGTCCCATGTAATCTGATATCAAAAAATTACCTCAAATGAGAGCATGGGACTTAATCAACACAATCGAACAGAATTAACCCGCTTAGGTGAGCGGATCCAAAAAACCTTTTTAGCTGTCAGTCATGCTTTACCTGAACATGCTCACACGATTGGCGGTTTCGCAAAGCATTTAGATTATAATCGTTCAAACAGCCAAAGATTTTTTGCAGCCTGCAAGGCCAATAATGGCTTACAAGTTTTGGTTGAACTACCCGGCTTACAAGCATTGCAGCTACTCTCTGACAAGCTCTCTCCCCTACTACCCTCAGCTTTGATAAGCCAAGTTAATCAAGTCGTAGACTTATTTGCTCAGTGTATAGAAAACAACGCTAAAAGCCATGCAGACCTGAAGCGCTTGATTAAAGAGCCTAAGAATATTGAAGTACTGTCAGAAGGGTCAGAGCATAAAGCCCAGCTCTATCACGCCGCTAAAGCTTTGTTAAAATTCAGTGTTGAAGAGGTTTTTTGCATCTATATTTTGCGTGAAAATAAGAACGATCCAAGCTATTTACAAGAAGTTGCACTTATCAGTAAGTCAGGTATAAATAGGCTTGTTGGCGCTGTGCCATTCGTTCAGTTTTACACTCACCCTCACCCTGAACATTTCAATGGCCCAGTCGAAATCACAGCAAATAGTGCCCTCAAGCCCAATGAGTTCACACTGGGTGTTTCAAAAGAGCTTTCAAGTTCTGGCTTTTTAAATGCATTTAGTACCTATTCACCCAGTAATTCTGGATTGGTGTTCGACCCTTTGCCAAGCCAAAATAGCGATGTCACTTTTGTATTTAACAACCCAGACGAAGTCGTCAATCCCTTGGATCGAAACAGTCCATGCAGCTCAACCAGCCTATCGATTAAAAACCCAGTAAAAAAGCTCACTATGCTTGTTTTACTTGAAAAGCAAATAGACAAATGTAGTACTGTCAATATCGGTTGCTATCACAGTAATCAAAAAGTTGAAGAAGGCAAATTAAAGGCAAGTGACCTTTGGACTGAGCGTTTTCCTGAGTTTCCCGAACTCAAAATAACACCTCTTGAAAATGACTTTGCTCACAGTCAACTTTTGGAAGAACAAAAAAATAAGCTTAGGTATCTACTCAATGTCAGTGGTATAGCTGCTGATGATTTTATTTGCTACACCACTGATGTTGACTACCCTATTTGGTCCAGTACTTATCGCATTTACTTTGAACACCAATAATTACAGTTTATTAAGGTTATCAAGGTAGTATGCCGCTTGTTCCATGATTAACGCCCTTTGCTCAGGGGCTTTTTTACGCCAATTGGCATATACCATACGATTACGAGGGTTAGAAGAAAACTTGCCTTCATGCGTGTCCATAAAGTGCCAATAGAGTGAATTCAACGGGCATGCATTGTCACCAGCAACGGACTTGATATCATATTGGCAGTCTGAGCAATAGTCACTCATTTTGTTCACGTAGTTTCCACTGGCTGCATAAGCTTTTGAACCAACTATGCCGCCATCTGCAAATTGACTCATACCTCGAGTGTTTGGCATTTCAACCCATTCAATCGCGTCGATATAAACACCCAAATACCAATCATCAACCTGCCTTGGGTCAATACCAGCAATCAGGCAAAAGTTCCCTGTTACCATTAAACGTTGAATATGATGGGCATATGCATAATCAAGAGACTGCTTTACTGCATGCTTTTGACAATTCATATGCGTCTTGCCATTCCAAAACCAGTCAGGTAAATCTCGTTTTGCATCTAACTCATTGAGTTCAGCGTATTGCGGCATGTTTACCCAGTAGATCCCACGAACAAACTCTCTCCAACCAATGATTTGCCTGACAAAGCCCTCTACTTGCGCAATATCTATTTCCTGCTGATGTTGCACAAAATAGGCAACAACCGTATCAACCACAAACTGAGGACTGATAATTTTACTATTGAGCGCAAAAGAAAGCCTTGAGTGATACAAACTCCATTGTTTTTTTGTATACATATCATCTGCTTTACAAGTCATCGCGTCTTGAAAAAATCCAAACTTGGGTAACTGCGTCTCGCAAAATGAGCGTAATAACTCTTTTGCTTGCGCTCTGGTTATCGGCCAGAGGCTGTTGGCTTCATATATGCCAAAAGTACTTACCTGATGCCTTTGCAACCTTTCCCATACATCACTTACATCATTTGCAAAAACCAGCGGCTCAGGTATTTCCGAAAGATCTTTTTGTTTGAGTTTGTTTCTGTTATTGCTGTCAAAGTTCCACTCTCCACCAAAGGGAGTAGAGCCATCCATCAAAATATTGAACCTAACTCGCATCTTACGGTAGAACGCTTCTAATCTATGCTTTTTACCGGCACTAAAATAACTGGAAAGCTCGCTATCTGATAAATAAAAATGCTCAGATTCATAGGCACCGCTATCGATGTCTATTTGTGCACAAAAAGTACTTAGTTGATCTCTAAGCCGATACTCATCTGGCAATTGATATTCAAATTTTGCTATGCCATATTTTGCTATCAAGCTATTGAGTAGTTCGGGTAATGTTGCAAATTGGTGAGTATCATCCAGCGTTAAATGACTCACGTTATGCCCCGCTTTTTGCAGTGCAACCGAAAATGCTTTCATCGCCGCAAAAAATGCACATACCTTTTGAACATGGTGCTTTACATAACTGGTTTCCTGATTCAGTTCAGCAATCACATACAAGGTGCCTTCATCTTTGGTATTGTACCAACTATGACCTGCATTAAGCTGATCGCCCAGAATTAAGCGAAGTGTTTGATAAGTTTGAGACATATTTTATTGACTCTCTTTGTGACGGTTTGAAGCACAGCGCTTAGAACAATATTTGACGTGAGCCCAGTCCCTTTCCCACTTTTTTCGCCAAGTGAATGGGCGCTTGCATGTAACACATACTTTGCTGGGTAAATTTACTTTTTTATGCACTGTGTTTACCTTACATGTATTGCCAAAACACGCTTGGCTTCAATGGCTACATCCTCTCGCTTTTTCCAATGCCACATAAGTGCTTGAGCGCGAGTGTAACTTTCTTTTAAATCTACGATAGGATTTGGATAATCGACACCAAGCTCAATGCCATACATCATTTGCTCCATGTCTGTTAAATCCCATGGTGCATGCACAAGGGGTGCTGGTATATTTTCTAATTCAGGTACCCACTTTTTCACAAATACACCTTCTGGATCTTTATCTTCACCTTGCTTAACCGGGTTATAAATACGGATCGTATTTATCCCTGTTACCCCAGCTTGCATCTGAAACTGACTGTAGTGGATCCCAGGTTCAAAATCTAAAAACAATTTAGCAAGGTGGGTAACACCTTCACGCCAATCAAGCTCCAAGTGGTGACATAAAAAACTCACCAACATAGCGCGCATTCTAAAGTTCAGATACCCAGTTTTTATCAAACTGCGCATGCACGCATCAACCATAGGCACACCTGTGTTCCCTTCTTGCCATGCTTTTAGACGAACAGCAGCTTCACCTCCCTTTACCCTTGGCATGCCTTCATAGGCACGATTAACGCACCTGAACTCCATATCACATTCACTTTCAAATTTTTGCATAAAGTGGCAATGCCAATGCAACCTTGACGTAAAAGCAACAAGTGAGCGCCGCCAATGCGGTTTTTTCCAATTGGCCAAGACTGTTTGATATACTTGCCGCAGACTCACGTTGCCCCAAGCGAGATGAGCAGATATCCGAGAGCAATGTTGCTGAGATTTTTCTGGGCTTGATAAAGAAAACGCATACTCTTTGCCCCTCTCATAAAAAAATGACTCAATAACCCGCCAGGCCAGCGTCTCACCACCTTGCTGAAAATGCACAGCCTCAGTTTCATACTGAAACCGCTTAATATCAACGCGCATGGAAAAGTGTGCGCCAATTGGAAACCAATTAACCTCGGCGCAATCAATATCGAGTGTGTCTTCACGCATCACGGTTTGCCAGTTTTTGTCCCAACTAGTTCTTGCTTTAAGTCCTCTGATCACAGCGCCTTGTGGGAACTCTTCCCAATTTATACCAAATTTTTTACACCAAGCTGCGACGAGCTTATCTCTTTCAAAAGTGAAGCCAAGCCCTATTTCTTGATGGGAGTACAATGCATCTATACCAACCTCTTGGTTGATCTGCTCAAGCACATCAATGATACTCCCATAGGCACAATAGAGACTGTCAGAATCTATTCGCTCTGAAATATCTTCGAGAGATTGGGATATAAATCTAAGATGACGACGAGAAGTGTGTTCATCTTTTATCATGATCGGCTCAAAGCAATACAATAAAAGCACTTGTTTATTTGTTTTTGTCGCCTTATACAGTGCTGCATGGTCTTGTAAACGCAAGTCCCTTTTTAACCAGACAACGCTAATGGCCATGCTTTTCACTCATTACAGGCCAATCGACCATATCAACGTCTTCACTGAATATGTTGGCATGACTAGACCACTTTTCTTGAAATGCGCCATCGGGGTCATACATCTGCGCCTGCTTTTCAATATTGAAATGTCGTCCGCCTCTCGGGTCATCACCGACTCCTGCGATATATTGCCAGTTTCCCCAATTAGAGGCGACATCATAATCAATCAACTGTTGTTGAAAATAAGCTGCACCATAGCGCCAATCAACTTGTAGTTCATTAACCAAGCAACTTGCGACAATTTGTCTGCCGCGATTCGACATAAACCCAGTTTCGTTCAACTCTCTCATACATGCATTGACAAGTGGAAACTGAGTCGCTCCATTGCACCAACGTTTGAATCGCTGTGGGTAATAAGTTGTTAAGGGACGAGCGCCTTTTTCTCCTGCAAACTTAAATAAACTACTCCCTTTTTGAATCGCTTTGTGATGAAAAAAATCCCGCCACATCAATTCAAAGCGGATCCAATAAGTAGAGTCATTTGCACCGTGCTGCTGCTCATACATATCGAGCCTATTAATGATCTGTCTTGGTGAGATATTACCAACGGACAAATACGGGCTAAATTGCGTAGAGTTATACTTTCCATCTAATGCATTTCGAGTCATTTTGTATGACGATGCACTTTGTGTAGAAAAGTATTCTTCTAAGTAATCAAGCGCCACTTTCTCACCACCTTGAATCAGACTTTCATCGCTAGGTATTGAGCCGTCTAGTTTGAACATATACTTCTCTATCACAGTACTGTCTATAGCTAAGGGCAAAGGCAAAGTCTCTGAGAACGTTTCTTCAACGCTCGAAGAGACCGTGAGTTTATCCGCTTTTTTCCTGAATTTTGAAAAAGAGCCACTCAAATCTTTGTCTTCAAGCTGCTGTGGACCAAACAACAAATTATTGTGCTGGTGTATAAATCGAACGTTACTATTGTCTGATTTTATATACTCAAAGGTCGTTCTCTCGTCATAGCCACAACCTAAGTGACTGCCGACAACTTCAATCCCCTTTTGGGTAATCACATGATTTATGACTTCTCTACTATGTCCTTTGAGCACATATAGCTCATAACCTAATTGCTGTAGTTGCTCAGACAAATCAAGCAGCGACTGTTGAATAAATTTAAGTCGCTTTTCACCTAGATGTACATGATCAAAATTTGTTGCCGAAAATAGAGATTCATCTAGAACATAAATAAACATAATGCTGCTAGATGCATAAAGAGTGGAATTGAGTGCCAAATTATCTTGAAGCCTCAAATCGTCGGTAAACCAGTATAGAGCTTTACTCATGACGCTTGTTTAACCCTGCCTTACAAATGGTTATTAAGCACATTTGTACGCATCAAACATCAATCTAGATTTAAAAAATATATAACGAATATAGTGGTGAGCATTGATGACGAGAGATTGAGACTCGTTAGGCCTAGGACAGGCCTAACGAGTATTCAATTAAGAAATACTTGCGTTTATATCTCTCAGTGCTTTTGCAGGATCTTCGGCTTTAGTGATCGGTCTGCCAATCACTAGATAGTCACTGCCAGCTTCGATAGCTTTAGCAGGGGTCATAATGCGCTTTTGGTCACCCGCATCACTACCAGCAGGTCGGATCCCCGGAGTAATAAGCTTAAATTCATTACCAAGCTGTGCTTTTAATGTCTCCGCTTCTTGCGCTGAACACACTACCCCATCCAACCCTGACTCTTTAGCCAGTTTTGCCAAGTAAAGCACCTGCTCCTGTGGTGTTTTATCAATACCCAATTTGCTAAGCTGAGCTTGGTCCATACTTGTCAAAACAGTAACAGCAATAAGCAACGGCGCCTTATCACCATATTTACTTAACGCTTCTTTGGCTTTTGACATCATTTCAGTACCGCCACTAGCGTGCACATTGACCATCCATACGCCTAACTCCGCAGCAGCAGTGACTGCTTTTGCAACCGTATTTGGGATATCATGAAATTTCAGGTCAAGGAATACGTCAAATCCTAGATCTACTAGCTTTTTAACAAACTGAGGGCCAAAGTAAGTAAACATCTCTTTACCTACTTTTAAACGACACTCATCTGGTGAAAGCTGAGACACAAATGCTAAAGCCGCACTCTCGTTGTCATAATCTAATGCAATTAGCACTTTCTTTTGTTCAATATTTGACATAATTACCTTAATTTTCTTTTAAAAGAATCACATACAATATTAATAACCATCTAAACCCCGACTAGGTACAACAGACTCCCACGTTTTACACGATGGGCATAACCAGTATAGTTTATGGCTGGTAAAGCCACATTTATTGCATTGATAATCGGGCTTAGTGGATATGTAAGATGTAACGAGGTTATCAATCTCTTCCAATACATCTTGAATTCTTACATTTTTGGCACTCAAAAGTTGCAGTAAATAGCTGAACCCTCTTATTGACGGCTCTCTCTTTAAGCTGTCAGTTAGAAATACTATCGCTTCTGTTACTTTTCCGGACTCTACTAGCCCCTGACAATGCTTTATTTTTATTGTTACGCCGGCATTCGGGAGTAATTCCCCTACCAAGCCATAAAACTCTTCCGAGATATTCAAGCTCTCATAGCAGGTTTGAAGATCGTTAATAATAAGAGGTGCGATTTGAGGAAATTCAGAGGTCAGTTTGCGCCAATAATAAATTGCTTTTACATTATCTTGACGGCCATGTGCATCAAGGCCTAACTCATATAAAGGTCTGATAGCTTGATGATTGAGCTTCGTCGCTTGTTCAAAAAATTTGATATCCTTTGATTCAATTGCAACTTCACAATAAAAATTCGCAATCGCAGCACAACTGGCCTTATCGGAAAATAGGTCAGAATATGCTTCGTACATATTTACACCTTTTTGCCAGTCTCTCGTTTGCGAATAAAGCTGGATCATGGGCTCCAAAGCATCTTCAAAACCTGCTTTAACTAAAACGACTAAATTTGATTCTGCCCCATCTAATAACCCTGCCATTATATAATCTTTTGCTAATTCCAGCCTGCAGGACTTGACCAATTCTATATCTAGATTGGGCTGTTCTATAAGTAACTCATGAATTTTGATCGCTCTATCGAGTTCACCGCGCTTTCTAAATAAGGTAGCGAGAGTCAAATAGTGCTCTACTGAATCAGCTGACACTTCTAGCAGCTGTATTAGATGTTCAAGACCCTGATCTTCTTCTCTATCAAGTAAGAATTTCAGGCCTTTACTATATTCGGATGTGATTTTTCTATTTTGCTCATGTGCCAAATTTTTAGCACTGTTCTTTCCCATTACATAGCCATAAGCAGCGGCAACAGGAAGCAGCAAGAACAAAAGCTCGATCATGACTGGCTTTGATCTTTATTCAACAATAAATTATTCGTTTTATGTAACTGACGATTCTTTTGTTTTAACCTTACGATTGAACTTAAGTTAAACAAAACACCAAGAATTATACCTGAAAACAGACATAAGCTCAGCAGTGTCGCTAACGGCATTTCGGCACTTGCAACGATAAAGTTTACTTCAACAACATTCGGATTCTGTGTGCCTACTACAAACGCCACTAAAAGCAACACTAAAAGTAGTCCCTTTTTAACAACTCGAACCAAATTAGGTATCTCCAATTACCCTTCGAGACTAGCGTTAACGCGATCTCTTAATTCTTTGCCAGGCTTAAAGTGTGGAACATATTTGCCATCCAACTCTACTGTTTCGCCTGTTTTAGGGTTGCGACCAGTTCTAGGAGAGCGGTAGTGCAGAGAGAAACTGCCAAAGCCACGGATTTCAATTCTATCAGAGCCAGATAGTGAACCCGCCATTTGTTCTAAAACTTCTTTTACTGCATTTTCTACGTCTTTTACAGGAACATGTGCATGCTGTTCAGCAAGTTTTTCTATTAATTCAGACTTTGTCATAACGTTTCCTTTAAATAAAAAAAGAAGGGCTAAAGTGCCCTTCTTGATTAGACTTAAGAATTAGTCTTTTTGAGCATTTTTGAAAGCAGCTGCCATTGCGTTTTCGAACGCTGGCTCTTCTTTCTTAAGCTTCTCTAGAGCTTCTTTCTCTTCAGCTTCGAAGATAGCTTTAACAGATAGGCTGATCGCACGGTTCTTACGGTCAACACCTACAAACTTAGCTTCTACTTCGTCACCTTCAGAAACAACAGAAGTTGCATCTTCAACGCGCTCTTGAGCGATGTCAGCTACACGGATGTAACCTTCAACACCTTCAGCAAGCTCTACAGTTGCGCCTTTCGCGTCAACTTCAGTCACTTTACCTTTAACAATAGCACCTTTTTTGTTTGCGTCTAGGTAGTTATTGAAAGGATCAGCTTCGATTTGCTTAACGCCTAGTGAGATACGCTCACGCTCTGGGTCAACTTGAAGAACGATTGCAGTGATCTCGTCGCCTTTCTTGTACTCACGTACAGCTTCTTCGCCTGGAGTGTTCCAAGAGATGTCAGAAAGGTGTACAAGACCGTCGATGCCGCCGTCAAGACCGATGAAGATACCGAAGTCAGTGATTGACTTGATCTTACCAGTAACTTGGTCGCCTTTGTTCTGTAGACGAGCAAATTCCTGCCAAGGGTTAGCTTTACACTGCTTAAGACCTAGAGAAATACGACGACGTTCTTCGTCAATTTCAAGAACCATAACTTCAACAGTGTCACCTAGTGAAACAACTTTTGAAGGGTGGATGTTCTTGTTAGTCCAGTCCATTTCAGAAACGTGTACTAGACCTTCAACGCCTTCTTCGATCTCAACGAAACAACCGTAGTCAGTTAGGTTTGTAACGCGACCAGTAAGCTTAGCGCCTTCTGGGTAACGACCAGCGATTGCTGCCCAAGGATCTTCGCCAAGTTGCTTAAGACCTAGAGAAACACGAGTCTTCTCTTTGTCGAACTTAAGTACTTTAACAGCGATTTCGTCACCAACATTTACGATTTCACTTGGGTGCTTAACGCGCTTCCAAGCCATGTCAGTGATGTGAAGTAGACCGTCAACACCACCTAGATCTACGAATGCACCGTAGTCAGTAAGGTTTTTAACGATACCTTTAACTTCTTGACCTTCAACAAGGTTAGCAAGAAGCTCTTCACGCTCTTGTGAGTTCTCAGATTCGATAACTGCACGACGAGAAACAACAACGTTGTTACGCTTCTGGTCAAGCTTGATTACTTTGAACTCAAGCTCTTTACCTTCAAGGTGAGCAGTGTCACGTACAGGACGAACATCAACAAGTGAACCAGGTAGGAAAGCACGGATTGAATCAACTTCAACAGTGAAACCACCTTTAACTTTACCGTTGATAATACCGATAACAGTCTCTTGGTCTTCACATGCTTTCTCAAGACGGATCCAAGCTTCGTGACGCTTCGCTTTCTCACGAGAAAGGATAGTTTCACCGAAACCGTCTTCGATTGCGTCTAGTGCTACGTCTACTTCGTCGCCAACAGCAACTTCTAGTTCACCAGCAGCATTTTTGAATTGCTCTGCAGGGATTGCACTTTCAGACTTAAGGCCAGCGTCAACAAGAACGATGTTGTTCTCGATTGAAATAACTGTACCTTTAACGATAGAGCCTTGCTCTGCTTCAAAACCCTTTAGGCTTTCTTCAAATAACTGCGCAAAATTTTCTGACATACTAAATACGTCTCATATATAAATGTACCAATAAGCGACCATGCTGCATGGGGTAGTTAAAAAAACACCGGCGGCCTTGCCAGTGCTATGATAAATTAGCTAACTTTCGGAAGTTTGCCTGACAATACAGCTTCATCAACAAGTTTAAGCACTTGCTGATATACTTGGTCGGCATCTAAAGTCGTGGTATCTATGTGAATAGCATCTTCAGCAGGCACTAGCGGCGCTACTTTTCTATTCATATCACGGTCATCACGTGCTTTGATATCTTCTAAAAGGCCCTCAAGTGTAACATCAAGCCCCTTATCCTTCAACTCATTAAAGCGTCTCTTAGCACGTTCTTCAGCACTTGCAGTAAGATAAATTTTTAATTCCGCTGATGGGAAAACAACTGTGCCCATATCACGACCATCCGCAATAAGGCCATTCTCAGTTCTAAATGCACGCTGTCTGCGTAAAAGTGCCTCTCTAACTCGCGGAAGCATGGCTATTTTTGAAGCCGTAGCCCCTACTTCTTCATTGCGGATTGTATTCGTTACATCTTCGCCTTCAAGCACAATTCTAGATTTCTTAGACGTGCTATCAATCATAAATTGAACGTCAAGGTTCGCAGCTAAAGGAACCAACGCCTCTTCATTATCCAGTGCGATTTGATGATGTAACACTGCAATAGACAGAACGCGGTATATTGCACCGCTGTCTAAAACATCCCAATTTAATTTCTCAGCCAACAAACGACAAACAGTCCCTTTGCCAGATCCGCTTGGGCCGTCTACGGTGATTACGGGCATTGCAGCCTGCATTAAAACCTCCTGAAATGCACACCTTATATAAATCGGCGCCTATTATACGCAAGTTTGATGAATAGATCCTTATCAAGATGTAACTTTTTGTTCTATTGCCGAATTTGTATCTTAATTAGGTATGAGAGCGTGTGAAAAACACGCTCTTAAATCTGACTAGTGCTGCGAGATTGAGGACAGCACATCAAAGTAGGTAGGGAAAGTTTTCGCTGTGCAGCCAGGATCATTAATTGTAACTGTTTGACCACCAACAGCGACCATTGAGAAACACATTGCAATTCGATGATCGTTATAAGTGTCTATCTCAGCCTGTTTGAACTCTGTCGGCGGTGTGATCTCAATGAAATCTTCACCTTCAACTACTTCAGCACCGACTTTGCGTAGCTCCGTCGCCATTGCGTATAAACGATCGGTTTCTTTCACTCGCCAATTATAAATATTACGAATAGCCGTCTTACCTTTCGCAAACAGTGCGACTGTAGCCAACGTCATCGCTGCATCAGGAATAGCATTGGCGTCGATATCAACACCTTGCAACTCACCCTTTCTCACGACTAGTTTTTCATCGAACCAATCAATTTGAGCACCAACTTGCTCCATCACTTGTGCAAAACCGATATCACCTTGCACACTTGCTTTGCCAACACCATTTATTTCAATTTCGCCTCCTGCGATTGCTGCTGCTGCCACAAAGTAAGATGCAGAAGAAGCGTCACCTTCCACCATAATACTGCTTGGTGAGGTGTAGCCCTGTTGGCCTTTGACATAAAACACTTGATAATTATCATGCTCTACGTTCACACCAAACTGCTTCATTACACCTAATGTAATATCAATGTAAGGCTTAGAAACTAGCTCGCCGGAGATCTTAATTTCACTGTCACCATCAAATAATGGTGCAGCCATCAGAAGCGCAGTTAAAAATTGACTTGAAATACTGCCATCAATCTCAACTGTGCCGCCTTTAAGCTTTTTCCCAACAATATCAAGTGGCGGATAGTGTTCATTTTTCAGATAGGTAACATCAGCACCTAATATATCAAGTGCATCAACAAGATGACCAATTGGGCGCTCTTCCATTCTTGGCTCACCAGTCAATGTGAACTTTCCCTCTGTCGCAGCTAAAACTGCAGTCAGAGGGCGAAAGGCTGTACCTGCATTACCTAAAAACAATGGTTGTTCAGGCGTATTAAAGTGGCCACCGTTACCGTGTACTTTCGCTATTGTTTTGTCATCATTCAATTCAACCTTAACACCCATCACATCTAAAGCGGCGAGCATATGGCGAATATCATCACTGTCTAACAAATTGCGAACTTCTGTTACTCCGTCACATAAAGCGGCAAGTAAAAGAATACGGTTTGATAAGCTCTTTGAACCTGGCAAGGTCACAGAGCCAGATACTTTTTTTATTGGTCTTAAAGGTAACTGTTCCATCAGCTGTGCTCCGCTGCAAATTTTTTCATGAATACAATTAATGCTTCAATGCCCTCTATTGGCATTGCGTTATAAATACTTGCGCGCATACCACCGACAAAACGATGACCTTCAAGCGCCATTAAACCGTTTTGTTCTGCTTGCTCAAGGAAGATGTCATTCAGTGCATCATCTTTAAGCCAAAACGGGACATTCATTAATGAACGACAAGTGCTCGCTACTTTATTGTAATAAAAATCAGAGCTATCAATATAATCGTATAACAATGCCGCTTTTTCTTTATTGTGTTTTTCCATTGCAGGCACGCCACCTATTGACTCTAAGTATTTAAATACCTCAGCCGCTAAGTACCAAGCGTATGTTGGTGGTGTATTGTACATGCTGTTTTGCTTTGCTTCGATTGCGTAATCTAAAATTGCAGGGCGCGGTAACCCTTCTCTTTCTAGTAAAGACTTACGAACAATTGCAATACTCAAACCTGACGGGCCAATATTCTTTTGTGCACCAGCATAAATTAGATCAAAATCATCGACATTAATTTCACGGGATAAAATCATTGAAGACATATCTGCAACGATTGGTGCTGTTGGATGTTTTGGCACGTCAAAGATTTCAATGCCATCTATGGTTTCATTCGGGCAGTAATGGATGAAAGATGCATTTTCAGGTAGTGACCAATCTGAAACCGGTAAAATATCAAATTGACCCTCTTTGTCCGTACGAATATCAAGAGATTCTACCTGCGTAAACTTTGCGCCTTCTTTCGTTGCGCCAATTGACCAAATACCATTCTCAACATACACACCTGGTGCACTATCCAAATGTAAGTTCAAAGGCACCGCTGAGAAATGGCCTCTGCCGCCACCGTGCATAAATAACACTTCAAATTCATCAGAGATATTCATCAACCTTCTTAAGCTTGCTTCACATTCTTCAGCCAACTTAAGAAACGGCTTGGAACGGTGGCTTATTTCCATTACGGATACACCTAAACCTTGCCAGTTGATAAACTCTGCTTGCGCTTTCTCCATTACCGCAGGGGGCAACATCGCTGGACCTGCACAAAAGTTATAAACAGTCATATTTTCCTCATTCCAAATAAAACGTGCCGCGAAACAGCAAAATGCTGTTCATACAACGCGACACGAAAATAAACCTTCAGTCTATGAATTTACATCAAATACAGGGTCAGATGAAACAAAATTCTGGGTCAAATTATTTAATTTGGTTGAATTTTTTTAATAAAAAAGCGGCCTAAGCCGCTTTTTTAATTATTCAGAATCTTGTTCTGGTTCACTCGGTGGTGTTTCTTCACCTTGAGCATCATCCACAACAGCATCTTCAATCTCATCTACTTCAATTTCTTCGATGCGCTGAAGCCCGACAACTTGCTCATCTTCTATTGTACGGATCAATATAACACCTTGCGTGTTACGTCCTACAGTAGAGACTTCATTTACGCGCGTTCTAACCAAAGTGCCTCGGTTAGAGATAAGCATAATTTCATTGTTGTCTTCAACTTGAACTGCGCCAACAACGTTACCGTTACGCTCAGTTACCTTAATTGATACAACCCCTTGTGTCGCTCGGCTCTTCGCTGGGTATTCATCCAATGGCGTACGCTTGCCATAGCCGTTTTCTGTTACCGTTAAAATAGCACCATCATTTTTAGGCACAATCAATGAAACAACTTTTACGCCATCTGGCATCTTAATACCACGAACACCTGTTGCTGTACGACCCATCGGACGTAATGCCAACATCTCTTCGCCTGTTTCAGGGTCAAGTTTCACTTCGCCTGTTTCTGAGTCACGTAGTTTCTCATTAAAGCGAACAACTTTACCGTGGTCAGTAAATAACATGATGTCGTTACTGCCATCAGTAATATCAGCACCAATCAGGTTATCACCGTCGTTCAAGTTGATTGCGATAATACCACTTGCACGCTGGCGGCTGTATGCAGTCAGTGGTGTTTTCTTCACTGTACCATTGGCTGTTGCCATTAAGACATACTTGTCTTCTTCATATTCGCGAACTGGTAAAATCGTTGTGATACGCTCATCTTCTTCAAGGGGCAATAAATTAACAATTGGCTTACCACGCGCTTGTCTTGATGCCAGTGGTAATTGATATACTTTCAACCAGTACAATCTACCCGCTGTCGAGAAACAAAGTATTGTGTCGTGTGTATTAGCCACAAGTAGACGCTCAATGAAATCTTCGTCTTTCATTCTTGTAGCCGCTTTACCTTTACCACCACGGCGCTGTGCTTCGTAGTCAGATAGAGGCTGATACTTCACATAACCTTCATGAGAGAGTGTTACAACAACATCTTCTTCGTTAATAAGGTCTTCTAGGCTGATGTCATGTGCTGCGGCAGTGATTTCCGTGCGACGCTCATCACCATATACTTCTTTGATTTCAACCAACTCATCACGGATAACTTCCATCAAACGCTCAGGTGATGAAAGAATGTGTAGTAGCTCAGCAATTAAGTCTAGTAGTTCTTGGTATTCACCTAAGATCTTCTCATGCTCTAAGCCTGTAAGCTTGTGTAAACGTAAATCAAGAATTGCCTGTGCTTGTTGTTCAGAAAGATAATATTGACCATCTCTGATACCAAGCTCATCTGCTAACCAGTCAGGTCTTGCAACATTTTGCTCACCTGCACGCTCAAGCATAGGTGCAACAGAACCAAGCTCCCATGCACGCGCTGTTAATGCCGCTTTCGCTTCAGATGGTGTTGGTGACTTACGAATTAGCTCAATAATTGGGTCAATGTTTGCCAGTGCAATAGCAAGACCTTCTAGCGTATGTGCTCTATCTCTTGCCTTACGTAAGTCGTAAACTGTACGACGTGTGACAACTTCGCGACGGTGAATAACAAACGCTTCTAGCATTTCTTTTAAGTTGAAACACTTAGGTTGATTGTTATCAAGTGCAACCATGTTCATACCAAACACGGTTTGTAGCTGAGTCTGAGCATATAGGTTATTAAGTACAACCTCGCCTACTTCACCACGCTTAATTTCAATAACAATACGCATACCGTCTTTGTCAGATTCATCGCGTAATGCACTGATACCTTCCACTTTCTTATCTTTTACTAGCTCAGCAATTTTTTCGATAAGACGCGCTTTGTTAACCTGGTAAGGGATCTCATGGACAATAATCGTTTCTTTGCCCGTTTTCTCGTCAGTCTCAATCTCTGCACGAGCACGGATATAAACTTTACCACGGCCAGTTTTATAGGCTTGTTCGATGCCTTTTTTACCACTGATGATTGCCGCAGTTGGGAAATCAGGGCCTGGAATATATTCCATTAGCTCTTCAATGGTGATGTCAGGGTTTTGAATAATTGCTAAGCAACCATTGATCACTTCAGTTAGGTTATGTGGCGGGATGTTTGTCGCCATACCAACTGCGATACCTGAGGAACCATTCACTAACAAATTTGGCACTTTAGTTGGTAGCACGTCAGGGATCTGCTCTGTGCCATCATAGTTAGGTACGTAGTCGACAGTCTCTTTGTCAAGGTCAGCAAGAAGCTCATGAGACATCTTTGCCATACGCACTTCGGTATAACGCATTGCAGCTGCCGAGTCACCATCGACAGAACCGAAGTTACCTTGACCATCAACAAGCATGTAACGTAAAGAGAATGGCTGAGCCATACGTACGATTGTATCGTATACTGCACTATCACCATGAGGGTGGTATTTACCGATGACGTCACCGACTACACGAGCTGATTTTTTATAAGGTTTGTTCCAGTCATTTCGTAGCTCGTTCATTGCGAAAAGTACACGACGGTGAACTGGCTTCAGTCCGTCACGTACGTCTGGCAATGCACGCCCTACGATCACGCTCATTGCGTAATCAAGGTATGAATTTTTCAATTCATCTTCAATATTGACCGGGAGGATTTCATTGGCGAGATCAGTCATTTGATACCACTTTCCTTCAGAGTCTTGCCCTTTTGTGTCACACTAATAGCAACAAAGGGTTAAGTTATTATTTATTCGGCTGCCGATAGTAACACAGGTAAATTCAATTTGCAGTCGTAAAATGTCTGGTATTTTTATAAATAGCCAATACAATGCGCCCAGATAAACGAGGAAGCTTTTTATGACCGAACATCAAAATGTAGACCACCAAGAAATCGCAAAATTCGAAGAAATCGCTGAAAGATGGTGGGATACAGAAGGAGAATTTAAACCGCTACATGATATCAACCCATTAAGGTTGGACTTCATCAACGATAAAAGTGCAGGCTTATTCTCGAAGAAAGTACTTGATGTTGGATGTGGTGGCGGGATCTTAACTGAGAGTATGGCTAAGCTTGGTGCAGAAGCGACAGGCATTGATATGGGCCAAGAGCCTTTAAATGTTGCTAAACTTCACAGCCTTGAAAGCGGAATCAGCGTAGATTATCAAAAAATACCCGCTGAAGTTTTCGCTGACGAGCATCCTGAGCAGTTTGATGTGGTGACTTGCATGGAAATGTTAGAACATGTACCCGACCCTGCTGCAATCATTGCCGCAGTCGCAAAAGCTGCTAAGCCGGGAGCCAGCGTATTTTTTTCTACTCTAAATAAAACACATAAAGCGTATTTATTAGCTGTTGTTGCCGCAGAGAAACTTTTAAAAATGGTGCCTGAAGGCACACACGATCATAACAAGTTCATTCGCCCTTCAACTTTAATTGGTTGGGCTGAGCAACATGGTTTAAAAGTACGTGCATCAGCAGGAATTAGTTACAACCCGTTCACTAAAACGTTTACTTTAACAGACGATGTTAGTGTAAATTACCTACTTCACTTCGAGAAACTAGCATGACACAAGCCGTTTTATTTGATTTAGACGGCACTTTACTTGATACCAGTGATGATTTGGGTGCCGCATTAAACCATGTTCTGACAGAGCATAGATTACCCACACTTTCAAAAAATGAGTACAGTCCCGCCATTTCTAATGGCGTCAAAGCCCTGCTTGAAGTTGGCTTTAAAGACAAATTAATCGACTATGACTTAGCAACCTTGAGGCAGCAGGTTTTAGACTATTATGAAAGTAATATTGCTATCCACAGCCATTGCTTTGATGGGATCGATGACATGTTGCAATCTTTGCATGATAAGGGGGTCGCAGTCGGTATAGTTACCAACAAACCTGAGTTTTTAACTTTCCCTCTTTTACGACAAATCAATACATTAAAAAATATTGAAGTCGTCGTGTGCGGAGATACCCTCGATGTAGCGAAACCCCACCCAGCACCACTATTGCTCGCAGCCGAAAAGTTGGGGGTTTCTGCTTTGCAAACTTTATATGTCGGTGATGCAGAGCGAGATATACAGGCAGCCAAAGCAGCACACATGCGCTCGGTTGCTGCACTGTGGGGCTTTATTCCCTCACTAGATGAAGCCCTATCATGGCAAGCAGAGGTAAATGCACACCATCCGATTGAGCTTATTTCGCACATATAGTGAAAAATTATAATTTGAGACACTACATATAGTGCCTTACACTTAATTGAGTAAATAATTGAACAGAAAAAAATCATTCAGTTTTTTTGCTAAAAAAAGGCAAAAATTAATGAACTGAAGTTGATTTTTTTACGCACTCAGGCTCAGCGGATAGCAGAAGGTTAGTAATTACTAACGCTATTTATTTATCCCAATGTTATCCACAATTTGAGTGAAGTTGTTCTCTTGCAAAATAGTATCAACCACACTATCTTGTGATGCACTTTCAAATAGGCACCATATCTAGTGGTGATTTCCTAACCAATATAAGAATTTGGGAATACGGGCATAGCTTATGAACCAACAATTATCTGTCAGTAAAAGAAACGGTCGTAAAGAACCGCTTGATTTAGATAAAATCCATCGAGTTATTACTTGGGCAGCCGAAGGCTTAGACAACGTCTCGGTCTCTCAAGTGGAATTGAAGTCTCATATCCAGTTTTACGATGGGATCCGTACTGAAGATATCCATGAAACAATCATCAAAGCAGCTGCAGATTTAATCTCTAAAGACACGCCTGATTATCAGTATCTTGCAGCACGTCTTGCAGTGTTCCATTTAAGAAAAAAAGCATATGGCCAGTTTGAGCCTCCGCACTTATATGATCATGTTGCAAAGCTCGTGGACGACAAGCGTTACGACGAGCACCTATTGAAAGACTACACTCGTGAAGAGTTAAATGAATTAAATGACTATCTTGATCACAGTCGCGATATGACTTTCAGCTACGCGGCGGTCAAGCAGTTAGAAGGCAAATACTTAGTTCAAAACCGTGTAACTGGTGAAATCTATGAGAGCGCACAGTTCTTATACATACTAGTGGCGGCAAGCCTATTTGCTGATTATGACAAAGAAACACGTTTAGATTACATCAAGCGTTTCTATGACGCTGTTTCACAGTTCAAAATATCACTACCAACGCCTATCATGGCCGGTGTTCGTACACCTACACGTCAGTTCAGCTCATGTGTACTTATTGAGTGTGATGATAGCCTAGATTCAATTAATGCTTCTTCTTCAGCTATTGTTAAATATGTGAGTCAACGTGCCGGTATCGGTGTAAACGCCGGCCGTATTCGCGCACTTGGTAGCCCAATTCGCAATGGTGAAGCATTCCATACTGGTTGTATTCCATTCTACAAACACTTCCAAACAGCAGTGAAAAGCTGCTCACAAGGCGGTGTGCGTGGCGGTGCTGCAACTTTATTCTACCCGCTTTGGCACCTAGAAGTTGAAAACTTATTGGTTCTAAAAAATAACCGTGGTGTAGAAGAAAACCGTGTTCGTCACCTAGACTACGGCGTACAGTTCAATAAAACAATGTATGCGCGTTTATTAAAAGATGATTACATCACCCTGTTTAGCCCATCAGACACACCGGGGCTATACGATGCATTCTTTGAAGATCAGGAACTTTTCGAAGAACTATATTTAAAGTACGAGCAAGATGAGTCTATTCGTAAGAAACGTATCAAAGCGATTGAACTGTTCTCAATGTTTGCTCAAGAGCGTGCAAGCACCGGTCGTATTTACTTACAGAACGTGGACCACTGTAATACTCACAGTCCATTTGACTCAAAAGTAGCCCCTATCCGTCAATCTAACTTGTGTTTAGAAATTGCACTGCCAACTAAACCGTTGAACAACGTCAATGACGCTGAAGGTGAAATTGCACTATGTACACTTTCTGCATTTAACTTAGGTGCTATTGAAGATTTATCTGAGCTTGAAGAGCTAGCTGAGCTAGCAGTTCGTGCACTTGATAATCTATTAGATTTCCAAGATTACCCAGTACCAGCTGCTCACACAGCAACCATGGGACGTCGTACTCTGGGTATAGGTGTCATTAACTTTGCTTACTACCTAGCTAAGAATGGCAAGAAGTACTCAGACGGCAGCGCTAATGGCCTAACGCATAAAACGTTTGAAGCAATTCAATACTACTTGATGAAAGCATCTAACGAACTTGCAAAAGAGCGCGGTGCATGTCCTAAGTTTAATGAGACAACATACTCACAAGGTATTATGCCTATCGATACTTATAAAAAAGACATCGATGCAATCTGTGACGAGCCACTTCACCTTGACTGGGACGCGCTAAGAGCAAGTGTTCAAGAACATGGTATGAGAAACTCAACGTTATCTGCGTTAATGCCTTCTGAAACTTCATCGCAGATCTCAAACGCGACAAATGGTATTGAACCGCCTCGTGGGCATATCAGTGTTAAAGCAAGTAAAGACGGTATCCTAAAGCAAGTTGTGCCTGAGTATGAGAAGCTTAAAGATCAGTACGAACTACTATGGGACATCCCTTCTAACGATGGTTATTTAGGCCTAGTTGGCATCATGCAGAAGTTTGTCGACCAAACAATCTCTGCAAATACAAACTACGACCCAACTAAGTTTGAAGGCGGTAAAGTACCAATGAAGTTATTGTTAAAAGACTTACTAACAGCATACAAGCTGGGTGTTAAGACGCTTTACTACCATAACACACGTGATGGTGCTGCTGATGCACAGGACGAATTAAAACCAGAGCCTGAAGATGACGGCTGTGAAGGCGGCGCTTGTAAGATTTAACAAGCCAGTCAAGAATCAAAAAGCCCAGCATATGCTGGGCTTTTTCGTACACACAATTCAATCATGCTCTATCAAATTTAGTCATCTAGCTTGAGCACTTTGGCTATCACGCAAACTTGCTGTGCGCTTTTATAAATTTGATAATATCCTCCACTTACAGATAACTGATAGCAATTAAATATTTTGTTGGCTGGTATCTGCCAATACGAAGCCAGCAACGGAGCCGCCGATCCTGTCGCTTGATCTTCTTTACTGCCATATTGAGGTGCAAAGTATCTGAAATAAAAACCATCACTACCTAAGCCATGATTTGTGGTCACTAGCAACGCCCGACGAGTGCATTTGATGTATTCCTTAGCATTAAAATCTAACTCAATCAGATCTTGCATATTTGCTGCTTGTGCAACGAAATACCCGTCATGAGGCTCTGTGTGCTTAATATTACTCAGCGTTTGGTTAAACACCGGAAATATATGATCAAAGTCCGTTGTTATTTCAAGGCTCGCTTGCGGCAAGCACATAACAAACAGCTCGCCCCCTTGATGAGACACACGTATTGTCTGATTAGACGATTCAAAAATAATTTCTTTGTCAACAAGGGTGAAGGTGGATGTTAGTACGTCAGCCGCAGCAAGGGTTGCATGACCACAAAATTGAATTTCACCATATGGTGAAAACCATCGAATACGATACCTGCTATTGGCATACTTAACCAAAAACGCAGTCGCAGCGACTTTATTATTATTGGCGATTTTTTGAAGGCCGTGCGTATCGTGAAACTCATTGAGATCATCACATAAATTCACGTCAGCAAGATTGCCAAGGTAATGCTCAGAGCAAAATACTCGCCGAATACCGCACATCTTCATATCAAAAAATCTTACTCATGGTTGTATTTATTATTCATGCTTAGCAATCGATGCATCAAAGATATATAAGCACATTGCCACAAACACTTCTTTGTACTCAAATACCTCTGCAGTAAAAAGTAATTAACGCTCTTCTTTCACGACTTGCCATAAGGAGTCTACAAAATACTGATTACTGTCCGTGAAATGCTTAACCACATGAAAGCCGCTTTGTTGTGATAATCGCTCAATCTCATTTGTTGAAAACTTATAAGAATACTCGAAATGAATCGCCTCATATGCATCGAATTGAAACGCTCTTTGTAGCGCCGAGATGTAAACCTCTTGCTTTTCAGTAGAAAGTACATAACTTTCCATGGCGCCTAAAACTGGATTATAAACGCCAAAATGTTGGAATTTATCTAGCTCGAAATTAGCGCCTAACTCTTTGTTTATTCGGCTCAACAAATTGAGATTAAACTTTGCAGTTAAGCCATCTTCGTCATTATAAGCAGCAGTGAGCTTCTTAACGTCCTTCTTTAAATCAAAACCAATGAATATAAAGTCATCCGATTTAAGACTCGCCCATACCTTTCTGAGAAATCCAAGACTTTGCTCGCGATTAAAATTGCCAATATTAGAGCCTAAAAATAAAACCAACTGCTTATTTGTAGACTGACCCCTGACGAGCTTTAACCCGTCAAAGTACTCGGCTACCACACCATGAATTACCAGATTATCATTGGGCACAATATTTTCTTGTAGCATGAACATGGCTTTTTCTGAAATATCGATGGGGTAAAAATTTACTTTGCAGCCACTTTTCAAAAAGCCATCGATAATTAACTGACTTTTATGTCCATCCCCAACGCCTAATTCAATAATGTCAATTTCTTGCTCATCAATCACATCAGCTAACTGTTTGTTAATATTGGTGATGATTTCCACTTCTTTCGCGGTCAAATAGTAATCTTGATGCTGGGTAATTTTTTGGAAAATTTCACTTCCCGTATCATCATAAAAGTACTTTGCAGACAAGTGCTTTGAAGGCGCACTTAACCCAGTCAATACGTCAATGGCTAGCTGATCATCTTGTGTACTTTCACCGTGTGTGTCTTGCGTGAGTAATCTAAAGTGTGTCATTCAATATCCTGTGCTAGCCTGATGCCAGAAAACATCCAGCGCTGATGTGGTTGATAAAAATTGCGATAACTGTGGCGATAATGATCGTTAGGTGTGGCCACACACCCACCTCTCAAAACAAACTGGCTGCACATAAACTTACCATTGTACTCGTTCAGCATGCCCTGATATGGCTTGTAACCGGGATAGCCCGAATAATGACTTTTAGTCCAACACCAAACTTGCCCAAAAGGCACGCCACTCGCTATAGGGTGATAAATGCTTGCAAGATTGCCATTGCGCTTATTGATCTCTGAAATTACCGCAACAGCTGAGCTTGCTTGCAAATAAACCTCCAGCTCATGCTCTGTCGGTAACCTTAAGCCTTTCCAGTTAGCAAACGCGTCTGCTTCAAAGTAGCTTATATGTGTGACAGGAAGGTTGAGGTCTAACGGCATCAAACCATGTAGTGTAAACTCAAACCATTCATTGCCTATCTTTTGCCAATACAAAGGGTGGGCAATTTTCTTGTCGTTTACCCACTCCCATCCCAAGCTCAGCCAAAATTCTGCTCTGCCATACCCATCATCTTGAATAAACGCCAAATACTCGCCATTTGTGATTGTGTTTTCACTAATCGCAAATCCATAGTTGTAGCTTTTGTGCCTAGGTTTTTCATTGTCATAGGCAAACCCCCTATTTATAGCACCCACTTCATAAATGCCTTCGTCAAAAGCACGCCAACGTGCTTTTTCAGACCTAGGGATGCCTAACGATTGGTCGCAATAAACGGGAGAAAGTGGGTTACAGCCCAAAATATACTTAATATCCATAAGCAACAGCTCCTGATGTTGCTGCTCGTGATGTAACCCGATCTCTAGCAAGGATAGCACTGCTTCGTCTATATCGGCCAAGGACAAAAAGTTTACAACTTGTTGATCTACATAGTTACGATAATGAATAACTTCATCAACCGTTGGTCTTGATAGGCTCCCCCGCTGACTTTGCAACCAATGTTCGCCAGCTGATTTATAGTAAGAATTAAACAGCACGCGATACCCTTGGTGATACCTTGAGTAATCTGTCATGTATTTAACCAAGATAACTTCTTCAAAAAACCACGTTGTGTGGCCTAAGTGCCACTTCGGCGGACTGACTTCAGCGATCGGTTGAACCGTATAATCTTCAACTTGTAAGCTTGCGCATAAAGTAGTTGAGTGCGCTCTGATCCTCAGATACTCATCAATTAAATGTGTAATCTTTGTTTTCTCGATTGCTTGCTGTCGGTTCATAAGCTACCTGATTGAAAAGTCTATTCTGTGTCAGAAACCAACTTAATAACCCTATCTAACAAACAGACTACAATGTTAATAAAGTGTAGCACGTTAATGTTGTATGGTATTTAAGCTTTTTCAATTTCATGTAACACAGCCTTCAAAAGCTGACTTGAAGCATTTATTGAAATCTAAACTCACCAGCATCGGCTGGCTTATAATGTATTATCTCTTTGCCCACTTAAAGTATGTATGCTCTAAACGCTTCTAATTATGTCTAAAAGTCTTTTATGCAGATTTTTGGCTTAAAAACTAATCCTAAACAATAAAATTGTTAGGGCTCAAATGAATGACGGTGAATATCCTCGACCAAGACGATTTCATGCGCCAATTGTGATTTAGAATAATATGCAATATCGTGATAACCACTGTCTTGTATCGTCTAGCCATCAACGTAATAACTAATAAAAACAGCACCAAACCGCCATTGGCTTTTATCAAAGTTAAGTCCTAAATGTGAGTTATAACTATCTGCATCTGAGATATATTGTCCAAAAAGAGATAAATGTATTGGGGTGTTTCTCAACTATGAGAAACACCTTGGTCAAGTTAAATTATGAAGAAGGTATTAACGCACTGGTACGACATATGGAAACTTAACAGGATGTCGATTAAAGGTATTTGCATGATCTGTTACCTTGCGCCCAACTAATAAGCTCAGCGCTGCGTCCATACCGTCGTCACTGGGTTTACGTCCGTTGACTTTCGGATAGCCATATTCAGCTCTGCTACCCACCGTGTAAGAAATCATATCAGGTAACAATTGCGCTGCAACTGAGTCCGCATATTCAACAGGGTTGGACAGTTTCCCATCAAGAGCAACCGCCCTTAATACCATGCCGGATATCGCATACCTTCGTGACATGTCGCTATCTGGGCGATGTTGAATATGTTCACTCACTTCCATTTTGTTATTTGCCAAAAACATATGCGTGACAAGCGGGTTTGCCACTCGATTCACTTGTACCCACTGATCAACATTGTACATCGCGCTACTTGCATACACGTGAATATTTTCCGCCAGCATGCTGTTAGGCAGTTCAACTAAAATGATACTGCTATTAAAATCTTTAAATAAATCAACCCCATTATTGAATTGAGACAGCTCAAGCTTACCTTTGCCAATCAGTGTTGTTAAAAACCCGACAATACCCACGGAATTTCCAACAAATGGATCTCGTGCCGCGCCGCTCCATACCTTCACGCCATTGTTAAATTTAACGGTTTTACCAACTTTAGCCTTACCAAATGCCTTGCCTTTTGTACCAACAGCTTGATTCGCCCCATCTACGAGCCCAAAAACCAACTGTTCCCCTTCTAAATGAGCTGTGATAGTTACCCCGCCACTACCAAACGATTTATCATTGGCAATATGAAAGCTGTAAACGCCTTTGTGACCAAAAGCAGCGCGGTCTGTTGTGGTTGGGTTCACATCTATCATAAATGCAGTGTAACCACGGCGCTCAGAGTCAAATACAAACATATCCGTCAGATCAAACTGTGGATGCTCCTGAGCCAATTTACTTTCAAAGTGATGGCTTGCAACTGCTGGTACTGCGCTTAAGCCTGCACCAATAGCAAAAGCAAGCGCTGCCACTGTAGATTTATTGGATGATTTTTTTAGCAATTTAATCATAGCGGTCTCCTATAAACCGAGTTGCTATTAAAAAGTGGGTTTTACGGTTTAAACTACTGATCTATCGACCTTACTTTTTTATTTTGGGCTATTTAATTAACTCAGCTGTGAGCACGTAAACGCGCTAAACAGTTAGCCAACACCAATATTGAAATACCTAACAAAGCAACATCCTTGATTAAAAACTGTCCTAGAAAATTTAGAAATGGTAAACCTCCCTCTTTGTCTTCCCCGATTGGCAGCACAAGTAAAGTGCTCACAGTCACCAAAAAAGTCATGGCGCCCATTGCACCACCCATAATTCCAGCACGCGCAGACCACACAGACATCACCAATAAGGTGGCAGTAATAATTTCAATTACACCGAGGAAATACGATGCCCCTTCAAAGCCAAATACCGCATACAACCAAGTTAACCAAGTTAACCAAGGTGTGCCATTAATGACGGGTTTTAATGCTTCAACTTCCGTGAGGGTAAATTTAAGTACGCCAATTAATAATAATGGCAAGACAACCCCTAGTAGCGCAGTACCTTGCCCAACCTTATGCAAACAATTAATCGAATTAGTAAACAAAAGCAGCCTCCTGAATAAATTTGTAAGTTCTGTTAGCTCAATACCGTATCCTGATACCAAGCAAAAATAGCGACTTTTATCGTGTTTAGTGCTTTAACTGCGTTCATATTCACGGCAATTTATGTGCTGAAGACAGTCAATCTATCAACGGCTTGGGATAAATTATTAATCACCTTACTTGGATGAACCATGACCAAAAAAACCAACTTTATGTCAGTTCGTACAAAAATCGGGGGTAATAACTTTTAAGAGTGTTCTCCATTCGCCTACAAGCTATAAAAGGTAGATGGTTTTAGATTTCTGCGACTTTAGAGGTGCCCTATCTAAATGGATTTTTGAATTAGGTAACAAAGCGTTTTGAATTTTTGAAGTGGAAGTGCTGTCAGGCGCAATATATTTATTGTTTGATTCAACTTTGAATTGTAACTACAAAAAATGAGGTGCGAGCTAGTATAGCCCGCAAAATATAAATGAACCGATACAGTCCCCGTACTACTGGTTAAAAATTTGCCCGCGTGTTTTATATAAGCCTGTCACCATCAAGATACAAAATAACCATGGCATAACAAACATTGGCGCACCAGTATCAAAGTAAAACTGAGTCACACTATAAACGTCGTTAAACCCCTCCCAGACGAGCATGAATAAAAGATAATACCAGGCCCACTTTTGCCCCTTTTTGAGTGCAAATATAGAAATAAGAATAATTGGCACTGCCGCCGATACAATATTGACACCTGCCAGCATCGCCAAAAATGTGACAAACGGACCTGCTTGCGGATCAACAGCGGCAAGCTGAGAAAAACTAAAGTCCAACTTATGAATAACAAATGTCCATAGCGACATATCGTTAGAAATAGAGAGACTGGAAGTCAATAACATGAATAGTCCCGCCATCAAAGGCATTAATCCTGCGTACATTGTCCACTTCCAGCCTATTACTTCATTCTCTGTTTTATTCATGGTGATACTCTTCATTTTAATAAACGATTGAGTCAACAATTTTACAGTTTCATCTTGTACAAACTATGATATTTAGTGCAGTATATATGTCGAATCGTACTTTTTTGGTTCATTACGAACAATAGGAGTAAACTAGTGTTTAACTACCTCTCATCGCCATCAAACACTCAAATTCCTAATGCTGGAAACAACTTAATTGGGGGAGATGCATTATCGGATATATTAAATGCTCTTCGTCTTCAAGCTAGCAGCTATTTTTGTACCGAGTTTTCAGCACCTTGGGGCATAAAAGAGCAAGAAACAGACTATGGTACTTTTCACTTCGTTGTGCGAGGCGGTGCTTGGTTAAACATGCCTGATTCAAAGCACGCTACCTACCTCTCTACCGGAGATATTGTCGCTTTTCCAACGGGTGCGGCACACCAAATTGGCGATCAACCAAATGGCGTATGTATATCAGGAGATGAATTACTGACGCAGATACAGAACGACAAAAACCCATTTGCAGGAGATGAAAGCATTACCACATTATTGTGTGGTTACTTCAAATATCAGCAACACATCCAGCTGCCAATATTAAGAGATATGCCCAACTTTTTGCATATAAAAACAAATGAAGAACCATCACTATTGTGGCTAAACAATCTAGCTAATATGTTGGCCCATGAATCCCGCTCGACACTACCTGGCGGTACCGTTGTTGTTGATCGCCTTACTGAGGTATTGGTCATCCAATTGCTGCGTTGGCATGTCAATACTCATGATTCCGGTACGGGGTACTTTCGGGCACTTGCAGATACACGACTCAGTCTTGCTTTGAGCCTGATCCACAAACAACCCGCTCAAGCGTGGACAGTTGAGCGTATGGCGCACTCCGTGGGTATGTCTCGTTCCGCGTTTGCAAATTTATTCCACGAAATCATCGGTATGACGCCACTGTCGTATCTCAGTCAATGGCGAATGCATATCGCCCAAGACCTATTGAAGGAAGGAAAAGAGTCGATGATAAGCGTTGCAGAGCAAGTTGGTTACCGCTCTGAGGCTTCTTTTAGCAAAGCCTTCAAAAAAATAATTGGCATAAGCCCGGGTCAATTAAGACGTCAAAAGTAGTTCTTAACTTAGTTATTCCAACATGCAGGCAAGTAAATAACTTTTAAATATGGGGCTTTATCATTGGATCTAAGCAGTGATATGCAATACAAATTCGAAAAAATCGCCACAGTCAACACAGTCAACACAGTCAACACAGTCAACACAGTCAACACAGTCAACACAGTCAACACAGTCAAAATATGGAGAGGTTTTGAGACTATCAATAGCATTAAAAGAGGGAACAAAGCCCATAAACATAGTATTAAACATTAAAGGCGACTAACGGAAGTTAGTCGCCTTATTCGTACTGTGACAGCAAACTTAAATGAACTTTTTAATTATAAAGTCAACTTTGACACGTTTAGCCTGCCCTAATATCTTTTGCACCGGTGCAGGGTAATCTTGCAAAGTTTCAATATCATCAGGTCCAGATAGTTTTCGGCATTGAGACAAGATTGATTGCTTTTCAGCATCGATAAATGTTTTCAATTCCTGAGCTCTGTCTTCTATCAAAATGCCATTTTCGATGTCCAAACCCCAAGCTCTTGGGTTTAAATTATGCCCTGTCATGAGATGGACTTGATTATCTTGATTTATACCTTTTAGATGGAATGAGTTGTCCCCGTCCTTCCAAAGATACACATTGAGTAGCCCCTGCTCGATATACCTTTTTTGCGACTTTAGAAATTTATGTAAAATCCGCTCATATAAATAAGGCAGTGCGCCTATTCGACTAAATGGTTTATCAGGTGAGATGTAAAAGTCATTTGCAGTCTTATCGCCAACAACAATAGTTATTGACTTACCTTGCTTTAACAGACGACGTAGTGACCGCAACAGTGGTGCTGGGAAGTTGAAGTAAGGCGTATATAAAATCAACTCCTGCTCAGTGGTATCAAATAACGTCTTAATCAATCTATTGAGCTTATTAGTTCTTCGACCAAACCCTAAAAATGCACGTACATTAAGTGCATTAGACTCATTTGCGCCAGACATATCGTAATTAGCTTTTTTCAGCGAGCGCATTAATTTCTTTTGCGCCAACTTAATTTCACTAAATGGCTTTAAAGGCCTTCTATCAATTCTGGGGACAGCTTCAGAGTTTAACAAATGCTTTTCAATAAAAGCGGTAAAGCTATTAGCTAATTTTGCATTATCTAATAGAAAGTAACGATCAAGACGATATCGCTCTTCTTGATGTAGGTAGACATCATTGATACTTGCTCCGCTGTAAAGAACAGTGTCATCAATCACAAACCCTTTAAGATGAAGTACTCCAAACAATTCTTTGGCTTTTACTGGCACACCATATACTTCGACATTTGAGTTGAACTGCTCCAAATAATCACAATACAAGCGTGCATTACCCTCAGACTTTGCCTCACCGATTAACCCTCGCTGGGCTCTGTGAAAGTCGACTAGTATTTTGATCTCTAAATCTGGGTTGCTCAGCGACGCATTATGCAACGCAGACAACACACCTTGGCCTGCCGTGTCATCTTGTAAATACAGTGCGGCGATGTAAATGCGCTTCTTTGCTTTGCCAATCAAAGACAAAAGTTCGCTGTGATAATGTTTAGCGTCTGTTAAGACTTTACAGCTGCTCGCTTCTAAAGCAAAGCCAGAGTTGTCCTGCCAAAATGCCATATTTACCTTTAAATCTTGGGCTACTGATAATTTAGTAGCAAAAAAAATTCCTTCAAACATAACAAAAAAAAATAGAAAGGTCATGAAGATCCGACAATTTCAACTCCATTGGCTTACTTTTCCATCAAGTACACTAAATTTGACAAGTTCACGATTTCTAAAATTGCTTTATTTAATTTTTATTTTACTTCTGGGTTGATTTACTTAGAATCGGCATCATTGTAATGCTAATACTAAATTTTAGGATAGAAATTCATGAGTGATAAGCACTGTAAACTATTGATCCTTGGCTCAGGTCCAGCAGGTTATACTGCCGCTGTTTATGCAGCACGTGCAAATTTAAACCCTGTTTTAATCACAGGTATGCAACAAGGCGGTCAGCTGACAACAACAACAGAAGTAGAAAACTGGCCTGGTGATGCACATGGATTAACTGGCCCTGCTCTTATGGAGCGCATGAAAGAGCATGCAGAGCGTTTCGAAACAGAGATTATTTTTGACCATATCAATAAAGTCGATGTGACTAAGCGTCCATTCACCCTTACAGGTGACCAAGGCACTTATACTTGTGATGCTTTAATCATTGCAACAGGTGCATCTGCAAAATACTTAGGCCTAGAGTCTGAGACAAACTTCCAAGGTCGCGGTGTTTCTGCTTGTGCAACTTGTGATGGATTCTTCTACAGAGGACAAAAAGTTGCTGTAGTTGGTGGTGGTAACACAGCGGTTGAAGAAGCGCTATACCTTTCTAACATTGCAGACGAAGTACATGTTGTTCACCGTAGAGATAGCTTCCGTAGTGAAAAAATTCTATCTGACCGTCTACTAGAGAAAGCGAAAAATGGCAATGTTGTTCTCCATTTTGACCGCACTTTAGACGAAGTACTTGGCGACGATATGGGTGTAACAGGTATTCGTATCAAAGATACAAACTCTGATGCAACTGAAGATTTAGACCTAGCTGGTGTATTCATCGCTATTGGTCATAAGCCAAATACGGACATGTTTGAAGGTCAACTTGAGATGAAAGATGGCTACCTTGTTGTTGAGTCAGGCCTAAATGGCAATGCAACACAGACAAGCGTAGAAGGTGTATTCGCTGCAGGTGACGTATCTGACCACATTTATCGTCAAGCAATTACTTCTGCAGGTACTGGCTGTATGGCAGCCCTTGATGCAGAGCGTTATTTAGATAACCTTAAATAATCTCTTAGCACGCCATATTTCATGGCGTGCTTCCAACCGAAATTTGCTAAACTCAAAGTAAGCAACTAGTCCACTCGAAACTAAAGTCCCCCATGACACAACAGTTGTTCCATTTATCATCGACAGATTACATATTTCCGCCGTGCCACTTTGCATTAAAAGAACCAGATGGCCTGTTAGCCATTGGTGGATGTCTCAATACAAAAAGATTAAAAAAAGCATATCAACTTGGTATCTTCCCTTGGTTCAATGAGCGAGAGCCGATCATGTGGTGGTCACCCAGTGAACGAGGCATTATAGAGCTGTCAGACTTTCATATTGGACGCACACTTAAGAAAGCTCGGAATCGACTCAAACCCAGAATTACTATAAATCAAGCTTTTGAGCAAGTTATCTCTCAATGCAGAGAGCAGCGTCTCCACGAAGAAGGAACTTGGATCAATAAAAATATGCTCAAGGCATATTGCCAAGCGCATGAGGAAGGGTTTGCTCATAGTATAGAGGTATGGATTGACGAAAAGCTGGCTGGCGGTCTATATGGAATAATGATATCAGGTGTATTTTGTGGTGAATCTATGTTTCATAACCAGCCAAATGCTTCTAAATTAGCAATGTGGGCTTTGGTTAATTGGCTCAAAAAACACAATGCTCATTTTATAGATTGCCAATTAGATAACCCTTACTTAAGTTCTATGGGCGCAAAAGTCATTCCCAGAGAAGAATTTTTGACTAAACTTAAAGAAGCAAGTGACTATCACCCTGTACAAACCATGTGGCACCCACAAGACATAGGGGTAATATATGACTGAACACTTTCCATCTAAAATTGGCCTCAGTCAGCAATTTGATTGCAGCTATCTACCAGATAGAAAAGAACAGCTACTAGTTATTTTAGACAGTGAATGCTACACAGCAGCGCGTTTTGAAGCTCTCCTTTCTTTGGGGTTTAGGCGTAGTGGAGATCAAATATATCGACCACACTGCCCCCTTTGCAGTGCATGCCAATCAATACGAGTTTTGGCAAAGGATTATGTACCATCAAAGTCACAACAGCGAAAATATAAAAAAATACAAAACAGCTTTAGCGTTAAAGTGAGTTTTGAAGAAAAAGAAAACTATTTTCCACTTTATGAAAAGTACATAACCCTCAGGCATAGTGATGGCACAATGTTCCCGCCAAACAGACTACAGTATGAAAGTTTTTTATTTTGCCGCTGGATGCCAATTTCGTTTATAGAATTGTGGCACGAAGGTCAACTTGTCGCAGTTGCCGTTACAGACACAATGCCTAACGCCCTATCTGCAATTTACACTTTTTTCGACCCCGACTTTGAACACCTGAGTTTAGGGACAATTATGATCATGGCACAAATAAACCTAGCAGCGGCAGAAAACAAGGAGTTTGTTTATTTAGGTTATCAAATAGACGAATGTAAAAAAATGCGCTACAAAAAGCAGTTTTCACCAGCTCAACAGCTTAAAGAAGATACTTGGACAAATATTTAAGTTACTAATTTAAGCTCTTACCTTTACTTATTGTGTGCTTTTGGGCAAAATCTCCAACGATAAACTTATACAGAGGTGATACGCTCCAAATGGCGAAAGAAGACGTTATTGAAATGCAAGGCACGGTCCTTGATACTTTACCAAATACAATGTTCCGTGTTGAATTAGAAAATGGTCACGTAGTTGTGGCTCATATTTCTGGTAAAATGCGCAAAAACTACATCCGTATTTTAACAGGTGACAAAGTCACTGTAGAATTAACTCCTTATGATTTAAGCAAGGGACGCATCGTTTTCCGTGCACGTTAATTCTACCGTCTCGCCAGCGTCAATTTGATGCTATAAGACGTATGTAGCAAAAAACCTAGCCTTGGCTAGGTTTTTTGCTTTTGTAACGTCAATATTTAGTACAGCGGCTGAAAGCTATCAGCTCAGCCACCATCAATTATGCAGATACGAGCTCTTTTTCAAAATCGAATTCTAATGCATTGCCTTTAACAGTCACTTTCACATTACCACCATCGATAAGTGAGCCGAATAAAATTTCATTCGCCAGTGGCTTTTTAAGGTTGTCCTGAATGACACGTGCCATAGGTCTAGCACCCATCGCTTTGTCATACCCAATGTCAGCAATCCAATCCCTCGCTTCATTCGTAAACTCTAGATTAACCGACTTCTTATCTAGTTGCGCTTGCAGCTCAACAATAAACTTGTCTACTACCTGCAAAATAACTTCTTTCTCTAGATGGTTAAACCAAATAATATTATCCAACCTGTTTCTAAATTCAGGTGTAAATACTTTGTTTATCTCAATCATTGCATCATGTGAGTGATCTTGTTGCTGGAACCCAATAGACTTTCTCACTGTCTCTTGTACACCTGCATTAGTTGTCATAACAAAGATAACATTACGGAAATCAGCCTTACGTCCGTTATTATCCGTTAACGTTCCGTGGTCCATGACTTGCAAAAGAATATTGTAAATATCAGGGTGCGCTTTTTCAATCTCATCCAATAACACAACAGCATGAGGATGTTTAATGACTGAATCAGTTAATAAACCACCCTGCTCGAAACCAACATAACCAGGAGGTGCACCGATTAAGCGGCTTACAGCATGACGCTCAGAGTACTCTGACATATCAAAACGAATGAACTCAATACCCATGCACTTAGCAAGCTGTTTTGTAACCTCTGTTTTACCAACACCAGTAGGTCCTGCAAATAAGAATGAGCCAATTGGTTTTTCTTCATTGGCTAATCCCGAGCGTGACAAACGAATTGCTGAAGTTAACGCATCGATTGATTCGTCTTGACCAAAAACTAGCATTTTAAGATTTCTATCTAAATTTTTAAGCACTTCTTTATCGCTTGAAGACACATTTTGCTGAGGAATACGAGCAATCTTAGATACAATTTGCTCAATATCTGACACGCCAATTGTTTTCTTGCGTCGAGATGTAGGTAATAAACGTTGATTTGCACCTGCTTCGTCAATTACATCTATTGCTTTGTCTGGTAAATGACGCTCATTAATGTATTTCGCACTCAACTCAGCCGCAGCTTTAAGTGCTTTTTGCGTGTAACGAATACCATGATGCTCTTCGTAACGCTCTTTCAAGCCATATAAAATTTTTGCAGTATCAGCCACACTTGGTTCAACAACGTCAATTTTTTGGAAACGGCGAACCAAAGCTCTGTCTTTTTCAAAAATATTCTTAAACTCAGAATACGTCGTAGAACCTAAACAACGAAGTTTACCGCTAGAAAGTAAAGGCTTAATCAAGTTTGATGCATCCATTACACCGCCGGATGCAGCACCCGCGCCGATAATGGTGTGAATCTCATCTATGAACAAAATTGCGTTTGGTTTTGCTTGTAACTCTTTCAACAGAGCTTTGAAGCGTTTTTCAAAGTCACCGCGATACTTTGTTCCCGCTAACAAAGCACCCATGTCAAGGGAATAAACAACAGCATCTTCGATCACTTCGGGGACTTGCTCGTTAACAATACGATAAGCAAGCCCTTCGGCAATTGCCGTTTTACCAACGCCAGCTTCACCCACAAGTAACGGGTTATTCTTTTTACGACGGCAGAGCACTTGAATGGTTCTTTCTACTTCTTGATCACGACCAACAAGCGGGTCTATCTGCCCTGCTTTCGCTAAAACGTTTAAGTTTGCAGTAAAGTTTTCCAGCTTAGTTTTTTCTTCGCCTTGAACCTCTGCGCCTTCTTCATTGATGTCCTCTTGCTCTTCTGGCTCAGGATCATCATCTGACTTTGAAATACCATGGCTGATGAAGTTCACGATATCTAATCGGCTTACATCTGCTTTTTTCAGTAAATAAACAGCCTGGCTTTCTTGCTCTGAAAAAATTGCGACTAAAACATTGACGCCGGTTACTTCATTTCTGCCTGAAGACTGAACATGAAACACTGCCCGTTGCAAAACACGTTGAAATCCTAACGTTGGTTGAGTCTCCCGGTCTTCCTCTAACTCAGGAATAATTGGCGTTGTTTCATCAATAAACTCTGACAAATCTCTTTTTAAGCTGTCAGTATCTACGCTACAGGCGTTGAGCGCTTCACTTGCAGATGGATTATCAATCAGTGCAAGTAATAAATGCTCCACCGTCATAAATTCATGACGACGAGTACGAGCTTCACGAAACGCGGTGTTAAGTGTAATTTCTAAATCTTTATTTAGCATTGGCAACCCCCAACGAGAATAAATAAGGTCATTCTTGCTCACAGCTACACAGGAGCGGATGCTCATGATCGCGAGCGTATCTGTTTACCTGCTCAGCCTTTGTATAGGCTATGTCTGCAGGATACATTCCACATACCGCTTTTCCCTCGTGATGCACTTTAAGCATCACATCAGTTGCTCTTTCGCTATCCATGTTGAAAAAAGTCATTAGCACTTCGATGACAAAATCCATCGGCGTGTAATCATCATTGTTTAAAATTACTTTGTATTTCTTCGGTGGCTGAAGTTTTTGCTTCTCTAGGTCTTTGACCTCTTCCAACACACCTGAATCTTTTATCCCACTCATAATTAAATATAGTCTTGTCTTATATACTCAAGCAAACTTGAATTAAAAAATAAATAAAATGTTAAAAAACTGCACTAAAAAACTTGACTGTAAGGTTATTTAAACTACATTCTAGTCCTAGTTGTTCATGTTATGGACAGCTTAGCAAATTTCAAAGGTTAGATTAACTTAATTAGTCAACTTATAGAAGGATGTAGAAGTATGGCTTGCGGAAAAGTCAAATGGTTTAACAACGCCAAAGGGTTTGGTTTCATCGTAGAAGACGGCAGTGACGAAGATATCTTTGCACATTACTCGACGATTGTAATGGATGGATACAAGACGCTTAAAGCTGGTCAAGATGTAACATTCGAGCTACAGGAAGGGCCTAAGGGCTTACATGCTACTAATATTGCACCGAAAGTTGGTGAAATGGCATAGCAAATTCTAAAGGCTCTATAAGCGGGCTACGAAAGTTGCTCGCTTCATCTCTTTTTCTCTCCAAAACGTTTCTTGTAACATATTTTTCTATAACTTAAGTAAATTGCATTAGCAGCATTACGATTAGATTGGTACAATCCCTGCCGATGTCCAGGTCTGTTAGTTATTTCTATTAACCTAACTTCAGTAGGAATAACTAACAAACTTGCTAATTACAAAGAGCTTAAGCTTTTTATAAGCTAATTTTTTTGTTATTCAATCGTCCAAATAACGATGGGTAACATAAGTTAGCAAGATTTTGCTTATTGTTGAACGGTCGAAATTGGCCCAAAACTATCTAGGAATGATGATGACATCAAAAATTATTTATACAAAAACCGACGAAGCACCAGCTTTAGCAACATATTCTTTGTTGCCAGTAATCCAAGCTTATACTAAAGCAGCTGGTGTTGAAGTAGAAACAAGAGACATTTCTCTAGCTGGTCGTGTGATCGCTAACTTCCCTGAGTTTCTTACTGAAGAGCAAAGAATTGCAGATGCACTATCTGAGCTAGGTGAGCTTGCTAAGACGCCTGAAGCGAATATCATCAAATTACCTAATATCAGTGCTTCTATCCCTCAACTTAAAGCAACTATTAAAGAGCTACAAGAAAAAGGCTATGCACTTCCTGATTACCCTGAAGAGCCTAAAGATGACAAAGAAGCTGCTATCAAAGCAACTTACGACAAAATCAAAGGTAGCGCAGTAAACCCTGTATTACGTGAAGGTAACTCTGACCGTCGTGCACCTGGTTCTGTAAAAGCATATGCTCAGAAAAACCCTCATTCAATGGGTGCATGGTCTGCTGACTCTCAATCATATGTTGCTAGCATGAGCGAAGGCGACTTCTTTGGTTCTGAGCAATCGACAACTATTGCTGAAGCAACTGACGTGCGTATCGAGCATGTTGCTGCTGACGGTGCTGTTAATGTTCTTAAGCAAAGCACACCTTTACTTGCTGGCGAAATCATCGATGCGTCTCGCATGAGTGTTAACGCACTTCGCACTTTCTTAGCCGCTGAAGTAGAGGCAGCAAAAGAAAAAGGCGTTCTATTCTCACTACACATGAAAGCAACAATGATGAAGGTATCAGACCCAATCATCTTTGGTCATGCAGTTAAAGTGTTCTACAAAGAAGTATTCGAAAAGCACGGTGAGACTTTTGAGCAGTTAGGTGTTGACGTTAACAACGGTATTGGTGACGTTTACAACAAGCTTGCTAAATTAGATGACGCGAAGCGCGCTGAAATCGAAGCAGATCTTGCAGCCGTTTACGACGTTCGTCCGAGCATTGCTATGGTTGATTCAGATCGTGGTATCACAAACCTACACGTTCCAAGTGACGTTATCATCGATGCATCTATGCCAGCGGCTATCCGTACAAGCGGTCAAATGTGGAACGCTGAAGGCAAGCAACAAGATACTAGCTTTGTTATTCCAGATCGTTGTTATTCAGGTGTTTACCAAGCAACTATCGATTTCTGTAAAGAAAATGGTGCTTTTGATCCTCGTACTATGGGTACTATCCCTAACGTTGGCCTTATGGCTCAAAAAGCAGAAGAATACGGTTCACACGACAAAACATTTGAAGCACCTTCAAATGGTGTTATCCGTGTCGTTGACCAAGCAGGTAACGTACTACTACAACACGATGTTGAGCAAGGCGATATCTGGCGTATGTGTCAGGTTAAAGACGCACCAATCAAAGATTGGGTTAAGCTAGCTGTTAACCGTTCACGTGCATCTAACACACCTGCAGTATTCTGGTTAAACGAAGAGCGTGCACACGATGCAGAGCTTATCAAAAAAGTAAATGCATATTTACCAGAGCACGACACAGACGGTCTTGATATCCGCATTCTTGCACCTGTTGAAGCGACTAAATTCTCACTAGCTCGCATGAAAGACAGCCAAGACACTATTTCAGTTACAGGTAACGTATTACGTGACTACCTAACTGACTTGTTCCCAATTTTAGAGCTTGGTACAAGTGCAAAAATGTTATCTATCGTTCCACTAATGAATGGTGGTGGTCTATTCGAAACGGGTGCTGGTGGTTCAGCGCCTAAGCACGTGCAACAGTTCGAAAAAGAAAACCACTTACGTTGGGACTCTTTAGGTGAATTCTTAGCGCTTGCTGCGTCTCTTGAGCACCTAAGCCAAGTAACAAATAATCCTAAAGCACAAGTGCTTGCAGATACACTAGATGCGGCAACGGGTAAATTCCTAGACGAAAACAAATCACCTTCTCGTAAAGTGAACGAACTAGATAACCGTGGTAGTCATTTCTACCTATCTCTATACTGGGCACAAGCACTTGCTGCACAAGACACAGATGCAGAGCTTAAGGCTAAATTTGAAGCGGTTGCTAAGCAACTGACTGAAAACGAAGCTGCTATCGTTGCAGAGCTAAACGATGTACAAGGTCAAGCAATGGATGTAGAAGGTTACTTCCAGCCAAATGACGACAAAGCGTTTGCTGCAATGCGTCCAAGTAAACTATTTAACGATGCATTAAACTTAATCGCATAAGTTAAATTCAAGCTTTAAAAGGCAGCCTTGCGCTGCCTTTTTTCATTTTCATGCTGAAGTATAGCGAGACTTTTGTTAGTATGCGCCCTTTCATATTACCTCTTTGTAAGCTATGACATACAAAAATAGTCAGCGCCCTAACGCTACTCGGAACAAGCCAAACAACATCTCACGACGACCATCACGAGGCGCTAAAAAGCCGCCAGTCAAACCTGAGGATGTCAAAATAGTATTGTTCAATAAACCATTCGATGTGCTGTGCCAATTTACGGATGATCAACACCGTAAAACACTTGCAGATTATGTTGATGTTAAATCTGTATACGCAGCAGGCCGGTTAGATCGAGATAGTGAAGGCTTATTGCTACTAACAAACTGTGGAAAGCTGCAACATAAACTCACTGAACCGAAAAAAAACACCAATAAAACTTACTGGGTTCAGGTGGAAGGTGCACCAGATGAGCAGTCATTAAACCAGCTTAGAAAAGGCGTAGAGCTCAAAGACGGTTTAACCAAGCCTGCACAAGTTGAGGTAATAGAAGAGCCAGATGTGTGGTCGCGTACGCCGCCTATCAGGGAGCGTAAAAATATTCCTACAACTTGGTTGAGTATTACTATTTCTGAAGGACGCAACCGGCAGGTGCGTCGTATGACAGCACACATAGGCCACCCTACACTTCGGTTGATCCGATATAGTATTGGCAAATATACCCTTAATGGCCTAAATAACGGTCAGTATAAGGTTTTGCTGCCAAATAAAGTCTAGTGTGTGTCTTTTGAGGGTAGCCAAATGCATGCTATACTCACGGCCTTTCAAATATTACATATAGATTTACAGCGATATTATGAGCGATAACAGTAACATTAAAGTCATTGTCGGCATGTCTGGCGGCGTAGATTCTTCAGTTTCAGCTTACCTTCTAAAAGAGCAAGGCTACCAAGTCGAAGGCTTGTTTATGAAAAACTGGGAAGAAGACGATAACGATGAATACTGTGCCGCAGCTGAAGATCTAAAAGATGCGCAAGCTGTCTGTGAAAAGCTTGGTATTGAATTGCACACAGTTAATTTTGCAGCTGAATACTGGGATAACGTATTTGAATATTTCTTGGAAGAATACCGTGCTGGGCGTACACCAAATCCAGATATCATGTGTAACAAAGAAATAAAATTCAAAGCCTTTTTAGAGTTTGCCGCTGAAGCTTTAGGTGCCGACTACATCGCCACCGGCCACTACGTCCGCAGAGAGGAACGTGACGGCAAGTTTGCCATGCTAAGAGGCTTAGACAATAACAAAGATCAAAGTTATTTCTTATATACATTGAGCCACGAGCACGTTGCACAAACCCTATTTCCAGTAGGTGAAATCGAAAAACCTGAAGTACGCAGAATTGCTGAAGAGCAAGGTCTAATTACACATAACAAAAAAGACAGTACAGGTATTTGTTTCATTGGTGAGCGCAAGTTCAAAGATTTCTTACAAAAATTCTTACCAGCTCAACCTGGTATCATTGAAGATGCTGAAGGAAATCAAGTCGGTGAGCATGAAGGCTTGATGTACCACACCCTTGGCCAGAGAAAAGGCTTATTAATTGGCGGAATGAAAGAAGGCTCTGGTGAACCTTGGTACGTTGTAGATAAAGATGTTGAGCGTAATGTACTTGTTGTTGGACAAGGTAAAGATCACCCTCGACTATACAGCAACGGGCTAAATGCAAACCAACTTCATTGGGTTGATCGTGAAGGCCCGCAAGGCACGACTCGTTGTACAGTGAAAACACGTTACAGACAAGAAGATATCCCTTGTACTTTATTAGTTGGTAAAGATGGCATGGCACGTGTTTTATTTGATGAGCCACAAAAAGCCGTAACGCCTGGTCAATCTGCGGTTTTCTATTTGGATGATGCTTGCTTAGGTGGTGGTATCATTGAGTCGGTGATTAAATAATGCAACCAAAAGCCGTTATTCCTCTTGCTGCTATTTGCCAAATAGCTAAGCTTGTCCAAAAATGTGCTCGTTATGGTACTTTCAATGAAAACGAAGTGCATACGTTTTTGCAGAGTATATTAAATACCGCACCTCAAAACCCTGAAGATGTTTATGATGATCACTTTGCACTAAAAGGTGGTTATCAAGCGCTAGTCGCTCAACTATCGAGTGACGGTGAAAAAGACGTTGAGATTGTGAAATACGTTGGCAGCCTATTGCAATTAGAAAGAGCTTTATCATCTAATGATTCTGTTTTTTCCGAGCTCGCTAAACGTATAGAGCAAGTCGAAAGACAAACATTGCATTTTAATGTATATGATGAACAAGTTCTGGGCGCACTTGCTGATATCTATACCCAAGTTATCAGCCCTGCTGGACCAAAAATCCAAGTTTTTGGTAAACCAGATTTATTGCAGCAAACACATATTCAACATAAGATCCGTGCTTTACTGTTAGCAGGTATTAGAAGTGCCGTGCTGTGGCGACAATTAGGCGGAAAACGCCGTCATTTCTTTTTCTCTAAGAAAAAGATTGTCCACACCGCACAACAATTTATTTAAAAATATCGTTCAAAAAACCAATTAGTTAGGAGAAATTATGGAGCTTTCAGCGTTAACCGCTATCTCTCCAGTAGATGGTCGCTATGGTAGCAAAACCAAAGAACTTAGAAGTATCTTCAGTGAGTTCGGTCTGATCAAATACCGTGTTACTGTAGAAGTTCGTTGGTTACAAGCTTTAGCAAAAGCTGACGCAATCAAAGAAGTCCCTGCTTTCAGTGACGAAGCGAATGCGCTACTTGACGACATCGTGGCAAACTTCAGCGAAGAAGATGCACAGCGTGTTAAAGACATCGAGCGTACAACTAACCACGATGTTAAAGCAGTTGAATATTTGCTAAAAGAGAAAGTTGCGGATAATGCAGAGCTACAAGCTGTAAATGAGTTCATTCACTTCGCTTGTACATCTGAAGACATCAATAACCTATCTCATGGTTTAATGCTTAGCGAAGCACGTGAGCAAGTGTTGTTACCATACTGTGATAACCTGCTTAATGCCATCAAAGAAAAAGCGATTGAGTATAAATCAGTACCAATGATGACACGTACTCATGGTCAACCAGCATCACCTTCTACTATGGGCAAAGAGTTTGCAAACGTTTATGTTCGCTTACAGCGTCAACGCGAACAAATTGCAAATGTATCACTATTAGGTAAAATCAACGGTGCCGTTGGTAACTACAATGCACACCTAAGTGCCTATCCTGAATACGACTGGCATGCACACGCAGAATCATTTGTGACAAGCCTTGGCCTAACTTGGAATGCTTTCACTACTCAAATCGAACCGCATGACTACATTGCAGAGCTATTTGATGCGATTGCACGTTTCAACACGATCCTATTAGACTTTGACCGTGATGTTTGGGGCTACATTGCACTAAACCACTTCAAGCAAAAAACAATTGCTGGTGAAATCGGCTCATCAACAATGCCGCACAAAGTAAATCCAATTGACTTCGAAAACTCTGAAGGTAACTTAGGCTTAGCAAATGCCATTTTTGCACACCTTGCGCAAAAACTACCAGTATCTCGCTGGCAGCGTGACCTGACAGATTCAACTGTATTGCGTAACCTAGGTGTTGGTATGGGTTATACTCTAATCGCATATCAAGCAACGCTTAAAGGCATCAGCAAGCTAGAAGTAAATGCAGATCGCCTACTTGCAGAGCTTGACGATAACTGGGAGCTGCTTGCAGAACCAATTCAAACTGTTATGCGTAAATATGGCATCGAAAAGCCGTATGAAAAGCTGAAAGAACTAACACGTGGTAAGCGTGTTAATCAAGAGATCATGGCTGAGTTCATTGACGGCCTAGATTTGCCTGACGCAGTAAAAGCTGAGATGAAACTAATGACTCCGGCTAACTACATCGGCCGTGCAGAAGCATTTATCGACGAATTAAACTAATCTAAATTATTAGATTTTAATAAGCGAAAGGATAAGCGAATAGCTTGTTACTTTCGCTTTTTTTATGGAGAAAATATGTACCAGCTGTCTATTAACGATATGAGTCCTGAAACCTTTTTAAAAGAGTATTGGCAAAAAAAACCCCTACTCATCAAAGGAGGTTTTGAAGATTTTCAAGACCCTTTGTCAGCAGAAGAGCTTGCAGGCTTAGCAATGGAAGACAGCATAGAGTCTAGATTAATCACAAATCATGACGAAAATTGGTTGGCGCATCATGGGCCATTTGATAATTTTGATAAATTAACCGAAACCAATAGCACCCTACTCGTTCAAGCTGTTGATCATTGGCATCCACCAGCAGCTGAATTGCTTGAACCATTTCGTTTCATTCCAAACTGGCGAATTGACGATTTAATGATTAGCTATTCAACGCCCAAAGGAGGAGTTGGACCTCATTTAGATCAATATGACGTGTTCATTATACAGGGTGAAGGTAAAAGACACTGGCGAGTTGGTATGCCAGATGCGAGCTTAAAGCAGTTCACCAAAGACAAAGCGCTGCTGCAAGTTGAACAATTTGAAGCCATAATCGATGAAATTCTTGAGCCGGGTGATATTCTCTACATTCCACCAGGTTGCCCACATGAAGGTTATGCCGTTGAAAATGCACTCAACTACTCTGTCGGATTTAGAGCGCCTGATCAAAAAGACCTGATCAGTAGTTTTGCTGACCATGTCATCGACGAAGAAGCTGGAAAACATCGCTTTAGTGATGCCGATCTCAACATGAGAGCGTCCATTGGTGAAATTAGTTCCGATGACAAACTCAAAATCCAAGCTATGTTAACTGGATTAATTGAAAACGACTCTCTATACAGTCAATGGTTAGGCACTTATTTAAGCCAGCCAAAGCACGATATGGACTTAGCCCCACTAGATGACGCACTAGTGGCAGAGTTTTTAGAGGATGAAGTTGAGCCTCATGATGTTGTTATTCGCTCAGGTGGCGTAAGGGCCATTTATCAAATCACGGATACAGATGTTTTGCTCAGTGTTAATGGGGAAAATTACTCTCTTCCTAGCGAGACGCTAGAACAGGTAAAATTGTTAACAGATAATACAAGTTTTTCCTTTGAACAGGTAAAACCAGCATTGATCAGCTTGGAATTTAAAGAAACGTTAACTACGCTTATAAACGACGGGCTTTTTTACATAGAAGCTTGGTCTTAAATGCCTGACTGACAGGGCCAACCGAACAAATACACGGTGTCATTTTCATGGCACCGACAATAATAATAGGGGTTGATTTTTCCCTTATTCGTCAGGACGTGTTCTATGATTTTTCGCAAAGAGGTAATCATGATTTATCACGTCGACAAAGTGAGTTGGAAACAAACTCAGGGACAGCTGCGCCAAATTCGTGAAAGAGTGTTCGTTTGTGAACTGCACTTACCAAAACAAGTTGAGTTCGATCAACATGATAAAACAGCCGATCATGTACTAATACGTGATGAAAACGACCAAGCTGTTGGAACTGGTAGATTGTGTAGTGACGGTTTAATCAGTCGTATTGCAATCTTCAAAGACCACAGGAACAGACAAGCCTATCAGTCATTAATCGGATATTTAGCAGATCTTGCCCAACAAAAAGGGCTCGAAGAAGTTTTTGTTCAGTGTATTTTGGACGAAGTACCCACCTTTATAAAATCTGGGTTTAGCAAGCAAGGCGGCGTGTTTATGGAAGCAGGTATTCCAAGACAACGGCTCAAATGCCCTGCTTCGATGATAAACTCAGAGCCATTTACGATGCTACATTAGCCCACAATTTATCGTTATCGTAAATTGCGTAGATATCATGCGCCTTGTTAACAAGCAAGTTCGCGAAATCAAGCTGTGTTTTGTCTTTTACACCTGATGAAAGGATGCCGTCAGCCTTTATCTGCCATTGGTATGATAAATGTTTAAGCGCATCTCTGGCACTCTTTGCGACTTTAACTTCTACTGCATCAGTTGGCACTTGCCCTGATATGGCCCAATAACCTTTTCCTGTTTGGTCTTCTAACCGCCAAACTGCAAGTGCAGGTGGCAATATACGACATTCTTTTTCGATTACTTTGTTTGTTATTATGCCTTTTTCTGCAAGGTAACGCTGAGCTGCATGTAATTGTTGTCGTTGCCAGTCTTGGATTGACTGCTGCGGTTTTGAATTTGACATAGTGAAACCTACTTACTTCATTGTTTTAGTCTTTCTTTAACTTTTTCCACTTTATTAATTTCATTAACCTGTTGCAACTAAGAAACGGTAAAGGTCTCAATTAAATTAATATTTGCACAATAATCATACTTTACTAGGCTAAAAAATAACTCAATCAAAGATTATCTAGCATGCTCTTGTTTGTTGTGTACTGTACACCAATTGTCATATTGGCTATTGGACTGTTTTTTATAGATTCACTAGTGATAACGCTCATTTTGAGCGGGCTGTCAGCTATAGCTTTGCTTATGCAGAAAATGATCAAAGATATACAACAAGAAAAAAAACAGCCATTAACTGAATCCCCTCAAGACGAGTTAATGCAGGAACACAAAGAAGATCTAGCCTGTTTGGAGCAACTCAGCAGTGTCATCATCCCTCAATTAATTGCTCAGGTTTCAAGTGCCAGAGAGCAGACCAAACAATCTGTTGTGCATATGTCGGGAGAATTTTCACAGTTGGTTGGCAATATCTCCCAAACTCTAGAAAGTACCTCAAATAACAGCACCACAAGCCTTCAAGACGTCTCAGAATCCAGCCGAGAAAAACTAAACGATGTTTTGGCGTATATAGAGCAAACAAATGATTCACAAGCGCAAATGACGACCACAATTAAAGATCTTGTCGATAAAAGTAATGAATTGCAGACCATGTCAGTAGATGTCTCAAAAATTGCAGAACAAACCAATTTACTCGCGCTCAATGCGTCTATAGAAGCAGCACGCGCGGGTGACAATGGCCGTGGATTCGCAGTGGTTGCAGATGAAGTCAGATCATTAGCAAGTTCCAGCGGTGAAACCGGTGTGAGAATTGGCCAATTAATCGAAAGTATAGCCAATGCGATGCGCGCTTCGATGGATATGATGAACAGCGAGCTAGAGAACAAGCAAGCTTTGACTGAAAAATATCGAAATGAAATTAATGAGGTTGTCGACGAATGGCTTGCGCTTTCACAACACGTTGAGTCACAAGCCTCTGAGCTGCATGCTTCCAATATCGAGATCAGAGAAAAAATTTCACACATACTTGTCGATTTACAGTTCCAAGACAGAGTAGACCAAATCCAAGACAGCGTGACTATCGCTTTAAACATTATGACTGAAGAAATTGATCAATTTATTCTTAATCGCAGAGAATGCCAAACCGCAAAATTTAATCACCAAAGGATCAGCAATGAATTGAAGAAAACCGCTGCTACCAATGAACAACGCAGTATTTTGTCCAAAGATGGTGATGACGATACTGTTGATGATTTAACTTTTTTATGAGGCCATTATGAGTAAAACCATTTTAGTTGTAGACGATTCAGACTCACTCAGACAAGTCGTCAATATTGCCTTAACAGGCGCCGGATTTAACGTAGTAGAAGCCAGAGATGGTAAAGATGCTTTAACTAAACTCAATGGCAATAAAATCCATTTGATAATAAGCGATGTCAACATGCCAAATATGAATGGCATCGAGTTTGTAAAACAAGCTAAGCAATTACCACAATACAAATTTACACCCGTCATTATGCTCACGACAGAAAACCAACAAAGCATGATGGAAGAAGGCAAAAAGGCAGGCGCTAAAGCCTGGATGGTCAAGCCATTCAAGCCAGCACAAATGTTGCAAGCAGTATCTAAATTATTAATGATGTAGAGATTTAATATGACTGAATGTTTTAAATTTCCTGCTGAGCTAACCATTTATGAAGTTCAGGAAACCTTTAATGAAGTAAAGTCTTATATTACGGATAAAGAATCTGTGTCTTTTGACTTTAGTGAGACCACAGAAGTCGATTCAGCAGGTTTACAGCTCATCATTTGGGTTGTCTACCATAGCCAAAAAATTGGCCTGAAAATCGATACTATCTCTACAAACGAACTCATCGAAAAGCGTTGTGAAAAATTGGGTGTAGGTATGTCCGCGTCCCAAAATGACTAAGGGGTAGTCATGTCTATTGATTTGTCGTCTGCCATTGCCACTTTTGTTACAGAGTCTAAAGAGCTGTTACAAGAAATGGAAAACGGGCTGCTAGATTTAGAATCTGAAAGCTCACAAGAGCATGCTAGCGAGATTATCAATGCTCTATTTAGGGCAATTCACACAATCAAAGGTAGTGCCGGCATATTCGATTTTGAGCATGTTGTCGCCTTAACACACATTGCAGAAACGCTGCTTGAGAATGCGAGAAATGGAGAGTTACAGCTAGATAAAGAGCTTATTTCTTTGTATTTAGAAGCCCGAGATGTGACTGAAACCCTCATCACACTGGCCGCTTCGGAAACCGAGCCTGACGCTGACTTGTTAAACAAAGTGAATCACTTGGTTGCGTGCTTTGCCAAATATATAAAAGAGCAAAATGATGAACCAGATAACATCCGAACAACTCAGGTCACTTCAGGCAACAAATTAGATAACGAACGCTGGGTGCTGTTTTTTGTACCAAATGAAAATGTACTGAGAAATGGCCTAGACCCCTACTCCTTTATTCATTACCTTGATTCAGAAACGAGTGAGCTCAAGGTGAACACCTGGTTTGACGCGATGTTTGGGCCACAACAATTTGATCCTGAGTCCAATTATTTGTCGTTTATTTTGTCCTTTGAAACAGACAAATCTGAAGATGAAATAAATGATGTGTTTGAGTTTATCCAGAGTGAAGCTTATATCGCAATTTTACCCCCTCATGGCGATGCAGATATAGTCAAATCTAGTCTTCAAAAATATCAAGATATTGATTTTGTAACCCATGCACTCAAAGAAGCAGATCCGGCTTTTTCAGATATCATTCAACTTTTGAGTAAAAAAGAACAGCCAGAGAACACAGAGCTCGTCGAAACCGTAGCAGGCGCACCGACGCCAGCAAACACGTCAAAGATCCACAAAAGTAAAACATTGCGTGTTGAGGCGCTTAAACTAGATAGATTAATCGACCAAGTCGGTGAAATGGTTATTACCGGCGCGAGAACAAACTTACTCGCCCATGAAACCGGTAATGAGACCTTAATCGAAGCGATGGCACTATTAGAGCGCCTTGTTGAAAACATTCGAGATAGCTCCTTAAAACTGAGAATGGTGCAAATTGGAGAAACATTTAACAAGTTTAAGCGCGTAGTACGAGATATTGCAGATGAACTCGGCAAACAAGTCGATCTCACCATTGTCGGCGCTGAAACCGAGCTTGATAAAACCTTTGTAGAAAAAGTCAGCGACCCCCTCATGCATATCGTCAGGAATGCCATAGATCATGGCATAGAAGACCCAGAAACAAGAATAGCAAACGGTAAATCAGAGCAAGGTCAACTCACACTAAAGGCGTACCATGATTCTGGCTCAATCGTGATTGAAGTCAGTGATGATGGAAAAGGGCTAGATCAAGAAAGAATTCTCAAACGTGCAGTCGATAGAGGCTTGGTCAGTGCAAATCAAACTCTACAAGAAAAAGACATTAATTTACTGATTTTTGAGCCAGGCTTTTCAACTGCCGAGTCCATCACCAATATTTCAGGTCGTGGTGTTGGTATGGATGTCGTTAAAAGAAATATCGACAGCTTAAGAGGCAGTGTGGAAGTTGAAAGCAGCCAAGGAAAAGGCTCAACGATATTAATCAGACTTCCACTCACCCTATCAATTATAGATGGCTTCATGTTTGAAGTGCACAAAGAGAACTACGTGATCCCTTTAGATACTGTAGTCGAGTGCTTAGAACTCCATGAAGTGGTGTCTGAACAAGATATTCAAGACAAGAGTTACATCAATTTAAGAACTGAGGTTTTACCCTTTATTCGCCTCAGAACCTTATTTGGTATTGAAGAGCAAATTGACCATACTAGAGAATCTTTAGTTATCGTGCAATTTGGCACGTTACGAGCGGGTCTTGTGGTTGACTCTCTCAAAGGTGAATTTCAAACAGTAGTAAAACCACTTGGAAGGTTGTTCGAAGGACTCAAATGTATTAGCGGTGCGACAATTTTAGGTAGCGGAAACGTGGCAATCATTTTGGATGTTTCTGCACTTATAAAATCGGCAATTTCTGTCTATGAGGCGTTAGAGAAAAAGCATTAAGTAATTCGGAGAGCGAACATGTTTAAGAACTTTACAATTCGCAACAAGATCATTCTTGCGATGTTTACCATGGGGGTGTTGCTGTTAGTTATAGCAATGTCCGTACAGCTTAAAAACGGAGAAATTGAAGAGTTTGCGGTGGACGTCGGTAAGGTAGATATACCCGAAACGATTTATGCCTTAAACATGCTCGATGAGTTAGGTGATATGAATAGTAACGTGCTCGAATATATCGCCGGCGAATCTGATGAGAGTGAAGACTTTAGGTCAAACTACAACGAATTTATCCGCTATTTGGAAGATCTCAAACAGCTTGGCACAGTAAATAACTCTCTGATACGTCAATTGGAAGAGTTAGTATCACGCTATGCTAATGAAAATCAAGAGCTTATATTTGATCGCTTTGATCCGCTTCTAGAAGCTAAAGCCATCGATAAATATGACTACTTAAATAAAGAGTTTGCAATCCCCCTTGAGCAACTGCTTGACACATTAAAAGAGGAAGAAGTTGCAGATGCGGGAAGCAGCGGTGATTTTAACGAGGTAGTGAATGATGACCTGCCCGGTGTACGCTACTACCTTGAGCTGATAGATGAGCAAGGCGATATGATGAGCTCCATGAACGCATACATGCGTGGTGCACTTGGCGCAGATGCCGCTTTTGAGAAAGATGCCAGAACCTTTACTGGTTTTTTAGCTGACCTCAAGCCTCTTGAAAGAAAACCGGCGGAAATCAAAGCACTTAGTGAAGTAGAGCGCATGTACATGGAATTATATAACGGAGGTAAAGAAATCTTCGCCATGTATGACCCTCGTGACAAAATTAAAGCGTCCAGTGATGTTGATAGATTAGAGCACGAAGTATTTAATAAAATTGAAGACCTGTTAGAGGAAATATCAAACGAGGCAATTCAAGAAGGTGACGAGTCTCTCAATGCCTTAGTTACCGCAGCGAGAGAAAGCATTTCTTTAGTGTGGGCATTGCTCGTCGTTGCCATTGTGCTTGCCACTGCAACCGCAGCCTTTTTGATCCGTGGTATCGTGATCCCCATTAATGCCCTTGCCGAGGCCGCTGAAGACCTTCGCTCTGGTGAAGGTGACCTAACCAGACGTATACCCGATTTTGGCAATGATGAAATCGGAGAAACTGCACGAAGTTTCAATGGATTTATCGAGCGACTGCAAAATATCCTATTGGATATTCAAGAGTCTGTGGAGTCTATTGCACATAGTACCAATGAAGTAGGCACAACTTCGCGGATGCTGAGTTCAACTTCAAATCAACTCGCCGCAAGTGTAGAAGAAACCTCTGCATCATTGGAGCAAATGAGTTCCTCTATCTCCATGAATACTGAAAATTCAAAAGTCACGAACGATATTGCTAAACAATCTAGCAGCGAAGCCAATGACGGTGGTCGTGCTGTAAAAGATACAGTTAAGGCCATGACCCAAATCGCTGAGAAAATCGGCATTATTGAAGACATTGCCTACAAAACCAACTTGCTTGCATTAAACGCAGCCATCGAAGCGGCGAGAGCCGGCGAGCATGGTAAAGGGTTTGCCGTGGTTGCTGATGAAGTAAGAAAACTCGCAGAGCGTTCTCAAGTAGCTGCACAAGACATAAGTACACTTGCAGATAACAGTGTAAAAATCGCACAGCACGCTGGTGGTATGCTAGATAGAATGGTGCCTAACATTGGTAAAACAGCTGATTTAGTTCAAGAAATTACTGCAGCTTCCACAGAGCAAAGCACCAGTGTGGCTGAAATCAATCGAACCGTTTCACAGTTGGACGAAATTGCTCAGCAAAATGCGTCAGCGTCTGAGGAGTTGGCTTCAACCGCAAAAATGGTTCAGGACCAAACCAGTGATATTCGCTCCACGGTGAATTACTTTAAACTCAGTAACGACAGACAAATGATGAAATTGAGACGCTCTGTACAGGAATCAAAATCATCAGGCTCAATGCCAGAAGAAGGCTATACCCCTTTTGATGAGTAAATGTTATGACAGATCATACAGCTCAAAATAGTTTAGTCGACAAAGATAAATATCTGGCGTTTGAACTTAACCATGCTTCGTACTCCATCAATATTTCGTTAGTAAAAGAAATTATGGAGTACGTTGAAGTCGACCCCATACCCATGGCGCCTGAGTTTATCATAGGCGCAATCAACTTGCGTGGAGAGGTCATTCCCGTTTTTGACCTCTCTTTGCGCCTTGGAAAACAACCTCAGGATATCACGAACAGAACTTGCATCATTATTGCTGAATGCCAATTTAACGCCCAAGAAATTACCATTGGCTTAAAGGTCGATATGGTGACAAAAGTATTGGATATCTCTAGTACTGACATTGATGGCGTGCCAAGTATTGGAGGTCAGTTTCAAAGCCGTTTTGTCCTTGGCCTTGCAAAGTTACCTGATAAACTGATGACCATTTTAGATATCTCAAAGATTTTAACTTTAGATGACCTCAAGCTCATCGAAGACTTAAATAACGCTGAGCTCACAGAATACTCTGATAACGAAGACCAAAGTAACCCTCCTCTACAAGACTTCGAGGAAGATACATCAAGCGAGGTTAGCCATGAGTGAAAATCAGCAGGAAATAGCCCATATTCAGCAAAAAGGTGAGCTTCGTTACTTATTTGTCAAAGTAGGGCACGATCACTTTGGTATTCCCATTGATTCTGTTAAAGAAGTTATAGAGCTTGTCGAAACAACCATGGTGCCCATGTGCTCAGATGTGATTCGCGGCGTGATAAATGTACGAGGCAGCGTAATACCCGTACTCGATTTGCAAAGCCGGTTAGGCCTAAAGTCGACCACGCCCTATGATAAATACAGCTGCATCGTGTTGTATGACTTTTTTGACCAGTCATTAGAAGAGTCAATGACGCTAGGCATGCTAGTTAATAGCGTAGTGTCTATTGAGTTTATCGACCTGAATAAGCTCGAATCTTCCCCCTCTTTTGGGTCTAATATTCCAAGACATTTTGAGTGGAAAATGGCCAAAATCAACAACAAACTCACAACCTTACTTGATATCGAAAAAGTGCTGAATGTCAACGAGATAAACACCTCATTAAAACATGAGCAAGAACAGTTTTTCATCGACTATTGCCAAAGGTAAGTTAAGCCTGTGGCAATTAGTCAGCTTGAATTCAATCAATTAAACAGAGTGCTCGATGAGCATACTGGGATTCGGTTGAATGCCTCTAAGGCGGATATCATGGCCAGCCGTTTAAGCTCAAGACTGCGGGCAAATGCATGTGCGACACATAATCAATACTATCAGTTAATAATCAGTCCAGACGGTAAAAAGGAGCTGGATATTTTTATTGATAAGATGACGACACATGAAACTTATTTTTTTCGTGAGCAAGTCCAGTTTGAATTTTTATATGAGTACTTTCGTGGTAAGCAAAGCCGCCGAGTGCCCATAAAAGCATGGAGTGCAGCGTCCTCCACTGGAGAAGAAGCCTACTCTATTGCCATGGTGTTAGACGACTTATTCTACGGCAGAAATTGGTCTGTAACTGGAACAGATATATCACCAACGGCAGTAGAAATGGCAAAAGAAGCCTGCTTTGCCATGTCTACCTCACAAAAAATTCCCAAAAAGTATCGACGCGCGTATTGCTTAAAAGGAATCGACCAAAATGAAGGGACATTTACGGTCAATAAAGCCATTAAAAGCCACTGTACTTTCTATGTTGATAACTTGCTACGTTTAAAAAAGGTAGACTATTCTTTTGATATCATCTTTTTGCGCAATGTTTTAATTTACTTTGATGAAATCAAACAAAAAGCCATTATCGATAACATTGTACATAGGCTTAACCATGGCGGATTGTTGTTTTTAGGTCACTCGGAGTCACTGAGAAAAAAACGCCAAGGGCTGGAGTTGATCCAACCCTGCATCTATAAAAAGGTCCGGTTATGATTAGCGTATTTATCGTTGACGATTCTGCGGTAATGCGGCAACTCGTAGGCGAAATCATCAAACATGATAGAGATTTAAAGCTTATCGGCTCAGCGCCTGATCCCCTTTTGGCAGAGCGAAAAATGAAGTTGAATTGGCCTGATGTCATCTTGCTCGATGTTGAAATGCCCAAAATGGACGGCATTACCTTCTTGAAAAAAATTATGCAAGAAAAGCCTACTCCCGTGATTATGTGCTCTGCCCTCACCCAAAAACATACCGAAACTGCAATGGAAGCACTCGCATCTGGCGCTGTTGACGTCATTGCAAAGCCCACGCAGGGGTTAACAGACTTCCTTAATAATCAAGGTATCACACAAATCATTGATGCTATAAAAGCGGCAGGCAAAGCCAAAGTAAAGCCATTACGCTACCTAGCTGAAGAATCACTCAGGCACAACCATACCGTTGATGAAGTCCTCCCCCCTGCTTCACCAAGCGAATTAAAGCCACCTATCACCCATGACAAGGTCATTGCAGTGGGTGCATCCACTGGCGGGACAGAAGCCCTTACCGGATTTTTATCTTTATTACCGCCAGATACACCACCCATTGTTATCGTTCAACACATGCCCAGTAAGTTTACCCATGCGTTTGCACAGAGGTTAAATACTATTACACGCCACACTGTTGTTGAGGGTGAAAACGCGATGAGATTGAAAACGGGGTATGTATACATAGCGCCCGGTGGTAAGCACATGTTGGTAAAACGTCAAGGTAGCGACTACTATTTAGAAGTACGAGATGGTCCTTTAGTGAGTCGACACAGGCCTTCTGTAGATGTGTTATTTAGATCAGTCGCACAATCTGTGGGACGCAATGCAATTGGCGTAATACTCACAGGTATGGGTGATGATGGTGCATCCGGTATGTTAGATATGAAGCAGGCTGGCGCAATCAATTTTGCAGAGAGTGAGTCCAGCTGCGTGGTATTTGGTATGCCCAAAGAAGCCATAGCCAGAGGTGCAGTAGACAAAGTCTTTTCGCTCAGCAATATCCCGTATCAAATATTAAAAGTGTTAAGGTGCTAGGTATGCAAAAAAGCCTTTTAGAACTGCTCAATATCATCTACGTAGCATATGAGAAAGACGGGGTGATCACAGGGATCTCTGATAAAGCCAGTAATTTAATTACTTTAAATGTTGGTGATAATATTGTCGACTGCGCGACATTAAAGTTCTTTGATCAAGACTTCAATGACTTAGACAGTAAACAAATACTTTTTGAAACTGATTTTGACCAGTTAGAGCTCGGTGTCAGTGTAGATAACAGTAATGTGCACTGGGTTAGATTTAGTTATACCAGAAAAAATGACCTCACCTTCGTTAAAGTCGACTTAATTGAAGAACTCGTTGCAATTAGACGCCTTAACAAACAATTAGCCATTCGCGACCCTCATACGGGCTTATTATATAGAGAAGCCTTTGTTGCTAAAGTACAGGAGCTTGATACAACAGGTGTAATGTGTTGTATCAGGATTTGTAACTACCAACGAATATCCGAGGTTTGGAATATCGGTGTAGCAAACTTAGTCTTTATGGAGGTACTTTCTCGCTTTCAAGGTGAATATGAACAAGGTATTTTCTCGAAACACTCATCAGACTGTTTTTGCGTATTCATCCCCAACTCATCCCCGATAAATATTGAAGCCCTCTACAACCATCTTAACGAACCATTCGAATTCAACGACAGCAGTTTTTATAGCAACGTTGCACTGGGTTACTATAAAGAATCAAGTAAAGATGACCACGAACTTAGCTTAAACAAAGCTGAAATGGCCACCTTTGATGTGTTGTCTGAAAAGCTAAGATTAGTTGAATTTCAGGAAGGACTGGCGCGCCAAATTGAGCGACAAAACAAAATTGAGACCGCGCTTAGAGATGCACTTCATAATGAAAACTCGGACAATACTTTCAGTGTTGTACTGCAACCACTTCATGACACGAAAACAGAGTGTTTAATTGGCGCCGAATGCCTAATGAGGTGGACTTTGGATGGGCAACCAGTCTCTCCTGTCGAGTTTATTCCAATTGTTGAGAGTACTGGTGACATTAATAAACTGACTATGTTTACGCTCTCACAAATCAAAAAAACCAAAGATAAGCTTAGAAGCGAAGGCATAGAGCCCAAAAACTATATGTTCGCGATCAATATCAGTGTGGTAGAGATTTTAGACGTCAACTTTGAGAGCAAATTACTGCATGCATTAGCAGAGTACAAAATTGACCCTCGCTGTATCAAGCTTGAGCTGACTGAGTCAGCCTTAATAGACAACTTTTCCTATGTAAATGAGGTACTTGTTTCTCTTCAGGGCAAAGGGTTTCTTATTTCTATTGATGACTTTGGTACCGGTTTTTCGAGTCTGAGCTATTTGTGTAAATTACATTTTGATGAAATAAAAATCGACCGCTCTTTTGTTACTAATGTGGTAAAAGATGGCAAACTTCAATCTGTCTTTAATTCAATTGTATCTTTAGCCAAAAACCTAGATAAGCCACTCGTCGCTGAAGGCGTGGAGGATATGGAGCAAATGATTTATGCCAAAGCAAAAGGCGTACAATATGTACAAGGCTACTACTATAGTAAGCCTCTCCCCATTGACGCCTTTGTCGAGTATGTTTTAGAAGACAAATCGAGCTATTTACACTTTGAGAGCTAATCAAAGTCAATTAGCTCTATCCACCACCAAGTACTCGTGCAGGCTCGATTTTAGTTGCCTGCCATGCAGGATATAAACTCGAGAGCACGGAAATAAACGCAGTTGCCACCAAAACAATCACGATATCTATCCAGTCTAACTTGCTTGGTAAAAACTCAATAAAATAAACACCCTGCAATGGGTTACTGCCATCAATTGACGTCCAAAGCATGAATAAATCAGAAATATTGAGCGCTAACAGTGTACCAACCACTAGGCCACACAAAGCCCCAACTAATGCGTAGCTCAAGCCCTGAATAGCAAATGTCATAAAGATAGTGCGATCGCGCGTGCCCATGGTTTTCAGAATCGCAATATCAGCTTGCTTTTCTTTCACTTCCATAACCATTGACGAAATAATATTAAAACTGGCCACAGCAATAATTAAGAACACCACTAAATAGACAATGGTTCTAACCATTTGAATATCTTGATACAAGCTACCTTGTGTTCTAAACCAGCTCTGAACATAGACGAGATCTGGTAATGCACGACCAGCGCTCATTGCAATTTGATGTGCATTAAATACATCGTCTACAGCAAGACGAAGACCAGTAACAGTTTGGCTCTCCAACATTAACGCTTGCTGGATTTTTGGTAAGCTTACTAATGCAAGGTTCTTGTCGACTTCACCACCCATGGAAATAAGTCCCGTGACATTAAATGACACGCGTTTTGGCGCTGCCAGTGCATTTTTCGCATGCTGGTTCGCAATTAACACCGTCACTTTATCACCAAGGCCTACGCCAAGTTGAGACGCGATCCCTTTTCCTAGGATGATTTCGTTTTCACCTAAATTTTTTAAATCAATAGGCTGAATGAAACGATGAATACTAGAAACCTGAGTGTGCTTGCTAGGTTCTATCGCTTTTAACTGCGTCGCCTTTAACTTGCCTTTATATTGAACCATTCCGGTTAAATTTATCTCTGGTGTCGCAGCCAAAACGCCTTGCTGACTCTCTAGTAACTTAACCTTGCTGGGCCAATCGCTGATCGGATCATATGGGGCTTGATAACTTACATGAGGAACAACCGAAAGCAGCCTTTCCTTTAATTGTTGCTCGAACCCATTGATAACGGACAGAGCAACGATCAAAACAGTCACGCCCACAAAAACACCTATGGTTGACGCTTTACTTAGAAAGCCAATAAATCCGCTTTGGTGTTTGGTTTCTCTAAGCCGTTTGCTTAAAAAAAGACTAAGCATTTAACGCGTACCTTCTTTTTGATAATCAACCAACACACCATCATCTAGCTGTACCACTCGACCTAACTTCTCTGCAAGCTCAAGGTCATGTGTCACAATCACAAAACTTGTTTCAAATTCCTTGTTTAACTCGTTCAACAGCTCATATATCTTCAAGGCGTTATGTTTATCTAGATTACCTGTTGGCTCGTCGGCCAATACCAATGAAGGCTTAGTCACAAGGGCTCGTGCAATCGCAACACGTTGCCTCTCACCACCAGATAATTCTGATGGTCGATGGTCTACCCTGTGACCAAGACCTACTTTTTCAAGCATTTTAGCCGCTTCGCTTTTAGCATCTTGCTTAGACTTACCAGAGATTAAAAGTGGCATCGCAACATTTTCAAGTGCACTAAAGTCCATCAATAGGTGATGAAATTGGTAGATGAAGCCCATGTGTTGATTGCGAAAGTCAGCTTGTTTTGCACGTGACAACGATTGAACTTCAATCCCCTTAATTTTTAATGTTCCGTCTGTTGCAGAATCTAAAGTTCCTAAGATATGTAATAAGGTACTTTTTCCTGAACCAGAACTTCCCACTATTGAAAGCGTTTCCCCTTGCGCAAGAGATAGGTTTACACCTTTTAACACAGACACTTGATTACCTGCTTCTTGGTATGATTTGTTAAGTGCTTGGCATTGGATCACAGGATCATTCATATCTTAAAACCTCGGCAGGCATCACTTTTGCTGCTTTTTGTGCAGGGTACAGTGTGGCTAAAAAACTTAATAATAAACTGGTAAAAATAATAAAAGACAGGCTGACGGTATCAAACTTCACTGGGAGTGCCATGCCGCCTAACAGTGACAAGCCAACGAAACTTAATACTTCATTGATATTAGCAGCCAATAATAGACCTAAAATAGAGCCTATAAACGTACCGACAACACCGTTATATAAACCCTGTATCATGAAAACTTGCGCAATTTTGTTCGGCGTAAACCCTAGCGTTTGTAATATCGCCACTTCGCCTTGCTTCTCACTCACCATCATTGAAAGCGCAGAAACAATATTAAACACTGCTACGACTACGATTAAAGCCAGTAATAAAGACATGACGCGTTTTTCCATTGCCACTGCGGCAAATAACGCGCCTTGCTGCACTTGCCAATCTTGATAGGAAAAGTCAGATAATAGCTTTTGATTATCTGATTTAAATGCCCCCACAGAGAACGCATCATCTAAAGTGAGACTCACATCAAATTCATTGGGCTGCCTTTTCAACAGTTTCATTAGACTTTTGCCATCGGCAAATGCAAGGCTGGTATCCGCCTCACTTCGAGAATTATAGATAGCAGCGACAGTAAACAGCCGTTGCTTAGGTACTCTACCTAATGGGGTATAGCTTGTAATATCAGGAAAAATGACGCGCACTTGACTTCCAAGCCGGACATCTAGTTTGTTAGCAAGAAAACGGCTTATAGCTAACTGATAACGACTATCATGCATTGCTTTAACACTACCCGACTCAACATGGGGGTGTATTGCCGTTGGGTAACCAGAGAAAGAGCCCTGCAGCCTGACTCCAACTAACTCTTTATTCGTCTGCAAAATAACATCAGAGGTGACATAAGGCGAGGCACGTTTTACACCTGGCAATACTGAAAGCATATCTAAATTTTCAGCAGGTTGAGCATTATCTTTTTCAGAAAGTTGTACATGCGGGATTAAATCAAGCATGGCATTTTTTAAACTTTGCTCAAAGCCATTCATCACAGAATTAACTGTTATCAAAGACATTAAGCCAAGTGCAATCCCCGCAATCGAGAAAAATGAGATGAATGAGACAAACGCATTTCCCTTGGACGAGCGACTGTACCTAAGCCCGACAAACAGGCTAACCGATTGAAACATATTGAAATTTTATTTATTTGTTTTCTTGTATTTGGATAATGCTAACACAGATGAGATCAACTGGTCACACCTTGTTGTGTAAAATTTTTTTAATTATCCGCTACTTAATGTCTAAATTTGGTGTAAAATGCGTGAAATCTTGCGGTATGGAAGTTCTATGTTATCCCTAGACAGATTTAAGCATATGAATTTTAAGGGGGATTTGTTCGGTGGTGTGACCACTGCTATTATTTCTCTTCCCCTAGCCCTCGCCTTCGGGGTTGCTTCTGGTGCCGGTGCAGAAGCTGGAATGTGGGGCGCTATTCTCGTCGGTCTTTTCGCTGCCTTATTTGGCGGTTCTACTTCTTTGATTTCTGAGCCAACAGGTCCGATGACGGTTATTATGACCGCTGTTCTGACCACTATGATGGCACAGTACCCCGAAAACGGATTAGCAATGGGCTTTACCGTTGTGATGATGGCCGGGGCTTTTCAAATACTTCTCGGTACATTAAAACTCGGGAAATATGTAACGCTAATGCCATATAGCGTGATATCAGGCTTTATGTCAGGTATTGGCGTCATACTGATAATACTTCAGCTGGCACCTTTATTAGGTCACCAAGCTCCAGCTGGTGGCGTGTTAGGAACGCTTGGAGCGCTACCCAGCTTACTTTTAGATCTACATGTTGCCGAACTGTTTTTGGGCATATTGACACTGGGTATCTTGTTTTATTTACCGCAAAAGTATCGCCAATATGTACCCGCTCAGTTAGTCGCCTTAGTCGCAGTTACTTTAGTCTCTATCGTCTTGTTTGATACCGATAGCATCAACAGAATTGGTGAGATACCCAGCGGGTTACCTTCTATTGTCTGGCCTACATTTACTGCCGAGCAGTTTACTTCCATGGTGATTGATGCCCTTGTATTAGGCACCTTGGGGTGTATCGATACATTACTTACCGCAGTGATTGGTGACAGTTTAACTCGTACTGAACACGACTCTGACAAAGAACTTCGCGGACAAGGTATTGCGAATATGATTTCAGGTTTGTGTGGTGCCCTACCTGGTGCAGGCGCGACCATGGGGACTGTTGTTAATATTCAAGTCGGTGCACGTTCACCGCTTGCGGGTATCATTCGTGCACTAATATTAATGGCGGTTGTCTTTGTTGCTGGAGGATTAACAGAACCTATTCCTATGGCTGTGCTTGCCGGTATTGCTGTTTACGTAGGTTACAACATACTCGATTGGAGCTTTATTCAACGCGCGCACAAATTGAGCATCAGCCAAATGGCCATTATGTACGGCGTGATGTTACTCACTGTATTTGTTGATTTAATCGTTGCAGTCGGCCTAGGAGTGTTTATTTCTAATATCATGGTGATTGAGCGCTTGAGCCGAGTGCAAGAGCAGCATGTAAAAGCCATTAGCGACAATGATACTGACGAAGATGTGCCATTGAGTAGCCATGAAAAGGCATTATTAGAGAAAGCACAAGGTAAATTGCTGTTCTTCTACTTGTCCGGACCGATGATTTTCAGTGTCTCTAAAGCCATTGCTCGTCAACACAGGTATATCAGCGAATACAAGACCATGGTCTTAGATTTAAGTGATGTTGCCATGTTAGATGTCACAGTGAGCTTAGCCATCGAAAACGCTATCACAGATGCAATCGATGCCAACGTTCAGGTTTTCATTTACTCACCGAATCAAGAGACCAGTGAGAAGCTGAACAAAATCAACATCCGAGAAAAACTAGGGACTGATGCATTTTGTCAAAGTCGTGAAGCGGCACTCAATAAAGCATTAGAAGCAATGTCACTTTCAACAAGAACTGAGGACTAAGGTGTTTTTAAGCCTTTAGCAATAAACTCTAGTAACTCTCTTACCGAAGTGGGCAAATATCTTCTGGGCGGGTAAACCGCCCAGATACCCTCTGACTCTGGTCTATACGTATTTAGCACTTCGACAAGTTCTCCCTTCTCTATCGCTTCTATTAAGTAATAATGAGGTAATTGCGCCAAACCCAAGCCTTGTTTAGCGGCATCCACCAGCGCCCAGCCACTATTGCAACGTAAACGGCCTTTAGCATTCATTTGATGCTCTTTACCATTATCTAAAAAGCGCCACACACTCGAACGGCCTACTAAGCAAACGTGCTGCTCTAGATCTTTGATACTTTTTACTGGTACTGACTTTGCTAAATATTCGGGCGAGCCACACACCAGTGTTTGACGATGAGACAATAGCCTAGCCCTCATTGAAGAATCTTTTAAATTTCCTAATCGAATTGCAAAATCAAACCCCTGCTCTATCAAATCAAGTTTGTTGTTGTTTAGCTCCATATCTATTTGTATATTCGGATACAAGGTCATAAATTCATTCACCAATGGCATAATGTATTGCTCACCATACATCACCGGCGCTGTCATTTTTATTTTACCTGCAGGCTGACTATCTCTTTGCCGCAGTGCCGACGTTGCATCATCAAGTGCATGTTGTAGGTGTTTCGCATGAGATAGAAAAACATTTCCCTCTGTTGTTAATGAGAGCTTCCTTGTTGTTCGGTTTAACAGTTGATAGCCGAGTGTACCTTCAAGCGTTTTAACCCGCCTGCTCACTTGTGCTACTGAAGTATCTAACTGCTCCGCTGCACCGGTAAAAGAACCACACACGGCCACTGCGACAAACTCATCTATGCCAACCCACCTATCCATTATTACAAATCCGTAAAAGTCTTTTATTATTTTCGAGATTATCAAATTTATAATAAAGGTTATACTTATGTCTCTCTATAAAAATAGGAAAACAACAACATGGCACAATTTATCAAGTCCAAAGCAGCCATTGCATGGGGTCCAGGTAAACCACTTAGTATCGAAGAAGTCGATGTGATGATGCCGCAAGCTGGCGAAGTGTTAGTTAAAATCACAGCCACAGGCGTTTGTCACACAGATGCATTTACCCTGTCTGGTGAAGATCCAGAAGGTGTTTTTCCTGCAATTTTAGGACATGAAGGTGCAGGTATCGTTGAAGCCATAGGGGAAGGTGTAACAGGCTTAGAAATTGGCGATCATGTTATCCCTCTTTACACGCCTGAATGCGGTGAGTGTAAGTTCTGTACCTCAGGTAAAACCAATCTATGCCAAAAAATAAGAGAAACACAAGGCAAAGGGCTTATGCCAGATGGCACTACACGTTTCTATAAAGATGGTGAGCCAATTTACCACTATATGGGGACTTCAACCTTCTCTGAATACACTGTATTACCAGAGATTTCTCTTGCAAAAGTGAATAAAGAAGCGCCTCTTGAAGAGATCTGCTTACTTGGCTGTGGTGTTACAACCGGTATGGGTGCTGTACTGAATACGGCGAAAGTACAAAAAGGTGACACTGTGGCGATTTTTGGCCTTGGTGGCATTGGTTTATCGGCAATCATTGGTGCAACGATGGCGGGTGCCAGCCGCATTATTGGCGTGGACATCAACACCGACAAATTTGAACTGGCAACGAAACTTGGCGCAACTGATTTAATCAACCCGAACGATTATGATAAGCCGATTCAAGAAGTGATTGTTGAAATGACCGATGGCGGCGTTGACTTCTCATTCGAGTGTATTGGTAACGTTAATGTGATGCGCAGTGCACTAGAATGTTGTCACAAAGGCTGGGGGGAATCAGTTGTCATTGGTGTAGCAGGTGCAGGCCAAGAGATATCAACTCGCCCATTCCAACTTGTAACTGGACGCGTATGGCGCGGTTCAGCCTTTGGTGGTGTCAAGGGACGTTCTGAGCTACCAGAAATAGTTGAAAGATACATGGCCGGAGAGTTTAAACTCAATGACTTCATTACCCACACAATGACATTAGATGACATCAACGACGCATTTGATTTAATGCACAAGGGTAAGAGCATTCGCTCAGTTATCCACTACTAAGTATCAACTTAAGCGGTGAGCGCAGTCTCACCGTTTTGACCATTTATAATTTGGATTTAATTTTAAGTTGCGAAATATATGGAATTAATCAGCGAAAATAAAGTGTTTGGCGGTTTACATCAGCGTTTCAAACACCAAAGTGCAGCAAATAACTGCGAAATGACATTCGCCATTTTTTTGCCAAAAACAGACTCTAAAAATAATAAGTTGCCTGTACTCTATTGGCTTTCGGGACTCACCTGTACCGATGAAAACTTCATGCAAAAAGCAGGCGTGTTTAAGTATGCTAATGAACATGGTATTGCCATTGTCGCGCCAGACACCAGTCCTCGTGGTGAAGATGTTGCTGATGATGAAAATGGCAGCTACGACTTCGGTCTCGGTGCTGGCTTTTATTTAAATGCTACTCAAGCGCCCTTCGCCGCTCACTATAAAATGTATGACTACATCACAGTTGAACTACCTAAACTGATCGAGTCAAATTTTCCTATTTCGGATAAAAAAGCCATCAGTGGACATTCAATGGGTGGTCACGGCGCACTGACTATCGGGCTTAAAAATAGTCATCAATATGTAAGTATTTCTGCGTTTGCACCAATCACAAATCCAATGGACTGCCCTTGGGGTGTGAAAGCATTTACAGGTTACTTGGGTGAGGATGAGTCTCTATGGGCGCAATACGATGCAACCAAGCTGATGTTAGAGCACAAAATAGAGAGAAAGCTCCCCATCAAAATAGACCAAGGTGGTGATGACACATTTTTAACAGAGCAGCTTAAGCCTGAAGCTTTACTCAATGCTGCTAAGGCAATTGGTTACGATGTCGATTATCAGCTGCATGATGGATACGACCATAGTTACTTCTTTATTAGCTCCTTTATTGAACAGCACATTGAGTTCCACGCGCAATATTTAAATGCGTAAAAACAAAAAAAGGCGCTACTCCTTAGCGCCTTTGTTGCTTAACATTAATTCTATTTGCTCAGATCAGAGTACTGATTATTACCTGTAAGCTTAATCGTTTCATCAAAGCCAGGTATGTGTAACTCATTTTGATCTATGGTCAGCTGCGACTCATCAACCATACCGTTACCAAAGCGATAAATCAGTTCATAATTACCTAAATCCGCCGCTTGCTTATACGCTTGTTGATTCTCTGTTGTCTTTTCAAGCTTCTGCTGATATTCAGCTAACACAGCTTCACCGTGACGTTTAGCCAACAGGCGCGCTGTTACTTTTGGTGAAAATACAGTAGCCGTCGCATTATTACCGCCAAACCCTTTCGAGTTGATAAACGCGATATCCATATCTCCACACTCATAGTGGTAGTTACGGATATCTAAGTGCTCATCAAATACATCATCAGCGACTTTATCAATTGTTGTAATACCTGGCATAATATTGTGACTAAATACGCCTAGTGCGATTGCTAACTGATCACCAGATGCAGGTGCAATTGTATGACCAACATAGGCTTTTGGTGCTGCAAGCTTCCAACCGTTTATTGAAAACGCTTCAGCGACTTTGTGATAGATAGCCGACTCAGTTACACGGTTTTGAGGTGTGCTAGAGCCATGCGCTAAGATGAAGCTGCGCTTTTGCAAAGACTCTTGCCCAACAATCTCTTGTGCCAACGCAACAGATTTTGCCATTGTAATGTAGTTACCCGGACCAGGCGCTGTGATTGACTTTTTAACGCCATCTGCATTTACAAATACATCAACAACAGAGCCCATCACTTCTGCACCTAGTTCTAACGCAAGTTTGTCATCCATAAGAATGGCAACCTGTGCACCTTCACCGATGGTGAAACCACAGTTTTCACCAAACGGGCGGCTCGTCCTACGATGATCTGCTTCGTCTGCATTGTCTAACTTTTTCAACCCTTCTTCGTTTGCAAGAGCGCCCATATTACCAAAGCCTTCAATGACTTCTGGCGTTAACGCACATTCAACACTAGCAACTACAGCCACGCGTGTACGACCTGCTTGAATATCGTTAACTGCTGCACGTAAGTTATATAAGAAAGTTGCACATGCACCAGCAGTTGAGAAAGTCGTTCCAACACTACCCGTGACATATGCATTAATGAAATCAGTCGACATAGTATTTAAACCAAGTGCTAGCTGTTTAGTGCTCACGCGATCGCCTCTTAATCGGCTTCTCACTAAACCGCCTAAACCTTCATTGTCCATTTGTCCTGCAACTGATGCCGAATAAGTGCCAATTTCATCAGGTTTTACGCTAGACATTACATTGTCCCAATCTAAACCAGTCGACTTAATCGCATCTGTCGCTGCAAAGATGGTCGCCTGTAAACCTCTAGGCTGGTAGCGGCTGTTATACATTTTTGCCGGCTCAAAACCAGTTGGGAGCTGACCCGCTGCTTTGATTGGATTATCTCTATAACTATCGTGTTTTACTTCAAGCTGTTCAGGCACATGCACATTAACAGTTTTAGTATCTACCTCTTCTACTGACCAACTACTTGGTACGGGCGTTGGTAAATCTCTTTTGCGACAAGTAAAGCGAATACCTTGTTCGGTATTCGCTGTAATTGTCAGCTTTTGCTGCCAATGTGTAGCATCAACATCAAAGTGATTTTTTTCGATTTTACGAATTAAAGTACCAGCAATGACCTGTTCACCTACTTTAGTCTCAACGTCCGCTTTAGTGATAACTTCTCCATCTTGAGTAACTAGGTTATCACCTTCAACAGAGACCAAATTCATTAAAGTTGCGAGACCTAAAAAGGTATCTGCTCTGGTGCTTTGATCTAATTTATCGAGCACAATTCTGCGATATGCTTGGTGAAAAGATGTTCTACCTGCGGCATTAATACCACCCATACCGACGATAATAGGTAATGCTGTCATACTTAACTCTTTAATACTTATTTGTTGCAATAATTCTAGAATGAAGTAGATAATATAACTTTACAAAATTCGCCACTGAATTGACAATATTCGCCAACCTTTGCAGATCAGATGAGTTTTATGGAAAAAATACGAATTGCCCTTACGCTATACGAACAATTATTGATCACCAGCGTAACGCTGCCCATCGAAATGCTCAAAGCTGGAGAAGCTTATGCGAAGCGGCATAACAAAGAGCGTTTCAAAGCGCTTGAGATACATTGTTTAAGTGAAAGCGGGAGTCCAGTCCAAGCGAATATTGGCATGACCATGGATGTATATTCTGATTTTGGTGCATTAGAGGGCTACGATTACGTCATTGTTCCAAGCATTTGGCGCAACCCTCGGCCAGTTGTAAAACACAACCCGCTACTGGCTAGAAATATTGACAGTGCAAGGAAGCAAGGGGCAACCATTATCGGAGTTGGCACTGGCGTGTGCTTTTTAGCTGAGTCTGGGGTTTTAAATGGCCATTCTGCAACAACCCACTGGCACTATGCTAATCAGTTTATGAAAAGCTACCCAAACGTGGACTTGAAACCAGATTACTTTATTACTCAGTCGGATAGGCTTTACACAGTGGCAAGCCTCAATGCGCTTGCTGATGTCATTGTACACTTAATAGGTCAATTTTATGGTAAAGATGCTGCAAATCATGTTCAGCAAAACTTTTCTCATGAAATCAGAAAGCCCTATGAAGAACAACGCTATTTGGAAGGAGCTGTTGATAGATATAGCGATGAGCAAATTGCAGCAATTCAATTTTGGCTGAAAAACAACGCCAGCTCAGTTGAATCACTCGCTGCAGTAGCTCAGCAGTTTAATATGAGCTACCGCAGCTTTAACAGGCGTTTTAAAATAGCTACAGGTAAAACTGCCATTGCGTACTTGCAAGAGGTCAGGCTCCAACAAGCATGTGAACTATTATCTTCGAGTAATTTGAGTATTCAAGAAATCGCGCTCACCGTTGGGTTTAATTCACAAAGTCAGCTGTCCCGAGCATTCAAAGAACAAATGAACCAAACACCAAGTTCGTATCGCAAAATTGTTCGCAAAAAACTATTTTCTTAGTGCAACGCGAGACCAACTCACATCACGCTTATTAGGCATTTTGCTTGGTTGATTTTCCACTTGAAAAACCACTTCCAAGCCGTTCTCTAGTGCCATACTAGAGAGCTCCTCATTGTTCGTCGGATACACATGAGTGCCCAATCCTGCAGGGCCATTCCTAAGCGAAAACGCACAAATACCGTTGGGGGCTAATAACTCATAAAGTCGGTTAATACATTGCTTGCGTTCTTTATAATTTAAATGATGCCAAACACCATCTAGCAATATAAAGTCAAAGACATGATTAGCGGAATTAAGTAATTTTAAATCTGGTAAACTATCCTCTAGCCACTCGATTGGCAGCTCTTTATAGCGCGCCTTTGCCTTATCTAGAAAAGCAGTTAGCGGCTCTATCGCACACACGTCATAACCTAACTCACACAGTGCTGCGGCGTTTTGACCTACCCCACACCCTGCATCTAATACTTTTGAACCCAGAGCGGGTAAAAATGACAAAAAGTCTTGGTTAATATCTTCAAACTTCAATCCAAAACTCGCCTTCGCGAAAGATTGAACTCCAATTTCATATCCACGAGTACCTGTAACCATATAGTCTGCTTAGCTGTTAAATAGTATTGATGTTAAGACGATAAAACCGTGCAGTTATTTTTAGAAAATAACACTATTTACACCCTGTACTCAGCCCAAACGTCGCTTATAAGAAAAACCATTTTCCTAATTAACAAAAAGGCATTGCAGTGTAACCAAACATTATTTTTAGTAAGTAAAACGAAATTAACTCAATAGAATTCAGGTATCATAAATGTATGAGACTTGGCTAAGGTTTAAGTCCCATAAAGTCTTGGCAAGTCATGATTTAAATATTAGGCTTTTAAAATTTGGACTCATAGCTCACTATGTATGTGTCGTATGCACGACAGTAAGCTTTACCTACCAGATTTCATGGTTTTTTCGCTCTTTTTTCTTGTATATAAAAATATAAGCTATACACAATCCCCACCAGACAAAGAAATGATATCAATGCAGCAGGAATAAAAATAAGCAACATGTTGGCTTTAAATCCAACAACAGCCAGTACGATACAAATAACACCTATTATGAGCTCGATTGAAATCAATTCCCAATCGACGGTATGAGTTCTACTTATTGTTTTAGCGGCATAATGATTAACTTTAAAGCCCATTAAATATTCCTTATTTATGAGTTAAATACAGTGCTAACGAGCATAGCTAGAATAAACAACTTTTAATCACTAATGCCAGCTTACTTTGTAAACATGCAAATTTGATATTTCAATATTTTCATATTTATAAAAGTACTTAAATAATTTTATCTATATAAAAAATACGCTTTGAACCATTAAAATCAAATTCAACATCATCACCCAACATCTTCCCTTTTAAAGCCAAGCCAAGAGGTGACTGCAATGTAAGCACCAATACTTGCGTCTCTAAAATCATGATTTTAAGACCGCCCTCTACAGGGCCTATAAAATACCAAAAATGATCATCTTCCTCATCACTCAACTTAATTAATGCGCCTTCAATCACTGAGCCACTAACTTCAGCTTTAAAAACCGATTCAAATGCATTAATAGCACGGTGCGCTTGCTCTACTCTCTCACTTTGACCTTCTGCTAAATAGCCAGACTCAATACTTAAAGAGTCATACTGTGTTTCTGCAGCACTTTGCTCGTGGATAGCGTCTTGTCGCGCACTATTTGCAGCCTCTTGAGCCTCATATAGTTTTTTTTCTAATGCCATCCTCAGCGCTTCAATTACAACTATTTTTTTCATCTCTTACCCAAACAAAAAAAGGGCCCATATCAGGCCCTCGTACTATCTTTTGTGAACTACTAGAATAAAGATTCAAAGCTTCCATCTGGAAACAATATACCAGGGATCCCCCTAATAGTTCGTACATCTGCCACAAGTTTATCACCAAAATAAAATCCGCCGGTATACAAATCTTTCTTTTTCTTGATGTCTACCCAATAACCATCTTTACCGCGAACAATCAAATTAATATTTCCAACAAGATTTGTTACTGTGATTTCACTCACATGTCCGCCCAGCATAATTGCAATGTCTGCGGTGGTAAAATTAGACAGATCATTTGGTTCACCAGTAACTTGTATTCTAAGATCCTTACCACCATTTAATGCCAACTCTAGCTGAGCGCCAAAAATAAGATCCATGTCGCTTCTCATAGCCAACGGAGAGCGTTCATTTGCATAAATCCGTAAAGGGGTAACTTGATTCGGAGTTGTTAGCACACCATCAACTGAAAGGAAAGGTATGATAGATTTAGTAGTGCGGAGACTTAATTTTTCCCGTAAATATTCCACTTCTACGTTCCCTGATAAAATCGCTTCACCTTGAGATAATGTTACCTTGCCAAGTGCATTTGAAACACCGAACACTTCATCTATATTATTTGGGTCAAATCGCCCCTCAGTTAAAATTTCAAACTCATCAAAAACATATTCAAGATTTGTCCCTGGTTTTAAAATTTTTCCTGTACCAGAGCCTACAATCTTATCCCCAAGCAATGGACTTATCCTCCATTCTGGGACTGAAATATCAACATTTACCTCAAATCCACGCCTAACACCTGTTACAACCCATCGAAAACCTACTTCTGTTTGATAATCAATATCTAAACCTGGAAGGGTGTAATTTCCTGCCAAAGAATTTTCAAATGGAGATACATGCTTAACAACATCACTAATCACTTCTAAGGCAACTAAAAATGCCTCTTGAGTGTCATCATTAACAAGGTTTTCTACTTCCTCAAGTTTAATTTTCAGCTCTTCGCTGTATTGCTCATCTTGTAATCGCAAAACCCCAATCGCATTTCTGACCTCGTTAAGTAAATCATTACTATAAGGCTCAATTTCTGAGTGCATTTCTCTACTGGACTTAACGCGTAGCATTTCATTGACTTCAATTAATACCTTTTCGGATATATCTCTATACAAAGAGTTCGTTTCTTCAGATAAAAGCGTTTCAATTAAATACTGATTCGCTAACTTCCTGTAAGGAGACAATAAGTCCTGATTGCCACTTAGACCCTCAGCTATCGCATTTGAAAATAAACTTGAATCTTTTTGGTTCAAATAATGCTGTTGCATTACATCAACATAAGTCATCGTATTTGCTACATACTCAGCCTTTTGTTTGTTCAGAATCGTACTTTGCGTCAAGTGATTATTAGGCGTTGCTGTAAGAGACCAAATAGAGCTATCTAAATTTGAAGCTACCAACGCACTATTAAAGCTTGAGAAAACTACATGGTTGGCCCCAGGTGTTGGCAAGGCTAGCAGCTCAAAATGTGTCTCTGCATTAATGGGTTCACCAAAATCTATCTCATCGTTTCCATTAAGGTCATTAGGATCATTCAACAGTGAACGCCCACAACCAGATTGCCTTGGGCAAGTAACACTACTGGTGCTTGGTATATACTTAAAGTGATATTGCCCGTCAACTGGCACTGTCAATGCAAACTGATTGATAGAATCAACTTCATGTGTTATTTGAGAATTATCATTTAAATTGATGACTGTTAGTTCGCCACTTTTGTCTATAAAATTTGACACATAAAACTTTACATTTGCGTCAAAGGATTCAGACACATCATTACCAAAACCAGGTTGAATATCTGCCACTTGAGGAACGTCTGCACCACTACCACCACAACCTGAAATCAGTGCCATTAGTAGACATAAACCACTTGTTTTTTTCATTATTATTTTCCTAAAGCACTAAGCGGACAAACCAATTTATATTTGCATAGTACGCTCTATCGAGATCAAGATCGTCTGTTTTAACAGAAAAGCCTAAATACTCATTAGCAATACCTAACTCGAAAGCTTGAGAATTTGTTTCATAGCCAGTAAACACCCGCCAATTTTCATTAAAGTGATAATTGACGTTGCCTTGTATAAAAGTATCTTTGTAGAAACGACGAGAATAAATATCAAACGAAATTCTATTATTTAGACGGTACTGAACATCAAAATAATAACGAGCTTCATGTTCAAAGGAGTAATCGACTTCTCTTCCATATGCCGAAGTACGAAGCCTAATAGATGGTTCGGTTTCGATACTATCACCCTTTTCAGTAAAAGGCACATCTGTTGTAATCCCGTTCACAAAACCTACGCCGGAATATTTCGTTTCGTTAATCAAATCCAGGCCTTTAAATGAAATTCGCAAGTCATCCGTTATTTTCCAATGTAAATATAAATCAAACGAGTAACCTTCCCCTTCAGGGCTTTGCTCAGGCGTAAATGATTTGAACAAAATATCTTTTGAAAAAAAGTATTGTGTTTGTAGTGCGCCTTTTATTTCATCACTGAAGACAGTCCCGTCAACGACGGCATCTTGAAAATGCGCGCTCTGATAGTAAGTTACCTTTGGTGAAACTGTAATAGCTTCATCTAATAAATTAAAATCATAAGAAAAGAATATACCATGGGATGTTGATTGCTTACCCTTCAATAGATATCGGTAGTTCCTTTTTTCAAACTCAAGATCATTTTTTTCTAGGTAAGTAAAAAGTGCAGTATCAGGATCAAACTCCAACGTATAGTTATAGCGGCTTTGAGCACCAAAAGAAAAGTTTTTATATTTGACCCCAAGTTCAAAGACATTAAACGTGAATGCGCTATCACCTGACTTTAGAGGTTGGTCAAATTCATCTATAAAAGATTTAACTGGTTGTGCTTCTGTATATATTTCTGAATCAAAAGTATTAATTATTTCAAAATCATTGGCATAAATAGAGCTTGAGAAAAGTATAGTGAGAAGAAGTGCATTAGGTTTTGTCATAATTATTAGATCAAAGGCGGTAAAAACCGCCTTCCTTTATTATTGTAAAGAATTGTTATTAGTTAATGCTTTGACCTAAGAAATCGATATCCGTGTAATCGATTACTTGGCCATCGAGATATGTTACTCTAAATCCATTTGTGATCTCAACGACGTCACCTACCTTAGTTGGTGTAGTATCGTTATATAACGTAACATCACCAATGAGTGGCCCATCAGTATCTACCAAGTTGACGTTAAACACATAACCATTGAACTCATTTAGCATAATTTTAGCCAACCCAAGTTCATCATTATTGTCTTCATTTTTAAGTGCAAAATCGGCTGTAAAAGACAGTTCTTCTGTAGTACCAGACATAACAACACTCAAATGTTCAATGGCATCACTAACAAATAGAGGAACTGAATTCCCAGCGCTGTCTGTGGAAGTTAATTCTGATGCTAAAGTGCCATTAAAACCATATTGCCCATCAACAAATTCGACGATATTAAATGTTTTAGCACTAGATGCGTCAAAGTTCCTAGCATCTTCAATCGTCGTGATACTGCCATCGATAAATATAACAGAACATGATGCATTTGGTTGTGCAATAACGTCTAGTGACCAACGTTCACACTCTGCCAAATCAGGTGATTTCACCAATACGGTTTGTCCGTCTGTTGATTTTAACGTACCTGTCCAGGTTAGAATAATTTTACTCGTCGCGCCTGAATTCACTTGTGCATTTGCCAGAATGTTTTCGTCACCCTGAGTATTAATAAGTTCAACTTCGTACGTGTCTGTATTGTATCTATATGTCCATTCTGGATAGTTCGGAGCAGTGCCATTGTGAGAGCCAGAATCTAGATTTTGATCCCAAATGTCTCTTACTACATCATATACCACTTCACCAGCATTAAATACCGCATCAGCACCTTCTCTTGTGACAAATGCAATCGACGTCATTTTATCTGTACCAGATTTACCTCTCGCATTATCAACACCAAATGACACATTAGTATTCAGTGTTCGGATAGCAGACTCAGATGCTTTAAAAGTATTTACATTTGCTGTAACCGTTTGCTGTCTCGCCTCTGAGGAAGTTACAAACCCTTGCGCTTCTTCTCTTTGTGCGTCAGTTCTAGCTAAGGCTAAATACTCATCAGCACGCGTTTTTGCAAGATCCACGTCACTCAAAATACCAGATGTCAAGGCATTTAAAGTATTGAACTTATCTATTGCACTCTGAGCGCTAACTAACGCGGCTTCAAGTGCAGTTAGATCGTTGCCTGCAGCAGCAAATAAGTTGGTCGCTTCGGTGAACTGTGCTTGAACATCAGTATTTGCTGTATTAAATGTTTGCTCACTTTCTTCTGCGCGTTGAATGGCAGCCTCAGCAAGTACTTTTGCCGCACTCGCTGTATCATCTAGCACGGCAATAGCTTTTTCTCGTTCCGCATTTGCAGACTCAATGAGAGCTGAAATACTTGTACTCAAAGACGCAGTACCATCCACCAATGTTTGAGAGTCTGTGACGGCTGATTGAGCTTCTGAGGTAAGCGTTAATAAACCCTGAGCACTAGCCAGTAATTGCGCTGAGCTAGATGTTAAAGCATCAATACCTTGCTGGACGTTAGAGTCTGATAGTTCAGCGATCAAATCATCTGCGGCTTTTAAATAATTCTCTTTTTGCTCTTGATTCTGAGCGTTTTCACCTAACGCAATAACAGCTTGCAAAGCCTCATTTAACCCTGAATATGTGCTGCTTAGCTCAGTCAGTTCGTTTTGTGCCTGAGCCAATAACGTTAGTAACTCTGCAAGACTATCACTAATCAAAGTATCATTATCAGTATTACATTCATCGCCCTCACACCCAAGGTCCTCAACTGCATTTTTTGAATCTTCAGCAGCACCTTCTAGTGTATCTTCATCTGTCGCTCCAGACTCAATCGCTTGATCTCGCGCGTCTTTTGCTTTTTGTGCAAGTTCGTTTAGTGCATCTTCATCTAGTTCAGGCGCGACCTCTTTTAATGCGCTTTTAATTGCTTCAATATCACCGCTAGCAATTGCTACAAACACAATTGCCGTTTTGTTTACTTCTTCTTGGAGTGTTTCAGCTAACTGAGCAACAGCAGAGTTTGAACTTCCTTTGATACTTCCCTCAGAGACGCCTTGCTTCAATGTTTCCAAAACAGATTCAAGAGAGGTATCACTGCCAGAATTTGAAGCTATGTTTTGAAGTGTCGATGCGACGTTGATGAGAGTCAACGTACCAGAATCAATGCTATCTTCTGATGTCACATCCGTGAAATCTACAGCACCGCCTAAGGATATATCACCACTTAATAATACAGCGTCCTTTGTTGCTTCTGGTCCCATAAGAATTAATAACGTGTTTAAACTTGCACTGGCTACACTTTCTGTATTTATTTCGCCTCCATCTTGTGAGACCTTTTGCAATAACTCAGATGCTAGAGTGGTAAAAATAGTTGCATTTGCTGTGTAAGCTTTGGTCGTCCCCTCCGCTCCCTTTGCTTTTCGAGCAACCTGCGACGTAATTTCTTTAATTACATTTAAAGTCAAATCATCTTGATACCACTCGTCAAAATCAATTTTAGAGTTAGAATTTACGTCATTTTCGGAACTTGTAGTGAAGTCCCCACAACCGAGAATAGCATCACACTTTATAAAGCCACTGGACTTTGTTGTTTTGATTGTTATGTATAAAGCTCCGCTAAATTGCTGGTCAATATAAAAACCATAAGTACCATCATCAGCAGTTAACAGTGACGCTGGGCTCTCACTGAGAATTTGCGATTTAGCAAGTTCAACGGCTTCAGCTTCACTTGTTGACGTCGCTTTTTTTTCTATCGTTTCAAGGTTACTTCTGTAAGCGACATCGATCAATTCTCCATTTTTTAATTCTTTTACTACAAGTTCAGCACCTCTGAGTGTACCTTTTACTGCCTTGCCAGAAACAAATACGTTAAAGTCTACTGTTGCAGTGCCTTCGACATCTGCTGGTACTGGCTGTACAGGATCAACCGGCACAAATGATGATGAATCTTCGCTTTCAAAGAGGCTACACCCAGACAGGCCAAGTGTTAATGCAATTGAAGCGGAGAGAGGGGTTCGGTAAATTTTTTTATTCACCACAGGAGGCCTCCTTAAAATGCCTTAGATTTTTCTTTTTAATTGTTTTAAGCGTAGTTGGTATGAAGTAAATCTCTAGTATATAAACAACTTTTTTCCAAAATTCTTGTTAATTAATTTGCACTTACCTTCAAGGAAACTGCCTCCACTTTTGCAATACCCTGACCAATAAAATACAAAAAAACAACAATACAGAAACTTAAAGCATACACAAGCCACGCAATGTTACTCATATGAAAACAAACTAATCAAAAAAAATCAATAAAACATTTCAACCAACTGCGAAGATAACCCTGAAGGAATTCACAAAAAAACAAAAAGTCCTTAAAAACAAAAGACCAAATCTAGTAAAAAGAACTAATCAAAGCCATATATTTCAAAAATATTGCAATATGCACAACCACTATAATTAAGTATCAGCTACACAATGGAAAAAGTATCAATCTCGAAACAGTTTCAAAAATAGAAACAATCAGCTTTACTCAATAAACAACAAACCATCATAGATGAACCAAGCTAATCCGATAGGAGTTGTAGTGCTGACAGTATGGGGGGGAAAAGTGTATAACTGAGCAAATTGAATCAATTATCTGTAACTAACGATATGAAAAAAAGTATAAAGGATTACTTGACCCGAAACGATTAAGTGAAGGAACCAAAACCTGCCATTGCATTTCAGCTAAATTACAGGCTCCTACCATTACCTCTGCCTGCCATAACCCTACTTCAATTTGAGTAAATTCAATTGGGATTTTCCCCATATACATAGAAACCCCTTCTATATATGCATTATTCAAATCAATATCAGCTTGCGCTTTAACGAAAATCACAAAAGGCTCTTCGGCTCTTATTTGTTTTTTTGATAGCCAAAATTGGGTTGATGGGCTCACACGACATGGAGAAACCTCAGAGCAATTTTTAGTTTTGACTGAACTTTCACTTTTTTCTGAACTTTCATGTATAATTGTAGGTAGCTCCGAGCAAGACGTAAGTAAATAAATTGAAATTATCAAAGCGAATATTGAAAAATAGCGCATAATTTAAGCTGACTAGAGTCAAAATTGTATGCCTATGATACTACGCTTATCAAGCTTTGAGGGCCAGCCAAGGTTAGTATAAATCTCGGTTGAATTGACCACGGTCATGAAAACTGGACGGTTTTAAACTACCTGCTGAAAACTTGATTGATGTCATGCTTTGGGGTGTTTTAGGTATCTTTTGTTTTGCAAAAAAATTATTATTTCCTTGCAAAAATAAGGGTTTCTCAGGCTTGCTTTGGCTTATTTAGCGTACTCAAAGCGAGACTGTTGAAATATAAAAGAGGGCCTGTTTTACAGGTTAATCATTTCTAAACGCATTAACTGCAGCGGAATCCAGAAAATGAGCCAAACAGTAGCATCACAAACTGAGTACAATTATAAAGTTGTACGCCAATTCGCTATAATGACAGTGATTTGGGGCATCGTTGGCATGGGTGTAGGTGTATTTATCGCAGCGCAACTTGCTTGGCCTGCTTTAAACTTCGACATTCCATGGTTAACTTACTCTCGACTTCGTCCGTTACATACGAACGCTGTTATTTTCGCCTTTGGTACTAGTGCATTATTTGCAACGTCATATTACGTCGTGCAACGCACGTGTCAAACGCGTCTCTTCTCCGACAAATTAGCTTCATTTACATTTTGGGGCTGGCAAGCAATTATCGTTGCAGCCGCGATTACACTGCCTTTAGGTATTACAAGCTCGAAAGAATATGCAGAGCTAGAGTGGCCTATTGATATCGCAATTGCAGTCGTTTGGGTAACTTACGCAGTCGTCTTTTTCGGCACATTGATTAACCGTAAAGTATCTCATATCTATGTCGCAAACTGGTTCTATGCAGGATTTATTATCACTGTTGCTGTCCTCCACATCGTTAATAGCATGGCTGTACCGGTATCACTTACTAAATCATACTCAATCTACGCAGGTGCGGTAGATGCAATGGTACAATGGTGGTACGGTCACAACGCGGTAGGCTTCCTTCTAACGGCTGGATTTTTAGGTATGATGTACTATTTCGTTCCTAAACAAGCTGGTCGCCCTGTATATTCATATAGATTGTCCGTAGTACACTTCTGGGCACTTGTCTCTCTTTACATTTGGGCTGGCCCTCACCACCTTCATTATACTGCATTACCTGATTGGACTCAGTCGCTTGGTATGGTTATGTCGGTAATTCTATTTGTTCCTTCATGGGGCGGTATGATCAACGGTATTATGACGCTATCAGGCGCGTGGCATAAGCTTCGTACCGATCCAGTATTGCGCTTCTTAGTTGTTTCTCTGTCATTCTACGGTATGTCAACATTTGAAGGTCCAATGATGGCAATCAAGTCTGTAAACGCCCTATCGCATTACACTGACTGGACTGTTGGCCATGTTCACTCTGGCGCTCTTGGCTGGGTTGCAATGATTTCAATTGGTGCTATATACCACTTGATCCCTGCATTATTTGGCCACGCGAATATGTATAGCGTGAAACTGGTTAATACACACTTCTGGTTACACACTGTGGGCGTTGTTTTATATATCGTTGCTATGTGGATTTCAGGTGTAATGCAAGGCTTGATGTGGCGAGCAGTAAACTCTGACGGTACATTGATGTACAGCTTTGTGCAATCTCTAGAGGCTTCATATCCATTCTATATCATGCGCTTCCTAGGCGGTGTGTTCATCGTAGTCGGCATGCTAGTAATGGCTTATAACGTATACCGCACTGTTACTGCAAAAAGTGGCTCCCTTGCTACTGATGCAAACACGCAAATGGCTTAAGAGGTATCGACTATGAGCAATAATAACTCGACAAATAAACACGAAATAGTAGAAAAGAACGTTGGATTGATGGCGATTCTCACAGTGTTTGCGATTAGCTTCGGTGCATTGGTAGAAATAACGCCACTGATGTTCCAAGATGACACGACAAAGCCAGTTGAGGGCCTGCGCCCATTAACTGCACTTGAGATGGAAGGCCGAGACATTTATGTCCGTGAAGGCTGTTACAACTGTCATTCACAAATGATCCGACCATTTAGGGATGAAGTTGAACGATATGGTCACTACTCCGTCGCTGGCGAATCTGTTTGGGACCACCCTTTCCAATGGGGTTCTAAAAGAACTGGACCTGATCTTGCGCGTGTTGGTGGTCGTTATTCTGACGACTGGCATTATGCGCACCTGATCGACCCTCGCTCCGTAGTTCCTGAATCAAATATGCCTGGTTACCCTTGGCTAGAAGAGAACGTACTGGATGGTAAATTAACCGCTAAGAAGCTTGAAGTCTTTAAGAACTTTGGCGTTCCTTACACTGACGAAGATATCAAGAACGCACAGCAAGCAGTCCAAGGCAAAACCGAAATGGAAGCTTTGATCGCTTACTTGCAACAACTTGGCACACATTTGAAGTAATTTATTATGGATTACGGCACATACAGAGGCATTTTAACTCTGGTAATTTTAGTACTGTTCATTGTGATTGTTGTGTGGGCTTACAGCAAACGAACCAAAAGTCGGTTTGATGACGCTGCAAAAGCCATATTCGACGATGAAATAAAACACGACAACACAATTTCAAAAGAGGAAAAGGAGTCTGAAAAATGACTAGCTTTTGGAGTATTTGGGTCATCGTATTGACCTTAGCATGTCTGGCTCTCATTTTTGGCCTATTAATTTGGAATCTGAAAAACTACACAGGTGTCGAAGAAGGTGCCAGTTGTGGTCATGAGTTTGACGGCATCGAAGAACTAAACAACCCACTGCCAAAATGGTGGACTTACATGTTCTTCGCAACATTCGTTTGGTCTGTGTACTACCTTGCAATGTATCCTGGCTTAGGTAACTTTGCTGGTTTACTTGGCTGGACCAGCTCTAACCAAGGTGTCATATCGCTCGAAGAGTCTAAACAAGCTGTGTTAGACGCAAAAGATAAAGGGCTCTGGGTTCAACTTGATAAAGAGTTTGAAGCCGCTGACGAACGTTTTGGTCCTATCTTTAAAGCGTTTGCAGAGCAAGATGTATTAACACTTGCAAAAGATTCAGACGCGTTGGAAATCGGGCAAAGGCTGTATGCTCAAAACTGTGCACAGTGTCACGGCTCAGATGCGCGTGGTGGCCTTGGCTTCCCTAACCTGACTGACAAAGACTGGTTATATGGCGGCACACCGGATCAAATCAAAGAAACACTGTTAAAAGGTCGAGTTGCAGCGATGCCAGGTTGGGAAGCTGCATTAGGTGAGCAAGGCGTAAAAGAAATGACCGCTTATGTACTGAGCCTATCAGGTCGTACAGTAAACCAAAAAGATGCTGACGCTGGTAAAGCTAAGTTTGGCATGTGTGCAGCGTGTCACGGTGCTGACGGCACTGGGTCTGTCGCACTTGGAATGGCATTCGGTGCACCTGATTTGACCGATAATATTTGGCTATACGGTGGCTCAAAACGCGCTGTTGAAGAGTCAATACGTCATGGACGCGCAGGTGTGATGCCGGCATGGAAAGACATTTTAGGTGAAGATAAAGTTCATCTTTTAACTGCCTATGTGTACAGCTTATCTCAAGAGAAATAAGCATGGCATAAACATGTAAGCCTCCATAATGGAGGCTTACTTATAGTAACAAACTAACGTAAATTTAATATAAAACTCGCCTAGTTAGGCAGCAAAACAAACAACAATGTAAAGTAGTGAATAATTATGAATCCAACTCCGTGGTATAAGAATTTTTGGCCTTGGTTTTTAATGTTTTTCCCACTAGTCACCATCATTGCGTGCGTATTTTTAGTGACTTATGCCGTTGGTAACGGTCCTGATATGGTCGTCGATGATTATTACAAAAAAGGCAAAGCAATCAACCTCGAGTTGAGCAAATTCAATAAAGCAAAAGCGCTATATCTACATGGCGATTTGATCGTTGAAAATGACAAAATCAGCTTTGACTTCACCAAAGGCGACCGCAGTAATGTCAACGCATTAAAAGTATCGTTTTATCACCGAACAATTAAAGAATACGACTTCTCCACGACCCTGCTTGCCAATGCCAGCGGCACATTCACCGCGTTGCTAGATAAAGAACACCGAGGCGCATTTACCGTGTTCATTGAACCTATGGACGGCAGTTGGAAAATGAAGGAAAACTTACAATTACCAACAGATAAGCCAGTTTCTATTACACCTCAATACAAGTAATTCTTATGGCAAAAAGTTGTTTTCATTGCCTTGAAGCTGTCCCTTCAGGATTTCAAGGTGAAGTTGTTTTCGAAGGAATCGCAAATCCAGTCTGTTGCACAGGGTGTCAAGCAGTTGCAGAAACAATCCTTGCGCAAGGGATGAGTGACTATTATAAATTTCGCACAGAGTCCAGCGGCAAAGTTGAAGAATTAGTACCAGAACAATTAAAAGAACTTCTCAGCTACGACAACAAAGATATTCAAAAAGACTTTGTGGCTGAGCAAGGCAATTTAAAGGAAGTACTACTCAGTGTTGAAGGGATCAGCTGTGCAGCATGTGCATGGCTCATTGAGAAACAATTACTTGCAATCCCTGGCATTAAACGTGTCGATGTTAATACCTCAACCCACCGAGCGATGATCTTGTGGCAAGATGAAACGACCAAGCTCAGTGAAATCATCGCGGCACTAATGCAAATCGGATACAAAGCGTATCCATTCCAAGCAGATGAAGAAGCCGCGCAAAAACAAGCTGCAGCTAAAGCCTATATGCGTCGCTTAGGCGTTGCAGGGCTAATGACTATGCAAGTCATGATGTTCGCTTTTGCCATGTACTTTGGCATGTTTTCAGGTATGGAAGAAGGGTTTGAGCAATATTTCCGTTGGATCAGTTTAATTTTAGCTTCGCCTGTCATTCTCTATTCTGCCCTACCTTTTTTGACGAATGCAGTAAAAGGCCTTAAAAGTCGCCAGCTCAATATGGATCTGCCGGTTTCATTGGCTATTTTTGGCGCATATGGTGCGAGCTGTTACGCGACTGTCATGTCGGTGGGCGAGGTCTATTTTGAGTCCATCTGCATGTTTACTTTTCTACTCCTACTTGGAAAGTATCTAGAGTTTAGAGCCCGAATGAAAGCAAGCGAGTTTACTGCTAACTTGCAAAAACTCTTGCCTCTTACCGCTAGGCGATTAGCTGGCACAACAGAAGAAGTCATTGCGGCGAAAAACCTGCAATTAAACGATTTAATCTTGGTTAAACCTGGTGAGACAATCCCCGCCGATGGCATTGTGATTGAGGGTACTAGTACAGTCGACGAATCGATGATGACTGGTGAGCATCTCCCGATTAAAAAATTTACCAATCATCAAGTCTATGCTGGCACACTGAATCACGATGGTGTGATCACCTTAAAAATTAACAAAGTTGGGCAAAACACACTACTCAATCAGATCATTAAGCTTCAACATAATGCTTTAATGAAAAGGCCCAAAATTGTTGAAGTAACCGATAAAGTCGCTCAGTGGTTTGTGGCTTGTTTACTAATCTTTGCCTCCATCACCGCAATTGGCTGGTATCATGTCGAACCCGAGCATGCATTCTGGGTCACAATCGCCGTTTTGGTTGCCACCTGCCCTTGCGCATTAAGCTTGGCTATCCCTACAGCCTTAACCTGTGCAGTTGCGACACTTACCAAAAAAGGGATCTTGATCAAAGAAGCGCATGTGTTAGAAACAACGCCTAAAGTAAGTCGCTACGCTTTTGATAAAACAGGCACCCTTACTGAAGGCCGTTTTACCATTTCAAATGTAACGATTCTAGATGAGCAATATGCAAAGTCGATGATTTTGTCGATTGCAAGCGCACTAGAGCGCTATTCTGAGCATCCAATAGCGAAAGCGTTTGTTGATGAAAAAGTCAGCTTTTTAGAAATACATGAAGCGAAGGTATCAACAGGCCTTGGTGTAAGTGGAGAATTTGAAGGCAAACACATCGCAATTGGTAAGCCAAGTTGGTTTGGAAGCCACGCCTCTTTTGCGCAGGCAACTCTGTTTGTTGACAAACGCCCTATCGCTGATTTTTACCTTCAAGACAAAGTACGAGCAAGCGCCCCCGAAGTCATCGAATATTTACAGTCTCATCAGCTCACATGCCATATGTTGACCGGAGATAGCTCAAAAGCTGCCAGCAATCTATCTAACGAGCTTGGACTTGATTCTTATAAACAAGCGTGTGCACCAAAAGACAAGCAACATGAAGTAGAACTATGGTCTGATAAAGGTCACATCGTAGCTATGGTTGGCGATGGCGTAAACGATAGTCCAGTATTTAATAGTGCCCACCTTTCTATCGCAATGGAAACTGGCGCGGATATTTCAAAAAACACGGCAGATGTAGTACTGTTAAATAGTGATCTAAATTCACTGAAAACGCTACAAAGTGTGGCTATAAAAACTAAGCGAATAATTAAACAAAATTTGACGATTTCGCTACTGTATAACGGCTCTATCTTACCATTAGCTGCACTTGGGCTCGTGCCACCTTGGCTCGCTGTGATTGGCATGTCAGCAAGCTCTATTGTGGTCATTACCAACTCATTAAGGTTATTGAAACTATGAGTATAATTTATGTATTAATCCCCATCGCTATTTTATTTGTGGTTATCGCCATTGGGGTGTTTTTTTGGGCTGTAAAAAGCGAGCAATTCTCTGATCTAAACAAGCAAGCGCACAGCATTTTGTTTGAAGATGACAAAGAGCAGCATAATAAGAGTAATGATGGAAATTAATTTTGCCAGTGCATTTTTAATGGGCCTGATGGGCAGTGGCCACTGCCTAGCTATGTGTGGAGGCATTGCGTCAAGCTTACAGCTTGCCCAATCAAAACAACCTCCCCTTCTCGTCGCTTTTTTATACAATTCCGGCCGACTTTTAAGTTATGCTACCGCAGGCCTGTTGGTTGCTGCACTGGGCGCATCTTTAGCTAAACAACACACTGGGTTTGCTATTGCTTTATCCTATTTAAGTGGCGTATTTATGCTGCTCGTTGGCCTATACATTATGCGGCTTGCTGGCACACTAAATTGGCTAGAAAAACTCGGAAACTTTGTAATTTGGCAACGTATAGTCAAGCTAAATAAACACATTTTACCGATTGATACCAAAGCAAAAGCGCTTGCTTATGGCGCTTTATGGGGATGGCTACCATGCGGCCTTGTATACAGTGCTTTGATATGGAGCCTTCAAGCTAAAAGTGCCCTGTATGGCGCACTGACTATGGTGGCTTTCGCTCTGGGGACCTTTCCTGCATTACTTGTTGCAGGACAATCAGCGCAAATACTCAACAAATTTTTAAACCATACAGTAACGAGAGTGGCCCTTGGTAATCTCTTTGTATGGTATGGGTTTTATTTGATTATCATCACTAGTAATAAACTAGTAGATTAATCTAGTTTTATGCTTGCTAATATTAGATAATAGCGAGCATAGATTAAGCTCTTAAAAGCAGGAGTTTTTAAGGGCTTATTATGGTGAAAATTTCGAAGTACTTAACTTAATAATAATATTTAAGTTTTTGTTTTTGGCAATTTTTGAATTTATTTTTTATGTGCGTCTAAGAGTAATGGATTAATTATGGATTTAAATAATCGCTCCAAAAGTCAGTGTACAATAAGTTGTACAAATTGCAGTATAAGTCAGCTTTGCTTGCCTTATTCACTCAATGGTAATGAGATGGATAAGCTAGATGAGATTATCGAACGAAAGAAACCTTTGCATAAAGGTGACTTCTTATTCGAATCTGGCACAGCACTTCAAGCAATTTATGCCGTTAGATCTGGCTCATTTAAATCTTATACCCTGTCTGAGCAAGGTGATGAGCAAATAACTGGGTTCCACCTCGCTGGTGACTTAGTTGGTTTTGATGCCATCAATAAAATGCAACATCAAAGCTTTGCACAAGCACTTGAAACCTCAATGGTGTGTGAAATCCCGTTTGAAACACTTGATGAACTTGCAGGCAAATTACCAAAATTAAGACAGCAGATTATGAGACTAATGAGTAACGAGATCAACTATGATCAAGAGATGCTATTGTTACTCAACAAAAAAACGGCTGAAGAAAGGCTCGCAACCTTTATCTTTAACTTATCTAACAGATTTGGCGAACGTGGTTTCTCTCGTAAAGAGTTCCGCTTTACAATGACACGAGGCGAAATTGGTAACTACCTAGGCCTGACGGTTGAAACTATCAGCCGCCTGTTAAGCCGCTTTCAAAAAGCTGGCTTAATCAAAGTTGAAGGTAAATTCATTACCATTATAGAGCCTGAAGGCTTAGCTGCGGCTGCTGGTATTACTACTTGATCTAAACCAATATTTCTGCCGAATTCGCTTTATACCTTGGCTATATCAGTTACACTCAAAGTATATTGATTAGCCAAGTGCCATAGGAGGCTTTTATGGATAAGATAAAGAGAATTCTCACTGTTATTGATCCCACAAAAGAGCAGCAAAATAGCCTTGAACGCTCTATTAGTCTCGCCCAAAAAACAGGGGCAAAAATAACAGCCTTCCTCTCTATTTATGACTTTTCTTACGAAATGACGACCATGCTTTCCAAGGAAGAACGTGAAGCAATGCGCCTCGCAGTTATTAAAGATAGAGAAGAATGGATCAATATACAGATAGAAAAGTATACCAACTTAAACATCCAAGCGAAGGTAGTATGGCACAACCGGCCGTATGAAGCGATTATAGAAGAAGTACTCGATGAGCAATTCGATATCGTTATCAAATCAACTCATCAGCACGATACGTTAAAGTCCGTTATATTTACCCCTACTGATTGGCATCTAATTCGCAAATGTCCTACCCCGGTTCTTTTGGTGAAAGATAAAGCTTGGCCAGAGCATGGAGAGATTATCGCAGCAGTTAACTCGGTCAGTGATAATGAGCAGCATCAAGAGCTCAACAAACGGATTGTCAAAGACGCCTTGTTTATTTGCGATCTTGCAGATGCGTCATTGAGCTTGGTTAATACCTATCCTGCAACCCCCGTAAACATCGCCATAGAAATTCCTGAATTCAACCCATCGCAATACAGTGAGGCGGTTAAAAAACACCATGAAGATGAAACATGGTCTTTAGCGAGTAAGTTTAATATCGCAAAAGAGACCTGTATTATCGAAGAAGGTCTACCTGAAGATGTTATCCCTTCTGTTGCAGATAAAAAATCAGCTGAGCTTGTCGTCATTGGTACGGTAGGAAGAACAGGATTGAGTGCCGCTTTAATTGGTAATACGGCAGAACATGTAATTGATAGCTTAGATTGTGATGTCTTAGCGCTTAAGCCTGACGGTTACAAAAGCCCTCTAGAAAACTAGATACTGAAAAGTCCGATATTTAGTATCGGACTTTTCTTCAATGCATCAAGTGCCAGCTTATTCGTGCGTTAATAGCTACAGCATAAAGAGATAAACCACTCCAACAAAGCACAACCCAAACAGACATAACATGACGAACCTTAGAAAACGGTTAGACTTGGGCATTTCATATTGTCTAAATGCTTTCAAATTCAAGGCATCTCTATTTGATAAACCTTTACAATGTGGACACTCATCAAGTTCATCACTCAAAGACACACCACAGCGCTCGCATGGTGAACAATCAGAACTTCGATACCAAAACATATTAACCTCTTACCATATTTGACGACGCCAAATGACAGGAAAACTTTACGCAATTTAGACCGTTATATTCTCATACTTTAACTAGGTAGTAAAAAAGGGCCAATTGGCCCTTTGAGGAATAACCCAGTGCTCTACTAAAACACTAGTTTTTATAAAAATAGCTATCTTTCGTTATAGAAATACTGCTATCTTCATTCGCGGAAATAGTAAATTGAATTGACGTTCGTTTACTTTGAATATCATAGCCATCAGCGGCAATAGTCACAGGGACGAGTAACATCTTACCGCCTTGTATTTCAATCTCTTGCGGGGCTGTTAGTTTAGCGTTATCCAACCCACTGAAGCTTACTTTGTATTGCAACGTTTGCTGCGTTTTATTAATAATACTCAACGTGTATGGATTTTCGACTAACCCTTCGTAATTAACTCTATAAAGTGCATTACGGTCACGAATTACAGATGCTTCAATGGGTGTACGATTAAATGCCCAAATTGCCATGGTCGCAAGTATAACCGCAAACAAGCCTGCATAGCCGACAAGTTTGAGTCTGAAAGGGCTAGATGTTTTTCCAGCTGTTTGATTTTCACTAACGTACTGTATTAACCCAGTTTGATACCCAAACTTAGACATGGTGTCATCACATGCATCTATACATAATCCACAGTTAATACACTCATACTGAAGGCCATTTCGTATATCTATGCCCGCAGGACACACCTCAACACACAAGTTGCAGTCTACGCAATCTCCAAGCCCTTGTGCTTTGTGATCAGACTTGCGCTTGCGTGGCCCACGATTCTCTCCTCGTATTGCATCGTAAGTAACTAACAAAGTGTCTTTGTCGAACATAACTGATTGGAAGCGTGAATATGGACATGCCACATTACACATTTTTTCTCTTAAAAAACCTGCATTGCCGTAGGTACAAAAAGCAAATAAAAAAACCCAGAAACTCACTAAACCAGACCACTCTAAAGTGAACATATCGATATACAAGGTTTTCGCTGGAACAAAATAAGCCATGAAAGAGGTCGCGGTAAATAAAGAAATCAATAACCAAATAGTGTGTTTAGCTGTTTTTCTAAGCGCTTTTTGTGAATTCCAATTCGATTTATCTAGTTTAATACGTTGATTACGAGTTCCCTCAACTCGATGCTCTACCCATGTAAACATTAGCATCCAAATGGATTGAGGGCAGGTATAGCCACACCAAACTCGGCCCAACCAGTTAGTGACAAAAAATAAGCCAAAAGCACCTGCCATAAATACCCAAGCTAAAATCATAAAGTCATGCGGCAAAAATGTCTGACTAAATATTCTAAATTGCTGGCTTGAAACATCAAAAAGGACAGCTTGCTGGCCTTTATAGGGGATCCAAGGAATGGCGATAAATACCAACATCAAGATCCAACCAAGGTTGCGACGAATTTTCTGAAAGAACCCTTTTTGTTCTCGGATATAAATTGGCCCTTCTTGCTTGTAGGGCTTAATAATCATATCCTCTTCTTTAATATCAAACTTCATATTACTTGCTTACGGTAAGTGGAACACAATGAGTGTTTTGCAACTTTCAGACCAAACTGAAAGATAATTAAAGCATTGATATTTAATGGACTTTAATTAATGCAACTTTACTTTAACGTGATATTTCACGAAACTCCTTTAAATATCGCGTTTTTTCAAGATCCCCAACTTTTTCATCTTAGAGCGCAATGTACTTTCATTTAATCCAAGCTTTTCAGCAGCACCTTGTGCACCTGATATTTTCCAACCGCTCATCTCTAGCACTTTAATAATGTGGTGCTTTTGAACTTCATCCAAACGAACTGCAGACTCGCCTTTAATGACAACATTTTCATCTATGTGTAAAGGCTGGGACAAGTGCAATGTGTAACCGCTTGCTAAAATGGCTTCACGCTCCAAAATATTTTGAAGTTCTCTAATATTTCCAGGCCAATCATAGGATTCTAATTTTATTAAAGATTTTTTCGCTATTCCTTTGATTTGCTTGCCTAACCGAACATTAAGCTTATTAATCATGTTGGCACACAGCATAGGTAAATCTTCTTTTCTTTCACGAAGCGGAGGCACTTTAATAGGGAATACATTTAATCGATAATATAAATCCATCCTAAACACCCCCTCTTCCACCATTTGCCACAAGTCTCTGTTTGTCGCTGCAATTACTCGTATATTAACGGATATGGTTTTTGTACCGCCAACACGCTCAAACTCTTGCTCTTGCAGCACGCGCAGTAGCTTGCTTTGTGCTTCTTGGGGTAGCTCACCAATCTCATCTAAAAATAAGGTGCCATTGTGTGCAAGCTCAAAACGGCCTTTTCTTTTATCATGTGCGCCTGTAAATGCGCCTTTTTCATGACCAAATAATTCTGACTCTAACAAACTTGGGGAAAATGCAGCACAATTCACACGTACAAATGGCATTTTTGAGCGACCACTTAAGGCATGAAGGTTTCGCGCAACTAACTCTTTACCGGTACCGTTTTCACCTAAAACCAATACTGTACTGTCGGTTGTACTGACTAACTTAATTTGCTCGATCATACGATTGAAAACATGACTTTGGCCCACCAAACCAGAACCTTGCCAATTTTGATTAATTTCAGACAACAGATAGCTATTTTCGTCTTTTAATTGCTCTGATAAAGATTGCACTTGCATGAGCGCATCACGGAGTGCTTGCTCTGTTTCCTCTTGTTGTGAAATATCGCGAAATATCGCCACAGCCCCTATCACTTGACCATCTCGATACACAGGTGTTGATGTGTATTCAACCGGAAAGCAACTCCCATCTTTACGCCAAAAAACCTCTCCTTTAACATAACGCGTTTCACCATCAAACATGGTTTTATAAATTTGGCACTCATCGGCAGGGTATTCGCTACCATCTGCATGGCTATGATGGTGATACTGATGAATTTTCTTTCCGAGTAACTCATCAGCTCCCCACCCTGTCATTTTTTCTGCTGCAGGGTTTATAAAAACGGCATTACCAGATAAGTCAAAGCCATAGATACCTTCGCCGACGGCATTGAGTAAGAGTTTTGGGTCATTTAAGAAGTGCTTAATAACAGATGACATCATAGTTCCTCGTGATATTTCACGATTGATAGTACGCCAATCAGCTTTATCTAGCGAGCAGTGTTCATAGAAAGGATGATCTTGGTCAAAAACGCTATTTAGGACAGGTCAGTAGAAATAAAAAAGCCCAGTTACAATGAACTGGGCTTTTTATCTTTAGGTTAGACTAATTAGACGTATTCAACTTCGATGATTTCGTATTCAACAGTACCGTTTGGAGTTTGAATATTAACTGAATCATCTAGCTCTTTGCCAACTAAGCCACGAGCAATTGGTGAATTTACAGAAATTAAATTGTTTTTAATGTCTGCTTCATCGTCGCCAACAATTTTATAAGTTACTTCTTCATCAGTATCTACATTAACAATCGTTACTGTACTACCAAAAATAACCTTGCCATTGTTAGCCATCTTTGTGACGTCAATTACTTGAGAAGTCGATAATTTAGCTTCGATTTCTTGAATTCGCCCTTCACAAAAACCCTGCTGTTCACGCGCAGCATGATACTCAGCGTTTTCTTTTAAGTCACCGTGTTCACGCGCTTCGGCGATATCAGCAACAATTTGGGGGCGAACCACTTTTTTCAGATGGTTCAGTTCTTCACGAAGCAACTCTTCGCCTCGCACAGTCATCGGAATTGATTGCATAAGTCTCTCACTTACCACCAAGGCCAAAGGCCTTGGCTTATATCCATTAGTTCAATCGCTGGTGTAATTCTTGTACAGAGTTTACAGAGCTTCTGTCATCTGCGGCATGCGCAGTACAGTTTGCAAACGCTGCATTTAGCGTGGTGGTGTAGTTAGTCTTATGCTGAAGTGCACCACGACGTAACACCTTCGAATCTTCAATCGCTTGGCGACCTTCAGTGGTATTTACGATGTAGCTGTACTCACCGTTCTTGATACGGTCAAGAATATGAGGACGACCTTCAAATACCTTGTTCACGCGGCGAACTTCAATGCCAGCTTCTTCTAGTGCTTTAGCTGTACCGTTCGTTGCGTCAAGCTCAAAACCGATAGCTTTCATCGTTTTAGCAAGCTCAACAACGCGTGACTTGTCGCTGTTACGGACAGATAGTAACGCGCGACCGCCACGTGGTAAAGCGTTTGATGCACCTAATTGAGCTTTTGCGAATGCTTCGGCGAAGTTTTCACCAACACCCATGACTTCACCCGTTGAACGCATCTCTGGACCACGGATTGGGTCAACACCTAAGAACTTAGCAAAAGGAAGTACAACTTCTTTCACGCTGTAATAAGGAGGAATTACTTCTTTTGTTACGCCTTGGCTTTCTAGAGATTGGCCGACCATACAACGTGCAGCTACTTTCGCAAGTGCAACACCTGTTGCTTTAGAAACAAATGGTACTGTACGCGCTGCACGAGGATTAACCTCGATTAGGTAAACTTTGCCATCTTTCACAGCAAACTGAGTATTCATTAGACCCACAACACCAAGCTCTAGCGCCATGTCACGTACTTGCTTGCGCATAACGTCTTGAATATCTTGCGATAAAGAGTGTGCTGGTAATGAACATGCTGAGTCACCTGAGTGAACACCCGCCTGCTCGATGTGCTCCATGATACCGCCGATGATCACGTTTTCACCATCACAGATAGCATCAACGTCTACTTCGATTGCATCATCTAAGAAGCGGTCAAGAAGAACTGGTGCTTCGTTAGATACAGATACCGCTTCAGTCATGTAACGACGTAAGTCATCTTCGTCATATACGATTTCCATCGCACGACCACCTAGTACGTATGATGGACGAACAACTAATGGGAAACCGATTTCTTGAGACTTAGCAACCGCTTCTTCTAATGAAGTTACTGTCGCGTTCTCAGGCTGCAGAAGGTCAAGACGTTCAACAAGTTGCTGGAAACGCTCACGGTCTTCTGCACGGTCGATTGCGTCAGGAGAAGTACCAATAACTGGCACACCATTCGCTTCAAGGTCACGAGCCAGCTTAAGTGGTGTTTGACCACCGTACTGAACGATAACGCCTTTTGGCTTCTCAACGCGTACGATTTCTAGCACATCTTCAAGTGTAATCGGCTCGAAGAATAGACGATCTGACGTATCATAATCTGTAGAAACTGTCTCAGGGTTACAGTTAACCATGATAGTTTCATAGCCATCTTCACGCATTGCAAGCGCCGCATGAACACAACAGTAATCGAATTCAATACCTTGACCGATACGGTTAGGGCCACCGCCGATAACCATGATCTTGTCTTTGTCAGACGGTGCTGCTTCACACTCTTCGTCATATGTAGAGTACATGTAAGCTGTGTCTGAGCTGAACTCTGCAGCACAAGTATCAACACGCTTGTATACAGGTAGGATTTCTAACTGATGACGCTTCTTACGGATTTCTTTTTCAGACACACCTGCAATTTCAGCGATGCGAGCATCAGCAAAGCCCTTACGTTTAAGGCGACGTAAGAAATCTTTGTTAAGACCTGCAAGACCTGCTTCTGCAATTTTAGTTTCATCTTTGATGATGTCTTCAATCTGAACTAAGTACCAACGGTCAATCTTAGTTAGCTCGAATACATCTTCAACACTCATACCGTGACGCATTGCATCTGCAATGTACCAAATACGCTCTGCACCTGGCTCACGTAATTCACGGATGATGGTTTCTTTTGCTTTAGGGTCATCAAGTGCAACGATTGGATTGAAACCTGTTGCGCCCACTTCCAGACCACGAAGTGCTTTATGAAGAGACTCTTGTTGGTTACGGCCAATCGCCATAACTTCACCAACAGACTTCATCTGAGTAGTTAGACGGTCATTTGCACCAGCGAACTTTTCAAAGTTAAAGCGAGGGATCTTAGTCACAACATAGTCAATTGAAGGTTCAAATGATGCTGGTGTCGCGCCACCAGTGATGTCATTTTGAAGCTCATCAAGCGTGTAACCTACAGCCAGTTTTGCTGCGATTTTCGCGATTGGGAAACCCGTTGCTTTTGATGCGAGTGCAGATGAACGAGATACACGAGGGTTCATCTCAATGATAACCATACGGCCATCTTTTGGATTTACACCAAACTGAACGTTTGAACCACCTGTTTCAACACCAATTTCACGCAGTACCGCCATCGAAGCGTTACGCATTAGCTGGTATTCTTTATCAGTTAATGTTTGCGCTGGTGCAACTGTGATTGAATCACCTGTATGTACACCCATTGGGTCAAAATTTTCAATAGAACATACGATGATACAATTGTCGTTTTTGTCACGAACAACTTCCATCTCGTATTCTTTCCAACCAAGTAAGCTCTCATCAATTAGAAGCTCATTCGTTGGTGAAAGGTCTAAACCACGTGTACAAATTTCTTCGAACTCTTCCATGTTGTAAGCAACACCACCACCGGTGCCACCCATTGTGAAAGAAGGACGGATGATACATGGGAAGCCAATACGCGTTAATACGTCTTTTGCTTCGTCCATTGAGTGTGCGATCTCTGCACGAGGACACTCAAGACCAATGTTTTTCATCGCGATGTCGAAACGCTCACGGTTTTCTGCTTTGTCGATTGCATCTGCAGTTGCACCGATAAGCTCAACATCGTGCTTAGCCAGCACACCGTGCTTGTCTAAGTCAAGCGCACAGTTCAGAGCTGTCTGACCACCCATGGTAGGAAGGACCGCATCTGGCTTTTCTTTTTCAATGATTTTTTCAACAACTTCCCAGTGAATTGGCTCGATGTAAGTTGCATCAGCCATTTCTGGGTCAGTCATAATCGTTGCAGGGTTCGAGTTTACAAGAATAACTCGATAACCTTCTTCTCTAAGCGCTTTACAGGCCTGAGCACCAGAGTAGTCAAATTCACATGCTTGGCCGATAACAATTGGGCCTGCGCCCAAGATTAGAATGCTTTTTATGTCGGTACGTTTTGGCATTGTTACTCCAGTAATAAATTAGGCTTTGCGTGCTTGCATTAATTCAATGAAGTGGTCAAACAACGGCGCTGCGTCGTGTGGACCTGGGCTTGCTTCAGGGTGACCTTGGAAACTGAAAGCTGGCTTATCAGTGCGGTGAATACCCTGTAACGTACCGTCGAATAATGACTTGTGCGTTGCACGAAGATTGTCAGGTAAGCTCTGCTCATCAGCAGCGAAACCATGGTTTTGCGCTGTGATCATCACTACGTCACGGTCTAAATCTTTAACCGGGTGGTTACCACCGTGGTGACCAAACTTCATTTTTACTGTTTTTGCACCTGATGCTAATGCCAGTAATTGGTGACCAAGACAAATACCAAAAATTGGAGTGTCTGTTTCAAGGAAAGACTTGATGGCATCAATTGCATAAGTACATGGCTCTGGATCACCAGGTCCATTTGAAAGGAAGATGCCGTCTGGGTTTAATGCCAGTACTTCTGCAGCGGAGGTTTCTGCAGGAACAACCGTTAGCTTACAGCCACGGTCAACTAGCATACGTAAGATATTTTTCTTTACACCAAAATCGTATGCAACAACATGGAACTGCTCTTCACCTTGCTCAAGCGTTTTAAAGCCTTCACCCAGTGTCCAGCTGCCTTCATTCCAAGGGAAAGAAGATTCTGTTGTTACAACTTTTGCTAAATCCATTCCTTTTAGGCCAGGGAATGCCTTAGCCGCTTCAAGCGCCTTTTGCTCGTCAACGTCATCACCAGCGATGATGCAGCCGTTTTGAGCTCCCTTATCACGTAGAATACGCGTCAGCTTACGCGTATCGATATCCGCTATCCCTAGAATATTACGTTCTTTTAAATAATCACTTAACGATTGTTCGTTACGGAAATTACTTGCTAGTAATGGTAAGTCACGAATCACAAGGCCTTTAGCCCAGATTTTGTCCGCTTCCTCGTCTTCACTGTTGGTACCAGTGTTTCCGATGTGCGGGTAAGTTAAGGTGACAATTTGTTCCGCGTAAGACGGATCTGTCAAGATTTCTTGATATCCTGTCATAGACGTATTGAATACTACCTCACCAACAGAAATACCGTCGGCGCCGATGGCAGTACCGCGAAACACCGTACCGTCTTCAAGGACTAACAGAGCGGATTTAGTCAAGTTAACCTCCATAGATATAAAAAAACGGGATAAGCAAACACGCTTTTTTCCCGTCTACAAAGCGCTTGGTAACACGCAGTAATTAAATTTTGGCAAATTCGTTATAGTCTACAGCACTTTCTGGGATTCGTCTAATAATTAGAGTAAAAAACTTGAAAATAAGCACTTAAAAGTCATTTTCAAGTGAAACCGCCAAAAAAATAAACAAACTACTTCAAACCTAGGACATCTTGCATGTCATAAAGTCCTGCTGGTTTGTTTTTCAACCACTGTGCAGCCCTTACGGCACCTGATGCAAACGTTAACCTTGATGCCGCTTTGTGGGTTAATTCAAGCCTTTCACCCATGGTTGCAAAGTAAGCTGTATGTTCACCAACTATGTCACCTGCTCGGAGGACTGAATAGCCAATTTCATCTTGACTTTTCGCTTCATGAACATTAGAGCGGTCATACCTCGCAACAGTGTCATGATCCCACCCTTTCGCCTCTGCGATGGCTTCACCAATCGCTAATGCCGTACCTGACGGTGCATCAATCTTATTTCTGTGGTGGGCTTCAAATATTTCAATATCCATTTCATCAGCTAGCTTGGTCGCTGCCGTTTGCACCAAGTTTAATAACAGATTTACGCCGACGCTAAAGTTGCGCGCAAATACAATGGGGATGTGCTTACTGGCTTCTTGTAAATGTGCCATCTCTTGATCAGATAGACCGGTTGTACCAATCACCATGGGGATTTGTTTGCTTACTGCCACTTTTAAATGAGACAACATACCTTCAGGTAACGTAAAGTCGATTAGCACATCAGCTTGCAGGTCTTCACTACTTTCATCGCTAAATTGAAGCGCTGATGTGTGCACAGGTTGCAGTGCCTTGACTTGCGTATTCAAATATTGCGAGCTTTCTCTTACAAATGCGCCTGCAAGCTCGACCTCTTTTTCAATCTCTACCGCTTCAATCAGTGCCTGTCCCATTCTGCCGTTTGCACCAAATACACCTATTTTTGTCATTACTTTCTCATTCCTAATTTTTATCAACGCTTCAGATGGGTAGACGATAATCAATTCGTCCTCTTCATCCTATTATGCGCATTTTCTTCTAGCACTTAATCGAGTAAACAACTAATTAACACATGCTTGTACCGGCCTAGAGTTTAGCGTATCTCTATGCCATAGTCAGTTATTCAATAATTATAATAAAGACCGTAGACTTTAGACGTCTAAACATTTAAACTTCCACTTTCGCCGATTTAATTATTGCGGGCGTAGAAGTTTAAATACAGCTAATAATAGCCCTGTTGGCTGTGGTTATGTCTACTTACACACTGCAACTTAAGTAGACACTGTTTTTTGGGGAGTGCTATGCAGCCATCTTTTGACAACACACGTGCAAAGTTATCTTTGTTACCTTTACTTACCTTTGTTGCCCTATTTCTAGGCGCAGGTTTATATCTACAATCACAAGGCGTTGACTATGCCTTTTACCAATTACCTGCACCGGTAGCTATTTTACCAGCGATTGTGCTTGCTTTTTGGTTAAACAAAACATCAATTAATCAAAGCGTTGAAACTTTCATTAAAGGCGCTGGACACAGTAACATCATCACCATGTGCCTTATCTACTTGCTTGCAGGTTCTTTCTCAGCAGTCGCAGGAGCTACAGGTGGTGTTGATGCGGTTGTGAACGCGGGTCTATCGCTTATTCCACCTACATTTTTATTACCTGGCTTATTTTTAATTGCTGCGGTTGTCTCTACAGCAATGGGGACATCTATGGGTACTATCGGTGCCATAGGCCCGATTGCGTATGCGGTATCTATAAAAACAGGTATTGACCCAGCCCTGATGGCCGGCACAATCGTTTCTGGCGCTATGTTCGGTGACAACTTGTCCATTATTTCTGATACCACAATCGCAGCGACACGTACGCAAGGCTGTGAAATGAAAGACAAGTTTAAAGAGAATTTAAAAATTGCTTTACCTGCAGCCTTCTTCACTGTACTGCTACTGGTATTCTTGACCCCTGAGCCTCAAGCTGTTGAAACAAAAGATTTCGATTGGTTATTAGTACTACCTTATGCATTTATTCTTATTTTAGCTGTGATGGGCTTGAATGTATTCGCTGTGCTTTTCAGCGGTATTATTTTTGCGGCAGCGGTTGGCTTTGCCGGTGATTATGAAGGCGGCGCATTCGTTAAAGACGTATATAAAGGCTTCACTGACATGCAGGAAATCTTTTTACTGTCGATGTTTATTGGTGGCCTGTCTGAGTTTATCCGTATTAATGGCGGTTTAGAGTATATCGCGACTAAAATCCATAAAATCACATCAAAGCTTGGCAAGTTGAACGCTAAAGTGGCTGATCAACTTGGTATTGCTGCCTTGGTTATGACCAGTAATATGTGTATTGCAAACAACACGGTAAGTATTATCGTTGCAGGGCCTGTCGCTAAAAAGTTAGCGGACGATAGCGATATATCACCAAAGCGTTCAGCAAGTTTATTAGATATCTTCGCATGTGTTATGCAAGGTTCTTTACCATATGGCGCACAAGCGTTATTGCTAGGCGCGACTTTCAGCATCAGCCCTTGGGATGTATCTACATCTTCATTCTATTGCTTTATTTTGGCTTTCACCGCAGTTGCTGTGATTATTTTACGTCGTAATAAAGCCTAACTTGATCTGTGCACCTGTTTTCGGGTGCACATAACCCCCTGAATTAATATATAATTACAAAGTTCCTCAACTTTGAAGATATATTAATGAACAAAAAACTCTCTCTGGCACTGTCCACTGCCCTCACTTGTTTCACCTCTTCAGCATATGCTGCAGATTGGAGTAATACTCAGCTTCATATTAATCACGGGGATTTTAAAAACCCTTTCTCACAAAATAAGGCCAATACCACTGTTTATTCATTGCAGCACAGCTCTGGTTATCAATACGGGGATAATTTTTTCTTTGTTGACTATCTCGTCGATGACTTAGATGATAACTATCAAGATAGAGATTTTTATGGCGAGTGGTACTCAACATTCAGCCTGTCAAAAACAGCTGGATTTGAGTTTCAAAATGGTGTGATAAAAGACATCGGATTAGTTGCTGGTTTTAACATGGCTGGTGACTCAAAAGTCATGAAATACTTACCTGGTTTAAAAGTCTCTTGGAACGCCGAAGGCTTTAGCTTCTTATCTACCTTATTCACAGCCTACATTGATGACAACGAAGGTGTTGCTAGAGACGGCGCTCCTGCAGAATCAAACAGCTGGATGATAGATATCGCGTGGGGATACCCTTTTAATATCGGCAATCAAAAGTTTGAAGTAACTGGACACGTTGAATATATTGCTCAAAGAGAAAATGAATTAGGCGTAGACGTTAAAGGCTGGCTACTAGCACAGCCTATTGTTCGCTGGGATCTAGGTCACGCGCTTGAAATGCCTGAAGGTCAACTTTATTTAGGCTTAGAATGGCAATATTGGCGTAATAAACTCGGCACTGACACCAATGAATCAGTGCCTCAGATACACGTTGCTTGGACATTCTGATCACTTAACTTATTTCAAGGCGCAAATAAGCGCCTTGAAAAACCCTTATATCAACTCATATCAGTAGTTATATTTCTCGTCTCAAATAATTATATTAAATAATAAAAATGTATTAATGTTTATCATGTATATGCCGATAAATGCTTGTACTTCTGGTTCAAATTGTTTTTTAGGTAATGTAATACCAAGGATTTTATGATGATTGTTATACATGAAGCGAACTCTGCATCTGGCTATCAGGCCATAAAAGAGATTAATGAGAAAGCTAGGTACATAGAGCAAAAAACACAAGAAGAGAATAAAAAGACCTCTGAAGTAGACAAAAGCGATGGCAACACTGCCGAAAAAACTGACGATACTTCTGAACTAGAAGGCACTCATAAACTCTCAGATAAAGAAAAAGAAAAGCTGTCTGGCCGAGAAGCAAGAGAAAAAGCAGAAGACAAGTATGGCGACATTCCAGACCACATTCGAAGAATGCTAGAACGATTAGAGGAAATGAAAGAAGAGCTAGATCTGGTCAAACAAGAAGTAGCTGAACTTAATGCCACAACAGATCATGATGACGAAGCGCAAAAAGCCTATTATGACTCAAGAAATCAATATTTCATGCAATTGCAATTGCAATATTTTGAAACAATAGAAAATGTAAAAGACGCAATGAAAGAGGCTGGTATTACTGACATGAGTATCTTGATAAAGGCCATTGCTTAACTAACTCAGCTAAAAACCGCCTTTATTTATGCAATATTTTCAACAGGGAGCTGCATATTTAACATATAAATGTAAAAAACCAACTTTTTCATTAATATCAATTATATCAATAATCACTTAATTACCACTACTGACCATAGCAAAGCCTCAAAAAACATTCAGAGCATTTTAGAAGCATGTATTTTGGGCTTATACATTGAATAAAGCCTATATTTCATGGGCCTTTCAAAGCCTATAAAGATTAGATGCAAGCCTTACATATAGCATTGATTCATTTTCAATCAAATATTACACTTTATTACACCTGTATTTACTCTCTTGAATCTTAGCACTAATATCTCAAGCTATATCGATGAAAGTAAATTGCAAAAATTAGGATAGTATGCGTTTCACACATTTGTTTTTACGCACTTTTCAACCTAAAAATTAACATACCAAATCGAATTATACCGATTATCGAATAATTCTGGTTTTAGTGTTAACAGTAGTTATAATGTGGATATCGGATTTATACATTAGCAATTTATCGCTAATGTATAAATTAGTAACATATATATGCCATAAACGGATATTAATTTAGAGAAGCTCATTACTATTATGTCATTAACGCAATTTTCTGATTCATACATACTCGACAGCTTTGAGTCCTCATATTACGAGTTACTCGATAAAATTGGTGAAGGCGGCTTCGGTAAAGTATTCAAAGCCAAACAAAAAAGTACCGGCCAAATGGTCGCTATCAAATTCCTCGCTATAGAACCGCACTGTGAAGAACAAAAAAAACAAAGATACATTGAGCGATTCAAACGAGAGACATCACTAAGTAGCCAATTGCAGCACCCTAATATTGTCCGATTACTCGACCAAGGCCAAATAAATGACGACTTACTCTACGGGGTATTCGAGTTTGTCGAAGGTCGTTCTTTGCGTGAGCACCTCTTATTAGAAGGGCCATTTAGTGCCCCTGAAGCAACTGACATTATGTCTCAAGTGCTAGATGCGCTTATTCACGCACACAGTAAAGGCATTGTGCATAGGGATATAAAACCTGCCAACATCATGTTGAGCAAAACCGGCGCTAAGCTGCATGCAAAAATTCTTGATTTTGGTATTGGTACGCTCACTAACGATAGCCGCCAAGCAGATTTTCGTACATTAACGCTCACGCAAGAAACGCTGGGAACCCCTTCATATAGCGCACCTGAGCAATTGCGAGGCGAACCAGCTACAACCAAAACTGATTTATACGTTTGGGGCTTAGTCTATTTGGAATGCCTTACCGGCACGCCAGCAATGAATGGTACTAGTGTTGCTTCTATTTATCACAAACAATTGAGTGATGCCCATATCCCAATGCCTAGCGCATTGCTCGGCCACCCTTTGTCAGGGCTTTTACGTAGAGTGTTAAATAAAAGTGCCATTGAACGTGTGATCACAGGTGAAGAAGCGTTTAATGAACTTAAAACGATTAATGTTTCTAACTTGGTTGGCATACTTACAGATAATCCACAAGCGTTGGCAGATGATGAAACAATTGTCATGCGAAATGACAGTGACACATTAAATCAACAGATCAACTATACGGCTTTAACAGAGCGCAAACAAATAACGGTATTGGCGTTGCGCTTCAGCACGACCTTTACTGACGATCGTGAACACGATTTAGAAGTACTCGATACGTTATTTAAATCACAAAGAAATCATTGTATTGATATTGCTATCAGATTTGGGGCCTACCATGTTGGGAGTGTGGCCGATACATCATTGTTTTATTTTGGTTACCCTAACGCAAGTGATAACGATACTCGTTTAAGCGCGCGAAGCGCCCTAGAGATTGTGAGTGATTTGACTAAAAGAAATGCACTCATTAAAGAAGCGCACGGTGCCCAACTCAATGTTCACTTAGGCATACACACAGGAATATTTGTTACATACGCTAGTTCAGTACCAGATGGCAATGTTGCTAACGCGGCAATGACTCTAGCTAGAACAGCAAAAGAAAAACAGATACTTTGCAGCGCTGACGCCCGCTCAATTCTAGACCCATATAGTGAGTTTGAATATTTTGTCGACTTGAAGCTTGGTCAGTCCCCTAAGCCTGAGCCTGTTTTCGGCTTGAAAGGTGAACGACAAGTTGAGGCATTTGGCTTTATGCGAGGAACTCGCAACAATTATGAACTTGTGGGCAGAGAAAACGAATTAAAGTTAGCTCTATCTTCACTATTTGAGATAAGTAATAAAACAAGTATTTCTCATATCTGTGGAGAAGCCGGTATTGGAAAATCTCGTTTGTTACAAGAGATAAGAAGTCATGCTGTAAAGTATCAACATTTAGTGGCACAATGTTTACCTGAACATGAACATAATGCCCTTTATCCAATTTTAAATCTCATAAAATTCCTGTTCAATGCAAACCATTTAAACGCTAACCTAATCTCAACACTGTTGACGAAAGGCTTAGAAAAGAAAAGTGAAAACATAGACGTAGACAAAGTACTTCCCATTGTTTTAGTTTGGCTAAATGTTGACTTAATAGATATTGCGCCATCAACTTTGCCCCCTGAAGCTCAAAAGGAACTGCTCTTCCACGGGCTTGCTGCACTATTAACCTCTACTGAACATAGTCTCAGCGAGAAAAAGCTTTTCATCATTGAAGATATTCATTGGGCTGACAGCACAACGATAGAGTTTATATGTTTCCTATCAACTTCATTGGGTAGTTCTGATGTTATATTCAGTAGCTCCAGAAATTCAGCCCCAAGCGCGATATCAAAATTATCTCCCAGAGAAATAAAAATCAAAAAGCTGTCTACAGCTTCAACTCAGTCATTTATAAAAACGCTTTTCGACAACTTAGAAGTATCAGAACAGGTAGTTGATGTATTAGTATCACGCACGGACGGCATACCGCTATTCATAGAAGAACTTGTTGGTATGCTAAAACAAAAAGCGTTGATACAACAAGTTAGCGGCAAAGTTGAATTTACGACACCACATAACCTAGACCAAGTCCCTTCTAGCTTGAGAGAGTCTCTTCAACAAAAGCTGGATACTTTAATTCATGCAAAAGAAACTGCTCAACTAGCCGCAACCATTGGCAGGGAATTTGAATATGAATTAATTGCTCAAGCTTCCTCCTTGAGTGAACAACAGATCCAAAATGACTTAAATGAGCTAATATCTCGCGACCTTGTAATACGCCAAAGGCGAGTTCATAGAGATACGTACATTTTTAAGCATGCGTTAGTCAGAGACGCAGCATATAAAAGCATAACAAACAGCTCTAAAGCTCAAATGCACAACAAAGTTGCGCAGGCATTTGTGTCACAAAAAGCACAGAGCGAAGACTCACTGGCAGTAATTTCAGAACACTTTAGACTTGCCAATGATAAGGATAAAGCAATAGAGTACGGTGTTGCTGCTGCTGAAAAAGCTTACCACAAACATGCTGCGCATGAAGCTATTGCTATTCTCATGCCACTCGAAGGCTTACTTAATCACCAAGTTGATAATAATAAATATAAAATAACTGCCTATACAGTTCTAATAAATGCGCATATGAGCACCAAAGGATGGGCGTCTAAAGAAGTATTAGATTACACAAATAAACTAATCACTCTGTATGAAAACCTTAAAATGGATGATGAACTGAACACTTACCTATGGTGGATGGTCTTCAATTGTGTAGTATCTGGTCAAGCTCAGGAAATGCCGTCCATTTTAAATAGGATGCAGAGCAATATAAATGCTCTGAAACCGATACATAAGGCTTGTTTTTACTGTGCTGCTGCATTCTACGAATTTTCTGTTGGACAACAAGGGTGCTTCTTAAACGTTGTAGAGCTTTCAAAAAAATCTATAGAAATTTTCGACAACTACTCGATTGAACGACATGAAAGTACATACGGTTTTGATGTTGAGGTCTTCTGCCGCTCATTGTTAGCACAGACATATTCACAGCTTAATGACTTCGAGAATGCTTATGCCATGAGTGACATCGCAGTCGATAAAGCTACAAAGCTGGAGCACCCTCCTACCTTAGGCATAGCCTGGATGTATAGAAATGAGGTGCACATAAATGCACGAGATAAAGAGCGTTGTAGAAAATTATCAATAAAAATTATTGAGTTAGTAAAAAAATATAAACTTCCAATTTATGAGTACTATTGTTTAATGCAAAGTGATTGGGCAAATAACTCGACCGAAAACATGGAGCTATGCTTTAAAAAGCTTATTGAGAATAACAGCAATTTCTCTATATACCATTACCAATCCCATTATATAGAAACCTTGATAAAACAAGGTAAATATACCGAAGCAAGAGATAAGTTAATTCAACTAGTTACATTGGCAAATAGATTCAATCAACACTACTACGATTCAAAACTCTATTATTACGAAATATTATTAAACAAGTTAATAGAAAATGAATCTATGTTTAAAAGTAATAGCTTCGAAAGTTTTGTAAATCAGCATGCTACTTTACACTGTGAAATGATCAAAAAGGAGATAAAAAATAATGAAAGATAATTTAAAGAATTGTGAGACAAACTATAACTTAGATCAAGAGTTAGTGAAACTTAGATTTTTGTTCATGAGAACAGTGTCCGAAATATGGAAAAGTGAATCAAAAAAGGTATCAGAGACAGAGCACTCTAGCGAAGGCAAAATTTACTATGACTTTATAGATAAAATTAACAGAGTCGAAAAAAGCGAACTGTTTGACGTTCTGGAAAGTCTTTTATCAATAGGCCAAGCTCATGGATGGACTAGTACATTAAATAAATTAAAAAGCGAACTTGAAAATTTTACTACACAATCTAAGTCTTTTTCTCGTGCTGAGTTAGTTAGTATTATCGAAAAGCAAGAAATAGAGAAAGAATTAAGAAACACTTTAATTAATAGGACTCTACGACACTTAGATGAAAAGATAGGCTATAACTTGAGAGAGTTTAATAAGTCTATCACCCAAATGAGCAATGAACGTTTAACTAAACTTATCTCGCTTATAAAGAAAAATGGGCATTTAAGAGGTTTTATTGAGTCATTAAATCCCCTAAATATTCAGAGATACTTTTTTTGCGCTTTCAAGGAATATACGCCATTTGCAAACTTTGGAATTCAAATTATAAAGCCTACAGCCAGATGGAACTATTACGGCGATAACCAATGGACCAAGCCAAATACGGAAGCACTTTATATCTCTATTCCTTCAAATATTAAATCGCAAGAGCTAGCGGGTAATGATCAAAATTATGAAGAGTTTAATTATGAGTTTGATAAGGCTGAGATATTAACTCAATATTATCAAAATTTCCCTAGCTTTTTTGGTAAAACTAGTGACCTAGTTTCAATTGATGTAGCTTCTGAAAATAATGAAGTTATAGAACGTTCTGTAAATAGCTTTTATAATGATAGAAAGTTTAAAATATCATTAAATGAGAAACCATTCACTCCTAAATTTGATGACACAACATTAGAAGTTTATACAGGTAAAAACCTTCAAACAAACCCAAGTGGTAATGATTATGACTTAGGCCTATCTCAAAATACTTTCTTGGGCTTTGGTGCTGTATTAATGAAAATGATCTCTATCTTATGGGAGAATGAAGATTTAAGAGATAAGTTGGATTATGCACAAAGAATGAAAAATGAAACTTCTCTTCTTTGTGGATTGGATTCGGTATCGAGCATTCATGAGCTAAATTATATCTTATCCTCGTTTGTATCTCATGAGAAAGTTGCTGAACTACATGCTTTCAATCTAAAGTATGATAACGAACTAAAAGCAATTTTTATGCAGCATTTTGATTACGAATGTCCTTGGGTATTTAATATTAGGCTATTATCACCAGATGTTGATACATATAAGCTTGACGATTTAAGCTCTGTATATGATAACAACATGTCAATACTAAACTTGACAACAATTGAAGTCCCCCATACACCTGATCAAAAAGACATCAGCAGTGTCACAATGGCGCTAGCTAGGTATAATGCGACAGGCCCTGCTTATCCATTCTCTTGTTCATAAACCTTTAACATATGAATATAATGAACTGGAATCCAAAGTTTTCGATATATAAAATCGAAAACTTTGGCGCAATTTTCGTTTCTAGTGATGAATATTTTAGTATTGATTCAGATGCATTCATTAATGTAAATGAAGCAATTTTAAAAAAGCATACTCCCGCAGAGTTTGCAATGTTAGACAATGATTTTGATTCTCAAATACAAAAAATAAGAACATTAGAAGAACTTGAAGAAAAAGGTTTACTAGGAGAAAACCACTTAGACTACCAATTAATACCTGACGATTTTATTAACAAAAAAATAGGGACGTCAGAGTTTTACTTGAAAAAGGACTGTTCATTTCAGAATGAAATTGCCAACAAAGTAAGTGATCTAAACCCTGACCCAAATTGGAGATTTATTATCGCCACTGACGTACAGTCCTCTGATGTTAAGAGAATTGTTCGTCACCTTGAAGAGAAAGGTCAAGGCTTTTCAATAATTGTTCCCTACGGCTCCAATTGTTTTATTTCACCTTACTTTAAGAATGAGCGAGGCTCCGCATGTTACGAGTGCTTTACTCACTCATTAAATAATTCAACCCCAGTAATTAACTGGTTGAGAACAAAAATTGGCACTGATATCAAAATCCCAACCTATGAAAACAGTGCTATTTTTAAAATTATAGATAGTTATTTTTCAGAAAGTCGGAATTTATACTTAAATAGGTATAGTGAACCAACTATTGAACTTCTCGATGTTAACTTAAACTTCTTGTGCTCCGAGCATGGTGAAAAGCTCTCCCCTCGGAAGGTAATTCTCTCAGATATATATTTTGTAGATAATACAGATGGAGGTTACCGTTCAATATCTAGAAACGAAACATTAGATAGGGTAATGCCTTTTGTAAATCCAATTACGGGATTTATCTCTGAGCTCGAAGAAATTTCACAAAATGAAGATTTAAAAATCTATAGATCTGCGTATTACCTTAATTATAATGGGAAGCAACTGCCAAATGAGGATTCCTTTGTTGAACTTTCACTTGGAAAAGGAAGCGGACAGCTACAATCAAAATGTAGTGCAATTGGTGAAGCATTTGAACGCAAAGCAGGTCAATTTTATAACAACGAAAAAATTTATTTGAGTTCAACATCGGAACTTGATCTAAGATATTATTTGCCAGCTGACTTATGTGAGTTTAGCGACATACAAATGGAAGAGTTTGCATTAGCGGACGGGCCTAGTAAAACTGCACCACAATGGGTAAAACCTTACGATAAAAATGACAAAATAAATTGGACTAAAGTATGGTCACTTACAAAGTCTGAATTCGTTTACATGCCAACCACATTTTGTTTTGGTAATACACCGTTTGAAAATGACAAATATTCTATGTACTGCCACAATGGTAATGCCTGTGGCTCTTCTATTGAAGAAGCGATTTTACAAGGCCTTTTTGAAGTAATTGAGCGTGATGCTGTATCTATATGGTGGTACAACCAAGTTGCTGTGCCTAGCATTAGCCAGTCCATATTGTCTCCAGAAACTCGACATTTAGTTGATAATGCATTGGGCGAAGAGTGGGACTATTGGCTCCTAGACGTTACCAACGATACTACTATATGTACAGTAGTCGCAGTGGCACAGAATAAATATACGCGTGAAATTAGTCTTGGATTTGGAGCTCACTTTGATACGGCAATTGCTGCCACACGTGCCATAACTGAGTTGTATCAACTTGTTACCATTAAAGACAAAGTAACTGGCCCTTTTGATTTCAACAAAATACGCTACCTCCCCTATTTGCAACCCCATGCAAATCGACGTGTTAATAAAAAACTAAGCTACTCTGGCAACAATATTAAAGAAGCAATTAATTTGGTTGTCGAATGTTTGGCTAAAATTGGTGTAGAAACTTGCGTACTTGATTACTCTAGGAAGCATCTTCCACTTAAAACTGTCAAGGTCATTACTCCCGGACTATGTCACTTTTGGCCTAGATATAGAACCAATCGATTATATCAAACTCCGTTGAGTATGGGATGGCTAGAATATGCACACAAAGAAGGCGAATTAAACCCTTTGGAGTTATATTTATAATGAAAAATGAGACATTAATAACACTATGTGGTAGCAATTATGGGGAAACTTACATCCCCGCAACTTGTAATATAGAAAACTGCAAAGTTGTCAACTTATTTGCTAGAGGAAGCCAAAAGTCGCAGCAAGTTTCAAAAAAGTTTTCAATACCTCTTTACAAAAATTTCGAAGAAGCCATATCAGAAAGTAATTTGGCCATTTTAGCTACTAACGATGATGTTAATACTAAGCTATCAAAAGCTTTATTTGATTCTAAAATACCTTTTATATTAGAGCATCCAATAAAAACCCATAATTTAGAATCAATAATCTCGCTATCAAATAAACATAAAATTCCTTTTTTATTAAATACACATTTCACTAGTACGGTTCCTATAAAAAAATTTATTGCAAGCTTTGAAAATATTTCTAAATATTCAGAAGTTCAACTAATCGAAGTAAGCGCTAATTCAAGAACCCTTTTCTCAACCCTAGACATTATTGAGAAGTTAGTTGGTTTAGATGATATAAACGTTATATCAACTACTAATTTAGGCGATAATCATTTGAACCATGTTCTCAATATTAGTGGGAAAAATGTCGTCTTAAACTTACAGACTTGGCAAAATGAATTAGATGATAGCTCTGATTGTATAGTTGGTCATTCAATCCGAGTTAACTTTAATACTGGAAACTTGTTACTTGCAAACAGCTTTGGCCCAATAGTTTGGGCCCCGATATACTCAACGAATTACCCGGCAGATTATACAATTCATGAGCTATTTGAGGACAAAAATAAAAAGCTGGATGTCGCCAACTATAGAGTTGACGCAAACAAAGATATTATAACTCAGCTTATAGAATCAAATTTTGATGAATGTAAGGCATATTATGAGCGTTACTTAAAAGTTAGCAGAGCCTGGGAAGCTTTATTACCGAATCATACTAAAACCCTTCAGTCAAAAGACATTGATCATAGAATATGGAAAATATCTAAATGAACATAAAAACACTCAAAAGTGAAAACGAATTTTCTCAAGCTATCAACACCATTACAGAAGCATTTATGGCTGACCCAGTATGGAGTTGGATGTACCCTACCGAAAGTGCTCGACTGGAAGCTTACCCAATATTTGCTAGGGCTTTTACCCAACAAAGCTACGACAATGGTAGTTTCTATACTGATGATTCTCTTAACGCGGTTTCAGCATGGGTTAAACCTAACGTGGAACTTAATGAACATGCGATCATTGATGCTATTTCCAATACCGTTCAATCTAAAGAAACTAGCGAAGCTCTTTTTAGCATATTTGAACAATTTGATGCTTACCATCCGGGAGAGTGTTGGTACCTACCTGTAATAGGTGTTTTGCCAAACCTTCAGAATCAAGGGCTAGGAACTAAGTTGATGCTCCACACATTATCAAAAATAGACTCTGAAAAGCAAATAGCTTACCTAGAATCCACTAATGCAAGAAATATTAGCTTTTATGAGGGTTTTGGATTTAAAGTCCTAGGGGAAGTTTCTGCAGGTAACTCTCCTACTATTTACCCTATGCTCAGACAAGCAAAGTCGTAATTATTTGCTTTGAAAAAGACTGTCAAGCTTAAAGTAATGAGATGCTTTTCAGTCTTCAAAGGTAATCAAAAATAGATAGCTAAGCTATCCAGAAACAGATTACTAAGCCTCGGAATTCGTATAAAAATAGCGCAGTTTAATTACAGTTACCGTTAATGATTAGGTTTATATCGATATGATCACTTCGTTAGGTTAATTAATTTACACATAAGCGATTAAAAGTTGATAAATATTCATAGTTTAAAACGCGCCACCAGCTGAGCTAGAAACCGCGCTAGATTCGTCAAAGATTCAGCATCTTTTGCCAACGCTTTTGTCGATGACACATTGCAGCTCGCCACTTCTTTGGCTTCTAACATCACTGTTTCGATACGCTGGCAATCTTCTTCTTGCAAGTGCGCATATTCTGCCACTTGCTTACTTAAGTCATTAACTTCGACTAATGAATTACTTATCTGATCAATATCCATTGCAAGCACTTTTATTTGCGCTACACATTCAGATACATCAGCCTGCCCACTATTGATGACCTCGGCTGCGCGTTTTGTATCATGCTGTAAAGATGAAATCATCTTATTGATCTCTTCTGTAGAATCCTGAGTCCTTGAAGCCAAAGTACGAACTTCATCAGCAACGACTGCGAACCCCCTACCCTGCTCTCCAGCTCTTGCCGCTTCTATTGCTGCATTTAAAGCAAGTAAATTAGTCTGCTCTGCAATCGAGACGATTGTATCTAATATAGTTCCTATATTGGCGCTGTGTTCACTTAAGCTAGACATGACCTCAACAGCCTGATTCATTTTATTCTCTAGCGACTGAATATGAGATTGGTTGTCTACCACCACATTCGAGGCTTGTGCGCCAAACTCATTTGCCTGCATCAGGCTATCCAAACTTTGCTTCGCGCTCAGTGAAACTTGCACAGCGGATTTAGAAACCGCTTGCGCCAAGCTAGTCGCATCGTCCATGCGTACCATTTGAGATGAAGAGCGCCCTGCAAGGCCATTGTTCTCTTGCAATGATTTTTCAGAAAATGCGTTTAGTTCACTAATTTTAAGATTAACGTCATGAAGAAGTTCACTCAAACTCGTTTGTACTTTTTTGATGTTATCGACCAAGTTGCCAAATTCATCATCACTGCGTTTTTTGATATCAAGGGAAAAGTCACCGACAGCGAGATAGTTCAATACTTTATTAACTGATAACAAGGGTATCAACATTGCCCTGCTAGTCGATGTCGCAATGATAATTGCTAGCCCAACCAGAGTTAAAACCACTAAGATACTACCCGTCTTAGCATTCTTGATTAGCTCCTCAGTAGATTGCTGCGACATAGTTAAAGACAGTTTGGTTTTATCTCTCATTTCACTGAGTGAATTAAGCACACTTTGAGAGTAACTTTCAGCTTCTCGGTACTTCACCACAACTTCTGTTTCAAGCCTCGCCCTCTCATTCAGCAAATCATAGGCTTCACCTGGGCTGACTAACAGCTGATTTAGCAGCTCTAACGCAGCACTAAATTCAGAAATCACCCCGCCAATATCTACCCCTTGTGATTGACGCTGCAAAAAAACAAAATTATTTTCAATGTCCTTGATGATGAAAGACACGTCACTTTTGTGCGATTCTATTTTTTCTTCTGGCAAGTTAATAATTTGCTGGATGTTATTCTCTAAGGTGAACAATGCATCATCAATACGAAACCCCGTCCCTATCATTTCTTCTAACTGCACTTGTGGCGCATCTTCAACTAACTCAATGCTCAACATAGCGTCACTGGCTTTTTGTCTGTTACTTATTAACTTTTGGAGTGTTAAGTTAAGGCTGTTTTGAGTATTAATCAGCGATAATTTAAGCGACAACATCTCATTTACAGCTTGCTCAAGCTTAGACATATTCTTTTCTGTTTTTACGAGGAAGGCTTTTAATTCAGGTGCATGTGCCAATTTTGAGTTTAATTGATTCGTCAGTTCATGTCTTTGCTGTAAAGTAGATTGAATTTGAAAAGAAGCGTTGGTCACTGCATCATGTGTTTGCATATTGAAGGTTTGTGCTACTTGCATTGCCAACCTTAATTCTTGCAATTTAAGTGCTTCAACCGCGTGCTGACTGGGCAGTGTGACTTCACGCACTTGCTTGTTTGAATCGCTGATGTGAGATAGAGCAACATAGGCCAGTGTACATGCGATGATCAGTAAGCCACCAATAGCACCAAAGCCCATGATAATTTTTTGTTTAATTGATAACCGTCTAAGCATTGCCAGACCCAACCTCTACTAACACATAAAACCCTGCATCAACTTTGTTTTATGCTTTGGTGGAAACTATCAAAACTCTATTTAGATAGTTTAGTTAGTAGAGGTAAAATCACCAATTTAGGGGGTAAATAGTTTAAATTAGCTATGATCATCTATTTTTATAAATCTTATTTTAACTAAGCAGCTATATCCAAACATCATTGTCCGCGGTTAATTCACCTCCGGCATCTCCTGTATTAATTACCCCTTTTGGTTCAATAATTAATATATGGCACTCCTTCATCGCGACAGGCTTATGTTCTAGGCCTTTCTTGACCACATACATTTCTCCGCAACTTAAGTGCTCAACTCTATCTCTAAAATGAATATCTAACTCCCCTTCTATGACGACAAACACTTCATCTGTATCGTCATGTTGATGCCAAGTAAATTCGCCAGAGACTTTCACAAGTTTAAATTGATAGTCGTTCATTTGTGCCACCACTTTGGGTGACCAATAATCATTAATTAATGACAGTTTTTGCGCAAAATTAATCACATTTTTATTCTTCATAATCTACTCACTTATTTGCTGTTACAAAGAATAGGTTGCCAACCACCATGAATCAAATGTACATTTTTCAGATTAACATGAGCAGTATACATACTATGAACTTAAGACAATTTGACCAAAATTTATGGCTTGTTTTAGACGCCTTATATCAAACTCGCAGTGTGTCCGGCGCTTCTGAGTTACTCAATTTGAGCCAATCAGCAATGAGCCATGCGTTAAAACGACTTAGAGTTGCATTTGATGATCCCTTATTTGTGCGCCAACAAGGAGAGATGAAACCAACGAAAAAAGCACTCATGATCCAGCCGCTTGCGCAACAAGGTGTTGCATTGCTTAACCAAGTAGCCAGTAGTTTAGATAAATTCGATGTCGCAACCTCTGAGCGACAATTCACCATAGCAACCACAGATTTCATCACAAAGCTTTTTGTATACCCTTTAATTGCCAAGCTTTGTGCCTTACGCTCTAACATAAAAATTAAAGTGGTTGATTTGGAGTCGGAGCTGCCTCACTGCGCTTTGGCAATCAATGAAATCGATCTCGTTTTAACCTTCAATCACGCTGATGACCTTAGCGCCGATATTGAACATAAAATGTTATTGAGCGGTGATTACCGCGTAATTTCACGTAAAAGCCACCCACTCATTAGCAATGAGCTTTCCGTTGCTTGTTATTTGCAAGCAAGCCACATTTTGATATCACCTTGGGGTCAAGAATATGGAAGTTTAGATATTGAGTTGAATAAAATTAATGCCAAAAGACACATTGCAGCCATTACTCCCCATCTCATGCAGGCTGTCAGCCTAGTAGCAACTAGTGACTTGATAGCAACGGTTCCAACGCTGTCTATTTCGCCCAATGATAAGGCGCTAGTTAATATTTATTCTCCTCCAATCGCTTTACCACCTTATCGCTTGTATATGGCATGGCATCGAGCTTTCAATTTAGATCCCGGTCTAAACTGGCTGAAAAACATGCTGATTGAGATTGCAGCAATTGCAACACAGTCAGACTAAACAATGAAAAACACCATAAAGTTTACATTATAGATACAAAACTGTTGCGCTTGAGATTTTTTTATGACAACTTGAACTTAGGCTAAGCCTTTAAAACAAATAAAAATATAGAGTAGTAAGTTATGACAGGATCTCTCAAACTATCACCAATCGCGCTTGCCCTGTTAGCAAGCACAGCACCTTTCGCGCTACAAGCAGAATCAGCAGACACAAAAATCGAAACCATCTCAGTATTAGGGTCAAAAGTTTCAAACCGCACAGCAACTGAATCAACATCACCCATTGATATTCTGGATACAGAGCAACTTAACAAAGGAGGCTACACTGAACTTGGGCAAAGCCTACAGTCAATTGCCCCCTCGTTTAACTTTAGTAGAACGCAAGTATCTGATGGATCAGATTTATTCCGTCCAGCCACACTCAGAGGACTTCAACCTGACCAAACATTGGTACTTATCAATGGTAAAAGAAGACATACTCAAGCCATTTTTGGTCTAACGGGAACTGTCGGTGCAGGGGCTGCTGGCACAGACATGAACTCAATTCCAATGATGGCTCTTAAAAATGTTGAGATCCTGCGAGATGGGGCCGCAGCTCGATATGGTTCAGACGCGATTGCAGGGGTAATTAATTTATCTTTAAATGACACAACCGGAGTGACCACAGGTTTTTTCCAAGGCAGTGCGACGGGCGAAGGTGATGGCGATACGTATGCGTTTGGGTTAAATAGAGGCTTTGATATTGGTAATGAAGGTGGTTTTATCAACTTATCATTAGAATATAGAGATGCCGAAGGCACTAACCGCGCCGAGCGAGATACTGGAGGCTCATCGACAATCCCTGCAGGTGAATTATCCGATACGGTGAGATGGCGACAAGGTAACTCTGACAGTGAATTCACATCCATCTTCTTTAACGCTGCGCTACCTGTTGGTGATAAAGAGCTTTATTCATTTGGCGGCTACTCTAACAGAACTGCATTTGGCAATGGTTTTTACCGTGATTTTAATCGCGCAGAACGTAACGTACCGCAAGTATACCCTGACGGCTTTTTACCTCGTATAGATAACGAAGCGGACGACATATCGTTTGCAGCAGGCTTTAAAGGAGATATCAATCCAGATTGGAGCTTCGACTTCTCGAATGTGTATGGCCAAAACAAGTACGATTACTCCTCGTCGAACACGATTAATGCTTCCTATGCAGCTGAGTTTTTGGCTAATAACCCCAACGCAAGTGACGAGCAGATCAGAGAGAACGCAGGGCCTCACGGTGGTTATTCCGGTGGCTTTAGGTTTAAACAGTGGACAACTAACTTTGATGTAAATGGCGTAATTGAGCGCGGTGATGCAGAGCCGATTTACATTTCAATTGGTGCGGAGTATCGTAAAGAAAATTATGAGATTGTGCCCGGTGAAGTCGCATCTTACGCATGTGGCGCGTCAAATGCTGCGAGCTCATTCCCATCAGTAATAGACTCAAGCGTTTTTGCTGATTGTGGATTTCAAGCTTATCAAGGTTTGAGACCAGACGCCGCTAACAAAGCAGACCGCTCTAGCCATGCAATTTATGTCGAAGCTGAAACTCTACTAAACGAGTATTGGTTAGTCAGTGGTGCACTCAGATACGAAGATGTATCGGATTCTGGTGACGAAACCATTTGGAAGCTCGCGACGCGCTATGAAGTCACTGAAGACTTTGCTGTTAGAGCTGCTGCGTCAACAGGGTTTAGAGCGCCATCTTTACAGCAAGCTGGCTACAGTGCATTTACGACAAGTTTAGGTGGAGACGGTTCACTTGCGACGTCTTTCACTGCAACAGCTGGCTCTCCATTCCCAAGCGCTTTAGGCATAGATGGATTAAAGCTAGAGTCTTCTGACAACTTGAACTTAGGCTTGGCGTGGGACGCCAGTAATGATCTATCCATTACGTTAGATTTCTATCAAATCAAGATTTATGACCGTATAAATTTAGGTAGCTTCATTGGTATTGACAGCGAGGCGCTTACAAACTTCCCAGATGCCAATGCAGCGCTTAAAGCATCTGGCGCAGTGCAAGCTAATTTCTTCTCTAACTCACTTGATTCAACAACCAAAGGGATTGATTTAATCGCTTCATATTCAACAGCGATTGCTGCTGGTGAGTTGGAAGTAACGTTTGCTGCAAACAAAAATGAAACCACGATTGATAAAATCAATACACCACAAGGCATACCTGAAGACATCGCGTTAGATGAACAAACACAATCATTCTTAACCCATGGTCAACCACAAGAACGTGCCACACTCACTTTTGACTATAAAAAAGATAAATGGTCTTCGCTACTTCGCTTAAATTATTTTGGAAAAACCGAGGTTTCGTACTTTGCAGGCAAACACATCGTCTTGCCTGACTTTTTATCACCAACAAACCAGTGGCAAGAAAACAGCGTTGTTGAATCAGCGGTGCTGGTCGACGTTAATTTTGCGTACCAAATTAACGACAATTTTGATTTGTCGGTGGGAATTGACAACTTATTTGATAAAACACCAAACGAACTTGGCGAAGATGAAGTACTTAACTTTATTACCAATGGTGCAATGCGTTACCCACTTAGGGCTTTACCTTATGGTTTTGATGGGATGACTTACTACGCAAAGGTTAACTTTAGTTTTTAAACTTAACTATGTGCACGGGTAGTTTTACCCGTGCACACTTACTATAGCTATATTCATGCAATATTATCGTCACATTTTGATTGAAAAATAATCACCCCATATTATTAATATAATTATAGTCAGCATTTTTTTGACTAAATAAGCCAAACTATAATACTTACCATACATTTTTGTTCCTATAAATTACCAACCTTCTCAATAAAACTTTAGAAAAACTCATACTAAGATTGAGCAAAAAACACACTATTTGACATTTAAACAAGGGTGTTCCTAATATAACAATAAGGATAAAAATAAAACTATAATGTGACTAAAATGATAGGGAAATTTGTTAAAGCTACTTTTTCAGGCACTTTTTTTACAACTATCACTTTACTGGCCTCATCAACGTTGGCCAGTGAAAATGAAAATATACTGCTTGTCGAGAAATGGTTAGATTTAGAAAAACAAAATAGCGTACTTCAGTCAGCTTGGAGTGAACGAAGGGAAAGGTTAGAGCAACAGCTATCTTTATTGCAAAGAGAGCAAAAAGCCATAGAGCAACTCATCGCGCGAAACAACAACAATAAAAATGAAGTGTCTGAACAACGAGAGAAATTAATCTCACAACAGAATGAGTTCGAACAATTTGATACCAAACTCAGCAAAGAAATGGATACGCTGGGAAGCTATGTACATGCAATTAAGGCTCGATTACCAAACCCCTTACAACAACAATGGTTGACAACATTACCCTCAATTGACAATAAGCCAAACTCTCAAAAGCTAGAGTCGCTCCTCAAGCTCTTCAAGCAAGCACATGATTTCAATGAACGCGTTGTCTACCATACGGGCTTGATAGAACTAGTCGATTCAAGTGAAACAGTGCTTGCAGAGCAAGTTTATCTGGGTCTATCCCAAGGGTGGTATGTATCTAGTGATCAAGAATTTTATGGGTATGGGCGCAGTGACGAAGCCCAATGGCAATGGTGGCATAATCAGCAAGCTAATCAAACACTCAACCTGCCTTTGTCCAATGAGCAAGTACTATCAGTTACCAGCATACTCAAACAACCTACAGATGCTAAATATATACAATTGCCACTGGCAATCATCAATCAGCAAGGAGGTAAACTATGATACGCGCGACTATATTAACCTTACTGCTCGCAGCAAGTTTTACTTCTATCGGTGCTTCTATTGAAAGCTCTGTACTGTTACAGAGAATTTCAGAGTCCACTGAAAAACTCAACCAAACACAGAAAAAAATAGATGAAGAGCACAAAATATTAGCCAAAAAGCTTCAAGCTCAGCTGTTAAAAGTAAAATCTCTACGCGAGCGAGCCAAAAATATACGCCGATTGGAAGATGAGCAACTTTTGAACATCGATAGCTTAAAAAGTCGCAATCAGCAATGGCTCGCGCAGCAGAACTATCAAATACAACTGATTTCCTCATTTGAGCAACAGACACAAAGTCACATTACAGACGATGACTCGGGAATTAATGCAGAAACTATCATAAATCAATTCAATGCTTTATTAACGCCTACTTTTTCAACTAAGCAATTAATTGGTAGTGATAATAAACTCAAAGCGTTTGATAGTATCAAACTAGGTCCTTTACAGTTCGCAATGAACGATGAGGAAGCAGGGATCGTCACTGAGGGTCTCAACAATGAAACAGCGCGCGTTGCCCCAATTAACTCAAGTCATAATTTTCATGAAAATATGTTGGTACTGAAAGAAACGGGGAGATCTTATATACATTTTGATCCCACTCTCGGTAACGCAAACAAACTTTCTCAAACAAATACATCTTTCATTGAATACATCGAACGCGGTGGCACTTGGGCTATTCCGATTATTTCATTCGCACTTGCTGCACTTGTTATTGCTTTACTCAAATCATTTCAGTTATTAAAACTACCTAGTCTTAAAGAGCTAGATGCTAAAATCAAACACTATGCTAATAAACCACTCAATGCACATGACTTTGATAATTTGCTAAAAGATTTAGATCCAATTCAAAGGTCACTAATATTAGTGATTGAAAACAACACCATCTCTCAAAAGCGAGATGACTTATTAATTGCTGAACTTTCGAAGCATAAAGCACATAACGAAAAATACCTCGGAGTTATCACAACCTGCGCAGCAGTCGCTCCTTTACTCGGTCTACTGGGTACTGTTTCTGGCATGATCCACACATTTATGATGATGAATATATTTGGCTCAGGAGACGCATCGGTAGTGTCAGGCGGTATCTCTCAAGCGTTAATAACCACAGAGCTTGGGTTAATCGTTGCAATCCCTTCTTTAATCGTGGGTGCCTTATTAGGAAGAAAAGTGAAAAGCTTTCAGTCATCCTTAGAATCACTGGCATTACAACTGAGTAAATTAGAAGTGAGTGACGCGAGAAAGCAGCATGAGTGACTTAGCACCACTACTCTCCAATAAGGTCATCATCGCGCTATTACTAATAGCCAGTTATACGTATTACATCATTCTAACGCTGTACTTTAGACCGGTAAATCATAGCTGGCTGAGTGATGTACATAATTGGCAGATGGGTTTACTCGCTCTGATTGCGTCTCAGCCCCTATTAGGATTGCTTGGCACAATACAAGGTTTGCTCGATACATTTGAGTTTATTTCTATTTTTGACGCACTCAGCCAACAGGCCGTGATGTCGGGGGGGATCTCAGGCGCACTGATCACCACCAAACTGGGCCTAGTACTTGCCATTCCATCTTTAATACTAAGACAGCTTTTATTGTTTAAATATAAAAAACAGCAAGGTATTTTATGAGATCTTCATTTGAACAACGCATTGAACAAGAAAAAAGCAATGATATTGATTTAGCCCCGCTGTTAGATGTGGTTTTTATCTTATTAATTTTTTTCATTGTTACCACTGTTTTTGTCAAAGAGACTGGCGTGGAAATCAATAAACCCTCTGCGGTCTCAAGCGAAAACCTTGAGAAAAACGTTTTTTTATTAGCAATAACAGGTGACGGCCAAATTATATACGGTGGAACCAATATAGGTATTAACGGAATAAGAAGTACGCTTGAACACCTTAACAGAAAAGAGTCTCGCCCCCTCATTATTCAAGCTGATAAGTCTGTCACGACCGACGTGTTAGTTCAGGTTATCGATCAAGCAAAGCTTGCTGGTATAACAAATATTAACCTCGCGACAGATAAGAGCAAGTGATGAATAAAATTAAGCTAACCGTTTTGAGGATCATAACGTCAGTCAGTGCTATTGGGCTGGCTTTAGCGCTGTTTATAGGCATGGTTGTACTAGACAAGGTCGATGTTGAAGCACCAGATAAATTAATCGTGAACCAGGTTGACGTAGCTATGCTTACGCCTCCCCCACCGCCACCTCCATTAACACAAACGAGCCAAGCAGCTAGCGATTCTACCGCACTAAATGTAATGGGCTTAGGTGGTCCAGTAAAGGTGCAATATGGTATTAAGAATACGATGCAGATACCAAAATTTGAAGACATCAAATTACCAAAACTAGAACTCGACAAACTTGAGATTGTTAGCCATTTTTCTTCAAGTGTACCCATGCTCAAAGTTGAGCACCTAGATAGAGTACCTAAAGTTGTGTCACAACGTTATGTAAGGCCACCAAAGTCAGTACGTAAATATGGGCAAAAACGAATAGAGACATCGGTCGAGCTCATTATCGATCAAACCGGCAAACCTTATGTGAAAAAAATCATCGACCCTGTATTTCCAGAAATGGTAGAAACAATCAGAACTTGGGTCCAACACGCCAAGTTTGAGGTGCCCAAAAAGGAAGGAAAGGCTGTCCAAGCCGTTTATTTATATGGTATTAACTTCAATTACGGATAATAACATGAATCGGACGTTTACATTTTTCTTACTCACTGCGTGCCTAGCCTTCAGTGATTCAACAATAGCAAAGAGTTATAAATTAGAACTTGAACCAGTCAAGTTTGTTATACCGGCATATAGTGAACAGTACTCAGAAAGAGAAGTAACGCTTAGACCTGAAGAGTATGAACTGGCAGAAAAACTCAGTGCTTTATTAGATAGAAAAGACTTTACCCAAGTCAGTAAAGAACTTGAAACTTTTTACAACGTAGAACTAAGCCCCGCACTTTTGATGATCAAAGCTCAGGTTTATTTCTCATTAAAACAATACGAAAAAGCGCAAAAGCTATATCAATTCATCCTAAAAACTAAGCCGCAATTAGTTAGAGCGCACGAAGACTTAGGTCAACTATCCCTTATCCAAGAAAACTTTGAGCTTGCACGTTCACACTTTGCAAAAGCTATCTCATTGGGATCTGACAATGCAATGGTCCACGGTCAACTTGGATATTTGAATTTACATCAACATGGCGCTTTTAGTGCGCTTTATGCATATCAAAAAGCATATAGTTTGGAGCCCAATAACGCTCAGTGGCAGCAAGGATTAGTTACCTCGCTGGTCAAAGCAAAAATGTACCCTTCTGCGCTGGCAATGTTGGAGGAATTGATTACTAAAGACCCTAAAACTCAATCTTATTGGCTAACAAAGGCTGCTATTCAATTAGACCAGAAGCATAATGAACAAGCGCTGAAAACATTAGAGTACGCAACTTTGCTAGGTCCCATTTCCCATCAAAATACGCTTTTGATGATAAATCTACATTTTGAACAAAGCCAATACGATCGTGCAATTGAACTTTTAAAAGGTGTTGCCCAACAAGGTAAGCTAAAATTTGCAGATATAAATAATTACTTGTATTGGCTAAATAACGCAAATCGCTGGCAGGACAGCGAATGGTTGATTAATCACTTCGATGATTCAGAATCTTTAAATAATACAGAAAAAAGTACTCTATTCTACTCACAGGCAAGGATATTAGAAGCAAAAAAACAACATAAAAAAGCCATCGACTTGTACAAAAACGCACTCGGGTTAAATGCAAATAATGCCAATGCGTTACTTAGCTTCGCTCAATTACTTTTACAACAAAAGCGATTTATTAGCGCAGAGCAAATGTTCATTCGTGCAGAAGCATTTGATAGCCATCGCTTGCAAGCAATGCTAGGCCGCACTCAACTTTACATAAATACGGATGATCTACAGTCCGCTTATAATTTATTGCTTGACGCTAAAAACAAGTTTCCTGAGACACCGGGAATTCAAAACAAAATAGAAGTACTCGCCAACATTGTAAACACTCAAAGTACTAACACCTTATAAGGAGAATTCACATGAAAATAACCGCTACCATCATTGCCCTTTTTATAACAATATTATCAGGATGCACATCAATCAAAAATGAGCTTACTTACAGTAGCTGCACCAATGAGGATTGGAAAGCGCTAGGCTATAAAGCCGCTCAATCAGGTACCAAAGTCAGAGCATTTGACGCAGTTAAAAAAGACTGTGGCGAAAACCTAAATAGCAATGCACAAGACCTGTTTGTTGATGGATATAGCGATGGACTCATAGCCTATTGCACCTATGATCAAGGCTATAAACATGGTACTGATGGTTTAGGTGCCTCTCAAGTCTGTCATCAAGATGTAGGCGTAGATTATAAGAAAGGCTACACCGCTGGTAACCGAAAAAGAAAATCTATGGAATCTTTTATATCCAGAGAACAAAGAGAGCTTGATAATCATAATATTAGCCAAGGTGAAGTTAGAAAGGGACCGTTTTAGCATTCGCCAACAACAAGTTACTTTTTATAACGTTTAGACTTTTTATAATACCTGTAAATAAGCTGAGATCTGCATATCTACAGGTATTATAAAGCCCTGTGGGCTGTGCATGAAAGTCCATATTGATTATTTACAATAACCTCTTGAAATAATACCTGACACAAAAATCACTTAGATATTAAACCTCCTTTATTTTAATCCAACACCGGAGCTTTAAGAATTTTTATAATTCTTATTCCATAAAAAGTCAGGATAACCCTCCCAAAAAAAGCTTGTGGCCTACAAACACTTTTAAATAACATTCACAGCTCTTTACTTAAGGCAACCTTTATTTGTTGTTAACTTGTAACTCCCACATAACTAAAACAGCTTATAAATAAAAGTTCTATCAACATTGAGAAGGTAATTTTGCGGTGCGAGAAAGTAAATTCACCAAAACACAAATAGTCGGCATGATTAAAGAAACTGAATCGGGTGTGTCTGTATCAGAAGTATGCCGCAAACATAAATCTGTTCAAATCTTAGCCATTTGGACCTAACTAATATGAGTTATTAAAGCCCATCCAGCTCTTTAATCGTTTAAAAGATAGCGGCCTTTGCTTCAAGCTTTTTAAGTCCCGCTGAAAAGTTTGGCATTTCAGCATGGTTGATGATTGCTGTAGCTTTCTTATCCATACCTCGCACTACCTCGCACTAAATAATCCCTTAAAGCAGCAATGATACTGTCACTGCTTATTCTAGTAACTCGGACTATTCGGGGCTTTGCGTTCCTTTAAACTTGTATTTCATGAAATAGTTATGAGTTAAATCATAGCTATTTCCCACTCATGTTTAGTTTTACGTACAAGCCATCTCTATGAGATAATGCCGCTTGGTCGTTTTTTTATTTATTAGATTTGCGCATTTTGCATCTAATAGCATTTTACGGCCATATACACACTTACAAATTTTTTATACACACATTTATACACCCTAATGTGATGTCGTGAGCGTGATGAACAGATTGAGTAAAGCAGCATACTTTATATAAGCCAATGATTTTATGACAAATAATGACCAAATGAAGAATCAAAACAATAACGAAAATATCCCCACAATCTATTGGCACGATTACGAAACTTGGGGGGCAAGCCCTCAAAAAGACAGACCCAGTCAGTTTGCAGGCATCAGAACCGATTACGACTTAAACATTATTGGCGAGCCGCTTATTGAGTATTGCCAACCTGCACCAGATTATTTGCCTCACCCAGAAGCCTGTTTAATCACCGGCATTACACCGCAACATGCACTGAAACACGGCTTGCCTGAAAGCGAGTTTATGGCAAAAATTCATGCCGAGTTTAGTAAAGCAAATACCTGTGTTGCAGGTTACAACAGCATTCGCTTTGATGATGAAGTAACGCGTTACAGCCTTTATCGTAACTTTTACGACCCATATGAGCGCGAGTGGCAAAATGGCAACAGCCGTTGGGATATCATTGATTTAGTCAGAGCTTGTTATGCATTGCGCCCAGAAGGCATTGAATGGCCATTAAAAGAAGATGGCTCTCCAAGCTTTCGATTAGAAGAGCTCACTGTTGCTAATGGCATTGAGCACAGCGCTGCACACGATGCCCTGAGCGATGTCACTGCAACCATTGCCCTTGCTAAATTAATCAAAGAAAAACAACCAAAGCTTTATCAATTTTTCTTTAACTTAAGAACCAAAAAGGCACTCACTGACATTGTTGATGTGTTTAATATGCAGCCTTTAGTGCATACCTCATCACGCATCCCTGCAACACAAGGCTGCACGACTTGGATTGCGCCAATGAGCTTTCACCCAGTTAATAAAAATGCTGTGGTGTGCTTTAACTTAACGCATGACCCCAGCGTGTTAGTTGATTTATCTGTTGAAGAGCTGCGAGAGCGACTATATACCAAACACGCCGATCTTGAAGAAGGCATGCTGCCTGTTGGGCTAAAGTTGGTGCATTTGAACAAGTGCCCTATCATTGCCCCTGCAAAAACCTTACTGCCAGAAAATGCAGCAAGGCTAGGTATTGATAGAGAGCAATGCTTGGAGCACTTAAAGTTTTTAAAAGCACACCCAGAATTGCGTGATAAAGTTTCTCAAGTATTTGCTGAGCAAGGCGACTTCAGTGATACAACCAACCCTGACTACCAGCTTTACAACGGGTTTATCAGTAAAGCTGACAAAGCCAAACTAGCGATTGTTCGCAATGCCTCACCGGTTGAGTTAGGCAGTTTATCACTCGAATTTGAAGATCCGAAATTCCATACTTTATTGTTTAGATATCGCGCAAGAAATTGGCCTGAAAGCTTGTCGCAGTCTGAATTAGAAACATGGAGAAAGTACTGCCAAGGTAAGTTAATGCACGGTGAAGACAACCCATCAATCAATGCACAAGATTTCATGCTGGCACTTGAAAACCTTGTCTATGAGCACGAGGGGAATGAGAAAAAAGTCGCCATACTCAAAGCGCTTTATCACTACGCACAGAGCTTATAAGGAAAAAGAGGCTGTTTAACAGCCTCTTCTAGATGAAATTATAGGTGCGATTCATACACCGCAAGCGCCTGCTCTAAATCTGCAATTAAGTCTTCAACATCTTCCAGACCGATATGCAAACGAATAATCGGTCCATGCTCCCAACCTGTGGATGTTCTTAATGCGGCCATTGAGCGATTCGCTGTTACCAAGCTCTCAAACCCACCCCAAGAAAAGCCCATCTTAAAGTGATGTAAGCTATCTAAGAAGCGATTAATGGCTTTTTGATTTCCGTCTTTCATTACAAATGAAAACAAGCCATTACTGCCATCAAAGTCACGCATAAAGTGTTCATGACCTGGGTTTGAAGGCAATGCTGGATGGCGAACATGATCCACAAGCGGATGCTGCGCCACCCACTTTGCAACCTCTAGTGCACTTTTCTCATGCTGCTGCAAACGCACCGGCATCGTACGCAAACCACGTAGTGCAAGGTATGCATCATCTGCCGATGTGCACTGGCCTAACAAGTAAGAATTTTCTCTAAGTACAGGCCAATATTCTTCATTAGCAACCGCCACACCCATCATCACATCAGAGTGACCAACAATGTATTTAGTCGCAGCTTGAATACTGATATCAACACCATGGTCAAGTGGACGATAATGCCAGCCATTACCATATGTATTATCTAACATGGTCATTAAGCCATGTGCTTTGGCTTCTTTAACCAGTGCAGGGACATCTTGCACTTCCATGGTAATTGAACCCGGTGATTCTAAAAACAGCACCTTGGTATTATCTTGAATAAGCGCTTTAATACCCGCACCAATCATAGGATCATAATAGGTTGTGGTGATCCCAAGGCCAGCTAAAATCTTGTCACATAAGTCACGAGTTGGTTCATAAGCAGTGTCTACCATCAATAGGTGATCACCGGCTTTTAAAAATGACAGTAAGCTTTGGCTAATGGCCGCTGCACCACTTGGATACAAAGCGCACCCTGCACCATTTTCTAATTCAGTAATGGCATCTTGCAGAGCATAATGGGTGTTTGTTCCTCGGCGACCATAAAACAAAGTGCGATTGCCGCGCTCTTTAATCGCTTCATGCATATCCGCGACAGAATCAAAAACAACGGTCGATGCACGTTGCACAACCGGGTTCACGGTTCCTTGAGTATATTGAGACTTTCGGCCTGCACTGGCTAATCTAGTATTTTTTTTCATTCGTTACTCTTTTTCTGGAAGTTGACGCCAATGTTCAACTAAAAAACGTGAGATTGAGTCAGGTCTAGTCAATTTAAAACCGGGCGCTTCATCATCCCATTGACCAAAAGCATCAAGGTCGGCCCTTGAGAACCAATGTGCTTGCTCTAGTTCATCCTGCTCAACAAAAATATCTGTGGTCTTGGCGGTTGCGATAAAACCAAGCATTAAAGACGATGGGAAAGGCCATGGCTGAGACGCCAAATACTGTACATCATCTACAATAACACCCGCCTCTTCTTCTACTTCTCTGGCGACGGCTTGCTCTAACGTTTCACCTGGATCAACAAACCCTGCAAGCGTTGAGTAAACACCTTCCGGCCAAGCCTCTTGACGACCTAATAAACATCGTTCTATGCCATCTTTAAATCTATGCGTGACCAGCATGATTACAGCAGGATCGGTTCTTGGGAAAGTCATATGCTTACAAGCTTTGTTTGTACATAGCCTAGCGTGACCCGCCTCGACAGGAATATTTTTGTGACCACATCGTCCGCAATAGCAATGGGTTTTGTGCCAATAACTTAAACCCCGTGCTAAAACCCCAACAGAGCCACTCACGCGCTCAAGCTTGGGGCCTACTTTTCTCATGTCAGCGAAACGATACTGCCCATCATTATGGTCTTCAGTACAAACACCTAGTTGTTTTTGTAACTCGCTTAAATCAATGCTGGATACATCTAAAGCAAAATATGAGAACTGTTCATCTTTACCTAAAAAGATGGCATCCCGCCTATCAAGGTGCTCTATTTGTGACTGCTGAATAAAGGCCAACTCGGTTAAGTCGGCTGAGAATAGATTTTGATCATGATGAATGAGCAACCAACGGCTTTTCTCTCCATATTGAGTTAAAAGCCAGTTTTTATCTTTACGCTGAGCTGACGCTCTATCTAGCGTCATTTGTGTATAGTACAACAAGCACTTTGTCCTTTAATGTGGGTTACCTAATCAAAGCAGAAGCCCATTCTTGATTGAATAATTGAGTCCTGTGCTACAAAAAGCATATTAAGTGCAGCCAAGCAGTCATTATTTAATCAAAGAAAACACGACTATTAATGTACAAAAACTAATTTTAGTTTCTATGCTGTCACGCTAACAATAGTCACGTTGTTTGCCAAGTATTTAGGCAAAAAAAAAGCCCTTTCGGGCTTTAAACTACAGTGTGAATTCACACTACAGAGAGGCAAGATGTGCTTGAAGCTTTTGGTTCTCAGCTTCGATGTGTTTGTAAAACTCAATATTGTCCAACTTGCTGGCCGCAGCTTCATCAATCACGATGACCGCATCACGGTGCAATTGCAGCGCTGATGCAGGGCATGACGCCGTTAATGGGCCTTCTACTGTCGCTTTAATCGCTTCAGCTTTGTTTTCGCCAGTCGCTAATAACACTACTTTTTTCGCATCTAAGATTGTACCTATACCCATCGTGATTGATAGGTGCGGTTGGTACTCATCTGGACCAAAGAAACGTGCATTATCGTCAATCGTTTCTTTGGTTAGAGTTTTAACACGTGTTCTTGAAGTTAAACCTGAAGACGGCTCATTAAAACCAATGTGTCCATTACGACCAATACCCAATAATTGAACATCGATACCGCCGGCAGCAGCGATATGCGCTTCATATTCTTGGCATGCTTCAACTGGGTTTTTAGCATTACCCGGTGGTACATGAGTATGGTCTTTATTGATATCAACATGATTGAACAGTTGTTCGTTCATGAAATAGCGGTAGCTCTGAGGGTGTGTACCCTCTAAACCTAAGTATTCATCTAGGTTGAACGTAATCGCATCTTTAAAGCTGATATCGCCCTGCTTGTTCTTCTCGATAAGGTTTTGATACAAAGCAACAGGTGTTGACCCCGTTGCTAAACCCAACACCGACTCTGCTTTGCGATTTAATTGTTTTTCAAATATATCTGCACCATAAGCAGCGACTTCAGCAGCATTTTTTAAAATTACTATTTGCATGATATTAAAGCTCGTTGTTGAGTTTGAAATAAGAAAAATGGGATCTGAGCCCTGCTTCGCGTGCAATCAAAACAAGGTCAGATCTAAACCTAATTGGGATACACTGTATTAGGTTATTACCATTATGACAACGCTGTCATTATTATCAGAAAAAAAGTCTTTGTAAAGTAAAAGTGAAGAAAAATTTGTATTTTTTTTGAGCCAATAAAAAAACGGCCATCAAAAGATGGCCGTTTTTCTCAATATTTTACATGTTAAACGCTGACAAATATTTTGCGTTTATACATCCAGTGTAGAACCAGTAATTGCACAAGTAGCAGCGCAATAACAGCAAACAGAGGCTGCCAATCAGGCCCAACCGCATTGATAATGCCACCAAACACACTCTTACTGACAAATTCCCAATTTACCAAACTCGATGCTAAATAAATAATGATCGAGTTAGCCCCGATGATAACAAATGGATACGCAAATCTTTGCCCGTTCAGAATATCCACCAAGGCAAAAAATACTGCGAGTAAAATCGCACTCCAGCCGACAGTTACAAGTACGAAAGAGCTTGTCCACAATTCTTTATTCACTGGGAATTGTAAATGCCACAACCAACCAAGAGCGACACTCAATGCACCTGCACCAAATAACCATCCTGCTGTTTTCCACTGCCCAAGCTTATCTGCACGTGCTATCAACTGCCCTGCAAACACCCCAGCTATCGCATTCACTATGGCAGGAACACTCGATAGTATTCCTTCAGGATCTACAGGTCTATTTTGATAAGTAATACCTGGTAGTAAGTTTTGATCAAACCAAGCATTCCAGCTATGAGTACCTGGTGCGGCTAATTGACCAGCACTGCCACCTGGGACTGGGATAAAGTTGAGCAGTACCCAATAACCAACCAAAATTCCACCAGCGACAATACCCGTCGTTCTGAGGCTTGTATGCCACACCAACATGGCGCAGAAGAACCATGCAATGGCAATGCGACCAAGTACACTAGAATATCTAATTTCATCAAGCGCTAACGGAATACCTGTACCCCAGCCATGGTTGTACATAATGCCCAAGCCACACAGTAAAAACAAACGCTTCACTGCTTTTTGATAATAAGGTTTGCGCTCATTAAGAGGTAAATGGTCAATGCGCTTTGGGCTCAAGCCCATGGCAACACCAGATAAAAATATAAATAGAGGAAATATTAGGTCGTAAAATGTAAACCCATGCCAAGGACTATGGACAGTATGTGCTTCAAATAGTTTCCAGCCTTGCCAGCCAGTTAACACAAACAGTGCCGCGAAAATAGATTGACCGCCTAGGATCCAAAACATGTCCATGCCACGTAGTGCATCCAATGAAGCCAAACGTTGTTTTTTATTCGTCATCAATACCTTTCCTGTAAAAACAAAAAATCCCCGCTAAACTGCAGCGGGGTTTTTTACCCAGGGAACTTTAAATTTCTTTTCCGCCAATGAAGTTACTCAGAACTTCTTGACTGTTGTTTAATACTACAAAGTCTGCATCAGCCCCTTCTAAAAGGTGGCCTTTGTCAGATAACCCTAAGTATTGAGCAGGATATAGTGAGGCCATTCTCAGTGCCTCAGTCAATGTTACATCAAGTGTGTTAACGGTGTTCCTGACAGCACTTGCCATATCAAGTACACTGCCCGCCAACTCACCTGTTGTTGAATTTAATCTATCACCCGTTCTAATGACCTTTCGACCATCAAAAAAGTCGAATTCCATATCATTAGTGCCAACAGGTGGCATTGCATCCGTCACCAACATGATTTTACCACGTTGCTTCGAACGAATAGCAAGCTTTGCAGATGCAGGATGTACGTGATGACCGTCAACAATAAGACCACACCACGAATTATCTTCCCAAAGCGCAGCGCCAACAACGCCCGGCTCTCTTGATGTGTAAGCCGACATTGCATTGAATAAATGCGTAAAGCCATCAACACCAATTTCAAGTGCAGCCATGGTAGTTTCATAATCTGCATTTGAATGGCCGACACTCACTTTAACACCTAAGTCAATTAGGCGTTTTATGTCTGCAAGCGGTACCGTTTCCGGTGCCAAAGTAACCATTTTTATACCAAGATCTTGCCTCGCATAAATTGCAAATTCATCTTCAGAAATTGGCCTGATATATTGCTCGCTGTGAGTTCCTTTTTTAGGGTGCGACAAATGCGGCCCTTCAAAGTGAATTCCTACTACTCCGGGTTCACCTTGTGCAATTGCTTGAGCTGTTGCATCAGCTGCACGTGCCATCACCTCGACTTTATCTGTGATAAGTGTAGGCATCAGCGCCGTCGAACCATACTTAGCATGCGCTGTGACAATGGTTCTCAAACATTCAACTGTTTGTTCTGCATTAAAAAAGCCACCACCGCCACCATTTACTTGAACATCAATCAAACCAGGGGCAACTAACCCTTCTAGATTTTCAGCTTTTTCTTCACAGCTTTCAGTCGCAAAAGAGATTTTTCCATCAACAACCAAAAACTCAACATTGTTTTTTAATTTGTGCCCATCAAAAAATTGACTCGCCAAATATTTTTTCATTCTCATACCGCCTTTTCAGACTGCTGCTCGACACTTTGGATTGCAAAGAAAATTGCGCCCATTTCAGGAGGCTGTTTTGGAGATTCAACAATCTTTGCAATTTCAGGGTCTAACCACTTACGTAATGGTTCAGATAATCCACCGATCATAGATAATCGTGGTGGGTTATTTTCCATCAATCGGTGCGCCAATTTACTAATATAGTCAGCACCATCTCTTACAATATTCAATGCAACTTCATCGTTATCTTCAGCTGCAGCAAGCACAAACCTTGCTAGTTGTGCATAACTACTCGATGGCTTACCGGCCATTTGTTCGGCAATACCCATAGCTGTTGTGGTATTAAAGTGTTGTTTAAGCGTGTCACTTAATGAGGTTGTTGGACCAAGCTTGTCGATAGAAAGCAATGCAGCTTTTACAGCTTCAAGCCCCATCCATGCACCGCTGCCCATGTCACCTTGTGCAAAACCATGACCACCATAATTCACGGAAACACCATCAACCATTGCAAAGCCGCAGGATCCAGTACCTGTAATAATTACGGCCCCATCCCCACCTTCATGAGCGCCAATACAAGCAGTATGAAGATCGGTTGTTAAAAACATCTGCTTAAATGGATGATCCCATCGCATTATTTTTTCATGTAGTGCGGGCAAATTAACGCCTGCTAGGCCAAGGCCCGCATAGAGATTATGAACTGCTTCAATTCTTAGTCCTGCATCCTGCAGTGCCAGTTGAGTCGATACCATTATCGACTCAATGGTTCTTTCAAAACCATGAAGAGGATTAGCAGGCCCACCGAGACCAGTTCCCAAAACGCCGTTTTTAATTGAGTAGATGGTGGCTCGGCATTTTGTACCGCCTCCATCAATACCTATATACAACTGGTCTTGTTCAACCTGTTTAGCCATCATTAAGCGACCCCTAAAAAATAAGATATGAACGCGAATTTATCCGCGACACAGTATTCAGTCATGTTGATTTGATGTTACACAATAAATGACAGCGTTGTCATTAAGTTTTTTATTATTTTTTCTCAGTTTGAGAAATTTTAATATTGCACACTTTGAACTAATTGTCAGGAAAAATTCAAAAAACAGCCATATTCAGATACAAAAAAACGGCCTAAAAAAGACCGTTTTTATTTTAAAAGTCAGATAGTTACTTAACGCCCAACTCTCTGAGGCGTTCTTGCAAATATGAGTCTGCAGTATAACGCTCTGATAGTACAACCTCTGGTTTAGGGTGTAAAAACAGCGGCAATGAAATTCGAGATTTATCACTCGCTTTACCCGTTGGGTTGATCACTCGGTGAATTGTAGATGGGAAGTAACCACCTGATGCTTCTTGCAACATATCACCTATGTTGATGATCAATGAACCAAAATCACATGGTACATCTAACCAACTGCCATCACCTCTTTGAACTTGCAATCCAGGTTCATTTGAAGCTGGTAATACAGTCAATAGGTTAATGTCACCATGTGCTGCAGCGCGAATTGCGCCAGGCTCTTCGTCTCCAGTCATTGGTGGGTAGTGTAAAACACGTAATAGTGTTTGATCTGAGTCTTTGATCATATCTTTAAGATCGATCGAAAACTTAGCACGTACATCTTCAGGTGCTTCCGCTTGAACCCAGCTTAATAGCTCAGCTGCAAATTCATTTGCAAGGCGGTAGTATTCTCTGATTTCAGCTTCAAGCTGAGCAGGAACGCGGCCTTTTGGATAAACGTGAAAATATTCCTTAATATCTTTTACAGTAAAGCCTTTAGCGACTTCTGAAACTTCCGGTGGGAAATAGCCGTCTTGAGTGTCCTTGTCAAATAGGAAGTCGTGCTTTTCTTCTGTGTAGAAGAACTCTTGCCAGTTTTTATATATAGACTCTACAAGCTCTTTTGGGATTGGGTGGTTTTTAAGTACACCAAAACCTGTATTACGAAGAGACTCAACAAATTCTTTTGCTGCTGTAGATGACTTATAGTCAACTGTAGGTAGCTGTTGCATAATGGTTCCACCAATTTTTTTGCGTGACTTCAATTCAAAACATTAATCATAAGAATTATTTATAATTAATACTCGAACAAAGATATAATATCTTTGCCCGCGAGCTTAGTGAAATAAAACCTCCCACATAAGGACTTATGTCCTCATTGATAGTGATAATTCTCTTAGATTGATTCAGATCAACCTGAATTTATTGGTATTTCAATCTGCCACTCCAAACCCCTCCCCTGCTCACTGAGGTGATAAGTACCATTCAGGGCACTGTCAATTAAATTGGCCGTAACAGACGCACTTAATCCGACATGGCCACTATTCCCACGCTTGGTGGTAATAAAAGGCTTGAGCAATTCATCAATCGTGATCCCTTGCAGTCCTTTGCCATGATCATAATACAAAAAGCAAATGTTCTGGTCCTTTATTGAGACTTCGATAGTAAGTGCTTTGCCCTCAATTAATTCTGCATGCGCCAAAGAGTTATCTAATAGACTATCAAATACATTCAGTAAAATGTCTCTATCAGCTTCAAAGTTCATATCTACTGAACTTATTTCGAGCATCACGCCTTGTTTTGACCAAGCGCTTTTTAAATCGTTTAAAAAAGAAATGGTATTTAACGGTTCAGATGAAGTCGGCCTCTCAATTTGCGCAATATCTTTCAGTACTTTTACGAATTTAGCTACACGCTGAAGATTACGCTCGCACAAAGCAACACCTTGCTTTGAATCATCCAACCCATCTTTGAGCTGCTCAGCACTGAGTGTTTGATTATCAAATGACTCAATTAACTGAGTCAAAACGCCATCAAAGTGCGTCGATGCCGTGATTGCTGCACCTAATGGTGTATTTATTTCGTGAGCAATGCCCACAACCATTTGATTCATCACTTGAGATAGCTGCTGTCTTACAGCTAACTTATTGGCTTCGATTAACTTGAGCTGGGTATTTACTCTAGCAAGTACCTCTGCAGGTTTGAACGGTTTAGTGATGTAGTCAACTCCGCCAACTTCCAATGCTTCAACAATCTGATCTGTTTCTCGCTCTGCGCTGACAAAAATAACTGGAATATGGGTTGTACTTGATGATTGTTTGAGCAATTTACATAATTCCAATCCATCCATATTTGGCATATTAATGTCAGAAATAATTAATTCTGGTAAATGTGCTTGAGCAATTGTCATTGCTACTTCACCACTAATGGCGGCATACACTTTGTGGCCTTCATTACGTAATATCAATTGAAGTATTTGTAAGTTCTCAGCAATGTCATCAACAATGAGAATATCTGCCATCTTCGCCACCTTCTTAATTTAACTTGTTCCCTCAGCCAAAGCACAGCGCTTGTTAATTACGAGAGCACGACTATGGTTAATATTAGTCAAGTTTCGGAAAGTAAGTTATGTCAATAAAAACAATGTTCCATTCGTTTTTCGTACTACTCCCCGCTCTTCTTATTATCAGCCTCATAGTGATGTCTAATTGGGAAAACGAAATGGGCTCTCATGAGCAACGTATTGAGCAGCTCAATGAGCAATTTGAAGTGTTAAATCAACTCAACACGATGAACCTTTCCTTGTTTTTTAACATCAATGGCTACCTTAATAGCGGATTAAGCGAACAAACATCGATATCAATTAAACAGCAGCTCATTAACTCAAAAGTATCATTAGAGGCACTACAATCAAAACTAGCAAATTATCCAGAACAAAGTGACTTAACATCTGCATTCAATGCCTATGTCGTCATGCAGTCTGTATATGAAACGCTCGATTCAACCCCAAAAGTTAGCGCCCAAAACACCGCGTTGCTAGAGGTGCATCAGCACACAACGAGGGCCATTAATGTGGCCCTAAAGTCGACTAAAAACCAGCTACAAAATGCCAAACAACAATTGCACGACGGTAGCAGTAACCTACTATTTTACCTCTGGGTGAGCTTAATCTCCTTATTACTATTCGCACTTTTCATTTTTTACTACTTAAACAAACGCTTGATAACACCCTTTACGTTACTTCATCGCGCATTTTGTATAGACAAAAATTACAACGGTCGCAGTATCTCCTTGCCGGCAGAACTTAGCGGTGAAGTAGCTGATATTGTGCAAGCGGTTTCCAAAACCTACCAAAAGCTCGATGAACGTGCTGATACGGCAAAAATAAGACATGCATTCAGTGAAGATATTCGCCATTGTAGTTCTCCCAATCAAATGAGAACCGTTGCGGCAAACTTTCTTGCTGAGCATTTTCATAGTCCCAGCGTAGCCATATACCGGTATGAAGATGACCACTTTATTCAGCAGTCTTTAGTGGGTTTTGCTGCATATTTTGACGAGCAATCGATTCAAGTAAAGAAGCTTATCTCAGACCAAAGTTCGCAAGCTTTTATCAGTGACGGACAAAATGCAGTATTGCATAAAGACGGTTTAACACTTGAAGTGCACACTATTTTATATATCCCTTTAGTTATCAACGAAGAGCTTTCAGGCGCCGTCGTTATTACATTTACCAGCCCGCCAAAAGAGGTGCAAAGCCACTGTTTAAAACTTTTATGCGAAGACTTAAGCATTCAGTTACGACTCAGTGAGAACACCCAAAAGCAAGTAGAGGCCGAAAATGCACTGGCAGCCCATTTAGAATTAACCCTACACATTATTAACGCCATTCCTAATCCTACTTATTATCGAGATAAAAAAGGGATTTTTATGGGGGTTAACAGAGCTTTTCTAGCTTTTATTGATAAGTTTGAAGTTGAAGTCACAGACTCTCATTTAAATGATGTTTTTGACCAGCAAACTGCGGCTTATCTAGATGCCAAATCACAGCGCACCATTGAAGAAAAAGACGCGCACTCCTTTGCGCTTGCAATGGAAAACAGTCTTAATGAACCCAGAGAGTTGGTAGTGTATGAGGCACCATTTTTTGACAGCGCCGGTGCAGTAGGCGGTGTCGTTGGCACCTTTTTAGATGTCACTGAGCGCAATGAGTTAGAACGACAAATGCTCACTGCGAAAGAAGAAGCTGACAAAAACGCGCAAATTAAAGGCGAGTTTTTAGCGAATATGAGCCATGAGATCCGCTCTCCAATGAACGCCATTATTGGTATGGCACATTTAGCGATTAATTCAGATCTGAATCCGAAGCAGCTTGGCTATGTTACAAAAATTGATTATGCTGCAAAACAATTACTTAAGCTAATAAATGACATTTTAGATTTTTCTAAGATTGAGGCTGGCAAAGTCGAAATCGAGCATATTCCATATGAATTGGATAAAGTTCTCGATAATGTCACCACTATAGTTGGCCTTAAAGCACAAGAAAAGCAGCTCGACCTGGTATTTAATGTGCCAACAGACATACCTAACAACTTTATTGGCGACCCACTTAGGCTCTCACAAATTCTCATTAATTTGGCGGGCAATGCGGTAAAATTCACCGAAGCAGGCGGTGTTACCTTAGCTATTAACGTTTTAGATATGCAATCAGAACAGGTCAAATTAACTTTTTCAGTGAAAGATACTGGGATAGGTATGAGTGCAGAGCAACAAACCAAGCTCTTTCAATCCTTTTCTCAGGCCGATACATCCACCACACGAAAATACGGCGGTACTGGACTCGGACTAACGATTTCTCAACAATTAGTGAAGCTACTGGGCGGAGAAATTTTCGTTGAGAGTGAACTTGGTTGTGGCTCACAGTTTTATTTTACCTTGCCAATGGAAATCAACAACTACGCCTCAAAACCCGTTGAAAAATCGCATACTTTCAGTGGTAAAAAAGCCTGTGTGATTGATGATAATGAAGATGCACGAGATATTTTAGAAACTATGCTCGAATCTCTAGGGTTTGAAGTGACATTATTTGAGAGTGGTAAACACTTTATAGACAAGTTAAATCCTTCGACCAGTCGCTACGACATTATGTTCGTGGACTGGCATATGCCCAATATCAATGGCATAGATACTATTGAGTACTTAAAACAAAACGGCTTACAAAATTACTTTGTATTGGTTACCGCTCATGGCCATGAGGTTGGCTTTAAAGAGGCGCATCAAAGCATGATAGATAGCATGCTCTTCAAGCCTTTTAACCCTTCAAGTCTGCTTGACTGTTTACAGGAGTGCTTTGGCGCTAGCACAGCCAGCCAAACAACGAAAAAGCCAGTTGATAATCAACAGGCGCTTAAAGACTTAAAAATACTGGTTGCCGAAGATCAGCCTGTAAATCAAGAAATTGCAGTAGAAATTTTAAGCTTTCATGGCGCACAAGTTAGCGTCGCGTGTAATGGCGAAATGGCACTCAAAGCAGTACAAGATAATCACTATGATATTGTACTTATGGATATGCAAATGCCAGTTATGGACGGCGTAGAGGCAACAAAAGCAATCCGCCAATCAATCCCTAATACCCATTTGCCTATTTTAGCAATGACAGCAAATGCAATGGGCCCGGATATTCAGTTATGCCTAGATGCAGGTATGAATGGTCATGTCGCTAAACCGATTGATGTGGACGGCCTTATTAGCTCGATTCTTGAAGCTCTTGCCCTGCAAACATCAAACACGCCAGAGATTGAGATTGAAGATATACCAGAACATTCTGAAAAAGACATAGATATTGTTTTAACCGGTATCAATATTGAAGAAGGTGTAGAGCGTGCTGCAAATAATGAAGCCATTTATTTTAAGCTTTTAAATAAATTTATTTCTCAGCAAGTCGAAGAAGTCATCAACTTACAACAGTCAATTAGCATGGGAAATAAGGAGCTTGCATTGGACATACTCCATGCCATGAAGGGGGCTGGCGCAAACCTGTCCATGGATTACTTCTCAGAAATAGCAGCTGATATAGAAGAGAAAGTAAAATCCGATAATATCGATCTAGCGCAGCTCGAAACACTGGCTAACTATATCAGTGATACAAAAAATAAAGCCGCCTTACTACTTCAACAAAGTCACATCCAAAATACGCCAACACAATCCTTTTCAATCGGTGAATTTGCTCAAGCATTAAAAGAGTACGACTCAAAAGCGACGGATATGGTTGAACAACTTGAAACTAACGACGAACTGGATGAGGAAACAGTTAAAGAACTCAAAGTGATGATATCTAGGTTTGAATTTTCAGAGGCATATAACCTATTGCAAAATACAGTGGGTGAGTTAGAAAGCGAATAAAACATCATGCAGCTTATATTGACTGCATGATGTCTTACACCAAAGATCTTATAATCCTAGCTCTGCCATAAAGTCATCATCAGCAGCATCTTCTTGTGGCTCAGCTGGTTTTGCAGCCTTCGTTTTTGCAGATGAAGAAGTCTGGTTTGCAATAATATCGTCCGGGTCTACCGCTTCTGCAATATCAAAATCATGGAGCTTAATAAACTCAGTCTTATCCATTGCTAGCTCAAGATAGAATATATTTTGCCCTTGCGTCGTGAATGTAACTCGTCTTGCTTGTGGTCTGTCCATGGTTGTATCAACGGAGATTTGCACCTGCTTATTAATTGCCATCATTTTCGGCTGGTTTTGCGTAATTGAGGTATGTAATTGCTCTCTTACTTTACCTGTAAAATCACCAACAATTTGGTTCATCAATTCACCCATCACATTTGATACATCGTCAGATAGGTGACTTTGTGCAATTTCACTCTCCGGCATGCCCATGTTGCGCATGTAATCTTGGTAGATTTCCATTGCTGCCTGAGCTGTGAAGTTAGTCACAACGAGTCCTGTAAACCCGCCATCGAACAACACAAAACAGCCGATATCCGGTCGCATGCAGGTACGCGTGATCTTTTGAACCATCGCCGAATATGAAATTTGGTTTCCACTCGCTGATGAAAGCACTTCAGTCACTGAGTGACACAAGGTTGATAGGATATCTTCTGTACTGACAACTTTATTTTTCGCCATTTTTTATCTCATTTTTTACTTCTTATGACTAATAGTAGCCAAGCTACTCAATTTATCACTGACTATCCAGTATAAAATGCTAAAATAGCGAGATTATTTTTGTATGAGAGTAGTATTGTGACTGGCAAAGACAGTATTTATGCCGCAGAGCAAGAAGTAAAAGACTTTACATTTGACGCAAATGTCGTCGAAGTGTTCCCAGACATGATCCAAAGGTCAGTTCCTGGATACGCCACAATGGTCAGTACGATGGGTAAACTTGCAGGTCAGTTTGCGCAAAGTAATTCAAATTTGTATGACTTAGGGTGCTCTTTGGGCGCTGTGACGCTCAGTATGCGTCGTAACATAGACAAAGAAAACTGCCAGATAATCGCCATTGATAACTCTGCGCCTATGGTTGAGCGCTGTAAGTTACACCTCAAAGGCTTTAAATCAGAAGTGCCTGTTAATGTTCAACTGGGTGACATTAATGACATCCAAATTGAAAATGCCAGTGTGGTTGCAATGAACTTCACACTCCAGTTCATCCCGCAAGATCAAAGACAAGCCGTACTCGAAAAAATCTTTGCGGGCTTAAAGCCCGGTGGTGTTTTGCTTTTATCAGAAAAGATCAAAGGCGAAAACGATACCAAAGATAACTTGTTAATTGATTTACACCATGATTTCAAACGCCAAAATGGTTATTCCGAATTAGAGATAAGCCAAAAAAGAACCGCAATTGAAAACATCATGCGCACTGACGCCCTTAGCACCCATAGAGAAAGACTAAGCAATGTCGGTTTTTCAAACACGCAAGTGTGGTATCAGTGCTTTAACTTTTGCTCAATGGTCGCAATAAAATAACGAGGATATTATGAATACTTGGTTTAATGACTTTTACGCAGCCATTGCGAAAAACCAGCTCAGTCATTGGTTAGATACTTTGCCAGCCCAGTTAACACACTGGCAAAAAGAAGCACAACATGGTGATTGGCCAAAGTGGGAAAAGGTCCTTAAAAACTTACCTGAGTCAACGACAAAACACATCAACACCGCTGATCGGGTCGAGTTTGGTTTAAGCGATGAGCTTTCAGAAGGCCATACAAAACAGCTTACCCATTTACTAAAGCGTATGATGCCATGGCGAAAAGGCCCCTTCAATATACACGGTATTCACATTGACACTGAATGGCGAAGTGATTGGAAATGGGACAGACTGCTCCCACACATTAGCGACCTGCACGGTAGAACCGTTTTAGATATTGGCTGTGGCTCTGGTTACCACTTATGGCGTATGAAAGGTGCTGGTGCTGACTTTGTAGTCGGTATTGATCCGTCAGATCTGTTTTTAAGTCAATTCCAAGCGATTAAGCACTTTAACCCAGACCCAAATGTGCATTTACTGCCATTAGGCGTAGAGCAGTTACCTGAACTTAAAGCATTTGATACGGTATTTTCTATGGGGGTGCTTTATCACAGACGCTCACCGATAGACTTTTTAAGCCAATTACGCGCGCAACTTCGTAAAGGTGGCGAGCTTGTACTTGAAACCTTAGTGATCGAAGGCGATGTTAATACTGTGCTAGTCCCGACTGATCGCTATGCAAAAATGCGTAATGTCTGGTATATCCCAAGCTGTGATGCACTCAAGCTGTGGTTAGAGCGCGTTGGCTTTAAGAACGTTCGTGTTGTCAACAAAGACACCACTTCATTAGATGAGCAGCGCAAGACTGAGTGGATGGAAACTGAGTCACTTGCAGATTTCTTAGATCCACTAGACCCAAGCAAAACAATTGAGGGTTACCCTGCTCCACTGCGCGCTATATTCATAGCTGAAGCATAATCTTACTAAGTTATCGAGATTAAAAAAGCCGCTCAATTGAGCGGCTTTTTTTATTTATCCAGCAGGATAAATGTAGCTTGATTGTAGACCTAGTGGAATACTTAAACCCCAATAAGCCAACAAGAAAATACTCCAACCGATTAGGAAGGCGATTGAGTATGGGATCATCAGTGCTATCAAAGTACCGATACCTGTGTTCTTCACATACTTTTGACAATAAACCACAACAAGCGGGAAGTATGGCATAAGCGGTGTGATAATATTCGAGCTTGAATCACCTACACGATAAGCGGCTTGCGTCAAATCAGGTGATAGACCAAGTTGCATCAGCATTGGAACAAAGATAGGGCCTAGCAACGCCCACTTAGCAGAGCTTGAACCAACAAATAAGTTCACAAACGCAGTCAAGAAAATAATCCCTACGACAGTCACTGAACTTGGTAATGCTAGCGCTTTAAGTACCTCTGCACCTTCAATCGCAAGCAATGCACCCAAATTAGATTGGCTGAATGCACTGATAAATAGCGCACAGAAGAACGCCATTACAATGTAGTAAGCCATGCTGCCCATTGATTTACTCATGGCATCAATCATGTCTTTAGATGATTTAAAGGTACCGACTAAGAAGCCATAAACCGCACCAGGCACCCAAAACAGTAAGAAAATAAGCGGTACAATAGATTGCATAAGCGGCGCCGTAAATTCAGTCAGCGAGCCGTTTGGACTGCGTAGTGCTGAATCTTCACCACTTGCTGCGTAAACCAATAATGCAATGCCTGATAACATCACACCAGATGCAGCTAAAAATGCACGCTTTTCTTTCGCGTTTACTTCATCAAAAGAAGGTAAGCTGTTCGTGTCACCATCTATCTCAGTATTTTTAAGACGTGGCTCAATAATTTTATCAGTAATGTACCAACCAAGAAGAATAATGAATAAGCTCGAAGCTGAGGTAAAGAACCAGTTGTTCAACGGGTTAATTGCAATCTCAGGATCGATAATATGTGCTGCGCTTTGTGTAAAGCTCTGCAGTAACGGGTCGATACCTGATGGGATGAAGTTAGCGCTAAATCCACCACTTACACCTGCGAACGCAGCTGCAATACCTGCAAGTGGGTGACGACCCATGGCATAGAAAATGACACCAGCCAATGGAATAACCAATACATACCCTGCATCAGTTGCTGTGTGGCTCACAATCGCAATCAAAATAATTGATGGTGTCAATAATGCTTGAGGTGTGCGCTTTAGCATCAATTTCAAGCCCGTGTTAATGTAACCAGAGTGCTCAGCAACACCAACACCTAACATCGCAACTAATACAACACCCAAAGGTGCAAATCCTGTGAACGTCTTAACCATATTGGCTAAGAAACTGGCTAGAGAATCACCGCTTAATAAGTTATGAACAACGATAGCTTCACCAGTACGCGGGTCTATCGCATCAAAAGTCGTGCTTGAAAAAATCCAAGAAAGGAACCATATCAGCAGCATAGCTGATAAGAAAATGATTGCAGGATCAGGGAGTTTATTCCCTACACGCTCGATCCCGTTAAGAAAACGTGCAACTGCCCCACTCGGCGCTGCCGTTTCAGGTGATTGACTCATAATTATTCCCAAACAGTAAAATTATCTAACCTTAACTTAACAAAGCGAATGAAAGCAATAAAACGTCCCTGAATTACCAACTGGTTGATTATTTTACAGGCAAAAAATACAAATTTAATACCATCAGCACAAAAATTAGCAGGTACGACTATACTCATCTAACGTCAGTGCAATTACCTATATTTGATGTTTAGCATCGAGATGGAAGAACTATGATAGAAATAGATAATGTTGTTCTTAATGATGTAGAAAAAGGTTTTTCCCTTCCACCGAAACCAGAATTACTTACTCACTTACATGAACTCTTACAATCAAGTGAGCCTGAACTTGGCCAAATTGCAGATCTCATTGCCACAGATGTGGCGACTTCAGCCGCAGTATTGAAAGTGATTAACTCCTCATCATATGGCTTTTCACGGACAATTACTGATATTCGCCAAGCGGTTATGTTTCTCGGTTTAAACAGTGTGACTCATCTTGTTACAGGGTTTTTATTAAAACAAGCATTTGATCAATCTCGGTGCTGTATAAGCTTGGAAAGGTTTTGGGACACCGCAAATGAGATATCTGAAGTCGCAATGATCATTGGCCGCAAAATTCCTGTGAAAATACCGCTAGAAAGTCTTCATATGCTCGGGCTATTTCACGATGCGGGTATTCCTGCTATGGCATTAAAGTTTGATGATTATGCAAACGTACTCTCTTGTGCCAACAGCAACTATGACATGTTATTGGTAGAACAAGAAGAAGCGATATACAACACCAATCATGCGACCATTGGGTATTTTCTAGCAAACAGTTGGAATCTGCCCAAACCCATATGCAAACTCATACTCAGGCACCATGATATGGAGTTTTTTAAAGAAAACCACGACATAGAACACGTATGCACCATGGCAACGCTAAAAATGGCAGAGCATTTAGTACAAGTGAACAAACGTTTTGTCTCAGTGCCCGACTGGGCATATATAAAGACAGATGTACTTCATGTTTTGGAACTAGATGAAGACGCCTATCAAGACATAAAAGATGACGTAGAAGAAATCTTTAACTAAACACCGATTTTTTGGCATGTTGCGTAATCATTTTTGACACATACATGCCACAGCCTACACAAGTAAAACCTCCTATCTTTAACCCCCAACATTCAAATTTTAAATAAATGTAAATGAAAGTGCATTTAACTCTATGATTATGAGTTTAAAACGATTAGAATAGTAAGTTCCAAAATTAACTACAAACTGGGTGTTTTTTCAGCATCGGTCATCTCTCCGGCAGCTGATAAAAGGAAATAAAGTGCAGTATTCAGACCTAAAAATTGCAATAGTCGACGATAATAGCGACAACATTAGATTTTTAGAAGCTTTGCTAAACAAGCAGGGCGTGTCTCATGTTCGCTCTTACCGCTCAGGTAGCGCTTTTGAGCGATCAGCAAAACAAAATACCTATGATATTGTTTTTTTAGATAACCAAGTTGATACCATAAAAAACCTTTATGATCTTGTTAGCGAACTTGTGTACAACGAAACATTGCCGCCCATAACCAGACTTGTGTATATGGCAAAAAGGCAAAGTGCATTTGACTACGCTTGTGAGTATCCATTTCATAGTAACCAACTGCTGGAAGTACCTTACACTCCTCAAGATCTCGCGACAATATTAAAAGAGCATACTCTCCAAGTTAAAGAATTTAAACTTGCTTACCAATTTATCAGGGCAAAAAAGTACAAAAACGCATTATTAAAACTCAAAGAGTTACGTAAACAAGAGTATCCAAACTATTTAAAAAAAGCGCGTAATCAACTGCTTGTAAACTTACTGCTTAAACTTGGCCACTATTCATTAGCAAAAAAGCTGCTTTTGCCTTTGGCTGATCGCAATATCCAGTGGGCAAAGTGGTCTTTGTTTCATGTCAACTATGAGCTAAAAGATTTTGAAGCATGTAAAGGTTTTTTATCTGAACCCCAAACGCGGCAAGATTACCCCATACGTGTTTTTTACTGGCAAATATATATCGCATTTCAGACCGATAACCGAGAACTAGCGACAGCTCAAGTACTTGCATTTCCTATTGAAGATATGTCACCGAGTATGTTCAGGCTAAGTCTAATGGTATTACATGTGTGTAAAGAGCATGATGCTATTGATAATTTAATTAGGCGAAAAGAGCGCGCTTATAGTGAAGACCCAGCTCTGTCTACCCTGCTCTCGGCCCTAGCTATTAAAATTCGCTTTTTAGAAACATTGGATAACAAAGAAAAAATTGAGTCTAAAGTACTTAAATCAATCCAAAATGATTTGAAATCAGCCATTACTCGACACGCTTCAAATATGCAAAAGTACTGTCCTGATGAGTTCAATTTGCTTTTAATTATGATGATGTTGATTGAAGGTAAAGAAGTTGATGCTAGTGCAAAACTTTTGCAACTAAGTCACAATACGCTAGACGATCCAGGTTCGGCTACGCTTATTGCGTACTTATTTTTCCTCGTAAAGGATCTGGAACACGCCAGAGAAATGCTATTTAACGCTCATAGAGCACTTGGCAAGCAGCATAGAAATAGCCACTATGTCTTGGCGGGCTTAATGCATAGAGAAGTATTCGCTAAAATTTACCAAGAGGAATCAGACCAACAAGAAGCTTATATGCAGTTTGCCACTCGGTTGTTTGATTCTGGTGAATATAAAGACACCATCAAGATGTGTAGTAAAGCGCTCAGAAATGGGATTAATGACCAAGCGCTGAATGACTTATTATTGCGTTCAAGCCGTGAAGCCGGATTAAAAGAGCAAGACTATATTCATTATTTACAGCAAGCAAAGCCAAGGCAAACGGTCGTAAGCTAACTCTTAATAAGCTCCTTACTCTCATAAACACCCTGTTACAAACAAATTTTAACTATTTTATTGCCTATAAACTCATCAGGGAAATTGTACACTCAGTCGTAAAAAGCTTGCGGGCCTTCTACTAGCCTGCATAGACTGTTTTTGAATTAAAAACCATAAGAAGAAAACATGTTCAGAAAAACACTCCTAAGTACAGCCTTAATTTTTACCACTTGTAGCGTATTCGCAACCCCCCTCATCCTCAAAGCAGACGCTGCACTTGATGTCAAATCAGGAAAGCTCATTACACCTGCGACTATCGTCATTGAAGATAAAAACATTGTTTCAGTCTCTCAGCATACACCCAAAGATACCGAAAACTCTGATACCAAAGTCATTAATTTAAAGGGTCATACATTGGTGCCTGGGTTATTTGATATGCATGTTCACCTCACAGGTGATGCATCCGTGCATGGCTATGAAAGGCTGCGACGAACTGTTCCTCGTTCGGCGATTACAGGGGCTATAAACGCCAGACGTACGCTAGAAGCAGGTTTTACATCAGTCAGAAATTTAGGTGCCTCAGGCTATGCAGATCTTGCTATACGTGATGCTATTTATGATGGAGACATATCAGGACCTCGAGTATTTGCATCAGGTCCGGCCATAGGTATTACCGGTGGACATTGTGATATTAATGCATTTACTCATGAACACAGAGTTATCTCTGAAGGTGTCGCAGATGGCCCTTGGGCAGTTCGTCATAAAGTGCGAGAAAATGTGAAATATGGTGTTGATGTTATCAAATTCTGCGCAACAGGCGGTGTTATGTCAACAGGCACCAAAGTAGGTGCTCAGCAGTATTCGTTTGAAGAAATGGAAGCGCTTGTGAATGAAGTGCATATGCGAGGGCTCACGGTTGCAGCGCATGCCCATGGTACAAATGGAATAAAATCTGCGATCCGAGCAGGTGTTGACTCTGTAGAGCATGTCAGTTTTTTAGATGATGAGGCAATACAATTGGCATTAAAACATGGCACTTACTTCTCTATGGACATATACACGACCGAGTACATTTTAGGAGAAGGAGCAAAAGCTGGAATACCTGAAGAGAGCCTCCAAAAGGAGCGACAGGTTGGTTCAATTCAGCGAGAAAGCTTTACAAAAGCAGTAAAAGCAGGTGTTAACATGGTTTTTGGCTCAGATGGTGGTATTTACCCTCATGGAGACAACGCTAAGCAATTTAGCCGTATGGTCCAATTTGGCATGACCGAACTGCAAGCGCTACAAGCAGCTACCATTAACTCGGCAACGTTACTGAAATTGCAAGACCACCTTGGGTCTTTAGAATCTGGTAAACTTGCTGATATTGTTGCCGTTCCAGGTAATCCACTAGAAGACATCAAAGTAATGGAAAATGTCGCATTGGTCATAAAAGATGGCAAAGTTGAAGTGGATAAACGCTTATAGAAATAAGCGTTCACATATTTATATAATCTGGATAGATATCTCAGGATATCTATCAACCCTAGTGCTTTATATGTTACCTATTAAGCGTCTAATACGCAGATCCAACGCTAATTTTCGCACACTATATACAGGATCTTTACTCCGTCCTAATAAAAGTGGCCCAGTAAGGTTTCCCCCCTCCAAAATAGTCACATAGTAAATAGATGACCTACGAATGTTATGATCAGGATGATGCTTTGCTGCCCAAGAAAACAGCTCTAACGTCTCTCGCCCTTGACCGGGTAACCAAGCCAATGTATATGGAATACGGTTAGCTTTTCCCTCTACTGCCGTATATATAAGTGCTTCTGATAGCGCATTACGAATATCAGGAAGATGCTCCCCTAACCTGTTGAACAATTGATTTCTTTTTGGTGGAAATCCACTTTCTTCGTCATGTATGAATTGAATTTGTACAGCTGCAAATGCTTCTGCAATTTTAATTCTCTGCATTTTATCTGGGTGAGAAAATAAACGCATCAACTCATCATCGTACTGCCCCGTCATAACTGCTTTGAAGACCAAAATTTCCTCATAAGTGTAATCTTCGATCAACGCTTCTAGATCTGGTTTTTCTACAAAACGCCTATCGAATTCAGTACGAGGCAATGGCTCAAGATACTCGATGTGTTGCAAGTATTGCTCAACGAATAAAGGTGGAGCTTTGTACACAATTGGATTTGTACAAAAACCTGCTAATGCGTGAAAATAAAAAATACCCGCAGCTATCGCTGTTATACTGACTGATAAACATAACTTTTTTAATGAAAAACCGATTACCATATAAACTCCTTGCTTACACTTAAAATTCGCCTAAGCACTTATAAGTAGTGCGTAAACTTTATGAGGAATTTATATTTGGTCGCCAAAAACTACATGACTTGCCTATGATTTCTTATGATTTCAAGCTGATTTTTTGCTACAAAAATCTAAGTCTGACACTTGTGTAACAACAAGTAGATATATGCACTACTAACCTTAGTAAAAGTCGAGTGAGTGTACTTGATATGACACTGCACTCTTAAAGCTTTTGATAGCGCAGTGTCAATAAGATAGATAACGACAAATATATATTTACATTATGAATAAAGTATTTGTGTTTAAAGGTTTTTAGGCTTCAGCGTACAAATAAATGTCTGAAAGTTGTAAGCCATAAAATACAACAGGCACAAGAATGATACTTGCAATAATAAATGATAGCGTGAGTGATTTCTGACCTTTGCTCTTAACAAACTTCAAGCCAAAAGTAACCGCCAACAGTAAAGGGAGTAAATAGTGTACTTTGATTAACGGTACTAATACAAACAGTCGAGTTACTTCAACTGGATTAGGCAAATCATAAGCTTGGATCACCAGAGGGGCCCCGATTAAGGTTCCAAGGGCCAATGTTGTGACATAAAGAAGTATTAAGAACCACCAAGGCGTGGTTTCAATAAATTTGATCATATTTCTGCTTGTTCAACCGTAAATTAACGCAACATCACAGGTTTCTCATTACACAAGGATTGAGTTACCCACTAAGGGGGCTAATTTTATTTCATATACAACGTATGTAAACAGTTAAATCAAAACAAGTTGAATTCCCCTGTAAATTTATCTAAAAAACAAATTCAACTATATGCTTATAAATCGTTACCGGTTTAAAAATATAATTAATAAAATCAATAAGATAAAAGCCAGCTTGACAAACCACCACTACTTTAAAAAACTGCCCGTCGATCTTTTTGTAAGTTCAATAACAGGCAGTTAATTATTAAGACCCCCTCTACTTGGTAAGTAAGATCGTATCTAACCTAAAACCTGCTTTTTTGTCGTTTACCTTCAATACAATTTCTTCTCTGCCATCAAGGTTGATATCATGGCTATAAATATCTGTTGAAGATGCTGGCAAAGCACGCTTTATACGCTTTGCTCTGCGCGATAACCCTCTTTTGGCATCTCCAAAATAAACTTTAAGCTCATTGGTGTCTGCTCTTACTAATAAATCGGTTAAGCCGTCACCGTTGAAGTCTTTAAAAATAATGCCTTTGCCTGCACCGCTACTTGATTCATTCATATTCATTGCGATTTCAAAGCTTTTCTTTGCAGCCGCTTTTTTTGAAAATTGGTTGTCGCTTTTTCCTGTAAAGATACTAATCGAGCTATCGAGCATCACCTCTTTATTGTCCATCGCAGCGCTGGCAATTGAAAGGATATCCATAAAACCAATATCGAAAGAGATCACTGCCAAATCATCTAACCCATCTCCATCGAAGTCACTAATATTAGCGATACCGCTCGTTTCTTCTAAAGTCAGCTCAATATCAGGGCTGTCTTTAAAAACTAACCCGTTGCTTGTCTGCTGTGAAAAAAAGACCCGATGAATACTCTCACTGTCCAAGTCCTTTTCTTTGCTTGTATCCTCTGACAGGCTTTCTATCGTATGAATGTCAGGGTAGCCATCATTATTAAAGTCACTTAGTTTCTCAATTCGCTGCTTGCTGCTTTGTTCAAACGTAACGAGTATTTGCGGTTTTACGCTAGGGCCATGGTCTGTCGATGTAAAATACTGAATCATTTTTTGCTCATAGAACATCAAGTCATCGATCCCATCCCCATTCACGTCAGCCAATATAGGAAATTGAGGCAATGTGTGGCTGATCGTCAAATTTTTCTCAGTAGTATGCGTCACTGTTTTGGCACGTAAAGGCAGTGATGCTTTGGAAAACTTACCTGATTTCTGTTGGATATAAACATGCTGTTTTTCAATGCCCGGTAAATAAAAATCAGTCAAGCCATCGCCATTCGCATCTAGCGTAAATTCTTGGTGTTTAAATTTCGAAAAAGCCCCAGATTTAAATACAGAGTCAATTTCAATCAGCTTGCGTGCTTCAGTATCATTGACGTGAAAAATGCCCTGCTCAGTTAACACAAATGCCTGCCTCCCTTGATGACTTTTAAGTTTGCCAAGGCTATAGATAATCGGCTTTTCGGGTAACGCTAATAAAGTGACCTTTTGAGTCTTAAGGTCTATTTTTTGTAAAAAAGCAGAGTCACCATTACCGGCTACAAAGGCAGAACCAGTGTCTGACATAATAAGCCTGTCATCGGCTTCGTGTTGTAAATCAATCGAGTCGCCTGCGTAAGTTAAGCTGCTAAATACAGCTAAAGTGAGTAATTTTTTCATATTAGAAGTCCATTAAAAATACGTGCTATTCATCTGTAATAGTAAGATAAAATTTAATATCATAGTTACGCTTAGCCCATGATTTCTGCCTTTGGCCATTTCCATGCATACCGAATTGTCATCAAAGACAATAAAATTTCGAGCCCAGTGAGATATAAATAAAAGCCCCACCCGGTTTCTAAATTAAGTGACACTAGCAGCACAATAAACAAACTGGGAATAATGATATTTAATTTTCTATTGATATTAGGTTTGAGTGCCAAAGTTAAAAAAATCATGACACTTGGTATGGACATGAGCAGCGCTACGGCAAAGAACTCATATTGAATGCCTTTCCTATCTGCGCTGACGAGCAACGCCTCAGACATAACACCTGGTACAAACACTTCAATATAGTCACCGTAGACATAGCAAAACATCACTGCAACCCAAAGTGCTGAGATTTTCAACTTAACGTTTATTTGATAATCCTCAAAAGGCAAGGAGATATCCTTTGTCGTATTCATATTAGCTCCGTTGTTTTAAATTAAGCCCATGATATGGGGTGGTTGACGAAGCTAAACGATATAATTTATAAATAGCTAGGTCGTCCGAGACTATAAGTGCGGACACTTTTTTAAATTAAACTCACCCAAGGACACGCAATAAAAGGAACAGAATTTGGCTGACCCTATCGAAATAATTCTAACGATGATGATTGTTGGACAAGTTTGTATCAGTGTGCCAATTCTATTATCACGTGCAGTGAAAAGTGCACTAAACTGGCCTCTGGCATTGTTTTTATTCGCCAGTGGTATTTTAGCGTTAAACTCTGTGACCTCCTCTTTATTACCTGAGTACTATGCTGTGTACACAGCCATTGCGTTCCCTGCTCTTTTTTTGCTTTGTCCATCATTATGGTGTTATGTCGAGGGACTTACAGCCGATATACCATGGCAGTTCCATAAAAAACAGCTTTATCGCTACATATTGGTGCTCCCCGCTTTGCTGATTTCTGGGATGATCTTAATATTGCCAAGCGACGTTCATACCGCAGTTTTCATCCATGACGAAGAAATAAACAGCCCTTTTGTGAGTACTTTATTCATAGGGCTTTTAATCATGATGCTGCTTTGGTTAGCTCAATGTGTCTATACCTTGATAAAAATTGTGCAGCGACTGGATCAATACCGGAAAAGACTCAAAGACGTTTTTTCAAATCACGATAAAAAAGAACTCAACTGGATGAATTGGCTGCTTTTAATTGCAGTAAGTGTATGGCTATGCTCTTTGGTAACGGTTTTTTCTTCGAGTTTGTTCGACCAAGGCTTCTTTAATAGCAATACGGAGATGCTCCTATCTTTGCTGCTAATATGGTGCATGAGCCACTTTGGCCTGCAACAAAAGCCCGCATTAGCTACATTAGATAGTAGTGATACGAAAGGCACGTCCAAAGTTCATAGCAACACATCAGACAGAGATAATGCAATTGACAAACCCGTTGCAGCAAAAAAATATCAACGCTCGGCGTTAGATAAAACACAGTCGGAACGGATTGCAACAAAGATCAACTCAGCAATGGAGCAAGACAAGCTCTATTTAGACTCAAATCTATCGCTGCAGCAGCTGTCTAAGCACCTCAATATTTCACCAAACTACATATCACAAACATTGAATGAAACATTATCCATGAGCTTTTTTGATTTTGTGAATCACTGGCGTATTGAAGCAGCGAAGCCTCAAATTTTGGCAAATCACAGTACTGTGCTCGATATCGCTTTGGACGTTGGCTTTAACGCGCGTTCCTCTTTTTATAAGGCATTCAAACAAGTAACAGGACAAACCCCTAGCGAATACCGTAAGGATCAAGTAAATAGCTAAAAAGCCACGTCGAGGACAAACTTTAATTTATAGTGTACACAGGCTTTTAATGCGCTATATAAATTAATTAGCATCGCGTTACACGACACTAATTTAATTTCAATTACGAGCTGCACTTTTACGCTCAATAGAACATAAAAGGCTTAACGCAAACGCGGGTATACTTCAGGGATCACGGCTTCATTTAGCGATATCATTTCATAGTAAGCAGCGACTTCTTCTTCAGTAAAGTCCCCGAGTTGTATCTCGACATACATCTCATAGCCATGCGACTTTTGTGTGCTTGGCACCGCGCCTAATTGATAGATATAATCTAAATAGTGAATTGGGTCTACATCTGATCCCAGTAACGCATCTTCGAGAATAATTGGTGTAATATCTGCTGCAATTAACTTATAGACCGCGTCATACAAGCCTAACTGAGAGACCACACCAGAAATCACTGCTTGCGTCTTGCCAGACGCTTTAATGTCATTAATCACAGGGTCGATATTTTTATAGCTCACAACATTGGCATTTTTGCGATATTTGGATGTGTAGGGCTTCCCTTTTTTATTCACGTGAAAACTCGGCATGTAGCTAAACAAAAACTCCTGCTCTAAACCTAAAAATGTGAACCTAGGCTCTGTTGCAGGCTTGTTGTCGTGCTCTGCCTTACTCAAGCTTGAGTCATCCATATTAAAATTGATCATTGCCATTTTATGACGATCACCTTGATATAATTCATCCCGTTTACCAACTGCGTAGCGTGGGCTATAGATCAATTTGTCTTTAGAATCCATCGACTCCATAATTTCACTGGCTTTTGCCAGCTTAACCCCAGCTTGCTGCAAACGCTTAAAAGTGGGCCGCTCATAAATTTCTGTCGAGAACGTCGCGTCACTCGCTAAATAGACATCAAAACCCATTTTCTTAAGCCCTAAAACGGTTTGCATAACACACACATCAGTTTCTGCACCAGCGACCACCACGCGAGAAATGCCAGCATCTGACCACGCTTGCATTGCTGCATGAATATCAGCCTCTAATGTAGAGTTAAACGTTTGCTTAAAATAGCTTTGGGTATTTTCGTCAAGCACTTGCTCAATGCGTGTTATGTAGGGCGTATAATCCAAACCTGTATCGGTTTCAAATGCTTCATACGTAATCGCAGTTGGCATATTTAAATCATTGGCTTTTTGCGCCAGTTGTGCAATACGGTCAATGCTAGAATGTAATTGAGGATCGACATTTTGCGCCGGTATTTCCAACTCTGGATAGAAGACCTTGACCCAAAAGTCGTCACTATCCATCACATACCCTTTTTGAGCATCAATGATGAGCAACCCCGTATTTTGGGCGCTCAAATGAACATGTTCACTCTTTTTTGTTTCATAAGCTAATTGCAGCCTGTCATCAATGTTACAAGCGGACAGTCCAAGCGCCAATGAAAGTATTAATAAAGACTTTTTCATAATTCACCTATTTAATTATCCTTTTCAAAGCAAGTTAACGGTTAATTTTTGAACAACCATCGATACTTAAACGTTTTGTTAACAAAGTCAAGCGAGGATAAATCAAGTGATGATTTCATCTGCACTAATAACTATGGCATTGTAAAACTTTAAAAGTTGGGTGATATCGCGTTGAAAGAAATAGTGCAGACTGAAAAAGTCGATATTTGAGTAGACTATTTTCTTACACTAGAGATAAGTCATCTTTTTAATAAAACGTCGTATTCCTTCCTAGCGCGAATCATTTTCCAGCGCTCTTAGAAACACACAAACTACTGAAATATGTACTTACTTTATAAAAATAAAAACATCAATCAAAAGTCACGCTAACTTCAAGTGAGTAAAGTCAGTTCAGGTAAATTCTCCTTATTGAAAGCGAAATCACCACTACCAAATCGGAGAACATATGATAAAAACAATGTACTGCTTTTTGATTGCCACAAGCGCTATTATTACCAACAGCTCAGTTGGAGCCAAGGAGGTCGACACAGGAATACATGGCCCTTACTTAGGGCAAACACCACCTGGGAAAACAGCCAAAGTCTTTGCGCCTGGGTTATTGAGTACACCAAAAGATCGAGAATACACTATTTCGTTTACGCCAGATTTGAAGGAACTCTATTTTACGCGAATGGATGCCAATTCTAACAAGTGGTGGACAATGAATTATAAGCAAAAAAACAATCGTTGGTATGGTTCCACATTAGCACCAAGAGTGGGCCGCCCTACTCTATCGCCAGATGGTAATATCTTACATCTTGGCAATAAGTATTTTGCTAGAACAGACTCAGGATGGTCACAAGTCAAAAGCTTAGGTCCAATGTTCGATAACAAGGATTGGGGCATTATGCGTTTATCTTCATCGTCTTCAGGTACCTATATCCTCGATGATTATAAAAATGGTGATTTACTGAGGATCTCTGAGGTAAAAAATGGTGTTAGGCAAGCGCCAAAACCATTACCTGCACATATTAATACCGGCAAATGGAATGCACATCCATTTATAGCACCTGATGACAGCTATATTATTTGGGATGGAGAAAGAAACGGAGGCTTTGGGGACACTGACCTTTATATCAGTTTTCGTGAGTCTGATGGGAGTTGGGGTAAAGCACTTAATTTGGGACCGGCAGTGAATACTGACGCTGGTGAAGCAGGCGGTTATATGTCTCCAGATGGTAAGTATTTCTTTTTCAATAGAACGACGAGTTCGGGAAATGGTGACATATATTGGGTAGAATCAAAATTTATTGAAACACTTCGGCCCGACGGTTAATGACTATTGAAGATTAATATAGTCTGAAAGACAAACATTGGCCGCAATAAGCCGCGGCCATATAGCTTTATCTCAGCCGAGCTAATTGCTTTTGGCGTGTTGGTTCGGTTAGATATAAAAACTGTGAATAGTCATGTGCAGCATTGATAAGCATTTTGCCATCTTTATTGCCAATCCATGTGACATCTGTCTTACCCAGCAATAAATCATGTTCTACCAGTTTGTAGTGGTTATCCTGCTCCAAAGTGACAAAAAGCGTGTTTGAATCAGTGGTCACACCTATGATCCCTGCTGTTTGTGATTGCCAAACACGTTCAATCTCACCAGTGTCGCTACGCTTAAATACATTTGACGCATTAGAAAAGTAAATATTATCCGACTCATCCAAGCCCATTGAATAACAGGATAATCTCTCACCTTTCGCTTCGAACTCTTTTAACTCTCCAGTTTTTAAATCGAACTTCGCAACATGAAACCCAACTCCATCCGATGAACGGTAAGATACTAATAAAGCTTCACTATGATGAAATGCTTCGCGAAGATAAAAAGAATTGTGCTTATGTGGGATCGCTTCCACTTTATTTGACGTAACAGCTATACGGAATATTGTATCTTTACTAGCCGTAAATACGGATTTACCATCTTTTGACCACGCAATGCCAAACAGCTCAACATTGTCTGGGTTTTTAAATAGTAGCCGCTCTTGATCCTGCTCATATATAAATAGCTGCTTTTGGCCAAAACGATGTGACTCGAATACAAACACTGAAGGGTCTGGTGAGAATACAGGCAGAAAGTCCACAGAGGAAGAATTAACTAAGCGCTTTAAATTCTTCATATTTTCTCTATCTGCGCTTAAAATATCGACATCCACCTTCACAAGCTCCATAAAAATCTCTTCACCGCTATTCGAGTAGCTTGCGTCTCGCACAATTTGATAGTTTTTAAACGGTAATTTAGAAACTCGGCCTTGCAGATCAACTGAGAGTATTTCGTTGCGCTTACTCATCAATATGCTTTGTTTATCAGGATGCCAACTTAGTCCACTTAATCCGTCTTCAATTGTGACAAGCGTTTTCAGTTGTCCACTATCTAAGTCGAGTAAGTCCACTCGGTACTTATTTTGACCCGCTTCAAAGCCTAATGCTATCAAGGTTTCACCAGGGGATAATGATTGCATTAAGAGCCAATCCGATTGTTTTGATTGGTGTAAAACATGCTTCGTCTTTGTGATTAGGTTGTATGAAACCAGCTGTGTTTCACTACTTTCCCGGTGCTTTTCAGTAAAGTAAACCGTATTATCAGTAGCCCAATCTAGTCTATGGCTTGAGATCACATAATCCATGGTACGATACGCTTCCTCTTGCTCAAGGGGTACCATTGAAACCAAATCCAACGTGGTGAATTGCAAAGACGTGCCAGCCTGCTCTCTTATCGCAAAAATCAATCCATTACCATTTGGGCTCCAACCCAAACTTAAATAATCTGCCGGCTGGTGTGAAATACGCTTTTCCACTCCTGTATCAAGTTGCTTGATCCAGATATGTTTACTATTTTCCTCTGCGCGGATAAAAGCAATATACAAGTCATTTGGTGACGTCATAAAAGCAAATTCATTTCCTGAACTACTACTGATAGGCAACAAATTAGAAAAGTCATTTTTATGAGAAAAATGATTTAAAAAGAGAAAAATAAACATCGCTGCAATTATCAAGCAAGCGGTTCCCCCCACCAACACAAATTTAAACGTGTTTGATTTAGGGTTTGGTACTTCTAAGCTATACCCTCTTTTAGGGTGAGTAATTAATAGAGATTGCTGCTTGGCATCGTCATCAAATGCCTTTCTTAGTATGGCGATACAACGCTGCACGGAGCTGGGGTTGAATATGGCTTTAGGCCATACAGCGTTAAAAATCTCTTCCTGGCTTACCACCTCCCCTTTATGGGCATACAAGTAAACCAATACTTCCATCACTTTCGGCTCAATGTTGGTTACAGCGCCAAAACCTGTAATTTGACACCTTTTAACATCTACGTAATAACTCCCTATTTCGAACTTCAACTTAACGACTCCTAAATAAGCTTACAATTCATATACTAAGCTTTTCTTAAGACAATCTCTAGCTAGATTTTATAGCTTCGATAAAACGATTTAATACACGCTGTCCTCTCACTCAAATAAATAACAAGAATGAATAATGGCTGTACTCTTTACCTTAATAATTTTACTTAGTGCATTTTTATTATTTCAAATCCAACCTATTTTATCTAAAGAACAACTACCTCAATTTGGCGGTGGAGCGTCTGTTTGGTCCGCTGGCTTATTTTTCTTTCAGACGTGTGTGTTATTAGGCTACTTATACATCCACTTTATTCGTCACTTACGACTACAGTGGCAAGTTACACTGCACTTCACTCTATTAATCCTAGCTGTGGCTGTGACTTATACTCACATTGAAAAAAGTATTCTCGATATGCTGCCACCTACTTGGTCAGTCATTGTGTCACTTGCCGCTCAAATAGGCCCTATTTTTATCATGTTAAGTACCACATCCGTGCTGCTACAAAAATGGTACTGTTTATTAAATCAAAGTCCTGTACCTTATCAATGGTATGCACTCTCAAATTTTGGCTCACTTGTCGCTTTGCTTACTTTTCCCTTTTTTTTTGAAGTTTACTTTGGGCTTACCACACTCAAAGAGTTATGGTTTTTCACTTTGACCGTATTAGTGACGCTATTCTTCGCACTTACTACATTAATAATAAAAAAAATATCTCAAAAGATATGGGTTAACCAAATACGGCCTACGACGGTTATTTTCCATAATCATTTTCGATGTATCAGTTTGGCAGCACTGAGCTCTCTACTTTTGAGCTCTACCACTTTTATGATTAACATTAACATTCCGCCAATGCCTTTAACTTGGGTTATACCTTTAGCGATTTACTTAATCACCTTTATCATTGCTTTTGCACTTCCAGTGAAAAGTCGTAGTTTTTATTCCTACTCCGCTTTAATATTTGCGACTTTGGCTGGCATTTTAATGTATTTCTTAGGTAGTAAATTTAATGCTGTCGCTCAATTTAGCATGTACGGACTCATATTATTTATTTGTACATTTAGCTGCCACAGAGAGCTAAGGCGAATTGCGCCGAACCAATACTCGATGACATCTTTCTATGTTTGCATTGCTTTTGGCAGTGTACTTGGCAGTTTAACAAGTTCAGTTATAGCGCCAGTAACCTTTAACTTGCCTATAGAATACCCTCTCACCCTCATCGCGATTTTTTCTTTACATATCTATCTCTGCACACAAAGCTCTGTATCTAAATACATAAAGCTCGGATACATAAGTATATTCGTGTCATTTATTTGTGCCTTCGTCTTATTAAATAATGCGTATACAAAACTTAACTTGATAACCGAAAGGAACTTTTATGGCATGCTAACCGTTAAGGACATTACAATTAACAATACAATTGAGCGCCGCCTTATAGATGGGACAACAATTCACGGTTACGAACTCATGACTGATATAAGTTCAGACAACGGCTACTACCACAAAAATACCGGCGTTGCTAAAGCGATTGAGGTCTTACAAGCGAACGGGCCAATAAACATGGGTATTATTGGTCTAGGCGCAGGTGTGCTTGCACAGTATGGAAAAAAGCATGATACGATAACTTTCTATGAATTAAACTCGGCTGTTTTCAAAGTTGCTAAAAAGTATTTCAGCTATCTAAATAATAGTTTAGCCAGTATCAACGTGAAAATAGGTGACGGCCGACAATTGCTTGCTACAGAGATTTCCCAAAGCACCTTTCAACAAGATGCGATCGTTATTGATGCATTTACCAGTGATGTTATTCCAACGCATTTACTCACTATTGAAGCGTTTGAGCTATATTGGCAAAGGATGCACAACAACGGTGTATTAATTATGCATATTTCCAACAATCATATTGACCTCATGCCAGTCATGGCAAATCAAAGCTTACGCTTTAATAAATCAATATTGCTTTTTGATTATCAAGAAGATGAAAATTCCCAGTTAGGGTCAAAATGGGTCATCATGACAAGTAATGAAGAATTCCTGCAGTCAATGCCAGTATCCACACTCGTAGATAGATATGCATTTACCAACCAGTCAACCGCACAATGGACAGATGAAAAGCATAGCTTATTACCCTATATCAAGTTATAAGCTTGCATTTTATTTCAATATTACCTTGTGTAGTCGATATTTTACTTGGCTACACAAGAGCAATTAAGAGCACATTACTTAGCTTATATCTTTAATATAGCTAATTTTTTCATTTTTAAATTCAAAGTAAGACTTACCTTGTATTGTAAGCTCATCTCCTACCTTCATGCCGTTAGGTAAATCGACAGCGAGCACCCCTAAATAATCAATGTTTATTTGGGCAGTCGTCCCGTTCACAATCAAGTTCGTCACTGTTTGCTTTCTTTGACGAAACAACTTTGCAGATTCTTTGGCAAGATTTTCAAACTCTTGCTTTCCCTCAACCCTTACATTCACCTCACCATTACCTTCATTTTCAAACACAATACTCTCGTCAAATAAAGACAGCATAGCTTGAATATTAAACGCGTTATAGCTTTCGATATATTGGTTTATGAGTGCAGCTTTTTCGCTCTCACGCATTTTTACTTCCTTATATACTCTTATTCGATTGAACAAATACTAAGCTACATGAAAGAGTATAAAAAGCAAAGGATGGGTACCAGCATGAGACTGTCTTCACTCATTAGAAAAGCATGATGTGTTTTTTAGCTATTTCAATCGCACCTTAAACTGGATTTATTAAAGGCTGTAAGAGACCATTTTAGATCATAAAAGTTGCTAAAGAGCGACAAATCTCTTTAGCAACTTGGTTTACTGAGGTGGGAGATGAATTACTGAAAGTATTCGTCTAATGCGTCTTTGAGGTGCCTTTGCATGGCAGCTCTGTGATATTTCCTGACCCCATAGCTTTGTTCAAGGTGAATAAAACGCTTAGAAGATGCATCTGCACTTTTATGGCAGCTATCTACAGAATCATTGCTATGACGCCCTTGTACATTCCACGTACCACCTAAGCTTTTTGTGTCATTACCATATACACAAGCCTTAATAACACCTTCACTTTCTACACTGCGGCGTATAGAGTGCAAAATACTGTGCTCTTGAGGGTCCGTCGAATAACGCACCGTTTCGCTTAAATTAAGCATCAGATCATTGTCAGTACCACATTGTGCTTGAAGTTTTGCACGCGTTGTTTTACCAAAGCCATGGTACTGAATAAATATAGTTGCTTGGTCAAAGTCACTCATATATTCATGTACTACTTGAAACAAGGACTCTGTCTGATGCGCTACATCACTGGCTGAATAATTAGTACCAGTACACTCACTCATCTCATGACTGCTATCACGTCGAGTGCCTGCTAACATAAGTAACTTGGTTTGCGTATATAAAAACGCGTCTATGGCCTGTGTACCTGTAAACGAATCTCTTTTTGGATGAGGCGCTTGTAATACGGCATTAGTACCAGAGGTATTTAACACATAAGTACCCCCACCGATGAACCTTTCACTCGGTAATTGATACTTTTCTTGAAGTAAAAAGTAGGTCTTGTCCGTATCTACATCATTAAATTGGATAACTCGATAGTCTAATTCATCAGCCAAGTCGCTTGCTAATAACCAATTTTGCTGATGAAAAGCCTCAAATAAAACATGAAACTTTTGCTGATATTCATGACTTGGTTGAACCCATTTGTTGTCAGCCTTTGTCCCATAGTTATATGACTTTAAATGCTTATCTAACTCCCCTGACATCACAACCATGGCTTTACTTGGGAAACTTAACAGGGTGAGCAACAAAAGCAGCAAGGTGAATAGTACATAGGCAGCCAGTGGGCGAGCACCGTTTGTAAAGCGAGTTGTATCAGTTTCAAATAGTTGCATAAAACACTCCAGTGGTGTGTATCGAGCTGTCATAAGCAAGCATCCCTGGAAAACCAGTACTAAAGTACCTAGTTAGAGCTAGTGACCATGTCAAAAGTTGCACTCATTATTACCAATATCTAAACAAAAGCTCTAGTAAAGGTGCAAAAAATGAGCTTTTGGTATTATACAAAAAAAGGGACAACAAATCTTAAAAATTTCAAAAAAAGCATTAAATTCATACAGGTAAACAACTGATACGACCAGAGAGAAGCATTTACATCGGATTAAGTTATTACAAAACCGTCGAAGCCTGAAAAATCTTTATTAAAAACAATAAGGTACTAAATAGAGTGTTGAGTTAAGAAATAACACTACACTTTTTATCGAATCGAGAAGTATTAGATGGAAAAATCCATCTAATAAAAAAGAGGGTTAAAAGCACTCGAAAAACTGAGATTGAGTGGGGTTACTTAATGCATTTGGCCACACCCTTGAGACTAGCTGCCTAGATTGTGCTTTGGTATGCCCAAGTGCTAACAACAATAAGCCTATCATCAAACATGTTCGGCCCGAGCCTCCCTTACTATGCACGGCAACCGTTTTCCCTTGCGTAATTACATGCAATATTTGATGTAGATGCTTGCGCCAACGGCGCTTAAAAACTTCTGTAGGTATGCCATCGTCCGAGATAGGGAATTGCCACCAAAATAACTCAACACTTGCGCACCCAGCTTCCAAACCAGTTACTCCGCTTTGTATCAGTTCTTCATCACTCATTAAAGTGATCACACCTGCTACATTCGCTTCTTTAAGCTGTTTTAAACTGGAAAATAACGCGACACCTTGGGTACCTGGGCAGGGCGTCAAAAAGAATGTGTATCCTGACTCTGTCTGTAACTTATCAAATGGGTGCGTTGTCATAGTTATACCCCTTACTCTATGATTTCACTATATCTTCTTTAGGGTAGAGGATTCCCTCTTGAGGTGACATATAGGTTATACCAATCTTCTCTCTCAAGACAAACATCTATCGCCTCTACCGCATTCTTAATCCGTCTCTCTTGGGTTGTACCAATCACTGGCTGAACCTTAGCTGGATGGCGTAATATAAATGCCAGTACGATAGCCTCACCGCTCACATGGTATTTGTGCGCTAAATTTTTAACTAATTGTGAGGTTTTTCGTACTCTTAGCTCATCTGAGTATAACCCTTGTTCAGAAAATTGCCCTTTTGCCATGCTACCCCATGCTTGCAATTGAATTTCATGCTGTTGACAGTACTCTAAAGTACCACTTACAAAGTCAACTAAGTGATTACCCTGACTACCTACCATTACCCCATCATTCAACCAATCAAGCTTTGCCAAGCTTATCTCAATCTGGTTCGAAATTATGGGCATATCTAAAGCGCTTTGTAAGAAAGACATTTGATGCAGGTTCATATTAGATACAGCTATATGGTTGATTTTACCTTGCTTTTTTAGATGAAAGATTTGTTCTGCTAATTCGTCAACCTGCATTAAGGGATCTGGGCGATGTAGCATAAGTACATCAAGATATTCGATATTCAAGCGCGACAATATCCCATCTACAGAGTGCTGCACCCACTGGCTCGAAAAGTCATATCGACCAACGTGCTCATCATTTTTTTTTCGAATACCGCACTTTGATTGAATCACCATGTTCGCTCTTAAATCGGGCCTTTCTGAGAGTACTTTGCCAAACACTTGCTCCGCACGGCCATCACGATATATATCCGCATGGTCAAAAAAACAGATATTGGACTCTAAAGCACAATCAATCACGCTATGTGCCTGCATGACATCTGTACCTGTTAAGTGTGGTCCTTGGCCCCCAAGCCCCATGCATCCATAAGCGATTGGTCCCACTGTAGGAAAATACTTTTGAATTGGTAATGTTGTTTTCATACTTTATTCCAGCTAGTCGAAATAACTTAGTGCCTATATGATATTGTTCTTTATTTTGAATAGAAGAGTTAATATTAGAATTCTATGTTCAATATAATAAACAATAAATTCTGGATTAAATCCCGTGAATGAACACAAACGTATTGAATTATTAATGCTTTTCGTAAAGCTCGCTGAAGAACTTAATTACACTAAGGCCGCAAAAGCGCTTGGGATTTCTAAAGGGCAATTATCTGAAAAAATTAAACGCTTTGAGCAAGTATTGAATACCCCCCTACTGATCAGAACGACTCGCAATGTAAAGTTAACCCAGTACGGTGTGCAAGTATTCGAGCAAGGAAAAGCCATTCGAACCCAGCTGTTTAATTTAGAGCGTAACATAAACAATGAGAAGGTAGAGGGCGTTATAAGGCTAACCGCGCCACGTATGTTTGCTCAAGTATATCTGCCAACCCTTTGTGCTGAATTTAAAAAACAGCACCCAAATGTCGAGTTTGATATCGATGCCAGTTACACAACACACAATTTAAATACCAAAGATTATGACTTGGCATTTAGAGCAACAACTACCCCACCGCTCGATATGGTGGCAGCAAAATTGTTTGATTACCAACATATTATCGTTGCCTCACCGCAGTACATAACAACGCATCAGAATATCAATACCCCGAGTGATTTAACTAACCAAGAATGCATTGTTGTTAATGGACAGTCCTGTTGGCCATTTAATAGCGAAAAAGTCACAGTCTCCGGCTGGCTATCTAGTAATGACAACAACTTAGCCAAACAATATGCATTACAAGGTTCCGGTTTAATTCGAATTGCCGATTACTTTGTCAAGAAAGAAATAAATACTGGTGTATTGAGCACAGTACTCGATGAATATACTGAGCAAAAAAGCAATGGCATGTATCTTTTCTACCCGCAAAGTACATTGCCATCACACAAGCTAAAAACATTTATTCAATTTGTGAAAATGTACTTTAAGGCAGAGCGATTTGCTCAGTAAAACAAACAACCGTACTTACAAAGTTTTCACTTGGATAATTTTTTACACGCGCTAACATAGCAAACAAAAACAAGGAAACAACGTGTTATCAGGCATAATCTCAAAATCTAAGGCGCTCGGGCCAGGCATATTAATGGCCACCGCTGCCGTAGGGGGATCGCATTTAGTCGCTGCAACACAAGCTGGCGCCCTATTCGGCTGGCAGCTATTGTGGCTTATTGTGATAGTCAACGTTTTAAAATACCCATTTTTCCGTTTTGGAGTTGAATACACTTTGCACAGCAAGCAAAGTTTGGTGCAAGGCTATAAAGATAAAAACCCATCCCTATTCTATTTGTTTTTTATCATCAATTTACTCGCTGCAGTGGTTAACACGGCGGGTGTCTTACTCCTTACAGCTGCTTTACTCCAATATATTTTACCGGGCGACTTGGCCCTCACGACGCTGAGCTTTGGCTTACTGTTTGTATGCCTTGGGATCCTCATTTTTGGGCATTACAAAGTATTAGATAACGCAAGTAAAGTCATTATGGCTTTGCTGTGTGTCGCAACAACTGCTGCCCTTGTCGTTACGCTCGCCAATGGCCCTGCACACCCTGCTCCACAGGTTGCACCTTCACCATACGAATTGGCCTTACTTGGCTTTATGGTTGCTTTAATGGGGTGGATGCCAGCCCCTATTGAGATTTCAGCGATAAACTCTTTATGGCTTAAAAGCAAACTAAGAAACAATACACTGACCAAAAAGCAAAGCTTGTTTGATTTCAATTTAGGTTATGCTATGACCTTAATACTGGCTTTGATGTTTTTTGTGCTCGGCGTACTACTGCAATACGGTCAGGAACAAAAAATTGAATTGGCAGGTGTCGCATTCTCAAAACAGCTCATTGATATGTACGCCCTTACCATAGGGGAATGGTCACGTTGGTTGATTGCAGTCGTCGCATTTCTATGCATGTTTGGTACAACACTAACTGTACTAGATGGCTACGCAAGAACGTTAGATGAATCATTAAAAATCATCAAACCGCATAACAAAAAATACAGTCTGTCCGTGGTCATTGCTATACAATCAGCTCTTGGCATGATAGTCATTTTGTTCTTCAAGGGGAATTTGAAAGACATGTTGATGTTTGCCATGACGATGTCATTTTTAACTACACCATTTTTCGCTTGGCTTAATTTATCTTTGATACGGGGTGATATATATGACTCACAGCCAAAGGCTGTCAAAGTCTTTGCTGTACTAGGTCTAATATACCTTGTGTCGTTTTCTTTATTATTTATCGTATGGCGCTGGTTCTTATGACCAGCCATGGCGGGAAAGTCACTCATGACACTAAGTCATGAGTGATCAAATATTAAGCTGCAAGTTCTTTTACTTGCTCCCAAATGCTAACAACGTGCTCTTTGTCTTCATCTGTTAACTCACCATTGCGGTAAGCTTTTACTAAACTTTCTTCAATTTTCGTATTCAGCTCTTCAGGCTGTAAATCAAGCTCTTCAACTTGTGCATAGCCAACTGCTAAATCAAAATGACCACGTAAATATCCACCAGCAAACAGCTCATCATCATCTGCACGATCGACTAATTCATCAAAAAACTGCTGTGCAGCCTCTACATAGGTTTCAAATGACATTCCGTCTCCTCATTTAATCTTGATGCCCAACGGCATACATCACATGGTCATTATACCCTGTGACGACTTTAATATATCCACTCAATTCATCATCAAGTGCTTGGTCGCCTGTATCTGCTATCAACGGGCGACCGTTTAATGCTTGAAGTTTGCGTTTCGTCGCAACGACTACAATATTTTCTTTTCCAATTCTTCTAATGAGCTGTGGACTAAGTTGCTGATTGCCACGACCAAAAATATGGCCTTGCCCACCGATAAGCGTAATAACTAGTTTTGTTGGCTGGTCTTGAGTGAGCTCAAGTAATTGTGCTGCGGTTAAATCCTGCCCCAGCAACTCGTGATTTTGGATCAGGTCTACACCAAGCAGGGTATTGTCTAACCCCAGCTCTTCCATCACCGCCTCTACAGTAGAGCCAGAGCCCATAATATAACGCACGTCTTCATCCATTTCAGAAATCACAAACGCCGCAATATCAGCCAGCACTAGCTCATCACTTTCTTTACCACCGTTTTTTACGCTTTGTACATAGCGCACTTCACTGGGGACTTGCATTTCACCATAGCGCTTCGCTTTAACAGTGCCCTCTCTGAATGCCACTTCATCAATATCCATCACATCTGCTTCCGAGAGCGTGACAAGCTCTCCTTTTATAAGCATTTCGACAACGCGACCAGCGGCTTTTGGAGTAATGGCATACACACCACTGTGGATTTTACATCCAGCAGGTACCCCCAGCACAGGCGCTTTATCATCAACCACAGTGCAAATATTTCTCGCGGTTCCATCGCCTCCGGCAAACAAAATAAGGTCAACGCCCTGCTCAATGAGTTTTTGTGCGGCGATTTCGGTATCTTGTGCAGTGGTATTTTCACTGGCAGTAAATACAATATGGGTGTCGAAGCCAAGCTCATTGGAAATGCGCTCGCCCATCTCACCAGAAACTGTATATATTTGAATACCGTCTTTAAATGGTAAAAGCTGTTCAAGTGCCAACTTTGTGCGATTATTCGATTTAGGCTCAGCACCGAGCGACAGAGCTTTTTGCGCTGTATCAGCACCATCGCTCCCCTTGAGGGCAACGGAACCACCTAACCCTGCAACAGGGTTAACAATTAAACCAAGTTTAAATGACATCTTCTAACTCCTGTGGGCAATCCCAAGAAAACTGTTCTTTTTGTAATGGCCATGTTGTCTTATAAAAAGCGGATAAGGCTTTTAATAGTTGCTCTGTACGTTTATTAAAGCCACCTTCTAGCAACATCATCACTTGCTGATAAACCCGATTTTGAAAACTAAAACGGCATGTTTGCTCACCATTTAAATTATCCACCGATACATTAAAATCGAAGCCTGCAGCGACACTGAGTGCCCATTCTATTGCTTGAGGTTTGATTTCAACCTTTTCAAACTCGGCCTGCTGAGCTTTATCTCGACCATCAGGGCAATACCAGTAGCCGTAATCTTCCAATAACCGACGGGCATCACCCGCAACCAGCCAATGCGCTATTTCATGCAATGCACTGGCATAAAAACCATGTGCAAAAACCACTTGATGATGTGAACACGTATCGTTGGCAGGCAGATAAATAGGCTCATCATCCCCTTTCACTAAACGGGTATTATGAGAGTCTGCAAATTGTGTATCGAATATATTTTTTAGGTCAGATATTTGGTGCATAAACGCCAATAAAGCGCGGTCATTCAATGGGCGCTGATTGTACGGACTTTTGATATGAAAGTAAAAAATATGACAACGGATCCCAAAACTATTCTGCTAAGCCCCCCTATAAAACAACAAGACATGGCGCTTAATGATTTAAGTGCCATGTCTATAAGATTATGAGCTCACACTTTTCAATCCAAAACTGCGGGCAAACGTTTGAAGCTTTTCTACCAATAAATAATTAACCGGCACCAAAATAAGCGTGATCAAGGTAGCAAAAATAATTCCAAAGCCCAATGAAACAGCCATGGGGATCAAAAACTGTGCTTGAGTTTGCTGCTCAAACAATAAGGGCATCAATCCAAAAAATGTGGTGATACTGGTGAGCATCACAGGTCTGAATCTGGCTGCTCCAGCGGTGAGCACAGCTTGCATTAACGCAGCGCCTTTGGCGCGTTGCTTATTGATGTAATCAACAAGTACTAATGAGTCATTCACAACCACACCAATTAGAGCCAACATGCCTAATAAGCTCATAATGGTCAATTCCATAGACATGATCCAATGACCAATCACTGAGCCAATCAAGCCAAATGGGATAACACTCATCACAATTAAGGGTTGAACATATGATTTAAACGGAATAGCTAACAACGCATAAATAATGAAAAACACAAACAGCAACGCCCATGCCAGAGAACCAAAAGATTCTCGCTGCTCTTTAGCCTCCCCTTCAAGTGAATGCGTGACTCCCGGATATTGCGCCACCAGCTGGTCTAGATAAACCTTTAACTCTTCCTGTAGAACAGTCATATTGGTATTTTCTTTATCAATATCGGCTGTTATGTTCACCGTTCTATATCTATCAATACGATAAATGCTGGATGGGCTTTGCCCCGGTGTTAACGTTGCGACATGATTCAGCGGCACCGCACCTTGATTTTGAGTAGTGATCAGCAAAGTATTTAACGTTGCTAAGTTACTGCGCTCATTCAAGGGCAAGCGCACCATCACTCGGACGTCATCACGACCGCGCTGGATCCGTTGTACTTGCGCACCAAAGAATGCGCTGCGGATCTGACTTGATACGTCTGTACGAGTTAGACCCAGCGCTTTGCCTTGTGGCGTTAACTCAATTTGTAGCTCTTCTTTGCCATCACTTAAACTATCTGTGATATCAAATACGGTCGGAAATGTAGCTAAGTTCGCTTTCACTTGTTGAGCCGCTTCTTTTAGCACCACCAGAGAAGTACCTGTTAACTGCACGTCAATTGGGTCACTAGAGCGGCCAATCTCAGCTCTAAATGTTAAGCTTTCTGCACCAGGAATCGTACCGATCAGGCCTCGCCACTCTCTGACTAGCTGGCGAGAATCGATGCTTAAGGAACGAGTTTCAGGCGGTGTTATCTCAAATCGCACTCGCCCAGAATTAGATGCACCGCCTCGTCCACCCGTTGTCGCTAGAATATGGGTTATCACGCTTTCACCAGTACTCGGATCTACATACTTATCTTTTAAAATCTGTGCCTTATCAGACATCAAATCAATATATTTGGCGGTTACTTCAAAAGGTGTCCCCGTCGGCAGCGTTAAGTTAGCTCTTACCGTTTCACTTGGAATGCGCGGGAAAAAAATAAACTTAGTCCAACCACTGGTAATCAGGGTCAAAATCACAATAAAAACACCTGCAAACGCGCTTAATGTTGCCGCTTTATGAGAAATAGCAACTTTCAATGCAGGCTGATAATATTTTAAAATCGCACGTTCAAAACCATCGGCAAAACGCTGCTGAAAACGGCTAAAACGACTTGGCTGTTGTACTGCTTTTCTGGGTTTTAGATGCTTTAAGTGTGCAGGTAAAACGAACTTTGACTCTACTAATGACATCAATAAAACAGGTATCACGACGGCGGGGATTTGCGCAAAAATAGCACCACGCACCCCGTCAATAAAGGCCAGTGGCAAGAAAGCCGCGACCGTGGTTAAAATCCCAAAGGTGACAGGTGTAGCAACCTCTTGCGTGCCTTTAATGGCTGCTTCCTCTCCAGATTCCGCGCTATTTAAGTGTGTATAAATGTTTTCGCCAGTTACAATGGCATCATCGACCACTATCCCTAACACCAAAATAAAGCCGAATAAACTCATGATGTTAAGGCTTACGCCAAATAGTGGCATAGCCAAAAACGCCCCCATAAACGAGACTGGAATACCAATAAATACCCAAAATGCAATAGCTGGACGCAAAAACAGAGTCAGCAATGCCAATACTAAAATACCACCTTGCAGGGCATTTGAAGTCAAAGTTGATATACGGTTTTTTACGATCACCGAATCGTCATCCCAATAACTTAGTTCATAGCCTTTGGGCAAAGAATCCTGACGCTGTTCAATATACGCTTTAACTTTATCAGCCACATCAATTGCACTTTGCTGGCCGATGCGATAAACCTCAATGAAAGCGGCTTGTTTGCCATTAAAACGCGTTCTCACCGGCGTTTCTTCAAAGCCATCAATAATCGTCGCGATATCTGATAAATACACCACTGAGCCATCCGAATTGGTTTTAATCGGGATCCCAGCGAACTCGTCTTTACGATAAGCTTGACCTTTCGAGCGCAGCAGGATGTCTCCACCAGATGATTTGAGATTACCAGCTGAAATATCAGCACTAGACTGACCGATTAAATTCGCTACCTGCTTAATTGTCAGGTCGTATTGCCTGAGTTTGTCTTGACTCAACTCAATAGCAATCTCGTAATCACGAACACCATCAAGTTCTACTTGGGTTACGCCGTTGATACGTAATAAGTCATCTCTAACTTGTTCTGCGAATTCTCGAGTTTCTTTCTCTGAGTAACGCCCAGCAACAGTGACTGTGATCACATCTCGTCTTCGTTCAGCTAAAGAAACCACCGGCTTTTCAGCATCAGATGGGAAGGTATTTATCGCATCTACTCGACTTTTTATATCTGCCAGCATTTCCCTTGGATCATACCCACTATCTACTTCAACGCGCACGTTCGCAGAGCCTTCGGATGATCGACTTGAGATTTGCTTAACCCCTTCAAGGTCTTGTACAGCCTCTTCTATCCGTATAGCTATTCCCTGCTCGACATCTTCAGGCGTTGCACCACGTAATGACATATTAATGCTCACCACATCCAGCTCAAAAGAAGGAAATACCTCAAGTGGGATCTTGGTGGACATAGAAAATAAGCCACCAAACAATATCGACAGCATCAATAAGTTTGCAGCAACAGGATTGCGAGTAAACCAAGCTATCATATCCCCTTCTCCTGCACTTTTTGCGCTCGCTCTGCAAGCACTTTTTCAACTGTCACGCCGCGCTCTGCTGCGATCTTTTTTAACCTACTTTTTTGTTTGTCTGATAGTTGTTGCCACTGGGATTCCTCAGATTGAACACGTTCAATGTCTTGTGACGGCTTTTTGTTTAACGCCACTTGTGTTCCTGAGCTTACTTGTCCTAATGGTGTTGTAACCAAACGCATGCCTGATGTAACACCCGACTTGATAATAGCCAGATCATCATTTTGCCAAGCAATAGAAATATCCCTTCGCATCAGCAAGTCTTGCTCATCAAGTACATACACATAACTGCCTTGATAGATTGCACTACTTGGGACCGTTATCGTATTCGTCAGGGTTCTGCCTGAAATTTTCGCTGTGACGTACTGCCCTATTTTTATCGCAAAGTCGCTTTTTTGTTTCACAGAAAAGGGGTCATCTATTTGTGCTACTACGTATAGTTGTTGTGAGAGTTCGCTAATAGCGCCTTCAGTTCGTACAATTTTGCCCTGCCAACTTTGTTCTTTCACTAAATCAGAACGTAACTGAACATCAGGTGCCGGTGCATTGTTTTCCCCGTCTCTAAATTGCTCCGGTAAGCGCATAAATGCCAAGTCTCGGTTGTTTATGGGTAATCGAATTTCTACGTAGTCTGTTGCGTATATTTGTGCAAGCTGACTATTACTCGATACCACTTGCCCTAAATCGACTTTTTTACTCAATATACGCCCATCAAAAGGCGCGACTAAACGAGTTCGTTCAAGTGCTAGTTCAGCTTTTGCCAACTTTGCTCTAGCAGACAGTACATTTGCTTGTTGCGCAGCTAATTGGGGCTTTCTTAGCACCAAATCACTGGCTTCACTGCCATCCCCCAAACGGTTCCAGTCAACAAGGGCTTGCTTACCTCTGGCCTCTTCTTCGAGTAAACCCTGTTCGGCGTTTAATAGTGTCGCTTTGGCAACCTGCACCTCTGCCATGTAATCCCTTTCATCAATTTTCAGTAGTACTTCACCCTTTTCAAAAAAGCCACCATCTCTAAAGCTATCACTAACAAAGCTTATCTCCCCAGAAACCTGTGCCACCAGCATGCTCTGTGTTCTGGGCTGAACCAAGCCATAACTCTCTATTTCCATGTTGAATGGCATGGCTTCAAGCTCTACAAAATCGACCACCATTTTCGCTTGCGGCTTTCCCTTCCCTCTTGCAGACTGAGGAGGGTTGGAAGAAATAAATACAACCAATAAAGCAGAGACAGCAAGTATCACTGCGGGTAAAATCAATCGCTTAGCTAAAGTCATTGCTTACTTCCTCTGTCTGTTGAAAATCACCACCAAGTGCAAGATGGAGTTCTACACGATTTTTAATCAACTCGTTTTTTATTGAAATAAGGCTGCTCTGCGCGTCAAATGAGCGCTTTTGAGCATCAAGTACGGTGGTGTAACTGACTAGACCTTTTTGATACTGCTCGAACGACAGCTGCTCTGCTAATTGCGCATTTTTCTGAGCTACCAGCGTCTCCTTATATCGTATCTGCAAAGATGCTTCTTTGCTTATACCGTTTTCTACGGCTGCAAAAGCATCATGAAGACTATTTAAGTACATCAATTCTTTGGACTTTAACTCGATTCTCGCTAACTCTTCTTTGGCGGCGAGATTGCCAGCGTTGAAAAGTGGTGCAGATATGCCTGATATGAGAGACCAACCAGCGGCAGAAAATGAAAACGCATCTGAAAAATGTCCACCACTAGCGCCATAGTTGGCACTGATATTGATACTAGGAAAGCGCTGCTTATGGGCATAGGCCAATGCCGCATCTTGTGCTAATAATTGATACCAGCTAGCCATCAGTGCAGGTTTCCTTGTGAGAAGCATCGAGGGTACCCCGAGAGAAATTGTTGAATCAAGCAAGGGCAACTGCGCATTAACCGCTAATAAGCCGCTCGGATACTCTCCCACTAATCGTTCAAGATAACGTATTCTGGTCGTTACAAGCGTCTCTTGTTGCGCTAACTTTGCTTGCTCATTGCTCAACTCCGTTCGAGCAAGATAAACATCTAAAGCACTATTGAGGCCTTGCTTGTAGCCTGACTCAATAATATCTAGGTTTTGCGCTACCACCTCCAAACGACGTTCCAGTAGGGTTTGCTGTGTTTTGCTCTCAATGACTGAAAACCAACTAATGACAACATCCGCCACCAAATCATAAGTGTGTTGCTTATAATCTGCCATACCAGCCATCACATTCAGATTCGCTTGACGCTCTTCATCGCTTAATTTACCCCATAAGTCGAGTTCATATTTCATCCTCAAAGTCAAAGAATGACTTGTAGAGTACTGATCAGATAGAGATTTGAGTCGGCTACTATCCATTTCAGCTGATAATGTTGGCCACAAAGCGCTGCCGCTGATAACAAGTTGCTGTTGTGCCGCTTCAACATCCGTTGATTTGCGTAACAAATTTAAATTATTTTCCAATGCTAACGAGACCAAGCCATATACTTGTGGACTGGTAAACTGCTGTAACCAGTTCATACTGACTTCGCCTACACCATGTTGATTCTGCCATGATTTTGGGGACTGAATGTTTGAGAGGTAGTCGCTTTCAATTAGACTTGTCGATTGACAGCCTAGTAACAGCGCTGGCAAAACTACTACGAGCGAGGTTTTTAGCCACATTATTAATATCCTATCGGCTTTACTCTAGATTACTATTTTAGTTTACTGCTCGGATTTGCACTGTCACAACAAACTTTACATAGACTTACATTCAAAGCTATCCATTAATACAGACTTAAAACCCATAAAGATCAATCGGCTTTCCCTTTTAGTAATTTTAACGCGACTTTACTAATGACGGTAAAATTCAACATTTAAACAACCCCAAACAAATAAAGTTAAAAATAAATTTAAAATATTAACTTTTTATTCAATATTGTTATTTTTTTATATTTTCTCAGTTTGAGTAATTGAACACTCAACAATGCGGAAAAAAATAATGAATAATAAATTGAATATCGTGACTGCTGGTTTACTACTTGCTCTTGGTCAGGCAACTGCACAGACGTTTGATAACAGTGCTCAGGAATATGATCCATCAAAACATGTATGGGAATATACGTATCAATTAGCTGGTGGTGACCCACTTGTTGTGCACCAATGGCATCTTCAAAACAATGGACAGCATGCAGGCGCCATTACTCCAGGCGTAGCTGGTATTGACTTAAACCTTGATTTTACGCACCGCCGTGGCATTTTAGGCCAAGGGATCAACATTGCTGTTATTGATGACGGTCTAGCTACTTATCACCCAGATCTTGCACCTAATATGGCACAAGGTGATGTACTTAATCCTGACCCATATATATACCAATATAACTCTAGAGGCCGTCTAACAATTGACGATCACGGTACTAAAGTAGCTGGTATTGCAGCAGCTGCTGCATACAATGGTCAAGGTGGCCGAGGTGTTGCCCCTGCTGCAACATTAACTGGTGCTAACTTAATTGGTAATGAGCGTAATTTCGTAGGTCGAGACCTTGCTATTCGTGCAGTGATGGATATGGATGGTACCATTGCGCCAATGAACAAACATACTGACGCACGTGTTATTAACCAAAGTTTTGGTTACGCATTCTCTGATGCAAGCATTTACGGTGATTATCGCGCTTTCTTCGACAACATCGACGATGTCACTAAAAAAGCGGTAACAGAAAGTCACGGTGGTCGAGGTACAATGGCAGTTAAATCAGCAGGTAACAGCCACTACATTGGTGGTCGCTGGTTAGATAGAGATAATGGTCTTCTTACCCTAATCTATCCAAACGGCTATGCACTACCTGCATATGACGCGTCAATCGCAGATCCAACTAACGCAAACTTCTGGAACTTAACTGTTTCTGCATTAAATGCTAAAGGTAACCTCGCGGCATACTCTACAGGCGGTTCTGCTGTATTACTTACAGCGCCGGCAGGTGAGTGGGGCCGTTACAGCCCTGCAACCGTGACGACAGGTTTACCTAAATGGTGTACTGATGCAACAGAAACACAATGTGAAAATCCAATGTATGTGTTCAATATGAATGGTACGTCTGCCGCAGCACCAGCACTTTCCGGCGCAATAGCTCTTATTATGTCAGCTAACCACCAGCTTTCATGGCGTGATGTTAGACACCTGATGATCACAACGGCAACCAAAGTAGATGCAGATTCACAACCACGTATGATTGGCGATTACGAGGCTATTCCTAGCTGGCAAGTTAACGGTGCAGGTTATGCATTCCACTATGACTATGGCTTTGGTTTAGTAAATGTTGATGCTGCTGTTGAAAAAGCACTACTAACAGGTCCTATCCTTGGTGATTTACAAATCAAATCATACGATGTACCTGTAGCTGCGGACGCATTCATTTACGATGGTGATTTTTCAGGCACCGAGTCTGTTCATACTCAAACAGAGAACCTAACTGTTGAAGGTGTTAAAGTCCACCTTGACTTAGAACATGACCGCTTAGGCGATTTATCAATTGAGCTAATTTCTCCAAGCAACACGCGCAGCGTTATTTTAACTGCGGGTACTGATATTGAGGGTAATAAGTTTAACGGTAACGTTATTCTTTCAAACCACTTCTACGGTGAATCAGCAAAAGGTGATTGGAAACTTCGTGTTATCGATACAAACGCCAAAGACGCTTGGTCTGAGCGAGTATATGACCTTGGCACTGGTAAGTTTGTTGAAAACTCACTGACAGTGACGCCACAGCGTAGTGACAAAGTGCAGTCTAACAACGCTAAACCAGGTCAGTTGACGGGTTGGAGCATCACGTTCTTCGGTCACTAAGCAACTAAAATTAAGCAACTAAAAAAGAGAGCTATGTAACTAGCTCTCTTTTAAGTATTTTGTAATTAATATTCGTTTTTATACCAATTTAAACCTTCATCACTTTACTGGTTGAAGCTTGGCCAAAATACAAAACAACATACGTTTATGCTTAGCGAAGCACCGCATCACAACGCCAAGTAGGCTGTATTGTTCTTTGGTAGCAGCTCATATTAACGATGGTTAGCTTTTTCCACTTAGCGTAATACCCAATATATGCTTGTGCTTGGCCTTTAGAATAACCATAAGCTGTATAGGTTTGATCTGCTATCGCATAAGAAGAACCAAACAATGCAGCTATCGCTATAATCTTTTTAAAATTACTCATATTTTTCCTTATAAAATTACTGTTTTAGATAGGTCTTTCTTTAAATCAAATTAAAAGCTGTTGCTTAATAAAAAATGTAAATTAGCCACTCTAAATTTCGCAAAAACACTTACAACTTAGAGAAAGATAGATAACGCTCAGATATTAAAAACCCTTTAAAGGGTTTAACGATGAACAAACGTAATTAAGCATAACTACGTGCAGTGCATTGCCATACTGAGCCCAAACCAACTCTTTGACATTGAAAACTCGTTGGTATGCTTGAGGAGTTAGCGGCTTCTCTCCAAGCGCGGATCACGTTTGTAGTGGCACTTGCTTCGCTACCGCCATACGCTGAAACAGTTATTAATTGACCGACAGGTTGTTTACTCAAAGCACCAGTGCACTTCCAAGGTAGTTGCGCGCTCTGATGTACACAATACATGCTAGTCACTGTATAATTATTACTCTGTGCGTAACTATAAATATAGCTTTCTGCTTGAGTTCTATTTGAACCATATGCTATGTAATATTTATCTCCAGCAGCTACATAAAACGCACTAAATAAAAGCACAAAAACCATTAACAAGTTTAATCCTTTCATTTTATTCCTTTAACAAAATCAAGAGATCTGTGTAAAAATAATACAAATAAAAACATCAGGCTAATGATTAATATTCAACAAAACAAAGCAGACTAAAATCGTATTTTAAACTTGCAACCACATGAAAACTGGGATTTTCGAATGAAAAACGAGCTTCCAACACAAAGGCCAAGTAATAGTAAACAACAAGTTAGTGGGAAGTTTTTTTCACATTTAACAAAATATTAATATTTCGAGGTGATTTAGATAGGAAAAAATTGGGAAACACGAACGTTTTTCGTGTTTTCCCAAATAAAAAGTTAACTATAATAAGCTTCACCCGCTTCAGCTTTTGCTTTTAGCGGCTCTGACGGAGTGAAAACATCATTCTCGGTTGCATAGGTCGATAGCTCCGAACATACCTTGTTAATGCCACGTTTATCCATATAGCTAAACGGACCGCCTAAAAATGGCGGGAAGCCAATACCAAAAATCGCGCCAATATCACCATCTCTTGCTGAAGCAATGATTCCTTCATCTAAGCATCGTGATGCTTCATTTAGCATTTGTGCAACACAACGGTTCGCAATCTCTTGCTTATTTAAGCGAGGAGCTTGTGTGATACCAAGTAAGTCATAAACAGACTCGTCCACCTTTTTGCCTTTTTTACCTTCATAAGTGTAAAAACCGCGGCCTGTCTTTCTACCTAGACGCTTATTTTCAATCATACGTTCAAATGCATTAGGCGCTTTAAATCTTTCCCCTAGCTCTTTTTCAAGGATCGGGGCTATCTTTGAACCAATGTCTATGCCAACTTCATCTAGCAATGCAAGAGGCCCTACTGGAAATCCAAACTCAACTAGAGCCTGATCTATTTTCTCAATTGATTCTCCGGCTAATAGTAAGTTGGCAGCCTCATTGACATAAGGAGCTAAAATTCGATTGACATAGAATCCAGCTTTGTCTTTTACCACAATAGGCGTCTTACCTTGTTTACGGGCAAAGTTAACAGTTTTTGCGATGGTTTCATCTGATGTGCCTTCGTGAGGAATAATTTCAACTAACGGCATTTTCTCTACAGGAGAAAAGTAATGTAAACCAATGACATTTTCTGGACGTGCTGCATTTTCAGCAATTTGTGCAATCGGTAACGAAGAAGTGTTGCTGGCAAAAATTGTCGACTCAGCGCATTCACGCTCGATATCAGCAACCATACCTTGTTTTAGCGCAAGATCTTCAAACACTGCTTCAATCACGATATCGATGTGCTCAAAACCGCTATAATCTGTTGTCCCTGTGATACTATTCATGGTCGATTGCATTTGCGCTTTTGATAAAATACGGCGCTTTTGCTTTTTAGAGAGGATCTTATAGCTATAATTTAGTGCGTTACTGATACCCTGATGTGCAACGTCTTTAATACGCACTCGCACACCAGCTTTAGCTGCACTTACATGCGTTATCCCAGCCCCCATTAAACCACCACCAAGCACAGCCGCTCGCTCGATTTTAGCGGCATCATCACTTTGCCACTCTTTCTTCATCTCTGTTGTTGCGAAGAAAATACCACGCAATGAACGCGAGACCTCTGTCATAACCAAATCAGCAAAACCTTCAGCTTCCGTTTTGTATGCTTTTAGTTCATCAAGCTCAACAGACGCGCGAACAGCCTTGATAATGGCAAGTGGAGCCGGATAATGACCACCCGTTTTCTTCTCAACATTTTCTTGCGCTTTTTTGAAAATGATGTTGCGACCAAACGGATTTGATTCTAACAGCTGGCTTAACTTATCTAACTTTGGCTTACTCGCTTTGGGCTTGCCTTTACGGGCCAGTTTAACTGCTACTTCCATTAAAATGCTTTGCGGTACACTCTCATCGACCAAGCCCGCTTTAGCCGCTTGCTTCGCCCTAACTTGCTTACCAGTTAACATCCATTCAAGCGCTTTTTGGATACCAACCAATTTAGGTAGTCTTTGTGTACCGCCACCGCCTGGCAATAGACCTAGCTGTACTTCAGGCAATCCAAGTTTGGTTTTATCATCGCTGCTACACACTCGGTAATCACATGCCAGAGCAAACTCTAGCCCGCCACCAAGAGCCGCACCATGAATCGCAGCTACCGTTGGGAATGGCAGGGATTTCATTTTGAAAAATGCCTGCTGACACATTTCAGAAAGCCTCAGTGCATCCTCTCGTGTGTTTGCATTATCAAGCATTTTTATATCTGCACCGGCAATAAAGTTGTCCGCTTTACCGCTCACAAACACCATACCAGTTACATCGTCTTTTTTACCTTGCTCGATAATTTCAAGTAACTCGTCCGCAAAAGAATCACGCAAGGTATTCATTTTCTCGCCAGGTACATCAATTGTAACCAAAGCAACTTTATGACTATTTAATTCATAATTAAATACTGACATTTATGCACTCTCCAATACAAAAGCCGCACCTAAGCCACCAGCTGCACATGCTGTTGTTAGCGCAAGCCCACCACCTCGGCGTTTTAATTCATTTAGACTTTGCGTGATAAGTCTGGCACCCGTTGCTGCAAATGGATGTCCATAAGCAAGTGACCCACCATTGACATTGAATTTATCCATATCAATTTCACCAATAGCTTTACTGCGGCCCAATTTCTCTTGCGCAAATTTGTCTGATGCAAACATCTTCACATTCGCAAGCGCTTGCGCTGCAAACGCTTCATGCATTTCAATTAAATCTAAATCTTTTAATTCAATACCCGCTCTATCTAATGCTAAAGGCGTCGAATGTGCAGGACCCATTAGCATGTCTTCATGTACACCAATTGCAGAAAAGGCATAAGAACGCACATAACCAAGAATTTCATAACCAAGTGCTTTTGCTTTACTCTCACTCATCATGAGTACCGCAGCAGCGCCATCTGTAAGCGGTGTTGCGTTAGCAGCAGTCACTGAACCATGTTTTCTATCAAATACAGGACGTAGCTTCGCATACCCTTCAAGGGATGAGTTAGCACGAATATTATTATCTCTATCGATAAATTGCTTATAAGGTTCAACATGTGCAGTCATCACTTCTGGCGATAGCAGCCCATCATCCCAAGCTTTAGCAGCTAAAGAATGTGAACGGTGTGCTAGCGCATCTTGCTCTTCACGACTGATACCGTGTGTTTTTGCCATTTGCTCTGCTGTATCACCCATTGAAAGGCCTGTAGAATACTCTGCAACAGCTGGCGGTACTGGTAGTAAATCTTTTAAACGTAATTTAGAGAAGATTTTTAGGCGCTGACCCAAGGTTCTTGCTTTATTAAGGTCAACTAGACTGCCCGCAAGCTTTTTACTGACACCAATAGGAAGGACAGATGAAGAGTCAGCACCTCCAGCAATACCTACTGCACTATGGCCCGCGATAATGGACTCCGCAACATTCGCCACAGCCTGAAAACTCGTCGCACAGGCACGAGATACAGAATAAGCATCTACCGATACCGGCATACCTGTACCTAATACGATTTCACGGGCGATATTTGGCGCTTCAGGCATTTGCACCACTTGGCCAAAGACGAGCTGGTCAATTTCTTTTTTATCGATGTTAAGTCGTTCCAGCATTTCATTGACCACGGTTTTACCCAGATCAAGCGCAGGCACATGATGATAAGCAGTTGCTTGTTTTGCGAAAGGAGTACGCAGGCCACTGACGATGGCAATACGGTCTCCGTTTATTGTTTTTAGAATGTTTTGTCCAGACATGAATTTGCTCTCCCGCTGACAGGTCTGACCTGTTATTTTAACTCGATTCTAAACAACCGAATCCATTCTGCCAATAGAAAAATGGAAATTGTCTGTAAAAATCACAGCGCAAATTAAACTTAGCGTGAATTTTAAACAAATCAAAAAGCTTCTGAAAAATATATTAAAAATATGGAACTAAACGAAAAAAAAGAGTCTAAGAAAAGTGTGAAATTACACCTCAAAAGCTTGAGTTTTCTGTTTCAATCCATATAAATAAGCAACAAATTTGTCATAACAAGGACAAACAAGAATGGCAGTTAATGAGTTTACTGAATTAAAAAAATACTTAGATACCCAAATTATTGGTCAACCAGACCTAACTGAAGCCCTTTTAATCGCGATTTTAGCTGATGGCCACCTATTGGTAGAAGGCCCGCCAGGATTGGCAAAAACGCGTGCTGTAAACGCACTTGCTAAAGGCATTGAAGGCAGTTTCCAACGTGTTCAGTTTACCCCTGACTTATTACCTGCTGACATTACTGGTACCGATATTTACAGACAACAAACCAGTGAGTTTGTTTTTGAAAAAGGTCCTCTATTCCATAACCTAGTACTGGCAGATGAAATCAACCGAGCACCCGCTAAAGTCCAATCAGCGTTATTAGAGGCAATGGCAGAAAGACAAGTTACCGTTGGCAAAACGACTTATCCATTACCTGAACTATTTATGGTTATGGCGACCCAAAACCCGCTAGAGCAAGAAGGAACTTACCCGCTCCCTGAAGCACAATTAGATCGCTTTTTGCTGCACCTCAATATTGATTACCCAAAAGCGCAAACTGAATTAGAGATTTTACGTTTAACACGTGGCGAAGCGCTCAGTACTGAAGCCGTTAAATTTAATCCAATCAGTCAGCAAACTTTATTCGCAGCAAGAAAGAAGGTACTTGAGTTACATCTAGCTGAACCGCTTGAGCAATACCTAGTACAACTTATTATCGCTACCCGTGAAGCGGCCAAATTAGATGCTGAACTTGGTGCTTGGATTGAGCTAGGTGCAAGTCCACGTGCAACCATTGCGCTTGATAAATGTGCTCGTGCTCACGCTTGGCTGCAAGAACGTGATTTTGTCACGCCTGATGATATACAAGCAGTGTTACATGATGTACTCAGACATCGCATTATTTTAAGCTACGAAGCACAAGCAGATGGTATTACAAAAGATCAGGTGATCAGCCGCATCCTTGAGTTAGTACCAGTTCCTTAAAGTGTAGTTTTCCGCTATGAAAGCAAATATTGATATTAAAAACTGGTTTGCAAATTGCCACAGCAATGGCGTTGAACTTGGGCTGAAAGAGTTGCTCTACTACAGGAGCAAAGCTCGCCTTCTCGACTTAAAACCAAAAGGTCAAATTCGAAGTGCACAAGCTGGACAATACCTCGCACCTCACAAAGGGCGAGGCATGGAATTTGCCGAAGTGCGTCAATACCAATATGGTGACGATATTCGCGCAATAGATTGGCGTGTAACTGCTCGTACAGGTGAAGCGCACACAAAGCTTTACCAAGAAGAGAAAGAACGACCAGTATTTATCTTTACAGACTTGTCCAATAGCATGTTATTTGGCAGCCAATTGCTGCTCAAATCTGTGCAGGCCGCGCATTTAAGTGCACTTGTTGCATGGTCAGCATCGCAACGTGGCGATAGACTTGGTGGCGTGGTATTTTCAGAGCACAGTCACCATGAGCTCAAACCAACGGCAAGGGATAAAGGTGTTTTAGCATTTTGTCATCAATTATGTGATGTACATAACACCAGCCTAATTAGTCGTGACAAACAAAGCGACAGTCGATTTAACGACAATTTAAAGCGCCTCAAACACCTGGCAAAGCCGGGCAGTTTAATTTATCTTATTTCTGACTTTTCTGAGCTAGATGAAGAAAGCTTTTCCTTACTTGAAGGGATAAGCAGACACTGTGAGTTAATTGGTTGCCAAGTAAGTGATCCATTCGAGCATACCTTACCAGCTTACAGCGAAGCTGTCGAAATCCAAGGTACGCACAGTGCTTGGACATTGCCACTGAGCGACAAGCAATTTAGAGACAAGTTTGCCAAACGCGCCCAGCAAGTGTTTAACACACGATTAAAGCGCTTACAGCGTTCTGGCATGACCATGCTCAACTTCTCTGCTGATACCCCCTTAGAAACACAGCTCTCTAGGTGACAATAATGAATCAATCCCCTTTAGATGCCCTTCATGATGTAATACCGCCAGAGCAAGTGAGTTGGTGGCCTTTATCTTTGCCAATGTGGGCACTGATCATTGCTTCAACGCTTTTGCTGATCGCATTGGCTGTTTGGTTATATAAAAATTGGCGCTATGGCGCAGCTAAACGAGAAGCAATCCAGCTCAGTGCAACACATAAACAAGACGCGCTTGCTTTACATGGTCTTGTGAAAAGATTAGCCAAACATTATTACGGTACAACCGTCGCATCACAAACCAGCACAAACTGGTGTAATACTTTAAATACGATATCAAAAGTGCAGTTCAATGAACAAGATATTGCCTCTTTATATCAACCAGATAACAACAATGAACAAAGCGAAAAGCTCCTAACGGCAATTAAAACTTTTAAAATCAAGGAGCGCTTAGATGTTTGAATTTGAGTGGCCGCTGGCTTTTTTATTGCTCCCACTACCTTGGATAATCTCAAAAATAAAACCTGTTGCAGTACAGTCCCAACAGAAAATCCGTATGCCTAGTTATGCGTCATTAGGCGGTATCGGCACACAGGCACAATCGTATTCTCGAAAAAGAAATTGGCTCGAAATGCTGGTATGGCTGCTCTTGGTCACCGCTTTGAGCAACCCAACTTGGTTAGATGACCCAATCACATTGCCCAGTGAAGGCAGAGATATCATGCTGGCTGTCGACCTTTCTCACTCTATGGCTGAAGAAGACATGGAATACAATGGCCGTTACATCGACAGATTATCTGTAGTTAAAGCTGTATTAGGTGATTTTATAGAACAGCGACAAGGCGATAGACTTGGCTTGATATTATTTGCCGACACCGCTTTTTTACAAACGCCTTTAACCAAAGACATCAATACCGTAAGCCAAATGCTGCAAGAGTCACAAATTGGCTTGGTTGGCAGAGCAACTGCAATCGGCGATGCGTTGGGTCTTGCCGTTAAACGTTTCAATCAAAAAGAAGAAAGTAATCGTATCCTCATTTTGCTTACCGATGGTCAAAATACCGCTGGTAACTTACAACCTGAAGAAGCGTTAATCTTAGCCAGAGAAGAGGGGATAAAAGTATATACCATAGGTGTGGGCTCTGACGGCCGCAGAAATATGGGCTTTTTCTCACTGGGCAGCATGTCAGGAGCAAGCATTGATGAGCAAACTCTGACACATATTGCCACAGAAACAGGTGGCCGATACTTTAGAGCAAAAGATGTGCAAGGCTTACAACAAATTTACTCTGAACTTGATAACCTGGAACCTATTTCTGCTGAGGATGAAACATTTCGTCCTAAAATCGCATTGTTTTATATTCCCCTATTGGCCGCAATTGCTATGTGGGGTTTAGTACTGCTTATTCGCTTTGCAACACAATGGAGGCGAGATAATTAATATGACCGAATTTCAATTTATCCGACCAGAGCTACTTTGGCTACTGGTACCTTGGGCAATCATAAGTTTATTGCAGTGGTACAAAAAAGCAGGCCATAAACAGTCTCAATTAATTGCACCGCATCTTGCGAAAGTGGTTTTAACTGAAGGAAGGCAAAGTAAAACCAGTCACTCAACATGGTTAACCAGTCTAATTTTATTCCTAGGGGTGATCGCTGCAGCCGGGCCAAGCATTGAAAAGCAAAGCGTACCGGTTTTCTCTGCCAAACAGGCGAGAGTTATTGTTATGGATATGTCCTATTCTATGTATTCGACGGACATTGCACCTAACAGATTGACTCAGGCTAGATTTAAAACCTTAGACATGTTGCAACAGTTTCGTGAAGGTGACACCGCATTAGTTGCCTACGCCCAAGATGCCTTTATAATCTCCCCACTCACAAGCGATATAAATACGCTAGAAAACCTTGTTCCAAGTATTAGCCCAGAGATTATGCCGGGCAAAGGCGCGAACGTACTAGCCGGTATTGACCAAGCAAAAGCTTTGCTGGCGCAAGCAGGTTATCCATCAGGAGAAATCATTTTAATCACTGATGAAGTCGAGTTAGAAGATGCACAAGATATAAATGATATGCTCAGTGGCTCAGGGTATACCCTTCACGTTTACGGTGTTGGCACAGCACAAGGTGCGCCTATTAGTATTCCAGAAGGCGGCTTTTTAAAAGATAGATATGGACAAATTGTCGTTCCTAAGCTTTATGTCGATAGATTACGTTCACTTGCGCAGCGCTTAGGTGGTCGATATGCCACTTACTCACCGGATAACTCAGATATAGAGACCTTTGCAATTAATAATACGCAAGATATTGAAACGCCTAATGAACCGAACGAAACCCTTTGGCGCATCGATGCGGGAAAATATTTGTTATTTGTAATTATTCCTCTTGCGCTATTGGCATTTCGTAATAATGCTGTTGCGCTGGTAATTTGCGTGTTTGCCTATTTACCAAGCCAACCCAGTTATGCAGCCGATTGGCAATCTTGGTTCAAAAATGTCGACCAAAATGCGCTTTCTGCTTATCAACAAGAAGACTTTGATCAAGCAAGTACCGCACAGGATGCGTCGTTGCGCGGGGCAGCTCAATATAAGCAAGGTCAATATGAGCAAGCTGCAAAGACTTTAGAAAATGCAAATACAGCCATAGGTCAATATAACCTAGGTAACGCCCTCGCCCATTTGGGTAAACTTGATGACGCTATTCAAGCTTATGATCAAGCGTTGAAACTAGATCCGTCATTATCGCAAGCACAAGAGAACAAAGAACTCCTTGAGCAAATGAAAGATCAGCAATCACAACAAAACCAAGATCAAAACAATCAGCAGCAAGAGCAGTCTTCTGAACAACAAAACGATCAGCAGCAAGGTGAAAGCGAAAATCAAGAGCAACAATCTGGTGAACAAAACGATCAACAGAACCAATCGCAAGACGGACAAGGAAATGAATCTGAGCAAGAAAATAGCGAACAGTCAGAGCAATCTCAAAGTAGTGAGCAATCAGACAGTCAAAATAAGCCTGAATTAGCAGATAAACAAACAGGTGAAGAAAGCGAGCAAACGGAAGAGCAATCCCAAGCTCGCCCGCAGCAAGCACAACAGAGTGAGCCAAAAGAAGGTGAGCAATCTGAACAAATGCTACCAAGTGAAATGAAGGAATTAACACCAGAAGAGAAAGAAAAAGCGCAGCAACTCAACCAGCTACTGCGCCGAGTACCAGATGACCCCGCTATTTTGCTGAAGAACAAAATGCTTTTGGAATCAAGACAAAGACAACAACAAAGACAACCAGTAGGAGCTGAGAAATCATGGTAATGCGATTTGCTATTTATTTTATTTTATTCGCTGTCGCGCTGCCCGCTTTGGCTATAGACAGACTGACAGCCAGTGTCGATAAAAACCCCGTATTAGTTGGAGAGTATTTTACTTTAACTATAGAGGCGAATGGCAAAGTGTCGGGCCAAATGCCTGATACAAGCGCCATGGCACGAAGCTTCATTACAGGCCCTGTAAGTACCAGCTCTCGTACACAAATTGTTAATGGCAGCATGAGCAGTGCTACAAGCTGGCAAATGCAGGTGATGTCCCGAAGTGCGGGAGAGTTTACCATCCCTGCTTTTGAAGTATCTGGCGTAAAGAGTCAACCTATTACTCTGCGTGTTGTGGCAAGAGAAGCGGATGACAATCAACAAAAAGATGTATTTGTTACCACTGAACTCAATCTAGAATCTTTGTATGTGCAACAAGCTGCGCTATATACCGTTAAACTTTTCATTGGTAAAGATTTGCTCGACGCGCAAATGACACCGCCAACGATGAATGATGGCTCGATTACACCAATGGGACAGCAAGAAGAAAATTACGAAGTTCTTGATGGCCGCCGCTATCGAGTGATCACAAGAAATTACCTTGTACAGCCACAAAAGAGTGGTAACTTTAAAATTGAAGGGCCGATTTTCAATGGGCAAGTTAGAGAAGGCTATAGAAGAATGGCTGTCAGCGCGGTTGGTGACTCCATTGATGTTGAAGTAAAATCTATTCCTGACAACTACCGTGGCGCATGGCTACCTAGCGAATTAGTTAACTTGGCTGAAGAATGGCAACCAGAGGATGCACAGGTCCTTGTCGGTGCGCCAATCACACGTACTTTTACACTGACTGCTTTGGGCATTACTAAAGAGCAAATGCCTGATATTGAAGTGCCGAGTGTGGATGGGTTTAGGATTTATCCGGATGAAACCGACCGTAACCAAATGGCCCGTGATGGTCGAGTCATTTCACAAATGGTTGCATCATATGCGCTTCTACCGCAAAAGCCGGGCACTTATACTCTACCAGAAGTTAAATTACCTTGGTTTAATACGGTGATAAATCGCATTCAATATGCCACTCTACCAGCGAGAACGATTGAAGTAATTGCAGATCCTAATCAACCTCAACAGCCTGTGACTTTGCCACAAGCTGATATACAAGCCCAGTCTATAATCCCGCAAACCAATGTTGAGCCGACTATCATCTATAAAGATGCTGAAAAGTCTTGGGTTGATTGGCTTATTATGGGGTTAGGCTATTTATTATGGTTGATTACATTGGCTGTATTACTACTTAGAAAACCGGCTGTATTAGTACAAAGCCCGCAATTGGGCAATCAACCCAACATAAATACAGATGCACAAACAAAATTAAAGCAATTAGAAAAAGCTGCAAAGAGCAATGACACAAACCAGTTCTACTCGCTGTTGCGTGACTATGTAGAGCTTGCTCATCAGCAAACACTGAAATCGTGGTTAAGTCAGCAATCACCCGAAATTGGGGAAGAAATTGCAAAATTGCAGGCATCCCTTTATAGTGCAAATAAACAACAGGTTGATCTCGTAACGCTATATAATCAAATATGTAAAATTAAAAAGCGTTCAAAATCAGACGCTAAGAATCGCCTAGAATCGCTTTACTAAAAAATATGGCGAAAAACGAAATAATATTGCTGAAGGCAAGGTCTAGTTAGCATGACCCAAAAACAAAAACGTTACGAATCTTTGGTTCAGGTTTACCATACAGAGTTATATCGCTTTGCTTACTGGTTATGCCAAGACCCAACTATTGCAGAAGATTTGGTTCAGGAAACATTTTTACGTGCGTGGCGTTCTTTAGATGCACTACAGGATGAAAAAGCTGCCAAATCTTGGTTACTAACCATATTGCGACGAGAAAACGCCCGTCGCTTTGAGAGAAAACAATTTGACTATGCCGATGTTGAAAACGACACCTTAGTCGATACCAAAAGCACATCATTAGATGATGAAATGGAGCAAACTGTTGTTCAAAGACAAATTAATCAGTTAGCTTCTGAATATAGAGAGCCCCTATTGCTTCAGGTTGTCATGGGGTGTTCTGGGGATGAAATCGCAGAGATTTTAGAGTTAAACAAAAATACAGTCATGACTCGACTGTATAGAGCGAGAAATCAGCTAAAAGAGGCACTAACTAACGTGAATGAATCAGCAAAGGGGGCATCAAACTGATGGATGATTTAGAATTTCGCCGTCGCCTGTTCGCCGATCCGAGCGATGAGCAACTTATGAACGAAGCTAAGCAAGACCCAGCTAAAAAACGTTTGGTTGACGAAGTGCAAGATTTTGATGATATGTTAGGTAATGCGTTAAAGGTTCCGGTTCCTGAGGGCTTGCAAGCCAAATTACTTGCAAATATGGATGAGCAAGAACCTAAGACGCACTCCGCCGACAATGTCGTGAATCTAGCATGGTATAAGCGCTTTACTGTACCCATTGCGTCGGCGGCATCTGTTGCACTGGCTGTGATGGTTTACTTTAGCACTGCTGTCCATGCGCCTTTATATGCTGGAGAACATGCGCTTGAACACGTATATTATGAAGAGAGCGCGCTAACACTCAGCAAAGAAGTGAATCTACAAGTAGTCAACGAAAAACTTGCTATGCTTGGCGGTAAACTTGAATCACTGCCTGGCAAAGTGACTTATGCAACATTCTGCAATTTTAAAGGCCAACGCAGCTTACACTTGATCTTTCAATCAGATCACGGCCCTATGACAGTGTTTATTGTCCCAAGCGACAAAAATGACTACCGTCAGGGTGACACTCAGTTCAGTGACAGCCGATTCAGTGGCTCCATTAATAAAGGCGCTAATGCAGACACTATTTTGGTTGCAAAATTAGGCACTCCACTTGATAAGTATCAAGGCGAAGTCAACAACTCCTTACAATGGCTATAAAATGGGGCGCGATAAGCGCCCTATTTGTTCCTATAACCACCCTATTTCAGTTCAATTTCTTTTTTAATTTCATTAGAATGTCACACAGTATTTAAACTTAGAGGAAAACCATGAAACAATTTTTTGTTTTATTGACTATCGTTTCAATGTTGTTTGCTACTGCTTTTGACGCTGAAGCGCGTAAAAAGTTTGGCGGCAAGAAAAAAGGCAAAACACATCAAACTTCTACTGTGCAACAAAAAAAGCAAGTGGATACTAAATCACTGGCTGCACAGCAAGGTGCAAAGAAAAAGTCGAGCAAAAAAGGCATTATGGCTGGCGTACTAGGTGGCCTATTAGCTGGCGGTCTAATCGCAGCAATGATGGGTGATGATTTTGAGGGCTTCCAATTCCTTGAAATGATCCTTTTCGCCATTGCAGCATTTGTCCTGTTCAAATTTATCATGGGCTTTATGCGCAAAAAGCAGCAACCGCAAATGGCTGGCGCGCCTAACTTTGCTCAGCAGCAGCCACAGCAAAATCAATCTTTCTCTCAACCTCAGCAGTTTCAAGCGAATCAAACAGCAGGTGGGTTTGGTGCACAGCAAGAAGTTCCATTTAACTTACCTCGTGATTTTGATGTAAATGGCTTCCTACAAGGTGCGCGTTCACACTATCAAACGATCCAGACAGCGTGGAACAACAGAGACTACACGACAATGGCTGAATACCTAAGCCCAGAGCTTGTAGAAGAGTTCCGACAAGAGCGTGAGCAACAAGGTGACGTCGCGACTGAAGTTATGTTTGTTGACGCTGAGCTTGCTCGTGCTGACGTAGGTGCAGATAAGTGGGAAATCAGTGTCATGTTCCGTGGTAAGTACCGTGACCAAGGTGACATGCAGGAAGAACCAATTCATGAAGTTTGGCACTTAGAGCGTAAAACACAAGGTGATGCGCCTTGGTTAATCGTAGGTGTAGAAGACTTAATTGAAAGCTAAATTTTAGCAGATTAAAAGAGGCTCGAAAGAGCCTTTTTTATACCCTGAGAACCTAGCATGATTACACTTTAAAAAAAGCGCCTATCTTTATCTAATATCAGTTCTAAATCACAAATTGTTGGTAAGGTTTCGATGCCCCACTCTGTTAGCCTCTGATATGACTGAATAAACTCATAGACTTGCTGCTCACCCATACCTTTTCCTCTACTCGCAATCAATTTTTGCTCTTGCTCCAAGCGCCACTGATACACGTATTCAAAGCTTTGTCCGTTCAAAAATACCAAATTATCAAATAACGAAAAAAGCATTTGATAATCTTTAGACAAAAAATCATTTACTTGCGAGCGATACAGGCGTTCTGCATCTTGTTGGGACTCAAATTGATTACAGCTACTTTTTAACAAATCATGGGGCTGAGGTGGCACACCTAAACACCATCCCTCAAATACTAAAACATCAAGCGGCGAAGTAACTGACGTCCAGCTATCTTCAGGGTAAGGTTCATCAGCTGCTTTATCAAAACGCGGCAAAACAAGAGGTTTAGATTGCTTAAAATCGTTGATGACATCTATGGCACGTTGAATATCGTGAGTACCAGGTGCTCCCCGTGTTAGAAACAGCGGTGAATACCGACTCGCAAGCACTTGGCGTTTAGCTGTACTGTGATAGAAATCATCAATAGAAACGGACTCAGCCAACTTCCCTTGGCTTTTTAAATAAGCAACAAAATACGCAGACAATGTTGATTTTCCACTGCCCTGACAGCCACTCACAGCTATACATATTGGTTTAGATTGATTTGAGATTGTGTGCTTTAGCCAAGCTAACGCTTTTTCGCATCCGATAATATACTGCTTTGGCAGCTTATGTGCTTCACAAAACTGCAGTTGCCAATCGGTTAAAACTTGCATTTACATGACTTCAAATTTATAACCGACGCCATAAATCGAATGAATAAACTCACAATCGGGCGCGATATCTTGCAGTTTTTTCCTTATTTTTTTTACGTGACTATCAATCGTTCTATCACTCACAACGCGATCATCATCGTAGATTGAGTCCATGAGTCTTGCACGATTATAAACGCGTCCTGGGTGCTTAAACATAGTTTGTAAAAGCATAAACTCAACATGCGTTAAGTCGGTTCTCATACCGTTATAATTCACAAACAAGGTGTCTTCTTCGAGCACCAACCCTGTTTGTATTGGCGCAGTATTGTTGGTTCGTCTTAAAATTGCCTTTACACGTGCAACCACTTCTTTTGGGCTGTATGGTTTACATACATAATCATCCGCCCCCACTTCTAACCCCAATAGACGGTCTATTTCTTCAACCTTCGCGGTTGTCATAATTATTGGCACTTCAGAGTCTCTACGTACTTGAGTGCAAATTTCAATACCATCCACCGACGGTAACATGAGATCCAACAAAATAATATCAGGGGCAAAGGTACGGACTCTAGAAAGTGCTTCAGCACCGTCCATTACGATGTCAAACTCATAACCGGCTTGCGCTAGATATTTTCCTAGAATAACAGCCAGCTTTTCTTCATCTTCAATGATCAGAACTTTCTGAATAACCATTTAAATACCTTATTTGTTCTTCTTTGCGTTCTCGTGTTAAAGATCTTACTTATTTTAATAAGTGTGTCTATGTCTATAATTTTTGGTGATTATTTAATAATCGGCAGTGTCACATCAACACTTACCCCACCTAATTCACTGTTAGTGGCAACAATAGAGCCATTGTGCGCTTGTACTATACTGGCACAAATTGCCAAACCAAGCCCTGAGCCACCGGAAGCACGGTCTCGCGCTTTATCGACTCGATACAACCTATCAAACAGCATTGGCAGCAACTCAGGCTCAACACCGGGACTACTATCTTGCCAACGGATCAATACCGCATCTTTTGACTGTTCAAGTACCACCCTTATTTGCCCTGGCTGCGCTTCACTTGAGTCAGTATAGCGCAGCGTATTCTGCATAAAGTTACTGAACAGTTGTGAAAGCCTCGCTTCATCACAGTTGAGTATACATTGTGGCTCACCAACTATCTGCCATTCAAAATGCTTATTTTTAAGTGTAGCCAAATGAGAGTCGAACGTATGGCCTATCACTTCATTAATATCACACTCTGCCATGTTATAACTCAATGACCCTCTGTCAGACATTGAGAGCTGATGTAGATCATCAACGAGCTTAGTTAACCGATTAATTTCGTCATAGAGCGAGTTAAGTTGCGCTTCGTCAGACTCAATGATGCCATCAATCATTCCTTCAAGCTCAGCTTTAAATACCGCGATAGGCGTACGTAATTCATGGGATATATCTGCTATCCATTGCTGCCGTGAATGTTGGTTTTCATCCAACGTTTTAGCCAATGTGTTTAGGTCATTAGCGAGCAAGCCAAGCTCATCCTTACTGAAAGAGTTAAAAGGCGGCTCATAATTACCCGCTGCAATCTTTTTAGCCGCCGCTCTAAGAGATAAAACAGGTGCAACAAGGAAGCGGCTAAATGGGATCGCTAGTAAGCTACTCACTATCATCGCTATGATCGCAATCCCTAAAAACCAATGCTGTTGTCGACTAGCAAATAATGAATCCAAAGAGTTACTTATCTCTAAGCCATTTTCTAAGCCAATAAACCCTAGTAGTTTTCCAGAGTTATCTGCATTTTCATACACTTCAACCCATAGCGTGGTATTTTTACTGTCTTTTCGGCCTTTGAGCAGCTCGCCAGATGCTGATTTAAGTACAAGGCGTGATTGAGCCCCACGCATATGTCTTGGAGGACGCTGTTCCCTGCCCATTCGTCTCTCTGGTGAAAACACTTTATCACTTGATGCTTCGCTTTCAGGTCTGTGATGTTTTGGAGGACCACGCCTAGGACGCTTTACCATGTCATCAATTTCTGTTTGAGAGCGACCGTGATACTCACCAACGAGCCGAGTCCAATGCGGATACTTTCTTGTCATCCACTGATCGCCATACTGAGCAAAGTTTTCACGAATCGTAGGGAGTAAGGTGACCAGTTTTGCGCGACTGCTGTTTTGTAAGTACTCCTTAAAGCTCTTTTCAAATGCAAGTTGGTTTGCATAATAGACTGCTGAAATAAGCACTGCATTGACCGAAAGCAAGATCACAAGTAACTTTCTTCTTAGGGTTAACTTCATTTAAACTCCATAAAAATCAAAGATACAAGCAAATACTCTGTATCCAGCGCCCAACATATTGCACCTATATCAATGCAGGCTTTGCGTGTAATGTATATAAAGGCTTGTTTCTAATTTACTACAAGTAGTATCGGATATGAATGTGCAAAAACCGTGGAAGTTAGAGATACGAAGGCAAAACCTCGCCTTCGTATAAGATATTAGCAACTAATTAAATTGAACGATTTCTAAACCAACAACATAGCGTTCTGCTACATCTTCATTACTACTGCTGCGCACCACTTTAGCGCTGGCATTAAAAGGCGGGATCGTTGTGCTTTTACTATTGATGAACACAGTCACCAACTCACCTACTTCCAAGGGATGTTCAATCTCAACGGACAAACCAGTAGCGCTTAAATCTAGGCATGTGCCAAGAAACTTTTCCCCAGATTGGCTTACCGTTAACTCAGCTTGCGCATTGACCATCATGCGCATAAAACGACGTTTATCTTCATGGATCATAGTGAGCTCCTAGACCATATTTTTTATTTTTTCCAAAAGCGATTGCATGGCGAATGGTTTAACGACATATTCATCACAACCCGCTTCATACCCTGCTTGTTTCTCTTGCTCAGATTCTAAACCTGAGACCATCATTACCGGAATATCTTTGGTTTCGGGTGTATTTTTCAGCATGCGGCAAGTATCATACCCATCTAAGCCAGGCATACAAACATCAAGCAAAATCACGTCCGGAGGGTCCGCGATCGCATTTGACAAGCAACTGATCCCAGATTCTGCATAACTGAATTTAAACGCATCTGACAAAGCCATCGACAACATTTCGTAGTTAAAGTACTCATCATCAACAACTAGCACATGCGGTGTTCTACTCCGTCTTTGCTGCGTGGACATAGTCAATGTCGCTTCCTTATCACAATCCAAAAATTTAAATCCTCTTATTAAGGTAATTGGCTCAAAGCAAATTGCAAGTCAATTCCTATAAATCCAATTCATTTAATGCATTCATGACACGCTTAGCCGAAATTGGGTAAGGTGTACCTAAGGTTTGAGCAAATAAAGACACTCTTAGTTCCTGTATCATCCAAAAAATATGCATGAGTTCTTTTGGTACAGGCATCCCTTTTGGCACCTTGTTGCACTTTTGACTGTACAACTCTGATACTTTATCTAACTCTAGTACGCATAAACGATCTCGGTTAGGGTCAACGGGTAACTTTTCTAAGCGCTTTTCAATGGCTTTCAAATAGCGCAAAAGGTCGACGATTTTGTCAGCACCGTGATCACTCACAAACCCTCTAAAGATAAGCAACTCTAGCTGAGATTTAATATCGCCATGTGCAGTGATCATAGTCAAATCAACACGGCCTTTCATGCGTTTATTGACACTGTGAGCAATACTCAATACTTGTTCCACTTGCGATGCAATTTCCACTACTTGATCGCCTAGCTCGCCACGAATATACTCTTTAGCACGCTCAAACTCAGATTCATCTCTAATCGTATCAAACTGCTTTAATAGGCTATCTACGCCAGCTGCTGTACAGTCAGAGATTAAATCATGAATTTTCCCAAATGGATTAAAGTACAGTCCCAATTTAGCCTTATTTGGTAAATGCTGCTGTAAGTATTTTACCGGTGAAGGAATGTTAAGCAGAATAAGTCTACGCAAGCCCAGTTGGTGCGCTTGAGCTGCTTTATCAGGGTGATCAAATAGCGAGATTGAAGTGCTATCTTTTTTATCCACCAACGCAGGGAATGCCTTAATCTCATAGCCACCTTGGGTCTTGGTATATTCTTTTGGTAACTCCCCAAATACCCACTCGGTTAAATCCTCTTGTTCAATGCCCTTTTCTGCAACTTTAGAAAGCGTTTGTGAAACTTTGCCTTGCAGTTTTTCTTTCAACGCCTCTAAATCAAAGCCATGTGCAATCACCTTGCCCGAATCATCTACCACCTCAAATTGCATCTTCAAATGGTTTTCCAGCGAGCTAAGATCCCAATCAGTTTCGGCCACTTTGACACCGGTCATACGCAATAATCTTGTCGCCAATGATTCGAGTAAAGCCCCTTGTAAAGGCTCAATTGAAGCCAATACCGCATCCGCATAATTAGGCGCAGGCACGAAGTTTCTTCGCAAAGTCTTTGGCAAACTCTTAATTAATGCGCAGATCAATTCATGCCTAAGCGCTGGAATATGCCAATCAAAGCCTTCGTTTTGAACCTGATTAAGCAACGCCAAAGGAATATTAACGGTCACACCATCAACGGCTTTTCCTGGTTCAAAGTGGTAATTCAGTGGCAGTGTTAAATTACCCTGTTGCCAAATATCTGGGTAATCAAAAGCGGTTACCTTATCAGCATCGTGTTGCATTAAGGACTCTCTGCTCATGTGCAAAACACGTTTATCACTGTGCTTTTTAAACCACTGATTAAATGCAGCTCGATTATTTACATCACTTGGGATCCGCTCATCATAAAACTCAAACATAGTTTGTTCATCTACCAAGATATCTCGGCGTCTGGCTTTGTTTTCTAATGATTGGATCTCTTCAACAAGAGATTGGTTATATTCTAAAAACTGGGCTTTTTGACCAAGCTGTTGACCAATAAGCGCCTCTTTAATGAATAGCTCTCGGCTAATAACTGGGTCAATTTGGCTGTAAACGGTGCGCTTTTTCGAAACAATGGTCAACCCGTAAAGCGTTTGTTGTTCAAAAGCGATAATTGCACCCTGCTTTTTCTCCCAATGAGGCTCGCTATAGCTGCGTTTTACAAGGTGCTGCGCTAGAGGCGCAACCCAGGCTAAATCAATTTTGGCATTAATACGTGCATACAACTTACTCGTCTCTACCAGCTCCGCTGACATCAACCACTTAGGGCTTTTCTTAAATAATGCGGAGCCTGGGAAAATATGGAAAAGACTATTGCGTGCGCCTTTATAGTGCTGTTTTTCATCTTTCATACCAATATGGCTGAGCATACCGCTAAGTAAAGATTGATGGATAGCATCAAAGCCCGCTTCGTTGCCAGAACCCTTAAACTCCATTTCATCACACACAGTCTTAAGCTGATAAACTATGTCTTGCCACTCACGGATACGCATATAAGCTAAGAAGTCTTTTTGGCACTGCTTTCTGAATTGACTTCGCGACAGTGCTTCTTGCTGCTCTTCTAAATATTGCCATAAATTCAAAAATGCCATGAAATCAGAGTTAGGGTCGTCGAATCGGCCATGCTTTTCATCTGCCGCCCCGCGTTTCTCTTGAGGTCGTTCTCGTGGATCTTGAATAGACAGCGCTGCCGCAATGACGATAACTTCATTTAAAGCGCCTTGCTCTGCTGATGCCATCACCATTCTTGCTAAACGGGGATCAATTGGTAAACGGCTTAACTTTCTACCAGCTTGAGTCAACTTGGCGTTTTCTCGACGTGATGCTGCTTTTACCGCGCCAAGCTCTTCCAGAAGCGCCATACCATCTTTGATATTTCGACTATCTGGCGCCTGTACAAATGGAAACTTAGCAATATCACCAAGGCCAAGTGCAAGCATCTGTAAAATAACGGATGCGAGATTAGTTCTAAGAATTTCAGGATCTGTAAATTCTGGCCGCCCTAAAAAGTCTTCTTCAGAATAAAGGCGAATACAAATACCCGCAGCAACTCGACCACATCGACCCATTCGTTGATTTGCACTTGCCTGAGAAACCGCTTCAATTGGCAGGCGCTGAACTTTTGTTCGATAGCTATAACGACTTATACGCGCCGTACCCGGGTCTATGACATATCGTATACCAGGTACTGTTAGGGATGTTTCAGCAACATTCGTGGCAAGTACAATGCGACGATGGCTATGGGGCGCAAAAATTCGGTTTTGTTCAGCATTCGAGAGACGTGCAAACAGCGGTAAAATCTCAACGCCTTTTAAGTTGCGTTTTGACAGCGCATCAGCCGTATCACGAATTTCTCGCTCACCATTCATGAAAATAAGAATATCACCTGGGCCTGCATCACACAGCTCATCAACTGCGTCAAATATACCTTGTAGCTGGTCATTCTCGGCTTCACTCTCTTCACCTGATACATCGATAACAGGGCGATAACGCACTTCTACAGGGAAGGTTCTACCTGACACTTCAATGATTGGCGCATCATTGAAATGCTTTGAGAAACGCTCAGGATCAATGGTTGCTGAGGTGATAATAACTTTAAGATCTGGGCGCTTTGGTAGTAAGTTTTTCAAATAGCCTAAAATAAAGTCAATATTAAGGCTACGCTCGTGGGCTTCGTCAATAATGATGGTGTCGTATTGATTTAAAAATCGATCTTGTTGAATTTCAGCCAGTAAAATACCGTCAGTCATCAACTTTACATAGCTTTTATCAGAAACTTGGTCGCTAAAGCGAATTTTAAAGCCGACTTCTTCACCTAGCTCACAACCCACTTCTTCAGCAATTCGGTTCGCAACACTTCTTGCGGCTAATCGACGAGGCTGCGTATGGCCTATATAACCGTCAATACCTCGACCAAGCTCAAGACAAATTTTTGGTAGCTGAGTGGTTTTACCTGACCCTGTTTCACCTGCTACGATAACCACTTGGTTTTCAGCAATCGCTTGCTTGATGTCTTCTTTTTTCTGGCTTACAGGTAAAGCTTCAGGGTAGGTTACTTGCGGTAAACCTTCTTGACGTTGCGTTTTCAACTGCTGGCTTCGGGCAATGGACTCGCCGATTTGAGCAATCACTTTTTGTTGCTTCTTTTCGTCGGCTATTTTTTTCACGCCTTGTAGACGTTTTTTAAATAAAAACTGATCCTTCTTTAAACAAAAAGGGATACCTGAATACAACGACTTTAAGTCCACTACACGACACCTTGAAAATTCCAAAATCGCCGCGTAGTTTATCAAAACCTGAGTAATCTACCCAAGTAAAAACAAGTTTTTAAACAAATCTGTTGCCTGATTCGTAAGTATCGTGCAAATGTTTATCAAAAGCGAGTAAAACATGTGCTCTGGTAATTACCCCAACTAGTCGGCCATCTTCGTCACAAACCGGATACAATTTAGGTTTGTCGTTAGACATCCTATCGGCAATTTGCAAAATACTGTCATCGGGACTTACGCATACAGGTTGCTTATTCATAACATCAGAGACAATACTGTGGGACTCATTTTGATATGTTGCTTCCAGCATCTTTTTAATACAATCTTGCTCAGATAAAAACCCAATGACTTTTTGGTTGTCATCTAAAACAGGACCGCCTGATTGACCACTTTGTAAAAGCTTTTCAACCGCCATTTCAATACGCATATTTGAACTAAACGTTACTGGTCTGTGATTAAAATAATCTGCTACTTTAACTGATTGCATTGTTTATTCCCCCAAATAAAATGCCAGCTACTTTTATAATAGTAGCTGGCACTGAAAAATTTGCCTAAGAATCAACAATTGAAGCGGCTATTTAAAAATCTCTACATAGGTTTGCGTTGAATTTGATTTACTCGCTCTATACATACCTTTCGTATTGAATGGCATGCTGATGTTACCTTTCGAATCGACGATGATCACACCACCCGTTCCACCCGCTTTATACATAGGGCCAAAAATCACTTCTTTACCTGCTTGGTTTATGGATTTATTTTGATAAGCAACGCGTGCACAAATATCGGCAGCGACATTATATCGAATAAAGTACTCCCCATGTCCAGTTGCAGAAACAGCACATGAACTGTTATCCGCGAAAGTACCGGCACCAATGATTGGTGAGTCGCCCACTCTACCATAACGCTTTGCAGTCATCCCCCCTGTAGAGGTACCTGCAGCTAGGTTACCATGTTTGTCTAACGCAACAGCGCCCACTGTACCCATTTTATAACGCACTGGAAGTGCCTGATGCAACGCTTGGTAGTCTTTGGTGCCGCTTTCTTTTTGTTTGAGCTTTTCTTTTGCTCGCAACAAAGCTTCATATCTATGTGGGGTATTAAAGTACTCAGACTTAACAAGTTCTAGACCCTGCTGCTTCGCAAACTTTTCTGCTCCTTCTCCGCTGAGCATAACGTGGACAGAGTTTTCCATCACCTCACGAGCGAGATTAATCGGGTTTTTTACGTGTTTAACCCCCGATACGGCGCCAGCTTGACGGTCTCGCCCATCCATGATTGAGGCATCTAGTTCATGATGGCCTTCATAGGTATAGACAGCGCCTTTACCTGCATTAAAAAAAGGAGAGTCCTCTAAAATATTAATCGCAATAGCAATTGCATCAAGACTATCACCACCTTTATCAAGTGCCTGATAGCCCGCTTCTACCGCTTCTTTAAGCTTTGCGCGATACGCTTTTTCTTGCTCTGGTGTGAATCGACTTTTTTCAATTGTGCCAGCGCCACCATGGATAGCGATAGCAATAGGTGACTTGTTGATTTCTGTAGCAGACACTTGCAAAGTGGTGAGCATTACAAATGCAGAGCTAAGCATTGTTAACTTGCGCATCCTGAGTTCCTGTTTTATTTATGATTTATTTGTTACTTAACCAGGCAAGATAAACTTATGACTGCATTTGTGCAACAATATGCGCCTAAGTACAGAACTCGAATTGCAAATATAAAGTGCGAACTTGTAATACTTCGATTGCAAAAACAAAAAAGCGCCCAAGGGCGCTTTTTTTTCACTTAAAGATAATATTAATTATGCTTCTTGTGATTGTGCTTTAAGACGAGCTAGACGCGCAACTTGGTGAGTTGACGTAAGGAAAGCAAAGATTGGTGCTAGGTAGCCACGCTTACGAAGCTCTAGGTAATCCTCATCGCTTAATTCATTAAGCTTACGCTCATCTACAAGGTAGATACCATTGATGTCTTTTTTCTCACCAGCGATTTCTACAGTAAGAGTCTGTTGAACTAAAAGCTCTTTTTCAGCAAGGAACTGAGTGAATACTTCTGTTACACGTGCAAATTCAACATAGTTTACTAACGCTTCTTTACGTGCTTGAAGATATTCTGTTTCTTTACCGTCAGCAAATAGTGCGTTACCAGTTTCTTCACTTACAAGTGGGCTTGCTTCGTCGATAACGATACCAAATTGATCTTCTTCAGGGTGCTTAACAAGACCAAACGGGTAGCGAGCAGCAGCTAAAGGTGCAAAACCTGCTTGCCACTTGCCATCTTTAACATATAGGTTTTCACCTGGCTCAAGACCAAATAATGCAACAGCTTGAAACTGACCTGATTCAGTATTTTTAACAAAAGCCATTGGGAATTCAGTTGCAACACGAGCAAACTCATGTGCAACAACAGGGATTAGGTGCTGAGACTTAAGAAATTCAACATTGATGCCGTTTTGTACTTTAAGGTTAGCATGCTTCTCGTTGTGTAAAGGCTGCACTTGTTGCTCCGCCATAATACTACTCCATTCAAATTCGAAATTATTACTTTTTTGTGGTCCTAAGGCTATCGGTTTTCGAGACAAATTGGAAGCTAAATATTTACTATTATACAAGCCTCAAGATACATAGATGGTGGGAGGAGAACGAATTTCAATCTATTTAGAATTTAAAAAAATTGTTTATCGCCACCTTATAATGGTGGCGATAATTTCCAACACTTATTTACATTAATGTAAAGCAATAGCAAAATCAGTGCTCGCTATAGTTTTTGTATACCAAACTGCTTCACACTATTGATATATGAGCGATGAGATGGGAGATCTTTCGAAAGCCCATAAAGGAAAGATTTAAACGACTCAATGTCTCTTTCAGGGCGTGAAGATAAACGATTTATCGGAGTCTCTGTACCGTACCCCATACCATAGAGAATATACGAATAGCTGTCAGCTGCAAATATATCGTTTATTGAAAAATCATACTCTGAAGGTGGATGATATTTCCAGCCGGCTAACTTATCTTGAAGCGAAGTTGGGATCCCCTGCTCTTTACGGTTATCTACCCAAAAAGGCTCTTCTCTGTCCGATAATACATAGTGTAGCTTGACAAAATCAACGATACTGTCCCATCTTTCTTTAAAGCTATCGTTAAACCTCTGTGCAGTCACTGCCATGGATTGTTGGTCATGAGGAAACTTTTCTAACAAGTAGTGAGCAGCAGCTTCAATCATAACTATTGCTGTAGACTCCAAGGGCTCTAAGAAGCCTTGTGCTAAACCGATTGAAACACAGTTTTTATGCCAAAACTCACGACGATACCCCACATTCATTTTCACCAATCTACAATCTAGCTCTGCTGACGAATCTTTTCCTAGATAAGTACATAACTCTTTTTTGGCTGCCTCATGGCTAATATGCTTTGAAGAATATACATAACCAACACCTCTACGAGACTGCAAGCCAATATCCCAAATCCAGCCAGCCGTTTGTGCAGTTGTGATGGTCGCAGACTCTATATCTTGCTGCTCGCTTTCATAGGGTATTTGAATAGTCAGTGCATGATCAACAAATAAATTGTCAGCCTTACTTTCAAAAGGAACATTAAGAGTTTCGCCAATGATTAGTGCTTTAAAACCTGTGCAGTCAACAAACAAGTCACCCTCAATTTGCTGGCCACTTTCAAGGTGCAACGCGCTAATATCCCCCTGTGCATTTTGGGATACGGAGACAATTTTACCTTCAATTCGTTGTATACCTTTTTCTTGTGCCTTTTTCGCTAAAAAAGCTGCCATTTTTTTTGCATCAAGGTGGTAAGCATAGTTATGCTCACTTTCATACTGCCGGTCTGTCGGATAACGTGGGCTTAAACGTAGATCACAATTTCTAGCTTGCGCGCTCACCGAAGACGCAAACTCGCCAACACTTTGATCTTTCAACCACTCTATCGACAAATCCAAATTTGGAGCTTTTCTAGGCACATCAAATAAGTGATAGTAAAAATTATTTTCTTCGCCAGGTTGAGGCTTCATCCAATTTACAAATTTAATCGCTTGCTTAAAAGTTGCCTCACAATGGTTTACCAGATCTTGTTCATCAACTCCAAACGCCTGCATCGTTCTTCTAATTGTTGGAAACGTCCCTTCTCCAACACCTATAATCCCAATTTCTTCAGACTCAACGAGCACAATTTCAACTTGCTCTATTAATTGGCTTAAATAATTGGCAGTTATCCAACCGCTTGTGCCGCCGCCTGCGATAACCACTTTTTTAATCTTATTATTCATTTCAACCACTCTAAAAATACATGAAAACCGTCATAGTTAGTCGCTTTTTACCATATGCCGTATCAAAATTTTTGTCTGTAATAATCCCACTATGTAGTAGTGCCGAACGATAAAGAACAAGCCTATTTGGTTTTGCATCAACCTTATGGATCTGTGTAAAACAGTCATTGCTATCTACACAATACCCATCAAATTTATACTGTTCCAATTGTTTTAACACTGACTGTTGATAGCGCTTAACATGTTCCTCAACAACAAGTTCAAGCCCTGTTTCAACGTGCTTATAAAAACCCGTTCCTCCTAGCTCAGGCTCGCATAAATATAAAATCGCAGCAATTTGTCTTTTACAAACACTATCAAAATGAGGCACTTTTTGTAATGGTAAAAGCGCATCCGCAGGTTTATCGACATAAGCAAAGTACCCTTCTTGCCATTCAGGATAGTTCACATTTAAGCCGAAAGTTTCTGCAATAATTGGCTTTAATTTATCACATACCTTATCAAGCAAAGGTTGAGGCACAGGCTTTCTATTACCGGGATAAAAATTTGTATCTCCACGCTCTTGTGCAAATCCATCATCGTGTCCTTGCGCTACTACTTCCTCGTAATCATTCAAAAACTCGTCTATGATCACAACAGGTTGCTGGGAGTCACCTATGTACTCAACCTCTGCCTTCATTTATTCTTTCTCCACATAGTTAATTGTATTTAAAGAAAAATCTGTCACTATTTCCAATGAGTTATCTGGCCACTTAATCTTGACAGACTTAATGCTATCATCATTCGGTACTGTGATATGGGCAATTGGTGCAGATTGAGAAACATAATTTGAATTGCCTGATAAAAACTTTGAACGCACTTTTCCTGACTCAAACTCAACGATAACTGTAGAGCCAAGAGCAAATCGATTCAGGCCACCTTGACGTAAGCTTACTCTCAAGTGCTGATTGCTAGATTGCAACTGGTTTTCAAAATACTGTATAGACTGCTGGTTTCTAGATACTAGAATATCTATATCACCATCACCATCTAAGTCGTTACAAACTACTCCACGGCCCTGCCAGTTCTCACGTTCCTCTTTAATACTCGTAATGCGTGATTTAAATGCATGTTCCTGATACTTGCCTGAAGTAGAGCCTAAATAAAGTTTATAATTATCCGTTAGATATTGATTAAACGTCTTATCTTCAACACCCCAACCGTTTGATTGGAAGATATCTATATTCCCGTCATGATTAAAATCAGCAAAACATGTTGCCCATGCCCAACCGCCATTTTCCACGCCAAGCTCTACGGCATTGTCAACGAATTGGCCACTACCATCGTTAACATAGAACTTATTGCCGTGCCAATCCAAGCTAAAGTTAGGTTGATGATCGTCTCTTTTTTTACGGAAGATACTCGTAACAAACCAATCTAAATCGCCGTCAAAATCAAAGTCATATAAGGCAGAGCCCATTCCACTTTGATCGTTAATGTTACTATCTGACATATTTGTAAACTTGCCATTGTTCTGGATCAACACTTTAGTGCCGCCAAAATCAGAAACCATCAAAATATCTTGATCGTTGTCTTGGTCTATATCCACTACCAGAGGCGTAAAAGAAGTATCAGTAGATAACTTAGCTACATTTTCATAGGAACTATCAAGGCCATTTACTTGGTCTTGATAAATTTTGTTTAAACCATATTCCAGGCTTTTGTCAGTAAACGTCAAAGTGCCAGCATCAATATTATTGATCCAGATATGCTCTGTGCTAACGCCATCTACAATTGCCTCACCCCAATGGCTAAGGATAATGTCTAAATCAGAGTCACCATCTAAATCAGCAAAGGAAGCCGATACGGTATTGTCTTTTGAAACAGTTAACCCTACCTGCTGCGTAATATCTTCAAACTTTTGTCCATTAACATTTTTCAGTAATCTTGGAGCTTGACCACTAACGCCTCCTACAAACAGATCAATAAAGCCATCAGCATCGACGTCCCCAAAAGATAAGCCCGTCAACATACCACTGATATTAGACACACTCATAGCTTGAGATACATCTGTAAATTGGCCTTTGCCATCATTTGTTAAAAGAACTAAATGCTCACCAATCAATGCAATGTCAAGATCACCATCATTGTCTATATCTCCTGCGGCAATCCCGCCTACAAAAGCTTCTGAAATTGTTGCATCTCTGTCGAGGCCAAAGTCATGCGTATAAGTAATATTTGACTCTTCACTTTTTTCGATAAAGAAAAATTGCTCTTCCGTGACAGGGGCTGGCTCAGTTACGGTCGGCTTATCTTGGTCCACTTGCTCACTTACCGTAGGTGCGGTGCTTTCACTTGAGCCTCCGCCCCCACAACCAGCTAATAGAAGAGCAACTACAATCAATGATTTTTTCATTTTAAACTACCCTTATTTTTATACATGTGTCATACGTAAACGCGCTTTAAAATAAAGACTTTGCAAATTCAAATGCATTAGTCCCGATTTTTTCACCCATCTTGCGCCCCGGAATATCATCGACAGGAGGATGGATCCCACCCCAAATTCTTGAAAGAGAACACTGATCAGCTGCATCTTGATAAGTGGCCCATTGCAACTCCAAGTCTACACTTGGACCTTTTTCAAAAACTAAAAAGTTATCTTTCTCAACTTTGAACTCACTCATCCCGCCAGGGAAAAATTCACTGCCCGTAAACTTAGTCATAACAATAGAAGCAGCTCTAGAATAGGTTGAATGGCCTGATACATAACCTGCGAAAGGAGGAGTTACAAAAGTAGGTCGCTGATAAGGCCACCAATTCTCTGCAAGGATCCAGCCTACACCAGCTGTGTCTTCAAATGAATCTTCAATATGATCAGGGCCACGCCAAGTATACAGTTTGATTTTATTAATATGCTCACCTTGGGCACCCGCAAGCTCATCGTCCTTGTTAACAAGCTCAATAAGACCCTCTTTTAAATTCAAGCCTTGCTCATGGTAATTTGGTAAGTTTGGATCAGTGCTTTGCCCTAAACCTGCCATATACCTGATAGCGGAAACAGGTCTAATATAATCATAAAACCCTTTGACACTCCACGCCGAAATGGCTGCATCGTGCATGGTTCCACCCAAAGAAAAGTACCCTTTTACATCCCACTCAAGCTTAGTAACAACTTCCCCTTCACCCTCAATCTTTCTTTCAAGCATTGGATGATCAGTGACTTTATTGAAAATAACAAACCAGTGGCCTGGTGGAGTTTCAGAGTCAGGTCCATCCGCCCAAAATTCAGCAAGTACTCTTGCATAATCACCACGTGGTACAATTTGTTTTTCATAAGGTTGATTTGTGATCGGATTAATCTCATACCCTTGGCTAGCGTCCAAACCTTCCAATAAGTTATAAAAGTCTTTGTAGCCAGACTCTGTATCAGGAAGCGACTGTATATTGCCAATATTATTAGGAGAAATATCAATCATTACACCATCAGCAGTATCTAGGTGACTCGACCAAATAGATACAAGCTCAAAATTCCACTGAAAAAAATCTGTTTCTGTAAGTAAGCTCGGTGGTGCTCCCGGATCCATGAAAACTTTAAATTCATGAGAATCTCTATACTTTAGCTGCCTATCTTCATTGGTAAGCGCAAACCCTGATACTTCTCCCCATTCAGGGCTTAGGAAATCAGGTTGTTGGCTTACTTCATTACCAGCTTGGTCTATATATTGTTCAAGACGTAAGGGTTGCCAACGGTCAACATGAACAAGATTAGGATTTCCTGGCTTATTAACAACCAATGCTTCATTTGCAGCTTTATAATATCGATTCTCATAACCATTTTGCTCATTTGAACCGTCAGTAAAGCCATAGCTGATATAACAACTTGCAATATGATTACCAAGCGCTCTAGCATCCCCTTCACTGTAATCAGTACCAGTAAAGGTGTAATCGTATTCATTTTCTGTCATCAACCTTTTCGCTAGTTCCATCGTTTCATGAGGAAAAGCTGACTTTTCAAAACGATGCTCTATTAGCCTATAAGCAGCGTAACTAATCGCAGTTTCTTGGTCGGTATATACGTTACCCTCTACCGAAATGTTCGAAGCATCAAAGTCACATTGATATTCATTCAATGTATTACCTAATAAATATGTTTTAGCCCTTTGCTCATAACTAGACCAAGCATCAAACATTGCCGCTGATATATGAAAGAGGTTCCTGGCGTGAACCGTAGGACGTGCATAATCATTTCTGATTGCTTCTAGTGTCACTTCGTTCCATTGCCTAGCCATAGATTTATCTGGTTCTACGATTGGCTTTTCGATAACCGTAGGTTCTGAAGGTGTTTGTGTCGTTGTAGGAGTAGGAGTATCTTTTGAATCACCACCACAACCTACCAATGTCGCCAAAATAGAGACTGGAAGTAGTAATTTTATCATTTTATTGGTCTTTTTTAAAAAAAATGCCCCGCATTTTAGAAATACGGGGCATCATAGATTTGTTTAAATGGCTTTAGATTAGAATGAGAATCTAGCACCAAATACAATACGACGTTCCCCTGCGTATGCAAATAATGGGAAACCAGCTACACGGTAACCGCCTTGGCCTTCAAGCTCAGGGTTATCGTTACCTACAGTTACTAGGTCTTCTTCTAAGATATTCGTAACGTTAAACGTTAGGTCCATATATTCTGTTACAGAATATTGAGCACTGAAGTCTAGGGTACCATAAGCGTCTTGCTCACGATTTCCGTAGAAACCAGGTTCTCTTAGCATGTACTCTGAACGCCAGTTATAAGATAGACGTGCTTGGTAGATGTCATTCTCATAGTATGCAGATACATTTACCTGATGCTTAGAGCTGTTAGAGAAGTAGCCACGACGATCTGAGAAGTTTTCTTCATCGATGTCAGAATCAGAGAATGTGTAGTTAGCTGTAGTACCGAAGCCATTGTCAAAATCATGGAAGATCTGAGCTTCAATACCTTGCAGAGTACCACCTGCACCGTTCTTAAATGAGTTCACAGTCCAACAGTCAGTGTTGCCATTACAACCCGCAGGAATGTTCGCTGGGTCAGCTATTAAATCAGCTGCATTTAGACCAATTTGTTGATCTCTTTTCTCATCTATACGGAAGAAAGTATCGATGTTCTTGTGGAAATAACCCAAGCTGAACATAGATGATGGAGAGAAGTACCACTCATATGATACATCAAACTGCGTTGCAGAGAACGGTTCAAGTGCAATGCTACCTTGATCTAAAGATTCATTACCAGCTTGACCATCTGTAGCAGTGTTAAATCCACCTAAGCTCATGAACATTTCTTGATAACGTGCACGAGTGATAACACGAGCGATTGATGAACGTACAATTACGTCTTCAGAAATGTCAAATACAATATTCGCACTTGGTAGTACATCATTGTAATCGTGCTCAGAGTAAGTCCAATCAGTAAACTGGAAAGCACCTGTGCTATCAACACCTACACCGTAATAACCTGCTTTTGCATCAGTACTGATATAACGAACACCTAAGTTACCACGGAAGCCTTCACCAGAGAAGTCAGCCATAACATATGCAGAGAAGTTCTCTTCTTCAAGTTCAACTTCACCGCCTTTATCAACTTCGAAACCGCTTAATAAAGAACGAGCATGAGCTTGCGCACTATCATGGTCAAAGAATGGAACTAATGAGTCGTCAAAGCCAACTTCAATTGAGCCATTAGTTAACTGGCCAACAATTGACGTTGCGTCCGTGCTTACATTCTCTTTTGCGATACCAGTTTGACGAGTTTGAGTTACTTTGTGGTCAGTAAAACGAACACCAGTTTTAATAGCTGTAATTGCGCCGTAATCAACATCAAACTTGATATCTGCTTGGAAATAATCTTCCTTATCCGTATTTGGTTGAATTACTGACTGACCAGTCTGGTTTAATACCTGAAGCAAATCACCATTTGTAATACCTGAGTTAGGCGTACCGAATTGGAAAATCTTACCAGTTGCGTCGTATGAACCACGAGCTAACTCACCAGAAACAACACCCGTGTAGTTAGATTCGAAATTCGTACCACCTTCAGCATCAGTTGTACCAACTTGTGCTGTAATCGTGTAACTATCACCTTCATATTTCAGGTTGAAATCAAAAGTATCTGATTTCATCGTCGCACTTCTTGGACGAACGTCTAGATAAGCTTCAGCAGCAGTGCCATCAGCTTGCGTTGGATACAACCAAGTTAGAGGCTCATGTCCACCGAAACCACCTTTAACTGCGCCTGAAGGACCAGTAGCAGTTGTTTTATCACCATTAGGGAAATACCAGAATGCTGTGTTTACGTTGTTAGCACCCAACTCTAAAGAAAGGTAGCTAGCACCAAGCTCAAGTGAATCTGTAGGACGGTACTGTGCAGTGAAGTTAATTGCTTCACGTTCACGCTCTTGATAGAAAGAACCTTCACCTGCAGCCCACTGCCATGCAGCTTCAACACCTTTACGGTTCATTGTACGGTCTTGTTTTGCAGCTGCAATTAGGAAACCGATTTTCTCATCTTCGTCTTTCCAGCTATATAGACCAGATACTTGCGGATCCCACTCTTCAGAACCACCAGAATATTGGCCTTCTACAGAAGCGAAAATTGCATTTGCTTCAAGGTCTAGTGGTTTACGAGTCTTAACATTGACAGAACCACCAACACCACCTTCTACTAGGTCAGCTTGTGAACCTTTAAATACATCAACACCTGAAATTAGTTCAGATGGAAGCATTGAATAATTGAATGAACGGCTAATAGGATCAAGCGTGTACCAGCCAGTTGACGCGACTGATTGACCATTTAACGTTGTTAGCGTCAAGTTTTTACTTGCACCACGGATAGAAACTTCAGAACCTTCACCGAATTGGCGAGAAATTGACACGCCAGGAATACGCTGAAGCGTTTCTGCTACGTTTTTGTCTGGAAACTTACCAATGTCTTCTGCAGATACTGAATCTACAACAGAAGTCGCGAAACGTTTTGTATTTAATGACGCTTCTAATGAACGACGAATACCACGTACTTCAATTACTTCTACGTCTTCTTTGACTTGAGTACCACTATCAGCAACTGCTACACCAGATACGCCTGCGGTTAACGCAAGACCAATGTTTGCAGCTAGTAAACTTTTCTTAAAATTATTAGCTAACACAGGATTCCCCTTGAATCATTTTGTTGGTTTTAAAATCACTTCTGCCCAGTGATGATGACAACGCTGTCATCTAATAACAAACAATACACCCAAAATTACATAATCGCTACATGTTTTTTAAACAAAAACTTTAAAATTTTTCATTAAAGGTACTAAACCTTTGAATAATAATGAATTATGTAAAGCTTGGTCATACTTTGTTACAAACGCTGACTAATATACCACACAAGATGCATAAATCTGTAGTTTATAGGGTGAATGATACTAAATTTTTGTATCTAATTGAGAAACCGCATAGTTTTAATGCAATAAAAGAAGAGTTAGTCAAAACAATAGCCTGGGCAGAAGCTGTTCAAGGTGATAACAATTCTCAATGACAACGCTGTCATTTTAGTTTAATTTTAACCTAATGTCTAGTAAAAGCGCGAATCTTAGCACCCTTGCGGGACAAAAAATAAAACTTGATGGATCCAGTTGAAAATAAAGAAATTAATTTTCAACTAAAAAGAAAAAGTTCCATTTGACGCAATAAAAACGACGAAAATAAAGGAAAATAGCAAATTTCATATATAACAAATACTGATAAAGTATGTGTTTTTATACGTTAACTTGCTGAAATTGAAATTTTATCGGCACTAATGTGCTCTCACATCAAGCTCGCGGGTTTAACTTCAATTATTTTCGGACTTGGATAAACATATTCACTACTATCAATTTCTAGTAAACGAAAGGCTCAAACTGTTACTTATAAAGTAATGTATATAAGCAAACAGTATTTATTTTCAATAAAAAGGACTTGTATTGAAGATCTCAGAGGGAGTTAATAAAAGTATAAATAATTACTTGAAGCTAGAAAAACGTGTTAAACACACGTTTTTCTATAAAAATGCATTAAGGGCACCAAAAAACACTTAGCTTTAAATCTGGAAGTCCCAATACAGCTCTTAATGGTATATCTAATTCAGAGCCCTGCTCTTTTGCTTTTTCATAAACGGTGCGCTTCGCTTCACCACTAATCAACAAAATTGCATGCTTAGTATTAGCAATACCAGACAGTGATAAACTCATGCGCTCAGTAATGCTACCCGTTACTTCACTTTCTTTTGCATTTATTGCACAAACAAGCTGCTCAGTTTTTAGCCCCTCTTCTAAACCATCAGCATGTGGGAAAAGCGAAGCCGTATGACCATCAGGTCCCATACCCAAAATAGTTACATCAAATGGCTGTTTTAAAGACTGATAGCGTGCTTCAACTTCACTTTGGCCAGCTATCGCTGATTGCTGTTCATTTTTCATAGTTACAAATACTGCATTTGATGCCTTGTCTTGTAACAATGTAGAGTTGATAAAAGCTTCGTTTGATTTTTCATGGCTTGGTGACACCCAACGTTCATCAACCATCGCAACTGTTATTTTACTCCAATCTAGGTCCAAACCTGACAGTCGCTTATAAGCAGGCGCTGGTGAAGAACCACCAGATACCAATATGCTTGCAGCAGCGTCAGATTCAATTGCTTGGCTCAATGTATTTTCCAATAACGAAGCTAAGTGCTCTGTCATCTCGTCTTTAGAGTCAAAAAACTTTTCGTTTAAAATTACCATTAATTTTTCTCTCCAACATTAAACCAAGCGTGACCTTTTTCTTCTAATAACTCATCCGCCGACTCGGGTCCCCAAGAGCCAGCCCTATATAATGCAGGCGTGCCCTTCTCTTGCCAACGAGCAATGATTGGGTCAATCCACTTCCAAGCTTGTCTTACTTCATCGCGGTGAATAAACAGTGATGGATTATTCGCTGCAGCATCTAACATCAAACGCTTGTAAGCATCTGAGTGGAAACCATTACTGTACTTTTCACTCAGCTCAATATTAAGCGTGACTGGCTCAAGCTGCATTTCTAGGTTATCTAACCTCTTTGACATTAAGGTCAGTTGAATGCTTTCTTCTGGTTGAAGCCTTATGATCAGGCGATTTGGCAAAATTGGACCCACAGTATCATCATACACATTATGAGAAACTGGCTTATATTCGACAACGATCTCTGCACAACGTTGCTTCATTCTTTTGCCAGTTCTTAAATAGAAAGGCACACCAGACCAACGCCAATTATCAATATGAGCACGAATTGCAACAAATGTCTCGGTTGTGCTAGACCCCTCACCTAGTTCCTCTAAATAACCAGGTACTAAATTACCATTCAAATCTCCAGGTACGTATTGGCCTCGAACAACATTTTCATCAACTAATTCGTCTGTCAACGGTCTTAATGCTTCGAGCACCTTAAGCTTTTCATTTCGAATACGGTTCGCGTTAAGCTTATGAGGAGACTCCATGGCAACAAGACATAGCAGTTGCAACAAATGGTTTTGTACCATATCTCTTAATGCGCCAGCTTTATCATAAAAACCAGCTCGGCTTTCCAAACCGACAGTCTCTGAAATACTGATTTGGATATTGTCTATCGTTTTAGCATCCCATAAGTTTTCAAAAAGTACATTTGAAAACCTTAAAGCCATTAAGTTTTGAACCGTCTCTTTTCCTAAATAATGATCGATACGGAAAATTTGTTCTTCTTCAAAATACTCAGCAATCTTAGCATTGATTTCTTCGGCTGAATCGCCGCAATAGCCTATTGGTTTTTCAACAACAACTCGGGAATTTTTACTAATTAAAGATTTTTGGGAGAGGAGTTCGCAGCATTTACCATATACTGCAGGAGGAAGAGATAAATAGAAAACCCGAGACTTGTCTTTGTCATCTTGCTCTAAAATATCTCGAAGTATATCCCAGTTGTTATCCGCGTCTGTGACATTAACGACAACAGGAACCAAATACTGAGAGAATTCATTCCAGTCCGCTTCGTTATACTCACCTTGACCTAAATGCTCTTTGAGTGCTTTGCCAGCGTTTTCTACATATTCATTTTTTTTACTTTCTTCTCGAACGGTAGGTAGAATGCGGCTACCTTCAGGCAGATTGCCTTCTTGATATGCACGATACATAGCAGGCAACAATTTTCTTAACGCTAAATCGCCACCCCCACCAAAAATTACGATATCAAAAGGATTAAGCATAATTATTTCTCACAAGGTTAGGTGCGCGGTCATTACTCTAAAGAGAACACGCGCTACAATCAAAACCGTTTGGTGTTTTAGGTAAACATGCCAAACACAACTTCACTTATAGGTTTGAATTCGTTCTCAGACCACAAATTTGCGTAGGATGCAGAAGAAACATACCTAGCAATTGTTGAAAATTTATTAATTTCGCAGTCCTTAAAATGAGTCTTAGGGGCTCTGTAATTCCTCTCACAAAAATACAGGCCCTAAGTACTCCAGCGCTACCCGTTCAAAGGTATTCTTTACTGTCGTAGCCTAATGCTACGATTTTAACTATTTCTTTTTTGCTTATAGTAAGCAATTAGACCTGATGTAGAACTATCGTGGTCATGACGAATATTGTCTTGTTTTAGTTCTGCTTCAATGTTGCTAGCCAAACCTTTACCGAGTTCAACACCCCATTGATCAAAAGAGCAAACATTCAATATGATGCCTTGACAGAAAATCTTATGTTCATAAAGCGCAATCAGTCTGCCTACAGCTTTTGCATCCACTTTATCTAAGATCATTGATGTTGTCGGACGGTTGCCTTGATGTATTTTATGCGCAACCAGTTTTTCAATCTCACTTTCAGACTTGCCTTTAGCGGCTAAATCTTCACGGATCTCCTGCTCATTTACACCCGCCATCAAAGCTTCTGTCTGTGCAAAGAAGTTAGACAGCAGCACGTCATGGTGATTACCCAATGCAATTTGTGGTTCAACTGAAGCAATAAAATCAGATGGTACGATAACATTTCCTTGGTGCAAACATTGATAAAATGCATGCTGGCCATTAATACCTGTCATACCCCAAATAATTGGCACCGTCGTATATGGTACAGTCTGACCGTCAAATGTGACATGTTTACCATTACTTTCCATCTCACCTTGTTGCAAATAGGCCGGCAACATGTGCAACGCTTGATCATATGGCAAAATAGCTTGAGATGTATATCCTAGAAAGCTTGAATTCCATACACTTAGAAGTGCCATAATTAGCGGTATATTATTTTCAAACTCAGCAGTTTTGAAATGCGTATCCACCTCAAACGCACCTTCAAGTACTTCTACAAACGTTTCAAAGCCAAGATACAATGCAATTGGCAACCCAATAGCACTCCACAGAGAGAATCGTCCGCCAACCCAATCCCACATTGTAAATACATTTTCATCTGCAATACCAAATGCACGGGTTTTTTCAAGGTTCGTACTTACTGCGACAAAATGCTTCGCAACTGCGCTTTGCTCAATAGCACTATCTAAAAACCAAGAAACTGCTGAACGTGCGTTATTCATCGTTTCAGAAGTCGTAAACGTCTTTGACGAGATAACAAACAAGGTGGTCTCAGCGTGAACTTTTTTCAAAACCTCACCAAGTTGAACACCATCAACATTAGAAACATAATGAACGTTTAAATTACCATCGCTGTATGCATCAAGTGCCTCAGTCACCATCTGAGGACCTAGATTTGAACCACCTACACCGATAGCAACGATATCTTTTACGGTTTTACCAGTGTAACCAGTCCATTCGCCGCTTCTCACTCGATCGGTGAAAACCTTTATCTTTTCAAGTTCAGCTTGAACTTGTTCAGTCACATTAATGCCATCGACAAAAATTGGTGTAGCATCTCTGTTTCTAAGGGCTATATGTAATACAGCGCGGTCTTCTGTGATGTTAATTTTCTCACCAGAAAACATTTTATCACGCCATGCCGCTACGTCTGATTCTTTAGCAAGCTTAATTAACTGTTCAAACACATTGCTATCAATAAGCTGCTTGGAAAAGTCAAAAAGAACGCCAGGAATTTGACGAGAAAATTTATCAAAGCGTTCACTATCAGTGTCAAAAAGGGTCTTTAAATGCTGTTCTTTTAGTTGTTCTGATGCTGCTGATAATGCGTGCCAACTTGGTAATGTTGTACGGCAATTCATAATTTTTCCCCTAGCGATGATAGTGTGTAAACACATAAATACACACATAAACATATTCGAGCGTTAACCATAAGTTAAAATGACAACGCTGTCAAACTGCATGTTCCTCATTTTACTTTGCATATAATAACTGATTTTTTATTTTTTGACACCGGTATCATAAAATTAATTAAAGTTATTCAGTTAATGTTAAAAAACACAAGCGTACAAATTTGATCGTTTCATGAAAAGCTGAAATATACTATATTGCCTTAAACGTTATGCTGAATCATATAATTTTGTATTAAAAGCCAGCATTTAAGGGACTCTGAGAGTAAAGCACTCAATTTTTGGCCAAAGCTTAGCCTTATTCATATAGAAGAAAAAAAATGAAAGTAACCATCAACGACGTCGCAAAACATGCAGGCGTATCAATGAAAACTGTATCAAGGGTGATAAATAAAGAACCTTCGGTTAGAAAAAAAACTTACGATTTGGTTATGCAAGCCGTCGAAGAGCTTAACTATCAACCAAATACTGCAGCACGGAATTTGGCGGGTACCTCTTCATTTGCTATTGGCCTTGTATATGATAACCCAAACGCATACTACGTCATTGACATGCAAAATGGTGTGCTATCAAGGTGCAAAGAAGAAGGTTACGAGCTGGTTATACATCCTTGCTGTGCTCAAGATCCAGATATGCATAAAGAAATCGCTACCATGATACAACGCTCAAGACTTGCTGGCTTAGTATTAACTCCGCCTCTGTCCGAGCAACAAGATATTATTGATATGCTTGATAACTTAGGCGTTGCTTATGTCAGACTGCTTTCTGGCCAAAACAATGCTTCAGAACCTATTGAAGGTAAAGCTGAAGAGCACAAAACAAATAACTGTATATATGTTGATGATTATGCTGCAGCATATGAAATTACAGAGCATTTAATTCAGTTAGGCCACAAAACCATTGCATTCGCTTGTGGAGATGCCGAGCACAAATCAACTACTGAACGTTTAGCCGGTTATCAACAAGCGCTAAAAGATCATGACCTCAGTTTGAATGAAGATTTAATTTATGAGGGAACCTATTCGTTCGAGTCTGGTGTTGAAGGTGCTAAAGCTCTATTGAAGAATAATAATGCTTTTAAAATCACTGCTATTTTAGGCGGTAACGATGAAATTGCAGCTGGCGCGCTCTTTGCGTCACGACTGATGAATATTGCTATCCCTGAGCAACTCTCAATTTCAGGATTCGAAGATTCTCCATTCTCTAGACAAACATGGCCCAAGCTAACCACTGCACATCAGGCTAATAGTGTAATTTCCGAACATGCAGCTAGGTTATTGTTCTCTAAAACAAGAGGTAGTAGAAAACAGGACAAAGATATTATAACGACCTTCACGCCGTCAGTAGTTATACGTGAGAGTACAGGTCCTGCCCCACTATAAATTACTAGGTTTGGTGCTTATAGAAGCGCCAGACCCTTGGTTAAATTTGCAAAGTTTCTAAAACCTAGTGACTGCATGGTTGTCATTTGCTGTTTCGAACGCTTCCCACTACGACATAGTAAAAGATATGAAACTTCCGGCGATAGAGTACCATCAATAAATGCATTCACTAACCGACCTGCAGGTATGTTAACAACAGATGCTAAACCTTGTTGCGATATTTTAGTTAACAAGTTTGATGATACTTTATGCTCTCCCCACTCGCGGATATCTAATACAACTCCATTATTAGTTTTAATCCAGTTTATTGCACAGAAGCTATCTGCAATATGCGTGTTATGTATGTCATTTTTTGTCAACCCCATGCTTTGATTGCTTCTGTTTATATTCCCATTAAAGAAAATACGATTTTGAGCAATGATCAGAACTTTGTTCGCATAACAATCAAGCCTATTTGCATTATTTTGTATGCCTGAAACAACGACTGGCATTGCTGATTCGGTACTCTCAAACTCCAAATCTAAAAAACTACCTTGTTTAGAAATTACAGATTTCACCTTCCAGTTATCGCTTGCTAAAAGCACTCCGGCATGTTTAATAGATGCGCTATCAAATATGTGTACTGATTTCCCGAAAGTAGATTCAGTATTGTGTATTAACGAGTCACTCCCCCCTTTAGTTCTGTTCACAATAAACGCCTTTACTTCAATCCCATATTCGCTGAATATACGTTTAAACTTAGGAATAAGCGCAGCGACTGGATTAACGATAATGGCTTCTTTACTTGGTGAAACAAACAACCAGCTTGATTCATTTTGATAAGTTAATTGGGTTATGCCTTGCCAACGAGATCGATGCAGCTCCAATATATCATTCTCTTTATCACAATTTGACAATAACTGCTTTATTGATCGAATTGCCTTACATGCGCTTTCAATAAACTCAGTGCTATCAGCAGGACCAAATGACATTCTTATTGCGTTATTACATTGCCATTCATCTAGTCCCATAGCTTCCAAAACAAAACTACTCGAAACTCCTGAGCTACAAGCTGAGCCTCCACTCACCCTAATGCCTGCAGCATCAAATAAATCGATTATTTCCTTACCGGTATAATGCTCTAAAGAAAAGTTAATAGTTGTTGGGACTGAAACTTCTGGTTTACTATGAAAAGTTACGCACGGGAAAGTATCTTGCAACGCGTCGACGAGTAGCTTTCGATGTAGCTTTAATTGATTAGTAGTATGAAACATACCTCGCTCTTCTGTGATCAGGCTAAATAAGGTATTTAACCCCGCAATCCCAGGTAAGTTTTCAGTTCCAGATCTCATTCCAGATTCTTGCCCTCCACCTGCAATAAAAGGTATATATGGTTGACCACTTCTAACATACAAAAAGCCAATTCCTTTCGGCGCATATAGTTTATGACCAGAAAAAGGGGCGTAATCAATGGTAATAGCATCCATATTTATGCTTACTTTACCAAGCGCTTGAACACAATCCACTAACCAAGCCACATTCGGGTTATTCTTACGGATAACTTCTTCAAGCTTTAATAAATCCTGCATTACACCCGTTTCGTTATTTACTGCCATTGTGCAAATCATAACTGCGTGAGGCACGTATCGCTCAATGAATGCATGGTCAAGCTTTCCATCTTTGTTCACTGGGATTTCAACCAGCTCCGCGTGTAACCCTAAAGTCTCATTCCAGTGCTTTAAAGTATTTGGCACAGCCTTATGCTCCGTGGCACCATACATCAAAAGGGGTTTATCAATTGTGCTACTTGCAGTTTGCATATAGTGACTAATCGATGAAACTACGGCGGTTTGAATTCCCTCGGTTGCTCCTGATGTAAAAAGCAACTCTCCCTCTTTCGTTCCCAGAATACCTTTTCCCTTAGTTCGAGTTTGCTCAAGAAGATCCTTAGCCAATAACCCTGAGGTATGAGAGCTTGAGGGATTGCCAAAGTTCTCTGTCATCGCTTCAATAACACTATTTAAAATAGGTGTTAAAACTGGCGTTGTTGCGTTTGCATCTAGGTAAAACTCAGTAGGGTTCGAGGGGGCCATGGGTACCACTTATAACTATATGAACTAAGATATTCCATATTACACAAAAAGCGACTGAGAGTTAACTTGGATTTTTTGTTTAGCCAATTAAGGACAATAAAAAAGGGAGCTACAAGCTCCCTTCTCTAATATCTATTTCATCTTAACTTGCCTGCACACGCCTATGACTAGTTGACCAAGCATTTCCTAATGCTTTCACTAAAGATGCCAGAGGAATAGCAAAGAACACTCCCCAAAACCCCCATAGACCACCAAAAAATAGTACTGCTACGATAATATAAACAGGATTTAGGTCCACAGCCTCAGAAAACAGAAGCGGTACCAATAAATTACCATCAAGAGCTTGAATAATGCCGTAGACGATTAAAATGGTCCAAAATTCTGGTGCGACTCCAAATTGAAATAATGCAACCGCTGCAACTGGAATTGTAACTAATGCAGCGCCAATAAATGGGATCAACACAGACAGCCCAACAAGTGTGCCAAGCAACGCCGCATAACGAAGGTCCATTACAGCAAACGCCACAAAACTAGTTCCACCAACAATCACAATTTCAATGATTTTTCCGCGAATATAGTTCATGATTTGATGGTCCATCTCTTCCCATACTTGTGTAATTAACTTCCTATCTTTTGGGATAAGTTGCTTAATACCTGTTGTTAGAGATACTTTGTCTTTTAACATAAAAAAGACTAACAAAGGCACAAGAATAAGGTAAATCAGCCATGCAACTAAGTCCTTAATCGATGTTAAGGATACAGAAACAATGAGCTCTCCAAGGGCAAGTACTTTACTCTCGACACCAGCCACAATATTTTGTACTTGCTGCACAGAAACCAAATTTGGGTAGTCTTCAGGTAGGTGTAACAAGTAATCTCTACCCTTTTCAATCATACTCGGGGCCTCTTGAACTAAATTACTCGCTTGCGACCATAAAACAGGCACAATCACAAGTAACAGCGCTAGAACGACGCCGATAAAACCCAACATCACCAAATTAGTTGCCATGAGTCGACTTGGCATTAACTTTTGCAACCGAGTTACAGGCCAATCAAGTAAATATGCGATAACTAAAGCAACAAGTACAGGGATAACAAATGAACCAAAGAAATACAGCATAGTCGCTGTGAAAACGAGCATTAATAGCAACGTAACTGAATCGGGATCCGAAAATTTATCTTGATACCAAGATTTAATTAACTCAAACATCCGTGATGTACACCTCAATGTAATTTAAGTTACCTTCTTCAAAAAAGGTACAATGATAGGAGTTATTGCACAAATACCGCTTAATATCTGACAGGTCTTGCTCATCAGTACAAACAAACAAAACCTTTTTATCTGGGCTGTTCTTTAACTGCCATTTAAACTGAACAAAAAACTGTGGGCATCGATAATGTCTTAAATCGATGACTTTTGCTTTAATACATTGCTCCTTAGCCAATTTCAAAAGCATTCACCTCGTTACAAAAAGGATAGGTATACTAAAACAAAAAATAGCATTTTATACACTTTTAAAACATTGGAAACCAAATATAAACCTATAGTTTTTACTACTATGATACGACTCTTGTTTATAAGGCACCTATGTACTCAATAGCAAGAAATAATATTCTATTTTGCACATATTACAGCGCCTTTCTGTAGCTTGTATTTTACCAATGGTTTATCCTTATATGTACAACAAGTTTTACGGGAAACCACATGCCAAGAGCAAATAACAAGGCAAGTTTGCCGGCCAACCCGACATTAAAAGAAATCAATTGGTACAAAAAGCAAATCAATTGGGGTGAGCTTCCGCCATTTTATCACCTCGTCGCATCATCGGTCAGTGAAAGCGAGGGTATCTTTCAGCATGGATTCGACAATGCTATAAAGAGACTACTCGATAAGCGAAATTGGAATCTTCAACTGTTAGATGGCTATGAAGACAACAATGGCATTGTTCATTGTAACAGCGCCCCTAAAGTTACTTTACATCAAGCTTTCACAGATAGGGGCTATGAACTTTGGGCTTTTCCAATTGCTCGAAATGTGAAGGTCGACACTTATTTAAAAGACAATAAATATCTTGAGTTTAATGTGTGGGACCCCCATACCATGAAATCACTCATTAGATTTAGCCAGTTACATAAATTTATTCGTTTTTATTTTGAACGAGGCGATATAGCTGACAAAGCTTTAATCTTGCATGCGCATAAAGTTGTGCATCAAACTATCTCTTTATTAAAAAGAGAATTGAACGTTGTAAGCGTTGATGGTGTCTCAATAAAAGATTTTTATCAATTATGCGAAAAAGACGCCCGAGCTTGTGAAGACGAACTTAATTTAGCTAAGATCATGCTCGGTGAAGATATAAAGAAGGATTAGAATGCGATTTAAAAAAGCTCTTGTCACCACATTGTGTGCAATCGCACTAAGCTACACATCAGTTAGTTCAGCTTCGGATTTCAAGTTACCAGACCTTGGAACTTCAGCAATACAAGTGTTGCCTATTGAGAAAGAGCAAGCGTTAGGTGAAGTAATGATGATGCAGATCCGTTCAAGTTCACCGCTTGTTCAAGATCCTGTACTTAATGAATACCTATCATCACTTGGCAACAAGCTTGTTGCAAGCGCCAACGACGTAAGATTTCCTTTTAAGTTTTTCTGGATAAATAACAAAGCTATCAACGCATTTGCATTCTATGGAGGCCATGTTGGCGTTCATACAGGCTTGATTGCTCAGTCGGATAATGAGAGCCAGCTTGCCTCAGTGATCGGGCACGAAATTGCCCACGTCACACAACGACATTTAGCAAGGCGCATACAAAGCGCACAAGATAATAGCGCATTGACTATTGCAGGTATGATCACTGGCATTCTCGCAACAGTTGTCGCGCCCGACGCCGGTATGGCGATACTTGCGGCAAACAGCACTCAAGCCGCATTAAGCCAGCTTACACATAGTCGAAAAGCGGAACAAGAAGCTGACCGATTTGGGATGCAAACACTACAAAGAGCCGGTTATGATCCCTACGCTGCAAGTGAGTTTTTAACTAAATTGGCCGCTCAAGTCCGCTTTCAAAATAAGCCCCCCGCTTTTTTGCTCACGCACCCTTTGCCAGACTCACGTGTATCCGATGTCAGACTAAGAGCTCAACAATACCCAAAGAAGTATGTGCCCAGTAGTGCGGATTTTCTATACGCAAAAAGCCGGGTAATTGCGCGTTATCATATGGACTCTCAAGATGCACAAGCCTATTTCGAGAATACCTTAAGAACGACTTCAGATTTAGACAAAAGCCAATATGAATATGGACTTGCAATTTCATTTCTTGATCAGAAGAAATATGATCGAGCGGAAGAAATAATTAATAGTTTATTAAAAAAGCAACCTAACAACCTGTTTTACTTGGATGTTTTTACTGATATTAAGATTGGACAAAAGCAATTTGAACCTGCACTAAAAGTGCTAGAACAAAAACACAAACTGCGCCCTAACAACCAAGTTATCACCTTAAACTTAGCAAATACTGCTATTAAGGCTAAAAAATATGATAAAGCAGAGCAGCTCCTTAAGATTTTCTTGTTAGAAAAACAAAATCATGTGCTTGCCAAACAGCTCTTAACCGAAACTTATGAACTAAGTAAAAATAAAGCCGCATATCATGAGTCACGCGCAAGTTTACTTTCTCACTATGGTGCTTTTATGAAAGCTGCGGACGAAGTACAAAAAGCCCTTAACTTTATAGAAAAAGAAGACGAAATTAAAAAACTGCGTTTAAAAGCACTGCTCGCTAAGTATAGAAATATGCAAAAAGAGCTAGCCAAATTATAACAATCTGTGCCTTCCTCCCCTTAACGGTTATGCAACCTGTGGGCACAGAGGATAGGCACACTGAAATCATTCAGTTACAATTACCAATAAGATTATTGGTCACCGTTTTAAAAGGTTCATTATGTCAGTCACTATTTATCATAATCCACGCTGTTCTAAATCAAGACAAACACTTGCTTTGTTGGAAGAAAACTCAATTCAGCCTGAAATAGTTGAGTATTTAAAAACACCTATTGATTCAGAAACCTTAAACACTCTTATATCCAAGTTAGGTTTTGATTCTGCACACCAATTAGTACGAAATAAAGAAGCAATATACAAAGAGCTTGGTCTGAATAAAGAAAGCGATGAAGCGACTTTAAGACAAGCTATGCTGGATAACCCAAAGCTGATTGAGCGTCCTATTGTTGTTAAAGGCGACAAAGCAGCGCTTGGACGTCCTCCTGAATCAGTGCTAGACATTATCTAATATATGCCAACTATTTTAGTTTTATATCATTCAAGCCATGGTTCTGTAGAGTCTATGGCCAATGAAATCGCCGATACACTGAGCGCACAAGGTGCTACTGTGCGTTTACGCACATTTGTTCAAAAACACCCTCATGACATCGTGGTCACTAAACAAGACCTTATAGAATGTGATGGCCTAGCATTTGGCACACCAACACGTTTTGGCATGATGGCAGCACAAGCAAAAACTTTTTGGGAAACAACCAGCGATTTGTGGTTAAAAGGTCAACTAATTGACAAACCAGCCTGTGTTTTTTCATCATCAAGCAGCATGCATGGCGGTAACGAGGCAACACTTTTAAACCTATCACTCCCCTTACTACATCATGGCATGATGTTAATGGGAGTACCTTATGATGTGCCTGAATTACTTTCTACTGAAAGTGGTGGTACGCCCTATGGCGCAACACATGTTGCAGGTCTAGACAATAGTGCCCAGTTAACTGAAACCGAAGTAAAAATCTGTCGAGCGGTCGCCGTTCGGCTCTACAAAGTGGCTAGTAAGTTATTATGAGTCAGATCCCCAAACAACCAAAAACAAAGCAGTTCCATAGACTCGCATTATTCGGATATTTTGGCTTGTTATTGTTAATGCCGATATGGTTGTTTATAGCCTCTCCTAGCGAAGGTTATAGTACAGGCTTTGTATTTACGATTTATATTCTGCCTTTGTTACTGCCATTAAAAGGCATTATACAAGATAAACCTTACACCTTTGCATGGGCTAACTTCATTGTCATTATATACTTTATACATGGTCTCACTTTGCTTTGGGTAGCAACCGATGAGCTGCTATGGATAGTTTTGGAGTTAATTTTTGCCTCTGCGATGTTTATTGGCTGCACCTATTACGCCAGGCACAGGGGACAAGAACTTGGCTTAAAAATTCGAAAGTTAAAAGAAGACTTAGCTGACGAGAAAGCAGCCCATGAACAAGGCGAAGATAAGATAGGCTAACTATCTAGAGTGAAAAAGCCACGCAAATGCGTGGCTTTTTATCAAGTAATGGGAGTTAAGCCCGACCACCCGTGATCTTATTTGCTCTGCCTTCTTCTTTTGCTTTGTCCGCTCTGCGACGCCTAGCTTCTTTAGGATCAGCAATTAAAGGTCGATATATTTCTATTCGGTCACCTTCTTTAACTACTTGGTGTAACTTCACAGTTCTATTCCAAATACCTAAGCTTAGATCAGTTGGGTCAATCTCTGGGCACTTTTCCAAAATACCCGATTGCATTACTACATGTTCAGCAGAAGTGCCCTCAGCCACATCTACAGTTAAACTGGTCGCTTTTTCAGGTAGTGCGAAAACAACTTCAACCTTTATCATTTATCTAACCCCGTAAACAGACTTTGCACGCTGTGTAAACGCAGTGACCATATTTTTTGCCACTTCGTTGAATACCTTACCAAAAGCCAACTCAATAAGTTTGCTTGCAAATTCAAATTCCAGTTTTAAATTAACCTTACAGGCTTGCTCATCTAACTCAATAAACTCCCAATAACCTTGTAGTGATTTAAATGGGCCATCTACCAGCTGCATTTTCACTCGATTACCTTCAAACTGATTTTTTGTCGTAAACCACTTGGTCAGTCCCGCTTTTGATATTTCTAAGCTTGCTGTCATCTCATCATTTGAACTACTTAGTACTTTTGCACCTGAGCAATTGGGCAGAAAATCAGGATACGCATCTACGTCATTGACTAAATCAAACATTTCTTGTGTGCTGTACATCACCAATGCACTTTTTTCTACTTGTGGCATACAATCTCCAAACTTTACTGGCCCAATTTTACCAAGCTTTTCAAGATTTATCTTGTTTGCAGCGCCACTGTGAGCGAAAATATCGCAGATAAATTAAATAACACTGTTTTCCAATTCGATTTGTAGGTAGACTAAGCCATTATGGCAAAGAAAAAATCAAATAAATCAACAAGCAATACCATCGCGTTAAATAAAAAGGCGCGTCATGAGTATTTTTTACACGATAAGTTCGAAGCAGGTATGGAACTACAAGGCTGGGAAGTTAAAAGTATCCGAGCAGGTAAAGTGAATATCTCAGAAACTTATATCCATCTAAAAGACGGTGAAGCCTTTTTGCTTGGTTCGCAAATCCAGCCTTTAAACAGTGCTTCTACACATGTTATCTGCGATCCGCTTCGTTATCGTAAGCTACTTCTCAATAAGCGTGAAATAGACAGATTAATCGGTGCCACAGAGCGTGATGGCTTCTCATTAGTCGCTACTGCAATGTACTGGAAAAAGTGTTGGGTAAAATTAGAGTTTCACTTAGCAAAAGGTAAGAAAATGCATGACAAGCGCGCAGACATCAAAGACAGAGACTGGTCTCGCGATAAAGAAAGGCTCATGAAGCATAAGGTTTAACACATTTAATATACAGCCTAGCGCTTAGGCTGTATATGATTACCTACTTTATCACTAGGCCAATATCGCACCAGTTTTTGCATCAATTGTTAATACAGCATCTGTTTTTGGATCTTTAATTTTAGCTGTTTCTTTATTCACTAATGCACTGCGTGGTACTTGAATTTTGCTACCAGTATCTGGGTTAATCACTATCAAAAACCGTGATGCTTTTTGAGCAATTTCCTTCGCTCCTTGGTTTTTAACAAAGTGAATATCTAAAGTCATACCAGCTGTAACACCGGCCGTCGCGGAAACTCTAAAGTTATTAATTTCATACTGCGAATTACTCGACAGTAAATCGTTATCAATATCTTCAACTGTTTTTACAGATGCTTTAGTGAATTCTTTTACTTTGTTCATAACAGATATATCTTTGATATTATCTTTCGCATCTGTCGCTTTTTGTTTAATAGAAGCAGTTAAGCCCTCGCCTTTTTCTTTTAAGTTAACTCCCAATTGATTATTCCCTTCTTCATCAGTAAAGTTTTTTGCTGCTGTTTCTTTTATTTTATTAAACATAGTTAAATCCCTTTAATAATTAATAATCGTCAAACCCATCATCTTCAACAATCATGGTATCCGCTTCACCGTCAAAATCAGTATCAGCGATCACTGCATCTATATCACCGTCACCATCGAGATCCATAGCGACAACGTCAATTACCCCATCACCGTCGGTATCTACAGCCACAGTATCAATAATGCCGTCACCATCTGTATCCATCGCAATAGTATCAACCAAGCCATCACCGTCTTCATCAACCATGACGGTATCTACATAGCCATCTCCATCTGTATCCATCGCAACAGTATCAATATAACCATCACCGTCTTGATCAACGCCCACAGTATCAATATAACCATCGCCGTCCAAGTCAGCGACTACACCATCACTGATACCATCTCCATCAACATCTACTTCGTATATATCTTCCATAATTATCCCTTTTATAACTACGTACACCGTATATGTACGCATATTTTTTAGCACAGCAAAATTTTTTATTCAATAAGATAAAAAGTCGCGATAAATATATTTATAAACTGATGATGTGCAGAGAGATGAATATTAATGAGGATTAATGAATATAATAATTTAGATATAAAAAAAGCCCTTTCGGGCTTTCAAAAAATAGCTAATTTAAACAATTAACCTTTGTATTTTTGAACAACAAGTGTTGCATTTGTGCCGCCAAAGCCGAAGCTGTTTGACATCACAGTGTTTAATTCAACATCACGACGCTCAGTTACAATGTCTAAGCCTTTTGCTTCTTCATCTAACTCGTCAATATTAATTGATGGAGTGATGAAGTTATTTTCAAGCATAAGTACTGAATAAATTGCTTCATGTACGCCCGCAGCACCTAGCGCGTGGCCAGTCATTGCTTTGGTTGCACTAATCGCAGGAGAGTTATCACCGAATAGTTCCTGAATTGCACCTAGCTCTTTCACATCACCTACAGGTGTTGATGTGCCGTGCGTATTCAAATAATCAATGTCGCCTTCAACTGTTGCCATTGCTTGCTTCATACAACGAACTGCGCCTTCACCTGATGGAGCAACCATATCGTAGCCATCAGAAGTCGCGCCGTAACCTACGATTTCACCATAGATGTGTGCGCCACGAGCAAGTGCATGCTCAAGCTCTTCAATCACCATGATACCGCCACCACCAGAGATAACAAAACCGTCACGGTTTGCATCATATGTACGCGACGCTTTTTCTGGCTCTTCGTTGTACTTAGTTGATAGCGCGCCCATCGCGTCAAATTCCATTGCCAGTGTCCAGTGAAGTTCTTCACCACCACCTGCAAAAATAACGTCTTGTTTACCAAGCTGAATTTGCTCAACCGCGTGACCAACACAGTGTGCTGATGTTGCACAAGCCGAGCTAATTGAATAGTTTACACCTTTAATCTTGAAAGGCGTTGCTAGACATGCTGATGTTGTGCTCGCCATAGTACGCGGTACCATGTATGGACCAACGCGCTTAACACCGCGCTCACGTAAAATATCAGCAGCCTCTACTTGGTATTTAGAAGAACCACCACCAGAACCAACTACAAGGCCAGTACGTTCATTTGAAACTTGATCTTCAGCTAAACCGGAGTCTTCGATAGCTTGTGCCATCGCAATATATGAATAGGCAGCTGCATCACCCATAAAGCGATGTGCCTTACGGTCAACTAACGCTTTTACGTCAATATCAATTTTGCCCGATACATTGCTACGCAAATTCATGTCAGCAAACTCTTGGTTAAAAGCAATACCACTTTTACCCGCTTTCAAAGATTCTAATACTTCTTGCTTGTTGTTACCGATGCTTGAAACAACACCGATCCCCGTAATTACGGCTCTTCTCATGGGTAATTCCCTTAGAACTTAAAAAATTTAGGTGTATTCTACGCGTAAAATACTGATCAAGTGGTCAGCTTTCCAGCGTACACACGTACTCTGAACTGATATTTGTGAAATTGCAACGGACTAATGCAAATAAAAGCAGTAAAATACCAGTAATCAATAAGCATTATACCAACGTATTTATATGATAAGTAACGCACAAATCCACTTTAATGATTCAGGTACCCCTGTTGCCGACAACTTTGACGACGTTTATTTTTCCAATGACGACGGGTTAGCTGAATCAAATTATGTTTTCTTCGAACAAAATGAACTGCAAACAAGACTCACAAATCACCCAAGAAAGCACTTTGTGATCGCAGAAACTGGATTTGGCACAGGGCTGAATTTTTTAAATACGTGGGCTCGCTTTAAACAAGCAGAGAGTCTCGCTGCTGAACGCCTTTACTTTATGTCTTTTGAAAAATATCCCATTAAACTCGACGACTTAAAGCTGGCATTAAAAGCTTGGCCCGGATTAACATCGCTATCTGAGCAACTGTGTGAGCAATACCCGCTTGCGCTGCAAGGCTGCCACAGACTTGAGTTTGAGCAAGGTCGCGTTATTTTGGATCTTTGGTTTGGAGATGTTCAAGATTCCATGCCCCAAATAGCTTATCAGAGCAAAGGCATTGTTGATGCCTGGTATTTGGATGGCTTTGCTCCGAGCAAAAACCCTGATATGTGGCAACAATCACTTTTTGACTCAATGGCACATTTGAGCCAAAAAGACGCAACATTTGCAACTTTCACCGCTGCTGGTTTTGTTCGTAGAGGCTTACAAAGCGCAGGATTTGAGTGTAAGAAAGTCAAAGGTTATGGCCGCAAACGAGAAATGGTTGTTGGTAAGCTTAATACGACGACCGAACAGGCAACGACTCCATTGTACTATCAGCAAAACCAGGCTGAGCTATCCAATGTTGCAATTATCGGTGGCGGTATAGCAAGTAGCTGTTTGCAATATCATTTAGCAAAACGCGGCATCAAAACAAAGCTATTTTGCGAAGATGCCGCACATGCCCAAGGTGCCTCACACAACCTGCAAGGTGCCGTTTATCCAAACTTACAAAGTGAGTTTGGGATCCCATCTGAGTTTTATGCGCATAGCTTTTTATATGCCAGACGCTTTTACGACCAACTTCTCAATGCTGGCTACCACTTTGACCATCAATGGTGCGGTGTCCTATTACAAAGCATCAACGACAGTAAAAAGACACAGCATAGCAAAGTTTCACAAAGCAAAATTTTTCCAAAACAGCTGATAAAAGCAGTTGATCAAAATGAAGCTCAAGAAATTGCCAATATTGATACGCCTTACGGTGGACTATTTATTGAACTTGGAGGATGGGTAAGCCCGCCAGAACTCACTAAAGCTGTTTTTAATGCAGCACAAGATCTTCAAGCTAGTCAGTGTCACTTTAATACACATGTAGAAAAGCTAGATAAGAAAGAAGATGGTTGGTACCTGACGACAAACGAAGGTCAATTCGGTCCATTTTCAGATGTATTTATTTGCGCAGGTGAACACTCAGACCGATTTGAGCAAACGAAAGACATTGGTATTCACGGCGTCCGCGGACAAGTCTCTCATATCAACGAAGGAGACGCCTCATCTAAACTAGCTACAGTACTTTGCCATAAAGGCTACTTTACTCCGAGCCACAATGGCCTACATTGCATGGGCGCAACTTTTGAAAAACATAGTAAATCAAGAGAAGTCACTGAACAAGATAACATCACCAACCGCGAACAACTTGCTGGCTTTTATCAAGGTACTGACTTCGATAAGAGTTTAGGCTCAATTGAAAGCGCTAAAGCTGCTGTAAGGTGCTGTTTTAACGACCATACACCTATGATTGGGCAAGTCCAAGACAAACATGATTTGCTGCAGGCGTATGAGAATATCAAAAGAGGCAAGTTCTATGACTTTAAAGCCCAAAACTTACCTCATGAAGGGCTTCATGTAGTTACCGGATTTGGAGCAAGAGGGCTTTGCACTGCACCGCTTGTGACGGAGCATCTAGTTGCAAGTTTAACCCAAGAGCCTTTGCCATTTAGCGAACGTGTTCACGAGGCACTGCATCCTGCCCGTTTAGTTATCAGAGATATGATCAGGAATAAGATCTAAGCATTGAAAGAACTGATACTACCAAGCCCACTATTAGGGCTTGGAAATTTGTATTATCACTCGACGGTTCGCTTCACGCCCTATCGGTGTCGTGTTTATCGCAACATGACGCTTTTCACCAAAGCCATCCGTCATTATTTTTTCAGCCGGTACACCCTTACTGGCCATATACTCTTTTATCGCCATTGCGCGCTTTTTAGATAGATTCAAATTGACGTTTTTACCACCATAGCTATCGGAGTAAGCTGAAATATAAATTGAATCAATGTCTGGATCATTGTTTAAGTATTCTCCAATCATATCCAGTCGCTTGCGTGATGACTTAGTCAAATCGCTCGAATTCTTGCGATAGTTCATCACCACAAATGCAATGTCTTCAAAACTGTACGGCAACAAGTTGTCTCTGCACTGTAAAAAGTCCCAATATGATTTTTTGAAATTTACAGACGAGAGAGAAACGGCAATTTGATCATGTTTGTTATTCCAATCTTGATAGTAAAAGGTAGGTTGATAGCCTTTCTCAAGCTCTGTGAGCATTTCCCAAGCAACTGGATTAGACAGTTCTCCGTCAAATTTTTTGAGTAAAGCCATCTCCCCCATAGAACGCGCAGGAAGCCCTGCACGCCAACTTGGTGGCACAGATTCAAGCCCTGCAAAATCATAGTCTTCAGGTCGAATAACCATATCAAGATTAAAGGTCAGATCTTTATTTTTGCTTGCAGTCGCGCTAAAAATAGCTTCGCCGTAATATGGAACATCATGAGAAAGTGTGCAAGATAGCCGTGTCGTTCTATCTACCATCCACTTGGAGTTATCAACGGAGGCACTATATTGCCGCATTGCACTGTGTGCACTTGTCGCAAACACACATGTAATAACCGTCGCTAAGATATTGAAATGTAAACTCACTTTGCTTCTCCAAGCCTATGAACAACTAAATAGGCCATCGTTTTAGTGCCTAAATCATATTTCAAGATACATTAAAGCAATAAACATACCGTCTTTCGAGACAATAAATCGACAGAAACTAAAAATATCTGCTTGTTCACCCGATCCTAATTAGCATCTTGCCTTATGATCAGTATAATAGGCGGCTAATTTTAGAAATCCAAGTTAATCATGGCAGAACAAGAGCAAACCCTATTCGCAAAACGCTTCAGAGGCTTTTTCCCCGTAGTAATAGATGTTGAAACAGCAGGCTTCAATAAAGAAACTGACGCCTTGCTTGAGATTGCGGTCAGTTTATTAAAAATGGACAGCCAAGGTGAGCTCAGCATTGATAAAACCATTCATTTTCATGTTGCGCCTTTTGAGGGGGCTAACATTGAGCAATCTGCCATAGAGTTTAACGGCATTGATCCTTTCTCTGAGCTGCGTGGTGCAGTAGAAGAAAGCGAAGCAATCAAAGAAATCTGCAAAGCTGTCAGAAAAGCACAAAAAGATGCTGGATGTCAGCGCTCAGTCATTGTTGCTCACAACGCAGCGTTTGACCATGGCTTTTTGAATGCGGCAATTGAGCGTAATAATATCAAACGCACACCTTTTCACCCTTTCGTTAGCTTCGATACCACCTCTTTGTCAGGACTAGCATTAGGTCAAACTGTGCTTGCGAAAGCATGTCGAGCTGCCGGAATAGAATTTGATAATTCTCAAGCACACTCTGCACTTTATGACACTGAACGCACAGCTGAATTATTCTGCTACATTGTCAATAAATGGCAAGCGCTAGGTGGGTGGCCACTGCCTCAAAGCGAAGAGTCGAGTAGTACTGAGCAGGATTAAGCAACGCTTAATTAAAATTAAAAAAAGCAGCCTAGGCTGCTTTTTTTAATTTTGAAACTCCTGGGTAATTTTCCCAGCGTCTAACTTAACAGAATGAGGTGGGTAAATTCTGGAAAAAGACCGACTATCTTTTGCGATAGTCAACTCTATACCCGGATGCATTAGCTCATTCACTTTTACACGACTCAATTTAATCAACCGCAATAACTTTTGCGCAACTAACTTACAATTTCGGACGTTACGCTTGTAGTGTGTATCAAGACGTTGTTCTGTAACGGCCAGTTTTTTCAGGTAATTATCTCGCTTATCTGAAGCTGGTGTCTTTTTCGCTTTAATTTGCGCCCGTTTTACAGCGAGTATCTTGTCTGATAGCAGCTTATCAAGTTCTTTAAATTCCTTTTCTTTTTTCTTCAAATCATACCAATCTTGGGCAAGTACAATACGTGTTCTTGTCCCAGACGGCGCGCCAACTTCACCTGCTTCAATGCGCATCGCGTTATACACATTGCCACCAATCAATTTTCCGCGAGGAGTATCACCCTTGCCCACTCTGATTAGTCGTTTCGACTTTAAGTCACAATGTAAAGCTTGACGCTCAATAAATAGATCCTGCTCTGACTCTATATGGCAATATTGTCCATATCCAACTGAAATTGTGCGCTTAGCCTTAATGATACAAGAAAAATCCTCGCCTTCTATTCGTTTACGCCCTATTGCTCCCAGCATTACAGTCACAGCACTTTCACTTTCTAACTGTGCAGACTCAACAAAGCCAATCACCGTAATATCACCAGACGCTTTTATTCTCATGCCATCTTTAACATCACCACTGACAACCACACTGCCATCGAACTCAATATGCCCTGTCGTTACGTCCACGTTGTCATAACATAAAACATCATCAACACGCATACCGCGAGGCACAGCCACAGGAACACCTTTCGCGTCAGCAATAAGTAAATTAGGATCATCTGGACTTATCTTTGTCCCTTCAGATACCTGTAACGCAAAGTCTTTACCTGGTTTTGGTTCTAGCACATCACCAAATACAGAAAAGCCTTCCTCTCCTGGTGTTGGTGGAACCCTTTTCATAAGCGGGCTACCTGGTTTAACTGTAATGATTGCTCCTAGGTCTCGCATATCCACTTTGCCACCCGACTTTTCTTGGGGGCTAAGTACACGATCTTGAGCAGTCATACACAACCGAACAAAACGAGCGTCAGTGCCATCTTTCGCTCGCACACCATGGGCAACTATTCCCGAAAACACACTACCGGGAGATTGCTCAAATTGTTGACCTAAAAACGTATCGAGCGCTCTCTCATTTATACCCTTTACCACACCTGCATTGGTCAAAGCATCTCTTGCTTCATCAATCGTGATTAACTTTCCACCTCTGGCAGTGGTTAATCTAGCTTCTGCTAACATGTTATTTTCTTCTACACGTACAGTAATGGAAGCGTCGACTGCTCTTGCAACGATCAGGACATCTTTGTCTCTATCGTCTGAAGGAGAGAATAATTGACCTATGTTGGCATGAATGATATCAAAGTCGGCATAAGAAGATTGCTCTAGCAGCTCAACTAGCTGTGCAGCACTAGCGGGAAAACCCGAGTGCGCAGGATGTTCCTTCATAGAAACATACCCAGATTCCTCATCAAAACTAAACAACGACATCACTTCCTTCCTACATACTCTTGCATATTTTACTTTTTTTTATGCATCCTCACCCATTTCAGCACATCGCTCTTACAATGTTAAGTTAAAATCGGCCGCTTTTTAGGCAAATTATGAATGATTGTAAACGCATTTAATGCCGAAATAGCACAAGTTGCTATTATTACTAAATTTATCGGAAAAATACGTGATTTCTTTAGCAAAATTCACAATATGAGACTTTATTACTAGCTGGATATAGGCTCAAAAACTACTCATGGAGTTACATCTTTAGCCTCTTTGATCCCAAACTTAATTGAAAACACCTCAGTTTTAGCTTGCGTATTTTTTCGATTAAAAAAATCTATCATGGAAATTTATGCATTTATTGAGCCATTCAAAAGTAAATATTTACTGCTCAGAGCACTGTTCTGCTAGTTGCTGTGTTTGCTGCCTTTTAAATGGATAAGATGACGTTATCAACAAATTATGGAGGAAGTAAGAAGTTATATTTATAATAAGACAAACTCTGCCAGAACTTATTCTTAGCAACATATAAGTTTTGATCTAATGTCATATTTACTCAATAAAGTATCACTAATGTTCTCATCAAGGCGTTCGTCTTATTAACATGAGTTTAGGAGAGTGCCATACAGATGATGTCAGATCACTGCGGGTAATACAGCATGAGCAAACAACACTTAAAACTAGTAACTCAAAGTCAAGATTTTGGCTATATAACAGTTAGTAATGAAATGTCTGGCTTATTTTATGCCAATGGCTTAATCAAAAATGCGGTTGTTTTTGAGCTTATACCCTGTAGCAAAGACTGCAGTGCCTTTTATTACAAAATAGCTCACAGCCAAAAAAGCTACATGGACTTATCCTTAGCGTCAAATGTCGTAAAAATCACACAAGCGAATAACCCTGAAATCGAGAAGATTTGCGCTTGGAAAATAGAGCACAGTAACATGTATGCTCTTTTGCATGGTAAAAGCTCAATCAATATTTTGAGCCGTTCTACTTTTAAAGATGATTCAAATATCCTATACGCAGTATCCCCTTCCAACCAAGATTTTAGTCGTTTGGGAGTGACGATGTGTGACATAACTCGCCACTCTAATATGCAATCAAGTGAACCGCTTTCATAACAGTGCTGCTAAAAGTAACATCACTCAAAAAGCATAGAGCAACTACCTTGCAATTTAATTTGCGACAACTTTGCACTCAACTCCTCATTCATTGCTATCTGCGCGAAATTGCCCGTGCTAATTCGCTTAACACCAAGTTGTGTCAATCTTTCTATGTCAGGTAAAGATGGGACAGCCATCACATTTATCGGCAGTGATGTTACCTCAACGACTTGAGTAATATCTTGTTCATGGTAAATACATGGGAAAAAGAGCCCATCAGCGCCAGCTGCTTGATAGCTGCTTGCTCTACTCAGTGCCTCATTTAACGCATTCTCAACGCCAAGCAAAAACGCATCACAGCGTACATTGATAAACATAGGCACCTCACGCGCAGCAAGCTCAGCACGTACGCCCTGCAACAAGGTTGCAAAGCCATCTTTGTCACACAATATTCGCGTATCTTTTACTCGACTATCTTCAATATTAACCCCCACAACCCCCAGCTCAGCCAATTGCTGAATGTGATTGGCGATAATATGCGGCTCTGTGCTAAAGCCAGACTCAAAATCGACACTTAAAGGCAATCGGCTAGATGCCGCGATCCTTTTAACAACAAACAATAACTCTTCGAACGGTATATGCTCTCCATCCTCGTAACCGAGCACCGCAGCCAGTGCTGCACTAGAGGTACCAATTGCTTGATAGCCAGCTTGCTCAGCACATTTTGCACTTGTTGCATCCCAAACATTTGCCAATAAAAGTGGTGCCTTCTGTTGATGAAGCTGTTTAAATTCAATCATCATTATCTCCTTGTCTTATATTAATTGTATTAATGCGTGTTCAATAGCTGCATTTTTGCAACCTTAATTAAAAAAGACCAACGATGAAAATCGACTTTTACTATAAGCCCTGCTTATAATACAAAGATAAATTCAAGAATTATCAACTTTACGTGTTTAAAAATATCAACCTGCTAGTCACGTTTGAATGTGCAGCACGACACAATAGCTACAGCCTAGCAGCACAGGAATTATGTATATCTCAAGCTGCTGTCAGTCAGCAAATACGTCAACTCGAAGCCTTGCTCAATACCCGCTTGTTTGTACGCAAAGGAAAACGAATGCTGCCGACTCAACAAGGAGCAGCACTATTCGAACATGCTCAAAAAGGGCTCACGATATTAAATAAAGGAATAAACCAAGTTCAAAATGAAGGTATTGATGGTGAGTTGACTATCACCTCTACGCAGGCTTTTATTTCACTTTGGTTGATGCCAAGATTGCAGGGCTTTACAAATCGTTACCCGAATATTCAAATTAACGTCTCTTCATCTGCAAATTTTGTCGATTTAAAACAGACGCATATAGACTTAGCAATTCGATTTGGTACCACGGTTGAACAACATACACCGGATAATTTTAACTGCGATTATTTTGGCGAGTCACCGGTTTACCCTATCTGCTCAAATAGCTTGGCGAAACAACTAAATTTAAATAACCCTGCCAATCTATTATCCCAACATATAGTCACTTTAACTCATGCAGGCCCATACGATTGGCCTAGTTGGTTTAAAGTAGCTGGGGTGAAAGGGATTGAGCATCACACTCTTTGGACTAAAGTAAACTCGACCGATATGGCAATTAGTGCGGTTTCTAGTGGCCACGGTGTTACACTGGCGGCCCCTTACTTATGTCAAGAACAATTGGATTGTGGCGCCCTAGTTATTCCCTACAAACTGCCGCATCCAAATAAAGTTAAGCGATATTTTGTCTACGATACAAATTCTCCCAGGCTGGCACGACTTAAAATATTTACCGACTGGCTCAACAATGAAATGAAACACTGTTAAGCCTTATGGTGCTCTTGGCTCTAATTACAAGCACGCCCCACTTATAGCGTCTTCTAAGTTTATGGGATTACTAGGGCTTTCTATCTGATAGTACAAGGATAGTATCTGCCATTCATTATCGTGTTTATAGAGCTGAATGCTATTTACCCCTGTAAAGTCAGGCTGCTTCTGCTCTCTATTAAACCGAGTTTCTGCCACGCTGTATACTTGTGCAAAACGATCATATGTTTGCACTTTTCTAACCACCTCACATTCGTAAAACCCCTTTTCAGGCACTTTATCAAGTAGTTTAATAAATTCGGTACTGGAAATGGCCATCAAATTCGGGCTGTCTTTGGTAAAGTGAACACCATAAACTTTTGCCTCGGGGTGAAATAGCTTTTTTAACATCGGGATATTGGGCTTTTCTTTTGCAGCATGTGAAAGTGCTTCAAACAATGAACTAACCGCTTTTTCTGGTGTATCAATTGCATGCGTACCAAACGATAAAACGAGTGCCAAAAATATAAAGCTGAACCGCATCATAATCTCCATTTATTATTTTTATTTGCTAATGATTTTTACCACTTATCTTGTACTAATTTCAACAATATCAGGCATCTAAAGAGATTTAATGTACCAGCCCACCCAAATTTATTTGTGAGCTCCCTTTCCTTGCATAAAACACATACAGCACTTCACCATTAAAAATTATTTAATATATTTTGTTAAAAAACACTCACATGTTCAATAAAATACACAAAAAGCAACATCTTAAATCTCTAACAGCTTTCTTTAGTGACATAAAATCAATCTAATTCAAACAATATCCATAAACAAACAAGTTATTGTTTTATATTAACATTATACATAAAAACAAACCATAAAAGGTACAAAATACATACTAATTCATGATATTTAAACATACTAATTGACTTTCACTTGCATATAACAATAATTCGACAATCCTAAATAATTACCTTGAGGATTTTGAACATCAATGTTTAGATTTAGCAAAGAAAGAAAGGCACTGCAGCAATCGCTTGATCAAGTCACGAGTGAGAAACAAGCATTTGAGCAAACGCTAGCATCTGTAGGGCGATCTACTGCTATCATTGAGTTCACCCCCGATGGAAAAATCATTACAGCAAATGATAACTTCCTCAAAGTAATGGAATACGAATTAGATGAGTTAGTTGGTAAGCATCACCGTATTTTTTGTGACAGGCAATATACTAGTTCGGTAGATTACCAACATCTTTGGCAAAACCTAAATAGAGGCGAGTTTTTTTCTGGCACCATAGAACGTTTCACTCGCTCTGGAAAACAGCTTTGGCTTGAAGCCAGCTACAACCCAGTTTTTAATATCGATGGTCAGTTAGTTAAGATCATCAAATTTGCTTCTGATGTCACTAAGCGTGAACATACAGCTGTATCTCAACAAAACCTGATTGATGCACTATACCGTTCAATGGCAGTCATAGAATTTGATACTTCAGGCAATGTGCTCAGTGCCAACGATAATTTCTTGGCAGCAACAGGTTACCGCTTAGACGAAATTAAAGGTCAACACCATAGCTTGTTTTGCCCAGAGCATATCGTTCAGTCTCGTGACTACACTGCGCTTTGGAGCCAGTTAGCTGCTGGGCACTATTTCAGTGGTCAAGTTGAAAGGAAAAATAAACTGGGTAGCGAGTTATGGCTTGAAGCTAGCTACAACCCTATCATCGACAAAAATGGCAAAGTCATTAAGGTAACTAAATTTGCCTCTGATATCACCGAGCGTATTGTCGGTACACGCCAAACGCAAGAAGATGTTGGTCATGCCTCAAGCCTTGCTGATAGCGCTGCTCAAATAGGCTCAGAGTCTGTCACAGGTGTCATTGAACTTATGCAAATATTGAGCGGTGACATGAATACGGCATTGACAAAAATTGAAGCTTTGAACAAACAATCAGACCAGATCAGTAATATTGTATCTACCATTAGCGCCATTGCAGAGCAAACCAATTTACTGGCACTCAATGCCGCTATTGAAGCAGCGAGGGCTGGTGAGCAAGGCAGAGGGTTTGCTGTTGTTGCCGATGAAGTACGTCAACTTGCAGCAAGAACGAGTAGTTCAACGATTGAAATCGCCGATGTTGTCAAAGCAAACTTGGCACATTCTTCAGAAGCCTCCGCCTCAATGAGAAAAAGCGCTGAGCAAGTAGCCTCAGGTGTCGTTCTTATCGAAGAGCTTAACACCACCATCAATGAAATTAACCAGCAAGTGGATAGTATTGTAAATACAGTCGCAAGACTCAGCTAAATAGTTATGAATACGGTCGATTGGGGAGTCTTATAGACTTCCCAATTTAGGGTGCTCTCGTAACTCCAGAGTTAACTGAGTAATTACCTTTTGTGTCATGGCTTGATGCATGTCCATCAGAACCCACCCATCAGTGCTCATTATTTTTAGCTTCAAGACTTCAATCTTATCTGGAGGCTGACAGTTACCGACTACTTGAAAAATACCCAAAGAACTTTCAAAACGATTAATCGAAAACTCCATCATAGACTTCCTGTTTAGCTTCCTTATACCTATTAATTTATCCGAAATTACACTCAAAAAGCCACCAAAAACTGGTGGCTTTTTATCAGTTTACAAATTGTTTTTTCAGCGACTAAAATCTCGCTTTAGCTTTTATCTCTACTTCTTCTGGTACTAAAAACACCCCAGAAATCGCTTTTAAATTTGCTGTTTTACCCTTAGGAATTGAAAATTCAAACTTATGTGCCAACTGCGCAAACAAAGTATGAATAATATACTTACCAAAATGCTCGCCTAAACAACGTCGCTGGCCTAATCCAAATGGAAACGCCTTACCCTGCTGCTTCTTACTCAACTCGCCATTGTCATCTAAAAAACGCTCAGGAATAAACTCATCTGGGTTTTCCCACAGAGTTTCATCACGTGTAATACTGTAGTTATTAATCACCAAAGGTGTGCCTTCAGGAATAAAGTAACCATCCAACAAGGTATCCTTGCTGGTCGCATAGTTCGCAGCCGGCATGGACGTGATAGAACAATGGCGCAGCACTTCAGCAATAAAAGCTTGTGTATAAGGTAATTCAGCTTTGTGTTTGTTCAGTGGTACCTCATTACGTCCAACGACTTCGTCTAATTCTTTTTGCACGCGCGCTTGATATTCCGGATATGCAGCTAAATAAAGTAGCGCCCAACGCATCGCAAACGCGCCTACACCGCCACCAGCACCAGCAACCTGAGTCAAAGAACCAACAACAATTTCCTTTTCACCAATGTTAAGGGCCGCTTTTGTGTCATCATCAACACTGGCATTTGCGGCAAATAGATAATCACACAAATCGCGATATTCTCCTGCCACATAATCCTCTTTGCGTCGGTTGACATTGAATGAGACATACTGATCAAGACCATTTAGGTTAGAACTAAATTTCTCAATTGCATCACCATATTGGTCGTAATACTGCTCTTGCAAGTCCTTTGGCATCAGTTCATGGCGAGTACTATTGATAAATCCATTAGGCAACCAGCTTAAACTTTTCTCATCAAAGATACTCACTTCAAACTCACCAAAACGGTCATCAAACATGACTTTATGTAAGAAACTAGCAAGTTTTAGTGACACTTCCCTATTCGGGTCAAACGCGATATCCCCCTGTGCTTTCCAGACTTCTGCTATGTCATTGACCTCCGTGGTCATCCAAGATTCAATCTGATCCCAACGAGTAGAGAAATATTCTCGCATGGCATTTGCGAATACTTTACGATGCACTTGCCATTGCTCACCCGCTTCTAATTCTAGAAAGTGTTTTTGTGGGGCGATTTGTAGAATTTCGTAATCTGCGCGCACGTTAAACACATCATTCTGCGCTACCAGCGCCTCTTTAATATATTGATAGCCATTGAGCGCCACAATCGGCCCTTTTGCTGTCTCTACAGAATAAATGTCGCCGTATTTTTTGGACAAGGATTCAATAATTAGGTGAAAGTCTTCACCCCAGAAAAACGTCTGTCCATCCTCACTATCAAACGCGATATGAGGAATTGTCGGTGTTAATTCGTCTATATTTAACTTGCTTTGTGGTAAAGCTTCTGCTGTATCGGTGTTTTTCATTGGTCAAATCCCACTGACTAAAGTTGATAGTTCTGCTGATGCGAATTGGTTGCCGAGCTGCTCTGATTGCATATACCAAGCAAGTGGAAATTTCTCGGTAATGCGAAATATTTTCTTGCCTTGCGAATACACTAAGTAAGTGCGATACAAGACAAGATCATGGGGCTCTATTGTGAAATGCTGAGACAGCTCATTTGCGTATTCAAAGCCCCAGGAAAGTAACGTTTTGTATGTTTCAATTTGAAACTTTTCCCATGCCTTACCGATGGGAATGCGTGTTTGGGTTAATGCACGAGAAAAGTTCACGTTCATATTGCCGTGATACACTAAAGAGTCTGCGTACAAATAAGGTAAACCGGTTTTTTCCCCATTAAGGGTGATCACCCTTCTTTGACAATGCATTTCCTCCTCATGAGGTAATACAGCGATATCGGCCTCTAGTAACTTATCGACAACGATCTTTTCCCCAACGATGCTCTCTAGTAACTGGGTTACCGTACCATCTGTACCTAAGATAATTTTTTGCAGATAACTTAGTTTATTAATGTTGTAAGCTTGTGCATTAAGACGCTCATCTAAGTTGCATAAGCACTCGTCTGACAATTTGATCATGTCCTTCCCTCGCACTGTTTACTTACTGATCTCACGTAACCCGTCTAAACGCAGGCGAGAGAGTAGCTTTTGTGCGCCCAGCGCCAATTCAAAGTGAATAATCCTTGGCCAAGAACTAATATTGGGGAAACTCAACAAAAACTCTCTTGCCGTGTGAGTCATATTATTAGGCCCATCCAGTCGGTATTGGGCTGCAAATTGCGGGTTATGTAGTAACTTCACTCGAAGTAATGGATCTTTAAATAAACTTGGGATCTGTGGCATACACCCAACCAGCTTTGCCATTGAATCCATGTAATGGCAGTAATTCACAAGTGATGCGACATGCGGGGTTATCTTGTATTCTTTTTGCCAATGCTTAGTATCATGCTTCACGACATCGTGCATTTCAGATAAGGTCGGCAACTTTGCCTCGCCTTTAGCTAACTTAGATAAATACCGACATTGCATCTCAGCAATCACCGGAATACCACCTTGTTGAGGCCTGACAAAGCCAATGAATGACAAAGAATGACCCATTTCAGGTATAAACATCTGTTTATATAAATCACGCATATTGGAAATGCTGACATCTAAAAATGGAAAGCTCAGTTGATAGCCAGTACAGAATACAACCGCATCAATTTCTTCTCGAGAACCGTCTTTAAACACGACGGCATCTTTCTCAAACCGCTCAATACCACCAATGTTCGGCATGACTTTACCATCAGCAATAGGACGAAAAAGTCGCTCATTTTTAGTAACAGCTTGATAATGAGAAGGCCCTGATTTTTTCAACCATTCACCCCGAATCCGAACATGATCGTTACGGCTATTGACATATTTATTAAAAATCCCTTTGGTGATCCCACCGTGATATTTATGCGGTAGCTTGTTCACAATGCGCGACGTTAACCAAGACGTATCAATGGTGAAATAAGGATCTTCTTGAAACGCCATATAACGCGGAGCCACCGCTGGGTATCGACGCAGTGACAAAATACACTTACGTGCCACCTGTGAAATTTCCGAGGTGATATCCGCCGAACTTTCACCTAAGCCGACACATAAAACACGTTTACCAGCATATTTATGCTTATCTCGATAATCATTAGAGTGCTCAATCTCTCCTCGATACATATCCAAGCCAGGCAGCTCTGGGAGCTTAGGCTTTTGGAAGTGCCCAGAGCACACTGCGACCATATCAAACTCTTTCGTTTGCTCTTCATCGTCGCTTTTATAAGTTACTAACCATTTTTCACCCTGTTTTTGAACACTACATACTTCATGGTCATAGTGAATATGCTTTGCAATATCAAAGCGTGCGATATATTCACCTAAGTAATTGATATATTCTTTCTTAGACCAAAACTTTAGTTTTTGATGATTGGGTACATAATCAGAGTACGCCATAAAATAATTCGAGATCGTGAGGTGTAAATCATCGTAGATTTTCTTATCTGCGAATACCCCACCGAAACTTTCTGCTTTTTCAAAGCAAGTTACTTGATGACCGCCATCGGTTAATTGTTTGACGGCGGCAATACCAGATAAACCAGCACCTATCACTGCTATGGTTTTATTCATAATTCTCTCCGTGTATAGCAAGAAGTTGCATTGCGTTGCCATAATGAATGAGGCTAAGTGCCTGAGCTGTTTGCAACTTCGAGGTTAATGTTTACTTTGCTGTAAACAGGTTACGCACCACTTTGTGCCGTATGACTGGCTTGATGTGGGCGGGTTTCTGATAAGCTTCGACGCGATAATTTGCCGTTACGATTGCGCGGAAGCGCTTCCCAATACACGATTTGCTCGGGCAACATATATTTTGGCAATCGTTTGGCACAATGCATTTTTAACGTCAGCAACGACGGTGGCTTAATCCCAGCGGTAGCCACGTGCGCAACGAGGTTTTTCTGCTCATCTAACACCACCAAGCACTCTTTGATTTCTTGGTGTTGATAAAGCGCGCGTTCCACTTCGCCAAGGTGCACTCGGTACCCCTTTACTTTCACCATATGATCTTGGCGGCCAACATACATAAGCTCACCCAGTTCATTGATATAACCAATATCCCCGGTGTTGTATGCCTTTTCTTGACGTAAGCCTTTACCCCAGTAACCATCGAATACAGTGGGACCAATCACAGTGATAAACCCCTGCTGCCCAAGCGCTATATCATGACCATCTTGGTCACAGATTTTGATGCGTGCCCCACTTGCCGCATATCCAATCGGTAGCTCATCAGGCACAACTTCTGGTACTTTGTAATAACTACATACATTCGTTTCTGTAGGGCCATAAAAATTGAATAAATCACTCAGAGGAAATTGGGTACGTAACGCTTTAAGAGACTTCACCTCAAACGCTTCGCCCGCAAAGATAATGGTATGAAGCTGCTTACACTTTTGCCCAAACTGTGTATCAGCATTCATCATCATGGCCAAGGCAGTTGGTACTGAATACCAAATAGTGATTTGACGCTCAGCAATAAAATTAACCAGTTTCTGAGGGACATAACTATCTAGCTCTGATACAAGGTGCACACTGGCTCCACATGCCAAAGCCACATAAATGTCCAAAACCGATAAATCAAAATGCCACGGTGCATGGTTCGAGAATCGATCCGAGGCGACGGGTTTTATTTTCTCAATCACCCATTTTACAAATGCGAGGGCATTAGTATGGCTGATCCGAACGCCTTTTGGCACGCCCGTCGACCCAGAGGTATACAACATATACGCTAAATCATCTCCAGCGGGCATGACATCACTTTTCAGTCTTGATGGCTGACACGCAAGCACATCACACCAGTGACTTACTGGATTTAACTCACTTGCCTGTGCCGCTTGGACACTAAACTCACCCTCACTATCAAGTACAATAAAATGGCACCCCTCGGCGCGCGTTTCATGGTACTGCGCAAATTTGGCCTGAGTCGTGAACAGAGCTTTCATGGCACAATCACTGCGGATAATGTCGACTCGAACCATCGGGTTCATGGGATCAATCGGTACATAGACAGCACCGAGTTTGGACACTGCTAACATCGCAGCCAATGCACGACATGACTTGTCAGCCCAGATCCCCACTCTATCCCCAGATCTGATACCTTTGCTTTGCAACAGCACGGCAATTTGTGTCACCGCAAGAGATAAATCGCCATAACTATATGACTCATTGTTGTCAGCAACAGCCAATGCACTATCGCCACCAACACATAATCCTTTGAGTAAAACATCACTGAGTATGTTCATAGCAGGCCCAACCTATTGCAGATAAGTTCACGTTGAATGTCAGAGGTGCCAGAAAACAAGACTGATCCAAGTGCGTCACGAATGCTTGAATCCACGCCGCTTTCTTGCAAATACCCCAGCGCACCGTGCACTCGAATTGAATCTATGCCAGATTGCACAAAGGCTTCACTGATGGCTAATTTGCTTGATGCCACTGCTTTGGTGTTGTCGACATTCTGTGACTTTTGCCAAGCAGCAAAGTACAACAGCAGTCTGGCGCTTTGTAGGCGCACTTCCATATCTGCAATGCGGTGCGAAACAGCTTGAAATTTGCTGATTGTTTTGTCGCCCTGCTTACGTGTATTGGCATAATCAATACAGCGCTCAAGGTCTCTTTGCATCACACCAATGAACAGGGCAAATAAGCAGCAGCGTTCCCAATCCATGGAGGCAGCAAAAATACGTGCGCCTTGCCCTTCACTTCCAAGTACGTAATCTTTATGCACTTTGACTTCGTCGAAGAATACTTGATTAAGTTGCGCTGAGTTTAGGCCCAATTTTTTATAACTGTTGCCAACATCAATACCGGGTAAATCTGCTGGTACAACAAACGCAGTTTGGCCAAGATAACCAAACTTCTCATTCGTAGTCGCATATAGTACAAAATAGTCTGCGACACTGCCGTTTGTGACATAAGATTTGGCGCCTTTGATAACGTAATAATCACCGTCACGCCAAGCTTTGGTTGTCAACTTGCCGATATCAGAGCCTGCTTCAGCTTCCGATATCGCGTTTGCCGCAATCTTTTCGCCACTGGCAAGCAAAGGCAGTAACTTTTGCTTTAGTTGCTCACTACCATGCTCATAAATGGGCATCGCACAGGCAAAGGTATGTGCTGCACCGGCAAATAAAATACCTGTGTCCGTACATCCTTGACCTAAACCTTCTAAGACTTTCACGGTTGTTAAAATATCAAAGCCACTACCAGCTGATGAGTATTTAGCATCTATTGGTAATCCAAAATAACCAAATTCGCCGAGAGCACGCCACGCTTCCATCGGAAACTCGCCTTGCGGAAACTTAGAAAAATCTAAGTCCTTAGCAAAGCTCAGTGCATGCTCAAATAACTCGAGCTGATCCTCATTCCACTCAAAGTTCATAATCAATCCTTCCCTTCGAAGGAAAAGCGCAATGCTTTCCCTAACCTACCATTTGCTTACGGTCGTACTCTTCGATGGCATTTCTAAAAATGGTTGGGGCTTTCCAACCTTCACAATCAAAGCAACAGCCACCAAGCAAACGAATCACTTCATCGCGTAAGTCCGGATTTTGCATCTGGTAGCCAAAAAAGATTGGGTAAATCCAGAAGTAACGGATCAGGTCAGCTGCGATTTGCTGCCCGCCATTGCTCCAGTCTCGATAAGCATAAAATGGGGTTTTCCAATCATTGCCGTCTATCGCTTGCTTAATGGCATCTGCTGCGCGGATCCCCTCTTTCATGGCAAACGAAACGCCATAAGAAAAGATAGGGTCTAAAAAGCGATGTGCATCACCAATACACAACCAACCATCGCCAACAAATGGTTCTATACGATAAGAGAAGTCGGCCATCGATTGTGATTCACCAACACGCTCTGCATTTTGGAAGCGGCGTCGGATCTCAGGGCTAATATTTTCCATGCCCCACTCAATGGCATCGTCTGGGTTTTTACACTCTTTGTAATAGAGATCTTTGGGGATCACTATGCCTAAGCTGTCTGTATCTGGTGAGATTGGGATGATCCATGACCAGTGATACTGCTTCGAGTATAAAATAGTGGTGTTTGTCGAAAATGGCGGTAAATCACGCTCAACTCCTGTGTAATGAGCAAAAGAAGCAATCTGCTGCGAAAAGAACTCAATTTCACGTTTACCAGCAATTCCTTTTCTCGATAAAAAGGTATTTTGACCACTGGCATCCACCAGTACTTTAGAGCGCACTTGGTGCTCCATACCATCGGCTTTGTAAATAGCACCAACCACTTTGCCTTCATGTTTAATAACATCTTTTACTAAGCCTTGTTGATATTCCACTCCATACTCAAGGGCTTTGCGCTTTAACATATTGTCAAAGTCACTGCGTCTCACCTGCCACGTAGGCGCAAGAATGGGAATAAAAAACTCATTTTTAGATAGAGAACCAATCACATTCACGCCAGGTTTGTCAGGAAACCCTGCCGCATTCATTTCATCTGCAAGGCCCAAGTCTCTTATGATCTGACCCGCATTACCGGTTAGGGATTCACCGATGTGAAAACGTGGAAACTCATCTTTTTCGATACATAATACGGATAGACCCTTTTTGCGACACTCAATACCACAAAGACTGCCTGCAGGACCACTACCGATAATGACTACGTCGTAACTTTTAAATGCGCTCATGCCATTTCCACCTTAGTTAAGAAATCTTCAACAACCCAAACAAACTCTTCAGGGCGCTCAGATGCTGAGAAATGACCACATCTTGACAGTCGCGTAACGGTGGCATTCTCAAGTTGCTCAGCCGCTTTTTCGCTCCATTCAGGCGGAATGATTTGGTCATGGTTACCCGCGACAAACAGTGTCGGTACGGTGACGTTATCAAAAGTCGTCGCCATCGACTTTTTGGCATAATCATCTAAAAAGGTGTGGTACGCAGGACGCGATAAGACATCATTCAATAAGTCTTCAAGCGCGGGGGTCATTTTCGGTGGATGATAATAGGCAGCCGCTAAGAACTGCTCAGGGTTAGCAGACATTTTTTTCAAATCTCCCCACCAGTTATCCACATCTTCCACTAAGCCAAAGCCGGTACACACCAGTGCTTTTACTTTGTCTGGATAACGTCTGGCGATTTCAGTTGCAATCATGCTGCCTGCAGAGTTTGCTACCAACACCCACTCTTGCTCTTCCAACGTTTCCAAGTACTGTAGTGTGTATTCAACGTGGTCCACATAAGAAGGCGCGTCGTTAGCACTTTCGCTTAAGCCAAATCCCGCTAAATCCAACGCAACCGCATTATGACGCCCTTGTACAGAGCGCAATGTAGAGGACCAAGAAGTAGAAGGGTTGCCAAGCGCTGGCAATAAAATCCATAGAGGACCATCCCCTTTTACACGCAAAGTATGCTGCTTGAAGCCGCTACCTGCTGGAACAAGTTCACTCTTGATACCATAGCTTTCTTGTAATTTAACCAAACGATCTAGTTCAGATGTGGCTTCTTGTACTTGCGCTTTATCCTCTGAACTTAATGCTGTTATTAATGCACATAAGGTTTCTATATTTTCAAAATGCACTGGAGTAATGTCATGCTCAGGAATTTTTGCACCGTAGCGCTGATCAACATGTGCCAGCAACCTCACCATAGATAATGAGTTTAAAATCCCAAGCTCCAAAAGCGGTGTATGTTGATCCAGATCGGGCGCCGCCCCTTCCAGTAAATCTTGATTTATAAATTCAATAAGTTCTTCAATCATCCTAGTTTCCTATCTAGTCTGGCAATATTGTTGACCTGCAACAAACACTCTAAACACCTCAATGTTTATCCGTATCCTCAGGCTTGTTTTCTATAGGCTCTTGACTCTATCGGCCTTGAACGGGTGCTCAATGCCCTGCTCGTTCGTCTGTAAAAACTTTATCGCTATCGTGGTTTTTCGAACATAGCTCCTGTGGACTATCCATTTGGTCCGAACGGACTATAGGCAGGTCGATATAAAAAAATTACCTTGTTGGGACTATCACTAAGAAGGAAGCAAGGATATATGAAACAGGGTAATAACCATTTGGTTAAACCAGTCAATCGAGAATCAACGCCGCATTTGGAACCAATTTATCAAGCCATAGAGAACAACCTTGGATTTATTCCAAACGGGATCCTTACCATGGCGAAAAACCCTATGCTGGCGCAGGCGTTTGGCCAGCTATTTGGTTGCCTGAGCAAATTTGAACACATTGACAATGAACTCAAGTGGGCCATCGCAACCATTAGTAGCAATGCTGCAGGCTGTCAGTACTGCCAAGGACACTTTTCACATATTGCCAGCCGCGTCAATGTCAACAAAGCGAAGGTCTTGGCAGCCTTTGAATTTGAAACCAATGTGCTTTATGACCAAGCCGAGCGCGCTGCACTGCGATTTGCTTTTGCTTGCAGTACTTCACCTGCACATTTAGAAAAGTCGCACTATGAAGAGCTCGGCAAGTATTACTCTGAACAGGCAGTCATTGAGATCGCTGCTGTTGTGGCTATTTGCGGCTTCTTAAATCGCTGGAATACAGCGATGGACAGTCAATTAGAGGCAGACCCAGCTGCCATTCTTGACGAGATCAATCAAATCACTAAATTCACCGTATAAGGACAACATGATGCCTGAGATTACATTTGTAGATTTTGCAGGAAACGAAACCAAGGTCGATGTACCAATTGGCACATCTTTGATGCAAGCGGCCATGGAAAATATGGTCGAGGGCATTGAAGCTGAATGTGGCGGTTCTGGTAGCTGCGCTACTTGCCACTGCTATTTAACGGCGGATTGGCAGGGAAAAATTGCCGCACCAGACACTAGTGAGAGTGATATGTTAGAGATGGTCTCAGAGCCTACAGACTTGAGCAGGCTAAGCTGCCAAGTACTAGTCTCTGATGAGCATCATGGTTTGCAAGTTCACCTGCCAGAGTCACAATATTAAGGAGTTTAATATGCAAAGGTGTGTCATTATCGGCGGTGGTCATGCAGGTGCACAAGCATCCACCAGTTTACGCAAAGAAGGATGGACAGGGCAGATAGTACTGCTGACCGATGAAGACAGCCTGCCCTATCACCGCCCGCCACTGTCAAAAACATATTTACAAAATCAGGTAACTGCGGAAAAACTGCTGATCCGTCCTCAAGGTGCGTATAAAAAAGACGACGTCGACATTAGGTTAAAAACCCGCGTAAAACGTATCGAGCCTGCGCAGCAAAGTATTGAACTACATAATGGCGAACATCTCAGTTATGACAAACTGCTCATTTGCACCGGCAGTCGCGCAAGGACTGTGGACTGCATGGGGGCACAGTTAAACAATATTTTTTACATAAAAACCTTAAAAGACATAGAAAAACTCTCTCTTGCTATTGATGTAAAAAATACTAAAAAGCGTATCGTGATGGTCGGAGGTGGCTACATTGGCCTAGAAACCGCCGCAGTGCTTAAAAAAATGGGCCATGACGTCACCATTATAGAACGCGAATCTCGGTTACTTGCCCGCGTCACGGCAAAGCGTATTTCCGCGTTTTATCACAATCTACATAAAAGCAATGGCATTAAAATTTTCACACAGACAAATGTGGTGGCATTTCAAGGTAAGGATGCTGTCAGCACCGTATTGTGTGAAGACAAAGTTATTCCCGCAGACATCGTGATTGTTGGGATAGGTGCCCAAACCAACACCGAACTTGCACAAGAGGCTGGATTGTTAGTCGAACATAGCGGCATTGTAATAAATGAGCTTTGCCAAACCACTGACATGAACATTTATGCCGCAGGAGATTGCACCATAGGTATCGAGCATCACAGCGGCCTTGCAACACGCATTGAGTCTGTACCCAATGCTCTAGAGCAGGCAAAAACCGCAGCCGCTACCATCTGTGGAAAATACAAACCCGTCACAGCAGTACCTTGGTTTTGGTCAGATCAATTTGATTGCAAAATTCAAATTGCAGGCCTTAATCATGGCTACGATGAAACTGTTTTACGTCAAAAAGACAATAAAGCTCTATCTCTATGGTACTTAAAACAAGGCAAAATCATTGCAGCTGACTGTATCAACTGCGCAAAAGAATTTATGGCAGCCAAAAAAATCATTGCTAACAAGATTGATGTGCCAAAAGCATTGCTCAGTAACACAGATATTGACCTTTTTAAAGCGTTGGCCCAATTGAGCTGACTCGACAAACCGACTCACATAAAACGGCGCACACCCCAAGCGTGAAAGTCCAAAAGAGCCCTAATCGGGCTCTTTTTTTATGTCGACGTTAAATGAGTTGCTATGTTGATTTACCGAAACCTCACTTAGGTAATTTTATAGAACTGAGCACAAGTATCAGCGTGTAAATGCTTTATCACACGCTGATAGCATGCGAGGTTTCTCATGCGTGTACTGACTCATGAGATGTATGTGGTTTTGCTACGCCAAAGTCTTCTAGAATGCTATAAAGACAAGGTAATACTAATAAAACTAAACAAGTGGACGTGATAATACCAAATACGATACTGGTTGCCAGAGGTATTAAAATTTGTGCCTGCAAGCTGGTTTCAAACAGTAAAGGCGTCATCCCCGCAACCGTAGTTACTGACGTCAACACCACAGCACGGAACCTGTCATGACTAGCCACAGCCGCCGCATCATGTACATTCATGCCCTGCTTCACTCGACTTTTCACAAATTGAACTAACAGTATTGAGTCATTGACTACAATGCCGGCCAATGAAATAAAGCCCATCAATGACGGCATCGAAAAGTTTATACCCATAATAAAATGGCCCCAGATCACGCCAATCATGGCGAATGGGATAGAAACCATAACAATAATAGGCTCAATGTAGCTATGAAACTGCAAAGCTAATAACAAGAAAATCCCAATCATCCCCAGTAACATCGCTCTTCGCATTGAAGCTTGTGTGATCCCCGCATTTTTAACCTCACCTTCAATGCTGTAAATCAATGTTGGGTAACGCAATGGTAAATCGTTGAGAAATTGCTTCTTTAAATCCCCCACCACGGCTGATGCCGTATTCAGCTCACTATCCACATCAGCGTATACAGATACACTGGTCAAGCTATCAAAGCGATTAATCACCGCAAAGCCACGTGTTTGCTCAATATTAACCAATGCAGACAGCGGAATAGCGACACGGGTGGCAGGATGAATAATTGGGAAATTATCAAAGTCACTATATTCATTCATACTCTCCTTGCTAAGTTTCACTGTTACTTCGTAATCCTCTAAGCCTATATGAGTTTCTAATAGTTTAGTGCCCTGAAAAGCAGGTCTTAATTGACTCGCAATCATCCGTGAATTGATGCCTAAATCTAATGTGCCAGGTTTTAGCGTTAGGGTGTACTCTGGCTTTCCTGGACGAAGATTGTCTGTAATATTCTGTACCCCTTCATATCCTTTTAACCATGACTTTAGCTCTTGCGCAGCATGGGCAAGCGCTGTGGTGTCTTCTCCCATCAAACGTACATCAATTGCTCGCCCTTGAGGACCTAGCTTGGGTTCTTTAAATGAGAGTGTCATTGCCTCCGGCAATTCACCGAGCTCTGAACGCCACAGGTCAGAAAAAGCCTGAATAGTTGTATGACGTTGCTCCGCACTGAGTAGGTCAACAGAGATATAAGCGAGGTTGGCGCCTTGATCTTGATAGTCTGGATTTTCTCCATAAGTGACAGTCATCGCCCGGACTAATTCAGACTCTTCATCTTCACTGAGTTTTTCATTGGCGCGCTTAAGGGCAGCTTCAATTTTGCCCATTGTTTGCTTTGTAACCTCAAAAGGCGTGCCGTTTGGCATCAAGAGTCGCCCTTGTAATACATCTCCGTCAATATCGGGAAAAGCAGTAAATTTTAAGGTCCCAGAAATCAACATACTTAGCGAAAATAAGAAACAGGCAACCACAGAACCAATCACTAAGTATCTGTATTTGATGAGGCGATGATTTAAATTCAATATCCCATCATTCCACTGTCTAAATTTTGTTTCAAAGCGACTGCGGATCTGAGCCACTTTTATAGACAAAACGTTTTGCTTGCTTTTAGATTGCAGTGCGTGAGACAAATGATTGGGTAAAATCAAAAAGGCTTCAATCAAAGATACTGTGATCACCGAAATCAGTACGATGGGGATCACTTTGAGGATCTGTCCTAAATTCCCTTCAATAAATACCAGCCCAATGAAAATACACAACGTTGTTACAAAAGAGGACAATACGCCCGGTAGTACAACAAGCGTGCCTTTTAAAACGGCTTCTTGAACCGCTAAGCCTTGCTCAATTTTAGTGCCGATAGACTCAGCAATCACAATGGCATCATCCATCAAAATCCCAAGCGCTAATAGCAGTGCGACCATGGAAAGCATGTTAATAGACACACCAAAGTGCAGCATCAAAAAGAAACTCGCCAAAAATGAAACGGGCAATCCCATCACCACCCAAAAAGCATATTTAAAGGAAAAAAACAGCCACATCACGCCAAATACTAGCAATAACCCTTGCCATGCATTGCTGATCAGCAAAGAGATGCGATCTTTAACCAAGCTGGTATTATCGTTCGTTAAAGTCAGCAATACACTATCAGGTAGGTCAGCTCTTATTTCCTGTAAAGCATGTTCGGTTGCTTTAAGTACTCGTAAACTATCATCTACAGAGTTCTTTTTTACTGTCAAAATTGCCGCTTGATGGCCATCGTAGTATATGCGCTTTTCGTCTTTTTCAAACGTGTTCTCAACACGGCCTAATTCAGCGACCGTGACATCATTACCCTGAGAGCCCGACGCCACAACCAATTCACCAAGAGATGTAATGTCTTTCCTTTCATCCATTAGCCTAATTTGAGTATCTGAATACTCAGTATTAAGTGTACCCAGCGGCAACTCTATGTTTTGCCCTGACACACGCTGGCCAAGCTCTTCCATACTTAAACCATATTGACGCAATACTTCCTGCGATGCACTAACTCTGAGTTGATGCTTTGAAAAGTCATTAATTTCGACAATCGGGATATTTGGATCACGAAGAAGGCGCTGTTTAATTTTTTCAGCCAGTTCTTTTAGCTCAACACGTGTTAAATCAGTAGTAACCGAACTCAATGCAATGCTCACAACCTCTTGTGTTCTGCCTCGTTCTTTAATTGTCCATTGTTCAATTTGTGTGGGGAAGTCATCAATAGTATCTATGGCGTTTTTGACATCCGTTGTAAACTGCTCGAAGTCACCTTGCTCAAACATTTTTACTGTCATTTGCCCTAAGTTTTGCCTCGCTACGCAATGGCGTTCTTCTAAAAAGCTGATACCATCAAGTGCCCTTTCTAAGCTTAAGCAAATTTTTTGCTCAACGTTCTCTGCGGTAGCCCCTGGGTAAGGCACCATGATATCGATTTGGTAAGTCTCTATCTGAGGAAGTGTTTCTCGTTTTATTTGTGGCAAACTGAATAAGCCAATTGCCAAAAAGAGGAGCATTAAAATATTGGCAGCCGTTGGATGAGCAATAAAAAAACGTATCATATTAATGCCGCTCCGATGAAGTAGCATCACTAAGTATGGTAGGTGATGTTAAATTTAACTGCGTACCCGAAATAGCTGGAAATAAATCGGTTGTAATGAGTCTCGCACCGTCCAGTTCAGGATCATCAAATAAAAAGCTGTCTCCTTGTTTGATAGCACCATATATAGGTAACTTGGTTAATTTGTCCTCTTTATCTGCTAATAGTGCATGCCCATCTCTGACAAAGTGTCTTGGGATCACCACAAATGTTCGCTCGCCAGCTGACAAAGTTACTTTGGCGCGCATACCTGCGAGCAAAGGTGGCTTTTCACCCAGTTTAATTTGCTTATAACTATCTGTAATCGAAACGACAACACCCACTGTTTGGCTTTGAGGGTCTATTTCATCACTCAATCGTTCAATTGTTGCAGGCCAGTAAACTCCCGGCTGAGCTAATATTTCTATCTTGGCTTCCAAACCTTGCGCTTTTAAATAAGACGCCATCCCCTCCTCTGAGATAGTTTGTAAATTAGGTAATTGCTTGAAAAATCCTGAAAACTGATTAAATGTTTGATAGGTGTACTGAGCGTTTATCAATACTTTTTTAAGGTCACTAGCACTAAAAAGATTCGCCCCTTTTGTTACGAGCTGCCCTCGCTCAACATGCACCTGATGAATACGGCCATTGAAAGGTAGATGCACTTTAGTGCGCTTAATATCAAGCTTAGCTTTGTTGACATCTGCACTGGCCTTTTTAACCTGAGCTTGCAGTGCCTTTACCTCGAGAGGCAATAAGCGCGATTGATTCAAATTCCGTTGCAAGTCTTGCTGTTGCACGAGCACACTTTGTTGTGCCCTATCGAGTTCATTCTGCGACACACTAGCACTGACAAACAATCGCTTCAATCGAGCATACTCTGCATCCGCGATTTTTAACTTATGCTTACTGAGCTTAATATCGAGTTGGTTGTTTTTTATCGCTGTCTGCTTTGCCGCAAGTTCCACATCGGCAGCTGCCAAACTAGCCTCTGATTTGGCCAACTGCAATTGATAATCGCTGTCGTCAATCTCTAGTAGTAACGTCCCCTGTTTGAAAATTTCGCCTTTTTTAAGCGCAGGGTGTATAAAAGTAACCTCACCAGAGACTTGCGCAAGACTGCTCAGTTGAATATTCGGCGTCACTTTGCCATATCCAACAATTTGCGGCCTGATCGCTTTCATACTTAACGCTTGGTATTGCGCGCTTTGCCCTACCGAGTGGGCCCCACTGTGTTTGGTCGTTGATGTCAACTTAACCACCATTGCAACGAGCACTACGCCCAACAACACAGCAATAGGTAAGTTTTTCTTTGCCCTAAAATTCCACCTCATTGATGTCACTCTCCTTCAGTCCGTAAATGAAATGCTGGTATAAATCCTTTGCCCATCGCTCACCTTGGATCTCAGTATCATCAATTTGCCACGCTTGTTGACGCAAAGTTTTCAAAATATAGGGAGAGACAATAAGTGTTATGAGCTGAAAAGCTGCTAATTTAGCTTTGACACCGTCCGCTATACCAGCTTCTTGCTGTATAAGCGGAGGTAAAAATTTGGATACGCGAGCTGGGAAAGAAGCCATAAACGCCTCTGTTAGCGGAGTTGTTTTATTGAGAACCTCTTCACTCAAAAGGTGCACAAATCCGGGATGCGTTTGCAAGACTTCACCAAAACGCAAAATAAATTGATACACAGGCTTTGATTGCGCTGGTAAGTCTTCAAATTGAGAAAACTGCTCATCCGCTATTGACTGTATGAGTGCCACAAATAAATTTTCTTTACCACCAAAGTAATATTTAATCATGGCAGAGTTGATATTTGCCTCAGAGGCGATATCTCGTATGGTAATTTGGCTATATGACTTGTCATTGAGTAAAAGCTTTGCAGCTAATATAAGCTTAGCTTTCTGCTCGGCCTGCTTCAACTCACAGACCGGACGGCCCCGCGTGGATTTTTTATTGGTATCTAGTTCCATCTTAGCTTCTTATTTTTTTAATCAACTGGTTAATTAAATAAAAAGTACAGCCAACAGTCAAATAAATGTTTAAACTTTATTCAACCCAATACATTACCAGAGTACAACTCGTAACTTGTAAAAGAAATTTCTAATAGAATAAGCAACAATAAAAAACTCACCAATTGACCGACTTTTACTTTAGAGCAAACATAGGCTCCTAAAGGTGCGCCCACCACGACAATAGGAATTGCAGCCAGCAAATAGCTCTCAATCTGTGGCGTAATGGCTTCTAAATACCACGCATTCATTACACTACCAACTAATGAGGTAAACGCCATAACCACGACAGAAGTTGCTGTCGCTTTCTTGATGTCCGCATTATAAGCAATCACCAAGAGGGCAAATAACGCAATATCAGATCCAGACCCAACTAAACCACTTGCAATGCCTCCGATAAATGCCACCAACATAAAGCGAAGCCTGCTAGGCTGTATTCTTTGATCACTAGGCTGGTGATGCGCTTTTCTCCACCAGCGCAGTAACATGGTGATTGCAAAACATAAAAGTAAGAAACTAAAAATCGATTTAACTAGCAATCGCGGGGCAATCGGCGCAACATAAAGTAGGCTTATAATAACGCCCAATGCAGACATTGGCAGTGCAAGCAAAACTAAATTGGTATAAATGGGAATCCGACGGCATAAAATAGTGATTGTTGCTGCTGTCATACCAAAACTTTGAATAGCCAATGAAAAGACTTTCGCCGTACTGGGCTCAATATCTAGCACCTTAGTCATTACAGGAAAGGCCACCGCTCCGCCACCCAAGGCTGTGCCACCTGCTACAAACGAGCCCAATGCCATTGTCACGGCAATCTCTATTTCTTGCAATACTTGTAACATTGCACTAGACAACCCTTGCACCCAAATCAAGGATACGTATATAAGCAATGTAAAATACAGCGGCCAAGTTGATGGCCGTCTTAACTTATCAATCATAACTATTTCTTGTCCCTGCAATCTTAACTTGCAGTTTATCAAAGAGGAATAAGTGCTGCGAATAGTCTGATTGGACCATGTTCGACTACGTATTCGTTGTGAATTTCACTTAATCTTGTAACTCATAAAAGTAACAAATAAAAAACTTTTATTTTACGCAGCGTCAGTTGATTTGGATCAACTTGACAAATAAGAAAAGACATAAACCCCCCACGAAACGTAAAAAAAATCAAACTAAACATATAGTTAAAAACCTTAACTCTGGTCAAAAAGCAACCGCAGAGAAGTCATATAAAAAAATTTATAAGGGTAAACTCGTTCGTAAAACATATTTTTTTAATTTTTTACACTTATTTACCACACATTTCATTCACTTTTCGTTGATATCAATTAGCCGTTCATGTTTAATTAATCGCTCGATTAATTAAATAGGCACCGTCACATGAAAATCAAACTTGCTGGGTAACAGACCAAGTTGATACGCCTATCGAAATCGTATTTGTAAAGGAGAATGCATATGTTTTTGGGCTGCACAAAAGAGCTTTCGAGCGTACTAAAAGCAATTGAGTTGCTAAAAACGTCAATCATTGAACGTTCATTGGATGAAATGGTTTTTCAAGAAGCGATGTCATTTGCAGAACCTAACGAGCTGTATATATCCTTGGTGGACAAAACCAGCTTAGAAGTTAAAGCGGAGTTTTCGCACTCTTTCCCTGAAGAATTTAAAGATGACCTCTTGACGATAGCACGAGTTAAAAAATTTCGGAATATCAACTTACTAAAGAGTTTATGCAAGGATAGAAACCCATTATCAGATATCTCCATTTATGATTTAGATAATCCAAATTCAAATTTTCTAACACTGGTTGCATTTAACAATATGCGTTCTAATCGCACAGCGCCAGCCTCATATTTGATAGAGTTAATTTTACCATACTTACATAAGGCACAAATTTCTCGCTATCAATCTGATAAATCAATACGCTCCCCCATACAATCACTTACTAACAGAGAAAAAGAGGTGCTCGACTGGATCTCATCTGGAAAAACAAATGGAGAAATCGGCATGATCCTTGGCATCAGTCAGTACACGGTAAAAAATCATGTCGCTAAAATCTTAGAAAAGCTCAATGCCCCCAATCGCTCAGCGGCAATGGCACTCAGTAAAGAGTTGGGATTTAGCTAAAATATAGTTACCAACATAATTATATTCATTTGGCTTCAGGTCTTTGTTGCCAAATGAATGTGAACTCCACATTCAAATTTTAATATTATTGGACTCTGACCACACTCTGAGCGATTCAAGAATATCAAGTGCTGAGCGTCCGAATTCAGTCAACTCATAAGTGACGGCAACTGGCCTATCACTAATCACCTTGCGAATAACCATTCCCTCTTGTTCCAATTCTTTGAGCCTTTGGTCAACCATCTTTTTAGTCGCTCCACCTAGCATCCGCGTTAAGTCATTAAAACGTACAGGCTCATCTTTTAGATGATAAATAATTGATCCCTTCCACTTTCCGCCGATCAATCGCATTCCTTTTTCAATTGCACAGGGCTCATCACACATATTTAAAACTTTTTTACGCCCTTTACTATCTGTTTTTATTGAACTTTTCAAGTTTAATACCACCGCAAAAACTAGGTTACTAAAAGCATACTAGTTGTCATTCAATTTCAGGTTCCTAAACTACACCTAAAACAACCTGATTAATATACAAACAAGTTAGGAAGAGGTCATGAGCAATATTTTAGTCATCAATGGGCATCAGTATTATCCATTTTCTGAAGGGAAGCTTAATGCAACGCTCGTCGATACAGCGGTTACGTTACTCCAAAACAAAGGATATAAAACACATATTGTGACCATGCAAGAAAACATAGATGTCGAACAGCAACTCGCTCTGCATCAATGGGCTGACGCCATAATCTTTCAATCCCCAATTAACTGGATGGGCGTTACATGGTCATTTAAAAAGTATATGGATGAAGTCTATACAGCAGGTATGGCGGGCACACTATGCCAAGGAGATGGGCGCAGTGCATCAACACCTACTGAGGGCTATGGCAGTGGCGGTGTACTTAAAGGTAAAAAATATATGATGTCGATTACATTAAACGCCCCAAAGCAGGCATTTAATAATACTGCTGAGTTTTTTGATGGAAAGTCAGTGGATGATCTACTCTTTCCAATGCATATGAACTTTAAATTCTTCAACTTAACTGCTTTGCCCACATTCGCTTGCTTTGATGTGATGAAAAATGAAGATATTGAAAATGATTTAGCCCTTTTTACAACACATATCAATAAGCACTTTTAAAAGATAAAGCCATGTCTCAGCAATATACAAACAAACTCCATGCAGGCAGCGAATTTCCAAAACTGCCCGTCACCTTACCAACTGGTCAAACTGCTACGCTAGGACAGCCAAGGCTTGGTTTTGATTGGCAACTTATTTTAGTTTATCGAGGGAAGCATTGTCCCTTATGTACAAAGTACCTAAATCAATTAGAAAGTCACATTGCAAACCTTACTGCTATTAACGTAGACGTGATTGCGGTCTCAGGCGATAGCCAAACACAACTGGCTGAGCATCAGCTTCAATTAGGCGTTCAATTTGATATTGCTTACGGTTTAACGCTTGCCCAAATGAAGGAGCTTGGTTTGTATATTTCCGATCCTCGCTCAGAACAAGAAACCGATCACCCCTTTGCTGAACCTGGTCTTTTTGTGGTTAACGCCGATGGGAATATTCAAGTTATCGATATATCAAACAACCCATTTGTAAGACCCGAACTTACCGCGCTTGTCAACGGACTTACTTGGATCAGAAACCCTGAAAACAACTACCCAGTTCGCGGCATGCACCGTTAAGACTACTATGGCTTGGAGCAATACAGCAGCACGTATCAAACTCCAGTACTGCTGTTGTTATAATAAAGGCTTTAGAGCGTAACAGACAATATCACGCTCTTTTGCGAGCCTGTTGCGCGCTTTTTTGGATCATAAAAAGTATCAATCACAGAAAACCCAGCTTTTTCCATCATACCAGCTGACGCTAAGTTTTCTTCATGACGTTCAATTAATACAGATCCAACTCCTTTATCCTTTGCCAAATCAATACAGTTACGTAAAAGCTGGGTAGCAATGCCTTTACCACTGTGATTTGGCGACACCACCACATCACCTATAAACGCCATATTATCTAAGCAATAATATTGACTTAGGTAGTCAGGACTTACATTGCCATTTATCAAAACAGCAAAGCCAACAATTTGCTCATCATTTAGCGCAACAAGCACCTCAGCATCACGCTGTTCAATTAGCGTAAACTCTTCATCAACACCTTCTTGAGTAAGGTAGTTCCATTCATTGGGGCCATATTGCCACAAAAATGATTTTAATGTTTGAAGCTCTGAGGGGTTAGCTAATCTATATTGAACCACGTTATAATACTCCTTTAATTATTCACTGTTTTTGGTAGTCACTTTCTAGCTACAGATTGCATATAAACTCCAGCTTATTCTATTGCGCTCAGGTAGGTAAGTGTTTTTATGGCACAAAACAAATTAAAAAAGCGCTATTTAAAAATAAATAGCGCTTTAATATCAAGAAAGTGCCCGTAACTCTAGTTGAGGTAGGAACTTTGATAACGTAATCGAATCACGTTCTCTGGTGTACAAGCAAACTCCGTTTGATACATACAAAAAGAGATACCTTCGACTGTGTTACTCTGGGGTACAATTTCGATAACATAATCATGCCCATCATCTAGTGTTAGGTAGATTTTTCCATTGTAGATCTCAAACTCAAATTCACCTCTAAGTGGTATTGTCAAAAAGCCCTTGAAGCCGTCCCCATGCCCCACCCATGAATTATTGTTTTCATCAATTAAATTAAAACTAGTATGGATATGAGTAAAGCCATCCTCAAAAGGTCTCTCTTGTTTGCGCATTATAAAAAACTCATGTGCACCGCTTTCAACTCTATTTGCCCCTGTAAAATAAATTAAAGAGCCACTCTGCGCGATTGGTGTGTAGACATACTCGTCATAAATTGTGCATTGAGAACGGTCTTCGCACTGTCTCACATAGCGTCCAAGTTGGTGGTCATAATAATGCCCTAGAATGAGCTGCCCATTATCATAATAACCTTGCAATGCTGCAGTCTCAGTACCATGATGAACAGTCATATCGTCATATACTTCCATGGCAGCAGTAAGCTGAGGGCCTTCAGGTGCAAGCCTTAATCTCAACCAACGTCCCACATAATCATCTTGTGAAAATTGAATTGGCTGATGTTTTATCATCCAATCAGATATGCCATAGCTGAAGCTCGAATATGGGTGTGTATTACCAGACTCCATAATAAATTGATACCCTACATCGATATCGTCAACAACAGTAATTCGCTCTACAAGATCATAGTTGTAGACGAGATTCAGTACATTCCCTCCGTCTATCGACCAAGTAAAATCTTTTCTCTGGTAGTCAACATTATTAACTTTGTACCCTGTTCCATCTTCAAAGTGATAGGTGTGCAAGACATAGTCTGGTACTGACCATTGACCAATCATATTCTCTGGCAAAATTTGGATACCATTGCGGGCATCAACTTTATCTTTTAGCTCATCAGTAGTCCAAGCGCTCTGTATCTGACCAAAATCGTAACTATTCCTAGTAATAGTTAGCTTGAACTTTTCACCAGCGTCTTCAATTTCTACTCTATCAATCCTTTCAAACGCATGCTCGGGAGTATATGCATCTTGCCCCACTGTAAGAATGATTTTACTACCAACAACTTCAGCATTCATGTTAAGCCCAAAAGCAGAAGATTCTTTGAATTCGACAGTGCCATCCCACCTTTGCTCTACAGTATAGTGAGCTGAGTCAACATCTCTTTTGTCAAAGAAATAGCTAATTTTACGAGGTAAAGCTTCAGGTTTGTAAAACCAAACCTGTTTGTTGTGATCTTGGCAACCTTGTGCAGCTTCGAATACACATACTTCTATATGATCATCAGATTCGTTCAACAAAGAAATACGATTAACAATGCCTTCAACTGTATATTGCAAGTAACCATCAACAATGGACATTGGGTAGTCAACTCCATTGAGCGCAATTATATAGTCATCGTTATCATCAGTACGAATATCAATTTTTGGAATGCCGCCAATTTCAGACTCTACGAAAAATGTCGTATTCCCACCAAGCATTATAGAGTTAAATGCGCTGTATTCATTTTCGGGAGTATAATGATAGTGAAACAAACCTGCATAAGAGACATTTTGATATTCCGTTCCCGGAGATTCTACTACTTTCCTATATACAACGTAATTATTGTCTTCTAAAGATAAGAACTCATACTCCATAAGTGCAGATAGTTGGCAGTTTGGGTTTAACTCATAACATGTACCATAGTCTGTGGTGTTTCTATACCACTTACGATAAAAGCGGTTATTTTCTAGCTTCCCGTGAGCGTAAGGTGTTAACTCTGCAACCCCAACTTTGACGTTTAAGTCAGGAAAAACTCGTAAATCGTGCAATCTCTGCGTACGACCAATAAAGCCTGTCCATTTACCAACCAGCTGGTCTTCTGTTACATTTAAATCAGGTTTTTTTGGGAACATAGTACCCAGTAGAGATACTGAATTGGTCACAACGCCCTCTTCAAGTTGTCGTTCTTTCGCAACGATGTAAAACCCTGAAGCAATAGATTTTGTAAGCCAATACTGAGTACTGAACTCAGTTTCTTCATTTTTGTGGTCAATTACCAGTGAGTTGCCATCTAACTCCCAAACAACATTCCCACCTTGCCCCTCTATCGTTGCCGTACCATCTTCATTAAATACGTAACGATTAACCACTTGATCTGGTACGCTGAAATTTTTTCTGTCTGCGTCGATTAACCATGTTTTACCAACAAACTCTTCGCGTGTCAGTGACTGAGCAAACTTCTTATCTAATAACCTAAATGTGTTCTTTGTGTTTAAATCAGCAGCTGAGTTTAATACATCATCAACATATTCTTCTGCATATGTATTTAACTCAACAGTATTAACACCTTGATTCACATGTAATACTTTTAGAGACAGCTTTGACGACTTCCAAGAGATTTGCACATTTACAGGGTTATTATCATCACCAATGATTATTTCGTTATTATCACCACGCTTGTATCGCTCAGAGCGGTAAAATATTGCTGGTTCAGCCAATTCAACAACATACTTTTCATCTACATAGCTGACGTTGGTCACTTCCACCGAATTTTGAGCAACAAACTGGCCTTGACCGCTCTCATCCAAAGATAAATGATAAGCATAATGGTTATGATATTTAGGATGATATAATAAAAAGTCTCCCTGAAGAGCTGTTAAGTCTTTAGATGTTAGGTTGTCGTCATCTAATATTTGCTCTTTAACTTGCTCAAAATACGAAGGGTTATTTGCTTTAAGCGCAGCTTTAAACATCTCAGTTTGCTGCTCATTGTTTACTAGCTCCAACGTAGATGAGACCCCTTCAGGTAGACTATATTCTTCAGAGTCCACGATGACTTTGATAACTGTCGCAAGGTCTAACAAAGTGTCGCCATCTATCGACAATAACGCTTCATTCAAACTTTCATCATCGACAATTTCAACATCTGCTCGCTGTAAAAGTGCATACTCAGCCGTTGTCACATTGGTCACATTAACCGAAAAATTCTCGTTCTTTGATAAAATAGCATCATCGCCTGCTTGCTCCTGAAGAGATGCAAAAGTGCCAAGCTGAGAAACGAACTCAACTTCTGGTTGTGAACTAGATCCCACAGCAACCAACTTAAGCATTTCACCTATTTCACTTTCATCAACCTCAAGTGCTGCGGTGTACTCACCAAGCTCATTTGCTTCAACTTCGACACTAGAACCACCTACCAACAATTTAACTTGAGCATGCTGGATCGGACTATCAGTTACGACTCCTTCTACAACAAGGCTATTGGTTATTCTTTTTAATGTAACTGAATGAACATGTTCAATTTTTTGCTCTGAGTCACTTACTGCAGAGACAGTAAAACTAACTGTATGATCTTGATTGATATCAGGCACTGACAATTTAACACTGTGGTCACTCTCTTTACTCATAACCAAATTCAGGCTTGAATCATGTGTCCAGTTAACTGATTCAACTGTTCCTTCGCCTTCAACAGCCAATGCCAAGATAAAGTCGGTTTTCTCAAGCACCTCTGACGGCCCATCCACTGTGAGCGTTAATGGCTCTGGAGCTGGTTCCGGTGTTGCTTCCGGTGTTGGTGCTGATTCCGAAGCTGGTTCCGGAGCTGGTGATACTTGATCAACTTCTTCAGCTGGGGTACTCAGTTTTCCCTGTTCACTTGAACTTGAACCACCACATCCAGTCAAAATCAGCGATGATAATGTTAAAGCCAAAATAGGCATTTTATAATTTTGTTTTATGTACATATTTCGCTCAAAAATTTATATTTCCTGTAAAACCCTTGATTTGTACGCATTATTGCGACAGCCGCAAGATACTACAAAATAAACATCAAAACAAAACAAAAAGAATACATTTGCAACGAAGAAGAAAAAAAACACTCTAAATGGCAGCAAAAAACACCTGCAATAAACATGTTCATATCTCCAAATCACAAATTGAGACCAATGTTTAAATTAAATCATTTGTTATGTCACACCTTTGCTTTCACTTTTGTCTAAATATTTGTCGTATTTGATTTATTGTTACTTTGTTCATAAAAAAGCTCTAAGCAAATGACAAACGCTTTTAATCAAGGGAAGTTAGTAGCAGTCATAGCGCAATATGAAACTCAGCAGCTGTGGCCTTTAAACCTAATCAGTGGATACATTGTCAAAAAACGATTTCTGAATGCTTTAAAGAGGCACTGGTAGTCAAACCAACATTTACATACCCAGGCACGCATAAAGCGACTATTGCTGGAGATATAGCCACACATACTGCAAACTGGGCTATGAACGCAATACTCCCTTCAGGGCAAGCGATACAAGAAAGTGGCGGCCTTGTTAATAAACAAGCCTTGTGTCACTGCAGCAAAAAGCTACATGGCACCTGTAAAAGAGGATGTGTAGACCCAAGTAAACTGCGCTTTACGAGCAAAGATCAAATCAACTTTATAGACGTTGAAAAGCGCTTGTCCGATACAACAGATCCGCTAAAAACGCTGCTTTCTCAGCTACCAATTCAAGCTTTCGAAAGCCCCGCATCTCTTAGTCATATCCTCAAACATACACTAGAGCAAACAAAGTCTTATTATCAACAATCTCTGAATTAACGCTATGCGATTTAGTTTTGTACTAAATCGCATAACTATTAAAGAGATTTCGTCCAGTTAAATTCGTTTAACATTTTTGTCTTGGTTAAAAATAGTGAGGTTTAGTTCTTCCACTAATTTATCTAATTTGGAGTGGTTATCTTGATTCAAAATTGTTTTGTATATCCAAGTATAATAAGGGTTGCTTTCAAGCAATGCTCTTGCTTCACGCTCACCAATTAATGAGGCCATCGCTCGGTATTCTAAATAACAGACGATTAAGTGTGACAGTGTGCCCCCTTCATCTCCGCTTCCCATCGGCCTTTTATATTCAACAACCGGAAACTCTCTTTTTATCGCACCGCGGAACTCATCAATACTGCCTTTTCCATTTAAAACCACATGCCAGTGAAATTGTTCATGAAGAAACGTAGAAAGCACTCTTATATCACTTTCTAAATAAGGCCTTGCCGTATTCATTGTAAGTACTGGATGACTGTGAGGCACCCTTGCCTTTTCATTGACTAATACTTTGCTTGTATAAAGCCACTGCTTAATATCATATTCATCAATGAGTTTATTTAAGGTATTTTCTATTTTTATTTCTTTATTAGTTCCACTTGCCGTTTTTATTGAAATATTCGCATTGGATATAAATGGTAGAGTAAGTAAAAGCGCAAACATCGTGTTCTTTATCATTGTAAATCCTGTTTATTTTTTTATTTTCGCTAAAGGATACACACTTATTATAAACATAAGATGAATGATAATATAAGCAGGTTAGGATTGCGTATTTGCAATATGCATCAATACTCAATCCCTTATTCCACTATATGCTGTAAATGTTATTGACGCTTTTTCAGAACAAATGCGACCAGTAAAAATGCAACGCCCATCACCCCATTGGTATAAAAATCTAGAGATAAACCAGCTTCAAAGCTTTTCAGTAAGGCAACAATCAACATGAGTGCCCAACAGCTGACAGGAACAAGTAATAAAAGTCCGATATTGCGAGTCGTACGTTCTACTAAGAATGAAACCGAGTTAAAAGCAAAAGATATCATCATGAACACCATAAAAGCACCAATCAGAACCGCAAACCCAGTTGATGGCCGACCAGAAATACCGTCTCCAAAAACCGATAAAACAAATATCCACATGGACGCAAGTACTAATGACGTCAGTGACATGACCGCAAAACATGCCCCGCTAATGGCAAGTTTACGAGCTTGGCTCACCGCCCTAGGATAAAGCTTCAAAACCCCCAATGTACAAGATCCCAATGCGATAATTGCAGGCACTGCGGCCCATAGTAAAGACATCTGATAACCTGAAAAATGCCTCATCCACAAGCAAACTGTATTAATTAACATGCAGCACCCTGCAATCAAAAACAATCTCGTATCCCAACGTGTTGCGCAATGTGCTGTGTTATGTGTATTCATCATCTTTTCTCCCACTGGTATTTAATAACTAATCATCACAGTCCGTGATTTGATGTGCTCAGTATGAGGGAAAAAATGACCATAAGCGTTCTAATGGGCCCGTTCGGCCTTTTTATTACACATATTTTCAGTAACTTATAGAGAAGGAAATTAACTAGATTGAAAACAACCGATTATCGATGCTTAAATAGGGACGATATAAATTGAAAAGCTGACTTACATTTCACAGTTCATAAAACACTTTCAAGACTGAGAAATGCGCTGTCTAGCTAACCAGCGCTCAACTAGGTCAACAACCTTTGAAAGAGGTAACGCCCCAGCCACTGTGAAATCACAGGTATGACGAACTTGTTCAACCACATTTGCATAAATAGCGCTTAGATAATCGTCATAAGCACAAAGATATTTTGATATGGCATTAAGTGAATCAATATCTGGAGTATTGATATTTCTGCTTATCACACGAGACAAGCAAACTTCTAAAGGCACATCGAGCAAAATAACATAGTCAATATACTTTGATATCTCAGCTCTACACCGACCAAAAGGCTCTTCTATAAAGACATAAGGCGCATTACATGACAGTGTAAGTTCTTCAAGTGCTTTGATAAAAGCGGGCGTTTTAATCTGGTTGAGATCGACACCCGCTTTTAACCACATCTTCATATCCTTAGGGTACGTGTGCGTGTTTGTGTACTCATCAAAAAGTAAATATGGGCAATTAAGCTTTTCTGAAACAGCTTTTATTAGGGATGTTTTACCACAGCCTGATGCTCCACTTATCGCAATTACTTGTGGGGTTATCATAATATTCCAATATAAACAGTGAAGGTTCGACCTGGATTAAACACATAAAAAAATAAAAGCACATAAAATAACATGTGCTTTTAACCGTGCGCGCTTTATAAAACTAAATCATAGGTAAAACTAATTTAGAGGCTCTACAATTGGTTTATATTCCAGCACCAGTTCCAACCGATTGCTTCGCACTCTCGAGCCCTGATAACCGAGCTATTTTCTTCAAGGTACTGGTCAACCTGTTCACTTCTTTGTGTTTCTGTTAAATACAAAACAACCCAATATAAATCCTTGCCTCCTTGTAAAATATCCAATGTATTACCGCTAAAGCCTATCATCGCAGTCTCCAAACCATCAGGTAGATTCAAAGCTGTTATACCCGTATTATTTAGGCTTAATTTCTGCATACTTACCGGTATGTCAATTTGAGTGATGCGCGTATTATCAAGATACAACTCTCGTAGATTATCAAAGCCGGTTGTATCAAATGATGTCAACTGCGTATCATTTAAATACAACTGTTCAAAGATATCCTTATTGCCCAGTGTTAAACTGCTTAAAGGATTACCTGACAAAGATAAATAGCTAAGGCTTCTCAACTTTTCACCAGAAAAGTGATTAATCAGGTTACTCTCCAAATTAATACGATCAAGGCTGTCATGTTTTCCTTCGCCCACTAGTTTAAAATCTGAAATTTCGTTGTTTTGTAATTCCAAGCTAATAAGCTGTGATTCAACAGGGATCACAACTGACTCTATTTGGTTGTTGTTAACAGACAAATGTCGCAAATTTAGTGCACCAGTTAAATCTAAAGATGTTAACTTAGAATTATCAATATCTAGGTCATATAACTTTGGCAACTTCGAGAAATCCAACCAAGATATATGTGTATTCTGTGCGCTTAATTTTCTTAAATTACTCCCATCATTCATCGTCACACTTTGCAGTTCGGATTCACTTGCTGACAGGCTTTCTAAACGATCCAATCCAGTTATATTCAACTCTGTAATTTGCGTGTTAGTGATATTTAAGTCTCTTAAATTGACGAAATTTGATAAGTCTAATTGCCCAATAGGCGTATTATCTAAATAAAGAATTGATAATTCATGCAGTTTGGTAACGCCAAGGATCTGCTGCAACTGGCTATTATTCGCTCTGATTGTAGCAACTTTATTCGAGCCGGCCACATCGAGTATCTCTACGTCACTACCAGATATCTTTATCGACTTTAGGCGCTCGCTGTTCACTGCATTCAATATACTCGGCCCACCATCAGTAATTATGAGCGTTTCTAGCGCCCCTTTTTCAGGCAAAGCAAGAGAGTTCATACGATTATTTGACTCCAATTCGAACGAGAGCAAGTTTGTCAATTTAGACAGATCCAATTCATAAAGGCCTGCAGACTCTAAACTTAATATTTTCAAGTTCGTCATGCTTTCTAACTGAGCTTGTGATTGCTCACTAAAGCTCGATACATTCTCAAAAGTTAGCTTTGTCAAATATTCAAACTTCTCCAGCTCAACTAAACTATCCCACATGCGATTACTATTATCACACCAAAGCTCATCTACATATTCAATATGAGGATTAGAGAGGTCATTATATCCATTTACACAAGCGGCTAGTGAAGGGTCAGTTATCTCCAACCGCTCAGATTGCATTTTTTCCCATGGTTTAAATTCAATATTGAGAAGGCAAGCCTGATTAAGCTTGGTATTTTCAAATACTAAACTACTCCAATATGTCTCTTTGAAGCGTAAATCACACGCCTCGAACTGCACGACATACATATCCTGTTCTGGCTTTATTTCAACCTTCAGAGGTAAATGATAAAACTGATAATCTCCAGTTAGGTTTGTTTTGACTAGCCCGCCCACACTAGCTGAGATTTTAACTTCGTACAAAGGAATGTCGTAACGCAAAAAATGTTGATTTGACTCATTACAACCCTCCGCTTGCTTGTAACTGCAAATAGTTATCCCATTTTTGTTGCTATTTAAAATTTCAATCCAGTAGATAACATCATCAATTTGATACTGAAGCTTTCCTGATTCTAACGAAACTGGCGCGGTGAAAGCCCCCTCAACCTCTAAATAAAGTACTCTTAAATCTTCATAAATACGCCAAAGCCGCGTTATTGACGGACCAACCTCGTATAAACTTAAAAGATTTTCTCTTCTATCCCAATGGTCGTTTAATTTTCCACTGTCAAGCATATGAGGCTCAAATTCATTTAAGCTAGGATTGGAGCTCAGTGTGACTTTCACTAACTGTGAAAGCTCAAAATTCGAATATGGCGTTATCCTTTTATTTAATACATAGAGATAATTATCATCTTGGCCTAAGATCTTATAGTGTGCGGTATACCCTTCGATGCAATCCTCACTTTGCAAATCACATAAAGGGTCAAAAATATCAACCTTATCATTATACTTTCCACTTACATATAGTGTATTAGCTTCCCACCTAACTGATGCTGCACCATTGAGGTTTACTTCCGTATAAGTTCCGTCATGGTGCAGTTCAAACCCTTTTTCTATAGTTCCATCTTTAAATCGCCACTTTCCAGAAATATCCGCCAAAGTATAATCACGATGCTTAAATAAAATACCGCTCCCATGCTGCAGCCAACTACTACTATAACCATTTGAAACTGAGTCTTCTACATATTCAATTAAGAATTGAAAACCTAGTTCAGAAGAATTTGCCAACTTCAATTCAGCAACATTACCAGAACGTTCTTGAAACAGTTTAAGCTTTTTATCGCGGGTAATTTCCCAGGATAACGTACCACTTATAGGCACACCTTCATTGTGACCGGTAGAAATGACCCCTGTTTGGTCTTCATTCAAGGTAATCTCAATATTTTGCGCTGTGTTTGAAAACCTTGATTCTTTATAAGGACCATAGCTTAATGTCCAAGTCCCTATTACATCCTCAGGTGCAACATCTATCGCTTGAATATCTTTACTATCAGTCAATAACACAGGTGAGGTTTCATAAGGCGTGTGGTCATAGCCCTTAGCGCCTTTCCAAATAAGATAGACCCCACCGTCACGATAATTCAATTTAAAGCCAGTCGCCAAGATATACTGTCCCTCCCCGATTCGGACCCAAGAGCGGTTATGTCCTCTGTAGGGTATCTGTGCAAACTCAGCTTGATACTCATATGTACCTATTTTCTCTGCCGTAAAACTAATTAGATAGCTACCGTTATTCAGAACACCTGTTCCATCTGAATTAAACTGAAAATACCAGCTATGTGGGATGTCTAACGCTGTATCCACAAATAGCATCTCACCGAAAAATGGCGGCTTCAACTCAAATGTAACATGAATATCACAGTCTGATACTGGCGCAATAACTGAATAGATAAAGCTCTGGTCATCTAGCTCTTCTAATGTACCCTCACACCCGCTTACCTCGCTGACAGTGTAGTCATCATCCGGCTGTAGTAATAGTTTGAAGCTCTCTTTGTATCCAAAAGCATTCACTGACGGTGTTACCTGTCCTACCCCTTCTTGCGTGATATTTATGTTAAGTGCAGGTGTTTTAAAAGAGAAGTACTCTGTATTTTGCTCTGTACAAATAGCACTATCAGTAAAGTGACAAAGAAAAATACCAGCATCATCTGAGCTAATAAGCTTCAAATACGATTGCTCGTCCGACTCTATATTGGTTAGCGACAGCAAGTCACCTTCACGGGAGACCCAGTATTTGTTAGCACCTATATACAGCGCATCGCCGCAGATGGTGTTATTGCTTGCTGTTGTGTGGCAGTGCCGTTTTCCCTGCAAGTGTGTAACTCCCCCTGCCGAGGCTTGATACAAACTCGGTCTACTGCCAAATACAAAATAATGATTATTACTTGACACAAACGACTCTGTAAAAGCGCTGGTATCTAGCCCTTCGTCGCTTAATCTAAAAATATACACTTGGCTGACAATGAAATTAGGAGACTCACCACGCAAGTCAATAGAAGAATACTCCACTGCAATTAAATCACCTTTGGTTGCAAGTAATTTAAACTCAAAATTGTGATCTACAATACATTGCTCTAAATTAATGTCACACTTTTCAACGTCCTTACCCGCAAAACTGTAATTGTGACGCATCAATTTACCATCTTGCATTCGCGCATAAACATCGCGCTTCCACCGGTATTGAAAGTCATTATTTTCATCGACTAAAAATGATTCAGTCTCACCTTTTAATTTTTCAGGTGACCATGTTTTTACATAATTAATATCGTTAAAGTTAGTGCTTTGATTCTTCACTAATATGGCTGGAAAGACTTGTTTTGGTCTAGAAACGGACTCTTGTTCCACCAGCACTTGAAATCCAAGTTCAAACTCTCGTAAAACCGTAACTTTATAATTAGAGGACTCAAAGTAATAGCTCAGTTGATTATTGCTAAACGACCAGCGAGTTCTGCTTGGTCTCTTTACAGACGTGACATCTGCAATGTTGTTCGCTAACAACTCAATACCTTTTGCATAGGCTATTCGTCTCTTGTATTGCATATTAATATGCCACTTACCTAAGAAATCAGACTCCGAATAAGTGGGTAGAGACGAGAATGGGGCAAAGTAGCCATGGAACCCACTTGCTTCTATTACAGGTTCATCAGTTTTTGTAACTGTACGCATAGAAACGTCAGCTGAAAAAGTATCTTCGCTACTATTAAACAATGCCAATGAGATCTGATCCACTTGATAGTCAGGTCTGTAGTAACTGCCCGACTCATAAATATCCAGTGGCTGAGCTAAATTCAGTATAAGTTTGGCCCCTGCTTGTGACCAAGTAAACTCCCTTATCGCAGTTCCTTCTAAGAGACCAGTATTGTCATTGTCAAAAATTAACTTGGCTGTAAAACCATTAAAATGACTCAACTCAGATAAAACATAAGTACCATTAGGAATAAACTCAGCTTCCTGCATCAGCTGTTTATCTTTTTTGATATCTTGCCTGATTTGTTTGAATAAATCTGGATTTGACGACTTGAGCCGTCTAAGCATTTTTCTAGCTTTAGGTAAATCTTTCGCAAGATCAAGCGTCGAGTTAATACCATCAGGCAGCGCATGACCATGATCAATCACGGCTTTAACGACCGCCGCTAGCGACAACTTTTCATCAGGATCAATATTTTTTCTAGCATTATTCAAAGAAGCTTGATCTGATACCTCTATTCCAGCACCTTGGATCAGGCCATACTCAATGGTTGTCAGGTTCGTTACATTCACGCCAAAGACTTCTTCAGAGTTTAAAACACCATCCTCGCCAGCAGCTATCGTGAGCTCGTCGGCCTCACCAAGCAATGAGATTAACTCAACATGGCTTTGTGCATTAACGCCAGTAGCATGAATCGTCGTCATTGCATTAACCTGCGACTCATCGATATTTACGTCGATTGTATATTCGCCAGCACTATTTGCTTGTGTTAGAAATTTCTCAGTGCCGATCTGAACTTCTACGTTTGCATGTCCAATTGGCTCATCCGTGATGGTACCGGCTAACGTCAGCTGGTGTTTAATCGCCTTAATCGTCGCATCAAAAGTAGCTTGGCTATTGCCACCTTGGTTGTCAGTTACATTCAAGATGAAAGTGACAAGTAAGTCTTCTTGTATATCATGACTTTGCACATTTAAAACTGCGCTATTTAAACCTGAAAGTTGCAACTCTGCGGGGCCATTATGTTGCCATTGATAACTTGCGATATGGCCATCATTGTCTTGCGCCTCACCTTGCAAAGTGAAGGCTTGTTTTTCTAGGATTGTTGACTGCTCGGAGATTATTTGCACCACGGGTTTTTGATTAGGTAAAGGCGTTAACGAAAGCGAAACTTGTGCTTTTGCAATAGCACCTTCATTATCCGTAACGCTCACCTCTAAGGTCACTTGGCTGTTTGACGAAATATCAGTCGTTTCAACGGTTAACTGAGCACTATTTTCTCCACTCACCAAAATTGGGGCGTCATTAGGGTAGTGCCACTGATAATTAGCGACTAAGCCATCTTGATCTGCTGCGATAGCTGTTAAGACTGCTTTTTCTCCCTCTTGCAGGCTAGTGCTTCCCGTGATTGATACTGTGGGTGCGCTATTTTCTGGCGCAAAGATGGTAACTGCATGCGTAGCGGTTGCCTCCAGCCCAGAACCATCAACAACAGTTACGGTAAAAGTGACTTCAATATCACTATCAATATCATCGCTAGAGACTACCAATTCAGCGCTTTTTTCACCGCTGATATTTAGAGTGTGCCCATTCGCTTCATATACCCATTGATAGTTTACAACGGCTTTATCATCAGAAGCATTTGCCAAAAGCGTAAACTCAGTTTGCGCCAGTACCGCTTCTTCGCCTGAGATTTCTACCTGTGGAGGCTCATTGCTAATACTTTCTGGCGGTGTGGGATCCGGCGTATCTGTTGAGTCCGACGTATCTGTTGAATCCGGCGTGCTAATTGAACCCGACTCAGTTGAATTTCCATCGCCCCCGCCGCCACATGCTGACAGCGTAAACATACAAAAGAACAAAATAAAAACATGTACTAATAAATGTCTATTCACCTTAAACTTCCTTGGTTGTACCAAATTTAAACACAGGAGAATACTACACTAAACAAGTTTTTTATCAAAACCTTATATATTACTCACAAATAAAACTTTAATTACTTCATATATACAAAAAGTCCTCTTTACTATTCAAATATCAAAAAGTAAATATGGGCAATTAAGCTTTTCTGAAACAGCTTTTATTAGGGATGTTTTACCACAGCCTGATGCTCCACTTATCGCAATAACCTGTGTTTTTAGCATTTAACAACCCATACCGTATATTAATGTTTGGCAAATAATTTACAGCGCCATGTAAGCCCAACCATGACTATTGTCAGCAAATTAACGGTGATAGAAAAAGCATCAAAATTAAATGATGCGCCGATGGCAGAAAATGGATTAAACCCGATACTCCACTCTCCCCATTTGACTGTTACTGTTTGCAGTAAACTAAGAATTAATATCGGTTTTATCATTCGTAAAGGGGTGTATTTCCAGCGATATAGGATGTATACATATAACCCCACTAAAAAGGTCATATAACCTGCTTTAATATAACCCGATACATTAATAAAACTATCACTCTCTGTTACGAATAAAATTAAGGTTATTAGACTTAATAAGGCCGTTATCACAAGCAATACAAAATTTGATTTGTAACTTTTTAATTTTTTAAGCCGGTCTTCAACTTCTAACTGCATGACTTACTGTGCTCTTTTTAACGTCTCTAAATCACTGCCAACGATGGCATCTAGGTGCTCAGTCACCTTTTCTACTGGCCACTTCCACCAAGCAATATCTTGAAGCATATCGATTGCGTCTTGCTCAAAGCGCATTTTAATCACCTTGGCTGGATTTCCTCCCACGATACTGTAGGGAGGCACGTCTTGGGTAACCACCGACTTGCTAGCAATGATGGCCCCATTACCGATTTTAACCCCCGGCATAATGGTAGATTCATACCCAATCCAGACATCATTCCCTATTTCTGTATCGCCTTTGAAAGGTAACTCACCATCCTTGGGCATGACTTTTTCCCAGCCATTGCCAAAAATTTGAAAAGGATAAGTCGAAAAGCCTGACATTTTATGATTCGCGCCATTCATAATAAACTTCACGCCAGTGGCAATTGCACAATATTTGCCAATATTTAGTTTATCGCCAATAAAATCGAAGTGATATAAAACGTTCTTCTCAAAGTTTTCAGGCCCCTCAGGATCATCGTAATAAGTGAAATCGCCAACATTGATATTGTCTGATGTGATAAAGTTTTTTAAAAAACCTACTTGAGGAAAGCCTGCTAGCGGATGTTTGTTATTTGGATTTGGTCCTGTCAAAAGTTCTTCCTTAACTGTGTTTTTATAAATCAAAGTGTAATTTTTCTGGTGGTACATGTTCAACCAACCAGACTTGATTTTGCGTTTTATAAAATTTTACACCTTGCATATGCATAGCTTTAGCATCAATGCCCAGTAAAACTGCCTTGCCGTAACGCCTACCGACTTTCATTGCCGTGTCTTTCGACTCTGTCAAATGCACATGATGCCTTTGACCTTTTATCAAGCCGATCTCTTTTATTGACTCAATAAATCGACTTGCTGTGCCATGAAATAAAATATCAGAAGGTATGGTAGCTTCTAATGCCAAATCAACATCAATCGAGTGCCCTTGATTAGCGCGTATCATTTTGCCATCTTCGCTGATCGCAAAGCGCTGTTTATCATTAGCATCAACAATCGATTGAATAAGTTCTAGAGATAAAGCGTGTTCATGAGAGTTATTGATTAAATCATCTATTAAGGCCCAGCCTTGATTATTTAATTGAAGATTTGCTAGTTCCGGCTTATGTCGTAAAACTAGACTTAGGTATTTAGATATTTTTTTATTATTCATCAGTGCTTAATTTATCCTAATTACGAGGATAAATTAAGCACTATTTTATAAAATATTAATTGAAAATTATCTCAGTAATGACTTAGCTGGAGATACCGAATCGTTGGCGGAGCCGACATAAACGATTTAAGCTGCTGTAATACGCCGTTGCTACCAATGAATTGCATGTATTTTTGATGATGAGAGACACTTTGCCAGTCTTCATCAATTACCATCACAGCGCTGTGCTCATCAAAACTGATGCTTACCCGCTCACACCCCGAAAAACCTCTTACAGTAGGTACATTGGCCAATAAAAACGTATCTAATTCACCAGTTTTACCCTGTGTTAGGTTACACTCTATCACTACTTTTATAGACATACTCGCTCCGATTTTTGAAAGTGGTAGTGAGTATATCTATTACGAAATTATTGAATGCTGCTAACACAAAAAAATGCCGCTTTTCGGTCAAAGCTTACTAACGTGTCCATAAGTAACACTTAACGCGCTGTTTTTAGCGTGGACAACGTAATAGCTAAGCCGTCTCAAACCACCTTAAACAATAAAGCCAACGTATAGTAAAAATGCCATGCATTGCGACCCCCTCTTGAACGGGTTGTTATGTGCATTCGTTAAGTTTGGACGTAAGAATATGGTCTTCCCATTGCCCTGCAACTTTTAAATACTTCCTAGCGACACCTTCTTTCTCGAAGCCTAGTTTAAGTAGCACCCTTTCACTCGCTACATTATGTGGCATGTGATTGGTCATTATTCGATTAAGACCAACGATGTTAAACATGTAGCCTATCGATGCTTCAAGTATCTCGGTCATATAACCTTGACCTTCAAACTTTCTCGAAATGGAGTAACCTAAAAAGCAGGCTTGAAAAACACTGTGAGCTATCCCTGTGAAACTGCGCCCCCTACAATTTCGCCCGTCTCATTATTCAAAGGTACAAGCTTAACTTCACTACCTTTCTCAAACGCAGACTCACTGTTTTTACACTGAGATAGCCAGTTTTCTATAGTGTTAAACTCATCTTTACGAAGTGGTGGCCATGGAGCTAAATGTTCACGATTTTCAAGTTCGTATGCAGCATATCTTAAGCATGCTTACTGGATATCACTTCAATCCAAGTCCTTACCGTATCTATCATTTTACCTCCGAGAACAAAACGTTCGCATACGCGCTTGTTAGGTACAACTTGCCAATAATTGCTGTTGTAACTTTGTATTTTCGCAACCAATAACTTCTAAACCGATAACTTTATTTTTAGTTGAGTAAGTTATCATAACTGTATAATCAGCATTACCTGTAGGGAACGAATCTGCGATTTCTTCTGAGTTGTAGCCAAAAAATTCAATAGTAAATGCAGAATTGTCTGAGGCAAATGGACTACAAGATTGGATTTCACAAGAATCTAGTTGTTTGGCAAAGTTATTTTCGCCTTCATCAATTAGTGATGCTTTTACTTCTTTATATAGATCAGCTAGCTTTTCTTTAAACACCAAATTCTCCTCTGTACCTAACATCTTTATCTACGACAAATGTAGAAAAGCAAAAGCGCAATGTGTGCCGCATAACAATAATTTTAGAAAAATACCTAACGCTTTCAATGTATACAACATAAATCAAAACAGAACTTGCTTTGAGAGTACCACTTTCATCCATGGTCTAACGCATATTATTAGTAAATAATGACGAGTATATATATCTAAAATCCTAGCAAAGCCGTAAATCACACGAAATGTAGCTTCTCGCTCAAAGCTTAATACCATCTTGCTTTGGCGTTTCACCAAACTGGTTTTTATACGCTTTAATAAAGTGAGAAATATTGGTGTACCCTACTTCTAATGCGATATCTGTGATGGATAAATTCCCTTGCTCAACCAATGTTTTTGCGTACATCACCCGTTGCTTGATAAGCCATTGCTTAGGTGGCTCGTTAAACAACTGTTTAAAATCTCTTTGAAAGCCAGAAACACTGCGGCCAGATAGTTTCGCTATATCTGCAACTGAAAACTTTAACACTGCTTTATTCTTCAGTAACCTCTTGAGGTTTCTTCTCGCTGGTAGAGAATGATCGGCAATATTCAAAATCGAGACTAGCTCATCGCCCAGTACATGCAGCAATAGGTGCAATAGCTCGGTGAGTTTAAGATTTAATATAGGCGTTATATCAATCCCCTCATCGACACACATTCTCAGCTGTTCAAAATAGCCGCTGATCAAACTATGCTCCATGTGGACTGAAGGATTAATTTGCTTCTGCCCTTTTGGCATCACGAGTTGATTAGAAAATATAAACTGCTCGATAATACTCCTATCAAAAAAAACCAACCAAGCCTTTAAATTTTGCGCACTGTGTACAAAATCAGAGTGCAAGTTTTGCCCCTGGCAGAGCAAAACTGACTGCCCGCTACTAAGCTCAATAGCTTGATTATCCCAACAGGTGAGTGTCTCTGCGCCAGCCTCCACATAGACTAAGCAAAGCTGGTTAGTATAAAACTCGATATCAAGTAAGTTCTGCTCTAAATCTTTGCTATAAATAGTTGAGCCGTTCAGTGCCGCCAGCTTGCACACGTCAGAAAGTGCCCCTAATGCCTGTGGGATCACCAATATATTCTGCTGACAATAGTTTGCCGTATTCATCCTTGCCGCCTTATAACCTTGAAAAATGACAAATAAGTTACATGCAGCTAATTTAGACTATTTTACTATAGTTAGTGAAGTAAGATTTAAGAATTAAACGCACTTCCCAATAATTTAATTTGCTTGGCTTTTACATCAATCTGCAAATCACAACCCAGCGGTAAAATCACCTGAGGATCTGTATGTCCAAAGTCTAAATTGGTCACAATCGGCAAGCTATGGCACTCAAATTCATCTCGAGCAACAGACAAAATCACCTCATCCAGCTGGGCTTTTTCATCTGCATTGTAATCCCGAGCACGACCGACCAATAACCCAGATAATTGTTCAAATACGCCCATCACACCATAATTACGAAGCCAGTATTTCACATAATCAAGGGAAGGTTTTTCTTGGGAGGTCTCTAGAAATAACACTTTGCCTTGCCAAAAATCAGCAGCAGGCCAAAACTGTGTACCTTTTAACATTTCGAGTACTTCAATACAGCCACCAAAGAGCTGCCCAGACACTTTGTCTGTATCAGCCAAATTACCACCAAAAAACCTTGGCCCAACATTCTTTTGTATCGGGTTTAGTTGACCAGCTGTTGAAGCGTCTGACCAATCTGGATACCCGTCATAAAAGTGCACAAACGTTGGCAAGATTGCGTCCACAAGCTCACCATACAAAAACGCTTTAACGTACGCTCGATACTCGTCAGACAGATTGTGTAGCTGAGCAAATCCCGCCATAACGGACGGCCCATTAAATGTTACTAAGCCTAACTGATTCAAAAACACTGACACCGCAGAAAAGTCAGAGTAACCCATAAATAACTTGGGATTAGCTTGAATAATTTTAGGGTCTAAATACTTCAGTATACGTGAAGAATCTTCTCCACCAATCAATGAAATAATGCCGTGCACATTATCATCTGCAAAGGCGCGATTAATATCTTCCGCTCGGGCCTTTGGGTTCTCAAAAACATCTTTGGCACTCATTTTAGTCGTCGGGTACTCAAGGATATTAAACCCCATTTCAGTGAGGTTTTTAATTCCCATTTGATAGATATGCGGAAAAACACAAGACAGCCCAGCGGATGGTGCCAAGATGGCAATATTACTGCCCACTTGCAGTGGCTTTGGCTTAATCATTCACATCCCTTTTAATCTGTAATCTTCAATATACTATCTATCTTAATCAGTTGATGAGGTAAAGGAAACAGCGATTACAATAGATGAAATGGTCAGTGTAAAAGCACAAGCCAATACTAAATAAAAGGAGATAAGATTATGGTTAAATATGAGATGTAAAAGCCCTAAACTGAGTTAGGGCTTTTTAATATTTAGCTTATTTATTCGCTGCGATGGCTGCACGGGCTTTGTGCAGTTTTGTATAGCTTTCAATCAGTTTAAGGTGCTTATCTAGCCCTTCTAACTGCGTGTTTGTCTCTGTTAAACCGTAAAACTTCACGTCACCATTGATTGAACCAATCACGTTATCCATGTTTTCTTGTCCAAACATACGAGTCAGGTTATGGATATAGTCTTCAATCTCTAGCTCTTCATCTAGGGCGATTTCAAGCACTGTGTGCATCGCTTGATAGAAGAGTCCACGTTCAACTGTGTTGTCGTTGTATTGAAGGAAAGACTCAACCAAGTCCATAGTTTCTTCTAAGTCACCTAGCGCCAAGTAAATCAGCAGTTTCAGCTCTAGGATGGTTAGCTGACCCCAGACTGTATTTTCGTCAAATTCAATACCGATCAAAGTGATAATATCTGTGTAGTTATCTAGCTGGCTCTCTTCTAAACGATTCACCAGATCCGCCAACTCTTCATCAGACAGTCTGTGTAAGTTAAGAATATCTTCACGGTACTGAAGTGCTTTATTGGTGTTATCCCAAATAAGATCTTCAGCTGGATATACTTCTGAATAGCCCGGTACAAGAATACGGCAAGCCACACCTAAGTCTGTAAACTCAGCAATATATGCCTCTTTACCAAGATCTTTTAAAATATCGAATAGCTTGTCGCACTCTTCTTCGTTTGTGCCAGAGAAATCCCACTCAACAAAGTCATAGTCTTTCTTCGCACTAAAGAAGCGCCATGAGATCACACCGGTTGAATCAATAAAGTGCTCAACAAAGTTTTCTGGCTCAGAGACTGCCATGCTGTTAAAAGTTGGACGAGGTACATCGTTTAAGCCCTCGAAGCTACGACCTTGCAGTAGCTCTGTTAAACTGCGCTCCAACGCGACTTCTAAACTTGGATGTGCACCAAATGACGCAAATACACCGCCTGTTTTTGGATTCATCAGCGTCACACACATCACTGGGAACTGACCGCCTAATGACGCATCTTTTACCACTACTGGGAAGCCTTGCGCTTCAAGCCCCTTGATACCGTCTACGATACCTGGGTATTTAGCAAGCACCTCTTCAGGTACATCTGGTAATACAATTTCTTGTTCTATGATTTGCTTTTTAACTGCACGCTCAAAGATTTCAGACAAACATTGTACCTTGGCTTCTGCCATGTTATTGCCCGCACTCATGCCGTTACTTAAGAACATGTTTTCAATCAGGTTTGACGGGAAGTAAACCGTTTCACCATCTGAGTGACGCGTATATGGAATTGAGCAAATACCGCGATCAACATTACCAGAGTTTGTATCTATCAGGTTTGAGCCCTTCAATTCGCCCTCTGCGTCATACACATCGCGCGTGTATTCGTCTAAAATCTCGCTCGGTAATTCATCGTTTGGACCCGGCTTAAACCACTTTTCATTTGGATAGTGTACAAAGTCGCTGTTTGCGATTTCTTCGCCGAAAAATTGGTCATTGTAAAAGAAGTTGCAGTTTAAACGCTCGATGAACTCACCCAGAGCAGAGCAAAGCGCGCTTTCTTTCGTCGCACCTTTACCGTTGGTGAAACACATTTGCGACGCCGCATCTCTAATATGCAGTGACCACACATTTGGCACGATATTACGCCATGACGCCACTTCAATCTTCATACCCAAATCAGACAAAATACCCGTCATATTGGCAATCGTTTGCTCTAATGGCAGATCTTTACCAAGAATGAATGTATTAGCATCTTGCTCAGGATTCACCATCAACATAGCTTGCGCATCATCGTCTAAGCTTTCAACATCTTCAATTTGAAAGTCAGGGCCCGTTTGAATTACCTTTTTCACCGTACAACGGTCGATTGAACGCAGGATGCCCTTTCTGTCTTTTTCAGAAATGCTCTCAGGAAGCTCAACCTGAATCTTAAAGATTTGGTTGTAGCGGTTTTCTGGGTCAACAATGTTGTTTTGTGATACGCGAATGCCATCTGTCGGGATGTCACGAGATACGCAGTAAACCTTCACGAAGTAAGCCGCACAAAGTGCTGATGAAGCTAAGAAATAATCGAATGGGCTCGGTGCAGAACCATCACCTTTATAACGGATCGGCTGATCGGCAATGACACTAAAATCGTCAAACTTAGCTTCAAGTCTAAGGTTGTCGAGAAAATTAACTTTAATTTCCATTGAATTCTTCCACAGTTTTGTGCAGCTGCTCGGTAAACGCGACCCAACAGCAAAAAATTATCTTAACTGTGCAATTATCTTCTTTTTCGTGCCATTAGTCTTGGGTTAATTGCAAATATCAGTAAATAAAGTTGGCTTTTATCCCCGAACAGCAGAGTTGTGGGTGAAATTCATACTTTGACTTAACCAAGTACCCTAAAAGAGTACTTGAACCACTAAGTTAACTTAGAGCATATTAGACGCCCTGCTGGACCATCTCTTTTATTTTGAGCGCTTTTTCAAAATGGTCTAATTGGTGCGTTTGGATCCACCATGTTGCCGCTTCCATTAATAGTTCAGGATCGCTATTTTTGTTCGCAAAGAAAGCATAAAATGAGACTCCGACGCCCTCTCCTTTTTTCTCTATTTTCTGTTCACACACTTGAATGATTTTATCTCTAAGGCTTTGTCTCATAATAATTTTATTATTTTAAATTTTTCGTCATGTTACTTGCATTGCGCCCATTTCTCAATCGTTATCAGATAACCCTTTGCGGCTTTACACCTTTACAGGGACTTGAAATGAAAACGTTACCCCGCCTGTGTCTGTCATTTCGATATCACGAACGATCTCAACCAAATACCCCTTTTCATCCAATTGATAGCCTTGAGACTCGATGATATTAAATAGCTGCTCGAGCGCAGCGGCGTATCCCGCATCAGACACCACATACACATCACAGCAAAAATAGTGCCCTTCAGCCACGGTTCGCGTGTGCTCAGATGCAGAGGCTTGCCAATCACCAATGTGGGTTTCGATATCTTGCCAGCTCTTTTCTAATTGGTTGATTGGCGTCGTCGCCATGATCCGCGTCGACTTCTCACCAAAGGTATCAAAAATCGTATCCCAGTCATTGCTCACATGCGGTAAATACTTCATTCCCCTTTGCGGATACCACACCAGTTCACAAGGCAGCTTGGCTGCTAGCTTGTTTTCAATCGTGCCCTGCTCAGCGGGGTGAGCAAGCTTGCCAATGATTTCAGCCGTTTGACGAGGGGTGCCACTGACGCCCAGCGCCCTCACTTGTTTTGCGGTTAATCCGATGGCTTTTTTAAGCGCTTTACCCAGAGACTGAGATGACGAAAACCCACACTCATGAGCAATATCAATAACCTTATAATCTTGCTCAGCAAAGAGGTAATGCATCACATATTGCAAACGTAAACGGCTCAAATATTGCCCGGGTGTTTCATTAAATAGCTCAGTGAATTGACGGTGAAAATGAAAAGGAGAAATGGCACTTTGTGTCGCAATTTGCTCCCAACTTAACCCTGAGGATAGGTCTTCATGCATTAACGTCAAAGCAGTAGCAAAGCGAGTTTGCACGTTTTCAGGCAAAGCATCGAGCAAAGCATACTCAGGCACTAATACAAACGGCGTTGGTTTTTGATCAGACATAAGCGAGATAATTGTGACGAATGCCGCAACTATCTCGCGCTCTTCAAGGAAAAGCAAATCTCACCGTGTAAGCAATTGTAACTAGGTACCTTGCTGCAATAACCTAGTCACCTGCACTTTAGGCTGTTTGCGACAAAACAGGCCAAGCAATACGGGGATCAATATCAAGGTCACTAAGGTTGCAAACAACTCGCCAAAAATCAATGACACCGCCGCAGGTTTTAAATATTGCGCCTGCTCCGCTTGTTCAAATAGCAGTGGCAGTAAACCACATACCGTCGTTACTGTGGTGAGGAATATAGCTCGAAAACGACTTAATCCAGCTTGAATTAAAGCCTCATTCAATGGCGTGCCAGTTCGGTATAAATGATTAAAGCGGGTGATCAACACCAATGAGTCATTTATCACTATCCCCGTCATCGCCATCATGCCAAACATCGACAATAAACTAATTGGCAGGTTCATAATGTAATGCCCAAAAATAGCGCCAGCAAAACCAAACGGGATCACCGCCATAATGATCAAAGGCTGCCAATAAGATTTAAGCGGAATTGCCAATAAAATATAAATGAGGATCACCGTCATCCACATCGCTGATTTAAACCCTTTAGATACCTCAGATATCTCCTCAAACTCTCCACCTGCTTTTATTTTTACACTTGGATACGCTTGCTCCAGATGACTAATCTCTGATTGTAAATTTGCCATCACCTCTTCTGGCGATTGGATATGTCTGTTTTGCTTCCAATATACATTGACGACTTCCTCGCCCTCTCGTCGATAAATCGTCTCTGGCACTTGCTCAAAACTCAGCGTGGCGATATCTGCTAATCGCACGCTATGGCCTGACTCTAGTGTCAATATGCTGTGCTTTAACTGCTCGATACTTTGCCGCTCTTGCTGTGCATACCGCACTATGACCTTGGTCTCTTGGCCTTGATCTAGCAATCGGTGTATTTCTCTGTGCCCAAATGCGTCTCCGGTAAATTGAGCAATGTGATGCTGAGTAAGTCCTAATTGCTGACCATAATCATTTAACTTGATACGCACCTGCCACTGCCCGCCACTGGCGTCGTCATAAATATCTGATACGCCCGACTGCAAAGCCAATGCATCAGATAGCAGAGCACTCACTTGCTGAGCTTGCGCTTTTTCAGGCGCAATAATCGATACAAACGTCCCACCTGCAGGTGCTTCCGATGCCGAAAATTGCACTGAATCGGCCCCCTCAATGACTCCAGTTTGCAAACGCCAGCTATCGGTTAATTCATGACTGGGGACTGCACTGAGCGCTTCATTTGAAAGCTCCAAAGTAATTTCAATATCACCATAACCATCAGACCAAGCCAATGCATTCACAAATGGCGTCTTCTCGAGTTTGTGCTCTGCTTGAATGACATCTGATATTTGCGTCGCTGCGCGCTCTATTTGGTTTAACGCGTTCGCTTGCAGTGGTAAAGGCGCGCCATCTTGCAATGACACCTTAGCAGTAATGTAACGCCCAGGGATCTCTGGAAAAACCGCGCTTCGGATCGTCCCTATGGACCACATGCCATAGGCCAATGTAATAAACGCACAGAAGAACAATAAACTGGCTACTTTATATTTCATTGCAAAGCCAAGGGCTGGTTGGTAAGCCTTGCTTTTTAAGGTAAGTAAAAAGCTCTGAGCTTGCATTTGCACACAACTAACCATCGACCCGTTTTTGGATTGACGCGTGGTCGAAGTGCTCAGGTGAGCAGGTAAAATAAACTTGCTCTCTATCAGTGAAAACAGCAAAGCAAGGATAACCACCACTGAAAAACCTGCAAGTAGTTTGGCCAAATCATTGTTTATCCAAAGCATCGGAGAAAACGCAGCAATGGTTGTCAAAGCGCCAAATATGGTCGCAACCGACACTGACTGTACGCCTTTAAATGCAGCAAGTTGACTGTTTTTGTGTACTCCCCGCTTTTCATGAATGGCTTCTCCGACAACCACCGCATCATCGACTAAAATACCCAGGACTAAAATAAAGCCAAATAAGGTAATGTCATTAATACTGTGATCGGTCAGCTGCAATGCGCCCAAAGTGCCAAACAGCGCAACAGGAATACCCGCAGATACCCAAAATGCCAATTTTAAGTCTAAAAAAATACCAAGTAATACAATCACAATGAGCAGCCCTTGCCATGCGTTGTGACCTAATCTAAATAATTGATCTTCAATATATGGAGCCATATCAGCCATGGTACTTAGCTGCACATCAGCCGGTAGGTGTTTGCGCATTTGCTCAAGCGTGTCATTGACCGCTTTGCTCACATGCAGCAAGTTATCTGACTGACTGGTGCTGATCAGCAGCGCAATGGCGTTTTCTCCGTTGTTACGCACAATCGAGCTAGTTTGGGCAAAGTTGCGATATACCTGCGCAATATCAGATAGCTTAACCGTACCCTGCGCATTCGCCAAAACGGGGATATTTTTTAGTAGTTCAGTGCTATCAGCATAGCCATCACCACGTAATAGTATGCGACCACTTTGGCTTTCAAGTTCTCCGGTTCTGGTTTCTAAAGAAGCCTGCTCTATCGCCACGGCCACGCTTTCTAGTGACAAACCAAGGTGAGCAAGTTTTATTGGTTCTGGTTCAATCACCAATTGCGGACTACGACTTCCCCAGTTATCAACAGATGAAATATCTGAATGTTTTTTCAATGCCACTTCGACTTGTCTGGCAATTGGCTGTAAATCCGCATTAGCTCTGGGCGCAGAGACAATCACAAACGCCGCTAAATTAGTAAATTCATCTTTACTAACTATCGGTCTTTCTGCCAGTGATGGAAACCCCACAATGGCATTGACCCGATTACGCACTTCACTCAATAGCTGTTCGATATCCGTATCAGGTGTTTTACGAATGCTCACCATTGAGCTCCCTGCACTGGACTCACTCACCACTTGTTTCACACCAGCGATACCGCTAATGGCCTCTTCAACGCGCTGAGTGATACCTGCATCAATTTGCTCGGCACTGCCACCTGGGTACGACACAGACACTGAAATCGTCGAAGCAGGGATTTGCGGAAAAGACTCAACCCGCAGTTGCCCAAGTGCTAAAACGCCACTGGCGATAATGGCAAACATCAACAAATTTGCTGCAACCGTATTATCAATAAACCATTTAGTGAGCCAGTTCATCAGACACCTCCCCTGAACCTGTGCTGTCTGCTAATTGCATATCCTGTGATATCGGCTCAACATGTGTACCAGCTATCATGCTCAGTAAAGGATAAACAACCACTTGCTTAGCATTCTCACTGTCTTTTTCGAAGCGAATATGCACAGCACCTGAGCTTTTAGAAAGCACCTCAATGGCTTCTTTTTGTAAAGTATTATCAATACCTAGCGTCCAAACATATCCGTCTCTCGTCACCGCGCTTTGCGGCACTTGATAAGATAAAACAGGCTCTGAAAATGCCATGCTCACCTGCACTGGTTGATTTGGCAAAAGCGCAGCAGGTTGTTCATAAGGATTGGCGACCTGCAAAACAACTTGACGCTGCCGAGTGGTTACGTCCAAATTGGGCGCAATATACCTGAGTGAGGCAGGCCAACGTTTATTAGCACGATCTGTGACATGCATTGTTATTTTTTTATCTTTAAGCTTGCCTTGTAGCGTTTGCCAAACAGGCTCAGACACTGGCACAACTACATCTATGCTGTCGCTTGCTGCCACTTCAAACAAAGCCTCCCCTGCACTTAACCAATCATTTGGACTCACAAACCTTGATAAAATAACGGCATCAAATGGCGCACTCACATTTGCTTCTTGCACTCGCTTTTCAGTACTTTTAAGTGCTTGCTCTGCTTGTGTTAAATCTGATTTTGCCGCTGCGACTTGTGGCTCTCTTTTGGCGAATGGACTTTGATTATTGGCCGACAACATACTCAGTGCCACCGACTGCTCATGTAGCTGACGCTCTAATTCAAGTTTGGCATGCTCAACACGACTTTTTGCCTCTGCCAGTTCAGACTTTAGATGCGTCATATTCAATTTGGCTAACAGCGTCTGCGCTTTAATTAAGTTACCTGGTTCCAAGTGCGTATCTAGCCACGCTAGCTGGCCATCACTGGTTACTTTCAATTGCGTCAAAAAACGCGCCCTTGTATTGCCAATGAGCGTCACTTCGGGATGATGTGCCTTTGCCACAACGGTCACTGTTGAAACTGGTTGTTTCACAGGTTCTTTGACAACGTTAGGCTTTGCTTCAACAGTCAATTCATCAACAATCACCAGTGCGACGAATATCGAAAATAGCCCTGCCGATATCGCCATTATTTTTTTATAATTCATAGCTTGCTTCCTTATCATTAAGTGCCAATTCGTTTCGATTTAAACGCTGTGTAATTTCATCTAAGCGGGACAATACCTGCAGTGTTACGGGCAACATAATTGCTGTATCAACAAATTCTAGTGAATAGGTAAGAATCGAAAATACGTCGCCTGTGGAAGGATTTGGCAACATATTCACCAACCATAAATTGCCAAGTACTGAGACAAATAACAGTGAAAATATCAAGCCATATACCAGTGCCTCGGTATCAGAAAGTGCAATTTCATGCTTTTTGAGTTTTTCTAGGTGGGCGCTTAAAGCTGCAAAAGGCTTGTGACTTAAGATATGCACCTGCTGCTCTGTTTGGTCGTTCAACTTGCCGTTGAGACGTTTAAAAGTACCATGACAAAATCCGTACACCATCAACATGGCACAGCTGGCCGCTAATACACTCAAGGCAAAGTAACTATGAAATGTCGCAAGTATGATCACAATTGAAACCAGTTGGATCCCCGCAGTCATCAGTGCTGGTAAATCATTTTCTAAAAAATCCACCAGCTCTCTGGACATCACAAGGCGTGCATTTTTGGCTGAGATATCAGCGCCGCGTAAATTATGCGCAACTGTCTCGGCCAACTTAACGCGAATGTTCCCATACACCCGTGTGTCGTATAATCGGCGTATCACGCTCACGACCACCAAACCAAATAGACAAGCAGCAAAGACCACTAACGGCTGAAAATCTTTTGACAGCACACCATCAATGGCATAGCCAATTAATAAAGGAAGTAAAATTAGCAGGATATTTTCTGCTATCACCATTAACCAAGTTAACGCCACCTTTATTGGGCTTAACCTGACTACTGAAAACAGTGATATAGAATTTTGATTGGACATAACGCGCTCCTAAGTACTACTAGCGCGCAGTATGGCCAATTAGAGGGAATAAAAAGTGTCCTCACTTGCTGTTTTTAAATCTCACAGCAAGAAAAGTGGTATTTAAATAAGAATGTGGGATATCAGGCGCGCTCTTAGTTTGACCACGCCAACTCTAAATCATTTTGGTTTTATAACTGCTGCAAACTTGCTAAACATTTTTTGCAGCTTCCGTTTCAACAAGATTAAATGATGCGCCCTTATCTCCGTATATGTAAACTTGACAGCCTTGCCAGCTTTTAGGGATATTCCATTGAAGCCCGGCTTTGACATCATACGTTGAAAACTGGTTATCACATCTTACTTCTAAAGTGTCCAAGTTGCCTTGAATATCAGATATCGAAAATGCACTTCTAACCAGTTTATGACTCCATAAAGAGTGATTTATTTGTCCGTTTACCCAAATATCTTTACTTTCGTCTTTTATCAACGCATGCACCTTATCTATATATGGTGCGAGCATTTTAACTGAAGCTTCAGCACCAGATATTTTAGACAAACGATCATAGGTAGATAACGCATATTTGAGCTTACTTTGCTCCATATTTAATACAATTAATCGAGTTAAATAGGCAATGAACATATCGTCAGGTATATACCCCTGATCAACCTGCACGATCCGAACAATCGCGCGAAGTTCATTCTCTCTGTCATTTTTCTTAGCAAAGTAGCGTGCTTTCGCTACCCAGTAATAGCTATCTTCAGTAAAATTTTTTAGCTTGCGTTCCTCAATCTCCTGAAATAATTCCGATACTGATTCGAGCTCATTTTTGTCAATGTGTTTAATAATCTTTTTATAACGCTTCAAAAACGGTCGTGACACGCCACGATATGGTTCCGGTAAGTGATATGCCAATTGCACTTGGTTTTTACATTGCTTAATTGGTTTATTATTTTGTGTCGCAGGTTTAAATTGCCACTTTTTTACTGCATTTAGCGCAGAGCGTTCAAATGACGGTTCCCCCGATGACTTCTCTATAACTGCAGACTCTACTTCGCCACGCTCATTGACGACATAGCTCAACTGCACCCATCCCTCTCTGCCACGCTCAGCGGCCAATCTAGGATATATTGCTGCAGGCCTATCTAATGGCACGGCATCAATCACTTTGCCATCTAAAGCTTTGTCTACATGTGTTGCTATTTCAGCATTTGCTTGGGTGGATGCTGCTGCGAGCAGCATCGCAGGAATTAAGTTCATACGCTTCCTTTTTGATTTTACAAAGCCACAAAGACAAGCAGAGCTCATCGAAATATGTTGTCAAGGCAGCTTTTTAAGCAGCCAGTGTGATTCAAACGCTCGTAAATTCAACATATTGGCTATCTGTTTTTATATTTTCCCATAATGCGACAACAAAAATAAACACAAGATGAACCTTTTTTAGGTAAAACATGTGCTTTAAGTGAGGTAAAAGCAAGTGACTTCATAATTAAACCAACAACAAGTTAAAGTATTTAATCTAAACAACATGATAAATTTTCATTGGTGTTGTTTATGTTTTACACATATGCTCAAACTTACTTTATGTACACAGGTGTACAAAAAGTAAAAACAACCTCAACAAGTTTGAATAAAAGGAAGCATTATGAAACTAACACTTGATAAGAAACGCATTAAAGACCTGAGTAAAAACACCCAAGAATTACCTAACGCGCAAACTCCAGATGTTGCAGGTGGCTGTAACACAGGCAGGACTAATTGCTTTGGCAACACATTAGCATGTTGCTCGCAAGGTACTTGCTACAGCCGTTATTGCCAATAATCGTCTAGAAAGCTGCTAAAGCCACTGCGTTATCGTGGCTTTTTTATCATGTATTTAGGAATTAATAGACGCCATAGAACGCTAAGCAGGCAAAAGAAGTGTCCACTGCGGCAATTTCAACATAGTTTGGAATTTAAAGAAATAACTGCCGACTGCTAAAATGCAATCGAAAAGCAAACATTTAAGATAGTGAAAACTAAGATAACCCACTGAAAGTATTACCAAGCCCCTATAAGGTGGATAATATATCCTTAACGGCTATGTCTAACTTAGATTTTAAAAAATCGGTTATAACTGCAAAAACCTCTAGTTAATAAAGCAACTGTGAAACAATAATCTACTCACTGTACCATCTCTTGATAACGGAAATAAATACTGCTTGCTAACTGTTCTATTACAGCTAAATCTTCGATTTGATTATCGTATTCAATCAGCGCAAGCCCCCCATTAATGGCACCCCATATTGCCCCAGCCATTGCTGCAATTGTGTCGGCATCACCGCCTAAGTCACAAATCGCTTGCAGCATTTCAGAAAAAGCCAACCGCCTATACATAAACGCAAAGTAAAGCGCAGTAACGCAAGATTCGCTTGCCAGCATACCATTACCAAGTTCGGCTTTTATGACTGTGATAGGCTGTAACTTACCCCCAGCAACATAGCCTAGACACTTACTGAGCTTCAACTTATAGACGGGCGCTATCACATTGACACACAAAGCCTGCAAAATACCTATGCTCTCGACACCTATCAGTGCTAAGCGTGTTGCATGTGCAATAAGCTGCGCCCCTTCAATCGCTTGGGGGTGAGCATGAGTGATCTCAGCGCTCTTAGATACATAATCCATAAGTCCATCATGACAACTTAAACTACATAAGGCTGCGATAGGCGCTCGCATGGCAGCACCATTGCCCATAGAGCCTTCAGCAAACTTTTTACGATTTAGCCTCTCCCAAGACTCGCCATTTTTAATGCCTTTTAGCAAATGAGCTGCACTGGGCCCATATCCGCGAGACCATCGGTAACTATTGGCAAAAGTTTGCGCCAAATGAGTTTGATCAAGGTGCTTGCATGTTAAAAAAGACTGAGCAATGTCAATCGACATTTGCGTATCGTCTGTATACCTTCTTTGACCTATTTTAGTTCGACCTAAAAAATGCCAAAGTAGACGCTCAATTGGCCCACCTTCATAGGAAGCCGCTAAAGCATCACCAATAGCAAGGCCTTTAAAACAACCTACGAACTGGCTTTTTTCTATCATGTATGGGCTCCAAAGGTTTTCATAACAGGCTAGACAATTAAAATTAATACCTAATTTTAGCTGAATACTGAATGAAAGCACTTTAAAACCTCTAGATCCTTCAATGACTTAAATACCCAACACCCACCCAAATGTAAATTTAATATTAATAAATGTGTTTTAAATGTTATTATCTTTTTTGGTTTGACCCCTAATTAGATAAATACAAGGAATGAAGATGAACATAAAAACCAAAAAAGTTGCTTTATTACTAAGCGCCCTGTTAGCCACAACCAGCTGGTCGGCTCTCGCTGCTGACAAAACATTATATCGAGCCTACAAACATGGAAATCACTTCTACACAACCAATGTGACAGACATGCTTAACGCGACACACTCAGGCGGATTTACTTATGAGGGTATTGCTGTGATTTTAGTCAGCTATGATGACAACGATGCTGATAAAGCATTTTATCGCATGCACAACCCCACTGCAGGCCCCGGGGGCAATCACTTTTATACATCAGATCTTAATGAAGCATTAAATATCAAGTCCTTAGGCTATGAATATGAAAGTACTGAGGGCTATACCACTCGATCTCAAGCCAAAACTATCTATCGCGGCTATCACAGCGAACTCATTAATCACTTTTATACTACCAGTGTAACTGAGATGCTAAATGCAACACACTCCGGTGGGTATACCTATCAAAAAGAGGAAGGCTACGGTAAATAACCCCATTCAGGTATCAGCTCAATTGGGCTGATACCTATTAGGAAGCAAACATGACATACACCAAAACCCAATACTTGTTTATTCTACTCACTTTTATCTTGCTGCTCGCAAATATTGCAGCCCAACTTGAGTTAACCGCCCTCTCTGAGCGGTTCGCAAACCTTGAGGCGCAGTTAGCATTTAAATCACAGAAGCAGAACCCATCCGAATCAAGTTTAGATGCAGAGCTGGCAGATATACAAAACCGTCTACTTACACTTGAGCAATCACAACACGCTTTTACTGACCAAAAAATCACTAAAATTCAAAAGCCAAAAACAAACCAAGCAACACTTTCAGATGAAGACAGAGTAGAAAAAGAGTTTTTAGCAGGCAGAACCCAGTGGCAAGAAAAGTACTTACCCACTTTACACACCGACTCAGACAAAAAAGCCACCATGATGGTCGAGCATTTAGCCAAAAGCAATCCATTGACACAAAGTCAGCAACAGCAAGTATTCTCAATTTTACGAGACAACTTTGTAGAGGCCGCCTATGTCATTGCTGATACGGACGCTTACCCCACATTTTCAGACTTTACCGCACAAATGCAGCGCCTTAACCAACTCAAAGCCGAGCAACTGGCACAAATATTAAGCGACGAGCAGCTTTCACAACTCAACCAAGTAGATTGGCATAGTCGGTTTAAACAGCATGCTCTACATTAATGGCATGAACGGACATAGTTCAGGATACTTTACAAACAAAGCGGTTAGTTAATCAGCAACTAACCGCGAGCGTCACACAAAAGCCATAAAAACTATTGCTAAGCCAATATATTAGGGCTACAATGCCCAAAAATAACAGCTTAACTTAGCATTAAAAGTAAACTGTTATGTACTGAATGAAAGATTTCAGGGGCTGATTAGGATTCGACAGGATTCATGAAGCCTGAGGTGCATGTCGAGGGGCGGTTGGCCTCGTAAAAAAGCCGCATTTAAAGTAATCGCAAACGACGATAACTACGCTCTAGCGGCATAATAAGCCCGCTAGCACTCCTCCAAGAAATGCTTGTGGTTCTGGATTTGGAGTGTCACCCTACATAAGATCGCTACGGAAACCCTGGCCGGGGTTGAAGGGCTAAATATAAGCGGCCTCGCCTTTACTTATCGTGTTCGTCCGAGACTTAAAGGTTAACCAATAGACGATACTAAACATGTAGGACCGAGGGTCGACGCTTTCTGGACGGGGGTTCAAATCCCCCCAGCTCCACCACATTAAGTGTTATAAAACAGCCAGTTAGAGAATTTCTTTAACTGGCTTTTTTGTGTCTGCTGAATAGTGTCCACATTCTGACCACATATTTTTAAAACCAAAAACAAAACCCATCCCCTCGCGGGGCGGTCACTCGCCGTGACAGGCAATTACTTTGTGCTCTTTCATACATTCTTCTCGCATCAATAAAAATAACGGAACCCCCTACGGGCTACCCCCGTGATTTATTCTTGACCCGCTCATCATTTCTGAAATGGTCGTTGTCACTCAATTAAGCGCGGGCTAAACCGCTCGCAAGCGAGCAACCCTAACTGAATTGATTAACACTGAAAGCACAAACTACTACCTACTAAAGCACGGAAGCAATAGCCGCACCTATAAGTTTGATCATCGTTGACCCAACCTTAGACTGGGTAAAAGAAGTTAGACCCACTGTATCGTTTTGCACTTACACTATTCTAGTTTCTCTCCCAACTCCGCAGACTTAGCGTTTCTAAAAGACCACAGGTCGATATTTGATTCTTGCTCAGCGTATAACTCAAATTCGCAGAGCTTTTTTGACACTCTTTTTAAGACCATATATTTTTGGTAATCTTTAAAAGCAATCCCACCAAAAAATATTAAAAAAAACATTATAACTATTCCAGCTACTGATTCACCAAGCTCACCAAATTGAAAGTAAACTGCACTTACAATACCTGAGACCATTAATATCACACCAAAAATACCAGAATAAATAATGTGAAGCTTTTCTAAGGTATTTATTGAAGCTCTAACTTTCGTATTTGATGGAAATAAATAGCGCTGAATCCCTCTCAACTCTCGATTGTCTGCTATACCCATTTCAAATATCTTCATGAGCATTTTTGACTTTTCTGGGTAAGCTCTAATCCCTGAGGTTAGTCTAAATATTTCATTACACTTTAAGCTTTCAAGGTAGGTTGAGGCTTCTGACTCGCTGGGTGCGTGTTCAGATAGGTATTTAACTCGATTGAAAAAACGTGTTAAATGGACATTCTCGTAGAAATCTATTAAAGAACTTACCGTTTTTACCACTACAGGTAACAATGCAAAAACAATAATTACTCCTGAGTATTCAGGAGCTTTATCCAGAATGCTTAACAAAGTCGAACTGTCCATGTTTCCCTCCAATAGTTAAGTCCCAAAAAGCACCACCGCTGGTATATAACACACCATTGTAGGCTAAAAAATTTTTATGTATCAAGCCACTTTAACTACTGGTTCAGTATAAAATATTTATTTATCTCGATTAATGAAATAGCCAACACAGTACAGTGACATTACTAACACCACAAGCCATTCAAATATACCCATAATATAATCCTTATTTCGTTTAATTAGGCAGGATATAAACGTTACTTTTTTCATCTAAGGCAAAAATTACACAGATAAAAATTGCAAGAACCATAATAAACCAATCAAATATATTCATAGTGATTTCCTTTTAGTTTATAGGTAAGACATCAACGACTCTCCGCTCTATGATGTACTGAGTAGCTGCTTGCATACTAAGTGACTGGGGTTCACCTCCATTTTTAAAAATCAAATAAGTTGAGAAGCTGAGTAAGTCATTTACTATATGTTTTTCCATCATTACCCCCCCTGCTCTGCTTTGTCAGAACCAAAGCCCAACCCTAAGTCAAAGCCACCTTCTATGTTGCTCCCACTTTCTTGAGGTAACGGAAGTTTGTTGTAATCAATTGGTTTGCAATAAGCTGTATATGTAAATTCACCATTTGAAATACGTACCTTGCAAGGGCTGTAATATTTAACTTTGAATCCCATCATTTTTAGGTCAAAAGCCGTTAAACTAACATCTCCAAAATCAGGCGTTTTTAGCTCTAGCGCCACGTCATATGTAACGGACCTATTATCTACAACCTCAACTGAACCTGTTACAAACGCATCTGACGCCCCATATGGCAACGTAATCGGACCTATAAAATCAGGGTTAGTACGAGAATTCGACCTATCGTCATAACTATGAGTATTAGTAGTATGCGTTTGAGCAGCTTCACTATGAACTTCCGCGCTTTGCGAGACTTCTTCCACACTTTCTGAACTAGCGAAGTAATAGATAAAATAAGCAATGCACCCAAAGAACGTAACGAACGGAAAAAAGAACTCAGGGCTAAATAACAGATTCTTTCCTCTGGCTGCTGTAACAGATTTGGTTGCTGTTGATTTGTAGAGCCTGTGCACTTCGATTGGGACTTTGATCCATCTCTTGCTTTCGTCTTTTTTTGGTACTTTGCCGTCGAGTTTTGGGTTGTGCTCATGAACGCGTGGCCTTCTGTTGTAGTAAGGAATAGCTTGGAGTCCGTCGAAGTATTTATGTGCATATGCAAACTGACAGACATTACGAATGTATTTATGAACGGAGGTTATATCAGGTGTGCAACACACAATATCCCAGTTGTACTTTCTATGCCGCATATATGCTTCTTTCAAAGTACGAGGGTAAATTATATGTCCGTGTTCATTAAAGAGATCGTTTCCTAAATCATCCACATCCCCCGGAGAGGAGTCCTCGGGAATGTAAGAATCAAGCGTATCCATATGATAGCGATACCAATTTGCATTGATGATTTCACGGTACTCAGAAACATGTTTGTAATTGCATGACTCTGGTTTGAATTGTGTGGTCTCTGTAGGATAAATATCTTGAACTTCATCCATTAAAATCAGTGCACCACATGGCATCCAGTGATACCAGTTACGCCACAACATTTGGCCTACTTCATTTTGTGAGGACAATCGCCAAAGTTGAGCCGTTGCTGGAAACTCTTCGTCAAGTTCCCGCTCTATCTCATCAAGCGGGAGTATGCCCTCAACATTGGTTACAACCAACCGCCCTTTTCTGAGCGCGGGTAACACTTCAAACCATACGGCAGATGCTGACTTAAAGGAACCAGGGGGGCCATGAAAGATAGACGCAGCCATAACTAAATAAACCTCATCACGTAGCGCGTTACATACGCATTGATAATTAGGTTAAACCCATCGAAAATTCGCATATCCATAAGCGCTGATTGCATATCAAGAGGTAAAGCTGACGCAGCCGAGGCAATCTTAGAGCCGATCTGAAAATTCTCTAATATTTGCTTTGCCACAAGCCAAGCAAATTGTATCGACTGTAATTCTAACTTCAATTTTAACAGCGTGATCCACTCTATGGCCCACGCATAAAAACGGATAACCATCTCGGGAAAATCGGTATCGAAGAAGGACCAAAAGTCAGTGATAAAATCGGATATTAAATCTAACCAACCGTCGAAACCACTATACTGCGTGGCGCTGGCAGTAGACATGTAAAGCATAAATATAATTAAGCCCGAACATACTAAAATGTATCGTTTCATTATCGTTCCCTCATTAATATAAATAATGCTGTGATTGATGCCGCCAACATTATTGGGGTTGATAGCATCTGGAAGAACTCAGAATAACGACGTAATGAAATGTCGATTCGCTCCCCCTTAATCTCGATGGTGCGCGCTTCATAGCCACCTGCCAGTGATGGGTCAATTGTGAACATGGATTCAAGTTCAGTAGAGATGGTATCTAACTCGTTTTTGTTGGTAACTAATTGCTCCTCAATCTGTGTTTGAACAGCTAGCACATCTTCAGGTGTAAACAACGTAGCCAACCCTCCTTGCTTGCCTGTTTGTTCTGTTGAAATATCAAGGCATTCAATACCAGTACATGGTGTGCAATCGGGACCTTCGCAGGGAGCACAATCAGGGCCTTCACAAGGTGCACAATCTGGACCCTCACAGGGGGTGTCACCAGTGCCACCATCACCCGTGACAGCAGAAGTCAAAGAATCAATAGATGAAATTGTTGATATTCGACTTTGCTCACTGCTGTTTAACATTAATCCGAGAATATCATTTGTTTCAGCAGCGGCCTCTGCTTGCACAGTTTGATTGTGAGTAGACGACATTAAAAGTTGGTTAGTGTTGCGCGCTACATCAGTAGCAACCATATCTTGCGCAACTAGATGTTTTAAAATCTCAGTCGAGTCATTTTGATGTTTGAACTGAGCAACATCAAATTTTGCGTTGTTCTCAATGAGGGATGTTAGATTGTCATTAACTTGGTTAAGCGCATCAATATCAAGGCCGGCATCTGAGTTATCTCCTTCAGTTGCTGTCGGTAACGATTGAGTACCATACAAACCATCGGGTAAAGGGTCTAGATTAAGGGGGTCTAAAACACTCGCTGTTATAGGCTTTTGAGTCGTCCCAGTTGCTGGACCACACGGGAACCATTCTTTTTTGGCATAAGCTGCTGAAATCATGTAACCCTTCATGTCTGCAGAGTAATCATACTGGCAAACCGAGTCATCAGCATTAGTAAAACATCGCGGAGATTTATCGATTGAATGAGAGAACTCATCAGTTGCAGGATTTGGCTCGGGGCAATCGGGATCTAAACCGTTTGTGCGATAACAAACCTTTGAACCATTCAAATCCTGCGGACCAGATTTATAGTTAGGGTTTGGACATGTGTACTCTATATCTGGGTTACGGATAATCATCACACCAGATGAATATGTAGCAGTCGTAACAGTTGAATAGGTTCCGCTGTGTGGATTATAAACTTGACGTGTCCAAGATTGCTCACATGTTATTGATTTTTCATTTGGTGAAATGCTTCTGCTGGAACAGTTTGGGCTACCCGATTTGGACCAATCAGCACCGGGATTATTTATCTGACGAGCAACAATCGTGTAACACGGCTCATCTCCCCCCATCGGAATTTGTTGATTCATACATAAATTGTAACCACCTTGAACAGGCATGGCCGATACGTATTCCAAAGTAAATGAGTAGGAAAAAGTAGAGAGAAAAAAGGCGCTAAAGAGCGCCGTGTAAATGAGTAAACGCATTTAACGCCTTCCTTGCTTAACTAACTCGAACTCCTGAGGAAAACCCTTCAACAAAAGCCCAAGTTAGAAACGTTGCAAAAACAACGGTTGTGACCATTAGTTAGACAAACGCTTTGCTAACAAGCCAAGACCAAACGAGACAGCACAAAGTGCGATAACACCAACCACCACCAAGGTGTAGTTTGCTTGGCCAGTCGAGACTGCCGTATTGATTTGGTCTTTTACTGGGTCACCAGCATTTGCCCAAGCACTGGCACTACCCATCAATGCCATCGCACCCGCTCCCGCTCTAACACCAAACTTCTTAAGACGAGAATCTTGCTTAGCTGTACCTTGGATAAATTCACCGTTTACTGATTTCATAATAATTTCCTTACTGTTTAGACTTTGCCCATGGTTCGAGCGATACGCCCAATCGCATGGCCTGTAAAAAATGCGACTAACATGCCGCCGTTGATTATCGAAAACACCTCTAAATCAAATGCAAATAACTGATTCAAGGTGTCTATGACTCCATTCAGCTGTAACGACTGCAATTCCGCTTGAGTTATCAGAACGTAGTCGCATCCAGCAGAATCATTGCTGATGTATAGCGCGCCGGATTGTGAAGTCGTGACGCACTGCATCGTTATGCTTTCTTAACTGGGTTGGTTGACGCGATGGAATTTAAACGGAAACCGTTCCATGCCATTTGGCGCGCCACGTTCGCACCCTCGTAATACTCAAGGTTGAGCAGCACTGGACGAAGCCCCCACCCATTTGGATCTGATTGCAGTTCCTCAAGCTGTTTGTATATGCCGTTCTCCACCTGCTCAGGGGTGACTTTCACTGTCCAAATACTGGCTGGGGCCTTGGTATGAAACTTAAATTCACCCGCCGTAGGCAGAGCACCGCCCTTGTCGTCCGTTTTTGTAACAAGCTTTAATTCTGTGATTGCACCTTCTATTCCGGCCATGGTTAGCCCTCCTTTTGATATTCTTCAATTAATCTGTACTGCGTTGTAAGTAAGTCTTTAATTCGTGTCTGGTAACTCATATTTGTTCCTCGGTTACAGTTAATGACACAAGTCCAAGCGCTAGCGGCGAGCCGCTACGCTCAGGCTTCGCTTGGCGCCTCTCCGCTAGCTATGCATGGAATGTCTGAACTGTGTACGACTGAACTCAATGCTTCGTAATCCATGAACAAACACATGTTTTGATAATCTTCGATTGCACATGATTCGAGGAACGCCATTTCTTCTTCACTGGGTTGTAAGTAGCGTTCGTCCTCTATCCAGCTATGAATAGATTCAGAAACACCCAACATAATCTTGCGCTGTGCTTCTATTTCTTTTTCAGTGAGCACTTGGCTTGTGCCTCTGCGGCTGATCACCACCACTGAATCCCAAGCAACACCTAAAATTCGATTCGCTGGGCGGTCTCCGTATTTAGTAGCAAACAACGGTGACTTGGCTTCACTGCGGCTGATTTCGCCAGTAATGCGGTCAACGATGTCAGGGATTTGATAGTGAATGCGTACCGTTTGGTCTTTACGCTTAACCTGCACGCCACCCATGGCAATACAAAACGCGGCCCAGTCAGACGCATCCGCCGCAGCGCGTACTTTTTCTAAAGCAAAACGTGAAATATTATCTAATGTTGTATTCATACTATTTGCGACCTCGCATTTACCGGACTCACCCTGTCCTAGTCTTCTCAACTCACGCCATGCTGTTACGCTAGGACCACCGATTTGTTGGAAACGTCTTAAGTTAAAAGTGGATGCCCATGTACTAGCACGTTCGGCGGCATCTGCGGGTAATACAGATAACTCACCTGATTGGGCACAAGTCACGGTGTCTATGTTTGAGCCAGTCACGGCTTTGGTGATGTATTTAGCGATGTAACCTGCTGCACTGCCCTTGTTAGGGTCAATACGGATAGGTTTAAAACGGGCTGTACTGGTTTTAAATTCGCTTGGGTTATCTTCAGTACACAAGCTTTTTAATATTTTACGTGCTTCAATGGTTTGGCCTTTTTCAAAGAACAGCAGCATGTGCCAATGTGGACAACCATCATGATGTGGCTCAACTACTCTAAAGCCATAAGGACGAATCTTTTTCTTAGCGAATAAAGCACGTGCGCGTTCCCATAATTTGGTGAAGTAATCTTGTGCTGCTTTAGGTGTTGAACCATCATATTTTTTATTGGGAATGCCCGTAGCATGCACTGAATGAAAACGGCTTGGCGCGGTCATGGTGTAAAACTCACCTACGTGACCAAGCAATTGTGCGCACTCTTCAAAGCCACGAATACGCACCATCAATTCACTTGCTAGCTGCTTACCACTGGTAGAGCTGCGGCCAGCTACGTCTTTTAATGACTCAAACTCACTAAATGGGTTTGCATCTTCTGGCACCACAAATAAGTCACTCATTAGCTGCTCTGATTTGGCCGCACGTTCACGCTTGCTTCTAACCGTAAATTCGCTGACATACGCAGAGGATTTTTTGTGAACGGTTCTCAAATCACGAGCTAACTGCTCAATGACTAGGGCTTGTTTTTGGCGTAACTTTCGACGCCACCAAAGTGGGCAGGCCATACGGTTAAGTGCACCATTTAATGCTTCATAAGCGGCTTCAATCTCTTGCTCAGTGAATGCATCTTTAAATACCTGATGCACGTCAAAATAAGTCGTATCAAATTCAGGTGGCTCAATTGCATACTGGCGAATACAGTCCGAACAGTATGTGTAATTGAAATAGGTATACCCTTCGGTTTTTAACTTAAGCTCAATCTTGCGCGCTTTTTTCTCTGCGATTTCGCATAGCTCGTCATCACTGACAGATAAACGAATATCACCGAGCATTAAGCATTTGTCAGCATCTAAAAGGCGCTTTCTTGCTTCATCGTAACCAAAGTACTTTTCTGTCTGTAAGTAGCCATTTGCCAACATGATGGACAAAGAGCTATGGGTTTGCAGGATGTTAGAGCGCTCGCTATCAAAGGTGCAATGGTGACCGTACTTTTCTAACCACTCGCTACGGTCTTTTATGCCGCTCAACTCAGATATAACTTTTGCGGTTCGAGGTGGTGTTACATCCTGAATCGCTTTTGCTGATGACTCAGCAGGAAAAATTTTCTCAAAAAGCGATAGCGAGCGCTCATGTAGAGGTTTGATTTCTGGTGCTGGTTTAATCGCTTTGATGCGACGTGTACGTTCTGGTTGAGCGAGCATTTTGAGAACTCCTATCCTTGAAGGTTAAATTCCATACCAGCTTGCTTTGCAGCATCAGCGTATAAAGCGACCATATTGATGTACTTTTTCACGCGAGCTGGATTCTCTACACCGTCAGTCGGCGGCATGTAAACTGGCAGTCGACCTCGCTGGATAGCATTGACCACATCTTTCACGCCTATTCCTTGCAATTCTGCATAGGCGTCATAAGTTAGAATTGGTGCAGGAATCGATAAAATTAATTGCTGAGCCATGTTATATTCCTTGATTGTCTGTCTGAAACTAACGAAAACGAGCTTAAGTAATAAATTTTATTACGTCAAACTAAAATTTACTTACTTTGGTAGCGAGGTATATTACTTTGGAGCCAAACGCGTCAGAAGTTTTTGAAAAACTTAAAGATTTATATGGGTGCTCTACCCTAAAAGAAATTTGCGAAACGTTCGGAAAGAACAAGGCATGGGCTGGTCAAATGATAAAAAACAACTCAGTTCCATACCCGCAATGTGTGCAAGCATGCGAAGATCACAATGTCTCTATGGATTGGTTGTTGTTTAATAAAGAAGGACAATCAGTAGATAAAGCTGAGCTGCTGAACTTGATTCAGGAGGGGATTTTTGAGTCAAAGGAGTTGGCTATTTTGGAAGATCTGACGTTGGAGCAGTTGAAAGCGACATCAGCTTTGGTTCTAAAACAAATTGAGAATATTATTATTGTAAAAAAAGGAAAAGATAAAAATTCAAAAAAGGCTGTTTGAGGCAGCCTTATATTATTCATAGATGGTAAAAGCTATCCAAAATTTATAGTTCTAACCCACAGAGTAATGAACTTATTTTAAAAATTAGTTACTCAAAGTCACATATTTGACTTTACTAAAATAATTCTCAATTGATTAATAAAATCATTCAACGTGTATCCCTCATTTGCACTGTAATTACCTTGAATAGAAGAATACTCAAGCCAATGATTTATGACGTCACCAAATTCAACTCTTCTTTCATCTGAAATTCGGTATTTATTATATCCCTCATCTTCAGGCAAAATACTACAGTATAAACCAACAACATCCATGAAAGACTCAAAAACAGTAACTACAGGGAAATAATGAATAGAATGATGCTTTATGCCGATAGAATGACATGCACTTAAAAGTTTTTCTTCAATTATAAATAGTAAAACCATCAACTTCACATCATATATATTCAAACTATTTATTATAACCCTTTCTTCTTCTTGATTTAACCCAATATCAAGCCTTTTCATTAAATCACATTTCAATTCCAGCTCTGAACCAACTTTTATTTCTTCATTATATTTTTCTATTAAAAAGGCTTCTTTTTCAACAAACTTAATAATTTCATAAATATAGTCAACTCTCACATCGTCAATCTTAAATATACAGTCACCTGCCTTCTTAGGTTTCGGAAAGAACCTTGTATAAATAATAGTAGCATCTTCTGGCCTTATACATTTAAATTTACCATTATGAACAACAGCTTCGAATTTATCCTTGAACAAGATTAATTCCTTATGGTAAAGATCAACAACATGCTCAAGCTCTTGCCTTTCAAGATTTCTCCTTTGAAAATCTAGGTTTTCTTGAAATTGTATAGCCCTATAATTGGCAGCAGCTAGTGTAGCAAAAGGAATTGAAGAACCAAAAATCCATATCGGTACTTCCATGTATTTTAAAAATATTGTTAGACTATACTGTGAAGGCCAATCTAATGACAAATTATCGTTATGAGCAATAGCAAGCATAAGAATCACAGCTATAACTACTGGCGCGCACAAAGAAAACCAAAATACTTTATAAGAAAAAACTCCAGAAGATTTATTATTATAACCCATAACCACCTACAAACTTTAAATCCTTAAATCATATAGTCCAGCGTAATTGATAGCTAAAAAATATAATTTAGACAAAACACTATGACATTAAGTTAACCCTGCATATCTCTACACATTCAAATTAAGTGACTTAGGCCATAAAAAATAACTACCAAATCGTTTACTATACTTTTGTTCTGCACCTACCTCAATTGCCTTGGTTGTTAATTTAAACCCATCACCAGATGACTCTAAATATTCAAGGCCATCCAACTTCTCTATAAGCTCAGATGTTTTGAGTTTGTGCTGCTTGGCCAGTTTGGATGTTGTTAGCTTTTGAGTATCGGCCTCTACGCTTTCTTCTGTTTGGGCTGCCACCTTTTCAATCGACATTTTAACTTCATCACTAATACGGATGATCCGTTGGCACTCTTCGTATGTATCTCGATAAACGGCCTCGTCCTCATCACGCTCTACGAGAATGCCCATCTCGTTATTGTTTATTTGGCTGAACTCGTAAAGGTTTAAGCTTGTAATAATTGCCGACTTTTCATTTAAATAGCACTTAGCATGTAGGTTTTGACAAAAGCTAGTACGAACGAATGATAGATTATTTAGCCAAGATATCTCTTCAGGCTGTAACTCACTCTTGCCATAGACAACCCGAATATCAATCTTCATCCTATCCTTATCTTCTAGTAGCTCTTTGATACGTGAATTCAGTTTTAGGTAAGGACTTATCAATATCAAGCGCTCACTTGCAGACTTGATAAGCTCTTCTAGGTGATAGTTAATAGCTGTTGTGTTTAAAAACTTACTCATAATTCCCTCTATTTGATTAGTTGAATATTAAACTCTGGTTGTTTAGAACCCGACGCATCCAAACGATGACAATACACTTCAAATCGGCCTTTCCACTCTTCCATTGCATCGACCCTTAGGCTAATTGGCATTTTCAATATACGTCTATAATCAGAAAGCAATATCATGGCCAATTCCTCTAATGGAATATCATCATCGCACCTTTCATTACACGCTTTGTAAAGTGCGAAAATAGATAGGAATAAGAAGACAATAACAATCAAGACTTCAAACTGCATAGGGCTCTCAATCGGTAACTATCAGGGTTAAGCAGTAGAGATGCCGCTATCAATAACGCTGTGACATTAATTCCTGCTGAGTATATTGGATAAAACCAGTGTGACGTGTAGTTCAACTCAAAGGCCAAATAGTGCATGGCCAAATAACTAAACATATTTACGATACTGAGCGCGTATGCAATTTTAACCGCACCAGAATGCCTAACTTTTAATCCTGAATGTAAAAAGTATATTGCTAGTACCGTTGCTGAGTCATACAAAGACCAATTTAGATAATATGCCTCTAATACAAAATAATTGACTCCGTCAAAATCTACACTACCAGTTGCGTTGCTTAAACCATGAGAGATCATAAAAACAGTCAATGCAATTTTAGAAGACTTTGACGCGCCAACTTTAAACGATATTAGCCAAGATAGAATAAATACAATAAAAATGTACCAGCCAACATCTAGCGATAGTTCCCAATCATTAAAATGGAATACTTCTACCATAATTGATTAAGGTTTTCGGGTTTTATTAATAGGATATTCTGGAACAGCTTGTGTTTTAGGGATGACAACTAACCCCCCATCACGACCAGCAGAAACCATATTAAAATATTTGTTTTCGAGCTTTTGGATTGATTTTTTATTAGACATCGCTATAACCTCCTTATGTATGCGATGCAAACATATTAATTTTTTGTAACTTTTTGTCAACAAGGTTGAGTTGTATGTCTATAAAAAAGGTAGAAAATGGATATTTTCTAGACATTAGACCGTGGGGCCGTGAAGGTAAGCGGGTTAGAAAAACGTTTAAAACGCGTTCAGAAGCACAGCGATATCAAAACCACATAGTTGCAGAGGCGCAACAAAAGCCTTGGATGCAAAAGCAAGATGATAAACGCCGCCTCTCTGAAGTTATAGACAAGTGGTATGACGTACACGGAAGAACCTACACACAACCAGAGCTCACCAAAAATAAGCTAGATGCAATTGCGGTTGCACTTAAAAACCCTGTCGCACAAAACCTAACAGCAAATGACTATAGCGAGTGGCGCGGTAAACGCCTTAAAAGCGGTATCTCACCTAAAACAGCAAACAATGAACTTACACTACTAAAAAGTGTGTTCAATAAACTCATTGAGCTAAACGACATTTCATATGAAAACCCTGTCGCCAAGGTCACCAAAATAAAGATACAAGAGACCGAACTAGCATTCCTGACTGACGAAGACATTGAAAAGCTATTTGAAGCTATAAAAGGTGCAAGACACCCTAACCTAGAGGTCGTCACTAAGATCTGTTTAAGCACCGGAGCAAGGATTTCAGAAGCATGCGGATTGCACGGTTCCCATGTGATTAAATCAGGCGATTCTTACCGTTTAACTTTCTTCAAGACCAAAGGCAAAAAGAACAGAACCATACCAATCAAAAAGTCTCTGTACGACGAAATACCCAAACACACAGGCCCATTATTCACTGACTGTAGAAAAGCGTTTGAACGTGCAATAGACCGAGCTGGTATCATCTTACCAAAAGGCCAATGCACACATGTAATGCGACACACCTTCGCAAGTCATTTTATGATGAATGGCGGGAATATTTTAGTACTGCAAAAAATACTAGGACATGCGAAGATTGAGCAAACGATGGTTTACGCGCACTTCGCACCGAGTCATTTAGAAGATGTGATTAGGTTTGGGCCAAAGCTCTAGAACATTTCAATATTGAGTGTATAAAAACTAGAATACTTTGCTTTGCTAATATCAAATCGGCAAAAAGCTTTCATCGCTGTCTTCACTTATTCGAGTCATAGCCGTTCCAATATATTCGTTATCTTGGTCTTCACATGACTTCGTAAGCAAAGTTCCGCAATGAACCATACTCTCATCACTGTCTTCAACAACATAGGTCTGCACAGTTCCTAACTTAGCACTGTCATTCACACTGTTCTCTGATGACCCAACCATTATGTTTGTACAGCCATTGATATAGGTTTCGTCTGAGCCCTCACTGTTTTCGGTCAGCGAAGTTACGCCACTAACAATAAATGAATCATCTGAGTCTTCACTCTGATTAGTTTGGAAAGTTGAACTATTCGAAAAATTTACTAAGTCAACCGTGTTCTTGCTGTAATTCATAATATAAGGCTTCATGGTCCCTCTCATAAAACTATCAATACTTCGCCTGTACAATGGCTTTTATTTTCTGATTCAATATAAACCAAAGAAATTTCATTTGAATCGATTATAGAATACATCTTTTCAATAGACGACTTTTTGTTAGCTTTTGAACAAAGAATAACTTTAATTTCGCCTTTGTGTTCTGATACCTTTGATATCATTTTAGTGTATTCTTTAATATCTAACTGGCCCAAATCGTTATAAACTACAAAGGCTATTTCACTTGAGCTTACCTTTTCTTTCCCTCCAGAATAAGTTTTCAACACAACTAAAACATATGAGAAAAATATAACTAATAAAGAGATAGATAAAATTCTAAGGTATTTTTCTGCATTTCGAATCATTGCTACCTTAAATTCTGAAGTTTTCCTGTAGCTAACGAGGTCATAAAGGTACAACTGAGCCAACGATTTTTCTGGTAATTTTTCAAAGGGCTGATCATTTGCAGAAGACAGATACCTCTGCCTAATGCTAATTGCAGAGCTAATTGTTTTATATAAGTAAAAACAATTTAAATAATAAAAAGCGTATAATAAAATTGAGAACAAAACCCCAAAACCAGATATGATAATATTAAAAAGTGGGGCAGGAATAGCAGCAAGAAACAGCAAGAATGAACGATAACTAGTCAACTTCTGCATGGAAATTGATATTCTAGCATTTTCCTGAGAAAGCTTTTCTTTATAGAAATCAGACAGGTACTTGTATCCTGTATCATTACCATCTTTTATACCAAGACCAGCAATTGTGCTGTCTCGCAACTTTTTAATCTCATCATCTCCAACCTCGACAAACTGGTCATTATAAAACCATCTAAGTTTACGTGACCTTGAACAATACGTTGCAAAGTATAAAATACGAGAACCACAAACAAAACAAAACAATGAAAATCTAAATCGATTACCTTCCTTTCTTAACTTTGATAATTCTATTGTGCCAAAGTTGCCATCATCAGCTACATTTAAAATTGGAGAATGATTTAACAAAAAACAAAGTAAATTAATTATAAAACGCAAACCCCCTCCTAGTAACATTTATAAACATCAAGCTTTGAAACTATAGATTTTGATATATTTAAACCCAACTCAAATTCTAACCATGCCCACTGACCATTAACATTAACTTCTAAAAAAAACCATTCCTCATTTTTAATAATAAAGTCAAAGCATCCAAATTCGATTCCCATAACACTCATCATCTCATAACATCTTTCTAAAACCGCCTTGGGCACATCTATTAATGAATATGATATTTTGTTGTCACTGACCCTCCAATCAATCTTATCTTCCGACTCAATCTTAACTGAAAAGAAACTATCCCCAACAATTGTAAGTCTGCATTCATAGTCTTTTTCGACATAAGCCTGAAAATAAGAAGGGCAATACTTTAATAAATCCACTGAGTATTTTTCATCCACCATATTTGTTTGCACAAATTCAAAATGCTCGTTTCTTTTTATTCTTCCTACAGCTATTGGTTTAACAATTCTATTTTGTTTAGACATGAAATCACTACCACTATCATTTGTAATTTCATGTCTAGCCATTTTAAAACCAACTTTTTTAGCAATTGATGACTGGACTACTTTGTTTGATGCATACCTAAACACTCTAGGCCTTGTAAGGCAATAGCCCTCGAAAGCATCTACGATACCATCGACCAATGCAAAAACTTCCTTGAAAACGAAATACAAGTATTCTTCAGAAATTTTACCTTTTAAATCTTCTAGAGAAGGCTTCCTATAGTATATTGATGCACAGGTGCTATTAGTAATAGAATTGCATTTATTACTTATTATAAACCCACCATCAGAAGCACAAATTTTATAATCTGAGAATTTATCGACATTAAACCTAAAGAAATTCACTTCAGGAAATTTCCCTTGCAAATAATCCACTGTTTTATCATAAGAACTAGTAACAATAAGAATTGAATATTTCAAAAACTCACCTATTATAAATCTTTTTTCTTTTCATTGTGATTATCATGAACTTTCCTTTCTATTTTTGGCTCTGACTTTTTCCATTTATTCTCAAGCAACGCATTATCTTCATCAAAATAACTTTCGGTGGGGGTTATGCTATTATCTGAATTAGTGTAATTAGATTTTGCCTTATCAATCAGCTTATTAAAAAGAGTGAAGATCTCCGCCTTACTTTTCTTCTTCTTACCTGAGGAAAACGCACTTAAAAATAGTTTGCCAAACATCTTGTAAAATGGGTCTTTGAAACTATACTTTTCTGAAACTTCAACATAGAACAGAACCGAGCCATATTCTGTACTTGATAGTAACTTCAAAGATTCTTTTAGCTCTTCTATTGACAATTCGACACTATCTGTATGTTCATTTATATGCTCAAGTATTTCTACTACTTCTACTCCCTCAATATCACCACTTGCCAAGCAAGCAAGAATTTCATATGAGTTATCTACTTTTACAGCCTTTTGAAATGCTGACTTTAAAGTATCAGAAACCTGCTCAATATATTCGGTAGCTGCATAGTTAAAATGTGGAAAATCTAGCTCTATATCAGAACAAAAAGCATCTGTTCCTTCTATATCAGCAAATTCACACATTAAGAGACATAACTGGTGACAAATTGACGCCACACCATGGCTGTGTTCAACTACGTCATTTACAACATGAGTGATTACAGATATGTTTAGCAGCTCAGCTCCATTATTGATAATCCGACTGATTTCCTCATCACTCATCAATGGAACATGTATTTCTGATACCCTAGTCTGCATTTCACAATCTAACTCAACAACTTCTCTCGCAGTGTTCTTCGCTCCAATTGCGACTATTTTTAATTTGGGAAATTCATCCGACAGATCCATGAATACTTTCATTAACTGGGACAACTTTTCCTTCACGCTAGTTTGAAGTTTATGAAAATCTTCAATAACCCACAGGGCATCATTTTCACCAATGGCCTTCGCAAGAGACAACTCAATAGAGTCATATGCTGATACAAAACTTTTTTCTAACGTTGAACCAACAGTACTCTTGGAGTTAAAACTAAAAACTTTTGGGATGCCTAAACCACCACCCCCCTCTTGGTCATTTTTATCAATCTCTTTAGTTGATAATTCTTTATCTAAATTAACATACACATTTGATAATAAATCATCGAATGACATATTACTTGTACAGTTAGTTTTTAAAAATGAGAGTTCTAGTTCTTTTAACTTATTAAGAAGCAATGTTGTTTTACCAGAACCTGAGTGCCCGTACAGCACTAATTGCATACCAGGTGTTTTTAATGCTCTCCCTACACGTTTATCCAGAACTTTTCTTTTTACAAAATTAGCACGGGCTGGCTTGGTAGGAGTAAAGACTTCATTAATTTCATACATTTCCATATTTTTCACTTAAACTTGTCGTAAGGTTGAGTCAATTAACTTGAACGAACCAAGGAATCTTAAGCACATCATTGCTCATGCTATACACCACAACATTGACCACATTGTGCCCACACTTAATAGTTTACACAAGGTTTACGTAGGCTGTATGAGTTTTTAACTTGTTGAATTTGATATAAATCATTGATTTTAATGGATACTAATTAAAATCGACGCTTTCTGGACGGGGGTTCAAATCCCCCCAGCTCCACCACATTAAGTGTTATAAAACAGCCAGTTAGAGAACTCCTTTAACTGGCTTTTTTGTTTTTTCTTTGTGAATCACACCCAAGCTAACAGGTGTAGTTTGATTAAGCGCAGTGATACCCTACAAAACCAGACCAAGTTAGTCAGCCAACTTCATAAAAGCTTGTAACCATTCCAGCTTAGCACGCCCCCGCTAATCCATTAAAAATATAATAAAAAGAGTAACCAAAGACATTAACGATAATTATCGTTATTCTGTACCAGAAGTATTTTTATATGGATTTAAATAATGAAAAAAGCCCTACTTTTCTCTGTGGCGATGGGACTATCGTCTTCGTTTTATGCGGTTTCATCACCAAGCTCTCATTCGTTATTATCAGAACAAGCGTTTACACAAGCCTACTTGAAAGAGGCAAAAAAACACTTTAAAGATGCAAAACTCGAAGTAACCGATGACTTATTACTTGAGATCACTTATGACAAAGGCATCACCCTTTCTACAGATTTAACAAATGCGTATTTGAGGTACTCTCAGGAGAGAGGTTTACTTGCAGATATATTTGCAGATCATATCAATTCGAGTAAAAGTGTTAACTTATTAACTGGTGAGTCTAAATTACAAATTAGCCAATTAAAGCCTGTCATAAAGCCGACCTCTTATATTGAAGGGCTCACCGCTAAAATTAATCAATCCGGTGATAAAAATGTTCCTTTTCCTTTTTACTATGAGCCCATTAATGATGAGCTCGTACTAATGTTAGCCATAGATACCCCCACAAGTATTCAGTATGTTGGTAAGGAAAAGTTAGATGAATTCAACTTATCTCCTGAACAATTAAAGCAGATTGCTCAAGCTAATTTAGATTCATACTTAGAAAAGATAGGTGCAAGATTTCAAAAGATTGATCAAAAAGATGAAAGCAGCAATTTATATATGTTTGTTGCAGATGAAATCTACGAAGCAAGCGCAGTGTTTACCAATTACTTTAAACAACAGGTTAAAGCAACCTTTAAGGGCCCTATTGGAATTGTATTACCCAATAGAAGCAGTGTTCTAGTTGTACCCATGAATGACGAGGCTGGTCTTTATCAAATTGCTATGCTCGCTTACTCTGAATATCCAAACCTATCATACAACGTGTCACCATTTGCGTATGAATATCATGATGGTGAGCTGAAACGCATCCAGTTTTAAACTTATAAATGGCGTGGTATGCAATTGCATGTGTAGCGCCATAAACTACTTCACATTTTCACTATTCCAATATATCTATCAGGTTTTTTATAAGTATAAAAGTTGAAAAAGATAAGCGTAAAGTGGCCTAAATATCTAGCCCACTTATGTTATTCTAACTTTCATCAATCAAGATGATTAGCACTCAAAAAAACTATTCGTCTTTCTTTTTCTTGATTATGACGCCACCTAGTCGGCCGCCAGAAACCTGTGTTAAGTATTTTTTGTCGAGCTCTTTTAGCGTTTTATTATTAGACATAGATATAACTTCCTTTTGTATGTGGAGTAAGAATACTATTGTTTTTTCTATTTTTGTCAACAATAAAAGCACAGGCCTTTGCCGTTTATATTATTAAATATATTTATGATCAAAGTTAAAATATAAAACAATTTTATTTAGATTTGCGTTTAAGTTCTTTTTATCGTTAGCGCTGCATGCGCAGCGGTTGCAAAACCATGACACTAAATCAACAAGGGTGTAACTCCCAGTACATTTGCTCTTTTAACTGCTTAGGTTTGAGCCTCCTTTGACTGGCAGCTTTGCGGTCAAAAAAGTAATGATATAAGTCTGTAATTAAGTAGTTATGCTGAAATATATAAGAGTGATTTAGCTTAAATTTATTCAGCCACTTATTAGTTAATGGAGAGGCATCGATTGTGTCCATTCCATCTACAACGGTTATTGGATCAGAAAACCCTAAACGATCGGAGTTATTGACCAATTTAGACACCATCAATGCTTTATCCTTCTCGCAAGCATAAATAGAGACGCCTTCAGACGAACTTAAATAACGAGCGGCGTATTGCTTTTTAAAAGCTTGTCGATCGATATCTGGCGCTGCCAAAGCAATTCGTAGCTTGGCCTGCAAGCCCGGCTCTGACTTCGCTAAGTATTTAATCGCTTCAGATAAACAATAGCTGCCCATACTATGAGCTAAAATATAGATGGTTTTCACTTCTGAGTTAGAGACATCTTCAATTAACTTCGCGAGATGCTCCCCCGCACCGACAGCCCTTTCTTTGTCACCTGCGTAGTCTTTTAACGAACTAAATGAAGGCCAACTAAAGAGCACAAACTCGTCTTTATATGCTAAGTCGAACTTTAACTGTGCCGAATGATATAAAGCACTTTCAAAAGACACATTGTAACCGTGTATGAAAATAAGCGCAGAATCTGAGCCATTAAAATCAGATAAAAAATCACCTTCATCCATGGGCTGTAAATCTCTTATCACAATATGTTTAGATACTTTTTCAGCCTCTACACCGAAAATGCTCAAAGCTTTCTCAAAAATAGTTGGGCGCTCTATCTTGCCAGAAACGTGATCTATGGGTATTGATAATTGCGCATGACCATAATTAACAGTTTCTGATATCTCATTGATATATTGCTGCGACTCTGTATCTAACACCTCACGCGTAGTTGCATACTTAACGTTAACTAATGTGCTGTCTACTTGTTCCTCTTCTGTCAAACGTGCACCTAAATCGACCCCAATGTCATCTTTATATTTGATGACTTCTACGCCTTCAGATTGTGAAGTTTTTGAAGGTAATTTAAAGCTAGTTTCATTTAAAACTTTTTGCCTATGTAGTGCTCGTACTTCTTCTATTGAGTCAAACCCTGTAGCCATATCAAGCTCAGACCGAAAAGCATGCTCGACCATTTCAGAAGGTATATCGAATGTATTTTCATTATACATCTCTAATAACCATAGAATTATTGGCAGCTTGTAACTAACATGTTTGTGGGTATTCATGTAAGGCTTTGGTTTGACACTCTCAATAACCAATACGTCACTCAAAAGTTCCAACAATTCATATATATCAAAGCTATACTCACCTCTATTAGTGATGACTTTAAATGTATCTTCATCATAAAGAGCATAAAAATATCTATTGCTAGAACATAGCTTATACTCTCTAGGTAGAGTTTCAGGTAAAATACGTCTTAAAGACGCTAATGTCAGATTACCTAGCTTTTGATTGAGCATGTAGTTAAGTATCCTTGTATTGTAACGGTTTTAAAATTTTCTTATATACTGCCTGCGCCGATAAAACTAAAAATGTGGCCCCCTCTAAACATAACAATTAAGTTTCATTGATATGGAGTTCGGCAGACTTCTATAAGCTTGACAATCATTTTCACATACTACTTTCAACCCATATACCTCATCGCGCAATATGAAAAAATTTATTAATCATAATATGAGGTCATAAAAACAAAAAACAATACAACCTGTCGAGAATTAAGTATTTAAATACGCTAAATAGGGTTACCATACGAAATCCAGCCACTAAAAAATCTAACACTCAACATTAAAATCAATAGCTTATGTAGCAATTCAAATTACACACTTATAATCACAGGTAATAAATTAATGAAGTACATTACCCATTAATGAGAGTCTGGATAACAATTTAGGGCGTCCTTTATGATATTAACCCCTTTGAATCTGCTGTGGTAAACAAGTTGACCGATGAATATGCCATTACAGGCCAAATAAGTCATAGTTAAATGGCGTAGTAGAGCAGCCTAATTTCATATGGACAATATAATATATTCATACCAAGATAATAAGTTAGATAGTTGACAGAATATATCAACATAACCACAAAGCCTTAATCGATTTCAGTCTGCATTATAATAAGTAGAGGCTTTATAACAGCCTCTACACAATCTAAAGTTTAGTAGGTAGCCTTTCTTAACATGCGAGTTAATAAGAATAAACTGTATAATCTCGATCTGGTGCTGGGCTATGATCATAACCTAAGTCCCAGGCTTCAACAGCACGCGTAGTGCCACCTGCATTTTTGCAAATAATTTCAGATACAACGTATCTATATACATATTGCCCATCCGCTAAAGCCGTGCCCTCGGTAGTAAAATGTGCACTATTAAAAGCCACCCCTTGTTTGCTTTCAATAACACTAGGAGTTTGTCCGACTAAATTTGAAAAAGTACACAGGCCATCTGGTGCATTATTATTTACAAAAGCTGCTGAAACATAGTTAATATTTGCATAGTACCCAGCATGACTACCATTTACCCAATTTGATACCGTAATCTGGCTTTCCCAATTAATGCCCGGTGCAGCGGGAATTTTGTGATATACCGAATAAGTTTTACTGTCACTATGGCAAGTGATCTGTAAAGACTTAGGCGTGCTTTCAAAACCACTCGGTAACGTACCTGTAATGGCAGTGTTTCCTTGCACAGGTAACTCTGCCAACACTTGCCAAGTATTTTCATTTATTACTTGCGCTTTGGGGCAGTTCACATCAGCTCCAGATACGAAAAATCGTGCTGAAAGATACGATGCGCTGCGGCTTTGCACCTCAACTTCACTAATTGGACCCTGTGCATAATACGTATTACTCCCTGCTTGTGAGTCTGTATCGTAAATCACTTCATCAGAAACTGCTGACATAGAGGCCATGGCACATATTAAAGCTATTTTATTAGTCATTATCATTCCTTTATAATTTTGGGTGGATGCAGTGCCAAAAATGCTCAATTAATAGACACTGCGTTCCTACTATATTTCCAAGCTGTCGTCTGTCAATATCGGCTAATCGCCAATTTCAACTTTTGCCAAAAAATGCTAGGCAATAAAATATAAATAGGGTTAATGCTACCCATAGGCAGTCCTTTCCTGAGCTCCAAGCCAATCAAGCTAAAATCAAACAATATCGGCTATTTATCACCTAAGTACCTTATACAGGGTAACGAGAATTCATTTCCAAAAATTAAGTACATTTCATAAACGAGCTCTATAGTCATATAGGTTTTCCCGTTTTCAAAATTACTAATTGTAGCCTGATCAACACATAACTTATCGCCTAGTTGCTTTTGCGTTAAGTTATTATTTTTCCTTATAAATTTTAAATTATGCTGCATTTCCAACATTAATTTATTAACGACTAGTCTACGTCTCACTGCATCATGTCTCATAAATCTACTAACCATACATTTTCCTTATAGAAGTGGTTGTCGATAACAAGCAAAACTTGCTTCTTAGTATTAAAAGCTTTAATCCCTACTGCCTAATCGATTTACAAACCGCCTCCTAATAGCGAAAAGCCATATCTAAATCGAAAAAACACCCAAATATTTACAAGTGAAATATTAATGTAAACATTATGAAACTTGGCATGCGGAAAAATCTCCGAAAAATAAAAGGAAAGAGGAAAAGGAATATGATAAGTGGTGATGGCCTAAAAAACATGAGAGTCAATACAGGCTAATCCAAAAAGAAATGGCTAATAAGCCCAGTAAATCAAAGGGTATTCATAGTAATTAAGAGTTATGCGGAGGTCAAACCACAATAAGGGACTTTAAAATAGCTATATGCACTAGTCACTTCACTCTTGAGTTTTAAATAAATTATTCATAACATCACAACTTCACCTCACAGCTCATTCTAATTCACCATATTGAACCTTGTGTACGGTAGTAGCTACATGCTTAACCAACCTAATATGTGTGGTAGAAAGGCGATTTACATTTCCACTTTATGTTTATCTCTTTGCTTTTGAACATACGTTTTAGCTGTCATGCCATAGTGCTTTTTAAAGCAGGCACTAAAATAAGATGAGGAATTGAAACCAACTAAATCAGCAACTTGTGCAACACTTTTACCATGTAGCAGTGGCGTAACTGACTGATATAAACGATAAGTCCGTAAATATTCATTCGCCCCCATTGATAATACTGCAGATAGCTTACGATGTAATTGACGCTCACTCAAAGCCATCTCTTTTGCAAGCTGAGCAACTGTTATATCCGGACTTTGATAATACTGATGGATCACCTTATCTAACTTATCTAAAAAGTCATAAATATGTGGCTCATCTTTAAACTTAAGTTTGGGTAAGATGGGTAAATCGCTATTTTTGATATCTTTATTATCGATTCGGGCATGCCACTTAGCTAAGTTAGCGGCTTGGTGTAAAAAGACATTACGCACTTTTAATTCTAAAGCCTGAATACTAAACGGTTTGGTAATATAGTCATCCGCCTGACGACTCAACCCCTCTAGTTCTTTTTGTTCATTAAGGTTTGCAGTCAATAATATTACTGGAATATGTGCTGTTAATTCATTGCCCTTTATGCGGCTCAGTAAACCAAATCCATCTAAGTTTGGCATCATCACATCTGAAATAACTAAATCTGGTAATGTTTCAGTTGCTAATTTAACACCTTGCACACCATCCACAGCTTGCATCACCTTATATTGAGGTTCAAATACACTGTTTAAAAGCACTAACATATCCGGTGTATCATCCACAATAAGCAAGGTTTTCTCGCTCATTTGTTCAGGAGTATTTGTTGCTGACATTGTTAGTCCTAGATGCGCTTTATTAGGTAAAGTATTCAGAGTGACGCAAAATTCACTGCCTTTTTCTAATGCTGAATTTACATCAATTTCCCCATCCAATTCATTTACAACAGCTTTAACCACACTCAAACCAATCCCTAAACCAACTCCTGTTTCACGTCCATTTTGAGTTCGGTATTCTGGTGTAAAAATAGCTTGGTGCTCCTTTTCATCAATACCTATTCCTTGATCTTTAACTCGCAAGCAACACTGTCGAGTATGCTCATCTTTCAAAACCTTAAGCTCAATTAAAACCTCACCGCCTGTAAAACTGTACTTAATGGCGTTGCTTATAAGGTTACTAACACACTTTTCAAGTTGATCGGGATATGCTGCGACTTCAATGTCTTTATCAATATTAGCAACAAGTGAGATCTGCTTTTTTTCAGCCAAAGGCGTAAACGCGGCAACCTGCTCTACACATATTTTTGACAGACTAAATTGCATAGTCGGCAGCTCAAGTTTTTCGTCTACCTGTGAAACTGGTTTTTCAGAGTTTGAAACCTGCATCAATTGTTCTATTAATATTTTCAGACGCTTGGCGTTACTGACCACAATATTTGCCATTTTTCCACGCTCATCAGCATGTTGAAGCCTAACCAGTTGTTCCGCAGGGCCTTGAATTAAAGAAACTGGCGTCATAAGTTCGTGTGACAATGTTCGTAAAAGCGTAGTTCGTTGAGCTTGTGCCAACGCTAACGCATCACTTTTTTGTGTAAGTAATGTGTTTTGCTGACTGATCTCTTTAGTCTGCGCAGCGACTTCAGCTTCTAGCGCAAATTGAATGCGTCGAAGAGCGTTTATTCGGACTTGGTAAATCGCTAATAATATCAACACAATTAGACAGAAATACATAAAATATGCCCAATAGGTCGCATACCATGGTGTTTGAATTACAAACGAGAAATGCCCTGTATTTTCTGACCAATTACCATCGCTATCTGTGCTTTGTAGCAATAACTGATACTTGCCGTGTTTAAGCTTTGGGATCATCAAAGTGCGGCCTTCACCTAACTCAACCCAGGTATTTGAAATACCCACAAGTTTGTACTTAAATCGCTGTTTTGACGGGCTTGAGAAATTTGTATTTGCTAATACAAAGCGCATGCTAGCATGATCATAGGGTAAATCGTCTAAACTAGTCTGATTAAAATACCTTGATGTTGTTCCGTTTGGTAATGTTAATTCAAATTCACTGACTTTAGGCGATGCATCAGTAAATGTCAGTTGGCTCGGAGTTAAAATACTAAAGCCATCCGCACTTGCAAATATGACCTGTTCGCTTAAACCCACCCCAGCACTGGCTAAATAACCTTGAGCATAAAGCCCGTCACCTTTGTCAAAATAACGAATTGGCCTTTGGGCAGCATAAGGCGACCAATTCAATATGCCATGGCTATTGGCTAACCAGACATCACCAGTATCATCAAATGCGATACTCGTATCTGTCAACGAACTGAGTCTATCAGGCAAAGTCCGCCACAGCTGTGAATTTAAATCAAATACATGCAAACCAACGTTTGTCTGCACAAACAGGTCGCCATTTGGGCTAATGGTGAGGTCGTAAACTGCATTTTGAATACTTAGCTCAAACTCGTTTTTTGGTAGCAGCTCATCAGAGACGACATCAAAAGCTTGTAAGCCACTGCTTGTTGCAACCCACAAAGTATTTTTAAAAAGCGCAATATCGTGCACTTCATCACTGGCTAAAGCTGAATTACCTGTATGAAAACGAGAGACTTTGTTTGTTTTATTATTCAACCGTGTCAGACCGTCAAAACTATGAGCCAGCCATATTGCATCTTCGTTTTGAATTGCAATCGAATATATTGCATCAGGTACTTGAGACTTTGCTAAGTCGTATTGCTGAATAATCGCCATTGATGTTGGGTCAATTTGAACAACACTTTTATATAAACTAGCCCAGACACTTCCATCAGGTGAGCGCGCCAATGCTTGTGCAGATAAATCTTCCGTATCAAGACAAGCGCTAAACTCACCTTCGATTGAATAACGACAAATCCCAGCCAACTGATCCGCGAACCATAAGTCATCACTCACAGCGAGAATATCATTAATTTCATACTGCTCCGTTTCGCTGGGGTGGGCAAAGAGACTATTTTCAGTGGCTCGCTTATTTATAGATACAAGTGTTACCCCTTCGCTGTAACTGCCAAATGCGGTGACCTGCTCATCTTGAAATATCGTCAGTAAAGGGGGTAAACCTTTACTTGTTTTGACGTCGCCACTATTTAATTTAAGCAAACCAGTATTCAAAGATGCAGCCAGTATATGATCATCGCTTTTCACCAAGTCAAAAACATAACCAACGGTATCAAACTCATTTTGATCTAGATAACGCAATTCAACGGTGTGGTTGTTCAGATCATAAGTCGCGAGTCCTTTTCCATGCGTCGCGAGCCATATAGACCTATCAGTTAAGCGCCAAATTCTGTCTGCAAAGACAATTTTCCCAGATTCATCAGTGAGGTACGTTACCTCATTAGTACTTTTTTCAACCGACATTATGCCTGTGTCGGTTGCCAACAGCAGTGTATCGTCTTCAGTATCTACAATAGATAATACATGTGGCGTTATTGATGCTGTATTCAATTTAAGATCTACATAAGAAAGCGCCGAATTTAAAGCCTTATACAAGCCTGTTTTTGTACCAACCCATACCACTTTGTCAGCAGATTCAAATAAACTATATACATTGAATGCAGAGCTTTTATCCATAGGTATCACAGGCTCAAATCGCTCACTTTGCGGTTTAAGTACTTCCAACCCCTGACTCCCTGCTACCCAAAGCTGTCCACTTGAGTCAAATAATAAATCTCGGACTTTAAGAGATAAGCTCAAGTCAGGTGTCGCATGTGCTGAGAAATGTATAACTTGCGTTCCATCAAAACGGGCTACTCCCTGCTCTGTTGCCAACCACATATAGCCAAGTTTATCTCGCTCTATATCAAACACACGATTGCTAGGTAAACCATCCCCCACACCCAATACGGATGATAAGTTAGGCACCGCAACGCTTTTTGTGCAAAAAAAGGCGCTAATGACAATTAAGTAACTAAAGAAAGTACGCAATAAATAGTTGAGAACCATAATGATAGATTATTGTTATATATGCTTATTTTTATAACTTCAGGTTGAAAACTCCTGTTCCTAGTTGACATAATAGCAACAACATAATAAATATCAAACAGGAATCTAAATTCTTAATTTAGGCAGATAATTACGCTTTTTTGTCTATTTTGAGCTATCACCGTTTAGCCCATATTGCGTAAAATTGTGCTCATACATCAGCGCTTTACAATTGCAGACTGAGTAAAGCTATATTAGAAACACATAATTAAGTAGTCACTTAATAAACCTGCGTAACAAGGAACATGCATGTTTACACCTAAATTTAAATCGCTATCCATAGCACTTTTATGTAGCTCCCTTTTCACTGCATGCGGCGGAAATGGTGGCACAAGCGGCCCCTCTATCCAATTAGACAGTAAGACTTCCAATAACGTACCAACTAACAATAACACTAACCAATCGAGTAGCAGCGCTAATCAAACAAATGATAATACAGATAGCACGAAGCCACCTGTGACAACTGATGAAAACCGATATGCAAGACGTGGTAGGGTCATCGATGGCTACGTAACTGGAGCAACTGTATGGCTTGACTTAAATAATAACGCCAAACAAGATAAGAATGAGCCATTCACTATCTCTACTGACAAAGGTAGCTATCAGCTTGAATTAACAGAAGAGCAAAAAAAATGTGCTGTATATGTACCGACCTATGTTGACGTCCCTGTTGGTGCAATTGATGAAGATTTAGGCGAAGTTACAAAAGCATATCAAATGGTATTACCCCCCACGCTAAGCAGCCTTGACGACTCCTCCATGCTGCACATCACACCGCTCACAACTGTACTTTGGCAATCGCTGAATAAAACAGAGCCGTTTAATGAATCAAGTTGTGATGAGATTATTGAAAATAACCAGCTTCAAGAGCAACTACACATAGCTATGCAAGAAAGCACTGCTCAAGTTATTGAACACTATAATATATCTGAAGCACAACTATTTAGTGATTACATTGAAAGTGGCGATGAAAGCTTACAGAAATTAGCCGAGAATATCGTAAAAGGCTTACAAGCAAGCATTGAAAAGCATTTGGCTTTGGCAAAAACTTACCTAGACGCCCATGAGATACGTGTACTTCATTATCAAGATAAGCCATCAGAACAAACACATGAGTCTCAGCTAGTTTGGTACAGAAGAGTACTTATTTTCGGTAAAGATGATCAAACCATCGTTGATGAAACAGTCCGTATGGATGACGATTTAGAGCATGTTTTGTATGTCCATTACGATCGTAAAATTGAACACATGCCCTGGGGTGATGGTCATTCATTAAGCCGAACTGCTGATATGGTAAAAAACAGTTCTGATGATCTCGGTCTTTGTCACCATTCGGAAAAACTTAGTTTTACAATTGACGGGGTAACCTACTCGCTTGATAACTATAAGTCTGTTAACCGTACTTCGAAAGATCAGCTTTGTGACAACGATGTGGACTTTAGCGATGCCGTTTATCGTGGCTTATCGGTCGAATATAGTACAGGCTCTATTAATTATTTAGCTGAGTTTACACAAGACAGCAATACAATTTCTGACTTAGATGACTGGACCAACTTAGCTGACAAACCAAACATATTAGATGTGTTAATTCTAGCACTTTACTTTGCACAATCAGGTTATGAGTTTGATAATGACGTCACTATCCCGTTTAATTCTTGGCACAAACGTATTACGGATGACTCTGGTGATAATCGCATCACAACATCTAAACACAGTGATGGCACATGGAGCCGTCAAACTTATCAAGATGATGGCACGTATATCATGCACTGCAGCACTGACGGTGAGGTTTGGGAAAGCTGTGAGAGTCATGATTAAAAAACATTAAAATAAACGATCTCCCTATAAACGGTGTGAAACGTACGCGAGTTACACCGTTTTTTGTCTATACGAAACATTCAAGCCGTTTTCTTTTCTAGCATAGCCATACTCAAGCCCCTTTTTGGGTTTACTTTTTACGATTTACATGTTGAACTGCCCGAGAATTTTAAAACAAGAAATGTAAGGAAACGCATTATGGTAGAGTTAACAACAAAAGATTTACTAAAAGTAGCTGGTGGAATATCTGGTGGAATAGGTAGGCCTGTGGAAGTACCTAGATAAAGCCCAACCCCCAAAGCCTAATCAAAAGCTAAGGTTTGACATTTCTTGTGCTGCGCTAGTTTTCGGCGTATTTGACAAAAACTATTTCAGTGCGCAATCAAAAGAACCTTCGCTATTCCCTGTGTATTTACTAGAAGCACTTTCGAAGTTGTTTGCTTCAAAAACAACTTCACTCTAAATGAGTCACCTATTTAACTTGCTTTAGAATGGTAAAGAACTAACACACCTTGAATGGTTACCGAGCTGTTCCAATCATCAAATATCACTAAAGCACACAATGATCAAAGCTCACTGGTAAAGTTTATAATTGTGCCGAAATAGCTAAGGCATGCAGCCAGCATGAGTAAGATTTAAGAGGTAAGTGCACAAATTAATTACAAAGAAGCAGCACATACCATCAACTGTTAAGGTCAACTAATAGTACGAGTAAGTTCGAATGAAAGTCGCTAGCCGGAGTGTAAAAAACACCAATTATTTACTTTAACTGACCAAAAAAAAACAAAAATACAGATTAAACAAGATGAAAAATAAAAAAATAATACCAAATACCACAACAAAATCACTTACAACCAAGACTAAAAAATCTATAATTTAGGATTAAAGCCAAAATCACCAAAGTTTCAAATATTTTTTAGTGCAAGGTTTATTTATCAAATACACCTTGATAGAATTAACATGAAAATGAAAATTTTAATATTGAGAACCCAAGGTATATTAGTAGCTTTCTTTAATTTCAAAGCCAATACATGATTATATTAATATATACTGCCAATTATCTATAAATGCTTGCAATAACAGTGTTTTTAGTGGTAGCTTTTGTTAAATTTGTTATAAAAAGGTAATGTTGGGACATATGAAATTTAAGATTCGACAACTAGGATTGTTTAATGGCTTATGGGGAGAAGCAGCCAAGTCGATCAGATCGATGCGAAAGGATGCTGGTCTCACTCAAAGTCAATTAGGTCAAAAGCTTATTCCTGCAGTAGACCAAGCGACTATATCTAATTGGGAAACAGGCAAAACCCCTGTACCGTTAACGAGCTATTTTTTAATATGCTTTATTTGCGGGTTTAGTCCAGAAGAAAAAACCAAGCAACTACTCGATAGTCAGCAACCTGAAAATAAAAGAAACTAGAGAGATTAAGGACACTTCTGATGTTTGCTTACGAAAATTTTTCTGCAATATATGATGCTATAGCGCATATGCTGGTTCCGTTATATATCATTGCTTTAATTGTTGCATGGAAAAACATTAACGTGCGCTACTTAATAACTGTTATGTTAGTTATTGAAGCACTTGATGTACTGACCATCGATTTTGCATTTAGCTTAGGGAACAGCTTTTACCTATGGGCTGCATTTGGGAATTTACTATTCTTAGTACCCGTATTGGGAAGGCGATTGATTGCTGTAAACCTAAGCTCAAAGATGAAGATATTTGAAAAAATTCACTCTGAGTATAACTTCACAAAACAAGAGGGTGGGTTGATATTTTTATTTGCCATATCATCCTTGCTTTGCCTAATTTCATTTATAGAGGCATCTCTGTATACGGCAGCCATAATTCCTAAAACTCCGATTATAAGCAATGTTTATGGACCAGTATTAACTCTAGCGCACCTTCTGGAAGCTTTTTTAATTTTAAGCCTAGCAACGAAAAGCTTGTGGACAATGATAACTAGTAAAACCGAAAAGTCAGATAAAAATAGAAGCTATTCAACGTAAGGTAAGGTTCATAGCTCTAAAAAATTGATATATTTGTCTAGTTTAATTGTTAGCTGTGATACTTAAAGTTGAAAATATCATAGGTAAAGTTCGGAAAACTCCATAGTTACCAGCTAGTAAAGATAATTAAGCAGCATTATATCAATTTTGAAATAGAGGAATTATATGAAACTTACTACGAAAAAACTCAAAGAGCTTTCACTTGCTGATGCAAAAAAAGTCGCAGGTTGTGTTAGTACTGGAACAAGTGGGCCGGCTTCTGAAGAGCCCAAGTAAGTAGTTTTTATTATTTACTTTTAAGAAGTTAATCTTGTAGTTCCATCGTGTAACGAGTTTAAAGTTTATTAACCTTATAAAGTACTCTTTAAACTCGTTTTGATAGGTAAGGTTTAAGCCTCTCCCCCAGAGCCACAATGAGTATTACTTAGAAACCTTTTACAACTGTGTCGCTAAAATTGCACCGTGTAAAATTGAAAAAAAACAATGAAAGTCAGAGTGTTACCCCCTACTGACTTTACTACTTATAATAATTGAAACTTATCTGACTTTGAGAACAGAAATAAACTAGAAAAGTTCGTAAACTTGTAATACTACCTCCAAAAAGATCCTGCCCCAGAGTTCACAATTACCCATAATTTGCAAAAACAAAAGCGATTTAATTGCAATGTCTTATATGCCATCAAGCAATAAGTTGACCGATATCAATAGATAACACGAGCCATAAAAATATCTAGTGATAGTGCCTAGCATGATATAGCAATTTTTAAATATACTCTTGAGTCTAATCAAAAGAGTATACGAGCACATCTAATGTTACAGATAATTCAAAGGTTTTTATCCAAACTCAAAATTATTATTGATAGACTAGCCAAAATAGCATTCACAACTGTCTAATAACACTCTATGTGCACTAAAACGAAGGGCCTTTCAAATTGCTAGAAGCGTTTGCCATAAACTCTATCTATCATGCCATCAGCTTCATTAGCTTGCCTGTCATGCTTATTGCTCTGTTCGTCGGTTGGAAAAGCATTAATACACGCTGTTTACTCATTTTTCTAGTCTGCATTGAGTTTGTAGATACTATTTCGATTAAGTTCGCTATCGAGTGTGGAAGTTACTACTATTTTTGGGTATTTCTAAGCTGCTGGGCATATATATTCGTCGTACTTGCAAGACGCATAATTGTTGCGAACCTCAAAAAATACAATCAATTCTTTAAAGATGTCTACTATAATTTTTACTTCACAAAACAAGAAGGCGCATTACTGTTTATCTATCTATCATGCTCAATAATTACTTTTATTGCTTTAGTCGAAGTAAGTTTGTATACCTCTGATATCATCGCTTCAATGCCGTTTACTTATAACCTTTTTAGCCCCCTTCTTACACTGTTATGCTTGCTAGAGGCCATCGTTGTACTTTGGTTATCGACACGAATGACGCCGGTTGATGAACATGTTTTGGAAATAAAAAGACAGAGAAAAAAACTTTTCGAGAGAAAGAAACGAGACTCTTCAAATAATAAATAGCTTTCACTTTATATTCTTACGATTTAAACGGCTTACACGGTATTAGGAGTCGGTGAAATGATGCCCGATGTTGTAAAATTGGCCAATTTCTCTTAGAACAATACTTTGTTTGTGTATGATTACTTTAAACCATATTGCTTCTGATACTCGTCAATGAGGTGCTCAATTTGTTCGATGCTTTTTATAATTGCTAAATTGAGGCGTTGAAGCTGCATTTCAGTCAACATACCTGGGCGCAACATATAATGGATGGGGTTTTCGTATACTCGCACGGACGTAGGCTTAACCACTTCGGAGTACTCAGCTTTTTGTAGTAAATAAGCGCCTGTTAAATAATCTTCTACTGCATATTCAACCCGCTTCTTTTTGACTAAATTAAAGCGTTCATCTGCAAAGTTTGTTTCAACTACACAATCTTCACATGAGTGACGAAAATTAGCAAAATGTTGTCCATAGACACTACCGCGACTCACGGCAAAAAGGTTATCACCAAAGTTCGAAAGCAAAGCGGATGCACTTACATTTTTTAAAGTATTAAACTCACGCATATTTTGGGTATGCGCAAATAACAGCATCACTTCCTGCCGGTAAGGCAGGCTGAACTCAGCATATTTTCGTCTAGATTGAGTAAAACTCGCCGCAGGAATAAGGTCTACTTGACTTTCTTGAAACTGTTTAAATGCGCGGCTTGAAGATGGTAATTCAACGTACTGCCAGCAAAAACCAGCCTCATGCAATATCAGCTCAACAATCTCAATTTCAAGGCCAACATACTGTCCATCAATTCTTTGGGAGTATGGTGGCCAATTACCACTGGTGCTAACTCGTAGCGTCTTTTCACATTCTGATTGCGCATAGCTTATACTGCTCATCATTAAAATATATAAATACATACATGCGGTATAAAACCTAATACCGCGTTTATCCAGTGATGTTCTGTTCAATCTTTTATTACTCTATTATTGCGCTCAATAACAGTATATACATTAATTAGTTTCATAACAGCTGGGTTGCCTCGGGCACGCAGTCCCTCGTGTACAAATGACTCTTACATCGTTGTTAATACCACGCTCTATCCAATTAATATTTAGGATTTTTGCCACACTCATAAGTTGTTTTTTCAAATGCCAGGGCACCACACTCGCCCCTCCTTGCTTGATACACAACGCCTGGAGTTCTTGAACAACCTCGTCAGCATTTATTCCTTGTGCGTCAATCGCAGGGTTCAAATCTATACCAGCACACAAGACATGTGCATTTTCAACCAAATCATTTACCTTAAGAGACTCGCAGCAGTATAAATGAGGCTTACCATTGACGTTTAGAATTGATAATTGTGCACTTGAGTGCTGAGATTGCGCTACAAACTTTCTAAACACAGCCCAGTGCTGACAAGGGTCTTCTACACTGCGCATATTACCCCAAGGCAATGGAATACCGTTTCCTCGATACACAGCCTTTAATTTACCAGGTAAATACGCATCAAAATAATGCCAGTGTGGATAAGGCGATACAACCGTCATACGACGCATGGCGACTGATGGCGAGATATTCAGTTGCTGGTGAATATCAATTTCATAGCCATAAGAGTCTAATAACTGGCGATAAGCAACTTTAGGGCAAAGCAATGCCCCTGCAAAGAAACTAGATTCAAAATCATGCCAAGCTGTCAGAATATCTTGTGCATTTGGCGTGGTGTCAGAAGCAGGCAATACTGCCGTATTAAACCCACCTGTACGTAAAACGCAGCGCAAACCTTCCAGTTCGTGCAATACACTATGCCCTATATGCACGGCTAAATCGTATTTAAGTCGAGCCGGGTTTTTCTCTAAAGCCCTATTCAGATGAACCACATTCGGTTCACTAAAATAAGATGTAATAAGGTGATTGAATACATGACCGCTGTCATCCATCACTTCATTAGGTACTTTATCAAACCATTTAATCTCTAGACCGTGTTTTTTTACCAATTGCAAGAGAGCATCAACAGTTAGATATAGATTCTTACCACCAACTTCATCTGCTGCACGCTCAAGGTCAGGAAAGTGATTTTGATGATGTTCTTGGTGAGCTCGGATCAATAAATGCGCAAACTGTCTGCCGCTTATTCCCGTCTGAGATAGCATCTCTGGTATCGCTATTTGTAAAATATCATTAGAAAATAGAAAATTAGGCTCTAGTGCCATGCCCTCAATTCCACCAGAACGCCCTTTTTGTGGGGTAATTGCGTCAGGCTCAGGGTCCGTATCTAAAAACCAAGCTACCGGCTTTTGAAAAACTTCAGCAAAATTCTCTAACATCTCACCACTTGGTGTGCGTTTCCCTCTCTCAATCATAGATAAGTATGAAACTGAAGGTGCTGTCTGAGGGTCTACACGAATACAACGTGCAGAGAGGTCCTCAAGCGTCAAATGATTACGCTTTCGTAAGTTGCGGATCTTGGTACCAAGAAAGTGAGACTTACGCATCAGTTCTGATGTTTTTTTCATTTAATACCAACCCTTCTAATTTAAGCGACTTACATCAATATTTACGACTGTTTTTAAACATGTGCATGATATAAAAGAGCATAAACTCGACTTTTTTACAACAAGAGGTCAGACCAGATTTTGTAAAATTTACACTGTAAAATTCTTTTTGTGAAATTTATTGATAATTTTTTATACACTGAAATTGTAGTCAATTAATCGGCGCACGTTATGAGACAACCATAACGTTCACAACAATTTAATTTCGGTAACTGGGGATACATCAATGAAAGCACAACTTCAAACAACACCACCGCTAAGTGAAGAATGTCAAAAGCTCGTAATTGCGAAGCAATTTTTAGATCAACACTGCCCACTCGAATTTGGTTCACATACACAAGTTAGTGCGTACGTTGTTTATTACAATCACCTAATGGTCTTTTTTGAAGATGGGCAACACTGTGGATTGAAAAATACCAAGCAATTTGTAGCGCTTTGTGGTCATAAAGAAGAGCCCACGACTATTTTGCTGCAAAAAGACGATGGCCTGCACATCGAGCTCAGCTTTAACATCGCGGGAGAAAATGGCAAGTACGATAAAGCCCATATTAACGATGTACAGTACGAAACACCGTTCAGCTTCATTGATACGCAAAATCGTCAGCACACCAAGTTATGGATGAGCTTTATCGATGGCGTTCAGCACACTTTACTCGATGAATCTCGTTGCAAGTGCTATCGCAGCAAAAATGGTGAAGATTACGAAATCTAAAATTTCCCGTAAATTTCGCAATTTATTCTTCATGCATTTTTACCCTGGCCGCGGCGAAAATTAGCGGCCTTTTGTGAATACTTACTCACATCAAATCTATATTTTTTCATAGCTTACAAAGCATTTGTTTTATTTCATTTCATGCATTCAGATTAATTTCAGCTAACCTCAATATAATCGCGCACCTATTTAACTGCGGCGGGTAACAATGAATAGAGTATTCGATTGGATTAAAAGCATGAACTGGATGCTGTGGGCATTGATCCTCGGTATTGCCACTGGGCTCATTTTTGGTGAACGTGTAGCATTTTTAAAACCCATTGGCGAAGGCTTTGTTAGCCTAATGCAAATCACCATATTTCCTTATATCGTAGTCAGTCTTGTTGTCGGACTCGGTAAATTCAGCTCTGATCAGGTCAAAACGGTCTTAGCCAAAGCCGCTATAACTATGGTTGCACTTTGGGTTATTGGCCTTGCCGTTATTTGGTGCTTTACTTTGACTTTACCTAGCCATGACGCGGGTACTTTCTTCTCCCCCGCTCTCGTCGCACAAGCGCCAGAAGTAAACTTTGTACAACAATATATTCCATCAAACCCCTTTGCTTCAATGGCAGATGGCAACGTGCCTGCATTGGTCATATTTTGCATCGCATTAGGATTAGCGCTCATACCTAATGGCAGAAAAAATCAATTATTAGATGTACTTGAGGTGGTCGGCCAAGGCTTGACTGTGATATCGAAAAAGGTCATCAAATTTTTTCCAATTGGGATCTTCTCTATGACTGCCAGCACTGCGGGTACTATCGGTCAAGAAGAGCTTAGCAACTTGCAAATATACTTAGTATTGGTCATTTGCTTGGGCTTTTATCTCATGTTTGCTCTGCTTCCTATGCTGGTCGCAGCACTCACACCAGTAAAGTATCGAGATCTGATAAAAGTCATGCGTAATGCGTGGATAACAGCATTTAGTACAGGTAACGTGTTTATTGTACTGCCAGTGATCACCGAAGGTATCAAAGCACATTTGCAAAAAATAAAACGCAGCGATGAAGAGTCTGATCATATTGCCGAGGTCTTAGTGCCTATTGCGTACACCTTCCCAAGTTTAGGTAAGCTCACAACCTTAATGTTTGTAACCTTTGCAGCATGGTTGACCGGGAACCCTATTTCGTTAGAGCAAATTCCAAATGTCACACTCTCAGCGATGCTGAGCTACTTTGCAAACGTCCACATTGCGATTCCTTATATGCTTGATAGTTTAAAAATCCCAGCGGACAGCTATCAATTGTATTTATCTATGTCCGTTTTAACGGCTAAAGTGGTCTCTCCAACTACTGTTGTGTATATTTTCGCGGTTACCTTGCTGTGTATTTTTTACAACAAAAAACAGTTGCACCTCAAACGCATCCGCTCTTTATACTATCTAGCGCTTCTTTCAGTGTTCCTGCCTGCATTTATGGTGTTGAGTTTTACCGCCAATAACTATTTAGCAAAAAGCACCAAAGGCGCAGACGATGTGATTGCAAACATGGTAGTGTCAGATCAAGTGCCAAGCGATGTATTAAATCATGTGCCAAAGGCATATCAGAGCGGTGAACTCTCACTCACCAATATTGATATTATCCAAAAACGTAATTTATTGCGGGTTGGCTACCTAGTCGACAATGTGCCGTTTAGTTATTTCAATCAAAAAGGTGAGCTAGTTGGTTTCGATATTGGATTAGCACATAAGTTAGCATCTGACTTACAAGTTAAGGTTGAGTTTATCCCTTTTAAAAAGCATCAACTGGCTGAGTATCTCAACAAAGGCTACTTTGACATCGCTATGTCAGGCCTTGAAATGAGCGTTTTGGACTTAAGCCGTGTTCGCTTTACAAATCCGGTTATGGAGCTGCAATTGGCCTTGGTTGCCAAAGATCACAGGCTCAAAGAATTTGCATCAAAAGACCAGCTACTGAATAAAGACGGTCTTAGCCTTGCTCATGTCGAGTATCAGCCACTGATGCGCGATGTGGCAAGACAATATCAGCATATTAAGGTCAAGCAACTTGGTAATCACCAGTCCTTTTTTGAACAAAGTAGTGACTTTGATGCCTTAGTGATTAGTGCTGAAGCCGGCTTCGCATGGAGCATGTTCTATCCTGAATACGGTGTGGTTGTGCCAAATGGTGCGGAGCTAAAATATCCTGTTGGCTTTGCGGTAGCGAAACGCAATGTAGATATTCTTAATTACGTCAATACCTGGCTGTCTATTCAACAAAGCAAAGGCACCATAAAAAGCAATTATGATTACTGGATCTTAGGTAAAGGCACACAAGTTAAAGAGCACCGTTGGTCATTGCTTGACGAGCTGACCGAACAGTAAAGTCCCCATAATAAACAACGCCAGTAAGTACCTTACTGGCGTTTTATTGCATGATTGAATACAAGTTAAACAGGTCACTTAGCTTCATACATACATGTGCACAAAACCAATTACACTCAGCGTAAATTGAATAGCAATCGCCATGAGCAGTTTAACTTGAAACGACACTTTATTGGTTTTATGTCGGGTAAAATGCATCACTAAATGCGTTGTACTATGCAGCGCTAAAGCAGACAAAAAAATGAGTACCTTTTCTGGTACTCTTTGCGCTTCTTTCTTAGCATTTGATTTATCTTTATAAAAAACCGCACACATTAGTATGTTTAACAATATAAGCACGCCAATCACAATCAATAACAAGGTCATGTTATTGCCCAGTATTGGCATAAATAGCATAACAAGGGCAATTAAAGACACTGCAACCCCACACTTGCTGATAAACATCACCAAAGTATTAAACAATGCATCCCTCTCTTTGCTTACACAAACTAAAGTCAACTACCGACATTTATTGATCACTTTTTGCCTCTTGTGGATTATCACTGAGTCGTTTTTGATTAATTAAGTTAAACAACTCAACGGTTGCCATTGCGTCGTTTAAGGCTCGGTGATGACCGTTTAATGCAATCCCTAAATCCTGACAGATTTTACCCAACGAGTAAGAGGCATGGCCAGGAAGCCACTTGCGGCCCAATTGGACTGTGCATAACTTTGCACGTTTAAAGTATCGCTCTTGGCGGGCAAATTCCGCTTTTATAAAGCCAAAATCAAAATTCACATTGTGCGCAACAAAAATGGCCTGCTGGCTAAAAGCATCAATGTCATCAATCACTTCACTAAAGATGGGGGCATCACTCACCATGTCATTGTCTATACCTGTAAGTTCAGTGATGTAACGCGGTATTCGCCGCTGTGGGTTAATCAGGCTATGCCACTGTCCAACAATTTCACCATTGAGCACTTTAACCATGGCAATTTCGGTGATTTTATCATGCTCTTTTTTACCCCCTGTTGTCTCAATATCCACAATGACATAAGGTTGATCCGGCTGAACTTGCCACTGAACAGTTTGAACGGACACATCAAACCCAGATTCAATCAGTTTTTTAATCGTTATCAATTGGTTGCGACGAAGACTATCGCCAGGTGCTTTCACTTCAATAAACTTAACTGAATTTTGGCAAAGCATCAGGTCGGGATAGCCGTCTTTGAGTCCATTGAAATCTTTACTCATAGCACGAAGGTGCTTACATACAGCATCAATAGGCGCCTGTTTTGCAAACTCAAAAAGCTGAGCAAGTCCATCAGGATGCCAATGCATCAAACGATTGTGCGAACCAAACTTTTCTGACGCTTGCTTAACTAACCAATTTAATAACTGTGAACTACTCGAAAACGTACTTAAACGTTGCTCTATCTCAACCTCAAATACTTGATAAAACGAGTTATCTTTAATGCACTTGGGTGTGCGTTCAAATTCATTTGAGAACGCATTTCTAGAGTCCTCAAACAACTCATGCCAAAAACTTAAACAAAATAAGGTACGCCAAAGCCTATTTTCACAGTGATAAGCTTGAACCTCTAAACGGCCATAATATTCAACTAAGCCTTGTTCGACGTACCCAACATAAGCTTCATCCAGTGCGATCGGCGCGCCACTGTCTCTTAGCATATCTGTCAGCAATGAAGTACGGGACTGGGTAAATTTAAGTCGATAGAAATCCTCAGCAAAAAACAACAGTTGCTCGTCACCGGGAGAGTCAAGTAACTGCTCAATCAACTCTTTGCACTTGTCATGCTGACCTTTGGCATACAGTTGGCGAATGTATTTTTCTTGCGCCTTAGGGTGAGCACTTAACGTCAGTAAAGCGTCGCTTAAATCATTATCTTCACTGGCAACTAGATTCGCTAACTTATAGCAGAGATGGTCGTATTTTAACTTTGCTAATTGCCCCTCTGGGTGAGTATATTCCCCTGACACTAATTTACGGGCATTCTCTACCAATGAAGCATGCGACAATAATTTTAGCTCGCTGTACAAATTACAATATTGATAAGCACTGAGTGCCTCTTCTCGGTGTTCAAAATGTGCATTGCCCTGCTCTCTTTGATTTTGCGTTTGCATCACCCCCAAATCTCGCATCGAAAACTGCGACAGTGCACCACCTAACTTTCCAAAAAATAAAAACAAAAAATAGGAGAAATCCGCTTTGAAAGATGAGAAAAAGTATTCTTGAAGGATAGCTGATGCTGGGTTGATACTTTCCAGCTGAGATAACGTATAGTCAAGCCACTGAGCTTTTTTTGCGGATTTTACAGGTGGCTCATCAAAAGTATGGTCTTTTACAAGTGCAATGAGCTGCGTTTTGTTCAGTTCTGAAATTAAGCCCTGAAGCTCTGAATTGGATGTTGCATGACTTATCCAGCCACATATTTTTAGCGTTTGATACGCCTGAACATAGTCTGTGATTTCTTCGTAAACGAGATCAGTATCGCACACAAAATTACGCTTTCGATTGATCACCCGAACTAATAAACACTGCGCATCTTGCGAAAGACGCTTAAACTCATTAATTTTCTCTCGCTGCTCGTCACTTAACAAACCCCAGCTGGTTTGCGTTAAATAATCAAGCAGCTCAAAAAAGTGCGTGAGATAATATTTTTCTGGCAGTGTTTTCAAAATTGGAGCCTGTATATTTAAACAGTACTCAAATATGCCAAAATTCCCGCTAGATAGCCATTCATTTTTTACTCTGTTACATCAGAGCGCGCAGTTTGTGTACTTAAATGCGCTTTTAGACATTGTAACAAGGTCCCTGGTTGAATTGGCTTCGTTAAATAATCATCCATTCCGGCATCTCGGCACTTTTTCTCATCGCCACTCATTGCGTTCGCAGTAAGCGCAATAATTTTGATCTCTTGGTTGCTATGCCCAGCTTGGCCTTGTCTAATTAAACCTGTTGCTTCATACCCATCCATTTCGGGCATTTGACAGTCCATAAGCACCAAGTCATAAGGTTTTGAATGTTGGCAGTGACGCAATGTGTTAATCGCTTCTTGGCCATTAGTCACAACGTCGACAAACTCAATACCCAGCTTTTTCAGCATGCTTGTTGTGACTATTTGATTTACGTGGTTATCTTCAGCCAGCAATAAACGGGGTTTTGGATCCCAAACAACGGGCTCAGACGCATCATTATCTTTAAACGATTTCAAATAGTGAGAAGTAACAATTGGCTTTGCATTGGCAAGCGCTTCACCATCTTCTCCAACTACCGATAATGCATTGTGTAAATCTGTTGTGGTCGCGGGTTTAGGGAAATACCCAGAGAACCCTCGTTTTGCAAAATATGCCGCATCTCCTTGATGCCCCATAGATGTCATCATTATCAGCTTAATACTGCTCAGCCTAGGATCAGCCTGCATCTCAGCGCCAAGTTTTGCGCCATCCATCACAGGCATTTGCATGTCTAATAAGGCGATATCAAATAAGGTTTTACTCGGATCTTTTAGTCTTGTTTCGCATTGAGAAAGCGCCTCTATGGCAGACGAAGCCTCTGTAACAGAGGCGCCCCAAATTTCCAATTGTTCTCGAAGTACAGTACGGTTTGTTTGATTATCATCGACGATTAACAATTCTAATTTGCTGATATCAAATTTTGGCATTGGGCGGTTATTTTGCTCACCTATTCCTAAGCTAATAGAGAAGTAAAACTCGCTACCACAACCCTCTTCACTTTTAACGCCAATACTACCGCCCATCAATTCACAGAGCTTTTTAACAATCGATAAACCTAAGCCCGTCCCGCCATATTTTCTTGTAGTAGATGAGTCTACTTGTGAGAAGGTTTCAAATAGTTTATGTTGCTTTGATAACGGTATGCCTATGCCAGAGTCAATAATAGAACAGTCTAAACGCAGCTTGTCGTCTACTTTATTGAGCTCAGCGCGAATAATAATTTCGCCTTCATCAGTAAATTTAATCGCATTACCTACAAGGTTAGATAATACCTGTCGCAAACGGCTTGGGTCGCCTTTCACTACTGAGCTGTCGACCTTTACAATATCTAAAATGAGCTCAATGCCTTTGCTTTGAGCTTGCAATGCAGCGGATTCTGAGAAATCACCAAACAGCTCTCGTAAATCAAAATCAAGCAACTCAAGTTCTAGCTTCCCAGCATCTACTTTGGAGAAATCTAATATGTCATTGATTAGGTTGAGTAACGAATTAGCACTATTCATCGCAAGCCGTGCACGATGCTTTTGCTCATCATCTAGTGGACTATTCATCATTAAGTTAAGCATGCCCAACACGCCATTCATCGGGGTGCGGATCTCATGACTCATCGATGCCAAGAAAGCACTCTTCGCTTCACTCGCTTGCTCGGCTTGCACCTTCGCATCCGCCAATGCTTTTTGTTGACGAATTTGCTCGGTCACATCTTGCAAAATGCCTACATATGCGATCAGTTTTTTATTTTCATCCAACACAGGACCGATGTGCATATTGTTCCAAAATGGCTCACCGTCTTTGCGATAATTCAGTATTTTTTCTCTGTGCGGTTGCTGTAGTTTTATCGCTTCACGGATTGCCTCTACTGCAGAATTTGATGTTTGCTCACCTTGTAAGAAACGGCAGTTTTTACCAATAACTGATTCATCATACCCCGTAATTCGCTTGAAGGCTGAGTTTATAAAGCTCAAAGGCATGTCTTTTTTATAAGCATCAGTGATCACAATACCGACATCACATGATTCAATCGCATAAGCCAATAAATCATTATGCTCTTTCGCTTTTTTAAGCGCTTCTTGATACATTTTTTGATCAGTTATGTCAGTCAGAGAGCCTGACATACGCACTGCTTTATTTTTCTCATTACGAAGTGCCAAACCTTTTGAGCGATAAAATCTATAGTCGCCGTTGTGGTTACGCATTCTAAACTCAACGTCAAACACATCTCCGCTTTCCAAATGCGTATTCAACGCCCCAAATGTATGGGTTTTATCTTTTGGGTGGATAGCTCGCTCTAAACTATCAAACACATCAGGAAATCCATTAACATCATTGGCACCATAGCCCAACAGCTCTCGAAATCTGGGTGAGTAGAACATACTGCCCTTTTCTATATCCCAATCCCATATCCCGTCGTTACTGCCTTTAATTGCTAGTTTAAATCGCTCTTCACTTTTTTGTGTCTCTTTCTGGGATAGCTGTAATTGCTTAAATGGGTTTAGCAACAATTGGCGACCAAAGAAAAATAGTAAAAGGAAAGACAGCAACAAACTAATCACCACCGCTTTTGCGATGGCTAAAATAAAGGTGTTTACACTATTTTGAATGTTCTGTTGGTCAATAGAAAATTTTATCTCTATATCTGTGTCTGGTAAGCGGCTTTCGAACAGCTGTAAATACTCTAGACCCTCCTCAGCATTGCTGTATTCAACCCATTGACCAGCAAGTTCAACCACTAATTCACTTTGCCTCATGTCGATGGCCAAAAGCGAGGCTAGGTCGGTTTTAAATTCAGAGATCAGTACCCCTTCCGTAAAACCGTTGTATTCTATGGGCACGGCCAAGATAAACTTAAACTGTTGTTCTTCTTGTTTTAGGACAACCGCTTGCCCAAGCTCCCCCAATAACATCTGATCCAGCCATGGCTCTCGGCTAAATTTTCCACTGTATAGAGGGGAATTTGTAAAAACCGGCTCAGAAAGCACATTGTAAAGGTGCAAAGGTACATGCCCGCCCAACACCTTATAATCTTTTAAAAAATCAGACAGTGAAGCGCGCGATATATCACTGCCCATCACGGCATTTGAAAGCATGGGGATTTTGGCTAAATCCTTTAATAGGATAAGACGCGTTGACACAAACTGACCAAGGTTACTGACCGCCAACTTTGCTTCGGTTTGTCTTGCTTGTAGCTGAAGCTCTTTCACCGAGCTATCTGCTCGAGTACCAACCAAAGACAAACTAATAACAATTGATAGGACTAAGCTACATAACAAAAAGGCATAAAAAGCCCTGTCTGAGGACATACTAAATACCTTATTCAGCCAGCGGGTCATGGATTACCCACCAGCACTTTAGTACTGCCATTAGACTCAAAGTATGCCATACATAAATCGTCTATTCCCAAGGCCTCATGGGCGTCTGGATTTTGTTTACTCCACTTAGAATAAGGGTTTTGGTAAGTTTTGATAAGCCCTTTAACAGGCTTATCAAGTTGCTCAAGGGCATTTCTAAATGCTGCTCTGTCTTTGGACATATCACCGGTTAGCTTTATTTGCTCAATGGCCGCCAACGCAACTTTTGCTAAATCATAACCATGGATGAACCCGGTAGGTGCAAATAAAAAGTCACGCTCTGCAAATTCATCAGGAAACATGCGTTTAGCATTGTTCCACACTTTATTTGCTTGCCCAGATAACGGCCGCTGCTGAAATGAAAAACAGCTTTGAATAAAGTGCAAATCTATGCCTGATGCAAGGTCCACTTTCGCCTGCTGAAAAAAGTCCCCGCCCGTGATACCCCAGTGACTAATAATTGGAATTCGTTGTTCCTTTGGATAGTCAGCCATCGCTGAAACCAGCTGCTTTCCTTCTATAGCATTACCAACAAACAAAATACAATCACTGTCTTTTGCGAGCATTTCTCTGATATGAATTTTTGCACTGCTTTCCTTCATACCCCAATCAAACCAAGTCACCGTTGCCTCTGGGTTACCCAAAGCTTTACCAATTGATTTGTAATTTGATTTTCCCCAAGGCGTTCTTTCTAAGAAAAGGTGAGGGTTTTTGCACGCACGTTTATTAGCAAACTCTACGAGCTTAATACCCGCTTTAGTGTCATCCACAGACAGGCGAAATACCCAATTTTCACCCTCATCATAACGTGTGATAGGGCCACCTGCTGCCCAAGGCACCAAAAGTGGGATTTGGTTGGTATTGATAAACTCTCGGTATTTTATGTAAGGAGGAGAATGTAGACCACCCAGCACAAACAGCCCAGATGGATCTTTCAAAAAGCGCTTAAAGTTCAAAAAGCTGCGATTACTGTTACCACGATGGTCTCGAGATAACAGTTTAATTTTAAAACCTTGAGCTTGGCTGTCTACTTCATCTAATGCAGTCAAAAAACCCATTTTTATCGCGACAGCTGACTGTCGATGGGTACTGTAGTCAGAATCATGATATACATGTAATTCAGGTAAGCTTTTTTCTTTTGCAAATAAGCAAGTCGACAACACGACAAAGAGCACGGCGCAACAGTATTTGAACATAAGCACTAATCAATTATTTTTAGCTACTATAAAGTTAGTCTATCTTGCCTATGAATTACAATTCCATCAAAGTATTAAATATCAATTAATTGTCTAATCGCTTGCCAAGTCTGTGGACTGTTTATAACCCTACCATGACCTTGACCTTGCGTACTATGTAAGCTGGCATGACTGTGTTTCTCAACCTGCGCCAAAGTATGCTGGTATGGCGCATATTTATCTTCTTTGTCATGAACCATTAAAAGCTGAGATTGCTTGGCCAAGTGATTTTCTGCTTGTAGAGACTTAAATACCATATCATGCTCTGTCTCTACTTCATTAAGTAGTCGATCCACCAGTTTATCGGTGATCCCAGTCGAGTAAATGCGCTCCTGAAATGAATTGTAAAAATCAAATGTAGGCGCAATCATGACGTGCTTGGCATCACAAGTTGCATTCACTGCGCCAATTGTACCCATGGAATGACTCACTATCCCCCTAACTTGTTCATCTTCATACTCAGCCAAAACATGTTTAAGCCCCTTAATGAACAAAGGTAAATTTGCAAACTTGCCAGCACTTTTACCATGTCCAAAATGGTCAAACCCCACCACAGAAAACCCTTCATCAATGACTTTTTGCATCAATGGATAAAATTGACTCACGCCGCCAGACCAACCATGGGTGAAAACAAGTTTTGGACCTTCTCCACCTTCTACCAAGTTTAGGGCACCATAGGGGGTTTCAAGTTTACGGCGAGTCATCTGCTGTGGTACTGCGACCTCTTTGCGCCCAGCAGCAGGTGTTAACAGTAATTTTCGAGTCGCATTTAAGCTCATTTTAGGTGCGACTTTGGCCATGAAACTCGACACCCCTCTAGTCACATGGAAGCTCATTGATTTTTTATTCTTGTCAGAAAAGTATATTTTACTGCTCATGCGTTTTGGCTCCATATTTGTCTAACAAAGCATTAAACCCCGTTTTAAATCGACTACGCTCATCATCTTCAAGTGATAACCAGCGCAAGTTTTGACTTCCGAGATATAAAGAATACAGTTCAAACACAAACTGTTTTGGACAAGTGTCTGAATAAAAGTCTCCATCTTGAATGGCTTGCGAGACTATATGTTGTAAGTAGCTTAGCCAGTTTTTTAAAGTGGCTTGGATATGCTCCCTTAGCGCGCCAGGCTGGTCATCAAACTCCGCCGCAGCATTGATAAAAATACAAGTCGCCGCATCTGGCTTATACCAATTAAGCCAGTTTTGACACAGCTGGTTTAACTTTGCCAAGCCCCTCGTATCTTTATCACACGCTAAAATGACATGCTCTTTAAATAAATCAGACGCATATTCAAGCACATTTAACTGCATAGTTTCTTTAGAGTTAAAATGACCAAACAGCCCAGATTTAGACATGCCTGATGCAGTCGCCAACATGCCAATTGTCAGATCATTTAGGCCAGTTTCAGACGCCAATGCCAAGCCTTTGGCTAATATTTGCTGTTTAGTTTGTTTACCTTTACCCATAACACCACAAAAAAGAACGAACGTTCGTTTTTATATTAATAGATACACTAGAGAGATCAAGGTTTATTTCATGTGGTCTTTTTCAGTTTAGGGTGTTTATTCTAAAACCACTAAAAAAACAGAAAATTAACGGTATAAAAAAAGAGCGCATATAGCGCTCTTTTACTTTGCTTAACATGCTAACCCACGTTAGCTGCCAGATCCTGCATCCCCACTCATTTGGCTTTGGATGTAGTTTTGAATACCGATTAAATCTATCAGGCCAAGGTGCTGCTCTAACCAGTAAATGTGATCCATTTCAGTGTCATCAAGCAAGGCTTCTAAGATTTCTCTTGTTACATAATCTTGCTCTTCTTCACACACCGCAATGACCTTTTTAAGGTGATCTTTCACCACCACTTCGGCGGCTAAATCATTTTCGAGCATTTCTTTTACATTGCTGCCTACGTTGATAGGCGCACGTGAAGCCGTGTCAGGTGTTCCCTCTAAAAATAAAATCCGCTCAGTAATACGTTTAGCATGATCCAACTCTTCTTCATATTCATGAGACAATTTGTCATGCAAACGCGCCATTCCCCAATCTTCGTACATTTTGGAGTGTGCTAAATATTGATCCATTGAACTGAGTTCAAGAGTGAGTTGCTTATTTAGCAAGTCGATAACTTTTTTGGAACCTTGCATAATTTAACCCTCTATCTGTGATTGAAGATAGTTTTCAATACCCGTATTCTTAATCAAGAAGTCTTGAGTTTCGAGCCAGTCCACATACTCTTCTTCATACTCTAAGATTTCTTCGAGTAACTCTCTACTGACGTAATCTTGCTCTTTTTCGCACAAATCAATGGCCTCGCGCAGTGCTGGTAGCTGCTCATGCTCAAAAGCAAGGTCGCAGCTGAGCATTTCTTCGGTGTGCTCGCCAATGCGCAACTTTTCGAGATGCTGTAAATTCGGTAAGCCTTCTAAAAATAAAATGCGTTCAATCAGATCATCTGCTTGCTTCATATCCTTGATTGATTTTTTGTAGGCTTTTTCGTTTAACTCTTCAAGTCCCCAGTTTTTGTACATGCGTGCATGTAAAAAATATTGGTTAATCGACGTGAGTTCGAGTGTCAAAATTTTATTCAAAGTGACAATTACTTGCTTACTACCCTTCATAGGGCCCCCTAGTGGCAAAATCAGTTAGACGCTATTTAACACTAGTCCAATATTCGTACTTGGCAAGACTAAATGAAAATAACAAAAAAGTTTTAATATCCTTTTAAAATAAATAACTTATAAAAGAATTAAGAACAATTTTCATTGCCAATAACAATTGAATTAAGGTCTCGATTAACACTTTAAACACGCCGTTGCGATTACCTAACTTGGCTACTTAACTTTCTTTACAGTTTCGACGCCTAAGCGCTTAGCTAAACGGACTAAATTTGCTCGGTCGATATCAAGTGCTCTGGCCGCCGCAGCCCAGTTGAGCTGATGGGTGTTGAGCGCTTTTAAAATAAGACTGCGTTGAAATTCTTCTGTGGCCTCTTTTATTGGCTGTAACATGACCTCCTGCTCACCACGTGTATGTGTATCCAGCTCCACCTTTGGAGAATCAAAACTGAGTTCACAGTGGCTAGGCATAATTTTGATAATGTCTTTTTGCCAGTTTGAATGCTTTGCTTTAAGCGCAGCGCGACTTAATACATGCTCCAATTCTCGAACGTTACCCGGCCAGTCATGGGCTTTTAAACTTGCAAGCAAATCGTCATCCAGTAAAAGTTGAGACACCCCTAGCTTCTTACGAAGCTGCTCTACAAAATAGCCAGCGAGTGGAACTATATCTGTATTGCGGTGTTTAAGGGCTGGAACTTGAAGCGGGAAAACTCTTAAGCGATGATACAGATCTGAGCGAAACCGACCCTCATCCACTTCTTTTTGCAAATCTCTATTTGTCGCAGCCACAATCCGAACATTCACAAAATGCGGCTTATCGCTACCAACAGGCTGGATCTCCCCGCTTTGCAATGCCCGCAGTAATTTGCTTTGAATATGCAACGGTAGTTCACCAATTTCATCTAAAAACAACGTGCCCTGATCGGCTACCAAGAACTTTCCTTCGCGGTGTTTATCTGCACCTGTGAACGCCCCTTTACGATGACCAAAAAACTCACTTTCTGCTAGGTTGTCAGGCAAAGATGCACAGTTTACTTGCACAAATGGCCCGGTACTGCGATTAGATTGCGCATGTAATTGCCGCGCTACCAACTCTTTACCTGTACCAGTTTCTCCTTGAATAAGCACACTCAGATCTGAGTTTGCAACCAGACTAATATCCGACTTAAGCTTTTGCATCGGCACAGACTCACCAACCATGGTGTATTGCTGATGGCTCAGCTCATTTAACATCGCAATCCCAGATTTGGCACGCTTAGACAGCCTATGCATATTGTCTACTGCACTAAAGTGGCTGGAAACCGATGCTTGCACCATAGCTAGTAAAGATGCACCATAGCCGTCAAAAGCATGTGGGCTTAAACTATCAAATGTGATCACGCCCAATAACTTATCTTGCTCGTACATTGCAAAGCCCATACAGGCATGCACAGGTAAATCACCTGTCTCCGCAATCAACATGCCATCATAGGGGTCACTCAGTGGACAATCAGCAGGAAAAATCACCGGGGCCGTTTCACTGTGCACTATTTCTTTGAGCCTTGGGTGCTCTGATAATTGAAATCGTCTCCCCATGACTTCTGGCGCAAGTCCTGTCGCGGCCAACGGAACCAAGGCCCCTTGCTCGTGACCAAGTACTGCTATCGCATCTGCACTAATTAAAGCTTTAAGCGCATTCATCACCGCACCACAATATGACACTAAATCAACCTCGTTATCTTTTGGCAACGCCTCAGCAAGTGATTGATTAAATGTAATTAGTTGGGATAACTCTCTTTTTTCCATGTCATATTGACCTATAAAGTATAAAAAGACTTTATCTAAAATATGTCAAATTGACTCAAAAGTAAAACCATATAATCATAACCACTTGTTTTTATTGAATTTAAAAGTTGGCACACCTTGTGCGATGTATATGACACGAAATCAACCTAAGTGGGTGTACATATGCAAATACAACAAGAGAGCTTTACGGGCGTTTTTACTCGTTTACTTAGCGCTTCGAATTGGCTACTTGTCGCCAGTATAGTCGGCTTTGGCCTCGCTATCATCGCCAGTTACCCACTTTCTCACCTGCTATCCATCCCAGTACAGATCAGCGCGCATATTGGTAGTTTGTTGTTCGCCACTCTATTAAAAATTAGCTATGTAGTGCGGTGCTTGTGCCAGTACAGCTTAGGCTTGGAGGTACGCTAGTGACTATGTTGCCAATTGAAGAGCCTCTACCAAAACCCATTCTGTTAAAGCCATCTACTTGGCCCTTTTTGATGTTGGGGTTTAGACCCTTATTTTGGCTATCAGCGACTTGGGCTGTTATCAGCATGCTCATTTGGGCTGGTGTGTTATCCGGCATTTTACCTTGGCAAAGCCAAGTACCCGCGACACTTTGGCACGCCCATGAAATGTTATTTGGCTTTGCCAGTGCAGTAGCTATCGGTTTTCTATTCACAGCGTCTAAAAACTGGACAGGGATCCCAACGATAAATGGCGTTCAGTTGCTATTGCTGTGCAGCTTGTGGTTAGCCGCAAGATTAATTTTTGTGTTGTCCGATAGCCCTTATATTTGGCTCGCTATCTGCCAAGGCTTATTTTGGTTACTGAGCATCACACATCTGGCCAATACACTGGTGCAAGCCAAGAGCAAAAATAACTATCAATTTATCGTTATTTTATCGCTTATGGCGAGTGTCAATTTGACATTTATTTGGTTGATTGCCACGCACAACTACCTGTTTGTACTCACTTTGTCACATATTGGTGTACTTGGTTTTACATTTTTAATCAGCATCATTGCAGGACGCGTATTACCGTTTTTTATTGCAAGAGGGCTAAACCTGCAATCACAAACGACAACGCCTCTGCTCAACATAGCATTGTTTTGGAGTGCTTTATTAGGGCTTATCGGTTTCTTTGCTCACCATGTATTTAATAGCCCTATAAACCCAGGCTACCTACTCATAGTAACAGGCCTGTTGCATATCGCTCGAAGCGTGTTCTGGTTCAAATTCGCAATCTGGCAAGTTCCCTTACTTTGGTCGCTCTATATCGCATATTGCTTGATGGCCATAGGCTTGATCGGATTTGGCGGTGCCTATTTGAACTTTGCGTGGCAAGCCAAAGACGCTTTGCACTTGATCACCATAGGTGCAATGGGTCTGATGATTTTATCAATTATGTCCAGGGTTTCACTGGGACATACCGCAAGACCACTCAAGGCACACCCTCTTCTGAGTGTGGCATTTGCACTGTGTTTTCTATCAGCCCTGATCAGAAGTCTATTTCCTTTATTTATCAATTCGCACGATGCATGGCTTGCCAGCGCTATTTTATGGTCTGGTGCATTTACCATTTTCGTTGCGATTTACACCCCTATTTTAATGAAACATCGCCTCGACGGGCGTCGTGGTTAATCGGAGAATACCTATGTTATCAACTCAAACAATTAAACTGGTTAAGGACACCATTCCTCTACTCGCTAATGCTGGCCCTGCGGTCACTGATCACTTTTACAAACGTATGTTTAATCATAACCCTGAGTTATTAGATGTTTTTAATATCAGTAATCAGAAAACCGGCAAGCAACAGTTTGCGCTATTTAATGCACTGGCGGCTTATGCAACGCACATTGATAACCCTGCAGTATTGGCGCAGGCAATTGAGCGCATAAACCATAAACACGCCAGCCTAAACATTTTGCCTGAGCACTATCCCATTGTAGGTACTCATCTATTGGCTACATTACAGGAGATGTTTCCCAATGAATGTACACCAGAGATCATTGATGCTTGGGCCCAAGCTTATGGTGCTTTGGCGGACTTATTCATCACTCAAGAAGAAGCAATTTATCAAAATAATGAACATAAATCTGGAGGCTGGCGCGGTCGTCGCCGCTTTGAAATTACCAAGATTGTACAAGAGTCAGAGGTTATCAAGAGTTTTTATCTAACGCCGCTAGATAAACTACCTGTAGCTAGCTATCAAGCGGGGCAATACCTTGCCGTTGATTGTGAGATTCAAGGGTCTGAAAACCGCCAGATCAGACAGTACTCATTGTCGCAATCAAGTCAAAGCGATCATTATCGTATTTCAGTTAAAAAAGAGGGGCTGGTTTCAAACTATTTACACACACTTAAGCAAGGCGACGAAATAGATGCATACCCTCCTGCTGGTGATTTTGTACTGTTAGCGTCAGATGCACCTAAGGTATTTATCAGTGCAGGTGTCGGGATCACGCCAATGATGGCGATGCTGCAAACAATCAAATCAAACGCATCAAACACACCATGCTGGTTCTTGCATGCGGCACGTACACATGCAGAGCACGCATTTTATGACAATGTAGAAGCTTTCAAACCACAAATTTCCTCTCTGCAAAGCCATTATTGGATAGAGAATAATGCCAACGGGCACCGCGAGGGTAGAATGTACCTAGCTGAAATATCTTCTGAATTACCATTAGAAACCGGTGAATTTTACCTTTGTGGACCAAGCGCATTCATGGCGTTTATAAAAACCCAATTAATTGATTTGGGTGTTGACGATAGCCGCATTCTTTACGAGGTGTTTGGCCCTCACCAAGCTCTATAACCTTTTAAAAAAGAGCCAATCGGCTCTTTTTTATTCACGCATATTTTTGGAACACGGATTGCTTAAATTTAAAACAAAGCAAATACAAGGACAGAATATGCAAATTCAAAATACACCACACACATATGCGCCAACGCGGCAAAGTACGTTAACAGCGCCTGCGAAAAATACCGTTCAAGTAATGCCATCAACAAGTACAAACAGCCCTGAACGCGCATTTGATTTCACCAACATGACCTTAAAAGAGCAAAGTGAGGCGGCAAATACACTTTATGAATCAGGTTATTTACCCATGGGTGAAATGGCATTTTAAACCGGTCGTTATGGCCTTATTAAACATGATGGTCAACTGGGCGGTACCACTTTAAATGACGCTAACACCAAACCATTTAACGTGATAGAGCAAATGCGTGAGGACCTTGCTTATGTAAAATCACAGCACCCAGCCAATTCCGACGTGATAAACAATCACGAAGTATTGCTTAAGAAAATTGAGCACTATCAGTACGGTATCAATACACATGCTTAATCATGCAGATAGGTAAATTATTATCTAATCAATTTGCTCCAGCTAGTGGCGCATCACTTTCTATAACTATAATTGTATGTACCAGAAGTCACACTTTTATCAACCTGAATCATATCAATACCTTAAAGTAAAAACCGCTTATATAAATACGCATAAAACTCAACATTCTGTCTATTTTTCAACCTTTTCACTTGATCTCTGAAGTACTTGCTCTAGTTTTAATGTTACCAAACTGTAATAATTGGAGCATATACATGAAAAAGTTCATTCTGATTCTCATTTTAGGCTTTACGTCTTGCTACACACACTTAGCCTTTAGCCGAGACACCCTAGAGTATCCAGTGGTGCTGGTACATGGTTTATTTGGATTCGATAACTTGCTCGGTGTGGATTACTTTTATCGAGTCCCCTCAATCATCCAACAAGAAGGTGGCAATGTATTCGTCGCAGAAGTCTCCTCTGCACATAACTCAGAATTGAGAGGTGAGCAACTGCTTGAGCAAGTCGCTTTGATCAGGGCAATAACGGGTAAAGACAAGGTGAATTTAATCGGTCATAGCCAAGGTGCACAAACGATCCGCTATGTGGCATCAGTAAAACCACAGTGGGTTGCATCGGTAACCAGTATTGGCGGTGTAAATTGGGGTAGTCGATTCGCCGATATCGTTAGAGGCGGTGTTGACAGAGGTTCTTTCTCTGAGCAGTTTTTGGCATCGCTCGCCAATGCATTGGCCGGCTTAATTGATTTACTTTCGGGAAAGGCCACTGCACCCAAAGATGCATTACAAGCACTTGAGGCATTAACCACAGAAGGCACCCTTGCATTTAACCAAAAATACCCAGAAGGCGTACCAAATCAATATTGTGGTCAAGGTAACATGCTTGAGCGCAATGGTGTTTATTATTTTTCTTGGAGTGGCGCTAAAGCATGGACCAATGTGTTTGACCCAGCAGATACACCTTTGGCTTTTATTTCACAGGTTTTTGACGAGCCAAATGATGGACTGGTGTCAGCCTGCTCAAGTAATTTAGGACAAGTCATAGGCAATGATTTTAAAATGAACCATTTAGATCAAGTCAATCAAACCATAGGGATCCACCACCTATTTGAAACTGATCCGTTAACTTTATACAGACAACATATTATTCGCTTAAAAGGGCTAAACCTGTGAAAGGAAAATATCTGTTAACGGTGACGATTACTGGGGCGCTATGCGCCTTGGGTTTGTGGTACTTCAATACCAACACACAAAGCGCTGAGCAAATCGTACTGCACTATCCTAGTGTTCAAAAACTTACTGTTCAAAAACCTAGAACAAGTGCAACAACCGAGGTTCCTGTTAGCTCAAACCCCATATCAATATGCAGCACAGTGACAAAATCACACAAAGCATACATCGACGATTGGTTAATTAAACTACAGCATAAACAGCAAGTTGAAAACTGGCCTCAGTTTATTGAACAGTTGCCAGTTTGCTTGCAGTCACTCGCCCATGATTACATGCACTATAAAGTGGCGCTCACTAAAGTAGACCCGCTTTTAAACATGCATGAACGCTTTGAAGCTTTAACATCCTTACAAAAACAATACTTTTCACAGCAGGTTATCAATGCGTGGTTTCAAGATGAAAACAGCTGGCACGCACATACCCTGACACGTTGGCACATTCTCTCTGACAAAACACTCAGTGATGACATGCGCAAATCACTACTCGAGGCACATATCTCTCAACTGTCAGACGCGCAGAGACAGATAATTGAATCATCGCAGCGCTTCTTTGAACTCAAAAACAATTGGCACGCAATGGACCATAACCAATTTAGTGTAAACTTTGGTGATGAAGCGGCCCTGCGACTTGTTGCATTACAATCTAAGCAACAACTGTGGCAGCAAAAAATTAAACACTACAAACAAGCTCGCCAAACGATTGTGGCGCAAGCCCCACTTGAACAGCACAATGAAAGAATAAAGACTCTCAAACATAACTTATTCGACAGCAATGAGTTAAAGCGTCTAGATGTGATCTTATCTCGTGAGCAGGCTCAATCACCATAATTGCATCTGCTCACCATTAAGTTAGGCTAAAATACTCTCTCACCTTGTTTTTTCGAGGTTAGAACAAATGCTTTTTTCAGCCCTAACCGTTTATATTTCGCTGTTATTTCAACAGAGCTAAGGGCATTATCACCGTAAAAAACATTATGGAATGACAGGTTCTTCGTGTGGTCCACATTGATAAACTTACCCATAACGATAATTTGGTCTATCTCACGGCCATTGCCATGGTGAGACGCTTGAGGAGACAACATCAATCCCTCCAAATACTGGATTTGCTCACCCTGTTGCATATAAATGCCAGCCAGTACTTGCTTGAAAATAGTCTCTTTTGCCTGCTTAAACTCAGTGAAAGACAGGTGTCTATCTTTATCTGTATCCGCCGCTAAAAAGTTAGATGCCGATAGCGATATCACGGTATAAACACCTGTTTCATCGAAGTTAAGCGTACCACGCTCAGCGACCATAAGGTGTGCATTAGCAGACACGCTGAACACCAAAAAACAAATACACCAAAAGTGATTTTTAAAGTAAGTCATTACATCTACCTCTTTTATATTTCACCTTTCACACAGCGCTGAAAATATGGATAACTGTCCGTAGCATAGTAATGATAAATACCTTCAGGAAATTCAGGTGTTACACCAAAACGCCCATTGCACTCGTCTAGATCTCCACTGCCCGCTACGTATTCCCAATCCTGTGCAAAGGTGCCTAACGCATACACTGAGGTAGATGGTCGATTGCTGCTGACATTTTCAACCAGTTGATAGCTACCTGTGATCACTTTGAGCGCGGACTGTGCATCATCAGCATCGCTATAACCATATCGCGCATAAATTGGAAAGCCATCTGCCGCCCAACCAATTAATGTCATGGTTGTGTCTGAACCACCGCGAAGTGCTATAAACCCTTCTGGCATGCCATGGTAATGATATGAGCCATCTGGTTGCACATGGGCGTTATTGTCATCGGTGCCAAAATCAAAGCTCGTTTGACCCAGCGCTTCAATACTCCAGTTTCCTGTGTTCCCCACTAGCGAACAATCATTGCCAGAATCATCACAGGATCCAGCTGTATTGGCATCAATTTTTACACCATTCAAAACATAACCCGTTGCACCTCTTGGGCCACCGAGCGTTGAAGTGGTCTCAGTTTTTGTAGGTGTCAGCGAGTAGCTGATCGACACTGACGTTTCACTGATCGTATTAGGATTGCCTGGATTTGGGAAAGTACCTGTTTGATGGTCAGGAATACCATTTGCTGTTAATGTTCTTGCACTGCCTGTGCAATTCCAATCTGCATTACTCGTCGCTTGGACCGATGCAGAGTCATTAAACTCATTATAGAAATAATCACATAACACACCGTCAGTTGAACCTGATGTCGCAGCGGTCCCATTATCAACACCATCTGAGCTATCCGTGCTGCCACTCGTATCGCCTGAATTGTCAGTGCTGGTACCACTTGTCGTGTCTGATGTTGAAGTGTTGCTGCTGGTATCTGAAGTGCTATTCGAGCTACTAGATGTACTGGTATCTGCTGTGTTATTTACACTTTGCTGTGTAGTTGACTCAGTTTGTGTGTTATCACTACTACTGGAGCCACATCCTGCCAACATCAACATAGTCGCACTTGCTGTAAGTACAGATATGTTATGAACAATTGAACCTTGCTTCATATCAAACACTCCCATAGAAAAAGAAACTGTCGTCACCAAATATGGTTAACTATTGCTGTTTTTTTGACTATAAGAGCTGATTGTGCAAACAGTGTGCAATAAAATAAATAATCTAAACTTATTTACTTAAGGGGAATATACTAACTTTTTGATGTCGAAAGTTCAGTGTTCTCTTCTATTAAGTTCACCATCGGAATAAATAACGGTTTTGGTAAGTTATCCCATGTAAACCACTGCCACTGCTTGCATTTATGCGGTTCTAAAATTTGCGCCTCTCCTTCATCACATCGCGCCTCAACAAATATAGTGATGTAATGTTTATCTTCACGCTCAAAAATATCATTCGTGAAACCAACTTGTTTAACATCGACAACTGTTAAGCCTGTCTCTTCAAGTACCTCTCGAGCTGCACAGCTCTCGATACTTTCGCCAAATTCTAAATGGCCACCAGGTGTGGCCCAAGTGTTTGAACCATGGGCCCCAATGCGCTCACCCAATAAAACTTGATTACCTCGTTTGATGATAACACCAACCCCGACACGGACTACTTTACTCATGGGATTTCCTTTTATAAATGAGTGGAGCTGGATTTTATACTTCTGGAAAGTTTAAGCAAGGCAAATATGCACAACCCTATTTGCAAGTGATACTTGTTTTCATTATCATTTATACAAATCGATATGAGAGGCAAATTCACTGCTTTATTGAAAATAGGATAAACATGTCTGCACAATTACTTACACTGGTCTCATCTACAAGCTCAAATTCATTAACAATAAAATACAATCGTTTGATAGACAGTGCGCAAACCGCTTACCTGTTTGGCCATCAAGAAAAAGCAGCTAACTGCTATCATGATGCATTTAAAATTAGTCTCAAAATATTACAGCAACCAAGTGCAAATAGAGTATCGATTAACCGTATGGTGGAAGTATGCAATTACTGCTTTGATCACTGCCCTGTTTTCAACGACTCAGATGATGATTGCTTTTTAGAAACCGCAGCAGATACGCTAATCAAACTAGTGCAAAGCCAAAGAGAATTAAAAATAAGAAAAAAAGCCTTGGATGGGTTGAAGAGTATTGCTTGCTTGGCATGTGAGCTTGTCCGCTTTAACCAAAGTATTCGCTGTCAGGTTATTATCGATCAATATGTGAAATTAGAATCAACACATGCTAGATATTTATCTCACTGAGTAAAACATTAAAATGGCTGTGCCACAATTTAGCACAGCCTATTTTATTAACTAAAATTAACCGTATACGCTCCTATATAAGTTTGTTGATTACCCACTTTTTTACTTAAACGACATTCTAAACTGTAAGCTGTGCCCGCATCTCTATTACTGTCACCAATCGTACTTGCAGAGACAGACTGATATAAAAACCCTGGATAGCTAGTTAAGGTAAAATCTTTCTTTAATAAAGTGGGCTTAGTTGCATAATGTGACCAATGTCTACGAACTAAACTACAATACACCGTACGGTGAGGTTGGTGCCAAATATCTAATCCTTGAAATTTTAAACCGACTTGGTTGCGAATTGGACATCGGATCGTTAAATCGTGAGTCAAGGAGCCGTTTGTCACACCTGCCTCTTCAAAAGCAATCTCTCCATACCCTCCAACCTGCTGACATTCAGTTGGATCAACGGATACTCTTACTTGCGCACTTGCTGTAAAAGACAGTATTAATCCTGATACTAATAATATATTTTTCATCATGTTTCCTTCATTTCAATCCTTACAAGAAACCATAATAGTTACACAAAAATTACAATTTATTTATATTTTTTATGGATAAAATAAGCGCCAGCCATTCATACAAGCTATTAATGGCTTATTTTCTACTTTTATAAATTTGAAAGAGACTTTCACTCAAAACAACAGTGCTGCTGAAATTTTTTGCGCAAAGAAATCTATAAATACGCGTGATTTTTGTGCGAGAAACCCTGTGTTTGGGTAAACGGCATAAATATCAGATTGATTTAATTTCCACTGCGGTAACACTTCAACGAGCGTGCCTTTTTGTAAATGGGAATAGGTAATAAAGTCTGCAAGCAGTGCGATACCAGAACCATCTAGCGCCGCAGCCAATAATGCTGACGCATCATCACACATGAGTGTTGGGGTAATCTCGACTTTTCTCGTGACCTTGTCTTTCGTTAATTGCCACTTTTTACCTTGAGATAAATGCGAGAAATGTAAACATTGATGGTTTTGTAAATCGGCAGGCCACTGAGGAACACCTGCTTGTGCTAAATAATTAGGCGAGGCAACCAAGCGCCGAATATTGGGGGCGATCCGTTTAGCGCGTAAGCTTGAGTTACTTAAGGTTCCAATCCTTATTGCAACATCAATATTCTGCTGCATTAAGTCCTCAAAGTTATCCTTTTGAATAAGCTCTAATTTAAGTTTGGGATAAGAACGTAAAAACTCTCCCAAATATGGACTGATATGCAAACGTCCAAATGTATTGGGAATACTGACTCGCAACGTGCCTCTAGGCTCGCTATTTTCGCTCGCCATATCTTGCTCGATAGAGTCCAATTGAGAAAGCACGCCAGAGTAGGCCTCTAAATATCGTTGTCCTGCTTCAGTGATATTGACTTGTCTTGTTGTACGCGTGAATAACTGGGTTTTTAATACTGATTCGAGCTTTTTTATCCTGCGTCCAAGTGTCGATGGTGATAACTCTAAAAGCTGAGCAGCAGCAACAAAGCTTTCAGCTTGCGCTGTGGTCACAAATGTACTGTAAAGGCCCAGTAAACCTTCATCTTGATTATAGCGTGTCATGCAATTCACTTCCTTATCACACGGTGATTATCCTCACACCAATCTATTGTAAAGTGCATACAACTTCAAACAAATAGGTAAAAATATGCTAGAAGGAATTAAAGAACATGCATTTTTAGTTACTGGCGCAAGCGCAGGCATTGGACAAGCAACGGCGGTTTTGCTTGCCAAACTGGGTGCCAAAGTGACTATTTTGGCAAGACGTGAAAATGAGCTATTGCAAACGTTAGAGATGATCAAACCCTATGCGGATGACGCAAGTTATCTCGTCGCCGATATTAATCAGCACAATGTACACCACCAAGCAATCGAGCAAACGGTTGCAAAATATGGCCGGTTTGACGGTGCTTTTAATAATGTAGGTACTATCGGGAATTTCGCTCCGTTACTAGAGCAATCAGAAGCCGACTTTGACCGCACTTTAACCACAAATACCAAATCTATATGGCTCGCTGTACAAGCTCAAGCTCGCTACTTTAAAGAGCAGCAAAATGGTGGCGTTATCGTCAATACCTCTTCTTGGCTTGCAAATGGTGGGCTGATCGGGTCAACCTGCTACTCAGCGAGTAAAGGCGCGCTAGACGCTTTTATTCGCCCAGCGGCTCTTGAGTTAAGTCAATACGGGATACGGATCAATAATATCAACCCTGGGGGTATTGATACTCAAATGACACGAAAAGCATTTAATCATGACGAGACAGTACTTCAGAAGTTTGCAAACCAGCACCCCAGAGGTTGCTTAGGTTCCTGTCTGGACGTTGCTAATACTGTCGCATTTTTACTGAGCGATGCAGCTGTAAACATCACGGGTCAATCCATTACTGTCGATGGCGGTTATGCCATTGCAGGTCAACGTTAAAGGAATATTCAAATGACAAAACCACTGTTAATGACGCTTTTTTTCCTATTCATGACAACCAGTGCACAAGCACAAAACATGAATAATATCAGCCAACGCGCATATCGAGATGTCTTTAAACATACGCAATTGTCAAAAAAAGAGCAGTCTCTTGCCTCTATCGCATTATTAATCGGCGCTAATCAAAAGCAACTCACTGTGACAACAATTCAAGAGGCAATAAATACCAAAACATTGACCCCTCAACAAATAATTTCATTGCTTGCCCAGCTAACCAGTTATGTGGGGTTTCCAAAAATAGAGGCGATCAAAGAGGGTTTACCGGAGAAAATACAAAAGGCGCAGATAAAATTGCCAAAAGATACATTAAATATACGCCATGCGGTGGGGAAAAAATATTATGAAAAGCTTGATCCAAAAGGATATCAAGTCATAAACGCCGCGTTTGGAGATGCTGCACCTCAGCTAGTCGCCACAACATACCCTTTATTTGGTGATGCTTTTTCCCACCAAGCACTTACAATTAGAGAAAAGCAGTTAGTGACAGTCAGCTGTCTCACTGCACTTGGCAATGCCCAGCCACAATTGAGTTTTCATGTTGGTACATCATTGCACGTTGGTTTAACCGTGAATACGCTCTATGATATCGCGACTATCAGCCAATATTACTCCGGCATGCCAAGTGCTTACAATCTAGCTCTTGCGATTAAACAACATACCGAGTCACAAAAGCAAAACCCATATGCAGAATAAAAACCATGTGTCGCACTAGTTTACTGCGGCACATATTACTTGAGTGACTCACTTAAAGCCCATTTATAGCAAGCTGCACAGCTTTATTTTCAACCTCTGCTTGATCTTGCCCTTGTGTAAATACGGCTATGGTTTTAGGACTCTGCTGTTTAAAGTGATGCACAGCAATGACACTCCCCGGCCCCATTCCTGTATGCCCCACAGTATGGAGACTATTATCATCATTGCACATTAGCCCCAACCCAATTGCCGGATGAGTCCAAGGACGCTCGCCCACATCGACATTCAATGGCAGCATAGACTGCATTTGCGTTAGCGCTTCATTACTCAAAATGTCTCCATTGATTAAGTAATGTAAAAACAATGCCGCATCTTTCACCGTACCGGCTATCAAACCATGGTAGCACCAGCTCGGGTCGTAACCATCAACACTCCCTTCAAGCAACTCAAAAGCCTGCTTATCTTTTACGACGTGCGCACTACTTAAACCCAACTCTTTAACTAAAACATCATTAATTAATATTGCAAACTCAGTATCATAAAGTCGCTCTAATTGCTGACGTAACAATAAATACCCAATATTCGAATAACACCAACTCTCTCCAGGCGAATACCGTAGTGCATCCACATCAACTTTTTCTAACAGCAGATCTATCGGCCAAGGCTTATCATTATTAGCAACTGCACGATGATACTCAGGCAAAAAAGAGTAATCTCCCAAGCCAGAACTATGATTCAATAATTGCTTATATGTGAAAGGCTTATCAGGATAAAAATCATCCAACCTTATTTGCCCAGTCGCAGTTAAACGCATCACTAATGTGGCAATGACACTTTTAGTAAAACTCCACCAAGGCACCATGCCAGCTCCGCGTTCCATGGCAGACCCGTTTTCATCTACAACGCAGTAAATCATCCAAGCTTTTCTCTATTCATAAACAGCCTATTATTATGTATGACTTTTTTAAGACAAATAAATTAAGTGTGCCAGATTTAGTTTTACGCAAGGGTAAAAACATAAAAACCAACCATCAACACGCAAGAATTTAATACAAATACATAATTATATTAAATATTTAGTATCATAATGAATTTATCTCACACACGCTTTTATTGCTCAGTTGAGAATGTTAGTTTATTAGTCTATTTAAAGTGATAGCTCAATATTGATAGGCGAATACCATGACCACGCATAGTAAAGTTCAAAATATCCTAGTTATTTGTATGGGAAATATTTGCCGCTCTCCAACAATGGAAGCCGTTTTAAAAACCAAAGCAGATGAACATAGCCTCAACCTTGAAATTGACTCTGCTGGTACCATTAATTATCACCAAGGTAATACGCCAGATAGACGCAGTGTGCAAGCTGGTGAAAAGCGTGGTTACTGTTTTGCCAATATTCGCTCAAGACAAATCACGCAAGACGACTTTGCAGCATTCGATCTTATCTTGTGTGCCGATAAACAAAACTTATCAGATTTAAAAGCCGTTTGCCCCTCTGAACATGCAAACAAGCTCCATTTATTTTTAGAGTATGCAGACGCCGAACAACAAGAAGTGCCCGACCCTTACTATGGCCAAGGTGATGGATTCGAGTTGGTTCTAGATTTGGTCGAAACTGCCAGCGAGCGCATAGTGCAGCGTTTATTAAGATCATAATACTGACTACATATCTAACAACTTTACAACTAATAAACTGTATTACCCAAAATATCAGTAGGCAAAACTGGATGATTTTGCCTATACACAAAAATAAAAATACCAAAAATAAGCCCAAGCTTAAGGAAAAGAGATGAAAGAACTATCCATCGTGTTAATTGGAGATTTTGACCCTTCTGTACCTGCTCATCAAGGTATCCCACTCTCTTTAGATATCGCCGCTGAAGACCTCAAGCTCAAAGTAACAGCCACTTGGCTTGGTACTAATCAGGTTAAAGACACAGAACTATCGCAATTTGATGGCATTTGGTGCGTTCCTAAAACTCCATATGCCGATCCAGATGGCGCACTGATGGCTATACGTTATGCAAGAGAAAACTTACTGCCATTCCTTGGTACATGCGGAGGTTTTCAACACGTGGTTGTCGAATACGCAAGAAATGTCATCGGTTGGTCGGATGCTGCACATGGTGAGTCGGAGCCAGATGCGAGCAGGCAAGTCATCTCGCCACTGAGCTGCGCATTAGTCGAAACAACTGAGCAAATCAATCTATTTGAGCACAGTCAATTGGCAAGTATTTATGGCACACCAAGTATTCATGAAGGGTATCGCTGTCGCTACGGTTTAAATACAGCTTTTCGTGAAGCCCTACTTCAAGGTCCTTTAGTTGCATCAGCAGACGACGATACAACTGAAATTCGTGCTGTAGAATTAACAATACACCCATTTTTTATTGCCACACTTTTCCAACCGGAACGTGCAGCATTGAGTGATAAACGCTCTCCTCTTATTGCTGCATTTGTTAATGCCTGTGCGCAAAATCAAGGTTTATAAGCCTTATGGTAAGATACGCTTGCCTTTTTGAACTTGATTAGGTAAAAAGCCACCTCATTAACTGGAGGTGTGAATTGTCTGACTTTGATATTGAAAACATATATGCGCAAATAGCTGATGATTTGCGCTCAAGCGGCTTAAGCATCATCGAAAATGCCGTTGACCCAAAAATTATTCAAACGCTCAACGAACGCATTGCAAGTTTAGAGAAAGATACTTTTCAAACTGCAGGGATTGGCCGTCAAAGTGACCACGAAAAAAATGCCCAGATCAGACGAGATAAAATTCGTTGGCTTGATAGAGGCAATACTCAAGAGACCGGCTACCTTGATGCGATGGATGAATTAAAAAGCTACTTAAACCGCCGTTTATTCATGGGCCTATTCAGCTATGAAAGTCACTTTGCTCACTACCAGCAAGGTGCCTTTTATAAAAAGCATCTCGATGCATTTAAAGGCAAAGCTAACCGAGTTCTCACAACGGTCTTTTATCTTAATGAAGACTGGCGCACTGAAGACGGTGGCGAGCTAGTCATTTATCAAGCTGAAAATCATGACAAAGAACTGTGCCGTGTTTTGCCAAAGCAAGGCACACTAGTAACTTTTTTAAGTGACGAATTCCCTCATGAAGTATTGGCAGCCAATAAATCCAGATACTCAATTGCAGGCTGGTTTAGAATTAATGCCAGTACCGCAGCGCATATCGACCCTCCACGTTAATACGTTATAAGTAAAAAAACTACCTTCTTATCGTGTGCAAAGATAGTAACCACTATCTCTGTACACTATATTTTTACACTAACTAGCCATATTCCATGCTCCTACGTTTCATTACAATATTTAACTTTTAAATGTCAGCTAATACAGATATCTTGACAAAAAAATTAAGGAAAACACCATGTATAAATTGCTACTGCCCATTCTGATGTTGAGTTTATTGTCAGGCTGTATATTCGTATCAAAGGAGGTGCAATATTATGATGAGCAATGCCATATTACTAAACGCAAACATGTTTTAAGCACAGAACAAATGGCTTCGCTTGGTAATTGCTCAGGTAGAGCGTGTGCCATGGTGATGGCCGGTGCTGGCATCGTCTCCGCTGCGAGTCTTGTGGTTTCTGGTACAGTTGTTATGACTCAAAACACACTCTCTTGGCTTGAGCAAAGTAGAGGATGTGAAACATTAGATGCAACTAATCTTGAGAAAAGTACACAATCTTAATAGGGAAAAACAACCTCAACTTTGAGTCCGCCTTTTGCTCTATTGCGGATAAAGATCTGGCCGTTATGCGCATCGGTAATTTCTCTGCATAACGCCAATCCCAGCCCCGTTCCACTGGACTTGGTTGAATAAAACGGCAGCAGTGCATTGGTCAACACAGCTTCACTCATGCCTGGGCCTCTATCTGATATGGTAATTTTAATGCCTTCTTGGGCTGAATTGACACTCAGTGCTATCGCGTCAATATCACTCCCAGACTCATGGGCATTTTTTAATAAGTTAATCAGTAGCTGCTCTAGTTGCCCTTTATCTGCTGCAATCAGCTCAACATCAAACGACACCGTACAGGGCCACTGCATTTGCAGTGCTTCCAATAAAGGGGCCAGTACAACAGGATTTATCTGTGGCGCAGGCAACTTAGCAAATGTGCCATAGCCTTGAATAAACTCACATAAGTGCTCAATGCGTTCATCAATAGTGCTGAACACACGATTGAGTCGCGCTTCATCGAGCTTATTGGCAATAATTTTACCACTGTGCAGCATGGATGAAATTGGTCCCAAAGAGTTATTCAACTCATGACTGATAACACGTATGACCTTTTTCCAAACCGCCACTTCTTGGCGGTTTAACTCTTTTGTTAGCTGCTTAAAAATAAATAAATTATGGGGCTGATTATTTAATAAAAGCTTACCCACTGTGCTGTGCCACATTTGCTCCTCTCCAGATGAAGGGGCCACACTCACTAACCCATCAGTCCCCTGCTCTATCGCATCAATGATCTCTCTCGGGGTCTCTGGACAAAGACTTTTAATCGACTTCCCCTCTAATGCTATTGAGCTCGCCATTAGCTTTTGAGCGCTAGGATTAGCAAACACCACTGTCTCATTTTCATCCACTAAGAGCAGCGCTTGCGGTGCACTTTGCAGCATTTTGTCCAACATCATCTCTCGTTGATAGAGCCACTGTTTTTCGTTTCGTAATTGCTTCGCGGTTTCATTATATAAGTGACACAAGTCCCCAAAGCTGTCTTTTGACTGGTAAGCTAATTGATTTGAAAAGTCACCGTCTTTAAAGTTCAAAAGGCCAATCTGAAGTGCATCGAGTGCTTGCAAGAATGAGCTAAAAAATAAACGTAACAATACACAGGTAAGTATCCAGCTAGACACAGCAGTCAAAAACCACATTGACCAAGAAACAAAAAATGCCACGGGTAAGCTCGCCAATAGCGTGCTTATAGCAATGGCGATACAGGCTTTTTTAGTTAACGCCTTTTGGGTATTTTCCATTAATAGTCGATTCCGTGCTTTTGCAAACGCCGGTATAAAGCTTGGCGACTCATACCAAACTGTCTCGCTACCTTGGCTATCACCCCTTCGCATTGATGCATTGCCTGCTGCAATTCTTGCTTTGAAGGCTCGTGATTATGTATCTGCGTAGTCTGTGTCTGAACTTGAGTAAGCCCAAAATCTGCGGCATCTAACTCGCCTTGCGGCTTTAATACGCCTGCGCGCTTACAGGCATTTTCAAGTTCTCTCACATTACCCGGCCAGCTGTGCGCACAAAGCGCTTTTTCTGCACCCAATGACAATGCCCTCTGTGGTAAAAAATGCTGCACCAAGGGAATGATGTCATCGGTTCTTTGCTTTAAATTTGGTAAATTAATTTCAATCACATTTAAGCGATAATATAAATCTTCACGAAAACGCCCAGCGGCAATATCATTCAATAATTGCGCATTGGTTGCCGATATAACACGTACATTTACTTTGCGTGTTTCAACCGAACCTAGTCGCTCAAACTCGCCGGTTTGCAGCACACGAAGCAGTTTCATTTGACCTGAGAGCGGTAAGTTACCAATCTCATCTAGGAATAACGTACCGCCATCGGCCGCTTCAAATCGACCTATGCGCTGCTTATTCGCTCCCGTATAAGCGCCCGCTTCTGCGCCAAATAATTCAGCTTCAATCAGGCTATCAGGTAAAGCCCCTGCGTTTACGCGAATAAAAGGCTGATTGACTAGTCGAGAGTTTGCCTGAATTATTTCGGCTACCTTTTCTTTACCACTGCCATTTGCGCCCGTAATAAGCACCGATACATCCGACTTGGCCACTTGCAGTGCCATTTCAACAGCACGCTGCATCGCAACGCTTTTATAAATTAAGCCGCATAGTTGCGCATCTGCGTTAAAGTCTGAGCGCTCTTGCTCTTGACGGTGCAGCTGTTGACTATCTTGATTAGCTTTTCCAAGTGCGATGAGGTTAGCAACGCTTATCAACAGCTTTTCGTCATTCCAAGGCTTTGCAAGATAGTCAGCAGCGCCTGCCTTAACTAAGGAAATGGCCATCTCTAGCTCTGTCCACGCAGTTAATAGAATAATGGGCAAATTAGGATTGATAGCGCGAAGTTGATAAAACAGCGCTTTGCCTTCTTCACCTGAAGTCGTATCCGCAGAAAAGTTCATGTCTTGAATGGCTAAATCAATGCGCTGGTAACGCACAATTTGCTCTGCTTCAAAAGGAGATGAAGCAAGCGCAACTTGATAGTCATGTAATTCAAAAAGTAGTGACAATGACTGCAAAACCGCAGCATTATCATCAATGATCAGTATTTTATCCATGTGCTTATTTTTATTATGTTACACCCCAATGAGTGTAACATAATATCGCTCCGTCTTTACTCTAAATACTGCGTGTCGCGACACTAGGCGAAATGTTCGCCGCACGCTGAGCTGGTACAAGCACAGCAATTAAGCTCATCACTATCATCGAAATTGCAGTTAATAAAATAGACATATTCTCGAGAGGTGGCACATCATAAACCCCCATTAACTTTCGTCCAAGTAACAATGCCCCAATTACACCTATCAGCATACCAAGCGAAGTCACCACCATATTCTCCAATAAAAAATGCTTGAAGATGGTTGATTTTCGAGCGCCTAGAGCACGCCTTGTGCCTATCTGTTTGGTGCGCTTACTAATATTAAAATGTGTTAGGCCAAAAATACCGAGTGCCGTTATGATCCCTAAAAAGACCACTATCGAGATAAGCATCTTGATCATCAACCTATCACTGGCATAGGTATCGGCTTTTGATTTATCCAGTGCTTTAACATCCATGACAACGCGTCCACGACTTAATTCCAATAGCAGAGGTTCAATCTTGTTCATGACTTCTGCACGTTGGTGCTCTGTTGTCTTAACAACAAACTTCTGATATGCCGTGCTGTCTTGCAATGGTAAGAGCACCAAATTGTCGGCAATATTAGATTTAGGCCACTGACTTTTTATGGTATCAATAATACCGATAACCTTAGCCGCATTGTTGCCACTATATATGGTTTCGTTTAAACCCTTGCCTTCCCCAAATAACGCATTGGCCACAGCTCTACTTACAATAGCAACAGTTGGATACTCTTTTTTTCTATCATACACAACATCGTTTTCGGTAAAGTCACGCCCCTCAGTTACCTTAAGTCCCAGAGCACCAACCAAGGTATGGTTTCCATATAGGTACCCCGAATCTACAGACTTACCTTTAAGGTCATCAGGATCTGTGCTGAGCATCCAACTCCCACCGCTTCGAGTCAAAGGCACCGAACTCACCGCCAACGCCTCTATCACACCCGGTAATTCTTTTAATTTTTGAATATCTTCATCAAACTGCTTTGCCTTATCAATGCGTTTATCATACGTCACAACAAGGTATGAAATAATACTTTGCTCATCATAACCCGTTTGCTGAGTCATCTTGTCCAATCTATCGAACACAATCGACATCGCATTACTGACCAGTGCAAGCGTGATCGCGATTTGCAATACCAGCAATATCGCCCCCGTTTTAGAGCGCTTTAATGCACTTAATATCGGTTTAATTTCTGACATATTCGCACTCCTTTACTGTACTTTTAGATGTGTTGCAGGTGAGGTTTTACACACCACCCAAGCTGGAAATAACCCTGCAATTAAGCAAGCTAAGATGGAAATAACTGGAGCAATCAGCAGCATTTTCCAATCCATTATCGCGATTAAATCATACCCACTCATAGTTCCTCGAATACCAGCTAGGCCAACTTGGGCCAGCAACACCCCCACAATTGATCCAAGCAGCCCAAGTAATGCGACTTCAACTAAATGCTGACTAAATATCTGTGTTTTACTGGCACCAAGTGCACGTCTAACCCCAGCATCCGGTGCCCGTTTCATAAATTTTGCCAGCAACAAACCTAAAATATTTGCAACGCACACAGCCAAAAACATAAAGCTCAAACCGACAAGGATTTTATTGTCTGAGCTGACTACATAGTTATATTTCAGCCACTGTGGTACCGTTTTGAGATTGTAATCAAGCTCCTTTCTATTGAATCGACCAAGCTTTTGCTGCTCTGTCATATAATCCAAGACAAACTGCCCATACATACGCTTTTGCGACTCTGAATCAAACTCAACCCAAAATTGCAACCAAACGGTTTCTGAGTTTAAAAAGTCCTCAAATGAGTTAATATCTTCACTTTTCCAGCCATTGGTGTTGCCCCAGCTGGGTAACTTGTACGCCTCGATATGAGTAAAAGGCACAAATACCTGTTCCGACGCTTCAAAAGGATCATTATTTACATCGTAGAACTTAACTGTGGGCAGCCAAGTTTTGGTTACGCCAACCACTTCATGGAGGCGCTCACCTAAATATATTGACTCCCCAAGCACATCTGTTTTTCCAAACAGCTTATTTGCTAGACCTTCACTTATTACAACAACCAGTGCTGCTTGCTTACTTTGAGACTCACTCCATACATTACCGTGCAAAAAAGGCACATCAAACAATTCAAAAAAGTGGCGACTGGTTACCCGTAACCCCTCTATAAAGGGCACACTATCAGGTCTGTCAATGTGCACAGCAGCGCCGGACTTGAGCATCGCAACCCGTTTTTCCAGCGGTGAGTTTTCGAGTAAATATTTGGCATCCGGATAAGTTAATTGCAAAGGCACGTCATCTTCTGTCCGCCATGTATAACCGTCATCTAGTACTTGCAATTGTACAGCGTGTAATTTGTCACTTTTGTGTGCAATAGGGTCTGCACTCATCATGTGATAAACGGAGAGTGTCGTCATAGTCACGCCGATACCAATGCCAATAGCAATAATCATCAACATGCTGACAAACGGCGTTTGCTTAATATTTCGCCAAGCCAGATCGCAATAGTGTAGCAACATATCAAGCCCCTACCGTTTTGTTGACTGTCTCGCGCGCCGCATGCCCACCTTGATAAAGTGTAAAATCAGCAACCTGCCCGTCTACAATCTGAATATTCCGCGGTGTTCTTCTAGCAAGCTCTTGGTCGTGCGTCACCATCACAATGGTGGTACCGGATTGATTTAATTCTTCAAGCAATGTCATGACTTGTCTTGCCATTAAGCTATCAAGATTACCAGTTGGTTCATCGGCTAGTAAAAAACGCGGCTCTCCTGCCAATGCTCGTGCAATTGCTACACGCTGCTGTTGCCCACCAGAGAGCTGCTGAGGTAAATGACGCGCTCGACCTGCTAAACCCACTTGCTCAAGGCATTGTTCAACACGCTTTTTGCGCTCTTTGGCTTTAATGCCGCGATAGCGCAGAGGCACTTCAATGTTTTCAAATAAATCCAGATCGGGAATTAGATTAAAACCCTGAAAAATAAACCCTATTTTCTGATTACGTAAATCAGAGCGTTGATTATCATTGAGTTTACCAATATCAATGCCATCTAAGGTATATTGACCTGATGAGTAAGGCTCTAAGAGACCAGCAATATTCAAAAACGTTGTTTTACCAGAGCCTGATGGCCCAGTAACTGCAATAAACTCGCCTTCTTCAACGGTTAAATTAAACTCTCTCAGTGCCTGTGTTTGAACCATTTCAGTTTGGTATAACTTTCCAATATTTTGCATGTGTAGCATGATATGTTTCCTTTATTTTTATCTAATTAGCACTGAGTCAGCATTGCTGAACGCATCATAGCCAGAGATGATGATTTCGTCACCTTCTTGTAGACCAGTGATGATCTCAATGTCTTTTAAACTGCTTGAACCTGTTGATATTTCGACCTTTTGAGCAAAATTGTCGCGCAATCGATAAGCGAAATAGCCACCATTATTTAAAAATGGGCCACGCCTGACTTTCAGTACGTTTTCTTTATTTTCTAATTGAATACGGGCATGCACACGCTGGTTTTGGCGAATGCCTGTAATATCTTGATTGGTGAACTTAACTCTTGCGGTGACTTCACGGTCGCTCACTTCAGGCGAGATAGCACTCAGTTGACCAACAAACTCTGTTGCCCCAACTCGCATCAGCACGGCCATTTCTAGCCCCAGCTCATTGGCATAACTTTCTGGTACTCTCAGTTCGGCTTCATAAGCGGACAGGTCAACTAACGTCATCAATGATTGGTTTTGGCTAACTGCGGCTTTATTTTGCACCAGCAAATTACCTACGATGCCATCCACCGTTGCGCGTACTTGTAAATTGTTGACGCGTCGTTTTATTTCCTCTACCACCAGCGCTTGTCTCTCAAAACGGCTCTTTGCGGCAGCAAGTTCAAACTTGAGTGTATCGCTGCCTATTTCCGCTTCTTTTTGCGCATGTGAGAAGTTAACTTTTGCTTTTGCGTAATCGTCTTGCGCTTGCTCTAAGTCAATCTGGCTAATTAAGCTAGATTGAATTGACAGCTGAGCACGGCGGTTTTCACGTTCAGCAGCTTCAAGGGACACTTTTGCCAAATCAAGAGACTTCTCAAGTGTCAGCGCTTGACGACGCGCTTCTAGTTGCTGCCTCTGCCACTCACTTTCAAGACGTGATAGTTCAGACTCTTGCTGTTTTAGTTCACTGCTCAATTCAGGACTGTGTATGTGTGCAACAAGCTGCCCCACTTTAACGTTATCACCAGCGCTGACATGTAAAGTCGTCACGCCGACTTCTGGGCTATATACAGTTGGTGCATGTGCTGCAACTATTCGCCCATGGGCACCAATTTCCCGAGTTAATTTACCGACTTCAACAATTGCAATATCAAGCAGTCCTTTGTCTACAGAACGCTGCGCTTGTGGCGACATAAATACCCACAAAAATGTTAATAGGAGCACTATTAATATCGCACCACCCCACACTGACTTGCGCTGAAAAAATGCTCTGCGCTCTGGCACATATTGATCCTGTCCACTGGTATCTTTAATCATCTTAGCCTCTCGCTTTATCCTAGTGGGCCAAGTGATACCAATAACATGCCAAAATTAAACCACTGAATATTAGACGCTTTTTATTTTTATTGTTATTTAAAAGCGTCCGCGGACAGAAAATGTGTCCGCAGCGGACAGGTTGATGTAATACGATAAATTTATGGCGCAGCAATAGATATAAGCTACTAAAGGTGCAGTTATAACGAGAACAAGATATAGTAGTAGATAGAAAAACTGACAGGAAGCCCGATGCGTACTCTTTTTATAATAATCGCTTTTTTGCTGAGCTTTTCAAGCATCGCGATGCCGGAAAATATCATACTGGTTCGCCATGCCGAAAAACAAAAAGGTGTCGATCCGAGTTTAACTCAGCAGGGAATTAAACGTGCTCAAATCATTGCCCAAATGATGCTGCCTTATGAGCCCGCGAAACTTTATTCAACCAATTACAATCGCACTAAAGCAACACTCGCCCCACTGGCAGATCTCATTGATACACATATTTCATTGTATGATGCTGGTAACCTTGAGGCATTTGCTCATATGCTGAAAAAACAGACTGGCACCATTGTTGTCGCAGGTCATAGTAATACGACTCCTGAGCTTATAAAGCTACTTACAGATAGAGATGTGAGTATTGCTGAAGACGAATTTGACAAAGTCTTTGTCGTTACTTTTGAAGAAGAAGCCGCGAAGCTAACAATCAATAGTTCAGATCAGTAGCACCCCACACTCTGTTGCCGTGTAATAGTGTGTAATGTTTATACAGGCACAATCTCAATATAATCCTCACATCACGTTGTGGCGCCATTAAGTTAACTTAATGGTGTCGTTATATAAAGATAAATGGAGTACTTGAGATATGTCGTTCATTTCACCCCCGGGATCTTATAAATCGAGCTGCCGTAATATCCATTTTGAGGGCATTCCCGGCGAGGAAGATTGCTATATCATTGCATTGTGTCAAAAAGAAGATGGTAGCTGGGTTGAAAGCAAACTCAAGTATGATATCGCAAATATCAATGGCAAGCTCACATGGGCACCAGATAGAAAGTAGTATTCCCTTTTATAAACACATGCAATTCTATGTCGATACCGGGTCTAGGCATGGACCCTTTTTTCCTTCAAAGTAACGCAAAAACCGCATCAAGCCCCGCTATTATTCTTTCTGCTCTTTGCCCTGCAAAGCCAAGACGTATGTGTGTTTCTCTTTCTATTTTAGTGTGGCAAAACGCCTGTTCTGTATGGGCAAATATCTTTGCTTCCTCAAGCTTGGCTGGTAAATTTGATATATCTCGTTTTAAATCAACCCAAAATGCCATCCCACCATCTGGTTGTTTAAATTCAATATCAAACCCCTGTTCTTTGAGGTCACCGAGTTTTTGTGCCATCAAGTCGCATCGCTGTTGATATAGCTTAGTCATTCGACGCAAGTGTCTTTCAAAGTTACCCGTTGCCATCCAATCAGCGATAGCAAGCTGCATCAAAACGTCATTCTTATGATTTATCAGCCTTTTTAGTCCTACCAGCTGTTCAAGTACAGCGGGTGCTGCGGTGACATAGCCTAACCTTGCGCCCGCGAACATGATTTTAGAAAAGGTCGAGAGATAAATCACAATTTGTGCGGGGTCATTCGCAGCCATTGGCTGAAGTGGTGGACAACGGTAGTGAAATTCATGATCATAATCATCTTCTATGATAAAAACGCCGTGCTGCGCACATAACTTATATATCGCCATTCTTCTCGCAACCGACATAGTGAGTGTGGTGGGATATTGATGCAAAGGTGTTAAATACAATAAGCGAATAGTCGAGCTGGCAAAACATTCCGCCAAAGCTTCAACACACAAGCCCTGCTCATCTTGTTTAATATCGTGAATCACGCCACCTGCTGCCATAAAGGCTTGCCTTGCTGGCGGGTAACCAAGTGACTCCATTGCAACCCCTTCACCGGGACTCAAAAACGCTTGCGCTGTTAAAAACAAGGCTTCCTGTGAGCCATTACAGACCAGTACATCATCACAGGGTAATCCTCGCGCTTTGCGTAAATATGCTTTTAATTGTGCTCGCAATTCGGGCTCTCCAGCCACATTTTGATAATGAAGAGCATGGGCATTGCTACTACGACACACCTTATTGATACTGCGCCTGAACTCATCAAATGGAAACTGCGTTATATCCGGCAGTCCACCTGCAAAATTATAGGCATATTCTTCTAAAGTCGGTGACGGGTTTTTAGGGATAACCGCAGCAAATTGTGGCGTGACAGGATCAAATGTCACGTCTTGTTCATTGACTTGCGTACTATGCACTACAGGTAATTGGCTATTAACCTTATAGCCTTTTCGTAACTCAGACACCAACCACCCTTCAGCAACCAAGTTTTGCAATGCATTCATCACAGTATGACGATTCACAGAAAAAAGCTGACCTAAAGCCCGTGCTGAGGGTAACTTTTCACCGGGCTTAATGTGGCCGCTTTGAATTGCTGAGCGCACTTGCTCTGCCATTTGAATATGTTTTGCTTTATTTTTTTTATCTAATGGGCGCCCTGTAAACATCATTTTATCGCAGCAGTATTAAGTGCTATTGAGCGTATAAAAATCTCAGCTTGCTAGCAAGCTGGTATAGGCAATTTTTAAGATCTGGTTGTTTAAACCTGACCACAAAAGCGTAATCTTAATTCATAGCAAACATGTATCGTCATTGCCTAAGGAGAAATGTATGTTAAAACCGATATCACTATGCTCAAGCAAAGTGCGCTTAGAGCCCCTATCCCATTCACACCTTGATGCATTACAAAAAGTTGGTGAAGCCAAGGTGCTTTGGCGCTGGGTCCCGACCAACTATTGTCAAAGCCCTGAAATATTAAAAGACTGGTTTGAGCAAACAGCTCAATTTGACCCACAGGAGCAGCTAGTCTTTGCCATTATTGATGTTGCAACTAACCAAGTGACTGGCAATACACGCATATTTAGACTGGATCACCACAACCTTCAAGCCGAAATTGGCCATACATTTATCGGCTTAGACTGGCAGCGCAGCCACATCAATACACATGCAAAATACTTATTATTAAAACATGCTTTTGAAACACTAGGGTTAGTAAGAATTGAATTTCAAACGCATGAGCAAAATCACAAATCGCGCAGCGCAATTGCTCGACTAGGTGCGCACTTTGAAGCTATCCATCTAAAAAATAGAAAACTACCAGATGGCAGCTTTAGAAATACAGCCCGTTTTAGCATCACAGATGATATGTGGCCCGACATTAAGCAGCGTCTAGAGTCTTGGCTATGAAATACCCATTCAAAGAGTATGTTCAACAACAAGATAGCGCGCTTTTTGATGTGATTGAGCGCTTCCCCTTAGCCACTTTTTTTTGTAAAAGTGAGGATCAAGCACATATATGCCATATACCCGTTAGCATTTGCAAAGGAGCAAAAACACTCTTTGGACATGCTACGGGTACAAACCCCATAAAGCACTTTGTCGGAACCACCGTGGATATTGTATTCAGAGGACCGGATACCTACCTCTCCCCTAACCAAGTCGAGGGCCTTAGCTTACCAACTTGGGACTATGTGACAGTGCAAGGCCAAGGGAAGCTCATTTCTATCGAAGATTATGGCAAGCAACTAGAGGTAATGGGGCATATATTGCAAGCCTTTGAAGATAAGCGTAATCCTTGGCAATTAACAGCTGTGCCAGAAAAGCGACTAAAATCCATGTGTAAAAGCTTATTGTTTTTTGAGATACAACTTGAAGCTTTATCTGGCAACTTTAAATTAAGTCAGAATAAGACAGCAGAAACACGGGCTGACATTGCCGATCTGTTAAGCAACACCAACCCAGAAATGCGCTCCTACTACGAATAAACCCGTTTTTTAGAGTGCACTGCCATCACAATAGCTTATTGCTTGCCAAGGGTCGTAAGGTCCTGCTCTATCAGGCTCAAAATTGTAACTCCAATGTCGAGCTTGATAGATAACACCTTTATAAGCGACTTGTTGTCCTTTTTTATTGTATGCAAGGTCAGCTTGCCATGCTGTTGCTGCACAGCCTCCCATTTCATAACCGACGGTAACAGGAATCGCTAGCTCACGACCAAAGTCAGGCTGTAATACCGTTACGGCTGAGTCAGTGGCATCACTGTGATGTAACACTATTTCGCCTTTACCCTTGCGCTGATTAAAAAATGGAAATGCAAGGCCATCTTGCGCACTGTCTTGGATTTTCAAGGTATAACAACCCACTGGCACATCCATAGATAGGTCATGCCAACTGGCATCGGTAAATTCGCTCCAGTGTTTTACTGTCGATTGTATGCGGTCGATTAAAGAAACACGGGTTTCCTCACCCAGCTTGCCTGTCAGCAGTCGTAAAACCGCACTGGACTCAATCGCAATTGGGCGGTTAAACCGAACTGTTTGGCTGTTATTCGCAATTTTTTGGTCATCTGTACTTCGCACAGTTACATTCAACTTCGCTTGCTCTGTGTTAAAAGTCCCCAAAAATTCAGCGCTGAATGTTATGCGTTTCTTATCACCTGCGGCAATCTCACCCTGCCAGTAATATTGCTTCGCTTGCTGTCCCTCAACGCCATAATCAAACCACAGTTCATTGATTTTTGTATTTCCTTGGTTTGCTACTTCAACCTCTATCTCACCACATGACAAACCAATGCGATCTGGCATGGCTGCATTTGGTTTAACGATGGTGGTGAGTGCGATATCTTCTTCAACGGTCTGCTCGCCATAGGTGACTAAAACCGCATTAACGATATATCTAGGCGCATCTTTACCGTATTGAGAAGGTGCCCAACTATATGCCTGCCAGTTCAAGTCAAACTCTGAATTCACGTTTGATATATCAACAGGGTAACTAAAAGGCGTAACGGCTTCTCCCGGACACCAATTAGCACGCGCAAATAAATAAGTACCTCCTTGTGGGAAAGTGGCACTTTGGTCGCAATCATCACGCCACAGGTTTTGCTGAACCACTAAGTTTCCATCTTGATGCAAGGTAAAATATCTATCGCACCATTCACCACATAACTCAGCTTTTCCTTCAGGGTTGTCATAGGACAAAGCATGGCCGTGTGCTGTGACAATCATCTTAATCTCAGCAGATTGCTCACCGGCTTCAAAGACGACGTTTTTAGCTGGCAATAAAGTAGCAAAGTCTTGTGCTGTTTTATATGGCCAGCCTTCAGAGCCTGACTCATAAAGTGGAATTACACGTTTAACCACTCTGGTGTGATAGTTTGGCTGTGAAATTAGCTTTGCAGCAATACCAAAAGCACTCTTTTTAGCGCCCCAGCCACCATAATGCACATTTAAACTTCCTTCACCTGTCAGCACTGGTGCCAAATGAGAAACATCAAAAGAGAAAGTGCGCCGCCAATTTCGGTCAAAACCATGCATGCCGCGTTGCATATATCCAGCATAAGGGGTAATTAAGCGCCCCAGCTCGTAGCGCTTTGTGCCTTGGTGCCATTCAAAGCGCACCGTATAATCCCAATCGCTACAACCTTGCGCTGCGCAGCCAAGTTCAACTTCGAGGGTGTGCTTTGCAGAGGGATCAGCGGGTAGTAAGTTGACCACAAAGCCATGGTCGCCATGCTGTGTAAATGACGTGTACTCTGTCAGTATCTGGGTGGTAGCTAATGCACTATTTGCCAATAACTTAGGACAAAAAAATATCATCAGCAATAAAAAGGTAAGTTTCATCGCACATTCCTTGGTTACATAAAATTAACACAACCATACGGACATGGGCAAAACATGTAAAGTCCCGTTGTTCCTTTTTATAGTTCATTTTTATTAAACACAAAAAAGCCGCCATACGGCGGCTGGTTGGAAACAACGTAACAAGCAAATAAGGGGCTTAGTTATTCTTCTTTAAGTAATTTCCTTGAGCCAATGGCTATTTTTCTTGGTTTCATGGCTTCTGGCACTTCACGTTCCAAATCTATTTTTAACAAGCCATTTTCTAAATCTGCGCCGATGACTTTAATATGATCACCGAGCTGAAACTTGCGCTCAAAATTGCGCTCTGCAAGGCCTTGATGAATGAATTTACGCTCTTGAGCAGACACTTTATTCTGCTTCTCACCTCTCACTGTGAGCGTATTGTTTTCTGACTCTAGTGACAGCTCTTGCTCACTGAATCCTGCAACGGCCATGGTAATTTGGTACTTATCTTCATCCAAAGCTTCAATATTATAAGGTGGAAAGCCAGACTGTTTTTCTGAGCTTCTTTGTGCCGAGTCCATTAATGTAGCTAGGTGATCAAAGCCAATGAATGAACGATAAAGTGGTGATAAATCTACTGTACGCATAATGGTATCCTCATAAAGCGATATTAAGCCTGCTCACTCTTTAAAAAGCAGTTAATAGGCATATAAAACAATGTGTTAAGTTAATTTCAGTCCCTTACGGCGACCTCATAACTCTATCTATGGACGAGGAGGAATGTTTTCAAGAAAATTATTATAAAAAATCAAAATAAATTTATAAACCCATGTTTTATATATCAAAAAATATATCTTTACCTGCACTATCACTTTTATGACAGTGCAGTATAAAAACTAAAACAGGGTCGTATCCGCATTGCTAGCACTTTCTTTAAATAAGAATCTGAGTTCTTGAGGAGGCTTTTTCAAACTGCCTAAAATTGCGCTGATCCGCTCAGCATTATCACCAAACGCTTCAACCATACCTACCAATTCATCACTGGAGCTCGCGATAAGTTCGTCAAGATCATTTTCGTCTTGTAGATCAAACTGTGAGATCAGTCCAGAATCAAATAGCTGTTGCTTAAGCGTGGTATTCGATTTGCTTTTCGTTTCTTTTAAACTTGCTAGAATTTCTTTATTGGTTTTTTCTATCGATAGAATTTGCTCGACCATCTCTGCTCTGCGATTTAAATTACTGATAGCAAGCTCTAACGCATCCATGACATGGGCACAAATATCACTCAACTCACCGACATTCTTTACCAACAAAATGCTACTGCGCCAGTTAAACACCATAGGTCCATGATCGAATTGATGTACACGCTCAAAATCCTCGTGGTGCAACAACATTTCATGCTCTAATTTAGCAACACTGCCTGATGTACTGCGAAATAATGTGCGATTTTTGAAATGAATAATGGCACGTAGCCCAAGCGCGTTTAGGGTATTAATGAATATTTTTTGTAGCACTTCCAGATCACTACAATAATGGGTTGCTTGCATAAACAAACCAATGGACTTCATGCAAGCATTTTGTCTTTGTAAATCTAATAACAATGACTCTTTTTGTGCTATGTCCGCATGTGCTTCAAAATAGTCATGATCCGCATCTAAAATAGCCACTACTTTGTCTTTTAGCTCGTCTGGATGAGTGGTTTTACACACATATTCATTGGCACCAATTTCAAACGCTTTTAGACGACAATCAGAGGACGATAAGTTAGAAATAAATACAATGGGGGTATGTCGCAAGTGTTCTATTTTTCGCAGCTCTGAACAGGTGGCATATCCATCCATACCTGCCATCACGATATCGAGTAAAATCACATGCGGCTTCAATTCGATGGCTTTTTGTAATCCCTCTTCACCGCTAGATGCGACGCTCACTTCATAATCCGCAAACGTCTGAGAAAGTAAAGTACGGTATGTCTTGTCATCATCAATGACCAAAATACGAACGCTCATCCCAGCTCCCATTCATCTGTTTTCATCTCACACTATAGACGTTAAACGAAACAGTGCCGTATTTAGCTTTAATTTTTTAAATAAAAAAAGGGCTGCAACACATGCAAACCCTTTGGTCTCTCTAAGGAGAGTGTGAAAAACGAATTTTTTTGAACCTAAAAATTAAAACTGAATGTTCAGTCCGGCATACACATAACGCCCTAAAGTATCGTATGTATATGGGTCTGTATTGGAGTCATTGTTACCAGAATAATAAGGCGGTTGCTTATCAAACAAATTATTTATGCCACCCGTGAGCTTAACAGTATCACTGACAAAATAGCTGCCAGAAATATCATGATAAACCACGCTTGGCGTGCTTGGTGCGTAACAGCTTGTAGGGTTATCTAAGCAGCTAAAACTATCCATACCCGATAAGTACCTTACCTTGTAATTTGCACCCCATTTATCGGCTTTTACAGACAAACTTAAACTCGATTTTATGTCTGCATATCCACCTAAACCTGACGTGATCAAACCAGTATAGTCAACGGTTTCTCCAGCCATAGTAATGGTACGCTCTTTTAAAATCGAAGTGTCCCACCCAGCTCTCCACGCAAGGCCAGCAGCATCGAATGCGTACGCAACATTAATGTCATACCCTTGCGTTGTCTCATCGCCAATGTTTTGCAACTGATTGTTAAATGTCGCTTTGCCATTAGATATTTGTACATTTGCCGAAGAGCACATAGCCGAATCTTGGTTAATTAAATCCCCGCTGCTGTTGACACAGTTATCAATGATATATTGATTATTCACTTCGCTGATCGCATTAGTGATAGCGATATCGTAATAATCTAAAGTCAGTGACAACCCCTCTAAAAAGCTTGGTTCATATACCAATCCAAATGTTAATGTATCCGCTTCTTCAGGTGTGAGGTTCGCATTTCCTCCAACAATTACTTCAGCTTGGCTATCTAAGTGTGGATGAGATATTTGCTCGAAGGATGGCGATTTACCACCATATAACTCATCGACCGTCGGGGCGCGAAATGCGGTTGATTTCACACCTCTAAACATTAGCTGTTCATTGAGTTTCCAAGTAAAACCGAGTTTCCATGTTGAGTCACTACCAAAGCTTGAATAATCAAACGCCCTAACAGCCGCACTTAAATCTAAGTTTTGTGCAAACGCCACATCAGCAAGCACTGGAATAGCAAACTCAACAAACGCTTCATTAACATCATATGAGCCACTAGTCGGCTCAACTTTTGGGTCGTTAGCCAGCCCTTGTGAAGTCAGTGAGTCGGGTGTATACCAGGCTTTCTCTGTCCTTTTTTCAATACCCGTTGCAAACCCCAAATAGCCTGCGGGCAGCGCCATAATCTCACCGGCAAGTGACGCACTGAAGTTCAGCATCTGGCTACCACCTGTATTTTGTTCAGTGTATAGATAATCCGTCATATTATCCGCCGACCAAGCTGACTGGTCGAGCGGGTTAAACTTACCCAGCTCGATGTCTTCGGTCAAACTGCCGATATTGTGCAAATTGGACAGTTGGTCAACAGAGTCATTACGGCCAAAATTAACTGCAACATCCCAACTCCAGTCGTTATCCAGATACCCTTCTACACCCACCACAGTTCTCACTGTATCAACAACTTGTGAAAAGTCACGAGTCCCCGTATCAGACATACGGCGGCGATAATGGACTGTATCACCATACTCAGCACCATGCTCTATCAAATCATCACCCATACTTTCTGTATAAGTGAAATCAAACCATACAGGCTGAGGTGCCATTTGCTGTTCTGACCAACGCTTTGAATACATGGCTTCGGTAAATAGATTCGTGTTATTGCCAAGCTCATAATTGAGCACACCCGTTAAATTAAGCCTTTGCATAGGTGTATATAAATAGCTATCAGATGCATAGTTGTACGGATCGGTCTCTGGGTTATACTCTGCGTAGTTTCCGTCTGTATCGCCTTGTAATTCTTTGCCATTTTCAAGATACAAATGACCATTTGGGGTAATGGTTGAACCGCCACAGGTCAGGGACTTTCCGTTATCGACCTCACTGATTGGACAAGACGAAAAATCTCTATCAGCTTGGCTTGCAGATCCGCGCTCCATATATTGAATGCCGAACACCATGTTACCGCGATCAAAGCTGGTACCTACCGTCAAATCAACATTATGCTGCTCCGCATCCCCTTCCCCAGACAAACCGGTTTGCACATTTAGCTCTGCACCTTCAAAGTCATCTTTGAGGATAATATTCACCACACCTGCAACCGCGTCGGTTCCATACACCGCCGATGCGCCATCTTTGAGGACTTCAATATGCTTGATCATCGCAACTGGAATAGTATTTAAATCAACTGTTGATGCAGCCCCCGTGCCCGAATTAATCATTCTGCGGCCATTCACCAGCACCAAAGTACGTTGCGCGCCAAGACCACGCAGATTGATACTTGCATTACCTCCAGAGCCATTGTTAACACCCGGATTTGTCATAGCGCCAGCGGCGGCTGTAATATCCTGCAAAACATCATCAATGCTCACGGCACCACTTGCTTGGATAGCATCAGCGCCAATAAATGTAACTGGGCTCGCTGTCTCCATATCTGAGCGTTTAATACGCGATCCCGTTACTTCTATTTTTTCTATTGATGCTGCTTGATCATTTGCAAATACAGGCGTTATTGCACCTCCTGTCGACATTGCAATCGCAATACTGATAGCGGTTTTTCTCATAGATACTTTCCTAAATAGATGTTGTTTTTAACTTGCCATGGCGCTTAACTGGACATTAGAGCGAGAAAAATGAATGAAAAATTAATAAAAGCGCAATAAACCCCCATTGCATATCAAAAACCAAGAATAAAGGCTGATAAACAAAATAAGACCTGGGTTAAGTTTTTTAAATTCAATTACTTAAAATCAATGAAAAGATAGGAAAAGATGCGTAAAGATGCGTTTTAGGTTGTAAATCAATGTTATTCTGGCTATCTAGTACAAATTTAAAGACTTTTTACATGCATATAACACAACTATCAGATGTACTATCCAAACAACCTGAGGGTCTGTAGCTTAGAGTTTAAAAACACAAAAAACATCAAAATTATTAATTTATTTATATCAATGACTTATGATTATAAAATAACAAATTTAAAAAATAATTTAATATTTTGTGAAATAAAAGAAAGCAACGTTAGGTCTTGCTTAGTGTCATTCAATTAAGGAGAGAAATTTCATGACAACTCTAAGCAAACCAGCAACTTACTATCCAAACTATGAAGTTAATGCCGACGATATCATGACTGTCATTGAGATATGTCATCCAAATAGTCCGCACAAAAAGCGCGCATTCGACATGATCCAAAATGCTGAAGTGAAAAAAAGGCACCTGATCATGCCGCTGACCGATGTTGTTAAACAAGGTGACTTTGGAGAACGTGCAAAAGTTTATCAAGACGCCGCCATTGAAATGGCCGAAAACGTTGCACGAGAAGCCATTCACAATGCAAGACTCAGCGTGGATGAGATTGACATGGTCATCGCAACTTCCTGCACTGGATTTATGATGCCTTCCCTCACAGCACATCTCATCAACCGTCTGTCACTTAGACCCGATACTAAACAAATCCCAATTGCACAACTAGGCTGTGTTGCAGGTGCATCAGCCATAGGACGTGCATTTGAGTATTGTGAGCACCGCCCTGATAGAAACGTATTAATTGTCTGTGTAGAAACTTCGTCACTTTGTTTTCACAAAGAAGCCGGGCGTTTACAAGATTTTATAAGCAATTCGTTATTTGCAGATGGTGCGGCAGCCGTGGTGATGCGTGGCGACGATCAAATATCAGGGCTCAGGTTAACCCATAATCAAAGCGTTACAATTGAAGACACCATGCCGTACATTGAATACCAGCTCACCGATAAAGGCTTTAAGTTCTCGCTCGATAAAGACGTGATGCATTCAATTCCACACGTTGCGCCCTACTTACAATCATTTTGCCAAGATAAATTAGAAATAGATGCTAACGATGTAGACAATACGATATTTCACACTGGAGGTAGACGAATTTTAGATGAACTAGAACGCTGTCTTGACCTAGCCCCTGACAAAGTCAAGCATTCACGGGCTTGCCTTGCAGAAACTGGCAATACCTCAAGTGTCGCGGTTATTGATGTTTTAAGGCGAACATTTGAACATGCAACAAAAGGAGAAACTAGCTTACTCGCCGCGTTTGGTCCGGGTTTTACATCTGAGATGAGTGTGGGGATCTGGCAGTAATAAAGCCAACAAAAGAAGAGATGATGGGAGGAGCCATTTTACTCATCAAGCTGAGATAAATGGCTTGCCAAACTGACTAAGCATCTGCTTCGAGTTTTAATAACAATGCTTTAATGCCGTCTTTGGCACTTAAAATATGATGCTTTAAATAATCACATGCACCCGTAATATCTTTGTCGCGGCAAAGCTGTAGTAACTTTCTATGCTCCTCAGGTGCAGTATTAATACCGCCAGCAAGTAAGATGTGCATTCGTACATAGCGCTCTGAGTTTTTACTGTATACCGCAACAAGCTCCCGTGTTTGAGGTCTATTTGCACGCGCGTATAACTTATCATGAAACTCAGCATTGAGCTTGCCTGTTGCCAACTGCGAATCTCCAGCAGCAATGGCGTCTTCCAGATCTGCTAAGATGGCTTCTGCTTCAAGCAAATCACGGTTTGTTAAGTGTGTGATGGAGTGGCTAAGCAGCTCAGCCTCAAGCAAAGCGCGCAGGTCAAATATTTCGTCTATTTGCTCAGCACTGAGGCTTGTCACAGTTGCCCCTTTATGTGCTTCAAAATTAACTAACCCTTCAGCTTCCAATTGTAATAAAGCTTCGCGAACGGGGATACGGCTCACATTAAGCTCTTCTGCTAGTGCGGCTTGGCGCAAAGGCTCTCCGGCTTTAATTTCACCGCTTAAAATCTTATCTCTAATCGCTTCGGCAACAAGTTGAGTTCTAGTTTTATGTACAATCGCCATGGGGTTAATCATAAATTTACAGTGAGTTACATTATACGTGGCTAAATTGAAAATGCACGCAGACCAGATGAAAGCCATATTTGTCTGATAAGTATCAAGCCCATAACGACACAGAGCTTGATACCTAGTTACCTAAAGTATTTGCCCTTGTACACAGAGCGGTCTTAAAAACCTCAGTAGTGCCCTTGTACCTACAGACGTACTTTTCACATCTGTGGATGATGGAAATGGACCTCCATGATTCATCGACATACACACTTCAACCCCTGTTGGAGCTTGGTTGTAAATAATTCGCCCAACCTTGTAGCTCAGCGCGTCAATCAAGTGGCTTTTTTGCTGTAATTCGCTCGCCTCACCATAAACACTGGCGGTCAATTGACCTGCAAGCACATCCACGACCTGCTCGAGTTCTTCATCATTGCGATATCTCACTAACATGGCACAAGGACCAAATACTTCTTCTTGAAGCTGAGTATCGTCAATGAAGTCTCTCGCGGCACAGGCATATAGCTGCACACAAGCATGATAATCCTTGCTTTGCTCACCTTTTGCCAACAAGGTGACATTAGGGTGTGCTTCCAAATATGCCGTCGCATGCTTAAATGCCTTTTGAATACTCGGCGTTAATAATGTGTCTGACGGACTTGGCTCAACAGCACCGGTCGCGGCTTGTTCAAAATAATGCGCGTCATCTGGGACCAACCACACACCTGGGCTTGTACAGAACTGACCGTGGCCCATGACCATTGAACTGACCAATTGCTTTGCCAGCGCAGCGCCATGCTGAGCAGCATATTGTTTTAATACAATTTGCGGATTTACACTACCAAGCTCACCGTAAAAAGGGATCTTCTCCACTCGTTGGTTAATCGTGTCTAATAAAGCGCTGGCTGCACCCAGCGATCCAGTAAAACCGACTGCTTTGATATTGGACTCACTTACTAGTTGATGTGACAGTAAATGTTGGCTGCCTTGCAGCATAGAGAATAATCCACTTGGCATACCGCATTGCTTAATCGCTCGATCAATGGCTCGCGTCATCAACTCATTGGTTGCGGGATGCGCAGGATGTGCTTTAACAACAACAGGACAACCTGCCGCAAGCGCCGCTGCTGTGTCGCCACCCAGTGTAGAAAACGCATAAGGAAAATTTGATGCACCAAATACCGCAACCACGCCAATCGGAATATGTGTTAGCCTAGTTTTAGGTTTGGCAATAGGCTGTCTATCGTCCTCTGCCTCTTCACTAACAGTCAAATGCAGTGGGCTCAGATCTTGATTTAACACCTCAGCAAACGCTCGTAACTGATTAACTGTACGCCCCCGCTCTCCTTCTAGCCGCTGTCTAGGAAAATTTGTTTCTAGCATGGTGGTTTCGATGAGTTCATCACCCAATGCCAGAATCTCATCTGCAATTGTATTTAAAAACTCACCGCGCTGATAATTAGAAATAGCGCGATATGGCTTAAATGCCGCTGCTGCGGACATAACCGCTTGGTGTACAAGCTGCTCACATGATTCATAAAATGCTGTTGGTAAGTACTCATTTGTTCCGGGGCAGAACCCCTTAAAAACCTCATTGCTCGAACCCTTTTGCCAATCCCCTGCAATATAGCTCAACCCGCTAAATACCATGATGATCTCCTGTGTTTATTAATATGAATTGCGTTGCTATATCACTTGGAATCCGAATGCATAAGGATCATCGTCATCCACGGTAATACAATTGGTACCCGTGCTCACAGCCCAACCTTGAATACTTGGCCGGATTGCCGCTTTACCAGCAACTTCTGTTACCGCCTCAACACGGCCAATAAATTGACTGCCTATATAGCTCTCGTGAATAAAGTCCTTTTGAAGCTCCAATTGCCCTTTGCTGAATAACTGCGCCATACGTGCGCTTGTGCCCGTCCCACATGGGGAGCGATCTATGGCTTTGTCTCCATAAAAAACCGCATTAGCGGCATGTGCTTTTGGACTTTTCGGATTACCTGTCCAAAGTACATGTGTGGCACCAAAAACATTTGGGTTCTGGGGGTGAATACAGTCAACTTGTTCGTTAACTGCGTCTCGTATATCTCGAGCCTGCCTAATTAATGTATCAGCGTCCGTATGCTCTATTCCTTTATACCTACCCTGGGGTTCTACAATAATGTAAAAGTTACCGCCATAAGCAATATCAACCGTCAATACTCCAAGCTCCTTGATATCCACTTGCACATTGGTATGAGCGACAAAAGCCGGAACATTGATCAACTTCACCCATTTCACCTTGCCTTGATGCAATTCATATCTGGCATCGACTCGACCAGCAGGCGTATCAATTTTGACAAGCCCCGGCTCTTTAGGTGTCAGCAAACCGTGCTCCAACGCAAAAGTGACAGTGCCTATCGTGCCATGTCCACACATAGGCAAGCACCCCGAAGTTTCAATAAACAAAATGCTGATATCACCATCATCGCTACAAGGAGGATATAAAAAAGCACCAGACATCATATCGTGCCCTCTGGGCTCAAACATCAAAGCGGTTCTGATCCAATCAAACTCGGATAAAAAGTGCTGCCTCTTATCTGCCATTGTGGCCCCCCGAAGGTTTGGGTGGCCACTGGTAACAAGGCGCACAGGGTTGCCACAGGTGTGGCCATCAATACAAAAAAATGTACCCCTGTTCATTGCAATCATCCTTAATCAAGATTGTATTTAGTGAGGTCGATACGATTGGTCATCGCTTCATCATATAATCGACTCACGTACGCTTTTTCACTGTCAGTCAAACTCAAACGTGGTGAACGCGTCTTTTCACTCCCACGTCCAGCAAGTTGTTCAGCATATTTAATACACTGAACTAAGGTTGGCACTGTATCTAAGCGGAGTAACGGTAAAAACCAGCGCCAGATTTCGGTGGCCTCAGCAAACCTACCTTGTTGCGCCAACTTATAAATTGCCACTGACTCGCGGGGAAACACATTTGTTAAACCGGAGATCCAGCCAGTTGCACCCAACATTAAACTTTCTAGGGCAACATCATCCACGCCACCAAAAATAACGAACCGCTCACCAAATGCAGAGATTAATTCACTTATTCTGCGTGTATCTTCTGTGGCCTCTTTAACTGAGACAATATTTGGCTCTGCCGCTAACGTGCGCATGCCTTCAATTGATACATCGACGCCATACGTAATTGGGTTGTTATAAATCATAATAGGTAAGGAAGTTGCTCGAGCAACCTGTTGATAATGATAAATTGCTTCACGCTCTGTAGAGCGATAAACCATCCCAGGTAGCACCATAAAACCTTCAGCACCTAATTGCTCGGCGTCTTGAACAAACTCAACTGCCAATGCGGTGGTGGTCTCAGCCACACCGGCAAGTAAAGGCACTCTACCGGCCACAACCTCTTTCGCTGCACTTAAAACTTGTCGCTTTTCCTCTGCACGCAATGCGCAATTTTCGCCGACTGTCCCGAGGACAATAATGCCATGCACGCCCTCTTCAATCAGTGAGTTGATCATGGCCTTGGTTGTTTCAAAGTTAATTGACTCATCTTCATTAAACTGTGTGGTTACTGCGGGATACACCCCTTGCCAATCTACGATCATTATTTTTCCTCTGTTATGTTTGTTGCTTTTTTTTACTATAGGTATATTGTATACAATAATCAATATGCAATTCTTGAAAAGTATAAATGGGTTCTCACCAACGCTGAGAAAATGACGTAAGACCATGATTAGTAATATAAAAAAGTGTTTAAAATCAAGCTAAGCCGATAAAAATCAAAGAAATGCAATCGCAAATAGAGAAAAGAATATGAAGAAAGATTTAACTATTGCAGTCGTAGGCGCAGGTATCGTAGGTTTGTGTAATGCCCTGCAGCTACAACAGCTGGGCTACCAAGTGACCCTGTTTGATCCCAAAGGGATCGGCACTCAATGTTCGAAAGGAAACGCTGGTCACTTTGCGACTGAGCAAGTTTTTCCACTTGCCGACCGCGCTCTACTTAAAAAGTTGCCTAGTATGCTATTCGACAAGCTAAGTCCTTTAAGAATTGACTGGCGATATCTATTACAAGCTTTGCCATGGTTTGCCCGATTTTGTGCAAATATGCCTACACCGCGTTACACACGTCACACAAAAGCACTAAAAGCCCTTAACCAAGCCGCCCTTGAAGCATACAAACGCCTTTTAGGAGATAATTTTAATGCGCATATCATCTGTAAAGGCAGTTTACTCACCTTTGAAAATTACGATTTGGGTGCAATAAAAAAAATCCACCAAGCTTATCTTGCAAATGGGGTAAAAGTTGAATTGCTAGATAAACCTGCTATCGCGGCATTAGAGCCTCAAATCAGTGACACTGTGCGTTATGCCCTGCTTTTCACTGAGGTAGGACACAGCCCTGATCCGTTAAAGCTATCAATGCACATATATAAAGAGTTTATTCGCTTAGGTGGTCAGTTTGTACAGCAATCTGTTGCAGAGGTCGCTCAACATGAACATAACTCGAGTGTCATCGACTCTCTTGGAAAATCAAAACACTTTAGCAAGGTCATTATATGTGCTGGAGCTTGGAGCAAACAACTTTGCCAGCAATTAGGCTATAAGTTACCGATAGAAGCCGAGCGGGGTTATCATAATATGCTTAGTAACCATGCACTCAGTCGCCCCGTTGCCTCTGCAGATCGACAATTCATTATGACACCGATGCAAGCAGGTCTCAGGTTAGCTGGCACTGTCGAATTTGCAGGCTTACACAGACCGCCATTTTATGCACGTGCAGCATCTTTATTGACCCATGCTCAAGCGCTGCTGAAAAAGTTCAACCATGTAGAGCAAGGCGAACACTGGATGGGCCCCAGACCTTCACTGCCCGACTCATTACCTGTGATAGGCCAAGCGCCAACGCATCCCAATATTTTATTCGCACTAGGCCATCAACATTTGGGTTTAACACAGGCCGCTATCACCAGTGAACTCATCGCAAACTTGGTTGCAAATAAGCCAACAGTATTTGATATTACCCCCTACAGTATTGCGCGTTTTCAGTAATGCTTGATAAAACTAAATAGGATACAGTTATGATAGGTATCGGTTTTCAAACCAAACAAGCGGCTCTTGCCAATCTCAAAGACATGACCCAAGATGCACACCCCATTGCAGCGGATGAATATCGTGGGAGGATGCAAAAAGCACAAGCTTACATGCGCGCACAAAATATTGATGCGTTATACCTAAATGCAGGTACAAACTTAAAGTATTTTACGGGTTTAAGCTGGTCGGCCAGTGAGCGGCTTGTTGGTGCAATACTTCCGGCTCAAGGCGATGTATGTTTCATTGCACCATTTTTTGAATTAGGCACCATCAGTGATTATCAAATCATCAAAGGTAAAGTATATGCTTGGCAAGAAGAGCAATCACCATATCAGCTACTTGGGCATGCGTTAACCGAACTGGGCTTGCCAGACTCTGCGACCTTAGCAATCGATGAAAGCACGGCCTTTTTTACTGTAGATGGCATTCAAAAAGAAAACTCAGCATTAAAAATCATGAATGGGCAATGTGTTACAGGCCATTGCCGCATGCATAAGTCAGACAATGAGCTTGCCTTAATTCAACGCGCAATGGATATGACCTTGGCAGTGCAAAAAGCAGCGGCCTCCATATTGCATGAAGGTATCACCACCACAGAAGTGGAAGCATTTATAGAGCAAGCACACAAAAAGGTTGGTGCTACAGGCAGTTACTTCTGTATCGTGTTATTTGGCAAAGCGACATCATTTCCACATGGTGTAAAGGAGCCCCAAACACTTAAAAAAGGCGATGTCGTATTGATAGACACGGGCTGTAAACTGCATGGCTACCTAAGTGACATTACCCGCACTTATGTCTTTGGTGAAGCAACAGACTATCAACGCGCAATATGGGCCCATGAAAAGCAAGCTCAGTTGCACGCTTTCAATGCAGCGCACATTGGCGCGAACTGTGGCGATGTAGACTATGCAGCAAGAACCTACTTGGCTGAACAAAACTTGGGGCCAGATTATCAACTGCCCGGTTGCCCACATAGAACAGGACATGGGATCGGCTTAGATATCCATGAGCTGCCTTATTTAGTCAAAGACAACCCGCAACCACTTGCGCCAGGTATGTGTTTTTCTAATGAACCCATGCTGGTTGTTCCCGACCAATTCGGTATTCGCCTTGAGGATCATTTTTACATCACGGAGTCAGGTCCTAAATGGTTTACGGAACCAAGTCATAGTATTGATGACCCTTTTGGGCTAGAGAAGTAGCAATACAAAACGCCGCAGTATCTTGTCTGCGGCGTTGTATACAAAGACTTAATTTTGCTGGTCGCGGATATTCCTCAAATTAACCTTGCCAGAACCATCATCTATTAACTCGAATGATTGCGCATTGCGCACTGAGATACTTCCTGAGCCATCATCGACTGAGACTTTACCAGTGACATTTTCAACAACGACCTTACCAGAGCCATCTTCTATGCGAACATTGCCTTTGATGTCCTCAACAAGAATTTTTCCAGAGTCATCATCAATATCTAGTTCACCTTGCACACTCAAGACCTCAATACCGCCAGAATTATCATCTATCTCAAGCGAAATTAGGTTATCCTTAATTATGATAGAGCCTGAACCATCATCTATACTTTGAATACTCGCATGTGACACATTCATTGACCCAGAGCCGTCCTTAATATGAGTCACAAGGTTTTGAGGTACAGTGATTGAAAGATGTACCAAGGTATCATTTTCCCTGTGGTGGCAAACATTTGCTTTAAGCAAGGCTTTGTTATCTTGCTCAGTCAAATCTAAACAGTAATCTCCTCCATCACTTAACTGATATATCTCAGCAGTGACACTAATCTTATCTGTCTCTTCTCCAATCAACTTCAAACTACCCGCCCCTGCATCAATTTTTAGTTGTGCCAGTTCGCTTGCAGGTAAGCTTAAAGAGGTTGTTTTCACAAATTTGTAATCCGAGGAGTAATACGCAGTTGCAGAAACATAAAATGAAGATATTGCTAGAGCCGCCATCATTAAAGCTTTCATCTTGTTGTCCTTGTTTTTTCCTATTTAAAAACTTTGACGACCAGAGGTAACAGAAAGGTTTAAATGCACGTTCAGTTTTTTTCAGGCGCTTGGTTTAATTTATCAAGTAAGTATCGAAGTTCCTTAACAACTGACTCCGGTTCATATTGAAAAATGTTGTGCTGTGGCGTATTTGCAAAAACAATTTTTTTATCCGAAGACAAACTATGCATCTTATCAATCGCTTCAGCGTACATTGTCTTCATTCTTTGCCAAGCTTTTGGGTGCCAGTCATCAGGGGCGTCTCCACCACGCCAAACACCATTTTTAGACCACAGTAAAACATACGGCGTATCACCAAAATCCTTACTGTCTTTTATTAACTGAGCGCTGGCCTTTAAATCAACTTTTTCAGAGTTTTGATCTGGATTATGCCATCCAGATAGCTCGTCCTGCATGCGCTGAGTAAAGCTGGCTGAATAAGTGTCTTGATCTGGTGCCCATTTAGCAATGGCATTATTGAACATGCCGTATTGAGTCGGGTCAACCAGTAAAATCGCCGAAACACGCTCTGGAAATGCGTGGTTAAATAATTTTATCGGATAGGAACCATAAGAGTGCCCAACTAGTATGTGTGGCGTTTGAACCTGCGCTTTTTTGAGCAATATTCCTAATTGCCTAGCCATGACTCCAACGTCATAATGGCCAGAAAAGGGCTCACTTTTCCCTAAATTTGCTCGGTCATAAAGGCAAACTTGGTTTGACGGGCTCATGTGCCGGATAACTTCCTCCCAACCACCTTGAGACCCTGCTCCACCAAATCCTGAATTGACGACAATACTCGGAGTGCCCTCGCCATAGCAAACTATATAAAGCTTAACCCCTCCAACATCGACATGCTTGGACACTGCGGGCGCGACTATGTTTGCAGAAGCACAATATGTCTGTAGTAAAATAGCAAGACTGATAAAGGCTGTTATTTTAATCATTGTTATGGCCTTGTAATTTAATATTCCATCAATTTAGATAGAACATAACAATGCATTAGATAACTTGCAATAAAGGTATTTAAATTAATGTGAGTATATTAAAGGTGCAGAAGAGTCTATCAAATGAGTTATTAAAAATTAGAGAGAAGCAGGCGCTACTTCTTATTTAGTAACACCCGCCAAAAAGTAATACATAAAAGAACTAAAACTAAATAGTAAAATAAAAAACCGCTCATCACTTGCAGCTAAAGGATAAGTTTATTTGATATGGCTCCCCCATTGAGTCCTCCGCAATACCACCACCGATCCACATAGCAGTACCTACGTCATCCACATGACCACCGCCTAAAATTGACATGCCCGCACCAGCCACTTCAACAGCTTCAGCCAAATTGCGATTTTTTAAATATTCTTGTTCAGGCATTGAGCCCATATAAGTGATGGTTTCATTAATAATGTAAGCACGAGTATCGCCATTTTCACTGCAGTAATAATTAGCTTGATCTAATGCTTCTTCTCCGGCTTTTTGTCTTGTTTCTGCGGTCAAATTAACATAATGCTTGCCATCTTGCGCTGGTCTAACGTTATTGTGATGTGCACAGCCACTAGCCAAAAGTGCTACTACTGTAATTGTTAAAAGCTTTTTCATTATTTTCCCCAATCATGTTTGATGGGTAAATCATAGTTAAACTCGGTGTAGGAATCAGTCAGGGAATGTGTAAAAGTGTAATACTTGCAATAAAGAAATTGACAACCAACGACGCAGTTGCACGAGTATTAATCGAAAGCTCCTGAGCAATTCACCCTATCTCAGAAAGCTCAATTATTAGACCGTTCAAACTAATTTCACATATAACTGCGATCACTTAAAAAACACTCCTGTTTTCTTAAAAAGAATAAAACAAAACCAAATAAGTGATAAAACAAACAATGAATAAACCATAAACTAAAACCACTAACAAAAATAAAATTAACACTGCATAATTTTATATAATAGCACCTAAGAATAACGCAATTAAGATACCAACTTAACAAAAATAAAAAGTTATGAATAAAATCATCATTTATTAAAAATATTTATATTAACTATATCTATCTGATTTCATTAAATAGGATTTGCTAATAAATAAATATGCACCAGCTTTCTTTTTCGTCTTTATCAGAAAACCTAGCATAATCAGCATTTTTACGCTCGTAGCTATCGTAATACCCTGTCAATCAAGTATTGAGTAACTTTACGACTCCTTATCATGGCACCCCAATACAGGTGCTCGTCAATTCAAATTTGTACATACCCACCAACACCATTGTGAATACTTATTAACCGCAAAAGCCTCACCATGAATAAAAAACAACCAAACAAACCGAATAAACATGCATCAAGAAGTGAATTTCTATATCATCCGCGCGATTAAAATTAAAAAACGTAGGACAACAAGTATGAGTCATTCACAAGCGGGGGATACCAGTAACATGGTAAACACCAATCAATCGGGTTGGACCCAACATGATACCAATTGGGTGCTAAGTCTATTTGGTACAGCCGTTGGCGCAGGTATTTTATTCTTACCTATTAATATCGGTATTGGTGGATTTTGGCCGCTATTGATCATGGCTGTACTTGCTTTCCCCATGACTTATTTAGCACACAGAGGACTTGCACGATTCGTGTTGTCTTCAAACAAAAGTGATTCAGACTTCACTGACGTCGTTGAAGAGCACTTTGGCTCAACCAGTGGTCGCTTGATTTCACTCCTATATTTCTTCTCAATCTTCCCTATTTTACTTATATACGGTGTGGGACTGACCAATACAGTGGACAGCTTCATGGTCAACCAACTAGAAATGCAGTCTTTACCAAGAGTATTACTATCTGGTGTGCTAGTGGCGGGTATGATTGCCATTATGTTGGGGGGAGAAAAATTATTACTTAGAGCGTTTGCGATTCTGGTCTACCCATTAGTAGGTGTTTTGTTATTTTTGTCTTTATATTTAATACCTAACTGGCAATTACCAGCTATTACCACACCTGATGTAGGCTCATTGACAGAAACTTTATGGTTGTCTGTTCCTATTGTTGTCTTCTCATTCAGCCATGCTGCAGCAATTTCTAGCTTCGCCAATACACAGCGTAGACACTACAAATCAGAAGCGACAATCAAGGCTGAAGCTATTTTGCGAAACACAGCTCTTATGCTCATCGCTTTCGTATTACTTTTTGTATTCTCTTGTATTTTTTCACTGACACCAGCGCAAATGGCTGAAGCGAAAGAAGCGAATGTGTCTGTACTGTCTTACCTTGCAAACGTATACAACAACCCATTCATTGAAACACTTGGGCCACTCGTCGCTTTCATTGCTATCACCTCATCATTCCTAGGACACTTCTTAGGCGCGAGAGAGAGCTTTAATGGATTGGTAACCAAACAGACGTCAATGAGCTATAAAGCAGCTGATAAACTTGGCGTGGTATTAATGTTTATCTCTATTTGGGTGTGTGCAGTTATCAACCCAAGTATTTTAGATATGATGGGCGCAATATCAGGTCCAATTATCGCATTAATCCTTTTTGTCATGCCGACCATTGCGATTTACAAAGTACCAGCACTGCAAAAGTACAAGGGGAAATTAAGTACTTATTTCGTACTTAGCGTTGGATTACTCGCTGTATCTGCCTTGTTATTTAATATGTAAAGTCACAACCTAAAAGGTGCAATCACGCGAATTGCACCTTCTACGCCTTAATTTTCATTAAATAAAAATGCCTGATCTCTGCCATTAGACTTTGCCATATACAAGCCTTCATCTGCTTTTTGAATTAACTCTTCGACATTGTCATAGACACCGTACTTTCCAACAGCGACACCTGCGCTCACTGTGACCACGTCAAACTCAGACTTACCGTGTGGGATCTCAAGCCCTCTTACCGCATGTACAATGGACTGCGCTATCTTTAGGGCGCCATCGTCACTGGTATTGGGCAATAAAACCGCGAATTCTTCACCGCCATATCTAAACACGCTATCTAGAGGGCGATTTACCATTTTAACGGCAACTTTTGCCACTTCTTTGAGTGCATCATCTCCTTGCAAATGCCCATATTCATCGTTGAACAACTTAAAGTAGTCAATATCAAGCATAACTACGGCTAAGCATTGTTGCTGCCGTAAGTTTTGCCTAAACAAGCGTTTACACTCCATATCAAAGTAGCGTCGATTAAACACTTCAGTGAGACCATCAAAAAAAGAGTATTGCTTTAAGATATCTGTTTGGCGTTTATACTTAAGGTGAGTTCTAACTCGATTAACCAGAGTCCTAGCAACAATCGGCTTTCCTAAAAAGTCTACTGCGCCCGCATCCCAACATAACTCTTGTTGATTTTCATTGGTATTAGACGTGACAAATATGATAGGGATGTCGTTGAGTTCATCCATTGCTTGGATTTTTTTACACGCTTCTAGGCCCGTCATGCCACCAAGGATCCAATCCATTAAAATCAAATCCGGTGGCGATTTAAGACAATAATTAATCGCCTCTTCCGCGCTGTCGACGGCATCTACACGGCACAACCCATCAAGACAAGCACCTAGCACTTTTTGCGTTAATGCCGAGTCCTCTACGATCAAGACTAAGCTATCACTGAGGTCGTCAATTTCCTTAAACACGTAACCCTCTATAAATATTTACACATGCTTACGTTGTTTATAGCGAATACTTGTTTAGCTCACAAGAACAAAAAGCGAAATCTTATAAAAAATACGTTTATGCTGATATTAGCTTTATACGATTTTTTTACTGTCTCGCTTTTAAACTGTTTAATTCAGAGAGCTATCAGGCCAAAACCGAGTACCTTTGACGGTCGCCTGTAAAGCCAAGCCACTCTGCGTCAGCGTATAAACCGACATGCCTCCGTAGTAAACCTCACCTTGAATGGCAGCTCCTTTATCAGATGCTTTTGCAGCTGCATCAGCGTTACCGCCAAATGTCCAGCCATTACTGACAAAGTCATTAAGCGCTTCTGTAGTATGAAAAACCAAAATTAAACGGTAATCTTTAACACCAAGACCTAAGCCCACACCACCTTCGGCCATATTCATATATGTGAATTGCCCTGTTTGGTTATTTTTAACAACCCCATAGCCTGTTCCAGCAGACACCAATAGTAAGTTAATGTTGGCATTTGAGAACACCGCATAACCGACAGCTGAACGTAACTGCGCTCGAGTATCTGGCTTTTCTTTATAGAGCTGCGACAGGGTATCGTTTTTCATCTTTATTATTTGCGCACGCTTTTGGACATTATCACCCGACCCCATAGATGCACAGCCCGACAGGTAAGCAATTGACAGTATCAATCCCATAACAAATAACCGCTTCATATTATACTCCTCGCTACTACAGATATTTTCTAAAAGACATTATCGATGTCATCTGATGCAAAGAATGCAAGTTTGAAGTTTAGCGTATGATGAACAAAAACTCGTTGATATGTAAAAAAGTGTGAAATGAAGGAAAACCCCTCCATGAACTCTCCATGCAAATAAAAAGGCCACCATAAAAATGGTGGCCTTTAACACATCATGGGTAATCATGAAAGGGATAAATGTGAAAACAACTTCATTGTAGCGACTAGGTAGTAAATTAAAATCATATTATAACGGTTAATTAGTTCGTTATTATCGATGAATCAGCATCAGTATGGCTAAGTGCAAAACGGGCCCTCAATAAATTTTAACTTTTTGTGCTAATCGCTCGATTTATCCCTGGTGACCTTTTACCATAGACAAAAACTCAAACCGGATACTATGCAATACCTTTCTTTTGTCACTCTACTTTGGGCCTTTTCATTTAGTTTGATTGGGGTCTATCTCGCCGGTCAAGTCGACTCTTGGTTTGCGGCTTTTAGTCGTGTTGCTATCGCCTTACTGATATTTTTGCCTTTTACGAGACCTTCTGGTGTTACACCGCGTGTCGCATTGCAATTAATGGCAATTGGCGCAATCCAAATTGGTTTGATGTATGGCTTTTATTATCACTCCTTTTTATATTTAAGTGTGCCAGAGGTCCTGCTCTTTACCGTTATGACGCCGGTTTACATCACCATCATCAATGACTTGATAGAGAAAAAGCTGCACCTTCACTATCTATTTGTTGCATTGCTCGCAACTGCGGGGGCTATAACCATACGCCAAGCACAGGTAAACGAAGATTTTTGGACTGGTTTACTGTTGGTACAGGGGGCAAATTTTTGCTTTGCACTAGGTCAGGTATTGTATCAAAGGCTACCCAAGGGTAACGCGCTCCCCCCTCAACACACTTGCTTTGGCTTTTTCTTTTTTGGTGCACTTATTGTTACTGGTTTAAGTTACATGATATTAGGTAATAGTGAAAAGTTGCCTACGACTCAATTGCAGTGGGGAATTCTCATTTACCTCGGATTAGTTGCATCAGGACTAGGTTATTTCTTATGGAATAAGGGCGCTACGCTTGTCTCTGTTGGCGCTCTCGCCATAATGAACAATGTACTTATACCCGCAGGCGTGCTGGTAAACCTTCTGATCTGGAACCGTCAAGCCGATTTATTATCACTACTAATCGGCAGCGGCATTATTTGTCTCGCGCTATTGGTAAATTACTATTTTGAAAAGAAAACTATCACACAACCATCGAAAAAGCCTCAGCGCTCTAATCGTAAGTTATAGCTGCTTTAAAAAATGAATTTTGCTATCCGTGCCATCTTCTAGTGGATGGCACGCGACGATTTGATAATTGTTTTTCAAAAGCATCATTAGCATATTCTTAAATCTATTCATTGATTTAACACTAATGGCTCCATAGCCCAGTGAAGTGCACCAGCGCTCCTGCTCATTCAACAAGGCTTGTGCGATCCCAGCTCCTCTAAACTCAGGAACAACAGCGCCTAACCAACTATAAAAGTGTTTTTCATCCAAAGCATAACCCAGCTTATACGCGACCGGCTGACCATCTACTTTGGCAACTAGCAATAGTGTTTTTTTATTTTGTAAACGCGCTTCTATCAATGCTCGCGTTTTTGGCGTTACAAACTCAGGCACTTGATTTTCGATCTCAATAACCTCATCAATGCTCCCCTGTTCGATACTCCAGTTCATTTTATACTCCCACTATTTTCATTTCTTTACACTCATGAAATGACAATTAATTTCTTTCATTCAATTTTATAAATTACCTTTCTCCTTGTAAATGACTGTCTATTTTATCGCACTGAAAAATAGTGCTTTTTTATATATAGCGCATGAATAAAATAATCAAAAAATAAACTTACACCCATAAAAAACAATTCAAAAACTTCGATCAAATTGAACAACTAGCATACCAAATAGTTACAAAACCGTAAAAAAACCTTTGACAAAGTTTAAAATACAACCAATTATTTAAACCGTTCCAATTATTTTTGACATGAAATGAGTTCATAAAAATAAAAAACATCACTTAAGTCAAAATTAATAAGGGAACAAGCCACAATCAATTATTGGAACGATACAAGGGTTGGATACACATGAAATCACTAATTACACACAATGCCTTAAATAAAACCAAACTCGCATGTTTACTTGGCGCATTATTATCGACCGCAGCCATTGCACAAACAGACCTCACTTCAGATAATCCAAATGCCATCCGCGCATCAGGCGAAAATGGTGACTTTGAAGGCCGAATTAAAGCATTTGATGATAACAAGTACAGCAAATGGCTGACTTTCACCTCGTCAGGATGGATAAGTTATCAATTTGCACAACCGCAAACTATAACTTCATACACGCTCACTTCAGCCAATGATGCGCCAAATCGTGATCCACAAGATTGGCAATTACAAGGGTCTAATGATGGCGTAAACTGGACAACACTGGATACACGTTACAATCAATCTTTTAGTGCTCGCCATCAAACAAAGCAGTTTAATGTTGCAAATCCACAGAGTTTTTCGTTTGTCAAAGTTGATATTTCATCAACCAAGGGCGCAAATATTTTACAACTTGCTGAAATCGAGATGTTTTCAGCTGACATCACACCACCGATCACTTTACCTATATCGCAAAGTAATAGTTTAAACGCAGGCCAGTGGCAGCATTTTGGTCCATTTAATGTTGCAGGAAAAGTGATTGCGACAACAACGGGTAATGGAGACGCTGATTTATATATGCGACGCGCAGCTCAGCCAACAACCCAGTTATTTGACTGCAGCAGCACCACACCCCATGCCAATGAATCATGTACATTACAAGGTAATGACGTATATGTCTCAGTATATGGTTACTCAAATACCAGCTACACCATTAATATTAAGGAAGAAACAACCACTCCTCCTACAGGTGAATGGAAAAAGCCACAAGTGAGCTTTGTTGATGTCGACCCTCAAACTCAAGGGGCTATTTTATTCAAACGCATCATCTCAGATCCTGCTGGCCATATGGCAAATCGCTGCGTGGATGTAGCAAAAATACTTTACCGCGACTCTGTCGAGTCCAATCGCTTCAGAAACCTTCAATTCGAACTTAGAGCAAAAGATCATTGGGGTAATGAGTTTGTTGCATACAAGATGGGCCAAGATGGTTCTGGTGAAATGACCATAGTCGTGAGTACGAGCCACCTTGAGAAAATTTACCGTGACAACGGTAATTCAGACGCTGCGATCCGCAATGAGATTGATGGTATTTTATCTCATGAAGTCACCCACGGTTACAACAATTCACCGCTAACTCATGATAATTACGGCGATGGTAAAGCTTATTGGGCTTATACTGAAGGACTTGCGGATGCAGTCAGAATTGGAGAAGGTCTTCACAAAACACGTACGCCTAATGTAAACGACCCTAAAAAATGGCTAGGTGGTTACACCACCACAGGGTTCTTTTTACACTATGTCCGTGTCACACACGATCCTGACTTCCTATACAAATTTAATAAAGCGGCAAAAGATTTAGGAAATTATACTTGGTCTTTTGATGCCGCTTTCCAACAGATTTTAGGCAGAGGTGTAGAGGACCTTTGGCAAGAGTACGTCACTTTTATCAATAATGGTGGCCAACTAGAGTACTAAGCACCAACTTGAGTGAGCATAAGTGTGCTCACTCCCTTACACAATCCAATCCACCGCCTTCCTCTTTAAGTAAATTGTTTATATCCTCAAGCACCTTTTAACCAAAAACTCGCAATCTTTTATATATCTAGCATAAATAATTAATTCAATAATCAATTCTGAATACTTAGCAGATTATACCGTTGTACACTATGCTGATGTAGAGTTAATAAGTTTAACTATCCAGTACGATTCAGCGCAGGAGTAGGTGTACGATGGCAGACAAAGCAAAGGTGCTCATAGTTGACGATGAGCAAGCAGTAAGAGACATGATAAGCGCAGCATTAAAACCTTTCTTTGTGTGTGAACAGGCAGCATCGGCCAGTGAGGCTTACGACATCCTCGACAATTTTACCCCTCAAGTGGTCTTAATGGATATCAGCATGCCTGGTATAGACGGATTAGCGGCATGCGAAAAAATTAAGACCGAACTATCACCAACTAACTGCGCGGTGTTTTTAGTCTCTGGATACAATAACTTGGATATGAGACTACGTGCCTTTGATGTGGGCGCAGATGACTTCATTGCTAAGCCTTTTCAAATGAAAGAGCTGGTCACTAAAGTGCAAAAAGTCAGTGAGTTTATTCAATCGCAGACCCTGCTTAAAGCCAGTGAGCAAGAATCAATAACTCTTGCCATGTCATCAATGCAGCAGGCTTCACACTACAGCCTAGTCATGCAGTTTTTTAAACTGCTTAATCAATGCAATGATCTACAGCAAGTCGTGAATCAGTTTTTTTCGACGATGAAGCAACTAGGCATGCTCAGCAGCATCATGATAAAGCAAGAGCAAATGGATTTTTACGGGCCCGCTGGGACACAAATTAGTCCAATTGAGCAAAATATTTTTGAGCTACTGTGCACAAAGGGCCGTTTACACAACTTCGGTAGGAGGTTGATTGTAAACGAAAAAAGTGTGTCTTTTTTAATTAAAAACATGCCTGAATCACCCGAAGAAAGCGGTGCAATACAAGATATCTCCGTCGCCATTATCGAAGGCGTTGAATCCAAACTACTAGATTTGGGCCGACAACAAGCGATGGAGAAAATCGTGTTAAACATTTCTAGCGGTATAAGCTCATTGCAAAACATTTCTGACGAATATAAAAGCTTAATCCTTGATGTAACTAATGACCTAAACCAGCAAATATCTTCAAGCTTTCATATCCTCGACTTAACCGAGGAGCAAGAACTTTTTATTGCTAACTTGATAGCCAAAGAGGCAAAAAAACTCAGTGCCCTTGAACCAAAAATGGACTTGCTTAAGTCCAACCTGACCAGTGTCATTGAGCAAACTGACAAGTACTTTGCCATGGAAAAAGTATCAGCGCCTGAAAGCGACACGCATATCGATTTAAACACCACAAAGCCTGAGCTATTTTGAGCTCAACAGTGCCACTCTATTGAGTAACTCTTGTGGGCGAAACGGCTTTCGCAGTAAGCTTTCATATAAATTTGGATTAAAGTCCGTTACTTGTTCAATATCCACATACCCACTTATCATTTGAATTTTAATATCTGGGTATTTTGCTGCAGCTCTTTTAGCCAGGCTAAACCCATTTAACTCAGGCATTAACACATCCGAAATAAGTAAATCATACTGTGTCACTTCCATGGCCTGAAGTGCTTCAGTGCCACTTTCAAAAATATCGACTTGGTGCCCAGCCTGGCGCAGCAGTTTGGCAACCACATCGGCAAGTGACAACTCATCATCAACAACCAAGATCTTACTAAGTTTATGGCTTACCTGATGTGATGCGATATTTACTTCTTTGCTTTGCTTTATCTCTGAATCGATTACAGGAAAGTAAATTGAGAATTGCGTCCCTTGTTCGCTGGTTTTTACTTCAACTTGTCCTTTACTACGCTGGATAAATGCATAAACCTGACTCAAGCCTAAGCCAGTGCCCTTGTCCCCTTTTGTAGAAAAGAAAGGATCGAAAATACTATCTAAGTACTCTTTTGGAATGCCCACCCCCGTATCGGCAACATCACACCTCACATGTAAGCTAGGGGAGGCACTAATAAAGTCATTTTGATACCAGTGTATTGACGTCGCCACAGTCACAATACCTGCTTCTTCAATCGCGTGCACACTGTTTATAACTAAATTCAATATCATGTCATCAAAGTCATGCTTATCAACTCTGACATTGGGCAATTCTTCATGTAAAGAGAAATCTAATTTAACATCCGCTTTAAGTGATTTTTCTAATAACTCGCGGCTATCCAATAATGCATTATTCAAACAAAATATTTCTGTGAGCTCACTTTCTTTTCTTGAGAAATTCAGCAGCTTTTGCGTCAAATTGGTGGCCCGCTCCCCCGCTTTAACAATTGCTTTAGCATGACTTTGAATATCCTCATCTAAAGACTCTTGCATTAAAATTATGTCGCTGTAACCAAGCATAATACCAATCAGGTTGTTAAAATCATGAGCAATTCCACCGGTCAGTTTACCGAGTGCGTCCATTTTCATTGACCGCCTCAGTTGCTCTTCTTTTTCTTTAATATTAGTAAGATCAACACAGTTACCAATAAACCGCCTTACACCATTTGGCATGAGAGGAAGCTCGCTGATAGATAGGTGCATTGGAAAAACACTGCTATCGGCACGCTGCCCAAAGACCTGTCGCCCAATACCAATGACTTGCTTATGCCCTGTCGTCATATAATTAGATATAAAAGTATCGTGATGCATCGCAAACTCATCGGGCATCAACATTTTCACATTTTTTCCAATCACATGATCAGCGTGATATTGAAATGCAGCCTCCGCCGCTTTGTTAAATGTTAAAACCTGCCCTTTATCATTTATGGTGATCACAGGATCCACCATCGACTGTAACACTTCATCTTTTTCAGCTTCTTTTAACTCCAATGATTCAATCACTTCGTGAAGCATCGTGATATCAGACACCAAAGAGGCATAACGGGGGGCTTCGTTTGGACTATCAAACACCATAAAGCTTTGCCATTCAGTGACTCTTTGCTGCCCTTGTGCGTCTGTAATGGCTATAAGCTGCTTTGCTGACTGCTCATTTGAAATAGTACTTAGTAGGTAATTTTCCAGTTCAGTATTAAATTCAGATGTCACCACTTCAGATAAGTTACTATCAATTAAGCGACTTTGCTCTACGCCAAATAACGTAGATGCGGCTTGATTACAAAATACAATGGTTAGCGATTTATCCCATTCAATAATCGCCAGTGGTGCATGCCTAACAAGCCCTGCCAATCTTTTTTGGGTTTGCTGTAGTGTATGATCCGTGCGTTTTTGATTTGTTATATCCGAGATAACGCCGGCCATGGCATATTTACTATCCGATCTTTTCACAATTGGGAAAAGCGTAATTGCACTGTAAAAAGTTTCTCCCTTGTGCTTATAGTGCACTTCTTCTCGAATATAGCTCTCACCACGCATGACTGACTCCATCCGCTGCATAATAAATTCAGCAATATTTTTAGGACATGCCTGGAATAAGTGGGCAGCTTCTTTTATCGGTTTTTCTATTGATAAAAACTGTTTCAGTTGGCTGTTTAAATATGCTATTTCGCCGTTTTCTTGCAGTAAAAACACACTTTCTGGGATATTTTCTATTATAGAGTAAAACTTACGCTCACTTAGCTGTAGCTGTAGGTTTAACTCAAACTCTTTTTGCTGATCGACAAAAGCAACCAAATAACAGGTCAGCACCTGCTTTTTCATATTTAGCTTAGTCACTGACAAGTTAATAGCATGCCATTTCCCCTCATAAAACCAAAAGCTTTTACTACTATGTCCACGGTTTCTTTCAGCCTCAATCGACAAACTCAAGAGCTGAGATTCATCGCAAGAATGAGATAACTTAAAATGCGCATTAAACTGTGCAAATTTATCAGGTTGTTCAGATAAATAGGCAAGCGCAACATGGTTAATATCTAAAATCTGCCCTTTTTCATCCACAATAACAACGGCATCAGTAATGCCTTCAAACAAAGCTTGAAAGTAGTCTTTTTGCTCTTTGGTGGCTGCATGGCTACTTGCAAGATCTTGAAATAATTGATTGCTTCTTCTCGCTAATTCACTGATCTCATCCATACCATTTATCTCTATCAAGGTTGCCCCTTCTTTAGAGTTATAAGTATCAAAGTGACGAAATATTTTCTGTAATCGCTTTTGAATTGAGACATGAAAAATCACTGCAACCAATAGTGCTGTGATTAACATAATAACGAACAATGGGGTAAATGCGTGCATCGTAGAATTGTGGATATACCTTGCGGCTTTTGAATAATCAGCCAATATCAACAAGTGTTTCTGAGTTTGATTGGTTTTCAGATGAGCAATCGTGCCTGCTAATACGAGCCTTTTTGATTTTTCATCGTACGCCTTAAAATCCACTTTGGATGTTAATATTTGTTGCAGGTAATCATCAGAGAGCTCAAAATCATGTACAACTTGTTCTATTGAGCTGCCTCGATAATGATTATGCGTAGTGGTCTCTACAGCACCTTGTCTGTCAAAGACCAAAGCAATGGCCACATCCGAGTGGGTTTTCATTAAACTCAAGTACTCTTCCACTGCATCCTGTCTGTTTTCAGAAACCATAAATGCAATCGCTGACTTTGCTTGTACAAACAGACTGCTGACTTCATCAATACGTGTCACTAAATGATTATCGGTCGTTTGCTTGAGCGTAAATAATTGCAACGTAGCCGCTTGTGCGAGTAAACCAAATACCACCACAACAAAAATTTTAAGCGCGATAGGAATACGAACAAATTTGCTAAACAGATGCATTATCTATTACCAATAGAGAACTTCGAGGTTGTTACGATAGTGCCAGCCCACAAGATAGAGGCTTGAATAAGAGGGAAAGTTTTAGCCAATGCACACTCCAACAAAATTGCCGATGCATTGAGCATAGTACATAGTGTTTAAATCACCTATTTACTATATATTTGTCACTATATATTTGACAATACAATCAAACTTGTAGAGTTAGTTGGGATACCAAGATAAGTAACCCAACGATAAAATAAATAACTTAACTGCGACACTCATCACTTCTACATGTCTTAATATTGATGAGGTGACTGTATGCAACGACCAAACTGCCTACAACAGTCAAAATAGTCTCTCCTGCATCACCGAGTAAGTCATGTCCAAAAAATGCAGCAACACTCAAAACAACAAGCCCCAAAATACCACTGTAAAATATTTTCCACTTTTGATGGGATTTACACCCACTATATAAAGCGACAACACTGGTAATTAACACTCCAAATAGCAACATTTGATGAAAAGCTTCCTCTTGCAAAAAACTTGTCGCTACAAACGGTAATGCTAAAACAACAACAGGTAAAACGAGACAGTGAGCTAAACACAAAAAAGCAAGCCCTATAGACACTCTATCTCCAGTTTGTTGAAAACTACCTAGCATTTAACCCTCTCAATAAAGATACAATATAACATCACCATAAAATATAGAAACGGGCTTTAATTAGCAACAGATATTCACGCCAAGATTGGCTTAAACTCGGCGATTTAGATAAATAGTCATAAAAAGTACACCGCATAATCATCAAGCTTTATCAGTCATCCGTTTTTATAACCCTCAGCCAAACAATAACAAAACAACAAATTTAAAATTAATCATACAAACCATTAACTTTATTAAAATTTTTTCAGTACACTAGCGAAAGCAATCAACAGTTCACAAGGATAATCTATGAGTACGACCACAGCAGACATTGAGTTAGCACAACAACAAGAGTCACCGTTGCTAACCGCTCCCATTTTTAAACAGTTTTGCTTTTTAGCCATACCTACAATTTTAGGGATGCTAATTAGCGGGTTATACAGTTTTGTGGATGCACTCTTTATATCACAAGGTATCGGCACACAAGCAATGGGTGCCGTTTCGGCAGTATTTCCAATTCAAATGCTATTAATCGCGATTAGCACTATGCTAGGCAGTGGTATGGCGTCACTGATCTCTAGATATTTAGGTGCAAAGCGCCAACAAGATGCAAATCAGGTGTTCTCAGCCTCCTTTTTGCTCGCAGTTGGCTCTGCATTGCTACTGTGTTCACTAGCCTATTCTAATCTGGACACTATTTTTAACTTATTAGCGGTGCCTGAAGCATTAAAAGCACAAGCCACCAGCTACATCACACCCATTGTATTATTTTGGGTTGTTGGCTTTGTTTGCAATCAAATCACAGAAGGCTTTCGGGCTTCTGGTAATCCCAAAGCAATGATGCAAGTACTTACCACAGCTTCTGTATTAAATATTGTGCTTGATGCCGTCTTTATATTTGTATTCGAATGGGGAGTAGCAGGTGCTGCGTGGGCGACCATCGCCGCTATCAGCATCGCTCTCATCATGGCGATTCAGCTACAAATAAAAGGAGAGAGCAAGGTCCAATTTAGCAAGCAGCAACTATTTAGCCCGTTTAAATTTCACACTAAGATTTTAAGCCTTGGTTTACCAGTACTACTCTCTCATGGTGGTTTCTCAGTTATCCTTGCTGCGACGATTTATTCAATCTCTACCGTATTTGCAAACCATTCCGAGCCACTAATTACAGCTCATGGCATACTAGTACGCAGTTATATGTTTTTATTCCTGCCTATTATAGGCATGATGGTGGCTCTGCAGACACTTGCTGGCTTCAACTATGGAGCCGGTCAATATCAACGGGTATATAAAGCTTACTTAGTAGCCTGTGCAGTGAGTTTTGGTTGGGGCCTTATCGTTACTTTTATACTCGCGTTTAACGCACAGTGGCTCATTGCATTATTTACTCAAGATCAGCAAGTCACTGAGCTTGGTAAGCAAATCGCACTCATCTCATTTTGTGCATTCGCCCTATCTGGGTTTTGCATGATGTCGAGCGGACTATTTCAAGGCATGGGCAGAGCACTTCCTGCAACTATGCTTGATGCTGCACGTACCTACATTGTACTTTTACCGCTCATGGCAGTGTTACCAGGAGCATTTAATCCAGACGCATTATGGTGGTCTTTCCCTATTGCAGATACAGCTGGCGGGTTGTTTGCGCTTGCTTTCTCATTGTTCACACTAAAAAAACTAATAAAAAGTAACTAGTTTCATACCAAGTTATAAAAAATTCATCTTAGTTTTTACATTGCAAATAAACAAATACCGATTTACCTATTGTTTTACCACTTTAGGTAATCGGTACAAATGAAAAGCAAATCCACCGGCAAAATTCAAGCTTTCGGTTACAAGTTTTAATCGCCCCCCTATCTGCAAAACAAACCATTACATGATAGTTTAAAACCAACTAAAAACCATAAAAGCTCATTAAATTCAATACCTTAATCAGTAGTCCATTTTAGCTATTTACACTTTCTGTACCCAGCGCTAGCAACTCGTGTAATGCGCTGAAATTTGACCTCCACATTTCCTACATATTTATCCCCAAATTGAAAACAAAAATTCATGTACCAATCATGAAACTGGCATAGTGCTTTATTCTAAAAAAATAAATTAAGACAAATATCGCAATAAAGCAAATGCACAAATTGCAATAAACAAAACAATTTAAAAATTATTACAGACCGAAAATATCATTATTTTAATAACATTCTCGTGATCATTGTTAATTATTGCAAACGATAGTGGTATCATTCTTCTCAGCAATTACAGCGAGTTTAATTAATCATAATCTATTGATTTTATGGAATACGAATTTAACACTTCCGTATTTCAGTGAATAAACCGGCTTAACAATGATTTTTAATATTTAAATAATGTTAATTATTAATGAAGTTTCATTTAGAGCTACAAGTTTTTAGGAAAACTCAAGGAAACATGGAACATGACGGTTAGAGAAAATACAATCTCAATCATCGGGGCGGGCATTTCAGGCATCATTTGCGCGCTAACGTTAGCAAAATCAAATGAGTGTAAAAAGAAAACCATTCGCGTTTATGAACACAAAAATCGCGTCGGTGGACGCGCGCATGCGATAAAAGTCAATGATCTTTATGTAGACCTCGGTGCTGGACGCTTTTCCTCAGGTCTTCATCATAATGTCAAAGAGCAAGTGAAATCCTTGAACTTGGCCTATGAAAAATTCCCTTTTACACAACTAAAGCGCCCACAAGCATTGCATAAAAGTTTAAAGAGCATTCTGAAAAATTTGAAACCTTTGTGTGACGAGCATGCACATGACTCCTTTGAAGAGTTTTTAACCATCTATGTTGGACGAAATCAAGCTCGTGAGATGATCAATGCACTCGGTTATGATTCGTTGTCATTACCTAATATTACGCCACATATTGCCTTCGACATTATTGAAAAACACCCTGAGATCCAGGGGTTTTCTGAAAACGCAGGATATGAATGGTTTAACCTTAAGGAAGGATTTTCCGCATTACCAGAGAAGCTTTATGAGCAAGCACTTGCTCATGGTGTCGAATTCCACTTTGGCCATGAATTAACAAGTATCGAAGCTGATACTGAATCTCCAGTGCTCAAATTAAAAAATGAAAAACAGCAAGAAGTGACAATCAATGAAGGCGAGATGATTTTAACTTTTCCGCCGACAGCGATGAAAAAACTCGATAGCGGTTTCCCGCAAGATTGGAGCAACTATACCTATGGCTCTATTCCGCTGTTCAAAGGTTTCTTCTTTTACGATGCACCTTGGTGGCAAGATATGGATTTAGCTGATCATGTGGTGATAGCCAATAACCCTATCAGAAAGCTGTATTTTAAAGATAACAAGTATGTATTTTTTTATACCGACAGTGATTATGCCAACTTTTGGCGTGACGCCACATTAAAAGGTGAAGCACATTACTTACAGACAGTGAAAGAATTGATGGCCGAGGCATTAAAGTGTCATGTGAGCCAACTTCCAGATCCGAGCAACCATGTTCATAAACACTGGGTGCATGGCGTTGAATTTTCGCAAGAGTCTTGCCCTAACCACCCAAAAACACTCTCACATAAAAAGTCTCACATCATCTCTGCATCAGATGCTTACACATCTCATTGCGGTTGGATGGAAGGTGGCATCATGGCTGGCACCAGCGCGGCAAATACACTTCTTGAGAGATTGAAGCAAAGACAAGTAAAAGCACAAAAAGAATGTGAACTTGCTCACGTTTAACTGTCATTAGACATAGAGATAATTAAGAGACCAGTAACTAGGAAGTTTAAATAAATGAGTATTCTCGACTTTCCCCGAGTTCATTTTAAAGGGGTTGCGCGTGTTAATGTGCCAACAGGCAATCGTAATATCAACAACACGTTAGATATATCGAACAACACGGCCATCATGGAAGGTAAACCCTATGATGTATCTAAACCACCACGCAACTTTCATGACTATGTAAAGTCACTTGGCCCCAAGTTTAATGCTCAGGGTAAACTTGACGAAGAAGGTGAATTTAACCTCAGTGCAGGGTATAACATGCGCGGGAACAATCACTTTAGCTGGGAAAATACCCTAGTTACGTCAGTTCAGTTACGTCCTGGTGAATACATCACAGATGACAAGCTTGTTGGCAACAAACTGTCATTATGGGGACATTACAACGAGTATTTAAGAACCTCATTTAATCGCGCACGTTGGGTTGATAACGATCCGACGAGGCGAGATTCAGCCTTAATTTACGCAGGTCAGCTTACAATTACTGATCCTAAATCATCAGCCAATACTGCCCATATTCTCTCTGCAGATATAGATTGCACACATGGTGTTCGTTGGCTAAATCGCGGATTTATTGAAGAGCCGATTAACCACTTTCTCTACGAGGAAATGAGCGAAGCTAGGCTATTTCAATTCACAGTGAATAAAGACAGTAAAGACTTCATACTTAACCAGCTTGGTTTAGATTCTGAATTTTTAGCTGAGCTAAGAAATAAGCTTCAAGACCCTGCTGTAAAAGGCTTGCTTGTTCAATACTGCGTAAGCAACTTGTCTCCACCCAAAGCGCCTAATATGCCTGTATTTTGTGACTTACACGGTACAATAGGCTTGTGGCATGACGACGATATGGCAACTTGTCCCACTGGCAGAATATTAAGACCAGACAACAGCGAACAATATGCACCAATCGCCTTGTCAATCAAGGATAACTGGTTAAGCCTGAATACTGCTATTAGTTTACCTCACCAGCGATATGAAGAAGACATGCCAATTGAGAACGGCATGCCACCAAAACTCAGTGAAAAAGTAGATCTTGGCGACCTATATTTAAAGTCAAATAACGGTCAAATAATCGCCACCATACCAAAAGAGAGTTATCTAAATAACACGACTAACTCTGGGATAATTGACATCCCCCTCCCCGAGTTTGACAGCCAATTTGAGCAACAATCATTGAAGTTATGTTCCGAACGTCAAACTTGGTACGAAAGCGATTGGTACATTCAAGCTGAGCAACATATTATCGCCATGGAAAGCCCAAATTCAGTTACAGGAGAGCCAAGCACAATCGAGTTAGGAGTGCGCAGTTATTATCGCGGAAAACCAGCGTCACTATCTCAATTAGCAACACATTCTCTGACACCAGACAAAATTACTGGCTCTGCTTACCTTGATACTGACGAAGATGGACGGGGCAGTATTATTGTTGAGAGTTTATCTTCTGGCGGCGCTGAGCTATTTTTAGGTGAGTTTTATAGTCCAGTGCAAGTGAGAGTGCTCCCAGATGCTTGGGCACTTGCAGACACACCGACAGAACAAGTTAACTACGACTTTTTGTACCAACATGTTATGGCGTACTACGAGCTGTTTTATCCATTTATGACAGAAGCAGTGTTTAGCATGGCTGATAAATGTAAGTGCGAAACCTATGCCCGTTTAATGTGGCAAATGTGCGATCCAAAAAATAGGGATAAAAGCTATTACATGCCAAGCACTCGTGAAATGCCCGCCGCACACGCACAATTATTTTTAAAATATTTATGTAATGTCGAACAATCGGCCATGCCGAATATCTTGCCTAATGAGCAGCCAAAGGCACAAATCAGTGGCAATATAAAAACAAAATCACAGCTGATTAACGCACTAAAAGATGCCGTCGATCTTGAGCTGTCAATTATGTTGCAATATATCTACAGTGCCTATTCGTTACCTAACTATGCAATTGGTGAGCACTTTGTCTCTATGGGCCGTTGGAGTGAACAACAACTTGAATTAGTTAATGGTGGCGAAGATAGACGGTTAAACAGCGGTTGGCGTGGTGCATTACTCGAAATTGCTCATGAAGAAATGATCCATTATTTAGTTGTCAATAACTTACTGATGGCACTTGGTGAGCCGTTTTATCCGGGTAAACCTGTCCTTGGGGAAGACGCAAAAGACAAATTTGGACTTGATACCGAATTTTCTTTTGAACCCTTCTCTGAACACATCATCGCAAAGTTTGTACGCTTTGAGTGGCCCGCGTTTTTTCCAACTGTCGGGAAATCTATCGCAGACTTTTACGCCGACATTACCAAAGCGATTGAAGAGATCCCCGACTTATTTAGTAAGAAGCCCGTTAACCTCAGTGGTGAGCACCATTTATTCTTAAATGAAATTATCAATCGCGAATACCCCGGTTATCAATTTGAAGTGTATGACAAAGACACTGCACTTTTTGCCATTAATTTTGTCACAGAGCAAGGTGAAGGTGTTGCTGCTGACTCACCACAATTTGAAGTGAGTCACTTTAATCGTCTTCGAGCGATCTCAAAAACTTTAACAAATAACGACATTCCGTTCGAACCAGCTTATCCCGTATTAAAAAATCCAGTATTTGAGCCGAGAATGGGCTGTAATCTAGTAACAGATCCTGCTGCCGTAGAGCTCATGCAATTTTATAAAGGCTGCCACGAACTGATGTTTCAACTCATGATGCAGCACTTTGCAATAAAACCACTGGGCAGTATGCGCCGTTCTCGTTTAATGAATGGCGCGATAGATTTAATGACCGGCATTTTAAGACCACTATCGGTTTTATTAATGACCTTACCATCGGGTACGCTGGGCCGAAATGCAGGCCCCCCCGTACCAGAGCCAATTAATACACACGTATTCCCAGACCTAGAGCAAGGGTGTATGGCCATATCAGAAAAATGTAAACAACTTGCTGATATGGGCAAAGCTATGGTCTGTGCAAAACCTCCAACAACACAAATTGAGTTATTAGAGTTTTTTCAAAATCAGATGCATGAAATCGCAACTGGCAAACTTTCAAGGGAAGCTTAATCATGAAGAAAATAATCGTCATTGGCGGCGGTCTAGCCGGTGGCCTGACAGCCATATACTTAGCAAAACGTGGATACGATGTACACATCATAGAAAAACGTGGAAACCCCCTACAAAGCCAAGCCGACTATATTGATCAAGTTAGCTCACGCGCCATTGGGGTGAGTATGACCGTAAGAGGCATTGAAGCTGTTGTCGCTGCAGGGATCCCCGTTGAGGAATTACAAGCATGTGGCGTTGAAGTATCTGGTATGTCATTTTTTATCAAAGGTGAGCCTAAGACACGTGAATTGCCACCGCTTGATAAGCTCAAGCCGCTGTCATTAAGTCGTAGTGCATTTCAAGTTTTACTCAATAAATACGCAGAGCAGGCAGGTGTTCATTACCACTATGACCAACGCTGTCTTGAAGTAAACTTAGACAACAGCTCAGTCATGACTAAAGACAGTAATGACAACTTTGTCACTCACAAAGGTGACCTACTGATCGGCGCAGATGGCGCGCGCTCATGTGTACGAGAGGCGATGCAGTCAAACTGTCGACGCTTTGAGTTCCACCAGTCTTTCTTTAAACATGGTTACAAAACTTTAGTAGTGCCTGATGCCTCAAAGGTGGGCTTACGCAAAGATCTACTTTACTTCTTTGGCATGGACTCAGGCGGTCAATTCGCAGGACGTGCAGCGACTATACCTGATGGCAGTATCAGTTTTGCTGTGTGCTTACCTTATACAGGACAAGTGAGCTTACACAGTGATGACAGCACCGCAATGCGTGCATTTTTCGATCAGTACTACCCTATGGTGCCAGAAGATATTCGCCAAGATATGTTCGAACAATTTATGGTTAAGCCAAGCAACGACTTAATTAATGTTCGTTCTTCTACCTTCCACTATAAAAACACTGCGCTACTGATTGGTGACTCAGCCCATGCCACAGCGCCGTTTTTGGGCCAAGGTATGAATATGGCCCTTGAAGATGCATATGTATTAGATACTTTATTTGAGCAATATGGCGATGACTTTGGCAAGGTGCTGAGTGAATTCACAGAGCTTCGTAAAATAGAAGCCGATGCCATGCAAGATATGGCCCGTGCAAACTACGAGGTGCTTAGCTGCTCAGATCCAATCTTCTTCATGCGAGCACGATTTGCACGTTACATGAACCAAAAGTTTCCAGACCATTACCCGCCAGATATGGCAGAAAAATTATATTTCACTTCAATGCGTTACAGTGAACTTAGAGACAAGCAAGAAAAGCAAAACGTTTGGTATAAAATAGGGAGAATGAATTAATGAAGATTTTAGTCGTTGGTGCAGGCCCATCTGGCCTGATGTTCGCAAGTGAAACTAAAAAATTACAACCAGATTGGGATATTCGCATCATTGAAAAGAATCATCCAGATGCAAACGTTGTTGGCTGGGGCGTGGTATTACCAGGTCGTGCACCGCACCACCCTGCGAACCCGCTGTCGTACTTAGCAAATCATGAAACACTAGACGCGCAATACTTAGAAGACTTTAAACTCACTCACCACAACCAAAGCGCGCTAAAAAGTACTGGCGTGACCCTGTGCGGTGCAGAGCGAAAGTCTATGGTCAGAGAGCTTAGACAACTTTGCGTCAGCCTAGGTATAACCATTGACTATGAGCAGCCAGCCCTTGAAGATGCTGAGCTGCTATGCAATGACTATGATTTAGTGGTGGTCTCAAATGGTATCAACCACACCACCACATACTACCGTGATGCACTTAAGCCAAAGATTGAGTTCGGTAAAAACCGCTACATGTGGTATGGCACACCTAAGACTTTTGATGCCATGAACCTGATTTTTAAATCTCATTCTAAAGGCATTTTTGTCGCACACTCTTACAAGTACTCAAGTACTATGAGCACATTCGTGGTTGAATGTAGCGAAGAAACCTATCAAAAGTCAGGCCTAGATGAAATGTCAGCGCAAGATGCAGAAAAATTCATCGCATCAGTTTTTGAAGATGACTTAGACGGTAACCCTGTAATGGCGCAAGAAGGCCTAAAGTGGCGTAACTTTATGACTCTGAGCCACGAACAAGCATTTGATGGCAATGTCGCACTACTTGGTGACGCATTGCAATCAGGCCACTTCTCAATCGGTCACGGTACCACCATGGCTGTGGTTGGGGCACAGATCTTAGTAAAGGCCGTGTATGATAACCCAGACAATGTACAAGCAGCATTGACTGACTTTAACCAGCACGTCATGCCTATCATGCGTTTATTTGACCAACACGCCACTATTAGCCGCTTGTGGTTTGAAACTGTCGAAGACAGAATGCATTTATCTCCCCCAGAAATTGCACAGAGCTTTGCAGAGCGCCGCAGCGAATTACCGCCGTTGCCAGCAGCACTTGGCCAAGCACTAGAAAGAGCGCTAGCTCGTGGAGAGAAGTAATATGGACCTGCAAAAGCAAAAGCAGCGACCAAAACTACCTGCGCAGTGGAGCACCAGTTATATTTCTTACTGGCAACCGATGCAGCCGGACGAGCACATTACATCGGGTTATTGCTGGTTTGACTATACCCGCAACGTGTGCAGAATCGACGGTCTTTTCAATCCATGGTCTGAAGAAAAAACAGGCCATAGATTGTGGATGTCTGAAATCATGTACCCTGCAACCAACGAGTCTTTCAAATCGAAAGTGGCATTTAGCCGTGAGCACATGGATAAGCAAAGCACGTTTAAAGAACAAGTCTTAAATGACGAAGTTGACCCGTGCCATGAGCTCATTTTAATGCAAGATGTACTGGAATTGTGTGATGCTCAATTCCAAGGAACTTGCGAGGTTCTGGGGTTTGAGGCTGATATTTGGCATTTCCAACGCCCCAATGGCAAAGGCCCTGCCACATATTACTTCAAAGCAGATACCAATCAGCTTTTGAGAATGGTCACAGGAGACCCTCAAAAAATGGCTTCCGTTCGAGATTTCCCTAATTTCAACACCCGTGAAATTGACCCAGAGATCTTCCAACACGTGCCATTAAAACAACCTGAGTAATAACCCAAGTGCATTGGGAATGAGGCGTGCCGACCACATTTGATATGTGGTCGGTCACATAATCACCTTTCAAAGAATATTCAAACCAAACGCCTGTTTCACTCTCCCAAGTACTTGTTGTGACTTTTGATTTGCCTGCTCAGTGCCGGCCAATAAGACAGCTCTCAGCTGCGCAGGATCCGCAATGTACTGTGCTCTTCTAGCCCTAATTGGGGTGATTAAATTAACTAAACAATCTGCCAATACTCCTTTGAGTTTACTGTCTCCTAATCCGCCTCGACGATAATGCTCTTTAAGCGATGCCACATAGCTTTTATCTTCATGAAACGCATCTAAATAAGTAAATACTACATTTCCCTCAACCTGACCTGGGTCATCAACACGAATATGATTTGGATCTGTATACATAGCACGTACGGCTTTGGCTATTTCATCATCAGTACTACCAAAGGTGATCACATTGCCAAGAGATTTCGACATTTTGGATTTACCATCAACTCCAGGTAGTCGGGATACCTCACTCAATAACGGCTTGGCCTCGATTAAAACTTGCTTACCAGCAACATGGTTAAGCTTACGCACAATTTCATTGGTCAATTCAATCATAGGCAATTGATCCTCACCTACAGGCACTATTGTCGCGTCAAATGCAGTGATGTCAGCGGCTTGGCTTATAGGGTAATTTAAGAAGCCCGCCGGAATGGAAGCACCAAAATCTTTGCTGGCGATTTCTGCTTTAACTGTAGGATTACGCTCTAATCGCGCAACACTGACGAGATTGGCATAATACATGGCCAGTTCAGCCAATGCAGGTAATGCCGATTGCAAACAAATCGTCGTTTTAGTCGGGCAGATCCCCACAGCCAAATAATCAGCCATGACGTTGAATATGTTGTCCGCAACTTTTTTTGGGTTGTGGCCATTGTCAGTCAATCCCTGCATGTCAGCGATTAATATGGTTTGATTGTGCTGCTCTTGCAAAGATACACGGTGCTGTAAGGAACCTACAAAGTGGCCTAAATGCAGTGGTCCGGTTGGTCTGTCACCAGTAAGAATGGTATGTGTCATAGCTGTCTCCTTGTTTATTTACTACCGAAAGAGACAGAGTTTGCATATCAACCTTCACCTTTCGGCAGCAGTTGAACACACGTATTCAAGCGCCGCTCTATTAAGAGCGCCACCAAGATAAATTGATAAGTAATTCAAAATTATAAGTATTCATAACGTGTTTAAGCTAACACAGGGAAAACTATTCAGCAAGACTATATTTTTAAACTCAAACCTCCCCCCTTCGTTACCTTTACTGTGATTCAAAAAGCTTCAAGCAAAACTTAATAACACAATAAAAATTCACAAGCGTGAAAAATATTCAACTCATTTTAAAACCATGGACAGAAACACGAAAAACACTAACCATTTAGTAACTTACACATAAAAACCTTTAAAAAACCCGTGCAAAAACAACAAAAACCCCCACCAACAAGAGAATACAAATATTTATCATTTGCATATAAATTCACAAAGAAGTAGCTTGGAAAGCCTGCTTAAAAAATGTGTAGCTCGTTTTCAAAGTTAATGACCAAGATGAGCACACCCGTTTTACTGAATTGGGTACACTATGAAACGATATTTATTTGATAAAGACCTCGATAAGTCTAGTTGTGGTGTCGGCTTTATTACTCACAAGCAGAGCTTAAAAACACATCAACTTATCCAACACGCACATCAGGCACTATGTATGATCCCACATAGAGGTGGTATGAATGCCGAAGGAATTGGCGATGGCGCTGGTGTAAATATTGATTTATCTCTCACATTTTTTAGAAAAGTGACCAAACAACCACATCTAGAATTAGGTGCATTTGGCGTCGCTAACTTTTTTCTGCCCAATGACAGTACCAATCGTGAAGATGCATTGTCATTGATCAGCCGTGTTCTAACTGAACATAATCTAGAGGTTATAACAACACGAGATGTAGCAACAGACAGCTCTGTACTCAACCCTGAAAGTCAAAAAGCACAGTTAGCTATAAAGCAACTTGTTTTTTCAAGACCCGTTCATATCAACAGCCAACCCGTCTTTGAGTCGTTAATACACCAAGCACTAGAAGAGATTGAGCTGCATGCATTTACCTCAGAGCACCTTCGCGGTTTATATCCGCTCTCAATGAGCTCACAAACGCAAGTATTAAAGGGTCGATTAAATAGCTGGGAAGTGATCCCCTATTTCAAAGACCTCAGCGATCCGGAACAGCAGGTTCACACGTTATTTTTCCATACTCGATTTTCAACCAATACTGCGCCTAACCCCATGTTTGCTCAACCATTTAGACGTATGGCACACAATGGAGAGTTAAATACCGACAGGAAAAATAGACTCAGTGAAAACGCCATTGCTAAATATAAAAACAAGCGTTTGATATTCCCTGCTGGTCAATCTGACTCGGCAAGGCTTGACCAAACCCTTGCAAGACGAGTTATCGAAGACGATATGCCAATTGATGTGGCTGCGCTGGCTATGATGCCACCAGCTTGGGAAAACGATGAGAGCTTATCTAATCCCGTTCGCGCAATGCTAGAGTACTTTTCATTATATGAAGAGAAAAACGACGGCCCCGCAGCCTTTATTTTTGGCGACGGCGTTAAAGTTGGGGCACGATTGGATAGACTCGGGTTGAGGCCGCTTCGCAGCGTTGAAACCCATGACTATCTTGCAGTAATGAGTGAAGCTGGACAAATTGACTTTCCCGATGAGGAGATTATTCGCAGAGGCCGTATTGAAGCTGGCGGCATGATTGTCTTTGACCATCAAAAAAAAGAGATAAAACTCACCGCACAAATCATGGAAGAACTCGCAGCTGAACACGATTACGCAGCGATGTTAAATAAAGCAAGGCTCACACTGGCAGAACTACCCACCGTTAATCAAAGCGATGTCACTCATAATACTCAGCTCAATATAGCAGCACAACATGTTGCGTATAGCATGAACCAAGAAAGCTTTAAGTTTATGCTTGACCCCATGTTGCAAGATGGCTCGGAAAAAATATCAGCAATGGGTTATGGCCTCGCGCCTAACGTACTTACTCGTGAAGAAGGGGGAGTATCACGTTACTTCAGTCAGCGTTTTGCACAAGTGACTAACCCGCCGCTAGACAGCATTCGCGAAGTCGATGGCATGACTTTACGTGTAGCATTAGGAGCAAAGCCCAATATTAGCCCAACAAGTCATCGCCAAATTGTGCTCAATTCTCCACTCTTAAAACCTCAAGATTTGGCGAAGATCAGTGCCCAAACGGCACTCAAGGTGAGCACTTTACCTATGCTGTTTAATGTTGACCCAGAGCATTCAGACCATCAACAGCAATTACTTGATGCACTCAAAACTCTGGCTTGTCGCGCCGAGCAATTAGCTCAAGACGGCTGCGATATTATCATCTTGAGTGACCAAGCGGTTACTCATCAGCAGGCAGCTATTCCGGCACTGTTAGCCGTTGCGACCATTAACCAAAAGCTAATCGCTGAGGGGCTGCGTTTTAATACCAGTTTAGTCTGCCATACTGGTCAAGCCGCCAGTACCCATGACCTTGCTTGCCTACTTGGGTTTGGTGCATCCGCGGTGTGCCCTATTACTGTCTACAATCGTGCTGTTGAACTATTCGAAAATGAACAAGCGGTACTCGATGCACTCGCTCGGTATCAAAAAGCCGCAGAAAAAGCCTTGATGAAAACCATGGGTAAATTCGGTTTATGTACCGTTGAGAGCTACATTGGCGGTGAATTTTTTGAAGCCAACTTCATAGACACTCATGACCCATTGCTCAAAGCCATTTTCCCGAATGTTCACTCACCAGTTGGCGGAGCGCGCTTTAAAGACCTCGTAGAAAGTGCCGTAAGTTGGCATAAAAAAGTATTCGAAGTACAAGCTGAAGATCAAATACCTGTGCTCGGTTTATTCAAAGAGCGTGCACAAGGAGCCGGTCACAGCTTTGGTACAACTGCCGTACGTGAATACATCAATATGACGGAAGAGAAAATTCAATATATTGATGAATCACAGCTGGAGTCCACAGACACTGGCGTGATCTTGCCTGAGGACGATGGTTACAAAGACTTAGGCTTCGAAGCCAGAACGCCTGAGCAAATCGCTCAATTTAAGATAACACAAGCTTACAGGGAGTTTAGCCACAACTTACTGGTTGAACGTCATCACCGGCCAGCAGCGCTGCGAGACGTGCTCGCCCTGCCCTTAGACTTTACCCAACTCAACAGCACGCAAGCCTTCATTGATGCGCTCAAGCTGATTGAGATTTCAGGCTCCTTCCAAGTACATGTGAGAGGGTTAAATGTTGAACCTATCGCACAGCACAAATGGCTATTGAGCCACAGCGCCAATAATCCAGATACCAACAACTATCTGGCTGAGGCACTCAATCAACTATTCAAAGCAGAAGTGTATGAAATTCTGCCAGCCAATGAAAAAATTCTCATTGAAACGCGGACTAACTCTACGCTTGATAAGTTGTGTAGCAAATTAGTGAGCGGCGCAGATGAAATTTCTCTCACTGATGTGCAACCCGCTCATGAGATTACGGCAACATTCGCCTCTGGCGCAATGAGTCATGGCGCCTTGGTCGAAAAGGCCCACGAGGCTGTTGCGCAAGGTACTAATATCGCAGGTGCGATGAGTAACTCAGGTGAAGGCGGTGAAAACTCTCGCCGCTACAATACGGTCAAAGCCAGTAAAATTAAGCAGTTTGCCTCAGGACGCTTCGGTGTTTGGACTGGCTACCTTGCCGATCCTGCACTACAGGAAATCGAAATCAAAATTGGCCAAGGTGCAAAACCAGGCGAAGGCGGACAATTACCCGCGCCAAAAGTGAACGTAGTTATCGCCGCAGCGAGAGGGGGTACGCCAGGCGTCGAACTCGTCTCTCCTCCACCGCATCATGATACCTATTCAATCGAAGACTTAGGCCAGTTAATTCATGATGCAAAAGCCGCGCGCGTACGCGTGATTGTTAAGCTAGTGTCTTCTGAAGGAATTGGTACTATTGCTGTAGGTGTCGCCAAGGCTGGCGCAGATGTTATCAATGTCGCGGGGAATACAGGTGGTACGGGGGCTGCGCAAGTAACCAGTTTAAAGCACACGGGGCGCGCTGCCGACATCGGCATTGCAGAAGTGCATCAAGCGCTGGCAGAAAACGGTCTGCGCGAAAAAATAACGCTTCGCTGCTCTAATGCACACCAAACTGGCAGTGACGTCGTTAAATCAGCGATGCTTGGAGGGGATTCCTTTGAATTTGGTACCACCGCATTGATGATGCTCAAATGTGTGATGGCCAAAAACTGTAATTTAAAATGCCCTGCTGGATTGACCACAAATCCTGAGGTGTATCGAGGCGACCCAAGAGCGCTTGCACAGTATTTTATGAATGTGGCTCACGAAGTCCGCGAAATTTTAGCCAGCATTGGTTATCGCTCTCTAGCTGAAGTTCGAGGACGCTCAGACCTTTTGCATTTAGTATCTCACCCAGCCATGGTCGGTAAGCTGGATATGACAGCAATGTTGAAGCCAGCCCAAGAAATAAAGATTACTATACCAATTTATTTAGAATCTAACTTTGACATCGACAGTGCTTGGCTGCAGCAATTAGAAAGTGATTTTCTTAACACTAAGCTCACCCAGTTTGAAAGTGAACCTGTCAAGCTCAACAATTGTAACAAGACAGTAGGTGGTCAATTGGCTATTGATATTGAGCGTATTTTGAATTATCGCTTATCTGATACTGACATTGAAAACCACCCCGCCATAATGCGCCTTGAAAATGGTCGTAAAACGCTCAAGCCAAATAGCATTAAATTACATACCACAGGTTCCGCGGGCCAAAGCTATGGTGCTTTTAATAACTCGGGGATATTGCTGCAACATATAGGAACTTGTAATGATGGTGTCGGAAAAGGCGCTAGTGGCGGACAAATCGTCATTACCAGTGGTGATAACTCTATAGAAGAAAATGTCCTCATAGGGAACTTTGCTTTATTTGGTGCGACTGGCGGACAGCTTTACGTTAACGGACAAGCAGGTGATAGGTTTGGCGTTAGGAACTCAGGCGCTGTTGCTGTGATTGAAGGCGTTGGCGATTTTTGCTGCGAGTATATGACCAATGGTGCCATTGTGAATATTGGCGCATATGGCAAAGGCTTTGGTAACGGCATGAGTGGCGGTACAGCTTATCAATACGATCCGTCCGGACGAATAAGTGAACTCTGCTCCCAAGATTCAGTCACTGCTTTGCGCCTAGGAGAAGACAATGCGCTTTGCAAAGGGCAAGAGCAAGCGATATTGCAGCATTTAACTGACCATGTCACAGCAACACGCTCCCAAAAAGTTCAGGCGCTTTTAGATGACTGGCAAACAGCCAAACAGCACTTTTATGTGCTTATCCCGAATGCGTTGTTCCAGTATCACTGTGCGGATCGCATTGTGCAAACGCTCAATAGACGTGCCATGTTGGAAGAGTTATCACAAGGCTGGGCTGAAAAATCGGTGAAAACGATAAAGCATGCTTATCAAGACTATCACAGCTCCAATATCAGCTTATTTGATGGTGAACACCCCGACTATGGGGACTGCGACACAGATCTTGTTTATCGCTATATCAGCAGCGCTGGCATTTTGCATAGAGCTGACCAGCTTGTGCAAAAGCAACATGCGCAAGGTTATACAGAGGTCAATGCACACTACTTGTTTGACACTTTAGACCACAAGCTTATCGATGCATTAGCTAAAGACGCAAAAGAAGCGATTGCCAGTTATGACGACCAAGCACTTAGTTGCTTACTGGCGCAAAAACGTGTGCAAGATTACAAAGATGCCCTCTCTCTTAGAGAGGTTTGTGACTCACCAGCGATAGGGACAAGTGTGTGGATCATTCACAGAGACAAAGCGGCGCAACAAGCCTTGCTTGAATATCGCAGTTTAAATGAATTACTCGCCACACATTATTGCCATGTACTTTCAGAAGCCGTCAGGCACGCTGCGTAAGTAGGAGAAGATTATGGAACACATTAAAAGCAACAAAAAAGTCCCGTTTTTACCACAGGATATCCCTTTTAACGACGATCAAAGACAGTGGCTGGGCGGCTTTTTAGCAGGTCTGCATACACGTTTACTGGTCAAAGAAGAGCATGTATCAACCACCAGCGCGCCGCAACAGCAGGTTAAACCCATCACCATTATTTATGGTTCTCAAACAGGGAACGCCGAGGGCGTTGCCGAAGAAGCAGCTGAAATAGCCAAAAATCACGGTCTTTCTCCTGTAGTACTAGATATGGATGATGCTGACCTTACTCAGCTCAGCCAAGCTGAACGGCTACTGGTTATTACCAGTACGTATGGCGAAGGCGAGATGCCTGATAACGCGCAGGCACTGTGGGATGATATCTCTAGTGACACAGCGCCTCGCTTCGATAAAACCTATTTCTCTGTGCTGGCTCTTGGTGATACTAATTACGATGATTTTTGCCTTGCAGGTATTCAATGGGATGAGCGTCTTGAAGCGCTTGGCGCAACGCGCATCGCAGACAGAGTCGATTGCGATGTGGCCTTTGAGTCGCCCGCGCAAGAGTGGATTGCTGAAACCTTACCAACCATTGCACAAAAAGGCAGTAACGGGCAAAGTGAAGTTATTCCCACTAGTGCGCCTGTGGCCACTAAAAAAGCCAAACCCAAATTCACACGAGACAACCCATTTGAAGCCGAATTGGTCAACGCGTATACACTGAATAAGCCGGGCTCTGGTAAAGAGACATGCCACTACGAGTTTTCGTTACTTGATTCAAAGGAAGTGTATGACGCAGGGGATGCCATTAATTTGATCTCTGTTAATCGTGCAGATTTGGTTGAAGAATTAATCGCATTACTTGGGGCGCGCCCTGAGCAGCAAGAGCAGCACGATGGCCATACGCTGGCACTGCAAACTATTTTTAGTGAACATTTAGAGATCAGATTACCCAGCAAAGAGTTTGTCGCTGAAGTGGCTGCTCGTAGTGGTGATGCTCAATTTATCGCTAAACTAGAAGAAGATGCTCAAGCCTTAAATGATTTTATCTGGGGTCTAGATTGTGTTGATCTACTTAGAAAATATGCGCCCAATGCATTCACCGCAAGCGACTTTATCCGTTTATCTAAACCACTTGCGCCAAGAGCTTATTCAATCTCATCGAGTATCAAAAAACATGAAAATCAAGTGCATTTAACCATTGCCAGCGTCCGTTATGAGCAAGAAAACCGCGCCCATAATGGAGTCTGTTCCACCTTTTTGGCCGACGTCTGTAAGCCCGGTGATAAAGTGAAATGCTACTTTGCACCAAATAAGCACTTTTCAGTACCCGAAAATCACTCAGCGCCGATCATCATGGTCGGCCCGGGAACCGGTATTGCGCCATTTAGGGGCTTTTTAGAAGAACGCGCGGCCACTGAAGCCTCTGGTGACAACTGGTTGTTTTTTGGCGATAGACAAAAATCATGTGACTTTTTATACCAAGAGGAGCTAGAACAAATGCAGCAAAGCGGATTGCTTACTCGTTTAGATTTAGCATTCTCTCGAGACCAGCCGCAAAAAGTCTATGTACAAGACAAAATGCAAGAGCAAGGCGCAGAGCTCTTTAGCTGGTTAGAACGTGGTGCTTATTTTTATGTGTGTGGTGATGCATTCAGAATGGCCAAAGACGTCGATAAGGCCTTGCATGATGTCATTGCCAAGCACGGTAGTTTTGATGAAGCAGAAGCTCAGGCCTATGTCGCAAGCCTTAAAAAACAAAAACGTTATGTGCGAGACGTGTACTAAGGTTTGATAAATCAATGCGAAGAGGTTGCTAAGCAACCTCTCAATACGTCACTTCTTTATTTTTGAACGCAGTAAAGTCTCGCTTTATTGAAACACATTTTTGAGCTGGATCCCGCAGCCCAGTATCTATCTGATCTTGAAGAATCACCCATGATACTCGGTGGAGCTTCACCAGGTCCTGGCCTACAAGTCCAAACAGAATCAGCTTCAGTCCATACACTCGCACTAACTTGACTCAAAGACTCATCAAGGTTAATTGGATGAAGAATAGATCTATATAACTTTAAATCACTTCCTTGATTTACAACTTTAGTGCCATCTAGTAAATAATACGCTGCAGAAGTATCAATCGGAGAAGCCGCATTTGAAATATTCCACGCAGTATATACACCACTTGGTACATTTGGCGAAGCGTCCGCAGCAGTCTGACAATACTCGTCTGCTTTACCATTACCATAAACATTGAAGCCACTATACTCTTGGCTAGTTACAAATATCGTTTTGCCTGACCCGGGCACTTTAATTGTATCACCGGCGTGAACATCTCCTTTTAGCAACAGTACCCAACGCGAATCGCCACTAGGAGATAAATTACTGTCATTCGCATTAATACTAACCTTCGCTAGATACAAATCTCCAGAGCTGCCCTCTCTAACCACCTGACCACTGCTGTAACTGTTACTTGAAGACCATACTAGGCTCGCTGTATCAATACTTAAACCGCCAACATACTCTTGCGCATAAGCGCCAGATGCAGATAAAAGTAAAGCAATAGCCGAAAGTGTTTTTCTGAGTTTCATACATATTCCTTTTATGTATAGTTAAAAAATCACAACGACTATAGCACAAATAAAATGACTCAAAAGGCATCAAAAACAAAAATAACACCAATATAAATATTATAATATTCCTACTTTTTAAAATAAAAATATTAATTTAACACCATAAATTAAAGGTGATTATTTAGTCTCAGTTTTTACTAGACAAGCCAAACATATCAGCAGTAAACAGACCGATTCCCTGTTCTCTTAAATCACTGCTCGATGAATAAGGCTGTTTTGTTTGATAAAGGTATACTTCACTGCCATTTTGCTGAGCTCGGGCTGCAAATTGCTCAGGCCATCCCCATAAAATCTTTCCAAACTGCTCTGGAATAACGAGGGTTGTATTGCTACAAGAACCTGGGTAATAACGTGACCAACCAATAAAAATGTACTTTACAAGGCAGCGTTTACCCACTTCTTTAGAGTACGTCATTTGGTCTGGAAATTGCTCAACAATCTCCTCTGATATACTTTGAATACCCATAAAGCTAATACGGCTGCGCTGCTCAGAAGTCAGCTTATTTAAATGACTCGTTAATACTTCCATCGACTCTGGGCCTGCGGTTTTCACATTAAGTAAAAACGATTTTTCTGGGAACTGTGCAAGCACTTCAGTTAATGAAGGAATGAGGCCAACCCCTTTGTCTCTAAGTGGGTATATTTCCTCTTCACCTACGCTATAACCATATCCTGCATCTAAAGTTTTTAAATATTCCATGGTTTTCTTTGAGGTCACCCCTTCGCCATTGGTGCGGCAATCAAGGGTCCAGTCATGAAAAATTGCCAGCTCTTTATCTGCTGTTGCATGAACGTTCAGGTGCACTGTATCTGCGCCTAATTCAAATGCTTTCTCAATTGCAGGGAGCGTATTTTCGATAAATGGATGTTCAACAGACGTCAACCTGTTTGCAGTGCAAGTTTCGTTAGTCACACCTCTATAATCGGTTGGTTGTACTAATCCTTTGTAAGAAATAACCTTTCCAGGATTTTGTAGCTCAAGGTCAGGTTGTCTTGCAGCTAAAATAATGAGTATTAAAACGGATAAACGTACAGCCCAGTGTTTCATGAGTTCCTCAAAAATAAACCTTTAAGTCTCGCATTTTAGCAAAATTAATAGTCTTAAGGAATTATCTGGTCTCTCATCTAATCACCATGTTCATTGATTACTACTGAAAAATATCGTCATTTGCTTTATTTTTATTCATCTAAATGATATTACTGGATTTTACTTAACAGCATATTTGCCGCGCTTATTACTTAGACTGTTTCCTATAAAAATGACAATACAAAGAAACACAATGTATAGCACCTTGATTATACTCATTTTGCTGTTACTAATGATTACTCACATATTTAGCAATCAAACCGACAAAGACGGTTCTAATGTGTTAAAAGTCTCCGATGCACTCGCTATTTACCACACGAAATCAGGCAACAGTTTGGCCGATTTGCACTCTTTAAAAACACTGACTGAACTTCACCCCGAGCTGCTCAATAGCGTGCCATTGGACAAGTGGGGGTCGCCATTTGAATATCGCTATTTAACACACTCTCCACTGACTTTTATGATTTTTAGCTCAGGGTCAATCAAGCGCAGTAATACATTCACTTTCTACTTATTTCGTGAAGAACATAATCAATTCATCATGACCAAAGTTGAAAGTTAAAAAATAAATAAAAAATTAGGAGTACTACATGCTACTTGAAATAGCTATTGGCGATGCTTACGGAGCTGGTTTTGAATTTGCGAGCAAAGAGAAGGTTGCAAGTTTTAATAATTTAACAGCTTATCATGAGCATGGACTCGGCATCGCGCCTGGTCACTACACTGATGACACGCAAATGTCGATAGCGCTCGCAGAATTGATAGTAAGCTCAGCGCCTTGGGATGAATACACCATCACACAAAAATTTGTGGAGTGCTTTAAACGAGACCAGCGCCTTGGCTACTCCAAGGGCTTTTATGCATTTTTAGACTCAATTAATTCAGCTGAAGACTTTTTAGCCCAAATTAAGCCCAACAGCAAAGCAAATGGTGCAGCAATGCGCTCAGTCCCCATTGGATTATTTCCAAACATTGAAGATGTGCTTAACAACGCCAAATTACAAGCCAAGCTCACCCATGATACCACCATTGGTATAAATTCATCTCAAGCTGTTGCGCTAGCAAGTCACTACTTTTATTACCAAATAGGGTCTAAACAGCAACTTGCTGAATTTGTCCAGTCTCACACCGAAATCCAATGGGACTGTCAGTGGCAAAAAGAGGTCGCGTGCTGCGGGTATGAGACCATCAATGCATTGCTGACAGTTTTATTGAATGCAGAAAGCTACTCTGAGCTTTTAATCAAATCAGTGGCATTTGGTGGTGATGTGGATACTGTTGCGGCTTGTGCATTGGGTATCGCCAGTTTAAGTGAAGAATATGTCAATGACCTACCTGCGTTTTTGTACGAAGAACTTGAAAACAAACAATACGGTAAAGACTATTTAATAAAGCTCTCTTCTGACTTGCAAGAAGCTGCTAGTAAGCTCAAATAACCCATTGCCCTCTATAATTACCTCACTTGCGGTAACAAGGGGGTAATATTGCTGCCATAATGTGAAAAAACGACTTTTAAGTGCTTATCTAAGCGCTTAAGTTCTGCACGGCAAATATGTTTAAACTTTAAATTTGCAGAACCCCTGCTTGAATTTAACACCAGATTACGTCTAAACCACATACGTAATTGTGCAGTATGTAACGGATCGTGACCACTTAAACACACTGAGATAAATTTGCGTCCAGCCTCAATGTAATCTGTGAGGTTATCAATATTGGCAGGGCTATGCTTGAGTATCATTGCCTTTACTGCAAATTCAGCACTGGCAGACTGATATGCTTGCTCAAACGCATCTTTGGCAATCACCTGATGAAAGTCCATAACCCAACGTATCTTGGCTTTTGATATTGATAATAATAATCAATATCAAAAGCCATGTAAACGCTACAGACTATCTAAATCATTAACCCATAAATGTCACTTTGCAAATAAGACCATCTTGCACTTCGTAAGCTGCGATCACTTTAATACTGTTGTCTACCTCTTTGCTTGGTAATGTCGAAGATTCGGCCAACTCATGATCAATCAAGAAGTGCTCATGGACAATGCGCTTTAACGAAGTTGCGTGCAAATAGCTTAGGCTAGCGAATTTTTTTCCATAGCGTTCAATCAAAGCATCTTTACCTTTAAACACCAAAGTTTGTGATTGGTAAATTTCTACGTCATCGCTGTACGTCGCTGCAAAGGCGTCAATGTCTTGATTGTTATAGGCTTCAAGTTGACGGTCGACGATGGCAATGGTGGCTTGTTCTATTTCTGTATGCATAAAGCAGGTCCAAATTATTATTAACTTGGACCGGTATACTATACAAACAAATGTCTAGTGTTAACCGTTAGACATGAAAGATTTCCACCAAAAGGCATTATTATGCGACTGCCCCGCAGTGAGTACCTCACCGACAATGGGGGTGTTGATTGTCACTTGATGCTGTTGCGCAGCTTTGGACACTCGCTCTAACGGTTCATACCAAGCATGAAAAGCCAAATCGAACGTACCATTATGAATAGGCAGCATGACCTCTGCATTCAAATCAATATGTGCTTGAACACTTTGTTCGGGAGTCATATGGATATCAGCCCAATCCTTGTCATAAGCACCGGTTTCAATAAAAGTATAATTAAATGGTCCGTAGCGTCGACCTATGTCTTTAAAGCCATCGAAATAACCAGAATCCCCACTAAAATAAAGACTTTGCTCACCCGCTTTTATTACCCATGAGCCCCACAACGTTTTATTCCCATCGCCCAGTCCCCTGCCAGAAAAATGCTGTGTCGGTACGAATGCGACCAAGCTCTCACTGTCAACATGCTCCTGCCACCAGTCAAATACTTTAATCTTGGCTTTATTCACTCCCCACTGAGCAAGATCCCCTTCCACGCCAAGTGGAACAAAAATTTCCTGAGTTTTGTCTATCAAAGCCAACACGCTGTCTTTGTCTAAATGATCGTAGTGATTATGAGAAATTAAAATGCGCTCAATAGGCGGTAAGTCTTCGAGAGAGATAGGCGTTTCTTGAAAGCGCTCAGGCCCTGCAAAACTAAATGGCGATGCGCGTTTAGAGAACACCGGATCTAACAACCAATATTTACCATACACTTTAAGCAAAATAGATGAGTGACCTAATTTGATCATATGTACTTGTGTGTCCGGCAGCTGTGCCAACATGGATGGCGTCTGCTGCACCATGGGTAATGGCTTGCTCGGCACAGGCGATACTTTTGATTCCGTCATAAAGCGCCAAAAAATACCCAGCGTTTTACTTAAACTTGGCGGTTGTGTTTCGTTGGTGTTGTGAAACTTACCTTCGTTAAATTGAGTTGAGCGATAACCCGCTTCATTCACTTGCGCGTCTAAATTTGACACCATAGAACATCCTCCAACCGTTAATCCAAATAATACTGCTGCTACAAAAGACACTTTATATCTAGCTTTCATACGCCACCACAAAAAGTAAACTACACGGTGCAGTTTTTCACATGGAAGAATAAAAGTAAACTACACAGTGCAAGTTTTTTTGATTTCAGCTACACTAGCCCCATCAAAGTGAGGAGTTAATTGATGAAGCTATCAGAGAAAAAACGCTTGCAAATCATTCGTGCAGCAGAACATTTATTTGCTGAGCACGGTGCACAACAAACCAGCATGGATTTGGTTGCCCAAACCGCAGAAGTTTCTAAACGCACTGTATATAACCACTTTGATAGCAAAGAAGCGTTACTTTACGCCGTGATTGAAAACATGCTCAGCCAAGTCACTCAAGACCAAGAGCTTGTTTATACGAATGACAAACCTATGCGCGATCAGCTTATCGACATCGCAAAATCAGAAGCAGACATGTTAACCTCAGCCCCCTTTTTACGCATCGCACGGGTGGCATTTTTAGAGCTGTTGCAAAATCCAGATATGGCTGCACACTTGAATAACACCAAAGTGGGCTGTATGCGCTATTTCGAAACCTTTATTGACCACGCAATCACCGCAAAGCAACTAGAAGTAGATGATATTACTTTCGCAGCCAAGCAGTTTGTCTTTCAGTTAAAGTCCTTTATTTTTTACCCTCGCTTGTATGGATTTGAGCTTGATGCTCACATCACCCAAGACAAGGTCATTGAAGAAACCGTCGATATGTTTTTAGCCCGCTATCAAGTTAACAGTGAGCGATAAATGAAGTTAGGTAAACGACTTGCTGAAATTAGTCAGCTTGTAGACAACCAGTACACACATATTTGGGATTGCTGTTGTGATCATGGCTTCTTGGGTGCAAACCTACTTGATAAAAACCTTGATGCGACGGTGCATTTTGTTGATATTGTCCCGCATTTAATGGAAGCCTTAGACACTAAACTCCCACAGTTTTACGCTGACAAGCAATCTCAATGGCAAACCCACTGTATGGATGTTTCAGAGCTCCCGCTTGAAGGAAAATCAGGAAAGCACCTTGTCATTATTGCTGGTGTTGGCGGTGACCTATGTGGTCGATTTATCAGAAATATACTCGCCAATAATCCAAGTTCTGACATCGATTTTTTGCTTTGCCCTGTCCATCACCTTTATACCTTGAGACAAGCGCTTAATCACCTCAATTTGAATCTGATTAATGAGACATTAATTAGCGAAAATAAACGCTATTACGAAATACTGAAAGTCACTAATGACCTTTCAGCTACAACACGCTCAATCTCGTCTGTAGGTGAAGCGATTTGGCAATATAGTGATGCGCAATCCTCTGCCAATGCAAAAGCATATTTAAATAAAACCATCGCTCACTATCAACGCATTAATCGCGGTGACAATGACGTGTCAGATATCATTGCAGCATATGAAGGTGTGAAGGTCACGCCCAGAAACTAGTGCATAGCTTGCAGCACTGGCGAAATGACCGGTGGTTTGATTGCAACCACCGGCCCTTCTCAAAAGTGGAATATTCTTATTATTTTTCAATCGTAAAAATATCGCGATATAAACCATCGGGAAAACATTGTCTGTCCGTTTTAACGCCTCCTAAACGTTCAACCAGTGCCCGAGCGACTGTATTGTCATCGTTCATGTAAGTTTGAACGTGTGTAAACTTCAATACATCATAAGCATATTTAATCGCCGCTTTAGACGCTTCAAGGGCATAGCCTTTGCCTCGCCCCGCTGGCAGTAACCACCAAGTGAGCTCCGTTGGCCAATTGTATCCGCGCCAAAAACCACATGTGCCAATATAGTGGCCAGTTTCTTTCTCTTGTACAGCCCACACCCCAAAACCATATAAAGCCCAACATCCCAGGTCGGCTTTAAGTCTAGCGAGCACTTTTGCTGGCTCAATCGGCCCGCCGTACATTTTTGATGCACTACCATCGGTATAAAACTGCAAATAGGCATCTAAGCACGCTTCATTTGGCGCAACTAGCCTAAGCCGCTCAGTGTCCAAGGTTTCAATTGTTGTCATTGCATATCCCGTTGTGATGTTATTTTGACAGCGCTAATCTTGCTGCTAACGCCAAAAACAGCGCACCTAAAATGCCATCAAAATGTTGGCTGATGTTAATTCTTCTTGCAAATACCTTTGCTACCTTACTGAAAATAAATGAAAAAACAAAGTTAACCAGTAATACAATCATACATAACAACACGCCTAAAGTGATGATCTGCATACTCATTGGCTGCGCATCATTGGTAAATTGCACTAAGAAAACACTAAAAAATAAGATGGCTTTTGGATTCATCAAATTGTTTAAAAACCCTTTTAAAACCAGATTACTAGACGATAGGCTCGGGGTTTGTACTACGTTTTCATGTTGTTGATTATTCACCCACCATGTGCGCAGCATAGTCACACCGAGCCATGCCAAATAAAGCGCACCTAGCATTTTTATAATCACGATCAAAGGAGGAAACTGCTGCATTAACTGACCAAGCCCTATGGCAACCGCGAGGGTTTGTACAATACCTGCGACAAAAATACCAATGGATATTCTGACTCCTGCTAATACACCTTGCCCAGACGAGTAAGCAGAAATGAGGACCAGATCGGGCCCAGGTGACACTGCGAGTATTAAACAGGTCATCACAAAAAGTGGCAAAATCGAGAGCTCTAGCATAAATACAATCTCCATCGTTATTACTGCAAAAACCGACAAGTTTGCCACACGTACTCCCTTTAAATAAATACGTCTTAATGATTGATTTTTATATTTTATGTACAGAGTTAAGTCTTAGAACCCTGCCCATGATCGGTTTCACATGTAGTCTTACTGACGGATTGCTGAGCCGAGCCATACCAGTTCACTTTGCGAGTTAAAATCATCACCAAAGACAAGACTATAAAGCACATTAAGCTGCCCATAAGGAGTGCATAGTCCTCTGCCCCTAACATGCCATACAGCAGGCTGTATAACATCGTCAAGCCAAGGCTAAAGTAAACACCTAATTTGGCACTGTTTAATACTCCAGCTACATACCAGCCAAGCAAACCTGTTGCACTCAATGTAGAGATTACATACGCAAAGCCAAAACCTAGATGTTCACTCAGAGAGATCAGTAACAAGTAAAAAATGGCCAAGGTGAACCCAACAAAACCGTATTGCACAGGGTGGATAGGCTCTGAGCGCACCAATTCGAGTAAAAAGAAGCTTGCCATTACAAGTAAAATGACCAAAAGTGCATAATTAATAGCACGATGGCTTTTTAAATAATGATCAACTGGGTCAACAAGGGCAACGCCCATGGTACGGTTCATAAGCTCTGTACATTCATTACGCATCACGCAACTGGTAAATATGCTTTGCATGTTGGTAGAAAAATAACTAGCTTGCCAACGCGCTGTAAAAGCTTCGTCACTGATGTCTGAACTCAGTGGTAAATACTCTCCTTCAAAACTAGGGTGAGGCCAGTTTGCTGACATGCTTACGTGTGTTTCACTACCAAGCGGCGATACAGCAAGACGCATCATGCCTTGCAAATGTAAATCAGCGGAGAAAGCCAATGTTTCTTGTGATAACGCAGAGACAGCAATTGGCGCATGAACTCCCTCTTTGATGCTGGTCAACAAGGTGCCCGGTAACATGTCTACTTCTTTGTTCGCTACTTTAAGCACCGAATCAAGGCCTATACCGCGAATATCTTGAATGCCAAACACCAAATTTACTGACAGCACCTTGTCTGCTTCAAGATCATTGAGGTGCGCCACTGAAAATTCACCGGAGATGGTATTAATGGAGCGGTATAAAGTGGCCTTATAAATGCTGCGATACTTCTCAAACGTATCTAATTTTGCATGGATCTTCAGTGTATCAGGTAGGACAAATGCTTTGTTTTTAATGGTTTTGGTTTCCTGATTACGCGTTACTTCACGCTCGTACTCTATGTATAAAAACGGGCCAATCAGACGTTGCTCGTCACTGCTGCTTTTGGCAATTTCTTGTTGCACTTGTTGCTGTATTGAACTTCGTTCATCAATTAAATCGGCAATGAACATGATGGGGATCATCAGAAAAATTATCACCCCAATCAGCGTGACAAATTTAATTCCGATTTTTTCTTTATTTTGATTATTCATAATTAACTCCTCAGGTTTACCAACACTGTATCAATCTCGTTTGGTGTCTCTGTGGAGTTAATATGGAGTGTTTATGGAGTTTTAATCGCAAGTGTGACTTCAACGCCCTCTGGCTGATTGCGAACATTTAAATAGCCAAAGTGTAATTTGGCCACTTGCTCAACAAAATTCAGCCCAAGCCCCGTGCTTTTATTGCCATTGGCTCTTGGCAGTGAATAAAACCGCTCTGTTAAGCGAGGTAATGCATATTCAGGAATTTGTTCGCCTTGGTTAAAAATTACAAAGCAGCAATGCTTGTCTCGCTGCTCTATGCACACTCTGAGCTCGCCGCCCTCGACAATAAAATCTAACGCATTATCAAACAGATTCAATAACGCTTGGCGCAGTAAAAACTCATCCCCTACAAGGGCAATATTTTGACTGTCATCAAATTGATATTGCACTGATTTTTGTTCAAATTTAATGCTCAATATATCTGCAACATAATTGACCAAATCACGACTTTGAATATCACTGGTTTGCTCAAGTTCAGGTTGCTTTTCAAGCTTCGCCAACACCAGTAATTTATCAATTAAAGATTGCATGCGCGCAGACTCGCGCTCAATGTTACTTGCAAATCTTTGTCGCTTGTCCTCTTCAAGCGGCATTTGGAGTAATTCACTGGCCCCCTTAATCCCTGACAGCGGGCTCTTGAGCTCGTGAGTTAAGGTTTCAACATACGTGGCGACATAATCTTTGCCATCTAGCTGGTTTCGCATGACCGAGAGGGCATCACTGAGCTGGGCATATTCGTAAAATACTCTAAATGTCGGCTTGCTCGCCTTTTCGCCCTGTCCCATTTTATAAGCGTAGACAGACAGTTTTTTCAGTGCTGAGTTGATCCGCCAAGCCACTACAGCGCCAACCAGCAACACCATCACACTCATTATCCCGAGCCAATGAAAAACTCGCTGCTTAGACAAGTCTATAAATGGTTGAACAGAGCGATTTGCCTTAGCAACTGTCAAGCTGCCAATGGTTTTACCCTGATGGATAACCGGAGCAGCCACATGCATCACCGTTGAAAGTGGGTCATTGGGGTCGGTGGCAGTTGAACGCGCGCCGTATTCACCTCGCAAAGTCAGGTACACATCATTCCACCGAGAAAAGTCGCTACCAATATCTTGTTGCCATGAGTCCGCAACGACTATCCCATTACTGTCAGTAACATAAATACGATGGGTCATCGACTTTTTATCAACTCCCCAAATCGCCGCATCTACACTACGATTGCCAAACTGCTGGAGTAAATCGGCTATCTTACTGTTTTGCAATGCGTCATTTGCCAAATCATCCGCAACCAGTACCGCGAGCAAATTCGCCATATCTACCAAGGTTTCTTCTGTGGTCTGTCTAACTGTTGGCTTAATTTCTTTGATAAGTGTCGAGCTAACAAAGTAAGTCGTCATGATCACGATAACGAAATAGAGCACAAATAATCTGATCCCAAGCGGGATTTTAGGCCATCGCTGCATCATGACCCCGAGTATTCGAAGTAATACCCAAACCCACGCTTGGTTTTGAGATGTTCGCTCATATCAACTGCTTTAAGCTTGTTGCGAATGGCTTTGATATGAGAGTCTACATTACGCTCATAAGCCTCTTCTGCTGGCATGTGGGCAAAATCCATCAATTGTTGACGGCTCAATATACGCGGTGACGACTGCACCAATGCATCCAACACCTTAAACTCCAGCGCAGTTAAACCAAGTCCAACACCATTTTTATAAAAATCGAAGTTTTCAGATACTAAGCCGCTGGATAACTTCTTTTCTGCTGCAGGCAATGATGTTTGACGAGGCTTGAGTCTGAGCTTTACTCGAGCGAGCATCTCTCTTGGGCTAAATGGCTTAGTGACATAATCATCGGCTCCAATCTCTAATCCTACAACCCGATCAATTTCGTCAGCGCGGGCCGTCAAGAATATAATGGGCAGTGCCGAAAACTCACGGATCTGTTTACATAATTCAAAGCCGTTACCATCTGGCAAGCCTACATCTAGAATTAATAAGTCAGACTGGTTAGTTTGTAAGTGAGCAAGGCCTGCCCCCGCAGTATTGAACCAGACGACATTAAAACCATCCATTTCAAGTACATGTGTTAATGTATCCGCAATAGCAGGCTCATCTTCTATGATGACAATATTCAAAAGGCCTCCACTGTAACAGGCTATCAATATGCTTAGAGTTTAAAGCGCACAGTATAGGTGAGAGTAAAATGATAAACTACAAAAAACACATTAAAAACCAGATGTTACGCCTGTAATCCAAATCAAGTGTCGGTAAATTTCACCAGCTTCACAGCAACGGAACTATCTAACTGCTCAAGTGTATTCATAATACATTGGTAAGACCATCTTGTAGAACGATTACCAGATCCGGCGCCAATCAAAGGCATCGCAATGTGCTTGTAGCCTTGCTGCTCTGCAAGTGCGATTGCACTTTTCACAGACTGTGTCACTGAATATTGTGTCGCAAACCAACATAAATTAATGCCGGCAACATGAATAATACCTTTATAATCCAAGCCGCCCGCAGAGGTCAGCCTAGCTTCACCAAGGGGGATGGCGCCAAATTTTGCAACCTCTTTGAAAGGCACAGTCCCAGCTTTTCGCTTAATCGCCCCAGAGACGCCTTGCGGAAGCAATAACCACCAAGGAATGATATTGCGATTCCAACTATTTACAATCGCATCCACTTTTTGCTCCAACAAATCGCCATGTATCACGGTGACTTCAACACTCATAAAACGCGCTTCTCCAATTGCGTAACTACTTCAACAATCACAGGCTCCACCGATAATACTAGCAACCCTGCCATGGCATAATTAAACGTTTGCCTTGCTTTACCTTGGGTGAACACGCGCTTTAGCGCTGTGCCACATAACAGCCAACTGCCAACACAGGGAAATGCAGCCACCAAAAAAACCACTGCAATGGTGATATTTTGCACCAGATACCCTTCCCCCACTGTTGTAAAAGCAGCAATGGCGCCTGTTGCAACGACCCATGCCTTAGCGTTCACCCATTGAAATAAAGCGCCATTGATAAATGTCATTGGCCTTTGCGCTTTATGTTCCATGTCACCAGCCGCGCTGCGGGCTATTAGCAATGCCAAGTACAACAGATAAAGCACACCAACACACTTGATGATGAAATGAAGACTCGGGAAAAGCGTAAAGATCTGACCGAACCCAAGCCCTACCACCATCAGCATGACGCTAAAGCCCACACAAATACCGGCTAGCAGAGGCAAGGTCTTTTTTACACCAAAATTTACCCCACTGGCCATCACCATAATATTATTTGGTCCAGGTGTAATTGAGGTAGAAATGGCGAATAATGCCACTGCGATGATGTATTCCATCTTCTTTAATTCCCTTCGTTAATACCAACTTTGCCTATTTACCTAGTATTCATACACACTAGTTCAAAGTTTGTATATAAAAAAGACAACCTTTAGCGATTAGTGTCCCCAAAAACCACTTTCAAGGAATTTTTTATTCCAAACATTTTATACAGCCCTACTATTCTACAGGCCTTAGACTAGAGTTAAGTGTGAGTATAGTAATTAATACTGATTTGTATTTGGTTAGGGACTGAACAGGGAAAAGATATTTATGACTTATACTAAGTTACTTGTCGTTGATGATGACGCCATTGACAGAAAAACCGTCATTAAAACACTCTCTGGCGAGCAACAGCATTACGATATCGTAGAGGCAACTAGCCTAGTAGAAGCCTATCAATTAATCCAAGACATGCAGTTTGATGTCATTTTGCTCGATTTTAATATGCCTTTAGTCAATGGTGTCGAAGCCATCATTGAACTGCGCGGTGACAGCCACCTCAAGCATACCGCCATTGTGATGATCAGTAACCTTTATGATCAACAGCTCGTTCTAGATTGCATCAATGCCGGAGCGCAAGACTTTTTACTCAAACATGAGATCACCAGCTCACAACTTGCACGCTCTATCTTGCAAGCAAGAAAACGTCATGAGCTTGAGCAGCAACTCCATGATAGCTATCAACATATTAAAGATTTAGCCGAAAAAGATACCCTCACAGGGCTGCACAACCGCTTTCACTTTGAAGAAGTGCTCAATCGCCTGCTAGTGTCCCGTACAAGAAGAAATGAAGAAATCGTCGCGGTGATGATGCTGGATTTAGATAAATTTAAACACATTAATGACCATTTTGGTCACGATGCTGGCGACAGACTGCTGATAGCCGTTGCGGGCAGAATTAAAGAGATCCTGCGAGAGAACGAGTTATTGGCACGCTTAGGTGGTGACGAATTTGCTTTTGCCTGTGGTGAGCTCACCAGTATTTCACAAGCCAAAGTCATTGCTAAGCGCATTTTAAGTACATTTGAAATCCCTTTTGAGTTAGATGGGCATGCCATTCACTGTACAGCGAGTATTGGCATTGCTTTGGCTCCTATTAACGCTGAACACGCACAAGATTTAATTAAACTTGCTGATATCGCCATGTATCGCGCCAAGCGTCAACATGGCGAGCATATTGAGATTTTTCAAGATAATGTACAAGAGACTTTTTTACTCAAATACAAGGTGGAATCTGAGCTCAGGCAAGCAGCGTTTAATCAAGACTTTCAACTCAACTACCAACCCATCATCAGCAGTAAAACAGAAAAAATTGAGATCATAGAAGCCTTAATCCGCTGGCCTTTTGCACATACGACGCAATTGCCTAATGAATTTATTCCCATTGCTGAAGAAACAGACCTGATCCAATCAATCGGTAAATGGGTGCTAGAATCAGCCCTTGGACAATTTGCCGATATGCTAAAAACAGACCGCTATGACTTCAAGCTGGCGATAAATGTCTCTGCAAATCAACTTGCTACTGGAGGCTTCTCATATATGGTGATTGACGCACTGAGTCAATTGAATATTCCAGCAGATAAATTGGTCCTAGAGCTCACCGAGTCAGCCTTATTAAAAGATTGCTCTATCATCAATGAAACTTTAACCACGTTGTCAGAGCATGGGGTGAATCTAGCGCTAGACGATTTTGGCACTGGTTTTTCATCACTTCCTCATTTACTGAAGTCACCTATCAACATAGTTAAAATTGATCGCTCAATCATTCAAAGCATCTCACACCCGGACTCAACCAACCATGATATGCTCAAAGGTTTGGCTTACATGCTCTCCAAACTTGATTTTAAAATGGTCGCCGAAGGCGTAGAGACCGCACCACAAACCTCAGCCTGTAATGAGCTGAATATCCATTATTTGCAAGGGTATTTGTTTTATCAGCCCATGACGGAGCAAAAAGTAAAACAGTTACTTGAAGATGAGCAAAGAAGCTCGGGGCATCTATCTGTGGTAAACAGTGAATTACCACTTAAGCAGCCAAGTGATAAGAATAACAATTTATAAACTGTGCAAAGAGCGCAAAGCTGCGCTCTTTAATAATGTATTTAGGCTTTTTTCACAAACTTTGCTGTCACCATCATTTCGCCTACACCATCTACTTTGCAATCAAGTTCGTGGTCTTTTTTATCTAGAACACGTCTTACCAAAGCTTTGGTGCCAATCTTAATCACTTGTGAGCTACCTTTAATTTTCAGGTCTTTTACTACAGTGACTTTGTCACCATCCACAAGCAAGGTACCGTTGGCATCTTTGACTTGCGGTGTATCATCTTCTTCTACCTCAGACGGGTCCCACTCATATGCACACTCAGGACAGATCAACTGACTTTGATCTTGATATACATACTCAGAATTACACTTTGGACATGGAGGGCACGACATATTTTACTGCCTATATAACTTTCTTTGTGGGCATGATAATCCCTAGACGCCAACATCGCGAGGAAAAATCCCCGCAATATGCAATTTTTTAGGCTAAAACACGCTTTTTAATGATATTGGTCAAACTAAAAGGCGAGCAGATTTGCTGCACATATTCATTAATACCCGACCAGCTCGCCATACCCTGTACCACTGTAACCGCCTGAGCTCGTTACGCGACCTTCCCAATAAGGTATGCTGAGTTTATTTCTCGAATCTGCATTTACTGCTTTTATTTCAATAGGTTCAAAACTATCTACAGAGAGTTGCCATGCTATTGGGTAAGTCACGTCTTCCAACTCTATGCGCTTGGTTGCTACCAGCTCTACTTGCTCGTTTCCAAATGCACGCGTCTTACCATCGGGGTCAATAGAGGTTGCACTACAGTATTCATACCCTTTATCAGCAGCATGAATACAAAATGCCATCAAGCCGCCGTCTTGAGGACCCTCGCCCTGCAAACTAAACCAATCCCACCCAGCTTGATTCGGATTGATAAATGCAGCGGACCACTCTCTATCTAGCCAAGCTCGACCCGACACCTTATGCACTTTTTGGTCAAAAACGAGCTCGCCACTGACCTCTAAAAATGGATAGCTGTAATACATGGACGCATGGCCATCTTGCGTTTTTTGGCTAAAACCGTGTTCACCATGCAGTACTCTGGGGCTATTATCCATGTTAAGCGCAACACGATAACCATCTTGACTGGCATTTAAACTCAACGGCAAAAAGGTGTCCTCAGTACTTTGCATCGACCAGTTTTTCAGCCTTGCCTCAAAAGGCGATGCTTGAATAATCACATCTGATGCACGACCTGATTTTTCAAAAGCGACATGTTGTGTGTCGGTTTGCACAGCAAAATGTGCAAAATAAAATTGCCCATCCCACCAAGGCCCTGTTGGGTCCGCAGACAGTTCAGGTCGGCTTACGCGAAATAAGGTCCATTGCACACCAAAATCTTGACCGCTGTCACTTTTAAGGTTTGCAGTAACGTACCACCATTCGATCCCCTGAGCAGGATGTGCGCCATGATCTTCTGGAAAAGTTAATACATTACCTGCACTCACAGGGTCGCCACTTTGCATCGAAAATGGATGGATTGATGCTGGCTTTTGGGCAGGTTCGCTACACCCTTGCAATAAGCTGGTGATACAGAGCCACACATATAATTGAACTATCGTTTGAATTTTCATTTACTTCTCTACAACTGGGCCACACTGTCTGCAATATTTCGCTTTAATAGCCGCAACATTGGCAATGTTCCTACTATCATGGCAAGTACCAGCACTACTAAGCTAAAAGCCAATATCCCCCACCAATCAAGTACCATGGCCATACTCCAACCAAATGCCAGTGGCATCACGTATGTCAACAACACCCAGCCTAAAAGAATACCTAATGGGATCGCCAAGGCGATGGTGACAAGCAATATAATTAAGGTTTGGCCTAGTTTGGCAGCCAATAACTGCGCTCGCGTTACACCTAAAGTCTGTAATGTCGCCATTTGCTGAAGCTGCTGCCTACCCAGTGTTAAAAAGCTCACCCATACGCCAAATAGTGCAATTAACATGATGAACAGGTTTAGGGCGTGAGTAACACTAAAAGTATTCTCAAACAGCTGTTTTGCGTACTGTTTAAATACTTTATTAATGCTTATTTGAGTGCTGTCTATGGACAGCTCTTCTACCAAGTACTTGGTCATATCGTTGATATCTACATCAGGCGCTAAGGTCAAAGAAAAACCAAACGCTTGATAATTAAAGTCACTGCTTTCAATCACACCGGTTGTGGTAAGTAGTGTTGCCTCTTGCTCTCCGTAATCGTAAAAAATGCCCGTAATTTGGCAGCTGAACTGCTTATTGCCCTGCTGAACTTGCACAACCTGAGCGACATCTAAACCATATATTCGCCACCCAGGTTCATTCACTAAGCACGGGGCGATAGCGCCAGTTTTACTGGACAAGTGGTCACTTGTGACTGCTTTCCCGCCCAGTAATTTCACCTGCTGGTGCAAATGCGCATCGCGTCCAAAACTAAGCAGTTTTATAGGTACTGCATCTTGTTCACGAATAACCTCACTGCGAGCCTGCCAATAAACTCCGACACGTTCAATCTCTGTCATTTGTTCAAGAGTATGATGCATGCTGCTCGACACGATTGCCGGGCGCACATAAAGGTCGGCACTGAGACGATTTTCTAAATGACCATCCAAGGTCTGGCTAAAGCTTTTCACCATCACCAACATACCGATGGCTGCGCCCATGGCCATTAATGTCGCGAGTACCGCGCTCAACAGCGATTTAATCTGACCCTGACTATCTGCTTTGAGCCATAAAACCAGTACAGAGTTCGTCGGCCACTGACAAGAGAATACCTTCGAGATAATGCCTGGCGTGATACAAAAGAAAATCAGCAAGATCACCGCGCAAAGTAGTAAGGCCACCAGCTTACTTTGCGCTAGCAAGGCAAGTAATACAGCGCCAACGCAAAGCGCAGCTAAGCACAACCAAAAAACCAACTTATGCTTTATCATCTCAGACAAACGATTCGATAAGAAAAAGATCGACAAAACAGCCGTATTAAGCGCAAACCCTAATGCCACCATGGTCCAGTCCAACTCAACGGTTAAACTTCTATCCAATTGATAGAAACTGCGAAGCACTTGAGTCACATCAACCACTAGAATATTGGCAAGCGTCACGCCAAGTAGCGCACCAAAATAAGCACATAACAGTCCTAAAGTGCCAAGTTCGATGAACATGGCTTGCTTTAGTTTAATTGGCTGGCAACCTAATAAATATAGCTGCTTGAGTTGAGCGGCACGAGAGGAAAAGGCCAATTTGATGGCGTTAAAGCTTAAAAATGCCCCGACTATATAACCTAGTAGCGCTAAGGCCTGTAAGTTAAAGAAAAACGGCCCTGAGAGTGTATCGAACGCTTGAGCATCCGCCCGCTCAACTCGGGCTTGCCCTGTTAATAATTCAGTCAAAACATGCTCAGCAGCATCATCTAAATTAAATACTTCTAGATAGCTCACTTCACCTTGCGCATTGAGCAATTTATCTGCCAAACTGATGTCCATCAGTGCTTGAAAGCCCAAGCCTTCAATAGGTGAAACAGCATAACTCACTCCACTCAAATCGAGTCTATTAGCATCCAGTCTTGCAATTAACTTTGGGTCCAAATAAATCGTGTCGAATAGTGGGCTTGCTTGGCTTCCTACCTCATTATAATTAGCCTCTTTTTTGCCCGCCCCTGATTGCGAAATCCAGTGTAATAAATTCACCCCTCTAATATTGAGCCATTTGCCACTCTCAAGCTGTACTCGGCCTTCAAGCACCACTTCAAATTGCGTCTCGGTTTGCCGTGATAGCTGCTGCCTCACAGTCACAGGTAAGCGCTCGGTGCCAAGGTTAGGTTTGATAAAGTGGGTTACTGGCACTGCCAATAATGCACTGCTATTTGAATAACGTTTAGAGGCTTCCAAGTTAAGGCCAAAAATAGCACTGATCAAAGCGGTGCCTAGACTAAAGCCGAGCACAAATAATATAAGCAGACCTTTATGTCGCATATAAAACTGGCAAAAAGCAAAGAAGATTAGCTTAAATTCAGTCATATAACTGTCCGCTTTTTAGCCTTATTTGTCTCTCAAATTGCACAGCCAACCTTTCGCTATGGGTGACCATAATTAAGTTAATTTCGTGCTCTTTACATAAGGCTTGAAGCAGTTCGAGTACTTCTTGACTTCGTTCACTATCAAGATTACCAGTCGGTTCATCAGCTAAAATAACCTTTGGCTGATTGATTATGGCTCTGGCTATGCCTACCCGCTGCTGCTCCCCGCCACTGAGTTCACTGGGAAAAGCCGACAGTTTATGTGCAATGCCTAGCCGAGTTGCAAGCGCTGTTAACGCAGGTTTTGTCACTTGTAACCCATTTAGGCGCGCTTGAAAAGTGATATTATCAGCGATATTGAGTGCTTCTAATAATTGGTAATGCTGGAATATGACACCGATTTGGCGTCGATAGCGAGCCAATTGGTTTTCATCTAATTCGGATATAACGGTACCATTGACATTAATTTCTCCACTGTCTGGTACCAATAGACCTGCAAGTAGATTTAATAACGTGGTTTTACCTGAACCACTGTCCCCCACTAATGCGACCTGTTGTGCATCGTGGATAGTCACAGACACCTTATCGATAATGCGCCTTTGGGCTTCACCATCGGCTCTGGAAAATACGACATCTTTTAATTGGATCATATCAGCCTCAAGATAATAACGTACTCATTATGCTTCCAAAGGCATGGTTGATCTAGTCAGACTCACTGTTTTATTTGTAACATGATATAGATAACTTTTTGAAAAATTTAACGATTACAGCTTCTAATCATACCCATCGATAGAAGGCAATAATGCAACATTAAACCAGTAGTCTTTCAGAACTTTAAAGGCGTTTGCTAAATCATCAAATTCAACGGGCTTTTGAATGTAAGACGCCGCGCCCAGGGCGTAACAAGATTCAATATCCTGAGGATCACTCGACGTTGTTAATACCACAATTGGGATTGAGCACATTTTTGGATCAGCTTTAAGATCTCTCAAAAGCTGCCTACCATCCAAGCCCGGCATATTTAAATCAACCAATGCCAATACCGGTCGTTTTAAATGCTCATGTGAGCTGTACTTTCCGCTTTTATATAAATAATCTTTTGCATCTTGACCCGATTGACACCATTGAATTGGATTCATAAAGTGGCTTTTTCGCAAACTTCTCAGTATCGCCTCAAAATCATCAGGGTTATCATCAACCAGTAAAATCAGGCCTAAATCTTTATCCATCATTCAGTCTCCTAGCTTTAAGGTAAAGTTAAAACAACTGCCTTGGCCAAGTTCCGATTCGACCCAAATATGTCCACTGTGCCTTTCAATAATCTTTTTAACAAACGTCAGGCCTACGCCTGTACCACGAACTGCATCATCCTCTTCGTTAAGTCGTTTGAAAATTCTAAAAATATCTTCAAAAAAACAGGTATCTATCCCAATACCATTGTCTTTGACATAAAATACTTGCTGCTCCAACACCTGAGTATGTGGATTTATACTCGCTTTTACACCGATTTCTATTTGTTTACGTGCGGACTGATTATATTTAACCGCGTTAGAAATGAGATTACGAAATAACTCAGATACGCGCGGCTTGTCGCAGGTAATATGTGGCAGTGGTGCTGGGATCACTAAATCAACGCTTTGTGTTGTTTCCTCTGGTAAAGTCAATTCCGCAACATTGTCTATTAATGCGTTTAAATCCACCTCCTCAACCGCTAAATCTTGGCGTCCCAGCCGTGAGTAATACAGTAAACTGTCTACCAATTTTTCCATTCGCGTACACAAAAAACGAATTCTTGAAATTCTCCTCAACCCTTCACTGTCTAACGTGTCCGCATGATCTTCCTCTAAAAAAAGCGCATTGTTCGCAAGCCCTCTTAGGGGCTCCTTTAAATCGTGAGACGCAATATAAGCAAATTGATCAAGCTCTGAGTTGCTGATCTGGAGTTTTCTAATGTAAGAATCGATGGCTGATTCGGCTGCTTTTCGCTCAGATATATCTCGTACGGTCCCCACAAACATAGTTTTACCTTGAACAGTCATTTCATTGACACCAAGCTCCAACGGAAATAAATAACCACTTTTACGCCTTCCGGTTATCTCTCTCCCAATACCAATAATTTTTTTATCTCCAGTGGCATGATAGTTATCTAAATATGAGTCATGTTCAGATTGATAAGGCTCAGGCATGAGCATTTTAACGTTTCGTCCAATCACATCTCTGGCACTGTAACCAAAGATATTTTCAGCTGCGCTATTAAAGCCGTGGATCACCCCTTTCATATCTATGGTAATGAGGCCATCTAAAACCGTATCCATAATGGTTTCTATATGTTCTACATAGGACTTTATCGACAAGTCAGCTTGCTTGCGCTCTGATATATCTCTTACTGTACAAAGCACAATATCGTTGCAAGGTAATACGCTCAGAGAAAGCTCCAAGGGGAATTCAGTGAAGTCTTTTTTGAGGGCAATCAGCTCTATGCCAGTACGGCATGGCTTTCTGTATAAAACTGCAATCTTTTCGTCCGTGATATTATATAAATATTTAAAATACTTTTCCTGCTCAGATTGAAGAATAAGAAAAGTGATCTCTTTTCCTAATACTTCCTCTTTGCTGTAGCCAAATATTTGTGTCGCAGCAGCATTAAAGCTTAGGATTTCTCCCTGCCTATTGGTCATAATAATTCCATCGATGACCCCATCCATTACAGTGTCTAACTGTAACTCACCTAATTTTGTCACGCTTTAAACGTTTCCTGACGTTGAGCTTGTTAATAAAGTGTAGTCAACTAAGTGCTCACGCGCTGATTATTCTTTAATTATCAGTCCCTAGGATGAGACTAGTCTAGCAACCGCCATTTACGAACAATCTCATCATAACGCCCAGACAACTTAATCGCTTTAAGAGAGTCTTGAATTTTCCTAGCTTGTGATTTAGGAAACTGTAAATTGGCTGCAAGGTGCAACTCTGAAGGAAAGTCATGTAGGGTCAGTTTACTTTCTAGTAATGCCGGATCAAGCCCTAACTCGTCTAGCTCACGCTGTAAAGTTCTGGTATTTGTTAAAACAAAATCCGTACGACCCCGATATAACATGTGCCACATACTTTTATAATGCGATGCTAAAACAAGATCGTGCTCTTCAGAAAAGCCAGCTTTTTTGAGGTATTGCTCACTATAGTAGCCTCTAATTGTGCTCACCCGATATTGCTTTGCTTGCTCAAGGGAAGATAGTGAAATTATATTACTTTTCAAGCCCATTAACGACGCTGAAGTCTGACACATAACCCCTAAAAATTGGTAGTTTTTGGCCCTGCTTGGTGTTTTCAGCCAAGCTAACATCACAACGTCTGATTTTGTTTGCAGTTCATGATGTGCTCTAGCCATGGGCAATATATCAAATTTCGCTTCCAGCCCACTGTGAGCTTTGAGTGCCTTAGCAATTTCAACCAAAACACCATCAGCTTTACCTTGCTCATTCAAGAAATGATATGGAGGTAAATCTTCCGCAATAAACCTGACTACATCTGCCTTTGCAAATAAACAAAAGCTCCCTAAAAAGGCTGTCATTACCACTGCTAGAAAACGATGTAACATGATTTTTAATTTTGCTGTAAGATTTGCCGAGTGTGACTTTTTTCAAATGAAAGATCAATAAAAAAAGAATAAACAATTTCATTAAGCAATTAATAACAAACATAAAATAACACCCCACTGTATCCTATACTTTCACTCTGATAAGATTTGAAGAAAAAGTTGCATAGTTCTTTGCAACATTAACTTTACAGCGCCCCCAAAATAACAAGTTTTATGATAGGTAAAAATCAACCTTTTCAGTGATTAAAATACATGACATTATTCAAACTGCTATGCCAGCACAACCCCTCTATTATTTGACCTTACCTCACCGAAAAAATGTAATTCACCGTGAAGAGGCTTTTGCTTTTTGCAAATTTACCTCAGCCAAAAAGTACGCACCTTTTATTGGTAGATATTCTCAAATCTGAAAAATTAATGAGCTTTACCTGCGTAAAGCAGCTCCGTGGCAAATTAAAAAATAATAACTCTGACTATTCGATGACTGCTCACACTAAATACCTAAAAGGCAAGTAATTGATAAAAATGCATTGATAACCAACACTAAAATGGTACGCTATGTGTGTAAAAAGTTAATTTTTTACACACTTTTAGTATTGGATTTAGGGAAAGATATATGAAATTACAATTGAAAAAAAAGAAAATAATAAACCTTTCTGAACAACAAACTTTGGATAGCAAAGCAACAATACAAATTGGTGGCGCAGGATTCACATCCAGTTGGTTTAAAGAATTGAGCAAGGCATATTGCAACATTTCAAACTAAGCTAACCAATAATAAGCATGTGACAACAACGTTACATGCTATTTCGCACTTATTTAACCATAGACTTTTTATACTGACACCATGCTTTACATTCAACATAGTCCATCATACCAGCAGTAATAATACTCAAAGCAACACTGAATCACACTTCAAGCATCCATAGTTAATCTTGAAAGTTGCGCGGATAATTTGCTATCTGTTCTAAATTTAGGGAACGGTTACAACACAATATTCTTTTATTAATGAATAAAAATTCAATTGGTATATTTCTCGGTTTTTACGGCCTATTTCCAATAAGTGTAAAGGCAATATATATGGTTTATATGACAAAAATAAATTAAAACATTACACTGAACTATCTGAATTTTTTACTACTAATTTTATGAGTGATATGCTCGAACCCACTCCCCTTTTAGATGAAGAAGAGAAAGGTCGAAGGGTCCAAATTTTTGAAAATGACACTATGCGTTGGTTTAGCATTGATGGCATTATGCAATCTGCCATGTCTTTGTCAGAACCCAACAGCTTAGTGTTTCCCCATATGTTATTTATGGCTATTCCAACCTATGAGCTCGTAGAAACCACTCGGATACTCGAACTTGGGTTGGGCGGAGGTGGATTGCTGCGCTTTCTCAATGACAAATTCCCTGAAGCACATGTAGAAACGGTAGAAAAAAGCCAGCAAATAATAGACCTATATAAGCAGTTTTTTAACCCTGATAACAGTGACAATCCGATACACTGCACAGATGCTTATGAGTTTGTTAAACAACAAGAGCTCACGGTATTTGACTTGATACAGGTTGATATATTCGACTCAACAACACTACTACCGTTTATTTTCGCCCCCGATTTTTACCAAAACTTAAAGCGCCTACTTACTAACCAAGGGTGGTTAGCACTTAACACGGTACTGACCGAGCGCGCACAAATAAGTAAGCTGTCAGATGTGTTAACCGAAACATTTCCTGAGACAACCATTTATGGCTTTAAGGCGGCACAATTTGCCAATATTGTTTGGGTGATAGGCAAAACAAACCAAACTCTTAGTCCAATTTGGCAGCAGCAAGCATTTTTAACCACCAGCAAAATCGGTGGTCTAAAATACTTGCTCGATGACTAACTACAGCTGGTGTGCTTGCTTATCTATGACTGCAATTTTATAAGCGGCTTTAAGCATCACGCCAATTGCGACTATATTCAATACAATGCTGAACCATGCTTCAAACATGAGTAACTCAATCTGAAAGTTACGCATATAACTTGCTAGCTGGTCAACTATCTCAATCGAAATACCGATCACAATGAGCATAAACCCGTAATACTCGGAGGTTTCATTCAATAGTTTATGCTGCTCCAAACTTGGATCTTGCTTACTGTCCCAAGCTCGTTTTGAAAGGATTTTACGACCATCCATTACTGCGCCAAAACCAATCAGTAAAATCGTGATCGTCGCTTCATTATCTATGATGTTTTGATAACCATGTTCATCCATATGGCCAAATAAAAAACGTAAATCTTCTACGGTAATATTGGTCACTAGCAAACAAATCAAAACTAATGGAAATAATAAAAAAGCTCTATTTAATGCAACAGTGTAAATCAACTGACTGGTTCTCGATTTTGGCATCTTGTGCTCAGCGGTTAGGTTTAAAGGCAATTCAAACGCAGGATCTTAGCCATTTATCAAAGATTGACAAGCCTAACAGAGAAAATTGTACATTTGTTTTTTCTCAGAGCTGTTACAGTAGCTAAGGCGTTAAGATCGACGGTGCTTCAGGTTCTTCTTTTCCTAGCATTTTTCGGATCTCATGAAGCTTATCGGCGTTTTCATTCTCTTTATGATAGGCAACAAATAGTTCTCTAGAGAATGTAGGTAAATCATCCAAGCGATACAACATCTTTTGCTCGATATAGGACTCTACAATCACATCAGGTAAATAAGTGCTTCCTCCACATTGTAAAATCAGATCAAGTGCAATTCTCGCAGTACTCGTGCGAACAGATGGCGTTGCGATATCTTTTAATGCTTTTGCATGCCAACTATTAAAGTTAGTTCCCCAATCAACCATGATATAGCGTTTTACTTCTTCTGGATTTTCGACCTCTGCAGAAAACGTAGACACAGGTACCAACTCAAATGTGTGAAGGTGCTCAAGTTTAAGCTCGTCTACTTTGGGAGGATCGAACAAAATCGCCACATCGAGCGTTCGTTCAAGAAGATGACGCGTAATTTGCTCGCGAGATTGAATTTCAGCCACCAAGCTTAAATTAGGATGCCTTGCATAAATTTTTGAGATGGCATCATGTATATAGGTATCCCAAGTGTTAGGCGTCCCCGCCAAACTAATTTGCGTTAATTGCTCTGTAGTCAACGCCACATCTTGTTTAGCCATGCGCAGTGTTTTTAGCATGGTTTCAGCATGACTTACTAACCTTTCACCGGCAGGAGTCAGTTGAATGTTATTGCGATTTCGCACAAATAACTGCACACCAAAATACTGCTCTAACTGTCTTATTCTAGAACTTACAGCAGCTTGCGTTAAATATAAGTTTTCCGCAGCCTTGCCAAAGTGACGACTATCCTTCACTTCTAAGAAGGTTTTTATAAGCTCAATATCCACCGGTTTCCTCTTATCGTTACGATAAAATTATATTGTTGTACACAAACTAGAATGCGCCGCATACTCCGTGAAAATACTATTGTTTGTCAACAAGAGCATAGCGTTATGGAACTATTACACGGCTTTTTAAAATCAAGCAACTTCTATGATGATATCAATTTTCCAAACGGATTTAATCGCAGTGGGCACTTTACGATTCAAGAATCTGAATTACTCACGCAGGTTGGACGCAGGTTATTTGCATTAGAGCAAAGGTTGCAAGCACCAGCCAACCAAGTGGAAGAGCAATTTTTAAAGACTGTAGATGGCGTTAAAGAAAGCGACACTAGGGTCGAGTTGCTTTGGCAAAAATACAAAAAACTCACGCAGAAGCGCAGTATTCATACTTTAAGCGCAACTTCAAAATCAAACAATCAAGATTCATATAACGAAATAGAGGAAAGTTATTAGTGCGAGGCTGGATAATTTACAAAGAAAATGCGAGTTTACTTCGACAAGAAGCCTATGAGATCCATAGGCTTGTTGAAGTTGCTAAAGAAGAAAACATCGAACTCGAAGTATTTTCTCCAGATCAATTTGATTTAACAGTCACCCGTGATGATGAAAAAAGTATCCTCATTGATGGCAAAAAACATGAACTCCCAGACTTCGTGTTACCGCGTATGGGCGCAGGCACCACCTATTTTGCATTGGCAATTATTCGTCATTTAGAGCGCTTAGGTGTGTACTGTGTCAACAGCTCAAACTCCATTGAGACAGTTAAAGATAAACTGTTTGCCCAACAAATTTTGGCACAAAAAAACTTGCCAACGCCTGACACCATGCTGGTTAAATTTCCGGTAAATGTTGCTTTGGTTGAAAGGCAAATTGGTTTTCCGGTTGTTGTAAAAACACTATCTGGCTCCCAAGGTAGCGGTGTATTTTTATCAAAGTCAAAAGGCGAATTTGATGACTTAATGCAGCTAATTGAGGCGACCAACCCTAAAGCCAACATCATTTTGCAGCAATTTGTGAAAGCCAGCCATGGCAGAGATCTGCGCATCTTCACTATCGGTGGTCGTGCTGTTGCCTGTATGGAGCGTAACTCCAATGGTGAAAACTTCAAAGCAAATGTCAGTGCAGGCGCTAAAGGTCGCCCTCACCCGATTACACCAGAAATTGAATGGTTAGCAACACAAACAGCTAATGTGTTGGGGTTGGATGTCGCGGGTATTGATTTATTGTTTGATCAAGAACACTTTAAGATTTGCGAAGCAAACTCTTCTCCCGGTTTTGAAGGGCTGGAAACAGCATTGGATATTAATGTACCAAAAGAAATTTTCCACTTTATTCGTATTCGACTTGGTATTTTTGACAAAATGCCTATGGATACGAAGCAAGTAGATGCAAAGAAAAGTCCATCCAAAACACAACCGAAAGCCGAAGCTTAATTTGGTAAACATCCATTGATGCGAGAGTGGTTAAAGCGCAAAGGCTTAATATGTCTTTGCGCTTTTTTGTTTTGCTAAATTAATTTCCATAGCAATAGCCACGATATTTCACCTCGCTGCTGAGAAGGGAGCTATTTTGAATTACAGATAATTTTGGTTAAGTTTGTTATGTACTCTCACTAGGTAGGTGCCAACAACTTTGTTTGCAATAATATGTGGAAACATTGCGACAGCTCCTGTGTTATCCATGGTAAATAAGTCCACTATTTTTGCCGCAATTTGCGAAACAGTTATTGCAGCAGCGAGCTCAGGTAAGTCATCAGCAAAATTTGCAGCATCAAGATCATCAACAAAATAGGAAGCATTAACCCCTTTTAGTTGATCATCATCATCCCCTTTACCACTAGAAACAAATATCCCTCGTATCCTACCTGTCCTACTGTCAAAATCCATTTTTACAGATGCATGAACATCTCTTCCTGTTACAACTACATCGACCTTGGAAATTAAAGAATATATGTAACATGGCCCAGACAAATCAACTGTTGTAGGCTCCCAAACTCGATATTCGGCACCCGCGTAGGTGACTTTGCTCGCTTTTCCCTCTTTCTCCGTGAATCTAAGAAGTTCATCATCCCCTTGAACTGCTAGCCTGAATTGTTCAAATGTTAAACTCATTTTTATATCTCCGACTTTTCATATCTATTCCATCATTACCAATGCCGTATAATTTGTGGTGAAAACTACCAACATCCCCTTACAGTACTTGTCGTGTGCTCATATAAAATGAGAATACTTCAAGAACTAAAATCACCTTTAAAAATAAACTCAAAACGCCAATCTAAAACGGATAACTGCACTGTTAGATTACACAGCAAGTCTTTACCAAACTTAAATAGGCTTATTCACATTGGGCGTAAATTACTTGGGATTGCAATAAAAGACATGACTTCATCCTTCGTTGCTTAAGAATGTAAAATTATAGGAGAGCTTCTCTTTATAACCATTACAAGACATTACATGCCTAAAATAAATGACTGATACGGCAGTTCATTCACCGAGAAAATTGAGTTTAATGACCTGATCTTAATTGCCTTTTTTGCCTAGCGCCAACCTCACAAAGGCCCTAAACGGCAAAACTTGCATCAAAATAGCAATTAACCGCCACCGTTTTGTAATATAAGCCACCCGCTTTTTTTGCTCTATCGCCCTTAAGATTTGCACAGCGGCTTTCTCCACTGGCGCGAGCCAAAAAATACCATCACCTTTAGCCATCTGCGTATCAACAAACCCTGGGCGAATATCTGTGATACTGATGTCTATTCCAGCCCTGTAGGCGCGGCAATATAATCCTTCTAAGTAGTTCGACATATATGCTTTGGATGCATTGTATGATGGGCAAGGTCCACCGCGCAGCGCCATAATCGAAGAGGTTGCAGCGATATGTCCGTGGCCTTGTTTTGTAAAATAGTGATAAGCTGAATTTGCAATCGCGGTAAAACCAGAGACATTGACCGCGACAGTATCTAGCTCAGCTCGCAGTGGGAACTCAGGTTCACAACTCCCCGTACCAGCGTTAATAAGCACAATATCTACACGTTGCATTTTATTTAGTAGTTGCTCAAACTTCTCAGCCGCATCATGTGGTTTAGAGATGTCCATCACAGCTGTAAACGTCTCTGATGGTATACCGTGTTGTAATGAAGACAGTAGCGCTTCCCGTCGACCAGTAAGTCCCAATACATAGCCTTGTTGCGCCATATAAATTGCTAGCGCTCTACCAATACCTGATGTCGCTCCAATGATAATCGCATTTTTCAACATAGTTGTTTCCCATTCTTGTTATTTTTATCGATTTTGAATACTTTCTTGTGAAAACGACAAACCATATTTGTGGTGCACCGAGCCTGCACCTCTAAAATTTTGCTAACGCAATTTTTTATATACAGATGTAATCCAAACATATACCCGAACTCAAGTAAATGGTCATAACAATCGTAAATCAAAATGAGCCAGTGTCTCGCTGAAAGCTGGCAGAGGTCACACAGAAAGTGCTAAGTAATTTATTCTGAATTAGTTAGTTGAACATCTAACATGCAAAGACAATAATCAATATTGATTTGCTTTCTAAAGGAATGAACATGTCTCAAATTATCTTAAGAACCACCTCCGAATTAAAGCCAAAACAAACACTTATATTGAACAATCCAATGAAAGGCTTTTAATATGTTGCAAAATTCACATAGCATTACTGTATACGCGCTTATCATGTTTGTGGCTGGACTTGGGATCCCTGTCATGGCAGCCTTAAATGGTGGCTTAGGTAATAAGTTGCAAAACACCGCACTTGCTGCAACGATTTTATTATTTGTGGGCTTTTGTATCGCGCTTATCTACTTATTTGGTAGCAATGGCATACCAAAATCACTCTTTACCAAAGATACACCTTGGTATTTTTATCTCGGTGGATGCTTCGTCATGTTTTATATTTTGACTATTACTTGGGTGGCTCCAAGATTTGGTATTGCCAATGCCATCACATTTGTGTTGCTTGGACAACTAGTTGCAATGACGCTGATCGATCACTTCGGATTTTTTGGTGTTACACAGTTCAAATTAGACATTAAACGACTAGCTGGACTAATTTTAATGGTTGCGGGCATTTTTCTTGTACTGAGCAAGTCACAAAAGAGTTAGTTGACGGGTAAGCTTAAAAACGACCAGAATTACTACGCAGTAAAAAAGCGCATTTTAATACTTAAAACGCGCTTTTGATTTTTTTTGATATAAACGTGTTACATTAGAAAAGTATGAAAACCTTTATTATGGTTTAGAGAACAACCAAGTCATTTCAGTTTCACACGATTGACCAACTTCATATTCACATACCGTAATACCTTGCTGTGAGTACTCTAGTAGCTCGAAAGTCCAGTCTTTATCATCTAGTTTAAAACGCATTTGACCGTCAACAAGAGTGATCTGGTGTGTTTCACCAAATATACCTAAAGTATATACTCGCTCGCCATTAACAATGCTCGGTTCAAGTATCACCTGATCATCCTCACGTTGCATCGATGGGTCAAGGAAGTATGTACGCGTGTAGCTAAAGAACTCTTTGTTGAATCCATTTAATTCAATATCACCTTCTTGTTTTAAGATGACAAGTTCCCTTTTCTCTTCTTGATATCCACTTACGTGGTTTTCAGTAAACTCTCTTTCAAATACAACCATGTCGTCTTCGGCAACAAGTACGCGCTGAGACAAACCTTCCACATTTAAGCATAAGCTTTCTGCATCTGTGCAAGTAACAGTTTGTGGTGTACTGTTTAGAGTAAAGTCTAGCGCTTGACCTTCTGTTTCAACAAAACTAGAACCCCAAGTGAAGCTGCTTGAACCATAGTTAACATTCAGCGCACCATTTTCAAATAAATCGAACACGAAACTCTCTGTATTTCTACCAACTTCCCCAGTCCATCGTCCTGTAAAGTCTATTTCTTGTTCAATTGTTTGTTCTTGAATGAAGATACCATATTCTGTATGCGAATAATCTGGATGCTCATTATCTGATGATACAAAGGCATAGCCACCAGCGATTTCTTTCGTAAACCAGAAACGCACAGTACCGGTTTCATCTGAGTCATCTCTAGGGTACATTAGTTCAAGCACACCATCATCTGCAATGCGCCACGCTAGCTCTTCACGCTCTTCTGTGTCAGGGAAGTTTTCGAATACTTTTCCATCCGCATAGAATTCGAAAATGCCATAACCTTCGTTACCTTCGCTCTCATCACTTTGGAAGCGATCTAAGTACCACCTACCTTGTGTCAAATCTTCTATATCAATTGACGGCATATCACTTTTAGAGACTAAGTTAGTAATGTACTTGTTATTGTGAGCAACCCTATGGCCGTTACCTAAAACTTTATCGCCAATTTCCTCCACTTCGACTGTCTTATAGGCATCATTTTCACCTAACACAGTTAAGTTCAGTGTATTGACATAAATGGATTCAATGCCTTCATCAGAATTGACTTTACGGGCTGCTAATGAACTTGATAGCTCTATCGAAACAGCATTTGCAGTCTGCTCCCAATGCTCCACTGATACAGTATTAATAGCAGTAAGTTGACCTTTGCCATCTTCAGTTAGATTAATGTGCGTCGCAGGACTATCGTAGTTATGTAAGTATTGTAAGATGAATGCACCAGCAAGTGATTCCACATCTTGATCAATTAAATCACTATCCTGTTCAAGCTCTTCTTTTGTTTTCTCAAAAAGCGTTGGATCTTTTTCAGTGATGATATTGTGGGCTTGTTCAATTGATAAGTCATCATCAATTAGGTCTAACGTTGACTCTACACCTTCTGGTAGATCAATATCATCATTGTCTACAAACACTTTAATTAGGGTTGCCAAGTCTATCTTTTTCTGAACATCTACACTTGCAAGCGCTGCTAAATACTCTTCATCAGACTCAAGTAAATCATCAAACGACGCCATAAGCACATGCTCAGCTGTAGTAACGTTAGTTACATTTACAGAAAAGTTTTCTGAACTATCAAGCGTTGCGTCTTCGCCAGCCTGCTCAATAAGTGACTGAATTGAGCTAAGCTGTGATACAAAACTCACACTCTGCTGTGTATCAACCCCTTTGGCAAACACGGTCACTAATTTATCTATTTGACTCTCATCAACTTCTATCAACGTAGAGTATGCGCCTTGACTATCTGCTGTTGTTGTAAAAGATTCATCCCCGACTCTCACTTCTACTAATGCATTAACAATCGGCTTATCGGTAACAAGACCAGTAATTGTTACGCTGGATACTTTACGTTTTACAGTCACTGCAATTGAGCTTTGCGTCATTGCGCCATTGCTATCAGTTGCCGAAACTGTAAAGTTAACTAAATGGTCTCTATCAATATCAGGTACAGTTACGGACAACGTCGCCGCATCACTACCTTCCATAGAGATTGCAAGCTCAGAATCATGAGACCAAGTGTAAGTTATCTGATCGCCATCTGGATCTGTTGCCTCTGCTGTTAGCGTAAATGCTTTTTGCTCCAAAGCCTCACTTTCACCATGAATACCGACAACCGGAGCTTGATTATCTTTAGGTAGCTCAGGCTCAGTAGGCTCAACCACAACATCAGGATCGGTATTATCCTCAGTATTACCCTCAGTATTATCCTCAGTATTACCCTCAGTATTACCCTCAGTATTATCCTCAGTATTATCCTCGGTATTACCCTCAGTATTACCCTCGGTATTACCCTCAGTGTTACCCTCGGTATTACCCTCAGTGTTACCCTCGGTATTACCCGATCCAGCACTGCCAGTATCTGTACCAGAGCTACTAGTATTATTTGAATCAGATGCAACATTATCATTTGATTGAGCAGAAGATTCAGAGTCGCTGCCACCACAGCCAACTAAAAGTGAAGAGGTTATTAATGTTGCTAAAAGAGATTTCCTAAACGCATGCAATTGCATGTTACTTCCTTAATGTAAATTGTTTTTTTGTTTTCCAGCTGCTGGCAAGCATATGCTAGTCAGCAGTCACATCCATAAACTGTGTAATTTAGTCCGAATTGACTAGTCTAAAATTCACTCAAAAATTAATAGCTCCACTGCAAGCCAGCAGTGATAGAGATGTTTGAATACTCAGTATTTGGCACGCGATATCTACGCCCGTTGACTTCTTCTGAGACCGCACTTCTTTCTTTGTAGTAGGTATCAATGCCAGTCATTAATGCGATATGTTCAGCAACTTGATATCTCACACCCGCTCTGGCCATAAAACCCCAGCCATTAAAGCTATCAGTGAGAGAAGTTGTTTCAAATTTGGTGTTTTGCACATGGCTATAAACCGGTACCGTTAGTTCACCTTCCGCATACCAACTCAAATTTTCGAAAGATTTTGACAATTTACTGTCATATCGCGCACCTAAAGACGCAAGTACACCCATTTGATCTTCGGTAACAGATACCACAGAAACAATAGAAGAAGGATTGTTTTGCAGTACATCATCACCATCTTTTGCCTGTCCAGGCAAATCAAAACGAGCAACTGGATCATGCTCGTCCCTTGGCAAAGCCTGCAAAGCAAGGTCAAAGTTAGTCGCACCAGGGTTAGCAAACTTAAAGTTCGAGCGCGTAAAACTTGAAGTGTAAATTCGCATACCCATTGTTATTTGCATAGCTGGGGTATAGTTGTAAGCGCCTGTAAAGGCTATTTCATTCGCTTTTACTTTAAAGTCATTGCTTTGAATAGCGCCAAAGTCTTTTAAAGACCAAGTTTCTGAGTCAATAGCCGTAGCAATAGTCGCAGCACTACCAATATAATATCCCCACTTTTCATCTATGCCTGTATATGAAAGTTGCCTGATGGTCGGGTTCGTCACAGACACCGACTGAGAAAGCTCACCAAACCCTGCCACGTCAGACAAAGACTCATTATAATTTATGGTTTCAAAACCAAGTCTGATTTCACTAAAAGAAGGAAGGGGTTTGATATCCACTGCGGATTCCGCACTCACTGCGACACTACTAAATAATCCAAACAAAGCGAGAGAGTATTTCATTGCTGTTTCCCAATAGCATTTATTCAACATTCATGTTGTTTTATTAATTAAGAGGGGACTGAGCAGTAATAAGTAAAAGGAATATTGGACATACCGGTTTTGCTGCGATCAAAAAAATACCACTTAAAGCAAAAACTCTATCCCTGTACTTATGGCCCATATCCATTGCCGCGCATTAAATACAAAAAAAAGTATTTTTTCAAACATTTTCATATAGATAGGGTAAATTAGTGGATATAAATTATCTTCATTACAGCAGCATAACCAGCCAGAGAATTATCAAACATATATGCAACATTTATAATATAAAATCCCATCATGTAGATATGTGTAAATAGCCTTACGTATCCGTTAACAGAATAAATATTTAATTGGGTAATTATATTCCGAGTTAATTCATGAGTAATTATGCACCCACGATTTATTTTTAAGGCTGCAAGATACACTTACATGAAATAAGCAAAATGATTACTATTTAAACTTTTGAGCATGCCTTGCTGACAAAAATTTTGATCAAACTTTGCAGGTGGCATTTTGTCACTGATCGATTTGGTCTGGAAACCAGCAAGGAGATTTGGCGAACATTTGCCAACAACCTGCAAAACAAAACACATGTGACATTAGTAGAACACAATTTCGAACAAGCTGAATTATGGTTTGAGAGTAGCCAATTAGGAGACAACCATACCGCTCCCTATATTAGCCTGCTCTTGTGTAATGAATTAAACACCCACTTAAAAACACAATGAGAAGCTATGCCATGTACAACAACCCTGCATGCTGATTGTCAATATTGCGTCCAAAAGGCTCTTTAGTGTGCAGATTAATCATCCCCACTCAAAGCATGTTTGCCTAGAGTTAACAGAATATATGCCAGTTGAGGATTGGGGGCCCTTAAAAACAAAAATGGACGCTTTACGTCAGCTTGGCTATCAAATTTGGCTTGATGACGTGGCTTCTTTGAGCTAGAGACCATCAAAATTGCATAGTCTGATGTCGCCAAGATCTTAATTTTTATTATAGATCAATTATATAAAAATAAGCAGGTCATCAGTGAATTAAAGCAAGTGTTCAAAGCTGTCTATCAATATGGCGGTAAGATTCTAGATGAAGGGATAGAAAATAAAGCCCAACTTACTGCTGCAAAGTCTATTGGTGTAGATCTGGCATAGGGCTATTTATTCGACAGACCAAGGCCAGTAAAAATATCGGAGTAATTAATTTATGACACTAATTATAAAATAATTTAGTCAATAAAAATCAAATAAAAACTAATCCCACCTCGAAAGTCTATTTAAAGAAACCTGTTCAGCACAAATAAATATACCTTGTTATAAATTCATGCTGAAATTATAACAATAAAAATATAGATAGGTTTACATAATGTTTTATAAAATAATTTTTGTTATTTTATCTTTTATCTCATCCTTATCATACGCAGCAGAAGTCACTACTCTCATTGAGAAACATTCAGACAATACATGGCGTGTCACTTATCAAATTGATAAGCCCGTTGAAAAATTGGTGTTTAAGAGAACCCCTGATAATTCCAGAGTCAAAAGGTGGCAACCAGATAATCCAAAGTATCTAATAAGTTTTGATAAGAACAAATCTGAAGAAAGTATAATTAGAAAAGATGGCCGCCCGTTCACTCAGGTCGCAGTAAAACTCACACCAACCTATACGCCATTACCAAAGGAATATGCCCCATTCTCGCCATTTTCAGATGAAGGCATGTTACTTCATTCAGGACGTTTTTTTGCTTGCGCATCAATCTGTGCTGAAAATGCTAACGCATGGCCAATCGTAATCAAAGCGCCTAGCAATCATATTATTGTTGATGGCAAAGTGCATAAAAGCTACGTGCAGTGGGTAGGCAAAGACAGTGGTCAAAAGGTCTATGTTGGACATCAAGCACCCATTGAAGATACCCACTTTGTCAGTTTAATTGATGGCCGCTTACCTCCCACCTTAAAGAAGCACATTGAAAAAGATTTGCCTAAATTGATGGACTTCTTTGCAGATAAAATGGGCACATTAGATTATAGACCGGCTTTATTCGCTTCATTTAGTGAAACCAATGACGGTCGATATGGCCATCAAGGCGGTACCTTATCCGATCAAATTTTTCTGCATTGGTATGGAGAAAAAGCCATTGAAAAAGTGAATAGCAATTCCATTTTTTGGTTTTTTGCCCATGAGGTAGCACACCTTTATCAAAAGCAAGGATCTGACATTGAAAACCCATCAGAAGCTTGGCTACATGAAGGCGCTGCTGAATTTTTAGCGGGGGTCGCGTCTGCAAACGTGGCAAACAATACTGGCTTGTTATCTGAAAAAATACTGAGTGCACAGCGTCATTGTCTTGAAGGGTTAAAACAAGAGCCCAACTACATCCGCGCTGTAAAATCTAACTCGCGATTACATTATAATTGCGGGCTTGTACTTATAAACGAAATCAATCACGTCCTTGTACAAGAAGACAAACAACTAGATATATTTGATACATGGCAGAGTTTTAATCAACAAATAGAATCAGGTAAACCGGCGTCTGTGGCAACGTTTTTAAATGGCATACAATCACACTTACCGAGCGAGCTGGTAAACTCAATGACTCAGTTATCTCAAAGCACAAAGTTTGATGCGTATGCATTTTTTCAAACACTTAATGTGGCAAACAAAGATAAAACGCTTTAGTTTCTGAAACTTATTTGTAGTAGCTCATATCTGATCTGACATTTTTAACTTATTGATTCGATCAAATCGTACAGTTGATTAGGTCTGCTATGAGCGAAAAGCAAACTGTCGCTCTAGCTCGTTTTTGGACATAAACGTGTTAGAAGATGAGGGGCAGCTATGTGCCAGATAAAGTCGCTCATAACGCTTTAATCAGCCGCCGCTTTCAGCGGTCGGCTGCATTGATTTGTTAGAGTTGTTTTGCAAAATTTCTAGAAGATTTTCAGTAACATCTAAATAGCGCATGTCATTGTCAGTGTTATTGATTACAGACTTGTATTCTAGCTCTTTCAATTCAGGTGTATTTTTAGACAACCATTCTAAGTATGTTAGAAGCTCCTCGCTCCATGAAGATATACTTTCATCAGGATTTTCTTGAATCGTGGCATTGATTCGTTCAGAGATAAACGATGCCCTGAAGAGGTAAAACAACGTTTTTGACTTTTTTTCCAAGTAGCCTTCTAGGCGTGATATTAGCTCCCAAGCCTCATTAACCCCCTCCCACTCAGAGAGTGTCCTTGTTCTTAACATTGCTAACTCATCATTTCGATCAAACCCCAAATACTCCATGTACCTAATAGCTTCCATCTTTTCATTGGTATAAATAAGATCTGCCATATCATCAAATTCACCAGTGCCGTTTTTGTAACTGATGTGATTATCAATTTCATCTTTAACATATTCTAAGCTTCGGCCTAATTCATAAGCTTTGAGCATGTCGTCAGCAGTGATAGTTGGTTGTTCATCAAGTGCTAACTTTGCAGGGCTAAAGAAGAATACAATTACAAATACCGCTATTGATCCTCCCGCTCTCACCCAGCTTCCTACTTGTACATTCAGAAATCCCGGTATGAATGCTGCAACACCAGCTGTTGCCAAAGCCAATACAATTTTGAATACTTCATATTGAAAGGGCTTTGGGCTTGGTATAAAAATAGCGATACCTAAAATAGCAATTACGAATATTACGCCAAACAAATAAGCCAAAAGCTTTTCAGTAGATTTTTTCATATGTATCTCCATGTCTAACGAAAACTCTAACGCCGCAAATAAACGGCAAAAATTAGTTGGCTAAAATTTGTAAGGCACGAACAAAGCCAACTGGTTTTTGTCCGCACTTTTAATTTGCTTTGTTAGGCATCAAAATGCCAATACCTTTGAAAAGCTATATAACAATTTTCCATTAAGGCTCTCATGATTACTTGATACGAATTGAGCTGTCCACCCCTTTGCACCACTTGAGCCAATTTTAGATTCAAATAGCTGGTTATATAACTGTTCTAAGTTTAACTCTTGGAACGAAGATAGTACTTCTTCCAAGTAAGCCTGACTCCCTGATGCGGGTATATTTACGTTGGCGTTGTAAACTGCATCTATACTCTTAGGTTTGTAAGCATAAAACTTTGCAACAAGCTCAGGGTTGCTTTTCATAAACGAATCCAATTCTTCTTTTTCGTTTGAATCCAAATGATAAACAAATGCTGAATCACAGCTTTCTGTTGAAAAGGAGCACTTATAAGAGTCGTTTACTAAGCGTGAAGAGAAAATGACAGTTCTAGGTTTGTTAGTTTGACTTTGAATATCAAAATCATTGAGCTCTAGAATTCGGTGAACTCTCCATATTCCTGAACCGTAGCTTCTGACCCAATCTCCGATCTTAATGTTATCGTCCATACTTTCCTTGATGCCTAACGCCCAAATAATGGACTAATAAAGCTTGGCTATAATTGGTGAAGCACGAACCAAGCCAAGCTTTATTAGTCCGTGTTGATTTATTTGTTAGGCTTACTCACCACTGAAATATATGTATCAGGAATAGATATAACACCGTTATACATAGAAAATTTTTCAAAGTCGATTTCAGAAACAACATATCCCCTTTTTGACAGCTCTATATTGATATCTTGAAACAACGTTGTTGATTTTAACGCTTGATCATATGCTTTCATTAGAGGGTGGAGTGCTGGGTTGTGCAAATTACCAGAAGACTTCTTAGCTGCAACTAATTCAGAGCTATAATTTTGTTTGTAAAATTCCAATAACTCATTGTTTGTTTTTTCTGACGATTGGCCAATAAGCCTGAGACTAAACTCCTTTCGAGTGAACTCTAATACCTTGAAAGTATCCTTAGCCTGATAACCTTCACTTTTAACTAAAGCCAACTCTAGACTCGGTGTTGCTCCATATCTTTTGAACTCTAATATTTTCAACTCAGTTGATTGAGAGTAGCTACTATAAATAAGCAATGAAAAAATAATCAATCTATGAATTTTCACTATTCTTCCTTGTAAGCCTAACGGCCGCATAAAATGCAGATAATACTTGGCTAAAATTAGCGAAGAATGAGCGCCAGCCAAGCGTTTGACGTCATTTTTAATGCGTTTGTTATGTTTATTTAAGCTCTAAACTTTAATTCATGATCTCGCCAAGTGTAAAACTTTCGCATTGGTTACCCTTTAACTGGATAGTCAAATACAGTCCTGATCTATTTTTCTTTGGAGTAGGCATAAATAATTTGATTTCACTTTTATCAGCGCTAGAGTATTTAGCAGTGTTAACACCTTTATTGCTTGCGCTCAAAAACTCATTTAATAATTTTGCATTATCTGACGTGTATTGGCATTCACTTTGTTCAGGTGAATAGTTTCGAACACTCTTTATGATGTATTGAAGATAAAAGAAATCAACATCCAGTTCTGATTCGCTGGCATGAGCGTTTAGAGAAAACAAAAGTAATACTGAAATATAAAACTTTATCACCGATACTCCCTAGAAACATAACAATTTAATATCGACCCATTGGGTCGTTTTTGTCATTGTACCAGTTCTATCATACTAACTAACTTGTTACTACAGGTATGTTTTTAATCATTATAGAAATTACGGAAAAAATAAAACGACCCAATGGTTCGTTTTCTTGACTATAGGAGAAACACAGAGTAACTGGACATAAGAAAAGTACTTTTGAAATAAATTTCTAATGGCCGCTTCTCGCCCAGAGGCACTACTCTAAACACGTTTTTGGGCAGAAATGAGTAAAGCATTGCTCTGATTTATTGGTTTTTGAGACCCTAATCTCATCGAGGGAACTATCAAATCCGTTAGCAAAGTTCCATTTAAAGCTTTCACGTATTTCATTACGTAGTTGCTGCTTTTTATCGTCTTCATCTTCTTTACTCGCCTCGATTTGAAGCGCTAAATCGTCTAAAGACACAGCATCAGCGCCAGTAGTTTCGCCCTGCCACTGCTGCCATATATCACTTCTTTGTGACGCATTCGTCTGTTGTAACATATTAACTGCATTATTGACGAACTCTAGTCCTTGCTGGCTATGCAATTTAAATATATCCCCCATCATGGCTTTGCGCTGCATATCAGAATCGGTGTTGTAGGTGTAATAGAGTTTAACCACGTTTTCATCATCAATATCACTGCCCTGCTTTGCATGATAAAAAGACGTAAACGCTAATTTGTCTGACTGAGTGCCAAAAAAGCTAAATAGCGCATCCGTGTGCGCATGTTCTTCACTTAATAATGTAAATAGATTTTCTTTATCATTATCAGACACCAGCGCGGCCATATCCAAAATACCGCGTGTCGCCAAATAGCTTCTTCCCTCTATACCCTGTTTCAGTTGAGTAAGTTCATCCATGGTGAACGCTTGAGCCGCATGGGTTAAATCTTCTATCATCTTTGCACCAAGCGGTTCTTTTGTAATAAACGCATGTGTAGGGTGCGCATGATCAGGTTTATATAAACGCTTATCTTCTGTAGTGCCCCAAATAACCCCAACAGGATAGCGGTTGCTAAGTGCCCTATCAGCTAACTCTTGCTCTCCCAAACCAAATACAGACTTGGTTAAGTCCAGGGTCACTGCCAATTTATCATCTGATAAAGCGCTGAGATTGTTAATGTAATCACTAACTGGCTCTTGGCCGCTCTGTTGCTGAGACACATATTGCTTTGACAGTGCAGAGACGCTGTCTATTACAGTTTCAATTTGCTGGTCAGTGAGTTTATCAGCCAATGTTAAAAATGACTCATCCACAGGCAAATAACGCAGCTTAGTTTGATGTGAAGGTGACATTCTCTCAAAGATTGCCATAAAATCCTCCACCTGCGCTGGTGACGACAAACCACTATAACTTATCACCTCACCAGCTTCATTGCGCTGTGCGCCTCCAGATAAATCCGCAGCTCCTTGAATAAGCGTAGGTTTGCTTAAAAGTGGATGGCTATTGATAGCTTGCTTTGACAAAGACACCGTGTCCGCACTCACAGCGCTATTTTGTGGTTTTTCAAAAGAAGAGGTCACTGGTACTGAAGAGTAAACCAATACACCATTTGCAGACGATACTTTCATAATAATCCTTATTATTCAATCATCTTAGCGTATCGACACTCAGCTAGAATACTTGATAGAAAATCATAAAGTTTACATTAATTTCGCTGTACAGGTGCTTCAACTTGCTCACTGAGTACAGCTGACCACTTATGTTTTATCCTCGTCATAGTGCCGTTTTCTGTGATCCGCTGCCTGCCCAAATCAAACTGTTTTAAAAGTTTTTTTGCCATCGGGTTGCCATATGACGCAGCGATAAACTCTTTATTGCTATCAAACATGGGGAGTTTGACAATTTCATCCTCAAGGTTGTGTTGTTGCAATACAATATCCCATACCCCTTCATATCCAGCAAATCCATGCACTCGTTTACTTTTTAACATCTCAAAACCTTGAAATATGCCACCAACATCATACTTTTTAATGTCAGTTGCCTGAGCCCATTTAGCACCGTAATTAAAGCCTCGCATTTGAGCAATGGTTTTACCATCGAACGTAGCGAGCGAGTCCCACTCAATAGGTTGCTCTTTTAACACATATATACGGTAATAGACTGTATTAACATACTCTTTTGAATATCGATATATCTTGAGGCGTTCTTCGCTGATGCTAACGGGAAATATCAAATCAACACGGCCATTGTCGAGATAAGTCAGTGCTCTGGCCCAAGGCACAACCCATAGCTCCACGGTATAACCCATTTCATGAAAACTCTCACGGACTACATCCCACGCAAAGCCTTTAAATACAGGGCTGTCTTCGCCCGGTGCTACTCGCACAACATGTGTATCGCCATTATCTAAAAAACCAAATGGCGCATAATCAGGTAGGGTAATAACCGACACTGTCTTAAGCGCAGCATGGCAAGCAAAACCAACGGTTAAACATACAACTGTCAATGCTCGCAACAACTGGACCATTTTGCCGCCTAAATGAAACGCTATTATAGAAAGCTTAGTTAAGTTCGCCGTTTATGACAAAACAAATATCGACAGAATAAGTGTCATTAAAAGTTATGAAATACAGCCTTTAGTATTAAATCAACCTTTAAAAACAGTTCATTATGTACTAGTTATATCTTGGCCTTGTACACTATTTAGGGCAATGCTCGTTCTTAAGCCACTCTTATGCACAACAATAATAAAACTTAATGGGGATACAATGCGTTTGAAAATGTATATTTTTACACTGATTATTATAATGAATTCGTGGATCGGCATCGCGACAGCACATGTCGATTATCGATTGCCAACGCATGTCCACCTAAAACACCAGTCAGTAAACTTACAAATCGATCCAAGTAACCCCATTTTTTCAGGCTCGACTGAACTAGATCTGAAACTCACATTACCCACTAAGTCGCTCGCATACCACAGTAAAGACCTTGATATCACCGAGGTCTCACTTATTTATCAAGGTAAAAAGTGGCCACTCAATATAACAAAGCCTGATCAGTACGAAATTGTCACCCATGCATTACCCATAGAAATCAACGGCTCTGCAACGCTTAAAATAAAATACCGAGCTACGATATCTGACCATGTGGAGGGATTGTATCGAGTTCAAAATGACAAAGGTCAAGTATATTTACTATCACAGCTCCAATCGATGGAAGCGCGCAGAGTATTCCCAACACTAGATGAGCCTGATAAAAAAGCGACATTTAGCTTTAACGTTACAGCACCAAAATCATATACGGTACTTCACAACACCCAAGCAAGCTCTGTCACGTACGAGGGTGATGCAAAAGTCACTCAGTTCAATAAAACACCAAAAATGAATACCGATATCCTTGCACTAGCAGTCGGTCAATTTGCACAGCAGACACTAGCTAAAAACAATCTCAACGCCATGGTATACAGCCCTGTGAGTCATAAAGCTATGCTTCCTGCTTATTTTGATAAAGTTGTCGTCGATTCAGTATCCTTTATCGAAGATTATTTACAAAGCCCCTTCCCTTTCCAACGGCTCGACTTTGTAATAGGTAATTTTGGTGGTATTGCAGCGATGGAAAATCTCGGTTTGGTGGCATTAAATGAAAATCAAGTCCCCACCCCAGATGCTACACCTCGTGCACATTGTCAGTTTAAAAAGCTCATTGCCCATGAAATCGCACATAGTTGGTTTGGCAACGACATAACCATGGCATGGTACGATGATTATTGGCTTAATGAATCTTTTACTGAGTTTATCGCCGCGAAGGTGGTTAAGACCCTCTATCCAGACACTGCTTCTTGCACACATGTGCCGCAAGCGAAGGCATTCAATGACGATAACCTGCATGCAATCCCACTGATTTTTGATGTTAAAACACGAGAAGATACAGTGGCATATGGTCAACTTTATTACACCAAAGGCCGCGCTATTTTAGAAATGCTTGAACAAGCTTATGGCGCTAAAGCACTGCAAAAGCGTTTGCAACTTTACGTGAAAAAATTTGCCGGTAAAAATGTCAGTACGCACCAGTATTTAGCCTTATTACCCGATACTAAACTACAAAATATGATCACCAGTTTCACCCAAAATACCGGCTATCCACTGGTAACCATGTCCAAAAGAGGTGATCATTATGTATTAACGCAGAACGATCTGTTAGATAGAAATGATATGCTCTGGACGATTCCTGTATCACTAAAGTTATGGGATGGAAAACAAGTCTCGACACAAAAGCTGATATTAGAAGACGCTGAACTTAAGATTACTCTCCCCGCCAACGTTCAAAGCATATTCATAGATACAAATGGTGCTGGCTATTTTCGTTATGTTGATGGTACTGGACTTAAAGAGTTTCCTTTTGACAAGCTCAGCCCATCCGAGCAAGCCTCCTATCGAGATAATCAACAATCTATGGCAATCAGTGGCCACATCGAATACATGGCGTATATTGACAGTGTGGTACGGGAATTAAACCACCTGCCATTAGACTCCGAACAGGCCAATACACTCATCAACCAATTGCATTACGTATTTATTGACCATATTCAACTTGGCCATCAACAGCCGTTCGCTCGATATTTAAGTGCACAGCTCACACACCAACCAGATTGGGAGACTCTGCTTGAAAATCCATATGGTGGAGATGTATTGCAATTTTTTGGCCTTTACTTAAAAGCACCTGATGCAATAAAAGCAGCAAAAGAGTATTACTACAGGCCAAATAGCCACCAGCATCCGCATTTTGATAAAATGATTGCCGTGCTTGCAAATAGCACAACTAATACTCAGTACCAACAGTTAGTCACACAGTTTAAGCAAATGCCAAGTCAGGTAAAAAACAACATGTTACCGGCACTGGGATATGTGAATAATGCAAAGAAAGTAGAACTCTACTATGACTTACTTCTTAGCGATGCAACAACAAGTATGGTCATCGACGTGAACTTTCAATATCCGGCTTTCAACCCTGCCCTCAGAGTCATTGCTGCCGAGTTAATCGCAAAAAGAAAAGATAAAATCATTGCTCGAATTACGCCGGCCTCATTACAGTGGTTTCCATATAGCTTCATTACATCCTGTTCTAAGGCGCAGCAGCAGGCTGTCAGCAAGTTATTTAATAATTGGTTGCACGTTGAGGGACTCGAAGAAAAGCTGAACGTCGTCATGCATAATATTGAGCAATGCACCAAACGCTCGAAAAAGATAAGCTTGAGCATTGCATCAATACACTAAATAAAAAGAGCTAAACTCAGCTCTTTTTATTTACCCAAAAGCGCGCGCTTTTTGATAGGCAGGCCGTGCTTGTACACGAGTTAAATAAGCTTGGATATGTGGTCGATTTTCCAGTAGTTTTAAGCTGCCTGCTATTTCTAGTGAAATCGTCATCATTATATCTGCAGCACTAAACTCATCACCTGCAAAATACGCTCGCTTAGCCAAGGTTTCATCAATGTAACCAAGGTCTAAATTCAGCTCTTTCGCAATATATCCATCTAACGGCGCGTCACCCGAACGAGCTTCCATTTGCATCAACAAATAGGTGATCACTGGCAGCCCGAGCGAGCCTTCTGCAAAATGCAGCCACTCTAAGTACGCATAGTAAGTATCATCCTCTTTAGCGGGACGAAGCAAACCTTCACTACTTTGATCTAGAATGTACTCCAATACCGCACCTGACTCACATAATACGTGACCATTATGTTCGATCACAGGGGCTTTATTTAGTGGATGTACTTTACCTAAGCTAGATGGTGCTAACTTGGTATTTTCATCTCTTTGATGATGCACAACCTCAAAAGGCATTTTGAGCTCTTCAAGCAACCAAATAACCCGTGTCGAGCGAGACTCATTCAAATGGTGAACGGTAATCATTACTTTGCTCCTTACCCAGTCAGTTTATTCACAAGTAGCTCGCCGACTGCGTGCGCACTGGCCGGGTTTTGTCCTGTGATCACTCTCTCGTCTTCGATTGTAAAGCTCTGCCAAGGCTGTACTTTATTAAACTGCGCCGCCAATCTCGTTAGTGACTCTTCTAACAAAAATGGAATGTCATTAATGGTGCCAAAATCGACTTCTTCTTCTCGCGTGAATGACGTGACTTTTTTGTCTGCCAGTAACGCTTTGCCATTACTTAACGTGATAGGCAATAAAGCCGCCGGCCCATGACATACCGCCGCAATCAAGCCACCCGATTCATAGTGTTTTGCTGCCAAACTACTCATGGTTGTGTCTGTGGCTAAATCGCTTAACAAACCAAAACCACCTGGGTAAAAAATAGCGTCATAGTCTTCTATGTTTACGTCACTAACCGATTGCGTATTGTCAACTTTTTGCATGAATGCCGTATCTGCCAGAATATCACTATTTACTTGGTCGCCTTCCGCATCTGTGCCGTATAACGGCGCTTTACCGCCTTTCAATGACACAATATCAAACTCAATGTGATTGGCATTGAGCACTGCAACAACGTGAGTGAGTTCAGGAGCATACGTTCCGTTAGGCTGATCAGTGTCTCCTAACGTGGCATGATTAGTAACTGGGATCAGAACTTTTTTCATCTCTACTATCCTTTGGCTTAAGTTATCTTGATTAGTACTGTATATTTTTTCCAAATAAATGATAATTAGCTAAATCAGTGAAACTCTTTTGCTATTTAGCAAAAATAGTTCTCGCATTTATCAAATTTAAACTTAAGAGTAGGCGTTTTTTGATGGATAGCTTTGATGGTGTTTTTGAATTTGTAGCCGTTGCTGAAAGCGGCGGGTTCTCATCGGCTGCAAAAGTACTTAATTGCAGCACCAGTCATATCAGTCGACAAATTTCTCGACTCGAGCAACGTGTAGGCTGTAGCCTGTTTGCCAGAACAACAAGACAAATTAACCTCACAGAAAATGGCGTCTTTTACTATCAACAATGCAAGCAGCTGATCACAGGCTTGCAACAAGCTAATGAGCAACTCGCACAGCAACAATTTAATCTAAGCGGCACTTTACGCGTCAGTGCCGCAGGCGGTTTTGCTGAAAATTATATCGCCCCGGCCCTGATGTCATTTGCAAAGCTTCACCCTGAACTGTCCATCGAAATCGATTTTAACAGCCGTATGGTTAATTTTGTTGAAGATGGCATCGACTTCGCCATTCGCTATGGCGAGCTCCATGACTCAAATTTAATTGCTCGCAAGCTCATCAGCCGCTCAATGATGGCTGTAGCAAGCCCCGAATACTTAGCCCAAAACGGGATGCCCACTCACCCGTCCGAGCTTAAGCACCATAACTGTATTATTGCTAATAACGATACATGGTCATTTTTAGTGGATGGCACAAAGCAAGGATACAAGGTAAAGGGGAACTGGCGCAGTAATAATGCCAATGTAGTGGTATCTGCTTGCATGCAAGGGCTTGGCATCGCTTATATGCCAGAGCGTACTTTTGACAGCGCCATTGAGGCAGAGCAACTTACGCCTATTTTAAAACCATTTTGGAGTTCGGGCGCAACGAGCTGGATTGTATATCACAACCGTCAATTTCAGCCGCTACGAGCGCGTTTGGCTATCGACCATTTACTGCAACATTTTCAAGATTTTTGACTTAGCATGCTCTGATTAAGCTGTTATAAAGTGTAATGTTTTTTATCAGTGCTCAAGATTACTATCAAATTCGATATTAACCCATACTAATCACGTATCAAGCGTGTTTAAGGAGAAAGTCGATGTGTACTCGAGTGCTAAATAATCTCAATCGCAAGTACATTGCAACAGCTAGAAACATGGACTGGATGTTCCCTTTACCTACTAGCTTATTTACCTTTGATAAGGGCCTAAACAAAATAGGCATGCCCATTTCTGATAACAAAACAGATAACGAAAAAGCGCTAAAATGGTGCTCAAAATACGCCAGTGTCGTTGCAATGGTCGGTGACGAGCAAAGTGGCTGGGCATCTTCTGATGGCATGAATTCCATGGGTCTGGCCGCAAACGTACTCTACGATTGCAATGCCACCTATGCGAAAGACCAGCCTTGCAAAGAAGGACAGCTGAGCGTGCTGCGTTGGGTGCAATATGTTTTAGATAATTTCGTTTTTGTAAAAGAAGTTGTCAGCGAATTCGAGCAACAAAAAATTGAGTTGGTGTCAGCAGATGTGCCAAACAGTGACGGCAAACCTGCAACGTTACATCTATCTATATCGGATGTAACAGGTAACTCTGCCATCATCGAAGTGTACAACGGTCAGTTTTACATTCACAGCAAAGATGAGTATGTCGTGATGACCAACGACCCAAGTTATGACAAGCAATTAAAAATTGATGCATATTGGAAGTGGCAATGGTCAGATGAAAATATTGCCGCCAGTCACACCATACCGGGTGGACCATTTTCTGCAGACAGATTTGAACGCGCGTTATTCTATATTAGCCATATGAATGCCCCGACAAGCCATGATGAAGCACTCGCTCAAGCAAAGTCAGTTGTCGCGAATGCCTGCGTACCGCTAGGGTATAATGTGCAAATGACTGAAAGCCCGAACATTTCAAATACGCTTTGGACAACGTTAGTAAGTCATAACGAGCAAAAATATTACTTCAGTAATGCTCGCACCACCAATACCGTTTGGGTGGACCTACAAACATTTGATTTTAATGAGCCAGTGAAGCGTTTAGATATGGTTACAATCAGCTCAGCCAATCAAGTCATCAACAATAGCTATGAAGGTCAAGTCAACGAGCTACTTACGCCAGTGCTCGACCCATATAGCCCCAACTTATTCATCCCAGATGAGATATGCCGTATTGGTGCCTAACTCATATGTACTCAGCGTCGGATCCATCCGATGCTGAGCAACAGCCGCTCTCCCTTCTCTACCCTAGAGACAGAATGTACACAGCGATCAGGTCGAAACAGCTTTATTCTGTCAGATTCGAAAAGTGGCGACTGGCACAAAAATGCTCCACCTTTGCTGGCTTTTTTCAATACGATATTCAACCTAAAGTGGCGGCCCGAAGAGACTTCATCAACATGCTCGGGCACTTCACAGCCTTCTGGGAACTTAAGTAAATAAACATCAAACTTAACGGGCCAATGTGCGCCCAAGAGCAACATTTTATGATAGCCGGATTTTTGTCGACCAACTTGCCACTTGAATAGCTGTTTGAGCACCATCTCTCCCTTTTAAAACTCAAATATAAAGCATTAGTTTTTATCGAGGTGAGGGTTTTTAATCACAAAACCACGCTCCGTACCTGATATAAATCCTACTTTTTCATACACCCCATGGGCGGCAGTCCGGGTTTCTCCAGACAACAACATAACTTTATAACACCCTTGCTGCCAAGCCAGCTCAACAGCAGCCTCTATGACCTTTTCACTCAGTCCTCTGCGCCGAAATAGCGCCCCAGTAATCACATGCTCAATAACAGCAAACGGCCGCACACCATTTGTTAGTGTCGGTACAATCGCCAGCTGGCAAGTTGATGCTATCTCGCCATCTAATTCAGCAACCATGAGGTGGTTATTTTCATCATGTTCAATAACTTTCCAACCAGACATTAAAGCATCATGAGACACATCTGGATCATGAGGCCTGAGCTCTTTAAACAGCTTGATAATACCAGTTAAGTCAGATTGCATTGCCACGCGGATAATCGCCATTTTTCTTACTCCTTTTAAGACTTTTAAGTTTCCTTGTTAAAGTACTTAATATAGTGACACACACCACCAAGAATTGACTACATTGGCTCAATCATATCGTCACAAATATAATATATCGAGCCTCCCACCTCTATTGAACTTTTACCTCATATAATTCCAATGGCAACCCATCTGGGTCTTGAAAAAAAGTAAAACGCTGATGTGTATATTCATCTACTCTAACCGGTTCGGTTATAACATTATGCGCGTTTAAATGCGCAATCACGAGATCTATATCATCAACCTGAAATGCCAAGTGTCGCAACCCTGCAGCTTCAGGGCGACTCGGACGTTTCGGAGGGTTAGGAAATGAAAAGAGCTCTATTTGACGGCCATCAGGTAACGAAAGGTCTAACTTATACGACCCTCTTTGCTCACGGTAATTTTCAGCAAGTATTTCAAAACCAAGTACTTCTGTGTAAAAAGTCTTGGAAATCTGATAGTTTGTGCAAATAATAGCAATATGATGAATGCCTTTTAACATATCTTATAACCACCTCAAATCAATTCTTTAGTCAGTTACAGAGCAAACTAACTAGCGAAAAAAAGAACTATGCAAAATTATAAACGAGCTCACTACTAATTTCAGATAATAAAATAAAAAATCAGAACATATATGAAGACTGAAAAGCTTCAATATCTCCCTTTAATTGACCTATTTTTGTCTAGTTATATCAATTAAAGACATAATAAAAATACACACTTACACTCACCTTACATGCCACTCTCTTGCACTTAGAAAGTACTAAGAAGTTTATAAATCGAAATTCAAGCCTCATCGCCACATAAAAACATTAATAAAAATCACATTAACAAACCAACCAAAAAATTAATTTAATCATAATATTTTAAATTAGATAAAACCCTAAAACACTGATTAAAATAAATAAAAAACAAAACACACCCCATGAAAAACAAAAACCAATAAACATATAAAAACAAAGAACATTTGTTTTAATTGTAAAATAAAGTTTTACACAAACAAAAATATGTGTAACAAAATAAATCACAACCTCAGGGGAACCAACATTAAAACTTCGAATTAAAAGCTCACAATTTAAGGAGAGAAAATGATAAAAAAAATGATTACAACAAGTATGTTATTAGCATTTAGCTCTATAACACTCCCTTCATATTCGCATTCAAGTTCAGGGGACAATATTGTTGCTTATCAACAAAAAAACTCTGATTATTCTTTGTATTTTGGGAGTGAAGAGCAACGGATTGAATATGCTAGACAATACCATGGACAAATTGTCAAAACCTTACATAACGCGCTAATTGTTTCTCTCAGTGAAAAAGCGTTTTTATCCGCCCGAGCATCTGGTGCAGTAATTGTCGAACATACTCCACCTAAAGCAATCAATAACAAATCGATGAACAAAGCACTGGCTCGCAGCAGTCAAGCTTCTCCCTTCGCAACACAAGTATCTGGTATCCCTAATTTCCCGTGTTATCCAACGCTTGAAGAAACATATGAACTTGCCGAACAACTCTCTGAAAAATATCCAAACTTTGTCGAGTTAAAGCATATTGGACAATCATGGAAAAAAGAACAAGGTCTTGGCGGCCAAGATCTCACAGTACTGGTGATAAAAAATAAAAAAAGAAACAAAAATAAAAAGCTACCCACCATGTACATGCAAGGCGCTCTGCATGCTAGAGAGTATACTGCAGGTGCAACTACCATAAAATTTGCCCAACACCTTTTGGAAAATAGGCGTACTAACCCTGACATCAAGTGGATTCTAAATCAGCGAGAAATTCATATTTTACTGATTGCCAACCCTGACGGTCGAAAATATGCAGAGCTTGGTAAGCGTTGGCGAAAGAATACCAACACCGACTATTGCGCTACAAACGAGGAAAAAATCGGCGCCGACTTAAATCGTAACTTCGAGTTTAGCTGGAACTCAACACCAAGCTCCTCAGATGAACAATGTTCTGATACATATCAAGGTCCAGTGGCGGCGTCTGAACCAGAGACACAAGCGATACAAAACTATGTTAGCAGTATCTTTGAGGACAATCGCGGAGAGTTAGACACAGATGCAGCGCCGCTAGATACAGCAGGGCTATTTATAGATATTCATAGTTATGGCGGTATGATCATGTGGCCATGGTCACACTTACGCACTACACCACCCAATTCAGCTGGTTTATCCATGTTAGGACACCGACTAGCTGCCTATAATAGCTATGCGGCTTATCAGGCGGGCAACCGATTTCATGTTGGCGGTTCTGCCGACGGCTACGCCTATGGCCAATTAGGTGTTGCATCTTTTACCTATGAATTAGGAAAAGAATTTTTTGAGCATTGTGGCAACTTTGAAGGCGAGATCTTCCCCAACACATTAAAGTCCCTGATTTACGCAGCAAAAGTAGCAAAAGCGCCTTATAAAATATCTGGGGGCCCTCAAATAATTGATTATAAATTGGAAGGGGCTGGCGATGTTGCAGTACCACCGGGTACACCCATCAAATTAACGGCAGGCATTCATGATGACTTTTTTGGTTACCAAACTTTTACTCCATTACCACCAAGCCAAGCTATCAAAAAAGTTAAACTGACAATTAAAAAGCAAGGTGAAGGCGTTGTTCAACGGATAAAACTTCCAGCAGCCGATGGTATTTATGACTCATCGAGAGAGCAGTTAAGCTACGCGCTCGATACAAGTGACTGGGATGATGGTCGTTACACTTTAATACTCAAAGCTCAAGATGTTACTGGCCAATGGGGTGTTAAATACGCTAAATACTTGACGATTGATGATGATGCAAGTGCACAAAATCAAGCCCCTGTTGCTGATTTTATCCCTACTTGCACTTATGGTACATGCCACTTTGATGCATCAAAAAGCACTGATGACAAACCTGGCTTAAAGTATCGCTGGTTTATTGGTTCTGAAACAAACCGTCGAGAGTATTCAGGTGAAAAGATAGAGTATGTTCATGAACTGGCAGGAACTTATTATGTCACGCTTGTCGCAGAGGATGCCAACGATATCTCAGCCGTAAAACATGCTGTATTAGACTTGGATGGTAAATATTTACCAATTGCCAACTATACTTATCAATGCAGCGGTCTCACGTGTGAGTTTGACTCATCCAGTTCAACTGACCCTGATGGACAAATCACCCAGAGGTTATGGCGCTTTGGCATCGATGGTCAATACCTACCTGGTAATGTGAAAGAAACATTTACTTTTCCAGCTGCGGGTGAGCAATATGTGTCGTTGGTTGTAATCGACAATGATGGTCAGTACCACGAGTTTTATCAAGCAATTAATCCAAACTAAGGCCTTTTGCTCAGCGGGCTTATGCAATACCCGCTGAGCAATGAGCAAACTAATTAATTATTTAGCTAACATCATTTCTTTGGCCACAATCGCAGCAGAATACATAAACATCGTAGATACAATACGCTCATCTTTTATGACCGCTTTTTTATCTTTCATTGTGGTTTTGTTTTGCGCAACCGCACCATTTTTATTTAATTGTTCTTCAACTAAGAATGGTAATAAGGTCCCTTGCTTAGCCCAGCTTTTACGTCGCTCCGTCGAATTGGGAAAGCCCGCGACTTTTTTACCCTTGATCATAAACTCACCTGAAGATAACTTTACATTCGAAAATGCACCAGCACCGTGCCCCGCAGATCCAACAATGCCTCCGGCTTCATAGATATCGGCGATGATTTTTTGCAAATCTTTATTGCTAGCTACGTCAAACAATGGACCATATCCACCACCTATATACACACCCCAATATTGGCTTGGGTCAATTTGAGACGGACTCAAAGTATTATTGGTTTTTTCAGTAAAGCCTTCATATTTCATGGTATAGGCACTGATACCGTAGGCTTCCATTTGAAATTCAACTTTACCGCCCTTTGGGGAGACAAAATCAACATCAACCCCATGGCTCACAAAAACATGATATGGCGGTGCCACTTCCCATAAATTGTTTCTTGCATCGCTTTTATCGGGATCACCCATATGCACTAAATTAGACGTGATAATCAGTACTTTTTTTCTATCATCAGCCAATAAATCAAAAGATAGCAAACCACACAATAACAACAGTAGAGAAACTAAATACTTCATTTTTATCCTTATTATTTTTTAACTACATTAAGCTTTGACGCTATTAAAAACGAAAAGGTTTAAATATAAATAACAAAATTTAAAAAAAAAATTCAATCCGCATTATCAGCTGCACACCTGTAGAGCAAAAAAACTATTTATTTACTTTTTTTATACATGCTAACTTGTACTTGGGTTCTACCCTACTTGTGTTCAAAAATTAAAAGGAAAATTAATGAATAAAAAAGTACTATTATCGTTATTTAGCGCTTCTATGTTAATCAGTGCAAACGTCAGTGCCTCAGATCACAATGATCCAAATTTTCGCTACTACTTTGTTACCTGCTTAGATAAAACAACTCACACACAATTGTGGTTCGATATCTCAAGGTACTGGGATAATGCATGGGGGGCTAGATGCCATGCTGAAAACGGTTACTTAGACGTTGAAAAAGTATATTGGCAAGTAGAACGTTAACGCTAAATAAACTCAAACCCTGCTTTTAGTTAATTTCCGAAGAAAAGGGTTTGTTCAAAAAAATAACATAACCCCATTTAACTGAGATGAGTTAATGTACTTTTTAAGTGCTCCAAAAAGACTTTAACCTTCTCAAGCGGGTATTTCCGCCCAGAGTAAAATGCATTTAATACTAAATCTTCAGGCTCACGGTCTAATTGTATCTCCATGAGTTGGCCCTGCTCAATGGCTTGTTCACACGCATGAAAAGGTAATATTGCAAACCCAAGCCCTTGAATAGCGGCTGCTCTGGCCATATTACCGCTATTCACTTTATAACTTGATTGCACTGTTAATAAATAACCCCCCTTAAAACGCCAAGGCGCGCCTTGCATCACGCTTAGCGTGGTTATACAAGGCAGTGAACTCAACTCTTGTAAACTTTTCGGTTTTGGGTAACGCGCCAGCAGCTTTGGGGAAGCTACGATACAGCTTGGCCATCGGATTATCTCTTTTGCTACCCAACCCGAGTCCATCATGCCCCCACGATTAAAGCTCATTACAATATCAAAACCGTCAACGATGCCTTCTTTCGCCTCCAACTGTGTATCACAACTTAACGCTATTAATGGGTTTTTAGCGACAAAGCTTGCGATTACTTCTCCCATAAACGGGAGATCTGGCGTCATTATTTTTAGGTGACCCGACAGATGATTTGTTTGCGAAGACGTTTCTTGTAAAGCGCTTTGTAAAGAGTCTAGAAGCGAACTGGTAGAATCATAGAGTTTTTGACCAGCCTCTGTAGGACGCATTTTTCGGGTTGTGCGCTCAAATAAGCGCACATTTAATTGCTGTTCTAATAACGCAACATGACGACTGACATTAGACGTTGGCAATGCCAGTTGCTCAGATGCCTGTTTAAAACTTAGGTGTAAAAACACAGCTTCAAAGCTTTTTAGCCATTTTAATTCGATTTTATCTAGCACAATTAACTCATAATTTGGGATTATGAAACTCATAAATGCCAATTTATCCCACAATTTATATTTGTCAAAGTCTGGCTAAGATTTAAATGGAGATATATAAAATGCAAAATACTCGACGTTTGGCAATTATTGGCGCAGGTATCGCAGGCCTAAGTATGGCTATTTTTGCCACACAACAAGGCTTTGATGTAGAGGTGTTTGAAAAACGCAGTGAGATATCACAAATTGGCGCAGGCGTAACGCTATGGCCTAATGCCATGTATGTGTTGGATAAAATGAAGTTAACTAAGTCCATCTCGGAAATCGGCGTGCAGCCATGCGGCATCCAGCAAATGAACCAGCAAGGGCAAGTACTCTCAAAATTAGATCTATCACAACTCAGTCAACAATGTGGATACCCCAGCATCAGCATTTTACGCAAAGACCTAATGCTTTGCTTGTATGAGCAGGTCAAGCAACTCAACATCTTATGTCACTTTAATACACCAGTTGATAGCCTAGATATTACCGATCTTTCTAACCAGTTTGACCTTGTGATCGGTGCCGATGGTAGAATGCACTCTCAAGTAAGAGCTGCTATTTTTCAAACGCCAATGGAACCAGTTTACCAAGGGTTTATTAACCTCATTGGTATCAGCCCTACTCTTGCCAACGGAAAAAACAATCATATTCAGGAATTTCGTGACGATGGTGTACGCTTTGGCATTGTCCCAGCGACGGCTGGCTCATGTTACTGGGCTGCAGCCTGGGCCTGTGATATGAATAAAAATCACACAATAAAACAGTGGCTCAACGAAGCGCAATGCCGATTTAAACACTGGCCAAAAGCGATTAACACAATACTAAATTCGGCAAATATACATAGTTGCAATCATATTTTTGTCCACGATCTAGAGCCGCTCCCTTACTGGCATCAAAACAATGTGGTGCTGATCGGTGACGCTGCCCATGCATCACTGCCAACCTCCGGCCAAGGAGCGAGCCAAGCGCTCGAAGATGTCTGGCATTTAACCAACTTACTCAATCAACATGAAGCGTTACCCGACGCACTAAGTCACTTTTACCAAATGCGAATAAACAAAACTACGGCAGCACAAACAATAGGTCGGCATTTGGCTAAGCAATTCTTCTCTGACATACCTCAGCAGCCGGTAAAAATGGACCCTGCAAAATTACGCATGCTTTGGATGCAAGGTTTATCCACTCCTCATGTACTTTCGTAACTCACTAATTAGAAGTCGTTTTTATAAATTTTCCATTATGGAAAGTTTATACTTGCCAAATTGGAAAGTGTAGGCTAAATTTTAGTTTCCATAGTGGAAAGTTAAGGAAAGCGAACAATGAAAGATACACAAAGTAATATCTCAGAAATAGATAAAGAAACAGCAACACAGGCACTTGCAAGCATTCAATCCACGCAGCAAGAAACCATTGAGCATAGTCGCCCGCCAATGTGGCTAAGCGCAATTACAGGTTTGAGCTATGGCGCGATTGTCGCAGGGTATGGCTTAATGCGACACGAAAATCAATGGGCGTTAATGATGATCGTCGGCGGGGCCTTATTTGCGATTTCTGTCGCAATTTACTTATACCGCTGTCATTTATTAGGGATCAAGCCTGCCATACTGCCCCGCTCCAATGCCAGTAAAAGACTCAATATTTATAGCGCACTATTTTTTGCAGTAATGGTCGTTGTGAGTCGCGAGCTTACTCTATTTACTGAATTGAATTTTATTCCTTGGGCATGCGGCCTAATGTGTGGTGGTGTGCTTGTTTGGTTACAACGAATGTATCCGACAGGTGAAGTGGTCAATGCGGAGCGTCCAAATGAGTGATCTAGATCCCATTATCCATGCGCCAAATCGCTTACAGATCTGCGCCATGCTTGCCACCAGCGCAGAGCTCGACTTTAAACTGATTAAATTGCAGCTAGATGTCAGCGATTCCGTGTTATCTAAACAGTTAAAAATATTAGAAGAGGCTGAGTATATTGTGACTTCAAAACGCAGCAACCAAGGCCGCCCCTGTACTTGGGTATCCCTCACAGAATATGGCAGAGCGGCATTTAACACACATGTCGCAGCATTAAAAAAAATCATAGCCTAGTCCTCATAAAAAGCGCTGAGTAACTTTCAGCGCTTAATTAGTCCAAAGTATAAGTACTTATAAATTAATATTTTTATTAATTTAATTTTCTTCAAATAGACCCGTGTCAAAAAAAGCTTAGCTGCTATGCTTAGTGTTCAGTAGTCGATTAGAGAGCCAACGTTTGATGTTGTTACGTTGTATTACTTGGATATTGTTGTTTGTTAGTCTCAATGCCTTCCCTGCAGCATTCACCGAGACTGAATTTGAAGAAATCAGAGCAGAAATACGTAGTGCATCTTCTCAATCCCCCTTAGAAGCGATATCGACCACCGAGTACTTTTTATTTAAGTTCGACAAACAGCTGAGTACTAGGCAAAAAATACGTTTGTTGTATGGTAAGGCTTGGTTTCAAATTCAAACCGATGACATGCACAGTGCAATATCAACTTTGTCACAATGTAAAAAAATGAGTATTGAAGTCTCAGACCCAACCATTTTGTATAGTTACTATAGCCTCACAGCAGGCGCATTAACTCGCATGGGGTTATATGAAAGGGCCCTTGAGAACTACCTAGAAAGCTACAAACTCGCTGCTTTAATGGACACTGAGCTATTTCTTCGACAAACCGAAAACAACATCGGTAATGTCTATTTAAAATTAAGCCGCTATGAAGATGCAAAGTCCTATTTTCAACGCTTTTATCAAGACGCCAAACAAAGAGACCTCGCTCAACAAATGGCAGTTGGTTTGAACAACCTCGGAGAAGCGCATTTTGGATTAGGCGAATATCAAATAGCATTGGCATTTCATAAGCAAAGCTTAAGCCTTAGAAAGCAAAACGAATTCACTTACCATAGCTCTTGGTCTCACCATAACCTAGGCAAAACCTATATCGCATTGGGTGAGCTTGAACTTGCAAAACAGCACTTAGAACGCGCGACAAAAATACGCAAGGACAGCAATGCTATCGCTGATAGCATTGGGCCGCAAATAGACCTCATGAAGATTAAGCTTTCACAAAAAGCGTATGAAGGCACAGAAACACGCTTAAAAGAAATCATCAAGTTAAGTGATGAATACACCAGACACCAAGAAGAGTCAGAAGCCTATCAACTACTCAAAATGTACTATCAGCAAATCAACGACTTACAAAGTGCACTCGACACATCCGCGTTGCTGATGCAGAGCAAGCTCAAGTTTTTACAAGGACAAGCTGAAATAGGCGTTGCTTTTCATGCGGCCCAAATGAACTTGGCCATAAAAGAGCGTGATATTGCCAAGCTGACTCAAGAAAATGCGATTCATCAGCTCAATACCCAAGCAGTTAAAACACAGTTAATCATCATGATCATCGCCATGGTGATAATTATATTACTCACAGGCTATTTTGTACGGCGAATAAAATCAAAAAACCTCGTTCTGATTAAAACGCTAGACAATTTAAAAGCGACCCAAAAACAATTATTAGAAGCCGAAAAAATGGCAGCAATGACAACTTTAGTATCAGGCATGGCTCATCAACTTAATACGCCGTTAGGGCTTGTTGTCACGTCGGCCTCGTGCCTTGAAGAAAAGCTAAAAGAAATACGTCAACTGCTGTCGGATCAAACGCTCAGTGCAACACAATTAAAAATCTTCTTAGAAGAAGCATCAGAAATGCTGGCTTTGACCGCCAACAATTCAGGACGCGCTGCTGATATGATCGCACGCTTTAAACAAATCGCCACGAATTTAGATACCAGTGACGCTTCCAACTTTGAAGTACTTGGCTTTTTGACTCAAAGGTGCACACTTATTTCACAAAGCATCGAACCTGACATTGTTTTGACAGTTACTGGCGATACTGTTGATATTCACTCTCACCCAGAAACCTTGATAAAGGTCATTTCTCAGCTTGTAAACAATTCTTGTGCGCATGGTTTTATACAGCAATCATCTAAACACATTGATATTGAGGTCAAAGATGGCAGTAATCATGTCCTCATTACGTATCAAGATAATGGCATTGGTATTTCTGAGGATGATCAAAAGCACATGTTTGACCCATTTTATACAAGCCAACTCGGCGAGGGAAACTTAGGGTTAGGCCTGAACATAGCTTATAACTCTGTCGTACATATTTTAAATGGTGAGATCGGCTATGAGCATCAAACAAATGGCGTAAAGTTTGTTATTAATATCCCAAAGAAAAGCCAGAACACGCGTGTTAAATAAAAAACAATCAGTATTTGTTAGCTTTGAAAATATTAAAATATGGCGCTTTAACCTCTAAATTTTGTAGCTACAATTTTAATATACCTCCGCTTTTAAATAATACTCCAATTTAAACCATGCATAGTATTTAAAAAACAGCCATATTTATAAATAATTTATAAAAACAATCTAGAAATAAAAATCCCAAACAAGCCGAAAATACATTAACAACCCGTTAAAAGTTAACAATATCAAAACAAACGATCAAAAAACAATCAATTTCAAAACAGTAAAACACAAAATAAAAAGCAATAATTACAATAACTTCAAAACAAAGCAATAACAAACAATTGATTTGAAATTTATTAAATATTAAGATCGTGACATATAGTTACTAACCTAATAGTTAGATTAGCTACTATAGTTTAGAATTAAATAAGGATTTAAAAATGAAAAAGAATTTACTAGCTGCTTTAGCTCTAACTTTTGTAACAAGTGCAAATGCTTCAGGCCCTAACCCATATTCAGATTGTGGTATCGGTGCAGCTATATTCCCAACTCAAAGCGCAGCGGCTGCTAGCTCAAACATTATTTGGGACCTAGGCGTTACAGCGATTACTTCAGCAACAATGAGTCCTGAGACTTGTAATGCTAAAAATACTAAAGTTGCGAAGTTTATCATCGAGAGCTTTGACTCATTAAATGAAGACACAGCTCGCGGTGAAGGCCAGCACCTAAATACACTTTTAGAAATCGCAGAAGTTTCTGAAGAGCAAAAAGGTGATGTTGTAGCTAAGTTACGTGCAAATGTAGCTGTTTCTATGACTGAGTTCAATGCTAAAACAACTAAGGTTGAGAAGTCACAGGCTTACTACACAGCTCTAATGACAGCTATCTAATGCTATTTGATGCGAGGCCACTCTAGTCTCGCATCAATTTTTATCTGTATGCAAAATTTAGTCAAATCACTATGCCTATTAGCTTTTAGCGTTAACGTTTATGGCATAGATAAAGAAATTTTAAACCACCTTTCCACTGACAAACAATGGCTAAAACTCCTGACAGTTTATGATGGCCAAATACCTAAAGTTACCGACGGTGCATTTCTTCTCACTGCAAAAAATGAGTTTAGTAGCCTCAACGAACTAAATGCGACATTAGAATCATTTTCAATGCCTACACCAGAGGATATTAACCAACACGGTCAATGTAGATACCCTGCAAGATATACTTTTCTTGAGCGTAAATTAGACTTTAAAAAGTTGGGTATTGAAAAGGTTGTTTGCCCTGAGTATTCACAGTTCACTGATGTTAATGAACAAAATCAGCTTAGCTTAGTTTTTGCCACAGGTTTTTTAGGAAACCCTGCTTCTTACTACGGCCACTTGCTATTAAACGTAAATCAAAAAAACAAAGCAGATCTAGATAAAGCCTCAATAAATTTCGGAGCAGATGTACCCGCAAATGAAGGAATACTCGCGTACATTGTCAAAGGTATCGATGGCAGCTACGATTCCTCGTTCACAACACAACCTTTTTTTTACCACTTTAATAACTATAACGAAACGGAACATAGGGATCTATGGGAATATCCGATTGCGCTAGCACCAGAACAGTCTGAGCTAGTCTTAGCACACTTGTGGGAGCTGATAAACGTAGATTTTCAGTACTTTTTCTTTAATAGAAATTGTGCATATTTTATGGCAAGAGCTATCGAATTAGTATTAGATGAAGATATTATTGAAGATACTAAGCTGTGGGTTGGGCCTCAAGAAGTCATCCAAAAACTGCATTCAAGCTCATCTAAGGGGTTGCCAGTATTAGGCCCTGTAAAGTATCACCCATCTCGCCAAACTAGATTATACCAGCGCTTTGCAAGCCTAAATGATACTGAAAAGAAAAAAGTTAAACAAATTGCACTTGCACCAGAGGAGCTAACACTACAGTCATTAGCTCACATGGAACTTGATGCAAAGTATCGTATTATAGATACACTCATAGATTACTATCAATTTGTTAGAGATAAAGAAAACAAGCAAGATAGCAATAATATTTATTATAAAAATGCAGTTATGCTGAGGTACCAACTGCCAATAGCCGCCGCATCTCAAGACTTTCATTCAAATAATGCTCCCGCTTTAGGCAGGGGTATATCACGTAGTTATATCGGATTTAATAACCTTGGTACCATCATTGGTGTTAGACCTTCATACTATGATGCACTTGATGCATCGTATGGTCATATCAAACATGCTGAGCTAAAAATGGGTGAATTCGAGATTATTATTGACTCTGGTAAAGTAAATCTATATTCAGTTACTTTACTGAGTATAGAAAGTATCAAGCAAAATTACACTTCGTTACCTGGAGACGAAAATAGTTCATGGTTCCTCACTGTTGGGGGTGAGCAAGAGACTATCGATTGCAGCAACTGTCTTATGCCTAAAGTTGAGTTGGGTAAAGGCATATCGTACACATATTCAAAGTCAAATCTAGCACTTTCAGGCTTCGCCACAGCAGGATTCAAATCTGATAATTTAGAAAGCAACGGGCTATTCGCAGGCGCTCAACTAAAAGGAAGCTGGCTGATATCCGATACATTTAGTGCAGTGGCTACCCTAAACCACAAGCATTTTTTAAGTAATACCGCTAGTACTCTGTTACAAATTGAGCAAAGAACTGCCCTTACTCAAACAGCAGATCTTAGACTATCTTGGAGCCATGACTTTAAAATAGACGACAGTAAATTCTCACTTAATATTGGGTATTATTGGTAATAAGTATTATTGAGTTACTCAAGTAATATATTGTTCTTTTGGCTCCTAAGTTAGGAGCCAAAAGCACTTTCCCATGTACCACATTCACACTCTACATAACTAAAATTGATGCACTTACACCCTACTTTTTCATCACCTACTTAATCACAAGCTGGTATTTTTTCTAAACCCCAGATTTTGTTATACTCCAGATAACCCTATGCCTTCAGATACTTCAGATGGATAAGAGACAAAAATTAACGTGACTATAATCTTTTATTAGTTAAACACTGCAATATAAAGTCACTCTATACATTATTCTAGCTGCCTATAAAATTTTATTTAACATTAAAGCTGCGCCAAAACCCCACCTTAATGCAATAAAAGAGAACGAAAATCATTGGGTTCTCTGCCCTCCAGTCACAGCTCTAATCGTAAAGAAGTAAGCCCATAATATTTATACAGAGTAAGTTACAGGAAAAAAGTCTATAAGTGTCGCTTTTTAATAACACACACCTTGAAAAATATAAAATCATAAACCTATATAATTGACAAATAACTTATATATCGGTGAATGCTACAGGCTACATTTTAGGTTAAATTAGGAGTGCAGTTTACTTTGTTGTAGGGAATAAATTTAATGCAATAGGAGTAAACTACTGTATTAGCAGGATTAATCACCTTACTTAAAGGAAAACTGTCTGTCTTTAAAATTCTAAAGAAAAGCTAACTTTAAAAATCGATTTTAAACCATAAAGTCTAGCTTGATAACGTTGATTGTACTTAAAATGCTAAAGGTCAAATTCTAAGAAGAGAGTATAAAGAAAGGAAATAAAAGAGGCGGAGGCTATCCTCCACCTCAAATTGTATATTAATGTAACTGTTTAATTACAACCACATCTGTGTGCGTATTGCCATTCACATTATCTTCAATAATAAGCGTTCTAGTTCCATCTGAGTTCAACATAAACTCTCTTGGATAAATACTAGTGTCCAATCCCAAGTTAGTTGAAGCACTTTGTAGGTCTAGATTTGAGTTGTAGGTTTTGATTTCTACTTCTCCGTTAGTATTGTAAACAAGCACTGAGAATCCACCATTTTCATCTGCATCAATACGTGTGCGCGTATAGGCGCTCATTATATCTGAAAAAACCGATACAAAGTTGCCTTGACTATCAACCAGTGCAAATTTGCTTAAATTATACATATCTGCACCATGGACTACAAAGTTTCCGTTGCTAAGCTCGGCGATGGCATCAACTATAGAAAACCCATTAGTATTAAGCTCACCTTCACCAAGCCAGAGCATCTTTTGATTTAAGCTCGCATCTAACACCTGAATTGAAGGTACAAACTCAGAGTTATCGTGCATGTCTGTCTCATCCAAATGAGACAAACCTAATCTGCCATGAACTACAAGGTCGCCTGAATTTGCTCTAAACAGCTCTGCTGAAGTAGAGAACTTATAACCATTCACTGGAGTCCAATTTAATGCAGCACTGACCTCTCCTGTATCAAGTGTAAGTGAATGTAATGAAATTTGTTTTCTTACATCACCTCCAGTACATGCATCCGCACAATCACCTCTGTAAGATAGATATATAGTGGAGTGAGATTCTGCAACACTAGAAAATTCATTATATGTATTGCTTGGTAATGAGGCGAAAAGCGCAGACTTCAATACGTTACCTGCCTGATCAAAGATAATAGCAGCAGCGCTATTTGCAGAAATTTGCGACCCGACAGCCACATACTGACCTGTAGTTAATTCAATGGCTTCTTTAATTTCGATATCTGCTGAAGTTGTCCACTCTTCAACACCTTGTGAATTAAGCTTGTTTAGTCTTGTAACATTCTCAGATTCACTCTTGCTAAAGATCAGATAACCACCATCAGCAGTCTCTAATGCCTTAGTCACTCGATCGTCAGCATCTGTTCCAAATGTCGCTCTAAATACACCTACATTTAATTCTAAACTGTCGCTCCATATACCTACAGTACCTTGAGGGTTAACAGTTCTGATTCTCCAGTAGTAGCTACCAAGACCTAATACGGTATGAACGCCAACAGTATCTGAGGTAAGTGAAGACATCACATCGGTAAAGCTGATATCACGAGCAATTTCAATCTCATAAGATGCCGCAAAATCAACTGGGTCCCAATTTAATTCAATATTCCCCTGAGGAGCATCCATGTTGACGGAAGATTGTAAATTAGATGGCGCATTTAATTGTGAATAATCAACAGTAATAGAGAATGCTGGTAACGCAATTGAAGTAATGCCATCAGTCACACTAAGCGTGATGTTCTGATGAGTACCAAAATCACCATTGCTTGGTGTACCATTCAAACTGCCTGTTGATGCATCAAATTCCAACCACCTTGGTAGATTTTCAATTTCAAATTTTAGCTCATCAGCATCTACATCCGTTGCAATTGGAGTAAAAGAGTATACTTGTGTTGCTACGATAGAATCAGAGGGGTTACCACTAATCTCTGGTGCATCATTTGTAGCTAAAACGGAGATACTTACCGACACAACTCGGCTAGTTACTTGGCCTTGAGACAAAGTGAACTGAATTTCATCCGAACCATTGAAGTTGGTATTAGGGATATATTTGATATTTGGATATTCCCCCTGTACAACACCATTAATTGGCGAAGATGTGATATCTAACACAACAGGGACTTCTGCGCCAAGCGGCAAATTATTGCTTAGCTCTATCTCTAGACTTGAGTCTTCGTTGAGTGACACACTCTGATCTGCAATTACAAAATCAGCGACAAACTGAGAAGTGTCATTTGCATCACTAATACCATCGTTGTCATCATCATCATCTTTGTTGTTTGCAATACCATCTAAATCAGTATCTAGGAATTCATTAATATCAGGCACTTTGTAGCCTGTACTATTTTCAATCCACTTAGTGACGTTGGCAGTAACGGCAGCAGGGTCAATTTTTTTCTGAGTTGCAGCAAGTTCTTTAAGTTCTTCTTCGCTTTCTAATTCACCATCTTCACTAAAGTCATTCTCAATCTCATTGATAAATGCAGTTAACTCAGCTTCTGGCGAAGTATTGTTTTCTTTAGACTTATCAATCGCATATTGGTACATCATTGAAGAAAGAGTGAGTAAGTATGCACTTGATTCAGAATCGGCATCTTCGAAGATCGACAGCTCAGAGAAACCTTTATTTTCAACACCAGAAAGCGTTGCTGTAAACGCCGTCGCTAATTCAGCTTCGGCTTTCTTAATCGCATCTTCAAATGCCATTGACTCAGAGCGAAGTAACTCCACTACACGCTTGCTTGTTAAGTGCGTTAATAAATTCACATTCGCGTTCTGGCGCTCATCACCAGTCACTTTGTATATGCTTCTTAAAGTAAGCGTGTCAGTGGAAAGCTCACCAGTAATTTCATTTCGATAATAGCCAGTTGCAGACAGTTCAATTAGTGCTCCTTCATCGACTGAAAATTCGAAATTCCCTAAATCATCCAGTGTTTTAGTTACGATTGTAGAGTCAGTATTTTCACCAGATTCAGAAAGAATATTGATCGTGACTGTTGAGCCGATTATAAAAGGCCCTTTTTCTACACTTCCAGCAATTGTCATTTTCTTGGACTCTGGAGTTACTCCAGGCTGCACTGTTTGGGACTCTTCTTTAAGAGCCGGAGCAGAAGAATCTGAACCACTAGAACCACACCCTGTAGTACCTATTAGCGCGACTAATAATAACGTAGCTTGATTTACTCGCTTCATTTTTTTTCCATTATAGGTTGGTTGAAAAATCATTTTTCTTATTATTAAAATTATTTTTAAATAATAAAATAGGTACACAATTTTAATTAAACAATTGCAAAAATTCAACCATTATATGCTAAATCAACATAGTGCATAAAAAAATTAATACGATTAAAAACCCCCTAAAAAAAACAGTACTAAATTATTACCAACCCCATTTACCGCAAATCAAAGAAGAAAAAAACAAACCATTGAAAAGTAATGAATTTAAACTTTAAACCCCATAGCTTGAGAGTGTATTTCTTATCTAAGTGTATACCTTCAGGGATAAAAAGACTCATAATACTGGTGTACAATAAAACGAAGCTTGTAAGCTAAAGTTCAAAAAAACATCTATTTTAGTTTTAAATAACGCAATTAAAAAACAAAAAATTCACACCAAAAAACAACCCATTAACCCAGGTGAATATTAATTTTAAAAAATATAAAATAATGCATATATAGTGTATAAAAATATATAACTGTGAAAGCTGATTTAATTTTATACCTGTCTAGAAACCTTTAAACACAATTGACTACCAAACGTTTAGTTAAATCAGATCGGTGTGGTTTGAATATAGAAGGCAAATAGCCACGCTTTTGTGTGCTGACCTGCTCTACAAGCTTATGAAGTTACAACACAACCTAACTAACTTATTTTTTATAAATTTTTAGCTTTAATTTCATACAGATATTCACCTTGATTAAACGGTATCACTATCATTGGCAAGAAATAAACTTATTTCTAAAAGAACAGCCCGCTACAAAACCAATTTTATAGCAACGCTTTTTCTGAGAAGCTATGAAGAAAGAGGCGAAAAATACTACAACTGCTTTTTCTGATTATCAGTCTACTCGCCACCATTTCGCGTAAGACGCAGTGTCATCTCATACTGATTTAACAGATATCAATGCGTAGCTCTTTGTATTGACATGGAAAACCTGAAACTTATCTAAAAAAATACAATAGCTGAATACACAGTAGCTCCAAACCTCACCCTTTGCCAAGCAATGGCAGACACCTTAAAATAGATGTTTGCCAGAAATAAGACTCAAAATAACTTGAATAGGCCTTACTCAAAGCATCATATTAGAGCTGCTTCACAAATATTCCTTGATACTTTTCTTTGTTATTCGCACGCTCATGTGGATACGTTTTGACCTTAGTCACATAGCCTTGTTTGTCTCGCTCAAATACCACAGTTCCACCATTGTACGTCATCACTTTAAACTCATCATGATGGTGAGGTTTTATCCACGAAATAATGCTGGCTAATTGCTTCATGATTAGCTGCCCATCAAGTAATTCAATAACAATGTCAGGCTTACCATTTGCTACATAACGGCCTATATATCCCTCAAGTTGTGAGTCAGAAAATGTCACAGGTACATCAATATCACCTTCAACTATATCAGTGACATAGTGACCATAGTACTCCGTATGTTTAGGGTTATTGTCTAAGTTTAGCTTCGCAGCAATTTCCCTGGCAGGCTTATCTGCCAACAACTGTTCCTTTGATTTTCCCTCTCGAAATAGTTGATCGAAACGATTGAACCAAGCAACGTAGTTTTTCCTATACTCTATCAGCTCTTGCTTATTGATAATCGCTTTACCATGCGCAGGCACAATAACTGTATCATCGTTAATCACTTCTAATGCTTCCTTACCCCATATATTAAAACTTTTCATCCCCAAAACCCCAGGATCTACGACGTGCTGTGGTCTGATATTTTCTCCTATAAAAAATACATTCCCTTTTTTAAGATATATTACTGCATCATCAAAAGTATGAGCGATTATATGCTCTAAATATATAGTTTCGTTTCCTAACTCAAGCACCAACTTATCTTTAAAATGCAAACGATTACTCGTAGGGAAATACTTATCATAGTCTGCACTGTAAATAACATTAGCTTGATTGATAATCGTTGCTCCCATAGACGCAAAAAATTTATTACCTCCGGTATGATCACCATGCATATGTAAATTGACTACATATTTGATAGGCTTATCAGTGAGAGACATCACTGCTTCAATTATTTTATTATTCGATGACTTACCAAACCCCGACTCTATAAGCACAACGTGCTCATCCCCAATAACAATCCCAACATTTGTATTGTAACCAATGTCTAAGTTATACACATGATCACGCACCTTGGTTAAGGTGGGTAAAAGCGACGATTTCGAAAAGGAAAAGTGGGAAAATATAACGCTGCAGGCCAAAATGCCCCATATAAGCTGTTTTCTCATTTTTTATTACTCTTTATTTTTATTAGGTGCCATTGTCGAGGTCTTGAAAAGATGCGCAATATAATTGACCTAAAGTTTTACTAGAGAAAAGCTGCGGTTTTTTTATGTATATTTAACAGATAGATAGCATAAAAATATCGCTAGAAAAAACTAGCCGTATCGTTATACTAACTTTGAGCAATAACAGGTACTACAAATACAGCATACTAAAGGCACTCAATGGTTGAGTTTTACATTGGCACCGCGCATATTGATATGGCGCGCTCACAAATTACCACAGAGATTGGCACATCGTCACTTGAACCAAAAGTGATGCAAGTTTTGCTCATCCTTGCCCAAAACCAAGGGAGAGTAGTCAATCATGAGACGATTTTACGAACCGTTTGGCCAAATACTGTAACCTCTGCCAATGCTATTCAACGCTGCGTAGGTCAGCTCAGAAAAGTACTAAATGACACAGCTCGGTCTCAACAAGTTATCGCAACCTACCCAAAAATTGGTTACAGTTTAATCCCAAAGGTAAGATTGCACAGTCCGAATCAAAATGAGCCAAGCAGGTATAACTCCTCCACAACATTAATTCAACGCCTTTCTCCGGTGTTCGGCTGGCGGTTAATTATAAGTGTATTTCTGAGTTGCGTGATCATGACGTTGTCATTAAGGCATGTGTCCATACAAGCAGACGTGACCGTGAAATCGCTCACACCTTTAACTGCAACAGATAATATTGAGCAAAAGCCTAGTTTTTCACCAGATGGGCAATACATTGTTTTCCAACGCTTTTTAGGTAATTGTAAAAATCAACTTTGGGCTAGAAGAATAAGCACAAGTGAAGAACATCTACTTACAAGAGAAGCGGGTAATTATGGCGTGCCGCGTTGGTCACCAGATGGAGAACGTATTGTCTTTACCAGTAAAGCACAGTGCAACTCTACTCCAAATAGCGCAATAGTAAAAGCTGAGCATCCCACACAAAAAAACAAGCTTCAGGCATGTAATGAAATTCGAGGCATTTCTTTTCACTTAGCAAAAGTCTCTCCTCAACCTTCCACACTTTATCATCACTGTGAATTAAATACTCATAATCAACCTGTTTGGCTAACTAACTCAACCATTGCTTTTATAACCCGGCAAGCCCAAAACAGTTTTATACAACAGCTTGATATTGTAAAAAACAATACTCAACTACTGCACAAGGTGGATAATAAAACAATCAGTGCACTTGATTACTCTCGGCCACAAAATAAGTTAGCTTGGATCGAGTACAAAAAGTATATGCCCCTTACGTTAAGCATTTACGACCCGAAAACACTAGATTTAGATAAGGTGGAGCTTGGTGAGCATCACAATTTTTCGTACATCAATCATATTCGTTGGTTATTTGATTCTCCCTTACTATTAATATCTAAAAACAACCAGTTAATAAGCATAAACCTATCTGGTGAAGTCAACGCCTACTTACAACCCACTACTGACAAAATATTGTATCCAGCCATACATCCAAGTAAAAACCAGCTTGTTGCTTCAATGGGTAACTTTGATAGAGATATAGGCCTGACAAAATGGTATGCACATTCACCTCAGGCTCTGAGCGAATCGACTACTTTTTCACGTAGTAACGTCGATGAGTTTAACGCCAAGCAGCAGCCAAACGGTAAGCTTGTCGCCTTTATTTCATCAAGAAGTGGTAGTGAACAAGTCTGGCTTCATAATCAAAGCAGCCAAAAAGACTCTCAGTTAAGTAATTTCACTGACGCAATAACTCCAGTCGATATACTTTGGAACAAGAGTGAAAGCGCGTTATTTATCCTTGCAAATAAGAAACTGTATCTCTTGAGTTTAAGTGGCAAACTCTCTTCAATTAATACCCCTTACCCTCTCCTTGGAATCTACCAAGACAGAGGAAATAGCCAACTTTTAGTAAAACAACTAAAGGATGCAACCCCAAGTCTTGCTCTACTCAATTTAAATACCCAAAAATTTCACTCTTTGTATTTCGAGGATACCGACAAAGCATTGCTCACTCGTAATGACGATCTATTTACTCTTGAAGGCAAGTCAATTTTTAAAGTAATTAATAAAGAGCGACATAGCGTGTCTATGCTCGACGGAATTGAAGCACAAGGCCTATTTACATATAAAGAACAGCTCTATATCATCTCATCAACCAATACACTCTGGCAATATCACCCAAGATTAGAGCAGTTAACTTTACTCGCCAAGTTTGATAGGGACATTGATAGTATCAGTGGTATCAGCGTGCCTGAAAAAACAGTTTATTTTTCTGAGTTTGTGAGCATCAAAAAAGAGCTTATGTTGCTTGATTTGGAATAATACCTGAGCTCAATTTATCAATTAAAAAGTAATATACCTCAACTCAGTTGTAGGTAAGAAAAAAGAAAATGACATAACTGGACGCTACAATGATGTCATTTTATTTCGTATATAATTTTACCACAAGGCCATTTCACTTAACCGATAAAACCCAGTATCACAGGGCTTTATCTTTTAATTAAACCTACATGCAGCATATGCTGGGTGCGTCCAGCAAATTTCTACGCTTTCTCGATATTGCCCTGCTCCACCGATTTGGGGAGTGAGTGAATTTTTTAACGCATTAATTTTTAAAGATTTTACTGATTTTTTATTAAGTTTGAGTTTCATATTGATCCCTCATCTAGTTTTTATGAATGCCATTACTGCTGGCAATAAATACACTCAGTAATACAAAACCACAATAATGTTCAAAGTTCAACCAAACCAGCATTATGCAAGTTTGGCAAGAGATATGAAAAGAGAAACAAAGGCAGCGATAGCTGCCTTTGGGATATAAATTTAGATAGGACGTAGCTGCTTCAGGCGAACAGCCGAAAAGAATGCCAATGCAAAAATGACTAAGGCACTGATCAATATTTGCCAAATATTGATTTCTTTATTGAGAGGCTTAGCTTCAAACAATGGGAAGTTTTCAACATCCGTTTTAGTGACTGGTTTGTCAAAAAACATAAAGTCATAGAAGAAATGACGGATCTGTTGATGATATTCAACCACCTGCAAACGATAATCAGCTTGATCCGCACTACTGGTATTTGCGAGCTGATTTAATTTAAGCTGAAAGAACAAAGCCGGAGACAGCGCACTCAAAGTTTGTAAAGTTTGCTGGCGTGCTTGATTATTGTCGCGATACTGTTGCCATAACTGAGCTACCTCTACATCACTCAAATGCTGCTGCGCGTAATACCATTTCCAATCAAATTCCTCGCCAAGAGGCGCGGTATCTTGCCAATTAGGCTCATGCTGCAAAAATGTGTCTAAAGTTTGCTGCTTATCTTTATCCCACCCATCGTTTAACGTGACACGCTGTGTCAGACTAATTTCTAGAGGAGCGTCAGTCTTGTACTGATTTGACAAATATAAGTGCACAGCACTTGGCACTAACATAGCAAAAACTACCCAGCTACTAAGATAGGCCAGACTATTAAACACGCTTGTTTTGCCAAAACTCATGATCAAGCTAGCAATGGCAAACCAAAACACCATGTATAAAGTGCTTGCCAGCAACACAGTCCAAAAAACGCCATCAAACGGCAAGGATAAAAGCATCGCCGCACTAACCAGAAGTAAGATCACCAATAACCAAATCACAACAAAACGCAGCGCGAGCTGCTTCGCAACCTGACTAAATGCACTTTTTGGCAGTGCATTTAACATTCGCCAACGCCCTGCATGTTGCTCATCAGAGATCAAAGTAACGGTTAAAATACCAATGACAAGGGGCAGCAGATACACTAAAACAAAGCCAAGATCTAATCCCCCTGTGCGCTGCTGCGCTGGATTAACGATTTCTCGATTAAATATTTGGCTTTGCAATGCAGTGGCACGCACTTTAGAGGCGACCATAGATGAATGACTTTCACCGACAAACAACGCAGCCCACGGACTGAGTTTCCACTCTGTTGGTGCACTGGCATAATAAGCCAAAGAGCCTGCCGCTGGTAGAGTCTCTCTTTTATTAACGTGTTCACGCTCTTTTTGAAAGACGATTTTAGATTTGTACTGATCAATGCGCAGCGTTTTATACCCTTGCGCACCTTGATAAATCGCAAATACACCAGCTATCACAAAAAGTAGCAATACAAGTTTATTGATAGCCCCTGAAAAAAGTCGCTTACACTCAAGTTTAAACAGCAGCATAAACTCTCCTTTGCATCCCTTTAGAATTTAATGAACCAAACATCACTAAAACTACCAATAAAGGCAGCAACCAAGCCAAAGAAAACGGGCTCAATGACCAACCAAGTACAGGTGATTTATAAGTAAAGGCGTCAAACTCCTGCCAGTACGATTTATCGATGCGCTGATCTCTGTCATTGTGATGATCTATTTCTTCTGTATGCAACTTATTGAGCTTTTGAATACGCGCATAACGGTGCGCTTCTGCTTGTTGCTCAAAGTCTAAAAAGTGTCTCGTATCTGTACGCGAGAGTGCCATTGAAAAATCGCGTACGAACAAATAAGGATTCAACCAATAAAACTGGCTAATAAAACGTTGCTGCGCTGAGAATTGCTCAAGCTGTTTTTCGTAATGCTTTTTATATATCTCGGCATTTAGCTTTTCGCCCTCTTGCATTACCAACCCTTTGTAATTGACAGGCAGCTCTTCAACTGTGCTCACGCCATATTTTTTCAACGTGTCTTCACGGAACTTATTAAAGTAAGGATCGTTCGGATTGTGACTGTCCCCGACTTTGCGGTTATCCAGTTTAATTGCTAATTCAAAGTCATTGCGCTTTTGATGCGGGTACTGATTATGTGCAAACTCAGCCAGCATGCGCGGCATCAAAATAGTCAAAATAAACCAAATCGACGTTAATAACACCAAAGCTTGCTTTGGCGCTTTCACTAAACTAGAAACAAACAGTGTTAAGCCAATCCAAAATAAGCAATAAAGCACATAAACGGTGAATAGCAACAATAGTCTAAGTGGCGCTTCAGATGAAAATGCTGCACCTGTGCTTGCTGCCAATACCAGCGCCAAAATAAAAACAGGCAAAATAAAGATCACGGACAAGAATAGATAGCTTAAGCTTTTTCCTGTGACTAAATCTCGAAATGACACGCCCATAGACATAAGTTGGCGTAAAGTCCCGCTTTTTTGTTCACCACTGATACTTGCAAAGCCCAGCGCAATAATAAGTAACGGCCAAATCGTTAATAAGATATTGGCACTGCTTAGCTCTGAAAATCGCAGTAAGGTCCCGCCATCTTGATCATTGGCAAAATTAGCACTGTTTTGCTTATGCGCTTCTAAGAAAATGCTGTTGCCAACCCAAGAATTTACCCCTAAATCAAAAAAGCTTAATGCACTGGGCGTACGAAAAGCAAAGTGACCAAAATGCGCCACTCGATGCGGGTGTCTATCAGGTTGGGCTTCCCACTGTTGCTCAACAAGTGATTGGGCTTTTGCCTGCGTTTGCGCGTTATGTTGATACTGCTGCCAACCTGTGAATAACGCGATTGCCAGCAACAATTGGATCATGATGAAGATCAACCACAAGCTAGGGCTTTTACGCTTACTAGCTAATTCGTGGCGAAATATCTTCATTACTCTGTGATTTATCATGTAATTATATTTCCTGTATGAACACAGTAGCTTTTAATCTACTGTCGCGACGACTGCTTAGCTTGCTTCGCGGATAACACTTTTTCCTGAAATCAACTCATGGTAAGTATTTTCAAGTGTCTGCAATGGCAGTTGCTTGTTATCAAGCAAGGTCAGCAATGTGCCTTTGTCCATGATCCCAATTTTGTCGGCTAACGTATGCGCACAATAAAAATCATGCGTTACCATCAAGATCGCAGCGCCTTTCTTAACAAGCTGCTCGATGATGCGGATAAACTCTAAGGTTGCACTTGGATCAAGACCTGACGTTGGTTCATCCAATAAAAGTACCTTTGCTTGGCGAATGATCGCAAAAGCAATGCCGACTTTTTGCCTCATGCCTTTCGAATAATTTTTTAAAGATTGAGAGCGCGCACTTGGCTCCAACCCTGTCTCGTCCAAAGCAGCATTAATTTGCGCGTCAGTGACAGATAAATCGGATAAACTCGCCAGATACTTAAGGTTATCAATGGCATTAAACTCTTGATACAAATTGACTTGCTCAGGTAAGTAAACAAGCTTTTCTTTTGAGCCTTTGCTGCTGTGTACATCCACACCATCAATCAAAGCTTGTCCACTATCTGGCTGTAAGAAATTCAGAAAAATATTCAGCGTGGTACTTTTTCCTGCACCATTTGCACCTAACAGGCACATGATTTGGCCTTCTTCAACACTAAAGCTAAGGTCGTTAATTACCTGCTTATCTGAAAAGGATTTTTTTAAATTTTTGGCTTCTAACACAAAACACTCCTTATACTAAAAAATTCCGCCTAAGCGATAACAACCTATAATTTAGGCATTTCTCATCGCTCGAGCGGAACTTAAAATAGACGACTACGTCAATATTGCTTAGTTATAACATAACACTTGTTGATTAAATAGAAACATTTATCATTTAGCCCGTCGGCACTAAGAAACTAGCCGTGCCTGTAAATGCGCCACCTTCAACATGGATCTGTGCATTTTTGTAGTACACCAGATCTTTTGAAAGGTGTTTTTTACAGTGTTTAGGGAAGAAGCCTTCAAAACGAACTTCTTCTGTGGTGTTAATTGTGCGTTTAAATTTAATATCTAAACCTCTTAAATACACTTCACCAGCTTTTTCACTAAGCTGATTGTCCCAGCAACCGTATATAATCCCTAGCTGAGAAATCCAAATCATCGCGCTTTGCGCACTGAAATGAAATTGACCGTCTCCCGGCATCTGAAAGTGCTCGACATTAATTCTACCATCGATGTAACCCGGCTCTAACGACACTGAGCTAAACGACATGCGTTCTTCACGCCAACCATTTTCTAAATAGTCCGACATATAAGCACGTTGCTGCTGTGGGGTGAGATGAATCATTTAAAGTTCCTTACTTATTGGGTAGATGTGCTTGTGGCGTTGCTTTGCGATTCTTGGGTTGCAGAAGCGCTCAACACTGTGTTCAGTATTGCCGTAATAAGGCCAATTAGGATTAGGCAATACCATGCTAGATGTTCACTGATATTAGATAAATCAAACGCGACACCGACCACGCTGCTGCCTGCAATTAAGCCGACTCCCGCGAATAGATAGAAAAAACCGTAGTGCGTAGCGACTGACTTGTCTTTTGCCAATTCAGAGATCTCACTCATAATAAATGGGAAGCTCACCATGGTACCTAGGGTAAAAATCACAGCTAACACACTCAGTGGTAGGTAATACAACACCCCGTTTTCATAAGGCCAAGCAGGGATGAGCGTCACAAAAGACAGACCCATCAGCGCGATACCGATACTTATCCATTGCTTAGGTGATAACCAACGTTCGCATAGTTTGGTAACAGGAAATTGTAAAAAAATCGAGATCAATGCACATAGGGTCAATACCCAAGCGACATCTTTCGAACTACCTTGTTGGTCAACAATATGCATGGGGATCGCGAACGAGATCTGGTTGATAAGCATAAAGTACCCTGCCATCACCGCAGAGAACTTTAAAAATGCACGATTACCCAATACACCAGCTACCATTGCTTTCACGCCACCATTTTGAGAAGTCGCAGTGGGCTTATCATCATTGTCGCTTTTGTCTTGCTTTTGACGCTCAGGAATAAGCACTGTGAAGACCAATGCAAACAATGCAAATGGTAATGCAGAGACAATACATAACATATCAAAGCTTATATTGAGCAAAAGTACCCCGCAAACCGGGCCAAGAAGCTCGCCACCGTTACGCGCAACCCCCACTAAAGAGAACATTTGCGCGCGACTGAGCACTTGCTGCTTCGAAAAATAAGCCTGTGCCGCCGGTGTAAATAAAGCTCCAGCAAAGCCTGTTAAAAATGCAGCAAGAAATAATAGCGCGGTTATGTCTGAAAATAAAAACAGACAAAAGCCAACTGCACGTAACAAGCAACCAATAACAATCAGCTTCTTTTCACCAAATAGATCTGCGAGTAACCCACCAACTAGGAATAAGCCCTGTTGACAAAATGAACGCACACCTAAAACAACCCCCACCAAGGTGGCACTGAGCAACAAATCTTGTTTTAAATACCCCGCTAAGAATGGGATCAGCATGTAAAACCCGAGGTTAAACACAAAGGCAGCAACCAGCATCCACCGATACTCAGCCGAAAGCCGCAAATACGAGCTAAAAATTGACATAAGTTACTCTGGCTTTTGCGCAATTAAAATTGAGTGGAAGTTATCTGCATAGGTTTGGATTTTCAGCTTGAGCTGAAATGGCGCAAGACCCTGCTCATCAATACTTGGATATAATAACGTGCGTAAATTATATGCAGTGCGAACAACCAGCTGCGCGCCCGGCTTCATCTGTGCATACAAGTGAGCAATAATTTTCTCTTTCAAAGATTCATCACCGACTAAAGCCGCAAGCCAAATCACGTCATATTGGTCAAGATTACCTTGCTCACAAATATCATTGTGGATAAATTTCATTTGGTGCTGTTCAGACAGTGCATCGCACACCTGCTGACCCAATAATAGATCTGGGCCATTGATATCAAGATTATCAACACTCAAGCCACTTTGATGTAATGCCAGTGTCGTCAATGGCAATGCGCCCGAGCCAACCATTAATACATTCCTGACCGGCGTCGCTGCCAATGAGTGGATCGCGTTTATCTCCAACCCTGTGGCCCGTTGGTAATGTTTGTAATACGGGTATTCGTTGCTCAAAGTCAACTTTGGCTCTGAGCTTTTAACGATACGCTCTGCCCAATGTCGCTCGTATAAGCTCGATGCCTGACTGAACAGTTGCTGGATCCCAGGTTTTATCGCTTGGATCTCTTGTTGCGCCAAAACATTATCTGCAAAGTCACTGCCATGCTCATTAGAAAGCAAGTCCAAAAACTGATGAAACGTAGTCATATTTTCTGGGGTGATCTCAAGTGCGGACATTGACTTGATATGTTGGAATCCATCCACGATTTTAGTTGCGTGAACAAGTGCCTGATTTGAAATATTCATAACGAAGAATTTACTATATTGTCCCTGCTTTATGTTATAACATATCCCACAAGTAACCTTGATGTAAACACATTGAGATGAATAAATTCATTCTACTTAATGACTTACATTTCATGTAAACATAAAATTTACGATTAAAATAAATACAGACAGAGTTTTTTTCATGGGAATAAATAAAAATAAGTCTTATTATCATACACATACAAGGCGGTTACTGGTCTTGCTTGCTGTATTAATTTTAGGCGGTTCCGCGTGCGCAGCGCTCCTTATATTCGGAAAAAAAGAAGTCGCAGTATCCCCGCGCATAGACACTCGTCCAACAGTTGTGACACAGCCTTTAACTATTGTTGATTATCGGACAAAGCTTTCGCTTTCTGGTGTATTGCAACCTAGCGAGCAAACCGACATTGCATTTGAACTCAGTGGCAAAATAGTGTGGTTAAATGGCAAGTTCATTGAGGGCGGGATCGTCAAAAAGGGCGAAGTTTTAGCTTCACTTGACCCATTTGATTACAAGACTGAAGTAAAAGACAGACAAGCAAATCTAGCACTTGCACAAGCAACTCTGTCTGAAGAACTGGCTAAAGCGGCAGTGGCTAAAAAAGAATGGGCACATAACCCCAACACTACAGAGCTTGCACTGAGAAAGCCCCAAGTAGCGAGCGCCAAAGCACGCTTAAAAGCTGCGCAAGCAAGCTTAGAACAAGCTAACAAAAACCTCTTAAGAACAAAATACTATGCACCATATGATGCACTTGTAACAAACCGCAGTACAGGGCTTGGGCAAGTCGTGTCTAAAGCGCAAGCGCTAGGCCAGCTGGTAAACTTAAGTTATGGCGAAATGCATGTACCCATTGCTGGATTTGATCGCCCATTTTTACCGACACTACCAATCACAAATGTCCAAGTAAGCACTGACAGTATTAAAAGAACTGGAACTTTAACACGCCACACGGGCCGCTTTAATGAGCAGACACGCATGGCATACTATGTTGTAAGAATTGACGACCCCTACGCATTACATAGCGATAAAACCCCCTTGTTTTTTGGTCAATTTTTACAAGCCAATGTCGATGGGATAACGCTTGAAAATGTCCTCAAAATTCCGCAAGCACAGCTGAAAAATAAGGCGGTATGGTTACTAGATGAGAGTCAAACACTGACCAAATACTCTGCGCCCGTGCTTCGCCAAGAACAGGACTTTGCATTGATAGCTGCTCCCAAAAAGCAACGTTATCAGCTCGTGACACGGCTACCTGAATATCCACAGCATGGCATGCTAGTAAAGCAACAAACCGCTAACGTGCAATTGGCAGACAAAGGAGATAACCAATGAGCCAGCGTCCAGGTTTGATAGGTTACTTTGTTAATCACCCTGTTGCTGCTAACTTAATGTTATTACTGATTGTTTGCATGGGAATACTCGGCTACAACAGCATTCAACGACAAACCTTTCCGATATCAGATAGCAATAAGGTCACTATTAGAGCAGTACAACTTGGTGCATCCGCTAAAGAGATCGAAGAAAACATTTTGATAAAAATCGAGCAGGCCTTAAAACCTCAAGTGGGGATAAAGCGCATTATCAGTACCGCTTCTCCTTCAGGTGGCCATATCGAAGTTCAGCTCCATAACAACGAAATCGTTGCCTCACGACTAGATGAGATCAAGCTAAAGCTCGACAGCATCGCAACTTTTCCAAACGATATGGAACCCTTGTTGGTATATGAAAATGTGCAAAGGCAGCGCGCATTTAGCGTCGTCGTATCGGGCTTGGATGATCCCGTGTCATTAAGGCGACTGGGAGATGAAATGAGAGACGAATTATTACAATTGAAAGAGATCTCTCATGTCGACTTATCTGCGATGCCTGACTATGAAGTCGCCATAGAAATAGCACCTGATAAATTAAGAGAATACAACTTAACCCTCGCACAAGTTGTAACAGCACTGCGCGCTCAATCAAATAACCTTTCTGCAGGACAAATAAAAACCGCCAGCGGTAACATCTATCTTAGAATGCAATCCCGCCAATACACTGGACTGGGGATAGCAGAAATGCCGATTTTAACCGGCTTACTAGGTGAAAAAATTTACTTAAAGGACATTGCCATTATCAAAGATGGCTTTAAAGAGTCGCTCAATCAGGGGCGATTTAACGGTAAGCGCGCCCTGTATATTATGGTATTAGCTGATAAGGAGCAGTCACTTACACAAGTTGTGGACACCGTAAAGCCATACATTGAGCGCAAACGCCAAACACTGCCAAGCGAAGTAGAGATTTACGAATTTGTGGACGTAACCTACTACCTAGATGGCCGATTAAATATGATGTTAAGCAACCTAGCTCAGGGTGCCCTACTCGTTTTTATCGTACTCGCAGTGTTTTTACGCACCCGACTGGCCATTTGGGTCATGTTAGGTTTACCTGTTGCCATGCTCGGCGCATTTTGGTTTATGCCTTTACTCGGTGTCACCATGAATTTAGTTTCATTATTTGCCTTCATCATGGTGCTCGGCATTGTGGTAGACGACGCCATAGTCATCGGTGAAAGCGTATGTGAGCAAATAGAAAAGCATGGACATTCTAATCAGCAAATCATTCTCGGTACGCAAAAAGTCGCCATGCCTGCCACATTTGGCGTGTTAACAACCATCGCTGTTTTTATGCCCTTTATGTTCAGTACAGGTCCCAACTCAGGTCAATTTATCGCCATTGCAGGCGTGTGCATCTTATGTTTATTTTTCAGCCTTATTGAATCAAAACTGATTTTACCTGCTCACCTCGCCTCTACTCCTATGCCTAAACTACCTAGCACACACTGGCGTTCGCGCTTTAATAATAACTTTCAACAAGGGTTAAACAAAAGATATGTGCCGCTGCTTAAGCTATGCATCAGCCATCGGTATGCGGTGATCATAGGCTTTATCTTGATGTTGGTTTTTTCAGTAAGCCTGCTCATCAGTGGCCAAGTTCGCTTTACGCCCGTACCTAAAGTGCCTCATGACTATCCGTCGATCAACATTCAAATGAATAATAATGTCTCCGAGACGCAGACACTGGAAGCGGTAAGGCAAGTTGAAAGCTTGATTCAACGAGTGGAGAAAGAAATACAAGCTGAAACAGGCAAAGTCATGGTCGATGCTATGTATACACGCGTTGATCATCTGACTGAAGCTGAAGTTGTCACGCCTTTAGTCGCCGAAGCAGACAGACCTTTTGATACATTCGAATTAGCAAGGCGTTGGCGAGAAGCTCTACCCACTATACCTGGAGTTAAAAAATTCACTATTGAATCAGATGTCATTGATATTGCTGAGAAAGGAGACTTACAGTACCAACTTTTTGCACACGACATCGCAACTTTACAACAGGCAAGTAAGAACTTCATCGACAAACTAAATAGTGTAGACGGCGTACACAGTGTCTTTTCTTCACTTGATAGCGCACAAACTGAATACCAAGTACAACTCAAACCTTTGGCCCACCAATTACAAATCACCGCAAGTGACGTGACCACACAACTTGCAGCCCGATATTTTGGTATAGAGATGCAACGTGTTATGCGTGAAGGGCAAGAAGTGATCTTTATGGTCAAAGGCATACGTGCTGATCGTGAAAAAGTCAGTGAAATAAATAGGACCCTAATCACACTGCCCAATGGCGGACAGGTATTTTTTGGTGATATTGCCACAACCGTCGAAGTACCTGGGATCTCGGTGATCACTCGTGAGCAAGGCCATCAAGTTATCACTATCAGTGCCAATGTCGACGAGCAAGTATCAGCCATCAATGACGTCGCTAAATTAATCGAAGAGACTCTTCTGCCTCAGCTTAAAGTAAAACATCCGGAGCTTATGACGCAGCTAGGCGGTGCGCTATTAGAGCAGCGTAAAGAGCAAAGCCAAGTGGTCAGCTTTGCCATTGTCGGGCTGTTAGTTGTTTATGTATTACTCGCACTGCCGCTGCAAAGTTATGCCCAACCTATTATCGTGATGTCGGTTATTCCCTTTGCCTTAGTCGGTGCGCTATGGGGCCATTTCATTTTAGGCTACAGCCTAAGTATGATGTCTATTTTTGGCATCATCGCAGCAGCCGGTGTTGTGATCAATGACTCATTAGTCATGACGCATGTGATAAATAAAAGCAGAACTCTCGGTCAAGATATTAAAGACGCGGTCATCAATGCGGGTGTGTCCCGTTTTAGAGCCATATTTTTGACATCTTTGACCACGTTTTTGGGCTTAGTTCCTATCATGTTTGAATCGAGCTTACAGGCGCAATTTGTTATTCCAACCGCTATTTCTCTAAGCTTCTCAGTGCTCTTCGCCACATTTGTTACCCTGATTATGGTACCTTGCTTATACGTCGTATTAGAGGACACCAAAAGTTTATTCAGTAGCATACAAAGGCGTTTAATTTCACAACAGGCATAAAAAAAATGCCTTGGTAGGGAGACTTACCAAGGCATTTTGTTAAGACTTATAAGTCTCTGTCTATGCGCTTAGAACTGATAAGACGTAGACAGTAATACTTTACGAGGCTCACCAGGCTGCACCCAGAATTGCGTATAAGAGTTCGTAAAGTGTTTGCGATCAAAGGCATTATGAACTTGTGCTTTCACTGACCACTGAGCATTAATGTCATAATTAGCGAACAAGTTAGCTGTTACAAAAGATGGCAAATAAAAATCCTCACCACGTTGGCCTAAGCGTTCATCCACATATTGAAGACCGCCACCAACAGTCAGTGCATTGCCACTCACTACATACTCTTGGCTAACTTGTAAGCTAGCCGAATGCTCTGGAATGTTTAACAGATCATCGCCTTGTTTAATCTGCGCATAAATAGCTGAATCGACGTAGTCTTCCTCAACCTGTGCGTCTAGGTACATGTAAGAGAATTTCACTTTAATATCCGCGGGTAATTGACCGGCGATATCCAGTTCGTAACCTGCACTACTTGCTTTACCAATCGAAAGCCCTGCGCCTTGGTGAGCAGGGTTAGGATCTGCAACAATGATATTCTTCTGCTCACTGTCGAAATACGCTACGGCAATATCTAAATTATTATCAAGTAGAGATAACTTAGTACCAAACTCTAGTGAATCTGTTTCGTTCAAATCAAATACATTGCCTTTAAAGTCAGCACCAAGATTCATACGATATCCTTGGCCATAAGAGGAATAGACAGACCAATTATCAGCGACTTGATATACAACACCTAGTTGCGGGCTAAAACGCGTTTCAGAATGTTCTGTATAACGATCTCTAAGTTTATCATCTAAAGTTTGCTTCATTGAATCAAAACGGCCGCCAACACGCACTTGCAATGCATCACTCAACTCAATCTGGTTTTGGAAATACAAACCTGTCGACCATTGATTTTGTTGACGAACAACTGCTGGTAAACGCTTACCCGGCGTTACTTGACCATAAACTGGGTTATGTACGTTGATCGCATATAGATCCTGATCCGAAGCAGTCGGTGATACTGGCACACCTCTGGCAACTAAGTAAGCTCGATCATACTCAAATCTATCATAGTCAACACCTGCAATGATGTTGTGCTTGATTGAACCTGTTTCAAGCTCACCCGCCACTTCGAAACGCACAACATACTGATCTGTATCATAATGGCGCTCGCGGTGCTGTCTAGATAAAGTTTGTCCATCAAAGTAAAACTTTTGATGCGAAGGTAAAAGCTCTATATCACTTGAGAAACTATCCAGCTCAGTTTGGCGATACGCAGCGGCAGAGCTCAGCTCCCATGTATCGTTTAGGTCATAATTCCACTGTAATTGATGACCAAGAACACTGGTTGTTGTAGGGCCATCACTGGGCTCACCTAAAAAGCGTTCAATTGGCATGAAATCAAAATTACCCCCAACGGCAATGATACCGCGGTCAAATGGGATCTCATTCTCAGCATACTCTAAATCATAAAAAATTTGCGAGCGATCGCTTTGCTTGAAGACCAGTGATGTCATTAGGCCATGCTTTTGTGTTTCTATGGTGTCACGGAAGCTATCTTCCTCTTGATAAAACCCAATAAAACGACCTGCTACATCATCACTAATTACCGTATTCACGTCAGCTTCAAAACGGCGGTGAGAGCGATTACCTGCGGTAAGTTGAACCGAGCTTGCATTATCAAAAGTGGCTTTTTTAGTAACAAGGTTAATTGAGCCGCCTGGCTCACCTCGGCCATAAAGTGCAGCTTTTGGCCCTTTTAAAACTTCAATACGCTCAATGCCAGATACATCACGTGGTCCTGAAAAACCACGTCCTGCATTAAATCCATTGACCAAGTATCCACTTGGTACATTTTCGTCACCGAAAAACCCGCGAATAGCATAGCTATCCCAAAGGCCACCTAGACTATTTTGACGGCTCACTGAAGCTGACATATCGAGCACATCTGTCAGATCAGTTAACCCTGTATTTTCAATTAACTGCGCATCAAATTCAAAAATCGCTTCTGGCGTTTCAAGATAAGAGAACTCACCACGATAAGCTTGGCGCTCACCTTGAACTTCGATTGTTTCGATGCTGTTTTGAGCTTGTGCAGAGAAAATAGCTGCAAGAGAGAGAGTAAGTACGCTTAAACGGCAAGCATAGTTAAGGGGTTTCATTACAAATCCTTTATTTGATATGTTATAACGTTTTTAGGTACTTTAGCATGTGTCAAAGCCAGTGTTAAGAGCTATTCGCAACAACTCATCACGAATCATATATCTGTAACCTTCTGATTTGTCTACTTAACTGATATAGAAAAATAAAAAATAACAGGTTTAAACCTCTAAAATAATAAAGTTACATCAATTTAAAATTATAATTTACAGTTCAAATTAAACAAACCAGATAAAAATAAAAAACATTAAATATACTTAATTTAAATAAACAACACCACAAAACAAACAACACAAACCTAACGTGGATTAAACCCTATTAAACCATAAAAAATCCAACCAATTAAATTAAAAATAATATTAGAACTCAATCAAGCTTATAAAATAAAATCAACAAATAAAATCAAAAACCACCACGATTTAATTAAAAACACTCTACAAGCTAGTCGATAATTAATATAGACATGTAAGCATAATCTTTTATATCGTTTTATCACTCATTATTTATGTTTGAATCAGCCTTAAATATAGTTTCCAACACTCCCCCCAACTAATTAAGAAAAAAATTACTCAAAAATATTGAGTAACTAGATTCACAATTTAAAAAAAACATTTTTTAGATAAATCAATTAAAATTTCATTAATTAAAAGTCTTTACAAACACATCTAATTGATTAAAATGCGAACCAAAAAATAGTAATGATAATTATTTTCAATAGGGATTTCATGATGATTAAAGCACTACTTTTTGCCGCATCAGCAGCGGTATTTGCCACTTCCCACACCAATCTCAAGCTTTTGGTGGCTATGTAGATGTACTTTGCTACAAAAAAATGACACATTAATATTCAACTTACGATTTTCTGGCACTGAAGATCACTATATTTATCGTACGATAGATCACTGCGAAAGAAGACTTGGTGGGAAAGCCAAAACAATTGGTTTTGGTTGGTAACTGGTGCTGAAAAGTTCGATTAAGCAAAATTAAAAACTGTTCTAAACCAATCTAATCACTTAACAATAGAATTTATATAAAAAGGAATGACAATGATTAAGCCAGTTCTTTTCGCACTTACGGCAGCATTAGCATCTACGATACCAATGGAATCACTTGCATCGTCGAGCGGATTCAAGGTTACATGTTTTAAAGACAGTAAAATACTGTGGAGTTTTGATTTCTTTTATGGAGAAGAATCATATGCGTCTCGCGCAGCTTACCACTGCGAAACAAGACATGGCGGTAAGGCACATTGGAGTTATTAAACCCAATAAAAAAGAATAGCCCCATTAGGCGGCTATTCTCCAAATTTACAACAGCTACTGATTCTCTACAGTAATTGAAAGTGTACTTTGCAATGTGTCTTGAGGGCCTACTTTTGCGGCTCCTCCAATTACATATAATGTATCGTTCAAGGTAACAGCACCATGCCCGTGCCTTGCTTGCGGCATATCAGGCAACGCTTGCCATTTATCTATTTTTGGATCATAGCTCCAAGCATTTGAAAAGGCCTCTCCTTTTTGCCATTGGTGATTTGGTCCAAATACCTCTCCACCAGTGACAATGATTTTTTCACCCAACACACTCGCTGACAACCCTGCTGACGCAATCGGTAAGGGGCTTAAAGTAGTCCAAGTATCCATTTTCGTGTCATACACTTCAACGTTACTTAGATTTTTACCCCCCTGTGCCAAAGAGCGTCCACCAATAACATAAATCTTATTGCCTATGGCAGCACTTGCAGCAGAGTTTCGCTCAATACTTGCAGGCTTTGCTTTTCGCCAATAAGCATTGTTTACGAGCACATAATGTGCATTGGAATCTACCTTCTTGCCAGTCTTAGAAGAAATGGTTTTACCACCAATTACATGAATATACTTTCCGACATTGACATAAACAGACTCCGCTAGCGGAATAGGGAGTGAAGGTCCAGAGCGCCAACTCTGAAACTTGCCATCTAATCTGAACACCGACCTTTTTATTTTCCACGCATCGTCTTTAGGCCCTGAATACCCACCGATCCCATAAATATAATGTCTATTACTCACCATCCCCAGATGGTGACGACGTTCAGGCAATGAAGGGGCAGTCTGCCAACGTTCAGTTGATGGATTTAACAAATAAACATCTTTACTCGGACCCAGACCATGAAAAGACGGCGTTTTTGATGGAGTGAAGCCACCACCAACGATGATCCGCTCCTTAAATACCGCAGGGTAGATTTCTTGTAATGGTACAGGCAAAGAAGGCGCTTGTTGCCAATAAGGCTTTTTATTATCAACTGCTTCTGTACTTGCCCATACACTAGCAACGGCCAAGCCACTGAGTAATAAGCAACATTGCACCAATATATGTCTTTTCGCAGTTAACAAATGCATTCGCACTCCTTAGTATTTAGCTCTGTGTATTTATACCCTTGTTATCTTACTCAAGATCAGTGTGGGCTTACTGTCGTCTACATCACTTTAAAAGTAAATAACACACCCTACATAATAGTAGATATAAATGCGCCAAATCGCTGTAAATTAAGTTGAATTTCGTAGGTGACGTTGCACATATATAATTAGTGGGTTGTTTTAAAAAATCGTACCCGCTCATAAAACTTGTTACACTGGATAAAAAATAAAAACAATAAAGGTCTTCCAGTGAATAAATACGTTTTAAATTCACTCATTTTTCTTATTACCTGCTTTCAGTTTAATATCGCAAGCGCAGAGTCATGGCCACAAGCAAGTGATTACTTTCAATCTTCATTATCGAAGCTTGGGATAGTTGGTGGAAGTGCTGTTTTTATTAGCAACCAAGGAGATTCAAAGTCCATTCACTTCGGTATGGCGGATATAGACAAAGGCTACCCCATCACGGATAAAACGTTATACCACTGGGCATCAATTACAAAAACATTCACAGGCATAGCCATTATGCAACTGCGGGACCAACAAAAATTAAAGTTATCAGATCCAATCATTCAATACTTACCAGAAATCACACAATTTCATAATCCCTATCAAAATACCGGTGATATTACGATTGAGCACCTACTAACCCATAGCGCTGGTTTTCGCATGTCCAGCTTTCCATTCAAAACACAATCTTGGCAACCACATGAACCTGCAGAATTTTCGCAGCTTGTCGCGATGTTCCCCTACTCCGAAATTAAGTTTAACCCTGGCACCCAATACAGTTATTCCAATCTTGGCATCAACTTCTTGGGTGAAATCATAAAGCGAATAACAGGCGATAGTATTGAAAGCTATATTGATAAAAATATTTTTAAGCCGTTAGAAATGCACACGGCTTACTTTAACTCAACGCCATTTCATTTGAGCAAATACCGATCCAACAACTATGCATTTGTAAACGGCAAATTTATGTCGGGCGGTCCTGAGTTTAACACTGGCATCACAAGCGCAAATGGCGGGATTAATGCATCAATAACCGATATGACCAAGTATGTTCTATTTTTGATTGGCGACGACAAGAAGCCAATATACGATGATGTACTCAAACGCACGAGTTTATTAGAAATGTGGGCACCTCGCCTCACGACTGGAACAGGCAAACATCAACATATCGGCCTCACGTTTTTTAACCGGCAGATTTATAAACAAACATATATTGGCCACACCGGCAGTCAAAAGAACTTTTACAGTTCAATGTTCATAAACCCAGAGGCTAAAACAGGGCATCTTTTTGTCTACAACACGTCCAAGCTAGTCCCTAACCAAGATGGTATAAAAATCGCAACTACCATGCCCACCTACCGAGCAATACAAAGTAAGTTATTTGGCATAATGAAAAAACAGCACAACTAGGATTGAAACCAATACAACAAATAATTAAGAGTAGACTCAGTAAGTCGTGAGTTTGAATCATGGTTGGTGTGCTTTGCCAACCAATTTATTAAACCCAAATTGAAGGATACATTAGAAGCAATCGCATAATAAATATATCTATTTAAATCAGAATCTTAGAGTCATAAATTTATTAATTAAAGTCTAAAGAACTTCCTTCAAAACTTTACACAAGCATTACATCTACTTAATATACAGCGAGTTTTATCTACTATATCTAGTATTAGGGAAATTATGGATGTTTTAGACACCGTCATCTATTCCGGTATGTGGGGTGTGATCTTACTTGCACTTGTGCAAGCAATGCACAAACCTAAGCAACCACAAACAACATATCTCATCGCGCTATTATTCTTGCTACTTATACATGTTAGCGGAGAGCTCGTCATTTATACGGGGGCATATCAGTACTTTCCTGCATTAGTAGGCATGCAAATGCCCGTGCGTATCCTCCTTGGTCCAGCGTTATTTTTTTATGCATGCGCCACTATGTCACCAACACTTGCGATTTCTAAGAAAAGCTACGCATTTGCAATGATAGGGCCTGTTGTGGCTATTCTTGTGATGTTGCCATTTGCTATTGGTTTCACATCAGCCGAAAAACTTGCTTTAGCAGATCCCGCAACACGTAACCCTGAGCACTTTAAAGTCGCCTTATACACCTGTATTGCCAATATGGTGGTATTTATGGTGTTTAATGCCTTTTATTTCATCAAGTCACTGCAAGTTCATGCCAGACACCGTCAGCAATTATTGGAACGCTTTGCAGAAATACAATCAAGATCTCTAGACTGGTTTAGGATCATGCTCGTGTTATGGGGCATTGTTTGGCTTTGCTACTCGCTATCTTACGTGCCAACGTTAACTGGTTGGAAACTGCCATGGTTGAAACTTTTACCATTTTTTGAAGCTGCCGTTTTACTAGCATTCGCTCAGTTGGCACTTAATCAGCCCATCTTAACCAAAGAGGATAAAGGGCAGCCTATTTCAATACAATCGAGAACGGCAACATTAAGCCAAGCAAAAATGGATGCGATATCAGATAATTTGAAATATATTATGACCCAAGAACAGATATTTATGGATGAAGAGCTGTCTTTAAACAAACTTTCAAAGGCCATCAGTGTCAGTGAGAACCATATTTCTGAGACCTTATCGCAGCAACTAAAAACAAACTTTTTCCAATTTGTTAACGGATACCGGATTGCTGCCGCTGAAAAACTCTTACAAGAAACCGATAAACGCGTATCAACCATTCAATATGAGGTTGGGTTTAATTCAAAGTCAACGTTTAACACGGCGTTTAAAAAAGCAACAGGATTAACCCCATCATTATATAGGAAGCAAGCCGCGTTAGTAACTCACTAAAAAATATACGAATAAAAAGACCGAACGGGCCCATTAGGACGATCTGAACACAATTTACGACAACAATAGACCCATCTTAAAAGTGCACTGTCGACATGCACACTTAAATAAGGCATGTCGGCAAGCAAACAAATAAAAGGGTTTTATTTATGTCTACTTTACTTGCTACACGCATTGCCGGATTACTTATCCTGATCTCAACCAGCTCATTTATGTATGCCGATTCCATCATTTATGAGCTACTCACTAAGCCAGACTTTTTAGAGCAAGCGGCGCTTAACAGATCATCTCTGGCGTTTGCCGCATTATTGGAGTTTATTAATTGTGCTGCGGTCATTGGCATGTCCATTCTAATTTATCCGACTATCAGACAATACAGTGAACGCATTGCCATTGGGTACGTGAGTGGTCGTTTGATTGAAGGCGCAACCTTGATCACCGGTGCAGTGACGCTAATGACATTGATTGCCATGGGTAAACAAGTCATTGAAAACCCAGATGTATCAAGTGAATACCTTTATATGATGGGCAGCGCACTAAAATCTGAGCGTTGGTTTGGTTTTTTAATGGGCATGTTTTCTCTAGGCTTATGTGGCTTTTTACTGAACATCACTTTATACCAATACCGTCTAATTCCAAGAGCCATCTCAGTACTTGGCATGATTGGTTACGCAGTACTCCTATTAAAAGTCGCTTTTGATTACTTTGGTCTAGATTTCTCAGGTGCGTGGATGTATATCCCTGGTGGCATATACGAATTGCTCTTGCCACTATGGATGATTTTCAAAGGCTTTGATTTAAGCGCAAAACCAAAAGCACAATCTTAATAAATATAAAACCCACCAAGGAAGCTAAATACGGCTTCCTTTTTCTGTTCTTAAGCGCACCCATTATAACCCTCTGCCCCGACACACTTCCCTTAGTGCACAAAATGCTGAGTTAAAATAACTCAGGCCACATTCGCGCTTTAATAAAATACTCACATGACTGAACTGATGAACCCAATCTGACTTACGTTCAGGCGTTGCCCAAATGAAGGAGGTCATGATTAAAGAAACCGATATTCTTTAATGTGTGCCTTATGCCGATTATCGTTTTTATCACAAGGCAGGCTGAACCTATCACTCTAGCAAGACTGGCATCAATACGATAACAAATAAACATAGACTTATACGTAATACAATTAAATAGATTCAATTGAAGGAGCTCAATCAGATAAAGGCAAACCAACTTCCTACAGCTTGATGATAAAAACTCAAGCATCACGATGAAAACCTCGCTCACAGATATCGAATTACTTTTTTCCCAAATCGCCACCGACCATAATAAATTCGTGTAAGCCATTCATTGGTATAACCCGGAGTTTAATTAAAAGTGACAGTGCTCTGCACACTGAGCAATAACAACGGGTTTATCTTCCTTTCATCGAGAGTAAACAAGCACCTTTTATAACTCACTAAAAAATATACGAATAAAAAGACCGAACGGGCCCATTAGGACGAACTGAACACAGTTTACGACAACAATAGACTCATCTTAAAAACGCACTGTCTACATGCACACTTAAATAAAGCATGTCGGCAAGCAAACAAATAAAAGGGTTTTATTTATGTCTACTTTACTTGCTACACGCATTGCCGGATTACTCATCTTGATCTCAACCAGCTCATTTATGTATGCCGATTCCATCATTTATGAGCTACTTACTAAACCAGACTTTTTGGAGCAGGCAGCACTTAACAGATCATCCCTAGCGTTTGCGGCATTATTAGAATTTATTAACTGCGCTGCGGTGATTGGCATGTCAATTCTAATTTACCCGACTATCAGACAATACAGTGAACGCATTGCCATTGGATATGTGAGTGGTCGTTTGATTGAAGGCGCAACCTTGATCACCGGTGCAGTGACGCTGATGACATTGATTGCCATGGGTAAACAAGTCATTGAAAACCCAGATGTATCAAGTGAATACCTTTATATGATGGGCAGTGCGCTAAAATCTGAGCGTTGGTTTGGCTTTTTAATGGGCATGTTTTCTTTGGGCTTATGTGGCTTTTTACTGAACATCACTTTATACCAATACCGTCTAATTCCAAGAGCCATCTCAGTACTTGGCATGATTGGTTACGCAGTACTCCTATTAAAAGTCGCTTTTGATTACTTTGGTCTAGATTTCTCAGGTGCGTGGATGTATATCCCTGGTGGCATATACGAATTGCTCTTACCACTATGGATGATTTTCAAAGGCTTTGATTTAAGCGCAAAACCTAAGGTGAAACAGTAAAAAATATAGTAGTGGTAATAATATTACCCACAACATCAGTAGCAGGAAACATTATTTCAAAAAAAACAATTGAACAAATTAAAAACATATGCTTTTATAATCATGCAAAAATAAATTCAAGGAATAATAATAATGATAAAACTTAATAAAAAAACCATTTTAAAGGTCATTGGAGGCTCTAAATCTAGTGGCCCTCATACAACTGCTCAAACAGAAATTGTATTTGGAAGCGTTTCTCAGTGCCTTTCTTGTAACGAGCCGCCTAAAGCAAAATAAATACGCATAAAACCATATAAAAACAAGGGGTTTAAATCAAATCAATATCGCCTTTCAAAACCTTAGGCGTAGATCAAATTTAACCCCCTTAAAATCAGCTATAAAAACATAAATCGACCAGTAAAAACCACTTAAAGTACTCCAAAATAAAAATAATCATATTCATACTTTTATAAAAGTTACACTTTACTAGCCCATTAGTACTAATTACTAAGGCTATCAACTATTATTTAGAATCCAAAAAGCAATAAAAAGCTAATAGATAAGGTTATAATAGCACCTAAACTGCCCAGAAAGTGGTTCCACTTATTCTGCAAAAAGTAAAAAGTTGGGTATGGCTTTTTGCTAACCATAATACAAAATTAATTATACGTTTTATACCCTTCATAGAACGCCATTAATGTGAACCGCCTGTTGAAAACACTATTTCGAAACTAGCCCCCTTTTTGTCATGTGGGCAATATCGAATGCTGCCTCGCAAAACATAAGTGACCAAGTTAAAAACCATGTATAGCCCCAATCCTACCTTCCCCTGATGTCGTGCCGTAGTATAAAACGGCTCAAACATATGCGCTATCGCTTGCCGCTCAACCCCTCTTCCATTATCAGTAAAGCGTAAGATCACTTGCTCTTGCTCAGTGGTGACATCTATTGATATGTGTCCCGCTTTTCCTTCAAATCCATGAAGCAGTGAATTGAGATACAAGTCCTCAAAAATTTTACCGAGCGCTTGAGAGTCACATTGCACCATGCAGTTATCTGGACAATCTATCTCAACAATGACATCACTGTCCTTACCATGAAACCCAATAAACCCTTCAATACAGGCTTTAAGATCAATCTGGCTCTCACTACTAACATATTCGTGAGCTGATGCTTGTTTAAAGCGCTTAATGAGTTGAGCAGCTCGCTCGGTATTACTGTCTATCAACTCAATACTCGATAAAGATACATCAATAAAAGATTTTGTATCACTGAGTGTTAACTTACTGTTTTCTAGCTTAGACTTAAATTCATACAGCTCTTTAAGTAATATAGAACTGGCAGTAACTGTCGTGCCAAGCGGGGTATTTAGCTCATGAGAGACCCCTGCAACTAAACGCCCTAAAGACGCCATTTTTTGTGCTTCAACTAGGTTGGCTTGTGTTGATGTCAGCTCTTCGAGTATCTCTGCCAATTCATCTCTTGATTGCTTTAAGCTTAAAGTCCGCTCTTCTACCCGTTTCTCGAGCGTAGCATTCAACTCAGCCAACGCCAGCTCAGATGCTTTAATTTCGGAAATGTCTTTGATCGTGCCACTGACTCTGAGTACAGTGCCGTCTTTTGCCCGGGAGGTAACCTTGCCTCTGTCTGAAACCCACAACCACCTGCCACTTTTTGTCATGACGCGATAGTTAACTTCATAAAAATCACTTTCTCCTTCAAGGTGAGAATTAAATTTACTGTGTAAACGTTCATAATCATCAGGATGAACACTGGGTTTTATGGCGTTTAAGTCGGAACCAATGTACTCACATGGCAAACAGAGCTTATTCATTTGGTTATCTCTGGTTATGACACCCGATTGCAAATCCCAATCCCACAACTCATCACCACTTCCCCAAAGAGCATGGCTCAATCGTTCTTTTACTGCACTAACTTGCTTTAGTGCGGTTTGCTCGATTCTTAGCTGCTTATTTTTCGTTCGCCAAAAGTAACTAAAAGACAAAAAGCAAAACACAAATAGCATACCGATTAAAAAAACCACTTGTTGTACAGCTTGCTTTTCAATTTCAAGGTCTTTGATGCGATTTTGTTGAACTAAACTGGCTATTTCTCGCTCTTTTTCTCTGACACCAAACTCAATCGCCAATGCACTGATTCGATATTGGTTATTCTTCTCTTCCCATTTATTTTTTAGCGTTAAATAGTCTTTGGTATACGCCAAGGCTTGCATGTGCATGCCTTGTTTTTCAAATATCTCTGCGACTTCAAGCTGGCAGTCCATCAACAAAGCCTCTCTTTGATGTTCCTGCGCAATCTCTATCGCCCGTAAATAAGCATCGATTGCACTTTGTGGCTGTTGTCTGACCAAGTGCAGTTTCGCCAGCGCCTGATGGATCTCTGCAATCCTATCTTCCCAAGGAGAGCCTTGATAGAGCGAAATACTCTGTATTAAATAGCTTTCAGCTAGTTCAAGCTGCCCTGTCTCAATGTATAGACGCCCAAAGTCTAGGTAAGTGGAAATATTTGGATCTGGTCTATTTATTTCTTTTTTCAAAGCAACCGCTTCTTTGAGCATTTGCTCTGACTTTTTAAAATCACCCGCTTCCCGATACACGCTACCAAGCCGATTATAGGTGTGGATCATGCCAAGCTTATACCCAAGCTCTTCTTTCAGTGCTAAAGACTTCAGGTGCATCTCTATCGCTTTTTCAAACTTGCCCACTTCATCAAAATAAGTGCCCATGTTGCTGTAAAAAATGGCTTGTTGATTAGGGTTATCGAGTGTCAACGAGATTTGGATCGCTCTCTTTTGATGAAATAAGACCTTTTCGTATAAGTTCATTTTCCTGTAAAGAGACGCCAAACTTTGATGAATAGATGCCGCCATGGTCGGATTTTTCAGTTTACGGTATAAACTCAAACTTTGTAAATAACTGCCAAGAGCAGCTTCATAATCTCGCGTTTTACTGTCTAAATGTCCAGAAAGACGATGCGCATTTGCTAAGTAGTTCTCAAACTCTCCCTGCTTCGCCTGCTCTATCACATCAATTAACCGCGCTCTGGCTAAGTCATATTTGCGCTGGCGAATAGCAATATCTGCAAGCACAATTTGCACACGCAGCTCGTTTGCCATGACAGTGCTCTTTTGAGCAAACTGCTGAGCTTGTAAAGCGACTTCATTGGCTTTGTTCAAATCGCCATAAGAAATATAGGCACGAGACAGGTGGCTCAATAATCTTGCAGACTGATCATGGCTTGGGTGTTGCTCTAAAAGTTGAAGCCCTTCATCGGCATATTCAAGTGCTTGAGGTGTATTGTAGTGAAAGTTTTTTTGTACATAATCGATAATCGCTTCGATTTTAGTAGTGCCTTGGCTTTTTTCAATGTTTTTAACAAGCTGCTCATTGGACAAGGTGGCAAACGCAAAGCTATTGAAAAATAGCACGATAATACAAAATACAGCAGCATGTTTTTTCAAGGCTAATTCAGACATTGTTACAACCTGTGTTTTGTGCTCAAGCAACTAAAAACAAATCTTATCTGCTAAGCGACTCCATGGGGTTAAGTTTAGCTGGTTGTGAAAATTCTGTTTAAATGCGGCCTACTTGTACCCAATTTATTGAAATAAGATAAAAAAGCCTCATATAAATTCCACAACAAAAATAAAATTAAATGGAGTACAGCCCAACTTGGCTGGTATTTAATAATGATGAGCAATACGGACTCAACCTTATCTTTTAAATCGTTAATGTCGGCAACACACGATGAACTTGAAAGGCTCACGAAGGGCGTCATTGATACCTATGACACCAACAAACTGCAAGATTTTGACATGAACGCTGCCATAGCAGCAGAAAGCAAAGATCTTTTCTCAAGGTGTGATGACTATAAAAATGGCTTTGCCGAAGTTAGATCCCGTCGAAAAATTGCCGACACTGTTCCAGACAGAAATTTACACGACCAGATAATTAAATTACCCTGTGGCACACTTTGGTTAGCTGGAATTTATCGCAACAACCTAGATCAAACATTAATAGAAGTCATTGGCGAAAAAGCGGTTAAATTTGCAGATCTCAAGCTTTACCTACCTAAAATATTGGCGTTTTTTAGTTGGTGTAAGCCAGAAATGGTCTCTATATGGTCAAAGCCAAACAGCGCCCACTTTCTCGCCCTTAAAAAGGTAAAGGGGGCAGAATTGGAAGACTGCTTTTGGGGCGCTAAGATTGAACATATTAGCAAGCTAAACTCAAATGAAATCGCTCTTAAGTCATTTGATTTGGCAAATGACTGGTCTTGGTATAAAGATGAATACCACACTTTTCATAAAGACGTTCCGCAGTTAAAAGATCGCCTAGAAGTCGAAGATAAAGAATCTGTTGCTGAGTCAGTAGAAAACAACTTATGTTATGTAGCTTACAAAGCACACCAACCAACACAAAAAATAGGTGCATTAATTTTAGAGCCATGTACTGAACTTGGCTATAAGGGCGTTCTTATCAGTGATTTTATCATTGCAAAACAGCATAGAGGGCAAGGCTTTGGCCCTAAGATCCAAGCTGAGGTACTAAGCCAAATTAGTTCACGTTTTGAATTTATATGCGGCTATATTTACGCTGGTAACCAAGCTTCAATGAATAACGCCAAACACACTAGAACACTACTTAGAACTGAAATCACACTGCCAATTGAGCACTTCGTTGACAATAATGACGCTGACTAAAAATCAAAAAGCCACTATGCGTTTTCAATAGTGGCTTTTTAAATTTAATTTATGAGTAATTAGTTGCAGTCACGAACCCACTGCCACACTTCCCATTTAGATGAGTGCTCTGCAGGTGACGCACCTTTATTCCACCACTGTGCTTCATAAATGCTGCCATTTTGTGACGCTTGGTCGCCTTTTAAGTACACTTTACCCGCAGACCACGCGTCAACTGAACAGCCACCACCTAGAGAAATAGATACCTGTTGAGTCTTGGTTGACTGTAACCCCTCAGCATCCTTTACAGTTAAAGACACGCTGTAAGTGCCCTCAGAACCATATGTATGCACAGGATTTCTCAATTGACTCGTAGTACCATCACCAAATTGCCAGTTATAGCTAACCACTTCTTTGTCATCAAAGGATGTATCAGTAAAAGTCACCGCCAAACCACTTTGTGTGAAAGAGAAGTTTGCAACTGGTGCAGTGTTATCAACAGGACCATTATCTCCTCTTGGAATGACGCCACCAAAGTGTGTTGCCACTTCTGGCCAGATCAATTCAATGCGGGTACCGCGATTCAACTTTGTTGTACATTGCGTACTATTACCATAATGGTGCAGTGCAATGACATTATTGTCATAAGCAGACACAACTGGTGAACCTGACGAACCGCCTATAGTGTCACATTTATAACCCATGTCAGTATCAGATCCGCGACCTGCTGTCACCGTTTGGTCAATTTGACAGTAACCGCCGGTATTTTGATCACTCTCAATAGCTAGCTCTTTTGGATTGCCGCTACCGTGCTGTGGAATGAATATACGCTGTCCTTTTTGCTGTGCTGACACATCTAAACCAAAATGACCGAACTGTCTGATTTTTTCAAAATCATTGACTGTAAATAACGTATAGTCAAGCCTGTAATCCGTCGCAAGCAGCTGATCTGCCATTACTTTAACAGTGCCATTTGTACTACCTGTACCACATGCTGAACGCTGATAGTTAAACCATACCTCCACGTTTTTCGCATCTGCGGCCGAATCAAAGCAGTGGTTATTGGTAAACATATGATTACCGGCACCAACACGCCAAGCGGTACACAAACTACGCCCACCAATTAGCAAGCGTGCAACTGGGCGACTTCGCTCATACTCAACTGGATGAGATGTTTCCCAACATGCGACATCTCTACGTTCGTTAATACCACAAGTAGAATTAGGCTCAATCATGTCAAAACCTGACATGACTTCATTCGCTGCAATCTCAGTATCAGAGTAACCAGCAAAGAAGTCGGCAATTTCAATACCATGTCCTTGCTCCCAAAGACTTGTATCACTAACAACCAACTTCAGCTTAATCGCATCTGCAGAAACTGACATGGATGAAAAGACACCGCTGTCATTTTGATCATAACGATATACTTCCTTACCTTTTAAGTCACTGACTTCAAGGTAAGCGCCTTTTGGCAGAGAGAACTTAGCAAAATTCACTTTGATGAAGTGTGCATTGGGGTAATTAATAACATGTTCAAACTCATTATTTGCAGAGTTCACCACGCTATTAAGGCCTAAATTTAGCTGATAAGAAACCGCTTGAGCGATCTCAGTTTTTTGGGCAATGCCAGTATCTTGAACGCTTGCTTGCGTACCACTGGCAAGCACTAAGGCGCATACAGGCAGCATTGATTTGATTACTTTACATGATGTCATAAGGTTAAAATCCTTTAATTGTAATTATTGTGCTTTTTAATAAAAAGCTTATGAAATCTATGTTATTACAAAGTTAAATTCAAGATAAAATTTAAAATAGACATGTAAACAAATCATGACATAAAACACCGAACCTCGCGGTTCATCTTTCTATCTATCCTATTTTAAAACCTGCCAATTTGCGATTAAACCATCGAAAATACAGTATTGAAGAACGTAATTTTGCCTACTATAAACTCGAAAAATAATATTTTTTAATTAAATATCATAACCTTAAAAAATAAACCGGAAGATCTGCCAGCTTACTCTCACGAAGGCCAAATGCTAAGGTATTTAAGTACCTATATTCATACACTTAACAGCCAGTTGTTAACTGGCATTCGTCTCCAAACCATACTTAATAACATTAAAAGAGAAATCAAAATAATGAAAAAACAATTAGCAATGGGCTTACTTTTAACATTAGGCTCTCTCAATGCTTTCGCACAAGAATGTAAAACAGAAGTGGAAACAAGCAAAATCAATTATTATCAAGGTTTCGCAAACTGCAGTACTTTAGTAAACGGTTCATTTCAAAATATCAGTAAGTTCATCAATTTAACAACAAACCCTACAGCGTTCATCGGAGATTGGGTTTATAACCCAGCAACCAAACATCAAGTCTACGCCACTTGCATTGCAAACGTGCCTTTTGCGTATTCCGAGACAAAAACAACAAATGTGAGATATTGCAAAGATAAAGTCCTTGTCGAAGCGCGAGGTGGTTCACCTGAGCACGCTATGTCAATTCTAAGACAGCGCGGTGCAACTGAAGTAGGCGGCTGTAGACCTGACTTTACTGATCAACCAATGCACTTTGTTTGTGTTGGCTACATCATAGATTGGGTTAAACAATAAAATCTATTATTTGTTTAACAAGCCCTCCAAATGCGAAAATGCTGATTAGGCAGGCTACATCATTAAGGAAAAACAGAGGAAAATTAAACTAAATTAGCAGAAGATAAAAGCATTAAATAATGACACATTCGCATTCCCGACGAAGCTCACACTTAACATTGCAGGTGGTGGCAGAGGAACATATAACCCAGATCACTGTGACAATCAGAGTATTGTAAAGCGCATGTGTACTGAAGAAATTTAATATGTGAAAGATGAGTCTCGTTGCTTTGAAAAGTAGAGACTCACTTTTAATGAATTACCTGCATTCAATAATTACATATTCATAATCGTACTCAATCTCTTTTTAATCACCGGATTGGATTGCGATTGATAAAGACCGTCTAGTCGCTCTATATTCATAGCTGATAACTTATAGTTTGCTTGCTGATATACACGAGCAAAGGCATCAATCGAGGCCATTTCAGGAGATGCTAATAGGCTCGTTACCACCTGATCCTGATAAATAGCCATTTGCCCTAAAGATTTAATGGTATTCTTTCTGACTTGAACATCCGAGTGCTGAAGCAAGGCTGGAAGCTTTGCAATCAGCTTAGGGTTTTTGCTATTGGCCACTGCTAACACTGCTGTTGAAAGATGAGCTGGACTGCGCATTTTATCAGCCAAATAATCAGACACTTGGTTGGATTGCGCTGGAGAAAACTTACTCATTGTGCCCATGTTGAGTAGCGCCATATCTGAAATCGCTGTATTTGAGCCTTGCTCTACAATATGCCTTAAGCTAGAAAAGCCAATATCCGACGCATTTTCAAAGCGTCCTAACGCCATCACTAACTTTTGCTGTACCTGCACCCCTAACTCATCATCAGTCAAAAGATCAGAGATCATTTGCTCTGCCTGCAGGGTTTGTGCTTTTTGCAACGCGTAGATAAATGCAGAGGTTAAATTTTCATGCTGCTCGAACAAGCCTTTGAAAGCACTTTGATCAAAGTTATTAAGCATATATAGTCCAATCGCTTTTGCTAAGTTAGGATCTAAATTACCTTTTAGCGACTGTATATACTCCAAAAAGTTATCCCCTGTGACCTCGATAACTGTGCTCTGTGCGTTATCATCAGGCAGAATATGTGTGTTGTGATTAGCTTGCCAATCAACAGGTTCAAAAGGCGTGTGTGTAATAGGCTTAACTGACACAGTTTGTACAACTTCATAGCGTTGTCCACTACGCTGCCAAATTTGATTGTTATTATATTCTAGAGTCAATGGTGCGCCTGGACGGGCTAAATTCAAAGTGATCTGCCACTGCTCTTTTTCTGTGTTGTCTGCATGTTTTTGATGGGCTGTCACTACTCGCTCTATCACATTGTCTTGTTGAACATACTGGAATGTTTTTACGCCCAACGCATCTTCAAAAGTAAGCGGTGCGTCTAATGAGTAACTCATTAAATCAAGTACTTTAGATAACACAGATAATGGGTGCTGCTCACTTAACCCAAGCATATCAAGCTCTGAAAATTGTCGAGACTGATACTTCACCAAGAAGGGAATTTGCGTGGGCATTTTTTGTAACTTATTGTCAGCCATAAACACAATATCACTCAGCATCGCGGCTGACTTGGTCGATGCAGACGCATGAGGTTGGAAATTCATTTTCCAACTCAACTCAGAGAATGTCATCGCGCTACCACTTTCGCTCAACACAGCAGAATGAATATCGACTTGATAGGCAAAAAAATACGATTTTTCAGCCAGTGTTTTTGACTGCTCTTGTTTAACTGCTTCAGGCTCACTTAATGTTTTATCATTATTGCTCAAAGAGTTGAGTATCGCCAAGCCAACTACCACAGCTACAGCGGCGCATATATAAATTGTTTTTTTCATGGACTCATCTCAAAAGTGGTGGCTAGGCCACCACGTTTTACAGTTTATAGATTTTCCCAAACAGGGCTTGCATATTCGTATAGCACTGTTTCACGCGTATATAATGGATCCCACTTCATAACATCCACATTGAATTGCAACAGGCCCCATAGCTTTTTACAGTAAGCTTGTATTTTGCCATCACCACCTGTCAGCTTGGTGCTAATTTTGAGCTCTAAGAAGCCTTGCTCAATAACTTGCGTATCTTGGACCACACGACGGATCCCTGCTTCTACATACCCCTTACCTTTGACTTTGAGTAAATTTAATTTACCTTTTACGCCCGCCTCAGAAATACCGTGACCAAACGAGCCGTAAGCAGAGCTAGATACCAGACCGCCAATATAAGGTTCAACAGATGCATACACATAGTCTGGACGTCTCACGCCATCAACTTCATATGGCTCCTCGTTCCCATGACCACCAATTACACCGCCAACCGTAAATTCTGCACCGGCTTCAACACCTGCACCAAATTTAACACCTACTTTTAGTAACCCTAATGGATCAAGAGGTAGCTCAACCTTAGGCTTGATAGGCTCAGGAATTAAATCAAAATAATATTCAATTGGATAAGTGATAGAGGCATTCAGTAAGTCATCACAATTTGGTTTAAAGCTCGCAACCGTGTCATCGCCCACAGTAAAGTTAAAGCTCATGCCTTGTGTACAATCCAGCTTGCTTGGATCAAAGGAAAACTCTAATTCTCCGATGGACATTTTGAAATTACGGTTATGTAATTTTACCCAGTTTCCAGCCTGATACGCACCTTGCGTCGCACCATTACTAACCTGATCGACATACATCCAGCCCTGCTGATCACGATATTGGTGCGACTGACCTATCACATTATTCTTTTGAATAGTTCTTACATTACGTTCTACATAGCCCGGATCTTTATAAAGGTAGGCATTTGCAGCAGGTGACAATGTGATCGCAGAGACAACGCCTAGCAATGCAGCGTATTTAAATTTCATGGTTATCCTCATATATCTTTTAAGTTTTTAAATGTATATATGTTGCGCAACAAGACCAAGATAACACACTTTTTTTACATTTAGCTTTCATTTTTACCTTTTTCAGATAAATAAAAGCGGGAAAATTATCAGAACCCCTCACATAAATACGTATTTTAAACCTAATTAATACACTATTTAGAATAATAAAAAATGGTATTATTGTGATAATTTAGTTAAAAAAAAGAGGAAGGAAATAAAATAAAGCCAAAAACCCTATAAAAATAAATACAGAGATAATAGATGGCGCAAAATACAACAATTCACAATATGGAAATAAAAATATACTACATGCATAAATTTCATTTGAATTAATAAAACAGACACAATACTGTTTAATTTTCAAACAACAAAAGGAACTTAGATATGTCATCTAAAATAAAGTCAGCCTTAATCACAGCCATTGCGGCAACAACATTATTTGTATCGTTAACTTCCACAGCATCAGCAAAATATATATATTACTCAAAGCACTACACATATGTGACTCAAGATGAAGCAAAAGCTAAATTCAGAGCTGATTTTAAAGCAAAGTACCCTGGCATTCAGATCATCTATGCAGACTGCTATTACCCAATCGGTGCTGGCATGCCCGTTTATATGTGTAATGGAAAGGGAAGAATCTAAAACCAGACTTTATTACCGAAAATCAAGATGTATTTCGGCAACTATACATATTGGTGATAAGCCACTCTGCGTATCTAAAACAATACGCTAAATTAAAGAAAGGAGAGATAATCAAAGGAACAAACCACTATAAATATTTATAATGGCAAAGCCATGTCCATACATGTGGACTATAAACATAAGGTGTTCATCAAGTTTAAAATAAAAAGTGCTAAGAAATTAAATTTATAAAGTAATTAAAGTTTTATTCATATTGCTTTTTAGGTCAGTCAATCTTTATAAATTACTCAACCTGTTGTTTATAAACTTCAAAAGCATCGTTCATTAACAGGTAATAGAAAAAGGCTTGAATCAACAAGCCTAATATCTAGTGATATCGTCAAACTTTCGATTTAGGTATAGCAACTAAATAGTAATGCTTAGACCCATTATAAGCCCCAATCATCGCCGCTTTACCATGTTGGATTAGCGTATCGCCTTCTTTAGAACGAACAACATTAACAGACCAACGTGTATCCGATCTATCCTGACGGCAAAACGTATGCACATCATAGTCAACACCTTGGGTAGACTCCTTTGTTGTATAGCTACCATTCGGCGAAGCTGAAGTTCCACGCTCACTCATTGTAAGGTTGACCTGAATAGACCACTCGATTTCTTTATTACTACCAAATTGAGAAATTCCCGATCGGATCCCCGAAATATCTTTTGGCTGACATTGCTTTGAGTTTAAAAATCGCTCAATGTCTGTGAAGTGATTTTTTTGATGCTGATATTCCCATTTTTGAGAACTAGATCTTTTTATCGTATTTTTAGCATAAACAATTTCATCAATGCCACTGCTCGCGTGGTAAAATCCCGTCAAATGAATATCGTGGCGCGATAGCTCATTTAAAATAAACTCAGGTGACCATCTTGCTTTAGTTGCAACCCAATTTTTTGAAGTCCCTTTTTTACAGCTTACCCAAGCACTATAGTTACCTCCTCGGGTAGCTTGCACAGTAAAATATCCATTAATAGTATTGGTATCACAGGTCTGAAAAAAGTCAGTTTGCCATGCCCACTGATTGCTCTCCACTTTACTGACTGCAAAGCATAATGGCGATAAAGCTAGGTTACATAAAACCAATGCTCTCAATGTTTCCCTCATAATGATTTACCTCATATCGACTGAATAAACTCACCTAGTACCTAAGACTCAACCATTCATAATCATCTGATTACTATTTGCTCAATCTCACTTTACAGGTACTGACACAAACAACTTAATTTAATCTAATGACATTAAAATGACCGATTTCGATTGTGACTATGAAAAATCCTATCAAGCTCGGTCGATTTATCTTAATTTAGACCTCAATGCACGTATCACTCATATTCTATGGAAAGTTAAAAGCTAAGATGCAATATCACCCTAGCAAGACACTAGATTTAGTAAAATTGATACACACATCTGACATATCAATAATCGGCATTCGCCAATAATTCATTGATCTTTCGTCTAACAGGTGAAACCACATTTGACTGGTTGGCTAAAATTACAACTACATAGCCCGTATCTAAATGAATATCAAGGCGCGCATCAACCCCTAAATAAGCGCCACCATGACCAACAATACGATTATCAGGTTGGCCACCAACCGAAAACCCATACCCATACCATTTTGCCGAGTTATACGCAGTCTTCTCGCTGTAAGCTTGCTCAGTCAGCTCCTTATTGAGTAATTTATAATTGGTCAGTGCAAGTGCGAAACGATGTAGGTCTTGAATTGTCGAAAATCCGCCACCAGCTGGGCTGCCTTTTACAGCACGTGTGTAAGTACTTTTAACCCAGTTATCGCTGTGCATGCGTTTTAAATAACCTGTTGCTAATTTCGGTGTAGTCGAATCTAATTCAAAGCTTCCAGAGTCAGCCATATTGGCCCGATCATAGATATATTTTTGAACAAAATCGTAGTATGACAACCCGCTGGCTTTTTCAATCACAAGGCCAAGCATCAACATCCCGGAGTTACTATAACGGTTGCGTGAACCTGGAGAAAAGTTCAGTGGCGCACCCGCAATGAGTGGTTTATAGCTTTCTAAATCTCGGTATAACTCTTTATTGCTGTCATTGAATTCATCATTAAAAAAGTTACCCAGCCCTGAGGTATGAGTCATTAAGTGGCGCACAGTGATTTGATCAACCTCGCCTTCAGGCAACCAACTGCGGTCAACATAATCAACAAGTTTATCGTCTAATTTTATTTTACCTTGCTCAACCAACTTTAACGCAGCCAATGCCGTAAACATTTTATTTATCGACCCAAGTGCAAACCGAGTGTCTAATGTGTTCTTTACTCTCCATTCTTTGTTCGCAAAACCAACCGCTTGATTAAAAATGATCTCTTCTTTTTTTGCGACTAATACTACGCCTGAAAAAGCATCTTTTTTGCGTAATCGTTCCATGAATATAGATAGCTCATTGGCTATTTTTTTGTGAGATAGTCTAACTTTAACATCACCTCTAGCGGGAGAGTCACGTAAGATAAAATAATTCATGCCATATGGCTTTTGAGCTTCACGATTAATTATCAGTGTAAAAGTAAGCTGATTATTTTCTGATTGAACTAGCAGACGTTCGTTATTATTTTCCTCTGATAACACGTCAAGTAGAGTTAACTTACCATGTGTATTTTGTAAATTTAAAAAAGCACCAACATGCGCTTCAATGCCGTAAGTTTGAATACGACTATGTGACATGTTTTTTAATAAATACCCCTTCACATCATGTCTATCACCTTTATTAAATAGCTGTAGAAATGAACTAGACATTTCTTCCTTGGCCAATAAGTGGCCAGAGAAGACTAAAGAAAATAGAAATATAAAACTTTTCAAATCAAATCCTTTCTTATTACTCATTAATATTCCCTGCCTTAATGAAAGCCAGCAAACAATTAATCTACATCAAAAAAAACGAATAAACACGCCTTCACATATAAAATTTAAAACGTAAAATTACACAAAAAAATATAACCCCTTTTTCATACATTAGAATAGACAAGATAAAAACTCGAAATAGAAAAAATATCTGCCGAACCTAGTGGCTTTGAGTTTAAGATAGAAATGATTATTTGTTTCAAAACACTTGATGAAAGTAGAGGTTAGACAATAAATACTTGCTAAAAGTTCGGTACTAGTAGGTAGAAAATTTATAAATACACTACATGAAAATAAATTATTTCACCACCAGAACCAGAAGTGGATGGTCAGAATGCTTTAAAAAACACTCAACTCCCTCTAGAACCCTAAATCTTTGCTACATATGATTCTTTATAAAAAGGTTGATTAAAGCTATTGAAGCCTTAATCAACCGCATTTATTTTATTAATGAGAAGAAAGCCCATGCAAACTAACTTTCTCAGTTGCCAAAAGTGTATCTAAGAGCTGTCGTTCAATAATGCTATCTCTTAAATAGATATTTAAAAACCTATCTATGTTCTCTAGCCCTTGAAGGTCGCTTAGCGTATTATTTTCAAAGTGTAAGTGCATCAAATTACTATTCTCAGGAATGATTAGCTCAGTCATGGGTATTGTTCGAGCAGTTAAACTGTTTAATGTAATTGGTATGTCTATAGATGAAATATCCGTTAAGCTAATGTCTAGGCTTGATATCGCGCCGAATGGCGTTAAATCTAACTCCATTAACACGGTATCTGACACATCTAAACTAGAACCTATTTTTCCTGAACCTGAGAGCTTATTCAGCGCGTTTTTAGATACATTTAAATTATGAAACTGAGAGTTCTCAGGTATTGAAAATGAGCTTAGCTGGTTATTCGATAAATCTAGATTTACGATCTCCCCGGAAATCTCAGCACTCACTAGCTGATTTCCTGAAAGGTTCAAAGAGGTCACCTTTGAATCATAATGTATAGACACATGCTCTAATAAGTTATTTTCAGCATAAACAACACTTGACGTGCCAAGAACGACCAGCTCAGTTAGCAAGTTATTATTTACATTTATCCATGTCTTATCAGAATTAGCCGGAATGACCAGTCGTTCAATTTTATTTTCTTGCAGTGAAAAATCGCCATCAAATGCATTTTCATTGTCTGGCAACAGAACACTCTTGAGTGTGCCTTGCCCTGCAAACAATCTTTGCAAGTCCTGATGTTGAGACAAATCCAAATACGTCAGGGAGTTTCCTACTAGGTCTAAAAACTGTAATTTTGGCATCATCTCAGCACTGAGCTCAGTCAATGGCGTCTCTGATAGATTTACGAACGTAACGCCTGAAACATTAGCAAAACTCATTGTATGTAACTGAGATCTATCTGCTTTAAATGTTTTTAACCTTGGCGCTTTTGATATATCTATTTCTTTTAACCTCGAAGCGGCCAACTCCAATCTAGTTAGACTCTCAAATCCTGTTAAATCCATGGTTTCAAAACGAGTCCTATCTAAATAAGCAGAATCCAATATATGTTCTGCTGTAACACCCGTAATTGATTGCAGTGAGGAACTGATCCCACTTAATCTATACAATGCTTTATTGTTTGATAAGTCCAGCGAGCTAATCTCTGAATAACTAACATCTAATTCTCTTAACCCCGTTAACCCCGATACATCGACTTCTGTCAGCCCAGTATGCAACAAGGACAGCTTTTTCAATGTTGGTGTCTTTGGCAAAGTGATGTTGGCCAAAGACATATACTTAGTCTCCAACGTTGTAAGGTTAGTAAGTTGTGATAAATCCAATGTAAGCATGCCAACTGTATTATCTGTAGAGTTCTTGTCCCAACTGATAGACTGTAAATTCGTTAAACTTGCTAACTTATGAGCGCCAACCTCACTAAGCGCGATCCCTCTAAAATTAAGCTGGGTTAGCCATTTTAGTTTCTCGACTCCCTCTAAACTCGTAATACCTCCCAAATCTTCGCCTGCGCGCTGACAATATAGTCCACTTTGATACTCAATGTACTCGTTAAACGGCCTATTGATACATTCACTGATCACCTTATCCTTAATACCTAGTCTTTGCGAATTTGAGTCAGGAATTGGTGCCGCGGTCATCTGTAATGAACATGACTCTGTTAACGTATCCGATAAGAAAGACACATAACCACTACTTATCTCTTCAGGTCGTGTTATACCACATCCAGAAAATGAATCCGCGTAATGACCTTGCATTGGCCGTGCAATCCTCACCTCTAATTGCGTACCATATTTCAGTTGACCAGAAACTAAGTTATGTTCGGGTTCAAGTATTTCAGGTATATCCAATGAGACAACAACATGGGGGACTTGGAACAACAGCTTAGTTTGCATATTTTGTTCACAGATACCCTGCCTCAACTGGCAGAGAGTAAGACCTTCTGATGAAACCTCAATCAAACGATAAGATAACACCTTATCATCTGTCGTGATTTCCATATCACCTTGTGACAGCTCAACAGCTGACGCGGGGTATACACCATCAAAAGTAACTGAAAGTTCCCCACGCCAATTACTCTGGAATTGCCATGTACGGACTTTGCCTGATTTTTTCTCATAATAGCTTGTATTTGAGACATGATGAGTCTCAATTCCCTGAGAGACAACATCACTGCTATTAATATTGATAGCTTTGAAAACATGCAGATCATTTATTTCGTCAACAAAACGAATATAAGCAGTTTGCCCATTCAACGCGATAATGTGATACTCCCCAATAACACGCTCAGTACACTCAGAACGCGTTACGTCACATAAATGCTCGAACTTTCCTTGATTTGAATTATAACTAGCAGAGACTCTTAATGTATTGTCATCAAGTGTCGCTAATGCCGCACCATTAAGCAGGCCATTTCGAACTTCACCATCAGCAAAAAGGTAAAAAGCACTCAGCTCATTATTACTAACAGGCCACATCCCCGTTATGTCTGATAAGCCAATTGCTTCTTCTTGTTGTTTGATAAACGACCATGCACCACTTCTTAGCCAGCTAGGCTTTTGACCATCATTGATTTCAACCAGCTCATTTGCCAAAAACGTATAAACTGTATCCGCTTTTTTGATAAGTTGTAGCGAAAAGAATGCGCCCGTTTCATCCGTGATTTCAAGCTTATCATCAGCGCTGATAGCCCAATTGATATAAACTTGTTCTTCTCCACCAACACGGTTTAATGTTGTAAGTGTCCCCGTACTATCTGCGTTTAAAGTAAGTTGATGCCAATCAAGAGACGTATCAAAATTAAAATACCACTGACCTACAAGCTCATCGTTTTCTATTTCAGCAACAGGCTGCTGCGATGCTAACTCAACCGCGGTACAAACCGTGCTCTCAAATTGGAAGATGGCATCCACTGAACCATCCGATTTGGCACCGTGCCAGCACGCAGTTGTGCCGTTAACATCGTACTCAAGTGAAAATTTTGCTGCATAAAAATCCTCACCATTGACGCGAGTTCGAATGTAATCATCAAATATAAACTGGTAATTAGATAGCCCTATATTTTCAACGTTGAAGCCAACTTGCCTATCTAGTCCGTAGTATGTGCCTGCATTGTCTGAGTCAATTGTATAGAACCAACTATCCATCAATTCAGACGGTGTCGCATCTACTAGAACGGCGCTTTGCGTATGCATTGCTTTAGGAACAAACTTAGCCTTAATCTCACAAGCTTCGGTAGGGTTTATGATTTCATATACGACGTGTTCACCAACGGTTTTTAGCTCCCCGGCACACCCTGAAATCGAGTCAAGAATATAACCATCCACTTCTTCGATAAAAACAGCAAAGTGCTCTCTAAAGTAGAACTTATCTGTCGAAGTAATCAGTCGCCCTTCACCTGTTTGTGTCACAACGACGTCAAGCTCTGGCTTTATAAACGTGAAATCAAGTATTGTACCGTTTGTACAAGTGCTTTCTTGGGCATAGAGACACATTGAAATCGCATTGTCAGACTCATTTATAATTTCCATATATGAAATCTCACCGCTCGGATACGCTTCAAGCTTCAGCTTCTGGTTTTCTATTGAAGACTTATAAACAGCACCATCCAATGCAATTGAGTCGAAACAACCTTCATTTGATGAGCAAAAATACTGGCTACTCAACTCCGAGACCTCATTGCCTCTTACAGAATATAAATTAGTTTGGGCAGAAAAAAGTTGCTCAACTTTATTGGTACTAAACAAAGCTTGAGTAAACTCACCATGGTGCAACTTGTGATCAGATAACGTATAAAACTGTATCTCTGCCGGTTTGTCTGACATGGCGTGCTTGTCTCTATGATATGAAACAGCAATGGTATTACCCACCTGAGCTAAGAGTTTAAAGTGATGCGTTGTTGAAATCTCACACCCAATGAACTCAACATCGCAATATTCAACTTTTAGATCATTTAATGCGTATTCAAATCGTTTTAAAATGCCCTCATCATTACTACCTTGAATATGACGGTGCCATCTGAAGTTAAAGTTATCATGCTCATCCACATAAAATGCAGACTGTGACTTGTTACTGTGTGTTTTTCGCCATGTTTTTTGATAGTCAATATCAGTAAAGCTTACAGTTCCATGCTTAACAAAAGTACCTTGCTGATATACCGCACCGTGAGATACAACACTTTGATAGCCCAAGTTAAACGCTCTTATCAAGCTGATTTTAAAACTCTGCACCCCATCATCAATTTCAATATTACCTTGACTTAAACGCCACTCACCTTGACGAGTCCCAGAACCTTCACTTATCTCGACAATGCCATTTTCACTGAATGTCAGCTCGACAATATACTGCTCATTGGTTGTCGCAAAGTCTAAGCTCCACGTACCTATAAGCATTTCCTCTGGCACTACTTGTAGGTCATCTTTTGCAAATAACTCAGCGACTGTCGAATACTGCCCTGACGGTAGCTCATCTAATGGTTGAGATAAATCAAATTCAACTTGTACTGCAAAAGACTGTTGGTTGCGTTCATAATGTTTAATCGAGAATGATGAAGTGTAAAAGCCAATGCTTTGTTCTAATCCTGCATTTTTTACCAATAACTCTTCATTGAGATCGATGCGCGTATTGATGCCATTTTGTTGCCAATTAAAAAAGATGCGTTTGCCCGACAGGGTTAAAAAACCGGTATTATTTTCGTTAAACTCTAAATGAGTATTAAGGCCATCGAAAAATTGTGTTTCGGCCAAAATATATTCACCTTCAGGAAAAAATTCAGTGCTCTCAACCAAGGTTTCATCATTGAGTATGTCGCTCTCAATTTGAGTAACTAACTCAGGATGCTCTCTTTGCAAGCGCTCAATTAGCTGCTCGGTCAATTCAAAGTTTTGGACGAGCTCAAGTGTTGTTGCACTTTCTTCAGGCAATTGAATTTCGTGATCAATGATTGCTTTAAGCATCACCGCAATCGTTAATTTTTGTTGTGACGAAATTCGTGATTTTGCCTCATTTAGCTCATCATCATTGCTATAGCCATTTAGATCTTGGCCTAAAAGTGCATATTCTGCTGTCGTTACATTCGTAATATTGACATCAAACAGCTCCAGTGCAGTGACAATTTTATCAGCACCAGCTTGCTCAGCAATAAAACCGACAGAGTTCAACTGCGAAACCAATACCACATTACTCTGATCATCAACCCCTGTTGCCGTTAATGTCGCTAACTCCGAGGTATACGCCTCATCGACATCGACTTCTAAAGCATAATCACCATTTTCATCTGCAATCGCTGTCCATAGCCCAGTACCGACCTCAAAATCAACTTTAGCATGTGCAATTGGCGCATCAGTGACCTTACCTGCAAGCGTAAAAGTCACTTTCAAAGGCTCAATTGAAATCAGCTTAGAGACACTGGTGCTATCACCTTGATTATCAGTCACTGTATAAGTAAATAAGACTTCATGTAATGACTGAATATCGGGGCTTGTCACCGTTAAAGTGCTACTATTTTCACCCGCAAGGACTAAGGCCAGTGCTGAATTATGAGTCCAAAGATGCTCGACTACCTCTCCATCAACGTCATCAGCTACGCCAACTAACTCAAACGCTTGACGCTCAACGGGTATTTCATCAATTTTAATAGAGGCTTCTGGTAGGACGTTATCACGCGCACTGATAAAAACGACATGTTCATCAGTCGCAGAAATGCCATCTTCAAGTAACAATTCAACTAAAAAAGTTACTTTGTGACTTTCTATTATATCGGGAGATATCACGGTTAATGTCGATGAATCATCACCAGAGATGTTTAGCTCAATATCGGCGTCATATGACCAAGTGATGCGTGCATCATCACTTACATTGGTATCAAAAGTTAGTTTAAACTCTTCCTGCTCATCAATATGCGTGACACCATAAATATCAACTTGGGGTGCTGGCTTTACTGCTTCAGGCCCACTATTCCCTGCTTGAGGATCGGCTGAACCTTCCTCCTCTCCTGCTCCCCCGCATGCAGCTATGCTTAATAAAAAAATAATTGAAATAAATGCTCTAAAAAAAGCGTTAGATCGCCTAAAAGAAATCAACAGACATCACTCCCTAATTTAAAAATCGACTAAATAAGATCAACTACTTGTCGGTCTGAAAAATAAAATCCGGGCAATGCTATATTAAATAGAAAAAAACAAAAACATATAAATCATAAACTTACACAAACAAAACCTATAAAAAAGATAAAGTTAACAAAATCTTGAGATTAATTTTTATTGCGAATATATATTCACCAACTTCATCATTTTTAATTCATTTAATGCGCTTGATATTTGATAGAAATATGGCTAATAAGGACATGTATAATTAACAATCTCAGCATTGGCAACGCGCATTTGAAAACCCAACCTATATGGCAAAACAAGAAATCCTTAGCTAGTTAGGATTTCTTATAGTCGAATAGTACTTGTTAGCTTGATCTACTCCTGAGTCCATCACAGCTACTATTAAAATAAAGCGCTGTTAAAAAGTAAGTGCTACGCCACATAAAGCTGTTGCATTTACACACCAGACTTATAAAGAGATTAAACATCAGTTAACCGCATACCTATTCACAAACTAGATAAAATATTCTAAAGTACGCGCACTTTCGTCACTGAGAATCATATGCTTAAGCACTTATCACACATCTTTGTTATTGCTGCTGTGTTAGTCGCCTTTGTTGGCCAGTCGCTCGCATATAATTTCGTGATGTCTTATGAACAAGGCTCAGTACTTGTTTCAGATATGCATACCCCTGCTTCAAACTCTTTAGACACTGCCAAACAAAACGCGCAAAGTGAGGATGATTGTTGTGAGGTTGACTGCTGTGAAGATGAATGTATTTGTCCAGCAAATGCCTGTATGACTTTCGCCTATGTGAAACCAGACAATCAACCAGTATTATTGTCTAAATACCATCATTTGGCACATGCTATTGCCCATCAGCACCCGATTGACATGAAAGATTTACTCTTTCGTCCCCCTATTTTTACCTCTTAAGGATCAGTGCGCCTGTAATTCGCACATTTTTTAAAATTCATTTTATTTATACGCATTGTGCGTATCGCTTTTGCATGTTTAGAGGTAAAAATGCTTAACACCTATTCTACTATCGCCATCTCTGCGATGCTCCTGCCATTTGTATCATATGCAGGTGAGCATCATCATGAAGACAGCCATGGCGATCATCACCACGACCATAACAATAATCAGGTTGAAAAAATCCAAGTTACTGCGTCTAGACTTGGCCGTATCGTTACAGAATCCGCCACACGCACCGAAGTTATCAATGCAGAAGAGGTGCAAGAAAAAGCCCTGATGAGGCCGGGCAACATTTCAATGCTCGTCGCCGAAACAGGGGGAGTCAGAGTACAAAATACATCACCGGCGCTCGGCAGTGCCAATATTCGATTACAAGGGTTATACGGCCGTTATACCCAGCTATTAAGCGACGGCTTACCTTTATACGGCGGCCAAAGTGCGTCAATCGGGTTACTTCAAATCCCACCAACTGATCTGGCCAACGTCGAAATCATCAAAGGGTCAGCATCGTCGCTCTATGGTGGCTCGGCATTGGGTGGCGTGATCAACTTAATATCGCGCACCCCCTCTGACCAATTTGAAGGGGAAGTTTTATTAAATGTGACCTCTAAAGATGGTCAAGACATCACAGCTTATGTTGCTTCGCCAGTAACAGAAGCATTCAGTGCATCTATCACTGCAGGGGCGCACCATCAAGCAGCAAAAGACCTTGATAATGACGGCTGGGTAGATATGGCTGCTTACAACCGGGCGACTATGCGACCTCGACTTTATTGGTCTAGTGACAGTGGTGCAAACTTATATGCCACATTTGGTGCCATGACTGAGCAGCGTACAGCGGGAACTCTTGAAGGTGCACTCATGCCTGATGGACAACCCTATGTTCAGGCACAAGATACCACTAGGCTCGACAGCGGTTTTATCTTTGAGCAACCACTAGACGACTTGCTCAACCTCAATGTCCGAGGTTCTGTAATGCACCAAGATCACGACCATCAATATGGCCAAATACTAGAAAACGACACGCATGAAAGCTACCTGCTTGAAACGAGTTTATCTGGCTATACGGACGATGCAGCTTGGCTTGTGGGCATTGCGCATCAAAGCGATGAGTTTTCATCAGAAAGTTACCCTGAGTTTAACTACCAATTTGAAGTTCCGGGCCTATTTTCACAATTAGACTACGACATCACCCAAGATGTCGCCATGTCACTCAGTGCCCGAGCGGATTGGCACAGTGAATATGGCACGCAATTCAGTCCACGTATTTCTGTACTCTACAACCCAAGTGATTGGACGGTACGTGGCTCATACGGCAAAGGATTCTATGCACCCACGCCCTTCATCGAAGACATTGATGATACGGGCCTTTCACGACTTGCGCCGATGACAGATTTAGAAGCTGAGCGCGCAACGACCGCATCCATTGATATTGGCTATACGTTCAATGGCATCGAAGCCAGTATGACCTTGTTTGCTTCTGATGTGAATAACGTCACAGAGCTTGAAATGCTAGATAGTGCTAATACGCTTTCGGGTAAAACAGTGCGTATTGTGAATGCGCTTGGGCAAAGTGAAATTCGCGGCACTGAATTGTTACTACGTTATCGTTGGCATGACATTAAATTGACCGCCAGCTACTTATATACAGATGCCAGTAAAGCAACATCGACAGGTTTTGGTCGCGAGCCTCTTGCTTTGACACCAAGACACTCAGCTGGTGCAGTGATCATGTGGGAAGAACATGGCAGTCATTTAGTTGGGTTTGAAGCCTATTATACTGGCACGCAAAAGCTAGAAAACAATCCCTATCTGGACAACAGCGACCCATATTGGCACCTTGGACTGCTAGGCCAAATTACACTGGACAACATCAGTTGGTTTTTAAATGCTGAAAACTTACTGAATATCCGTCAAACCAAAGACTACTCACTCTTACTGCCGCAACAGGCAAAAAGTGGACGCTGGACAACTGATATTTGGTCTCGCAATGACGGATTTACTGTCAATGCAGGAGTCAGAGTCACGTTTGGTTAAGGCGCTTTAGTAATAAATAAGGGAAATAGACTTAGCTCTATTTCCCTTTTCCTATTAAATTGAAGGGTGACTGACAGTGAATTACTGTACGCGGGTAAATTCCATCTTCCAGTTCACTTCCCATGTTTCGCCATTATCTTTAGAAAATGCTTGCTGCCAAGTTGGCATATCCGGGTTCGTTGAGTCCCATACAAATCTGACCTTAACAGTAACGCCATTATAGGTTTCATCAGCATAAAAGCGCCCTACGCCATCCGTGAACTGTCCTACGACCGGGGTATCCATTGCACCGGGGTTTCTCCCATCAAGCCACCAAATAGACCACTCGTTGGTCTCACTGTTGTAGGAGCGGATCGCTTTTGCTCTTATTGACTCACTTGGCATATGCAAATGATTATCTTCGACATTACCAAAACCACCCAGTGTTTTCACTGTGGATGATTGGCCTTCGAATTCAATCCATTCTTGCGAGCCGTTTAAAATATCTTTTAAACGACGGTGTTTTACTTGCCAGTCGCCAATAATAAAATCGAAATCCTTTGGTTCATTGTGCTCACGTGTTTGAAGCATGGGTCTTCCTGTTGTTTGTTTTTAGTTTCGAAACACGATACCACAAAAACTGTATATTTAAACAGTGTTAAATATGAGATATTTAAGAAAGTGATTGATTAAAAAAAGCTCAGGGAAGCAAGCACACAGAGCTGCATGCTTACTTGATGGCACGTTTTATCGGGCAGTTGATCGCAGTAATGCGGCTTCCATCACCTGAAATACGCTGGTGTTGTCAACGTAGTTACCATTCCAATTATAATGCTCTCCCCAAAGCTGCCCAGCTTTTGGATCTGTGCGTGAAAATTCCTTAAATCTGTCAGCACCTTTACCCAGCACCCAAAGAGGGACTAACTCATTGGTATGGTTACGCGAAGCCCATTGATACCCAGGGATATTACCTTTACCTCTGTTTTGAACCGCTAAGAAAGCGTTAAATTGATCTTCTGCTGGATTAAAACGTGCCGTTTCTAAAGACTCTTTACTTCTATCCATTGCAACTGCACCACCTTGGCCATTTGTCCAAGTGCCCTCTCCCCAGATCCCACCGCATTCGTGATCTGAGGTGATAATCAGCAAGGTTTCGTCCCAACTAGAATTGGTTTCAACCCACTTAACTACGGCGTCCACAGCTTGGTTGAAGTCGACTTGCTCTTCAATAAATCTCGGCATATTGTTGGCGTGCCCCATCCAATCCACTGCACCACCTTCAATCATGGCAAAAAAACCGTCTTGGTCTTGGTTCAATACATTTAATGCCCCCAAGCTCATAGTTGCAAGGCTTGGCACGCCCTCGTTAAATGCCATACCTGAGGGCGTATTTGCACTATTTAAACCAGCTCGACTCGCTTGCAATGTCGAACCTGAACGGACAATCCCGACAACGCGCTCAGGAAGAGACTGTCCTTGCGCCAACGCTTCAAATTCAGATTTAGACTCGATATACGCAGCAGAACTTCCTTTCTCGTTAGCACGTAACGCGTTATATGTTTGCTCACCGCCCACATATTTGTATGTTTGCTTGTCTTGCGGTTTTAACTGTCCGCTGGCGTCATAAATTGGGTGTCCTGCGCCCATAATCACAGACAGGCCAGAGTCATGCATTTCGTTGAAAATCTCAGCGTAATTATTACGAGACACATTGTGTGCCACCGCCGCCGCAGGTGTCGCATGCGAAACCATCACAGATGTCACGGTACCGGCAGACAACCCCTCATTCATTGCGATTTGCGCAATCGTATCGAATTGCTCGCTGTTGCTCCAATCCATATTCACTCGACCAACAGCCGTTTTTCGGCCACTCATTAATGCAGTACCCGCTGCGGCACTATCGGTATAAGAGGTATAACTCCCTGATCCGGTGAAGTCATTTAGCATAGCGTTTTCAAAGCGCTCCCAACGTGTCAGCGGATCATAGCCCTGCTCTACAGCACCTGCCACTGTTGATAAATCTGCACCTCTGGCTAACGTATTGCCATCTTCATCCACTAAATTTAAAGCGCTATGTGCCAATCCAAAAACCAGAGGTTTTGTTCCATCAGGACGTGTCACCTGATAAGTTTGCTGACCTGCAAGGCCTTGATAATAATCGGCTGCTAACCACCCGTTAAAGCCAATACCATCTGACACCATCAAAATGATATTTTTAGGACCACTTGGCTCTGTTATTTCTTGTGTTTTATTAGGTTGTATTGCACATGAGGTTGATAACAACACTGTGGCAATTAGCGATAATTTAAAAAGTTTTTGCATCTTGATTAAGTCACTCAGTTAGTTTGCAGCTGAAAAAATATACCAATGCGCTGCTATCTTTTTGGGACACCTGCGACAGAACGTATAACAAAACAGCTGAAATACGATATGTTATAAGATAACATTACCACTGACTAAGTTGATAAAAATATTTCATCGCTAAATTTAGGAAAATAACTAAATCAACATATTTAGTGCGTTTAATATCCACTTTCGATATTAAGCGCCAAAAATGAGAGGAAGTTACGCATAAAATACAGCTCATAAGCTAACGCAGAACAACAGCAAAAACCGCTACAATTAAGCATAATTTGTACCTTATACGTGGATTTTCGGTTCAACTGTAAGTTTTATGCGATAAATGCCAACAATGCAGTATTGTTATTATGTATCATCTAAGCACAACTAAAAATATTAAATTTCACTACCTTTACCTAGGGGATATACAGTGTTAAGAAAAACGCATTTGGCGCTAGCAATTTCAGCAGCCATGTTTCTGAACGGTTGTTCAGACGCACCAGAACAGCAACAAGCAACGCAAGTAGAAGCAACTGAATCAGCATCAGCAAACGCTGTTGCTGGCAACATTGCTCAAAACCCATTTTTCCAAGAGTGGAACACACCATTTGGTGCACCACCGCTTGGCGACATCAAAACTGCACACTTTTTACCTGCTTTCAAACAAGCAATTGTTGAGCACAAAAAAGAAATCGATGCGATCACAGAAAATGAGCGCCCAGCTGATTTTGACAACACCATTGCAGCAATGGAGCTGGCAGGTTCAACACTAAACCGTGTTTCACTCGTATTTGGTAACCTTGCAAATACTGAGTCAAACGATGAAATGCAATCGTTACAGCGTGAAATTTCACCTATGCTAACACGTCATGGCAGTGACATTCGTATGAATGAAGCACTGTTCAAGCGTGTAGCTGCGGTATACGACAACCGTAAATCAGCACTATTAAATGCTGAGCAAACACGTCTACTTGAGCGTGTTTACAATAGCTTTGTTCGCTCAGGTGCAAAACTAACAGGCGAAGAGCGTGCTGAATTTGCAAAAATTAATGAACGCCTTTCTGCACTAACAACTGAGTTTGGTCAAAACTCATTGAACGACTCGCGCGCGTTCACTTTGGTATTGGAAGAGTCAGACTTAGCAGGCTTACCTCAAGCACAACGTGATGCAGCAGCAGCGGCTGCAGCGGCAAGAGACCTACCTGGTAAATACGTTATTACACTGAACCGTTCTAGCGTTCAGCCTTTCTTACAATTCTCTGACAGACGTGATCTACGTGAAAAAGCCTTTAAAGGCTGGGCTAATCGCGGTGACAACGACAATGAGTTTGATAACAAAGCCATCATTGCAGAAATCGTAGAGCTTCGTGCGAAGCGTGCGCAACTACTAGGTTACAAACACCACTCTGAGTATGTACTAACTAACTCAATGGCGAGCAAGCCAGAGACAGCGATGGACCTACTATTAAAAGTGTGGGAACCAGCTGTTGAAAAAGCTGAGCAAGAGCGCGAGTGGATCAAAGAGCTAATGGCTGCTGAAGGCGTTACACATGAGCTGGAAGCATGGGATTGGCGCTACTACGCAGAGAAAGTGCGTAAAGCTAAATTCGACCTAGACCAAGGTCAAATCGCTGAATACTTCGAACTAAACAACATGATCGAAGCACAGTTCTACACAGCTGAGCGTTTATTCGGTCTGAAGTTTGTTGAGCGTACTGATATTCCAGTATATAACCCAGTTGTCCGCGTTTGGGAAGTACAAGACAAAGCTGGTAAAGCAATCGGCTTGTTCTATGGTGACTACTACGCACGTTCAACGAAGCGCTCTGGTGCTTGGATGAGTTCATTCCGCTCACAGCAGAAACTAGCTGGTGACGTGAAGCCACTTATCCTAAACAACATGAACCTAAATAAGCCAGCTGAAGGCGAGCCAACGCTAATGAGTTACTCAGATGCAGTAACTTTATTCCATGAGTTTGGTCACGCACTACACGGATTATTATCAAACGTAACTTACCCAACACTTGCAGGTACTAGCGTACCGCGTGACTGGGTTGAGTTCCCTGCACAATTGTTTGAGCACTTCATTGCTCAACCTGAAATGCTTAAAAAGTTTGCGCTACATTACAAAACAAATGAGCCAATGCCAAAAGAGCTTCTTGATAAGATCAAACAAGCTGGCACGTTCAATCAAGGTTTTGCAACTGTAGAATTTACAGCGTCTGCGCTAGTAGATATGGCTTACCACCAGCTAACAGATGTGAAAGATTTAGATGTTCGCGCATTTGAAAACAAGATCTTAACTGGTTATGGCAAACCTGAAGAAATCATCATGCGTCACCGCAGTACACACTTCGGTCATATTTTCGCAGGTGGCTACTCGTCAGCTTACTACGCATACATGTGGTCAGAAATCTTAGATGCTGACGGTTTTGATGCTTTCCTTGAGAAGAAAGACATCTTCGATAAAGAAACTGCGGAGCGTTTATACCAGTTTATCTATAGCCGTGGTGACACATTAGACTACTTTGAAGCTTATGAAGGCTTCAGAGGCAGAAAGCCAACAACTGATGCACTACTACGTAACAGAGGCTTAGATTAATCTAGTCTGCTAAAAAAAGCCGAAGTCATGTACTTCGGCTTTTTTACTTATAATCCTCTTTATCCAATCTACCTGCGTTTTACAACTCACAACGAATTTAACCAAACTGGCCGAGCGCTTTACCACCGACGCATTTAGTTATGTTATATTGTACCAAAACAAACCCATTATTCTGTTACTGCTTAGCTTCAAAACCAGAAACATCGAAGTATATTAGGAAAATTTAATGTCTATTCCAGTTACCATTTTGCACGGCTTTTTAGGTTCAGGTAAAACCACTTTACTGCGTAGTATACTTTCTCAGTCTGTTGAACATGACTGTGTACCGGGCGTAGTTGTAAACGACATGAGTGAATTGGATGTCGACGGCGTTTTGATCAAAAACACCGAGGTCTTTGATGATGACAGTAATGACTTTTTTACCATCAGTGGCCACAGTATTAGCAGTGCAAAAGGTCTTAAAGAACTTAAAGTTGCATTAAAAACGCTGAAAAAAAATGCGCAGCCGCCTTGGATTATTATCGAAACATCAGGTAGCAGCCACCCTTTACCTTTGATTGAGTTCTTCAAAAATAATCGCGACTATGCGTTAAAAGGCGTTATCACACTCGTTGACTCAACCTGGTTAAAAGACGATTACCAATTTGCACAATCGCTTGTGCCTAAATGGCAAGAAAACCTGAGCAATCAAGTCAGAGGCATTGAAAACTTACTGGTTGAGCAAATCTTATTTTCTAACCAAATATTTTTGACCAAAACAGATAAAATAACCGCAAAAGCGGTAGAGACCATAGCGCAAGCATTGCACCCAATTAATCCCTATGCGGCTATCTCTGGAACTGCTTGGGGCAATATGGATGTGACGCAATTTCACCAATTTGAAGACTATAACTTCTTTTTAGTTGAGCAGTTGATCACCGAGCTGCGTAGCACCGTCAATGCCCCTCTAACGCTATCAGGCAAACAGAATCAAAAAATTGTGTCTAAAGTCATTAGGGATGACAGGCCGTTTCACCCAACGCGTTTATGGGAAGTGTGCCATAACCACTTAACCCACGGTGTTTTTCGCAGTAAAGGGTTCTTTTGGCTACCGACCAGAGATGAAATGTCTTTATTATGGAGCCAAGCTAATGGCAGTGTTGGACTAGAATTTGTTGGTTTCTGGCGCGCGCCCATTTTAAAAGACGAAAGCCATAATTTTACCCAAGAGCACTATGATATTTTAAAAAAGAAAGTCGATAAAATAGAGAGTCGATTTGGTGATAGGCGCTGCCGACTGACAGTCATTGGTCAAAAAGATGAGGCGTCGAGTTTTGTAAAAGCTCTTGAAGCGTGTTTTTTAACGGATGAAGAACTCAATTTTTGGCGAAACGGCGGCACTTTTGAAGATCCGTGGCCAACCAATGTCGCAAAGATCTAATCACTTGAATTTGGCAGGAAGGCTAGGATGGCTTTGTGCCATCACTTGCCTGCTATGAGTTACCTGTCATCACTGTAAGCTTTGGCCAATGCACTAACCAACCTTTTGAACGCACTCTTGTATCAAAAACTGCCCTTTTCCTTTTTGGGTTATAGGTTAACTGCCCGCGAAAAAGCGACTCAAAACCAAAAGCCGCAATGCATTCATATTGGTGCTTTGTGACTTGAGTAATGGCGACTGCCGTTTCTTTTTCAGGCCAATAGCTCATCGCATGCAAAGTGCTGGTGTATGGCTCATCTTGATTTTTACTATGCATATGAGCCTGATTACGCACTTGCCAGTTAAGCTCAGGCATGTAATTCGACAGCTGTTTTTCATATTCTAAATACCGATTTGAATCGACTTCATCAGCATCAAAATAAACCACGTCCACATCATTTAAAGGCGTAAGCTCACTAAAATCATGGAGGGAGTCCCAAATTAAATTACGCACAAACCCTGCGGCTATATAACATTGAGGCAACTCTAACTGGGCAACCGCATCAAGTGCTTTTAGTCTTATAGGGTCTCGTTTAACCAGTTCGATAACCTTATCCATCTCGACTCATAAAATGTATTAACGTATTAAAGAACAATAGTATCATCACTGTGACAATAAAGTTTTTTCATATCAGATCTTCTAAATGAGCAATAATCACAACTGTTAATTCGCTGGTCAATTTTAGCCCTAAGACTTATACAACCTATGTAGCTCATGTACTACTAATACTATAAACGCTCTCATTCGAGCGATAGCGTATATTGTGTTAAGGGAAAAGCGCAGAGGGATTATTAAACTGTTATTTAAGATATATTCAAATACTTACTCTTTGAAGTAATCGATTAAGCATCAGAAGTCATACAAAGAAGTACGAGTTTATACCACAATCACACCAATATAACTTAATAAGGGAGCTTAACTCCCTTAGACTGTTCTTGTGTAATTAGAACTTAAAATTAGAAGCTCTCGCAAGAGTTATAATACGGTGTACCAGTGATATTTTTACAGATATCATAACCTGCACCACCATAATAAGAATCACCAGCCGTACCGCCGTCTAGGTAATCATTACCATTTCCGCCAAATAGTGTATCAGCTGCCGTTTCGCCATATAATTTATCGTTACCATTACCACCATAGATTACGTCAGCACCCGTACCACCATAAAGACGATCGTTACCGTCGTAACCATAAATGATATCTGTACCTGTGCTACCAATGATAATGTCATCACCACCAGTGCCATAGTGTGTGCCACGCGCTTCAGCAGAACTTGCAAAAGAAGCCGCAGCCATCGTACCTACTACCATAAGTAAATTTACTAGTTTCATCATTTTTCCTTAATTATAGTTGATTGTTTTTCTTGCTTTTTTGGAAAATTAATCCCAAATCCTGTCTATTCTGCTACTGAGTAAAAAGCAGCATCTTTTAACCGTGATATCAATTTGAATCATCACTTATATCGCTATGCATCAAACGTAATTTTGTTATTTCAGTGTCGTTTAAGGCGTATCTGGAAAGTGATTTAAGTGCATACAGTCGAATGGGAGGTGGCTCATTTTCATCATCCACTACTTGCCAAAGCACATTGCGATTTTCATCTGATTTAAAAGGACTGTCTCCCAAGGACATGACTGCGCGCGCACGTGTATTTACATCCGGATCGGTCAAAGCCAGTGTTCTCACACCTTTTAAATCTTCATTGTTGGTCGCCCATTGAGCCATTTGATAAACCCCGTGGCGACGCACATTTTTATCTTCTGCAAGTACTACTTTTGACAAGGTTTGGTGTACGCGTTGATAGTCTTCTGCTGAACTTGGGGCTGGCTTTAATGCCATCAAAGCAAACTGCTGCAGCTCGGAACTTAGGTCATTCCCAGCATCAATATGTGCCAAAACGCGATCTCGGGTCTCGCCTGTGACTTCATCCATTTTCGCTACGAGCAAAAGGCCAGCCGCTCTAGTTTGCTCATCATTCGATAGATCTAGGGCCATATCGAGCGCCGCAACTTGCGCCATTGGAAGTCCGGACTCGGATAACACCGCACTTAGCTCCCTGCCAAGCAAGCTATTTGGGTCATCGATAAATGTATCAATCAACTCAGTAACTAAATTTGGGTCTTGCTCAAGCAACATCAGAAGCTGTGTACGCATTGCCATATGTTTATTACTCGGACCCATAATGGCATGCTTAAGAGCCTCAGGGTTTTGTGTGATACTTGCTTTGAGCTGCTCCAACGTATTATCAAGCTTGTCACTTGCTGTGATATTCAAATCATTTTTTAATGTTATATCTTTTGTTTTACTGCCAACAGATGAAACTAACTTCTGATCTTGTACTTGATTATTTTCGCTGCTGTCGGAAACAAAATTAGTTTTAATGATTTTTTTTTGCGCCGACTTTTGTAGTTCTGATTGATTTGATTTTGATGAAACACCCAATTGTGAAAAATAAATACCTGACAACAAAATAAAAATGACTATCGCAACTAGGTATCTATTCAAAAAATGCTTTTTATGTAGCATCCTAACACTCTTTTATTGTTTTATTTTTAGGCTAAATTAAATGACTTGCGTGACGGTTACGTTGCATAAAAGAGAATGTTTTTTGACCAGAGAAGTCTTTGAATTAAGAAAAGACGTTTAGTGAAAATACAGCTTATAAAAGAAATATAAGAGCAGAAATGTGAAAAGACTGACCTTGAACAGTCAGTCTTTATAAGTAAATACGGTGAAACTTAAAACTGGCAGCGCCGCTATCCTTGCTCCCCTTCGCCTTGTAAGCGAATAACCACAGTGCCTGCAATCTTGTCATGAAAACCTTGTTTTTTAGCATCCCAAGCCACCCAAAAAAAGCCAAGGCCAAAAGGAAGCATTGAAATATAATAGGCAATATATCTAATAATAGACTGCTTTTTAGATAGGTTTTCTCCGGTTTTTTCATCAACAATTTTTGCTTTAATCACCATTTTTCCAGGTGTTGCTGATTTATATAACCAGAATAGAATAACAACAATCAACGGGAGAATATAACTTATCAAAAAATCTGCAGGCCCTTGCATGACATCCGTTGATTGCCAATATGTCTTACCATAAATCATATAAATTAAAGGCACTGTGAGTAACATAAGAAAAACAGTATCAATTAGGCTTGCACCAAACCGAGCCCAAAAACCAACATAGCTTTGGCGCTCATTCTCAATTTTATTCATAAACTTAACCACTTAAAAAGAGTAGGGTTTATCATAGCTACCCATTAAAAGAACTACTAGTAGTAAATCCCACTATGATGCTACATACACTATAAAAAAAGCCGCGAAAAGTCGCGGCTGTATTGTGGGGTTCATTCATAGCAAAAGAAATACACCATAAAAACCCAACAATAATGGTGCAGCATCAGCCACACCACTAGCTGAATTAAATTTAGATCATTCAATCACCATATTAATCGAACAGTCTTCAAATAACATGGGGGTATTTAAAGTCGTTCTGCCAGCATTCTCTCTAAACACTCTTAAGCCACACCCTTCAAAGTGGGTGAGTTTCGCATCAGTGCTATAGCCTACATATACAGACATTCCAGCTAATTGACCGAACAAAATGTAACCTGCTTCAAAACTAGTTTTATACCTTACATCACCAGTAATATTGAGCGAAATATTTATCTTTGGAGGTGTATAACTAAAATTCAGGGTGTTCTCAAGCCCACAGGCATTATTTAAACTATACCAACATGCTATGATCCCTTCAGAATCACTTGATAGTATTTTTAATCGCATATTCTCCTCTTCACCTCGAGCCACTATAACGCCATTGTCGAGATAAATTGGATATACTACTTCTCCATCCTTAGCAGATATCGTCAACGTCACTGCATTCTCCTGCTCATCGGTGTCAAAGTGCCACTGCCTAGGCGAGCCATTGAACTCATCATAAAGAAGCAAACCATTCAAATCATCAGGAACAAAGTCCGTTGGTTTTAAACCTTTACTGAAATCAAATACTACAAAACTTTTTTCATTATTATCACTTAAAGCATTTAGATATATGCGATCTTCATGAATACCTAAAACCTGATATTTTTGATACTCTCTAAGCTCACAATCTGGTGACTCTAGATCACAGTGTGGGTCAGCTTTATCAGATGTCGTATTGTGAACATAAGAAAAGATCAAAGTATCGTCGTTTAACGTCACACTTTTCTTATACTTGCCGTTGTTATTTACTAGGGTGCCATTTTCCAAAATATGAAAGCTACTACTTCCATTTAGTGTGCGATATCGGCCTACCACATCCTCAAATGATACGTTTGAAAGTGATTGAAATAAAATCCCAGAACCATGTCTAAGCCAATGTTCATTATACCCCCCAATGTCTAACTGACTCACGCTGTCTATTGCGAACGCAAAACCACCTGGGCGAGTATCAAAAAGTGTAAGCACTGCGAAATCAGACTCATTCAATGTGCTAAGGTGCAGTTTGCCCTCTTCATTCAGTACCCAGTTAAATTCGATTGACATTTCGCTCTCTGTATCCAAACCGGATATCAATCGACCTTTATTGTCTACATCTAGTTCCAATATATATGTCTGATCGGTCATTGGTTTAGGAGGCCAAAAAGGAAACCACAGGTCAAAATCCAATGAAGGATAAAGGCTCCAAATATTATTGTAACCATATGTGAGAATCCAACGTCCAGCCAGTGAATTGGCATTTACGTTGACACTCTGTAGATCAGTACTGTTAGTAACTTTCCTTTTTTCTAAAGTTTTATACTCAGAATCTTGATAAACGTACCAACTTAAATAGGTCCCATCCTCTTCAATACTCAAATCAAAGCCACGTACTTCAAGCAAACGACTCTCATCTAGTTTAACAATCACACTTTCCCAGCTTTTTATTCTGGCTTTATACTTTTTATTGGCTGTTCTGGTGAGATTAAAAGGCCTGATCCGTTGTAGACCATACAGCGTGCCGCTATGAGGATCATCAATTGTAAAGTAATTACTTGATGGTAATTCATGCCCTGGTTCATTAACAAACAAAAAGTCCCCTGAAATCACTTCCTCTGAATAAAACTCAACACGGATCGTACAATCTTCTGTTTGATCAGCTACCGCATACTTTCCTGATGTCCTTTGGTACTCTGTAAAGAAACCATCACAACCTGTAACATCACCAATAAAACTTCCCTGAGCGGCTGTAATATCAACAAAGAAAAGTTCATCGTAACGAAATGACTCTGTAGAAGCTTCAACAACCCCTTGACCTGATATTTCAAAATCTATTGTTAAGAGTGGCTTAGAGTATGTAAAAGCCAATTGATTATTTGAATTACAAACCTGTCCTTCTAGGTAATGACAAATTATTATGTCATCAGCGGTTTCATTTACCATCTCAAGATAGGAAACTTCGTTCGAATTTACATCAGTTAACTTAATGAGTTCACCTTCTAACTCAGCATAAAACTGTTGTTGATTCAGTAAAATGATGTTTTTACATTCCGAATAATGTTCAGAAGTAGCAGGACACTGTTTAAATGTACGCAAATGTATAACGCCTTCCTGCGTTTGTGCGTAAAGATGTGTATCTGCATCATGCCTCGTTACTAGCTCATCTTGCTCAAAGAACGCGCGGTTGAATTGACCTAGCACCCATGTTTCATCAGAAAGTTCAAAAATATGTACAAACTTGTTATCTGTAAAGCTTCCCTCACTATCTCCAAATTGCTGGCGAACCTCTACCGCAATTTTGTCTTCATGAATAGCAAGTAGTTTATAACTGTCTGTTGAGCTGATTTCACAATGTTCTATAGTAATATCACACCATGGAATGGCACTATAGTTATAACGATAATTGTAACGGTTCAAAACACCGTCTTTGAGCTCCCCCTCTTTATACTTCGCCCAACGAAAGTGATAGTCGTCATTTTCGTCAATGATAAACTGGCTATTAGCATGTTTATGCTGAAATAGTTGCCAAGAGCGTTGATAGTCAATGTCGGCAAAATTAATATCTTGTGTTTTAACCATCAAAGCTGGTGAGACTTCTATTGAATTTTCAGAGATTGAGTTAACAACCACTTGCAAACCAAGACCTATATTTCGCACTAGCTCTATATTTAATGTATATCTATCGCTTGATATGTGTAATACATTATCAACAATAGACCACTGCGCATCTGCACCAAGAAAATCCAAGGTAGCTTCGTTGTCATCACCCAATGTCATTGTCACGTAATGCTGATTTTTATATTCATCATGGTAATTAAGCACCCAACTACCATGGAACTTTTGTGACTGAGGTAATGTTTTTGTCTTTTCTTTGAACAATTTCGCGACCATATTCACTCGCTCAGGCCCACCCAAGGCAAACTCAGTGTTGTCAAAAGACGCCGTCACTGAATGATAATGCTCTGAGCTATCAAAAACCGATAACCTAAGGCGCTTAGCTTTAAAATCAACTAAACGCTGATAGTGACTGCTGTAAGAAGAAAACTCAGAATTCAACGATATAAGTACCTCAGTACCATCAAGTTGCCATTCAAACGGTATTTCGTCGAATGATAAAAGCGTACCCGTATTGTCTTCATTGAAGTTGAGCTTAATAGCCAAGCCATTTAAGTAGCCTGATTCGACCAAATAATAGCTACCACTAGGAGAAAACTGTTCGTGATTAACCAAGTCGCTATCCGCTTTAATTTCTTCTTCAATTTGAGGGATTAATTCTGGGGTTGTTACTTGCAATGACTTAATCATCGCTTGGGAAACACTATCGTTTTGTGCCAGTTGCAGTGTTGTTTCAATGTTTTCAGGTAATGCAACACCATAGTCAATAACCGACTTTAGTAGAGACGCCAATGTTAATAACTCGCTAGGATCAACATTCTGTCGTGCTTCTAATAGTGCTGAGTAAGTAGAGATAACTTCTACATTTCTTGCAATAAGTGCATCTTCAGCCGTCGTTACATTGGTAATATTAACATCAAAGTATTCATCTGCATTTAATGATAAATCTTCACCAGCTGCGCTTTTAAGTTGCGCTATTGTGCCAAGTTGCGAAACCAACTCGACGTACGATTGTGTGCCAGTACCAAGTGCCCTAAGTTTGATGAGCTCTTGAGCTTTCGACTCATCCACTTCAAATTGTAATGTATAATCTCCATCTTCATTTGCAGTGGTTCTGAAAGTTTCATCACCTACGTTAAGCTGAACTAACGCATTAGGGATAGGGGCGTCTGTTACTTTGCCCATAATCGTTAAATTTTCTTTGATTGGCTTCAACAGCACAGACTGCGTGGCGCTAGATTGATCACCTTGGTCATCAGAAACTGTTACTATAAATTCAATCTCTTGCTCAGATTGAATGTCAGGACTTGTAACTAACAAGGTCGCACTATCAGACCCCACTAACTCTAACTCAAGGTCAGAGTCGTGTTGCCATGCGTAACTGATTATCTCACCATCAATATCAGTTGCGTTAGCATTTAAATTAAAAGCTGTTTTTTCAAGTGCTTTATCAGTGCCTTGAACTACAACACTTGGAACTTTATTAGGCTCAGCGAGTAACTCAACTTCGAGTGTCGCAGACAAAACATCATTATTTAAATCTATTATCTGCACAGAAAAGTTCACCAGTGTCGCTGTTTTTATATCTGGTAAAGTCACTTTAAGCTTGGCAGTATCGGCATCTGTTAAAACAATCTCTAATTCAGAGTCATGCTGCCACGATATCTGCGTAATATCCGTTGATGGTACCGTCGTAACGAGCTCTAAAGTAAATTCAGTTTGCTCTTCGTGTTGTGAAGCACCATCAATAAAAATGCTTTGAGGTATTTCGGGAAGAGGAGGCTCATCTATAAACAATACCGCATGAGATACTGAAGATTGTGCACCATCATTATCTACAACAGTCAGAGTAAACTCTACAGACTCATCTTGGCTAATTTCGCCACTTTTAACAGAAAGTTCGCGACTATTTAGCCCAGTGACTTCTAAATTGCCACTATCAAAGCTCCATTTATAAGATTGAACCTGCCCGTCAGTATCGTTTGCTTGCCCTGTTAATATAAGTGTCTGCTTTTCTAAAGCTTTTGAGTCTCCAACAATTGCAACTGTCGGTTTGTTGTTTTCTGTTTCTTTACTATTTAAAGAGGAAGCGGGACTACTTTTTGAGCCACCACCACAGCCAGCCAAAAACGTAGCAAGTACAAAAGGTGTAAATAGCTGCATTGCATTTTTTAACCTGTTACTTCCTAGTGAACCAGCACTATATAAAAAGTTTTTCAGCAAAATAAAATTCCGTATCAAATTGAATCAAAAACAGGTACAACAATATCAGTATTAAATATATAAAAAAACAAGCAACACAAAATAATGTGTAAAGTTCAGCAATAAAAACCCTTTATTTTTGAAATTATTAAATATTTAATTTATATACATTTTAGGTTTTAAATTTACATACGGACAGTTATAAAAAACAACACAATTATCTTTCCAGCCCCCATGTTAATTTTTAGAAAGCAAAAAGACAGAAAAAAATTAATTAACTACTTACGCTTATTAATTTTAAAGCATTAAACTTCAAAATCTCCAACCATTTCGCTTAGTTGCTGAGACATCTAACTCAATTGACGACTGGATGAATTCGTATGTTTTACGCCTGCTTCAGAAACAAATAGGACAGGCACTTTTCTTTCTTTTATTTTTTAAAGTTAGAACCGAATTTCAGAAATGTATTTTTAGCCTAAAATTTTTATGAGTAACGTGACTAAAATCCGCCTTATGGTAGAAATAAATATAACTTAGGAATATATTCATTTTATTAAAAAAGAAGAGTCCTTGCTTGATTAGCAAGGATAAAACTATTTGCTACTAACCAACTCCTTTATACCAATTTATATCATTTTTAGCGGCATGTGCTCTTAACACAGTTTGCGAACCTGCAAAGCTACCGTAGTGACTTCCAAAATTTTGTATCCTATCCACCCAAGTCGCTTTTTCGATGCTCAGTGATACTAAAATATTGGGCGTACACTTTGGTATGTAACCCTTCTTTTTGGGATGAACATGTCGACCCGTCCAGTCAACTAGATCGAGATAATCTAACAAAGAGAAAGGTATTGTGTTTTCATACTCTCTTGTACCAAATGATTTTAGTGATTTTGGCTGTTCGATTTGGTGTGTAGCTTCATTATTTTGATTAGATTTTTTTGCGTTTTCTTTGGAGTTTTTAAAGTGTCTTATGCGTTCTTGAATCGATGTGAAATCACTATCCTCTAGATTATTTGCCATGTTGGCACGAATTGGATTTAAGTCTACATAGGCCATACAACTGAGCAGTGCTGTTTCGTCGAGTAAGGCTTGAGACTTATATCGCCCTTCCCAGTATTTACCCGTGCAGTTATCTTCCTTGTTTGCTTCTTTTGCAATGTACTCATTAAGGTTTTTCATAAACCAGCTAATGTCAAACAGCCTAGCTCGCCACTTTTCAACTAACTCAGATGCAAGAAGTTGGTCTGCCTCACTAAGAGCATCACCGCTTCGCTGCTTATCTATGATAGGGCTCCCCTTGTACAACTTATACCATCTAGATATTACCTCGTTATCTGACCAACTAAGTGCTTGCTGCATATTCACTTTGACCACCAAATGATAGTGATTACTCATAATGGCATATGCTACTATTTCAATGGCAAATACACGACTTAGCAGTTTTACTCTCTCGACTAACCATGTTCGTCTATGGTCAAAGTTTTTACCTGTGTATTTATCGTCTCCACACAAAAAAGCACGGCGTACACATCGTGCTATTAAGTAATAATAAGACGTCGACGATAGATCTATTAGTACTTTCCGTGCTCTTGTCATTCCCATTCAACTCAAGTTAAAACTGGACATTTAAACAGTAGTTAAACAGCTAGATTTAAGCAATAAATTTGTGCCTGTCCAGCTTTGTTTACTAATATGGGGCCGTAATGGAGGCGCGAAGCGCTGGAATGAAGGTCCCTGCTGCGTAGCAGCGCCATAATTAGTTTGTTATGTGGTTGTAATCTTAAAGATCATCACTACCTAATGAACTCATTAATACAAATCTATGAACAATATTGGGGTTATCTCTACTTTTTCTAATGTAGTTTATTGAACCATTTACTATTCTCCACGACAAAATTAAAGGTCTAAGCTCTCCTAACAGCTGGTACACTTTACCGATTTCGTGAACACCTCTGAAGCCACAGGTTTTCAGTAGATTTAGTTGTTTTTCATTATTTATACTGATTTCACCATATTGACATTCTACTTTCTTCAGGGACTCCTGTACCAATAGTCTCCCAAATCCATTTCCAGACATTTCGGGCAATACCGCTGTTGCTCCGCGTTTCCCATCCCTTCTAACATAACTACACCCTAATATTCTTTCACTCTCAACTTCTCTAAGTAAGAAAAGGTATTGCTCTTCATTACGAATTCTAAAATCATGTAAACTTTTAGGGTAAGCTTTTTTACCATATCCAGTAATCAAGACTTCCAACAACTCATCTTTAATAATTTCATATTTTTTTTGGAACTCTTCACTCGAAGGAACCAGTGTTTCTACTAAGACACTAGGTATACTCATTTTTATCTGGATTTTTTATACTTTATTTTGTGCGCAACAACTTTGCCTTCATCTCTATCAAAATATACAGTAAAACCTTCTAGAGAACGATTATCACTGGATATATATAAAACTAGGCTACCTGTTGACAAGCCTCCCGTTCCGCACTCTTCAAAATTCAAGTTAAGATAACCGTGTTTAACTTCCCCCTTATACTCAAATTTTCTCCTAAGCTCACTACCATCTCGACTCTTAGATCTATGTACGTCTGCTATAACTAACGATCCAGATTGCTTGAACTCAGATGTCCCAGCTTTTTTTCACTACCACCAACAACATCAAAGCAGTCCCAATTTCCCTTTAAATTTGGTGCTGGCCTAAAAAAATCTCTCAACCTTGGAAGGATAAAGTCTACAGCTACCCACACGAAACCTGTTGCAAAAACCCCTGCAATAAAGCTAATGCTAAAATCAACTGCCATATTTAGAACAGCTCCTTATTTTATCTAAACCACATAACGCCGCAAATAAACGGCAAAAATTAGTTGGCTAAAATTTGTGAGGCACGAACAAAGCCAACTGGTTTTTGTCCGCACTTTTAATTTGCTTTGTTAGGCATCAAAATGCCAATACCTTTGAAAAGCTATATAACAATTTTCCATTTAGGCACTCATGATTACTTGATATAAATTGAGCTGTCCACCCCTTAGTACCACTTGAGCCAATTTTAGATTCAATTAGCTGGTTATATAACTGTTCTAAGTTTAATTCTTGGAACGAAGATAGTGCTTCTTCCAAGTCAGCCTGACTCCCTGATGCGGGTATATTTACGTTGGCGTTGTAAACTGCATCTATACTCTTAGGTTTGTAAGCATAAAACTTTGCAACAAGCTCAGGGTTGCTTTCCATAAACGAATCCAATTCTGCTTTTTCATTTGAATCCAAATGATAAACAAATGCCGAATCACAGCTTTCTGTTGAAAAGGAGCGCTTATAAGAGTCGTTTACAAAGCGTGAAGAGAAAATGACAATTCTAGGTTTGTTAGTTTGACTTTGAATATCAAAATCATTGAGTTCTAGAATTCGGTGAACTCTCCATATTCCTGAACCATAGCTTCTGACCCAATCTCCGATCTTAATGTTATCGTCCATACTTTCCTTGATGCCTAACGCCTCGCTTAATCGGCGCAAAATAGCAGGCTAAAATTAGCGACGAAGGAGCGCAAGCCTGCAGTTTTGCGTCCTTTGGTTAAAGCGTTTGTTAGGTGAACGAATCAATATTGTCTAGAATTCAACTCTAATTCCATACTTCTCTTCACAAGACTCAATGATTTCAGCCATGTCTTGCATGCCAGATATAACTGTTTCTGAAGGCCTAGGAGGACCATTTTTAAGCATTTCTTCCATGTTTTCCATTACTGAGCTTGCTAATTTGGCATATTCATTTAGTGCATTGCTAAATTCTGAATACTTCGCAGGCTCCCATTTCTCTTGAGCTATTTTTGCGGTGCATTTACATAGCTTCTCTAGTTTTTCATATTCACCTTCATTGGTAGGCGCAATTAAGAACTGTAGGTTCTGTGAAACACTCTCTAACTCACTCAAGTTAACTTCCTTAGCTTTCAAAATTGGGGATAACAGCATAATAATTATTAAAGTAATAGTTTTCATTGGTATCTCATGTTCACCTAACGCTTGCCGTAAATGGCACAAAATAGCAGGCTAAAATTGGCGACGAAGGAGCACAAGCCTGCTGTTTTGTGTCCATGGTTTAACGGCCTTGTTAGTAGTCAGTCCCACCAATTAAACAAAGCTTCACCCATTGTTTGTGGCTTCCAATATTTAATATCAGATTCTAGCATTTTATCTCTCGCAACAAACGGAGAACCTAATTCTTCAACTGAAGCTACTCTAATACTAAATGAATTACTTAATATTAAGGAGATAAGCTCATTATCAACGAAGTTGAGTTTATGGTTCGCTCGGTCATAGTCTGAAACGAAAGCCCATTCACTCTGCTCGTTACAAAGTACATAAATCGAGAATTCACTAGTTCTAAGGTTACACGCTATGAAATTTGGAACAACATCAGGAACAAGAACATCACAGATTGAAGCATCTACTTCCCTCGCTAATCCAAACATTACTCTCCTGAACTCTGATATTTCCATATGACTACTAACAATTTAATATCGACCCAATGGGTCGTTTTTCTACCGAGCTATGGGTCATTTTTCTCATTGTACCAGTTTTATCACAATAACTAACTTGTTGCTACAAGTATATTTTTCAATCATTATAGACATTATGGAAGGGGTCAAAACGACCCACAGGGTCGCTTTCTTGATTATGGGAGAAATACAACAACACTGTATATAAATACTGTTGAATTTTAGAGCTAACTTAATGAGAGCTCGTTCACCATTTTTAAACCACATCGTCGAGTTTATGTTGACTAAGCAATATTCTCTTTGAACCGTTGATACGGATTTCTTCTTATATTCACTTTCATGGCAAGCGACACCCAGCTTCAATGGGCAATAACGAGGTTGTCGAATATCTCGACTGCCTTGTACTTAAACATAATGTGTCGCCTAAAACACAAGCGACAGCGTTAAATGCCTTATCTTTTCTGTATAAATAAATCATTAAACAGAATTTATGTCCTAATCTAACGTTTGTAAGAAGCAAGCGCCAATCTAAGTTGCCAATTGTTATGACCCCTGAGGAGGTTAAACGTCTCATGTCGTTTTTAAATAAACGATATTATTTAATTTCAGGTTTAATGTATGGTAGCGGCTTACGTATAATGGCAGCTGTTCAACTACGTATTCAGGATATTAACTTTGACTACAAATGCATTCGGTTCTGGAATAGTAAAGGGAATAAACATCAGGTGGTTACACTTGCTACAGAACTTATACCTTTGCTAAGGAATAAAATTGCTCAGGCTGATGAATACTTAAAATTAGATTCCCAAAATGAACACTTTGCTGGTGTTTGGATGCCAAACGCGCTGGCAAGAAAATATCCTAGCGCCAATAAGTCAATTGCTTGGCAGTATCTATTCCCCTCATATAAGTTAAGTGCTGATCCTGAAACTGGTGAGATTCGCCGACATCATTTTCATCAAACAGGGAGTTAAAAAGGCAGCCAAAAAAGCACAAATAACAAAACCTATAACGCCCCACACTTTTAGACATTCATTTGCTACAGACTTACTACAAAGTGGTGCAGACACCAGAACCGTGCAAGCTCAACTTGATCATTCTGATGTGAAGACCACGCAAATATATACTCATGTTTTACAGCAAGGCGCAAACGCTGTTGTTAGCCCTTTGTACAAAATTTTCTAGCTTGTTTTGGAACAGAAACAAGTTACGCCTTTAGATTCGCTGCTGGCACAAAGCAGCTACTCACTGGCAGATTAAATTCAGCTCTAAAAAGCAGATCTTACATATCAAGTTAAGACTTATTCATATTAACTAAAGTAGAAGTAACCCGGTTTATTACTTCTACCTCTGATTTAAAAAAAGCTTAAACTTCAAACTCCCCAACCATCTCGCTTAATTGCTGAGACATCTCACTCAATTGGCGGCTAGATGAATTCGTATGTTTTGCGCCTGCTTCAGTTTGTTGAGATACCGCCACAATGCCATTGATATTATCAACAATGCTATTCATGGCATCAGACTGTACTTTCGCAGAGTTTGCAACGCCTTGGCCAAAGCTTTGAATTTGCTTCACTGCACTGTCTATTTCCACTAAAGTTTGATCACATTGTTTACTCGTTATCAAACCCTTTTCAGTTGATTCCTTGCATTTTTCCATTTCACCTACCGTTTCTGATACGCCAGCATGTAGATGCTCAATAATGGATTGAATATCCTCTGTAGATTCATGGGTACGAATAGCTAAAGTTCTGACTTCATCAGCTACAACAGCAAACCCTCTGCCCTGCTCCCCCGCTCGTGCAGCCTCTATCGCCGCATTTAATGCTAACAAATTGGTTTGCTCAGCAACTTTTTGTATCACATCCAACACTTCACCAATTTGTGCTGAACTCTCTTCAAGCTTTTTTACTGACATAGAGGTCGATTCAACTCGTTGTGCGACCTGCTCAATTTGATGGGCATTATCAGCAATGTGCTGTTTACCTTGCTCAGTGAGCCCGCTTGCGTTATCAATTAACACCAAAGCATTTTGACTCTGATCGAACACGCTGTTTGCAGACTCTTTCAAATCAAGCACCTTATCTTGAACTGACTCTGTCTCTCTATTTTGTTGAGCAAGGCCCAATTGAATTTGTTGAGTGACTGCTGATAGCTCTTCAGCATGTGAAGCCAAAGACAGTGTATTTACACTGATGTTGTCGATTACTTGCCTAAACTGCGCATTACTTGCGTTGAACGCAACTGCCATTTCAGACAACTCATCCTCACCACGATGTTTCAGCTCGATGGTTAAATCTTTTTGGCTTGCAACCAATGACATGGTGCGTGTCAGCTTGTTTAAGGGCTTAGAAATATTCTTCGCGACCACCCCTGAAACAATCATTAGCAAGATAATATAAAGTAGCAGTTCAAAAGCAATGAATATCAGCTCATCTTTATACGCGTCTTCAATATCGGTTAAGTAAATACCAGTGCCGATAACCCAACCCCAGTCAGACTGGCGCTTGATATAAGACACTTTACTGGTGACTTCTCGAGAATTAGGCTTAGGCCAAGCGTATTCAACAAAACCCGCCCCCTGCTTTTCCACCTTGTCAACGAATGCGCGAAATGCAAAAGAGATAAACTCCTCTTTATGGTTCGTCATAGACAAGCCATTTAACTGCGGCTTAATCGCATGAGCTACCATGTCCCCATTTGTATCGAATAAAAAATAATAACCAGAATCAGCATAGCGAGCACTATTAACCAGCTGTTTCGCTTGAGCTTGGCGTTCTTTTTCACTCACGTTTGGAAGACTTGCGATTGCACTCACCTGTGAGCTGAGTGTTTCAATGAGATTTATCGCTTGATCTTTACGTTCAGAGATCATGTTTTCTCTTAGCTTGTTAGCCGCTGAAAACTGAATACCTATGATAATTGTAATGGCCACTAAGGTGCCCAATCGTAATTTATTCGCAACCTTTATGTTGCTTAGTAGTCGGTTGATGTTCAAAAGTACTGCCCTCAAATCTAACGAAGATCTACCTATGTTCTGTGTAGAATATTTGTTCGAATCATACACAAAACGCAATACAACAAAAGCGATTTTCAGCATCGTTCCAAAATAATTTTGATGAAAAAGCATACTCATCTGATTTGTATGGAAAAGAAATTTAGGGCCTATTTTGAGAACAACCACCAACAAAACCCAAGAATAGTACTTAAGTGCTTATTTTTGGGTTTTTATTAAAGGTACAGATAAGATTACCACAAAAAATCTAATGATTTATTATGTAAATAAAAAATATAAAACTCGTGCTTTAACGTTATAACTTTGCGCTATTTTTCCTCATGAGAGCCAAATTAAAGTAAAAATGGTGCATTCTTTGTCGTTAGTGCAAGGATAATTCTTACACTGATAATTATTCCGAATAAGTCAATAATTATTGAAGGCGAAAACCTCTACAGACTGCAACCAAATATTGATAGCAAAAGAGGCAAACTGTATAAAGGCTCGCTGAAGACATATCAAAAAACCACTACAACATTTCTACTAAAATTCTAATGGCAGATACGACAAGCTTGGGATCATCCAGTGGTATATTATGACTGACTGAACTCGACACTAGATGCATCGAATTTGGATTCTCAACGATAAGTGATGCGTGCAAAGTCCGCCACTTAGCTTTCCCTGCGGTGCTGTGCCCTATCCACCAATCGCTTTCCCCTTTCATACTAGATGAAACAATGACTGTAGGGATCATTAATATCTTACCTTTATCCAACATGGTACTTTTAGTATATTGCTGCTGTAAGACCTGCCATTCGGCATTTTGGTGCATCATTTTATTTAACTTTTGATTGTCCCTTTGTGACCAATCGAAATTAAGTCGATTTAATTCTGATAAAAACGCTTCATGGCTTGGATCAAGCAATACCAAACCCTTGACCTGCTCAGAATATGCAGTCGCATATTGCCTTGCATGTAACCCGCCATAAGAGTGGCCTAACAAAATAATATTATCTTGTATATTAAGTGCAGCCAGTAAAGCCTTTAAGCGCTTATTGGAGCTTTGTAATGATACGTTCGACCTGTTTGTCGATTCACCAATACCTGCACGTGAATATATAATTACGCGTTGATTCAGCTTTTTCAGCTCCGGTAATACAGGTAACCAATATTGCGTCCCCATGCCAATTCCTGACTCAATTACGATAGTGAATTCCCCACTGCCCATATCAATATATTCAAGGTAACCGCCGTCAAACTTCTGTAACCGAGGCTTTATATCAGCATGGCAAAAAGTGCTAAAACAAAAATAAATAAAGCATAAAAAAAGAGAAAATTTAATACCCATAAAAAAGCACTACCTTAAATTAGTGTCAACCAGCTCTAAATAAACGTAATTATAAACAAAGCCATCTCACATAAATATAAACCATACACTCAATAACAGTGGCTTTTTTAAGTTTACGGATGAACCATAGCTAACACCCAGTATGACAACCAATTGTTCAAAATTTATAAAAGGCTATATTAATATAACCTTTTATATAGATATCAAGCTTAATTGCCTGATTCTTAATATAGCGCGTTTATTACATCATCCATTGAATACGCTACAACGGGTATATGTGCTCTGTCATATTCATATCTATCAAGCTCTAACTGAGAGAACCTTGCAACAGTTAATAACTGCTCAAACCAGCTCACATATCTGGCATTATTGGGATATGCTGTCGCCGCAACCAAAATTACCCTGCTATTGAGAGTTTGATCCAATGAAAGCCTATCGTTAACTAATTGCGGTGTTACATCCCTATGCGCCCAAAAGCTGCCATCAAATGATACATGACGATGAAAATAAGGTTGCTGAGGGCTGTCTATCAACAGTGCAATTCCTACAAATAATCCAGTTAAAGAATGTCCCATCACAGTACGATTCGTCTCGTCAATTGAGTAGTCCTTCTCTATTGAGGGCAATAACTCAACTGTTAAAAAGTCAAAATAATCTTTGGCAAGTGGCCACTGTGAATACATTTCTCTATGCTTATAATCAGCATCCACGTAGTTTTCAATGCCAACAAGGATCACTTCTAATTGATTTTTATCTACACTATCCGCCACGGTCTCAAACTGCCACTCGGCATCAAGAATATAAATTACCGGAAACTTTCTATTGGATGAATGGTTGTGTGGTAGATAGAGTTTTAAGGGATAAGACACACCTGTATAGCTAGAATCGATTGGCTTCAATTGAAGCCTTTCACCAGGAGCAAACTGGCTTACAAGCTCTTGCGAAGTGGTTTCTTGTGAATTAGAGCTGCCTCCACAAGCAGCTAATACAAAAAGCGCTATAGATAACAAGCAAGTCGCTAAGTAGTGGGAGTTAGAATACATCAAGTACCATACCTTCTTTAAATTTAACGATGAGCTAAAACGTAATATATAACTTGCTGTATTTCAAAAAACATGCGCGTTAGATGACTACAGCTATGAGCTTGTTATTTTTGCTTCGTTGTAAGTTATAGAAACTATACCTACTTTAGAAACATTAGAAAGAAGGCTATCTCTGGTTTAAACAAATAAGATATAAAAGGTACGTTTAGCGCTTAATAGTGCCTAAAAGCCTTTAACTGATATTCAGTAATTAATCATTTAAATGTTATCAATTCAAATTTAGGGGCGAGCTTATTTAAGCTCCCCCTAGACGCGGAGTTCAAAAACTCACTGGGGTTAACCAAATTAAACTGTATTAGCTAGGCGTAAAGCCGATAAATTAATAGCCTGTTTCATAAGTCGCATAAGCTGTATTTGTTCTTTCCCATGTACCATCTTTATAAAGAATTAATGCCGACGCTGAAGCACCTGCATAGGCACGTATAGTTACATTACAGCTCGTGCCGCCACTACAACGAGCTGAACCACTCCACTGAACTTCTTTAATAGGCTTAGTTACATTTTTTAGGTAAAAACGTCCTGATGTAGAATTACCGAAAGACATATCAATACCATCACAGTGTGACGTACCATTCCCCCAGGTGTGATTAGTTGTATTACCTTTTGGGTAGACATCACACACAAGTTCAGCAGACAAAGCTGAGCTAGCGAAGAAAGTACCTGCAAGAAGTGTGAAAGCTTTCATAGTTGTTTTCATTTTAAATACCTTTTTATTATTTTGTTTTAACGCTTATGCGCATTAACAAATTAGTAAATTAACGCTCGCTCAGTCAACTCCCCAAAAAATGCGTTAACACTATAAAAAAGTATTGTTACCGACAATCAAACCAATGAATTATATAAGAATTTTAAATTAAAAATAAAATATTTTATAATGGGAAGTTACTTTTTCGCAATATGCGTGAATTATTAGCACTCTTTGAATCTACTGATAAAAAATAAATTATCTAAAAATAAAAGTTCAAAAAAAACATAGATCACTGAAAACAAAAGTAATAAATAAAACATATAAGCAACAATTATTTTATAGATGAACTTTCAACATAAAAACGACTCATAAAATAATATCGATGACTTTATTGTTGCTTTTTTATCTCTATATCTAGCCCAAAGATAAGTCGTTAAACATGCAGTTACAACTGTAACTGAGTACCTTCGCAATGAATAAATATTGAACAAAAATCGAAGAGTTCACCAAAATGAAGATAAGGTTAAGATAGGAAGGTGTCTAATATCAATCCGATACATTAAACATAATTAAAAGCGAGTAGCCCTACCTCCCCCTTAATTAAGGAGTGGCTAAAGTTGGTAATAAACCAGAAAAAATACTTTATTTAGTTTCCTCATTTGACGAAATCTTTGCAAGTACACACTATTCATTTAGTTTTTTTGATTAGCAGATGAGATCCTTAAGTCTATGATCTGCATTTCGAATCTATAAAAGTTAACCAAGCTAAATCTTTTCTTTAACCCCCCACTCCCTCTCAAACTAAAACAGCTTGTGTAATAGCATGTAATAGTGAATTTGCTCTCTAACGTTTAACTTAAAATTAGTTATTTTTTAACGCACAAAATAATTTCAGTTAAGTGAGATCTATGAATGTGTTAAAGAGCTCAGCTAAAACATTATGAATAATTTTATAAAAATAAAATGGAGTGCGCTGTTATATAAGAATGACATATGCACACATTTAAAAACTAATAATAACTTATATCCATAGGAGGATAGGAATACGGAATAGTTAAATAAAAAATTAAAAAACCACCAAAAATTATATTCAACAATTCCTGGGAAGTAAAATTAAAAAACCAGTTTCATATAAATTAATTAAAAATTAAAACATATAATTAAGGAAGGAAGATATGTATAAATCAGAAATAAAAAAACAAAACAAAGAACGTACTTGTTATCACTAGTGATCATGATAAGTTTTCAATAATAGAAGAAATTTTAACAAAAAAAAATTACAATATCGCTTTTTCCAATCTAGTTGCGCTAAAGAATATCAGTCCACCACTTGCAACAAATTTGATTATTGTAGATACACTTGATCTATCTATCAGTACTATTAAACATACCACTCAACAGCTCTCTCAATACTTCAATGCCAGCAGTATCCCTATCCCACCGATACTTGCAATTGTCCATACTGGCTCACTATTCAAACACACAATATATAAATTAGGTATACAAGATTACTTAAGTTACCCAACAATTGCCGAAGAGCTAATCTATCGAGTGTATCAAGCCTCATCAAAGCCCTTTACTATCTGTCATAAAGCAGCACAACTATGCTCCAACAGCGTAACGACGTCTGAATCAGAGTTAAAGCTCATAGAGAGAACAACTTCTTTTTTAATACCTAGACTGACACAAGACATAACTCTCAAAGCGCTCACAAAAAAAGTTGGCACAAACAGAAATAAGCTCAATTACGCCTTTAAATCTTACTTTGGAGCAACTGTATTTGTCTGGTTACGCGAACAGCGCATGAAAAAAGCCGCGGAGCTTTTAGAGTCTAGCGAACTCAACATTACTCAAATATCTGAACAAGTGGGTTACCCAGACTCAAACAATTTTTCTACTGCATTTAAAAAAGTATTTCATTTGTCACCATTACAATACCGAATTAATCAGCAACAAAATATGCACGAAGCAAAGAAACCTGTGCGTAGATTAAAGGCCAAAAGACACCTGAATACATAGACTTTTTTACTCAAATAAAGCTGGTTTCTACCACAAAATCTCCCCAACAGCTGTATTTTAGCACTGGATGCATATAACGATGGGACCAGCTTTCTTTTAGTCTATTAAGGAGGCCAAAATGTCAAGTTATTACCAACAAAAACCATCGAATGCACAAAAGAAAACGCATCAATGTGACAAAAGTAATCTATTGATCAAAGAAATACAGAACAGCCCTATTAATTATTGGCAACTTTGGCATAACTATGAAGCAAAGTTGTTTAAATATTGCTTTTATCAATTAACTAACAGAAACCATCATGATGCTGAAGATTTATGCCGAGATACGTTATTAAAGTCATATGAAAAAATAATGTCGGCAAATCCAGATATCCCTTTTCAGAACTGGCTGTTTAAGCTCGCAAAAAACACATTTTATGATCAATTAAGAAAGCAACAAACTCATCTTAATTACCAAGCTAGCACAATTGAAATAGAGGCCTATGAAGAAGATGAGTTATTTAAGAAGACTTTCAATAAAAACATAGTTTCCTTCATCAAACATAGCCTTAATCACTTCCCAAAGCAAAGTGCTGACATTGCGATCGATTACTTTTTTAATGAAAAAGAATATAAGCAAATTAGCATAGAAAGAAACATTACAGAATCGCAGGCCCGAAAAATAGTATTTAATAGTAGAAACAAGATAAAGCCAGCAGTCTTTAGATTGATAAACAATTAAAAGAAAAAACCAGGGTTTATATAAAAACCAAATAAAATTAAATTTACCATTAAAAAACCCGGAACAAAACCAGATGTTAAAACGTATATAAAGTACAAGCCAACTTACTAAAAAGTAAATATATAAATTTTCGTAAATTTAGGAGGTAAAATGTTTTGTGATACAAAAATAACCTATATAAATAGGTCTCTAAACAAAGATTTGCCAAAGATATTTGTATTTGCAACAAATGAAATCCCATCATTTAGCGCTTTACAGCATGGGATTGCTTGGAAAGTGATTGAAAATATTGGTCAAGACTCGATTTGTCGATTCGAATACCCTGTCGAAACACAAGTTTTCGCATCTTGGGATAATGACTGTAATCGAACAAAAACCCTTAACTGCTCAGTAGGTAAACGTTACACCGTAACAGAAAACAATTCTGGTATTGTGTTAATTGAAAACGGTAACGCACTTAAAAAAGATGAAATAGAGCTCACTAACAACATTAAAGTACAAAATGGTGTTAGTGCTTACCTTAGTAAAAACGGTAACAACCTAGTTAAGAAAAATACAGTCGCATATGGGCAAAAAGCCTCATTCAAAATACAACGAAAGCTATATTGGGGCATAGCATCTGAAATTGAACAGTCAGAAGCAATTAGCTCTGCGGTTCTGGATTCAGAATCATTTTTTGTACAGAACTTGGACAGTGTCTCCGCCGCGACAGTCTCTTTGAATGGCAACCCTAAAGAAGGCTACATGTTCAAAATTGAAGAACAAGAGTAACTTAAAGGACAAAAGATGACGACACGAATCAAATTTATCAACCGATCGATGAATTACAATTTACCTCAAATTTTTATCACTGCTGAAAATGGAATGTCTGCCATCGATACGATTACTGATGGCATTGCATGGCGAGTCATAAAAGGGATAGGTTGTGGCTCTGTATCACAATTTAACTTTAATTCTAGTTTTAGCATTAGGGCAAGTTGGGATAAAGGTAAAAGTTTAACTAAGACCTTACCAGCTCAATTCGAAGGGCAATATGCTGTAATGCAGAACAGCACGGGGATCATACTAGAAAAGGTTGGTAATGCAGCTACTCAAGGTTGTATTGAGCTAATCAATCACATTCATGAAGATAATGGCGTGTTAGCCCAGCTTTATAATGATGGCAAGCTAATTATGGGGAAAAAGAATGTTGGTTACAAACAGAGTGCCCTATTTAAGCCCAGCCAGAAACTTTACTGGGGCCTAGCGTCTGAAATAAAAGAAGGTAAATCACTGACCTCTAAGTCCGCTGTTTTAAACACTAACAGTCTGTTTGAATTGGACTTATCTGGCGTATCTGATGTCTTAGTATCCCTCAATGGCAATGCGAAGGAGGGTTACTACTTTCAAGTTGAAGAACAAAGATAAACTTGGCTTCAATTTACATGAACAGCTTAGAATTATGTGGCATTAAACTCAGCCAAATTAACCGGCTATGCCCCCAAAGTGGTGTCTGGTATTACAGTTTACTCAAAAATGGAAATATACAAATAAGCTCTGGACTTGCAGAGCTGAGCCAAACTGACATTAATACCATAAAAAAAAAGCAGCCCAATTAGGTGGCAAAGCCCGCCCTCTCTTTAAACAGAAACTCCAACAAAACCTAAGGAAACATCAAATGAGTAACTCAATCGTGATCAGCTCTAAGTATGTAGTAACAGATCCTGATAGCTTTAAAGCATCATTAACTGAAAGCCTAGGCTCAGAGGCCAATTTACAAAAAAGTATCAAATCTAAGTTAGAGCAAGTTGCACAAGAAGCCAAAGAATCCATGCCCCAAGGTGGTAAAGTCTCCATTGATTCAATGATTAAAACTGAGGCTAGTAATGGCAACGAACCTATTCAACTAGACGTCAAAGATAATGTATCCACTCTGACAGTCTCGGAGTCTTTCAATTTAACGCTTGAAGTAATAGTAACAGACGCATTGACGCTAGATAGCGATGTTAATACTAAGGTGTCTTACACCAAAAGCTACCCACTTAGTGGCCAATCAGTATCAGGCATCGCCAACGTGATTACCGCGTTAAATACATTCCCCGAAGGCAAGAAGTTTGACAACGAACTTATTTCGGTGGAGTTAAAACCTAGCGATACAAACAATAGCCAAACTAACCAATAACCTTATATTTATCAATATCCCAACTCAACACAAAAAGGAAATATTATGCCTTCAAATATTGAAATCACTTATATCAATAAATCTATGAACAAAGATCTACCTAAAATTTTTGTTTTCACTAAAAATGAAACTCCTACTTTTGATGCCTTGAAAGAAGGTGTTGCTTGGCGTGTTATACCTGATATTGGCCGTGCATCATCTAGCACATTTGTATTCCCAGTAGACACCAGCGTTGGTGCAACTTGGCAAAATGGTCAAAACAAAACGCAAAAGCTAGAGTCAATTATTGGTAAGCGGTATACCGTGAGTAAAGACGATACAGGTGTCGTACTTGCCGCCAATGGTAATGCATCAGATACTAAGTCAATTGATGTAAACAACGATGTCAATGTACCAAACGGTATCAGTGCTCAGCTATATAAAGATGGCAAGCTGATGATGGAAAAGAAAATCGTAGGCTTTGGTCAAAAAGCCACTTTTGTCCTCAAGCCTAAGCTCTACTGGGGTGTTGCCTCTGAAATCGAAGAAAGCCAATTACTTAATTCCGCTGTATTAAACACTGACAGCTTTTTTGAACAAAACTTAGAAGGAGTGAGCAAAGCAACCGTTTCACTAAACGGTAATGCCGAAGAAGGTTACAGCTTTAAAGTTGAAAGCCAAGAATAATAAAGCGTATTTAACCATAACCTCTATATCAATTAAAAACAGACATCATTCCCTACAACTTAGCATGCTTAACACAGCAGCTTATAGCCAATCAAAATAATACCTACTTGTAATAGCAAATTTTTGCTTGGTCCTTAGCCGAATTTTGTCTGAATTTTAGTTAGGTAAAAAAACTATTTATTGAAAGAAAAAAGTCTACTTGAAAATAGGAGAAACAATATGTCAACAATCACTGCTGCGAACTATGACCAAGATAAGTATAGAACGCCTATCGAACAGCCTAGTGATAACCAGTTAGTTGGTAACGTAACCATCACACTTAAAGAGCCGCCAATTGGTCAACCAAACTTTGTTGTAAATGATAATGTAATTGTCTATCGAGTGCATGATGGTGGAATGCAAAAAATCCGTGGCATCGTAAAAACTGTGTACGGTCCATCTAAATACAAAGTTGAACTCGCGTAATTAACAAAAGGTATAAATTCGCTACCGTTAGTCTAATTAAAGTGCGAAATTTCGTTTGTTAAAATATAAAAAGTTAAAATTAATATAAAACCTAATTTTAACACTAGAAACAATCAATCTATGCACTCTCCTCCCACGTATTATTACGTTAATTAAAAACTGCTAAATTTTATAAATTTTCAGCATGATTACTTATAATCAACCTCTGAGGAGAGTCGTAATCTATTCACATTGGGTAAAGATATATAACTTTTTCACTGAGCTTTGCATGATGAATTAAAAGTCAAACTAGTTGAATATAATCTCCCAATAAATAACACTCTAATGCGTTAAGGAAAAGACATATGGCATTTCCTATATCAGAAATACAATACAACAAACTATTTCCTAATCGAAATGACATTTTTACTTATCAGGCTCTAGTTGAAGCAGCCTCTAAATATCCAGAATTTCTCAATGAAGGAACAGATGATACGCGATTAAACGAGCTTATCGCATTTTTAGCAAATGTTTCTCACGAAACGACCGGCGGTTGGCCTACAGCGCCGGGAGGGCCATACGCTTGGGGATTACACTTTGCTCAAGAGGTTGGATGCGAAACAGGCAATTGTACTCAATACACTGATCAAAACAGCCGTTTCAAACCTGAACCAGGTCAAACTTATCAAGGGCGTGGTGCAATACAGCTATCATGGAACTATAACTACGGGCAAGCTAGCGAAGCAATTTTTGGCGACGCATCTGTCTTATTAAAGGAACCAAGCCTAGTTGTACAAGAGCCAATACTAGCATGGCAAACCGCTATTTGGTTTTGGATGACACCACAACCACCTAAACCCTCATGCCATGAGGTTATGGTTGGGAATCCTTCTGCTTATGATGGTGATCTTTTTGGTGAAACAATTAACATCATTAACGGTGGTGTTGAGTGCGGAAAAGGAATGAACCGACAACTTGAAAATCGAATTGGGTTTTACAAACATTTCGCAACTCAGCTAAATGCAAATGTTCCCCCGACATTAGGGAGTTATTGCGCTTTCAAAAAGTAGTTTTCTCCTAAGTCTGATCATATATGCCTAGTGACAACTAAAGCTCACTTTTGAGCTTTAGTCATTTTACTTTGATTAATAGTAATTACTTGCCGTCCCAGTCAAAGCATATATAAAGTTATACATATCTGAAACTTTAAATAAAAGCCAACAAACTTTGCGTATCATACTGTAATAATAGGAATTTAAATTTATGGATAAAGACATCCAGCTTGTTAGAATGCCAATTTTATCAACAGCCAACAATGAAATAATCGGCTTTGAAGTACTACTTAGGATGTTTCATGGCATTCCTGTTACCATATTTAACCTACACCCTGAATTATATGCAGAGCTATCATTTGAACTACTAAAAGCGATATTCACTAAGGACAAGCTAGGCTTAATTAGAAACTCTGAACAGTTATTGTTTATAAATTTCACAATTCCACAGCTCTTATCTGAAGGTACACTAAGATTTTTAATTTCTCTAGATGAAAAAGAAACAATATTAAATAATGTTGTTATTGAAATAACAGAACATGAACTTCTGAACCAAAGTCAGGAAGTTATAGAGAGGATATTACTATTAAAAAAGTTCAACTGCCGATTCGCTGTCGATGATTTTGGTAATAAAAACTCAAATTTTTATAATGTTTTTGAGCTAAAGCCTGATTATATAAAACTAGATGGAAACATGGTACATCGATATAGTATGGAAAAAGAACCTGCTCCACTGGCTAAATTAATTCAACTTTGCCATGAATTAAATATAGAAGTTATCGCAGAAGGAATTGAAAATAAAGAAATGTACGATACGCTCTCCAATATATCTTCTGATTACTTACAAGGCTACTATTTTGGCCTGCCAGAACAAATCAGATAGCTACAGGGAAATAATTTAAAATACAACTAATGCGCTGGACTCCACACCCAACAGTGACGCCCTCCTGATATAACATCAACCCAAAGCCATAGATGGTTTGCGCACTCTATCTACTCACGTGAGAGTAAGCTTACTCAAATACACTGTAAACCTAAACTGTAAAACAGACCGGACCACACAAGAGTTTAACTTAAAAAAAACAACTTAGAAACATAACATCTTACTTCCCAAATTAGGGATTGTTAATCGAGCCACAAAGCATTCCAGAATATAATTATTACAGCCTAAAATACTTTAAGGAAAAAAATGAAAATAAGAAAAACGCTAACGAGTTTAACTCTAGCTAGCGTGGCTTTTAGCCTAAGCGCATATGCAAAGCAAGATATTACATTCAAGTTAGCCGCTACAACTGATGGCGTAACGCACTCTGTACCTATGCCAATCATGGGGCAAAATGCATTCACATTTGACATATTGCTAGACTATCAATATCAAACTAATGGCGGTCGATGCATTATCTTGTATCATCAAGATTCTTGTACAATCGAAAATATGAACGGCGCAGTCACACTTTCAAACATTCACTGGGGCAGAGCGTCAATTAACGGGTCTATTCAACAGATCTCTAGCTGGATGTATGTTAATCCACAAGAGACAAGCTCAACTGTTTTAATTCCATCAAGTAACGTACACTTTTACTATATAAATAATGAGAAGCCGTCTTCAACATTGAACGTATACGGTCGTTCGTCTTTGCAAGTCAGCAATTACGGCAGAGCAAGCATGCAAACAACCAAAAATGCTAACAATGCGGGATTTGAAATTGCGCGTGTGCCAGCGAGCACCTATCAAACCGGCGTCAAGTTTCCTATGATGGCAGGCTGTATGAATTTAGCGGTACTCAATACAACCTCATCTAGCATTGCTAGCGTTAACTTTACGCAAGCAAATCAAACAACAGGCCCTATTACTACAACGCTGTGCGTACCAGGTAATGATACAACTACCTTCGTTGGTATAGATGCAAAAGCTGAGCGTATCGCCAATATAACCTCTAAAGTACCAACAGAGCTTAAACATTTATATTAAAAAGCCTTTTTAGGCATATTGCCAGCCTTCATCCATTGAATGTCATGTTGTCTAAATTATCGTTAAGCCAACATGACAACCCAAAAAGTCATAAATATTTATAAGTTATTCTTAAAGCGCTCAGTACCGCGTAATGTCTATGTAATGTAATTACTTTTGTCGTTCTTTTAAGCTATCAAAACACCATAGATAATCGAACGGAATAAATATGTGTACTCACCTCGTACTTAGCTCATCATTGGCACCACAAGATAATCTATCAAAAAGCTTAACTTCACTCCCCATCGTTTCTTGCAGAACACCAGACTGCAGTAATGTCTGTTCAAGTAATATCATAATTGCCGAATTCATATATTCCTCGAAGGCAAGAATTCAATAACGCACTTATTTCAGCAGAGTTAAAGCCGACGATAAAAATAATAGTCAGGCTAATCGAAAATCTAATATTTAAACACTTCCAACACAACAAGGAAATATTATGTCTTCAAATATTGAAATCACTTATATCAATAAATCTATGAACAAAGATCTACCTAAAGTTTTTGTTTTCACTAAAAATGAAACTCCTACTTTTGATGCTTTGAAAGAAGGTGTTGCTTGGCGTGTTATACCTGATATTGGCCGTGCGTCATCTAGCACATTTGTATTCCCAGTAGACACCAGCGTTGGCGCAACTTGGCAAAGTGGTCAAAACAAAACGCAAAAGCTAGAGTCTATTATTGGTAAGCGATATACAGTAAGCAAGGACGATACAGGCGTAGTGCTTGCAGCCAATGGCAATGCATCAGATACTAAATCCATTGATGTAAACAACGATGTCAATGTACCTAACGGTATCAGTGCTCAACTATATAAAGATGGCAAGCTGATGATGGAAAAGAAAATCGTAGGCTTTGGCCAAAAAGCAACCTTTGTTCTTAAGCCTAAGCTCTATTGGGGTGTTGCTTCTGAAATCGAAGAAAGCCAATTACTTAGTTCTGCAGTGTTAAATACTGACAGCTTTTTTGAGCAAGATTTAGAAGGTGTTAGTAAAGCAACAGTTTCACTTAACGGTAATGCTGAAGAAGGATATAGCTTTAAAATTGAACACCAAGAATAATATAACGCATTTACCCATAGTAATTTTACCAAGCAAAGCAGACATAATGACTAGAAACTAAGAATATTTAACCAAGCAGTTTATCGTAATTAAATGTAAATGTGCTGCCGACATTAGGTCGCTATTATGCTTTAAGAGCCTAGTTTTATCTATCATGTCTCCTTAATTACAGCTAAAGCTCAATTATGAGCTTTAGCAACTTGACTCTGTTTAACAGCAATTGCTTTCAGCCTGATTTAAAGCATATAAAAACTATAACCTTACTCAAAAGCCAATCAATATTTCCTTCCATACTGGGATTCTAAGCTTTTAGATTTATAACTTAACTTAGTACTTTTTAAAACATAACGCTTACCACACTTTGGGCGCTCGTCGATGCCTTTAAAAAACGTAGCCTGAGCTAATTTACTATCAATTCTATCGTTCAAGCCTCTAGAGTTATATTCACATTTAACTCGAAAATATTATTATAGAATTAATTTCATTATGTAAAACATTACATAGATGGCCTATAAAAAGCACATCTCAGCAAAACTGATGAAACATGTTACTTAAGCTTAGGCATGACATTGAAGACATCATGCATGCTCGATATACACTCACAGGAATAACACTGTCCCTTTATTGAATAATTTATTCGACCATAGTTCAACTTGGCAAACTAAAAAGTATAAAATATTCTCAAAAAGCTGATATCCAAAAGCTTTAATGTCGGCATTTTGAATACGCAACGATTCAGCATAAGCGCTTTAACAACGCTTTTGCTCGACAAACATGTAAAGGGATACTTATGAAAGTATATAAATTTAATAGCGCTGGGTTACTTGGCCTAATATTAATGTCTGTAACTCATTTTTCTTTTGCACAAGATCAGTATCAAGAATTTACTGGTACCCACCAGCCATTTAAGCAAACAAGCAACAAAGTGGTTGGTACCTACATTGCCAATTGGTCAGATCCAAGCTCAATTGATAACGTCCCTGGCGATAATTTAACCCATATTTTATACGCATTTTTAAGGGCATGCGGGCCAGGACAACTCCCAAATGACGCCACGGTATGTGCCAATAAACCCGACTATGTCCTCGCAGAGGACGGTACTACTGTAGATAAGCAATTTGCACCCAAATTTTTACAGTTAAAGCAAAAATACCCTCACCTCAAAATCCTACCTTCCGTCGGTGGCTGGGGCGGATCAGATACGTTTCCCCCTATGGCGAAAGATCCACAAGCGAGGCAAGTCTTTGTTCAGTCTGTTGTCGATTATCTGCGTGCACACCGTGCTTTTGATGGCATTGATATAGATTGGGAATGGCCAAATACACCAGCAGAAGGCGGTCACTATGCCGATTTAATGCAAGACTTAAGAGCAGCCTTCGATGCCTTAGAAGTAGAACTTGGCAGAAAGTACTCGATCACCAGTGCTATAGGTACTCATGCAAATAATGTCCGGAACATAGATTACGAACGTGCAGCACCTTATCTTGACTACATCTTTTTAATGACATACGACTTTTTTGGCGGCTGGTCTAAAAGTAACATTGGCCACCATACCTCTTTAGATGCACACAGTGAAAACATCGCCGCTCATGGGGTCATGCAAGGGGTGCAAAACCTGCTCAATAAAAGTGTCCCTGCCAACAAACTGGTTGTCGGTGTGGCCAAATATGCACGAGGGTTTGACGGTGTCAGTTTAAGTGCCTCAGGTACGCATATTGGCGGGCAAGCAACAGGGCTATTTCCTAAAGCGGTTCAGCCATGGGATGAAGAGGGGGTGGGCACTTACACACGCGTAGTCAATGAAGTCATCGGCCAAAACGGTCAAGGGATCAATGGCTTTACTATCCGTTACGATGCAGACTGTGATTGTCACTATGCTTGGAGAGAAAGTGATGCCGCCTTCGTCGGCTTTGACCACCCTGCCAGTGTAATTAAAAAAGCCCAATACGCAGTAACCAGTAATTTAGGAGGTATATTTGCTTGGGAGTACGCCCAAGACAATGGCGATATTCTCAGCGCGATGAATTACGGTATCGGAAACAAATGGTTAGGAAACTCCAATCCAGGAGATGGTGTGTGCCAAGGAGTTGCAAATTGGCGCGCCGAAGATGTCTATCTCAGAGGCGATCAAGTACAAGTGGACAATCGTTTATACGAGGCCAAGTGGTATTCAAGTAATCAACACCCTGCACAATATTCAGGCCGCTGGCAGGTATGGCAATTTATCAGTGCGTGCCAGTAACCTCTAATAGAAAACTTTAACGGCTCGTATTTGTATAAAAAAAGGCGAGTACGAGAATGTTTACCGCACCTCTACTCGCCTTACAAATTAGACTAATAAACCCGTGCTTTACTCAACTTCACAGCCACACACAGAGCCTGCCGATGTATTGATATTCGTCCAGTCCCCATTCCACTTAAGGTAGCTTCTGGCATTTTTACACGTGCCCTTACGCTTTGCCTTGTCTTTTTGCGATGGATCGCCACCACAAATGAGTGCCGCAAAATCATTTGACGTAATTTGGCTAATTGCATTCACATCTGCCGCTTTTCCTTGGCCTGTTACAATGTCGATAAAGCTATGGCTCAGTTTTTGGCTGGTAATGTTATTACTCATCTTTTGCCCTGTCCCTGAATACTCATGACAGCCAAAGCAGTTACTGGAAAACTCATTGTTCAAATTAACATGTTGAAAATCAGTTTCAGCGACACTATTTGCCAATCGTAAAGATCCGCGTTCATTAGGGACACCTATGCCACCAGAACTTTTCGCAGTATCACTCACCCAGATAGCACCCACATTGAAGTAATTGTTTAACCTCTGCATATCAGGAGAAGCGTTTGTCGATGAAAGTGCCTCATACAAATGCCCGTTCTGTGACACGATATTAGCTAAATTTTCTCCCGCTTTGTGGTCACCTGAAGCCGTTCCATATGGATAAACCACACAAATATTCGTAGGTGCTCCTGTCGCAGGCCCATTCTTTAACTCTGGTTGGTTGAATTTACACGTATCAGGATCACTGTTTAAACTGTCTGGTAAATTGGCTGTACAAGTCTTTTCGGCGAATAGCCATGGCATAGCCTGCTCACCTTGCGCATCACATGTCGGAGAGTTCGCTTTGTACTCATAAGTTGCCCAAACGAATTCAGGATGGTCCTCTGTCGCGACTGCAATATGCATCCCAAGCAATCCCAGTGTTTGTGGCTGACCATCAATCATTTGCTGTTGGGTAACAAAGCTATTCGAGTTTTTTTCATGCTCACTCAGTACTTTCCAAGCAAACTTGAGTTCTGTAGTACCGGATGGAAAATTGATAATCCCCTTTTTGCCCAGCTCCACAGCACTGGCAGACAAGTCACACAGTGATTTATTAAATCTCACGTCGTAATACACAACATTGCCATCTTGTGCGTAAATCGAAGCACCGCCTCCCGCTTGGCCAGTAGAAATCGATGACTTTTGTAGCGACGTTCTCAAGCTTTTCGGGCTTTTTAAATTGTCACAAGAGTTGGCTGGCGTATTGAGGGCGTCATCGTTAAATTCAAGCAACGGATAGTTGGCATCAACCTGAAAATTTCTCAGCGCCGGGTTTTCAGAAGATGGCGACATCAAGTACAAATAGGCTTGCGTCGAAAACTGATAAAAGTCACAAAAGTTTGATGAACCATCAGGTCCACTCTTTTTAACTTCCTGTGGAAACGAGGGGCTCGTGATCCAATTCGGGTCTACTTGGCAATCGTAAGTGTTTGCAGGCACACTCTGAACATAAGCATTTGCTGAAGCAGTCGTGTCTGTTCTCGTGTTTGCCGAATTATAGCATGCTGTAAGCTGCAAAATTGATAGCACGATAACGCTTGTGAACATTAATTTTTTAGACGGTGTTTTCATTTCAATATCCCAATTTCTAGTGGCTTGGCCAACTATGAACATTCCATAATGATGTGTATCTGACGGTTTGTAGCACTTATAAGATTTGCACCGATGGAATGAAAAAGGTATTACACGTAATTACATTAAGTTACGGTTTTGATTTGATTGGTGAAAAAGGACAATTAGGCAAAAAATGAAACTAACTTGGATGTATTAGCAATGTATTAAGAGCGTGGCCTAGTACCAGCTCTTAATACATGATGGGGTTTTATTATAAAGGAATGCTAACGCGAGTCTATTTCGATATATTCAAAATATCTTCTTGGTATAAAAACCTCATCTATATTTTTAACCGCAAACTATTAATTGCAGTAGTTGTCTACAAACGTTAAATCATTAATATGCTCTGGCGCATCCATAACAAAGGTAGCAACTGCTGTTTGAGGATTAACGCTATAAATTTTTGCGTTTTCACCTGAAACTCTTCCCGACACATACAATGTACCGTCATCTGAAATAGCTAAACCAGATGCCCAATTAATCCCATGATCTCCTATCCAAGTTAGCGCCATTGAACCATCATCGATTGTATACAAAGATTTACCCGTTAATACGTAAAGAGTGTTGTTGTCAGCAGAATATGCTATGTCACCATGAGAGAAAGTGTCGCCTGAGTAACGCATCTTGCCTAATACGGTTTTTTCGCCCGTTTGTAAGTTGTAGTCATACATGTACGTTTTGCTTGTGGCACGCAAAGTTTGCCCATTGGCTGTGACGGTAGAACGATAAATCGGCCAAGATTTAGCATCAACCTCAGCAATCTGCAAACCAGTTTCTAAATCTAATGACCAAAGCTTTGACGCTTTTGTGCCTGAGTCTAGCTGCTCCATAAAATACAGTTTGCCATTGTGACTAGCAATATTTGACGCCGTATTTTGGGCACCGGCTACAACACTATAAGTGTTTGTCTCTAAGTCAAACTTATAGACATATCCCGTTTGGGCTGAACCATAGTTATTAATACCAAAAATACCCGTGTGGCAAGCTTGCTTTTCAGTTACAGCGACGTCGTCAATAAAGCCCCCTAGACTATCATTTGTGCCAGTGCCAGTGAAACGGATCTCTGAACTACTTGAAGTCGCCTCTACAGACAAGGTGAAAGATTGCCAGCCTCTTTGCGTCGCGTTTAAATTTAATACAGTTGTACCATTCCACTTAACGTCCACTTTGTTTGTCTGACTATTCCCTTTAACTCGCGGCGAGTAATGAAATGACACTTCATATGTTTTACCGGCTTCAGTCGCTAGCGATTGAAATACACTGTGATTAGCCGTCGAGTCGAGCTCAATATATTGGGTACCATCTTGAGCACTAATGATACCAAGGCGAGATGTTTGAATTTCAAATCTCGCTCCTTCACGTTGCCACCCTGTCACCGAATCGAGTAATGTCCATTTTGACTTCACGACATCCTGCTCAAACGACCCGTTTGTTACTAAATTGCCTGCATTTGCAATGTGCGAAGCAAAAAGCGTAGATATTGCAAAAAGAGATAATTTCATAAAGTAGTTCTCCAATTTTTAGCTACGTTTGAAACACAACTGAAAGTAAACTTATCTATTAAATTCAGAACTTTAAAGTCATAAATAAAGTTCAGTTAAAGCTAGGTTGATATCTTCACTTATTATCAAGTTGCACAAATGATGCCTAAACTGAAAGAGGTGTTTATCAATCTGGTGCTTGCCAAAAAAAGCAAAGTATTGTCTGCAGCTTTTTAAACGCTTTCTCACTTGCAAAAAAGTGCACTGGTCCAGCGAATGTTGAAGGTTTTGATATTTAAAACTGAATAAATATTGGGGGACTAAAAATAGATCAGCGACTTTACAGTCGCTGACCTATCGAGAAAACCTAGCAGATAAAAGAGTCAGATCTTGTAGTTTGATTTTCCATACTCTTGAAGGTTAACTTTGGTGCCAGCAAGGCCCTACAGAAATAATTGTAATAACATACGTATGCCAGTGATAAGCAACACAATAGAAAATACTTTCTTAAGTTTTACTGCGTCTAATTTAGCTGCAAGTGATGCACCAACTGGCGCAAACAGCACAGTTAAAGGCACAATGCATAGGAACGCAACGAGGTTAACAAGCCCAAACGTACCGATAGGTGCATCAGCAGGTGATTGGCCTAAAATGAGCATGGTCGCAGCGCCTGGCAAAGAGATAATTAACCCGATGGCAGCAGCTGTCCCCACCGCTTTATGAGCTGGGTAGTTATATAGCGTGAGTAATGGAACAGAAATAGTCCCCCCTCCAATGCCTACCATTGAACTGAATAATCCAATTGAGGTACCCATTGTCGCTTGTCCAGCTTTACCGGGCAGGGATTGAAATAAAGCTGACTTGCCTGAACGAAACAGCATATTCAGAGCAGACAAGGTCGCGATAATACCAAATAATCCAGTCAACCAAGTACCATTGACGCGTGTTACCAACCAACTTCCTACCAAAACACCGATAAAGATAAACACAGCCCAGCGCTTTAACAGATCAAAATCGACATTGCCTTTCTGATTGTGCGATCGAATTGAGCTAATAGAAGTTGGAATGATCGTCGCTAACGAGGTTGCGGTTGCAATGACCATGGCTGATTCAGGCGATACGCCAAAGCCTTGGAAAACAAAAAATAGCACCGGCACGATAACAATACCGCCGCCTACCCCCAGCAAGCCCGCCAAAATCCCCGCAAATGCTCCTGTTGCAACCAGTGCGATGAGTGTTGAAATATTATTGCTTAAAAACTCTATCATAGTGTAAATCAACAACGTTTAATTAAAATAAATAAAACCAACAAACGGAAAACCCATTTGTTGGTTATGTAAGAGACAAACGAAGAAATTATGCAGAGAGCTCTTTTCTTACTATTTCTGCCCCAGCGGCTAAAGCCTGTAGTTTACCTCTCGCCACTTCTCGTGATAGCGGTGCCATACCACAGTTAGTACAAGGATAAAGCTTGTCGGCATCAACATATTTAAGTGCTTCGCGAATCGTATCAGCGACTTCTTCAGGCGTTTCGATGTCATTGGTAGCCACATCAATAGCGCCAACCATCACCTTCTTCCCTTTCAGAAGTGACAACACTTCAAGCGGCACTCGACCGTTATGACATTCTAAAGAAATAATATCGATACTAGATTGCTGAATAGCAGGGAATGTTCTTTCATAGTGGCGCCACTCATTCCCTAGCGTTTTCTTCCAATCGGTATTTGCTTTGATGCCGTAGCCATAGCAAATGTGTACAGCGGTTTCGCACTTAAGCCCTTGGGTTGCTATTTCAAGTGCTTCAATGCCCCATTCGTTCACTTCATCAAGGAACACATTGAACGCAGGTTCGTCAAACTGAATAATATTAACGCCAGCAGCTTCTAACTCTTTTGCTTCTTCATTCAATGCTTTAGCAAATTCAAACGCAAGAGTTTTACGATCTTGATAATAATCATCATAAAGCGTATCGACCATGGTCATCGGCCCTGGTAGCGCCCATTTGATTGGCTGATTTGTTTGCGAACGCAAAAACTTCGCATCATCAACAAATACCGGTTTTTGACGACTTACTGGACCAATAATGCCCGGTACACTGGCGTCGTAGCGATCACGAATTCTAACTGTCTTTTTGTTTTCAAAATCAACACCGCTCAGATTTTCGATGAATGTGGTGACAAAGTGCTGGCGAGTTTGTTCGCCGTCACTCACAATTTCAATACCCGCACGGTCTTGTTCTTGCAATGTCACTCTCAATGCGTCTTTTTTACCAGCAATCAGCTCTTCGCCTTCTAGTTTCCAAGGTGACCAAAGCTGTTCAGGTTGTGCCAACCAAGACGGTTTTGGCAGACTGCCCGCGGTAGAAGTTGGGAATAATTTTTTCATAATTAATACGTCTATACCTTAAAATCAGAATGACGGCTGAACAAAGTTAGCAGCCCACTTTTCCAGTGTTGACTGGTGTCGCTGAATGAAGTTATCTTCACACCATTTACCTTGCTCAATCGCAAGGCGGGCACGCTCTTCTCGGTCGTAAACCACTTGTGTTAGAGAGCAATCTAAGTTTTTCAGGCTTGGCTTATAAGTTTCACCAGCCGTAGAATTAGCGTTATAAATTTCTGGGCGATAAATCTTCTGGAATGTTTCCATCGTGCTCAGCGTGCTGATCAGCTCCAGTGTGCTGTAATCATTTAGTAAGTCACCGAAGAAAAAGAATGCATAAGGAGCAACACTGTTTTCAGGCATAAAGTAACGCACTTCCATGCCCATTGTTTTAAAATACTGCTCTGTCAGTGATGATTCATTCGGTGTATATTCAACACCTAAAATCGGATGTGTATTACTTGTACGGTGATAAGTTTTGTTGTCTGATACACTTAAACAAATCACTGGAGGCTTGCTGAAGTTTTCTTTATAAGCACTTGAACTAATGAAGTCTTGGAACATTTTACCGTGCAATTCACCATAGTTATCCGGCACAGAGAAATGATCTTTTCCTTCATTGTGTTTGCGCAGTAGCACGCTAAAGTCGTAGTCACGGACATAAGATGAGAAGTTATTACCCACAATACCTTCGATACGTCTGTTTGTGTGATGATCAACGATGTACGTCTTTAATACTTCGATAGTAGGGAAGGTTTCACCATTGCCCTCAACGTCAATATCAACATGCACAATATCAATTTCAACTGAGTAACGGTCTTTTTTAGGGTTATCCCAATTTGCCAGACTGTTAAAGCAGTTATTAATCATGTTAATTGCTTTACGAAGGTTTTCCTGACGTACTTCACCACGCGCCAAATTAGCAAAGTTTGTAGTAAGGCGCGTATCGTTTGAAGGTGAATAATGCTCATCAAATCGAATAGTCTTAATTGAATAGGTGAAATCGCTGCTCATAATATTGTGGGTCCTTAGCTTAAAATTAAATCTGACCTGAATGTCTTGAAGCCATTCTATGATGAATGACTCATGATTAATATTGATTTAATTTTATGATTCTATGAGTTTTGCTCATAGTGTTGTGTTAATGATTCGAATACAAGAATGCGAAAGAATTGTTAATTACTGTGTGGCACAAACTAAGATGGTAATTAATTCCATGTTTATAGATGCTATTTTATGAGCAAATAGCGTTGATTAGTTGATGTATTTTTAAAGCAGTATTTCGAAGTAGCGTGTTGTCACTGAAAACTGTTTACTGGGTGATGGGTCGCAGCCTAAGCGAACAGAAAAACGCCGCGTTTAGGCCATTTATCATTTATTTAAAATAGGTAAAACGAATGCTATAACTTTCTTGTGCATTTTATTTTTGTAGGCAAATTAAAAAATAACTTTAGCCATTAGGAAGTGCTAATGGCTGTTGATTTACTCTGGGCTAACTGCCACCGGATGCTTGTAACACTGTGCCATTTTGATAAAGGCGCTGAGATAATCAATATTACTATCTCCTTCTCGAGTCCCTAAATAAATCTGCTTCGCGATGCCGTTTTTACCTAAACGTACAACCGACAATGGTAGTTTTGTGCTGTACTCTTCTGCCAACCAACGGGGTAATGCTGCAACACCTCGACCACATGCAACCATTTGCAACATGATGTCGGTGGTTTCGACCGTTTTGTGTTGCTTAGGGATCACTTGATCTGGATTGAGAAACTGCGTGTAAATATCAAGGCGATCTTTTGATACTGGGTAGGTAAACAACACTTGGTCCCTGAGATCTTCAGCCTGAGCAAATTTTTTAGCCGTTAATTTATGATCTTTAGGAACGACAAGCACTTGCTCATAATCAAATACTGGCTCAAAGACTAAGCCACTTTTAAAATAGGGATCAGGTGTTACCAGCAAATCTATTTCATAATCTAGTAAAGCCCCTACTCCGCCAAATTGGAATTTTTGTTTAACATCCACGTCAACACCCGGCCAAGTCTCTAAAAAAGGTGATACCACTTTTAACAGCCATTGATAGCAAGGGTGGCATTCCATACCGATCCGCAATGTCCCGCGCTCGCCCATAGCGATTTGTTTAAGTCTTTCTTCAGCACCGCATAATAGCGGAAGCGCACGGCTTGCAATATTAAGTAGATAGTGGCCTGCTTGTGTTAGTCTTAAGCTTCTTCCGTCCCGTACCCAAACGGCAGTACCTAGGTTGTCTTCCAGTTTGCGCATTGTATGGCTTAATGCCGATTGTGTTACACAGAGCTCTTTTGCCGCAGCAGTGAGAGATCCTTGCTGATGGACAGCATGAATGATACGAAGGTGGATGCGTTCTAACATTTTTAATTATGAGTAAAATTAATAGATTGTTTATAATATATCATTTTCTCTCATCGATAAACTCACCTAAACTAGCATCAATTAAATAATCCATACGATTAAGTGTAAGTTTATAAAATGAAAAATGAAGTTAAAACGCCCCCCGCCGCACATTATGAGGTGTGTGTAACCAAGATCGAATCACTCAATAAACATACCTTTGAAATTGAGCTGTTAGCCCCAGAGGGAACAGTACTGAACTATAAGTCTGGGCAATATTTGAAGCTCGAATTGGATGTTAATAATGATGGCCAACCATTGTGGCTTTCATATACGATTTCTAGCAGTTTAGATGCTGATAAACCCAATAAAGTGTGCTTAATTATCCAAGTTGCGAGTGACTTTTCAGGCAAAGTGGTTGACTGCTTGTTTGCTGCTAAAGCCAATAACCAGCCAGTCAAGATCATGCTCGCCATGGGCAACGCATTTTTACAAACGAACCTTGAACAGCCTCATTTGTTTGTCGCCGCGGGCTCTGGCATATCCAAAATTAAGTGTATTACGGAAGATATTTTGCGTCGAAATCCTGATGCGAATATCGATATTTACTGGTCTAATCGTCATAGCGATGACTTTTTTCTTTTAGAACAGTTTCATAATTGGGCGACTACGCATAAAAACGTGAATTTCCATACAATTTTAGAGTCGGCTCAGTCTGGTTGGACAGGAAGAACAGGCTTTCTCTACGAAGTCATACAGCAGGACCATACCAACCTTAAAGAGACACATGCTTATTTATGTGGCTCACCAAAAATGGTTTATGGCACAATTGACCAGCTCAATGATTTAGGCTTAGAAGAGCGAAATTGCTATTCAGACGTTTTTGAATTTTCACCTAGAGCCAAAACGCAAGAAACCTAAAGCTATTCAGATAATTTAAAGATAAATGCCCTTTTAGGTCGCCGCCAAATATATTTTTGGCGGTAACTTGAAGCGATAAAAAATTGGTAGCTAACATACGCAGCAAAGCAGAGTCGAGCCAACGGTTACTAACCCGACTTTAACGCCTTTTTATATTCAATTAAATAATCAAAAACCTTATTTGAAATCGCTTCTAACTTTGGTTGAGTATTTTCCTCTGCAACATTAGTTACAATGAAAATACCAATTTTTTTCTTCGGATAAATGACCAGCCAACTAGATGTGCCCATTGAGCCGCCACTTTGATAGAGCATTAGCTCATTTGAATCATCTTTAGCTGTATACCAATAAAATGCCTTGCCATGACCCGTCCAACTCTCCTCTAAAAGTTGATGGGAAATAGCCACCTCAGGCTCTGAAGAAAATTGATGTCGAATATAGCGCGTAACAGACTCAACGTTTGAAGTTAATCCTCCACCAGCAAACCAATATGGACTCGCCAAGGGCATCTGATTGCCATTCCCATCTGATCCGACTGTCACTTCGCTTACTTCCAAGTTTGTACGCCTGAATTTTGTACCACGCTCTCCAGACTTGCTTGTGATCAATTCAGAAACCAGTAATTCAAAAGGTTTTTGGTAAACAGATTCCAGAATATATCCAGCTAAATTGGTACCGACGCTTGAATATAGATAGTCCTCGCCTGGTGTTGAATTCAGTTTTACTTTTTTAAGATCATCAAAATAGTCATCTCTAGAATATTTTGATATTTTTTCAAAATATCTACCTTGCTCAATATCTTCGCGACTGGCAGCAAAATTGCTAGGCAGACCACTGGTATGCGTCAAAAGGTGTCGTAAAGTTATATACTGATTGGACAGCTCTAAGTTTTTATATTCGTTATTTTTAAAGTAATGGCGGATATCTTTATCAAGCTCAACTTTCCCGTCGTGAATAGCCTTAGCAACAACTAAACCGGTATAAGTTTTGGTTAACGAGCCAATTTCGTATATTGTTTGGTTGTTAGGCTTATCGCCATTCCTTAACGTCCCTAAATGATATTGGTAAGTATTTTCTGAATCTACAACCGAAATTGAAACAACTTGCCCAGCATTTCCATCAATAAATTCTATGAGCTCATTTTTCGTATTAGATTCAAAATTAGTTGCATCATGACTTTTGCAAGAAGCCAACACTGTCATTAATGAAATAGCCAATACCGATGATATAGTTTGATTTATTAATCGGCTCATTATTTTCCTTATAAAATCACTAAAATTATTCTTTAGACGATAATATTGATTAAAAGGTTTAAAGGCTGGATGAATTTAGTGTAGCCACCAGAGCAAGTAATAAACATATTTTTTAATAAAGCCCATATGCGATCCCAAGCTATACCAAATAGCTGAATCATTAAACTGTTAGGTGCTTATTGGCTGCAACCTAGCAAATTACTTTTGCTAACTATAATCACAAATTTCTATTCTTGTTTTACCATCACTCATGAATGAATAATTATAGCTACCATCATTTTGTGAGAGTGAATGATAAATAGTGCTTTATTGTTTGTTTAAATAGAACCTAAGTTCGAACGACTATCATGCAGAAGAAAAGGATAGCCACAATTATTTGAATAAACAGGTTAATCAATCATCTCAGTAGCATATAGCACCCTAATTTGCCGAGCCGCTGTTTAGCGCCGGCTGAACTTGATTGTTATGTTCCAATGCATCTTTCATGGTTTGTTTAAATTTTGGGTTTTTAAGCAAGTCTTCATAACGATCAAGCATTGATTCTATTTTGCTTTGTGGAATTTGTTCATTGTTTGGTTTTGAATAAAATTTCATGGCCGCTTGAAATCTAGTCATAGAAACGCGCATAATTGAAGAAATCAACTCATTGTTATCAACAACTTCAGTGATGTCAAAACAACCTTTGAGTTTCGTTTTTTCTTCACCATCTTCACCTATATATTCATCGACATTCACAGTCCAAGCAGACCAATCAATATCTTGATCAGGAAAATGCTTATCCAAGCTCTCAAATAGTTGCGGTGCAAACACATTCTTTAATATAAGCTTGCCAATATCTTTATCAATTCTACTCACTTCATAAGACAGACATGAAGCGAGTGGAGCTGGTTGTTGCGCTTCACTGAAATAGCTAAAAAACATCAATGCAATATAGATTATATGCAAAATTCCTCCTCGTAATATAACGCCACGCTTAACCTGCGCAAATTAGCAGACTAAAATTAGTCACAAAGGAGCACCAAAATGCTTTTTGGTTCCTTTGGCTTAGCCGTTTATTATATTGCCTTGTGCCAAGCTCTCAAATGTTGTAACTCAACAATTGCTTGCTCTTTATCTACTAAATACCAGCCATATGAAATGTCTAAAATCATGTTATATTGAGTTTTAATTTCAACATCGTCAGCTGATTTTTCACTCACCGGCTGGTAAACAAAAAAGTAATCTTGGCCAGCTTCAAAGTCATAACTAAAATCCAAGTTTGAAATTTTGATCGGTGCATTGGGTGTAAAAGAAACTTTTTTGTTACCTGGATCAACACTTACTTTGGCATAACCAGGGTACCCGATACACCCTTTATACTTACCATCGATTCCAACTAGCAAACATGAGTTCACTCCGGGCATATTGAATTGGTAAAAATATAGGTTGGCCTTGCTATTCGATGTGCCTTCTGAGTAATTAAACACAGGGCCTTTTGGTACTATTTCAGTACTCATACAGCCTTGTAAAAAAAGGACTAATAGAGCAAGAAGTATTCTCAAAGCTGCGCTTCCTTCTAGTAATACAACATTAAGTTGATGCGAAATAACATTATTTCTGCGATAAACGTCACATAACAACGACTAAATATATACGCACTATATTACTATCAACCATAACAACAATTCAATTAAATGCAACAAAATTGCAAATTATCAAAGTGCGCTGATTGCCGCATAACCGCGGGAGTTGGGGTGCACTCAACACTGAATTTTTCAAATACAAATAAATCATAATGGAACTTACTAATAGCATGATTTAGTATAATATTTATGGATATAAATATTACTTGAAATACGGTAGCTAGAGATCTAATTGTTATTCAAAAACTTTAACGTGCTAGATATGTTCTATTCCCATACTTTTAAGTCACGCTGGATACTGATCAGCATAAGCAACTCGTAATGTTAGTGAGTTTCTTTTAAGGCAAAGAAATATATCTGCTTTATGAATGAGTAGCAGATCATAGTGATTAACCATGATGACAGGTATTACTACCTTTCCGACCAAATACTCGTTATAAAAAGATAATTACTGATCAGTACATAAAATCACAAACAAAACAGTGGGATGAATAATGAAGCCTGAACACCTAGCGAAGCTACTCTCTGTGGCAATTATTATTTTTCTAACAACCAGCAAGGTGCAAAGCTGCGAGTTTGCAACAGAAAATAATCTGTGTATCTACCAGCAGACAATATCATTACCTTTAAAGCAACCAGTCGGGACTTTTGTTGTTCACCTAGAAGATCACAGTCGCAACAGCCACAGAACGCTTGATTTAGGCCCCAGACAGCTAGGCGTTAGGCTTTTTTACCCTGCCGTAGTCGATCATAAGGAAACTAAACTGACGGCTTTTCCGGACAAGTTTGCACGAGTTAACCAGCTTATTTTCGATGAAGTAATAGAGCCATCGGAAATCGAAAAGTTAAGGTCGTTGAATTGGGACATCGCTGAAGCAGCTGACATAGATGACTCTTTGGGGTCTTTGCCCCTGATAATCTTATCTCATGGGTATTATCTCAATCCGGAACTGTTTGTCATCACTGCTTCATATATTGCCAGTAGAGGCTATCTCGTCGCTTCCATAAACCATACTTTTGGTTCATCCCACTACACTCCCCCTAATTCCGAGACTAAGCTGACCATAGAATTGCCCCATGCTGACCTAGGAAGTGATCTGGCGATGTGGAGCGCCGATCAGCTCTTTGTTCTTGAACACTTACAACAACAAAACCAAAAGTTAGAGAGTGTTTTATACAACAAAATCTCCGACAAAGTGGGCATTATTGGCCATTCTTATGGTGGAGCAGCCGCTTTTCACAGTGCAGCACAATCGGACAAAGTCGATGCCATCATTAACCTCGACGGAACGGTTTTCAATAGAAAAGGGCTGACTATCAAGCAACCCTTTATGTATGTGCACGCCTACGAGGAATATTTCAGCGAAATTTTCGTCAACGTAAAAAACAAGGGCTATGTTGCCATTTTTGAAGACCTCAATCACGTGTCTTTCACCGACTTTGTCGTCTTTAAGGAGATGATTCAGCAACCGCAATCGACACAGCAAATAGATAATAACTTCAAAGCTATTGTGGATGTGGCCAGCCTGAGCACAGGTTTCTTTGAGCATCACCTTGGTAACAATAAAGGCTATTTTAAGCCACCAGCTAATTTGTCCCGAGATAATTTAAGCTTCAAAGTTTTTGACTGCAATTCTGAAGAATCATCGTCACAACCGTTAATACTCTGTGCCTACTATGAATTGAAAGATTGGGTCATACAGGGTTTTTGAATACACACGCACTAGCTGTTTTTAACGCTGTGCTATTAGCAAAAAAAAGTGTTTATGTGGGTTAGGAATAAACAAGTAGTACAGGCGCTTTTTTTGTATATGACGCCTCGCATAAAGGGCTAATAATGCTTTACTTGAGTTAGTGAGCACGAACTAAGCCAAGCTTGATTAGTCCATGCGTTGACGCACTTTTTATATACACAATTACATATTAGGCTCGCAATATTTTAGCCTTGGTTTTGGATTAAAGTAAATTAAGAAATTATTGGTGTCATCGGCTAAATGTATTCTTAACACTTGCTCCCCGCCCCAAGCCTGAAACACAATATTCGTGACATTTTCTTTGTAAATATGAAATACCAACTCTCCACCCAAAAATAGTTTCACACTGACTGAGTTATTACCAAACGGTGAATGAGTAAATATTAATTTTTCACCAGTGTCATAATCCATCAGAAATGAAAATTTCCCTTCATCTTGATCATATTCACTAGAATAGCCAAAGCCTTTCTCAAAAAACTCTAGTTCCTCTGGAAATTCATAGGTCATGGTAACTCCTCACTTCAAGTAGATATACCGCCTCTGTTAAAAGGCAAAATGTGGTTGCCTAAAATTTGAAGCGAAGCGGAACCGAGCTAACTGTTACGAATCCGACTTTAAGGCCTTAATAATCCTCGTTTCATACTGAATTAGTTTTTCTAAAAACTGCTCAATAAAGTCTTTATCCGCTTGCTCAGTCACAAGTGATAAAGCAAACTTTGCTTCATTTCTTATATCTTCGCATTGCTCAATACTTGCGCCATCATTACCGTATAAAATACCGGCTGGCCATTCATGTTCACAATATGAAAACCAGTTTAAAATACTGTCAAGCAGTAAGCTATTCCCATGATTATTCTCGGGATCTATTTCGTGACATCTTTTATAAAAATCCATATCAACTAGAGAGCCAAGTTCTTCAAATAAGCCTTTGGTTTGGTATATATTTTGAATAAGCTTACCAAGCCACAAAGTTGAATCGTAATCACCAATCTCAAAACCTCTTTTCAGAGTAGGGTAAACGAGGTTTATGAATATTTCGTAGCGGATACAACTATGTCTGTTTTTCTCTAGATTAGGTAAATACGACCATACCCAGTTACGAACCTCTTCTTCTCCTTTAAATGACTCAACAAAAAGTTTCACTGAAGTTGCAGCTTGTTTCTTTAGCCCAGCTTCTAACTCTTTCTCAAATTTCTCGTAATACTCAATATTCATAAGAGACTTAACACCTTGTTAAGTAGCAGCTAACTACCACTAAACCAAACAGAGCGACAGTAATCACTAGGCTCAAATCAAACCCAAATCGCCGACCGCAAGCTGTATTCATAAACAATTTGTTAGGCGTTTTCACACCTTAATAGACGTATTCCGCCGACCTCTGCGGTAAAACCAAACTGCTCATAAAATGGTTCCATATCAGGCAAGCAATAGAGTTCAAAATGACGAACCTTGTTCAGTTTAGGATGATGTTTTATCAACTCCATTAACTTAATTCCAAGACCCTTCCCGCGCTCATCTGGTGCTACAATGACATCAAAAATGACAGCTTTATAGATAAAGTCACTCAATACACGTGCAAAGCCGACTAGTTCACCTTGCTCACTTACGATACCAACACAAACCTGCGAACCAGATACACATGCTTTTGTTTCAGCTAAAGTGCGAGTTTTCCCCCACCATACCTGTTGGTACAAAGCATGAACTTGTTTTACATGTTCACTAGAAAATTGATCAATTACTTCCATGCTGCCTCTCGATGCCTAATGTTATTATATTAGGAACAAAGTATTTGGTGATAATTATTGAAGTACGAACCAAACCAAGCTTTTTGGTTCCGCTCATAATGCGTTTGTTATGTTTCAAAGACACAAACCAAAAAGTTAGTTTGTCATGTGATGATGAGTAAACAGAATAACCCACAACAATATTGCACTACCGATAAAAATGAATAAACCTTTAAGGCTAAAGCTACTAATTCTATGTTTGCATACTGGGCATACGAAATATGACTTGTTCATTGCCACTTTAACTTCGAGAGGCACCATATCCGCTTTACATTTTTTACACTGAGCCATTTAAATTTGCATACCCTGATTGAAACATAACACTTGCCATAAACGCCGTAAAATAGCGGGCGACAAGGAGCGCAAGCCTGCTGTTTTGAGCCCTTTAGCTTAAGCGTTTGTTAGCTGCTGTTACACCAAGGCTAATTTGAGATCTTCAAGAAATGAAGGCAAACAAGTTTGGGCAGTTTTAAACTCTACAGCCAAATTTTGAGAATGTTCACTGTACTCTACGAAACAAGCACTGACAATTAAATGCCCTAAGTGATTAAGCTCAAATTTAAGGAAGTGATCGTTACAATTCTCTTTCAACTCAGCAGAACCTTTCATTGTAGAGTTCATAACCTCTAGGTCACTTAGAAACCTCTTAGGATTGTCAAAATAAACAGCTCCATGAAACCCAAAGCATAAAGTGACACAGTAAACTTTACCACCTATCAAATTGTAAGCTATGCCGCACGTTCAACTCTGAAACTGTAACAACCATAAGCAGCATATCTTGCAATCACAAAGCTTACCTCTTCATTGCTTAAAAACTCTTCAAGATCTGACTCTGCCTGTTCTGGTGATGTCAATTTAGCGTCTAATATACGCTCGTTTTCACTGTATGCTCTTAAAACAAACGTATGACCTAAATAATCGGTTGCAGATCCATTTGGCAATGGCAACTTGTTAACATCAAACTCCTGACTATTCGAGTTAGCCAATACAAAAATGGGACCATACTCTTTATACGGGCCTGCTTTCGTGAAAGGACAATAACTGGCCAATATTAGCTCTTCACCGGGCTTTGCGCCACGAAGCACATCTCGACATGGTTCACCGCCTTTAGCTTCCAATACTTCTACAGGTTGGTTTTGATCGTCAATACCTACATTTCTAACTTTATCTAAGAAATCCGATCTTACAGGCACAACTTTATATTTCATTTGACTCCCTCAATAACTAACATTTTTATCCACGAAAAATGTCGCATAACAATTGCGTATCCCCCGCCGCATAACAACGGCGACTCATACACATACTCTATTACTATCAACCATAACAATAACTTAATTAGATGTCACCAAATCAGAAAAGTAAACAAATAGGGCAGGCACATATTCTCTAGCATGTTGGCTTGCATGTACTCAAGTAACAGTTGGCAAGCAAACGTAATACGGATCATCCATGGCAAACTTTTGATGTGCGACTGACTTATAACGTAATCAAGTAACGGCTCAAATACACCATACTCGCTAAGCAACACAGGTACTTCAATCAATAAACCTGAATTATCTGTTTTAACTTGCGCAAGAACTTTGACTAACATGGTAACTAAACCAATTAGCTCGAATGAGTTTTAGTAGATTAGTATATGAAGTGCTATCGATATAATGAATAAAGAATTAGTTTTTAATTGGATTTATAAGGGAATTAGTATGTTTTAGTATAGTTTTGAGTATTATTAATAAGACTTACACTTCAAACAACAAAAGATGGAGTTTATAGCATAAGTTTGCATAAGGCGACCCGATTACTTCAATGACTTAGCTGTATGATTGAAGTATAACCTGGCATAAGAGTGGAGTCTAAAGTTGCAAAAAGTGACGCTTTTTAGTGTTCTTTTCAAAGTCCGCTTAGTACTAGAAGCGGACTATCAGCGTAACTCGTTACTGCCCCAAAGTGAGTTAGAGTTAAGGTCTCTATCGAGCTGTGAGTTCAACTGGTGGATGCAATGCTATCCTTAATTATGGAGAACGTTGCAATGAAACAAAGGAAACGTATTTACTACACACCTAAACAAAAAGCTTAAATATGGGGTCGCTAAAAAGCTAGGTTTTACCGCAATGTTCGCATTTCACTGGTTTAGAATTGTGTCTGTTATAGTTTAATATTACGTGCTCAAGTTCTTGAGATGTGATCCCCGTTGATTGAGATAATTTCTCAATCGCAGCTTGTTCTTCTGAAGTAATTATACCGTCCTTAAGAGCGTTCGCTACTTCACGTTCTAGAAGTTGCTTTCGCGTTCTCAGCTCATCACCGAACTTGGCAGCAAGCATAGCAGCAGGAAGAGCGACGATACCAACACCTAACAACATGATAAAAATGGATATAAATTTGCCTAAAAAAGTCACTGGTATAACATCCCCATAACCAACGGTTGTCATTGTCACTACAGACCACCAAATAGCGCTTGGAATACTATCAAAAACATCGGGTTGAGCCTCATGTTCAAGGCCGTACATAACACTGGCTGACATTATTACTAAAACACTCATTATTATAATTGCAGCACCTATACTGGGTAACTCCTTTTTGAAAACGTCTATGAATAAATGAAGCCCTTTGAAATAGTGTGTTAGTTTCAATAGTCGGATCATTCTTAGCATACGCAGATATCTTAGATCTATTGCAAATATGAATGATAAATAAAAAGGGGCTATTGCTAACAGATCAATCAGTGACACCGGGCTTAATAAATACTTAACCCTTGATTTTGTTGGTCCAGAACACTCACTGAGCGGTGACTCAACAGAAACCCATATTCTCGCGAAATACTCCAGCGTAAACACAACAACAGAAAAAATGTTAAACAAGAGAAACTCTTGATGATACATTTCTCCTATTGGTTTATAAGATTCAAGAATGATGGCACTTACGTTTAAAATGATGAGCAACACGATAAAGCCGCTAAATAATCGGCTAGTACTTGAACCATCGAACCCATGTTCAAGGATATCATATACCTTTTTTCTAGTTGTAAGTGCCTTGTCCATCAATTATTCCCGCTAATCATTGAGTTAACCGTTAGTGCGCAATTCTTAGGCATTATCCTGTTCTTCTTTGGAAAAGGTGATGTATGCTCTTGTTACCGGAATTGCTATTTGAGAGATTAAAGCTGTACCCCATAAAAGGTTACCTACTAGAGCTGGCACGTAGGGTAGGACCAATAATGTTACTAAAGCTAAAACAACACCAAACATTCGTACTTTTGCGGTAGCAAATCGATGGGCAATGCGTTCTTCGATATTAAATTGAATCCAAAGTAGACAGAGTAAATATGAGGCAAGTCCGATACAACCTATGGCGCCATATTTGAGCGGGTATGGGTCCCAAAATCCTACTTTTACTTCACCAGCCAGCGCAACACCCACCATCACAGCAGACAGCATTAGAAACAAATGCGCTAACCACCAGCTAACTAGCGTCCACTTTCTTTGATTTTTAGGTTTTCCATTGCCTACAAAATCGAAATAAATCCAGCATTGAACAAATACCGCTATACCTCCAAACATAAAGTTAAACAGTACCTCTGGAGTGACTTTATAAACGCCTTTTTCGGAAAGAGTGATCACGAGTTTAAAGAACCCTTCGCCAACAACAATGAGAAGTAGTAGAGCAAAACGCTCAGACATGTGCCCTAGTCTAGGTAAAAATCGTTTGCATTCTAAAACCCCAACTTTTGGAAGCATATACAGGAGTTGGATCGAAAGTATGGCAAGTGCAAATACCGCAAAATTATATGGTTCAGGTAGAAAAGCACTTATTGCGAATACGATAGCAAGAACAAAGAAGTTGCGGCTTACTGTTTGTGAAAGCACTGTTGCTTCAACACCAAGCCTATTTGTTCTGTGATACAAATAGGCGGTGATCATTCTATTGGCGGCATAAGCAAGGGCAAAATACATCCAGCCCTTATCTAAAACATGTGGAATCGACGCAGCCATCACCATTGCGCTTACAATTTGGCAAGACATAATGAGTCTATGTTTTACGTCAGTGCTGACATACAGCGAGTTATATACGCTAGAGTCTGCCCAGGCGAACCACACAGCGATAAATAGTCCCGCAAACGCTATGAAACCATCCACACTCAAGTGGTCACTTAAAAAGTTTCCAAGTAAGAAAATTATGACCACATGGATCAGATCATAAAATAGCTCAACCCAATGCACATGGTCATGGGCATCATCATGATCTAAGTGGTGCTTTGGCAATCGCCACATCGGATGATTTTCTAGTGACATACTATTTCTCCGGCTTTTCCCATGCGTAAGGCTTCATAGCATCGTCCACTTTTGTATGCGTTAATGCGTTTGTGAAGTTTGAGATTAGTTTTGATGCCAGTCCGGTGAGCACTTCCAAAGCTTGGCGCTTAGTATATCCAGCATTCAAAAACTCATTTAACTTAGCGTCACCAATGTGACCTCGGTTGTCTAATAAGGCTTTTGTGAAATTATGAAGCGCTTGAAGTTTTGCGTCTGGTAGAACAGTGCCATTTCTCAAAGCTTCAATAACATCATCTGGCATTTTAGATGACTTCATCATCCATGTATGGCCCGGAACACAATAGTGGCAATTATTCTCAAAGTTTGACGTCATGAAAACAACTTGTTGCTCAACTGGGCTAAACGTTGTTTCTTTCATGAAGCTTGTAAAGGTTTGGTTATACGCTTTATATGTTGCTGGCGCTTCAGCTAAAATTTTGTGAAGGTTTGGGATCATGCCAAAACCTGCTAAAGATTGCTCCATTAGTAGTTTCGACTCTTCTGGAGCCGTATCCGGTTCATAATAAGTAAACATGATAAGTTGTCTCTATTTTAAATATTGATTAAGTACATTTTCAAAGGTTGCGACTTCTTGCGCACCTGATAGTGCTTTTTCACTGTTAAAAATAAATAATGGCACGCCATGTATTCCATTTCGATGCCAGTGCGCTTCGCTTAACTTCACTTCTTCAGTACATGAGTTATTAGCTAATACTGACTGTGCTTGCTCGGTATTCAAGCCAACTTTACCCACGATATGAATAAGTTCTGGCTCTGTAAAAGTACCTCTATTACTAAAGAAATGCTCAAAAAATGCCTCTGCTAATTGGTTTTGAAAATCACTTTCTTTGGCCCAGTGAAGCAGTTGATGACATTGATGTGTATTAAGCATTTTCATTTCATCAAAGTAGTTAAACTTGAAGCCGACTTTTCTTCCTTCTTCAGTCAACATGGCTCTGGCTCTAATGCTGCCCTCTAATGTAGTACCATACTTTTTCGACAAATGTTGTCTTAGGTTTTCACCTTCTTTTGGCATATTGGGATTAAGCTCGTAGGGGTGCCAAACAATATTAATGTCGAATTTAGTATAAAAATTGGCTAATGCCGCTTTTAAGCGACCATAGCCAATTACACACCAAGGACAAACCACATCAGAAACGATATCAATGTTAATTTGTGTCTTTGACATCATTTTCTCTTTTCAACGATAATTGCAGTGATAGTTGTGTCACCAACATTTTTAACTTGGTGCTCCCATTGGTCATGCCACATTACATAGCCATTCGGGATCTCCAAAGTCATGTCTTTCTCACTGGTTGTTATCTTCGCCTTACCACCTTTTTCGAAGTAAACAGTCTCAGCATTGTGTTTATGCCAATTATCCTGTTCCCCTGGTTTTAGTGTCATCTTGAGCACGATGACTTCTTCATTCTCAAGCAGTAGTTTGTAATGTTTTGGTGATGCTATGTGCGCAGACTCGATTTTCGAGTCTTCAGCAAGCGCATTGCCAAATAATTGGGCTGAAAAGACACCAGCTAATACAACCTTTTTCATTTGAACTCCTATTTATGCATACCACGAATAGGATAGTTGTTTGCAGGATTTCTTATCCAATCTAAGCCACTAATCAATGACTGAAGTTCAGGTCTTACAAATGGATTGTTTGAAATGTCCACTACGTGAACTTTACCTTCATCATTGACGACGAATAGACCCGGCTCAGCAAAAGGATGATCCGTTTCTTCAGGCGATCTAGGATTTGATATATACAACCCAAGCTCTTCCATCTGTTCAACAGTGAGGCCATATGCGATAGGGAAAGTTACATTAAGTCTTTCCATATGACTTTCTAGTTGTTCTTTACTGTCACCTGAAACGGCGATCAAATCTACGCCTGTTTGAGCAAGAAGGTCTTTCGCATTTTCTAACTGGTTTAAGTAGCGGGTACAAAGCGGGCAATGTTGACCTCTGTAAACTACAACCATTTTCCAATCCAAACCATTTTCAGGAGTAGACAATTTTTTAATATTATCATTTAGTAGTTTTGCTTCGATTACAGGAAAATCAGCTCCTGCGTGCAATTTAGTCGTATATTCAACGCTCATGATTGTTCCTTAAAAGTGCTTGTTAATGTGTGCTTCAAAACGTTTTAAGTCATTTTCAACATCGGCATTTTTCATCACGTCAAAGCATGCAAATGTTTCCATTGGCTTCATACCAAAGAACTTGAAGTTCATATGCATAGGGAACAGAAGATCATCAACAGATTTGCCATCAAAGAACTCAGTTTCGTCATTAAATGACTCTTCTGGCGCATTGAAAGTCAATGACATCATGTATTTCGTATTCATTAGTGTGCCACCCATACCATAGTTTTCTTTAGGTGAGTCATGGTGGCGACCGTCACCATGACATAAAGCACCGCCCATTCCTGCTGTATACACTTCATCCATATATTTTTTAAAAGACCAAGTAACCCCCATCCAATTAATTGGTGATTGGAAAATAACGAAATCCGCCCACTGATGGTTCTCTAGTTCTTTTTCAACATCTATCGTTTCAGACATTGTTACTATGCGCGTATTGTGACCTTTTGCGTTCAATAAGCTTGCAGCTTTATCTACTAAGGTACTGTTAAGCTTACCTTCAGAAAAAGGGTAATACTGATGACCATTGATGATTAAAATATTGCTCATTTGTGTTTACTCCAAAATTAAAATTTATTTTGTACGGTTATTTATGGTATATTTTAGGTACCTTTTAACAACAATCAATTAGTATACTTTTAGTAACCTAGGCTAAATAAGAGGGGTTTCGTGGAAAGTTCATTAAAAACAGATAGTAAGGGAAGAAAAAAAGTTTATAACGCATGTATGGAGCCTTGTGCGATAGAAAAAGGCATGCGTTTAATCGGCGGTAAATGGAAGGGTTCAATTATCTACCATTTGAAAGATGAGCCTGTCAGATTCAATGATTTATCTAGAATGTTAGGTGGGGCTACTAAAAAAATGGTCGATCAACGCTTAAAAGAATTAGAAGAAGAAGGGATGGTCATTAGAAAAGTAATTAGTGATAGACCGATAGCGGTGACATATGAGCTGACAGATTTTGGCCGTTCTGCACTAAAAATATTAGATGACCTTAAAGTTTGGTCAGAAACACACAATATCGAAATATCTAAATAAATTTCTACAAAACCTGCTCTATTTTAACCCATCGTCTTTCATTAAAGTAATTCTGTACACAGAAGTTTTCTGAATAATTTTTGAAAGCTTCTGGATGTTTTTTTGTTAACTACTTCATACCGCTCATAACTTATTTAAGCAAATATATGGCGTGTGAAAACGTTATCTTTTAAATATTAAAAACATTCTTAAGGTTGTAAAAAAGTCCCTGTAAATTCTGTGGCTTTTGAATTGGACTCTGCCTATTCGGCAGGTCACTGAGTTTTTGCCTTCTTTGAATTCATATTCAAACCCTAACGGTTGCGCTTCAAAGGTTTTTATTTCACGAGAGTATTCAAAGTGAAAGCACGCATCGAACTCTAAGGATGATTCAACTAAGCAAGTAGCTTTGTTCTTTTGACTTGTGAACTTGTAGAGGTTTTTTTACTCTGGAGCGACTGATTTTGTGCCTCATCACAACCATCAGCGAATATGCGAGATGTTCTAAAAGTAGGTTATGCAGGGTTATAATTCAATTTTTATACGGGGTTTTACTAAAAATTTTCAGACTTACACTTCAAACAACAAAATAGGAAAGTTGGGTGGTAGTCTTACCAGCCACATCCCGGCACACAAGTCATCCGCTGTGGCTGCTTCCTTCCGGACCTGACCAGGTTCACGAACTATTGTTGCGAGAGGACCAATAAGACTACCATTGAGGGCCTTGTTTGGCGCGGGATGAATTATGGCGATTTTCTTACTGGGATGCAAGCGAAAACTAAAAAAGCTTGCTCGTTTGCTGTTTGTTTAAGCAAGTAAGCAAGCTTTTGATTATTTGAGTATTAAATTTGTACTAGTTGGCAATTGCACGCTGAAAAGCTTGTAAGCGCTTCTTCGCTTTTTTCATGTTTTCAGGACCCATACGTAAAAACAGTTTTTGTGCATCCGAAAGCTGTTCCCACTCTGCATAGGCGTACTTGTACGTCACAGATTCTTGGATAAGTGGTAAGTTTGACTCAGGAATAGGCGTTTCAAGTAGTTCACCTAAGGCTTCCTGTAGTGTGTAGTCAAACTCGTTCCCGTTATAGCCGATTTCTTCATATGCTTCGCTGATAAGTGGCTTGTATTGCTCATATAAACGAACAAGTTGGGCTGTGCTCATCGAATTAAGCATATTCACGTATGGCGTATAGCGCTCAAAGCTATTTGGATCTGTGATGATCAAATCATCTTCAATCACCATAAAGTTATCAGCTGGCTTGCTTACTGGGTAATGCTTTTTAGCCACTTTACCCTGCGCTAGGTTATCGATAAATACAACACTACGTCTCACCATGTCTTCTGTAACCAATAGCTCCATCGCTTGCTTGCTCAAGTAACTTGCCACTGAGTCACGCACACTGGTGTCACTTTCATCAAGGCTCGGCAGTACCGGTTCCACTGGCTCAACAGGTCTAGACTCTGGCTCGGTGACGGTCACAACAGGCTCTTCAATAGAGTCAGTTGTTGATTCTGGCTCGGCATTTGCCGTGATCTCTGCTTTTTTGGTTTCTTCAGCTTCTTGACGTGCGGTGTTAACTACGGTCTTAGGGGTTTCTTCAGGCACAACGACATCCTGTCGAAATTTTGTATTTTCTGCGGGTTTATTTTCTTTGTTCGCTAATACAAATACAGCCACAATGATCAAGGCCACCGCTGCGATTGCCGCAAGAAGTAACTGGCTGTTAGAAGGCTTTTTATTTGTCCTTGGTTCTGTTGAACTGTGCTCTGACATGGAGGCTCCGTAAAATTAGCTTAAAAAACTTGGCAACTAAGGAAAATGCCCTAGCAGCACCTAGTAATTAAAACACAAACTAAAAGATATCTCATCTGCGTCAACGCGCATTATCGAGAGTTTATCTCAAACTCGCATCTGTTTGCTGACAATTACATGAACGTAAGTACAAACAAGCGTCATTTCGACAAAAAGCCACATATTAATGACACATTTTTACCAAATTAAATTTGTCAAAATTGCGTAACAGGCTGATATTTATAAAAGATGTAAAATATACATTCATCCTTAATTGAGTATAGTATAAGTAAGCCTAAAGCTTTTACCTTTGTGACTAACAGCTAATTTTCGAAGGAACAAATATGAAAAAAGCACAATGTAAAATTGGCAAACCGCATATTGCGCTGTTACTCACCGGTGGCGGAGCTCGAGCGGCTTATCAAGTTGGGGTACTCAAAGCCATCGCTCTTAGCTTACCCCGCAGCGCTCCCTTGCCATTTAAAATCATCAATGGCACCTCAGCTGGCGCAATTAACTCGACGGGCCTTGCTTGCTACTCCTCCAATATGCATTTAGCCATTCGAAAAATTGAATGGATCTGGAAAAACTTTCACACCAGCATGGTGTACAAAAGTAGTTTATTTGGTGCTTTTGGACATCTGACTAATAATGTCATGCGCAGTTTTCAAGCTGACTATTTAAATCATCCACCAGCAAGTTTGCTCGATAATACGCCACTGCGCCAATTGCTCGAAGAGGTGATGGATCTGGCGCGAATTGACCGCAATATTCATCGCGGCTTTATTGATGCGTTGTCTGTAACCGTATCTAGTTATTCCAGCGGTAAGTCCGTGGCCTTTTTTCAAGCCAAAGATGCAAAACCTTGGCAAAGAGCCAAACGGGAGGGAGTTCAAACCCAGCTGAATATCGACCACCTTATGGCATCCAGTGCCATTCCTATGGTATTTCCAAGTGTACGAGTTAAACACAATTATTACGGCGATGGCTCTATTCACCAATTATCTCCACTTAGCCCTTCAATCCACTTAGGAGCAAGTAAAATATTCATTATTGGTGTTGAACAACCCAAGGTTCAAAAGCCGCTTGGCTACGAACCGCACTTCCCTGGCATGTCAGTGGTCGCAGGTCATTTGTTGGATAGTATTTTTAGTGACACTTTACAATCAGATTTGGAGCGTCTTGAACGTGTTAATCGCACCATTAGCTTACTTCCTGCAAGAGAAAAGCACAAAGAACTCAAACGCGTTGATACCTTGATTGTTAACCCATCCCATAACTTCAATGAACTAGCGCTCGACTTTTATGAAGATTTACCGATTGCGGTTAAGTTATTACTCAGAACCATCGGGGTAAAGAAGCACTCACAATCAAGTTTAACCAGTTATTTGCTATTTGAAAAAAGCTACACACAAGAGTTGATCAAAATTGGCTACGAAGATGGCCTTGCACGATTAGACGAGATAAAGGCATTTTTAGAGTTGGATTAGGGTAAACCATCTAAAATAAATTGTTCAGCACGCTCTACCCGTCTAGGCTTGCCTTTGAGTAGTAATACATCGCTTGCTTGTAAAATAATATCTTCATCCGGCATGGGGATTTCCGTACCATCACGCCTGAGTGCCTTAACGACAACTTTATGACGCACCAGTTGCAGCTCAGAGATTGTCTTTTCAACCGCGTAAGCGTCCTCAGGTAACGCCACTGCATGTAAGTATTCAAGTCTATCTGTCACAAAACTTGAATGAGAGTGACTGTGACCATATTCATTCATCTCATCACTGCTGCCAGCGAAAAAACCGTGCAAGTACTCATAGCGATTTTGTCGCTCTTTACTAACACGTTTGAAGATCCGACGCATTGGTACCCCTGACATATACAGCACATGGGATACTAACATTAAACTAGCCTCTAATGACTCAGGCACAACTTCCGTCACGCCGAGCTGCTTCAAATCCTCTAGATGTGTGTCATCTTGCATTCTTACGAGTATTTTTACTTCTGGTGCATAATGTTTAAGTGCATCGATAACAATTTGGCTTTGCTCGAAGTCATCCATGGTCACAATCACCAGCCTTGCTTTGTTAACGCATGCTGATTTTAAAATGGCTTTCTGTCCTGCGTGTCCAAAAATTACAGGCTCTCCTGCGGTTTGTGCCTCCTGCACAATTATGGGGTTACGCTCAATCGCAACATAGGGAATAGCTTCTGGTTTTAAGAAACGCGCAATTGTTTGTCCAACTCGCGCATAACCAAATATCACCACATGATCTTTAACAGATTCGTCTTTTATACCTGCGTACGTAAAATCGGGCTTGTGATCACCATCAAGCTTAAACAGCTTTAATAGTCTCTCAGTCTCACTCATCAAATAAGGTGTAAGAGCCATAGATAAAACACCAAGCGCGATTAAAAATGAGGCGGTATCTGGGGCTAACAAGTGGTGCTGTCCAGCCAGAGCAACTAACACAAAACCAAATTCCCCCATTTGCCAAAGCATAATACCAGAAGAAAGTGCGTCGCGCTTTCGCTCTCCCATTACATGCGCACTAAAATAAATAATGGCGACTTTAGCCACTAACAGAACCGCCATTGCAGCGACGATATAACCAAAGGTACTAATTACATAAGCGACATCTAGCTGCATACCCACGGTTACGAAAAATAACCCCATGAGGATGTCTCGAAACGGCCTTATCTCTGCCTCTAATTGGTGTCGGTATTGACTCTCACCTAGCATCATCCCCGCTAAAAATGCGCCTAACGCCATAGACAACCCAAATGCATACGTTAACGCGCCCGCACACAAAGCGACGACTAGCGTAGTTAATACAAAGAGCTCATCCGTTCTGGCCAGAGCCACTTCATTAAACACTTTTGGCAGGATCCACTTTCCTATTGCCCAAAGTAACAAACAGACAAATGCGCCTTTTGCCAACGCCAATATTAAGGCACCGACTAAAAACTGGTTGTCAGTACTGGCCATCAAAGGAAAGACTATCAGCATTGGCACCACTGCAATATCTTGAAAAAGCAAGACGCCTATAGATAGCTGCCCTTTGCGCATATTCAACATGCCTGACTCTTTCATGATCTTAACGACCACAGCGGTAGATGACAGAGAAACGATACAAGCAATGATCAGTGATTCAGACCAGCCAAAACCGAAAGAGGAAACCAAAAAGGTCCCAAGCAATATGGATAGCAATACTTGCGTGCTACCAAGCCCAAATACAACACTGCGCATTGCCATGAGTTTTGGGATAGAAAATTCCAACCCAAGACTAAAGAGCAAAAATACAATTCCAACTTCAGCGATTAAATGGATCTCATGGTTGTTATCCATTAGACCGTAACCTGCAGCAACTAAACCAGTTAGCAAATAGGCAAGAATGGGCGGCAGCACTACTCTTTTAAAAGACCAGACTAAGATCACAGCGCAAAGCAGCAATGCAACAACATCTGTAAAATGACCATGTATTGCGGTCATAAAGACGGTAACGATTCTATCGGAAATAAATCCGGCAAAATTTTGCTGCAAATGGCCCCCTAGGCGTCAAAGAAATGTTTTGGTTTATTTTTTGCACAATCTAACTATAGCAACCAACTGTTTTTCAGCCAGTTTAATTTTTTGGCACGAAACTAGCTTATATGTTCGGGAATGTTGTAATTAGGGGAATTACCAGATGGAAAATGTCCATATTTTGTCGCAGCGAACGCCTTCGCGCGGTGATTACGTTCCGTTCACGACTGAACAATACGTAACACAGGCGCCTGAACAACCGAATGTGCTCGTTGAAAAGCTGCAAACAACGCTAGACGTCAACGGTATTTTAGATATCTTTGCATCTTACGTTAAACGCATTACCGATCTTGCAGGATTGCAGTTTCATTCAAATCAAGGACTGTTTCAAACTCACCAAGGTGATAACCAGCTTAAACCGTATACATTTGATCTCGATATAGAAGGGCAGCATTTAGGGCAGTTGGTCTATTTTAGCAAATACAGCTTTAGTGGCACAATACGCGCGCGCTTAATGCAATTGCATACATGCTTATTGTATCCGCTAAGAAATGCATTGATGTATCACCGAGTACTTCAACTAGCAACAAAAGACACGCTCACAGGGCTTTACAATCGTAGTCAGTTTAATGAATATCTTGAAACCAAGCTAGAGCGCAGTCGTAGGCAACACAGAAACTTTAGTTTAATGTTATTGGACTTGGACAACTTTAAACAGGTCAATGACGAATTTGGACACAAAAAAGGTGATGAAGTGCTTATCGGTTTTGCCAATATACTAACCTCTAGCATACGAGCAACAGATGCGGTATTTAGATTTGGCGGAGATGAATTTGCTATTCTGATTGACGATCCTGCGTTTACAACCAACAAAGTTATCGCTGAGCGCATTATGGAACGTGTTAATAACAATAGCCTTTTGCTTAAGCATGACGTAACGACCAGCATTGGCTTTACGCTGGCATCGAGCCAAGATTGTGCCAATGAGATTTTTGCCAGAGCAGACAGAGGCTTATATCAAGCTAAAGAAGCGGGAAGAAATTGCGCACGCGCAGTTTAGTTTTACAGGTACTTATCATCCCCTAATGATAAGTACCACCTTTTAATTCTGACTATTTTTTAACTTAAATAACCAAAGTAAAATTGCAAAACCACAAAAGAAGCCATTTATCACCCAGCCTAACGCCCAAAAATCAGGAAGCTCACTAAATAATATGGACAACATGGGCGCAGCCAATCCTAATATAAAATAAATTCCGCCCCTGCCATGCCAGTACGCCAGCAATAATACCGCTGATAATGTGCCAACACTCAAAGCAACGAACAGATTCGCAAAGTTGATCGCGGAGCATAAAAATAGTAACAAAAAAATGACGGCACATATCATAATTGCTATCGGCGACTTATTCGCCAAAGACATGCCTATTTGTGTGTTATTCTGCATCTTGTACCTGCCAAAAAACGCCTGATGATGCTTTATAATCGGCATTGACAAAAAAGCCGACCACAGCCACTAAGGCATCATTGTAATAAATCATAGGAATAGAGGGCCTTTCCCAGCTCGGCACTTTGGCCTCTTTAAGCCAATGTTTTACTGTATTTCGGCCGGGCTTACCTATCGGTTTTATTTTCTCATTAAGTTGCCCAAAGCGGATGGTAACTTGTTCATCAGCTAAAGGGCGTCGCACCCCCTTCCCTACAAAAAGAGTCAATATTCTGCCATCAGCCAGTTCAACATCTGATGTTAATTCGGTACATAGTATTTCAGCCAAAGTGACTTCTGAATTTACCACCCAATACATAAGTCCGTTATAGCACTTTATTGATCCTGCTTGGAGCTGAACATTTACTTGTGCATCTTCTTTGGCATTAAGGGTTTGATTTAAAATTTGACCGAGCTGCTTTTGTGAGGGCATATTAACGCCTTTATTGCCAAGCCATAACCTAACTACATTACTTTGCCTAAGCTCAGAGAGCGCTGCCAAGTCCACCACACTGATATTTTTATCGCGACGGCACACAGCCAAATCACTCATTGCAATTTCATCTATCAAAGATTGCTGGGCTTGCAGTAAAGAGATTGACCTTAAAACACTGGGTATAAACCCTTTAAAACGGGACGTTAAAAGTGGGATCACTTGATTACGCAAAAAGTTACGATCAAATTCATCACTTTTATTGGATTCATCTTCAATATGAGACAATCCAAAAGTTTGCGCGAATGCTTCGATGTCTTTGCGCTCTAGGTCGATTAAGGGTCTTACACAATATCGGCCGCTATTAAGTTGCGTTGATGCTCGCATTGCTCCTAGCCCCTGTAAACCTGAACCGCGCTTTAAACGAATAAAGAACGTTTCGACTTGGTCATCAGCATGTTGACCGAGTACGAGAGTAGAACTCGCCATTGCGTGTCTATCTAGCGCCGCATAGCGTGCGTCTCTTGCTTGTGCTTCTAAACTTGTTCTGGTTTTCGCTTCAATACTCACACCAACAGCTTGAAAAGAGATATTTAACTGTGCACACAGTTCAGTACAAAACTGCTGCCACATATCTGCATTATCAGATAGGCCATGATTTACATAAATGGCTTCAAGCTGTATTCCTGAATGTAATTGGGAGAATTGCTGGCACAGATGCAGCAATACCACCGAATCAACGCCACCAGATAAAGCGACGGTAAGCCCCTGCCCGATACGATCACCGCACTGCTTCTCAAGCGCACTGGCAAATTGTTTAAATACGCCTGTCGATTCCATATTCTTTCCTCATGCAATTATCTGGCGTTATACCCGATCCTAATTAAAATGCAACGTGCGCTTAATCAATCACATACTAATCGTGAGCAAGATCACCCAAAGATTAAAAATTCAGCCAGTTAGTATCATTTAATTTATTCTTAAAATTGCCCCTCGAAATCATTAAAAAGTGCCAATATTTTGCACTAAATGAGCAAAAACCAATAAACAAAACAATTTTAATCACTTACAGTGACTTGCCATTTAATTATCACAAAAGTCGTTTGCAAGTTTTACATTGATAAAACAAACCCGAAATTAATTGACATTAGTGCTAAAATCTAGGTAAATCCCTACTTATGTTTAAAAAGTCACATTATCTTGCTGGTCTGTTTTCCAGATCCAGTTCGGGGCAGTATAATGTGCGTAAAATTGTATGTGATGACAGAGAACGCGCCTTCACGAAGGAAAAACAGTTAAAAAATGAAGAAGAAAAATGTCGCTAAAATGCGCCATCTTCTGCAAAAACTGACTTAAATAAGCAATATTAACACTTAGTTTAAGCTCCATTTAGCAAAATAGACTACGCTAAATAATATGCTAAAAATAACTGAGTCACGGCATTTTGAATCTGTACTCTCTACATAAAACCGAGACAAACTTTAAAAAATTATCAGATAGGTTAGAAAATGAGCTTAAATTATCTAGAATTTGAACTTCCAGTAGCTGAATTAGAGCAAAAAATTAAAGAGCTACAAGCTGTTAGTCGCTCAGGTTCTTTGGACCTAAGTCTGGAAGAAGAGATCAGTAAGTTAAAAGAGAAAAGTGTACAACTTACTGAAAAAATTTACTCAGAACTTAACCCTTGGCAGCTACTTCAACTAGCTCGTCACCCAATGCGCCCTCATGCAAGTGACTACATAAAGCGCATGTTTACTGAATTCGATGAGTTCGCAGGCGATCGCGCATTTGCAAACGACCCTGCAATTATCGGCGGTACTGCAAGACTAGACGGTAAGCCTGTAATGGTTATTGGTCAAGAAAAAGGCCGTGATACTGCAGAGAAAATTAAGCGTAACTTCGGTATGCCACGTCCAGAAGGCTACCGTAAAGCTAAGCGTCTTATGGAAATGGCTGAGCGTTTTAAAATGCCAGTGATCACGTTAATCGATACGCAAGGTGCATACCCTGGGATCGGCGCAGAAGAGCGCGGTCAAAGTGAAGCGATTGCAATGAACTTAAAAGTCATGGCGTCTCTAAAAGTACCTACAATTTGTAGCGTTATCGGTGAAGGTGGTTCAGGTGGTGCACTTGCAATTGGTGTGGGTGACCGCGTCAACATGTTGCGTTACAGTACTTACTCAGTTATCACTCCTGAAGGCTGTGCTTCAATCCTTTGGAAAAGTGCTGAAAAAGCACCTCTTGCAGCTGAAGCAATGGGCGTATCTGCACAGCGTATCAAAGACAACAACCTTATCAATGAAATCGTTGCCGAGCCTCTAGGCGGTGCACACCGTGATTACGATACAGCGGCAAGAAACCTAAAAGCACAGATCATCAAAGATCTAGATAGCGTGTCTAAGCTTAGCCAAGAAGAAATGCTTGAGCAAAGATACCAGCGTCTAATGTCTTTTGGCTACTGTGACTAATTTAAGTTATAAAAAAGGCCACCCAATGGGTGGCCTTTTTTTATATACTGTTTTTGTAGACTTAATCAAAGATTAACTCTACATCTTGGCCAGTTAACTTTTTCAAAGATCTGATCAGCTCATCGCTTGGTGTCACACACCACTGCGTACCGAGTGTTAATTCCGCTGTGGCATCAGGACGCTGATATTCAATAATCACCTCACAAGTACCAAACTTATAAGGCTCTAATACACGCTTTAAGTTCTCACCAAAGTTCGCATCTATTTGCGCCATATTTAGTGACATCTTAAGAGAGCTAACCCGCTTCTCTCGCGCCTGAGCTATCGTATTGACGTCTCTGGCAGTCATAGTGATACCGCCTGAGAAGTTATCAAAGCTTACCTGCCCTGAGATCACTAGGATCTGGTTAACCTGAAGGAGCTCTTCATACATTTCAAATTGTTCAGGGAAGAAACGTACATCGATCCGCGCACTCTTATCGTCTAGCGTGATAAGTCCCCAACGGTTACCTTTTTTATTTATCAAGGTACGGGCGTTGATCACCAAACCAGCTGCGGTCGACTGCATATCTCGGTTAGTTGGCTGTAAGTCCACTAATTTACCCGAGGTATAATGCTTAAGCTCTTTACGATACTGGTTAATTGGATGTCCGGTCAGGTATAAACCCAGCGTTTCCTTTTCTCCGTTGAGCCACTCATTGTCACTCAATGGTGGTGCCTGAATAAAGGCTTGTGCCACTTCTTCAGGTTCAACAGCAAGTAAGCCAAATAAATCCGATTGTCCTAACTGTTCCGCTTTATGATGCTGTTCAGCTGACTTCATCGCATCTTTTAAGCTTGCAAGTAATGTCGCACGTCCGCCTTGCTTTTTCTCTGGGCCTAATTTGTCTAAGGCACCAGCGTAAATCAGCTTTTCGATTACACGGCGATTAAGACGCTTCAAATCAACACGTGCACAGAAATCGAATAAGTCTTTAAACTCTCCGCCTTGCTCACGCGCTTCAAGGATGGCTTCAACTGGGCCTTCACCTACCCCCTTGATGGCACCAATACCGTAGACAATCTCACCTTGTAAGTTTACCGCAAATTTATAAACACCCGCGTTCACATCCGGTGGTAACAAGGTCAATTTCATGTTTTCACACTCATCAACCAAGGTGACAATCTTATCGGTGTTATCCATATCCGCAGACATTACCGCAGCCATGAATTCTGCCGGGAAATGCGTCTTCATCCAAAGCGTTTGGTAAGAAACCAGTGCGTATGCTGCCGAGTGAGATTTGTTAAAACCATACCCTGCGAACTTTTCTACAAGATCGAAGATCTTCATAGCAAGTTCACCGTCGACACCGTTATTTATCGACCCTTCTTCAAAGGTTGAACGCTGCTTTGCCATCTCTTCCGGTTTTTTCTTACCCATCGCACGACGAAGTAAGTCAGCGCCGCCTAGGCTATAACCTGCTAGGACCTGCGCGATCTGCATGACCTGCTCCTGATACAGGATGATCCCGTAGGTCGGCTCTAGGATAGGTGCTAAACTCTCATGCTGATACTGAGCATCAGGGAAAGAGATCTCTTCTCGACCATGCTTACGGTCGATAAAGTTATCTACCATGCCCGATTGCAACGGTCCCGGTCTAAATAGTGCAACCAGTGCGATCATATCCTCAAAGCAGTCCGGTTTAAGGCGGCGGATAAGGTCTTTCATACCGCGTGATTCTAACTGGAATACCGCAGTAGTCTCGGCCCTTAGCAGCACTTCAAAACTGGCATGATCATCAAGTGGAATGGCGTTGATATCTACAAACGGCTTTTGCTCACGCGCTAAACGCTCGTTGGCCATATCAAGTGCCCACTGCAAGATAGTAAGCGTTCTTAAACCTAGGAAATCAAACTTAACTAGACCGGCCGTTTCTACATCGTTTTTATCGAATTGAGTAACTGGGAATTTACCCTCTTCGTCACAGTACAAGGCGGCAAAGTCTGTAATGCTGGTTGGCGAGATAACAACACCACCGGCGTGTTTACCAGCGTTACGGGTACAACCTTCTAGAATGCGGCATTTATCAATGAGCTCTTTTACTTCATCATCACCGTCGTAAGCTTCTGGAAGTCTTGGTTCCACGTCAAAAGCTTTGGCAAGAGTCATACCCGGATCGCCAGGTACTAGCTTCGAAATTCTATCAACAAATCCATATGGGTGACCTAGAACACGGCCTACGTCACGAATTACCGCTTTGGCCGCCATGGTACCAAAGGTGATGATTTGGGATACTGCCTGTCGCCCATAAAGTTTAGCAACGTGATCTATCACCTCATCTCGTCTATCCATACAGAAGTCGACGTCAAAGTCAGGCATCGAGACACGTTCTGGGTTCAAGAATCGCTCGAATAGTAGATCAAATTCTAATGGATCAAGATCTGTGATCTTTAATGCATACGCTACCAAAGAACCTGCACCAGAGCCTCGACCCGGACCTACAGGGATATTATTATCTTTACTCCACTGAATGAACTCCATTACGATCAAGAAGTAACCTGGGAATCCCATCTGGTTGATAACGTCTAACTCAATTCTTAAACGATCATCGTACTCAACCCGCTTAACTTTTCTGTCTTCTTCATCTGGGAATAAAAACTTCAGACGTTCTTCAAGGCCATCTTCAGATACCTTGACCAAGAAATCATCAATTTTTAAATCGCCCGTTGGGTAGTCTGGTAAAAAGTAAGTACCGAGCTGGACAGTAACATTACAACGCTTAGCGATTTCAACCGTATTTTCCAGCGCTTCTGGAATGTCACTAAACAACTCAGCCATCTGCTCAGGTGTTTTTAGATACTGTTCCTTAGAAAAGCGTTTCGGTCTGTTTTTATCCTCTAGCGTGTATCCATCGTGGATAGCAACACGGATCTCATGGGCTTCGAAGTCTTCTTCATGTAAAAAAACAACTTCATTGGTGGCAACCACAGGTAAATTGCGATCAGAAGCAAGAGCGACCGCAGCATGTAAATAGTCTTCTTCTTGTTCACGGTCTGTACGGTGAAGTTCTAGATAATAATGATCCGCAAAATGTTCTTCATAGAAAGCCAGTGTTTCTAAAGCCAGTTGCTGGTTACCTTTAAGCAAGGCTTTACCGACATCGCCATCTTTTGCGCCAGAGAGTAAGATTAATCCCTCTTTGTATTGCGCTAACCATGCTTTATCAACCACTGGTCGATGAAATACATGACCTCTTAAAAAAGCTTCTGAGATCAGTAATGTAAGATTTTTATATCCTTCATTATTTTTGGCAAGTACGACAATTCGACAAGGCTCATCAGGAAACTCATCACTTTTTAGCCATAGATCCGCGCCCACCATGGGCTTAATACCGGCACCATGAGCACCGCCATAAAACCGCACTAAACCACATAAGTTCATTTGATCTGTAATGGCAAACGCAGGCATCTCAAGCTCTTGCGCTCTGGCGACAATAGGCTTGGTCTTGGCCAAACCATCGACCATAGAAAAGTCACTATGCACACGTAAGTGTACAAAATTAGGCGTTGGCATGGTTACGACTGCTCCGCGATAATTTTTTGTACTGGCTTAAAGCTCTTTCGATGATGGGGGGTAATACCATGTTGTGCAAGTGCTTCAAAGTGCGCCTTAGTAGGGTACCCCTTGTGGCCCGCAAAACCGAAATCAGGATACTGTGCATCTAATTCAATCATTTCATTATCACGCGTGACTTTAGCTAAAATTGATGCGGCACTGATTTCAGCAACTAGGCTATCGCCTTTCACAACCGCTTGTGCAGGGACTGTAATATCAGGCACACGATTACCATCAATAAAAACAAATTCAGCAGGAATTGACAGCCCTTCAACGGCGCGCTTCATTGCCAGCATTGTAGCGTGCAGAATATTTAGCTCATCGATTTCTTCAACCGACGCGCGAGCAATACAATAACACAGAGCTTTTTCTTTAATTTCTTCCGCCAACGCATTACGCTTTTTCTCTGACAGCTTTTTTGAGTCAGTTAAACCGTCAATTGGCTTACTTGGGTCTAAAATCACTGCTGCCGTTACGACGTCACCCACTAATGGTCCACGACCAACCTCATCTACACCTGCAATGTAGTTAACTTTAGGGCGTTCAATTTGCATCTATAACCTCCGCAACGGCAATTGCTGCTTGTTCACTGGCATTTAAGCGAATACCTTTATGTATTTCGTAAAAACGTTCTATAAGTGCTGAGTTGTCCCCTCTTAACAAGGGAAGCAGTGCATCCGTCAGCGCATCAGGGTTACAATCTTCTTGTAAAAACTCTGAAACAAGTGGCGCATCAGCAAGTAAATTTGGCAAGGAAAAGTGTTTAATATTGAAAGTAAAAAATGTGCTAAATATTTTATAGCTCAGGGTTTTTAAGCGATAACCTACAACCATTGGCTTTTTATATAACATCGCTTCTAGTGTTGCCGTACCGGAGGCCAACAAAACCACGTCTGAAGCTGTCATTGCCAATGAAGACTGACCGTCTAACATAATAGGACGAAGTTCTGGAGCTACTTTATTTAAAATCTGAGTGAACTGCTTCTTGCGCTTTTCATTGACTAAAGGTACAACAATTTTAAGATCTGGCATCTTATCTACTAATTGCTTAGCAGTTTGCAAGTATGTTTCACTTAGCAGCCCAACTTCAGAGCCTCTACTACCTGGCAACAAAGCCAAAACTGTATCAGACTCTTTTAAACCTATCTCTTTACGTGCAGCCAAGGTGTCTGATTCCAAGGGTATTTCATCCGCAAGCGTGTGACCTACAAAAGTGCAAGGAACATCATACTTATCATAAAATGCTTTTTCGAACGGCAGCAAAGATAACACCAAATTGGTAGCCTCTGCTATGGTATGAATACGCTTTGGTCGCCAAGCCCAAACCGACGGACTCACATATTGAATTGTCTTAATACCAGCCGCTTTCAATGGCTTTTCAACACGTAGATTAAAGTCAGGTGCGTCAACGCCAATAAATACATCTGGCGGGTTTTGAATAAAATAGTTAACTAATTCTTTTCGAATTTTAAGTAAGCGAGGAAGTCGGCCTAATACTTCCACAAGACCCATCACTGCAAGCTCTTCCATATCAAAGAGGCTCTTGCACCCTTGCGCTTGCATTTTCGGACCTGCAATGCCAACAAATTGGGCATTGGGAAAGCGCTTTTTCAGTGCTTTAATAAGGCCAGCGCCAAGAATGTCACCAGATAATTCACCCGCAACAATCCCGACAGTAATTGATTTTTCGTTTGCCATTTTTGTTCTTCTAGAAAATAAAAAAACGCCATACTAAGTATGGCGTTATTATATCAGAACCCGCTCTTTGTTATTCGATAAATTACGATAAGGCGACAAAGAGCCTGATTAAGTTAGCGTACCAGTCCACGTTCTGACGTTGCGATAAAATCAAGCATCTGCTGAACAGCTGGGAACTGTTGTGCTTCATCTTGCAAAGCGGCAATCGCTTCATCTAGTTTTAAACCTTTACGGAAGAGCGTTTTGTATGCTCTACGTGTTGCCATAATTTCGTCAGATTCAAAACCGCGACGCTTGAGACCTTCTGTATTAATTGCAACAGGTCGAGCAGGCGTGCCTGTCGTTGTTACAAATGGCGGCACGTCTTGGTTCACACCAGAGTACATACCTACGAAAGCATGTGAGCCGACTTTACAAAATTGATGTACGCCTGAATTACCCGCTAAGATAACCCAATCGCCGATATGGACATGCCCAGCTACACTTGCATTGTTAGCAAATATAACATTGCTACCAATCACAGCATCGTGTGCAACATGGGTGTAAGCCATAAATAAATTATTACTACCAATAATGGTAACACCTTGATCTTGAATAGTACCACGGTGGATAGTCGCACATTCTCTGATCACGTTATTGTCACCAATAATAAGTTTCGTTGGTTCATCCTTGTACTTTTTATCTTGGCAGGCCTCGCCTACAGACGCGAATTGAAATATGTGGTTACCAGAGCCTATTTCACTCGGCCCTTTTATAACAACATGCGATTCAATTTTACAATCATCACCGATAACCACATCGTTACCGATATAACTGTATGGTCCAACGGAGACGTTATTTCCTAGTTTAGCGCCTGGCTCAATAATTGCGGTAGGATGGATCACGCTTAAAACTCTCTTCTCGCACACATTATTTCTGCACTACACACGACATTGCCGTCTACCTTCGCTTCAGCTGAAAACTTCCAGATATTACGGCGCTCTTTAACGAACTGCACGTGTAAATGCATCGTATCACCAGGGACAACCGGCTGCTTGAACCTTGCGTTGTCAATGGCTGCAAATAAGTATAGCTCATTGTCACTGCGATTCTCGACCGTTTTAAAGCCAAGAAGACCTGTTGCCTGTGCCAATGCTTCTAAAATCATTACACCAGGAAAAATAGGCTGTTCTGGGAAGTGACCTGTAAAGATAGGCTCATTTGCCGTTACATTCTTCACGGCATGTAGATACTCCCCTGGCTTGTGATCAATAACTTTATCAACAAGCAACATAGGGTAACGATGAGGAAGTAACTTCAAGATTTCTTGAATATCAAAGCTGTTTAATTCGTTGGCCAAAATAGTACCTTTTATTTATCCGTATGTTGTAACTGCTCGGTAAGATTTTCAAGCGCTTTAATTCGCGCTTTAAAATCAGAAAGATTGCGCAAATGAGCGATATTCTTACGCCACTCTTTATTCGTTGTATGAGGCATACCCGATGAGTAAATTCCAGGCTTAGAAATGCCCTTAGTAACCATGCTCATGCCAGTAATGACAACGCCATCACACACTTCATTGTGGCCATTTACTGCCACCATGCCACCGATTTGACAGTACTTTCCAATTTTTACACTGCCCGCAAGTACACTGCACCCTGCGATGGCAGTGCCGTAACCAACTTCAACGTTATGCGCAATTTGAATTTGGTTATCTAAAATAACATTATCATGGATTATAGTGTTATCTATTGCACCTCGGTCGATAGAAGTACATGCTCCTACCTCGACTCGATTTCCGATGATAACCGTGCCGATCTGTGGAATTTTAACCCACTCACCTGACTCATTGGCGTAACCAAAGCCATCACTGCCAATGACACTACCCGACTGGAACAAACAATGTTCACCGATTTCAACTTCGTGATAAATTGTCACATTAGCCCATAACTTAGTGCCTGTGCCAACGCGTGCATGTTTACCAATGAAACACCCAGCGCCAATCTCAACATTGTCACCGATAACAGCACCAGCCTCAATAACAGCATTAGCAGCAACTTTGACGTTTTGGCCAAGAGATGCACTTTCATCAATTACAGCTGTACTATGCACTGAACTGGCTGCACTTGGTGTAGTATCCATATACTGTGCAAGTTTCGCATATGCTACATATGGATTATCACAAATTAGTTTGTTACCTGAAAAGTAATCTGCATCGTCTGCAGATAAGATAACTGCGCCAGCTTGAGTAGACTCAAGCTGGCTGCGGTATTTTTTATTTGCCAAAAACGCGACTTCTTGCTCATTCGCATTTAATAAAGTGGCAATTTTAACAATTGACTGTTCAGGATCCCCTTCAAGAGTTGCACCCAAATGCTCAGCCAATTGCGACAACGTATAGTGTTTAGTCATTACTTTTTGCTAACTGCTTCAACAATATCATCCGACAGATCGCTAACTTTATCAGGGTTAAAGTAGATTGTCGTTTCTTTTAATCTAACTTCGTCAAACTTTCCTTTTTTAGCAACATTTTCAATTGCATCTAGGATCATTTTTTGTACTTTTGCCAACTCCTGATTCTGACGTTGTTTAATTTCTTGCTCTAGCGGACGGCCTTTCTCTGCAAGCGTTTTTTGCATGCCTTGAATTTTTTCACGCAATTGAGTTTTTTGTTCTTCGCTCATTGTTGCGCTTTCACGTTTAAACTTTTCAGCTTCAAAACGGATATCGCCTTGTAGTTTTTCAAGTTCTTGGCGACGCTCAGAGAATTCACTTTTTAAAGTTTGTTCAATTTTTGCCATTTGCGGTAATTGAGAGTAAACAGTCTGCATATCAACAATACCCACTTTGTGTGCGAAAGCGTTGATAGAGTTACCCATTAATAAAGCCGCTAAGATACCCATAGCAGAGGTTTTAAAAATCTTTTTCACAATAAACTCCTTAGAATGTATTACTGATATTGAAGCTGATGTTCTTAGTATCATCGTCATCTTCTTTTTTCAGTGGATACGCAAAACTAATTAACATTGGTCCCATCGGTGATATCCATTGAATAGACATACCTGTAGAAACCCTAAAACGACTTGGGTCAGAGAAATCTGAAAGTTGTTTGTATTGATGCTCTGGTAAGTTTGAATAACGATCTACATCGAATTCAGTATCCCAAACGTTTGCTGCATCGACGAAGAAGCTAGTACGCACTGAAGTGGTATTATCTTCATCTAAAAATGGGGTTGGTACAATCATTTCAGCACCAAACACAGCCTTGGCATTACCACCAATTCGACCACCAGTGATTATTTGGTCAAACGCTGGGTCGCCACTAATCGCACCACTTTCAGTGCCATCAGGCAGCGATGGACCAACAATAGATTGCGGTCGGCGCTGAATAGCAAGTGGTAAGATAGTATTTCTTTCGAAGCCTCTTAGCTCCATTTCTGTAATACGGTAGAACTCTTGGAATGGCAATACTTGGTCAAAGCCATTCTCTTCTCCATAACCATTGCCATAAGCAAGTGAAGCTCGCGTTGAGAACACCCAACGATGGTCATTACTTACAGGCCAATAAAAACGAGAGTCATAACTTAACTTAAAGTAGTTTAAATCAGAATTAGGCGTCGTAACTGTAAAGTTTGCATTCTGGCGAGAGCCATCTGTCGGGAACATACCACGGTTAACCGTAACACGAGACCAACCAAGACCTAACTCATATTTAGTGAAATCATAGCCACCATCAGGATCATCTGGATCTTGGAAGGTTAACCTTAAGACTCGTGTTTGTTCATAATCGGCTATGCGATCTAATTCTTCTTCAACCCACCTAAAACTAAAGTTCAATCTGTTAACCGGATTGATAGGGATACCGAAGTGAGTACCAATACCATAACTACGAGAGTCATAGTCAATAAGACCTATTTCTGAACCATCAAACTTACTAAAGAAGATGCTACTACCTTGCGAGATCCCATCAGGTGTAAAATATGGATCTGTGTAAGAAACACTATATCGTGTAGATGCCTTCGATGTATTTACATTAAATGCAACTTGGTCACCAGAACCTAAGAAATTTGATTCACTGACACCAACATTGAATTGCAAACCAGCATATGAGCCATAAGCAACACCTGCTTGGAAACTACCCGCAGGTTGTTCTTTAACATTAAAATCAACGTCTACTTGGTCATCAACACCAGGGATTGGTTTCACCTCAAAATCAACCGATTCCATATATGGTAAACGCTGAATTTGCAGCTTAGAGCGCTCAAGGCTTTGATTAGATAACCAGGCACCCTCTAATTGAGTCATTTCTCTTCGAACGACATGATCCGCGGTGCTTTGGTTTCCGTTAACTAGAATACGGCGTACGTAAACACGTTGCCCAGGGTCAACGGAAAGCGTTAACTGCACTTCTTTATTTTCGTCGTCTATGTCAGGAATAGTGCGTACTTCAGCATTCGCGTAACCGAAACGAGCTAAATAACTTTTGATAAACTCTTCCGATGAAGTAACTAATGAACCGTTGTAAAGCTCTCCTGATTTTAACGGGATAACGCTTCTAATCAGCTCTTCTCTGCCAAGCAAATCACCAATAAAGTCAAACCCTTTAACAGTATACTTCTCACCCTCAGAAATATTTGCGGTCACATAAACTGATTCACGCTCAGGACTTACTGATACTTGTGTAGAGTCAATATTGAAGCGTAAGTAGCCTCTATCTAAGTAATAACTGCGGATTTTCTCTAAATCACCCTCAATCGTTTGCTTTTGGTAGCGATCGCTAGATAAAAACTTCCACCAAGGCAAATCTTGTTGGGACTCAACTAGACGCAGTAATTGCTCATCAGAAAATAATTGGTTACCAACAAGGTTGATTTGTCGAACAGAGGCTGCATCACCTTCATCAAACTCAAATTTAAGCTTCACGCGGTTACGAGGCAGCTCAACAATACTCACCTCAATTTTGGCATTATATTTACCGATACTGTGAAAGAACTCGATCAGCCCTTTTTCAACACCATCAATCGTTGTTCTATCAAGCGTTTCGCCGGTTCGAATATCTTTGCCGTCTAAGCTTTCTTGTAGCTGTTCATCTTTGATGTCTTTATTGCCATCAAACTCAATGGAAGCAATAGTGGCACGCTCTTTTACTTTAAAAACAATCTGGTTGCCATCCCTATAAGCAGAAATATCGTCAAAATGGCCTGACGAAAATAATGCCTTGATGGTTTTAGAGACTGTGTAGTTATCAACTTCATCGCCAACGTTAATTGGAATATGAGTTAAGGCTGCACCCAGTGCAACACGTTGTAACCCTTCAACTTTTAAATCTTCTACGATAAAGGAGTTTTGCCCTAAAGCGGCAAAACTAGCGCCAAGTAAACTCGTTACAGCTAAATGTTTTTTTATAGGCATTTTTTTATCTTTATCCTTTACAGCTTACGGCGCGCAAAGCGCCACGTGCGCTATCACCCTTATTTTAAGAGCCTAGAGCCTCGATACATCATTAAACAGTGCAAAACAGGTCAATACTAACAGCATCATCGCTCCCAGCTTATAACCTAACTCTTGTGTCTTTTCAGAGACCGGTTTTTTTCGAATTAGTTCAATTAAGTAATACATCAAATGTCCACCATCCAGCATGGGCAGTGGTAAAAGGTTGAAAACCCCCAAGTTGACGCTAATTAGAGCTAAAAAGCTCAAAAAGGCAACTAATCCATAACTAACACTATCTCCTGCCCCTACAGCAATACCTACCGGTCCGCTGATATTTTTGACAGAGACTTGCCCCGTAATCAGGTTACCAATCATTTCGAAGCTTAACTTTGTAAGAGCATAGGTTTTCTGGACGCCAAGCAAGATACTATCGAATACACCGTACTGTCTAGTCTCAATATACCCTGCAGGCCAACTTTTCTGCTTAGGCACGACCCCTAAGTAACCTATCTTTGTCCCCTCTGCAGTTTCTCGTGCATCTGGTGTGATATTTAGAGAAACTTCATTTCCGTTTCTTAATACAGTCAAAGTACTTTGTTCATTCGGAGAACGCTGTACAAGTTCGACAAATTGCGACCAACTTTCTATTGGCTCTTGGTTGAACGACACAATCACATCACCGGGTTTCACACTTGATCGCTCTGCAGCTGAACCCTCAGCGATAATAGCAAGTTCTGTTGTGATATTAGGTCGATAGGGTGTAATACCTATGGAAGTCAGAGGGGCGACATCACGTTTGTCCAGTTTCCAGCCATCAACATCTAGGGTACGAATTGCGATTTGCCCATTAGCATCAGTCACTTTGATCTCTAACCTTTGCTCACCCAATCCTGACATCACCGCAAAATTCACTTCTTGCCAAGAGGACACATCCTCATTCCCTATACGCTTTAACAAATCACCTGACTGAACGCCAGCACGATCAGCAATAGAGTTGTGTGTGATGGAACCCACAACAGGTTTAACGTTTTGAACACCAACAACATACATAATAGCCAGAGCAAAGACAGCGAATATAAAGTTTGCAAGTGGGCCCGCTGCGGCAACCGCCATGCGTGCATAAACTGATTTGCTGTCGAGCGTATTAGCTCTATCTTGTTCGGAAACTTCATCCACTCTCGAGTCAAGCATTCTGACATAACCACCGAGTGGGATAGCGGAAATCGCATACTCGGTGCCCAGCTTGTCATACCAAGTGAAAAGAGGCTTACCAAACCCGATAGAGAAACGCAGTACTTTCACACCTGCTTTTCTGGCAACCCAAAAGTGTCCATATTCATGTACCGCGACAAGTATACTCAACGCGACGACAAACGACCCAAGATTCCAGAAAAAGTCAAACATTAGCGTGCCTGCCCTGCTATAAGCTCATTTGCAACTCGACGAGCTTGTTGATCCATATCCATGATTTCGTCCAGTGAAGTTAGTTCTCCTAATGCACTGGCGGTGAGCACTTGCTCATTGATTTTATAAATATCCATAAAGCCAATTTTACCCTGCAAAAATGCAGCTACCGACACTTCATTAGCAGCATTTAGTGTCGTTGTCGCGGCTTGCCCTAATCGACATGCTTCGATGGCAAGTTGCAAATTCGGATAGCGGTTATAATCTGGCTTTGTGAACGTAAAGTCTTTCATAGTTGAAAAATCGAGCGGTTTAACGCCTGCATCGATACGCTCAGGATAAGCCAAGCCATAGGCGATGGGAGTTCGCATATCTGGCTGTCCCATTTGTGCTATCACAGAGCCATCTTGGTATTGAACCATAGAGTGGATCATACTTTGCGGGTGAATAACAACTTCTATGTCATCAGGTTGACAGTCAAACAGCCATTTGGCTTCTATGAATTCAAGCCCTTTGTTCATCATTGTTGCAGAGTCAACAGAAATTTTCTGTCCCATTGACCAGTTTGGATGTGCGACGGCTTCTGCGACAGTAACTTGAGATAGAGTATTGATGTCACGATTAAGAAAAGGGCCGCCAGAGCCTGTCAGCAATATTTTATGAATACCAAGGGGTGAAAAACCTGTCGTTATTCCTTGCTGCATATCGCGAGGCATACATTGGAAAATTGCATTGTGCTCACTGTCGATTGGCAGCAACGTAGCACCATGCTGTTTGACCTTGTCCATAAATATCTTACCGGACATGACCAAAGACTCTTTGTTGGCAAGCAGGACTTTCTTACCAGCCTCCACTGCCGCAAGTGTAGGCAGTAGACCCGCAGCACCAACTATTGCGGACATAACGATATCAACTTCACTGTGCGCTGCTATATCACACATGGCTTGAGTGCCACTCATGACTTCTGTCTTTAATCCGCTTACGCGCTCTCTAAGAGACTGTGCAGCACATTCGTCGTTCATCACAACATATTTCGGGCTGTGTAGTACAATCTGTTGATATACAACATCAACATTTTTTCCTGCAACCAAAGCAAAAACGTTGTATCTGGATTGATTACGGCTAATAACGTCCAACGTGGAAGTGCCAATGGAGCCACTAGAGCCAAGTATTACAACTTGTTCTGGTTGCAATGTAGCTATGCTCATAGAGTCACCGTCCAAGCATAAAAGAGCGCAAACATAGGTGCCGCAGCCGTTAAGCTATCAATTCTGTCTAAGATACCACCATGGCCGGGTAAGCAACTTCCGGAGTCTTTCAAACCAGCTTCGCGTTTGAACATACTTTCAAGTAAGTCACCAATTGCAGAAAAGAGTGCTACCACAACCGTCAATAAGCCATATAGGAGCCAATGCTTATAATCAACCTCAGAACAATAACAAAAAATCATGACAAATATTACTGCTGTAACCAGACCACCAATTAAACCTTCAATGGTTTTGTTCGGACTAACATTTGGCATTAACTTTCTCTTACCAAGACTTTTCCCAGCAAAGTAAGCACCTATATCGGCACTCCAAACAATACCTAAAACAACCATAATCAACACAGAGCCAAATTGTTCTGAAGATTGATAATCTGCACTTCTCAAGACATTTAATGCAAGCCACAGTGGAACCAATGTCAAAAACCCAGCAACTGCAGGCATTACATAACCCTTACTCCATGACTTAGCCATCTTCGGATAACGCAAAACTAGTAAAGTAGCCACGATCCACCATGCAGCAGCTAATGTGAATAGGTAATTCGCATCTGCCACCAACTTTCCAGACTGCCATAGGCTCTCAATTGGCCAGTGAAAATGCAAGGTGGCGATTAAAGCGCCTGTTATTACAACATATACCAATCGATATAACGGCTTTGTGATCCCCATAAGAGATGCCCACTCCCATGCACCTAGCAGTACAATAGAAGCTGCAATAATACTAAAGAGGTTTAGAGGTGTATAAAATACTAAAATCAGCGCCAGCGGTGCGAGTACAGCTGACGTCATAATACGTTGTTTTAACAAACTGAATACCTTTAACTTGTTGTATTGCTCTCGGCGAGTAGTTGTTTTATTTGTTCACCTGTGCAACCAAAGCGCCTCTCTCTAGAAATATAGCAAGCGATTGCTTCTGAGAAAGCCTCTTCGTTAAAATCAGGCCAAAGAGTTTCTGTGAAATATAGCTCTGCGTAAGCAGCCTGCCATAGCAAGAAGTTACTGATCCGATAATCACCGCCAGTTCGAATAAGTAAATCTAGCGGGCTTTGATCTGCCATTGACATATTATTAGTCAGTGCCTCTTCAGTAATATCCGTCACCTGCAACTCACCCACTTTTACTTTTTCAGCAAGCGTCTGAGCTGCATTGATAATATCCCAACGACCACCGTAATTTGCCGCAATATTTAACTGCAAACCCGTGTTTTTGCATGTTAAAGCATGTGCATCATGCACTTTATCCTGCAAGCTTGAGGGAAACCTTGATATATCACCAATAATATTTAACTTTACATTATTTTTATGTAACTTTTTTACTTCTTTACTCAAGACAAAAAGGAATAATTCCATCAGAGTGCTTACTTCGTCTTCAGGTCTTCGCCAGTTTTCACTGCTAAACGCAAAAAGAGTAAGAGACTCAATACCTAATTTTGAGCAAAACTGCACCGCGCTGCGAACAGAGTCGACACCTTTTTTATGACCATAAGCTCTCGGGCGCTTGCGGGCTTGGGCCCAGCGTCCATTGCCATCCATTATTATGGCAACATGCTTAGGTAGTGATTGTTGAGAAATCGCGTCAGCGTTTAAAACCATAGTACTATTTTAAATAAAAAAAACGCCGCCTAGTATAGCGCAGTCATCGCTGCAAACCTAATAAAATTCTTTATCTGCAATTCCCATACGAATTGTTTGAATTTTGTACTCAATATTGAATTGTAAGTAAAGACAAGATGCTGCAACTAGCACAATCTAGGCATAGTCCTAAAAGTAACAAAAAAGCCGCTATAAAGCGGCTTTTAATAACGAAACAAATTATTAGAAATTAGATTTCCATTAACTCAGCTTCTTTTGCACTCAATTGAGTATCCATTTCTTTGATGTGTGCATCAGTGATCTTCTGGATTTGATCTTCTGCCTGACGCGCTTCATCTTCAGAAATTTCTTTATCTTTTAATAGTGCTTTAATGTCACCGTTCGCATCACGACGAATATTACGAACTGCAACACGGCCACCTTCAACTTCACCGCGCACGATTTTAATTAAATCTTTACGGCGCTCTTCAGTTAATGGAGGTAGAGGAACACGAATCACTGTACCAGCTGACATTGGGTTCAGACCTAGATCTGAAGCCATGATCGCTTTTTCTACAGCTTGCGCTAATGACTTATCAAAAACATTAATAGCAAGTGTACGTGAATCTTCAACCGTTACGTTCGCAACTTGGTTCAATGGTGTATCTGCACCGTAATAAGATACTGAAATACCATCTAGTAATGCAGGGTGTGCACGGCCTGTACGAATTTTAGAAAGTTGGCTAGCTAGTGCTGCCACACTTTTTTTCATGCGCTCTTGAGCGTCTTTTTGGATATCATTAATCACAGTTGCAATCCTATTTTTACTGTTCCAGCCTCAGCTAAAACATGTTAGCTGGCTGGGTTATTCTATAAGAATGGGGCTTCTAGCCCCATTCTCAATTGCTATTTATTCTGCTGCTTTTTTTGACGTGATCAGGGTGCCTTCGTCTTCACCCATGATAACACGCTTTAATGCACCTGGTTTGTTCATATTAAATACGCTCAGAGGCATATTGTGGTCACGTGCCAGAGTAAATGCAGCTAAATCCATTACTTTTAATTCTTTATCAATAATTTCGTCATGAGTAAGCTGACTATACAATGTTGCTTCTGGGTTTTTAACAGGATCATCACTGTAAACACCATCTACTTTTGTCGCTTTGATTACTGTGTCAGCTTCGATTTCAATGCCGCGTAAACATGCTGCTGAATCGGTTGTAAAGAATGGATTACCAGTACCTGCTGAAAAGATAACAACACGGCCTGATTTTAACAAGCTAATTGCCTCAGCCCAATTATAGGCATCACACACGCCGTTAAGTGGAATAGCTGACATCAAACGAGCATTTACGAATGCTCTATGAAGCGCATCACGCATTGCCAAACCATTCATCACTGTTGCCAACATACCCATGTGATCACCAACAACACGGTTCATACCCGCTTCAGCTAATGAGCCACCACGTAAAAAGTTACCGCCGCCGATAACCAAACCCACTTCTACGTCGAGTTCTACAAGCTCTTTGATCTCTTGCGCCATACGATCCAATACTTTTGGATCGATACCAAAGCCTTCATCTCCCATTAAAGCTTCACCGCTTAATTTAAGAAGAACGCGTCTAAAAACAGGTTTTCGATTGATAGTCATAATTTCCGGGCCAAGTTAAAATTGAGACAAAAAATAACCGCGCTTATGATAGACATAAATGCGCGGTTATTTTAGAGAATTTTCTTCATTGACGCAAAAGCAAATCAACACTTTTATGTCAATAAGATTATTCTATTGCGATTATTCGCCTTTTGCAGCTGCGATTTGAGCAGCAACTTCAGCAGCGAAGTCTTCTTCTTTCTTCTCGATACCTTCACCTACTTCTAGGCGAATGAATGAAGAAACTGTAGCGCCTTTCTCTTTAAGGTACTCACCAACAGACTTCTTAGGCTCCATGATGAAAGCTTGACCAGTAAGAGAGATCTCACCAGTGAACTTCTTCATACGACCAACAACCATTTTTTCTGCGATTTCAGCAGGCTTGCCTTCGTTCATAGCGATTTCTACTTGAACCGCTTTTTCTTTTTCAACAACGTCAGCTGGTACGTCTTCTGGCTTAAGGAAGTCAGGCTTAGAAGCAGCAACGTGCATAGCAACGTGCTTAAGTGTTTCTTCGTCAGCATCACCAGTTACAACAACACCGATACGGTCGCCGTGACGGTATGCAGATAGCTTGTCACCATCGATGTACTCAACGCGACGAACGTTGATGTTTTCACCGATTTTAGCAACTAGTGCAACACGAGTTTCTTCGAACTTAGCTTGAAGGTCAGCAATTGTTGCTTTAGTAGCAACAGCGTCGTCAAGAACAGTGTTAGCAAAACCTAGGAAGTTTTCGTCTTTAGCAACGAAGTCAGTTTGACAGTTAACTTCAAGAAGTGCAGCGAAACCTTCGCCTTGCTTGATAAGGATTGTACCTTCAGCAGCGATGTTACCAGCTTTCTTAGCAGCTTTAGCAGCACCACTCTTACGCATGTTCTCGATCGCTAGATCGATGTCACCGTTAGTTTCAGTTAGTGCTTTTTTACAATCCATCATGCCAGCGCCAGTACGCTCGCGAAGTTCTTTAACTAGGGCAGCAGTTACAGCCATTAGAATATCCTCAATTCTGAATTCGGTTTTTTGATAAGCGAATTACCGCTTGTAAAGAATATCAAGTCTTCATCACAATTGGATGAAGACTTGATGACAGCTAATTACTCAGCTTCTACGAAATCGTCGTTTTCTGCTTGAGCAACGATGTTGCTTTCACGACCTTCAGTGATAGCAGTTGCAACAGCGTTAGTGTAAAGCTGGATTGCACGGATCGCATCGTCGTTACCTGGGATGATGAAATCAACACCATCTGGGTTTGAGTTAGTATCAACAACAGATACTACTGGAATACCTAGGTTGTTAGCTTCGCGGATAGCGATGTGCTCGTGGTCAGCATCGATTACGAAGATAGCGTCAGGTAGACCGCCCATATCTTTGATACCGCCAAGGCTCTTCTCAAGCTTTTCCATTTCACGCGTTTTCATTAGCGCTTCTTTCTTAGTAAGCTTCTCGAAAGTACCGTCTTGGCTTTGTGCTTCAAGGTCTTTAAGACGCTTGATTGATTGACGAACTGTTTTCCAGTTAGTCAACATACCACCTAACCAACGGTGATTTACGTAGAATTGCTCACTTGAGATAGCTGCTTCTTTAACTGCTTCACCAGCTGCACGCTTAGTACCAACGAAAAGGATTTTACCTTTGTTAGATGCAACGTTTGATAAAAACTTAAGAGCATCGTTGAAAAGTGGAACTGTCTTTTCTAGGTTGATGATGTGAACGCGGTTACGTGCACCGAAGATGAACGGCTTCATCTTTGGGTTCCAGTAACGTGCTTGGTGACCAAAGTGAACACCAGCTTGAAGCATATCGCGCATTGAAACGTTTGCCATTGTATTTTCCTCTATTTAGTAGGGTTAGGCCTCCACATATCCCATAGCACCAACATGCTTATTGCGTATCTTTTTAGATACAAACATGCACCCAAGTGTATGTGTCGATATGTGTGTGTGTTAAAATTAAATTTTGTGTGTCTTAAGTACAAACAACCATCAAGATCAAATCGAGAAGATTTATTTGTAAAAAGACGGCGCGCTTTATACCATATAAAATAAATTAACTCAATGATGAGACCAAAATTTGCTCGTCATTGCTTTGTGAAAAATATGACTTGGAGTCTCAATGAGTGCAGTGATTAAAACCCCTGAAGAAATCGAAAAAATGCGTGTTGCCGGTAGGTTAGCGGCTGAAGTATTAGAAATGATCGAGGAGTATGTGAAGCCTGGGGTTACCACAGACGAGTTAAATACAATTTGTCATAATTACATTGTAGATGTACAAGGCTGCATTCCTGCACCACTCAATTATCACGGATTTCCAAAATCAATTTGTACATCTGTTAACCACGTCATCTGTCACGGTATTCCAAATGAGAAACCTCTTAAAGAGGGTGACATCGTCAATATCGATGTAACAGTTATCAAAGATGGTTACCACGGTGATACCTCTAAAATGTTCTACGTAGGCAAGCCAAGCATTCAAGGCAAACGTTTAAGTGAAATCACTCAAGAATCTCTTTATCTTGCAATTAAGATGGTAAAACCAGGTGCACGACTTGGTGATATTGGTGCTGCAATACAAAAATTTGCTGAAGGCTTCAACTACTCAATCGTGCGTGAATACTGTGGTCATGGTATCGGTGCACAATTCCATGAAGAGCCACAAGTTATGCACTATGGCAAGCCTGGTACTGGTGAAACATTAAAAGCGGGTATGTGCTTAACTATTGAGCCTATGGTCAACGCCGGCAAACGTCAGTGTAAATTACTTAAAGACGATTGGACTGTTGTGACTAAAGATCGCAGCTTGTCTGCACAGTGGGAACACACACTGCTTGTCACCGATAATGGTGTTGAAATCCTTACACACCGTAAAGACGACACGATTGATCGTGTGATTGAACACGTTTAAATCAAAATTCGCTGCTTGTGAATGCAAGCAGCACCCCACTTGCATTTCATCAAATTGGTTCAGTATTAGGTAAAAAATACCCAATTAGCCTATCAATCCTATAAAACCCGTAAAAAACGCGTCTTTGGCGCTTCAAGTCATGCCAATATACAAGTAAACTGAGTTCATCTTGTGCTCCAAGGATCTCTCGTGGCGTTACCAAATAAAGTAAAGTTGTTGCTTGACCAAGCCGAACAACTTGATGATTATAAAGGCTGTATGACCTACTTTTACAAGTGGCTTAATAATCAATTTTCAAAGCAACCAGTCAGGCTGCTGATTAAGGCACGCTCTGAATTCATTGATACCTTATTAAAAAAGCTATTTGTTCAAACCAGCCTCTCTGAATTTCCTCAACTGGCGCTAATCGGTATCGGTGGATATGGACGTGGCGAACTACATCCATTTTCTGATATTGATTTTATGCTGCTCACAGATGGAGAACCTTGTGATGATCTTCGCAACGCCTTAGAGATCTTTGTTACCTATTTGTGGGATTTAAACTTGGACATCGGCCACAGTGTCCGTACGCATGAGCAAGTTCTTGAGCAAAAAAGTAAAGATGTGCACTTCACAACAAGTTTGTTAGAAAGTCGCTTAATTTGCGGTAACCTTGTTGAGTTTGAGAGACTCAAAAGCCATATTGTGAAAACTCCTATTTGGCGTTCCGATGATTTCTTTATTGCTAAAGTCAAAGAGCAAAAGCTTAGACGTAAAAAGTGCCATGGTACAGCCTATAACCTAGAACCAAATATAAAAGAAAACCCTGGTGGATTAAGAGACTTACAGACTATTTTTTGGGTGGCTAAAAAGCACTTCCATGCTGAAACATTAGAAGAGTTGATTGGCCATGGTTATTTAACTCATGAAGAATACCAAGAGCTCATGGAGTGCTTGGAAAACCTATGGAATATTCGCTTTGCACTGCACCTTGCGGCTGGGCGCTGTGAAAACCGTCTGTTATTTGACTATCAACCGCATGCAGCTGAATTGCTTGGATTTGGCTCTGAAGGTAAGCCATCAGTTGAGCGCATGATGAAGCGTTTATTTAGGATCATGAGCCGTGTTCGTGAAATGAACCAGATGCTGCTCGCCTACTTTGAGCAAAGTATTCTTCCAGATCATGATGCACATGTCGTCACCCCTTTAGATGCGCATTTTGAACGTATCGGTAACAAAATCCGAGTAAAAGATCCCTCCGCGTTCTTTTTACGAGAAAACCTTTTAGTCCTTTTTGAGCACATCGCTGACAATACTGATATCACAGATATTGACCCAAATACCATACGCTCAGTCAGACAAGTACGCAGACGTTTGCTGGGTGATTTGCAAGACTACGCCGCATGCCGAGATGCATTTATGCGCTTGCTCAAGCATCCAAATGGCATGGGAAGAGCATTCACGCTGATGCACAAACATGGCATTATCGCAGCGTATTTACCACAGTGGCGAAGCATATTTGGGCAAATGCAATTTGACTTATTTCATGCGTATACGGTGGATGAGCACACTCATAAGCTAATTAACAATATCCATAAATATCGCGACAAGCAGCTTAGTAAAGATTTCCCTATCTGTGCGGAGATCGTGACACGAATGGATAAACCCGAGTTACTGTATCTGGCCGCTATTTTCCACGATATTGCCAAAGGGCGTGGCGGTGATCACTCAGAACTGGGCGCTGTTGATGCCACTGCATTTGCTAGCATGCATAAACTGACGCCTTCAGATGCCAAGCTTGTAGCTTGGCTGGTTGAGCACCATTTACTCATGTCGGTAACTGCACAGCGAAAAGACATTAATGACCCTGATGTCATTAATGAGTTTGCCTCAAAAGTTAAAAACGAACGCCAACTTGATTATCTCTATTGTTTAACAGTGGCGGATATCCGTGCGACCAATGACAACTTATGGAATGATTGGAAAAACACTTTATTGCGTGAGCTCTACTTGCATGCGCAACGTGCATTGAGGTTGGGTCTAGAGCACCCGATGGATATGCGTGATCAGATCCGTGATAAAAAAGCGCAAGCCATGGAAAGGTTGCTCGAAATCGGATTCGATGAAGAAAGCGTCGCACAGCTTTGGGCGCGCTTTAAACCCAACTATTTTACAGGCTTTAGTGAAGAACAGATATCATGGCAAAGTGAGTACCTACTATCACTAGGAGAACAAACAAAGTCAGGTGTTGCTGTATCCGAAAAACCGATGCACGGTGGTACACAAGTATTTGTATACGCGCCCTATGAAGCAAGCTTGTTTGCCAAACTTGTATCTGTTATTGGTAGTAAAAAAGCACAAATTCAGCATGCACAGGTCATGACTACCAAAGATGACTATGTGGTATTTAGTTTTGTTATCTTAGAAGTTAACGGCGATGCCATTAGCGGGAGCCGAGCGAAGACCTTGCGAAGAGGACTCGATAGCATCTTGATCGATCCGAAGAAAAAAATACGCTTGAAGAAAAACCGCTCACAGCGATTTAAAGATTTTAATATCAAACCAAAAGTGATTGTCCGTCCACATGCACGTGACGATAGAAACCTAGTCGAAATTCAAGCCGTGGATATTCAGGGCCTATTAACCAAAATTGCGGAAGTATTACAGGTTCATAACCTACATATCCACGCTGCACGGATCACCACAGTTGGGGAACGTGCAGAAGACTTTTTCGTAGTCTCAAACGAACATTATTTAGCATTGAGTGAAGATGAAAAAACCGCTTTACATCATTCATTAATGAAAAAATTAAACGCCGAATCTGAATAAAAGAGGAAACTATGTCGGATTTAAAAAGTATTATTGAACAAGCGTGGGAAAACCGCGATAACATCACACCATCTGCTGTTGCACCTGAAGTTAAAAACGCAATAATTGATTCTTTAGAGCTACTAGATAAAGGCGCAGCACGTGTTGCTGAGAAAGTCAGTGGTGAGTGGGTTGTTCACCAATGGTTAAAAAAAGCAGTGTTGCTATCTTTTAGAATTCGTGACAACCAACCAATGAATGATGGTGTGAACCAATTTTACGACAAAGTACCACTGAAGTTTAGCGATTACACACCAGAGCAATTCCAACAAGGCGGCATGCGTGTCGTACCAAATGCTGTCGCTCGTCAAGGCAGTTTTGTTGGTAAAAACGTTGTATTGATGCCTTCATACGTTAACATTGGTGCATACGTTGATGAAGGCACTATGGTCGATACATGGGCTACTGTAGGCTCGTGTGCGCAAATTGGTAAAAATGTACACCTGTCTGGTGGTGTTGGCATTGGCGGTGTTTTAGAGCCTCTACAAGCTAATCCAACCATCATTGAAGACAACTGCTTTATCGGCGCGCGTTCAGAAATCGTAGAAGGTGTGATTGTTGAAGAAGGCGCTGTTATTTCAATGGGTGTTTATATCTCTCAAAGCACACGTATTTATGACAGAGAAACTGGTGAAATTCACTATGGTCGTGTGCCAGCTGGTTCTGTGGTAGTGCCAGGTTCACTACCTAGTAAAGACGGCACCCACAGTCTTTATGCCGCTATCATCGTGAAAAAAGTAGACAAGCAAACACGCGAAAAAGTCGGTGTTAATGCCCTACTTCGCTCTGTACAAGACTAACTCATACCGAGCCGTGCGCAACTTAGCTGCACGGCTACTTTTCAATTCAAGCGTTCAACTCATTATTTTCAACCATGTCAATCTGTGATTAAAATAACGACACACCCAAACATGGAAAGACATAATGATAATAATATTCCGCAAGTACCTTCTTTGCGTATTCATCTTATTTTTAGCTGGATGTGCGAACACCACAACTGTTCACATTTACGCTAAATACATCCCAGATGAATCTCGTATTCAATTAAAGCAAGCCCTAGAAGAAAATGGTTTCAACGTCGAGACCAATACTCTCGATTTCCCAACAAGCATTTCCCAAAATACAATGCTTCATTCGCTCATGCTGCAAGATCCAAATGCAGTAGAAGCTGCCAAGCAAACGGCCAACAAAAGTGGTTTTAAGATCTCAGATATTCAAGCACTTAAAGAGGGTAACCATTGGTACACCAAAAACGCCATTGCAATTTATCCCTTTCCAAAAGATAAACAAAATAGCCCGCTCCTTAAAGCAGACTTGGCACAGCATTTTAAAACTGCCTCATGTGACAGCGAATATAAGCTCAAACTCCATAAAAATGGTGCCTATGAGATCTCTGGTGAGAATGTTTCAGAAGAAAATAAAGGATTATTAAAAGGTACTTGGCACTATGTGCAATATCCATATATGGAGCTAAGACCTTACAAAGGCATTAGCTGGAGCCGCTATTTTGAAATACATCAACTAGTCACTCAAGATCAAGTCAGTGAAATTGAATTAATACAACTAAAGCCAGTTGAAAAACACTACGTAAGCCAACATTGCGTATATGAGTTCGGCACGCGTCTTTAATTTTTAAGTTCACTGAATAAAACAAAAAAGGTGAGCCGAAGCTCACCTTTTACTTTTATCGCGACTGCCTGTTTACAGGCCGCGATTCATTTCGTCAAATTTAGCTTCTATCGTTTTTGAAGGCGGTGCCGTCATTAAGCTCACAGCCACAATCGCAATTGATGCTGCAATGAAGCCTGGTACGATTTCATAAATGAATCCGCTTGGGTTTTGACCTGCAATTGTAAATGGCGCATAGATCCATACAAGCACAGTAACAGCGCCTACAACCATACCTGCAAGCGCACCTGAGAAGTTCATACGTTTCCAGAACAAGCTAAACAGTACCAATGGGCCAAATGCTGCACCAAAGCCTGCCCACGCATTGCTCACTAAGCTTAAGATTGTGCTTTCTCTGTCGTGAGCAAGATAAATCGCTAACACAGAAACGGCTGCTACGCTAATACGACCTACCATGACCAGCTCTTTATCTGTGGCATTCGGTTTGATAAATACCTTGTAGAAGTCTTCAGTTAAAGAGCTAGAGCTCACCAATAGCTGTGATGAAATCGTGCTCATAATCGCCGCTAAAATAGCAGCCAGTAAGAAGCCTGCAATCAATGGGTGGAACAATAGTTCAGACAAGACAAGGAAAATTGTTTCAGCATCTTTAACAACAATGTTGTTTTCATGCGCATAGGCTGCACCAAACAAACCCGTTGTGATAGCACCAACTGTGGCTACAATCATCCAACTCATGCCAATATTTCTTGCAGTCGGCATATCTTTAACACTGCGTACAGACATAAAACGAACAATGATATGAGGTTGACCAAAATAGCCTAAACCCCAAGACATTGCCGAGATAATGCCAATCACGCCACCAGCACCCACCCAAGTGAGCATATCTGGATTTAACTCATTTAGCGTCGCCACAAGTGGCTGTTCTAATAGGCTAAATGTCACTAGAGGGACTAAAACAAGAGCAATAAACATGATACAGCCTTGTACAAAGTCCGTTAGGCTCACAGCTAAAAAGCCTCCAAATAAGGTATAAAGCACAACCACACCAGTTGTTACATACAAGCCCGTTTCGTAGCTCATACCAAATGAGTTTTCAAATAGTTTGCCGCCTGCTACGACGCCAGAAGAGGTGTATAAAGTGAAGAACACGATAATAACAATGGCAGAAACAATACGCAGTGCGTTACTGTTGTCTTCAAAGCGATTTGCAAAGTAATCTGGAATCGTGATCGCATCGTTGGCGACCTCGGTGTAGACACGTAGTCTTGGTGCGACAAGCAAATAGTTTAAGAATGCACCAATTACCAAACCAACCGCAATCCAAGTACTGCTGAACCCTGTTAAAAACATTGCGCCAGGCAATCCCATTAAGATCCAACCACTCATATCTGATGCGCCAGCTGAGAGTGCCGCAACGCTAGGTGGTAGATTACGACCCCCTAACATGTACCCAGATACATCATCGGTAGATTTACGATAGGCATAAAGGCCAATAGCTAACATTGCAACAAAATACAAAGCCAGCGATATCATTGTGCCAATTTCCAAAATGACCTCCGTTAAAAAGAGCTTCTCTCCGAATAACAGTAAACTTACTCCTTAACTGATATTGGAACAAAAGCCAAAAACAAAGGCGCACTATATCACGCCTCCTCTTTACCCCCAAGCAAGTCTACGCAAATAGCTGTTATTGCACATTTCACACTCTAAAATATTACCCTTTAGTACCAAAATACTAAGAAAGTGTAAATTTAATAATGAAATACGCTTTATATTGCCTTATATTGAAGTGAAATGAAGTAACGATTGGGTGTCTTGTTCCATGTATTTTTATGCCGCTAGGCAACCTATTTTAAATATAAATAAAGAAGTCGTCGGCTATGAACTGCTGTTTCGTGATGGCGTAGATAACGTGTTTCCTAATATTGATGACGTAGAGGCTACATCAAAATTAATAGAGGGAAGCCAGTTCAATTTCGGCTTAGAAGACCTAACCGACTCAAAGCCTGCGTATATCAACTTTACACTTGAAACAATTCTAAAAGGCTACCCCACCATGATGGGGCGCGATCAACTAATTGTCGAAATTTTAGAGACGGTGCAACCTGGTAAACGACTGTTGGCTGCAGTGCAAGATCTCAAAGAGAAAGGCTATAAGCTGGTCCTAGATGACTATAAACATCAAAAAGTTTGGCGTCATTTTTATCCCTATATTGATCAAATTAAAGTTGATATGTTGGTAACCAGTGTTGATGAAATTCATGAACTCAAAGAGGCCATAGCACCACATAAACATATTGAGCTCGTTGCCGAGAAAGTCGAAACTTACGAACAGTATCAACTCGCCCTTGAACTGGGTTTTACACTTTTTCAGGGGTTTTTCTTTGCCAAGCCAGAAATGGTGCAAACCAAAGCATTGCCCCCCTCTGAAATGGCATTGGCAGAGCTTTTATATGAAACATCTAGTGTCGATGTCGATTTAAAACGCATTACACAAGTGTTCGAGCGTGATGTAAACCTGAGCTACAAATTACTGCGTTACTCAAATTCAGCCGCCTTCAAACGCAGAGCTGAAATATCCACAATCAAGCAAGCATTGGTTGTACTCGGTAATCAAGAACTGAAAAAATTCCTCTCTTTATTGTTCGCTTCTCAAGTTGCCTCAGATAAGCCCATGGAGCTTATTCGACTTTCGCTAACTCGGGCAAGATTCTGTGAGCTGCTCGCAATCAAACACAACCAAATGCGCGATACCGGTATGGCATTTTTGACCGGTATGATGTCCTTAATGGATGCCATTTTAGATGAAAGCATGGACAGTGTGATGCAAAAGCTCCCTTTAACTATTGATATTAAAGACGCTTTGTTACAAGGAGAAGGCGTGCTGGCGCAATATCTAAGTCTTGTCATGGCGTACGAAAAAGCAAATTGGTCTGATGCTTCTCAATTGACTGAACAGTTAAACCTGCAAACTCAGTCTTTGCCCGAGTTATACTCTGAAGCTTTACAGTGGTGCGACCAACAAGTGGAAGCCATGGGCATTTAACCCATGCTTTTACTACTTCATGTAGCGGTGATGTCTAACATCATCGCTATGAAACTCAAGATTTTTGAGCTGAATCAATTTTTCAAAGCTTTGTAACCTAGTGCGACATTTTGTCACATCCCAACCTGTTCCCACATCAGTAAAATACGCCTCAGAATAAACTATTGGTAATAAAATCAACTGTCTTACTAAAAAGTTATGTTGATATGCAACTCTGAGGATATACATGAAAAAGCGTCTGATCTGTACCGCAATAACCGCATCCATTGCTTGGCAAGGGCACGCACAATCTGAACAAACGATGGAACACATCGAAGTCATTGCCCCTATGCATAGCCCGCTCGATATCAAAACAGATCCCAAAGCCACGAGACAGCCTTTACCAGCACAAGATGGCGCAGATCTGCTCTCTAGTATTGCTGGTTTTTCGCTAGTCAAAAAAGGCGGCGCGAGTAGCGATCCTGTTTTTAGAGGCATGGCAGGATCTCGTATTAAAATTATCACCGATGGCGGTGTCACATTAGGTGGCTGTGGAGGTCGTATGGACCCACCAACTGCTTATATTACACCGCAGACTTATGACACTTTAACCGTCATTAAAGGACCGCAAACCGTCTTATATGGTCCAGGTAATAGCGCAGCAACTGTCGTCTTTGAACGTGAATCAGAGCGCCTGCTTGAGCGCGGTACAACAGGTTTTGTTAACACCACTCTGGGAGACTTTGGAAAACGCGTTATAAACAGTGATATCAAAACTGGCACTCAAGATTACTTCGCGAGAGTTGCCGCCAGTTACAGTGAGGCTGACGATTACCAAGATGGCGACGGCACCAGTATTCATTCAGCATATGAAAAATGGAATTTGGATACACAATTTGCATACACGCCAGATGATACAAGTTTATATAGTTTAAGCCTTGGCCGCAGTGATGGTGAAGTGGCCTATGCTGACAGAATGATGGATGGTAGTCTCTTTGATAGAACGCAAGTGGCTTTACAAATGTCAAAAAGCGAGTTGAGTGGTTTTGTTACGAGTATTGAAGCCAATGTGTTTTACAACAACATAGATCACATCATGGACAATCACAGTTTGCGCCAATTTATGCCAAATATGATGATGAAAACGCCTGTGTCCTCTAACCCTGACAGAAGAACTTTCGGTGGTAAAGTCTTACTCAATTCAGAGCTCAATGACAAAACTGCTCTGGCCTACGGATTAGATCATCAACAAAACCGCCACCGTATTCGAATTGGTCGAGATCTCGAAAATACCCCCGTTGAATCATTGACTCGTCTAGAGACGGCAGAATTTGAGCAAACCGGTTTATTTGCCGAAATTGAATATAGTCTAAGTCAAAACAGCCAGTGGGTTAGTGGATTAAGGGTTGACGATTGGCAAGCCACAGATAGACGCCAAACTCGCACTGTGATGATGAAAGTTGTGCCTAACCCAACGGCAGATATGACACGTGATGATACGCTAATCAGCGGCTTTACACGTTATCAAGCACAAACAGAAAACAGCAGTTATTATATTGGTGTTGGATGCACAGAGCGTTTCCCTGATTACTGGGAAGTAATGGGCGGCGGCCGTGGTGCTGTTGATAGTCCAAGTGCATTTCTCGTCGACCATGAAACAACAAATCAGTTAGATATTGGTTGGCTTGGTCAGTCGAGTGCTTTTACTAATTCAGTCTCTGTATTTTTCAACCGTATCGATAATTACCTCCTTACTGATAACCTGTATGAAAAAATGGGAATGGCCAGTAAAGTGACTCGCAATATTGATGCACAAACCTATGGTTTCGAGGCTGAGAGCCGCTACAACGTCAATAAAAACCTCATGGCAACAGCGAGCATAAATTATGTCAAAGGCGAAAATCGCACTGACAATATAGCCCTTGCCCAACAACCTCCTTTGCAGCTCCGCTTTGCTCTTAGCTATACCAAAGAAAAATGGCAATTTGGCGGCTTATGGCGCGTAGTCCAAGGTCAACATCGAGTAGCGATAGGCCAAGGTAATATTGCTGGTCAAGACATATCTCAAAGCCACGGCTTTGGCACATTGGCGCTCAACACGTCTTATTCACAATCAGATGATTTGGTCTTTAACTTGGGTCTTGACAATGTATTCGATAAAACCTACGCAGAGCATTTAAGTCGCTCTGGCACAATGGTAAGTGGATATTCACAAACTAGTAAAGTAAATGAAGCTGGTCGAACGGTGTGGCTGAATATGAACTGGAAGTTTTAAGCCACTCTTATAAAAGTAAAAAGCCAGCATATGCTGGCTTTTTAATTAAAGGTTTTCTAAGAAATCATCATCAAAATCTTCAGGCTCTTCTTCCATTGGCGGATTGCCATCGTGCAGCTCAAATAGCTGTCTTTGAAAGTAGATATCCTTTAAAAACATGTACGGGTCTAACGCTTCGTTAAGTAGCTTTTCTTGCGACATCAATGATGCACGTGCTTCAACAGCTCTCAATGCAAATACAATCAAAGTTTGTGGCGTCGTCAGTGCAATCTCTGGCAGCACGATGTTATCAACGAGATCACCTGTGGTATTTCTCACCGTTGATGGTCCCATGGCAGGTAACATTAAATATGCACCATCTCCTACGCCCCAAACACCGAGTGTCTGACCAAAGTCTTCGTCTTTGTGCTCAAGGCCTAGCTCTCTTGCAACATCAAAAAAGCCTAAAATACCCACGGTTGAGTTAATTAAAAAACGTGCAACATTAATCCCTGCATCTCCAGGTTTTCCCTGTAAGGCTGAGTTTATTGCATCCGTTGGCGCCGCGATATTGGTGGTAAAGTTAACAATACCACTTCGCACGGGTGCTGGCGTGATGGCCACATATCCCTTCGCCGCTGGACGCAAAATATAAGCATCAAGCACATCCATATTAAAGTCATAGATGGGTCTATTCATGGATTGCAAGGGATCTCGAGGGTCTTCTTTTACCTCAGGGACCTGTGCGCAGCCTACAAGCATTAACGCAAGCGCTGCACCGACAATTTTTTTATACATTTAGCTTCCTGTGCTGGTTATAACACGACTTATAATGACATTAACCTGTTGGCGTGTATCCTTATTTATCATGATCACGTCGGAGGTGCCTTCAAGCTCACCAGCTTGCGTCATCACCGAGTCATCAACAGAAATACGCGCCGTTATCACAACTTCATTAAAGTTTGATAACTTCAGATCTGGCAACATTGCCATACTATCATTCAAAGTGACAACTAAAGGCAAGTTAAAAACTGTAAGTTTTTGCACTGCAAGTGGCATTCTCGGTCCGTTTGCTGCTTTTGCGAACACAAACAAGGTTGCATTGTCTGGTAATTGACTCACTAGCTTATCATCAATGCGCACCTGCACACTCAACTGAGGCCCAGATCCTGAATACACAGGCTCGGTTTCTCCGAGCTTTTCTGCGATCTCATCAATACGCTGTTTGATCATCGCGTAACGTGGATCATTAGGTTGTACAGTTGACAGTAAAACCTCAAATGCAGATTTCGCTTCAAGCCAGTCCTCTCGCTCATACGCAATTAATGCCAACAAAGAAATCGCATCAATGTTTTGCGGCTCAGCCCTAAGTACACGAGATAACATTCGTGCAGCTCGGTTAATACTTGGCTCGGAACCTTCAATTAATAGCGCTTGGCTGTAATTAACCAACACATTATGATTATCAGGCTGCATTATCAATGCTTTATCAAACGCTTGCATCGCCATTTCATAATCGTTTAATGACATGGCGACACGCCCTAACAACATCCAAGCAACGGCATCATCACCACTGTTGGCTAGTTTAGTTCGCAATCCCAGTGCAAATGCTTGCAATTCGTTAGCCGATAAAGGCTCACCGGTTTGCAGCACAGCCCTTTCACCATATTCAGGTAGCTTTTCCACCGCTTTTTGCCAATTGGCTATTTGCTGATGGCTACCTGTGAAATAGTAAAAAACACTGCTGACAACCACAGTAAACGCAATGCCTGTAGCACCAAGCACTAGATTATTGCCACGCGTATCCAGTGTTTGCTCTGGAGACAACTCATTTAACAGCCGTCTTTTTAACTCAATGACGGACTCTTCAAAGTCATTTTGACCAATGCGCTGATTTTCTAATTCGCCTTTTAGTTCATCTAACCTTTGATGATATATTTCAATACGTTGTGCATTGGCATCATGATCAACTGACACCACTTTTTCTTTTCGAAGAAAAGGCATAACCACAAATAGGCAACTCAAGATTGCCAGCAACGCAAAAACACCCCACATTTGAGTCAACTCTATCATTGCTGGCGCTCCTTACGCTGATACTGTGCAATCAACTGTTCGAGTCTTTCATCATCTGCTGCGCTCCACTGCTGCTTTTTTGATGCTTTCTTTTGTCTAAACACGATAAAACCAAAACCTAATACAACGATAACCACTGGCAGTACCCACAAAATGATAGTCGCAGGTGTCACAGGTGGCTGGTAGTGCACAAAATACCCGTATCTATCAATCATATAGTCGATAACTTCTTGCTTAGAGTTACCCTCTTGTACTAGAGCCACAACCTTATCACGTAAGTCTTTTGCAACAACCGCATCTGAGTCAGCAATATTTTGGTTCTGACACTTTGGACAGCGAAGTTCTAATGTCAGCTCTTTAAATGTTTGTGCTCGCTCAGCATTTTTAAATTCATACTTATCTTCAGCAGCATTGGCAACTGTGGCACTTAACAGCAATATCATCACCAACAGCATCACATGTCTGGTCTTCATGGTTGCAACTCCTCAAGGGCAGGTAAGAACTTATTTCGCCATACTCGCTGGTTAATATCTCCAGTGTGATGCAGCAAAATTGTACCTTCCTTATCAACCAAAAAAGTCTCAGGTGCACCCGATACCCCAAGGTCCAGCGCAAGACTGCGCTCTAAGTCCAAAATATTGAACTGATAAGGGTTACCCGCTCGGCTTAACATGGTATCGACTTCTTCTCTGAGTGCATTGATATCGAAATGGTCACCAAAATCTGGGTCATAGGCCTGCTCATAATACAAACCCACTATTTTAACGCCCTGCTCACGCAGCTTAGTTAAATACCCCAGCTCAGCAATACATGTAGGACACCAAGTGCCCCACACATTCATCAAATATACTTCACCCAGTAACTCTTTTTCTGTCCAGCGCTTATTTTCATCCATTAAATCAGGCAAATTAAAGCTCGGCATAGTTTGCCCTAGTCGACCTGTTTGTAACTCTCTGGGGTTACCAAACAAACCTTGATATAAAAATACGCACAGCAAAACAAAAATTAAGAACGGCAAAAAGCCCAGTATTTTTCGATTCATAATTAAACTTGAGCCTCTTTTTTCACACGACGACGATAGCGTTTATCTGCCAGCACGACGAAACCTGCCAAGGAAATCAAAATCCCGCCAAGCCACATCCAGCGAACGTAAGGCTTATGATAAATCCGTAATGACCAAGCTCCTTGGCTCATTTGCTCACCTAAAGCCAGATACAAATCACGGAAAAATCCATCATCGATGGCCGCCTCTGTCATAAATTGCATGCCAATATCGTATAACCGCTTTTCGGCATAAAGCTCTGTTACAAACTCATCGTTTTTAAGCACAGTTACGACCCCAGCATGGCCACTGTAGTTTGGTCCTCGGATCTCTTTGACGCCATCAAAGCGATATTGGTACTCATTTAAGGTCGCAATATCTCCGGGCTTCATAGCAACAGCACGTTCTACCGAATAAGCAGAAGTCAAAGTTACACTGGCAATCACAAAAGCGAGTCCAACATGACCCAGTACCATGGCCCAGTAACTCAAACCGAGTCGTTTGAAACCTTCTGAAATAGATGTCTGCAATGACACTTTTTGCAATAAATCAGCGATGGTTGAAAACACAATCCAAACCGCCAGTGCCGTCGCCATAAAAGTCAGCGCAGAGACTTGCTCATAACTAGAGAACAACCATGCGGCCGTCGCCACAAGACTAAGCACAACATTGATCAACCATTTTTTTGCCAACGGAGACAGTGTGTTTTGCTTCCAGCGCAACATTGGGGCAATCCCTAACAACAATGCAAATGGCACGATTAAAATGGCAAACATCTGATTAAAGAAAGGTACCCCAATTGAAATTGAACCAAGGCCTAATTCTTTGTGGATCATTGGCAGTAAAGTCCCTAACAATACAATTAAGGTCGCAACCACTAAGAAAATATTATTGAGCCACAAAGCCACTTCTCGAGAAGCAAATCGATAACGACCTTCGCTATGAACTTGAGAAACTCGTGCGGCATACAAGGCCAAACTGCCGCCAACAACCACAGCCAAGAAAGATAAAATGTACAAACCTCTATCAGGATCTGTAGCAAACGCATGTACAGAGACGATAATGCCAGAGCGAACAATGAAGGTGCCCAACAGACATAAGCTAAACGCGGCAATAGCCAGCAATACGGTCCAAGATTTAAATACCCCGCGTTTTTCAGTCACTGCCAACGAATGCAGCAAGGCTGTGGCAACTAACCAAGGCATCAACGAGGCATTCTCAACGGGATCCCAGAACCACCAGCCTCCCCAGCCAAGTTCAGCATAAGCCCACCAACTGCCTATGGTGATCCCCAAAGTTAAAAATGCCCAAGCAACCATGGTCCAAGGTCGAGACCATTTAGCCCAAGTATTATCTAGCTTGCCTGTTAATAATGCGGCAATGGCAAATGAAAATGATACAGACAAACCCACATAGCCCATATATAGCAGCGGTGGATGTATGATCATACCGGGATCTTGTAACAACGGATTTAAATCACGTCCTTCAACAGGAAAGTAAGGTAACAGACGCTCAAATGGGCTCGACATCCACAAGGTATACAACATGAAACCAACGCCAAGGAAACCCAGTACGCCCAGTACACGTGCTCTGAGCACCCAAGGCAGTGACTTTGACATTAATGCAACCAATGCAGTCCAGCTAGATTGCATCACTAGCCAGAGTAAAATCGCACCTTCATGTCCGCCCCACGTTGAGGTCACCTTGTAGTACCAAGGTAAGGTGCTACTTGAATGGTGTGCCACGTACGCAACGGTAAAATCATCCGTCAACGTGATATAAATAAGAATGCCAAATGAAAACAATACAAATAAACACTGCCCGATTGCCAAAGATGGGGCTGCACGCATCAACCTTAAGTTCCCAGTATATGCCCCCCAAAGCGGGAAAATACAAAGAAGCAGGCTCAGTGCCATAGCTAAAACTAGCGCAAAATATCCTATTTCTGGGATCATACTAGTTCTCGCTATTTAAATTATATTTAGGTTTTTCGTGCTTGATCCCTTTTACTGCCTCAGCCACTTCAGAAGGCATATATTCTTCGTCGTGCTTTGCTAAAACTTCAAAGGCTTCGATTACATCAGGTTCAATCAAAGTCCCCTGAGCAACAATCCCCTGCCCTTCTCGAAACAGGTCAGGCAAAATACCTTGATAGCGAATGGTCACAAGTGGCCCTGTATCAATGAGTTTGAATTCAACATCTAATGAAGTCTCATCACGCACCACTGAACCAGGCACAACCATACCGCCTATACGCAGCTTTTGGCCAATTGTTGGTTTCTCTAACTCTGGCCCTTTACCATTCACTAACTCGCTCGGTGTGTAGAATAAGTTGATATTTTCTTGCAATGCATACAAAGTCAAACCAACCGCTGACCCAATACCAAAAATCACGGCAAGGACAGTAAACAACCGCTTTTTACGTCTTGGGTTCATACCTGTGCCTCCATTTCTTTGGCCTTTTTAATTCGTTCTTCTCTGGCCATTTGAGACTTTACTTGTTGTTTTAGTTGTTTGCCTTCGTACAGCGAGCCAAATAACAGGCCCAATATGATGACGGCACAGCTACCAAAAGAAAGCCAAACATAAAATCCATAACCACCCATGGCGATAAAGTCGCTAAATGATTCAAACTGCATAATCAACCTCGACTAACTAATTGACGGACCCAAGGACGATGTTTTTCGACCTGTATAATTTCATTTTTTAGACGGATCAAAGTAAGCATCCCAACCAGTGCTGCAAACCCTAAAATATTAATCAGTAAGGGCCAAAGCATCGACGGGTCAATTGCTGATGTATCAAATTTAGTGATAGCGCCTCCTTGATGAAGCGTATTCCACCACTCTACCGAAAAATGAATAATCGGTAGATTAACAACCCCTACAATCGCTAAAATACATGCTGCTTTACCGCCCGCTTTTTTATCTTCAAAAGCATGGAATAGCGAGAGCACACCTAAGTACAAAAATAATAAGATGAGTTCTGAGGTAAGCCTTGCGTCCCACACCCACCAAGCGCCCCACATTGGCTTGCCCCATGCAGATCCGGTGATAAGCGCAATCGCAGTCATCGCCGCCCCTACTGGCGCAATTGCAATGACAGCCAGTTCAGCATTTCGTAGCTGCCAAACCAATGCAATGATGGCAGCTATAGCCATAGAAGAGTATGCCCCCATCGACAAAATAGCCGAAGGCACATGAATAAAGATGATCCGGTAACTATCCTTTTGTTGGTAGTCTGCAGGGGCGTACGCAAGCCCCCACACCCATCCAACCACAATACATAGCACGGACACCACAACAAAGTACGGAAGCAAAGTGTTACACAATTGGTAAGCACGCTCCGCTTTGGCATAAGGATGTAACCACTTCCACATTTTAACTTACACTCACTCTTAAAGCTGACGATATAGCAATTGGTGCGGCGACTAAAGCGACGGCTAACATCGCACCAAGGATTGCAAGCTGCCCACTATATGCTAAAGACATGATGCTAGTATCAATAGCGGACGTTGCAAAAATAAGTACTGGGATATATAGCGGTAAAACGAGTAAACTCATTAAAATACCGCCCTTTTGCAAGCCAACAGTCAGGCCTGCTCCAATGGCACCAATAAAGCTTAATAATGGGGTGCCAATTAGTAATGTTAATATGGTTGCACCGAGCGCTTGCGACTCTAAGTTCATCAACATAGAAAACACAGGCGCCATGACCACCATGGGGAGTCCAGCCGTTGTCCAATGTGCCGCGACTTTCGCTAATACAGCCAGCGGCAATGGATAGGGGGAAGCAATCAGCTGCTCTAATGAGCCATCCATGTAATCGTCACGAAAAATCTTATCTAACCCTAACATAGTTGATAAAAGCGCTGCGACCCAAATAATCCCCGGTGCCATTCTCGCTAATAACCCCGGTTCAGGGCCAATCGCAAGGGGAAATAAAGTAATGACAATCAAGAAAAACAGGAGCGGATTAACGATTTCAGCCCGTTGGCGAAATGCCAGCGTGACATCTTTTTTATAAACGGAGCAAAATAGCGTCCAATATGAATTGCTTACTTGCATCAGTGGCGATACTCCAAAACCAAGGTTTGCAAAGAGCTAAACGAGTTGGTGAGATCTTGGTGAGTTGTTAACAAAATAGCGCCACCGTTATCCAAATGCAGTTGAAATTGCGCTTGTAACATAGCAACACCCTTTTTATCTAAGGCAGTAAAGGGCTCATCTAAGATCCAAAGTTTGGCATCATTAAGCCACAAACGCACCAAAGCTACACGACGTTGCTGACCAGCGGATAAAGTTCTGACGGGGACATCTTCTAAGCCGACAAGACCTAGCTTGCCAAGGAGGTCATATATTTCCGTTTGTGCGCTTTTATAGCCGTGAACAGTGAGCCAATGCATGACATTTTCATAGGCTGTGAGCTGCTGATTAACACCTGTTTTATGTCCAATAAACAGCAAAGACTGAGCAAAGCCATCGTAGTCTTCATTAATATTTTTCTTATTAAACAGAACACTACCTTCATCTGGCTGAGAAAAACCGGCTATTATTCTCAGCAACGATGTTTTTCCTGCACCATTTGGGCCTTCTATTTGCATGATTTGACCAGATAACAATGAAAAGTTAAGTGATTCGAACAAACAACGGTCTTGTTTGATACAAGTTAAAGCCTTAATCTCTAGCAAAATTTGTTATTCTCACGACCCTAAATGTGGGCGTAAGTCTATCATAGTGATATTGTAATACGAATAATACCTTGTGACCGATTACCGAAAATTTGATTTAGAATAATGAATAAGCAAACAATTCCTGTACAACATCCGGCAAATGTGTCAACGACAACAATATCTTCACAAGGTAGCAACACTCAACCGCAATTAGACGCAGATAAAACATTTTTAGCGCGTAATATTGTTATCAAACCAGACTCAATTCAAATGGAAGTTGCACTTGAAGGGCGCTGGCAACCGGTGCGTTTAAGTAGCGAAGCAAACATAGATCAGGTTTTGAAATTACCGGAAGCACAATTAAAATTAGATGCCACTGGCACTGTGCTTACCCTTGTGACACCTGAGGCAAAATTATCGTTAAAATCAGCACAATCACTTCTCAGTTTACTTGGCGTTTTAAAAGGGTTTGGCGATCACAGTGCCATTCAAACCGACGCACAAATAAAACAAACACCTCATTCACAACTCGCTTTGCCCAAGCTAGGGGTGAACGTGCCAATTCCACCAAGCATAGGCAACTTATTGCAGCAAGAATCTAAATTGGTGGCCAGCCTAAGCGCCAAAAGTGATAAAGTCTTGATGCAAGTATTTAATATGTTTGGCGACAAGTTGCATCAAATGCCGGTTGCAAAAAAGGCCATTGCAAAATTAGTGAGTCAGCTCAGTCAACAAACATCTAACTATTTGCAGCTGACGCAAAATAAAGGCACGCTGAAGCTGGGTCGACATCAGCATGACATTACGCAAATTCAAACGCCAACACCTACTGAATTAAAGCAATTACAAAAGCAAGTATGGCATGGTGCTAAGCTAAGCACTGCACCTGATGGGATTGAAGTCGCAATCGCGACTAAGTCAACTAAAATCAAACTAGCTACATCACTTAAAAGTATTTTACCCAAGCTAGATACTCATGCATTTCAAACTCAATTAAAGGAGGCGACTCAGTCATACAAAGAGCAAACTTTAAAATATGACAAACCACTTTTTAACGTCTCCTTGGCTGATATAAAGCAAACCGTAAAACAGGCCTTGCAAGCCATTACTCAAACACCATTTTTTAACCGCACTGCACAGCAAGATACAAATAGAGCCAATCAGCACCCAGCTCAGCAAATTCCATCTATCACTGCTACAGCCAAAACCTATTTACACCAGCCACTTTATACATCAGCAGCCTTGCGCCCTGCTAGCTTAGCGTTAATGACACTCTCTGAAGGTATTAAACAAAATTTCTCTGGGCTGGACTCACAAAATCAATCAGCAATGCACAAACAAGGGCTTGTTAGTGCAAAAAACCAAGCCCTACAATCACCTTTTGGTGGCGCAAACGCGACAGAGCAGCAAAAAGCTAAAAGTATTACCCCTGATAATAACAAGCCAAATAGCTTTGCTCTTCAAGGTGATAATAAGCAATCAGTGAGCACGACAAAAACACAAGCAACGCCGCCTGTAAATGCATTGCAAAGTGCGCAAAGCAGCGCTGCAAAAATACCATTTGAGATGCGTTTGCAACTGATCCAACAAGTCCTTTCTGCAGCATTACCAAAAAATAACGGGCCAATTACGGCAGAACAACTCAGTATGACGCAAACAAAACTCGCGACACAAATGCAATTAACTGATGTGATCCCACTACGTGGCGCCCAAAAATCACAAAATGCAGCACCTGCATCACTGCCACTGGCACATATACTTAGCAAACCTTTGCGAGAAGCCGCATTAACACAAACGCAAACACCAGATCTCAAAGATCCCGCATTGTTGAGCGAGAAAATCTCAGAAAAGATGAGCTTTAAAAGCAGCCAGTCGGTGGATCTCACTCGGCTTGTTCATCAGGCATTTTCACGCTTGATGGACGAAGGAAAAGCAACGCCAGACATGGTTAGCCAAGATTTGTTTAGTCGTTTACCTAATATCGCAACACCGTTAAACACCAGTGTGCCTATGACGAGCTTTACTCAAGCATTAGATAAATTGCTTGTAACACTGCTAGGCACACAACTTAGTAGTCAAAATGAGGCTCAACTGCCAAAAAATGTGTCACAAGAACAACGTATCGCCAGCATGGTGGAAACCTTATTTCCCGGAAATAAATTACAACAACCCAAGCAGTTTATTCAGGCTGTGAATTTATCAGCACAGCAAAATCTGGTTGAGGAACTTAGCTTTATCCAAAATGCAATGTCACCAACCAACCAAACGCAAGCACTTGGTCAAAAGTTTGACAGTGAGAGTCAACTGCTCATCAATTTATTCTTGCCGATGAAAACCCCACCAGAGTGCAGGCAAAGTGAATTGCAAATAGGCAACTACAAAAAACCTGCAAAAGCAGGGTTACCGGAAAAGCAAGTATGGTTTGTCAGGCTAAACTTTGACTATGAAGCACTGGGACAGCTAAGTGTCCAAGCTGAGCTTATGGACAAAGCCGTAGATTGCGAAATTGTTGGTGACAGCCCCAGCGTATGTCAGCTTGCAGAACCTCATCTGGACGCCTTGAGAAGCAAGCTTGCAGCCCATGGCCTGCAAGTAGGTGATATCGCACTGCGTGAAGATGCTGTGCAAGTCAAACAGTTCTACGATAAGCACGCAATCGTTAACATAAAGGTATAAATATGGAACAAAAAACAGCCGTTGGGCTTCTATATGAAGCGGGTAAATCACCTGAAGTTGTCTGTAAAGGGTTTGGAGAACTCGCTGAAGAGATCATCGCTTTGGCCAAAGAAAAAGACATCATGATCCACGAAGACCCTGCACTGGTGAAAACGCTTGGGCAACTAGACTTACATGAAGAGATCCCAGAAGAGCTCTATTATGTCATCGCTGAATTAATTGCATTTTCTTATGTGCTACGCGGTAAATTTCCACCGGGTTGGAAAAATTTTCAGGGCAAGCTAAATATAAAAGCCTAGCAATTAGAAATATTAATAACGATATTAATGTCTTGTGATACATAGTGCGCACTAAAATTTTGTTCGCCACATCAAGTCATAAAGTAAGCATTTAAACTTCAAACATGAATGTGCTTTTTGCCTTATTCTCATTGCAAGCAAAATAGTTGGTTAATATAAATAAGATGACTTTATGATTTCAATCTCATTTATTTATACTCTACTTGCATAGATACTTTATTAAAGCACGTTATAACTTACCCAAGCCACCGCTCTAGAATAAAAGTCAGGTAATGTATGCTGTTGCAGAGAGTTGATTAACCGGCTACTCCATATACCATCTAAATTCCCATTTGTTAGATAAATATATGTCATATAGTCGTCCGTATTTTCTTGATATAAGACAGACACTCTTACCAATGTGCCACCATCATGCCCTGCCGTCGACCAACGCCCCACTTCGTCGGTATCCCACCCCAACGCAAAGTAATTTGTAATACCGTTTTTAAGCTTCTGCGGCCGCCAAAAATCAACTAGCAGGGCTTTATTGATCAACTTACCTTCCATCAAGCCACTCAAGAAAAGATTTAAATCGTATGCCGTAGAATAAGCGCCTGTATGGGCACTACTATAACGAGGAAATACATAACCATTGGGTTTTAAACTATCTCCCCCATTTGATAAGTAAGAACGCACAACGCCTTTAGTAAGGTCATCAACATGAAAAGCGGTGTTGGACATTTTTAAGGGGCTAAAGATGCGTGTTTTAACCAATGACTCATAAGGCTGTCCAGTCAAAGACTCTAATAGCGCTTTGAGTAGCATATAGTTTGTTTGCGTATACTGAATTTGTGTATTTAATTCAAAGATAGGCTGCTGGGCCCCGAGTTTTTCTATCAGCACATCTTGGTTACTTGGCGCCACTACTTCTTGGTCAGACACAACAAAGTACTCAGGCAGCCCTGATGTATGATTCAATAAAGCATTGATAGGTATGTGTTGCCAATGACTTGGTAACTTAACATACTCACCTATACGGTCACTTAATTTAATTTGCTCTTGTTCTACAAGTTGATACACAAGCACATTGGCGAACAGTTTACTTACAGAAAAAATTGGAAACATGCTGTGCTCGTTTAACTTTATATCCTTTTTTTGCTGAGAGGTATCTAATGCATAGTTAAACTGTATATTACCATTGTTACTAATTAATACAGCTTGAGACGGTATACCATGATGTAACGCATTATTATGAACCTGCTGGATCAACTTATCTTGCAAAGATAAATCAGTTTGCGCACAGCCCACAAGCATCAAAAAAATAATAAAGCAACTTAATCGATAAACCATTCACTTTCCTTGGTGAAATTCAATTACTACTATTCTCACATCGAATACTATCTAATTATTGCCTAGTAATCGAGTGTGTTTAGGCTTATGTTTTCATAATTCTGATGTCATAAACAGTATTTCATATATGAAATAAAAAAGGTGCCATATGGCACCTTTATTGGGATTTGTTATGCAGAGACATAAGCAACTCAGCTTCTGCTCGTGGGAGCTCACACTCTCTCATTATTTCTTCTAAATCTGCGCCAAGCTCAACCATCTTGACCGCTCGAGAGTATATTTTTGCATCTGGGTCATCATACTTTTGCGCAGCTTGTTGCTGAGCTAAATCTTTTGCAAAAGTCTCACAGTCAACAAGTCGCTTTCCAATACTCAAAACACTTGCTCTTACTTCTGCGATTTCACTTCTTAAAATGCTAATTTGTTCTGCATCACTACGTGATTGCTTATGTAACCTCGCAGCATTGTTTTGGGCTTGTTGTAAGCGTTTGCTAAATAAAAACAACAAACCTAAACAAGTTAAGCTGACAACGCACGATACGACTACAAGTACAATGAGTACATCGTCTAAATTTACTGCTGCCACAAGTTACAAATGACTCAGCTCATCCCACTCATCATCACTGAGTAGTTTATTCAAGTCAACCAAGATGAGCAGCTCACCTTCACGATTAGATACGCCTTGGATAAACTTAGCGCTTTCTTCAGTGCCAATGTTTGGCGCACTGTCAATCTCAGAGCTACGCAAGTAAACAACTTCTGCAACGCTATCGACCAAAATACCAATCACTTGTTTTTCTGCTTCGATTATCACGATACGAGAGTTATCCGTCACTTCTGCGCTCATCAATCCAAAACGTGCACGTGTATCAATTACTGTTACAACGTTACCACGCAAATTGATGATACCAAGTACATAACTTGGTGCACCTGGTACAGGCGCAATTTCAGTGTAACGAAGTACTTCTTGTACCTGCATTACATTGATACCGTATGTTTCTTCCTCTAGCTTATATGTCACCCACTGTAGGACTTCATCATTACTATCGGCATTTTTATCTGCAGAAAGTATTCTTTCTTGGCTCATGATTAAACTCCAGATTGATGCTAGTTACTGCTCTCGGCTATCGAGGCCTTTTTCTAGCAACCTATTTAAATTCTCTACGTCAATAAGCGCACACATTTTTTCTTTAATAACGCCCGCAAGCCATGGACGCTTACCACATGCTGTTCGCCATTTTACATCATCGGCAGTGAGTGTAATGTTATTGACTAACTTTTCTGCTAGCAGCCCCCACTGGCTATCTCCTAGCATTATCAAATATTGATAATTGAGCTTTGATTCCAATTCAGGGGTAAACTTTTCAGGCATAACCCACCTGGCAGTATCAACAACGTTCAGCTTCTCTTCACGGTTCAGCATCACCCCTTTGAACCACTTGGGTTTTCCAAATAACTGATTGACCTCAGTAAGCTGGTGAATGCCACCCAACGCTTGCAGAGGAACGGCTAACGTCAGCCCAGCAACTTCAAAGAATAAAGCCTGAAACTCCCCTTCAATAAAAGCTTCCTTCGCAGCACTCTTAGCAGGCGCTTGTTCTTTGATAATAGTTGTATTTTCAGTTATCTCAAGCTCTTGGACTGGCATCACTGGAGTTTCTTGCAGAACCTTCTCTACAATCTTCTCCTGTGGCTGAACTTTTACCTCAACATCTGCTGTTAATGCGTCTTTATTCTCGACTTGTTCGAGTAGTTGCTTTTGTACGTCAGGCACTGATTCAAGCAGCCTTGCAACTGGCGCAAGTGCAACATCCTGGCCATCCTCTTCTTGCAATAAGGCGCCAAGATATTGTTTCATCACTTGTTCATTTGCAAACAGGTGCTTACTCATTCTTACCTCTTTCTAATTCACCAATATGCTCAAGCAAAGCTCGATATGCATATACGCCTCTTGATTTGGGGCAGAATTGTACCGGAACCTTCTGTGCCAAGCTAGCATCTCTGAATTTAGTATCAACAGGGATAACACCCGGCCACACTTTATCCTGATATGATTCGACTAACGATTTATACGCTTCTAAAGATGCTTTCGTACGCTTATCGTACATTGTAGGGACTATAGTATATTGATATTGCTTAGAATGCGAACTTTGCATTAATGTCATTGTTCGCATCATTCTATCGAGCCCTTTCAGTGCCAGAAACTCAGTTTGCACGGGAATTAAAATGCGCTCACTAGCAGCTAATGCATTGACCATTAACACACCAAGTACTGGTGGACAATCCAAGATAGCGTAATCGTAATAATCACTAATTTTAGCTAGCGCTTTTTTTAGTATCAGACCCATGCCAGAGCGATTTCCCATGCTTCGGTCTAACGTTGCAATCGCCATTGTCGCAGGTAGGATATCTAGACTCTCAACGGTTGAAGGGCACAAGGCTTGCAATATTTCTTCGCTTTGCATGTTGGAACCGCGGATAAAAATATCATAAACACTCACCTCTAGATCTTCTGAGTCTATTCCAAAGTAATATGTTAGTGATGCATGCGGATCCGTATCAATTAATAATACCTTTTTCCCTTCGGCTGCAAGAATGCCGCCCAAGCTAACCGCAGTGGTCGTTTTACCTACACCACCTTTTTGATTCGCTACCGTCCAAATTTTCACTTTATTATTTTATTCCTTTGTGACTTTCATGACAAAGCTACATCTAACTAGTTTATATACTTTAAGCAATCCCCAGCTCTTTATTAATCCGCAGCGCAACGTCTTGTAAAGCTAGACTTTCTGATGACAAACCAGCTGCAGCGACTGCTTGAGGCATGCCATATACAACACAGGTCTTTTCATCTTGAGCCCAAATTGTTGCGCCAACTTGTTTCAGCATACGAGCACCATCTCTACCGTCTGCGCCCATACCTGTTAACACAATTGCCAATACATCACCTGAATAGGCTTTTGCTGTGCTTGCAAAGGTAACATCAACACATGGTTTATAAGTAATTCTAGGGCTATCGTCCTCAAACACCTTCAGCGTTTTGCTGCCGCCTCTAGACTCGACCATCATTTGCTTACCACCCGGCGCTAAATACGCAACGCCTGGCATCAGTTTATCTCCCTGCTCTGCCTCTTTGACCTTTATTTTGCACAAACTATTTAATCGCTGAGCAAATGCAGGAGTGAACGCTGCAGGCATGTGTTGGATTAGCAAAATAGGATGAGGAAAATTAGCAGGTAGTTGCGTCAAAATCGTTTGAAGAGCCACAGGTCCGCCCGTAGAGGTGCCAATTGCAACAACTTTATATGATTTTCCTGACGCTTTAAAACTACGTTGTGGTGTAGACTCCACCGGCGCTTTTTGAAAGCTTCGGTCTGGCTGCGCGACCGAAGAGCTACTTCTTAAACTCGAAGCAGGTTTAGGCGATGTGCTCGCAGGTGTCGCAGGTTTGGCAGTTGTCATAGGACGAGTAAAGCGACTTACACGCTTTCTACCAATTTCCTTAACCTTTGTTTGCAATGCTCGAGTAGCATCCTCGCTGTTACGAGCAATATCTTCAAACTTTTTCGGTAAAAAGTCGACAGCTCCAGCGTCTAACGCATCTAAAGTTGCACTCGCTCCCTCACGGGTCAACGACGAAAACATCAAAATAGGCGTTGGGTTGCTTTGCATTATTTTTTTGACAGCGCTAATGCCATCTAATACGGGCATTTCAACGTCCATTGTTATCACATCAGGTCGCAACTTACTTGCTTTTTCAACAGCTTCTTGACCATTGACTGCGAAGTCAATGACCTCAATTCCTGCATCTTTTTCTAGTATTTCACTTACACGACGACGGAAAAAACTCGAGTCATCAACTACTGCCATTGGCATCGCTCTTTTTTATGTTACAGATCCGAAAAGTGGTGCCTTTGGCACCACTAATTCGGTGACAACAAACAACATTGAATGTTATTTGCCTGCGTAATGCTTCAACATGCTTGGTACATCTAAGATCAAGGCTATGCCACCATCTGATGTAATAGTCGCACCTGCCATACCTGGAGTGCCTTGTAGTAAGGAATCTAGAGGTTTAATCACCACTTCTTCTTGACCTATCAGTGAGTCAACTACAAAGCCGACTTGTTGAGTACCTATTTGTACGATAACAACATGTCCTTCGGCTTTTTTCTGATTAATGTCTGTACCTTTAACCAACCAGTGTTCGAGATAAAACAGTGGAATTGCCTTCTCACGCACAATGATCGTTAACTGGCCATCAACTACATTTGTTTTAGTCAAATCAAGATGGAAGATTTCACTTACACCAGCAAGTGGTAAAGCAAATGTTTGCTGACCAACCATCACCATTAAGGTTGGCAAAATAGCCAGTGTCAGCGGTACCTTAATTTCTAAGATGGTGCCTACACCTAACTCAGACTGGATGTTAACTTGACCATTCAGCTGCGTGATCTTCGTTTTAACTACATCCATACCAACACCTCGACCTGAGATGTCAGAAATTTCTTCTTTGGTTGAAAAACCCGGTGCAAAAATTAGATTATATGCTTCAGTATCTGACAATCTACTCGCCTGATCTGAATCAATAACGCCTTTGCTTATTGCTATTTTCTTTAGTTTTTCAGGGTCCATACCTGCACCATCATCTCTGATGGTCAAAAGAATATGGTCCCCCTCTTGCGAAGCAGAGAGCGTAACTGTACCTGTACGAGATTTACCACCGGCCTCACGGACGTCTGGCATCTCAATACCGTGGTCTACCGAATTTCTAACCAAGTGCACCAACGGATCTGCCAATGCCTCAACTAAGTTTTTATCCAGATCCGTATCTTCACCTTCAAGAATCAGGTTGATATCTTTTTTAAGGCTTCGAGCCAAGTCTCTTACAACTCTCGGGAATCTGCCGAATACTTTTTTGATAGGCTGCATTCGGGTTTTCATGACCGCACCTTGTAAATCAGCGGTCACCACATCAAGATTTGATATGGCTTTACCCATTGCCTCACTATTACTGTTATTTGCAAGGCTGACCAAACGGTTACGAACTAGTACAAGTTCCCCTACCATATTCATTATTTGGTCGAGTCGTTTTGTATCAACACGAACTGTTGTTTCTGCCTGAGCAGCAGGCTTTTTCTGCGCACCACCTTTGGGCTCGGATTTTGCCGGTGCAGCTTTAGGCGCAGCCTTTGCAACAGGCTTAGGTGCATCCGCTTTAGGTGCTGGTTGTGGTTTTGCAGCAGGTTTTGGCGAAGGGGACGGAGTCGCTTCCGTTTTAGGGGCTTGTACTGGTGCTGAACCTGATGCACCCGATGATTCTTCTAAGTTTTTTGGCGCTTGACCTCTACCATGAAGTTCATCCAGCAACGCTTCAAATTCATCATCATTAATTTCTTCATCACCACCACTGGAAGAACTCTGAGGAGCCGCCGGAGTTGGGGTTGAAGGTGCAGGTGCACTTGTGTCTTGGCCGCTAGGCGCAGGTGAAGTGTCACTTTTGGCACCAAATTGACCTACACCATGCAATTCATCCAACAAACTATCGAATTCGTCGTCTGTAATATCTCCATCATTCACATTTGATGGAGGTGCAGATGAAGGAGCGGATGGTGATACTTGTGGCTCTTCAGCTGCAGGCCCATTACCTGAACCATGAAGTTCATCTAGTAGGCTTTCAAATTCTTCTTCTGTGATTTCATCGATGCTGTCAGATGTTGCTGGTTCACCATCTCCAACATCAAACAAAACATCATCTTCAGAATCGATAATAGGCTCTGGCTCTGGAGCTGGTTCAGCAGTAACAGCTGGCGCAACTATTTCTTCGTCAGCTGATTCTGGCTGGCTGAGCTTGTGCAAGATATCTAGTAGCTCTTGATCCGCTGGTTCTGGCTGCTCACGGTTTTGAATACACGCGAACATATCATTTATTGTATCCAGCGACTGCAAGATCACATCCATAAGTTCAGGATTAACCGAACGCTGCCCTTGCCTCAATACGTCGAAAACATTTTCAGCACCATGACAAGCATCAACAAGCTCGTTCATGCCTAAAAACCCAGCTCCCCCTTTTACGGTATGGAACCCTCTGAAAATTGCATTCAGCAAATCTTTGTCATCTGGGTTATTTTCTAACTCAACAAGTTGCTCAGATAACAGTTCGAGTATTTCTCCAGCTTCAACAAGAAAGTCTTGTAAGATATCTTCATCGACTTCAAAGCTCATTATTATACTCTCCTATTAGAAACCCAAACTAGATAACAAATCATCAACTTCATCTTGACCAGACACAACATCATCTCGTTCTTCAGCGTCAATGATAGGCCCTTCTGGACCAGATAGTTCATCAGTGGTGGTTTCAACTACTTCTTGTGGTTGTTGAGCCGTATTAAGTTGACCCACTTCTGTCGTGCCGAAAACAGTCAAAAGGTGTATTAAGCTGTCTTCTACCTCTCGAACAAGTTCAATAACTCTTCGAATAACCTGACCGGTCAAATCTTGATAGTCTTGTGCCATCAAAACATTTGTCATCAAGCTTTGTAATTCGTCTGTACGGCCTTGTGAAGATTGCATAAAATCATTTAAGTCGTGACAAAGAGATTTGAATTCTCCGAGCTGTATATCACGACTCATCAACCTATCCCAGGTAGGCTTGATCTCAGAAAGGTCATCAGCCAGCTCTTGAGCAAGCGGTAGACTCGCTTCAACCGCATCCATCGTTTTGTTCGCAGCGTTCTCCGTCATTTCCATGACATAGTTTAAACGTTGTTTAGCATCTGGTAAGGCTTCTGTAGTTAAGTCTGATAAACGCGTGTCTAACTCGAAGTTTTTCAACGACTCGTGTAACTGGCGTGTCAATTTTCCGACTTCGGCAAATAACTCTGACTGTTCTTTGTTAGTTGCTTCAATTAAAATTTGATCAGCTTTTTCTTGTTCACCGTTTTCAAGATACTCAACAAGCTGCTTCGCTTGCTCTAATGTAATTTGTGGCGCAGAGGATTCTGACATAAGCCTATCCTTACTCGTAACTAGCCTAAGCGTTCAAAAACTTTTTCTAACTTAGTTTTCAGTGTTCCAGCAGTAAACGGTTTTACAATGTAACCATTTACACCAGCTTGAGCTGCTGCAACAATTTGTTCTTTTTTGGCTTCTGCAGTTACCATAAGCACAGGAATATGCTTAAGGCTATCGTCGGCTCTAATCGCTCTCAACAAGTCGATGCCTTGCATGCCCGGCATGTTCCAATCTGTAACAACAAAGTCAAATTCTTGATTTTGTAACATTGGAAGCGCAGTGCTGCCATCATCTGCCTCTTGAACATTTGTAAAGCCTAAGTCTCTCAAAAGGTTTTTGATTATTCTTCTCATTGTAGAGAAATCATCAACCACGAGAATTTTCATGTTCTTATCCAAAACTTCCTCCGGTGAGGTTTGAACCTAAAAAAATATTAAAATGTACTCTAATTGATCCAGTCATTTATCTTAGCTCTGAGTTTAATCATTGCCTGACCGTGAATCTGACTCACTCGAGACTCGCTCACATCTAGGATTTGGCCAATCTCTTTTAAATTCATTTCATCGTTGTAGTACAAAGACAAAACCATCGCATCACGCTCAGGTAGCGTTTTTATTGCTTCTACTAACGACTCATTAAAGCGCTCATTCTTAACGTTATTGAATGGTTTGTCTAGCGCTAAATCACTGCCTGCAGGTGAAATTACGTCTTGATCGACACCTAAGTCTTCAATGCCAATAATTTTACTTGCATTCACGTCATGTAAAATATGATGGTACTCATCTAAGGGAATATCAAGTTTTTCAGCGATTTCAGTGTCTTTAGGCTCACGACCTAGTGCTGTTTCTAGCTCTGCAATCGCCTCTGCAACCATACGACTATTTTTATGCACCGAGCGTGGGGCCCAGTCACCACGGCGTATCTCGTCTAACATGGCACCTCTAATTCGAATGCCTGCAAACGTTTCAAAGCTTGCCCCTTTGCTTGCATCAAAATTTTTCGTAGCTTCAATTAAACCTATCATTCCTGACTGAATGAGGTCATCGAGCTGAACGCTTGCGGGAAGCCTTGCAAGTAAATGACAAGCCACTTTTTTGACTAAAGGTGTATGACGCTCGACCACCTTATGAAGATGGTCCGCTGTTTGATATCCCGCCATTCGATTGACCGGTGTAGCCATAATTACCCGTTAACTAACTGCTCAATGAAAAACTCTAGGTGACCAGAGGGCTGGTGTGGCACAGGCCATTTAACAGCCTTGCTTGCTAACCCTCTAAAAGCGACTGCGGCTGGAGAGTTAGGGTAGAGTTCAACAATTGTTTTTTGACGGCGAGATGACTTTCGCATGTTTTCATCGAAAGGGATTGTCGCGACGAGCTCTAATGCCACATCTAAAAAACGGTCTGTAACTTTAGACAGTTTCGCAAACAACTCTTGTCCTTCGCGCAAACTTCTAACCATATTCGCAACAATCTTAAATTTGTAAACTCCATGTTCTCGGCTAAGAACTTTGATAAGTGCGTATGCATCAGTGATAGATGTTGGCTCATCACAAACCACTACCATCACATCTTGAGCGGCTCTTGAAAAACTTAGAACCATGTCTGATATACCTGCGGCTGTATCAACGATTAGAACATCAAAATCATTACTCAACTCACTAAACGCGCGAATCAGACCAGCATGTTCAGCAGGACTCAATTCAACCATATTTTGCGAGCCAGATGTCGCTGGCACAATTCTAATACCGGCAGGACCTTCAACTAAAATCTCATCCAGTTCACATTCGCCAGATAGCACATGTGATAAATTACGCTCAACACGTAACCCAAGCATTACGTCACAATTTGCCAATCCAAGGTCAGCATCTAAAACTAATACTCTATGGCCCTGTTGTCCTAACGCAATTGCAGTATTTAATGAAACATTGGTCTTGCCGACTCCTCCTTTACCACCAGTTACTGCTATTACTTTTACTCCGTGGTTACTTTTTTGATTCATTTTACGCAGGCCACTTGCTTGATCTAAAACTGTATTAATCATACATTCCTACTGTCTGGGATGCCACTGCTTCACGTCGTGAATGTTGTGCTTTTGTTCTTTTTAAATACAATTGCTCAGCTTTTTTAACTAATTTTTGAGCATTTGCTACGCGAATGTCTTCTGGCACTCGCTGTCCGTTGGTAAGATACCCTATTGGTAAGCGATTTTGAATCGCTATACTAATAATCTCACCCAAACTTAGACATTCATCAAGTTTTGTGAAAATGCAACCACTCAAATTAACTTTTTTGAAGTGATTAACTGTTTCTTGTAAAACATGCATTTGCGAAGTTGCACTTAATACTAAATAACTGCGTATATCAACTCTTGAACTACGCATCAATGTATTAAGCTGCTCCGTTAAACGCAAGTCTCTTTGACTCATGCCCGCAGTATCTATTAATACTAGACGCTTATTTCGCAAATGATAAAGAACTTCTGCTAACTCGTTTGCATCTTTAACCTGCTTAACCGGACAGCCAATAATTCTACCATAAGTTGCTAACTGCTCGTAAGCACCAATTCTATATGTATCGGTTGTGATTAACGCCACTTTATCCGCACCATATTTTTGTGCGCCTAACGCTGCTAATTTCGCAACTGTAGTCGTTTTACCTACACCCGTAGGCCCTACCATAGCATAAACACCACCTTGACGCAGAATATCATTGTTCGTTGTATGCATCTGATTTACAACCATATTCAGCAAAGCATTCCACGCCTCTTTTCTCGATACATCATCAGGTATGAAACATGCCATTTGCTCTGCAACATCAGCACTAATACCCATACCTTGTAATCTGTCTACCAAACACGCTCTTGTTGGATCTCGGCGGTCCATTTCCTGCTTCATTAGACCTGATAACTGGTATTCTAATAATTGACGGATGGCGTTCATCTCGTCACGCATTGAACTCATTTCATCCTGAGAGGCATTATTTCCACCGCTTGCTATCGGTTGGCTCTCAAGTTCTGAGTCTAATTCGTCTCCAAAATCCCAATCAGACGCAATTGGTTCAGCGTGCTTAACAGAGTGAGGGCGCGCAGCTTGAGGCTGAGAAGAGTGTACATCATTAAATGCAGGTTGCTGCTCTGTCTTTGGTTGAAATAAATCACCAGTATCGATGCCTGATTGAGAAAACATTGAAGCTAGTTCAGGTGAACGAGGTTTTGGAGCCTGCCGTTCTAAAAGCGCTTCTAAGCTGTCTGCTACTTTAGCTTGAGGCTGAGCTTGAGGGCGACGAGTTTGAGGTTTCACAACTCTTGCAGGCTGACTATAAGTTGATTTTTGCATCGTTGCTGCCGGAGCCATTTCTTGGCGCGCCTCAGCCATAGCGACTTGTGGTTGAGGTGCTACTCGGTCATTATCAATCGCTGCAACAATTTCTACACCATCAGCCAATTTTTTATTCGACATGATCACAGCGTCTGCGCCTAGTTCATCTTTTACTTCTTTTAAAGCCGTACGCATATCTTTTGCAAAAAATCTTTTAATCTTCATGACTCAGCACCTCGTTCCTCTATTATTGCCCAACAGAGCTAATGATCTTGATTTGTCTTTCATCTGGTACTTCCTGATAAGACATAACTCTTAAACCAGGGATAGTATGTTTAACAAATCTAGATAAAACACTTCTTAACATACCTGAGGTTAACAAGATGGACGGCTCGCCTAACATTTCCTGCGTTTGATGCGCTTCTCTCAATGAACCTTGAAGTCGCTCTGCAAGACCTGGCTCTATGCCTGCCCCCTCATCACCTGCGTTCTGAAGTGACTGATGCAACATCTGTTCCAACTCAGGCGCCAATGTTATGACAGGTATCTCATCTGCACTTCCAACAGCGTCTTGAACGATTAATCTTCTCAGTGATATACGCACTGCAGCCGTTAGTACATCTGGGTCTTGGCTTCTTGGTCCATACTCAACAAGAGTTTGTACAATTGATCTCATATCTCGAATTGCAACGCCTTCGTTTAATAAATTTTGCAGTACTTTCACGATGGTTGTTAAAGGTAAAATGTCAGGTACTAGCCCTTCAACTAAACGAGGGTGGCTTTTCGCTAACATATCCAATAAATTTTGTACTTCTTCATGGCCGAGCAATAATGACGCATTGTTTGTTAGCAATTGACTAATGTGCGTCGCAACAACTGTCGCGGCATCTACAACAGTGTAACCTAAAGAGTGTGCTTCATCTTTTTGGTCCGGTTTGATCCAAACGGCATCTAATCCAAAAGCAGGATCTTTTGTAGCAACGCCTTGAATAGGCCCAAACACTTGTCCTGGATTAATTGCAAGCTCATCACCATGCTTTAGCTCACCGTCGCCAGAGCCTACACCCATTAACGTGATTTTATATGCATTAGGGTCTAATTCTAGGTTATCGCGAATATGAACCGGAGGGACAAGAAAACCAAGCTCTTGTGATAGCTTTTTACGCACCCCTTTAATACGACTCAATAACTCACCACCTTGAGCTTGATCAACAAGCGGGATCAGTCGATAGCCAACTTCTAAGCCGATTACATCAACAGGCTGGACGTCATCCCACCCAAGCTCTTTTTGGTCTTGCTGCTTGTTTGCAACCTGAGTGCCTTTTGCTTCTTGATCTGCCTCCTCGGCAGCTACTTTCGCTTTATGCTGTTTTGAATAATATGCGAGACCACCAATCAGCGACCCTAAACCCAGAAACGCGACGTGCGGCATACCGGGAACTAGACCCATAACAATTAAGATTCCGGCAGCTATTGAGAGTGATTTCTCGTTACCTAATTGCTGAGTAACCTGTTCACCCATGTTATGGGATTCATTTTGACGTGTAACAACAATCGCCGTCCCGATCGACAACAATAACGATGGTAATTGCGCGACTAGGCCATCACCGATTGTCAACAGTGTATATACTTCCATAGCACGCGAAAACGTTAGGTCATGTTGTACCATACCAACAAACAGGCCACCGATTATATTGATCGCTAGAATGACAATGCCCGCAATAGCGTCACCTTTAACGAATTTACTGGCACCGTCCATCGAACCATAGAAATCAGCTTCTCTGGTCACTTCATCGCGACGAGTTCGCGCTTCTTCAGCAGAAATAAAACCAGCATTTAAATCTGCATCGATGGCCATTTGTTTACCGGGCATAGCATCTAAGGTGAAACGTGCGGAAACCTCTGAAATACGGCCTGCACCTTTGGTGATTACTACGAAGTTAATGATGATAAGAATAAGGAATACAACTAGACCAACAGCATAGTTACCGCCGATAACTACAGAACCAAAAGCTTCAATAACTTTACCCGCAGCATCGCCACCATTATGACCTTCAAGCAGTACAACCCGAGTACTGGCAACATTCAATGCTAGTCTCATAATTGTCGCAATCAAAAGAACTGCGGGGAACATACCAAACTCAAGTGGCTTCATGGTATATACCGTCACCAAGAGTACAACCAGTGCCAGTGCAATATTAAATGAAAATAAGATATCTAATAAAAACGGCGGCATGGGCAAAATGACCATACCTAACGCAGCAAGAACCAGCAAAGGTGTACCAACCCCCTTTGCATAGTCTTTTTTGTCTCGATTTATTTGTTGTAGAACCGCTTTAAAATCCATAACTTATCAACTTCAATTTATTGACGCAGGTAAGTTAAAGCAAGCTTCGTTCCAACTATTAATGTTTGAGGTTGTCAGGAATAGGTAAATCTTTACTTAAAGCATTAGGCCTTCTGCCTCGCCCTTTATTGAACTTTTTCAATTGGAAAACATAAGCAAGCACTTGTGCAACAGCAGTGAATAGCTGATCGGGTATCTGGTCACCTACTTCAGTTGTATGATACAAAGAACGAGTTAACACCGGCGACTCAACAATTGGCACTTCGTTACCAATCGCCACCTTACGTATTTGCATAGCAAGCTCATCGACCCCTTTTGCAATAACTATTGGCGCTCCAGCTTTTTCTGTATCATATTTCAAGGCCACTGAGTAGTGGGTAGGGTTTGTTACGACAACATCAGCGTCAGGCACGTCTTGCATCATCCGACGTTGAGACATTTCTCGTTGTGTTCTTCTGATCCTAGCTTTAATCTGCGGATCACCCTCTGAGTTTTTGTACTCATCTTTTACTTCTTGAAGAGTCATTTTCAGCTGCTTGTGATGAGTATGGCTTTGATAGGGCGCATCAATTGCAGAAATAATAATCATTGTGCAACTCAAAGCCAAGAAAAGCCATGCGAGTATTTCCAATGAATGTATAACACTACCTGGTACCGATTCGATACTTAAATGCAAGATGTCGTAAAATAACCACTTTATAAACAAGATTGCAAAACCTGCCACCAAAACAAACTTTAAAACAGATTTAAGCAGTTCTATTGCAGCTTGAGGGCCAAACATACGTTTTATTCCCTTGAAAGGTGACATTTTACTGGCTTTTGGTGCTGCTGCTTGCCAACTAAAATTAAAACCTCCTAACAAGGTGTTGCCTATAATACCAGCGACCGTGATAATCAGTACAAACATAGACATTGGAAAGAATAACTCTGAAAATGCATCCCCCCAAACAGAGAACATTTTTGTTGTATCATAAGTTTCATTGCGATTGAGTGTCAGCATTCGGCCCATAATGTTGTAGAGGCCCTTTGCAATATCAGCTCCGTATAGAATTAATGCGACAGCAGAGAAAATAAGCACAAACGTCGTTCCTAACTCTTTTGAACGTGCCACCTGTCCTTTTTTTCTAGCATCACTTATTTTTTTGGCGGTCGGTTCCTCGGTGCGTTCTTGACCCGAATCTTCAGCCATCTTAGTCTCCTAAACGGTACAACCAATAAGATTACACATTAACTCAGTCATTTTAAGCCACTGAAACTCATACTGCATTGTAAAGTTACCTAATGTAGCCCAGATAATCATTAACCCAGCAACTAACGTAAATGCGAAACCTACTGAGAAAATATTCATTTGAGGTGCTGCGCGCGTCATAATACCAAAGGCCAGGTTAATCACCAGCATGGCTGTTAGCGGTGCTAATGAAAGAGACAAAGCGGTAGCAAATAACCAAGAACCCCAAGTTGCAATATCATAGTAATTATCAACATGCCACCAGTCTTGCCCAATAGGCCAAGATTGAAAACTAAACACTATCATTTGAATCATCATCAAATGACCATTAAAAACAAAAAATAATAAAGTTGCCAAAATCAAATAAAACTGACCCACTGCTGGTACACTTAGTCCATTGGAAGGATCAACAACCGACGCAAAACCCAAACCCGTTTGCATAGCGAGTATTTGGCCTGCAAGAATAAAAGTATTGAGCAGTAATAAAGATGCAAAACCAATCGCAACACCAATTATCATCTCTTGTATGACAACCAGTATCATCTGGAATGAAAATAAATCGGTAAATTGTGACTGTGGTATTGCGGGTGCTACGGCTAAAGTCACTACCATGGAAAGGCATATCTTGATACGTTTAGAAACGCTCTGTGCACCAAAACCAGCCATGACCATAATCATAGAACTAATGCGGATAAAAGGAATTAAATAGTCACTTAACCCCTGCATTATATCGGAAAATAAAAATTCCATATCAACCTGCTATTTCAGGGATCCGCATCACCATCAATTTAAAAAAGTCCATTAACTCTTGCGTCATCCAATGACCACCTGCAATCAAGGCAACCAGTGTAATAATTAACTTTGGTAAAAAGCTTAAAGTTTGTTCATTAATAGACGTTGCAGCTTGAAACACGGATACCACCAAGCCAACCAATAGACCAGGAATTACAATTGCAGAAACTAATTTGATCACCACAAACAAGGAATCACTTAATATATCTACAAATACTTCTGGTTCCATCTCACACTCCTAAGCCAAAACTTCGTGCTAACGTACCCATTACCAGTGACCACCCATCCACCAAAACAAACAGCATAATTTTAAAAGGCAATGAAACAATCATTGGGGATAGCATCATCATACCCATCGCCATAAGTACACTTGCAACCACCAAATCCACTATCAAAAATGGAATAAAAAACATAAATCCAATAATGAAAGCTGTTTGTAGTTCACTGGTCACAAATGCAGGGATTATAACGACAAACGGTGTATCCTCAGGGCTATCTAATTTGTCATACCCTGCAATTTTCGCAAAGGTTTCTAAATCTTTTATCCGAGTCTGAGATAGCATAAAAGCTTTCATAGGCTCTTTAGCCGCATTGAGTGCTTGCACTGATGTCATTTCTTCATTGATATAAGGCTGCACAGCTTCATCATAGATTTTACTAAAAATGGGCGCCATAATAAAAAAAGTCAAAAATAATGACATACCGACTAAGATTTGATTAGAGGGTGACTGCTGCAAGCCAATCGCTTGACGTAATATTGCCAGTACAACAATGATCCGCGTAAACGAGGTCATCATGATCAACGCTGCAGGAATAAAGCTGAAAGCAGTCATGATGGCTAACACTTGAAGTGTCACAGAGTATTCTTGTGAACCATCAGGGTTTGTAGTCACACTCAGCGCTTCAATACCATCATTAGCGCTTACCTGAGGAAAGAAGATAATTAATCCACACAGGATTAGGAATCGAAGCATGATACTCACTTTGTTTTTGTTGTGGGTTGATTCATAAAACGACTCAGTTCTTTTACAAAAGGTGCCGTTTGAGTTTCACTTAAAGGGGTTTCTAATTCGGTTAAGTAGTTGATATTTTGAGGGGTTACACCAAGCAAGTGCTGCTTATCATCAATTTCAATCACTAACAGTCTTTCACGTGTACCCAAGGGCAGACTTCGTATAACTTTAAAATCTTGATTGTTTCCAACGTTAGGGTTAACTCGTTTCACTAACCATGCTAACCCTACGATCAAAGCAATGATAGACACCAGTGACAAAATCACTGTGACTATTTCTAAACTCGGCCCTTGAGGCTGCTGCGTTGCAGCCACATTCGTAAACAATATCCAAGTCATCTTTAACGTGCTTACCTAAGCTTTTTAATTCGCTCTACTTGGCTAATTACATCCGTTAATCTGATACCAAACTTATCGTTTACAACCACCACTTCTCCGTGTGCGATCAAAGTTCCATTTACCAATACATCCAATGGTTCACCTGCAACTCTATCTAGCTCAACAACGGAGCCTTGGTTTAGCTGTAATAAATTACGAATGTTTATCTTAGAACGACCGACTTCCATTGAGATAGTCACTGGAATGTCTAATATCGTATCTAATTTTCTCTTTTCATCAGCACTGAGATTGGCATTACTCTCTTCAAGCTCTTCTAATTCAGCAACCTCTGCGCTGCCTTGATCGGCATCTTCTGCTTCTGCAAGCGCTGCCGCCCATTCATCCATTGTATCTTGATCATCACTCATGCACTTACTACCTTAAAAAACTTGATCACCAGTCAAGGTCAACACCTTCAGACAGGTGCAGATCTTCTTCTAATTCCGCTAACTCTGCATCAGAATCGAGCTTTTTACCACCTTTAGTAAAGACATGCAGCTCGGATTTCACAGATTCAGGGCGTTTAATTTTTTCACTTATCTGTAAAGCAACGTTGTCTCTAGAGCGGCCCATTTTAGCCCTAAAAGTTGGTAGCTCTTCCACAAAAACAGTTATGTGTTCAGGCATTTCAACCGGTATTATATCACCAGCTTTCAGCTCCATAATTTGCTGCAGCGACAAGTCGACTTCTAATAACTGCGTCGACATCTCAACTTCAACATCCATTATTTCATCACGCAGTGCTTTACTCCAACGCAGGTCTGTATCTTCTGTATCTGATTGGACACCTGCGTCAAGTAGCTCTCGGATCGGCTCCAGCATAGAATATGGTAATGATATATGAAAATCTCCACCACCACCGTCTAACTCAATATGAAAAGAACTGATCACAACAACCTCAGTTGGTGACACAATATTCGCCATAGCAGGGTTAACTTCAGAATCTAAATACTCAAAGGAAACATCCATGACTGGTGCCCAAGCCTCTTTATAATCCTCAAAGATGATCTTGAGCAGCATTTGAACAATACGTCGCTCTGTTGGTGTGAATTCACGGCCTTCAATTTTGGCATGGTAACGACCATCACCACCAAAAAAGTTATCAACTAAAATAAATACTAACCGCGCTTCCATGGTGATCAAACCGGTGCCTTTCAAAGGACGGAATCTCACCATGTTTAAACTGGTAGGAACAAACAAGGTGTGGATATATTCACCAAATTTGAGCATTTGAACACCGTTGATAGATACTTCAGCAGTGCGCCTCATCATGTTAAATAAGCTGATCCGCATGTGTCGCGCAAATCGCTCATTAACAATCTCAAGGGTCGGCATTCGACCCCGAACGATTCGGTCTTGTGAGGAAAAGTCATATTGCAAGGCATTAGCGTCCTCACCATCTTCTCCTGTGGATACTTCATCTTCTTCAACTTCATCAACACCATGGAGTAGCGCATCGATTTCGTCTTGTGATAATAAGTCGCTCACAATCTCGTCCTACTGCATTACAAAACCAGTAAACAGCACACGTTCAATGACCTTGCTGCCTTCGACGCCTTCCATTGCAGCTTGAACTTTGTCCAGTGCAGATAAACGCAGTGTTTCTTTTCCTGCACTTGTGCTTAATTCATCAGCGGTAGTTGTAGAGAACACACCTAGCAAAGTGCCTTCAATTAACGGTATGTGCTTTTTAGCAACTTCCTCGTTTACATCTCCACGTACTAATAATTGTACTTTAATTTGCACGATCCGGTCTCTGCTCGCACCAGGCACGTTAAAGACAAAAGGTCTTGGCATAGCAACATACAAGGCACTGCCCATCTCAGCCGCGTTTTGCTCGCTCAAATCTTCTTGCACCGCTGTTGACTCTTCTGCTAATGAAGCTTCTTCTTCTTCTCCACCAGACATTAAAAAGAAACCTGCAACACCACCCAAAATCACCACAACTGCAGCGATGATAATGATGAGTTTCTTTTTAGAACCACCTGCTTCTTCTATTTCTAAATCGGTCTCTTCTGCCATATGTGCGCTTCTATAACTAAATAATCTTTTTTAATGATAGCAGTTGTTAAGCATAGTAATCTATCGCCGAATCACTTTGTTTTCTGCTAGTCACTGATTGTTCTTTATTATTTTGCGCCTCGCTGCTCTCATTAGCAAGTTTTCCTTGAGCATTATGCTCATTATCTTCATCGCCACTGTTACCTTCTGAGTGCTGTTCAATGCTGCTGTCACCTAATTGGATCCCTTGTTCCTCTAGCATCTCTTTTAGTTTTGGCATTGACTCTTCAAGTAATTCTTTTGCTTGCTGATTTTGTACGACAAAGTTTATCTGCGCCTGCTCTGCATCGGAACGAATACGAATTTGCATACTACCAAGTTCAGCAGGGTCTAATCTTATTTCTGCTTCTTGATTGTTTAAATTAATCATCATATTTACTTTTTCCTGCATCATTTTTGCTGCATCATTTCTTGCAAGATTAAGTGTTTGCATGAGCCCTTGCTCTTGAGGCACTTTCACCTGAGCGGCACTTTGCTGTTGAACGATCTGCTGATTTTGGCGCGATTGCTCTACCTGATGGATCACTTGCTCAAACTCTTCTTTACTCTGAATTTGCTCAGTACCTAAACTACGTATCGCTTTAAAAATATTGTCGACATTAGTATTTGCTGCATGTCGCTGCTGGCTGCCATTATTTTGTGTTTGCTCTTGCTCAGAATCTGCGGTGAATTCTGCACCCTCTTCGCTAACTGCTATTTCTACATTTTGCTTGTTAGGCTCAGTGGAAATTTGCTCTTTCGAAGCGCTTACTTTCGTCGAGTTATAGCTTAATTCTGGTTTAGCCTCTTGGCTGGCTTTTAAATCACTTATCACACTGTTTAATTTCTGCTTGCCATCGTCTGATCCTGCAGTGCTTACAACATTATTTTCCTTACGTGGCGCACTCCCTTCATCAGGCTTATCTGACACCATAGAATATAAAGCACTTTCAAGGCGCTTAACTTGTGGCTCAACCGGCTTATTGCTATTCAATTTTTCATTTAAAGCGGCTTCCAGCTGCTTTTTTTCTTGTGGTGATAATTGGTCAACCAAGGCTTTTAGCTCTGAGAGCGCTTTATCAGTCGACTCTTTTGAACTAACTATGGGTGCCTGATTATCGAATAATGCTTTATCACTTTTGGTTTGAGCCGACACTATTTCTGATTGAATCGCTCCACTAGCCTGAACAGTTTCTTTGCCCTGAGCTATAGCGCTTTTGATTTGTGTAGCCAATGTGGAAACTTCTGAATTGGACGAGTTTTGAATTTGCTTTTCACCATTATCATCCATCACTTTGACATCTGTAGACTGTTGCGGTGCTTTGATTTCTGCATTTATTTTTTTATCAACACCCTGAGCTTTTGCATCTAAGTCTTGTGTTTTTATCCCTTTATAGCTTATCTCACTAACGCTAGTATCATCGTGTGATTTTAGTTCACTCGCTTCAACCGCTGGCTTTTTGTCATGCAAAAACCACTCTCGAGACTTTATCTCTCCATTAAATAGTTCTTTATCAGTGCGAAGTTTATTTTGGACTCCCTGCGCCGCATTTTTTCCACTATCTATTATTTGCTTGGGATCATCGACAGGCCCTTCAGAAACACGAGGCCCAGTTTCAACACCTTTAAATACTTCGCTATCTGTACGAAGTTTTGTTTGAGCAATGTCGCTCTTAGATTGGTCGGTTTGCAGCAATGCCTGCTTGGAGTCAGTCGATTTGTCACCTTGCGATACGATTGGACCAATCAAGTCAATGGGCCCTTTTTTTCCTTCTGTAATCACAATATCATCAGCAATCACTTCCACCTGTCCAACATGATCTCGGATCGCTTTAGGTACTGACGCCAAGTGATGCTCAACATTTGTTTTTTGGTTATTTGATGCGGTAATTTGAGACAACAGGGTGTCAGGATTGGTCGTATTTACATGTGTTATATCATCATCTGATTTATCAACATGTAGAGCCACATCAGGACCTGACTTTTTCTTTGGCAGATTTGAGTCATCCAACTTTAATGGTATATCAGGTCTGGATTGTACCCTAATACTGTCATCTCCCTCTCCTTGATCATTTACCGTAACCTGATCACGCTGGGAGTTTATATTATCTTCTGACTCCAATGCAGCTTTTTTCGCTTCCTCTTGCTCACTCGCTTGTGCCAATACAGTCATAAACCTCTGATCAGCATCTCTATCTTCAGCTTGTCGATGTTGCGGTGAAACTGAGTTATTAATACCTACATCTAGCGAAACATTAGCCATATTCTCACCTTTTTATGTGGCAACCTAAGACCGCTTGCCCACTCCAAATCTCATTGTTAATCAAACAAGCAATTTTTAAGCCACTAATTAAGCAACTTGTTTCTCATAAACATATTCGTTGCAAATTCATCCAACATTTTTTGTTCTGCTTTTGCTTGAAGCCGCTGCTTTTCAAGTAATTTTTTCTCGATCAGTTTTGCAATTGCCTTCACTTTAGCCTGTTGTTCTAACCATAACTTTCTACGCTGCTCTACAACACGCTTTGCCGTTGCAACCGTATTTGCTTGCTGCTTAATTGCCTCTTCAATTTTATTTATAAAGCTGTGATATTGAGTGAACCCACTACTGCTCAAGCCTTGCTGTGCTTTTGTATGCAATTGTTGTGTATATTCCAAACGGAAGTCATTCAGGCCTTTCAACTTTTGCTGGTTGTCACTCAAGCTATTTTCAGCCTGAATAAAGTTGATCCGCAATGAATCCTCTTTGTCAGTTTCCAGTTTATGTAATAAAGATAATTTGTCAGCCGCCATTAGCCTTGCCCTAATAGTTGTGATAAGCCTTGTAAGCATTCATCGTAGTTAAGCACATCTTTCATGCCTTGCTGCAAAAAGCCATTTACGCTAGGCATCATCGCAATAGCTTGATCAAGCATAGGATCACTGCCTTTTTGATAAGCACCTAATGTGATCATGTCTTTGTTCTGTTGATACATTGAGTAAACTTGCTTCAAAACCCTTGCCTGCTGCATATGTGTGTCTGAAACCACTTGCGGCATAACTCGACTAATAGACTTTTCGATATCAATTGCAGGATAGTGACCACTATCAGCCAACTCTCGCGATAAAACAATGTGGCCATCCAATATAGCTCGGGCAGAATCGGCAATGGGATCTTGCATGTCATCCCCTTCACTGAGAACAGTAAAAAATGCGGTGATTGACCCTTGACCTTCTCCGCCATTACCCGCCCTTTCAACTAAAGCCGGTAATTTAGCAAATACAGAAGGGGGATAACCTTTGGTTGCCGGTGGCTCACCGACTGCAAGCGCTATCTCCCTTTGTGCCATTGCATATCGAGTTACTGAATCTAATAGTAATAATACATTGAGACCCTGATCTCTGAAGTATTCGGCAATGGTTACCGCACTTTCACAGCCTTTAAGTCTCATTAATGGAGAAGCATCCGCTGGAGCAGCGACAACAACAGAACGCCTTCTTCCTTCTGCACCTAGAATGTCATCAATAAACTCTTTAACTTCTCGTCCACGCTCACCAACAAGACCAACAACGATAACGTCGGCTTCACTGCCTCGCGTCATCATTCCCAATAAGACTGATTTACCAACACCACTACCTGCAAACAAACCCATTCGTTGACCTTGTCCTACAGTGATAATTGAATTAATAGCCCTTACGCCAACATCCATTGGCTCTTTGATCGGGCGTCTCGCCAACGGGTTAATGGGAGCCTGTGCGAATTTAAGTCTCGCTTCTGCTTGTATTGCGCCTAATCCATCTAATGGCCGCCCCAAGCCGTCAACTACACGACCTAAAAGACCCATACCGACAGGTAATCCAGCTTCTTTTACTTGAGGGATAACTCGTGCACCGGGCAAGACGCCTGATATACGATCATTTGGCATGAGATAGAGGACATCATTATTGAAGCCAATCACCTCAGCATCAATAAAGCCATTGATAGTTTCGATTTTGCACTGACTACCAACAGCAGCATTGAGTCCTTTGGCTTCAAGGGTTAGCCCAACAACACGTGTTAAGCTCCCCGCAACAGCAACACCAAAAGGGTGGATATGTTTTTGGTATGTGTTAATACGTTGTGCAAACGATTGGTTTTGGCGTTCTAGCTCTGACATTTAACATGGCGCAATAATTCTTAGATACCACTGTCATGCAAAAACTTCTCCAATATTTCAGTCAAACGCGTTTTTACCGTTAAATCGATAGAAGAGATCAGAGATTTAATTTCACAACCGCCGCGTTCAAACGTAGGCTCGGGAATAAGCTGCCATTGCTGCTTTTGGATCATATCTGCCCCGTAGGCTTCTTCAACTAAAGAAAGATCATCAGGGTGCAGATGGACTTTGAGTTGCACCTCACCGATGGGTAATGCATCCAGACCTTTTTTCAAAGCTTGTAAAATCAGTTCAGGGTTTGTCTTTATTTCGTGGAAAGTAATTTGTTGTGTCAATAAACTGACAAGCTCAATCAATTGCTTTTCACAAGCATCATCAACTTGATTAAGCGGCTCATGAATTTTTTCAATTAACTGTGTTAATGTTTGAAGTCTTTCTTCCACCAAAGGCTTGGCATCTTCAAGACCTTGTTGCTTGCCGATCTCTAACCCTTCCTTCTGGCCAGCTTCATTGCCCTCTTTGGCGCCTTTTTCAAACCCTTCAATGTAGCCTTGCTCATGACCCTGTTTTAACCCCTCGTCATATGCATCTTGACGGATCTGCTCAAGCTCCTCCAAGGTTAAAGTCGGAATTTCAGGTTCAACTGCTTCAGGCTCAACATTACGTTCAGTCTTGGTATACAACTCTTCAAGCGGAGTACCCATTGCGGTTGAACGACCGCTCAACCCACTTAGGTCCTCTTTGACATCCGGTATCGGCCACTCTTCTAAATGATCGAGTAATGCATCGACAGCCTCTCCATGAACAGGACGTCCACGGTGAAATTTAGGATCAGACATACTTTACAGGAACTCCTCACCGCCACCACCGCCAAGCATGATCTCTCCTGAGTCAGCTAAACGTCTGGCAGTTGCCAATATTTCTTTTTGTGCAGCTTCTACTTCACTGATCCTCACTGGTGGCATTGCCTCTAAATCATCGGCCATCATTTCAGCGGCACGCTTAGACATATTGCTTAAAATTTTGTCTTTTAATGAGTCATCTGCGCCTTTAATGGCTTTCATCAAGACATCTTGCTGTACTTCCCTCAGTATTGCTTGAATACCTCGGTCTTCAACATCCATCAAGTTTTCAAATACAAACATCAGATCTTGGATTTGCTGCGACATCTCTTCGTCATGTTCACGAATTGAGTCCATTAACTGACCTTCAACATTGGTATCTAGGTAGTTCATGATGTCAGCAGCAGCTTTCAAGCCGCCCATTTTCGCAGCTTGTGCACCCGCTTGACCTGCAAATTGTTTTTCCATGATTTCGTTAAGCTCTTGCAATGCTGCTGGCTGAACTTCTTCAAGGTTTGCAATACGCATTGTTAAGTCTAACCGCACTTTCTCAGTAAACTGTGAAAGTATCTCAGCAGATTGCTCCGGCTCTAAATACGACAATACAATAGTTTGAATCTGCGGATGCTCGTTGCGGATAATATTGGCAACCTGTTTTGAGTCCATCCACTTCAGTGAATCTAACCCCTTCGCACCAGAACCCATAACAATTTGGTCTATTAAACTTGCAGCTTTGTCTTCACCTAATGCTGCTGTCAGGGCCTTCTTGATGAAGTCTTCAGACTGGAAACCAATAGTACTAAAGCTCTGAATTTGCTCTATAAATAAATTATGCACGGCACTAATTTTGGACTGCGACAAATCATCAATTGCCGCCATCGCCATACCCACTTTCTGTACTTGCTTAGGCTCTAAATGTTTTAAAATTTGCGCCGCATCTTCTTCTGTTAAACTGAGCAGTAAGATGGCGGCTTTATCGACACCATCTAACTTTTCTACGTCAAACGTAGGGGGCAGTTGTTTTTGTTCTTCATCACTCATCTTCAGTTAACCACGCTTTGACCACTTGTGAAGAAAGCTCAGGTTCATTTGCTACCAATGCTCGAACCGCTTTCAATAGATCTTCATCTCCATGTAAGTCTGGCAATTGTAATGTACCATCCGAAGAGAAGCCAACAGCTGATTCATCAAAGTCATTACTAAGCATATCTAAAGTACTATCTCCTAAGTCTACACCTGCTGTAAGTGCATCCTCATCGTAGTCCTCAAGTGTATCATCTGGGTAAATAAGTCTCTTCAGCATAGGGCGAACTACCGCCATTATCAATACAATGATTACTAAAGCCCCTGCTGCAAGGCGTGCAACCTTCATAAACCATTCTTGTTCCCAAAGGGGTAGCTCTGAAGTTTCTAAAATGTCTTCGCGTACAAACGGCACTGTAACTACTTCTAATGCATCTCCACGCTGCATATCAAAACCAACACCACCTTGTAGCAAGCGACGTATGTTATTCAACTCTTCCTGTGCGCGAGGCACCATAGACACATTGCCTTCAGCATCGGCTTTAGCAACATAGTCAACCGCGACTGACACACTGATCCGACGAATAACACCTGTTTGTTGACGCTTGTGAGAAATCGTGGTGTCCAGCTCATAGTTTCGTGTTGCTTCTCTTTGAGAGCGACTAGGGGTTGTGCCTTTACCGCTGCCGCCCGGCCCAGCAACTTCTGGAATATTTGAGTCCATTGGTGGCTGGTTAGTTAATGCGCCAGGAATACCGGCGGTGATCCCACCAATGTTATTCTCTTCAAATGTTGTTTCACTGCGCACTGCTGGTAAGTCTGGGTTAAAGCGTTTGTGAGTTTCTTCAACTGCGCTAAAGTCCATGGTCAAATCAACTTGTGCTGTAAAATTACCCAAGCCAACCACTGGGATCATAATACTGTCAATTTTTGATAAGTACTCAGACTCACGTTTTCGTTCTATTTCATATTCTTTGCGAGAGCGTGCTGCCAAAGAATCTTGAGAGCCTGAATTTAATAGACGGCCATTTTGATCTGTCACAGTTACACGTGAAGGTTCAAGGCCCTGAACAGCAGAAGCAACAATATCAACAATAGAGTCAACTTCTTCTCCATCAAGCGTACGACCACGCTTCATTGTTAGTACCACTGTTGCTGAAGGCTTTTTCTCTCGACGAGCAAACACATTCTCTTTAGGAATAGCGAGTAATACTTTGGCTCTATTTATATCTTGTAATTCTTCAATCGTGCGCGCTAACTGCTGCTCTCGACTATGCTTTAGTCTTTCTCTTTCAAGGCGCTGACTCACGCCAAAACCCATGTCCTGCATCAAAATATCAGTACCAGAGGTTGGCGATTGCGTAAAACCATCTCGCGCCATTTTAAGTTTGATATTTTGATAATCTGTTTCTGCAACCATGATGGTATTGCCATCTAGCTCGTACTCAATCTTTTGAGCATCTAGAAAGTCTAGTGTTTGAACTAGCTCGTCAGTTGGGTACTGACCGAGTGGACGCATATCAGGTTGACGAGCCCAAATAATGATGAAGATGGCGATTGCCAAACAAATTGCTAAGGCGATTACGAGCGTAACTTGACGTAGCATATCAACGCCACTTAAAGCACTAAAATAACCAGACTTTTGCTCTTGCTGGGTGTCTGCACCTTCAGCGACAGCCCCTGCTGGGCCATCTGAAAGTGCTAGATCTGTCGTTTGATTTGTAGCCACAGTTACTCTCCAATCATCTCATTAATTACACTGGCATGCTCATAATGTCTTTGTAAGCTTCGACAAGTTTATTTCGAACTTGAACGGTTGCTTCAAAGGCCACTGATGATTTGTTTTTCGCAATCATAGCTTCTGCTAAAGAAACACTGCGATCACCCATTTCCACTGCGGTGACTTTAGCTTTTGCATCTCTTTGCAAATCGGCGACGTTATTTAACGCACCTTTTAAAATATCACCAAACTGAGCGCTTGATGTCGCTGCAGTCGCGTCCATAGGTTGCTTAACTTGAGGCTCGATACGGCCTGCTTGAGACGCCATTGACTGCATCTCTTGATATAAACTGGTATTTTGAATTTTCATGTTGCTCACCCTGTAAATTCTCTTACATGAGATAAGCATTATACATGCCAACTTTTATTTATTTTAAATCAATAACTTAAAAAGAAATCTGTGAGGTCGGTTTTTTGACAGGTGAAAAAGCAACCAGATTCTAACTGGTTGCTTTCGCAAGTATTAAGCAGGAACTGGCAGACCTAAATCCCGCATTTTAGCCAGTTTATATCTCAGTGTTCTTGGACTGATCCCAAGTATTTCGGCAACATCTTTTCGTTTACCGTTACAGCGAGTAAGCGTGTCCAATATAATTTGATGCTCTTTATCCTGAAGCTCTTCTTTGTAACTCATGTTATCACTAGAGCTAGGCGTTTCAGAACCCATGTTTGGATAAGCATTATAAGGTGAAGCATCAAGTTCAACAGGACTAGGAGCCAAGACTTCTTCCGTTGAAAGTTCCACTGGTGCTAAATTTTCAATGAAAATATCAGCATCAGTAACTTGCTCTCCCTGCTGTAAGATCAATGCACGTTGAACAACATTATCCAGCTCCCTCACGTTACCAGGCCACGCATGCTGTAACAATTTCTGCTGCGCAGCAACGTTTAACTTAGGTGCCAATTGATTCGACTTTTTACAATGCCTTTCAATCAAGTGCACAGCTAAAGGCACAATGTCTGCAGCTCTCTCTTTCAAAGGTAACCAAGTCAGCGGAAAAACATTTAATCTATAATACAAATCTTCTCGGAATTTGCCTTCAGCAACAGCATCTTTCAAATCTCGGTTGCTGGTCGCTAAAACTCTAACATCCAATTCGATGGTTTTTCTGCCACCTAACCTTTCTACTTCGCGCTCTTGTAAAACTCGAAGAAGCTTTGCTTGTAAGCCTAAATCCATCTCGGTAATTTCATCGAGTAAGATGGTCCCTTTTTGAGCTTGTTCAAACTTACCCGGGCAAGCCTGTATGGCGCCTGTAAATGCGCCTTTTTCATACCCAAATAGAGTCGCCTCTAGCATATTTTCAGGGATCGCCGCACAGTTAATGGCGACAAAAGGCTCACTCTTACGCTCAGAACTATCATGAATATAACGAGCTAATACTTCTTTACCCGAACCACTTGGGCCCAGTACCATCACACTGGCATCTGACAGCGCCACTTTTTTGGCAAGGCTTAATAGCTGAAGACTTTTTGGATCAGCAACAATAGGGCCATCCGTTTCTTTTTCCTTTTCAGGCATGTAACGGCTTACCATATTCAACAATACTTCCGGTGCAAATGGCTTAGCCATATAATCAATTGCACCTAATCGCATCGCTTCTACAGCATCATCAATCGTTGCATATGCCGTCATCATCAAAACAGGAAGATTTGGATAATTCAGCTTAATGCTTTTCAGTAGATCAATACCACTCATTTGTCCCATCTGAACATCACTCACCACCAGCGAGAAACTCTGCTGTTTGAGTAATACCATAGCTTGCTCTGCGCTATCTGCCTCAACACAATCAATGCCAGCAAGCTCTAATGTGTCCAATAGTGCTTCTCTTAAACCTGCGTCATCTTCAACGACTAGAATTTTATTGCTCATACAACCTCCTGAAGTTGAGTATGTTGAGATATGGGTAATAGCATACTGAAGCATGCTCCTCCGTTTGGCTCGTTGTTCACTTCAACGCGCCCTTTGTGCGAATTGGCGACTGAACTAACAACTGCTAACCCCAGTCCAGTGCCTTGTGATTTAGTAGTAAAAAATGGCTCAAAGAGTTTATCTGCCAAAGTCATGTCAACACCAGGGCCATTATCACACACCGCAATGCGGACATGTTCATCTTGATCTTTCACCGCACTCACTGTGATTTCGGCACCAGAGCCAATGACTTGAACGCTATTGTGGATCAAGTTTTGAATAGCACTTGCCAATGCTGTTTTATTACCAATAATTTCAATATCTGGATCAGGTAGTATGACGTCTAGCTTGGCATGGTGTAATGATAACATCGCATCAGAGCCCGCCTTAACCTCGTTAAGTAACTGCTGCATTGACACTTGCTCGATCACTTGCTGTTCACCACTTTTAGCAAACAACAGCATATCGTTGACTTGATTTTCAAGATCTTTCAGTCTGGACATGAGCTTGTTATGGAATTTTTCACGTGACTTTGTTGGTAAGTTTTCACTTCCCAAATTCGCGCCATATAGCATAGCAGCTGAAAGGGGAGTACGAACTTGATGCGCAAGCGACGCTACCATTTTACCGAGCGCACTCAAACGCTGCATGTGAGCAACCCGGGCTTGAAGACGACGCGTTTCAGTCAAATCTGTCATTAAGATCAATTGACCCGGCTCAGGTGTCAATGCTGAGATTTCCAGCTTAATCAATCGGCCATCACGCAGTGAAACTTCATGCCCATCATCCTGCTGAGGACTAAAAGAGCGCTGAATGATGTTAAACCATTTTTCACCTTCTAGTGGCTCACCTAGCATATCTTTAGCAATTTGGTTTGCTTTGGCAATCATACCTTGACCATCCAATACGACAACACCAGCTGGCATAGTATCGACCAAATGGCTCAGCCAACTTGCTTGTTGTCGCAAGTCACTCAACTCACCAATATAAGATTCTTGCAACAAGCAAGGGTTATATTGATTTTCTGGCACAAATTGTGGATTTATCACTTTCGCTAACGCCATGACACTACTCTCATGTATCTTCCTGAAAGGATAAAAGCAAATGGCGTGCCAAAATTATTTTATATAAATAACAATAAGTTAAATTAAAAACACACAGGACAAAACTTTGACACACTCATTGCTAACACACCAAAACACAATTGTTGAGATAATTTCAAAGTGCTCAATTCACATCAATCTCACTATATCTTGATTAAAAATACTTAATGTAAGATAAATACTAATATGACACCCTCACCAGAGAACTAAAATGTGTAAAAGATGTTTGTGGCTTGATGAGAGCAAACCCGATTATGTTGCTTATCATGATCAAGAGTGGGGAGTACCTATTTGGGATGATCGCAAATTATTTGAGTTTATTACTCTGGAGTCAGCACAAGCTGGACTAAGCTGGTATACCATCTTAAAAAAACGTGAAAACTACAGAACCGCCTTTAAAGAGTTTGATGTTCAGAAAGTCGCAAACATATCAGAGCAAGATGTAGATATACTTATGGAAAACAAAGGAATTATACGTAATAGAGCCAAAATATTGGCCACCATAAACAATGCACAACGTTTTATCGAAGTTCAGTCGGCTTTTGGCAGTTTTGCAAAATACCAGTGGGCATTTATGGACTTTATCCCAAAAATAAATGATATTAAAAGCAAAGATGACTACCCAACTACTAGTGAAATAAGCGAAAAATTTTCCAAGGATTTAAAAAAGAGAGGATTTAAGTTCTTGGGACCGACTACAATATACGCACATATGCAGGCTTGTGGCATGGTGAATGATCATGATAACGACTGCCATAGAAAGCAGCCGTTAACCGACTTAATAGCCTCTTTAGACCTAACTAAGGAGCTAAACAAAGAGACTAATTAGTTATAGCCTTAATCTCTATTAAGGTTATACTTTTTCATTTTTTCAACCAGTGTCGTGCGTCTTACACCGAGAATTTCAGCAGCACGTGCGACAACATAATCATAACGCTCCAATGCTTGTGTGATAAGACTCACCTCAAGCTCAGCTAGATAATCTTTCAACTCAATCCCTTCATCTGGCAATAGTCCAAGCATAGGCTGCTCTGACGCGACAATATCCTCTTCCTCTTCAAAATCACTAAAACCTTCACTAAATAAGTCATTGAAAGCATCCCTTTCCATGAGTTCTTCAGGATATTCAGGTTCAAATGCTTCGACTTCTATGTACCTATATTTGGTTGGCAAGTCAGTTACATCAACCAACTTATCAGGAAACATAATTGCCATACGCTCGACTAAATTTGCCAGCTCTCGAATATTGCCTGGCCAAGCATGAGACTTCAAGCTTTCAATAGCTCTATCGGTGAACTTCACTCCTTTATTGCCTTGTTCGGTCACTCTTCTAAGAAGTTCCTTTAATAATAAGGGAATATCATCAACTCGCTGACTAAGAGAGGGATTTTCTATAGGAAATACATTGAGGCGGTAGAATAAATCCTCTCTGAATTTACCCTCTTCTATCATTGCCTCAAGGTTCCGGTGTGTCGCCGCAATGACTCGAACATTTGCCTGAATTGGCTTAGTTCCGCCTACTCTTTCATAGCTACGCTCTTGTAAAACTCGCAGTAATTTAACTTGCATTTGCAGCGGCATATCGCCAATTTCATCTAAAAACAACGTACCATTTTGAGCTAATTCAAAACGCCCTTTTCGAGCCGAAATGGCACCAGTAAACGCACCTTTCTCATGGCCAAATAGTTCACTTTCAAGTAACTCCCCAGGAATAGCACCACAGTTTACTGGCACAAAAGGACCGTCGGAGCGGTTAGAAAGTAGATGTACATTGCGAGCAACCACCTCTTTACCAGTCCCTGATTCTCCTAGAATTAGAACATTAGCATCCGTTTGTGCGACTTGAGAAATTAAAAACCTAACCTCTTTAACCGCATCAGTATCACCAACTAGTCCATCAAATGATTTAGCATCACGCCCTTGCTCAGTTTGACCTGGTAACAAACTCAAATACTGTTGACAGTCGTGTAGTAACTGCATCGTCACGTCATGGCTAAATGGCTCGGTGATTAATCCAATTACATTAGCAACGGACATCAGAGGTCTAAGTGTTTCGCCAACTAAAATGAAAGGATGAGCAGGAAGGCTCCTTATATGGCGCTCATGATCCAATCCATCGAGTGCACCTAGTATCACCTTACATTCTTGATACTTTTTTACCAGCTCTGGGCTAAAGTCTGATTCAGCAACTACGTTTGCTGGTTGTCCACAAAATGACAATGCAGCAGCTAGTCCAGAAGCGCGATTATTGTTTTTATCGATGATCAGTATCATTTGGACTGGATCCAAGAATTTTTTATAAGTCTATGAGTATGATTGTAAGGGAGTATCTATGGGATGCAATACCTAAGTGGCAATTTCTTGACGTAAACGCCAAATAAATGCCACTGAGTATGTTTTGAATCAATACAATAGTATTAATTTTTACTGGAGAAGATTAAGTACAGAGGATGCTGACTGATTCGCTTGACCTCTTAGAGCAACAGATGTTTGCGATAGAATATCATTCGCAGCACGTTCAGCAGTCGCTTGCGCAAAGTCAGTATCCGCTATTCTGCTTTGACTTTCTGCAATACGATCACTCTGATTACCAAGGCCTCGTATCGTGCTATCCAAAGTATTTTCAAATGCACCAAGTTGAGAGCGTTGAGAGTTTACATCTTTTGCTACTTGATCCGCAGCAGTAATCGCTGCTTGAGCACCAGCCTGAGTGGAAATATCCACACTTAAAATTCCCGCAGCAACTGTGCCATCTGTTGGAGTAAAACTTTGCGTAGTATTTGCATCGGGTCCAACTTGAAAACTCGCCTGCTGACCATCAAATAAAGGGTCACCACCAAAAGTTGTGTTTTCAAATGTCTCTGTGATCTGAGTTTGTAGCTGTGAGACCTCGTCTTGCAAAGCTTGTCTATCACTATCATTCAAAGCGCCGTTACCAGCCTGAATGGACAATTCTCTAATTCGACTAACAGCATCATTAACACCAGATAACGCTGAGTCAGCAGTTTGAGAATACGAAATACCATCGTAAGCATTACGAATAGACTGGTTATATCCTTCTTGCTGTGAGGTTAAACGATTAATTATCTGTAGCGCAGCAGCATCGTCTGCGGCCGAGTTTACCTTTTTACCCGTCGCTAGCTGTTGATTCAATTTATTATTCGTTTGCTCTGTTCTATTAAAGAAAGAGTTACTCGGCGAGTTGATTTGCAACATGACACCTTCCTCCGCAATACTGATACTCTTATATTACGCTCATTAGTGCAAAAAGTCACCTATCGTCTAAAAATCACAAACCAGCTTGTGTTAAATACTGCAAAATTCGAAGAAGTGATATAAAGTATTGAGTAATCACTTTTTTTAGGATGCAGGGGCACAATCTTTACCTAGTACTTTTTTCTACAGTGTAAAGAAATGATTGCACCTTTAGATGGGTAAAATATGTTTGATAACAAAACAATCTTGATTACTGGCGGGACAGGCTCCTTCGGCAAGAAATACGTTAAAACTCTGCTTGAAAGGTATCGCCCTAAAAAGATTATCGTTTTTTCACGAGACGAGCTAAAGCAGTTTGAGATGCAGCAAACATTCAACGCACCATGCATGCGTTATTTCATCGGTGATGTAAGAGACCGAGATCGACTCCGCAGAGCGATGCAAGGTGTTGACTACGTGATCCATGCTGCAGCACTAAAACAAGTACCAGCAGCTGAATATAACCCCATGGAATGCATTAAAACAAATATCAATGGCGCAGAAAATGTCATTGAAGCAGCACTTGATAGTGACGTTGATAAGGTAATTGCACTCTCAACTGACAAAGCAGCCAATCCAATCAACTTATATGGGGCGACCAAGCTTGCTTCAGACAAACTATTTGTCGCAGCAAACAATATCGCAGGCGGTCACAAAACCATGTTTTCTGTAGTACGTTACGGAAATGTGGTTTGCTCTAGAGGCTCTGTGGTACCGGTCTTTCAAAAATTTATCGATGAACAGCAGGATCACATCCCCATAACTCACCCTGATATGACGAGATTTTGGATTAGTTTACAACAAGGTGTTGATTTTGTTCTTAAAAATTTTGAACGCATGCTAGGTGGTGAAATTTTCGTCCCTAAAATACCTTCCATCAAAATTACTGATTTAGCAACCGCTATGGCACCAAATCTAAAGCAAAAAGTCGTAGGGATAAGGCCCGGTGAAAAACTCCATGAGGTGATGTGCCCCGAAGACTTGTCTTTTGATACTTTTGAATTTGATGATCATTTCGTCATTGCTCCTGGGATAAAATTTAGTAGCAGAACAAACGCCTTTGACATCAATGCTCTCAATGAGAAAGGTAAAGCCGTACAGCCTGGTTTTGAATACAACTCACTGACCAACACTGAATATTTATCTGTCGAAGAAATAGCTGAGTTCAATAAACAGGCATTATTATGATCCCTTACGGTAAACAAGCCATATCTCAGTCTGATATTGATGCAGTAATCGAAGTCTTAAACTCTCCTTGGCTAACTCAGGGTCCAAAAATACCTGAATTCGAATCCTCAGTCAGTAGTTACTGCCATGTAACCCATGCTACTGCGGTTAATAGTGCTACTTCAGCATTGCATATCGCATGTCTCGCTCTAGATGTTGGGCATAATGATATTGTCTGGACATCACCAAACTCTTTTGTTGCCTCAGCAAATTGCGCATTGTATTGTGGCGCAAAAATCGACTTTGTCGACATTGATGCAGACACTGGTAATATGTGCATTAACGCACTTGAATCAAAATTAATCGCTGCAAAAAAAAATAATGCTCTGCCTAAAGTCGTCATCCCAGTGCATTTTGCAGGCCAATCCTGTGATATGGAGTCATTACACAAACTCAGTGTCGAATATGACTTTAGAATCATTGAAGATGCGTCCCACGCAATAGGTGGGCAATACAAAAATAGCCCTGTTGGTAATTGCCAATATTCGGATATCTGTATTTTCAGCTTTCACCCAGTTAAAATTGTCACATCAGCTGAAGGCGGTATGGCACTGACCAACTGCAAAGATTTAGATGAAAAATTAAAACTATATAGAAGCCACGGTATTACTGCCGTACCAGATTTGTTAGAGCAAGACTCAGACGGCCCTTGGTATTACGAGCAGCAAACACTAGGGTTTAATTACCGAATGACAGATATCCATGCCGCACTTGGTATATCACAACTTGACCAGTTAGATCAGTTTGTCAGCAAGCGAAATGAACTTGCAGCGCACTACGATACATTGTTCACCAAACATGATGAGATCAGTCCGCTCAGACAAAGTAACGACGCTTACAGCGCGTATCATTTGTACGTTGTTCGAATCGCCAATTCATCTGCACAATTACATAGAGAACTTGTAACGGAATTGAGAGCTAAAAATATCTTCTGTCATGTACATTACATCCCGATTTACTTGCAGCCATACTACAGAAAACAAGGGTTTGAACAAGGGTATTGCCCTAACGCTGAATCGTATTATCACAGCGCGGTTACATTGCCTCTCTTTCCTGAACTGACACAACAAGAGCAAGATTATATTGCAGCGACACTTGTTAAGACACTAACTAAATTGAGAAACGTGGAAAAATAGGGAAAATCATGTCAAAACGCTGTTTAAAACTTGCATTCATTGGGGGCGGTGCCAACTCGGCTGTAGGGTATGTACACTTTTCTGCTGCTCAACTAGATAACAGATTCCAAGTCGTTACAGGCGCATTTAGCCGAGATAAAGAGCAAAATGAACTTACGGCACAACAATGGGGCATTGAACCGAATCGTGTTTATGATGATTGGCAAGGTATGCTCAAAGCTGAACGCCATAACATTGATGCTGTGGTTGTATTAACACCCACACCGCATCACTTAGAAGCCCTTGAAACACTGTTTAAGCTCAACATTCCAACTATTTGTGAAAAGTCGCTTGTCTGTGGCAGTGATGAAATTCAGCAGTTAGCTCAAAAGTATGACGCACAAAAGCACTTTCTTGCGGTCACATTCAACTATTCTGGCTACGCCATGGTTAGAGAGCTTAAAAGCCTAATACAACATGGAAAGCTCGGCACGATCCAAAAAATACATTTAGAAATGCCACAAGAAGGATTCAAAAGACCGCCTGAAATCGCGGGAAAGGCATCTCCACCTCAGGCTTGGCGTTTACAAGACTACGCAGTGCCGACAATCTGCCTTGATTTAGGTGTACATTTGCATCATCTATCTAGCTATTTACTTGAGCTAGAACCAGAAAAAACAAGTGCCCTATTCGCTACCCACTCTGAATACACTGGTTTAGTGGATGATGTTCAAATGTTGCTAAAGTACCCGAACAACATCACAGGTAGTATGTGGATGTCTAAAACGGCGATCGGTCATAGAAACGGCTTAAAAGTACGTGTGTATGGCACCGAGGGAAGCGCACTGTGGTATCAGCTCAACCCAGATGAGCTTGAACTCAATTTTAACGATGGGCGCAGAGAAATACTTGATAGAGCAGGCCAATGCCAGTACGCGAATCAATTTAGATACAATCGAATGAAACCTGGGCACCCAACGGGGTTTGTCGAGGCATTCGCTAATCTTTACACTGATATACATCTCGCTTTAGAGAGCTATCTAGCTGCACAAGACAATGCCAATGAATACGTATTTGGTTTTGAACAAGCCCGTGATGGCTTAGCATTGTTTGAAGCGGCAACACGCTCCAATCAATCTGGTACTTGGGAAAGTATCAAATAATACCTATGAGTGAAGGCGATGCCTTCACTCATTTATTGGTTTTGTAACTTAACGTCATTGCGCAGCACTTTGCCCATTTGATTTCTTGGCATCTCATCTAAACGTACAAACTGTCTTGGCTGCTGATAATCAGTTAACTCTTGCAAACACATTAATCTCAGCGCCTTATCTAAAAGTGCATCTCCTCGCTGCTCATAAGCCACTCGGATCACTTCCCCTAATTGAGGCTCTGCTACGCCAAATGCAACGCATTCAACAATGTCAGGGTGACGTTTGATCACAGCTTCAATATCCTGTGGAAAAATATTGATGCCGCCACTAGAGATAACCTCTTTTTTTCTACCAACATAATATAAATAGCCTTGTGCATCGAGATAGCCCAAATCACCCGTGTAAAAAAAGCCCTCAGAGTCATACGCCGCTGCTGTTGCATCAGGCATTTTGTGATAACCACTAAACCCAGTAAGCGTTTTGCACGCAATCTCACCTACTTCACCAACAGACACTTGTTGACGCTCATCGTTGCAGATTTTCAAATCCACAAAAGGAAGCGCCCGCCCTACACTGCCGTTTTTATCAGGCTCAGCCGACACACAAAAATCTGTTACAACACCGACTTCAGATGCTCCGTAGCATTCGTGAAATGCGCAGTTCAATCTACTCAATAGCGCCTTTTTTGACTCTGCATTTAAAACCGCTGAAGAGGAAACAAGACAACGCAAAGAGCTCAGGTCAAAATTTGGACCTTCATAGGCTAGAAAGCTTTCTAACTGAGCGGATACTGCAAATAAAAAGCTTATTTTGTGAGTTTCTATGGCATCCAACCAGCTTTGCAGTACAAACTTGGCCATGATCACAGTGGTTGCGCCTAGCATCAATGGCATTAAAACACCTCGCTGGGCGAGTGAATGGTACAAAGGCGTAGCCACTAAAATTTTGTCACTTTCAACCAAACCATAATAATTTTTAGTCGCTTCAATCGCACGTTGCACTTTACAATGTTGACTCAATACAATCGGTTTGGGTGCACCTGTAGAGCCAGAAGTCATGGTCAAAATAAACGGCGCATTCTCATCTACAGTGGTTTCAGCAACGTCCAAAGTCTCATTATCTTGCTCGTTAAAAACTTGCTGCCATATCACTTCACCTGCAACTGACTTTTCAAAGCTAATTAACTTGTCTTGCTCAATTAAGTCTTTCTCAAGCAATACTTTACTAATGGTTGGCCAAGCCAAAACGGCTGCGACAGGCGTTTTTTTCAAGGCAACTTCAAGCGCAGCACCTTTCAAGCTCATTGGCAATGGCACAACAGCCAACCCCATTTTTGCAGCCGTCATTAATACTACAGGATACTCTATGCCATTAGGTGCAAATAGTGCGATCCTATGCCCTGCTTTAAGGCCTATTTTGGTAAAGTATGAAGCTAAGCGGCATACTTTATGGTCCAACTCTTGGTAGCTTAAGCTAGTATGCTTGAAAATGACCGCTGTTTTATCAGGTGCCGATTTCACATGGTTTTTAAAAATAGCGTAAATCCCACCCATCTTAGCCTCGGCTTGCTGGAAACTTTGCGACATAATTAAACTCTTCCTCTGATGCTTGGGGGAATATAATTTGTGTAACTAAAAACTCATCTGAAGCCTTATCTGCCTGGATAAACCCTTCTTTTTGATTGAGTAAATTAACGAACTTATTCTCTTTATTAATCACAGCGACCCAAGTCGCGTTGGGATGTAACCCTTCACAATAGGCTAATTGCCATTTTAAAACCATTTGAGCATGAACAAAGTTCACCTTATCACTCGCCGCAAACCACCCTCCATACAAGTACTCTGTATCTTTGTGGCGATATACTTGATGCCACACATAAATTAAAGGCAATCCATTGTCTTCCAATACAAATGAGTGTCGTTGATTATTAAACCACCAAGTGTAATGATCGATGGGCTTGATAGAGTCGGTGATTGTCATCCGCCACATATTTTCTGAACGATTGCGCGCTGATAAATAGCGATTAACATCAGATATTTGAATTTCTCGAACGCTCAAAGAGTCTGTTAATTGAGACACTAGACCTCCAAGTGCAGGCGCTTGAGACATGGGCATACCACTCAACAACTCGCCACTTGTCAAGTAATCAGCAATGCGCCTTGCTCCGTGACCATCGACCGATACCAAAGGGCTTAAGCGCTGTTTCTCAATAGTCGCTCTATACTCAAATAACGATAGGATCAGCCTAGCTATTTTATCAGCGGAGAAATTAAGCAAATCCTCAATATGATAAAAATGCCCCAGATGCTCTAAATCTTCAATGTTGTTGTTTTGGTTAGCTGCGAGTGAAAAAGTCAGTGCAGGTGTTTGTGTCGCGGCCAGCTCATACAATGACGTACCTAATGCCCCTACAAACAACCCTGTTTTTCTGTAGTACTCAGATAAGCTACTTGGTGCATAAACCAGTGTTAACTGCGCATACTGTTCACAAAGGGCCTCAAGCGCTTCAATATCCGTTGCTTTAGGGCCTATAATAGCAACAAGATCGCTAATTCCCGGAGCTTGTATGCATAGCTGTTCTATAACGGGTGTCAAAGTACGCCAACTACCACCACCGCCGAGGGAGAAAGTAATACGTTCAGTACGAGATAGCGAAGTATTCGCAGCTAACTGATACTCGGGAGATAAGATGGCAAACTCTGGCCCCAGTAGCTTATCTGTCTCAGCCGGCACTAAGCCAGTATATCGCTCTGAAGTCACACTACCGGCCCACTTCATATCAAGCACCGCATCAGATTTATGCTGTCGAGCCAAGTCATCCACAGCCAGCAGCTTTATGCCATGTGCTTTTATTTCTGCTTCCCAGCTATCATCAAACGTATAGCCATCGACAACAAACCATTTAATCTCGTACTTATGTGACTTTAGATAGGTTAAACAAAAACTTGCATCATCTTGGCAGCTGTCAGCTTGAGGAACGATGACAAGCTCAGCATTTAGTTCGTTTGTAAAGTGCGCTAATGCATCACTTTGGTCTATAAAAAAAATGGTGGGTTCGTTGCGCTTTTCTAACTCGACTGCAAGCCATTTCATTCGCATAAAATGGCCCATTCCACATTGTGTATCTACACGAAATGCAATCATATGCTTTCCATCAGAGCATTCACAAGATTGCCAACTATGGCATTTTTTTCATCCAAAAGTAATTCAGGGGCGACTGCGATAGAAAAGTGCGCCTCAATTCCCATCGTCAGTGTTAAAATTTCAAATGAGTCCAACTCCCCCTCAGCAATGAAGTTATAACTCTCTAGTGAAGATGCATCGAGTAATACCCCACGCTCTTCCAAAAATTGCTGAATATATTCAAGTAACGTCTCTTTAGAAATCATTATTGTAAGTCCTCCCAGCTTAACTGCGTGCCGCAAACAAGCGCTTTATTAACACGGCGACCAATAAGCCTAGGTAACTCTTGAGGCATGATCTCACCGCCTCCGGGACGCATTTGTCTTAAATGCGCTGCGGTCAGGACTTCATTTGCCTTAATATCTTTAATAATATAAACACAGCGACGAGCTTTTGACGCCTCACTTGGGTAGTGAACCGTGCCCATCGCCTTTTCAATTTGACGTACACCATGCACCAGCGCTTTTAGCTCATCCGGCGTCATTGAAAAAAAGCTATCCGCGGTATTATCTGTTTTATCCAACACAAAATGCTTTTCAATCATGCAGGCACCAACCGCCACAGACGCCAATGGCACATCATTGCCCAAGGTGTGATCGGACAACCCTACTGGACATCCAAATGCGTCACGCATATGTGGGATAGTTCGCAAGTTTATTGATTCAGCGGGTGCTGGGTAAGTACTTGTGCACTTCATCAATGCAAGCGCTTGCACCCCTGCATCCTCTGCCACTTTTACAGCCTGTGCTATCTCGTTTAGCGTGGCGCCGCCTGTTGACATAATCATAGGTTTTTTCGTTGCTGCTACATCTTTGATAAGCTGATGATCTATCAATTCTGGTGACGCAATTTTATAGGCTGGCGCATCAAACTGTTCTAGTAGGTCTACTGCGGTTTTATCAAAAGGGGATGAAAAGCACGTCAAACCAAGCTTAGCTGACAGTTCAAACAGCTCAGCATGAAAATCCCAAGGCATGTAAGCGCCTTTGTATAAATCATGGAGGTACTGACCTTTCCAAGGCCCTGTCGCTTCAAAATGCGGCAGCTTACAGTCCATAGTCAAAGTATCTGCGGTATAAGTTTGCAACTTTATAGCGTCTGCCCCTGCCTCTTTAGCAGCGTGTACTAATTCCTTTGCTTTACTTAACGACTGGCCGTGATTAGCCGACATTTCAGCAATGACGTAGCAAGGTGAGTCATGACCAACTTCCCTGCCTGATATCTGAAATTGAGATTTAAAATTCACAATGCTCTCTTCTTTATTTTAGGCATATAATACAAATTGCGTAGCAAATTTCACGCCGACAATTAACAATGGTACAAAAAGCGCCCAACGCCAATAAACTCAACGTACACAATCAATTTTTTATTCTGTATTTGAGTGTAATGATTTGCTATATTGAACGCAATTATAATGATAACAACGACTTCGATGGAAAACGTTCAGATCATCATTCAAGCTAGAATGACCTCAACTCGATTACCGGGAAAAGTATTGCTCCCTCTGTGTAATTCTACTGTACTACAGGTCATGTTAGACAGACTTGCAGCATTTAAAGAGCATATCATTATCGCGACAACGAATGATGGTTCTGAAGCGCCTATTGTTAAGTTGTGTAAAGAGCAAAAAATAAAATATTATCAAGGTAGTACTGAAGATGTGTTGTCTAGGTATTACGAAGCAGCGACGCAATATGGTGCGATAGATGATACTACCATCGTACGCTTGACCAGCGACTGCCCCCTCATTGACTCACATTTAACTAAGCAAGTCATCGAAAAGCATAAGCGCTCTCAATTTGACATAGTCAATTTAGGGCCACACAGTGGCTACCCTAGAGGCCTAGATTGCACAGCGTTTTCTTATCAACTTTTAAAAAAGACCCACCAGCTTGCAACAAGCAAAGCGGACAGAGAACATGTCACTCTTGGCATGGCTAAATTTAGCTCGATTGCCACTTTTTCATTCGCAGAAGGTGAGTCGTTGGAACATTGGCGACTGACTTTAGATGAACCCGATGATTACAAAGCAATCAAAGCAATCTATGCCCATTTTGGTAATAACCTCGACTTTTCTTATCCTGAGCTGAAAAAACAATTAAAGAAAAAGCCAGCGCTTACCGATATAAATAAACATGTAAGTCAAAAAACTGTTTAGGGGAACCAATGAAATACTTTCATTTTAGTGCCAGTGTCGTTGGACAACCTCCGAAAAATAATTCAGCTCTTTTTGCAATTGAAATATATTCAAACTCAAATAGTAAATATACAAACAAGCGGTTCCTTGAATACCAAGGCTACACTTTAAACATTATTCGCAAATTATATTTTAACAAAATAATAGGAATGCCTAGAAATCTTCAGGTGCTATTGCTAGCTTGGTTTACTCATTTTAAATCAATACCTTACATATTGATGAGATACTTATCCAACTCAAGGTAATTCGATGATGTCGTTACATATTCTTCTGAAGTAAACCTAATATGGTTCCTAAGCTAAGTTCTTGTGATGACTCAAATTAAATAACCACTGCCAGCAATAGTGGATTTGAAAGCAATTTCGAGCAGAGAAAACATGACAGATAAAAAAATTTTAGTTACTGGTGCGACGGGCTACAAAGGTACTGTTTTAGTGCTAAAACTATTAAAAAAAGGCTACAACGTTGTGGCTTTAGATACTCAATGGTTTGGGAATTTCTTACCAAACCACCCAAACCTAACTGTGATTAAAGGCGATGTGAGAGACACACATAATATTGATCTTACAGATATTGATAGCATCATTCATTTAGCGTCAATCGCTAATGACCCCTGTGGTGACCTCAACCCTAAACTAACTTGGGAAGTCAGCGCTTTAGCTACAATGCAATTAGCTGATAAAGCCAAAAAATCTGGAATTAAGCAATTCATCTATGCATCATCTGGTAGCGTCTACGGAGTTAAAGATGAAGAGCAAGTGACTGAAGATCTCTCACTAGAGCCTATTTCAGAATACAACAAAACTAAGATGGTTGCTGAACGCGTATTACTGAGCTACGCAGATGACATGGCTGTGCAAATTGTCAGGCCGGCAACAGTATGTGGTCTATCAGACCGTATGCGTTTAGACGTTTCTGTCAATATGTTGACAATGCAAGCGCTTAAAAATAAAAAAATCACTGTTTTTGGCGGCGCGCAAGTACGCCCGAATATTCATATCGATGATATCACCGATCTTTACATCTACATGCTTGAAAATCCAGAAAAGACTTCTGGCATATTTAATGCAGGTTTTGAAAATATCTCGATCATGGATATCGCAAAAATGGTGCAAAGCAAAGTTAAATGTGAAATTGAAGTCACGCCATCTAACGACCCGAGATGCTACAGAATAAACTCTGAAAAATTATTAGCAACTGGCTTTATCCCGAAGAAAAATGTCAGCACCGCCATTGGTGAAATAATCGAGGCATTTGAAAATGGTCAACTTGAAGATCAAGATCGTTTTTACAACTTAAAGTGGATGCAACGAGAAGTACTATGAGCAACAAACAAGGTGCAGTTTCTGAGCTGCAAATAGCACATCCTGCAGAGTCCATAACAGCGGACTATATAAAGACATTAAGTCAGGTACTCACTCAACTGGACGGTAAACAAATCGCACAGCTCGTGGATACCTTGCTCGATATGAAAGCGCACAACGGCACCTTATTTATATGCGGAAATGGTGGTTCAGCAGCAAACGCCATTCACCTTGCTAATGACTTTACTTTTGGTATTCACCCACAAGGCAACGCACTAAAAGTAGAAGCTCTCGCCGCAAATAGCTCAGTTTTAACTTGTTTGGGCAATGACATCGGCTATCAGAATATTTTTAGCCACCAACTCAAGGTTAAAGCAAACAAGCATGATGTACTTTTGGTGTTATCTGGCAGTGGTAATTCAGAAAACATCATAAATGCCATTACACAGGCACAAGCACTCGGTATGACCACCGTTGGGGTCCTAGGGTTTAAAGGCGGTAAAGCCAAAATAATGCTCGATCAAGCTTTTCATTTTGATGTTCAAGATATGCAAATATCTGAAGATACCCAAGTGATCATCGGGCATATACTTATGAAAGCACTTTATCAGGAACTTAAAGATGTCTGACTCTCCTATTTTAGTACTTGGTAGTAACTCTTTTTCAGGCGCTTCTTTTTGTGCACATATGCTTGAGAAAGAACAAGTCGTGATCGCAGCAAGCCGTTCAGAAGAACCACATAATGCGCTGCTACCTTACCAGTGGGTTAAACAAAAAAATAATATCGAGTTTCATCAACTTGACTTAAATCACCACCTTGATGAAATTATTGCTTTGGTTGAAAAGCACAAAGTAAAACACGTTTACAACTTTGCTGCACAAAGCATGGTTGGACAAAGCTGGGATTACCCAGAGCACTGGTTTATGACTAACTGCGTGTCCACCGTACAATTACACAACCGCCTGAGGCATATTGATCATCTAGACAAGTACATTCATATCTCGACACCTGAGGTATACGGTAGTTGCGAAGGGTTAGTTCCAGAACATCGCAATTACAATCCAAGTACACCTTATGCTGTCTCCAGAGCAGCTGCAGATATGAGCTTACATACTTTTTTTGATGTGCATAAATTCCCTGTGTTGTATACACGTGCAGCGAACGTGTATGGTGAAGGCCAACAGTTATATCGTATTATTCCTCGCACCATTTTATTTGCATTACTTGGTAAAATATTACCGCTACATGGCGGTGGCCACTCTACTCGCTCATTCATACATATCGACGATGTATCCGCAGCGACTCACGCAATTGCTCAACACGGGCAACTAGGTGACATCTATCACATTTCAACCGAACGCACGATATCCATCCGCGCACTCGTTGAGCTGATTTGTGACATGTTACAAGTGCCATTTGAACAGGTATGCCAAGTAACAGAGGATCGCTTAGGAAAGGATGCAGCCTACCTGCTCGATGCAACTAAACTTCGTGAGCAATTAAATTGGCAAGACAAAGTGTCGCTCGAAAATGGACTTGAACGCACCATTAACTGGGTAAGAACACACCTTGACGATTTAAAAAATCTACCAGATTCATATATTCATAAACCGTGAGAAAGCTATGCTAGGACAAGAAATAGACCTACTAAAAAATTACCCTAAGTCTAAGCGAGACACCAAAGGTCGAGCTAATGTGATTACCGAAGCCGACAGAGAAATTGCAAGGCAGTATGGAAAAGACTTTTTCGATGGTGATCGTACCTATGGCTATGGTGGGTTTAGTTATTTTTCGCGCTTTTGGCAACCTGTTGTTCCCGATTTACAAGCTCATTTTGGCTTATCTGCACAAAGTAGTCTGCTCGATGTCGGCTGTGCTAAAGGGTTCATGCTGTACGATTTACAACAATTGATCCCAGGCATAAAACTAAAGGGCTTGGATATTTCTGAATACGCCCTTGAACATGCAAAAGAAGAAGTTAAAAACATACTGACGCAAGGCAACGCCAAGTCTTTGCCGTATGAGGACAATAGCTTTGATGTCGTCATGTCAATTAATACAATTCATAACTTAGATGAACATGAATGTGCATTAGCATTACAAGAAATTGAGCGAGTAAGTCGTGGTAAGTCATTTATTACTGTAGACGCTTACCGTAACGATGAAGAAAAAGAGCGTATGCTGGAGTGGGCATTAACAGCCAAAACAATCATGCATGTTGATGATTGGAAAACATTTTTCTTGGATAATGGTTACACCGGTGACTTTTATTGGTTCATACCATAAACATACCTAGCTGGAGAATAGTCATGCAAAATTTACTCCTGGGAAACATCCCAAGCCATGAGCGCCTTAATTTAGCTTTGCCTCATTACAATCTCATCGACAATTTAGATAAGCGGTTTGTTACCTTTGGGAGTTGTTTTGCATCTTCAGTAAGTAGAGGGCTATGGCGGTTAGGTTTCGATACATATTTTTCTGAAGAAGAAAGTTTTCATTACTCACCCAATTCAATCAAGCAATACTTCGAGCAACTCTCTGCTTCCGAGAAAGACTTAGAGAAATTTACCGTTCCTCTTGAAGATGGAAAGTTTAAGTCGGTTGCAACTAGGTATGTTTCTGAGCCAGGACAAAACCTAGCTGAATTCTGCTCATTTCTAAGGCAATCAAATCAGGAAATGAAGCAGCGTATTGAGAAAGCTGATTTTATCGTTCTTACTTTAGGTAATGCGACATATCAAAAACTCAAATCATCTGGACTAACTCTGTGCCACGGTGGAGGCTTACCTACTGATCTATACGAAGTAATAAAGAGCCCATATGAAGAAGTACTCAGTGACTTAACTCAGTGCCTACATCAGTTAAAAAGTCTTAATGCTTCGTGTCAAGTTATTATTACCGTCTCTCCGCAGAGGTACGGGTGGTTGATGAACGCCAATCTATCGACTGGTATCAATGAGATCCTTGATTTAGATAAAACAGCAGCAACCAATTGGCTTTTGAATAGTAATATTGATAAAGCAAAATTAAGACTCGCTATCGATTCTATGATTGAGAGTAACGCCGTTGATAACATGCATTACTTTCCTTCCTTTGAAATCGTGATGGATGAATTAAGAGATTACGAAGGCTTTAACCACGACGTTAAAGATTTAATGCACGTCAACATGCCTAATACTCCAAACTTTGTTATTAATAAATTTTTGAATTCTTTTTGTGACGAAAAATTAAGAGAAGTGCTTGCTTACTTCAGAACAACGCTTGATATTTTAATAGATATATACCCTTCTCGCCTCAAAAAAATGAGTAATGAACAAGCAAAAGCGTACATTGAAGAAAAACTGCCAACAATATCTAACTATATCGACGCTGTGCACTGCCACAAACTTGCGGGCTATGTGCTCAAAGGAATGATGGCGGCATTTCCAACGTACACCAAAGAGACTGTTAACCACTTAAAGCTCGCGAATTTAGAGCCATTTTTGATTGAGCCAATCAAGGATAAGGCACTAAGAATCAACGCACTGCGATCTGAAAGTATTTGTGTAATTGGAAACACAACAGAATTAGATATTTTGTGTAAAACATCAGAATTATTGAGCAAAAATATAACGCGTATTCTCACTAAGGATCAAAACGAAACATTCTGGGGCTTGCCTGCTCTTGGTATTGACAATGAAACTACCATAGAGGAAGACGTTGTTTTGGTATTGGACGAAAGCTTACTACGCCGACTTGAGCAACAAGGTGGATTACGCGCTAAGGTAATAATAGAATGAAGTACAAAGAAATCGCATCACAAATTCGATATACACTCTGTGATGTTTCCAGTAAAACCAAAACTCCACATTTAGGGAGCTGTCTGTCTTGTGTAGATATTTTAGTCTCCTTATATTGGGAGATCATGAATATAGATCCTAAAGCGCCTGACAACCCAGAGCGTGATTTTTTCTTGCTTGGAAAAGGGCATGCTGCAAGCGCGCTATATACGGCACTTGCCTATCGCGGCTACTTTTCTATCGACTCACTATATGAACATGGCCAAACCAACAGTCAGTTTGAAGAGCATCCAGGTATTCATTCTCCTGCAGGTGTTGAGACGGTATCAGGCTCACTAGGCCATGCACTTTCTTTGGCTGCTGGCATGGCACTTAGCACACGCCTACAAAGGAAAACTAACCGCTTCTTCACGTTATTAGGTGATGGTGAACTAAATGAGGGAACCATTTGGGAAGCAGCTATGTTTGCTGGAGGGAAGCGCCTCAATAATCTAGTGGCTATCGTCGATTTTAATAAATTACAAGGCACTGGGGAAAGCTGCGAAATTATGCATTTAGAGCCACTTGAAGATAAGTGGCGCGCATTCGGATGGCATACAATCCGTATTGACGGGCACGATATAAACGCACTTATCAGTGCCCTATCTGATATCGGTAAGTACGATAAACCTATATGTATTATTGCTGATACAGTAAAAGGGAAAGGCATTTCTTTTATGGAAAATGATAACAACTGGCACTATCGGATCCCAAAGGCAGAGGAAGTTGAAGATGCAAAACAGGAGTTATCAGTCTAATGAGAAATGCTTTCGCAAAAGTTTTAACTGAACTAGCCCGTGACGACGATAAAGTGCTTCTGTATTACGCAGACATTGGTAATAGACTTTTCAACCCATTAAAAGAATTTGCAGCAGATAGGGCAATAAATGCAGGTATTGCAGAAGCAAACATGGCTTCTATGGCTGCGGGTAGCGCAATGATGGGCCACAAGCCCTTTATTTATACGATAACCCCATTTACTACAGCGAGAAACTTTGAACAAATTAAGATTGATATTGCTTACCAAAATCAGCCCGTTGTAATTGTTGGTACAGGCTCTGGTCTTTCATACGCAAACCTTGGCCCAACTCATCACTCCTTCGAAGATATCGCATTGATGCGCTCTTTGCCGAACATGAATATTGTTTGTCCTGCGGATGCGTTGGAACTGGAAATACTCATGCCACAAATTATTGAGTTGAACCAACCATGCTATTTTAGAATTGGTAAAAAGAATGAACCTGAAGTTCACCCTACTCGACCTGACTTAAAGTTTGGTAAGGCACATATCATGCAACAAGGAAAGCAAATTGCTATCCTTGCTACAGGCACGATAATGCCGTTAGCACAAGAGCTGCAGTCAGCATTGATCGAAGCAGGACATAGTCCTGAGCTTGTAAGTTTCCATACAGTAAAACCGCTAGATGAGTCTTACTTACAGACAAGCCAAGACCGCTTTAAACATGTGATCACTCTAGAAGAGCACAATGAAAGGGGTGGTTTTGGAAGCGCCGTGCTCGAATATTTCAATGATCAAAACTCACAAGTGGCAGTTCATCGATTTGGTATTCCAGATCGATTTATTGACCAAGTTCACAGCCCTGAAGATGCGAGAACAAAAGCTGGTTTGACACTAGCAGCGATCTCAGAACGTCTAAAGGAGCGAGGTGTACTATGATCATTGGCGTTGACTTTGACAATACAATAGCTGATTACACGGGTGTATTTTATCGGGTAGCACTCAACTTAGGCTGGATCCCTGAACACATTGGAAGTTCGAAAGAAGAGGTAAAGCAATTCTTTATTTCACAAGATAGAGAAGCGAAATGGACAGAGCTACAAGGCATTGTTTATGGAAAACAAATTTCCCAAGCCAAGCCATATCCAGACAGTTTAGTGCGACTTCAACAGCTCAAAAATCAAGGCCATGAGCTACGTTTAGTGTCTCACAAAACCAAATACCCAATCATTGGTGACAAAGTAAATTTTCATAAGGCGGCAAAAGGTTGGCTCGAAACCCATGGCTTCGTAAACTGCACAAATGCCCCCTTTGACCCACAGCATGTTTATTTTAACGAGACCAAAGATAAAAAGGTGCAAATAATTCAGTCCCTATCATGTGACTTTTTTATTGATGATTTAGAAAGTATTCTACTACATGAATACTTTCCTAATGACTGTCAAGGTATCCTATTTTCACCAAATAAAACACATTGCGCGTCACATTTGCTCGCTCAAAATTGGACACAGATCCCTGCATTAATTGTATGATCGATTCAAATATACTAGCTTGGCTAAAGGACACATTAGGCAATCATGATATTGCGCTCACCACGATAAATGGGGGCGCTAATAATCAAGGGTACCGCGTAGATTCATTCAATGAACAGTTCTTTTTAAAATGTTTTGCACCACACGAACCACGTTCGCTCAATAAACTTCAAAACGAATATGTCTTTACCCAACATTTAAATAAGACTGATATACACAATGCTGCCAAGCCAATTGCGTGTAACAATATACTCAAATGCGCTCTATATACGTTTATAGCAGGGCAACCTATTTTGGTACTCAAAGATTATCATATTGACGCGGCATTGGAGTTTATTGAAAACGTCAATGATCCTAATAATATTATTGATTCACTGCCAGAGGCCAGCGAGAGCCCAGAGACTTTATATGGTTTTATAGAAATCATTGAAAAGCGCCTAACAAGATTTAACAATCTAGAGCTTGATGATAATAATCAATTACATGCTTTACTAAACTCAATTCGAAGCAGAACGCAAGAAATAGCACAGCATGCAACCCCTATTTGGCATGACAAGTTGCCCAAAACATTATTGTCGCCTTCTGATTTTGGATTTCACAATGCCATCGAAGCTTCAACAGGCATTCATTTCATCGATTTTGAATATGCAGGTCGTGACAATGCGTGGAAGCTACTTAGTGATTTTTTTGCTCAACCCGCGATACCAGTCCCGATCTCTCACATAACAAAATTTATAGCGAGTCCAATATTTTCAGAAATAAATCTGAGAAGGCAAGAATTCAGAACAATATACGAGCTAACATTGATGAAGTGGTGCTTAATCATGCTCAATGAATTTATTCCAGATATAGAAAAGCGCAGATTATTTTCATGGAACAATTCTTGCTTGGAATCAAACAATAACTTAATCAGTGAAAAGAAGCAGAGTCAGCTGAAAAAAAGCGTACGTTACTTTGCAAATATACCTGAAAAGCTGAATACTTTAGATAGATATTTATGAAAACACATATGAAAGCGGCTGTACTTTTCGAAACCGGCAAACCTTTACAAATTATTTCAGACATTAAAGTTCCTTCACTAAGCAAAGGGCAAGTACGTGTTGAAATCCTCTATAGTGGCCTTTGTCACTCTCAACTTATGGAAGTAAGAGGTGGAAGAGGAGAAGATAAATATTTACCTCATTTACTCGGGCATGAAGGTGTCGGTTATGTCACTCAGATTGGTGAAGGGGTTACCAAAGTAGATGTCGGTGATAAAGTCATTATTGGCTGGATAAAAGGTCAAGGCCTTGATGCGCCAGGTGGTAAATACCCACATCAAGACTTTCTCATCAACTCAGGCAGTGCGACGACCTTATCAGAGCAGTCAATTGTTGCTGAAAACCGGTTAGTTAAGTTACCAAATGGCTTCCCCGAGAAACTGGCCGTATTGCTCGGTTGCGCCCTACCAACCGGTCTGGGCCTCGTATTTAATGAACTAAAGCCACAACCTAATAAAACCATTGCAGTATTTGGCCTTGGCGGGATAGGACTCAGTGCCCTTTTAGCTGCAAAACTCAGTAATCCCACTAAGTTAATTGCGATTGATGTCAATCCAGATAAATTGGCACTCGCAAAACAACTTGGTGCAACACATTGCATCAATTCAACAACCACGGACCCAGTAACCGAAATCTACCGCTTAACAGAGCAAGTCGGGGTTGACTATAGTTTGGAAGCAGGTGGAACCACACAAACAATTGAGCAAGCTTTTGAGAGTGTGCGTGACGGAGGGGGACAATGTATTTTTGCCTCTCACCCAAGCGATGATTTAAAAATTCAGTTAGAGCCGCATGCATTTCACCGAGGCAAGTCAATCCGAGGAAGCTGGGGGGGCGGTGCTCAACCAGATAAAGATATTCCTCTTTTTGCCGATATGTATTTTGAAGGGAGGCTCAACTTAGAACCTCTGATCAGTAAAGAATATACACTTGACGAAATTAACGAGGCAATTGACGATTTGGAAAATAAAAAAATCGTCAGAGCTTTGATAAAAATCGCGCAAAGGTAATTGTATGAGTAATAATAAAATTCCGGTGCCCCATCTACCTCCAAGAATGTTGATGGATCTGTACACAGACTGTAATTTGAAATGTCCAATGTGTATTGTGCATGGACAACCAGATGCACCTGAATTAAAAGGGATGCTAAAAAAGAGTATGACATTAGCAAATGCTAAGAAAATACTTGATGAAGCTATGCCCGCTGCTCCCGCTGTTGGCCCGACGCTCTGGAGCGAGCCTCTAATGAGCAAAGATATATTGATACATCTCAAGAGTATGAAAATGAGAAATATGAATATATCGATGAATACCAATGGCTTGCTGATGAACAAAAAAATGTCACAAGCTCTGATTGAAATCGGAGTAGATAGTATTACTGTGAGTGTTGATGCAACAACACCAGAGGTACTAGAGCAGGTTCGAGGCATTAAAAATTTAGACAAAATAAAAAATAACTTGTTCAATCTCTTAGAACTTAGGGGAGATACTCCGTTACCTCGAATAGGCGTTTCACTGACTAAACAAGACTGCAACCTACACCAAGTTGACGAATTCGTTGACTACTGGGTAAATATTGTGGACTTTGTCAGGATCGGAGAGATTTTTGATGAAGGCACCTTTCCTAATGTGGAAGTGGATCACAGTCAACGTAAACCTTGCCCCGAAATATACTCTACCATGGCTATTCATACTGATGGTGATGTTTCACTATGCTGCCTAGACGGCTTTAAAGATCAAGTTGTAGGCAACGTGATCGAAGAAGGTGTTTCAGGGGTTTGGAATGGTGATAAACTTAATGAAATTAGGCACTACCATGAAACAGCCCAATGGGATAAGGTGCCATTTTGTAAATCCTGCGAACGCTGGTCCTCTTCAGACTACACAGAGGAAGTTACCGGAGACATATTAATTAGGCGCTCAACTGAGTACACCTTTTACAATGATATTCATAAACTTAACAATTGGCGCGAAAACTGTCGTCATAGCCGAGACGATAAGGCTCAGCAAATACAAGTTAAGATGGTTGAGTAGCCAATGCAGAGTATGTTGTACAACGCTCACAAAAGCGATTTATTCGCCCAAAAGAGTATTGGAATAACTTACTCTGCTTCATTTTCTTTGCCTAGGGGTTTTTCTATAACGAAAACCTGTTTAAATAATATACAAGCGAGTAACGACAAGCTAATTATTAAATTAGTTTGGCTGCTACTTCGGTCACAGTATTTGCCCACTCGCGTTTTGGGTCGCAGTTCAATTAACCTCTTTGCAGTATGAACGATTATGGAATACAACTTCTTGCTTTTAAAACTTATTAAGGAACATGTGTCTATATGAATAATGGCCTTACTGACGTCATTCTCTACGGTATTAATGGCGTAACCGACATCCTGTATAAGGAGTTAGACGGTCAGCATATCATCGCAACAACTGACGGGAATGGAAGCTACCAAGAGCAGCCAGTTCTTTCACTTCAGCAGCTGTCTGAACATAAAAACCGAAACGTAGTAATTTGCTCCGTCTTTGTTGACGATATTGTGTCTTCATTATTATCCATTGGGTTTCATATTGAGCAAATATTCTTCTTTCACATGCCAAAAAATACAATAGAGAGCGCATGTGACTTTATTATTCCACCATGTCAAAAAGATGACATTCTCTATGCGATCTACGATCTGGGAAGCTCAATCGCAACATTTGACGCCACTAACTTTGTCGTATTAGCTGAAGCAAAACGTATTGAATTAGGTAAAAAGCACCTTCACTTTGTTGTTTTACCAAAAAGGAACTTTAGTCAAAATATAAGACTACATTCAATGCACACACAAGATGAGGTTAATTGGCGTGTCAATCATATCCTTAACCCTCTATTTCAGTGCATAAAGTCCACCACAGGGATCAGCTACCTAAATGCTCGTGAGGAACTTGACGGTCTACTAGGAAAAAGCGCTACCGTTTTCCCTGAGGGCTTCTCTTTGAACAACACAATTACGCAAATGGGATACCAAGAAATCATCGAGCAAACAAGAAAAGGGACTTGTATTGCGCACCTAGAAGCACCAGATACAGCAAAAAGACTTGTTGACAACTATATAAAACATCACTGTGGTGATAAACAAATTATCACAATCACCATGCGTGAATATAACTCGCATGAACAGAGAAATAGCTCATCAGATGGTTGGTCTCAGTTTTTAGCTGAGTTAGACACAGACAAGTATTACCCAATTATAATTCGTGATACCTATCAATCAACAACTCCAATAGCTGAAGAACTACAGCATATTGAGCAGTTTCCATTAGCTTCAATGGACTTGACAGTAAGGGTCGCACTGTATCAGCGAGCATACCTTAACTTTTCTATTCCAACAGGGCCTGCTTACTTATTTTACTTTATAAAGCCTTGCCCATCGATAGTGTTTCGAACGTTTAATGAAGATCACTTTGCCACCAGCAAAATGACCGTTGAAAAAGGAGGGTTCTTTATTGGAGAACAGCCTGAATTTAGAAATAGCCTCAATCAACGCGTTTTTTGGGGTGAGGAAAACTACCAGAATATAGCCTCATCATTTGAAGAGTTTGAAAATGAATTCTCAGATACCTCAGCCGATTGAAGCTAAAATGCAATTTATGGAAATTAGCAACGCTAATTTAAAGTCTTATATTTCTATTTTAAACAGTGGCTGTAGTAGTTTTGGAGTGAGCACTAGATGACATTTGAATCATGGTTAGAAAGTACACTATTTAAATCAATGGGGGTACAGAGTTCAAGTACGCTCATGGTGCACAGCTCATTGAGAGAGTTAAGTACAGCTGGTGTAAAAGCTGAGGCAGTCTGTGACTTTTTGACCAATTATTTATCACATGGCAATGTTATTATGCCTACGATGACATGGCGAACAGTCAATCAATTTAATAACACATTTGACGTATCATCAACGCCATCACATACAGGTATTTTAACAGAGATTTTTAGAACTCAGTATGCAGCACATCGTAGCCTACACCCTACTCACTCCGTCGCTGCCACCGGTGTTAACGCTGCTTATCTAACACAAAGCCACCATCTTAGTTCTGGTCCATGCTCATCGAATAGCCCCTATGGGTTAATAGAACACTCAGATTTGAGAGAATCGTCATTCATACTCTTAATTGGTGTCGGGTTGGAAAGTTGTACGTATATACATGTATTTGAAGAAATATATAATGAAGACGCTTTTCTTAAGCTAGATAACAACACATATTACCTTAGTGATACGTCAGGTGTTAAATCCGAGTATGCGCTAAAACGCCATACCAAACGAACAAGAGATTTTCACCAGTTTGGTAGAAAACTCGCAAAGATCGGCGGGCTTGTATTATCTCAGTATGAAGGATGTGATATTACATTAATCAATGTGAATAAACTCTCTGAGATCCTCCATTCTGAGTTTAAAAAGTCTCTCCTCGCAACCTATTGTTGTCATTCGTACCTTACGGAAATCAAATAATGGCTGTCGCGTATTTCAATAACCTGGACGTTGTGTCTGTTGATAACAAAAGTATCAACCACATTGAGCAACATGCTATCGAGTCAGAACAAGGGCACTATCGGTTTTGCTTGCATCATGACAACAGTGCACCAATCCAAGAGATGGTAATAGCACTTACCAAACATGCTATTTTTCCACCTCATAAACACCCTCTTGGAAAAAGTGAGTCGATTCACATCATCTCTGGAGAGTTGGCGACATTCATTTTTGATAACACTGGCAAAGTGACTCAAGTAATTCGACAGTCTTGTAGTGGTAACCAAGCAAAACTCCAAAGAATTGAAGGAAATACATGGCATTTACCAATTTGCATAAGCGAAACTGTAGTTTATCATGAAACTCTAGTTGGCCCCTATGATAAAGCCTCTGATGTGATCACCCCTGAATGGGCCCCTAGCCTAGAAGACAAAGAAGGGTTGGTTACGTTTTATGAACAATTAAAATTGTTGTTATAAATTAATGATGAAACAAAGAGAAAACCTAGCGATCTTCGGTGGAGAGAAGTCCATCAAAAAAGCCATGCCAAAGAGAATCGCTTTTGGTGATGAAGAAGTCCGTGCACTTAATGGTGCCGTCGAGTTTTATTCTAGCCAAGACAATGATCCTGGTTATTATGGAAAATACGAGCATCAATACTGCAGCATGTTTAGTGACTATATGGCCGGGGGCTATACCGTTGCGGTTGCAACAGGTACAGCCGCACTATACGTTGCTATTGCAGCCCTTGAATTGCCCCCAAATAGTCATATTGTTATGTCTCCTATTACTGATCCAGGCTCCTTTAATGCTGCTGTATTACAAGGGTTTAAGGTATCTTTGGCAGACACACAAAGTAACAGCCTCAACACGAGCTGGGAACAAATAGAAAAAGTCTTAACTCCACAAACCAGTGCCATTTTGCTCGTTCACTGTGCAGGAATAAATGCTGATATTGAAAATATAGCCAAACATGCAAAAGCACGAGGAATAAAGTTAATTGAGGATTGCTCTCAATCACCTGGTGCAGAATATAATGGTAGAAAGCTAGGAACTTTTGGAGACATATGCGCTCTGTCAACAATGTATCGTAAAAGCTTAGCCTCTGGCGGGAGTGGTGGGTTAGTCTACACGACAAATAAAGATCTACATTACAAGTGCCTATCCTATAAAGATCGTGGCAAAGATTTCGAAAGCCCTGACTATCAAGAACGCAATGCAGAGGCTTATCTTTTTCCAGCGCTTAATTGGAATACAAATGAGTTATCTTGTGCAATTGGAGTCGCATCTCTAAATAGGCTAGATGATACCATTAAAAAAAGAGCAAACTTTTGCAAGGTGATCACTACATTGATGCAGTCCTCCCAGCTGTGCCAAATTCCTAACTTTATAGAGGGCACATCTCCATTCTTTTTAACTGTTTATTTAAAAGATGCAAAAATAGACAAAGAAAAGTTTTGTGATGCACTGTTAGCTGAGGGCGTTGAGCTTAATCCACATTACCGTTTTGTCATCTCTCAATGGCCTTGGGCACAACCATATTTAACTGAATATAAACATACCCCTAATGCTCAAATAGCGCGTGATAGCTCGTTTAACATTTACTTAAACGAAAATTACACAGAAGAAACCGCAGAAGCTATTTTTGAAGCAATGATGAAAGTCGAAAGTTACTTTCTCAATAGTACTAGCACAGAAATGTAAGAGAATTAATATGAATCAATGTCTTGAACAAGATAGTAAAAGCCATTATCAGCACAGAAGCAATTGCCGTTTATGCCTGAGTACAGATTTAACCTTGGCGATCCCATTTGCGCCAACTCCTATTGCAGAAAAGTATGTCTCTGAGCCAAAGGGCGTTAAAACACCTTTATTCCCTGTTGACCTTTATATGTGTAATAGTTGTGGTCATGTTCAAATATTAGATGTGATCGACCCTGAATACCTATGGTCAGATTACACTTACCATTCTGGGCAAACACAGGGCATAGTTAATCATTTTAAAGATGTTTCTCAACAGATCATGAGCGACTATGGTCCATTCAATAAGCAATTTGTTATTGACGTAGGCAGTAATGACGGCACATTTTTAAAGTGTTTCAAAGAGAAAGGTTTTAAAGTATTGGGAATTGATCCTGCCACTGAGATAGCAGCCAAAGCAACAAGTGAAGGCGTTGAAACCATTGCGGACCTAATGACCGAAAATAAAGGCCATGAAATCCAAACTAAGTACGGTAAAGCTGACTTAGTCACTGCATTTAACGTATTTGCGCATGCAGATGAGATGATTGATCTCCTCAAAGGTATAGTCCAAGTTTTAGATCACGATGGAGTATTTGTTTTCGAAGTATCTTACTTAAAAGATATTATAGACAAGATGCTAATTGGTACTATTTTTCACGAACACCTTTGTAATCACTCATTGCGCCCCATGGTCGACTTCCTCGCAGCACAAGGGTTAGAGGTGTTTGATGTAGAACATGTGTCTATCCAAGGCGGATCAATCATTGGATTTGCTCAGCATAAAGGTGGCCCAAGAAAACCCCAGCCCTCTGTTGCAGCAATGCTTAAAGATGAAGAGCAAAGTAAACTTCACGAGTTAGCCACTATGGAACAATTTGTATCTCGGTTTGATAGCATGAAAGCCGACGTTGCAAATATCGTCAAAAACACGTTAAACAACGGTGGGGTCATTGCCGGTTATGGCGCCGCACGCAGCGGGCCAATGCTATTAACTCAATTTGAAATTGGTGAGCACGTTAGTGAAATCTATGATGACCATAAACAAAAAGTAGGATTATATACACCAGGTGACCTGATAGAGGTTAAGCCCACACAAACTATCAACGAAACTCAACCTGAACTTACTGTGATCCTTGCTTGGATACACGCTAAGGCAATTATTCGTAAACACGAAGAGTATCTCAATAATGGCGGACAGTTCTTAACTCTAACGCCAACAGTTCAATTAATAAATAAAGATAACTATGCCGACTTCATCGCATAAAATTCGCTTAGGATTTATTGGTGCAGGCTTTATTGGTCAAATTGCGCATATAGAAAACTATGCGCAATTAACCAATTGCCAACTTCACGCAATCGCTGATTTGCGCCCAAAACTGTTAAATCAAGTTGCTGATAAATATGACATCCCACATCGTTATAGCTCTCATCAAGAATTACTTGATGATGAACAAATAGATGCGGTAATCGTTGTGACTGCACGCTCACATACCGCAGATATAGTAAAAGATTGCTTACTCGCAGGTAAACATGTTTTCAGCGAAAAGCCAATGGCAGGAAATAGTGACATTGCAAGTGATTTAGTACAACTGGCTGAACAACGCGGCTTAGTCTACTGCGTCGGTTACATGAAACGATGTGATGCTGGTGTAGTAAAAGCCAAAAGTATCTTTGATGATCTATTGACGAACTCTACTCTTGGCAACCTTTTGCAAGTCAGTGCTCAATGTTACATGGGAGATAGTTACTGTAAGGCTGCGGGCTATATACATGGTAATGAAGCCAGACCTAACATGGTCAACGAAGCAAATTTTGCTCCTAGCTTTTTAAATGACGAGCAAAAGCCTATTTTTGCACGTTATGTCAATGTTCACTCTCACTTGCTTAACTTCCTTCGCCACTTTATGGGCTGTAAGCCAACAGTAGAATATTTCAATACACTTTCACCATTAGCACATGTGTGTGTCATGCGTGTTAATGATACATTAATTACGCTAGAGACAGGCGAAGTTGAACAGAAAAACTGGCAAGAGAAATGTACTTTTATATTTGAGAAAGGCCAGCTTATTGTCACTCTGCCTCCGGCTTTATTGCGAAATGTTCCAGCAACAATTGAACTACAGCAAAATGCGGAAGTATCTCAAAGTACATTAATCCAAGTAGATTGGTCTTGGGCTTTTAAACACCAAGCAACTACATTTATAGAAAGTGTTTTAAACATAGAAGTTGATAGCATAATCAGCGCCAAAGAAGCATTAGTAGATATTGAATTAGCAGAGGATATATGGAAAAAACTCAGCAATTAACCCCCATTATTTTTGGTGCCAGTGGTTTGCTTGGCGGACACCTTTTTGAGCATTTTTATACCAAAGATAAACACACAATTGGTACCTACTCCAGTAACGAGAAAGCCCAACTGACTAAATTTGATCTAGTTGAAGACCACTTAGACATATTGAAGCTTCAAACCAGCCACAAATATGTTGCGATCATTTGTGCTTCGTTAACCAATATCGGCTACATCAATTCTAACCCAGATGAAAGTTTTGCTATCAATGTCAGTGCTACTGAAAATCTGATCCGCTCACTTTACGATAAACAGATCCCGATCATTTTCATTTCATCAGATAATGTTTTTCCAGGTCGAACAGGTGGCTATGCAGATAACAATCAAGAAGCACCTGTTTCCGAATATGGTGTGCAAAAGCGTGAACTAGAATCTCGCCTTATGGACATTACACATGGAAATAGTTGCATACTGAGACTTGCTAAAATCATAGGCGAAGCTGGACAAGATGGCACCATACTCAATGACATTGTAAAACAACTTAAATCAGGTAATGAAGTCAAAGCCGCCTCTGACCTCATTTTTAACCCTACTGCGATTTCAGATATCGTCTCAGCAGTAGAGAAATTGATAAGTGAGCGCAGAAAAGGAACCTATAACTTCTGCAATCCACAGATCTTTAGTCGCCTTGATTTGACCAATATGCTTGCCTCCTCACTTGATATTGGAAATAGCCATATCACGGATATTAAATTCTCTGAATTAGATAACTCAGGGAAAAGGCCACTCAATACCACAATGATTAATTCAACTATTTTTGATGACTTTAAGTTTACAGATGTTGAAACATGCATTCAAAAAGGGCTGTATTCATGGTGCAAATAGACGCATCTAAGAAGTGCATATTGGTGCAAGGCAATTTCGATGTACTCCATCCAGGACATATTCGGTTACTGAGCTTTGCTAGAGCATGTGGTGATCAATTAGTCGTTGCGGTAAATACAGATAGTGCAATGGAAGTAAAAAGTCGTGTTAATGAGCAGCACCGACTGGAAATGGTGACTTCATTAGAGTGTGTTGACCATGCTTTTTTGACCAGTGATTCTGCACAAGCTATTGTGGAGAAACTTAAGCCCTATGCAGTGGTAAAAGGAAAAGAGTTTGAATGCCGTGACAACCCAGAGCAATTAACACTCGATAAATATGGGGGGAAACTCATATTTGGTTCGGGTGAATTTGAAAGTAACGCTGAGCAGTATATAAAGAAACGCAGTCGCATCACGAGCAATCTTGATTTCTCTGAAATGCAAGAGTATGCCAAACGACATAATGTTGAACCTGAAAACTTAGAATCTGTCTTAAATCAAGTGAAAGATCTCAGCGTGCTCGTGATTGGAGAAGTGATAGTTGACGAGTATATCCAAGGGACAGCTGTGGGTATGTCACAAGAAGATCCCACGATTGTCATGACGCCAAATAAAACAGAAAAGTTTTTAGGCGGAGCAGCCATTACAGCTGGACATATTAAATCCCTAGGTGCACAAAAAGTCTCTCTTTTTTCTGTGATTGGCAATGATAGCGCAGGTGAATATACCAAGCAGAAAATCGTTAAATATAGTGTGGAAGATGAACTATTCATAGATGCGACTAGACCAACACCACTCAAAACACGCTATCGAGCATCAAACAAAACACTATTGAGAGTCAATCAAGTAAGGCAACATAAAATTGCCAAAGAATTACAAAATGACATTCTAGGTAAAATTACAAAGATAATTCACAAAGTTGATCTGCTGGTGTTTTCTGATTTCAACTACGGTGTATTACCCCAGCCTCTCGTTGAAGCAATTGCACAATTGTGTCAAAAGCACGGGATCAAAGTAGTCGCCGATAGCCAAACGTCATCACAAGTTGGTGACATATCCCGATATCACAATATGGATCTGATAACACCCACAGAGCGAGAAACTCGAGTGGCTTTAAACAACCCTGATGATGGGTTAGTAATACTTGCAGATAAACTAACTCACAGAGCAAAGCCAAAAAACTTAGTGATCACATTAGGAGACGAAGGGATTTTTATCCACGTACCTAACCACCTCAACAACAGCTGGGAAAATGATAAACTCCCGGCACTGAATCGTAATGCAGTCGATCCAGCAGGCGCAGGAGATTGCTTCCTGGCAGCAAGCTCTTTGGCGTTATGCGTCAACGCCTCACCTTGGGAAGCATTTTACCTTGGTAGCTTAGCAGCTGCCTGTCAAGTTGGGTCATTAGGTAATACTCCCCTCTCAATAAACATGTTAGAGCAAGCCATTTCAGAGTCATTTAAGTAAACATGAAAGCAATACTCTTAGCCGCGGGTTTAGGTACCCGCTTACGACCGATCACAAATACAATCCCTAAATGCCTTGTGCCAATCAACGGTGAGCCGTTACTTGGTTTATGGATCAAAAAACTTGTGGCATTAGACATTAAAGAGATATTGATAAATGTTCACTATTTTGCAGAGCAAGTCGAGCAGTTTATCTCACAATCCCCTTATCGTTCGCGAATAACCCTAGTCAGAGAACAGCAGCTGCTTGGAACTGGCGGTACACTTATATCGAACAAAGACTTTTGGAAAGATGACACTACCCTCGTCATCCATGCTGACAATTATTGCGAAGATACACTCGATGATATGCTGATAGCTCACAATCAAAGGCCTGAACCATGCGATGCTACACTTCTACTTTTTAACACAGAACAACCCAAGCAATGTGGCATAGTTGAACTTTCTAGTCATGGTGTTATCAAAGCATTTCACGAAAAAGTCGATAACCCACCAGGGAATCTAGCTAGCGGCGCTCTGTTTATTTTTTCTGAGCATGTGTATACCAAATATTGCACACACTTCACCCAAGGTCACTTTTACGAAATTAGTCTAGATATAGTACCTTTGATGGTTAACAATCTATATACATATAAAACTTCTGGTATGTATGTGGATATTGGTACACCAAGTGCATATGAAAACTTGCAATCTATCTTAAAGCACCCAAATAATGAAGATATCTGAACAGTTATTGACAACACCAAAAGAGCAAAACAATGCACTTTTTGTAGATGGCCAACATTATACTTATGAACAGCTGAAAAAAGCTGCTTGCGCAATCGCCGACCAGCTCGGTAAAGACAATGCTAAAATCGGCATCTTAAGTTATCGAAATATAGAATATTTTGCATCAGTGTTTGGCTGCATAATCACAAACCGAACCTTTATACCATTGGGTGTAAAGTTTCCGATAAAGAGACTAATATCAATTATTGAACAGAGTGGTTTAAAGCATATTATTTACTCACCATCATATGCTGATATTGTCGAACAACTGATTCAGTATCTACCACATGTAACATTTTGTGCTATCGACACAGCATTTATTGAAGCTTCTCTACAAATGACTATTGAAGTAGAAAAACTAGAAAACAATGCCCTTGCATATATCATGTTTACTTCTGGTTCAACAGGTTCGCCAAAAGGTGTACCAATTAGCTTCTCTAACTTAGCTAGCTACTCAAATTATATGACCAAGTACCTTGGTTTGACTTACCAGGATAAAGTCAGCCAAGTATTTGACCCTACTTTTGATTTAAGCATCCACGATATGTTAATCACATGGCTCAGCGGTGCTTGCTTATATGTGATACCCGAAGTTGCCATGCTTGCACCAGGTAAATTTATCAAAAAGCATGAACTGACGGTCTGGTTTAGTGTTCCTTCAACGGCCGCAATTATGGCTAAACTAGGGATGCTCAAACAAAATGCTTATCCACTTTTACGCTTTAGTTTATTTTGTGGTGAGCCGCTTCCCGTCGACTTAGCCAAACAATTTCAACTTGCTGCGCCTAATAGCAAAGTGATTAACTTATACGGACCTACTGAGGCAACTATTGCATGCTCGCAGCATGTTTTCGACTCTACCAGAGCCTATGCTCACAGTTACGTTCCAATTGGAGAGCCATTTGAACATATGACGATGGTAGCAGACGCTCAAGGAGAACTGCTAATTTCTGGAGAGCAGGTGTTCTGTGGTTATCTAAACAACAAACGCAAGACCCAAGAGTCAATCAAATGTCATCAAGAAAAAACATATTATCACACAGGTGACGTTGTTAAGCACAACGATTTAGGTGAGCTTGAATACATCTCTAGGCTAGACGATCAGGTTAAAATTCAAGGCTATAGAGTAGAGCTAGCTGAAATAGACACGGTGAGTAAAGCTCTACTGAACAACCCTTTAGTCCAGAGCATTGCTTACCCTAAAGCTATACCACAATTTATCGCTTTATTTATTTGTGGTCAGGCCGATAAAAATATTGAACAGCAATTAATAACTAGTTTAAAGTCCAAATTACCCAGTTATATGATCCCCAAAAAAGTCATATGGCTTGATACCATGCCATTGAATTCTAATGGTAAAATTGACAAACTTGTGCTGCACGCTACGTTGGAGAATATATGAGCTTAGCAACTAAAATTGAAGAGACGATTTATCAAACTCTAGCTGAAAAGCACGGAGAAGAAGCAATCGATAACATTAACAAAGACGAAAGCCTCATTACTGCCGGCCTGTTAGATTCTATGGATTTCATCACATTACTTATGAATATAGAGAACACATTTGAAATTGACATAGACTTTGAAGAGGCAGATCCAGTCTCATTCACTGCTATCAATGGCTTAGTAAAGTTACTTAGCGAAAAGCAACATGCCTAATAAAGTAAACTGGCAACAAATTTACAGCACTGAATATGTTAAAGCACCCGAGTGCTGGAAAACATGTGGTGGGTACTGTTGTAAAAACTTTTATGGTGAACATTTCAATATTCTAGACAAGAATGGAGTATCACTTCCTCTTCTAGAAAAAGAATACGAGTATTACAAATCTATTGGTGGCATTTCGAATATCACTGAGCCTCCCAAAAAGCGTACTTTTAATCTTTCTAACGGTAAATCTTTTAGTATTTACCTATTATCATGTAATTGTGCTGGTATGTGCGAACCGCATGGACACAGACCGCTTATCTGTCGAATATATCCTTACTTCCCTGTTGTTGATGCATCAGGAACTATTTTCGACTTTGAATATGCCGCACTCATGGATTTATTCTATCGAGACCCAGATGCAGACCACAAATGTACACTTGTAAGGGAACAATCTGAGCGAATAAAGCGAGAGCTTTCTATTAGCCTAAAACCGCTTCTTCGAGACCCTGAAGTGGTGTTTGTCTTTCGCTGCTTAAAAGAGCTAGTAGACAGACTAAAACAAAAAATGAACGGATACATCAATACATTAGACGAACAACAATTGAAAAAGTTTATTACTAAATATGAATGGATGATCCTCTCTGGTAAACCTTGGAAAGACAAAGCATTCTCTCAACGGATTGATGATATTTATGACGAAGTGAAAAATGCATTTGGAGGAGAAGACTTCTTATGAAAACAACCTCAGTGCAGGAAATTAAAGATACCTTAGTCGATGTTGGTATTGGTCAAGGTGATAGTGTGTTTATTCACTCTTCATTGTTTACCTTAGGAAAAATACAGAATGTTACACCGCAAGATATTCCACTTACATTCTTATCTTGCTTTACAGACGTGATTGGTGAACAGGGCAATGTATTCATGCCCTGCTTTAACTATGACTTTCCTCGGACACGACAAGCTGATTTAAATGTTCAAAAAACGGTTTTAGGCTATTGGCCAGAATGGTTTAGAAACCGTAAAGATGTTGTTCGCTCTGGGCACCCGATGTTTTCTGTATGTGGCATAGGCCCTGACGCAAAAACCATTTGCCAACCTGAACAACCAGAGTTTTTTGCATTTGGTGATAATTCAACTTTTTCGCGCTTGGTAGAGTCCGACTGTGTACTTATCCTGCAAGGAATTGGCCTAAGAGTAGCTACCGTTGTTGTTCAAATAGAAGCCATGTTAGGGCTTAAGTATCGTTTCAATAAACCTTTTATGGGCGAAGTTACTCTTACTGATGGACAAGTCATTAGAGACAATTTTTACCACTTCTGCTTTCCTCTAAACAACGCTTACAGAGAAAACTACTCTCCGCTTGAGAAAGCGTTACTTGAGCAAGGCGTTATGAAAAAAAGTGCGTTAGGTCGCTCATTTATATATGCTGTACGTATGGCTGATTTATTTAATGCTGTACAAGATATAACTCTAAATGACAAATTTGCACTTCTAAATTGCCGCCCCCACGAGCTCTATCGCTTTGAAGACGGCAAGGAAGTACCTTATTCAGCCAATAAGTACTGATTTATCTCATTATAGGCGGCAACGAGTACATCAGCTTGTCGCCACTGTTTGCCACCTGAGCGACCAGAAATAATAATATTATCTATACTGCTTTCAAGAGTAAGATAATTCTTATCGTTATTTTCCTCAAACTCCAGAGTTGGAACAGGGAAAGTATTGTGGATAACCTGCTTAATATGACTTAAACATTCAGCCTCAGGAGCAATGATTTCCATTTCTTTTAACTGCTCAACAACCATACTCAATTGAAAAGAATCAACCTCTTCGGGACGACACAATATTTCAGCGGACAAAGTATGAAAATCACTCTTGGGATTTAAATTTGGATACAAAGTAAGGCGGAAAATATCACTAAATTTATCCCAAACCCATAAGTAATGTGATTGCTGATTTAATAGGGCTTTATTCAAATTAAGATGAAACACAATTGCTGTACGCAATTCTGGTTTATTGGATACCACAGGCAATCCAAGAGCTTTAAGAGCAATGAAAGGAGGCGCGCTCCAAAACAGCAAATCACATTCAATGGCTTTTGAATCACCCTGTATGAACACTTTTTCAACTTTACGCCCACGAGTTTCTAAAGATGCGATTTTACAATTACAGCGTATTTCAACACCCGATTGTTCCACTTTTTTCTTTAGATAGTCCACCCACGACTGAATCCCCACTTGCGATGTCGGATAAAAGTAATCTGGCGTCGATGATGCATCTTTTTTCTGACGCGCTTTAAAGTGTGTCTCAGCTTGATAACCAAGTTTAGAATCGAAAACAGGCAACTCTTTAAGCATATTCGCCACATCTTCATCAAACGCCAAAATGCGGGTAAACCCAAACAACCCAGCTCCCATAGTCAACTGTGATAAATCAGTATGTCGACCGTACAATTTTTCTAAAATTGGGCGAATTATATGATGGGTAAATGTTTCACCTAACGTCTCAGTACAATAAGGCAAAATCAGGCGCTCTTGTGAAAAATTCGTGCTTTGAATCAACTCACCACACCCTTTCAAATAAACATCTTCACGTAGATTTTTACTATTTGCAAACGGAGAAGTAAGATCCCAAGAACCACCGAAATAGTTACCCGATTTAAGCTTTTTAATGACATTCCAATGCTCGGTGCGCTCAGAGTGTGCACCAAATAACATCTCATCTAATTCTTCAATACCAGTTGCATTTGGGATATGTGAGCCCATATCGTAAAATGCACCATGCTCATCCTTAACAGAACGAAACAAACCGCCGACCTCGTTACTCTGCTCGATTAACGTAACCTCATCAAAATTACGTTTCAGCAGTAAAGCAGCCATTAAACCACATATACCACCACCGACCACTACAGCTTTACTTTGCATATTTGCCTCTGAACCTAATACCTGATTTAGTTAATACTGCCTTAAAATAATCGTTTAGCTCTGATCTACGTCAGATTTATAGGCAATGATAGACCACTGCGCAGATGTGATTCTTCCTGAAAGTGTTTCTGCTTTATTCAAGGAGACAGACGTCTTCACAAAATGACCAAACAACTGTTTTATATCTAATGCAGATGCAAAAAAAAGGCCATCAATATCTTGAAAGCCCTCATGAAGCATACCCTTACTGAATTCAGGTGAAGTATTAAGCGCACTATGGTGAGCAGGGTGGCTATCTGCATAAATTTGAGAAAAGATTCGCCCCCCCGGCTTCAGTACTCTATGTACTTGTTGTAAAGCGGTTTTTATTTGTTCTCTAGGTACGCAATTCAAAGCGCTGCGATCAATCACCAAATCAAAGGAGTTTGCAGACCAAGGTAAGTTGGTAAAACAGCCAACTCGTAAATCAGCAGTTAGCTGCGACTCCTCTATACGACTCGTTGCAAAGCGCAATGCACTTGGGGAGCAATCTATACCAGCACATTGGATACCCTCAGAGGCCATAAAATATATGTTATTACCTGCACCGCAGCCAAGCTCAAGTACCTTTAAAGATTGGTTACTTTTTTTCATTTGAAAAATAAGCGAAACAATCTCACTAAATGGATACTTATTTAATTGCTGACCAGATTGATAAATGGACTCCCAACTCGCCATTACAACATCTCTAGTAAAGCGTTTTGCTCTAACTTATCGATAGCGCTCGACATCTCAGTAACGCACTTATTTTGTAGGTTAGCTATATCAATCGTGTCGTGCATCTTATCCCCATAATTAAGCAACATTCTCATATCATTAAGCTCAGTTGCTTGACGCTCTCTTTCCTTAGATACCATGCTTATAGTGGGGTATAACCCTCTGCTTCCAAGGTTAGGCTCACCATACGGACTGGTATTTTCCAATGTTGCACACTGTTCATGTGCTAAGAAAATTTTCTCAAGCTTATCAATACTGTCTATGAGCGGCTTGATACCCATGGCTTCTTTCGTATCAAAAGAGTTGTGATATTCTTTAAAGCCCGTATGAAATGCTCTGCTCACACAACATACCGGTAACTGAAAACCAGGTGAGTTATATTGCCTCTCATCTGATCCTTTCATTGGACTAAATGGAATATTACCGTGTTTATATCCATAATTATTAAGATGATATAATAGCTTATCCAAAATGCCATTATCATTTCGACTATGCTTAAATACCAGTTCCTCAGGCTCGCCTCCCATACAATTAATGACTAAACCTGAAACCATATTTTGTTTAAAATGATCTCCAAGGATATGTAAAACCGACAAGCTGCCAATAGTTTCTGGGTTTAGTATAAAGCGATACGTATAACGTCGTTGAGGCCAGTTTTTGATCCTATGGTACAGACCAAGTAGAACAAGAGGACCACTAAGTTCATTGTTTGCCATGGAGGGATGACATAAGTAAGAACTCAGCATAACCTCTTTTTTTGACTGCCCCTTTAGAACAGATTGTGCAACATCCAATGTACCATCCACAAATTCACTTTTAACTACCGCTTTATAAGTTCCAGGGGCCAGCTTTTCGCGCTCATTTTGCGAAAGACAAAATCCCCATCTTTTTTTGTAGTAGCTCGTAACGTAAGGAATTGCGTCAGGTAAATCCGGTAAGCTGTAAAGGTGCGCTTGAAGTTCATCTAATTCAATTTCCCTGTCTACAGGCTCAGAGTAATTTAATACTTCGATATTTAGCCGCTTCATGTCTGCCACAGTCTTACCATTTGGATCGACTAAATATGCATCCTCACAATGCCACTCTTGCGGTATGTGCCAATCAAACACCTTAGTGCCAGACTTAAGCGAAGTAATTTCTAATGGCATATAGCGACCAAAAATATCATAACTTTGACGCAAGCCAGGACCCGTTATAGATCTCAGGATGGGAAATAACTCATCATAAAGGTTGCTGTAAAAATTTTCAGTTTCTTGGTACTGCACGCGTTACTCCTTACCCAAGTCACATTTAGCTCGGTAGTCCTTTTTATAAGACTCTTTCATTTCAGACACATAACCTTTCCAAAGCTCATTCAACTCTTTGTAACTTTCCAACGTAAACTGCTCATCTTCATAGGTGTATAACAGCGAAAGCATAGGGCAATGGTAGTAGAGAAGCGCGCCTTTAAACATATGATGAAGATGATGAAGAACTGAGTTTCTTAAAGAATAAATGTATCGAGCTTGCCTAAGCAAATTATCAGAAGCATCTTTGCGTGTTGGTATAGGCTCTTGAGCCAAATTCAACACATGTTCGCAGATTTCTTCAAATGCCTCGACACCTAATAGACTGTCATCTACCGAATCAACATTAAACTGCTCGAAATAATCCTGCTTGAGAAATTCGACTTGTGATAACTTATCTCTATCAGTTGGTAGAGGAAGAAGCTCTTCTGCATGTACTTCATGCGCGCCATTTATTTTTGCGCCATTACCAATGTTATAAACAGCTCTGTTTGGGTAATGTGCAATCAACTTTTCTATTTGGCTATGAGCTGTCATAAATAAGTCATTAGACTCAACCTGACCACCAAAATTGGCAGGCAAATACTTGCCATCCATTTTTAAACACACTACCCCGTCTTCATTTTCATCTTCTTGATTAAGACGATAGATACTGTCTTTACTATGGTGTTCACCGGTTAATAAATTACCATTATCAATACCAAACAAGTAAATATTTTTAAAGCCAGCAAACATAGAGAAAGAAAGAGCCGCATTTGCAACTACAGGGTTGCAATATGGCATTAGTGGAATGCCTACCTGTCTTTGTGTCTGGCTAATGATCTCTAATAGAAACGTTCCAGCTTCATTACCCTTACCAGCAATTCCAGACCACTTATACCTGTCTGTATTGTCTGGATACAGTGTATTCAAACCAATTAAGTTTGTTTTTTTGTATTCTTCAGGTGGTAATATGTCACCAAATATTTTGTAATTTGAGTAGGGTCTTTCTACTAGTACATGAAAATCAACCGGAATACCTTTTTTATATAAAGACGCAATCGATGTGCCTGCAGCCATTAAAATCGCTTTATCACAATTATCTTTAATAAACTGCTCAGCTTCGTCTAGCGAAGGGCCATTACCTAAGATAAAAACAGGCGTTGATAGATCGAGCCTTTTTTCCTTTGGCTGCACTAAAATCGGTATATTTTTTTCGAGCAAATGTACTGAATGAGACAACCCTGTAATAGCATCGTTAAAGAAACCGTGTCCAAACTGGAATCTAAAGTATTGCTGCGACCACTGTTGGATCAGTTCAATAATCTCAGGAAGCGGCGTGTGTTGATAACAAAAAGAGCGTACGACTGAGAATGCACCGATATCATCAGCAAGTACTTCTAAGTCTTTAATAAATGATTCTTTGTCTGCACCGAGTTGAAAAAATAAAGAGCCACCTTGCTCGTCAACTTTTTCGATTATTTTGAACCAATCTGTACAAAACAAACTAGCAAAAAACACTTCAAAATCAGGCTCAATAAGGAAACAATAATCAAACTGTGTTTTTTCTAGAAGCAATTCAATATGATAGCCAAGACCTATTCCGAATATCATAGCTGAAGGAAAACACGCAGGTAATTCAGTAAAGTGTGCTTTATTGTGAGCCTGAATTTTACGCATAGCGCGCGTAAGTGCCCCCATGTAACGCACATGAATACGCTTATCTGCATCATTCGGTTGATAAGCAGTATAATCTGTCGCACTGAACATGGGATTTTTAATACTATGCTCTACCTGCTGCTTAACCTGCCCTATGGGATCATCACTATAAACAGGTGCAGACATATCTGCAGGCACAAAGTTACCATATCCAGTCGTAGTGACATGAATACAAAAATCTTCACGGACTTGGAAGTCACTTATGGCTTGAGCGATATCTGGAAAGTATTTCTGAAAACAAGATATGTTTAATGCAAACCTGTCGTTTGCTTTTTCTGCAAATTCAGCTTCTCGAGCTTGATGTTCGATTGAGCTAGATAACTGCTCATCTAATAATTGAATTTGCTCTTCGAGGGATTTTTGGCTCATATTAATTTGATATTGGCTTAGATGCTTTTGTATACGTTTATTTTCTTTTTATTGCCTATATGCTGCGATAACTGGCTCGTCACATCGCCTTTTTGTTGACGTAATTTATCACTTATAGCGGATATATTTTCGTAGCAGCTTTTTAAATGTTCTACTTGCTCTGTTGATAAGTCTAGATCATCACTTGAAAATATTCTCTTTAAAGTGAAGTCTACCTTAGTGAGCGCCTCCTCAGCGCTTTCTAGCTCACCAGCTTGACAGTGAGCTTCTAATTTTTTTACATGGTCATCAAGTTCCGTTAGCTCAGCCAACATTCGCATCAGCACCATTTTGATTAAGCGTCTTTTCACGTACTTCGTATGGAATAGCATCCCAAGCGGACTTAATCTCTTTTAGAAGGTTAGAAACTTCATCTACAATAGCTGGGTCATTTTGCATACTAGCATCGAGTAAGCGTTCCAACATATATGTGTACAAAGCATAAAGGTTTTCAGTTACCTCTCCACCTACTTCAAAGTCTAAACAATCTCTAAGAGCCCCGATGATTGCCGAAGATTTAGATATATGCTCAGCTTTGGCCTCTAACTGTTTTTTCTCAATAGAGACCTTAGCTAGTACCATTTTTTCAATAGCGCCTGCCATAAGCATTTGAATAACTTCATATCTATCTGCACCAGCGACTCGAGTTTTAAGTGCCTCACGCTGATAATTTTTGACTCTTGCGTTATACATAACGGCTCCTTACTTTATTATTTCTTGGTAAACCCAGGTAAATTCGCTAGTTGTGCACCTAGATAGTTTTGAGTTTGCTGCATTTGAGCAATCAAAACATCCAAGCCCGCATATTGCTTCCTTAGCCGATCTTCTAGTGACGCCATCCTAAACTCGTGGTTTATTACATCGTCTTCTAAATCTTTAATCTGGCTATTTAAGCTATCTTCTCTTTGCTTGAGCAAACCATCTGAATCTACATAGTTACCAAGTAACGATTCAAGTTCTTTAGCAACACCATTTTCACCTGCAAATGCTGTGCCAATATCATCAAAGTTAGAGTCCATTGCTTCATTTAAGCTACGCACAAGAGATGACTTTTCAAGATAACCCTCTTTATCCACACCTAAGCCGATATCGAAAATAGATTCAAACGGCCCAGCATCAGTCAAAGATTTTGACAAGGCAGTAATTAACTGGTCATCCAAACTACGCATCGAAGAGTCGCCGTTCAACGGCTCACCAATTCGAGTTCTAAAACCTATTTGCCCTATTACGGCATTATAATTTGTTATTAATTCGTCTATTAATGTATTAACAGATTCTCTATCATAATCGATGTTTAGCTTAGCTGTGTCGTATTCCAATGACGTTGCATCTTGCTCACTTAGAGCTTTCGCAGTAATAGTCATATCCTGCACCGCATCTTTGAAAGTATTTGTATCGCTGGTGACGAGCAGACCATCGACTAAAATTTTTGCGTCTTGTGCTTTATCGTCATCAGCGATCACCATGCCACCGGTCGGATTTGTTGTTGCGTCATAAGTCTCGATTGCATCTAATTCAGCAGTATCACTTGTTATGACTAAATTGTTAGTAGAACCTGTCACACTCGAGGTTAAAACTAACTTACTACCTACGTCTGTATCTCCAGTATTGATGATATTTGCTGTAACGCCAAAATTGTTTTCATCCGCATTGATAGCATCTCTAAGCTCACTCAATGTCATTCCAGCTGTTACGCTAAGGTCAAACGTGTTTGTTCCAGCTGCGAAAGAGAGCGTACCACCAGATGCACTGACAACTGCATCTGCATCTGCAAAAGCTCCATCGGTACTTACAGCTCGACTTCCTTGCGCTAGCTGCGTTACTGCTATGTCAAAATTACCGACTGAAATATCAGATGTAGGTGTTACACTAATAATATCCCCACTGCTTGGTTGGGTTATATTGGCAACACGCTTGTTGAAATTATCAATATCCGCCAATTTTTCGACGGTTTCATTAAGTTTGGAGATAGAAGACTTCACTTCGCCTATCGCAGAAAGCTCGACAGTGAGTCGTTCATCTTTCAACGCAAACTGTTGCATCTTGGGTCTATTTTCAGCATCTACAGATGCTTTAATAATACTTTCAAGATCCAAACCTGAGCCTACTCCAGCAGACGTAATAAGTGGCATTTTGCTACCTCCAACTAATAATCAAGCCGTTCTGTCGAACAACACGCCTTTACCTGATACCTTATCGGCAAATTCATCCAAAGCCTTAGCTACTTCTCGAAACTCTTCAGAAGGAATTTCTCTAATCACTTCGTCACTGCCCCTATCAATCACTCTAATGAAAGGCGGATCACCATTTTCATCAAATTCAAAAGACAGGTTAGTTGAAGTGACAGGCAAAACGTTATTGAGTCGCTCAAGATTAGCTTTAACTCCTTCAAAAATTTCAGGTTGAAGTTTCTCTTCGTCTTCCTTCTTTTCTTGAGATAGTTCAAGCTTACGTGCATCTTCGATGGCTCGTAACGTTTCGACTCCTTCTTCGGGCTTCACTCTATCAGGAGCTGGCACCATGCCGTTAACGCCAACTGTAGATTGAACGTCTTTCATAATACACCTCCAAGTAACAAGCCTAATTTATAGTATACGTCAAGTTTGTATTTTGTCCCAAACTTGACGCAACCATAACGCCAGATTAACCAAGTAGAGAGAGTGCGACCTGAGGTCTTTGGTTAGCCTGACTCAGAATTGAACTACTTGCCTGTTGAAGTATCTGCATTTTAGTCAAACTTGCAGTTTCAGTGGCAAAGTCAGTATCTTTGATACGTGAACGTGCAGCTGATAGGTTTTCAGATACATTAGACTGGTTACGAATAGTTGACTGGAATCGGTTTTGAACCGCACCTAATTCCGCACGTTTTTTATCTACTACAGCAATCAACGCGTCCATACCAGCTAAAACAGCCTGTGCATTTGCTTGTGAAGATACACTGATAGACCCAGCTTGGAATGTGTCACTAAAAGTAAAGTCGTTAGACGCACCAGAAATTGAACTAACGCCGCTCGCTAAACCTGATAAATCATTTTTTGCGATCGCACTTGCTACACCAGCAATACCTGACAAGGTAAAACCACCGTTCGCACTTACGTCATTAGCTGTACCTGATACATTTTGCATACTAAATGCTATCGTTTGAACTGCATCAGCACCTACTTGGAAGCTGGCATCATATGTACCATCCAATAGGTTTTGACCACCAAAAGTAGTATCGGCAGCAACTCGGTTTACCTCAGACGACAATGAGCGGATCTCTTCTTGGATCGCCAATCTATCTTCATCAGTATTTGAACCGTTAGAAGCTTGCTGTGCAAGTGTTCTAATTCGTTGGAACATTTGCGTTGTTTCATCAAGCGCACCTTCTGCTGTTTGCGCAAGTGAAATACCATCGTTTGCATTTCGAATACCTTGATTAAGACCATTTATCTGGCCTGTTAATCGGTTTGAAATTTGCAAACCTGCTGCATCATCTTTCGCACTATTAATACGAGTACCAGATGACAACCTTTGGAATGATACATCCAAAGAGTTTGACGAGTTATTTAATTGCCTTTGCGCATTCAAAGAACTCACATTGGTGTTTACGTATAAAGCCATAATAGCCTCCGCTTTATCAATTTTGGTCGCTAAAACGGGATACCCCTACCCTGTTTTAACGATTGCTAGAGTCCTAAAGTTATAGTTCTCTAACTCCGCTATCGACTGATAAAGCGAAAGCTTTAGCTTTATTTGCAAATAATTTAAAAAATAATTTAATTAACCTTGTAATAAACTTAATGCAGCCTGTGGTCTTTGATTCGCCTGACCCAAGATAGTTTGGCTAGCTTGTTGTAAAATCTGATTTTTTGTAAGCATAGCAGTTTCTAATGCAAAGTCCGCATCTCTAATGCGTGATTTTGCAGCCGCTAGGTTTTCAGAAATATTTGACTGATTTCGAATAGTCGATTGGAAACGGTTTTGAACAGCACCAAGCTCTGAACGCTTTTTATCTACAACCGCTATCATCGCATCCATTCCCGCCATAACAGCTTGTGCATTTGCTTGTGTAGATACACTAAGAGTGTCAGCCTGATACACATTACTAAATGTATAGTCGTTTGACGCGCCAGAAATTGCACTGACACCATCAGCCAACCCAGACAGATCGTTTCGTCCTACTGCACTTGCAATACCAGCAATACCCGACATTGTGAAACCACCATTAGCAACCATTGAGTTTGCTGTCTCACCAACATATTGCATACTAAAGCCGATTGTTTGTACTGCATCAGCACCCACTTGGAAGTTTGCTGAATATGAGCCATCAAGCAAGTTCTGCCCACCAAAAGTAGTGTCTGAAGCGACTCGGTTAACTTCCGCAGCCAATTGACGGATCTCTTCTTGTATTGCTAGACGGTCTTCATCTGTATTTGAGCCATTCGCCGCTTGTTGTGACAAAGTTCGAATACGTTGAAACATTGACGTGATTTCATCCATTGCACCTTCAGCGGTTTGCGCTAGTGAAATACCATCGTTTGCATTTCGGTTACCTTGATTCAAACCTAAAATTTGCGATTGCAAGCGGTCAGAAATTTGAAGACCAGCAGCGTCATCTGCTGCACTGTTAATACGAAGACCTGAAGATAATCTTTTAAACGATGTATCTAGTTCAACACCCGACTGCTGCAACTGTCTCTGTGCATTCAGCGAGCTTACATTAGTATTTACAAATAAAGCCATGATTCACTCTCTCTATTCAAATGCTCTGAAATCAGAGCAATTATTGCGCACAAGAGGTCAGTTCTAATCGCGAAAACATTTTTTGCGATGGGGCAATAAACTGCCACTTGCACAACTAATCAAAGTTTGAATAAGTAAAAGCAAACAATATGCCAATTTAAATTTTGTTTTTTGACCTTTTCTGGATAAAAACGCCAAAACATTGAAAAATAAATATTTAAATTTGTTTGGACGATAAAAAAGGAGGCTACTGCCTCCTTTTATAAAAGTTTGAGAGTGAGTGTCAATATTTTATTCTAAATATTGGCACGGAAAGTGCTAACATTAAGGTGTTCATTGAAAACATGAACTGTTTTGGATTATAAGCTCCTCCGCTTTACCATCCAATTCCGGTGTCTGTGTTAATACCCCATCAAGCACAGACACCATCTTCTTCCTCCGCTTACCTAATTTCTACTTTTATTAACCTAATAGACTCAATGCAGCTTGCGGACGTTGATTAGCCTGACTTAAGATTGTTTGGCTAGCCTGTTGTAGAATCTGCATCTTAGTTAGTGATGCTGTTTCTGTAGCAAAATCAGTATCTTTAATACGAGATTTTGCAGCTGATAGGTTTTCAGCAATATTCGACTGGTTACGAATAGTTGACTGGAATCGGTTTTGAACCGCACCTAATTCCGCACGTTTTTTATCTACTACAGCAATCAACGCGTCCATACCAGCTAAAACAGCCTGTGCATTTGCTTGTGAAGATACACTGATAGACCCAGCTTGGAATGTGTCACTAAAAGTAAAGTCATTAGATGCGCCTGAAATTGCACTAACGCCACTAGCTAAGCCTGACAAGTCATTTTTAGCGATTGCACTGGCAACACCTGCAATCCCTGATAGCGTAAACCCGCCATTAGTAGAGATATCATTTGCCGTGCCGGCAACATTTTTCATACTAAAGCCGATTGTTTGTACTGCATCAGCACCGACTTGGAAGCTCGCTTCATACGTACCATCTAATAGGTTTTGACCACCGAAAGTAGTATCTGCCGCTACACGGTTAACTTCTGCCGATAATGAACGAATTTCTTCTTGAATCGCCAATCGGTCTTCGTCTGTATTTGAACCATTCGAAGCCTGTTGCGCCAAAGTACGGATACGCTGGAACATTGACGTTACCTCATCCATTGCACCTTCAGCTGTTTGTGCTAATGAAATACCGTCGTTTGCGTTACGGTTACCTTGGTTTAGACCGTTAATCTGTGATGTTAAACGGTCAGAAATTTGTAGACCTGCCGCATCATCAGCTGCGCTGTTGATTCGGAAGCCTGATGATAGACGTTTAAACGAAACGTCTAATGAGTTGCCTGAATTGCTTAGTTGTCTTTGAGCATTCAATGAACTTACGTTAGTATTTACATAAAGTGCCATGGTAATTCTCCCACTGTAAACTGAGTACTTACTCTCAAACTTGTAACTCTCATGACCTTCGAGTTATTTAAACTGTCCGGCTTGGTTAATTAAGTTATCGGACGGCAAAAAGTTTCCTTTAGAATTTTTTTGATATTTTTTTTAAGATATTGAATTTAAAGTGATTTAAATCAATTAAAGTGAGCTATGTATTAGATGGGAAAGAAGTTTCCGTTTGCAATAGTTTATTACTACTGGGTAAGTTTACTTATGAAGTTCAGTTGGTTAGTAAAAAAACTTGATTTTTTAAGGCCTATAAACAAAAAAGCCGTCAAGTTACTGACGGCTTTTAATTATCGAATATAATCAAGTAATGATAAGTTGGACAATCGTCCATATGTTGCTTGCGATGCTTGAAGCTGAGTTTCGTGTTTGGTGAGCTCAGTGATCGCTTCAGCCATATCTAGCTCGATCAGATCCGCTCTCGATATTTTATTATTAATATCTAAATCTATATTTGCTTCAGTGATCCGTGTCGCAGTGTTCATCCTTCCACCTAATCCAGATTGAATTTGAGACACCCTATTTTTTGCATTTTCTAACCCAATCATTGAGTCAGCTAAAACTTGACGATAATCTTTGTCAGACAAATTAGGATCTTGTACAGCGGTTATTAAGTTATCTAAAGTATTTAACACATTGTCTTTTTGAGGCGCTTCAAGTTCAAATGTAATTGTATCAGCAGCACCCGCAGTCCCTGTAAAACTGAACTCCATTCCAGCTACTTGAATATTATTTTCAGTGTACGTACCCGAATCAAATACTGTTGCGCCTTGCATCAATCTGTAACTTGGTGGAGTTGTTGTTCCATTTAATTCAAGTTGGAATTCATTTCTTGTCGCTGGTGCCGTAGGGTCTGGGTTGTAATTTGCTTTATGAAATAAATCAAATGGACCTTGCTGGGTAACATATACGTCTGAACTTACTATACCGCCCGAAGGCGTAGCTGTATTGCTCGTAACATTTAACCGTTGTTCTACGCTCTCAAAAACATCATACCCATTATCACTTGATTTAATCTCAACACCTTCAGCCACTTTTATCTTATGTTGACCTTGGTCACCGCTGTAAGCATATCGATTATTGTTACTATCGTATTCGTATGTTCGAGTATTATCTTGATAACCAGAGAAAATATAGCGCCCGTCTTCAGTTTTAGAATTCATCAGCTCTAAAACAGCTGTTTTTATCGATTCAAGCTCTTCAGATAATGCTGATTTATCTGGTGAAGTTAAAGAGCCATTACCCGCATTCACTGTCAATTCAATAGAACGAGTCAGTGAGTCTTTAATATTATCTAATACACCCTCTTGCGTATCAAGACGACTCTTAAGCATGGTCAGGTTTTTCGAGTACTGCTCGTTAGTTTGAATTTTATCAGAATACAGTAAGGACCTTGCCATTGCAGAGGGATCATCAGATGCCGATAATACACGCTTTTGCGTATTAACTTGATTCATCGACTTATTGACTTCTTGTTGACTGTTTAAAATAGAATTCAAGTTATTCTTAAAAATCATATTATGAGATAAACGCATAATTACCTCGCTGCACTAAGTAAAGTGTCAAAAACAGTTCTGGCAGCACTCAATATTTGTGCCGCAGCAGAATAAGATTGTTGAAAACGTAATAAATTTGCTGCTTCTTCATCTAAATTTACGCCAGCCACTGACTCAAACCAGGCTTCAGATTGCGCAGCAAGTGCATCATATGCGGCCCCATTTGTTTTCGCTTGGTTTGCCACTACACCTATTTCTGTCACCAAACCGGCATAAGCTTCATTAAACGTCTTCAAATTATCTGCAACTGCTGTTGTCACTACATTTTGTCTGACAAGTTCTCCTGATTGAAGCTCGCTTAATAAGAGTCCGTTACGGTTATCATCAAACCCGCCTTCATTGAACTCAATAACGTACGTATCACCTGTTGCAGGCTCGCCATCAATATCAAAATCAAAACCATAAGCCGCAAATGCGCCACCCGCCGCAGCTAAAATATTCTCTCGCGGTGCGGGTGCTGTAAATGTTGTCGTTCCGCTAGCATCTGTTATTTGATATTCATCAGGGTTACCTGTTTTCACCAACGTAATTGTGCCATTAGTAAAAGTAGGAGGCGTAGTCGCAGAAAAGTTACTGCTTGCGGGATCAGTATTAGTAACCATTCCCACAGAAATAGTCGCGTTACTAACATTATTCGCTGAAGACTCTGTACGAACAGGAGAAGCCAAAGCAAGGCTTTCAGGTCTATCCGTGGCTAGAGACAATGTGCCTGCAGCCGCAGAATTCAGCTTGATATCAAATATATCTCCGTCGTTAGGTAAAGCTGCAGCACCATTCACATCTGTGAAGTTAATTTCCAAACCAAATAGTTCAGCCCCTGTCGGGGTAACAGTTTGAGAATTTAAAGGTGCAGTATAAGGGACGGTAGTGGCGTTACCAATAGTATTTCCCTGAGCATCAATTGCAGCAATCGTGACGTTACCTGCATTATAAGTGACTCTAAAATCTGTTGCAGGGATCTGCTTACCTTGACCAGCTTCTAATGTAGCATTTAGCTGAGTTGTACTTGTGTTACTGCTGTGTGGATAACCCGCAGTCGTCGGAATAGTAAATATATTCCCTCCCAAGTTACCATCTAGATCCATGCCCAGTTTGTTTTGTTGATTAAAAGCATCTGCTAAGGAAAGTGCTATTTGACCAAGTTGGTTTTGTGCAGGGATCAGGATTTCATCTCGAAATGCCAAAAGCCCACCAATTTTTCCCTGTAACTTTGTTTGATCGACAGCTAGAGCAATTGCAGCGCCCTCTGTAATATCGAGCTTCAATTCCTTTTTATTGGGGTCAGGATCACCATCCAATGAAAATAGATTGAAACTGCCGTTTTCCATCACGACGGCCTGGCCAGACCCCAAAAAGACTAGCTTTTCACCGTTAGAACCATCCAATGTTTCAATATCAACTAATTCAGAAAGATCTTTGATCGCTTGGTCTCGTTCATTGAGTACAGAATTAGCATTATCATTATCTGGGTTCGCATTAAGTGCACCAACCTGTCCATTTAAATCGCTTATTTTCTGAATTAAATTATTTGCCTCTTGCGAATATATCGACAATTGCTCATTCACTATATTGTTTTGATCAAACACAATACCCGACAAACGATCCATCTGATCAATCATATTTTGCGCGTCTGTTAAAAATAATGAGCGAGTCACTGTTGAGGAAGGCAAATTCATTGCTTCTTGTAAATTATTAAATAAGGAGTTAATACTCGAGTTTAAGTTGTTGGAATCCTCGCCGAACAAGGTATCAACACGCGTTGACTCAGTAACAAACTGATTATAATAAGACTGACTAGATATATCTCTATACAACTGCTTTTGCGCAAACTCATTTAACAGTCTGACAGTTTCTCCACGCCCTACTTGATTGCCTATCATGGTCGCGTGCTCTGTACGCTCCCTGATATATCCGACTGTGTTTAAGTTGGCGATATTTTTACTGGTCGTTTGCAGTAACTCACTACTTGCTCTAACGCCAGAAGTGCCAATGTTCATTAAATTAAAAGACATCTTAGTTTACTCCTTGACGTATAAACGAAGACAAAGCCGATTGAAAATGACTTCCACCTAATACATTTTTAATTTTGTTCGCATAATTTGGGTCGGTCGCATATCCAGCTTGCTGCAAGGCATCTAGGTAATCACTCGGTTTAGCAACTTTTTTCAATGCATCTTCGTAACGAGGGTTAGACTGTAAAAAGTTTACATAATCACTGAAACTGTCTTTCAGTGACTCGTAAGCGCGAAAGTTTGCTTGTTTTTTAACAGGTAAGCCCTGTTCAAATTCAAGTGTCATTTTACTGGCACTATCTCCTGTCCAGCGGCTATCCGCCTTGATATTAAATAAGTTAAAACTGCTATTACCATCAGGTTTTGAAATAACATGCTTGCCCCAACCAGTTTCTAAAGCAGCTTGTGCCACCATAACAGCAGGGTTTAGCCCAATTTTTTCAGCAGCTGACTTAGCGTAACCCCACAAAGTATTGATAAACTCTTCTGGGCTTTCAAAAGCTTGAGGATCAGTTTGCTGCTGTTGAGCAATCTCGGAAGGTGCTGACGTAGTCAATTCAGTGCTGTCTGGGGTATTTTTATGTGGAGCTTGGCCACCGGCTATTTTATCGCTTTGGATCTCCGCCCCAGTACGAATAACTGAGGAAGGCATATAACCATCTTTTTGCGGAGAAAGTTGCTGAACAATCAAATCCGCTAAACCTAAACTACCTTTACCTGACAGCTCTAGTGCCATTTGCTGATCATGCATGTCGCGGTAAAATTTAACACTGCTCGAATTGAAAGGGCTATCTTTGTCTTCGAATGCTTCATTTGCCTTACGCATGCTGCTCAATAGCATTTGCGTAAAGATTGACTCAAACTGCTCCGCAGCCTTTTTTAACGCCTGCTTTGACGCATCACCATCCCCTGCACTTTTTAATGCATCCTGTCTCAGTGAGTTCAGGTTGTTTAAATCAAAAAAACTTTGATTGTGTGTAGGATCAGTATTCATGGTCAAAAACACGTCGTTAAAACAGATAGTGTTAGCAATGCAAATACTGGGCCAAAAAAAAGCCTCAAAACATTGAGGCTATCTTATTGATTATAAATAAAACTATATGACGACTAATTGACCATGAATTGCGCCTGCTTCTTTCAGCGCTTCTAATATGGCCATTAAATCGCCCGGTGCTGCACCGACTGCATTAATGGCACGAACTAAATCATCTAAGCTACTACCGGGATCAAATACAAATGCTCGAGAATCATCTTGATCAACATCAACAATGCTCTGTTGCGTCACAACAGCATCTGCATCTGTCAAAGGCTGAGGCTGTGATACATTCGTTTGCTCCGCAATCGTGACTGTCAAACCACCGTGCGTTATAGCAGCAGGCTGAAGTTTGACATCTTTACCAATTACAATAGTCCCTGTTCTAGAGTTAACTATGATTTTTGCCGAGGTATCTGCTGGCTTAAACTCCAAGTTTTCCAAAGTGGACAAATAAGCAACTCGCTGTGATGGATCTCTAGGAGCTATAACTCTCACAGAGGCGGCATCTAATGCGCTGGCGCTATTTGGACCAACTAATTCGTTGATTCTGTCGGCTAAACGCTTCGCTGTTGTAAAATCAGGTCGATTTAAATTAAATGTAATATGGTCTCCCTGTGTAAACGGGCTCTTAACTGCTCGTTCAACCATTGCGCCGTTAGGAATTCGGCCCACAGTCGGCGTATTAATGACTACTCGACTGCCATCTAACCCCTCCGCACCTAAACCACCGACGATCATACTGCCCTGCGCTATTGCATAAACATTACCATCTACACCTTTTAAAAATGTTTGTAACAATGTACCGCCTCTCAAACTTCCAGCGCTACCAATTGACGATACTGTTACATCAATACTTTGTCCTGGTTTAACAAAAGGCGGTAATTCAGCATGGACAGCTACAGCAGCAACATTTTTAATCTTTGGTTTTAAGTTACCAGGCAAAGTAATACCAAAGCTATTTAGCATCGCTTTAAAACTTTGTTCAGTAAATCGGCTTTGCTCACCGGTACCAGGTAAACCCACCACAAGACCATAACCGATGAGTTGGTTGCTCCTAACTCCTTCCACAACACTGACATCTTTAATTCGCTCAGCTTGTACATTTATCGACAAGATAAGGAGCCATGATAAAATAACACTTTGCAGAATACGCATAATCAACTTCCTTAAAATGGCATTAATGTGCTCATGAAGAATTTAGTTAGCCAACCAGCACTTTGGACTTCTTGCGTCTGACCTTTACCTGAATATTGGATACGTGCATTAGCAATTCGATTAGACTCCACTTCGTTTTCAGCGGAAACATCTTGTGGCCTCACTAAACCCTCTAAGCGAATAAACTCTTCCCCCGTATTAAGTGTCAGCCATTTCTCACCTCGGATCACCAAGTTGCCATTGGGTAAAACTCTCATAACATTCACAGAGATGTTACCAAACAAACTATTTGATTGATTGGCTTGTGCATCACCTTGATAGGAAGAGTTCGCTCCCATATCCAATTGAATGGCATCGCCACCAATATTGACAGGGGCGTTGCCTAGACCAAGAAAAGGGTCCACATTTACTTCACTGTCTTTATCTAATTTGGAATTAGCCGCTTTAGAAGCTTGAGTAGACTCTCTCAATACAACTGTGATTATGTCGCCGACTCTCACTGCTTTTTTATCAGAGTACAGATCATTTGAATATGAGTTGAACAGCGAGCCCGTTGTGACGACTGGCTCAGCTTCCATTTCGGGATACATAGGTGCGTAATAAGGATCATCTCTAACAACATCACTGTTTTCCGTAGACATGCATCCACTTAAGCCTAAACCTAACGTAACTACCAATATACATTTACGCATGATCTGCCCTACCCTACTTAAAGTTGTTGATTGATGTAACTTAGCATTTCGTCAACTGACTTAATGACTTTCGAGTTCATCTCATAGACGCGCTGGGTCTCAATCAGGTTTACCAATTCTTCAGTTACGTTCACATTTGACGTTTCAAGCGCCCCCTGCACCATAGAACCTAATCCTTCAACACCTGGGTTACCTTGCACTGGAGCCCCACTTACAGCAGTTTCTGTATACAAATTTTGTCCAATCGGCTCTAACCCTGATGGATTGATAAAATCACTGATAACCAATTGACCAATAACCGTGTTTTCCGCCTGACCGTTGATGCTTACGGATACTTCACCGTCTTGGGATATGGTGATGGAGTTCGCATTATCTGGTACTGTCATCTCTGGCTGCACAGGAAAACCTGCGCCGGATGTCACAACCCGCCCTGTTTCATCCGTAGTGAATTGACCATTACGAGAATACGCTATCGTGCCATCTGGCATTTGAATTTCAAAAAAGCCTGGGCCTTGGATCATCCAGTCCAAAGAATTCTCAGTGCTGATCATATTCCCTTGAGAAAAGTTCTTTTGGTTGGCTACTACTTTCGAACCTGCACCAAGCATTAAACCTGAAGGCAATTCAGTATCTTGTGAAGAACGACCACCCGGCTGGTTGATATTCTGGTAAAGCAAGTCTTCGAAAATTGCTCTACTTTTCTTATAACCAACGGTACTAGCGTTAGCTAGGTTATTCGAAATAACTGAAATATCAGTTTGCTGAGCATCAAGCCCTGTTTTACTTATCCACAATGCTGGATTCATAATTTATACCTCACTCTCTTATACTATGCGCAGGAGCGAAGTGTGTCGCTCGTCGATTTCTTCTGCTGACTTCATTAACTTCATTTGCATCTCAAACTGTCTTTGGTGATTAATCATATCGACCATTTCATGAACGGGATTCACATTTGACATTTCAAGATAACCACTCATAACTTTGGCTGTCGGGGAAACCTCACAAAAGCCACAATGCCCGTCTTCAAGCTGATCTTCTTTTGGCCTAAATAAACCATCATTGCCTTTCTCTAATTTATTATTGTCCGCAGAAATAATTTTCAACCTATCAACGGTTTCTAAGAAATTAGCAGGCGCGCCTTGAGGGCGAACTTGAATTGAGCCATCATCACTAAACACGACCTTATCGATCGGTAACGGTAAGATGATTGGTCCTCCTTCGCCAATTAATTGACGTCCATGGCTAGTTACCAAAGCACCATCACTTGTGATATTTAGCGTCCCCACTTTTGTATAAGCTTCTTCGCCACTTGCATCCATTACACTTATCCATGACTTTTCATCTACAGCAATGTCCAAGTCCCGGCCTGTTTCAGCAACTGCTCCGCTTAACATATTTGTTCCAGGGCGTTCCTGCATGGCGAATACTCGAGTAGGCAACCCTTCTCCGAAAGCCTGCATCGATCTCGCTTGTGCGAAATCAGCCTTAAAGCCTGTCGTATTTGCGTTTGCTAAATTATTAGCCTTAAGCGCAACACCGCGAAGGCTTTGCTTAGCGCCAGACATGGCGACATAAAGCATTTTATCCATGAGAACGACCTAAAACTGTTCAATATATAGTGATAAAAGCAATATTAATGCCAAGGTGAGTGTCAAAAAATAAAAAAGCCGCAAATGCGGCTTTTTTTACAGAAGGGGTATTATCGGATCTGCAAGATAGCTTGTTGCAATGTTGAATTCACTTCTAGCGCCCTTGAATTTGCTTGGAAGTTTCTTTGCGCGCTTATCAAGTCAACCAACTCATTAGTCAAGTTTACATTTGATTGCTCAAGCGCTGATGAGTTGATTGTACCCAAAGTACCTGAACCAGGTTCGCCTGCGATTGGCTCACCAGACGTTAAACTTTTCTTCCAGCCAGTATTACCGGCTTCAGTCAAACCCTGTGAGTTTGAAAATCTCACCATCGCAACCTGTCCTAGGAAGGTTGAATCACCATTACTGTAAGACGCGACAATCTTACCATCAGAACCAATATCAATACCTGCAAGTCGGCCAGTTGTCGCACCATCTTGGTCAAGTGCCTTAACTTCAAAACGGCTTGCAAACTGCGTTGGTAACTTATTGGTTGTATTAGCTTCATCACGCCAGTTTAATTGAATGTCTGACGGAAAGGTTGCGCCGTTAGTTAATAACCCAGATAAATTACCTGCTGTTAAATTAAGTGGGTTAAAGGTTGTACCTGTGTTGGGGGTTTCTGCAGCGTCAGTATGCTCTGGAAAACCTTGCGCATTAAATCCAAATTCAGTAATGGCCGTTATTGTTGCGGGCGGAACAATCTCACTGCCATTTGCATCAAAAGACTTTCCACCTAACGTTGCAAACACCTGCCACTCATTTGGAGCAGTTGCTGGATCTTCTTTACGGAAAAATAGTTGCAATGTATGTGGCTCACCCAAAGAGTCATACACTGTCGTCGACGTTGAGCTGTTATAAGATGCCGACGTATCGGGGTCGAACGCAATCGTTGGTGCAGTCGCTGTTGAATCTAAATTAAATGATGAATAAACATTCGTTGTTGCACGCGGAGAACCTGAAGCATCTGGTATTTGCAATGGTGACGACGTACTTAAACTCACTGATGTTGTATCACCTGTACTTGGATCAACAGGGAAACCCTGTAAAAAGTTACCATTAGCATCGACAATAAAATTATCTTTATTCAGCTTAAAGGCACCTGCTCGGGTGAATGTATAATCTTGACTACCTAAATCTTCACTCATTGCGAAATAACCTTCACCTGTAATAGCAAGGTCAAGTGAGTTTTGGGTAAAGTTTAAAGAGCCTTGGTGGAATTGCTGAGCAACCATGGTTGTTGATACACCATCACCATTTTTAGTTTTACCAGCACTAAATACTGACGATGCATATACAGAAGCAAATTCTGCACGAGACTCTTTAAAGCCCGTGGTATTTACGTTTGCAATGTTATTAGCTGTTGTGTCCAAATCTTTTTGGGCTGCAGCTAGTCCTGTTAAAGCAATATTAAAACTCATACTCTAATACCTCTATAAATGAAGGTTAAATCTTGTGATTAAGCTATCTCTGCAACGTCAGACAGTCTAACTGCACCAGCTTTAGTGTTAATTACAATGCCCTGAGAGCCATTTACATTCACACTATCAATATTTCTAAATGTTGCTGTTGGCAATGCCTCAAACTTACCGTTTGTTTGCCCTTCAGCTTTAATTGTGTACTCGCCAGCAGGGGCTGGTTCATCATCATCAGTAAGCCCATCCCACTCGAAGCGGGTTGCACCTACACTTTGGTTACCTAATTCAATCTTTCTGACAAGCTCCTTCTTATCATTGATGATACTCAAAGTGAGTTTTTCGACAGGCTCTGCAACAATGATAGACCCTCTCGCCTGCAAGCCGGGTCCATGCTCGATGGTGTCAGACTCGAGCAAAGCTTTCTTACCTATCAATGTCGATGCTTGAAGTGCTGAATTTGATGTCATCGATGCGGCCAATGACTCAAACTTCGTATTTAAGTTTGAAATACCCTCAGCCATCGTAAAGTTGGTCATCTGGGATATCATCTGATCATTGTCAGCTGGTTTACTCGGGTCTTGAAAAGACAATTGCTGAGTAAGTAGCGCAAAGAAATCTTCCTGCTTTAGCTCATCATTTTTCTCAGTTGGCACTTTGTTATCTTGCCAACGCAACGAGTCAACAAAGGACGAAGTTGCGGAATTGACATCATTACTCATCAGCTATACTCCCAATTAGCGCTGACCAAGCAACAGAGTTTTACTTAACATCTGCTTTGCTGCGTCTGCTACTTGAACATTCGTTTGGTACGACCGTGAGGCGGAAATCATGTTTGTCATTTCTTCCACCACGTTCACATTCGGTTTATAGATATAACCATCTTTATCAGCACTTGGGTGATTAGGGTTGTATTCAACTTGCAGCGGCTTGTCACTCTCAACAATACCCAAAACCTTAACTCCCACAGACGAACTCAATGTATTAGGATTTGCCGCTGCTGCCTTATTCAATTCGGCAGCAAATACGGGATGCCTAGCTCTATACACTTTATCCTGACTAGAACTGATGCTGTTTGCATTGGATATATTACTGGCAGTGGTATTCAAGCGTACATTCTGTGCACTCATGCCAGAGCCTGCGATATCAAAAACGTTATATAAACTCATAATTAGGCTCCTTGACCACCACCAAGCGCTTTTTTCAAGCTTTTAAATTTACCACCCAAAAAGTTCAAACTAGCTTGGTACTCTAATGCATTTTGTACATACAAGTTTCGTTCCACCTGTATATCAACAGAGTTGCCATCGCCCGTATCTGTTTGATTTGGATTACGAAATAATTCTTCACTGTTAGTCAATCTTGTCCCACCACTAATGTGTTTTTCGTTGGTACGGGTCATCTGATTGCCGCTTTGCTGTGCCGACTTTGCCGCATTTAACGCTCGGCCAAAATCTATGTCTTTTGCTTTGTAACCGGGAGTATCAGCATTTGCGATATTACTCGCTAAGATCTCTGCACGTTGAGAACGGATCAACATTGTATGCTGATGCACTCCTAGCGCTTTATCAAAACTAATTGCCATAACCAACTCCAAAAATTTGACTATATGCAGGTTAATGCAAAAGTAAGACCAACTTTAGGTCTAATCAAGAAAACAAATTTAAGCAATAAATATCAATAAGTTAAAACACAATAAAAAGCGAATCAACTTTGTCAATAATATGCTTTTAACCCATCCATAGCTGTGTTTAAGCAGGTTTTATTCCAGCAATAGGAGGAATTCTGACAATAATGATTCAAAAATAATGCTAGTCTTAGATTGGCATTCAGATTTCTGCGGGCAGCTTATCCAAAATGTGTAGCACCGAGACAAAACCTAGTAGGTAAATCAATAAATTAATGTCAAATTTCGGTTTTTTAAAAGGCTATGTTTATTACGTTTTCTTAGGTTGCCCAATTAAGCCCAGTGAAATTTAAAGGCAAAGCCATCGAATTAGATACCATCATCAGTATGTTTAAAGTTGAAAGCTCAGCGATAGAAAGTGGTATTCAGGGCGGTGTATAAATTGTGTCGATAGGCTGAGGCTCGAACTCACATCATAACTGACGTTCACCGTTACCAATTGGAGATACTACCGCCATTATTAATTAATACTCATGCATTAGGTGGTCGAAATATGAGCTCACACAAGTGACTGTAATTATCTGTCGAAGCAGTTTAATGATCAGAATAGAGCCTATATAAATAGTAGAGATCGTATCAGGATAAGCACAGCAAGATGCAACATCAATAGCTGCTTAGCTAGATTCCTTGTCAGTGAAACGAAGTATAGTAGGAATTTGGATTCCTCATTATATTTTCCCTATCTCTTATGTCGCAATAGTTAGTACATGGACCGCTGTTCTTGCTATTAAAGATTATAATTATCGAATGAGCACTTCTTCAACTGTTTTCTTATTAGCCAATTTATATAACTGTTTAAATCAAATTTATAGACCTGTTGCAGAAAAAGCCTGTTTAAACACCTTTAGAAACGTTTCTAAACGGGGTTAATATTCATAAATCATTCCATTGTAGCCGTACATCACCTCAGCGCCTCTCAGGAGCACACAACGCACATCATAAAAGGTTCATCAGCTAACTGTAGTAGGTCAGCCCTGAGAATTGACAACTAGGCACCGCAGCCAGACCAAGGTGCTATATCATCTGCATGAGCGCGGTTTGAGCCAAACTCAACGCCGGCTTCATCCGCAAAGTATGCAAGGGCTTCACTCTGAAAATCGTACTCTCATAAAATCGAGTTTTTGTTTTTAGTGTCACTTTTCTGAGTAAATTCGTTCAGAGGTTCCCAATTCGAGCCGTCGGGCACTTGCTGTTTATCCCAGCGCTCTGCTGTTGATAGAAGTAAATATTTACCAATGTTTTAGTGGAGTGTTTTCGGGTTTGGGAATTCAGAAGCATTTGATTAAGTTATGTTGATAACTATCAATGATAAAATTGTAGACTGAATTTAACTCCTGCCATTATGCTTTTCCTCTCTGATCTGCACTAAGCGCCCACTTTCGGCAATAGATATCGTTTATTTTACTTTATCGGTTTGCAGCACTTACCCAACCAGCAAACCGAGTAATCATAACCGTTGAGCATATAGTTATTGAAACGAGTTCAACTACTACTCGCTTGAGAGGGTCGAGCAAGCAGATTAGTGGTGGTGAAACTTGCTCACTTCAACTTGCACTTATCGTGCAAAAGGTTAGCGACAGCGAACAAAGTGAGTGCGCTCTTTTTGCGCAAGGTGAATATCGTGCGAAAGGTTAATGACACAGCGCGAAGCGCTGACATTCTTTTCGTGCAAGGTGAAGTGAGCTATTTTAGCTGTTGCCAAGAGACTTAAACACAAAAACCCGTTGCATCTCTGCAACGGGTTTCTTTTATTTGGCGCTTTTGGTGCGCTACGCAGTAGAATGTCCTACTTTCACATGGGAAAGCCACCGCTGGCCGCCCCACACACTATCATCAGCGCTATCGTGCAAAAGGTTAGCGGCAGCGAACGCAGTGAGTACGCTCTTTTTGTGCAAGGTGAAATGAGCCGCTTTAATCGCTGCTAAGGGACTTAAACGCAAAAAAGCCCGACTCTTTCGAATCGGGCTTTCTTTTATTTGGCGCTTGGCAATGTCCTACTTTCACATGGGAAACCCCACACTATCATCGGCGCTATTTCGTTTCACTACTGAGTTCGGCATGGAGTCAGGTGGTTCCAAAATGCTATGTTCACCAAGCAAATTCTTTACTTTTAGTTTTTATTATTTATTTTTTAAAATTGGGCCCTGGCAATGTCCTACTTTCACATGGGAAACCCCACACTATCATCGGCGCTATTTCGTTTCACTACTGAGTTCGGCATGGGGTCAGGTGGTTCCAAAATGCTATGTTTACCAGGAAATTCTGTATGCAAGATGTTTAAAACACCTTACTAAAATCTGGAAGCGTAATTAAATTCTTATCGTCTACTTTCTATTCTTAACTTCTAACAAGCTTAAAACCACTTTGGCGTTGTATGGTTAAGCCTCACGGGTAATTAGTACGAGTTAGCTCAATGCCTCACAGCACTTCCACATCTCGCCTATCAACGTTGTAGTCTTCAACGGCCCTTCAGTTAACTTAAAGTCAAAGTGAGAACTCATCTCGAGGCTCGCTTCCCGCTTAGATGCTTTCAGCGGTTATCGATTCCGAACGTAGCTACCGGGCAATGCTATTGGCATAACAACCCGAACACCAGCGGTTCGTCCA
>NZ_JASJUU010000014.1 GCF_030125375.1 Pseudoalteromonas umbrosa | reverse complement strand
GTCACATCATTAAACACCAGTGGAGTACTCCAACCGTCCATTAATGCATGGTGGTGGGTCCACAGTAATTGACATCGTTCATCACCGAGTAAAAATACCGTCACCCGCATCAGGGGCGCTGCCTCAATTGCAAATCCGCGCGCCTTATCTTCTGCCCGATATGTTGTTATATATTCGGCTTGACTATGCGCATCTTGCCCTGATATATCCACCTCTTCCCAGGGTAATGTCACTGATTTATGCACCAACTGATGTGCATTGCCGCTGTCTATCCCAATAAACCCTGTCTTAAAGATACTCGTCTGTGCGATTACATGCTCCCATGCCGCCCTAAATCGCGCTAAATCCAACCCTTTAAACTGGAACAACGCCTGAGTAACATAACTTCCTGCCGACAATAAGCTATGGAATAACAACCCTTGCTGCATGTCTGTCGCTGGGTAAATATCTTCTATTTCCTGCCCCTGCCATGCTTGCAACTCCGCTTCACTCACCCTCGCCAATGGAAAGTCTGACGGGGTATAACGGCCTCGCTCTGTCTCCTGACAGTGCGCTATTACCTGCATCAAACCCTGCTCAAATGCCGCCATAAACGTCTGCATCGACGTCTCATCATACAACCCCGTGTCGTATGACAAAGCAAACTGTAATTGCCCTTGACTCACCGCACCATCCAAACTCAAATTAAAGTGCGCTTTACGTGCTAGACTCGCTGTTTGGCCTGTCGATTCACTCGCAATACCAAAAGGTCCTGAGTCACCTACCACTTGGTCAAACTGTCCTAAGTAATTAAATACTAACTCCGCTGCCCTCATCTGCGACAGCTCGGCATCCCCGCTGAGGTACTTCAACACCCCATACCCTAATCCTTTATTCGGTAGCCCTCTATATTGCTCCTTCACCGCACAAATCACGCTTTCAACATCCCCTACAGGCCCTTCAGAGTAGAGGGTGAGTGGGTAAATACTGGTAAACCAACCCACTGTTTGACTTAAATCTAATCCTGCCCCTTCCGTTTCTCGGCCATGACCCTCTAACGCGATACGAAGCCCTTGCTCACCTCGCCAAGTCGCTCCCCCTAACAATAAACCAGCCAATAGCAGCTCATTAACCTGCGTGCGATAAGCCTTCGGACACTGCTGTAATAATGCCTGTGTTTGCGTCTCAGATAAGCGCCAACTTACGCGCTCAAAGTGTCCACTCGGCTCACCTTGAATAGCGCTACTGTGCTCATTAAACGAGGCCACTGGCACCGCATTCGCTGCCAACCAGTATTCACGCTCTTGCGCCAGTGTTTCTGTATCCAATAGCGACGCTAAGTACGTCCCCCACTGTTGATATGATGAGGATTTGTCTGCCAATGCAAACGCCTGACCCGCCTGCCACTGCGTAAATAGATGCGTCAGGTCCTCAAGTAAAATACGCCAAGATACCCCATCGGTCACCAGATGATGCAGCACCAACAACAAACGTGCATCTGAGGCATCTGTATGCTGGATCAACACCGCTTTAAATAACACCCCCTCCGCTAGATTTAATTGCTTATGCACTTCATCTGCATAGTCGCTCACTGCACTGTAATCGTCACCCGCTAACTGGTGTGTCATCACCGCACTTTGTACCATCGCGTCACTCAGTGGTTGATACTCTCCTTGCCACTGCCCTTCCACCGCTTTGAAGGCCAAGCGCAGTGCATCATGTCGAGTATATAGCGCCTGAACCATCTCCACCAAAACGTCCCGTGCCAATGTCGTCGGTACCGTCAGCATCACCGCCTGATTATAATGGTCAACCTCAACATCATCTTGGAAAAAGTGCGTTTGAATAGGCAATAATACCTGTGCCCCTTCACTGGGGGTTTGTGTCGCAACCACCGCTGCGCTATGCGTGATATAAGTCGTTAAGCCACGAATGGTTTGCGCATTAAATAAATCTTTAACTGTAAAGTG
>NZ_JASJUU010000013.1:1924-2290 GCF_030125375.1 Pseudoalteromonas umbrosa | reverse complement strand
TTAGCTACCGCAGCGTTGCTGCGAAGTGGAGCGCCATATTAACCGCTTCACTTTTAAAGTCAACTAGAAAATTTAATTTATTTTCAATTAAGCTTTCAGTTTGGCTTTAACCTTCACTTTGGTTTGCGTTTTCTCTCGCATCCCGCCGTGTCAGTGGGTGCGCATTATAGGGAGATTTGAGATTAGCACAAGCGTTTTTTTCGCTTTTTTCTTAATAAATTTATTTAATTAGTTAACCTCAAAAAGCCCAACCTAGAAACACAAGTTATGCACAAAAACCTGTGGATAACATATATTTCAGCTATACCTAAATTAGCTTTTAAAAATGTTGGATAGGGTAGAGAATAGCCAAACAAACGTGACTAT
>NZ_JASJUU010000013.1:0-1826 GCF_030125375.1 Pseudoalteromonas umbrosa | reverse complement strand
ATCTGACTATCTGACTATCTGACTATCTGACTATCTGACTATCTGACTATCTGACTATCTGACTATCTGACTATCTGACTATCTGACTATCTGACTATCTGACTATCTGACTATCTGACTATCTGACTATCAAAAAAAGCATAGATCTTCAAAATAATTACTAAAAAGGTTTTTATATTAAATAAGAGTGGTTTTTTAAGCTGCATTACTTTTTTTACTGGAAAACTGTAAATCAGAACATACTGCAATAATAAATCTATTTCACGGGCTTATATGTGAAAGTAGTACATGTGATAGATTAAATATCTGAGGGACATCACAACCCTAAACCATATTGTGAAAACTATGGAGAACGCAGAGATTGAAACTTTTTAAAAGCATAGCAATACATAGCAATACAATGCAGAGTCATTAAAACTGCCAACTTTAATCATTGTAAGTTAACTAGTATAAAGTGACACCGAGACTATCTTGAAGCCAACACCAAAAATCATCACTATTTCATTTCACTTCTTATAGTCACCTAGCTTATTGCTACTCACTTACATGGACCAATTTTGGAACTGTACTTAAAGTACTTTTGACAGAAAGCTACACAACAGAAAATTTGCAAAGATCCTTGCTACCATTTAATTGATGATGAAATTATTTCGTAGGCACCAAAGAGTAGAAATCTTCTTCATACTTGAAACAGCCTTTAAATCTGTACAAACCGCGTAATTTCAATACCCGAGGTTTACATTGTTAGTTGACTTTATCCGAGGGAAGCCAGTGGTTTTTATAAGTGTTTAGAAAATAGATCTAACTCCCTAACAACAGCACAAAACCTAGATTCCAATGCAACTCATTAATGGCCGATGGCCACCCGAGTCGCATACTCCTCTGAACTAGAAATGCTACCTTAACTCCAAATGGGGGGGTTATCAGATTTCCTAAGGTAACCTTTTTCACAGTGACTATTATGTCTTTACTCTTTTGGTAAGAGTATTTGTCGCATTTGTTGTGGGCATTGAGCTTCAGTCATAAACAACCACTCATGGTGAAGTTCAATGACACTCTCTTTCGAATATTGCGTCGTTCTGACACAATCGCCAATCACTTTACTTCACACCATTTGCCCAATATTTGATAGGCCTTTAGCAGTACACAGTATCGCTTACATGTATCTATCAAAATATAAGTATCCATCAAACCAGAAAGGTGAAGGCATATATTCACTTTGCTGTGCGCAAAGAAAAAATATCCGCAACCCCCTAGCCTATATTCCATACGAAAGTTTATATCATCAATATTAGTAGCCAGAGGTAATGTTTTAACTTCGGCTAGTTGAATACCTAGTTAGGTTACATACTTAGGGTAGCCGGTAAGTCGGTCTTTAATAAAAAGGTGTTATTGACCACCCTCTCTGCATCAATCAAGTTACCTAAATAAGCCATTCAATATAAACACTGAATTAGATCACTAGAGACGTATTATGTAAACCTAAATAAGCGACTTTGATACTGGGGTCTATATTGCAGAGTATTAACGACTATACTCGAAGCGCTGACATTCTTTTCGCACAAGGTGATTAACGTGCAAAATGTAACGACAACGAGCGAAGCGAGTACGTTCAATTTGCGCAAGGTGAATATCGTGCAAAAGGCTAGCGACAGCGAACGAAGTGAGAGCGCTCTTTTTGCGCAAGGTGAAATGAGCCGTTTTGACCACTGCTAAGGGACTTAAACGCAAAAAAGCCCGACTCTTTCGAATCGGGCTTTCTTTTATTTGGCGCTTTTGGTGCGCTACGCAGTAGAATGTCCTACTTTCACATGGGAAAGACTCGC
>NZ_JASJUU010000012.1 GCF_030125375.1 Pseudoalteromonas umbrosa | reverse complement strand
TGTTCAACACCTTGGCAGCGGTTCAATTGATGGGCCACTTCGCCACACTCAATACGCAAACCGTTGAGCTTCACTTGCTCATCCGAGCGCCCAAGATACTGTAAGGTGCCATCGTGGCGATAACGTACTAAATCGCCCGTATTATACATGCGGTCAGTATCATTATCCGTAAAAGGGTTTGGCAAAAACTTTTGTGCTGTTAGCTCCGGCTGATTCAAGTAACCCCGGGTTACACCAGACCCGCCTAGATATAAAGTCCCTATCGCTCCAATAGGTACTAATGCCCTTTTCTCATCAAGTACATATGCGTAAGTGTTATGTATGGGGTAGCCTATATTTGCGACCCCATTTAACTCTCGTAGTGCACAAGTTGAATAAACTGTATCTTCAGTTGGACCATATAAGTCATATACCTTTTGAACCCCTCTTTGATATAAAGCATCAACCAAAGTTTGCTTTACTGGCTCACCAACGAGACAGACTACCTCAACACTTTCAGGTAAGTCACCCATTTCCATAAATGCTGTCATTACTGAAGGCACAGTATTTATTAAGCTGACATCAGTCACTATGTTTTTCTGATTTACAGTAAGAAGATCTGGTGCTAACCAAACTTGGCCGCCAACACTCAATGGAGCAAATATCTCAAAAACCGAGATATCAAAGCATATCGAGGTTGCAGCTAATACGCTACGCAGCCCGCTAGAGCTAAATGTTTTTTCTGACCAAGTCATTAAAGCATGTACATTGCGATGCTCTACCATAACCCCTTTTGGTCTGCCCGTAGAACCTGAAGTATAAATAATGTAAGCTAAATCAGATGATTGAAGACCGATATATTCAATATCAAGGTTACACGGACAATAACCATCTAATTCTATCTTATCCAATGCCAGCCAAGTTGCATTTGAATCTACCGCATATGGCCTTGTCAAAATACAATGTTCACTCAATACCGTAGAAATGTTACTGTCCGTCAACATATAATTTATTCGTTCAACCGGATATTCAGGGTCAATAGGCACATAAGCACCACCCGCTTTAAGAATGCCCAGCATGCCAATGACCATATCAATGGAACGACGAGTACACAGGCCGATTAACTTGCCCGGACCTACTCCATGCGCCTCACGAAGATAATTCGCAACCTGATTCGCTTTTTCATTGAGCGTTTGATAACTCATCTTCTGCTCTGCGCAAACAACCGCTACTTTGTCTTTTTGAGCGTTGACTTGAGCTTCTATAATACTGTGAATACATTGGTAAGTTGGGTTTTTAATCGATGCTTCATTGGGTTGAGTAAGACGTATTTTTTGCTGCTCTAAGACCGCAACTACATCAGCTAGCGGCATGTGCAATATATCTGTTGCGTTTAAAAGTCTGTATAGGTAGGAATGAAAGTGTTCATCCAAAGCTTGGATAAATTCGTCATCAAATAACTCTTTATCAAATTGCCAGCTGATCACTCCCCCTGAATCACTTATGTTAAAGTCTACCTCTAACTCAAATTTTAGCGATACATCATATTGCTCAGCGACTGTTAGTGTCGCATCCGGGAATACCAAAGTTTTGTCTGCAGCATTGGAGTCTAATCCGTAATCAGAATTAACTGTCAATAACATCTGAAATATCGGGTTATGGGTCAACTGGCTATCTATATTTAAGGCTTCGACAACTTTATCAAAAGGCAATGACTGGTTTGACTGAGCACCAATGTGTACTTCTTTCACATGATTGAAGAAATCGCCAACAAGCTCAAAATTTGTATTTGTTCTCAAGGCCACCGTATTAACAAAAAGACCCATCATATTTTTCAATGATGGCGTTAGCCTTCCTGATAAAGGTGTACCAACTACAATATCATGATGATGACTGTATCTACTAATGATGAGTGAAAACAATGCATGGCACAGCATGAAAGGCGTCATCTGCAGCGACTTTGCTAATTCATTTAACTGCTTGGAAGTACATGACGTTAAGCTAGATTCTATTTTTCTCCCCTTTCTAGTCATCTTTGAGTGACGCTGTACTTTGACCGGGAGTGCATGCGTTTCGGGAATACCTGACAGACCTTGAGACCAATAGGCAATCTGCTTTGCTATATCATTGCTGTGCATGTTTTTATGCTGCCAATACACATAATCTCTGTAACACAGTGGCAGCTCTGGCAACATGTCTTTACCTTGATCCAAAGAGTGGGCGTTACACAAGGTGCTGAGCTCTTGCCTTAATATCTCCATAGACCAACCATCAGATGCAATATGATGAATGTTGATCACCAATAGGCCTACCTGACTAGCATATTGAACATACTTAGCCCGAATCATGAGTTCTGACTCAAGATTAAAGTTATAGTTAGCCTCCGCGCTTATATTTTCATCAATGTCTAATTGACGCTGTTCATCTTGGTATGACTCTCTGTACTCGGTACAAAGTTTAAATTCAACTTGATCAATTGATTTAACTAACTGCTTAAATTCTCCATCATCCTCATAGTAAGTCGTGCGTAATGTCTCATGCCGCTCGACAATCGCCTGGAATGAAGCTTCAAGGCGAACTAGGTCTATATATCCAGCAACTGTGAATGGAATAACCATATTATAATCTGAGCTAGTGCCTTTTAACTTATTGAGAAAAACAATTCGACTTTGGGAAAATGATAAGTGATCCGTTTTAATACTCTGAGCGGTTATTTCAATACTGCTTGTATTTGCATAATCGGATAACATGTTAACCAGCTGCTGTTTGTTTTCTTTTACAAGCCGTTTATCATTACTTGTTATTGCGCCCGCTTTAGACTTAGATTTAAGCCTGCCATCTTGAAGGTAAAAGTGAATACCTCTATGTTTTGCGTCTATTATATAATGCTTTAATTCTGTGACGGTTAACTTGCTACCCATCCTTTACCACTCCTCATCTAGGTATTCACACTCTTCCATATTTTCGTTTCTTAAACTCAGTAGATATGCCACTTCTTGTTCTTGTTCTAATATGGTTTGAGCTTGCATAAAATCTGCGAGCTTAATTTCTTCTAATTCGAATTGACTTTGAATTTTTGATACGAGCTGCCCTACTAGCAGCGAATGGCCACCAAGTTGAAAAAAATTCGTATTTACACTTATTTTCTCGGCTCGTAAGTTTAATAGTTCAGCCCAGATATCGACTAATTGCTGCTGTATCTCATTTTGAGGTAGAACCAGCTCTTCTTCTTGAAAATCAAACTTAGGTAACGACAACTTATCCACTTTGCCATTCATTGTCAGAGGAATCGTATCAAGCACCATCATAAATTCTGGGATCATGTAATCTGGCAAGTATTGACTCAATTGCGTTTTAACTGACTTGATAAGCTCAGAGGTGTCTATTGCATGTTCAAATTCAGCAGGCGTTATATAACTTGCCAGCTGATTTATACCATTTACTTGATGAACAATAACAACGGCTAACTCAACTTCTTGACAGGCTAGTAAGCAGCTTTCAATCTCCCCCAATTCAATTCTGAATCCCCTAACTTTAACTTGATTATCTTTACGACCAACAAACTCAATATTGCCATCCGATAAGCAACGAACCAGATCGCCTGTTTTATACATTTTCTGATCGTATTCAGTCTCACTGTAAGGATTAGCGATAAAGCTTTGGGCTGTCTTATCAGTCTGATTTAAATACCCCCTTGATACGTTGTCACCTGCAACATATAGCTCGCCAATCGAACCTGTTGGCACCAAACTTAAGTTGCTGTCTAGAATCATTAAACTTAAATTGGATAGAGCTTTACCAATGGGTGTATATCTATTTTTTCCTGATTCGCTTTGCTCATTAAATTGATAGAAAGTACTGCATATTGTAGCTTCAGAGGGGCCATAGCCATTGATGATATCTACTCCGTTAAGCCGCTTTCTAATTGCCAACAAATCTTGATGAGAAATAGGCTCAACACCAACTAAAATTTTAGTCAGACTGAAATCTGCGCCTTGTTCAACCAATATTTGCTTGAGCGTAGGTATAAAAAAAGGCGGAATATAAGCGGTACTCACTTTTTCACTTTCTAGCCATTTAACAAACAACCGAGCATCAAAGCGCACACTTTCAGGTGTAATTATCAATGTAGCACCACTACACAAAGCAGAAAAAATTTCCGCCACAGCGACATCAAAACTAAAACTCGCCCAGTTACTCACGCGTTCTGCAGGTTTTCCTCTACGCATATAATCTGCTAAAAAGTTACCCACTGAGCGATGTTCTACCATAACGCCTTTGGGCTTACCTGTAGAACCCGATGTATAAATTACATAAGCTAGATCTGTTGTTTGAACACCGACATTAGCAACTGCCGGATCACTTTGACTAAAGCTTTTCCAATCTTTACCTTTCAAACAAACCCAATGTGCTTTACTACCGTAACGATAAGGTGTAAGAACAGTATTTTCACTTAACACAACGCGCACATCAGTGTCTTCAAGTACGTAATTAATCCGCTCCGCAGGATATGCTGGGTCGATTGGCACATAAGCTCCGCCAGCTTTAAGGATCGCCAACATCCCAACCACCATCTCAACTGAGCGAGTCAGACACAGGCCCACTAAATCCCCTGGCCCTACCCCATGCTCTGCCCTTAAGTAATGCGCAACTTGGTTGGCCC
>NZ_JASJUU010000011.1 GCF_030125375.1 Pseudoalteromonas umbrosa | reverse complement strand
AGTTCCAGCGGTGTTAAGTATTGATGAAACACAGACAGTAGGGGCGTGGCTAAAAGATCTACATAGCGACTTAATTGAGCGAGAGTCTTATAGCTATTTACCACTGGCAGAGATCCAGCGCTGCGGGAGTTGGGGACAGCAAGGTCTATTTGATAGTTTATTAATTTTCGCTAATTACCCAATGGATGACTCATTAGGCAGCAAAGCAACGCAAGCCGGACTGGATGGCGAGTTTATTAGCTCATTTGAGGAAACTAACTATGCAATTACTGTTAGTGCAACATTGACGAATATTTTAGATATTGCTGTTGAATATAATACTCAGCAATACAATGACTGTGATATACAGCAAGTCGTAGCACATTTTAAGCAATTGCTTCTGTCTTTAACGGCAAGCCAGCATAAACAGCTTGGTCTTATTGAACTACTGTCACCTAGTGAAGCTTCTTATTTAGTTGATGAGCTTAACCCTGATGTTGTGAGCGTAGATCTGCCACTTTTACACCAAGAATTTGAGGTGCAAGCGAAGCAAAATCCAGATAACACGGCACTGTGGTTTGCAGGGGAAGAAATCACTTATGAAGCGCTGAATAACAGAGCCAACCAACTTGCGCATTTCTTACGTGCACAGGGCGTGCAATCGGATAGTTTTGTTGCCTTATGTATTGAGCGTTCGATTGATTTAATTGTTGCAATCTTAGGTGTATTAAAAGCAGGTGGTGCATATATCCCAGTTGATGTTACTTACCCTGAGTCAAGAATTGCGTATATTTTGGATGATGCGAATGCTGAGATTATACTTACTCAGCAAGATCTTATTTCGGAATTACCAGCAGATGACCAAATGCTGTTAGCACTTGATGACGAGATGATTGAAGGGCTATTAGATCAATATCCTCAGAGCAACTTGAATTCTAGCGAGCAGTCTACGAGTGACGTTGCATATGTTGTCTATACTTCCGGTTCAACTGGCCAGCCAAAAGGTGTGATGGTTGAACATCATAGTATTGCCAATTTAGCGTTATCGTTAAGTGAAACATATCGAATTGAGCAAACAGCTAGGTTATTGCAGGCACATTCACCAGCATTTGATGTTGCACAAGCGGATATTTTTATGACTTTATCACGCGGTGCAACCCTGGTACTGTGTCCACAAGAAAAGCAGAATATGCTCACGCATATCAATAAATTACTAGATAGCCAACGCATAACTCACTTTGCAATATCGCCGACTTTTTTGTCTTTGATCAAAGTTCCAAAAACCACATCATTACAAGCGGTTATCTCCGGCGGTGAAATCAGCAATGACACAGTATTAAATTACTGGCAAGAGCGCTGTGCTTACTTTTTTGCATATGGTCCGACAGAAGCCACCGTGTGTAGTCACACTATTGAGTTTAAAGCAGGCATGTTACCAAATAGCATTGGCCGCGCGATTGACAATGTTGAAACTTACATTGTGTCGAAACACAATAAGCTAATGCCATATGGAGCGGTCGGGGAGCTATTAATTGGAGGCACAGGGGTTGCTCGCGGTTATTTGAATCAGGAAGAATTGACTGCGCAGAAGTTTATTGCCAATCCATTTAAACTTGGAAAGTCATGTCGCCTTTATCGTACGGGAGATTTAGTAAGATATTTACCTTGTGGTGGCTTGGAGTTTATTGGTCGAGTAGATGAACAAGTTAAAATCAGAGGGTATCGCGTTGAGCTAGGTGAAGTTGAACAGCAGCTGGTAAATAACGAGCTTGTTTCGGCAGCTTATGTCACTGTGCAGGAACAAGAGGGAGCTAAGCGCTTAGTTGCTTATCTCATTCCGAACTCTACGGATATGGAGAAAAAGTACTTTATCAACTCAGTGAGAAAGTCGCTAGAAGAAAAGCTCCCAGATTATATGATCCCATCAGCTTGGCTTGCGTTAGAAAAGTTTCCACTCACTGCCAACGGTAAAATTGATAAAAAACAATTGCCAGAACCCAACATGGCAGAACTTCAAGGAGATTTCATCGCACCTTCGAATGACGTTGAACAAATACTTGTAGATATTTGGGCTGCGTTACTCAAGATTGATGCTCAGGCACTCAGTGTACAAAGTAGCTTTTTTGAATTGGGAGGTGATTCAATTTTATCGATACAAATGGTATCCAGAGCTGCAAAACGAGGCCTACATTTTACTGTTAAGGATATTTTTGATGCACAAAATATTAGTTCACTTGCACTATTGGCTAAGTCGGGTGTAATTGTTGAAGCTCCTCAAAGTGATATAGAAGGAAAAATGCCGCTTTTACCCATTCATGAGTACTTCTTTGAAGATGAGGTAGATGTTAATCATTACAATCAAGCTGTTTTATTGAGCATTCCAAGCACATTAGAGCAAAGTGTGATTGAGCAAGTTGTTACGCAGCTTTATCGACGTCATGATGCATTGAGGCTGTGTTTTAGTAAAGAAGCAGATGGCTGGCAAGCTGAGTTTCGTGAATATGGATATGATTTAGTTGAAGGTGCAATAGAGTACAAGCAACTGCCTGATGATTCGTATTCAAAGCTAAACCTTGTTGCAGATGAAGTGCATAGAAGTTTGAGCATAGCGGATGCGAACCTGTTTAAGGTAGTTCGAATAAGCCACACGGGGGCGGAGCTTGATAGACTACTCATTGTCATGCACCACTTAATAACTGATGGAGTATCATGGCGAATCATCCTTGAAGATATAGAAAAGTTATTCACGCAGTGGCAAACTAACACTGACCTCCAGCTAGGAGAAAAAACGTCGTCATATCAGCAATGGGCTCAACATTTACAGGCGTATGCACAAAGTGAGTCGCTCCAGCTTGAAAAAAATTATTGGTTGGAACGAGGGTCTTTGCCAACTGTTTGTTTTAGAGAGTATGCGCAGACCGAGTCGCAAAAAGAGGTTAAGAAAACATCTATTTCTTGGCAGTTAAACAGCGAGTTGACCAATCAATTACTCCAAGATTGTCCAGGCGTGTATCGTACGCAAGTAAATGAATTATTATTGGCATCCTTGTTTGTTGCAATGAATCGTTGGTGTGGAGAGTCTACATTACGAGTAGAGTTGGAAGGTCATGGTCGAGAGGCACTTTTTGAATCGATAGATTTAAGTCAAACCGTTGGCTGGTTTACCACGAATTATCCGGTGACGCTCTTTTTACCTGACGGTAGCCTTGATATTGAAGCGTTTATTTGTGCGAGTAAAGAGCAATATAGAACGATCCCGAACAAAGGCATTGGGTTTGGCGTGCTTAAATACATGGCAAAAGACCCCATTGTTAGTAACTTAGAATTACCAGAGCTCGTATTTAATTACCTTGGGCAATTTGATCAAGTTGTAAATGAAAATAACTCTTTTTCGGTTGCACAAGAATCATCTGGTCAAGCTGCAAGTACAGATAGAGTGAATCGCTATCCATTGGTACTTAACGGTATGGTAGCTCAAGATAAACTTAAATTCACATTAGCTTTTGACGAAAACCTGTATAGCGCAGATAGAATGAACTTGCTGATGCAAGAATTTGAGCAAGCCGTTGCTGATATTGTAAGCCATTGCTTAAACACATCGAACGGCCGATACACACCTTCAGATTTTGAGTTGGCAGATGTGGAGCAGCGAGAACTCGATGCATGGACTTGTGATGATATTGTAGATTTATACCCTGCAACCGAAATGCAACAGGGCCTCCTATACCATAGTCTGCTCACGCCAGGAAATTATGTTATTCAGGCTATTTTTGAATTTAAAAATGTGCATTTACCCCACTTCAAGGCTGCATGGGAGCATGTGATTGGTGCACATGAAATCTTTAGAACGTCTTTTGTCGGAAGTGATGTTAATAATACCCATCAACGGGTACATGAGAAGGTTAGGCTGCCATGGACTGAAGTAGATTTAAGTGAACTGAGCGCAAGTGAACAGCTGTCGAAAATTGAACAGTATCGCAGTGAGGATAAGTTGCAAGGTTTTGATATTACTCAAGCGCCTCTGATGCGAGTTACCGTGTTCAAATTAGACGAGCATACATTCCAGTTATTATGGACACATCATCATGCGCTTTTAGATGGGTGGTGTGGTCCAATTATATTTGGTGATGTGACAAAATGTTACCAAGCATTTATGCAAAATCAGCCCGCGTCATTACCACAGCGTATGCCATATAGAAATTATATTGGTTGGCTGCAACAACAAGATATGAGTGACTCAAAAACGTATTGGCATGAGGCATTATCTAAGCTTGGTAAAGTGACGCCAATGCCAATGATGGTAGGGCAAAGCATTCCATTAGCAAAAGATATGGATGACATTCACTTAGATTTATCTGTTGCACAAACAGAACAGTTGCAACATTTAGCGAATGAATGCAAAACCACGGTCAATGTGATTTTACAAGCTTGTTGGGGATTATTGCTCGCTAAGTATAGTGGTGAAACAACGGTGGCATTTGGTACAGTTACGTCGGGTAGGCCCGCTGAACTCGATGGGATCGAAGAAATGGTAGGATTATTCATCAATACGATCCCTACTGTGGTTGATGTTGATTTAGACCTGAGTGTAGCGCAGTGGTTAAATGGACTATATGCTGATTTGGTTACAAGAGAAGCTCATAGCTATCTACCTCTTGCGGAGATCCAGCGGTGCGCGCCAGTGGGTCAACGAGGCTTGTTTGATAGTGTGATTATTTTTGCTAATTATCCTACTGGTGAGGGTATTTCAGAGCAAGTATCAGAGCAGGGGCTAACGGGGGAATTTGTTTCTACTCATGAAGGAACTAATTATGACCTTACAGTGGGAGCTTCTCTTGGGAAAAAGTTGAATGTGAAGCTCCAATATAATCGCAATCAGTATTCTCAAGTGCAAATTGACCAAATTGCTGGACACTTATTTGGTTTACTTACGTCAATTGGAGAAAATAGTGAGCGCTCTGTCAATGAGTTATCAATATTAAATGAAGATGATATAAAGCGTCTCACGTGTGAGATGAACAAACGTATTAATCGAGAGCAAGTTATACCTTTAGCTTCATCCTTTGAGAGCCAAGTTGCGCAACAATCTGATAAGTTGGCAGTATGGAGCGCAGAAGAGTCATTGACTTATAACCAGTTAAATACGAAAGCGAATAAAATTGCTCACCTGTTGCTGTCTCAAGGCGTTGAAAAAGATTCATTGGTTGCGCTATGCATAGAGCGCTCAGTCGATTTAGTCGCAGCTATTGTTGGTGTGAATAAAGCCGGGTGTGCATATGTTCCGGTAGATATGCAGTTGCCAGAGCAGCGTATTAACTTTATTTTAGAAGATACGTGCGCTGACATTATTTTGACTCAAGAAGCATTGTTTTCTGAGTTGCCAATTGACTCTCAAATGGTTGTGCCTTTGGATGGGCAAATGGCAAATACCTTATTGGATGGGTTTGGTAGTGACAACCCAGCGAGGGATGAAAAAGCGCATTTATCATCTTTAGCATACATAATTTACACATCAGGCTCGACTGGAACGCCAAAAGGCGTTATGGTTGAAAATGTTGGTGTCGCAAATGCCGTGCAAGCACTTGCGCTAGAATACAAAATTGACCACTCGTCCAATGTATTACAATTTGTTTCGCCTGCATTTGATGTAGCACAAGCAGATATTTGGATGGCCTTAACATCTGGCGCAGGACTATACCTCGTTGGCAATGATAAATTAGCAGCAATAGAAAATGTAAATAGTGTTCTTAGTGAGCAAAATATTACACACTTATCGCTAGCAGCATCATCGTTATCTATGGTTAAACCAGATTCGGCAACCAATTTAGAAGCGTTAATTGTCGGTGGAGAAAGTAGTAATGAGCATATGTTATCGCTGTGGTCTAAACACTGTCGTTATTACCTTGCTTATGGGCCAACTGAAACAAGTATATGTAGCCATACCAAACAATACTTACCTGGTGTAAGTAATAAGGAAATAGGTTCTAGTATACCTAACGTTTCAAGTTACATTGTATCGCCCTCATTGGATTTGATGCCTATTGGCGCAGTTGGTGAATTGGTGATTGGTGGCATTGGTGTTTCAAGGGGGTATCTAAATCAACAGGCTCTGACAAACGCTAGCTTTATTGAAAACACATTTGATGAATATTCAGGTGAGAAGCTATACCGTACAGGGGATTTGGTTAAGTACCTAGATAATGGCAGTATTGAATTTATTGGCAGAATAGATGAACAGGTTAAAATAAGAGGGCATCGTATTGAGCTGGGCGAAATAGAGCGCCACCTTTCAGAGTTAGACTTTTTAATGGCGAGCGCAGTGATCGCCAAAAAGGATGAATCTGGAGATAGTCGTTTAATTGCCTATATCTCAGCAGCAAGTAGCGATGAATCGAATATATCTTTAATAGAGAAAAGTAAAGAGTATTTAGCGAAAAAGCTGCCTGAATATTGTGTACCTAGTATTTTTACCGTTGTGGATAGGCTACCACTAACAATAAACGGGAAAGTTGATAAAAAGTCCCTTCCTGAGCCAGATCTAGCGCAATTACAGGGAGAGTTTGTACCACTTAGTACAGAAATGGAAGTTACTGTAGGCAAAATTTGGGGGAGAGTTTTGAATCGAGACTCAGATTCAATAAGCGCAGTAAGTAGCTTTTTTGAATTAGGTGGAGATTCACTGCTTGCAGTTAGGTTGGTGACAGAAATTGAAGCTGAGCTAAATGTGAAGCTCGACATTAAGGATCTTTTTTCATTATTGACCATTAAAAAGGTGTCTGAATTTATCGCTGTAACATCGGTTGACGTTGACGTTGATTCTGATGTTGAAGAGGAAGTATTTATAGTATGAGTATATATGAGTTATTTGCTGCGCTCGAACAAAGGCGTATCAAGCTGTTATTAACAGACGATGAGCAAATAAAGATCTCCGCGCCGAAAGGCGCGATGGATCAGCCATTATTATCAGCAATTAAGCAACATAAAAGTGATATTATTGATAGGTTATTGGCGAATAAGGCCAGTTCAGAAAATAAAATCGCGGTTACTAAATTGCAGCAAAGCCAATTGTCGTATTCGCAAAAGCGAATGTGGTTTGCACATCGAATGGAGCCAGCAAGTGCTCAATATAATATGTCTCACGCTGTAAAAATTTCAGGCGCGTTTGATGTTGCTAGAGCTGAGGCGGTGATCTCAGAAATTATTCAGCGTCATCAAGTGTTGCGCACCGTATATCGTGATACCGATGATGGACCGATACAGGTTGTGCAAGACGCTGCACACTTGTTTTCTATGCCGATTATTGATTTGCAAAACACACCACACTCTCAGCAGCACGCCCAGATCTCCCAATTGATAAACCAAGAGGCAA
>NZ_JASJUU010000026.1 GCF_030125375.1 Pseudoalteromonas umbrosa | reverse complement strand
GGGCCAACCAAGTTGCGCATTACTTAAGGGCAGAGCATGGGGTAGGGCCAGGGGATTTAGTGGGCCTGTGTCTGACTCGCTCAGTTGAGATGGTGGTTGGGATGTTGGCGATCCTTAAAGCAGGCGGAGCTTATGTGCCAATCGACCCAGCATACCCTGAAGGGCGTATTAGTTACATACTTAATGACACTAACCTGTCTTTAGTATTAAGCGAAACCGAAGTAATCGATAATATTAGCTGTGCGCAAAAAGCGATTTGGGTTTGTATAAAGGAAACAAATTTTAGCTTTTATGATAAAAGCAATGTTGATGTAGAACACAGTGGTGTAGGAGCTTCAGACACTGCTTATGTAATTTATACCTCGGGTTCCACAGGTAAACCCAAAGGCGTAGTGGTTGAGCACAAATGTTTAAGTAACTATACCGCGTCAATACACGAAAATTATAAACTGTCAGTCGATGATGTCGTATTGCAGTATTCTACGATGAGCTTTGATATTTTCATAGAAGAATGGTTATGTGCTTTCGCTAATGGGGCAACGCTCGCGATAGCTGGTGATGCAGAGGTTCAAGATAGCAAAACCTTTGTATCATTTTGCCAAAGTAATAACGTGACCGTTGCGAGTTTACCGACAGCATTTTGGCATCAACTAGATTCAAGTTACCTCAAGTCTCTAGAGACATATTTAAGGTTGGTTATTGTTGGCGGTGAGGCTATTCAACAAAGTAATGTAAAATCTTGGTTAGCAGACGTTCCACTGATCAAATTATGTAATACATATGGACCGACAGAAACGACGATCACGGCGACCAGTTTTACATTAAGCTGTGACTACTTAAGTGACGCTGTGGTTCCAATTGGAACGCCCAATCCGAATTACCAATTGTTGATTCTAAATAAGGATATGCAGTTGACGCCAAAAGGGGCGATAGGTGAGCTGTATATTCAAGGAGATGGACTTGCAAAAGGCTATTTAAATAACCCTGTCCTAACGGAATCTAGCTTTATTTCAAAATCAATCGCCGGTAGAGAAGAAACTCGTATGTACAAAACGGGCGATTTAGTACGAAGCTTACCTTGCGGAAATATTGAATTTATAGGGCGTGCAGATAAACAAGTTAAAGTGCGAGGGTTTAGAGTTGAGCTCAATGAAATCCAAAATATATTGCTGCAATTAGAGCATATTAGTGCTGCACACGTGACAACACGAGGTACTCAAGAGTCTAACCTTCAAATAACTGCATATATTGTGCCTTCAAGCAATTTTAGCAGACCAGACACACATCAGACATTGTTGAATGAAGTTAAAGTGCTTTTAACTCAAGAGCTACCCATGTATATGGTACCGACTGCTTGGATGGTAATTGAAGCGCTACCGCTTACAATTAATGGAAAGGTAAATGATGACGCGTTACCGCCAGCAGATATGATAAACCAGCAGCAAGAATTTGCTGCTCCAGATTCAGAAATATCACTGAAGCTCACGGGCATTTGGGCAGACTTATTAGGAATAGACCAACGCCATATTGGTGTTAAGACGAACTTTTTTGACCTTGGAGGTCACTCTTTACTTATGGTTAGACTTGCATCTGCAATTCGCTCTGAGTTTGAAGTTGAAATACCTATTAAGACGCTCTTTGAGCAACCTACGATAAAAGAGATTGAACAACAAATATCAGAAAAATCTCTTCTAACTGTAATAGCCGAACGTGAAGCAAAAGCGAGTATAAAACTAGAAGGAATGTTATGAGTATTTCACTATTATTAGAGCAGCTCTCTGATAGCGGAATTTTTTTATTTGTCGATAATGGAAAGCTAGGGTTTAAAGCAGAAAGGGAAGATTTTCCTGAAGCACTGAAATCGAAGGTCATTGAAAACAAAGAGCAAATAATCGAGTTTCTTTCAGCCCACGCTACACCTGTTAATGAGTCTAAGATCCCTAAGCAACCTGAAGGCTTAGAGAGGCAAGTATTATCGCATGCACAGCAAAGACTATGGTTCATAGACAAGTTGAACATGGGTTCTGCTCAATACAACATGCCGATTATATTTGAATTTAAAGGTGCACTTAATCTTATTAAAATGCAGCAAGCGTTAGATACCATTATTGAGAGGCACAAAGTACTCAGAACAGTATATATTGAAGATGAATTGGGTGTATATCAGCGTGTATTGCCTCTGCAGCCTATTGCTGTTGATATTGTAGATCTAAGTGGTCAAGCCGAAGAAGCTTGTCAAGAAAATATGAAAAGGGCTGTCGCAAGTAATGTCAACAAGCCGTTTGATTTACAGCGGGAGGTTTCAGTACGCGCGAACGTGTTTGTGAGCGAGTGGAATGAGTCGCAAAAGGCCATACCCGGACAGGGGGTCGTGCTGTTTGTGATACATCATATTGCGGCTGATGCCTGGTCCATGGATATTTTAAAGCAAGAGTTTTTTTCTGTTTATAATGCATTGGACGCTGGTCAAAGTGTTGAGCTGGAAAAATTGGATTTACAATACTCTGATTATGCAGCTTGGCAGCAAAGTGATGAAAGAAAAGTCGTTTTTAAAGAGCAACTAGACTATTGGCATACGCACTTAGATGGCATACCTGCGACACATAGTTTACCTCTAGACTTTCCTCGACCAGAGCATAAGAAGTTTGATGCAAGTAGTATATTTGCCAAGTTTTCTCCCCAACAAGCAGCGCGTTTTAAGCAGCTTGCTACGCAATATGAGATAACCCCATTTATGCTTTTTCATGCCGCTTTGGCGTTTGTATTAACGAGGCACAGTAACAAAGAAGATATTGTTATTGGCATGTCAGTAGCTAATCGCATGAGAAGTGAACTTACACCAATCATCGGTTTCTTTGTTAATGCATTAGCACTGCGTGTCAGTACGCACTTTGAGACATTGGCCGAGTATTTAACACATGTAAAAAACGTGCATGTTGAAGCGCAAAATAATCAAGAGGTCCCTTTTGAGCAAGTGGTGGAACGCTTAAAGCTACCTCAGTCGAATGCGTATTCGCCATTAATACAGATAATGTTGTCGACTAATACTGATTTTGGATTAGAACAGGATCAAAATAGCCAACTTACATTATCAAATATTGAGCTGAGCGAGTATTCTTTTGACACAACACGCCTTAAGTTCGATTTAGATATTGACTTTAATTTTTCTGATGAAGGGATTGTGATTCGTTGGCTTTTTGATACTGCCTTATTTATGCCAACGAGTATACAGCAACTAAGTGAACACTTAACCAATTTGATAGAAGCAATTTGTAGTGTCCCATCGAGCGCTTTATCGACGTACAAGCTTGATGATATTTCTATGATTACGCAACAGGAGTTAAGTCATCAATTAAATACTTTAAATGAACACTATCAACCTCTAATTAGTGAGCATAGCTTAGTTTCAACCTTTGAACAGCAAGTTACAAAGATGCCTGATAAAACGGCAGTGGTTATTGCCGATCGTGCCATTACATATTGTGAGCTAGGTAATTTGGTAAATAAAGTGACCAATTACTTGTGCCAACATGATATTAGCAATCAGGGTAAGCTTATAGGACTTTGCTGCGAGCCGAGCATTGAAATGATAGTAGGTATGTTAGCTATCTTGAAATCAGGTGCTGGGTTCGTGCCAATAGCGCCAGATACACCTAAAAATCGCTTAGAGTATATTATTGCTGATACGGGCGTTACTTTAACCTTAACACATCATGCTAATTTGCCCTCTGGAGATTCAAATGCTTGTTTCTTCGCAGAAATTGAACAGGTTTTGAATCAATCAGATGACTATATTGAAGCGGAAAAAGTTAACATTTCCAGCTCAGATATTGCCTATGTCATTTATACATCAGGGAGCACGGGCACCCCTAAAGGAGTGATGGTCGAGCATCGGAACTTAAGTGGGTTTGCATCTGGTTTTGTGAAACAATTACAAGACTTAGAGGTCAATGATGATTCACCTTGGCTATGGCATTCTTCCTTTGTATTTGATGCTTCTTTGAAAGGATTAATTGCGCTCGTTCATGGACGTAAGGTCGTCTTAGCTACGAAAGACCAAGCGCGTGATGCCTTTGCATTGGCTGAGTTAATTGAACAAAATGATATTGATGTCTTCAATGCTATCCCATCTTTACTTGCATTGGTCGTCGAAGAGTTAAAATCTCGTTATGTCTACACTACAAAATTAATAGCAAGTGGAGAGCATATACCAAGTGACATTGTTGAGCTGTTGAATGATTACAACCAAGTTTCAGGTCAGCAATTTATCAATGCGTATGGACCAACGGAAACAACGGTTAATTGCGTATATGGCTTAATAGAGGCTGAATTGCACATTGGGCGACCAAGCCCGCATTGCTATGCATTGATATTGGATGAGAAAAATAAGCTAACACCTTTTGGTGGCGTCGGTGAGCTACATATCGGTGGCAGTTTGGTTGCACGTGGCTACCTAAATAATGACGACTTAACCAAGCGTTCTTTTATTGATAATCCATATTGTGATAATGCTAAACAGACCAGTTGCCATACACTCTATAAAACTGGAGATTTGGTTAGGTATTTACCTGATGGCAGATTACAATTTTGTGGTAGAAAGGATGCGCAATTAAAAATCAATGGTTATAGAATAGAAAGTGCGGAGATTGAGCATCATCTTACTCGGAGCCAGTTAGTTGATTCTGCACTTGTAATTGCTGAATCAGATAATGTGGGTGGGAAAACCTTAGTTGCGTATTTACAGACTTGTCTCACGCATGAGACAGATGAGCTGCAGAGTGAAATGACCAATCAAGTTATTTCGTATCTCAAAGATAATTTGCCAATTTACATGTTACCCAATAAGTATATATGGCTAAAAGAGTGGCCACTTACTCCCGGTGGAAAGATTAATATACAGGCCTTACCGAAGCACAATGAGTGCACTTCTTCCGGAGGGGAAATTACATTGCCTTATGGTGATGTAGAAATCAAATTAGTGGCTATTTGGGCTGATTTACTCAATTTGGAGTTGAGTCAAATAGGTACTGATAAGCGCTTTTTTGAATTAGGAGGTAATTCACTTTTGTCTGTTCGACTAGTGACTGAGATCCGTAAAGCCTTTGGCGTTAATGTTTCTGTAAGAGATATCTTTGAAGTACCTACGATACAAGGGATTGCGGGTATTATTCAAGCGAGGGAACCTGAGATAATAAATGAACCAAAACGTTTGCACTTGCGTGAATCGACACTGTCTTTTTCTCAACAGCGTTTATGGTTGATTGACAAGTTACAAGGACAAAGTAGCGAGTATAATATGCCACTTGCTTTTGAAGTGGCAGGAGAGTTTGATCTTCAAATTGCCAACTTAGTATTTGATGAAATTATTGAGCGTCATGAGATCCTGCGCAGTATTTATCTTGATAAAGAAGAAGGTCCAGTTCAGCAAGTGCAAGCTCATTGGCAGTTTGTTTTAGAATTCATAGATATATCTGTTATGAAAGGTGATGAACAGCGACTTGAGCTTGAAAAACTTTCACAAGAGCATCGTTATCGTCCGTTCAACCTAAGTGAAGACTTGATGTTAAGAGCAAGTTATGTTGCAACAGGATTGAACAAGGGGGTACTGCTATTTAATATGCACCATATTGCGTCTGACGGCTGGTCAATGCGAGTGCTAGTGAAGGAGTTTGTCGCCATTTACAGTGACAGAGTTAAAGGCAAAGACAGCCAGCAGGCACCTTTGTCGCTGCAGTATAGTGATTATGCACAATGGCAAAAAGAATGGTTAGACCAAGATAAACAAGACAGTCAGTTGCAATACTGGCACCAGCAACTTAGCAATATTGAGTTAATGCATGGCTTGCGCTTAGATAAGTCTAGACCTGAACAAAAACAGTACCATGGACATGAGGTTACTACCTTTTGCGAAAAATCGGTTGCTGAGGGATTGAAAGCACTCGCATGCTTGCATGGCATGACGCCGTTTATGTTAGTACACGGATTTATTGCACAAGTATTATCGCGTCATAGTCATCGTAAAGATATTGTGATTGGTACGCCTGTCGCCAACCGTTCGTCAGCTGCATTATCACCGCTAATAGGCTTTTTCGTGAATAGCCTAGTGCTCAAAGTAAATACGGAGCATCAATCTTTATCAAACTACTTACAGCATGTGAAGCAAGTTCATGTTGATGCACAAAGTAACCAAGATGTGCCATTTGAGCAAATTGTGGAACATTTGAATGTTCCGTATAACAGTGCTTTTAATCCCGTATTCCAAATTATGCTGACTACGAATACAGATTTTGGCGTCGGCGAGTCTAATCAAGAATCTATAGATCTTGGAGGTGCAGCTCTAAGCGTGATTGAAGATCATTCTCATGTCACCGTGAAGTTTGATTTAGAGATAGATATACAATGGCATGAAGAAGGTCTTAGCGTACGTTGGCACTATGATACTGCGTTGTTTGATGCTCAGCATATTGAACAAATTGCGGCTCACCTTAAAAAGCTACTAGGCTATTTCACTTCTGAAGTCGATCTGGCTCAGTTGGCTGATAAACCGTTGAAGCATTTTGAGGTGCTTTCTGAATCTGAGCTTCAACAGTTGCTGCAACCAGATACGGATATAAAGTCAAACTATGGCCAGCAGGCGTGTATACACACTTTATTTGAAGATCAGGTATATAAGCAAAGTCAAAAGATCGCGTTGCAGTGTGTTGATGAGACGCTGAGTTATCAAGCATTAAATGATAGAGCGAATCAATTGGCGCATTATCTAAGGTGCGAATACCGCATTAGGCCTGGGCAGCTGATAGGGCTTTGCGTTGATCGTTCTATGGATATGGTGATAGGGATTTTGGCAATTCTAAAGTCTGGAGGGGCATATGTGCCAATTGATCCACAATACCCAGCACAACGAATGGAGTACATGCTTGAAGATACAGGTTTATCGCTTATCTTAACTGAAAATAAATGGCTAGATTTAGGTTATAAGTACAGTCAACTAAGTTGGTTAGCTATGGATACTTTAGCCTTGAGTTCGTTTCCTGTTGAAAATATTGAACTCAGCGAAACGGATGTCAAACCGACTGATCTCGCTTATATTATTTATACATCAGGTTCGACAGGTAAACCGAAAGGAGTTATGGTAGAGCATCATGCTGTGAGTGCATTTGCTTTAGATAATTACTATATTGATGATGACAAAGCAGATAAGATTTTAAGTCTTTCACCTTATTCATTTGATGGGTTTATCTTCGACTGTTTTTACACCATATTGAATGGTTCAACTATGTATATGCTTGAAAAGCAGGCTGCCTTAGATTTAAATTATTTGGCAGCATATATTCAATCAAACAGTATAGATGCACTATTTACTACAACAGCCTTGTTTCAATCGTTTGTAGAATCAGGTATTCTGCAAAATACACCAATTAAACAAATCTTATTTGGTGGTGAAAAACCGAACGAAACCATAATCAAAGATGCTGTAAACACGAATGTTGGCATCGATTTTATTCATGTTTATGGCCCCACAGAGACTGTGGTGTTTGCGACAGCGAAAAAGCTTGATGAAGAAGCTGTATCTCATCCGAATATTGCGATTGGCAGTGCGTTAGCACACAAGACATTATACGTGTTGGACCACAATCAGCAGTTAGTGCCATTTGGATGTTGTGGAGAGCTCTACATTGGTGGGCCTGGTATGGCAAAAGGGTATTTGAACCAACCGAGCTTGACCAGTGAAAGGTTTGTTAGAGATCCCTTTAGTAAAAGCAAAGGTGCACGTCTTTATCGTACTGGGGACCTCGTTCGATATCAAAATAGTAGAGACATCGAATTTATTGGACGCACAGACGATCAAGTAAAAATTAGAGGGTTTCGTATCGAGCTTGGTGAAATTGAACATCAAATCCATAGCTTAGAGGGTGTGACAATATGTAAGGCCGTTATGGTTGATGGCTCAGAAGGGGAAAAGTCACTGGCTGTTTACATCGTGCCAGAGAAGCTCGATGGATCAGAAGAGCTATTTTTAAAATCGGTCCAATTGCAGCTTAAAGAAAAGCTACCTGAGCACATGCAGCCAAAGCGTTGGCAAGTAATGAGCGCTTTGCCGTTAACAGTAAACGGGAAAGTGAATATCGCTGAGTTACCGGAACCTACATTGGGCTTGGTTCATGCAAAATATGTTGCACCAAGTGGTGATGTCGAAAATAAACTGGTGCAACTTTGCTCTGAGCTTATGAAAATGCCAATGCAAGAAGTAAGCATGGCTGCAAATTTCTTTGAGCTTGGCGGACACTCGTTATTGGCGGTAAGTTTAATAAACAGAATAAAAAAAGAGCTTGATATTGAATTACCTATCAGGTGTGTATTTGAATCAAAAGATTTATCTAAATTGGCTCAGGAAATGAGTTATGTGTTACTGCAAAAAAATGTTCAAGCAAAATTAGAAAATGCAGAAAATGTTATCGATATAGAGGTTTAAAATGGGTGAGGCAAAGTCACTTTTAGAAGAATTATTGAGTCTTGGGGTATATTGCTATTTAGAGGAAGGAAAGCTTAAAGTAAAAGCGCAGCAAGGAGAGCTTACACATGATCTTTTAAAGAGAATTAAAGAGCAAAAAGCGTCAATAATTCAGTTTCTAGAAAGCAGCGAGCAAACAATTTCTAATGACAAGAAAGACGATATTGTATTTACTGGTGAAATGCAGGCTGAATTATCAAATGCGCAACAGCGCATTTGGTTCATGGATGTGATGGAAGGTAAAAGTACCCAGTACAACATCTCGCATGCTATAGAAATTAAAGGTGACTTTGATTATCAAATTGCAGAAAAATCGATTGCTCATATAATATCTCGGCATCAGATATTAAGAACTGTCTATAGCCAGGTTCAAGCGCATGCATGCCAAACGGTTATGCAAGAATATAAGCCATTTACAATAGATACCTTTGATTTTTCTGCGTTACATCCAGATGAGCAATCGGCAAAAGTAACTGAACTTAAAGAGCAAGAAAGTAAATTTCAGTTTGATCTAAGCTGTGCGTTAATGATCAAGGCGAGCTATGTAAAACTAGACGGAAAAAGTGGTCATGGTGTATTAATTTTAACAATGCACCATATTGCATCCGATGGGGTATCGTATGGTGTATTTCTCTCCGAATTCATTGCGTTATACAAAGCATTTGCAAAGGGGCTGCCTAGCCCTTTAGCGCCACTGCCAATACAATATATTGATTATAGTATTTGGGAAAAAACATGGTTAACTGAAGATGTACTTGAAACTCAGTTGAATTATTGGAAGTCACACTTGGCCGATGCGCCTAATGTGCACAGCATGCCGCTTGATTTCACGCGACCAGAATCCGTTGAATATAGTGGGGGCTTGGTCAGGGGAAGACTTAATCAAAAAGCGGCAAAAAAAGTTGATAGTATCGCTAAGCAGTTTGGTGCAACACCATTTATGATACTACATAGTATTTTTGCTCTGTTTATTTCTAAATATAGTTACAGTAAAGACATTGTTGTTGGTGCAGCTTCTGCAAATCGTTTTAGCGCAGACCTTGAGTCACTAATTGGTTTTTTTGTAAATACCATTGTTTTACGTACTTCCACAGATTTTGACACTTTTGATAGCTATTTAAGGCATGTTATCGATGTTAACTTAAATGCACAAAATAATCAGCATGTGCCCTTTGAGCAGCTTGTTAATGAGTGCTGTGAGTCGAGAAGCTTGCAATATACACCTTTGTTTCAAATTATGTTTAGTGCCTCGACGGTAGATACTCGCCAAGAAGAGCTGTTTTCTCTCGATAATGTTGAATTCAATGTTTTATCAAAAGAGGAAGAAGAGTCTAAGTATGATTTATCATTCGATGCAAAGATATCTCAGCAGGGGATCTTTTTAACATGGCTGTATGATAAGTCGCTTTTTTCCAAAGCGTCGGTCGAAAAATTTAATCAATACTTTTGTCAGTTGATGGAGCAGGTTTTATGTGAACCGAATTGTCAGTTAAGCGACTTGTCTTTGATGACAGACCAGCAGGTGGAGGCGATTAGTGCTTATAACCGCACTCAGCCTACACAAGAAGCTATGTATATTGATGAGATATTTTCGAAGCAAGTTGAACTGACGCCTGATGCGACCGCGGTAGTCTGTAGAGACACTCATTTGACTTATTTGGAGTTGGAGAATAAAGCGAATCAACTGGCCAATTATCTCAGGCTACAAGGTGTTGGCGCAAATAGTTTAGTTGGTTTATGCGTACACAGAAATAGTGATTTACTGGTTGCGATACTCGGTATTTTAAAAGCGGGAGGGGCATATGTGCCACTTGATCCGAATTTACCTTCTGAGCGGCTAGAGTACATCATAGATCAAACCAAGATGGAATTTATCGTTTCAAATACAGGCCTGCTAGGTGAGTCCCTATACAATTCAGATGTTGAATGTATTGAGCTGGATGAAGAGTCTACCCAGTTGATACTAAGTCAATTTGACATGCAAATTCCAGACGATGAGGTGTCACGCTCTACTGATGATTTAGCATATGTGATTTATACATCAGGATCATCAGGAAAGCCAAAAGGAGTCATGGTCGAGCACCAAAGTTTGATTAACTTATCGACTAACTTAAAAAATGCATTCGCTCATAGTCGTGGTGGTAGTTGGGGGTGGGTCGCTCCTTATGCTTTTGACTCTTCTGTAAAAGGCCTAATGCAAATGTTTAATGGTCAGAGGTTAATTGTTGTACCGGAAGAAGATAAATTTAATGTCGGTCAATTAAACCGCCTTGTGAATGAGCATCAAGTAACTGAACTCGACTGTACGCCATCAATTTTACAGTCTTGGTTGGCTGATGGTGGCTTTGAGACATGGCCTGATTTTGTTATTGGTGGTGAGGAAGTACCAGAGACTTTGTGGAAAAAACTGGTAGAGCTGAGAGCCAATAATGTGACCGCGTATAACTTTTATGGTCCTACAGAGTGTACAGTCAATACCACGTATGCTTTGATACAAGGTGATGCACCATCAGTTGGTAAGCCGCTGGATAATGTTAGCACATTAGTAATCGACAAATTTGGACAGCCATTACCGCAGGGTGCAATCGGTGAGCTATTGATTGGCGGCAAGGGTGTTAGTCGTGGATATATAAATAATCAAGCACTTACGGATAGTGCTTTTATTCTTGCGTGTTATGGTCAGGAAGCTGAATCTAGATGGTATAAAAGTGGTGATTTGGTAAGTATGGCCCCTGACGGCCAGTTTAATTATCATGGCCGGGTTGATGAGCAGGTGAAAGTCCGTGGTTATCGTATAGAGTTGGGTGAAATAGAAAAAGTTATCTGCCAAATGCAATCAGTGCAGAGCTGCATATTGGATGTGAGAGACATCAATGATTCAAAGCAACTTGTGGGGTACGTTGTTTTTGAGCAAGAGAAAACATCAGAGTTAGCAAAGTTAAAGGCAAGTTTGGAGCTTCAGCTACCAGAGTACATGATACCGCATGCATGGGTTACTTTGGATTCGCTGCCTTTGAGCAGTAACGGTAAAATAAACAAATCACTGTTACCTGAACCAAATTTTGTCGCTGAACACGATAACATCACTGAGCCTAACAGTGAGTTAGAGATACAACTTAGAAGAGTATGGTCACAACTACTTAATATTCCTGAGCAAAAACTGAGCGTTACCAGTAATTTCTTTGAGCTTGGTGGTGATTCTATCCTTTCGATCCAATTAGTTTCACGGGCTGCACAGCAAAATATTCACTTCACGGTGAAAGACTTATTTACAAGCCGGAATATTCGCAATCTAGCAGCTGTATGTAAAGAGGAGAGAGCAAACGCAGAACAAACAATAATTACAGGTGAGCAAGTACTTCTGCCAGTGCATCAAAGATTTTTTAGTGATGAGCGAGGAGTGGATCACTTTAATCAATCGGTGATGTTAGAAGTGCCGCAAGATATTACGCCGAATTTAATTGAGCAGTTCGTCTATGAGTTATATAAAAGGCATGATGCGCTGCGACTCTCCTTTAACAAGGTGGGAGAGCAATGGCAAGCCAGCTATTTGCCACTAGACAAAGGATTGATAAACGATGTTGTATCTAGTTATGTACTTGATGAACAAGACTACTCCTATATTGAACAGACGGCCAATAAGTTACATGCAGATTTAAATATTGGTAAAGGACAGTTATTTAAAGTTGGTTTGTTTTCAAAGAGCGGTAAACAGAGCAATCGCTTGTTATTAATATTGCACCACTTAGTGACCGATGGGGTGTCATGGCGTATCTTACTATCTGATCTTGAGCAACTATACACTGCTTGGAAAGCTGGAAGTGCTTTGTCGTTAGCTCAGAAAACAAATTCCTATCAGGATGCTGCAAATGAGTACCTTACATTAGCCAAATCTGGAGTGTATGAGAGTGAGCGAAGTTATTGGGTAGATGTACAAAAGCGTGATTGCATCTCATTTTTAGAGTATGCGGCGAAAGACCCCAAGCAGCATCTACAACCTTATCAAAGTATTAAAATTACACTAGCGGATAACCAAACTCAGGCGCTACTAACAAACTGCACAACAACTTATCGGGCTCAGATAAATGAAGTACTATTAAGTGCACTTTTACTGGGCGCTAGAAAGTGGTCTGGCTGTGTTGGGATCAGGGTTGAGCTTGAAGGACATGGTCGGGATGAGATTGGTAACATTAATGACTTAAGCCAGACTGTAGGTTGGTTTACAAGTATTTTTCCAGTTGCTTTGTCAGTACCAAATTCACAATGTGTCGACCCTCAGTCTGTGATTGATGCAGTGAAAACACAGTATAGAGAAATTCCAAATCGAGGGCGGGGGTTTGGTGCACTTAAATATTTGATTGGGGATCAAGCGTTAGCTCAAGCAGGAAATCCAGAGCTGGTTTTTAATTATCTAGGCCAAATAGACCAAGCTATGAGCGCCCAAGGCGCATTTAGTTTAGCATCAGAAAGTACAGGGAATTCAATTAGTTCGGAGCGAGTATCGAAAAATGCCTTACAATTAAATGGTGCAGTTATAAATAACCAGTTGGAGTTCAGTTTGTCCTACGACGAAAGTTTGTTTTGTCGAGATAAATTATCGGTATTTATGTCTTCATTTTTGAGTGCTTTGACTGAAATAATTGCACATGCCGATACTTTGGAGTTTGGACATTATATTCCGGTTGATTTCCCATTGGCTTTGGCATCTCAGGATGAGATCACTCAGTGGACTAAGGAACCGGTGACCGATTTGTATCCAGCGACTGAGATGCAGCAAGGTTTGTTATTTCACAGCATGATGTCACCTGGAAGTTATATGATCCAAGCTCTTTTTGAATTTGAAGGCTTAGATATTCAGGCATTTAAGCAAGCTTGGTATCAGGTCATCAAGCGCCATGATGCACTGAGAGCCTCATTCGTTGGGATCAATAGTGGGAATATTCATCAAGTTATTAATGCCGAAGTAGATCTTTCTATCTATGAGGAAGATTTGAGTGGGATGACACTTGATGAACAAACGGAATATATAGACAACTATCAAAAATCAGAAAAGTATCAAGGGTTTGATTTTGAAGTGGCGCCGTTAATGAGGATCAATATTTTTCATTTAGGTGATAATCAATGCCAAGTACTTTGGACACATCATCATATTTTGTTAGATGGTTGGAGTGTACCTATCATTTTTAATGATGTTGCTAAATATTACTATGCACAATCTACGACGCCAGAAATCGAATTGCCTTTGGCGCCAGCATATAGTGATTATGTTAGCTGGTATCTGAATCATGATATGTCACAAGCCGAAGAGTTTTGGTCTGAGCAATTGGTTAATTATGATGGACCAACTGCGCTGCCGATGAGCAAGGGTAGCCTTATAAATTATGAAGGACAAAGTGCAGAGTATCTATTTGGTTTAAATATTATTGAAACTGGGCAGTTACAGTCTTTAGCATCACGATGTAATACTACAGCAAATGTGATTTTACAGGCAGCATGGGCCTTGTTGTTATCTCGGTTTAGTGCTGAGAATACGGTAAATTTTGGTTCAGTGACCTCTGGTAGACCAGCAGGTTTACCTGGCGTAGAGCACATGGTTGGGTTACTTATAAATACGTTGCCAGTTATTATTGATATTGATTATGATAAACCTTTATCTAATTGGCTGCAGGAACTTCATGAAGCGCTAATTGATAGAGAGCAGCACAGTTATTTGCCGTTATCTAAAATACAGAAGCTACAAAATAAAACCTCAGATGACATGTTTAATAGTGTGCTCATCTTTGCAAATTACCCCACTGATGATGAAGTGATGGAACAAGCTAGTGAGGCCGGTTTGAGTGGGCGCTTTATAAAGTCATATGAGGGTACCAACTATGCTATTACGTTAGGGGCGTCTTTGAGTGAGCGCCTGACCTTTAAGCTTCAATATAATACAGCGCAATACACCCAACACGATATAGAGCGCCTAGCGGTATATTTACAGACAATTTTGATGTCTTTTACCAGCGATAGTGAGCAATGTATCGGGCAAGTAAACATGCTATCAAATACTGAATTAAAGTATCTCACACGTGAGATAGATGGTGAGCTTGGCGTAACTAATCAGGCATTACATCAGCTATTCGAACAAAAAGCGATGCAAACGCCAGATGCGTTAGCGGTGCACTATGATGGCCAGTCAATGACTTATAAAGCACTAAATGAAAGAGCTAATCAGCTCGCACATTTATTGCTGGATTATAAGCAAGAAAATGAACAATTGGTGTGTGTGTGTTTAGAGCGCTCAGTAGAAAGTATAATTGGGATGCTTGGGGTTTTAAAAGCGGGCATGACATATGTTCCAATTGATAGTAGCTACCCTGAAAGTCGTATTAGCTATATCTTAGAAGACACTGAAACTGAAATTGTCCTAACACTGAATGAATTAATGGGAGACCTTCCAGTTGATGAACAGCTCGTTATACCATTAAATGGTTCTATGGCTGATGCATTACTTGGGAGTTTTAGCCAAGAAAATCCAAATATTGATGTACCATGTAAGCAACTTGCTTACGTCATATATACTTCAGGCACTACTGGTAGACCAAAAGGTGTTTTAGTTGCACACCAAGGTGCTGTGAATATGATTGAACAGCAACTAAACACATTCGAGGTCGAGAGTTCTAGCCGTATTTTACAGTTTGCGTCGCTAAGTTTTGACGCTTCTATCTCCGAAATCTTTATGGCCTTAGCGGCAGGTGCTAGTTTATATGTTTGTGATGAGGCGTTGCGTCGTTCAGATCAAAAGCTAAATCAGTTTTTATCACAATATGCCATTTCTCATGCAACGATCCCACCTTCATTACTTGAAGTACTGTCAGATTTACCTGAATCATTGAATCATCTGATATGTGCAGGGGAAAAACCAGCACAGAGTATTTTTGATAGATGGAGCGAATCAAAAAGACTCTACAATGCTTACGGACCAACAGAATCATCTGTTTGTGCAACCATTGCGGTTGCAAACTCGTGCAGCAATGTTATTGGCTGCCCGATAAATAACGTCAGCGCTTATGTACTTAGTAAAGATGGCAGCTTATTACCAAAAGAGGCACCAGGAGAATTATACCTCGGTGGTATAGGGCTTGCGAGAGGGTATCTTAATAAACCAGAATTAACAGCAAGCGCATTTATAAATAAGCAATTCGGGGACACAGCACAAAGGCTTTACAAGACTGGGGATTTAGTTCGTTATAATCAAAATGATGAACTTGAGTATTTAGGTCGTATTGATGAACAAGTGAAAATAAGAGGCCACCGTATTGAGCTGGCTGAAATTGAGTATCAAATAGCACTGAACCCACATGTTTCTAGTGCTGTTGTAAAGGTGTTTGAATTTGAGCAGGTAAAAAGCTTAGTCGCTTACGTCGTGCTAGAAAATATGGCATCAGATAGTTACCTCTTGTCAGAAATAAAAGAGCAGCTCAAATCATGTTTACCAGATTATATGGTGCCTTCACTATGGGAATTGATTGAGCAGGTGCCATTGACACCGAATGGTAAAGTTGATTTAGCAGCATTGCCCGTCCCTGATGTGACTAAATCGATTCAGGAGTATGTTGCGCCAAGTACTGATAGTGAACATGTCCTCGTTAGTATATGGGCGAATATATTAAAAATACCTGAGCAAAAGTTAAGTGTGTCCGCAGGCTTCTTTAATTTAGGAGGGGATTCACTTTTGGCACTACAGCTGGTATCTCGAGTAAAGCAGGCTTTAAATATAGACTTGGAATTGAGTGATATATTTGATCTTCCATCCCTTGCTGATATGGCAAAGTACTGTGAGCAGTTAAAAGCCAAGGCAACGTCGTACACCAGTGTTAGATTGATGCAGCATGCACCAAGAGACATTAGTAAACATCCTGTATCCAATGGACAAAAACGTTTGTGGTTTTTAGACCAGTACCAAGCTAATTCAAGTCAATATAATATGCCGATGGCTCTCAAAGTTGAGGGAAACTTTAATATTAATTATGCAAAGCAGGCTTTTGAACATATTGTTGAAAGGCATGAGGTCCTTAGAACCAATATTGTTAATCATGCTGGTGAACCCTGCCAAGTAGTTAAAGATGAATTTGAATTTTCGTTCGATTTACTTGATTTTAGTGAATTACCAGTTGAGAAGCAAAATCGAGCTGTCGAGCAGGCTATAATGAATAATCGCCAATTTAAGTTTCATCTTGATCAAGATTTAATGTGTCGTGCAGGGTTTATTAAACTCAGCGCAGCTGGTGATAAAGGTGTACTAATGTTTAATGTGCATCATATTGCTGCAGATGGTTGGTCGATGCGTGTCATTATTGATGAGTTTATTAAATCTTATCAAACACTCGCCAATGGCGATAAACCGCAGCTTATGCCACTTGAGTATCAATATGTCGATTATTGCCATTGGCAGGCCCAAAATTTAGATGAAGGTTATTTTGATGATGCGCTGGCTTATTGGCAGGATTACTTAGCAGATGCACCTAGCTGTCATGGCTTGCAGACTCAGGTGAGTCGTGAACAGGCCAGTGGTATTAACGAAGGCGCTGTAGTTTCATGTTTTCTCCCTCAGGCGGTTACGGATAACATTAATCACTATTTAGGAAAGAATCAATGTACGTTATTTATGATGTTGCAAGCCGTATTAGCTGTACATATTGGACGTTTAAGTGGGATGCAGGATGTTGTGTTGGGTGCACCTAATGCAGGAAGAGACAACGTCGATCTTGAGTCTATGGTCGGACTATTTTTAAATACTCAGGTTTACAGGACTCGATTTGAAGATAACCCATCTTTAGATACTCTTTTAGATAGAACAAAAGCAGATCACTTGGCATCTGCAAAACATAATAGTCTCCCTTTTGATCTGCTGGTTGAAACACTAAACCCCGTAAGAAGTGAAACTCATTCGCCTATATTTCAAGTGATGATTAATCTAGACAATACCAGCCAAGCTGTTGGGACAATGGATTTTCATGTTGATGACGTTGCTTTTTCTTCAATTGAAAAAAGTGGTATAGAGAATAAGTATGATATGACGCTTTATGTGCTGAGTTTTGATGAGGGGGGAGAATCTAAATTACAGTTCAAATGGGTATATAATGCTGTTTTGTTTTCGCAAAAACAAATGACTCTGATTGCTGATGAGTTCATGCATTTGCTGGACTGTGCAGTTAAGCAGCCTGATGCCCCTGTATTATCACATGACTGGAAAACGGCAAAGCAATGGAGCGATTTTGATACTATTAGCCACCCATCAGGTAATTTCGTCAATCTGATCAAGCAAATTAGCGATGTTCACCCAGCTCGTACTGCACTGAAGTGTGAAAGCGATGAATTAACTTATGAGCATTTAACTGAAGCTTTTTATCAGGCTTCTGTGCTGTTGCAAAGCTATGGCGTGAAAAAAGGTGATAGAGTCGGTATTGCCATGTCAAGAGGCATAAACCGAGTCGTTCTAACTCTGGCTTGTTTTAATCTTGGTGCTTGTTATGTGCCATTGAGCAATGAATTACCGTTGGAGCGAATTGAATTTATAGTGCGCGATTGTAATATGTCTGTACTTGTGACTGATGAACAATATCAGAAACAATTGCAGTTCGAACAAGCAGATTTTACAGGTGTATTTTCAAATAGCTCGTTTATAGTGATCGATTGGGATGATGAAGTAACGCATACGGCGTTAAATATGCTAGATGTGAAGGAGCAAGTATCCTGTGAAGTATCTCAGGATGATCCTGCACACATTATTTATACCTCAGGCTCTACTGGTTATCCTAAAGGCGTTGTTGGTAACTATGGTTCGACTTTAAATCGTATTCAGTGGATGCTCCAAGAGATGCCTTATCAGAAAAATGATATTGTGGCGGGGATAACATCGAGTGGCTTTATACGAGGGATCTGGGAAACGTTGACGCCATTATGTGGAGGCGCAACACTCCTGATAACGCCAAGAGAGGTTGTAAAAGATACCACTGCATTGTGGCAACTTATGCTAATGGAAAAAGTAACGCGTGTTGTATCAGCACCTTCTCTTCTTAGTAGCTTTGTGAGTAATATTGGGCAAGAAATGCAGAACAGCCCAATTGAATACTGGTTTGTGAGCGGAGAACCGCTTATGCAACAAACGGCACATGAATTTTTAAGGTTTAATGCCAGTACCAAGCTTTTTAACTTATACGGCTCAACTGAATTAATGTCGGATGTGTTATATGAACTAGTTACTTTAGAAGGGACTGAAAAATTTGTGCCAATAGGTAATGCAATAGCCAATTGTAATGTCGCAATTACAGGGTTAAACGGTGAGTTATTGCCAGCAGGAGTAGTGGGTGAGATTATGATTGCGGGGGCACCGGTGGCAACAGGATACACAGATCCAATTATTAAAGGTGGCTTTATTGACTCTCGCATAGGTAAGGCATATCTCACCGGGGATTTGGGGGTAGAGACCCCTGATGGAAAAATTCAATGTCTTGGACGTCGAGATGATCAGGTGAAAATAAGAGGACATCGAATTGAGTTGCCTGAAATCGAGTACTGGTTAAAACAGCTTGATTTAGTCGAGCAAGTTAAAGTCGTCCTGCATCAAGAGCAGTTTATAATTGCTTTTGTCAGTAGCTCAAATACTGAGGCTGTTGATGTGTTAACTACTGGGTATGTTCAGCAGCAACTCAGTACATTTTTACCCAGCTACATGCTGCCATCAAGAGTGGTGGTGATAGAGAAAATGCCGCTACGAGCAAATGGAAAAGTAGATAAAAGCGCATTATTGGCAGAGTTGAACACTGTATTGGCAGAGCAAAGAGTTGAACCAGAGACAAATACCGAGTGTTTGTTGGCAAGTATCTGGGGGGAGTTATTAAATGTTGAAGCTCAGTTAATTGGTCGTAGTTCCTCATTTTTTGAGCTTGGTGGGCACTCTTTACTTGTTGTAAAGCTAAGTACTCAAATCAGAGAAGAGTTTGGCTGTAGTATTGATGTAAAAACACTTTTTAAAAACAGCACATTAAAAACTTTGGCAAAAGTAATAGATATAAATACACAGTTGAATACTGTGAATAAGAAAACAGATTCTAAGTATAAGGTCGTCATATGAATAATAAAAATATCCAAGAAAATAGAACACAAGATATGAGTAAATACCTATCATCAGCTAATGCGCAATTATTAAATACGCTAGAATCTGAGCCGAATTTACAAAGTTACTCTATCAACTTAGACACGCCTTATTTTGAAAGAGCGAAAGACTTTTTTGATTGCCCGTTTGAGAATTGGCCTACAATCGTAAGTAGCGAGTTTGTGTCTGAATCTCAATGGATAAATAAAGAGATTGTCAGGATATTTAAAAAAGTACTGGTTAACTTCAGAAGTCAGATCAAATCGTATGCTGCATTAAAAGAAGACAATGAGTTAATAGAGCAAAGTATACAAAACCTGAGTAACTATGATGATCTGCTTGGTTTATTGCTGAGGCTTGATTTGGTGATAAGTAATGAAACATTCAAAGTCATAGAAATAAACTCAGGTTCAAGTATTGGTGGATGGACCATGGACTTCTTAGAGCAGGATATGCAGCAGCGTTTAGCACAGCTAGATACGATAACGCCGATTGCGTACCGACCAATACTAGAAGGAGCAATGGCTTCTTTGATCACGGCAATGGAAGAAAGGTTGGGAGAGAAACAGGGCAATGTGTTTATCTACATCGATAAACTTGAAGAATCTAGATTAGTAGATATCAAAAAGATTTTTGAAGAGACGGCAGTGAAAATGAACAGTCAGGCTCAATTAATCTTTTTTTCTACCACTAAGTCAATTGTTCAAGGTGAAGATGGCACTGTCACAGTAGATGGCAAAAAAGTAGGTGCAATGGTGTTCAACGGCCTTTCAAAGCGCGATATTACAGACGAAACTTATCTGTGTTTGCTTGATGCAAGCTACAGGAATAAGATGGTCTTCCCTGATGACATGAGCTTTGCTCTTTTTGGCGCGAAGCACTTATTTGCGCTTGTTTATGAAGACTATGTGCAGCAAAGTTTGAGCGCTGACGAAAGGGCTTTCATTCATAAATATATTCCGTTCACCTTTAAGTCGAATAATCGAAGCGTTTCGTGGCAAGGAGAAGTATCAACAGCGAAAGCACTGCTAATTCAGAACAAAGACTCATTTGTTTTAAAACAGGCTTTTTCTTCCTCAGGTAAAGATGTCGTGATTGGGTTAAGTAGCACTGATGAAGAATGGGAAAATTTAGTCAATGAACTTTATGATGATGAAAAGTGGATAGCGCAGCAATATTTTGAGCCCGATGCTGTTGAAATATTTAGCTATCCATTCAATATGATTAAAAAGTCGTTTGTTTGGGGGGTGTTCAACTTTAATACTGAATATCATGGGGCATTCGTTCGAGCATCATTTCTAGATCAAGACAAAGTTATAAATTCAAGCAGAGGGGCTATTGACGTAGCGATCTTCGAAGAATCAATTTCAAAGGAGCTGGTGTAGTGAGCGACTTAAAAGAGTTATTATCTCGATGTATTTCTGAAGGTATCACACTAAATCTGGAAAACGATCAGCTTGCGATATCTAGTGATAATGAAATTAGCCCCAGTACAATTGAACTTATAAGGGAAAATAAGCAAGGGTTATTACGCTACTTAGAAAAGAGTGAGTCAAAGCTTGATAAGGTGTACGGCAAACTAACAGCTACAGGAATCGAACAAGCCAACTTGTCATTTTCTCAAAAAAGAATGTGGTTTATTGAGAAAATGAACGAGCAAAGTGCGCAGTATAACATTACTAAAGCCGTTAAAATCACGGGAGTGTTTGATGTTGCTAGAGCTGAGGCGGTGATCTCAGAAATTATTCAGCGTCATCAAGTGTTGCGCACCGTATATCGTGATACCGATGACGGACCGATACAGGTTGTGCAAGACGCTGCACACTTGTTTTCTATGCCGATTATTGATTTGCAAAACACACCACACTCTCAGCAGCACGCCCAGATCTCCCAATTGATAAACCAAGAGGCAA
>NZ_JASJUU010000025.1 GCF_030125375.1 Pseudoalteromonas umbrosa | reverse complement strand
CGTTCGCTGTCGCTAACCTTTTGCACGATAGCGCCGATGATAGTGTGTGGGGCGGACGGCGAGTCTTTCCCATGTGAAAGTAGGACATTCTACTGCGTAGCGCACCAAAAGCGCCAAATAAAAGAAAGCCCGATTCGAAAGAGTCGGGCTTTTTTGCGTTTAAGTCCCTTAGCAGTGGTTAAAACGGCTCATTTCACCTTGCGCAAAAAGAGCGTACTCACTGCGTTCGCTGTCGCTAATTTTGAACGACAGGATAAGATAAAACGGTTATCGGCTTTGACAAAAGTTACTGTCTATTAAGCTCGTATACTTGGCCATGTTATGTAATACAATATGTTGTAGTGTCTACCCTATGAGAATTATGGAGTAGTTTTTGAAGGTCGAAAGTCGGCACTTTTACAAGAAGATATGTAACTTTAGTTATAACCAGAGTTTTTTACATCTTAAAACTTTATTTATTGAAGGCTACAAGTATCTAGTCACTTTCTATATTCTATATATGGTTTTTATAGGTTGATCCGGCTGTTTTTAATTTTTATTTTTGTGGTGCTTTATTTTTTTATACTACATGATGAAAATGTCACTAGGTCTATTTATATAAACAAGTAAATAAATGGGTTTTATGAAAGCTTAAAAGGAAAAATATCAAAATTATAAATTATGATATAGCTTACGTGACATAACAGGTCGCTGATAGCTTCTTCAAAGCTTGTAAGTGAAAGGTACTAGAGCATGTCCAAGTATTTATACAACTTTAACTTAATAAAGCCTGTATCTAATAGCTCATCGAAAAAGCTGTCTATGCTTTTAAATCTGATGTTTTAATCTTAGTTTTTTAAATTCTGTTCTTTTTAATATAAATAAAACAAGATGTGAGTTTTGAACTTTTTATTATTTTCTTCTTCTAAATAAACTTAGTATTCAAATGTTGGCTTTAATCGGTTTTATGTTTTTATTAGGATCTGGTTTTAACTCTGTAAGGGGTTTAAATTATATTTACTAGATAAGTTTGAGAATCCCAGCACTTGAGGGCGGTGTCAATTATCATTAACTGCCTAAAGATTTTATTGTTACCATCATGGCTTCAGATGTAAGTTTATATCCTAGCTTTACTACTAGTGATTAAGAAAAATTGTTAGTTACACTGTTGGGTTCATAAAGTAATGTTCTCTTAAGGTTGCTTTCTCGCTCTAAATAGTTTTCGTGATTCAGACAAGTATTAGTGGTTTAGCATTGCGATTTAATTTTAACTGTATATACTCACAGTAAATGCACTGTATGGAAAACCAGTTATATGCGACCTTTAACAAAACGACAAGAACAAGTATTCGAACTGATCAAAGTTTTTATCAAAGACACAGGTATGCCACCGACTCGTGCGGAAATTGCCGAGTCTCTTGGTTTTCGCAGTGCCAATGCGGCAGAAGAGCATTTGAAAGCGCTTGCTAAAAAAGGGGTCATCGAAATGGTACCTGGCGCCAGTCGTGGTATTCGTTTGGTCGAAGCGGATGAGCCAGAGCAACTTGGTTTGCCTCTGGTAGGCCGAGTAGCTGCTGGTGAGCCTATTTTGGCGCAAGAGCACATAGAGAATCATTGCCAAGTAGATCCAGGTATGTTCCAGCCATCTGCTGATTACCTACTTCGTGTTAATGGCATGAGCATGAAAAATATCGGTATAATGGATGGTGACTTGCTTGCTGTTCATAGAACACAAGTTGCCAATAACGGGCAAGTTGTTGTTGCTCGTGTTGAGGAAGACGTCACCGTTAAGCGTTTTGAAAAAGTCGGCAAAAAAGTATTCTTACATGCTGAGAATGAAGACTTCTCTCCGATTGAAGTTGACCTAGAGCAAGAAGTTTTCAATATTGAAGGTCTCGCTGTCGGTGTGATCCGCGGTAACCTGTAACGTTTTTTTGATTGCCTGATAAGCTGAGGTCTTATATTTCAGCTTATCCCACCAAAACTATTTTTATAAATTAACAGACCCCTTTTAAGCTATACTTCCATATCATATACTTACGTTACATAAATATAACATCAGCTTTGGAATACGTGCTTGTTAAGCAAAAATAAAAATTATTTTGCACTAAATCCATGATTCGCAGTCTGAGCTATTCGTCTTAATTTAAGAACTTAAATTTATTTGTATTCACAGGTTACATTTGATTTCAAAAGAGATCAGAGGCTTGCTTGTGATTGTGTTAAAACCACTGGAAATGAATTGAATATGGAGCAGCTTATGACTTGGTTTAAAGTAGTATTGATTGTCGCTTTGGTATGTATGTTATCCGCCTGTGCTTCGAGCTCAAATAATACGCGTTCAGGTTTTTTACCCAATTATGATGTATTACTCCCCTCTGATGACTACGAAGACACCAACTTATTCGTCGATAACACATTCAATAGAGAAGTGTTAAGTAAAATCGAAGTGCTCTATATTCCTCAGTTTGAAGTGTGGATTAACGCTTCTGAATCAGAGTTTTTAAACATTAACCCTCAGCATGTTGCTAAGCTAAGTCATTACATGCAGTCGCAAATGCAAATCAAACTGAGTCCTTACTATAAAGTTGTAACGACAAAACCCGAAGGTGCAGATGACACTGTACTGACAATTGAAGGCGCTTTTACTGATGTGCAATTTGAACCCATTTCATTACAAGTAAGAGACTTTGTACCTATTAGATTAGTGTATAACGCGGGCAAAACTGCGTATTTAGCCGCGACAGAGCAAACCGAGGCTTTAACACATGTGTCACTGGAGTCAGCGTTCTATTTAGGGAGCCGGAAGGCACCAGTGGTAATGATGACTGCACATAAAGAATTGGATTCGGTACTGAAGGCTGATGGTACTGAGAATGTTGAAACGGTTAAGGCCGTACTTGATGTTTGGATAGATAATTTTGTTACTGCGATGACTCAACATCGTAATGTTCAGTAAAACTAAAGGAGCTTTTATGAAGATAATAAAAGGCAAGCAGCTAGGTGTTATGGCAATATTTTGCTTGGCATTAATTGGTTGTTCAGAGCAAAAATCAGAGCAAGAGCAATCAGAGCAGCTTCGTCCAGTGAGGACATTATTGCTGTCTTCACAAGTCGATGGTCCTTTGGTGGAATTCCCTGCGGTGGTTGATGCTGCATCTTCTGCGGATCTATCATTTAAAGTACCAGGTGAAGTTACCGAGTTGTTAGTAAAGCAGGGGCAAGAAATTCAGCTTGGTGATGTTATTGCTAAGTTAGATGCAACAGAATACAAACTTTCTTTAGATGAAGCGCAGGCTAATTATAATAAAGCACAGGCTGACTTTAGGCGTGCTAAACAACTTATTAAATCCGGTACGATTTCGCAATCTGATTATGACCAACTACAGTCCCACTTTACTAGTGCAAAAAGTAAATTGGCGAATGCAAAAAACAACTTGTCTTACACAAGCTTAAAAGCATCATTTTCGGGTGTTGTGGCACGCACTTACATAGAGCGTTTTGAAGAGGTGCAAGCCAAGCAAGTTGTTGCAACACTGCAAGATATCAAGCATGTAACGCTTAAGGTCAATGTGCCCGAGAGCTTAATGATTAAAGTCTCAAAAGATGCGCCTAAACACATTATTGCAGAGTTTTCAGGGATCCCTGATAAAACCTTTCCATTAGACTTTGTTGAAGTGAGCACACAAGCTGATGAGGTAACAAAAGCCTATGAGGTTACTCTCAGCATGACGCGCCCTGAGGGTTACAACATCTTACCGGGCATGACAGCAAAGGTGCTTGCCAAAGGCGCTGATGTGAATAAAAGTGGTCTCTACTTACCAATAAAAACTGTGCTCAAAGATGCATCCGGTAATTTTGTATGGACAGTGGAGTCTGCTGGGGCAGGTAAAGGAAAAATTGAGAAAAACCCTGTTGTGATTGGTGAGGTTTCTACCCTAGGTTTCCCAGTTATCAGTGGAGTATCTGAAGGCGCTTATGTTGTTACTGCTGGTATGAGTAAAGTGAGCGCAGGCCAACTTGTAAAATTTAACAAGGAGGTCCAGTGAATATAACCAGACTTGCATTAGAAAATAATCGGACAACTTGGGTACTGATAGCTGCATTGCTATTTTTTGGGATCATCTCGTTTAATAAAATGCCAAAAGATTACGATCCTGGTTTTATTATTAGAACGGCGCAAGTGGTTACTTACTTCCCCGGAGCTAGCCCACAGCGAGTAGAAGAGCTTGTCACCGACCAAATAGAGAAGGTTGTACAGCAGATCCCAGAATTAGATTTTGTCAGTAGCACCTCCAAAACAGGCGTATCTATCGTTAGCGTTAATATCAAGGAAAGCTATAAGAATATGCGCCCTATCTGGGATAACCTACGGCGTAAGATCCAGAGTATTGAAAAAGACTTACCCAGTGATGCGCAAACTCCTATTGTAAACGATGAATTTGGGGATGTGTTCGGTATTGTTATTGGGCTTACCGCAGAAGGGTATACCTATCGCGAATTGGAAGATGTCGCTGAACAGGTGAGGGACACCTTGTTACGATTACCCGAGGCAGCAAAGGTAGAAATTTATGGTAACCAAGAGCAGCGTGTATTTATTGAATTTGAAAACGCGCGGCTTGGTGCCCTTGGCATTTCACCTAACCAGCTGAAAGAGCAGCTTGCCTCACGTAATATTGTTAACCCTGGTGGTTCTATTTATATCAATGATGAAACTCTCGCACTTGAGCCGAGCGGCAATTTTGAGTCAGTAGAAGATATTGCCAATACCATCATTAATGTACCGGGTAGCGAACAGGTATTGCTACTGTCTGATATTGCCGTTGTTTATCGTGATTATGTAGACCCCGCAAAGTCTAAGGTACGAGTGGGCTTAGATGAAGGTTTAACGATCGCCATTTCTATGCGACAAGGCGGTAATAATATTGCTTTGGGCGAGCAAGTACTAGAAACCCTGAATTACTTAGAAAGTGTTTATCCCATTGGCGTTGAATTTAAGTTGCTTTCTTTCTTACCTAAAGAAGTCGAACAAAAGGTCAGTGACTTTGTCTCCAATCTTTTGCAAGCGGTATTGGTTGTTACCTTAGTGATGTTATTTACTTTGGGGCTAAGAACAGGCCTTATTGTTGCCAGCCTTATTCCAATGAGTATGGTCTTTGGTATTTTGGTAATGTCATTTTTCCATATTAGTATTGATCAAATTTCACTAGCTGCACTCATTATCGCGCTTGGGATGTTGGTCGATAATGGTATCGTGATGTCTGAAAACATCATGGTACAAATGGAGCGCGGCAAGGCTTCGATAGATGCTGCGGTTGACTCGGCAGATGAATTAAAAGTGCCTTTGTTAGTGTCGTCGTTGACCACTGGGGCTGCGTTTTTACCCATTTTTTTAGCTGAATCATCGACAGGTGAGTATACGGCTTCATTGTTCAAGGTTGTGACCATTACTTTGTTATGTTCATGGTTGCTGGCCATGACTATGATCCCTATGTTATGTGTGTACTTTACACGTGTGAAATCACAAGCTGCTGATTACAACACGGGTGTGTATTTAACTTATAAAAACCTTTTAACCACCATGATCCGCCACCGCTGGACCACGTTGATGGCATGTGTGGCTGCATTTTTTATTGCGCTGCAAGGCATGCAGTTAATTCCGAAACTATTTTTCCCACCTTCAGATCGTGACTATTTTAAAGTTGAGTTAGAGCTGCCAATCGGTACTCGGTTAGAAACAACCGAAGCTTTGGTAAAAGACATGGAAGCTTATATTCAAAATGAGCTATTGGTATCAACCGAGCGTCTTGAGGGGGTTACGCAGTGGGTCAGTTATGTTGGTAATGGTGGTCCCAGATTCTTATTAACTCATACGCCAGAGCCAACGAGTTCAAACTATGCGTTGATGATTGTCAGTACCACTTCGTATCAACTGATTGATGATTTGATGCTAGATATTGAGCAGTATGCTTTAAGTCGACACCCTGACTTATTGATTAAGCAGCGAAAGATTGAAAATGGTGCACCGATAGCTAACCCGGTAGAGATCCGGCTTTCTGGTGATGATCAAGATACCTTGATGGCGATTGTCGACCAGTTGAAGGCGAAAATGGCGGAGACTCCGGGGCTTAAAGCAATCAGTGATGATTGGGGTTTGCCAAGTAAAAAGGTACAGATCAAAATTAATCAAACACGTGCTCGACGTGTGGGTGTATCGAGCAAAGATATCGCAAGTTCATTACAAACAGGCTTTAGTGGCTTGGAGCTTACACAATACCGCGAAGGAAATGAGTTAATACCTGTTACCTTGCGCTCTGTAGCCGCTGACAGAGATGATATTGGCAAATTGGAAGCCATGATGGTTTATTCACAAGCTACGGGTGCATCGGTTCCTTTAAAACAGGTTGCAGATATTGAAGTGGTTTGGGAAAGTGCTCAGATCTTACGACGTGACCGTTTAAAAACTGTTGCAGTGGGTGCGCAGCTTGATGGCATTACGGCGAACGAAGGATTTGCAGCATTAGTGCCTTGGTTGGAAGAGCAAAAGCAAAACTGGCCATTTGGGTACTCATATGAATTGGGTGGTGAGGCAGAGTCTTCTGGTAAAGCTAATCAGTCTATTGCAGATAAAATGCCTATAGCGGTATTTATTATCGTTATCTTGCTGATAGGTCAATTTAACTCGATCCGTAAGTCAATTATTGTGCTGACTACAATTCCATTGGGATTTATTGGCGTGATCTTGGGTCTACTAGTAGGGCAGTCATTTTTTGGCTTCATGACTTTACTTGGCATTATTTCTTTGGCAGGTATTGTTATAAACAATGCAATTGTATTGTTAGAGCGGATTAAAATTGAGCTTGAGAATACACCGAATAATCCTGTGGAGGGGATTATCTCAGCCGCACAGCAACGTATGCGACCGATTTTATTAACGACTGCAACGACCGTGTTTGGTCTTATCCCATTGTATTTGGGTGGAGGAGAAATGTGGGAGCCGATGGCACTTGGGATCATGGGCGGTTTGCTGTTTTCTACCTTACTAACACTTGGTATTGTGCCTGTACTCTATGCGTTATTTTATAGAATAAAGGTACAAAACTAATGGTGATATGGCGTTCACTCGGTATAAAAGGTGAACGCCGGTAAAAGCCTGTTAATGAATGTAACCCTTAAGTTTTCGTTCAGCGTAGTGAGCAGAATATGAACACATAGGCTAACCAGAGGAGCAAATAATGAAACTTTTCAAATATGCCGTTGTGGCACTTTTAATGCCGATGATGGCTAGTGCTGGAGAGGCAAAAGTAACATGGCTAGACTTTAAAGAGTATAGAGATGTGTTTCCTGCAAAAGAGACTCGTGGCGGATATCACAAGCGTATCGCAAAGCAGTTTGATGCGCATTTGAATAAGCTAGCCTCAGACATGCCAGAAGGCTATACGTTAGCGATGACTTTTGAAGACATTGATTTAGCAGGTGATGTTAGATTTAACATGAATGATATTCGCATCATTAAACCTATTTATTTTCCACGTTTAAAAATTAGTTATAGCGTGACCGACAAATCAGGTAACGTAATGGTGGAAGCGAAATCTAAAGTTTTAAAAGACATGAGCTTTATGGATAGAATCAAGTTTGGTAGAGACACCGAGTTTTATTATGACAAGCGGTTATTAAGCGATTGGTTTGAAGATGAGGTTACGCCGGTGTTTGGCACCGCGAATAAATAAAAAGAGCGCTGAGGCGCTCTTTTTATTTGAATGTCGCTAATAGTTGCAACAACTGTTGTAACTTAAATACAGTCTTTTTCAGTTGCTCTTCATCTAATTGTTCTGATTTACTTAATGCATCTACATCTGCTGCAACATCAAGCACATAGGGCTTAAATCGCTTTGCTTCAAAGCCAAACCCTGCTTCTTTAGTGAACAGTGATGCGAATTTACCATGCCCTTGCTGCTGTAGTTCATCTAATTTTTTATCTGCATCAAGTGCTTGACGATAAACAACTTTTAAATTTTCGTTGAGTTTTTCGATGATTGCTTGCATGTTTTTCCTAAAGTCTTAAGTAAATCGGCCGATATTTTACTCGGATCCATCAAACTTGTCAGGTGAATACCTATGAATATTTCCGGAAGTAACCTTCCTGCTATGTCTGGCGCTGGTCCAGGTGGCGAAGTATACAGTGCTTCTCTGGCTAAAAAGCAACAGCAGGCAGATGGACGAGCAGCCCTAGCGTTAATTGAATCAGCAGGGAGTTCTGCGGCAGCGCAAACTCCAGCTAAGTCAGTGACGGCAACCTTGGGCAACAACATAAATGTATATGCTTAATATACGTTGATGTTCGCATTTTAATTTAAATGCAAATCAATCGGCGTCTTACTTTGTTTGCCGCCGATTTCTCTCACCAGCTTGGGTACCAAAAAGCCTGGTAATATCTCTAGCATTTGAGCAACCAATTCAATCGCTTCAGACTCACTCATATCAAAGTGACTGGCTCCTTCAACTTTATCAAGTAGATGCAGGTAATAAGGCAGAATATCACTGTCAAACAAAGCTTCGCTTAGCGCAGAAAGTGTTTGAGCACAATCATTGATACCTTTGAGTAATACCGCTTGGTTTAATAGCGTGACACCGGCCTGTTTAAGTTTACTCATCGCTGCCTTGAAATCATCGTCTATTTCATTTGGGTGATTAATATGATTAACCAAAATGGCTTTGAGACGGCTGTTTGCCAGTCGATCGCACAGTGCATCGGTCACTCTTGCAGGAATAACCACGGGTAAACGACTGTGTATCCTAATACGTTTTATCTGAGGCAATGCTTCTAATTCATCTAATAGCCAACAGATCATGTTATCTTTGGCCATCAGTGGATCGCCACCGCTTAAAATCACTTCATTAATTTCTGGGTGCTCAACCAAGTACTCAAATATCGGTGCAAGCGCACGTTTGTTGACTTGGTTATCCTGATAGGGGAAGTGACGTCTAAAGCAATATCTGCAGTTTACTGCACACCCTGTTTTAAGCATTAGCAGCACCCGAGACTGGTATTTATGTAGCAAGCCTGGCACAGGTGCGTCTTGCTCTTCGAGCGGGTCTTTGTTAAATCCAGAGGCGGCGATAAACTCTTGATGCAGTGGCATTACTTGCAATAACAGCGGGTCATTGGGATCACCGTAGCGCATTTTGGCAATAAAGGGTCTTGGCACACGTACAGGGAAAAGCCGCTTAGCAGCGAGGTCTTTTGCACTGAAATGAGACTCCAAGCCCAACATTTTGAGTAGTGTATCTGGGCAAGTAACGACATTCGCCAATTCTTTTTGCCAGTTAGTATGCAAATTTACTTCATTTATTTGTATCATTAGCAGGTTTATTACTCGAAATACGATGATTAGAGGATACGATGGCGAATTATAGCACCAACGAGTTCAAGGGCGGCCTAAAAATTATGATTGATGGCGAGCCTTGTACGATCCTAGAAAACGAAATGGTTAAACCAGGTAAAGGCCAAGCTTTCAACCGCGTTAAGATCCGTAAGTTGATCTCAGGAAAAGTATTAGAAAAAACGTTTAAATCAGGCGACTCTGTGGAAGGCGCAGACGTGATGGAAACAGATCTTGCTTATCTCTATACAGATGGCGAATTCTGGCACTTCATGAACAACGACACATTTGAACAGATCGCAGCTGACGAAAAAGCTTTAGGTGACAATGTAAAGTGGTTAGTTGAAAACGACGTTTGTACAATCACACTGTGGAACGGTAACCCAATTGCAGTAACACCACCAAACTTTGTTGAACTAGAGATCACAGATACAGATCCTGGCCTAAAAGGTGATACAGCGGGTACTGGTGGTAAGCCAGCGACACTAACAACCGGTGCGGTTGTACGTGTACCACTGTTTGTACAAATTGGTGAAGTGATCAAAGTTGATACGCGTACTGGCGAATATGTGAGCCGCGTTAAGTAATTATTTACTTAATCACTTTGACGTAAGAAAATCTCGGCTTCGGTCGAGATTTTTTTTGTCGTTATAAATATTATCTGAGGTAACCCATGAATGAGGTGAAGTGGGCGCCGAGTGCGCAAATTGAAACCCTTAAACAGCGTGCTGCAGTGCTGGCAAGTATCCGTTCATTTTTTGCGGAGCGTGATGTCTATGAAGTGGAAACGCCAAGTTTAAGTCAGGCGTCAGTGACGGATGTTCATTTGGCGACATTCTCAACGCAGTTTGTTGGGCCGAGTTATGCTCAAGGTTTGCCTCTGTATTTACAGACCTCCCCCGAGTTTGCGATGAAACGCTTACTTGCAGCGGGTAGCGGTGCGATTTATCAAATTAGCAAAGCGTTTCGAAACGAAGAGTCAGGCCGTCATCATAACCCAGAATTTACCATGCTCGAGTGGTACCGCCCAGGGTTTGATGAGCATTTATTGATGGATGAAATTGATGCGCTTATGCAGTGCATTTTATCTTGTGATAAAGCACAAAGAATAAGTTACCAAGCGGCATTTCAGCAATATTTGTCCATCGATCCGTTAACGATAGAGTTGGAATCATTGAAAGCAGTCTGTGCAGAGTATGGCTATAAAGACATTGCTGACGAAGAAACCACAATTGACCCTTTGTTACAGCTGCTGTTTTGCATGGAAATTGAACCTCAGATTGGACAAGATATTCCTTGTTTTGTGTACCACTTTCCTGCATCACAAGCTGCACTGGCTAAATTAAATGAACAAGATAAGCGAGTAGCGGGGCGTTTTGAGCTTTACTACAAAGGGATGGAACTGGCTAACGGCTTCAATGAACTGACTGATGCTGAGGAGCAGAGTAAGCGCTTTGATGAAGATAACTTGCAGCGCCAGCAAATGAATTTGCCTACCGTAGATAAAGATATGCGTTTTTTAGCCGCACTAGATCAAGGCTTGCCGAATTGTGCAGGGGTTGCTTTGGGCATTGACCGCTTGGTGATGCTGGCCACAGACAAGCGCGAGATAAAGGAAGTTATTGCCTTTGATATTGAACGTGCCTAAAGTACGGTGGATACAAAAAAGCTCAGCATTTGCTGAGCTTTTTTATTAAATAAATCGCTGCAACTCTTTTTGTGTGGTGGCTGTAAGCTGGTGAGCATGTTGACAGTCACTGAGTGCAGTATCTAATTGCTCTTTTGCAGTTTGGCCTAATTCGACAATTTGCTGCACAGCTTGGTGGGTGTGGTTTTGTGTTTCTTCCAGCTGATGTACGGCACTGACAATTTCTTCTAGCTGTGACTGGTTGCGCTCAAAGTCCTCGCTCATATCAGCAAAACCTTGAGAAGTCTCGCTAATGGCTTTTTCTGCACCGCTCGAATGAGAGATCAGTTGTTCTGACTCCTGATGTGTTTCACTGACAAGGTGATCCATTTGGTTGATAAAGTCACTGATCTGCCTTGTGGCATCATTCACTTTAACCGATAAGTTTCTCACCTCATCTGCTACGACCGCAAATCCGCGACCGGCTTCACCGGCACGGGCTGCTTCAATTGCAGCATTCAACGCAAGTAAGTTCGTCTGATCAGAAAACTCTTCAACCATTTTGAGAATATTACGGATATTATCGCTATTCTCTTTGAGTCCAGCGACAGTCGTAGAGAAGTTCCCGAGTAATGTCGTGATCTGCTGCACTTCACTAACCAGCGTCAATAAAGACTGAGACGAGCCTCTAACAAAGTGCAAGCTCTCAGTGTTGGCTTGATAAACTTGGTCGGTATTACTCACAATACTTTGTAGGCTGTGTGTTACCTGATCGCTGGCTGCGATAATGGTGTCGCCTTGATTAATTTGCTGTGCACCCACGGATACTGTGTTGGTCATAGAGTAGGTTACTTGCTGATTGCTCGCCGTGGCGGCTTCAGCGCTTTTATAGGTATTCCCTAGTAGATTGCCTAGGTGAGTAGTAAAGGTATTGTATTGCGCACTGAGATCTCTAAATTCATCATAAGTAAATTGAGGAAGCTGCGCTGATAAATTTCCATCTTGGCGATTTATTTGTTCTAACCTGTCTCGCATAGCTTGCACCGGACGTACGATCAAAAAGCGCATGTAAAAGAAGGTGAATATGAAAGCGGCGACAGAGGCGAATGCGAGTAGCCAAAAACCACCAAATTTGCTACCAGAGTCACTCAAATATGAATAGAGCCAGCCTAATGTGAGTAGTTGAAATACAAATAGAAACCCAAGGTTACCGAAAATTTTTCGGGTTAATGTATAAAACAAAGACTCTTCAATTAAATTATATATCCGCATGTACAAACTCGTCATAGGCTATCACTCGCCAATTGGGTAAATACTGACTCAATCTATAGTTTGGGCCAGAAATTTACGATCAGTCTTATTAAAATATACCATTTAGTGGAATTATTTAAGCTTGTAAGCGCTGGTTTCCCAGCTAAACGCTATTTTTTGTAAAATAGCGTGCCTTATTCAAAAATGGCGGTAAAAGTTACTTGTTCTGCCATTTATTGATGACCATTTTTGCATGACATGGATAATTACTAAATATCCCATTCACGCCCATCTCTAGCACTTGTTCTATGTCTTGCTGCTTATCTACCGTATAAGTATAGATTTTCAGGCCCCTTTGCTTTGCATCTTGAACAAATTCATGATTAATGAAGTTTTTATCTATATGAATGCTGTATGCATGCAGACGCTGTGCAAATTCGGCATAATGCAATGGGATGGATGCAGTTAAAGCGCCAATCTTAACCCAAGGGAGTTTTTGCTTGAGCCAAGCAAGTTGGTGGTGATCAAAAGAAGACAGGATCAGCTGTGAGCGCTCTATAATGCCTTCTTGCACGTTTTTTTCTATATAGTTGACGAATTTATCTAGGCTGTAAGTATGTTTTAGCTCGAGGTTGATATCTGCCTGTTTTCCAACAAGGTTAAAGACATCTTGTAAAGTTGGGATCCCCTCACCATTACCAGCATCCAGTTTGTTTAACTCTACTCTAGACGCATTTTTTACCATCCCTTTACCGTTCGTTGTTCGGTCTAACCATGTGTCATGAATGATTGCATAATCATCACGACAGCTTTGTACATCAAGCTCTATACCATGTACACCCACCTCTAAAGCTGCGCTAATTGCACTTAGCGAGTTTTCGGGATACATGCCGCTGGCACCGCGGTGTGCAAATACTTGGATCATCATTTATTCCTTGTTATTGACCAAGTTTCATAAAAAGCGGCACTGACTACTAATATACCGCCAATAAGTGTTGTCATACTGGTTGTCTCAGATAACAGCATATAAGCCAATACAATGCCATACAAGGGCTGCAAGCATGAAATTAGTCCAGCTGTGGTTGCACTCAAGTAGCGTAAGCTGCTAGCAAATAATGAGTGAGGAATTGCTGTGAATACTACGCCAGCCAAGAGCAGATAGTAGATGTCTTGTAATGGTAAGCCCGTTGGTGTGGTGTCAACAAACATTGACAAAACAACCGCGGCGGTTAAAGTTTGATAAAGCATAGTATGCGGGCCGCCATACTGTGAAAAGTACTTTTTTTGTAGCAGGTTACGCATGGCAAAAAATGCTCCAGACAGCACGCCGGTTAAAATACCGAAGGTCACTTGGTCGCCTAGATCAGTATTAGGCATCATTAAATAAATACCAAAAATCACCATGGTAGCAATCAACAAGTCGGCAAGCTTCAGACGTGTTTTGCTAAACAGCGGTTCTAGCAAAACAGTGATCACGGGATAGGTAAAAAAGGCAATGATGCCTGTAGCAATGCCTGCCATTTGCATCGCGGCAAAATAGGTGACCCAGTGAATACCAATAATGACGCCTAACCCGATAACAATAAAATAGTCTTTGTTTTGATCAAGCTTAAGGTGCTTGTTTTGCATTTTGAGAATGATCGTTAACGCGATAAATGCGATGGCCGTGCGATAAACGGTTATATCAAGGGCTGGAAGCGCGATGAGTTTAGAGAAAAGGGCAGTGCCGCCAAACAGAAAAACAGCGAGGTGTAAGTTTATAAGTGCCGATTGATGTTGCTGCATAGTTTTTATCTTTTATTGTTTGCTAAATTAATTTCAATTAAGTGACAACTGTCACTGAGTGATTCAGCACGAGCATGTTAAATTAAAAATCACATTCTATATACCTTAGAAAAGTAACAGGCATGAATCTCGGCGTCGGACATTTTACACATTCAATGCATATTGCGAGACCAAGCAGGCATTTTTTGGGCAACTATGGTCATTTATTTTTTTCAGTATTTTATTTTTTCCCGCTGTATCGAAGCTGGAATATACATACTCGTGCTGAAATCGCATATGAGGTAATTGCTTATATTGTATTTACCTTCATTTACTGCAGAGCATTGAAATACCCATCAAGTAAAGTACTTCCCTTTATTATCATAATGGTATTGACCTGCATATTAGCAACTCAGTTCACACCAGGAACGAGTACGTTATTTGGCTATATTGCATATTTTATCGGGTTTTGTTTTCTTGGTTTTGCTCGTTGGCTTTTGTTTACGTTGCTCGTGCTCTCCATTGCTGTGGTGACTGTGTTGTTTATCTCGGTTGATAACTGGGCGTATTTCCTTGGACCAGCATTGGTAGTTTCCTTGGGGTTATTTAGTTTTGGATACGTAGAGTATAAAGATAGAGTCCACAGCAACGAGACACGACAAAGTAAAGAACAGATCCAGCAATTAGCAAAGATTGCTGAGCGTGAACGGATTGCGAGGGATATACATGATTTACTCGGACATTCGCTCAGTTCCATTTCGTTAAAGTCAGAGTTGGCGGGTAAATTTATTGCAGCAGGTTTGCTGGATAAAGCGGAAACAGAAGCACAAGAGGTGGCAGAGTTGGCCCGTATTGCTTTATCAGAAGTACGAGAAGCAGTATCCGGTATGCAGCAGCTAGGGTTAACAGCACAACTAGATGTAATGGCATCTCGACTAAGAGATAAAGGCGTTGAGGTCCAAAAGACGATTGATTGTGGCCCACTCTCCGCTGAGAAAGAGAGCTGTTTTTGCTTTGTCGCTAAAGAAGCTGTGACCAATGTGATTAAACACAGTGATGCTAGACAGATGAAGATTTCCCTTCACGAACAAAATAATTTTCACCAACTGTCTTTTGAGGACGATGGTCAAATAGGCAAAGTTGTCTGGGGAAATGGATTGAATGGTATTAAATCTCGGCTCGAAGAGCTTGGCGGTAATTTAAGTGTAACCAAATCAGGTGGTTATAAGCTGGTAGCACAGCTTCCTCAATAAGGAGTAGAGATGAAGATTTTGGTGGTCGAGGACCAGGCGCTGGTAAGAAATGCGATATCAGCGTTACTGAGTTTAGAGGTTGGACTTGAAGTTGTTGCGCAGGTTGAGGACGGGCTGCAAGCGATAGAGTTTCTGGCTAGCACTTCCCCAGACATTGTGCTGACCGATATTGAAATGCCGAATATGACGGGGCTAGAACTAGCTCAAGAAGTACAGGAAAAGCACCCAAAAGTAAAAGTGGTGATTATGACCACATTTTCTCGTAGCGGCTATATTCGACGCGCAATGGCATCTGATGTAAAAGGCTTTATTCTCAAAGAAGCACCCAGTGATTATCTGGTTAATGCGCTAAAAAAGGTATCTTTAGGGCAAAAAGTCATAGATCCAGAGCTGGCGATGAATGCGCTTGATGATAACGATCCACTTTCTGATAAAGAAAGAAAAGCGTTAAGACTTGCAGGCGAAGGCCTTAAAACCAAGCAAATTGCTGAATCACTCTACTTGAGTGAGGGGACGGTAAGAAATTATCTATCAGACGCAATTGCTAAACTAAACGCGACAAACCGTATTGATGCAGCCCGAATTGCAAGACAAAAGGGTTGGCTTTAAATAAATTTTGCACCTATAAATGGTCATTCCCTCTTTATTAGTGGTTTTTATTAGTAATATAATACTAGAAATAAATTAAAATATTGTAACTTTTAATTCATGGGCGATCCGAAACTACTATTACAAATTTTGGCGTTAACAACCTGCGTATGTGCCGTGTTTATGATGGTGAACTGGTTGATCCATAAAAAGACGCCAGGTACGCGACTTTGGTTTGGTTTTGTATCCTGTGCCGCGATTGCTTGTATGTTCCAAGCGTCATTATCGCTGTCGTCCATATGGTCCATAATGGTACCCAACACCTTAATACTACTAGGGTTGTTCATGCTGACTCGAGGTGTGGAACGCTTCTTTAATGTCGTTTCTTACCTACTTCCTTGGGGTATACTCGCCTGCGTTTTCTTTCCTAGTTTTGTATACTTTACTTTTTTTGAACCGAGCTTTTTAGTCAGAGTGGTCGTCAATTATTTGGTGTGGTTGCTCGCCATGGTGCTTTGCTTACGCGCATTATTTTTAGGCCAAAATAAAAGTACGGCCTCTTTTTCACCGGCGCATTGGACTTTTGCGACAGCCTGTATCTGTCTGCTCAGTGTATTTACACTTCGGCTTAGCATGCTTGGTAACTTCGAGCACACAGATACCATGGGCACGAATAATTGGGTGAATCAATTCTTTTCGCTGTCTGTTATCGTAATGCCACTTATATTGTGTTTTTCTCTTTGTTTACTGTGTAGTTGCCGTAAAGAGCAGGAACTGGCAGAACTTACTTTAAAAGCTAAGCAAGACTCACAAAAAAAAGAGCGTTTCCTAACTTTGCTGAGCCATGAATTAAGAACGCCTTTAAACGCGATAGTAGGGCATGCTGAACTGATCAAACAAGCGCCTAGAGAGCCGTTAAAATATAGTCAATATTGCGATGTAATCATTTCTACGGCAATGTCACTGGCCGATCTGGCCAATCAGGTATTGCTTAACGCCAGAGGAAAGTCTTCCAAACAAGTGCCATTAAACCTCGCACAATTTGCTGAACTGTTGATTGTGCAATTTCAGCCCTTAGTTCAAGACAGAGAGATCTCTCTAGGTACTCACTTAACTGGTTTTTCAAGCGACAAACTGTTTTTAGTTGATCAAGATAGCATTGGGCTGGTGGTGAAGAATTTATTGTCTAATGCAATTAAGTACACAGAAAGCGGTGACATTACGTTGTCTATCAAACAGCAAAGTACTAGTGATAAAGGCAGTGTCATACGCTTTGAAGTGACAGACACTGGTGAGGGAATGACACAAGGACAGGTTGAGCAGTTGTTCCAGCCTTTTTCATCTTTTGACCCCGCTCGTTCTATCGCACAGAGCGCTGGAGTCGGCTTGATGTTATGTCAGCAGATTTTGGAAGCTTTAAATACCCAATTGCATGTCTCCAGCACAGTGGGACAAGGTAGTGCCTTTTATTTTGATATTGAGCTGACCCTATCAAATGCCGAGCAGAATTCTGGGCAAGGGAGTTTGTCTGAGGAATATGTTGAAGCTCAACTATGTGGTGATATTTTGGTCGTTGAAGATAATCAACTAAACCAAGAAATATTAAAGCACTTTTTGAGCTCATTGGGGCTAAGTTACGAAATTGCGGGGACCTTGTCTGCTGCAGAGTCAGCTTTGAGGAATAGGCAATTTGATATTGTGTTTCTTGATATGCATTTAAGTGACGGTCATGGGCTTGATTGGTATCAAGATGTTTTTAAACAATTTCAGTTTCAACAAGCGCCGGTCGTTGTTGCCATTACAGGTGATGTAGACGAGCAGTCTCAGCGAGCCTATAGAGAAGCTGGGATTGAGTATTTTATGGCAAAACCCATCCAGCAAGCCCGCTTAGAGCGGTTACTTAGCCAACTGCTGATGCCTGCTAAGCACTTTTTAGATGAACAAAATATCCTGGATTATTCAGTGATTGAAGGGCTGACTGAGACTATGAGTCCACAAGTGCTCAATGCAAAGTTAATGTACTTAAACGATCGTTTAGATTATGAGTTTGCTCAACTGCGTGGGTTGGCTGATATTCAGGCATATGAAGCTCTAGAAGAAAAGCTAATTCAATTGGAAGAAGAAGCCAGTGCACTTGGTATGATGATGTTACATGTTGCGCTTCAAGATGTACGTCTATCAATGTTTGATTTGATGGGTGTTGATTGGCAATCATTGCACAGTTTAGCTAAGCGAAGTGCGCATAAATTATCTGAATATCACTCTAAAGTATTGCAATAAATTATTCGCATAGTCCTAAGGTTGTTGTTTTCCCTTTTAGGGTCCTGTTCTTGTTTACAAATGTTGTTATAAAAGGGAAATTACACTGGATTACAGTAACCATATTCAATAAAATTCTCATCCGTTTTTATTAGTGACACAGTGAAAACGGACTGAGTGTTGGCATATTGTTCGGGTTATTGAAATTGAAGAAGTTTTTATTTTCGTTTTTCTCATGGTTTTTTCTGTTTTTTGCGAGCTTCGCATTTGCAGTTGATCTACAAATCTCTACGTTCGAAGATCTAGATACGACAGTACCTAGAGGTGGAGAAGTACGCTATAACCTTGAATTTACTAACTCTGAAGAAGATACTGCGAATAATGTATCTGTCGAATTCTTTTTGCCGCCAACGACGAGTTTTGTATCCAGCTCTAAGTCCTGTACTCAATCTAACTATCAAGATGGCGGTATAACTAAAAGTAAATTAACTTGTCCAATCGGCCAACTATCTGGGCGAGTGAGTGATTCACTGCAAGTAACCATTAAAACATCCGCTCAGACAGGCGATACTATAGAACCAAGTGTGCGTATTAGCGCAGACAATGAATCGAGCAATAAGCTACTCAACAACACTGAAACCCAAAATACTTCGATTGTAGCGGGTGTTGATTTAGCAATTACCTCGCTATTAGCAAACCCTGTGTCGGTTAACTTAGACACGGTTTTTACTTATCAAATTGGTGTGAAAAATAATGGTCCTGATGCTGCTGCTAATTCGGTCGTAAAGCTCAACTTACCAAGCTTTACATCGTGGGAAAATGCTAGCACTGTAGATTTTGACGGCTGGCGCTGCTCGGGCAGCCAAACACTCACCTGTACAATCGCTACATTTGCTTCAGGAGCATCATCCACTTTAAATATTCAAGCTCGTGTTAGCCAGGTCAGTAGTGGCACTGTCACAGCCAGCAGCAGCATTAGTAGTGATACTGCAGAAATAGATGCCTCAAATGATCAAGCATCAGTGAATACATCCATTAACCCAAATGCTGATTTAGGTGTTGCGATAAAGCAATACAAAGCTGATGGTACACCTTCTTGGTATGGGCCTTTAAATTTACAAGTCAATGAACGTCACTACTACGATGTGACTGTTACCCACTTAGGCCCAAGCTCGGTAACAACGGCTTACTTGAGCACGACTTTGGCAAGTGGTATGAGTAATATCACAGCCCAAGCTCCTTCCGGTTGGTCATGTAATGTCACTTCGCTTGTGGTTACTTGCCAATCTACAAGTGCTATGGTGAAAAATGACAGCGCTGTAGTCAGGATATATGCCAATGCACCTGCATCTGAGGCAACATTTTCAACAGCAGCGCAAGTAAGCTCTGATTTGTTAGATTTAAATACGGCAAACGATAAAGCCAGTGCGAGTGTTAAAACAAGTGTTGCACAGACTTCATTTGTCTCAGTGAGTAAAACGCTGCTAAATGGCACTACTTATTACGTTGACGATGAGATCGATTTCCAAATTACAGTGACCAATACATCAGAGGCGACGACCATTGAGTCTCTGATTGATACATTACCAGATGCGCTCAGCTACGTGAGTTACAGTTCAAGTCATTTTACTTGTGCTTTGAACTCAGGTGATGCTCAGAGGCTTGATTGTACACCTATCTCAAATAGCTTCGCTAAATCGCAAATATGGCAAGTGACGATTAAAACAAAAGCAAAAACCGTGAATCAAAGTGCTGTTAATTGGGCAACTGTTGCCCATGGTGGACGGGAGTCCACCAGTAATAGCGCCAGTTTTTCTATTCTGGATAGAGCGCCGGATCTAAGTATCACTAAGTCTTCTGATTTGAACTGGGGCTCCAACATTAACTATATGAATAAAGAGTTTTATTACTCTATCAAGATAGTCAACTCAGGCGGTGGAGCTGCAAGCGGGATTAAAGTCGAAGATGACTTTGCCAATACCTCAGGTTACATCCCTCTTTCTACAGCAACACGCAAATATAGCAATGGATCTTGGCAAACGGTTGTGGACTGGTGTGTTATCTCTAATTTAAAAGTCACTTGTACTGGATCTGAAATTGGTGCGAATGAAACTGTTGAGATATTGATAAAAGCGCGTTCGCCGATATATACAGGCACAGAGAGCCAATACAGACCTAAAAACACAGCGACTATGACAGTGGGTGGCGTTGATTATGTTGCCAACTTTGAAGGCTGGGGACTGCATCCGCGTAATCCTGTGCAGCTTGGCATTACAAAAGCCAAATCAGCGTCAACGACAGCCAGCACCAGTTTAGTTGAGCAAGCTGGTGAGATCATTAATCGTATTGTTGTCTCAAATACAGGCAATGGAGCAACACTTGGTAAGGTGACAGTGGTAGATGCCCTGCCAAGTGGAGAAACATTTATTGCCAATGGTAGCTATGGTACAAATTGGTCTTGTAGTGTTTCAGAGCAATTAGCAGATGGCAGTGGTGGTAAGGTGACTTGTCTGTATCAAAATGCAGATACAAGTCGTATTGCTTTGATAGGGACAGCGCCGACTTTGACTATCACTACCCGAGCGACTTCCGTGGGAGATTTACAAAACACCGCGACGGTAACCGACGTCGGTGGTGCGCCGGGGGAAATATCGGCATCTGCGACAATTAAAAGTGCCTTGAGTGCAGATTTAAGTATTCAAAAAGTGGCGAATACGAGCAGTATTACGACATCTCAAAATGAGATAAGTTATCAGATCATAGCCAGAAACTTGTCGGGTTCTAACATTGTTGGAGTAGATACGGGTTCACTCACTATTGTTGATACTTTTAATGCGACTTTTAAATCACGCGAAGGCAATAAAGAGACAGGGATCACCTTCCCATCATCTGTAAACAGTACGCTTGGTGCACGTTTTTCGTGTGTTAGAGCTGATACTGGCGAATACGAAAACACACAAACGACCATCACATGCCGTTTGGAGGCCGGTCAAACATTTGCCCTTAATGACAGTGTGACGATTCCATTGACGGTTGCGAGGCCTTTTGTCACGACCAATGGTCAAGTTGTCAATTCTGTAGAAGTATCCTCCAATACGCATATTGATCCAAATACAGCAAATAACTCGGCTAGTGCGACGACAACAGCACAGTCATTATTTGATTTAGCAGTGACGAATGTTGTGTATGCGAAGCCAACGGTGTTAAGCGGTGATATCGCCTTACAGACGGTTCATATTGCCAATATTGGTGCAGTTGCAGCAACTAATGTGGTGTTAGAGCATACTTTTAATGTACCAACGGGCAAAGAGTATCAATATGTAAGCAATAGCTTTTCTAGGGCTGGGCAAAGTAATATCTGTGCATACACAGAAGCGACGAAGACTTTACGTTGTAGTATTGGGTCGCTAGAAAGCAATGAAGTACAAAGTGTTACCATCCAAATCCGCCCTAAAAGTGCCTCTGATCGTCAAGATTGGGTATTAGACAGTACAAGCCAAATATCCGCCTCAAATATGTCATTGGATAGTGATACTACAAACAATAGCTTCAATAAGGCTTTAACTGTACAAATTCGTGAAGCTAACCTGAAAATTGAAAACAATGACATCAGTGACCCACTGGCTTGGTATCCGACACCTGGCTCATTTCCAGCGACGCTCGATAATGTGGTGGTTTATAAAGTTGATTTAGAATATTTGACGGACAATAACGGTGAGACTTCTGTAGCAAGTGGTGTTGGGTACAACTTCACTATTTCACCAGCTAATAGTTCGAAACAACTGCAATTTTTATGTGACAGTAGTTCTAACGCAACTTGTAGTGCAGTGACTGCGCGTTGTGATAATCAAAACCTGACTTTTAATACTCAAACCACCTTTAACTGTTCGGGACCAGAAAATAGCAGTTCTTCTTTGGCAGAAAATGAATTGCTTGAGAATACCGGCGGTCAGTCAGCAATTTATACCCGTTATATGTTCTTTAAGATTTTGTCTCGCCCATCAACGACAGGCGAAGTTGCAACGACAAGTGCGTCTATTTTTTCAAATGAAAAAGATCTGATTACGGCAAACAACGATGAGAGTGAAAAAACATCTATTCGTATCGCTGTAGACTTAGCGCTGACCAAAACAGCTTCTTTGAATAAAGTGGCATTAGGTAGCCAGTTTAATTATCAATTTACGCTCAGTAATGCTGGCCCGGGTGACAGCGCTGACAACGTACTTTACGATTATCTTCCAAGCTATCTGGGCGTCGCAGGCAATGCGGTGACATCATCAGGTAGCTGTACTAATTCTCGAGCAAATTCGCCTAGCACAGGGGCATTGACTGATTTTATTCGTTGTAATATTCCACTTATTGAGATGAATGAAACAGTTCAGGTCAGTATCCCGGTTACGCTTAATGCGCTACCGAGCAATAACCTCGTGGTGAATGAAGCTTGGGTAGAAACACAAGGCTTTGATACAAATAAGTTAAACAATAAAGCCACTTCTTCGACGGAAGTGATCCAAGGCTTAATATCTGGCTACGTATTTGTTGATAAAGTAAATAACGGTCTTTTTGACAGCGGTGTTGATACCGGTTTGTCTGGTATTGAGGTGCTATTGGACGGCGTAGCGGCTGGTGGACAAACTATTGCTCAACAACGCATTTCAACAGATGCCAATGGTCAATTTGTATTTTATGATTTGGTACCTGGCACTTATAAATTGACCCAGCCGACTCAATCGGCGTTGAATAGTTACCGAGACGGTAAAGAGGCGAGATCTGGAAGTGTGCTGGCTAATAGCCAAGGCAGCGATGAAATTACCAATATCGTACTTACATCTGGATCTGCATCACAAGGACACTCATTTGCAGAACTTCTGATAGGTGATAAATCAGTTTCAGGCAATGTGTTCTTGGACGTAAACCAAGATGGTGTTGTTGATGCCAATGATCAGCTTTTGAAAGATATTACGGTCACGATCACGGGTACTGATAAATATGGCCAAACGGTAAATCAAAGTGTAGTGACGAATGCGAGCGGTGCGTTCAGTTTCACAGGCTTGATTGAATCGAATACCGATGGCTACACCATTACGCAAACAGCAAGTGGCATTTACCAAACGGGTAACCGTTATATCGGTTCAGATGCTGGCGTGGTGAGCAATATCGCAAAAGTCGTTGTTGGCACGGATACAACGCCAGAAATCAAATTTACAGAAAAACCAAAAGCCGGTGATAAGTCGTTAGCTGGTACCGTGTTCTTGGATGTAAACCAAGATGGTGTTGTTGATGCCAATGATCAGCTTTTGAACGACATCACAGTGGCTATCACGGGCACGGATAAATATGGCCAAACGGTAAATCAAAGTGTAGTGACGAGTGCGAGCGGTCAATTCAGCTTCACAGGTCTGATTGAATCGAATGCGGATGGTTATACGATTACGCAAACAGTCAGTGGCACTTACCAAACGGGTAACCGTTATATCGGCTCAGGCGCTGGCGTGGTGAGCAATGTTGCTAAAGTCGTTGTCGGCACAGACGCAACGCCAGAAATCAAATTTACAGAAAAACCAAAAGCCGGTGATAAGTCAGTTGCTGGTACTGTGTTCTTGGATGTGAACCAAAATGGCACCGTTGATCAAAATGACGTGCAATTAAAAGACATCACAGTGACTATCACGGGCACGGATAAATTTGGTCAAGCAGTCAACGAGAGTGTGAAAACTGATACTAATGGTGCGTTTAGCTTCACAGGCTTGATTGAATCAAATGCTGATGGTTACACCATTACGCAAACAGCAAGTGGCACTTACCAAACGGGTAACCGTTATATCGGTTCAGGCGCTGGTGAAGTCAGTAATATCGCAAAAGTCGTTGTCGGCACAGACGCAACGCCAGAAATCAAATTTACAGAAAAACCAAAAGCAGGTGATAAGTCGGTAGCTGGTACTGTGTTTATGGATGTAAACCAAGACGGCGCGGTTGATCAAAATGATGTGCGATTAAAAGACATCACGGTGACTATCACGGGCACGGATAAGTATGGTCAAGCAGTCAACCAGAGTGTGAAAACTGATGCTAATGGTGCGTTCAGCTTTACAGGTCTAATCGAATCAAATGCAGATGGTTACACCATTACGCAAACAGTCAGTGGCACGTATCAAACGGGTAATCGCTACATCGGCAGTGAAGCTGGTGTGATCAGCAATGTTGCTAAAGTCGTGGTCGGCACAGACGCAACGCCAGAAATCAACTTTACGGAAAAACCAAAAGCCGGTGATAAGTCGGTAGCTGGTACCGTGTTCTTGGATATCAACCAAGACGGCACGATTGATCAAAATGATGTGCGATTAAAAGACATCACGGTGACTATTACGGGCACGGACAAGTTTGGTCAGGCGGTGAATACCACCACAACGACCGATGCTAACGGTGCGTTTAGCTTTACTGGCCTGATCGAATCGAATGCAGATGGCTACACTATTATGCAAACAGTCAGTGGCATTTACCAAACGGGTAATCGCTACATTGGCTCAGGCGCTGGTGTGATCAGCAATATCGCAAAAGTCGTTGTCGGCACAGATGCAACGCCAGAAATCAAATTTACAGAAAAACCAAAAGCAGGTGATAAGTCGTTATCAGGTAAGGTGTTCTTGGATGTGAACCAAGACGGCGCGGTTGATCAAAATGATGTGCGATTAAAAGGCATCACGGTCACGATCACGGGTACAGATAAATTTGGTCAGGCGGTGAATACCACCACAACGACCGATGCAAGCGGTGCGTTTAGCTTCACAGGTCTGATTGAATCAAATGCTGATGGTTACACCATTACGCAAACAGTCAGTGGCATTTACCAAACGGGTAATCGCTACATTGGTTCAGGCGCTGGCGTAGTTAGCAATGTTGCTAAAGTGGTAGTCGGCACAGATGCAACGCCAGAAATCAAATTTACAGAAAAACCAAAAGCCGGTGATAAGTCAGTTGCTGGTACTGTGTTTATGGATGTAAACCAAGACGGCACCATTGATCAAAATGACGTGCAGCTACAAGACATCACGGTCACTATCACGGGCACGGACAAGTTTGGTCAAGCAGTTAACCAGAGTGTGAAAACTGATGCCAGTGGTGCGTTTAATTTCACAAGGCTGATTGAATCGAATGCAGATGGTTACACCATCACGCAGACAGTAAGTGGCATTTACCAAACGGGTAACCGTTACATCGGTTCAGGCGCTGGTGTGATCAGCAATGTTGCTAAAGTGGTAGTCGGCACAGATGCAACACCAGAGCTTAAATTTACAGAAAAACCAAAAGCAGGTGATAAGTCGGTAGCTGGTACCGTGTTCTTGGATGTGAACCAAGATGGCGCGGTTGATCAAAATGATGTGCGATTAAAAGACATTACGGTCACCATCACGGGCATGGATAAGTTTGGTCAAGCAGTCAACCAGAGTGTGAAAACTGACGCCAATGGTGCGTTTAGCTTTACTGGCCTGATCGAATCAAATGTTGATGGTTACACCATCACGCAGACAGTCAGTGGCACTTACCAAACGGGTAACCGTTACATTGGCTCAGGTGCTGGCGTAGTTAGCAATGTTGCAAAAGTGGTAGTCGGCACAGACGCAACGCCAGAAATCAAATTTACAGAAAAACCAAAAGCGGGTGATAAGTCGGTTGCAGGTACCGTGTTCTTGGATGTGAACCAAGACGGCGCGGTTGATCAAAATGATGTGCGATTAAAAGGCATCACGGTCACGATCACGGGTACAGATAAATTTGGTCAGGCGGTGAATACCACCACAACGACAGATGCTAACGGTGCGTTTAGCTTTACTGGCCTGATTGAATCAAATGCGGATGGTTACACCATCACGCAGACACCGAGCGCAACTTATCAAACGGGAAATCGCTACATCGGCAGTGAAGCTGGTGTGATCAGCAATGTTGCTAAAGTCGTGGTCGGCACAGACGCAACGCCAGAAATCACCTTTACGGAAAAACCAAAAGCCGGTGATAAGTCGGTAGCTGGTACCGTGTTCTTGGATGTGAACCAAGATGGCACTGTTGATCAAAATGATCTTCGATTAAAAGACATCATGGTCACCATCACAGGCACGGATAAGTATGGTCAAGCAGTCAGCCAGAGTGTGAAAACTGATGCTAATGGTGCTTTCAGCTTTACAGGTCTGATTGAATCAAATGCAGATGGTTACACCATCACGCAAACACCGAGCACAACGTATCAAACGGGTAACCGTTACATCGGTTCAGGCGCTGGTGAAGTCAGTAATGTCGCAAAAGTGGTTGTTGGCACAGATACAACGCCAGAAATTAAATTTACGGAAAAACCAAAAGCCGGTGATAAGTCAGTTGCAGGTACCGTGTTCTTGGATATCAACCAAGACGGCGCGGTTGATCAAAATGATGTGCGATTAAAAGACATTACGGTCACCATCACGGGCACAGATAAATTTGGTCAGGCGGTGAATACCACCACAACGACCGATGCAAGCGGTGCGTTTAGCTTCACAGGTCTGATTGAATCAAATGCGGATGGTTACACCATCACGCAAACACCGAGCGCAACTTATCAAACGGGTAATCGCTACATTGGCTCAGGCACAGGCGTTGTTAGCAATGTCGCAAAAGTGGTAGTCGGCACAGACGCAACGCCAGAAATCACCTTTACGGAAAAACCAAAAGCCGGTGATAAGTCAGTTGCTGGTACTGTGTTTATGGATGTAAACCAAGACGGCACCATTGATCAAAATGACGTGCAGCTAAAAGACATCACGGTCACTATCACGGGCACGGACAAGTTTGGTCAAGCAGTCAACCAGAGTGTGAAAACTGATGCCAGTGGTGCGTTTAATTTCACAAGGCTGATTGAATCGAATGCAGATGGTTATACCATCACGCAGACAGTCAGTGGCATTTACCAAACGGGTAACCGTTACATCGGTTCAGGCGCTGGTGTGATCAGTAATGTTGCAAAAGTCGTTGTCGGCACAGACGCAACGCCAGAAATCACCTTTACGGAAAAACCAAAAGCCGGTGATAAGTCGGTAGCTGGTACCGTGTTCTTGGATGTGAACCAAGATGGCACTGTTGATCAAAATGATGTGCGATTAAAAGACATCATGGTCACCATCACAGGCACGGATAAGTATGGTCAAGCAGTCAGCCAGAGTGTGAAAACTGACGCCAATGGTGCGTTCAGCTTCACAGGTCTGATTGAATCGAATGCAGATGGTTACACCATTACGCAAACAGCAAGTGGCACTTATCAAACTGGTAACCGTTATATCGGTTCAGGCACAGGTGTTGTCAGTAATATCGCAAAAGTCGTTGTCGGCACAGACGCAACGCTAGAAATCAAATTTACAGAAAAACCAAAAGCAGGTGATAAGTCTTTATCAGGTAAGGTGTTCTTGGATATCAACCAAGACGGCGCGGTTGATCAAAATGATGCGCTGCTAAAAGACATCACGGTGACTATTACGGGCACGGACAAGTTTGGTCAAGCAGTCAATCAGAGTGTGAAAACTGATGCCAATGGTGCGTTCAGTTTTACAGGGCTGATTGAATCAAATGCTGATGGTTACACCATTACGCAAACAGTAAGTGGCATTTACCAAACGGGTAACCGTTACATTGGCTCAGGTGCTGGCATGGTGAGCAATGTCGCAAAAGTGGTTGTTGGCACAGACGCAATACCAGAAATAAAATTTACAGAAAAGCCTAAAGCCGGAGATAAGTCGGTTGCTGGTACCGTGTTCTTGGATGTGAACCAAGATGGCACGGTTGATCAAAACGATCTTCGATTAAAAGACATCACGGTCACGATCACGGGCACGGATAAGTTTGGTCAAGCAGTCAACCAGAGTGTGAAAACCGACGCCAGTGGTGCGTTTAGTTTCACAGGTCTGATCGAATCGAATGCAGATGGTTACACCATTACGCAAACAGTCAGTGGCACGTATCAAACAGGTAATCGCTACATTGGCTCAGGCGCTGGTGTTGTCAGTAATGTCGCAAAAGTCATTGTCGGCACAGATACAACGCCAGAAATCAAATTTACAGAAAAACCAAAAGCTGGTGATAAGTCAGTATTAGGTACCGTGTTCATGGATGTGAACCAAGATGGCACGGTTGATCAAAATGATGCGCTGCTAAAAGACATCACGGTGACTATCACAGGCACAGATAAGTTTGGTCAGGTGGTAAATCAAAGTGTGAAAACTGACGCCAATGGTGCGTTCAGCTTCACAGGTCTGATTGAATCGAATGCAGATGGTTACACCATCACGCAAACAGCAAGTGGCATTTACCAAACGGGTAACCGTTATATCGGTTCAGGCGCTGGTGAAGTCAATAATATCGCAAAAGTCGTTGTCGGCACAGACGCAACGCCAGAAATCAAATTTACAGAAAAACCAAAAGCAGGTGATAAGTCGGTATCTGGTACCGTGTTCTTGGACATCAACCAAGATGGCACGGTTGATCAAAATGATGTGAGATTAAAAGACATCACGGTGACTATCACGGGCACGGACAAGTTTGGTCAGGCGGTGAATTCCACCACAAAGACCGATGCAAGCGGTGCGTTTAGTTTCACAGGTCTGATCGAATCGAATGCCGATGGCTACACCATTACGCAAACAGTCAGTGGCACGTATCAAACAGGTAATCGCTACATTGGCTCAGGCGCTGGTGTTGTCAGTAATGTCGCAAAAGTCATTGTCGGCACAGATACAACGCCAGAAATCAAATTTACAGAAAAGCCTAAAGCCGGAGATAAGTCGGTAGCTGGTACTGTGTTTATGGATGTAAACCAAGACGGCACGATTGAACAAAATGACGTGCGATTAAAAGACATCACAGTGACTATCACGGGCACGGATAAGTTTGGTCAAGCAGTCAACCAGAGTGTGAAAACCGACGCCAATGGTGCGTTCAGCTTCACAGGTCTGATCGAATCGAATGCCGATGGTTACATTATTACGCAAACAGTCAGTGGCACGTATCAAACAGGTAATCGCTACATTGGCTCAGGCGCTGGTGTTGTCAGTAATGTCGCAAAAGTCATTGTCGGCACAGACGCAATACCAGAGCTTAAATTTACAGAAAAACCAAAAGCCGGTGATAAGTCGGTTGCAGGTACCGTGTTCTTGGATGTGAACCAAGATGGCACGGTTGATCAAAACGATCTTCGATTAAAAGACATCACGGTGACTATCACGGGTACGGATAAGTTTGGTCAAGCAGTCAACCAGAGTGTGAAAACTGACGCCAATGGTGCGTTCAGCTTCACAGGTCTGATTGAATCGAATGTTGATGGTTACACCATTACGCAAACAGTAAGTGGTAAGTATCAAACTGGTAACCGTTACATCGGTTCAGGCGCTGGCGTGGTGAGCAATGTCGCAAAAGTCGTAGTCGGCACAGATACAACGCCAGAAATCAAATTTACAGAAAAACCAAAAGCCGGTGATAAGTCGGTAGCTGGTACCGTGTTCTTGGATGTGAACCAAGATGGCACTGTTGATCAAAATGATGTGCGATTAAAAGACATTACGGTCACGATCACGGGCACAGATAAGTTTGGTCAGGTGGTAAATCAAAGTGTAGTGACGAATGCGAGCGGTGCTTTCAGCTTCACAGGTCTGATTGAATCAAATGCGGATGGCTACACCATCACCCAAACAGTCAGTGGCACTTACCAAACGGGTAACCGTTACATTGGCTCAGGTGCTGGCATGGTGAGCAATGTCGCAAAAGTGGTAGTCGGCACAGATGCAACACCAGAGCTTAAATTTACAGAAAAACCAAAAGCCGGTGATAAGTCAGTATTAGGTACCGTGTTCATGGATGTGAACCAAGATGGCACGGTTGATCAAAACGATCTTCGATTAAAAGACATCACGGTGACTATCACGGGCACGGACAAGTTTGGTCAAGCAGTCAGCCAGAGTGTGAAAACTGACGCCAATGGTGCGTTCAGCTTCACAGGTCTGATTGAATCGAATGCAGATGGTTACACCATTACGCAAACAGCAAGTGGCATTTACCAAACGGGTAACCGTTACATTGGCTCAGGTGCTGGCATGGTGAGCAATGTCGCAAAAGTCGTGGTCGGCACAGATACAACGCCAGAGCTTAAATTTACAGAAAAGCCAAAAGCGGGTGATAAGTCAGTTGCAGGTACCGTGTTCTTAGATGTAAACCAAGATGGCACGATTGATCAAAATGACGTGCGATTAAAAGACATCACAGTGACTATCACGGGCACGGATAAGTTTGGTCAAGCAGTCAACCAGAGTGTGAAAACCGATGCCAATGGTGCGTTCAGCTTTACAGGTCTAATCGAATCAAATGCAGATGGTTACACTATTACGCAAACAGTCAGTGGCACGTATCAAATGGGTAATCGCTACATTGGCTCAGGCGCTGGCGTAGTTAGCAATGTTGCTAAAGTGGTAGTCGGCACAGATGCAACACCAGAGCTTAAATTTACAGAAAAACCAAAAGCCGGTGATAAGTCAGTATTAGGTACCGTGTTCATGGATGTGAACCAAGATGGCACGGTTGATCAAAACGATCTTCGATTAAAAGACATCACGGTGACTATCACGGGCACGGACAAGTTTGGTCAAGCAGTCAGCCAGAGTGTGAAAACTGACGCCAATGGTGCGTTCAGCTTCACAGGTCTGATTGAATCGAATGCAGATGGTTACACCATTACGCAAACAGCAAGTGGCATTTACCAAACGGGTAACCGTTACATTGGCTCAGGTGCTGGCATGGTGAGCAATGTCGCAAAAGTGGTTGTTGGCACAGACGCAATACCAGAAATCAAATTTACAGAAAAGCCAAAAGCCGGTGATAAGTCAGTTGCAGGTACCGTGTTCTTGGATATCAACCAAGACGGCGCGGTTGATCAAAATGATGTGCGATTAAAAGACATTACGGTCACGATCACGGGCACAGATAAGTTTGGTCAGGTGGTAAATCAAAGTGTAGTGACGAATGCGAGCGGTGCTTTCAGCTTCACAGGTCTGATTGAATCAAATGCGGATGGCTACACCATCACCCAAACAGTCAGTGGCACTTACCAAACGGGTAACCGTTACATCGGCTCGGGTGCTGGCGTTGTCAGCAATATCGCAAAAGTGGTTGTTGGCACAGATACAACGCCAGAAATTAAATTTACAGAAAAACCAAAAGCGGGTGATAAGTCGGTAGCTGGTACAGTGTTCTTAGATGTAAACCAAGATGGCACCATTGATCAAAATGATGTGCGATTAAAAGGCATCACGGTCACGATCACGGGTACAGATAAATTTGGTCAGGCGGTAAATCAAAGTGTAGTGACGAATGCGAGCGGTCAATTCAGCTTCACAGGTCTGATTGAATCAAATGCTGATGGTTACACCATTACGCAAACAGTAAGTGGCATTTACCAAACGGGTAACCGTTACATCGGTTCAGGCGCTGGCGTGGTGAGCAATGTCGCAAAAGTCGTAGTCGGCACAGATACAACGCCAGAGCTTAAATTTACAGAAAAGCCAAAGACTGGTGATAAACCTATCTCAGGTCGCGTGTTTGTGGACATCAATCAAGATGGTACAAATAACGGCAATGACTTTGCGCTTGTTGGTATTCAGATCACGCTCACGGGTCAGGATCTTTACGGTGAAGCGGTGAGCTTAAGCACGACGACGGACGCAAACGGTGCGTTTAACTTTGCTGGCCTGCGCAAATCTGATGCGGCGGGTTATACCATCACGCAAGGCACAACAGATTACCTTGAAGGTCAAGATTACCAAGGTGCAACCCCAGATCAATTTGGTTCAAACAGTGAGATCAAACTGGTATTAGCTGAACAAGCTGCACCAGATCTTATCTTCACAGAGCAGCTGAATGCGGGTGACAAATCTATCTCAGGTCGCGTGTTT
>NZ_JASJUU010000024.1 GCF_030125375.1 Pseudoalteromonas umbrosa | reverse complement strand
CTCATAAGAAATTGAGACTCTAAATATTTTGTTAGAACTCAATCTGTACGAGTGCCCACACAGATGATTGCTTCATATTTTTAAAGAACAGTGTAACTAACCCTTGGTTAGCTACCGCAGCCTTGCTGCGAAGTGGAGCGCCATATTAACCGCTTCACTTTTAAAGTCAACTAGAAAATTTAATTTATTTTCAATTAAGCTTTCAGTTTGGCTTTAACCTTCACTTTAGTTTGCGTTTTCTCTCGCATCCCGCCGTGTCAGTGGGTGCGCATTATAGGGAGATCTGAATTTGGATCAAGTGTTTTTTATAAAAAACTTATAAAAACACGCACTTCGAACAAAAAACAAACTAAACCGCTCTTTTATGTACATTAAAAGTACAAAACGGGCTTTTTTTATAAAAGTTTCGTTCTTTATTAGCTAAATAAGCTAATAAAGATAGGAATATTACACTGCCGCATCTAAGGCTAAGAAAAGGTTTTAGAAAAGGTGTTGTACTTAGTGTTTTTTACAAACAAAAAAGCCGAGCTAATGCTCGGCTTTTTCGTGTCTTATAAAGACTTACTCTGCAGACTGCGCGTCTTCTTGAACTTCTTCAGTCGCAACTGGGCGATCAAGTAGTTCAATATAAGCCATTGGCGCATTGTCACCTGCACGGAAGCCACACTTAAGAATACGAGTGTAACCACCTGGACGATCCGCGAAACGTGGACCGATCTCAGAGAACAATTTACCAACTACTTCTTTATCACGCGTGCGAGCAAACGCTAAACGACGGTTTGCTACGCTGTCAGTCTTAGCCAGTGTGATTAAAGGCTCAATTACACGGCGCAACTCTTTCGCTTTAGGCAAAGTTGTTTTGATGATTTCGTGCTTCACCAAAGAACCAGCCATATTGCTGAACATCGCTTTGCGATGGCTGCTGTTACGGTTTAATTGACGACCACTCTTACGATGGCGCATGACCCTATCCTTCTAACTAAACTAATATAGTAATCTGATTATTCAGCTAGACTTGCAGGTGGCCAATTTTCTAGACGCATGCCTAGAGAAAGACCACGAGAAGCTAGCACGTCTTTAATCTCTGTTAGAGATTTCTTACCAAGGTTTGGCGTCTTAAGAAGCTCAACCTCAGTACGCTGTACCAGATCACCGATATATTGAATTTGCTCGGCTTTCAGACAGTTTGCAGAACGTACTGTTAGCTCTAAATCATCAACAGGACGAAGTAAAATCGGATCAAACTCCGGCTTCTCTTCTTTTTCTTCTGGCTCAGAAACATCGCGCAAATCTACAAACGCTTCTAGCTGTTCAGCTAGGATTGTAGATGCACGACGGATCGCTTCTTCAGGATCTAGTGTGCCATTAGTTTCCATATCGATAATTAGTTTATCTAAGTCAGTACGCTGCTCAACACGGGCTGATTCAACCGAGTACGCAATACGTTCAACTGGACTGAATGATGCATCTAGCAACAGACGACCAATTGGACGCTCATCGTCATCAGAGGATAAACGACTTGACGCCGGAACATAACCACGACCGCGCTCAACACGGATACGCATACTGATATCGCTATTGTCAGCAGTTAAGTGACAAATAACGTGTTCAGGATTAGCAATTGTTACATCGCCGTCGTGCTGGATGTCAGCCGCAGTCACAGGGCCTACACCAGACTTAGTCAGGGTAAGGAAAACTTCATCTTTACCTTCTAAAGTAACTGCTAGACCTTTAAGGTTTAACAGGATTTCAATGATGTCTTCTTGTACGCCTTCTTTCGCGCTGTACTCGTGTAATACACCGTCGATCTCTACTTCTGTCACTGCACAACCCGGCATAGACGAAAGAAGAATACGACGTAAAGCATTACCTAAAGTGTGACCAAAGCCACGCTCTAGAGGCTCTAAAACTACTTTAGAACGGGTTGAGTTGATAGCGTCGATATCGACTAATCTTGGTTTTAGGAATTCGGTTACAGAACCCTGCATTTTATCCTCTCTTAACTCTTAACTTTACTTCGAGTAAAGTTCGACGATTAGTTGTTCATTAATGTCCGCAGACAGATCAGAACGCTCAGGTAGGCGCTTAAAAGTACCTTCCATTTTCTTACCGTCAACTTCAATCCAAGTTGGCTTTTCGCGTTGCTCAGCCAACTCTAGAGCAGCGATGATACGCGCTTGCTTCTTAGACTTCTCACGGATTACTACTACATCTTCTGGAGTAATAACGAAAGAAGGAATATTCACAACACGACCATTAACCATAATCGCTTTGTGGCTTACTAGCTGACGTGCTTCAGCACGTGTGCTTGCAAAACCCATGCGATATACAACATTGTCTAGACGTTGCTCTAGAAGCTGTAACAAGTTTTCACCTGTGTTACCTTTAAGGCGAGCAGCTTCTTTATAGTAGTTGCGGAATTGCTTTTCAAGTACACCGTAGATACGACGAACTTTTTGCTTTTCACGTAACTGTAAACCGTAGTCAGATAGACGACCTTTACGTGCGCCGTGCTGACCAGGTGCTGTTTCTAGTTTACACTTAGAGTCAATTGCTCTTACGCCGCTTTTAAGGAACAGGTCAGTACCTTCACGACGACTCAGCTTGAGCTTAGGGCCCAAATATCTTGCCATGTTCTTTCTCCTAACCTATTAATTATACGCGACGTTTCTTCGGTGGACGACAACCATTATGTGGGATTGGCGTCACGTCAGTGATGTTTGTGATACGGAAACCAGCAGCATTCAATGCACGTACAGCAGACTCACGGCCTGGACCTGGACCTTTAATGAATACTTCTAAGTTCTTAAGACCGTACTCTTGTGCAGCAGTACCTGCGCGCTCAGCAGCAACCTGTGCAGCGAACGGAGTAGACTTACGAGAACCACGGAAACCTGAACCACCCGCAGTCGCCCAAGAAAGAGCATTACCTTGACGGTCAGTGATGGTCACAATAGTGTTGTTGAAAGAAGCATGAACGTGAGCCATACCGTCAACAACTTGCTTTTTGACCTTTTTACGACGAATTGGTGCTTTTGCCATAACTTACCCCACCTTATTTCTTGATAGGCTTGCGTGGACCCTTACGAGTACGCGCGTTAGTCTTAGTACGTTGACCACGTAGTGGTAACGAACGACGGTGACGTAAGCCACGGAAACAACCAAGGTCCATAAGACGTTTGATGTTTAGTGTTACTTCACGACGAAGATCACCTTCAACAGTGTACTTGCCAACTTCTTCACGAAGGATGTCAAGAGTTTCGTCGTTTAACTCGCCGATTTTAGTAGTTTCAGCGATACCTGTCGCAGCTAAGATAGCCTTAGCGCGAGTTTTACCTACACCATAGATGCTTGTTAAACCAATAACAGCATGCTTATGGTCAGGAACGTTAATGCCTGCGATACGGGCCACTAACATATCTCCTATAAATAAACCTGATTATCATCTTGTTGGAAAGCCCGTACAGGATACCCAACCGACATTCAAGTTTTACCAATGAAACAGGCTAAGTGATTAACTTAGCCTGCACGACTAGATTTCTTAGCCTTGCCTTTGCTTGTGCTTAGGCTCACTGCAGATCACGCGTACTACACCAGCACGCTTGATAACTTTACAGTTACGGCAAATTTTCTTAACGGAAGCACGTACTTTCATAACTCAACTCCGTAACAGACCCTATCGGCCGTAGCCTTTAAGGTTTGCTTTTTTCAGCACAGAATCATATTGATGAGACATCAAATGAGTCTGTACTTGTGCCATAAAGTCCATGATAACAACAACGATAATCAAAATTGATGTACCGCCGAAGTAGAATGGCGTTTGCCATGCCATGGTCATAAACTCGGGCACCAGACAGATAAAGGTAATGTACATTGCACCTGCCAATGTCAGGCGTGTCATCACTTTATCAATGTATTTAGACGTCTGCTCACCTGGGCGATAACCTGGAATAAATGCGCCAGATTTTTTCAAATTATCTGCTGTTTCACGTGGGTTAAACACCAACGCTGTGTAGAAAAAGCAGAAGAAAATAATCGCTGCGGCTAGTACCATTGCGTACAGAGGCTGACCAGGGGTCAACACAGCTGACACTGCTTGTAGTGCATCAGCAAGTGGACCTTCGCCTTGGCCGAACCAGCTTGCAATTGTACCAGGGAACAGAATGATGCTGCTAGCAAATATTGGTGGAATAACCCCTGCCATGTTAACTTTCAATGGTAAGTGTGTACTCTGCGCTGCAAAAACCTGACGGCCTTGCTGACGTTTCGCATAGTTAACGACAATACGACGTTGACCACGCTCAAAGAATACTACCATGTAAGTTACTGCGACAACGATAAACGCAATAAGTGCTAAGATAAAGACATTCAAATCGCCTTGGCGCGCCATTTCTGCTGTCGAACCGATTGCAGACGGCAGGTTAGCTACAATACCAACAAATATCAGTACTGAGATACCGTTACCGATACCACGTTCTGTAATTTGTTCGCCCAGCCACATCAGGAACATAGTACCAGTTACTAAACTCACCACTGCGGTGAAGTAGAAACCGAAACCAGGATTCACAACTAAGCCTTGCATCATATTTGGCAGGTTAGTTGCAATACCGATCGACTGTATTGTAGCAAGCACGAGCGTGCCGTAACGCGTGTACTGGCTGATCTTTTTACGACCTTGCTCACCCTCTTTTTTCAGCTCTATCATCGCAGGATGTATATGCGTTAATAGCTGCATGATAATCGAGGCTGAGATATAAGGCATAATACCCAGCGCAAGTACAGATGCACGCTCAAGCGCACCACCACTGAACATGTTAAACATGGCAAAGATGGTGCCCTTTTGTTGCTCGAAGAACTCGGCAAGTACAGCGGCGTCAATCCCAGGGATAGGCACGAATGAACCTAAACGGTAAATAATGATGGCACCCAATACGAAAAGTAATCGGCGCTTCAACTCCGCAAGCCCACTTTGTGCGCTTTGCATATCTTGACCTGGTTTAGCCATAGTGTACTTCCTTAGTCTTCTACCTTGCCTCCGGCAGCTTCGATAGCTTCGCGAGCACCTTTAGACACTTTAATGCCTTTAACAGTAACTGCGCGTGAAACTTCGCCAGATTTAACAACTTTTACGAACTGAATGTTCTTCTTAACGATACCAGCTGCTTGTAGTGTGCTTAGCTCTACCACGTCGCCTTCAACCTTCGCGATTTCGAAAAGGTTTACTTCAGCAGATACTAGTGATTTGCGTGAAGTGAAGCCAAACTTTGGTAGACGGCGTTGCATAGGCATTTGACCGCCTTCAAAACCAACACGTACTTTACCGCCAGAACGCGACTTTTGACCTTTGTGACCACGACCACCAGTCTTACCTAGACCAGAGCCGATACCACGACCAACGCGCTTACCAGCAGTTTTTGAACCTGCAGCAGGAGAAAGTGTATTCAATTGCATCGAATTAGCCCTCAACCTTAACCATGTAAGAAACTTGGTTGATCATACCACGTACTGCTGGAGTATCTTCTAGCTCAACAGTATGGTTGATACGACGTAAACCAAGGCCACGTAATGTAGCTTTATGCTTCGGTAAACGACCGATTGAGCTACGTACTTGTGTTACTTTAACTGTGTTTGCCATGGTTTCTTACCCCAAGATTTCATCTACGCTAAGACCACGTTTCGCAGCGATCTTCTCTGGAGAGTTCATGTTCTCTAGAGCAGAAATTGTTGCGCGAACGATGTTGATCGGGTTAGTAGAACCGTATGCTTTTGAAAGTACGTTCTGTACACCAGCTACTTCTAGTACTGCACGCATCGCACCACCGGCGATGATACCTGTACCTTCAGATGCAGGCTGCATGTATACTTTAGAACCCGCGTGGCGACCCTTGATTGGGTGCTGTAGCGTGTGACCGTTAAGATCAACATTTACCATGTTACGGCGTGCTTTTTCCATTGCTTTTTGAATCGCAGCTGGAACTTCGCGTGCTTTACCGTAACCAAAACCTACTTTACCTGCGCCATCACCAACTACAGTTAGTGCAGTGAAGCTAAAGATACGACCACCTTTAACCACTTTAGACACACGGTTTACCGCGATTAGCTTTTCAGCCAAATCAGGCTGTTGTTGCTTTGCTTCTACGTTAGCCATTGTCTACTCCTAGAATTGCAGACCGGCTTCACGCGCTGCATCAGCAAGCGCCTTCACACGGCCGTGATATTTAAAGCCACTGCGGTCAAAAGCAAGCTTTTCGATGCCTTTGTCTGCCGCGCGTTCAGCAACTGCTTTACCAACTGCTTGTGCAGCTTCGATGTTGCCAGTGCCTTTAACTGTTTCAGCAATTGCTTTTTCAACAGTAGAAGCAGCAGCCAGTACAATACCCTCAACGTTTACGATTTGAGCGTATATGTGACGTGGCGTGCGGTGGATAACAAGACGCGTTGTGCCTTGTTCGATAATATTTCTACGAGTGCGCTTAGCACGACGTAGACGAGCTGTTTTCTTATCCATCGTCTTACCTTACTTCTTCTTAGCCTCTTTACGACGCACGTGCTCATCAGCGTAACGTACACCTTTACCTTTATAAGGCTCTGGTTCACGGTATGAGCGGATGTTTGCAGCAGTTTGACCAACTAGCTGCTTGTCTGCGCCTTTAACAACGATTTCAGTCTGGCTTGGAGCTTCGATTGTGATACCCGCTGGGATCTCGAAGTTCACTGGGTGTGAGAAGCCAAGAGTTAAGTCTAAAACTTTACCCTTAACTGCAGCACGGTAACCAACACCGACTAGTTGTAGTTTCTTTTCAAAACCTTCGTTAACGCCGATGATCATGTTGTTGATCAGAGCGCGTGCAGTACCAGCTTGAGCCCAAGCATTTGCTACTTCACGAGGTACTGTAGTGATAACGTTGTCGTTAAGAACAACTTCAACTGCGTCGTTAAGAACGCGAGTCAATTCACCGTTTTTACCTTTAACTTTGATTTCCTGGCCGTTAATTGCAACTTCAACACCGGCAGGAACAGCAATAGGAGCCTTCGCAATACGAGACATAGTTCCCCTCCGATTAAGCTACAAAGCCAATGATTTCACCACCAACACCAGCGGTACGCGCAGCGCGGTCTGTCATCAGGCCTTTAGAAGTTGATACGATAGCGATACCTAGACCACCCATTACCTTAGGTAATTCGTCACGTTTCTTATAGATACGTAGACCAGGGCGGCTAACACGCTGGATGCTTTCGATAACAGCTTTGCCTTCGAAGTACTTAAGTTCGATAGTCAATTCTGCTTTTACGTCGCCTGATACTGAATAACCAGTGATGAAACCTTCGTTTTTCAGTACGTCAGCAACAGCTACTTTCAGCTTTGAAGTTGGCATTGTTACTTCTACCTTCTTCGCAGACTGACCGTTACGGATGCGTGTAAACAAATCCGCGATTGGATCTTGCAAGCTCATGTCTTACTCCCGTGATTCTATTACCAAGAAGCCTTTTTAAGGCCAGGAATTTCACCGCGCATAGCTGCTTCGCGAACTTTGATACGGCTTAGGCCGAACTTGCGAAGGTAACCATGTGGGCGGCCCGTAATGTTACAACGATTACGTTGACGTGAAGGGCTAGAATCACGCGGTAAAGACTGAAGCTTTAATACCGCGTCCCAACGCTCATCATCAGATGTTTTAACATCGCTGATGATAGCTTTAAGTGCAGCACGCTTTTCTGCGTACTGTGCAACTAATTTAGCACGTTTTACGTCACGCGCTTTCATTGAATTCTTTGCCATAACCCTACCCTAACTTTTTGAATGGGAAGTTGAACGCTTCTAATAACGCACGGCCTTCATCATCTGTTTTCGCAGAAGTAGTGATTGTGATATCCATACCGCGAACACGGTCTACTTTATCATAATCAATTTCTGGGAAGATGATTTGCTCACGTACGCCCATAGAGTAGTTACCGCGACCGTCAAAAGACTTTGCGCTAACACCGCGGAAGTCACGAATACGTGGCATCGCGATTGAGACTAAACGCTCAAGGAAATCCCACATACGCTCGCCGCGTAGGGTTACTTTACAGCCAATTGGGTAACCTTCACGGATCTTAAAGCCAGCAACTGATTTGCGTGCTTTAGTCACTAGAGGCTTCTGACCAGAGATTGCTTCTAGGTCTGCAACAGCATTTTCTAGAATTTTCTTGTCAGCTAGGGCTTCGCCCACACCCATGTTAAGTGTGATCTTCTCGATCTGAGGGACTTGCATGACAGAGCTGTAACCGAACTTTTCAAAAAGTTCTTTTACTACTTTGTCTTTGTACACTTCATGCAGTTTCGCCATCGTCTACTCCAACTATTAAATAGTTTTGCCAGTAGACTTGAAGAAACGGACTTTTTTACCGTCTTCAAATCTAAAACCAACACGATCTGCTTTGCCAGTTTCGGCATTGAAAATCGCTACATTTGATACGTCGACAGACGCTTCTTTCTCAACAATACCGCCAGCTTGCTGTAGTTGTGGTACAGGCTTCTGGTGTTTCTTGATGATATTTACGCCTTCAACAAATACACGACCAGTCTCAGTTACAACTGAAAGCACTTTACCGCGCTTACCTTTGTCTTTACCGGCTAGTACGATTACTTCGTCATCACGACGGATTTTTGCTGCCATGATCGACTCCTTATAGTACTTCTGGTGCTAGTGAAACGATTTTCATGAACTTTTCTGTACGAAGTTCACGCGTCACAGGGCCGAAGATACGAGTACCAATTGGCTGATGGCTATCATTTAAGATAACAGCCGCATTGCTATCGAAACGGATTAAAGAGCCGTCTGGACGACGAACGCCTTTCTTAGTACGCACTACTACTGCGTTTTTAACATCACCTTTCTTCACTTTGCCGCGAGGAATTGCTTCTTTAACAGAAACTTTAATGATGTCACCAACACGCGCGTAGCGACGGTGCGAACCACCAAGGACTTTAATACACTGCACTTTGCGAGCGCCGCTGTTATCAGCAACGTCCAGCTGAGTTTGCATTTGGATCATTGTCTATGCTCCGGTGTAGTTAACATTTACTTAGATTTTGTATAAAACCTAAGCATTTAGATTAAATTCCACTCAAAAAACGAAGCTTTCGTCTTTCAAGGGCGGGGAATTGTAACAGCAAAGTTCAGCCAAAGATAGTTCAATTTTTAATTAATTTATCAATTTACCATATCTGCTATCACCGCCTTCTTTCATATGAGGGCGGTGAAGTGGAAAACAAGTCTAATGAATAAATTTTAAACCTTTGTTACAGTTCAATAAACAACCGCACATTGATTTATCTATGCTTTTCAATGTAGGTGGCAATCTCGTCGACTGTTGCCAGCCAATAACCATTTTTCGGGTCTTTTAAGTAGATGATCAGCGCTTCTAAGGCTCTTTTATCCGTGGTATACATCCCTTTTTCTCCCACTTCATGCCCAGCTAAGATAATCCATTTATTATTTTCTTTGAGCATATCTAACATGTCTTTAATTTCGGCAAAGCTCATTCCATCCATTCGATTACCTGCCAGTTGTGCAAAATCGGTATAAGTTGGATTATTACCAGTCTCATCTAACCAAGTGCGTCCTGTTTTGAATAGCTCCGCAATGAGAGGCACATAGCTTTTTACTTCTTTACCCCTACCAACGAAAGTGTTTCCGCAAGGGTATGCAAATGAACGTGGTTCAACATCGAGCTTTTCTCTCATGTAGGTTGTCGTCATTTCAATGTCTCGTCGCAACCATGCTAAGTCAACCTGCTCAAGCCCTAAATTATCTTTTCTCAGCCATGCAAAATTGCCTGTACACAAATGAGAGCTAGTGTGATTACCTAATTCATGACCATTTTTAGCTGCTTTTTTCCACCCATCTAGCCGTTCATCAACGAACTTTGGGTTCACATAAAATGTCCCTTTTACATCATACTTATCTAATATAGGGATCCCGACGTCTACTTGGCTATTACGCGCATCATCAAAGCTCAGAGATATTGCATAGCGCGCATTATTAGGATAACTAAACTTATCTTCTGCGGATTCAGTTCTATCTGTCCCGCCTAGACTAGCAAAAGATAAAGTCATCGTTATTGCGGCCATCATATGGCTACTCAGTTTTATTGTGCGCATGTTTGCTCCGTATTGCTTAGCGTTAATCGAACTTTGCAAAACAGTCTGCAAAATAGCGAGATAGTTCGCTATGATAAAATTGTGAAAGAAACCTTATTTTTCTGAATGGCCAATTTCAATGAATGCTCCTAAATCAAAAGCGATACCAAATTGATAGTCGATACTCTGCTTTGTGCGTTCTGTTGGCGACTTCTTGACCTATTTGCATCACATCTTGATAAAACGTTCGTGTTCGGATAAAACGTCCAGTATTCATGTGAGTAACTTCAAGCCTAAGCTTCACATCGTCGATTGGTGAGGACTCTATGAACCCTTTCAGTCGCTTATTACCATGTACCAATAAGGTTTCGTGGGCAAAATAAAATGGTTCTGTATAGTCACCCCAATATTCAACACCCCAAGAGCTTTTGTACTTTGGTAAATCATGGCGAAAATTCATCCAAATCCAGTCAGAGATATAGTTACTGAATCGCTCTGTGCGCCCATTAGGGTTGTCAAAATCAGAGTTTTTATGTTCGTACGAGATTTCAAAAAGCGCATTGTCTAAAACTGGCGTAAGCTCGAATGCAACTTCCAAATGACTTCCCCATAGACGTCCATCATCAACATTTGCTAAACCACCAGATGTACTTGAAAATGCGATTTGCTCTAATACATCCCGTTTCCACTGATGGAACAACTTAGCCTTAAAATTACCACGCTCAGAAAAATACCATTGGTATTGTGTTGATATTTCTGTCGTTTGTTCTGGTTTTAATCGAGTATTCCCCGTTTGATTGCGACCATCTCCCGCATCAACGCTACGAGCAAAATCAGAAAAATTTAATTGACTCACTCGATGCTCAGCAAGCCAATTTATATTCGTGTCTTCTCTTGGGTTCCAGCTTGTTTGCCAGCGTGGCTTCCAATAAGATAGAGATTGACTTTCACTATTGACCGCCATGACATCAATGCGCGAGCTTTCATAAGTTAGACCAAACTCACTTGAAAGACTTTTGGAATGCGTATAACTAACATCGGCAAATACTTCTGCTCTAAGTTCATCAACGTCGGTCACTTCTTCGTTGCCTAAACCGGGCAAAATAACTGAGGATTGCATTCTATTTTGTGCCAATTCGACGCCGAAGCGAGGAGCAATGTTTTTTTGTTGTTGTGCTTCCAAGGTGCTTCGTACAATAAGTTCCGTTTTAAGTTCTTGCTGACGCCACAAAGAGGTACTGGAATCTCGGGTCATCAAATCAATAAACGTGTCATCATTGGCATACTTTTTATCGTCAACAACAAAAATTCCAATGTTTTGCCATCTATAAGTGCTCTGGTTGTGTATCCAATCAACCCCGAATTCTGCACTTTTTGTGTCATTATCAACATCAAGTTCACGCGTTAATGCACCTAATTTTTGATATTTTTCAGGTACATTATAACGTGTCGTCTCTCCAACATAGTTTTCACCACTTACTTTGCCGGTCAGCACCACTTCATTTTTGCCACTTGACTGCTTAAGCTGCCCTGTGAATTTTAAGTTTTCAGTCTCTTCATCAAGCTCTTCAAATTCTTGATTTGTCACACGCTGGTCACGATCGAGCTGCTTAATTTCGGCGGTTCGATAACCAGGCGAGCCGCTTGCTTCAATCCCTATAGATGCCGCCCAACCTTGCCATTGAGTACTCAGTTGCATCGCAGCCTTTGGTAATATGCTGCCATCATAAAATTGAGTTAATTGACCTTCGAATGTACCAGTTGTCTTCGATTCAACTAAAATCACATCTGCAACTATGACTTTACCCGACATCACTAATGGAATTTCGCTACCTCGATATACATTAATTCTTAAAACCCGTGCAGCACCTATCCTAGACAAAACTTTATCTAAAGATTCAGACTTAACTGCAGGCCGAGCGCCATTTATCAGTACATTGCCAGCATTCCCACCAAAGCCTCGCGCCGAGTCTGAGTTTTCAAATGAAAACCCAGGTAAGCGATAGATCATATCCAGTGCATTTTGCGGGTTAAATTGGCTAAAAAAGTCGACCGAATAGCTCTGTTGTTCAGTGCGCTCTTCTACTTGGTCCGCCGCAACCTCAAAGCTTGGAAATATTAACAAGCACGACATAACAAAAAATACCAACGCCATAGCTACTCCTTTGATAAGCGCACCAACATCTAATTCACTATATAATTCTTTTATTGCTTTGGACTGATAAGGGAACCATTTCGGATCTTGATCATTATTAGGAACCGGCTCTTGTGCTTCAGCGAATGCTAAAAAGTGCTCTAAATTTTGGTGGGGTTGAATATTAAATCCAAGCGCACGATTAAAACCTCGATGCTTTTGCAAATAAAATTCTTTTGTACAGCACAGCGACTCATCATGTAACCATGCGGTGATTTGATTATCAGATGCAATATATTGCCAAAACTGCTGTTGGCTCGGAAAAAAGAAAAAGGGTTGTGACAAGCCCGTTGCATCTAATTTATGTCGTTTCAAATACGCATACTGTATTTCTAGCCACTTACTAGACACCCACGCTTGCGAATTGGGCCAACAGATAACAAAGTCACTGTTAATCTGTGCGGCCAGCTTTTCTTCGAACCATAACGATGTCTCCGTTCCTAATTCATAGGCAACAAAAGTAACGCACTCCAATTCAGTGTCAATAGATTGTATATCAAGCTCATATGGATGAGAAACAATGACCTCTAGCGGTTTGACAGTTTGCTTTTCAAGTAGCTTGAACGCATGTTTAAGTTGAGTAAGCTGGGTTACCTGTAGCACACAACTTATTTCGGCTGTTTGTTGCAAAGTATCTATATTTAGCGACGCATCATTATAATGTGCAAAATGAGTTTCTTTGAGGTGGTGATAAAATGGTATATCGCTACTAAACCAAGTTGGCATTTGCACTTTTTGCCATGCGCTCGCTTTTATAAGCTTTCCGCTAACAAAGCTCCATGTATTATTCAAATGCCTCAGATAAACAAAATGAGTATGGCCATCTACAGCAACTAAGTTAGCACCTGCTTCAATCATACTCTCCATAAAGTCAGCATCTTCCCGCAGCGAACTATCCCGATAGTCCAATGTGCCTTCAGACCAGTAAGTGCGGCTAAATACCAATGTGCCGCCAGCGATGCCGCGGCGAAACATCGCATCAAACAAAGTCTTCTCAGCAGCCCAAAACTGTCCTCGCCACACATCAAAAAATAAATGATTTTTTATCCCTGTAATATCTGCAACACCAGAAAGCAGTGGCTCTAATTGTATCGCAAGGCGTTCACTAGAGTACCAATCATCGTCATCCCACTGCGCTATAAAAGCACCTTCTGAGTACTTGGCGCCAATACTACGCTTATACCCAATAGAGGCATTATCTGGCACCTTGATCAACTTGATATTGTCCTGCACAGGCATTGAGGTTGGTAAATCTTCTTCCTGTTCATAAACAATGATCAATTCTTTATTGGGATAACTTTGCCGATTGAAGTAACTAACACTCTGAGTAATATAGTGAGCACGCCGACAAGTCGGCATAACACAACTTACTAATGGCTGCGTTTTGTTTTTTTTTGTCAGCGCTGTCATGACTTGCACCTTTGCGCTTGTAACCACGCTTGAAGCTGAAGCCAAATAGGAATAAGCGTCCGTTCCGTTTCACACAGTTGTAAAATACGTTGATAGATTTGACTACCCGTTACCGATTTAGAACGGCAAGATAAACGCATGAGCAGCTCAACTTCCTTCCAGCCTTTACTGAGCAAAGGTAAGGCATCAATCATGGGCTTACAAAGGAGCTTTAGTTCGGGATCAGGGAAGTCCTCTTGCAATGCCAGAATCCAATTATTCGTGCAGGCGCGCTGCAATGAAAACACCCACACTCCCGGAATTACATAAGGCCGTTCCCGCTCATTCAGACAGTCTATATAGTTTAAAAACTCGGTCATCGCCCCTACGCCTACATTGGGGGAATCTGAAACTAACCCTGCTATATTTTGTTCAACCTGCTTCAACGCCCAATCAATATTCAAGGGGTTTTCAGGGCCATCCTGTTCCAGCGTATAAATACGCACAGCCCCTTCATGTGCTAAAACCTCTTGAAATGAACAAATATAGTCTTCCCAAGAAATATCAACATCTTGCTTAACCGCATCATCCACTATAAATGCATTACGTGCTTTATCATGAAATTTAAAAGTCACAATATGATATGCATAGTGTTTGTGGTAATCCTCAACACGATATGGAACATATTTGGCACTATATTCACAGATCACACGCTCATTTTTAGCAAGCATGGCGAACAGATATGCATCCAATGCATCCTGCTCAGTGAAGGTATATGATCTAACTCGCAATCCATACAATGCTTGAAGCTTGTCGCCTAAATAACCAGAGATCATAGCTTGGTCAAAACGAAAATACTCTTCATCTTCATAGCGACCAAAAAAGATATCTAGTCCTTGCTTTTTTTTGCAGTCAAAGTAATAAGAATGTTCGCCAAATAACCTAGCCATATTTGCGATACCAAACTTGTCTCTCGCTTCCAGTTCAAGCGCCATAAACAAGCAGTCAGGTAAACAGGATTGAAAGATATTCAACTCATTATTGACGCCCGCTCCATTGGCATCCTTACATGTTACTCCTTGCCCCTCTATGTGTCTCATAAGTCACCACTTCCTTATTATTTTTTATCTAACCCTCACACTGACTCGCCTTTTATGATCAACAAAAAGGCGACATACAAAATATGCCGCCCAAATACGTGCTATAAATTATTGATATTTCCTACCTCTGCCAACTCAACACGCCCAGGTCGACGTCTATCAGGAGATAGGGCACGTAGCTCTATATTTTTACCCGCTTGAATAACTACAGGTGCAGTGTACTCTTGCCAGCCTCCATTGTTTACTCGGTACTGGATCGGTAAGCCAGGAATGAGCGTTGATGCATACAACTTATTGTCGATTACTTTGCTCACAACATTTGGAATACGGTAAAACACGCCTAGTTTGTCGAACTTTTCTAGCTCTTTATGTCCAACCGCATGAATGAAGTCTTGCCACTGCTTGTCACGAAGTGCCTTTTTGTCAGCAGTCAAGAAGTCAGTAGTGTGATCATACTTTTCACCCGCATAGTTATATGGAACTTCCCAACTTGCCTTGTGCCATGCTTTTTCAGCCAACGCCAACAAGCGCGGAAACAGCATGTATTCGGCTAAATGGTCTTTGCGAATAACTTCAGACCATAAGTGACCTTGGATCCCTGTAACACGAAATCCTTCTGGCAATGGTTGATGGATAAATTTCCCATCTTTATCTACCTGCGTGCGATCATCTGCGACATAATTTCGACCGATAGTATCTTTTTTAAATTCAGCATTGGCCGGTAAGTTATCTGGCATAAATTCAAAAATAGTCTGACTGTTAGTACGTCGCGACCCCCACTTGTAACCACTTTCTTTTGGGTCCAATTCATATGGAAAATCTAAGTAGGTCACGTCAGGTGTTGCAAGAATAATATCCCAACCACGACGTGCATGTGCACTCACAACTTTGTGCGCATTTTGTGGCAGAGTTGCCCACACATAAGATGCTACTTTATTAGGCATTTTATCCTGTCGTGTTTCAGACAGACCATCATTCCAACCAGCGACTTCAATCCCTTTGGCTGCAATCATTCTAGATACGCGCTCAATGAAATATCCTGTCAGCTCCTCAACTTCATGTACATCATTTGATTTATCAGCGATAAACTGTTTACATGCAGGCGACTCGATCCAAGCGCCCGCAGTTTCGTCAGCTCCAATATGATAGATATTCAATGGTGAGCCTGCTTTTTCATGTTGCAGCGCGACTTCTGAAATCACCTTTTCTACAAACGCATAAGTTGAGTCCATACACGCATTCAAAGTATTGTCATTGTAATGCTGAATTGATCGATACTCTGTCGCATCTTTTGGGTCACTTACTAGGTACTGCTTCGCCGCCTCATGTTTGCCTTGCTTGCTCAACGTGTAGTAACGCTTTTCCATCGCCTTAACTGCTGCACGAGAGTGACCGGGCATATCCAATGATGGAATAACTTCAATGTGATGTTGCTTAGCAAAATTAAGAATTTCTTGATAATCAGCTAAAGAATAATATCCATCTCGACCCGCATTTAGGGCTGAACCTAGTTGAGGCTGTAAACAATGCTTGTCATCCAAGTCGATACAACGATGAGAAGACAACTCAGTTAGCTCAGGCAGTCCAGGAATTTCAATACGCCAACCTTCATCATCAGCTAAATGAAAGTGTAGCTTATTCAGCTTGTACGCAGACATCTTACTCAATAAGCGCAATACAAACTCTTTTGAGCGGAAGTTACGTGCAACGTCTAAGTGGAGGCCTCGGTACTCATACCTTGGTTCGTCAACCACTTTCACAGCAGGTACTTGCATAGTGTCTAGTGACAATAAACTAGCCAGTGATTGCAATCCATAAAATGCACCTTGACTATCTTGAGCTTCAATAAAGACTTTGCCGTTGCGAGTATCTAGTGTATAACTCCCCGCCATGCCTTTCGCTTTACCTGCAACTTTTACAATCACTTTAACGCCATTGTGACTTTGCTTAGCACCTAACTCAGCCAGGCGACTGAAAGCCGCTGCAACTTGATCATATTCGATACCGACTAAATGTACATCCATACCTTTATTTAGGTTCAGCGATGCCGCACTATCAAATACTTCCATTGCATTAGGCGTAGGTACGATCGCATGCTTTACTGACTCAACAGGGTAATTATCTATCGTATACTGCTCGAATAGAGCCTCAGAAGTAAACTGGCCATAATGATCTTCTGGGTGAGATTTCATCACACTTTCTTTGTCACTAAGTACTGCATAAGGCTTTATCTCGAGTCCAGTGTCTGGCTCAATATATGACTGCGTACTCTTAATTACTTTCGGCTCTAACCCGTCAGCAGTTAAAATATAATTAGGCAACAATTCGCCTTCATTAAGTAACGAACTACCTACCCAAAGCTCAATAACTTGACTCTCACCAGCCTTAAACCCGCTAAACGATTGACTCGGCGCAATATGATTTAAATCACCGTTAAAATGACGCAGAGCCAGTCCCTGACTTTTGGTTTCTGATGAAGGATATACCTGACTATAAAGGATCTTCCACCCGTCAACATTTGCTGAAAACGGACTCGTTAACTCTATTTGAGCATGGTAACAAAACTCTGCTGTTGAACCAGGACACTGCTCTGGCATATTGCTCAATAGCCGATACTTTACATCGAGAGTATCCGCTAAGCGATTTAATTCCTGTTGATTTATTTTGGTCAAGCCGCTGCTGGCCCAAACGGGACTTGCCAACATAATTGAAGGCAGCAACATTGCTACAACACGCCCTGTTAATGCTCTTTTCTGTACACGCATAAGTCAGATCCTGCTTTGTCATTTTAATTTAAAACATAAAATTGGCTAAAAAATAGCTAAACCAAATCAATCTAGTGTTTTTAACGACGCGTTTCAATTTCAAAACATTCAAGTTACCCAGAATAATTTAGTTTTTATTAACAGTGAGTTAGATCACCTCAATAAGTGAGCTTGCTTGATGCTGTTCATGCAAAGGCTTTAACGAGCACTCACAAATCTCTGACCAACTCTTAGTCGCCAACATGTTTATCCACTGATCAGAGTACTTGTCCATTAAGTAAGCAACATTTCCTTTTGCTTGCTCCTCTTTATTTTCAATGTCTTTTTCATGCGGGTAATGAACCGTCAAAAGCGCTTGATGTAAAACAAATTTACAGCCTGAATGGAACAAACGATATCCCAAATCAACGTCTTCCCCCCCCCAAGCACAAAAGCGTTCATCAAAGCCTCCGATTTGTTCAACATCATATCGAGAAACACTGATACAACTGGTCCAAAAAACTACCCAAGGAGCATTTAACATCCCTAAATCAAAGTCAAAATCTGTAAAAAACCGACCTCGACAATCCATTAATTGATGATTTTTTGAGAATAATTCAAACGCAGTTTCTATTTTATTTTCTGCCATAGTGCGCTTGATAAGATCGCACTCACTAAGTTCAACGGCTTCTATGCCATAAGACATGCCAATCAACACAAGGCGGTCCGTTTCAAGGTGACATTGAAGATGATTTGACAGTAATTCTGGGTGCGCAATCATGCCGCAGTCTAAAAACAGTACAGTGTCAAAACATGCCTTGGAGAGCCCTTTATTCCTAGCTTTGGCGACTTGAAAACCTTCATCAGGCTGAAAAATATAATGGATGGTTGCAGCCCCTTGATAATGAGATATCATCTCTGCAGTTCCGTCACTTGAACCATCATCTACGATGATAACTTCATAACTTTGCCGCCCCAACGTTTGCTCACAAAGTGAATCCAATGTCCTTTTTAACAACTCACAACGATTATAAGTTGGGATAATCACTGAGATGCCTGTCCCAGTTTTAATAGAATCAATATGATTTTTATTCATTTTTGTACCTACTTCCTTTAGATTGGGCTAAACCTTTCTCTTCAATATCACCAACAAAGCGTATACTTTTTAAACACCGAGTACACTTACCCACCACCGCTTTCATAACTATGAATAGCCTTTCTCCACCCCCAGCAGGTCAAAATAAATAGCAAAATTGGCGCAACTCCTCCCCAGATCATCTCAATGGCACTTAATTGCCCCATTACAGCCAACGGCGAAAAGTTCGTGATCAAGAAAATGGGTAAAAATACCGTGCCAATGATCTGTATTGGTGAAGGAAAAATCCGATGTGGCAAATTATTAAAATCCCATAATGCCCAAATCAGGCTGTGGAAAGCCGAGATATTGTGTAATTTAAAAGCCAGCAGAAGCGGTAATGTGAAAACGCAATACATAGTGACTATGCCTAATAGGCCATACAAAAAGTAAAGGCAGATATTGATTAGATCAAAAGCAAGCCCTGATGCATACCAGCCATAGGCCACTAAACTAACCCCAACTATGATGTTTGGAATCACCATCCAAGTTTCGACATATTTTAGCGTCGCTAAAAATTGCGCCGACACAGGTTTGGTTAGAATAAGATCAAATTCTCCTTCTATGATTTGGCGGTCAAATGCCATAATATTGAATTGCAACATCGCTACGAAAAAGACTGTCATCAAAATAAAAGTACCAATAAATAGATACAAGCTTTGTGGCGCAAAGCCTGAAATATGTACACCTGTATCATGAATAATATAGGCGTAGAGTAATTTGATGCCGAGGTAACCAACTTCTACCAGTAACCCCAATACAATATTCACTCGGTACTCTAGCTGGCGTATGGCATTGAGCTTAATAAGCAGGCCATAAATTTTGAGGTGTTTTATCAGTTGCCGCCACATACTAACCACCCAACGCTAAATATGAACGGCTACCTCGGCGCCAAATTGCGGCAATTAGTAGCATCATCACTACAATCCACACCAATTGAATCAATAAACCTGAGATGACTTGCTCAAAACTAATAGCCCCGGTGAGTGTTTGTATTGGAAAGTAGATGAGATATTGAAATGGCAGAAGACTAAGCCAGTACTGTAATGACTCACCGAAGACACTCAATGGTACAACACCACCAGATAAAACCAAGCCAATTACTCGAGTGGATTCAAATAGTGCCCACACTTCGTGAAGCCAAAATGCGGTTAAACTGAGTAAATAAAACAACATAAATTGCAAGAAAAATGCCCCAACCGCAGAGAGCAGAAATAACGCAATATCCACTATATCAATCGATAAAGACCAATATCTGATGGCGACCCATAACGCTATCGCCATTACACCGAGCGTTGCCACAAAGTAACCTAGATTTGTGCCTACAAAAACGCTTAAGCGATAACCAAAATAAGATAGTGGCTGGACAATAAAGCGGTTTAACCCTCCACTTTTAATATCCTCTGCCATGTCGTACTCAAACCCCGTGCGCAATGCTTGCGCCATGAGTGCAGCTAGCACCACATAACTAAGCATTTCTGCATAAGACATGCCGTACAATGTGTCAGCTTGAGTATACCCATAGATTGAACGCCATAGTGCCCATTGTAAGATAATCGGAAAAACCGCCGCCAAAATAGTCACAGCATAATTTACTCGATAAGCCAATGCTTTTTGCAGCCCCATTCCCAATAACCACATATATTTGTTCACACTACCTGCCCTCGGCGTGTGTACAATCGCTCCAAACTGTCTTCAAGTGGCGGCGTACTTACTCTGACATCTTTAACCATGATGTCATTGAGCAATTGTTGTAGTACACGATTTGCTATACCACCATCCACTTCAAGTTCGGCGCGATGGATATCGTTATTAATTACTTTGCCATACCGTCCCAAATAATCTGAATGTAATGGTGATTCACTTTCTATATGAATACGGCGAAAACCACCCAAACTATTTTGCAAATGAGTAATATCGTCATCAAAAACTAGCTGACCATTTTGAATAACCAATACCCGTTCACACAAGGCTGAAATATCCGCCATATTATGACTTGTGAGCAAAATGGTTATATTGTCTTCGCGAACAAGCTGCTGAAGAAATCGCATAACGGCACGTTGTGACAAGAAATCAAGTCCAATTGTCGGCTCATCTAAAAAGAGTAATTCAGGCCCATGCAGCAACGCAGCGATTAATTCCATTTTCATTCGCTCACCCAAAGACAGTCTACGTACTTGAATATCTAACAAATGAGATACACACAACACTTCGGACAAACGCGCCAGCCGCTGTTTGAACAGTGGGGTTGGGATTTCATAGATACGCTGACACAGCGTAAAGCTATCAATAGCTGGTAAATCTGGCCATAATTGATGTTTTTGGCCCATTAAAATAGAGAAACGCTTTTTAAACTGCTCCTCACGTTCACTTGGGGTGTGACCCAAAACTTCAATTTTCCCACCTGTAGGATGTAAGATACCAGACAACATTTTCATAGTTGTCGTTTTACCAGCGCCATTAGCGCCTAAAAATGCGACAACTTGCCCTTTTTCAATGTTGAATGAGATATCTTTTACTGCTTCTTTATACTCTACCTGACGTTGCCACAAATTTTTCAGAGAAGCAGATAACCCCTGTGGCTTGCGGTAAAATTTAAAAGTCTTGCACAGTCCTTCGACTTCGATCACATTCACAAGCATCCCCTAACGTTTATTTGGATCAGCATAATAGCGCGCACATGAGCCACAAATCGGAAATAGCCCCCCTTCCCCTCTCAAGCCTTTACGCAATTGCTGCATCTTATACCCCCGCCAAATCTCTTCGACTGACTGCTCATTTACGTTACCAATCGAATAGTCATAAAATGTGTGGCATGGAGTTACATCCCCATTTGCAGCCACTTCCATATAAATCCATGGGAAATGACATTTGTCTCTACGATCATCTAAGTTTTGATAATCTTTATTAAAATAAGCACGGTAGTTATTTGCAGATATGGTTTTGGGATAACAAACGAAATAAATTCCACGCTTTTGGCACTCCTTTTCAACCCAAGCAATTTGTGACTCAATGGCTTTGAAATCCATCATAGAAAACTGATGTAAAGGCGCAACCATCCCTTCAGCGCATGCTGTTTCGGGCACATCAAATAAACGCTTGAACAAACGTCGATGTTGCTCATGCTCATCTTCAGTGGCAAAGGTTTGAAATTCAATACTAATGTGATCCACTTTGTCTAAATCAAGACATTGTTCAAAAAAGCCCTGAATATATAAGTGTGTTAACGGTGTTACAATGAACGTATAACCAATTTTAGGCTCTTTTAAGCCGCGTGTTTCACGCAGCTCAAATAAGGTTTCAACCCCTTCTTGCACCGCTTCGTATACACCTTCCCCACGCTGTTCATCATTAATGTGCTTTGGTCCATCCAGTGACACCCAAATTCGATTTGGTGCCGACTCTAGTAGTTTTTCAGCCTTGCGCTTTAAAAACATCCCATTGGTTGGAATATCAACCCTAGCGCCCCCTTTACGAATACGATGCACCACTTCGTCAAACCATGGATACATCATGGGTTCGCCGCCAAAAAGTGCAAAATAAGGCTTTACTGGCAAACATTCATCAATTACTCGAAAAACAGTTTCTTTTTCAAGCCTATCAAGTTTTTTACCATGATAAGCGCCGTTTTCTCCCCACTCATAGCACATCTTACAACGAAGATTGCACGCGTCTGTGAGCTGTAAAGTCACCCACAGTGGTAGTTGGTTTTGCAATATATTGGTCATTTTTGATCACCCAGTGCTATACAACAGTGTGCATTTAGAGCAAACAGGCATCAGACCACACTGAACCTTATCTCTAAATGCGTTAAATGCGCGCCCTTGCCAAATATCTTTAAGTGGCAAGGCTTGAAGGTTACCCACTTCCAGTTCGGGGAAAAATTTACAACTAGATACAGTGCCGCCCGGCAATACATCAATACGATGTGTAATAGCAGCACACTTTATTTTCCCTTCTGCCGGTTTGGTATCTCCTAATACAAATGGCTCGACTTCATCCATAGTCAAATCAGGATGGAAACGCACCCGACAAGGCCATGTACGATTTGTTATCTCAGCCAACTCTTTCTTTAAAAGAGCTATATTTTCTGGTGCAATACGGTGGGTGTAACCATGCCAACTGGCTTTACTAAAGTCATCAATATACTTGGCTCGATAGGGTAAATTAGTCTGTACCCAGCTATCCATTTCCTCTGCGACAGGTTCTGGCATATACCATGGAAATACTATGTAAATACTATCTATGCCAAGCTCAGAGAAATATTCAATAAAATGTGCGAGTTTACCGACTACCGCATCATGAAGGGTCAAACATATCGAAACCTTACCCTGGTATTCTCCGGTTTTTCTCAGATCCAATAGTGTCGACATTCCTCGCACAACTTTTTCAAACACGCCTTTACCACGGATCGCATCATTTTCTGCTTCTAAACCATCTAAGCTAACCAACATCGCTAATTGCTTAGACACCTTGAGTAAATGAGGTAAATGTTTTTTTATCAACATGCCATTTGTGCATATGGTCAGCCACCTCGGATACTGCGTAAACAGTTCCGCAAGCTCGGCCATCTTTGTGTACATCAACGGCTCTCCACCCCATAAGTAAAATGCACTTTGGCTCGACTCCGTTTGTTTCAGTAGTTTTTCAATTAATCTGATGTCCACTTCATCACGCACTTGCTGCTTACCCATATGATGATGATACCCCTCATCATTCCATTCAAAGCAATGTGCACAACGCAAGTTGCAGGTGTTATTCATCTTGATCCCCACTTGATCGGGAACCATTTCTGACTTAAAGACATCGCTGTCATTATTGCGCTTTAAACGTGCTATATTTTTTGCCCGAAGCTTAAGCCTGGCAAACTCTTCACGCGTAATTCTCTGTTCAGTTGCTGGTCTCATTAAGCACTCCAAATATTGGGGAAGCAGACGACTGATTAAGTAAGTTGTTATGAAGTGTGTGCAGTAACTCATATGAATAATCACTTGCCTGCCATTGATCAAATGTCACGGCAAATCCCAGCGATTGCCAAGTGCATGCATTACGCTCTTCATACTCACCAAATGCGGGTAATAAAATTAAAGGGGTAGCAAAATTTAAACTATCTAGTAAGCTGGCGCCGCCTGGTTTGGTAATAATGGCAGCTGCACTTTTAGCCAATTGGTCAAATTCAAATCGACGCTGAGATTTATCATCGCTAGGCTCTGCACATAACTTAAGCTCAGGTAATGCTTCAATACTTAGCCATGGTTGATAATTTGGATCTGTTTTAAATACACGTTGATAAGTAGAGGAAGACAACGCAGCATCGGCTGATACAATCATGTCACTGTGAATAGCTTCTCGATTTAGCGACTCACTCAATGCCATCAAATTCCCCATTTGCCAACCCCCACCATGGCAAAGCACACGTGAAGATCTGGCTTCCCACTCAAGAGGCTCACTAACTGGATATAAGTGGTGCACTGCGCTTCGATTTTCTTTAAACAAATATAAATCTCGCACGTCGATATCGAGTTGATGCATAGCGCCTTGTCCATGTAACCAAGAACTTGAAGGCACCGCATCCATATGAATGGCATCGACTGAACCTACAGGGACACACTCACGCGAAACCATGGCAAGTATGGATAACCAAAACCCGCTAAAAACAATACAGCGTGTAAACTTCGTTTGTTGCCATAAGTGCACCATAGTCGCTAACTTGTCAGGATCTATAACTTGGTTTAAATCAGCCCCCCCTTGCTCAACCACCTTTTGCAATAGTATCGCAGTACGAAAATCAGCACTGCAGCGCGCACGCGTCGCTTGATGCTTAGTGAGCGCAACTTCATCAAATAATTGTTCTAGGCAATAAATAGATGTCTTAGCACCTTGTTCGCGCAAAAAAGTACTCAGCCTCAATGCCGGAGCAAATGAGCCAAGGCCACTAGATGCAGTTAAGATCAATACCTCTTCTGAATGCCAAGTCTTCATAGCAAAGAGACCCCTACATCAGACAAACACGATTGCAAAATTGCGCGATAACTCTCGCTAGTTTGAGATCCGCACTCAAGGTGAACCCATCGCCCTTTTACGAGGTTATTTTGCTGAGGTAGTCCAAAGCTCGCAGCTGCGATAGGGATTATTCCACCTAATTTTCCATGGCAAAACAATGCACCTTGCAATGCCAATTTATGGAGAATCGATTCAAAATTAACTGGCGCTTGATAAGTGACATCATATTGGCGTAGACGAATACTATTGCCTATCGACAGTTTATTCTGCCAACGTAATGCAATACTCCCCATTGATTCGCGCGCGTTTACTTCAATCACAGGGTACACTGTGCCATTCTTTAACAGTGCAGAGTCAACACAAACCGAGCCAAAATAGCCTACTTTAAATAACTCAGACAATAGCAATTGAATTTGTTCATAATAGTTGGAGTGAGACACAGCTTCAGACAGTGATTGGCAACATAAATCTATACCATTAAATCGAAAGGCTTTGTTTTCTACTCGGCATAAACCAATAAATGTTATTTCACCACACGCGCTAATTTCCCATTGGCTAGAAAAGTCGATCTCGATATCCAACCAAGGCTGCGCAATTACGCCCCCTTGTTTGCCCTGTGCACTTTGCTTTTGAAAATGCCGCACCAAGCGCTCAGCAATACGCTGCTCTTTGACCAAATAAGCCCCTTTGCCCGACACGCCAAATGCTTCTTTCAAGACATATGGGCAATCCAATTTCAAAAGTTGAGTAATCTCGTCTTGATGTTCAATCACCTTACCTACGCATGGGATTTCAAGCTGTTGACACAGCTGTGTAATAGTAGATTTGCTATTTGCATAACGAATTGCGTCTAGCCTAGGAGGTGACTGAAAATGTGACACTGGCGCTTGTGCCAAATAAGCATAGGGAATTTGAGCACACGACGAAAGTGTATCTCGTACTTCTAAATAGGGCGTCCCAGCATCAGATTGTATTGAAGCAAATATTTCGGGCCAAGATGGCATATCTTCCGATACCCAAGCCTCCACACTCTCAAATACTGATTGAGTGTGATAATTGCCACCAATACTGACATGATAATCATGTAACGCCTGACATTTAGGTACTATTGTCAGGGAAAGATCTTGTGCATCAGCCGGCACAAACATGTCATCGAGTAATGCTAGGTGTAATGCACTCTTTGCACCTAAAGGCGCTGGCAATGACAAACTATTACAATCATGCCAACACGCTTCTGGGTCAAAGTGTGCCCAGTATACACGAGGAGGCACGACTTATGCCTCTGTTGTGCTATGAGCCATAATATAATCCACTAATCTCTTAGCAGACGTCAGATTATCAAAGTCAAAGGCATCAAAATCCACTTCGATATCAAATTGACTCTCTAGCCCCAGCATAAAATCAACGATATCTAAAGAGTCAATACCAAAATCTTCTATGAAGTTACTTTGCTCTGTCACTTGCCCCGCAAGGCTAGGATCGTTTTTTATACTACATAGTAACTCATTAATTTCAGACAAATAATTCACTTTGTGCGCTTCCATCAGTTTTTCTATTATCGGTAGACTATTTAATAGACTTAAACGACTGATGCACAATTTTCAATCAAAAATATTACATGCAAAACACACTGTTTACATTTGCGGGACTTTGTTCATTATTTAATCTTTTAAAACGGGTACTTAAAAAAAAGCATCATCAAAAAGCTGCAAAATTAACAACAAAAAAATTTCTCTTTAGTATGTTTCGCAAATTAAGTGCTATGTGGATATCACCCAATATGGTAGCCCCCATCAATCCGGAGCGTATCCCCAGTGTGATAACTACCAGCACCTGACATTAAATAGACAGCTGCACCAACCATTTCTTCTGCAGATGCCCAACGTTTCAAAGGAACTCTCAGCCTTTTTATTGATTCAAATAGTCGCTTGTCTTGTTTTATATCAGCGTTCATATCAGTATCCACCCATCCAGGCATAATGCAGTTGACTGTGATTTTGTGTGGTGCAAGCTCAATTGATAGAGCGCGGCATAAACCTTCAACTCCCGCTTTGGCACTGCTATAGTCAGTAAATTGCGCACTCCCATGCAGCGCAGCAAGACTTGATACCGCCAGTAGACGACCTTCACCAAAAGCTTTTAGAGGCCCAATGGCTGCTTTGAATGTGTTCATTGTACCCTCTAAATTAGTACTTAAGGTCGTGCGCCATGCCATTGCATCCATCTCATCCAGTGCACAACCAACACCACGACCGCCTGCATTCGCTATACATCCATATAGCCCCCCAGCCCAATCCTCAGCTTGTTTAAATGCACTAGAAACACTATCTAGACAGGTCACATCACATGTAACAGGGAGTACACGTTCTGAGCCCATTGCAATTGCATCGCATGCTTGTTGATTACGTTTCTCATCGCGCGCAGCTATAATTACTTTTGCACCAAACTGATGAAGTCCTTGTGCCAACGCAAAACCAATCCCACGATTTCCTCCAGTCACGATGATAGCTTTGTTACTTAAATCAAATAGTGTCATTTCCTTAGAACCTTTTTTAGCCACAACTGGCACTATTAGTTCACAAAACAACCGAATGAGAAAGTGAGAAAATATAAACTGAAAGTGTAACTTGGAGGAATTACCTAGAAGATTAATTGGTAAGGGCAGTCCATGCATTAACTGATGTAACGATACATTGCCCAAAATGCCAATGCATCGCCACACGTAAAAAGCTTAATGTTATCCGCCAAATAAGCCTTTGAATTTGTCTTTAAGTTTATCTTTAATTGTGTCTTTGGCTTTGTCTTTAGCCGCACTGCTTAAATCTAAGTTCGTTTCCACTTTGTGGAATGGGCCTTTGATCCTTACAGGGACTTTAAAGCCTGTACTTTTATCACGGCTACTTTGCCCTTCAATAGTATCAACTATGCCTGTTACCAAACGATAATCGACAAACGTCTTAGGCAAATCAACATCCCCAGAGCCAGTCACGCGAATAAGTGGGCTTGCCAGCAATAAATCGGTATTCGTCCCAACACCTTTATTAAACTTAAAGCTCCCCGTGAGTGCTGAAAAGTCGGTTTTCTGCTGAGGATCAAAATCTGCATTAATGCCTTCAGACAACCCTGAAAAATTGCCCTTGAGCATTTCTTGACCTTTTCTTACCATCTCAGCCAAATTGGCCCCTTTTACACCTCCATCCTTAAACTCAAATGCCAATTGTCCACCTAGCTGCGAGACAAATTGCTTTTGGCTCACCCCTTGAGTAGTTAACTGCCAATTAATACTGCCTTTGCCCAGCACCTTATCAAAGTCGATGGCGTCAGTGAGTAATGGCTCAGCATTAATGCCATTAAGCGCGAAATTTGTTTTGATCAGATACGGCTTTTTGGCCCCATTGATTTCTATTTTCCCTTTGCCTGTTCCCTCATAAGCATTAAAGCTGTCCAATGACACTATAGCTTTGCCGCCATTTAACTTCACTGACAACTGGTTTTTACCTAAAGTAACTTTGCGCGCTATTAACCCTGTTGAGCGCACCACGATATCCGCATCTAATGTATTTAAAGCGGACAAGTCAATTTCAGTATCATCCCATACGATAGGCTGCGCAGGCGTGTCTTCTTTTGGTTCAGGCGTTTGTTCAGGCGCTGCAGCAGGCTCTGGTAAATAAGGGTTCAAATCAAGCATACCCAAATCGACATCTGCATTGACCGATAATCTCTGGGCTAAGTTCACTTGTGCACGACCTTTTATGGCCAACTCATCTAGTGCAGCAGTGAACTGCTTGAGACTAAACACATTGTCCGCAAATGACATGTCTCCTGTGACTTCAAACTGGTTAAAGGCATTGTCTTTGGCATTCAAGTCGACCTTTTGCCATGCAGCTAACGATTTCACTGAACTGCCCGACAGCGAAAGCGCGCCTTCGAACAGCTGACCTTGCTTGAGTACGCTGCCATTAAAATCGATATTTACCAACTCATTGCGAAGCATTTTAGTAAATTTGAAGTCTTCACTTTGAATTGCCTTAGCTGGCGTATCTACGCTTAATTCAAGGTCAAAGCGCTGGCCTTGAAAAGTCACTTGGCCTTGCACTGAAAGTAATTGATATAATGAAGGAAGCGCTACACTCAATGATAAATCATTCAGTTCTTCTTTAGTTCCACCTTGATTATCTACATAAGTGAGTGACCCGCCATAAATTGCCACTTCCCCTAAAGCAATATCAAATCCATCAGGCAAGGTGACAGGACCTGAACTTGTTTTATTCGTTGATGTGCTTGGTGATGTCGATGTTGCGCCAAATAACTGCCAATTTGGCTTACCTGTTGAGTCCACTTCCAACAAAACTTTGGGGTTTTGAATGACAAAGCGCTCCAGCTGAAAATCACCTGATAGCAAAGACCCCCATGGAATATGTACAGCTAACTGTTCCATTTCCAGCATATGTGGTGCACTGCCCGTTGGCATGTTATCAAAGGCCACTTGGTTAAGCTTAATGTTCAACTCTGGTAAAATGGATAATTCACTATCACCTGCAATCGTTAACTTTCGGCCTGTGGCCTTCTCAACTTGAGTCGTGATCTGTGACACAATCGTTTCAGTTGGGATCAACATGGGTGCCACAACTATCAACACAACTATGAATATCAGTAACCCTACTACACCTTTTAATATCGCCTTCATCATCCATCCTTCCAGAGAAATAATTATCTATGCATTATGATAGCGAGGCTGATAAAAAACCACAAAGCAGCACTGAGGCTAAATGCTATCTTGCTAAAATAAAAATCAATTTAACGTTTTATTGAATCATTTTACAGATTACCAGAAAAACCCTAAACCTCTGTTTTTATAGTTTAAATAACACATTCAATGATAAATCATCGGAAATTACACCCACACCTAAAGGCTTCAATAGGTAGACAATACCAAATCGCAATACTCCCTATTTTTTGCAAAATATGCGCATTAAAAAAAGCAGATTAAAACAAAGAATAAAAAAGACGCAAAAACCACATTGCAACTGTGCTAGAACTCGGTATGATCCTCGCCCTTGCCAGTTTAACGATACGTTCGCTAAACTGAATAGTCTAGATTTCAACCTAACCTTGGAGTACTCACGCAGCATGAAAAAGTTGCTCATTTCACCGTCAAATATGGCTTTGGGCGAACAAGAAAGTCAGATTTACCAAAACATCTTAAAGCAATCTACTGAGATCAGCCTGAACCTGATGGCAGTTAAAGTAGAGAATCACCCGGAGGACTTCTTGGGTTGGTGTTATGAGTTACTCGATGTGGCTAAAAACCGAATCAATTTTGACCTGCTGGATGACCACCAGCTACCAACAGTTAAAAAACTCCAAGACCTGCTGATCTCAGCTATCAGCTTTTTACAAGTCAAAACACTGAGAATTGCCCCTTGGCCTGTAGTTGGTGAATTCATCACTCAGCGCAGTGACATATTAGTACTAGATGAACAATTAAAACTATTAGACTACATTGCCACACTACGCGATAGCAAACTACAAGATATGATTGTAGAGGACCGCCTAGCTTTTGCCGGTAAACATACTGCAAAGCATGATACCAGCGTTTATCAGTTTGATGTCGAGTGGTTCGCGTCGACAAAAAGCGCCAAAGGGTTCCACCAACAGCTGGCTGACCTACCGGGTGCTTTCGATGATGCTTTAGCGCATATTCCACTCGAAGGCCCGGTTACATTAGAGCACTATCAAGGGTTTACCATCGCATTTCTCAGCGCTTTCAATGGTAGCGATGAAAAACCAACGCTTGCACCAGCCACGCGTTTACTGGCCATGCGTCGTCCTGATGTATTTACACCTATCAGCAACAATCGCCTTGATGCACTTTGCCAAGCGTTAGGGATCACACGTTTAAACAATCGAGATTTCGAACGCTACTGGCAAGACATAGTGCAAACAATTGCTAAAATGCCATGGTTTGCAATGGCCAGTGGCAGCAACGAACTTGAAGCCAAGCTGGCTGATATCAAGGCACTGCTACCCGTATTATTTTATTATGCTGACGAAGACATGGCGACCTCGTCGAACTATTACAAGCTACTGCACAAGCCAAAACGCACATCTAGCGGCTCTGGCACTAAATCTGTGCGCAGAAGTAAAGAGTCAGCTGAAACGCTAGTTGATAGAGCCCTCAGCGATGAATCTATGCCTGAACATATTCGTGCCAAACGCGATTCAATCATCGCGGAAGTCGAAAAAGGCAGAAGCGTTGATGAAACCATTCAGTTAATGCGTGCCATATTTGGCTAATCACCTAGCTCACAGCCTGCATACTATCAGTGCAGGCTGATCCATTCCGCACCATGGATGTGCATACTGATAAAATACACTTCCTCATACATTCATCATTAAAAAAACTTATTACATTTTATTTCAATCACCTAAACTAAATTCTAGCCAATGCGCCTAACTTGGCGCGCAGTTTGCGATCGCTGATATACCTCTGCGGTTTGTTCTATCACTGACCATCCCAGAGCCACTTGTTTTAAAAATACGATTTACTCTGTGCCATATAGGAACCATTATGACAAACAAAGCAACTCTCTTATTGTGTACTTGTGCAGCGCTCCTTTCTACCCACGCTGTTTCAGCCAGCGAACACTCAGTTTCCGCTAATGCTGCTGCCAGTTCTAATTACTTTTGGCGTGGCATCACCCAATCTGATGATGGCGCAGCCGTGTCTGGGGGGCTTGATTATAACCACGAATCTGGATTTTATATGGGCACTTGGGTCTCCAATGTCGACTTTGGTGACACATCCAGTACCAGCTATGAATTAGATTTTTATTTAGGGTTTAGTGGCGAGGTGAATGCGCTGAGCTATGACGTTGGTTACATTCATTATGCTTACCCTGATGCAGCTGGCGATATTGACTTTGGTGAAGTCTATGGTGCGCTCGGTTGGCGTAACGTCAGCTTAAAAGTGAGTTATATGACACATGCGCAATCTGATAGCAGCACAGAAGAAGATATGCTCTATGTTGAACTAAGTGCTGCTTTCCCTGTTTTCACAGACGCCGAGCTGGGCTTGCATATTGGTAATTCCAGTGGTGATACCGTCATGGAGTGGACAGGAGAAGATGACAGCTATATGGATTATGGCGTAAGTCTCAGTAAAGATGGCTATACTTTTGGCCTCGTAAAAACCGACCTTGATGCCGATGACGACCTCAAAGTCTATGTGAGCTACGCCATCGACTTTGAGTTATAGGGTTATTTTGCTGCAAACCTTAGGGCCATAAGGCCCTATTTCACGCAATTAAACAGTATATTCAACTGCACCGCTAACACGCTTTGCTTTTTCTATCGCTTCATCCACGCTATTGTCTCGCGCCAATGCAACGCCCATGCGTCTGACACCTTGAACCTGTGGTTTACCAAACAAGCGAATATCAGTGTGTGCTTCAGCTAACGCTTGGCCTAAATTACCAAACTGTACTCGGTCAGACTCACCTTCAACAAGGATAACGCTGGATGCAGAAGGGCCATGAAAGTGAATCGCAGGAATTGGCAAACCAAGCACAGCACGTGCATGTAAAGCAAACTCACTCAAGTCTTGGGAGATCAAGGTCACCATGCCAGTATCATGCGGACGCGGAGATACCTCACTAAAATAAACCTCGTCCCCTTTGATAAAAAGCTCAACGCCAAACAAGCCGCGACCACCGAGTGCCTCAGTAATTTTGCTTGCTATGTCTTTGCTGCGTGCCAATGCAAGTTCGCTCATTGCCTGCGGCTGCCAGCTTTGCTGATAATCTCCACCGGCTTGTACATGTCCAATTGGGGCACAAAAGCTAGTACCCTGACTGTGGCGTATGGTCAGTAACGTAATTTCATAATCAAAATCTACAAAGCCCTCGACAATAACACGCCCTTGCCCCGCTCTACCGCCTTGCTGTGCATATTCCCACGCAGACTCAATATCCTCATGTGTTTTTACCACACTTTGCCCTTTACCCGATGAGCTCATGATCGGCTTCACCACACATGGCATGCCAATGTGTTCAACGGCCGCACGAAAGTCATCGATGCTATCCACAAATTGATAAGGTGAAGTCGCTATCTTTAATTCTTCAGCTGCTAATCGGCGGATCCCCTCACGGTTCATAGTGAGTTGCGTTGCTTTTGCCGTAGGTACAACCGTAAAGCCTTCAGCCTCTAACTCAACAAGTGTATCTGTGGCAATCGCCTCAATCTCTGGCACGATGTAATCAGGCTGCTCTGCACGAATAACTTCTGCTAACCGCTCGCCATCCAACATAGATAACGTGTAGCTTCTGTCTGCAACTTGCATGGCTGGTGCATTGTCATAGCGGTCTAACACAATGACCTCTGCACCCAATCGCTTAAATTCGATCACAGTTTCCTTGCCCAGCTCTCCGCCACCACAAAACAATACTTTGCAAGCTGATTGGCTAAAAGGGGTGCCTAATGGCTTAGTTTTCATAATTTTTCCTGATATACGTAAATTCACCCCAATAGCCTAAGCCCAGAAAGCGCAATGAGTCCAGTCAAATTATCCAAGTATTCCAATACATCAGTTTAAAACTATTAAGCCAGCAGGGATAACGATTGAACTTGAGACTGTACATGCTCATAGTCGCCAAGTTGCAACGTAAGTAAGTCTCCCACATCCAGCTTACCTACACCCTGTGGCGTTCCTGTCATGACAATATCGCCCGGCTGTAAGGTAAAGTATCGCGTTATCTCTTGGAGTAGGTGGTTTAGTTTAAAAATCATCTTATCAGTTTCGCCATGCTGTTTAAGCTGACCATTTTGCCAGAATTTAAACTCTAAAGGCTTTGCCAAATCAAGTTCTTTCACAGGTACAAATGTAGATAAACAAGCACTACCATCAAACGCTTTTGCACGCTCCCAAGGATGTCCTTGCGCTTTAAGCTGAGACTGTAAATCACGTAAAGTCAGATCGAGGCCAAGGCCAATACCACAAATGTGTGACAGCGGCTCTTGTGTATGCGCTGTTATCGTCTCGCCGACTAACAACACTAACTCCGCCTCATAATGGTGCTCACCAAATTGTTCATTAATCGTGAATGCAGGAACAAGATCACAAAACGCACTGGCAGGTTTAATAAATAATAAAGGAGACTCGGGAATGGGGTTGTTTAACTCTTGCGCATGAGCCACATAGTTACGGCCAATACAGACGGCTTTACCGACTGGAAACGATATTGCATCTCCTGATACCCATTTATGCTGATACATTACTTTCTCCATTACTATCCTGTGATTCGCCTAGAATTGTATCTAACTTCAAGACAAACATTGAGCAGATTATGCTTATACTCAATATACATAGATATTATTTTGCGCATCTCTTTGCACGCGACAGTAAACTTATTTTGCCACTGTTATGGAAACTTTATGTTAATCAAAATGCGCGATAAGTTGAAACCTTTATAATCACAAGTTATAAAAACCACACAGCAAGTAACTAGGAATCACATCCATGAAAGCCCATGACAATATCCCACTCACCGACTTTGTAGAATATTCGCCGCAAGAGATGCAGCAACGCGCCGATGATAACTTCTCGCTCATGCAACGCAGACATACCATTCGCAGCTTTAGTGACCGCCCTGTACCAAAAGAAGTTATCGAAACCTGTATCAAAACTGCAGGGCTGGCGCCCAGTGGTGCAAACCACCAGCCATGGCACTTTGTGGCGATTCACAGCAGTGATGTGAAAAAGCAAATTAGGGAAGCAGCCGAGCAGCTTGAGCGTTCCTTTTACGAGGGCCGTGCAGGTGATGAATGGTTGGATGCGTTAAAGCCTTTGGGTACAGATGCACAAAAGCCGTATTTGGAGCATGCGCCTTGGCTCATTGCTATTTTTACCCAAAAGAAAGGTGGGATCCATGCAGAAGATAAAAATACCAACTATTACGTGCATGAGTCAGTCGGTATCGCGACTGGGTTTTTAATCCAATCACTACACAACGCAGGCTTGGCAACATTAACACATACTCCGAAGCCGATGAGCTTTTTAACGGAGATTTGTCAACGCGACAAAGACAATGAGCGTCCATACATGCTGCTGATAGCTGGCTATCCAGCTGAAGATGCCACGGTACCAGAGCATGCATTAGTTAAAAAATCATTGGATGAGATTGCGTCATTTATTTAACTGATTAAGAGGAAGTAGTGGCTATCGCCAGTGCTTCCCCTGCTGCCAGCCCAGAGACCACCACCACATTTTCTCCCAACGATTGGCCTAAGCGGACCAGTCTGCGCTGTTTTATACCCTGCTCAACAACATACACCATGGTTAACTGCCCAGTGCGCTTTACATACAATTGTGGGATCACCACCCTCTTGAGAGGTTTGGAAGGCAAGCTTATCTGCGCATACATGCCCGGCTTACTGCCTTTTGGCGGCACTATATCTAGCTTAATTTCAAATTGTCGGGCTAAACTATCTGCTACAGGTACAATTTCACTGATTGTCCCCATGACACTTGTACTCAACGCTTTCAATTCCACTTGCAGTGTATCACCTACTTTGAGCTGGCCCGCTAAGCTAGAGCGTACAGCACCGCTGACCTGCAAACTCGCAGGATTAAAAATCTCAACAATCGGCACACCTGGGCTAAGCATGCTACCCGGCTCTTGCAGTCGTTCCACCACCACGCCAGATAATGGCGCATGCAAGCGAGTATAATTTAGCGCCGCTTGTGCGCCACTTAACTGCTCTGTCAGTGCAGCGCGACGCGCCTTGAGCTCATCAACTTTACTTTGCCATTCATCCATTTGATTATTGGCGACAAGACCTTTACTCAATAAAGCTTCGCTACGCGATAACTGTTTTTGTGCCTGAGATAATTGCGCTTCATTGGCCCGACTTTGCGCGCGAATTTCCTCCATAGAAGCACGTAGTTGAGTATCTTCTAAAGTCGCCAGCAATTGGCCCTTTTTCACTAATTGACCTGCCCGCACCTCTAGCGTGTGTAACTGTGCCAACACACGGCTAGATACCAGCGTATTCTCTTTGGCAACTAAGCTGGCGCTGACAAAATCTTCAGGTGTCACCTCTGTCGTGGTAACAAGGTATTGCTCGCCACTATAAACAGCAGACTTAGCACGAAATTGCGGCTCAACTTGTGTATTAAATAGCCCAGAAAAAGAGCCTAATAAAACCCCTAATGCAATGAATGCGCTCATCGCTCCCCAATATCTAGTTGTTAAGCGCATTGCCTGCCTCCTTATATTCTGTGTCTTTAAACACCAAAAAATACACCACAGGCACCACAAACAGTGACAATATTGTGGATGCCAAAGTGCCAAAAATAATCGCCAGTGCAAGACCGCTAAACACAGGGTCTAAAATAATGACTAAATTACCTAACATGGTTGTTCCAGCCGCGAGTAATACTGGCCGCATGCGCACTTCCCCAGCCTGATACAATGCCTCTTTTATTGCCACCCCACGGGCACGTTGCTGATTAACAAACTCGACTAGAATAAGGCTGTTTCGCACCACAATACCTGCCAACGCTATCATGCCAATCATGGCAGTGGCGGTGAACAGCACTGGCTCAGGTGCCCCAGCTACGGTGCGCTCACCAAACTGATTTAATAACCAAAACCCCGGCATGATCCCTATCATGGTCAACGGAATAGCCGACATAATGATGCCAGCCAGTGCACTCGATGCTGTTTGCCAGCGTAAAATGATGAAAATCGCCGTCAGTGCAAAGGCAAAGCCAATCCCCATATCGCGAAATACATCCACAGTAATACGCCACTCTCCTTCACCAGAGAAACGGTATTCTGTCCCTGCAGGCAACTGCCAACCAAGCCCTGCACCACTGGATAAAAATGTTCGTGACTGCCAAGGCCACTGAATGTGCTGTGTTGTTTTACCCTCATCGCTGACAATATCTGCAATGACCGCTGCTGGCGTTCTTCCATTAAGCTCAGCCGTCACATAAATCACCTCTTTGAGATCTTTGCGATAGATAGGCTGCTCCACTAAACTTTGCTGCCACTGTCCAAGCTCCCCCAAAGGCACCAGAGGTGAAGTGGCACTTTCAAGTGCGTTCCCCGCCGTAATTTTTGCCAATGTATGCGTACCTCTTAACTGCAGTGCATTAATCACAGGCCATTGGTTACGCTCTGCAAAGGGCAACTGTAATTCAATATCAAGCGGGGTGACTTCATGGGGTACTTGCAACACACCTGCAACGAAACCACCACTAGCAATCTGCAATGTCTGGTTCACATCCTGAGTGACAATGCCTGATAAGGCGGCTTTGCGTTTATCCAAAATGAAACGTTGGCGCACCGCTTGAGGGACCAATGACATATCAACTTCTGTTACATGTGCTTCTTGCTCAAGTCGTGCTTTAAGCACATAGGCGGCTGCCACATGCGTGGCTTTCGCTGTAAATAAATCACTGGCATACACTTCAGCGACTAATGTCGACATCACAGGGGGTCCAGGCGGCACCTCAACCACTTTGATACGAACTCCATTTTTTATCAGCGGCGCCAATGCTTCACGCATTCTCAGCACCACAGCATGGGACTGATGAACGCGGTGCTGCTTATCAACTAATAAGACTCTTAATTCTGAGAAGTGACTGCTATGGCGTTGATAATACCCGCGTACCATGCCATTAAAATCAACACTGGATGGCCGACCAACATAGGCAGCCATTGCCGTCACTTCCTGTAATTGCCAAACAACCTCTTGTACTCGCTGCGTCATTGCTGCCGTGGCCTCTAAACTCGTACCTCGTGGCATATCAATCAGCACTTGCACTTCATTTTTATTATCAAATGGTAGGAGTTTGAGTGGCACTGCTCGCAGTAATGGCAAGCTTGCACTGACAATAAATAAACCAAGTACAGACCAAAGCAGCCATTTTGCTCTGATTGGGTTAGCGAGCAACGAACTCAGCCACCCTCTGTACCATTGATTATGTTGCGCAGTCTTTGTGGCTGTCGTGCTGCCCAGTAGTTTACTGCCCAACCAAGGTGTGACAAACAAAGCAACTAAGGTTGATACAATCACCGCCACTGGAATATTAAACGCCATGGGTGCCATATAAGGGCCCATCATGCCAGTAATAAATGCCAATGGAATGAATGCCACGATGATAGTCAATGTGGATGTTAATAACGGCACTTTTACTTCAAGCATCGCATCCACAATGGTATTAGCACGTTTTGATGGGCTCAACCTATCTGTGTAACGACGTAAAAAACGCGTCATGTTGTCGACCCCTGTAATGGGGTCATCCACCAATAACCCCAAGGCAAGGATCAATGCAAACAAGGTTACCCGGTTAATGGTGTAACCAAATAGATAGCCCAAACTGAGTGTGATCCCATAACACACAGGAATAGCCAAGCCAATGATCAGTGCCTGCCGCCAACCTAAAAAGAGACCAATAAAAACCACAACTGTCACAATAGCAAAAGCCAGACTCGCAGTGAGATTGTTTACCTTCTCATTCGCTGTTTGCCCATAATTTCGCAATACCTGATATCGTACACCGGCTGGCAATAATTCAGACTCCAGCTTATCCATCATGGCCAGACTTTGCTCAGCGACCTGAACGGCATTGCTGCCGCGCTGCTTAGCAACGCTCAAGGTCACCATAGGTAAATTGCGTCGCTGATCATCCAGTGTGATCCACTGATAGTGATGTGGCTCACTGGGTCCATCATGCAAGGTGGCAATATCCGAGAGATAAATCTGTCTGCCATTAACGACATTCACAACCAATTGGTTTAATTGTTCGGTCGTACGCAGCACATCTCCAGCTTGCAACTGCCAGTGCTTATCGCCAACAACAAAGTCCCCCACCGTATCTAGTTGGTTGGCATATTCAATTGCCTTTAATACATCCAGTGGCGTGGTGTGATACGCAGCCAATGCACTGGCGTTGAGTGCGACCTGAATTTGCCGTGTACGCCCCGATAGCACCGACACTTCACTGGTGTCATTAATGGTTTGCAATTGTGCCGAGACTTCTTGCGCAATGCGCGTTAACTCAAAGTCGCTATAGCGTTCAGGGTCTTCACTGTATAAGCCCAGCATTAGTATCGCTACATCATCTACTTCAACCGGTTTTATTTGCCAGTGTTTTACCACGCTCGGCATCGTATCTTCATTGGCATATAACTTGGTATAAGTATTGAGGATAGCGCGCTCTCGGTCCTGTCCGACCTCAAAGCGCAGTGTCACCGACACACTGCCAGATGCACTGGTTGAATAGACATGCTCGACACCCGGAATTTGTCTGAGTATTTTTTCAAGGGGTTCAGTCACCAAACGCGCCACTTCAGAGGCCGAAATATTTGGCACCTCAACATAGATATCCAAAATTGGCACCACAATTTGCGGCTCTTCTTCACGTGCAGTCTGATGCAGCGCCAGTATCCCAAATAGGATACTGATCAGTAAGATAAAGAGAGGAATGCGACTATGCAGTAGTTGCCTCATCACGCTTGTGAACATTAACTGTCGCCCTCGTCGGTAGTTGGCTGACAAAATAGTTGATACAACTGAGCCAAAATCGCCGTGACCTTATCGTCAATGATCCGATAGTAAATTGTCTGTCCATCACGACGCGTTGCCACCACATTGGCTTTACGCAGCCCAGCCAGATGCTGCGACAATGCAGACTGTGCCAATGGTATCTGCGCATTTAACTCACTGACACTCATTTCTTGCTGTAGCAAACTACATAAAATCATTAAGCGGTTTTTATTTGCCATCAGTTTAAGTAGCGCCTCTGCGTGCCCTGCACTTTGCGCCATATCTTGTGCTTTCAATATTATGTCCATGTCACCTGTCTTTGACAGCATTATAGACAAGTACATTAGAAAGATCTAATATTAGAAAATACTAATATAATGAATTCACGATTATGCTCAAATCTGTGCAAACGCGACTTACCATCCTCAAAGACCAACAAAGATGTATTGATGGTATGCAAGCAAAACGAGAAATACAGTCCGATCACGGTTTATTGATTGACGTGCGGGAAGTGTCGGAGCACCAAACCGGTGCTCCCATGGGCGCAGTCAATATCCCAAGAGGTTTACTCGAGTTTAAACTGCCTACATTAGAGCCGGATCAAAATCGCGCCATCTATCTGCATTGTGCGGCGGGCAGTCGCGCTTTATTTGCCGCCGAGCAACTTAAACGTATAGGCTATCAGCGGGTGACTGTCGTGACGTGTCACGCAGACAAGTTGTGTACGATTTTCTCTAATTAATGACCTCATCACGACCATGAACCTCATGATAGAGCCACACCATGCGATCAAGAAACCATGTTTTTGCGAGGATTAGGCCAACTGTACCTGTGCACGTACTGATCGGCTCATGAAAAAACAGCCCCGCGACAGACATCGCGGTAAATACACATAATAACGCTGAAATCACATCGAGTGTTTTGAAGTGGTGCGAGGGTACTTGCGCACGTTGGTAAATTAAGATGCGTTCTCCAAGCACACTTTGTGACGCCCAGTTGTCTGTATGGGCAGGCTTTTTAAAGCACCTAGGGTTTACCCAAATCCACACACTCAGTGCAGCTAATATTGGCCAAAACCATACTCCAAATAGGTCTCGCCACCAAATACACGCAATCAACAGTGGTAAACAGCTATAACGTGTCCAAACACTCCAAGGGTTTGTGTGTCTTTGCCACACTTCCTCACTCATAGAAAAGTACTTTGCTGCCAAGTCTTCAAACCGCATCTATTTATCCTTAAACACACTTTGTTCAACAGACTAACCGCAAACACAGCAGTGAACTGTTTAAAAATGTAGCACTGATTACACATTTACTGACGTTTTTAGTCAACTAGCTTACAGCACATCCACTTACTGACTTGTAGACTCGATGTCACTTTATTTAGACACCAACATACAAAGGATTGCTGATTATGACACTGGCTTTGAAATACACTTCCTGTTTAATGGCCACTTGTTTAATGCTCACTGGTTGTCAGGATAATCAAGATCATCGCACTGATTTACAGCGCTCAGCGGGAAATTGGCAAAAGACAGGCTACGGACAGGTCCTTCATATCACCATGAATCGCATACTCAGCTATCAGTACAACAGCTATGGCTGCATTCAAGTGTCAGCGCAACCTCACCATGCAGCAAACGCATCGTTGTCATCCGTTGACATACTCGGCTCAAATCGATTGCGAATACAACGTCAAGGGGATGTGTACCCAAGCCAATATACACACAGTGATGCATTGCCAAGCCAGTGTATAACCCCCATAAAAATATCAAAGAGCGCCTCATCTCATGCCGTCTTTGACTACTTCTGGCATACTTTTAACGACTACTATGCGTTTTTTTCAGTCAAAGAGCTTGATTGGCAGGCACAATATCAGCAGTACCGTGCCCAAGTGACTGATACAATGACTGATGAAGCTCTTTTTACACTGCTTTCAGACATGGTTGCCCCCCTACAAGATATGCATGTCACCATCTCCTCAGCACAACAGGAGTATTTTTCTCATAAACCAACGCCTATCCTAAGCGCCATACAGCAAGATGCAGCCTTACAGCGCTTACAAGGCAAGCCCGGTGATGTAAATGCACTCTTCGAAGATTATCAAATTCAATCACAGCAAGTGAGTAAACAATACCTCTTAACAGAAAGCATCAAGACACACCCACAAAATAGTGACAATGCCACTGCACTTTGGGGTAAGACAGCAAGTAATGTTGGGGTACTGGTTCTAAACAACCTAGACAGCTACGCCACACACGATGATGCAGATGAAGTTCAAAACCTAAAGGCCGCGCGCACTATGATGGACAATGTTATGGCCGACCTCCAAGATACTGACGCCATCATCATTGACATCCGCCATAACACCGGCGGGGATGATGCCATCGCTTTGGCCGTTGCCAATTACTTTTCTGACCAAGATGTGTTGGCATTTAACAAGCGAGCCATCAACACCGCAGGGCGCGGTATTCCGGTGCGTCAGCAATTGAAAGCCAAGCAAGCTGCTTACACACGACCTGTATACCTACTCACTAGCCAGTTAACCGTCAGTGCAGCAGAAGTATTCACTATGGCCATGGATCAACTCCCCCATGTATCCTTAGTCGGTGAGGAAACCGCAGGTTCACTGTCTGATGCCTTGCGCTTTACCCTACCAAACGGCTGGCAAATCAGTTTATCCAATGAAGTATATCGCAATGCCCAAGGCGACATGTTTGAACACACAGGCTTCACACCAGATCACCATGTCCCTGCATTCAGTAAATATGACCTAAAAATGCGCAGATTTGAAACCTATGACTTTGTGCTGAATAAACTCGATAAAACGCCCTTTCCCACAATGGATATCGACGACTTTGAGCGTCAAGTCACGGCGCTTCAAGCACAAGGTAATATCCCAAGTATCGCCATTGCGGTTATGGCACAGGGTAAATCCATATACAGCCAAGGGTTTTCAATAGAACCCAAACGTACCGTCAATACCAACAGTCCGTTTGATGTCACGGGTTTAGACAGCGTGTTAATTGGGGATGCGATGCACAATGCGAGCATTGACGGCATGTTACAGCTCGACCAGCCTCTAGCGCATATATTACCCTTTGAGCTCGACAGTCCCATTGAGCATATCACTGCAGCGCAGCTATTAACGGGCAAAAGCGGTATTGTTGATGATCAATCCCTCTTACCCTGTATCTCAGACCCGGCGCAAAGCCTCTGCCCTGACATGTTTACTAGCCCTGACGCTTTGCTAGAAGCATATTTACATAAAGAAGGGGCGCTATATCACAAAGGCAACTTTTCGAGCCATTATGGGATTGATAAAAGCAATGCTGAGATTTACTCTCGCTTAGGTCTCACACTTGCCAGCTCGCTTTTTTCACAAACTCATCAAGCGCCCTTGTCTCAGTTAACCCAACACTATGTTTTTGAACCACTCAATATGCACAGTACACACTGGTATAACACATCAGATCAAGCGCATCACAGGCTCATATCTACCGCAGATGATATCAGCAACTTATTGAGCAAACTGTCACCTGATTTATCGAGCGAGAATGCACCCCACCCTCATTATTTTTGGCATCGTGATAATCGCAAGTTTTACCACCTTAGCCATGGTACAGGCCCCACCTCACTGCTCTTTAATGATACCTTTAATCAAACTGGCTATGTTTTACTGACAGATACTTACGCGCAAACAGACGAGGTTAAAGCCGTGTACAATCAACTTGAAACCTTGCTATTTAGACTTACTCTTCAACTGCCAAAACAGCAGCCCTAACATGACTAGTGTGGTGAAAATGAGACCAAGGGTTCAATAAGCTGGGTAGGGATTTTAGGTAAATGATAAGGCGCGACTAATTTGTCCAACGTCTTATTTTTTGCCATAGTGTGCATTTGCTGAGAGATGTGACTACCCAACCCAGAATTGGCAAACGACTCACTCATCGCCATATAGCCATAAATTGGTTGGGTATGGCGATACTGCATTTTCTTTAATTTGTGTATGGGCTGGTCAAGCACATCCATCGCAATATCAGCCGTGTCTTCAACCGCAATCACCAAATCAACGCGCCCCTTTAATACAAGGTCTACCGCAACACGCTCAGACGGCACCGCGACTTTATTTAAACTATTGTCTTTATCAAACTGTGGAAAAAAAGCGCCACCGCGCATCACAGCAATCCGCTTACCTTGCAAGTCTTCATAGCGATTGACTTCAATATCGCTATTTTGTTGGCCATAAAAGACAAATGATGAAGACAGCACCATATAAGGCGGCTCGACAAAGGACATGATTTTTTCACGTTCAGGGGTGCGAATTAAGCCCCCCATGACATCCACTTTGCCTTTGCTAAGCAAACGTACACAACGTGAAAAAGGACAGGGCACGGCTTTGATTTTATATTTTTTCCCGCTGGTTAATTCAGCATATTTAAGGATATCTAAGATAAGGCCTTGAGGATGGTTATTCTCGCTCAAGCGACTATAAGGCGGGGCATGATCAACAGCAACATGGACAATTTGGTCTACCGCAAGGCTATACGCACTAAATGTCAAAGCGAACATACTCTGTAATAGCACGTTTATTAACTTCATTCGATCACCTACCTAATAACACGCGTTTTGACACCAGGGCACTCAGCGTACTTGCCACTACCTTTACCAGCTTTCCCTCTTTATAACATATCTGATTGTCACAAAAATACCACAATAAAATCGTGACTATGTCACCACCTTAACATACTAGGTGCACTCAGCTCAGTGATTTTTGTACGCGTAGTACATATTGCTTTATCTCGCCGTGATAATACGATTACAACACTTGATATGGACGAAGCTCAAACTCATTGAGTAACAACAACATTTGGTCGAGAATATTCGCCTGAATATGCTCATAGTTCACCCAGCTTTTATCTTTACTGAAGCAGTAAAATTCCACTGGAATACCGTGGTATGAAGGTGATAGCTCACGCACCATGCAAGTACACTCAGTATTTATCTCGGGTCTTTGCTTCAATAAGTACTCAGCATACATCCGAAATGCAGTGAGGTTGCTACACATCTCAGGTAGCTTGAGCGCATTCAGTGCAGGAAACTTCGCTTTTAACTCGTCGATTTGTGCTCCAGTTAGCAAGCAGACACTATTCATATCAATGGGGATATTGCGTTTGATTCGTCTGCCAGCAGATTCTTGCATCGCACGCCAATTTTTAAAAGAATCCGATATCAAAGCGTATGTTGGAATAGTCGTCACCGTATTATCCCAATTGCGCACTCGGACCGTGTTGAGTCCTAAATCAATCACTTCGCCATCGGCACCAAATGTATCGACTTGGATCCAATCACCTGTGGCAACGAGCTTATTGGCTGCAATTTGAATACTGGCAACCAAACCCAAAATGGTGTCTTTAAAAACCAATAAAGTAACCGCTGCAATGGCGCCAAAACCTGAGAGTATATATGTCGGCGATTTATCGACAATGGTGCTTACAACCAACACAGTCGTGACAATAAACACCATCAGCTTTACTAGCTGTACGATGCCCTTGATAGGCACGTCTTTAGCAAATTTTTGTTGCTGATAAATCGTATGGGCAATGTTCAATAATGAACTCACCAAGAAGCCAAACGCCACTATCAAAATCACTTGGGCCAGCAGTTGCAGCTGGCTCATGACCCACGCCGGTGCAACAAACATGTACTTGTTGATCATCACAAACAAAATACTGCTGATCAGCAATGCGACACGGCCACTGAGTTTACTTAACTGAGGGGCAAGATATGCAATCTTAGCTCGTAAAAATTGAGACAACATGTTTTTGACTTTGGGCACGAGCGCAAGCTTTATCAAGGCAAAAATAACCACTAACCCGATCAGTGATACACTGTTTGTTAGCGACGCCAAGATAAATGGGTGCATGCTCTGACCGCCAACAAAAGGCGAAATCACATCTTGCAAATGGACCATACTCATAGAGAGTTCACCTCTGATGGCACATTATCCGCTTCCCCTTCAGGGCGCTGCTCTAATCTTGCTATCTGTGCAGATTTTTGCTGCCAAAGTGTATTCATATAAGCCTGAAATTGTACTCGATATGCTTTATCACCTTGATAATCTCCTAAAGGCAATTCACTCATAGGAATATAGTCAACTTGCAAAGAAACCGCATCAAGGCGTCCAAGTACAAAGGCGCGACAAATATGTAAATCTTCGCTGTGATATACCAAAGCGGTATTTAATAAGCCATCGACCTGCTCGCTTAATACATCCAGTGCAAAGGCAGTTCCCCCCGCTTTTGGTTTCAGGAGGTTATCAAAAGGACTAGCTTGGCGGCGCTGTTTTTGCGCTGTGAAGCGCGTCCCTTCAGCAAAGTTAATCACCGTCGTTGGGTGATGCTTAAAGTTTTTACAGCTTTGCTTTGTGCGCTCGACATCCATGCGCTTTAACTTCGGATTTTTAGCAATTTGCGCTTTACTGGCACGTTTCATAAACGGCATATCCAAAGCCCATGCCCCGGTGCCAATCAATGGTACATATTTCAATTCATCTTTAAGAAAAAACTTCGGGGCAGGCAGCTGGGATTGCGCACTCAGTACCACTATATCCAACCAACTTATGTGGTTTGATACCAGTAAATACCAACCATTTACTGAGATAGCTTGTGGCATTTTAACATGCATAGACACCCCACCGAGCTTTAAGCCAATGCGATTACCCACACACCATTTATGATAAGCCCAGTGTAAAAGCACCGAGAGTAAGCGAACGCGTAGGCACCACTTTACGATGCCCAAGCCCAGTATGATCAGCCCCCAAAATGCCGTATTGAGTAACAAAAATAAAGCGCCAATCGCACCGTGAAACCACTTCGGTAATATACTCTTCATAGTTTGTTTCCCTTACTAACTTATTATTGTGGGCCGCACTAAACAACTACTCGCTTGGAGTAGCTAATTGCTCAATGCATTTGTCTTTTTCAGACCAAAGACGGTTGAGTTCCCCTTGAAATTGAACGCGAAACTCATTATCGCCCGTGTAGTCTCCCACCAACTTGTCACTCACTGGCATTAATTCAACTTCAACGTTAATTTGCCCGGCTTTACCAGCCACGAAATCCATAAATGTCGGTACGCCGTTAGGGTAATGAATGGTCACATTCACCACTTGATTTATTTGCTCACCCATCGCCTGCATCACAAACGCAATACCACCCGCTTTAGGTTTAAGTAAATGTTTGAATGGGCTGTTTTGTCTTTGGTGCTTTTCATCCGTAAAGCGCGTTCCTTCAACAAAATTCACAATACTCACTGGCATCGTTTTGAATTTTTCACAGGCTTTGCGTGTCGTCTCGATATCTTTGCCTTTTAATTTAGGATTTTTCCTAATTTGGCTTTTACTCGTGCGGGTCATAAAAGGAAAATCTAATGCCCACCAAGCCAATCCCAAAAACGGCACATACAATAACTCTTTTTTCAAAAAGAAGTTTAAAAATGGAATTTTGCGATGCAATACCCGCTGTAGCACTAAAATATCTACCCAGCTTTGATGGTTTGCAATCACTAGGTACCAGTCTTTTCTGTTGAGCTTATCGACGCCATTAATTTGCAGCTGATACGGTGAGACGCAGCGCTGATTTACGTTATTACCAGCAACCCACATACTTGCACATGATTTAGCAAGTTTGCTTAGTAAACGCTGTAACGGAGGAATGGGGATCAGTTTGAGCACACCGCATATAAATATCGGCACAAACCAAATTAATGTATTTAGGACGTATAAAATCAGCCCCACAATTTGACGGACTAGCGACATGCAAAGTTCCTTTACTACTTTTATTTTACTCGACTATACCTCATCACAACTTAGTATTGTGATGAGGGCATCATACGCAATTTCAAGGGAATAAAAAATCTGAGCAGTTAGGGTTAATCTACAAAATAGGTATAACCAGTCAACCCCATCTTTAATTCCTTTAAAAAGGTTTCTTTTGTTTTTGGCGCCACGGCCACTGCATTGACCTGACGAGTGAAGTTATCGATAAGTTGTTGCTTATCGTAATGCACAAAACGTAACACGTCTTCCACACAGTCACCTTTGAGCGCATTTGTCAGCTGATAGCCTGTCTCATTCAATTCGACATGCACTGAGTCTGTATCACCAAATAGATTATGTAAATCCCCCAAAATCTCTTGATAAGCGCCAACCATAAACATCGCTAAATGGTACTGCTCAGATGGGTGATATTGCGGCATAGGCAAGCTAGACTCAATCCCAGCGCCTTCTACATACTCACGAATTTGCCCATCAGAATCACATGTAATATCTTGAATAATCGACCTTTGCGTCAACGGCTGGTCGAGATTTGAAATCGGCATCACAGGGAACAACTGCTGAATACCCCATACATCCGGTAAGGATTGAAACAATGAGAAATTAACAAACAGCTTATCTGCCAGCTTTTCGTTTAAGTCATCCAGTACTTCACGATGTGCCCTTGATTGCGCACTTAAACTGTCACGCACTTGTCTCAATATCGTAAAATACAGACGTTCAATTTGCGACCACTGTGCCATAGATATGAGACCATGAACATATTGATCATGTGCGTCACCAAATAAGTGGATTGCATCATGATACGTTTCCAGCGCAAGCCTTGGCGTAAGGCGAGATAACGCCTGTCGCAACTCTTGTATTAAATGGTGTTCATCACCACTGATCTGCTCTGGCACATCTTCACTCGGTGCGGTTTCAATATCTATCACATCAGTGATCAACACGGCATGATGTGCTGTTAAGGCGCGACCAGACTCCGTAATAATATCAGGATGCGGTAAATCATGTTGTTCAGCGACTTCGGCAAAGGCGTTAACCACGTTGCGCGCATACTCGCCCACCGTGTAATTCATAGAACAAGCACTACGAGAACCCGAACCTTCATAGTCCACGCCTAAACCACCGCCTACATCCACGGTTTTTAATGGCACGCCCAACTGTGATAACTCCGCATAATGCCTCGCACACTCTCTTAGTGCGCGTTGGATATCGCGAATATTCGCAATCTGTGAGCCAATATGGAAGTGCACTAACTGCATCAAATGCAGCTTGTTATGTCGACGTAACGTGTCAACTGCAGTAAGTACCTGACCTGCTGTGAGACCAAATTTACCCTTTTCCCCTCCGGTATTTTGCCATTTACCTTTACCGATAGAGTTAAGGCGGATGCGAATACCAATGGCTGGCTCAATTTTCATGTCATCAACTTCTTTGATTAATGCATCGAGCTCTGACAGTTTTTCTACCACAATTTGAACTTGATGGCCCATCGCTTGGCCAATCAACGCCAAACGTAAAAACTCTCTGTCTTTATAGCCATTGCAAACAATCGTGATCGGCGAAGTGGCCAAACCTAAAATAGCCATCAACTCAGGTTTAGAGCCGGCTTCTAAACCAACCAAGCCGCTTGGGTGACTCAACAGTTTGCTCACCACCGAGCGTTGCTGGTTTACTTTAATAGGGTAAACACAGGTATATGCACCTTGATACTCTCTTTGCGCTTTTGCCTGTGCAAACGCATCTGTTAACGTATCAACACGATTCTGAAGAATATCAGTGAACCTCACCAATACAGGTAAGGTTAATCCCTGCTCTTTAAATCGCTCAGTGAGATCTGCCAATACGATTGGCGCTTTACTATGGTCACCATCAGGGTAAGCAATAAGCTCACCACTGTCGTTGATATCAAAGTAGCCATCACTCCAATGTTGTACATTGTATGTGTTACGTGCGGTATCGACTCCCCACTCCATTATTTACCCTACTAAAAAATTCTCATACTGTGCTCATTTTAATACGCCTTATCGTGATTAGCGACAGTTAAATACGCCTTGAGATACACAGACTGCGACCTGCTGATGACGAACAGACAAACTGCATGCTATCGACTAAAATAGATTGAGCAAATTCCTCGGCGCTGGTAAATTTGCGCCAAATTTAAATTCAATGTGAAAGCAAACATGTCTAATTTAGAAGCAAACCGCTGGTTTACAGAGATAAGTGACCGAGATGGCAGCGCTTTTTCTCTGCGTATCAATAAAAAGCTGGATGAGGTTCAGTCGCCGTTTCAAAAAGTTGAAATGTACGAAACAACCGACTTTGGCAATCTGATGATCATTGATGGCTGTACTATGGTCAGTACACGTGAGAACTTTTTCTATCATGAAATGATGAGCCATCCAGCGCTTTTTGCACACCCTGCACCAAAAAACGTGGTGATCATCGGTGGTGGTGACTGCGGTACATTACGTGAAGTGCTTAAGCACCCAGATGTTGAATCTGTAACGCAAATCGACATTGACGAAGTGGTGACACAGATGTCACTAAAATATTTCCCAGAACTTTGCGCATCCAATGACGACCCGCGTGCAACCGTGATGTTTGATGATGGCATCAAATACATGCGTGAAGCAGCGGCAAACTCTATCGACGTGATCATTGTTGACGGTACTGATCCTGTTGGTCCTGGTGAAGGCCTATTCAACCATGCGTTTTACACCAGTTGTTTAGCAGCACTGAGTGATGGCGGGATTTTAATCCAGCAAAGTGAGTCACCGCTGATGCACATGCCGCTACTAAAAGAGATGCGCCAAGCAATGAAAGATGTCGGCTTTGCGGATTTACAAACTTTACCGTTCCCACAACCAATTTACCCAAGCGGTTTATGGTCTGCTACCTTGGCGCGTAAAGGTGAGCAATTTAATGGCTTCAGAGAGCAAGATGTGGATGCTGCCCAGTTTGATACTGAGTATTACAATACGGGTATTCACAAAGGGGCACTCGCAACGCCAAACTTTATGCGCCGCGCATTTGACAAATAAAGAGCGCCCTACAAAAACAAAAAACCCAAGCTTTGCTTGGGTTTTTTGTTTTTGTCCAGTATTACTTTTGATGATACTGGCGGCTAAACTCATGGACAGAGTTGATGAATATACCCGCGTTTTCAGGGTCAACATCTGGTGTGATCCCATGGCCTAAGTTGAATACATGGCCGCTGCCTTCACCAAAACCAGCTAAAATAGACTGTACTTCTTCACGGATACGCTCAGGCGTACCATGCAACATCGCGGGGTCCATATTGCCTTGTAGTGCAACCTTATCACCAACGCGTAGTTTCGCATCTGCAATATCAATAGTCCAATCTAAACCAATCGCGTCACATCCTGTCGCAGCAATAGACTCAATCCACTGACCGCCATTTTTAGTAAATAGCGTTACTGGCACCTTACGTCCATCGTTTTCACGAATAAGGCCATCAACAATTTTATGCATGTATTGCAACGAAAACTCTTTGTAGTCACGTGGGCTCAGTACACCGCCCCAAGAGTCAAAAATCATCAGCGACTGAGCACCCGCTTTTACTTGCGCATTTAAATAGTCAATCACTGAATCCGCTACTTTATCGAGCAGCAAGTGCAGCGTCTGTGGCTCTGCAAAAGCCATCTTTTTAATCTTGCCAAAAGTTTTGCTGCTTCCGCCTTCAATCATGTAGGTCGCCAACGTCCATGGTGAACCAGAAAAACCAATTAACGGCACTTCACCTTTGAGCTCCCGACGAATCGTGCTCACGGCATTCATGACATAGCCTAACTCATCGGTTGGGTCTAATTTAGGCAGTTTTTGTACATCTGCCAAAGAAGAAATTGGACGCTCAAATTTAGGGCCTTCACCAGTTTCGAAGTACAGACCTAGGCCCATTGCATCTGGGATAGTTAAAATATCACTGAAGAGAATCGCAGCATCCAGTGGATAACGACGTAACGGCTGCAATGTCACTTCACATGCAAGCTCCGCATTTTTGCACAAACTCATAAAGTCGCCAGCTTGCGCTCGCGTCGCTCTGTATTCAGGTAGATATCGCCCCGCTTGGCGCATCATCCATACAGGTGTCACATCAACCGGCTGCTTCTGCAACGCGCGTAAATAACGATCATTTTTCAACTCGCTCATAGCGTGATTCAATTCCAGTGCTGTAAAAATTGTTCGAATTGTATCACTTTATCCCTACACGCCCTAGCTATTCAAACGTTTAAATCACTTCTCTATGATCCAGATTAATGAGCTGTACTGTAAGGTATGCCTAATATGATGAATCGAAATGCTAAACCAAAGCGCCCTGTATCAGTGTTTCATAAACTTGAGATATTAAATTCACAAAAAAGTAGCGCAGAATATTTGCACCACAAAAAAAACCTTGCTATAAAAATGCTGCGCAAAAGAACAATAACAAAACACCTTCTAACAAGAATAAACTCAAATCGCTAAACTGATTTCAACCACCTTCGGGTGGTTTTTTGTTTTTCATTCATACCATCCATGTGCCAGCTAACTGAATACGGAATAAAAATGATTAACACCAAGAGTAAAAAACCCAGCTAGGGTACAAATCAAAGAAATTATGTGCTTTTTGCAAAAAGTGGTTGATCTTTTCATCAGTTTTCATTTTTATAGGAAGCAAGATTAAGTATTCAGTATTACCAAATTGCTGTCTATATTTTGGGTCCAAGCCATCCTAATTTTGATGTACCCATGAAAATAACACCTGTTACTTACACACAATTTGGTCAGTGCAGGGCCTAAATAACGACCCGCTAAGGAGATAACTATGCTTTCACGGTTAGAACAAGCCCAACAAAAATGGGGAGGGAGTCATAGTGTTATCGATAACTGGCTCATGGAACGTCAAGAGCTACTGCTGTTATATTATAAAGTTGCTGGATTATCGCCTTTTGAGAGCAGTGACAAAGCATTGCCAGAGCAAGTGCAAATTCAATCATTTTGCCAGATCCTAATGGATTACTTGTCAGCTGGCCATTTTGAGGTGTACGACAACATCGTTGCCGCCTGCAAAGAAAAAGGACCGGAAAGCTTAAAACTGGCACAATCGATTTATCCAAAAATTACCGCATCGACAGATTTGGCTTTGGATTTTAACGACAAATATGCTGAGGCGAGCAGTGACAACCCGCTGGCGGATTTTGACAAAGATTTATCTACGCTGGGAGAAGCATTAGAACAGCGCTTCGGATTAGAAGATGAGTTAATCGATAACCTCTTCGCAAATCATACTGACTAAAATGACAGAAAGTAAAAAAGGGCTACTTCACAGTGGCCCTTTTTTTATTCGCGCTGTGCAAATTATGCAGCTGGCTTTTCTTGATCTTCTTGGATCTCAAGTAGCTCAACTTCAAATACAAGAGTTGAGTTCGCTGGGATCTTACCTAGGTTACGCTCACCGTAGCCAAGCTCAGCAGGAATAGTGAACTTATACTTTGAGCCAACTGGCATTAATTGTAGACCTTCAGTCCAACCCGCAATTACTTGGTTTAGTGGGAAAGTCGCAGGTTGGTTGCGAGAGTATGAGCTATCAAACTCAGAGCCGTCCAGTAGAGTACCTTTGTAGTGTACTTTAACTACGTCAGTCGCAACTGGCTTCTTACCTTCGCCTGTTGAAATAACTTCGTACTGAAGACCAGACTCAGTCACTGTTACGCCGTCTTTCTTCGCGTTTTCAGCTAAGTACTTTGCGCCTTTTTCTTTGTTTTCTTTTGCGTCAGCTTCCGCTTTAGCTGTTTGCTTTTCACGTACAGACGTATCAAGTGCCGTTAGCACTTCACGAATTTTTTCGTCATCTAATTTAGAGTTACCAGCAAGTGCATCTTTAAAGCCTCTCATCAGAAGCTCTTGATCAAGCTCAATGCCTAGGCCTTGCTTGTCAGCTAGGTCTTTTTGTAGGAAGTTACCAACTGATGCACCGATGCCGTATGCTTGCTGTTGTACTTCAGTTTCTAGTTTTACTTCTTCTACTTTCGCAGTTTCTTGTGCTTTTTGGTTACACGCAGTTAGTGCAAGTACTGAGGCTGCAATTAAAGACAGCTTAATAGTTTGTTTCATTTTATTTTCTCCGACATCCGAGCAGCCAGCAACATCACGTTGCCCTCTAACTTCATTGTCATGTTAAATAATTATTAATTTAAAAAGGTGATGTCACATTATCACTCATTGCCACCAAAGCCAAGATTCACACCCAGAGAACCTTGCCAAGGGAAATATCTGTACGACTGGCGACATACTTTAGCGAATACGCTAATATCTGTTTGTGGCCCAATCAATTTTACCACTAGTCTACTCGGTGCAAATCATAGAGTTAAGAGGAAATACCGAATTTATGGCCAAATTTTTTAAATTGCACACTTCACTCTGTGTTTGCCTGCTCATACTGATGTTGCCCGGCTGCTCCCCTGATAGCTCCAAAGCGCAACTTACCGTTGAACATGCATCACGAGGGGCATTCGCAGCCGCTATTTCACACGATGGCCGTTACAGTTTAGTGTCATCTGTCGAACATGGTGCAGTTTTATGGGATAACACCACACACGGCCTTAAATATCAGTGGTCTCACTCAGACCAACCTGATGACCTGATCCACTCCCTTGCCATCGCACACGATAACTCAACAGCTATCACAGCCGCCAACGACCGCTTTGCCATATGGCAAATTGCAGATGGAAAAAACATCGGCTACTACCAAATAGACACAGGTACCATTCGCGACATCGCCATCAGTAATAATGGTCGATATGTTTTATACGGTCGCAGCGATAATGTCGTTGTGCATCTCGACTTAGATAGCGGAAGGCGCATAGAGTTCCTTGGCCACCAAGAAAAAATTAATAGTATTGCGCTTTCACCCAATGGCCACTTCGCTTTAACCGGTGCAAACGACTACAGTGCTTACTTTTGGGATACCCGAACAGGCCAAGTTATACACCGCTTCAACCACCCAAGTCGCGTAACCAAAGTAGCCTTAGACCCACAAGGACGATACGCGTTTACTGCTGACAGCATGAAAAAAGCCAGCATTTGGCAACTGACTTCAGGTGATCTTGTGGCACAATTACAGTATATTGCGAGGCAGAAAATATTCAGTGCTGTACGCTTCAACCAACAAGGCAACCTGCTCGCAACAGGCTCCCCTAACCGCCAGCTTACCCTGTGGCGGATAAGCGATGGTACAAAGCTAAAAACTTGGCGAGTTAAACCACGAGAAGGTAGCAGACCAAAATCAGCCGTTGTCTTTGATGTTGCATTTGCAAAACGAGACGGCATCTTAGTCACCGAGAGTTCAAGTGGTTTGATGGAGCAGTTCGAAAGAGTAATAGAGTAATGACAGAGTTAGAAAGTCGCGTAAATGAACTTGAAGCAAAGATTGCTTTTCAAGAAGATACCATCGAGACATTAAATGATGAGCTGAAAATCCATCAAGCAAGGTTATCTACCATGCAACACCAGATCAGGTTGCTGGCGGAAAAGATAAAAGAAGGAAAAGACGATGGCATGATGCCGATTGAGCAAGAGCCACCTCCGCCACACTACTAGGCATGACCCAAATGATGCGCTAAGGCGCATCATTTACTGCGGTTTAAATACGCCAATGACTTGCTCAAACTGACGCGTTGACGCTTGTACCGCTTCTTCTGGTTGCGTCATTGAATGGCCACATGCCACGCACTCGACCTTTTCCACATCATGCTCTTTATATAGCATCATCACATCCATTTTGTTACAAGCTGGACAGGACGCGCCGGCTATAAACCGTTTTTTTGTTCTCACAATACAACCCCACTGACTCTGTGAAAGGCTATTTTAACTTAAGTTTGGATGCTTTTATACGCTTGTTCTCTAGTTATAGATCCATGTTATCATTCAGACAGTGATTTTGAATTGAGCTTATTATGATCCAACTTTCTGATATTGAACTGTTACGTGGCGGAAAAACGCTTTTAAAAAATGCCAGCGCGACTTTGTTTGCACAACATAAAGTCGGTTTAGTCGGAGCCAATGGCTGCGGTAAATCGTCTCTATTTGCCTTACTCAAGTCCCAGCTGCATGCCGATGCCGGTAACTTTCAAATACCAAAAGACTGGTCAATTGCCTCAGTAAAACAAGAAACACCTGCGCTTTCTATTTCAGCGATGGAATATGTGCTGCAAGGTCATCAGCAATATTATGAGCTACGCACGGCATTGCAACAGGCAGAGGCGCAAGGCGATGGTGAGAAGCAAGCCCAAGTGCATCAGCAAATGGAGCTGGTTGGTGGGTATAGCATCGAAGCCAAAGCTGGAGAGTTATTGCATGGCTTAGGATTCAGTAATGAACAGCTCGACTTCGCTGTGAGTGAGTTCTCAGGTGGTTGGCGAATGCGCTTAAATCTAGCACAAGCTTTGATCCGCGACGCCGATTTACTGTTACTAGATGAGCCAACCAACCACCTTGATCTAGACGCTGTTTATTGGCTAGAGCGCTTTTTAAAAGCCTACCAAGGCACATTGGTATTAATTTCTCACGACAGAGAGTTCTTAGATGCAGTTATCGACCAAATCTGGCACATAGATCAACAGTGTATCAATGTCTACAAAGGTCACTACTCCCAGTTTGAGCGCCAAAAGGCGGAGCGCATGGCGCAGCAACAAGCCATGTACGAAAAGCAACAAGAAACCATTGCGCACCTTGAACAGTTTATTACTCGATTCAAAGCCAAAGCCAGTAAAGCAAAGCAAGCACAAAGTCGTGTCAAAGCCCTAGAACGTATGGAAAAGCTAGCACCAGCGCATGCCGACTCTCCATTTAGCTTTGAGTTCTCTAATCCAGATAATATTCCTAACCCACTGATGACGTTAGACCAAGCGCAAGCGGGCTATGGAGATATCACCATACTGCACCAAATTAAGCTCAATCTTGTACCTGGTAGCCGCATCGCATTGTTGGGTAGAAACGGTGCGGGTAAATCAACCTTAATCAAATTACTGGCTGGCGATATTAATCCTCAAGCGGGCGAAGTATTCCAACACCAGGGCTTAAAAGTAGGTTACTTTGCTCAGCACCAACTAGAGTCGCTGGACTTAAATGCCAGTGCCGTCACTCATTTGCAGCGCTTAGACCCACAGGCCACTGAGCAATCACTACGAGATTTCCTCGGTGGTTTTGCGTTTCATGGAGACAAGGCACTCGACCCTGTCGCACCGTTTTCAGGTGGAGAAAAGGCCAGACTGGTATTGGCCATGTTAGTGTATCAATCACCTAACCTATTGCTACTCGATGAACCTACCAACCACTTAGACTTAGAAATGCGTCACGCCTTAGTCATGGCATTACAAGGCTTTGAAGGGGCAATGGTCACCGTTTCTCACGATCGTCATATGCTGAAAAACACCGCGGATGAATATTATCTTGTTGATAATGGCACCGTCTCTGCGTTTGGCTACGACCTAGATGAATATTATCAATGGTTACTCAATGCCAATAAAGAAGCGAAGCAAAAGCCACAAGTAGAAGAAAAAACGCACTCAAGTGTAAATCGCAAAGAGCAAAAACGTCTTGAAGCCGAATTTAGAAAATCCGTGCAACCGCTGAAAAAATCCATTGATAAACTGGAAAAACAGCTGGATAAGCTCACCAGTGCGCTCGCAGAGGTTGAATCACAATTAGCTGATAACAGCCTTTACGAGGCAGAAAACAAAGCCAAACTAAGCGACTTATTAGCCAAACAAGCAGACATGACCCCTAAGCTCAACGATACGGAAGAGTCGCTTCTTTTAGCCCTTGAGGAGTTAGAGGAAAAAGAAGCCCACTTCGCGAGCACCGGCGAAATATGCTAAGCCCCGACAGTTTTTGGCGTTACGCCTGCGATGTTTATCGCAACGAGCAGGTCCAACAAGTACTCTTAGAGTGCCAGGACCTGCATGGTAAAAACGTCAATCTTTGCCTCTTGCTAGATTATCTGACTACGCACTCTATCCAACTTACCAAGCAGCAAGTTCAGGCTTTAGTAGCCTGTGCTGCGGATACAGACAAAACATTACTACACCCATATCGCACCACTCGACAGCAAGTGAAAAAGCACTTTGATGATTACCCTGAGTACGCAACTTTAAGAAAAAGCTTATTGAGTACAGAGCTTGAACTTGAAAAGCTACAGCAGCACCGTCTCATTGAGTTGGCCTCTGGATTTGATTTAAAACCCTGTGATCAACAAATCAGCAACCTAGAGCTGTACTTGCCAAAGCAACTCGTCACACGCTTTGAGCATGCGAAAACATGATCAAGATCAAGCGCTATCCCGAGTAAATATCGGCTAAATAATAAACTTGATCTCGATCATAACCCTATCAGCAAGGCTCCTCTACTATTTACTCATCGACAAATTGAGGAGTCACAGCCATGAACGTATTCTTTAGAGATTTCTTTTCCGACCCAGTATTGTACTTATCATTCGGTCTACTTGGCGTCGTCATTGCGCTGTGTATCTACTATGTCTATTACTTTGTGAAAAAGGTCAACGAGGCTGAAGTACCAGAGTAAAAGCAAGTCACAAGACTATCGTTAAGTAAATTTAGTTCCCGTTTCAGAATTAAGCACGACGCACAAAGCACCTTATCAGCTTCGCTGGTCGGGTGCTTTTTATATCTCACCAACACACATACTCATTTGGTCGCAGCTTTGGTACACTATTTAAGTTAACCGTCACAAGAGAATGTCACCGTCCTATGTCAAAGCAGCTTGATCTGAATTTTCGGCCCGCTTGGTGGATGCGCAACCGACATGTTCAAACTATACTTCCTCGCGCATTTCGACCAAACTTAAAAGCCAATGTCAATTTTGAACACCTCTCTACGCCAGATGACGATTTTTTGGAATTAGCTTGGGCTAAACATGGCAACCCAAGTGCCCCTTTAGTTGTTGTTCTGCATGGCTTAGAAGGCAATATCAACAGCTTTTATGCTAAGGGTATGTTGCGGGCGCTCACACGCTCTGGCTTAGATGCCGTTCTGATGCACTTTCGCAATTGTTCTCGAGAAGTAAATAAACAACCTCGCGCCTACCACAGTGGTGAAACGCAGGATTTAGGCTTTTTACTTCAGACACTGAGCAAACGCTTTCCGGGTCGAGCACTGTTCGCAGTCGGTTTTTCCTTAGGTGGCAATGTCCTTGCCAAATATCTCGGTGAAAAAGGCCAAGCAAGCCGCTTAGCGGGTGCAGCAGTCGTTTCTGCCCCCTATCACCTCTCTTCATCATGTCAGGTGATCAGGAAAAGCTGCTATAAGCTCTATCAAAAATATTTATTAGATAGGATGAAGCACTCTTTTTCACGCAAGCTCAACCAAATACAAAGCTCGATTAATTTGACTGCTAATGAGTTAACTAACATAAACGACTTATGGCAATTTGACGATCGCGTCACAGCACCACTGCATGGCTTTAAGGGGGCTGAAGATTATTACGCTCAGGCCAGTTCACAGCCATACCTTGGCCTAATAGAAACCCCAACCTTACTGATCCATGCAGAAGATGACCCCATGCTTTCAAAGCAAGCGATCCCCTTAGCAGAGCAGGTCAGTAAACAAGTTAAGTTGGCGGTCTCTTCAAAAGGCGGACATGTAGGCTTTATTGCGGGTAACAACCCATTCAAACCTGTTTACTGGCTCGAAAAAGTCGTGCCTGACTACATTCATTCACTTATTAAATAGCGGTATCTGTATGCTTATTCCTTATCAACAAATTGCCCCCGAAACACTCGCTAGTTTGATTGAGCATTATGTTTTGCGTGAAGGCACAGACTATGGCGACAGCGAAATCACCACAGAGCAAAAAGTGGCGCAAGTAAAAGCGCAACTACAAAGTGGAGAAGCATTAATTGTCTTCTCGGAGCTCCATGAGTCCGTGAATATTGTCAGTAAAGCTGAGTTTCATGCGATGCAAAGCCAAGATTATACTTCTGAGCCCGTTTATTAATAATTCAGCGATTAAAATAACACCGCATATTGAGCCTTTATAATTAGTTGTTACAATCAAACTTCACAATCATAATAAAGGCGCAAACATGAAGTTAAGCTCAGCTCTTTGTGTTCTTGCATTGGCAACCTCTGCTGTCCATGCAAAAGAATACACCGCATCCGAACGTGCCATTCGCTTGGCACAAGAAAACCTGCTCATCGACACCCATATTGATGTCCCCTATAGAATTAATATGAAATGGGACGATGTATCAAAAGCCACCGAAGGTGGGGATTTTGATTACCCACGCGCTATGCAGGGCGGACTCAATGCGCCTTTTATGTCAATTTACATTCCTGCCAGTCTTGAGTTTGAGGGGAAAGGGAAAAGCTATCAGCTAGCCAACCAGCTCATTGATGGGATGGAAGCGCTGGTTCATCGTGCACCACATAAGTTTGCCATTGCCCACAGTACTAAAGATATTGAGTCACAGTTTGACAAAGGCTTGATGTCAATTGCGATGGGTATGGAAAACGGCTCGCCTATTGAGGGAGAGATGAAGAACTTACAACACTTCTTCGATAGAGGCGTACGCTACATCACACTGGCACACTCTCAAAGTAACCATATCTCTGACTCGTCTTATGATTTACGTCGAAAATGGAAAGGCCTCAGTCCATTTGGTAAAGATCTCGTTGTCGAAATGAACAAAGTGGGCATGTTGATAGATGTCTCACACATTTCTGATAAGGCGTTTTATCAGGTCATGGAGATCTCAAAAGTACCCGTGATTGCATCACATTCATCGCTGCGCAAATATACACCGGGATTTGAGCGCAACATGGATGACGACATGTTATTGGCGTTGAAAAAAAATGGTGGTGTTATTCAGATCAACTTTGGCTCTAGCTTTGTCACCTCAGCATCACGAAAATGGTATGACAAGCGTAGCGAGGCAGAGCAAGAAGCGACAAGTCGCGGTGCCACAAAAACGGATTTTCGAGCAGCTTATTTAGCACGTAACCCGTTTCCATTCGCCTCTTTAGAGCAGGTACTAGACCATATTGATCATGTAGTTAAACTGATTGGCATCGAGCATGTCGGTATTGGATCTGATTACGATGGCGTAGGCGACTCACTGCCAATCGGGCTTAAGGATGTTTCTACCTACCCGAATCTTGTGCAAGGCCTGCTTGATCGCGGCTACAGCGATAAAGATATTAAACTGATTTTAGGTGGGAATACCCTTAGAGTCTGGAAACAAGCTGAAGCGTTTTCTACTCAATTTTAATTTAGATCAGGTGGGCTATTCAGCCTGCCTGCGCTTTATATCCGCAACTAAATAAAACACGGCTTTTTGCAATATTAAAACCCCAATTTAGATACTTCTAAATAGTGACTTCCAATTTATTAATGAGTGTTGGCATACCCTTGATACTGCCTCACTATAATGACAGCCAATCCGATCTGGGGCATATGTTTGAGGAAATGATATTGATTTAAAAAAGCAGCGAAAGCTCACACCCCCACTGCATCATATTATCTTATTAGCACAAACAACTGTGACCGATTAAGCAGCTGATTTCTCTTGAAATAGGTTTACAAGTATCTGGTCTATCTCTAGATGGGCAAGCTGTTGTATTTTGACATGTAGAACTCGGTCTTGTGGTATTAAATGCAGCACCACCAGCAACGTTTGGTGTTTGCTCTGTCATGATACTTTGGCTTTTAGACAAGGTTTTTAGTTTTTTCTTTTGAAGAGATAATTTCATTTTAATTTCCTTTTTTATTTTAAGTTAGAAGCAGCGCCGCTTTCCATTATTAACCTAATTCATAAGCCAAAATCTTCAAAGTAATCCCACGTAAAGTTTTGTAAACTTGTAATTTATATTTATTTTTCACATGACATGTATTAAGTTATTTTCTGAGGAGAGCTCTGAACTGTCACTTTTATTTTGAAGCAGTTAAAAAGGAAAATTTAATGAAATTAAAAATAGAGAAAAGAAGCTTAAATCACTCACACACGAAAAAGTAATAGACTCTGCACAAACACAAAATATCGCAGGGTGAAAGCCGTAAATACAACATGCTGCCAAGCTTCAATTACACATAGCTGCATTGGAAGTCGCTCGTCTTACCGTTGTTAAACGAAAAAATAACCAACGTACTGAATTGTGTGCACATTAAGAAAAAAGCTATTTGAATTAATAAGAGTGATATAAATTTAAGGGGAAATAAATCAAAGATATAACTTTTGATTAATACAGGGAATTGGTTGCGGGAGCCGGATTTGAACCGACGACCTTCGGGTTATGAGCCCGACGAGCTACCAGGCTGCTCCATCCCGCGCCTGTATTGTTAAGTTTGTTTTACTTCTTTCTTAACTTAAGAAGTTGGTTGCGGGAGCCGGATTTGAACCGACGACCTTCGGGTTATGAGCCCGACGAGCTACCAGGCTGCTCCATCCCGCGCCTGTAATGTTAAGTTTATTTTGCTTCTTTCTTAACTAAGAAGTTGGTTGCGGGAGCCGGATTTGAACCGACGACCTTCGGGTTATGAGCCCGACGAGCTACCAGGCTGCTCCATCCCGCGCCTGTATGCATCAATAAATCGATGCCTCTTTAAATCAGTGCTTTGCAGCTCTTCCTTAAAGAGGTCGCTATAATATCTAAATTTATTTTTATTGCAAGGATTTGACAAAAAATAATTGCTCAAACGCGCAAAAATACGGCAAAACTGTGTTTTTCTTTATAAAAGCGCATGTTTAAGTAAAAAGCTTACCGTGCCAACCACGTATTTTACCCACATAACATGACAAAAATACGCAGCCAGAACAGTATTCATTACCTTTGGTGAGGGCTGATCAACTTCTGAAACTGCCAATCAGGGTGACCCATAACAATAAAGTCAGGGTTTTCAGTGGTCTCACGCTGGTTATAAGTCAATGGATTGAATTGCGCATCCGTGATGCATCCACCCGCCTCTTCTACAATCACTTGAGAGGCCCCCGTATCCCACTCTCCTGTTGGACCGACACGTAAAAAGCAATCCGCTTTGCCTTCGGCGATAATACACGCTTTTAGTGAGCAAGAGCCCAGGGCAATTGTATCAAACTGACTATTTAGATACTGACTCACCGCTTCAATTTTTTGTCGTCGGCTCACAGCAAGCGTTAGCGTATCAGGTGGCGCGACGAATATTTGCTTATCCGCCGTACCTGAGCGCTTATACGCACCCGCCCCTTTAGTCGCAAAATAAGTCACATTTTTTGCTGGCCAATGAATCACTCCCAGCACGGGTTTATTTCCCTCAATCAAAGCAATGTTGACGGCAAAGTCGCCACTTTGCAAAATAAACTCGCCAGTACCATCCATCGGGTCTAAAAGCCAATAACGTTGCCAATCTTGTCGCTGTTCAAGCGGGGGAATAGGCGTTTCTTCAGACATCACTGGAATATCTGGTGCGAGTGCTTTTAAGCCATTGAGCAATACCTCATTGGCAGCCAAATCAGCGGCAGTGACAGGGGTATGATCAGACTTTTCCTGCTGACCAATATCATCTTGCTGATAAATGGCCATAATGGCCTTACCTGCCAATTGCGCAAGTTCAATACATGGCTCTAAGTAGGTTTGCAATTTAAACCTCCTTTAATAAATGCTGCTGTAATAACAACAGTGCAGCCACACTTCGCGCTTCAGTAAAGTCACTTTGATCCAGTAGAGATTGCCAGTCATCAAGGGGCCATTTCACCACCACCAGCGGTTCAGGCTCATCCCCTTCTAAACGTTCAGGATACAAATCTTTTGCAAATAAAATATGCATATGTGCTTTGAAATAGCTGGGCGCGAGAGAAACCGTTTTTAAGTCAACAAATTCATTGGCGCCAAAACCGACTTCCTCTTTTAATTCTCGATTACCGGCTTCTATCGGTGTCTCACCTGGATCAATCAGCCCTTTAGGGAAGCCCAGTTGATAGTCATGTGTGCCTGCACAGTATTCTCTTACTAATAATAGTTCATTTTCAGCCGTTATTGGCACAATCATGACCGCCCCGCGACCACCGCCTTTAACCCGCTCATATTGCCTTCGCTCACCATTTGAAAACTCTAAGGATAAAGCTTCAACGGTAAACAACCGACTCGAGGCAACGACATCAGATGACAAAATTTCCGGCGGACAGGGATGCTTTTTCTGTGACATAAACTTTTATTTGCTATGATGTGGATAACCTAATCATAAAGCCTTTGCAGTTAAAAGCCTATGCTAAATTGGTCAAAAATCGATACCGTCTTACTCGATATGGACGGCACACTTTTAGATCTCCATTTTGATAACCACTTTTGGTTGGAGATCATCCCCAAAGCCCATGCACTCAGACAGGGCCTTACGCTCGAACAAGCTCGTGCAGATATTCTTGCCAGATATGAAGCAGTAACAGGACAGATTGAATGGTATTGCCTTGATTACTGGCAAGCAGAACTTCAGCTACCGATTATGGAACTCAAGCGCGAAGTGGAACATCTCATTTCGCTCAGAGAGGATGTGCCAGACTTTTTACAGGCGCTCAAAGATGCAGGTAAAGAATTAGTCCTACTTACCAATGCCCATCCAGATAGCTTAAGCCTTAAAATAGAGCGCACCCAGCTCATTGGCACGCAATTCGATGGCTACTTGGACAAAATCATTTCAACCCATGAATACGGTGTTAGTAAAGAAAGTCAGTCTCTTTGGCAGCAAGTGCAAGCAGACCTTAGCTTTGATAAATCGCGGACTTTATTTGTGGACGATAGCTTAAGTGTTTTAGCTGCTGCGAAAGAATATGGTATTGGCCACCTGCTTGCTATCAACAACCCAGACAGTCGACAACCTCCAAAAGAGATCACCGACTATATGGCAATCAGTGACTACCGTACACTGTTACCCATCACATAACGTGCGATCAATAGCACGCAAATAAGCCACTATACAGTGGCTTCGCAAAACCTAAATTTTCAAAATAATCTCAGACATACTCGACACGGACTCATGTGCTAGAGGGCTAACCAACATACACATTGCATGCATGCTTACTCACACTTTCTTCAAGACAGCATGTCTTCGGCCTTTCAGGATACAAGCCAATAAACATATAAAGTTCACCAAGAGCAATAGCAACATTGCAAACCAAGCTGCCTGGGCTCCCAAAGTATCAATAATGAAACCGATACTTGCGGTGAAGAAAATAACTAGCGATAAACCAATGAGCTCAAAACTTCCGCTAATTCGACCAATGATATCTTTAGGTGTGTATTCCATCATAAATGCCATTCGCTCAACCCGTATCAATGAATGGCTAGCAGAAAATAAAACTAGGCTTATATACGTTGCCCAAATATGCGGGATCAACACAATGGTCATATTAGCGGCGATGTATATGCCAAACCCAAAGCTAATGATAAATTCTTTATTCACTGCATACTTGTGAAAAGCGGATGAAATGGCTGGCCCCAACAATGCCCCCAAACCAAATACAGCGCCAATAATGGCATAGGTCTCCCCACCTTCTTGCAAAATTTGTTCTACATGAGCTGGGTGCAATGCATTTTGGGCTAGGATCATCACATAGATTGCAATGGAGAATATCATTAAAAAGAAAAAGTATTGATGTTGACTAAAAAATGCCACGCTCTCTTTAAACGCCTCGACACGAGACTGCTTTACTGCATCTACTCGCGCTGGAGAATCTTCACGAGTTGGAGCCAGTTGCAGCAATAGAAGCAACCCCATAAAATACGTGAGTGCATCAACAATCAACATTGTCTGCATGGATAACTCGTTAATAAACCAAGCTGTGATTGCACCAGATACTAAAGTAATACCTTGACGCACCACCTCTAAATGACGACTTACTTGGCGTATTTCACCCTCAGGTGCAATTGACTGCGCAATTGCCAAACGTGCCATTTGGTCGCTCATTCTTACTAACACCGACATGATGGTGCTAGCCATAATGACATATAATAATTCAACGCCAACAAACAACAGGGCGGCAAACAGCAACTGCATCAAACCGGCCACAACATATATACTGCCCAATAGTTTGCGCTTAATGAACTTATCTAACCACAGCGAGACTTGTGGTAGCGCAATGAAACACACAAAATAAGAGGCGGCAGTCAGCCCACCTATGAGCGTTGAACTGCCATATGTTTTCAAAATGATCCAATTCACAAGCACCAAGAGCATGCCCGTTCCCAGACCGCTGAAAAAGGTTGCTCCATACAGATAGGCTAAATTCTTTTTCATTGCCCCTTTCCCGAAAAAAATTGGTTAAGTCGCTCAGCCAGTGCTTCTGGTTGCTCCAACGGCACCATATGACCACAATCATTGAACACCGTTAGCTGGGCATTAGGTAGCATGTCGGCCATACGCTGTAAGTCTTGACTAGATACTTTCTGATCGTCTTGTGCCGCAATAACCAATACCCGGCACGTTAAGCTGCCTAATCTCGCACTTAAATCTTCCCTATCAGATGTTTCTTGCACTTGATTAAGTAATGTTGCGCCTCCCAGTGTTTTATCCATCTCTTTAACCACATTAACAAGCGCCTTATCTTGCCATCGTTTTGAGCTAATAAATTGTCGTATACGGCCAGTTGACATGCCTGAGTAGGTGTTTGTTTTTAAGAAGGTGCTCATTGCATCTCGCGCTTGCTTTTCCTCTCTATTTAAACCAAACGCACTACTGGCAATTAATACCAAGGAATCGACTCTATCTGGGTTAGCTAATGCGTACTCTAGTGCTAAGTAACCGCCCATCGAAAATCCCAGCAAGTGACCTGATGGATTAAGTTCATCACCAATTTTATCCAACATATGTGTTCGAGTAGTACACTGCTCTATGGCGACATGACAAGGGTTTACATGGTCACCAAGCAAAGGCATAACACGTTCCCATAACCTATCATTGCACTGTGTTCCCGGTACCATAGCTAGACGCTGCACTTTTAAGTCAATCATTAAATATCCATCGTGAAATGATATAGTAGAAGAACCTGACCAGCTAAACGTACCTGATCAGGTTGCTCATTATTGGATGGCAATGTCACACGCACAACACCTTGCCTATCAAAAGCAAAACCCTGATGTGCATAGATGTCTTTAGGTAGCGGCAGCCCTACACATTGACATAAATGGTTTAACACACTGCTGAACGCAATCACAGAGTTGCCATTGACAGGATCTTCATTAATCCCCATTAATGGAGAAAACATTCTCCCTTTTAGATAGTTTGGTTGTTCAGGCTGCCAAGAGAATGCAAATACCGCCGTTGTATTTAACCGTTGTTGAGCCTGATATAACCTTTCCCAGTTTGGTGAAAGAGACATAAGCTGCGCTTCATCAAGGTGAAGTAATAGTCTTGGGGCCGACTGGGAAAAATAGGTCAAATAGGCCCTATGTTCCCCTTCCGAATTCAGTCCCAAGCTATCTGCTAACGCAGAGTCACACTTAGCCAACACTTCATACTGAGGTTGCGATGCTGAAAACGCATAATGCGTGCCTTGCCCATCAATAATTTGATGACAACGGATCTTGCCATTGTTGGTTTGTAATTCGACCCAGTTTGATGCCTGATTGTAACCACATGCAAACGCCACAGAAGCTACTGCCAATGTGCCATGTGCACAGCTATTCACCTCTTTTTTCGGGGTGAAATAACGTACCGAAATCCCCAAGCTGGAGGGGGAAACAAACATCGTTTCGGGGGTATTAAACTCCCGAGCTAACAATTGCATAGTGTCTTCGCTCACCGACGTCTGGCAACAAACAACCGTCGCTTGATTCCCACTGTAGGGCTGATCACAAAACACGTTACAATGAAAAACCTGTAAATTTGAATGATAACTAGCTGGCACTGATAATTCCTTTGATTGGCTAAAGTTTAACAACTGGCTTATCCATCACCACTTGCTCTGCGCCGCGCACGATCACTTCCCTGTCTGCGTGCAATGGTCCCGTCACTAAAAGGCTGTGACTGCCAGTATCACTTTGCACCTGAACAACCACTTTATTCGCGAGCTTGTTCTCATCCACCTGATAAACAAAGTACTGATTATTCTTGGATATCAATGCATCTTTGGGGACCTGCCATACAGTCTCATCATATTGTGTCGTGAAAGTCACGTTCAAAGGCATCGCAATTGGCGGCAATGGCTGCTCAGCAGTAATACGAACTTCTGCGAGTCTAGAATGCTCATCACCAGCCTGCACCACAGATTTTAGTTGGCCTGTAATATTGCCTGTTGGCGTATCAATTATGACCTGAGTATTACCCGTAAATAGCCCAGCAGATTTCGCCACAGGCACTTTGGCACTTATTTCCTTATTGTAGATGTCTACCAATGTCAGTAACGCATCTCCTGCCTCAACAAATGCCCCTTTGACTTTTTTTCGCGTGACCACTTGGCCATCAAATGGTGCCAATACTTGGCTACGTTGCACATTTAATTGATAGAGCTGTTTATCAACCTCAGCTTTTTTAACTTGCTGTGTTAATAGGGCTAATTTTTGTTTTACATCATCTAACTCTTGCTCCGATAGACCTTTTTCTCGATGCAAGCGCGTTTTTCGCTCGACTTCACGCTGCGCAAATGTACGCTGCAAAGCCAGCTCTTCCATATATTCTAAATGACTGGCATATTGTAATTCATACAAACGTCCATCTAAGCGCGCAACAAGCTCTCCCTGTTTCACCACAGCTCCAACTTGGGCAACCCACTCCAGCTTGCCTTCAACTTCCATCGCAATATCGACTTCTTGCAATGTCACCACTTCAGCAATAGAGGTAAAAGAGCGCGCCATTTTTTGCGAAACAACAGCACTGGTTTTAACACTTTGCTGCGCATGAGCAATAGATGTGCACATTAAAGTAATAATAAATAATAACTTAAGCATATTGAACAGCCTCTGTAGCTACAGTGCCTTTCTCCCCTGCATAGGGTTTAAACAGCAACAATAAACATGGAATTAAAATAAATGAAAACAATAAACTAAAGCTCATCCCACCTACCACGACCGCGCTCAGACCACGATAAATCTCAGAGCCTATTCCTGGGTTTAATAGTAATGGCAACATGCCAAATATACTGGTCAAAGTACTGATTAAAATAGGTCGCTTTCTTTGCGCTACCGCTTGATAAACCGCCTCTTTAACTTGCATACCCTCTGCCACAATGTGATCGCGATATGCACATAGCAATAAAATGGCATTATTTACCACCAGCCCGCCAAGAATAATAAAACCGATAATCGTCAGTAGGTCCAAAGTTTGCTTCGTAAATACATTCAGTAGATTCAGCAAAAGCACCCCTCCAATAGCGCCCAAAGGTAAAGTGAGCGTGACCATGAAACTGGCTTGTAGAGAACGAAGAATAACCGCCACAATCATAAACAGCATCACAATGGCCAGCCCCATCAATAATACTAAGTTACTCACTGAGTGATTTAATTTATTGGCCGTTTGACCCATTAAAATTGCGGCATCCTCTGGTAACGCTGCCAACATGTTTGCCCGTAATCGCTCAACCTGCGTAACCGCTTCACCCAAAGTCAGATCATCAGGTGGGATCACGGTTAAGGACACTGCTCTTCGACGATCTACTCGCTGTACCTTAAGAAGGGAATTTGACTCAGTGATACGCGCAATGTCTGAAAAGTAATGCTGGGTGCCGCCATAACCGAGTAATGGTGTCTGCGCCAGTTTAAGGGGACTGTCGGTGTCACTTGTTTTGAGTAATTTATTAATGCGCGTCTGGCCATCAAAATGTTCCCCAATGTAATAACCGTCACCCAACATCTGCACTACGTTCTGAAACTCAGTATACTGCCAACCCAGCTCGCTAAGTCGTTCATTGTTAACTGAAATGGTCAACTCTGGTTTAAATGCACTCAACGAAGGGGAAATACGAATAACAGCACCAGGCATAGCTTCTTTAAGCATCGCCTTAACTTTACTGACACCGGCGGCTGATTGCTCTATACGCTCACTTTGGAGGTGAAATGTAAAACTGCGATTACCACCAAATTTACCCGTGATCGAGCCTTGTGTGGTAAACGCCCTCGTATCCGGAAACCCTGAAGTAATTTCACTGCTGATCAACGACTTCAGAGCATTAATTTCAGTTTGGTCTTGCGCCCGAGTACCCATAGACATAATGCCAGGCGATACGGCAATGTAGTAATTTTTCACATTGGGCTCAGCCTTGCCATCAAGGTACGGTTCTAAACGCTCTGCCATTGGCAGCACAATCTCTTGCTCAATCAAATCTAAATGTGCACTGGCAGGAAAACGAATAAACGAGTCTATCGAGTCTTTCTTTAGTGGGGGCAAATAATCCAAAGGGGGCAGCATAGTCAAGAAGACTACGACCGGACTGACTAGTAAAACTGCGACCCAACTGAGTTGCTGCTTACGGCTGTCAGTGACTTTTCTCAACCAGTTCAAGTTGTTTGATGCACCTTGCTGCTGAGTATTTTCTTGCTGTGGCTTTGCGACTGTTTTGCACAGTAGCGGCACAATGAATATTGCCACAAACAACGAAGTTATCACGGCCGTTGCTACAGCAATAGCTAAATCTGAAAACAGTTCTGTCTCGGCGCTCCCAGACAAAGCAATAGGCATAAATATTACTACTGTGGTAACGGTTGAAGCCAATAGCGCAGTCCAAACTTTACGCACGCCTTCAATACAGGCTGATACTAAGCTATGTCCTCGCTCTTTTAGTGTTGAAATACTTTCCAATACAACAATTGCATTATCCATCACCAAGCCACTAGCAAATGCAATCCCCGCTAAAGTAATCACATTTAATGTGCGGCCAAATAACTGCAAAGCAATAAAGCTCACAATTAGAGAAATCGGTACAGTCACACCTATGATTAAAGTGGGTTGCCAGCGCTTAAAAAAGAGCAGCAACAGCGCCATAGCCATAATGATGCCCAATATGATGTTGGATGAAACCATTAAGATAGCGCGATTAATAAACACCGAAGGATCAAATGACTTTTCAATTTTCAGCTGGTTATCAGCCAAAATACCTCCGTTGAGCTCATCAATGGTGGAAAATACCTGAGTTAAAGTGGCTAATACGTTGGCTTCTGGTGCTCTGGTTAACCTTAAACCAATGGCTGGCTCGCCATTAAATATGGCAAAGCTGCCTCGCTTGCCTCGCGTGATCTGCACATCACCGATGTCTGATAAACGCACTGGGTTACCATCACGCCATTCTAAGACTAATTGCTTTAATTGCTCAGGCTCATTACTTGCCTGTAAACGCAGTAAATACTGCTTTCTGCCCACATCCATGGTGCCGCTAGTAATATCATGGTAATTAGTCAAGCGACTGGCAATAGCGGGCAGAGAAATACCTAACGCTGCGGCTTTCAATGGGTCTACTATAATTTGGTATTCACGTTGAGCGCCAATAAAGGTTTCGACGCCAGCCACGCCTGCTATCGATTCCAGCTTGCTGCGTACATTTAATTCAACTAATTTTTGATAATCATCTATGGCTGTATCATTGCCCTCAAGCCTTCTAAGAAACATAAAAATCAATGATTCAGCAGCTGAAAATGATTTTACCTTTGGCGGATCGGCATCAATGGGAAATTTTTTAACATTATTGAGTTTACTCAACACATTCACGAGCATTTCAGTGCGGTCAACATCATTGCCCACCGTCAGAGATATCACACCTCGGCCTTGGTACGCTGTACTTACCATTTCTTGAATACCAGGAATATCGCGCAGCAATCTTTCTTGTTTTTCTAATATATTTGACTCAATTTCATAGGGCGATGCAGAGCGCCAATGAGTTTCTATTTTTAAGGCTGCGGACGTCGTATCGGGTAGCAACTTAACAGGCAAACTGGTCAATGCAACAAAGCCTAAAAAAACAGCAATGAAGCAAATCACAATACTCACCCCGGGGTTTTCAATGTTTTTCGATAATATGGACATAAGCGCTACTAAACAGGAGTAATTTCAATATCGCCAAGTAATTGGCATTTGCAAGCGAGGCGCACACGAGATGGGCAGTGCCCTAAACGTTTTAAAAACGCATCTTCCTTTTTGTCAACTGAGCTTAAATTCGTCATCCCTTTTACAATTTCGATCACGCATATGCCACATGCGCCTTTACGGCAACCAAATTTCAAGCCATTGACCTGTAACTCTTCTGCATCTGTCAGGTAAGCTTTGTCCGGCAAATTAAATTGTTCGTTGGTAGAATTAATGACCACTCTATGCATAGGTAACTCCTTTTTTACATAACTGGGCCACGCAGGCCCAGCCAAGACAAACATTAAGCTGCTTTTGAATCTGCAACGGTCAATTCGTAAAGTTCTTTGAAGTACATCGCAAGAATGGTTTGAATATCATCAAAATAACGGAGTACTTTTTCAACATCTGCTTCAGAATTAATGAGGTAACGCAAAATACGCCACATTTCACCCGCGTGATCTTCACCTAAATCAGTGTTGATGTGAGCAAGTTGACCCTGGATCTTTTCTTCACCAATAGATTCCTTCATTGATGTGATCTGCTTAGGTGTCAATTTTGCCGTTGTGTACTCGACCAAGTAACTTGAAGCTACTACACCAAGTGGATCTTCATGTTCAGAAATGAAGTAGAAAAATCCCTGTAGTAAGCGAGTTGCCAATAGTGGCTCCGTGCTTAAGAGCTCTTCTTTAGTTACACCTAGTGCCTCACAGTCTTGGAAGAATAATGTGTCATGGTTCATTTCTTCAGCCTGATACTCTGCATAAAGCTGAGCGGCTTCTGGTGACACTTTGGTAATCGCATGTAGCGCTTTACAGTGCGCAGAACGGCTTAAACGAATTCGCCATACATGCTCGATTGTATGTCTTCTGTACCACGCGCTATCCACTTTATTTCCTTCCAAGTGACTTGCATAAGGTACATCACGTTTCCATTCTTCCATTTTTTTATCTAAATAGCTGTCCAAGCGGTTTCTAACTTCCTGACCTTGTTCTAGGCTATAAAACGGTTGAGGACGCTCTATCCCGCAGTTTTTAATTCGATTCATTTTAGAATTCCTTCTATTTTTTTAATGGTAATTGAGTAATGATTAATCGGCGTATGCAACCTCGATATGCTCATCGAATTGCGTAGGTAAATACGTCAAGGCATTGGCTAAATCGTCAATTGCAACTTTCCATAACGCATTGCATAAGAAAATGCCTCGGTCTGACTTAGGTAATTGCGTGCCAAGTGGGATCGGCATATCAATAATGTCCGGCTGAGTAGGAATGGACTCTGCGCTAAAATGCAGCAAAGTTTTACCGGGCTCACCATAGCGACTAATGAACACACTGCCTGTTTTCACTAACGCTTTCGCGCGTCTGTGGCTTTCCGTCAATGCAGACAACTTATCAGCTAATCGCTGCTGAGACTGTGTGGTACATAAAAGTTCAACCCACAGCTTTAGAATGGACTCACCCTCAGTGAACGTTTCCACTGACTGATTGATAAGTGCCCCACCCATTCGGGCGTTGATTTCAATGATCTCCCACTCATCACTTTGAGCATTAAAACGCGTCTCGATGTGGTAAGCCCCCTGTGAGAGCCCTAATCCACGTATACATTGACGAATAAACTGCTCTCCCGAACGCTGTTGTTCATCGGATAATGTTGTAGCAGGTAATGAATTACTGACTTCTAAGGTGGTTCCTTTGCTCTCTTCAAGATACTTTGCATGCACGCCAATAACATAAGCGTCATCATTCAGGACAATGGTTTCAAAACTATACTCATCGCCATGGATATAACTCTCAGCCATAAAGTCAAACATGCCGTTAAAAATCGCACTAAATTGTTTATCATGGCGCATTTGCTGTTCAAGTTCTTGTAGCTTTTTTATGTTCAACTCAGGCGTTAACTTAAAACATGCAAATGAGCCTGCTCCACGGCGTGGTTTAATAAAATAAGCACTCTGTGATTTATGCAGTGCATCTAAGTCAGCTTCATTGGCGATCAGGCGTGAGTCTACTTTGCTTAAGTTCAATGCAAATAACTTTTGTCGACATGCCAATTTATCCATACACAATGCCAATGCTTGTGGGTCGGCATCCGTGTGACCTAACGTGGCATTGGCCTTAGCCATCAGCAATCGATAAGCTTCGAAGGTAGCCAATACACTGAGTATCTCGTAGTCTTTTTGTGCCAGTGCCAAAACACTAAATAAATCGTCTTCAGTAATAGCATGCTGATCTGTCACCCACACCTGTTCACTGTGCTGCTGTAAAAGCTTCAAATCGGCATCAGATCTGGGTATTGAGCTGACAACCAAGCAGGTAACATTCAGTTCATCAAGGTGTTTTTGCAACAATTTGATATATGAACGACCCTGATGAGCCATGATTAATAACGCTGGTTTTTTCATTGAGACTCCTCCACAGGTTGTAATTCAATTTGGAACTGCTCGACGACATAATTCACATCAGCCTGCAAACTCAAAGCGCATTGATTTGAGAATAAAAAGCGTCCAGATTGCAAAGAGCAATATCCACCTTCTTTAAATAACAAGCTTTGTGATTCAGGTAAAAATTGGCGATACACAGAGCTGACTCGACCCATGAATTGCGAAACACCGAGTACTTTTTGCGGTAATTGCTCTGGCAAGCCAAACATAAGCCATGCCCCCAAGCCACGATAAGTTGGCTGAATTTCGGTATGTTGATTAACGATCAAATCGACCCAGTGTGAGAACAGGTTTATCCCTGTATTATGTGCAATCACGTAGGGCACGTCGGCACCGGCTACACGTGCGCCTACTTCAAGGAAAATGATTTCGTTGTCCGCTGTAACAAACACCTCTAAATGAAACGCACTATTGATGAGTGTAAGTGCATCCAGACTGGCTTGTGAAAATTGTTCTAAATGCTGATGTAGTTCACTGTTTGGGTCTACCATGGTCGAGCCAAGCGGTGATACAAAACTAAACTCTAAACACGTATTTATGTATCGACTTGAAACACTGAATAAAATCTGTCCCTGTGCATCTACTAAACCATCGACGTGATACACCTCACCTTCGATAAACTCCTCAAGTTGCCACTGTCCTTGTGTGCAACCTTCTAATGCCAAATCTAGCTGTTGCTGGCTGTCAATACGCTTTACACCGATGCTGGAAGCACCATCAACCGGCTTTAAGATCAGTGGAAAACCTACCTCAGCGATAAACCGCGCTAATGGCGATGCGATACCAGACACATCCTGTGCCAAACCAATGAACTTAGGCACTCGTAAACCCGCGCGAGCCACCAGTTCTTTCATCACCACTTTATTTCTAAAGCGCTCAGTTTCTTGTTGTTTAGGACCAAAAATGGCAAATTTTTCACGCAACATTGCCGCCGGTGTGAGCAAATTCTCTGAAAACGCAATCACTCTATCCACAGGGCCATGACACGCGATAACCTCCGCCATGATAGCTTCAAGCTGGGCAGCATCTTTAAAGTCCGTTACTTCATATATACTGCACAAGCTTTCTGGTGCAGTTACACACGAACGTCCACGTTCATTCACAATATAGGTAATATGGTAACTTTGATGACAAAACCACTTGTCATACTCAACGAGCTCAAAGTCCCACCGGTCGCTATTTTCGTATTGCCAAAAGTTATTGAGAATTACAATGTTCATGATGTGACTTCCAAAGACTGAAAAAAAGCTTGTAAATGCGTCACTAAGCGTAAGTTATCCACTGCATTTGCAGGAGATATACGTAACAGATCAGGGCGGCCATAGCTGTTCATTGGGCGAATAATTAGCCCCTTAGATAACAAATATTCATTCAGTGCTAAGGCTTGCTCACCCGCATTAATAAGTAAAAAGTTCCCCTCACCATCGATAACCTTTAGCCCCATATTAGCTAGCGCTTCCTTTAAGTACTGCTTACCTTCTTCAACAGCTTGGACAATTTGCGCTAGATGCTCACGTTCAAGTAAAGCTTGTTGGGCTGCTTTGACAGCAATACCAGCCAGTGGGAAAGGTCGCTGCAAACGCTGTAGCCACTCAATCAACTCTGGATTTGCCAGTCCATAACCAATCCGCAATCCAGCCAAGCCAAAGCCTTTAGAAAAGGTGCGAGTAATCAAAAGATTCGGATACTTTTTGAGTAATTTAACGGTCTCTATGGCGCTGTCTTGTGAACAAAACTCAATATACGCTTGATCCAACACCACAATGGTTTCTTTACGCACTTGAGAGAGGAATAAATCTAATTGTGCTACCGCCACTGTTGCACCGGCCATATTACTCGGGCTATCAATGGCAACAATGGCCGTATCTTGATCGAGATGAGCTGCAAGACTTGGAAGGTCAAAACCAAAATTAGGTAAAGAGGAAACACTGTTCACCTCAAGACCACAGGCTTTTGCCAATAAGGGGTAAGCTGAATAGCCATATTGCGCACACAGTAAATGTGCCCCCTTTCTACTCACCAATCTAAACGCCAGTTCAATCACATCAATAGAGCCATTGCCCAGTAACACTTGATCACAGCCAACATTGACATACTCTGCTATCTGAGAGATCAACGCTTGATAGTCGGGGTAAGCATGAGCATCATCCAATTCACACAAGATCGCTTCGCGGATCCCTTTACTCAATACAATTGGGCTCTCATTGCTGGCAAACTTACTGACCGTCTGGGCACCAGTTTCCCGCATCAATTGCTGCTTAGTTAGCCCAGCTTTATATGGCTTCAAACTATGAATTGTTTGATCAATTAAATCTGCGTAGCTCATCCTTGCTCCTTATTAATCTACTGCGTAACCACTTACTTTCATTTGCTCAATACTTTTATTGAGGTGCGCGCCCTCTTGAACTTCATAAATTGACCCAAACTCTTTTTCAGCAAGTGGAAGTTGGTGCACACCAGACTCTACACGCGCAAACTTCGGGTAATGGCCTCTAAGCAAGGTTGCCCCAGGCTCGTTATGTGCCGCATGTGGTCCAAAATAAATAGGAAATGCATCCGCAGCGCGATATGCTGGCAAAAATGTACGTCTTGGCTGTGATGAAGTGTTCTTTTCAGAGCTGTGTTTAGTCAAACAATGTAAGAAAATGGCACCGCCAGCTTTAACTTCCAGGTTCACCGCTTTTGACTCATCGACCTCACTGATCTTGCCGCTAAAAAATCCATCACGGAAGTGGTCATAAAGCCCTTGCTTGTGAGAACCTGGTACTACTTTCAAGCAGCCATTTTCGATTTTCATATCATCGAGTGCTATTAGCACAGTCAGTAAGTCGCTGTTGGTATGAGGGTAAAATGCAAAGTCCTGGTGCCACTCAACAATGCTGCCTACTTTTGGACCTTTCATATTCATTTTTGAATAGTGAAATTCAATATTGTCACCTATCAAACAAGACAGTTTGTCCAACAGTTCTGGGGCTTTAGCAATGTCCCAAAAAGCTGTATGTTTTTTTGTTGGTGACCAGATGCGACGTATCACAGTGCCATCTTTTGGCTCCAGCTCGAAATTACCCTCGGTCCCTTCGCCTTCGGTCAATTCTGATACGGCCTCTAAAGCCGATGACAATGAGTCGGGTGATATTAAATTGTCTACAACCAAATACCCATTTTCGTTGTAAAAGTTCACTTGCTCTTGCGTTAACATTGCTAACTCCTTTAATCAGTCATATCGGTTTACTAAGCCACCGTCAACACGCACACTGCTCGCCGTGATATAACCTGCAGGTTCACTCACAAGAAATGCTACAGTAGCTGCAAACTCGCGCTCAGTGCCATATCTTTTCATTGGGATACTGGCTTGACTTCGCTCAGCCTGTTGCGCAATTGTGATCCCCTGTTTAGTGGCACGCATGGCATCTATTTCATTGACACGTTCAGTGTGAATTCTGCCAGGAACGATACAGTTAACCGTCACACCTGAAGCCGCTAACTCCTGTGCGAACGTATTCATCCAATTGGTTAATGCACTACGCAGCGTATTAGAAATCACTAATTCAGGAATCGGTTTGATCACACCAGACGAGGTGACAGTGACGATCCGCCCCCATTGCGCGTTCACCATGCGCTGTCCCAAAATGCGACTGAGCTCTATGAAAAACCCCACCATAGCGTCAAACGCCATCGTAAATTCTGTGCTAGGTGTATTTAATGCCGAGCCTATGCTCGGACCACCGGAAATGTTTACTAAAATATCAATATGGAGTTCGGCATCGTCGAGGTAGTCGAGTAAGTGATGCAAAGCATGCTTATCCGTTGTATCTAATGCCAGCCACTGACAGCAAATACCATAAGTTTCACTCAGTGAATCTGCCAGCTGCTTTAATGATGCCTGCGTTCGAGCAACCAACACCAAATCGCACCCCTCTTGTGCAAGCTGTAATGCGGTTGCGCGGCCTAGCCCCCTACTGGCACCAAATACTAAGGCGCGCTTATTACGAATACCGAAATCCATATCAATGTCACTATGCTTCTTTTTTCACTTCGCCTTGCCCATTGGTTTCCGTGAATTTTGCACCTAAGCGCTCAAATTCAGTGAAGAAATCAGGGAATGAGCAAATAACATCCGCATAACCTTCTAGCTGGTTCGCAGTCTTACAGCGTAGTGACGCGATGAATAATGACATGAAGATACGATGATCGCCCCAGCTTGAAAGCTCTAAACCACCTTCATACTGAGCTTTACCATGGATTTCAAAGCCGTCATAGACACCATCTTTGAACAATGGCTGGATATCAACCCCCATTTTTTGCAGTTCAGAAACCATCGCTTTAATACGCGGTGATTTATGTAAACGAGTGATTGAACCACCGATAACTCGGAATGTACCTTCAACATACGCTCCAATCGCGGCAAGTGTTGGTACAATGTTTGGATAGTCGCTAGCGTCAAACTCAAACTCGCCAGACAAAGTCCCTTGATTATTGATAAGCGTTAATTCTTGAAGTTGCTCATCAAATGAAATTTCAATACCCAACTTCTCAACAACATCCAAAATGGCTTTTTCACCTTGAAGGCTCACCAAACTCATATTTTGCAATATTGTTTTACCAGGGTAGAGTGCTGCAGCACCAATCACATAAGATGATGAAGTGTAATCACCACTAATTGCATACTCAGCTGGCTGATATTCACCAGGATATACTGTAATTACAGAGAAATTATCACTGCACTCAACTTGAATACCTGCAATTTCTAATGCTTGAATAGTTTGCTTGATGTATGAAATTGATAAAATCTCACCCACTATCTCAATTTCTGTTGGCTTTGCAGCCAACGGCGCAGCAAACATAATGGCCGTAATAAACTGTGAGCTTACATTACCAGGAATCACACATCGCCCGCCTTCAAAGCCGCCACCCCAATTAACCACTGGCGCTTGACCTTGTTCAGCAATGTGGCTCACTTTTGCACCCAGCTGGTCTAATGCGTCAAACAGAGGAGCCATAACACGGCCACGTAAAATTTTATCACCGGTAATAATTTCAGGTGTATTACTAAATGACGTAATGGCAGAAAACACCCTAAAAACAAGACCAGAACCCAGCGCATCTATAACACGCTTATTCGATCTTAAGTTTCTGCCCACACCTTCAATTTCTAAATAGCCGTCTTGCTCAGTAATCACAGCACCAATAGCACGGCAAGCTTCTTTCATTGTTGTCGTTTCTAAACATCGCAAATCGTTTCTCACCACCGACTTACCCTGCGCCAAAGTTGCAGCTAAAATTGCACGTTGAGTTTCAGGTTTTGATGATGGTATATATGCTTTTTCTAATAAATTGTTTAACGGATTAACATTAAGTAACATCTGTGGTTCCTCGACCTTTTTCCTTGTAAAATCTTTTTCTTCTAATTAACCTTCGGCAAAACGGATCAGCGCATCAACGAGCTTACTTGCACCAAATTTAATGACATCCGTTGCTGGCAGCCCTGTTTCTCTTTCAATGCTTTGCAGGTATGCACCCGCTTCGTCTTTGCTCAACCCTTCACAATTCACACTAATCGCAACTACTTTGCATGGGCGCATAAACGAGCCCATTTTTTCGTATAGATCAATTAATTTAGGTAATGGTTGAACAGGCACTTGCGGCCAATTTTTATGATGTTCTAAATTTGCCTGATGACATAAAACCAATGCTTCAGGCATCGCCCCATGAAGTAATCCGAGAGTGACACCACTGTATGCGGGATGAGTCAACGAACCTTGCCCTTCAACAACAACCCATTGATTCCCAGGCGCCGTATCCAATACTAATTGCTCACTTACCCCAGCAATAAAGTCCGCTGGCACGGCATCAACAGCAACGCCTTGCCCAGCAATACACAGCCCACTTTGCCCCGTTGCTGCAACTGCAGCCTGAATGCCCAATTCAGCCGCTTCTTTTACAATCTCAAATGAAGTGGTTTTCTTACCTACGCGGCAATCACTCCCCACCGTGTGGATCACAAAACTGTCGCACTGCGCAACTCGATTAGCACTCGTGCGCAAATTTTGGGGCGGTTTTTTTGTATCCCAAATTTGACAATTATGTTGTTTTGCCAGTGCAGCAAACTCTGCATCATCACCAAGCAAATAGTGCAGCCCAGATACAACATCTAACCCAGCTTCCAACGCCGTATTCACAGTGCCACGAAAATGACTAGGTAATTCGTTAGAGAAAAGTCCAATACCGACCATAAATAAATCTGGTGAAGCTATCTCTATCGCGCTCTTGATATCTTTGACAATTGGTATTCCAGCCCCATAGCCAAGTACATCACTCACATCCTGACCAGCTTTTGTACTATCTATGACCGCTACACAGTCATTTTCACAATAACGAATGAAAGAAGTAGCAACCTTGCTAGTTGTCGGTGAAAATAGCCCTTCACAAAACAGTACAACACGCCTTCCTTTAATCTTCATCACTTTCACACTTCCTTTAGACTGACTTATGTTCTTGATTTAGGTCTCTCGATTGGTCTTTACATTGTGGGAAAGGCGCACAAAGTATGACGGAGTTGTTGATTACTTCCACATAACGGCCTTCTTGACTCGATGGTTCAGACAGCGCAAGCGAACCAATGAATACGAGTGAAGCTTGTAATAAGAGGGAATTTAACTTGAGCAATTTATATTTGTTTCTTTTCATGTTTACTTCGCTACTTTCTTCTTATTGATGATATGCCTGTGAGAGCAAATCTCAGACGGTTTAAAATTTTGTTAGCGGAAAGTGACATTGAGATAAAAAAAACACAAATCAAAAAGCATCAAAAAAACAACTGATAATTATCAAAAAGCATCAAATTGTTGAAAAAATTACTTTTATAGGTTACTTCATGTTCAAATTTCAAGTACCATTATTATGTTCATATGTTGGGGGCGACATTGTCAGAACCTTTCCTTTTTAAGGGAAAGCCTGTGTTCGAAGTTTTGAAATGACAAAGATGATTTCTGTCTACACGCAGTTGTCTAGCACTCTAGTAGCCGAGATTAGACCTTCACAAGTGATATTTTTATTTATGACGTTATGAGATTTTATTACTTCTTAGCCATGAATATAAAGGGCTGAGAGTTCTAATTGTGACTTCTAGAAAAGAAGCTATTGATTAAATGAGGTGTAAATTGCTGTATTATTTCAATGGATGGAAACTAGATTGTTCAACTATGAACTTACAAAGCACAAATGGACAAAGTACTTTTCTTAGAAAGCAAACTTATGAGCTTTTAAAATACCTGCTTGATAATAATAACGAGCTATGCTCATTTGATGATTTATTAAAAAATTTATGGCCTAATAAATTCGTTAAGAAAGAGAGTATTAATAACGAAATTTATGAAATCAGAAAAGCCTTAGGTGACGAGAAATCATTAATCAAAACCCACAGAGGTAAAGGCTTTTCCATCAACTGTGAACTAAAAAAAGTCAATCCTAAAAAAGATAATCTCATTCCCTTGCCTGTAAAAAACAATCGGCTCAAAATTTCGATATTTATCATTACAGTCATGGCATTACTTTATTTCTCTTTTATTAACTTAGAAAATAAAAGTATCCATTCACCTTTGTACGAAAAAATTACAAATGAATCCGGTAGTGAAACTTACTTCACTTATAATTATTCAAAAAATTTATTTAGCTATGTGAGCAATCATGATAGTAAATATAAAGTGATTATACGGGATTTGAATGGCTCACGAATTATGAAGTTACCGGATAACACAACATCACCATACTGGGTAGAGTTAAGTAGCACGCTATACTTTCAGCAATATAAAGAAGAAAATTGTGGTATCTACAAAGTAATTATTGATGAAAGCTTCAATTTATCCGCTCCTGAATACATCACATCTTGTGGCTCAGTATTCAGTACCAGCCCTATCGCTGTGGATAAAGAAAACAAGTGGCTTTATTATTCTTATAAAGAAAACCACCACACCCCAATGAAGATTAAAAAGCTATTTATTCCCACTGGTGAAAGCCGTGATATTCTTCCACCTTTTGAAAATACCTATGGAGACTATAGCCTGAGCTTGAGCCCCGACGAGAGCCAGCTGGCCATTATTAGCAGCGATCAAAATACGGGATCAACTTTAAGAGTATTTGATTTAAAATCAAGAAATATAAAAACAATACTAAGCTCATCTACATTTCTGTATAACACTGCTTGGAACGCAAGTGGAAACAGCCTGTACTTTATTGAGAATGGAAACACCATCAGTGAAATCGAAATAGAACAGATGAAGACCACGCAGCTAGTTAAGTTTAATGAGAAAATCAACACATTATATTATGATAAGCGCTTGGGCTTTGTAACATCTAAAGGCAATCTTAAACAGCTCAACCTAGCCTTACTTAATATCGAAAAACCCTCATTTGAAAGCACTATTGAGTTAAGCAACAGCCTTGAATATTATTATATATTGTATGACTCTCATATACCCCAAATTTGGAAGCACACAGAAGAAATATCAAGAAAAGTTACCAACTTTAATGAAAGGTATAATATAGAATACTTAACCGCCTTGCATGATAAAACTCTAGCTTTCACATTAGACAATCAAATAAATCTATTGATTGGAAACGAAATAAAACCAATAACAACAGAAAAAAACGGGAGTAAATTTAAAAATATAAAAGAAAGATGCAATATAAAAAATGAAGTTATTTCAACACAGCTCGTTGATACAATATGGAATTTAACTAGTGTTAACTTGCAAAGTTTTGAAACAGAAATCTTGATGCAAGGTGTAAGCAGCTTTCAACTAGACTGCAAATCCAATAGCATTTATTTCACTAGGCTCAATAGTGATGGGATTTACAAGTCATCATTGAACAATCTGACTGAATCTGAAGTAATCTTGAGCAACAAGTTTTTTGAGGAAAATGACCAGTGGTCTATCTACAATAATAACCTCTATTATATTGAAAAAGACAAGATATACTTTTTAGATTTAGATACCAACGAAACGAGGGATATTACGCCTTCAGAGGGCAACATTAAAAAGATTTACGATACTCATTCGGAAGGTGTTGTGATTGGGTTTACTAGAGAAGGGAACAAAGATCTTATCAAAATAAAGTAGATTTAGCTTCCGCAGCCTCGATATTACTACTATACGTCAGCTCCATAACGGCAAGGCTGTACCTACACATTTAAGACCTCATGCACCTAAAAACCGCAGCATCACTGCGCAGATTATCTGCGTCGTTTTTCACTACAACCCTCTGCACCATACTATAACAAGCTGTCAAAGGGATAAAATGTATTGCATTCAAGTCTATTACCATCAGCAACCTCTAAAAGAGATCGCTGAAGGTAACCCGCGAGTGACTAGCACGCGCTGTTTATCGTTGATATTTTATGCAGGGTAACGTGCCTGTAAGCCACTATATACTTGCTTAGCAAAGTCTGGATGCTCAGTGTCTAGACTTTTGACTATCTCCACCAAGTGCTCATTATCCTCTTTGCCATCCCACTCTTTGATGTAGGTACCCTCTTTATAACCGTGATCTTGACGGAAGAAGTTCAACGTATTTTTACCCACATACCCTCGGTATAAATCATCGATACTCATACCAATTTGCGCCATGCATCCTGCAAATGCTGCCGCATTGAATGCTTTGTCGGCCACAGCACTGGCAGCCAACAACTCAAGCGTTTGTTTGAAATCATCAGCTTGGTTCGGAGCAGCAAGCTCTTGATCTAACTGCTGTGCCAACTCTTCAAATGAGGTTTCGCCATCAATACGCAGTGATAAACCAAAGTGAAAAATATCTACCAGCTCTAAAATCACCTGCTCTGTGTCTGGAGTTTGTTTTTTCCACCACTTCCAACCGTAGTGGTCTAGCATTTCTGCACACTCGACCCAAATAGCTCGATACCATTCAAAACCCTGACTAAACCATTGTTCATGCACCTTGGTATTCATCGCATTTTGCATTTCCAGCATTACCACCAGCTTTGTGATATTTGCAGACATATTCGCTCTCTTTGACCTGATAAATTATAAAAGTTACACACAATATCATACCCGAGCGAAAGCCTTTCGTCACTTTGCCTGTCTTATATCACTGACCAATCATTTTTATCGAGGAACTTATGCAAGTATTACTCTTTGCTTTACTATTAGCTGTACTACCAAGCGCATCTGCGGCAACTGTCACTAACATCAGTAACTCACAAGAAACGGTGGCGCCGCTGCTACCGGGGTTAGACGCGCCAGCGATGACATTAAAAAATAGTCAGGGTAAAGCGGTCGATTTAGCCAAGCTATATCAAAACAAAACGACCCTCGTGGTCGTTTATCGTGGCGGATGGTGCCCGTACTGTGTGCGCCAACTGAACGGGATCCAAAAAATTGAGCCGCAACTGAAAGAATTAGGTGTACAGATAGTGGCTATTTCACCAGACTCATCACAATCTCTTGCTAAAAGTACCATAGAGTCACCCAATTATATGCTGCTGTCTGATGCTGAGTTGGCTTATTCTCAAGCACTCGGGTTAGCTTATTACTTGGATGACAAAACCGCCAAAGCATATCGTAACAAGCTAGGAGTAAACTTTGTTGATCTCGATGGGAAGGACCGTGTTGCACTGCCTGTGCCTGCAGTCTTTGTTATCGATAAAAAGGGCTTAATTCAGTTCCAATACGCTAATCCAAATTACAAAGTGCGTTTGGATGAAAACGTGTTACTGGCTGCAGCGACAGCGGCCAGTAAACTTTAAGCGAGGCGATAAGTGGTGCCAGCTGAGCAGCTGTCACCACTTTTTTATTTATCGATTCTCTAGTCGGTTGTAATCAAATAGACCAAACTCTACACCTCGCGCGTGCTGCGCAATCTGATGCAATAAGTCACTATATTGCCAAAACTGAGGATGAGTGCGCCTGATCCCAAACTGCGCTTTTAACGCCTGATAACTTGCTTCATCCGAGACGCGCTTTAAGCCATCGCTAAACGCGGTTATGTGCGCCTGATTTGGCAAGTACCATATAGCTTCAGGGTAATCTCCAACAAAGCCCGGTAACAGGGTCACATAGTCCTCTTTATAAGCTCGCTGACCTGCTTCATTCAGTAAAGATGAGATATTAAAGTGGGCATTATGGCGCAGCAAAGTATAGCCCTTAAGTTCGCCCAACTCGTCGTTTGCCAAAATAAAAGTAACTTGTGGCAATGTATTGATGGCTTCGATGGGTAAATGATTCAGTGTTTTTAGCGTATCAGGGACTGACATATAATCATATTCTGTATGCAATACAGGTGTTAAATAGGCTGTCAATTTGTCATAGAGCTCGCGTTGTGGGTCGTGACTGTGATACTGAATATGGCTCGGTGCGCCCAACAAGCTCTTGCGATTAATAAATTCGCTTAAACTCAAATGAGAGTTGCGGTACCAGTGCTGTTTAATGGCTTGGCGGTGGCTTTGCGGCAGTAAGTTCAAAAAGTTCTGCTCGCCTTCAAGGCGCAAAAAGTCCATATATAATCGCGTTATTAATTGATGACCTATGTTGCCATATACGTCAAACCCAGCCACCAGCAAATAATGAATGCGTTCAAACAGCGCATAGTCTAATACCCAAGCAGTTTTTGGCTGCTGCCCCACAAGCCCTTTAACAACGGTTGCACTGTTAAAATGACGGAAAATAGTTAAGGCTGCATTGGGGTTATGACCATCTCCTTGCCAAATCAAGTTTAAATCTAACTTACCACCTCGGTTAAATATCTCTTCCGACAAGCGCGTTTTTGCTTCTAGGTAATCGCTTTGATGTTTGGCGTATTTTGCCCAGCTTGATAACGGCAAGGCATTGCTTTGCTCAGCTGCAGGCAACAACAAATCATCATCATGGGCTATTAACAGTGCTTCTACCGCAGGGGACGCATTTTTTTCAGGGTCAACAAAGGTTACCCAGAAATGATCATTAATCACATTCAGGGCGATTTGCCCGCGACATACAGGGCCTTTAATAAAGCCTTTTACGATCAGCTCAGCTTCGTCCAACATAAATTGATAGCGAGATTTAACCGGTATGGCTGCAAATGTCTTAAATGGGTTTGCTGCCAATTTGGGCGCATAACCGGGCAGCTCAGATACTTGATAATCACTGTCAATAAATTGCGCATACAAGCGCGCCATTTTTTTATCACTGAGTGCCAGCGGCAGATGTGTTTTAGACAAAATGGTGCTGCGTTCATGCATCAGACGATAATAAACTCGTGAGACTTTCGGGTCGTCAAATGGCCGAACAGTCGCGATCAACTCAATCGGCTCTCCAGGTGGGGTTTTTGATCTCACTAATTTAAAAAAGTCTGAATGGCTATGGTCACTAAAGTAGATGTTGGCCAAATACCAATGCTCATAAATATAGCGTGCAGCCAACTGATGTTTATTGCCTGATTGATTTAAAAACGCTTCCCATTTGTTGACCTGTGAAATCACAGAAGTCTTTGGCGCGGGGACTTCCCCCATCAGTGCACCTTGCTCTAGCCAACTCTGCAGCTGAGCATATTCTTCAGAGGTCAGTGCTGGTAAACCATAGGGCATACCTGCATGTGGATTGGTCTTAGCATATTGCTCATATTCATCCATCGTTGGACAAGTCTGCTGTCTATCTAATGAAAAGTCGTACTCTTCACCTAAGACTGATTGCACAGGAAACGCCGTGCGCTGTTTAAGCCGTAGGCTGTGATACATCACACTTCCCTGCAAGTTAGCATAAGAGGTTTGCACACGTTCATTTAATACCGGTGTAAACCCCTTATCTCGCCACTGAGCAGTCGTTGTTGCATCAAATAAGAGGCGAGTTGGTGGTGTCGCTAAGATACGCGTACCGTCATACACTAATTCTTTACTCAATCCGCGTTCAACGCCTTGTGGCGAACTCAGCTTCAACTGACAAGGTGCATCGTAACAGCCGTGACACACCACACAGCGATTATCCAAAATGGGCTTTACTTGCTGCAAATACTGCGCGCCACCTTGACGGTAATCAACCACACGTTGACGTGGTTGCTCTGGTCCAAATAAGTCATCATAGTGACTCACTCCCAGTATGGCACAGCCACTGAGTGCTAACAGAGCACTGGCCAACCACATCAAGCGCTTTTGCAACATGTACTACCCTCTTCGCTTAGCTATTTTTTGCCATTTCTTCGTCTTCTTCATCTTCGTCATCTAGACCAAGATCGAAGGTCGGCATCATATCGACAGGTGGAGAAACAAATAGCATCTCTTCGCCTAATGGGCTTAAAACCGCACTGAGCACAGGACCATGATTTAAAATAAGCTGTGCTTGATGTCCATCATTCAAAGCAGCTGTAAAGCTGGCTTCAATGTCAGTCACCGCATAGTCTTCTAGTGGAATGCTCATGCTTTGCTCTGGCGCTGGGTTTTGGCATAAGTTAGCGAGTAAGTCAGCGGTTAAGTTAACCGACAATTGCATATCGGGTGACTCAATGTCGCGATTTTCTAGTTGCTCATTTAATTGAAAAAGAGGAAGTGTTAATGGCGTATTTTCTTGCAGTTCCATACGGGTCTCTGAGGTGATTTTTTTGCAAGTGTAGCATAGTTCACCGACGCAGCCCCGAACAACAATGCGTGGGCCGCTATGCTCGACCCATCGCTGTCATTTAATTACCAAGGTAATAACTCACCGTTGGAGTGCCAAAATGACCCCGTGTTTGTCAGATTGAGCTCGTCTATACGTAATATCAATCGCTCTACTGACGCCTGTGCTGAAATATCACCGGCAAAATTAACCATTTGCGTTTGTACAAATCCAGGATGCAGTAGTGCAACAGCAACGCCTCTAGGTTTAAGCTCATGGGCCAAACTAACTCCTGCTGCATTGAGCGCTGCTTTTGACATACGATAGCCAATATAAGCACCAGAACCATTGTCTTCAATTGAGCCCATACGACTGGTGATCATCGCCACTTTAGCGCCGCTTGTAAGCTGAGCTTGCAGTGCATGTGTCACACGCACTGGAGCCACCGCATTGACGGCTAATTGAGCTTCTAGCTGGGAAAAATCCATATCAGCAAGACTTTCATTACTAAAAATGCCAGCATTATTTATCAATATATCAATGGTCTTCGACGCCATTAATTCAGCTAGACGCGCAACATCCTGCTCAAGACTTACATCAATATTATCAATCACGTCTACGTTTAATGCATCAAGCTCTGCAGAAGAGCGTCTCACCACAGCCGTCACTTGATAGCCCTGCGCCTCATATTGACGACAAAACTCCAGTCCAATGCCTCTATTTGCTCCTGTGATCACTACGTGTTTGGTCATGTTTCCCTCTTAGTTTAGGTCACGATTTATCTTAGTTGTTGGGGCAAGCACAGTGGGATTCAAGAGAATAATGACACGCAAACTGCCTGCAATTTAAGACTTCTGCTAGGCTTAAACCAAGCAGCAAAGATTAGGAAGAACTGTGTATCGCTTAATTGCATTGATGTTACTGTGGGTATGCAATCAGTCATTAGCCAAAGAGTTCAACATCAATATCAGTGAAGGTTTATCATTCCATTTAGCCAAAGAGCAAATCGAGGATATCTTCACACGCATTTATGGCCCGCTGGATATCCAACCGAGCTTTCACTACTTGCCAACACAGCGTGGATTGCAATGGGTCGACAGTGGCCGCTTTGATGCGGAGGCTGGACGTGCCGCAAAGGAAATGAGTGAATACACTCAACTTATTGCTATTCCGACCCCCTTAGCCACGGTTCGACTTGCGGTATTTTGCTTAAAACCAGAGCTGTGTCACATCAACAATGACAGTGACATCATCACCATTGAAGGAAGCTTGATCACCGCCAGCTTTTGTCGTCGTACCAAACTCACTTGCCATGGTGTTAAAAACAATGTTTCAGCGTTTCAAGCATTAACACGGCATCACAGTGACCAACTGCTTGCAACCGATCACTTTAGTATTGGCTCTTTATGCAACTCCGGATTAAATAAAATTTACATGCGCATTTTACCGGCTAAGGGCATTGTGATACGCCACTATATCCACAAAAAACATCAGGCATTGGTGCCAAAGCTAGATAGCATCATTCAAGGTATGATGAAAAGCGGCGAATTTGCCGCTTTTATTGATCGCATCAATAATGGGTTTGCCGATTGCGATGGTGAAATTATCAAGCTAACAAACCATGTTCCAGCTAGCTTGTGATTTCATCCATAGCAGAGGCCATAATGGAAAATACCGCTCCTTGAGGATCGGTTATAACAGCAAAACGCCCCACCTGCGGAATATCCGTTGGCGGGACACAGACCTCGCCGCCCAATGAGGTTGCTTTTTCAGCTAACTTGTCACAGTCCAGCACCGCAAAGTACAACATCCAATGTGGTGGCAGACCTTGCCATTCATCCGTCATTTCTAGCATACCAGCAACTGGTTTGCCCTGATGACTGAACACCACATAATCCATATTTTCCATGGCCTGATGATCAGCTTGCCAACCCAGTAAATTGCAGTAAAAGGCTTCACTTTTGGCACTGTTTTGACTGGCTAATTCATACCAATAAGGGACATTTGCTTCGAGCTCTCGCTGAGTCCCCGTGTGCGCACCAGCTTGCCACAGAGCAAAATGCGCACCACCGGGTTCATGTAGCATTACCATGCGTCCAGCTTCTGGCACATCATGGGGACCTGCAATGATCTCAGCCCCTAATGCAGTTGCCCGCTCGGCCAGCTCATCTACATTATCAACCGCGATATATCCAAGCCAATGACTTGGAATTTTTGCCGCCTGCTGCTCTGGCATCATTTCATACATGGCTGCAATATCAACGCCATGCTTTTGCAGCATGGTGTAATAGCAACCCTCACCAATGGGCTGATCAACACTTTGCCAATCAAACAACTGAGTATAAAAACTTTTGCCTGCTGCCCAATCTGCGCTGCAAAGCTCAGACCAACAAAACTCGCCTACCTGACTTCGTTCAATCAGTGCCATATGCTCAATTCCTATCTTGCTGTTTACTCTGTACAGTTAAGCAGGTTTTAGGTCATTCGCAATTCAGCAGATAAGTTCACGTGCAGTTATACCTATTAATACTTTATCAATGGCTTGCTTTATATCATCAGCAACAAATCAGCATTAGTAATGCCATCTATGGTCAGTGTGCTGTCAACAGGTCGATGTCATATCTATTTTTGCTGCATCCGCCAGCCCAATTAACACACTGATATTGTTACCACCAAAAGCAAACGAATTGCTCAAGCAAATACGAGAATTCTGCTTAGTTACTGATTGTACCAATTTAATTGGATGTAGAGACTCATCACGCGGTTTTGTCATTTTGTGCGGCGGCATTGGTGTATCCACATCAGTCAGATGCAGCCAACACAAACCCAACTCGAGTGCCCCTGCGGCACCGAGCGTATGGCCTGTTAAACGCTTAGTAGAACTACAAGGAGCCTTATCAGAGAACAAGGTATACACAGCCCTTGACTCCATTTCATCATTTTTAATTGTCCCTGTACCATGAAGGTTTATATAATCCACATCTTCTGGGGTACGATTGGCCATCTCTAAAGCAATATTAATAGCACGGATAGCACCATCCCCGCTGGGATCAGGCGCTGAAATATGATACGCATCTGATGTCTCTCCAACGCCCAATAATGCCACTGGACCGGGCTGTTTAGACATCACAAAAAATGCAGCGGCTTCACCGAGATTGATCCCGTCACGACTTTCACTGAAAGGCTCGCACAAACTTTGTGATGTTGAGTCCAGTGCTTCAAAGCCATTCACTGTTAATTGGCACAGCGAGTCAACACCACCACATAACACCACATCTGCCATATCTGTATCTAGCAGCATATGCGCAGTCATAATAACTTTGGTACTCGAACTACAAGCTGTTGAAATAGTATAAGTAGGGCCATCTGCACCCAAATATTCAGCGAGGAACTGTGCCGGAGCAATCAGTTCCTGACATTGGTGCCCATACTCTGCAGGAAAAGCATCTGTAGCCATGTAATGCGCAACCGCTTCCTCAGCCGTACGCACCCCAGCCGTCGTCGTGCCAATGATCACCGCAATGCGTTGACTATCAAACTTAGCTAGCAAAGGGGATAATGTTGGCTCAAGCTGTTGTACGGCCATTAATGCCAGCGCATTGTTACGAGTCTGCTGATACGAAGGAAAAGCAGACATATCGGGTAACTCCCCAATTACTTTACCAACATAAACAGGTTCACCTTCAAGGTGCAATTCATGATCTAAACTCTGATACTCCCGCTCAGGGTGGTTGAGCGCTTGTTTGACTTCGCTTTTATTATTTCCAAGCGCACAAACAACCCCAAAATCATTTAAAAATGTCGTCATAATTTAACTCAATCCTACTCTTCTTTGAGTGTGCTTTGATAGCCCATATAATTGCCAACACTGCATGTACTATCAGTTTCAAAATATCCTTTCTTTTACACCTGAGCTCATCAGTATTCACTGAGATATTACTCGCGGCTTTTAGTTTCATGCCACAATGAAACCCGATTACACAGCTGATGCGGAAATGGCCTCTCGCAACCTTTGAGCAAGCGGTTGTGGGGTTGTAAATTGCATGGCTTTACTGGCCATCTCCACAGCCACTTGCGTGGTCACACCCGTTGTAAGCTTTTTACCGGTCTCAACATCCGTGATCAAATATGCGATTTTTAGCCGGTCTTCATACTCCAGCAATTGGGCAGACACATTAATTTTTTGCCCGAAGACACACGAGCCCACAAACCGCGTTTGCATATCGATAATTGGCCACACATAGCCAATTTTCTCCATATTGTCATAGCCGCATTCATAGGCGCTCAATAACTTGCAACGTGCTACTTCAAAATAACGCGCATAGTTTCCATGCCAAACCACATTCATGGGATCGCAATCATGAAACGGAATTTCAATTTCTACACTGGCCTCAAGCAATGGCTTAAGCTTTTTCATATAATTTCCACCTCTGGGTTTGAATCACCACGACGCGCGCTCTTAATACTGACTCAATTAGTCTAGCTTCTACTAAAATCAGAAAAATGCATTAATATTATCAGCATAGCTCCAACACATAGAATCAGAACAGCACGGCTAAATTGATTTTAACTTCTACGTAAGCGTACTTACGGCAAGGCTGCCAATAAAATACTTACCAAAACTATTTAAATGTCCCTAAGGGCATTAGTGTCTATATTCATCTTAATTTTGATTTTGACAATCTGTTGAACTAACACTGACCTTGTTAGCTTGAACACCTCTAAGGCTTACACTGATATACCAATCGAAGGACTTTAAACTCATATTAAACGTATTTATGTGCTTCGCTACTAGCAGATAAATTAGAAGAGTGTCTATTGTTATAATGAGTTTCAACCAAAGACGCTAACTGGCGTTCTGCTAGAACAGTAAGGTTAACAACAGCCTTTTTCATTGAGTCCATTATTATTGCTATATGTCACTGTAAAAGTGCCAACTTTACAATGCGCACTTATTCCCCTAGATAATAGGGTCGTCATTGTCAGAGTTTAAACGTTTTATCCATAGTCAACTCGAAACACTGCACTCAACTTCTCAGTCACAGCTTAGAAAGCATTACTTGCTTTTTCGACACTTTACACGCGAAATATTTAACGTTTTCAAATAACAATCTATACGTTTATGTAATGGGAATATGCTCATCCTTCATACTATGTGATCTCACATACAATCTTGTGCAATCTCATGGTTCACTATAAAAGCACATAGACTGGAAACCGAGGCGAAATGCTGCTTTGTACCCTCACTGTTAGCATCGATTTTTACGCCATATTGCTTTTTAATTGCTAATCCCAGCTCAAGCGCATCAATGCTGTCTAAACCCAGTCCATCAATGAATAAAGGCTCATCATCAATGATCTCTTCCGGCGAAATATCCTCAAGATCGAGGCTTTCGATAATCAATTTTTTAACGGCTAAATTAAGTTCAGCGTGTGCCATTTTGTTCAACTCCTTTTTGCTACTCTCAGCCAATCATGCATAACCTAATGCTCTAGAGAGTTTGACCATATGTAGTGAGTAGAAGCCCGACCATACTTTAACAAAAAGTTAATCAAAGGTTCCTAATTAGGATACTATCACTGTTTTTTTGTTAAAACACTTTAATTTTATTAAATTTGAAATGGGCATAAATCTATTAGCTTATGCCTGTATCTGCGCTAATTTAGTCGCTTAATAGCCCAATTTTGCTTGCTACCTGATAAGTTTAGCTGCGCTTGATTTGCATCTAACCACTTTGCAAACTCACACACAGGCGGCTCAGCGGTATCATCAGCATGAGGTACATGTTGATCGCGAACAAAACGGAGATTATGAGGTCGCGAGCCTTGTCGCTCATCTACTTTGGATACAACCATTGCGAGTGCATAATCTTTCTGCTGCTCATCACTGTATTGTGCAAACTGCTCTGGCAAACTTTGGTCGACTAATACCACCACAACCTTGCTTATTTGCTTACTTTCCAAGCGTATATATGCGTCCGTTAACGCTGCAAACAAGCCATCTTTGCCCGCAGCAATAGCGGTGATAGGCACTTTCTTCTGCATAAATATTGAGTACATGCCTGCTACGGCGTTATGAACGGATAAACTAAACCCTGAAGGAGAAACACTTTCTTTTAGCGCTAAGCTGGTAAGTAATTCGCTGGTTTTATGAAAATCACCATGGCGGCTGGCAAACACCAACTCCCAATCTTCATCTTCTAACAGCTGCTCATCTAGGTTCAATAAAGCACCTATCGCAAGCTTTGAAAAGTTGCTTAGACGCCTTTTTTGCATTGGCTTTAATTTGCTGATCAGATCTTTTAATTCAATTTTCCCTATTTGGGTAGAACTAATAAAAAAACTGTCATCTATTGCGAGTTCAAATCTCATATGACGCTTCCCATATACATGTTCAGTAAGTTTAAATATTTCTAAACGAGGTATCCTTAACCAATTTATGTTACCTCAATCGATCTGTGCTCGCTATGGGTAATTGGATAAAAAGGTTAAAAAACGCACCAAAAAAGGAATTTATTAATCCAAAAAAATGAAAATAAACATATATTTTATCGATTCAACGATCATTTTTTTGTCATAAAAGTTCGTGCAAAGTATTAACGACAACGAGCGAAGCGAGCGCGTTTACTTTGCGCAAGGTGAAGTGAGCCGTTTTAACCAAAGGTAACCAATGCACCTCCAGAAAAACAGCAACTGAGATAAAACAAGCAAAACATGGATCCTGAAACGAGTTCAGGATGACGTAGTGCCAAAGGTTGATGACAACGAACACAGTAAGAGAGGTGTAAAAGGTTAGCGACAGTGAACGAAGTGAGCCCGCTCTTTTTACGCAAGGCGAATATCGTGCGAAAGGTTTGTGACACAGTGCGAAGCGCTGACACTCTTTTCGCGCAAGGTGAATATCGTGCGAAAGGTTTGTGACACAGTGCGAAGCGCTGACACTCTTTTCGCGCAAGGTGAAATGAGCCGTTTTAACCAGATCTAAAACAGAAGAATATTCTAAAAACATAAAAAAAGCCGCTCAATGAGCGGCTTTTTAATATTCGTATATCGAATTAGTTAACGTGTAACTATTACTCGATGAT
>NZ_JASJUU010000023.1 GCF_030125375.1 Pseudoalteromonas umbrosa | reverse complement strand
TGCCGAACTCAGTAGTGAAACGAAATAGCGCCGATGATAGTGTGGGGTTTCCCATGTGAAAGTAGGACATTGCCAAGCGCCAAATAAAAGAAAGCCCGATTCGAAAGAGTCGGGCTTTTTTCGTGCTAAATCGTCTCGAATGTTGCAGAGGTCATGCACATTGATAAAGAGACGAATTAGCGCAAGGTGAAGGGAGTAACCTTCATCGTTTTCACTCTTTACTCCTTTTAAATATAGTCCCTTAGCAGCGATTAAAGCGGCTCATTTCACCTTGCACAAAAAGAGCGTACTCACTGCGTTCGCTGTCGCTAACCTTTTGCACGATACTCATTTCATTCGCTATCTTTCAGGCTCAGTATTGAAGGTTTGCACTGATATCTATTCTGCCCTTTATTATATGACTTATATTGAATGTGCTTTGTTCAATGAGTGCTGTGAAGTTCTGTTTTATATCTGGACTGACGTCGAATGCCGTCTATTTTATTTATTAGGTGGGGTTCTATGCTTAGTATTTAAGTGTTCAAAGCACCAAACGTAGAGCTCAGTGACCGAGCTAACTTTGTTATTAGTACTAGTGTTTCATTTAGTTAAGGTACAATTTTTTGAACTATTTATTTTTTGCTGACTCATAAATATCGGATGTACAAAAACTGTATCGAGACAATTGACAACAATTTAAAGGATATATTTATGAAAATAAAGTTGAATAAAAAAAGCGTAAAGAACCTAAGCCCAACTTCCCAACAGCTTGCAGCCCAGCAAACGGCACAAGTAGGTGGCGGTAATTTTGAAACATTCGGTATCTGCTCTTATGGCTGTGATACTGCCGTTTACCTTGGTTGTGGCACTGGACGTAATTGTTATACCTACAATGGGATTTGTCCGAATCCTGGGTTTTAGGCAAGGCGGCAAAAGCCGCCTATCAATACTAACTCGCTAAGAAGTTTCCATGAAATCCTAATGGGATAGCGTAGGGTAACCAAGCTCTGCAAATTGGCCCTGCTGATATATTTTGTGCGTTAAATATATTGAGGCAAGTACGCTTTGTTGGTGTGTGTAGCGCAGTGCCAACTAAATAATCACCTTTAGTGTTTTCTTTGGCATTCACTAATACATGCTCTTCCACTAGGTAGTCTTTACCATAAGTAAAAGTATCTAGGCTATCATTGTCTAAGTTAATTCTTCTCACGCTGTCACTCCAAACATCGCTTTCGATGGATGACAAAGTAAATAAATCACGGTTCCTTTTTCCGGTTAATGCATTATAGATACGAGGGAATTCACTGATGCCATCAATAGTATAGGAACTTACTTTTCCATTTCGTAATAAGCTAAATACAACTGTCTTTGCCGGTGATATTGGAATATCACTTTCTCCTTGCATCATAGAGGTCATTTGATTAAATACATCCCCATTAGGGTATAAGCTTGCATCAAAAGAGATATTGCCATTTTTATCTTCCCATGCATTGCCAAAATGAAAAACAAACCCAGGGTCTAAGCTATATTGTTTTACGACCTTCAAAGTGTTCTTACTTATAATGAGCACTTCCATTGCTTGCTCTGGTGCAAATTGAATAGATGAAAATTGCCCTTCTATCGTCCTATCTCTCTTTAGAGAAGGCAATAGTAGGAGGATGTGCTTTTCGGTGATTAGAAAGTCATGCACCATCCCTCCTGTAAAACCACTGTTTAGCATACCGACATTTTGTAATTTTCCCAGACTATTTAACTGATATAAAACGATGTGGCCACTGAGTGCATAGCCAAAATTCCATATCGTACCGTCTGCTTCTACTTTGGGGTGTGCAGAAAAGGGTAACCCTTTTAAACTACTCTGATGTTGCGTTCCTTCACCTAGGTTAATAAGTCCTTTAGTTTGGAGTGTGCCACCATCAATTGCAGTTGCTGAGCCGGCTTCCCATAGCGCCCATAATTCCCCGTTAACTGGTAGCACATTTGTATTGGCTGTATTAATTGAATCAGGGTTGTTGATTGCAAGGCTATGCGGCAGTTTACTATCTGGGCCTGAAAACAAAAATTTGCCTGCTTTCTCTTCAGCTATAAATTTACTTGTTTGTGTAAATTTACCTTGGTGATGTACTTTTCCTTCTGCAAATTGAAACTGATGGATCATGCCATCACCTTCAAATAAGTGGGTATACCTTTGCTCTGCTCTTTGGTGCCGAGCTGGACCGTTTCGATAAAAGCAGCCTGTCAGATCTTTTGGCAATTGACCTTCTATTTTCAGTTGATTAGGTGAAAAGTCAGAGTCAGTGCCAAGCACACCTACCAAGTCTGGATATTTCTCCAATGCAGCTAGAAAGCGTTGTTTATTTACCTTTAGCTGGTCAAAGTGAGATACACTGCCTTGCATAGCAGCTAAGCATGGTGTTGAGATAGCCGCATGTGCAATGGGTGCTGCAAGTATGCCTTTAAGTAATTGCCGACGGTCCATAATGTGATCCCTTAGTAGCTGATATTGGTGATTTCTAGGTTGTTGCCATTTTTGATGGTAATAGCCATGTCTTGATACTTTGGTGGTCCAAATTGCATAGTTGCGTTATTTGAAAAGCCAACTCCTTCCGTTGGAATGCCAAAGAAATTCGTATCTAATTGGGCGTTGCTATTAACGTCATGAAAGAAGCGAACAACGTACTCTCCGCTTTCTATATCTGAGAAATTAGCCTTTATCGTGCCTGCTTTAGCCGAGATGATATTCTGAATGTAGCTTTTACCTGCTTTATAGTTCTGTGCACCTTTAAACAACTCGATATACACTTTTCCTTGTTCATTACTAACATTATTGATTTGTAATTCGAGATGGTTGGCCATGACTGGTGTGCACAATAGTGCCAGTGTTGAGATTAAAGACTTCATATTTCCTTCCTTATCTATCTGTTTTATTTGTGCTTATTTGCGCTGATTGATAAAAACGATAGAATGGATTTTATCTATGAACAATATGAGTTTCGTGGATGAGGCAGGTACTTCGTAGATTAGACTTATTTAGTAGATACTTTTTTGGCGAATCGTGAAATGAAAAAAAATAACTATAAAAATCATGATGAAAGCTCTAGGTGGACAATTCGTAATATTGCTTCTGATAGCACTATTGTTTTGTTATTCGCATGCTTTTTGGCTTTTTTAAAACCTTTTGGTATGGATAACATTAGTTTTGTGTATGCATTGGGCTTTTGGGTAACCACTTGTATGTGTGGTTACCTAGTTTATGCACCAGCATTGACTTTGGGTAGAGCGGTGCTGTCGAGTATAGCGCCTAATTTGAAGGCGAAGAATGTTCTCTCTTTGGTGGTATCTATTTTATGTGCCAGTTTAATCATGGGACTCATCACACCATTTATCATTAATCTGTTTTTTTCATTGTCATCAGATTATTGGGACAAAGTGCCTTTTTCGATTATAGCTTGCTTGTTTATCGGTGGGGTGATCACCTTAATTAGCGTAACAAAGGCTTATGTGCTGGAGCAAAGTGCCGTGATCACTTATCAGCAGAAGCGTTTAGAGTTAGAGCAACCAGAAGTGACGATATTGCAGCAGAAAATGTTGATGGACTTTATGAGTAAATTGCCTATCGAAAAACGCGGGGAACTCATCTGTTTGCAAATGGATGATCATTATTTGCAAGTACACACAGACAAAGGGAGCCATATGCTTTTAATGCGCTTTAAAGACGCACTGAAGCAATTGGATGGTTATCCAGGCTTTCAGGCTCACCGCTCTTGGTGGGTATCCACCAACGCAGTGACTGCAACAAAGCGCGAAGGGCGTCGGCTTATTTTACTAATGAGTAATGACTTAGAAGTCCCAGTCTCACAAACATTCCTTGGCCAAACAAAAGATAAGCTCAATATGTCGTAACAGGCTGCTCTGGCGATAAAACTCACTTTTTGAACATGGTGCGACTTGTGTCGCACTGTGTTGCGTGTTAAAGTGCGACATATGTCACAGGAGGGTGTATGTTGAAACCAAATAACACAGAGTTAGTTATATTAAAATTGCTTTGGCAAAAAGAGCCGAGATCTGCCAGAGAGATCCATGATGCTATTGAAGCTGAATTTGCATGGAGTTATTCGTCTACTAGAAAGACGCTTGAGCGCATGGCCGACAAAGGCTTGCTGAGCGTGGGCGAGCAAGGCAATAAAAAAATATTTACCGCTGAGGTCGATAAGATGCCAACACTGGCGGCGTGTGCGCAAGAGTTTGCAAAGTCAGTTTTTGAATTAGATGGGCCGTTGCCAGTCGCAATGTTTGCAGACAGCCGTTTAATTCAAGAAGATGAACTTGATGAACTCGAGTCATTACTTGAAGAGCTGAATAAACAAGATAAGAAATAGGTACAACAACATGGATTGGTCACTAATCAGCCCGCTCATGATGTTAGCTTTGTGGCTATTGACGAGCTGTTTATTGCTTAATATCGGTAAGTATATAGTCATAAAATACCCGGCTACACCGACAATATGGTGGGCGATATTGGGATTATCTGTATTACCTATTTTACCGGTGAGTACAAGCTCTGAGATTGGAAAAGTGCCAAAAGTGCTGCTTGAATTTGGAGGCTACATTGAGCAAAAGCAGCATCAGGTTGGTCAATTGTCTGTGCAAAATATACCGCTTTCCTTTGATGTGTTGCTTTACATTATTTTTGCCGTTTATTTAGCTATTGCTATGCGAAAGCTAAGCGGCCTTTGTAAAAGTTGGTTGAGTATTCGGCGTTTATTAATTACGTCAGAGCCATTTTCACAATCAATGTCAAAGGTGCCTTGTGTACAATTACCTATCACCTGTTCTCCTTTTGTATTTGGGCTGATCAATAGCAAAATTGTACTACCGAGTTATTTTTCGCAGCTTAGCGCTGAGCAACAGAACACCTTATTGTGCCATGAAGTGACGCACATACATCATAGGGATCACATTGCATTATTAATTTGGAGTATATTGGGATGTATTTTTTGGTTTAATCCGTTTATCAAACAGATGGAAAAAGGCTTTATTCATGCGATGGAGTTACGTTGTGATTTGAAAACGCTCAGGGGCTATGACATTAATAAAAAGCACTATGCGACAACCTTGATGACGGTATTGAAGCGCTCGATTTCGGCCAGTACGGTACCCAGTACCGCAAACTTTTCCTCAGACGCGCTGAGTTTAGAGGACTATAAATCGAGGTTACAGCAGATAATTCAGCCACAAGCCAATAAGCCTGTATACCTCGTTGCCCTTTTATTTTTTCTCTCCATTGTATTGGGTTTTGCGAATATAAAAGCGGCGCCTGCATTATACTCGGCAACTGAGCGGTGGCAGAACCCACTTACTGATTTTCGGATCAGCTCATATTATGGTCATATCTCTGAATTTCGACATTCCAAGCCCCACGGTGGTATTGATTTAGTTGCGCCTGTTGGTACACCAGTCAAAGCCGTCTCAGGTGGTATTGTTGTTATTGCAGATAAAACTACTCTATCACCGAATTTAGGCAATGTAGTCCTTGTGCAGCATGCTAATGGCTATCAAAGTTTATACGCGCATCTTGATAAGATCACAGTTGAACAAGGCATGCAGATCAAAGCAGGAAGTAAGCTAGGTACTTTAGGCGCTACGGGGCGTGTGACTGGAGCGCATTTACACTTCGAGCTGTTACATCAGGAGCAACGGATAAATCCGTTGGCTATTCTAGAGCTAAAATAACCATGATAAAAAATAGCATATTGATTACTGCAGCCTTAGTTGTAGGGGTTGCTTGCACCTCAGAGAATGTAGATAAAGTCGAATATAGACAAACACCAGATGACGACACGTCAATCGAGGAAGCTACCAGTAAAATAACAGAAGCGCCTATAAAGAGCGAAAGGACGTCATCTCACATAGTAAGGGTAGAAGCTGGAGAAAATCTATTGGGTGTCCTAAAGCGCTTTGGTGTAACAACACCACAAGTCATTTCGTTAATTGCTGCAGTTAAACCATGGCTGGACCTTAATAAGCTAGCCTCTGGTCAGGCGATTCAAGTGATACTGAATGAAAATGGTGACTTTAAAGCCATTTCTATCGGTGTGAGGTTTGCCACAATTATTACGGCGACATTGGCGGAGCAGGGTTGGCAAGTTAAAGAGTCACAGCTTGAGACTGAGTTTATCGATAGGCACATTCAAGTAAACGTTGGCGGCAGTCTTTACAATAGCGCGTTGGATGCCGGTATGGATGTTGAGGTAATTCAAAGAGCCATTGCGATTCTTTCTTATCAAGTCGATTTCCAAAGATCTTTACAAGAAACGGATGTTTTTGAGGTTATCTATCAATCTACCCAGCTTATCAATCCTCATGCTCTCTCAAGGGAAGGTGATTTAAATAAAGTTCGGTATATCAAGTTGACGATTGCAGGTCAGGTACATGCTCTTTATCTATTTGAAGAGAGTGGCGATAAATACGAGCGGTTCTATTATGCTGACGGGCGGCCAGTGCAAAGCTTTTTACTCAAAACCCCGCTCAACGGCGCGCGGTTATCATCTACTTTTGGGCATCGTAAACATCCGATACTCGGTTTTACAAGGCTGCATAAAGGGCTAGATTTTGCGGCTGCTGCAGGCACGCCAATCTTTGCCGCTGGGGATGGCAAAGTACTCAAAGCAAATTGGGGAGGGAGTTTTGGTAATCGGATTATCATAAAACATGGCAATGGTTATCAAACTTTGTACGCTCATTTACGGGGCTTTGCCAAAGGTCTAAAAGTGGGGAACATCGTTAAGCAAGGTCAAGTCATTGGATATCTCGGTAATACTGGACTATCACAAGCATCACACCTTCATTACGAAGTACACAAAGATGGACATGCAATTAATCCATTGAAACTCAATATGCCTCAACAGACAGAGCAAACACTTTCCGGTAACGAATTAGCAGCCTTTTTAAATACGGTAAGCCGTATTGAGGGTCAATTACAGCAACGTCATGAGTTGCACAGTGAATCATCAGAACTCGTTTTTAATTATATTCTTAAGGAGAACCTTCAATAATGTATAGAAGATTTATAGTTACTTTGATGCCTTTATTGTTTGTTATGCAGGCGTTCGCAAATGAGCCATTTACCATTCAAAATACGCACACAATACAAGTGACATCCAAAATTAATCAACAAAGCTATGAGCTCTATGTGCGATTACCTAAAGGTTATAACAAATCAAAGCGTCATTATCCGCTTGTCTTAATTAATGATACGAGTTACTCCATTGCAACAGCCAGTGGCATTCTTCATTTAATTGAAGGCAGAGATATTGAAGAGGTTGTTGTCGTTGGTATTTCTTACTCAAAAGGAACCAACCCACTTATTAGCCGAACTCGAGACTATACACCTACTTTTGCGCCTGAAGAGACCATGGGTCACTCAAAAGAGGCTCAGCAAGTTTCGGGGCAAGCAAAAAATTATGTCAAGTTTATCGAAACACAAGTATTGCCACTGGTAATAAGTCAATATCGCATTGATAATTCGCGTAAAACCTTCGTTGGCCATTCGTACGGCGGACTATTAGGCACTTATATTTTGCTATATCAGCCGGAATTGTTTAGCTCTTATATTTTAGGTAGCCCATCATTTTGGTATGACAATAAAGTCATATTCGAAATGGAAGAGCGCTATTCAAAGTACAATAATACACTGAAGGCTAAGGTACGCTATTTTATAGGTGGTAACGAAGGCTGGATGGTTGCGGATTTAAAGGAGTTTATTGGCATACTCGACAAGCGCCAGTATAAAGGGCTCGACTACCAACATACCGTGATCCCAAATATGTCTCACTTTAGTGTATTTGCATTATTGCTTACAGAGGGGTTAATCAGCTTATACGGTAAATAGCTCACTTGACAATTTACGGTTACCCCCTGAACTGCATAAACTTTTGCATATTCTGCAGGACTAAATTGTTTTGTTTTTTGCATGTTAATAAAATGTATAATTTTGAGCGTTGTGGCCTTAAGGTATTTCTTTGTGAAAAAGTGTCAATAAGAATTTATTTTTAAGTTTTAAAATTTTAATGCGTATCATTCACTAAATAAATTCTTAAGTAGATGTTTATTAAGTACAAATTCCAAATTGAGGGACTGGGTGAAACTGGCGGTTGTAAATATAACTGTATATTTATAAAGAGATTTTCATCTTGTCACATCATTGTTTAGGTTGAATTATTGAGGTTTTCCTTGGTACACTTGATATGTCAAAACTTTTATAAATATTTACATATTTAGCATTATTGGTGTCAGTTTTCAGTCCATCTTGTGCGTTAAACTTTAGTTGGGAATAGTTTGTTGCAAAAGGATAGTATTAGAGCTTCGCTTGGGGACTTTGTCATTGATTTGGGACAAAGCCTGCTTTTATCTAAAGGTGAGGAAGTCTCGATAGAACCTAAAGTCATGGAGTTATTGCTTTATCTCTACGATTGTCGTGGCCGCTATGTCACCGTCGAAGAGTTGCATGATCATGTTTGGGCTGATCGTGTTGTAACAGACACGGCAGTAAGAGGGACTGTAAAAAAACTTCGCGTGATCCTTCAAGATGATGATTTGAATAATCCAAAATATATCAAATCTGTTGCAAAGAGAGGGTATAAACTAGTTTGCGAGACTAAAGTACTGTCTGATGTGGATGAACATCCGCTTACATCTAGTGCTGAAACTTCCAATGTTAGCATCAAGCCTAATTCACATATTCAAGAAAATATAAAGCCCCAAAAAAAGTCACTTGTAATAATGGTATTGTTATCGTTTTTTATTTTGTTGGCTGCAAGCTTTTTGGCTTCTAAATATATTTACAACGACACCCACTTAACAGGAAAGGAGCACCTTACCGAATTTAAGGGTGAAAAAGAGTCATTAGCTATATCGTCAGATGGGCGCTTTATCGCCTTTGCTGGTCGATATAGCGAGCATGGCCTTAGCCAAATTTATCTTCTTGATAAACAAGAAGGGGTGACAAGACAGCTTACCAAGAGTGCTTCTAATGCGCATTTTGTTAGCTTTGCACAAAATGACAAAGTGCTGGTATTCAGTGACACTGTCACTGGCGCTTCTGCATTGAAACTTCTACCACTCACTGTATCAGAGCCCGAAAGTGCTATGGTTACACTGCTGGATAGCAAGTTTTTAATAGGTCGTGTTACATCTGGCAGGGTGCCATCTGAAATTCTTGTTCAGTTGGCAGATGATGCTGAGTCTGCGCTCATGCTGTATGCGATGGATTTGGAGTCTCTTAACTTAACTAGACTTGTGACGCCTACACACAGCGGTGAATATATTCTGGGTGGAGCGGTGTCTCCGGATAAAAAACGATTAATGACCATAACTGGTGAGTCTAGTAAATATCAACTCATTATTCATGATTTTGTCACTCAGTTGGACAATGTATTGAGTGAGCAAAACCGACGAATAGATGATGCTGTGTGGATAAATGATGAGGAAGTTTTATTTCTTGATACCGGAGGCTTGCACGTTATTAACGTTAAAACGGCTGAGAGTATACTGGTGCATGAAAATCCAGGCGATTTGATAACACATTTAGCTGCTTCTGAAAATGGTCATGTGATTGCCATTAAAAAATCCCAAGAGCGTGCAAATAGATTGTATATTGAGCGTCTATTGAGCAGTTCAGGTGATGTTAGCAGAGTAATTAACACCGTTCCTGAGATCACGTCTATGGTATTTGACCCACAAGATGAGCAGATGCGTTGGGTAAGGGTGAAAAAGAAAGATGTTAATTACGTCGGTCACTTTAATCTCAATAATGACAGTATTTCAACGTATTATAAGACCACGGGATCACTTGAAATATTAGATGTTGCCCAAGACAATCAGCATATTTTGGTCAAAGAAAATCACCGTTTGGCGATTTTAGATATTTATAGTGGCGCTTTACTTTATTTAACTGCCGACTCGAGTGTATCGAGTGATGCTGTATTCTACCAAGATGGCAGGTACGTGCTTTTTGGTGTGAAGGTTGCCGGAGAGTGGGAGATCCAAAAATATGATCTTGATAAGGCAACGACGGTAGTATTTCTTCGTCATTTTAGATCAATTAGGCCGGCCAATGAAGGCTTTGTGGTTGCGGACAGTGCAGGGGATTTATTTCATTTAGGCTCTTTGCGTTCTAATGCTGAACCGCTTGGCTATCAAATTAGTTATGAGTTTATTACGCGGTGGCATGTCAAACAAAGTACTGTCATTTGGACTGATTTTGATTATCTAAAGAGCTATGTTCACTCTTTAGATTTAGAGACTAAAGAGCATGTCGTCATTGAAGATTTGTTCTACAGCATGTACCCAAGGATATCAGCAGATAAAAGTGGTGAACATGTCGTTCATCTCTCGGTACAGATCAATGACTCTGCCATTAAACAGTTATTTTTTGATTGAATTACCTATCACCATCCCCAATTATTTCAATACTAGTTACGAGAAAAACAATGAATACCTTAAAATTATTGAGCTTTACTATTTTTATTGCAGTTATGTCGAGCCCAGTTTATTCCTTACAAATGACGTCCCCTGATGAATGCAAAATTGCAGGCACGTGTAGCGATCCTGTTACACCATTTGGAACTGGTAAAGGAAAAGAGCGTGTAGATAAACTTTCTTAATTCACCTTTCTTAATACTACTGCTTGTTTTGCAAGAATAATTGCGAGCAAGTAGTAGTTTCACCTCCCTCTTCACTTAAAATTAAAATCAAATAAGCTACTGATTTTATTACTTACTTTTTAAGTTATAAAAAAGCAATGCGTTAGTTGTTGGTGTTTGGTGCACATTTTTATAACTTGTTTAGCGCAGCAAGGAGTGGGCACTTGGTAGTGTGATTCACCTCCAGTTTTTGTATGGATGCAGAAATATATTGGAGGCTGAATCGCCCAACCTGAACAAGATTTAACAGGATTTGAAGCAATTGAGTCAGCTAGGATGCTGTGAGTCAGCTAGGATGCTGTGAGTCAGCTAGGATGCTGTGAGTCAGCTAGGATGCTGTGAGTCAGCTAGGATGCTGTGAGTCAGCTAGGATGCTGTGAGCCAGCTAGGACGCTGTGAGCCAGCTAGGGTGCAGGTGAATCCATTGGGAGTTTTCATAGCTAATAGAAGTAAAAGAATAAGCCAGCTAATGTAAGAGAGTAGTATACCTCCCACCCTAATTGGGATGAGTGGTGAAGCCAAGTATCCACTGGCTAAACTGAGAGTAGAATCTGGGGATGTTTGCTAATTTCAAGGACGGTCGCCACATATGCGAAGTTCATTTTAATTTGGTGTTGTCATATGACCGCAAGGAGAGCGGTACTGGCTTTTATTTTTTGAGTTACACGATTCAAATTTTCATTTCGTTGTTTTCGGTTATGTGGGGTAGCCCATACTTAACAGTCTTACAGTACATGTATTTAAACCCAGATAATATTGAAATATGCTTGTCGAAAAGCTGAGAAACTCCCAGCTTTTCTTTGGGGTTGAGTTATTTATTTGGTTTTATTGCTGCACGACCGCTGCGGTTGCGCTGATTTTGACCTTGTGGTTTAGGCTTAGCTGCATGCGTTGATTTACCCGTGGTTGGTTTTTCTTTACGTGGAGTTCGGCTCTTTTTTACTTGGCTTTTAGTCTTTACCGGATCTTTCGACTTGGCTGAATGCTGTGTACTGCCAGCTTCGTTTTGCTGTTTCTTTTTGGGCTTTTTGGGTTTCTTAGGTTTTATGGGTCTTGTATCTAGAGCTTTTTCTGGAACCGGGTTTTGAGGTACAAATCCAGGCTCTTCTGCTCTAGGGATGAGTGCGCCAATAAAACGCTCAATGCCATATAGGTCATCAGCATCTGCAAGCGTTACAAATGACACCGCGATGCCCTCAGCACCTGCACGACCGGTGCGCCCAATTCTATGTACATAATCTTCATAAGTATTGGGCAAATCGTAATTGACTACGTAGGGAAGTTCACTGATATCAAGACCACGAGCAACAATATCTGTGGCAACCAGCACGTTGATTTCACCTGTTTTAAAGCCATTTAATGCTTTTACCCTAGCACCTTGAGATTTATTACCGTGTATCGCTGCAGCACTGATATGATTTTTGTCAAGATAAGTAACCAAACGGTTCGCACCATGCTTAGTGCGACAAAAAACCAAGACTTGCTGCCACTTTTTATTTAAAACAAAATGACTTAGTAGTTTGTTTTTTTGTGATTTATCGAGTGCATATGCACTTTGAATAACCGTTTTTGCAGCAGTATTCTCTGCGGCAACAGAAATCTCAACGGGGGCAGCAAAGAGAGTTTTTGCAAGTGCTCGAATTGGGTCCGAGAAAGTGGCTGAGAATAGTAAGTTTTGACGCTTTTTAGGTAACAGACTGATGATTTTTTTAAGATCATGAATAAAGCCCATGTCCAGCATACGATCCGCTTCGTCCAAGACTAATGTACTAAGCTCTGTGAATTTCACTGCATTTTGTTGGTATAAATCGAGTAACCTACCTGGTGTAGCAATTAAGATATCAACGCCTTTTCTCAAGCGCATCATTTGTGGGTTTATTTTCACTCCGCCATATACTACTGTGCTTCGAATTCTAGTACCTGCGCTATAGGTTTCTACGCTCTCAGCTATTTGAATCGCGAGTTCGCGTGTAGGAGCCAAGACTAGAACACGAGCTTGATTAGCATGAGGTTGTTGAGAGGCTAACAGTTTTTCGATTAAAGGTAAGGTAAACGCGGCTGTTTTACCTGTGCCTGTTTGCGCGGCTGCCATGACATCCTCACCAGTTAAAACGGCTGGGATTGCTTGCTGTTGGATTGGAGTCGGTGATTGATACCCTTTAGACTGAAGTGTATCTAACAGTACTTGAGATAGCCCAAGTTGGGAAAAATTCATGCAAGTTCTCTTCTGTTTGGCCAAAGTGCAGCTCGGCCTTTGCTTTAATCTTATGTTGAGCGACAGTAATATCGCAAGTTAGCGATAATAGCAGAGAAGCGGGTGTCTGCCGAATGAATTGTGAGATGGCTATGCACCAGTGAGAGACTAATTTTCGTTAATTATGCTGTGTTCTTGATGCCTTTATCTATACTTGCAAGTGACATGGATGATAGGGGATAAGCATGGAATTAACGCATCGTCATTATGCGGGGCTGTTGCAAGGGCTTGTGGTGTTACTTGGATTTAGCTTAACTGGGTTTTTAGGATATGCCTTGCATGCTGAGCAACAGCGTTTAATGACCCAAGAATTTAACCAAGAATACCTTTTGCGTGTTGACTCTTTTAAGCAAAATGTATTGAGCCATTTGGCAACGTTACATAGCTTGGCTATTTTATTTGAGACGCAAACATATGTAACCAAGCCCTTGTTTAAGAGGGTCTCAGCAGAACTGATTGCTTATCACTCGGGTATTCAAGCGCTGGAGTGGGCGCCAAGAGTTGTACATGAAAGCCGCGCTGAATTTGAACAAGAAGGCTTAAACCACCATTCGCACTTTTCAATCACGGAACGGCACTCCTCTGGTGCTATGCAGTACGCAGCAGAGCGATCAGAATACTATCCAATTCAGTTTGTAGAGCCGATTTACAATAATGAGATTGTGCTGGGGTTTGATCTATTATCTGACATGCGCAGGAAATCTACTATTCAGGCTTCAAGAGATCTTGCTCTACCGCTTGCCACGTCAAGTCTTAAACTGGTTCAAGACCCCAAAGGGCACAGTGCATTTTTAGCGATGCGGCCAGTGTATCTTGATAGTCCGGTTACAGTACTGGAAAAAAGAGAGCATATTCTCGGTTTTGTTGTGGGAGTATTTAAAGTACAGGCTTTGATTGCGCAGTCTAAGCTTGGTAAAAATGAGGGAGATATTGCTTTTACAATTAAAGATGTGACAGAGCAAACCGCTCAAGAGCTGCATAGAGATGGAACATTGGAGGCTGGCACACCACCGGTTATTGCTTGGATTGAGGTGTGGGGGCGAGATTGGCAAATAAGCGCGACGCCATCTGCTCAATTTATCGCAAGTCGTACTTCCGCAATGCCTTATATCGTGTTAGTGATTGGTTTTTTATCGACAACTCTGACCGTACTATATGTTCGCTTGTTATATCGCAAACAGCTTGCCATTGCACAGGCGGTGAGAGCAAAAACCTATGAGCTGGATAAAGCGAATGCGCAGTTGCAGGTCCTCACGCAAGTGGATGGTTTAACACAGGTTTCGAATCGACGCTTGTTCGACTTGCAATTGCAAAAGGAATTTCGTCGAGCTGCGCGTATTTCTAGTCCAATCAGTTTGCTGGTGGTTGATATTGATTATTTTAAAGAATATAACGACCGTTATGGGCACATAATGGGAGATGAATGCCTACGCAGTGTTGCACAAGCATTGAATACATTGGCAAAGCGTCCCTGTGATGTGTTTGCACGCATTGGAGGTGAAGAGTTTGTCTTTATTTTGCCAGATACAGAACGAGTAGATTCGCTCTGTGACCAATGCTTAGAGGTCGTTCAAGGGCTAAAAATAAGACATGAAGGATCTGATGCGTCGAAGTTTGTGTCTGTCAGTATTGGTGGTGCAGTGATGCGTCCGAGTAGTCATGAAAGTGCCGAAATTGCGTTGAATCATGCTGATCGAGCAATGTATACGGCCAAAGAAAATGGCCGTAATTGCGCGCATATCGTGAATTTGGTTAAACCTAATTCTCCACAGGTACCGATGAGTATTGTTGATTAGCATGTTGCACACTTGGGTTATGTGCTATCCATGTGATGATTAATAAGTTACAAATAAACCAAATATCTTTGATGATAAACTGACCTGTGCCTGTTAGTAATGTGGCTGCACTGAGCGCTCCCGGTGTTGTGAATAGGAAGGTTTGCGTCATGACAAACACAACACTGCAACCAAGAATGGCAATGTTCAATAAGGCCTTGTTTTGATTAGCCAATGCGATTGCGAGCAATCCCGCAATAAATAAGTCGTAGATGCCAATGATGTTTGATGCCATTTGTAGTGACATAAAGTCATACATCCATGACATAAATGGCGAGTGACTTACTAGTGTCTCTATCCCTTTAGCTTCAAATTCAAAAAACTTCATGCTGCCTATCCACACAAGTACCAGTGCGACAGGGAAAAAGTTGAACCAGAGATGTTGATTATCAGTCAATTTATCACGTAAAAATAGATAGGTTGCAATAGGTAATAGCGCGAAATATTTGATGATCCCTTGTCCGGAACCAATAACAGGAAACCCTCCAAGGGAAGATATCCAGCGAGTTTCAGAAAATAAAGAAAATAAAAACATAGTGCTAAGCGCACATAATCCGATGCCAGCTGCTTTTTTTAGCACGGAGTGCTGAAAAATTAACATTGCGCTGATTATCACAATCACGCCACCGAGTAATTGTGCTGCGTGCATCTGTGATAAAAAGCTGTCTAAGAAATAAAGCTGTGTAATGGCGTGTACATAGCGGTCGTTGCCGCCTAGCATCATTGATAACCCGAAAATAAATAAGCTAAAGGCTAATGAACCGGTCACCAAATTTATAAGCATTTTATGTTGCATATGAACTCCAAGAATATGAACTATTCTTAAAGACCGCATCAAGTGGGTATATATTTCAATTGTCGTGAAGTAAAGCACATCCTCAGTAGCAATTTTCAATGCCAATATCGTTTTACTTATTGATACTAGGGAGAATGAATAGCTTGATCACTTTGGGCTTGGCTCAATATGGCTTGGTATTCACCGCTTACTTTGATTTTTTGCATTCCCTCGTTAAAAGTTTTTAATAACTCGATTGAATCCTCTTTGTTTTTTGGAAATAACAGGTGCAGTGTCCCTGTCATGAGCGGTGTTGTGTGATAACTGAGTTGATGTTTTTTATCTGGGTACTTTTGCTCTAACAAATAGTTTGCAGGCAGTAATCCCATGGGGAAAAGATCAATTCTTCCTTTGAGTAGCATTGAGAGATTCTGCTCATCTCGGGTCATGACATTGATATCTAAGAAACCAGTATTTGCTAATTGCCAAAACTCTTGTGTATAGCTGTAGCCTCGAGTTGCACCGATGCGGTATTTATCTAGCTCCGGCAGGGAACGCCAAGGAGGAACGGGATTATTTTTATTGTAAAAAAACACTGCGGTCTCTTCATATAATGCTGTACTACAAAAATAATCTTGCTGTCTTTTATCTGTGCAAAACCAAAACGCAGATGCATCATAGTTGATTTTTTCGGACTCTTTAAAGCTGCGGGCCCATGGCATAAAGACAAACTTGACCTGAATATTTTGCTTGGCGAAGGCTTTCCGAAGGATTTGTGGCACTAGCCCCTGATGCGCTAAGCGTTTTCCAGAGTAGGGAGGATACTCACCAATCGTAATCGTCAGGGTGCGCGCATGGAGTGAATGACTCAGCACTAAAAAAGCCAGATTTAAAAATAGTACTGTGAAAACCGAGAACTTGGTCGTTGTCATAAGCATTGACACTATATATTCGAGTCTGTGGTAGCAAGAGCTTCCATTAACTCTTGCTGATTAAACGGCTTAGTTAAATACCCATTTGCACCTAGTTCAAGGCATTTTTGCTGTGTGGCCTCGTAAGCATCAGCTGAGAGCATGATGATCCGAGTAGATTCTGATATTGACATCGTCTTGAGCAGTGCAAGTACCTCATAGCCATTCATTTTTGGCATATTGATATCGAGTAAAATGAGATCAAAAGGCGGCGAGTTATTAATAACTTGCAGCGCTTCATAGCCATCAGCTGCTTGCTTTATGTCGGTGCAAAATGTCGAGAGCATTTTATTGGTGATAACGAGATTGAGTGCGTTGTCATCAACCACCAAAACACGGTTAATGTCGGGAATGTGTACCTTGGTTGTAATGGGCTCTGGCTCGCTGTGCTGCCTGATGATTTCCACAGGCATTGAAATAGAGACTTGTGTACCCGCACCAAGCTGGGATTCAAAGGTAAGTTGATAGTCGAGTAATTCACAGAGTTGAGAGACGACCTCCAGCCCCAACCCACTACCGCTGACCATGCCTTCATAAGAGTTGTCTTCTTGGGTATACGCTTGAAATATCGCATCAACATCTTTAATGCCAACACCCGTGTCGATGACAGAGACTGTGCATGTGTGCGCTGTGATCGCCGCGCTGATGGTCACCGAACCTGACTTAGTATATTTGATCGCATTGCTGACTAGGTTACTCAAAACTTGGGTGAGTCTTACTTTATCAGTTTTAACATAAACATGAGTGAGGTTGTGCGTCTCTACATTGAGGGTTAATTGCTTTTCATTTGCCGCAGCATCGTACAGTTCGTGAATATGGCTGAATACATTGTCTAGCGAGACCTTTTCGATGCTGGTGGAGAGTTTTTCAGCGTCTAGTTTAGACAGCGTGAGTATATCATTGAGAAGAGACTGCAACTGTTCGCCACAGCTCAATATGGTACTGATGTCTTGCGCTATTTTTTCATTGCCCACAGCGCTTTTTAAAGTACCAGCAATACCTAAGATGCCAAAAAGGGGGGTGCGGATTTCATGTGACATCCGCGCAAAAAACTGCTCTCGGGCTTCGAGTTCCTCAATAGCCCGACGTTCACTTTCTTTAAATTCAGTGATATCGATGTGAGAGCCAATCATGCGAGTTGGGTGGCCATCCGGCTCTCTGATTATTAATCCTTTGCACCGTATCCATATTGTTTTGCCAGTAGCGTGGGTATACCTGACTACTTGGTCATAAGGATGGCTGGGATCTGCTTTGTGCTTTTCGAAGTTTTCAAGGGCTTGTTGGAGGTCGTCTTGATTGATGATTTTGTGCCACTCGCTGACCTCGTGTTTTTTGGTATTGGGGTCGTAACCAAGTGTTTGCCATAATTTGGGGCTCATCCATTCTTGTTCTGGGTTATCTAGATCCCAGTACCAGAGACCATCCAAAGACGATTCAACCACAAAGTCGAAAATCTCTGGGTGTTCTTTTAGCTTCGCGTACAGTTCCTTTTCCAGTCTGTGCACAAAGTATCCTCCAAAATTAGGCTAGTAGCATAGTTAAGTATAGTCATTACAGACATGGGTGCAGATTTTATGTACAGTGAAGTTCTGCATTCTGACGTTATGGGTTATTGAAAAGCGACTTTGAAAAGAGAATTGTGTAAAAATGACACATAAACTTCATTTTTCTCTTGTACAGTTTAATCAATTAAAGTATGCTGACCAACTTGCTTATGAAACTCACAAATATAAGCAGTAATATGTCTTACCTTGATCCAGTCAGTCATAGTTTTAAAGTTAGCGCCTTAATGCGTCTGTCTTGAAATTATCAATTGTACGACCATGTCATTATCATGGTTATAAATGTTGCCACCGAGTGTGGGCACTATTCAGCAGACCTTAATAAGGCATCATGTAAATAAACCTCTTTGTGTATTGTGCACGTAGAGATATTAATATTAAAAAATGAGCGTTTTATTATGTCTTACTTATACCAAGGACAGCAGGTGGCGATTACGTTACCGGTCCAATCAATTTCTATGCATAAATGCCGTATGGCAGTAAAGCATCAATCAGGCCTAAGTTACATCGATTTTGCAAACACCGCCGATGCAAAAGGCTTTTTAAACTGGCTGGGTAAAGCGAACTAACCCAGCTAAGCCTTACATTGCGCTTTTGCCACTAACCCATTCAATGCACTTCGTAAAGCATGTTCTGGCATAAAGCCAATGTGGTAGGTCACTAATACTCCCTCACTATCTAAAATAAACAATTGTGGTGCGCTTTTTACTGTCAATGACTGCGCTAATTTATTAGGCAAGGTAGTGATGGGAAAGCGACTTTGATAGCGTTTCATGGCCCTTTTTAGAGCATGTCTGTCGCCCCCTGTTGCCATCATCATTACGTCCAGTTTATGGCAGTTTTTTGGCTGTTGCTCAACGAGATGAGAGAGCAACTTATATTGCTTTTTACACCAGTTGCAATCAGGTTGTACAAGGATGATTGCAAGTACTTGACCTTGGTAGACTGATAAGCTGCTAGGTGCATTTTGTGTGATTGGGGTCAGATTTAACTGGTAAAAAGGGCTTATGGCCGCAGCGCCAAAAGGCGCTGCAAGTAAAAGCCAAAGTATAGAGGCTGGTTTAAAAGTCATAGTCAAAGCCAAGGTATGCTTGTCTGCCTCTAAGCGGTGCATAAATATAGGTGACGTCATATCCACCTTCGCTGTCAAACAACAGTGGAGACGCTTCATCAGCTGCTTGATTGTAATCTAGCGCATTATTCATACCTGCATATAGCTTAATATTATTTGTCAGTGCATAGGTGACTTTAAAATCTAGCAATCCATAACTAGAGACGTCCGTAGCTTTAGGTTGTTGTGCCTGGATATCATTGAAACCCTCATAGCCATAATCATTCAAGTCTCTGCTGGGCACAAATAGGTAATTGGCTGTAACGGTCCACGCGGCTTGCACAAACTCAAGATTGATACTGGCGCGTTTTTCGGTGGGTGCTATGCCAAAGGAGGACTTAAATTCATCATTGTACCTGTAAGTCTCAATACTGGCGCCAAGCTGAAGTTGCTCTAATAGTTGATAGCTCAATGCGAGATCCCAAGCCCACACATCAGCCTGTTCAGATAATTGGCCGAGTACAGGTGTACCAGTTTCGTTGTGAGACAGGGTGGCTAGATTATCGACTTGCGTATAGGCCAGTGACAATGTTGCATTGAGTTTGTTCTCACTGTGGTTCAGTGAATAGTTGTATCCGATAGAGCGTTCGACATCATGCACATCGACTAAGTAACCTTTTTCAGCATCTAATATCCCATGATCGCTTTCAAAAAAAGATAATGGTGCACGGTAGCCCTGGCCTACAGAGAACCGTGATGTCCAGTTTTCGTGGTGAAACCAGCGTATGTCCAGCCGTGGAGAAACCAAGGTTTCATCTATTTCGTTATCAGTGACTCGATTGGCGATAAAATCTGCGGTGATGCGGTCGAAGCGTACTGCCAAGGCCAGTTCAAAATCAATGGACGGGGTATAGGTTTCCTGAATATACAAACCTGATACGGTGTAATCAAAGCTGTCAGACATATAGAGTGGATTGTCGGCTAATGCTGCGCTGTGACTACGCATTTGCTCATCACGATGATCGACCCCCAGGGTGATAAGGTGCTGATCATTCAGTGCATAATAGAGTTTGGCAGTGATAAATTGCATGTCATCTTGCGCAAAGTAATCAATACTTTCATAGAAAGAGTCTTGAATATGCTCAACATTGGCATAACTGATATCGACAGTGAGCTTGTCATTCATACTGTGTAGCAGTGACACTAACCACTCTTCTCTTTGTGTGTCGACCCATTCTGCGGTTTCCCAAGGGTGGCCGACATAGCGACCATCGACTTGGTTATCGACGAACAAACGCTCAGCTTCTCCTTGATTGACACTGGCCAACGTCTCGGCTATTGAGCTGGTGGTGTCGCCAAGTACTGGACCGCCAAACACTTCAGAGTCACTGCGTCCATAGCGCGCTTTGATAGTTGTATCGAGTGATAAATCATGGCTGAGCGTGATGGCAATGGACTGGTTGTCTAAAAGTGGAGATTCACTGACGCCATTGTGGTCGCCGTCAAATTGATCACGACTGTCTTGTTGCGCAATGGCACTGATGCTGCTGCGCTCATCTTCACTGACGCCCATAGCAACCATGGATACTTTTCTATACTCATAATTTCCGACCGCCATGTCTAGCTCAGCGGCATTTTTAGCTGGCTTTTGGGACACTAAATTAACTGTTCCGCCAATGGCTTCTGGTGCGGTCAAGGATGCACCTGCACCACGTGCAATTTCTATGGTGCCAATGCCTGATGTCGCGATGCTATCCATTCCATAAAACCCAGATAACATGGTGTGCATGGGCACGCCATCGATCAAAACATTGGTGTGCTCCCCCTTCATACCATTGATCATGATACGTTTTGCGCCACACATTGAGCATTCGTTGGAGACTCGAATTCCCAGTGCCTTATCTATCGCCTCCGTTAAATTGGCAGCCTGCATATTTTTTAATTGCTCGGCATCTATCAGCTCTGTTCTGGCAATGCTGTCTTTTAAGATTCCACGTGCTTGCAGCCGAGATTGCACACCTTGAACTTCAATATGCTCAAGTACTGTTTTATCTGAAGTTGAAGTATTTGCGAATACGCCCGCAGAGCTAAATAGCAGACTAGTTATTAATGAGGGAGTTAGATAATTCACGATTTCTATTTATATGATAATGATTATCATTAATGTTAGGTGTTTATGTACCTTGAGTGCAAGTAGTAATTTATTTTTTATCCTTGTAACCAGAAAGCGCTTGATAGGGTCTATTTGTCAGTAAAAACAAATAAAAGCTAATTTTTTACAGGGCTGAAATTGGCGCAGGGCTAAATTAGGCCCTAAATTTACTAAGCGGAAGTGACAAAAAGGTGAATAAATGAACTTTTTAGCGGGATTAACGATACGACAGCGACTTTCTGTCGGGTACGGCGCTATTTTGTGTTTGATGATCATATTAACAGGGATAGGCATTAAAGACGTTAACTTTATAGATGACACCTTGGCTCAAATGACGGATGTCAATTCGGTAAAACAGCGATATGCGATTAATTTTAGAGGCAGTGTGCATGACACCGCGATAGCTATTCGAGATGTGGCAATCGCCCGCTCTGACAATGAGCTGCGCCAATTTGAACGTGAGATTGCTGAATTAGAGCGCTTTTATATTGAAGCTGAAAACAGCATGGCACAAATGAAGTCCAAAGGGGTGCCGTTTAATGATAATGAAAGACGTATTTTAAAAAGTATTGAAGACATCAAAGTCACCACACGGCCTTTGGTGGCAACGATTATTGAGAAAAAACGGGCTGGTGAAAACGTCGATGAGGCGGTGCTTGAGCAAGCTCGTCCAGCCTTTATGACTTGGCTGGCGCGGATCAATGAATTTATCGACTATCAAGAAGAAGCCAACCAAATTGCCACGCCTGAGGCGCGTGCGGTCGCCGGTGGGTTTGGTCAGTTTATGGTCGGTGCAACCGTATTGGCCATTGCGGTGAGTGTATTCATAGGGTTGATGATTGCGAAGAGTATTCGAGAAGCGCTGGGCGGTGAAGTACGCCAAGCTGAAAAGGCCTTATCAGCCATTTCACAAGGGGATCTTACCCAGAGTATGTCCACTGACTACCCTAATAGCATGTTGTCTAAATTATTTGATATGAAATTACAGCTCACTGAAATTGTTTCCAAGATAGTGGGGGGGTCGGCTGACTTAGCTGAGCAAGCTAAGGTTGTTTCTTCTGGCTCTGATGATATTTATGCTGCAGCACAGCAACAGGCTTCTTTGACGCAGCAGACGGTGGTGCGATTGGATCACCTACGTAGCAGCATTGATCATGTTAGTGAACTGACAGCCAGAACAGAGGAAAACTCTGAATCTACGGTTGAGTTTGCAGACAAAGGCCGCGATGCCATTGCTGCCAGCGCTGCAGAAATTGTCCGTATTGCAGAGACGGTTAATGGCACAGTCGCACAGATCAAAAAGTTAGAAGCCAATACCGAGCAAATTGGTGGGATTGCCAATGTTATTAGTGGCATATCAGAGCAGACCAACCTGCTGGCATTGAATGCTGCCATAGAAGCGGCACGAGCGGGTGAGTCTGGGCGCGGCTTTGCGGTGGTGGCAGATGAGGTAAGGCAGCTTGCGAAGCGCACTGGTGAGGCGACAGGTCAAATCGAGGCCATGATAGGTGAAATTCAAAAAGAAACTTCGGCTTCAGTTGAGGCGATGGAGCAAACTCAGCCTCAAGTTGAAAATGGTAAAGCGCTTATCCAAGAGGCTACTGAGTTGCTGCAAAGCATCGATGCCCAAGCCAGTGATTCACTTCAGCGGGTGAGGGAAGTCGTGCAAGCCAGTGCGGATCAAGTGGGGGCGATCTCGGAAGTATCTGAAGCGATGAACTCCATAGCTTCTATGTCTGACAATGCCATTGAAGTAACAGAGACGAATCGAGATGCGACGCAAAAGCTAGATGAATTATCCGCTGGTATGCGCAGCGCCATTAGCTTTTTTAAAGTGCGTTAGCGCCCATGCTTTGTTAAAGCGCTATGGTCGTTCATTAGATTATTGTTCGTGAGAACATGTGTGGAGCAGCAAACGATATGTTTCAACTGGTATACATCAGCAAGGCTAAAAACCGGCTCGGTGAGCCCGAATTACTCAAGATGATGGCGAATTTTCGGGCCCGTAATACAGCAAATGAGATCACCGGCTTGCTCTTGTACGACGGCAAAGGCACGTTCATCCAATTATTAGAAGGTGAGGTGGATGCTGTACAGGCATTGTATTCATGTATTTGCCAAGATCCCCGTCATGAAAGGATCAACAAGTTGCATGAGCAGACGGTTGAAAAACGCATGTTTGCACAGTGGCAAATGGGGTTTAAGCGTCTTGATAAGTGTGACGTCATTGAGCAAGAAGGCATGTCAGAGTTTTTAAATCAAGAAGATGGCTTTGATTATTTGCAGCATCACCCAGAATTTTCAATTCAGCTTTTACACTATTTTAGACAGTGCTGAGAAGCTTGAAACTGCATAACTAAACCAAAAGGTGTTGATTATGAATCAACTAAAAATTGCACACCGTATCTATTTAATGAGTGGTATTCAGCTGACGATGCTGCTGTTGGTCAGTACCATAGCCTTGGTGCAAATGGCAAAAATAGGATACGAGCTAATTGATATTGCAGAAGAGGATATTCCGCTCAATAACTTTCTTACCCAAATCACAGAGCATCAATTAGAGCAGGCCATTTTACTTGAGCGTATGCTTTTGTATAAATCATTGGCGGATAACGGCCATGCTGAATATGACAATAAAATAAGTCAGCTCGAGCAAAAGCTCATTACATCCGTGGATAAAGTGGGTAAAGAAATAAAAGAGACCCGGGCTTTTGCAACTGAAGCAATCACACTCGCGCACTCTCAAGAAGCGGCTAAAAAGTTTCAGCAGGTGCAGCAAGAATTGGATGTGATAAGCAAGCATTATGCAAAGGCCAGCCATGATATAAATGCGCTTTTGGGGCAATTATCGCAAAAACCACTCATTGAGTTGATACCGCAGGTGAAGCTCATTGAACAGGAGGAAGATCAATTAAAAGACGAGTTAATTGCCCTCCTTGCTGATGTTCAAACGTTTACCCAAAAAGCAACGCGTCAGGCGGAGCATGACGAAATTTTAGCGATTAAGCTTATCTCCGTGACTGCGATTGTGGCTGTGGTGATTGCTATCATCGTCGCGATATTTATTGGCCGTTCTATCACGCAGCCGATTGAAGCACTGATTGTCAGGCTAAAATCGATAGCCAGTGGAGATGGTGATTTAACCGTGATGCTGGATGAGTCTGCAAAAGACGAAACGGGCACTATGGCTAAGGAGTTCAATAAGTTTGTCTCTGGACTGCGTGCCACTATTCAAAGTACCAATGAAGTTGTAAAAAGTTTGGGCAGCTCCTCTGAGCTGGCCATGAATGTGATGCGCCAAACAGAGCAAAGTGTGACGGAGCAAAAAAATCAAACGGAGATGGTCGCGTCCGCAGTGTATGAAATGACCACCACCACGCAGGATATGTCAAAAAGTACAGCGCATGCGGCTGAAGCCACTGCCAAAGTGCGCGAAAAAGTGAACTCAGGAAAAAGCATCGCAACGCAAACCAATCAAATTATTGAGAACCTAGTATCAGAGCTTAACCTAGCATCGGATGAAATAGGCGAGCTGGTGGAAGAGACCAATAATATCAGCTCAGTACTGGAAGCTATTCAAAGTATCTCTGAGCAAACGAATTTGTTGGCACTCAATGCAGCCATTGAAGCGGCAAGGGCGGGAGAAAGTGGCCGTGGATTTGCCGTGGTCGCGGATGAAGTACGCACGCTTGCGACGCGCACCCAGTCATCAACGGCAGATATTCAAGATTTATTAGATCGCTTAAAAACGGAAGCAAACAAAGTGGTGAACAGTATGGAAAAGGGCAAAGCAAGTGCCCATAACTGCTATGAAAAAAGTGAAAAAACGCAACAAATGCTCGATGAGGCATCAGAGTCGATTGAGCAAATTAATGACTTAAATACACAAATTGCGACGGCCACTGAAGAGCAATCTATGGTTGCAGTTGATATAGATAAAAACATTAATAATATTAATGATTTGGCAAAAGAGACAGCGCAAGGAGCGAGTGAAACGGCCGATGCTAATCATAATATTGCCAAACGCATTATTGATTTACACACTAACTTTAACCGTTTTGTGACCTAATAACTTAGCCTATTTATCGAGTTGTCATTTTATGTTCACTAACTGCTTTTTATAGTGATAAAACGCAGCGCAGGAGCAAATAAAATGAAAGACAGCAAAACGGGACATATTTTATTGGTGTGCATCATTTGCTTGATACTTGATCAAGGCACCAAGTGGTGGGCTAGTGACAGCCTAGTTGCTTGGCAGATGACCAGTTATTTGGGAGATGTGGTTCGCATAGGGTATACCGAAAACCTAGGCGTATTCCTGTCTTTGGGTGCTGAGTTATCTCCTGTTCAGCGGATGGTGTTATTTGTTGGGGTTATTGGATTATTTTTGCTGGCATTGCTTGGCTATATGATTAAAAGCCATGATTTATCAAAACGACAATTGACGTCCCTTGCATTGATATTTGCTGGTGGTTTGGGGAATTTACTTGATCGTATTTTTAATCAAGGCGCAGTGATTGATTTTATCAACCTTGGGATCGGCACATTGCGTACAGGGGTGTTTAATGTCGCTGATATCGTTATTTTGTTGGGGGCTATGATGATCATTGCGTGTACGCCTTTGCAGTTGGAACAGCATAAATAGCATGTATAAAGCGTGAGCGCGAGAATGTCGTAAATATCCAATTTTACTGTGTCCAATAGGCGTAAGCTCCTACATATCAAATAAACAGGAGCAATTTATGATATCTCAAAGCGAACTTTTTACACATTACTCATTTATACCATCTGCACTGGCGACATTGGGCGAGTCTGGGGAGCAAGAGCTCCCGGACGCAACAATGCATTTGCTGCGCCTATATGTCTCGCAAATAAATGGCTGCCAATACTGCCAAATAATGCATACCGAGGCCTTGCAAAATAGCGTACCTGCTGAGCAATTCGACCTATTGTTGTCGGCACTATCTTCTTCTGATTTGTCATTACTGAGCGCATTTGATCAAGCTGTTTTGCAGTTAGCAAATGCGGTGACAAAATCTTTGCCGTTTGATTTATCAGCTAAATCACAGCAGCCATTAACACAGGCTCAGCAGTTGGCCGTTATCGGCTTAGCGCTTCAGATAAATAGTTGGAATCGTGTAGCGATTGGCTTTAACTTTTAACTTGTAGGGCAAGCTGAGCGAGGTCTGAAATGTTGTTATTGTGAGTTTGGTGAATACTCAATTGCGGCTGATGTTGCCAAGTATCGGCTCTGAGATCGCGGTAACACAACTCTACCTTACCAGAGCGCCAGTGCTCGTTTAACAATATATTCAGTTTTATATAGTGGTAAGGGCTGTTTTGTTGGTGCGGGCAGGGCTGTGCTTGCTGACCTAATAAATTAATCGCAATGGGGTGTGGATCTGAGGTATGGCGATAGTGAAACTCTCCGTTGAGGTGAAACATCAGCGCGTCCTTACGCGAAGGTGATGAGAATAAATTTGCGCGTCCAGACAATGTTTTATCAGGTGTATAGACTAGCAATGACATCTGGCACAGTGGTGATTGGTTTTGCTGGCCAATTAAGTAGTTGATCAGAAATAAGCCATTGATACCACATTGTGTCATTTGCATACCTGCATCCTTCCAATTTAAGAGAATCACACTGCTGATAATTTTGCAGCAGTGTGTTCTCAATCTAGTTTGCTAAAGGAGGTTATGCCATTACAGCGCATTACAGTTGATAATATTTAGTGTGTGAATACTTACTTCGAGTAAATAAAGATAAATATAGCCGGTGCGGCAAAGCCAGCTAACACCAAAAAGCCCCGAGGACCAAAAACACCACGCTTTCCTTTCATCATAAACAGCGCAGAGACGGCCAAATAAATGAGTAAAACTGCATAGAAATCAGAAAACCACATCCATGCAGCTCGGGCTTCATTGAGGTGCAAAAAGTTAAGTTGTCGTAGTAAAAAACGAGGTTTCACTTGTTCAACCAACACTTCATTTTTTTGGGGATATAGGTAGAGCGTTGTATCTTTCTCTAAAAATAGCTTGTAAGTTGCTTGATCCTGCCAGAAGCGCGCTTTTATTTTGCCACTTACCTGCAGCGTGGTTAACAGTGTTGTCTCAAAGTCGACGGTTTCCATGTTTACCCCAGAGAGCGGTATAACATGGCTGGTACGGGTAACCTGATAGTTAGAGTTAAACTGATGAATATGATTCAGCGCGATCCCTGAAATAGCAAACACCAAAGTCATACCAATACAAAAATAGCCGATGTCTCGATGTAGGCTGCGATTGAGTTTAAACCATGACATGGCGTGATTTAATCTTCAATGGTGACAGCAACAGGTGTAAAGAGGTGCAGCACTTGGGGCGTGTCAACAGGATCAAGATTTTGTGCTTTGCGCCTTTGATTGGTTTGCTCTAGGGTGAGGGGATGCACTTTCAAAGTACCCGTGGCAAACGCTGTTTTCCCTTGTGCTGTCATGGGAAAAACCATATCGCCATCACGTACTTTGATGCGCAAAGTTTGAAATTTTTTGTCACTGGCCAATTGCATCCAACAACCACGCTTTTGGCATACACGTGTCACAGTCCCTTTAATCGTTGCGGACTCTGTTGTGTATCTTTGTGCGTTGCTTAAAAGTGTGGAAATGGGGGTAATCTTGCTCATATCCGCGCCGCCATTATACATTTTAGCAAGCGCCGCTTGGCTAAACACCAGCGTGCCGATCATCATTATTGGAGCCAGAACCGCTTTCATATCTTTTCCTTAATTTAAATGTATTAGCTAGAACAATACGTTACGACAAAATTGATGGCGATGGAATATTGCTCACGCTATTTTCCTAGGTAAATAGTACCGATTTATTTATAACTTTTAGTTATTTGGTTATTGCTTTAAGCGCTTAGTTTAATTATTCTAGCGTCGCATTTCAAATGCGATTCATTATTATTATCATTTAAGGTGTATAAGGACATGAAATTTACACGCTCGGCGCTTTCTTTGGGTTTATTGTGCGCGTTAGGTACTGCAAAGGTGTATGCAAGCGCCGCGAAACCTAGCAATATTGAAGATGTAATAGAAGTCCACGGACATAAATTGTCAGTGATTAACAAAGATGCGGCAGGATCTGTGACGGTTTTGGACAGCGAAGCCATGGCACGCCGTCAACAAGCGGAGCTGACGCAAATACTGCGTGAGATCCCCGGAGTTGAGTTAACTGGTAGCGCCGCGCCTTTGGCGGCTCAGCCCAGTATCCGTGGTCTCTACGGTGAACGGATCCATGTTTCTGTGGACAATGTTAAGCGAAAAATGGAATTTGATGGTGGCAGTAATCTCACCTCAATCAATAGTCTAGGTGTTGACCCAAGTCAGTTAAAGCAAGTGCAAGTGTTGCGTGGGGCTGACTCGCTAACGGTTGGTTCGGGTGCCATTGGTGGAAGTATTCGCTTAACGACCAAAGATGCCAGTGATTATTTAAATGGTGCTTATGGTTTCGGTTCCCATGTCACCGCGACGCACCAAAGTAATGGCGATAGCACGCAACTAACGAGCTCCTTATTTACGCTGTCAGAAGATATGGATACGGTGTTACACCTCAGCACAGTTCGTTTTTCGGATATTGACATTGTAGGAAGTACAGGACTGGGAAGTGAAGAACAGCCAATCGCGGATGCTGCAAAACTAGATAAAATAAAAAATGATTCAGAGCGACAAAATATCGCGTTAAAAAATACCTGGTTTGTTGATAAAGCGCATAGTGTGCAGAGTAAGATTGACTGGTCAAAAACGCGCTCCAATGATCAGCCATATAACTTAAGTACACGTTTAGGCTTGATGTATCCGACCTTATCAAAAAACTTCAGTAATGATTATTTAGAAATCGCCTCGACTTATGTCTATCAGCCTGACAATCCGTATATCGATTTTGATGCGCAACTGGTGTATTCCGATAAGTCGTATGATGACTATACCCTAGGCTATATTGTGCGCCGAGGGCAGCAGATAGACTACTCAGGTAGTAAGTTTGGTAATACCAAACGCTATGGCGCCCGCTTGGCTAACCTTTTTGATTTAAGTACATCATTTGACCACCAGGTTGCCATTGAATTTAACTATGACGTTGAGCAGTTTGATCAGTCTGAGTTCGATGAAAATCAGGTGAGAACCTCTGAATATGGTGAAAGTGATGCGCATAATATCTCGTTATCGGTCATCGACCAAGTGTCGCTTGTTGACGACGACATCTTGATCACTGCAGGTCTTCGCTATGATGGCTACAAGCGCAGTAGCGACGTGTATACCCAATATGATGACCATGATGATGACGCACTATCAAGTGAGCTGGGTGTGACATTAAAAGTCACCGACTACTTTAATTTTTATCTTAAATACGCTGAAGCATTTCGTGCTCCCAGTGTTCAAGAGCTTTATAAAAAGCGTGAATGGCGCTGTCATATTGGTGGCAAATTCTGCTACAACGAGCCTCAACCAGATTTAAAGCCAGAGGAGTCTGAAAATCTAGAAGGCGGATTTGGCATCTTTTTAGACACACTTAGTTGGGGTGATAAATTTGAACTTAAGGCCCTTTATTTTGATAACAATATCAAAAACTTTATCGATAACGTGCCGTTTATGTATTATCTGGATGCTCAAGGAGTAAAGCAGCCTGGCGCACCTGGACCTAAGCCTGCCAATGGCGTGCCTGTTGCAACCCATAGAGATTATAGTGCTAAAAATATCGGTAAATTGGTGAGCCGCGGCTGGGAAGTTGAGATGCATTATGAACTGGGTAAATTCAGCGGTTATCTAGGATACTCTGCCATTGATATGAATGCTTATGGTGTACCTAACTTCTTTTTAGGGACCATTGAGACCGATAAGCAGCCCTACTCTGAGGCCCCTGCGGATAAGCTCAATCTAAATTTACAATACACAGTATTGGAGAATGTGGATATTGGCGCACAGATGCTGGCATATCGTGCTCAAACTCGCTTAACAGAAGACTATCTTGAGCGAGGCTACGGTACAGGGTCATATCAAGTTTACAATTTGACGGCTAAATATCAGGGCAGCGGCAGTTTATCAGATTTAGTTGTTCGCGCGGGCATTGATAATGTGACGGATGAGCGTTATGTGAGAGCGCCTGCCGGAGAAGCGAATGACCCTAGTGAGCTTGGTAGGAATTATAAATTAACGCTCAGTTATACTTTTTAGATGAATAGCAGGCTTACTTTAGGTAAGCCTGATCTGACTGTGTTAGTTTGCGCTCGCAGGAGGGTGAGAAGGGCGAGTGAGTACATAAGCCAGTACCACAATTTCAATCACCGCGACTAACACCAGTACATACCATGGAGCGGTGCTAAAACATAAAATAATGTATCCAATTAACATGCCTATCCCCGCGCCCCACTTTCCTTTTGGGGGAACCACTTGATACTCTCGCCAAGCAACTAGCGACGGGCCAAATTTTGGATGGGTAAGCAGCCAGTGTTCGAATTTGGGTGAAGAGCGAGAGAAGCACGCCAGTGCCAGAATAAAAAAAATGGTGGTGGGCATCACGGGCAGTGCCATACCAATAAAACCAAGGCCGACAAAAATGATCCCAGCAGCATGAAGCCAGAAACAGCGATTAAAAAGCTTTTTCATAATGTGCTGTTTCTCCTTTTTGCAAGTGTCGCTTAATTCACTACTACGCAAGTTTGATTGGTAATTACATGTCAGTGCACAGGCGGTATTTTAACAGCAGATGCTTTTCCATTATAGACGAAAAATGCAGTAAATTATGCAAAATAAGGGGAGAATTTGTCTGGAGAGACCATGAAAATAGTGTGTATTTTCATGGTCTTTGGAGAAAAATTAGAAGTAGTAACCGATGTTAATATTAAAGCGTCGCTCTACGTCATCACTTTGTCCTGATAGCGTGCCACCAACAAAAGGTTGGTTCTTTGCGTGCACTAAATCAATGTATGAAAAGATAGGGCCCGCTGTGACGGCCACGCCCGTGACGTTCATCCACGAATTAGCAGAATCATCCGATTTGTTATAAATGGTGCCAAAATCATTGTACAGCTGCAGGTGCGTGATTGGGCCGTAGTTTACTGACATGTTGTAGGCAATGTTTGCGCTTGTTGATGTCGCTTCTGTTGGCATGGTGTCATAAGTGGCATTGGCTGCGATAGCAATGCGTTGACTCGCGTCGATTTGATAGTCGTATTGACTGTGTTGGAATTGCAGGTTCCAGTTGCCAATATTACTGTTAATATGGAACGCCCAAGCATGGTAATCACCGGCACTGTATTGACCATCGTGAAGACCACCTGATAGCGCTGATACACCAATCGCAGTTGACCCAGCAGTGTGATCTACATGATATGCGTAACGTGCAACAAAGGTGTTGTGCTCGCCAAGCTTAGCTGTCGGTTCATCATAAATGCCTTCGTCATTGGCACGAACACCTACGATGTCGATGGAATATCTATCTTTACGGTCTTCCACATAACCGTCGACACCACCGAGCTCGTCATTTTTGAAAAAGCCCAGATCTAGCTGCCAGTTATCTGCCACTTGTCTTCGCATCACCAAACCCATGTCGTAGTCGTCTTCCAGACCAAGATAATAATTTGGACTCATGAAAAAGCTGTGTGAGTTATATGGGTCGTTGCCAAAAGGCACTTGCGTTAAACCTAACTGCGCTTGCCATTGTGATGTGATGTCATAATCTAGGTAAGCGTATTTAACCGCAGTCATATAGTCGAAAAAGCGAATTTCCGCATTTAAGCCAATGTCAGCCACTTCACCTGAAAAGTTAAAGCGAAATACGTCAAAATCTAAGTCACCACCTCGGTTTTTAGTATCTTCATCGTATGAATTTGTCGAGTAGTTTACGCGTATCGCACCACCCACTTTTATGCCTGATTCTGCATCCGCTTCAACCGTGTTTTCAGCAGTTTGATTAGCTTCTAATTGTTGAATTTTTTGCTCTAATTGTTCGAGCTGTTGTTTCAATTCATTAAGCTCATTATCGGCTGAAAATGCATGTGGTGCAGCGGCTAAAAGCGCGCCACTTAAGGCCAAAGCCTGTCCAGTACTTCTTGACATTAATTAGAATATCCAAGGGGTGAAAATTAACAAAGGCGCAAGACTAACGCACAATATTTATGTGTGCAAATTAGGGAAAATTGCAATTTTTTATGGTTTGTAATTGGATTGTATCGCTGCGGTGAAAAGGATTGGTTTTTGTCAGAGGTTTGCTTAAATTTTGTTATGTAAAAGTCAGCTAGCACAACTTGTTTTTTTTGCGTCATTTACAATTTTATTATTCTTAATCAGTTGCTTATGCTCTTTTCTGTAAATAAATGGTCAACAGTGTTTAAGACATACTTTTTTCTATAAAAAAATTCCGCTTTTATTACTTTTTTCGGCCAAATAGGATTATTTGGCCATCACTAAGGGAGAAGCCTAAAAGTAATAACCAAAATTCAAGTTAAAGCGTCTCTGTGTATCATCGCTGTCCCCAGCGATAGAGCCACCTACGAAGGGCTGGTTTTTGGCATTCACAAAGTCTAAGTAAGAGAAAAACGCGCCTGCGGACATAGACACCCCTGTTACGTTCATCCACGTATCATGACTTTGGTCTGATTTATCGTAGATGATGCCAAAGTCATTATAGAATTGCAGTGCATTGATGGGCCCCAATTTGACCTTCATGTTATAAGCGACATTGAAATTAGACATGGTCGCTTCTGCGGCGATTGAGTCATAGAATGCATAGGCACCCACCGCAATTCTATCTATGCCTGCTACGTCATAGTCATATTCACCATGTTGTAGTTGAAGATTCCATTTGCCAATATTGGCATTCACATGCACAGCCCATGCTTGGTACTCGCCCGCTTTTTCTATGCCGTTATGTAAATTGCCCATTAAACCGGAGACACCGAACTCCGTTGTGCCGCCTTTATGCTTAAAATGATAGCCGTAGCGACCTGCGAAGGTATTGTATTCGCCAAGCGGTTGCGTTGGGTCATCATAAATACCTTCTGCTACAGGGCGTGCGCCGACGATGTCATAGGAGTAGCGATCGCTGCGCGATTCAACATATCCATCTACGCCGCCTAACTCATCATTTTTGAAAAAGCCCAAATCGAGCTGCCAATTGTCTGCCAGTTTACGTTTGAACAAGATACCCATGTCATGGTCATCTTCTAAACCCACATAATAAGTTGTGCCGAAAAACCAGCTGTGAGAATTATATGGCCAATTGCCAAATGGTACTTTGGTCATGCCAACTTGTGCTTGCCAGTCTTTGGCAAAATCGTAATATAAGTAGGCATACTTCACGGCGGTCATATAATCAAAGTAACGCCATTCAGCATTTAAACCAAAGCCGCCGATATTGCCCGAAAAATTTAGCCTGAATACATCCAGCTCAAAATCCCCACCGCGATTTTTATTATCATCATCATAGGATGTGTGGCTGAGTGTGGTTCTAACTGCCCCTCCGACTTTAATACTAGGAACCGGTTTAGTGACTTTCGGCTTGCGTTTTTGCTCAGCTTCCAGTTTTTCTATTTTTTGCTGCAATTTTTGCAGTTGCTGTTTTAACTCTGCAAGCTCAGAGTCATTGGCAACAGTGGGTGACGACAAAGTTAAAAAAATTAGGGCGGTGCCAAGGTATTTACATTCTGTGAGTGGCATTGGGGCATATCCTTAAAAGCAGGCGTATCTGTCATAAAGGTTAGCTGAGTATTTCTGACTTGCCATTAACAAAACAGGGTTGATGCCAGAATTTTTTTCAATCTTTTTGAATAGTTGAAGATCTAGAACTATATTTTTTGAATGCCCACAGGAAGTTTCGCTATGACAATTTCACAAAAATTACGCCTTGCATTCATCGCCGCCATTGTGGTGCCTTTATTGATCATTGCAGTCATTATCATTACTCAAACAAGACAGCTCGCGGTAGATAAATTTGTTGAAATGAGCAGCCGAGAGGCGCAGCAAATCGACAATGGTATCAGTATGTTTTTCGATGAGGTAGCAAAGAACGTAACCTATTTGGCCAATCACCCAGATGTGCTTAACGGGCGCAGTCAGGTATCAATTTACAAAGACAATAACACGGCCGAGCAAATGACACCGGACTCTGGTACTGAGGTTGAACAGCGCATGTTTGAGTTGTATCAGCAATTTGGTACATCCCACCCAGGTATTTCTTATATTTATTTTGGTAATCCAGAAGGCGGCTATATTCAGTGGCCAAAAGGTCAGGTGAGTGCAAGGTATGATCCGCGCGTGCGTCCTTGGTATACAACCGGTAAGGAAAAGAATGGTCAGACAGGTTTAACCGATGCGTATTACTGGGAGCCAGATGATACGGCAATTATTTCCACTGCTAAAGCGGTAAAATCAGGCGGTGAATTTGTGGGTGTGCAAGGCATGGACGTGTCGCTTAAAGGGCTGACAGATATCATCAAGAATATTCGTTTAGGTGAAACAGGCTATTTGATGCTGGAGGAGGACAGCGGCACCATTTTGGTTAATGCCAAGCACCCAGAGTACACGTTTAAACATATTGATGACGTTGAAAATGGCTTGTACACAGAGCTGAACCGCAGCCCAGATGGGTTGTTTGAGATCACTATAGATGGTGTGGAATTTTTCTCTAACATCTACACATCCAAGACGCTTGGCTGGAAATTTATCGCGTTTGTTGAGCAGCAAGAGGTCATGAGCAAAGCCAATCAAATGAAGCTCACAGTGTTGATCATCAGTGGTATCTTAGTGGCTATTTTTGTGGCCATGGCGACGTATATCGCTAACTTACTGTCTGGTCCAATTGTCAATGTAAGTGATGGTTTGACCGCTATTTCTCAAGGCGGTGGTGATTTGACTAAGCGGTTGGAGGTCACCACCAAAGACGAAACGGGTAAACTCGCAGAGAGCTTTAATCAATTCTTAAATTTGATAGCGCAGCTGGTGCAGCAGATCAATCATTGTGCGCAACAGGTGAATCAAACGGCGCTGACTACGGCAGGGCAGGCGGATGAATTGACAGGCTCTACCAGTGCGCAGCAGCAATCGTTAGAGATGGCGGCAACGGCCATCAATGAAATGGCCGCTACTGCGAATGAAGTGGCATCCAGCTGTGCGAATGCCGCAGAACTTGCGACCCAAACCCAGCATGCCTCGGAGCTGGGTCAAACAGTGATCACAGAGACGGTGGACAGTGTTGCTGAACTGTCTGGTGTTATCAATCGAGCTACGTCAGATATCACTAAGCTCGACAGCGAAAGTGAAAACATCATGTCAATTTTAAGTGTAATACGCGGTATTGCTGAGCAGACTAATTTATTGGCGTTGAATGCGGCAATTGAAGCTGCCCGAGCTGGAGAGCACGGACGCGGGTTTGCTGTGGTTGCAGATGAAGTGCGTGCTTTGTCTCAGCGTACTTCGGAGTCGACGGAAGAAATCGCATCTCAATTAGACAAATTGCGTAAGATGACAGAAGGCGTCTCTACAGATATGACCAACAGCTTGGAAAGAACAGAAAAAACAGTCGAGCTCACTCACTCCGCGCAGAACCAGTTTATTGAAATCACGCAGTCGATTCAAAATATCAGTGATCTAAATACGCAAATAGCCACTGCGGCAGAAGAGCAGCAGCACGTTGCTGAAGACATTAATCGCAATGTAGTAGAAATAAAAAATGCGGCAGACAGTGTTTCTATCATCGCGAGCGATACCTGTGACAATGGAGACAAAATGACGGGGTTGTCGAAACAGCTGACGGAGCTGGTTGGTAAGTTTAAAGTTTAGTCTGAATTAGACCTAAGGCGCTGTTATTTTGTACAAAATTGTTGAAGATCATTCATAGTGGGTAAATCCGGTTTACTCTGTGCTGGTGGCTCGGTAATGTAAGGACAGTTGAATTAAAATGAAAGGTGGAGCATGGAATTTTCCAACTCAGTAAAATTAGCAAGAACCGACACTGGACTAGAGTATTTTGATGTGAAAAGTCCCCTGTGTCAGGCGAAAATTTTTTTGCAAGGTGCGCAAATTACAGAGTTTATCCCAACAGGCAAAAACGACCTTATGTGGGTCTCGGCGGACGAAGATTATCAAGAAGGTAAATCTGTGCGTGGTGGGATCCCGATTTGCTGGCCGTGGTTTGGTGTGCATGACAACGCGGACTGGCCTGCTCATGGCTTCGCGCGCAAAATAGTTTGGCGTGCAGAGCAGGTAACTGAAACCTCAGACGCTGTGCGTATTTCGTTGTCATTGCCGATGATGCAAGTAGACAGACAATTTTGGCCACATGAGTCTAAATTGGAAGTGGAGTTTATTTTAGGTGAGCAGTTAGAAGTCAGACTGACCAATACCAACCTAGGACAGACGCCTTTTTCACTGACACAAGCATTACACACTTATTTCCCAACTTCGGATATTAAAAACACCACGGTTGATGGCCTGCAAGGTGCAAAATATATTGAGTTTGGCGAAGGGCCATTCGAGCAGTCAGATAAAGTGGGTTTTGCGCGTGAAACAGACATGGTTTATACCCAGGCTGCGCCAGTGCAATGTATCCATACTCCAGAAGGTGTAATTGAAGTTGGGCGTGAAAACTCGACATCATGTGTGCTTTGGAATCCGTGGATAGAAAAGTCAAAGCGTTTGAGTAATTTTCAAAATGAAGAATACTTGGGCATGCTGTGTTTAGAAGCGGCTAATGTACTTGAAGACACTGTTACGGTTGAGCCTGGTCAAAGCCACACGCTTGTGACCACAGTCTGCTGGCGTTAAGCTTTTCCTCCTGCCTTGATTTATCGTATCCTAACGGAAAAATACTGTTAGGATACACCCATGCCTTTGCCCCGCATTTTGATTGTTGACGATAATGTCGAAGTACGATTGAGCGCCGCTTACTTTTTGGAAGACCAAGGCTTTGAAGTCATTGAAGCAGACTCCCCCAGTACGGCAAAGCAGCTACTGAGTGTCACATCTTTCGATATCATTTTACTTGATATGAACTTTGCGAGAGACACTACCTCAGGGCAAGAGGGCTTAGACTTTTTAACTTGGTTGCAAGCACAGCAGGGGGCACCAGCTGTGTTGTGTATAACCGGGTGGGGTAGCGTTAAACTGGCAGTTAAAGCACTACAACTTGGTGCCAGCGATTTTATCGAAAAGCCATGGCAAAATGCCGCATTACTGGCTTCAATTCAGCAACAACTCGCCTTACAAAAAAAACAACAAACTCAGTTAAACCAAACACTGCAACCAGAGCCGGAAACAGATATTGAGTTTGTTTGGCAATCTACGTGTATGCAGACGCTTGAACGCAAATTATCGCGCGTAGCACATTCAGATGCCACTATCTTATTGTGCGGTGAGAGCGGTGTGGGGAAAAGTCATTTGGTGTCATGGCTGCATCAGCACTCTGCGCGCGCAGGCGGTCCGTTAGTGAGTGTCAATATGGGGGCACTATCAGAGTCATTATTTGAAAGCGAGTTATTTGGCCATGTCAAAGGTGCTTTTACAGACGCAAAGCAAAATCGTGTTGGGCGCTTTACCATGGCCTCGGGCGGCACGCTTTTTATGGATGAGATTGCGACCCTATCTATGCCGCTACAAGCCAAACTATTACGTGTATTAGAAACGGGCGAGTATGAAGTGTTGGGGAGCAGCAAAACCGTTCGCAGTGATGTGCGACTCATTTGTGCCACCAATGCGGATCTGCCGCAAAACGTTGCAGAAGGGACGTTCAGACAAGATTTATTTTATCGTATGAATACCTTGGTATTTGAACTGCCGCCACTGCGTGAGCGTCAAGCTGATATTATTCCCCTCGCGTCCTACTTATTGGCCAAACATGCGAAACGTTATGGCATGGCTACTAAGCCAATGGATGATAAGGTGATTCATGCGTTGCAAACATACCCTTGGCCAGGCAACATTCGAGAACTAAGTCATGTCATGGAGCGTGCTTTGCTGATGAGTGAAGGGAGTCAGATTGCGCTACAAGATTGCCAGTTACGACTCGCTCAGCAATCAAAAGTGGCGGACATTATGGCGGGTAGTCTAATTGAAGGCACAGGCACATTAGCACAGATGGAAAAACGCATGATTATGGAGGTCATGGCGCAAGAAGGCGGTGTGACCAGCCAAGCAGCCCAAAAGCTGGGGCTTACTAAATCATCATTATACCGCCGACTAGATAAATATGGTTTGAAGCATGCTGAGTAATTTTGAGCGCTCGCTCAAATTATACCTAGTATTGCTCAATGCATTGATAGGTGGTTTGTGCGCTGTCATTGGGTTGAAATTGTCTTTAAGCGTTTGGCTAGTTGCGACGTTAGCTATTGTAATATTTACTGGTTTTCAGTGGATATCGAATCAAGTGTTACATCGTCTTGTCGGTATTTTTAAACGTGCCAACATTCAACTCGAAGCCATGCAACAAGCGGATTTTACTCATCAAATAAACCCTCACTTCCAAGCGGGTCACATCGCCCGTTTTGAACGTGAGTTGGTGGCGTTGAGTGAGTGCATGCATCAACAAAAAGCGCTTTATACTAGTCACATGTTGATTATTTATCAGCTAATAGACAAGCTGCCTAGCCCAATTTGGGTGTTTGATGAAAATGAGACCCTTAATTATGCTAACCCAGCGTTTAGTTTAATTTATCAAAAGCCGTGGCAGGATGAACGCGGTCGTACGGCAGAAACATTGGGCTTGTTTGCAATAGATAGCCAGTGGCGCTTTTCCAGTGATGGGTTAAATGCACAGTGGTCGCTAACCAGCAGTGAGTTTTATGAGCAGGGTAAACGTTATCGCCTTATTATCGCGACGGATATTCGGCGTGCACTTCGCCATCAAGAATTGGCTGCATGGCAGCAGTTAATCCGTGTGATCAGTCATGAGATCCATAATACGCTGACACCTGTAAGTTCTTTGGCGCAAACTTTACAGGGAAAAGTGAACGCAGCAAGAGATGTGCATGCACTAGAGGTAGTAGAGCAAAGGTGTGCGCATTTGCAGCAATTTGTCTCACGATTCAGTGAGCTGTCTAAACCTCTAGAACTACATTGCCGAATGGTTGAATTGCATGACTTATTGATATCTGTCAAAGCGTTAATTGGGCAAATGTATGATGATCAAATCATACAGCTTGATTGCACTGTTCGTGACTGCCGATGCGATCCTCAGCTGTTTGAACAAGTGTTGATTAACTTGCTGAAAAATGCAGCCGAAGCAAACTTAAGTCACACCCCCACGGGTTTCACTATTGGTCTTAGTGCGCATTATCAAGCGGGACATGTAGTGATAAGCATCACAGATCAAGGGGGGGGATTTGCGAACTTAGACAATGTCATGACGCCGTTTTACTCGACAAAAAGCACCGGCCAAGGTATTGGTCTAACCCTGAGTAGGCGCATCATTGAGCAGCATGATGGCAGTATGATAGTAAGCAATGGTTTACAGGGAGCAGAAGTAAAAATCACCCTTCCTAGTTGATAATAATTATCATTACCATATAATTGACATGAATCGAGAGTCAGAGACAGTCTAACAGGACGTTTCTGCATTTGACTTACCTGAGGAGTGTATTGTGTTGGTGTTATATCCGTTTATCGCTTTTCTTGTTATGGCGTTTGCCTTAAAGCATCTTCAATTGCCTTTGCAAACTAAACGTTGGCTCAGTCGAGTGAGCGTTTGGGCTGTTGCTGCGGCCATGGCAACCGCAAAGTTTACCTTGGGGCTCAGCGCTTTGTTTTCCATGGTGGCTTTTGTTGTTGTCGGTGCGATTTTAACTTTATTTACTTCACTCGGCGCGATGGCGCGCAACGATTAACCCTTTCTTGATGTCGAAAATTGGCATAAGGTCTACTAAACATTAGGGTCATACCAAGGATTTTCGATGTATAGCAGGATACATGGTGTTTTAATCGTACTCGTGTTCTGTGTCTGTGTGCCCGTTTTGGCAAAGACACAGGATTGGCAATCAATTCAAAGCCCGCATTTTCGCGTGCACTATCAGCCGCAGCATCATACTTGGGCAAGCGCTGCTGCCATTGAGCTTGAAGCGGTGAGACAGCGTGTTTTAGCGCAGCAAAACCGAGCGCTGGATGTGACGGTTGATGCCATTGTCATAGATCCATTTAACTTACCCAATGGCTTCGCGCTGCCAAGCTCTGATAGTCCTTTTATGGCTTTATATGTTACGCCGCCGCAATCTGATATGGCAATTTCACACAGTCCAAGTTGGCTTAAATTACTAGTGCTTCATGAATATATTCACCTAGTGCATTTGTCTCAGCCCAGTCGTCATACATTAAAGCAGACGCTGCGAGATTTGAGTGACAGCTATGACTTGGCAAGCGCCGTATTGCCTCGCTGGGTGGCCGAAGGCTATGCAACATTGCAAGAATCTAAGTTAACAGGCAAGGGACGTTTGTATGACAACTACAGTGAAGCACTGTTGCGTGCATATGCACGCCAAGGGGCATTACTACCTTATCATTCACTGAGTGACGGAGATGGCAGTTATCGTGCAAGTGCCATGGCCTACTTGCTCGGGGCTCGGTTTCTTGCTTGGTTGGAGCAAGAATATGATGAAGCGACCCTAGATGCGGTTTGGACGCGTGTTAATGCCGTTGAGGGTCGTAATTTCGAATCTGCATTTGCAGGTGTGTTTGGCAAATCTGCGCTGCAGCTTTATCGCCGCTTTATCGCCGAGTATACCCATCAAGCAATGTTATCAGCGCCTCAAGCACCGCAGGTGGATAGCCAAGAAATGATGCAATTTGATTTTGCTGCGCGTGATGTTCAGCTCTCAACGAACAAGCAAAAATTTTTGGCTGTGGAGTCGAGTCAATCGTCAGAAATCACATTAAATGTGTACCAAAGTGAAGAAGATCAGGCAGCTATTGCAAAATTTGAGCAGCGTCAAGCAGCACTGCTCAAGGCTGATCCTGAGGACATTCCAGATAAACGGCCCGACTCATTTTCCCGAAAGAAGCTGGCGTCTTTGGTGCCGGTAAATTTTTCCGGAATTTACCATCCTCAGTGGTTTGATGAAGACACCATCTATTTTGTTGCAAGACAAAAAGTCCCTCATGGTTGGCAACATGCTTTGTTTAAATGGCAAATTGAAGCGGATAAAGTGGTGCAAATAACGAATACGCTGGGGATACGTCGTTTCACAATAGTTGACACATCAACACTCATTGCCGAGCGAGTTGAGCATGGTTATTCGCAATTAATTCAGCTCAACTTGTCTGATCAAAAGCTGACGCCACTGTCATCATATGAACTGGATACCGTGTATGATTATCCGCTTATGAGTCCCAAAGGAGCTCAGCTTGCCTACTTGAAAACAGATCAAGTCGGTCTGTGGCGATTATATGTTGCTAAGAATCATGCCTTGAATGCTGATCACATTGCAGTGCCTGTCCCGGACGAAGCCCAATATGTGACATCACCGCGTTGGGATAATGAGGGCACGGGTTTGTATTTTATTGCTGGCCACCAAGGGGCTCTAGGTGTGTATTACTATCACCTAGCCAATGAGCAATTGGTGCGATTAAGTCTAGGTGAGTATGTTGTTGAAGCGCTTGTGGGCGAGTATGACTCACAACTTTGGTTTATTGAAAGTACGCCTTATGGCACAAAGCTGAGTGCCTTAACAGAGATAGATACACTTAAAGCTCAGCAACCAAAAACCACAAAGCCGGTGCCATTTGTTGCATCGCAGTTCAAAGCACCAGAGCAAGTCAACAAATTACCCACATCATGGTCTGCTGGGCCGTATACACCAAAACCACAGGATTGGTCATTGGCACTTTCTGCGCAAAGTGCATCAGCCAGTACGCAATTAGCGAGCTTCGCACTAACTGGGGCGGATATACTTAAACAGCAAAGTTGGCAAGTCGGCGTGAGTAAGTCACTATTTGATGACGTATTGCTTGGAGGATATATTGATTTTTCTTATCAAAGCAATGACATAAAACTCCGTAATCAGCTGAAGCTGTATCAGCTAGATATCGCAGAGCAAAGCCTTGAGCCTAAGAGGCAGCAAGCGCAACACGGATGGTCTAACACGTTAGATGTATCTTTGGCGCATGTTTGGCAAAAGTGGCGCTGGCAACCTTATTTAGGCGGTGTGGTAGAAAAGCACCGATATCACGAGACTGCGTATAGTTATTGGCTAGGTCAACGCGTGTCTTTTCATCACAATCAACAGCAGTTTGCCTTTAATGCGGCGCTCGATGGGGCAAAAGTGTGGGGAGAGAATGCCGGTCATGATATCCAATTTAACAGTGAAGCAGTATTGTGGGATTGGCCCGTTTATATCAGTGCTGATAACCGCTATCGTCAGCGTCAAGTAATGGAGATAGGTGGATTTGCGACTAACAGCCTGTATGCATGTGTGGGTGCAAGTCAGCAGCCTATTGCCGCGCTGCCTTTTTGGTTTGATTCTGGAAACCATTACCTAGGTTATGAATTTGCTACTAGTTGGCGCACTGGGCGGCCACGTCTATATTATGCGCAGCACCACTTAGACAGCATGCGTGTAGCCAGTAGCTGGGGAGTAAAATGGCAGCTTGGATTAAGTGAAGAAGTATTGGGTAGTGCGGCTAAATATGCGCCTGCAGGTATTTCAAACATGCGCCTTGATATCGGATTTGCGCGTTTGTCTGCACAACAGCATGATAATGAGTGGCGAACTTGGCTGGGGCTTTGGCATCCTTGGTAAAGGTATGGTTTTGAACATGAAAAAGGCGAGCTGTTGCTCGCCTTGTTTAATTGGTTGGTTTCAAAATAATTAAAACTTATTCTGTATAGGTCGCTACCAGCTTCAGATTCGCGTATGCACTATAGCCTCGTATCATCACCCAGTATTTACCTGCGCCACTTGTGATACTACAAGACTCGCTATTACCCCATCTGTAAGGACGGCAATCATAGGTAGAGGTGGTCGGCTTGCTGTCTTTTCTGACATATAAATCCGCATCACCTGAACCGCCAGAAATACTGATTTTCACATTAGACGCGCCAGCTGGTAAGTCTAAGTAATAAAATACAGTGTCTGATTTAGCGCCACTTAATCCCTCTTTTGCGACACCATTGATAAGTTTGGCTGGGTCATCATTTGGGTCAACCAGTTGAATTTGCTTCGAGGTTGTCGCCGATGCACCGGTTGCATCTGTGACCGTTAGTGACACATTGTATTGGCCATAAGCCGTATAATCGTGTGTGACGTTGGCACCGAAGCCATTGCTCGATGCATCCCCATAGCTCCATTCATATTGGCTAATTGCGCCATTAGGTGAGCTAGATGCGCTGCCATCAAAGGTACAACTTAATGCTGTGCAGTCTGCGGTGAACTGAGCGACTGGCATTGGATCGCTGTTGTTATCCCCATCAGGGATCTGATTGTTGAAATGACTGGCGACTTTTGGCCAGATCAGGCTGACTTTCGCCCCTTTATTATGACAACCGCCAAGGTGGTGCAATGCAATAACCTTGTTGGTTGCAGCTGCTAATACAGGAGAGCCTGAAGAACCGCCAATGGTGTCACAGTAATAACCTAAATCGGTGCCAGTACCACGCCCGTTGGCATTGGCATTATTGACTGAGCAGAGTCCATCGGCATCGCGATCTGACTCAATAGAAAGTTCTTTTGGATTACCTGAGCCGTGCTGAGGGATGTAAATGCGTTCACCTTGCGTGGCATCTCTTACATCAAGACCAAAGTAGCCAAACGGTTGTGCTTTTGCAAAATCATTGATGGTGAAGAGCGTATAATCGAGCGTGTAATCTGTCGATAGGAAATCTTTACCCGTCACTTTGACAACGGTTTCACGTGTTGTGCCATTACATGAAGTGTGCTGATAGTTAAACCATACTTCGGTATTGCTGAGTTCAGCTGCACTCTCAACACAGTGGTTATTAGTAAACATGCGGTTATCTGGGCCCACACGCCAGCCAGTACACAGACCACTACCATTCATTAATAGGCGTGCTACAGGACGGCTGCGCTCAAACTCGGTTGGATGAGTATTGGCCCAGCATTGCACATCTTTTCTTTCCATAGCACCACATGTTGAGCTGATCCCAACACCGGTTGCAGGTGCAAGCTGCGGTTCGTTTTCAGTGCCGTGGTCATAATAGTCGATGATGGCACTTTGGCTTGTCGTAACTTGGCTGCCAGGTGTGTATTCTACGACTGCTGTTTCAGCAGAGATAGACATGGCAGAGAAGCTTGTGACACCGTCATCAGCTTGAGCAAGTGTTGCTGCACGCATATTGTTTTCTGTGTACTCATAGCGCTCACTACCGTCTTCTGAGCGCACTACTAGCTTACCACCACCGGCTAAATTAATGTTTTTGAAATGCAACTTTATATAGCTGGCATTGGGGTGTGTCACTGTTTGGGTGATAGTTTGGCTGACATTGTTGGCTGTCATTGTTGCCATTGCTTGAGGTTGGATCACCAAATTTAGCTCAGCACGTTGGCCAATGGTGGCCATACTGGCTTTGCTAGTATATTGCATCATTTGTGCTTCGGTGAGTGCGGTGGTTTGCGCAAAGCAGCTCGCAGAGGCAAGTCCTAGCGCAGATAGTAAATAACGAGTTTTCATTTATGTTCCTTGTTAGTTGTGTTGAGTAATATTTAAACAACAACAAACAAGGTAATCTTATAAATCGCAATTGTAAAGAAATTGATAATAAAATATTTTTATGGTGTTTATTTTAAACGCTGAATAGCCACACTGTTATTCAATTTCAAGTACATAAGGGTTGCGGTGGCGATTATATATTCAGGCTTCGCCTAGTTACATAGGAATATTGGCAAGCCGCTTTTCATGGCATTGCTTGCTTATGCTTTTTATTTCTCAATATCATCAATTATATACAGTTTTAAGAGATAATCGGTGATAAATCACTTTCGATATATCCTGTGGCACGTTTGTTGTGTGAATTTAAAATTAATGAGTTTTTATCAACAGGTCCGGACACGTACCAGTTGGTAATCGGCATGTCTTTTATTTATTGCTGGTGGTAAGGCATCAAATTAAAGAGCGGACAATGTGCGTTTTATGCTTTTGATAAGCTTTCTTATTTTCCGGTTCCGGAATCGAATTGAGATTGCTTCGATTTCGAGGTAAATATCATGCTGTTAATTTTTAAGTTTTTGATATTATTATTTTTTATTTTTGGTATGGTTTTCGCTATTCCTTATCTTCAGTAAGTATCCTTTTTTGATACGCATGACTTACGAGAAGAATTACATGGATATACCAGTACCGAAAAAAACGTCTTTTCCTCTACGCCATAAGTGGGCGATCGGTTTGTTGGCTTGCGCTGTGGTAACAGCTGCGCTATGGGCATCACTGTTGGATAAAAAAACATATTTAGAGCGGCGTTCAGTGATGATTGATACCGTCAAGCATGGTGCGTTGTCGATAACTGTCGATGCATTTGGCACCTTGGTCAGTGCTGAGCAAAAAATTATCACGGCAGCAAGCCCGGGCGTGGTGATCGACATTAAGCACAAACCGGGTGATGTCGTAGCGCCGGGTACCGTGATCGCTCAGTTGGAAAACGCAGACTTAGAATTGGATTATAAGCGCGCGCAGCAACAAACGGCTGAAGCGCAAGCTGAGCTACAGCAATTGGATTTGCGCCAGCAGCGGGAGCTGCTGGTTGAGCGATCAGTCATTAGTCAGTTAGAAGGGCAACAGGCGACTCTGTCTTTTCGTTTTCAAGCGCAAAAAGACCTTGCTGAGCAGGGGATTATCTCTCAACTATCATTTCTTGAAACACAGGCACAACTGCGCAGTGTGACAGGTCAAATTGACCATGCTAAGACGCGTTTGTCACAGTTACAGGCACTGCACCAAAGTACATTGCAGGTGATGCAAAAGCGGGTCGCTTTATCACAACAAGAGCTGGCATCATTGGCGTCCAAAGTTACCGTGCTCTCGATCATCGCACCGCATGACGGTGTCATTGAGCGGATGTCTTTGGATTTAGGCACGCACATCGCGATGGGCGATCATATTGCAACCTTAGGCGACCAAGCAGGGTTAATAGCACAGTTACAAGTGAGCCAGTCTCAAGCTGGCTCTGTAAAAGTTGGCCAGCCAGTAGATGTGTTCGCTGGTGAGGCGGTGTTACGCGGTGAGGTGCTGCGGATTGATCCTGTGGTCTCTCAGCACAGCGTTAAAGTAGAAGTGAGTTTGCCCGAGTATGAGCATTTGGATCTGCGGCCCAAGCAAAGCATTACAGCGTCTATTGTCATCGACACAATAGAAAACACCCATTATATTCGCACGCCGGTTATGGAGCTAAGTACACAGTCTATTGATATGTACAAAGTGCTTGAGAAAGGTCACACAGAGCTTGTTGAGGTTCAGTTAGGGCAACGCAGTGAGCGTTATGTGGAAGTAAAAAGTGGTTTGCAAGCAGGGCAGGCAGTTGTCATTTCAGATCTCGATGCGCTGGCAAAAGCAAGACAAGTCGTGGTTATTCAGTAGGAAGGAAGATGCAAAATATTATTGAAATGCAGGAAATTGGTAAGGTATTCACCACGGCTGATTTTCAAACACATGCACTTAGAAATATCAATATGACAGTGGGTAAAGGAGAATTTGTTTCAATATCTGGTCCCTCTGGATGTGGTAAGTCTACTTTGTTGTCTTTGATGGGACTGTTAGAGCCTGCGTCATCAGGTCGCTACTTATTGGCGGGTCAACAAGTAGATAATCTGACATTCGATCAGGCGGCTAGATTAAGAAATCTGCATATTGGCTTCATCTTCCAATCATTTAATCTCGTAGATGGGCTGTCGGTATTCGATAATGTGGCGCTGCCATTACGCTACAGAGTGCCCAAAATAAACAAGCATGACACTCAGCAACGGGTGCAATCCTGCTTAGAAAAAGTAGGCTTATCTCATCGCAGTACCCATCGCCCCAATCAGCTCTCAGGTGGACAGCAGCAACGAGTGGCTATCGCACGTGCATTGGTGACTCAGCCCAGTATTTTGTTGGTGGATGAAGCAACAGGCAACTTAGACTCCAAAAGTGGTGATGCGGTGATGAAGCTCATCAGTGACTTGCATCAGCAGGGCACCACGATTTGCATGGTAACGCATGATCCGCGTTACGCTGATATGGCATCACGTCGTGTCCAGTTATTTGATGGTGAACTGTTAACTACGGTGAGCAGAGCATCCGGTATGGTAAATACGGTCTTTGGCCCTCTATAAATTGGCTTTTGATATCCACAGGAGGGCTTGGAAAAGATGAATATGATGCAGGAAAATATTAGCTCGATTAAAGCGCTATTTAACAAACTGAGATTTACCGTGTTATTTGTGGTACTGCTTGCCAGCGCGCTTGCCGGTGGTGCCTTGGTCAGCTTAATCGCTTGGCATGCGTATGCACCGCTGCCCTATGCACAGCCTGATCAATTGATTTGGTTACACGGTAGCATGGTTGATGATAAAGACAGTGTGGTGATGGACAAGGCGCTTTCTAATGTCGCAGCCCAATATATCGCCCAGCATGACACTCGGTTGTCTATGGCGACGCCACTACACTACGGCGATGCACTGTATATGAACCATACCAGCCAGCCTAAGTTAAATCTAACTTATGCGGAGCCTGCGTTTTTTACCTTGTTTGAGCAAGAGTTGCTGCAGGGGCGCTACTTTGGCCAAGGGCAATCTGAAGGCGCCATTCCATTTGAAGCGGTTGTCAGTGAGTGCTTTGCTAAGCGTTATATGCCACAGCTTTTAGAGCAGCAGAATCATAAACAAGTGTATAGTATGCAATTAGATCAGCAGACCTTTCAGGTGGTTGGGGTGGTTGCTTGCACTCAAACTGAGCCGCAGATTTACATGCCTAATCGATACACTGACGTCTATGTTTCTTTTGGACACACGATAGACTCGCACGCGATGTCACAAGCGCATATTTCGGTTCGGTATAATACGTTTGTTGTCGGTCGCTCGGCCACAGCGCAAATAGGGCAACCCATATCACCTGATATGACAGCGTATCTAGATGCCCAGTTTCGTGCTGGATTAGTGGATTTTGGCAGTGCCCTTAATAACCATGTACGTTTTGAATATGACGCATTAAAGCAATATTTAAAAGGAGATATACAGCAGTCGAGTGATTGGCTGTTGCTGAGCGGTGGTGCGTTCTTATTGATCACCTTGATTAATTTGTTGACGTTCTATTTGTTAGACATCAAAAAGCAACAAGCACACCTTGTACTTAAGTCGACATTGGGTGCGCCGCTGAGCACATTGCGTCTGGCACACTACTGGCAGGTGATTGTATTGTTCTTACTCTCGGCGATGTGCGCGGCAGTGCTTGTTGAGCTGGGGATATTTGCGATCCAGATGTTTGGTGCGCAATCGATTGCGCATTTAGATTGGCTACAGGTTAATCTTCTTCACTATGTCATAATATTCGCCGTTGCCATCGTATTGGCGCTAGGGTTTGCCGTATTTGGTTTTAAGCAACTGCCATTTACAAGCTTGTATCAGAATTTGCAAGGCGCAGGGAAAGGTCAAGAAAAGCAACTACCTCAATGGTTTAGTGTCACTATACTGGTTACTCAACTGAGCATTGGCATGGTTGTATTATGTATTGGTACTTGGTCGGCTAATTACTTCGGCAGTCAAGTGCAAACCCCTTCAGGCATTGATGCCGAGGATACAGTGTTTGTTGTGCGTCATCAGCTCTCTTGGCGCCAAGATGACGTCGCTATCGCAGAGCGCAAACAACTTTTCCTTTCTAATATTCGAGCACTTTCCTCGCATCCTAAAGTCGCAGCTGTTGCCCTAAGTAGCTTAAATCCATTAGATACCAGTTATTTGGCGCAAATTGGAAAGCAGCCTGTGAAGTCAGCACAGGTAACTATGCACTCACAATTAGTGGGAGAAGACTATTTTTCTCTGCTTGGGCTGCACTTTATTGCGGGTGATACTTTTACACGATTAGATAGCGCTCGACGAGAATCGGTCATCATAAATCGTGCCGCAGCAGAGATGCTCGATATTGAGGTCGAAGATATTGGACTGAGTCTCTACGGTCGAAGCGGCCAGCCTATTAGGCTGTTGGGTATCGTAGAAAATATTTATAGTCACGGTAAAGGTGCGCCTGCGACTGTGTATTTTCCACATGATTATTATGAAGGGAATATGGTGGTTAGGTTTAAGTCTAATCAATCAATGTCAAAATTAGAACTATCTCAGGTTTTGCAGCAGCAGGTTAATTCGCAAAGTGTCCGTGAGGTAACCGATTTAACGCATCATTTATCTGGACTGAATCAAGCGGCTGTACTGAGTTTTTATAGTGGACTTGGTTTAAGCTTTTTAATGATTATGCAAGTACTTGTGGGGTTATATGGACTGCTTGGTAATCTTGCCTTAGCCCAGCAGCCAGTATTGTTGATTAAACAGCAAGTTGGTGCAACACGTTTGCAATTACTTACCGAGCAAATGCATTGCCGTTTGGTGCATTTTGGTGTTGCCATGTTAATCGCAACAAGTGTAACGCTAGGTTTGGGAGTTTTCTTACCCATGACGGTGAGCAGCCTGCTTTTCAATTACCTATGCTCATTAGTTATAGTTTTTATCATGTTGTTTATTATAGAGATTAATCATTTAAGAGGTCAGTTGAAAAAATATTGAAAGGTTGTAACAGATTCTTACAAATGTCACACCCTAGGGGGGGGAAATCTTGTTAATATAGCGCTAGGAAATTATCAATAGGTACAGTCATGCAAGCAAAAATACTGAAATGGATATTACCCTTCGCCGCGTTGGGTATTGGCTTCATTGGGTTTATGGGTATAAACGCCGTGGCCAAAAATGATGATGAGTCTGATGTAGTGGATACGCGACCGGTTGTTGAAGTTGAAGCGATTGAGGCACAAGATCATCAAGTTGTGATCAATAGCTATGGTGAAGTCGTGCCATTAGACCAAACCATGTTGTCCGTGCAAGTGTCGGGAGAAATAGAGTATTGGCATCCAAAGTTTGTCACTGGCGGCATTGTCAGTAAAGGTGATGTACTGCTGCGTATTGAAAAAGATAACTATGAAGCAGCGGTGTTGCAAGCGGAAGCTGCATTATCGAGTGCGCAGGCTCAGTTAATTGAAGAGCAAGCCTTGGCTGATGTCGCTGCTGACGAAGCGAAGCGTTTTCCTAACAAGAAGCACACGGACTTATTTTTGCGTAAGCCTCAGTTGCTGAGTGCACATGCCGCGGTGAAATCGGCAAAAGCGGCGCTAAAAAGAGCGCAGCGTGATCTAGATAATTGTGCTGTTGTAGCCCCTTTTAATGCATTAATTGTATCGAGAGAAGTCGGGTTAGGGCAATTTGTCAGTACCGGCAGCCCAGTAGCCAGGCTAAACAACATAGAGCAAGCTGAAGTGGTGATCCCTATCGCGGGCTTTGACTCTATCTTTTTACCTGAACAAGTATCTGGCTTAAAAGCCACATTGACACAAAAAGGCGTGAATGGTTTTACTCGTGACGCTTATATCCACCGTGATCTTGGTGTGGTTGATCAGCAAACACGTATGAGCAGTTTAGTGGTACGCATTGAAGATCCGTACGGCTTGACTAGCAGTAAGCCTAAAGTGAAGTTTGGTACATATGTACAGGTTCAATTTAAAGGTGAGACGCTTCGTCAAATCTATCGTCTTCCGCAGGAATTAGTGAATAACCAGACTGTATGGTTACTTAATGACGAAGCACAACTAGAGCCGCGTCCTGTGCAAGTGATCCGTGAAGAAGGCATGTATTACTTAGTGGGTGAAGGGCTATCCAATAGCGACAAAGTTGTGGTGACCTTACCTGAATACCCGCAACGCGGTATGGCTGTTAAAGTTGCAGGCTCTAAAGAAAATGAGACAGAGTCTGATAATTCGGGAAAGCTGTAACAGCAGGGAATGAACTATGAGTGAGCAAATAAAAACATCCCAAAAGGGGTTAATTGCCTATTTTGCGCATAACCCTGTCGCGGCAAATTTGATGATGGTCTTTATCCTGATAATGGGTATCGTGAGCTATTTGACGATTCAGCGACAAATGTTTCCCAGTATCGAGCTGAACTTTGTCAGTATTAATGCAAGTTACCCTGGCGCATCGCCGCAGGAAATTGAAGAAAGTATTCTTATCAAGATTGAAGAGTCTTTGAAAGATGTGACTGAAATCGACAAAGGCGTTTATCGAGCTCGCCGAGGCAGCGGTAGTGTGCAGTTAGAAATAGACACTGGCGCTGATTTAAGCGATGTGGTCGAAAAGGTGCGAACCCGAGTTGATGGGATTGCGACGTTTCCAGCAGCGATGGAGCCAATTCGAGTTCAACAAGTCGAGTTTCGTCAAGACGTTATCCAAATGGCACTGGCTGCCGATATTCCTTTAAAGGACCTTAAGCCACTTGCCAAAGAGGTTGAAGACGAGCTGTTGCAGTTATCTAATGTGTCCTTAGTTGAGCGCAGTACGCCTGCGTATGAAATCGCCATTGAAATCGACCCAGACACACTACGCCGTTACGGCTTGACCATTAGCGATGTGAGTAATTCCATTCGTAGATACTCAGCGAATATATCAGCCGGTGAAGTACGTACGGATGCAGGTATTATTTCAGTGCGGGTTGAAAACCAAAAATACCGTGGTGATGAATTCAAACGCATACCTGTAAAAGTGGGTGATAATGGTGCAAAAGTTTATCTGCAAGACGTTGCGGTGATCAAAGATGAATTTGTTGAAGGCGAGTTTTACTTCAAACAAAATGGCATCAATGCCGCATTCTTATCAGTCAAAGCAACCAAAGACCAAAACATGATCCCAGTTGCTAAAACAGTCCATGCTTATATTGAAGAAAAGAATAAGACACTACCGGCTGGTGTGTCACTCACACCTATCGTAGATATGACTTACTACTTAGATGCACGTCTTGAAATGATGAAGAAGAATATGCTGCAAGGTGCGCTGTTAGTGGCCATTATGTTGTCAATCTTCTTACGTTTTAAGCTTGCTCTTTGGGTGATGGTTGGTTTACCGGTGTGCTTCTTGGGCGCCATTATGTTGATGCCTGTATTTGGCGTAAGCATAAATATTGTGTCCTTGTTCGCATTCATCATGGTACTGGGTATAGTGGTCGATGATGCCATAGTTATAGGAGAGGCAGCCTATACGGAGGTCGAGCGCAGTGGCCCAAGTGTCGACAGTGTTGTACGTGGTGCCAAGCGCGTTGCTACCCCAGCCACGTTTGGTGTGTTGACTACCATGGCAGTATTTGCGCCGATGATTATGTCTAGTGGGCCACAAGGGGCTTTCTTTAAATCGATTTCTATAGTGGTAATACTATGTTTGATATTCAGCTTAATTGAGTCAAAATGGATATTACCTGCACATATAGGTCATACTAAGTTTAAGCCGCTGCGTGAAAACAGTCGACGTGCTAAGTTTAACAAGCATTTCTTTGCATTTGTAAATGGGCCTTATCGTAATTTAGTTGAAAAAGCAGTGGAGTGGCGCTGGGCAGTATTCTGCGGTTTTATCGCCATATTCATTATAAGCATGTCTTTGATCACCTCAAATCAAGTACGTTTTATACCGTTACCGAAAGTGTCTCATGACTTCCCTCAAATAAATATCATACTCAATGACAATGTGTCTGATGAGCAAACGATGGCGGCACTGCAGCAAATCGAAAGCATGATGTTGACTGTGGACAAAGACATCGAGCGCGAGTACGGCCAAAAGATGGTGAAAGACATCTTAGTATGGAATGAAGGCCGCAGTGAAGGTAATGTGCTAGCTGTACTTGTTGATGAAGACTTACGTCCATTTGACGCTTTTGAGTTGTCCCGCCGTTGGCGTGAAGCCATGCCAACGATCGCCGGCGTTAAATCGTTAATTGTGATTGATGACGTCAATGATCCAGGTAACGGTGATGGTGAGTTTGGTTATCTGATTTATGGGCCAGATATTGAGATGCTTAATGCTGCGGGCAGACAATTTATTGCCATGCTGCAACAAGAAAAAGGCTTGTTTGATATCAGTTCAACGATAGATCCACCAAGTAAAGAAGTACAGTTATCACTAAAACCAGTGGCCTATGACTTGGGTTTGAATTTGGCTGATGTGGCTAATCAGATTGGTGATAGCTTTTATGGTGGCGAGGCACAGCGTCTGATCCGTGATGGTGAGGAAATACGTGTGATGGTGCGCTATCCAAAACTGGATAGAGAAGCGGTAGCGTCACTGAAGTATGCGCTGATCAAAACACCGGATGGTCGTGAAGTGGTACTGGGCGATGTGGTTGAATTTACTGAAAAGCCAGGTGTGAGTTATATCCGTCGTGAAGGTGGATATCGCACTGTATATGTGTATGGCAGCATTGATGAGCAGGTTATTGAGCCTTCAGCTGTTGTCGACAACATTAAAGAAAACTTACTACCTAAGCTATTTGAGCAGTTTCCTGATGTGAAAACTGAACTGGGTGGTTCGGTGGAGGAGACGCAAGCACAAGCCGATGAACAGATCATGTTCTTTGCTGCAGGTATGATGATTGTGTATATCTTGCTGGCAGTGCCATTGAAGAGTTATTCACAGCCGCTGATTATTATGTCAGTCATTCCATTTAGCTTGATTGGTGCAGTTTGGGGTCACTGGTTAAATGGTTTAGACATGAGCATGATGTCGACCTTTGGTCTCATTGCAGCTGCCGGGGTTGTTATTAATGACTCCTTGGTTATGACCGACTATGTCAACCAAGTACGCAAAGAAGGTGTGAAGCTCAAAGATGCGGTGATTGAGGCTGGGTGCGCGCGCTTTAGAGCAATTACCTTGACGTCCATTACAACGTTTGCAGGTGTTACACCGATCATCTTCGAAACTAGTTTACAAGCTAAGTTTGTTATCCCAATGGCGATTTCACTTGGTTTCGCAGTCTTGTTTGCAACGCTAATTACCTTGATATTGGTACCTTGCTTGTACATTATTTTGGTGGATATTAAGAGTGCTTTTTCGAAGCTTGGACAATCGAAGAAACGCTTTAAGAAAGACTCGACTCAGTCGGCAGTATAGTCGATAGTCAATACATTAAAGCCCAGCTCCATGCTGGGCTTTTTCATTTCTAACTTTCTAATTAGATGTGCTATTCCGTTTTGATATTTAAAGTTATAAAGTAACACTTTCTACCTTCGTCTTAAGCTGTAGTTGACGTTTTATGTAACGTTTAAAATTGTGCTTTGACAGTGATTGTATTTGGTACTGTTTGGAGCATTCAGCCAGTCACAGCACAAAGCTGTACCTCATCTTAAGCTATGTTAGACTCGATGAATAATAACAAATCAGGAACAACTATATGACCAAAGCGCTTACCCCGCCAGTGGCAAAAAAAGTACCCCATGTTATGGAAATACATGGGCATCAAAGGACAGATAACTATTACTGGATGCGCGATGATAAGCGTCAAAATGACGAGGTGTTAACTCATTTAAAAGCAGAAAATGATTACTGTGAAGCAGTAATGAAACCTCATATAGATTTACAGGCAACGTTATTTGAGGAAATGAAAGGGCGTATCGTTAAAGATGATTCTTCTGTGCCGGTAAAAGATGGTCTTTATTGGTATACCAATGAGGTAAGTGGCGAGGAAGAATATGGTCGCCATTATCGCGCTCTTAATGAAGCGATGGACGATAAAACGTTGTTGCTTGATGTAAACGAGTTGGCTAAAGGATTTGAGTTTTATGAGCTGGCTGATTTGGCGGTGAGTCCAGATGACAATCTCCTTGCATATAGTGAAGATACCGATGGCCGTCGAATTTACACGATAAAGTTTAAAGACCTGAATACTGGTCAAATGCTCGAAGATTGCCTTGTTGAAACTGAGGGTGAAGTAGTTTGGGCAAATGACAATCGTACCGTATTCTATGTAAGAAAAGATTTGCAAACCTTGTTGGGATTTCAAGTTTATCGTCATGTGTTGGGTACACCGCAAAGTGAGGATGTCTTGGTATATGAAGAACAAGATCGACAATATTATATGGGCCTTGGTAAGAGTCGCGATGAGAGCCAAATCTATATTTATTTGTCAGCCACTGAGACCAGCGACGTACTCTGCCTAGATGCAGAACAACCAATGGGTGAGTTCAAACGTTTATTGGCCCGTCAGGAGGGGCATGAGTATGGGCTTGATAAATTTGGTGAGTATTATTATTTATTAACAAATAGCGATGCGAAGAACTTTCGTATGGTGCGGGTTGAGCTGGATGCTGTGAATGACCCGGGTCAATGGGAAGAGGTAATTGCACATCGTGAAAATGTATTGCTAGAAGGGTTGGAGTTGTTTGACTCACACTTTGTCATCACGGAACGAGAAATGGGCCAAATCCGTTTTGTTATTCATGATTATGCCGGCGCTAGCTATCAGCTCGGCTTTGACGATGAATGTTACTATGCGGGGGTTGGCTATAACCCAGAACCAAGTTCAACTTTTGTTAGTATTACCTATTCCAGTTTAACGACGCCAAGCAGCGTTTATAGTTGCGATTTGACTACTGGTCAAAAGACCTTGAAAAAGCAAATGAAGGTATTGGGAGATTTTAAACCTCAGGATTATGCCTCAGAGCGCTTACACATTACAGCCCGTGATGGTGAAAAAGTACCAGTTTCTATTGTTTACCGAAAATCACTATTTAAAAAAGATGGCACTAACCCATTGCTACAATATGGTTATGGTGCATATGGCTATACAGTAGACCCGACTTTCTCCAGTTCTACTCTGAGTTTATTAGACCGAGGCTTTGTGTATGTTATTGCACATATTAGGGGTTCAGAAATGCTGGGTCGTCACTGGTATGAAAGCGGTAAAAAAGCACATAAAGAAAATAGCTTCAACGACTTTGTGGATGTGACTCGTGCATTGGTAGAGCAGCAATATGGTGCACCAGATAAAATCTTTGCCTCAGGTGGTAGTGCAGGAGGTCTGTTGATGGGAGCGGTGATGAACCAAGCACCTGAATTATACTTAGGGATTGGTTGCCATGTGCCATTTGTCGATGCATTGACTACTATGTTGGATGAATCTATACCATTGACAACCAATGAATATGACGAGTGGGGGAACCCAAATAATTTTGCTGATTATCAGAGTATTTTATCGTATTCGCCTTATGACAATTTAGCAATGAAGGACTATCCTAATACGTTAGTAACTACGGGGCTTCATGATTCTCAAGTGCCATATTGGGAGCCGATGAAATGGGTAGCTAAGCTCAGAGAGCTGAAAACTGATAATAACATATTAGTGTTTAAAACCGATTTGGATTCTGGGCATGGAGGGGCGTCTGGCAGATTTAAGAGCTTGCATGAAAAGGCGTTGGAAATGGCCTTTTTTATCTCTTTGTTACCAAAACAGGGTGGCTAACTGACTCGGCTATTGACGTCGCACATTGGATTGTAGGAGGGTGGTATGTTTTCAGTACATGGACAGTGGCAAATAGACATTATCCCACCGACGGTTTTTGTCAATCTTGTGGGTGCATTTAATAGTGAAGGGGTCGCTGCATTAGTGCAAGAAGCACGCAAGCGTTGGCAAGACTATCAGCCTAGTCAATTGCACTGTGCAGTGGTCAATCTGAGTGAGTTTGAAATGACCACTGCTGATAGCATTGCAGCACTCAAAGCATACTGCAAAGACATGGAGCTGCGTGGTTATCGTCAGATTGACTACATTGGTATCGATGCCTTAACCCGCAAATTCATTTGTGAGTTATGGGCTGATAGTGACATCAAGGTACAGTTGTACCTTGACGTGGCTGCCTATCTTAGTCAGCATCCGAGCTATCGAGGTGTGGCCTCATGGTTGGATTAGCCTAAATATGCTTTAAGCATCCAGACTAATTTTTCTTGCTCTGTGATGTAATCACCCATTAGAGATGCGGTGCCCTCATCCTCTGCATCAGCAGCTTGCGCCAGTATAGTACGTTGCGACTTAATGAGTTGAGTGAAACCGGCAAGCAGGGTTGCGACTGCTTCAGGGCCATTTTGAATATCTTTTGCTTCGGCAATTTCACTGGCGTTGAGGTAATCGCTAAACGCATGTAGTGGGATACCTTCAATGGTTAAGATACGCTCTGCTAATTCGTCCACTTTGAGTAATAGCTGGTTGTAAATTTCTTCAAATTTAACGTGTAGTTCAAAAAACTCTCTCCCTTTGATGTTCCAGTGGAAGCTGCGCGCATTCATATATTGAATTTGGTAGCTACTTAAAAGCACGTTTAATGCTGCAACCAGTTGCTCACTTTTTTGTTTGTCTAACCCTATGCTATTTGTCATTTTTCGCTACCTTATGATGCTGCTCGCAATGTTTGCGGCATGTTTGAATGCTTGTCATTGTTTGACTTTGTATGCTGTACAGTTTGGCGGATAGGGTCGAAAAAGACCAACGACTAAAAGCGATTATAGCCATCGAAAAAGTCGTTATCACCTGCTTAAAGCTTGCCACTTTGACGACAAAGTCTGCGCTTTGTTGATCCATCGCAAGTGCGGCAAGGTGTGTATAAAAAGTGGTTTTTCAGTTTGATTTAGGTCAATTTTCATACTGACATCAAGGCCATAATAAAAAGGCAAAGCGTCCTGTTTTATTTCTTAGGCCATTTCTAGGGCGCTAATTCTTTAAGGAGAGCTCTATGAAAGGTAAAACAGAATCACAGCATAAAGGTGAAATTACCGTTGTTGTCATTGCGCTGCTGGCTTTTGTGGTTGGACTAGTGGGGCATTTAGCTGGGGCTAGCTATGCAAACTCTGACAGCTTTGGCTATTTGGCAGCACCGGTGCCATTAATTACGGGTATCATTGCTTTGGTCGCATATAAGGTTGCGCAAAAGGCAGATAAATAATCTACTTATCGCGACTGATCACGTCAATGATATAGTCCATCACACTACGTGAATAAATCAAGGTGGTATGGCTGCGGTGAAACACTTTATGCTCAGCCATGCCTTTTAGTTTTGTCTCATCGAGCAGCACTGTGCCATCTGAACGGCTGCCTTTTTGCAATAAGGGCATCAACCCAATTGGTAAGTCGCCTGCAATGCTATATAAACGTGCATTAAAAGGCCATGTATTGGTTTCACTTAATAAATACTCGACGCTGTTTTTTAATAAGCCATCAAACCCTTTATCATGCATATGTTTTGCGATGGCGCTGCCTTTGTGAGGGGTGCCAAGGGTAATGACTTTTTCAACATGTTGACTCTGAGTTGAAGCATGGGTGAGGTAGTCTCTGGCGACCAGTCCCCCCATAGAGTGACATACAAAAGCAGCTGGCTTATCCGCGATAAATGCGTCTATTCGCTCGAAGATAGCTTGCCTGTCGGGGGCCAAGGTGTTGTAGCTTAAATTGAGGATTTCACACCCGGTTTTTTCTAACCGAGTACAAAGCGGCTGCATCACAAACCCTGACATATATAGACCATGAAGGACGACAATCCGCTTTATATTCATACTGTTCCTTATTTCAGCTGGGTAGGCACAATCTGCACGCTGTGCTTTGAATCACTGAGCCATATTTCGCCATCTTGGATTGTCGCTGTCAAATCCATTGAACGAGCAAATAGCTCTACCATTTGTGAAGTGGCTGAATAAGGTAGGCTGTAAACACGTAAATTATCATATTGATTGGCTGCTGACTGGTTCTTTTTCCACCAAATTTCTTGGGTGTTTTCACCATAAGTGTACAATACCACTTGCTGCGAACGCACTGCGGCTTTTTTCAGGCGCTTTTCATCTGGCAAACCAACATCAACCCACAGCTCAATGTCATCGGTCAGATTTTTTTGCCACGCGGCAGGTTCATCGTCCACACATAGCCCTTTAGTAAAGCTCAGCTCTTCAGTGTATTGCAAGATATAAGCAAGTAGACGTACCATCAATCGCTGTTCGTTCTCTGAAGGGTGCTGCGCTAAAGTGAGTGACTTATCGGTATAGACATGTCTATCCATATCACTGATATTTAAGTGTGCTTTTAGAATTGTAGATTTTAGGGCCATGTTAATATGCTGAGAGTTTTTAAAGGCCCAGTATATCAAGATTTATCTATCTGGTGCGTTTTACGTTAAAATAGTCACAGATTTTAGTTTTGGAGAGATTTTTATGGCCATCCAATGGTTTCCTGGACATATGAATAAGGCGCGCAATGAGATCAAAGAAATCATGCCGCAGATGGATGTCATTATTGAAGTACTTGATGCGCGTATTCCGTATAGCAGTGAAAACCCAATGGTTGCGCAATTACGCGGTGACAAGCCGGTCATCAAAATCTTAAACAAAGCGGACTTGGCAGATCCCGAGATGACCAAAGCTTGGATGGCGTATTTTGAGCAAGAGGATGGGGTAAAAACCTTATCATTTGGTCATGACAAAGCGGCGGAAGTACATCGCATTAATGCGCTGTGTAAAAAGTTAGCGCCGCACAAGGTCGGTCAAGACAAGCAATTAAAAGCCATGATCATGGGTATTCCTAATGTAGGTAAATCAACCCTTATCAATATATTAGCTGGTCGCATTGTTGCTAAGACAGGCAATGAACCTGCGGTAACTAAGGCGCAGCAACGTATTCGCTTAGAAGATGGTATCATGCTGTACGATACGCCGGGTATGTTGTGGCCAAAAGTGGAGAATGAAAACTCGGGCTACCGTCTAGCCGCAACGGGTGCTATTCGTGACACAGCCATTAACTATGAAGAGGTGGCAAGTTATACCGCTGAATATTTGTTGAAGGCTTACCCTGAACTACTGAAAAGTCGTTATAAAATTGACGAGCTGCCAGACTGCGATTGGACATTTATTGAAATGGCTGGGCGCAAACGAGGCTGTATTCGTGGTGGCAATCAGGTTGATACCCATAAAATGTCAGAGATCCTCATCAACGAGTTACGCGATGCGGTGCTTGGCCATGTAACCATGGAAACGCCACAAATGCGTGAAGAGGAAGAGCAAATGGTTGCCGAGATCCGCGCTGCAGCTGAAGCGAAAAAAGCGGCACGAGAAGAAGAAAAGCGTCAACGCCGTGCTCGCGCGAGAAAAAATCGCCGCTAATTCATCAGGCGGCTTTTGCAAGCACTGAGCGATTACGCCCTGTGCTTTTGGCGCTGTATAAAGCAGCGTCAGCGCGCTTCAATAAACCATCCTCAGATTCATCAATATGATATTGTGCAAGACCAATACTGGCCGTGACTTTGACTTCACACACACTGGCACTGAGCGCCTGATGGATCTGCTCTGCTAATTCATGGCCTTGATTGAGTGCTGTTTTTGGGAGCAAAATAACAAACTCTTCACCACCCCAGCGACATACTGAACCGTGTTCTTTGACCACCGACTTGCAAATATGTGCAACATGCTTGAGGACTTTGTCACCGACCAAGTGCCCGTGTTTGTCATTCACTTGTTTGAAGTGGTCAATGTCTAACATCATCATAACAAGCGGTTTGAATTGGTTGCGTGCTTTTTGTAGCTCAGATTGCAGCCTAGGTTCAAATGCTTGTCGATTGTAGGTATTTGTTAGCTTATCAAACGTCGCCATCTTTTCGAGTCGCTTTTGGTAATGGTTAAAGGTGAGCTGAGCGCTAAACAAGATGACGCCGGTGATCACAATACCCATCAACAAATTAATATAGAGGCTTTCCGAAAGGGAGTTATTTTGATCAAGTGCTTGCTCAACAATGAGATACCAACCAAAGTGGGCCAAATAGCGAGAATTAATAAACAAAGTTTTATCGTCTTGCTCTAAACGCAATTTATAGGTTTGGTTGTCCAATAATGTCGTACCATGTTGACCAAATTTATCGTTTAACGAGTAGTCTGCGAATGTGGCGTCGTTATAAAACAATAAACGGCCTTTGTGATCAATAAAGTAGACTTTACGGTCGTAAGTATGCTGGTACTTATCGATGAGACGTTTTAAGTGATCCAGTTTGATACCAACGCCAGTGATACCCATTACCTGATTGTTTACGATGATTTTATGATTTACAAAGATGGTTGCTTGGTGGTCATCTCTTGGATCTAAGTCAACATTGAGCGTATACAAGGCATCGTTGTCCATGGTGTCTTGGTACCAAGTGTCCTGTTTGCTTAATGTAGTGGTACTACCGTCATAGCGATAATAGGCTTGGTCATGGCTGGTGGCGAGAAAGCTAGTGACCGCATCAAAATCACTGCGTGTTTGTCTTAGATATTCAAATAAGAAAGTTGTGTCTTTTTCGGGTTGAGCGAGCCAAGTGTGTAAAAACGTATTGTTGGCCATTTGTGATGAAATAATTATGGGTGCTTGCAGTTGTTTTTGTAGGTCGGTGTGAATAAGGTGGCTGGTTAGGGGCAGAGCATCATTTTCAATACCGCGAAATAATGATTGCTTAGCAATGATCAAACTAAACCAGCTTGTAAAAATGAAGCCTGCTAGGAGCAGCACCGTTAAGATGAAGTTGTAGCGGTAGCGTGTTTGAGTCATTACATTGTTGCTTAATTAAATAGGTACAGGATTTTAACCGCAGACCATAGGTACAGACTATTACACCTGATTACAATTGCTTTATTAGTCGCAATAAAAAAGGCCCTGTAAGGGCCTTTTAGGTTCATATCTACCGTCACCGATATGAGCAATGTAGCAAGTAAAATAGTAAGTTGGTTGTTAGTGAATCGCGTTAAGGGGCGTTAATGTTCATCACTGACAACCAGAAGCTGTTTGCGTGCGCCACACGTGTTTCGGGGTCGAGAAACAAAATCTGAGTACGTCAACAAAGTGAGTTAATCCGTCTTTGTTGAGATTGATTATCAATTAGATCTTGGTGGGTGTCAACACTTATTTGAAAATAATTCTCATTTAGTTTTGTGCTAAGGGTATTCGTGGTCAACGCATATTTGTGTCGCTCATATTGGAGCTTCTAGTATTACTTTATACAGATACATTTCGCTGGGGTTCGAGCCAAAATTCGACGACAAGGTGAGTCTAAGGTAATAAAAAAGCCCGCAATTGCGGGCCTTTTTTGATCATATCTACCGTCACCGATATGAGCAATGTAGCAAGTAAAATAGTAAGTGGGTTGAGTGTGCTTTATTTAAGGGGCGTTAAGATAAAGCACATGCAACCTTGCATTTTAACGTGTGCATCACGTGTTTCAGGGTCTTGAAACAATTTAGCGTACTTAACAAGTTGAGCCGTCTACTCAACTTGTTGAGATTGATTATCAATTGTATTTTGATCTATGTCAATATTTTTTGAAAATAATTATCATTTAGATGTTTGGGTATAAGAATATTGAAAATGAGGACTTTAGATAAGTAGGCGAGCAGTAAAGTTATAGTGTAGTAGAAATAGAAAAGCCCGCGGGTCAAGCGGGCTTTTGTGTTCATATCTACCGTCACTGATATGAGCAATGTAGCAAGTAAAATAGTCGGTTTTTACAAGTTGCTTTAGGGGCGTAAAGCAACGCGTTATTACCTAGCGTGTAACGTTCGCTCAACGTGTTTCAGGGTCGAGAAACAAAATTAGAGTACTTCAACAAAATAAACCGTCACTTACTTTGTTGAGATTGATTATCAATAACATTTGTTTTTATGTCAACACTTATTTGCAAATAGTTCTCATTTGTTTTTTTCGGAAGTGCCATGTCTGTTGTCATAAATTGTTTTTTTGTTAAAATTTAGGTTCCAAAATGTGTTTTTTTGGTAAGTTTAAATTTACAATCGAAAAGCTAACTTTAAAAGGAAATTATATGCGTATTTTAGCTTCTCTATTTACTGCATTGGGTTTGCTGTGCACCAGTATAGCAAGTGTTGCATTTGAACGTGTTGACGAACCGTTTATGTACTTTATGTCTCAAGGTAAAGAAGTCAAAGTGGAGTTTATAACTCGGAATTGGGGAACAGAAGCGAAACATATGCAGCTGTTCGTCGAATGTTCTGATGAATGCTCTCAAACTTGGTTTACTCAGCGTTTGATGGAAGATTTTGTGCATGCTTCACAAAATAATACATTTTACGGCCGTTATTATATCGAGGAAGAGCCGTGCGTTAACCCTTGGGACGATTGCACACCAATGAGCCCTCCAATTGATACCCTAAATGAAGAAACGCTTGAAGCCGTGATATCGCCGCAGCGTTCTACCAATCGTCGTTACTACAATATAAGTCCAGGTTCACGGGACAAATCTTTCGATGATAATAGTGTAGATGGCGTAGGTTCTGCCGCTGGTTTAACCGCTGCAGGGGCGATTGCTTCGTCAATTATTAGTCGCACCAATAATACCCAAGGCATGCCGCAGATCATGATCTGGGGTGAAAAGCGCGGATCTATGGGGCAAGTATATCCGACAAAGGTTTGCAAATTTAACGGTTACTATTGTGCGCCATTTACCGAGTGGGTATTTCTCGTTGACTTTAATACAGACACTGTGACTGTGCATTACGAGGTGAATCAATCTGATCCAGCTTCTCGCGAATTGGAATATGTACTGGATGAGTCCTTGGCAAAAATGAACTGGATGTGCACAACAACCCAAACGGGGACATTACCAAATCTCGTTGTGCAGAAAACATGCTATTTAAAGTCATAAATTGTCATTGAGATACTGTTAGTAATACAACATAGCCCGGTTTTACAACCGGGCTATGTTGTATTTTATCTATAGAACGAGGTATAACAGTTACATAAAAATAACAAAAGAGGTGGCTTAATGATCAGTACATTGGGGTTGATTGGTGCTTTGGCAGCATTGATTTGGCTGACGTTAAGAGGGATGAATCTGTTTATTGCAGCGCCGTTATGTGCGCTACTAGTCGCACTTAGTAGTGATATTGCGATATTTAATGGCATCAATAGCGGTAACTTTGTCTCAATTTATATGTCCGGATTCAGCGGATTTATTCAAGCTTGGTTCTTTATGTTTTTGCTGGGATCATTGTTTGGTAAATTTATGGAAGATACGGGCGCTGCAGATGCTATAGCGCGGTACATTACCGATAAAATAGGGATGAAGCATGCTGTATTCGCCATTGTACTAGCCTGTGCCTTATTAACTTATGGCGGGGTGAGTGTCTTTATTGTGGCGTTTTCTGTTTATCCGATGGCATTGAGCTTATTTAAAGATGCCAATCTTCCTCGGCGTTTTATCCCTGCGGTACTGGCTTTTGGTTCGGTGACATTTACCATGACCTCAGCGGGCTCCCCTGAAATACAAAACTGGATCCCGATAAAATACTTGGGCACGTCTCCTTATGCTGCATGGCAAGAAAGCTTGATTGTCGCAGTATTTATGGCTGTCTTAGGTTATTTCTTAATGGTTAAAATGATTAAAAGGGCCATCGACAATGGCGAGTCTTTTCAAGCGAGAGCGGGCGATCCTATCGAGGATAAACGTCATTTACCTCACCCAATTACAGGCCTGTTGCCATTACTTGTGGTGCTGAGTTTATCATTCTTGCTACACGAGCAGCTTCAGCAAAGTGCTTTAATTGCTGCCTTGCTCGGCGGCGTCATATCTATTTTTATCATTAATTTTAAGTACTTTAAAAGTCTATCTCAGGCCATTAATCTAGGAACAACAGGGGCATTGGTGGCTATTGGCAATACGGCTGCGGTCGTCGGCTTTGGAGCCGTTGCTAAGGGCACGCCTGCGTTTCAAGAAGCTGTGGCCTTAATGACTTCGATCCCTGGTAATGAGCTACTGGGTGCTGCAATTGCGGTCAGTGTGATTGCGGCGTTAACAGGCTCAGCTTCTGGCGGGCAAGCAATTGCGCTACCTTTAGTTGCGCCGCACTATTTAGATTTGGGAGTCGATGAAAACCAGTTACATCGTGTTGTCGCGATTAGTTCGGGTGCACTGGATACCTTGCCACACAATGGCTATGTTGTGACAACGGTACGGGCGATTTGTGGCGAGAAACACCAAGATGCTTATTGGCCACTGGCGGTATTGACGGTATGTGTGCCTTTATTAGGAGTTGCTTTGATCTTGGGGTTATTTATTTGGTTTTAACTGATGGTGTCAATGGGTAAGCAGTTGTCATGCAAAATTCATTGCATTGTACTAACTTTGACAGACAAAAAGACTGTGAAGACACAGTAATTTGGGCACATAAAAGGAGAATAAAATATGCATTGTCATGAAATTGATTACGAAATCATTGGCGAATCTATGCAGATGGTTGAAGTGGAACTGGATCCCAATGAAACGGTTATTGCAGAAGCTGGCGCGATGAATTATATGCAAGATGGCATTAGCTTTGAAGCAAAAATGGGTGACGGCTCAGATGTAGATCAAGGCTTTATGGGCAAGTTATTCAGCGCAGGCAAGCGTTTAATTAGTGGTGAGTCGTTGTTTATGACGCACTTCACCAATGAAGGTATGGGTAAAAAGCGCGTGGCATTTGCAGCGCCATTTCCTGGTTCTATTTTGGCGTTAGATATGGCGACGTTAGGCCAATCTGTGTACTTGCAAAAAGATTCATTTTTATGTGCGGCACTGGGCACGAAAGTGGATATTGCATTTCAACGCAAACTTGGCGCGGGCTTTTTTGGTGGAGAAGGGTTCATATTAGAGCACTTACAGGGCGATGGAATGGCCTTTGCCCATGCAGGCGGCACTGTGGTTGAAAAGCAACTTAATGGTGAAACACTGCGCGTCGATACCGGCTGTGTGGTTGGATTCAGCGAAGGCATCGAATTTGATATTGAGCGTGTGAAAGGCCTGAAAAGCATGTTTTTTGGCGGTGAAGGGCTCTTTTTAGCGACGTTAAAAGGCCATGGTACGGTGTGGATCCAAAGCTTACCATTCTCTAGATTAGCGGATCGTGTGCTTGAGCACGCACCAAAACAGGGTGGTAGTAGGCAGGGTGAAGGCTCTGTCTTAGGCAGTGTTGGCGATATCATTGATGGTGATTAAGGCTAAAAATGGCTTATTTAATGCAGTTCAACAATGCAATATCGCAGCGAATGCGTTTTAATTGCAAATTGGCTGCATTTTAATCGACTTCAAGGATGATGTTCGCCTAAAGAGGTGATATACTCCCGCCGAATAATTTTTCTACTTTAAATAGAGTAAAACAATGGCAGATTTATCGAAATACAGAAACATTGGTATTTTCGCGCACGTTGATGCGGGTAAAACTACGACCACTGAGCGTATTCTTAAGCTTACTGGTAAGATTCACAAAACTGGTGAAGTACACGATGGTGAGTCAACTACTGACTTCATGGAACAGGAAGCAGAGCGTGGTATTACTATCCAGTCAGCAGCTGTTACTTGTGAGTGGAAAGGCCACCGTTTAAACGTTATCGATACTCCTGGACACGTTGACTTCACAGTTGAAGTATACCGTTCACTTAAAGTTCTTGACGGCGGTATCGGTGTATTCTGTGGTTCTGGTGGTGTTGAGCCTCAGTCAGAAACTAACTGGCGTTATGCTAACGAATCAGAAGTTGCACGTTGTATCTTCGTAAACAAACTAGACCGTATGGGTGCTGACTTCTACCGCGTAGTAGGTCAAGTAGAGAAAGTACTTGGCGCAAACCCACTAGTTATGACTCTTCCTATCGGTATCGAAGATCAGTTCACAGGTGTTGTTGACGTACTAGAAAAGAAAGCATACATCTGGGACGAGACTGGCCTTCCAGAAAACTACGAAATCACTGACGTTCCAGCTGACATGGTTGAGAAAGTTGAAGAGTACCACGAGATGCTAGTTGAGTCTGCAGTTGAGCAAGACGACGACCTAATGGAAGCATACATGGAAGGTGAAACTCCTTCACTAGAGCAAATCAAAGCTTGTATCCGTAAAGGTACACGTGACCTTGCTTTCTTCCCAACTTTCTGTGGTTCTGCATTCAAGAACAAAGGTATGCAGCTAGTACTAGACGCAGTTGTTGATTACCTACCGTCTCCAACAGAAGTTGACCCTCAGCCTCTAACTGATCCTGAAACTGGTGAGCCTACTGGTGACGTTGCGACAGTTGACGCAGAAGAGCCACTTAAAGCGCTTGCGTTCAAAATCATGGACGACCGTTTCGGTGCACTTACGTTCATCCGTATCTACGCTGGTCGCATGAAGAAAGGTGACACGATCCTTAACTCTGCAACGGGTAAAACTGAGCGTATCGGGCGTATGGTTGAGATGCAAGCAGACGAGCGTAACGAACTTACTGAAGCACAAGCGGGTGACATCATCGCTGTTGTAGGTATGAAGAACGTTCAAACTGGTCACACTCTATGTGATCCTAAGCACGAATGTACTCTAGAAGCGATGATCTTCCCTGATCCAGTAATCTCTATCGCTGTTGCACCTAAAGATAAAGGTGGTAACGAGAAGATGGGTATCGCTATCGGTAAGATGGTTGCAGAAGATCCGTCATTCCAGGTTGAGACTGACGAAGATTCAGGTGAAACTATCCTTAAAGGTATGGGTGAGCTTCACCTAGACATTAAGGTAGACATCCTTAAGCGTACTTACGGCGTTGAGCTAGTTGTTGGTCAACCTCAGGTTGCTTACCGTGAAACTATCACGCAAGAAGTTGAAGACAGCTACACGCACAAGAAGCAGTCTGGTGGTTCTGGTCAGTTCGGTAAGATCGACTACCGTATCAAGCCTGGTGAAGTTGGTTCTGGTTTCACGTTCTCATCTTCAGTTGTTGGTGGTAACGTACCTAAAGAATTCTGGCCTGCAGTTGAGAAAGGCTTTGCGTCAATGATGGAAGAAGGTGTTCTAGCTGGCTTCCCTGTACTAGACGTTGAAGTTGAGCTATTCGACGGTGGTTTCCACGCAGTTGACTCATCAGCAATCGCATTCGAAATCGCTGCTAAAGGCGCTTTCCGTCAGTCTATCCCTAAAGCGGGTGCACAACTTCTTGAGCCAATCATGAAAGTTGACGTGTTCACGCCAGATGACAACGTAGGTGACGTAATCGGTGACCTTAACCGTCGTCGTGGTATGATCAAAGACCAAGAAGCTGGCGCAATGGGCGTTCGTATCAAGGGTGAAGTACCTCTATCTGAAATGTTCGGATACATTGGTCACCTACGTACTATCACGTCTGGTCGTGGTCAGTTCTCAATGGAATTCTCTCACTATGCACCATGTCCGCAAAACGTTGCTGACGCGGTAATCGCTGCTGAGAAAGAAAAGAAAGCTGCTAAGTAATTAGCTAACTCCTTTCTTTTGAAAAAACCGCCTTAGGGCGGTTTTTTTATGCGCCTTTATCTGTGTATTGTATTTGGCTGTTGCATGAGGATCTAAGTGCATTTTATGAATTTTTTTATTTGTAAAATGTAAACAATTGTATATTGCAATTCCCAATCCTTTCGGGTTGTTTTTTATTCAGTTCTTACCGCTTTTTTATTTAATTTATTAATATATAACCCATTTTATTTAGCAAAATTATCTAATGTAATTATGTTTTCAGGAGCTTTCCATGTGCACTACACATTGATTGTTGAAAAAACTAGAGTGTGAGCTTGATTTAGGGACATTGCGAATTTATCATACCCCATTCGTAATCCTAAAGTATGTGACTTGAGTAAAATTTGGAGGTACTCATGAAGACAATCAACTTACAAATTAATTGGTATTTATATTCAATACAGCTTTTTGTGTTTGTTTTGCTCTATGTGGTGTTATTAAACTTAGGGTTTGTGACTGTAGCTCAAGCTTTAGCTGGTGTAGGCGCTACTTGGACGATGGTTTCGCTGATATCTGGTATTTTCGGCAACACATATGTTCATATTGATAAAGCGGGCTTTAGTTATCGCAGAGGCTTAACTACGTGTTATTTGCACAGCGATGAAGTTGTATCATTAAAAGCAACAAAAGTACTGAATTCATATATCGTCACAGTGGCGTTGAAATCGAATAAGCAGGTGTCATTCCCTTATTGGTTAGCAAGTTTTGAAGAGATACAAAAAGCAGCCAAGCAGTTTAACTGCCCCGTGATTGGTTTGACACAATCAGAAGTAAACGTATAAAAACATCGCGCTTGTTGAGCAGTATAGGTAAAGCTAAGTAAAAATAACAGTGAGCCTGTTTAGGTGGACATCCAATGGTCAATTAAAAGAGCAGATGGCTGCTCTTTTGAATCTCACTCTTGCTTATTTGCTATTAAGCCATAATGCGACTTGCTTGGCAAAGTAAGTCAAGATGCCATCAGCTCCAGCGCGTTTAAATGCTAATAGTGACTCCATGACTACGGGCTTTTCTGCCAGCCAACCGTTGTCGATTGCAGCTTTGTGCATGGCATATTCTCCGCTGACTTGGTATGCAAAAGTTGGTACTCCAAATTCATCTTTAACGCGTCTAACCACATCTAGATAAGGCATGCCAGGTTTTACCATAACCATGTCCGCTCCCTCTTGTAAATCCAAAGCAACCTCTCGAATTGCTTCGTCTGAGTTTGCAGGGTCCATTTGATAGGTCTTTTTATCAGCACCTTTGAGATTGCCTGCAGAGCCAACGGCATCTCTAAAAGGACCATAATAACTTGACGCATATTTTGCAGAGTATGCCATGATGCGAGTATGAATATGCCCAGCGGCTTCTAAGGCTTCGCGAATTGCGCCAATACGGCCATCCATCATATCGGAAGGCGCGACGACATCAGCACCTGCATCTGCATGAGATAATGCCTGTTTTATGAGGATCTCTGTTGTGATGTCATTGATCACATAACCACTCTCATCAATAATGCCATCCTGACCATGAACAGTGAAAGGGTCTAATGCTACATCTGTGATCACACCTAAGTCTGGGCAAGCAGCCTTAAGCGCTCTTACAGTGCGTTGTGCAAGCCCTTCAGGGTTATATGCTTCTTCAGCCATTAATGACTTTTGGTCCGCAGGAGTGACTGGGAAGATGGCAATCGCAGGGATACCTAGAGTATTTAGTTGCTTTGCTTCTTCTACTAATAAATCAATTGAGAGCCTCTCAATACCTGGCATTGAGGGGATGGACTCACGACAATTTGTGCCTTCTAAAACAAACACAGGATAAATTAGATCAGCAACAGTCAATGTGTTTTCACACATGAGACGACGAGAAAAGTCGTCGCGACGCATGCGACGCATACGTGTATAAGGAAAAAGATCTAGTCCTGATTGAGCCACATTAAGTCTCCTAGGTGTGTTGATAAATACAAACTTGATTTCGCCCACTTTGCTTTGCTTCATACAGTGCTTTATCGGCGAAGTCGGTAAATAAAGTTGGGTTTTGTGTATCTTTGGCGATGTCGCTATACAAACCTGCACTGGTCGTGAATTGAATATTTTGATCTGCGATATTGACAGTACATGTTGCCGTTGCGAGACGAATTTTTTCTGCCAGCTCTAAAGCGCCATGGGCATCTGTATTAGGCAATAAAATAACAAATTCCTCTCCACCATACCGAAAAACTTCATCATGAGGTCGCTTTAGGTGTTTGCTAATTGTATTGGCAAAAGCGCATATGGTTTGGTCACCCGCTAGATGCCCATATACATCATTGACGCGCTTAAAATGGTCAATATCAAGCATGATCACACTAAGTGTGGTTTGCTCACGACGAGAACGTCTGACTTCCATCATCAGTCGCTTATCAAAATAGCGGCGGTTTTTCACTTTAGTAAGCGGGTCTTCCATGTTGAGTCGCTCTAGCTCGCGGTTTTTTTCTTCCAATTCGCGTAGAGTCACTTGTAATTCAAATGTGCGCTCATCAATGCTACTTTCTAAGTCTTGCTGAGCCTGTTCTTGAATACTTAACTTTTCTTTGAGTAGCGCATCTTCAGCGCGCGTCTTCGCTAATTTTTGCTCCTGCAGTTTGATATGGCGCTCACGCTCTGATATGTACTGTTTAGCCAGCGCATAACTGATATAAGCACATACAAATAAGGAGCAAATATAAGTGACGGGACGTTCTAGCAACGCACCTGATAGTAAACCAAGTTCAAAACCAAACTGATAGCACAAAGATATCATTAAACACAGGTGGACAGTAAGCGCAGGTACCTTCTTGCTGATTTTTTGTGGTGAAGCTTTGATTGTGATCACAAAAAAGTAAACAACCGCTAAAATGGCAAAGATATAGGCGGTTTTGAGTGCCAGCGTAATTGGTAAAAATGTACACAGTAAGGTAATACCAAAGCCGCTTAATAGTAGATATTTTAGACCACTATCAATTCTGGGGGCGCTACTGATGGGTAATATTTGACTGCGTATAATTGGGGTCATGGCTAAAGTTGAAAGTAATACAAGAATACTCTGACCATACTGTTGCATCCACTGCCAGTCTGCGTAGAGATATCTGTATCCAAAACCGTATAAGTGAACTAATAGTAACCAAACACTCGTCATGAGCAGGGTGCCATGGAGGAAGTATTTGCGCCGCGTGAAGCTATACATGGTAAAGTTGGTCGCTATCATGGCCAGCAAAAAGCCCGCTAGAATGCCATAGATAAGGTTGAATTTACTCTTATATTTTAGATATTCTACAGGGTGCCAGAGACTAAGTGGAATATTGAGTGCACCGTGGTGCTTCACTTTTAAATAGAGTGTGGTTTGTCGTTTACCAGGTAACTCCAATGGGATGAGTTGAGCTTCATGTTTTATGGGCCGCTGCATTAGAGGGCGACTATCACCTAAATCGAGCGTTAAGACGGCATGATCTGGTTGCATTATGTAGGCTGTAATACTATCCAGTAGGTTGTTGTTCACACTGAGTAAAAGTGGGATTTCAATTAAACTATCGTTTCTTAATACAACTTTTATCCAAACTTGCTGCTCTACTTCACCTAAATTAAGTGCGCCAGAATCATGATAATGCCAAGTAGTGTTGCTACTGAGCAAATCTTGAAGTGTATTCTGGGGGGCTACTGTATAGCTAAACGGCAGTGAAGCTTGGTGTCTAAACTGCGCTGGGAGTTCAAAAACATGGGGATTTGAGTTTGCATCAATGAAGATGCTGGCAACTGCCGGAAACGTATTTAATATCAGCGCGAACAGTAACCATAACTTCATCATTAATAACTCGATTGATTCGTCATAAAGAGCGTATTGAAGTTATCAGAACTATGCATTGCAATGGTTGCGTAATCTGTCCCTTTCAATTCGGCTATTTGCGTAGCAACAGCTGATAAATATGCCGGTTCATTACGTCTAGACTTGGGCTTTGGGGAAAGTGTTCTAGGCAGTAAGTAAGGTGCATCCGTTTCAATAAGCAGTCTATCATTTGGAATGTATGAGATTAATTCGCGTAGTTGCTGACCGCGTCTTTCATCACATACCCAGCCTGTAATGCCAATCATTAAACCGTAATCGAGATAGAATTTAAGTGCTTGCTTATCGCCTGTAAAGCAATGCAATACGCCCTTTATTTGGTGCCCAGATAACAAAGCTTTCATATGCTCATGTGCATCTCGCTCATGAATATAAGTTGGCATATTGAGCTGTTGCGCGAGCGCAAATTGCTCATTACATACATGGGCTTGTATATCTCGTGGTGAAAAATCACGATTAAAATCTAAGCCGCATTCACCAATTGCGACAACTTGAGGAGAATTTGCCAATTGAGTAATTTGCGCAATGAAATCATTTGGCGCATCCTTGGCATCATGAGGGTGTATACCAGCAGTACTGACAAGCTGGTGAGTGTTCGCTAAAGCAAGGCTTTGCTCACTTGATGCAAGGTCACAGCCAATTAATAACATATTACTGATATGATTTGCTCTGGCCCTTGCGACAATGTCAGTTCTGTCTTTGTCAAATTGTGAGCTGGTTAAGTTGACACCAGCATCAATCATCGTTTGCATTTATTTTATTCTTTTTACGCGAATTGTTCGATTTGAGCCCGACTTGCTCATCAAAAATGAGTTAAATGAGCCGCGTTTTATGGTGACCGTATCATCCTGCTTTGCAAAAAAAGCATCACTGCCAATTTGCTTCCATACTTGAGTATTTGAGAGCTCAAAGGTACGAACACCATGTGCTGACTTAGCCAGCTTTACTATTGTAGCCTCAATATTGTCGACACGTTGTTCGTTTTGGATGGTTTTATTCTCTATCCCAAAGCGTGCTTGTTTTTGCTCTTTACTCAGTGTGCTTTTTGCAACTGGCGCAGCAGGTACGTTAGCCACTGGCTGCTTAGATTGAAGTTTTGTAATTGCTTGGTCATAGCATTGCAAGCGCTTAGTGTCGGATGCAATAGATTGACACTGAACCAAGTGTCCAAGCGTTTCATTTTGGGCGTGAGCACAGAGCGAGACACCCAATGCAAGTAAAGTGACCCACTTATTCATTGTTCATTTCCTGTTGTTCAGACTTTTTGCTGTATATACCCGCAAGGATGATGCCGACTTCAAATAACAATAACATGGGCACAGCGAGTAAGGTTTGTGATAGCACATCGGGTGGTGTTAAAAACATGGCTACCACGAATACACCTACTACGATATAAGGACGTTTATCTTTTAAACTTTGAGTCGTTGTAACGCCACTCCAGCACAGTAGCATAATGGCGACTGGGATCTCAAAAGCGACGCCAAAAGCGAAAAATAACTTGAGGATAAAGGCTAGATAGCTGCTGATATCCGGAGATAAAGTCATCATAGCTGGGCCAACTGCGGTAAAAAAGCCCAAAATAATAGGCATAACCACGAAATAGCAAAATGCGATACCGGCATAAAACAACACCACACTAGAAAGCAGAATGGGCATGAGCATGCGCTTTTCATGTTGGTACAAGCCGGGTGCTAAAAAGCCCCAAAACTGATGCAATATAAAAGGGATCGCTAAAAACAAAGAGACAAAGAGGGTCAGCTTAAACGGTGCAAAAAAAGGGGCGGTGACATCTGTGGCTATCATGGTGGCATTTTCTGGCAAACTTAAAACCAGTGGGTTTGCGACAAATGCATAGATATCGTTGGCAAAATAGACCAAGGATAGAAAGATCACCAATACGCTTAAGAGGGCTTTAATTAGGCGATCTCTGAGTTCAATTAGGTGACCTATAAAACCGCTGTTGTCCGATTCTGACATGGGTATTCCTGTTACTTCTGAGGGATTAGTCTTTTTTCGACTGTGTGTCCGTGGTATCCGTTTGATAACTATGACGCACTGACTCGGCCGCTTTTTTCAACTCATCCACGGACTCTTGCAGCTCGGGGGCTAAGTTATTCATGTTCTGTTGCTCAGCTTTTTTAAGGTTAGTGTGCAACTCATGTACTCTGAGCTCTTCATTCACTTCAGCCTTCACCGAATTAGCAACAGATTTCACGGTTCGGATCCAGCGACTAACCGTTCGTATAGCCACCGGCAAACGCTCTGGTCCTAATACAATTAAGCCGACAATCAATATGACGACGAGCTCCCACATGCCCATGTAAACTAAACCTTTTCTTTATCAGTTTCAGTGCTGGTAGATTTGTTTTGGGTTTGATTTTGAATGGCGTCTTTTGGCTTGTCTGCTTCTGTTTTTTCATCGTCAGACATGGCTTTTTTAAACCCTTTAACGGCGTTACCTAGGTCTCCACCCATACCACGCAACTTTTTAGTGCCAAAAAGCAATACAATGATTGCAAGAACAATTAATAGTTGCCAAATACTGATACCACCTAATCCCATAACGACTCCGTTTACGTCTTATTTGTAATTACTAATTTGATTATACGCCGCGCGTATAAAATATCACCCTGTTTTACGCCATGCACAAATAAATAGCAAGCATGCAAAAAGCGCACTGCTTAGGCTTGCACCATTTAACTCAGCGATAAAACACAGACCAGCAATGATCGCAAAAGTGGATGCTGCCATACCCAATAAAACGCTTTGTATTGTTTGCTTACTTATCGCAGATTGTGGTGCCGGTACTTGATGATGCTGACGTTTCAAGCTTTGATAAACTAAATCGGGCAATTCAGGCATCTTTTCAGCCCAAAAAGGTAGATTTTGGTATAGTTTCTTGGCCACTGCGAGGGGACCTACTTGCTCTTGCACCCAATGTTCTAAGAAGGGCTTTGCGGTTTGCCAAAGGTCGAGTTGTGGATAGAGCTGACGTCCCAATCCTTCAACGTATAGCAAGGTTTTTTGTAACAGCACCAGTTGAGGCTGTACTTCCATATTGAAACGTCTTGCAGTATTGAACAGATTGACTAAGACATGTCCAAATGAAATTTCTGCCAGTGGTTTATTAAAAATTGGCTCGCACACAGTGCGAATTGCAAATTCAAACTCTTCCACACAAGTGTCTGCTGGCACCCAACCTGAGTCCACATGAAGCTGAGCCACTTGGCGATAATCACGATTGAAAAAAGCAATAAAGTTTTCAGCTAAATATCTCTTATCTTCGCGATTTAACGTACCAACGATACCGCAGTCAATCCCGATATACTGAGGGTTTTCAGGGTGTTCATAGGAGACAAAAATATTGCCAGGGTGCATGTCAGCATGGAAAAAACTGTCTCTGAATACTTGCGTAAAGAAGACTTCAACGCCTCGCTCTGCAAGTAATTTCATATCAGTGCCTTGCGCTTCCAATGTCTGAGTATCAGATACGGGGATACCGTAAATGCGCTCCATCACTAATACGTTTTGTCTTGAGTAATCGCTATAGACTTCTGGAATATATAAGGCTTCAGATCCTTCAAAGTTACGTCTTAGTTGAATGGCGTTGGCGCCTTCACGCATTAAATCGAGCTCATCGAGCAAGGTTTTGCGATATTCTCGTACGACTTCAACAGGCCTTAAACGACGGCTTTCGCTCACTAAGCCAGCAAGCACTTTGGCAAATTGCTCCATTAAGGACAGATCTGCGAGGATCTGCTTTTCTATGTCAGGGCGGATCACTTTCACAACCACGTCTTTCAAACCCTGTTCAGTTTGCAGTTGCGCTGTGTGAACCTGAGCAATGGAGGCTGAAGCCAGAGGTTGTTGCTCAAAATGCTCGAATAAGTCGCTAATGTGTTCAAGCTCTAGCGCTAGCTCGATAAGCCGCTGTGCTTTTTCGCCATCAAATGATGCGACATTGTCCTGCAATTGTGCCAGCTCTTGTGCCATATCATGAGGTAATAGGTCACGTCGAGTAGATAACATTTGGCCGAATTTAACCCACACGGGCCCTAAAGCTTGCAATGCCAGACGTAAACGCGCGCCTTCAGACTTATCTTGGTGTTTATTGGGTAGCCAAAATAGGCACTTTCGAAGGTACTTAGCGTACCAAGGCTGCAAATGCTGAGGCAGCAGCTCATCTAGGCCATAGTTAAGAAATGTTTTACCAATATGATATAGGCGAGCGATGGACAATTCCTGCTCCTTAAAGTCAGTCTGTTAGTGCATTAATGCGCTGTTCTAGTGCAGCCAATTGCGATGAAAGGGCTCTGGTTTGTGCTTTAAACTGCTGTAGCTCCAGAGGGTGAATGGTGACGTTGAGCTCGTCTTGACACAGTTGAGTCATGACTTGCTGATATGACTTTTTATGTAATTGGGCTTTGTTGTTGCACGCTTTTACGCTACTCACTAAGTGTTCAGCGCCAGCATCACCAAGGTAGCGCGATAAGTGCTCTGCCCAATCAATATTTAAATTGCCGAATGCTTTGCTATAAAGCTGTGCAAGGTGAAGGTCACCCTCCAAATCCAATTTGCCACTGCGGATCAATCGCGTCAATTGACTTGGGTCTTTCAATTCACCTAAGCAATCGACAGAGGTGGTGATGTGACAATCAGCATCATCATGATAGTTGCCATATACGAAGCAGTATTCACCATTATAGTGCAGAGCGCAGGATAAGTTTAAATCGGTTAATGTCAGCGCCAGTACGTTATGTGCAGCGCCTTGCAAATCTGCAGCAAGGTTTGGCTCAAGAGTTAAGAGACGATTTACAGCTTGCTCGGCGATGGCCGTTAAAACAGATACCCACATAAACTTACCCTTTACTTGTGTTAGTACTTGAACCCTCTATGCAGCGCAACGATGCCGCCAGTGAAGTTTTGATAGCTTGTTTGCTCAAACCCTGCGTTTTCCATCATGCCCTTTAAAGTTTCTTGGTCTGGATGCATGCGGATTGATTCTGCCAAGTAGCGGTAAGATTCGCTGTCATTTGCCACAATTTTGCCGACGTTTGGCAAGATGTTAAATGAGTAGAAGTCATAAAGTTTAGATAACGCTTCGTTATCTGTTTTAGAAAATTCTAGCACTAACAATCGACCACCCGGTTTTAGAACTCGGTACATTGAACGCAATGCTTCGTCTTTGTCTGTGACGTTACGTAATCCAAATGCGATAGTAATGACATCTAAGCTGTTATCTGGAAATGGCAACGCTTGGGCGTTCATTTGTACATATTCAATGTTATTAACTAAGCCAAGGTCACGTAGTTTATCGCGGCCAACTTTCAGCATTGAGTCATTGATATCGCCAAGGATTACTTGACCGGTATCGCCAACAAGTTGGCTGAACTTTGCTGTCAGGTCACCTGTACCACCTGCCAAATCTAATACGCGATGACCTTTTCGAACCCCAGCACACGCCACAGTTTGACGTTTCCAAAGGCGATGTATGCCAAAGGATAAAAAGTCATTCATGATGTCGTATTTGGCTGCGACAGAGTGAAAAACATCTGCAACCAAAGACTCTTTTTGAGTGGACTCTACGGTTTTATAACCAAAGTGGGTGGTATCGCGATTTTCTTCTTTCATGTTGGCCTTGGTGACACAGTTTAGATGGGTATAGTGTACTTGATTGCGACACTTAGGTGCAATTTATAGTGTGCGTTAATCGCAAAATTTTATCGCACAAAAGCGCTTACAGGGCTCCTGAAATATAACAGTCGCGTCCTAACGCATGTGCCTTTTGCGCAGCAAATGAAGCTTGGCTTGCCAATTCGTTAAAATCTCGCTCTGATTGCCTTTTGGCAATACCGATAGCCAGTTGGATGTCTGGAAATTGCACATTGCCTTTATTGCTAATGAATTTGAGCTTTTCAACGCCTTTGCGGATTTTTTCCGCGATAACTTTGGCTGTCTCAGGCTCGATATCAGCCAGCAAAATGGTGAATTCCTGCTTGCCTGTGCGACCCGGTACACCGCTTTCTAACACATATTTTTTGATCTTATGCGCAACCCGTTGTAAAACGGTTTCGCCAATCATGTCACCGAATCGCTCACTAAAATCACTGAGGTTATCTACTTGAATGGAAATTGCACATAACATCTTTTCTTGATCTAACCAAAGCTGAGTTTTTTGATTCAAGTAGTGCCTTTTATAAAGACCTGTGTGTGGATCAATCAAACGTTGCTTTCGTATTTTATTGAGCACCATGTACTGCTGACTTTGGCTAGCTCTGGCTTTTTGTAAGCTCTGCTTAAAACGCTGTTGTTGCTCTATATAACGCTCTGTTTGCTGAGTCAATTCACCAAGCGCTTTTTTGCTTTTGGCAATATCTTGCGGGTCTAACTCACTGTGGCATTTACGAATGCTTTGTGTGAATTTTGTGATGCTTTGATGCGAGCGTGAGGAGGACGCGGATAATTCGTCGATGACATTGTCGACTTCTTTTAATACCGCCAATTCTTCTTGATGTTCTGTGTAGATAAACTCGAAGTACAGTTGCTCAATGTAGACGGTGTCTATGGCAACATTACCACGCAGATCTCTTTCTAAGCGTGTCGTTAAGGCGTCGTTAGTCCGACTTATAAAAGTATAAGCAACTTGATAATTTAATGGCGTAGGAGGCAGTGCGTGCAGTTCCAGAAAATGACAAACCTTGGTCATTTTTTCTTGGGCTATTGCCATTGGATCATGGAACGTCATCTACTTCTTTACCACACATTAAAGTTAATCTTGAAGCCTTAACGTCCTTTGGCACAAGTCATGATTTCATCCTATTTGAAGCCCCGCTACATTAATCGTAATTGTGACTTTTTGAAAGTAAAATTTGCCCTTTTAATGGTAAAAAGTTACCCAATTTATTCTATTAGGCGAATTTATCGACAACTTTGTCCTTTGTATATGTGGTGTAGTATCGATGATCGCATTTGCAAGATGTTTGGTCGATTATACTTGCATAGAGACAAGTGCCTTCGTTAAGGTGCATACCCCAGCGAAAGTTAAGGAACCTCAGTGTTGAACGCCGTTTTTAAACCACTTAGTGCCATTGCTTTGGTACTCAGTTTGTCTGCTTGCCAGATGACCCAGAATAACACAGATCAAGCCTTTATGGCGTTGTCCGAGCAAGTGATGGCGTTTCGTGCTGATATTAGTACCAATCATACCAAGTCACGAGATGAGCTATTTTTGTTGCCTGATATGTCTCCAGAACACTTAGCAAGCGAAAATCAGCGTCGTTTAGCACTGCTGGATAAGTTTGATGTGATAGACACAACACAATTAAGTGCAGAGAATCAAATTAACTTCGCAATTTTGCGCGCACAGGTGCAGAATAAAGTCGATAAGTACCACTTTAAACATCATTATGTGCCACTGCTATCGGAATCTGGATTCCATACAGACATGTCATTCAAAATCCGTGAGCATGACTTTTCTACACAGCAGGGTTATCAACAATTGATAGCGCAGATTAAGCAGCTACCGCGATATTTTTCGCAGCAGATGGACTGGATGCGAAAGGGCATGGCAATTGGGTTGACTCAACCGCAAGTTGTACTGCAGGGGTTCGAATCCTCGATAGAGGCTTACATCGCCATTGATGATGTTGAGCGCTCGCCATTTTATGCACCGTTTAAGACGAATCAGGCGGGTATATCAGATGAAGCTTTTATGCAGCTTCAGCAGCAAGCTAAGCAAGCGATAGTCAATTACGCTCACCCTGCTTATCAAAGTTACTTAGACTTTTTCGTCAATGAATACCGACCAGCTGCAAAAAAAGACATTGCTTGGTCGAGTACACCCAATGGTGAAGCATTTTATATCAATCGTGCTAAGCATTTCACGACAACCGATATGACGCCTAAGCAAATCCATGAGTTAGGTTTGCAGGAAGTGGCGCGTATTCGCAGTGAGATGGAAACCATCATTGAAAAGGTAGGCTTTGAAGGTTCGTTTGCTGAGTTTGTAGAGTTTTTGCGTACCGATCCGCAGTTTTATGCTAAGACACCTGAAGAGTTGCTCAAAGAGGCATCATTTATCGCCAAGAAGATGGACGCTAAACTGCCACAATTCTTTTATGTGTCTACTTTGCCTCGAGTCCCTTATGGCGTAGCCCCAGTGCCTGATAGTATCGCGCCTAAGTACACAACTGGAAGATACTTACCACCATCGAAAGACACTGATCCTGGCTATTATTGGGTAAATACTTACGCGCTTGATAAAAGGCCTCTCTATGTTTTGGAGGCATTGACCTTGCACGAAGGGGTGCCGGGTCATCATTTGCAAATTGCCATAAATGATGAGTTCACACATTTACCTGAGTATCGCAATGAATACATTTCAGCATTTGGTGAAGGGTGGGGGTTATATGCAGAATATTTAGGCTTGGAAGCTGGTTTTTACCAAGACCCATATAGTAATTTCGGTCGACTTACTTATGAAATGTGGCGTGCAGCGCGCTTAGTTGTGGACACAGGTATGCACATGTTTGGGTGGAGTCGCGAGCAGGCGATGCAATTTATGCAAGATAATACAGCATTGTCTCTACATAATGTAAAAACAGAAACTGATCGCTACATTTCTTGGCCAGGTCAAGCGCTGTCATACAAAATTGGAGAGCTGACAATCAGACGCTTGCGCGCAGAAGCTGAGCAGGCGCTGGGTGAGCAGTTTAATATTCGTGAATTTCACCATCAGATACTGAAAAATGGCTCTGTCCCGCTATTTGTACTTGAAGCGCAAATCGAGCAATATATCGAACAAGCGCAAAAGCAAAAGTAAATTAAAAAGGCCGCTATGAAGCGGCCTTTTTAATCAGTGCACAAAGCTGATAATTAGCTGATAAAAGTCATCGGTTGAGTGGCAGCTTTTTGCATTTAAAATCAATTGCTCGCCAAGAAGTAAGGTTTGCTTTTGTACTGCTAAGCGTTTCACATCATCTTCAATCTCATCAATATCGGTGACATGCGCCAATCCGATAGTGCGACGGATCAGTTCGGTACCGCAATATCCCATCGTATCTTGCAGCACGGCTTGTAAAAATTGTTCGGCGTAACCCGGCGCTTGAAATGATAAATCGTTCGTGTGGGTGCGGGCCAATGTTAACCATTGCTGCTCGAATGTTTGTAAGCAGATAGAAATGGTATTTAATAAATAAGAATGTAAGTCGCGTCGCTTCGGCGCTTCCGTAACGCGACCATTTTGTGCACAATAGTTAAGTAACAAATTGCCGATAAAAGAGCCTAAATCAAAGCCTATTGGGCCGAAAAAGCCAAATTCAGGGTCGATAAATTTAGTATCTTTTTCTGATACAAACACGCTGCCAGTATGGACGTCACCGTGTAACAGAGTTTGTGGTGAAGAGAAGAATTTACTCTTCAATTGAGCAATGTTAATCAGCAAGGCTTGATTGTCTCTCAGTAGAGACACTTGATCTTCTAGCGCTTGCGGATAATTGTTGCGTTCATTTACTCGGTAAGGGTCATCAAAAAATAAGTCTTCAGTAATTGAGCAAAGTTCAGGATTGGTGAACTCTTGTACTAACGCTTTTTTTTCTGCAGCAGATAAATAAAAGTCTGAGTAGAAGAAACTGGTTCTCGCTAGGTAAGTTGCAACGTGTGTGCCTAAGTATTTGAATGTGTTACCTTGATTCAGCTCACCTCGCAAAATCGCCATATCACCCAAGTCTTCCAATATGGTGACAGCGAGCTCACTATTATGATGTAAAACTTGCGCGGTGTGCTCAGGGCAAACATCACCATGTTTTTTTAATACGCTGGCTTCAATTCTGGCTCTGTCTAATGTCAGTGGCCAACTTTCACCGACACAGCGAGCATAAGGCAGCGCTTGCTTCAAAATAACACTGCGATTCTCTGTATCTTGAATGCGGAAGACCAAATTGAGATTACCATCCCCAAACTCATAGCAGGATAGTTCTGCATTTGCTGGAAAGAATTGCCCCAGTTCTTGGACGTAACTTAAGGCCGTGTCGTTATTTAAGGCAACGTATTTGCTCACTGTTATTCACCAAAAATTAAAGTAACTTTTGGCATTCTATATTTTTAAATGTTTAGATGTCTATACATCTTTAGATCTTTATGTAGAATGAGCAGTAATTAGAATTGCACACCCTTTAATCAACATGAAAGATTTAATCGCTCAAAGCTTGAAGTACCAAGATGGAAAAGTGCAGGTGCTTGACCAATATTTGTTGCCGCATCAAGAAGTTTGGCATATCTGCCAAACAGTCAATGAAATGCAAGGTCTTATTAATAACTTACAAGTGCGGGGCGCGCCTTTAATTGGCTTAGCTGCGACTTTGTTGGTTGCTTATCTTGCCGAACAGGGGAGTTCTCGGGAAGATTTAGTTCATGCGATAGACGACTTGGAAGCCACGCGTCCGACGGCGGTAAATTTAAAACACTGTATGGACAGACTTAGAGCGGTGGTACATAGCGAGCAAAATGTTACCGAAGTGGTCACTGTCGCTGAACAATTATTCGAAGAAGATGTGGCTTTATGTACGCGTATTGCTGAGCATGGGGTGGATCTAGTTAATGCCGGTGATAATATTTTGACCCATTGTAATACTGGGGCGCTCGCTACAGCGGGAATTGGCACGGCTCTGGGTGTGATTTTCCAAGCGATGCAGCGCCATGGTGATATTCATGTCTGGGTAGATGAGACGCGTCCTTTATTACAAGGTGGCCGTTTAACCGCATATGAACTTGCGCGTTGGCAGATCCCTTATACTTTATTGTGTGACAGCATGGCTGCGTCTTTAATGGCTGCGGGCAAGGTCGATAAGATATTCGTGGGGGCTGACAGGGTTGCGGCAAACGGTGATTTTGCAAATAAAGTGGGCACGTATAATTTGGCTGTGTTAGCACATTTTCACAATGTGCCTTTTTATGTGGTAGCACCTAAAACTACCTTCGACCCGGCCTGTGCTAGCGGTCGAGATATTGAAATTGAACAGCGAAGTGCGGGCGAGGTGACCGGAGTGAGTGGCAGTTTTGGTGAATGCCAGTGGGCACCTTCTGAGGCTGAAGTGTATAATCCTGCTTTTGATGTAACGCCAGCGAAGTTGGTGACTGGGTGGGTGTTTGATAGTGGTGTTTACACCACACCGGAATTTATTAATTTATAATGATGACAGCAGGCATGGGCAGTATCCTGCTGTGCATTTCGCGAGTAAGGGGTTAATCTAGAAGCGGGAATTGCTTGGCAATACTTGAGCCTGTCTCTTGGGCAACCCAACCTTCAGTATTGTTGAATAGGCGAATAGCGGTGAATTCAGGGTCGCTGCCCATATCAAACCAGTGTGGTGTGTGATCTGGCACAGAGATCAAGTCTCCTTGCTGACAGAATACTTGATAGACCTTATCTGCGATATGCAGGCAGAATAGTCCATACCCGGCCACAAAAAAGCGCACTTCATCTTCACTGTGGGTATGTTCAAAAAGAAATTTTTCGCGCATCGCTGGCGCATTTGGATTACCTTTTTGTAGTGCAACGACGTCGACGGTTTGATAGCCCCCTTGTGCTTTTAAGCGCTCGATATCTTGGCTATATGCGTTAATGATATCGGCTTCAGTGGCTTCTTTTGCTAATACTTGTGTTGCTTGCCATTGCTCAAAGCGCACCCCAACCTCAGCCAGTTTTTCAGCAATAATACTTGCCTCTTCGCTTTGGAACGTCGCTTTTTGTGGCTGCGCTTCTTGATAGATATGTAAGTAACTCATGACGGTATCTCGTTTTAAATATGCTCAAAACTGGTGATAAAAGCATGGTGAGTGCTTTTGGGTTGATCATCGCGCCACAGCTGTAAAGTCTGTAGGCCGGCTGCTTTGGCCGCATCAAGTTCCGCGACGACATCACTTAAAAATAGGACGTCAGCTGCTTCAAAAGGCAGGCTTTGCACTATGTTGTGATAAGACTCAGATTGCTGCTTTGCACCCACTCGGGTATCAAAATAGTCGCTAAATAAGGCACGTATATCGCCATAATCTGAATGAGCAAAAAGCAGTTGCTGGGCTTTTACTGAGCCGGAAGAATACACATACAGTGCCGTGCCTGCTTGATGCTGTGCAGTCAAATAGGCATGGGCATCTGGGTAGATATGGCCTGTAAAGTCGCCTTGTTGATAGCCATTTTGCCAGATCAAACCTTGTAACTGTTTAAGTGGCGTTATTTTTTTATCTGCTTCAATCCAGCCAAGTAAGGTGTCTATCACGGTATCTAAACTTGCTTCTGGCTGAGCGATTTCTGCTCTGACGGCATCAAGTTGAACTCGCACCTGAGGGTCATCTTGCGATGCTTTAACAAAATCAGCTAAGTGCTTTGCGGCATAGGGGAAAAGAATGTCTTTGACGAATGAAATACGGGTAATCGTGCCTTCAATATCAGTGAGAATGGCTTTTATCACTTTACTGCTCCTTCTAATTTTATTCGCTCTAATTCACAGGCGAACAAGAACTCTAGCCCCTCAATATGACGGCGAGTTTCAAAAATGCTGTTGCCCAGTGCATATAAACCATGACCACGGATCAAAACCCCATGTGTGACTGGGTATGTTTCATGGTGCTTGGCAACCCGTGCCGCCAATGCGGGAATATCCTGATCGTTATCAAAGATGGCAATGGATAGCGTATCTAGGTGACTTTTAATTCCAGACAGTGATTTTTGCATCTCGTAGCCTGTCACTGAAAACTGGTTACTGCGTATAAAGCGTGACAGGACAGTCGCCGCGACTGAGTGCGTGTGTAAGATACATCCAGCTTGCGGTTGTAACTCATATAACTTGAGGTGCAAGGCAGTTTCAGCTGAGGGCTTACCATCACCTGAGACGATTTGGCCATGCTGGTCTAATTCTAAAAACTGCTCTGGCGTGAGGTGGCCTTTATCAAAGCCGCTGGCGGTGACGACAAAGCCATCATCGGTTTTCATAGAAAAGTTGCCGCCAGTCGCGGGCACCCAGCCTTGTTGGCTAACCCAACGGCCAGCATCTATGAGCGCTTGTTTTGCTGCCTTTGTTTGCATATTCGATCATCCTAAGAGGTTTGGACGGCTATACTTCTATCTTTGGCAATGATAGCATCGCTTTATCGCCTACGCCATAACCAAAAGAGTTACAAAATGGAAAGTAAATTACCAGACGTTGGTACCAGTATTTTCTCTACCATGACAGGGCTTGCTAATGAGCATGGTGCTCTGAACCTCTCCCAAGGTTTTCCTGAGTTTGATACATCAAGCCAGCTCAAACATGCGCTGTCAGCACATACGTTAGCGGGATATAACCAATATGCCCCCTCTCCTGGGTTGCCAGTTTTACAGCAGGAGATTGCGGCACTTGTTGCGCGTCGATATCAGCAAGACATTGATGCCGCGGCACAAGTGACGGTCACTGCAGGTGCGACTGAGGCTTTGTTTGTGGCGATTCAGGCGCTAGTACGCAAAGGTGACGAAGTGATTGTATTTGACCCGGCGTATGATTCATATCGCCCTGCGGTTGAACTGGCCGGTGGTCGCACGATACATATTCCTTTGTGTGCACCAGATTATGCCATTGACTGGACACAAGTCAGTGCAGCTGTGACACAAAAAACACGTGCGATTATTATTAATAGCCCCCACAATCCAAGTGCAAAAACACTGAAACAAGCGGATCTCGATGCATTGAAAGCGCTGCTCAATAAGCATGATATTTATCTGATCAGTGATGAAGTGTATGAGCATATTACCTTTGATGATGCCCCGCATTTGAGTGTCTTACGTGACTCTGAGCTTGCAGCTCGGGCCTTTGTGGTATCTAGTTTTGGTAAAACCTTCCACTGTACCGGTTGGAAGATGGGTTACTGTATTGCACCTGCAAATTTGACGGTTGAGTTTAGAAAAATCCATCAGTTTGTGAACTTCTCAAGCTTTACGCCTGCACAATTGGCTTTGGCTGATATGCTGCGAGATGCACCTGAACATGTGGATGAATTAGGGCTGTTTTATCAACAAAAACGTGATGTACTGGTTGAGGCACTGGCGACAAGCCGTTTTAAGATCCTGCCAAGTGAAGGCACGTATTTCTTGTTACTGGATTACAGTGATATATCAGACGTAGATGATGTGACTTTTTGCCAGCAATTGGTTGAGCAAATTGGTGTGGCGGCGATCCCGTTAAGTGTATTTTATGACAAGCCTAATGGCGATAGAATTATTCGCCTATGCTTTGCTAAAGAAACCGAGACCTTAATCGCTGCAGCGGAGAAATTATGTCAACTTTAACCGTAAATATAGTGCAATATGATATTGCTTGGTTAGCGCCAGAGCAGAATTTCGCAACGATTGAAAAGCTGGTTGCTGATGTGCCTCCTAGTGATTTGCTATTGCTGCCTGAGACCTTTGCCACTGGGTTTGCATTACAACAGGCAACTGATGAACAAGCTGAGAAGGCGAGGTCATTTATACAACAGCTGGCGAATCGTTTGCAGTGTGTTGTCGCGGGTTCTGTGTTGGTGCCTCATAAAGGTAAAAAAGCCAATCGCTTTTACTGGACTTGGCCAGATGGTACTGAGCGCAGTTACGATAAGCGCCATCTGTTTTGCTTGGGCAATGAAGGGGACCACGTAGTACAAGGTAGCGAGCGAAAAATCTTTGAAATAAAAGGCTTTAAGCTATTGCCTCAAGTGTGTTATGACTTGCGCTTTCCGGTCTTCCAGCGCAGTAAAAATGACTATGACGTGATGGTGAATGTCGCAAACTGGCCATCGGCAAGACGCCATGCTTGGGATACATTATTATGTGCTCGAGCGATTGAAAATCAGTGCTTTGTGTTAGCTGCTAATCGCATTGGTGAAGATGGCAAAGGCGTCGCTCATAACGGCGGCACGGTGGCACTAGATTATTTAGGCCAGCCTATATCACACGTCGCTGATGATACTGCGGGTGTTGTGACAGTTACACTCGATAAAGCCAAATTAGCTGAGTTTAAACGCCAGTTTCCGGCACATTTAGATGCGGATACATTTGACCTCACTTTATAAATTGGAGCAGCTTACGCTGCTCCCTATCACTAGACATTATATTGATGCACCAATAGGGCTTGCTGAGGTGTGGTCACTTCAGAGGATTGTGCATGATCATCGTCTGGCAGTGTAAAGTACCCCAGTAAGTTTTTCATTTCCATTGCTTGGGCAGCCATACGTTTTGCAGCCGCCATGGTCTCTTCGGTGATGGCAGAGTTTTCTTGAATCAGATCTGTGAGTCTTTGCACCACCACATCGACCTCTGCAATGGCTTGCTTTTGCGTCAAAGTAGAGCGATTGATACTCACAATGTTTTGATTCACATCTGCAACGGCTTGCACAATATGCCCGAGTTTTTCACCTGAGCTATTGGCGAGCGTGGTGCCTTGCTGCACTTTATCGTTGCTGTTGGCAATGATCTCTTTGATTTGCTTTGCCGATGATGCACTGCGTCCAGCCAGTTCGCGCACTTCATTGGCGACGACTGCAAAGCCTCGTCCATGCTCCCCTGCGCGGGCAGCTTCTACGGCAGCATTTAATGCCAACAAATTGGTTTGAAACGCCAGTTCATCGATCACAGAGACAATTTCATTGATGTCTTTGCTGGCTGCATTGACTTCACCAATGGCGTGCACGGTATCTTGTGATAGCGTACCACCTTCTTTGGCGATATATTCTGCATTGTGTGACTTCTCGACCGCAGTTTCTGATTGCAAAGCGACTTGAGTTAGTTCCTCCAGAATGTGCCCAGTACTCGCGTTAGCTTCTTCTAAATTCGCTGCTTGCTCTTCGGTACGTCGGCTGATCTCCGCATTGCTTGCGGCTATTTCTTCGGTGCTGTGAGCAACCAAGCTTGCTGCGCTTTGAATACTCTCAATGACATGTGTGAGCTTGTGTGTTGTGGTATTTACGTCTTGCTGCAAGGTGGCAAATACGCCTTGGTAATGCCCTTGGACTGAGGTGCATAAATCCCCTCTTGCGATAGCACTTAAGCTGTCTGTCACAGCATGAATGGCGGTAGAGATAGTATCAATGGAACTATTAACATCCTCTTTTAGTTGCAGTAACTGGCCTTGCAATGAGGACTCGATTTTATGGGAAAAATCGCCTTCACTCATCGCCGCCATGACACTGGCAAGCTCTTCGACAACTTGGCTTAAATTATTGACGGTATGATTAATGTCGTTTTGCAATGTTGCAAGCTGCCCTTTTAAAGGCGTTTGTATCGTGCGGTCAAAGCGGCCATGACTGATGGCCATCATAACAGATGAAATTTCACTGATGGCCTGATCCAAGCTTGCGATTGACAGGTTTACATTGGCTTTTAATTGTCCCAATTGGCCATTGGCTGATGCTTCTATTGGGTGTTTGAAGTCGCCTTCACTGACCGCGGCCATGGTATTGCCAATGTCTTTAAGAATTGCTTCGAGATTATCCATACTTAAGTTGGTGTCATGTTTCAATTGCGCGAGCTGACCGGACAGTGGGTGGGTTATCCGTTTCGAAAAGTCTCCATTACTGATGGCGCTCATAGTTAAGCTGAGTTCATCAATGGCGCCACTCAATGCCTGTATAGAGTTGTTCACACTGTCTTTTAAGCGGGCCAAACTGCCGCGCGCTTCGACAGTGACTTGCTGCTTAAATTCTCCTTTTTCAACACAACTCATGACATTGACAATATCGTTCATGGTGTCGTCAATAGAGATCACAGAACTGTTTATATTGGTTTTTAACATATCTAAGTCGCCACTGAGCGGAGCAGTGATCTGTTGATTAAATCGTCCTTTGGCCATTGCTTGCATGACCAAGTTGATCTCTGTTAATGCGGTTTGCAAACTGGAGGAGCACTCATTGGTGGCTTCTTTTAACTCTTTGAGCTCGCCATTACACGGCACGCTTATCCGATCGTTGAATTTGCCTTTGGCCATTTGATTGAGTACACGGTTCGCTTCGGAAATGGAAAGCTGCAAGGCATCGAGCAGGGAATTAAAGGCCTGTGCGCTTTGACCAATCTCATCTCGGGAGCTGACTTCAGCACGCAGCGAAAAATCCCCTCGCGTTTGCACTTCGCGCATAGTGCTGACTAAATTGTGCACGGGGCGAGCCAGGCTTCTGGCAAACCAAAGAGCGGTTAACAAAATTACGCCAATACTCACGAGCATGACAATCGCCATAGTTTGGCGCAGCGCGCCGACTGGGGCAAATGCCTCAGCTTCGTCAATTTCTGCTAAAAGGGCCCATCTCACATCAAATACTTGTAAGTCGCTGTAAGCGGAGAGAACTGGGTTACCATTGTAGTCGGTGACGACTTTTTGTCCTTGCTGCCCTTGCATAGCTAATTGATAGGACTCTGTTGCGATGGTGCCTTTATCCGGGTTTGCAAAAGAAGCCACAACAGAATGGTTAATAGGGTCTAAGTAAGAGTCAGAGCGCATTAACCCGTCGGGGCCAACAAGGTAGGTTTCACCACTTTCTCCTAGCCCATGGCGCTCACTCATGATGTCGTTCAGTGCGTCAATGGAAAGTTGAAAAATTAAGGTGGCTTGAGAAATACCATCAAAATCCAGTGGCATGGCTACAAAGCTTGCGGGCGCATTAAATGAGGGCAAGTATGGCTCATAGTCTGCAAATAGCATTTGGTCTTGTTCGATTAGGGCGCGATTAAATACGTCGGCGATACTGCTATTGGCATATGGGCCTGTACTCAAAGAAGTCGCGAAGTCGACTTCTTTAAATACTGAGTACACAATATTGCCGCTGTAATTGTCGACGATAAAAATATCATAAAGTTGGTAAACGTCAGTGATCTCGCGGAAAAATTCATGGTGGCGCTGGTGTGCAAGATCATAGGCATCTAAATGCCCTGTGGCGTTCAGTGCATCTTTCTCACCGATTGGGTGGGGATTATCTGCTAAATAGCGTGCCTGCAATGTCATGCCCTGACCAGAGAGTGAGTCTAGTAATGAATTGAGCGCGACCTTACTATTTGTTTGCTGTTCAAAGCGAGGTAAAAAGGCGTTTTGATAAAACTGTTGTAGGTTACTAGGAATGGTTTGGGCCGCTTGCGTTTCGTCAAAGCCATCGAGCAAGTCTTGTGTTGCTTGTATCAGGTAGGGGTTGATGGCTAAGGCGTGAAGCTTGTCTTCAACTGTTTTAAAATGCCTTTCTATGGCGCGTTTTTTGACTTTACCCACGGCACCCAGTTGGGCATAAACCTGTTCACTGATGGTATTGGAAGCTTGAATAAGAGAAAAAGTAATGATGACAGTGGCGGGGATGAGGGCGACAAGTAAAAAAGCGGCCATGAGCTTTTTTGCGAGATCGAGTGATTTTAAAAATTGGTGTATGCGAGACATAAAATTGCCCTCCGATCCTTGTATTTCTGACATCAGTATGATGCCTGTTTGCTGCATTGCACTGTGAACAGATTATTGGCCAAGCAGGTATAACCCTAAAAAAATTGTGGCTAATAAACATACAGATTTAAGCTTAGTGTAGAACAGTTCTCAGTAAGATCTAGGCGCTAGGTGTTTCTTTAACTTGCACAAAAAAATAAATACAAGACAGCATCGCTTGATAGTGCTGCGATTGCGCTATTGCATGAATAAGAAAGATGAAATAAAAAGACAGTGTGAATTTTTGATGATGCTGATAAAGATAAAAAAGAAGCAGCGTGCGCTGCTTCTTAAATTTTTACGAAAAGTAGTTATCAATGTTTCCAGTGATACTTATGCGCTTTTTCTTCCATATACGCTTCAGTATCTGGGTGCATTGGCGTTTTGTTACCATTCTCAAAGAAAAACGGCTGACGATTACGCTGGTAATTACCGGTTTCATTCATGGTTGCAGCATCATAGACGCGTCCATTTAAAATGGTGTAAGTCACTTTTTCAGACTCACGGATGTCGTTCAGTACATCACCATCGATGATAACCAGATCCGCAAGCTTACCTTTTTCAATAGTACCAATGTCATGGTCCATTGCTAAGTATCTTGCGCCATCAATCGTACCACTGCGCAGAGCTTCCCAAGGCGTAAACCCGCCTTGTGCCATTGACCATAACTCCCAGTGTGCACCTAAGCCTTCACGTTGACCATGCGCACCTATATGCACGGTTACGCCTTTATCGCGCAGTTGTTTCGCTGATTTCGCGGCATTGATATGGTTATAGTGGTGCTCAGGCGCTTTTTCACGACGGATAGACATTGGTTTCACAACATACTCTGGCACAAAGCTCATCAGGCGCTCATTTTCCCACACATTGGTTGTGTTGTAGAAGTAGTCTTCACCTTTAATACCACCATATGCCACGTTGAAAGTTGGTGTAAAGCCTGCTTCAGTTTGGCTCCACATTTGCGTGACATCTGAATAGATATTTGGAATTGGCAATGCGTGTTCAAGGCCCGTGTGACCGTCGATGATCATGTTCATGTTTTGCTGGAACTTTGAGCCACCTTCAGGTACCACCATGATTTCCATTTGCTTTGCGGCTTCTAGCACTTGTTGGCGAGTATCACGGCGAGGGTGGTTATAACTTTTCACCGAAATTGCGCCAGCGTCTTTTAAACGCTTAACGTGGAACTGGGCATCTTCTAAGTTGTTGATTGGGGTTTTGTAACCAGGTGCTTCACCTGCATATAAGATACGACCCACAGAGTAAATACGTGGTGCGACTGTCAAACCTGCACGTTGTAGCTCTGCCATCGAGAATACTTCGTTAGAGTTATTTGATGGATCATGAATGGTCGTGACACCAAAGCTAACGTTGGAGAACTGGTTCCAGTTTTGCTCAGGTTGCAAGTTATGGCTGCCGTAGCTGCCGTGAGCATGGGCATCGACTAAACCAGGGATCACGGTTTTGCCTTTGATATCCATTACTTTCGCTGCACTTGGAATAGTTACGTCGCTGCGAGCGCCTACGGCGATAATGCGGTTATCTTCAATCAGTACCACACCGTCTTCGATGATTTCCTGTTGATTCTCAGCATCACGCATTGTCACGACTTTACCACCAACCAGTGCTAACAAGCCTTTTGGCTTGTCTGAAGGCTGCTCGAAGCTCAGATCAATGCCTTCTGCAGTTAGTTCATCTAGGTTATCAGATGCATTGTCAACAAATGAGAAAGTATCTGTGAGTTTGCGCTGATATAGGTTTGGACCAAATGCCCAAGTTAATGCGCTACTGTCTGCTTTCCAGTTTAAGAAGTCGCCAGAGTATTTTGACACTTGTTTCACTGGGAAGGCTTTACCACCTTTATTAATTGACAGTGTTTTACCTGTGCTAGTGAATGGGGCGACAAAGGTGTTGAAGTGCTCGATAAATGCAACATAGTTGCCATCTGGCGAGACTTTATAATCAAAGATGAATTCGCCTTTGAAGTGACTACGCTCTTCATGACCGTTTAAATCAACACTTTTTAGCTCTCTGCTGGTGCTACTGCTAGCAACTGAGAAGTAAATACGCTCTGGGTTAGCACCAAAGTGTGGGTTGTCACCGCTTTTTACGATACGTTTCGCTTCACCGCCTTTGGCATCAACGATATAGATACCTGGGTGCATTGACCAGTCACCGCTGAGTAGGTAGCCACCAGTGACTTTTTTGAACAGTACTTTTTTACCATCTGGCGAGAAGCTAGGTGAAGTGTAGTGACCTGGCTCTTGCGTAATGACGCGACCTTTTCCGCCTTTTGCAGAAACGATACGAATACTACCTAGTTCTTGGTCATCGTACGTGGTGTATACAATGTATTTACCATCACGAGAGTAGCTTGGATAAAACTCAAAGTGATCGTTTTGCTTAGTAACACGGCGTACTTTATCTGATTCAATGTCTTTGATGTATAAATGACCTAGCGCTTGGAATAGCGCTGTTTCACCGTCTGGTGAAATTTGTGACCAACGTGCCAGTTTGACTTTAAAGTTATCAGGGGCAACGTCTACAGCAAATTTTAGGGCAGGGGTGATTTCTTTTTCCGCCACTACGCGTGTTGGAATAACTTGTGCCTGCTTAGTTGCAATGTCTACTTTATGGAAGACACCACCAGACCAAAATACTAAGGCTTTGCCATCAGGTGTGTAAGCAAACGCTGGAGTATTACCTTGCGCGCCATTGGCTTCTTGCAAGTCGCGATCAAGACCGGTGAAAATTTGTGTTTCAATGCCTGACTTTAAATCTTTGACATACAAAGCGCTGATCATTTTCTCGCCATTGTCTTCACGTTTTACGAACGCAATCGATTTACCGTCTGGACTTGGCGTTGGGCGAATTGCACCACCGGCACCACGGATCACCGTTTCTTCTTCCCCTGTCGCTAAATCCCATGAGCGGATCTCAAATACAGATGTCAGAGCATTTTTATTGTATTGCCATTGCACACCAGCCGTGGCATCGACTGAATAGTAGATCTTTTTACCGTCCACAGAGAAAGCTGGCTCAGCAATGTTTTTCTGTGATTTTGCGCCATGTAGTCTTTCACGCACTAATACGCCTTTACCACCTGAAATGTGGTACATACGAATCGAACCACCTGGAATAGTACGTCCTGTTACCTGACCTTGTTTGACTGCGATATATTGACCATCCGGAGACCAAGCAGGGTTGTGTAAAAGGTTGTGTGACTCATCAGACACCTGACGCATGTTGTCGCCATTAATATCCATTACCCACAGATTCTCAGCACCAGCACGATCAGAAATAAACGCGATATGTTTGCCATCCGGTGAAAACTTCGGCTGGAAGTTCCATGCGCGGTCCGCAGTCACTGCAGTTGCTTTACCGCCAGAGATTGGCATGACATAAATATCACCTAACATGTCGAAGATAACGTGCTTGCCATCTGGGCTTACATCCACATTACTCCACGTGGTTTCATTGGTGTCTATGGTGATTGTTTGCTTTTCACCAGGAGGTGCAAGCACATCCCATTTTGCTGTAGTGTCTTGTGCACCAGCGGAGGCGAGTGCTGGTGTACTTAAGCCGATCAATGCGGCACCGATAGCAATGGCAATCGGTGATTTAAATAGTGCCATGGTGTATTCCTATTTTTTAAGCCAAGTCTCAGTCTGTCGCTGAGTGTTGGTTTCTTGTCTTGCTGTGAGCTAATTTTTATTTACCCGCGTAGAATGGCGAATTTTTTGACTAAAGTCGACAAGGTGGCGATAAAAGTGCGCTCAAATGCGGCAGTTTTGCAGTATTTTTATACAAACTTTGGCTGTTCACACTGAAAAGTATTCTTTAGTGGGGGGATTTTTTCACAGTAGGTGCAGCATTCATGATTGAATGCTGCGCCGATAGGGTTAATTGAGCGTTTGCTGGCGGACAAATTGCAAATAGGCTTCGAGGCTCTTTTGCCACAAGGCCATCGCTTGCGTTAAATCATCATCGCAAGACTTACCATCTAGTAAGCGACGTTCGATTTTCTTCAGTGCTAATCCATAGCGATTAAAGCCAAGTTGCAGTGCGGTGCTAGCTTGGCGGTGCAGTGATTTAATGCATTGCTCTTCATCTTCACTGAGAAGCTGCTGAATATGGATTAACTTATTTCGTGCAGATAGAACAAACTCGTTATAAATAGATGAGACTTCATCTTCGCTGAAACCGCTCTTCAGAGAGTTAACTGCAGTGTCGTCGTATAGTGTGTCACTGAGTTCAACGCGCATATCTGGCTTTTGCGCTTTTTGTGAATCACTGATGGCTTGGCGAAGTTTTTCTTGCTTGATGGGCTTGCCCACCACATCTTTGATACCAAGAGAAAGATATTCTTTGATTTCTTCTGGGCTTAAACTGGCGGTAAAGGCCAAAAACGGTGTACGTTTGTTTTTGTGCTCGATAGTTTGTAAATGCCTCAGTACTTCTTGCCCTGTAAAATCAGGCAAGTTCATGTCTAATAAGACCACATCGAAGACATGTTCTTTGAGGTGCTCAATGGCACTTGAGCCATCGTACGCGAGTTTGATCTTATGCTCGTCCGCAGCCATAAACTCGATGGCAATTTTACGGTTAAGATCCAAGTCTTCCACTAATAGCACAGAGAGTCCGGTCGGGTATTCTGGGTTGTGATGACGCTGTTCGACTAAACTCAGTTCGCCGACGGGCAGGCTCACATCAAAGCTAAATGAACTGCCTTTACCAAGCTCACTGATAATTTCAAGCTGACTACCTAACTTACTCAGCAAGCGCGCAGTGATAGCAAGGCCAAGACCTGTTCCGCCTTTGGTTTTCCCAGCGTTACTCTGCACATAAGGTTCGGTCAGCTTGTCGATATCTTCCTCTTCGATACCCGGGCCTGAGTCGACGACGCTGAAGCGCACAATATGAGACATATTGGCTTCTTCGAGTAATTCTACGCGCAGCTTGACCTCGCCTTTGTCGGTGAATTTGATGGCGTTACCCACTAAATTAAGCAAAATTTGCCGCAGTTTTTGTTGGTCGCAGTAGTAGCAAACTTGGTCTGGCAAATCATAAAGTAAGGTAAAAGTGAGTTTCTTTTGCTCGGCCAGTGGGCTCATTAGTAAGCAGAGGTTATCGAGCCAGCTTTTTAATTCAACATCTTCGGAAGAGAGCACTTCGTCACTTTGATCTAAACTGGCATAATCGAGTACTTTATCTATCAATAAGTTGAGTGATTCAGCCGAATTGATGATGGCCTCGCAATAGGCTTTGCTATGTTGATCATGACTGCGGTTAAGGACCAGCTGTGCACTGCCTAGAATACCGTTCAATGGGGTGCGGATCTCGTGGCTGATGGTGGATAAAAATAAGCCGCGAATTTCGAGGTCTTTTTGTGCTTTTTCCGTTAATTTATTGAGGTTTAGCTCCCGTCGCTCGTTGCACAGCAGTGCCATACCGGTTGCATAAAATATGGGGGCGAGTACGCCATTGAAAAATATCGCAATTGAAAACCAAGGGTCGACAAACAAAGACACTTGGTCAATGTCGCCCATAAACAGCGAGCGGCCAATAAAGGCGGTGAATATAAAGCTCAAAACAATTAAATAGACGATGCTGCCATTAGGGTATTGCTTACGGGCATAGCGGATAAAGTAATAGCTCAGCAATATGGCTTCGACGATATGTTGCAAGTCAGAGATTAGAATGCGCTTTCGCAAATTATCGTCGACCATGGCGTAATAGATCAGTGCGGACAGCAAGGCCAAGGTCGCAAATAAATAAGTTCGGAACTCAATACCCCGCTGACCTAAAAACTGACTAATTGCCCAACAATGTATGATGGATGCCAAAAATAATAAGGTATTGGCAATCCCAATTGTCTGCCACTGAGACAAAAAGCTGTGTAGTGCAAACATTGAGATCGCTGCAAATAAAATGAGCGGGTAAAAAATATATAACAGTACACCTGGCGTATTTTTGTTGGCACGCCAAGTTAAATAATTGATCAGCGTCATCATCGCCGTCATGGCTGCACTGGCTACATACAGGGTTTTATGGTCCAACATAGGGCTTTGTTAACAATTAATAGACGTACCTAGGATAGAGCGAAGACTAAGTGCAGTAAAGCAATGAGCCGAGAAAATAATGAGATGGTAAGTGAATTGATTAAATGTTAGGAAGAAAACAAAAAAGCATGCTAAGTGCATGCTTTTTTACAGAATTTGCAAGTGTACTCGAGTGAGTATTAGCGTATTTCGTCTGGGATGTTTTGCTGTGCCCAAGACAACAGCTCGATACGGTTACGGCATTTGGTTTTACGAAATGCACTATACAAGTGTGTTTTAACCGTGTGCGGGCTGATATTCAAATCTTCTGCAATTTCTTTGTTCTTAGCACCTTTACTCATTAGAGAGATAATTGCTTTTTCTCGTTTAGTGAGCTTAACTGGCTCGATGTCACCTTCAGTCAGCTTGTGCAAAGCATCTTTGTTGAATTGCAGCATGCGATTCAACGCGTTACACATAATCTCACGGCGATACCACAACTGATCTTCCATCAGTAAGCGGATCCCCTTCATCAGGACGTCTGCATTGTCTGTGGTGTAAAACACCCCGCGAATACCGCTTAGCAATGCACGATTAGCCAACTCAGGGTTTTCATCTAAGTTGAACAGCACGATGTCGCAACTTACTTTGAGGTTAACTAACTGCTCTTTCAGTTTGCCCCATGCATCATTGACTGCTGTTTCAATAAAAAGCAACCGAGTATCTTCAGGTACTTCGGAAATATCAGTTCCTGTGACGACGTCTAACCCTTGCGTTTTTAACAGGGGCTGTAAAACGTTTATTCCTATCGTGTTGATAGGCTCTTTATCTAGCAATAAAAATGCAGTACTGCTCATTTGAAAAACACTCTCATTCTGTCTGATAACGCAATGCTAACACGTGAATCAGACCTTTTGTATTAGAAATTTCATCAATAAAAAGAACATTACAATATAAAGTTTGGCACAACAGCCTATTTTGTAAACGCCCTTATTTTGTGAAAGCTTCAACTTGTTGATTATATTATTAATTTATTTTAGTAGAGTAATAGCTTAGTTAATTACATTTTTTAACAAAGAATAATTTAAGATACTACTTTTTTCCTACTTTGGTACGGAGGCCAGCCCATTTCAAGTCCAGCTAATACATGTAGATGAATGTGGTATACGGTTTGTCCACCATCATTGTTGCAGTTCATTACAACGCGATAACCGTCTTCAGCAAATCCGTGCTCTTTCGCAAGTTTAGACGCTACCAAGTGTAAATGCCCAACTAAGTGTGCATTTTCTTCATTTACGTCGTTAATTGTTGCGATTGGCTGCTTTGGTATCACCAATACATGAAAAGGTGCTTGAGGATTAATATCCTTAAACGCAAGTGCCTTTTCGTCTTCGTACACAATATCTGCAGGTATTTCACGATTAATAATTTTTGTAAAAATCGTTTCTTGGGCCATTACTTTTATCCTTATATACGTTAGTTTAGCTGTTCAGCATAGCGTGGACTCAACAAGATACAAGGGAAATTACAACTGACGCTTGTTCATAATTGTAACTAAATTTGGCACAAATACCTTTCACTACCAAGGTAGCAATCAAATAAAGAGGAAATATGAAGAAAATTAGTATATTTGGAATATTTATAGCACTTTATAGTGGTTTTTCTGTTGCTGGGGAAGTAAATTTCCCAGAAGAATTGCTGCCATTGCAGGTCAATGATCGTGAAATAGAGCACTCATTTTTTAACAAAGTCCGAACTTTAGACTTGTCTGCGGGTGTTTATCGTATAAAAGTGAAGTATTCAGACTTATTTGAACTCGATTATGATGAGCATGAGGTCGTGGACTCAAAGCCATTTTGGGTGGAAGTAAGCATCACAGATGATGATTATCAAGTACGTTTACAGCCAATCGATAATGTTGAGCAAGCGCGAGCTTTTGCCAAGTCACCAAAAATTTGGCTGCAGCCAGAAAAAGGCAGTAAAGTCGTAGCGAAGCAAGTGAACGCACAGACTGTCGTAGCGCCCGTACCTGTCGTCCGCGAGTCAGCGCCTACGCCGGTAAAACCATCCACTCAAATAAAAGAGAAAGTGGAACAAGTCGCGCCCAGTGCTGGCAAGCCCGATGCCGTATCTATGTTGGAGTTTTGGTGGCAACAGGCAACGCCTGAGCAACGTGCTGCGTTTTTAACGACCATTGATGCACAGCGCTAACGAACAAGCGTAAAAAAGCATGCGGAGATAAAGCATTGCCTTATCTCCGCCGGAACTTATTCAAATATAGCGTCAACAGTACCTTGCGCTAATGGGTGGTATCCCGGACGTGCTTTTTGATAAACACGATAGGCCCAATCACGTTTGTCAGTACTTGCCAGTGCTTTGTATAAAGGAACGATAAGTTTGCGTCGGCCAATGCCACTTAGGTGCGCATCTAGTGCAGGGTAAATAGCCTCATAGCCATTGCCAACTGCCAACATATACCATGCGAATGCTAATTCAGCATTCGTTGAATTAGTCAGATTAAATGCGCTGTCCAGTGCTGCCATCTTGTCCAAAGCTAGATCTCTTGGCAGGTTATTTAAAAAGTGCAGCCACTCATGCACCGTCCAGTTGCTGGTAGGCAATGTATTTAGAGACTTGCTACCACTAAGCCAAGCTTGCATATGGCTATCAACCTGATTGAAAGCATCAGAGGTTGGATCTGGCGCATCGGCTGGTAAGCCCGGTTGATAGATCCATTCTTTGGCTTTTTCTAATGAAACGATACCCGGATGCTTTTGCAATAAGTGCTTATCAAGGTATTGAACAAATTCTGCTGTGGTCAGAGACTTAAATGCATAAGCGTCAAAATAACCTTTAACGAACACATCAAATTTTTCACGACCAAATTTTTCTTCTAAATAAATAAGGAATAATTGGCCCTTGATATAAGGCACTTTACTGAAGGCATCATCGGGATCGCGACCATTGAGTTTTAAGTTTAATCGTGTATCCGGTAAAGGAATGTTTTTGAGCTGCGCGCGTAGACCAGCTGCATCTAGCGCTTGCTCCATCACAGCGCGGTCACGACCAAACACCTCTTCCATGATGCGGTTTTCAACATAAGACGTAAAACCTTCATTGAGCCATAGATCTTCCCAAGTCGCGTTTGTCACTAGGTTACCTGACCAAGAGTGCGCCAGTTCATGAGCTATTAAGTTAACGAGGCTTTTATCACCTGCAACTACGGTTGGCGTAATAAATGACAAACGCGGGTTTTCCATACCACCAAATGGAAAGCTCGGTGGCAACATAAGCAAGTCATAGCGACCCCATGCGTATTCACCATACATGGCATTGGTTTTATCTATCATGGCTTGTGTGTCGTTAAATTCCGCTACAGAAGCATCGAGAATTTGCGGCTCTGCGAATATTGCCGTTTGATGAGACATTTCTTTATATTCAAGGTTACCGGCACCAATGGCGATTAAATAAGGTGGAATAGCCTGTGGCATGTCGAACCAGTAGTCACCATCTTTCACAAATGCTTCGGAGTTATCAGCACTCATGACTGCACGGACATCTTTAGGTGTCTGAATACGTGCTGTATAGGTGGTGCGCATTGCGGGAGTATCCTGTACTGGGATCCAACTTCTTGCATGGATTGCTTGAGATTGACTGTACATGAAAGGGTGAGTTTTACTTGCAGTCTGCACTGGCGTTAACCACTGTAAGCCAGATGCTTGTGGTAAGCTGTTATAGTAAATTCGTGCTTTGCTCGCTTGGTGCTTGAATTGGATGGTGAGCTTAGCGCCTTTCACCCCACTGCGCGGTGCGAGCGTGAACTGTGCGGGTAGCCATTTTCCCTGTGGTGATTGATAGAGGATTTTATCTATTTCAAGATCGCGGGTATCCAGTACCAGTGTACGAGCATGGCTGTTTTGCCATGCTAGAGTGTGCTCAACAAACCCTTCGAGTTGCTTGTCTTCAAAGTCGATATCAAGGTCTAGGTGTAAGTGCGTGCTTACTACGTCTTTTAGGTTTGCAAAAGTATGCTCGTCGACGGCATCTGCCGCCAAAACAGTATGAGAGAGGCCTGCCAATGTGAGGCCGAATGTTAAGGCTGAGAGTTTCATTTTTATCCTTGCTCATGATTGAGTATCCGCATTGTTATACCACTTCACAGCGTAAATGGCACTTGGATGCGTTAGTGGAATCAATCAGGTAAACTAAGAGGAATAATTGGTAGTTTATAGGTGCTTTCTGTGCACGCTTTGCAGTCCTTACATACGTTTGCTTTGCCTTCTCATTGCCAAAAATTGGTGGTGGTTGAGGCGCCAGAGCAGTTAAAAGAAATAGATTTTGAACCACCTTTCTTTATTTTGGGAGAGGGAAGTAACTGCGTCTTCTTAGAAGATTTCCAAGGCAGCGTACTACAGATAGCAAATCGTGGTATCGAGATCTCCGAAACCGAGCTGCATTATCATGTGCGTGTCGCCGCAGGTGAAAACTGGCATCAATTGGTGATCAAATTACTGAATATGGGCATAGGCGGGCTTGAAAATCTGGCATTAATACCTGGTACCGTCGGTGCAGCACCGGTGCAAAATATCGGCGCTTATGGTGTGGAGCTGGCTGATGTCTTTGACTCACTAACAGGCTTTGATATTGCAAAGCGAGATTTTGTACAGCTTAATAAAGCTCAGTGCCAGTTTGGTTATCGTGACTCGGTCTTTAAAGGGCCATTGCAAGGCCAATTTGTGATCACGGAGGTCACGCTTAAACTCCCCAAGCAGTGGCAACCGATATTGGCATATGGACCATTGAAAGCGTTGCAGGGACAGTCTGTTAGTCCACAATTAGTGGCTGATCGAGTGATACAAATAAGACGCAGTAAATTGCCTGATCCAACAGTGTGCGCCAATGCGGGTAGCTTCTTTAAAAATCCAGTTGTTGAAGCGCAATTAGTCGATACATTGCAAGAGCAATACCCTGATATGCCAATGTACCCGGTCACAAAGGGCAAAGTGAAACTGGCCGCTGGGTGGTTGATTGAGCAAGCCGGTTTAAAAGACCATCGTATTGGTGGTATCCGCGTGTATGACAAGCAAGCACTGGTACTGGTCAATGACCAACAGGGTGATGGCACTGAATTACTCGCCATGATTGAGCATATTCAACAGTCGGTATGGGGTAAGTTTGCGGTTGCGTTAATGCCTGAAGTGCGTCTGATCGCAGCGCAAGGAGAACACTCAGTTGGGGGCATGCATGGTTAAAGCACCTGTTGGAAATAAATTAGCAATATTAAGTGCGCTGAGCCGAGATCATTTTATTTCTGGTCAGGCATTGGGAGAGCAGCTGGGGATAAGCCGTGCTGCTGTTTCAAAGCATATAAAATCATTGCAAGATATGGGTATTGATATTTTTAAAGTCACTGGCAAAGGGTATCGCTTAAATCATAGCTTACCATTACTAGATCAAAGTAAAATCATACCGGTTTGGCAGGCGTTGACCGATAAACCTTGTCACATAGAAGTGCAGCCCATCATTGACTCGACCAACAGTGAGCTGATGCGCCGTATTCAGTCTAAAGACGCGGCGTTAACATCAGGGCAGGTGCTGGTGGCAGAAATGCAACAAGCTGGTCGAGGTCGACGCGGCAGGCAATGGCAATCTCCGTTTGGTGCCAATTTATATTACAGTTATTACTGGCATTTTGAGGACGGTATGCAGGCGGCCATGGGCGTGTCTGTGGCAGTGGGATTGGCTGTACATGACGCACTGAGCGCATTGTATGATTTGGGTGTACAGCTTAAATGGCCAAATGATATTTATATTAATGAGCATAAGTTGGCGGGTGTGTTAGTAGAGCTTGATGGGCAAATGGAAGGGCCATGTCATCTGGTGATTGGTATTGGTTTAAACGTGGCTATGCCAAACAGTGCTGCTCAACATATTGACCAAGCTTGGACTGATTTAAGTCAGCATGTATCAGAGATAGATAAAAATCAGTTGGCCGTAGTGTTGACCCTATGTTTGCAAAAGCGCCTTCATATGTATCAAAAAAATGGCTTAAGTGACATGGTCGCACAATGGAATGCGTTGAATGCGTTTCGTGACCAAGTAGTCAGTTTAAGTACCGGGCAAAGGCAGTGGCGGGGGATCTGTGAGGGCATTGACCATCAAGGCGGTTTAATCTTGCGCCAAGATGGTGAGCGTAAAACTTATTATGGTGGTGAAATTTCACTGCGTAAGGAGTCGTGATGCGTTTGCTCGTTGATGTTGGTAATACCGCCGTGAAAGTTGCAACTGAGTTGCAAGGTGAGATTGTGCTTATTAATGAAGCGCAAGTGCCTTGGCACAAAATCGATGAAGTCTTGATAGCGCAAGTCGGCAGTAACGAGGACTTAACGCCGATATTGCAACAAGCCCAGTCTCATCAAGTGCCTTATCTATTTGCTTCAGTCTCACCTACTTTAGGCGCACTAAAATGTGCGTATGCAGAATTTAAAAACTTAGGCATAGATCGTTGGCTTACCGTGGTTGCCAGCTTTCATTTGTTTCCCAACCAAGCTTGTGTGATTGTTGACTCAGGAACAGCGACTAAAGTCGATGTCTTGGATGCGACGGGTCAGCACCAAGGGGGGTGGATTTTGCCTGGATTAGATATGATGATCGACAGCTTGGTGGCCAATACACAAAAAGTATTCAGTGATACGCATACGCTTTTCGATACAAAGCTGGGGACCAATACGCCCAATGCGGTAAAAAATGCAGCGCTGAGTGCGACTGTTGCACTGGCCGAGCGTGCAGTGACGCAAATGGGTGAAAAAGTACAGCTCATTTATGCGGGTGGATATGGCGAGCTTATTCAGCAACACCTTGATCCTAAAGGTATCTATTTTGATGACTTGGTCATGCAAGGGCTGATTTATTGGCGCAAATATCAACAAAACGATTAAATAGTAGAGTTTTTGTTGTAAATATGAGCATTTAAACAAGAAATTGCGATTTTTTTTGATTTAACTGTTGCATAGTGTCAGCGGTTGCTCTAATATCTCGCCCCGTACTAAAGCAGTGCCGACTTAGCTCAGTTGGTAGAGCAACTGACTTGTAATCAGTAGGTCATCCGTTCGACTCGGATAGTCGGCACCATTTTTCAAGATTTAGAACACGCTTTAGAAAAGAATTTTTATGTGGAGGGGTTCCCGAGCGGCCAAAGGGATCAGACTGTAAATCTGACGGCTCAGCCTTCGCTGGTTCGAATCCAGCTCCCTCCACCACTTTATTCTTGACGGTTCTGAGGTAGTTAAGAACAGGTTCCTAAAGCGGGCATCGTATAATGGCTATTACCTCAGCCTTCCAAGCTGATGATGCGGGTTCGATTCCCGCTGCCCGCTCCAGATTTCTGGTGTGCTGATATAGCTCAGTTGGTAGAGCGCACCCTTGGTAAGGGTGAGGTCGGCAGTTCAAATCTGCCTATCAGCACCAGTCTCCGGATCTTCCCAAATACTTCCTTTGATTTGTCACAAAAACATTTATAATTGTAAAGAATAAACATAGTCCCCGCGCGCGCGCGTGGATTATTTTTATATGTAATCTAGATACACAAAAACTTATAGGTTCCGTCATGGCAAAAGAAAAGTTTGAACGTTCGAAACCGCACGTAAACGTAGGTACAATCGGCCACGTTGACCACGGTAAAACAACTCTAACAGCAGCAATCACTAACGTACTTGCAAAAGTATACG
>NZ_JASJUU010000022.1 GCF_030125375.1 Pseudoalteromonas umbrosa | reverse complement strand
GGGGCGGACGGCGAGTCTTTCCCATGTGAAAGTAGGACATTCTACTGCGTAGCGCACCAAAAGCGCCAAATAAAAGAAAGCCCGATTCGAAAGAGTCGGGCTTTTTTGCGTTTAAGTCCCTCGGCAACAACTAAAATAGCTCACTTCACCTTGCGCAAAAGAAGCGTGCTCACTTCGTTCGCTGTCGCTAACCTTTTGCACGATATTCACCTTGCGCAAAAAGAGCGTACTCACTTCGTTCGCTGTCGCTAACCTTTTGCACGTTAATCACCTTACGCGAAACGAATGCCAGCGCTTCGCACTGTTTTGTACTTTACTTGGGTATAAAGATGGAGAGGGTTTGCTCTACGATGGGTGAAGTCATTTTTCTAGCAAGCGGATAGGAGATCAAAGATTCCTATTTGTGACGGTTATCCTCTTTGCCTTGTCCATAACGTTTTTTGATGCAGTTTAGATGCGTATGTATTGTTGGAAATATTATTAATTAATGTGAGAATATCGGTCTAGTGAATGTGATGTACTACTTTGTCGATCAAAGCAGTACATCAAAGATGACAACTACAAACTACGGCCACACCAAACAATGCGTCCAGCTACGCCGTGATGTTCCGCATTTTGGGAGTTGATTTGCCAGCTTGGATAATCGGGGTTATCACTGATCACAGCAATATGATCTGATTTTTGTTGAAGCCTCTTAGCCATCAGACCATCTTGAGTTTGAATAATATAGACACCGGCCTTACTAGGTTGCTGTTGGCTTAAATCAACCAGTACCATATCGCCATGCTCTAAGGTCGGTAGCATACTATCACCACGCACAGAAACGAAAGCTAAGCGGTCGCTATGAACTCCTAGCTGTGATTGTAACCAACGTTTATTTAGTGCAAATTGTTCGGTGACGTCTTCTTGACCATTAATGGCACCAAAACCCGCACTGGCTTCTACGTCTAGTTTAGGTACTACGAGTAGATCTTCTTGGCTATGTTGAGCAGGTGTATCAGCAGCTTGTACACCGGTAAGTAACCAATTTAAGTCCACAGAGAATAAACTGTATAAGTGTTCAAGGTATGCCGTTGATGGGCGACCCAGCCCTTGGCAAATACGATAAATATGTGAAGGAGATTTACCAGTTAATTCGGCAAACTGACGTTTATTACCGCCAGAAAATTGCTCAACTAGGGTCACAAAACGGCGAGAAAATGCGGTACTCATGAACTTACTCTCAGTAGCAAAATAGTCAAAGAGTGAAGAGTACGCGTGCCACTTGTCGGTGTACAGTAAAATAATACGGAGAGCTAATATTTCAGCTTGTGATATGAAAAAAACCAGAAAGTATATTAGTGCAGAAAAGGCGATATATAGTCGCCCTTTCTCTTATTCGTAATTATTCAAACTTATCTTGGCAAGGCTGAGAGCCAGGGCAAGTCCAGGAGCCTAAATAACCACCCGCAATGTGTGGAGTTTGCTTTGCATCGATAGGACGCTGGATCGAAAGAGATTTGACAGATTTTTTTGATAGTTTTAAACGCATGATGAAATTCCTGTTTTTATTTTTGGTGCTCAATTTAGCTTTCAAAGTATTCTTATATATTATTCTGCTAAATAGAGATCATTATTATGTGCATCAATGCACAAATAGTAACCTACATTACCTTCCTAATGATGTAAATAATTTTTAATTATAAAGTTATTATTCTGGTGTGGTTTCAATTCTCATTGGCAATCGAGCTAAGTCGAGTACAATTATATTTTGTTTCTTATCTTATCGATGTCAGCTATGCAATTTGATTTTTCCCCTGTCCAGCAAGTATTTTCACAGTTAACAGAACTTCCCAATGAGGCTGTGCGTCTTTTTCACGGCAGAGGCCGCTGTTACCCATCGTTAGAGCAGCTTTCTATTGATTGGTTGTCAGGTCAAATCATGTGCACTGTGTTTAAGGAGCAGGATGATGCTTGGATGGAAGGTCTTCGTGACTGCCTTCACACCTTAATCCACAGTGAGCTGGTTCAAAAGCAGCTAACTTGTGTCTTCATCCAGCATAGGTACCGCGTAGACAATGCTGTAGAGGTATTATTTGGTAGCCTTGATGAGCAAGTGGTAGTTACAGAAAATGGCTTAAAGTTTGAGTTGTCACTTGGCAAAAAACAAAATACGGGATTGTTTTTTGATATGCGTAATGGCCGCGATTGGGTGAAGAAGCAAAGCGAAAACAAAAAGGTGCTTAATTTATTTGCCTACACTTGCGGCTTTTCAGTGGCTGCAGTGGCTGGCGGGGCCAAGCAAGTGGTTAACTTGGATATGGCAAAAGCGGCACTGAAACAAGGCAGACGCAATCATCAGCTCAATGAGCATGCATTAGACAATGTTTCTTTCTTAGGGCATGACTTATTTAAATCTTGGGGTAAATTGCGCAAGTTTGGTCCGTATGATTTGGTGATCATTGACCCTCCGACATTTCAAAAGGGCAGTTTTGCACTGACGAAAGATTATCAGCGCATATTACGTAAACTCCCTGAGCTACTTTATTCTGGTGCAACAGTACTGGCCTGTGTGAATGATCCTACCGTGCAAAGCCAGTTTCTAATTGATGAAATGCATAGGGAAGCACCTTCGATGAAGTTTATCGAGCGTCTTGAAAATCCGCCAGTATTTGAAGACATTGACCCGCAAGGCGGATTAAAGTGCTTAGTTTTTAGCAATGAACTCGACGTTTTATAGTTGGCGTATTGATTAATCGAGAAAGACCTATTTTAGCAGCTACACTTTAATGATGGTTGTGTAATTAGTTAAGCGTCTGTGCGGATATATATCTTGGTAAGTTTTGTTGCGCTGATAGCGAGTTGGCATTTGTCAGCAGCTCAGCACTCTACTGATATAATCAATCCTGTATGTGAAACTAACGCCAAAGTGGGTGTAGTTGCTGGTTGGCCCCCGTTGACTAGTGTCACTGATGAAGGCGTAGCACAAGGTCTAGATATAGAAATTGCTAAAATGGTGTTCGAGCGTGCGGGTATGTGTGTTGAGTTTGTGCGCCTGCCATCCGCAGCTCGCAGTTTTGCACAGCTAACAAAAGGCGTTGTTGATGTTGTGTTGATGGTGAGTTATACCTTTAAGCGCAAGCAGTGGGGCCATTTCACCCAACCTTATCGCACAGAAAGAATGCGGCTATTTTCTTTAAAACCGCCAGAGTCAGTATACTCCCTATTGGCTTTGCTCAGCTCAGAGGCAACAATTGGCTTGAGTATTGGCTCCTACTATGGAGAAGAGATTAAGTCTCTTGCCAATCAAGAGCGATTTGGTAATCAATTCATCGGCATTTCAACCATTCAACGGCGCATTGAGTTATTAGCTAAGCAGCGCGTCGATTTTATTATAGAAGATGAAATCGTCGGTAACTACCTTAGTCAAAAATGGAGTGATAAACCGATTTATATTTGGGATTACTCAGTTCATGATAATGAAGTACACTTTTTACTGCGCAAAAATAAGTTTTCACCTTCTCAACGATTACGTATTGATAAGGCGATTGATGAATTACATTTACAAATATCACAATTGGTAGCCCGCTATCGTCAACTTGGACAAGCTAAATAATGTTAATGATGGCGCCATTATTTACGTTAAATAGCATGGTAGTCTTGGGGAAGACAATCCAGCCACCTACACTTTACTTGCTATATCATTTTAAGTTCTTTTCATATTATTCCTACTTCATAGCTGAAAACCCGTGAAACATTACAATCTTTCAAGTTGTGAGCTGCGATAGGGTGTGGGTGATTTTTATACAGTTTGTTACTCTGAAAGCGGGCGGGTTTACCATTGGATAACAGCCAGCCAGAGCTCGCCGTCACACGCTGGCTAACAACATGGAAATAAAGGTATGAAAACACTCAATTTAGCAGTTATGGCCGCATTTGGCCTTATCAGTGTGCCAACGATGGCGCTGGACTGCAGTCAATTAAGCAATTGGCAGTCAGCAAAAGTATATACAGGCGGTATGGAAGTACAGCACTTAGCAGCCAAATATACAGCAAAGTGGTGGACACAAAATCAAGACCCTGCAATATATTCACAGCCAGAAAATGTATGGCGAAAAGAGGGGATCTGCGACCCTGTGGGTACACCACTACCTATTGTGAAGCTTGACACACCAGTGGATCAAAGTCGCCATATAATCGCTTCTCCAATTTTAATAAAAGCAACAGCTAGCCACCCAATGAATGTGCCAATCAAACATGTGGACTTCAAAGTGGACGATGTGGTGATTGCGACGGATAACACAGCACCTTATGAAGTAACATGGACAGCGACAGGCCTGGGCGAGCATGTGATCCAAGCTGAAGTTGTTGATGATGAAAATGGGCGGGCAAGCTCAGGTAAGCGTATTATTACGGTTGTCGCGGACGATGTGATTGTACCTCCAAGTGGTTTTAAGATTGTTGGTTATTTTCCTAGCTGGCAAGGCCAAGTTGCCGATATTCAATTTGATAAGCTAACGCATATTAATTACTCCTTCTTACTGCCTAATGCTGATGGTTCATTACAACCACTTGAAAATCTTGCGAAGATGAAACAGCTAGTGAGTGCCGCGCAATCATCTGGCGTAAAAGTAGGGATTGCGGTAGGTGGTTGGAACGGCGGAGATGACAGTGCGTTTGAGACTTTTGCCAGCAGTGCACAAGGCCGTGCTACGTTTATTCGCAATCTGATGGCTTTTGTTGAATTGCATCAGTTAGATGGCGTTGATATGGACTGGGAATACCCTGACCCAGGTAGCTCAGCCAATAATTACGCGCTGTTGATGAAAGAGCTCAGTGTTGAGCTCAAAGCAAAAGGGAAGTTTTTAACCGCCGCAGTAGTTGCTTTAGGTTACACCGGAGGCGGTGTTTTGGAGTCGGTATTCCAAGATGTTGATTTCTTAAACTTGATGGCCTACGACGCAAATAATGCGGATCATGCAAGCTTTCAGTATGCATTAGACTCGATAGCATATTGGCAAGGCCGCGGGTTAAGTAAAGAGAAAACCGTGCTGGGTGTGCCTTTTTATTCTCGCCCGACATGGCAAGCTTACCGCACGCTTGTTGCACAAGATGCTGCCAATGCTTGTCGCGATACCGATGGCACCTCATATTACAATGGAATTCCAACAATACGTGCAAAAACTCAGTTAGCGCTCGATAGCGCAGGTGGCATAATGAATTGGGAGCTATCCCATGATACAAGTGGGCCTGAGTCTCTATTGACCGCTAAGTGGGAAGTTTCACAGGGCATTGCGCCAACTTATCAGTGCGATGGCAGTGGAGGTCCGGATAAGCCAACACAGTGTGTGGATATTCAAGTCGATCCAAATCAATACGTCGTACACCCTGATTTTCCGAATGGCGACCATGCAGCAGCTGGGCAGCGTATTCGTCATCAAAGCAGCGTGTATGAAGCGAATTGGTGGACGCGCTCAGTACCTGGCAGTGACGGTAGTTGGCAGTTTATCTGTCAGTATTGATGGCAACCTAAGAAGGTAATATGAAAAAAGCCGTGCACCCAGACGCACGGCTTTGATTGTCATGATAAATTTTTGCTTATTTAGTGCAAGTTGGATCCTTGCCGATGAGTTTCCAAGCGCCATAAAGACCTGATTCACTTGGGATATCGCCACGAGTCCAATACCTTGCTTCATATTCTGAACCTCGGTATGTGACGCGATTTGGTCTGACATACACGGTATTTGCATCCCATGTGCCATTGCACACGTTGGAGCCATCTGTTGCAGTAGCAAAAACACGCGCAACATATGTGGTTGTGCTACCGTCCACTTTAAAAGTTAACGTTGTTTGTGCAAGGCCTGGTGTTGCCGCGCTAAATTCAACGCTTACCTTACAATTTTCGTTTTGTGTCAGTGTACTTGCAGAACACGTATCTACTGTTGTCACCAAGTTACTAGTTACGCCTAACGCCGCAACGTTAAGTTGGTTAAAGGTAAATGTCGGGCTACCTGTATTGGTAATGGTAAAGGTGTGTCTTACCCTGTCGCCAACAACAAAATCAGCCAGTGTCGTTTGCTCTTGATAGCCAACTTGCACTGGAACTGTGCCATTTTTTATTGACTCAATCCATTGATCGAATACTGCTACATCAGCATAAACGCCGTAATTGTCTGGACGAGCGCAGCCTACACCCCAACTAACAATACCAAGCTGAACAGTTTGGCCACCGGATTGAATTACAATTGGGCCACCACTATCGCCGCTACATGAGTCCTTTTGACCTTGTGGGTAGCCTGCACAAAACTCAGTTGCTCCAACATTGCTGTAGTGACCTCCAGTTTGACGACATACAGCGTCAGAAACTAAGGGCACATCTACTTCATACAAGTTAGTCGGGCGTGTACCACCCTCTTGCAAGCGGCCAAGGCCTGCTACAGTGAGTAAATCACCTTCACGTGCGTAATAATCTATAGAAGATTGTGCAAGTGTGACACTCGCGCCCTGTGTTGGCACTCGAGTCAGCTTTAAAACCGCAATATCGTTGTGTAATGTTGAGTTATTATAGTTAGGGTGCATATGCACTTGCTCAACAGCTATTCGATCGCCGTCATTGCCGCCAAGAATAAAGCCGGCCACTTTAACATTAAGTTCGCTCGCAGTTCTGTTGCGTACACAGTGCGCTGCAGTTAGCACATAACCGTCACCAATGTAGCTACCGCCACAGAAAGCAGTTGTACCATTTGACCTTAATATCTGTGTGTAAAATGGCCACTGAGCAGTATCTGCTGGTATACCACCCACAATGTTGGGCTTAATATCATCGAGTGCCAATGCGGGTAAACTGGCGACAATGCCTGTGGCCAGTAGTGTGTGTCGCATTGCGCCTTTAATGAAGTGTGTTGTTCCTTTCATGTTGTACCTATGTTGTTCACTTGTTAGACGAAATTAAGATACAACTAAATGTTGCAAAATGTATAAAAAATGTGATTGAAATGATTTCAATGGGCAGTGTGTTATTTTTTTCAAGCTTATGTTTTTATTTAACTAAAATTTATTATCATATATAAAGTTTAATTTTTATGTAAATTTTAGTTTACTTTTTGAACATTGCTCATTTTTATAAAATGACGACCCAGTCGGGGGTTTTAAGTACTAGCGCTTGATGATAACAGTCGTCATAGTCAGTAAGTATGAATGCGACTTGCCATGATAGATATTACCTTTTATCGCTCCCTCTAAACATGTCCTTTTTAGATAAGTTATAGTCATTAATGACTTTTTGCGATGCGATATGCTTATTTCCTAGGAGGTGCCTGATGTCACAACTTGTTGGCTTTTTTATTTACGATGAATTTCAAACTGTTGATTTAGCGGGTCCACTAGATGTGTTTGCGACCGTGAATGATCTACTGTCAAAAGAAGTATATAAGTTGGTTACGCTCGCGAGTGATATGACGCCAATTCGTGCTGAAAGTGGTTTGAAAACATTGGCAGATGACACGCTTATAAATTGCCAAACACTTGATGTGTTGGTGATCATTGGCGGACGAGGATGCCAAAGTGTCATCAAAGATCAAGCCGTAATGACACAGCTACGTCGACTGGCACAAGGCGCTCAGCGCATTGTGAGCATCTGTACAGGCGCATTTATTGTTGCAGCGCTTTGGCCCCAGCGAGCACTCACATTAGCAACCCATTGGGGGTTTACGCAGCGGCTCGCGGCGCAATTTCCATGTGTGGAAGTGGTGTCCGATAAGCTCTTTGTACAAAGTGATGAGGTGTATTCTTCGGGCGGGCTTACAGCGGGTATCGATCTTGCTTTGAGTTTAATTGCAAAGGATCATGGCGCAGCGATGGCGCAACGCGTTGCACAATATATGGTGATGTATGTAAGGCGCAGCGGCGATCAACGTCAGTATTCTAGTTTATTGAATGCGCAACAGACCTTGTCACAACGCTTTCAAAGTGCCATCGAGTTTGTACAAGATAATATCGATAAGCCGTTATCTGTTGAGATATTAGCTGAGCAAGTTGCGTTGAGCCCACGACATTTCCAGCGGGTTTTTACAGACAAAATGGGGATATCCCCAATGCGCTTTGTACAAAATTTAAGGTTGGAAAAAGCCAAGGGGTTATTGTGCACATCTGAGCACTCGATAGCCCATATCAGCGTGTTGACAGGATTTGGTTCACCTCCGTTATTAACTCGAAAATTCACCCAAGCGTATGGCGTAACGCCGACCCAATATCGCGAAAATTTTACTGCAGAGGTTAACGAATGAAAAAAATAATCCTAGCATGGTTAATGTGTTTTTATTGTATAAAAGGGGCTGCCCACTCGACTGATGAAAATGCATTTCATGTCGGTGTCTTGTTATTTGAAGGTGCACAGGCCATTGATTTTGTGGGACCAATAGAGGTGTTCGGTCAAGCAGGGTTTAGACTTACGACAGTAAGTAAGACGGGTAATGAGATCACCACTGCAATGGGATTGAAGGTGACACCAGCACAAAGTTTTGCAAATAATACAACCTTTGACGCGGTACTTATTCCCGGCGGTAATATTAATGGTACTTTGATCAATGATGAACAAGTGCAAAATTGGATTAAGGCACAAAGCCGCGAGGCGGATTATGTGATGTCTGTGTGTAATGGCGCGTTCATTTTAGCCAATACAGAGCTGCTGAACGGTCTTTATGCGACAACCATTGAAAAAGCGTTCGATAGCTTTGCACAACAGTATCCTTTGGTAAAGTTGGCAACAGATCAAAAACTCACTGACAACGGTAAACTACTTACTACGGCGGGGTTGTCTTCAGGCATCGATGGCGCACTATCCTTAGTTGCAAAAGTGAATGGCATGCGTGCTGCGCGCACTGTAGCGGCAAAAATTGAGTATGATTGGACGCCAAATGGGGGTTACATTCGCGGAAAAATGGCGGACCGTATACTACCCAAGTTCAGTGACTTACCTGAAAGTATCACTTTGGCATCTCGCACTTTCCACTATGGCGATGAGCAAAATTGGTATAAAGGTTATATGTTTGATTTAAAAAACACCCAATCTTCGGCGTTATTCTCATGGCTCAACCAGCAAATGACCAATGCAGGATGGCAAGCAGCCAGTACAGAAAATCCTCGCGCTTGGTCAAAGCAAGTAGGTGAAGCACAGTGGCTACTGCATATGAGCGTAAAGCATCAAGCAGGGTCACTGTACACTGCACAATTAACGCTCAATCGCCAAATTTAGTTTATTGATGGCGTCGAATTTTGTTGCATAAAGCAACTATCTAATATGGCTTCGGTTAAATGATTCACCGCTAAAATGAGCTCGCCGTGAAGGCGAGTTTGTTGCCAAATCTCAGCACGCAGTGCATCGATATCAGTACTGTATGGTTGATTTTGGCAGTACTTCAATACTTGCAGACCAAGTTGAATGCTTTTTTGGTGTTGTACCAACAGAGGTTGGAGTGCAGCCAAATTGCTTGATTGTGCAAATGTGGTCTTGAGTTTGGGAATATCCGCTAACCAGCTTTGATACGCATTTTGCAAGGTTAAATAGCGTGTTGGTGTGTTATTTTTCTGCAGATGAATGTGCCATTGACGTAGATACAGACTCTCTGCTGGGAGAAAATCAACTAAGGCATTTAATGGTGCTAGCTGGTGGTAGAGATTTTGTTGATATTTAACATGATGGCGAGTGTAATACTGAGCTTGCTCCACCAGTTGGCTAAAGCGTTTGAGTGCGTCAACATCTCCTTGATTACTCAACGTAGCTAGCCCTTGTTGGTGTTGAACTTGGTGTTTGAGGCCAATACGTTGAGCTGCAAACTGATCCAGTGTTTTTAGACGCTGATACATTTGCTGCTCATCTTGTAAGTTTTGAGGTGACCACAGTCGCTCTGCGATTGCATAGAGTCTGGGCCAAATCCTCAGATCGAGATTATAGGGCATGATCAACTCACTCCATATGGTTGCTTCACCACCAAGTATGCGCTTGGCTGCTTGTGCACTCGGAATGGTTGCAAATTGAGATGAGTGTAAATTGGGTATATCAGGCAGTGTGCTAATGTGATGTTCATAGGGGGTATTCCCTATCAATATTTGGCTTTGTGCAGGGTGATCTTTGATAAAACTAAAGCGCACCGGGCCCATCCAAGTATCAATGTCAAAACGCGTGATATTGGCGAGCGTTTCAAGTTGCTCTATTGCAATTAATTTGCGTCCATCGATAGAGACATAGCCGATTTGGTTTTTATCATTATCTGTTGCCAAAACAAAGTGACCTGTGACGGGCGAGCTTTTAAGCCGAGTGATGTTAAATTGCCATGCCCGCCATCTTTTATCGTGATTTATATTGTTTTGCGTGATGGGTTTTTGAGGCATGGGATCATTGCGGTAGTGATAGCTGGTGTACTGAGGCTGATCGATGTAAAAACCCGCAGACAGAACACCCATATGTCCAGCATTGGTCAATTGGGTCAGGGAATCAAATCCGCGCCAAGATTGGATCACCACTGCATTGTTGAGCTCTGATTGAAAGATCTCATCCCAGCCCATCAACACTTTGTTGTAGGCGCTCAGCAGAGATTGTACTCTGAGGTTAAAGTGATTGTGTAATTCAATAGCAGAGTTGAGCCCCTGTGTTTGCATGTAAGCCTTAACAGCTTCGCTTTCTAGCCAATGATCGGGTTTAACTTCATCCCCACCGATATGTACGTAGGGATCTGGAAAGATGGCAGCAAGCTCCGCGATGATGTGTTTAATAAAGACACCAGTATTGGGGTTACTAGGGTCAATTAAGGGCTTGAATACGCCCCAGCCACGCTCCATTGCATAGGGGCCTGGGCTTGCCATTAAATCTGGGTAAGCAACTGCCAGTGCAGATGCATGTCCAGGCAGATCTATTTCAGGAATAACACGGATCCCACGTACACCTGCATAGGCAACTACCTCAGCCATTTCGGCTTGGGTATAGTACTGGCCATCGGAAGCCAGTTGTTGTAGCTTAGGATAATTTACACTGGCAAAACGCCAGCCTTGATCATCGGTGAGGTGCCAATGCAAAACGTTGAGTTTGGCAGATACCATGCCGTCAATCTGGCGCTTAATATCATCGAGCGGGATAAAATGTCGAGCACTGTCGATCATTAATCCTCGCCATGCAAATCGAGGCGCATCATCAATGATCATCGCGGGGATCTGGCTTGGAAACTGATAGGCTAATTGCCTGAGTGTTTGCAATGCATAGTTGATCCCCCAATATTGAGAAGCATGGATCCTGATGCCTTTTGGGGTGACGGCTAATTGATAGCTTTCGTTTTGATTTATACTCGGGTTCAGTGCTGAAGTGCCCGTGACTTCAAAAATGATATCAGCTCGGCCCATCTTTTGCGTGAAGCGTATATTACTGAAGGTATCTCTGAGTTGTCGCTTCAGATATTGGCTGCGTTGTTTTGATAAGTTTGGCAGGTATACACGCAATGGCATACTGGCGTTAAATGTCCCTTCTTCTAATGTGATACTGTGCGGGTAGGGCATCAGGTGCAAATTAGACTTGGCTGCCCAAACCGGTAAGTGAAAAAAGCCAATGATGAGCAGTACAAAACGCAGCATATCTATTCCTTGCTTGGTTATCAGAACACCAGTGTGGTGGTTTTTTATCCATTTAAGTTACCAAAATCTGACGGAAAAGCACACCATGCTTTGGGAACTAGGCCTTTATGTATTGTTTGGGTGGCACACCTAGAACTTTTTTAAATGCGGTATTAAATGCGCTGCTAGACTCAAACCCTAGCTGCTGAGCAATGGCTTGTTGAGATTGTCCAGCATTCAGCATTTCTACTGCGCGCAGTGCCCTGAGCTTTTGTTTCCATTGGCTAAATCCCATATCAAAGCTTTTGTGAAATAAGCGATTTAATGTGCGACTCGATGCGCCGACAGTTTGTCCCCATTGCTCCAAAGTGAGTGGACTGCCCGGATTGGCGTAGAGCTCAGATACAATTGGGTGCAAGCGCGAGTCTTGAGCTCTGGGAATAAAAAAGTCGCTGGTGGGGGCTTGCTCAAGGCGGTCAATGAATACTTCGACAAAGCGCAGGATTTTATCATCCAAAGTGTAATCATCAGACCAAGTACAGATCTCCAAAATCATGGCTTTTAATAACGGGTCGACAACCAAAGATTTAGCCTGACTACCCAGTACGCATTGATACTTTTGATCTATGTACACACTGCGAAAATGCCCGCCATACCGACAATAGGTTTCATGTGCGACATTTGGTGGGATCCACAGCGCTTGTTGGGGTGGGATAACAAAGCTACCTTGCGGTGTGAAAATGGTCATGACGCCGTCACTGATATAAGTGAGTTGTCCCCATGTATGCGTGTGCTCTTCAACATGTTCCCACTCAGGCATGGTCGTGGCACGGGGAAATACCGGCCTGCCTAACTGTTTACGTTTGAAGCGAGATTGTACTTTTAGCCATGGCTGATTTGTCTGTTTTGATAAATTCTCTGTCATATTTTTGGATTTTGGCCAGTGTTAATTGAGCATATACTAGACAGGCGTTTCACTCAATGTGCTTAGGATAGTAAATGGAAAAACAAGTATTTGGGCGGTTTACCCCCTCACCAATGAGCTTTTTAGTGTTAGCTACCATTGTTATGGCAATGGCATTTGCTGGTTGGACTGCCATGTTAAATAACTTTGCGGTGGAAGCGGCAGACTTCACCGGCGCAAACATGGGTATGTTGCAATCTTTACGAGAAATTCCCGGCTTTCTTGCCTTTACCGCGGTGTTTATCTTGTTGGTGTTAAAAGAGCAAACCTTTGCTTTGGTAAGCCTGTGTGTGTTGTCTATTGGGGTGGCTATCACCGGATTATTTCCGACTATCTATGGCTTATATGCCACCACAGTGTTGATGTCGATTGGCTTTCATTACTTCGAGACACTCAATCAATCATTGAGTTTACAATGGTTTAAAAAAGACGAAGCTGCCGAGAAGTTAGGCAAGCTGTTATCCATTAAATCAATGGCTGCGCTGGGGACATTTGCGGTGATCTGGGTCGGGTTTACTTGGTTGCAAAGTGACTATGTGTGGATGTACCTATTAATTGGTGGGGCAGGCCTTGCCGTGACGATATTCATGGCGATGACGCATCGACATTTTGTGGCTGCGTCACCACAGAATAAAAAGCTTATATTGCGCAAAGAATATAGCTTGTATTACTTACTGGTATTCTTCTCCGGTGCACGTCGACAAATTTTTATGGTGTTTGCAGGCTTTTTGATGGTTGAGAAGTTTGGCTATGACGTCGCAGAAATTACCGCCTTGTATATGCTTAACCACGTCATTAATATCTTTTTGGCGCCAAAAATAGGTAGTTGGATAGGACGCATTGGTGAGCAAAAAGCGCTGACGGTTGAGTACATAGGTTTGATCCTAGTATTTGTTGGATATGCTCTGGTGGAATCGGCGCAATTAGCGGCAGTGCTATATGTGGTAGACCATATTTTCTTTGCGATGGCTATTGCATTAAAGACGTACTTTCAGAAGATTGCGCGACCTGAAGACATTGCCGCAACTGCTGGGGTGAGCTTTACCATCAACCATATTGCCGCTGTAGTGATCCCTGCTAGCTTTGGTGTGGTGTGGCTATACGACCAATCATTGGTGTTTTACTTCGGTGCTGCACTGGCTGCATGCTCTTTGTTATTAAGTCAGTTTATCACTCCGCATTTACGTAAATTAAATGCCGCTGAAGCAGCCTCAAACAGTGCATGATTCAGGCTGTACAATGAGTACTGGTCTGAGTTGAAAAAAGAGCAGGAAATCCTGCTCTTTTTGCATTTTAAAGGGCTTTAAAGCGAATTGCAGTGCCGCCGCTGGTGGCCAGTTGCAGTGTTAAACTGTCTTTGGCGGTGACGATTTGCTTTTTGATGTCCAGTGCGTATGGGTTATCTTGCCAATTGGCACCTTTGCCATCTTGGTAAATATACGCTTCGTAGCGAGTATTCTCTGCTAAAAAGTCGAGTTTCACATCAATTTTTCGTGCATGTTCATCTGTGATAGCGCCCAAATACCAATCTTTACCTGTGTACTTGCCGCGAGCACGTTCTTGACGAGCAAATACCACGTAGTCTCCGGCTTCACCAGCCAATGCGATACTCTGTTCCCAGTCCGTCGGTACATCTTTGATAAATTGAAATGCATCTGGTTTTGCGAGGTAATTTTCTGGTAAATCAGCCGCCATTTGCACAGGGCTATATAACACTACGTATTGGGCAAGTTGTTTTGCGAGTGTGGTTTGTGGGCGGTTTGTTTTATCACCTAGGCCGTTAAAGCCCATGTCAAAAATACCTGGTGTAAAGTCCATTGGGCCCGATAGCATGCGTGTGAATGCCAGCATGGGAATGTGCTCTGGTGGGTTAGGTGGCGTACCCCATGCATTAAATTCTTGGCCGCGCGCGCCTTCGCGGGTCATCCAGTTTGGATAAGTACGGCGCAATCCTGTGTCCTTGATAGGCTCATGGGTATTAATGCTGAGCTTGTATTTTGCAGCAAGCTTGATGTTGTCTAGGTATTCATTAACCATGAACTGACCATCATGCCATTCAAAGCGAGCATGGCCGCGCTCATCGATACGTTTGATATTGCCACCATCAGCGACGTAACCTGTTTTGATTTGGCTGACATTATTTTTTGCGTATAACTTAAATGCTGCATCCATTTGGTTGCGGTAGTTACTGACGTTGCCAGAAGTTTCGTGGTGACCAATGAGTTTTGCGCCAACCTTATCGGCATGGGCCTTGATAGCCTTAAAGTCAAAGTCAGGATAAGGCTGCGTGAAACTAAATACATCACCATTATAGAACCAGTCGCTGTCCCATCCAGTGTTCCAACCTTCAACTAACACGCCATCAAAGCCATGCTCTGCGGCAAAGCTTAAATATTCCTTGGTGCGCTCTGTAGTGGCGCCATGTTTATCGCCGCTGCCCCAAGTGTGCTTGCCGATATGCATGCCCCACCATATCCCTGTATATTTACCCGGCTCAACCCAAGACACATCACCGAGTTTGTTAGGTTCATTTAAGTTTAAGATCAGGTGCGAGTTAAGTAAGTCTTTGGCTTGTTCACCAACTTGAATGGTGCGCCATGGGGAATTAAAGCGGCCGTTAGTTTTCACCGCGATACCATCAGACCATGGTGTTAAATCGCTAATGAAGGTGCCCGGTCTGCGCTGATTTAGTGTCATACCGGCATAATCTACCAGTGCGGCTTCATGAATACTTAAGTGTACGCCGTATTTGTTTTTAAACGTAAAAGGCGTGTGCACATGTGCAGCATCATGCAGTGGCGTGGTATTGTAGGTGTATTCATAGCGATTCCAGCCTCGCGCAGGGATCCACCATGCGGTACTGTCGCCACTATCCGTAATACTGAATTCAGTTAGCTCGCGGGTAATATATCTGGCTTCATCTTGATTGACTTCATAACGAAATCCCAGACCGTCATCGAAAACACGAATTCGTACTCGATATTGCACAATTTTGCTGTCTTTATCCGCAAAAGTAACCAATAGTTCATTGTGGTGATCGACAATATTCCTCGCTTCACCCCAAGGTTGTTGCCAAGTTTCATGATGTGATTTACGCTCAGCGCTGCTGATATACAAGTTATTTCGCATTGATGGCGCTCTGGCAAAGTCAAATCCCAATTTAGAAGGGTTGATCACTGTTTGACCTTTAAACGCGACTTGATATCTTGGTTGGGTATTATCATCACTGATAGTGAAGGTAAGCTGCTGGTCAGGGGATGAGATGTTGAAGTTTGCAGCATACACCGTAGGTGAGAGTGTGAATAAACTGACCGTCAGGCCAACTGCTGAGCAAAATGAACTTGAATAGCGCATGTTTTTTTCCATATGGCAACGAGTTACTGTTAGCTTACGGGCTTAGTTTCAGGCTCTAAATGGTTTGCATACGTATTCAAAATTAAAATGCGATGAATGCATAATTTACGTCGTCCGGTCTATACTCAAATGAAAAATAAAGTCGGATAAGGATTGTGCTAGATGCAACTGACACAGCAAGTAAATAGAGTAAATAAAAAGCGAGCAAAGTGGCAGTACGGACTTATGCTAAGCACTTACTTGGTATCTTCGTGGGTATTAGCAAAGCCTATTACAGTGCAGGTGAAAGACGCCAAGGGAGAAGCGGTTAAAGATGCGGTGGTGTGGTTTGAAAGTAAGCAACTTCCGCTATCTGCCAACAAATTTCGACAAATCTACAAAATGGGTCAAAAAGACCGTGCTTTCACACCACATATTTTGGTAGTACCCAAAGGTGCTGAGGTTTCTTTTCCCAATTACGACTCGATTTTGCATCATGTTTACTCGTTTTCACCAGCTCAACCATTTGAATTTAAGTTGTATCGTGACAGTCCACAATCTCTCAATTTTGGTAACACCGGTGTTGTTGAGTTGGGCTGCAATATCCATGACTGGATGTTGGGCTATATTCTGGTGGTGGACTCCACTTATTTTGCGATCACCAATGGGCAGGGGAAAGCAACTATCGAGCTTCCAGACACCCCAATTGATAGTTTGTCCATGCAAGTCTGGCATGAAGGGTTTGCCAATCTAGATAAACCTGAGAGCAAGATGATAAAAGTATTGCCTACTTCCAATGCTTTGATCTATCAACTTGACCAGTCGTTATTTAAGCCCAAAGAAGACTTCTCAGATGAGTTTGATGACTATGAATAAAGCTACTTTAAATATACTTACCGCGCCGTCAATGTGGTTACTGCTAGCTGGGCTGATGAGTGTCCCGGTGCAGACTTATGCTGCACAGCATAAAGGACAAATTCAAGCCAGTTGGCAATCAATTAGTGCCTACCCATCTTGGTATGCTTGGGGTGCATCAGTGAATCGATTTGGTCAAGGGGATGGTGGCGTTAATATCAGCAGAGCTTTGTTACAATCTCGTTTTGAACTGGGCGATAGCTGGTCGGCACACAGCAGTGTGCAGTATGTGCCTGACCCTGAGGCAAAAGTTGGGTTTACGGAATTATTTGCAGAATATAAGCCTGTGGTAGAGGGGGCCTATCAACCGCAAGTACGTGTAGGTGGGTTTTACCCGAAAATGTCGTTGGAAAATCCGGACATTGGCTGGTCTTCGCCATACAACTATGGTTACTCAGCACTCAACGCATGGCTTGGCGAGGAGCTAAGAGTGATAGGTATTGAGGCCAGCATCAAGCGCAGTGGTAAGCGGTTAGCAAAACCGAGTTTACACAATTGGCAATGGGTTGCGGGGCTTTATAAGGGGAACGATCCCCTTGGTGCTGTGTTGGCATGGCGCGGGTTTGCACCCCATGATAGGCAATCTGTTTTTAATGAAGTGCTGGCGCTGCGTCCAACAGCGGGCTTTATGACACCGCAATTAAGCAAGCAAGCTTGGCAAATAGAGCCATTCACTGAGATTGATGGCCGTTTTGGTTATTATGTTGGTGCACATTGGAGTTATCAAAACCGTCATGACTTGCGGGCATATTGGTATGACAATAATGGTGATCCAGAAGTGCTTAATTATAAAACGGGCCAATATGCTTGGGACACCAAGTTTTGGAGCTTGGCATATAAGTACAAGATAACTAAGCAAACGCATGTGATTGCCCAAGCAATGGCGGGGAATACGGCGATGGGGTTTTCTCGCGGCGTAGATAATGATTTTGACAGTCAATTTATACTGCTGACGCATCGCTGGCAGAAATTTAGAATCAGTGGCCGTATTGAGCAATTTAGAGTCCAAGACATGGACCACTGGGCGTTCGACCCCAATGAAAGCGACGGCGGGGCTGTGACAGCGACAGTTAAGTGGCGTTATTCCAAGAGCTGGCACTTTGGGGCTGAGTTTCAATACTTAGAGACAAAAGTGGCCAATCGTGCCGATGATAATTTACCAACGCGTCAAATAGAACAGTTATGGCGGCTCAGTGGGGAATACCGTTTTTAATTAGCGGCTGATGATGCAGCCGCTGTGTTATTAATTAGTCACATAGCCTGTTGAGGCCATTGAGAGCAGCAACGCGATAGGCCTCTGCCATCGTTGGATAATTGAAGGTTGTATTGACAAAATATTCGACGTTATTGCCTTCGCCTTTTTGTTCCATAATGGCTTGGCCGATATGCACAATTTCAGAAGCTCGTTCGCCAAAGCAGTGGATCCCCAAGATTTCTTTGGTTTTGCTATGGAATAATATTTTTAAACTGCCTACTTCTGTACTGGCAATTTGCGCCCGTGCAAGGTGCTTAAACTGTGCCCTACCGACTTCATAAGGGATTTTCGCTGCGGTCAGTTCTTGTTCCGTTTTACCAACTGAACTCATTTCTGGGATAGTATAAATCCCAGTTGGGATGTCAGTGATCAAGCGCTCATCACATTGGCCGTTAGCAATGGCATTGGCGGCAATACGCCCTTGGTCAAACGCTGCACTGGCAAGGCTCGGGTAACCGATGACATCGCCGACAGCATAAATATTGTCTACTTGCGTTTGATAGTACTCGTTTACACGTAATTGTCCGCGACTATCTGCTTTCAGACCAACAGCGCCTAAGTTCAAGCTATCAGTATTACCTGTTCGACCATTGGCCCATAAAATACAATCGGCTTTGACTTTTTTACCAGACTGGAGATGTAAAATGACGCCTTTGTCACTGGTCTCTACTTTGGCAAATTCTTCGTTGTGACGGATCACGATGCCGCTGTTCCAAAAGTGATAGCTGAGTGCATCTGAGATTTCATCATCCATAAAAGAAAGCAATCTATCTCGTGTATTGATCAAGTCAACTTTCGCGCCAAGACCTTTAAAAATGGACGCGTATTCACAGCCAATCACCCCTGCACCGTAAACAATGACGCGCTGGGGATTGTGCTCAAGGCCAAGAATGGTATCACTGTCGTAGACGCGCGAATGATCAAAATCGATTTCAGGTGGACGGTAAGGTCTAGAGCCTGTGGCAATGACAATGGTCTTAGCGGTTAGCACATCTTGAGAGCCATCTAAGTGCGTTACTCGCACCGTATTGGCATCAACAAAGCTGGCTTCACCTTGGTAAAGGTGAATTCGATTGCGATCATAAAAGCTTGAGCGCAGTGATGATTGTTTGCCTATGACATCGCTGGCGTGATTTAAGATGTCTTGAAACGTTAATCGCTTTGGTCGCTCTGTAAAGCGGTATAAAGGATTGGCTTTGTACTCAATAAGACGACTAACAGAATGTCTCAGTGCTTTTGAAGGGATGGTGCCCCAATGAACACAGCCGCCGCCGACTGATGTTTGTTTTTCTATGACAGCTACTTTGCGTTGGCTTTTGGATAAGTTCATTGCTGCGCCTTCACCACCAGGACCTGTACCTATGATTATGGCGTCATATTGAAAAGATTGTGAGGGTTGCTCGCTGGGTGTGTCTTTGGATTTAGTCACGGCCTCGCCTTACTTGCTAATTGGGGAGGCCGATAAGGGGCGGGTTAGCTCGCTGCGCCTTTTAACAGCCTCGAGTTTAATGCCAACCATGCTTGTTTTTGTGAATGCCACGCTTGCTCTAATTCAGAGTATTGTTTGTGTAGCGCGGATTGTTCACACTGTTCTAAAACGGCATGCTTTTTAGCTTCGAGTAATTGCCTTTGAATTGCACAAAAGTTCTGTAACTTTTTCAAAAGCAAATCATATTCTTGTTGTAACAATGTAAGCTTATCTTGTGCCAAAGGCAATTTTGCAAGGGTAACTTTTGTTTTATTCAACAAGGTTTCCGCTTTGGCTTTTTCGATACGCTCTACTGGTGTGCGCTTTAATTTGCTGGCAAGACCAAAGAATGACAGAGCACGGATCATCCATTTAGTTGGATCATAATGGTACCAGCGGATCCCATTTCGGTAGTCACTAGCAAAAATATGATGGAAGTTATGATACCCCTCACCATAAGTTAGTAGCGCCAAAAAACCATTGTCACGTGCAGTATTTTTTTCTGTGTAAGGGCGACTTCCCCAGATATGTGCAAGTGAGTTGATGAAAAAAGTAAAGTGTTGCGATAGCACCAAGCGCAGCACACCTGCTAGTAGCAACATGCCAAATACATCGCCCAGTGCTAACCCAAGTAGCAAGGGAATTCCAATATTAGTTAGTAGTACAAGCTTTAAATAATGTTTGTGTTGCCACATCACGATTTTGTTACGTTGCAAATCACGTGCATTGTTATAATCGCCATAACTTTCCCCTTGGTAATTGCGCAGCATCCAGCCAATATGACTGTACCAGAATCCACGAGTAGCTGCGTAAGGGTCTTTGACTGGGTCATCTACTTGACCATGGTGTACGCGGTGATCACTACTCCAATGAAGAATACTATTTTGCAAAGCGAAAGCTCCGCCCAGCGCAAAAAATACTTGAATCACAGGATGTGTTTCATAGGCCTTGTGTGCCCAAAGGCGGTGGTAACCAGCGGTAATAGACATACCAGCGTAAAACATACAGGCAATGAATGCTAGCCAGTGGGTAAGGGTATAACCATATTCAAACCCGTACCAAGGCACCAAGGTCACGGCAGCTAAAAAAGACAGACTAAAGAAGATAACATTAGTCCAAATAATCGGCGGTTTTTTCATTTTTTAAAATCTCAGCGTACACTTGTACGCTAAAATAGTATTTCATTCTTGTGCCGTCAAGTATTAGACTGCCCAATTAGCATATTGGGGTAAATAAATTAGGGGTCATTCATGTCAGGTGTGCGTGCACAACAAAAACAAAAAACTCGACAAGCACTGATAGAGGCGGCGTTCAATCAGCTCAGTGCTGAGCACAGTTTTTCTAATTTAAGTCTACGTGAAGTAGCTCGTGAGGCTGGGATTGCGCCAACTTCGTTTTATCGTCACTTTAAAGATATGAATGAGCTGGGTTTGACGCTGGTGGATGAAGCTGGTTTAACTTTGAGACAATTGATGCGCCAAGCAAGGCGACGTATTGCCAGTGGTGGCAGCGTAATAGACACTTCGGTGCAAACCTTTATGGAGTTTATTGAAACGTCCAGCAACCAGTTTAGGCTATTACTCAGAGAGCGCTCTGGCACTTCTCCTGCTTTTCGTGCTGCAGTTGCCAGAGAGATTAAACACTTTATTTTAGAACTTGCACATTATCTTGAGTCAGAGACCAAGGTGGAGCCGCACCATGCTTACATGCAAGCAGAAGCGATGGTGACCTTGGTATTTAGTTCAGGTGCAGAAGCGCTTGATCAAGACCAACAGCAACGAGCAGAATTGACTTCACGCTTAATATGGCAACTTAGATATATAGCAAAAGGTGCAGCGGGTTATCAAAAATCCTCTACCTAGTTCCATTCTTTTAAGCAACGATATAATCACGGCGCGCCTAATGATTTTATGGTAAATCAGCGGGCCTATACGTTTGACATCTTTTCAGGCTTAACGTCTCCAACCTACTTTGGCAGACAGCCAAACTAATACACTTCATCCATGATTAGTACCGATTCTGCTTTTTAAAGTGTAAAAATAGCAATATTGAGTATTTCGATTGTTTTTAATGGCTGAGCATTGTTTTTTTAAAAGGTACAGCATTTTGTTGTATTTTTTACCCTAAAAAACCATTTTAAGTATATTTTTTGTAAATTTAATTTTTAATTAATTTTAACTGTTGTGTGCTTTTACTAATTTTTGATGCAATTACTCTATACAATTGTAAATGACTGTAGTATAAAATATGATCAAAACAACTTGAATAATGTTACATTGTTAACATTCTACTCACTACAATTAAAAGGATAGATTGTATGAAACGTGTAGGAGTATTGCTTGGTCTATCAACTGTTTTGTTGCCAATAAGCGGTGCTTTGGCATCTGTTGAATCCACACCTATTTATAATAAGCAGCATCTGTGGCATGAAATTGAACAAGCTATATCAACCAAGAATCAGGTCGAGATTATTGCGACTCAGCAACGTAAAGAAAATATCATTGAATATCGTCCTATCAAGACAGTGGGTACAGACACCGTATATGAGCACTATCAAGCTTATTATATGGATTTACCGATTTTAGATAGTAATCTGGTTGTAGCGCGTAATCTTGATGGGTCTATCCGTCAAACAATGGGGAAACTTATTCGTGGCGATGTTTTAGCGTCCACTTCTGTCTATCACAACATGACGCAAACCGCTTTGCAGCAAGCTATTTGGCAACTTGACGTGATACATCAAGCACATGAGTTAGATATCCAAAAAGCGTATAAGCTTCAAGATCTGCAGTTATTACCGGTTGTTAAAGTGGAAGCGCAGTTTAAAGATCGCCGTGAAACAGTGTTACTCAATGCGCAAGATATGGCAGTTATATCTCATCAAGACAATACACTATATGCGTACAAACCTAGCTCATTAGCAAGCAATGGCTATCAAGCTGGCGGTGGTATTGGGGGTAGCTATAAACTGGGTGCAATATGTTATTCACCTAGCCCAAATAGCATGCAAAATTGTACTAGTTATCAGTTCGATGACTCTTCTCCTGCCGGAACAGAATTACTTTTTTCAGATTTAGATTCTAACGCGATTTTTGCTGAGTTTAATGGCTATCCATATATCATCAAAAAAGAGCAAAATAACTGTGTGTTAGACAACCCCTATGTGACGACTTATGATGCCAAAGTGTCAGAAGTAGAACCTGTTTCCTATACCTGCCTACAAAATAATGAAAACTTTAATAAAGCAGATATAGACTCTACCTATAGTACTTATTATAGCTACAGTGCCGCAAACGAAGCGCATTTTAACGGTGGCTTGGTAATGCAGTATTTCCATAAAAATCTTAAACAGCTCTTTCCAGATCAAGTACAAGATTGTGCTGCTGATGGGTATTGCATTAAGCCGTTACTACAAAAAGTGAACAAGCATACGATTTTGGGCTCAAATTATGCGTCTTGGGATGGTACGTATGCGAATTATGGGCCGGGTAATGGAGGCTATGAGTTTTACTCGCTGACAGGGCTGGGCATTGTTGCCCATGAAGCTGCACATGCCATCACACAATGGAATGCTGATCTGGGCAATAATGATATCGACCGCGCAATTAATGAGGGACTATCAGATATTAGTGCCATCGCTGCGCTTGATTATTTTCAGCATACTTCGAGTGGCGCTTACACTCAGTCTCAACCGTTTGCAGATTTATTTTTTGAATTACCAGGCCAGTATACGAATAATCGAAAGTGGTGGTATGGCTGGGATGTGATGGCAATAGATGCACCGGCACGTTATTTTGAATTGCCCTCTTGGGATGGGCGTAGTATCGATCACTGGAAAGATTTTACCAGCACAAAAACCGGTCATGATAATGGTGGCGTGTTAAGAAAAGCTTTTTATGAGCTGGTTAAAACTCATGGCTGGACAATTCAGCAAGCTTATCAGTTATTTTTGCGTGCCAATGTGAGCCAGTGCCTATTCTCTGGCATATCGATGAATGAGTTTGGTTTTTGTCTTTTAGATCAAGCTAATCATGTGAGTGTTGGCAACAAAACTGCGGCAGTTATTGGTGCGAATATTTCTGATAGTTTGGCTGGGGTTGGTATTTCGACAGGGATTGGACTATCAACTTTAGATGCTGATACTTGGTTGAATTATAACACTGCAAACTATGATTTGAGTCGTTTAGATAGCAACTCAATTGATGTCATTGAGGTGGATTGGGGTGATGGCCAAGCGGAAGTTTGGCGTCGCAGCGATAACACTGCGATTGCGCCATTTTTGAAGCGTAAAAAAGTCTTATCAGAGGATCAGTTGATTCGTTTTTCACTTGATGTCACAACATGGGATGGGATGTCACGCACGGCTTACAATCACTTTTATACTCGCCCAGCTCAAACTTGTGCGCCCTATACCAATGCCAATATACAGCACAGTACCTCTTTGTCATTTGGTGGACACACCATCAATAATTTGCCTGCGGGGTATACTGGACAATTCAGCACACCTCGCGCAATTGCAAAAGACCGCGAGTATAAGATGGATTTCTCTAGGGATTTAAGTGGCAAGTTAATTTCAATATTTTTTGATTACAACAAAAATGGCTTGATTGAGAGTGAGGAAGAAGTGATCCGTAATCAGAAAATTACTGGGAGCTCGGCATCGTTTAAAATTAATCAAAAAGCAAAAGCTGGACTAGGTGTTATGCGTGCTGCGATCACAACTAGTGAATATGACTATTATATTTGGGATGGTTGTGGTGTTGTTGACAATGGACAAGTGTTGGATGTGATGCTCGATATTGACTCCAATGCATTGCCGTTGGTTGCTGATTTTGATATTCAAATCTTAGATAACAATCGAGTGAAATTTATCAACAAATCTCAAGGTAACTCAGATAAACAAATTCAGTACTTGTGGGGCTTTGGGTTTGATAACAAAACCAGCACATTAAGAGATCCGGGAACAATTACATATCCAACTGAAGGCGGGACATTTACTATATCTTTGGGCGTTCGCTATGCTGATGGCAGTGGTTCAGATATACAGTTGCAGAAAATAACTTTATCTGAAGTGAACACATGCCCTGCCAAAATCAGTAATAGTGATAATGCAGGTGTGTTTTACATCGATGAAATTAAGCTATTTAGATACTCGACTGAGCTAGCCACTTTGGATGCTGCGCAAGGTTATAACCCGCAAGGATACAGCCAGTTTATTGCGGCCAACTTTGAAGCGCAGCGCAATTCCAATTTGAGTGTTGAAATAGCAACCAATTTGATCCCGCGTGCAACCGCTGAGCGATTATTAGATAACAGCGATCGCGGCGTACGTTTAACAGTTTGGCTTGATGAAAACAGAGATGGCAAGTTTGAAGAGTCAGAAGCCAGCCTAGACTCTGATCCTAACTTTAATTACTGGTTGGATAACAGTCAGTGCCGTTCAGTGGCTGGGCAAGAACACTGCCGTATTAAAGCGACTAAATCTTTGTCGCTACCACATGTCTCTTGGCTGACAAGGTCGAGAAACTTCTACGTGCGTGCGAAATTAGAAGAGTACCCTAAGCACGATTATAAGCTGGACTCATGTAACGTATTCGATTACGGCGAAATACATGATTTCCGTATCAAAGTGAAATATTAATTAATAACCGCTCGCAGTCATGTAGGCAAAGGTCCCTTTGCCTACGAGCTACCTAGTATCACCAATCAAAAAGGAAACTTTATGAAACTTGTTAGCCTAGCAGTGATTGCTGCTTTGGGAGGCGCATCATTTGTTGTTGATGCAGCACCAGTATCAGTTGAAAATCATAACATTCAAACACTTGTTCAACCTGATGCATCTTTGGGTATTTATGATCAGGCATCTCAGCGTTTGGCACAGCACGGCATTAATGCAAAAAATCGCCCGCACTTATTTAAGATACTGCAAACTACGCAGCTGAAGAATGCGCAGCAAAATGAAATGGGCATTGCTGCCGTGTCTGGCTTAGCGAACCCTGTGAATACAGAGTGTACAACAGAAAAAGTGTGCTCTTTTTTCACTGACATGGGTTTTAGAACGGCTGTAGATTCAAATAATAACGACTATGTCATTATTTCAGCGATTAACAGTGAGACGGCACCAACGACTTATACGTTTTTAGATCTGTCATTAGTGAATGAACATGGTGAACCCATTACTATTCCGCGTTTTATTGAGTACTTTGACGATAAGGGCGAAACAAAAAAACGCATGGACATTACTTCTGTTGGCAGAGTGAACGATATTATAGCTAAGCTGATAGCAGCTGAAAAAATTTATGCAAATGCCTATGCGATTGTGACCTACATTAATGCTAGCGGTGTAGAAGTAGCGGAAACAAAGCAAATGTCTGCAGAGTACTCTAAAGACACACTGCTTGCCGACTTGGGTTATGTGAGAACTTCAGTCAGTGGCCAAGGCGATGAAATGTCGATTGGTGGTTATGGCTCTGATGCTGAAATGAATATCTTACCTGCAAGTGATTACAGCAAAATTGGTGCAAAGCTACTGGAAAAAGGCGTAACAGCCCCAGTTGATCTTAAAGAAATCAATGAGACTGATCCCACGAAAAACCGCATCAAAGTGTGCTTAAACCGTCGTTATAATGACTGTGATATTGATGCTTACTACGACCCTGGTACGCCTAATGATCAAATCAAGGCGGTAGTACCGTTTACAGGGTTTAGAGATGTGATGGGGCGTGTTACTAAGATCTATCGTCCTGATTGGTCTACAAAAAATGTAACTTTTGATGGCAATGGTAATCCATCTTATACGATTGATCCTAAAGGCGAGAGACCGGTAGAGCTTTATCATGGAACAGAGATCTTTATTCAAACCAAAGAGCTTGGTGGGGCAACGGCATTAGGTGGTGGTTATCAGGGCTCAAGTCATCTATTTTCTGATCATATCAACTTAAAATACTTTACTAAGAAGATAGGCCCAAGAACGTTCGATATGACACGTATTTCATGGAATATTCCTAGATCTAAAGGTATTTTCGGCGATGCGCGACTTTACGGCCGTTATGAAGACGCACACTGGATCATGAACTTGTCGATTGAAACAGAAGAAACGCGCGGTACCAGCAAACTGAAAAGAAGATATTCTTATGTCGTTGGTAGTGCAGATATGCCAGATGATCAATCTTGGAAAGATATCGAGCATCCGCCGCTACAAATGGTATTTAGTTGTCTAGCAAAAGGCTCGATGATTAAGCTCGCCAATGGTAAAGAGCTGCCAATTGAGCAGTTGCGTGTTGGTGATACTGTGTTGGGTGCAAGTCAATATGCGCCAAACGTTCATTTACCTCTTGAAATCAAAGATGTTTCTATCGGCTCTGAAAGTCAGCCAATGATTAAGTTAATCACTGAATCAGGTAAAGAACTATTGTTGACTGAATCTCACCCTGTTGTCACGCAATCAGGTGTATCTTCTTGGGCAAATAAAGTGCAAGTGGGCGATCGCATTCGCACGGCATCTGGACTTGAGTTGATCACGAAGGTTGAAGAGCAAAAGTACAACGATCATGTTTATAACCTGAAGTTGGCAAGAACAGCTGATGATCCTAATCATAACCCTGGTGAAACCTTCTCTATGTTTGCAAATGGACTGCAAGTGGGTGATTTAGCAATGCAGACAGACAATGAGTTTGAAGAGGTTGTTGAAACAGAGCAAGAGATCCTTAAACGCATTCCTGAAGCATGGCATAAAGATTACCTAAATAGCCTCAATAAGTAGGATACAAACTAGCAGAGGTCGACTTCGGCCTCTTCACGGAGTGAAAACAAATGAAAAAACATAATTTCATTAGCCTTGCGCTGGTTTTATCTGCAGTTCCAGCCATGGCTCAAGTATCAGATTCCCCACAGACGCTAAGTGAATTAAAAGCTTTATCAAGTGAGACAAAGAGCATTGATTTAGTGCCGCTTGGGACCGCCTATCAAAGCAAAGGGGATGTTTTATTAGGGCTTCAATCTGTACAGGGCACAGCTGTTGAACACTTAGGTAATACCAATATCGATTTTCGAGTTGGTGTAGATTTAAGTTACGAGCAAGCACTGAAGCTGATTGATGGCAAAGTAGATGCTGGCTTTAAATTTCCAGCGGTGCGTGTTGATGCTGGGGCAAATTACGCCAAAGATATCAGTGCGGATAGATACACAGGCACTTACAGCGTGTATTCATCAGTGAAGCCCAAGTCCCGTATTCTGATGCCAACAGGTGAAGATGGGTATCAACCAACACAGGCAGCAAAAGAACTGGCACAAGCATATCCTGGCAATAAGGCTGCCAATTTAGGAGATGGCTTTGTTCAAGGATTTGCTTACGGTTCAAATGTGGTTATCAATATGAAAATTGAATACCGCAATGAAGAAGATAAGCGAAAAATTGGTGGCTATCTGAGTGTTGATTGGATAGGCACAGTTAAAGTCGATGGTAAATTACAAAAGATTGATGAAGAAAAGCGTCAGTCGGTAAAAATTTCGATCAGTGGCTATCAAAGTGGCGGCGATCCTAACCGTCTGTTAAACATTATCCCCAACGGCATCATGCGCTGTACTTTGCTTAATCCAGAGCCTTGTTTCAATTTATTTGAAGCTGCGGTCAATTACTTAAAGACAGACTACATCAACCAGTTTGATACGCTTGATGATTACAACATCACTGAGAGCTATATCACTAAGTATCTAGACTCAGGAGCAGGCTTACAGCAGCTGATCCCAGATGCAGGTTACACCCCAGTGAACTATTTGACTAAGTTAGTGATTAAAGAGCTGACTTCACGTTGGATAGAAGAGCGTTTGACTTATCGTCGAGCGAAAAATTTACAGCGTTATTATGCAGCACAATTTTCACCTGAGCAGTTAAATCAACTCCAGCAAATAGAAACTTCAAGCCGTGCAAATGCCAACTTGTTTGCCGATATGGTTGATTATTGTGAGCGCAATCCTGAAGGCAACTACTGCATCGATTACGAGTCTGGCAACCTTGCCTATTATCGTGATTATAGTGCGATCAGCGACGTTTTAAAGTAAGGACACCATTATGAAAAAGCTAACTATGAGAACATATGTTTCTTCACTCGCGCTTGCTTCATCACTACTTTCTGGCACTGCATTTGCGCAGACACCGGCTGATGAGTTGATCCAAAATGCCAAATACAGCGAGCTGGGCGATATGCTCACCACAACTCAGGCGCAAGGACGCTATGCATGGCTGAAAAAATGCTATGACGGCTTGTTGGTCGAGATGTGGGAGCAGATGTTTGATACCAGAGACATTATTCCAAAAGAACAGAAGTTACAGCAGCTTAAAGAGCTATGGCTATCTCAAGCCAAAGTCGCGGCAGGACAAGCACAGTATGTGACTTTTGCGAATGAAGACTTTACCAACCCATATGAATGGACTGCTGGAACAAGTGAAAATCAAGCGTGTACTTTAATGCCGCCAGAATATCAACCTGTCGCTCTAAAAACCGCTGTGTTGAAACACCAGTACTGTGAAAATACCAGCTTTGGTAGTGAATGGGAGTGGATTGAAGGCGTGACAGTGGAAGAGTTTGAGCATGCATCAGGTTCACATAAACATACCATGGTGTCAGGTAAAGTAGTGACTTTCCCTGCGAACCGTGCGGTAAAAGTCAGTGTAACACCAGGCAATATTATACCTGAGTATCCATCCTATGTGGCACTGCGCGTTTGGGTTGATTGGAACCATAATGGTGTGTTCGATGCCAATGAAATGATGCACTCGTCTGCGTCAGATGGTGTATTCCAGTTTGTATTTAATGTGCCAAAAGATGTCCCTGACGGGGTCACAATGATGCGTGTTGCACTTGATGCAGGTGGTGGTTCTGATAATGCATGTCGACGCATTCAGTATGGCGAAGTTGAAGACTATCTGATCACAGTTCGTTAAGGAAAGATGATATGAAACCTATTTATTTATCAGTTATTGCGATGGCATTAACTGGGCAAAGCGTCGCAGCACAGACATCCGCTTCAGATGTTTCAAGCTCAAACTTATCAGGCTCGGTGATCTCAGGACTCATTAATGATCACGTTGCGATTGGCACGGCATATGACAGTCAAAAGAAGCGTTTTCTCAATGTACAACCAGTATCTGGGGTTATCGACGAAACCTTTGGTAACACTGAACTTAAGTTTAAAACTGGTATAGATATGAGCTACGATGACATGCTCAATACGTTAAACGGCAGCGTGGATGTAGATGTGAACTTCCCTGTTGTGCGCGTATCTGCGGGTGCTTCTCTAGCAAAAGAAATGGCATCTAGCACGTACTCCAGCTCGTATACTTTCAGTGCTGCAAGCACACCCAAAAAGCGTTTGTTTTTACCCAAAAATCAAAATCAGGGCTTTGTGCTATCACAAGTGGGCAATGATATTGCGAACAATCACCAGACAAAGCTTCAGACCTTGGTGGGTGATGAGTTTGTCACTGGCGTCGAATACGGCGCTAATGTATTGGTGAACTTAAAAATCGATTACGGTAGTAACAAAGATAAGTCTGACATTGGCGGTTATTTAGATGTCGATTTATATGGTGGCGTATTTAATGTTGGCGGACAGCTGAGATATTTGAAGGATGAAACTAAATCTTCGGTAAAAATCACCGTGCGTGCAGTACAGCAAGGGGGCGATCCGAAGCAATTGTTGAGCATTATTCCGAACAATATCATTACCTGTTCATTGGATAATCCAAAGCCGTGTTTTGATATGTTTTATGAAGCGGTTAAATATGCCAAAACTGGCTTCAATTCACAGTTGAACAGCTTGAGCGATTATAACGTTGTGCGTTATTACACTACGCGCTATGAGAACTCATCATTGGCACTACGCGGCTTAGTCCCTGAGTACCAAATTGTGCGAAATGCGACTAAGTGGTTGACGACAGAGCTTGAAGATGACTTTAAGCAAGCAATTTTGGATGAGCAACGCGCTGATAAACTACTCAACAGTTATTATGCGTATCTCCCAGAAACACAGCGTATTGCCGTTGAGCGTATTAAGAATTTAGCTTATGACAATGCGTGGTTTTTCTTCAATGCAGCACAGTTTTGCCGCGATAACCCGTTTGGGTATGCGTGTGAAAACAAAGTGCAAGAAATGAAGAGTGCCTGCGTGCAGCGCGGTAAAGCTTGCCCTGCAAGTTATAACGTGACGGATTTACAGCTGCCAAGTACTGATCAGCAAGATTGGAAGCAGTGTGAATTAGCCAGACAAGAAGCCGTAAGAGCTGGTGTGGTCACTGAAGAGGAAAGTGCACGTTTTCGTAATCTACGTTGGGCACCTACCTTTATCGAAGCCACAGCACCTGCGCGCGGAATCTTAAATTGGCGCTTATGTGAAGGTGCGCTTAGCACTTACGGCAACGCCTTTGCCCAATAAGCTGAATATAGCCGTATAGCCTTTTGGTCTATACGGCTTGTTTCAAGGAGCGGATATGAAAATCTACTTGGCAGCCATTGCCACGTTGTTGTCTTGTGTTGCTCACGGCAAGGTGTATTACAGTGAAAAAGTAAAAACAACAGACTTGGGCAAAACCTTCAATCTCAATACGCACACGGTTGGACAACCCTGTTTGCAGGGAGATGTTCAATACCATTCAAATTTATCGGGTAGTCTTAATTATTTTCAAAGGGTGGATGAAACCCTGATCCGGCGACGTACTTTTGGTGAAGTACACGGCGGGATCAATCTATTTATTATTGCGGGCAGTGTGTCCACTTCAATGACACATCGCAATGCAACAGACAGCTTATCTTTGACATCACAGTTACACCTGAAGTTTGATGAAGGCTACAGCACACTTGAAGATCGCGATCTGGTTAATGGCGTTAATATTGGCGACTGTGGACATAGCTTTGTTTATCAGGTGAATTATGGGCGAGATTTGTTCGTCAATACACGCCTTCACTTCAAGACGGTAGAAGATTACAAACGGTTTGTGATTAAGATAAAAATTCGCTTGCTGTTTTTCAAAAAAACCATCACCAAAGTGAAAGAAATTGAGAAGTACGCAGAAAGCGCGGTGTTTAGTGTTGATGTAAATTCGAATGGCCCATTGCCAGAGAAGTTGCAAAAACAGCTCAATGAACGCCCCACTTATTGCCGAGGTAGTAACATCAGCCCATGTCTAGAGACGTTACATGAGTTGGTGTCATACAGCTTTGACAATAATGGTTTGGTCAAAGACCTCGCTACACTGGACAAAGTGCCTCGCAGTTTTGTGGTCAAAGGCTTTCAAGACTCTGGCCACTATGGGGCGCAGGATTGGGTTGCAACCAGTAATAGGGAAGAAGATGAAACGACATGGCGAAAGGCGGACAGTCATTATGGTCAGGCTGTACGTGAGTTAGAACGTGCAAAAGCATTTTTAACAGTGGCGACAGAAGATGAGCAAGCTCAGGCGCAGCTGCGCTATGATCAGGCCCTAATCAAACTTGCTGATGCGCAGGCACTTAAGTCACGTTGCTTTGAAAAGCCTTGGTTGTCGGAGTGCACAAGTTTATAGCTGCATTACACAGTTAAGTGAGTTTATGCGTCTCTTATTTGAGAGGCGCACGTCAAAACGACGTTTTAACTGTACCAATATGTTGTGATGCTGTGAGCAGAACCAAAAATAAACAACCTTTTTGGCGTTTTTTTTAAACACAATATTTAATTCAGCAGTGGGCAATATTTTCAGTAACACATCGAATGAATTGTGCTCGTCGTGCATTAATTATCTTCATTTTATGTTTTTGTCGGTGAGTTTGTTTTTTTGCACACGCATTATTTAATGTTTATTGAAAAATTTATGCTTGATCTGTGCTTTTTAGACGTGTTACAACATAATTAATACATCAACAGGTACGATTGCTCACAATGAAAAACATCATGTTACTGACAACTTTGCTTAACCTCTTACTGATTAATTTAGATAAGGGCGGGGCTTAGTTGCGTGTATGAGCAACCAAATAGCAAACCCCGCCAACGAGCGGGGTTTTTTATTTTGCGCGAGCGAGGAAATAGGAATGCAGGACAAGGTTTGGATTTTTGATACAACGTTAAGGGATGGCGAGCAAGCATTGAAAGCGAGCTTGACAGAAGAAGATAAGATTCAGTTAGCGCATACCATAAGTCGACTGAATGTCGATGTGATGGAAGTTGGCTTTCCAGTGTCGAGTCCTGCTGATTTTAGAGCCGTTCAGCGTATTGCACGTGAAGTAAATGGGCCTGTGATCTGTGGTTTGGCTCGTGCAATGCCTAAAGATATTGAAGCGTGCGGATTAGCGTTGCAAGGAGCTGAGCGACCTCGTATTCACACCTTTATCGCGACTAGCCCACTGCATTTAGAGCATAAATTACGCAAGTCTCTTGATGACGTCATTGATATGGCGGAGCGTTCAATTAGGCAGGCTTTAAAGTACACCGATGATGTTGAGTTTTCTTGTGAAGATGCTGGCCGCACACCATATGCTGATTTATGTAAAGTGGTTGAACGTGCAATTAAAGCTGGAGCGACGACCATCAATATACCTGACACTGTGGGTTACACCACGCCTGATGAGTTTTCAGCCATTATTCACTACTTGCGCAACAACGTGCCAAATATTGATAAAGCAAGGCTGAGTGTGCACTGCCACAATGATCTTGGTTTAGCGGTTTCAAATTCTATCGCGGCTGTGCAAGCGGGAGCGAGGCAGATCGAGTGTACTATCAATGGAATTGGGGAACGCGCTGGGAACTGTTCATTGGAAGAAGTTGCGATGATCATGAAAATGCGTGAAGACCATTTGAGAGTACATACTGATATCCGCAGTGAAGAAATTTACCGAGCATCTCGTCAAGTTGCGACAATTTGCAATATGCCAGTACAGCCCAACAAGGCCATCGTGGGCGAAAATGCATTTGCGCATAGTTCAGGTATTCACCAAGACGGTGTTTTAAAAGCACAAAATACTTATGAAATTATGGCGCCTGAAATGGTCGGTGTGCCGAATAATCAACTTAACATGACCTCTCGCTCTGGCAGACACGTCATCGAGCACCGCTTATCAGAGCTGGGTTATCAATCACATGATTACGATATGGACCAGCTTTATACCAGCTTTTTGGAGCTGGCGGATCAGAAAGGCACAGTGTACGACTACGATCTAGAAGCCATGATTTACTTCAATAAATTGGCTGAACAAGATGAGTTTTACCAATTGCAGTTTGTTAATGCATCTTCTAACTCTCAATCAATTGCCAGTGCGACTGTGGGTATGAGCCTTGGTGGAGAGTTAATACAGGAAGCGGCGACTGGTAATGGCCCTGTAGAGGCTGCATTTTTAGCGATTGAGCGTATTACGGGTCAGGCAGTGGAGATGATTGAATATAACCTAGAGGCGACAGGTCAAGGTGCAAGTTCACTTGGCCAAGTCAATATCATCGCGAAATGTGATGGTCGTCAATATCACGGCGCAGGTCTTGCTGCTGATGTGGTTGAAGCATCTGCTCGAGCCATGATCCGCGTTTACAACTTAATAGATAGGGCACGAAAAGTGTCTGACCTTAAACAACAAAGGAAAGCAGGATGAGTCAAAAAAGTTATCAAGTCGCGGTTTTGGCGGGTGATGGCATAGGCCCCGAAGTGATGGCAGCTGCTCAGCGCGTGCTTGAGCGTGTAAGCGAAGAATTTGCGTTTAAATTAAATTTGGTTCATCAAGCTATTGGCGGCGCAGCGATTGATGAATTTGGTGAAGCACTACCGGCACATACATTGTCAGCGTGTGAGCAAGCGGATGCTATTTTATTTGGTTCTGTAGGTGGTCCTAAATGGGCGAGTTTACCACCGGAAAAGCAGCCTGAGCGCGCATCTTTATTACCGCTTAGAAAGCATTTTGGTTTGTTTTGTAACCTCAGGCCAGCGCAGCTTTTACCAGCACTAAGTAGTGCTTCTCCACTACGTGAAGACATCAGTGCGCAAGGGTTTGATATTTTATGTGTTCGTGAACTAACCGGTGGTATCTACTTTGGTGAAAAGGGTCGTCAAGGGAGTGGTGATAGTGAGTTTGCTTTCGATACGCAAAAATATAGTCGTAAAGAAATTGAGCGTATTGCGCGTTTTGCTTTTGATGCAGCGCGCTTGCGTCGCAATCATGTCACATCTGTTGATAAATCAAATGTATTGGCGTCGAGTGTATTGTGGCGTGAAGTCGTGATTGAAGTCAGCCAAGACTATCCTGATGTCACGCTTGAGCATATCTATATTGATAATGCTGCAATGCAGTTAGTTAAACAACCGAGTCAGTTTGATGTGCTTTTATGTGACAACCTATTTGGCGATATTTTGTCTGATGAATGCGCCATGATCACCGGGTCTATGGGGTTATTGCCGTCGGCAAGTTTGAATCAGTCAGGGTTTGGTTTATATGAACCAGCTGGTGGTTCAGCCCCCGATATTGCTGGTAAAGGCATTGCAAATCCAATTGCACAAATCTTAAGTGCCGCTTTAATGCTGCGTTATTCTCTGGGTGAAGATGAGGCGGCTAGACGCATTGAAAAAGCCGTTGCAGAAGCTGTAGCACAAGGGGTGGGTACGCCAGACATTTATCCACAGGTTGGGTATACCACGCAAGATGTTGCGCAAGCGATTGTTGATCGTATTTAAGATTCGTTTTTAAAGGAAGGATGTAGCAAGTGGCACAGACTTTATACGATAAGATTTGGCAATCCCATGTGGTTGCGCAAATCAATGAACAGACTGATTTACTATATATCGACCGACATTTAGTGCATGAGGTGACGTCCCCGCAAGCATTTGCCGGTCTGAGAGAGAAAAACCGTCCAGTACGTTGTCCAGAAAAAACCTTCGCGACCATGGATCATAACGTATCAACCAAAAGCCGTTCGATTGATGCGGCCAGTGAAGTGAGCAAAAATCAACTTCAAGCGCTGGCAAATAATTGTGCTGAATTTGGTGTCGAGCTTTATGATTTGGAATCGATTAATCAGGGTATTGTTCATGTGATGGGCCCTGAACAAGGGATCACATTACCGGGCACAACCATAGTATGTGGTGACAGCCATACCTCTACCCATGGTGCTTTTGGGGCATTAGCACATGGTATCGGTACCTCAGAAGTTGAGCATGTTTTGGCAACGCAAACACTGCAACAGAAAAAAGCTAAGTCGCTCAAAATTCAGATCAATGGCTTACTTCGGCCAACTGTTACAGCAAAAGACTTAATTATGGCCGTGATCGGTGAATTAGGCACCGCTGGTGGCACAGGTTATGTTGCAGAGTTTTGTGGCACAGCCATCGAAGCTTTGTCGATGGAATCTCGGATGACACTTTGCAACATGAGTATAGAAATGGGGGCAAAAGCCGGGCTGATTGCCCCAGATGAAATAACTTATGCGTATCTTGAAGGGCGTCCTTTTGCGCCAAAAGGTGACGACTTCACTCACGCCGTTGCTTACTGGAAAACGCTTCATTCAGATGAGGGAGCACAGTTTGATCGCGTTGTTGAAATGGAGGCGGAAGATATTCAACCTCAGGTGACGTGGGGGACCAGCCCTGAGCAGGTGATTGGCATTGATGAACTGATACCAAATCCGGATGAAGAACAAGACCTTATCAAAGCGGATTCCATGCGCTCAGCACTACGCTATATGGGACTTGAAGCTGGGCAGAGGCTGTCGGATGCTAAAGTGGATACTGTATTCATTGGTTCTTGTACTAATAGTCGTATCGAAGATCTACGTGCCGCCGCAAAAATCGTTAAAGGTAAGAAAGTCGCACAAGGTGTAGAAGCGTTGATAGTACCCGGCTCTGGTTTAGTAAAACAACAGGCAGAGCAGGAAGGGTTAGCTGAGATTTTCATGGCTGCGGGCTTCGAGTGGCGTGAACCAGGGTGTTCTATGTGCCTGGCGATGAATGACGATAGATTAGGAGCTGGCAAGCGTTGTGCTTCCACGTCGAATCGTAACTTTGAAGGCCGGCAGGGTCGTGGTGGGCGTACCCATTTGGTTAGTCCTGCAATGGCAGCTGCGGCGGCAATCGCAGGTCGATTTACAGATATTCGAGGAGCGCAAATATGAGTAAGTACCATAGTGGACTAATGGCGCCATTGGATAAAAACAACGTTGATACAGACCAAATCATCCCTAAGCAATTCTTAACGTCAACGAGTAGAGATGGCTTTGATAAAGCACTTTTTTACGATTGGAGATACTTAGATAACGGTGAGTCTGATCCAGAATTTGTATTGAATTTTGAGCGCTATCAAGGTGCTACGGTTTTATTAACTCGGGACAACTTTGGCTGCGGCTCTTCTCGTGAACATGCGCCTTGGGCACTCAAACAATATGGTTTTAGTGTGATTTTGGCAGAAAGTTTTGCAGATATTTTCTTCAATAACTGTGGTAACAATCAGATGCTTTGTGTGGCATTGCCTGCGGCGGTGCTAGATAGTTTATTTGAGGTGTGTGAGGCGCATCCGCAAGTACAGATTGAAATTGATCTTCAAAAACAGGTTATCTGCAGCGAATATTTTGCGGATATTTCTTTTGAGGTTCGTTCGGACATTAAGGCAAGGTTGCTCAGCGGTTTAGATTTTATCGGAGAAACAGAGCAGCTTAATCACCATATTGATGCATTTGAGCAAAAGTTACAGTCTGCAAGGCCGTGGCAATAACCCTTTAGATGCACACCAACCATCGCATTTTTTTGCCATTATGCCAAAGGCGTTCTAGTCTTTGGCTTTTTCATATTTAGGAACATTTCGATGAATAAGTTTTCAGCTTCTCTATTAGCTGCTGCGACTGTACTGGCCAGTAGCGCTGCTTTTGCTCGTCCTGCACCGCTTGTCTCTATTCCAACTCATGATGCATTCTTTGATAAAATTAAGGCGCATTGCGGCAAAGCGTATGAGGGCAAAGTAACAGTCGATAATCAGGGCCCTAGTGCATTCAGCGAAGAGAGGCTAGTTATGCATGTGCGTCGTTGTAACGAACGTGAATTGCAAGTTCCTTTTCATGTTGGCAAAGATGCGTCGCGCACTTGGATCATTACAAAAACAGGCAGCGGTCTGAGTCTTAAACACGACCATCGCCATAAAGATGGCAGTGATGATAAATCGACTATGTATGGTGGCCATACAGTAGATGCCGGCTTTGATAATGTGCAGTCATTTCCTGCCGATCAATATTCTAAAGAGCTATTCATCGCGCATGCAATTCCTCAATCAATGGGAAATACATGGCAAATGTTTATATATGATGACAAGTTTACTTACCGCTTAGTACGTGAAGGGCGCGAGTTTAGAGTCGACTTTGATTTAACTAAGCCAGTTAAAGCGCCAAAAGCGCCTTGGGGATATCAGGATTAATCTTGGTATAATCAGCCAGCATCCCGAGCTTGGGTGCTGGTCTTAGGTAGGTTATTTTTCTTCCTTGACACATTTAACTTCGACGCGCAGATCTGGCTGATACGGGCGAGGGTGGGTTGGCAAACGATCAAATTTTTGTACGCCTCCATGCAATAATATTTGCGGTTTTACGCCGCGGCATAGTGATTGACTGTGACGTAATAAAAACACACTTTGTTGCAAAAAATGCCTGTATGAATCTGCTTTTATCTGTAAATAGTAATGGTCATCGTTATACTTTATTTGTTCGTAATGTACTTTATGGTCAAAATCGTAGTATTTTTCTGTAACGCCTATTTTATTAGGCGTAAAGGTACAGGCACTCAGTAAACTAAGTGACGTGATTGTCAGTATCTTTGTGCTGATATTCTTCATTGAATTTTTGCCAAACTGCATATTTACATCAAACCAGTAATAGAGCGTTTATCTATTAATTGTATCAAAAGGGGCGACAATTGTTAGAACGTATAAAGCTATTTTTGTCTAAACTGGACTCTTCTCAGCCTGCTCATCCGGCGCCAATCGATTTCTCGGCTGCATTAGGCGCGTTAATGGTTGAGGTAATGAGGGCAGACAATGATATTGCGCCAGATGAGTTAAAAATGATAACGCAACTACTTAAAAAACACTGTCAGCTTGATGCGAAAAGCTGTGAATTAATTTTCGCTCAAGCCCAGCAATTGGTCGATGAAGCGATTGATTTGCACCGTTTCGTGAAGGTGGTTAATGAAAATACCAACGAAGAAGAACGTACTGAAGTGATTGAGCTACTGTGGATGGTCGCATTTGCAGATGGTAAGTTAGATCCTCAAGAAGACTATACCGTGCGCAAATTAGCTGGTTTGATGTATGTAGCTCATGGCGACTTTATTGCCGCCAAGCTCAATGTAAAAAAAGTTTTGGGGCTACCTGATTAGTGAGCTACTGCACTAGCTTGCAGTTCATTTTGACAGGATTGAATAGCCTCTTTAATCATAAAATTCACTAAAGTTGGTGAAATATGGTACATCTTGGCAATTTCTTTTTGTTTTAAACGACCATCACGATAAAAGCTTACAACGTTTTGATGGCGCTTAGATAACTTACCTATGGTGCTATTTACCTTGTCTGATAGCTGTGCATCGATATACTTTTCTTCAATATTTGAACTTTCATCATCGAACTGCTCTGTTTGAATTGACTCTAAATCTACTAAAGATTCACGAGTTTGCTTTCGGATCATATCAATGGCAATGTTTCTCGCAACTTGATAGCAATAGCTTTTGGTGTTTTTAACCTGACAATCTTGACACTTAGACATACCTGACAAGCGTAGAAACGTATCTTGTAGGGCATCTTCGGCCAGATATGGGCAGCGTAAGATATTGTTCAAATAAGCCAGTAATTTTGCTTCATTCTCAGCAATCACTTTAGACCACTTGTTGCACAGCTGCACTGTATTCACTCCTATTTGTCCTGAAAGTTGATCCGTAATAGATAATGCGAATTATTATCACTATTATGTTATTTTGATCTTCTATTAACAGTCAAGTATTTTGTGCTGCTTTGATAATTAAACTCAAATTAACTGCAGGTTAATCTTGGTCTCTTTTGTTTAACTTTAGTTGTTTATTTTGCAACAAACTATCGTGTTATTTTCTTTTGTTTTTTGCGGTTTATATCGTCTTGAGTACATGGAATTAATTTTTAACCGTATTTAAAAACTTAAGGAAAGTTATGAAGTTAAAATCTACATTAGTACCTATTTGTGCTGCTTTTGCTTTATCTAGTGTTCATCTTGGCGTCCAGGCGAGCACTTTGGCAGTAAATCTGAGTGAAGAAGTAAAGATCACTCGTACTGAACATGGCATTCCTCATATTCAGGCAAAGTCTCTATTTGGTTTAGGCTATGGCAATGCGTATGCGCAAGCAGAAGATCATGCATGTATTTTGGCCGATGGCTATGTGCGTGTTAAAGGCGAACGTGCCAAATACCTTGGTCCACATAAAAACGGTCAAGACAACTTTTTTGTCAGTTTAGATCTAGGTTATAAGATCATAGACCTGCACGGTCGAGTTGAACGTGAGTATGCCAACCTTTCAGCGGATACTCGTGCACTGGCAGAGGGGTTTGCAGCTGGGTACAACCAGTACCTACAAGATGTAAACCTAGGCAAAGCGACTTTAGCGCCAGCATGTGATGGTAAAGCGTGGGTTAAGCCGATTGAAGGCGTGGATGTGGTTGCGTCAGTGTTAGCGTCAGCGGTTCAAAACAGTATTGGCCGTTTACTAGTACAAATTCTTCAAGCAAACCCAGGTACTGGCACAGAGTGGTTGCCTGTGATTGCAGCAAAACAGGATAGTGCTGAGGCAGAACCTTGGTTAATGGCAAATAATACGAACTATAAGCCGAAGCAACTTACACAGGGTTCAAATGGTTGGGCATTGGGTCATGAAGTAACCAGTAATGGCCGCGGTTTATTACTTGCAAATCCCCACTTCCCATTTAATGGTAACCTGAGATTTTGGGCTAACCACGCAAGTGTTGAAGGTGATTTCAGCACTATGGGTGCGTCAGTTGTAGGTGTACCAGGAATTGTGAATATTGGTTTTAATCAAAACATTGCTTGGACACATACCTACTCAGCTGCGCGTCATGAAGTGATCTATCAGCTTGAGCTAAACCCTGCGAACCCATTGCAGTATAAGTTTGATGGTCAATGGCAAGATATTGAGAAGAAACAAGTTAACGTTGATGTATTGACGCCTATGGGCGTTATCTCTATGAAGAAAGACTACTTTACGACGCCAATTGGTTACGTACTTGAAGATCAGAAACACTTCAAATGGGATGACAAAAATGCTTATGTAGTTCGCGATACTAACCTCAATAATCTTGAAGGGATCGATCATTGGTTGGCAATGAACCGTGCTACAAATTTAGATGAGTTTATCAATACATTTAAAACCCTTGATGGCTTGGCCTTTAACAATACGTTAGTTGCGGATGATCAAGGTGAAGTGTTCTACATAGATGATTCAAATGTGCCTGATTTATCAGCGATGGGTGAAGAGTTGCTGCGTTCACACCCTGTGATTTCTCAAGTGTATAAAAATACGCGTATGGCCGTTTTACCGGGCACGAGCAGCGCATTGGTATATCAGCAGGAAGTTCCTTACGAACGCGCACCCAAGCTGCGCCGTCAAGACTACGTACAAAATGCCAACAATTCTTATTGGTTAGCTAATTTAGATGAAAAATTAAGTGGCTACTCGCTGCTTTATGGCCACGTCGATTACAAGCAAACACGTCGTACTCGTTATAACTTAAATTTACTGCGTTTTGCGCGTGGTGCTGATGGAAAGTTTGATCGTCATGAATTGGAGAATATTGTTACAGGCACCAGTGCCTCATTTGAGTTATATAAGCCCACAGTGATGGCTGCATGTGCTCTTTACTCTGGTCAAACACTTAAAGTCACGGAAACTCTAAGCATGCCTGTTGACCCAGCATGTCGCGCATTTGCAAAGTGGGATGGTAAATTTAATGCTAATTCTGTCTCTGCACCGCTTGCAAAAGAGTTTTTCAACTTATTAGAAGATGAAAACTTATTAGTGCAATTTAATCCAGCATTTCCAGCCGTTACCCCGAGTATCGTAAAAGCGGACAAAGCCACCTTAATCAAGTTACTCGCTGCAAGTAAGCAACTTGAAAATGCAGGCTTTGCCATCGATGCACCTCTTGGTGAGTTGCAGTACTTGCAAAAGGGAGAGCGTCGTATTCCTTGGCCAGGCCCTCACCACAATAGCGGTGGTTTTAATGTTTACTCGACAACCAATGCGATGGATTTAACTTCATTTGCACCACAGCTTGCTTCACCAATCCAAGAAGTGTTAAACGAAAATTGGAAAGTGAGCACAGGCTTGAGTACAGAGGGCTATCCGATCAACTATGGTTCTAGCTGGATGATGGTTGTTGGGTTTGATCAGCATGGTCCAAAAGCACGAGGCTTACTTACATATTCGCAAAGTAATAATCCGCATTCACCGCATTTTACTGATGCCAGTGAGCACTATGCTGCAGGAAAAGGGTTAATTGATTTGCCGTACACAGATGCACAGATCAAGGAAAATAAAGTCAGTGAAATCACACTTAATGTGAAAAAAGACTAAAAATCTCAGACTGTCGCGCGTCACAGTGGCGACAGTCTAATTTTTGGAAAAATGTGATGAGTTTTGACAACGAAAACGGCACTTTTAAAGTAATCATTAACCACGAAGAACAATACTCTCTATGGCCAAGTTATAAAACCATACCGGGTGGCTGGAAAGACACTGGGGTCAACGGCGATAAAGCAGCTTGTCTAGAGTATATTAAAACACATTGGACAGATATGCGTCCTTTGAGTCTACGCCAAGCCATGGCTTAAATAATCTGGACTTTTAGTGATATTGAGTCTAGTTAGCAGCCAAAAAGGTGTTAAATACTGGCTTATTGGGCTCACTGATCACTTCATCATTACACTCAGCGAATCCTCGTTGTGGAAACACTCACGATAGCGCATTAAACCTTTCTCATCATATTGGGTGCGATAACAGTACCTAACACGATGCGCATTGCTAGTTATATCTCATGGAGTAAATCATGAACGCCATTACCATCATGGATCATTTAGCGCAGCATGTAGCGCAGCAGCCAGACAAAACTGCGCTGGTATGTGTTGATAAAAAAGCACACACACCATGGAGCTTTGGAGAGCTGTATGCACAAAGCTTAATGGTGGCCAGCCACTTAAAAAATCATGTTGTGGCAGGCGACAGAGCACTGATCTTGATGGATACCGGCATTGAGTACGTGACCAGCTTCTTAGCTTGCCAGTATTTAGGTGTGACTGCCATTCCGAGCTTCCCACCAGAATCGACCAAAGCCCAGCATATTGCGCGTACTGTGGGTATTGCAGAAGATTCAGAAGCAGCACTTGTGCTAACAACAGCACGCTATACTGCCACCGTCGAGGCATTGGTTGAGCAAGTCCATGGCAGCAAAATGCTGGTGATTGACGAGTTTTGTGAGCAAATCGAAGACGTTGAGCGCTACTGTGCTAAAAGTGATGACATTGCATTCTTACAATATACCTCTGGTTCGACTGCAAAACCAAAAGGGGTGATGGTGAGTCATGGAAACTTGATTGCTAACGAAAAAGCTATTGCGCAAGGGCTTGGTATCAGTAGTGATGATACTTTAGTGAGTTGGCTGCCACTGTTCCACGATATGGGACTGATTGGCGGGCTGTTGCAGCCGATTTATACTGGTTTCAAATTGATTTTATGCTCACCGCGCTATTTTATGGAGCGTCCTGCGCGCTGGTTGCAGCTGATTTCTGAGTATCGCGCCACTATCAGTGGCGGCCCTGATTTTTCTTATCGCCTATGTATCGAGCGCATCAAAGATAAGCAAATCACAGACATTGACCTGAGCAGTTTACGAGTGTTTTTTTCAGGTGCAGAGCCTATTCGTCATGACACCTTACTAAACTTTGCCGACAAATATGCCGTTCAAGGCTTTAATCGTAACGCGCTTTACCCCTGTTATGGTCTTGCCGAATGTACCTTATTTGTGACCGGCAGTATTCCAGCGCAGGGGGCGGTAATTAAGGCATTTGATAATCAAGCCTTGGCATCGGGTAAAGCGGTATATCAGCAAGTTGCAGATACTCGTGACACTGAAGAATATGGCCATCAGGTTGGGTGCGGCGTATCAGCCAGTGAACACCAAGTGCGGATCACCTGCTCATCCAGTTTTGATGAAGTTGCAGAGGGCGGCATTGGTGAGATCTGGGCGAGCGGTCCAAGCATTGCACTGGGGTATTGGCGCAATGATAAAGCCACGCAAGAGACATTTGTTGAGCACGCTGGCAAACGCTGGCTGCGCACAGGGGATGTTGGTTACATACATGATGGTCAACTTTACATCTCTGGTCGGCAAAAAGATTTGATCATCATGAATGGTCACAATGTCTATCCACAAGATATTGAGCGCGCAATTGAAGGCGCCATCAGCTTTGTGCGTCAAGGCCGTGTCTCAGCGTTTCCGGTACCAAGCGAAGAAAGCGGCGAGGGCATAGGTATTGCCATTGAAACCGCCAATGTGTATCGCAATGAGGTTCCCGCAGAGCAAAGTGCAAAAATTATCAGAGACTTTATTATTGAACAATTTGGTCATTGCCCTGAATTGGTGGTGTTATTAGACCAAGGCGGATTACCAAAAACCTCCAGCGGTAAATTACAGCGCAGCGCGTGCATGAAATTACTCAATGAGGACAAGCTGGCGACCTACGGGGTATTTAACCTAGCTCAATTACAGCAGCTATCTATCAGTCATGGTGGTGAAGATCAGCAAGGCTGGGATACGCTCACACATACTTTGGCTGAATTGTGGCAAGAAGTCCTTCGCTACCCAGTGAACAGCAATGATGCCGATTTTTTTGCTTTAGGTGGCAGCTCAATTAAGGCCGCTTTGCTACTGGCAAAAGTACAAGAAACATGCAAATGCCAAATTGATCCGACAGCGGTATTTGCAGCGCATAAATTTGCTGATTTTTGTCAGCTAGTACGAGAGAGTATCAATGCCAAAGCACATCAAGTAGCGATCCCTGCATTGGCCCAAACCACTTACCCACTGAGTGCACAGCAACAAAGACAATTGTTCTTATGGCAACTTGAGCCTACGAGTAGCGCATATCATATTGGTGCCAGCCTAACGCTACATGGAGACGTCAACGACACGCACTTACAAACTGCGCTTCAACAGGTGTTAGAGCAGCAAGGTGCCTTGCGACATGCGTATGTGAAAAGCCAAGACGGACAGTGGCAGCAGCGCTTAACCGAGCAGCAGCTGAACTGGCAGTCGCTTGATATGACGACGCAGTCTGACGCGGATATTGCAGCATGGGTAAAGACATTTTATCAGCAGCCATTTGCGCTGGAACAAGGCGAAAACTTTAGAGCTGCGTTTTTAAAGCGCCCAGAAGGTCGCTATGAACTGGTACTAGTGATGCATCATATCGCCAGTGATGCGTGGAGTTTTGACCTTATCCTTGCGGATATCAGCCGCACTTATCAGTTGCTTGCTGAGGGGAAAACGTTAACTCACATACCCCAGATGATCAATTATGGTGACTTTGCCACTTGGCAGCAGCAGTGGTTATTAAGTAATGATGCGCAAAGCCAACTCTCGTACTGGCAGCAACTTCTGCAGGACAGTGACGACGAAGAGCTACTCACGCCACAGCATGTCAGGCAGCCTAATGGCCCTGCGCCGATGCAAAGCCAAACAATGCAACTTGCTTATCAAGAAGTTGAACAGCTACAAGCGCTTGCTCATCGCCATGGTGCAAGTTTATTCATGTTATTGCTTAGTAGCTTACAGGTGTTTTTCTATCGCTATGCTGGCAAGCGCACGCCGCGCATTGGCGTGCCGGTAGCGAATCGTCGCTATTCAGAGTTGCATCCTTTGGTGGGCTTTTTCATTAATACTCTGGTTCAGCGCAATACACTGTCTGCACAGCAAAGCTTTGTGGAGGTGTTAGCGGCAACCAAAGAGCAGGTGATTGCAGCACAACAAAATCAGGATTTACCATTTGAAAAATTAGTTGAAGCACTCAACCCAGATCGAAGTTTAGGGCAAAATCCGCTATTTCAGGTGATGTTTAACCACCTTGAGCAGGATGTGCAGCAGGCGTTTGACCTACAGGGCGTTGTGGTGGATAAAGTCGCGGCACTGCAATCGCAAGCTCAGTTTGATTTGAGCATAGACTCGCGTTTGTTAAATGATGGTGCCTTATTGTTGGAGTTCCAATATAACGCAGCTCTATTTGACGCCGATTACATGCAATCGGTGGTGCTTGCCTTTAATACTTTACTGCGTAATACGGTGGCAGAGCCGACGACAGCGATAGGTAATTTAGCAACCCATACGCAAAAAACACAGGCAATTGCTCAAGGCTTGGGAACTGCCGTGACATTACCGGATACACCTTGGTTAGATGCCATCAGTGAGATTGCGCAAACTGAGCCTGCGCGCACTGCGGTGATTTATAACGATCAGCATTACAGCTATGAGTGGCTTGAGCACACTTCAAACCGCCTAGCTCATGGTTTAGTAGCAAAAGGTTTAAGTACAGAGTCAGTCGTTGGTGTGATGCAAAGCAGAAAGCCGCTGATGCTGGCAAGTACTTTGGCATGCCTTAAAGCGGGAGCGGCTTATTTGCCGCTCGATAAACAATTCCCCGCCGATAAGTTGCAGCATATGCTCACTGACAGCGGCTGCCAAGCCATACTCAGTGATGAAGCCGATCTGGCGGTATCATTTGACGGCATTTTATTGTCGCCACAAACCCTTTTGGGTGAGCAGCATCTCAATACTGGTGTGCCAGCAGTCGCACGTCACTGTCAGCAAACTGCATACCTAAATTATACTTCCGGCTCGACTGGCAAAGCCAAAGGTGTTGCCATTGAGTTAGGCGCATTGTCTCGTTACATCGAGTCGGCTAAGCAGTTTATCAACTTGCAAGCAGATGATGTCGTGCTGCAATTTGCCACTGCGAACTTTGATGCGTTTGTTGAGCAGCTGTTCCCAACATGGGCCGTAGGCGCTGCGGTATTATTGCGCGGCGATGCTTTGTGGGATGCTGATACTCTTTATCTGCAGGCACAAAAGCATGATGTTGCGGTGATGGATTTAAGCGCTGTGTATTGGCGCAGTATCAGTGCTAGTTGGGCACGCAAAGCACAACAAGCCAAGCTTGCATTACCTAAATTAAGACAAGTTCACTCAGGTGGGGAAGCCATGTCTGTGGCGGGTATTCAAGATTGGCAAAATACCGGCTTGTCGCAGGTACGATTACTTAACACCTATGGCCCGACTGAAATCGTCGTTGAAGCCGCAATCCACCCTTGCCAAGATTTTGCTCCTCATGGCCAAGAGAATCAGTCAGTACCTCTGGGTCATGCCTTGGCCGGACGTAAACTGTATATCCTTGATGATAACTTGGAGATAGTCCCCAATGGGCAAATGGGTCAGTTATTTGTCGGCGGTGATATTTTGGCGCGTGGTTATTGGGCACAGCCAGAAATGACAGCGACATGTTTTATTGCGGATCCATTTAGCCATGATGGCGCGCGCATGTATGCCACTGGTGATATGGTCAGCTGGCAAGGCGAGGCATTGATGTACCATGGGCGTAATGATCATCAAGTGAAAATTCGCGGTTTCCGCGTTGAGCTAGATGACATTGAGCAGCACTTGAGCCAGTTACCTGATGTTGACATGGCGGTTGTGGTCACGGAGCAACAAGCTCATGGGTTGGGTTTAATTGCTTACATTCAAAGTGATAAATACAGCGATGAAGGGTTTGCTGACAAGCTAAAAAGGGCGCTGGGTGAGCGCATGCCTGCATACATGGTGCCAAGCGATATCCTTGTGCTGGAAAAACTGCCGGTGAATGCCAGCGGCAAGCTGGAGCGCAAACAGCTGCCTAAAATTGAGCGTATGGTTAAAGTCGTGGAGCTTGCGCAAAATGACACCGAGCGCGCCATTGCCGAGATCTGGCAAAAACACCTCAAAACCCCAGATATCGATCGTCACGCCAACTTTTTTGATGTGGGCGGACACTCGTTATTACTGATGGCGGTGTATGAAGAGTTAAAACTTCAATATCCAAATTTACAAATGACAGAGCTGTTTGCGCATTCAAGTATTGCCAGCTTGGCGACAATGCTTGGCGGTGCGCAGTCAAATACAGCCCCTGTTACATCTAAAAAACCAAGTGGCGCGAAACAAAAACGCGGCATGGGCGCGATTGCCGCGCGTAAAAGAAAAGCAAGAGAATCTTAATCATGTCAGAGAGTAATTACAGCGAACTAGATATTGCCATCGTCGGTATGGCTGGCCGTTTTCCAGATGCCGATAATGTTGATCAACTTTGGCAAAATGTCAGAGATGGCCACTGCTCAGTCAAAACATTTGATGACAACAGTTTAAAAGCGGCGGGCGTCAGCGATGAAGATCTTGCGCATCCGGATTACATTAAACGCGGTATTCCTTTTGCTGGAATGGCGCAATTTGACGCTGCATTTTTTGGTTATACCCCTAAAGAAGCGGCACAACTTGATCCGCAGCAACGGGTGTTCTTGCAAACCTGTTGGCATGCCTTAGAACATGCTGGGATTACCACCGATACCAGTAATTTTACTGGTGTATTTGCTGGTTGCGGTGTGACTGCATATTTATTGCAAAACTTACTGGGTGATTCACAACAAGATATCACCAGTTTGCTGGCGCTGACTAATGGCAATGATAAAGATTCACTGGCGACGCGCATCAGTTATGAGTTGGATCTCACTGGTCCGGCGGTGACCGTACAGACGGCATGTTCGACGTCGTTGGTGGCGGTACACATGGCGTGTCGTTCACTGCAAAACTATGAGTGTGATTCGGCCCTTGCTGGTGGCGTATGGTTAAATTTAAATAACGAGCAAGGTTATCATGCGCCGACTGGCGGCAGCTTATCACCCTCTGGCCAACTGAGCGCATTTGGTGAGCAAGCGGATGGTATCTTGATTGGTAGCGGTAGCGCCGCGGTGGTGCTTAAGCGTGTGGAAGATGCCATTGAAGCGGGTGACCATATACTAGCCGTGATCAAAGGGTCTGCAATAAACAATGATGGTAAAGAGAAGGTGGGTTACACCGCACCAAGTGTCACAGGACAAGCGAGTGCCATTGAAGCGGCACTGGAATTTGCCGATATCGAGCCAAGCTCAGTGGGTTATATTGAAACCCACGGCACGGGCACAACCTTAGGTGATCCGATTGAAATTGCAGCGTTAAGCCGCGCCTACGGGGAGTGTGACAAGCAGCAAATTGCCATCGGGTCCATTAAAGCCAATATTGGTCATCTTGACTCCGCGGCGGGTGTAACCGGTTTGATTAAAGCGGTGCAAGCACTGCGTCACAAAACGCTACCACCCAGTTTGCACTGTGAGCCGCTGAACAGCAAAATCGACTTTGCGAATAGCCCATTTTATGTCAACACCACATTGACTCCATGGGAAAGTGACTCAGTGCGCCGAGCGGCGGTGAGTTCACTGGGGATGGGCGGCACTAACGCCCATGTGATTTTAGAAGAATACAGAGAAAATGAGACGCAGCACAGTCATACATCACCTTGGCACATTTTACCTGTGTCTGCGAATTCGCAGTCAGCACTGGAATCCCAGCGCCAAGCGCTGGCTATCAAATTACAGCAAAATCCAGATGATTTAGCACTTATCGCAGCACAGTCGCAGCATAACCGTACCGCTCAGGCTGTGCGTCATGCCCTAGTAGTAGATAGCGCAGAGCAGGCGCAACAACTGCTAGTCCGTGATGTCGTTGGTGATAAAGCGGGCGCTGTGCAAGTGGCGCTGATGTTTTCAGGACAAGGGTCCCAGTATGTGACCATGGCTAAGCCTTTACTTGAACATATGCCTGAGTTTAAAGCCCAGTTTGATGATGTCATCGCTTTATTTGATAGCACCTTGCAAGATGAATTACGCCGCGTATTTACCCCCAACGATGATGAGCTTTTGGCAGCCAACCAGTTGCTAGGTCAAACCCGTGTGACTCAGCTTGCTTTATTTGTCGTCGCCTATGCCATGGCCAAATGCTATCAAGCTCATGGCATACACATCGAGGCTATGCTTGGTCACAGTATTGGCGAATATGTGGCTGCGTGTCTCAGTGAGGTGATGAGCTTAGATACCGCTGTGAAATTGGTGACGGCCCGCGGCGAAGCGCTACAAAAAATGGCACCGGGTGCCATGTTATCTGTGATGAGTGATGCGCCAAGTTTACAGCCGTATTTAAATGCACAACTGGATATCGCAGCGTGCAATAGCCCGACCAACACCGTCGTGGCGGGGTCTAAAGAAGCCATTAAGGCGCTGCAAACTGAGCTCAAAGCCGCTGATATTAGCGTCACGCGTTTGCATGTGTCGCACGCTTTCCACAGTCATTTGACTGAACCTGTGTTGGATGAATTTGCTGAAGTATTAAATACTGTGCAATTGAATACACCGCAAACGCCATTTGTGTCCAACGTAACGGGAACTTGGATCACGCCAGAGCAAGCCACTTCAACACAGTATTGGCTAGACCATATTCGCCAAGCAGTGAACTTTGTTGATGGCGTAAAAACACTGGCAGCCAAGTGCAATGTACTTGTTGAAGCAGGCCCTGGTGATACGCTCCAAAAGTTGGCTAAGCAGTCGATTGCAGATGATATTACGGTGCTTAATTCCATTGCCCATGCGCGCGATTTAAAAGCGCCTATTCCACCTTGTGTGAAAACACTGGCAAAACTGTGGCAATTGGGTATAGCGATAGATTGGTCTGTGGTGTCATCTAAGCCACATGGGTTAGAGATGGCGTTTCCAGCATATCAGTTTGATAGTACAGAATATTGGGTTGATGCGACACTCAGCACAACTCCAGTGAAGACACAAGCTGACAGTACAGGTCCTGAATTATTAGCGCCAGTTTGGCAGCAGCAATTGAATACAACCTCTGCGCTCAGCCAGTTCAATGGCGAAAAGGTACTTGTGATTGCGACGGATGCGCCAATATTGTCGCAGTTGACCACTGAACTCGGTACAAAAGACGCTGAGGTGATCGTGGCGTGGCAGGGGGATGAATTTGTCTCACTGGGACAAGGTCAGTATCGTTTGGATTGCCAAGATGCCAATCAATTAACAGCACTTTATGAGCAGCACAGTTTTACGCGCATTGTGGATTGTCGTTTGCTTGATGAGTCAGGATGTGGTTATCAGCAGTTATTACCACTGGCCAAATGGCTATTGGGTCAAGGCACACTGCATTGGACTGTGGTTGCTTGTGAATTATTCAGCGTGCTAGGTGATGAGCAAATATCGGCGGACAAAGCCACAGCGCTTGGGATCACGCGGGTGATAGGCATGGAGCAAACAAGCATTGATTGTCAGCTTCGAGAAATCACCTCAGCTCAGCGCGATAGCGCTCAATCACACATTGCCGCGCAGCTGGTTGCAGATATGGCCAATGAGGTAAAAGAAATTGCTTATCGAGGTCGTCAGCGCTTTGTTTTAACTGAGCAAGTCTTGCCGCGCACAGAGGTTACGGCGACTAGTGCGTCGTCGCCAGTGACGTTTATTACTGGGGGTCTTGGCGGTGTGGGCTTAGTGTTAGCTGAGTTATTGGCCGCACAAGGCCATGCATTGATGCTGCAAACTCGTACAGAATTCCCTGACAGCGAGCAGTGGCCTGCATTGCTTGTCGATGAGCACACCGACAGCAAGCTGACAGGTCAGATTCACGCACTGCAAGCACTTCAAGAAGCTGGTGCGCGCGTTGCAGTGGTGACTGCTGATGTATTAGATATTGCGAGCTTGAATGTCGCCATTAGTCATGCCGAGCAATCACTGGGCCGCATTACTCAGGTGATCCACGCTGCGGGCTTACCGGGTGGAGGCATGCTGGCTCAAATGACCACCGAGCAAGCGGCGCAAAGCATGGCGGCGAAAACCCGTGGCACAGATAACCTTTTAGCTGCGTTTAAATCGCATCAACTTGAGCGGATGATTTTATGTTCATCTTTGGCATCGGTTTTGGGTGCGCTTGGTCAGAGTGATTATTGTGCTGCGAACAGTTACCTTGATGCAGTGGCGATGCAGTCACAGCCATTTTTAGTGCAATCGGTGAATTGGGATGCATGGGCGAATATCGGCATGGCAGCGGGTCACAGTGTCGGTGAAGACTTTGGTATTGATGAGCTTGCGGCAAAAACCTTACTGGACGGTATCAGCCAATCGCAAGCGCCGCAAGTATATGCTACGAGCCTGTCTTGGCAGGCCCGTGCAGATAAAGTTGCAGAGCTGACAGAAAAGTTGATGCAGGCAAAGTCTGCTGCGCCAAAAGGGCACAAACGTCCAGATCTTGATACCGAGTTTGAAGCCCCAGAAAGCGAGCTTGAACTGCAATTGGCGGCGATTTGGAGCGAGTTCTTAGGGTTTGATGAGATTGGTATTTTTGATAACTTGTTTGAACTCGGCGGCGACTCGCTGATAGCCATTCAAATGTTGGCGAAGGTCAAACAGCAGTTTGCTATAGAGATAGAGCCCGCCACCTTCTTTGAAGATCCTAATTTAGACAATCTCACGTTCCTAATTGAAGAGCAATTGCTGAGCGAATAGAGGGCTACTTTAAAGCGCTGTAACTATTTTTTGGGAGGCCAAGCAGGCCTCCCACTTTATTTTTTTCCTCTCCCAACGTCTAGCTGGCATTAAGGGCAAATTTACCGACACATCTAAGCAAAACTCGATGTAATCACCACAACCTAAAAACATAATAAGTAACAGCAATGCAGCTGAGATGCCTTGTTTGAGTTGCTGTGTATGGTGGTGAGTGTCATACGGTAGAAAGCCAAAACTAATTGCAATGTGGTTGAGCATGAGCAAAGCAATATTTTGTTTTTTATCTCGACCGACAAACAGCAGTGCATAACAATCGATAGCCAGGTGGGATCAGCATGAGCGAGCAAAAGCGCAGAAGAAGACGCGAGCGCGGTGGCGCATTAACTGAAGAACAGCAATTAAAACTCAAAGCCAAATTGGCCGACAGTCAATCTAGAGCCAAACAAAATCAGTTAGCAGTGCGCCAGGACAGAACTGCAAAAGTGCCATTAACACCGGCTCAGCAACGGCTTTGGACCGCTTGGCAGTTAGACCCTGCTGACAGTGTGTATAACTTAGCGGGTACCTTGACCTTTCAAGGCCAATTAAACAAAGCTTGGGTACAGGCAAGTTTCGGACACTTGGTGGCTAAACACGGCATCTTAAATAGTCGTTTTAGTGTAGACGGAGGCACTACGGTGCAGCAGCTGCAAGCGGATAATGCATTCACTTTTATTGATGTACCCAATCAAGATGATACCGTGCAGCAGGCATTTGAAATTGCTGATCAGCCTTTTGATTTAACCGCTGAACCGCTTCTACGTGTGGCACTGCTTGAGTCACAAGGCGAGTGTACATTACTGGTCGTTATGCACCACATTGTGACTGATGGTACATCGATGCAGCAGCTATTTAATGAGTTTATTCAAGCGTATGCCCTTCTACAGAATCAGCAAAGTTTACCTGAGCTGATACCGCAAGCTGATTATCTAGATTACGCTTTGTGGCTTGCACAGCAAGATCAGACCATATTGTTAGAAAAGCAATTAGCGGACTGGCAAACGGCACTTGGCGATGATTTTGAGCCACTGCGCCTACCAGCAAACAGCTTAGCAAGGCAGGGCGGTAATTATCCCATTACAACCCAATCTATGACACTGCCAAATAAGTTATGGCAGCAAGTTCAGTCATTGACCAAACAGCATCAGGTGACACCGTATTTGGTGTTGCTCAGTGCTTTTCAATATTTATTGCATCGCTATAGCGACCAACATGATGTCAAAGTGGGCGTACCCATTGCTAACCGACATCATGCGCAAACACATGGTTTAATTGGCTTTTTCATTAATACCCAAGTGGTACGCTTGGAAGTGGCGCCGCAAGACAGTTTTTCAGCGTTACTTGATAAAGCCAAGTTGTTCTCGCAGTTTGCGCAAGCCAATCAAGATTTGCCTTTTGAGCACCTGCTTGATGCCATTAAACCGCCACGAAGCACCGGGAGTCACCCGCTGTTTCAGGTGATGTTTAATTATCTAAAGCGTGACAAAGGTGCGATGGACTCACTGCAAGGGGTAACGCTCAAAGATACCCAGGCGCTGCGCTTTTCAATGCCTTTTGACTTGCAATTGGATGTGATTGAAGAAGTAAGCGGTGATACCACGTTGCACCTTTACTATGCCAACACCTTATACAGCGAAGCATTTGCCAAACATTGCTTGGATGAACTGGCTGCGCTGCTCAGTGCGGTCTCCTTGCACCCAGCATCACCACTGCAATATTTAGACTGGTATCCTGCACACAGACAGCAGAGCTTGGAGTCGTTCTCAAATGGCGAGTCGGCATTTGAATGGCAAGACTCTATTGCAGACATCATCAGTGCGCAAGCCCAAAAAACACCAGATCAAAGTGCCTTGATTTTTGCCGGTGAGCATATGAGTTACGCGCAGTTTGAACAACGCACCAATCAATTGGCGCACTGGTTGATTGCCCAAGGCATTGGCGCAGAAGATCAAATTGGCGTGTATTTTGACCGCAGTTTCGAAATGGTGATTGCGCTTATTGGAGTGATGAAAAGTGGCGCGGCCTATGTGCCACTGGACCCGAATTTACCCGCTGATCGCATCGAATATATTGCGCAAAATAGCACCTTTAAATTGGTGCTGGGAAATCGCGATAATCAGCAATTTAACGTGCCGTATTTTGCGTGGTCAGCGCTGGCTGAGCGCTTAGAGACGCACAGTGGTGACTATCCAAGTGTCACTATTTTACCGCAGCAAGCGGCTTATGTGATTTATACCTCAGGCTCAACGGGCAAGCCAAAAGGTGTGGTGAATCATCACCATGCACTGTATAACCGGATCAGCTGGCAGGACCAAGCCTATCCGATTGACAGCCAAGATCGCGTGTTACAAAAAACACCGTACGGATTTGATGTTTCTGTGTGGGAGTTTTTCTGGCCGTTGATGCGCGGCGCGACCTTGGTGGTAGCTGAGCCTGAAATTCACAAAGAGCCCCGTGAGCTTGCTGAGCTTATTCAAGCCCAGCAGGTGACTTTATTGCACTTTGTGCCCTCTATGCTGCAAGCCTTTATCAGTGAGCCATTGGCGCAACAGTGCACCAGCATTAAACACATTATTTGTAGTGGTGAGGCGCTGCCTGCAGCTTTGCAAGCCGATACGCTTAAGTTGCTACCGCAACTGGAAATCCACAACTTGTATGGTCCAACGGAAGCGGCCATTGATGTCAGCTATTACGAATGTGATGGCCGCGCAGACAAAGCAGTGCCAATCGGTAAACCGATTGCCGGATGTGAGCTTTGGGTGTTGGATCAGCAACTGAACCTGAGCCCAATAGGGGCTGTGGGTGAACTTTATATAGGCGGCATTGGTCTTGCGCGTGGTTATGCAAATCGCCCAGATCTCAGTGCGGAGCGCTTTGTTGCCAATCCGTTTGCCCACGACGGTAGCCGTTTATATCGCAGTGGTGACTTGGTACGTTGGAGCGAGTTGGGTGAGCTTGAATATCTGGGCCGAACCGATCATCAAGTCAAGATCCGTGGTTTGCGCATCGAGTTGGGTGAAATAGAGACGCAATTATTTGCCCAAGAAGGCGTGAAAGAAGCTGTGGTAGTGGCTGTCAGTGGCCCTAATGGTGGCGCGCGATTAGCAGCCTATGTCAGTGGTAGTTCCCTGGATGAAGATCGTTTGCAGCAGGGCTTAAGTGACGCGTTACCGGATTACATGGTACCTAGCAGCATCATGATACTGGATGCATTGCCGCTTAGCAGCAATGGTAAAGTTGATCGTAAAGCATTGCCTGAGCCTAAGCTGCATACTCAACATGCCTATCAAGCACCGCAAGGGGAGCGAGAAACATTATTATGCCAGACATGGCAACAAGTGCTGGGGCATAGTCAAATTGGCCGTAATGACAACTTCTTTGCCTTGGGGGGGGATTCGATTCTGAGCTTGCAAATTGTCTCAGCGATGCGCCAGCATGGCTTTGCACTTAGCGCCAAGCAAGTATTTGAAGCGCCAACTATTGCCCAGTTAGCCGAAGCGCTGAGCGAGTTGAGCGAAGAAGATAAAATCCCGCAAGTCGTGAGCGGCGAAGTCCCATTACTGCCAATCCAGCATACGTTTTTTGCCAGACAGCCCAGTCATATTGATCATTGGAACCAAGCTATTCGCTTGATGCCACCGGAGCCTATAGGCTTGGCCCAGTTAAACGACAGTGTGCAACTGCTGATAAAGCATCACGATAGCCTGCGTTTGCAATTTCAACATCAAGGCACGTGGCAACAAGTGTATCGTGACTACGATGAAGCTAATTATCGAGAAGTGGTTTGGTATCAGCAAACCACAGACTGTGAGTTTGATACATATCTGCTCAATGCGGCTGAGCAAGCACAAGCCAGTTTAAGCATTCAGCGCGGCGATTCGCTGCGTGTGTTGTATGTCCACAGCGAGCGCCGACAAGCATTAATATTAATTGCCCACCACTTGGTGATTGATGGCGTATCTTGGCGTATTTTAGTGGATGACTTATTACAAGGCATCGGATTGGCTACAGCGGGTGAGGTGTTAGCCCTTTCACATAAAAGTCACAGTTATCAATATTGGGCGCAGCAGTTACAAGCTTATCCAAATGCCCATGCGAGTGAGTTTGCACTGTGGCAAAACCAGCAGTGTGATGCTATTGACTTACCCAATTATGTGGCAGATGGCGACGCAACTATAGCAAGTGCGCAAACTTTACAAGTTAAGTTGAGCGAGTCACATACTCAAGCCTTGTTGTCTCAGGCATCACGCCCATACCGTACGCATATCGATGAACTATTGTTGGCCGCTTTGAGTGTGGCTTTGAAGCAGTGGACAGGTAGTTCTAACGCACAGATATTTTTGGAAGGGCATGGCCGTGAACCATGGCAGTCGCAATTGGACTTAAGCCGCACTGTTGGTTGGTTCACGTCGCTGTACCCTGTGAAGTTAAGTTATGATGATGATTTAGCACACACCATTATCACGACCAAGGAACGCTTGCGTGCGCTACCCAATAAAGGCATCGGGTATGGCGCATTTAAATATTATGGCAGCGAAGCACAGCAGCATGCACTGTGCACTGAACGTAAGCCGCAAATTGAATTTAATTATTTAGGTCAGCTAGATGCCAACAGCAATGTGCAGTTAGCCAATTGGCAGATGAGTACTGACGGTGTTGGTAGCAGTATTGCCGCACAAAACCCGCTCAGCGCCGACATTGCAATTAATGGCGCTATCCAAAATAGCCAGTTACAGTTAGCCATCAGCTACAGTGGTGCACAGTTATTATCATCGGATATGGCTGAATTTGCTCAGTGCTTTGAGCATGGGCTTATTGAGGTTATTAACCATTGCCTTGATGCCGAGGTACGATTTACACCTGCGGATGTACCATTACTGACTATGTCTCAAGCAGAACTAGATATGCTGCCGATAGTGCAGTCATCCGTGTCGAGCATCTATCCGCTGTCCGCGATGCAACAAGGCATGATGTTCCACTCTATGGTAGAGCAAAGTGCCGCATATCTAAATCAGTTAAGGTTGGATATCAGTGATCTAGATGTCACGCGCTTCAAAGCAGCGTGGCAGCAGGTCGTCGATCGACATGACGCGCTGCGAACAGGGTTTATCTCGACGACGCAACAAAATTTTCAATATGTTATTCAAGATCACCAAATCGCTTTTGATGAATTAGACTGGCGAGTTGAGTCTGGTCAATCTACTGATGAGCTGGCTCGTACGATTTTGGAGACAGGCTTTGCGGTGACTGAAGAGGTGGGCTTAATGTCATTTACCTTGGTACAGCAATCTGCTCAGCAGCATCACTTTATTTGGACTTACCATCACATGTTACTGGATGGTTGGAGCAGCACGGCGGTGCTGGCTGAAGTCATGATGGCATATCAAGGGCAAGCATTGCCACAGCCAGGCGGTCAGTATCAAAATTACTTGGCATATCTGGCCAAGCAAGATGAAACGGCGGGCGATGATTATTGGCAAAGCCGACTTGCACAGTTAAACGAGGCTTCTTATCTGACTGAACTGCAAAGTCGCGATACGCTGGATAGTGACTTAGGATATGAGCAGCACACCTTGCAACTCGATGAATCACAAGCTGCGCAGTTACAAGCATTTGCGCAGCAACAAGAGATCACGGTTAATACGGTATTGCAAGGTGCATGGTCATTACTATTGAGCCGCATGTTAAATAAATCAGCGGTATGTTTTGGTGCAACGACGTCAGGTAGGCCCGCCGACTTGGTTGGTAGTGATAGTACCGTCGGTTTGTTTATCAACACACTGCCAGTGATAAGTACTCTCGACAATGAGCAAGTTATTGGTCAGTGGCTTAAAACCTGTCAGAAAGACAGTATGCAAAGTCGCGAATTTGAGCACACGCCTTTGTATCAAATCCAAAAGCTGGCCGATGGACAGGTGAGCTTTGATCAGCAAGGTTTGTTTGACAGCTTACTCATTTTTGAAAACTACCCAATTTCAGAGACATTAGGTGCCAATGAATTGGGTGGGGCAAAGTTCTCTTTGGTGGAGAACCGTGAAGAAACCAACTATCCACTGACGGTATTTGTTGAAACCGCGCAGGGGTTGACTATTAATTTTGCGTACCAAGGTTGGCGTTTAAGCGCTGAATTTGTGGCACATCTTGCGAACAACTTGTCACGCCTACTTGAGGCATTGCAAACACAAGTTGAACAACCTCTTGGCCACATTCAATTGCTCGATGAAGCCACGCAAGCTGAGGTTAAGAAATTCGGTATTGGTACAACAGAAACATTGCCTAACAGCGATGCGTTGGCGATGTTTGAAGCACAGGCAAAGCAATCCCCATTGGCGATTGCCGTGCAAAACGAGCAAGGTCAGCAGCTAAGCTATGGCGCACTGAATGGTCGTGCAAATCAATTGGCGCAAGCGCTGCTTGCAGCAGGGCTTACCACAGAAATGCCGGTGGCAATTAGCATGACTCGTGGTATTGACATGATCGTTGCGATACTTGCAGTAAGCAAAGCTGGTGGCGTGTACGTGCCAATCGCGGTGGAGCTACCAGAAGAGCGCCGTGATTATATCTGTCAGCATAGCGGTGCTAAGTTTGTACTTACTAACTTTGAGGTGTCCTTTGCTGAAGATGTGACCTGTTTAAACGTCACAGATCTGCCGCTGACATCATATGACGATGGCAACCTCAATGCGCAGCGCCACCACCATCAATTGGTATACACCCTTTATACTTCAGGCTCCACAGGCTTGCCAAAAGGCGTGGCGATCAGTCACGGTAACCTAGTTAACTTCTTACTAGGTATGCAGCAGCAACTGGGCTTAAATAGTGCCCTTAATGCGTTGGCATTAACCTCGTTATCATTCGATATCTCTGGACTAGAAATTTATCTACCGCTGATAAGTGGTGGTACGGTCACAGTGGCACAAAATGCCGCAACGCTGAGCGCTGCGTTATTGGCCGAACAAGACTTAATACAAGCCACCCCAGCAGGTTGGCGTAGTTTGTTAGAGCTTGATTTATTAACGCAAGTGCAGGGCACGCGAGCCCTGTGTGGCGGTGAAGCCCTGCCTGCGGAGTTGGTAGCGGATCTGGCACAAAGTGGCGTTCAACTTTGGAATATGTATGGTCCAACCGAAACCACCATTTGGTCAAGTTGCTACCAAGTGACACAGGCACCAGTACATTTGGGAGATGCCACCTTAAATACTCAACTGTATGTGCTGGATAACCAATTAAACTTGTGTCCGCAGCAGGTGGCCGGTGAGCTGTATATTGCCGGTCTTGGCCTTGCCCGTGGTTATTTATCTCGTCCTGAACTCAGCGCTGAGCGCTTTGTGGCAAATCCGTTTGCTGATGATGGCAGCCGTTTATATCGCACTGGCGATCTGGTGCGGTGGAACCAAAATGGTCAGCTTGAATATTTAGGTCGTACGGATCACCAAGTGAAGATCCGAGGTTACCGCATTGAACTGGGTGACATTGAAGCCCAGTTGTATCGCTGTGAAGGAGTCAGTGAAGCCGTTGTTGTTGATGACAATAGCACGGGCACAACTCAGTTGGTGGGCTATGTGTCTGGTAAAGCACTCGATAGCGAAATGATTACAACGACCATCGCCCAGTGGCTACCTGATTACATGGTACCAGCATTGGTGATGGCGTTGGATGAGATGCCGCATAACAGCAATGGTAAAATCGATAGAAAAGCATTGCCAACACCACAATGGCAAACTGAGACGGTTTATCAGGCTCCGCAAGGAGCGCGTGAAGAGCTACTTTGTCAAACTTGGCAACAGGTTTTAGATCAGAGCCCAATTGGCCGTCATGATAATTTCTTTGCTTTAGGTGGTGACTCAATTTTAAGCCTACAAATTGTAGCTTCGATGCGCCAGCAGGGATTTACTCTTAGCCCTAAGCAAGTATTTGAAGCTCCTACGATTGCCCAATTGGCATTAGAACTCATCGAGTTAGACAGCGAGCATCAGGTCTCACAAGTGGTTCGCGGTGATGTACCGTTACTGCCTATTCAGCAAGCTTATTTTGCAAGACAGCCAAGCAATGTCAATCATTGGAATCAGGCGATCCGATTGACCCCCCCAATGCCGATTAGGTTGGATATACTCACTGACAGTGTAGACATGCTGATCAAGCATCATGATAGTTTGCGTTTGCAATATCAATATCAAGATGGTTGGCAACAAGCCTACCGAGATTATGAAGAGAGTCATTATCGAGAGGTTGTATGGTACCAAAAAACCACGGATGGGGCGTTCGACGCAGACTTAGCTGCGGCGGCTGAGCAAGCGCAAACCAGCTTAAATATTCATAATGGCGATGTGCTTAGGGTGATTTATGTACACAGTGAAAGTCGTCGAGAGCTGATATTAATTGCACATCATTTAGTCATTGATGGCGTGTCATGGCGCATTTTAGTGGATGATTTATTGCGTAGCATTATGCAGCTAAACGCCGGTAAAACAATTGCATTGGCATCAAAAAGCCACAGTTATCAATCTTGGGCTAAGGAGATACAAGCTTATCCAAGTAGTAATGAAGATGAGTTTGAATTTTGGCAAAAGCAGCAGTGTGAAGCGTTGACACTACCTAATTTTGTTAGTGCAGGTGATGACACGATGCAAAGTGCGAAAACTTTGCAGGTGACACTTGATGAAGAACAAACGCAGGCATTGTTATCATTGGCGATACGCCCATATCGCAGTCACATCGATGAATTACTGCTTGTCGCACTTAGTGTGGCGCTAGAGCAATGGACTGGTAGTAAAGAAGCTCAAGTATTTATAGAAGGTCATGGTCGAGAGCCATGGCAATCACAGCTTGATTTAAGTCGTACCACAGGTTGGTTCACCACCTTGTATCCAGTGAAATTGGTAAGCAATGGCGATTTGGCTCAAACTATTATTTCTGTCAAAGAGCATTTACGTGCATTACCCAACAAAGGAGTTGGCTATGGGGCATTCAAGTACTACGGCAGCGCGGCACAACAGCAGGCGCTGACAACTGACCGTAAGCCGCAAATTGAGTTTAACTACCTAGGTCAAATTGATGCCAGTAACAATGCGCAGTTTGCTCAGTGGCAGATGAGCACAACAGGTGTCGGTAGTAGTATTGCAGCGCAAAATCCGCTGAGCGCAGATATTGCTATTAATGGTGCGGTTCAAAATAAAGCTTTGCAGCTGGGTATTACATACAGTGAAGCGTGTCTGGCATCTGCGGATATGACTGATTTTAAGGCGCTATTTGAGCAAGCACTGACGCAAGTCATTGCGCACTGTAGCAACGCTAATATGCGCCTGACGCCAGCAGATGTTCCTTTGTTGTCATTGTCGCAAGCAGAGTTAGATGCACTTCCTATTGCGCAGCAATCTGTCTCTAGTATTTATCCACTTTCAGCGATGCAGCAGGGTATGATGTTTCACTCCTTAGTTGAGGAAAGTACTGCGTATATGAACCAACTACGTCTGGATATCCGTGGTTTAGATGTCATGCGATTTAAAGCCGCGTGGCAACAAGTGGTAGATAGGCATGAGGCACTGAGAACAGGGTTTATTTCTACACCGTTGCAACAATTACAGTATGTAGTTGCAGAGCACCAAATTACTTTTAGTGAATTAGATTGGCAATTAGAACCTACAAAATCGACAGAACATTTAGCCCAATCAATATTGGAGCAAGGGTTTAAGGTGACGGAAAAGGTGGGCCTCATGTCATTCACCTTAGTACAGCATGCGCCGCTGCAGCATCATTTTATTTGGACTTACCACCACATGCTTCTGGATGGGTGGAGTAGTACAGCGGTGCTGGCGGAAGTGATGATGGCATATCAAGGACAAACCTTACCCAAATTAGGTGGCCAGTATCAGGATTACTTGGTCTATCTTGCCAAGCAAGAGGAGAGGGCGGGAGACGACTATTGGCAAAGTCGCCTTGCACAATTGGATGAAGCCACTTACTTAACGCAATTACAAGGTCGCACGCACTTGGATAGTGCGCGTGGCTATGCTCAACACTCGTTGCAATTAAGTGCTCAGCAAGCGGCGCAATTACACGCTTTTGCACAGCAACAAGAGATCACGGTGAATACTGTTCTACAAGGTGTATGGTCTTTGCTTTTGGCCCGTATGCTAAATAAATCAACGGTATGTTTTGGTGCGACTACGTCAGGTCGTCCAGCAGATTTGGTGGGGAGTGATACTACTGTTGGCTTATTTATCAATACCCTACCAGTAATAAATACACTTGATAATGAGCAAACGCTAAGCCAGTTTTTGAAAGCATGCCAGCAAGAGAGTATGCACAGTCGTGCATTTGAACATACGCCGTTATATCAAATTCAAAAGCTGGCTGAGGGGAAAGTGAGCTTTGATCAGCAAGGACTATTTGATAGTTTATTCATTTTTGAAAATTACCCTATTTCAGATACTCTGGGTAAGAATGAGCTCGATGGTGCGAGTTTCTCTTTGGTTGAAAACCGTGAAGAAACTAATTATCCACTGACAGTATTCGTTGAAACCATTGACGGAATAACGATTAACTTTGCCTATCAAGAGTGGCGTTTAAGTGCTGAGTTGGTTGCACAGCTTGCTAGCAATTTGGAAAATCTGTTGGATGTTGTGCAATCTCAAGTGGACAGTCCGCTAGGTCATATTCAACTGCTGGACATACAAGCTCAGAAAACGATTCAACAGTTGGGTGTTGGCCAGCATCAGAGGCTGCCAAACAGTGATGCTTTAGCGATGTTTGAGATGCAGGCTAAGCAAGCACCGGATGCCATAGCACTGCGTAATGAACAAAATGATTCAATGACTTATGGCCAGCTAGAATGTCGGGCAAATCAGCTTGCTCACGCATTACTCGCAGCTGGGTTAACCACCGAGATGCCGGTTGCGGTGAGTATGGCTAGAGGCATTGACATGATTGTGGCAATACTTGCTATCAGTAAAGCTGGCGGTGTATATGTGCCAATAGCAGTTGAATTGCCTACAATGCGCAGAGATTATATTTGTCAGCATAGTGGTGCTCAATTGGTGCTTACCAATGCCAACATTGATTTTAATGCGGATGTAACTTGCATAAATGTGGCTGAGTTATCACTGGATACATATTCGAAGTCTAAGCCTAATACGCAGCGCCATCATGATCAGCTGGTATATACCTTATATACCTCAGGGTCTACAGGGCTGCCTAAAGGGGTGGCGATCAGTCATGGTAATTTGCTTAATTTCCTGCTGGGTATGCAACAGCAGCTCGCTTTTGAAGGGCCTTTACATGCATTGGCGTTAACCTCGTTATCATTTGATATCTCGGGTTTAGAGATTTACTTGCCACTGATAAGTGGTGGTACAGTGACGGTGGCACAAAATGCCACTTCACTTACGCCTGATCTACTGGCTCAGCAAGATTTGTTACAAGCAACCCCAGCAGGCTGGCGCAGCTTGTTGACACTTGACTTACTTACGTCTGTAAAGGGCAAATTGGCTTTATGTGGTGGTGAAGCTCTGCCAGAGGAATTGGTGAACGATTTAGCGGCAACTGGGGTGAGGTTGTGGAATATGTATGGGCCAACTGAGACCACAATTTGGTCAAGTTGTTATCCGGTTGATCAGACTCCGGTACACTTGGGCGAAGCGATTTTGAATACGCAGCTGTATGTGCTGGATAATCAATTGAACTTGTGTCCACAAAGGGTCGCAGGAGAGCTGTATATCGCAGGTTCAGGTCTTGCGCGTGGGTATTTGTCACGCCCAGAACTGAGTGCTGAGCGTTTTGTTGCAAATCCATTCACTACAGATGGCAGCCGCTTATATCGTACTGGTGATATGGTGCGTTGGAATGATAAAGGCCAGCTAGAGTATCTAGGGCGAACCGATCATCAGGTCAAGATACGAGGCTATCGTATTGAGCTGGGTGATATTGAAGCTCAGCTTTATCGCTGCGAGGGGGTCAATGAAGCTGTGGTTGTGGACGATAACAGCACTGGCGCCACACAGTTAGTAGGTTATGTATCCGGTGAACAACTCGATGTTGATATTATCACTGCTGCGATCGGTGAGCGATTACCTGATTACATGATTCCAGCGCTGATCATGGTGTTGGATGAGATGCCACACAATAGTAATGGTAAAATTGATCGAAAAGCCCTGCCCAAACCACAATGGCAGGCGTCTACCGTATTTGAGCTACCTGAAACTGAGATAGAAATAGATCTCGCGACCATATGGCAGTCTGTACTGGGAGTCGAGCGAATAGGGCGTGGCGATAATTTCTTCGCACTTGGTGGTGATTCAATTAAGGCATTGAGTGTGATCAGTCAGGCTCATAAAGCGGGTTTGAATGTAGAGATCCCAGCGCTATTTAGTACAGAAAATCTCGGTGAACTTGCGGCATTGATTGATGCGCATCATGGTAGTGAAACATTGCCACTGGTACGTCAATCGAATATCTATTCTGGATTATCATTTGCAGAGCAGCGCCAGTGGTTCTTGTGGAAGTTAGCGCCGCAAAGCAGCGCATATCATATTAAAGGCGCTATGATGCTTGAGGGTAAACTGGATCTGCAAGCACTTCAGTCCGCTTTAGATTATGTGCGTAACACGCACGCAGCTCTGCGCACTGTCTATAGTGAAGATGCTGATGCGCAAGTGACACAGCACATTACGCCGATGGGGGCGTCTAATTATCGTTATTTTGATGCCTCACAGGCATTAGATTGTACGGTATGGCGCGATACATTTATCGCTGAGCCGTTTGTTTTAACTGAAGGTAACTTATTCCGCGTAGCACTAATTAAACACCATGAAGCACGCCATGAATTGGTGGTGGTTATGCACCATATTATTTCTGATGCATGGTCATTGCAGTTGATCATTGATGACTTTGCGAAAGCGTACCAAAGTGCATTCTTAGCTCAGCCACTGTCTTTGTCTGAACAAGGGCTACGTTATAGTGATTATGCAAAGTGGCAACGCGATTGGTTTAGTGAAGAGATTAAGGCCAAGCAATTAGCGTATTGGCACGATGCACTTGGCGATGATTTATCACCACTGCGTCTACCCAGTGACTTAGAGTCACCATTAGACACTTATCAAGCAGTCACTGAACAAGTGCAACTGAATGATGCGTTAAAGCAGGCGCTGGTTGATTATGCTAAAGCCAATAGCACCAGTGTGTTCAGCATCTTGATGTTGGCACTTAAAGTATTATTGCACCGTTACAGTGGTCAATCTGTAGTGCGTGTTGGTATGCCGATCGCTAATCGCCATAACGTGGATACTGAATCACTGGTTGGCTTTTTTGTTAATACACAAGTGATCACTACGGAGTTAGCGGGTGACTTATCACTCAGTGATGCCTTGAAGAAGGTAAAAGCACAGTTACAAGGAGCACAGGCACATCAGGATTTACCATTTGAGCAGTTATTAGATAGTCTAGATTTAGATAGAGATCTTCAACAACCGCTATTTCAGGTCATGATCAATCATCAACGTGTGGATGGTGATGCCTTGCTTAAGTTACCTCAACTTGAGATGAGCCCGATCACCATCAATGCTCGCGAAGCCCAATTTGAATTGGTATTGAATTGTTTCGAAAATAGCGATGGGTTGAGCAATATTGAGTTTGAGTTTGCCAAAGAGCGCTTCAGCCCTAGTCGTCGTGCTGAATTAGCCAGTGTATTGAGGCGTGTTTTGGCAGCGATTGTCCATGATCATACAATGCGAGTTGCGCAGCTATCACTTATGCCTCAAGCGCAACATTTACAGCTACATGCATTAGCAAAAGGACAGGCGCATTCAAGTGCTCAGTTGGTGGTTGAGCAATTGAATGAAATTGCCAAACAGTATCAATCAGAGCCCGCGGTGAAATTTGCTGACATGACGCTTAGCTACCAGCAATTGGCGGCTAAAAGTAATCAACTATCTCATCACCTCTTAGAGATTTTGTCTTCTGAAGAGCAAAAAGTGGTGGCGGTACGCTTTGCGCGCGGTATTGATATGGTGATTGCTGCGTTGGCAGTATTTAAAGCTGGGGCTACATACGTGCCGATTGATCCGAGCATACCGATTGAGCGTCAGCAATATATTGCACAGCAAAGTAATGCGAAATTGATGCTCAGTGATGACATTGTAACGTTACTTGGTGACATGGCTATTGAAACCATAGACGATACCAAATTAAGTGATTATCCGGCAACGCCGTTACCTTGTGTTGTGGAGCCTAAGCAGGTGGCGTATATGATCTTTACTTCCGGCTCTACAGGCTTGCCAAAGGGCGTGGCTGTTTCTCATCAAGCGCTTGCTGACCATTGTTATGCAATGCAGCAGTACTACCTTTATCAGCCTCAGGATCATGCTTTATTATTTGCCTCAATGGGTTTCGATGCTGCACTTGAACAATTATTGATGCCGTTATTACATGGCGCACAGTTAAGCGTGGTAGATGCCAAACTGACAGGTCCTGACACGCTAGCTGAATATGCTGCTAAAGAGGGAGTTACCGTAGTAGATTTACCACCTGCTTATTTACGCCATGTCTCAGCGCTTCAATCAGTACGCTTGTGCATTGTTGGTGGTGAAGGCTGGCATCAAGGTGATTTTAAACTCGCTCAAAATAGCTTGCCACAGGCACAATTTGTTAATGCTTATGGACCAACAGAGGCGGTGGTGACACCGACGCTTTGGATTGGTGATAGTCAATCTCAGGTCAACGGCCGCTATGTTCCTATTGGTCAGCCCGTCGGTAACCGTCAGGTATTTGTGCTTGATAGTGGGCTGAATTTATTGCCAAAAGGTGCTATTGGCGAGCTATATATTGGCGGCAGTTGTTTGGCTGAAGGCTATATTAACCAGCCAGAATTAACGGCAGAACGTTTTGTTGCTGACCCGTTTAGCGAACAGGGCGGACGACTTTATCGCACTGGTGATTTAGTGCGTTGGGATGAAAATAATCAGTTGCAATACTTGGGTCGAGTGGATGATCAGGTAAAAATTCGCGGCCACCGTATTGAGCTGGGTGAAATTGAGGCACAACTTAGTGCAGTGGATGGCGTAGAGCAAGCCATAGTAATGGTGCAAAACGCCGCTGAGCAGCCTGTATTGGTTGCTTATGCCGCAACGCAAAGCCGTACAGCGAGTGAGTTGCAAGCGCAGCTTCGCGATACATTACCTGACTATATGATACCGCAAGCCATTGAAATTATGGTGCAGTTCCCTCTTAACCAAAATGGCAAAGTCGATCGTAAGAGCTTGCCTCAGATCAGCGTTGAGCAACATCAAGGTGAATTTGTTGCACCACAAGGTGACCTTGAGCAGCATATTGCAAAGGTGTGGCAGACTTTGTTGAAGGTGGAAAAAGTGAGCCGTCACGACAACTTCTTTGCCCTTGGTGGAGATTCAATCACGGCGTTGCGTTTAGTGCCGCGGATCAATGAACTCGGTGACTATGGCATTGAGGTGAAAGATATTTTCAATAGCCAAGATCTGGCGGCCTTGGCACAGTGTGTGTTGGCGTCCAAGCAGCTCGTTAAGCGCATCGCTTTAGCACCAGCACCGCGTGCTGAGCAAATGCCGGTGTCACCAGCTCAGCAGAGCTTATGGCTGACAGACAGGTTGAGCAGTGAGGCTGACAAGGCTGCATACAATATTGCTGGTGCGGTGGCTTTAAGCGGTGCGCTGGATGTGGGGGCTCTTGAACAGGCGTTCAATGCTTTGGCTGTGCGTCATGAAATATTGCGCTCGCAGTTTGTTGATGTAGACGGAGAGCCGCGCGTAACAGTGTTGGATCGCTTAGATTTTAGATTGGCTGTCGAGCAGGTTGACAGTGAGCTGTCGGCACAGCGGTTACGCAATGAGTTTGAACAGCAAAGCTTTGATTTAAGCACAGCGCCGCTAATGCGTGCCAAAGTACTACAACTGGCGGAGCAGCGCTACCAGCTGTTGGTGAGCATGCACCATATCATCAGTGATGGGTGGTCGATTGCAAACTTGGTTCAGGAGCTTGGGGTATTCTACGCAGAGCAACTTGGTGATGATAGCTTAGTTGCCAAGCTTGCTCCATTGGATGTGCAGTATGCTGATTATGCAAGCTGGCAAAATGCCCGTCTGGCAGCAGAGGAAGGAGCTCAGAACAAAGCGTTTTGGCAACAGCAGCTACTAGCAGCGCCGCCGGTAAGTATTTTACCTTTACATTTACCGCGTCCTGATAAACCAAGCAGCCAAGGCGATCAGGTGTTATTCAATATAGCTCCTGAATTGAGCGCGCAATTACAAGTCCTCAGTGAAGTGCACCAGTTGTCACTGTTTGCATTATTGAAAGCCAGTTATATGACGTTTTTAAGCCAGCAAACGGGCCAACAAGATCTCGTTGTAGGAACTGACTTAGCGGGTCGTGAAGATGCTGCGCTGGAACCACTGATTGGTTTCTTTATTAAGGTTTTACCGGTGCGCATTAGCTTAAAAGCTGACGACAGTTTTATCAGTCTAGCTAAGCAAGTGCAGCAACAATTGTTGGCGGTACAAGATCACCAATTACTGACGCTAGAGAATATTGCCCAAGTGGCCGATGTACCTCGTCAAAGCGGTGTATCGCCAATATTCCAGCAGTTATTTGTGATGCAAAATACACCACAACCGCGCTGGCCTGTCGAGGGGGTTGAGATCAGTGAGATCTCAAGCGAAGGCGTGACCAGTAAGTTTGACTCCGCGATCTTTATTGAGACAACGGATCAGGGTTTAAATGGCAACTTGGTATTTAAACGTGATTTATATCTTAAAGATAAAATGCAAGGGATGATCACTGATTGGTTAGGTTTGTTAGCAACACTGGTATCACAGCCGGAGCAATTGCTGCCCAAGCCAAAACGTAGTGGAGCGATGAAAAAACGCAAAATGGCGAAATTCGGTAAATTGAAAAAATAGCCATTTACCACTTTCCTCCCAGTCAAAAGCCAAGCAGGTTTAATCCGCTTGGCTTTTGTTTTTTAGCGGGCTTTGATTTTGATCAACAAAATACTGCCATTGCTGAGTAATCACAGAAACTTGCGGGTTTTCCTTAAAAAAAATAGGGCTTTGCTCGTCATTAAGACACATCCCTAGGTTGCGGGCAAAATCGCCTCATTTAATGCATTATGCAGGACGTCTTGTACGTGATTGTTCATAGCACCAAACCTTCAGGGAAAGGCACATTATTGGTTATTTCATAATGGGCTATTTGGAGACAACCCAGTGTGCCAAATGGCTCTAAATTTACTGCAAGAGACATTTGGCATGATCCAAGAATATATCGATGCGTATCCGCAGGGCCTTGGCCTGAGTGTTCAACAAAAACAACATCTATCAAAGCACGAGAGTGCCGCTGTTGCCGTGCACAGTGTTTTGGTACCAATCGAACAAAACCTGACAGAGGTTGAGCTGAGACAACGCGCCGAGGCGATTGCTCAGCAGCAGCTCATATTACAGTTTGCGTTTACTCAAGTCGAAGGGTTTAGAGGTACCCGCCAAGTACCCACGGCACAACATAATTTGGTTTGTGAAGATGTCACAAGCCAAGCAGATTTGGTGGCAACAGAACAGGCTAAGTTAATCCCTATTAGCTTGGACACAACGCATGGACAAAACATTCAAATTAGTCGTTTTGTCTGTCAGCAGCAGGCTTATATTCTGATCCATGCCAATGCCTTAGCGCTAGATATCGCCAGCGTTTATGACTATATTGATCAATTGCTCAATGGCGCGAATGAAGAGGCTGAGGCGATACAATACCCTGATTTTTTAGCTTGGCTTGAAGAGGTGAATGAAGCGCCAGAAGCTGCGCAAGGTGCCGCGTATTGGCAGCAATTCAGTGCCAAACTACAGCCGCTAGACAATCATTTTCAATTGCCTTATCACAAAGCTCCTTCGACTACAGATTTGCGCACACAACAAAGTCATAGTGTTGAGTTGAGCGATGCCGTATTGCAAAACATTGACAGTCTGGCCGAGCAGCTTGAACTTGATAGTGAAGTTATTTTACACGCAACTTGGTGGCTATTGCTTGCTCGGATCAGTAAAAACAGCGGATTTAGTGCGGCACTTGGTTACGACCCGAGGCAGATGAGCGAAGAGCTTGAGGGCGCGCTTGGTGTCTACCAATTACACTTACCAATTGCGGTTGAAGTGGACCCCGCGCAATCACTGAGTGCGTGGTTTAGCCAGTTTGCTTTCCAGTGTGAGCAGCACCTTGAATGGGCTGAGGCATATCAAGGGACTGAAAAATATGAGCTCAACTGGTCTCCAAGTTGTGTGATGCAAGTGTGGCACGGTGAGTCTCACGGACAGTTATTGCGCTTGGATGACAGCAGTGAATTGCACTTAAATTGTGTGCTGCAAGACGCAGGTGCATGTTTGACACTGCGTTATGACAGTCAAGCATATAGTGACGCTGCGGCGCAAACGCTGCTGGCGCAATACCAACAACTTTTAGCGCAGTTAACTACTCAGTTGAACACTGTAGTGGGCGAAATAAACATTGCCACAGAGCAAGAGCAGCAACGCCATCTAGGGTTAAACCGAGCTATTACACAAGTACCGCTACTATTTGATAAAATCGCACACTTTGCCGCGACTCAGCCAACGCAGCTGGCGCTGAGTGATGGTCAACAAAGCCTCGATTACAGCTCGTTGGAGGCGCGTTTGCTCAGCATTGCCAACGTCCTGCAAGATAAAGGGGTGGCTAGCAACGATATAGTCACTGTGGCTCTACCACGCAGTTTTGAGCAAGTACTGGTGATATTGGCGATCCAACGTCTTGGTGCAGCTTATTGCCCTGTTGACCCAGTTTGGCCGCTAACCCGACAACAGCAGATTATGACTGCGGCGGGAGCAACACATCACATCGCCATTGAAGGCTCTCAAGACACCATTGAATTGGCACACGTGTTAATGGAAGCTACACAGCCAAAAACATCAAAAGCAATCGCTCTGCCAAATGCACAACAAGCGGCGTATGTGTTATTCACATCCGGGTCTACCGGCACACCAAAAGGGGTAGTGATTGAACATGCACAATTAGCCCACTATTGTTTTGGTTCAAGTGAAGCACTGAAGCTTGGACAGCAGCGCTATGGCTTAACTTCAACGGTAGCCGCAGATATTGGTAACACATGTTTATTTAATGCTTTCTACAATGGTGGCACTCTAGTGGTTGCGCCTGAACAGGCTGTGTTAGAAGGGCAAGCGTTTGCGCAGTTTGTCAACGCACAGCAAGTAGAGGTGGTGAAAATCGTCCCATCACACCTACAAGCACTATTAGAGAGCGAGCCAAAAGTACTACCAAATAAGCTGATCCTAGGTGGTGAGGCCAGTGCGCCAACATTACTGCAAAAAATTCATCGTTTAAGTCCGAATACGGAAGTATTTAATCACTACGGCCCAACTGAAACGACTGTGGGTGTACTGTCTCATCAATATCATGACTTATCTAGTTTCGCGGGCACAGTTGCCAAATTAAGTCACGTCTTTGCTGGCACGTCTATTTATATTCTCAATGACTACGGCTCATTGTGTGCAGTAGGTGAGCAAGGCGAGCTGCACATTGCGGGCACACAACTGGCGCGGGGTTATTTAGGCAAAGATGAAAACGATGGGTTTGTCACTGATAGCCAGTGGGCATCGAGACTTTACCCTACAGGAGATGTCGCGCGCTATATGCCTGACGGCACGATTAGTTTGTCTGGCCGAAAAGATGATCAAGTACAAATTCGCGGCTTCCGTGTAGAGCCTAATGAAGTGGCCGCCAGTGTGAGCCGCTGTCTTGAGTCCGTAGGTTGTTACGTGATGGCACAAAACCTCGGCGGTCAAACGGCATTAGTGGCTTACTTAACTGGTTTTGAATATCAAGGCGCGACTGTATCAGGGCTGCTAGATGGCGATGTGAACCAGTATTTGCAAACACATTTACGAGATCACCTTGCCGAAGCCATGGTGCCACAGTTTTTTGTTGCGCTAGAGCAATTACCACTGTTGGCCAATGGCAAAGTTGATCGTGCTAAGTTACCAAAAGCCAATGAGTTGCAAAATGTGGCCTATGTCGCGCCGAGCTCTCAGCTTGAAAAGTGGCTCGCAGACTCTTTGGCAGACATTTTAGAAGTTGAAAAAGTCAGCTGTGATACCAGTTTCTTCGACCTAGGTGGCCATTCATTGGCGGCCATTAAATGGGTAACCAGAATTAAAAAGCAGCTGCTGATGGATGTTGAACCCGGCATTATTTTTGACAATGCCACCATCATGAAGTTGGCAACAGCACTGAGTGCAAAACATCCTGATGCACAAAAGTTAGAAAAAATTGCCATGACACAGTTAAAACTGGCCACGCTCTCGCCTGAGCAGCGCGAGGCGCTGCAACAAAAACTGGGTTTAGGCAGCTAATCGCCTAATCAAATCAATCTTTACATTAGGGAGTCAGTGACTCCCTTTTCCCTTTTTTAGAGATACACATGAACAACGACGATATTCTTGACGCACTGGCCGATGAATTAGACTTAGATCTGCTTGGTGAGTTGTTTGCTGAGCAACCAGAAACACACAATGAGATCCCCCGTCATTCAGATAATTTCGGTAGCTTATCCTTTCAGCAGCAGCGACTGTGGTTGCAACAACAGCTGACCCCAGAATCCATTTCGTATAACGTACCTCGCGCTTATTACATTGAAACTGCGTTAGACTTAGCGAAGCTGCAACAGGCATTAAACACCCTAGTAAATACCCATCAGGCACTTGCGACACGCTTTAGTGATGACAATACACCGATACAGCACCTAGTCGATAATGCGCAAGTGCCTTTGTCACTATTGGCCCTACCTGAGTCGCAGCAGGACTGGCCTGCAATTGAAGTATTATCGTCAGAAGTGGTGACTGGCTGGTTTGCCAAACCTTTTGATTTATCCGTTGCTCCTTTGTTTCGTGCTGCATGGGTTGATTATGGTAAAGGGGGAATTTTACTCCTAGATAACCACCATATTGCCAGTGATGGATGGTCGGCAAATCTTATTTTACGTGATTTAGCGCGTGCTTATTTTGGCGAGCAAATTGTACCGACGAGGCTGCGTTATTTGGATTACGCCCAGTGGCAGCGCGATGCGCTTGAGTCTGAAATGGGTCAACAAGCCTGTGATTATTGGCGCAACTATGTGGATTTTGTACCTCAGCAATTAAATGTTCCCAAAGCGTATAGTAGCGAAGCTAGTCGTTATGCGCGTTTGGCAAAAACACACCTATCAGCGCAATTGACCCAAGGGTTGCGCAGTCTATGTCAGCAGTACAATTTAACCCTGTCATCCTTGTCCATGGCGCTTTATCAAGTTGTCTTGTCGCGCTTTAGTGATGCACAGCAATTTTTATTAGGGGTTCCTACAGCAGCGAGGAATCATCCAGATATTAGCGATATAGTCGGGTTTTTTGTTAATACTCAGCTATATAAAAATGAGGCGCAACCTACGCGCTCACTGATTGATGTTGCGCGCGCCGTCCAGCAGCATACGCTGGCTGTAATTGAGCATCAATTGATCCCCTATGAGTGGTTGGCAAGGGAGTTAGACTGGCAGCAAACGGGCGAACAAAGTCACTTTCAAGCCATGTATAACTTCTCAGAGTATCAACCCAGCAATGATGGCCCAATGCCATTGCCACTCACACCGATTGTTGTTGATAAGTTTGAAGCTAAGTTTCCGCTGTCCCTCGAAGTTGTTGAGCTTGCAGACACCTTATTAATCCAATTTGAAGGGGAGCCAAAGCACTATGATGAAGAGGTCTTAACACGTCTGTTAGAGAGTTTCTTAACTTTAACCAAACAGTTGGTTGCTGCGCCAGAGCAAGCTCTTGGTAACGTATCTTTGGCAGTGCAACAGCCTCAGGCATCGAAGCAGCAGGTTACGCCAATAAGTAGCTATCTATCTGTATTAACCGAGGCGTTTTTGTCGCATCCTGAACGCATTGCAGCGACTGATGTACAAGGCCGCGAGCTGAGCTATGGGGCGCTTGACAAACGCAGTGCTCAGCTGGCCAATTTTCTATTCGCGGAGGGATTGCAAGCTGAGCAAACTGTGGCCTTGATGTTTGAACGTGGCCTAGACATGCTGGTTGCCATGTTGGCGGTGATGCGTGCCGGTGGCACTTATGTCCCAGTGGACCCCAAACTCCCACAATCGCGCATTGATTATATTTTACAGCACAGTGAAACCCAGTGGGTTCTGCACAACACCGAGGTGCTTTTACCTGACGATATCCGCGGTATTGATACAACCCAGTTATACCTTGAGCGCCAGATGGATAGTGTGCCGTTCAGGAAGATTCACCCGGCGCAGTTAGCCTATGTGATATACACATCGGGTTCAACAGGCAAACCAAAAGGGGTGGCAGTCAGCCATCACAATCTCGATAACTTTTTAGCCGCTATGCAGGAAAAGCTTGCACTGCAAAGCGCTGACACTGTCTTGGCACTCACCTCATTGTCATTTGATATTTCAGGTCTTGAATTGCACCTGCCGTTGTACGCAGGTGCACAGGTATGTATTGCACAGCAACAAAGTGAATTGAATGAATCTATTTTAAATGAGGTTTCTGTTATTCAGGCAACCCCTGCTGGGTGGCGCGCGCTGCTGGCAGATAACCTGTTAAAGCGCCCTGTCTTAGGGCTGTGCGGTGGAGAAGCCTTACCAGCTGAGCTTGCCCAAACACTGCTTGAACATCAAGTGAGATTGTGGAACATGTACGGGCCAACAGAGACCACCATTTGGTCATCATGCCAACGGGTTGAAAAGGCAAAAATTCATCTCGGTGATACAGTCCGCGCAACGCAGTTTTATATTTTAGATGATGCATTAAACCCTGTGCCAAATGAAGTGTCAGGTGAGTTGTATATTGCAGGAGATGGCTTGGCCCGAGGATACTTAAATCGCCCAGAGCTGAGTGCCGAGCGTTTTGTCGCCAACCCATTTTGTCAGCAAGGCAGCCGACTTTATCGCACAGGTGATTTGGTCAAGTACAATAAATCAGGCCAGCTGGAATATTTAGGGCGTACCGACCATCAGGTGAAAATTCGCGGATTCAGGATTGAACTGGGCGAAATAGAAGCGCATTTATATCAACAGTTAGGAGTTGATGAAGCCGTTGTGATAGCCGAGGAGTTACCCACTGGAACTCGCTTGGTGGCATACGTTGCTGGTAATAACTTGGATGGCGCGACTTTACAGTCTTTGCTACTGCAAGGCTTGCCAAGCTATATGGTACCCAGTGTGATTGTGGTGCTCGACAAATTGCCCCTGAACAATTCAGGAAAAATTGATCGACATGCGTTACCCAAAGTACAAGACAATCAGCGTGGTGAATTTGTTGCCCCGGCTAATCAGCTAGAGCAACAGCTCGCGGATATTTGGCAATCTGTGCTTAAATATTCGCCCATAGGCCGCGGTGATGATTTCTTCACGCTCGGCGGAGACTCTATTGTCGCGTTGCAATTGGCCAGTCGTATCAGTGAAGCACTGCAACTGAATTGCTCAGTTAAAGATATTTTTGATGCGCCCAATGTCGAGGCGCTCGCGGTATTATTGAATACAGCTTCTAAGATGCAGTTGCCAGAGCTTAACAAGGTCTCTGCGCAATCAAATTATGATTTGGCCCCAGCACAGCTGAGTTTGTGGCTGTCGGACCAAATGGTGGCAGAGCAGGACAAACATGCCTTTAATATTTCCGGTGCAGTGACATTACGTGGCGCTTTGAATATTGACCTGTTGCAACGTGCATTTGAGTTAGTAATAGCGAGGCATGCCTCATTGCGGATGCGTTTTGTTGAGCATTTGGGTGAAGTTAGTATGGCAGTTGATGAGCAAGTTGAGTTTAAGCTTATCAGCCACAACTTATCGAATTTATCGCAGGAACAGCGTACGGTACAAAGCCAGCAGTTACAAAGTACATTTGAAAATCAAGCGTTTGACTTAGCTACAGCACCGCTACTACGAGCAATGTTAGTGCAGCTGCAAACACAAGAATATCAGCTCTCAGTCAGCATGCATCATATCATTTCAGACGGTTGGTCAACTGGGGTGTTGATCGATGATTTAGGAAAAGCTTACCAAGCACTGGTTACCCAGCAATCACCACATTGGCAGCCATTGAATATCGATTATGTAGATTATGCTCAGTGGCAACATGCGCTGCAAAGCGGTGAAGCAGGACAGCAGCTGCGCGATTATTGGCGTGAACACTTGGATGATGCCCCAGCAAATAGTGCATTACCAAATCATTACCCGCGCCCAGCACAATTAAACAATGAAGGCGGATTGGTGGTTGGTTCATTTGATGCAGATCAAACTAAACGCCTAAAAGCATTTGCGAGCGAGCAGCGTATATCTCTGAATGCATTGTTATTATCCGGCTATTTTTTATTTCTGCATGCCATCAATGACAAACCGGATATGATCGTTGGCAGTGACTTTGCCGGTCGTGACAACCCAGCTTTAGAAGCTTTAATTGGCTTTTTTGTACGTGTTTTACCACAGCGCAGCATATTGAATGAAGAAGCTTTAGTTATTGATTTTATTAAGCAAACTCAAGATGTTTCGCTGCAGGTGATGGCGCATCAAGCGCTGGGCTTGGAGTCTCTGACTGAGTTGCTCGACACCCCGCGAGTAAATAATATTCAGCCCTTGGTGCAGCAGTTATTTGTGATGCAAAACACGCCACAGCAACAGTGGCCGATGACTGAAATCAGTCTTGAACCCTTGGATAGTTTAAGTGCGATCAGCAGTAAATTTGATAGTGCGCTCTTCGTCATTGAGGCGGATGAGTTGCAATGCCAGTGGGTATTTAGAAAACAGCTTTATAACCCAGAGATTATGCAGCAATGGTTGGGGCGTTGGCAGCAATGCGTGTTGCAACTCATAGAGATGAGCGAACAGCCTGTTCGCAATGTAATTTCGCCAATGATTCAGGAATTTAAAACTATGCAAAAAGCCGCCCGAGGAAATTCATTTTCAGGATTAAAAAAAGGTCTTAAAAAACGTGCAAAAGCACCTGCTGCACCGATAAAAACATACTTTTTACCAGAAACCGAACAGTTTCCAATTCTCGTTGAGCCGACGTCCCCCGATCTTGACCCTATCAACTGGGCAAGCAATAACCGTGATGTGATCGAGGGTTATTTAAAGCAATACGGTGGAATAATTTTCAGGAATTTTGCGCTGCAGTCACCTCAAGAGTTTGAGTCTTTCGCCGATGCGATCCAGCCAGGTCTGTATGGCCAGTATGGTGACTTACCTAAAAAAGAAGGTGGTAAAAAAACATATAAATCAACTCCATACCCAGAGCGTCAGATGATTCTTTATCATAACGAAAGCTCACACCTAGGTGAATGGCCTCGTAAACAGTGGTTCTTTTGCGAGTTACCTTCAAAAGTAGGTGGGGCGACGCCTATCGTAGATTGTCGTCGCATGCTCAAAGAGCTACCAGAAGAGCTAGTTGCCAAAATCAAAGAAAAAGAGTTGCTATACGTACGTAACTTTATTCCAAATCTCGATGTAGCTTGGCAAGACTTCTATAAAACCGATGACAAAGCAGAAGTTGAAGCGCGCTTAACGGCGAGCAATACGGAGTTTCGTTGGTTAGACAATGGTGGCTTGCAAACACGTACAAAAACACATGGAGTGATCAAACACCATTTAAGCGGTGAAGAGTCTTTCTTTAACCAAGTTCAGCTTCACCATGAATCATGTTTAGAGGAAAGTGTGCGCAATGACCTCATCGAAATGGTTGGCCACGAGTATTTGCCTCGCAATGTGTTCTTTGGAGATGGTACGCCAATAAGCTACGAAGAAATGACCATTATCGGTGAAGCTTACGAGCGCTGCGCGGTAAGATTTGACTGGCAAAAAGGCGATGTGGTGATGCTGGACAACATGTTGGCAGCCCACGCTCGTGACCCGTATGAAGAGCCACGTAAAATTGTCGTAGCAATGGGAGATATGGTATCCCAGCAGCAACTTACTGAAGCCAATGAACAGCAAGCTAAAGCGGAGCAGGAGTGTTTAGCATGATCGCTGATTATATTGAAGAATATCAGCAAGGTGTTGTTCTGACAGCAAATCAGCAGTGTTTTACTGCTGATATCGCGCACACAGTCCAACTTGTACAGCTGTTGGTGCCATGTTCGGCGACGTTGCAAAGTATACAAGGCTATTGTGATGAAATGATCCAATCACATATTAGTTTGGCATCCAACTATCAGCAGGTTGCTGGCTTTAAAGGATTACGTGCAAAACCTAGCGAAAGTGCAAAAATAGTTATCGATAGTATTGAGTGGAGCCAATCGGGTGTGCCAAGTTTAGCTCAGCTGGCGTTATCGTCCCCAGTCGATTTAGCACCGCAAAATGGCCGCAATTTGCAATTGACCCTTGTGAAAACAAGCGAGCAGAACTTCATCGCATTGCGTGGCTTTGCCGGTGCGGTGGATTTACCCTCATTGGAACTCATTGCAGGGATCATCAATGGTCAACCAGATGATGAAGAGGCGCTACAGTTTCCGGATTTTGTTGCTTGGCAACAAGAAATGCAAAGTGAAGATGAAGGCTTAGCAGGGCAGGCTTTTTGGCAAAATTACTTGGGTGGCGATTTGCCGTCTGCGTTGCAATTGCCTTATGCAATGAGCTCAAGCAGTGACGCCGAACGCAGTTACACATCAGTACAGCATGCGGTTAACAGCAGTGTATGGCAGGGGATCTCTGATTACGCGACAACATTGGGTGTATCAAATCAACAGAGCACACAATATGCTTGGTGGTGGTTGATGGCGCGTTTGGCAACAACACCGCGCTTTCTAACTGCACTGCATTACGACCCTCGTCATGAAGATGAAGCATTTGAAGGGGCGATTGGCCGTTATGCCTCAGCGTTGCCCCTGATTATTGAGTATCAGGCTGGTCAATCTCTTGAAAGTTGGTTGTCTGCGCTAAATGAGCAGTGTGAAAGTCACCGTCACTATGCATTGAGTATCTCTGAAGCGCAGTTGAAAACGGTAAGGCATACCACAGATTATGTATTTGCGCAGCAAGCACATCAGCCTGATTGGCAAACCAGCCTGTGTCATGACTTAAACATGGCTATTTCGGCCGACGGTGTGCTGACGCTGAATTATTGTCAAAATAGCTATTCTTCAGCGGCAGTAACAAGCCTATTGGCTCAGCTAGAGCAAGTGCTTAGCGTTATCGTCTCTGGTGGCGCTGCTAGTAAGAGTCAAGAAATCAGTATATTAAGTGACGTCCACACGACGCAATTGTTGGCGATTAACGGCGCACAATCGCCAACGTCAATAGAGACAGTAGTGCAGCGTGTGCATGATTTTGCGCAGTCTCAAGGCCAAGAAGTTGCACTGATAGATGATAATGGTGCCCTTAGTTATTCTGAGCTGTGGCAACAGGCGGAATCTTTAGCACAAGGCCTTTATGATAGCCAATCTCAACTTGAACAGCCGGTACTCTTACTTTTACCTCGTAGCGCAGAACTGATAGTCGCGATGCTGGCGAGTATGCGTGCAGGTTTAGGTTTTGTACCGCTTGACCCAAGCTGGCCGCAATCGCGTATCGATAAAGTGGTAGCGCAGTTTGACAATGCTTTGGTGATTGCTGCTTCACCCGCGCAAGGTGTGCAACTAGATGCACTTAAAGTGGACAAAGAGGTGGCGTTGCCAGCAATTGATACCGTGGCAACTAAGCTGGCATATACGATTTTTACATCTGGCTCAACGGGCACACCCAAAGGCGTACGCATTGGTCAGCAGCAGTTAAGCGCTTATTGTCATGGCTCTAGCGAGGCGCTTGGTCTCGCGGAACAAACCAGTTTTGCGCTGACAGCAACTGTGGCGGCTGATTTGGGTTATACCTGCTTGTTTAATGCCCTATACCTAGGTAAAAAGCTGTGTATCGCAAATGAGCAGCAAAGCATGGATAGTGTGGCATTCAGTGCGTTTTTACAACAGCACCAAGTTGACTGTATTAAGATAGTGCCTTCGCATTTGCAGGCACTATGTGACTTAAAAGCACTGCCTTATTTCCCACAAAAAATCATCTTAGGTGGAGAGGCGTGTCCAAATACCTTCTTGCGTTCGATACAGCAGTGGGCACCAGAGGCTGAGGTGTACAACCATTATGGACCAAGTGAAGCAACCATTGGGGTTATGAGTCATCGGTATCAAGCTGGTGATGGCGGCGTGGCGAAATTGAGCCAAGTATTTGCCGGTACGTACACCTATGTTTTGAATAGCACAGGCACGCTATGCAGCTACGGTGAAGTTGGTGAACTATATATTGCAGGCGCACAGCTGAGTGACGGTTATCTTGGTCAGTCAACACACCCGGCATTCTCAAACCATGACAGATTCGGACAGCGTGTTTATGCAACTGGTGACCTAGCGCGTTATATGCCGGATAACTCAATCATGATCCTTGGCCGCAAAGACGACCAAGTAAAAGTCCGAGGCTTTAGGATTGAATTAGGTGAAGTCGCCAATAGTATTGAACAGGTTGAGGGTATTGAGCACTGCTTAGTTATAGCGGATAAAGTTGACGCTCAAGTAACTTTACATGCTTACATTGTTGCGGGTCAGTTTGCCGAAGGTGCGCTGGACAGCGAAGCGACCGCCGCATTAAAAATGCAATTGTCGCATAGCTTACCTGACGCCATGGTGCCATCGGCGTTTATGGTATTGGCACAGTGGCCACGGTTAGGAAATGGCAAGGTCGACCGCAAGGCATTGCCTCCTTTTGAAACACAGGCAGTCGCTTATGAAGCACCGCAGGGCGCGCTAGAAACACGTTTAGCTGAGATGTTTGGCGAAGTGCTCGAACTGGAAAAAGTGAGTCGCAATATCTCTTTCTTTCAATTAGGAGGCCATTCAATTTCGGCGATTAAACTGGTAAAACGCTGGGCTGATAGAGAAGATAGATCATTACATTTCGATTTAGGTGCATTGTTTCAAGCCCCCAGTGTTGCACAGCTCGCAGAGGTGTTAACAGGCGCCGACACACAGCCTATTGCGGTACTCAATAAGCATAAAGTAGGCAATCGTCAGGTGATCTGTTTCCATGACGGTTTGGGCTTAACTTTGAGTTATCGAGAACTTGCGCAGCAACTGGATGAGCAAGTGAATTTATTTGCACTAGTGCCAAGTAAAGCGGATCTCGAAGTGACTGATTTCGACCAGCTTGCCACACGTTATGCAGAAAAAATTATCGCGCAGTTTGGCGGCGAGACTATAGAGTTACTGGGTTGGTCTATGGGCGGCTTGCTGGCGGCGAAAGTGGCCGCTTTGTTGGACGATGCAGGACAGCATGTGACTCAATTGTATATGGCTGACTCATGGATCCCAACCGCTCAACCTCGCACCTTGACTCAATTGCAAGCAGTAACAGAGTTTTTAACCTTAGTTGTAGACAATGGGGGTAAAGCTTGGTCTGAGCGCGTTGAAGCGCACTTTACGCCTTTATTGGCTGAGTCGAGTGTTGATGCGGATACACTCAACGGCTACCTGAGTGCATTTTGGCAATCGCAGAGTGAGCAGTTACCCTTGCCTTACAGTGCGATAGATGCATCGCAGCTGGCTCAGACATTTACTATGAGCGAAAGATTAAATAGCCAGCGTGAAAACGGTTGTACATTGCCAAGTTTACCTGTTGGGCTTACTACGTCTGTGCTGTGGTCTCAAGTGCGAGCAGATAGCGATATTGATGCTTACCGCACTCACCTGTCTGCACTGGGGGCGACCTTCTCGGAGCAAAAGCTTGCATGTAGCCACCAACAAGTGGTGAGTCATGCGCAATTGCTAAAAGCCTTGAAGCAGTAACGTTTGAGTTGGGGCCTCAATTAGGCCTATGGCTTTCAGTTTAGGGGCGTTGGGAAATTAACGCCCCACTTTCCGTTGTTTGTCGTAATTATTTAAATTTTTCTCAACTTCTTTCGTCGTTGCCAAAGTGGTGCATTTTTGGCGGCCTTTTATTTTGTTCTTAAGGCGTGGCCGCAGAATAAACTGGAAGGAGTTTATGGATAAAAAAATCCTGACTAGGTTAACCAAACAGCATTCAATTTTAGGTGCAGTCAGCGCCTGCATTCTTACTGTTGTTTTTGTCTGTGGCAGTCTACTATTTTTTCGCGGTCAACTACTCAATTGGCAATTTGCATGGCAGCAAGACAATCAAGTGGAACGGCCTATGTCTTGGCAAAGTGCGGTGGCTGACTTAACAGAAAAAGTCCCTGATTTTGTCAATCAACGTATCACACTGACGACGGACCCACAGCATAACCACCTATACCAAATTTATGTCGGTCACGATGATAGATTGTTATACAACAACCAAACACAACAATTATATGGGCAAGATACCGCGCAGCAGGCAGCTTCCGATTTTCTGTATTTTTGGCACATCAATTTTACCACTCATACCGGCACAGATATTATCGCGATAGCCTGTATTTTATTGATGATGGTTACCATTAGCGGTATTTGGATCCGCTGGAAAGACTTGGTAAAAAAATTCCACCAATATCGTGCTAAAGGCAAATCTCGCGATGTATTTAAAGACAGTCATGTATTGCTGGGTTTGGGGGTTTTACTGTTTATGCTGATGTATGGTTGGAGTAGTGCCCATTTTAATATCGGATACGAGATAAATGAGCCTGTTTATCAAAAATATGCGCAGAAAAGTGGAGAGAGTTACTCGCATGAACTTGGGTTTCCAAGCAAGCCTGAAAATTATGATATGGAGGCGACACTAACCGCTGAGCGTCTCAATCAAGTGATCACTGACTTTCAACAAGCGTATCCAAATATGCGCATTGCACGTTTTGATATTTACCCGAGACCTTGGGTTAGACTAAGAGTCTCTGGTGAGTCTGATCGCAGTTTTGAGTTTGTCACCGCATTTTATGATGTGCATGGAAACTTATTATACGAACCCGAACGCAGGCCTATCAATGATGTATATAACATTATGGTCCAATTGCACGAAGGCCACTTGCTCGGGAAGTCATCACATTTGCTGTACTTTGTGCTGTCTATGATGGCCATTGCTGCGATGCTGATCGGAAATTTATATTGGCTAGCAATTCGAGAGCCAAAACGTGCAGGACAAGCACTGTTTAAATTACAGCGCGCATGTTTAGAGGCAAGTACCTGTGGGGCGTTGTTAAGTGTTGCATTGTTATTGGTTTGCACGCGCTTGTTCAGTCAAGGTGAACCGTTAACGCTGTTGGCCAATCAATTAATTATGATTGGCAGCATTCTCTGCTGTGGGTTGTTGACGTGTTACTTTAAACAGGTCAAAGATTCTTCCCATGCTATGTTACAAGGTGCTGGCGTGTTGTTTTTATTGTTGCCTTGCATTGATGTGATCCGACTGACGCTTGGTCATGAATTCTATAGCTTTGTCTCTGGGGATTTGATCACCATACACATTGCATTTTTAGCCCTAGCAGGCTTTAGTTTTGGCTTGGCAACGGTTGTAGTGAGAGTGACTGACAAAGTGAAAAAACGTGCAATTGAATTGGAGCCGGTCAATGATCGCCTTGCTTAGTTTTACCCTGATTGGGTTTGCACTGTTTGCCAATTCTAAATATTGGCCGTTTGGCAAAATAGAGGGTCTAGCCCGAATATTTAAAGTGGTCTCTGCAAAACAGATACTGTTGTTGAGTATACTGGGGTTGAGCGTCCTCTATTACATCCAAATGGGTCTGATAGCAGCCGTCTTTTTAGTGTTATTTGCCTTGAGTATCGGTCTGCCGATAGTGGTGATGATGGGTCATCATCGCGGTACGGCACCTGTGCTGATATTGTTGACCTTAGCGGCAATTGGAGGGGTACTGTAATGCGAGTGATTAACTTCGGTGTGATACTTGGCTTGTTAGTTGGAATTTTGCTTGTCCGTGGTGGGATTTGGTTGAGCCTCGATTTATTTGGTTTGGACTATCATGGGGTATTAACGGTAGCTGAGCTATTAAGTATTGCTGTTATCGCAGGTGTCGCGTTTCATTTCACCATGCTTGGCGACTATAAGTCTCAAATTGTCTTGGCCGCTAAGTATTTAGCGCCTATGGCTGCGCTGTTTGTTTTATTATTTGGTATAAATCTACTCTCATAAATCTTTATATATCAGTTATATGAATATACTCATAAATAAATTTGAATTATAAATAATTGATATTATTGCATTTGTTATTGTTTTTGAATTTTAGTATCTAAAAAAGATACCGAGGTGCTAAATTTTTAAAGTATTGCTTCGTCTGCCCTTCAGTAAATCAGAATTTTTATCTCGACTAGGATAAGGGAGTCAAGCGGCGTATGAAGCAATATTCTGCGATTGCAAAAGCGGTGTGTATCGGACTACTAGCAAGTAGTTCTTCAGTAGTTTTAGCAGACGATGCTAAAGTAAATATGGAACATATTGAGGTGGTGGGTAAACACCACAGAGATGTAGGCGCAACAGGGTTACCGCTTGCAATTGGCGACACGCCACAGTCTATTTCGATTATCGATAGTGAGTTCATGGATTTTCATGACGTTAACTCAGCGGGTGAAGCGCTTGTGCATAGCGCAGGTGTATACTCTGAGACATCACTAGGCAATCGCGAACGTTTTGTTTTCTCTCGCGGTTTTGAAATGAACCGATTCTTAATTGATGGCATGGGCGCTGCAGGCCGTCCTAGTCAAACTACGCTATTAGACACTAGCATGTTTGAAAGTGTTGAAGTTATCCGCGGTTCAACTGGCATGTTACAAGAGGTAGGTCAGCCATCAGGGACTGTAAATCTTGTTCAAAAACGTGCATATAACGGCACCGGTGGCGCAGTATCTGCAGAGATTGGCTCTTGGGACCGACTTCGTGCAGAAGCAGATTTCAATACGACACTGAATGACAGTGGCACAGTACGTGCGCGTGTTGTAACAGCGGTAGAGGGTGCTGATTCGTTTGTAGATCATGCGAATACAGATCGCACCATGTTTTATACAACGTTGTCTGCAGATATCACCGATGCATTACAGGTGTCTATTTTTGCTAGTTACCAAGATGATGGACAAGGTGCTATTTCTGACGGCCTACCGTATCAATTTACAAACGGTGAGCGTGTCAACATAGGTATCGAAGCAAACATCTATCCAGATTGGGCAGAGCAAGATACGCAGCAAGATAGCTTATTGGGTGAAGCACGTTACCAAATCAATGATGATTGGAATGTTGTGGCAAGATTCCATACTGCTAATTTAGATGATGATAAAGTTTACGCAGGTTTGTGGTGGCATGTTGAGCCAAATGGCGACTATGCCCTACTTGCTAATGAAAAACACGTAGACTATCAATCAGATCGTGCCGAAATTGGTGTGAATGGTCAGTTTAGCTTTTTAGACCGCGAGCATAGCATTAATTTTACGCTAGCAAATAGCGAGTTTGACGAGTACCAGACATCTTACAGAGCACTTTCAAGACCAGCTGGTAATTTAATCGCTGAACACTCGAATGAATCACCACAAGCAAAGCCTGCTAACCCAGGTTTTAATTATGAAGCACCAGCTGTGCGTGAAGCGAACATCGAGTCTCAAAGTGCCCGTGTCGCTTTCAACTTACAGGTGCTAGACAACTTGAATGTGTTACTAGGTGCTAACCATAAAGATATTACATCAAGCAGCACTAACCGCGAGATTACCAGTGAATTTGATTTTAAAGACACCAGCTTATATTACGGCGGTGTGTATAAATTTACTGAACAGTTTTTAATGTACGCAAGCTATACGGATATTTTTGACCAACGACAGACGTATGATAAATCTGGCAAGTTATTAGATCCAGTATCTGGTGAAAACAAAGAAGTCGGTATTAGATACTCAAACCAAGATGACTCGTTCAGTGTTGATGTCGCATATTTCCAGATCGATCAAGAAAACTATCCAGTAGAAGCGGGTAAACATGAAGACTCGTCATTGATCTATTATGAAGCACAAAGCGGTGTAGAGTCAGAAGGGTATGAAGTTGAAATTTCAGGCTATGTGACTGAGCAGTGGTATGCAGCGGTTTCATTTTCAGATATTGACATGACAAACCCAAATTATGTTGCGGGTCGTGTTTCACGCGTTGTACCTGACAGAATTGCAAGTTTTAGCACTTTCTATGACTTTGAAGACTTCAGAATTGGTGGTTACCTGACTTATACAGGTGAACGTGAAGGCTTTATTGGAGAGCGTAAGGTTGAGTACGTACCTGTAGACTCACATGTTCTAGGTGGCTTCTCGGCTCAGTATGAGATTAATGATGACTTAAGTGTGAAACTTAACATTCATAACTTATTTGATAAAGAATATGACTCAAAGGTCGCATTTTTCACAGTGCGTCCAGGTACGCCAAGAAACTATGCTCTGGAGTTAAATTACAACTTTTAATTACATGAACTCTGTGTGCTGAATTGGGCACAGAGCAATATGTATATTCGCAGCACAAAGCTCCACATATGTGGAGCTTTTTTGTGCACAGTGCCAAGCAAATCGATAGGTAAATGCATCAAAATTGAAGAAAGTGTTATTCGAGGCATAGAAGGTGCGACAGAGGTATAAGGGATAAAAGCCACCCGCTAAGGATAGGTGGCTTTGGTGTGTGGTTAAAAAGTAGCGCCACCGTCAATGGTGAGTACTTGCATGGTGGTGTGCGAAGATAATTTGGAGGCGATGAATACCGCGCTATTGGCAATTTCTTCAGGGTTTGCGATTTTTTGCAGTGGAATACCGAGCTTATATTGTGCTGCAAAGCCTTCTATCACGCGTTGCGCGCCCTGATCATCTTGCCACATGCCTGTTTGCATGGGGGTTAATGTTGAGCCTGGTGCGATGACATTACAGCGTATCCCGTAGTTGGCCAGCTCAATGCCCGCAGTAAGTGTCAGTTGCGTAGCTGCAGCTTTTGATGCGCAGTAAGCCCCCATGTGTTGTCTGGGTGTGCTCGCAGCGTTGGAGCCAATGGTTACAATACTGCCTTGATGAGTGTGTTTAAAATGCTGAGCGCATTGTTTAATAAACACAAACAGGCTGGTTGCATTGACGTTCTGACAGTGTTGCCATTGGGTGAGGCTAAGCTCGTCAATTCCGCCCATTTCAAGCACACCGGCAACATACACAAGGTTATAGGGTGCTAACCCATGCTGGATGAGTTCATCCAAAGTTTGAGTGAGCTGCTCAGGCTTAGACAGGTCACAGTGAACTTGCCTATACAGCATGCTGGTATCGCTAAATTGGCGGTCAAATCCAATGACTTTGGCACCTAGTGCGGCAAACTGCTTGGCGACAGCCAAACCAATCCCTTGTCCAACGCCCGTCACCCAAACAATCTGCTGGTCGTACTCTGAAGTGAGTGCATGTTGAAAATCCATCTATGAGACCTCTAAGTTACCCTGACTAAGCTGCTTGCATAGGGATTTGAGTGACAGTTTTGGTTGAGTCGCCCACAGGTGTGCAGTATTAAATATGCGGGTTTGGATATTTTTGACAGCGTTGCTGTCGTAACGCGCAATATTGCTATCAAAATCTACCGTTGCCGGTGTATCGCCCAGTAAATGGATCTGCAACATAATATCGTCCGTGGTGCCTGCACTTAGTATGTGGCTGCACGTTTCTATACCGGCATATTTAGGGGCGCTGGCGAATGGCAATAGATTAATCGTGGGGCCAATAATATTTAAAGATTTGCCCTGTTTTTGTCGATCCCGCTTGAGCGATTCAACACGGTAGCTTTGCACTTTTTTTAACGCTTTAATTTGCTGGTTGATGTGCTGTGCCACAGCCGTTAAATCATCTCCATCATTGAGCACCAATGGCAGAGGCAAGACGTTGCTTTGCACACATGGGCTACTCAGCTCGCTAATGGCTTGGCGGTTCATCATCACTAATCCCAGCGTAACGTGATTTTGCTGATGCTGCTCAACTAAGGTCGCCGCGATGGCTGCAAGCAGTATTTCACTGCTGGTAGTGTTGGTCACCTGTGCCGCAGATTGGATTGTATGCCAGACAGATTGTGAGAACGAGCTTGTCAGACGATGATTCGGCTCAGAGACATCTGCTTTCTCTGTGCTATAAGAGTAGACATTGTCTGCGTCATCGAGCCACTGATTGAGGGTCTTTTGCGACTGCTGTTGCTGCGTTTTATACGCTTCACTTTGCTGTAATTCGAGCAGTGTTTGTTGCCCTGTGAAGCGCAGGTTTGGCAGTGACTTGCCTTTACTCAATGCATTGTAGCAACGGTTAAGTGATTGTGAGAACAAACCAAAACCATAGCCATCTAACAGTAAGTGATGTGCCACGATCAGCAAGTAATCTTGCTGTGGACCGCGCAGCAAAAACAATTTCATTAATGCTTCTTGGCTAAGGTCAAACGGCTTTGCTAAATGTGGCTTGGCAAACTGCTGAGCATAAGAGAGTACATCTTCTGGGTCTTGTGCAATATCTTGGCAGAGAATAGTGGGTACTGTGCTGTCATGGTGAAGCTGAGGCGTATAACTAGCATCGCTAACAAAGCGACAAGCAAGCATATCGCTTGCTTGCCAGACATGTTGCAATGCGTGTTGTAGCCAATTTGCCGAGATCTTACCTTTAAACTCTAAACACTCGGCAACATTAAAAAGCTCACCTCGACCACTGATGGTATGCAGCAACCACATGGCGTGCTGCGAGTCAGTAAGTGGAAGAGGATACGTCATTAGTCTTCCTTACGCTCTTCGAGTAATTCAACCCAAGCGGCTAAAGTTGGGATCTGTGCCAGTTCAATAAAGTTGGTTTCAATACCTTGCTGTTGCCACAACGAAATTAGATTCATTACCTGCACGGAATCTAAGCCATAGTCAATCAGACTTTCATGCTCGTCAAACTCATCTTCTTCGCAGTCAATTAGCGTTAAAATATGGGCTTTCAATCCGTCTAACGAAGTCAGATCTTGAGTCTGAGTGCCGAGGATCTCTGACATGGATACCACTTTACCGCAGCGCTTTGCGACAAAATTCAGTGCCATCATGTGCTCTTCTTTCGTGAAGTCCGCAATGGCATCAGCCACTAAGAATGGCTCAATATCGCGCATAAAGGCATCTACAGCGGTCGTCATGACGCCGATATGGCCGTAGATCCCGACAATTAATAGCTGATCGCGCTGCTTGTCACGTAATTGCTGCTCGAAATCACATTTTTGGAATGCACTGTAACGCCATTTGGTGAGCACCACATCTTTGTCGGTTGGCGCTAGAGCATCAACGATAGGCTGCTGTGCAGGGTCTTGTAATCCCGCTCCCCACATGTCAGATAATAAACCGCGTTCATGTTTGCCTTGCTTGATTGGCTGAGCGGTATAGTACACAGGAATATCATGCTCGTAGCAGTGTGCTTTTAGTGCTTGAATATTCTGGATCATAGCGTCGATCAATGGATTGTCATCGCCATAAAATCCAACAAAGTAATGTTGTACATCATGGATCAATAAAGCCGCGCGATTGGGATCTAAATTCCAATCCACTCGATTTTCAGGTAATTCTGCATCGCGTGGTAACGGGTAGTGATTTAACTTTGGAATGCTCATGGTTTTCTCTGTTATTCGAACGTGGCACGCAAGGCTTTTTTATCGACTTTGCCTACGGCGGTTAACGGTAGTTGGGTTACAAACTTAAACTTATCTGGCACTTTGTAGTCGGCAATGCCAAGTTGACGCAAATATTTGCGTAAAATGAGGGTGGTTAACTTGATGTCTTGATCCGCCACCACAAAGGCGCAGCTCTTTTCACCTAATGTATCATCAGGCATAGATACAATGGCCACTTGTTGAATGTTTTGATGTCCTAACAAGTGGTTTTCGACTTCTTCTGCTGCGATTTTTTCACCGCCTCGATTGATTTGATCCTTATCTCGACCTTCAACGATTAAATGACCTGATGGCAGTTGCTTGACAATATCGCCTGAGCTGTAAAACCCATCGCTGTCAAAGGCTGCAGCATTATGTGTGGGTGATTTGTAATATCCTCTAAAAGTGTAAGGACCCCGTGTCATGAGTCGTCCAGATTCACCTTGGGGGACGTTGTTGCCATGTTCGTCGACAATTTTTATTTCATCATGCTCACTGATCGGACGCCCTTGTGTGGTTAAGATCAATTCGAGATCGTCATCATAACGGGTGTAATTTACGAGCCCTTCTGCCATACCAAATACTTGCTGCAGCTGACAGCCTAAAATGGGGGTGACTTGCTCCGCTACACTGCGACTGAGTTTGGCGCCGCCAACTTGGATCACTTTTAAACTACTCAGGTCATGTTGGCTGGCTGATGCGTGCTGTAACCATAATTGTAGAGCAGGTGGCACTAGCGCAGTGTGCGTGATGGCATAGTGCTCAATCAGGCCAAAGCAAACTGCAGGACTGGGATCGCTGGCTAAGATCACCGTGCCGCCGCCAATAAACACGCCTAACGCCCCCGGTGAGCTCAGTGGAAAGTTATGTGGTGCAGGTAGGGCGCACAAATAGCGTGTCTCTCCATCCAGCTCACAGATCTCTTTACTAGCAACCACAGAATACAGATAGTCATTATGGGTGCGCGGGATTAGTTTTGGTGTGCCAGTGCTGCCACCAGATAGCTGGAAAAATGCAACGTCTTCAGGGTTGAGGTCAGGGGCTTCGAAAGCATGCTTATGCAAATAACCCTGCTTAAGTTCACTGTTACCTTTGCTGTGATCTGTGATGATCTTATTTAAACAAGCAAAGCGATTAAATAATTCATGCGTGAACTGTTCATCACCAAATAAAGCGTGTGCAGAGGAGACGATCATGGCTTTGGGCTGCAAGATCTCACAGTAACTTTGTAACTCTGTGCGTTGATGATTGAACAGAGCACATACTGGGGCAACGCCCAGTTTGATCAAAGCAAAGTAAGTGATGTAGAACTCGATGCAGTTAGGCAGTTGCACGACAGCAGTATCACCTTTTTGCAAACCTTGTTGAGCGAGGTAGCCTGCAAGATTATCACTGTAAGTATTTAGCTCACTGTAACTAAGCTGGCGCTGACCATCCGCCACGGCAATGCCTTGGCTATTATTCTCAAGCTGATCAGATAAAATACTGGTCAGCGGTTTATCTTGCCAATAACCTTTGGCTCGGTACTGTTGAGCCAGCTCTGCTGGCCACGGAGTATATTCAATACGCATAATATTACTTATTAAACTGAGTATAAGCTTGCTGAACAGACAATGCGTTCAACATGGTTTTGAGTTTTGCTTCGGTTTCTAGCCATTCAGAGCTAGGATCAGAGGCGGCGACAATGCCAGCACCTGCGAATAATTTGGCAACATGTGCTTTGAGTTCTCCACACCGGATCACCACTACCCACTCACCATTACCGTGCTGATCGCACCAGCCGATGATCCCAGAGAAGAGGTCTCGACCATGACCTTCAAGATCCAGAATATGCTGATAAGCAGGTTTTGTTGGTTTGCCACACAGTGCGGGAGTTGGATGCAATTGATTGGCGAGATCTAAAATATGGGTGTTGGGATCTTTTAAATGGCCTGAGATCACCGTCGATAAATGCCACATGGTGGCGGTGTGCAGCAATGAGGGCTCTGCTGGGATCGATAAGTTGTCGCACACAGGCTCCAATAATTGACGCATGTCATCAATGACGACGGCGTGCTCGTATCTGTCTTTTTTAGAATTAAATAACGCTGAGCGTCGCTGTGCTTCGACTTTGCTGCACGGGTCTCTTGGGATAGAGCCTGCTAACGGGTTACTGGTGACCGTTTCATCTTGTTTTCTCAGCAGTAGTTCAGGGCTGACGCCCATTAGCACAGAGTCATGTTCCGTTGGAAATGCAAAGTGATAACCTGACTGGCTTTGTGTCAGTAATTGATTTAACACATGTTTGCCATTGATAGGGTGTTCGAAGCCGAGCTCAACCTGTTTGCTGAGCACGATTTTTTCTAGTAGCCCTTTGTCAAACAGATGTTTTGCTTCTGACACGGTTTGTTCAAAGTGCGCTCTATCTTGCAGATATCGGATCTCAGTGAGCTGATTATCTTGATGAGTGGTATCAGCGGTTTGGGTATTCAACCACTGGCTGAATACACTTTTATCCCATTTCGCAACTTGCTTAGGAATAATGAACTGTGCTGTTTGATATTTGCAAAAAGGCAGAACGCCAAAGGCAATGACGTTCTCGCTGTCGTCTTGGTGTGCTTGTAATTGTGCCTTAAGTTCATTGACCAAATAATCTGTGTTGGCGATGGGTAAATTAAATCGATGTTTAATACCATGGCCAAGCAAGCAGCTTTCACCGGAAACAAATAGACAATCTTGATCTAGGTGGAACTCACCCAAAGACTGAGCCTGCGCTAAGTTAGATATTTCGCCTGCATGCATAATTAAACCTTTTTGCGTTGTCATTTAACTGCTGCCGATATAACGGTCAGCCGTGAATGTGTGTTAAAGACGTGTCAATCACAAAAAGATTTAGTGTTCTAGTATATAGTTCTTTGAAGTCTTTACTTTGGTTGTAAGCGCAATGAGTTTTAGCCGCTGCGATGAAAGTACTGGTACAGCAAAGGGGTTATGTGACGCAATCCCTACTTAATAACTGACTAGTGCGATTTTCACTGAATATAAATCTGACCTTTACTGTGAATTTTTCGTATGCATTTTCGTCCTGTAGCTAGTCCTAGTTATTGAACCAATAAAAGAGAAGTAACGTGCTTGCTAATCTAATTCGCGCCACATGGTGGCGATTTATGGCAACAGCCATCACCAGTACTCTATTTGGCTTGGCCAGCGTCGCCCTTGTTGCGTTGATCAACGAAATAATTAACAGCTCGCCAGAAGCGCGCGCTGAGCAATTTACATATTTTGCTGTATTGGCTGTTTCAGGGGTAATTTTACAGCTATGTTCAAAAATATTTGCTGAGCAATTAACTGAGCAAAGTCAGGCCACAGTGCGCAGTCAAGTCGCAGAACATGTTGTCAATGCAGAGTTTAACGATGTGGAAGCGCAAGGTGCTGGTAAAATAAAATCATGCTTAACTGAACATAGTTTGCGAGTATCAGAATTTTTTCAGCGTCTACCAGGTATTTTAACGAATGCAATGATAGTACTCGGTAGTTTTGCTTACATGGCTTGGCTGGATTGGCGAGTTTTTATTTTTGCGGTATTAACATTGATAGTGGGCTCAGTTGGCTACAGTCTGGCAAATTCCACTGCATTTAAAAAAGTGACAGAGGCTGCAAAAATTCAAGACTCATTATACGATCAATTCGACTCGATTTATGATGGTGCGAAAGAGCTTAAGCTACATAAATCAAAGCGTCGTATATTCGTAGATCATGTTATTGGCGATACCATTTCATTGTTGCGTGCCCGCCGCGTACAAGGTGCTACGATTTATCATTATGCTGCGTCTTGGGGTGGTTTTAGTATTTTTGCTTTTATTGGCGGAGCGCTTTACTTTTTATCTGGACAAGCAAGTGATACGACAAAAGTAATGTCAGGCTTTGCCTTGTTATTTTTATACATGCTAACACCACTAGAGGTGATGTTAGCCGCTATTCCAAAAGCGGCTGCAGCAAAAGCATCCGCGAATACTATTTCAGAAATGACTGCGAAGATGAGTTTGATTTCTCAGCAATCAACTACCGAATTAACTGAATTTGAGTGCATTGAGCTCAAAGCATTGAGTCATGGCTATTATCATGAGCAAAGTGATGAAGTTTTTGCGCTAACCCCAATCAATTTGACTCTCAATCGCGGTGAAATAATCTATTTGGTAGGCGGAAATGGCAGTGGTAAAACAACTTTCGCTAAATTGCTATGTGGCCTTTACCCAGCTAAGGAAGGGGATTTATATGTTGATGGTCAGCTTATTACAGCAGCGAAACTAGATAGTTATAGACAGCTTTTCAGCGCCGTATTCAGTGATTTTCATCTTTTTGACCGATTACTTGATTGCCAAGATAAGGTACTGCAAGACAAAGGGAATGATCTGATTAAAAAGCTGAACCTACACCACAAAGTTGCTATTAAAGACGGCGCATTTACGACACAAAAGCTTTCTCAAGGTCAGCGAAAGCGCTTGGCATTGGTAGTGACTTATCTGGAAGATAGGCCATTTTATGTCTTTGATGAATGGGCTGCAGATCAAGATCCTGTGTTCAAAGATGTGTTTTATACGGAATTATTACCAGCGCTGAGTGCTCGAGGTAAAACGGTATTTGTTATCACACATGATGATAAATACTTCCACCTTGCTGACAGGTTGTTGCGTATGGAAAATGGTCAGCTTACTGAAGGAAAAAGTGGTTTGGCTCAGAAAATGGCCATATAACCTCATGTCAAAACAATATAGCCACTTCGGTGGTTATATTGTTTCATAAATTAAAACTTTTTGATTTTTCGCTATCGGCTCAGTGTCTGTTTATGGGTCAAGTTGCACAAGCTTAGAAATTTTCATCTTTTCTTTTCTCAATTATTGTTACTTTTATTTCCCATTTACATATTTATTAGATTGAAAGTTAATAAATAGCTAACTTGTCGCTTCCGTAATTATGCAGATAAAAGGTATAATGATAATGATTATCATTGTTTATACTTTAGGAGGGTGCTTTGTCTGCATCATTAGGTCGATTGGTTGGTTTGTCTCCACTTTATTGTAGTATTGCATTGGCATTGAGCACGCACAGTAGTGTTTCGCTTGCTGATGAGCAAGAGTTAGAAAAAATCGTTGTTACTGGTCAAAAGATTGATAGAAGCTTGCAAGAGACACCGACCAGTGTTGCGGTTTTAACTGCAGCGAAGATGGATAAAGAAAATATCCAAGACTTTTATGACATCACTATGCGGACTCCTAATGTAAGTGGTGATCCAAGTACGGGTTATCGCATACGTGGTATTGACTCATATACCATTACTGGCGGGGGTAATGGGGGTCTTGCGCGTATTTATATTGATGGTGCAGCCCTATCAGAAGACATGACAGCAGCAGGGGCATTTTCAACTTGGGATCTACAACAAGTAGAAGTATTACGAGGCCCTCAGTCTACTTTACAAGGGCGTAGCGCATTGGCTGGTGCTGTGATTGTAAAAACTCGTGATGCTGAACATGACCCTTCTGGCAAAGCTCGTATTATTTACGGTCAAAATGGTGAGCAGCAAGCGGCTGTTGCATTTGGTGGTAGCTTGATTGAAGATGAGCTGGCATTTCGTGTTGCCGCGCAGCATAAGCAGCGCGATGGTGATATTTATAATCCGGTGTTAAATAAAACGATGGATGATAAAGAAAGTGACTTCGTGCGAGTTAATCTAGCTTATACACCATCAGCGATGACAGCGTTGACGGCACGTTTGAGTTATTCGCAGTTTAGCAGCGAAAATGGCACGTTATTCCAATCAAGTGAATCTTCGGATCAAAATTATCCAATTACTGATATTTATGAAGAGCGATACCTCTTTGTTAATACTGACGCATTTACTGAAAATGAATCTGACCGCTGGGTCGTCAACGTAGATTATGATTTGTCCGCACAGTGGTCCCTTTCGTATACGGGGTCATATAGTGATAATGATTACACGCGTCTAAATGACAGTGATTTTGGCATTGTAAAATCAGATGTTTGGCAACAAACGAACGATGATAAACGCCGTGGTCATGAGCTGAAATTCACTTATTCTGGTGATAAATTAAGTGGTATTTTTGGTGCATTTATTGCCAATGATGAGCGTAATATGCTCACAGATTCAGTGATTGGTTATGGATTCGCTGAAACAGGGGTACGTGAGGAACTGATCGCACAATTTACACAGATGGGTTTACCGGCAGAGGCACTTGCAGATCAAGTGATTGGTATTTATAAAGCCGCCGGTGCTGACCCTGTGTTGGTTAACGGTGCTACTAACCCAATTGAAGAAGTTGATAATCAAGCTATTTTTGCTGATTTTGTCTATCAAATAAATGACCAATGGTCTGTATTTGGTGGTGCGCGTTGGGATAAAGAAACCCGTGCAAACTCTTCGGTTGCAAGTCAAACCATTGCGCCAGAAGTCGCCTTGCCAGATCCGACACAGTTTGCACAAAACCCACTAATGGCACAGCTTATAACAGGAGTTAACAGTCTGATAGTGGCTAATGCTGAGCGGGCTTCTGGTGAGCAGCCTCGTGCAGAGGAACATTTTACTAGTTTCTTACCTAAGTTGGGTGTCACGCATGATGTGAATGAAGACATGTCGTTGAGCTTGAGCTATCAAAAAGGATATCGCTCGGGTGGCCTAGGTGTGAATACGACCAAGAATAAAATCTATACTTACGATCCTGAATATACGCATAATTATGAAATTAGCTGGCGTAGTACGTGGTTAGATGACACGCTAGTATTCAATGCGAATGCCTTTTATATCGACTGGCGAGAGCAACAAGTTCGTGTACAGCTATCTGAAAACCTCTTTGATTTGGAAGTGGTCAATGCAGGTAAATCACAGGTTAAAGGGTTTGAAGCGAGCATTGATTATGCGTGGTCAGACACAATTCAAGTTTTTGCTGGTTTAGGGTATGCCAAAACTGAGATCACCGAGTTTGAATACAATGACTCCGATGTGGTAACAGGTGATGATTTTGTTGGTCGTGCTTTTCCAAAAAGTCCAAATTGGACAGCTAACTTAGGAGTTGATTATGACTCAGGCACTGGCTGGCTTGTTAACCTTAATATGAATTATCAAGATAGTGCTAAACAGTTTGCAGCACCTGTATACCAAAGCCTAGATGAAAATGGCCAACGTGTACTAGATGATCCAGAAATCCCAAGCCGTACGATTGTTAATGCACGAATTGGCTATCAGCCAGAGAACTGGGGCATATTCTTAAGTGTTGATAACTTGTTGGATAAAAACTACGTGAACTCTAAAGGTAGTCGCCGTTGGAATTATGTAGAGTTAGGTCAACAGAGACAGGTGTCATTACAACTGGAGTATAGTTTTTAAAAGATAGGTTAACAGCTTTAAAAACGATGCTTAGGCATCGTTTTTTTATCAATTGAAGTGTTACTTATTGATGTAAGCATTCTGTCAGAACCATATTGTCGATGCATTGGTAATACACGCTGACTTCGGTGCCAATTGGTAACTTGGGATGCAGGCAGGCTGTTAAAGTAAATTGCATATGTTGATCGCTGTGTCTGACGAGCTTTGCGGCATCAAAGCCAAAAAAAGTCTGTACCTGCCCATATAGCGCTTTGTAAATACTCTCTTTAGCGGAGAATACAAGTGTCAGGGGGTTGAGGTGATCTTGTCCAAGTGACTCAAATGCAGCAGCTTCATCATCTCTTAAAATTTGACTCTGCAGCTCTAATTCTTGCTTATCGCTCATCATGTGTTCGATATCGATTCCTAGGCCTAATATGGCTGGGTTATCAGTCACCACCGCCATGGCTACCCCTTTACTATGCGTGATAGAGCCACATACGCCTGTTGGCCAGATTGGAGAGCGGTCTTCAGCACTTTGTACTATGTAATGAGGGTGTTTCAATTGCTCTAATGCCTGTGCAGCACAAACGCGCCCCGCAAGGTACTCGGCTTTTCTTTTTGCCACGGCTCGTTCTAATTTACTTGGGAGAGGCTGATTAAAGTGCGCAAAGTCAGTGTCCTGATATTGTTCTGGACTGAATGCCATGCAGCGATAAGTAAATGGTAATTGAGGTTGAAATGGTGACACGGGGGTAATGTGCATATAAGACTCCTTGGCTGAACCGCCTTAGTGTCTCTGATCACCACCGTGGATGCAAGCTAGGTAAATAAAGGTTTCAATTGGGCGTTGCTAATTTTTATCTTCATAAACGATACAACGAGAAAATTGTAGCGGAACAAATTGTGCGGTTTTGGGGTAGTAAAGTACGCATTGCTTATCGCGAATTTGTAGTTCAAATGCATTAATTGGGAGATCTGATAGTTTGGTGTACGCCATACCTGTGGCATGCTCAGCTGGAGACCGTCCATGCGTTAACAACAATTGTGGAGAGCGAGTCAAAACATCAACAGCTAGTGTCGGAGCTGTCCCTCCTTTTAGTTTCACAATGGCATCACTGAGCTCTTTTGATACAGAGGGAGTAACCTCTGTGAGTAGCGCAGGTTGTATTTGCTTAGTACTTTGGCTATTGCTACAGGCACTGATAAACAGTGCCATCACAGTGCTAATAAGCAGCTTTACGTTCATCACTTATCCGTTGTTATCTCAGTATACACGGCACCATGTTTGAGCGGTTGGTATGGCATGTAAAATGGGGCTTTGTCATTCACTACGCTTGGCGTTTGAGCTGTTTGTGAATATGATGTGCGTGCCTGGCGCTCAGGTGCTGGGCAAGTACCCGTAGCAATATGATGTAATGCGCCGGCAAATAATCTCTCACTTTTGTCTCCCAAGTCTTTACTGAAATCATCATTAAGACGGCAGCCAGGTACTTTTGCATCTAGGCCTGTTTCGCCGATTATGCTTGCCTGAGGCGTGATTATAAAGCCATCTTCATAGTCACCAAACCCTTTTGCATTAGCGGACTTATTTTGAATAGTATAGTAGACTGTGCCACAGTTTTGTTCAGGGGCAAAACCAAACGGTTTGCCTCTGGTATCGTCACCAATTAAGATAACTTCAACATCGATACCACGCAGCGCGTTAATGACACTTTCACTGGCAGAAGCAGTGTCTTGAGTCGTGAGCATATAAACTCGTTTCATCTGAGGAGATGGCAGTAAATCGTCATTATATTGTAGCGTAGTCCAGTTAATTGACTGTTTTACAAACTCAAGAGGCTCATTTTTGCTACTTTGCTTATCGTTGTGTGTTTTTATTGAGAAGGCACGTCCATTGGACTGGCTACCCGCTATCATATAGCTGACTTGTGAGGCTTGAAATACAAGCCCACCACCGTTGTAACGCATATCCAAAACAAGTTCGTCGATGTTACTTTGATTAAACGATGTAAATGCATCCACTAAGCCACTTTGTGCGCTGGCAACAAATTGATTGAACTGCATATAACCAACTAGCTTGCCTTGATGTTCAAATACTTGGGTATTGTTAACAGGCACCAGCTGTAGATCTTGTGCAGTCATCGTAACGACCTTTTCTTGCTCATTACGGTCAAGCAGGGTTAATGTAACAACTTGATCTTTTTGCGGCGTAAATGCTGTGAGGATTTGAGCTCTGTCTTCGCTTGTGAAAGTTGCAAAGTCAATATCACCAACTTTGAGTAGTCTATCACCGCGTTGTACACCTGCACTGGCTGCTGGAGTATTATCATTTACATAGGCGACATAGGCCATGCGGGACTGAGGAATAGTCCAAGTTAGGCCAAAACTTGCAGAGACGCCATCTTGCGATTCTTTTTTGAAGTCTTCATAGCTTTGGCTAAAGTGAAATTGATCTCTATCTTGACCGCTGGCCGTTTTCTGGAATGTTTTTAACTGAGCAAAATAAGCGGCAACTGTGGGGAAGGCGTTAGGATCATTATCAATGACCTCGTCGTACCAAAGGTAGGTTTCATGACTAAATGAACGCAACCACATTTTTTCATGCATCATGGTGCCTGCAACATCAGGGTAAGGGGTGTTCTCAAATGGATCAATACCACTGCGAGGCGCTTCACAGCGATGTGCAAATTGCGAAGCGGGTGCAAATTGACCTGCTTGCCAATTGGGTGCTGTAGTATCAGGAACGGCAGGGGGAGTAACAGGTGTGCTTACAGCATTTGTATTACTCGTATTTGTACCACCAGAGCCGCCACAGCCAGCGATAAAGGTTGATGTGAGTGCCATGCAAACTGCAAGGTATAACGTGTTATTGCTCAATCTCATATCCGTTCCTAACTTTTTACTGCATTACCCTAAATGATTAGACCTGAATTAATCGGTGATGCTTTCAATTGTACGTGCAATATCAATATTAGAGTCAAATTATCAATTGCAGCTTTGGATTACAATCTAATTAGTGCGTGTTACCAATTTAAATACACTGACATGAAAATTTTTATGTCAGTGGGTACTTTAATGCTCAACTTTGGCCCATGTCTCGAATAACTTCTTTTGTTTGTCGCTAATGACCAAGCCATAAGTTTGCTGCATATAAAAATAGGCATGTGCAATTTGCTTGCGAGCTGATGGGGGGGGCTCGATAACGCGTTGTTTAAAACTTATCTTCACTGCGCAGTTGCCATGTCTAAAGGGGGTGTCCGGTAACATACCAAAGCGATAATTACTGCGGTCTCCATTTATTTCCCCGATCGTGGGAGCAAGGTTATTGGGGTCAGCCTCCATACGACGAAATAGAGCGTTGACTTTGCGACAGTTGGCGCGACCACCTTCTTGCCAGCATTGCAGTTGATGGCCAAACTCCCATGCCGGCACTATGTGTTCCCATTCAATTCGGGTGGTACGACTATTTGGCTTGCCATTGCGTGTAATCGGTTTTCTTGGCCGATAACCGCATTCTTGTGTTTTTGGGATTAGCTTTTTTCCCTGCCGAGTAATACCACATTCGCAATATAGTGTTTTAGTTGTGTCGCTGAGCTGCGAAGAGAGATGTTTTTTTGCTTGATAGAAGCTTGTGAAGGTATTTGCCGCTGTATGTTGTGTACAAAGCAGTAAAAACAGTAAGCAAATTATTGATACAAAGGGCATGTCTCTCACCTGAAGTGAACGTCGAAACTGCCCTTAGATTATCCTATTTTACTGCTTAGTTGTACTTAGGTTGATGACGACGACGTCGCCATGGAGGAGATTGTAGTAATAAAACAAATCCTGAAATACAGAACAATACGCTGGTAGCTGAGAAAGAAATGAGCAGTGGGTTATTAAAGTCATCTCTTTCGTCATAATCCATAATATGTAACATCCAAAAGAAATCAAAAATACGCCATATTGTACTGCGTACAGTGATCACTTGTCCGCTATCACTATCAAGATAAAGCGTGGTACTGACAGTATCGGCAAAAACAACTTGCCAAATATTTTTTCGATATTGCACTTCTCTTGGTCCTTCTGCCAGAAATGTTACGTGTGCAATTTTGGCGTCTCCTAGATAATGTGCTTTGGCTTGTTGTTCGATATGAGTTTGGCTCGGCGCTTGAAATAAAGCCCCCGTTTTGCCATCAAAATAAGCAGTCGTATTGCCATTTAATTTGATTATTGGGGTATGTAAAAAATGTTTGTATTCAATACTAGTAAGCTCAGCAACTTGTTGCTTTAGGTTGTCTAAGCTTGCGGTGTAATGCAATGCATTGAAAGGGTTGTCTAGCTGTCGATTGGCGAGGTGTTTACCATGTACCATTTCTAACGGAATAGCACTCATAACGAGTCCACCAAGTAGCCAAGCAAATATTTGTAGAGCCAGTAAATAGCCAAGGTATTTGTGTATTTTTCTGGCGGGTTTTAATGCGCTTTTGATCATTGCTCTGTTATTTAGTCAAAATTGCTGATAGCTTATTGAAATTGGCGTAAAATCCACAGTGACAAATTGTCGCACCCAAAAGTATGACTTGTGTATATTGCAAATGTCTATGCTTGCGTGCGGACTGTGTATAAACATAGGGCCTCAGGTCCACTCAAAGCAAGGTAACGCATTCGCAATGTCAGAAATCCAATTTTTAAATGTCGACTTAGAATTAGAATCCAAACATGACATCTCCGCTTTGGTTGCAGATTTAAAACGCAATGCGGTTGTATTGCACTATGACAAAGATGAGTATCGTGAGCTTGCACGCATTGAAGCGAGTGTTGAAGTGAGTAGCCCGAATAAAGCGATAAACCACCTTTGTGAACTCATTGAGTCATGTTCAAAAGCGGCACTTAAGCAGTGGCTTAGCTGTAAAAAACGCACATTTGATATTGGTTTTGTATCTGGTGAAGCACCAAAATGTTATTCACAGGCAATTGATGTAGATACTTTATTGCGGATCTCTGCCATTGGTGCAGGTATTGAGATCACACTTTATCCAATCGAAAAGTAATCTCGTCTTCCTAAAGGGCCTCTGTACAGAGGTCTTTCCTCCTAGTGAACTTTACTGTTTAGACCAACGTGTAGCGTTTAATCTACTTATGTTTCCAGCCTCATTTGCTAATCGCTATTAAACTGGATCGTGGTGATTTCGAAGAGGTTGGATCAAAAAGAGATTCAACCGTTTTTCAACTAACACTCGTTATGACTAATTATTAATCAAAACGAATTGTTGCTAAAAATTTATTATTTTAAGTTTCATAAAATACTAATATTATCCATTAAATTCATGGGTATAGTGAAAAGTTAAATTTTTACATGTTAATTCATTATTAATTTCTTGATAAATTAAGTGGGCTGTTTTAATGTGGCTATGCGAGTAAACACACTTTAATCGCTGCTTTTGAGCAAACACACGGATTATTTCAAGGAAATGTTATGCATAGGTTACTAAAATTAGCCTCAGTGACTATCGCTATGGCTTTTATGAGTGGAAAAGCGTCAGCACAAGCGCTTGATATACAGTCAAGTTTAGATTCTTCGTTACACTCGGTTGATAAGTTTAATGCTGCAAGCTTTCAGGTGGCTGACATCAAGCGCGTTGTTGCCAAAGCCGTTGCCCGAGATATTATCAGTCATGAGCAGGCTTGGTTAGGGCAGCTTGATAGTTTCAATAAACTTAATCTCTCAACAATGATGCTTTCTAGTGATGTGTCTGCACTTGGTGTTAAAGCCAGTGGCTTGACGCGTCAATTGAAAGGTTTATCAAATGGTGGTCATCAGGTTTATCAAGTTCGTTTGGCAGATCCAGCAATGTTGGATGCTTGGCAGCAAGGTCAGTCGCCTCTAGTTGCATTTGCGCCTCGCGGTGAAGATACACAGTGGCTGCATGTAGAAGCTTTTGATAAACATGGTCAGCTCCATTTACTCGATGCGACACAATTGCCACAACAGCCAGTATTGGTGGTTGAACTTGATAAGCAAGTCGTGCACAAGGCGGGGATTGCGGTAATGCGTGAGGTGTTTACTCAGTATCAAACCCGTAATTCTTCAGTGGATGACGTTGTGTCGCTTAGCTTGATGCAAACCGAAACAGCTATTTCCACTTCAGTGATCAACCGTATCCGTCTCAATGATGACAAAGAACCTTGGGTATCTGGTGCAGCAGAGGTCTATGCGATAGTCAATGGCGTCAGTCCAAGCAGAGATGAACCTGTGCTCGATGTTGTCGATTTACCGTATCTAGATCATGATGGGCAAGACTACACGCCGAACCAAATTTTAATTCATTGGGAACGTTATCGCTGGCAAGCAGCCGATGTATTGCTAATGGAGCATGACGACAATACGAATTACCAAGAACTGGCAGTTGCTTTTTTAGATGTGGTCACACAAGCGATGAAGTTGATCCCTAACCCGAATGTGCAAGGCTATGCCATCATTCCTCAGTTAACCAATGAGCTTATTAAAGCGATGCCAAGTCATTGGTTTAGCAATGATGATGACTACGTTGATGTGTTTTACACTTTATTCGAAAACCGCAGGTACTCTAACTTAATGGGGGCCAGCAACAATGCGAAAATGACTTTATCTCCCTTAACGATAGAGCCTAGGTAAGTGCACTTTTAAATCGCAGCGGTGGTGGAAGATCGATTCGATTTATGAGTTAGGAACATGGTTACCTTACCTACTTTAACACTCACGTAGACTCTGCGCTGAGTATGTTATGCGGCCCAATGGAATGGGCCGCTTTTTTATGTTTTATTTTTACCAAATGAGGTCGACAAACTCTGGGTGGTCTACATACGGGTTGCGATTGCCTTGATATTCATAGGCAGCTTGATTACGCGCACGTTCAATCTCATCGACAGGATCTTGTTGATGCCAGCGTTTAAGCATATTAATTACCCAAGTTTCATAGACAAGCCCTGACGTGCCATTGAGCACATCACTGCCATAACTTGATTTGTTGTGCCAGCTAGCAATGACATTCTCATATCGTGTCGCCATATAGAAATAAATCCGTGCAAAATCACCTTTGAAAGCATCAATTGGCTCAAAGACTGTGCCATTGTAGCCAATGCCAGACGCGCTCCCGACTTTACTACCGTTTGAAGAGGTATAACTGGCACTGCCAACTTCACCAAATGGGAAGCTATTGCGCTTTGCATTAACGTAGCCGTCAGATGCAACAATGTGGTGTACATCTGAATTCATAGGTTCCACTTTGCCACCAAACCAACTTTTTGGGAAAGAGTGTTCACGGTTATAACAATCTCCTTCACCACGATAACTGCCACACTGATCGCCTACGGCAACAAAATTAATCGCATCTGAATTGGTTGGTTGTTCTGAGTAGCGATCAAGCACCGAGTTATCTTTTTCGAAATAGCGGTCGCGTTCATGTTGGTCGATGAAGGACCATAAAGCACCATAGCCTTGGTTGTTGTGGTTTTTAATGATGGCGTGTAGTTCTGATTTGAGGGCTAGGCCAGTTAAGCCTGCGGCAGTGGCATAATAGCCTGTAGGGTCTTGGCCGTTGCCACCATCGTTACCTAGAGTAAATTGCTTTTGTTCTTGATTGGTGAATTGCCCACCAGATATCAGAGTCTGACCGTTGTGAGAAAATTCGTAACGGCCATTGCCCTGTGAGCAGCAAATACCGTCACCATAGCTATCAAAAATAGTGAAGGTATAGGTATCATCGGTTAAACATAGAGTGTCAGTGACGGTTTGATTATTACTATAACCGCTGCCATTTTTTATGATTTGCCCAGCTTTGTTTGCCAATTGCCAGCTGGTTTCGCTGGCGTAGTTATCTGTTTTGAGCGTAAAGCTCACCGAATTGTGTTGGCAATCTGAGGGTGGTGGGGGTGGCGGTGGAGTTGTTGCGTTGCCTGTACTGTAGTTGTCGATATATACGACTTCGCTACCGTCAAATCCAGTGACATCATAAAATCGTAAGCCCACTTCAATATTTTTTGAAGTGCTTGCCTTGTATTGGTAGCTTATTTGCTGCCATTGAGCTGTAAGTTGTGGGTTTGAATAGCCTCGATAGCCATCAATATAAAGGCGGGCCTTCACTCTCCCTTCGGTGTGATAAACCCAGGTGCTGAAGTCATACGTTTGCCCTGCAACAACGGCAATACTTTGGCGTAAATCTGTATTGCCTTGTGTTGCAGTATTAACGGTAATGGCAGCCGCTGTCTGACCTGCCTGTACCGGAGTAGTGACTGGAGAGGTTGTGATCCCAGAATCAATAGTAGACCAATTACTCGGTCTATCGTATTGCCATTGTTCAAAGCTACCATTATTGATCTGCGCTTGGCTTCCTGCACTAAAAATCATTGCTAAAACAGCTGGTTGGTAATGTTTTTTTATTGTCTTATATAATTTCATTATGTTCTCTTATTGTGTTGGGCTGATAAAACACGGAAGAAGAACTGCACCCCCGTTATTAAAATGTTAATAAAAAACAGATCAAAAAATAAACACTTCTTTTAATCTGTTTTCGTTGGTGTTTTTTTCTTTTCATAACTAAAAGGAATAACAAAGCAGATACTGTTCTTTTTGTTGAGGGATAGGAACAGTATCCTGCATGCTATTAAATGACCTGCACACTAAAGTGCCAGAGCAAGTAAATCGAAATGGGTTACGGGGAATAAACAATGTTGTTAAGTCAACTGAGTGCTGCGGCAAGTCCGCTTTCACAAGAACAACTGCAAAAGTTACAGGGGTTAGTGGCTGAACTAAACCCTATTCAACAAGCTTGGGTGAGTGGTTACTTGGCTGCAAATGCCAATACTGCGGCGCTTGGTGGCGTGCTTGGTCAAGCTGCGGCACCTGCGCAAGATGCTGCGCCATTAACCATCTTATATGGCTCGCAAACAGGCAATGCAAAAGGCGTTGCTGCTCAGCTAGAGGCACAGGCTAAATCACGTGGCCTAGATGCTAAGTTAGTGAACATGGCAGATTATAAGCCTGGCAACTTAAAGAAAGAAAAATTTATCGCCGTTGCTGTGTCAACTTACGGTGAAGGTGAGCCGCCAGAAGATGCTGAAAATCTACATGAGTTTTTAGTTGGCAAGAAAGCGCCTAAATTAGACGGCGTTAAAATTGCAGTGCTAGGCTTGGGGGATTCAAGTTACGAATTTTTCTGTCAAACGGCCATTGATTTTGAAGAGCGTCTACAAAAATTAGGTGCTGAAAGTGTCGTTGCGCGTGCTGATTTAGATGTTGATTATGAAGAACAAGCTGAGGCGTGGATTTCATCAGCACTTGATGCGTTTGAGCCAGAGCTCAAAGCACAGCAAGCTGCTGGTGGTGCTACGAATGTTGTGAATGCTCCGTTTGGTGCCCCTCAACCTGCACATAGCCAGTATACAAAGCAAAATCCATTTACCGCTGAAATTTCTTCGGCTGTGAAGATCACGGGTCGTGATTCAACTAAGGATGTGCGTCATATTGAAATTGACCTTGACGGTTCTGATATTAGCTATCAGCCAGGTGATGCATTAGGTGTGTATTTCTTAAATGATGAAGCACGGGTTGATGAGATACTAAGCTCATTAAATATTGACCCTCAAAGCGAAGTAAAACTCGGTGATGACACTTTCAGTGTACGTGATGCACTGATTGAAAAACTTGAACTGACTCAGTCATACCCTGGATTCGTTGAAAAGTATGCAACAGCCACTGGGAATGAGGAATTGGCTAAGCTAGTGACAGACAAAGCCGCGCTGCGTGAATATTTAGAAGCGCGTCAGATCTTTGATGTTATCAAACAAAACCCAAGCGAGATTGCAGCGCAAACACTGGTTGAATGTTGTCGTAAACAACAAGCGCGCTTGTATTCTATTGCATCGAGCCAAGCTGAGGTGGAAGAAGAAGTCCACCTAACGGTTGGTCTAGTTGAATTTGAAGCATTTGGCGAGCAGCACTTTGGTGGCTGTTCTGGTTTCTTGGCGCATCGCGTCGAAGAAGGTACCAAAGTCAAAGTGTTTAGTGAGCACAATGATAACTTCCGTTTGCCAAGTGATGATAACACACCTGTGATCATGGTTGGTCCAGGTACAGGTATCGCGCCATTCAGAGCATTTTTACAAGAGCGTGATGCGCGTGAGGCTGAAGGAAGCAATTGGTTGTTCTTCGGTAATCCTCACTTTACACAAGACTTCTTATATCAAGTAGAAATTCAAGGGTATGTGAAGTCAGGGCTGCTAAATCGCGTTGATTTAGCATTCAGCCGGGATCAGGCAGAAAAAATTTACGTTCAAGACCGCTTACGTGAAAAGGGCGAAGAAGTTTTTGCTTGGTTGGAAAAAGGTGCACATTTCTATGTATGTGGCGATGCTACACGTATGGCCAAAGATGTGCATCAGGCCCTGTTAGACATCGTGAAAACCTATGGTGGTAAAGATGATGAGCAGGCCGAGCAGTATTTGAAAGAGTTGCGTAGTGCTAACCGTTATCAAAAAGACGTCTATTAATAGACGTCATCACGCACTTTTACCGTCACTGTATAGAATTTAGGAAAAACCATGAGCAATCAAGATTTTAAGCCCAACAGTAAGCACGATCCTGAGGCTAAATTTGCTGACAACGAACGTTTAAAAACAGAAAGTCAGCACTTACGCGGCACCATTGAAACCGATTTAGGCGATCAACTAACTGGCGGCTTTACCAAAGATAACTTCCAGCTGATCCGTTTCCACGGTATGTATCAGCAAGATGACCGTGATATTCGTGCGGAGCGTGCTAAACAAAAGTTAGAGCCGTTGCACAATGTGATGTTACGTGCACGTATGCCAGGTGGAATCATTCAGCCAGATCAGTGGCTAGCTATTGATAAATTTGCTGAAGAGAAAACCTCTTATGGCAGTATTCGTCTGACAACTCGTCAAACTTTCCAGTTTCATGGAGTGTTAAAGCCACATATCAAAGAAATGCACTTAACTTTGCATGATGTGGGTATCGACTCAATTGCAACTGCGGGTGATGTGAACCGTAATGTATTGTGTACAACGAATCCGGTTGAGTCAGAGCTTCACCAAGAAGCGTATGAGTGGGCTGCGAAGATCTCTGAGCACTTACTGCCAAAAACACGTGCTTATTTAGAGATTTGGCTAAATGGCGAGCGTAAAGACTCCACAGATCTTGAGCCAATTTTAGGCTCTACTTATCTACCTCGTAAGTTTAAAACTACGGTAACAATCCCACCAAATAACGAAGTGGATGTGCACGCGAATGACTTGAACTTTGTTGCGATTGCTGAAGAAGGCAAATTAGTTGGCTTCAACGTACTTGTCGGTGGTGGCCTTGCAATGACGCACGGTGATGTGAACACTTACCCGCGTCGTGCTGATGACTTTGGCTTTATTCCACTAGAGCATACGCTAGCAGTGGCAGAGCATGTTGTCAGTGTGCAGCGTGACTGGGGTAACCGCGTAAACCGTAAAAACGCAAAAACCAAATATACACTAGATGCATTCGGTATTGACGCGTTTAAAGAAGAAGTGGAAAAGCGTGCAGGTGTTAAGTTTGCAGAGAGTCGTCCATATGAATTTACTCACCGTGGCGATCGCTTTGGTTGGGTTGAAGGCATCGATGGCAAACACCACCTGACGTTATTCTTACAAAGTGGTCGTATTCTAGATTACCCAGGTCAGCCATTGAAAACAGGTTGTCGCAAGATTGCAGAGATCCACAAAGGTGATTTCCGCATGACTGCAAACCAAAACTTAATCATCGCGGGTGTGGCTGAAGAAGACAAAGCAGAAATTGAAAAAATTGCCCGTGAGCACGGTTTAATTGATGACACGCATACCGAGCAGCGTAAGAGCTCAATGGCGTGTGTAGCACTACCTACTTGTCCACTGGCGATGGCAGAAGCAGAACGTTACTTACCTGAGCTGGTAGAAAAAACAGAAGCGTTATTAGCAAAACACAGCATTCCAAACGATGACATCATCATGCGTGTGGTGGGTTGTCCAAATGGCTGTGGCCGTGCGATGTTGGCGGAAGTGGGCTTTGTTGGTAAAGGTCCAGGTAAATACAATGTTTATCTTGGCGGTAACCGTGAAGGTACGCGTGTTCCTAAGCTTTATCTAGAAAACGTCAGTGAAGATGTTTACCTTCCTGCGCTAGATGAGTTGATAGGTCAGTGGGCTGCTGAGCGTCAAGAGCAAGAGTGCTTTGGTGATTTTGTGATCCGCAAGGGTATTGTTGCGGAAGTTAAAGTTTCAAAAACAGATTTCCACGCTTAATAATAAGGGCCCGATAGGGCCCCATAATAGGACAAGCTATGAGCGAATTTAAGCAAATATTAACCCTAGACAAAGCAACACAGCAGGCATTGCTTGCAGATGCAAATGGCATGCTGGCGCAAAAAAGTGTCGAAGAACGTGTTGCTTGGGCGCTTGAGAATCTGCCTGACACCCATATGCTGTCGTCAAGTTTTGGTATTCAAGCGGCGGTGATGCTGCACCTCGTATCACAGCAAAAAAATGACATTCCTGTGGTCTTAACTGACACCGGTTACCTATTTCCAGAAACCTATCAGTTTGTGGATGAATTGACTGAAAGGCTGAAGTTAAACCTCAAAGTTTATCGCAGCGAATATAGTCCAGCTTGGCAAGAGGCAAAATTTGGTAAGCTGTGGGAGCAAGGTGAAGAAGGCATTAAACAGTATAATACCTTGAATAAGGTTGAACCAATGACACGTGCACTGCAAGAGCTGCAAGTTGGAACTTGGTTTAGTGGTCTGCGTCGTCAGCAATCTTCAACGCGCTCTGATAAGCAGATCCTAGAAATTAGCCGAGGTAGTGTAAAGGTTTACCCGATCATTGACTGGCACAACCGAGATGTTTATCAGTACTTAACTAAGCATGACTTGCCTTATCACCCGCTTTGGGAGCAAGGGTATGTGTCTATGGGTGATGTGCATACGACTCGTAAATTAGAGCCAGGTATGACTGAAGAGGAAACTCGCTTTTTTGGTCTTAATCGTGAATGTGGTTTACACATTGATGGAGATGGCATCTAAATGTTTTATGAGCCGCGATAAAAGTCGCGGCTTTTTTTGGCTTTTCAAAACAACGCAATTCTACCTGTCATTTCAAACTCATTTCCTATTGATAATTTTTTGCCCAATTGTCAAACTGTGCGCAATACCAAGCTATACTTTACAAGTGTGGCCTCAAGTGAAAAAGGAGTGCCGAAATGAAATCCGCGAGTTATATGTTAATTATGATGATGTTAGTTGGATTAGCGTCGTTATTTATCATCAAACGTCCTGACGGTAAGCCCTATCTCAGCATTGATATGATTTTTGGCAAAGCTCAACAAGAAGCAAATGCGTTGTTTGACAAGTCGAAGCGTGAGCTTAATGATGCGGTTAATAGCGCGAAAGGAATGCTGGATGGCGAAGCACCTAAAGCGTCACAAGCGACCATTTATAAATGGCAAGATGCCAAGGGAAACTGGCACTATTCAGATAGACCAAACACCCGTGTTAATAGCCAAGTACATACTTTGGACCCGACGAAAATAACCATCATGGCGGCCGAGAATACCGATATTTTGAAGGAAAAAGCACAGAAAGCAGACGGTTTAGAGGGTAAAAACGGTATAAATGGCATGAACCCTAGTGATGTGAAAAAGCTGGTGCAAGATGCACAGAATGTGCAAAAGTTAATGGATCAAAGAGCAAAACAGCTTGATGATACATAAAATCGAAATAATAAAAAAGGCGACATAGATGTCGCCTTTTTTATTCAGCAATGAGTTGTTCTGTGACAGTCTGAGCAATGGAGAGGCTGGCTGTTAACCCAGGTGACTCAATTCCATATAAATTAATGAGACCGGCAATGTTATGGACACTTTGATTTTCAATTATAAAATCCTGGGGACCTGCAGTTTGTAATTTAGGTCTTATTCCCGCGTAATCAATTTGCAATTTACTCTTCTCAACCTGTGGCCAGTAGCGTTGTATGGCTTGATAAAACTTATCTAACGCGCTGCTATCTGTTGCGTAATCAATCGAGTCGATAAATTGAGTATCTGGGCCAAAACGCAATTGACCTGCCAGATCGACAGTAGCATGTATACCGAGCCCATGCTGCTCTGGCACAGGATAAATCAGGTGCTTAAAAGGATGCGCCCCTTGATAGCTAAAATACTGTCCGCGACAATAGTGAATTGGCGGTATATTTGGGTTGCTTAGCCCTTCAATTTTTGCCGCATTGTGCTGCGCAAACAGCCCGCCCGCGTTTATCAAGTGGGAGCAGCTGAGTGAGAAGGTTTGTCCCTCACAATCTAGTGTTACCAAAAAACCATTTTTTACTGGTGTTGCGCTGATAAATTGAGTATTTGCGACAAAATGTCCCTGCTTTTGCTCAAGTTGGCCTATCAAAGAGAGCATAAACTGATGGCTGTCGATAATACCAGTGGAAGGGGAAAATAGCCCCTCTTTGGCTTTTATCTGCGGTGCTTTTTGTTGCAGCTCTGCTTGGCTTAGCCAGTGTAGGTCATCAACACCATTTTGCTCAGCTTGCAATATGAGCTTTTCTAGTGTCTGTATTTCAGCATCGTTTTGCGCTGTGATGACCTTACCGAGCATTTTGACCGGCACGCCATAGTCTTTACAGTGCTGATAAAGTAGTGCTTTACCTGCGACACAATGGCGCGCTTTTGCACTGTCGGCGGGGTAATAAATACCGGCATGGATTACTTCACTATTACGGCTGCTGGTATGCTCACCAAAGTGTTTGGCTTGCTCAACCACAAAGACTTCTCTATGTTGGCTAAGCTTGGCTGCAATGGATAGTCCGACGACGCCAGCACCAACGATCAGTGTATCAATATGATCCATGACTTTTAGTTACTCCGTTGTTTTTCGGGTCGCTCGATCACTGCTGCGGTCATACGTGATACACAGCATAGTTCGCCTTTAGCATTCGTTATTTTCACTTCCCATACCGATGTGCGTTTGCCGATATGTAGTGGTTTTGCTACCGCGCGCAGTATGCCGTTTCTAGAGGCTTTTAAATGATTGGCATTGATCTCTTGGCCGACACAGTAAAAGTGCTCAAAATCTACGACAAAGTTTGCCGCATAGCTGGCGACTGTTTCTGCTAAAGCAACATTAGCACCGCCATGCACCATACCGATTGGGTTGTGGTGATGGACGGTTGCAGGCATGGTGGCCACTAAATAGTCATTTCCAATTTCGCTGATTTCGATGCCAAGGGTGGCCATTAATGAGCCTTTACCATGCATGCCTTTATCGAGAGACCGGCAAAGTTCCTTGGTAATGGGTTTAAACCAAATGCTCATTGATTGAGAACTCCTTGTTATCCAAAAGAAATAGGTTTACGGCCTGTCTTACTGTCGACCTGCCCTTGTTTTTTACGCTTTTTATTCCCGCTTTTACTTTTATTAGCTGTGCTTTTTGTGGCGGCTTTAGGCGCTTTAGGTGGTGTAACAGGCTCGGGAGGGCGCGGATTAGGGATTGCATCTTCGGCGAGCGTCAGCATAAAGATCTCACCGTCAAAGTGTAATGTATCCCCAGAATAAATTTTCCTGCGTTTTTGCGTACATAACTCGTTATTTACGGCAATGTAGCCAAGCGTGATCAGTTGCTTGGCTTGTCCGCCAGTTTCTGCGAAATCGAGTACTTTGAGTAAATTGCAAAGCTCGATAGGTTCTTCTTCAAGTTCAATTTCAACGTATTCTTGATTCATATCACAACTCATAATGCGACTTTGCGACAGTATACCGCGCAGTTAAGATGAATGACGAAACTTTTTCGTGATTGTTGTGGTCTTTAATGTAATTGCAGCATTTGGTGTGTATTTTGCTTGCAACTTTGATTGATTCCATTTTGACAACACAGGGAGATCAACCATGGGTATTCGCTCTAAACTAAAAAAAGAGCTAATGAATTTGGATGCACTGGGCTTAATGACCGCTGATGACGTGCGTGCTTACCTAAATGTTCACCTTAAGATTGCGCGTGATAAACTCTCGCTGATCTCACGTTTCAATACGCATCACAGCCAAGTCCAAGCTGGTTTGCCGAGCACTGAAAAGGCGTTGAAATTTGAACGTCATAGATTATTTAAGGATGTGCTTTATCCAAGAAAGGCGGTGCAAAAGTGGCTTGCGCAAGCAAGTTAGCATGCGGATTAGTATTACTTCGAGGTGCACCAAGTTAGGTCATAGGGTGCACTTGTTTGTGTCGAATATCACAACATAGCTTCAAACGGCGGGGACTTTATTCGCTTTTTCAGTGTACTCTAAACTTAAGTTAATGTTTTTTAATGCCGGCTTGAAGGGCAGTTGATAGCCTTCGATGGCAACTACAGGAAATTCATTCAGCAGCTGTGCATACATTTTTTGCGTTTTTGGGAGGAGTAAAAAGTCGATAAATGCCAATGCATTCTCTTTGTTTGGGGCATGTTTCGCGATGGCTGCAGTGGTGGTAGAAACGGGCGTTGTGCCATTTGCCATTTGCAAAAAATGCATTGCAAGTTGCGAAGCGATTTTTACTTCCTGCTTATTATTCGACTGCTTCATCATATGCCAGTAATAATGATTTGCCAGTGCATATTGGCACTGTCCTTTAGCAAGCCCACGTAGCTGATCTCTATCACCACCTGAAGGGCGCTTTGCTAGTAGCTTGTTGGCGTTTTTTATCCACTGGGTATCTTGTTCACGGTTGCCTGATAGCAAACTAGCAAACAAGGTTTTGTTATAGCTATGACGCCAGTCTCTAACACAAAACTTGCCCTGTATTTGCGGCTCACTGAATTGCGCAAAGTAGGTCGGAATAAATGAACTGGATGTGTCATTTTTTCGGGTGAATAGTGCACGAGTTCGCATGGAGAGGCTCACCCAGTGCTGATCTGGGTCTTTAAACACATCAGGCAGAACAGACCAACCTTTTAACTCTGTCATTGGCTGCAATAGCGCGCGATGGGCACTGAGTTGCACCAAATCTGAGCTGAGAATTACATCTGCTCGAGACTGTGCACCGTCGGCTTTTAAACGTGAAAGTAAAAAGTGCGACTTGCCATTGACCAAGTTTACTTTAACCCCACTGTGTTGTTCAAAAGCTTGCAGCATTGGCTTGATAAGTTCGTACTTGCGGAACGAATAGACGTTAAGCTCGTCATCATTGGCTAAAACTTGGGTACTTAGTAGCAAAAACGGGTAAAAACAACAAAGTTTACTTTTAATCATCGCAAATAAGAATTATTATCAAGTGGTGCAATGGTACAGTGTTATGAGCGGATGTCTAGAGTAAAAAAGTGGGAAAAATTCTTTCAATCACCAATTAAGTTTGGCGGTTGGATTTACAGCATATACTTGTTCGTGATCTGCTATATGGCCGTGATTTTCCACGACCATTACACTCAGCGCAGTCACCATCAGCTTGAGCAGCAAGTGGCGCAATATCAATCTAGAATGAGTGAGCAACTGCAGCGTTTTGCTCATTTGTTATATTCGATAGAAGCTTATCTAAGGGCAACGCCAGAGATCACGCCGGAACAGTTTTATCATTTAGCCCAATCTCAATTAGCGGGTTTAGAACTTGAACTGAGTTTGGAATCCTACGCAATTATCGAGCGGGACCAAGTTGCTCAGTTGGAGCAACAATATCGTGAATTGGGCTTTTTCGACTTTACGGTACACTTGCCAAACACGCAAAGCATTCGCTATTTAACCATGGTTAAGACCGCGCCAGTGTCTGAGTTTGGTCATTTGCTAGGAAGTGCTGTAGCGATATCGGATGCGTTATCTGAGCGTCTAAAAAATAGTGAGCTACAAGCGGTGAACTGGCCGATGTCTGATCGTTGGAGCGTTGTTATTGAGCAATTTCACAGTGCCAGTATCGCTAAGGCATTGGGTATAGGCTTTGAGCTCCAACACTTATTGGAAGGCTTATTCAGTCAAGTTTACCAAGACAATGGCCATCAAGTTAGAGTGCTTTCTGGGGATAAATTACTGTTTACATCAGATTGGCAAAGCCATCATCAATTATCCGATAAGCAACCGGGTATCATTGAAAATATGGACTTCTTTGGTCATCAAATTGAAATTCATCTCTATACGCAAGAACAGCTTGAGCCATCATTTTTCAATAATTATTCGCTGATTATTGCCATGGTGGTATTAATTGCAGCAGCACTGGGGTTGATGGTGTTGTTTCAAGTACGTTATTTATCAAGACAGCATCAAACAGTGAATATGCTTGTAGAAGAGCGCACGGCAAGCTTGGCGCAGGCAAACGATCAGTTAAAACATGCCTCTGACAAAAGACTATCTGCACTGCAACAGCAAATTGTTGCTGAGCGCAAATATAAAAGTTTATTTGTTAACAGCAGTGAAGGACTATTTGTCCTAGATAAACATGGTGTGCTGGTTGATGCGAACCCGGCTTTTAAAGCGTTGCTCATCGGTCAAGCGTCGCCATTTAATGGCCTTAAACTCAGTGATTTAATGCTTGATAGTGACTTCGCTGCGACGTGGCGCAAGATGGTCTCAAGGTTTGAGCAGCATGAGGAATTGGAGTGGTTAGCGGGTTCAAACCACTCCAGTGGAGTTTGGTTGCGACAGACTGGCTCATGGATCTGCCACAGTCATGACACCATCTATGAAGGACGTGTGACAGATATTACGCAAATCAAGCTATTTAATGAGCAGCTTAAATACAAGGCCCAACATGATAGCTTAACGGATTTGCTAAATCGGCAGACTTTCTTACAGTTGGTTGAAACCTGCCGAACACGTAACTCAGGTCAATTTATTTTACTTTATATTGACCTTGATCGTTTTAAACTGATCAATGACACATTGGGTCATCTTGCAGGTGATAAGTTGCTGGTTGAATTTGCTACGCGGATGCGTGAACTAGTTGGCAGCTACGCGGATATTGCACGCTTAGGTGGCGATGAATTTGCTATATTGCTGGATGCTAATGCACTACAGGCGCCTTTAGAGTTACTGCTTGAAGATATTTTAGTTGCCGTGCGAGAACCATTTAGTTATCAAGGAAGCAAGCATTCGGTCAGCGGCAGCGTTGGTGTTCGCCGCTTTACGGCACCTTGCCACAATTATGAAGCAGAGAAATTACTGCATGATGCAGATGTAGCAATGTATGAAGCGAAAAAGCGAGGTAAAAATGACTTTCATATCTTTACCTCGGCCATTGCAGATGAAGCTGCTCGCCGTTTATTGATTGAACGCGAATTACAAACGCTGAATATGGACACTGAGCTATCACTGCGATTCCAGCCTATTTATTGTCAACTTGGAAAATCCATCATTGGGTTTGAAGCACTCTTGCGTTGGCATAGTCCAAAGTTGGGCATTGTCAGTCCTGCTGAGTTTATTCCAATCGCTGAAGAGTGTGCGCAAATTGTTAAATTAGGGCATTGGGTTTTTTGGCGTGCCATGCAGTGTGTACAGCGCTTTCCCAATAAACGCATTTTTATGAGTGTGAATGTCTCGCCTTTGCAGTTGCAGCATAAAGGGTTTATGACTTGGTTATTGCAACAATTCAAACAGACAGGGTTAGATCCTACGCAATTTAAAATTGAGCTCACTGAATCGGCTATGATGGCGCAGGAAAATAGCTTGGTTGCGCCACTGCAAAAATTGCATGATGTGGGTTTTGGTATTTATATTGATGATTTTGGCACAGGTTATAGTAGCTTGTCTCGCTTAAATGTATTACCTGTGGATGGCTTGAAAATCGATCGTGCATTCGTTAACGGGATTGAAAATGTAGGTAATCCACGTCAGTTGATAGAGGCTATCTGTGCGATTGCCAACAGTTTTAACTTGACGGTGACTGCAGAAGGGATTGAGCAACCTGCTCAGTTGTCTGTACTGTCCTCTCTTTATTGTCAGCAAATGCAAGGGTATTTGATGAGTAAACCTTTATTAGAGGAAGAGGCTTTGCATTTGCTGTATCTTGATCAGGGTAGAAAAATCACAGAATTTGCCAGTTAACAAGTTGACCTCAACTTCGCTTTAGGTTTTATCTTACTGCGCGAATGATAGCGCTATATAAAATTAAGCAAAATTAAAGGAGGTGTTATGACACCGTCGCAATTGGCACTGTATTTATCTAAGTTAGGGTTAGAAACACCCAAAAATTGTAATTTAGCGTTTGTTGAACAGCTGATAAAGGCCCACCTCGCGCGGTTTAGTTTTAGCAGTATCAATGCAATGCAAGATAAACTATTAAGCTTAGAGTTTGATGTTGTATTTGTTCGTGTGGTTGAAAAAGAGCAGGGCGGTTATTGTTTCGAGCACAATAAAATCGTGATGCTAGCATTGCAATCGTTGGGTTTTGATGTTTCTCCTTTGCTTGCTAGAGTCTTACTAAATGGTAAATGGGACAATCCACGTTCACACCGAGTGACGTTGCTTAAATACAATCACAGCGAATATTTGATAGATGTAGGCTTTGGTAGTAAAACGCCACGTATTTTAATACCCATTGATAATACTACCGATGTATGTGATGAAAATTTTGTTTACCATATTGAGCGCAGTGCACAGCGTGTAGTACTGACGCTCACATCTCCTAAATCAATGCCCTTGTATGATGTTGAATTCTCAGAGACCTTTGAAAGTGATTGCGATGTGGCGCACTTTCATTGTCATCAGCATCCAGACTCACTGTTTGTAAATCACTTAGTATTATCACGGATGACGGAAACAGAGCGCCATACGCTAAATAACCTGTTATATGTATATCGAAATGAAGAGACCGCAGAGGTCCGAGAGACACTGATCAAGGATGCTGTGCAGTTAAAGATAATTGTCAAAGAAGCGTTTTTATTGACTATCTCTGAACATGAGATCAGCTGGGTGCATGATAAGGCGGCTTTAAATATGCCAGAGACGCACTAAGCAGCTGCTTAGTGCGTCTAGGTACTTAGGTTTTGTTCATTTGCTCTATAAAGGCGGTGGAGTCAGCAATTGAGCGGTTCATATCCGTGATAAGGCCCTGAATATCACGTTTTAAATTAGTAAACTCCCCTCTGATTGCCGCAATAGCCTGCGCATTGAGGTTGTGTTTTAGGTATAAAACATTGTCTTTCATGGAGTCGAGCACCGGCTGCATTTTTGACTCGCTCTTACGCATTGAGCGAAGTAGTTTGTCATACTGCTTTTGAGTTTGTCGCAGTTTTTGTTCGCTACTGCGCTTTAACTTTGGATTGCTAAACTGTTCAAGTTCAGTTTCCCACTCTTCGAATAAGGCATCTGCAACAGACTCTACTTTATCAATATTGTCAGTGACAGATTGCGCCGCTTTTTCACTCGCTTCAAAGTCACTATTTAATTGCTCGTAGACACTTTGTAACTCTCCGCCATCAAAATCAATGAGAACGGATAAGCGCTCAAGTGCGTTTTGGAACTCTTGTTGGGAGGTTTGTTGAGATTGTTGAGTATCTTCGACGCGATCGACAAGAATATCACGTTTATGTACACCAACCTGCTCCCACGCAGAATAGTAGGCATTTTGCGCGCTTTTACAGCCACTCAACAAGGCGCAAGCGGCAATTAAAGCATAAATTTTGAGGTATTTTAGGGGCATACTTTATCCTTTTACTTAATAGGGCTACTTTAAATTATGAAGTGGATTGGTAAGATGTGCAAAGCAATCATCAATGTATAAATAATTATGAAACAACATTGGCCACAAATAAAAGCGCAAGCGCGCGCTGCTTTAGATGCGCAGCCCAGTTGGTGGCGGCGCTTTTTCCAGCGCTGTAAAGAAGATCAGCTCACTATTAATGCCGGTTACTTGGCGTATGTCACCTTACTCTCACTGGTGCCACTCATTGCTGTAGGCGTTGCGATTTTCACAGCATTCCCAGGGTTTGAGAATACCCGTTTGGCAATCGAAAACTTTATTTTTACTAATTTTGTCCCGACTTCTACTGACACCATAAAGGCACATATCAGTGCGTTTGCCGGAAATGCAAACCAAATGACCGCAGTGGGGATTAGCTTTTTGGCTGCGGTGGCATTGCTACTGATCCGCAATGTGGACAGTGCGTTAAACCGTATATGGCGCGTTGAGAGTAAACGTCCGTTGATGATTTCATTTGCGATTTATTGGATGGTACTCACGCTTGGGCCTGTATTACTGGGGGCCAGCATCGGTGTCACTTCTTACATTGTGTCTTTGGTATCGTTCGCCGATCAAGGGATCCCAGGATTTAGTGGTTTGCTATTAAAATTACTGCCTTATGTAATTTCAATGGCAGGCTTCATTATGCTCTATACTTTAGTTCCAAATACACGTGTGTCGTTTAAAGCCGCGGTACCGGGCGCATTATTTGCTGCCTTTTTATTTGAGCTGACGAAAAGAGGGTTTGCTATGTATATTAGCCACTTTCCGTCATATGAGGTCATATATGGTGCGCTGGCAACTATTCCTATTTTATTTGTTTGGGTGTATTTATCATGGATGGTGGTGTTATTAGGCGCTGAGTTTACAGCTTGTTTAGCCGAGCATCATGAACAGGAGAGCGACACACCTCAATCATGAGGTAAATCCATGACCCTACTGTATCAGCCAACAGAGCCGCTGCGCAGTTTTCATTTACCGCTTTCTCACGGTCACCAGATGCACGTTGAGGAATATGGTAACGCCGCAGGCGTTCCGTTGTTGGTTTTGCATGGCGGCCCCGGAGCTGGGTTGCATAGGGCAGCTCAAAGCTATTTTAATCCAAAGCGCTATCGAATTATTTTGTATAGTCAAAGGGGATGTGGCAATTCTTCCCCTCAATCACTTGAGCATAACCACACCGCATTACTTGTTGATGATATTGTGACGCTATTGGATTATCTCGACATTCCACGTTGTGTTTTGGCAGGTGGGTCATGGGGGGCGACGTTAGCCTTGTGGTTTGCAATGCAGCATGTTCATCGAGTATCTGGGGTGATCACATGGGCGAGCTTTTTCGCGACCTCATCAGATATGGCTTGGTTATATGGTGACAAAGGCGCGGGGGCTCAGTTTTATCCAGAGCGCTTTTTGCAGTTTTCACAGGGGCTCGTGTCACATAAGCAGGTGTTATCTCATTATCAACAGCAGCTATTTGGTGAAGATGAATTATCACAGCACAAAGCGGCGCAGCTTTGGCATGATTGGGATATGCAATTGAGCGTGGAAACGCAATTGCAGCGGTATCAACTTCCCTCACCGGCACATATTGTCGCCCAAGCTAGATTAATGGTGCATTACATGTCTAATCAATGTTTTTTAGAAGATGAAGCGTTATTTAAGCATGCTCATAATTTAAAATCTCTGCCTATTTGGATGATCCATAGCCGTCATGATTTAGTGTGTCGTTTTGCCATGGCACAAAAATTTGCTGCATCATTAAATACTCGGCTACTTATTTTAGAAGGCGTTGGGCACTGCACGTCAAATCAAGTATATTCTGAGGCTATTCGACGTGCGGCAGATTTACTGCTGTGCAAAATAGATAAAAACAGAGGTTAAAGTGCAAGGATTAATTCAAAGGGTCAAGTTTGCGAAAGTTGAAGTTGATGGAAAAGTTGTTGGAGAAATTCAGCAGGGCATTTTACTTTTACTCGGTGTTGAAAAAGTCGATGAAGAGCAAAGTGCGGATAAATTACTGCACAAAGTTAGTAACTATCGAATTTTCACCGATGATGCCGGTAAAATGAATTTGAGCCTTAAAGACATTGGTGGTGAATTACTTGTTGTCTCACAATTTACGTTAGCCGCAGATACGAAAAAAGGCATGCGACCTAGCTTTTCTTCAGCAGGCACGCCAGAGCAAGCAAAGCGGCTATATGAATACTTTGTTGAACAGGCAAAAGCGCTTGGGATTACGGTTGCAACAGGACAATTTGCTGCGGATATGCAAGTGAGCTTGTGTAACGATGGACCGGTGACATTCAACTTATCGGTTTAGCGCTCAACCACGATAATATGGTTAGCATAGCCTGGCACTTGATGTATATGTGGCTTTTTCCCAAAGTTGATTATAAGCAGATGCTCTAACTGTTTTAATTGTGATTCGTGCTCTGCAATAAAGTTGATAAATAGCACCCCCTGCTCTGCAAGTGTGTTGCGCAGTAGGGTGTAAAATTTATGCTGGTATAAAAATCGTGGCGCATCCAATTCACTGAACAAATCTAAAATAATCCAGTTAAAAGGACGACTATGCTCAAGTTCTAAGACTTTGTAGGCGTCACTGCAATTGACTTCACTTATATGGTCCCCGCCAAAGTAGCGCTTATAGCAGTGTATAATATCGGGGTTGTTCTCTACGGAAATTACCTGACAATCTTGGTGCACGCTATGCAGATAGTCTCGAATAGCACCGGCCCCCAACCCTAATTCAAGTACGCGGTCTGGTGTAGGGTATTTTTGCCATAGGCCATCTAACACTTGCAAATGAGGAAAAAGCAAGTGTTCCGGGTGATTCAGTTCAACGATTGACTGTAACGTATTGTTTATTAATAGCCAACGAAGCGTTTTTTCTTGTCTAACTTGTATGCTCGTTTTCCCGTGCTTATGCCAATATAACAAGTGGCCAAGCTCATGGCTTTGGGCTACAAAATCGTTGCTGACGGTTCCTGATTCAGTCAAAAAATCTTGCATAGTTCCATCAGCATAGACAAGGATTGAGGTAATTCCACTGTGTTTAGATGATTTTACACAATTAGTCGATGATTTTACGTTGAACATTTCCTGTTCAGGATTTTTCTTGTAAGGTAGAACACAAAAATGGCACGCACATGGGTGTGCATAAGAAGGAGTAAATATGTTTCCAGTCATTTCGCCGCAAAGTAGCCAAGATTGGCAAGACTATTATCAATTGCGTTGGCAGGTACTAAGAGCACCTTGGGATCAACCAAGAGGCTCAGAGCAAGACGATTTAGAGCAAGATTCTGAGCACAGGTACATTAAAAATAACGAAGGCGAAGTGCTAGCAGTTGCGCGTTTACACTTTAATAATCACCTTCAGGCACAAGTGCGTTACATGGCCGTGGGTGAAGGGCACCGAGGTCAGCATTTGGGTAGCCGACTGTTACATGAACTAGAAAAGATAGCTTGGACGCAAGATGCGCAGGAATTGGTGCTGTTTGCTAGAGAGCGCGCTTTGGCCTTTTATGAGCGCCATGGCTATAAAGTGGTTGAAAAAGCACACCTTGCTTATGGTGATGTACAGCATTGGAAAATGGTCAAGCAAAAGCCATCAGAGCCAGGTTGGTTCAGACATCCTGATTGGACACAAGTGTTACAAGACACGTGGCGTGAGTCTATTCCAATCAGTGATGCTATGGGCATTAAAGTTGAAAGTTACACCGATTGGCAGTTCTCTACAAAAGCGGATTTGAAAGCCAACTTGAATTTACACAATTCTATGTTTGCAGGTTCAGTTTACAGTATGGCAACTTTGACTGGGTGGGGTGCAACTTATCTGGCGTTAAAAGAGCTTAATCTCGAGGGCGATATCGTTCTTGCGGATGCTGAAATTAAATACCTTAAACCGCTTACGACAGCGCCAGGCGCAACAGTGACTTTGTCTGAATGTAGTGGAGAGTTGATAGAACTTGAGACTGAAGGCAAGGCCAAGTATACAGTGCCAGTTAACGTGTACGATGGTGATGTATTAGTGGCGAAGTTTTGCGGAGTCTTTTTTGTGAAGCGCTAAAAAACCATATCCGGTCAAGCATGTCTTGACCGGATATATGAGGTTTACAGTAAGTCTGTGATGGCGATACCTAGGCCCAATCTTTGAATATGAGCGTTGTAATCGATGAGACTCTCTCCATATCCGTTGAAGTATTGCGCATATCCACGAACGCGCCCTGTGATAGGGAATGACCAATCTAACTGAACAGCACCACGGTTATCACCGCCCGCATTGTTACGCAGCATCATGCCCACTTCATGATCATTGTTAAAGCGATAGGCACCGCTAAGTTCAAAATAGCCCATATATTTATGGATATCAGGGTTATCATCGCCCTTTGCTAAGTTATCTTCTGGTTTTTCATCTTCAGGTAACCTGTACCAAGGTTTGAAGCTAAAAACAAAGCCATCATATTCCCAAATGAAATTAGCATAGATGCGGTTCCATGAACGTGAATTAGGCTGACTTCTACCATTTGACTGGTGCGAGATACCCAGTACAAAAGCCATTTCATCGCCCCATAAGACATTCTCATCATCTAAGAAATTAACCCAGAATATTTCAGGCTCATAGTTGGTCTCTCTAAAAGGAGATGAGATGTCTTTGTTATAGACTTGCCAATATGACTGCAGTGTGACACCCATATAAATGGCCTGATCTTTATCTTCAAAGTTGTGATAAATCGGCAGCTTTAATGAAATTTGATACTTTGCTTCTACGTTATCAAGTGGTTCGCCCTCTTTATTGGTTTTGTCAGCAAAGCCATCAAATGGGCGGTTATTAGGGTTTTTTATGTATGACACCGGCAGAATATAATTTCTATGGTGTGGGGTCAGCACGTTGCGGTTCTCTTCAGTGACTCGCTCTCTGGCCATGCGTTTATCAAGTTGGCTCAGTGCACTCACTTGCTGCTCACAATACTCGCGTACCTCTTTAATTGTACGATTATCATCTCCAGAAATAGTCTGATTTAAAATACACTGATTGAGGGCAGCAACCTCATCTTCTGAGGCACTTGCAGCATGTGCGCTTTGGGCAAAGAGAGCCACAAGCAAGGTAGCTGAGAGCTTAGTAAAGTCCATATTTAATTCCAACAAGAAAGAGAGTTTCCAAACAAAACAGACAGGTTATTCCGTGCGTAATAACCAAGATTCATTGGCCGCTATAGTATAAGTAAGTGGTGTAAAAGCCCAGCATAATCAACACAAAGGTGGTAAAGCGGAAGCAAAGTGCTCATAAAGAGCACTCAAATTAGATTAGGCGTCGAGTCTTGAAACGACAAAGTAAGGATTAAGGTAAGACTCTTTTTGATTATAGGTCAGTGGCGAGCCATCGATTTGGCTAACAGTCGCACCGGCTATGCTTGCCACTGCGTGGCCTGCACCTGTGTCCCATTCGCTGGTTGGGCCAAGGCGTGGATAAATATCTGCTTCGCCTTCAGCCACTAAACACAGCTTAAGAGAACTGCCTTTTGGCACCATTTCCACATCATCAAACTGTGCAAGATAGTCTGCTAATTCAGTTGATGGGTGTGAGCGAGAGCCAACCACTTTGATGGTACCTTGATTTGGCTTCTTAGTTACTTTGAGCTCAATGCGGGCTTCACCGCATTCTCTAAATGCGCCAATGCTTTGTGCAGCTAAGTAACAAATATTTAGTGCTGGGGCAAATACCACCCCCATGGTTGGTTTGCCCTTCTCAATCAGAGCAATGTTTACAGTAAACTCGCCATTCTTTTTGATAAACTCTTTAGTACCATCGATTGGATCAACCAGCCAATAGCGTTGCCAAGTTTGTCGTTCTTGCCAGCTGATATTAGCGCTTTCTTCGCTGAGAACCGGAATGTCAGGCGTCAAGCGCGCCAGACCTGCGGTGATAACTCTGTTAGCAGCCAAGTCAGCTTCAGTCACTGGGCTATCATCGTTTTTAAACTCGATGGCAAAATCTTTGGCATAAATTTGCATAATCTCTTCGCCTGCGAGGCGAGAAAGCTCGACGAGTTCTTCGAGCAGGTCGGTATCATTCATAGGTTATCCTTGCTACTGGATGATGTTTTTATCTTTCAGGTAATCTATCAGTTGCTGGACAGACTGCTCAAGTGAATTCTCACCTGTGTTTAATCTTATCTCAGGGGCAACGGGGGGTTGATAATCAGAATCGATACCTGTGAAGTTTTTAATTTCACCCGCGCGGGCTTTTTTATATAAACCTTTTGGGTCACGTTGTTCACATACTTCCAGCGGCGTATCTAAAAATACTTCGATGAATTCACCGTCTTCAACGAGATTTCTTACCATATCTCGCTCTGCTTGGAACGGCGAAATAAACGCTGTCAGTACGATAAGTCCTGCATCAACCATGAGCTTACTTAGTTCACCCACTCGGCGAATATTCTCGACACGATCTGCATCACTGAAGCCGAGATCTTTACACAGGCCGTGCCTTACATTATCACCATCGAGTAAATACGTATGCACACCACTTTGGTGAAGAGCACTTTCAAGGGCATTGGCCACAGTACTTTTCCCTGAACCAGAAAAGCCAGTGAACCAAAGGATCACAGGTTTATGGCCTTTGAGCTCACTGCGATGTGTTTTTTCAACGGCATAATTATGCCAAACAATATTTTTATCCATGAAGCTATCCATTAAAAGGGAAAGACCAATGGGATCAAGGTCAGGACGGTAATAGAATAAATAATTGATAGCGGAACGCCTACCGTAACATAGTCTTTTATGCGGTAGTTTCCGGCACTATACACCATCAAGTTTGTTTGATAACCAAAGGGTGAAATAAAGCTGGCTGACGCACCAAATGCAACAGCCATAATAAAGGGAAGTGGGTCTACGCCAAAACCAATGGCTAGTGCATAAGCCACTGGAAAAGACAATGCAGCTGCTGCATTGTTGGTGATAAGTTCCGTAAAGACCACTGTCATCACAAAGATGGCGATAAAGGCACCATAAGGCCCAAAGTCTCCGAGTAATAAAAAGAGGGCATCAGAGAGCTGAGCAGCCAAGCCGGTTTCTATCATTAATTTGGCAAGGCCAATTGCGCTGCCGACAATCGCCAGTAACTCAATCGGGAAGCGGCGTTTCATTTCGTTCACCTTTATGGTGCCAAGGGCAACCAGTGCAAGTAGCAGCACCATCAGCCCTTTTACTAAAGGCACGATGTCAAAGATCCCCAAACCAATGACCGCTGCAAATCCAATTAATACATGGCCAGATTGCTTTTTAGTTAAATGTGTTTGTAAATCTAGTCCTGAGATATACACAAACTCGCGCTTGAGATCTGGCAGATTATAAAAGTCACTGCCAGGCGCCAGAATGAGTGAGTCGCCCGCTTGCAATTTTACTTTACCAAGGCCGCCTTGTAAGCGGTCATGACCACGACGTATGGCGATAACGGCGGCATGAAACTGCTCGCGAAAACGGATTTCTTTAATGGTTTTACCAATATATTTGGATGACTGACTCACCACGACTTCGACCAAGTGTTCTACGTCTTTTTCGTGTTTATCATGGACCACTTGAAGGCCATCAAAGCGACGTAATAAAGGTACTGATTTTATGTCGCCAACAAAGAGTAAAACGTCTCCTTGGCAAATTTCTTGCTGTGGGGTTACAGCGCAAATGCGTCGTTCACCGCGGATAATTTCTGCTAGGAATAAGTCTTTTAAATCACGCAGTCCATTCTCTTCTACAGTGCGACCAATTAGTTTTGAGTCTACAGCGACCTTGCCTTCTAAATAAAAGGGCACCACTTCTTGGTCTTCGGTACCGTGGTCAGGAAGGAATTTAAGCAGTAATAGTATGGTCATTAGGCCCACGACAAGTGCGCCAATACCCACTAACGTAAAATCAAAAAAGCCCAGCGGAGCCATGCCAGCATCAACGGCAAAACCATTGACGATTAAATTTGTTGATGTGCCAATGAGCGTTAATGTACCGCCTAAGATTGCGGTATATGACAATGGCAAAAGTAATTTAGAGGGCGAATGCGTTTGGCTCTCTTTGATGGTACTGATAAGCGAAGCCACAACCGCAGTGTTGTTCGTGAAAGACGATAAAAACGCGGTAGAGAGGCCAAGCTTCATCACTGATTTTGATAAGCTGCCACTGGCAAGTGTGCTGGCAAGCTTTTGAACCAATGTGGTTTTCTCAATGGCAATAGAAACTAAGATCAATAAAACAAGGGTGATCAAAGAGGGGTTGGCGTAGTTCACCAACATAGATTCCAACTCGATTAATCCGGTTAAATAACTCACGCCAATGGCGCTGACGAATAGCCAAGCTGGATTGAGTCGTGTGCCAAATAAGCACACGACTAAAGCGAGCATAATGCCTGTTAAGATGATCTGATCAACTAGCACGTTTTTCTCCCAATAACAGGCATAAATCCACTTACTTCAACTTACTGATATCAAGCGCTTGCCAGTGTGGGAAGTGCTTGCGTACTAATGCGTTGAATTCAAGTTCAAAAGCACTGAACTCAGAGGTTGTTGCAGAGTCTTCAGCCAATAGCGCTTCAATCATACCTGCGCCAATCGTCAGATTGCTGATACGGTCAATCAGGATGAATGAGCCTGTTTCGTGGTTGCTGCGATAGATATCTGCCACAATGCTTTCGGTTAGCTCAAGCGTGACAATGGCAATTTCATTCAATTGCAGTTGCTCAGCTTGGCCTGTCTCAAGCGTGTTCACATCAATGGTGTGATCAATTTTGCGTACGATGGCTGAGGTATTTTTACTGCCCAACTTGAAGTTATAGTTTTTACCCAGTACAAGCGGCTCTTCATGCATCCACACGAGTTTTGCTTGGATCAGGTTAGTCACTGAGGCTGTTGAGTCTGCAGGAACAATTACGTCACCACGGCTAACGTCAATCTCATCTGCCAATGTAATTGTAAACGCTTGACCAGTCTGCGCTTGCTCTAGGTTACCATCAAAAGTGACAAGCTCTTTGATAGTTGAAGACTTACCCGATGGTAGGACTTTAACAGCTTGGCCTGCACTTAATGAGCCTGATGTTAGTGTGCCTTGGAAGCCACGAAAATCTAAGTTTGGACGTACCACATACTGTACTGGGAAGCGCGCTTCAAAAGCATGGTTTGCTTCAGCTGCTGGAGAGTCTTCCAGTAGCTCAAGTAGTGGCTTATCAGTGTAGTAAGGCGTCTTTTCAGAGCGTGTTACTACGTTGTCGCCTTTAAGAGCAGACATTGGAATAAACTTGATATCTGAGACATTAAGTTGCTCAGCAAACTGCAAGTAATCTGCTTTGATCTTCTCAAAAACGGCTTCGTCAAAATCAACGATGTCCATTTTGTTGATAGCGACCACAAACTGCTTGATGCCTAAAGAGTCACAAATAAAGCTATGACGTTTAGTCTGTACCTGCACACCGTAACGAGCATCAACCAAGATAATCGCTAGATCACTCGTTGAAGCACCGGTAACCATGTTGCGGGTGTACTGCTCATGTCCAGGGGTGTCAGCAATGATGAACTTACGCTTTGCCGTTGAGAAATAACGGTATGCAACGTCAATGGTGATGCCTTGCTCACGCTCAGCTTGTAGACCATCTACAAGTAGAGCTAAATCTAGCTCTTCACCAGCGTTACCAACTTTCTCGTTATCTTTGTGAAGTGCAGCAAGCTGATCTTCATAAATTTGATGGCTGTCATGTAGCAAGCGGCCGATAAGTGTCGACTTACCGTCATCAACGCTACCACAAGTCATCATGCGTAATAAGCTTTTGTCTTGTTGACGAGACAGATAGGCCTCAATGCCCAGTTCTCTTACTTCGTTCGCTGTCGACATTAGAAATACCCCTCGCGTTTTTTCTTCTCCATAGAGCCCGCAGAATCGTGGTCAATAACACGACCTTCACGCTCCGATGATGTGGATAGCAGCATTTCTTCGATGATGCCGGTTAATGTATTGGCTTCAGATTCAACTGCACCTGTCAGTGGGTAGCAGCCTAGTGTACGGAAGCGCACAGACTTCATCTCAGGTACTTCGCCTTCTTCTAGTGGCATACGCTCGTCATCAACCATGATCAATGTACCGTTACGCTCAACTACAGGGCGCTTATCTGATAAGTACAGCGGGACGATTTCGATGTTTTCTTGGTAGATGTATTGCCAAATATCTAGCTCTGTCCAGTTAGATAGCGGGAAAACACGGATACTTTCGCCCGGGTTAACTTGACTGTTATACGTATTCCAAAGTTCTGGGCGCTGATTTTTAGGGTCCCAGCGGTGGTGCTTATCACGGAATGAGTAAACACGCTCTTTAGCACGTGATTTTTCTTCGTCACGTCGTGCGCCACCAAATGCCGCATCAAAGCCATACTTATCAAGCGCTTGCTTTAAGCCTTGGGTTTTCATCACGTCAGTGTGTTTTGCTGAGCCGTGTGTAAACGGGCCGACGCCCATGGCGATGCCTTCAGGGTTCTTGTGAACAATCAGATCAAAGTTATATTCTTGTGCTAGGCGATCGCGAAACTCAATCATTTCACGGAATTTCCAGTCTGTGTCTACGTGTAGTAGTGGGAATGGAATCTTCGCTGGGTAAAATGCTTTACGAGCCAAATGCAGTAACACTGAAGAGTCTTTACCAATAGAGTAAAGCATCACTGGGTTATCAAACTCTGCAGCGACTTCGCGAATAATCTTTATACTTTCAGCTTCAAGTTGCTGAAGGTGGGTTAAAGCCATTGTTCGTCGTCCTACTGTTAATTAAATTAATTCTATTAAGCTACTTGGGTAATAGGCTGTGCAAAACTACTGACTTGCTCCGTTTGCCCAAACCATGCTAATTCTTCGTGTAGTGCAGCCACCTCACCAATGATCAACAGTGCGGGTGATTGAATATTATGCTGCTCTATTTTTGTTGCCAATTCACCGAGTGTGCCGCGAACGACACGCTGTGACTGACGTGTGCCATTTTCAACAATGGCAATAGGTGTTTCAGGTGCTCTACCGTGTTCTAGTAGTTTGGCCTGAATATGCGGTGATTTAATCACGCCCATGTAAACAGCCAAGGTTTGGTTTGATTGCGCAAGACCACGCCAATCCAACTCTTGACCATCTTTTTTACAGTGCCCAGTTACAAACTGAATAGCTTGTGCATGGTCTCTGTGTGTTAATGGAATACCTGAATATGCACTACAACCTGCCGCTGCGGTGATACCAGGGACAATTTGATATTTAACGCCGTGTTTAGCCAGTACTTGAACTTCTTCGCCGCCGCGGCCATAAATGAATGGATCACCGCCTTTGATACGGCATACCTTTTTACCTTGCTTGGCATAATTCACCAGCATTTGGTTCGTGTCTTCTTGCTTAACACTATGATGGCCTGCTTTTTTACCGACACAGACTAAATCCGCATCGCGTCTCACTAGCTCCATAATTTCATCAGACACTAGGTAGTCATAAACCACAACATCCGCTTGTTGCATAAGTTGTAGGGCTTTAATGGTCAGTAACTCTGGGTCGCCTGGACCTGCACCGACAACATACACTTCGCCTTCTGGCGCACTAGGCTGCGTCAACATGTCATTAAGTTGTTGCTGTGCACCTTGCTCATCGCCCACTTGGACTTTACTGACGACACTTGAATCAAACACGCGCTCCCAAAATTGACGGCGGTCTGAAAAAGTATTGAAGCGTGCTTTAACTTGCTCTCTGAATTCCCCAGCAAGTTTGGCTAACTTCCCCGTATGATGAGGTATTAGTGTTTCTAATTTTTCTCTTATTCTACGAGCTAATACAGGTGCTGTACCGGCACTTGAAATGGCGATGGTGATGGGATCCCTATCAACGATAGACGGGAAGATAAAACCACATTTAGGTTGGTCGTCTACCACATTAACGAAAATGTTTTGCGCATTGGCAGCATCAAAAACCGCTTTATTAACCGCTTCATTGTCGGTCGCGGCAATGATTAGCATCATGCCCAATACGTGATGTGTGTCAAAATATTCATTAATGAGTGTTAGGCGGCCCTGATCGGCCAGCTCTACAAGTTCTGTACAAAATTCAGGGGCGACAACAGTTACATTGGCGCGTGCTTTTAAAAATGCTTGGCATTTTCGTAACGCGACGTCACCGCCACCGACGACCAATACTGGTTTATCGTCTAACTTAGTAAATATTGGTAAGTATTGCACAAACATTCGCCCCTAAATGCATAACCTTGATTTAAGCCAACTCAAATGACTTAGTAGGAGAGCAGAATATAACGCCCTTAAAAGACGAAAAAATAATATTAACCCAAAATATATAACTAAAAGTTATATGCAGCCTTTGATTTTGGTTTAAGGCTTATATTTCAAGGCTTAGAGCCTAAAATGTATCGATATTAGCAACTTATAGCGATTGGTTATGAGATATAATTGATCGACTAGCGTCGTTCAAACTAAGTTTCCAAGGATCAAAGCACGTTTTTGCGGACAAATGTCCTGTAGAGGCGGCGTGTAATTGATTTTACTGGGAGCATACGAATAAAACTGTTTGATAGCTATTAAACCATCGGGTGGTTTGAAGTTTTAAGGAGACGTCATGAGTACACAGCAGCAAGCTACGGCGAGCGATGCGATACGCGTGCTTGAGCTAATGGATTTAACTTCGCTTAATGAAGATGATACACCTCAAAGTATTATTGCTATGTTGGATAGCATTGATGCAAATATTGCGTTGCCTGCCGCAGTATGTGTTTATCCGCAATTTGTTGCATTATGCAAAGAGGAGTTGGCATCACGGGGTTGGCAAGGTGTGAAAGTGGCAACAGTGACTAACTTTCCATGTGGTGAGCAACCTCTTACTCAAGTACTGGCGCAAACACAACAAGCCATTGATGACGGTGCTGATGAGATAGATTTGGTGATGCCTTACAACCAAGTAATTGCAGGCGATCCGGATACACCGTGGCAATATGTTCACTCAAGCAAAAAAGCCTGTGGTAACTCTGTGACACTCAAAGTGATTATTGAAACTGGTGTACTAGAACAGCCAGAATTAATTGCACAAGCAAGTGATATCGCGATACTAGCAGGCGCAGATTTTATAAAAACTAGTACAGGAAAGGTACCTGTAAATGCGACTTTAGCAGTTGCACAAGTGATGCTTGAACGCATTAAAATCAATGGTAAAGCGGTTGGCTTTAAGGCTGCTGGCGGGGTTAAGACTGTTTCGCAAGGGATCCCTTACCTCGATATGGCAGCTAATATCATGGGCCATGATTGGGCTCAGGCGTCTACTTTCAGGTTTGGGGCATCTAGCTTGCTAGCAGACGTAAAAAAAGTGGTTACGCAAGATTAAGTTCATTAATAAAGCGATGCATTTCAAATGTCGCTTTATTTTTTCATCTTAACTATTCACGTCAGTTTATCATACAAAAAAGACGAGTTTGGTCTGACTAACACTTGATATTTAATCTAATCTCACCAATATCCCTTATATTGCTACAGATAATCGTGCTTGTAGCGATGACTATTGTGTTAAATGTGATGGCTTGCAACTGTGTTTAATAACTGATTGAAAAACAAAAGTTGTGAAAATCGTACGATGTATAACTTTTACACTTGTTTTCAGTTTGTTCGTCAGTATAATGGGCATCCACTTTGCAGGGGCGTAGTTCCAATTGGTAGAACAGCGGTCTCCAAAACCGATGGTTGCGGGTTCGAGTCCTGCCGCCCCTGCCACTCAATACTTTTTAGTCCAAATTTAAAATAATGTGTGTTGCACTCGTCGCTTATTTGTAAATTTGGATTTAATGGATTAACCCTGTCTAAGACAGGGTTGTTGTGTCTGTATTTAAGGTAAAACAATTATGAGCACTAATGTTGAAAACCCGTCTAGCTCGATGGACACGGTAAAATGGCTAGTTGCAGTTGTACTACTCACTGGCGCAGTAGTTGGTAACTATATGTACGCAGATATGTCTGCGTTAGTACGCGCAGTAGGTGTAGTAGTTGCTGTGGGTGCCGCTCTAGGTATCGCTGCGACGACTGAAAAAGGTCGTACTTTTATTGCGTTTGCAAAAGAGTCTCGTATTGAGGTTCGTAAAGTTGTATGGCCTACGCGTCAAGAAGCAACGCATACTACAATTATCGTGATGGCAGCAACTGTAGTAATGGCACTTATCCTTTGGGGATTAGATGGCTTGCTATTCCGTGCTGTTGGCTTTTTAACTGGATTGGAGATCTGATCCCATGTCGGATGAGAACAAAGAAAAGAAATTACGTTGGTACGTAATTCAGGCGTTTTCTGGTTTTGAAAAGCGCGTTGCTCAAACTATCATTGAGCACATTAAAATTGAAGGCTTAGAAGAAGACTTCGGTGAAGTACTAGTACCTACAGAAGAAGTTGTAGAGATGCGTGCTGGTCAAAAGCGCAAGTCTGAGCGTAAATTCTTCCCAGGTTACGTCCTTGTTCAAATGGTGATGAACGACGCAACTTGGCACTTGGTGAATAGCACACCACGTGTAATGGGCTTTGTTGGCGGTACATCTGATCGTCCTGCACCAATTAGTCAGCGTGAAGCTGATCGTATTCTTAACCGTCTACAAGAGAACGCTGAAGCGCCTAAGCCAGCGACGCTGTTTGAGCCGGGTGAAGTGGTTCGTGTTATTGATGGTCCATTCGCAGACTTCAACGGTGTTGTTGAAGAAGTGGATTATGAAAAGAGTCGCTTAAAAGTATCTGTACTTATCTTCGGTCGTTCGACGCCGGTTGATCTTGAGTTCGGTCAGGTAGAGCAAGATACTTAATTTGCAGTAATTTTGTACTATTGCAAAAAATAATTGAAAAAGGCCGCTGATTAAACTATAATCAGCGGCCTTTTTGTAGGTAGGCTACGTCTGCCACGAAAAGAAAGAATTTTTTAATCGGGAAGCCGTTTGAGTACGCGTCCTCGCGCGCACAAGGCTAAGACCCATTTAACGAGGTTATTAACATGGCTAAAAAAGTTGAAGCTTTAATCAAGCTACAAGTTGCTGCTGGTATGGCTAACCCTAGTCCTCCAGTAGGTCCTGCACTAGGTCAACACGGTGTAAACATCATGGAATTCTGTAAAGCGTTCAACGCACGTACAGAGTCTATCGAAAAAGGTGCACCGGTTCCTGTAATCATTTCTGTTTACAACGACCGTTCATTCACTTTTGATATGAAAACTCCACCTGCATCTTACCTTCTTAAGAAGGCTGCAGGTATCAAGTCTGGTTCTGGCCGTCCAAACACTGAGAAAGTTGGTACTGTAACACGTGCACAACTAGAAGAGATTGTTGAGACTAAACGTCCTGACCTTACTGCTGCTGATATGGACGCAGCTGTACGCACGATTGCAGGTTCTGCACGTGCAATGGGCTTGAATGTAGAAGGGTAATTGAGAATGGCTAAATTAACTAAGCGTATGCGCGTAATCCGCGAGAAAGTTGACGTAACTAAAGAGTACGAAATCAACGAAGCTGTTGCTCTTCTTAAAGAACTAGCTACTGCTAAATTCACTGAAAGTGTTGACGTTGCTGTAAACCTTGGCATCGACGCTCGTAAATCAGACCAAAACGTACGTGGTGCAACTGTACTACCACACGGTACTGGTCGTGAAGTACGCGTTGCTGTATTCACTCAAGGTGCTAACGCAGACGCTGCTAAAGAAGCTGGTGCTGATTTAGTAGGTATGGAAGACCTTGCTGAGCAGGTTAAGAAAGGCGAAATGAACTTTGACGTTGTTGTTGCTTCTCCAGATGCAATGCGCGTTGTTGGTCAACTAGGTCAAATCCTAGGTCCACGTGGTCTTATGCCTAACCCTAAAACTGGTACTGTAACACCTAACGTTGCAGAAGCAGTTAAAAACGCTAAAGCTGGTCAGGTTCGTTACCGTAACGACAAGAACGGTATCATCCACACTACAATCGGTAAGGTTGACTTTGACGCGAACCAGCTTCAAGAAAACCTTGAAGCACTTATCGTTGCTCTTAAGAAGGCTAAGCCTTCTCAAGCGAAAGGTACTTACTTGAAGAAAGTAAGCATCTCAACGACTATGGGCGCGGGTGTTGCTGTAGACCAAGCTACTCTAAACACGCAACTAGCGTAATTTAGATTTTAGCGTTTACATGGCGTAAAAATTAGACTATAATTTTGCGCCATTTCGTTGAGAAGTCACTTCCAACGAAGCAAAGAATTCGGGTTGAAGCGTATAATTTCGAACTGTTGTTTATCAAATTTGGTCTACAATAAAATCGATAAATTGCGTTTCCGTCCAAGACCGTAGGTGTAACCTAGTTACTTAATCTTCCTACGTAGACGGTGTGAATCCCAGCTAGATTTTCCTAATCTTCTGGTTCTCGCCGTAAAAAGCAGCTCAGAGTCATTTGACTGTGAGTAAAGTAGAACTGGGGACTTGTTCCCATATTAACCAGGAGTAACACCCATGGCTTTAAATCTTCAAGACAAAAAAGCAATTGTTGCTGAAGTCAACGAAGCTGCCAAAGGTGCTCTATCTGCAGTAGTTGCAGATTCTCGTGGTGTAACAGTAGATGCTATCACTGCGCTTCGTAAAGAAGCTCGTGAAGCAGGCGTATGGATGAAAGTTGTCCGTAACACGCTTGCAAAACGCGCTGTTGAAGGTACTGATTATGAGTGCCTTAACGAATCGCTAGTAGGCCCAAGCCTAATCGCTTTCTCTTCAGAGCACCCAGGTGCTGCTGCTCGTATCTTTGCTGATTTCGCAAAGAAAAACGAGTTGTTCGAACTGAAAGCGGCTGCATTTGAAGGCAATGTTGTTGACGTAGATATGCTTGCTAAGCTACCTACTTACGACGAAGCTGTTGCACGCTTAATGAGCGCTATGAAAGAAGCGTCAGCTGGTAAATTGTGTAAGACAATTGAAGCTGTACGTGTTCAGAAAGCTGAAGAAGCTGCTTAATCGCACCTTTTACACTTTCATCAATAAATTTTTTTGAACCTCATGGGTTCGTGATTAATTAGGAAACTTAAAATGTCTGTAACTAAAGACCAAATCCTTGACGCGATTGCTGAAATGTCAGTAATGGAAGTTGTTGAACTAGTTGAAGCAATGGAAGAAAAATTCGGCGTAACTGCAGCTGCTGCTGTTGTTGCTGCTGGTCCAGCTGAAGCTGCTGAAGAGAAGACTGAGTTCGACGTAATCCTAGCTGGCGCTGGCGGTAACAAAGTTGCTGCTATCAAAGCTGTACGTGGTGCAACTGGTCTTGGCCTTAAAGAAGCAAAAGCTCTTGTTGAGTCTGCTCCTGCGCCAATCAAAGAAGCTGTTTCTAAAGAAGAAGCTGAAGCACTTAAGAAAGATCTTGAAGAAGCTGGTGCTGAAGTTGAGATCAAGTAATCTAGCATACGCTAGGTTCGCTGCCTGAGAAATCAGGCAAGGGCTGGTGATTTTTTAATCACCGGCCCTTTTGCGCTCTAGAGCGAAAGTATTACTATTGCGCAATAAAAACCTAAATTCTTCAAGTTTTTCAATAATTTAAACCTTTTGGGAAACTGTTGGGTTTAGGTAGACAATTTAGATGTTGTTATCATGGCTTAGATGCCAATGAATGCTGTTCTGCATGAACAGGTTGGGTCAAAGATCAGCAAGCTGAGGAACCCCATGGCTTACTCTTATTCTGAAAAGAAACGTATCCGTAAGGATTTTGGTAAACGTCCACAAGTTTTGGATATACCTTTCCTTTTGCAAACGCAGTTGGAATCGTTTAAAAAATTCATTACGCCGGACGCGGATGGCGATACTGGATTGGAAGCTGCATTCCGTTCTGTATTCCCTATCAAAAGCTACTCGGGCAATTCTGAACTTCAATACGTGAGTTACCGTATCGGAGAACCAGTATTCGATGTAAAAGAATGTCAAATTCGCGGCGTGACTTATTCTGCTCCACTTCGCGTTAAATTACGTCTTGTGTTAATGGACAAAGAAGCTCCAGGCACAGTCAAAGACATTAAAGAGCAAGAAGTTTACATGGGCGAGATCCCGCTCATGACAGACACAGGTACTTTCGTTATTAACGGTACCGAGCGTGTTATCGTTTCTCAGCTACACCGTTCACCTGGTGTATTCTTTGATAACGACCGCGGTAAATCACACTCATCGGGTAAAGTGCTTTATAACGCACGTGTTATCCCTTACCGTGGTTCATGGTTAGACTTTGAATTTGATGTTAAAGATAACCTTTTCGTTCGTATTGACCGTCGTCGTAAGCTACCGGCTTCAATCATTTTACGTGCACTAGAGTACACAACAGAGCAAATTCTTGATCTGTTCTTCGAAACAACTAGCTTCGAAGTAGTAAACGGTAAAGTGATGATGGAACTAGTACCATCTCGCCTACGTGGTGAAACTGCTGCATTTGATATTAAAGATGCAGACGGTGAGGTATTGGTTGAACAGAGCCGTCGTATCACAGCTCGTCACATCAAAAACATCGAGAAAAAAGGCATCACGCAACTTGAAGTACCACATGAGTACATCATTGGTCGCGTAGTTGCTAAAAACTACATCGATGAGTCAACAGGTGAGATCATTGCTGAAGCGAATGCTGAATTATCGCTAGAGCTAATGGCTGAGCTTGTGAAAGCGGGTCACACTAAGATCGATACGCTTTACATCAATGAAGTAGACAGCGGTGCGTACATGTCAGAGACTGTTCGTATTGATTCTTCTTCAAACCGCCTAGAAGCATTGGTAGAAATTTACCGCATGATGCGCCCTGGCGAGCCACCAACGAAAGATGCTGCTGAAGCACTATTCGATAACCTATTCTTCTCTGATGAGCGTTATGATCTATCAACGGTAGGTCGTATGAAGTTCAATAGCCGTGTTGGTTATGATTCAGATACAGGCCCAGGCACACTGAGCAAAGAAGACATCGTTTCTGTTATGAAAGTCCTTATCGACATTCGTAACGGTAAAGGTGAAGTGGATGATATTGACCACTTAGGTAACCGTCGTATTCGTTCTGTTGGTGAAATGGCTGAAAACCAATTCCGTGTTGGTCTAGTACGTGTTGAGCGTGCTGTACGTGAGCGTCTAAGTCTAGGTGATCTAGATAACGTGATGCCACAAGATTTGATCAACGCTAAGCCGATTTCTGCAGCTGTTAAAGAATTCTTTGGTTCTTCTCAGTTGTCACAGTTCATGGACCAAAACAACCCGCTTTCAGAAGTAACGCACAAGCGTCGTATTTCTGCATTAGGTCCGGGTGGTTTGACACGTGAGCGTGCAGGCTTCGAAGTTCGAGACGTACACGTAACGCACTACGGTCGTGTTTGTCCAATCGAAACGCCTGAAGGTCCAAACATCGGTCTAATCAACTCATTGTCAACGTATGCTCGTACAAACGACTATGGTTTCCTAGAGACTCCATACCGTAAAGTTGTTGACGGTATCGTTACTGACGAAGTTGATTACCTATCTGCAATTGAAGAAGGTCAGTTCGTAATCGCACAGGCGAATACAAACTTGACTGAAGAAAATCAGTTCGCAGAAGAGCTAATTCCATGTCGTCACAAAGGTGAATCAACCTTTATGCCTAGCGACAGCATCCAGTATATGGATGTATCTCCACAGCAGGTTATCTCTGTGGCAGCGGCACTTATCCCATTCCTTGAACACGATGATGCAAACCGTGCATTGATGGGATCGAACATGCAACGTCAAGCAGTACCAACACTACGCGCTGATAAGCCGTTAGTAGGTACAGGTATCGAGCGTACACTTGCAAAAGATTCAGGTGTAACAATCGTTGCTAAGCGTGGCGGTGTAGTTAAGTACGCTGATGCGAGCCGTATCGTTGTTAACGTTAATGAAGATGAGCGCGTTCCAGGTGAAGCGGGTATCGACATTTACAACTTAACTAAGTACACGCGCTCGAACCAAAATACATGTATCAACCAAAAACCAACTTGTATGGTTGGTGAGCCAGTAGTACGTGGTGACGTACTTGCTGATGGTCCTTCAACGGACTTAGGTGACTTGGCACTTGGTCAGAACTTACGTGTTGCGTTCATGCCTTGGAATGGTTACAACTTCGAGGATTCAATCCTACTTTCAGAGCGAGTTGTACAAGAAGATCGTCTAACTACGATCCACATCCAAGAGCTACAGTGTATCGCTCGTGATACGAAGCTTGGTCCAGAAGAGATCACAGCGGATATTCCTAACGTAGGTGAGTCTGCACTTGGCAAACTAGATGAATCTGGTGTTGTTTACATCGGTGCTGAAGTGAAAGGCGGCGATATCCTAGTAGGTAAAGTAACACCGAAAGGCGAAACGCAGCTTACACCTGAAGAAAAGCTTTTACGTGCAATCTTCGGTGAAAAAGCGTCTGACGTTAAAGATAGTTCTTTGCGTGTACCTAACTCTGTATCTGGTACTGTTATCGACGTTCAAGTATTCACACGTGATGGTGTTGAAAAAGATAAGCGTGCACTAGAAGTTGAAGAAATGCAGCTTCGTGAAGCGAAGAAAGACTTCAACGAAGAGTTCAAGATCCTTGAAGGCGGTATTTTAAACCGTGCGCGTAAGCTACTTGTTGAATCTGGTCAAAATGAAGATGCAATTGCACTTCTAGGTGCTGAAAAGCTACTTACTCAGAGCCTTGCTGATGAAGCACAACAAGCAGAACTTGAGCAACTTGCTGCACAGTACGATGAGCTTAAAGCTGAATACGACAAGAAGTTTGAGAACAAGCGTCGCAAGATCACACAAGGTGATGACCTAGCGCCGGGCGTACTTAAGATTGTTAAAGTTTACCTAGCTGTTAAACGTCGTATCCAACCAGGTGATAAGATGGCTGGTCGTCACGGTAACAAAGGTGTTATCTCGACAATCGTACCAGTAGAAGATATGCCTTACGATGAAAGAGGTCGTACGGTAGACATCGTTCTTAACCCACTAGGTGTACCATCTCGTATGAACATCGGTCAGATCCTTGAAACGCATATGGGTCTGGCAGCACGTGGTATCGGTGAGCGCATCGAAGACATGATGAAAGAGCAAGCGGAGCTTCATGAGCTACGTGATTTCATCAAGAAAGCGTATGAGCTTGGTGACTGCCGTCAAGAAGTAGACATTGCTAGCTTCTCTGATGACGAAGTTCGTCGTCTAGCTAACAACCTTAAAGGTGGTCTACCAATCGCGACGCCAGCATTCGATGGTGCTAAAGAAAGCGAAATCAAAGAGCTACTAGAGCTGGGTGGTTACCCATCAAGTGGTCAGGTTACGCTTTATGATGGTCGTACTGGTGATGCGTTTGAGCGTCAAGTAACCGTTGGTTACATGTACATGCTGAAACTAAACCACTTAGTAGACGACAAGATGCACGCGCGTTCAACGGGTTCTTACAGCCTAGTTACTCAGCAGCCGCTGGGTGGTAAAGCACAGTTCGGTGGACAGCGTTTCGGTGAGATGGAGGTATGGGCATTAGAAGCATACGGTGCTGCCTATACACTACAGGAAATGTTGACAGTTAAGTCGGATGACGTAAACGGTCGTACTAAGATGTATAAGAACATCGTAGACGGTAACCACAAGATGGAACCGGGTATGCCTGAGTCATTCAACGTATTGTTGAAAGAAATCCGCTCGCTAGGTATCAACATCGAGTTGGAAGAAAGTTAATCCGACCGGCAGCTCTACTGAGCTGTCAATCCGGACTGTAACTGTAAAGAATGAAGGGGTGAGCAATGCTTGCCCTCAAGATTAACTCCGACAGGAGAGCTAAGGTGAAAGACTTACTTAAGTTTCTGAAGCAACAAAATAAGACCGAAGAATTCGATGCAATTCGCATTGGTCTTTCTTCGCCAGACATGGTTCGCTCATGGTCATACGGTGAAGTAAAGAAACCTGAGACAATCAACTACCGTACTTTCAAGCCTGAGCGTGACGGCTTATTCTGTGCCCGTATCTTCGGCCCAGTAAAAGATTACGAATGTTTGTGTGGTAAATACAAGCGATTAAAACACCGTGGTGTTATCTGTGAGAAGTGTGGCGTTGAAGTTACACTAACTAAAGTGCGTCGTGACCGTATGGGTCACATTGAGCTTGCAAGCCCAGTTGCGCACATTTGGTTCCTTAAATCACTACCGTCTCGTATCGGCTTAATGCTTGATATGACACTTCGTGACATCGAACGTGTACTTTACTTCGAATCTTTCGTAGTAACAGAGCCTGGTATGACAACGCTTGAGCGTGGTCAGCTATTAGGTGAAGAAGAGTACCTAGATGCACTTGAAGAGCACGGTGATGAGTTCGAAGCTAAGATGGGTGCAGAAGCTGTACTTGATCTACTTCGCGAACTAGACCTTGGTCAGCTAATCGCAGAAATGCGTGAAGAGTTACCTACAATTAACTCTGAGACTAAGCGTAAGAAAATTACTAAGCGTCTTAAGCTTATGGAATCATTCCACCAATCAGGTAACAACCCTGAGTGGATGATCATGAGCGTGCTACCAGTACTTCCACCAGATCTACGTCCACTAGTACCACTAGATGGCGGTCGTTTTGCGACTTCAGATCTGAACGACTTATACCGTCGTGTTATCAACCGTAACAACCGTCTGAAGCGTCTATTAGACTTAGCTGCACCAGACATTATCGTACGTAACGAAAAGCGTATGTTACAAGAAGCGGTAGATGCATTACTAGATAACGGTCGTCGTGGTCGTGCGATCACGGGTTCTAACAAGCGTCCACTTAAATCGCTTGCAGACATGATCAAAGGTAAGCAAGGTCGTTTCCGTCAAAACCTTCTTGGTAAGCGTGTTGACTACTCAGGTCGTTCTGTAATCACAGTTGGTCCAACGCTTAAACTTCACCAGTGTGGTCTTCCGAAGAAGATGGCACTAGAGCTATTTAAGCCATTCATCTACGGTAAGCTAGAGCGCCGTGGTATGGCGACTACCATCAAAGCTGCGAAGAAGATGGTAGAGCGTGAAGTACCAGAGGTTTGGGACGTACTTGATGAAGTGATCCGTGAACACCCAGTTCTATTGAACCGTGCTCCTACACTTCACAGACTTGGTATCCAAGCATTTGAACCGGTACTAATCGAAGGTAAAGCAATCCACCTACACCCATTGGTGTGTGCGGCGTATAACGCTGACTTCGATGGTGACCAAATGGCGGTACACGTACCGTTGACATTAGAAGCACAGCTTGAAGCACGTGCACTAATGATGTCTACAAACAACATCCTTTCACCTGCAAGTGGTGAGCCTATCATCGTTCCTTCACAGGACGTTGTACTAGGTCTTTACTACATGACACGTGATCGCATCAATGCGAAAGGCGAAGGTATTGCGTTTAAAGACCCGAAAGAAGCTGAAAAAGCATACCGTACAGGTAGCGCAGAGCTTCACGCACGCGTTAAAGTTCGTCTAACAGAGACAATCGTTGACGAAGAGACTGGCGAGCGTTCGGAAAAAACTCACGTTGTTGATACAACAGTAGGCCGTGCGATCCTTTCATTGATCATGCCAAAAGGTCTACCGTTTGAACTTATCAACAGAGCGCTTGGTAAGAAGCAGATCTCTGGTCTTCTTAATGAGTGTTACCGTCGCCTAGGTCTGAAAGACACAGTTGTGTTTGCCGACCAAGTGATGTACACAGGTTTCCACTATGCGATGAAGTCAGGTGTATCTATCGGTATTAACGATATGGTTATTCCACCTACTAAGACTGAAATCATCGAGCGCGCTGAAGCTGAAGTTGCTGAAATCAACCAACAGTTCCAGTCAGGTCTTGTAACTGCAGGTGAGAAATACAACAAAGTTATCGATATCTGGTCACGTGTTAACGAAAACCTTTCACGTGAAATGATGGCGAACTTATCGAAAGACACTGTAGTGAATGCACAGGGTGAAGAAGAGCAACAAGACTCTTTCAACTCAGTATTCATGATGGCCGACTCGGGCGCACGTGGTAGTGCAGCTCAGATACGTCAGCTAGCGGGTATGCGTGGTCTAATGGCACGTCCAGATGGTTCAATCATCGAAACGCCAATCACAGCTAACTTCCGTGAAGGTCTAAACGTACTTCAGTACTTCATCTCGACGCACGGTGCACGTAAAGGTCTTGCCGATACCGCACTTAAGACAGCGAACTCGGGTTACCTAACTCGTCGTCTAGTAGACGTAGCACAAGATTTGGTTATCAACGAATCAGATTGTGGCACGTTAGAAGGTCTAGTAATGAAGCCGCTAATCGAAGGTGGTGACGTTGTAGAACCACTTCGCGAGCGTGTTCTAGGTCGTGTTGTTGCAGAAGACGTATGTAAGCCAGGTACTGACATTGTACTTGTTGAGCGTAACGTAATGCTTGACGAAAAACTGTGTGACCTTTTAGAAGAGCACTCAGTAGATGAAGTTAAAGTACGTTCTGTAATCACTTGTGAAAATGACTTTGGTGTTTGTGCATTCTGTTACGGTCGTGACCTTGCACGTGGCCATATCATCAACCCAGGTGAAGCAGTCGGTGTAATCGCTGCTCAGTCAATCGGTGAGCCAGGTACACAGCTTACGATGCGTACGTTCCACATCGGTGGTGCGGCATCAAGAGCATCTGCTGAAAACAGCGTACAAGTTAAAAACAACGGTAGCATGAAGTTACACAATGCAAAATATGTATTGAATACTGATGGCAAGATCGTTGTAACTTCACGTTCGACTGAAATCACAGTTATCGATGAGCAAGGTCGTGAGAAAGAGCGTTATAAAGTACCTTATGGTGCGGTTCTTTCTGTACAAGATGGCGCTGAAGTTAAAGGTAATGATATTGTTGCTACGTGGGACCCGCATAGTCACCCAATCGTTATCGAGCACCAGTCAAAAGTATCGTTCAGCGATATCGATGACTCAAACACAGAAGCACAGACTGATGAGCTTACTGGTCTAACGCGTGTTGTTGTTAAAGACTTAGCTAAGGTGAATGCAAAAGAGCCTAAGTTAATCATTGAAAACGAAGAGCGTGGCCTACAAGAGATTCGTCTACCTTCATTCACCACGATTGAAATCACAGACGGCGCAACTGTTCAGCCGGGTGACGTATTAGCACGTATCCCGCAAGAAGGTTCGAAGACTCGTGATATCACCGGTGGTCTACCTCGAGTTGCTGACTTATTCGAAGCACGTAAGCCAAAAGATCCTGCAATCCTTGCAGAGATCACAGGTACTGTGAGCTTCGGTAAAGAGACGAAAGGTAAGAAGCGTCTAGTCATTACACCTGAACAAGGTGATGCTTACGAAGAGATGATCCCGAAATGGCGTCAGCTTAACGTGTTCGAAGGTGAACAGGTTGCTAAAGGTGAAGTTATTGCCGATGGTCCTGAGTCTCCACATGACATCCTACGTCTACGTGGCGTGACTGATGTATCAAACTACATCACGAACGAAGTTCAGGAAGTATACCGTCTACAGGGTGTAAAGATTAACGATAAGCACATTGAGACGATCGTTCGTCAGATGCTGCGTAAGTGTATCATCATCGATGGCGGTGACACTGAGTTCCTAGCAGGCGAGCAAGCTGAAGTTGCACGCGTTAATATTGCTAACCGCGAACTTGAGAAGCAAGGTAAGATCCCAGCGAAGTTTGAAATTCAGCTTATGGGTATTACTAAAGCGTCACTAGCGACTGAGTCATTCATTTCAGCAGCATCGTTCCAGGAAACAACACGTGTTCTAACTGAAGCAGCTGTAAACGGCAAGAGCGACGAGCTACGTGGTCTGAAAGAAAACGTAATCGTTGGTCGTTTGATCCCAGCAGGTACAGGTTTTGCGTATCACCAAGAGCGTATCAACCGTCGTAAAGAAAGCGAACTACCAGCTGAAGAGCAAACAGTAAGTGCAGAAGAAGCGTCACAAGCGCTAACAGACGCACTTAATGCTGACCTACTAGGTGGCAATAAGTAAGCTCTAAAGACGACATAGTCGATATTTAAAAGGCCGCCCAATAGGGCGGCCTTTTTGATCTTGCGCACAAATAAGCTTAAAGCAAAGAATATAGGTGTCATCTTGATGTCTTATAAAACTGTCAATATCTAGCGTTTTGCACTGTTTCTGATTGAGGGATAGCTAACGAGATAATTATCTGACACGGTTAAATCGTGGTTGTGCTATTTCATGCTATCGGTTTTTTGAGATCAGACACATTGTCAGTGAGTGGACGTAAAAATCCACAAAATCGACGAAAAGTAGTGCTGTAAAATGGATTTTTATTGACAGGTTAATCTTTGCTCATTAAAATTCGGCCACCCATTTATTCGTTCCATTAAAATGGAAGGAAAATTTGGGTCGATTTTATTTTTTCAGTAGTAATTTTAACTAATCAGGAGCTATTTAATGGCAACTATTAACCAGCTAGTACGTAAGCCACGTCGCAGCAAGGTTACAAAGAGCAACTCTGCTGCTCTTAAAGCTTGTCCTCAAAAGCGTGGTGTATGTACTCGTGTATATACAACTACACCAAAGAAACCAAACTCTGCATTACGTAAAGTAGCGCGTGTTCGTCTTACGAACGGTTTCGAAGTAACTTCTTACATTGGCGGTGAAGGCCACAACCTTCAAGAGCACAGTGTAATCCTTATCCGTGGTGGTCGTGTTAAAGACTTACCAGGTGTGCGTTTCCACACTGTACGTGGTGCGCTTGACTGTGCGGGTGTTAACGATCGTAAACAAGGTCGTTCTAAGTACGGTGCAAAACGTCCTAAGGGCTAATGGTTCTCCGTTAGTAAGGCCAAGCACTTAAGTTTTAATATTGAATAATTTGTTTTGGGTATTCGTTGAAAAAAACGAACCTGAAGATATCGGAGAGATAAAATGCCTAGAAGACGCGTAATAGGTCAACGTAAAATTCTTCCAGATCCGAAGTTCGGATCAGAACTTCTTGCTAAATTCGTTAACGTAGTAATGTTAGACGGCAAGAAATCTACTGCTGAAAAAATCGTATACGGTGCGCTAGACGTGGCTGCTGAAAAATCAGGCAAGTCGCACCTAGAAATCTTTGAAGCTGCACTTGAAAATGTACGCCCTGCGGTTGAGGTTAAGTCTCGTCGTGTTGGTGGTTCTACATACCAAGTACCAGTTGAAGTACGTCCAGTTCGTCGCAACGCATTAGGTATGCGTTGGTTAGTAGACTCTGCACGTAAGCGTGGCGAGAAATCAATGGGTCTTCGTCTTGCACAAGAGATCCTTGACGCTGCGGAAAACAAAGGCACTGCGGTTAAGAAACGTGAAGACGTTCACCGTATGGCTGAAGCGAACAAAGCATTCGCTCACTACCGTTGGTAATCTGCCCAAGACCTTTAAGAGGATATTATGGCACGTACTACTCCAATTGAGCGCTACCGTAACATCGGTATCTGTGCTCACGTAGATGCAGGTAAAACCACCACGACAGAACGTGTACTTTATTACACGGGCTTATCTCACAAAATTGGTGAGGTACATGATGGTGCTGCAACTATGGACTGGATGGAGCAGGAGCAGGAGCGTGGTATTACCATCACTTCTGCTGCGACAACGTGTTTCTGGAAAGGTATGGATGCTCAGTTCCCTGAGCATCGCATCAATATCATTGATACTCCAGGACACGTAGACTTTACTATCGAAGTAGAACGCTCTTTGCGTGTACTTGATGGTGCAGTTGTTGTTCTTTGTGCTTCATCAGGCGTACAACCACAAACAGAAACTGTTTGGCGTCAAGCCAATAAATACGAAGTTCCTCGTATGATCTTCGTTAACAAGATGGACCGTACTGGTGCAGATTTCTTGGCAGTTGTGGATCAGGTGAAAGACCGTCTTGGTGCGACACCTGTGCCTATTCAGTTACCAATTGGTGCTGAAGACGAATTTAAAGGTGTTATAGATCTCATCAAAATGAAAGCCATTAACTGGAACGAAAGTGACCAGGGCATGACTTTCACTTATGAAGAGATCCCGGCAGAACTTCAGGATTTAGCTGAAGAGTGGCACTCTCACTTAGTTGAAAGTGCAGCTGAAGCGACTGAAGAACTAATGGACAAATATTTAGAAGAAGGTGAGTTGAGCGAAGAAGAGATTAAATCTGCGATTCGCCAACTAACATTGAGCAATGAAATTGTGCCAATGTCATGTGGTAGTGCATTCAAAAACAAAGGTGTTCAAGCTGTGCTTGATGCTGTGATTGAATTCATGCCTTCACCAACAGAGGTTAAAGAGATTCAGGGTATCCTTGAGGACGACTCTGAAGCTACTCGTCCAGCAAGTGACGACGCGCCGTTTGCGGCGTTGGCGTTCAAGATTGCGACAGACCCGTTTGTTGGTACATTGACTTTCTTCCGAGTTTATTCTGGTACAGTTGGTCAAGGTGACTCTGTCTATAACCCTGTTAAGGGTAAGAAAGAGCGTTTTGGTCGTATTGTTCAGATGCACTCAAATTCGCGCGAAGAAATTAAAGAAGTTCGCGCCGGTGATATTGCTGCTGCGATTGGACTTAAAGACGTTACCACTGGTGACACGCTTTGTTCTCAAGATTCAGTGATCACATTAGAGCGTATGGAATTCCCAGAGCCAGTGATCTCAGTAGCGGTAGAGCCGAAAACAGTCGCTGATCAGGAAAAAATGGGCATTGCGCTAGGTAAACTAGCTGCAGAAGATCCGTCTTTCCGTGTTGAAACTGACGAAGAGTCAGGTCAAACGATCATCTCTGGTATGGGTGAACTTCACCTAGATATCATTGTTGACCGTATGAAACGTGAATTCAACGTTGTATGTAACGTTGGTAAGCCACAAGTGGCATACAGAGAAACCATTCGTGGTTCTGTAGAAGCTGAAGGTAAGTTCGTACGTCAATCTGGTGGTCGTGGTCAATATGGTCACGTATGGCTGAAATTGGAACCAATGGACTTTTCTGATGAAGACGCACCAACTTACGAATTCGTTAATGAAATCGTAGGCGGTACGGTTCCTAAGGAATACATTCCAGCGGTTGATAAAGGTATTCAAGAGCAAATGAAACAAGGTGTGCTTGCGGGCTATCCTCTGTTAGGTGTGAAAGCGACGTTATTTGACGGCTCTTTCCACGACGTTGACTCAAATGAAATGGCCTTTAAGATCGCCGGTTCAATGGGCTTCAGAAATGGTGCTTTAGAAGCGCAACCAGTGCTTTTAGAACCTGTTATGAAAGTTGAAGTCACTACCCCTGAAGAAAACATGGGTGACGTAGTAGGCGACTTAAATCGTCGTCGCGGCATGATCGAAGGCATGGAAGACGCTTTTGGTGGTCTTAAGCTTGTCAATGCACAAGTACCACTGTCTGAAATGTTCGGTTATGCAACTGATTTACGTTCTGCAACGCAAGGTCGTGCTTCGTACTCAATGGAATTCTCCAAGTACGCAGAAGCGGCGAAAAACGTTGCCGACGCAATAATTGCAGCTCGCGCTGTTAAGTAATTTTAGTTCGGTCCGGTCTTAGGACTGGACTTTAATTTCTTTATAGGAAATTTTAAAATGGCAAAAGAAAAGTTTGAACGTTCGAAACCGCACGTAAACGTAGGTACAATCGGCCACGTTGACCACGGTAAAACAACTCTAACAGCAGCAATCACTAACGTACTTGCAAAAGTATACG
>NZ_JASJUU010000010.1:111928-198446 GCF_030125375.1 Pseudoalteromonas umbrosa | reverse complement strand
AAATTGAGACTCTAAATATTTTGTTAGAACTCAATCTGTACGAGTGCCCACACAGATGATTGCTTCATATTTTTAAAGAACAGTGTAACTAACCCTTGGTTAGCTACCGCAGCGTTGCTGCTAAGTGGAGCGCCATATTAACCGCTTCACTTTTAAAGTCAACTAGAAAATTTAATTTTTTTAATTAACCTTTCAATTTAACTTTAACCTTCACTTTAGTTTGCGTTTTCTCTCGCATCCCGCCGTGTCAGTGGGTGCGCATTATAGGGCGTTCAAAGTTTTGATCAAGCGTTTTTTCTATAAAAAAACAAAAAAACGCTCAATCGAACAAAAACAAACCACCACAGCATCTTTCTGGTGATTTTTCAGTCAAGAAGGCTATTCACTTTCCACTTTCAAAAGCCAACCACACTTTTCCTGATAACGTGCTTCCTGTTCTAACTCAGTGCGCATTAATGGATGTGCATCTAGCCAGCTTTTTGGCATTGTCAGTGTTAATGTCTCTGGCTCTGAAGCCGTCAAGAATAGTTCCGGTAAAACGTCATCTTGTCGACGCATCGATAAAATTACACCGATACGTAACAATCTAATTAATATTTCCGCTAAGTGTTGATTCACACCCAACTGTGAAAATAACTCTGCATCTATATCTAAGCGATGGCAACTAACTAACGCAGCAACCAATTGTTTCTGCGCTCGTGTATAACCTGGCATCACACTGTTGTTCAATATATATGCACTGTGCAGATGATACTCTTTAAAGTCTATTAACAACCCAATCTCATGCATCACAGATGCAGCTTTAAGTGCATCACTACCAAAGCACATATCAACAGACCAATAGCCTTTGAGCTGGTTTAAAAAACCGTTACTGATTTCAAAAACTCGCTGCGCCTGCAAGTTATCCACGTGATAACGTGCAATAAAGCAACTTAATGTGCGCTTTCTTATATCCGCAACACTCAAGTCTTCAATCATGCTATAAAGAACACCTTCTCGAAGTGCACCACCTGCAAGGCCCATACTTTCAATTTCAAGTGACTCAAATAACGCTATTAGAATGGCCAGCCCAGAAACAAACACGAGACGCCTTTCTTCACTTAAACCTGGAAGGTCCAGCTGAGGGATCGTTTGACACTCTATAGCAAGGCTTTTTATATGGTACAACTTATCAAGGGATAAGTATTCGTCTAAGCCGAGCGCCGAGAATATCTCTTGGATAGCTTGCACTGTACCAGAAGCACCAATAGCAAGTTCCCAACCTACTTGCTGAAAAGCTTCAACATAAGGGGCAATCGTCTTTTGCGCTGCTGCAATTGAGTTTGCAAAGTTTTCATCGCTTAACCTATCGTCTTTAAAATATTTTTCAAGATAGGTTACACAGCCCATATTCAGGCTTTGATAAATCTGCGCATCAAAGCCCCTTCCGATTACAACTTCGGTACTAGCCCCGCCTATGTCAACTACAAGCTGCTTGCCATGACAAGCTGATGTATGGGCAACGCCTTTGTAGATAGTACAAGCTTCTAATTCACCACTGATAACCTCAATTTTATGGCTCAGTATACTTTCAGCTCGTTGCTTAAACTCATCCGCATTCGTCGCTAAACGTAATGTGGCCGTCGCAACAATTTTAATATTTTGCGCTGGAATATCCTGTAGTCTTTCTGCAAATAAAGACAGACATTCCCACCCGCGTTCCATCGCTTCTTGTGATAAAACATTTTGTTCATTTAACCCTGCGGCTAATCTCACTTTGCGTTTTACTCTGCCAATCGTATGGACTCCACCAGCCATATGCTTCGCAATAAGCATATGAAAACTATTAGAGCCCAAGTCAATTACAGCATATACATTGTTAAGTGGTGAGTTGTATCCCACGCTTGTAACCTCTACTAACCTTTACTACTTCTAACCGTGTTTAGGCGCTGATTTATGGTAATTACCTTGTCGACGAGTGTTGCCACGTTTCCTAGGGCCTGACTGGTAATTTCTACGATGCTGTTTAACCGGTGCTTTTATATCATCTAGCAATGCAGATTTATCATACTGTGAAATTGGAATTGCATGGTCAATATACTCTTCGATTTCATGTAGATTGTATGCATATTGCTCACATGCGAAACTTATTGCATGTCCGGAAGCCCCAGCTCGACCAGTACGCCCAATACGGTGAACATAATCTTCTCTATCATCTGGTAGATCAAAGTTAAAAACATGACTTACTTCTGGAATATGTAAACCACGAGCAGCAACATCAGTAGCCACCAATAGATCTAATTCACCTTTGGTAAACTTTGTCAAAATAGATAGACGCTTTTTTTGATTTACATCACCCGTTAATAAACCAACACGATGACCATCCGCTTTTAACCACTCATACACGTTTTCACAGCTATGCTTGGTATTAGCAAAAACGATTGCTTTATCTGGCCACTCTTCCTCTATTAAGGTTAAAAGTAAAGGTAATTTGTCCTCTTGAGAAGGCTGAAATAATTCCTCTTGGATACGTTTACCCGTTTTGACATCAGGTTCAATCTGAACATGAATGGGGTTATGCATATGCTCAAAGGCCAACTCTTGCACACGATAAGACAAGGTAGCAGAGAAGAGTAAATTCATACGTTCTTGCGTGCCAGGCATGCGGTTAAATAAATATCGAATATCTTTAATAAAGCCTAAATCAAACATACGGTCTGCTTCATCAAGGACCACAACTTCGATACTATTTAGGTTAAATGCACCTTGTTTGTAAAAATCAATAAGCCTGCCTGTTGTGCCAATTAAGATATCGACACCTTTTTCTAACTGCGCCCGTTGTTTTTCGTATTCTTCGCCACCATATACTAAACCTAGATTTAATTTACAGTGTGGTGCGATAATTTGAGCATCTTTGTGAATTTGTATTGCAAGCTCTCGTGTCGGTGCCATGATAATAGCACGCGGCTGTCCCGAAGTTTGCTGCTCTGGTTGCGTTTGCATTAAACGATGACAAGTCGCGGTTAGGAACGCTAATGTTTTACCTGTTCCTGTTTGCGCTTGACCCGCAATGTCCCTGCCTTCACATACGTAAGGCATACACTTTGCTTGAATTGGCGTACAATGATCGAAGCCATTCGCTGTTAAACCGGCGACCACTTCCGGTGCTAAAGCAAAGTCTGAAAATTTCGTGTTGGTCAAATGTGTCTTAGTCATAGCAATAAAGCATAACGTTTAAACTTGCAATAAGAAACAAGAGTGTTTAAATACGCACTAAATAATTCGCCAAATTTCTATCGGAGAACATAATGAGCGACAAAATAATTCAATTAACTGACGATAGCTTTGAAGCTGACGTACTAAATGCAAGCGGTCCAGTTCTTGTGGACTTTTGGGCTGAGTGGTGTGGTCCTTGTAAGATGATTGCCCCAATTCTTGATGAAGTTGCAGAAGAGTTTGCAGGTAAAGTAAGCATTGGTAAACTAAATATTGACCAAAACTCAGGTACACCTGGTAAATTTGGCATTCGTGGTATTCCTACTCTACTTCTTTTCAAAGATGGTGCGGTTGCTGCGACTAAAGTAGGTGCATTATCTAAAACTCAACTTGTTGAGTTCTTAAACGATAACGTTTAAAACCTAAAAAAACCCAAATACAGCGTATTTGGGTTTTTGCTTCCTAGCGACCACCAATAAATAAATGGATTTATTTTTTGTATAAAGACTGGACGACTCGCTAGCTAGCTGCTAACTTATAGAGCCACTAACCTTTTATCGAATATCAACTCAATCCCTCGTGCGACGAGAAGACAACGTTAATTAAAGAACCCACCAATATGCATTTACGCGAACTTAAAGACAAGTCAATAAATGAGCTTGTAAAACTTGCCGAGTCAATGGGACTCGAAAACGTAGCCCGTCTAAGAAAACAAGATATTATTTTTGCTATTTTGAAAGCGCATGCTAAGAGCGGCGAAAACATTTACGGCGGCGGTGTTTTAGAAATTCTCCAAGACGGCTTTGGCTTTTTACGCTCTTCCGAAGCTTCATATTTAGCAGGGCCAGATGACATCTATGTATCGCCGAGTCAAATCAGACGCTTCAGTTTGCGTACTGGTGATTCAATTAGCGGTCTGATCCGTCCACCTAAAGATGGCGAACGTTACTTCGCACTATTAAAAGTGAACGAAGTAAACTTTGATAAGCCAGAGAACTCAAGAACAAAAATATTATTCGAAAACTTAACGCCTATCCATGCGAATGAGCGTTTAGTTATGCAGCGCGGTAACGGCAGTACTGAAGATATTACTGCACGTGTTTTAGATCTAGCTTCACCAATCGGTAAAGGTCAACGAGCACTTATCGTAGCACCGCCAAAAGCTGGTAAAACAATGTTACTGCAAAACATTGCGCAATCTATCTCATACAACAACCCAGATGCGACCTTAATGGTACTGCTTATCGATGAGCGTCCTGAAGAAGTAACTGAGATGCAGCGCTTAGTACAAGGTGAAGTAGTCGCATCAACATTCGATGAGCCAGCAAGCCGCCACGTACAAGTCGCAGAAATGGTTATTGAGAAAGCAAAACGTCTTGTAGAGCACAAAAAAGATGTTGTTATCTTGCTTGACTCAATTACTCGTTTAGCCCGTGCATACAACACAGTTATTCCTTCATCTGGTAAAGTACTAACAGGTGGTGTTGATGCAAACGCCCTTCACAAACCAAAACGCTTCTTTGGTGCCGCACGTAACGTTGAAGAAGGCGGTAGTTTAACAATTATTGCAACAGCACTTATTGATACTGGCTCTAAGATGGACGAAGTTATCTACGAAGAGTTTAAGGGTACTGGTAACATGGAACTACACTTAAATCGTAAGATTGCTGAAAAGCGTGTATTCCCTGCAATAGACTTCAACCGCTCAGGTACTCGTCGCGAAGAACTACTGACGAAACCAGACGAATTACAAAAGATGTGGATCTTACGTAAGATCGTACATGAAATGAGTGAAATTGACGCCATGGAATTCCTCATCGATAAACTATCGATGAGTAAAACGAATGACGAGTTCTTCGACTCCATGAAGCGAAAATAATAAAAAAACCTGCTACGGCAGGTTTTTTTTCGTCTCTTGCCAACTTGGATTTCTTTTTGAACTAGGCTATACCTATTAGTCTAATTGGAAAAAGCTTTCGTTTTTAAGCTCATAGAAAGGAGTTTCAAGTAGATGCGTTTAAACGTCGGTGTTGTCAGTACTACATCCGCCAACATTATTATTACGGTACTATGCGCCATTTATTTTGATATTTCTTTTACTGCCACGCTTATTGTTTGTTCCTTAATGCTAATCAGCTCCTTCGTCATCTATTTGATGATTTCAAAGCATACTAACAAGGGCAGTTACTTAGATAATTTAGTCAAAGCTTTGCTCAGTGATACGCAAATAGACTTAACCTATCGCTTTGATGATAAGGACAAGCAGTTACCGCAAACTTGCCTCGCCCTCAATGCGGGTCTTGCCACCATTGAGCACCTTATCTGCGAAGTCTACGCTTGCTCTGCTCGACTATCCCCCATGGCGGATGACTTGAGAGATACCTACGCGTCAATGACGCAAAAAGCCACCATACAACATGCCCATGGCGAGGACTTAGCAGGCTCAATCAATCGCATGTTGGTAGTCTCACGAGAGCTCGATGAAAATTTAGAGAAAATCTATAACTCAGTAGCAAGCGCAACTGAAGCTGTGAAAAAAACACGTATCGATACAGATAATAGCCAACAGAGCTTACTCAGCCTAGCGAATCATATTCGTCAAACTAGCACACAGATTGAAACGTTAAAGACGGATAGTGATGCAATCAGTAGCGTTATCGACGTTATAAACGCCATTGCAGACCAAACGAATCTATTGGCCTTGAATGCCGCTATTGAAGCTGCTCGAGCAGGAGAGCAAGGAAGAGGTTTTGCTGTTGTCGCTGATGAAGTACGTAACTTAGCAGCACGAACCAGCCAGTCAACACAAGAAGTCCGTGCAATGGTCAGCAAAATTCAAGCTGGCACGGATAGCGCACATTCATTGATGCTGTTAGCACTAGAAGAAACAGATAAGACTGTTCAGCTATCTGAAGAGTCAACCAAAGAAGTCGATCAAATAGAACATGCTATGTTAGAGATCAACGACATGTCGCACAGTATTCATTCTCAGGTATCCCAACAAAAAGTGGTATCAGACGAGGCTCAGTCAAGTATTGAGTCCATGGTCGAGCTCAATTCAGACGCTTTATCTAGCTCTAAAATACAAGCGGTTTCAAGCGCTGATTTATTAAATCTCTCTTCGAGTATTCATGACAAACTCAGTATTTTTAAAACGGAAACGCCTGAGCCTGACCTAGATCCACGAGTAGATAAAAGTAGAACACACCAGACTACATCTGAAATAGAGAAAAAGCCCAGCTCACAGCCCGATGATCTAGACTCCAGTGACATCGAACTGTTCTGAATACGCCTGCACTTTTAGTTCATCGCATAGAATCAAGAACAAATCCTGATATTGCGCACTTTTTTGCTCTTTAAGAGCTTGTTCAAATTGCTTTGCGATGTCCGCTATTGCTGTAAAACCAAATACCGATGCGGCCCCTGCGATTTTATGACAGTGATATTGTAACCCGTCGTGATCATTGTCTTGCCATAGATCAATTAACTTATATCGCTCTTGCTCCAAAGTCGATGCAAAGCTTTGTCTTAAATCAGTCATATCGATACTTATCTCACCATGAGACGGTGTATCACAGGCTTCATCTAATTCACTGTGTAGGACAGATACTAATTTGTTATGCTCAATAGGCTTACTTAGATGACCGGCAAACCCATATTCTAGGTAATAACTGATTTCATGTTCCATCACATTGGCAGTGAGCGCATACACTGGTCCTTCATAACCAGCTTGACGCAATAACTTAAGCGCCTCCAATCCATCCATTTCTGGCATTTGTATATCCATCAAAACCAAATCAGGAAAGCTACTGAGGCATTTCTCAACAGCTTCCCGACCATTGCAAGCCGATTCAACCTTAACGCCTAGCTGAACTAAAATACGTTCAAATAGCACTCTATTATCATCATGATCTTCTGCAACTAAGACCTCGCCGCTAAACATGGCACTAACACCAATGCTAGGCTGCTGTGAAACTGTCTGATAATGCGAAGCATTGAGTCGCTGACAAGGCAGCCAAAACGAAAAACGGCTCCCGATATGGAGCTCACTGCTGGCTCTGATGGTCCCTCCCATCATAGTGGCTAGCTGCTGAGATAAACTCAAACCTAGCCCTGAGCCGCCAAACCGTCGTGTAATACTGTTATCTCCCTGCTGAAAATAGTCGAATATTTTTTCTAGCTGAGAAACAGGCATACCGATCCCTGTATCACTTACTGTGAATAACAACCCTTCTTCAGAAGGTTCAGCGATCAGTTCAACATGCCCTTTTTTGGTAAACTTGATGGCATTGCTCAGCAAGTTGATTAGCACCTGCTTAACCCTAACATAATCCAAGCACACCCAATATGGTGTCTCAAGTCGATGGTCAACTATCAACTCAAGTGACTTTTCCATACAAGGGTGGTGAAACATATCGGTAATATCAGTGAGCAGTGCTTCCACATTAAACTCGGTCATTTCTAACTCAAGTTGCTCAGCTTCTATTTTGCTCAAATCGAGTACATCGCTGATCAACTCTTTTAAGTGTACGCCCTGACGATGCAGCACCTCAAGTGGCTCCTGAAGGTCGACATTATGCTGGTTTTCTCTGAGCATATTCTCACTGTAGCCAAGGATTGCTGTCAGTGGTGTTCTGATTTCATGACTAATATTTGCCAAAAATTGGCTTTTAATTTGATTCGCATTGCGCAGCTGATCCGCCGTTTTTTGTAGTTCAGCTGTTCGTTGCGCAACTTCGTGACGCAAATCTAACTTTGCTTTGCGCTCTAAACTACGTCGATACCAAGCAACAGATGCTAGCAGCGCAAAAATAACCACTAGGCACCCCATCCAAATCAACTGTTGTTGCTGATGGCTTTTCAGCTCTTGTAGCTGCTGAGCTTGCTTGAGTTTGGCAAGTTCTTGGCTTAACTCCCCTTCTTCAAACTGCTTTTGGTATTTTTCCGACTCTTTGAACAGAGCTTGGTTAAGTAGCTTTGAGCGTACTCGATTGTATTCAATCATAATCGACAATGCTTGGGCCGTATCTCCTTGTGCGGCTTTTGCCAATGCAAGAATCGACATAGATTGATTGGCCAGGAGTGACCCCCCTAACTTCAAGCTGATTTCCACACTCTGTTGAGCGGCCTCTATGGCCGATACAATTTTACCTTGAACGAAATCTAACTGAGCTCTGATGTGCAGAGCCTGTGCCATACTTTCTAAATTTTCCGACTTTTCAGCATAATAAACCGCAAAATTTGCCTCCACTTCGGCACGCTCAAACTCACCTAGCACAATACTCACTCTCGCTAAGTTCGTATACTCGTAGGATAAAAAGGTGACATCATTGGCTGCTTCATAATAATCAGCTGCGCGCTGTAAAAATGTGCGCGCTTCCTCGAGTCTATCCGTTTGAGTGTAAATGACCCCTAAATTTGCTTGAGCTAAAGCCATGCCGCGCCCATCAGACAATTTATCAAACAGCTTAATGGCTTTAAGTAACAAGGTTTCTGCTTTTTCATAACGGAGTAAGCGTATATACACACCTGTAATATTTAGAATAATGTCAGCCTCATCTTGCTCGTTGCCATGTGACTGATATAAGGAATGCGCCTCAGTAAATGAAGAAAGGGCGTTTAATAAGTCATGAAGTTTTAAGTAAGCTAACCCGAGGTTATTTTGAATGTGCGCCACTTCTATGGCTGGTGAGTGATTTTTTGCAAGTATCAAGGCCCGTTCATACTCAATCTTAGCCGCAGAAAAACCACCGGCATGATACCAACCTACACCTTGCATTTTTATCGCCTTGAACAACCACAGTGGATCTCCCTGTTCCTCTACCGCCAGCTCAAGTGTTTTAAAGTAACCGATGCCATCGTTGTAACGACCCAGTGAAAAAGCCGTATTCCCCATATTTTGCAGTAAAGAAAAACGTTGCTTTAATTGCAGTTGAGGGTGGTTTAATAGCTGCTCCGCAGCCATTTTTTGCTCTTGCCAGTTATCTAGGTGAGCAATATTTCCTATTTGCTGTTCCAATGTCTGAATTTCATTAGACACTACTGATGCCATGGCCTGAAAACTGAGTCCCAGTACCACCATCAACATACAGCATGTATTTCTCAATGCCATCCGTGCTAATCCTAATTTGCAATAGCGTAATATTTCATCAACAATACCTTAGGCAATGAAGATACACTATGTTTACAGACCGGACAATGACCAACCCATTACTTGATATTATTTTTGAAATTATCTCGACTGGCGAGCATCTAAAGGTGCATGAATTAGCGAGCCGAATAAGTAAAAACAACGCCTTACCAGAGTTAGATTCAGATCCTCATAAAGAATTATTTAAAAAGAACTTTCTTATCATGAATGCGTTATATCAATTACAACATGAGTTGCAGTCAAGTGGTTACGACGTCCACATATCCAATCTCGACATCTACTTACAACAGAAAGTCTCAGCTCAAACCATGTATAATGAGCAAGCACTCCAAAAAGCCGACCCATTAAAAGATTATTACTTAGATTGGTATAATTACGATACCAATAGTGACGAAATAGAAGCGCTATTAAACGGATTCTGGAAAAGGTATGCCTCTCATGTGCCGATGTGTACCTCTGAACGCACACAATTACTAAAAAAATGGCAACTGTCAGAACATTTTTGTGCAACAGAATTACAAAAGCGCTGGCGACAACTCGCCATAGAAAACCACCCAGATAAAGGTGGCTCTACACGTGCTTTTCAACAAATAAAAAGTGAATATGAACAGCTTAAAGGCTGCCTGTGAGCTGCTAATATTTACACAAGACGCTTGGCTTTAATGCGTTTACCTTTTATTTTATCAGCCTGTAATTTGCGAATAGCAGGCTTTACTGCATCACGATAAATGGCCACATAGGCTTGGTTGTCTTGCACAGTAATATTTCCAATCTGCGCACTACTGATGCCATTTTCACCTGTTAGGCAACCTACAATGTCACCTGCTCTCACTTTCTGCTTTTTGCCAACATCCAGTACCACAGTGACCATACTTGGCTTGTATACCGGCTTATCTAACAAACTAAGCGGCGGTGTTGGAGATGGATTAAACTCTCGCTCATACAAATCACTTAATTGTTTAACTTTAAACGTTTCATTTTCGCCATAAAGCGAGCAAGCAAAGCCTTTTTTACCGCCTCGACCAGTACGACCAACACGGTGTACATGGGTTTGCGGTTCAAGCGCCATGTGATAGTTAATCACCATATCGATATCATCAATATCCAGCCCGCGTGCCGCCACATCTGTCGCCACAAGAATTGAGGCACTTTTGTTGGCAAAACGCAGTAACATACGTTGGCGCTCAATTTGTGCTAAGTCACCATGCAAAGCCGCAACTTGTAGACCAGTTTGCTGTAACTCAGAGTATAGTTTTTTCGTTTCGACTTTAGTGTTACAAAACACAATACAGCTTTGTGGTTTATGCTGTAGCAACAATAGTTTTAACGTATTAAAACGCAGCTTATTGTTTTTAAGATGAAAAAACTGCTGTTTGATTTGCTTATTCAGTGCTTCAGTTTCACCTTTAACGACCTCTGGCGAGTGCATAAACTGCGTTGCGAGCTTTTCTATATCTTTCGGGTACGTCGCACTAAACATCATCGTCTGACGAGTAGGAGATAAATAAACAGCGATGTTTTCAATTGCATCAATGAAACCCATCTCCAACATTTGATCAGCTTCATCCAACACAAAGTGACTAACGCCAGTTAAATCTAGTGTGCCCTTAAACAAATGCTCCTCAATACGCCCTGGCGTACCCACTACAATGTGAGCTCCATGTTCTAATGAGCTAATCTGTGGACCAATCGGCTCTCCCCCACAAATCGTCAACACCTTGATATTAGCTAATGACTTCGCCAATTTTCTCACTTCATCAGCAACTTGCGATGCAAGTTCTCGTGTCGGCGCCAAAATAAGCCCCTGAATTTGCTGAGTACTTGAATCTAACGCTTGTAAAACAGCCAAACTAAATGCCAGTGTTTTACCAGAACCCGTTTTAGCTTGTGCAACAACATCCTTGCCATTTAATAACTCGGGTAAAGCCTGCGCTTGAATAGGCGTCATTTTACTAAAGCCAGCCTTAGACAAAGAAGCCTGCAACTCTTGGCGCAGTGGTAGTTGAGAAAATTGCAAATTCACATGAATGTCCTAACAAATCAAAGTAAGCCAATTTTAACAAATATCGACAGGGCTTGATATATAAGCGTCTACCTACTTTCACAAATCAAAGTGACGTATTATTCAGTATAAAAAAACAATAATCCTACAGTGCATATTCATGTCATTCATCTTATTAACGTTTAAATTAAATACTTTCAATGTCAAAATGAAACTCAATTTATCTATCAAGGATTATTCATGAAACATGCATTTCGTACGCTGATAAAATCCAGCATACTGCCGCTTGTGGCACTGTGCACAAGCCATATCACTCACGCGCAAGAATTTACAAACGCTGAGTTGGAGATGGTAGAAAAAGTGCGCGAGCACGCCCGTCATAGTGATCTAAGCTGGCAATTAGTGGAATCACTCACGACAGAAGTTGGACCGCGATTACCAGGCACTGAAAATGATAAGATGGCTGTTGCATGGGCGAAGCAAAAGTTTCAAAAACTTGGTTTTGATAAAGTATGGTTGGAACCTTCCAAATTTCCAGAATGGCGACGTTATCACGAGTCTGCGTTTATTTTAACGCCTAGTAAGCAACCCCTTCACCTTACAGCCCTTGGCAATAGTATCAGTACACCAAAAAAAGGCCTGTCTGGCGAAGTCGTCTTATTTGAAACTTTCGACGAATTAATTGCTGCTCCAGCGGGCAGCTTAGAAGGTAAGATCGCGTTTATTAATTACCGTATGAACCGAGCTATCGACGGCAATGGCTACGGCCCTGCGGTAAAAGCCCGTAATAAAGGCGCTGTAGAGGCAGCTAAAAAAGGCGCAATCGCTTACATGATGCGCTCAGTCAGTACTAGTCACCACCGATTTGCCCATACCGGTGGCAGTCATTACACCAAAGGTGTTACAAAAATCCCAGCCACTGCGGTTGCAAACCCAGATGCAGATCAACTCGCCCGTCTGATAGCTCTTGGCACACCTGTTAAAGTTGAACTTAATATTCAAACTGAAGATTTAGGTGAAGGTACTAGCTACAATGTTATCGGTGAAATAACGGGCTCTAAGTACCCACAACAATATGTTTTACTGGGTAGTCACTTAGACTCGTGGGATCTTGGCACTGGTGCTCTAGATGACGGTGCAGGTGTGGCCTTAACGATGGCAGCTGCTAAGCATATTGCTGATCATACTCGCCCTGAGCGCAGTATTCGCGTTGTCTTATTTGCAGCTGAAGAACTGGGTTTATGGGGCGCTAAGGCGTATTTCAAACACTACGAAAAGCAACTAAGTAATATTGTTGCCGCAGCAGAATCTGACTTTGGTGCCGATATTGTTTATGCATTTGAGTCAAACGTTAATGCCGCTTCTCTACCTGTAGTCAGAGCCATTGCAGAGCAATTAAAGCCATTAGGCGTAAAATATATTCGTAAAAATGAAGCACGAGGTGGTCCGGATCTTATTCCACTGAGACAGACCACATCAGCGCCAATTTTCGATCTACACCAAGTGGGAACTGATTACTTCGATTACCACCACACTGCAGATGATACATTGGATAAAGTTGACCCTGAAAAATTGAAGCAAAATACCGCAGCATATGCTGTGTTTGCATTGATGGCAGCCAATGCAGAAACCAAAATGGCCGGTAAGTAAACCCGCTTTATGCCAAGACAAAGGCGTGTTATCTTTGTCTTGGCATGACAATAAAAATAAACATGATCAACCACGGAGCTGGCGATGATTAAACACGCAATTTTTCGTTCTCACGACATCATCTCTGAATTACTAGGTCGATACAAAGCAATCCTTATCGCATTTGTTATTATTAGTATTTGTGCTCATTGGATCATTAAACATCAGCGCACCCAACAAATACAGCACTCTTGGCTAGAAGCTCCTAAAGTTGACGATGTGATCATGATTGATATTGGCCGTATGCAACATGACAGAGTATATCAACCTCAATATCGTATCGCTCAAGTCATTGCTGTTAGTGACACACAATTAACGCTCAAACAAGGCCGTTATACCTATGCACGAAAGCGTGATGCAAAACGCGCTATTCAACTCGATAACCTAATGTTAGATGATTACTTTCAAATCGACCCATGGCATATTTCTAGAACGCAAGTCATGCCTTACTACCAAAGTGGCGCGATATATGCCGTTTATCGCCCAAATGACATCTATGTGCTTGGCGGCATTGTCAAGCATCGTGCACTGCCGCACTTCCCCAAACATCAGCGTGCTATCTTTTCTGCAGAAAATAGTCAGGGAATCAATTTTTACCAACGAGGTGACTTTACTGCTGCAAGAAAGGCATTTGAACTTGCAACAAAAAATCAAGATCAGTGGGGAATGTACAATTTAGCAACCATGTTAATCGCCTCAGAAGGAGGTGAGCAAGATCTGCAACGGGGCTTTGAACTACTCAAAAAAGCACACGCACAAGGCAATGTTAAAGCCAAGGACGCGCTAGATTCACTGTGTACCCTGCATCAAATCTGCGAGTGAGCTTCATTGTCATAATACTGATTTAGAAACGCTTCAAACTCACTAATATTACACGGTTTGGCATGGAAGTACCCCTGCGTATAGTCACAGCCAAGCGCTTGCAACAAAGCAAGTTGAGCCTGTGTTTCTACTCCTTCAGCAATCACGGTTAACTTTAACTTACTGGCCATTGAGACAATAGCACTGATGAGGGTTTTATCTTCTTCATCATCTGGTAAGTCTTTAATGAAAGCACGGTCAATTTTAAGTTTAGACAGTGGAAAACGTTTTAAGTAACCCAGTGAAGAATACCCAGTACCAAAATCATCAATAGCCAGCCCAACACCCATTGCCCGTAGTTGCGCAAGCTGCTTCTCAACATCATCTGAATTATCTGCGAGCACAGTTTCTGTAATTTCAAGGGTCAAGCTTTCGGCTGGTAGTCCGGTGTCTTTGAGCACTTTTGCCACCAGAGCAACCACATTTTGACGCTTGAATTGCACACTAGATACATTGACTGAGACAAAAAATGGCTGCTGGGTTTTCGTCAACCATGCACGCGCTTGTGCACAGGCCTGATATAACACCCACTCACCCATTGCGATGATCAACCCCAGCTCTTCACTGATAGGGATAAAATCAGCTGGAGAGACTTCACCCAAAGCGTCATTGTGCCAGCGCAGCAGTGCTTCGCAACCTAACTTCTGCCCTCCAACAATCGGTTGATAGACAACACGCAGTTCTTGATTGGCCAATGCTCGATGCAGTGCCCCCTCAAGTTGACTGCGCGCCTTGGCGTGCTCATGCATTGCTGTAGTGAAAAACTGATAGCAATTTCGGCCACTTTCTTTTGCCTTATACATGGCGCTATCTGCGTTACGCAATAATACTTTGCGATCTTCGCCATCATCTGGATAAAAGGTGATCCCCATACTGCCAGACACATAGGCTTCATGTCCTTCAAGATGAAAAGGCGCACTTAATGCACTCAAGATTTTCTCTGCAAGCTTTTCCATATCACTGATCAAATCCATATCAGGTAGTAACAAGGCAAACTCATCCCCACCTAAACGCGCGACGGTGTCTGAATTTCGTGTGCACTCTCTGATCCGATTAGCAGCCTCGATCAGGAGTAAATCCCCAATATGATGCCCTAGCGTATCGTTGACGGCCTTGAAGCGATCTAAATCGATAAAACACACTGCCACTCGTGTTTGCTTGCGTTTTGCATGTGCCAATGCAATATCAAATTTGGCATGATAGTGATGACGGTTAGCCAAATCGGTTAAATTATCAAAGTTCGCCTGTTGCCACATGAGCTGCTCATTGCGCTTGCGAGACGTAATGTCATTGAACAAAGCCACATACATGTCAATCGCACCGTGCTGATCAAACACCGCAGATACTTGCAACCAGCTGGGGTACACCTCACCATTTTTACGTTTATTCCAAATTTCCCCTTCCCAGTGGCCGCGTGTACTGAGCGCATCATACAACTGGGTAAAATAGGCGGTGTCATGGCGTCCTGAGTTAAAAATTGCAGGGGTTTTCCCCATGACTTCAGGTCCAGTAAAACCGGTGATATCGGTAAAAGCGCGATTAACCATTTGGATACAGTTGTCTTTATCAGAGACTAGTACGCCTTCACTAGTCGTCGAAAAGACCGTACTGGCTAAACGCTGCTCTTTTTCATCAGCTAAACGCTGGGTAATATTTTGTAATAAGAAGATATGGCCGTATAAACCACCATTATGATCCAACACATCCGTTTTGCTGATTTCTACATCTAAAACACCGAAATTGGTAGTAATTTGGCACTCTTTTGGCTCAAATTGAAGCTGCTCCAAACACACGCATTTCGACAATACGTCCGCAATCGCTTTGTCATCCAATTCACCTAAATCTTGGTAGGCAGCACGGTTGGCAGATAACACCTTATCATTGACGTCCGTAAAAATGAGATAGTCGCCAATGGCATCAAAAATTGCATTCAATCTAGCTCGGTGAAATTCAGAGCGCTTTTTCGTTCTCCGTAAACGTAAAAATCCCCACCCCAGAATGACAGTCGTGCCTACAAAAATACCAATCACACTGCTGAGCAAAAAAACTTGTACGGTACTGGCGTGTTTGATCTCTCGAGTTTGCTGTGCAACTTGCTGCTCTAGATTGCTTTGATAATGCCAAAGTGCATGCTCCAACTCACGTCTTGCGCTGACATCTTGGATCACCGAAAACAGCAAAGCCTCGCCATTTTTGTCCATAAAGGGAGAAGAGTAGACGGACACAGTGCGGTTTTCACCATTGGCTAAGCGGTGTTGAAAAATGAAGTAATTACGCCCTTCATTGAGCGCAGATAATCGCTCTTTTTCTACTTGCTGCGGTGAGAATTGATTAATTTCTTGAATATATAAGGATTCTAGCTGTGCTTTGTTATAGCCGTAAAAATCTGCGGCAGCCTGATTAGCACGCACAATTTTACCACTGTCTGGCTCAATGAGCAGCATCACAGCGCTGTGATTATCAAACACTTGTGCCGGCAGTGTTTGCGAAAGAGTCTGTGTGGCATTGAGCCCGATAAACGCAAAGAGTATTCGCTGCGCTATTTTTGTTATTGTCTTCAAGCCGCCTCCACCCAATACTCCGTCGACTCTCACAGAATATAGCCTATAGACCAAGGCATTGAAACTCTAGAGTGCATAACATAGACAAAAATATGAACAGTGTTAAACCAAATACTTACTTAATTCGTACCCAATTTAATAATTCCTATATCACAGCGAGCGTATGCACATAATTACATTATTGTGTGTCTACTTGGCCAATATTGAACTGTTTGAGTATGTGCTGTGGGTGGGGAATTGATATACTCCATCTACCAATAAGCGTACTCACTGCGTAAAAGGCAAAAATGAAATATAAAGACTTAAGAGAGTTTATCGAGCTGCTAGAAAAGCAAGGTGAACTGGTGCGCGTTAGTCAGCCCATTTCAACTAAGTTAGAGATGACTGAAATCGCTGACCGTACTTTACGAGCTGGCGGACCCGCTATTTTATTTGAAAACCCAGAAGGGTTTGATATCCCTGTGTTAGCTAACCTCTTTGGTACACCGAAGCGCGTTGCCATGGGGATGGGACAAACTGATGTCAACGAATTGCGTGAAGTTGGCAAATTACTGGCATTTTTAAAAGAGCCTGAGCCGCCAAAAGGCATCAAAGAAGCCATTGGCCAGATCCCGGTCTTTAAGCAAGTGCTTAACATGCCTGCGAAAGAAGTGAGAAAAGCACCGTGCCAACAAGTTGTGCTGTCGGGCGATCAAGTCGACTTAACTAAATTACCAATCCAACATTGCTGGCCTGGTGATGCAGCTCCTCTTATCACTTGGGGCTTAACCGTCACAAAAGGCCCGCACAAAAAGCGCCAAAACTTAGGTATTTATCGCCAGCAATTACTTGGTAAAAACAAGATCATCATGCGTTGGCTATCCCACCGCGGCGGTGCACTAGACTTCCAAGAGTGGTGTAAAGAGCACCCTGGTGAGCCTTACCCTGTTTCAGTCGCGCTTGGTGCAGATCCTGCAACCATTCTTGGTGCAGTAACGCCCGTACCAGATACGCTCAGCGAATACGCATTTGCAGGCCTACTTAGAGGTAGCAAAACGGAAGTAGTTAAATCTGTTTCAAATGATTTGCAAGTTCCTGCCAGCGCAGAAATCGTATTAGAAGGCTACATTGAGCAAGGTGAAACCGCACCTGAAGGCCCATACGGTGATCACACTGGCTACTATAATGAAGTAGATGACTTCCCGGTCATGACAGTCACGCATATTACGCACCGAGAAAATCCGATTTATCACAGCACTTACACAGGCCGTCCACCTGATGAACCCGCAATTTTAGGCGTGGCATTAAACGAAGTATTCGTGCCTATTCTACAAAAGCAATTTCCTGAAATTGTGGACTTTTATTTGCCACCAGAAGGCTGTTCATATCGCATGGCCGTGGTGACAATGAAAAAACAATATCCAGGTCATGCTAAGCGCGTGATGATGGGCGTCTGGTCTTTCTTGCGTCAATTTATGTACACAAAATTTGTCATTGTCTGTGATGATGATGTCAATGCTCGAGATTGGAATGACGTTATCTGGGCGATCACCACACGTATGGATCCAGCCAGAGACACTACCATGATCGAGAGCACCCCTATCGATTATCTCGATTTTGCCTCGCCAGTATCTGGGCTTGGGTCAAAAATGGGCATGGATGCAACCAATAAATGGCCAGGAGAAACTGATCGTGAATGGGGCGTGCCCATCGTGATGGATGACGAGGTCAAACAAAAAGTAGACGAGATCTGGGATAGCCTTGGTATTATGGATAAGCCGTAACCGCACACAGCTATATGCACAGGTTGGTTGTGATTGTTTACAAATTGGGGAAACAATCACAGCGGACGATATATCAAAACTGCGACCAAATATGTTACAGTGCGCATACTTTCGCCAAAGTGCTTAATTATTAAGGTTTGAAATGCAAATACTAAAAGCGCGTGTAGAGGCCATTTCTCCTCTCACTGAATTTGTTCATAAAGTGCTCTTAAAGCCACAACATGATGCAGAATTTTCTGCGGGACACTATTTACAACTCGTACTTGGCGAGAAAGATAAACGAGCTTTCTCTATTGCCAGCAGCCCGTCAAGAAAGCAAGAACTTGAACTGCATATTGGTGCATCTGGTGCCGATTCATACGCGATGCAAGCGCTTGATCACCTTAGAGAAGCGCATAGCAACGATGTTGAAGTGGATTTAGAAGTCGGATTGGGTGTCTCTCAAGTTCGCCCTGAGCAATCAAGACCTTTAGTATTGCTAGCAGGCGGTACTGGCTTTTCTTACGTTAAATCAATGGCTGACTACCTCGCTGAAATTAACTATGACCAACCTGTGTTGTTCTACTGGGGTGTGAAAGAAGAATCTGCACTCTATGCAAAAGCAGAAATGGAAGCGTGGGCTAACAGCCAAGCGAATTTCCAATTCATCCCAGTTGTTGAAAATGCATCTGACAATTGGACAGGCCATACTGGCTATGTACACCAAGCCGTGATGAAAGACATCGTATCATTAGAACCATACAGCGTTTATATGGCTGGCCGTTTCGACATGATTGGTATTGTACGTGATGACTTTATCAATCACGGTGCACAGCGCGACTTTATGTTCGCGGATGCATTTGCATTTATCAAGTAATGCACGCTATGCGCGGTTGCCAAACCGCGCATTCAATCTATAAAACCTATCAATACAATATAAATAATCAATTTTAAAAATGATTATCCATCATCCATACTAGCTCTATCACTTAACAGGAGAGCTATCATGGCAAAACAATTTATCTCAGACATCATGTCGGTACAATTTCCAAAAATCACACCCGACACTGACATTACTGATGCGATTACGCAGTTACAGCAATTTGGTTTATTTGGTGCCCCAGTGCAAGACAGTGAAGGCCACCTCGTCGGCTTTATCTCTGAGCAGCAGTTGCTTGCCCCGCTTCTGCAAAGTAGTTATTTCTGTGATGGGAGCAATCAAGTTGCCGAATTAATGAGTAAAGAGACGCTGTCAGTCACTAAGGCAACCACAGTGGTAGATTTAGCCACTCAAATGCAGCAAAACAAACCCAAGATTTACCCGGTACTGGAAGATGATAAAGTGATTGCCATTGTGACACGCAGTCAGGTCATCGCGGCATTGAAAGACAATTATTTAAGCTGCTCAGCGCACTGAGCAGCTTAATGAATTAAGCGTATTTGTTCAAAAGCGCTTGCTTATCCGCATCACTCAAAAATGCAATTTCGATGGCATTGTGTTGTGCTTTTATGATGTCCGACTCGCTCAAGCCAGCTAAAGGCGCTGCTTTTTCAAACTCATTATCAAGCTCTACCCCTTGCACAGCCGGGTCATCGGTATTGATAGTCGCCAAAATACCATGATCTAAGAACTGCTTGAGTGGGTGTGTTTCAATGCTTGCAACTGTGCTAGTTTGTAAGTTGCTGGTTAAGCAAGACTCAATACCAATGCGGTTATCACGTAAATAGTCCATTAGCTTAGGGTCTTCAATGGCCTTTACACCGTGTCCGATACGTGTGGCACCGAGCTCTTGAATAGCCTGCCAAATACTGCTTGCGCCTTTAGCTTCACCAGCATGAATAGTCGAACCAAGGTACGCATCGCGCACTTGCTTAAAGTGCTCAATGAATAGCTCGCCAGGGAAACCGATTTCGTCACCCGCCAAATCAATCGCAACTAAGTCATTTTTAAATGCCAACAGTGCATCTAGCTCGTACTGGCATTTTTCGACACCAAAAGTACGTGACATAATACCGATTAAATTCACTTTAATATCACGCTCGGCACTGGCTGACTTTATACCATCAACAACCGCTTCTACCACACCTTGCGGGTGCAAATTATGTGTTTTTGCCATGTAATATGGGCTGAAGCGCAGTTCTGTGTAATCCATATTTTGCGCAATAGCATCTTCAACATTTTCAACTGCAATACGACGACATGCATCATAATCACCCAGTACCTTCACACCCCAATCTAGCTTGGCTAAAAATGCCATCAAGTTTGGCGCATTATCGAGTACTTGCACATGCGGCCTAAGGCCCTCAACATCGTGTGCTGGCAGCGGCATGTTAAATTTTTGACCGAGGTCTAAAATTGTTTCAGCACGCACATTACCGTCTAAGTGGCGGTGTAAATCAAGTAAAGGTAGTTTGGTATTGATCATAAGGCACTCGGTTTGCAGATAAAATTTTTCAGATCATACGCATCTTAAGTTTAGATACAAGGACAATTATCCGCAAAAACAAACTAAACAGACCTCTGACATTAGACTGCCAAAATGCTGATACGTAATAAAATACAAAAAAGCCAGCGTTGTCGCTGGCTTTTCGTTAATGATGCTGGTCACTCAACAGCAAATAGGCCTTTTCATATTGCCCTGTTTTAGCAAATGCCCTCTGTGCTTGATGCTGCCAGAGTGCTTGCCACGGCTCATTCGATAACATATCGAAGATTTTCGCAGCCAAGCTGTGATCTCCCTCACCATTGGCCAAACATGCCAAGCAAAACAATAAATCGCTTTGCTCTGGCTGTTTTTTCAATTTACTTTGTACCAATTTGCGCAATTCGATATCCGCACCATCTAGGTGCTGTAAAATCTCGGCAAGCTCGCTCACTTGGTCTTTTTTCAAAAGCTTTATCAACTCTTTACGAACTGGCGCCAATTGACCTGTTCGCACACACACAGTGACAAAAGCAGCGTGACTGAGCGCTCTGAGCCCCCGAGGCAATGCGCTTTGCAACGCTTGAAGATCTTTATCTGTGTGCTGGGCAATAGCAGAAAAATAATCATGAAAGAAACTATCCCACTGCGATTCGCTCCAGTGTAACTGCTTGTGACGCTGCATAATTGTCGACTGTAAGGTATCCCAATCTCTCGCTTGTAACAGCGCACTGATATAGGCATGTAATTGCGTCGGCGAGGCTTTTTTCATTTGCGCTTGCGGGGCTAAAGTTTCTAACGCTTGATCCTCTTGCTCAGCTGCTAGCCAAAGCTGACTGACCTTGCTTTGTGCGGGTTCACTGAGTTGCTGTAAATACTCTCTGGCAACCACTTTTTGCCCTGCATGAAGCGCGGCTTTAGCTTGAATTGCACATTGCTGATCGCGCCACTTTTCGGGAAACTCAGCCTTTTGCAGCGCATAGCTTAAACTCTCGTCTTGACCATTGATCAGTGCCCAAACACTTTGCTCAAATGCAGCCTCTTGGCGCGCTATGCGTTTTTTGCTGCGACGCTTAGAAACACCAGCAATCACACGCCATATGGCTTTGCCTATCTTTAATAATATTGCGCCAATAGCGAGTGCCAAACACAGCATAAATACTAATGAAACCAGCGTACTCTCTATGGTATACACGCCCGCTGATACCAAGACATAGCCTTTTTCATCGATCAGTATATGGGCACCTGCCATTACGACGAAAAATAATATGACTACAAATAACCAGCGTATCATTGCAACCACTCCTTCAATGCCTTCGGAGTCGCCAGTTGAGGTGCTTTAACAACTAGATGCTCCGTGCGTTGTAACATTTGTATCTGCTCCAAAACCGTGTTGCTTGCTGACTCATCAGTACGATAGTAACTGGTTAAAGTCACCTGAGCCCCAGATAAAGCTTGGTCAAAAATACTGGCTTGGTTATCTAAGAATGCCGTTTGCGCCTGTTGTAAATAGCTTCGTAGCTGCGCACGTATTAATTGCTGTTCTTGCGCATCTAACAATGGGTCAATCACAGGTTTATCATGCTGCCGAATTGTCAAAAAGTCTGCTTTTATATTGTTCCAACTGCGAACAAGATTAGCCTTCCAGTCACTGATGTCACGACTGAGTTCAGCACTTTCAACAGCGCGCTCTTTAGGTTTATCAATGGTCTTCAAGGGCAGCTTATCAACCTGCGCGATGAGTCCCGCTAATTCCATATACACCGCTTCTGTGCTGGGTTTTGGTAAGGCACGTAACATCGCAATATCTTGGTTAATCGCCAATTTAAGGGGATCTGTTGCCAACTCTTCCGACAGCGCTTCATTCAAGCGCTTGAGTACAATCACCGCCCCTAGATAGTCACGCTCACTGGCCGCTTTGAACTCGGCATAACGCGCCAGTGCACGCAGCTCAGAGCTCACCGCACCACCCACTTGCTGACGAGCTTGTGACAGGGTGTGTTGTAATGTCTGTTGCACTTGTTGTTGCTGCTGCTGTAGCTGTTCAGCCATGGTTTTTTGCTGAGCTTGCCACTGTTTTTGTATATCGTTTAATGCCGCTTGGGTCGCATTTACCTGTGACTGTAGCTGCCCATTTTGCGCTGTCAGCTGCGCTATTTGACCACTTTGTTGGCTTACTTGCTGTTGATGATAAACATAGACAACGCCTGCCGCACCCACCCCAGTCAAAGCGACCAACAAAGCCAGTACCGCTGTTTTGCTCAATTTGGCCGTATTATTTTTTGCATAGGTTTCCACCTGCTGCGGCTCATTCGATGGGATTGAAGCCGACGTTTCTTGCTGTTTTTCCGTCATTGCGCTGCCCTGTTGGGAATTTAAATCACCTATCGTTTGTGTTAACGCCTCTGTACTGGCGCCTTGACTCACCACGATTTGTGTATTGGTTATTTTATACTGTATTTTAAGATGTTGCGCTGTCCGCTCACTGACAACAACAAACATACGGGTTTGCAGCCAAGCTTGATTGGCCGCTTGTTGTGCATTAAAAATCGCATCAACCGCTGCGTTACTGGTGATCACTATACCGTCTATTTTAGAACCTCGCCAGAGGTCTAACCAGTCATCAGCGTGACTTTGCGCTGCTAATCGTTCATATACATTACAGGTACTTACCTTCGCTCCGCGCGACTTAAGTGCTTTTGCAATATGCGTACGACCACCGCGCCCTTTCACTAACACAACCTGTAAATCTTGCACCGACTGAAGTGCAGTTAGCGCGACCAACCCTTCCGAGTCGTGACGCTCGGGTACTTTGGCATGGCGTGATAAATGCGATTTCACCGCATCTGCGGTCTGTGTGCCCACGGCAAAAACTTGGCAAGTAGAAGGCACAGACAAACCATCTGCTTGTATTTGCTGCGCAAAGTTCATTACCGCATCTTGCGAGATAAAAATGAGTATATCGGCGTCGCACGCGCTGAGTAATTGTTGGGGGGATGCTTGAACCGCATTGAGCGTCAGCACTGGTGTGCACAGTGCTGATACATTTAACTTAGCCAACTCAGTGGCAAGCGCGTCTCCTTTTCCTTGCGGCCGAGTGATGGCAAATTTCACATTAAGCGTCTCTATAAACTTCCGCTAAAATACTGTCTGCACCTTGGGCTAACAGGGCTTCTGCCAGCTCAACACCCAGCGCTTCTGCATTGGCAATATCACCGGTTAGCTCTGCTCGAAGGATTTGACTTCCATCCACGGCGCCCACTAAACCACGCAAGTATAACTGGCCTTGCTCCAGCTCAGCATACGCACCTATGGGTACCTGACAGCCCCCTTCTAGGCGTCGATTCATCGCTCTTTCTGCAAGGACTCGTGCTCTCGTTGCTGCATGTTCTAAAGGCGCTAACAACGCTTGGATACGTGTATCATCGCTGCGACATTCAATACCAACCGCACCTTGTCCATTGGCAGGCAGTGACTCTTCAACAGACACAAAACTTGCAATACGCTCTGGCATTTCCAAACGGATCAGGCCTGCAGCAGCCAATATGATTGCGTCATACTCACCAGCATCTAATTTAGCCAAGCGGGTATTCACATTACCACGTAAATCCCTAATCACTAAATCAGGGCGCGCTTCGCGGATCTGACATTGACGACGCAAACTAGAGGTACCCACCACTGCGCCTGCTGGCAATTCACTGATGTGCTGGTATTGATTAGACACGAACGCATCACGCGGATCTTCACGTTCACAAATAGTATGCAGTTCTAACCCGTCTGGAAAGTCCACAGGCACATCTTTCATTGAGTGTACGGCAATATCAGCACGCCCTTCTAACATGGCTTGTTCTAGCTCTTTAACAAACAGACCTTTACCACCAATTTTAGCCAAAGGCGTATCCAAGATTTTGTCGCCTTTGGTCGACATCGGCACTAACTCCACCGTCAGTGTGGGATGAAAGTGTTCTAATCGCGCTTTTACGTATTCTGCTTGCCAAAGTGCTAATGCGCTTTTACGTGTTGCAATGCGCACAGTATTTTTTGTATCTGTCATGTTTTGCCTTGTCGGCTCCTAAGGAGCCTTCGCTAAAATTCGAAATGATTTTTGTGCCAACAGTTGCCCACCTTGGGTGATCACTTCAACGCGCCATTCTCCCGTTTGGCTCGGCATAATATTTTTGCTCGAATACGTTCGGTATCTCGGCGTGCTAACTGGCAACGTAATATCCGCCATCAATTGGTCTTGATGAAACCACAAATGTTGCACCACTTCGCCTTGAAGCCCTTTGATCTCAGTAAAGAAAAATAACTTTTCTTGGAATCTATTCGGTTCAACTAGGTGTTTTAATACGTTAATTGGCTCGCGATTTTCGATGCCTGACGTCAACACCGCACGGCTAATATGGCTCGTGTCTACCTTAGCATTTAAGGCAACGCTCGCCACTTGCGCATCTGCCGAAAATTGCGTTTGAACATTATTTTGAGGTGGCTCAGTCACTGTCTCAACAGGCGTCTGTTGTGGTTTTTCGAGCTCGACTGGAAGCTCCTCAGCAGTAGGCTCTGTCATAATTTGAGCTGTAACTGGTTCAGCGCTCACTACCACATCAAGTTCATCAACAACCGTAGGCATTTGAGCCACTTCACGCACCTCAACGTCTGACACACTAGGCGGAGGAATGATCAATTCATCAGCTGGCAAAGGGGCTGCGCTCGCTGACACCGCGATTTGTGGCTCGGCTTCATCTGCATAAACGGAGGTAAACACACCATATGACAACGCAGTCACACCAAAACTTGCCACACATACCGCAGTGACAATACGCCGCCAATGATATTGATACCCGACGGTTTCAACACGGCGAGGCTGTGGATCAGCCCCTGTCATTTTTGTTTTGATCACTATTCGTTGAGTCATATGTATGTCCTGTTCACTATGACAAGCGTGAGATTAGCCACGCTCGGATCGCTTTAAGCTCTTCGATGCACACTTGGTGCTCCATCGGATAATCCTGCCAGCTAACCTCGTAGCCTTGATTTACTAGAGCATCGTATGCAGTACGCCCAGCTTGCATCGGTACCACTGGATCGTGACTGCCATGTGCCATAAAAATATTTAGCGCAGGTTGTGCCGCCTCTGCACTGAGCTTTTGCGGTGCACACATGTACGTAGACAGTGCCATTACACCAGCCAGTGTATGCGATAGGCGAGGTGCCAAATGTAGACTTATCACGCCGCCTTGTGAGAAACCTGCAAGAATAATTTTATCCGCTGGGATCCCTGCTGCAATTTCTTGTTCTATTAGCTGTGCAACCGCCGCCGCAGACTCTCTTACACCCGTTTCATCTGCACGATTTTCAAGATCCATGCTTTTGATGTCATACCAAGCACGCATTTCCATGCCGCCGTTTACTGTCACAGGCTGCACTGGTGCATGAGGAAAAACAAACCGCACACCCAGTGAATCAGGTAAATCTAACTCAGGTGCTATCGGTAAAAAGCCATTGCCTGAATCGCCTAATCCATGTAACCAGATCACAGTTGCTTTGTGCTGCGCTTTGGCAGCATATTCTACAAATTCTAACATCAGTCGTGTTGCCACTCTATTTTTTGACCCGCTTGGCGTGTTGCTGCGTCGGCCATGAATTGCCAAAACTCAGCGCCCGAGCGGTTATCTATCCATTTATCATCACGTAGTTCAAAGTGATGGCCATTAAACTTAGTTGCTACCCAAACTTGATGCAGTGGTGCTTGCTTATTGATGATGATCTTAGAGCGATCAGCAAAGATGATTTCTAAAATACCGGAAGCAGATTCATAATCTAAATCAGCATCACAATCGTCGATCTGCTCTTCAATTGTTAACATTAACGCTTCGGCTAACTGATGATACTCGTTATCTGTCATGACTAACTCCTTAAATACGGCTAAGCGACAGCCAGCTTTCCCGATACAGGGAATAAATTTCAACCGCAAAAGCTGCTTTTTTCGCGAATTCTGTTACTCTGCGATTATAAAGGCACTGACATCATTAATCTAATGAAAGCGACATACACTCAATTTAGCTTACTTGCCCTAGCATTGACTAGCATCTTAACGTTAACAGCTTGCGGGCAGCGTGGTCCACTGTATTTACCTGAAGACGCAGATAAAAACCGTGACTCGACCGCACAACAAACATCGCAAGAACACAACAACGCTGACGAAAAGGATAAGTAAATGGACTTTTTCCAATATCAAGATAACGAACTGTACGCGGAGCAGGTTGCCGTTAAAGATATTGCCGCGCAATATGGTACGCCGTGCTACGTCTATTCACGCAAAACTTTAGAGCGTCACTATCGTGCATTCACAGATGCCGCAGCAAGTCATAAACATCTAGTATGTTATGCAGTCAAAGCAAATAGTAATCTTGCGGTGCTCAATGTACTGGCCAAAATGGGCGCAGGCTTTGACATTGTTTCCCAAGGTGAACTGGCGCGGGTATTAAAGGCAGGCGGTGATGCTAAAAAAGTGGTGTTTTCTGGTGTAGCAAAAACACCTCAAGAAATTACCTTTGCCCTTGAGCAAGGAATTAAATGCTTTAATGTCGAGTCTAAAGCTGAACTTGAACGCATCTCGGATATTGCCTCGCAAATGAGAGTGCAAGCGCCAGTCTCTATTCGGGTGAACCCAGATATCGATGCCAAAACCCATCCATATATCTCTACTGGGTTGAAAGAGAATAAGTTTGGTATTGATATCAAACAAGCATTTGACGTCTATCAATTGGCCTGTGCGTTACCGGGGATCAAGATCGTTGGAGTAGATTTTCATATCGGCTCTCAACTCACCGAAGTAGAACCGTTTTTAGCAGCATTAGATAAAGTATTAGATTTAATTGATACCTTAAAATCTGCAGGGATCACACTTCACCACTTAGATATTGGCGGTGGACTCGGTGTTCCTTATGATGGTGAAAAGCCTCCTCACCCAAGTGCTTATGCCGCACAAGTCATTGCGCGATTAGAGTCGTATAGTGAGTTGGAACTGATCTTTGAGCCAGGTCGCGCCATCGCTGCCAACGCTGGCCTACTGGTTACTAAAGTTGAGTATTTAAAACCAACAGCCGATAAGCACTTTGCGATTGTTGATGCTGGTATGAACGACATGTTGCGTCCATCACTATATCAAGCTTGGCAAGAAATCATTGCCGTGAGCCCAAGAAATGATGGCACACCAGAGCACCTCTATGATGTCGTAGGTCCTGTGTGTGAAACCGGCGATTTTATCGGCAAAGATAGAAGTTTAGCTATATTGCCGGGAGATTTACTTGCGCAGCGCAGCGCCGGTGCTTATGGCTTTACCATGAGCTCAAATTATAACTCACGCCCCAGAGTGGCAGAAATTATGGTCGATGGGGAGCGCACTCAAGTCGTGCGTGCAAGAGAGTCACTGGAGTCGCTCTGGCAAGGCGAAGCGTTACTTTCAGAATAATAACAGCGATCCTGTATCGCATTCAGCGGCTAAATAGTTAGGTAATATGTTTGTAAATTTTTCAAAAATGCATGGCTTAGGAAACGATTTTGTGGTGATTGATAACGTCACGCAAAACGTTTTTTTGTCGCGCGATCAAATTAAAAAGCTCGCAGATAGACATTTTGGCATTGGCTTCGATCAATTATTACTGGTCGAGCCGCCTTATTCCCCAGATTTAGATTTCCATTATCGCATTTTTAATGCCGATGGCACAGAAGTCGAGCAATGTGGCAACGGTGCGCGCTGTTTTGCCCGCTTTATTAGAATGAAAGGTCTCACCAATAAACACAAGGTGAGTGTCTCGACTAAGGGCGGAGACATTACCTTATATACCGAAAAAGATGGTCAGGTCACCGTCAATATGGGAACACCGCAATTCGCACCACAAGATATTCCATTCAAAGCACAGCAAAGTGAGCTCACTTATGTGCTAAGAGCCAATGAGCACACCATTTTTTGTGGCGCAGTCTCCATGGGTAATCCACACTGTATTATCGAAGTTGATGATATAAATACCGCTGATGTCGATATTTTAGGACCGCTGATAGAACACCATGAGCGCTTCCCAAAACGGACTAATGTTGGCTTTATGCAAATCATTACCCGTGAGCATATCAAGCTTCGAGTATGGGAGCGTGGTGCACAAGAGACTTTAGCGTGCGGCAGCGGAGCATGCGGCGCGGTGGCTGTTGGCATTGCACAAGGCAAGTTAGCCGATACTGTGCGTGTTGATTTACCTGGTGGCACGTTACAAGTGCGCTGGAGTGGCGGTAATAAGCCCGTCAAAATGACAGGCCCTGCAGAACATGTTTTTGATGGACAGGTAGCAATATGAGCAAAAAACCAACAAACTTGTCGACCCAAGATGTGATGACATTTTTACAGAAAAATCCTGACTTTTTGCTTGAGCACCCGTATTTACTGTTAGACATGAACCTGCATGTTCAGCACCAAGGTGCGCCCAATCTCGCCTTGATGCAACAGCGCTTACTTCGCGAGGAAAATACCAAGCTCAAAAAACAAATCAGCACCATGATCGACTCAGCAAGAGAAAATGAACTCATTTTCAAATTGTTTAGTGATTGCCAACGTGCTCTATGGTACTGCAAGAACTTTCAAGAGTTGGCAGATATCCTCGCTGATACCTTATCGCAATCGCCGAAAATTTCCGTGTGTCAGCTGATCCCCTATGACACCACGTTAGAAGAGCTGGTGAGTAGACGTTTTAACAAGTTATCTCGCTATCTGGGGCGGCTAGATTTAGAAGAGCAAAAATTGCTATTCAGTGGCTTTGCCTGTCAATCTGTTGCCCTTTACCTACTTGGTCCAAGTGATAAACCCACCGCAATTTTAGCCTTTGCCAGTGACTGTGCAGACCACTTTTCACCTGACAACGGTAATTTGTTTGTTAATGAACTGGTCTCTTCATTGCAAATACGGCTCAAGGAGCTCGCATGAGCGACATATCGCTCAATGCTCAGTGGCAAACCCCCATTGACGACTTCATGGCCTATTTGCGCTATGAAAAGCAATATTCAGCGCACACGCTAACGCAATATCAAACTCAGTTAAGCTTAGCCGCACAGTTTTTCGCCCCCCACTGCCATGGCTGGTCGAGTGTCAGCAGCGAATTAATTCGACGCTTTTCAATGCAATTACGCGCACAACAATACAACCCTCGCAGCATTAACCTCAAGCTCAGCTGTATTCGTAGCCTTTATAAATTTCTAAAAACTAAGCACGCAGACTCTGATAGTGTGCACGACCCTGCGGCAGCACAAAAAGGTCCGAAGTTTCAAAAACCACTGCCAAAGAACCTCGATGTTGATCAAATGATGCAGCTACTCGATATCGATGATGATGACGCATTAGCTGTTCGTGACAAAGCCATGATGGAACTTATGTATTCAAGTGGCCTGCGTATCAGTGAGTTAGTAAATACAAACTTATACGATATTCGCGACGGAGAGATCCGCGTATTAGGTAAAGGCAATAAAGAGCGTGTGGTGCCTGTTGGCAGTAAAGCCCGTGAAGCCATTGACGCATGGTTAAAACTGCGCCCTATGTTTGCCCATGAAGAAGAGCTTGCTTTATTTGTTAGTAGTCGCAAAACCCGTATTTCTGTCCGCCATGTGCGCGCGCGTATGAAAGAATGGGGCGTAAAACAAGGGATCAGTGCCAACGTGCACCCGCATAAGTTACGCCACTCCTTTGCTAGCCATTTATTAGAATCAAGCGGTGACCTGCGCGGGATACAGGAAATGCTCGGGCACAGCAGCTTGTCTGCCACGCAAGTGTATACGCATGTCGATTTTCAGCATCTTGCCAAGGTGTACGATCAAGCCCACCCAAGAGCCAAGCAAAAAAAGCCTTAACCAAGCGATACCTGATTGGGTTCACTCAGACACTGCTTTTCGCTTACAATAAAAACATTGTTGTCCAACTTAACCGTGCACTATGCGATTTAATCGAGCCATCTCACCAATTAAAGTCTTAAGCTTTGACCTAGACGACACACTTTACAATAACCACCCTATTATTCTCGGTGCAATCAAAGCAATGCACAATTATCTGCAAGCCATCCCTGAATGGGCTGCCAAAGGCGGTGACTATTGGCTTGAGTGCAGACATCATATTGGTGAAACACAACCGCACTTACAAAGTGATGTCACACAATGGAGAAAAGTTGCACTCACATATGGTTTGTCACATTTAAACTTAACAACGGAAGAGATCACACGACATACGCATGGTGCCTATCAGGCATTTGCTGACGCCCGAAGTCAAATCACAGTTGCTGATTCTGTACTGACTCTGTTGGATAACTTAGCCCAAAAATATACCTTAATTGCCATCACCAATGGTAATGTCGAGGTCGACAAGTTTAACTTAGCTGGCGTATTTAAAAAGGTATACTTAGCAGGGCCAGATGGTGAAGCAAAACCAAGCGATGCCCTTTTTCAGCGCGCCTGCCGTGATTTAGGCATAGTGCCTGCACAGATCTTACATATTGGCGATAGTTTAGATACCGATGTACAGGGCGCGAACCATGCTGGCTGTCAAAGCGTATGGTTAAATAATCAAGATACCACCTATGACTACAAGGGCCTTGCGGATATTGAAATTTCAGATATCCACCAGCTTCAAGCGCTGTGTTAAGCGTCAACCACTGTGCTCAAATAATGTTTATCCCCTCAAAAGGTACCTTTATTTGAGCACTGTCAATTCGCAATTAGTCTGCTAAATTTGCATTCGCAGTACAGATAACGTACTAATATTGGCTTTCAAATATAAAAACATAGAATCGGAAGTCATTATGTCATCTAACGAAGCAGCTTCTGCCGAGTCACCAGACAACAAGTTAGACACGGGTTTTTTCGGTCATCCACAAGGCCTCTCAACCCTATTTTTTACTGAAATGTGGGAGCGTATGAGCTACTACGGCATGCGCGCCTTGCTGGTCTTATTTATGACCGCAAGCCTACAAGAAGAAGGCCTTGCCTTCACTGTTGCCACAGCAACCGCGATTTATGGTTTGTATACAGGCGCAGTGTATTTCCTCGGCCTACCCGGCGGTTGGATAGCTGACCGCCTGCTTGGTGGTCAACGAACCGTGTGGTATGGCGGTATTATCATCATGCTCGGGCATATCGTGCTCGCTATTCCAGCTCAAAGTACGTTTTTCATCGGCCTTATTTTAGTAGCCATGGGTACAGGCTTATTAAAGCCCAATATCAGTGCCATGGTCGGCCAACTATACAGCAGTGAAGATGTGCGCCGCGACAGTGGCTACGCCATTTACTACATGGGCATTAATATCGGCTCGGTAATTGGCTACATGGTGTGTGGTTACTTTATGGAAAATGTCGGTTGGCACTGGGCCTTTGGCGCAGCGGCCGTGGGTATGGCAATCGGTCTCGTTCAGTATCGCATGACGCTTGGCAACATTGAAGGTGTCGGTGACAAGCCAAGTCACCCATTAACGCCCGCAGGCAGTAAAAATGCGTGGCTTGCAATCGGCGCTGTTTTGGCAGCAACCGCCGCGATTGTCGCACTGACTTATGCAGGTGTGATCGTTATCGAACCTGTGACGCTTGCACAATATGTTGCTGTTGCCTTTACTGTGATTTTCCTTGGCTATTATGGCTATATTTATTTTGCGGGCGACCTTGATGAGGGTGAAAAGAAAAAGCTGTGGGCACTGTTTTTAGTCTGTGTGGCATCAGCGTGTTTTTGGTCAGGCTTCGAGCAAGCCGGTTCCTCTTTAAACCTATTCGCACAAGACTATACTGACCGAGTGATCGCAGGCTTTACCGTCCCGACAGCCTGGTTCCAATCTTCTAACTCATTCTTCATCATTATTTTATCGCCTTTCTTTGCCGCACTTTGGATTAACCTTGCCAAACGTATGATCACCCCTTCATACAGCCTTAAGTGTGCAATTGGTCTGATCATTATGGCAACAGGGTTTATTGTGATGTTTTTCGCTTCTCAATACGCGGCGCAAGGCTTAAAAGTTGCGCCAATGTGGCTTATTACGACTTACTTCCTGCATACCGTCGGCGAGCTATGTCTAAGTCCTGTGGCATTAAGTGCGGTCAGTAAATTATCACCAAAGCGCTTTGCAGGCCAAATGATGGGGATATTTGTACTGACTTACTCTATCGGTAACATCATTTCAGGATTACTGGCGGGTAACTTTGACCCAGAGCAAGTAGATCAAATTCCAAACCTTTACCTACAGATCAGCTTGTTTGGTATCGGTGTCGGTATCCTTATTTTGCTGTTTAGTTTTAGAGCGAAAATTTGGGAAGGCCAAACGCAGCAACCTACTGCATAACTTCATAAACAGATACGGCACAGACGTGCCGTATCTCACCTTTCTTGGTTTTTATCTTTTATTTCACCGCATTTCCTCTTCAGTACGTGCCATGCTAGCGTTAAGATAAACAGGTGATAAAAAAGATGAGAAAACAATGAATAAAATTGTCGTTACAGGTGCCACTGGATTACTCGGACGCGCACTAGTTAAAATACTGTCGCAATCAAACAACGTTATTGGCACAGGGTTTAGCAGAGCTAAGCCGCCCATCGAGCAACTTGATTTACATGACCAAGCTGCCATAACCACATTTTTAGATACTCATCAGCCTAATGTTTTGGTGCATGCAGCCGCAGAGCGCAAACCTGATATTTGTGAAAACGACCACCAAGCAACCATAGCGTTAAACGTTCAAGCCGCAGAGTTTTTAGCACGCCAGTGTAAAGACCGAGACATTCAATTTATGCTGATCAGCACAGATTATGTCTTTAATGGGCAATCAGCGCCTTATATTGAAGGTGCCCAAAGGTCACCGGTGAATTTTTATGGCCAAAGTAAAGCACAGGCAGAGCAAGCTGTTTTGGCTGTTAGCCCGCAACATACTATTGTAAGAGTACCTGTTTTATATGGTGATGTAGAATACTTAGCCGAGTCAGCGGTCACCGTAATTGCCGAGCATATGCTGAAGCATACAAACAGCGCACACGATGACTGGGCGGTGCGATTCCCAACACATGTGGAAGATATTGCCCTGACATTGAATGATTTACTCACCCAAACACGTGATAAACAAAACGGTATTTTTCACATTTCAGGTAATCAATCAATGACTAAATACGATATGGCTGTTCATATCGCCAAAATACTCAACATTGACACGCAAGGGTTAGAAGCACTGCCTGAGCCTTCACAAACAGCAGCAAGGCCCTATAACTGCGCGCTGCAAGATACACGATTAAATACCATGAACATTGTACATCAACGTGATTTTGCCACGGCACTCGCCAAAGTGCTCAGTCAGCATACAAGTTAATTACTTCAAAGGAGCACATGGTTATGCGGTATTTACTTCAGCTTTTACTGATGTGCTCTTTATTCCTCAATGTCTATTTGGAGTGGCAGCGCCCAGGGTCTATTTTAAAGGGTCTTTTACGTACTGATAATAAGCCGCCCCACACAATATTGGCCATGAATGACGCCTCAATGACCACGCCTTCAACCAGTGCAGTATCAACAGCAATTAATCCATTAGCTTTAGCCAAACAACACTTTAATCGCGGTGACATACTGACCGCCATTGCACTTTGGGAAAACACGCCGAATCCACTCTCGCACATACAACAGGTGCATGTTTGGCTAACGCAACTAAGAGAAAAATTAGACCGTCAAAATACTCAACAACTGACTGATATCTTACGATTCGTACAGCGTATTTTAGTTCTAAAGCCCAATGACTTTGCAGCTTTGCAATTAGAGGCTGATGTTTATCTTGCTCTTGACGAGCATAATGAAGCCATATATCGCTACCTCAAATTACTCCATCTATACCCCGAATATAAACAACTACAAGATATTCTCACGCAGTTAATTGCACAGCAGCTAAAGCAACTTAAAACAGAAAGTAATTGGCACGAAATCATTACCCAAGGACAGATATGGCTCAGTGAACAACCCAGTAATATCGCGATTATTGCAGCTATCGTTGAGGCAAATTTGGCACTAAATAATACCGTAGAAGCAGAACTATTACTGGCGCAACTTAGTGCGCAGCAACTAAAACATCAAGCCATAACACCGCTTAAAGCTAGACTTGATAATGCGACGCAACAAGTTGAACGCATTCCTCTTGCGCGTCACGGCGAGCATTATGTATTAAATGCCAAAATTGCAGGTCAAGATATTGCGCTAATGATAGATACCGGTGCGAGTGTAACCGCCTTAACCGTAGCGCAATTTGAACAGCTCGCCTACGATGTTGATTATATCAACTCAAGGCGTGTCAGCACCGCCAACGGCATCACTGAGGTCCCTTTTTACCAGAGTTCGGGCATCCAAATTGGCACCAAACAAAAGGCCCCATTCGAATTTGGCGTCATGGAACAATCTCATTATGGACCAGGCTTATTAGGGATGAATTTTTTGCGCCATTTTGATTTTGAGATAGACCAACACAAAGCAGAGCTGATTTTAAGGCCAAGATAAGCGGCTGTGAATATAAGACTGGTAAACTAACTCGATAGCCGTTTGTTCATAAAAGTCAGTTCAAGTGGCGCTTCTAGAGATTCCATCGTATTAACCTGATCGACTTCAACTCCATTGCTAGAGACATTGACAATATCAAAACAAGTCGACATACGATCAATAAAGCCTTCAACTTGGCACGTACTCTCTGGTAAAGGTGATAACTCAATCGTCACCACACTAAGCATATCTTGCAAAGAAATAATGTCTTCAAGCAAATGAGACTGCTCACAACCCATCGTGATATTTAACATAGTAGCATTGTCATCAAGCGTGCCATAAACAGCTATCAAAGTCTCTAAACTAATGTCCAATTCATTAGTTTGATTGCTAACTCGGCGGCGCACTAAACGAGTATGGCTACTATAGAATGTATAAAGAAGTACTCGATTTAGTATCGTCTGTGCATGTAATTTACTTTGCTTTAGCTTGCCCTTTAAAGCGCTCTGTAAAGACTTCAAGCCACTGCCAAATGCTTCACTAAGCACAGATGATAAGCTCAACTTATGATCTACTGCCACCACTTTACAGTCAGGGTTTAATGCCTGAAACGCTTTATCAAAGCGCCAATTCTCATTCACACCCAATGACAGTAACGTTTTAGTTTTCAAAATCGCACGAGCGGGGATCAAGTGACCACGTTCGTGTGGCTCACCTACTCGTACGAGATCGCTACACTGACTTAAATGTCGCTGTAATTTATTGATCTCCACAACAAGTAACACCAAGTTAACCCAAGTTACATTAAGTGTAACCTCATTATGTATGATTGTTTTAATAAAGTGTGAAAAAAATTAAAAATGAGTTTATTTATAAAAATGAACCTGTCACACAGAAAAAATAAAAAACATAAAAGGCAATAACTTACATTCAGATATCGTAAATCAGTATTTAAAATAATCGTATAGTTTACATGTTACACAGTGTAAAAAAGCATACAAAATCTCAACATCAATTTAGTAAAGCTTATTATCACCAAATGGTACTTCAAGCTGATTGCTACCTTGACGCAATGGCTGACCAATCATTTCATCATACGCGCTGTGCTGGCGTAGTGTCATTGTCTTGTATGGTAAATGTTGAATCACCTTTTGCAGTGCCAATGGATTATGAGCTTTGATGGTTTCTCCATTTGCGTCCACCACCACATACTCTGTATCGCCCAAGCAAACCGTCAGTTGATACAGTGCCTGCTCAAGAGAATTAGCAATAAATTTGTCTATCATGGGTTTATCTGCAAGCGCAGCAAGCGTGATTTTCATTTTTAGCCTCCAAATTAACCTTATACGTAAAATTTTATCGTCAGGTTTAGTGCCGATACATATGCCAATAATTTTGCTATCATGCCAACTTGCTTTGTTACTAAAAAATACCCATGAGCGAACCTATTAATCCCCCTCCCATGCGCTTAGCTAAATACCTTAGTCATTGCGGTGTCTGCTCAAGGCGTCAAGCATCGAGATTCATTGAGCAAGGCTCAGTGCAAGTCAATGGCCGCCCAGCCAATCATATTGATCATGTTACCGAGCAAGACGAAATACACGTTGAAGGCAAAAAAATTACAGGACTGGCACCTAAACTCCTGTTTATGTATCACAAGCCTGTTGGCGTTGACTGCAAGCTGAATGAGCAAGACCCTGCAAGTTTAGTGCATCACCTACCCAAGGGCGCACGTGTTTATCCAATAGGTCGATTAGACAAAGATAGCCGAGGGTTACTGCTGCTGACCAATGATGGAGAATTATGTCATGCACTGATCCATCCGAACCAACATCAAGAAAAAGAATATAGAGTGACCGTTGATAGAGAAATTGATGAAGATTTTTGCCAAAAAATGTCGCAAGGTGTGCCTGTAGATGGGCAGCTCACTTTACCCTGCTCAGTAAAAAAAGTCGCCAACAACACCTTTATCATCGTTTTAAAACAGGGCTTAAATAGACAAATAAGAAAAATGGCGAAATACTGCGAGCGCCGTGTTGTCGACCTTAATCGAACGCGTATCGCAAACCTAACGCTTGACGCACACGCATTACCTGAGGGGCAATATCGTCAAATCGCGATCGGTGATTTGGCCTTACAAACACCTCAATGATAGTTACAAACACATCACTATCATGGCAATAGGGCAAAGTATGCCAACTGTCCAACTCAGAGAGCGCAGTAGATCCAAATCCGTCCAATAACACACACAGTACAAACAGCGCGCAATAATATGCGCGATAGCCAAACTTTGAATTGCACTGCCTGTCGTCCCAGTAGAGAGGGTAACAGCAACAGCGACTCCAAACACAATTAAAGACTCAAAGCAGTTATAATGTGCCGCCACTGCTCGGGCACCTAAACCAGATAATTGACCTTGTTGAGCTCTGGGTTGCTTGTTGTCATAGCCACCCGCTTTATTAGCTGCAATGATAATCGGTATCTTAGCCGCATACGGTAAAATCACCGCAATTAATGCACATATAATAATGACTGTCATAATCACTCCTTGAGTTTGAACTAGGTGCTATTTATTCTGGTTTTATCATCTAGTTGAAATTCATACTAGGTCAGATAATGTACAGGCATTTAGGCAGGAAATAAAGCCACTCCAATACACGTCAGTGGCTTTATGAGTAACATCGAACACAGTATAGGCAATTTATAAAAAGAGCACACTGCGACAGATTGTCACAGTGTGCTAGTTATCTTTGGGTATGCCCAACATCACGAAAATTCATTATGATTCAGCACTATAAAATAGTAATTTAATAAAAAACTTATTTATTCAAGGTCAATTATGGGGTGGATTTTATTTACCTGTCTTGCCGCATTGAGCCAAGCTTGGCGCAATGCGCTGCAAAGTAAGCTGAGCCAACATGCAAGCGTAAGTATGGTAACGCTTGCCCGATTTATCTTTGCTACCCCAATTGCAGGTTTGTATTTATATGCATTGTATCTATTTGAGCCTGCACCATCACTGTCCCCCTCACAACCGCTTATCATCTACATACTCGCCGCAAGCTTTATGCAAATCATCGCCACCGCATTGATGGTTGTATTATTCAAACAGAAAAACTTTGCTATTGGCGCGGGGCTGGCAAAAAGTGAAGCCTTAATGGCCGCGATATTAGGCATGCTATTTTTTGGTTCGGCACTGACATGGTTAGGCTGGATAGGCGTGCTTATCGGGGGCGCTGCCGTATTGCTACTCAGTGGGTTTAGCTTTAAACAGTTCAATCTCAAAACTGCCTGCCTCGGACTGTTATGTGGCACCTGTTTTGCGCTAACGTCGTTGTGGGTGAGAGAGGCTTCTCTTGCATCCGGGTTGCCATTTCCACACAGTGCAGGCTGGGTTTTGCTCTGTGTTCTAAGCTGCCAAACCCTTATTTTGTCGCTATATATCGGTATCACAGAACCCAAGGCGTGGCTGACGCTTAAATCACACCGATCTATGGTGTTACTGATTAGCATAAGCAGCTGCATCGGCTCTATTGGTTGGTTTAGCGCAATGAGTCTTCAACATGTTGCCTATGTCAAAACACTGGGGCAAATTGAAGTCTTTTTTACCCTCTTGGTTGCCGTATTTTGGCTTAAATCACCACCTAAAAAACGCGATACACTCGGTCTTTTTTTAATTGCTTTGGCAGCCATAATGGTGATGATGGGCGATATACTCTGAGATAAAAATACCACGACACAAGCCACAGTTGAGAGTCCACCAGCAACAATTTTCCAGCTGGTGATCCTTCTCCTATACTCAACTAATCATCAAAGATATATGAGCATGGTGTGGCAACACGTCAACATTATTTCAGTCAACCAGACAGCGTCGAACAAGTTAAAATTCGGCTCTTCAAACAACTGGCTTACTATTGTTTAGGGCTCCATTGCTTACTATTGGTGTTGTTCTGGTACTGTGACATTCTGATATTAGCCTTGGTCAATATCGGCAGTGTTATCGCTTGGTCACTCGGTATCAAGCTACTACATCAGAATAAGAGCCATTTGGCCTTGCGGCTATTTTGCATGGAAGTCACGCTGCACTCTATTTTTGTTTGCGCCACATTAGGCATGGACTATGGATTTCAGTATTACCTCTGGACAATCGCCAGTCTGATCTTACTCGATTACCAACTCAAACTAAAAATTGCTTCAGCAATGGCTTTGAGTCTTATTGTCACCTTTGCACTTTTATTTGAATTATTTAGTAACGTAGATCACCGATTTTTATTTAGCGAACTGGCGCCTTTCATCCACTTCATCAACGTGCTGATCTGTGCCATACCTAGTATTTACACCATTGGCCATATTCGTGAAGTGACCTTCTCCAACCGTTATCAGCTTGCACAACTGGCCGCCAAAGACCCTTTAACTAGTTTATTTAACCGTCGATATGCTAAAGAGCTGATAAACAACGCACAAGAAAATTGTATCAACACGTCTCAACAATTAACCATCATCATGGCGGATATTGATCATTTTAAAAACATCAATGATAAATTTGGCCACGATATTGGTGATGATGTTTTGATTGAAGTTGCGCTAAAAATTAATAAATACACGCAAGAATCTGATATTGCAGTGCGCTGGGGAGGCGAGGAGTTCTTACTTGTATTGGTTAACTGCGATTTACACCATGCGCAAGAACGCGTGGAATGCCTGCGTCGCGATATTGCACAACATATATTTCACAATCATGAGTTACAGGTGACCATGAGCTTTGGTATAGCGCAGTGGTATCCTGCTCTACCATTTCGTATTGCTGTAAAGTTAGCCGATGATGCGCTTTACATGAGCAAAGCACAGGGGCGAAATCGTACCACTAGCGCCCCATTAAAAGCCGTCTGACATAGCGACTAAAGTTATTCCTCTTGAATAGATAAGGTGATGGTATGTCTTATTTCACTCGGTAGTAATGGCGTCAATTCACCTTGTGCATAGGCATCAAAGCCACTGCGATAATAAGGCGAAAGCGGGTGACCACTTTGACCCCCAGCCACTGTCATCACGGCATTATTTAAAAAACCAGGCTGCGCAATAAAGCGCTGTGATGCCCCAAAACGCTTTCCTTGCACTGCTGGCATAAAGCTATCGCCAAAACCTGGGACTGCAGGCATGTCTAAAAACCGACTTAAAAAAGGCATTTGCTGACTAAATGGATGTTGCACAGTAAGCATATTGACGTTGCCCCATGTCCAGTTTGCCATATTACTGCCAAAACGTGCTGTCAGCTTTTTCTGAGAATGGGAAAAAGCAGCCTCAAGTAATTGCTGCCAATCTGCATGCTGCGCCAACCAACTTGTTGGTTTAGACGCCAAGAGCTGCCAAAGTGCGGGCTCAAAATACCGAGATAAGTGACTGAGCGTTTCATCTTGCGCATTTAAAGAGGACTCAATGGGGCTAAATACGGTGTCAATCACACTTTTTCTAAAATATTTCACCAAGGTGTAGCCTACTGAGTCACTGCATGCACAAGCTTGCCAATCAGCCAAGTAATCTAGGATTTGTTGTTGATCAGCTAAAGGGGCCTGAGAGTTTGATAAGGTTTCAACCAGCAGTTCATGCCACGGCAGTAAAAAACGCGCTTCATTATCTAACTGTAACTGATTAAAGCTAGCTTCACTAAATTGGCTACCCGCCAATAATCTATCGCGGATCTGTACCGCACGCGCACCAAGTGCATATCCCCCATCGCCAAAACGACGGTGGTCCAGTGCTGACATAACGCGTGAATTCGCGGTCCATAGCTTACCATTATCAGGGTTAACGACTTGAGGCCGAACAAGCTCATTTTTCTGCCATAACGATAACTCAGCACGATTAGCCGAGACAGCTAAATCACTCGGAAACACCCGTGCAGGCAAGGCGCCAATAGGTCGCCACGCTGCATTGCCCAGCTTATCAACCACCATTAAATTCTGTACTGGAATGCCAACATGCGGTGCGATATTCAGAGCTTGTACCACAGACTCAGCAGTTTCCAGCTGCAACAAGTTTAAGTTAACCGCATAAGGCTGGTGTGCTACCCACTGCAGCGCATATTGTTTACCGTTAAACGCCTTAACGGGGCCAAATCTACTGAGCGATAATGTATAGGTATGTACTTGGCCATTTGGTAATTTAATCTCTTCATTGATGCTTTGCAGAGGCTCTTGCTCAGACAACGCTATCCAATCTGCGGTATCTAGATAGCCATTGGTAAAGCCCCAAGCAATTTTATCATTACTGCCCACCACAATTGCTGGCACCCCAGGTAAGCTTACCCCTGTCACAGTAACTGGCTCGGCAGATTCACTTTGATAATTCAACTGGGCGCGGTACCAGATTGAGGGCACATTGAGGCCAAGGTGCATATCATCAGATACCATAGCAGCCCCAGTTGAGGTCAAACTCCCCATCACAGCCCAGTTATTACTGCCAAAGATAGGGGCTTGTGTAATGTGAGGGATCTGTTTTACTGACAGGTTTGGTTTATCTAAAGTTGGAATGGGTACATTGGACATGGCGAGCAGACTACCATCTAGCGCAGCCTGATATTGACTTGGCTGCAATATGAAATCGACCATTGGCTGACCAAACTGCTCGGCAATATGGATCAAGGTTTTATCTCGTTTGAAAGTCGCAGCCTGCAAGTCTAAATACATGCTAAAAATGACCAGCAATGAGTCAGCAGGCTGCCATGGACGCGGCTCAGTGCCCAACAGTAAATATTCAAAACTCAACATACCGGCTTGCACACGGCCTTCATTAACACCCTGCGCATATACCTCGAGCAAGGTACGGTCCGCCTCACTCATTGCGGCAACAATCTGCTCACTGCGTTGTCTAAATTGATGGAATCTCAGTGACTTATCAAGCCCGAGTGCGCCTTCCCCAAATAGCTCGCTAAGTTCTCCAGCTGCATTACGTCGCAACAAATCCATTTGAAAAAATCGATCTTGACCATGGGCATACCCCAGAGTAAAAGCCGCATCTTGGCGACTTTTTGCCGTGATCACGGCCTGTCCTATACCATCTCGACTCAACGTGCTTTGCGCTTTTAGCGCCTGACTTTTTGCATGCCCATCCAGCGCGGGTAAACTCAACGAGAGCACACCATAAATCATTGCAGTCACAGCCAATACCCCTATCACCGTAATTGAAATACCTATTTTTAACCATTTCAGCATAAACCTTCCTTTATTTGAGTGAGCGAGTACCTGCGTCCTCAGCACCATCGAGCAACTTGCCCATCAGTTATAGCAAGTCAATGAGCCAGATTCAAAAACACGTTAACATCAATGAACCTATCATTCTTTTTTTGCAATTCATTTAAAGCACTTTGATTTGGCGACTTTTTAGCAAGCCAACTATAGTTATCATATTCATGGAACCGACAGACCAGACATGCAAACAGAGAATGTTGTGCCGCCAAGGAAAGCTATCTTATCAAAGCTCGGAGTGCTCATACTGTTAACTGTGATCATTGCCACAGGGTGGTATGTCGATCGAGTAAATTATAAACACCTCATTGAAGTTCAAAAAAACCGCACTTATGAGCAAGTGAATGTATATCGGACGAGAATTGAAGGACAGCTGGCTGCAAATATTCAATTAGTTCGGGGGCTTGCAATTGCATTGGGTAATGAGCCAACACTGACCCAAGAAAAATTTGCCAAGATCGCCGCACCTCTTTTTGAAAGCGATGAAATTTTACGCAACTTGGGCGCCGCCCCAGACATGGTTTTAAAATTCATCTATCCGCTGGAAGGTAATGAAAAAGCACTGGGGTTAAACTATCGTACCCACCCCACGCAACGTATCGAGGCACTGCAAGCAAAGCAAACAGGTGAGATTGTATTAGCAGGCCCATTAAAACTTGTACAAGGCGGAGAAGCCCTTATTGCGCGCGTACCTGTTTATGATGCTGACCGACAATTTTGGGGTCTACTCTCTGTGGTCATTGATATGCAAAAGCTATATCAAAATACGCAGCTCAATGAACTTGAAGACAGCTATCAAATCGCCATACGCGGACAACATGCCCGTGGTACACAGGGCGCATATTTTTATGGTACAAGTGATATTCAGCAACTAAACCCATTAACCTTTGAAATTAACGTGCCATCGGGCTCTTGGGTACTCTATGCAGCACCTCGCTTTGGCTGGTCTGGAGAAGAATCAGCCCTGTGGCCATTTCGTCTTGCATTACTCACTATAGTGATCATTTTTATGGTCGCGTTTGTCTTCTTTACACGACTATTAAAACAACTCGAAGATCAAGCAAATTCACTGACCAGCATGGGCTCTTTGGCAGAAGTTGGGGCTTGGTCTGTAGAGCTCAGCAGCCATCATATTAACTGGTCCACCGTCACTCAGCAGATTTTCAATGTACCACCCCATTACCAACCAACTTGGATGGGCAGTACTGAATTTTTTAAAGAGGGAGCTCAGCGAAAGCGTTTTCAAGATGCTATGAGTTTAGCGATTAAAAACGGTAAAAATTTCCAAGGCGAGTTTTTAATCGTCCCAAAAGATAAACCACCCTGCTGGGTTCTGATCAAAGCTCAAACGAAAACATCCGGTCGCAAAACCCTCGAAGTGTTTGGCTCTATTCAAAACATCCATCAACGCAAAACCATGGAGGTTGAACACGAAAAGGTTGCCAAAAATAATGAATTATTGGCACAACTGAGCACACATGAAGCTATTTTAAATAGCCATATAGATCGTGCCCAAGAGCTTTGTATAGACACTATCAGCCAAGGCGTTGGAGCGACACGAGCCAGTATCTGGCTGTTCAATGACGAGCAAACCCATCTATATCCAGCTTGTTTTAGCAATACTAAAAAGGACAGCTTACAACACTATCCACCTTGGCGCAGAACATCTCAAGCCGCTTTATTTAATGCTTTAATAAGCAGACATACCATAGAAGCTTGGTCAGCCAAAAGTCATTCGGTAACACGTGCGATCAATGAGCAATATTTATCTCCATTTGAGATCGATGCCATTGTATTTGTTCCCATTTTCTTTAAGGACACTTTATACGGTGCATTAACCGCAGAGTTTAATACCGCTTATCCACAGTGGACACAAAGTGACAAGCGATTTTTAAAAGCCATCGCAGCCATGCTAGCGAGCCTGTTTAGCAGTCAACAACAGCAGCGAGCGCAACATCAAGCAGTAATGGAAAAAGAGCTCGCCGAGCAATCAGCCAAAGTCAAAGCGTCCTTTTTAGCCAGTATGAGTCATGAGATACGTACGCCGATGAACGGGATTTTAGGCATGCTTAATATTCTTAACAGCTCAAACTTAAATGACGGACAAAAACGCCACCTCACGCTGGCGCAAAGTTCTGCAGAATCTTTACTGACCATCATTAATGATATCCTCGATTTCTCTAAGATCGAGGCAGGGAAAATGTCGATTGACACTGTGCAATGTGATCTCATTCAAATTATCAGCGATTGTTTTGCTGCCTTTGCCCCGAAGGCCATTGATCAACATACAGAGCTGTTCCTCGATAGTCGTAATATGCAGTATCAATTTGCCAACACCGATCCCCACCGCTTAAAGCAGATATTGAATAATTTGATCAGTAATGCCATTAAATTCACCGAAAACGGCAAGATAACTCTGACTTGCTACACAGAGCAAAGCAATCAAAATACGCGCCTATGGTGCAGCATTGAAGATACCGGCATTGGGATTAGCAAGGCGCAGCTGGATAAAATATTTGATTCTTTCACACAAGCAGATCCCTCCACTACGCGTAAGTTCGGTGGCACGGGGCTCGGACTGACCATTGCAAAACAGCTGTGCGAATTGCTCGGCGGCGCTTTGCATGCATACAGCAAGCTCTCCGTAGGGAGTACCTTTACTTTTTATATAGAATTACAAGATGCGCAACCCATAAAAGCACTCGAAAGTACCAGTGATTACCTACTCATTATCGATCAACACCCACAAACTGAGTTAAGTGCCAGACATATGCTCAATGCATGGCGAGTGCCGACAGAGCACTTTTTAACCATCCCTGATGCGTTAGAATTCTGCGAATCACAAACTAACACCCATCCAGCACTCATAGTAACAGCCACAGTCCTCACGCAGAGTTCAGAATTGATCTCTCAAGCTTTATTCTCATTTATAAAAAAACATCAACTTCATTATGCTATTTTGTGCCATACCCCAGATGAATTGGCGGCTTTGCCAAAAGTGCATGAATGTAACACTGTGCTTGCCCCATTAACTCCTGCAACCGCACTGGCACTGGTACAAAAACAGCACACGGCACAACAGGAAAACCAAAACATACAGCTAGATTGTTCGGTGTTACTTGTTGAAGACAATAAAATAAATCAAACAGTGGCACTCAGCCTACTGTCGAAAATTGGGATCAAAGCAGACTGCGCGGCCAATGGTCGCTTAGCCGTTGAACACTTACAAAAGAAAGAACTGCCTTACGATATCATTTTAATGGATTGCCAAATGCCTGAAATGGATGGATACACAGCCACACAAGTTATTCGTCAAGGTAAAGGTGGCACACAACATAAAGATACTGTCATCATTGCACTCACTGCGAACGCGATGGAAGGCGATGAAGAGAAGTGCCTTGCCGCAGGCATGGATGCGTATTTAAGCAAACCCATCGATTTTGATTTACTGACAAAATCACTTCAAGAGTGGACCAGCACATCTAGGAAAATATCCTTAAATAGCATAGAGTAAAGCTAATTTAATGGCCTAAGTTTCACATGTGCACACTCGGTTAGTCACAATCAAACATGGCCACGTTTCATATTACGATACGATTTGAAAAGGGAAACTATGAAGCTCACTACAATAGAACAGCGCCTAATTGGCTGCCTACTAGAAAAAGAAACAACCACACCTGATCAGTATCCGCTTTCATTGAATGCCCTTACCAATGCATGCAATCAAAAGTCCAATCGAGAACCCGTACTTTCACTGACTGAATCAGATGTATTAGATGGCTTAGAACAGCTTAAAACACAACGATTAGTGATGTGTGATGAAGCATTATCTGGACGTGTAACTAAATACACACACCGTTTTTGTAATACTGAGTTCAGTAGCTTACAACTAGACGAGCAACAACGTGCAATTGTATGCTTGTTGTTGCTTCGTGGCCCACAAACACCCGGGGAATTGCGAACCCGCAGTGGTCGCTTAGCTGAATTTAGCAATGTCAGTGAAGTTGAAACGGCATTAGCTCAGCTGCAAGAAAAAGAGCTCGTCGTGAAACTAGAGCGTGAGCCTGGCAAACGCGAAAGTCGTTATCAACATTTATTTGGTGATGCACCAGAGCCACAAACGTCAGCACAAGCTGATATCAATAATCCAAATGAACTAAATGCCTTACTAGAGGAAATTAATCAATTAAAAGCCGAGCTTAACGCCATAAAGCAGCATCTTGGACTTTAACTAAAAACATCGTTGCCCAGAGACTTGTGGATCAATTACACTGGTTGTGAAGAAAATAAATAGGCCTGAGGATATTCAATGCGTGACGCAATAATTGCCGAAATGAAAGTTAAACCTAGCATCAACGTGACGGAAGAGATCACACGTCGCGTTCAGTTTATCAAGCAGCGTTTGCTATCTGCACACTGCACAAGCCTTGTCCTTGGGATCAGCGGCGGTGTTGATTCTTCAACCTGCGGCCGCCTTTGCCAATTGGCAGTTGATGAATTAAATCAAGCTCACCCTGATAAATCTTATCAATTCATTGCGATGCGACTACCCTATGGAGTACAAGCCGACGAGGATGAAGCCCAGCTGGCGATGGACTTTATAAAGCCCACAAAGCGACTGACTGTCAATATCAAACCCGCTGCAGATGCTATGCATGAGCAGGCTATGCAAGCAATGACAGATGCGGATCTGACGCTACCTCAACAGACCCAAATAGATTTTGTTAAAGGTAACGTGAAAGCGAGACAACGTATGGTTGCACAATATGAGATTGCAGGTTTAAGCGCCGGTCTTGTAGTTGGCACGGACCACAGCGCAGAAAATATCACTGGGTTTTATACTAAATTTGGTGATGGAGCCTGTGATTTGGCACCGTTATTTGGTTTGTCAAAGCGCCAAGTCCGTGCACTTGCCGCGCAATTGGGCGCACCTGCGCAACTGGTCGATAAAGTACCCACTGCTGATTTAGAATGTGATAGACCTGGTCTAGCTGATGAAGATGCACTCGGATTGAGCTATGACAACATCGATGACTTCTTGGAAGGCAAACCTGTCACACAAGAAGTTGAAGATAAGCTTGTTACTATCTATCTGCGCACGCAGCACAAACGACAGCCGATTCCGACTGTATATGATGAGTAAGCATAAGCACAGAATTTACCTGAAGATAGGGTGCAATTTGCACCCTTTTTTATTTTTGTCAGGCTGGGCCCAAACTTTAACAAAAAAGTAACAAGATGCTATACAGTCAATGAAAACCCATGCTAAGTTAGTGATCATAAAGGTAACTCGTCCCGTATTAATTTGGCAAATGTGTCAGTGATAGTGCCAAAAGCACAGCGTGTTCTGATTATTTCACCAAACTTATAGTCACAAGACACCACTTTTTAAGGAAACATAATGGCAGCCCCAATTTTAATTACCGGTGGAGCACAACGTATCGGGCTTGCACTTGCAAAGCACTTTATTTCTGCTGATTTACCGCTGATTGTAACCTATCGGACACGACATAAAAGCGTCGATGAGTTAGAGGCAAGCGGTGCAACATGCATCCAAGTCGACTTCAATGAGCCAGATGCAATAGCGCAACTTGTAGAGAAAATAAAAGAACAAACAAGTGCTTTACGTGCTGTCATTCACAATGCATCAAGCTGGGACTGCGAAAAGCTTAACCCAGATCATGATGCCTTGTTTGATAACATGATGCGGATTCACGCAAAAGTCCCTTATTTGCTCAATATGGCTTTAGCACCTCTGCTGCAAGCCTCAAATGAGGTGAGTGATATTGTGCACATCACCGACTATGTTGCAGAAAAAGGCAGCCCTAAACACGTAGCTTACGCAGCCAGCAAAGCCGCTTTAGACAATCTGAGCCGTTCATTTGCAGCAAAATACGCCCCCAATATTAAAGTTAATTCCGTCTCGCCATCTCTCATCATTTTTAATGAGCATGATGATGAGGCCTATAAAACTAAAACACTGCAAAAGTCTTTAATGGGCATTGAACCAGGATGCCAAGAAGTCATTGCGAGCATTGAGCTATTGCTCAATAGCAACTATATAACAGGTAGAACACTTGCCGTAGATGGTGGAAGACACCTTAAGTAAGTTTAAGCGACGTGATAATTCGCTTGAACTCATCAGATAATGAATTGTGAGTCATATTATGCATGAAGATTTAAAAAACAGTTATAAAGAGATCATTAACGCGGTAGGTGAAGATGTCGATCGCGAAGGCCTACTTGATACACCAAAACGCGCTGCCAAAGCAATGGAATATCTAACTCAAGGCTACCGACAAACGCTAGATGAAATCACCAACAATGCCGTATTTTCATCTGATGCAGATGATATGGTCCTCATTCAAGATATCGAACTGTACTCAATGTGCGAGCACCATCTACTGCCTTTTGTCGGGCGTTGCCACATTGCTTACATTCCAAATGGTAAAGTGTTAGGCTTATCTAAGTTTGCTCGAATTGTAGACATGTTTGCTCGTCGTTTTCAGATCCAAGAGCAACTCACTCACCAAATTGCTAAAGCGGTTGAGGAAGTAACAGGTGCAAGAGGTGTGGGAGTCATTGTTGAAGCAAAACATATGTGTATGATGATGCGCGGTGTTGAGAAACAAAACTCAAAAATGCGTACTTCAGTCATGCTAGGTAACTTTAGAGAAGATGCAAAAACGCGTAACGAGTTTTTACAACTCGTCAAACACGGCTAGCTTGCAAGGATAGGCCATGATGCACAATGCAATTATCAATATAACTAATCTGAGACTGCGCACTTTTATCGGATTTAACGATGAAGAGCGTGAAAAGAAACAAGATGTTGTCATCAATATTGAAATACATTACCCAGCAGATACTGAGTGTGTGCAATTAGATGAAGTAGAACATGCGTTAAATTATAAGACCATTACCAAGTCAGTTATCAAGTTAGTAGAGAACGGGCACTTCTTATTATTAGAAAAACTCGTGGCCGATATATTGGCGCAATGCCATATTCACCCCGATGTGACATTTGCACGAGTACGGGTCGACAAGCCTCATGCATTGAGGTTTGCAGATTCCGTATCATTAACATTAGAGTGGCAAAAAAAACGCAATATTGACTGATATTGGCTAAGCCTTATGGCGCCAGCTTTAAGGCTTTATTTAATTTAAAGTAACTCCAGTGCTAACGCGATCACCAAGGCATATCGCAACCCCTTTCCTAGGCTCACTAATAGCAAAAAGAGACCGAATTTTATTCTAAAAACGCCAGCAACCAGCGTTAAAGGATCACCAATAACAGGCAACCACGCAAACAATAAGCTTACTGTGCCATATTTTTGAAAATGGCCGCGCGCTTTTTCTAACGCTCTTGGTGATACTGGAAACCAGCGATGATGGCTTAACCTCTCCACCTGAGTACCTAAATAATAATTCACACAACTGCCAATCACATTGCCTAAAGTCGCACTCAACCATAATAACCACAATAAGCCCGTTTGCTTAACAACCATACCCGAAAGCAGCAATTCCGATGACGCAGGTAACAAAGTCGCTGCAATCAAGGCGCTAAAGAAAAGACTGAAATAAGCCATATATAAAGAACAATAACCTTGCAAAAAATGCCCACCACAAAGCTTGCTATGTGATGCAAAATACGCGTAAATAACGCCAGCCTAACATAAGGAAATACACAATGATAAAAAGTCTATTCACAATCGGCACAGCCGCTGCTTTGTGTTTATCGATCAGTGCATGTGGCACCACAGAAGTGACACCAAACCCTGATTATGAAACCTATATAAGCCAAGGGGAAGTGTTTAAACATCTTTCATTGAAAGACATCCATGACCAAACAGTTAATTTGCGTGATCAACCATCAAGAAAGTTAGTCATACTTTTTGCAACATGGTGTTCTGACTCCCAACGTCTGTTTCAGCAGCTCAATGCTTCTAAGCTCGTCGAAGACAAAACACTGACCATTTTAGCTATTGGCCGAGAAGAAAACACCGCATCTCTCACACAATTTGCTCAAGAATATAGTGTGACCTTTCCACTTATCAGCGATGAAAAGCGCACGATATACAGCCAATATGCGAATAAAGGCGTACCACGCCTAATACTACTTGATGAAAATAACCGTGTGATTAACACTTTAATAGGTGAAACTGACAATATTATAGAGCAGGTAAAGTGGAATTAAATTCAGACGTGGTCAACATTTTAACGATGGCCAAGGTTATCCAAACAGCGGTTGCACCCGTTTTTTTATTGACGGGTATTGCCGCTTTTCTTGGGGTTTTATCTAATCGTTTAGCACGGATCACTGACAGGGCAAGGCTGCTTGATAGAAAGCTCAATGCAAACTTGGATGAGGCATTACACTTTACTTTCACACAAGAGATGCGTGCTTTATTAAAACGCTCTCGCTGTATCCATGTTGCGTTTAGTATGAGTGTGCTCAGTGCACTCATGGTATGTGCTGTAGTCGTCTTGTTATTTATTTCCCATTTATATACCTGGTCACTTGGTGTGACAATTTCAAGCTGCTTCATCGCCGCGATGTTACTCTTAATAGGCGCTTTTTTAGCGCTATTGACTGAGGTCATGTTAGCGACACGCAGTATGCGACGCGGTATGATTTTTAAGGACATAGGCTAAGCAATTTCATAACACTAATACATTATTACCATGATTTATCGATATTTTATTAGCCATAAAAGTAATAATGCCTTGTGCGCTACACCATCAACCTCCTCTCCACAATGGCTGTTTTTACAACTTTGCAATGCATAAAAAAACACCGGCCAATGCCGGTGTTTTTTATGTTGCTATTATCAAGCTAAGCTGACAATAACATCTTACTTTTGCTTACGGCGACGCAGCGCAGCAAATGGTGCAGCAAGTAATGTCAACCAAGCTAGTGAACCTGAATCGTCATCATCGTCACCATTGTCTTCATTCACATCGATTAAGCGAATGTCTACGCGAACCGTGTCTGAATGCTTACCTTGTGCATCTTTTGCTTTAACATCAAAGCTAAACTGACGATCAAATTCAAAGTCTAGGTTACCAGCAACAAGTACTTGTCCTTGCTCATTAACAGAGATAAGTGAACTGCCTGTTACGATGAACTCAACAACGTCATTGTCGAAATCAGAGAATGTTAGCTGACCAATCACAGTACCGATTGGGCTATTTTCTTCGATGTTGAAGCTTTGACCTTCTTCAATCATCGGCTTGCCTTCGTATTCGTCTTCTTCTACGTTGAATACCACAGTCACTGCTTCTGACTCTAAATCGTCGCCATCAACAGCCACAACAGATACTTCTATCGTCTCGCCGGCGTCGAAGTCAATTTCGCCTACAACTGTGATTTGACCATCTGCATCAATTGCGATGGCATCTGAGCCTTCAACTTCAAACTCTACAACATTGTCGTCTTGGTCCATAAACTCAAGATGACCAATCACAGTACCTTCTTCAGCGTTCTCTTGAACGTCAAACTCTTGCCCTTCTGCGATATATGGCGCTTTCTCTTCGTCAGTATCAATTTCGTTTGTAATATTTACAGAAATTTCAGCTTCATCAGAAATATTGCCTTCAACATCAATCGCTACAACTACAAGTGTTGCCATGTAACCAGCTTCATAGTCAAGCAGCTCACCGTCAGCAACTACTAACTCACCAGATTTAGACACAGTCACACCTGCGTGGTTGCTCGAACGCACTAGGAACTCAGAGATATCAGCACTACCTTCATGCTCAACAAGTTCAATTTGTCCGAAAACAGTACCTGTTTCAGTGTTTTCAGCAACGTCAAATGATGCTTCAACGATTTCAGGTGTTGGTGTTTCTGGCTCTGTAGGACCTGCAAGATCTTGGCTTGTTACAACCGTTACTACGCTGTCGTCACTAGAGATAGCAAAAGAGTTCACTGCATTAACATATGCTTTTTGACCTGGCTCTAAGCTAGTTACACGTTGACCTGATGCATCCTCTAACACTGCAGGTGCGAAATTAGTGAAGTTCGCAGTACCAGATATTGAGTCAGTTACTGATGAAATACCTAATTGATAGTTGTCATAACCTACCAACGCTTCAATACCGATGATTGTTTGCTGAGCATCACTAGAGAAATCAGCTGAAGTTAATCCAATAAGGTCTGTACAAGCAGAGAAAGTGATAGTATCTGTACCACTTTGATGATAACCAGCCGTTAAGAATGCCCATGCAGGATTACCGTCTACAATCGGACCACTTACTGTTCTCATACGACCAATAACTGCAGCACTTCTGCCTACGTCGTTATAGTTTGCTAACGCATAGTCATGAACACCATCATTATTGATATCAAGATTTAATTGATAACCAGCCTGACGGTGCATTAGTAATTCGTCTTCTAAGACCACTGACGCAGTGAAGAACGCACCAGAACTACAAGTATCAGATGCAACTGCATTGAATGTAACCCCTTTAATTGCAAACGCCTCATCACCTTCACCAGCTTCGCTGTTCATAGCGACAAGCTGTTCAGTATATAAAGACATCGTGTCAAAGCCGGTATTTACAACAGCTAATCTATTGTCGTCGTCATAACTAAGCTCTAGAGATTCAGCTGCCTTAGGTAGAACGTGATAAACCAAGTGAATATCATGGTCACCATCTGTAGACGCATCATCAAAAATAAGCGCCCCATCAAACTCTGATAATGTCAACGCAGTTGGTCTTGCAACTTGATCATCATAGCTCTGTGGGTTTGGCAAATCCCATTCAGGTAGCTTACTTGGGTCAATCGTAATTGTGACGTCAAACTCTACAGCTTGACCAGCTGGAACTGTTACTTCTGCTGGATAATCCCAGCTCAGCGCACCTGAATCGTCATCATTTGAGTAACGTGCTTCTTTACGTAAATTATATGTTTTAGCTTCGCCAGAGAAGTTTTTAAGCGTTACCGTCTTAGTATATGAAGTTGTCTCATCAAGCACATCAAAACCGAATGATAATGCACCTTGATTAGTATCAAAATCTTCTTGTGCAACCCAAGCAACTGCCTCTGAAGCTACTGCTTTTTCTACGTCAACCAGACCAGCACCAATTAAACTGATAGGTGCCAATACTGAGTCTGCAGAGACCGTTGTTGGTTCCATGATCACATTTAGATTTGCTGTGTTCATTAGAACTGCTTTGATTTCTTCTGCAGTCAATTCAGGTCTCGCTTCACGAACTAGTGCAACTGCACCAGCTGTAATTGGACCAGAGAAAGATGTACCTGTCGCGCCAGCTAAACCTGTATAAGTACCAGTTGCCGCAACTTGGATATTAACACCAGGTGCTGTAATTTCAGGCTTAAGTAAACCATCCATTGACGGACCACGTGATGAGAAATCAGCAACTGTATCGATCGCTAAGTGTGACTCAATACTAAAGCTAAATTCTGGCTGGCGATTTTCAGCAAGGATCTCTTTGATTTGTGTCCCTACAGCTTGCTGAACAGAAATCGTAGGAATTGTTACCGCTGGGTTAGAACCACCTAGTCCAGGCGCTTCACCAGGGCCATTATTGGCGATAATAACGTAAGCCGCGCCACGCTCTTGTGCATTAAGTGCTTTTTCTGTAAAGGCACATGAACCACGGTCAATCAATACAGCCTTACCAGTAAAGTCCATATCCGCGAAAGGATTTAAAAAGACGCCAGGGTTGACTTGGTCTTCAACTAAACAACCTTCTGGAGCTGCATCTGGATATACAATCTCAACATCGTTGTTAGAAAACGCAAATTCACCTTGGAAACCAAAGCCGGCTGTGCCTACTTCAACACGATTACCAGCAACTGTACCAACAGCAAACAGGTCATTAATCGTTGGGTGACCCATTGCACCAACAGATAGCGCATTTGGCGTCGTACTTGGACCACCAATACGGAACGGGTTGTTACCATCGTTACCTGCAGAGATAACAACGTTTGTACCTAGTTTAACAAACTTATGAATAAGATACTGTGTACCATCCATTTCAGACGTGACAGTAGAACCAAACTCACCACCAAGTGACATGTTAATGACATCAACACGATCGCTAATATCACCATCGCCATTTGGATCCATAGCTGCTTCTAATGCACCTAACTGAGCTGCGAACGGACAACCACCGCCACATACTGAGTACGCATAAAGTTCAACATCCGGCGCAATACCTGTTACTGAGTGAGATACTGAAGTACCATGCGATGAAGCACCATCATCAGGACTTGTTGGATCTGGGAAGTTAGGATCATTTTCAATTGGGTCAGGGTCGTTACGAATGAAGTCATAACCACCTACAACTTGACCTTGTGGCCACGTTACCGCTCTTGGGTCTGCTTGTGCAGCCTCATAAGCTTCTTTTGTACCCTCACCGCCAAATACTGCGTGAGTGTAATCAAGGCCGGTATCTAGTACAGCAACTTTTTGGCCTTCACCTGTATAACCCGATAAGTTCACTGGTGCAGCTTTGATATACTCATTGGCGTCAGCAACATGCAGCTCATAATCACGAAGAGGTAATATGCGCGCTACGTTTTTATTGTTCTTAATTTTCGCTAGCGCTTCTGCTGAAGCTTCTACGATTAAAGTAGATGCCAATAACTTGGTAGAACCTACCACTTTGATGCCTTCAACTTCTTCTACAAGTTGTTGAGTAACATCACGCTGTGCTGTTTCGATTGACGCATACGTTGCACGTGCATCACTCACCGAGTAATTACCACGCTCCATCAAATCTGCGGCTGTTTCTTGCTTCAACACAACCATGAAAGCAGTTACACGTGCTTCTTGGTTTGAAGATTGTGTGAATTTGGTTACATCAGTACTAAGTGCACGCGCATGACTTTCTGCTGTCGCAGCGCCTGCGGCAGCTGTTGTTAGTGCACCTGACACAGCAATCGCTACTGCTGTCGCTTTGAATGAATACTTGGCCATAGTTTCCCCTAGGACTTTTTGTTTAATTTGGTGTTTATTTATATTTAAGAGAGTAGAATCATTCATCAATATAATGTGACTACATGGTTAATTGCAATAATAGAAATCCAATTAAGTTACATTTTTTAAACTTTAAATTTATTCAACTTAACAACTCATTGTTATTAAAGGAAAAACTACTATGTAAATGAAAGTAAACAGATTAGGGACGACGCATATGTAAACACAAATAAAATTAAGTACCAAAAAAAGCAACAAGATATTTTCAAACCCCTTTTTCAGACTAGTTATTAGTCTAAGCTGCTTGCCAAATATCAGAGAAACCCTTAAAAAGGTAAGGAATTATTTATTTAAGGGGCAACGTATGAAGAAGTCATTAACATTATTAACCTTGCTTGCAGGCATGAGTGTGCAAGTACAAGCCAACCCATTGTTTGAAGAAAAAGAAGATGCAATCGAATACCGAAAAGCGGCATTTCAGCTCATCCGCTATCAAATTGGCGACATGGGTGACATGCTCAAAGGCAAAGTGCCTTTTAATGCAGAACGCTTTAAACAACGCGCTCACAATGCAGCACAGCTTTCGAGTATGCCTTGGGAAGCATTTATAGCAGGCTCAGATAAAGGAGACACCAGCGCGTTACCTGCGATCTGGAGCGATAGAAAAACATTCGATGAAAAATCCTCTAAGTTCGCGAAATACGCGCAAGAGCTCGCAGCGGCTTCAGAAACTGGAGATAAGAAGATAATTGCAAGTGCCTTTAGAAATTGGGCAAAAGGTTGTAAAGATTGTCACAAGTCATTTAAAGACTGATCGCCCAGCGTTTTGAAACGAATTAAAAAGGCGCAGCCTTATGCGCCATTTTTATTGCAAAGTTAATCGTCGAAAAAGTCAAAATCATCATCTCCTAAGTTTCGCCGCAATCTTTTTTGCTCGAGATAATCATCTAATTTTTTGCGTACTTTTTGTCGCTGCTGGTTCGCATCTTTCTCATTCAATGCTCCAAGTTCATCTTGATACTCATCATCCAATGGGTCATAGGAATATGTTTTACCCATGATATGCTCCTATCTTCATAAAATAGATCCACTTTTAAAACACGGATATTAGCTGACGCGTTATGGCTTCGGAGTCACTTTTAACCTCAGCATGCACACTCCGAATAGTATCTTATTTAGCTCGAAATAAGCCGCTTTGACAGTGAATGATTTTTATCGTCACGATGAAAAAAAGCAATCAAACTAAATATTAATAAAAATGGCTAAAACTTAGTTAAAATATTGACCAACCGCCTCACCTCACATTCAACAAAAAATAACAAGATTTTGATTTTATTGAATTTTAAAACTTGGCATTATCTTTGGTTACTCTTCTATGTCATCAACAACACAGAGTAAAACTATGAGAAATACGATTATATCTCTTGCGATTTTGTCTTCAGCTTCCGTCTATGCACACCATGACCATGACTTTTCTATTACCACTGACAATTGCCAAGTAGAGTTTCAAAACAATGTAAAAATAACACCTCAAGAAGTATATATAACGCACAGTGGCGATCAGCAGATGATGATCACGACAAACGGTACATTGCACATCAATAACAAAGCGATTTCTGTAACCCCTGAACAACAACAAGCGCTTGCGCTCTATGCTGAAACGTTGCGTGTCGAACTGCCAAAAGTCGCTGATGTAGCCTCTGAAGCTGTAAGCATCGCCAGTGTTGCACTTGATGAAGTCGCAACGGCCTTTAGCCTAGATAGCCTAGATAGTCTAGATGACTTATCTGGCCTATTAGATGAGCTCAACAGTGAGGTACACAATACTTTTTATCAAGAGGGTAGCTTTGTAATGGGGGAACAAGTAATGTCAAACTTCGGCGAAAAGTTCGAGCATGAATTCGAATCTCGTGTCGAAAGTGCAATTAAAAACGCTATGTTTGAGTCAATAGGGAGCTTACTTATGTCCATCGGCTCTGAAATGAAGCACGCGAATGGTGATTTCAACGCCTTTGAGCAACGGATGGAAAAATTAGGTGAGAGCATTGAACAGCGTGTTACTGTACAGGCTGAGCAACTAGAGTTGCGTGCAGAGTCACTGTGCCATCAATTTGAACAAATTGCGATACAAGAGGAAAGATTATCCCAATCTATACCTACCCTTTCTGGGTACACATTAATGCGATACTCAGTACAATAAAATTACCAACAGACTAAATGAGTGAGTCTTTACTTTGATTCACTCATTTTAATAATGGTCGATACAATCTCTCCTAACCGTTTTAAACCCACTTCATGTTTATCTTGCCAAGGTAAACCAAAGCTTAACCGAATGCAGTGTTGAAAGCGTTCAGTTGCACTAAATAACTGCCCTGGTGTTAGGCTGATCCCCTGCGCTATCGCTAAGTTGAATAACTCCCCTCCGTCCACACTTTTATCCAGTTCAATCCAGACAACACACCCGCCTTGGGGATCGCTTATTCTGGTATTTTCAGGAAAATAACGACGGATACAACACAGCATTTTTTGCTTGTTTTCTTGTAATCTCAGGCGCAACTTTTTGAGATGTCTATCGTATGCACCTGAAGTTAAATAATCAGCCAAAACCCATTGATTTATCAGTGAAGAGGAACAGCTTAATGCACGTTTAAAGCGCCTTGCCCTTTGCGCATACCCGGGTGCTAACATCCACCCAATACGATAACTCGGCGCGGCGGTTTTCGAAAATGAGTCACAGGTGATAACTTGTCTCGGCTGCGCGTAATACTGAATTGGTTTTGCACGATGTTTGGTAAAATGTAAATCACCATAAACATCGTCTTCAATTAAGGTGACGTTATTATCGACTAACATAGAAAGCAAACTCTGCTGACGATGCTCAGGCATAACACTGCCAATGGGGTTATTAATGCTAGTCGAACAAATACAGGCTTTTACTTCATGCTGAGTGAGTGCATGCGCCAAATCTTCAAGCCACAAACCATCATCAGGACAAACTGGAATTTCTAATGCGCGTAGCCCTAAGTTTTCGATAAGCTCAATGATACCAAAGTACCCTGGGGACTCAATAGCAACCACATCGCCCGGCTGTGTAACACATTGCAAGGCAATCGCCAACGCTTCTTGAGCACCATTAGTAATTACAATATCGTCAATAGAAACAGATAAACCCATACGTAAATACCGCTGTGCAATTTGCTGCTTGAGCTTTAATAACCCATCCATTGCACCATATTGAAGCATCTGATCACCTGCTTGCTTCAACACACTACGCATCATTTTTGCCAACACAGCCTCATCACTCATCGCTGTAACTGGGTTCGCAATACCAAATTTGGCTTCGTGCTGCCCGTGTATACCTTCATATACTTGTTCGATTAACGATTGCTTATTCACCTCTGTTGGTGTAGTTGCCAACTTGCAACGACGAGGTAGTGTCGTTTGTTCAACTTCAGATAAAAAATACCCCGACTTTTCTTTCGAGTAAATGCGCCCCTGACCTTCAAGATAATAATAAGCTTGCTTAACTGTGGGAATACTTACAGACAGCTGTTGCGCTAATTTTCGCAACGAAGGTAATTTATCACCCGGTTCGAGTATTTGCTGAGAAACCATATCATTGATGACTTCAATGACATGTTGATAAAGGAACTGACCGTTTTGCATGTACGCCCTGCCATCAAATCTGTATAGGTAAAAATTACATTTTTCTGTATCTATTATACACAGATTATCCGAGTAAACTGCTACCAGCTGCAATAATCAACTCACACAAGGACCAGCAATGAGAAATTGGCTGTTATACATCATGACCGTTCTTATTTGGGGCTCAACTTGGCTAGCCATTGAATTTCAACTAGGCCAAGTCAATGAGGTTGTCTCTCTTTTTTACCGCTTTGCTATTTCTGCAATATGCATGTGGGGATTTGTCCTTTGGAAAAAGCTGCCTATGCGATTCAATATTATCGACCACAGCTTTTTTATACTCCTCGCCATAGGTAATTTTGGCCTTAATTACTTATTGCTCTACTGGGCACAAGGTACTTTATCTTCCGCAATGGCCTCTATCGCTTTCTCGTTTATGTTGATCTTAAATATGATCAATACACGCATCTTTTTTGCAAAGCCAATCGCCTTTAAGAGTTATGTCGGCGCAGTTATTGGTGTATTAGGCATCGTCAGCCTATTTTGGCATGAGCTTGGCAGCACCGATTTATCAACAGCCACAATAACAGGGCTTGCATTGGCCTTATTAGGTACGTTTGCCGCATCACTGGGTAATATGGTTAGTATCCGTAATTCAAACCGTGAAATCGGCGTGTTGGAAGGCAATGCATGGGGCATGCTTTATAGTAGTCTATTACTAGGTACGTATACTGCATTCAGTCCACTGTCTTTTATAATCGAGGCGGATACCAGCTATTGGGTGTCTCTTTTTTACCTTGCCGTTTTTGGCACGGTCATCGCCTTTGCATGTTATTTTTCATTGCTCAAAAACATCGGGCCAGAACGCGCCAGTTACATCATAGTGTTATTTCCGATCGTTGCGGTGGTGCTCAGTACCTTGTTTGAAGGGTTTACTTGGCAGGTGAATACATTTATCGGCTTTGGCTTGATCTGCGCAGGTAACTTATTGGTGCTGTTGCCTAAAAAATTACTTGTTAAATACACACCATTTTCGACCGCTAAGCAATATCAAACGAATTAGGCACATTAAGTCTCAGTAACGCCGCATGCGTGGTTACCCTAGCAGGCGTTACTGCAATTAATTCACCATCCGCTTCAATTTTCGCCCCCTGTGAGCTTATTTCAAAACATTGACCACTGCTGACTTTCACCCAAGGCAGTCTAGTATGCAGACCTACCAACATCAGCGCAAAGCTTAATAATCGCTTCGGCAATGAGCACGCAGGTATCGCCAACATTTGCAATGCTCCACTGTCTAGTGCCGCGCTCGGCGTTGGTGTCAACCCAGCCGCAAAATGACGCCCATTGGCAAAAAGGCACATCATGACAGATTGCTTAACACCATCAATTTTCACATCCATGCCACCATAGGTCAGTAATTTTGCTATACCAAAAAAGGTATAGCTCATTGCACCAAAGCGTTTTTCGCCAGCCATAGACTCCACAACTTCAGCATTAAACCCAATACCAGCCATGTTAATAAAATAGCGCTGATCCACGCAGCCAACATCAACTTGACGGCTACACTCAGAAAATACCGCACTGCGCCACTGAGCTAATGAGTGCCCAAATGACCTTGCAAAGTCATTGCCTGTGCCACACGGTAATATCGCCATTCGCTTGTCTGGTGTAGAACGAGATACTTGCTCGCCATCAAATAACGCATTCACGACCATATTTAATGTGCCATCTCCCCCTAATACAGTAACTTGCTGATGATGCACCAACAACAATTTGACCTGTGCAACATCCTCTTCAAAACAGCCACATGTTGCGTACCATTGCAGATTTACTTGTCTCTGTATGGCCATTTTTTTTAACCATGTCTTGTGCGCCAACATTTTTTTTCCGCTATGCGGCCTATAAACAACTAACAATACAAAAACCTTAATATTTTTTATCTGAATAACTATTCAAACGATCGAAATTAAAACCGAAAAACCCAAATAAACCACAAAAAGCCATTGCATAAATATTCACTAGCTCAATATTAAATCTAAAAGGATAATTTATTCATTAATTTTTCTAATGCTTCATAGGCAATTTTTATCGTTTTAAATTCAACCAAATCGCATGCAAAATGGACAAGTAAATTATTAATCCGTCAACAACTTGGAGTAAAACTATGCTTAACTCAGCTGCTGCGTGCGGCCATACTCAGACCACTGAAAAATCAATAAGCCCAATTGCAACGAAGCCTCAGATCAAATGGATGGCTTGGTTTAGTAAAATTGGACGAGCGCTGAGCCTCAGCCACGTGGTTATGCATAAGTAAATTACAACTCCATCATTTTGATGATCAACTAATGTTGGTCATCAAGCTGAATTTTTGCGTCTATATTTTAGACACACCCTACCAGAAAGTATAAATTTCAGGCAAACAATTCAATAACTTCCCTTTTTTGTCTATTTTTTCAGCAAACGATTAAAAAACTATTTACAGCGACTCATTCCATCAGTATTATCGTTGCCCATGGAGAGATGGCTGAGTGGTTGAAAGCACCGGTCTTGAAAACCGGCATACGTTAATAGCGTATCTAGGGTTCAAATCCCTATCTCTCCGCCATATTTAAAGTTTTGCGCCGGAGAGGTGGCCGAGTGGCTGAAGGCGCTCCCCTGCTAAGGGAGTATAGGGTTTGTAGCCCTATCGAGGGTTCGAATCCCTCCCCCTCCGCCATTATCTTTGTAAAAGAACCGTCCATTGGACGGTTTTTTTATGTCTGAAATTTACTCCCCTATTTTCAAATCCATTTTCCATTCATTGATATTTGCGCTTCACAAACTGGTCAGATGTGTTATGAATATAAATACCAGTCGCAAACTTGATAACCCACATGCAGATCCACTTTATCGATGGCTATATTCAGCAAATTTATTTAGTTGAATATCCTGACAAATTACTCTTACTTGACGGCTGCACACGTGCTGATGTTGATCTTGTCTGTGACTTCATCAGTAACGTGCTGTTAAGATCATTGGGTGATCTGAAACTGATCGTCGTCACGCATATGCATCCTGATCATGCAGGCGGTGCCCATTTGCTCAAAAAGCGAACGAGCGCAAAAATCGCCACAGCGAAAGTTGATGGCCATTGGTATAGTGGCATCGATGGGATATTGATGCATTGGTCTGATATTTTCCTCGCACTGTGGGTTGCGGGGCGTAAAAACAAAGCGCGCAAAAACTTATGGTATAGCCGCAAGTTAAATGCTGATTACTACCTATCCGATAACGACTATCTACCTGAATTTCCTCAGTGGCAAGTGTTGCATACACCAGGTCATACAGATAGAGATCTTTCTCTTTATCATCATGACACACAACGCCTATACGTTGCTGATCTCTTAGTTAAAGTCAAAGGCCAGCTTGTTCCTCCGTATCCAGTCTTTTATCCAAACAGATATCGTAATTCTTTGCAGAGGATCAGGGAGATCAAACCAACTCACGTTATTTTAGCGCATCAAGGTGAGCTCCCATTCAGTGACATTAATTTTGATCACCTCGATCAACTGGCACCCAAAGTACCAGTCACACACTGGCGTTCAGTCAAAGCTAAAACCAAAAAAGCCCTTGGTTTTAAATGATTTTGATTTATGTCAGTGAGTTTATCACCTCAATGAATTGCTCAACTTCTGTGGCACTATTATATATATGCGGCGAAATACGCAGCCCATAACGCCTCGCATCAACAGCTATATTCTGCTCAGTTAAAGCATGTAAGCAAGTCTCGAGCTTACTGCCTGCATTCATAATCACGGTACCTGAACACTGCTCTGCATTTTTTGGCGAAGTGCACAGCTGCGGTAACGCCTGCCAGATCCGCGCTAATAATTGTAAATTGTGTGCTCGTATTCGCTCAATGCCAAACTCATTCAAAGCATCAATACTATTAGCGGCCATAATATAGGGAGCGATTGAAGGTGTTCCCCCCCAAAATCGCAGCGCAGTGTCATGCGCAGTAAAATTATGAATATCAAACTCAAATGGATTTTGGTGAGAAAACCAACCGACATCTTTAGGCGCGCACATGGCTAAAGATTCGTTAGACACCCAAAGAAACCCGGCACCGGGGCCACCACATAACCACTTTACACACGACCCAAGGACACAATCGGCTTGCCATAAAGACAAATCCACATTCAAAATACCCGCAGATTGCGCAATATCTACAATCACTTTACAGCCAAACTTTTTAGCCAGAGGGATAATGTCTGGCACTGGTGCTTGCTGACCGGTATTCGAATACACATGACTGACAAACACCAAATCATAATGCTGGTTTAAATGTGCCTGCCAAGTAGATAGAGCGCTCATATCTTCACCGGCAGGTATAAAGCACAATTCAACATCATCAAGTGCCTGTTGCAATACAAACCCCATACTCGGAAAATCATCTTCACTTAGCAAAACACGCACCCGCCTATTTTGTAGCGATGATTGACTCATGAGCCACTTTGTCAATCCACTGGACAAATTTGCTTGAGGACAAAAATTATCTGCATGGCTATTTAATAACTTTGCTAATGCCTGGTTAAACTGCATCACGCCTGCTAACCATTGCGCCCAAGGTTCACGATTTTGTTGCTGCCATGGATTAAAAAATTGTTCTGTAAAATGCGCTGGTGCTGTCTTTAACATACGCCCCACCGAGTGACTCAATAAATAAGTGCCCTCTGGCATAAAAAAATCATTAGCTTGCATGGTGAACCTCAGGTTTTATCAGTGACTGTCGCAATACCTTTAAGTCATCATGACGCGTATCCAGATCAGCACGTTTTGCAGCCGCTCTTTTATCTCGCAAGGTTTTGAGCTGGTCAAGTAGAACCTGTAACGGTGGGCCGCTGGCGGTTACTTTATCAAGATGTTGATTAGCTAAGTTTTTAGCAGGTCCGCAAATGTACTTTTCTACTAGTTGATTGTGATGTTGTATTGCCGTATCACCATGTAATTTGCACGCTTGCAGAAAGACTTTGAGCGCTTCTTGATACCAACTTTCATGACGATGTGATTGCGCAGCTAAAAATGCATCAAGTAAATTTGGTAAGCGCATGCACTCTTTTAATGTCGCCTGATCTTCGGGCATCATATACAGTAGCTTTTCTACTAAGATTTGGGCGTAATCAACATCATTGGCTTGGCATAGACCCAACATCATATCAATCACATTAATCCCTGCGAAATCACCGGCATTTGCACCGCGATATACCTCTTTCCCCACTCGATATGGCTTGTAATATGGCCTAACGACATAAAAAAATGAGGCCGTGTCTAATTGCTTAAATAAGGCTTGATTCGAATTAATCACATCCACCAGCGCACGCTTTACTTCTTCCAATAAAACCGGGGTCATGGGGTGTGAAATACCCAGCGGCTGCACTTTTAACAATGCCTCTGCAGCGCGTTTATATGCCAAAATTCCGCGTGTATTGTAATCAATAAAGAGCTTTTCAGCCGGATCGCTGGTAAACCGCTTGTATGTCCCGTTAACTGCAGTATTGTGTGTTGTTAAATGTGCTGTTGCAAATCTTGGTGTAACACCAATAGATGAACCAATATGCATTGATAATGCAGATGCCTCTTTCAATGGAGATTGTCGCTCTTTACTTGGCTCTGTCAACTCATGTCTACGACATGCAGCCATATATAAGCCAACATTACCTAGTAGATCAAATGCATTATCAAACCCTTCATCGGTATTCCCCTCTTTGAGTAGCGCCTCAATATATTTCTGCCCTTGTAACAGTAATTGCTGCTTTATCTCTTCACCCACACCAACTACATTCGCCGGATCAGCTTGCTCACGGTACATCCCTTCTAACCTATCGTTGAGCATGACAAACTCATTTCTTATCCAGTGATCAAACTCTTTTGTTCTTTTTGTCATTGTTAAAAATCCTGAAAATTGCATTAGTGACAGGCTAGCAAAACACCAGAAGCAATATTTGCCAATTATTTATTAATCATTAAACTCAATTAGAGGAATACCTACTTTAAATGAAAAAAAATAGCAGAATTAACCAATATGGCCGACATTGATAACAAAGATAGGATTTTACTTAGCGCATTACAGCAAAATGCGCGGCTGAGTAACGCGGCGCTTGCCGAGCAAGCTAGCCTATCCGATACACCGTGCTTACGCCGAGTTAAAAAACTACAACAAGATGGTGTCATTTTGGGGTATCATGCCGATATATCACCTCCAGCTGTCGGCTACTCTGTTCTTGTTTATGCATTTATTCGTTTAACCAAAAACTCAGTCAAAGCAGCCGAAAGTTTCGAAAAGCATGTTGACGCACTGCAGCAAATCAGAAGTTGCTCCGTAGTGTCAGGCAGTCACGACTACTTACTGGAGATCATTGCTGAGGACTTACCCAGTTATGAACACTTTGTTAAACACAGCCTCGCATCTTTAGATTTTATTGCAGCTGTTGAATCAACCATTGTGTTGAAGCAAACCTTCAATAAACGCGGAGTTCCACTATGAGTTTTAAAGGCATTTAGTTTATGCACATTCAGTTCCGCTCGTCATTGCATCATGCACTCGCCTATATTGGGTTAGCGCTAAGCTACTTTGGCTTTGGAAAACTCTTCACTCTCATCGCATTTGAAGATCAGGTGCTGCCGATTTGGCTTCCAGCAGGTATTGCCCTTGTTGGCTGCTTTTTATGGGGATGGCGCTTTGCACCTGCAATATTTTTCGCTTCAGTATTATTTAATTGGACCACCTACTTTGGGCTACAAACCCATATCAATCACTACAGCGATATTGTCCAAGTAACGGTGGTTGCCTCTGGCGCTGTCATACAGGGCTTATTGGGCGGATATTTAATGCGGTTATGGCTTGGCGACCCTTTATTAATGCGCTCAAGAAAGAACATAGCTTACTATGTATTGCTGGTTGGCATACTTGCCAATGTCACGTCAGCCAATATTGGTATGCTCGCTTTAAGCCTATTTAACCCTCAATATGCCTTTTCACAGCACTGGCAAAACGTCATTGCTTGGTGGCTAGGGGACAGCCTTGGCATTTTAATTTTTACCCCTTTATTGCTCATGCTGCTGAATATTACGGTGTTTAAGCCACGCGGTTACCAGCACAAGCGCATCATGTTAGCAACCTGCTCGATCCTGTTTCTGTCGGTCACAGCCACCACGTATTTATCTAATCAAGCTAACTTAAAAGCAGCGCAAAGAGAGGCACAGCGCGAAGTCGATATTATCGAAAATGTCGTACTAAGGCATGTCAATCTCAGTATGCTTGCGGTACAAGGGGTCGCTGCTAAATTGCAGTCTCAGCCCCAATTTAGCCAAGATAAATTTATGCAAATAGCCCAACAGCAAAGGGAACGCTATCCCTTTTTATTTGCTGTTTCTTGGGGGCAACGCATTGCGCAGTCAGACGCATATACCTTACAAGCAGAGCTGGATGCACTGTACCGAAAGGAAGTTTTATTGCATGGTCCACCACTCAATAGTAATGACCCCATGGTCGTGGTGAAATATGTCTCTCCACAGGCAGAAAACTTTGCCTCGCTCGGTTTTAATATTTACTCGCGAGCCAATCGCAAAGCCGCGTTAGAAGACCCTGAAATTATTCTTCAGCCCAGAGCAACCAATGTGGTTAAGCTGGTACAAACACAACCAGCTAAACCTGCCTATGTGCTTTTTTCGCCAGTATTTCATCAAAACGATACGACGCAGCAAACACTCAATGCAGATATTGTGGGTTACGCCATCGGCGTGGTGCAAACTGATGTCTTACTCACCTCAGTGCTCAAAATGACATTGGCGAATAACTACGACCTCGCCTTTTATGATGGCAACAGTGAAAAACCTTTTTTCAGCAACTATGATACTGCCCAAAAGCCTTATCATGCTGATACCCATTACAGCACTCAAATTCGCTTTGCGGGCCAAACATGGCGCTTAACTTTGGCAATTAAAGACAGCTATATAAGTCACTTAAATCATCAGCAAACGATTTGGCTATTGACCCTGCAACTGTGTATTTGTGCGCTCATCACCTTTATCGTGTTGCTCTACAATTACCAAAATATCGCCCTCAACCACTTGGTCGCAGAGCGCACTGAATCGCTTAATATTGCCCTGCAGGATGCACAGCAAGCAAACCAAGCAAAGAGTCGCTTTCTTGCCAATATGAGCCATGAAATCCGTACACCACTCAATGCGGTGATCGGCTTTGCCTCTTTGACTCAAACCTCACACTCTCTCGATGTCGTAAAAAAATATATCGAGCACATCAATATGTCCGCCAAGACATTACTGGGCCTTGTAAACGACATACTCGATATCACCAAAATTGAATCGAATAAATTGCACATAGAGCAATATGACTTTGACCTACAAAAATTACTTGCCCATATGGATAACCTATTCTCTTCCAGCGCTAAAGAAAAGGGCTTAAGTTGGCGGTTGTACAGTAACGTTGACCATGCCGTTTGGCTTAAAGGTGATGAGCTGAGAATAGAGCAGGTGTTGATAAACTTGTGTAGTAACGCGATTAAATTTACCCAGCACGGTCAAGTTAGTTTGCACTGTGAAGTGATAGAAAGCGATGCTGATTATCGAGTCCAGTTCAGCGTGTCAGACACTGGCATAGGTATTCAAGCCGCAAAAATAGAACATATTTTCTCTCCGTTTGTGCAAGCGGATGATTCAACCTCACGACGTTTTGGCGGCACGGGATTGGGCTTAGCTATCAGCAAGGAGCTATCGGATAGAATGGGCGGTAGTTTGCATGTCGAAAGCCAAATAGATGTTGGCAGTCACTTTCACTTTGCTATCCGCTGTCCATTTGGTGAAGCAACCAGTGTCTCACGCCCGCAATTCGATGAATCTCAGATTGCCAAACTCCACGTTTTGGTGGCAGAGGACAACCCTGTCAATCAAATCGTGATCAGATCCATGTTAGACTCTTTTGGCGTGAAATATGAATTAGTCGCCAATGGTCAACAAGCCATTGCGACCGTCCAACAAGGCAAGTTTGACCTAGTACTGATGGACTGCCAAATGCCGATATTAGATGGTTATCAGGCCACGTCGACACTGCGTCAGCAATACGATCAAAAAGCCTTGCCCATTGTGGCGCTCACCGCAGATGTCATGCCTGAAGACAAAGCTTATGCCTTGGCCATTGGTTTTAACAGCCATCTTGCAAAACCGCTTGATCGCGATAAGCTAGGAGCATGTCTGGCTCATTATGCTCAAATATGCTCAAAAAATTCATCGGCTTAATCTCAACACTGTGGGCAGTTAGCGCCTTTGCACACGACTGCACAACACTGCCCACAGATCATCAACAGTACGTAAAAGGCATACAAATTGGCGAATACCGCCATGCGAATAACATAGGTCCCGCCGCCGTTACGCTAACAGAAAATATGGCTTACGCTGAATATATCGATGCCGCCAAGGCCCTAATATTAAAGCGCAACAAACGGGCAACACTTCCCTGTCCACTGCCGACTGCTGTGCCTGTACAAGCGAAGCAAACTCAAGTCATTGATCACATCGCCCCTTATCAACTTTTACATCACAACCAAGACAAAGGCATTTTACTGATCCATGGCTTAACCGATTCACCTTATATTTTTAATACCATTGCACCAGATTTATATCGCCAAGGCTTTAATGTCAGAACCTTACTGTTACCAGGCCATGGTACGGCAGCAGATGATTTAAGGCGTGTGTCCAATCGCGATTGGCAGCGTCATGTCAGTTACGCCATTGAGCGTACCAGCAAGGATTTCAAGCACTTTGCCATTATCGGCTTCTCTACCGGTGCGGCATTAGCGACCCTCGAGATCGAAAAGCGCACACCATCTAATCTCAAAGCGTTAGCATTGGTTGCCCCTGCCACAGAGTCTCATAACAAAAACAGCTGGATGGCACAGTGGGTTGATTGGCTGCCGCTGATGAATTGGCTTGATGAAGATGCCGATCTCGATTTTGCCAAATATGAGTCTTTTCCCCTTGCAGCAGCAGCCTTAGTACATAATGTTATGGTTGATATGATGCAGAGTAACGTGCCAACTGATCTGCCTATCTTAACCATAATGAGCGATGTTGATGCCACCATAAACAGCCAAGCCACACTGAACTTGCTAACGCGATGGGCCAAAACACACCGCGCCCCCTTGGCATTGCGACTCTATGCAAATAACCCCATAGAGCTTGACCAACGTATAGCACTCACTCGCATTGATAAACTAGACAAGGTCATTGATATGTCGCACGTTGGTTTGCTGATACCACAACATCACCCCTACTATGGCGAGCAGGGCGCGTATCGCCACTGCGGCAGCTACTTTGCCGATGAAGCCGCCTACCAAGCATGTAAATCTGCACAGCAAATTACCTTTGGCGAACACCACAGCACCAATAAAGCGGCACACACGCCACTTGCCAGAGTTACCTTTAATCCTGACTACGCAGGTTTGGTTAAACAACTTAGTGAGTTCTTAAATCATCATGTCCATTAAGCCGTATCGTCATCAATTTGTGACCAGCATCAGTGCCGTAGAGCAATCGCATTGGCAGCGTTTAGCAGGTGATAGTTTATTTACCAGCTATGCGTGGTTATCAGCCCTTGAACTCAGTGGCAGTGTGAGACGCGAAACAGGCTGGCAGCCTTATCACTTGGTGATATACCAGCAAGACACCGCGCACCCAGTCGCCATTTTGCCTGGATATATTAAAAGCCACTCATACGGGGAATATGTATTTGATTGGGCATGGGCAGAAGCCTATGAGCGACACAACCTAGATTACTACCCCAAATGGTTATCTGGTGTGCCGTTTACGCCAGTAGTCGGCGCGCGGCTTTTATGTGAAGCCCCCACAGAGACACTGTATCAATTCATTCAATCTGTTCTCGATGACGAAGCGGCGCAACAAGCTTGGTCTGGCTGGCATGTCAATTTCCCGCGCCAAGAAGAAGCTTGGCCCAGTGCGCAGTTACTTGAACGCCATGGTGTGCAATTCCATTGGCATAATCAAGGTTATACGAATTTTGATGCCTTTTTAGCGACGATGAAAGCGCGTAAGCGCAAAATGATAAATAAAGAACGCGACAAGGTTAATAGCTCAGATCTGTCCATTGTCTGGCTGGATGCATCGCACATTGATAAAAATATCATAGATCTTTTTTATCAATGTTACTGTCAGACCTATCGTAAACGTTCAGGACACAATGGCTATTTAACTCGCGCATTTTTTGAGCTGCTATTTAATGCCATCCCAGAGCAAGTAAAGCTCTGCTGCGCCTATCGAAAACACGACCAATCCAATGTACAGGAATTGATTGCTGCCAGCTTATATCTACAAGATAAAGACACGCTATATGGAAGGTACTGGGGTGCACTGGAAGATAGTGAGCACTTACACTTTGAACTCTGCTACTATCAAGGGATCAACTATGCCATTACGCACAAATTAGCGCGTTTTGATGCTGGCGCACAAGGGGAGCACAAACTACTAAGGGGATTTGAGCCCGTGTTTACGCGCTCGTATCACACCATCTGCCACCCTTTATTTAGCCAAGCGATAGGCGACTTTATCAATACTGAGCGCAGCCAAATTGCTCATTATGCACGCCAGTGCACAACATTACTGCCGTTTAAAACACAGTAGTCGGTTATTGGCTGGCATGGCATGATCAGCCACTAACTTAAGGCCCGCTGCTGTCGCGAGGGTCATGATCCATTCAATATCACGGATCCCACTGTCAGGGTCGCGAGACTTTAAAAGTGCATCAAACTGGGCATTACTTTGCGACGTAAATACGCCTTGATAATTAAACGGGCCATAAATTATCACTTTCCCGTCAGTATCGAGGTGACGCTCAACACCTGTAAAAAAGCGCTCTACCAGCGCTTTAGAAACGATGTGCAAAGTGTTGGCCGTATAAATCACAGGCACCTTTGCCACAGGCCATTGCTGGTTTAAATCCAACGCTAATGGAAGGCGCAAATTATCCAACGCAGCCTCTTCACACCAACTGATAATCCCTTCATGATTGCAAGGCAAGTCAGCGGTTTGCCAAATCACATGGGGGAGTACTTTGGCAAAGTGCACCGCATGCTGGCCAGTCCCAGAGCCCACTTCCAATACACTCTGCGCCTCACCGATGAAGGGCGCCAAATGGGCTAAAATTGGCCCCTTATTATTTTCACACGCTTGAGAGAATGGCTTTGTCATTTTGCACCTAAATAGACCACTTACGCGCCGAGTTGGCGCAATGTGATTCCCATTTTGCAACGAGTTATTCTCAATGTCTATTTACTGTGCTGATAAATATAGATAAAAAAATTTTGGTATATGGTATGCAAAAAACATAGGCATTGACTATAAGTACCTAGTGTACCCGTTCAAAAACCCTGTATGGAGATGCCAAAAATGAAGTACTCAAAAGTGACACATATGCCCAATCAAAGCTTAGGCCATATCCCAGAGCAAGAAGCCGCTGAGTCTAAGCAAACCTATCAACAAGAAGTCGCTGATCTGCTCAGCAGTAAAGAGCAGGAAAAAGATCAAACCACAGAACAGTTTATCTTGGGTTATAACTGACAACAACGCCATCACTTACAATCCGCATAAGGGTTGCTAATCTCCCATTTTAGTGTAATGATAATAATTATCGTTACACTAAAATATAATATGTCATGGTTACACCGCAAGTTCTATGTCAGTTTCAACCCCGCTTAGATACACAATGTCAACGCCCTTACTTAGAGGCCCCTGTGCACGTGGCCAACTTTATCGAAGATGGATTCAAGCTGGCTAAGTGGTATGAAAAAAAGCCATGCGTATTATTACAAGAACTCTATTTACGACGTGTCTTTTTTGAATTACTCAATCACATTGCTGATCCACTCGTTCACCAGAGCTTTCGCCAACAATGTTTCGAGCAACTTCATAAACCGCTTCTAGCACTAAAACGTTTTTATAAAAAACAACACCGTTCTATGGCGCCTTTTTACCGCCTCGAGCGCGAAGCTAGGATCATCAGTCACGAATTTAATCCTTTTAACTAGGAGTCAGTATGACCACTTACCGCACCGCATCTGATAGCATGGGCACTTTAGAAGTACCAGAAACAGCACTGTATCAAGCACAAACACAGCGCGCTGTGAACAACTTCCCTGTTAGTGACTTAACCATGCCAACCAGCTTTATTCGTGCCCTTGCTTATATCAAGCAAGCTGCAGCAGAAGCCAATGCACAGTTAGGTCACCTAGATCAAGATAAAGCCAAAGCCATTGCAACAGCCTGTCAGCAAATCATTGATGGTGCTCACCTTGACCAATTCCCTGTTGATGTATTTCAAACTGGTTCTGGCACCAGCTCAAACATGAATGCCAATGAAGTGATTGCGACACTTGCTAGCCAACAAAGTGGCTTAAACATCCACCCCAATGACGATGTCAACATGGGGCAAAGCTCGAACGATGTGATCCCAACGGCAATCCACGTCAGTAGCGCAACGTCGGCAGTCTATGAACTGCTTCCAGCGCTTAAGCATTTATCACAAACTATTGAAAGAAAGAGCAAAGAGGTGGGTCACCATGTAAAAACCGGCCGTACACACTTAATGGATGCGATGCCTGTAACATTTGCTCAAACACTCAGCAGCTGGCAGCAGCAAATTGACTCAGCATACGAAGGCATTTTGTCTTCTCTAGAAAAAGTGTATCAATTAGGCCAAGGTGGCACCGCTGTGGGAACAGGTGTTAACGCTGATAAGCAATTTGCTGCATCATTTAATACGTACTTAAGTAGCAACGTGGGTATTCGCTTTAACCCAAGTCCAAACTTCTTCTACAACATTGGCTCACAAGATGCCATCGTTGCACTTTCTGGCCAGTTAAAAACTTTGGCTGTCGCAAACATGAAAATTGCCAACGACCTACGCTGGATGAACTCAGGGCCATTAGCAGGCCTAGCAGAGATTGAACTGCAAGCACTGCAACCTGGCTCTTCAATTATGCCGGGCAAAGTCAACCCAGTGATCCCAGAAGCAGCAGCCATGGTCAGTGCGCAGGTGATCGGCAACGATGCCACAATCACAGTGGGTGGCCAGTCAGGCAATTTTGAGCTTAACGTCATGCTACCTGTGATCGCCTACAACATCTTGCAAAGCATTGAGTTGTTGGCAAACATCTCTCGCCTAATCGCTGATAAAGCCATCGCAACGTTTAAAGTCAACGAGGAAAACATCCAGCGTGCGCTATCGCGTAACCCAATTTTAGTGACTGCATTGAATCCGGTGATCGGCTATGAAAAAGCAGCAGCCATTGCGAAATTAGCCTATAAAGAAGGGCGTCCAATTATTGAAGTTGCAGCAGAGCATACAGATCTGAGTGAAGATGAGCTTAAAACACTGCTAGATCCACAAAAACTCACAGAAGGTGGTCTATAAGAGAAAAGCGCTCTAATCTTATACAGGGTTTGTGCAAGCTCGCCTGAGGCTATTCAGCTATGATACAGGCGAGCTATGGCTCACTGAATTGGGACAGTTTTCACCCATTAAGTTGCTCAACCCATAGCGTGCCGGCTCTTGTATCTCAACACAAAGCACGGCACACTGTTAAAAAAAAACAGGATAGATTATGAACGCATTTAAGCTAACGCTCGCTAGCCTATTGGTTATTTCAGGGTGTTCCAGTACAAAAGCAGACTCTGAAACGACCCAGTCACAACAAACACAATCACAAGTCGCTGAGCAACCAGTTAAGCAAAACAAAAAACAACTGGCACCAGCACAATTACAAACTAAGTCAGCAGTGCGTCACGATACTGGCCATGGCAAGCCAGCACCAGCGAAAATGATCACCAAAGCTGAGCCCATTGCCCACTATAACAAAGATGAAATATCACAAGCCGGGATCCAAAATCAGCATAAGTATTTAAACTTCATCACCAAAGACAAAACCTGTGACAGCAATAGCCAATGTCTTGCCATTCCTGTGGGTAGTCGCGCATGCGGCGGACCTTCAAGCTATTTAGTGTTTTCTACCAAAACCGCAGATCAAAACAAAGTTTACGAGCTAGCTAAAAAACTCACTGACAGTGAAGCTCAGTATAATGCTAAACATGGCATGATCAGCATCTGTGAGCATTTACGTCAGCCAACAACTCAATGTGTTGAAAATACTTGTGTTACACTAGGTGGTACGAACAAATCACCAACTAGGGACTATCGATGAAGTGTAAACTCGGCATTGTTTTTGGTCTATCAATGATATTTTTGACTGGCTGTGTAACCACCGAAACAGGCGCACAACTTAGTCAGAACCATTCCAGCAATTCACTTGAACAGGTCATTGCAGATAAAGGCTGCGATGCCAGCTTTCAATGCAAAGTCATCGCAGTTGGCGAGCGACTAACCTGTGGTGGACCAAGCCGATACCTAGTGTACTCGTCACGTAATGTGAATGAAGACGATGTCGAACGCGCGGCTAAAGCAGTCACCCTAGCAGAGCAAGCCGACAATAAAGATAAGATTGCAAGCGAAATTTGCGAACCAGTGTTACCCATTCAAGCACTGTGCATCAGCAATACTTGCAAATCAATCGTATTGAAATAGATTTCTAGGCAGTGAGCCCCATCACTGCCTATCCCGCTAAGAAGTGGTTCAGCAGTAGCAATGGCACCACCAAGACAACACACAAGCCCGCAGAACCCAAATAAGATAGCATCAAGCGCTTTTTGAACCAGTAACAATACATAAAGCGCAACAAATAAGTCGATGCCACACCGAATAACGCAAACATCAACAATAGCGATAATAAATAAAAAGACACTGACAACTCATACGCTTAGACACATCATTTTATCATAGCGGTACATTATAAAATCTGCACCTATTTTAATTGCAGCAACAGCCAGTGCCGATTTCTTTTTACCAAAGGTTACTCACCACAACCTTGCCCATCGCTTGGCCACTGGCTAATCGTGCATGGGCATCACCGACCTGTGCAAAGCTCCAATCTGAAGCATCAAGCACAGGTTTGAGCTTACCTGCGTCTACAATGTCAGCCATACTAGCCAAAATATGGTGATGCTCAGCGCGCTTCACATTATGTAGCATCGGAATAAGCATAAAGACCACATGCAATGACAGCCCTTTAAAATGCGCCACAGATAAATCAATCTCAGCCAACGACACCGTTGTCGCAATCTGACCGTTCAGTGCCGCCGCTTCAAACGAGTTCAATAAATTTGCTCCGCCTACTGAGTCATACACCAAGTCAAAACCCGCCCCTTGCGTATGTGTTGTGACATAATCCGCTACCGATTCCGTTTGATAATTAATAGGTGTCGCACCTAAACGCGTGATTAAGTCCAATTGGTCTGGTTTAGAACCCGTTGCAAACACCTCTGCGCCAAAATGTACCGCCAATTGCACCGCCACATGACCGACACCACCTGCACCGCCATGTACAAGCACACGCTGACCATCTGCAACGCCTGCACGAATCAAGCCTTCATATGCAGTGATCCCGACCAATGGTAGGGCTGCGGCTTCACGCATACTCAATGAAGTCGGCTTATGCGCAATTAAATTGGCGTCGGCAATCATGTATTCAGCCAGTGCACCCGGCAGATCAGCTAACCCCCCCGCACAACCATAGACCTCATCACCAACGCGATAACCGTCTACGCCCTCACCAATTGACTCAATCACGCCAGCAAAGTCCATACCTAAAATAGCAGGCAGTGCAGGCGAGAGTGGCAGCGCCGGCCCCATTTCACGGATCATCATATCTACCGTGTTGATACTGCTTGCCATTACCTTCACGCGAACCTGTCCCGTACCAACTTCCGGTTTTGTCACTTCTGTTTGTGTAAATACATCTGTACCGCCAAATTCATTTATAACCATTGCTTTCATGATTAAATCCTCGTTCAGTGAATACAAACAGTATATTTTTTAACTATACTTTTGATAATATCGATATAAATACAATCAGTTTTTAGATTTGATTGATAATGAACATTGCGCATTTAAAATTATTCACCCGCATCGCCGCCACAAATAACATTAGCCTAGCAGGTAAAGAGCTGGGGCTCTCTGCAGCTGTTGCCAGCGCTCATATCAATAAATTAGAAGAGACACTGGAAACACAACTGCTTTATCGTACTACCCGCAAAGTGGCCTTAACGGAAGAGGGGTTGGCTTTTTTACCCCATGCCGAGTCTGTACTCGAGAGCGTTGAAGTCGCTAAAGCCGCCATCGGCGCAGGCAGCCACACACCACAGGGAATATTGCGGATCACCGCTCCAGCCTCATTTGGACGTATGCACATCGTGCCCGCGTTGGTGGAATTTACACAGCGCTACCCGGCACTGAAAATAGATCTTCGTTTGAGTGATAGTATCGTTGATATGGTTGAAGGGGGCTTCGATGTGGCTATTCGCAATGCGGCACTGAGTGACTCTTCCCTGATAGCCAGTAAGCTTGCCAGCGATACCCGTATTTTATGTGCATCCCCTGAGTATATTGCCAAGCATGGCATGCCCAACTCAGTTGAACAACTAAGCGCTCACCCTTTGATTAACCTAACCGGCATAGAGCACTGGGTCTTTGAAGGTGCGACAGAGCACATCAAGTTTAAGCCCATCGGTGGACTGCAAATAGACAATGGCGAAGCCATTCGGGATGCGTGCATACGCGGTATGGGGATCACACTGTGCTCGATGTGGTGTGCTTATCAAGCACTGCAAGAAGGCAAGTTGGTGCAAGTGTTAAAAGAGGTACCCCTTGTCAATGACACTGCATTGTGGGCCGTTTATCCAAGCTCTCGCATGCTGGCCCCCAAAGTGCGTGTGTTTATTGACTATCTCAAAGCCTATATCGGAGATGTGCCCTACTGGGATTAAGCTGGCTTCGCTTGTTGATGTAACTGCGTCAAAGTCTGCATTAAGTCGGCCATCAAGCTTTGATCCATGGCGCTTTGATGGGGTGGGCTAAATTGATTAATGTCATTGTCAAAATACAGCCCGCCGGCGCCAGCAAAACGCTCACCCAAAGCCGCTTCAACTAAAATATCCGCGCCCAACTGCACACTACTGCCTTGCATACCATAAGCTTCTTGGACCATTTTACTGCCTAAAAAAGACTTGGGGTTCACTGCCACCATACACGGTCCACTCACTTTTAATTGTGCACCTAAACACATCGACCACATGGTCAGCGCTAATTTACTTTTTGCATACACAGCCCCCGAAGATAGGTTACTGGGAGTTAATAACTCGCTCGCCTCAAACGGCGACTGAGCAGCAGATGATAAGTTAATAATACGCCCTTGTTTTGGCACAATGGCGAGCAGCGCTTTAGTCAAAATATAAGGGGCAATGGTATTGACCATAAAGCGCATATCATAACCATCACTGGTCAGCGTTTGTGTGGTTTTAAACACACCAGCATTGTTGATCAATACATCTAACTGGGCATTATCTTCAGTGACCGCCTTTGCCAGCGAAGTGACCTCAGCCATCACAGACAGATCAGCACAATAACCTACTACACGTTCACAGCCAAAGCGCGTTGAGAGCTCATCACACAATGCATCTAGCTTATCTTGATTACGACCATGTAATAACACACGATGTCCTTGCATCAACAAGGTAATTGCACTAGCTTTGCCAATGCCATCTGTCGATCCGGTAATTAAAATGGTTTTGCTCATTGCGCTCCCCTTTGCCCTTTAACCGTGTCAATAATGTCTGCGGATCACTTTAATACACCTAACTAATATTGATAATAGTGTATCTTTTTAAATCAGTTTCAAAAATAAATTGATAATAAATATCAAACCACGCTCTAACGCTTGCTTTCAAACACAGCGCCTTTATTTTTCACACAGTGACGCTGACATTGTCGCTCTATTTGGCTTACCCGCTTTTTGAGGCTTTTTACTTAACCACTCAACCACGACTAGGTTAATCAACATGGCAACCAATCTGTCGTAATCATGGTAAAGCGTGAGCACGGGTGCAAATGTCTCTTTCCAATGACCTAACACCAAATGCACTATCATGCCAATAAATAGCGGTGTAATGGCTGCTAAACTTATCGCCACCGCACGCATCATCCACTTTTTATGCTCTTTCACGTGACCGTGGACTATCTGCCAAACTGCTACTGAAAACGCCCCAACAATTGCGATACTCATCACAACCAACGAAATAAAACGTCCACCTAACTCATTTGGAGACAACACAAGGTGTAGCCAAATTCCAGATAACGCCATCACGCAGCCAGATATCACCGCGATGCGTCCAGCAAGTTTGTGCCAGCGCGGGTAGCGAATACGAAGACGAGGCGAAAACTGCCAAGGCATGGTTAAAAAGAATGTTACCCCCGCCATAGCATGGGTTAATATCGCCGCAGGCGCAGCTAAGTACTGAGGGTTTATAACATCAGCCATGCCTAAAACATCAGTTTGACCTAACAGCACTAACGCAATAATGATGATGGCGGGTATACCGGGGACCGCCATGATTAACAGCAGGCCACTGATCACTGGCCAATTAAATGCGACGGGTTGATTGTTGCTAGTCATTGTTTACTCACTTAATTCATCTGGTGAAGGATGCGATGATTATGTAAGATGATTAAAAAGAGGTCGTCCTAGCTGATTGGGCAGGACAAAAACAGCAAAACAGCTTGGCGCTAACCATGATTTAAAGCTTATTTAGCACCCTGTTTTATATACTTATTTTTATTTTGACAATAAGGTCTCGGTCAGACGGATGATTGTAGAGCAACCCAGTCTATTTGCCCTCAATGTGGCCACATTATGTGTCATTATTTTTAGTGCACACCAACTTATTTTGCGGGTGCGTACTTATCAAATTTATTGGCCTTTGGCAGTCTGTTTGCTCGCCATTGGACTCATTGCTATGTTACCCGTCAGCAAAGTATTGCTGCCAATCGAGTGGCAAATTATCAACCACATTGCGTCCTTACCCGCCTTGTTACTGATCGCGCCAAGCTTATGGCTATACACTAAAGCACTGACCAGTAGGACCCCTTGGCAGCTTTCATATCATGATATGAGGCATTTGATCCCCGCATGTGTTGGCAGCATCATTGCCCTCGTTGCACTGTGTTTGCCTTCACGCTATCAACATGGGATTTTGGTGAGTGATGAGCTCACTGTTATTACACACGCCTCCAACCTGCTTCAAATAATCATCTATGGCTTACTGATCATGACGTTTGTCTGCGTACTCGGTTGGGTGGTGCAATCAGCTTGGTACTTTTACAAAATTCTCAATTTGCTGCGTGATTACCATATCAGGCTAAAAGATGTGTTTGCATCTACCGAGCAAAAAGAGCTGCACTGGCTAGTCTGGTTATTAGCTTCCGTCGGCGGAGTGTGGCTATTCATCGCAACGAACTTAGTACTCGATAACCTACTAAGTCCAATTCAGCTTAGCCCGTATCTGCATGCCACTTTACTGTTACTGCTCGTATATAGCTTATCTTTGTGGGGATTAAGACAAAAGCCGGGGTTTGCAGAGTGCTATCACCTTGAGAACACCTCTGCGCCCAATCAAACGCTGACGAACGAGCCGACATCAAGCAGTGAAGAAAAGTATCAGCGCTCTGCTTTAGACACCCAGCAAGCGCAAAGAATTGCCACAAAATTACAGCATGCAATGCACAGTGATAAGCTCTATCTAGACGCTGCTTTATCACTGCCAAAGCTCGCAGCGCACATTCATGCACCGAGTCATTATATTTCTCAAACCTTAAATGAAACGCTAGATATCCGCTTTTTCGATTTTGTAAATCAGCACCGTGTCGATGCAGCAAAGCAGAGTCTCATGCACAGCGATAAAACCATATTGGATGTGGCTATGTCGGTTGGTTTTAATTCTAAGTCTGCTTTTTATACCGCCTTTAAAAAACACACCGGCATGACGCCCAGTGCCTATCGGAAAAAAGAAACTTAGCTCAGGCCTACTTCCAGCCCATTTTCCAAATTTTAGGGTCTTTGAGCACGCGCCAATTAATGGCAATTTCACGTTTCGTCATCAAAGCTTCAATAATACACTCAATCACTTTGCCATCTTCATCAAACTCGACTGACGTGACCATAAAGTGCTTTTCTTTGTGCTCTGGACTCACTGACGTCCACTTACTGTGGAGCAACTTTTTTGGAGTAAGTGTGTGCTGCATAAATAAAGTTTTAAATTAATTTGCTGTTTGATACGCCAAATTTATCATCCCAGATCAACATGACAACAGGCATACCTGAACAGCACGCCTGCATAGGATTAGCGCACTGACTGACTCACCGTGTATTCAGCTATCAATTTATCCATCATTTGTGCAGCTCTAGCAATGTCTGTGGCGGCAATATTGATTTGCTCGGCGCCACTGACATTTTCCGTGGCTTTTTGGAATATACCGTTGATATTTTTGCTCACTTCATCAATGGCATTGCTTTGCTGCTGAGTGTTACTCGATACAGACTCGGTCACCAATTCAACTTGTTGAGCTTGTTCAACAATTTGCTCAAGGGCACGCTTAATTTCTTCCGCACGCTGCGCCGCCTCCAGCGCGTTTTCTTTACCTTGAGTGATCACATCAGACGCCTCTGAGGAGCTGGTTTGTAACTCGCTCACCAAAGCTGAGATCTCTTCTGTTGATTTTTGTGTACGACTGGCAAGGCTACGTACCTCATCAGCCACCACGGCAAAACCACGCCCTTGCTCACCCGCACGGGCCGCTTCAATGGCAGCATTCAACGCCAAGAGATTAGTCTGCTCTGCAATGCTTTTGATCATTTCAACCATGGAAGAAATACTGCCTACACGCTCATTGAGTGCATCCACCGATTGTGCAGAGCGTGCCATATCATCTGAGGCTTGTTGGATCACTTGCACTGCATCAGCCACCACTTGCTGACCTTGCAATGACTCTTGAGTCACGGTTTTTGCAGCCGCCGCATTCTCGTTCATAGAATTGGCAATCACTTGAATATTGGCGCTCATCTGCTCTGAGGCAGACGCTATCGTTTGAATACCAGATTGCTGACTGACTAAATTTTCTTGGCTTTGCTGTATCGCCGTTGCAGTTTCTTGGGAGGCATTTGCAATGCTGGAAGACACCCGAGCAAACTCAATTAAATCATCTTCAAATTGGCGAGTTAGCTTGTTGATGTTATTTGCAGACTTCCCCAGCTCGTCTTTAGAAATCACGCCAATCTCATGCCCAAGGTTTTTGTTTAGCATGGCAATATCTATGCCTTCAGCAATTTTTGCTGACTGGCGGCGACGCAGACGTATCGCAAAAAATAATGCCGCGGTGATAGCCAAGCCGACGACTAAAATGACCAACTCTGTAACCAACACCCACACCGCATGCTGCTGAATTTTGATGGCCGTTTCATCCACCAAGCTGAGCGCTTTTTCTTCAGCTTCTTTCAGTGCGTTAATACGATCTGTAGCTGCTTTGAACCAGCTCTCCGCATCCAGTCCAAAATTATCATTTTTACTTTCAACCCCGCTACGATAACGGGCCACTTCTCGAAAGGCACTGCCACTAAGTGCCTGCTCTAAGATACGTTTCATTTCTGGAGGCGAGGCCTCTAAAGCTTCTTCAAGGTACACGTCTTGCTTAGTCATCAGTGCAACATGTTTGGTTTTCAGTGCTGGCGTAAAACTGTCTCGGCTCAATACATTAGATAATACGGCGCGCTCAATCCCCGCGGACTCTTTAGCACTAGAAAAATTGTAGATGGCCACCAATTCAGTGGCGATGGTGTGATCGTTACTCAGCCGCGATGCAGTGATCACCATATGCAATGCTTTGAGATTGATATCAGTGTAAAACTTCAACGCTTCGGAAAGTGGGATAGACAAGGCATCTACACGACTGCGAATTTGCGACAAATTGCCAAACATGCGTTCAAACTCGGCCAACTCTTTGGCCATTTCAGGGATTAAATCCCAATGCTGTTTTTCCTGCTTAAGCGTGGCAATCAATCTATCTGTTTGAGTACGCTGCTGACGCAAATTATCTTTAAACTTAGCACCTTTAGAGCCGATAAAGCCCGCTGAGGCTCCGCGCTCTTTTTGCGTCTCATGGATAACACTTAATACCATATGGCTCAAAAACGCATTGTACTCTGCATCATAGGCGTCGTTCATCCGTTTAGCCGACATGGATACATCGTAAAAAATCACTGCGCCTAAGAGTAAACATGGTAGTAATACAACGGTTGTCATATGGCTAGAAACCAATCGAGCAATTGCTTGTAACATCACTGCACCACTATTTTTCTTAAACATTTTTTTTACGAATTAAACTATAGTACAGCTCACCCAATTTCAAAATTATTTATTTTTCACACTTATCTAAATGAAAATAAACAGATAAATTATGAAACATAAAAAATACCGATAAAAGGTATAAAAATGTATATTTAGCAATAATATGAATGAGATATCCTAGAATTTCACCCCAATGAACAGTCACCAAAAAAATAGTGGTAAAATAGCGTGTGCACGCTCTCTTACCACAGCTAAATCTGCTTGAAGAATAACTACCGCCCTTCTAATATTTTTGCTTTGATCCATGCACCGGCTTCTTTGAGTTCAGAGTCAGCAAAATTTTGCGACGCACAACTCCCTACCTTAAACGCCGCACCACTGAGCGGGTCGTCTGAGTAATTCCAGTTTGTCCAACTGATCTTTTTTCTTGCCATTAAATCGATGTATTTCTGCGAGCTCACAAAGTCATTTGCACCACCACCTGTGTAGTGCTGCGTACCAAACTCACTGACAAATACAGGGAAAATATCCGACGCTCTATCGAGCATATTGCGGTGATAATCCGTGTGTGCAGCAGCATAAAAGTGGAAGGTATACATGATGTTATCAAACGGCACTGGGTCATCGATCACATCCTGTAAATCGCCATCCGACATAGACGCCCCAAATGTTGACCAACCATGTGTACCAACCATAATTAAAGCATTAGGTTGGATATTACGGATCACAGGGATAACTTGCTCGGCGTAGTGACGTACCGCAGACCAAGGCACGCCATTGGGCTCGTTGGCAATATCATAGATGAGGTTATTGCGGTGCTTGTGTTTTGTCACTATTTCAGTGAAAAATGTTTTGGCGGCCTCAACATTATAATTAGGGTCGCCCGGGTCTAGTTGGTGCCAGTCCACTAAGACATAAAGCCCGCGCGCACTCGCCATCTCAATAAGCGTATGCATTTGATTGGTAAAACCAACCGGATCTGTCTCATAGCCGCCTTCTTGAACGTATAGACTCAATCGCAGTACATCAGCTTGCCAATCATAACTCAGTACATCTAAGCTTTTATCAGTCAAACATTTGCCCAAGCCATGCCACTGCAATCCGTGACTGCTCATACCACGTAATTGAATACGCTGGTTTGACTCACTACACAGGCCCGTGCCACACACTTGCAAACGGCCGTATTTTTCAACCGGCGTGATATGGACACCTGTGTCACAGCGACCCAAATATTGCCACGCGGACCCCGTACCAGGCTCCGAACTGGTCCACCATTTAGCTTGATAAAGCGTATTATTGTGCACCAGTTTATCACCAGCACCAGCATGGCTGGGTTGCCCTTGCCAGTTCTTTTGTGGCCAATCTGGATAGGTATTTACTGCGCTGCAATCAGCAGCATAAACTTGGTTTGATATCAGTCCGACTGCCAATGAGACAGCACTCAAATAACGTTTTTTCATTTTTCAACCTTTACACATTGTTTACATTGTTGTTCCTGATTGAGATATAGAGGTTGCCAAACTAAATGGCTATTATTTTTCACCAAATTGATCGTAAAGTATTGAAAGTGGTTTGAAATGTGCTAAAAATCGCTGTTATTCACAAAGCCCACGCCTAGCTTTTCACTGCGTTTTTGGCCTGTAATCCCATTTATCTATCCATTAGATAGAACTTAAAAATCATATGGTTACAATTTTTTTATACTTCACTTTATGGGTTTTAACGGCTCATGCGTTCTTATTTATATGACCAATCTAATTGAAAGAAAATGAGTAACTTACGATCTGCTAACTACCCGAGAATGAGCAAACTTAGGGCATCAACATCCAGTGTCCATGACCAACTAGATAAAAAAATCATGGCGCAGTCACCATTCGAAAACAAAGCAAATTACGGCCTATTTTTACGCTATCAGTATTATTTAATGAATTACGTTGCTGCGCTATATCAAAGTCCACAGATTGCTGAAATCATTCCTGACCTACCAGACAGAGATCGGAGCGAACAACTGACACAGGACTTTCAAGATTTAGGCATAACTCAGCCAGAGCCTCTTCCTGCACTCCCTCATCTTGATATACCCATTTTTGAGAGTTTGGGCTGGCTCTATGTGATTGAAGGTTCAAAGCTTGGTGCCGCCATCCTAGCCAAAGAAGCTGAAAAACTAGGCCTACACTGCGAATTTGGCGCTCGGTTTTTAACAGGTTCAAGTCGAGGTTCAAACTGGCGTCAATTTATGCAATGCATTGAAGATGCATCATTAAATGCTCAGCAAGAAGATACCATGCTTGAAGGCGCGCAAGCTGCATTTAAGTTTGCAAATGAATTAGTAGAGCTGAGTTATGCTCAACCAAACACCACGCATGTCGCTTAACTTAAAACAAAACCTTGTGAAATACACCTACCTACTCGGTGGGACTATTTCACTCGGGTTTGCATTGATTGGCGCTATTTTGCCCATTATGCCAACAACCGTATTTTTGCTCATTGCACTTTGGTGTTTTTCAAAATCATCTGCTCGTCTTGAGCACTGGCTACTTACTCATCCCAAATTCGGCCACATCTTAAATAACTGGCGACAGGCGCAGGTCGTTCCAAGACCAGCAAAATATCTAGCCGCAGCAGGTATGAGTGTAAGCTTAATCATATCAGGAATTGTGTTTTCGTTTGGTTGGTTGCAAATGTTTTTAACCGTATTGTTTGCATTTATCTGCAATTATTTATTTTCAAAACCAAGTACCTCCTCAGAGCAGCCGAACAAAGCCATAGCTAAAAAGATCAATATCCTACTGAGTGCCATCAGCTTTTCTCTTATTTGCTACTGGTTAATGTCCTCCCCACTCACTTTTTAACACATGAGTTGCTATATCGATAATTAGTTCATCGCATGTAACTTCTGCCCTTGCATGAATCATAAAAAAGGCACTTATAAAGTGCCTTTTAAATACAGAAAACCAATTTAATATATGCGATTAACCTGTGACTTTAACCAGCCATGTTTGTGCCAAGACTGGCGCCAGTTGTTCTTCTGTCGCAACAGAGGTAATAGCCCCTACACCTTGAGGTACATCAAATGCAGCCATCGCATTGACTAACTGGTCCACTTGTTCTGAAGCCAAAGAGGCGTCTGTCGTGACAATACTGTCTACTCGGTAATTTGAGTTGATAAACCAATTGTCTACTTGCACACGATCATCGGTGCCTATCACATCAACCATCAAGTGGTTGCCATTGCGACTAAACCATAGATCACCGCTTGTTAAACCGGTAAAGTCAATCACATCTGTGCTTTGAGGGTCCGCATCATAATTTGAGATTGAGTCTTGACCAAAACTCCCTTCAAAGCGATATGTATCACTCCCTGCACCACCAATCAAGCGGTCATTACCCGTACCACCATTCAGTACATCTTGGCCAGCATAACCATAAAGATGATCAGCACCTCCAGCGCCTGCGAGCACATCATCGGTTTCAAAGCCGTACAAATACTCTCCAGCGTCAGTGCCCGTTACATTGCGCACATCAAGGGCAATTTGCGCTAAATCTAATTGGGTACCATCAGCCAATTCTGCGGCTTCGATGCTATGAATATCAGACAAAAAGTAATTCTTAACGGTGATGGTTTCACCAGTTGTATTATGTATAAACACAAGATTGCTGCTACTTCTTTCCCAGCTCAAATCACTTAAATTGATCCCTTCTCCAAACACCAATTTATCGACATGATTAGCGTCGTTGCGATCAACAGCATCATAGTCTTCTATGACATCATTGCCAGAGCCTACACCCCAACGGTAGACATCATTACCTTGTCCACCACGCAAAGTATCATTGCCGCTGCCACCATCCAGAATGTCATTACCCGCATCACTCTGCAAGATGTCATTCCCACTACCGCCCGATAAAACGTCCGCACCACTACCTGCATATATACGGTCATTGCCGCCTGCGCCTATCAGCACATCATCGGTTTCAAAACCATACAAACTCTCTCCAGCATCAGTGCCCGTTACATTGCGCACATCGAGGGCAATTTGCGCTAAATCTAATTGAGTCCCATCAGCTAATTCTGCAGCTTCGATGCTATGAATATCAGACAAAAAGTAATTCTTAACGGTGATGGTTTCACCAGTTGTATTATGTATAAACACAAGATTAGTGCTACTTCTTTTCCAGCT
>NZ_JASJUU010000010.1:0-111829 GCF_030125375.1 Pseudoalteromonas umbrosa | reverse complement strand
GCGCTAAATCTAATTGGGTACCATCAGCTAATTCTGCAGCTTCGATGCTATGAATATCAGACAAAAAGTAATTCTTAACGGTGATGGTTTCACCAGTTGTATTATGTATAAACACAAGATTGGTACTACTTCGTTTCCAGCTCAAATCACTTAAGTTGATCCCTTCTCCAAACACCAATTTATCGACATGGTTAGCGTCGTTGCGATCAACAGCATCATAATCTTCTATGACATCATTGCCAGAGCCTACACCCCAGCGGTAGACATCATTACCTTCCCCACCTCGCAAAGTATCATTGCCGCTGCCACCATCTAGTGTGTCATTGCCCGCATCGCCGTTTAAAATATCGTTGCCACTGCCGCCGTAAAGTACATCAGCGCCAGCACCTGCATATAAGTAGTCATTGCCCCCAGCACCATTTAATGTGTCATCGGTCTCAAAGCCATGTAAATGCTCTCTAGCGTCAGTGCCCGTTACATTGCGCACATCAAGAGCAATTTGCGCTAAATCTAACTGCGTACCATCTGACAACTCAACAACTTCTACCGCATGCACGTCGTGCAAAAAGTGATTTTTAATCGTTACTGACTCACCAGAAACATTATGTAAAAACACTAAATTTGCACCACTACGGTGCCAGCTCAAATCACTTAAGTTGATCCCTTCTCCAAACACTAATTTATCGATATGGTTAGCGTCGTTGCGATCAGCAGCGTCATAATCTTCTATGACATCATTGCCAGAGCCTACACCCCAACGGTAGACATCATTACCTTCCCCACCTCGCAAAGTATCATTGCCGCTGCCACCATCTAGTGTGTCATTGCCCGCATCGCCGTTTAAAATATCGTTGCCACTGCCGCCGTAAAGCACATCAGCCCCAGCACCTGCATATAAGTAGTCATTGCCCCCAGCACCATTTAATGTGTCATCGGTCTCAAAGCCATGTAAATGCTCTCTAGCGTCAGTGCCCGTTACATTGCGCACATCAAGAGCAATTTGCGCTAAATCTAACTGCGTACCATCTGCCAACTCAACAACTTCTACCGCATGCACGTCGTGCAAAAAGTGATTTTTAATCGTCACTGACTCACCAGAAACATTATGTAAAAACACTAAATTTGCACCACTACGGTGCCAGCTCAAATCACTTAAGTTGATCCCTTCTCCAAACACTAATTTATCGATATGGTTAGCGTCGTTGCGATCAACAGCGTCATAATCTTCTATGACATCATTGCCAGAACCTAAATCCCAACGATAGATATCATTACCTTCCCCACCGCGCAAAATATCATTGCCACTACCACCATCCAGTGTGTCATTGCCCTCTTGCCCATAGAGTCGATCATGGCCACCTAAACCATTGATCACATTATTTTCTTCAGAACCGTAAATAGTATCGTTAGCACCTGTGCCATTTATTGCACTTGTACTCGCAACTATCTGCTGCAAATCTAAAACAGTGCCATCAGCTAATTCCAGCGCCTCTATTGCATGATACTCATTGAGGAAAAAATGCTTGATGGTGATGGTTTCACCTGATGTGTTGTGCGTAAATACTAAATTTGACCCATTGCGAGAAGCGCTCAAGTCATTCAAAGTGATGCCTTCACCAAACACTACCTTGTCAATGTTGTTGGAATTATAACGATCGATAGTGTCATAATCTTCGATTACATCATGACCAGACCCCAAGCCCCAACGGTATACATCGTTCCCTTCGTTACCTCGTAAAATATCATTACCAGCACCGCCATCAAGCACATCATTACCGCTTGCACCTGTTAATGTATCATTACCCAGGCCGCCATTAAGTGTATCGCTGGTTTCAAAACCACTGAGCGTATCATTGCCTTCACCACCTGTGATGGTGCGCACATCTATTTCAATTTGTGCTAAGTCTAATGGCGTGCCATCCGCTAGTTCTACCGCTTCAATGGCGTGATAATTGCCACTGAAATGGTTTTTAATAGTAACGCTCTCTCCCGATGTATTGTGCGTGAACACTAAATTAAGTCCATTACGAGACCAGCTTAAATCACGCTGCTTGATCCCTTCACCAAACACCAATTTATCGACGTTATTGACGTTATTGCGGTCGATGCCATCATAATCATCAATTACATCATCGCCCGAACCAACACCCCAACGGTATACGTCATTCCCTTCATTGCCGCGCAGAACATCATTACCTGCACCGCCATCAAGTACATCATTACCACCAGCGCCGTGTAAAGTGTCATTGCCTAGGCCACCAATAAGCGTGTCGTTTGTTTCAAAACCACTGAGCGTATCATTGCCTTCACCACCTGTGATGGTGCGCACATCTATTTCAATTTGTGCTAAGTCTAATGGCGTGCCATCCGCTAGCTCTACCGCTTCAATGGCGTGATAATCACCGCTGAAATGGTTTGTAATGGTCACGCTCTCTCCCGATGCATTGTGCGTGAACACTAAATTAAGTCCGTTACGAGACCAGCTTAAATCACGCTGCGTGATCCCTTCACCAAACACCAATTTATCGACGTTATTGACGTTATTGCGGTCGATGCCATCATAATCATCAATTACATCATCGCCCGAACCAACACCCCAACGATATACGTCATTCCCTTCATTGCCGCGCAGAACATCATTGCCTGCACCGCCATCAAGCACATCATTACCACCAGCGCCGTATAAACTATCATTGCCTAGGCCACCAATAAGCGTATCGTTTGTTTCAAAACCACTGAGCGTATCATTGCCTTCACCACCTGTGATGGTGCGTACATCTATTTCAATTTGTGCTAAGTCTAATGGCGTGCCATCCGCTAATTGAACGGCTTCAATAGCGTGATTACTACCTGAGAAGTGACTTCGAATAGTAATGGTTTCACCAGTGGAATTATGAGTGAATACTAAATCCGTCGCATTGCGTGACCAACTTAAGTCGTCTAACGTGATCCCCTCACCAAACACCAATTTATCGATGTTATTGTCGTTCTTGCGGTCAAGGTCATCATAATCATCAATTACATCATTGCCCGAACCAACACCCCAGCGGTATACGTCATTCCCTTCATTGCCTCGCAGAACATCATTGCCTGCACCGCCATCAAGCACATCATTACCACCAGCGCCGTTTAAAGTGTCATTGCCTAGGCCACCAATAAGCGTATCGTTTGTTTCAAAACCACTGAGCGTATCATTGCCTTCACCACCTGTGATGGTGCGTACATCTATTTCAATTTGTGCTAAGTCTAATGGCGTGCCATCTGCTAATTGGACGGCTTCAATGGCGTGATAATCACCACTAAAATGGTTTTTAATGGTAACGCTCTCTCCCGATGTATTGTGAGTGAACACTAAGTTGAGCCCGTTACGAGACCAACTTAAATCACTCTGCGTGATCCCTTCACCAAATACCAATGTATCTACATTATTCGATTTATGACGATCTGCTTCGTTATAGTCGTCAATCACATCATTGCCTGAACCAACCCCCCATCGATATACATCATTTCCTTCATCACCAATCAACAGATCGTAACCTGCGCCGCCATCAAGCACATCATCATCGTCTCCGCCGAATAGTCGGTCATTACCCGAGCCACCAAGCAGCGTATCATTGCCCTGATTAGCAATAATGGTGTCATTACCCTCTAGCCCTTGGATAGTATCACTTTCAAAACTTCCGATTAACGTTTCATGATTTGGCGTCCCTATGACTGAATTTCCGGAAGAAGCGTTTGCCATTGCATCACTTGAAGAAAATACCTCATCATTCATTGTGACCTCAGAGGTACGTTCAACAACGCTCATATTGTCATCTTTTATCATTTATCATCCTTAAGTTTGTAGTTAGTTTTATATCGCGTTAGCGTTCTCTTACACTTTCATTTTGGTATCGCAATAAAGGAGCTGTGACATATTCAATCAATCGACGCTTTGAAGTTTGCACCTCTGCACTCACTGCCATACCAGGCAATAAATCTATCCATTGGCCATTAATAAACAGCTGCTTGCTATGCATTTTTAGTCGCATTTTATACACTAGGCCCTGACGCTCATCTGCAATTGCATCTGCTGTAATCCCAATCACCTGTGCCTCAACAACTCCATACTTAGTAAATGGAAACGTGTGTACTTTTATCTCGGCACTTTGTCCTACACGAATAAAGCCAATATCTTTGTTTTCAATCACGGCATCCACTTCCAAATAATCATCGTCAGGTACAACCACCATTAGTGCTTGAGCCGGCGTGACAACACCGCCAACCGTGTGAACTGAAAGCTGTTGAACTCGGCCATCAACAGGGGCATATAGGACTTGCTTTGCATTGAGGTCTCGGGCTTTATTTAGCTCTTTAGTCAACGAGTACACCTGTCGCTCAGAGTCATCTATTAAAGTCAAAGTACGTGCACTTGCTTGCGCTGTCAGAGCTGAAATTTGATGCTTAACCTCATCGATCATGGCGCTCAGCTGAACCTGCCGTGCTTGTTGCGCAGCAAGATCTTGCTGCTGCTCTATACGCATTGACTCCAATTCTAGAAATTGTGTTTCTGGGGTTAAGTTTTTATCTAGCATAGCTTTTGCTGCATTGGCACGACGCGTGATCAAAGGAAGTGTCGCCTTTAGTTTTTGAATAGTCGCAGCGGACACGGATTGCTCAGCTACACGGCTGTTGAGCTGGCTTTGTAAAGCCGCAATCTGTGACTGTATTTCATGAAACTCATGCTGTAACAACTTTGCTTGAATGACTTTTTCACTGTGCGGCAATGTTTGTAGTGCAGGCAAGCGAAGCAAATCGGCAACAGTAAGCTGCAATGTAGACGTGGTACTTGGCGCAAGGTATGCCAATACCTCACTCATTGCTCTATAACGTGCTAAATTTTCCTTTGCAAAGTTCAGTTCAGCAACTAACCTCTCTTGATCAGAACGTGTGAGTGTTTGATCTAATTCAATTAACGCCTGCCCCTTGCTAACAACCTCCCCTTCACGTACAAAAATCTGTTTTACAACACCTTTTTCAAGAGGCTGAATTTGCTTTACACCTGTGGTCGGGATAATTTTTCCTTCAGCCACCGCAACGACGTTCACTTGACCAATACAGGCCCATATCACGCTGATGGTAAATAGCGATACCAGCGACCACCCTAACATGCGCGCACTTTTAGATGCCGGTCGTTCCTGTATTTCAAGCGCCGCTGGGAGAAAATCTAATTCATCTAGGGAGCGTTGCTGTCCATCAAGTTGGGCTCGATTTTGCCACGCATCACAGAGCAATTGGATAGTGCTTTTCACACGCCTAATCATTTAACTTGCTCCTGACTTTTCAACGACGCGTTGGACTGTTGCCTCATTTCAGAGCTGTTTGACATTGGCTGTTGAGGCGCATTTTGGAACGCATTTAACTTCGCGTAATAACCTCTTTTGTGTATTAATTGCTGATGATTACCTGACTCTACGATCTGGCCTTTTTCCATCACAATTATGCGGTCACAAGCACGTACCGTAGACAGTCTATGGGCAATAATAAACACGGTTCGACCTTGGCAAATGCGTGCCATATTATCTTGGACAATGCGTTCAGACTCATAATCTAACGCACTGGTCGCTTCATCAAAAATTAAGATGCCTGGGTTATTAATGAGGGCTCGAGCGATGGCCAACCTCTGTCGCTGACCACCTGATAAATTACTGCCTTGCTCGCCAACTAAGGTGTCGTAACCTTCGGGGAGTTCTAAAATAAACTCATGCGCTCCGGCTAACTTCGCTGCAGCAACTACGCGCTCCATTGGCAGACCGGGATTTGCCAACGCAATATTATCGCGCACACTACGATTGAAGAGAAAATTCTCTTGCAATACAACCCCTATGTTTTGCCTCAGCCAATTAGTATCTATCACTGATAGATTTACACCATCAATTAATACCCGCCCAGCTTCAGGCACATAAAAGCGCTGCACCAATTTGGTTAATGTACTTTTTCCAGACCCAGATCGACCCACAATACCTACGACTTCACCCGGTTTTACTTGCAAATTCACATGATCGACAATAACAGGACCATCCGGTCGGTACCTAAACCGCACATTTTCAAAATGCACCGCCCCTTTTAAATTGGGTAAAGTGCTGCGGTTAGGGTTAAAGCCAGGCTCTTTTGGGGTATTTAAAATATCGCCTAAGCGCTTAACCGAGATACCCGCTTGCTGAAAGTCTTGCCATAATTGCACAAGCTTTAAAATGGGGCCACTGACTCGTCCCGCAATCATATTAAATGCGACGAGTTGACCAACGGTCATCTCTCCAGCCATAACCAAATGGGCACCCCACCAAATAATACCCAGAGTCGTGAGCTTATTGATAAAGCCTGCAATTTGCCCAGCAATGTTGCTGAGATTCTGAGTACGAAAAGAGGCATCAACATAGCGCGCAAGTTGATCTTCCCAACGTCGCTGCATCTGTGGTTCAACAGCTTGTGCTTTTACCGTTTCAACGCCCGTCACTGACTCGACTAAGAAAGCTTGGTTTTCAGCCCCATGTTTAAATTTCTCATCCAAACGAGCACGTAGAATTGGGGTAATAAAAATCGAAAGCAGAACATATAAGGGAATCGTCGCCAGTACAACCAGTGTCAAAGTTGGGCTGTACCACCACATAACAATGAAGAAAAGTAAGGTAAAAAATAAATCAATACATAAAGTTAAAGCACTACCCGTAATGAAGTTACGGATTGTCTCCAGCTCTCTAACTCTGGCTACGCTTTGCCCAACTTGACGGCTTTCAAAATAAGACAGTGGCAAACTTATTAGATGATGATAGAGCTTTGCACCTAGCTCGACATCCACTCGATTAGTGGTATGACTAAATACGTAATTTCGAATACCGCCTAATAACGCATCAAATACAGCAATAACCAAAAAACCAAAAGCTAATACATCAAGCGTAGTAAACCCTCTATGTACCAGAACCTTATCCATGACAACTTGGAAAAATAAGGGCGTAATGAGCGCAAATAATTGAATAAAAAATGACGCAATTAGGACTTCACCGAACAACTTACGATATTTGACTAGTGAAGGAATAAACCAGCGAATATCAAACTCTCGGATATTGGCGAGCAATTGGCCTCGTTTTGTGATCAAAATGAGTTGCCCACTCCAAATTTTTGACAACGCTTGTTCTGTTAACTGTTTAGGCGATTTATCACCAGCAAACATTGCTAACACGCGGTTCTGTTGATCTTCAGTGTTACCAGTACTGTTTCCCTCTGCAATCCTTGCAATTAAGAAATAATTTCCATCATTGTCCTTTGCCAATGCGGGCAAGAGCGCGTTGGATAACTCATCAAAACTGGAGTTAACCTTACGAGCTTTAAATCCAAGAGCTTTAGCTGCTCGCAATATTTCGGTGTCTGTGAAATGTTGACCCGGTAACCCAAATTGATGCGCTATCTGCTTAGCATCTATCGCAACCTGATGATACTGCGCAAGCGTAACTAATGATGTAAGCCCTGAATCAATGGTATGTTGTGTTGAAGAATCTTGTTTATTGTTGTCGGTTTTGCCACTTGGCAAATCAGATTGAAAAGTAGACATTTAAGCCCTTTTTCCTTGGCCCTTTTACGGGTAATATAACATATTGAAATGGTAAATTTATTCACAACAATCAATAATTAACAAACAATCCACCCTATAATTTGGGGGTTGAACAAAAAATATCTAGTATCTTCTTTTTGAGGTTAACCACATAAAGTTGACTGTCAAACTCCACTGATCTTGGCGCAGTCAAGCCATACAATAAATGCAAATCTCACAACACCATAGACTGTACTTCACGCGAGCATAGTGACGTACTTAAAAAAAATCACATTGCAATTTTAACGATTCCATATAACCCCAACAGTATGCACCCAACCTGACGACGGCACCTCATTATTGTGCATGTTTAGGTAACTTACCTTAAGTTACAAAAAGCCTTTCCCCCTACTAGACAAAGCCTTGCCGTTTAAATTACATAATCTCTCGCAGTCAGTGACTTAGATGCATAATGAAGGCATTGTTGGGACAGAAGTATGAGTTCAAAGGGACGTATGCAAAATTTTATTCTTACAATAATGGACTTGCTCAACCACCTTATTAGTGATACCGTTAATGATAATTATTTACATTTACGCACTATAGAAAGGAACAACGGTGTCAAATTCCGCTGGTATGGACCTGTTTATTCGTGATAACCAGTTTTGGTTAGTAAGGTTTTTACAAAACAAATTCAAACTGCATTCTCCTCATGATGCGCAGGACTTATCTCAAGATACCTTTATCAGGGCCTTGACGTCATCGACTGATCTACTTGAAGTCAAAGAACCTCGTGCTTATTTAGCGACAATTGCAAATCGCCTCATCATAGACAAAGCACGCCGTAGACGTATTGAACAAGCTTATATTGAAGCTCAAACTGAGCTACAAACAGAGCAAGCCCCTTCCTGTGAAGCCGTGTTAGAAACCATGCAAAAACTAGAAGCGCTATCTCGGCTCCTTGAAGGATTGGCAGACAAACCAAGACGCGCCTTTTTAATGGCTCGATTGGATGGCATGAAATATAAGGAGATTGCGAGTGCGCTCAATGTCTCAGAAAGCATGGTACAAAAATACATTGCGCAAACGCTGTTGCATTGTCACAGCCAATTAATGGATTAATACGTCTCAAATTCTTATGTCGGCAAATAACAATAGCTATCAGCATAAACTTAAGCAAGCAGCCCAATGGTGTGCGCTACTACATTCCGATGCACCTGCCGATGAAGATATTCAAGCCTACCATCAGTGGTTAAATTTACATCCAGATAACCAAAAAGCCTATGATGAGTTAACCGCTCTTTGGAGTGAATTTGAAGCCCCGGAAGATGATGGATTAAACACACGCGTGTTAAATAACGTGTTAGAAAAGGATCAGCCAAGATCTCATGGCACGGTAAAAGCCTTTCTTAGTATCGCGTTGTTTTCAGGGTTTGGATTACTACTAAATCACTTGGGCCTGAGTGGCATTACCGCTGACCATTACACGCTCAAAGGGCAAACTCAAACTATTCAACTACAAGATGGCAGTCTGGTTACCCTCAATGCGCAAACTCAAATAGATATTGAGTTTAACGACGAAAAACGTTTGATTCACCTGCATACAGGTGAGATACACATTAATGCCACAACCAACCCTTCATGGCCATTAGTTGTACAAACCCAAAACACCAGCGCAACCGCATTAGGTACTAGTTTTTCAGTAAAGTCTCGTCAGCAAGACACCTATATTGTCGTAACAGAATCAAAAGTTAAAGTCTGCTATCTAGCACAACATAGTTGTGTGATTGGCCAACAAGGCGAAGCCATGGAAGTAGAAAATGGACATTTAATCGGGCCTTATGATACCAACCCAAGTGTCAGATTGGCTTGGCTAAATCATCGCTTAGTCGCTAATGATATTAGTTTACCTGCATTATTGGAGTCCCTTGAAGCACACTATCCTGGCGTGCTGATGTACCAACATTCAGAACTCAATCACATTCGTGTATCTGGGGTATACCCAACTAACAACATTGATTTAGCAATGAAAATGCTCGCTTCAGACCCAGCAATAAAACATCGTTCAATTGCTAATTACCTACAAGTTATCTCTTTGAAATAATTAAACTTACCCAAAAAGCTAAAAATAATCTGATTTTTTTTAGTTTTTGGGTACTGTTTTTTTTAACTGCCCCGTCCTATATGTAGCCCTAAATAAAAATGAGAACTATTTATGATAGGCGACAGGACTCCTCGCTCAATTTTGACCGCATTGTTATGCACTGGACTTGCTCTACCGACGGTAGTTATGGCACAACAAGCACACCAAATAGACATTCCTAAAGGCAGTTTAGCTGAAGCACTCAACACGCTAGCACTGCAAACAGGTGTGTTGTTGCAATTCGATCCGAATCAGATTGGGAGTGCACAAACTTCAGGGCTCAAAGGCGAGTTTGTACTGAGCGACGGATTTGAACTGCTACTTACAGGTACGGGCCTGTACGCCGAAAAAACCACGAATGGCAGCTATATAATTCGCGCGATCGCCGCTGAACAAGAGGTTTTACTAGATACGTTAGACGTCTATGCCAGCAACAATGTACATACCGAAATTTACCAATCCGCTTCATCTGATACCAAATTGGGCCAGCAACAGCTCACTCGAGTGGCACCACGTGATACCTCTGATATTTTTTACAATGTACCCGGTGTTGCAACTTCACAATCGCGACAAGAACCCGGTGTCGCTGTAAACGTCAGAGGCATACAAGACTTTGGCCGTGTAAACGTCATGATAGACGGCGCTAGACAAAATTTTCAACGCAGTGGCCACGGTGCCAATGGCACAGTCTATTTAGATCCACAATTATTATCGAGTGTCGATATTGCCAAGGGCCCTGTAGGCGATGCCGGTGGCGCAGGTGCCATTGGTGGTGTTGTTAATTTTAAAACGCTTGAATTTGATGATCTTGCTTTAGAAGGCCAAGACCACGGCACTAAACTATCACTGGCCACAGGCAGTAATGCCTACCACATGCAAGGATTGTTAGCATCTGGTGTACGCGTGGGAAACGATTTAGAGCTGGTTGCAGCCGTTGGCAGAAAAAACGTCGGCAGGTTTGAACCTGGACAAAGCGGTGGTAACGCAGGTAAAAGTGAATACTTCGATGCATTAAGTGCATTTACAGAGCAAGATCAATGGTCTTCGCTACTTAAAGCCAGTTATAAAATTAACGATCAGCAAGCGGTGAAGCTAAGCTATATTGGTTTTTACGCCAACTTTGAAGAAGGCTCAACTACAGATCAATCAGACCCTGACAATAAACCAAGCGCCACCAGCAAACTCAACAATGACACCATTAAATTAGATTATGTCTGGAATCCAAATTCTGACTATTTTGATTTAAATGCCAGCATTTACTACAACCGTACTCAAATGCGCCAACACCAATTTGAATCCGGTGACACAGTTAATCCCTATGGTGAATTTGAACTAGAGTTCGAAACCAATACTTTCGGTATGGTTATCGAAAACTTTGCATTTTTTAGTCTCGATCATAGTTGGCTACCAGAAACAGACTCTTTATTAATGCTCAATACAGGCACTGAATATTTTAGAGATTGGACGCAGCCACAAGCTATTCAGCAAACACCAGGCTCTGGCGACCCAACTTGGTTTACTGGCGCAACCCCAGGCGGCGAACGTGCTGTTACGAGTATTTTTACACAAGCTGAGTGGCAATATGGTGATCATATCTCTATTGAAGCAGGTGCCAGGTACGAACATTTTTCTATTGAGGGAAAAGGAGAGATCAACTCAGGCTCTATCCTTAACCCACCAGGTGTTAGCCCATCACGAACCCTTATTTTCACTAACTTTGAAGTAGCACGCCATGACGAATACATCTCGCCGAATCTGCGCTTCGCATATCGATTCACTGACGAAATACAAACTTATATAAGCTCGTCCAAAGGTATCAGGCACCCAGCAATCACAGAAACATTACTATTTGGCATGCATGTGGGTAACAGCTTCCCGTTTTACCCAAACCCCGGCTTAAAAGCGGAGAAATCTCATAATAATGAAGTAGGTATCAATTTCGAGTTCACCCAATTAGCAGGTGAGCATGACCTCTTCATCAAAGCAGGCTGGTTCGAAAATGCCGTTGATAACTTTATTGTTCAGGGCACGGTAATGAGCCCCACCTCAGTAGGCGATAAAAGTGGGATACGTAGCTATGTCAACTTATTCGATGAAGTTCGCTTTGAAGGCATTGAACTACAAGCAGATTATGAGTCCGACTTGGTCTTTGCCGAGCTTAACTATACCAAGATGAACTTTGATCCGGGGCAAGGTGATTATGACCCATTCCCATTAGGTAGCCAGGTTGGTTTCCCAGAAACAAGCCTTGGTAAAACGAAATCAGGCGGCTTGCTTTATATACAGCCCGCAAAACACACTGGTGCTTTAACACTGGGAATAAAACTACTCGATGACAAATTGAAGTTTGGCACACGTGTGCGAGTAGAAGATAACGATGGCCGAGGTGGCACCGCTTATGAGGATGTTGTGGATTGGGAAATATATGATCTGTGGCTGGATTATCAATATTCACCCAGACTCCAGCTGCGTCTGTCCGTCGATAATTTAAAAGACCTCAATTACGCAGAAGCCAATGGCACTTCATATTGGATTGCACCAGGACGCAGTGTGATCGGGCGACTCAACATAAAATTCTAATTAAAGACAAGGGTAAAAATCATGCAAAAAGCTTTTAAGCTCGCACTTATCAGCAGCGCTTTAATGGGCGCAAACTTAGCGAGTGCCGCTGAAATCAACCTGCAACAGCTACATGTATTTGGTACCGTCCAAACTATTATGTTTGGCGGAGAAAAAGGCATGCTACCCCCGAAGCCTCCGGCATTTCATCCAGAAAGCGGCAAGCTAATTGGCACCATGATGTCTGGCGCAGGCAGTGACTTTGCAACCTTAGCACAATCTGGTATTTACTCTTTTACTCCCGAGTTGACTGATGGCAAGCTCACTGACTTCAACACACAAATCAACACAGTAAATAATGACGTGGGTGCATTTACCACGAATGTCGTAATTAATAGCCAAGGTGTTGCTTTTGGTGGCGCTAAATCGAGCCTCTTCAAGTGGACAGAAGAGGACGGCATGCAAGATGCGTTCGACGGCCTAGACCTGAGTAACATCAATGGCGGAAGCTTCGATATCAGTGGCCTATTGACTGTTGATGCACAGGATAATTTATATTTCGCAGCATCTCAGCGAAATGATGACTTTTTCGCACTGGTGCGTTTAAGCCACAGTGGCGAAGTAGCTGTATTAGTCGACTTCAGTCGCGATGAATACAAAGAAGCTGCAGGCGACTCTTTTATTTATACCAAAGGCCAATCACCAGCAGCATTGATCTTTAGTGCTGATGACAATGCAATTTATGGACTTGCGCACAAAAATGCGAATTCGGCAGGTGCTGGCGACAATGCAGGGTTCGATGAAGATGATTTCGCGAGCGGTACCTTATTTAAAATTGATTTAGCAAACGTCGCAACAGACGGTAGCACAGAAGTGATTGTGCTTAATTCATTTTCAAACAAACTACATGGGCTAATTGACGATCATTCACTGGCAACAAATTCGGTCGTTGAGCAAGGAGAATGGTTATACGGTACGTCAGCCAAAACGCTATGGCGCATTCATAAAAACACAGAAAATAGCTTTACAGTTATCCATACATTTGGAGATCCAGACAACGGTATCGACGCTGCTCAAGATGGCCATATTCCTGCAGGTCCACTCGTAGTTGCTGCAGATGGCAATATCTATGGCACAACCAGAGCAAGTGGTGGAGATGAGCAAGGCGCTGGCGTGTTGTACCGTATTAATGTGAGTACAGATGCAACAGACATCAACAGAGAAAAAGATGGCTTTGAAATTATTCAAACCTTTGATGAGCAAGCATCTATTCGACCTGTCGGGCTCACATCCGGTGCACTTGTGGACGAAAAGCACACTTTATATGGTGCAACCAATGGCGACAATAGCACAGAAGCTGGCGGCATCTTTAAATTCACAGTCAATCAACACACTTTAAGTTTTAACACAGAAACAGAAGCGCTCACTTTGGGTGAGAGCCTTGAGCTAAACTGGCAGTCTATCAATATCAGCGACTGTACAGCGAGTGGTGACTGGGAAGGCGCAAAAGAAGCCAACGGTCAGGAATCGATCACGCCCGACACTGAGGGTGAAAAGTCTTATGTATTGACCTGTAAAGATACCGATCAAAAGACCTATGTTCGCACGCTTGAATTACTCGTTAGTGCTGAACCTGAACCTGAACCTGAACCAGAACCAGAACCTGAGCCAGAGCCAGAGCCAGAGCCAGAGCCAGAGCCAGAGCCAGAACCTGAGCCAGAACCAGAACCAGAACCAGAACCAGAACCAGAACCTGAGCCTGAGCCAGAGCCAGAACCAGATACTGGAACAAAACCAGAACCTGATACAGACACAACCCCTGAACCAGCACCTGAGCCAAATACAGGTACAGAGCCGGCGCCTGCGCCTGATACAAGCACAGATCCTGAACCGACTCCTGAACCCGAAGAAAACAAAGGCAGCAGTGGTTCATTTGGTGGCTGGATATTGGCACTCGGTGCTTTGGTAATGGGCCGACGTTTTTATAGAAAAACCAAATAAACCAATTTCAAACTGCAAGGGCTCGCCCTTGCTAAAAACAACAGAAATATCAGCATGGCGCGCAGCTGATATTTCTCTAAACGACCTTTAGGTCAATATTATTAAATAATTAACGATTAAGGATTTACCATGTCTATACAAGTAACTTACAGTGCTAGCTACTCTTTCACAGGCCTAGATTCGTTCTTTGGTCACGCGTCTCAGTTCTTCACCAATACAGATTATAACGAGAACATCGGTAGCTTCGCAGGTGCTGAGAATCCAAACCCGACTGTTGATCTTGGCTTCTGGGGTCTATTCGGTACTTTCTCTGGCACTCAATATGCACAAGAAGGTCAAGTAGGTGCAGATAGCCTAGGCTTCATTATTCAAGCAGCTGATGGCTCTTACATCGATTACACTTTCTTTGCTGGTCCTTCACACACTATGTACGGTGAAATTGCGTCAATTTCATTCGGTCGCGGTCTAACTCAGGGTGCAAATGGTGAGTACAGCTTCACTGAAGATCTAGTAAGCTTCGACGGCCTAGATACAATTGGCCTTAACGCAGGCTTTGATGCAAATGGCGGTGTTATTGGTCGTCATGATGGAACTAACACAACGCACAATATTGTTGATGGCATGAAAGACTCTGACTTCAGCTACTTCATGAACGTACTGTCTCAAAACGGTATCGATCTGACAACAAACGATACGGTTGGTGTTTCAAGCCTAGCTGACTTTGATCTAGTCGCTTAACCCACTATGCACTGCAGCTTTGCTGCAGTGCAATTTACCATTTACCGAGTCTACTATGAAAAAACTTTGCATCTGCTTGCTATCCCTGTCTTTCTCTAGCCTTGCAACCACAACGGTAGAAGGGATCAGTGTTAATAACCTGACGTCTTTGCACTACACAGGTCCTGTCGGCTGGCCAACCGCTGGTAGACCATTTGCCCCACCAATTTATAACGCAGAGCGTGATCAACTCATCGGGTTATCCACCTTTGGGCATAAAGACGATACCGCACCCAGTATGTGGGGACTTGCACCCGTGCATGGACATTATTTTGCACTCGAAAAAGACATAGAGGGGTTTGTCGGTTTCGCAAAGCACCCGACAGAAGACAAGCTGTATAGCATAGATACTAAGGGCAATATATTTTCTGTACACTCAGATGGCAGTAACAAAGTCATTTTATTTGACAACACAGAACAAGAACTCAACAACACTCCAAATATACAACCGATTTTCGACAATCAAGAAAGACTGCTATTTATCGATACCGATCATACGACTTATTCTCGATTAATGCGTCTAGAAAAAGACAATACATTAATGGAGCTATACAGATTTAACAACAATCCCCATGGCGATTTCACCGCTGTTGGCGGCATGCTATTAAGTGGTAATACACTATATGGCTACTTGGGTTACCCCCGAGGTATACCACATTTAAACACACTCTCAATCGATGATAACTTTATTGTCGGCGCACTATATGCCGTAGAGCTCGGTGAAAACCCAATTGACACCCTGCCTTTAATTCATCAGTTTACCCTCAGCCAAGGCGAAGTACCTTGGGACACCCGAAGCCAAGATGGCGGACGCATTGCCACTTATTTAGTGGAAGACGAGGAAGGCTATTTATATGGTTCAACAACGATAGGAAGTTGCTTCACTAAAGGTATTAACTCATTTAGCGGTAAAGAGATTGCGTATCGCAATGGTGTATGTGGTGGCAGCTACCTATTCTATTCTGCCATTGAAAAAGATCAGCGCCTGATCCATACCGATTACCCACATTATGACGGTAGCAATCCACATGGCTCACTATTTAGAATTAAAAAAGATGGCTCTGAATTTAACTTGCTACATACATTTAATGGTGAAGATGGCAGCCAGCCACGCGGTCCTATGGTTATCACAGAAACAGGCTTTCTTTATGGTACAACCATTGGTGGTGGGATACACAAGAGTGAAAATATACAAGTACTTGAAGGTAAGGATTACCCAAACCAACCGCACAATATGTCACCCGATGGCACCATTTATCGACTTAATTTAGCAGACATAAAAATTGAAAACGGCCAAGTTATTCAAAGTGGATTTGAACATGTGCATTCGTTTAAAGCTGGAATTGCCGAAGACTCAGATGGCAAAGTACCAACCGGACTTATGTTAGCTGAAAACGGAAAGCTGTACGGCACGACTATATTTGGCGGCCGAGGCTACTCTGACCAACTTGGTAGAACCTTTCTTGCTGACAACTTAGGCACTGTCTTTGAGGTCGATTTAAGTGGCATAAAACCAACAGGTTCAGTGTCTATCAGTATCACACCGGGTAAAGCGCAGCTAGGAGAGGAAGTAGAGGTCACGTGGAGTAGCCATAATGCGGCAGACTGTGTTGCAACAGGTGGTGTTGCTGTTGGCGATTGGGTCCCCGATGGACAAATTGAGCCTCAAGGCAGTATTAAAATTTCACCTGATTCTGGTATCTATACTTTCTCAATCAACTGCAGAGATGCCGATGTCGGTTCGCGGTTGGGTGCCCTATCAACGCTTTATGTCAATGCAGAAGCAAAAGTAAAGCAAGAAGAAACACTAAACTATGGTAATGGTGGCGCACTTAGTTTCGCGGCTTTAACATGCTTAAGTGTATTCGGCATGAGACGATTTCGCCGTCGCGGGAGCAAGTCATGAACCCCGTCATGGTGCCAAGTGAAGCTTTAAAGCGCGCATTGCGTAAACAAAAGCGCAGCCTGATACACGTTGCAGGATTTAGCGCCATCATCAACTTACTCATGCTGATCCCTGCGATTTACATGCTGCAAGTTTATGACCGTGTTTTAAGCTCAGCAAATATCGATACTTTACTGATGATTTCCATCATAGTTGCTGGCTTCTTTTTGTTAATGGGTGCACTTGAGTGGGTTCGCAGCCGTGTACTGATTGGCATAAGCGAGCATTTTGATAACGATTTACATGTGCGGGTATTTGACGCCATCTATCAACATCAAATCAAAATTGGCAATGCCAATCCAAGTCAATTAATTAACGACCTTAATCAAGTACGCCAATTTATGACAGGTACGGGCGTATTTGCGTTTTTTGATGCCCCATGGGCCCCGCTTTTCCTTATTGTATTGTTTTTCTTTCACCCATTACTGGGCACAATTGCCCTCGTCGGTACGGTGATCTTACTGGTACTGGCACTGCTCAACGAGGTCTGGGCGAAGAAGCCCTTACAAGCATCTTCACAAGCCACAGCCAATGCCACGCGCCTTGCCAGTGGCATCATTAACAATGCTGAAGTCGCGCAAGCGATGGGCATGCAACACAGTTTGCAAACCCGCTGGCAGACACAGCATCAAGCGGGGATCCGCCATCAAAGTGAAGCCAGTAATTTAAGCTCAGTGCTCACCGCAACCAGTAAAATATTGCGCCTAGCATTACAATCAATTGTTTTAGGTGCAGGCGCTTGGCTTGCCGTTGATGGCCAGATCACCGCTGGCATGATGATCGCAGGCTCAATCATCGCTGGACGCATGTTATCTCCAGTTGAGCAACTCGTCGGGGCATTTAAGCAGTGGCAAAGCGTGAAACTCTCTCGTCAACGTCTCGATGCCCTGCTGCATCAGTACCCAGAGCCTCAAACTGGACTAGATTTACCAACGCCGACGGGCAAACTCAGTGTAGAAAATGCCACTTTGATCCCTCCGATGGCACAAACCCCCGCTCTGAGTAACATCAACTTTGAGATTAGCCCCGGTGAAATATTGGCAATTATTGGCCCCTCTGGCGCTGGTAAATCGTCAATTGCGCGTCTTATCACAGGTATTTGGGCACCGCGAATGGGTAAAGTGCGCTTAGATGGTGCCGACATTTTTCAATGGAACAAGCAGAGCCTAGGCCCACACTTGGGGTATTTGCCTCAAGATGTGGGCTTATTTGCTGGCAATATCAGTGAGAACATTGCCCGATTTGGTGACATTGATGACGCTGCTGTCATCAAAGCAGCCCAATTGGCAGGTGTGCATGAGATGATTTTAAAATTGCCCGATGGCTACAATACCGTGCTAGGTGACGGCGGCATGGGCTTATCGGGCGGTGAAAAGCAGCGGATAGGTCTTGCCAGAGCAGTGTATGGCGACCCCAAACTGGTTATTTTAGATGAAGCCAATTCCAACCTAGATGATTCCGGCGAAGCAGCCTTAGCCTGCACGCTCAAAGCACTCAAGCAATCTGGTTCTAGTGTCATCTTTATCACTCACAGAGCCAATATTTTAAATCTAAGCGATAAGATCTTGTTACTTAACAAAGGTCATGTTCAGGCCTTTGGCCCTAAACAGCAAGTACTTGGAGCAATGCAGCAAGCCAAGCAAGGTCAAAGAGGAGCAGCGTAACGTGACAACACAGCACACTATCGCGGGAAGCAAACATATTCGACTTGGCTGGACGATTATCGCACTTAGCTTGGGTATCTTTTTACTCTGGGGTGCACTTGCCCCACTCGACAAAGGCGTGGTCGTTGAGGGACAAGTCATCGTTTCCGGCCACAAAAAGCAAATCCAAGCACCGCAACACGGCGTACTTGAACAATTACTGGTGCAAAATGGACAGTGGGTAGAGCAAGGTGAAGCGCTGCTGATCCTCGATAGCAAGGTGGCAAAAAGCCAACTTGCCGCCGCAACCACACAGTACTACTTGGCACTGGCTGAGAAAGAGCGCCTAGATGCAGAATTACGCGATGCGCAGCAGCTCATTTACTCAGATACTCTGACCAAGGTGAACTTGCCGCAAGCTGTTCAAGCTATGGCGCTAAACCAGCAATTATTCGAGCAACGCCGCGCGGCCCTGCACACTCAGCTTAAATTAATGCTAGACAATAAACACACTACACAATCTCGCATTTCGGGTCTTACGCATGTTGTTGATAGTCATAAGCAAAGGGCACAGGTATACGATAATTGGGTGAATGATACCCAAGCTCTGGTAAAAAAAGGCTTTCAATCACAAGAGCAGCTGTATCAACTAAAAGCACAGGCTGCTGAAATTCGCGCAGATTTGGCCAATGCACAATCAGAGTTACTATCTCAACAAGCAAGGCTGTTAGAGCTTGACACTCAACACCAGCAAACGCTCAAAAGCTACCGTCAAGAAGTCAGTCAGCAAAGAGCAAAGAACCTATCTAGTATCAGTGATTTCAAACAAAGAATGACAGCAGCTCAATTTAGTTTGGGCAACAGCGAAATTCGGGCGCCGGTTGCCGGTCAGGTTGTTGGCTTAGACGCATTTGGTGATGTGGTTTCTCAATCTCAATTATTAATGGAAATCGTCCCTAAAGGACAAAGGTTAATAGTGAACGCCAAAATCCCAAGTAATTTGATAGACAGTGTTGCACTGGGTCAGGATGTGGATCTCTTGTTCAGCGCATTCAATACCAGCACAACCCCGAAAGTAAAAGGGCAGGTTGAACGCTTGGCGCAAGACACTATCAATGATGAACGCACTGGACAGCCTTATTACCAAGTGGCGATCCGCGTTAACCAAGATGCACTGAGTGACAAATTGGTGTTGCAACCAGGTATGCCAGTGCAAGCGTTTGTTAAAAATGGAGAGCGCCCCATGCTCAGTTACTTACTTAAGCCGCTGACCGATCGAATTCCCAATGCGATGGCGGATATTTAACTGCAAGCCTTGTTTTGATATCCTCCCCTGACTTGGCCATAGTGCCCGCCGTTTCCCAGATGTCATTTGCATCATAGGCGGGCCTATTTTGGTCAAATTTCTCACCGTTTATCGCAGCTCACAGAATCGGTTTAACCACTAAAGGGCTTAAACACCTCGCCTTAGATTGTCCAAGCATAAGTAACATGCGTCGCTTTTTTTTACACAGCTGACACCTTCTAAAAAATCGTGTTTTCCCAACAAAATACGAAAAAGTTAAAAAAGCATTACTGTTTTTTTAATCTCATGCGTTCTTTAACTATAGGGGTTCGTTTTTAGTGAAGTCAGAGGTTTACAAATAAATGAAAAAAGCTTTCGCCTTTTTAGCGCTCGCACCCATTTTTAGTGCATCCGCGAGCAGCACAGGCTCGCTCACAGCATATGCCATGTTTATGCAAGCAGACTGGGTAGTAAAAAGTGTGATGTTGATGTTAATTGTCGCTTCTGTCGCCTGTTGGGCCGTATTTATTACCAAGCAAAAGCAAATTAACCTCGCTCGCAAGCGCCTCTCACAATTATTAGCACAAAGCCGTACTCAAGATGATCTAATAAAGCTAAACAATGCAAACGCATTAGAAGCCCAATTAGTCGAGGAAGTATTAATAGAAATAGATTGGGGTGCCAAAAATAATGCCACAGCTGAAGGGGTCAAGGAGCGATCTCTGCAGCGCATGAAAACCCGTGTCGACGAATTCACGGATGGCCTTACTCAAGGCACGGGTTCTTTAGCCTCTATAGGCTCCACTGCGCCGTTTATCGGCTTGTTCGGCACCGTTTGGGGCATTATGAACAGCTTTATCGGTATTGCTGCGACCAATAGCACCAACTTAGCGGTTGTTGCGCCGGGTATCGCAGAAGCCCTTCTAGCTACCGCTTTAGGACTCGTTGCCGCTATTCCTGCAGTATTAATGTATAACCACTTTACCCGTAATATCGCGTTATATCGCAAGCAACTCAATGCATTTTCTAGCCAACTCTTAGTATTGGCTGGTCGTCAACTGGAATTACGTTGATATGGCGATGATGAATGACGACGATCAAGATGAATTCGCACTCAATAATGAAATCAACATGACGCCGTTTATCGATGTCATGTTGGTGCTGCTAATCATATTTATGGTAGCCGCACCTCTATCAACGGTCTCTGTGCCGCTCGAGCTACCCGGCGCCAATGCACAGGCACACACCTTAGAGCAAAACCAACTTATTTTGTCATTAGACAAAAAGTTACAACTCTATTTAGGCGATCAAGCTGTATCAAAAGATGGGCTTGAAGCCGCACTCAATTTGGCAAGCGATAACAACCCAGAGCAAATCATCTTTATCCGTGCCGACGAACAAGTTGATTATGGCAACCTGATGTCTGTACTTAATACTCTGCGCGGTATCGGCTACCTCAATGTGTCTTTAGTTGGTGAAGAGGATTTAAATTAAGTGCTCACTCACCGTGATTGGTTATTTGGGTTTATTTGGGCAATCAGTTTGCATCTTGTCATACTTGGCGCGGCGCTTTGGCGCTGGCAACCGCATATACCTGAAACACCAACCATTTCAAAAGCGCCTTTTGTGGTGAGATTGGCCCCTTTAGCTAAAGCAAACAGCCAATCTCAGGAGCTGCAAACCTCAAAAGCTCAATCAACAAACACACCACCACCTAACATAAAGCAAGCCGCTGCGCCAAATGACATAGGCTTAGCCCATGATGGAAAGTTGGCTATTGCCAAAAAACCTGAGAAGGCAGAACTGCCAAAACCCCAGCCTGAGCAACAGCAAAAGCTAAATACTAAGCCCAAACCTGAAAAGGTGGCTGAACAACCGCCTCAAGCGCCAAAACCAAAACAGATGGCTGAATCGCCCAAAAAAGATGCGGACAAACCTTCACAGCAAGAAAGCATCGCAAGTCGCGCCAAAGAAATTCAAGCAGACACCACAGCGCAGCAAAATCAGGCCCAACAGCAAGGCCAAAGCACGCAGCTGGCGTTGGTTGACAAACAAACTTGGCAGGCCGACCTCATTGCTCACCTTGCGAAGAAAAAGCGCTACCCCACGATGGCACGTAAAAGAGGTCAAGAAGCGACCATAATGGTCAGTTTTGACATCGACGACAAGGGTCAGGCACGCAATATAGAAGTTGTGCAGTCATCTCGTTACCCGCTATTAAATAAAGAAGCCAAAAGCGTCGTAAAACGTGCACAGCCTCTGCCCTTACCTCCGCAAACAATGCGCAACCATACCGTTATTGTGCCTGTGCGATTCTATTTAATGTAAACAACAAAATACCCATCACGTGCAACTAACGTGGTTTTTACTTCAAAGTGAGTTATATCACCATGTGTTTTTAAAAAATGTGATATTCAAAAATCACTCCAACCATATTTCAAGGCTATAAAATCAGGTTATAAACATTAAAAAAAATAAAAATATTTTTAATTACTTAAAAATTAAAAATATTATAAACCATAATTTAATCGAAACCACCATTTATTAATTCATTCTACAACCTAGAAATCGCGCTATTTACTTTTCCGGTATACTGAATAAATGGACAATCGAAATCATCACCAAAAATCAAATACATTTCGTAAAGCTGTGCGACCGTCATCACTGTCCTGCCTGTTTCAAAATTGCTAATAGTTGCTTGATCTACGCTGAGTTTTGCACCCAACTGGGTTTGCGTCAGATTATTTTTTTTCCTTAGCCTGCGCAAATTATGCTGAACCTCAGACATTAAGTCATTCACTTTGATTTTTCTTCTTATGACATTATTTTTCATCGTTTCCCTCGAAAAACTCACCAACATACTACTCTAAAATCAGTTTCCATATTTACTTATGAAAATGCATTGTTAATAATATAAAGAGCTTAATGTGGAAAAATCTTCGAATTTTATAAAAAGGAATATTTATGAGAAATTTTCTTACCTTCAGCATTTTTGTAAAAATTCAAAGCTTGATGTAACAAGTCTCATCACACTGTTTAAGACATAATGCCTTATACAGTTACATGAGATAAAACCTTTGATATTTATCCAAAAGGAAATCAAATGTGATAAGCGGTGACGACCTCAAAGCCATGCGCAAAAAAGCAGGCTTCACTCAAAAGCAAATGGCCGATAAGCTCAATATCACCAGAGAAACGGTGAGTAACTATGAGCTTGGGGTCGGTGAGCCACGGATGAGTCATTTTTTCAAATGGCTAGCTTATTGTAAAATTGACATTAACCCACTGATGATACAAATTAGCAATGTATCGAGTAAATTAAACGATCCAAAAGACATTAAAGATAAGGAATAATTATGAAATCACTCAACCAAGAATCTCTAAAAAAAGTCATTGGAGGCTCATTATTTATGCCAAAGCAACCTCATGAGATTAAAGTTATAACTCCACTGAGTTAAAACTATTTATTGGCGTATTTTATCAAGCTCAGAATTTATATAATCTCAGCTTTAGAATACATTACTGAATAAAGCTCAAATATAAGTAATTAACTCTATGAAAATGGTACATTTGATACTTGTTTCAGTCATTGCACTTATCGCTTTTTATCTGCAAATAGATGACCCTCAGGTAGTCTTTCACGTTTACCTTCCAGTACTAGCTTTCTGCTTTATATTTGGCTTACTGCAAAAAGAGCCTAATATTTGCCATATCTCTATTATGCTCGCCGTTGTTGCATTAACTGAATATGGTTTATTTAGTACCGGTCTCATAGATTTAGGAGCACCAGACGATGACTACCTCATCGTTGGTACCAAAATATTTGGCACACAACTGTTAATCAACCTATTTGCTATTGCGCTTTTTATTTTTAGAGTGCAAATTTCACGGTTTTTCTCAAGCTCAAGCAAGATTGTACTTACCGACTTTGATGGTCTTTTTCATTGGCTATTTATAGTAGCAGGTATTATGAATGTATTGGCCTTGATTGAAAATGCGTTAAGAAATGGCCTTGGTTGGCTATCTTTGACATTGATTTATGACATCTATACATTTGTTGGTTCAGCTATTATGGCTCTGACGTGTGGGTTATTACTAACCATGTTGATCTTACAAGCAAAAAATAAGCAACTTACTTAAGGTTGTCACTATTTTTTGCGTATACAAATGAAAATTTACATACCGTTTATGTCACTAAAGTGTGGTGTAGAGTAAATATTAGAGAGCAATAGCGGCGTATATACAGCAGTCGCTTTTGGTATTAAGGTCAGCTGCTTAACTATAACTTAGCGATGCGCTATCGTGCCATTCTCAGCGAGCACATTGATGTACAGCCATTAAATTTACAAATAAGCGTCTATTATTTTGACGCTTATTTTATTTGGGGAAACCGCCCCACTCCCCTCATGTCAAAAACATAAAAACTATAAAAAAAAACAGGCAGTAAGACAAAATCAATTGTTTGCATTACTGGTTGTATAGACAAGCAATTAATATGCATGGCCTTCATCCATAAGGGGCCACTTGCACTCATCTTTTACATTCAGGAGTTACTGTAACTCTCTCCATTTACACACTCACCAAACTTTTAAATACCTAATTATTAATAAGCCTTATTCAATTTACTTTTCATAATCACTTAAAAAGTAATATCAGCCAAATTGCTCATTGCGTAATTAATGTCGTTAGTAAAACATCTCATTGCATGAAGTATTTTATATAAATCAAATAGAACCCTTGGCAAAAACACTAGGGGTCCACTAAGGATTTTAAAAAGTACTTCTATCGTTAAAAATTGCAAAGCATTCGAAATCTACCAGAGTGCTTTGCCTCTGCAAGATGATTGACTGAATTACTTTAACTATTTTGTTTTTTCAACAATATGCATGGAGGATTTATGAAGCATACAGTCACAATACGAACTTATATTTGTATTAGTTTACTCTCTTTAACTTCGCTATCAGCGAACGCTGAAACCCTTGTCATTGACAACGAGTCTAGTCTCTTTTCAGTGTTATCCGGTGACTGGGTTAAGAGTACTTCTGTAGCAGGATATGAAGGCAGCTATTACCAGCATGATGGTAATGTTGATACATTTAGCGAAGTTCAATGGCACTTAAATATCAGCAACAACGCTACGTATGAAGTATTTGCTCGATGGACAACCCACGCAAATCGAGCCACTAACGCCAGTTATGAGGTTACTGATACTACAGGTAGCCATGTAATACAGGTGAACCAGCAACATCGAAATGGTGAATGGGTTTCACTAGGGATTTTTGACCGGCCTTCTTTCGTCAAGCTTTCTAACCACAATGCCAATGGATTTGTGATTGCGGATGCCGTGCAAGCCGTTTTACAAGAGTCGCTCATAGATTCAGATAATGATGGCATTGTCGATAATGACGAAATCACCCTTTTAAATTCCGATCCAAATAGCCCCTTCAGTCTAGATCCAACGGGTCATTTAAACGACGCGCAATTCGATAGTGACGGCGATGGCTTTACTAATCTATATGAGATCAAAACAGGCTTTGATCCTCTTGATATAAACTCGGTACCACCGATTTCTTCTGAGCAAAATACCTTTTCAGGCAACGTGACGATTGATGGTGCTATGTTACTCACGCCAAAACTGGTGGCCCCTTTTATTTGCTCGCAGGCTAGTCGTGGCAGTATTTACTATGATGAACACCTAGACACGGCCATGATTTGTAATGGTCAGCAATGGAGTGAATTTAAAGGCCCTCAAGGAGAGAAAGGCCTAAAAGGTGACGTTGGCGAGCAAGGACCACAAGGGTTACAGGGTTTGCAAGGTGTTGCGGGTGTACAAGGAGAGAGAGGTCTCCAAGGTATCCCGGGGCTAAAGGGAGAAAAAGGTGATCGCGGAGAACAAGGCCCACAGGGAGTGCCTGGTCCTCAAGGGATTCAAGGTGAAAAAGGAGACACAGTTGTCGTTAATCAAAGCTTGGCAGAAATACTAGCGAGCAGTAATCACGCGAATAATCAAACAATCACCGGCGTGGCTTCGCCGACTCAACATAATGATGTCGCTAATAAAGCCTACGTTGATAGCAAGATAGCTGCGCTCTCTGCGGGTATTATTCAACAAACCCAACCAATGATCTTTGATGTATACAACAATGACACAACCACTTATGCCTGCGTCACAAGGGATATTAAAACGCACTGTGCTGATGGTGACGGGTGTACTATCCGGTTATTGTTACAGCATGAAACTAGCGGTACTGACGATGTTAGAGTAGTAGAACAGCATATTTACCTCGAAGGAACGCTTTCAAATAACAACGGTATTGGGGTTGCAGGTTATTCACGACAAGGTAGGGGGGAAGAGTCTATATTTACTTTAGGTCGGAGTACAGGACACAAATATCCTATTTATTGGTCATGGAATTGGACTTGGGCATTTAACTACATCCATCCTCATTGTAATAATGGTGTCTCTGGCCCTGCATTTGTAGGCTCCGATAAGTACAAGCTGTCATTTGTGTCACACCCACACGTTAAGACCAGAGTGATTATTTATGATAGGTAATTGCGTATCTTTGCTTTTATCACGTATCTTATGTGAATTAGTAATCGTACATTCTCTAATGAAAAGCGCACTACAATCGCTTGATGTGAAGTAAGGCTTAGACGCTCAAATCTAACTGTAAAATTAACTACAGCTCAATGTGATTTGTAAAGCGAGCCATAGTTATCACTTAGTGAAGTACATAAAAAAAGGCGCAGTAGCGCCTTTTCATCTAGTTTATTTAACCTAATTACTCAACCGTGACCGATTTAGCCAGGTTACGTGGTTGGTCAACGTCAGTGCCTTTGATAACAGCTACATAGTATGACAACAGCTGTAGTGGAATTGTATAGACAACTGGCGCAATGATGTCTTCAACATGGTTCACGTTCATTACACGCATCGTATCATCTGATGCAAATGCAGAGTCTTTGTCAGCGAATACATAGATGATACCGCCACGAGCGCGTACTTCTTCGACGTTAGACTTCAGCTTTTCAAGTAGCTCATTATTTGGTGCCACAACAATGATCGGCATGTCAGCGTCAATCAACGCTAGCGGACCGTGCTTTAGTTCACCTGCCGCGTATGCTTCAGCGTGAATATAAGATATCTCTTTAAGCTTGAGTGCACCTTCCATTGCGATTGGGTATTGTGAGCCACGGCCAAGGAAAAGAGAGTGATGCTTGTCTGCAAACTCTTCTGCCAATGCTTCAATACCTTCAGCCATGTTTAGTGCTTCTTCTAGCTTGTTAGGTAAGGTCTTAATGGCATTAACAATCACACTCTGATCGCGACCTTTTTCTTGCGCGATAGAGGCAGTTAGCATCAACAAGCCAACCAGTTGTGTTGTAAAGGCTTTGGTTGATGCAACGCCGATCTCAGCGCCCGCTTTGGTCATAAACGCCAAATCAGATTCACGTACCAGTGATGAGCCAGGTACGTTACAAATGGTCATAGACGCCATATAACCTTGCTCTTTTGCTAGGCGTAATGCCGCTAATGTATCCGCCGTTTCACCAGATTGAGAGATCGTTACTAATAGGCTATTTTCGTGTACAAACGACTCACGATAGCGGAATTCTGAGGCAATTTCGACATTACAGCTTACACCTGCAAACTGCTCAAGCCAGTAACGCGCTACCATACCTGAGTGATAAGAAGTACCGCAAGCAATGATCTGCACGTGCTTCACATCTTTAAAGATTTGGTTTGCACTCTCACCAAACGCATCCACTGTGACACGGTCGTTTTCAAGGCGGCCTTCAAGTGTATTACGCACAGCCAACGGCTGCTCATAAATCTCTTTTAGCATGTAGTGACGATATTCGCCCTTACCTGATGCATCTTGTGTGATGTTCGACTCAACGACTTCACGCTCTACTGGATTGCCGTCCACATCAAAAATCTCAACCGTATCACGAGTAATACGTGCAACATCGCCTTCTTCTAAAAAGATAAAGCTACGTGTCACAGGTAATAACGCCAGCTGATCGGAGGCAATGAAGTTTTCACCAAGGCCGAGACCGATCACCAATGGGCTACCTGAGCGTGCCACGATGATTTCATTGTCGTTTTCTTTGTCAAAAACAACCGTACCGTATGCACCTTCAAGCTGCTTAGTCGCAGCTTGTACAGACTCAAGCAAGCTACCATGCTGCTGACGCAATTGGTGAATAAGGTGCACCATCACTTCTGTATCTGTATCCGATAAGAACGTGTAGCCATCTTCTTTTAACGCATGACGCAGTGCTTCATGGTTTTCAATGATGCCATTATGTACCAGCGCAATTTGCTCATTAGATAAATGTGGGTGAGCATTCGCTTCGGTTACACCACCATGTGTTGCCCAGCGCGTGTGCGCAATACCGGTAGTGCCTTTGACTTCTGCACGCTCAAGTGCACTGGCTAAATTAGCCACTTTACCTACTGCTTTAACCGTGTTTAATGTGCCTGCACTGCTCAGTGCTACACCTGCTGAATCATAGCCACGGTATTCTAGACGTTTTAAACCTTCAATTAGAATTCGGTTAACCGGGCGCTCTGCCACAGCTCCTACGATGCCACACATAATCTCTCCATTCGTTGCACGTTTGTGTGTTTACTCTTGTGTGATCTCTGCACAGATCACGTTTACGCCATGTGCCTCGATCGCTTGGCGCATCTGTGGTGCCAAGGTGTTGTCGGTGATCAAGGTAGTGACTTGCTGCCATGGCAGCTCTAAATTTGGAATTTTTCGACCAATTTTTTCAGATTCAACCAGCACAATCACTTCTCTTGCCGCTTCCGCCATCACCTTACTCAACCCAATCAACTCATTGAATGTGGTGGTTCCCCTTGCCACATCAATGCCATCAGCACCGATAAACAGCTGATCAAAGTCATATGAGCGTAGCACTTGTTCGGCAACTTGGCCTTGGAAGGACTCAGAATGAGGGTCCCATGTACCACCGGTCATCAATAAGGTCGGTTCATTTTCTAGTGACAATAAGCGGTTAGCAATATTGATAGCATTAGTCATAACGACTAAGCCACGCTTAGTCGCAAGCTCTGGGATCATGGCTGCGGTTGTTCTACCGCTATCTATAATGATGCGGTTATGGTCGCGGATCAATGCCGCAGCGGCTCTTGCAATCGCCACTTTACGCAGTGGATCTTGCTTGTCTATACCAGTGGAAACTATCTCCTTTGGCAAGGCAACGGCACCACCATAACGACGTAGTAATAGGCCGCTTTTTTCTAAGGCAGTTAAATCCTTTCGAATCGTAACTTCTGATGTTTCAAATTCTGCAGCCAAAGCCTCTACACTGACTTCACCTTCGCTATTCACACGGCTAACTATGGTATGACGGCGCTGTTGAGTGTTACGTTTGGTCATTTATCTTTCACATAAGTTTCGATTCGAAATTTAAGGGTATTCTAGTCGAAACATTGAAGACTATTCAAGTGTAAATTTGTATAAATAATTGACACCTTGCAGTGTCAAAAGACCCCATTTAAAGTCAAACAGCCAACGCTCACCACGCTGGCTGTGTTTGCTACTCGTAACGTAGAATGAGAGACGGTCTGATTGTTGCCGCTCTAAAGGCTAAAATAGCAACCGTGAGCCAAGTGCTTAACGCCACAAATCCCGCACTCAACACAAATCACGGTGCAACATGGAGGCGAACTGCTTTACCTTCATCGTCCTGAGGGGGCTTGCTTTCGGTGCGTATTTGGATAGTGAATAGGTTAAAATGCCACCACTTTATATAGGCAAATTAAATTATTCGCGTACACTATCACTGCGTTTCTGATTCAGGGTTATATGATGACAGCACAACTTAAAAAGGAATGGCTCATCTCCTTTGCTGGGTGGAGTGCCTTTATCTTCTTCATGTCTGCCACTTATGTGCTTTATGATTGGGCCATGCCACCGGCTGATGAGATTAATAATCGCCCTTGGTGGGCTTTACAAGAGTGGGGAATTTGGTATTTATTAACACCCGTGGTTTTTCGTCTCCTCACACAGCACCATGAAGCAAACCGCCTAACTAAGCAAAAATTTATCTGCATCCTAGCCTTGATGTTATGTATTTCAATGACCTACCAAGCCATTTTTGACTTCTGGGTGTTATGCGATGCCATCCCTTACACCATGCTGTACTTTGCACCTTCCCATCCACTGGTGTTGTTTGTTTTAAGCTATCTTTGGCACACGTTTTTACGCACCGAGCAATCCCTTCATCACAATACATTAGAAGTGGAAACTGGCAGTACCATGGCGCGGTTACGCTTTAGTGATATCACTCACATCAACTCAGCCAGCAATTATGTTGAGTTACATACTGAGCAACACCATTACTTAAAGCGGATCACGTTAAAGCAAATCGAACAACAACTCCCAGATACACAATTTATTCGCACGCACCGCTCACACTTAGTAAATTTAGATTACGTTGAACGCATACATATAAAACCGTCCGGTAGCGGTTTAGTGCTACTAAAAAGTGGTCAATCAGTAGCGCTGAGCAAAGCATTTAAACCGGTATTAAGAGCCAAGTTAAAAAACGTCGCTTAACCTTCAACATTACATTCGTCCCAAGCCCATAGGGACGAGTGAACAATCCCAGTCCATTCGTCCCAAAAACCCACCAGCTATCCCTAGGCTATTGATAGTAATAGATTGATTTATTTCAATAGACTCAGCAAGTCAGTTTAAAATGGACGTCAACTCTCGATGAAAGCCTATTTCTCAACCATGGTATTACTTGGTTTTTACGCCAATGCATTCAGTACCACTGCCGCAGCAAGCAATACAACCACACACAAGCAACAGTTTGCTGCAACATACTATGACAATGACAATCTGCATGCGTTACACGGGCAAAATGCATTGGAGAAAGTGAACCAATTACCCGGCTTTACGCTAGTGCAAAGTAACGCTCAACGCGGACTAAGTGCCGCAGGGGGGAACGTGCTTATCAATGGCGCAAACGCGGTCTCTAAGTCTGAATCACTGTCTGATATTTTAAGGCAATTACCCAGTGACCAAATCGCAGCCATTCACCTATACAGTGCAGGCCATCCTTTTAGTACTGCAAGCCAATTTAACCAATTAGTCAATATCATCACGCATTCACCCAAACTTGGCGCACACTGGCAAGCCAGAAGTAAGTTGACCTCCGCTTATCACGCCTATCGCCCTAGCGAATTGGCTGCGCAAATCGCCCTACCCAGTGCAGACTGGCAGCATCAGCTTAATCTGCATTATCAAGATGATCGCAGCCAATCGACCTCAAAATTTCAAGAGATAGACGCATTTGGCAGCATGTTAGAGCAAGGTCATGAAGCGTTTTTTGAAAAACGCAATGGCCGGCTATTGTCGCTGACCAGTCAACCTGATCTCACCGACAGCCGCCTTGTTTTTTCAACCAAAGCCGTTCTGGATTATTTTCAAATCGAGCAAACCAGAGACAACAGCAGCCCTTTTTTATGGCAATTGGATGAATCAGAATCTCGTTCTGAATATGAAATGACTGTGGACTGGCAAAAAGAAAGTCGTCACAAAAACCAATGGCAGGTCGTCGCACTACACAACCGAAAATTAGAGCATATTCACAGTGCCACTTTTGATCACGCTGCCGTCGCAGCGCCCTACCAACAGCACAAAACACAACAAGAACAGGTGGTTCAACTCAATATCACTTTGCCAAATATCGCTTATTCACCTGAATTTGGTATTGAGATCAGTCGCAACCAACTGGATGCCATGACGAACAACGACGGGGACTTTGAACAGGCGCAAGTGAGTGAAATCAGATATCAACCATATGCCGCTATCTCCAGCGAAATAAATCAGCAGTGGCAGCTGTATACCCGCCTAAATACAGAGCGTACCGTCCTTAAGAGCCGCGCCAACCAAAACCATAAAGCCCAATTGGGATTTATTAAGCCGCTAATTAGGCTCAGCTATGACCCTCAGTCCACTTGGGATATGACAATAACAGCCCAGCATCAGGTCGATCAGCTCGATTTCGATGATTTTGTGCAAAGCCAAGATGCGGAGTTTAATCGCACTCAATCTGGCAACTTATCACTGAGGCCGAGTCAATTCACCGAGTTTGCAACGCAATTCAATGTGCAATTATTTGATGGCTTATTTTTCAATTTAAACCTGTATCATCAATGGCAAAAAGACATTCATGAGTTTATACAGCTGCCCAATGGCAACTCCATGATAGGTAATGCCGGTGCCGCGCAAAAGCTAGGCGGTGCACTCAGCGCAACATGGGATACTAGTCTATGGCTAACCGGCAGTCAGTTTAACTTAAGCTATGATTTTGCAAATGCCCGATTTGATGACCCATTAACTGGACAACGTCCCACCGACGGGCTCACCCCGCACGATGCATCGATTGAATTTCGTCAAGACACCAGTGTCTACAGCTGGGGGGTAGATATCTATCTTCCACTCATTGAAACCAATTATTACGTTGATGAACTATACCTTGAAAAGGACCAAATAGAGCTCAGCGCTTTTGCGGAGTATCAACTATCCCGACGGCTGCGAGTGCGTGGTGCTGTCGCAACCCTAAACACGGCAAAGTATAGTTATATACAGCACTACTTCGATGACAATAGACTTGGAAAATACACCGGGACTCGACGTATTGATGAGCGAGTCGACCCCGTTGTCACACTATCTCTTTTAGGGCAGCTGTAGCTGGGGCACAGCGCCCCTACCCTTTCTTAGTGAACGAGTGGTAGTTTAAATCGACAATGTCCGTCACTGACGCTGCCCACCATCTCGTCATAGGCAGTTTCCATATCAAGCGTGGCTTCCGTCGCGCCCAGGTCTGCCAGCTCAACTTCAGCCTCTCGCAACGAGTTATAAGTAACGATTTTACCTTTCTTATCGGTTATCAAATGATAGTTACCCAACACATCTAAACCACCAGCAAGATAATGGTTTGAGTCTGCATAACTGAGTATGACCGGATCCATATAGCTATGTTCAAATTGCTCTTTCAATTCTGTGCGATCCATAAAAACACCTCTCAACAATGGAACTACTTACTTAAACGCACTCAAACCCAGTTTAGTTCAAAAAATAAACAGAAACTATCTCATTGGCTCCCTATGTCCCAATTATTTTAACTTGTGTATTTATTTCACTAACTTATAAAATAGCGTGATAAGAATAATAACAACTCGGTGCCGCTATGCTAAAACGACCGTTTCTCATTGCCTGCTTTTTATCTCTTACGGCCTGCCAGACGACGCAAGATGCTGTACAAGCTGATGCTTCTGACCAACAAACACATATTAAACCAACCCAAATTCAAACTCAGACAGACGTGATCAAGGCGCAGCCTTTTCCAACAGCGCCAATCCATGAAGAAGATATCTGGCAGCGGATCCGCCAGCAAATTAGCTTTGCCCCCTCAAGTCACCCTCGGGTAATACGACGCGTTAATTGGTATCTTCAGCACCCAAATTACATGGATACCATCAGTCAACGAGCAGGCCCCCTGCTGTATTACATTGTGACTGAAATAGAAAAGCGCGGTTTACCAATTGAACTTGCATTAATGCCATTGATTGAAACTGACTTTGATATGCAAGCCTATTCACATAAGCACGCCTCAGGATTGTGGCAACTGACGCCTTTAATCGCTAAACACTATGGTATTGAGATCAATCCTTGGTACGATGGACGCCAAGATCTCATTGACTCTACCCGTGTCGCGCTTGATTTTTTAACCTACTTACACAAGCGCTTTGACGGCAACTGGTATCACGCTGTTGCGGCTTATAATACAGGGGAAGGGAGAGTATTAAGGGCCATAGAAAATAACCGTAAAGCAGGAAAATCAACAGATTTTTTTGCGTTACAGCTACCGCGCCAAACACGTCACTATGTTCCGAAACTTATCGCTGCCACGCAATTACTCAAACAGAAGTTAATGCCCTTTCCCGCCATTGCTAACACCCCAGCCATCACCACAGTTTCTTTACCGGCCGCCACCATTTTAGACAGAGATCCACAGTGGTCTATGCTGGCTGAACTTAATACCGGATATGCGCGATTTCCCGCTTTGCTCGGTGGCCCCAATCGACTCATTATACCTGTCGATAAAGCCCAACAGTTTCAAGCTTATGCCAAAAACCTCCCGACTATGCCAAGTAATCAATGGCAAACCTACACAGTGCGTCGTGGCGACAGCCTGAGTGTGATTGCCGCTAATTACGAGCTCAGTGTGAGGCAGCTTAAATCATTTAATCAATTGCGATCCGATACTATACGCATCGGCCAGCAACTGGTATTGCCCGTACTGGCCGATCAACATTACACTTATACTGTTAAGTCTGGTGATAGCTTATGGCGCATTGCCAAGCAATTTAATGTGTCAGTAAATAAGCTAAAACAATGGAATGCGCTATCAAGCTCAACACTGCAAATTGGTAAAGAGCTCACTTTATTTTTAACCGCCCCATAAGTGCATAAAAAGGAATTTACCATGTCATCTGAACACGACCAGAAAATAGAAGAACAACATCAACAAAAAGAAGCCCCGCGGCTTAAGCCACCCCGATTCAAGCTAAAATTATCGCGTTCAAAAATGAACAGCATTTTAGCCCTGTGTGCGATTTTAATTTCCGCCGCCTCCTTTTATGCCACTTACATGCAAGCCAAAGCAGCTCAAGAGCAAGTGACCGCAGCTGAGCGACAACTTTACGCAGAAACTTGGCCTTGGTTACAAGTCAGTTATAGCGACTATGATATCGAAGCTGAGCGCGCCCATATGACTGTCAAAGTCAAAAACTCAGGCACAGGCCCTGCACTTATAAAATCCATGCACTTTGCATATCAGGGTGAGCAATACGATACCCTCGTTGAGCTCTTAAACGATTGCTGCAGCCTCAATGCTTATCGAGATGCACTAAAAGAAATTCAATCCGATAATGGGGATATTAACTATCTCAAGCAATTTGGCTGGTATGTCACAAGCAACCCAAACAACTCTCTATTGGCTGATGGCAATGATTTAGTCTTATTTTCTATGGTACGCAGCAAATTTAATAATAATTTGTGGGAAAAAATTGGTGAGATAGCCCATGATATTGAAGTAAACACTTGCTATTGCTCTTTGCTCAAGCAATGCTACACAGTTAATAAAGCGTCGGAAGTCAAAAAGGTTGCGAATTGTTCCAACTTAACTCAGTAAACCGCCGAAAAGCGGCTAAACACATTTGTTTATATGAAGGGGTCATTGCCCATTTATACGTCGATACCCGCGGTAATGTTACCTTGGGAGCTGGCTTTCATATTACCAGTGCTAAAGCGCTCAGCAAGCTCCCTCTGCGTGAAAAATCGACACAAAAAGCCGCAAGTCGCGCAGCAAAAATTCAAGAGTTTGAACGCATTGCCAAATTGCCATCGGGGCGCTTAGCAAGCTGGTATGAATCCCAATGCAAACTGTATTTACCACAGCAAGCATGCGTAAAGTTACTGGAAAGCAAGATTGCAGAATTCGAAACTGAACTGGGCACCCTCTTTAGCGCAAAGAACGGCTATGTGCCATTTCGCCGCATGCCATCAAATGTGCAATTAGCATTACTCGATATGGCCTATAATTTAGGCACGCCCAACTTAAGCCGAGCTTGGCCAAACCTACTACAAGCCATTCGCCATGAAAACTGGCAGCTTGCCGCCACAGAGTGCCGACGCAAGCATGTCAGCGCCGCACGCAATCAAGCAACAGCACGTTTATTCGCACAAAGCGACTCTGTAGGTTTGCTAAAGCGACTTGGCCATTTCCTTTTAACCAAAGCACTTGCGCGTTTTAAGGACTAAGCGCAAAAGAGTGAATTGGCGTATAGTGCAAACCATCCTCAAGCGTGTGTGAGTGATAAAGATGAAACTCAGTGACGTCTAAGGTAAAAGGCTCTATGGGTGTCCGTACTGACGGCTCAGCTTTAAGCCCGCGAAACAAGGTGATATGAGGAGCAAATGGATAGGGGTTACGATACAAGCCCAGCGCTTCCCCACAGTTGCGCAAAGGCTCTGCAATACCGCACAACGCCTCATTAATGTGATCGGGCCGCAAATAAAATAGTCCGTTGTGCGACCAATATCCCGTGCTATCAAAACGCAATTGAAAAGGTGGCTGCACCAAACTGTGGGCAAATTCGATCACTTTTTCTTCAGCGCTAGCGTCTGTCTGCGCTAAAAATGCCAATGTCAGATGCCAATTACGCGGCAGTGTCGACGCTTTAGTGGCGATGACAGAGGTATCTAACCAGTGTTGAATATGCGCCGTTTGCTCAGGTGCTAAGCCAATACCAAAAAACAGCCGTTTTCCTACCATTATTTAAAGACCACAGCCTTTTTGCTCGGCGTATAAATACGTGTTTGCGGCGCTGTCCACTTACCTTGCTTAAAGTATTGAGTTGCGACACTGAACTGACCCTCTTTAAAGCGGCTTGTAGACTTCACTTGGGTAATGCCGTTTTGGTCGCCCACAACTTGCTCATAAGCGGCAAATTCATATTCACTGATCACCTCAATTCGCCCAGAGGTATAAAAGCCTGCTGTCGTAAAATAATAAAATACCAAGGACTGCTTTTGCTTATCCCAAAAGATCAGCGACTCGCCTCCATATTCACCCTGATTGATTGAGTGTAAAGTCCGAATAGCCGTGCCATTAAGCGCCCGCTCCCAGCGGCTGACATCCTCCACTGCAGGCGCATCTGCCGCCATGCTAAAACGGGCTTGCCAAGTCCCTAAATAGGGTGAAAACACACTCAACTCTTTAGCTAGTTCAGCCGCCCAAGCAAGCGGATTGTAGAAACAGATTGCACACACAAGCCATTTTAGCGTCCGCATCATTTCACTCCTTTCTTAACTGAAATTAGTTTGCTTGCATTCAACTCTAGTGCGCCCTGCGACAAAGCACAAAAAAAGCGCTCAGTTGAGCGCTTTTTTAATCATAAATGATTTTACGATTTTTTATCTGCTGAGAAGTATTTACGACGCATTAAATCGTGTATTACTAACTCTTGCTCACGACCATAAGCTTTAAACATACGGTTGTTATGCATATGCAAAATAGAGTTCAGCAACGAGTCTTTTGTACAGTTTAATTGATCTTCAGCAATCAAGCGATTTAGCACTTCTATCACAGGCGCAGCACTGCCTTGCCACTGCTCTAAAATCGCCAATATTGCAGACTGAACTTCATCGCAATCGGCCGCATTTTCCGGTACCAACTTATCAAAATCATCATCGAGCTGTTGCTGATAATCACGATAACGGTTGCCCAGTTGTTTACGCAAAGTACTGCTCTCATTGAACTCCCGACCAAACCCTTCTCGCAGTTGACTAACCAATGCAAAACGCGATTCATCAGAGTATTCAAACAGATTAAACAGTCTGTGCGTACACGCCAAAGCGACACGCCAGCGCACATCTTCTCCATACTCATCAATTAAACCACAAGTTTGTGCAATTAAACGGCTATCGAGCATAAATAAGGATTCCACCAAGCTCATTGACTCTGGCCCACCATAGCGCTCAACTTCGCGCTCGTAGGTCATTAACTCAACCTTGTGCAGCTCTCCTGATTCAATTTTAGGGTCCAATAGCGCATTTAAACGCGGTAGTAACTGACCGCATAATAGACTCGGTTCGCCATGAAAACGTAAGCGAATATGCCAGTCAGGATCGCCATAGCGGATAAAAAACCACTTGTCGTACAATTCACTATTTTGTTCTATTAGAGGTAAAAGCTCATCTGTCAGTAACTGCTCAACCAATGAGTTGCCTGAGTATATTTTCAAACTTAACCACTCAGAGCCCGCGCTAAAGCGGCGCTTAATCGGCGTGGCGGTGATATTGGCATATGGATCGTCTGAGTAATGAGAATGTACCGCTGCATGCTCATTGAAAAATGGCACGATCACTTCATTGTTATAATGGCGACCTTCACTGTCGACTACACGCGAGCGATAATTGCTCGTCAACACTTCTTTAAGTTCAACCGTTGTTTGACCCTTAGTCTCACCTAATAAAATCGCGAACATATCGGGGTTGCGTATATCAAGCTGCAATACATTGTCTGCCATAGCAAAACTCACCTGCGCATCGAGCTGATATTTTTGCATCAAGCTATCTAGCTGCTCGCGGTTAAATTGACCTTTTTTACTGATCGCCTCTAGCTCACTGCGCTCTATACGCCAGACCTTTTCGCTCAAAATCAAATTATCCAGCATCACACGTGGTACAAATGCGGCACGCTCCGTGCTCGATGGCATACTGAAGTGAGGAGCTCGTCCTTCTTGATGTTGCAGCATACACAGGAATTTATACGCACTTAAACTGCGTGCTGAATAATTGTGCGCACTGGATAGGCGAGGTACGACTTGTTTGTTTAAACGCTTACTCCACAGCTTCACCTTTTGGCCTTCAACCCAAACATGTAAATCACTGAGTGGGATCTGATATTCATCACTCAATGCACTGTCAGCCATAAACACTATCTCATACTGACGTAAATGTGGACGCGCAATCACGTTACCTGGCCGACCTTCTGGCATATGCACTACTTCAGCAAAAATGACATCTTCGTTGTGTGCTTGTTCTTGCGCTAAGTGCTCAGTCACCGATGCTTTTAACTGCGAGTCAAGGTGACAGAAGCGGCCAAGTAAATTGGCTGCAGAAGGACCGTAACACCCATTGAATTTGTATATTGGATTGCCTCTATCATCCTGATATAAGCTCAACATGGTCGCAAATGAATACGGGAAACTCTTCACCGCATCTTTATTATTAATTTTGCTTTTAAGCTCTTTGCTCTTTAAGACAATACAATCTTTACCACGATTTTCTGGCAAGCTTAAAGCACGCTCAACAATACTATCAATCATGCTTATCTCAGGCGCAGTATTTTGATTTGACCCACTACGCGCAAGATTAAGTCCCGCTACCAAAGGTGCCTCATAACCAGTCTCTGTCGAAATACCTATACCAGACTCATCATCCAAGATGACATCCAAGGGCACAAACTGACCTTCAAAACGGCTATTAAACTGTGTCATAAACTGGCTCAAGGCAGATTTCGAACTCGTAATGGTGAGCCCTGAAATCACTTCAAGCTGCTTTTGCACACGCTTGATTTCCATTTCGGAAATTTGGCACTGCTCAAATGCACGGTATATATCGCTTTGGAACAATTTGTTTTCTTGGGCCTTAACCGGCAAGCTTTCTAAGTGAGACAATAGCTGTTTATAGGGTGTGATCTCACCACTGCGGTTATTATCTAGCTGTTCAATTTGGCTCAATGCAGTTGCCAACTTGTCTGCAGCATCAAGTTCTTTAATGCCCTCTATAGATTTAAGCAAGGCCTGATCAGGGGACTCACCCGTCAAGGGCAGTGGGATATCTGCCAACAGAACTCCCTCATCAATCAAGTCTTGAATATAGTTTTCAACTTCTTCTTGCTCAGCATCTTCGTAATGCGCTAAAAAGCGTGCCACTAATTCATGAAAGCTCAACCCAGGCTTTGCGAGTTCTAACGCGAACTTGAAGTACTCATCACTCTCAACCGCACTTAAGCGATATTGCATGGTATCATCAGACAAATAGGTCTCAATGTAACGACATTGCTCAGCAATAAAGTAGTGCGATGAGTTTGGCTTATAAGTAAGGTGCTCTGATCGTGAAGCATGTTTGATAAAGTGCTCTTTTAGTGCCGACAAATAAAACATGTCAAGACGCGTCTTACGGGTATCTTTCACATGCTGCGCAGGCGTCAGGGTCGTTTGACTATCGATTTGACCTTGATGAATGCCCGAAAATAAACCAAACGGCGTTGGCCGAGAACACATACGTACCATATATTTAATGAGTGCATGTGCGACCTTTTTACCTTGTTTTGAGTCTGGTTTAGTGCGCCACTGTTCGATACGCTCTAGCAATGACGGACTCGCTAAATAAATCGCTTCTTCAACACCTGGTGTGGCTAACCAAGCGCTCAATAAAGTGTTGGTATCTTGATTGTCATCACCAAATGCCACCAGCTGTTCAAGTGCTAGGCGAGGTGTTCTAATAACAAAAAACTTATCATTTTTTAATTGTTTGCTAGACATTTTTGTACTCCTATACCATCAACAAACAGTCAGTCCAGCTCACATCATCATCTAATAAACCGATCAAACCACAGCCGATACCTGCATATCCCATTAAAAAGCCAAAATCAGCTTCATGACCTTTCGTCAGGCCATTATATGAGTACATGGCTTCTATTCCGCGTTCTTTAAATGCCTTCAGACTATAATCAATCCAATATTGCGCCGCCTCAGCGAGTTTTGGTTCCGGCATAAATTTATGTACGATTTGGAAAATCACTGCCAAGCCAACAAAGCCATGACACAACCCTGCATCATTAATATAACCACTCTCCTCATCTCGCTGCGCTGCATGCAGTGCAATGTCACGTGCTTTATCAACGTAACTTGGACGATCTAATGCTTGACCTGCCCGAGCCAAAATTAACGCGATGGTGATATCCCCATAACACCACCCCAAACGAGAGCTTGGGTCATTTTCACCTGCACATGACCCATAACAAGAGTGATGCGTATGCTCATGGCCGGTTTGATTTTCTAACAACCAATCACACGCTCCTGAAACTAACTTTGCAGCACGCTCTCTTAGCGCTGGTACTTCCATCGCTGGTATTAACGCAGCTATCATGCCCGGCACGCCATGCGCAAGTCCAAGGTTAAACTCTGGTTTTGCTCTGTCTTCAGTATCAAAACGATACACTGAATCGCTAGGCTGAGACCAAGCTACTTGGCCATTATCAAAATAAGTTGCGGTGCTTTCTAACCCTCTGACTATGATGTCGAACAGTTTAGTTTGATCTGAGAACTTATTGCGCCTTGACGCATAAGGCGCATAGCCTGATAAACCCAATACCATTTCAATTTCGCCAGGCCAAGGGTTGTAATCAAGTGCCTGTATGAAGAGGTCATCAACATCTTCAAGTAGTTCTGGATCATAATCCTCTTGGTCAGCCTGATTGAGGTACTCTAATACCCAAGCCTGACCGGCTAGACCATTGCTAAGCTCAAAACTCTGATCTGCCAATTGTTCTTGTAATAACTCCAGCTTTTCTGAAAAAAGCGTTTCATCAACTAAGTTTGGATCTATTTGATGTGCTTTAAATAAAAACAAAAGTTGTCCAGCAAGCCCGCTAAGTAGACCGTTTTTTAACTCTGTATTAGTTTGAATATTTCGACTGACTTCTTGAGTAAGAACGGTGATAAGCTCACCAATTTCCTGACGTTGATTGTCTGTGATTAATAGTTGCTCTGACATTGTCTTCCTTAATAAATAAAGCTTTATTTTTTTTCTTTTATCAATAAAAGCTAACGTAATTCATGTTGTAGCTCAAGAGGGTTGCCCCTGCTACCTTCAATCCATAGCCCTTATTGCTTGTAACTACATCTTTTCAACAAGCATAAATCATCCACACTTAAGTACGTTATGTGCAGATGATTTATCTTTTCATCATTAATCGTTTTGAGGTTCTAACTCCTCAGCAAGAACCTTTTGCAACCTTATCTCTCTGTCTGCCGAAGCGATAGTTTCCTTTCTGTGAGCAATGATAACTCGGGTCATATCCAATCGACTCACCGCTTCATTGATATCTGACTCCAGCGTAGTATCTAGATGGCTTGTCGCCTCATCCATAAATAAAATCTTAGGCTGCTTATAAAGTGCACGCGCTAAAATAATACGCTGTTTTTGGCCACCAGAAAGTGAGGAGCCCATGTCTCCAATCAGACTGTCATACCCCATTGGCATTTGACTAATATCGTCATGAATAGCCGCAAGTTGCGCGCAGTAAACGACACGTTCCATATCTATTGGGGTGTCAAAAAACGCGATATTATCCGCAACTGAACCCGACAATAGCTCATCATCCTGCATCACCGCAGCAATTTGCTGACGATACTGACGCGCGCCAATTTGGTCGATTGGCACATCATCAATGAGCACATCACCACTTTTTGCTTGATTTAACCCAAGCATAATTTTAAGTAAGGTTGATTTACCACACCCCGATGGCCCTGTGATTGCGACAGACTCACCAGGTGCAATCTCTAGATTCAAATTATGTAATACATTAGGCGTCGCATCTGAGTATGAGAAACAAATATTCTTCAGCTCAATTTTACCTTCAACAGCATGCTTCTTAAGTTGATCTGGCTGCAGCATTTCTTTATCCGTTAAAGCGATATCAGCAATACGATCGAAATGCAGCCCAACCATTTTAAATTCTATTAGCTTTTCTATCAGGTTCGCTGTCTTGTCCATAAATTGACGCTTGTATGACATAAAAGCAAATAGCATCCCCGTACTAAATCCCCCTTCAAGCACTAAATGCGCAGCAAGATAGACGACTAAGATGTTCTCAATACCAAACAAAGCGCGGTTAATTGCATCATAACCAATTTGAAAATTACCTAAACGAATACTCTGGTTAATCGCATTTGCATAGCGATTCTGCCATTGCCCCTCACGTTTAACCTCAGAGCCAAATAACTTAATCGTTTGAATGCCCCGTACGGTCTCCATAAAGTTTGAGTTTTCTTCTGCACGCGCCATAATCTCTTGCTCACTGATATTTCTAAACGGCTTGTACATAGCGATACGAACCAATGCATAAGCTATTACGGCAGTGAGTACAACGACTGACAAGGTAGGACTGTAAAAGAAAATCATCGCAAGGGTAATAATCGCCATTAAGCCATCAATGATTGCTTCTATCACACCCGTCGTTAAGATCTGTTTCACCTGTTGCAACGAGCCAAACCGTGATACCACATCCCCCATATGACGTTTTTCAAAATAGGAGATTGGCAGGCGCACTAAATGATGAAATAAGTTAGCCCCCAACTGAATATTCATTTGGTTACCAAAATGCAAAAGCGTAAACCCTCGTAATGCATTAGTGGCAATTTCAAACACGAGTACGAGGAAAAAGCCCGTAGCCAATACGGTCAAAAGATTGGTGTCTCCAGTTAAGACAACATCATCTATCACCAACTGAATATAATAAGGTGCCGCGAGTGTAAAAACCTGAAGAAGTATCGATAACAGAAATATCAAAAGTAATGAGCGTTTCAGCCCTGTGATTCGACTCCAAAAGTCCGCAAATCGTAAAGTTGCCTTTTTCTCTTTCTTTTCAAAACTTTTTGTCGGTGTTAATTCTAGCGCTACACCGGTAAAGTGTTTAGATGCTTCTTCAATCGTAAAGGTTTTTTCCCCATAAGCGGGGTCATGGATCACTATGCGCTTTTCATTGGCTTTTTTAAGTACCACAAAGTGGTTCATATCCCAATGCAGAATACAGGGTGTTTGCAGTGCATCGAGATCTTCTAATTCTATTCGAAGCGGTCTGGAACTCAACTCTAACTGTTCAGCAAAATGCATAATATCTAGTAGGGTTGCACCTTCAATTGAAATGCTAAACTTTTGTCGCAGTGTCGTAAGATCACTATGATAGCCGTGATAAGCCGCCACCATCGCGAGGCTTGCCAAACCACATTCTGCCGCTTCCGACTGTAAAATAATAGGCAGCGAATTCCTTGACCAAAACTGTAATTTTTGTACCGGTGAGTTATCTTCCTGGTGCATATAAAGCCTTTTTATTATCGTTATTGCAGCTACAGCTGTCCCTTAATACTAAATACCGGATCAAACAACCAACGAAGTAGTGATCGCTCCTCGATAATGATATCTGCGTCTAACATCATACCAGCACGCAGTGGTGTCGATTTACCATAAGCCTGAATATGCTGCTCAGACAAAGAAACAATGACACGGTAAGCTGGCTCATTGATCATCCCTGGGATAATAGCCTCATCAGGCAATATTAAAGAGCTGCTTATCTGCTTGATTTCGCCACTATAAATACCAAACTTTTCATATGGAAAAGCGTGATAGCGCAACTTTGCCTCTTGTCCAGACTCGATAAAACCAAACGCTGACGTAGGCACATAAATCACAGCCTGCATTTGACTATTTTCAGGGATCACACTGAGTAACCGCTCACCAGTAACCACATTTTTACCGACCTTAGCCAGTAGTCCTGTTACCACGCCGGCTTTAGGAGCCCTTAGTTCACCCAAACGTTGCTGCTCAACGGAAGATAACTGAATTTCCATATCAGCACGTTGAGAGTTTAATTGGTTTAAACGTTCAGCATGTTGTAAAGGCAGCTTTTCCAATTGCATATCATATTGTTCAATTTGCGCTTCTAGCCCAAGTTTCTCCGAGCGGATACTTGAAGATTGCTGCTGCAACGACAAAAGTGTGTCTTTTTGCCTTTGTAACTCTAATTCAGAAATGTAACCGGTCCCTTTCAACGTACTTATTTGACCAACCATTTGCTCATTTAGCTCCAATCGCTTAGCAAATGTTTGCGATTGATTGTCTAACTCTAGCAGGCGCTTTTGAGCCGTTTCTTTTTGTTGCTCTAACTCCGCCAAGTCAAGTCGATATTGCTTCTCTTGCTGTGTAATTAATCGTTTAAGGTTTTGTAATTGGAAAGAGTATTGATTGAGTAACGCTTGGTTAAGCTCAAGAGCTTGAGTACTATGCTTAGCAGACGCAATGCGCAAAATAGGTTGGTTTGCAGCAACTAGTTGACCTTCTTCGACGAGTACTTGTGAAATGACTCCTTCCTGTGAAGCAACCATACTTAGTACACCAGTATTCGGCTCAAGTACCCCCGTCACACGCTCTTTACGTGCATAACTCCCCAAGGTTAAGTAAATAATACTGATAACCACCACAAATAAGATCAGAAAGGTGAGTGTTTTAAACACAGGTGGCTGAACTAAACTCACAGCTCCTTCTAATCGGTGTCGCTTATTCTCAAGTACTTCTTTGCGAAAGAGATTTTCCATAATAACTTGTACACCCGAATGAATTGTTTTTATTGTTAAATTTTAATTAACCTCAAAGTTAATGTATCACTTTAAAATCCAGAAAGGAATCGGGTACAAAAAAAGGGAAACGTATTTCCCTTTTTATTTTCTAATTAAGACTTTTTCACAGGTCTTTGCCACCCTGCAATATTACGTTGCTTGCCTCTTGCCACTGCTAACTGCTCATCTTGGACTGTACTAGTAATCACAGAACCTGCAGCAATCGTTGCTTTTTCACCTATTTTTACAGGTGCAACCAACGAAGAATTTGAGCCTATAAAAGCGCCGTCACCAATGACTGTTTGCGACTTATTCACGCCATCATAATTACAAGTAATGGTGCCAGCTCCTATATTCACTTTCTCACCTACTTGCGTATCACCCAAATACGTAAAGTGGTTAGCTTTTGAGCCAGAGCCCAGTCGAGATTTTTTCATCTCAACAAAATTACCAACATGGGCATTTTCTTCCATCACCGCACCAGGGCGCAGTCGCGCGAATGGACCGAGTGTGCAATTCGCTTTAACTTCGGCTTCTTCAACAACCGAGTTGGCTTTGATCTCAACACCGTCCCCTATGGTACAGTCTTTCAATACACAGTTAGGGCCGATACGCACATTGTGACCAATAGTAACTTTACCTTCAAAAATAACATTGATGTCAATTTCAACATCTTGACCTGTTGTCACTTCACCACGCACATCAATGCGAGCTGGATCTGCTAAGCTCGCACCATTAATCATAAGCTCTGTCGCTTGGCGAGCTTGATATGCACGTTCTAATGCAGCCAATTGAACACGGTTATTTGCGCCTTCAACTTCCATCTCGTCATCAGGTTGCGCAGAGGTGATTTCAACCCCTTCTGCATGCGCCATCGCCACAATATCAGTTAGGTAGTATTCACCCTGAGCATTATTATTGGAAAGCTGACCCAACCATTTTTTTAGCAACTCACCATTGGCCGCCATGATCCCGGTATTGATCTCTTGGATTTTCAGTTGCTCTTGTGACGCATCTTTTTGCTCTACAATACCCACTAATTTGCCATTTTCACGGACCATGCGACCATAACCCATTGGATTATCAAGTGTCACTGTCAATACAGACAAGCCTTTTTCAGGTGTCACTGCCAACAGTTTTTCCAGCGTGGACTGCTTGGTTAATGGCACATCTCCATATAAGACAAGCACCGTATCTTCATCGCTAATATATTCTTTCGCAACAGCTACCGCATGGCCAGTACCAAGCTGCTCTTCTTGTAAAACCCAGTTCACATCATTGTGTGACAAATGAGCTTTTAACTGTTCGGCACCATGACCATACACAAGGTTTGTCGCTCTAGCGCCCAGCGCGTTTGAATTATCTATTACATGCTGAACCATTGGTTTGCCTGCAACCGGATGTAGAACTTTGGGTAGATTAGAACGCATACGGGTACCTTTACCCGCCGCAAGAATAACTGTATTTAATGCCATCAGTGAGGGATCCTTTTTTTAACTTTCGATTTCTTAGCTCTATTAGTCGCTTTAAGATTGTCACTCCGTGTGCCCAATCAAACAAAAACGCAGCTCATAATAATGCACAGAAATTATTGCTGATATTTTAACTAGATTTATCGAAATTGATAGTCACAAAGGTGACTTACTCTGATGAATTCAGACAAAATACTGATCAGCCCCTAAAAGCCCTCAATAAGTGCCGAGTCAGCTAACAGGTATGGCAGCACTCTCATTTTCCAGATATTTAATCTCCCCATTTCAATGCCTCTCTTTATCACGTCTAGCAATTGTATACCTGTAATAACTAACGGCTTTTTTTGCCCAATAATCTAAGTAATATGGGGGCGCATCCCTTAAAGAATAAAGCGCTTTCTTTGCTGTAAAAGCGCACAAAGAATAAGAATAATTATACAAAAACAAGGAATGGCCTTCCTTTACGCTTTTACAGCGCAAGGTAAACGATGCAAGGAAGCTCTTCAAAAAATTAGTTATCATAATTGATAACCATAGACCCGAGTGTCCTAACAGGTTTTGCAAGGAAGCAAAGCCTATTTATTCGTATCGATTATTGTTGTAACCCTTTTCTATATTAAGCACTACCTAGCCCCCATTTAACATCCATTTTAGTTTTACAAAGCACAGACACTTTATCTTTCGCAGCTAAATCGCACTTATTATTAATCACAGTAAAACAATGGAATAACTGAAAGCTCAGCTCAGCGCAGGATTAATGATGTACCAAACTAAAAACTATAGCTCGAAATCATTCAAGTAGGCACTCGGCCAAGTCATTTTGGCATACAACATATTTAGAGCGTGACGACGCAATACAAACCAAGTAAAACCAGCAAGAGAATAGTCATTAGATATATTTGAGGTTAGCTAAGCATAGAAATACAGGTAAGTAGCAAATAAAGTTAAAAACATACCCAATATGACATCCAAACTATGAAAGTAAGCTCCGTGCTAGAGACTTGCAAAAAATAGTCAAATCAATACAGTGGCCACTATAAGACACGTAATCTGGTTAGTAATTCAATTTTCCTTATTGATATTACTAAAAACCAGCTATACGAAAAACTTTAAATCAAGTTATTAATTATGCACCTAGCAATTGCTTGCTGGCGATTGGCGCTCTGTGTTTTTTCAATACAATTTGTCAGGTGAAAATTAACCGTGCGCTCACTTATTCCTAATATTTGACTTATCTCCCAAGATGTTTTTCCTTGAGAAACCCAGAACATACAATCCCGTTCCCGTTTGGTTATTCCCAGCTTTTCTTTTCTACACCTTAAGGCGGCATTCAACAGATATGGGGACAATATTGTCCAATACCAGTCTATTAGTTCCGCACTGACCTGCACAGGTAGATTCTTTGGCATGCTAAAGACCAAAGCACCTACTATCCCTTTTATTCCTCTGAGCGGTAGTACAAACAAATGCGTCCCTAAATTATCGGTATCTGCCAGCTTAGCCAAAGAGCAAATTCGAATACCTGACTGCGCATGTAAAGTTACGCTCTCATTTTCCAGATGCATTAAAAGCTCATCTTCATACTGTCCATATACCTTTAGTTGATTTGTTGTTTTAGGTAATGAGCAATAATCAATGAATGCTAAATAGTCATAACAAACATCTTTTGCAATCGTTTTTAGTGCATCTTCTAGCTGTTCAGATTGAGTGATTGAATCAAATAAATCAATTGCGGCTCTGATCGACTGAACATCGCTAAATGGATTATAGCTATCTTGTTCGGTTGGCTTCATTTTTCCCTCACATTCAAGGTATTGGATACCCTCTGTTACGATGGGTACTAATTTATCTTTGAAAAACGTCACCGTCAAAACACGAAAAACAAAAATAAAATAATTAAAAACAATCACTTAACTCACAATATTCGCTTTGAAATTAACTTTGTATTGTTTGATAATGGGCACATAAAACACCAAATAAGAATTATTTCTCCATACACACATTTAAATAATAACGAGCAAAACAAGTAAAAAATAATCGATAAAGTAATATCTAAGTAGTGATGTGTAGATTTAGTGATTTAATCCAATCGGTGCCACACATACCGTCGTTTGACTCATAAGAAAGTAGTCATAAGTAAACTTTGTATGAAACGACAATTCACATATAAGCAGCGCATTAACCAGAAGTGTTAACTCTACCTTGTGCCAGACACACTAACCCCAACCCAAACTATATAGTCATTAAAAGCAGCTATTCTCAATTGTATTTAGAACGGGGAGTTGATGTTAAAAAGGGATACAAGAAAGATAAAGCGTATGCAAAATGGATGTGCTAAAAAACCTCAATTAGCCATAATCACTTAAATTAATATGTAGCAGCACTTACCCAGAAGGCAATCCACTGATTTATGCTTGTTCAATAAGAACTGTGAGACAGCTTTTTCTGCGCTATCAAGGTTAAATATAATTGACTGCTTATCCGTGTATAACCACACACCTTGAGAGGTAGTACTTAAGTTATAATTAGAACGAGTCATAACCACTAGCCCGGCTTATTTCAGATCGGGCTGAGCACCGACAAACTCAATATACTTTTCATGTTAGATATAGACACTCTGCGCATGCCACTACCAGTATCCAGTTTAAATTTCGCCGACCTCTCTTGTACTCCAACGAACTTGTTCAACTTTTTTGCTCATATAGCAAATCCTGCCTCACTAGCAAAATAAAGCTCTGCGGTTGGTACCTATACCTCACCATAAATGCATTATAAGTAGGCAAAATAATAAAAAAGCCAATAAACTTTTTATATCTCCACTGAAAATGAGGTTTACTTTGATGAACTTTTACATTTGAAATAGTAGATAGGCATCTATAAAGCATATGAATAAACAACTCACTAGAAATTATCTATTCATATGCTATTTAGATGCACTTGGCGTAGCGCCGACGTTGTTACGACTTCTATTTGCTTAAAGCCGCTTGAGGGTTTCTGATTTTATTACAGCTTGCTTTTTTAACTGCTAGGCAAAAGCAAATTAGTTATTGATGCGTGTCACAGTATCAGTATTAGGCGCAGCATATTGTGTCACTGTATCTGTATTGGGTGCAGCGAATTGTGTCACAGTATCTGTATTAGGTCCTGTGTATTTATTTCCACCACCTATTTGCTTTGTTTGCTGTGCGCCAAGTTTTGCATTTTGAGAAAGAATTTTAAGTGTTTTTGTTTTTAGAGAAAGTAACATGCTTTAGTTCCTTGATGGTTTTTATATTAGTTTTTTTTGCACATCTTTGTATGCTTCAGTGATTTCTACATTAGCGTACCTGCAGTGACATTGGTACATATCAAACCTTATTAAATCTCTCGAACATTTCTATAAACTACTGATTAATATACAAATAAAAAACACAATTCGGTAAGGAAATACAGTCACCATGAAACGGGTGGAAAATCGGAATTTAAACCAACGCGCAGTTCTGAAAAAAGGAAATATACAAGGTACAAAACTCAGTAAAAGTCAGGGACACCTCTAAATAGGCCAATAATTTTCCAAGTTGAACTTGGTTAACAAAATAAAAAATGCATCAATAAGAACATAAGTAGTTACCTACTCGCCTTTTAATTACCGACTATCAATAGAATCTATGTGTGATCTACATAACACTACTTAGAGCACCTTATCAGAATGCATATTCGACAGTGCTATAAAACCCCTATGTGCTAGGTAAAGAGAGTATCTTTGGATCTAAGAGTGCCAAACCTGAATAAAAAGCTATGACAGCCTAGGTTTATTTAGATATCAATAATCTGCGAATTTAGATCAAAGTACAGCATCAATGATCTTTAGACCTGACTGACATATTTTTGAATATTGTTAATGCGTTAGTTGAGGCTTTAGATAAATAGGTGAACAAAAAACGTTGGGCGTACACTTAAGATACTTAAACATCTGAGAGGTATTAAGAAAGTTTTTCGCCAACTTAAAAAGTCTATAGTTAGCACAGGATATTGACGATGAATAAATGAATTGGAAAAAGAAATGAATTCAATATGGATCAATTACCCACAATCACTTAAGTTGGCATATAACAATACTTGCCCAGAAGACAACTCAACTAATTCATTGTATCTAATTTCTACCAATTCTACAGATATCAACAAACTATTTTTTAATATGCCATCGACATTCAATTTAACAGGCTTCTTATCCGTGCATAACCACACATTTTGAGTGATATTACTTAAGTCATAATTCGTATCGAAGTAATAATTGCCAAATGCATGATCTGAAGAAATTTTAGCAACCAACTCACCTGACTCCAACAAAGACTGAGTGTCCTTGATAAACTCAATATACCCCTTCATGTTAGATATATATACTTTGCTTTCGCCGCCCTCTGTATCCGGTTTAAACCTCGCTAACTCCTCACCTTTCTCAACGAGCTTACCTACCTCTAGTTTTTTTGCTCGCGTAGCAAACCCGGTCTCACGAGTAAAATAATACTCTACTGCTGGCGCCTGTAAGTATAATTGCCCAACCATAGGTGCATCATAAGTCGGTAAGATTAGAGAAAAAGCCAGTAAACTTTTCATATCAATCCTTAAAAAATATCCTGCTTTTGGTGAAATATCACATTTGGAGTATAAGATAGGCACCTATAAAGCATATGAATAAGTGACTCACTAAAAATGACCTATTCATATGCTATTTAGATGCATTTGGCGCAATGCTGATTTTGTTACGACTTCTATTTGCTTAAAGCCACATGAGGCTTTATGAATTTTTAACAGCTTGATGTTCAAAACTAGAAATTAAGTATCAAGATACCAATCTATCAAAGTGAGGCGTTTTTACTTTGTGTTACAGTATCCGTATTAGGCCCTCTATCGTTTGCTGCGCAATCTACATACTGACCTGCATCAATCGTTAAATAACCTCCTCCAATTAGCTTTGTTTGCTTTGTACCTAATTTTTCATTTTGAGAAAGTGTTTTAAGTTTTTTTGTTTTTAGAGAAAGTACCATTACTTGAGTCCTTGATGATTTTTGTAGTTAATTATTTTGCACATCTTCGTGTGCTTCACTGATTTCTACATTAACGTAGCCGTAATAAAAATGGTACATATCAAACCTTATGAAATCTCTCGTAATATTTATTAAGCTACTGATTATTAAACAAATAAAAAATATGACTTAGTGAGAGCCTACTGTTAACAAAAAGTAAGTGGTAATTCGGAGTTATTACAAGGAGATCTTATGATAAAAGTAGCTTTACAATAACGCTGCACCCAATAAAAAAGTCATACTCACTCCTAAATAGGACTGACACGTTACCTGCTGAAAATTGAAAAAAGAGTGAAATACGACCCCAAGGTCGTTAAGCTAGTTAGGAAAATTAACAGTCTTTATTGGCGCTTTGCAGCCAGCCCCTAATAGATTGGCCCTACATAACCAACGTGAAATATCGTATGTTTTGTCTGAACCAAAGAATGCCACATCAAATCTTAAAGCTACAGATATTAAAAAATAGCTCGGGTTATTTCCGTTATTAAAGTGTACTTAGTAAGTGAGCTACTTTTATTATCACAACATGTGACGCAACATAGTACCGTGCACAAAACCTGATCTAGAGTAGTAGTTAGTATGCACATGTATAAAATAAACATATCACCAGCCGCACTTATAGTCTAAATAGACTTTATCGAAGTGCCAGCCCCATCTACGTATAACACATCTCAGAGCTAGACTTTTATAGTCCCTCTCTACGAGTAAAGGTAATCACTACCTTGGTAAGTAATTTAAAAGTATATAGTGCCCAAGAAGTGCTTCATAAAATATCCAGAGGATGGTAAGTGCTCGTTATCAGTAAGCGACGATATGAAACGAAATATAATCAGCCCCCTAGCCTGAAACATAGTGAAGTCCCCTTTAGTAAGCCAATCACCTCCCTAAAAGGCAAAACGCCCGATAAGATATATCGAGCGTTTTCATCCTAAAGAGCCACCTACACAAAGGGAAGCTCCCAGCCTAATTAAGGTTATTACCTGTGTTTATCATCGATACTTTTAACAGCTGATTTTCTACAGTCTCTATAATATCTGTGAGCAGTCGGCCTGATTCAGAAGCCCGTATTTGTTCAATGAACAACTTAGGATTATTGACTGTATATATAGTTTCAATGGTTACATCTGATGAGAAATCAATTTTAGATATACGCTCGCCATTCGAGTGATAAATATTGCCATCCAAAATAGCAACCGAATGCTTATATTTTGCAGGAGGTAACTCTACACGATGAATCACTTCGCCACTGCGTAAGTCAAAAGCAGAAATAATGTCATTAGAAGAGAGTGTAATTAATGTGTCTTCATCTAGTCTATCCAACCATAAGGTGCTTTGGATAGGAAGCTCTCTAACATGCCCATCCACGTTAGACCAAACATACGCACGGCTATTCATCTTCTGATCATCAATAACTGTATAACTTATTTCATTATCACTTAAATACTCAACCGAGACCAAGGTACCTTCAACTGGTTTAGACATCGAAAGAGATAAATCACTCAAATTATACACTTCAATTTTTCGAGCAAATTGGATCAATAACTCATTCGTTGCTTGGTTATAGCGAAGCGCCTTGTACTTAGCATTAGGTAATCCCAAAGGCGTAACTTGACCATCATGACTCATTTGATGAATTTGATATAAATGTCCTAGACGTGTTAAGAATAAGAAACCATTGGGCACTTCTATCGCTCTTGTGTCTTCACGTTTACTATTGATGAGCGGCGCCAGCTCTTTACCTTGCTTATCTAGACTATAAATGTCTAAAACAAAAGGGTAACTAGTCATTAATAGGTCGTGACTGTTGAGTATTTCATAATTTGCATAGAACTGATCAGTTAATAGCTTTTGTGCTTTCACCAAGCGCATTTCTCTCAGCGAAAAACCATAAACAATATTCTCTGCATTATTAAACCATACTAGTTGCTCAGTCTTATCATCATAATTAAGCCCCCAAATACGCGATGGAGAATCATAAATCTTAATTTGATTACCACCATCAGGGTCTGTCATATACAACTCATTCGTATCGTACTGACGACGCTCAAACAATATTATTTCTTTTTCTGGTATATAAGTTAAAAAACGATCTCCATAGGAGTTCAAATTCGGAGAGGTAATCTGAAACTCATCACCAGTTACCAAATCCCTGTTGGTTAAAGCAGATAATTCATCTCTATTACGATAACCACTTTTAGCATAAACAAGTCGACCTTGGTTTACTTCACCACCTGTCATACTGCTTATTTTGCAGTCAAATAAATACTCGCTACCCGAGCTAAAGTCTGCGTTTAATTGCCACACCTGACATTTATCACCATCCACAATTCGGTAATAAATGGTATTAGAATCCACAGACCAACCAACCGGGTAATAGTTTACCCCCTGCTCACCGAGCCTGCGCTCGTGACCACTTTTTAAATTTTTAACGACCAGAGAATAATAGTCGGTATCGCGTTTGATAAAGGAATAAGCCACCATGGCATCATTTGGGGATAAATTAAGTAAGGTATATCTACCTTGCACCCAAGATAGCACATGCTCCTTGATTGGCTGCTCTTGAGTGATAATACCAGGCTTTATTTCAACCTGTTCATCAATACTAAACTTAACACCTACAGCTACTGTTAAACCGATAACGCAACATAATGCAGCCCCTTTAAATAGCCATGTAAAACGATTAGGTGCCTTTTCAGCATTACCTGTTGATTCACTTTTAGAGACTTGAGATGTTGTTGAAGTCGCACTACTTGGATTTGGTTCTGTATGACTTGGAGAAAGCTTATCTGGATAGTATATAATTTCAGGTTCAAGGAAAAAACTATACCCTTTGCGATAATGTGTTTTCACTACGATACCGCGTTGCTTTTCAGATTTTAAAATCTTTCGCAACTCCGACATGGCGCGGTTAATTGCATTATCATCAACGTAATTCTGGCTCCATACATCGTCTACCAAGTCTTGCCGAGTAATTATTTGCTCATTATTAATTATCAAATAGCAAAGTAAACGAAATAAAAGCGGCTCCAGTTCACGAGTAGTGTCACCATCACAAATGCATTGACGCTTTGGATCAAGCACCCAATGACCAAATCTGACTTCCTTTACTTGCCTAGAAAATTTTACTTCATTCATGGTGAGTATTAAACGCGTAGGCTGCTAACGAATTCCCATTTTACTCAAAGCTTTATTTTACTCAAGCTAATATATAACCTGATGTAACTAGTATGAGAGGATAGCGTTATAAAGTAAGGAGTTACAGCTTGATTTTTATTCAATTTATATACATCACCTTAGCAAAACTTAGTCAGCTTCATTCCACTAATCGCAAAACATAACTAATGTAATACAAATAAAGCTCACAAAATCACAGGCATAAAAAAACCCACATGCTTTTCAACATGTGGGTTTCAAACCAGATAGGTGGCTGCTTATTTACGCAGCTGGCGAAGTAGTCGTAGCTGAGCAAGTGCTTCTTCAAGCTGCATAGCGGCACGCTGGTAATCCAGCTCGCTTGCAGTACCTGAAGCTAGCTGTGCTTCAGCTTCACGTTTAGCTTCTTCAGCAGCCTGCTCGTCAAGTTCTTCACCACGAATAGCAACGTCCGCTAGAACAGTTACTGTCTTAGGTTGAACTTCAAGCGTACCGCCTGCAACGTAGATGAACTCTTCAGCACCATCTTCTTTAACCAAACGTACCATACCAGGCTTTAGGCCAGTCAGGAGTGGCGCGTGGCCAGGGTGAATACCAAGTTCACCTTCACTACCTGTCACTTGAATTGTAGCCACAGCACCAGAGAATAAATTCTGCTCTGCGCTTACTACATCAAGGTGTACTGTCATTGCCATAACAACCTCCTAAATTACATGTTTTTAGCTTTATCAACTGCTTCGTCGATTGAGCCAACCATGTAGAATGCCTGCTCTGGCATATCATCGTAATCACCGTTTAGGATGCCCTTAAAGCCAGAGATTGTGTCTTTAAGAGATACGTATTTACCAGGTGCACCAGTGAATACCTCAGCAACGAAGAACGGCTGAGATAGGAAACGCTGGATCTTACGAGCACGAGATACAACTTGCTTATCTTCGTCAGATAGCTCGTCCATACCTAGGATCGCGATGATGTCTTTCAGCTCTTTATAACGCTGAAGTACAGTCTGAACGCCACGTGCTGTCTCATAGTGCTCGTTACCGATTACTTGAGGGTCAAGCTGACGTGAAGTTGAATCTAGTGGGTCTACCGCAGGGTAGATACCTAGAGACGCGATGTCACGTGAAAGTACAACTGTTGCATCTAAGTGCGCGAACGTTGTAGCTGGTGACGGGTCAGTCAAGTCATCCGCAGGTACGTATACCGCTTGGATTGAAGTGATTGAACCAGTCTTAGTCGATGCGATACGCTCCTGTAGTACACCCATCTCTTCTGCAAGAGTTGGCTGGTAACCTACCGCTGAAGGCATACGACCTAGTAGTGCTGATACCTCAGTACCTGCAAGTGTATAACGGTAGATGTTATCTACGAAGAAAAGTACGTCACGACCTTCGTCACGGAACTTCTCAGCCATCGTTAGACCCGTTAGTGCAACACGTAGACGGTTACCCGGTGGCTCGTTCATCTGACCGTATACTAGAGATACTTTATCTAGTACGTTTGAGTCGTTCATCTCATGGTAGAAGTCATTACCCTCACGTGTACGCTCACCAACACCTGCGAATACTGAGTAACCGCTGTGCTCGATTGCGATGTTACGGATAAGTTCCATCATGTTTACGGTTTTACCAACACCGGCACCACCGAATAGACCAACTTTACCACCTTTAGCGAATGGACATACAAGGTCGATTACCTTGATACCTGTTTCTAGTAGCTCAACTGAACTTGATTGATCTTCGTATGAAGGCGCAGCACGGTGAATTGACATACGCTCTTCTTCACCAATTGGACCTGCTTCATCAATAGGCTGACCTAATACGTCCATGATACGACCTAGGGTCTTTGTACCAACTGGAACCTTGATTGGCTCGCCTGTGCCTTCTACTGAGATACCACGACGTAGACCGTCTGTAGTACCAAGTGCGATACCACGTACCACACCGCCACCTAACTGCTGTTGCACTTCTAGTGTCAAACCAGCTAGGTCGCCTTCTGTAACTTTTAGTGCGTCATATACGGCTGGCACGTTGTCTTGTGGGAACTCGATGTCCACAACGGCGCCGATAATTTGGACGACCTTACCTAAACTCATGTCTATTCCTCTCGTTAAACTTTGCCGAAGCGTTATACAGCAGCCGAACCGCCAACAATCTCACTGATTTCTTGTGTGATTGCAGCCTGACGTGCTTTGTTGTAAACAAGTTGCAGCTCATCCATTAGGTCGCCTGCGTTATCAGTTGCGGCTTTCATCGCAACCATACGGGCAGCCTGTTCAGATGCAGCATTTTCTACTACACCCTGGTACACCTGTGACTCAATGAAACGTACCAGTAGCGTCTCTAAGATCGCTTCTGGGCTCGGCTCATATAAGTAATCCCAAGCGTGGGCTGATACTTCTTCTTCAGCTTTTGGCAAAGGTAATAACTGTTCGATCGTTGGCTCTTGCTTCATTGTGTTCACGAATTTGTTGTACACAACGAACAAGCGGTCAATTTTGCCTTCAGTAAATGCATCTAACATTACTTTTACTGGACCTACTACGTCCTGTACTGAAGGAGCATCTCCAAGACCCGCTTTTTTAGCGAGTAACTCACCGCCAAAACGTTGGAAGAAACCAGCAGCCTTGCTACCTAAAGTAGCAAATTCGGCATCAACGCCTTTTTCTTTCCACGCCTTAACATCTAATGTGATTTTCTTAAACTCATTTGAGTTCAAACCACCACACAGACCACGGTCAGTTGAGATAACAATGTAACCAACTCGCTTCACATCACGTTCCTCTAGGAACGGATGGTTGAAGTCAAGATTTGCTTGAGCAATACGACCGATCACTTTGCGTAAGTTCTCAGCGTATGGACGGCTTGATGCCACACGGTCTTGCGCCTTCTTCATTTTAGAAGCGGCAACCATTTCCATCGCGCTGGTGATCTTCTGAGTATTCTTAATACTCCCGATCTTGCTTTTTATCTCTTTTCCGCTGGCCATGACTCTCTCTCCGAATCAGTGGTGACCGAAGTCACCATGAATAACTAAATTACCAAGTTTGCGTCGACTTGAACTTCTCTAGAAGTTCTTTAAGTTGCGCTTCAATCTCAGCGTTGTAGTTACCAGTTTCGTTGATTTGAGTCATTAGCTCTGCGTATGTGCTGTTAGCGAAACCAATAAGACCTTCTTCGAAATCACCAATCTTGTTGATTTCGATGTCTTGTAGGAAGCCTTTCTCAGCAGCAAATAGAGACAGAGACATTTCAGCAACAGACATAGGTGCATATTGCTTCTGCTTCATTAGCTCTGTTACACGCTCACCGTGCTCAAGCTGTGCACGCGTAGCATCGTCAAGGTCAGAAGCGAACTGAGAGAACGCAGCTAGTTCACGGTACTGAGCTAGCGCTAGACGGATACCACCACCTAGTTTCTTAACGATTTTAGTTTGCGCTGCACCACCTACACGAGATACCGAGATACCAGCGTTAACAGCTGGACGGATACCTGCGTTGAATAAGTCAGTTTCTAGGAAGATCTGACCATCGGTGATTGAGATAACGTTAGTAGGTACGAATGCAGAAACGTCACCACCTTGAGTTTCAATGATTGGCAATGCCGTCAATGAACCTGTTTTACCTTTCACTTCACCGTTAGTGAACTTCTCAACGTAATCAGCGTTTACACGTGATGCACGCTCTAGAAGACGTGAGTGAAGGTAGAATACGTCACCTGGGTATGCTTCACGGCCTGGTGGACGCTTAAGTAGTAGTGAGATCTGACGGTAAGCAACAGCTTGCTTAGAAAGATCATCATATACGATTAGTGCGTCTTCACCGCGGTCACGGAAGTATTCACCCATAGTACAACCAGCAAATGGCGCTAGGTATTGTAGCGCTGCTGATTCAGAAGCAGATGCAACAACAACGATAGTGTTTTCAAGTGCACCGTGCTCTTCTAATTTACGTACTACGTTTGCGATAGTAGATGCTTTTTGACCAACCGCTACGTACACACACTTAACGCCTGTGTCTTTTTGGTTGATGATTGCATCGATTGCAAGTGCAGTTTTACCAGTCTGACGGTCACCGATAACTAGCTCACGCTGACCACGACCAACTGGGATCATCGCATCGATAGACTTATAACCAGTTTGTACTGGCTCGTCTACTGATTGACGCTCGATTACACCTGGTGCAATTTTTTCAACTGGCTCGAAACCGTCGTTGTCTAGTGCACCTTTACCATCGATTGGTGCACCTAGTGTGTTAACAACACGACCTAGTAGACCACGGCCTACTGGTACTTCAAGGATACGACCTGTAGATTGTACTTTTACGCCTTCTTTAAGGTCTGCGTAAGGACCCATTACTACTGCACCTACTGAGTCGCGCTCAAGGTTTAGTGCGATAGCATAACGGTTGCCAGGAAGCTCGATCATCTCACCTTGCATACAGTCAGCTAGACCGTGGATGCGGATGATACCGTCAGTAACAGATACGATAGTACCTTCGTTACGTGCTTCACTTACAACTTCAAACTGCTCAATACGCTGCTTGATCAGTGCAGAAATTTCTGTGGAATTAAGTTGCATGCTCTTTTTCCCAATTACGATTGTAGCGACACTGCTAAGCGGTCTAATTTACCGCGTACGCTACCGTCAATTACGGTATCGCCAGCCTTAATAACCAAACCGCTTACTACGGTTTCATCGATGCTACAATTCAGCTTAACTTTGCGTGCGAAACGTTTTTCTAACGCAGCGCCCAATTTATCTTGCTGCTCTTGAGCAAGTTCAGTTGCAGAAACCACAGTAACGTCGATCTCTTTGTCATAATCCGCTTTAAATTCAGCGAATAAATCAGCAACTGCAGGGACTGCAGATAAACGCTCATTTTCGGCCATCAGCTTGATAAGATTTTGACCTTGCTCGTCGAGTTGTTCAGCACATAGCTTGATGATGATTTCAGACTGCTCTGCTTGAGTAGCAAGGCTACCAAGTAGTGTCTGAACCTGTTCATCGCTGGTCACTTGACCGGCGAAGAACAGCATTTCATTCCAAGCTTCAACTGTGCCTTTTTCAACAGCAAGTTCAAAAGCCGCTTTAGCGTATGGGCGAGCGATAGTAGTCAATTCAGACATGCTCATACCCTCCTAATTAAAGCTCAGCAACTAGCTTATCAACGATATCGCTATGTGCGTCTTGATTGATTTCACGCTCTAAAATCTTTTCAGCGCCAACCACGGCAAGAGTTGCTACTTGAGTACGTAGCTCTTCTTTTACGCGGTTACGCTCTGTTTCGATATCAGAGTGTCCTTGAGCAATAATCTTCTCACGCTCTTGTTGACCACGAGTTGTCTCTTCGTCAACGATAAGCGCAGCACGCTTTTTAGCTTGCTCAATGATTTCAGCCGCTTGAGTCTTTGCTTCTTTAAGCTGCTCAGCAGCTTGTTCACGCGCTTGCTCAAGATCTTTTTCAGCTTTATCAGAGGCAGCTAAACCATCTTCAATTTTCTTCTGGCGAGCTTCAATTGCACCATTTAGCGGTGGCCATACGTACTTCATACAGAAAAGTACGAACACCGTAAATGCAATTAATTCACCTATTAGAGTGGCGTTTAAGTTCACGACCGCTCCTCCTTACTTGACAGTTGTTCGATTCAGCTATTGTCTTAAAAATTAAAGCGCGAACAACATGTACATAGCGATACCAACACCGATCATCGCTACCGCATCGATTAGACCAGCTAGGATGAACATTTTAACTTGTAGTGAAGGCGCAAGCTCAGGCTGACGAGCACATGCTTCTAGGAATTTACCACCCATGTTACCGAAGCCGATAGCAGTACCGATTGCACCGAAGCCGATAAGTAAAGCAACAGCGATAAGCTTAAGACCTAATACTAGTTCCATTTTTTTCTCCAAAGTTTCATTTGTAAATTAAAGTTAAAGTTAAAAAATCTTTTAAAAATTATATTCTTAGTGGCTATCTTTAGCACTTGCCATGCTCAGGTATACGATCGTAAGCATCATAAATACGAATGCCTGTAGAACGATAACTAAGATGTGGAAAGTTGCCCAGATAAAGTGCAGTGGTAACTGCATCAAGCCGATTGCACCGATCAAGATGAAGATCATCTCACCCGCGTACAAGTTACCGAACAAACGTAGTGCTAGCGAGAAAGGCTTAGCAAACAACGCGATAGTTTCAAGTAACAAGTTACAAGGGATAAGGAAAACCATACCAAGCTTGTTTTTAGTGCTGAACGGGTGAAGCGTTAGCTCAGCAATAAAACCACCGATGCCTTTGATTTTAATTGAATAACCGATCATCAGAAGGAATACGCCGATTGCTAATGCAGCCGTCATATTTAAGTCAGTTGTCGGTACAATTTTCATGTATACATCGTGTGAGTCCATACCAAATGCAGTTTCGCCAACAAAGCCAGCAAATGCAGGTAGGAAATCAACAGGAATCAAGTCCATTAAGTTCATTAAGAACACCCAAACAAAGATTGTTAGGGCCAGTGGAGCAATTAACTTGCTGTTACCGTGATAAGTATCGCGTACGTTGTCGCCAACGAACTCAACAACCATCTCAATAAAGCATTGAAATTTGCCAGGTACACCAGTAGTGGATTTTTTAGCGGCGCTTCGGAAGATCCATAAAAAAACCAGACCTAAACCGATTGACCATGCGAGGGTATCTATGTGCCATGTCCAGAATCCACTATCCGCACATGCTTTATTGAAGGCAAGACCGGCATCGGTCGAGCACATCTTGGCATTGGTCAAGTGGTGCTGAATATGGCTTGATAGAGTAACTTCTTCTGCAGCCATGTTTTATCCCAAAAGTTAATGATTAAAAAAAATCGGTGCTAGCCACTGCGAAAACATCACTAGTATGTAACAACAGAAAAATGGCAACGCCATGACACTCAAATGTTTAAACGCCAGTGCAAATATGCAAATGGTTAGCAAAAATTTTAATCCTTTGCCTCGTTTTAACGAGTCATACACTTGATTTGCTTTGCTCGCTCCGACAAATCGAAATGAATACAAGGCAAATACTAGGTTCGGAAACACAATTGCGAGTCCGCCAACCAATGCTGACAGGCTTGCATGGGCTCCCCAACCTACTAAAACTATTACTGCAGCTACTAATGCTACGATACCCTGAAGCAAGACACCTTTTAATGCGGCGCGTCTATACGGGCCAGCTAACGAATGAGTCACTTTATATTAACCTTAATGACGCTAAAATTTATCAGGGTATAAAAACTGGCGAAATTATACTGATTTCTGCTCAATTTGCAACTTGACGCGACGAAATGCAGCATAATTTAAGCGCTCATTTCGTCGCAATTTTGACCTTTAGGAGGGTTGTTGTAAATCTGGGTGGATCCGCCCAAGAATACCGTCTAATTCATCAAGATCAGCATAAGAAATAACCAATTTCCCTTTGCCTTTTTGATTGTAGTTTATCTCTACTTTTGCGCCCAAGTTTTCTGCGAGCTGCTGTTCTAACAGTTTGACATCTGGGTCTTTTTCTTTAGTTTCTTTTTTAACCACCGGCTCTTGCATAGCGCGAACCAATTTCTCAGTTTCACGTACCGTCAGGCCTTTTGCTACAGCAGTTCGGGCAGCTTCAGATTGTGCTTCACCTTGTAGCGACAATAGGCACCGAGCATGGCCCATTTCAATATCACCATGTTCTAACAAGATTTTCACATCATCATTGAGATTGATTAAACGTAACAAATTAGTCACGGTTGTACGCGATTTGCCGACAGCATCCGCGACTTGCTGGTGGGTTAAATCAAATTCATTTAGTAAACGATCTAAGGCAACCGCTTCTTCCATGGCATTGAGATCTTCACGTTGAATGTTTTCAATCAGTGCGATGGCAACCGCCGCATCATCTTCAACATCTTTAATGATACAAGGCACTACATCTAAACCGGCAAGTTGTGATGCACGCCAACGGCGTTCACCCGCAATGATTTCATATTGCTCTGCAGCCAATTGTCTCACAACAATTGGCTGTAATACGCCTTGTGCACGAATAGAATTCGCTAATTCTTCCAGTGCCTCTTCTGACATATCTTTACGCGGTTGATATTTGCCACGCTGTAGAAACTCTATCGGTAATCGCTGTAATTCTTGCTCAGATGCTTCAGATGGTTGGCTAACAGGTGCTGATGATGCTTCAACTTCAGGGGCTTTTGGAGCCTCTGGTTGTGTTGCCCCTGCAGGTGGTTTTGCAGAGCTTAACAATGCATCTAAACCACGCCCTAATCCTCTTTTTTTCACCGACATCTTGTTATTATCCTCTTATGCTACAGCAGCGGCTTGTTTTTCTTGACGACGCAACATTTCTCCCGCCAATGCAAGATATGCTTTTGCACCACTTGATGCACGATCATAATACATTGCAGGTGCACCAAAACTTGGGGCTTCAGCTAAACGTACGTTACGCGGGATCACCGTTCGGTATACTTTCTCGCCAAAGTGCTGTTTAAGTTGCTCAGAAACATCGTTTGCCAATCGGTTACGAGGATCATACATAGTACGCAAGATCCCTTCAATTTGCAGTTCAGGGTTTACCAGTTTTGATAATTGCGTGATTGTATCCATTAATGCAGTTAAGCCTTCAAGCGCGTAGTATTCACACTGCATCGGTACCATGACGGAGTCAGCCGCGGCCATCGCATTAACGGTCAACATATTCAAAGACGGCGGGCAATCAATAAAGATAAATTCGTACTCATCTTGCACCGATTCAATGGCATTACGCAGGCGTACTTCACGGGCAAACAATTCCATCAATTTGACTTCTGCAGCCGTCACATCGCCATTAGCTGCAATTAAATGATATTCACCAGATGTGTCTGTACAGATAACGTCTTTAATCGGTGTTTCTTCAATAAGTAAATCGTAGATGGTAGCTACTTCACCATATTTATCAACACCACTGCCCATTGTCGCATTGCCCTGCGGGTCTAAATCTATCAGCAGTACTTTTCTTTTGGTTGCCGCCATCGAGGCAGCAAGGTTCACCGCAGTGGTTGTTTTGCCAACACCACCCTTTTGGTTTGCAATTGCAATGACTTTAGCCACAGTATCCTCGAGTTTAGTCTTTAGTAAGAATAATTAAATGGCGCTCACCTTCAAGATTGGGTACCTGCAAGGTGACATTTTGCTCCAAAGAAATACCTTCAGGCAGGCTGTCCAATTCTTCTTGCGGATACATTCCTTTCAGTGCAACGAATCGTCCCGATGAGTCAATTAAATGCGTACACCATTGGACCATATCCTGCAGTGATGCAAACGCACGACTCAACACACCGTCTAATTTAACACTTGGCTGATATTCTTCAACACGTGACTGGACTGGGGTGACATTTTTTAATCCAAGCGCATGTTTTACTTGGGTTAAAAAACGTACTCTTTTTCCGAGGCTATCCAACAGCACAAATTCAGTGTCCGGCAAAGCTATCGCTAAAACGATACCCGGTAATCCAGGGCCTGTACCAACATCGATATAATGCTTGCCATTAAGATGAGGGGCAACCACAAGCGAATCCAAGATATGCTTTACCATCATCTCTTTTGGATCACGCACAGAAGTTAGGTTGTAAGCTTTATTCCATTTGTCGAGCAGCCCGACATAATCGACAAGCTGCTGTTTTTGATTTTCGGTCAGCGAAATCTCCGTTTCAGCTAACAAAGCATTGAGTTGTTCTAGTAACACAGTTTTCCATCGCTGTTACGCCGACTTGCGCAACAGCCCTTGCTTTTTCAGATACACTAATAATAGCGAAATAGCCGCTGGGGTGATACCAGAAATACGTGAAGCTTGACCAATCGTTTGCGGACGCGCATCTGTGAGCTTAGCCACGACTTCATTTGACAAGCCACTTACTTGGCTATAATCAAACTCAGCAGGCAGTAAAGTTTCCTCATGGCGAAGCTGTTTATTTATCTCATCTTGTTGACGCGCAATGTAACCTGCATACTTGGTTTGAATTTCAACCTGTTCTAATGCTTGCCAATTTTCGTGCTCACTGGCCAAACCATCGATCGTCATCAGTTCGCGATAGCTCACCTCAGGTCGACGGATCAGATCCTCTAAACTCGCTTCTCTGGTTAGTGGCGATTTTAGCAACGCATTGACTTGATCTAATGCTTCGTGATCTTTGTGGATCCAAGTCGAACGTAAACGCTGTGACTCTTGCTCCATGACTTCCAACTTATCATTGTAGGCAGCCCAACGTTCATCATTGACTAAACCAAGCTCGCGGCCTTTTTCAGTCAAGCGCAAATCAGCATTATCTTCACGTAATAACAGGCGGTATTCTGCACGGCTAGTAAACATACGATACGGTTCTTTTGTGCCTAAAGTAGCAAGGTCATCAATTAAAACGCCTGTATAAGCTTCATCTCGGCGCGGCGTCCAAGCATCTTCACCTTTCACTTGTAAGGCAGCATTCATACCCGCAATCAAGCCTTGTGCACCGGCTTCTTCATAACCCGTAGTGCCATTAATTTGACCTGCGAAAAATAAACCATTAATAAATTTGGTCTCTAAAGACTGTTTTAAGTCTCTTGGGTCGAAGAAATCATATTCAATCGCATAACCAGGTCGGCAAATATGTGCGTTTTCGAATCCTTTAATCGATCTTACGATATCTAATTGAATATCAAAAGGTAGGCTGGTGGAAATACCATTCGGGTATAACTCATAGGACGTTAGTCCTTCAGGCTCAACAAAGATTTGATGTTTCTCTTTGTCAGCAAAACGTACTATCTTATCTTCAATTGATGGACAGTACCTTGGTCCAATCCCTTCGATCACACCAGCATACATAGGTGATCGGTGCAGGTTTTCACGGATCACATCATGTGTTTTTTCATTTGTGTAAGTGATATAACACGGGATCTGTTGTGGGTGATCAGATTGCTTACCTAAAAATGAAAACACAGGTGTTGGTGTATCACCTGGTTGCTCTTGCATCACTGAAAAATCAACCGTTCTTGCATCAATTCGCGGAGGCGTGCCGGTTTTTAATCGGTCTACACGAAATGGTAATTCACGTAATCGATGTGCCAACGCGATTGAAGGTGGATCCCCTGCTCTTCCGCCTTTGTAATTCTCAAGGCCAATGTGAATTTGTCCACCTAAGAATGTACCTACAGTCAAAACAACCGATTGGGCACTAAATCGTAGTCCCATTTGAGTAACTACGCCTTTTACCTGATCTTGTTCAACAATAAGATCATCACAGCTTTGTTGGAAAATTTTTAAGTTTTCTTGATTTTGTAAAGTATCTTGGATCGCAGCTTTATACAATGCGCGATCTGCCTGTGCTCTAGTTGCTCTAACCGCAGGACCTTTAGATGAATTCAGCGTTCTAAATTGGATCCCACCTTTATCAATGGCCTGAGCCATCGCACCACCTAGTGCATCAATCTCTTTAACAAGATGCCCTTTACCGATCCCGCCGATCGCTGGGTTACAAGACATTTGGCCTAAAGTGTCCATATTGTGAGTTAACAATAAGGTATTCATACCCATACGAGCTGCAGCTAATGCAGCTTCAGTACCAGCATGACCGCCACCAACCACGATTACGTCAAAATGTTCATGATAAATCATTTACGGGATCCTACTTAAAAACAACCAGCAAATTTCGAAAGGGTGCGTATTCTACCTAGAAAAACGCAGAAGTGAAACGATTAAATTTTAACCTGAACTCAAAATGGATCACTTAAAAATATATAAGGATCTTTTTAAAGATCTTTATTGATCTTATATTTAAGCAGAGCCAGATCTGTGTATAAGGTTATATTCCTATTATGATCCATAAGCTTAGGCTAGATCATATAATGTGAATTAGATCGGATCTAAGGGCGTATAAGCTTTGATCAAAAGGGCTATTTATACACAGGCACACATCCGATTAAATTTATCCAATGGATAAGTAATACTAGATCAGCAGTTAGATCAAAGGTTATCCACATATGGTGTTTAAAATAACAAAATTTGTGGATAAGTTATGTAGAACTGATCTTTATTTATTTTTCTCCATAACCTCACTTAATTGAGGCAGCCATGCCAGTGCAGTATCTTCAGGCAATGCTTCATCTAACACATCTATTTTTAGGGTAGGGATCAGTATTTGCGCACCTTTTTCCACCAGCAGCTTTTCACTGTTTGTTGCCGCATAGTTATAAGTGTCATAACTGGAGTCACCAATACCTATAATTGCAAAGCTGATATGGCTTAGATCAGACGCTTCAGTCAGCTGTGAGATAAAGGGCAATAGATTCTCTGGGTAATCACCTGCGCCATATGTAGAGGTGACAAGCAACCATGTATGGCTATTACACTCTGATAAATCAGGCTGTTCATGTAAATTACAGTTGAAAGATCGTGTCGTTAGATCTTCAGCTAATTGTTCAGCGACGTATTCAGCAGAGCCCATTTGGCTACCGATAATGATCTCAATATTGCGCATTATGATTCGTTTTTTAATCTTGTGTGCTGGTCATATTAATGTGGATTGATCAGAAGTAAAGTGTTACTTAAGTCTTGGGATAAAGTTTTTCAGTGTAATTTATGTTCTTTTGTGAATTGTTTTGTTTATGGTGTTGATTGTAAAGGGTTTAATAAATTATTCCATGGTGTTCTTTGGCTTTGTTTTTGTGGATAAGCGGGGGGTAATCAGTGTGGTAATGAGAGTCTGGTATACTTGATTATTAGAAGGGCGCACAAAAGTCAGTCTCATTTTAGCGGGTGTGGATAATTACCCTATGGATAACGATCTTTTCATCTTGGGTGATCTACTTTTTTTGGATCTATAAAATTAGATCTATATAAGCAAATATTCTAAAAAAGTTTTATTTTCTGGTGTGACCCCCTCATTTTGACAGGGATTTCATGTGTTGAAGCGATAGATTTCTATTTCTTACGTCATTTAAGGTACGCATCAACATATAATAATTTTCATTATGTCCGATACTATTTCGTATATTAGCAGTCTATTTCAGTGATAGGGTGGGTGTGTTTTAAAGACACTGGTACACCTAAGCTGCTTTTTAGTCTAGCAGTAGGGAGCGATCATCTTTTGTCTATCAAATTGGATATTGGTCGAGTCAAAAACCAGTAATAGCAGATTTTTAGATAGCTTTTGAGTTTACGATGAGCTAATTGGGAGAGGGATTATCTTAGTGGGATTGTCTATTTCGGTGGTGGGTAAAACCGCTTTTAGCAAGGCACACACCAAGTGGATGGCAAATTGCCAGCCCCTTGGTGTGCGGTGTTTAAACGCCATTGCTAAGAGCACATGTGAGAATGGTTACTTACCAATACAGAATGAACTGAATATCTTACCGAGTAGATCGTCTGAGGTGAACTCACCGGTAATTTCATTGAGGTACTGCTGAGTTAAGCGCAGCTCTTCTGCTAAAATTTCGCCTGCGATATGCATTTCAAGCTGTGTCTGACCGATTTCTAAATGTTCAGCAGCACGCTCTAATGCATCTAAATGACGACGGCGAGCCATAAAGCCACCTTCGTTCGCACCGGTAAATCCGATACACGCTTTTAAGTGGTCTCTCAGTATATCAATGCCGGCATTGGCTTGTGCACTGAGTCTTAAAACAGGGTAATTGCCTTGCTGACATAGCCCTTGTTGTTCTCCGCATAGATCGATTTTGTTGCGAATGACGGTGATATCCATGCCTTTTGGCAGCTTTTCCATAAACTCAGGCCAGATTTTGATCGGATCAGTCTCTAGAGTTTCCGTGCCATCGACCATAAATAGCACATGATCGGCGCCGCTGATCTCTTCCCATGCGCGTTCAATACCTATTTGCTCGACTTTGTCCGGGCTTTCACGCAGCCCAGCTGTGTCAATGATGTGCAGTGGCATGCCATCAATATGAATATGTTCTCGCAAAACATCGCGTGTAGTGCCTGCAATATCAGTGACAATCGCGGCTTCTCGACCAGCTAAGGCATTTAGCAGTGAAGATTTCCCTGCGTTTGGGCGACCTGCGATAACAACACGCATACCTTCACGCATAATGCTGCCTTGCTTGGCTTGTTGTCTGACTTCAGCAAGCTGATCGATGATCGCTTGTAAGTCACCAGACACTTTGCCATCAGATAAAAAGTCGATTTCTTCGTCTGGGAAATCTATGGCTGCTTCAACATACATACGTAAGTGGATCACTTGTTCCACCAGCACATTGATGTGTTTTGAAAAGTCGCCTTGTAAAGAGTGCAGGGCGCTTTTCGCTGCTTGTTCGCTGGTAGCATTGATGAGATCAGCAATGGCTTCGGCTTGAGTGAGATCTAGCTTATCGTTCATAAATGCACGCTCTGAAAACTCACCTGGTTTTGCCAGTCTTACTCCGTCAATTTGGCTAATCTCTTTGAGCAGCATGTCAATAACAACTGGCCCGCCGTGGCCTTGTAGTTCTAACACATCTTCGCCGGTAAATGAGTTTGGGCCTTGGAAAAATAGCGCAATACCTTGATCAAGCTGTTCACCAGCTAAGGTATTAAAAGGTAAGTACTCGGCATATCGCGTTTTTGGGCATTTACCTAATATTTTTTCAGCAACTTGTTTGGCACCCGTGCCTGAAATTCGGATGATGCCGACACCACCACGACCTGGGGCGGTTGCCTGAGCTGCTATTGTATCTTGTGCAATCATGATGGCTCTTGCTAAATGAGTGTATTCTGAGCTTAATTGTACAGCAAATGGCATTTCTCAGGTATAGTGGAAGTTAATCAATAGAGTCAATTATGTAAGATGTAGAGATAAGGAAACTCTGAGCCGTGTTGTTATTTGGTCCATTTCGTTTTGATGCTGAGCGCTTGGTTTTATACTCTGGGCAATCGCAGCAGCTTCTTCGTCCTAAAGTCTTACAGTTACTGGCTTATTTTCTCACGCATCCCAACCAAGTCATTAAACGTGAAACATTATTGAGCGCATTATGGCAGCACGGTGAATACCGAGAAGCCGCACTGACACAAAGTATCAATGAATTACGCCAAGCATTGGGCGATAACGCGCAAAGTCCTATGTATATTCGCACGCTACCACAGCAAGGTTATCAGTGGATCTGTGAGGTGCACGCCGAAAAATGTACAAAAAAACGTGCCAAGCAAATAGGCGTGGCACTGAGCGTAGTTGCTGTCTTGTTATTTTCGATGGACAAAATACACGCTATCTGGCCACTATCATCAAGTGAGCAAACTCAGCAAAAACCAGCCTTATTGATTTTACCTTTGCAAAATGACACGGGCGTCGAGGCCAACGCGTGGTGGGGTTACGCGATCGAAAGCGAATTAAAAACACAGTTACAAAACCACTATCAATTGAAGCCAAAAAGCCAAGCTCCGGAGCTGCTAAAGCTATCTAAAGAGAAACAGCCACATACATTAGTGCTGACACTAAAACCAAGACAGCAGCGATTTGTCCTGCAAGCCAGCCTAGATGGGCGAACAATAGATGTAATCGTCGAGCAGTTAGGGCATAACTTCAGTGATATTGCTACAAGTGTGCTATTGGCTCTAGAAGTGACGTCCGATCATGAAAATAAAATAGCTGCGCCTGTAAAAGACCTCAGTGATTATTATCGTGGTTTGCAAGCGTTGAACGAGTATGGTCCTGAACTAGCAAAATCCTATTTTGAAGCGGCCCTAGTACGTGTGCCAGAGCACTTACCCTCACAATTGGAATTAGCGCAGGTAGCTTGGCAGCAAGGGGATGTGACGCAGGCGAAAGCACGCTTTGATAAGATCACATTGGGTGACGCGCCTGATGGATTGCAAGCTCGTTATCATCTGTATAAAGGGACATTCGAAAAGGCACTTGGTGAGTTTGAAGCTGCGCTCAATAGTGCAGAGCTTGGACTGCGAGCGGCACAGCAAAGCCAACAAATAGAATTGATCGCCAGTGCGTATCAACTGCAAGCTGATATTTATTGGCATACTTTGCAATGGCAAGATTACACCTTGGCGATGAATGCTGCTTATGCACTCATAGGTAGTCGCTCTTTTGCTTACAGTGAAGCACAGCGCTCATTTTATCTTGCAAACCCACCAGCTACTGGACCACAGGATAAAAAACACCTTAACTTAGTACAAAGTAAAAAAGTACTAAATCAGGCCATAGACTACTATCGACAGCTCTCTTCAAACTTAGAATTGGCAAGCAGTTTATTTGCGTATGGGCAAAATTATTTAGTGCCGGTTAATGAAGGGGAGCAGAGTTTATTAGAGGCGCTGGAAATCGTTGCTGACAGCGGTAATGAATATTTTAAAATGCAAGTACTCACTTACTTGGGGTTCTTTTATATTCAGATTCATCAGGGCGAGAAAGCTTTATATTACCTGGAACAAGTGAAAATATATGAGTCATTTTTACCAGCCATTGAGCAACTTCAGTTACTGAAGGCGATGGCTTGGATGGACATCGGCTTGGTGAAAAACGACCAAAACGCATTAGATAACGCACGGCGGCAATATCACCAATTACTTGAGATTGACTATATCTCACCACTGACACGTGCGAATACTCAACTTATGCTGGCTTGGATTGGGATAAAGCTGGGTGAATTAGAGGCTGCACAAACATTAACTGAACAGGCTTTATTGGAATATCAACGCTTTGAATTGTTTGATGTTGCGATTTATGCTGAGTATACAAAGATGTATATACATCTTAGGCAAGGTCAACCAGAGCAGGCGTTAGCGCTTGCAGACAGCGATAATAGTGATGCGCATCTCATGTTGTTTTATACCTCAGCAGCAGCTCAGATGATAAATAACGTTGCCCTTGCTGCAGATACCAAAACGAAGTTGAGTGCACTCAGAAACAGCGATGACTTATTGCAGCAATTGGATGAGTTTACACGTTTAGTAGGGCACACAGATAAAAATATTTTGGACTTGTTGGATGCGCCCTACAGTGTTTATTGTCAAAGTAAATGGATTTTAGAGTAATTAGATGACTTATCGCGGCACGTTGGTGCCTCGATAGAGGGTTTTCCCTTCATTGTCTAACAAAACCCAATAGGGAAGTTCAGTGATTTGATACTGTTCAAATAACTGATTATGGGTATCAAAGACAATATCGTGCTTAACCTCAAAGCGCTGTTGGTAATTGAGAGCATTTTGCTTGTCTACATAAAAGGGCTTTATCACAGTAAGCACACGGTCATTTTGCTGAGCGAGCTGATTATTTTGCTCAATGCGTTTTTCACAATTGGGAATATGCTGAAATGGACAGAGACTATCGCTGAAAAAAAGTACTTTATATGTTTTGTGTATCAATGTATCTGAAAGCAGTGTGCCCGATAATGTTTGTAACGGTACCTGGGTGTTTGAAGTAGCTTCAGATGGAGCACTTCTGATAAGTGCTTCTTTGAAGATCACACGCCCCTCGTTTACAACAACCCTTGTCGGGGTTGTTCGCACTTGAAATTTAAACATGAGTTGATTGTTGTGATCTATGCGGATCCCGTTAAATTTGGGATTTGTCGTGACAAACTGCGTTAAGCTGGGCTTATCGATATTGATATCTGGCTGAATAAAAATACGTTCACCCATTGGCTGTGGCAATTTAGTGGATTGATTATATTCATCCCAGATATTAATAAAGATATATTCGCTGGCTGATGCATTTGCTTTGTAACTTACTATAAAAAAAGCCAATATCAGGCCAAACTTTACTTGTATATACATTATTTTCTTCCTTGTAATTCAGTTAATTTGCTTGCTAATTCATCGGTAAATAGTGCACTGCGATAAAGTTCATTGCCGAACTCATCTATTAAAATATGTTGTGGCGTGCCCAATACATAATACTGGCGTGTGATACTGCCGTCGCTGTCAAAGACAGTAGGAAAGCGATAGCCATTTTGATTAAGGTAGTGCGTGATGCCGTGTTTGTTTTGATTAAACCCGATGTTGATGGAAATTACCTGATATCCCGTATTGGCTTGTTGATAGCTCTGCTCGAGTAATGGCATTTCTTCAATGCAGTATGCGCACCAAGTCGCCCAAAACTTCAAATAAGTCACCTGACCTTGGCTTGAAATCGCCTGTCCGTCTAGCGTATTAGCTAACAAAGGCGAGTAGGTTTTTGCGTAAATGTTTGTATGTATACCGAGTAAGATGAATAGAGGTGCTAAAGACTTCATAAGAGGTTCCTTGTGGTTACCATAGCCAGCTTTTGCCAGCCTGAATAAGAAAATATTGCGCCATGATTAAGAGCATGAGTGCGGTGAGGTTATTAATGTGAGCCAGCCACTTCCCTGATTTAGGCATAGCTGCGAGCAGTCTTGCACTGGTGCCAGCCAGTAGCAGCAATGTACTCATTCCCAGTGCAAAGCTAAATAACAGACTGGCACCGAGCAGAGGTTGGTGTGCGGAAGCAACAAATATCAGTAATGCACCTAGAATAGGCGAGGTACATGGCGCGGCAACTAACGCACTGATCATGCCCATAATCAGCGGTACGGCACTGGCATTGGTTATCTGAAAGTGCAGAGCCGGTAATGTGATTAAGCCTTTATTAATAGCAGCAAAAAGCAATAATAAATTGGCAAACCCTAACAAGACGAGTGGATTACTTGCTACTTGTCCAAATAAACTGCCGGTTGTGGCTGCAATAAAGCCCAGCCCAGCATAAATGAATGCAAAACCAATACAGTACAGTAGGGGGGCAATGCGAGGGTGCTTTTGCTGTGCAAAGGTAGCAACGGTAATTGGTAAAATTGGGTATACACAGGGGGTTAGACTGGTAAGTAGGCCGATAAAAAATACGGCGGGAATTTGCCAGCCATTGATGTCTGACGTGGTCAATGCCCCTAAAATCGTTTGCTCCATATGCTTGCTCTTCTGATGTCGAGAATGAGCAATTAGAGTGCACGAGCGCGCTTTTAAGACCTATCAAAGGGGCATAAAATCGATATCAAAATTTATCAAGTCTATGTTTTATTTGGTTTTAAAAAATTTATTTAAGCCTAATTAATATCTCGAATATATGCTTGGTTTCCTAAGTTTGATTTGTTGGTATGCCATACTGCTGTGCGACCGCTAATTTATCTCACCAAACTTGGATCTGATTAATTGGTGCATTGCGGTCTCGCCTCTTTTCTTCAGGGAGAAGCTGCGTATGTTAATATTAAAGCCCATAAGTGCTGCTACATGGGATGTTATTGTGCCTTTTGATCAAATATTGATTGAGATGCAGAGCAGGGTTTTGGTTGAGTTTAGTATTTGGCTTATGGAGCATAAGTCTGGTGAAATGTGATATGTTCACTGCCTGAAATCAGCATTTGTTATCATCTTGGAGTTGCAAATGGTGTGTGATTACTATGTTTAAAGTAACGACCAGTTAAATGCCACATAGTAACGTTTTGACGCAGGATTTTGATGGATACATTAGTTGTATGTACAAGATCAAAAACGCCCGCAGAAGCGGGCGTTTTGCTAGGCGATTGCGCGTTAGTCGCGTACTTTTATGCCTTTTTTCTCCATACCACGATAAATGATAAGCATCTGTGCGATAGAGATTAAGTTCGATACTAACCAGTAAAGTACCAGACCTGATGGGAACCAAATAAAGAAGATAGAGAAGACCACTGGCATGTAGGTCATCACTTTCTGCTGCATTGGATCTGTGATGGTCATTGGTTGAAGTTTTTGCGTTAAGAACATACTTGCACCAAATAGAATCGGTAGCACGTAGTATGGGTCCATCGCTGATAAGTCAGTTAGCCACAAGCCAAACTCAGCGTGACGTAATTCTGTGGATTCTAGGAATACATAGAATAGCGCTAAGAAGATAGGCATTTGCAGTAATAGAGGGAAACAGCCACCCATAGGGTTCACTTTTTCTTTGCGGTACATTTCCATCATGGCTTGACCGAACTTCTGACGGTCGTCACCGTAGCGCTCTTTTAATTGCTGCATCTTCGGTTGTAATGCACGCATTTTTGCCATTGATGTGTACTGTGCTTTTGTTAGCGGGTAAAGGATAGTTTTCACGATCACGGTAATACCGATGATAGCTAGACCCCAGTTGCCTAAAATGCCGTATAAGAACTTCAGTAGTACAAGTAGAGGCTGAGAAATAAAGAATAACCAACCATAATCCACTGTTAGATCTAAGTCTTCGTGGATCGCTTCAAGTGCATCGGTATCTTTTGGACCCATATAATAAATGGCAGATAATTTTGCTTCAGAATTAGCTTGAATGTTAACAGGCTCGCCTTTAGCACCAATGATGCCTTGATTATTTCTCAGTGAGCTGTAAATAGTGTTGTTGACGTCTTGCTGAGGAACCCAAGCACTCACAAAGTAATGCTGGATAAATGACACATAGCCACCCAGTGTATTTTCGTTCAGGTTCGCTTTGGCCATATCGTCAAATGCGTACTTTTCATATGGCTCATCTTGTGTGCCATATGCTGTTCCTAAGTACGTTTGAGTCATGATGCTGTCTTTGTCTTGTGCTGTACGCTTGATTTGTGTGTACAGTTGAACTTGAACAGGGTTTTCTGTCGAGTTGACTACATCATATTCTAGCGCAACGTCATATTGACCTGCTTTGAATACAAATGTTTTTGTAAATTGAACGCCTTTTTTGTCAACAAATGTCAGCGGCACACGAAGTTCATCACCTGATAGGGTATATGACTTTTGCTCGCTCGAGTAAACAGGGCGACCTTCACTTGATGCATCTGGACCATTTAGGCCGATCAGACCACTTTGTGAAATATATTGCTTCCCTTCAAATTCACCAAGTAGTAAGTAAGGTATATCGCTACCATGCGTTTCTGCATGTTGAAGTAGTTTGGCTTCAACAATGTCACCACCTTTTGTATCGATTTTCACTGCAAACACATCTGTCGTTACTGTGATAACAGAACGAACAGCTTGAGTTTGTGCAACCGGTACGTCCGCTTCGCTAGAAGTCGGAATATCCGCTTGGTCGTTATTTGAAGGTGAAGTGGCCACTTGTGTGACAGCACTGGTCTCGGCTTTGCTTTGAGCTTGTTCTTCTTGCCATTCACTGAATAGCAAAAAAGAGACTAAAAGCAATCCGATCAATAAAAACGTGCGTTGCGATTCCATAACAGCTCTTATTTCTCGTGTTGTTTATCTTGATTCGATTTTTCAGGGACGGGGTCATCCCCACCTGCGCTTAAAGGGTGACATTTTAATATGCGTTTAACCGCTAACCAACTCCCTTTTGCAATTCCGTGTAAATTAATTGCCTGAATTGCATAACTTGAGCACGTTGGATTAAATCGGCAATGTGGTCCAAGCATGGGACTGATAAATTTCTGATAGGCTTTAATAAGCATGATCAAAAATAAACGTATTACCGAAAGCGGATAATCCACCAATCGTTTACACTCGCTTTTGGTCTTCGAGGCGTGTTTCATAGTCGCGAGGTAGACTCGATAATTGAGTGATTAAAAGGTGAGCTAACCTTACCTTAATTCACTTAAAATAGCCATGTTAGGACGGATATAGAAGTATAAAAGCGCTGTTATTTTTTCGGCTTTTTATTGGCAGGGCGTTTTTTATGGTGTTTAGGTTTTGGTGCGCCCAGTTTACAACGTTCGTTAATTTTGCGCCAAAGTTTATTCAGTTGCTTTGTAAGCTCTTCATTGCTTTGCTCATCCACACCTGTTTTGACCATCAAAACGATATCGATGTTATCTAGTTTATGTCTATTTAGACGAAAGCTTTCTCTGGCAAGACGTTTAATGCGATTGCGCTGACAGGCTTTTTTACAACGTTTTTTAGCAACGGTTAATCCAAGACGTGGGTGACCTACATCATTAGGTTTTGCTAATAGTGTAAAAACAGGGGTAGCTGCACGAGCTGGCTCTTGAAATATGCGGGAGTAATGCGAGGGAGTTAACAGACGTAACTCCCTGCTGAAGCCTAAACCTTCCACTTAATATTAAGCAGAAAGCTCTTTACGGCCTTTAGCACGACGACGTGCTAGTACTTTACGGCCATTTTTAGTAGCCATGCGAGCACGGAAACCGTGAGTACGCTTGCGTTTAAGTACGCTTGGTTGAAAAGTTCTTTTCATAACTAATCCATCCGATCGGTTAAAGTTAAAACATCCTATGCAGGTCGCGATCCTGGCACAGGTGCCATTGCGAGCGCGAGATATTAAAGCCGACGCGCATGAAAGTCAATCATAATTGTGATGGTAAGCTTAATTTATAGGCAAATTGATGCAAAATTGATAGAAACACACTTAACTTACCCAAATAAGGTAATTAATTTTATGCTTTCTATATATAGATAAGGGAAAGTCATTTTCTTACCTATATATAGAAGGATCAACTTTTGTGATCTATCTATATAAGATCGAGATCTTAGCTGTGGATCAAGTTGTTTGATCTTGGGTGGGTTTTCCACAGAGCTTGGGCGCAAATTGCAAACAACCTTTGGAAAACTTAAATTGATCGTAATTTTATGGTGAGATCTTGCTCTTTTTTTGATAAGATCTTTTCAAATAAGTGAAATTAAAAACTCATTAAAAACAGTTGCTTATCTTTTTTGTTTGGTGAGATCTTAATTTTTTTAAAAGTCAATATTGATGTTGTGGATAAGATCCCTTCATAATACCCGGCTTCCACCTGTGAATAATTGATAATATACAAACATTTCCGTAGATCTCTGAGTTAGCTGTGAATAACTCTGTTGGTTATTTTGTGAATGCACATTAAAAACCAACACTATTGATGTACGGGAATAATAACTATTTCGGAGTGCAATGTGTATCTGTCGGTTTGGCAAAGTTGTTTATATGTTTTGCAAGATGAATTGCCGTCGCAGCAATTCAATATGTGGGTTAGGCCACTACAAGCAGAAAGTACCGAAGATACTTTAACCATCTATGCACCTAATCGTTTTGTGTTGGATTGGGTTCGAGAAAAGTACTTAAATCGAATTAATGAACTACTGATTGAAATCTGTGGTGATGAAGCACCAGAGTTACGTTTTGATGTCGGTAGTAAACCGATGGCGCAAGTTCAGCCGCAAGTATCTGCAGAATCATCTATAGGTGATACGCATGCGCCAACAACAGCGCATGTGTCGTCTAAAAGTGTTATGCAGGCACCTGTTAACGATGTAAAAGTTGAACCCGCTCCGAAATCTAGCGTTAAATCTAATATCAAAGAAAACTATACCTTTGATAATTTTGTTGAAGGTAAATCTAACCAGTTAGCAAAAGCTGCGGCAACTCAAGTTGCTGATAACCCAGGTTCTGCTTTTAACCCTGTATTTATTTATGGTGGCACTGGTTTAGGTAAAACACACCTTTTACATGCTGTGGGTAATGGCATTATTGACAAAAAGCCAGATGCAAAAATCGTATACATGCACTCAGAACGTTTTGTGCAAGATATGGTAAAAGCGCTGCAAAACAACGCAATTGAAGAGTTCAAGCGTTACTATCGTAGCGTGGATGCGTTGATGATTGATGACATTCAATTTTTTGCCAATAAAGAGCGTTCTCAAGAGGAGTTCTTTCATACCTTCAATGCGCTGTTAGAAGGCAATCAACAGATTATTTTGACTTCTGACCGCTACCCGAAAGAAATTGAAGGGGTAGAGGATAGATTGAAATCGCGTTTTGGTTGGGGTCTAACTATCGCGATTGAGCCTCCAGAGCTCGAGACGCGAGTTGCGATTTTGATGAAAAAGGCGCAGCAAAGTAACATTAACTTACCTCATGAAGTCGCATTTTTTATCGCGAAAAAATTGCGTTCGAATGTACGTGAGTTAGAAGGCGCGTTGAATCGCGTTATCGCAAATGCGAATTTTACAGGCCGCCCGATCTCGATCGAATTTGTTAAAGAGGCGCTACGTGACTTGTTAGCACTGCAAGATAAGTTGGTAACGATTGACAATATTCAGCGTACAGTGGCTGAGTATTATCGTATTCGGGTATCAGACTTATTATCTAAACGACGTAGTAGATCTGTTGCACGTCCGAGACAGGTCGCCATGGCTCTTTCAAAAGAGCTCACCAATCATAGCTTGCCCGAAATAGGTGACGCGTTTGGTGGTAGAGATCACACGACCGTATTGCACGCATGTCGTAAAGTAAAAGAACTTCGTGAGGAAAGCCACGAAGTAAAAGAAGATTATCAAAACTTGATCAGAACATTGTCATCTTAAGGGTTGAGTGATGCAAATAACGATAGTAAGAGAACAATTTTTAAAGCCGTTAATGCAGGTGTCTGGTGCCATAGAGCGCAAACACACCCTTCCTATTTTGTCGAATGTGCATTTAGAAGTAAAAAATGGTGTGCTGTCGATGACTGGCACTGACTTAGAAATTGAGTTGGTTGCATCTGTAACCCTCGACAATGATACCGCAGACACCAAGCTTACACTGCCTGCTAAAAAGCTACTAGATATCTGCAAGAGTCTTCCTGATAGCTCTGACTTACACTTCAGTACGCAAGAACACCAAGTTTTGTTGACCAGCGGTAAAAGTCGATTTTCATTGACGACACTGGCCGCAGAAGATTTTCCTAATTTGGAAGAATGGCAAGGTGAGGTTGAATTTAAGCTCACGCGTCTCGAGTTACGTAAATTACTTGAAGCAACGCATTTCTCAATGGCAAACCAAGATGTACGTTATTACTTAAATGGTATGTCTTTTGAGGTGGATGGTAACGAGATTAAAACGGTTGCAACAGACGGTCACCGACTTGCCATCGCACAGAAACAACTTGAGCAATCACTTGGTGCACAACGTCAGCTGATCATTCCTCGTAAAGGGGTATTAGAAATCATGCGCCTACTTCCTGCGGATGATGAAGAGTTGACTATACAATTTGGTGCGAATCATTTCCGTATTATTGATCAAGAAGTTATCTTCACAAGTAAGCTTGTTGATGGGCGCTTCCCTGATTATCGTCGTGTCCTACCGCGAGGTGGCGATAAGCTTGTAACGGCTAACCGTGAATGGTTGCGCAGCGCATTCCAACGCGTATCTATTTTATCAAATGAGAAGTTCCGGGGCGTTAGGCTTAACCTAAGCAGTGGTGTGCTGAAGATAAGCGCCAACAACCCTGAACAAGAACAAGCTGAAGAAACTGTAGAAGTAAACTATCAAGGTGATGACCTTGAAGTAGGTTTTAATGTTTCATACTTACTGGATGTGCTTAACACTTTAAAAACAGAAGATGTTCAATTTACATTAGCTGATTCAAATAGCAGTGCTTTGATAGAAGGCAGTGGCGAAGATGATGCTATGTATGTTGTAATGCCAATGCGCCTGTAGAGGGCGCTCAATGAGTTTGACACATATTAGCCTCAATGATTTTCGTAACATTGAGGCAATTTCTCTTTCCCCTTCAAAAGATCTTAATTTAATTTTAGGCCAAAATGGCAGTGGCAAAACCAGTCTGCTTGAAGCCATTTATTTCTTATCTAGTGGCCGCTCTTTTCGCACAAATAAACATAAATTAATGATCCGCAGTAGTCAGGCAAAATGTATTGTTCACGGTAAAAAACAATTACATAACTTGTCTATACCAATTGGTATCAGTAAAGACCAAAGCGGAGATACACAGCTTCGTATTCAAGGGCAAGCAAGTCGTCGCATTGCAGAATTAGCACAAGTTTTACCTGTGCAAGTTATTACGCCTGAAAGTTATGAGTTGTTTTTTGGTGGCCCGAAAGAGAGAAGAAAGTTTCTTGATCTAGGTGTGTTCCACGTGGAACATTTGTTTTTCGACGTTTGGAAAAGTTTCAATAAAGTCCTTAAACAACGTAACGCGTTACTGAAAACTAAGCCTGCCAATTGTATTGAACAGATAAAGTTTTGGGACAAGCAATTTATTGAATTAGCTGAACAAATAAATATCTATCGAAAAGCGTATATAAGTAGGTTTGAAGGCTATTTTTTTGATAAGATAGGGGGGATTAGCCCTGTTTTTGAAGGCCTTGAAGCTCGCTATGATGCGGGTTGGAAAGGGGAACTAAGTGACGTTCTTCAATCACAGCTTGAGCGTGATCTAAAACTCGGTTATACGAGCCGAGGTCCACATAAAGCGGACTTTAATTTTAAAGTTCATGGTCACAGTGTTGAAGGGATAATGTCTAGAGGACAGCTTAAATTGTTGCTCTACGCGCTGAAGATTACGCAAAATAACTTAATTGAAAAAGAGACTGAAAAGCAGTCGATATTGCTAATCGATGATTTACCATCTGAACTGAGCTCTGAGACTTTAGGGTGTGTAGCAAAGTTACTTGCTATTTGTGACTCCCAGTTATTTATCTCGGCAATCAGTTTAGACAGTTTAACGCCTGTTGTGGAACAGCTTGATAAACATATTGAGATGTTCCACGTGGAACATGGTCGTTTAATAACAAATTAATTGGAATTAACCATGTCTGATAATTATGATTCATCCAGTATTAAAGTACTGAAGGGATTGGATGCAGTAAGAAAGCGTCCAGGAATGTATATCGGCGACACTGATGATGGAACTGGATTACATCACATGGTCTTCGAAGTTGTTGATAACTCAATTGATGAAGCATTGGCTGGATACTGTGACGATATATTCGTGACAATTCATACTGATGGTTCTGTTTCTGTACGCGACAATGGTCGTGGTATACCAACCTCGATTCACCCAGAAGAAGGCGTTTCAGCTGCTGAAGTAATCATGACTGTACTACACGCAGGTGGTAAGTTTGATGATAACTCATATAAAGTATCTGGTGGCCTACACGGTGTAGGTGTTTCTGTTGTTAATGCACTTTCTGAAAAACTACAATTAACTATCCGCCGAGATGGCGAAGTGCATCAACAAAAGTACACTATGGGTGTGCCAGATGCACCTTTAGCAATTATCGGTGAGGCAGAATCAACAGGTACTGAACTGAGATTTTGGCCAAGCCCAGAAACCTTCTCTGATATAAACTTCCACTATGACATTCTTGCGAAGCGTCTTCGTGAACTGTCTTTCCTAAACTCTGGTGTAAGTATTATTCTTACCGACGAGCGTGAAGAAAATAAAAGTGACCACTTCAAATATGAAGGTGGTATCCAAGCGTTTGTTGAATACCTTAATCGCAAAAAAACACCAGTACATCAGCATGTTTTCCACTTTACCACTGAACGTGAAGATGGCATCAGTGTTGAAGTTTCTATGCAGTGGAATGATGGTTTCCAAGAGAATATCTATTGTTTCACGAACAATATTCCACAGCGAGATGGTGGTACCCACCTAGCTGGTTTCCGTGCGGCGTTAACAAGAACACTTAACACTTACATGGAAAAAGAGGGCTTTAATAAGAAGAACAAGACCAGTGCAACCGGTGATGATGCGCGTGAAGGTCTAACTGCGGTTGTCAGTGTTAAAGTACCAGATCCGAAGTTCTCGTCTCAGACAAAAGACAAGCTCGTTTCAAGTGAAGTGAAAGGCGCTGTTGAACAAGCCATGGCTGAGAAGCTGAATGAATTCTTACTAGAAAACCCTCAAGATGCTAAAACAGTCGTGAATAAGATTGTTGATGCTGCAAGAGCTCGTGAAGCTGCACGTAAAGCAAGAGAGATGACACGTCGTAAAGGTGTTATGGACTTAGCTGGCTTACCAGGTAAATTGGCGGACTGCCAAGAAAAAGATCCTGGATTATCTGAACTATATATAGTGGAGGGTGACTCGGCAGGTGGTTCTGCTAAGCAAGGCCGTAACCGTAAGAACCAAGCGATACTGCCTTTGAAAGGTAAGATCTTAAACGTTGAAAAAGCACGTTTTGATAAAATGTTGTCTTCACAAGAAGTTGCAACACTGATTACCGCGCTTGGCTGTGGTATTGGCCGTGATGAATATGATCCTGAAAAGTTACGTTATCATAGCATCATTATCATGACCGATGCGGACGTGGATGGTTCACACATTCGTACGCTGCTATTGACCTTCTTCTATCGTCAAATGCCAGAAATCATAGAACGTGGTTATGTGTATATTGCTCAACCACCACTTTATAAAGTGAAAAAAGGTAAGCAAGAGCGTTACATTAAAGATGATCATGCATTGACTGAGTACTTAACAACATTAGCTCTTGATGGCGCTGCACTTTATTCAAACGAAGGGGCTGCTGCTATTGAAGGTAATCGTTTAGAAAACTTAGTACATGATTATCAAAAGACTGTTGATGTAATTGGGCGTTTGCAGCGCAAATACCCAGCTTCTATTATGAATCGTCTTGTCTACCAGCCAGAGCTGACTGAAGCCGACTTAAGTGATGAAGCAAAAGTTTCTGCTTGGAGCGAAGCGCTTGTTGCTGATCTTATTAAGCATGATGATGATGCGACAATTTTCTCAGCAGCAGTGAGTTATGATGATGAACGTCATATGTATTATCCTGTAGTGAATATTCGTCAGCATGGCGTTGATAAGGCACATACTCTAAGCTATGACTTTATTACTTCGAAAGATTATGCACGCATTGCAAACACCGGTAAGCAAATTGCGCATATCATTGAGGAAGGTGGTTATATCCAGCGCGGAGAGAAGACTCAGCCAGTTAGAAGCTTCGTTGAAGCCCTTGATTGGCTAATCAATGAGTCTAAGCGTGGCTTGTATACACAACGTTATAAAGGGTTGGGTGAGATGAACCCAGACCAGTTGTGGGAAACAACAATGGACCCTGATGCACGTCGTATGCTACGAGTAACTATTGAAGACGCGATTGCAGCAGATCAGCTATTCGCTACATTAATGGGTGACCAAGTTGAACCTCGTCGTGACTTCATTGAGCAGAATGCACTAAGAGTAGTTAACTTAGACGTATAAGTCTGCCTCAAAGCAAATCCATAAAAAAGGAGGGTAAACCCTCCTTTTTTTCGTTTTAACGCTTAATTCTGTGCACTGCACACGGTATACTGAGCATAATTTTCAATCATTAAAACTCAATTTTGCGCTATTTGATTTGCTGCTAATTTGAGTCCCATGTACCAAATAAATATAAAAGCCAACTATGCAAAAATATGATATCAAAACCTTTCAAGGGTTGATCCTGGCTTTACAGGACTATTGGGCACAGCAAGGCTGTGTAATTGCACAACCACTAGATATGGAAGTTGGTGCGGGCACATTCCACCCGATGACTTTCCTGAAATCAATTGGTCCAGAACCAATGTCGAGCGCGTATGTTCAGCCATGTCGCAGACCAACCGATGGCCGCTATGGTGAAAACCCGAACCGTTTACAACACTATTATCAATTCCAAGTTGTACTCAAGCCATCACCGGATAATATTCAAGAGTTATACCTTGGCTCGTTAGAAGCTCTGGGTATAGACACACTAACGCACGAAGTTCGTTTTGTTGAAGATAACTGGGAGTCACCTACATTAGGTGCTTGGGGACTAGGTTGGGAAGTATGGCTAAACGGCATGGAAGTAACCCAGTTCACTTACTTCCAGCAAGTCGGTGGTATTGAGTGCTCTCCGGTAACGGGTGAAATCACTTATGGTTTAGAGCGTTTAGCCATGTATATACAAGGTGTGGATAGCATCTATGACCTAGTATGGACAGATGGTCCTATGGGTCGTGTGACTTATGGTGACGTATTCATGCAAAATGAAATCGAGCAATCGACTTACAACTTTGAGCATGCTGACGTCGATGCGTTATTTAATCAGTTCGATCAGTGCGAAAAAGAAAGCCAAAAGTTAATCGAAGCGGGCTTACCATTACCAGCTTATGAGCAAGTAATGAAAGCATCTCATGCATTCAATTTATTAGATGCGCGTCACGCAATTTCTGTGACAGAGCGTCAGCGTTATATCTTGCGTGTAAGAGCATTATCAAAAGCGTGTGCACAAGCTTATTTTGAAGCGCGTGAAGCACTTGGATTCCCGCTTTGTAAGGACTGATCATGACAACTGAAAATTTATTAGTAGAAATTGGTACTGAAGAATTACCACCAAAAGCACTGCGCAAGTTAGCTGAAGCATTTGCTCAAAACACCGCGGCGGAATTAGCAGCGCTAGAGCTTGCGCATCAAGGTGTGAGCTGGTATGCATCACCTCGTCGTTTAGGTATTCAGGTAAAGCAACTTGAGACTCAGCAGCAAGACAAAGTCGTTGAAAAACGAGGCCCGGCTATTAAAGCGGCATTTGATGCCGAGGGCAACCCGACAAAAGCAGCACAAGGTTGGGCACGCGGCTGTGGCATTGATGTTAGCGAAGCTGACAAGTTAGAAACTGAAAAGGGCGCTTGGTTACTTCATAAGGCGACTGTAAAAGGCCAACAGGCAACAGAACTTCTGAGCGATGTCATTGCAAAAGCCTTAGCTAAATTACCGATTCCGAAGCCAATGCGTTGGGGGGCGAATAAAACACAATTTATCCGCCCAGTACACACGGTTGCAGCACTGCTAGGTAATGAGATCATTAAAGGTGAAGTTCTGGGCAAACAGATCACTAATGAACTGCAAGGTCACCGCTTCCATCATCCATCACGTACGACTTTAGCTCATGCTGATGACATTTTTGATACCTTAAAGAAAGCGTATGTCATTGCTGATTATGATGTACGTAAAGCACAGATCCGTGCTCAGATTGAAGCGGAAGCTGCAAAACTGGGTGCGGTTGTTGCAATGGATGAAGACTTACTTGAAGAAGTAACATCTTTGGTTGAATGGCCAGTAACTCTGACCGCATCATTTGATGAAGAGTTCTTGTCTGTACCAGATGAAGCGCTCATCTATACGATGAAAGATGACCAGAAGTACTTTCCGTTATTGAATGACAAAGGCGAGCTGATCAACAAGTTCTTATTTGTATCAAACATTGAAAGCAAAGATCCAAATGTGGTTATCTCGGGTAATGAAAAAGTAGTTCGTCCGCGTTTAGCAGATGCACAGTTCTTCTTTGAAACAGATAAGAAGAAAACTCTGGAGAGTCGTTTAGAGTCGCTTGGCAGCGTTTTATTCCAAAAACAGCTGGGCACATTGAAAGACAAATCTGAGCGTATTGCTGCATTGGCAGGTTATATCGCTGAGCAACTTGGTGCGGATAAAGCATTGGCAGAACGCGCTGGCCTTCTAAGCAAAACAGACTTAATGACTGAAATGGTCATGGAGTTTACAGATGTTCAAGGCGTCATGGGTATGCACTATGCGCGTATTGACGGTGAAGCAGAAGAAGTGGCAGTTGCACAAAACGAGCAATATATGCCGCGCTTTGCAGGTGATGCATTACCGTCAAACCCAATTAGTTTTGCCGTTGCGTTGGCTGATAAGTTTGACACGCTAGTGGGGATCTTTGGTATCGGCCAAATTCCAAAAGGTGATAAAGACCCATTTGCATTGCGTCGTGCTGCCATTGGTGCATTACGTATCATGGTTGAGAAAGAGCTTCAGTTAGACATTTTAGACATTGTTGCTAAGGCACAAACACTGTTTGGCGACAAGCTGACAAATGACAAGGTTGCTGATGATGTCTTTGAGTTTATGCTAGGCCGTTTCCGCGCTTGGTATCAAGACGAAGGGATAAGCGTTGATGTGATCCAAGCGGTATTGGCACGTCGTCCAGCACAACCTGTTGATTTCGATCGTCGTGTTAAAGCAGTTAGCCACTTCCGTACATTGGATGAAGCTGAAGCACTTGCTGCTGCTAATAAGCGTGTGAACAATATCTTGGCGAAGAATAATGTAACCAGCGATGCGGCAGTGTCGGCTGAGTTATTGATTGAAGGTGCTGAGAAACAACTGGCAGAGCAAGTTGCGGCATTGACTGATGAGCTTGCTCCTGTATATGCACAAGGCGACTATCAACAAGCGTTGACGCGTTTGGCAAGCCTACGTGAAGCAGTTGATAACTTCTTCGACAATGTGATGGTTATGGCTGATGATGAAGCGGTTAAGAATAACCGCCTGGCATTATTGAGCCAGCTCAGCCGCTTATTCTTAAACACAGCGGATATCTCAGTTTTACAAAACTAAGATAAAAATAATCTGTGAAGCCAGCTATGATGCTGGCTTTTTTATTGATAAAAAAGGTGAGACAAGTGCAAAACAAAATCGCGTTATCCATCTTAATATTATTAGGACTTGCTGGCTGTGCCTCTCCAAAGGTGGGAGATCAAACGAGTAATGATGTGAGCCAACCAGAAGCGAAAGTCATTGATCGAGCTTTGTATCTGCGCGGTGATTTTAGTTTATGGGATGCCGAAGATATATACCAGCTTAAGCCTCAAGGGAATGGCACATATATGGTTCGCGCTCGGTTTATGAGCCCAGACAAAGTATATGAATTTAAAATCGCGGATGAGGCATGGAGCCAAGGGTATAACTGTGGTTATCGCTATAAAAGCTTAATAACACTTGGACAACCGCAGCCGGCCGATTGCAATACTATTTATAATTACTTTAGTTTTACACCAGATAAAAAAGGATGGTATCGCATCACACTAGATTACAGGGTGTCGCATAAGCCAGCTGTTTTAATTCAAAGAGACTAAAAAATAATACAATGTTGTTATGTAACGGGTCGATGCGAGCTTAAGGTGTGGATCTAATTGTGGTCGTAAGTGAAACGGCAAGTTATCGTGCTTGCCGTATAGCTAAAGTTTAATACTATTCAGGTTTACAAGGGTAATCACGAGACGCACAAACATGAACGCTGGCTCTACCGCCTGCGACTGCATTCGTTTGGGCTGGCTTGATAGCTTGAAGGTCTAGGTTTTTAATTTTTTTTGTTTTTAGCTGTAATTTCATATCTTTTCCTTTTACTTTGTTTTTTACCTATTTTTTGAACTACCGTATTACTTTATAAAATAATTCATTGAATACCTCGGTAGGAGCTTACATTTTTATGCACCACTGTGTGGGTAAACCATTAAGTTTAACTAAGGTAGATGTGTAACAGTGCTATGAGATATAGAGCACCGAGAAAACTAATTATGTAAAAGGTGATTTGTGTAGAGGTTGTCTTTGGCTAATTAAAAAGGGCTTATTGGCCCTTTTTAATTAAATACTGATAGGGTGCTTGCGCGGTTTCTTGAGCAACTAATGTGTGATCCATAAATTCACAAAAGTTTGGTATATCCCGGGTGGTCGATGGGTCATCAGCCACGATTAATAATGTTTCACCATGATTCATTTTTCGCACCATACCACGGATCATCATAACCGGTTCAGGGCAACGCAACCCAACGGCATCTAATGTATGGTCAGCATTATCAAAACTCATAAAATTGCACTTAGCCTTTATTAAAAAAGACATTTTAACTTGGCATGTATGAAGATTTAAAGAGGGCTGAGGTAAATTGTTACAATATCCTGAAATTCAAAGAGGCGATAAAAAAGGCAAAGCCACAATTTATGACTTTGCCTTGGTTACCAAGTTGAAATTGGTGATGACAACAAGCGTGTTAATTCACGCGTTCAAATACGGTTGCTATGCCTTGACCTAAACCAATACACATGGTTGCAAGGCCATATTTGGCATCTTTTTCTTCCATGATATGAATAAGTGAGGTACTGATCCTTGAACCTGAGCAACCCAGCGGGTGACCAAGTGCGATGGCGCCGCCATTAAGGTTTACCTTTTCATCGGCAACTTCAAGTAACCCCAAGTCTTTCATAACCGGTAGAGATTGTGCGGCGAATGCTTCATTAAGCTCTACTACGTCTAGGTCTTCCACTTGAATGCCCGCTTGCTTAAGCGCTTTTTTGCTCGCTGGAACAGGGCCATATCCCATGATAGATGGATCGCAACCTGCAACAGCCATTGACTTAACGCGCGCTCTGATAGGTAAGCCAAGTGCTTTGGCTTTGCTTTCGCTCATGACGAGCATGGCTGACGCGCCATCAGACAATGCAGAGGAAGTACCTGCAGTTACAGTACCACTGGCTGGATTAAATACAGGACGTAATTGACTTAGTCCTTCAAGATTAGTTTCAGGGCGAATAACTTCATCATGTTCAACTAATACAGGAATGCCGTGTTCGTCATGTCCTTCGGTCGGTAAAATTTCTTTTGCAAAACGACCTTCAATACTGGCTGCATGAGCACGTTGATGTGAGCGCACTGCAAACGCATCTTGTTGCTCGCGATTAATACCATGTAGTGTAGCAAGGTACTCTGCGGTTAAGCCCATAACACCAGCTGCTTGTGCAACCGAAGTTGAAAGGCCTGGGTGAAAATCTACGCCATGAGTCATAGGGACATGACCCATATGCTCAACACCACCAATAAGGTAAGTATCGCCTGCACCTGTCATGATAGCACGCGCTGCATCATGCAGTGCTTGCATGGATGAACCACATAATCTGTTCACGGTAACAGCGGGTACTGAATGGGGGATACCAGCTAGAAGCGCCGCATTACGCGCAACATTAAAACCTTGCTCAAGTGTTTGTTGTACACAGCCCCAATAAATATCATCAATGGACTCTGGGGCAACTTGTGGGTTGCGCTCAAGTAGGCCTTTCATTAAGTGTGCACTGAGATCTTCTGCACGACGATGCTTAAACACACCGCCTTTGGAGCGACCCATAGGGGTACGAAGACAATCTACGATAACTGCATGTTCCATATTACTGGCCCTCCACTTGATAGAACACTTTACCTTCTGCTGCCCAAGCACGCGTTTGCTCTGAAACTTGGTAGATTTCACCTAAGTCAGCATATTTATCTGCCATAGCAACAAACTCACTTAACCCAATTTGATCCAAGTAACGGAAAGCGCCACCTCTAAATGGCGGGAAGCCAATACCGTAAATGAGTGCCATATCTGCTTCTTGTGGTGAAGCGACAATGCCCTCTTGCAAACAAAGCAGTACTTCGTTGATCATAGGGACCATGCAGCGCTCAATAATAGTTTGCTTGTCAAACTGCTGCGCATCATCACAAATCTGACTTAAAAGGACCAATGATTCAGGGTCTTTGCTCTTTTTCAAGCGGCCTTTTCTATCCGGCGCATATTGGTAAAACCCTTTGTGATTCTTTTGACCAAAACGCTCTGCATTGGCCAGTAAGGAAACTGGGTCTTTGTCTTGACGGGCCATGCGAGTAGGGAAACCCTCAGCCATCACACCTGTACAGTGATTTGCCGTGTCGATACCGACGACATCAAGCAGGTAAGCTGGACCCATAGGCCAACCAAACACATTTTCCATGACTTTGTCTATTTTACTAAAGTCAGCCCCTTCAACAACGAGCTTACTGAAGCCTGCAAAATAAGGGAATAAGACGCGGTTTACGAAAAAGCCTGGGCAGTCGTTAACGACAATTGGGGACTTACCGAGTTTCAATGCGTAGTCAACAACAGCTGCTACTGTGTCATCTGAGGTTTTTTCACCACGAATAATTTCAACAAGTGGCATCTTAGGTACTGGATTAAAGAAGTGCATACCACAGAAATGCTCTGGGTTTTCAAGCGCAGTTGCTAACTCGTCAATACGGATAGTAGAGGTATTTGACGTCAGTACAGTGCCTTTTGGTAACTGCTTTTCTAAATCAGCCAGCACTGCTTTTTTAATTTGTGGGTTTTCGACAACGGCTTCAACAATGATGTCTGAGTTTTCTAAATCACGCTCGTTGAGTGTTGGTTTTATCTTCCCAAGCGTCGCAACCATTTTCTCTGTTTTCATGTGGCCGCGTTTTACTTTTTTACCCAGTAGGCCGGCCGCTTCGCCCATGCCTAAATCAAGCGCAGCTTGGTTGATGTCCTTCATGACAATCGGCGTGCCTTTATAGGCTGATTGGTAGGCAATGCCACCACCCATAATGCCAGCACCGAGTACAGCCGCTTGCTTAATATCAAGTTGGCTTGCTTTTGCTTGTTTTTTGGCAACGCCTTTAATGTACTGGTCCGCTAGGAAAATACCAGTTTGCGCCGCCGCTTCAGCTGTTTTGGCTAATTTTGCAAAGTTGGCATTTTCGATTGCCATAGCCTCTGCGCGAGTATGATTAGCAGCCGCTTTGATGGTTTTGACTGCCATCACTGGCGCAGGGTAATGGCCTTTGGTTTTTGCCATGACCATGCCTTCTGCCATGGCAAAGCTCATGCCTTGCTCGACACGATTCATCTTTAAAGGCTCAAGTTTAAGTTGGCGCTTTGCTTGCCAATCGAGCTTACCATCAATGGCTTGCTCTAGTGTTTTTATCGCGGCGTCCATTAATTTATCCGCTGCAACAACGGCATCTAATGCGCCGACTTTAAAGGCATCGGGCGCGCGATTTTCCTGACCGGTTGAAATCCAAGTCATGGCATTATCTGCACCAATCACACGAGGTAGTCTCACGGTACCACCAAAACCAGGCATGATCCCAAGTTTGACTTCAGGTAAACCGATTTTGGCATTAGGAGTTGCAATACGATAGTCGGTAGCAAGTACCCACTCACATCCACCGCCTAGTGCTAGGCCATTGATAGCAGATAGAGTTGGGAAAGGTAAGTCTTCAATCGCATCGAATACGTCAGTGGCATCTTTGATCCAACTTACGAGTTCTTGTTCAGGGCGATTAAAGGTCGGTAAGAATTCGAAGATATCGGCGCCAACAATAAAGTGGTCTTTATCACTGGTAAAAACTAGGCCTTTTACATCATCACGTGTGCTGAGTTCAGCTAGTGCTTTGGCACAGTCTTGCAGGGTTTGTTGAGAGAGCTTGTTGACCGAACCGGGCAGACAAAATTTAAACTCAGCAATATTGCCTTTGCAAAAATCAACTACAAAGGACTCGCTTTTGATTAACATACTTGTTCTCCGTGACACTGGTACGATGAGTTGTCATTTCATTCAGTGTGGCGCCTTTAAATGAAAATTGCAATGAAAAATTTACCGCAGATTTACTGTAAAGCATAAATTGGGATGTTAAGGTGGCTAAGTGCATAGATTGGACTAAGGTGTTTTAAGGTTTACGCATTCAGTTTATTTAAACCTTCAATCATGCATAACTTGATTATGAGTAGGGCATAGGTGCTGCTCAAGGCTGCGTGACGCAGTTTAATTAAGGAAGTACTCAGCTTTTGTCTTTAAACACGGTTTTTAAATTAGCTGGGTCTGGATATACAACGCATTTATGTAAAGTATAGGTCGCCATGAAATTACGGATCTCTCGGTTTTTTAGTACGGGTATGTGCGCTTTTTTCACTTTGTTAAGTACCCAAGGGTATGCGCAAAAGCCCCATCAAGATTTTATACAAGCTGAGCGAATCGCTTGGTCAGGAAATTACACTAAATTTAAACACGCACTGGATGAACTTGATCATCCATTGAAGCCTTACGTCGAGATGACATTTTATAAACGTCATCCGAGGTTAAAATATCAAGCAGAAATTAGTCAGTTTTTATCTGTTTATGATCACACGCCCTTGGATTGGCCTGTGCGCAAAAGCTGGCTGAACTATTTAAAAAAGCGCGGTAAGAAAGCGTTATTTATTGAACATTATCAGACAACAAATAATGCAGAGTTAAAATGCACGTATTTGCAGTTTCAACTGGATTTAGGCGCGCCCAAAAAAGCAATTTTAGATCAAGTTGAACCTTTGTGGGTGGTGGGCAAGTCACAACCTAAAGCCTGCGATAAGTTATTTTCACAGTGGCAAAAAGCAGGTTACCGCTCACAAGCGTTAATTTGGCAACGCATTACCAAGGCAGCACAAGGCGGCCAAACCTCGTTAATTAAATACTTAAAAACGCTGTTGCCAAGCAATGAAGCGTATCTTGCTGATTTATATGTCGCAGTGCGCAGAAACCCAAGTGCGTCAGCTGGGCTATATCGTTATAAACAGCGCAGTCAAAAAGAAAGTGAAATCGCGGTGTATGGCGTCAGACGACTTATTTGGCGTGACCCCAAGTTGGCGCTTAGGGCATGGGATAAACTGCAAGACATGTTTGAATTTAGCCAAGCGCAGAAAGACAGTGTAGCTTATCGCTTTGCGCTGGCTTTGGCATCAAAAGGGCATGAGCAAGCGCGTTTTTGGTTGAATAAAGTGCCTACTGAATTACAAGATGTGAAGCTCCGTCAATGGCTGATGAGTAATATGCTCAAAGAGCAAGATTGGGAAGGGATCGCAGCATTGTTCACAGGTATGGATAACTTGAGCAATGGGCAAACTTATTGGCTCGGTTACAGCTACTTTAAACGTGGAGACTCAGCCAAAGCGACATCACTGTGGCAGTCACTGGCCAGTAAGCGAGATTATTATGGTTTTCTGGCAGCGGCGCGACTGAACTTACCACCGTCAATGAATGCGCAGTCACTGGATGTCAATGAGCAAACGTTAGCGAGTGTGTCACAAGCGCCCGGCTTTAAACGGGCAAAAGCACTGTATGAACTGGAGCGTTTTACCCACGCTCGTAGAGAATGGAACTATTTAACTAACACATCCAGTACTGAAGAAAAGCTTGCGGCATCGATATTGGCTGCAGAATTAGACTGGTATGACAGCACCATTTATACCCTAGCGCAGATTAAAGCATGGAACTATGTCGATTTACGCTTCCCGATGGCGTTTGACAGTTTATTTGAGCGTTATAGTGAGCGAAATCGGGTTGATCTTGCTTGGAGCTATGCGGTGGCACGTCGTGAAAGTAGTTTTGCACCAGATGCGAGATCCTCTGCTGATGCTTATGGCTTGATGCAGATGCTGCCGAGCACAGCCCGTTATGTGGCGAAAAAGCGTGTCTCTAAGAAGCAGTTGATGACACCGTCTATTAATATTCGTCTTGGGACGGACTATTTGGAGTACTTAAAGCGTAAAACTAAGGGCAATGAGATATTAGCGACCGCTTCCTATAACGCTGGTTATCACAGAGTGAAGCGCTGGGTACCGGATGAAGCCATGCCTGCTGAATTATGGATTGAGCTTATTCCATATCGAGAAACTCGGGACTATGTGAAAAATGTGATGGCGTATCGACAGGTCTATCATACCAAGCTTGGTCGAGATGGGAATGTGTTGGCAGGGATCTTGGATATGAGTATAGGCGGCAAACGTTAAAGCGTCGTGCTGTAACGTCATTTCAAGGAGTTGGCATGGCATCGTTTTTGAGACGGTGCTATGTTAGACTCAAACATAATCGAACAGAATTAATATGGGTACACTGTGGACACATTAGCAAATTTGTATGCAGAGCATATCACCACGCTTCAGGCGCGTACTAAAACCATCGTTGAGCGCGAAGGCCTAGATGGCTTAGTTATTCATTCCGGTCAAGCTAAACGCCAGTTTTTGGATGATATGTATTATCCATTTAAAGTTAATCCGCAGTTTAAAGCTTGGTTACCGGTCATCGATAACCCACACTGTTGGTTAGTGGCCAATGGCGTAGATAAGCCTAAATTGATTTTTTATCGTCCTGTAGATTTTTGGCATAAAGTCCCTGATGAGCCAAGTGATTTTTGGGCTGAGCATTTTGATATTACGTTGCTAGTTCACCCTGAGCAGGTTGAAAAACTACTGCCTTATGACAAAGAGAAGTTTGCCTATATCGGCGAATACCTCGAGGTCGCGCAAGCGCTTGGTTTTGGTCAAATGAACCCAGAGCCAGTGATGAACTATCTGCATTATCATCGTGCTTACAAGACACAATATGAGCTGACCTGTCTGCGCGAAGCTAACCGCATTGCGGTACTTGGCCACCAAGCTGCCAGAGATGAATTTTATGCTGGTGGATCTGAGTTTTCTATTCAGCAGGCGTATTTGAATGCGACTGCACATATGGAAAATGATACGCCGTATGGCAATATCGTGGCGCTTAACCAGCACTGTGCGATTTTGCACTACACGCATTTTGAACGTCAGGCTCCGAGCAAGCATCTCTCATTCTTAATTGATGCAGGCGCCAACTTCAATGGTTATGCTTCAGACATCACGCGTACCTATGACTTTGCTAAGCAAGGGCAATTTGCAGAAATGGTAGATGCGTTAAACCAACATCAAATAGCCCTTGGTAATGCACTAGAGCTGGGCAAACTGTACGGTGACCTACACATTGATTGCCATCGTCGTATGGCGCAAATTTTGTCTGACTTTAAAGTGGTGAACTTAGGTGCAGATGAGATTGTCGAGAAGGGTATTTCATCAACGTTCTTTCCGCATGGATTGGGCCACCACATTGGCTTGCAAGTACATGACATGGGGGGCTTTATGGCTGATGAGCAAGGTACACATCAGGCACCACCTGAAGGGCACCCATTCTTACGTTGTACAAGACGCATTGAAGCTGGGCAGGTATTTACCATTGAGCCTGGTTTATATTTCATTGATTCATTACTTAGCGATTTAGCGAAAGGCGAACACGCGCAGCATATCAATTGGGATAAGGTTGACCAGTTTAAGCCATATGGCGGGATCCGTATTGAAGACAATATTATTGTTCACGAAGACCGTTTAGAGAATATGACGCGCGATCTTAACTTAGATTAATATGTTGGTGTGTCGTACTGGTTCAAGTGCGGCTCAGCTTGTTTAATAAAAGGAGTCGAAAGGCTCCTTTTTGCTAGAAAATACCTTATGTCAGAATATAAAATCCCAACTGAAACCATTTCACACCACGAAGAAATCAAAAAAAGTACGTTTTTGGTGCATGTTGCGCATACCCCTACAGTGGATGATGCAAAAGCATTTATTCGCAGTATTAATGACGCATATCCAGATGCGCGTCACAACTGTTGGGCGCATGTGGCTGGGGCACCAGGAGGCAGTCATGTCTTGGGCTTTTCTGACGATGGTGAGCCGAATGGCACGGCTGGAAAACCCATGTTGAATGTCTTAATGGGTTCTGGCATTGGTGAAATTACCGCGGTGACAACACGTTATTTCGGGGGGATTAAGCTGGGAACAGGTGGCCTAGTTCGAGCCTATGGGGGCACTTTGAATAACGCCTTGAATGTGCTGACGACAGCTGTGAAAGTACCTGCAGCAGTGCTCATAGGTGAGTCCGACTATGCGCTGCAAGGGGTCATTGAGCAACACTTAGCTAGTCAGTATCAGGTGCTGAATATCCAACATACGTTTACAGCAAATATTGGCTGGCAAATAGAGATTGATGCCCGAGAAGCCAAGCTGGCCATTCAGTCAATATTTGATCTGACCCACGGTAGTGTGACAATGAAACTACAAAAGTAATTGCTTTGTCGGGTTATGAGGTTTACTAACGCCCGAGTGTATTAGACAATCAAGTTTAATCATAACAACAAGCGATCTGCGTTATGCAATTTCGTACCATTATAAAAATTCTTGGCCAACTCGTCGCACTGTTTAGTTTGACTATGGTGCCGCCAGCACTGGTGTCTTTGATCTACAAAGATGGTGGTGGTGTGCCTTTCGTTTTGGCTTTTATCTTTAGTGTCTTAATTGGTCTGATGGCCTATTACCCAAACCGAAAAGAACGCGGTGAACTCAAAGCCCGAGAAGGCTTTTTGATTGTGGTGTTATTTTGGTTGGTACTGGGATCGTTTGCATCCGTACCTCTTATATTTCTCGATGAACCTAACCTCTCTTTTGCCGACGCGGTATTTGAAGCATTTTCTGGTTTAACAACCACAGGTGCCACGGTCTTAACTGGGATAGAGTATTTACCAAAGTCAGTACTGTTTTACCGTCAACAGCTGCAGTGGCTTGGCGGCATGGGGATCATTGTACTTGCGGTCGCGGTGCTGCCTATGCTTGGCGTTGGTGGGATGCAGTTATATCGTGCAGAAACACCGGGCCCGGTGAAAGACTCGAAAATGACGCCGCGTATTGCCGATACGGCAAAACACCTTTGGTACATTTATGTGGCCCTGACTGCTGCGTGTACGCTGGCGTATAAGTTTGCTGGAATGGGCTGGTTTGATGCCATTTGTCATGCGTTTGCGACCATTGCGATAGGCGGCTTTTCTACGTATGACGCGTCGATTGGTCACTTTGATAGCCCGATGATTAACTTTATCTGTGTGGTGTTCTTGCTCATTGCCGCAGTTAATTTCTCGCTGCATTATGCGGCGGTGGCAAGTCGCAGTGTGCGAGCATATTTACGCGACCCTGAATTTAAAGTCTTCTTGTTTATTCAACTGGCGCTGGTGGTGATCTGTTTTGCGGTATTATCTTCAAATCAAGTGTATAGCGATGGTGATGAGACACTAGATCATGCTTTGTTCCAAGCTGTCTCAATCAGTACGACAGCGGGCTTTGCAACCGATAGCTTTTCAGCTTGGCCGCTGTTTTTGCCTATTTTACTGATTTTTTCTAGCTTTATTGGTGGTTGCGCCGGCTCTACTGGTGGTGGGATGAAGGTGGTTCGTGTGTTTTTACTGTACTTGCAGGGAATAAGGGAACTAAATCGCTTGGTGCACCCAAGAGCCATCTATTCGATTAAATTGGGTAGAAAAGCCTTACCAGACAAGGTGGTTGAAGCGGTATGGGGATTTTTCTCCGCCTATGCTTTGGTGTTTGTAATTATCATGATCGCGCTACTGGGCACGGGGCTTGATAATATCACCGCGTTTTCTGCAACAGCCGCTTGCCTCAATAACCTAGGTCCAGGCTTGGGGGATGTGGCTGCGCACTATGGTGATATCACCGATACCGCTAAGTGGATTTTGACGCTTGCGATGGTATTTGGTCGTTTAGAAATATTTACTCTATTAGTGTTATTTACGCCAACGTTTTGGCGTGGCTAGGTCTTTAGATATTGGGTTTATACTAAGGCAAGGATGCCGTGGTCATGTTCTTTAGAGTTGCTCTTTTTACTCCCTCCAAAAGTCTGATGATGGGCTTTTCAACCCATCATCAAGTGTGAATTCTCGCTTAAAAGTTAAAGTTTTCCTCTCTCTAGACGATAATTCATAGTAATTATGCGATGGCGTCATAAACCGATGTCATACTGCTAAAAGACACAGCGAGATAGTTAGAGGTATTAAGCATGACTATACAAGAGTTGGCAGAAAATCGTTTGCAAGTCTTACAGATGCGGGCGGGAAGTATTGTCGATATGGAGATTGTACTGCCAGCCAATCGCAAGCGGATTAAAACTGAGTTTGTCGGTGCCCTTGAGAATCAATTTATTATTTTAAACCACCCCAGCCACCAGCGCTTGGGGGCAGCAATGGATTATGTCAAAGAAGGCACTGAGGTGATTGTACGTGCTTTACCTGAAGAAGGTGATGGACAAATTATCGCATTTAAAGAAACCATTAAATCTGTCACAACACACCCAGCCAGACTCATTTATCTATATTACCCTAACGAAGTGCAAACCTATAAACTACGTGCTCAAACTCGTATTCCTACTTTGATACCAGCTGTATTGAATGTTGAAGGGAAAAGTGAAGTAGGTGTCATCAAAGATATTTCTTTAGCGGGTTTAATGTTTGATGTTCAGAAAACGCATTTGCCAGAAGAGTTAAAAGAACTGTCTTGTGAGATTTTAATTGAGGGCAAAGATGCTCGAAAGCTCACGCTTGTCGGTAAAGTGTGCCGAGTGAAAGAAAACCAAGAAGACATAGTGTCATTGGGCATACATTTAGACAGCCAAGATAAGCAAGTACAGGCGATACTCAAAGATTATTTAATTGATATTTCTGTACTGGGTAATGAGTAATCTTCGCTGTGATGAGATGGCGCATACAGGCCATCTCGGATGTGTGTTATACAAATAGCGCACTGACTTGGAATAGCTTTTCTACGACACCTATTTGCTTTTTATCGATTAAGAACATGATAACGTGATCACCTGACTCAATTACAGTGTGATCGTGGGCAATAAGTACTTCAGAGTCTCTCACTATTGCGCCAATGGTTGTGCCGTGTGGCAATCTAATATCACGGATCGCTCGACCTACGACTTTGGAGGTATTCTCATCACCGTGTGCGACGGCTTCGATGGCTTCTGCAGCACCTTTACGTAGCGAGTAAACATTGACGATATCACCACGACGAACATGGGTCAATAGGGCTGAAATCGTGGCTTGCTGAGGTGAGATTGCGATATCAATTTCACCACCTTGCACAAGGTCAACATAGGCACTGCGTTGGATCAGCACCATGGTTTTTTGCGCACCCATACGTTTGGCTAACATGGCAGCCATAATATTGGCTTCATCATCGTTCGTAACGGCAATAAACACATCTACTTGTTCGATATGTTCTTCAGATAGGAGCTCTTGATCAGAGGCATCACCACAGAATACAACCGTATTATCAAGCATTTCAGAAAGCTGAGATGCACGACTGTGATTGCGTTCAATCAGTTTAACACTATGATTTTTCTCTAACGAGCGAGCAAGACCTGCACCGATATTACCGCCACCTGCTATCATGATTTTTTTATACGATTGCTCTAGTTTTTGCAGCTCATTCATGACTGCGCGGATGTGTTTAGTAGCGGCGATAAAGAAGACTTCATCATCCGCTTCTATCACGGTTGTACCCAGAGGCTTGATTGCTTTACCTTGACGGTAAATTGCAGCCACTCGAGTATCAACATTAGGGATATGCTCTTTCAATGCTGACAGCGCGTAACCAACCAGTAAGCCACCATAATATGCTTTGACCGCAACCAGTGACAGCATGCCATCTGCAAATTGCAGAACTTGCAGTGCACCGGGATAATCAATTAATCGACGAATATACTTGGTGACCAATTGCTCCGGTGCAATGTAATGATCTACGGGTAGATCATCGTTGTGGAATAGCTTTTCGCGATAGTCTAGATATTGCTCGGAGCGGATCCGAGCAATTTTTGTAGGCGTATTGAAAATACTATAGGCGACTTGGCATGCAACCATGTTTACTTCATCGGAACTGGTCACGGCAATAATCATATCGGCATCTTCGGCACCCGCTTGCCTGAGCACTTCTGGGTGCGCACTATGTCCATTGACGCCTTGCAGGTCATATTTATCCTGTAGCTCACGTAAACGCTCACCGTCGATATCAACAACCGTGATTTCGTTTTGCTCACCAACGAGGTTTTCTGCCAGTGTACCGCCAACTTGTCCAGCGCCTAAAATAATGATTTTCATAGCTTAAACTTACAACGTTTAGAGTTTTTGCAACTTGGCGTAATAGAAGCCATCCGTGATGCCAGGCAATAATTGTAAGCCAGGCTGTTCAACCTTGTCTTGTGCGTGCAAAGTAATGTGTTTTGCATCGTCTGTGCGTGATAAGAAAGCACTGATCTGCTGGTGGTTTTCTTCCGGCAATACAGAGCAGGTCGCATAGACTAAAGTACCGCCTGGCTTTAGCAATGGCCAGATATTATCCAGTATTTTAGCTTGTAACGCTGCCAGTTCATCAATGTCGGTTGCGCGTCTTAACCATTTGATATCAGGGTGACGACGGATCACACCAGTTGCAGAACAAGGTACGTCTAACAGAATACGATCAAATTGCTCGCCTTGCCACCAGTTATCAGGTTCATCAGCAAGCCCATGCACGCATAGCGCCTCTAGTGATAAACGATTGAGGTTATCTGTGACGCGCTCTAAACGCTTCTCGTCAGCATCTAATGCGGTTACTTGGGCATCTGCCAGTTCCAATATATGACAGGTTTTTCCGCCCGGAGCAGCGCATGCATCTAAAATAAGATCACCATCTTGCGGTGATAATAAGCGAGCGGCCATTTGCGCTGCGGCATCTTGCACAGAGCTTGCTCCAGTTGGGAAGTCCGGTAATTTTGTCACATCTACTGGGTGGTCAAGTAAAATACCATCAGGATGCGATTCATCAAGTGTATAGTCAATGCCTGCTTGATCTAGTTGCTTAGCGTAGGTAACAGTGTCGGCTTGACGCTGATTTACACGCAGCCACATAGGCGCTTGTTGTTGATTTGCTTCTAGGATGTCAGTCCAAGTTTCAGGGTAAGCAGCTTGAAGCTTTTTGATAAACCAACTTGGGTGGTTATACTGACAGACCATGATTTCATTCGCACTTTGCTCAAGTGTTACCTGCTGACGCTGAAAGTTGCGCAGTACTGCGTTGACTAGACCTTTCATACCGGGCGCACCTAATGACTTAAGTGCGTTAACGGTTTCAGCTACCGCAGCATGAGCGGGGACGCGCATATGCTGAAGTTGATAAATACCGACATAAAGCAAAAACTGAAATACGCGACGCTTGCCCCGTAGTGGTTGATCAAGTAACTGCTGACAATAGTTTTCAAGGCTCGGCAAATAGCGCAGCACGCCGTAGCACATTTGCTGCAGTAAAGCGCGATCTTTGACAGGGAGCTTTTGGCTAGCATAAGGCAATTGGGCTGTGAGCGACTGACCTTTATCCACGACTTGAAATAGTGTTTGTGCCGCTAGTGCGCGTACATTCGCCATTAGGCACCTACCTTATTGCCAGGCGTTACCCATTCAGCGCGACCATTTAGAAAGTCCTGCGCCGACATTGGCTTTTTACCCTGCGGTTGCAGTTGGGTGATCTGTAAGGCCTGAGTACCACACGCAACGACAATACCTTGTTTGTTTGCGCTCAAAACTGTACCAGCTTCACCTTGCTGTTCGACGACATTAGCCTGCCAAATTTTCACTGTCTGTGACTGCATTTGCGTAAAGCACATTGGCCATGGGTTGAACGCGCGGATATTACGCTCAATTTGCGCAGCTTCCATGGCCCAATCAATGTCAGCCTCTTGCTTAGAGAGCTTTTTTGCGTAGTTTGATAGTGCGTCATCCTGAACTTCTGGGGTGATGTTACCCGCTGCGAGCTTATCTAATGTTTCTACCAATGCAGATGGGCCTAACTCAGCGAGCTTTGCGTATAGGCTTGCACTGGTTTCTTGCGTATCGATTGGACACGTGGCGATGTGTAACATGTCGCCGGTATCCAAGCCTTCATCCATTTGCATGATGGTCACACCGGTTTCTTTATCCCCAGCCCAAATAGCGCGTTGAATGGGGGCAGCACCACGCCACCTTGGCAAAATAGAGCCGTGTACATTAAGGCAACCAAGTTTAGGCGTTTCTAATATGGCTTTTGGTAGTAACAGTCCATATGCGACCACGACCATAACATCAGCATTTAACTCAGCAAGTTGTTGCTTTGCTTCGTCGTTTTTTAGAGAAGCTGGTTGGATAACGGGTAGGTTATTCTCTAGAGCGAGTGTTTTGACTTCACTGGCTTTCAGTTTTTTACCGCGACCAGCAGGTTTATCTGGAGTACTGTAAACAGCAACAACTTCATGATGGGAGTCGAGTAATGCTTGAAGGTGGCGAGCAGCAAAATCTGGCGTGCCAGCAAACACGATACGTAAAGGGGTATTCACGAATAATCTGTCCAATAAAAAATGTGTATGATTACGCTTTAGCCGCTAGGCGCGCTTCTTTTTCAATTTTTTTCTTGATACGTTGGCGCTTAAGTGGCGACAGGTAATCAATGAAAAGCTTGCCTGCAAGGTGATCTAACTCATGCTGTACACAGTTTGAAAGCAGTTCTTGCGCATCAAATTGGTACTCTTCACCGTTTTCATTAAGGGCTTTGACGGTCACTTTCTCTGCACGATCTACTTTTGCATATGAGTAGGGTACAGAGAGACAACCCTCTTCGCAGACCATAGTCCCTTCTGTGGCGATGATTTCAGGGTTGATCAAAACATACGGTTCATTACGTTCTTCTGACACGTCAATCACTACAATACGCTGATGAATATCAACTTGTGTTGCTGCTAAACCAACGCCGTTTTCTTCATACATGGTTTCTAACATGTCTTTAACGATTTGACGGATTTCATCATTTACTTCTTCCACCGGTTTTGCCACTGTACGCAAACGCTCGTCTGGAAATGTAAGCACTTCTAACTTTGCCATGGATACCTTTTACAGTCTGTATAAATGGGGTAATGTATGCTCTTATTTTAGCCATTCACGTTCCCCTTTAACAGGTTTTGGTGGATAATATCTAAAAATAACTCAAGGAATTCGGAATGAAATCTCAAATTGCAGCCTTATTACTGGCAGCTTCAGCTGTATTCCCTACGATGGCCGATACTTTGACGGTTAAATCTGACGCGCCCAAGCGGTATGTGGTTAAGAAGGGTGACACACTATGGGATATTTCGAGTTTGTATTTAAATAGCCCTTGGAAGTGGCGAGCATTGTGGCAGCAAAACCCGCAAATTGATAATCCGCATTTGATTTACCCTGGTGATATTTTATCGCTCGGACAGGATGAGCATGGGAATCCGATATTGGTAATTGATAAAGGGGTAAGAAAATTATCTCCACACGTGCGTATCATAGCGGAAAAAGGCACCGCGATACCGACGTTACCTCTATCTGTACTAGAGCCTTACTTAAGTTACGACCAAGCACTTGAGCAAAATGATATTGACGGACATCCCATTGTGCTGGGTGCCAATAAAAATTTTAAAATGAGCATTACGGGTCATTTGTTATATGTAAAAGGTAACCTTGTTCAAGGCGGGAATTATGGTATTTACCGTCGGGGCAGTGCTTATAAAGATGGTCTAAAAACACTGGCATATGAAACTATTTTGGTTGGGACTGCACGGGCTTTAAATGCGGGAGATATATCTGAAGGGGTGCCGAGCACTGTAAAAATTGAAACAGTTAAAAGAGAAGTTAAAGCCGGTGACTTTTTAATGCCATTGCCGCAAGGTCAAGATTTTAAAGCGACATTTAAAATGAGTAGGCCTACGGAGGCGGTTGATGGCACCATTATCGCCAGTAGCAGTCAACACAGTGAGTTTGGCCCTATGTCTGTTGTGGTGCTGAACGTAGGCAGTAAGCAGCAATTGGTTGAAGGCAGTGTATTAGACATATTGCGCCAGTCTCCGACAGTCGTAGAGCGTGGTGGGACGCCAAAGTATTTAGAAGACTCCAGCAGTCTTGATAAGCTCGTAGGAGAAATAGGGTCTTGGTTTGGTGAGGAAAACAGTGAGAATAGCACTGTGTGGCACATGCCCAGTGAAAAGGTGGGTGAGCTGATGCTATTCAAAGTCTATGACAATATTAGTTACGCGATGGTAATGAAAACGACTCAACCAGCTCAGATAGGAGACAGCGTAACGAATTAACATAAATATTGCTTCAAGGAGGGAGCATGGCACATTTATCATTGAGAGAAGCAGTGGCCTTATACCTTTGTCGTGGCATTGGTGTGAGCACCATCTTGGCGTTAAAACAAAAGATAGAATTATCGGAACTTTTTATTTTTTCTCAACCTGCACTTTGTCAGCTGGGTCTGAGTGACCACATAGCGCAGCAACTGGTCACCATAGATTGGCGCAAAGTGGATCGTATCCTTACCCAGTGTTTATCTTCAAAAATTCATATTATCCATTACTTTGATTCCCATTACCCTGAGTCACTAAAACATATTTGTAGCCCGCCTTGGTTATTATTTTGCCGCGGCAACAGCGAACTGCTGCATCAACCTCAAGTTGCCATTGTCGGTAGTCGCAGTGCATCTCGGTTAGGGGTGGACAATGCGTATGATTTTGCTAAGCAATTGGGAGCAGCCAATTTTGTTATTACCTCTGGTATGGCAAGAGGTATAGATGGCGCTGCTCACCGTGGTGCACTGGATAGTGTGCGGGGGACTATCGCGGTGTTGGGCACAGGTGCAGATGTGATTTATCCAAAGCGTCATGACGAGCTGTATTGGCGCATTGTTGAACAAGGCTTGATAGTCAGTGAGTTTTTGCCCGGTACTAAACCCCATGGAACTAATTTTCCAAGACGCAATCGAATTATATCAGGACTCTCTTTGGGCGTGTTATTGGTTGAAGCTGAGATTAAAAGTGGTTCACTGGTCACTGCGCGTTATGCCATTGAGCAAAATAAAGAGGTATTTGCTATTCCTGGTTCCATTCGCCACAGTTTATCCGAGGGATGCCACTTTTTAATAAAGCAGGGCGCAAAGCTGACTGAAAATGTCAGCGATATTATCGAAGAGGTGAGCTTTTTACCCGAAAACAGTCTATATATTATAGAAAGTGAGAAAAAACAGGAGGCTTGCCTCGTTTTGCAAAATCTCGGTTATGAGGTAACTGACGTTGATACCTTAGCACAGAGGACCCAGTGGCCAGTAGAGCAGGTACTTGCCAGACTATTGGACTTAGAGCTTGAAGACAAAGTAGAACGTGTATTAAACGGCTACATCAAATTAGCGAGGGGTTAAATATGTTTGATATCCTGATGTATTTATTTGAGAACTATATTCACAGCGAAGCGGATATCTTCGTAGAGCAAAATCAGTTAACAGATGAGTTAGTTGGCGCAGGCTTTGATCAATCAGAAATATATAAAGCCTTGGATTGGTTAGAGCAACTAGCAGATCTTCAACACAGTGACGAATTTCCTTACTTAAACGCAAAACCAGACTCAGCGATACGCATTTATACGGCTGAAGAATGTCGAGTACTCGATGTAGAATGCCGAGGTTTTTTAATGTTTGTTGAGCAAATAGGCGTGATCGATAGCACGACCAGAGAAATGGTCGTTGACCGTATGCTGGCACTCGAGAAATCATCTATTTGTTTGGATGATTTGAAATGGGTGATTTTAATGGTGCTATTTAATGTACCTGGAAAAGAGCATGCCTACGCACAAATGGAAGATTTAATCTTCGAGCAACCATCAGGGTTACTACACTAACAATGCCTGCGGCATATTTGAACTATCAAAGTGCCGTAGCAAATTCATGTCCTCAGTTTTTCTAATTCTTTCAAATACGCCTATCTTAACTAATATATGTGTAATTTTATTGTCCTTATATTGATACACGCAGTAAAATAGCGCAAAGCATGCACAGTGAAGGTAAAAAAATGAGCAAAATTGATCACTCTCTTTTTAATGCAGATAAACATGCATTAGAAAAAGAATATGAGATCTGCCCAAAATGTGGTTCAGAGCTGGTGGTCAAGCACTCTAAAAATGGGGCATTTCTCGGCTGTGCCAATTACCCAACATGCGATTATATGCGCGCTTTTGCTCATCATGAGAGCAACGAAATCAAAGTATTAGATGATGCACCTTGCCCAGAATGTGGCCGAGCATTGGTGATCAGAAATGGTCGATATGGCATGTTTATAGGGTGTACCGGTTATCCAGAATGCGACTTCATTGTGCATGAAGAAGAGGAGCAAGCTGATACGCTTCCTCAGTGCCCTAAATGTCATAAAGGGCACCTTCAGAAAAGACAGAACAAGTACGGCAAGTTTTTTTATGCGTGCGATGCTTATCCTAAATGCAAATATAGCTTGAATCAATATCCCGTAGCACATCAGTGTGAGCAGTGCGATTGGCCTGTGATGGTACAAAAAAAGCGGGCTGGAAAAGCTATGCTACAATGTCCGCAAAAAGCTTGTCAGCATATGATTGAGGATCCCTATGAGTCACAATGAAAATCAAACAGCTAAGCCGCAATCTGCGATTGACGCATTGCAGCAAGGTGAGTTGATCTGTTATCCCACAGAAGCCATTTTTGGTTTGGGGTGCGATCCGGATAGCGAAAGCGCGGTACATAAACTTTTAGCGTTAAAAGAGCGCCCAATTGAAAAAGGCCTGATCCTGATTGCTGACAATTTTGCCCAGTGCTTAGACTATGTCGATGACGCAAAAATCCCAATGGATAAGCGTGCAGAGATCTTTTCAGCATGGCCAGGACCGGTCACCTGGGTTCTACCTGCAAAATCGACTACACCAAAATGGCTAACGGGTGAGCATTCGAGTATTGCGGTTCGAGTGACCGATCACCCTGTTGTGAAACAACTGTGTAAGACATTTGGTAAGCCACTCGTATCGACCAGTGCTAACTTCAGTGGTGAAGAGCCTGCAATGACCATTGATGAAGCCAAAGCTATGTTTAATGAACGTGTTGGCTTTTATCAAGCGGGTGAATTAGGTGGTCGCACTGCACCAAGCCAAATCCGTGATGCCATGACAGGCAAAGTATTTAGGAGCTAAGTGCGTGAGCAAAGTCAATTTAGAGACGGTCAAGGAATTCTTACTGCAGCTGCAAGATGCTATCTGTGCGGGCTTAGAGCAAGCTGACGGCAGTGGTAAATTTGTGGAAGATAAGTGGGAGCGTGCAGAAGGCGGCGGCGGTCGAACGCGTGTGCTTAGAGGTGGTGATGTCATTGAGCAAGGGGGTGTCAATTATTCTCATGTTTTTGGCGCGTCAATGCCTGCATCAGCAACAGCGCATCGACCAGAATTAGCAGGGCGAAGTTTTCATGCTTGTGGTGTCTCTTTGGTTATTCACCCAAAAAATCCACATATACCTACCAGTCACGCCAATGTACGTTTTTTCATTGCCGAAAAAGAAGGCGAGGAGCCAATTTGGTGGTTTGGCGGTGGTTTTGATCTAACGCCGTTTTATCCGTATTTGGAAGACGTTAAGCACTGGCACCAAGTCGCAAAAGACCTATGTGACCCATTTGGTGATGACGTGTATCCGCGGTATAAAAAGTGGTGTGATGATTATTTTTACTTAAAACACCGTGATGAGACCCGTGGCGTAGGTGGATTATTTTTTGATGATCTGAATGAATGGGGCTTTGATAAGAGCTTTGCCTTTATGCAAGCCGTTGGCGAAGGCTTTTTGCCTGCTTATGTTCCCATCATTGAGCGCAGGAAGGCTTCCCCGGTGACTGAGCAAGAGCGCGAATTTCAGCTTTATCGTCGAGGTCGCTATGTTGAATTCAATTTAGTATGGGACAGAGGCACACTATTTGGTTTGCAAAGTGGTGGTCGTACGGAGTCCATTTTGATGTCGATGCCGCCATTAGCTAGATGGGAGTATGACTTCACCCCAGAGTCTGGCTCTAATGAAGCAAAGTTATATGAGCATTTCTTAAAACCACAAGATTGGTTGAATATAGACTCGCTCTCATAAATTGGTTGAGCTATCAAAGATTGAGTTATTAAAAAAGGAGCATGATGCTCCTTTTTTATTGGTTAGTCTAATGTGAATCCTCGCACCTGCTCGTCTAAAGAGCGTGCTAGCTCGAGTAGTTCTTCGCTGACTCGTTTACTACCGTGGGCATCCTCCAATGATTGCTCGGCATTATCACGAATGGCGACGACACTTTGGTTGATCTCTTCAGCAGCTTGATTTTGTTGCTCCGTGGCATCGGCAATTTGCACATTGAGTGCATTGATTTCATGCATTTGAGATGAAATATCCTTTAACGCCTGAGCAACCTGTTGCACTTGCTGTGCGCGATCATCCGCTTCAGCACAGGAAGCCGTCATTGCGCTGACGGTTTGTTGTGCTTCTTGTTGTAATTTATCTATGGTGCGGCGTATCTCATCAGTAGAGTCATGAGTACGGGTTGCCAGAGTCCTCACTTCATCGGCAACCACAGCAAACCCTCTGCCAGCTTCTCCTGCGCGTGCGGCTTCTATAGCAGCATTCAGCGCCAGCAAATTCGTTTGCTCTGCAATACTGCTTATCACCTCTAGCACTTTGCCAACGGCAAGAGTTTGTGTTTGCAGTTGACTGACTTGATTAGCCGCATCTCGAATATCATCGGCTAATTGATTGATACTTTGCTCTGTGGTGTGGGCAATCGACATACTTTGCTCCGCAAGGTGATTGCTACTGTCAGACTTTTCAGAGGCAAAGTGGGTGGTATTTTTTACTTCACTGGATGAACTCTCTAGTTCATTGATTGCGGCAGCGACCGAATCTGTCCCTTGTTTTTGCGCTTGTATTGCTTCTTCTGTGGTTTCTGCAGCGGTGTATATATGCTCCGCAGAGTGGATCAGGATTTTTGATGAACGGGACACCTCGGCGATACTATCTTTAAAGGCTGCCATCATTTTATTGAAGTTAGTAGCAAGGCGGCCTAGCTCATCATCTATATCATCTTCAATACGTAAGCTTAAATCTTGGTTGGACGTAGCAAGGCGCATGGTTTTACCAAGCCTTTTTAAGCGAACGATAAATAGTTTGCGGAATAAGACACCTAAAATGATGAACGCAGTGGCAAAGATGGTACTTAGTAGTGCGGTACTAAATATGGTATTGGTATCGACAGTATTATCGATATCGCTCAGAGAGTAGCTGATTTTGACTGCACCTAACACATCACCTTCTTGCGCTTGATGGCAACCTAAGCAATTTGTGCCTTTGTAATCAGCACTGGCAACCATGGGTTTTAGGTAAGTCATAACTCGCTCATCACCGCGTTGCTCGATGACTAAGAGCTCTTCACCTCTGAGTGCCGCATGTTCAGCATCCGTTTGTGGGGATTCGTTGGTATTTCCTTGGCCGTAAAGTTTATTGACTTGAGCACCACGGACGATGTGAGCATCTTCAATATTGTCATGGTTACGAAGCTTTTCCCCGAGAATATGTCGATTAGACATAGTGCCGGTGAGCATCATGGTATTGATAGAGTCGAAGTAATTATCGGCCAGTAATCGAATATTGGTTTCGACAGTTTGCTCGGCGAGGTTTTTTTGTTGACTACTATTGCTCAAGATACTGGCTATGAGTACCAATACACCAGTAACGGCGAGCAGGGCATATATTTTATGTTGAATAGACTTCACACGCATCGCACCTAATAGAAATTAAGCATCCATTATGCGTGTGAATAATCCTGTACCATTTGACTCAGCGCAAAAGTGACTTCGCTAATGCAAAATTACAAATAGCACACTAGTCTTGGTTAATCATATGTGTCGCTAATTGTGCCAGCGACTTTCTTAAGCCTTCACGCAGTAGTGGGTTATCAATCTCAGCATCTAATGCTTTATCCATGCAATACATCCATTGGTCACGCAGGTCTTGGTTGATAGTAAAAGGCATGTGGCGCATTCTCAGACGCGGATGACCATACTTTTCGACAAATAAGTCAGGACCACCCAACCAACCAGACAAGAATTCAAAAAATACCTGACGGATCCTATCAAGTGGCAGTGGGTGCATGTCGTAAAGTGGTTTTGCATAGGGATCGCTTTCCATAACATCATAAAAACGGTTTGCTAAAGCGAGCGCCCCTTTTTCACCACCAATTAATTCATAGGGCGTGCGCTCGGGGTTAGGTGCATGATGATTTTGCGATGTCTTAGGATCTTCACTTGCATCTTTATTAAAGATACGTTTAATTAACTGCTTCATTCACTATCACTATTGTTAGGCTAAAAATGGATAAATACGCGGTTTTTGGTAACCCGATAAAGCATTCTAAATCGCCAGAGATTCATTCGCAATTTGCATCTGAACTTAATGAGCAGATTGACTATACCGCTATATTGGCGCCGGTAGATGGCTTTGTTAATAGTATCAATGCGTTCTTTGTAGATGGCGGACTTGGCGCGAATGTCACTTTACCGTTCAAAGAAGAAGCATTTAATTATGCTGATCTGCTAACTGAGCGGGCAAAACTGGCTGGCGCTGTTAATACATTAAAGCGACAAGATGATGGAACAGTATTAGGTGATAATACGGATGGTGCTGGCCTAGTATCGGATTTACTCAGACATCAAGTGCAATTACAAGATGCTGTCATTTTGCTCTTGGGCGCTGGTGGTGCAGCAAGGGGGTGTATATATCCATTATTGCAGGCTGGTGTTAAACACATCGTAGTAGCAAATCGTACGGTGTCAAAAGCGCAACAATTAGCGACGTTATTTGCCTCTTACGGTGAAGTCACGGCTGTGGCACTCAATGAAATCCCACATTTACCTTACACAGGTGTGATAAACTCGACATCCTCGAGCGTCACCGGTGACATACCGAATATTGCAAGTAATGTCGTGGCGCAGACAAGTTGGGGCTACGATATGTTTTATAGTGATACGCAGACGAGCTTTTTAAACTGGATAGCGACGCATAATTCAAATTGTCAGCTAATTGATGGTATTGGCATGTTAGTTGGGCAAGCTGCTGAAGCGTATACTGTGTGGCGAGGTAAATCTCCAAATGTTGAAGCGGTATTGGAAAGGGTAAAATAATCATGAATCAAGCGGTCTTATTTAATGATGATATTCACTATGATGTTGCTCTTAGTCGATTAGTCTTTACTGCCATGGTTTCTGGCATGATAGTGCCATGTGTAATTGCGGTACCTGCAACGCTAGAAGAACCTTTGGTGCATTTTAGAAATCATCAGTTTGATTATGAAATGCAAGCCGAAGAGCTCATAGAGGATGAAAGCTATTCGGCATCTGGTGAAATAGAGTTAACCTTCCTCTAAATACTCATCTTTAAGCTCTACGTAATTCTGCGCGGAGACTTTTAAAAAAGCGAGCTCTTGATCTGTTAATTTACGAGCTTGCTTGACTGGGCTGCCAACGTATAAATAGCCAGACTCCAGCGTCTTGTTAGGTGGGACTAGCGCACCGCCACCAATAATGACATCATCTTCAACGGTGACATTGTCCATGACAATCGCACCCATACCGACCAAGATACGATTGCCTAGCTTGCAGCCGTGTAGCATAACTTTATGGCCAACAGTCACATCATCACCGATGATCAAAGGGTAGCCTTCAGGATTTGTTTGACTTTTACGTGTCAAATGTAAAACGCTGCCATCTTGTACATTGGTCCGCTCACCAATAGTGATATAATTAACATCGCCACGCGCGGCCACTAAAGGCCACACACTACTATGTTTGCCAATACTAATATCGCCAACTAAAACTGCGCTTTCATCTACATATACCCCTTCAGATAACTTAGGGGCGATACCTTTATACGTTCTTAACATGATTTTAAGACTCTAAAAAGAAGATAGCACTAGTGTAGAGTTTAATGATTTAAATCTCTACAGAGAGATAACAAACCTACAATCGAATGCTTAATGTACACTTTTAGTGTGTTTAGCTCAATAATTGCGCGAGCAGCGTATTTTTATAAGTTTTCTCTAAAAAGTGCTTGCACAATTTTCTCAGCTCCCTATAATGCGCACCCACTGACACGGGGGATGCGAGAGAAAACGCAAACTAAAGTGAAGGTTAAAGTTAAATTGAAAGATTAATTAAAAAATTAAATTTTCTAGTTGACTTTAAAAGTGAAGCGGTTAATATGGCGCTCCACTTCGCAGCAAGGCTGCGGTAACTAACCGAGAGTTAGTTACACTGTTCTTTAAAAATATGAAGCAATCATCTGTGTGGGCACTCGTACAGATTGAGTTCTAACAAAATATTTAGAGTCTCAATTTCTTATGAGTGACTATATAGTCAATTTAT